>JBBCII010000003.1:0-1983496 GCA_037200765.1 Bacteroidota bacterium | reverse complement strand
TACCGCGAAGGTAATATCTTGTCTGGTATGTTGTACTTTTTTCGTACCTCCTCAATTCGTCTTTTAATGATATTTTGATATTGGGGAAGAAAAAGCTGGCGGCCGAAGATGGCATCATAGCCGTCGTAAAGTTCTTTATAATGTTTTTGAATAGCACGCATAACGAGCGTTTTGCTGTGTGCAGGGCCTTCACCATACAACGCTATGGAAGCGGGCATGATATATTTTACGCCGAGACCTTTAAATGTTGTGTAAAACTTTTCCAGTTCTTCATCACTATCACTGATAAAAGGGAGTAATGGCATCAGGCTCACGCCTGAATAAAATCCTGCATCGAGAGTCTCTTTCAAAGTTTGGATCCTGCGCGATGGGGGTGTTGCGCCGGGTTCGAAGATCTTCGCCACATCGTTGTCGAGTGTTGAGAATGAAAATGAGATGAATGCCTTCGCCGGTAATTTTCCTTCGAGGTCGGGCGGGAGTATGGCTTGTTGATTGATCTCTTTGAGGATATCGAAATCGCGTACAACAAGATCTGATCGTGTAATGATGTGAACCGGGAAGCGATAGTGTAAGATGCGCTCGAGGATCTTACGGGTCATCTGCAACTCTTCTTCGAATTGCAAATAAGGTTCGGTAGCGGAAGACACTACGATGATGCCGTACTGATTTTTCTTTGCGCGTCGTCCGAGTTCTTTGTCGAGTAATTCGATCGCGTTGTCTTTAACGGCAAGGGTACGTTCCATGTGTTCGCCGTACTTGCTGCCGCGGATGTAACAGAACAGGCAGTTGAATGAGCAGCCGCTATAAGGATTGATGGTGTAGTCGTCGAGAAACCACGGGTCGCGTCGTTTTGTTTTATTGAGGATCGATTGGGAGAGAATGTGGTTCATTCAGTCCCGAAGATAAAACATATTAACGTCGCCTGATGTTGGGCTTACCGATCACAATCCCTTTACTGATGATCGGATCGCCAAGAACATTCAGGCTTGGTTCGCCAAACGACGTCACACGAAGTTCTTCAGTGGTGTTGAGATTGATCCTTCCTTCGCCGTAGATCGTTGTGCTGGACGTAACGCTTCGCAATCCGCGTGTGTCTATCTTATTCACACCGTACATTTTATAGCTTACGTGTCCGGCATCGCCTTCGCGGATGTTCAATATGTTTTCGCCATACAACCTTGCCTTCACCATTGCTGCATCCACATATGCAAGACGAATATTCACTGCACCCCACGCCTTGATCTTCAATTTCTTCGCTTCGATCTTTCCATCACACAATACATCGCCCTCACCACGCGACTCTATGTATATAAGATGTTTGAACGTGACGTAGGCTGTGAGTTTTGCGTGGTTGTATCGTTCTTTGCGATCGAACATGTTGTCTTCTTTTTCGCCGATGTCGAAGATCTTCGCGTCTTGTAGATACACATGTAATTTTCTTCCCTTCTGTTCTATGATGATGCGATCTTCGTACACACCAGAGTATTCGACCCTGATCGATTCCTCGTTGCCCGGTATGAGCACGAGATCGATCTTCGGAGATACCACGATCTTGTCGAACGAGTGAAGCTTGCGTTCGAAGCTTTGCGAATAGCTTATGCTGACGCTAAAGACGGCGATGAAAAGGATGGTAAGGTTTTTCATGATTGTAGGCGCGTTTTGGAGGTATGACAACCTAAGACGGATTTACCCCTACGTCACTTCGAAGAGTGCTCAGAATATCGGATCTCCTTCTCCCTGGCAATATCTTCCCGCTCGCGCTTGATGTGAACCTTGGCCGGTGGACCGATCATGATCGGCACGGCTTCCACTTCCACGTTGGCCAGTTCCAGGCCATAGATCTCTTCGGTGGAAAGACTGTGTTTCTTGATGAAGCGATATCCCTGTATAATAAGATCGTCGAACGACGAGATCTCGCTGTCGACCGAAGCGAGGGAGTGGAGGATCACAAACTTGAAGTCGGCCGGCATGCTGTGACGGTTCAACGACTCGTAATGACTTACGAGGTCGATCTCGGCATTCTCGGCCATGTCGTGGAGGATCCTGTTGAATAAAAGATTCACACGATGGTCGGCCTTGAAACCAAGCTTGATCCTCACGAAGAAACATTTCTTCGGAATGATGGTATCTACAGAGTACTTGGAAGTATACGGGCTGTCGACCGTATCTACGTGTATAAACCAATAGACGTCGGCACGTTTCGGTTTCTTCTTGAAGATGGAGTAAATGATGTTCGAATCGATGTACCGTTTGCTGTCGGCAACGGCCATGTAAACGAGATTCGTTGCTTCTTTCGGAACGCTGTTATCGGCCTGCAGGTCTTCGATCAACGTGATGTAGTGCTTGAGATCGACAAACTCCGTATGACGATCGCGGAGGTTTCGTGCCTTCAATAAAACAAACATCAGGAAGAAGAACATCAGCGCTATCGAGAATGTAAACCAGCCTCCATGATAGAACTTGCTGAGGTTCGACACGAGGAACATTCCTTCGAGTGTGAAGAACACCAGTGCGAGCGCCACAAATCTTATTGTCGACTTCTTAACCGTGCGGAAATAATATAC
This sequence comes from Bacteroidota bacterium, assembly GCA_037200765.1. Lineage (GTDB taxonomy): Bacteria > Bacteroidota > Bacteroidia > Cytophagales > Cyclobacteriaceae > ELB16-189. The sequence continues at coordinate 1,980,932 of JBBCII010000003.1, read as the reverse complement.
CAGCAGGGTAGTAGTCATCAGCATATCGACGGTGATGGCGAGACCGTAAGCACCTTCCATGTTGTCGGACTTCCTGAAGATGACAACAACCAGGATCGTTCCGGCGAGCAACATCCAGTTGATGGCAGGAAGATAGATCTGACCTTTAACCTGGCTTGGATAGCGTACATGTGTACTGGGCCACAGCTTCAGTTTCATGGCTTCGTTCACCAATGTGAAAGTTCCGGAGATCAATGCCTGGCTTGCGATAATGGCGGCCATGGTTGCAAGAACGATGCTGACGTTGAGCAATGGCGCGGGCACGATAGCATAAAAAGGAATAACACCTTTAAGCTCGGTGCCGGTCTTCGTTACCAGCCATGCGGCCTGTCCGAAGTAGTTGAGCATCAGACAAAGAAACACGAACCACCAGCCGACACGAATATTGCTTTTGCCGCAGTGACCGAGATCGGAATACATGGCTTCGGCTCCCGTTGTACAGAGGAACACCGCGCCGAGGACCCAGAAACCGCCAGGATGATTTTTGAGAAGGTCCCATGCATAATATGGATTCACCGCTTTCAACACCCATGGGTTCGCGAATAAATGTATGCTGCCGAAGATGCCGATGGTAATGAACCACATGAGCATGATCGGTCCGAAGGTTTTGCCAACTACCGTTGTTCCAAACTGCTGGAAGAAGAAAAGTATGATGAGGATGCCGACAGCGATGGGTGCTGTTGGAATACTCGGATGGTTAATAGTAAGACCTTCGATAGCTGCAGAGATACTGAAGGCCGGTGTAATGAAACCATCGGAGATAATAGTACAACAACCGATGATAGCAGGATAGATGACCCAACTTGCTTTGAATTTTCTTACGAGTGCATACAACGCAAAGATCCCGCCTTCACCTTTGTTATCGGCATTCAACGCGAGGTATACATACTTCAGCGTGGTGATGATAAGCATCGTCCAGAACACACAGGACATACCGCCGAGCACTAATGCCTCGGTGATGGGATTGTTTTGTCCAATAATAGCACGGAATACGTAGAGAGGTGAGGTCCCTATGTCGCCGTAGATAATTCCCAATGACACCAATACTCCACCGGCGGTGAGGGTTTGGAGCCTGTTAGCTTTGTTTGGCATCTGCGTCGACCTTTACCTCGGCCTGCAAGTTTTTTTCTTCGTTGCGTCCGATGATCAGCCTGTTACTTCTGTCGTAAGATATGTAACTGATCATCCAACTGAACATGGTGAGGACTTTATTCTTAAAACCTATGATCGAGACAAGATGAACTAACATCCAAACGAACCATGCGAAGATCCCCTGGAACCTGATTCCACCTCTCATGTCGACAACGGCTTTATTTCTACCAACAGTTGCCATCGAACCTTTGTCGAAGTAGCTGAATGGTTTAAGAACTCTTTTATTGATGATGTTGCTGATGTTCTTTGCAACGAGTCGTCCCTGTTGTTGTGCAGGTGGTGCCATCTGCGGATGTCCCTGCGGAAATTTCGGGTCGCCATCCATCAATGCAACATCGCCGATAGCGAAGATGTTGTCGTAACCTTTTACCTGGCTGAATTGATTGGTGATAATACGGTTGCCTCTGCCGAGTGATTCGGGATTGAAGCCTTGTATAGCAGCGCCTTTAATACCAGCGGCCCAGATGAGCGAACGTGAATTCAATTTTTCGCCGGTGCTCAGAAGAACTTCCTGTCCATCGTAAGATTTCACGGCTGTGTTCAATAAAACTTTCACACCCATCTTTGTGAGAAACTGCAGGGCTTTTTCACTTGCCTGTTGCGACATGCCGTCGAGTAACCGGCCGGATGCCTGTACGAGATAGATGTCCATCGCGCGCATGTCGAGTTCGGGATAGTCTTTTCTGAATGCGTTTCTCCGGAGTTCCGACAATGCTCCTGCAAGCTCCACGCCAGTCGGTCCGCCGCCCACGATCACGAAGTCCATGAGACTGTTCATCGTCTCGTTGTCTTCCGTGAGCAGTGCATATTCTAAGTTGCGGATGATGCGGTTGCGAAGCTTGGTGGCGTCGACGATGCTTTTCATGGAAGAGGAATGCTCTTCCACTTCTTTCATGCCGTAATAGTTGGTGGTAGCGCCGGTGGCAATAACGAGGTAGTCGTATTTAATAGAGCCGATGGATGTTTCGATGCAGTTTTCCTGGGGGATCACCTGCTTCACATCACCGAGGCGGAAAAAGAAGTCTTGTTGTTTTCCGAACAGCTTCCTGAAAGGAAATACTATCGAATTGGTTTCCAGGCCAGAAGTGGCAACCTGGTAAAGCAGGGGCTGAAATGTGTGGTGGTTTTGCTTGTCGAACAGGACAACCTGTACCTTTTCCTTGCGAAGTGCTTTTACGACTTCAACGCCACCGAATCCTCCTCCGATGACGATAACGCGGGGTTTGCCCAGGTCCGCGATACGCGTGCGCGTGGTAATGAGTTTGGGCATTTAAAAACAGTTGCTCACAGAAACTTTTTCTCACGGAAGGCACGGAAAACACGGACAGTTGCGCTATGCTCCTTTATAAAGAGTCTGCTTAATTTCCGTGTTTTCTGTGTTTTCCGTGAGACCACCGCAAAGTTAAGTCCAATGCCCACCTAATTATCCATTGGAGATAAATAAATTTTTTAAACCCCGGCTTTGCAGTGCCTAAACCGCGTATTTTTGACGCCTGCCTGCCGCCAGGCACGTTCCATTCACATTACCACTCAAAACATTATTAGTATGCTGAAAAAACTTGTATTTGTCTTATCTGTTGGGTCGTTGATAGCACTGGGTAGCTGTAATCAAGGATCTGAGAAGCTTCAGACGCAGGTAGATTCGCTGAAAGCAGAGCTGAAAACCAGCCAGGAATTTGCGTCAACACTCACCGAGGTGGGCGTATTGATGGATTCAATCGATGCCAACCGTCAACTCCTCCGTGTTAACATGGTAGAAGGCACCACATACGAGGACTACACCTCACGTATGAAGGACATCAACAACTATGTTAAAGACACCCAACGCAAGATCGAGGACCTCGAAAAGTCACTGAAGAAATCGAAGGGAAGCAATAACACGTATGCCGGCATCATCAAGCAATTGAAGGCCGACATCGAAAACAAGAACAAAGAGATCGTCGCCCTTCAAGAGCAGGTTGACAAATACAGGAATGAAAATACCAACCTCGTTGAAACTGTTTCCCTTCAGTCGAAAGAGATCGACGACCAGGAAGCTGAGCTTACCACCAAGCGCCAGGAACTCGAGCTCATCGAGACACGCATCCAGGAATTGATGGTGCAGAGCAAGGTGAACGAAGCCGACGGCTACTATGCACGTGCACAGGCTGTTGAGCTTGCTGCAAGCCGCACGAAGCTTGCGCCCAGGAAGAAAAAGGAGACATATAAAGAGGCGCTCGAACTTTACAAGAAATCACTGTCACTCGGAAAGGCTGAAGCACAGGCAAAGATTACCGAGTTGGAAAAAAAGATCTAGCAAATTTCCCGAAGTCTGGGGTATTACGTGAACTAGTTTCATCGAGTACTTTAGATACATCATTCGACACAGTTTATCATAGGTGTTTGGTGAGAAAAGGCTGCCAGGGGTAAGGGGCAGCCTTTTACATTTAACATTATCCATAACTCATTACTCACTACACATTGCGGGCTGACGAATACTCAATAGTTAACGCCACCTACTCATTCGCCAAATAATTTCGGGTTGTTTCATTGCACTTTTGCGGCATGAAACGAATAGTACTCTTATTATTAGTTCTGATAACACAGCAACTTTACGCAAGAACATTCACCGCGATTGCCAATGGCAACTGGGTGACGCCGCGAACATGGAGTTGCAACTGTACTCCGGCACATGGCGATAACGTGATCATACCTTATGGAATTACTGTGCAGATCTCGCGGCCTGTTGTGCTCGACGAAGTTGTATTGTCCGTAGCCGGGGTGCTCGATCTTACCAATGGATTGTTGCAGATGAAAGATTCGGATCGCGTTACGGTTGTTCCGGGAGGAAAGATCGTCGCGAATGGATTGGGCGGAAGAATAGTGATTGGTCTTACATCGCACGATCTTAGAAGCGGAAGCACGATCGTTGGTCCTGCAACTATTGGTGCGAGCATATTGAATGTGGCACTGATGTTTTTCGAAGCAGAGGCTAACGAAAACGAGCTGACTTTACGATGGGCGTCGGCCGGAGAACTGGATGTAAGACGTTACGAAGTTTTCTGTTACCACGACAGCACGCGCTTCGAAACACTCGGCGAATTGCAGGGCCTGAATTATTCTTTGAAGCGCCACGACTACAAATTTCAGGTAGAAAATCCCCACGACGGCGTAGAATTTTATCGCTTAGAAGCCGTTGCACACGATAGCACCCGGATGGTTATATCTACGGTATCTGCAAAATGATTTTGCAGTGATATCTTTGTAACCCCCTTCTCCCAACAGGAGCTATTATGATCGAATCTGTCTTCTTTCGTTACCGAAAGGTTGCGTGGCTTAAAGATATTGCCGAGAGTGGTTCCAACTTCGCAAAGTCGGAGCCCGAGAAGAGGAACATCATCTTAACAAACGGCATCTCGATACTCGCATCATTGGCTGTCGTAGCGCTAATGATCTTCAGGCATACGCATGAAGGCACACCGCTGCAATCATCGCGAACCTGGTTGTATTTCGGAGCACCGCTTTTTCTTACGCCCTTACTACTTAATCGAAAAGGTTTCACGAACGCCAGCCGTTTGGCTTTGTGCTGGATCCCGCCGCTGTTCGTGATGGTTGTTGGTTACTATGTGTTTCTGAAAGAAGAAGCATCCAGTGCATCGTATGTCGGAATGCGTTTCTACCTGATAGCATTTTGCTGTCCGCCGTTCCAGGTGTTTAGCGTTCCGCGAGAGCGTTTGTTTTTTCTTGCCCTGTCGCTTCCAATTTTTGTGATCGTATTTTTCGATCCCATCTATAATCTTCTCGGTGTTGGTTATGCCGATCATGCATCGGTCGATTATTCATTCAACAACGTTCGTGCATTCATTTCACTCGTTGTCATCAGCGTTGCTTCTTACTGGCTGAAGAGCCGCGCCGACAAGAATGAAGAGCTCAATCAAAAACTCATCTCCGAACTCGCATCGAAAAACGAAGAGATGCAGCGAACGGCATCCGATCGTGTTCACAAGCTTAACCGCGAACTCTATATAAGACTTCAGCAACTGAGCGAACGCGAGTTTATTCTCAACCAGTCGCAGCGCATTGCAAGAGTCGGGAGCTGGGAATTTACGGTTAAGAGCAATTCTATTTTTTGGTCCGACGAGATGTACAACATCTTCGGTGTTGACAGATCTTATAAGATCCGTCCCGATAATCTTGGCGACATCGTTGGTGGCGAAGCCGGAAAATCCGTAAGCACGGCGATCGGCAATCTCTTAAAGAACAGCGAGCCCTTCGATCTCACTTTCAGGATCCGCATGCCACTCGGCTACACAAAATGGCTTCGCATGTATGCGTTCCCTGTAAGCACCAACGGCGCAATCACGGGTGTGCGCGGCATCTGTCACGACATTACAAATTTCAAAGAAGCAGAAGAGTTGCTCCGCGAGAGCGACAGGAAATACCGTTCGTTGTTCGAGCAGGCTTCCGATGCGATCATCATCACCGATTTCCGCGGAAAGTTCTCCGATGCCAACAGCAGCTTCTGCAAAATGTTCGGCTACACGCTCGAAGAGCTGATGCGCATGAACATCAACGACGTGATCGATCCGGACGAGATAGCACGAAGGCCGATCATGTTCGGCGCTTTGGCCGAAGGCATCCACATTCTCAACGACCGCCGGATGGTAAGTAAAGACGGCACCATCCGGGAAGTGGAGGCCAATGTGAAGAAGGTAGACACTAATCGCGTGATGGCAATCATCCGCGACGTAACCGATCTGCGAAAAGCACAGAAGCAGATCGAGATCAGCGAAGCGAAGTTCCGTGGTGCTTTCGAATACTCGGCAATCGGCATGAGCCTCGTATCACTCGAAGGAAAATGGCTGCAGGTGAACCGCGAGTTTTCGGCGCTGGTGGGCTACTCGGAAGATGAGCTGGTTGGCAAAAATTTCCGCGATCTCACCCATTTGGATGATATCGACGAGAACGTTCAGCTTTTTAAACAGGCATTGATGGGCGAGCGTGAAGCGTATCGCATGGAGAAACGTTATATCCACAAGAAAGGAAATCTTATCTGGGTCCGTCTCAACGTGTCGATGATCAAAGACGGCGGTGGCAAGCCGATGTATTGCGTGGCCCAGATCGAAGACATCACACAGGAGAAGATCGCGAACCAGCAATTGATGGTGAGCCAGGCGAATCTTCGCGCTACGATCAACAACACGGATGTATTGATCTGGTCGATCAACAAGAACTACCAGTTGTTAACATTCAACGATCCTTTTGGCGCGCATGTGAAAAGATTGTATGGCCATGAACCGAAACCTGGTGATCAGATTTTCGGTGAAGTGTTTCCTTCCAGCGAACCGGTTGAACTGTCGGGTCAATGGAAGCTGTGGTATGATCGTGCGTTGGCGGGTGAAGCTTTTCAACTCGAGCAGGTTGGTCACGGTGTTGACTTTCAATTTGGGTTAACGCCGATCATGGAAGGTGATCGCGTAATTGGTGCGAGTATTTTTGCGGAGAACGTAACGCGCAGAAAACAACATGACCGTGAACTTGCCGAAGCGAACAAGAAGATAGAGGAACTGAAGCTGATGGCGCTTCGTTCGGTGATGAGTCCACACTTCATCTTCAACGTGTTGAATTCGATCCAATTTTTTATTGCGCGCAACGACAGGCTGAATGCGATCAATTACCTGTCAACGTTTTCGAAACTCATACGAAGCATTCTCAATCACTCCGTTACAAACCGCATTAAGTTGGTAGATGAAGTGGAGATGTTGAAGAACTATGTTCAACTGGAGATGACCCGCTTCGAAGAGAAATTTAATTTCGAGATGGATGTTTCGCAGGCGTTGGATATGGAATCGATTGAAATCCCATCGCTGCTTGTACAGCCATATGTCGAAAATGCTATTCTTCATGGGTTATACAACAAAATGACGCATGGAACACTAACAATACGAATCAAAGAGGGCAATCAATCCGTAGTATTCGAGATTGAAGACGATGGTGTGGGGAGGGCAGAGGCGATGCGTGTTCGGCGTGAGACATTCCCTACGCATAAATCGATGGGAATCAGGCTGACCGAAGAAAGATTGAAGTTGATCAAACAGCAAAATAATGCTGCATTTGAGGTGGAGGACCTGTTTGATCATAATGGACCTTCAGGCACCAAAGTGACGATATCGATTCCGTATTGATTTTAGTTATATTTAGTTATGCTGAAAAGTGTCATCGTCGATGATGAAAGCAAGAGCGGGGAGAGCCTGAAGATCCTCATCGAGGACTTTTGTGACGATGTGGCTGTGTGTGCTATCTGTAAGACTGTGGATGAAGGAATGACGGCCATTCGCGAGCACCAGCCCGATGTTGTCTTTCTTGATATCCAGATGCAGCGCGAGACTGGTTTCGATTTACTCGAAAAACTTCCGGAGATCAATTTTGAAGTCGTCTTTACAACAGCGCATTCGGAGTATGCGATTAAGGCGTTTAAGTTTTCGGCAGTTGATTATTTGTTAAAGCCCATCGATCTCGAAGAATTGAAAGGATCGCTTGCGAAAGTCCGAAAGAAGATTGGCCAGGGTATCACGGCGCGACTTCAGCAACTGATGCGCAACCTTCGCGAAACATCCGGAGAGAATTATAAACTCGCGCTTCCCACATCGGATGGATTATTTTTTGTGAAGGTGTCGTCGATCGTTTACTGTGAGGCCTCATCTAACTATACCGAAATCGTTACCGACGACGGACGCAAGCATATTGTGAGTCGTACATTGAAAGAATACGACGAGATGCTTTCGGAGTATAATTTTTTCCGCATACACAATTCCTATCTTATTAACCTCAACGCCGTGAAGAAATATGTTCGCGGTGAAGGCGGTTCTGTTATTATGACAACAGGACAGTCGCTTGATGTATCTAAAAGAAAGAAGGAAGGATTTCTTGCACGCATATCGAAGCGCGAAGCCGCGGGGTGACGCGCTGCGCGCGCATTATTCATTATTCATTACGCATTACACATTACACAGTACGCATTTCGGAGGCGCAAATCGTACCTCGTACTTCGTAAATCGTACATCATCACGACATCTACTCAATAACTCCGCCACCTACTCATTACCGATAGCGATTCCTTTTCTTAGCTGATAGTATTGCATCGCAATTAAAACTATCTCTATGAAAAGAATACTCCTCATTATCATTTGCGCTTGCGTTTACAACTTTACGTTCGCGCAGGACACAAAAATCCGCTTCTTCGGTCAGCCGGAGATCAGCAACATCTCTTCGAATCAAACAAACAACTTTGTTGGTGTTAGCCCCACAGGTCAGTACATCAAGAAAGACACTTCGTATTCGAAGACGAACTTCAACACTGGTACATATGCTTTGTTCGTTACATCGCAGCTTAGCGACCGGATCTCTGTTCTCAGCGAAGTAAGTTTCAGCAGCACCGGCAACAAGTCGTCGTTCGAGTTGCAGCGTCTTTTGGTGCGTTACAACTTCCAGGACTACTTCAGTGTACGTGCTGGTAAGATGTTTACGCCGATCGGCTACTGGAACAACCAGTTCACGCTCGGTCTTATTCTTCAGCCAACCATTCAGCGTCCGCAGGCATTGCGCACGGTGAACGACGGCGGTGTGCTTCAATATAAAGACAACGGTATCCAGCTCGAAGGTGAGAACATTACGTCGGCGAGGCTGTCGTACAAAGTGTTGATCGGCAACGGTATCGGTTACTATGGTTCTAACGACAAAGGTGATCACCACGTGGGTGTTACAGGTCAGATCGCGGCAGAGCCTGCAGAAGGTCTGAAGATCATCGCTTCGGGTATGTTCGATCGCGTTCAGAAAGGCAAACCGAATCCCAACGGAACTATTTCGGCTCTTCCGGACGATGGTAATCTCCACCTGCTCGTTGGTTCGATCGCTTACATGAACCCTGAAAGGAAGCCTGAGTTCATCGCTGAATTCCTTCACCAGACAACGGTGTTCGACAACATCGGCAAGCGCAGCAGCTATTCAGGTTATCTCTACGGTGGTTATAAGATCACTAACAAGATCACGCCTTATTTCCTATACAACTATACACAGGCGGGCGCTTCGAACACACAGGCAGATCCTTACTTCGCACCACTTCCCGTTAACATCAACTCTATCACGATCGGTGGCCGCTATAAGTTCAATTCGAATTTCGTAGTGAAGCTCGAGTATGAGAACAATCTCACCAAAACAATCTACCAGGACATTACTGCAGGTGGCGTAACGCTGGATAAGGGTTTCACAAACTCCGCAAAGAGCAATACAGTTCGCGCGCAATTAGCATTTGTATTCTAATCTTTAATCAACATGAAGAAGTTAATTATAGTACCATTTCTACTCATTGTTCTTACAGCGTTTGCTCCCTCTGCTGAGATTGCAATCATCGTAAACAAGGAAAACACAATCGACAAGCTGACGGTTGGTGAAGCGAAGCTCTACTGGCTCCGCAAGATCAAGAAGCGCTGGCCCGACATCAACAAGAACATCAAGCCTGTTGATCGTAAAGGCGGCAACCCCGAGCAGGATGCGTTCTACGCGAAAGTTCTCGGTATGTCGGCAACAGACGTGGAGACTTATTTCTCACAACGTCAGTATGAAGCTGCCGAAAAACCGCAGGATAAGTTCAGCAGCGATTCAGCGATCATCGACTTTGTTTCAGAAGAAACCGGCGCGATCGGTTTTGTGAACAGCTCATCGCTGACTGCCGAAGCAAAATCAAAAGTGAAAGTAGTTCTTATCATTCCTTAATATGTTCAGCAGAATAAAAAATTCGCTGGTCGGAAAGATCATGTTGGGTTATGCGGTGATCATCGTGCTCGCGTTCGTAACAACGCTCGTGAGCATGTACACCGCCTGGCAAAACAGGTCGATGGACAAGCTTGTATCGGACGCCTGTTATCCTATGATCCTTGCGCTGAAAGAAACAGAGATGCTTGCATCGGAATCTTTCAAGCTCACGAACAACTGGGTGTACCAGCCCAACATGAAGGAGAAAGAAAAACTGCAGGCGATCCACGCAACAGAAGTTGCCAAACAGGTGGAAGACCTGTTGAAGATCAGCTCGAAGATGGAAGATACCAGTGCGATCAACGAGGTGCGCGACATCGTAAGCGCTCTCGATGCACTGGTGGGCGAAGAGCAGGTGGTGATGGATAAACTGAAGACCGACGAATCTTACAGCGACGATGTGGTTGTTGACGAAGCAATCACAGCGATGGAGAAGAAGATCACGCCCGCATATAAATCTCTGCGCAGTCTTATCGTGCAGGCTTCGGGACATCAGAACCAGTTGTTGCAAAACGTGAAAGAACGCAAAGAGTCGTTCTCGAATATGTTGACGTACCTGTACGTGAGCAACATCGTGTTGTTCCTCGTGATAGGGATCTACGCGAGTTACTTCTCGAGCAACGCGATCACGAAACCGATCGCTGGCCTGAGCGACCTCATCACCATGCTGTCGAAAGGCAAGTTTGTTTCGGTAACATTAAGAAAGGGCAAGGACGAGATCGGTAAGATGGCGGAAGCCATAGAGAACATGCTGGTTGGTTTGAAAGCCAAAGCAGAGTTTGCCGACAACATCGGTAAAGGCAACTACGAAAGCAACTTCCAGTTGTTGAGTGACGAAGATGCGATGGGCGGGGCACTGATACAAATGCGGGACAACCTGAAGCGCGCTGCTGACGAAGATCGTAAGCGTAGCTGGGCTACGGAAGGTCTTGCGAAGTTTGCTGACATCCTTCGCTCACGCACCAACAATCTCACTGAGTTGTCGGACAACATTATCAGCAACCTGGTAAAGTATATGGGTGCCAACCAGGGTGCGTTGTTCCTTCTCAACGACGACAATCAACAGGATACGTTCATCGAGCTCGTGGCATGCTATGCTTACGACAGGAAGAAGTTCATCAATAAAAGAATAGAAATAGGAGAAGGGGTAACCGGTCAGTGTATCCAGGAGAAGGACACTATCTATATGTCCGACATTCCCGGCAATTACTTAAGGATCACTTCGGGTTTAGGTGAAGCATTGCCGCGACACATCCTGGTGGTTCCCCTTCGCCTTGATGAACAGATCTTCGGCGCCGTTGAGCTGGCTTCGTTCCAGCCGATCGAGCCGCATCACATCGAGTTTGTAGAAAAGCTTGGTGAAAGTATAGCGTCTACGATATCGTCGGTGAAGGTGAATAGCCGCACAAGGAAGCTGCTGGAAGAAACACAGTTCCAGGCAGAGCAGATGCGTGCACAGGAAGAAGAGATGCGCCAGAATATGGAAGAGCTTTCTGCAACGCAGGAAGAGATGCATCGTGCACAACGCAGGAGTGAGGAGATGCTTCGTGAAATGAAGCAACGTGAAGAGGAACTGTTGGCGACAAACAAAGAACTGGAAAGTCAATTAGCGGAAGTAGAAACGAAGTGAAAGAATATACAGACATATCAGGCCTTGTAATTTCCATGAGCGAGATGATGGGTACACTAAACACCATCCTTGCCGACTCGGTAATACTTGATTTGGGTTTGGGTATTGCGGCCCTTGGCCGTGATGTCGAGCAGCTCATGGGTGCAACTTCAGAGGAGATGCGCGGAGAACAGTTTACGTCGATTTGTGGTGACGTAAACACCGGGGGCCACGTTGGCCTCCGTGTGCTCCTCGAAGAGCGCCTGAAGTCTGGATATTTCAATGGACTCGACGCTAATCTTTGGACACGCCGGGGAGAGCAGTGTAATGTTTTGCTCTCAGGTTTTTATCTGGGCCTCATAAGCGATATCAATGGATACATCATTTTGAAAATTAAACTCAAAGAAGACAATTCTGTTCTCAAGACCGAATTGTATACGAAGAAACGCGAACTGGACACTTTCATATATCGCGCTGCACATGACCTACGCGGGCCGTTGGCAACCATCAAAGGACTTGTTAACCTTCTCAAGATGCGAAAGTCGGACATGGAAGTAGATGAGTTAACGAACCTCATCGAAGTGCATGCAGACAAACTTGACGACAGGTTGTTCAAGTTACTCTACCTCGCCAACGACAATGGTCATTACGAAGACGGAAAAGGTTGTGTTGACTTTAACGTGCTCAGGGATACGCTGATCAGGACACTGAAAGACAATTGCCAGCTCGACAAAGCCATTCTCGGCTTCGAAGCGCCGGCGGCAAGTCTCTGCCAGGTAAACGATCGCGCTATTACGCGGCTCATCCGGCATGCGATACTATACGTGATCGGCTTGCCGGTAGCAAGTGCAACACAAGACAACCAGCTTGTTATCGACATGCAATTGCGGGTGGTGAGATCGAACCTCACTGCCTCCATCACTGCGCAGGGCTTTGTTACTAACGAAGCAGTACGGCAGGTAATACAACAGCCGTCGTCGTTATACAACGACTTGTTGTCGCACCCTTTGTTGTTCAACTACTACGTGGCTTACAAGGAGATAACACTCCTTCGCGGGTCGTTGTATGTTGAATTCCAAAGTGAGACACAGCAGGTGCTCCATATGGAGATACCGATAGGGCCACAATCAATTCACGGAAAACGCCAAATAGATTGATAACAGACATAGACATAGCAGAGATCAAGAAGATCACAACACTCGTGCAGTCGAAATACGGATACGACTTTCGCGACTACGCAATGTCGTCGTTCAAACGACGCATGATACGCCTGCTCGAATTGAAGTCGATGACAACAGAAAGCCTCCTGAAGAAGCTGAACGACCAGCCGGCCTTCATCACCGAGTTTCTCGATGAGGTGACGGTGAACGTTACGGAGCTCTTCCGCGATCCAAGTTTCTGGAGATTGCTCCGCGACGAAGTTATCCCTTCGATACTTCAGAATAATAAAGAGTTCAGGATCCTTCATGCAGGATGTTCGTCGGGAGAAGAAGTTGTATCGATGACAATTCTTTTGAAAGAGATGGGCATCACCAACAACGTCTCGATCGTGGCTACCGACATCGATCCGTGTATCCTGGAGAAAGCGATAACTGCAACGTATCCCATGAAGAACATGGAGGTGAACGAGAAGAATTACATCCGCTACCAGGGAACAGGTAAGATCACCGACTACTATCGTGAAGAGAGAGGCAGCGCTGTTTTCGACAGGTCGCTATTAAGGAACGTGGCGTTCAAGCGATTCGATCTTGTGACGGGAGAAGTGTTCAATAAGTTTGATCTCATTCTTTGTCGCAACGTGATGATCTACTTCAACCAGGCTTTGCAAAACGAAGTGCTGAAGAAGTTTCATGCGAGTCTTTTCAAATATGGCTATTTGGCTATTGGAACGAAAGAGTCGCTGATGTGGTGTGAGTTTGCAAACAGGTTCATCTGTGTGAACCAGGAAGAGAAAGTATACCGGAAGATCAAAGATTAGTGATGACGAAGTTTGGTCTGCATAATGGATACAGGGCTGTCGTGATCGGCGGATCTGCCGGGAGCTTCCAGGGGATCGTGAAGATCCTTTCGTCGCTGCCTGTTGATTTTCCGCTGCCGATCCTGATGGCGCTTCACCGGTTGAAACATGTACGTCATGGGTTTGTGGAAGCGTTGTCGCTGAAGAGTATGCTGCCGGTTGTTGAACCGGAGGATAAAGAATCGGTGAAGCGTTCGACGGTGTATTTGGCGCCGGCGAACTACCACATGTCTATCGAGCTCGGAAATTATATCTCGCTGTCGAGCGAAGAGATGGTGAACAACTCACGGCCTGCGATCGACATCACGTTGAGCAGCGCCGCGTATGCCTATCGCAACAAGCTCGTCGGTATACTGCTTTCCGGTGCAAACCGCGATGGTGGTTTGGGTATGAAAAATATTAAGGATAAGGGCGGTCTCACGGTCGTGCAGACTCCTTCGGAATGTATGATCGACACCATGCCACGCGCTGCGATGGATCTCACGACCATCGATCATGTGCTAAGCGTAGACGAGATCATATCACTATTAAAGAGCATTGAAAAATGAATATAGGATTATACAAAAGACCAAGATTAGGAACTGTACTAACGACGATCTATGTGGCGGGCATCGTGGTTTCGGCTACTATGATCAATGTGAATGCCATCATCGGTATAACTTTTTTAAGCGGGGTGCTGGCAATCTATTTCACTGCGCGTACGAAAGAGGAAGTAGTGGTATACCTGGAAAAAAAGATTGAAGAGAGAATTGAAGCAAAGGAAAGCAATGAGTCACAACTAGATGAGATTGCTTTTGATGATGAACCTCAAAACGTCCTCAATGAGATCTGCGGAAAGCTCAACGCAGGTCAGGGCGCGATTTACGTCTTGAAGGATGAAGAGTTACAACTCAAGTACGGTTATGCGATCAACTTCCAGGTTTCATACAAACTCGGAGAAGGTCTCGTTGGTCGTGTTGCTGCAGAGAACGAACGACTTTACCTCGACAACCTGCCCGACAATTACATCACAGTATTCTCCGGTCTCGGCAATGCTTCTCCGAAGTACCTCGCTGTTATCCCCATCACGAATGGTGTAATCGAGCTGGCTACGTTCACCGGTATCAACGAATCAACATTAAAACACATTGAAGCGTCATGTTCAGGAATATTAAAATAGGACTTCGCATTACGCTCCTGGTTTTTATAATGACACTCGGAACGGTTGTCATTATTCACGCCGATACATCCGTAAGCATTGCCGTGTGTTCTTTCGCCGTAGCGATTACACTCGTGTACTCGCGATCGCTCATGCGACCGCTGCATTCAATCGACACAACGTTAAAGCTGATCTCGCGAGGCGAGCTGCCCGAGAGATCGTCCAATAGGTTTCATGGTGAACTGGGTCACATGCAATCGCGGCTCGACGACCTCGTGAACGTGCTTAAAGAGAACGCGAGCTTCGCGCAAAAAGTAGGAGAGGGAAAATTCGATACCCCGTTCCAGCCCGCGGGCGAGAACGACAAGTTAGGTCACGCCCTTATCGACATGCGCGACAACCTCGTTGCCAACGAAAGCAAGGAGAACGAACGCAACTGGATCATGCACCGTCTCGCAGAAGCCGGCGAGATCCTTCGCATCCACGATACCATTAACACACTCGGCGCCGACATTATTCGTTTCGTGATCGCGAAGACCGACGCAATACAGGGAGCATTTTACGTTGTGAACGAACAAACGAATGTCATCGAGATGGTGAACAGCTTCGCTTACAACAGAAAAAAATATTTGCAGAGCACGTTCGCCGTGGCCGAAGGCCTGGTGGGACAAGCCGTAGCCGAACAGGATGTTATTGTTCGCACCGAGATCCCCGATGATTATCTGACCATCAGCTCCGGCATTCTTGGTGACAAAAAACCTTCGTGTCTCCTGATCATGCCGCTGATCGCTAACGAAAAAGCTTACGGAGCAATAGAGATCGCAGGCTTCGTTGCGTTCGACAGCACGCGCGTCAAGTTCATGAAAGAACTCGGTGTGATGCTGGCCCGCACGATCTTCAACATCACCGTGAACGATAAGACAAAACGACTACTTGCCGAATCGCAGGTGATGCTAGAAGAGATCAACCGTACCCGCGACAGGATGCAGTTGCTGTTGGAGAATGCTTCGGAAGTGATCACCATCTGCGAACCGGATGGTACTATAAGATATGTATCTCCTTCTGTGGAAAGAATTCTTGGTTATCAGCCAGAAGAGATCCAGGGAAGAACGAACATCGACAATGTTCATGTAGATGGACGTTCGAAGTATGCAGAGCTCTTCCAGAATGAAGAGCTAACGATTCAATATGAGTATCGTACGCGTAATGGCAACTACATCTGGTTAGAGACCACGGCAACGGACCTTACCCGGAATCCTGCGATACATGGTTTCATCCTGAACTCACGCGATATCACCGAAAGGAGAAGGGCAGAGCAGGAGCAGAGGATGCGCAGTAAAATGCAGGCCCTTTCGGAGAACTCGATGGATATTATCACGAGGTTGGAAGGAGATGTTGTGAGTTACATCAATCCAACGATCGAAAGTTATACCGGTAAAGATGCGTCGGTATTTGTAAATAAAAAGATCGACTCGATCCCGTTGGACAACGACATTCTTGGTCACTGGCTCCGCATCGTAGAGCAGATCAATCAAACCAACGAGAAGGTTCTTACGGAGATGGATTTTCCTTCACAGCTCGGCAAGCGGGTAATGCAGGTGAATGCCATTCCTGAATTCGATGAGACCGATAAGCTCGAATCTGTTCTTGTTGTATCGCACGATATCACCGATCGCAAAAAGATCGAACTCGACATCCAGGAGAAGAACAAGAAGATCAACGACTCGATCAACTACGCACGAAGAATTCAGAATGCAATTCTGCCCGACAATATCATTATCGGTAAGGCATTGCCCGACTCGTTCGTTCTTTACAAACCGCGCGATGTTGTGAGTGGCGACTTCCCCTGGTTCGTACAGTCGGGCGACAACATCTTTATTGCTGCTGTCGATTGTACAGGACACGGAGTGCCCGGCGCGTTGCTTTCACTGATCGGTTATTTCTTGTTGAATGATATCGTTCGCAGCCGTGGTATTACGGAGCCTGGTAAAATTCTCGACCTGCTCGATGAAGGTGTAACACAAACACTGAAGCAGGATCGTGGCGATGCAGCTACGAAGGATGGTATGGACATCGCGTTATGTCGTATCGATGTGAAGAAGAAACTGGTTGAGTATGCCGGTGCGCACAGGCCTTTGCTCGTGATGAAGAACGGCGTGATGGAAGAGATCAAGGGCGACAGGTTCCCCGTGGGCGGCGGCATCGCAAGAAACCAGGTGAGCTTCAATACCAGTCGCGTTCAATTGAACCTCGGTGATTCGATCTACTTCAGCTCCGACGGATTCCCCGACCAGTTTGGTGGCACCGACGGACGCAAGCTCGGCTCGAAGAAGATGCGCGAGTTAGTAGAAAAGAATCATGAGCTGCGAGGACCCGATGCAATGAATGCATTTGATGAAGCATGGGAAACATGGAGAGGATCCCACAAACAGACGGATGACGTGCTGCTAATAGGAATAAGATTTTAATAACCAATAATGAACAACTAATAACGAATAACCAGATGAAGTTTATTTATGATTTACACCAGATGATGATGGAGCATAAAGTGATCCTGATATACGAGGGTGACTTTACTCAGGAAACTACCAAATCCATCTTAACGATGGCCGAAAGAAATCTCGAATCGTCGGGAGAAGAGTCGACCATCAAGAAAAAGATCTTTAACGTGATGGTCGAAGCGCTGCAGAACATCGTGAAGCATAGCGATGAAGCGAAGGAAGGCGAGAACGTCAATCATCATGCTGCCATCTTCCTTATTGGCCACGAACGCAGCCAGTATTCGATCATGTCGGGCAACCCGGTAAAGAACGTAAACCTGCCCGCGTTGAAGTCGGCGCTCGAACACATCAACAGCCTCGACAAAGATGGACTGAAAGATCTTTATAAAGAGATCATCAAGAACACTACGATCTCCGAAAAAGGCGGAGCCGGTCTTGGCTTCGTGGATATGGCCCGCAAGTCGGGAGAGAAATTAGAATGGTCTTTTGTTCCAATGAATGAAGAGTTCTCTTTCTTCTGTCTTAAAGTCAACATAGCTAAAACGAAAAATTAATATGAACATACTTAACCTCGAAGGCACACCAGACACGCCTAAAATAATTCTTGATAAGACAAACAAGATCTTCGAGATCTCAGGTCGTTCTCTTCCTGAAGACTCCGTTGAATTCTATCGCCCTGTATTGGAGTGGATTGAAAACTATGGCAAGAATCCAAATCCTTCCACCGACTTCTGTTTCAAACTCGAATACTTCAACACGTCATCGTCGAAACTGATACTCGATGTTCTTTCGGCGCTCGAAGAAATTCCAGGTATGAAGATCGAATGGTGCTACCAGGAAGAAGATGAAGACATGGAAGAAGCAGGTAAAGAGTTTTCAGAATTGGTAGAGATACCGTTCAGCTATAAGACGGTATGAGTGAAGAAATTCTAAAGGCGCTCACGCAGTTGTTCGCCATCATCTCCAAACAAGACGATGGCGTATCGGAGAATGAACGTCAGTACGTGATACGATTCTTTCAGCAGGAGCTCGACCAGGACTCCGTGAAAGAGTATGTTGAACTGTACGACCAGTTTTCAAAAACCGACGAGAGCAAAGGTAAGCTCACATCCGTAAAAGACTCCGTAAAGACGCTGGGCATCTGTCGCAAGATCAACAAGACCCTCACGCAAAAACAGAAGGTGATCGTGCTGATCAAGATCCTGGAAATGGTGGGCTCCGATAGAAATTTCAGTGCTCAAAGAATGCAGATCATCAATACGGTCTCTACGGTATTCAATATCGTGGAAGAAGAGTATAAACTGATCGAATCGTTCGCTACAACCGATGATTTTTCTGAAGCGTTAGTTAAAGGCAACCTGGTATTTATCCGGATCAAAAGCGTTGACCTTTATTTTACCCGGTCTATCGCCAGCGAGAACGATTATCTCAACGGCTTCGTGATGCAGCCAGGCCGTATCTATCTCTTCTCGCACGGAAGCACTATCAAAACACAGTCGTCCGATGCATTGTTCTACGGCGATGTTGTTTCTCACTTCAACGAAGAGATCCGCACCACGCGACTTTCGTTCAATGCCGACATCGAAGAGTTTCGTTTTAAGAACGGAGCAGTCGGACTTCGCAACGTATGCGTGAGCGAAGGCCCCGGCAAACTGATCGGGATCATGGGAGCAAGCGGCGCCGGTAAGACCACGCTGTTGAATGTTCTCGCCGGCCTTGAAAAACCTTCGAAGGGTTATATCAGGATCAACGGCATCGACATCCACCAGGATAAAGAGAATATTCACGGTGTGATCGGCTACGTTTCACAAGATGATCTGCTGATCGAAGAGCTGACGGTGCACGAGAATCTCTATTATAATACACGTCTTTGTTTTGGCAACGCTACCGAAGAGGAGATCAACAGCAAGATCGATACGGTTCTGAGCGATCTCGGTCTCGACCAAAGAAGGAACCTGAGAGTAGGTGGCGCTCTCGATAAAACCATCAGCGGCGGACAACGCAAGCGTCTCAACATTGCGCTGGAGCTCATTCGCGAGCCCGCAGTGTTGTTCCTCGACGAACCAACGTCCGGACTCTCGTCGCGCGATTCGGAGAACGTTATCGATCTTCTCAAAGAATTGTCATTGAAAGGCAAACTGGTGTTCGTTGTTATCCACCAGCCTTCGTCCGACATCTATAAGATCTTCGATAAGATGATCATCATGGACACCGGCGGATACCCGGCATACTATGGATCGCCGGTAGAAGCAGTAAAATATTTTAAGAAAGCCACACTCCAGGCCGACAGCAACCGCGGCCAGTGCGAAGTGTGTGGCAACGTGAACCCCGAACAGATCTTCAATATCATTGAAGCGCGGGTAGTTGACGAATACGGACAGGTAACGTCCAAGCGAAAGATCTCGCCGCCACAATGGTTCGAGATGTTCAAGACATCCTTTCGGTTTACGAAGCTTGAGGATGAGACCGAGAAGCCACCGAAATCACTCGACCTTCCGAACAGGATCAGGCAGGCAATAACATTCGCTGCGCGCGACGTACGTTCCAAGATCAGCAATCGCCAGTACATGATCATCAACCTGCTCGAAGCGCCGTTGCTCGGAGTGTTGCTGGCATTCATTATAAAATATAAAACATCGCCCCAGGCAACAGAATACATCTATCGGTTCAACGACAACATTCCCGCCTTCTTACTAATGAGTGTGGTGGTGGCATTGTTCATGGGACTTACCGTAAGCGCCGAAGAGATTATCCGCGACCGCAAGATCCTGAAGCGTGAATCGTTCCTGCACTTAAGCTGGAATAGTTACGTTGCTTCAAAAACGGGAATCCTCTTCACTATGTCGGCAATACAGATGTTCCTGTTTGTTGTTGTTGGTCATTGGATCCTCGAGATCAAAGGTATGACGATAGCAACGTGGTTCGTGTTATTTTCCACGGCATGTTTCGCCAACCTGCTAGGACTGAATATATCCGCGGGATTTAAATCGGCTGTTACGGTTTATATTCTCATCCCGTTGTTACTCATCCCGCAAATGATCCTCAGTGGTCTGCTGTTTTCATACGACAAACTGAACAATGCGATCAGTCAACGTGGCAAGGTGCCGTTGATCGCCGACATGATGGTGTCGCGATGGGCATTCGAAGCGATGGCCACTCACCAGTTTGTGAACAATGAATACGAAGAATCATTTTATAAGTATCACAGGGATCAATCGCAGGCGAACTTCAATTCTACATTCTTTGCCGACCAGCTTCGGAAGAAGAATGTTTCGGAAGACTCCGTTAAGAGATATCAGAAGCATTATCGAAAAGTTTATAACAATTCGGAGATAGTCATCGATAAGCTCATGGCTTTTCATGAGAAGACAGGCTGGTCGGTAAACGAACACAAAGACAAATATTTTAATGAATCACTGAGCGATCTCGTGCGGAATATTAATGCCGGTGATCCTCTTATCGAATCCAATGGAGAGATGGTGCAACAGATCGATCCGATCTTTCAGTCGCCAACGCCATCGGGTATTTTTGATTATCGTACGGCTTTTTTTCTGCCTGAGAAAAATCTTCTTGGCTTGATCGTGCCTACATATACCTTTAATGTACTGGTGATCTGGATGATGTGCCTGGTGCTGTATGCAGCGCTGGCCACGAAGCTTCCGCAAAGAATATTAGGGAAATTCTAATATTTACATGTGTTTAGTTAAGGCCATTGTGTTTATTTTGACCCAATGGCCTTTTCTCCAGAAAATGTACTTCTCCTTGGTTCGATACTCCTGTTTATAAGTATCGTAGCCAGCAAAACTTCCTTTAAACTCGGAATACCCACGCTCATCCTCTTTTTGATTGTGGGAATGCTCGCGGGTTCTGATGGACCTGGCGGAATTTATTTTGACGACCCGGAGACTGCACAGTTCCTTGGTGTTGTTGCGTTGAACTTCATCCTCTTTAGCGGTGGTCTCGAAACGAAGCTCGAGAGTATCAGGCCGATCATGAAAGACGGCATCGCGTTGTCGACCATCGGTGTGTTGATCACAGCCATGTTGGTAGGTGTATTCGCAGCGTATGTTCTTGGGTTCTCGATAGTGGAAGGAATGTTGCTCGGTGCGGTCGTTTCGTCTACCGATGCAGCTGCGGTGTTCTCGATACTCCGTTCGCGCAGTGTGGGTCTGAAGGGTAATATCAGGCCGTTGCTCGAGTTCGAAAGCGGTAGCAACGACCCGATGGCCTACTTTCTTACGGTAAGTCTCATCGGCCTGGTGCAAGATCCGGAAGCATCGATCCTCTTACTGGTGCCAAAGTTCTTCATCGGTATGATCATCGGGGGAGCGTGTGGTTATTTATTAGGTCGCGCCATGACCTGGGTGGTCAATAAGATCCATCTCGAAGTAGACGGATTGTATCCTGTATTGATCCTGGCACTCGTGTTCTTCACATTCTCATTTACTGATAGAATTGGAGGCAACGGATTCCTCGCTGTTTATGTATCGGCTATCATACTCGGCAACAGTAATTTCATTCATAAGAAAAGTTTGATCCGTTTTTACGACGGACAAGCATGGCTCATGCAGATCGTCATGTTCCTTGCGCTGGGATTGCTGGTGTATCCATCGAAGATGTGGCCCGTGATACCACAAGGTTTGCTGATCACTGCGTTTCTTATCTTCATTGCACGGCCTATTGCTGTCTTCATATCATTATCGCGCGCACAGGATCTCAACTGGCGAAAGAAATTGTTCTTGTCCTGGGTTGGATTGCGCGGAGCTGCACCGATCGTATTTGCGACTTATCCGTTACTGGCACATGTGCACTACGCCAACACCATTTTTAATCTTGTATTCTTCATTTCGGCGACCTCGGTGTTGCTGCAGGGCACCACGCTGCCCATCATGGCAAAGTGGCTTCACGTAAGTGTGCCCGAAAAACTCAAGCGTAAGTTCCCTCTCGACATAGAACTAAAAGAAGACCTGAAAACCACCCTTGTGGAGGTCGACGTCTCGTTAAATTCACCGGCCGTCGGGAAGGCCGTTGTGGACCTGCGGCTGCCAAAAAATGCCATGATCGTACTCATCCATCGCAACGGTAAGTACCTGACAGCCACCGGGGAAACGGTGATTGAAGGGGCCGATCACCTGCTTCTGCTCACCGACAAAAGCAGCGCAGATTGGGTTCACCAGGCGTTCACGTTATAGCCGCTCGCCGAAGCGAACCATCCAGAGTACCCCAAATTCTTATCTTTGCTGTCCTTATGACCTTGGATATCCTGATTACCCTGTTGTTGGTCTTCCTGAACGGGTTTTTCGTAGCGGCAGAATTCGCGATAGTTAAAGTCAGAGCTTCACAGATTGCCCTCCAGAAAGGAGGAATGGCAAAGAGATCGGCCCAGCTCATCATCGACAACCTTGACGGCTTTTTGGCGGCTACCCAGTTGGGGATCACCCTGGCCAGTCTTGGACTTGGCTGGTTCGGAGAAGGTGTGGCCACCGAGATCATCATGAACGTGATGAATGGATTCGGTTTCGAGTTCAGTGAAGGAGCTGCCCATCGTGTTGCCGTGCCTGTTGCCTTTACTGCTATTACTGTACTTCATATTGTGTTCGGCGAGCTTGCACCGAAGTCAATTGCCATCCGATACCCGGCATCAACTGCTATCTCGGTATCAACCTCATTGAGGATCTTTTATTTTGTTTTCCGTCCATTCATTTGGTTCCTGAATGGTTTTGCAGGATTGCTTTTGAAAATATTCGGTCTCAAACCGGTAAGTGAAACGGAGATCCACTCTGAAGATGAACTGAAGCTCATCATCGCGGAAAGTGAAGAAGGTGGTGCCATCGAACCGGGTGAGCGTGAACTGATACAAAACGTTTTCGATTTCGACGATCGCGTTGTGAGACAGGTAATGATACCTCGCATCAAGATCAGCGGCATGAGAGCAGACACTTCTGTGAAAGATGCTATGCAGATCGTTTTGTCTGAAGGTTTCTCACGATATCCGCTGTACGAAGGCTCACTGGAAGATATCGTCGGTATCGTAACCATTAAGGACATTCTTCCTGCATACCTGAACACTCCGGAGAAAACTGTGCGCGAGATCATGCGTGCCGTGTACTTCATTCCGGAAACAAAGGGAGTCGACACTCTCTTGCGTGAGTTCCAGTTGAAGAAAACACAGATGGCAATTGTCATCAGTGAGTTTGGTGGAACGATCGGTCTCGTTACACTGGAAGATATTCTCGAAGAGCTGGTAGGGGAGATCCAGGACGAGCACGACCAGGAGTCGCAGATCGTTACGTCCGTTGGTAATTACATCTACCAGGTTCACGCGCGCTCACCGCTGCACGACATCAATAAGTACCTCGATATTCCTATTCCCGAATCTGAAGAGTACGAAACACTCGCGGGTATGATCACCACCGAACGTCCTTCGATACAACAAGGAGATGAGTTTGAGTTGTCGGGTTATAAAATGAAGGTCCTGAAGATGTTTAAGACTTTACCAGAGTTGGTCGAAATGAAATTAGACGCCTCGAAAGTCTAAAGCCCCCGCACGAAGCACTTCGCACTCAGAACCACTTCTTCCTCTTAAAATACCATACCATCGACAGGGCTACCAGTCCCATTAATATCCACACCTCCAGGTATCCGAACTTCCATCGTAGCTCCGGCATATAGTCGAAGTTCATACCGTAAACACCTACAATAAATGTAAGCGGCATGAAGATCGTGGAGATCACGGCAAGTACTTTCATCACCTCGTTCATGCGGGTGTTCATGTAGTTGATGTGAATATCCATGAGACTCGCCGTAAGATCTTTATAGGTATCCATCGAATCGATGAGGTGTACAACGTGGTCGTACACATCCGAAAAATATCTTGTGTTCGAAGGGTCGACAAGCGTGTACTCTTCTTTGATAAGCTTGCTGAGCGCATCCCGAAGAGGGTAGAGGGCCTTGCGAAGGTAGATCAGTTCTTTCCTTAACCGTTGGATCTTGAGGAACTCGAAGTTGTCGGATCCCTGATCGATCGCTTCTTCGATCTGTTCTATCTGGTAGCCGATAGCATCGAGAACATTGTAATAATTATCGACGATGATGTCGACCAGTCGATACATTAAATAGTCAGGACCTTTCTTGCGGCCGCGTCCCTGGTCGAGACGCATGCGATCGCGCAGTGAGCCGAAGAGATCGCCTTCTTTTTCCTGGAATGACAACAGGAAATTTTTTCCCAGCACGAAGCTGATCTGCTCGTAATCGATGACGCCGTCTTTGATCTGGTACAGCATCTTCAATGTGAAGAATAAATAGTCGTCGTACTCTTCTACTTTAGGCTGGTGTTCGGAGCAAACGTCTTCGAGAAGGAGTGCATGCAGATTGAATCGTTCACCAAGCTTCGAAAGAATATTCTTGTCGGTGAGTCCATCCACGTTGATCCAGTTGACACTATCGGGCTTTAAGTCGTCGAGAACCTGATCGATGGACAACCTGTTCTCCATCCTGTACTCTTTTTCGTTGTACTGGATGAGCTCAAGAATAACGCTATGAGGAGGCTGCAGTATGTTTGGTGCAGGTGTTCGTTCCAGCGGTTCGTCACCGAGATGTTTTCTATGTCGTGTCATTAGTCAACTGCAGGTGCCTGGTCCCTCGATATAACAGTCCTGTGTGGATAGGGAATCTCTACACCTTCTTTATCAAATCGCTCTTTGATCAGTTTAAGCAAGTCACATTTCAGGTCGAATCCTTCGGTTGGGTTTCGCGCCCACGTATAAGCACGCAGCTTCACGGAAAAGTCGGTGATCTCGATCACCCGCATCAACACCTTTGGTTCACCTTTTTCTTTTTCTTCTTCCGTACGGTTGTCGATACAAAGCCGGTGTTGTGAAGCGATCTCCTGCATCACCGCCAATGCTTTGTCAATACTCGACTCGAACGAAATATTGAATTCAACAAACATACAAACTTTTTCATCGGTAATAGTCGAATTGACTATCGTCTCGTTGCTGATCACACTGTTCGGTATAACGATCCGCCGGTTTTCAAAGTCTTTGATCACCACGTGACGCAGCGTGATATCTTCTACGTCGCCCGTATATAATGTCCCTATGCGCACGCGGTCACCCACGCTGAAGGGTTTAAAGATCACAAGGAAAATACCACTGATAATATTGGAAAATGCTTGCTGTGAAGCGAAACCAACGATAGCCGCGAGGATGCCCGCACCTGTGAGTAAAGTAGTTCCAAAAGAATGAAGCGCAGGGATCGACCTGAAAATGATGATGGTAGCGATGAGCAGCGTAATGAAGTCCACCGCGTTCTTGAAGAAGTTGTAACGCGTTGGATCGACCTTCAGCTTGGCCGCATTTTTTTTGAAAAACCTGCCAATAACAAACCTGATAACCCGCCCGATCACGAACGTAATCGCGAGTACAAGAAAAGAGAATCCAATTTGCTCCCAGATCTTATCAACGTTGTTCATAAGGCCCAAAATAGCGAAGAAATTAGCAATTATCCCCTATTATTGCATCCTGATGTCCCTCAACCTCGACGATATCAAAGCTCCCGTTGCCCGCGAGATGGAGGAGTTCGAAACGAAGTTCCGGGCGTCCATGAAAACGAAAGTGCTCCTGCTCGACAAGATCATGAGCTACATCGTGAAGCGTAAGGGCAAGCAGATGCGGCCATTGTTCGTGTTCCTCAGCGCAGGCACCTGCGGAGGAATTACGGAGTCTACTTACCGTGCCGCCTCCCTCATCGAACTTCTGCACACTGCCTCGCTCGTCCACGACGACGTAGTAGACGAAGCCAACTATCGCCGCGGCTTCTTTTCGGTGAATGCATTATGGAAGAATAAGATAGCAGTGCTCGTAGGTGACTTCCTTCTCACACGAGGTCTCGCGTTGAGTCTCGAGAACCGCGAATTCGAGTTGTTGTCTCTCGCCAACGAAGCGGTGAAAGAGATGAGCGAGGGCGAACTTCTTCAAATGGAAAAGGCCCGTCGCCTCGATGTGGATGAAGCCGTGTATTACGAGATCATCAGGCAGAAGACGGCATCGCTGCTGGCGTCGTGCTGTGCGGTGGGAGCGAGCTCCGCCGGCGCACCAAAGGAGCTGGTGGACAAGATGAAAAAGCTGGGCGAATGTGTGGGCATGGCGTTCCAGATCAAGGACGATCTTTTCGACTATGGCGAAGACGAGATCGGCAAACCGCTTGGTATCGACATCAAAGAAAAGAAGATGACCTTACCGCTCATCTACGCCCTGTCGAAGGCATCGTGGCTGGAAAAGCGGAGGATCACCAATATTGTCCGCAACGAAAGCGAGAAGCCCAGGAAGGTAAAGGAGGTCATAGACTTCGTTAAACGGTCTGGCGGAATCGATTACGCCAACCAGGCGATGCAGAAATATTACGACCAGTCGATGCAGATGATCAGTGAGCTCCCTGAGTCACAATACCGCACTTCCCTTTCGCAACTGGTTCGCTTTACGATAGAGCGGAAGAATTAAAAACTATTTATTTTTCTTTCTTGGCGAGTCTTCTAAATTCGCGCACCGAAACAATTGTAACTATATGAAAATCACTGTTGTTGGAGCTGGAAATGTGGGTGCTACCTGCGCCGATGTGCTGGCTTACAAAGAAATTGCAAACGACATTGTACTGGTTGATATAAAGGAAGGCTTTGCCGAAGGAAAGTCGCTCGACATCTGGCAAAAAGCTCCGATCGATCTTTATGATACGAGGACGATCGGTTCTACGAATGACTATTCGAAGACCGCTAATTCTGATGTTGTTGTTATTACGTCCGGACTTCCCCGCAAGCCCGGCATGAGCCGCGACGATTTAATTAATACCAATGCAGGTATTGTGAAGACCGTTACGGAAAACGTTGTAAAGTATTCTCCGAACTCGATCATCATCGTGGTATCTAACCCGCTTGATGTGATGACGTACCAGGCGCATCTTACTTCGAAGTTCCCGCGTACCCGCGTGATGGGTATGGCAGGTATCCTCGACACAGCACGTTACCGCGCATTCCTTGCGGAGGCGTTGGATGTGTCTCCGAAAGATGTCCAGGCGATGTTGCTTGGTGGTCACGGCGATACCATGGTTCCGCTTCCCCGTTACACGACGGTTGCCGGTATTCCTGTAACAGAGCTCATCTCGTCTGAGAGGTTGAATGCGATCATCGAAAGAACAAAAGTTGGTGGTGGCGAGCTCGTGAAGTTGATGGGTACATCTGCATGGTACGCGCCAGGTTCGGCAGCGGCGCAAATGGTAGAGGCCATTGTAAGAGATCAGAAGAGAGTGTTACCGGTGTGTATGCAACTCGATGGCGAATATGGAATTCGTAATTGCTATCTGGGCGTGCCAGTGGTGCTTGGCAAGAATGGAATTGAGAAGGTTATTGAGTTGGATCTGAATGACGCTGAAAAAGATCTTTTGGAGACAAGCAGGAAGCATGTGAAGGAGGTTATGGAGGTGCTTGAAAAACTAAAGTGAAAAGTGAAAGGTGAATAGTGAAAAGTGGGCCGTAGATTTCGAAGAGATGCGGAGTTCTTCGAGATTGAAGTGAGCGGTGTAAAGTAATAGAGTGGAGCCAGGGGAGAGATCTTCTGGCTTTTTTTATTGGTGATATTTGCGGGAGGCGGAGATGAAATAGAAGATGAAGTAGGCGGAGAAGATTCTGATAGCCGTATCCCAAACCCCACCAATTGACACCCAAGAAGTAGAAGCCTCGTCTGAGTTGTCTGAGTAGGGTGCGATACTAAATCCATGCGTTAGCAGTAGGGTCTGAAAATATTTACTGACCCCATCACAGGTTGCGTCTAACGTTATGTTTCCAAATGGACGAAGATTTAGATCGGGATTTGAGTAAAGAAGACCAACAAAGAGAACCAGGTGTACAATTAACAAGAGCAAGAAAGGCTTCCAAATATTTTGACCAAAGTCACTGACCCATTTGTGGGTTCCTACAATCAAGAAGTTTGCACGGTCGGCCCAACTGTTATTCCAATTCTTTTTTACAATCTCATACTGCATTCGCATTTCGTTTTTTTGAAATTCAAGAGCTATAATTTTATTATCTATTTTTAGATGATTTGATTTCAATTGACGGTAACCTTCTCGAATAGCAAGGAGAAATGAGGTTTCGTCCTTGAAACGCTTTTGATATTCATTTTTATTTCCCTCCCAAGTCTCATAAAACTTATAGCCATTGGGCCAGGAGAAGCTATTAAATCGCGCCTCATTAATAGCGGAGGTTGCAATATTGAATTGCGTTTTGTCTGACAGATCTATATTATCGAAATCAAATTTCCCTACATCAGAGTTTTGGATAATCAAGTATTCGGATATTGTTGAGTCCTGAAGATAGATTCGACCTCTATTTCTTAGATTATAAACATATAAGATTTTGATACTTATGCTAACGAATGATAACATGCCATCTGTTGGCAACTCGCAGTTTTCAAAACGTATCTCACGAATTTCAGTTTTAGACTCGCCTATTTCTGTGTGTAGCGAGATATCGCATTTGTTATGAAACCATAGGGTATCAAAGGTTCCAGATTCGAGTGCTACTTTCTTGATTTCACTTGACTTGAAGTCAATGGACTGAACTCGATTTTCAAAAAATCGAAAAGCCGCTCCTGACGTATCAGTCAAATTGAAAGTGCAAGCGCTACATTTTGAAACTTCTAATTGATGAATGTTTCCGTTGTCAACATTTAATGTCAAACTTGTGCAGTTGTTAACACTAGCGGCGGTAATCGTGGGATTTTTGCAATTAATATTCGGCCCACTCCTCATAACTGAGAGGTTTAAGGTACCAATTGAAGTATTGAGTATGTTCAATTCGCCGAATCCTTCAGGTTCAGTAATAGATAGTGATTGAATACTTCCTTGAGTAATCTCCATTTTGTCAATCTTGGTCTGAGCCCCAGTTATTTCAAGTTTGCCAATTTGAAATAGACCATTCTCGGTGGATATGCGAAGATGTTTAATTGAACAATTTATCAGAGAGATATTCCTTCCATAATCAGCGCTAACGTCAAGTTCTTTGATAATGCAGTTGTTAAAACTTAAATCAATAGGCGATCCAATTATCCTGAGACAGTCTAGGACGGAATTTTTAACAGACTCTGGATATTGAATGCTGTGACTTGGGCCGACGATTTCTATGGCGCCTATTACTCGCCAATCGTCCATGACCTTAAGTCCCTGTTGGAACATTTCCCTAAGTTTTTCGGCGGTAATTTCTGTCATATTGAACTATGATAGATTAATTCTCACTGGTGGGTTAAACCCTATCACCCAAATCTCGAAGCACTCCGACCCCCTTCGAAATCTGCGGTCCACTTTTCACCTTTCACTATTCACTTTTCACTCCCTTAAATATCACTTCACTTCTTGCCAGCCCAAATCTCTTCACCTTCTCTTCTCCCAATTCGAAGACAAATCTATCCTCCACTGCCTTTAGCCCCGCTCTTTCAATTCTTCGGGCATAGTCTTTCCCATACTTCCTCATATGATCATCCTGCCCAAATATTTTTTCTCTTTCCCTTTTATCCGTTATCGAAGCATCTTCAAACGTCACATCCGGCACCGGCGCAAAAAACGGGATCTGCATAATCGCCCAGCCTCCTGGTTTCAACACACGACGGATCTCGCTCATCGCTTTGATGTCGTCCGTTACATGTTCCAGTACGTGATTGCATAACACCACATCAAATTTCCCTTCTCCGAAAGGCATCTCATGTATATCCATCTTCACCTTCGCCAGTGGCGATTCGATATCTGCCGTGATGTACCGGTCACCATGTTGTTCTTCGAATGGCTTCA
This sequence comes from Bacteroidota bacterium, assembly GCA_037200765.1. Taxonomy (GTDB): domain Bacteria; phylum Bacteroidota; class Bacteroidia; order Cytophagales; family Cyclobacteriaceae; genus ELB16-189. The sequence goes on along the minus strand of JBBCII010000003.1, from coordinate 1,950,852 downwards.
TAAAGCAATGCTCTGGCGCTATGTGAAGAACATCCAGCTTCGCGCTGAAGAAATTCGTCTTCTCCTTTAAATACAGCCAGATAAGCCGGTGCCTTTCCAGCGACAGGCACGAGGGACAAAGGGCATTCGGTCGCGGGTTGATCCGCCCGTAAGGCAAAAACTCCCTGTAATGATGCTGGCAGACCGGGCACTCTACTTTATTACCCGAATAAAACCATCCCACCATTTTCAGCCCCACGCCGCTAAACAGCTGCAAATACTTACGGGGCACGAAACGGACCAGAAAAGCGATGATTTTCTTCATGTGGCAATAAAACTATTTTTGCCCTATCGCCATCTATATAGTGTAACCGAAAATTTAGGCCCTTTGGCTGAAACTCTACTCGACATTGCTATGATGCATTCTGATGCCCTTATCGCCCGGGCCCGCGAGGGGGATAAGAATGCCCAGGGGAAGCTTGTACAGCTCTGGTATAAGAGGATCTATAACTTCAGTTATAAGTTCTTCTTCGACCACGACATGGCCATGGAAGTTTCACAGAAGACATTCATCAGTATGCACAAGAACATCGCACACCTGAATGACCTCTCGCGCTTCCGCTCCTGGATGTACACCATAGCCGTAAACTACTGTCGAGAAGAGCTAAGAAAGAACAAGAACAAAAGGGCCCTTTCCCTCAGCGACCTTCAGCCAGGTCTGGAGCGGGAAGAAAGTTACAGGTGGGAAGAAAGTGGAGCACGCCACGAAAACCCCGAGCGTCAACTAAGACAAAGCGAGCTGTCGGACATACTGCAGAAATGTTTGATGGAGCTGAGCGAAGAACAACGCGAAGTGGTGATCATGAAAGAGTACGAAGGCCTTAAGTTCAGAGAGATTGCGGAGGCCCTCAATATCTCGGAGAACACGGTGAAGTCGAGAATGTATTATGGATTGGATGGACTGAAGAAGATCCTCGAAAGGAACAGTATCACGAAAGAAACAATTGGTTATGAGCTATAGACCTGATGAAAACATCCTGATCTCCTGGTTATATGGAGAACTCGATGAAGTGGAGAAAGCAAAGGTGGAGAAATATTTCCAGGAAAACCCCGACAAGCTGAAAGAGATGCAGCAACTCGGTGGTGTGAAAGACACCATGAGCAAGATCCAGGATAAAGAAGTGATCGCTCCGCCAATCTTCATGGACGGTGACATTAAAGTTATTCCGATTTGGAAGACTGGTTATTTCAGGGTGGTGACTACGATAGCAGCATCGTTTCTTTTGATTATCGTGTTTGCAAGATTGCTGAGTATGAATGTTAGCTATTCAAACAGCGAGCTCAGAATTTCTTTTGGCGAAAGAAAAAAAGCTGGCCAGCAACTTACTGCAATGGAAGTTCAAAAGATGATCGACGACTCTTCTAAGAAAAATCAAACAGAACTCGACGCTGCCATCAAACAAACATTGGCCAGCAACACCCAGCAGATCAACGATCTCGTTCGCCAGGCATCGAATGCTTCGAAGGCCGACATCCGCAGCTTCGTCACTTCACTGCGCGAACAGAATGCAACACAGATGCGCGACTACCTGCAGCTCTCCGCTACGGATCAACGCAAGTACACAGACAACCTAGTTATGGAATTCTCAAAGTACTTACAGGAACAACGGAACCAGGACCTCAACATGTTCTCCACCCGCTTCAGCAAGCTCGAACAGAACACAGACGAACTGACAACACAGACAGAACAAATTTTGGCAAGTATCATTTCGAGCTCGCCCCAAATTCAACAAAGCAGTTACTAATTATGAAACATACAATATTCATCTTTTTAGCCCTTATAAGCACAACGTTTTCATGGGCACAGACCAGGATAGACCAGGAGCGAATGGACCGAGACATCGAGATTGCCGAGAACGCCCTCTCTACCATCATCAAACAAAAGTTTGATAAAAGAAACATGTGGGTAGAAGTCAAAGCTTCATACACACCCGGCTTCGGAGTAACCATGCGACTTCCCAACGACAACTTTCAATGGGGATCCTTCAACTATAACTATAGCGTTGGCGCCGGCGGAAGCTATAGCATCAGCGGCAATGGCAACGGCCGCGCCGTTATAGCGCCCGTGCCCGCCGTTGGTGTTCAGGGTGTTCAGACCCGGAACGGAACAAACGTGATCGTATACAGCAACGGCGACGATGATGATGCCGCGCCACGAAAGACTGACAAAGAGAAGAAAGATTCGAAGGAGTCAAGAGAGAAATCGCAAAAGTCGATCGACAGTGCAAAGACCATGTACTATGGCAAGATGATCGATGCCGCGCTCGAATTCATCACGGACTACGGCGATCTGTTAAGTCAGCTGCCTGCCGATGAAAAGATCCTCATCACCAATCGTGGCGAAGGCGGACGTTTCTACTACGACTACAATAGCAAACAGGCGAGGAGACTCATAACTGTAGAAGGCACGAAAGGCGACATCGTTCAGTTCAGGCAGGGCAAGCTTACCCGCGACCAGATCATGGGCAAGATAAAGATCGTGAACACAGAATCGACCAACGAGGTAGAAACAGATCTTGAATTGCTCTCGAGTATCCTTAGTCGTCTCTATCGTTCCGACTTATCGAAGACCTTTTACACCGAGGAAAATATTTACTACGAACGTTTGAAGAACTTCGGTGTGATCTATTATATGTCGGCTTATTCGAGCAACGAACAGTATCGAAACATGGATCGCAGTGAAGACGGTAAGGGCAAGATCTGGTCGATGCCAACACAACGCCTCGAAGGTCTTACCCAGGACCAACGCGACAAGAAAGTGGTTGAACTTTATCCACAATTCGAAAAAGATCTCAAAGAAAATATAGTAGAGTATGCCCAAACCGTGAAGAGCCTTAAAGATGACGAAATGTTTGTCTTCAATGTTCAGATCACAAAATGTGTTGGATGCAATATTCCTTCAACTTTAGAGTTATCACTGAAGAACTCATTGGTCCGGAAGCTGGCAGCAGGGCAGGCCACGAAAGCCGAAGTAGTAGCGGCAATCAACGTGAAGAAGGGACCGAATCAATAACGTGCAAAGTGCAATGTTCAATGTGCAACGAGGGAGCCAGATCGTTGCACATTGCACGTTGAACATTGCACTTCACAACGAAATTTCTACCGATCACGGCATATTAACAACTCCATAAGACTGCCCTTCGTTAGAAAAAATTACCTTGAACCCCGTGACTTTGTAACCAAATCACTATTAAGAAGTATTTAACCGTATGCCTATAATCTGTAATTACGATCTATGAGAATAAAACTACTAATTGGTGGTGTGGTGTTGGTTGTGGCGATTGTTGGCTATTTGCTTCTGAGGGGAAATGGGGCTGCACAGGCAGCCGACGTTCTCGCGACAGTAAAAAAGGGCGACTTTAAAGTCGAGATCGAGACAACCGGAGAACTCGAAGCAAAAAATTCAGTAAAGATCCAGGGCCCCGGTGGTCTTCGTAACTTCCAGATCTGGCAGGTTACAATTCAAAATATAGTAGACGAAGGAACAGTAGTGAAGAAAGGCGACTGGGTTGCTACGCTCGACCGGTCGGAGTTCCAGAACAAATTCGCGCAGAAGCAGATCGACTTCGAAAAAGCTAATTCCAAATACGTTCAAACCCAGCTCGATACAACATTACTCATGCGCCAGTCGCGCGACGAGCTCATCAATTTAAAATATGATGTAGAAGAGAAGGGCATCGTGCTTCAGCAATCGAAGTTCGAGCCGCCAGCAACCATCAAACAAGCCGAGATCAATCTCGATAAAGCAAAGCGTGCTTACGAACAGGCACTCGAAAATTATAAGATCAAGAGGAACCAGAACGGCGAAAAGATGAAAGAAGTAGACGCCGAGCTTCGCAAGGTGCGCGGTGAATACGATGGAATGACTGAAGTTCTTCAAACATTTAATGTCCTCGCTCCCGAAGATGGAATGGTGATCTACGAAAAAGGATGGGACGGTAAGCCGATCAAGGCAGGTTCGCAGATCCACATGTGGGAGCCCACTGTTGCCACACTTCCCGATCTCACGAAGATGGTATCTAAGACTTTCGTGAACGAAGTTGATGTGCGTAAAGTGATAACGGGCCAGACTGTTAACGTGGGTCTCGATGCATATCCCGAGAAAAAATTGAAAGGCACAGTGATCCGTGTTGCCAACGTTGGTGAACAACGTCCTAATTCCGATGCGAAAGTGTTCGAAGTGGCCGTTGAACTCGAAGGCACCGATCCAACATTACGTCCATCGATGACCACCAGCAATCGCATTGTTGCCAAGATTGTTGCGAATGCATTATACATACCTCTCGAATGTCTCCACAACGAAGCCGATACCATCACTTATGTTTATAAGAAAGAGGGTGGAAAGATCACCAAACAGGAGATCATCGTTGGCGACACTAATGCTAATGATGCGGTGATCACCGGTGGTCTTGCTGAGAATGATCTCATCTTCTTATCGGTGCCTCCTGGCAAAGATGACGAAGACGTGAACTTGTTGCCGGAGCTCAACGGCAAGCGTCAGAAAAAAGAAGAGAAGAAAGAGGTTGCACCCGCTGCAGGTCCGATTTCAAAAGTCGACGGATCTAAATAGCGCGCAATGATTTCGCAGCGACTACTCGCGAATCTCTACATCGCCATTTCGGCGGTAGTGACCAATAAGCTACGATCGTTACTCACCGCACTCGGTATCATCTTCGGCGTTGCCGCGGTAATTGCCATGCTTGCGATCGGTAACGGAGCACAACAGGAGATCCTCGACCAGATCCGTCTCGTTGGTGTTAACAATATCGTCATCAAACCTATTGTAGAACAGAAAGAGGAAAAGATTGACGAAGAAGGTGGTAAAAAAGAAAAGAAGAAGTTCTCACCGGGACTCACCGTTCGCGATGTAGAAAGCATTGTGAAGACGATCCCCGGATTGAACCGGTTGAGTCCGGAGATCTCGCTGGATACGTACGTGATCCGCAATGGCTACCGTCGCAGCGCGAAGCTGGTAGGAGTGGAGCCGGCGTATTTCCAGATCTATAATTTCAATCTTATCGAAGGGCAACCTTTCGGTGAAGAACACCTCAGGATCGGAGCGCCGGTGTGTATCATCGGTTATGGCATCAAGTCGAAGTTCTTTCCTGTCGATAATCCTATTGGCAAGAGCATTAAGGTGGGTCAACACTGGCTTAGCATTATTGGTGTGCTCGAAGAGCGCAAGATCTCTTCAAGCAGTGTTGGTAAACTTGGTATTCGCGATTTCAATATGGATGTGTACACGCCGCTTCAAACGGTGCTTATCCGCTATCGCGACCGCGATAAGATCACAACAGAAGCATTGCGGCTTGCAGCCATGCGCAGTCGTGGCAACATCCAGGAAACAGGAACACCAACGGCCGAACAGGAGGCCGAGCGCAAGAACTACCACCAGCTCGACAGGCTTGTGATCCAGGTAGACGAGAGCAACATGATGCAACCTATTGCCGAGATCCTTCAGCGCATGTTGCAACGGAAGCATTACGATGTAATTGATTATGAGATCGAGATACCGGAATTGCTTTTGAAACAACAACAACGCACCAACGACATCTTCAATTACGTGCTCGGTGCCATAGCGGGGATATCGCTGTTGGTAGGTGGTATAGGTATTATGAACATTATGCTCGCTTCGGTACTTGAGCGCATCAAAGAGATCGGGTTACGACTTTCAATTGGTGCACAGAAGAGCGACATCATTCAACAGTTTCTTTTCGAAGCGATGATGATTTCGGTTTCAGGTGGACTGATCGGAGTGGTGTTGGGTGTATCGATGGCATATTTTGTATCGTCGATAGCCGAGATACCTACCATTATAAGTTTTTCATCTATCATACTTTCATTTGGTGTAGCTGCGACCGTTGGTCTCGTGTTCGGAATCGCCCCGGCTCGTAAAGCTGCTAACCAAGACCCCATTGCCTCACTCCGCTATGAATAAGAGACTTCTTTGCACGTTGCACGTTGCACTTTGCACGATATCTATAAATCTTCAGGCTCAGAATGTTTTCAGCCTTGACGATGTAATACATCGTGCTCAAACCCAATCCCCTGCCTTCAAGCAAGCGGAAACGCGTCGCGAGAACAGTTATTGGATGTACCAGCAGTATCGTACCAACTATGTTCCGCAAATAAGAGCGAATAGCAATAACGGCGGCGCATTTTATAACAACAGCTTCACAAGAACACAACAGCCCGACGGAACTTTCAAATATCAGCCCGTTAACTACCTGAACCCCGGCGTTAACTTTTCATTGCAACAACCCATCGAGTGGACCGGTGGAACGGTATCTGTAAACTCTTCTTACAACTACTTTCGCGATATCGCCAACCCTAATAATCCCCAGTCGACGATCTGGAATGGAAGTCCATTCTATATCAACCTGTATCAGCCCATCTTTTCATACAATTCATTGAAGTGGGCAAGAATGACGGAGCCGATCCGCTTCGAAGAGTCGAAACGCAGCTACGTGGAAAATATGGAAGGCATCGGCCGCGATGGCGTTACCTTTTTCTTCAACGTGTTGCAGGCGCAGGTGAACATGCAGATAGCGAAGTTCAACCTCGCCAACAACGACACCATCTATAAAATAGAACAGGGACGTTACAATATCGGCACAACTTCCGAAGACAAGCTGTTGCAAGTTGAGCTGCAGTTGCTTCGTTCGCGGCAGGATGTTGCCCGAGCTAATCTCGATCTTCAGAATGCCAGCCTCGATCTCCGGATCTACATCGGGCTTCGCAACGGCGAAGGTTTCTCACTCGTGATGCCCGACATGATCCCGACCTTCGAAGTGTCGGAAGAAGAAGCCGTCACTTACGCCAAACAAACGCGGGCTGCGTTCATTGCATTCGAACGACGAAAGATAGAAGCGAAGGCAGCTGTCGCCCAGGCGAAAGGTCAGCGATATAATGTAGGCGTTACGGCAGCGTACGGTACCAATAATACTGCTACAGCTTTCAGCGAGGTGTATCAGAATACTTCGAAGCAACGCATCGCCAACATTACATTCGATGTTCCGCTGGTAGACTGGGGAAGAAGAAAAGCGCTGATGAGGACAGCGTATGCCAACAAGCAACTGACCGATTACCAGATCGCGCAGGACGAAGTTATATTTGAGCAGGAGATCCTCACGCAGGTGCGCCAGTTCGAGATGCTCCGCCTGTCGATCGAGATTACGAAGAAGTCGGACGAAGTTGCTCAGAACCGCTACATGGTTGCTCAGAACCGGTACCTCATCGGCAAGATCGACATCACCAACCTCAATATTGCCCTCACAGAAAAAGATGCTGCAAAGCGGAGTTATATCGACGCGCTGAAGCAGTTCTGGACGGCATACTACGAACTGCGGAGACTTACGTTATATGACTTCTCTTCGAAGCGTTTGTTATACACGCCTGAGAATTAAAGCAGACGTGACATTATTTTACATTGACTTGCAACATTCTTACTCAATTTCTGTCTAACTCGATAATATGCTGCACCAACTAAAATTTGCGATCAGAATTTTCCTGAAGGACAAATTCTTTTCTACGCTCAATATTCTTGGGCTTGCTCTCGGCATTGCCGTCAGCGTAATCCTTTTGCTGATCCTGCAAAACGATCTCAGCTACGACAAGTACCACTCTAAGTACAAGCAGATCTACCGGCTCGGCGGACACCTGTGGGCAACGGGTATCGACGTGCAACAGGCCAGGTCGGCACGTGAACTAGGCGATATCCTGAAAGAGGAATTTCCCGAAGTGCAGGATTTTGTTCGCGCCAACGACTGGGGCCGCACACTCATCAGCTACAAGACCTCGGATGGCAGGGATAAAACATGGTACGAAGAAGACGTTGTCCGGACAGATTCGAATTTCTTCCAGGTGTTCGATTATCGATTTATCGCAGGCGATCCAAAGACCAGCCTGAACAACATCAATTCTATCGTGATCAGCGAACGTGTGGCAAAAAAGATCTTCGGTGAAGAAAGCGCCCTTGGCAAAGAACTATATATCAACAACGAGTTAAACACTATCACCGGGATCATTGAGAACGTTCCGGAAAATACTCACCTCAAATTCGACATCCTTGTATCCCAATTGGTGGATCAAAGGGACTGGACGAAGGAACCTGGTGGAATTAAGTCGGAAGCATTCTGGAACCCGGACGTGTTCACGTACTTGTTGTTTCCTCCGAACTACGATCCGCAACAGTTTTATGCGAAGTTCCCTACCGCCATTTACGACAAGTACTTTAAGTCGTTTGGCGACCAGGTTGGTGGTCATTACGATCCCATTCTGGAGAACCTCGGCGACATTCACTTCCATTCCAAGTTGGCAGGCGACAGACCTCAGGGCAATCTCGCGTATCTCTATGCCTTTACAGGTATCGGGATTTTTATCGTGTTGCTCGCATGTATCAATTACATGAACCTGTCGACAGCGAAATCTATCAACAGGGCAGGAGAGATCGCGATGAAGAAAACGTTGGGTTCATCCAAGAGAGCGTTGATATTCTCGTTCCTGGGTGAATCAATATTACTTTCGATGATCGCGATGGTGCTCTCGATCGGACTTGTGTTCTTCGTGATCAACGCAACGTCGTTCAATTCGTTGATCGGCAGAAATCTTACGATCGACTTTGTAGGTAACCGTCTGCTGTTGCTGGGTGTGTTTGGTATTACCCTGTTCATTGGAATACTTTCCGGAATTTACCCCGCGCTTTATTTGCCATCGATACCTACGCTCAATGCTTTGAAAGGTGCATTCAAAAACAGGAAGTCGAGCCTTTACCTGCGCCGGTCGTTAACTACCGTGCAATTCGCGATCTCGATCTTCGTGGTCGTGTGCACATGGTTTATGAGAGACCAGATCGATTTCGTTCGCAGCAAGGATCTCGGTTTCGACAAAGAAAATGTAGTGGTGCTCGAGATGCGGGATTCTGCGATTCAAAATCATGTGAACGCTATTCGTACTGAATTCGCGCAGAACCCGAAGGTTATCAGCTCTACCGTTTCTTATAATGTAATGGGAATGGGGAGTGGTGGCCCCGTTATGATGGCGGAGACCGACCAGGGAATGGTGCAGCAACGATTTGTGATGGTAACTGTAGGTGACGATTACCTGAAGACCATGAACATCAAGCTGCTCGACGGTCGCGATTTCAATCCCGGCGATGCCGACGCAGGCAAGTATTTTCTCGTTAACGAAGCTGCAGCAAAGCAAATGAACTGGGGCGACAAAGCTGTAGGCAAGAAACTTCGCTGGTTCCACGATACCGACGAGAACAAGAAGGTGATCGGTGTTGTGAAAGACTTCAACCTCACATCTCTTCATAATGCTGTTGAGCCTCTCGTTATCAACCGCGCGGAAAAAGAAGGTGGTGGATTTCTTCATTTGAAGATCGCCGGCGGTGATCTGCCCAAAACACTGGAGTCGATCCGTGAAGTATGGACGAAGTACGACACAACAAATCCTTACGAATACTTCTTCCTCGACGACAAGTTTAATGAGCAATACAAGGAAGATGAGGTTCAGTATAAGCTGCTCTCCAATCTTTCATACATCTGTATCTTCATTTCGCTGCTGGGATTGTTGGGACTGTCGGCATTCACGGCCACACAGCGCACGAAGGAAATCGGGATTCGCAAAGTGCACGGCGCTTCGATACCGCAGATCATCTACCTGCTGTACAAAGATGTGATGGTGCTTGTGTTGATTGCAGCAGTGCTTGTTGTGCCGCTTGGTTACTACGTGATCAATGGATGGCTTGGAAACTTTGCCTACCATGCGCCGATCAACTTTATGATCTTCGGATTGGTAGCGGTGCTGGCGTTGTTGTTCGCCTTCATCACCGTTGGGTTTCATTCGCTCCGAACGGCAAGAACGAACCCGGTGGATTCTTTGAAATACGAATGATGATTAATTAGATGCCAGTATAATTAAAGGGAGTGATAGACCTCAGCTTGTCTTTCACTTCCTTTGATACCTCCAGTGTTTCAATAAAAGCACTGATCCCTTCCTTCGTGATCTTTTCGTTTTTACGGGTCAGTTCTTTCAGCGCCTCGTAAGGATTAGGATATCCTTCTTTTCTTAAGATGGTCTGTATCGCTTCGGCAACAACGGCCCAGTTATCCGACAGGTCGTTGTCGATAGCCTGGCGGTTGAGTTCGAGCTTGCTCATACCCTTCAGTAACGACTGGTAAGCGACATATGTATGAGCCATGGGAACGCCCACGTTCCTGAGAACCGTGGAGTCTGTAAGATCTCTTTGTAACCTGGAGATTGGAAGCTTCGCCGAAAGATGTTCGAAGATCGCATTCGCGAATCCTAAATTCCCTTCTGCATTTTCGAAGTCGATAGGATTTACTTTGTGCGGCATAGCCGACGAACCGATCTCGCCTTCCTTGATCTTCTGCTTGAAATAATTCATCGCTACGTATTGCCATACGTCGCGTGAAAAATCGATGAGGATCGTGTTGATCCGTTTCATCGCGTCGCACTGCGCTGCAAAGTTGTCGTAATGTTCTATCTGGGTCGTGGGATAACTGAGCTCGAGACCGAGATCGTCAACGAAGTTATCGGCAAACTCTATCCAGTTGATCTTCGGGTAAGCAACGTTGTGTGCATTGAAGTTGCCGGTAGCCCCGCCAAACTTCGCACTGTAAGCGATGTTGATCAGCGATTGATATTGAACGGAGAGCCGCACCATGAACACCTTCAACTCTTTTCCTAAACGGGTAGGAGAGGCGGGCTGGCCATGAGTACGTGCAAGCATCGGGACATCTTTCCAGCGATCAGCAAGCTCCGCAATGGCATTCATGATCTTCTCCAGCATGGGTCGCATGAGCGTGGTCATGAATTCTTTTATCGACAGCGGTATCGCCGTATTGTTGATGTCTTGCGAGGTGAGACCGAAGTGTATGAACTCTTTGTATTTGTCGAGCTTTCTTTGCTCGAAATGTTTCTTGATGAAATATTCGACAGCTTTTACGTCGTGGTTGGTAGTCTTTTCAATCTCTTTGATCTCGGCAGCATCCGACTCTGTAAAATTTTTATAGACGTCTATCAACGGTTCGATTTCAGAAGCGGGAAAATCAGCGAGCTCCGGAAGAAAATGCGTGAGGCGAATGAAGTATTCAACTTCAATGCGCACACGGTAGTGGATCAATCCAAACTCAGAAAAATACGGAGCCAGTTCCGAAGTATTTTTAAAATACCTCCCATCGATAGGCGAGATGGCCATCAAAGGCGACAGAGTAACAGATTGTTTTTTGCTTGCCAAGAGTAACCTTGTTTACTAAGAAATCAGGCCCCAAAAATAGGTTATTTGGCTTCAGAATCGAGTACTTTTGTCGACTTTATGCGCCCTCACCCCCGGCATATTCTCACCTTCACGCTATTCGTGTGTCTTGTCGGTTCCTGTATTACCGCATATTCCCAGGAACTCTCGAAGAACCTGCCCGGTAAAAAACTTTCGATCCGTAAAGCAAAAGGAGCAATTACGCTCGACGGCAAACTGGATGAGGCCGACTGGCAGGAAGCACAGGTTGCCAACGATTTCTTTCTCAATTATCCGGTCGATACCACGCACGCTGAGTTTCAAACCGAAGCACGCGTTACTTTCGATGATCACCAGTTTTATGTTTCGTTTGTGTGCCACGACAACAGTATACCCGATGTTGTTCAATCGCTTCGCCGCGATTATGATTTCGATACCAACGATAACATGGGTGTGTTCATTGGTCCGTACAACGATGCCATCAACGGGTTTTATTTTCTCGTAACACCGTATGGTGTTCAGCACGAAGGCACCATTGCCGCCGGTGGCGCCGATGGCGATGGTGGTTACAATGCAACGTGGGACAACAAATGGTATTCTAAAGTTGTGAAGTATGAAGACAAATGGATTGCTGAACTCGCTATTCCATTCAAGAGTTTTAGATACAAAAGCAATGTGGAAGAATGGAATATCACGTTTCTTCGATACGATCTGAAACGCAACCGGATCTCGAGCTGGATCGCAACGCCGATACAATTTATACCCGCTTCATTTGCCTATTCCGGAAAACTGGTTTGGGAAGACAAGCCACCGCATCATACCACCAACATTTCGGTGATACCATTTGTTGCAGGTGGAGCATCTCAAGACAGAACAACAGACCCGGTTACAAAGAACAGTGAGCTGCAGGTAGGTATGGATGCGAAGATTGCCGTTACGCCGTCGCTCAATCTCGATCTTACCGTCAACCCCGATTTCTCGCAGGTCGAAGTCGACCGGCAGGTGATCAATCTTACGCGCTTCGAATTTCAATTCCCGGAGCGGCGCCAGTTCTTCCTGGAGAACAATGATCTCTTCGAACGAATGGGATTTCCCGAAGCTCGGCCATTCTTTTCGCGCCGCATCGGTCTCGCCCGCGACACTTCCGGCAACATCGTAAAAATTCCGATCGCCTATGGAGCACGATTGAGTGGATCGCTTTCCAGGAAGTGGAGGATCAGCATGCTCAACATGCAGACAAAAGAGAAACAAAGCATCGGCCTGCCCGGCCAGAACTTTACAGTCGCCGCCATTCAACGAAACTTCTGGGCTCAATCGAATATCCAGTTTTCATTTGTGAACAAGCAGTCGCTGACTGTCGGTGAGTCCGATACGTTAAAGTATTTCAATAAAGATCTGTGGATGAGGAAATGGAACGGCAACGACACAGTTCGTCAGCTTAACAAATACAACCGTGTCGCTGCTGTCGATATCGAAATGCGAAGCAAAGACAACACGTGGTACTCCAGTCTCTTTTACAATCATTCATTCGATGATCTCAATCAATCGAAGAACCAGGCTGCGGGTGGTGCAATCACCTACACGAAGCGCAACGTTAATTTGTCGGGCGGAGCGAATTTCATACAAAGGAATTTCAATGCCGAAGTCGGCTATGTTCCAAGCAAAGGTGTGTATCCCGGCATCGTAAATTTTTTCGTGAGCGGACAGGGCACTATGTATCCGAAAGGCAAGCCGGTGATCAACCATGGGCCATATCTTGATGCACAGGCTTCGACATTGCCCGGTGGCCTGGTGACAGACCAGTTGTTGAATGTGGGATACTATTTCAATTTCCTTAACACGAGCATGCTGCAGTTCACGTACAACGGAACGTATCAACGGCTTACTAATTCATTCAATCCAATCGATGACGAGAAATTCACCAGTTACCAAACGGGAGAGGAGTATACATGGAACAACGCAACTGCATTCTTTGCTTCCGATCAGCGGAAATTGTTTCGTTATAACCTCGAAACCACGATAGGACAATTTTATAATGGTAACAATGTGAATGTAAATGGCGAGGTGAACTATCGATACCAGCCTTATGGAAGTATCTCGGTTCGTTTCGATTATAATGATCTCCGGTTGCCGATGAGGTATGGAAAAGAGAAGTTGTTTATTGTGAGTCCGCGGATGGATCTCACGTTTACGCATAAGTTGTTTCTCACCACGTTCGTTCAATACAACACCGTTGCCGATAATGTGAACCTGAATGCGAGGTTCCAGTGGAGATATAAACCGGCGTCGGACTTCTTCGTGGTTTACACGGAAAACTACCTCCTGCAAACGTTCGCCAGCAAGAGCAGGGCGCTGGTATTCAAGTTCACATACTGGTTAAATATCTAGAGTATCTCGTGTCTGTCTGGTTTGTATCTTTGCGGCATGTTTGGATTGTTTAAGAAGGATAAGAAGCAGGAGTCTCACAGCGGGCCTCATTATTACGACCTGAAAATCAGCGAGATAGTTCAAGAAACGAAGGACGCGATCACCATCGTGTTCGAACAGCCGGAAAAGGCTCTCAACTATAAACCAGGCCAGTTTTTAACGCTCATCGTCAACATCGGCGGCAAGGAAGTGCGCCGGTCTTACTCGCTCTGTACCTCTCCGTACCTGGGCGAAAAGCCAGCCGTCACCGTGAAACGTGTGGACGGGGGAATGATGTCGAACTGGCTGCCCGACAATCTCAAGATCGGCAGCTCTATAAAAGTGATGGAGCCGATGGGCCAGTTCACCACCGAATATTTGAAGTCGAACAAGAGACACATCGTCATGTTTGCCGGCGGTTCCGGTATCACTCCAATGATGGCGATCATCAAGAGCATTATCACACAGGAGCCCGACAGCATTGTATCGCTCATTTACTGTAACAGGAATATCGATAGCATCATTTTCAAAGACTCACTGGAACAGTGGGCTACGAAATACGAAGGACGTCTTCATGTGATCCATGTGCTCGACGAAGCGCCCATGAACTGGCAAGGTTATTCCGGCCTCCTCAACCACGAGATGCTCACGAAGCTCTTCGAAAGAATTCCGGATTGGGGTATCGACAAGACTACTTATTTAATGTGTGGTCCCGAAGGAATGATGAAGAATGTCGATACGCTGCTGGATGCTCATAAGATCTCGCGCGATAAGATCTTCAAAGAAAGTTTCGTTACCGGAACGATCGACAAGAAAGAGAAGAAGGAAGTAACTGAGGTGTCTTCCGGAAACAAAGCGCGTGAAGTCACTATTCGCTACGATGGCAATGAGTTCAAAGTAATGGTGGAGCCCAACCGTACCATTCTCGAAACAGCGCTCGACGAAGGTATCGATCTTCCGTACTCATGCCAGAGCGGACTTTGCACTGCATGTCGCGGCAAGTGTCTCTCGGGCAAAGTAAAGCTCGATGAAGAAGAAGGCCTCTCGCAAAGCGAAAGGGCGGAAGGTTACGTGTTAACTTGTGTTGGTCATCCGCTGACCGATGATGTAGTTATCGAGATCGGTTAAAGTCGGTACCATCGAAAGAAGCGCTGGCTACTTTTCCATCTGCTCCGATATTAAAAACCAGGTTTCCTTTTCCGTACCACTTCTTATCGTACCAACCACGGAAGGTATCGTAATGCCAGTGTGAGAACCTGGCTTTAAGAAATTTATTCGACTCTGCTACGAGGTCGTCGCCTTCAACGGTTACGATCAGTGTTCCATACAACGGGTCGGTGTAAGTTCCGGCATAGTCAGCCAGCGCGAGCGACGGCTTTGTGTTCATAACCCGCTTTGCTTCGAAGTCTTTCTCTTTTTTTTCACTGCCCGCTTCGATGTTGCGGTAGAGCTTCAGCAGGTCGGCACTCCAGTCGCGCGTGCCACCCAGTGCAAAGTGATCGAATGTTTTATAAACTAACGCATGTCGTATTTCGGCATGATCGAAGTTGCCAAAAACGTAGATGCCCAGTTTTTCTTCGGGCAACTGTGCGTGGATAGCGACGGCTCCCGCAAGACTTCCCGTGTGAAAGTTGATCTTCTTTCCCTTGTAGTCATGTTGAAACCAGCCAAGACCATAAGTTGTCCAGTTGGGTTTTGTGAAAACTGCCGTAGGATAGAACTGTCCCGGCGGAACGATCACTTGTGGTTTAAACATTTCATTCCATGAAGCGACACTCAATAACCTTCCACCTGAGTACTTACTGCTGTCGATCATGGTTCTCATCCATTTGCCCATGTCGTCTGCACACGACCAAACACTTCCGGCGGGCGCTATCTGGTCTGCGATCGTATGTTTGATAACAGTGATCTTTCCTTCGATCCTGAAGTGTGGTGCTGTTTGATTCGGATCTTTTACATCGGCGAGCAACGGGAACGTGCGCGTCATTCCGAGTGGCTGGAAGATCCTCTCTTTGATGAATACATTCCAAGGTTTGCCGCTGACCTTCTCGATCACTTTCCCTGCGGCGAGATAAAATATGTTCTGATAGATGAAGCCGGCGCGGATAGAGTAGGTGGGCTTTACATCGCGCATCTTGCGAAGCACTTCGTCCGACGGAACATCCATCAGTCCCCAAAGAAAGTCGGAATTGCCGATACCTGTATCGTGAACGAACAAATCGCGGATCCTGATCTCGCGTGTTACGAAAGGATCATATAACTGGAATTCGGGAAGATATTTGACAACGGGGTCGTTCCAGCTTACTTTGCCTTCATCGACCAGCATGCCCATACATGTGGCTGTCATTGCCTTCGTGGTGGATGCACATGCGAAGAGTGTTTTCGAATCGACGGCATCGGGCTTGCCGAGCTCGCGAACACCATAGCCTTTCGACAACAATACCGTTCCGTTCTTCACAACCACAACAGCGAGACCGGGAACTTCCCATTCCTTCACAGCCTTTTGCACGTAAGCATCAAACTCCTGGACTTTCTTATCGGGAGTTTGCGAGTAAGAGGTGAATGAGATCAGTAACAGGAACAGGATCCTTTTCATGAAGGCGATTATTTTTTTCTGTAGATGTTTATCAGCGCAACAACAGCAATCACCGTCCATACGATGTTGATCACCATAGAAGGATATGCATGATTGAACCATGTGTTGGCGATCAGGAATATTGCCCCGGTAAAATTCAGTAATTGGAATATTACTGAATCAGATTTGAGCTTACCACTGCTGTTTAATGCATAGGCCACGATCGTCTCTGCTGCGCCGATCCAGCCAAGAATGTCGATGAGTAACTTGAACATTACTTACTTCAACGGTATGCGCAACAACAGGCTGTCGTTTGTGATGAACAGCCACTTTTCATCTGGTGTCAATGCCGTGTTGGCGCAAGCTGCTTCGAGCTCGATCTTGCCGATCACGCCTCCATCCGGATTGAAGATGAAAACGCCACCGGGACCCGATGCGAAGATGTATCCATTGGAATGCACTTTAAATCCGTCGGGCAAGCCATACGTGTTTGCTGTCGCTGCTTCCCTGCTGGCATCATAAAAGATCTTTCCGGAGATCACGGTTGTGTCGCCGAGTTCGTAACGATACCATCTTGGCTTCTTAGGATCGGAGCTGGCTATGTATAAAAATTTATTATCTGGAGAAAGACCAATACCGTTCGGTCGCGAAATAGTATCGACCAGCAAATGCACTTTGCCATTCGGCGTTACTTTATAAACTCCCTGGAACTGGATCTCTTTCTCTGGATCGTTTTCGTCCTTCGTGCCGAGACCATACGGAGGATCTGTGAAGAAGTAACTCTTGTCTTTAGCCTGGACAACATCGTTGGGACTGTTGAATTTCTTACCGTTGAAATTATCCGCTATCGTACCATATTCAGTTTTGGGTGACGACACGTCCGACATCATAAAACCAATTCTGCGATCGCCGTGCTGGCATAACACCAGTCTTCCCTGGTCGTCGATGATCAAACCGTTGGAGCCGGGTTCCTGGCTTCGGGTGGTTGTCCCGGTAAATCCCGAAGGACGAAGATATTCTTCTGCGCCTTTTCCTTCGGTCCATTTATAAACAACGTTCTGGGGAACATCGGAGAACAATAACATCTTTTGCGATTCTACCCACACCGGTCCTTCGCTCCAGTCGAATCCTCTTGCGACGATCTCTGCCTGTGCGTTGTCGGCGATCACCTGGTTGAGAACCGGGTCGAACGTGATCAGGTTGCCAAACGATGTTGTCTTTGTCTCTTTATTGCTGCTGCAGGAGGCCAGCAGGAGAAGAGCTGGTAGAAATTTTTTCATTTCTCAAATTAATCATAATTTACTCAAATGAGGACCCTCACAACGTTCATCCTCTGTCTCTGCAATTTTCTCGTTGTTGCACAACAGGACGCATTCCGCTTTTCCCGTTTAAACATCGATCACGGGCTCTCGCACAATTATATAAGTAGCTTCCTCAAGGACAGCCGCGGTTTCGTTTGGGTCGGAACAAGCTCCGGCCTCAACAGGTTCGACGGCTACTCGGTGCGCGTGTTTCGCAACGACCTTCGCGATTCGTCGACCATCACCAACAACTTCATCAACTCGATGTTCGAAGATCCCGATGGACGCATCTGGGTCTACAGCACTACCGGCTCTACCGATATCAACATATTCGATCCCGAAACAGAGAAGTTCAGTCACCGCACACAACCGTTCCTTAAACAATACGGTATTCCCGAGGGCGGAATAACCGACATCATTCGCGACTCCGGCGGACGTTTCTGGTTTGTACATCAAACGCAAGGGCTCTTCCGGTATTCGCCGCGATTCAAAACAAGTCTCGCCGCGCGGTATCTTCCCGAAGGCGAAGCAGTGACACCTGCAACGAGTATTTCCTATTTGTCAGAAGACAGTAAAGGCAACATCTGGATCATCCTGAAGAATGGCCTCGTGCAGCGAATGAATCCTGAGACTTTGAAAGTGGAGTATGTGAACACATACCTGCGCGATCTTTATAAGAAAGATGATTCGGAGTATAAGTTCGTGATCGACAACGACGGTGACCTTTGGATCTTCTGCTCGAATGCCAATTATGGCGTTATTTTTTATGATGTAGATAAAGACGAGTTCCGTCATTTCAATGAACACTCCGATGGCATTCGTTTAAATAAGAACATCGTTCGTGGCATTGCCCAGGACAACCTCGGCCGGATCTGGATCGCGACGGACCACGGCGGACTGAACATTATCGATAAGGCAAAGCAAACCATTCGTTACCAGTTGGCCGATCCCAATGATGAGAAAGGCCTGGTGCAGAACAGCATCAACTGCATGTACAAAGATCGCGATGGAATTATCTGGCTCGGTACTTTTAAACAGGGAGTTACTTATTATCATGAGAGCATCGTGCGATTCCCCTTGTTTCGCGAAGCCGATGTGAACTCATTTGTTGAAGACAAAAAACACAACGTGTGGCTTGGGTCGAACGGAGGGGGATTGATCTATTGGGACAGGAGCAAAGGAACATTTAAGTCATATAAGCACAACGCACTCGATCCAAACAGCCTGAGTGCCGACGTCATCGTCAGCATGGCGAAAGGGCGCGATGAAAGTCTCTGGATCGGAACATATTTCGGTGGCCTGAACAAATTCGATGGACAGAAGTTCACTCATTACCGTCATGATGCGTCGAACCCGCAGACTATCGCCGACGAAAGTATCTGGGAGGTGCTCGAAGATTCGCGTGGAAATCTTTGGGCCGGAACATTGCAGGGCGGCCTCGATATGTTCGACAGGAAAACGAATACGTTCAGGCATTATCGCAACGGCGATGAAAATTCTATCAAGACCAATTATGTGACGGTGATCGAAGAAGATTCGAAGGAAAACATTTGGGTTGGCACCGGCTTCGGCATCGATGTTCTCGAACGCGCCACGGGCCGCTTCGTTCATTACGCCAGCGATCCAAATAATCTCAATTCACTTTCGAACAACAGCATTCTTTGGATCCATGAGGACAGTCGCAAGCTGATCTGGGTGGGCACACTGGAAGGGCTCAACGTGTTCGACCCGGCAACAAAAACATTCCGCGCCTTCCGTACCGAAGACGGCCTTCCACACAACACTATTCTTACGATACTGGAAGACAATTCCGGCAACCTGTGGATGAGCACACCAAATGGTATCTCGAGCCTCACGATAACCGACGATAACAAATACATCTTTAAGAACTACGATGAGTCGGACGGACTGCAGGGCAAACAGTTTAATGACAATGCAGCGCTGAAGACCGGGGATGGTCAGTTGATCTTTGGAGGTGTAAATGGTTTCAATATGTTCCGGCCCGAAGACATTCGCATGAACAGGCTGAAGCCTCACGTGATCCTTTCTGATTTCCAGGTGATGAACAAGAGTGTGAGTGCCGGCGAAATGGTCGATGGAAAAATAATTCTCCCGAAGGCCATCAACATGACCGACCATATTTTACTCGATCATGATCAGAACGCGATCTCTATCGAGTTTGCCGCGCTGTCGTACATCCACCCTGAGAAAAGTAAATACGAATATATTCTAGAAGGGTCAGAGCACGAATGGGTGACCACATCGGGCATGTCGCGCAGGGCAACATACACCAACCTCGATCCGGGAGATTATACATTCCGTGTGAAGGCTGCAAACAACGATGGCGTTTGGAGCGACGAAGCCGTTACACTGCACATCACCGTTCTTCCTCCATTCTGGAAAACGTCGACGGCATTCGTGTTGTATGTTTTTACAGTACTCGGGATCCTGTTCATGACCCGCCGGTTGATCCAGCAACGTGAACGGATGAAGTTCGCAATAGAGCAGGAGCGAAGCGAAGCACAACGCATGCACGAGCTCGACCTTATGAAGATCAAGTTCTTCACTAACGTGAGCCACGAATTCCGCACGCCACTCACGCTGATCCTCACGCCGATCGAAAAGATGCTGAAAGCAGCAGGCGACGATCAGAAAGGTCAGCTCGAACTCGTTCATCGCAATGCCCGTCGCTTGTTGAATCTTATCAATCAACTTCTCGATTTCAGGAAACTGGAAGTGCAGGAGATCAAGTTCAATGCATCAGAAGGCGATGTGGTCCGGTTTATAAAAGAGACAGCGTACAGCTTCACCGATCTCTCGGAGAAAAAGAACATCGGGTTCTCATTTCATTCCACAGTCGATTCACTGGAGATGATCTTCGACCAGGATAAACTGGAGAAGATCTTGTTTAATCTTTTGTCGAATGCATTTAAGTTCACACCCGAGAAAGGACAGGTTTCAGTAAACGTAGACGTTAAGAATGAAGGCGATCTGCGCTGGCTCGACATTCGCGTGAAAGATACAGGCATCGGGATCCCGAAAGAGAACCAGGAAAAGATCTTCGAGCGCTTCTTCCAGAATGATGTTCCGAGAAGTATGGTGAACCAGGGTACCGGCATAGGACTTTCGATCGTGAAAGAGTTCATTCGCGCGTTCAAAGGAATCGTTCGCGTGGAGAGCGAGCCCAACAGGGGAAGTACATTTATTGTAGAGCTGCCCGTAACCGGCATAGAACCTCATGCAGAACCTGTTGTGATCCACGAAGAGCCGTCGCTGGAGCATGTTGAAGCGCCGCATCGCAAGCCTGTGTTGATGCTGGTGGAAGACAATGAAGACTTCCGTTTCTATTTGAAAGACAACCTCAAGCTCCACTACGATGTAGTAGAGGCAAAGAACGGGAAGGAAGCGCTGAGGCTGGCACACCAGCACTTACCCGACCTGATCGTAACAGATGTAATGATGCCGGAGATGAATGGGGTAGAGTTGTGCAGGGCTGTTAAGGAACACCAGAATTTATCGCACATACCGGTGATACTTCTCACCGCAAGAATGGCCGAAGAGCAAAAGATGGAGGGCTTCGAAGCCGGAGCAGATGACTACGTAACGAAACCATTCAGTTTCGAAATATTACAGGCTCGCATCCGCAACCTCATTCACCAACGCGAGCTGTTCCATAAAGACTTCCGCAAACAAATTGAAGTGAAGGCCAGCACGATCCGTATCACATCGATGGACGAGAAGCTGATACAGAACGCCATTAAAATTGTGGAAGACAATATTACTGATGCCGATTTCTCGGTAGAGGATCTGAGTCGTGAGTTGGGTATGAGCCGCGTGCATCTTTATAAAAAGCTGCTGGCAATCACAGGCAAGTCGCCCCTCGAATTTATCAGGACCATACGTTTGCAACAAGCCGCACAGCTGCTCGAGAAGAGCCAGTTGAGCGTGTCGGAGATCGCTTACAAGGTTGGCTTCAACAACCCGAAATATTTTACGAAGTACTTTAAAGAAGAGTATAAAGTCCTGCCTTCTGCCTACGCCTCACGTAACCAGTAACTGCAATCGGTTACAATGCGGTACAAAATCGTAACATTAACAAATCTTACCTATCTAGTTACGTTTTAATGACCCTCCTTCGTGAGAAGCGCATATATATTAGCGCCATGGAGGAAATGAAGAAAAGACGACGATGGATGCTCGCGGTCGAAATTGTGATCTATTTTGCCCTGGCAATCACGATTGCTCTTCTGATAATTATTTGATAAGGAGCTTGTAGGAGTTATTTATAATGTAGATGCCCTGTGGCAGGTTAATCGTAGTAGGTCCGGCTCCTTTTAAGACAGTTCTATTTGTAACATCCTTGATCTCAAAAACATCATAATCGATCTGCACTTTTCCTTCTGAAGGGTTCGGGTATACTTTCGATTCTTTATTCTCTTCTTCAAGTCCCGTCGTAATACAAAACGCTCCGCCCAAATTTCCCGCCACATACGTTTTCATCCAGTCTAATGCGGGCCGCGATGTTCCGTTGGTGCGAACGAGGTAGGCGTTCGTGCTCCAGATCTCTCCCTGGCGATATCCCCATAATGTTATTCCATGAACAGCGTTGTGATTCCAGAGAACAGGAAACAGGCTTTCATATTTAGCTTTCTGGTCCGCATCGGCAGCAATGTTCAGATCGAGCTCTGATATTAATATTGGTAAGCCGGTGGCGGCCAGTTTGTCCATGTTGCTTGAGATTGCTGCGACCGGCGTTGTTTCAAAATTATGTCCTTGTTCTCCGATGTAATCGAGAAGCTGGCGGTTCTTTAGGATGTTGATCAACTCGATGTACTTCAGTGTAGCAACATTATCGTTGACGATATTATAGTCATTCAGGATTCTCTTCGCATTGGGGCAATACTGTTTTGCTTTTTCGAATGCCCAGATCACCCAATCCCAACCTGTTGTTCCTTTTCCACCAATTGCATTTGAATACACCGGCGTTTCGTGAAGCGGCTCGTTCACTACATCTATATAATCTGTCTCGGGATATCTTTCGCAGAATGATTTGATCCATTCTTCAACCTGTTTTGCCTGGTCTTCGGCCGATAGTGCACCGACCCACGACGGTTGTTGTTGTCCCCAAACAAAATTGTGTTGCTTGAATGGAAGGCCGTTGTCTTTAGCGGTCTTGTAAGCATTGTCGAGGTCGGTCCACACCATTATATCCTTCGAAGCTTCGACGGATCCCCATTTGCCTGCGTTCTCGGGCGTAACCTGGTTCCATAAAGTTGTGAAGTCGGAAGGGGTGTGGTCGCTGATGATGTTGCCCAGGAACCTGCATTTGTCCTTCGCTATCTGCGCCTGAGATGCTGAAGTGACTAAAATCAGTACAAAAACGATGTTTTTCACAGTGTTCAATTACCCTGTTTTCATGCAGAATCAAAATGACTGTTAACAAACCCTGACCCTTTCCGAAACATTTGATACCCCCTGTTAACGCGCCGCACACCAATCCAAAACAATCGGCTACCCTCTGCTGGGGTGTGACGGGCCTAATTTTAAGCAATCGATTTCGGCCCAGATAAATCGAAATCCATTTCGACCCTAAAACCAAAAAAACAGGTATGATGAAAAATTACAAAAGAGTGATTTATGCTTTTGTGGTTTGCTTCCTGGCAGTCAGTTCCGCCCTTGCGCAAGTTGTCACAGGTAAAGTCACCGACGCATCCAACTCGTCGATGCCCGGTGTGAACGTGATCAAGAAAGGAACAGCAACAGGTACTACCACCGACGCAGACGGTTCGTATTCCATCGAAGCAACAGGCGACGATGTGCTCGTGTTCTCCTTCATTGGCTATGCAAGCCAGGAGATCCGCGTAGGCACACAAACCAACATCACGGTGAAGCTTACCGAAGATGTTGTTGGCCTCAGCGAAGTTGTCGTTGTTGGTTACGGTACACAGAAAAAGAGCGACCTCACGGGGGCCGTTGCTTCGGTAGGAGCATCCAGGCTATCGCAAGCAATGGTGGCCAACGTTGATCAGGCCTTTCAGGGTCGCATACCAGGAGTGCAGGTGCAGAACAACTCGGGCGCGCCGGGCTCAGCAACCACAGTTACCATTCGTGGTATCTCAAGCTTGTCGGGCAGCAATCAGCCACTGTATGTCATCGATGGTATTCAATTCCAGGGTGATGGTGGTGGCGTGCTTGGTCTCACAGACGGCGGCAATGGTCAGCAACGTACTAACCCGTTGGCTTCTATCAATCCAAACGATATCGTAAGCATTGACGTGTTGAAGGATGCATCTGCATCGGCTATCTATGGTTCGCGTGCATCCAATGGTGTGATCATCATCACCACGAAACGCGGTAAAGCTGGCGAAGCAAAAATATCATACAACGGTTACTACGGTGTGTCGAGTCTCCGCAAGAATCTCGACATGATGGACCTGCAACAATATGCAGACTATCGCAACACCATCGCGACAGAAACAAATCAACAAGTCGATCCACATTATGCAGACCCAAGTCTTCTCGGCGCGGGTACCAATTGGCAAAAAGAAGTTTTCAGATCGGCTGCTCAGCAAAGTCATTCTATATCTGCAACCGGTGGTAACGACAGAACGCAATATGCGATCATGGGCGGTTATTTCCAGCAGGAAGGTATTGCAATACATTCCGACCTCAAAAGATTTAATACACGTGTTAACATCGACACCAGGGTGACTGATTGGTTTAAGATGGGCACCAGCATGGCGTACACCAACAGTTTCCAGAACATGATCAACGACGGTTCGGGCGACGGTATCTTCTCTCAAGCTCTTTCCGTGCAGCCCGACGTTCCCGTTCGTGATGCAAGCGGTGCATATGCAGGTCCGCCTGTAAGCGTAAACAGCGCCGAGGTGAAATACAACCCGGTAGCTATCGCGATGCTTCGTACCAATACTCTTGCTCAGCAGAGTGTAATGGCAAACTTTTATGGCGAGGCTAATATCATCAAGAATCTTTCGCTTCGTTCCGAGTTTGCGATCAACAACAACCAAACTCAAAACCTCAACTTTAACCCTACGTATCACTGGGGTCCGCTGGTATCAACAGAAAATATCCTGCAAGATCAGCGAGGCACCGGATTCGGCTGGATCTGGAAGAATTATATGACCTATAATCTCACACTGGGTTCGGGTCATTCGCTCACTGCGATGGTTGGAACGGAAGCTGTAAAAAATACCTACCAGTCAATTTATGTTGCCAAGAAAGGTCTGGCAACAAACGACATCCCGGTTCTCAGCCAGGGCGATAATACCGCCCAGACATCCAATGGTTCCAAATCATTGAGCACACTTTCGTCGTACTTCGCACGGGTTAACTACAGTTACCATAGCAAATATCTAGCGACACTAACTCTTCGCAATGACGGTTCTTCGAAGTTCGGACCTGCCAACAGGCGCGGATATTTCCCCGCAGCGTCGTTCGCATGGCACCTTTCTAACGAAGCATTCATGAACGACAATGAGATCATTTCCGATCTCAAGCTCCGCGGTGGTTATGGTGAAGTCGGAAATCAAAACATAGTTGATAATGCTTTCGGCTCCAAGCTGGCGTCTGTCATATCACCATTCGGCACCACTTATAAGCTCGATCGACTTGCAAACCCGAATGTACAATGGGAGGCAGGTACACAAACCAACATTGGTATCGACCTCGCACTTTTTGCAGGCAGAGTTAACGTTACACTCGATGTTTACAAGCGTGCAAGCAGGAAATTCCTGATGGAGCAACCCATACCTAATTACCTGGGAGGTCCGCAGGGTGGTGGCGTATTCGCTATCAACCCTCCGCTTGTGAATGCCGGAAAGATGGAGAACAAGGGTATCGATCTCTCGATCAATACACACAATGTTCGCACTGGTGATTTTACATGGGACACCGATGTGATCTTCAGCATGTTCAGAAATAAGATCACCGAACTGGCAGCCGGATCGAATGTGATCAACTCCAGCATTTATCTCTATGGCGTTTATAGCGTTCCTACGATCTCACAGATCGGACATCCTGTCGGCCAGTTCTACGGTTATGTAACTGAAGGTTTGTTCCAAAACAAGGAAGACATCTTGAATCATGCAGTCCAGGTAAAGCAGTCGGGCTCCGAATCGACAGAACATCCTAACGGAGTAAACTATGTTCATCGTACCGACGGCGTTTGGATAGGCGACGTCAAATACAAGGATCTGAATGGCGATGGAGTGATCGACTCGAAAGACCAGACATTCATCGGTAACCCGAACCCGAAATTCACATTCGGTTTCAACAACATGTTCACTTATAAGAATTTCTCTCTGAACGTGTTTGTGACTGGCTCTTACGGTGGACAGATCTTCAATGCGCTTCGCATCAGAACAGAAGGCATGCAGAACCTGAGCAACAACCAGCTTGCTGCTGTTGCCGATCGTGCTAAAGTTGAATTGATCAATCCTACTACGAGCGCAGCGCAGAACGCAGCCGACCGTGAGAATATCGACAAGGTACAGTTGTCGAATCCCGACGCAACTATTCCACGATACACTGCAACCGATGTGAATGGCAACGCAAGGATCAACTCCGATCGATGGATCGAAGACGGATCGTATGTCCGCATTCAAAACATCAGCCTCGGCTACACATTCCCGTCAACGTGGCTTACAAAAACGAAGCTTAACCGCGTGCGCCTCTATGGCAACGTGCAAAATGCATTCGTGTTCACGAAGTATTCGGGCTATGATCCGGAAATCGGTGCCAACAACCAGAACCTCCTTCAGCAGAGTGTTGATGCTGGTCGATACCCGATGCCTCGTATGTTGACGATTGGTTTGGATGTAGACTTTTAATCCGAAATGAGTATGAAAAAGACATTTAAATATATTTCGTGCATTGCGCTCGTGCTGTTATCGGGCGCCTGCAAAGACAGCTTTCTCGAAGTAGTTCCGCAAGATGCCATCACGGCAAACGGCTTCTTCAGAAATGCCGATGAGATCAGGCGCGTGACTGGTGCAGTCTATGGCTCCGCGTGGTTTGATGCGAACGATAAGTTTCTCTGGTGCGCCGGCGATGGCATGGCGGGAGATCTTTTGCAAGACTATGCCGACGAAGGTCAGCTGTTCTTCCTGAGCTTCACCGAAAACAATACGGTGATAACACAAGGATGGAGAGGTTTATATCGCGTGGTTGCTGGTGCGAATACGGTGATCAATGATATGCCGCCTATCGCGAAGTCGTATAATGTTGATGACAATGTTATCAACGCTGCGATCGCGGAAGCGAAATTCCTTCGCGCCACCGCTTATTATTTCCTTACTGAATTCTGGGGAGATGTGCCGGTCATTGAAAACGGATCGGCGATCGTAAACTCAGGAAATCTCCAGATGCCGAAGAACACAAGAAAGAGTGTGTATGAATTTATTCGTACAGACCTCGAATTTGCCGCCGCAAATCTTCCCGACAAAGATGCACCTGGACGCGTTACTAAATGGTCGGCACTTGGTATGCTTTCGAAGTTGCATCTTACAATGGCTTCGGAGCTGAATGATCCCAATTCAGCTGCCAACTTCACCAAGGCAAAAGATTACGCTGGCCAGGTGATTACGCAGAGTGGACTTACGCTCATGCAGAAGTATGAGGACCTGTTCACAGTTGCGGGCAACAATAATCCTGAATCACTTTTTGCAATTCAGTTTACTTACGGCGCTTACGGTGTTGGTAACTCGCACCAGGCTGTATTGGCACGCAATACGATGCTTACTGGTATCAGCGAAGGTTGGGGCGGTTACAAGAGTCTCACCATCGATTTCATCAATAACCTCGTTGAAAATTCGAAGAATGGTGCTGGTATTCCTCAAAATGATCTTAGGAGGAAATCGATCTATATGGCGTCGGGTGATCATTATCCCGAGATCCACAAAGACTACGGCGGTTATACTTATAACATCTACAAGAAGTATCCGGATGATTATCCCGATCCGTTGTTTGCTGGTCAGACTGAAACTCCTGCCCCCGTGTTGAACAACGTGAAGAAGTATGTTCTCGGTGATAAAGAAGATGTTGGTGTTTCGATATCTAACCAGGCAACGCCGATCAATCAATATGTGCTTCGCCTGGCTGATGTTTACCTGATCTATGCAGAGGCAACGATCGGAGCCGGAAGCTCTACCAGCGATCCGTTGGCACTTCAGTACTACAATGCGATCCGCACGCGTGCCGGTCTTTCAACGAAGACTTCAATCTCTTACGAAGAAGTTTACAACGAAAGAAGAGTTGAGTTTGGAATGGAAGGAATCAACTTCTTCGATGTGAAACGCAGGTTTTATCGTGAAGGACACACCATCGGCACATGGTTTCTCATCAACGGTGAGTTGAGAAATTATAAATATCAACTTATCGACAACAGCGCCGATGACGTCGAACGGAACAAGCCGGAATCTTACGAGCTCGTAGCTCCAACAACGCCTGTTGTTCCTACCGTTGAAAAAATGTTTCTGCCTGTTCCAGCGATAGATGTGATCTCGAACCCGTTGCTCGCTCCGACGGAAGAAGCAGTAGACTATGTTTTACAGAATGAGTAAACAAAGAGTAAAATGAAAGCATTATTGAATCCGATAAAGTTGCTTGTTGTTATTCTTGGTATTGCAGGAGGATTTCTTTTTTATTCCTGCAACGACGACAACCTCGAAAATGACGGCGAACCTGTTATCTATTATATCCGAAACACCGACCCCACGCGCTCCGACTCGTTGTATGTCGGCGCGCCGCTCGGAAACCTGATTGCTATTGTTGGCGATAACCTTGGGTCAACAACGAAGATCATGTTCAACGACCAGGAGGCTGATCTTAACGCACCGTACATCACCAACAAGTCGATACTTGTTTCTGTTCCTCCGGATGCACCGGTTGTTCGTAACGACAAGATGATCCTCACGTTCAAGAACGGCAGTACACTCGAATATCCGTTCGAGGTGGCTATCTCGGCGCCTATTGTTGCATCAATGGAAAATGAATGGGCAAAAGAAGGAGAGGAGGCTGTGATAAGAGGAAATTATTTCTTTCCTCCACTCACAGTCACACTTGGTAATGGAACTGCGATCACGCCGACATCCATTACGCAAACAGAGATCAGGTTCGAAGTACCTGCCGGTGCTCCCGAAGGAACAATCACTGTTGCGACCAACTTCGGCTCTACCGAATCGGCATTCCACTTCCACGATACCCGCAACATCATTCTCAACTACGATGATCTCACCTCCACCGGAAGCTGGCGTTATGGTTTGTTTGTTGAAGATGAAAACAGCATCGATAAAAAGTATGTGAAGTTCAAAGGCACCTACAATGCCGGCGATCGTAACGAAGGCTCCGATGGCGCGAGTACTTACGAATCACAATTCTGGGCACAACGCAGTGGACGTCCCGAAAAGAACTTCCTGCCCGGCGAACCCGGCGACTACAGCCTGAAGTTCGAAGCGAAAGTGATCAACTGGAACTCATCGTATCTCAACTTCTGCTGGGCTCCGTGGGACTGGGCCGATAGCAACCAGGAGCTATGGTCGAACACCTTAAACGCAAGAGCCATCTGGGGTCCATGGGATAAAACAAATGCTCCATTCACCACCGATGGAAAATGGATCACCGTTGAGATCCCGATGACGGATTTCAAATGGGCGATGGGACTTCAGAACAGCAACGTAACCTATACCGAAATGAAGTTCGATAAGAAAGTTACCGGCAGCCTGTCGCTCTGGGTTCTTTCGGCACCCGGCGCAGCCGACACGCCTTTCGAATTCTACATCGACAACATTCGTGTAGTACCTAACAAAATAGAGAAGTAAGCATCATGAAAAATAAAATATTCTATTTCGCAGCTTGCCTTTTGATGTTGCTTGGAGCAAGCGCTTTGGTAACGTCGTGTAAAGATGATGAAGAAGGTACTTCGAAGATCGTACTCAGCAGCTTCGGACCTTCCGGCATCGAACACGGCCAAACCCTGAAGTTCATTGGATTGAACCTCGATAAAGTAACAGCTATCGAACTGCCCGGCATTGAAGTGCAGGCGTCGGCGTTCACAACACGAACATCGCGACTCGTAGAGCTGGTTGTTCCCGAAGAAGCCGAAGCCGGCCTCGTTGTTTTGAAAACTCCCGATGGCGACATCACAACGAAGACTGCGCTCAACTTCAAAGTTCCCGTGAAGATCACTTCGATCACAGCCGAAGCAAGACCCGGCGCCGAGATCTCCATCAAAGGAACGCTCGTAAACTGGATCGAAGAGATCGTCTTCAACGACGGGATCTCCGTAACAGAATTCGTAAGCAAGTCGACAACAGAATTGAAAGTGAAAGTACCTATCAATGCACAGTCTGGTATTCTTATTTTCAAATCTGGTGGAACCGATCCCGAATCATTCGCGTCGGAGACGGAGCTCACCGTTACATTGCCTGCAGTGACCTCGTTGTCACCGGCAAGCGTTCGTCACACCGAAAACCTGACCATCACTGGTACGGACCTTGACCTCGTTACATCGATCACCTTCCCCGGCGACAAGACTGTTGTGGCTTTCGAAAGCCAGTCAGCCACGGAGATCGTTGTAAAGGTTCCTGCCGGAGCATTGAAAGGTAAGCTCGTATTGAAACAGGCTTCACCCGTAAGTGTTACCACAGCGACAGATCTTATAATCATTCTGCCTGTTGGTACGGCGGTAGCACCGAAGCCTGCGAAACCCGGCGTCGATAACTTAACCATCACCGGTACAGATCTCGATCTTGTGAAGTCACTCACACTTCCTGCATCGGGAGTATTAGAGGCGTCAGGTTTCATTTCACAATCGCCAACACAGATCGTGTTCCTCGTTCCCGATGGAACGAAGTCGGGTGGTATCTCTTACACGACCATTCATGATTACACGAGTATTCTCGGCGTAACCATCATTGTTCCCGCACCCGGACCGCTTCCATTGAACATCACGATGTACGATGAAACACCTGCAACCGGCGGTGGTGACTGGAGCTGGAATAAAGTTGACTCCGATCCCGCAAGCACTGAGCAATTCTTGTCGGGCGACGTATCGTGGAAATTCTCGACAACGTCGGGTGGTGGTGTGTCTGTAGGTGGAATGGCACCTATCGATGCAAGCAGTATGGACCTGTTCTCATTCTCGGTCTTTGGTGGTCCAGGTACGGAAGGTCAGCAGCTTGCTGCGATCCTTAACGACAACTGGAGCGATTACAACTCGGTGACATTGAAAGAAGGTCAGTGGACTTCTTACCAGATCGACTTGAGTAAGTACCCGACAACAGACCTCACGAAGATTATAAGGTTTGCATTGAAGGTTGAAAGCACTTCATCTACTATTTACGTGGACCGCGTTGGCTTTGAACCTGCGGGACCTCCGCCACTTCTCGTGGAGTTATATGATGAAGTGCTCGCACCCGGTGGTGGCGACTGGAGCTGGAACATGGTTACGTCCGATAAAGCAAGTACTGAACAGTCGTATACCGGCAATGTTTCGTGGAAGCTCGAAACAAGCAGCACCGGCGGTTTGTCCGAAGGTGGTATAACGGCAATCGACGTGAGCGCTGCAACGCATTTCACATTCGCGTTGTATGGCGGAACAGGAACATCAGGTACGGTGGCGTGTATTCTTAACGATAACTGGAGCGACTACAACTCGGTAAATGTTGTTGAGGGCCAGTGGACGAAGTTTACCATCGACCTGTCGAAGTATCCAACAACAGACCTCACGAAGATCGTACGGTTTGCATTTAAAGTTGATAATGGAAGTAGCTCTTCTATTATTTATGCGGATAGAGTAGGCTTCGATTGAAAGAACCAACTAAATAAGATGAGTTGTGTTTTTGTTATTCTTGTTTCCCCCGCGGAGCGGGGGAAACACCTAATACATAGATGAGTCGTTTAGGTTTAATTTGGTAAAGGCTTCTTCATGGCGCGGGTTCGCTCGCGTCATGCTAGATGCCGAAGAGTCGAAGCGCGATGAGATTTATCTTATTATTATTCTTGCTGTTATTTACCAGCAAACTTTTTAGTCAAACTATAGAAGCAGAAAATGGTATTCGGTCCGGCACGCAGCTGGCTACATCACTAAGCGGCTTTAGTGGTACCGGCTACGTCACCGGATTTGATGCCGACAACGACCGCGTTTCGCTTACAGCGCAAACAAACGCCGGCGTGTACAAGCTTTACATTCGCTACGCTTCAACATCGGGTGACAAATGGAATTTTGTGAAAGTGAATGGGCAACTGCTCGGCAGTATGCCGTTTCCCTTGTCTGCATCTTTCAAGGAAACACTCGTCGGAAAGGTCTATCTCAAACAAGGCACTAATCTCATCGAGATCATTAAAGACTGGGGATACTTCGATGTTGATAATATCCGGCTCGAACCATCGCAACCTTTTCCATTCAACCAGGTTGTGTTTGATCTCGTAACTCCAAATCCAACACATCGCGCCGATAGCCTTTACGATTTTTTGAAGAAGACCTACGGTAAAGTAATTCTCTCCGGTCAATACGGTGGCGACATAGAGTTCAATCGCATCAAAAATCTTTCCGGCAAGACGCCGGTCATTCGCGGCTTCGATCTCATCGACTACACACCGAGCAGGGTAGAACATGGAACAACTTCCACCGAAGTGGAGAAAGCCATCGCATGGGATAAACAAAAAGGTATTACAACATTCTGCTGGCACTGGAATGCGCCGAAAGATCTTATCGATCAGCCCGGCAAAGAATGGTGGCGCGGATTCTATACCGATGCAACCACATTCGACGTCACCAAAGCGATGAACAACTCTTCGAGCGAAGAGTACAATCTCATCATCCGCGATATCGACGCTATTGCAACACAACTTAAGCGACTCCAGTCTGCGAACATTCCCGTTCTCTGGCGGCCGCTTCACGAAGCCGAGGGCAAATGGTTCTGGTGGGGAGCGAAAGGAGCGGAGCCCTGCAAGTGGCTCTGGAAGCTCCTTTACAATCGCCTCACGAACGAACATCATCTCAATAATCTCATTTGGGTGTGGACCTCCACCGCGAGCCCCGACGCCATTCAATGGTATCCCGGCAATGATTATGTCGACATCGTGGGCGCCGACATCTATCTCCCTGCCGGCACCTACAGCAGCAGCTTCGTGATGTTTGATAACATGGCGGAGATCTACTCGGGGAAGAAGATCGTAACGATGTCGGAAACCGGCACGATACCCGAACCCCAGGCATTATTCGACGAGTCTGCCGCATGGAGTTTCTTTGCAACATGGTCTGGTGATTTCATTACCGATGGCCAGACCAACTCGGCAGATCACATCAACACAGTTTTTAATCACGAATATGTGATCACGTTAGACGAGATCGATGAGGTCGACGACATCATCACCGCTCTCGAAAAAAAAAGAGAAAACGTGGTTACGGGACTGATTGATAAAGAAGAAGAAAAGGTTATTAAAATATACGACGTGCTTGGTCGAACTATCAAAGATGAATGGCCTGATTTACCACCCGGTCTTTACATCGTAAAGTTTACTTCTAAAACTATTAGAATTCTGAAACAACAATGAAGCTTCTACCTATATTCATTTTGCTTGCTGTTAATATTTGTAACGCCCAGGTATTTTTCCCCAACGACGGGCAACAGAAAACTGCAATCATTCCAACTTACGACGACACGCCGGTAACACCGAAGAATGCAACAACAACCGTGTCCATCGATTTCAGTAAGATCGTTACACCTGTGTCGAAGTATATGTATGGCCACAACAGCAACATCTACATGACGCAGGTGATAGACCAGGACGATCTCATGAGAAACCTGAAGCAGCTGTCGCCAAACGTCCTTCGTTTTCCGGGTGGAACAATTTCGGGTGCATTCTTTTTCAACGCAGCAAAAAATCAACGTCCTGCCGATGCTCCCGATAAAGTTCTCGATGCAACCGGTAAAGAAGTGAGTCTCAACTATTGGTTTGGACGTAACACGGAGAGCGGGACCATGTCGGTTGATAATTACTACAAAGTTCTCCAGGCGACCAACAGTACAGGCATCATCACTGTGAATTACGACTACGCACGTTACAGTACGGCCAACGATCCTGTCGGCGCTGCCGCACACCTGGCAGCGGAATGGGTTCGTTATGATCATGGACGCACACAATTCTGGGAGATCGGCAACGAAGAATATGGCGACTGGCAATACGGCTACCGGATCAAAACAGCTACGAACAAAGACAGTCAACCCGAGATCATCACCGGCGATTTATATGGCAAGCACTTCAACATCTTCGCCGACTCTATGAGAAAGGCCGCGAGCGAAGTCGGTGCTACGATCTATCTCGGTTTGATGCTGAAAGAAGAAGCTCCGCAAACATGGTGGAACAGCACCGATCGCAACTGGAACAGCGGCATCTTCACACAAACCGGCAGCAGTCCCGACTTTTATATCGTGCACAGCTACTACACGCCCTACGGAGAAAACTCCAACGCCACGACTATTCTAAATGCTCCTGCAACGGTTACGAAGAACAATCATGATTATGTTCTTCAGCAGATCACGACGGCGGGGCATGGATCGAAACCGATCTTACTGACCGAGTGGAACATCTTCGCCGAGGGATCGAAGCAACAGGTATCCAACGTCGGTGGTATGTTCGCTGCAATGGTGTTGGGAGAGGCTATCAAAAACAAGTATGCGATGGCCGTGAGATGGGATCTTGCCAACGGATGGAATGGTGGCAACGATCATGGTCTGTTCAACATCGGCGACGAACCCAGTGTTCCGAAATGGAATCCTCGCCCTGCATTTTATTATATGTATTACTTCCAAAAATATTTTGGTGATAACATGGTGCAATCAGCCGTCAGCGGCAACGACAACATCGTTGCTTACGCATCATCATTCACATCGGGACAAGCCGGCATTGTGCTGGTCAACAAAGGAACAACAGACCAAACCGTCACCTTCGATATTTCAAACTTCGGTTACGGTGAGAAATATTATTACTACACGCTCACTGGTGGCACCGACAACGGAGAATTTTCGCAGGTGGTGACTGTGAACAGTTACCCCGCTACATTCGCCACGGGCGGTCCGCAGAACTTTGCGACTATCAAGGCAAAGGGAACTGCAGTTGGCAACGGCGTTAAAGTGAATGTACCGGCGCGGTCTGCCTCTTATATTTTAATAGAGAATGGTACCAGTGTTGTTACCGGCCTTGCCGGCGAAAAGGATACCCTCGTAAGGGTGTTTCCTAATCCGGCAAGATCAGGCTTTGTGATAGATTATCCGGCCGATCAGTACTCGACGATATCGATTCATGATATAGCCGGTCGCACTATAGCTGTTTTACCCGTTGAGACAGGCCAGACTTCAACTCAGTTCAATAATCACCTGGCAAAAGGACTTTACGTTGTGAAACTTAATGGACCTGTAAAAATGTTGACTGTTAAAGTTACGATCGACTAATCGTATCTTACAGCCAAATTTCTTTCTATGTCATTAACAATTCCTTTAAAGCCAACGCGCCATTTTCTTCCTTCCGATTTCAAAATAACGACGTGGGATAATCTTAAGTCATACTTCGAAGATCTGCTCGCCAGACCAGTTAACTCTGCTGCCGACCTGGAAAAATGGTTGAGCGACCGCAGCGAGCTCGAGTCAGTCGTCTCCGAAGACATGGGCTGGCGTTACATCCGCATGACATGCTATACGGATAACAAAGAGTATAATGACGCCTACGCCGACTTCGTTCAAAATATCCAGCCGCATATTGCGCCGCTGTCCGATCAGTTGAACAAGAAAGCAATGGAGAGCAAGTATCTCGACAGCCTTTCTTCGAAAGACGGTTATTCGATGATGATCCGTAACATGAAGAAGGAGATCGACATCTTCCGCGATGCCAACGTTCCCCTGTTCACCGAGATCAATACAGAGACACAAAAGTATTCGCAGATCTCCGGCGCTATGACGGTCACGATCGACGGCCAGGAAATGACCCTTCAGCAAGCTTCCGTGTTGCTGATGTCGACCGATCGCGCAAAGAGAGAGGCAGTCTATCGCAAAGTGCAGGAGCGAAGATTGCAAGATAAAGTTACACTCGATGAACTCTATTCGAGTCTCATTTCACTACGGCATAAAGTTGCGAAGAACGCCGACTTCGCAAACTTCCGCGACTACATGTTTAAAGCTTATGGCCGCTTCGACTACACTCCGAAAGATTGTTTCAATTTTCATGAAGCTATCGAATCGGAAGTTGTTCCGATCCTCAACGACCTTGCTGCCGATCGGAAAAAGAAGTTGAAAGTCAGCGAGCTTCGTCCCTGGGATAAGGCTGTCGATCCCGAAGGCCGCGAGGCTTTGAAGGCATTCAAAGACGGAAAAGATCTCACGGAGAAATCCATCGACGCATTTCAGCGTCTCGATCCGTTCCTCGGTCAGTGCCTTGCTATCATGCGCGAGATGGGCCATCTCGATCTTGAATCACGCAAGGGCAAAGCACCCGGTGGATATAATTACCCGCTGGCGGAGATCGGCGTTCCGTTTATTTTCATGAACGCAACATCAACACTCCGCGACATGACAACTATTATGCACGAAGGCGGTCATGCTGTTCATAATTTCCTCACGAAAGATCTTGTGCTTAACGATTTCAAATCGCCACCGATGGAAGTAGCGGAGCTTGCTTCGATGTCGATAGAATTGATCTCGATGGATCACTGGAATATTTTCTTCCCCAACGATGCTGAACTGAAGCGTGCAAAAGCCGAACAACTGGAAGATATTATTGAAACACTTCCGTGGGTTGCAACGATCGACAAGTTTCAGCATTGGGTTTATGAGAATCCCACGCATTCATTGGCCGATCGCAAAGCAAACTGGTGTCGCATCTTCGATCAGTTTGCCGATAACGCTACAGACTGGTCGGGATTGCAGGAGGCAAAGGAGTACATGTGGCAGAAGCAATTGCATCTCTACGAAGTTCCTTTCTATTATATCGAGTACGGAATGGCACAGCTTGGCGCGATTGCAGTGTGGAGGAATTTTAAACGCAACAACCACGAGGGTCTGCAGGGATACATGAATGCGCTTAAGCTTGGGTATATGAAAACAATTCCGGAGATCTATAAAGCTGCAGGGATCAAATTTGATTTCAGCAAAGAGTATATCCGCGAACTGATGGTGTTTGTAAGAGAAGAGCTCGCGAAGGTTTAACCGCGGGCTTTATCCAGCAACTGGCTTAACTGCAGTGCCTCCGCCTCCGACAGCCCGGCGAAATGTCCTCGTTCCGCTTCAATGAATTTCTCATCGAGAGCATGCAAAAGGTCTAACCCCTTTTGTGTGATCGACACGTTAGCGGCACGCTTGTCGTTTTCCGACTGTGACTTGGAGATAAGATCTTTCTTGAGAAGCCTGTCGAGCAGGCGGGAGATATCCGAATTACGATCGATCATTCGGCTCTTGATCTCGACCCCGGAAATGGCGCTGGGATGCTGACCGCGAAGGATCCGTAGAATATTGAATTGCTGTGTGGTGATGCCGAAAAGCTTAAAGAAATCCTGCTGCCGTCCCATCAGCCAGTTAGACGTGAAGAGGATGTTTACTGCTACCTTCTGGTAAATGTCGCGGAACTTCGACTGTTTTATTTCTTCTTCTATCTTCATAAAAAGAAAGAAGGGAGGATTTCAGATCGCTCCCTTCTCCTTCAATCGCAATTTATGAAAAATTACGTTGCGCGGCCTTACCTGGGTTTACTTCGCGAGGTTCAGCTCTACGTTGGCAGTGATTTCCACTTCCTGGCCTACAACCAATCCGCCACCAGCTTCAACTGTCTTGTCCCATTTCAAATTGTAATCGAAACGGTTGATGGTGCCAGTCATTTTGAAACCAGCCTTTGTGAATTGAGCAGTCTTCAATGTGCCTTTGTAAGTCACGTCGAAGTCTACATCCTTCGTAACATCTTTCAATGTAAGCTTACCACGGAGATGATATTTGCCGCCATCCTTTACAAGCTTGCCAGCAAACTTCACGTCAGGATATTTTTCAGCATCGAAGAAGTCGGCCGACTTGAGGTGACCATCACGACGTTCGTTTTGAGTGTCGATGGTTGCCGTCTTTGCAGTGAAAGTTACATCAGCACCATTGAAGTCTTCAGTCGGACTTGTAACGTTAATGTCGTAGTCCTTGAACTGACCAGTTGTTTCGGCAACGGTCATGTGTGTAACTGCGAAAGTCACGCTTGAGTGAGCCTTATCGAGACCCCACTTTGTTTGAGCGAACACGCTGCCCGAAATCAGTAAGCCGAGCATAAGTGCGTTGAGTTTTTTCATTTGTGTTTTTTGTTTGAGTTACAATTCTAACACATAAATCAAACCAGATGTTTAAACAAGATTTATATTCTTGGATGTTAGTTGTAATAGGCTGATTGTCAAAGATATACTTTTGTTAAAAAGTCCTTAACAAGATCGGCATAAACAGCCGTCCAACGGTCGTTTTCTTCGTATAAAATCAGGTTTTCCATACTCTCTTCTGTCTCCTTTGAAGAGAATTCCATAAGCCATCGTTCCTGCGGCTTGTTTCGTCGAGAATAAAAGGCAAGCGATCGATTACAGTAAAGCCCATGATCGCGGGCCTTTTTCCGAAACAGGTTTCCCTCAGCTGTAGGAAGAATAATTGCCAGCCTTCCGCCTTTTGTTGCATGAAGAAGATCGTCGAAAGAAAGAGTGCCTGTATGTCTTGCGACTTGTCTTGTTGCTTTGGGAGGAAGCAGGCTGTTAGAAAAAAATGGTGGGTTACTGACGATCAGATCATAAGGAAGATGTTGATATGCCTGTATTGATGTGTGATGAATTGATAGCCGATCCGACCAGCGGGAATTATTAAAATTTTTCTGAGCTTCCATTACGGAGTTTCCGTCAGGTTCGACAGCATCTATCCGCGCAGCGGATCTTTGTGCAAGCATCAATGCAATCACACCACAGCCGGTACCGATATCTAAAATAGTTTTTGCGTTGCCAACATTCACCCAGGCGCCGAGAAGCACAGCGTCGGTGCCGACCTTCATGGTCGACATGTCGTCTTCAACTGAGAATTGTTTGAAAGAGAATGGCACTACCTGATCTTTACAAATAACGGCTTCGCTTCAAGCTCGTTATTTGTACTGACTTCCTTCAACATCGATTTGTTTTTCTGAACAAAAGCGTTGAAGACACTCGCGAGGCTATCGTATGAAAGGCGATTTATTTCAGAGGCGTTGTCGAGATATTCGAACATCTTGTTCGCGTCGTCTTTTGTTATCGTCGTAAGATCGTTAACGATCGATTGGAACGCCACATCATAATCTTCAACGGCCTGGGGATTTTCTATTGACTCTTGTGTGAACCTGGACTTTTCGAGTTGTTCCATTCTTACCTGGAGCGATTCGCGGATCTCGTCGGAGAGGAGGGAAGCGTTGTCGAGATCGGTGATGATCTCCTGTAGTGCGCGTGTCTTATCTACTTCGGTGCTGACGATGCGGTTCCATGATTGAAGAAGGCTGTCGCTTAAGACGAGATAGGCATCGGTGAGGGAATCTGCTTTCGAAAAGGTACTGGTGTGTTCGTGAATGGAATTGGATGTGCTACAGGCAGCACAGGCAATAACCGCGAGGGCAGCGCCAATCAGCGAAAGATTCTTCATCATTTAGGTTAAAACCGCGTATACGGAGATGGCCTAAATAAGGTTGAGCTTTTAAATGGAAAATTTTCAGTTGTTCTCTTCGGTAACCTTGCGCTCCTGGGTCTCCATATTAGTAATAGAGTAAACCAGCACCAGCGTTGCCAGCACGCCGAAAAGCGGCTGTCCGCCCCAGATCACATGCGTGACCACGGTGATGATCATGAGCAGCGAAAAGATAAATTTTACGATCTGCGTCCTGTTCCTCTGGTAAGGATTGAGGCTGAAGAAATCGGAAACACGCATGGTTCCGAAGATCAGGAACGCCAGGTATAAGATCCAACCACCCGGATCTATATCGATCCATAATAATACCGACCCGATGAGTCCTACTGTAATTGCAATGAGATCCTGCTTCTGAATTTTGTACATACGTTTATTCTTTATTCACATTTCTCCCCCGACGTTCTACCAAAGTTCGCAATCAAAACGAAAAACGCAAGGTTATATTTTGTACGGCTTTCGTGTGGGGTTCAAACGAAATGCCGTCACGGAGCCAGTTTTCGGCGATGAGAAACAACAGCTCATCGTCAAAACCATCTTCCGTGCAATTGAGTGTGGCTAAAAAAAGGACAATTGCTGGGGAAATTATTTCTTCAAACCGAGTACGAGCATGTCCGTCAACTGACGTCCGAGCTCTACCGAATCGATCACGCCTCCCGGCTGGTACCATTGCGGCATCCAGTTGAAAGAAGAGAAGAGTGTCATCACGGCAAGCTTCACGTCGATGTTCGACTTGAACTCACCTGACTTCACGCCTTCTTCAATGATCGACTTGAAACGGTTGATATAGTTAATACGCAATAAAAGAAAGTCTCTGAGATAGGGTTGGCTCAGGTGGCGGTGCTCATTCATAAACACAGCCGATGCGGTAAGATCTTTCGCCATCACCTGAACGTGACCGATAATTCCACGACGAAGTTTTTCGCTTGCTGTGATGCCTTTATGCTTCTCTACTTCTTCGAGTGACTT
Organism: Bacteroidota bacterium; assembly: GCA_037200765.1. Classification (GTDB taxonomy): domain Bacteria; phylum Bacteroidota; class Bacteroidia; order Cytophagales; family Cyclobacteriaceae; genus ELB16-189. The sequence continues at coordinate 1,910,580 of JBBCII010000003.1, read as the reverse complement.
GCGAAACTCGGCGGCCATGTCGAAGCAGATATTATAAAGGATCTCTTCTTTCGATCGGATATGCGAGTAAAGGCTCGCGGCTTCAATCCCGAGCTTCTGCGCGAGGTCGCGCATCGATGAAGCGACATAGCCTTTTTCTCTGAAAAGTTCAGCAGCGGTTCTGAAGATTTGCTCTTTCCTAGAAAGGTTTTCCATTATATGCCAATAATAGCTTATCGCTACCACAAATGGAATTCATAGCCACTTAAAATATCTGTGCCCTACTTACATTCGTTAGGCCAACTCTCTCAAATCTACAGGAACAACCCTGCTCACGCCCTTCTCAACCATGGTAATACCATAGATCACGTCGGTGCTGGTCATTGTTCTCTTGTTGTGAGTTACAATGATGAACTGTGAGTCTTTCGAGAACGTACGAATGATGTTGTTGAACTTGTCGATGTTGGCATCGTCGAGCGGTGCATCCACCTCGTCGAAGATACAGAACGGTGCAGGCTTCAACAGGTACATCGAGAACAGCAACGCAGTTGCTGTGAGAGTCTTCTCACCGCCCGACAACTGGTTGATACTGAGCGGACGTTTTCCTTTCGGTTTCGCGATGATATCAATTTCCGATTCGAGTGGTTTCGTTGGATCAACAAGCTTCAGGTCGCAAAGGTCGTCTGCCGTAAAGAGCGAACGGAACACACGAATGAATTCGATCTTGATCTTTTCAAAAGCTTCGAGGAAAGTTGCACTTGCAACACCTTCGATCTCGTTGATCGTGCTGAACAAAGATTCTTTCGCTTTAAGAAGATCTTCCTTCTGCGCAATAATGAAATCGTTGCGTTGTTTGATCTCCGTATAAGCTTCCATCGCCATGGGGTTGATAGGGCCCATGTTGTCGAGCTTCTCGCGGATCTTCATCACTTTCGTGCGAAGCTTTTCTTCGTCGTGTCCTTCGAGATCTTCTTCTTCGCCTTCTTTCTGTACTACTTCAGTTTGTTGTTCCTGCGCGATCGCATCGAGGTCGACGTTGAATTCAACCGAGAGACGATCTTTAACAGAGTTCAACTGGAGTTTGCTTTCGCTCAACTGGTTCTGAAGTTCGAGCAACAACGTGTCGATGTTCTGACGCTGGTGTGAGATCTCGCGCAGATCTTTTTCGAACTGGTCGATCTCGCCACGTCCTGAATAATATTCTTTCTCTGCTTCGCTCAGGCCATTCTCCATCTGCTCCTTCTCGGCATACATGGAGATGAGCTCTTCGTCGCTGATCGCAGTCGAATCGGTGATTGATTTCGATTCATCTTCGTTCTTGCGAAGCTCTTCGGCGTTTACTTCGATGCGCTGGCCGCTTTGTTCCATCGCCTCCTGCTTGAACCTGAGCTCCTGCTCGATGCTCTTTACACGGTTCTCCTGCTGATGGACGTAGATGTTCTGTTCGTTGTATGCGGTAGACTTCTGGCTCAGCACTTCGTTCTGTGCGGAAAGATCCTGTGTGATGCTGCGAAGGCGAAGCTCCTGTTGCTCCATCTCCAACTGTGCTTGCGAAGCACGCGGTCTCATCTCGTCGACCTCTTCCTGCAACACCTGTATTTTTTCCAGGATGTCTTCACGACGCAGATCGGCGTTATTCAATAACTGTGCGAACTGTTCTTTCTTGGTCTTAACAGAAATGTATTCGTCGTTCACCAGCTTGATCGAATTCTGTGCTTCTTCGATCTGTTGCTTCAGTGTGTTGTTGCGAAGTCTTTCAAGCTCGCGCTGACGATCGATCAGTGAGTGACGAACATCTTCAACTTTCTTCGTGAGATCTTTGATCTCGCGATCGAGTTTCTCGAGGTTCTTCGCGCGGCCGATCTTCTTGCCTTCAAACAATCCAACAGATCCACCCGACAAGCTGAACTTGCGACGTGTAACTTTCCCGTTGCGTGAGATGAAGATGTTATCATCGTCTTGCGGAATTGACTTTATATCGCCGTCGTAAATGTATACGCGGTCGAGTATGTAAGCCATCAGCTTCGTGAATCGTGGATCGAACTCGATGATCTGTGTTGCAGGGAATGCATTCGGATACATCTGGAGCGGCGACGACTGGAACCTCTCGAATGAATCGAGGATAAAGAAGTTTGCCTTGCCCTTGCTGGCATCGCTCAGTATGTTGATTGCCTCGTAAGCCTCGTTTTCGTGATCAACCACATAGTAATTGAGATAAGGCTCGAGGAAGTTTTCTATAGCTACCTTATAATCTTCCGTTGTCGAAATGATATCCGAAAGGAGAGGAGCGTTCTTCGTCCACCCTACATTCTTTTTGAGGAACTTGATGGCTTCGGGAAAACCTTCGAGGTTCTCGACGAGAGATTTCGTTAACTGGTATTCGTTCTGACGCGAGTCGAGAGATCGTCCGGCCTCCGTCATCTCTTCGCGTATCATCTCGATGGTCTTCTCCACCGATGCAATACGGGAGATCACATCTTCTTCTTCGCGCTTGAGGTTCTCGAGATAAGAATTCTTTTGACCGATCTCTTCCTGTAAAACGATCAGCTTGTTTTCGAACTCCTGCAGGCTTGCGCTCTGCTGGTTGGTGTCGGACGCGGTTCTTTCGAGCTCTTGTTTGAACGACGACACCTGGATCTCGCGGATCTCGGCATCTTTATTTACCTGGAAGAATTCTTCCTGGCGGGTGCGGTGCAGCTGGCGGAGCGCGTCGGATTCGCCTTGCAATGTGTATGTGGCAGCTTTCTGCGCTTCGTATTCGGCTTTCAGCGTATCAACCTTGTGCTGGATCTCGTCGAGGATCTGCTTTGCAGAATCGCGTTCGCCTTCGAGACTGTGCATGCTGAACTTCGCGCGCTCGTTGCTCTTGCGGTCCTGGTCGATCTGGTCTCTGAGGTTGTTGATGCGATCGGTAAGGAAACGCAGACGTTCGTTGCGGATCTGTTTGTTGCTCTCGTGCTGGCGGATCTTTGAAACGTGTTCGTTGATCGCCTTCTGACGTGTTGAAAGAGTTTTCTCTTTCAATAACAACTCAGCCTTCGAACGTTCGATCAATGCTTCTTTATCGGCGATCTCTGCAGTAAGCTTCGTCTTGCGATCGCTTTCAGATTCGAGTTGCTTATTGAAGGAAGCGAACTTTTCTTTTTGTTTGTTCACCACCACTTTCGCAAGGATGATGCTCTTGTTCTTATAATCTTCCTTGATCTTATAGTACGTCTCGGTTTGCTTTGCCTGCTTTTCGAGACTCTTCATGTTCTTTTCGATCTCGAAGAGCACGTCTTCGACGCGTTCGAGGTCGGCGTCGGTCTCTTCGAGCTTACGGAGTGTTTCTTTCTTTCGCTTCTTGAACTTCGAGATACCTGCGGCTTCTTCGAAGAGCATGCGACGTGAGTTGTCGCGGTCGTTGAGAAGGTCGTCCACCATACCGAGCTCGATGATCGCGTAGCTGTTGGAAGCCACACCGGTGTCGAGGAACAGGTTGGTGATGTCTTTCAAACGACAGGCGACTCCGTTCAACAGGTATTCGCTTTCACCCGATCTGTAGAGACGGCGTGTGATCGTTACCTGTGAGTATTCGGTAGGGAGGAGGTTCTTGGTGTTGTTGATCGTAAGCGATACTTCGGCAAGTTGCTGCGCAGCGCGCCCGCTCGTTCCGTTGAAGATCACGTTCTCCATTTTCTCAGATCGGAGCGCGCTGGTCTTTTGTTCTCCCAGCACCCATCGTATCGAGTCAACGACGTTCGACTTCCCACACCCGTTCGGCCCTACAATGCCGGTAATCCCTTCGTCGAAGTTGATTACGATCTTGTCGGCAAAACTCTTAAAACCCTTGATCTCCAGTTTGGCTAGCTGCATTAGTAAAAATTCAGTGGTTGTTCAAAAAACAAGGAGGCAAATATATCTCCGCACAACAGATTTGAAAACAGCACGAATCGCAAATCCTTCCACATTTTATCCCACGGTTACTCACATCGAAAATCCCAGTTTTTCATAGATTTTAAGTACATTTGATTGTCTATGGGCCTCTCGTTTTGGATTTACATCGTTATTGCCATCGTCGCCTTCATTGTCCGGCAGATGAAGAAGTCTGCCAAAACCACCCATGAGACGCCCTCCAGGACTTCCGGCGGCGACTATTCGGACAGCAAACCGGCGATGACCTTCGAAGAGCTGCTTCGCGAGATCCAGGCTTCGAAAACTCCTCCGCAGCCAGCGCAGCCTGCCCGCGTAGAGCGCACTGACTACGAAGCAAAGAGCCTTGAAACGATACCAACAAGAAAGTACGACGATACCCACTCCCTGGAAATATATGAGAAGGCGAAGAATGAGGCGTTCAGCAGGCCTTCATTAGAAGAGACGTTGAAACTGTCGGACACCGTGATGAAGTACAGTCACTTCAAAGAATACGAAGAGGCTTCGAAGAATTCGGTAGCGAAAGAAGTGCTGGCAGACCTGAAAGAACCGGAAGGCTTTAAAAAGGCCTTTATCATGAGCGAAATACTTAAAAGGAAGTTCTGAACCCGCAGCGCGTGCTAAATGGGCTTCTTTTATGTAATAAATATTACCTCGGTTGAAGTAAGATATTCGTATACCGTGAAGAAATCAGTTTTCCGCTGGTTTTTACCTTTACGGCGAGCCCTGTAGTAACGCACCCAGGTGGGTTACTTAAATTTTTTGAAGGTTATTTATTATCGCATATATTTTTTTTAATGCTCTGATTGAGATGAAACCCCGCAACGTCTTTGTAGTCAGTATTTTTTTGTTGCTACTGATTACCCCATTTTCAACGCAGGCACAGCAGAAAGATTGCCGTAAGGCAGACCTTACGGTCGAGATCACCGACTCGCGCGATGGCAAGGATGGAGCTATAAAAGTTTCTTCGAAAGGGTCAGATGCTTCTTTCACACTTTCGCTCACAGGAAAAGGCATTGGCCGAAACCAGAAGGGTGATCAATTCAACGTAACCACAGGCACTATCAAGAATATAAGACCGGGAAGTTATAATCTGGTGATCTACTACGAAGATCCCTCTTATTGTTCGGAGACCCGAAAGGTTACTGTTAACTGACCCCCGCTGCATGAGAATTTCTACCTTCCTCATCATTGTTTGCACGGTCCTCTTCTTCGGCGCTGCCTTTAAGGCAAACGCGCAGGCTCCCGATTTCACCGTTACCAATCTCCGCCATACCTGCGGACCCGGTACACCTGCAACCGGCGGCTTCGTGGTGCATGTCACCAACGCCGATGCAAGCCAGGACAGTCTTACTGTCTTCGTTTACTTCGGAGCGAGTGTCGTGAAGCAAGTCACGATCAAACCCATACCTTCATTTCCTTTCGACCAGACGATCACGGGATTGACGGGTGCACCAGCAGGTGGCGGCAGGTCGTACCTCGTATTGGTAGCAGATGAAAACAACTCTAGTGTTGCCACGAACGGACCCAACTTCACGATCTTCAATTTCCAGGCATCGGTTGGAACGGTAACGAACAACGCCAACGCCGACTGTACTTCGCCCAGCGGTGCAATCACCGTTAATCTTGCAGGCAACACTTCGGCAGCAGCACAGCCAATCGTTTACTCATGGGCCGGCCCTGTGGGTTTTGTCGATCCTGGCACGAAGAACATTTCTGGTTTGAGAGGTGGAGATTATACACTGACTTATAAAGATTCGAATACACCGGCTACTTCATGTACGCTTGGCCCGATACACATTACCGATCCTTCGTCGGTTGACTTCACCATTACTGGTCCCACAACTATTTGCGTGGGCGATTCGGAATCTGTTACCGTTAGCGCTACAACATCGGGATATACGTACGATGTAATGGAAGGAGCAACTGTTTTGGGATCCGGCGCCGGTACTGGCAGCGCGATATTCATTACGGTTCCATCAGCATCTCTTCCTGCAGGAAGTCATACGTTAACTGTCCGTGCTACGCAGGGAGCATGTAATCCTAAGTTCAACAACGCGCCTAATCTTACTGTTACAGTAAATCCCGCACCGACCTATAGCAATGGTACACCTCCGAATGTTTGTAGTAGCGTTGCTTCGGGTGTAAACCTCGCATCATTCAAGACTGGTGCGCTGGACGCTACCAGCTTCAACATTACAAATATCGCAACAACACTTACTGCAACTGCCGGTTCGCCTGCAACAGGTACCGGCTTCGCCGCGAACGTTATTGCAGACGACGTATGGAAGAACACGACCAATGCACCGGTGAACGTGGTGTACACGATCGTCCCTCTTGCTGGCATTTGTCCCGGTAATTCTTTTACCGTTACGATAGCGATCAATCCACAACCCGACTTCAATAGCATCACTACACCCGCTGTATGTAGCAGCAGTGCCATCGGTGTTACAATCGATCCGCAGAAGAAGGCAACCAGTGTAAACGCAACGTCTTACAACGTTTTATTCATCAACCCACACGGAATGACTGCCGTTGGCGGCAGCCCCGGTACAGGTGGAGCAACAAATACTACACTTGCCGATGACAAGTGGCTGAATGTTACAAACGCAATTGTCAATGTAGATTACACCATCACGCCGGTATCTGCCAGCGGTTGCGTGGGCGACCAGTTTATCATTACAGTTCCGATAAGTCCTCAGCCCGACTACAATAACTTCAACAATGCACCGGCTACTGTGTGCAGCCAGGATGCGATCAACGTAGACCTTGCAACACTGCAGAAAGGAACGAGCATCGCAGCGACATCATTCAATATTACAGGCATCACATCGACAGGACTGACCATAGCAGGTGGAGCCCCCGCAACAGGTACTGGTCTTTCGAACACCGTGATCGCTGATGACCAATGGAAGAATGTTACTAATGCTAATGTGAATGTTGTTTACACCGTAGTGCCGGTGATAGGAACATGCGCGGGCAGTCCATTTACAATTACTGTTGCGATCAAGCCGGAGCCGGATTATAACAACGGTACTCCAACGGTTTGTAGCGATGTTTCGGTTGGCGTTAACCTCGATTCATTCGCGAAAGGAACTTCTGTTGTGGCAACGAGCTACGACATAACTTCAATTGTTTCGACAGGCCTTACTGCAAAGGCCGGAAATCCTGTTACAGGCACTGGTTTCACCGGCGCCGAGATCTCCAACGACCAATGGGAGAATCTAACTTCTTCTTCGAAGACTGCGACTTACACCGTTGTGCCGAACAACGGAACCTGCGACGGTACTCCATTCACAGTTACAGTAACTATTAATGCAGAACCCGATGTTAACAACTACGACAGCTCGCCGGGTGGTGTTTGTAGCGGAGATGTTCTCGGTATCGATCTCTCGACACTTGCTGTAAGCGGAAGCACTCCAGCTACTACATATAGCATTACGTCTATCGCTTCAACAAGTCTCACCGCCAGCGGTGGATCTCCCGCAACGGGAACTGGTCTTTCGAATAGCGTTATTGCAGATGATGCATGGACGAACACAACTACCGGAACATTGCCGGTTGTTTACACGATCACGCCATTTGCTGGTACCTGCGCGGGTGATCCGTTTACTGTAACGGTGTTGATCGTTCCCCGCCCGGTATTCACGAACTACAGCAATGGCGCCGCCGCTGGCGGGATTTGCGCAACACCGCTTGGTATTGATCTTAACTCTCTGCAGAACCCGGCTGGTCCTGCGGCTACAACTTTCAACATTACAAGCATTACTTCTACAAGCCTTGTGGCAGCGGGTGGTTCACCTGCAACTGGTAATGGTCTTTTGAATACAGAGATTGCCGATGATGTTTGGTCTAACACTACAGCAGTTAACCATGATGTTGTTTATACCATCGTTCCTGTAAACGGAAGCTGCGCAGGCAATTCATTTACAGTTACAGTTACCATCAAGCCTCAACCGAATTATACCACGGGCGGTGCAGGCGTTTGCAGTAACATCGCACTTGGTCCAGATCTCAATTCATTGAAAGTGAGCGGCAGCTCGACTGCCGATTCGTTCAACATTACTTCTATCGCTGTTGATCCGGGGTTGACTAATACATCGGCAACGCCTATAGTAACTGGTATAACAACCAGCTCTCTTATTACCGACAAATGGCAGAATGTTACGGCTGGCCTGTTGAATGTTGTGTACACCGTTATCCCGATCACCGGTACTTGCGCGGGCGCACCGTTCACACTTACGATCTCAGTAAGCCCGGAGCCAGTTTATTCAAGTGTTACTCTTGCCGATCTGTGTAGCGAAGATCTCGTCAACTTCGACCTCGAAACACAATACGGCGGAACCAGCGTACATGCAACAACATTCAGTTACGTTGCAGCGCCTGCTGCCGGTCTTACGGCTTTCGGTTCAACAACATTAACCGGTTCGGGCAACAACATGGTGATCGCCGGTCACCAGTGGAAGAACGTTACAAACGCGGCACTTACTGTTGTTTACACGATTACTCCTCAAAGCGGAGGTTTTTGTAATGGAGTTCCATTCACGATAACTGTGAAGATCAATTCGCAGCCCGACTATAGCGATCTTCCTGCAACGTCGCTATGTAGCGAGACCGCTCTCGGTATCAATCTCAATACGCTTCAAAAGCCGACAAGCATTCTTGCAACTACATTCGACATTGTTTCGATCACGTCCACGAACCTCACTCGTAAAGCCGGAACATCTTCTGTTGCAAACGGACTTCCCAACACGATACTTGCAGCCGATGCATGGACGAACGTTACAGCAACAACACAGGACGTTACTTATGTGATCCGCCCCGTAATTGGTACATGTAAAGGCGATCCATTCACGGTTAAGGTAACGATCAAGCCGCAGCCCGACTATTTTACAGCTTCGAAGCCCGTATGTAGCCAGGTACCAACAGGTGTCGATCTCTCCATTCTTGCCAACCCTGCAGGCATTGCTGCAGATAGCTATTCGATTACATCGATCACATCAGCAGGCTTAACGGCGGTTGCCGGTTCACCGGCAACCGGTAGTGGTTTAACCTCAACAGTGATCTCCGATGATGCATGGAAGAACACCACCAGCGGTTCGCTCGATGTTGTTTACTCGATCGTTCCATTCAATGGAACTTGCGCAGGTGTGCCGTTTACGATGACGATCAACGTTGGTCCCGAGCCTGTTGGTGCTAACGACAATGTTACCAGCTGTACCGGTTCATCGGTTGGATACGATTTGGTGAGTAACGTTGCTACCCTGGGTAATAATCTTGTAACTGGCACAACTTTCTCATGGCTTGCTGTTGATAACACGAACGTTACCGGCGAAAGCACAACAGCGCAGGCTGGCGGAACAATCACTAATAACCTGGTAAACAACACTACATCCAGCCAGCTGGTTGTTTACACCGTAGTGCCTACCAGCAGCACTGGTTGCGTAGGAGCGAGCTTCACAGTTACGGTAACGGTAAGTCCGAAGCCCGTACTTGTTGTTGGACAAACCACGCAAGCTTGTAGCGGAACAGCGGTCGGTTACTCCATACTTCTCAATCCTGCCAATCTTCCTGCAGGAACAACATTTACATGGCCTGCTCCCGTAATGTCGGATGGTAGTACACAAGGCACTGCACAATCGACAGAGTTGGCAGCCGGTCCTATCGGTACTATTCACATCAATGATGTGTTGGTGAATACCAGCAGCGCGCCAATCACAGCAACATATACAATCACTCCTTCGATCAACGGGTTCTGTCAGGGAACGCCGCAGACCGTCGTGGTGACGGTTAACCAGGCAGCTTTGGCCAATGCAGGCATCAACCAGGCGATCTGTAACGATAATGGGCCTTATACGCTCGTTGGTTCTTCGGTGAGTGGCTCCGCATCAACAGGAACATGGAGCATCGTATCGCAGCCTGCCGGCGGCGATGGCGCGCTTTCGGATACAACACCATTAGCAAATCCTAACATTGCAATGGTAACATTCACGGCTACCGTTGCCGGTGATTATACTCTTGCTCTTACCACCGATGATCCTGCAGGAATTTGCGGACCTGTATCGGGCAATGTTGTTATCACTGTAACACCGCGACCAGTTATTACTCCCGGTCAATCGAAACTTGTTTGTGCTAATGATCCTGTTGCATACGAGATTAAGTTGACACCAGCCAATCTTCCGTTGAATACTGTATTCAATTGGGCAGACCCCGACGGACCTACCGGCGCTACCAATGCAAGCAACGGCGTTAACGTTGCCCTCGGAACCCCCGGAACACCACACATCAACGACATCCTTCGCAACCAGGGAGGCACTAACATCAACGTTACTTACACCGTTACCCCTTCGGTTGGTATTTGCGCGGGCACGCCGGAGAATATCCTGATCACCGTTAAGCCTGCGCCCGATGTAGCATTTGGTCAGAACAAATTGATATGCAGTGGCGATCGTGTTGACTATGAGATCCTGTTGAATCCTGCCAACACGCCTCCGGGCACAACCTTCTCATGGCCCGATCCGGATGGATCAGGTTCAGGCAGATCGAAGCTCAACGTCGCTGCCGATCCCGCAGGAACACTTCATATTACGGATACCCTTTACAATGGAACGGCATCAGCGATACATGTTATCTACTCGGTGATATCGAGAGGTACCAATGGTTGTATTGGTATCACCCGCGATGTTGATGTTACTGTAAACTCCGGCGCTGTTGCCGAAGCCGGTAATGCACAGGTGATTTGTTCTAACGGAACGGCAACATTAAGCGGCTCCAGTGTCGGAGGCCTCGCTACACAAGGCACCTGGTCCATCGTTAGCAACCCTTCTGGTGGCGACGGTGTGATCACCAACGGAACGGCAACAACAACACCGAACGCGGCGACTTTCAAAGCTTCGGTAGCAGGTAGTTATACATTGCAATTGATGACAGACGATCCCGCAGGTTCATGCGGACCAGCGGCGGATGTTGTTGTGATAACAGTGAAAGCTCCCGGCGATCCTTCATGTACCGGAGGTTCAGGAACATGCTCTAATGTTGCTATCGCACCGATACCAACACCGGCAACATGTGCTAACTCCGATGGCTCCGTGTTCTTCGACATTCAGCCTGCCGTACCAATCTCCGGTGATGTAACGATCACGATCGATGGAACCGGCTCTACCGTATTGCCTTCGCCGAGAACCAACATCAACAATTTTACATTCAATGTACTCGCAGTTGGTACATACTCTTACTCTATCATTTACGGCGACGCAACATGTACGAAGACCGGCGTGTTCTCGATCGATCGTTCAGGTACCGTTGGAACTGTTACTGCACGTAATCTCGTAGACCCAGTATGTTTCAGTGATGGCGGAAGCGCCATACTCGATGTGCCAGGCGAAACCGGCAACATACTCGAATGGTCTGACGATGGTGTGAACTTCCACAACTTCCTGGTTGGTAATCCCGTTGCTGGTTTGCCTAATGGATTGATCGCCGTTCAGCGCGCAGGCGATCCCTGCGCAGCGGGAGTGATGCTTAACTTCAATATGCCTGTACAGATCCCTGTTGCTTTCACAGCAGTTGATGCAACATGTACCGGCAACGATGGTACGATCGAGATCACTAACAACACCGGTGGAACAGCTCCTTATACTTTTGATCTGAATGGCGTCCAAACAACGCCTACAGCCGACAACGCTTTCCACAATCTTATTGCTGGGAATTATAGTCTCGTTGTTACGGACGCTGCAGGTTGTTCGAGAACTTACAGTGCTATCACCATCAACCAGGTAACAGGACCAGCTCCGCTCGACACATTGTTCATCAAGACAAGCATCTCCGTTCCCGATCTTGCTTCGGGCTCCGCACTGGTTGGTGTGAAACCGAGTGGTCTCGAACCGTATGAAACCCGCCTCGAGCTTACGACGCCGTTGTTTGCTTCGCAGCAGTATGTACAGGATTGGACCGAAGTTCCTTTGAATCCCCAGGACCTGAAGTTTGAACAGTCGTACACGAACATCTTCGCTGGTCAGTATACACTCGGTCTCCGCGATGCCAGTGGTTGTACACACATGTACCTGTTCACGATCGATGTCGATAACAACGTGTTCATCCCGAACATCTTTACTCCGAATGGCGATGGCAGCAACGAAGTGTTCTATATCAGGAATCTTCCTGCTACCGATACCAAACTGCTGATCACCAATCGTTGGGGTAAGGAGATCTATAAGACATCGTCGTACCAGAACGACTGGGATGGTGGCGACACGGTAGACGGCATGTATTACTACACCGTAACGATCGCAGGTCAGAAGTTTGTCGGTTGGGTAGAGATCCTCAGAGGCCAGTAAGAAACTTCAGCGTATCGACGTTATCTGCATAATCCGTTAACTCCGGCTCTTGCGTTTTTCCAAAGGGAACATAGTTGTTGCCCGAGCCCACTATGCACTGGATCTTATCTGAGTTAAGATCTCCAGAGTTTGCATAGTATAAGACGGAGATCGGCGACACCAGCGCACTGTTTTCTGTGATCAGGACAAAGCCGTTGTCGAGGTGGGGAACCCTGTTTACTAACAGTATCGATTTGTTGTAGTCGTAGTTGTTAACATATTTATGCTGGTTCGCCACGTCATGGTATATCTCCCAAAGGTCCAGCATCCTGATGAAATCATATCCCTCGGGTACAATCAGCTTCGACACGTTCCTGCAGCCAAGACCAAAGTAGCTGAACACATCTTTACCTAAAGCCGTCAGTTGATCATTTGTTTCATTACCGGTGAGCACAGCAACCGACGACCTGTTCTTGCGAATAATGTGCGGCTTATTTCTGAAATAATATTCGAAGTAACGGGAGGTATTGTCGCTGCCCGTAGCAATCACTGCATCAACATCATTCAATCTCTCAACAAACGAAATGGAGTCTTTGAATCGGGGTTCGATCTTTACGAGTTGTTCAACAACATAACGCATCAGGACCTTATCCTGCGACGACAGCTTCGCGGCAAGATGATGTCCGCTGATCAATACACACAGCAGATCGTGAAAGCCGACCAGCGGAATGTTGCCGGCCATAACAACACCCACCTTCTTAGCATCATTTGAAACAGGATACCCGCTCGCCCATTTCTCAAGCTTATCTTTAATAAGAAATTTGCTGATTCCTTTTAGCGCCAGGTCGCATTGTTCTGGTGTGAACCATGCATTGTTGTTGCCGGCATGGCGATAAAGAACTTCTTTCTCGCCGGGTTCAATCGAATGCAGAGAGCTTCCAAGCTCAGCGAAAGCATGTATACGTTCCGATAATTTCATGTTGTGCCCCCAAACCTTTAATACCCGCTACCTGTTTGAATACAACAGCAGGAAACCGTATTTTTACGGCTTCTGCCCGATGTAAAAAGTCGTGCAAACTTAACAAAGATGGCAATCAAGATTACTGAAGAGTGTATTAACTGCGGGGCTTGCGAACCCGAATGCCCCAATACTGCTATTTATGAAGGTGGCAGGGAGTGGAACTGGGCCGGTGGTACGAAGCTCACGCAGGTAGAGCTTGAAGATGGCTCCAGCATCGATGCCAAGACCAGCCAGGGTCCCGTATCGAACGAATTCTACTATATAGTTAACGGTAAGTGTACTGAGTGTACAGGCTTTCACGAAGAACCCCAGTGTGCTGCGGTTTGCCCCGTTGATTGCTGCGTTCCCGATCCGGATTATGTTGAGTCTAAGGAAGAGTTGACGGCCAAGAAGGCGTGGCTTCACAACGAAGCGCTTCAAAGCTGATCATTTCATCTTCGCCCTCTTGATCAAATAAGCCTGCAATACCTGGAAGTAATCCGTTTTGGAATTTGCAGAGATGAAATCAATCTTCAACTGGTTGCACTTCATCCTCAGTTCATTGTGGAACAACTTCGCTTGTTCTTCGAACTTCGTTTTGATCTCCGTGGGGTTCAGCTTCAGTTTCTCACCATTCTCGAGATCAATAAATTCGTAAGGCCTTTCTTCGAAGTTGAATTCTAATTCTGTATCGTGATCGCTTACGTGAAACAATAACACCTCGTGCTTGTTGTGCTTCAGGTGCTGAAGTGCCTTGAAGAGTTCACCAGGGTCTTCGCTGCCGTCGAACATATCGCTGAAGATCACGACCAGCGAGCGGCGATGAGTCTTCTCTGCAACTTCATTCAACACCGTGGCAACACGGGTAGACTTCAGTGGGGGCACACCCTGTTCGATCTTCTTCTCCATGAGGTTGAAGATCTTATCGAGATGCGAAGCAGTTGACTTGATGGGCGTGTATTCTTCGATCTTATCGGAAAACAGGCAGAGCCCTACAGCGTCGCGCTGGCGGTGCAGCAGGTAGGCGAGGGCAGAGGTTGAGTAGATGCTGAAGCGAAGCTTGCCAAAAGTCTCCTTGGGGTAATACATGGACGGTGAGCAGTCGATCAATAACAGACAGCGGAGGTTCGTTTCTTCCTCGTATTGCTTGGTATAAAGCCGGTCGGTTCTTGCAAACACTTTCCAGTCGATGTGTCGTGTAGACTGTCCCTCGTTGTAGAGACGATGTTCGGCAAACTCGACGGAGAAGCCGTGGTAGGGCGACTTATGAAGCCCGGTGATAAATCCTTCAACCAGCTGTTTAGCCAACAGTTCCAGGTTGCCGGACTGTTTGATTTCTTCAAAGTTTAACTTCACGAATCCTGCTTAAATCCTTTAAAAATGCGCTTTCGCCGAACCATATATAACGAAAGACCTTACCTAAATATGCATTTTCCGGGCCTTTGTTTGTTATATTTTTGTAAAATACTATCTTCGATTCCACCAAATACCCCCCAAACCCAACTAAACATTAGATCCTGTGGAAGATCAAAAGACGAATGGACGTGATGAGATCTATTCAGAGAAAGTAAAGGCTGGAAAGAGAACTTACTTTTTTGATGTGAAATCGACGCGGTCGAATGACTACTACCTCACGATTACGGAAAGTAAAAAGAGGTACAACAAAGATGACGAGGGATTCACTTATGAAAAGCACAAGATCTTCCTGTACAAGGAGGATTTCAACAAGTTCATGGAGGCTTTGAATAACACAGTGAATCATGTGAAAACTGAGTTGATGCCCGAAGTGGACTTCTCACAGTTCGATCACTCAAGAGACGAGCGTGAAGAAGCAACCGCCGCCGACGTACAGCCGCCGGCAGTAGACTCAGCTTCGGAGCTCAAATGGGATTAACGACTTTTCTAACCTAAACCTAAACCGGAAAAGGCCCTTGCTCTCGAGCAGGGCTTTTTCTTTTACAGTTAGTTATATTTGCGGCCTATTTTATAATTCCTTCAGAATATGGGTCTCAAATGTGGTATTGTTGGTCTCCCCAACGTAGGTAAATCAACTCTCTTCAACGCCTTGACGAACAACAAGGCCGAAGCCGCCAACTTTCCTTTCTGCACCATAGAGCCTAACGTAGGCGTGATCTCGGTGCCCGACAATCGCCTCAAGATCCTTTCGGGTCTCGTAAACCCGCAGAAGATCATACCAACAACCTTCGAGTTTGTCGATATCGCCGGCCTCGTAAAAGGCGCTAGCAAGAACGAAGGCCTCGGCAACCAGTTCCTCGCCAATATTCGCGAGGTGGACGCCATCGCCCACGTGGTGCGTTGCTTCGACAACGACAACATCATCCACGTAGATGGCCGTGTGAACCCCGTGGCCGACAAAGAGATCATCGATACCGAGCTCCAGTTGAAGGACCTCGAATCGGTAGACAAGAAAATTTCGAAAGTGGAACGCACGGCGAAGAGCGGCGACACCACTGCCAAGAAGGAATATGCTTCGCTGGTGAAGTACAAAGAGGCGCTGTTGTCGGGCAAAAACGCGAGGGCCGTGGTTGCCACCGAAGACGATAAGAAGGCTATTGCCGATCTGCAATTACTTACCGACAAACCCGTGATCTACGTGGCAAACGTAGAGGAGGAATCGGTGCACACCGGCAACAAACACACCGAGGCTTTGAAGAACCTGGTGAAAGACGAAGGCGCCGAGGTGGTGATCGTGTGTGCGGCTATCGAAGCACAGATTGCCGAACTGGAGAGCGAAGCCGACAGGGCCGAGTTCCTGAAAGAATACGGGCTGGAAGAGTCGGGTTTGAACAAGCTCATCCGTGCTGCATATCACCTGCTGAGCCTGATAACCTACTTTACCGCCGGCGAGAAAGAAGTACGTGCCTGGACGATCCACAAGGGCTGGAAAGCGCCTGCGGCGGCAGGTGTTATTCACACGGACTTCGAAAAAGGATTCATCAGGGCCGAGGTAATAAAGATCCCTGATTATCAGAAGTATAAGACTGAAAACGGCTGTCGCGAGGCGGGAAAACTGGCGGTAGAAGGGAAGGAATATGTTGTGGAGGATGGTGACGTTATGCATTTCAGGTTCAATGTTTAGAGCACTGCGTCCGCCGGTCAGGCAGATGAACCCGTGTAAGAAAAACACCCTTTTTGACACTAAATTTTAGACATTAGTCAACTGGTTTTTAGTACCTTAGCTACCCGCTTGTACTCATTTTTTGAAGCGGAAATACTTTTTTAATAACCGTCGGCACCTTGAGAATCAGGATCGTTTTTGGACTTAAAAACCGTGGAGCGTACGTGCCGTTTCACCACCAGTTCTTGC
Organism: Bacteroidota bacterium; assembly: GCA_037200765.1. Taxonomy (GTDB): domain Bacteria; phylum Bacteroidota; class Bacteroidia; order Cytophagales; family Cyclobacteriaceae; genus ELB16-189. The sequence goes on along the minus strand of JBBCII010000003.1, from coordinate 1,894,046 downwards.
TTGCCCAAACTATCAAAGGGCTCCTGGTAACTGGCGGAAAAAAAGACTATCTCAACTTTATCCAGTACAACTTCTCAGGGCTCAAAGGGCAGATCAAGATCAGCCGTAAAGGACTCCATTTTTACTCTTCGAAGGTAACGCTGGTGTTTAGCTCATCGGATAAAATCTTCCTCGACTACCTGGTGGGCACCCTGTTCGAACAAAAAGAGTTAGTGATCGGCAGTCTTCAGCTTGTGCCCGAATCGGTAGAAAATGAAGAGCCTGTAGTGATCGGCGAATCCGTAAAATTCCTTTGCATTTCGCCGATCGTGGTGTTACCGGCATCTTTCAACGACGAAAGCAGCAAGCGCTTCGTGTTGCCCGATACCGACGAATTCTCCGACCTGCTCTATGATTCTACCATTCAGCGAATGGAAGCATCGGGAAAGTTTTCAACTCAACAGATTGCCGACTTCTATAAGTTCCAGTTGGTTCCCGACAAGGAATACATTAACCGACTGCAATCATCGCACAAGAAATTTGCACGCATCTACCCGCTATACGATTCCGATATCAAGTATGAAGTGAGGGGCTATACATTTCCTTTCACATTATATGCGCCGCAGCCGGTTCAACAATTCGTTTACGAGAACGGACTCGGTCATTTTTCGCATAAAGGATTCGGAATGCTCGACGTTGCAACTACAAGTTCGATCAAGGACGAAGTAGATCACGAATTAAATTATGCATAACTACCGGTACGGTAGACTGAAATATCCTAATAATAGATCGGCCATTGGAGTCAGCGATTTATAATAAATAAAAACATCGTAGAAATTTTCTGTCTGGTAATGACTTCCTTCGAAGTATGTTGCAGGCAGCGTGGGCGAATCGACATAATAAGTGTAATCGTACCACCCTTGTTTTAATACGATCGTTGTTTCGTAGGTCGACGTTGCTTTGTTCCACTTCATCTTATTCTCTTCGTTGCGTACGAAGTTGTTATACTTTCCAACAACATACACGTCACCATCTTTCAATGGATCGGCACGAAGCGTAAAGTCGACGAAGATATACTGGCAACTTAATGCCGGTTCCATGTAGTCGAGGTTTTCGATAGCATAGTTGCCGTCGAGATCTACATATTGCGAATATGCTTGTCCTTCGCGCGATTTGTCGTCGGCAACTTTCAATACATACGGTTTCACACTCTTGTCGATGCGCTGCGTGTTGCGTCCCGGCGAATTCAGCGATCTGAAATCAACCCACCTGAATTCATTGCCGGCTAACCATTGCTTGTCCTGGTCGAAGAACCTGTATTCGAGTTCGCCAATGTCGTCTCGAATGAAACTCGGTTTCACATTATACCTGGCGTTGTCCCACCGTTGATTCTGACGAATGGTGACTTTGAAATTGTCCATCGCATTGAACACCTGCATGTCGCCATAATCGACAGTGAAGTTGATCTGCTGGTTGTTTGAATTGAGTGCGCTGTTGCCGATAAGATTGCTGTTGGGTACGAGGCTCACCTGGTTATCATAGATCATGATGCGTGAGGTGAGAATGATGTCACTCTTGTCGCTGTCGCGATACACCATGAGTAAGTAATTACCAGGAAGTTTCACACGGGGCACGCCGAAGCGATAATGCACGAATGGAAGGAACGTGTTGTTTGAAAACTGGTAGTCGGTTACGTTGAACTCGTTGTATTGAGTCATGAAATCCAGATCGAGCAGCATTGACTTCGTCCAGTCGGCATTGCAATGAATAAACCGGACATAATAGTTATTACGGCTCTCCTGTATGTCGTCGAATTCGAGGATGAGGTTTTGAGCGCTGAGAGGCGCCACGGCGGGCATGAGGTTATCGCGAACGCCGGTGCCGGGCGGGTGGACCATTACGGTCTTAATGTTTTCTTCGTAGACGGCGTCCTGGTAAAGGAGTTTTTTTTGACCAAGTGCCGCAAAGGATACGCAAAGGAGCAAAAGGATACGCAAAGGACTCATACTCAAATCTAAACGCTTTTTTTAGCGAAATTGCATTCCAACTTCCATCAAAAACCGCGTGTCTAACGTGCAGATAGGGTTCATGCTCGGAGAAAAAGAGCTAATACAAGGCTGTGCCAAAGGGGACAGGGCCTCACAAAAGGCTTTGTATGAACGCTATTGCAGAAAAATGATGGTGGTTTGCCAGCGCTATTCGCGGTCCACACAGGAGGCAGAAGACATCCTCCAGGAAGGATTTATCAAGATCTTCAAAGCCATCGGCGAATTCAGGGCCGAATCGAAGCTGGAGACGTGGATCACCCGGATCATGATCAACACAGCCCTGAACAGCCAGCGTCAAAAGCTCTACCTGATGCCCATGGTAGACGTTACCGGGATCTCATTACCCGAAAGGGAAGAAATAAGCTTGTCGGAGTTTCACCTCGACGACCTCATTAAAATGGTACAGTCGCTGCCCGACGGATGCAGGGTGGTGTTCAACTTGTTTGCGATAGAAGGCTATGGCCACCAGGAGATCGCAAAGATGCTCGAGATAAGCGAAGGAACATCCAAATCGCAATACAACAGGGCCAAGACCTTGTTGAGAGCGAAACTTGAAAGAGAAAACAGGTATGCAAAATACGGAGAAGCAAAAGTTTGAGGAAAACTGGAAGAAAGCATTCGACGGCGCGGAAGCAACGCCGCCCGATCGCGTGTGGAGTTCCATCGAGGTTGACCTCGCAGGGCAGGAGAGTGCAGTGATGAAGCGGAAGGTGGTGTTCTACCAACGACTCGCTGCGGCTATGTTGTTGTTTGCTCTGCTTGCTGGTACGTATGCGTTCTATAGTTCTTCGGAGAAAAGTGCAACGAGCAATGTGCAACGTGCTACGAACGAGGTCAGTACTCCAAAACCGGAACAGCAAGACAATGGAAGCCAGTCAACAATTCAAAAAGATAATCCAATACTTCCGCCAATACAGAAGCAACAGGTAATGACACAGCAGGTCGCTCTTGCAGAAAAAACAGAAGAGCCTGAAACTTCAGAAACTCCTGTTTTGAACAACGACAATATAATCGCTTCAAATAGGCCGGAAGAGAACACCGGGCTCACTAAAGAAGAAGAGAAAAAGATCACGGCGGTAGTTTCTCCTTTACTACAACAACAAGAGGCTGAGACACCAGAAACTGTTGTTGAGCCGAAGCGCAAAAAGAAAACAAAAGAAAGTCTCTGGTTAGCATTTGGTGGCTCTGCCGGTAACTACACTCCAAACACACCTACTGCCACAAATCCAACCGTAACTCAATCAAGCTTCAGCTCTAAAGGTCCTCAGCTCAACTTCCTGTCGACCTCCGCTCCGAAAGCTCAACCGAAAGTTGGTTCGTCATATTCAGTTGGTGTTGGTGTTGGCAAAAAGTTCGGCCGCTTCGTTGTGCAGGCAGGCGTGAATCTCAACAAACAGCAGATCAACTATACATCCAACTACGATGCTCATACATCATCCAATACATCTAAGGCTGCGATGTCGGATTATATCGCGCAAAGCAACAACCTGAGTGTTACGAGCGAATACACTGTTAGCAGTACGATGGATATCGTTTCGATCCCCGTGCAGGTTGGTTATATGATTGTCGATCGCAGGTTTGGATGGCAGATCAACAGCGGTGTATCGAATGATTTCTTCCTCCGCAATGTGCTTGTCGACAAATCTGGTCAGCGTGAAAAATCTATTGAAGAGTCTGGCAGCGCGTCACCGTATCGTGCCGTTAACTGGTCGGCCCTTGCAAGCACTGAATTCAGTTATCGCATCGGGCCGCATTACAGACTGTCGTTAGTTCCTGGTGCGCGTTATTCGTTCAACTCTATCCTGAAGAACGCAACAGATGCCGGAAGGCCAGTGGTGCTGGATGTTGGATTCCGGTTCAGGTATATTTTCGACTAAGCTAAATCGTCAAGCTCCGTTACAAGAGACTCCCATTTTTCGTTAGCATCATTCAGATCTTTATCAACCTTCGTGAAGGCCGACTGTGCTTTCGAGAGCTTGTCTGGATTGCCAAACACTTCAGGTTTTGCTAACTCAGTTTCAGCGGCAGCCTTATCTTTCTCCAACTGCGCGATCGTTGCTTCAACGCGTTTCAATTCACCTTGCAGCGACTTGATCTTCTTCTCTGCTTCGTCGGTCTTAGCTTCGGGCTTCGGCTTCTGTTCTTTCTTTACGACTGGTATCGGGGCGCTGAGGTTGTTTGCATTCTGCTTTCTCCAATACTCGTATTCTTCGTAAGTGCCGGGATATTCTTTGATCTGCTGGTTGTCGATGTACCAGATCTTGTTCGCTACCTGTGTTACGAAGTGACGATTGTGCGACACAACTACAAAAGTGCCCTGGTATTGTTCGAGAGCCTGTATGAGAATGTTCTCCGAAATGAAGTCAAGGTGGTTGGTAGGTTCGTCGAGCAACAGGAAGTTAGCTTCCGAGATCAGCGTCTTTGCCAAAGCAACGCGCGACTTCTCGCCACCCGAAAGAACTTTGATCTTCTTGAACACATCTTCATCCGAAAACAGGAAGCAACCGAGTACGTTACGGAGTTCCTGTTCCAGTTTGCCCGAGCCTGCCTGTTTCAACTCTTCAAGGATCTCGTTATCTACATGCAGCGACTCTAACTGGTGCTGTGCGAAGAAACCCTGGATAACGTTGTAACCAATTGTTCTTTCGCCGTCCACGGGTTCTGTACCCGAAAGAATCCTAAGCAACGTTGACTTACCTTTTCCGTTGGCGCCGACCAACGCGATCTTGTCACCACGCTCGATCACCGCATTGGTGTCTCTGAGAATAGTGAGATCGCCATACGACTTCGAAAGATCTTTCAGCGTAACGACGTGTCTTCCGGAATTCTGTTTGAATGTAAACCGGAAATTAACGGTCGCTGTATCGTTCACAACTTCTTCCACAAGATCCATGCGTTCGATAGCCTTCACGCGAGATTGCACCTGGCGTGACTTGCTGGCCTTGGCCTTGAAACGTTCGATAAATCTTTCTGCCTGCCTGATCTTTGCCTGCTGGTTGTCGAAAGCACCCTGCTGGATCTCTTCACGCATTTCTTTTTCACGCAGGTAGTAGCTGTAGTTTCCTTCGTAGGTCACCAGTTGCTGGCGTGTAACCTCAACGGTCTTCGTAGTACAGTTGTCCAGGAACGTACGGTCGTGCGATACGATCATCACCGCGCCTTCGTAGTTCCTAAGGTAGTTTTCAACCCACTCAATAGAAGGAAGGTCAAGGTGGTTGGTAGGTTCGTCGAGCATGAGCAACGACGGTTTTTCGAGGAGGAGCTTTGCGAGCATTACGCGCATCCGCCATCCGCCTGAAAATTCACGAAGAGGCCTGTGAAGATCTTTGGTGGCGAAGCCGATCCCTTCGAGCACTTCTTCGGCTTTCGCCTGCATGGTATAACCGTCGAGGTGCTCGAATTTCTCCTGTGCCTTTGTGAGCTTGTCTACCAGCTCATCAGAATACTCTGTTTCGAGCTGGTGCAGTATTTTTTCGATCTGGCGCTGTGTATCGACAGCATCTTTGAATGCCGCCATGGCCACGGTAAGGATGGCATCGTCGGTCTGGTACGAAAGGAGGTCCTGGTTGAGGAAGCCGATCGTGCAATCTTTTGCCTTGCTGATGCTTCCCGCGTCGATACGGTATTCTCCGTTTATGATCTTCAGGAGCGTGGATTTCCCGCGACCGTTCAAGCCAATAAGGCCGATCTTGTCGTTGGGTTTTACGAACATAGAGGCGTCTTCGTAGAGCGCTCTTCCGCCAATGAAATATGAAATTTTATCTATAGAGACCATCCTGGGGCAAAATAAGTCGCAAAGATATTCAAAACAGACGGTAAATTTGGTGCTAGATTAAAGACAGGTAATGAAGTTGTTCGCAATCGTTTCAGTTATAATATTTTTAACTATTGGTCCAAACAGGATTACGGACACTTCTGTTCCCGCCATCACTCAAAAAAGCAATACACTCCCCCTCGGCGAGATTAAGCTTCCGAAGGGTTTTTCGATAGCCGTTTATGCCGAAGTGAACGACGCTCGCTCCATGGCACTCAGTCCCTCCGGAACGCTGTTCGTTGGCAACCGGGACGGTGATAAAGTGTATGCCGTACAAGACACCAACGGCGATCATGTTGGAGATAAAGTTTATGTGATCGCTAAGGATCTCAACATGCCAAATGGATTGGCATTCAAAAACGGGGATCTCTACATCGCCGAGAACAGCAAGATCTCGAAGATCAGTAAGGTTGAGTCGAATCTCTCGGCGCCAGGCAAACCGCAAGTCATTTACGACAAGTTTCCCACCGACGATTCTCATGGCTGGAAATACATTGCGTTTGGTCCCGACGGAAAACTTTATGTTCCCGTTGGAGCACCGTGCAACATCTGTGAATCGGCCGATCCGATCTACGCATCCATTACACGCATGAATGCCGATGGCACCGGCTTCGAGATCTACGCGAGTGGGATCAGGAACACCGTCGGACTCACGTGGCATCCAACTACGAATAATCTTTGGTTTACCGACAATGGTCGCGACCGTTTGGGCGACGACATTCCACCATGCGAGTTGAACACGGCAACAAAAAAAGGACAACACTTCGGGTACCCGTATTGTCATGCGGGCACCATCAAAGATCCGGAGTTCGGACATAAACGTCCCTGTTCCGATTTTGTGAAGCCGGCGCAGAACCTCGGCGCTCACGTGGCGCCGCTCGGTTTAAAATTTTATACAGGAACTCAATTCCCCCGCCAATACAAGAACCAGGCAATTATTTGCGAGCACGGTTCGTGGGATCGCAACAAGCTGAATGGTTATCGGTTGTCGCTCGTAAAGTTCGATGCTAAGGGAAAAGCACTGGGCTATGACACGTTTGCCAGTGGCTGGCTCGATGAAGAAACACAGAAAGCGTGGGGCAGGCCGGTGGATATTGTAGTGATGAAAGATGGATCGATGCTGGTATCCGACGATCGTGCAAATGTGATCTACCGGATAACCTACTCTAACTAGAAGTCTTCCGCGATCTTGTCGATCTTCTTTCCTTTATCTTCAAACATCATGTTGATCACAGAAAAGCAACGATAGGTGAGCTTGATCTCGTTGCGCGAATGATCTTTGAATGTGAGGCCGATGTTAGATCCAACCCAGTTGTAGGTGTCGGTGGTGAGAATGTATTTCGGTTGGCCGAATGATCTCATCATGCCTTTCATGAGCCGCGTGTCTTTGTGGGTGATCACGTCGATCTCGTACACGATGTCTTTATAGGTCTTTACTTCTACCGATTTCACTTTCACCTCGCCGATGTTCTTATACTCTTCGTTCTCCACGTCGTAAACTTTTACGGGGAACTCGTTCTTTTCCTTAACATCTTTCTTGAACTCGGCGCCCTTCACGCTATCGATCAGCGTACCGAGCTTCAGGTCTTTGAAACCGTTTCGACGTTCGAGCTCTGCAATGTCTTGTGCCCATGCGATGCTGGTGATCAACGCTAAGGCAAAAAATAGAAAAAATTTCCTCATGGTTTTGGTTCGATAAAGTCAACGCCGAACGACAGGGTAGTCTTGTCCCACGAGATCACTATATCGGCCTTATTGGTTTTTTGATCGATGAAGATAGTAAACGGTTCATACACAAGTTCACCAGGCAACATACGGGAGGCAACATCGAATCGCATCACATCATTTGCCTGGTTGTAGTTGTATGATCCCCACAAGCCAACATCTTTGCTTACTATAATGGTCCACTTTTCCTGATCGGGTATAGCGAACAACGAATAGGTTCCGGCAGGAAGTAAATGACCGCCAATGAAAACTTCGCGTGAGATGGTGAGCTCGGTAGCTTCGTTGGCACCAAGACGCCATACCTGGCCGTAAGGCACAAGCTTTCCGAATATTTCGCGGCCACGCTTATGCGGTTGGCTGTATGTTATCTTCAGGTAAGAGTCTTTGTATTTGCAGGCAGCAATAGCGAGAGGGCTGGGGCGGGGCGGAATAGCTTCCTGCGCGAAAGTGAAGGTAGCAAGGGAAGCAAGCAGAATAAAGAGGAGGAGTTTTCTCTGCATTCGTGGACTTTTGCGATGCAAGATAGGAATTTTAACTTTGACCCTTTACTATTAATGAGTACCCGCCCCGCCTTCGACGATATATATATGGAGCTTGCCGTTAACCTGGCGAAGCGCTCGCACTGCATCAAGCGTCATGTGGGCGCAGTGCTAACGAAGGACACGCGGATCATCTCTATAGGATACAATGGTCCGCCATCGGGTACTCACAACTGCGACGAAGAGTGGCCCACTACGGGTTGTCCGCCGGATTCGAAAGGCGGCTGTTCTTTGGCGATACATGCAGAGCAGAATGCGATCCTGTACGCTGTGAAGAATAAGACTTCGGTAGAAGGGGCGACGTTGTACGTTACGCTATCGCCATGCCTGGCATGCGCGCGGATAATTTTCAGCATGGGCATCACGAAGGTGATGTACCTCAATTCTTACGCGCAGCACAAGAAGTTGCCTACGGATGAGGGAGTAGATTTCCTGAACAGGTTTGGGATTCCCTGCTGTAAGTATGAGGGCACGTTGACCAACGTGACTCATATGATCTGATGTACGAGGTACGATTTACGATATACGATTTCGCTACCTCGTTGCGAGAGCTTTCTCCAGCTCTCCGACAAACTTCGGAGTAACTCCTTTTGTCTTCTTAGCCTGTTCTTCCTTGAACACGTTGATCGCTCGTTCCACCATTTGGTATAAACCAACGGGGTTACCATCGTTGCGATAGCTTGAAAGACACCAGTCGATCTCCGATTGAAGCTGTTGATCGAGATTGAGCTCGCGAAGTTTTGCGAGTGATGTCTCAGATGCAGCTTCGATAGTTTCTGCAGGAGAGAGAGAAGAAGAAGTTTTTGGAGTTGATGTTTTCTTCGGTGCAGCTTTCTTCACCGGCTTATCAACTTTTTCTGCCACTACTTTCTTTGCCATAGTTTTTTTTACAAAGGTAGGTTACTCTTCTAATTGAATGTATTAATAACGTTCAGATAATTTATGCAACCGTATGTATGAGTACGTCAATGAAGGAGATTCCGCTTCGTGGAATAAAAAAAGGGAAGCGATCCTCGATCACTTCCCTTCGATAAAAGTATTAGGTTGCCCTAATTACTTCTTCTTCTTAGCAACTTTTTTCTTAGCTGCTTTCTTCTTAGCGGGTTTCTTTGCCATAGCGTTTTAATTTTTTTGTTTAAAACTTATACGAAAGGTAGAAGAAAAAATTAATTCACAAAAATTTTAAGCAACTTATTTTCAAATATCAGAAAAATTTCAGTGTAACGATTTTTAGAGATGATCATCGTTTCATCATCAATCATTCAATCAAATGATGTTCACTTCAGCATGAAGTTGTATACCGAATTTTTCTTTCACTGTGTGTTGTATCTTCTTCGATAACGTAAGAATTTCATCACCACTTCCGTTATTATAATTCACTAACACAAGCGCCTGATGTTGATGAACACCAACATCACCATCACGAAATCCTTTCAATGAAGATTGTTCGATGAGCCATCCAGCGGGTACTTTAACTTCTTGATTATCAGAAGAATAACCGGGTATCGAAGGAAAGCGTTTTTTCAATTCATTATACTGCTCTGAGTCAATAACAGGATTCTTAAAGAAGCTTCCTGCATTACCAATCACTTTCGGATCGGGTAACTTACTTCTTCTTATTGCAATCACTGCATTACTAACATCACGTATCGTTGGTTGCAATACATTCATCTGTTTCAACGTATCAGTTATCGCACCATAAGAGATGTTCAAATGATGATTGATGTTCGTCAGACTTAAAGTAACACTTGAAATAAAAAATTTTTCTCTCAGCTCGTGTTTGAAGACACTTTCGCGGTATCCGAAGCGACATTCATCGCGTGTGAACGTCCTCAAAGCACCTGTAGATCGATCGAGAGCCTCCACACTTACGATCGTTTCCCTCGCTTCAACACCATATGCACCGATATTTTGCATCGGAGCAGCACCAACAGTACCTGGTATCAGCGATAAATTTTCAATTCCACCCCAATTATGATCGATAGCATACAATACGAAGTCATGCCATACCTCACCAGACGCAACCTTTACAGTAACGTGATGATCATTCTGATCAATAACTTCAATTCCTTTTAATGAATTGTGAAGAACTGTGCCTTCAAAATCTTTTGTGAAGAGAACATTGCTGCCTCCACCAAGAATCAGGATGTTTTTAGAAGACGAGAATACACTGCGCGCTTCATCGATCGTGGTGACATCAACAAAGTGTTTCGCTTTTGCAGCAATGCCGAATGTGTTGTACGATTTAAGATTGAAATCTTCTTCTGTCCTCATTGTTGAAACGAATCGCCAAGCGACTCTGCCGACAATTTAAACAGGCAGATCCTGGGAAAACGTCCCGCAATATAAGTCGTTCCAAGCACAAGTAGCCCTTTGTCGGACGTAGGTGTAAGCGATGCGAGCTCGAATGAATTCGAGAAGCCGATATACTTGCTGCCGATGAATGTGCCATCAGCAGGGTTATACCCAAACAACGCAATTTGTTTGCCACGTGTGTTGCTGCCATAGATGATCCTGTCGGTACTTCCTACAGATGTGGTAATAATTGTAACCGGCGCGTTGGGCGACAACTCCGGGAATGGATTGCCACCAAGATCGGCACACGACGTAACACCGCTCTGTGTAAGCGCAGCTTGTGGAAGAAAGTAGTTATCGCCGTAATTGAATCGCGCTGCAGCAAACTTTCCGCCGCTCAATGGAAACACCTGGCTCATGCCACCATCTTCCTGGTTGCCCTGTATAACGCCTTGCGGATTGTCGGCGCTGAGATCGGTAAACACGATCGACAGCGTGTAATTATAGAACCCATTGAAGAAGTATAGTCCGCCTGTTGTCTTACCAACCTGGAATGGCAACAGCCTGCCTGTGCGGAGTATGTGGTTCATGATGGGCTCTTCAGGTCCATCGCCGGCGCCAATCGTAAACTCTTTTGATTTCTGAATATGACCATCGGTCGACACAACACTCATTTGTGTCATCTTATTGCCGACGTCATAATTAAGGAGCAACAGGCTGGTTCCATCTATACCGGCAGCAAGAGGGTAGGAGCCGCCTACATTCAATTGCTGTGCAACCTGGCCATTCTCGTCAACTTCAAACAACTGCGTGCTGAGGCCATTGCTGTCCATCGCGAAGAAGTAGAAGTGTCCGTTCACATCGAGGAACGCGGGTGCTGGTGTAACGAATGTTTCATCGAGCTCTATATCGGAAACAAATGCACCGAATTCGTCTGTCCTCATGATGTAGATCACACCTGGGTCGATCGACGATCCGTCGGAATCTATGATGCGTTTCAGTCCCAACACCAAATAACCGCCGCTGCTGGTCTGCACGGCATCGAGTGGCGTGTAGGCCACGTTGAAGTTGGAGTCGTCATAAAACTTTGTGAAGAAGCTTTTGTCTGCTTCGGGGTCTGCGTCATTGCTGCACCCGATTGCCGCTGCGAAGAGCAGTAGTATTCCTATTTTCTTCATGTTAATCGAGTGACTTATAGTTGTTGCTGAGGAAACGGAGCGGGAATAAAACACCGAGCGAAAAAACGATGTTGTTTGTCTTGAGATCATCCTGTGCATCGCCGATGCCACTGAGGCGATCATTTGAATAGCGATTGTTCACGTTGGCGATGTTGCTCATGCCTTTGTGATACGATGCATCGAACACCAGCCTCACGTTTCCAAGGTTGTAGTTCAACCCAACGCCCCCGATCAATCCCCAGTTGTTCGTGAAAAGATCCTTCGCACCAACAACGGTTGCTTCATTTTTGAAAGCATTCGTGCCACCCGATGCATTATCGGTGCCCGAAACAGTTACGCTCTTCGTAGCATTCAGCAATACGGAATAGTAGGCACCGATCTGTACGTACGGTCTTAGCTTATTCTGCGTGAATTCATATTTCACGATCAAAGGCAGGTCGGCATAGTTGAGCTGTTGTTCCTGGTCGAACTTCAGCTCGAGCTTCTGAGTGGAGGTCTCCGTGTTCGTCCATGCGTATTCGTTCGAATAAACGAACTTTGAAGTTCTGTACGTTGGCTGTGCGCTGATCGAAAAGCCCTTGTAGTAGAAAGTGACTTCGAGTGTTGCGTGGCTGCCGATCTTATTGAATGACTTATAGGACTTGTCGGTCTTCGATACGTCGTAATTGGTTGGCGTTATTACCGAGTATCGCGTTACAGGCGTTGCCTCTGTGAGGTTTACACCGGCTTTGAATCCAAGCCAGAATTGTTTGTTTAGGAATTTCTCCTGTGGTGTGCCTTTCGATTTCATCGAAGGCGGCGCTTTTCGTTTGCCGTTGTTCTGCGCGGAGGCGGCCAGGGCTATTACAATGAAACTCAGTGCAAGTAGAGATCGAATCATAAACTACCTTGTTACAATCATTTTCTTCGTTTCGTTTAAGATCCCCGCCTTCACCTGATAAAGATAGAGACCAGTCGGGTAAGCGGCCAGATCTGCCTTCACAAAGTATTCCCCTTCTTCCTTTTCTTCGTCCATCAGCAAGCTCAGTTGTCGTCCCTGCGAATCGAGTACCGACAACTTTACGTGTGCTTTCGAATTGATCCGGAACCCGATGTTCACGTCGCCCTTTACCGGGTTGGGATAACAATCGTACAACTTAAACCTCGACGACTTAAAATCTTCCGTTACGCCGGTAGTAACGTCCGTTGCAACTTTTATCGGTTCGTAGTTACCTGCACCTTCTTCTTTAGGTCCGTTGATGAAGTTCTTGAAGAACACATCGTTGTTGATAACGGCTTCATCTACCAGCATCCAGTCTTTCAAAATGCTTGCATACACCTGGCGATAGTCGTACTGCATTTCAACATTGTCCTGGTTGAGGTCGGGCACTTTGCCGATCACACCAGGATTGGCGCCTTTTCCGAAGATAAAGACAGGACCACCAGTTCCGTGGTCTGTTCCATAACTGCCGTTGGAATGAATGCGTCGTCCGAACTCCGAAGTTGTTACCGTGAGCACACGATCTTCGATGCCACGCGCCGCAAGGTCGTCCTGGAAGGCTTTCATTGCCGACGATACGTGATACATCAACGCTGAGTGAGCGCCCATCGTGGGATCGTAATTCTCCACCTGCGATGCGTGTGTATCGAAGCCGCCGATCTTCACGAGAAATACTTTCGTCTTCACACCCATGCCGGCGCCGCCACCGTGAAGCAACTGTGCGATGAGCTTCAGTTGAGGCGTGAGGCCGTTCGTGAGACTGCCTATCGGTGCATTGAAAGGATATTTTTCTGGATACGTTACAGATGTTGCGGGAGCAGCCTTGTAAACATCATACAACCTGTCGGCGTAATCTTCCGATTTATCTTCGAGGTCGAGGATCCAGTTCAATTCTTTGCCGTAAGGCGAATCATTCAACGCCACGGGTGGCTTGCCACGCGGATCTGTTCCCTGGTCTGTAAATCCTTCGAGGTCGTCAACGAGCTTCGCAAACTGTTTGGGATCATCCAAAGAGATCGATGTGGGTATATGATCTTTCTGGTGGAAGATCAACGACACTTCGCTGCCCATTTCGATAGCCAGCGGATCTTTCATGTCGTCGTTCGGGAAATCGTCCGGGTATTCGAGAGGGGAAAACTCCTGTTCGAGATAACGTCCAACCCAACCGGAAGAAAAATAATCGTCGAAGCTTCCGCCCATGAACGAGATATCTCTTCCACGGAAGTGAGATCCATTGTTATTTTTATACGACACGCCCTGCACGATACAAGCACGTCCGCGATCGTACAGATCTTTCATGCCTACCATGTCGGGGTGAAGTCCCACCTGCGCATCCGACTTCAATGTGCTGTCGAGGTTGATCATTTTACGCAGGCTGTTCTTCGAAGGAATGGCGATGTTGGCGCGACGACTATAGTAAAGATCATACGCCTCCACGGGGATCACGGCGTTGAGACCATCGTTACCGCCCTGCAACTGAAGGATGATCAGCACGCGATCGTTCGTGCTCTGCTTCGCCATTCGCGTAAGCGAGTTCTCGGCCATCAACTTCAATGGAATTCCGCCTATTGTAAAGGGGATAGAAGCCATCGAAAGTTTCTTGATAAAATTTCTTCTCTTCATGTCAGTACAGTTGATATTCGGGAGACTGCATCATCGCGTTAAACAATGAGCGGAGCTGGCCAATCACTACTTCAGGTTCCTGGTATTTTTCAGGATGCAGCCAACGATCAGTCCACGTGCCTTCAGGATCGACGTCGATCGGCGGTGACTTCAGAAATGCTGTGAGAAAGTAATTGAGACGTTCTGCTGTGATATCGGCAGAGTCGTCGGCAGCTGCATCGAAGGTGAGGTTTTCATTTTGAGGCAGCAGGTACTTCGTGAGCTCGATGATCAACGTATGTGCATCGGATGCTTCACTGTTGAGCTTGTTGAAAACAAACTGGTATGCGTCTAATTTCTGCCCGTCCAACATAGGATCTTGAGCAGCGCGTATAAAATCATAACGACGTGTGAGATAGTTGGTCGAGATCCACGCGCGATGAAAGATCGGGTATTGATGATAGGCATCGTAGCCCGCAACATCATACGGTTCGAAGAAATTCATCCCCATCAAATTCAGATTGCTGATCATTACTTTGGTACGCTTATAAAGATTGCCGGCATCTGTTTTATAATCGGGCAGCGTGATGTCGAACATCCTGTACGTTCCGATCACCAGGTCGAGCGGCGAACGAATGATGCCACCGAAGTTGTCGTCGGTTACGCCACCGGCTGCATCGTAGAAGTGCTGGCTCTGGAAAAGCTCTTCGAGCACTGGCTGTATTTTGAAACCATTGGATGTAAACGTATCCGCAAGATCCGAAACGATCGTGCTGTCGATGTCTTCGGTGATATTGTGATAAACGAAATGTCGATAGATGCGACGACAGATGTTCATCGCCGTTTCTCGCTTCGAATAGATCATCTCGATCAACTGCGAGATCTCGTCCATCGCCGAAGCTTCCGTGGGACCGGTGCCGGGGAATAAGACCGGGTCTGTGCCTCGTTGGATCACCTGGCCGTTGAATCGGTCGCTGAATATTTTCGGAGTATTGTCGTGCTGTGAAGCATTCGTTGGACTTCCCTTCACTTTACCGCGCGGAAGCAGCGTGTCGGGATCTATATTTGAAAACGAATCGTCGAAGTCCCAGCCGGATAAGACCCTTGCGGCAGCCTGTACATCTTGTTCAGTGTACACGTAATAGTCGCCGGGCTGTGTTGTTTCAGGAACATGTCCTTCCAGTCCACGGCCTATCGTATAAAGCTCTAATAATTCGCGGGCATAGTTCTCGTTCGGACTTCCATTCACATTGAGGTTGCCATCGAGCAATCGCAACATGGCATTGTCGACACTTATTTTCTTGGTGAGCTCTTTGAAGTTTACTTTCACGCCGGCGTTCTTGTCGAGCGCGAACTGGCGGAAGAGTTGGTTCTGAAAATACAGTGCGCGACTGCTGTCGATCTTCGACTGGATGGCCGTGAGAACGGTATGAATGAAGAACACGATCTTCTCGCGGGCTGAATATTGAAGTGCTGCGGATGAGTCGACGCCGTTGCTCATCATTTGCGCGATGAACCAACCTTTGAAATATTCCTGGCGATCGCCGTCGTTATCTTTATTGGTGGTCGTTACCCAGGTGCTACCGGTATCGGGATCGATGGGAGCGTCGGGTGTGGTAAGCGTGCCGGAGAACAATTGTGCAACGGCAGATGTTGCAGTCATGGGCGAATATGCATCGATGTCTGCTTTGGTTGGTCCGAACGTTGCCCTTCGCAACAAATGGGCGGCTCTCTTGAGACCAAGCGGCCCGGAAAAAGCGGTCAACGGCATAGGGAGAAGTGGGTTGTTGAAGCAATTAATCTATTGAGAAACGATATATTTCAAGAGGAAAGGCGAGTTGACATTATTTTCCACGAAGAACAGTCTGGTGCCATGAAAATAATAGAATGTCCACGTGACGCGATGCAGGGGATCGATGAATTTATCCCCACAGAGAAAAAGATCTCTTACATCAACCAGCTTCTTAGGGTTGGTTTCGATACAATCGACTTCGGGAGCTTCGTATCTCCGAAAGCGATCCCGCAACTGCGCGATACCGCCGAAGTTCTCGATGGTCTCGACATGACTGTCGGTCGTTCGAAGCTTCTCGCCATTGTGGCCAACACCCGCGGCGCCGAAGACGCGTGCAGGTTTGGAATGATCTCGTACCTCGGATTTCCTTTATCGATATCTGAGACTTTTCAAAAGCGTAACACGAACAAGTCGATCGTTGAAGCGCTGAATACGGTTGCGGAGATGCAGGATCTCTGCGTGAAGAATGGAAAGCAACTGGTTACATACATCAGCATGGGATTTGGGAATCCTTATGGCGATCCGTACGATGAAGAGGTGGTCGGAAAGTTTGTAGAGATCCTTCAGACGTTAGGTGTTGGCATCGTTTCTTTGGCTGATACCATCGGCGTTTCGAAACCAGGACAGATCACAAAATTATTTACGAGCATGACGTCACAATTTCCAGAGATGGAGATCGGCGTTCACCTGCATAGCAATCCAGCAACAGCTGTTGAGAAGATCGAAGCAGCATACAAAGCTGGCTGCACACGCTTCGACGGGGCCATCAAGGGCTTTGGTGGTTGCCCCATGGCAGAAGATGAGCTTGTGGGAAATATTGCAACGGAAAAGATTGTGAAATATTTAGCAGATCAGAATGTTGAGTTAATGCTCAATATGAATGAGTTTGAACGATCTATCACGTTAGCTGGAACGACTTTCCCGGTATAGATTTAATTATGCCCTTGAATTCAAGATGGAGTAAGAGGGTGGCAAGTGCCCCGGGTGGAATACTTGTTTTCCAGGCGAGCTCGTCGATCTGCATGGAACTTCCTTTTGAAGTAATTGCGTCTACAACGTTTTGTTCTTCCGGTGTGAGCTGCACTTGCGTTATTTTAACAGGCTCTGTTATTCCGGGCAACCAGTTCATGATGTATTCAAGATCTCTTACCGACATCAGCAGTGCAGCCTTGTTTATTTTGATGAGCTTATTGCATCCTTCGGAGTACGTTTGTCCGATGTTTCCAGGGATAGCGAAAACATCTTTGTGGTAGCTGTTAGCGATCTCAGCGGTTATTAATGCGCCGCCGGTCTCTGCTGCTTCAACAACGATCAGCGCATCGCACATGCCCGCGATAATTCTGTTGCGCATCGGGAAATTGAAAGCGTCGGGTTTGGTGCCGAAGTGATTCTCTGTGATCAGTCCGCCGTGATCCATCATCTTCCGGGCAACGTCGGAATGATTGCCGGGATAGATCACGTCAAGTCCGCTGCCCATTACGCCTATCGTTGCCAGCTGTTGCTTCAAGGCATGACGATGTGCGTGAATATCGATCCCGTAAGCGAGGCCACTCACGATCATCGCGTCATGAGGCACAAGGTCTTCTACAATCTTTTCAACAACTTTCTTTCCGTAGGCAGTTGCTTGTCGCGTGCCAACGATACCTACGATCTTTTTCTGGTTCAGATTGCAGTTGCCTTTGAAGTAAAGCATCGTTGGTCCGTCGTCGATCGCCTTCAGCCGTGATGGAAATTGTTTGTCGGTGTAGAAAAGGATTTCGGCATCTTCTTTTGTTGCCTTCGTCGCTTCTTTTTCGGCAAAAGGGAAGGGCTTGCTCTTCGACACCGACTGTGCCGTGTTGGGGCCAATGCCTGGAATGAGCTGAAGCTTACCTTTGGGGCGTTTAAACACTTCGGTGGCGCTGCCGCAATAGCTGATCAGCTGCTTGATACTATGTGGTCCAACACCATCAATATAATGTAGTGCGAGGAGAGACAGACGTTCTTGATCCATCCCCACGAGTTAGAATAAAAACTAAAATGTAGTCGGCTGTTTTTGGTCTCCTTGTACTGAAAACCTTACTATCTAAGCTATCTAAGCTTCTCTCTCACCTCTGTGAGGAACTGCCTTACTCTCTTCAGGGAAGAGATCATCTCCATCTTGTCTTTCACGGCCTGCGAGTCGTTGCGGAGCATCTCTTTTGCGCCCTGCAGCGTGAAACCTTTCTCTTTAACAAGATGATAGATCGTTCTTACGTTCTCGATGTCTTCTTTCGTGAACTGGCGATTGCCTTTGCGGTTCTTTTTTGGCTGGATGAGCTCGAATTCAGATTCCCAGAATCGGATAAGGGACGGAGCTACGTTGAACATTTCAGCTACTTCACCAATAGAGTAGTAAATCTTTTCAATTTCTTTCTCTTTATACGCCATGTAATAGCTAAGATGGGTGTTTCACCGTTGTTCTTGCGGTGAACTTCAATGCAAAATAATAAATTCTTAATACGGAGCGCAACGTGAACTAAAGAAATTAATATACAAGATGTCAACGTGGAATTGTGGACAACTCACTCCTCCGCAAATGTCACTTTATAAATCGTAACGGAGTGTCCTCCACCAGCATTCGATTTGCCCTGGGCCGTTACAAGCAGGAAGTCGTTGGTATCCGTGATCTCCATACCTACCGGAAAAGAATCGGCAGAGATCTCCGACACAACTTTCATCGTGCTCGCGTCCACTGCAACAATCTTACTGCTCTCATTCACGCAAGCGAAGATGTACTTGCCTCCGTTCGATACCGAGATCGTTCGAACACCCGGTCCGACATAACAATTCTGCCATCCCTCGTTCAGGGTACTCACCTTGCCGGCATTCTCGATGCGATGATCAACGAATTTTTTCCACGGCACCTTCTGGATGTAGCCATTATTGTTGGTGCTGATCAGCAAGTCGTCGCCCGAGATCACCAAATGCCGGATATTATTATACTGTGTGAACGTAACGCCCATATATTCGAAGTCTTTATCTACATCGAACACCGCAATTCCGCCACCGCCCATACGTCCCACGAATAAATGCTTGCTGTCGGGTGTAAACACCGTGCCCCGCAAACAATATCCGCAGTTCACATCGCGGTCGATTTTCTCGTTGATGCCGAAACTCAGCTCCAGCCTGCGATCAACCACCAGGTGTTTCACATACTTGAACTCAAAAGGATCTTCCGACTGCACATCGATAATGCCGATGGTATTATCGCCCCAATGTGTTACAGCCACGTAACGATTATCTGGCGACGCGGCAATCATCTTCGGCAGCACACCCGACGGCATCACGCGAACAATCTCATCCGTATTCGTGTCGATGATCGCAACAGCCGATGGATTGATCGCATTCGGATCGAAGCTGCGACGATAATACGTGACCCACAAATATTTTCCATTGTGAGAGAAACAACTCTCAACCGGCTTGCCCTTGAACGTATTGTAATTGCCACTGCGAAACTGGAATTTATAATCGAAACAGGTAGACTCGCCATCTTTAAACAGCTTCTGGTTCGTAGCATTGAAGTCGTGCTTGATAACCTTCAGTTTTTGCAGCGACTTGAGATCATAAACAACAGTCTCATTTCCTTCGAGCGACTGCACATAGAATTTACCTTTTTCAGGAAGATAGTTTACCGATTTCGGTGAGTTGATGTTGATGTCGTACTTGTCGTTGGCATTTTTCGGTGCCGCCACTTTATGCTGAAAGCGAGCATATAATTCCATTGAAACAGCGGCGGGCGCTGGCGCGGATTTAATGCCTAACGAATTATAAACAACTGCTTTTGGAGCTTTCGGAGCCTGTGCGAAGCAGGTGGAAGAGATAAGGAGTAGAAGGATCAGCAGTCTCATGGAGCAATAGACGCTGCAAAGATAGCATTCCATTAACCATTATCCATTTGCCATTATCCAATAACCATTGATGGGTCAGCGAATAAATTTGACTCTTCAATGGGTAATGGTAAATGTAAAATGGTAAAATGATTTAGTCCAACGGCGGTCCGCCGACTTTCGCCTGGTCGATCAGCTTTTGGTACTCGTCATTGCTAAGATACCTGTGGAAAAAATTCATCGGATTCACCTGTGTGCCGTTCAAGAGCACTTCGTAGTGAAGGTGATTCGCCTCCGATTGACCTGTAGTGCCCACGTAGCCGATCACCTGGCCGCGTTGTACGCGTTGTCCTTCTTTCACGATATACCTCGTAAGGTGGGCGTAACGTGTTTCATAGCCGAAACCATGACGGAGATAAATTACTTCGCCATAAGTATCCGAATAGTATGCCATGTGAACATAACCGTCGCCTGTTGCATATACCGGCGCATTCTTGGGAGCTGTGAGGTCGAGACCTCTGTGCTCACGCCAGTACCCGAGAATAGGATGGAGGCGCATTCCGAATGTTGTATGAAGACGGATGAGATCCTTGTTCGCAATGGGTGTCATAGCGGGCGTGGATGCCCACTTCTTTTCTTTCGTGTGAAGTTCTCCGAGCAGGTCGTCGAACGACTGTTTCTCGATATCTAAACGTGCATCGAGCTTCGCAATCTTTTCGTAGCCTCCACGTATCGCGGGATAAAAGATGTTCGCAGCTTCTTTCTCGCGACCACCCACACCTGCTGCACGTTCGGTGCTGTCGAGAGGATTGAGATCGAGTATGGTGCGGTAAGTTTGGTCGTCTGTTGTTTCGAGCGCCGTAAGCCTGTCGCTTGTTTTCTTAACCTGGTCTTCGAGCGTTTTCCATTGAGTCATCAGCACGCGGTTCTCGTTCTGCAGCTCGGTTTCATCCCACGATGGATACTTGTAATTGAAATACACGAGACCTGCCAGGCCGATACCCCATGATACAACGACAAACAGAACTACGCGACGGAGAAATGTACGACCACGAATAATGATCGGCTCGTACTTACAGGTCTCTTCGTTGTAGTGATAACGGACTTTCGCCATCAGTCGAGGGATTGGTTGGGTTGACTCGCGGCTTTTGCCATGAGGTTAAACTGATCGGAACCCAGCCCTTCGACCAAAACTTTCATCGGATCAATTTGATGTCCATCTTTCAATACTTCATAGTGAACATGTGGCGCGATGGATCCGCCGCTCATGCCCATAAACGCAATCGTATTTCCTTTCTTTACTTTCTGGCCAGTGTGAACTTTGATCTCACCCAGGTGCGTGTAACGTGTTACGTAGCCGTAACCATGATCGATCTCTATATAACTTCCGTAGCCTGCAGGCACATCGCTCTGCTTCACGAGGATCACGGTACCTTCGCCTGTTGCAAGAATGGACGAGCCGCGAACGCCGGCAAAATCAACACCGTCGTGGTGGTACCTGGCTTTGTGCCATGGATTGATGCGTGTGCCAAATCCTGAAACCAGCATGTTCTCGTTGGCATCGGGAACCGGCAGTGCACCGGGGAAATTCCTTATCTGGTCTAGATCGTAACGCGAAATGCTTGCATAACGCGAATAATGATCGTTGCTGATGGCAGCGTTGAAGTACGACGATTGATATAAAGCAGTGAGCTCTTTTACTGTTTCCTTGAATTGTTCCTCGTCGCCAACCAGGATCTCGTTTCCACGACCTGGGGATGCGGAAAGTTCGGGCGACCCATCGAAGAACGTGGTGTATAGATTGTCTTCCTTTCTCAAAAGTTCCGAAAGGTTGCTTTTAGACGTCTCGAGTTTTGCAGACAATATCTTATAGTGGGCTTTCAGGGCCTTGTTTTCTGTACGAAGCTGTTTTTCGGCAGGAGTGTCGATCAGCTTGTTCTGAAGATAGAAGAGCCCGATAAAGAAGACGGCTCCGAACGCAAGAAGACCAATCGCGGTTGAAAGGCTACCTGATACCGACGCATGTGCCCGTTCATACCGCAGTGTCTTCGCATTGTAGTAATATTTGGTTCGGGCCATGTAAGTCCTTTAAATCTTGCTAAATTTGGGGTTTTGGGCCGATAAAGATAATTAAAAATTGGAGTTGGCAAAGCCCGCCGGACACAAAGGAAGGTCAGCCAGCTCGTTAGAACCGATGGACTCCATTACAATTCGACGAAAATTCCTCGACTTCTTCGCTTCGAAGGGACACCAGATCGTGCCTTCGGCGCCTTTGGTGTTAAAAAACGACCCCTCGCTGCTGTTTACAAACAGCGGTATGGTACAGTTTAAAGACTATTTCCTGGGCAACGCCACCCCCAAGTACAAAAGGATTGCCGATACCCAGAAATGTCTCCGCGTAAGCGGCAAGCATAACGACCTCGAAGACGTGGGTCTCGATACCTATCACCACACCATGTTCGAAATGCTCGGCAACTGGTCGTTTGGTGACTATTTTAAGAAGGAAGCCATCGAATGGGCGTGGGAGCTGCTGACCGAAGTGTACCAGCTGCCGAAAGACAAGTTATATGTGTCGGTTTTCGGTGGTGACAAGAAAGACAACCTCCCGGTTGACGAGGAAGCAAAAGATTTGTGGCGGCGATTCGTTGCCGATGATCGCATCATCCATGGAGTTAAGAAAGACAACTTCTGGGAAATGGGAGAGAGTGGCCCTTGTGGTCCATGCTCCGAAATACATATTGATTTAAGAAACGATCCCAACGATAAACGACCGGGCAGAGATCTCGTCAACAGCGATCACCCGCAGGTGGTTGAGATCTGGAACCTCGTCTTCATTCAGTTCAATCGATTAGCATCCGGCGCTCTCGAACCGCTGCCCGATAAGCACGTGGATACCGGAATGGGCTTCGAACGTCTTTGTATGGCAATACAAAAGAAGACTTCGAATTATGATACGGATGTTTTTAGTCCGCTGATTGAATTTGTTGCTACTCATGCTCACGTAAAGTATACAGGTAAGCTTGATAACAAGACTGATATCGCTATCCGTGTAATTGCAGATCACATTCGTGCAGTGTCGTTTGCTATCTCGGATGGACAACTTCCGTCGAACACGGGCGCTGGTTATGTGATCCGTCGCATCCTCCGTCGCGCTGTTCGTTATGGTTTCTCATATTTGAATTTCAAAGAACCGTTTATTCATCGTTTGGTTCCGTTGCTTGCATTGCAATTGAAGGATGTGTTTCCAGAATTGCATCAGCAGCTGGATTACGTGGAGAGAGTGGTGCAGGAGGAGGAGATCTCTTTTTTGAGAACATTAGAGGATGGGTTGAAGCGGTTAGATTCCTGGATAGCCGAGACGGAGAAGTTTGCAGCGATAATGCCGAAGGCTCTTGGAAAGGAGGGCGAGGGCGAACCTAAGTTGAATGGAGCGAAGGTCTTTATGTTATTCGATACTTATGGTTTTCCAAAGGACTTAACCCTATTGATCTTAAAGGAGAAAGGAAAGCTTCAGTATTTGTGGGACAATTGGGAAGAGCAATTCAATATTGAACTTGAACGACAGAAGGCTCGTTCGCGTGTCGATGCTTCGAAGGAAACTGGAGACTGGGTTGTCTATGGTGATGAACCAATGTCACTGATAACGGATGATCCACCGTACTATGATAAAGAAAAGGCTTTCGTTGGATATGACGTTACTGACTTCACTTCAAATATTTTGAAGTTTAGATCAGTAATAAAGAAGGGAGATAATTTTCTAGAAATTGTGTTAAAGCAGACACCTTTCTATGCAGAATCGGGAGGTCAAGTTGGTGACACGGGATACCTTGATCTCGATAATGGTGTACGTATTCCAATTTTAAACACAAAAAAAGACAATGGTCTTACAGTTCACTTTGCTAAGATTTCAGCTGATAATAATCCTTTAGTAGGTAGCGTGGTATCTAAACCGGTTCATGCTGTAGTCGACGCCGCTCGAAGAACATCTATTAAGAAAAATCATTCAGCCACTCACCTTCTTCATGCAGCATTACGACAGGTCCTTGGCAAACATGTTGAACAACGCGGTTCTTTAGTTAACGAGAATCTTCTTCGATTTGATTTTTCACACTTTGCGCAAATGACTCGTGAAGAATTATCTAAGATTGAAGAGATCGTCAACGATAAGATCATGGAGAATATTTCGCTTGACGAAAAGCGTAACGTTCCCATTGAGAAGGCAAAGTCGTTCGGCGCTATGGCGCTCTTCGGCGAGAAGTATGGCGAGTTTGTTCGTGTGATAACATTTGATCCCAAATTCTCAGTCGAGCTTTGCGGAGGCACACATGTGCCGGCGACAGGAAACATCGGTTTGTTCAAGATCCTTTCCGAGAGTTCTGTGGCTGCCGGCGTGCGTCGTATCGAAGCAGTAACGGGCGAAGGCGCTTTGAGCTACTTCCGTCAGCAGCTGGCGATGCTCGATGAAGTGAAAAGTTTGTTGAAGAACCCGAAAGACGTGTCAGCATCATTGCAATCTTTGATAGAGGAAAAACATGCGCTGGAGAAGAAGATTGAAGCAGTGAATGCAGAAAAGGCAACAGATATTTTTAACAGCTTGCAAGGAAAGATCTCTAATAATGCGATCATCGAACGTGTGTCGGTACCAAACGCCGATGTACTGAAAAACATATCGTTCAGCCTGAGAAACAAGTATCCTAACCTGTTACTCGTTCTTGCTGCCGACATTGAAGGCAAGCCACAGATCTCTGTTATGCTTGGTGAAGACGCTGTTAAGACCAGCAAGTACAACGCACAACAGCTCATTAAGGAGCTGGCTAAAGAAATTGAAGGCGGTGGCGGCGGCCAACCCTTCTATGCAACCGCCGGCGGCAAAAACCTTTCTGGTTTAGCCCAGGTTATCACTAAAGCGAAAGCACTATTGGTCGCGTAGCGACCCATGTTCGGTAAGATGAGCGACCCAACTACTCTGCGTTCCAGATATACACCCGTCATCGGTCTGGAAGTCCACGCCCAACTCCTCACGAAGTCGAAGATCTATAACTCCGATTCGACACAGTTCGGCGATGCCCCCAACACCAATGTAAGCGTGATCACGCTCGCACACCCCGGCACGCTGCCGAAGCTCAATAAGAAAGTGGTGGAGTATGCTATCAAGATGGGCTTCGCCTGCAACAGCGAGATCTCGCGCAAGCAGATCTTCGATCGCAAGAACTATTTCTATCCCGATCTTCCGAAAGGATACCAGATCACGCAAGACCGTACTCCAATCTGCAAAGGCGGCTTCATCACGATAAAGACAAAAGATGGCGAAGAGAAAAACATTCCTCTTAACCGCATCCACATAGAAGAAGACGCCGGCAAGTCCATGCACCTCGAAGGACAGAACGAGAGCGTGTTGGATTTCAATCGCGCCGGCACCGCTCTCATCGAGATCGTAACGGAGCCCGCCATACGTACATCTGAAGAAGCAGGGCTCGTCCTCGCCGAGATCCGCAAGCTCGTTCGATATCTCCAGATCTGCGACGGCAACATGGAAGAAGGATCTCTTCGCTGCGACGCCAACGTGTCGGTAATGCCAGTAGGATCGACAACCCTCGGTAAGAAAGTGGAGGTAAAAAACATGAACTCGATACGCAACGTGCAACGTGCTATCGATCATGAGATAGAACGACAGATCTCAGAAGTCGAAAAAGGCAACGCGATTATTTCTGAAACGCGCACCTTCGATGCCAGCAACGGCAAGACCTACGGCATGCGCACCAAAGAAGAACTTAACGACTACCGGTATTTCCCCGATCCGGATCTCAGTCCGCTCGAAGTGTCCGAGAAATGGCTGTCGTCCATCCGCGCTTCGATGCCGGAACTTCCGAAAGAACTTTATAATAAATACATCACACAGTACGGTCTTCCGGAGTATGATGCTTTGGTGCTCACCGACTCGCGCGAGGTTGCTCTCTACTTCGAAGAAGTTTGTCGTCACACAAAAAATTATAAAGCAGCATCCAACTGGATGATGGGACCCGTGAAATCATATTTCAATGAAAGCGGTGAGTTCCCGATTGGTCCGTCGGTTATCGCTGCTTTAATTACGATGATCGACGAGGGCAAAGTGAGCTTCTCGGTTGCATCGCAGAAAATACTTCCCGAGTTGCTGAGCAATCCCACCGAAGCGCCTGCAGCCATCGCTACCCGTCTCAATCTTATGCAGGACAGTAATGTGGACAGCATCCTGCCTATCGTAAAAGAAGTGATCAAAGAGTTTCCTTTGAAAGTTGAAGAATATAAGAATGGCAAGAAGGGCATCATCACCATGTTTATGGGCGAGGTGATGAAGCGCAGCAAAGGCAAAGCCGATCCAAAAAGAGCCAACGAATTACTGGTAGAGAATTTGAAGTAATTGAACACTGAACATTGAACCTTGAACACTGAATACGTATGAAAAAATTAATATACTTCGTCATCATATCCCTTGCGATAGCCTGTACCAACAAAGAAAAACACGCCGATGGCGGATGGGACGTTACTGTATCCGGTAAAGTGAAATTTCCCAAAGAAGGAGGGATGGTCGTGACGCAGGAACTTACTCCCCTAGGTGAACCAAAGAAAGACACAGTCCAGGTAAACAGCGACGGCACCTATTCGAAGACGTTCCACCTCACAGAAGCAGGTTATTATCGCGTCAACTTCTACGATCTGCAATTGGTTGACGTTATTCTCGACCATTCAAACATCGAGTTGAATGTGGACGGCAACGATCAGTCTGGTGAGATCGAGATCAAAGGTTCTCCTGACTACGATTTGATCCGCAGCGTACAGGAACAACTAGCGCTCTTCGATAGCCAACCAGAGGTTAATGAAGTGAATACTCAATACCAGGATGCAAAGCAGAAACAACAGGAGGATGTTGCTGCTTCATTATTACAGAAGTACCTCGACCTTCGTGAAGCTTACCGCGACCGCATCGTCGATAGTCTTAAGTCGAAGCCCGTCGGCCTGGGGTTGATCTACCTGCTCGAGGGCAACACGTTCGAAGACAAAGACCGTTACTATGATTTCTATAAGAAGGTGGCCGAAGATGGCATCGCTAAAACACCTAACTCGATCTATATTCAACAGTTCCGCGATATGGTTGGCAAAATGGCTGTTACCGCCGTTGGACAACCAGCTCCCGAAATCTCTTTGCCCGACCCCAGCGGAAAGATCGTGACGCTCAGCTCATTCAAAGGCAAGTACGTGCTTGTAGACTTCTGGCGAAATGGTGTGGTCCATGCCGCAGGGAAAACCCCAACGTTGTAAAAGCGTACAACGAATTCAAGGCAAAAGGTTTCGAAGTCCTTGGCGTTTCCCTCGATCGTAGTAAGAAGACTGGCTGGGAGCTATCGCACAGGACGGCCTTATTTGGACACAGGTTTCCGATCTGAAGTTTTACGATTCACAGGCCGCTGCCGACTACAACATCAGTGCTATTCCTTTTTCCATTCTTGTCGATCCAAACGGCGTGATCATTGCTAAGAACCTTCGTGGCGCTAAACTGCACAAGAAACTTGAAGAAGTGCTCAATAAGAAATCATGAAGTTGAAACAATCATCCGCGTTTTTATTGATCATTGCACTCGCTGCATTGGCGGCGTGCGCGAAGCTCAAAGAAAAACCTGTGGTCGACTTTGTGATGAAAGACTTCAAAGTAGAGTCTTCGCCCAACTGCCGCGAAGATTCTGCATGTGCCGTCTTTCAAATTCAATACCCCGAGTTTCTCGGCCTCGATACAGCCATTCGTAAATCGATCACCGACAGGATTGCGAATAACCTGCCCGGCCCGTTCGACGAACCCATACATCCCGAATCGCTCGAGCAATTAGGCAACGAATTCGTAAACGAGTTCAAA
The DNA here is from genome assembly GCA_037200765.1 of Bacteroidota bacterium. Taxonomy (GTDB): domain Bacteria; phylum Bacteroidota; class Bacteroidia; order Cytophagales; family Cyclobacteriaceae; genus ELB16-189. The sequence goes on along the minus strand of JBBCII010000003.1, from coordinate 1,866,363 downwards.
GATTTCATAAAAGAAGAACCGGGCTTCGATTTCGGCTGGTATATCCGTGCACATGTTACCGTGCTGATCTCTTCCGATACATTGATCAGCTTGCAGGTGGACAGCGAAACGTACACAGGCGGAGCTAATTCAACAGTAACAACAAGATTCGTGAACGTTGAACCGGCAACCGGCACCGAATATTTACTCGATGCCATGCTTCGCCCCGGGTACCAGGAGGATCTTAACCGGATCGCCGCCGAAGAACTTCACAATCAAATGCAGTTGAACGAGATCAACTCCATGGAATCTGTCGATCCGGATGAAGTGATCAATGTATTTGGCATCACCGATAACTACGGCTTCCGCAAAGAGGGCATCGTGTTCTATTTCAACATGCCCGAGCTCGGTTCAATGGCCGACGATCCTATCGAAGTAATAATTCCCTACGAGAAGCTTCGCGACTGGATGAAATGATCAGTCGAGCTTGAATTTGATCGGGAGGACCATGCGCACAGCAACAGGCTTTCCTTCATGCGATCCCGCGTTCCATCTCTTCAGTTTGCTTACCGCCACCAGTGCCGCCTGGTCACAATCTTCACTAATACCCTTCACGATCTTGTAGTCTGATACTGTACCATCCGGGCGCACAACGAATTCAACAAACACAGTTCCCTGCACGCCTTTCTCTTTCGCGGCCTTTGGATATTTCAGCACCGAGTTTAGCTCTTTGCCAAGTCCAGCCTGGCCACCAACATAAGTGGGAAGATCGCTCACAACCATAAACACTTCGCCAGTCCACGGTTCCGGTTGTTTGAACTCTTCAGCCTGTTGATCCACTTCGGAGCAGCTTACGCTAACGAAGTAAATAACAAGCGACGCGGCAAGAACAACAAACTTCCAATTGCTGATCCTGTTTTTGATGGTGGTGATCATATTGATTCTTTTTAAGATGAAGGATTGACTGAAATGATGTGTGAGAAGAAAACCGTTGCCGGTAAGCGCAGACTTCACAAGCAACTCTGTATAGCCGGCAACACCATGTTGATGAGCAACAATGGCATCTACCTGGAATTCGTGAACCTTCGCCAGTGTTCTCCGATACAACCACGCCACGGGGTTGAACCAGAAAACGATGCAAAGCAGCGTTGCAAACAGCATGTCGGCCGAATGATAAAGCTTGCCATGAAGCATCTCGTGTTTCACAACAAGCTCGCGGTCTTCATTGCTTAGCTCCTGCGAACGGCCAATGTAGATCAGTTTGAAGAACGACCACGAAGGAACATTGTCCGTCGATTCGATCACATAATAGTTATCGCGATATTTTCCAGGTCTGCTTTTTACCGTTTTATATAGTTTGAACGCATGCAGAAGGAGAGGAGCAGCAATTATTAATGTTACAGTGATGTATGCAATGAACCCGATATCAAAACCCGATTGCGTTGTAATTGAAGCATCAGGAGTAAATTCCGGTAACAAGATTGTGCTTATTTCTTCTTCCGGCGCTATTGATTCAATTGTAATAAGCGGGAACACAAAGCTGCACATCAATCCAATCACAAGAAAAGCCCTTTGCTTAGTGAAGTCTGTTTCCTTCCTCAACAGCAACTGGTACAATCCATAGAAAAAGATTATCCCCAGATTCACTTCTATGAAGTAGCTCATGCTTTTTGTTGTTTGAGTTCTTCCAGTTTCTTCATCAGCTCATCCAGCTCATTCGCCTTCATGCTGTTTTCATTCGCGAAGAATGATACAAGGCTGGTGATCGACCCGTTGAAATAACCTTTCACCATGTTGTTCAGGTAGAACTGCGTGTACTTCTGCCTGCTCACCAGCGGGAAATACTCATGCGTCTTTCCGTACGCTTTATGGTCTATGAATCCCTTCGTCTCCAGGATGCGCACAATGGTCGACACAGTATTATATGCCGGCTTGGGGCTGGGCATCTTTTCGATGATGTCTTTCACGAAGGCTTTTCCCAAAGTCCACAATACCTGCATCACCTGGTCCTCCGCGCGGGTCAGTTCTTTCATAACGATCTATTTAGGTATGAAACTAATGATTTAGTTGATAAGTGCAAAAAAATAGAAGTGGAAATTTTACAGGGAGTGGGTGAAACAATACGAAATAATATTCGCTCCCATCCGAAGCGCCTGCTCTCTCTTCTCCGCCGGGTCATTATGGATTCTCTGATCCTCCCATCCATTCCCCAAATCACATTCAAAAGAATAAAATGCAACAAGCCTACCTTCATAGATCAAACCAAACCCCTGTGCAGGTTTACCATCATGTTCGTGGATCTTGGGCAGCCCTTTCGGAAAATCAAACTTCTGATGATAGATCGGGTGATCGAATGGTAACTCGATCAGCTCCAGCTCCGGGAACACCTTCTTCAATTCAATTCTCACAAACTTATCGAGACCATAATTGTCGTCGATGTGAAGAAAGCCGCCGGCGATAAGATAATTACGAAGATTAGACGCTTCTTCGGGCGAGAACACCACGTTGCCGTGGCCAGTCATATATACATAAGGATAATTGAACAGTTCCTGGCTCCCTACTTCAACAGCATCTTCTTCTGCTTCGAGCAACAGGTTCAGCTCTTTATTGCAGAAACGAATGAGATTAGGGAGCGCAGTCTTGTTTGCATACCAGTCGCCACCGCCATTGTACTTCAGTTTCGCAATTTTTAGCTGTGCCTGGGCCGTGTTGGCAAACCCACATATTATAGAGAGCGCTAATACTAAAACTGATATTTTTCTCATCACTGTTAAACCTTGTTCCCTTCAGATCATCTAAACGACAAAAAAACAGAAAACTACCCATGAAAACTATGAAAAATATGATTGCAATGAAGGGCTCGGCTACGGTTATGCTGGCAGGCCTGCTTTTTTTGGCCTCCTGCGAGGATAAGGTCGACTTTAACTCCAGCGATACCGAGAGCGTACAGAACGAGGCGGCGGTAGATAGCTACTTTGAAGACACCGACGACATGGCTTTAACTGCAGTGTCTTCCGACGACGGCACACTGAATGGGAGCCGCGTTGACGCAGGACGGGTGATTGCCGTAGCGAAGCTTGACCATCGATTCAAATGCGCAACAGTTACGTTGGACTTCGCTGCCGACAACACTTTCCAGGTACCTCATGGTACAATTACAGTAGATTTTGGTACGGATGGATGTACAGACGATGACGGTAATGTTCGTAAGGGCAAGATCATTGTGCAGTTCCTCGGTCGTCGTTTCTATCCTGCTTCTACTGTTACCACCACAACAGATGGTTATTTTATCAATGGAGTGAAGCTGGAAGGTACACGCGTTGTTACGAATGTGAGCGGAAGCACCGAAGAGACTCCTAAGTTCAACGTGGTGTTGACAGATGGCAAGGCTACATGGAGCGATAATTCAACAGCAACGCGCAATGTAAACCGTGTACACGAATGGATCAGGGCCGAAAATCCTCTTAGTGATCAGTGGAGTGTTACTGGTACAGCTATGGGTACTAACAGGAATGGCAAAGAATACGAGATGGACATCACATCGGCACTCGTCTACAAGAGACAATGTGCGATAAGTGCCAAAGTGTTCATGGCCGTACAGGGAACAAAGGAGCTTACAGTGAATGGAAGGAAGATAACGATCGATTACGGTGCTGGCGATTGCGATAGAACAGTAGTTATAACTGCCGATGGTCAATCAAAGAGCGTTGATGTGAACTAAGCTCAAGCAATACTTTAAGTACTTTTATGAAATAGCGCGGATATACTGCGCTATTTTCATTAATAATGTTGAAGATTCATTATCAATATGTTTTATTTGTAGCTTAATCCTGTACTAAAACCATGACACCTTACCTTGAGTTGATGCGTGACATCCTCGAGAACGGTACACAGAAGACCGATAGAACTGGAACAGGAACAGTGTCGGTATTCGGAAGACAGATGCGCTTCGATCTTTCCAAAGGCTTTCCCCTCGTTACAACCAAGAAACTTCACCTTCGCTCTATCATCTATGAGCTCTTATGGTTCCTTCGTGGTGAGACCAACATCAAGTACCTGAATGACAACGGTGTTTCAATATGGGACGAATGGGCTGATGATAACGGTGAGTTAGGTCCCGTTTACGGCAGCCAATGGAGAAGCTGGCCAGCACCCGATGGCCGCCATATCGACCAGATCGCCAAAGTCCTTCATCAAATCAAAACGAAACCTGATTCCAGAAGACATATAGTTACTGCATGGAACCCTGCAGAAGTAGATAACATGGCACTTCCTCCCTGTCATGCCCTCTTCCAGTTCTATGTAGCTAACGATACGCTTTCATGCCAGCTATATCAAAGAAGTGCAGACTTCTTTCTCGGTGTACCCTTCAACATCGCCAGTTATGCCCTGCTTACACATATGGTAGCACAACAGTGCGACCTTAAAGCAGGCGACTTCGTATGGACCGGCGGTGATGTACATCTTTACAGCAACCACTTTGATCAGGCAAAGCTTCAGCTTACAAGAGAGCCGCTGCCATTGCCAACGTTGTCGATCAAAAGGAAGCCGTCAACGATCTTCGAATACAATTTCGAAGACTTCGAAATATTAAACTACCAGGCCCATCCTTCAATAAAGGCGCCGATAGCGGTATAGCACAACAGGCAATGCGACCAACTAACATATGACGGCGGAGGAAATAAAGGACTCATACATAGTTTGGGTGCTTGCTCCTTTGTTGGAAACTGACGATCCGGAACTTAAAGACTATTATGACTTTACTCAAAGTCATAAGGAGTATAAGAAGGTTTTCGATGAGATCGGCTGCGAATCGCATTGGACCGATGTTACAATGCGCAACATCGATGAGAAACTCGATGAGATTGCTAATTATAATAGCAATAAGACCACCGTCGTCATCAACCTTTGCGATGGCGACGAGCTCAACGGCGTTCCCGGGCTATCGGTTGTAAGGGGTTTGAATAAAAGAAACATCATCTATACAGGTTCCGACGAGCATTTCTATACCATTACAACATCGAAGATCCCCATGAAGGAAGCTTTCGATAAGCATAAGGTATCTACAGCCCCCTGGAAGATTGTCAATGACGACACCGTTAGTCCATCGCAGTTGTTCCGCGAGATAGGAGAGACGATGATCGTAAAGCCTGCCATATCGGCCGGAAGCATGGGCTTAGGCATTCGTAATGTGGTCGATAGCGAAGAGGCCTATAAGAAGATCGTATCCGAGATGCAGGATGGTCACCATGGCTGGAAGCTGGATACCGGTGGCTTGTTCGTTGAGGAGTTCATTAACGGAAGGGAGTTCACAACATTAGTGGTAGGATCGTCTACCAACCCTTCGAAGCTGCATTGTTATCCTCCCGTTGAGCGTGTTTTCCATAAATCATTGCCTGAAAAGGAGAAATTCCTTTCATACGATCGTCTTTGGAACATGTATAAAGAGGAACAGGCAATGCCTAACGAAGAAAACCTCTACGAATACCTTGAGCCGGAAGCTAAGCTGGTGCCTATGCTTCAACAGTTAAGCATCGATGCCTTCAAATCGGTAGGAGGCATGGGTTATGGAAGGCTTGATATACGTATGAATACCAAAACAGGTAAGCTATACGTGTTAGAAGTGAACGCTCAATGTGGCTTAAGTGAAGATGAAGACTATACTTCTATCGGCGCAATTTTGAGGTTTGCGAAAAAATCTTTTACTTATTTAATTATTGAGATAATCGAAGATGCATTGATGCGTCACAATGTTGATACCAAACACAACGTACACGTCTCCTCTATACAACAGGTATCTCCGAATACAAACAGAAATACGCCGCTATAACTATCTATCCGCATGAAAATCTGTGTGCTTCAACCAGACTATTCAACAACAAACGTAGACTACAAGAACTATGATCCGCCACGGAACCTGTCGGCTTTGCTGCCAGGACACGACGTGGATCATGTGTTCCTCAATAAGCTCACAACTTATTCGCAGCTTAAAGACCTTTCTAAGAAAGGCTACGATGTGTTCGTAAACCTTTGCGAAGGCTACCTGGAATGGGAAGTACCATCGATCGATGTTATCAACACGTTAGACCTGTTGAATCTGCCCTACACCGGCCCGAATGCGACACTCTACGATCCGCCAAAGCCATTGATGAAGTATGTTGCTTACTGCGCAGGCGTAAAGACACCAGCTTCTGTCGAGGTCCAGTCTATCGATGATGTGGAGGAGATCGTCGAAAAACTGACGTTCCCCTTATTCGTAAAGCCCGCTAAGGCCGGCGATAGCCTCGGCATCGACGAACTTTCAAAAGTTAACAACGAGAAAGAGCTTCGCGCGAAGCTTTCTGCGGTTCTCAAAGAATACGAAGACATACTGGTTGAAGAATACATCGAAGGTCGCGAGATGACCGTGCTTGTAGCCGCCAGTCCCGATGGCCGTGGCTGCACAGTATATAAGCCTGTCGAATACATCTTCCCCGAAGGAAGAACATTCAAGACATATTCTTTGAAGACATCCGAGTTGCATCCCGATGCCAACGTGCCCTGCAAGGACCGTAAGCTCGAGAAACAATTAAAGACCGCTGCCGAACAGATCTTCACCACTTTTGGTGGCGTTGGCTACGGTCGCATGGACTTCCGTGTAGATAAAAACAACCAGATATACTTCCTGGAGATCAACTTCACCTGCTCTACATTCTATGAAGACGGCTACGAAGGATCTGCAGACTATATATTGAAGTACGATTCCGCCGGAAAGACTGGTTTCCTCAACCAGATCATCGCCGAGGGCATTGCCCGTCATGCTGCGAAGCAGAAGAAGTATATCCTGAAAGGCAATTCACTATCGGGCTATGGCATTTTCGCTACGAGAGACATTTCGAAGAACGAAGTGATATTCCAGGGAGAGACCCTCGCGCAGCGTATCGTTACCAAGCGCTACGTTCAAAACCACTGGAACGAAAAGCAGAAACTCGACTTCCGTCAATATGCGTACCCTGTAGGTAAAGACGTCTTTATTCTTTGGGACGAGAACCCCGTTAACTGGGCTCCGCAAAATCACAGCTGCGATGCCAATACAGGTTACCAGGGATTGAATGTTGTGGCATCACGCTCCATCGCCAAAGGCGAAGAGTTGACGCTCGACTACGCAACGTTCCTCGACGAGAACATGGAGCCGTTCCTTTGCCAGTGCGGAAGCGCGAAATGCCGCGAATATATTTCTGGTATCAAGAAGACAAAAGAGAAGGTGGCTGTCGAACGGTTCATCGAGCCGATCAAGCCGTTACGCAAAGTAAAGCCGTAATAATCGCCTTCCCGGTTTTTCGGAGTAGTTCCTAACTACTCCTTTCCGTACTTTTGCCCCCCGAATAAAATACCCAAATAGGTGGGAGAAATCACCCCGAACGACATCCTTTTGGGTACTTATTCGTTAATCTAACGCGTATGGCGGAAAAAAGCAGTGTTTTCGACATGATCGGTCCTGTAATGATTGGCCCTTCAAGTTCACATACTGCAGGTGTGGTACGGATAGCTCGGACAGCCATTAAGATCCTCGGCGGAATCCCAGATGAAGCCGAGATCATTTTTTACAACTCTTTCGCCCGTACCTACGAAGGCCACGGCAGTGACAGGGCGATCATCGCGGGGCTGCTCGACTTCCCCACCGATGATAAGCGAATAAAGGAATCGTTAGAGATAGCAGAGAAGCAAGGTTTGAAGTACACCTTCAAATCAGTTGGGAACGCTTCCACATTGCACCCGAACAGCATCAGGTTAACCCTGAAAAAAGGAGATAAAGTGATTGAGGTCCTCGGCGAAAGCAAGGGCGGTGGCGTGATCAACATCGCGGAAGTAGATGGCTTCCGTGCCGATTTCAGGGCAAGCCTGCACACCATCATCCTGTTTGCCGACGACGTTAAGGGTTCTATCGCATTCATTGCCAGCGTTCTCGCCCACGACGACTGCAACATCGCAACTATGTCGGTGTCGCGGAAAGGAAAGGCAGACCGGGCATGCATGGTCATAGAGATGGATTCAGGGATCAAGAGTGTAACATTTGACTACCTGAAAAGTCTAAGCTGGGTAAAAGAGGTGAAATATATACCAGACATAAACTTATGAAGAGAGCGTTTTTACTGCTTGTTGTAATTTTTACGATCGGTTCACAGGTTTTTGCGCAGGAGGCTACTCCTGGCGTAAGACCCCTCACTCTTCCCGAGTGTGTCGACATTGCCCTGAAGAACAACCTCAACGTCAGGAGGAGCATCTACAACGTTGAGACATACAACGTGAACCTCTTCACCGCGAAGATGAACTTCCTCCCGTCTATTAACGCCGGTGGTTCGTACGGTCTTAACTACGGTCGTTCTCTTAACCCTGTAACTAACACGTATATCAACCGCAACGGTAGTTCTGTCAACGGGCAGTTGACCGGCAGCTGGTTGTTGTTTAACGGGTTTCGTGTAACCAATACTTTCCGCCAGGGCAAGAAGGATGTTGCCGCTGCCGATGCAGATCTTCAAAAGGCGAAGAACGACGTCATCATCAACGTGGTGACTCTCTACATTAACGTGATCTTCAACAAAGAGCTTCTCGCAAACAATCAATACCAATTAGGCTCCAGCCAGCAACAGCTCGACCGTATTACCAGGCAAGTTGAGGCAGGTGCATTGCCGAAGTCAAACCAGCTTACACAGGAAGCGCAGGTTGCGACAAACGAAGTAAACGTGATCAACCAGGAGAATGCGCTGAGACTCTCGGTGCTCCAGTTGAAACAGGCGATGCAGATCCCGGCTTCGGAACAAATGGATGTTGTGGTGCCCGAGATTGCGCTCGAAGATATTATACTCGATACAACTCCTGAACAGATCTATGCAGAGTCGTTGAAGACTATGCCCGAAATAAAGAGTGCGTTGTTGAAAGTGGAAAGCGCAAGACTTGCGCTCATGGCTGCCAAAGGCGGTCTTTATCCACGTCTTACCCTGAATGGTTCTGCGTTCTCTAACTATTCGAGCATCAGCCGTGATCAAAACAATAGTGGTGTTGCAAGCTATACTGCAATTCCGAGCAATGGCCCGCCAATCGGTTATGCTGTTGACCAGACCAATAATCCTATTACGGTGGGTGGCTCACTGGTGGGCGTAAACGGAATCAACTACGTTCCTATTTACAACGACGAAAAAGATAAGTACACCGAAAAAGAACAGTTGCGCGACAACCTTTCGAAGACTCTAAGTTTTCAGTTAAGCGTTCCCATCTTCAACAACTGGAGCCAGCGTGCAACCGTTCAGCGTGCCGCTATCCAGACCGAGGTTGCGAGGTTGAATGAGATCCAGGCGCAGAATACGCTTCGTCAGACCATCGAGACTGCCTATAATGATGCTTATGCAGCTTCGAAAACTTATGCCGCCAGTGTGAAGCAGGTGAACGCTAACGAAGAAGCCTATAGAATGGTGTTGCAGCGATTCGATATCGGTGCAGCTAACTTCGTTGAAAAGCAGGTTGCTGAAAATACAATGTTCCAGTCACGCAGCGATCTTACAAGAGCGAAGTATAACTTCATCTTCAAGAAGAAGATCCTGGATTTCTACCAGGGCAAACAGATCGAATACTAAGAAAAAATTAAAATCACCCCACAGTAATATTCCCACGCATGGCTAAGCAAGCAAAAAAGAAGTCGAACAATGTCGTTAAGTTCAGCATCATAGGTGTAGTAGCACTTGGTGTAATCCTCTTCGGATTGAAGTCGGCAGGTGTAATCGGCAAAGCAAAAGAAATAGAGGTCGACTTTGCGAAAGCAAAAAAGGCGGATATAGTTGAGAAGGTAAGTGCGTCTGGAACTGTGCAGCCCGTTACGGAAGTGAAGATCGCTCCTGAAGTGTCGGGTGAGATCATTACACTGACCATCGAAGATGGTGACGCTGTAACAGCAGGTGAGCTTCTTGTGAAGATCCGTCCCGATATCGTACTGAGCCAGCTCGAGCGTGCGGAGGCAGGTCTCAATCAACAAAAGGCCAACGTAAAATCTTCGGAGTCGCAATTGCTCCGCGCGGAAGCAACATTTGTTCGCTCCGAGCAGGAGTACAACAGGAACGAAAAGCTTTTCAAAGAGAAGGTGATCTCCGAATCGGACTGGAACTTATCGCAACAGAATTATAAGGTTGCCCAGAATGATTTCGCGGCAGCGAAAGAACAACTGGAGGCATCGAAATACATTGTGAGCAGCACAGAGGCCTCGGTAAAAGAATCGCGTGAGAACGTACGCCGCACCGCCGTTGTGGCGCCACTCACCGGCATTGTTTCGAAGCTGAGTGTAAAGCAGGGTGAGCGCGTTGTGGGTACCGCGCAGATGACCGGTACCGAAATGCTTCGTATTGCCGATCTGAGCAAAATGGAAGTTCGCGTTAACGTAAACGAGAACGACATCGTTCGTGTGCACCTGAAAGACACCGTACTGATCGACGTTGATGCTTATTCTACAACGGGCAAAGAATTTAAAGGTATCGTTACCAACATCGCCAACACCGCGAAGGACAAAACGTCGACCGATGCAATTACCGAGTTCGAAGTGAGGATCCTCATTCTTGAAACTTCTTATGCAGATCTTATGAAGGCAGGTAATAAATATCCATTCCGTCCTGGTATGACTGCCAGCGTCGAGATCATCACTACCCGTAAGGCTGGTGTGTTGTCGGTGCCGCTTGCTGCCGTTACTACCCGTGGCGACGAAAAAGATCAGAAGACCGACCAACCTCAGCAACAACAGGATCACCAGGTTGTAAATGCCGATGCCCAGAAGGCCGCGGCCAAGAAAGAGGATAAAGTTGTTGTGTTCGTAAACGACAATGGCAAGGCGAAGATGGTAGAGGTTAAAACAGGCATCAGCGATTACGACAACATCGAGATCCTAAGTGGCATCGATGAAACCAAAGAAGTTGTTGTGGGTCCATTCCTGGTCGTTTCGAAACGACTGAAGGACGGCGACAAGATCACTGCCGTTAAGAAAGACGAAGGTCCTAAGAAAGACGATAAGCCGGAAGGCGAATAAACGGTGTACGGTAAACGGTATACGGTGTCGGGCGACTTAATACTGCCCACCATATACCGTTTACTGCTTATCTTTGTGCATGGTAAAACATCCGTGGCACGAAGTAAGCATCGGCGAAAATCCGCCCGAGCTTGTAAACGCAATCATCGAGATACCAAAAGGCTCCCGCGCGAAGTACGAGGTAGATAAAGACAGTGGTCTTATCAAGCTTGATCGCGTGATCTATGCATCGATGTATTTTCCCCTCAATTACGGATTCATTCCACAAACGCTGGGCGAAGACCACGACCCGCTGGATATTGTAGTGCTCACGCAGGTGAGTGTCGTTCCACTGTGTCTTATTCCCGCACGTGTAGTCGGTGTAATGCGAATGATCGATCGTGGCGAAGCCGACGACAAGATCATTGCCGTTGCCACGCACGACGCCAGCGTAAGTCACATTCATCGTGTGGAGGAGCTTCCAGAATATTTCAGGGTGGAGCTCAAGCATTTCTTCGAGAACTACAAGGCACTCGAGAACAAGAAGGTTGTTGTCGACGAGTTTGAATCGAAAGAAAAGGCTGTAGAGATCATTCAGCAAAGTATCACGTACTATAAACAGGAATTCAGGAAGTGAGGATCGGCTTCGACGCGAAGAGAGTATTCAACAACTTTACTGGCCTTGGTAACTACGGCCGCTTTGTAATAAGCGGACTGACGGAGTATTACTCGGGCAACGAATATTTTTTGTACACTCCCAAAGTCAGGCAAAATCCTGAAGTTCAAAAGTATCTATCGCTTAATGTAAGACAGCCGGAAAAAAATAAGATCGGTTCGTTGTGGAGAACGTTTTCGATCGTGGATGATATCAAGAAGGATAAGCTGGACGTGTATCATGGATTGAGCAACGAGTTGCCGATGCGAAGGATGCCCGGCATCAGGACTGTGCTCACAGTTCATGACCTTATCTTTTTGAGATTCCCGGAATACTATGGTATGATCGATGTGACCATTTATAAATGGAAGCTGAAGAATGCATGTGCTGTTGCCGATGTGATCGTTGCGGTGAGCCAACAGACCGCGAATGATCTCAATGACTTTTTGGATGTTGATGAGAAAAAAATAAAGGTTGTTTACCAGGGATGTCATCCTTCTTTTTATAAGAAAGCTTCGATAGAGGATGTGAGAAAAAAGTACGGGCTGCCGGATGAATTCCTGTTGTTTGTTGGGACGCTCGAGAAACGAAAGAATGCGGGACTGATCCTTAAGGCGCTCTCGCGATTAAAGAATGAAATACCTGTGGTGTTAGTTGGCAAGCCCACGAAATACATCGCCGACCTGGAAGGGATCATAAAGCAATACGACTTACGCGACAGGGTTAAGTTTATACACAATGCAGCCTTTGCTGATCTGCCGGCAATTTACCAGGCAGCGTCGCTGTTCATTTACCCGTCGGTTTTTGAGGGATTCGGAATACCCATCGTTGAGGCGATAGCCAGCGGTGTTCCGGTTATTACTTCCAATGGTTCTTGTTTTTCCGAAGCGGGTGGTCCCGATTGTATTTATGTGAACCCGTCGAATCCTGAAGAGCTGGCGGATGCGATCACGATGGTGTTGGATAACGCCGACTTGCGTGCAACGATGATAGATGGATCGAAGACGTATATCAATAAGTTTGCCCCGGCTACGATAGCGGGGGAGTTGATGAAAGTATATTCCCATTGAAAAAGATCTGGAAGCTGCTACGGCAATTCGTCGCAGAAGACTTCACATGGAAGCTTTATTTATCGATCGCCATTTTCCTCGCGATCTCGATAGTCATCAATTACGCAATCAACCTCGAGAATGGCATTATCGACAAGCATGCAGGTAAGCCCATTCGTGTATTCTACTACTTTCTTCTCTATGGCTTCGGATATTTTTTCGCGACGGTCATTGTATTTGGCTTCAATAAACAACTCAGTCACTTCCGTTCGAAGAGATATTGGACGATCACACTGCTGGCTCTTTTGTTTCTTTCGATGAGCAACGGCTTTCCATACACAACGCCAATAGCGAAAGCAATCTCCGGCGATAATAATTACACGATGTTCCTGTGGACTTTCGGGTTGACGAATAATCTCGTCAACTTTTTTATTCAAACACTGCCGTTGTTAGTACTCGCGTGGTACTTCGAAAAGAATCGTCAACGCGAGAATTTTGGAGTGAACAGAAATAACATCGACCTGCGCCCGTACTTCCAGGTTTTGATGATCGTGCTGCCGTTGGTGATCATTGCTTCTTTTGAAAGCGGCTTTCGAAATTATTACCCGTTGTATCATCGCTACGAGATAACGGCGCTCAAAAATCCGACGGATCTTCCCGAGTGGCTGTTTGCGATCGGATACGAGATCGCCTACGGAATGGATTTCTTCAACGTGGAGTTCATGTTCCGCGGTGTGCTGATCATCGGCGTATCGCAAGTGATCGGCAAAGAAGCGGTGTTGCCAATGGTGGTAACGTATTGCTTCTTACACTTTGGTAAGCCGGTAGGAGAGTGCGTCAGCTCGATCTTCGGAGGATATATTTTGGGAGTGGTTGCGTTTTATACGCGCAATATATGGGGAGGAGTTATTGTGCATATCGGGCTGGCGTGGATGATGGAACTTGCAGCGTTTATTCAACGAATGCTCAATTGATCTTTTTTTAGGAAAACAGCAGAACAGGAGAATATCGAAATCGAACCGCAGAAGTTCAGGTTGACGAAATTTCTCGTGTCTGCGTAACTTCTGCTGTTCTGCTGTTGGATATTCTGCTGTTCTGCTGTTTAAAATGCATTCAGTTCGTAGTAAACTCTATGTATGGGAAGTCCCATCACATTAAAATACGATCCTGAAATCTGTTGAATAGCCGCGATGGCCTTAGATTCCAAAGTAGTATCAACAAGACCGGGCTTATTAATCTTTTGCATAAATGCGATCTCATCCGGAGAGCAAGGATTCATTCCATGTGGCAAGCATTCCTGTGCTCCGTATGAACCAGCTTTGTCATACGGTTTGAAATGATCGATATAATATCCGATCTCTTCGATTGTAAGATGTTTAAATGTAACACCTGTCTCTTCTCTGAATAACTTTCTCTTATTTTCCGACGAGATACAAACCCCTGTAAACACCTGGTGCGTTTTCCCGGAGAGCGTTGTCAGCATCTGTATTGCTTCGTTGCGGTCTGCAGGTTTGTTTAAGATGTTTCCATTCACAACAACAATCGTATCTGCCGTGAGTATAACTTCATTCTCTTTCGGCTGAAAGAAATCCGCCTTCTTCGAAGCGAGAAACAACGGCACATCTTCGGCCGGCATCGACAAAGGAAAATCCTCTTCAACATCGGGTTTCCGGATCTCGAAGCTAAAGCCCGCTTCGCGAACCAAAAATTGCCGGCGTGGAGAGCTAGAAGCGAGAATAAGGCGGTGTCTGAAATTCATTTTGGCTGATAGATCCGAATACAAATCCACAAACAACTTTCGGGTAAAAGTAGGTCGACTTTTGCGGCATGGTAAAACCGCTGTTGCAGACTCTAATGATGTCTTCGATAGAAACTTCCTGTGTGATCAGCGCCAGTTGTACTTCGCCGCGGATCACTTTCGCAAGACAATCGGAAAAACTCCGGTCGAACAAAATATTCTCCGACCTGCGCTGATCTTTGCCTGGAACACCGAGTACACGTTCGATCACAAAATAATGAAGAACAGTAAGATCGAGTGCCTTGATCTCGTCCGGGAATGGCCATGTCATCCGGATGAAAGCTTCGGGTCTTAATTTGATCTTGTATGCCGCGTCTTTAAACAACACTCCGAAAGTCCACGGTGATCCCTCTATCACCTCGTTCAACGTATGAGCATCTTCAACTGTCTTCACAGTAAAGAATTCATCAAGCCGCTTTACAAATAAATGTTCGTTGAAATTAGCGATGCCATTGATCAAACGGTGTGTCGGAAGGATCTTGAGATCACCGGCTTCGGTGTTCGTGAGATACATCATGTGAAAGTTGTATCCTTCCTGTCCTGTGTGAGAGGGGCTCAATGACTTCTGCTTTTTATAGATCAGCGAGCCTTCGTAGCGATGATGTCCATCGGCGAGAATGATCGTCCGGTCTTTAATGACATCGATAAACTTCTGGATCACATTGGCGTCGTGGATCACTGCCAACACATCGCGAACACCCTGGTAATCTTCTGTCTCCAGCAACGGATTCGTGATAGCCTCATCCATATACTTCTCCAGCTCGTAATCTTTGTCGGTATATAACCCGTGCGTTGGACTTACATTGAGCTCCGTTTTCTCCAACAGTTCGATGCGATCATTAACCGACTTCGGAATTGTATTCTCATGGCGGAGAATAACCTTTTCGTCCCAATCGTATATGCGGATGAAACAGATGAATCCTTTCCGGCATAGGACCTTTGGCGAGCCGGCCATTTTGAAATACTGGTAATAAACATAGATGCCTGGCAATACATCCTGTTTGATCACCTCTTCGACCTTCCATCTTTCAAGAAGGCGAGCGACATCAGCACCCTTTTCGGGTACCGACAAGTGAATGGAGTTGTGCGGATCCTGGTAAAGCGACCGCCGTTGTTTGTCGGACACTACATCGAACAACGGGCTGGTGAGGGCTTCTATGTTGGCCGAAAGTTTTTCATTGTACCTCCAGGCCCTGAAAGGTCTGATCTCCGCCATGCTACTTCGTTCGTTCCGTCTTCCATTTGCTGACCGGCTGCGTGTTGGCCGAGCCGTTCGATTTCTTCGCTTGTTTCTGTGAAGCGAGAACGGCCAGTGCCGCGGCAATCATTGATTCATCGTCGGAGATTTTGGGCGACAATACTTCGGGCTTGAAATACTTCTCAACAAACTTCGTATCGAAGTTGCCCGATGTGAATGCTTCGTGGCTGAGAACGTATTTACAAAAGCCGAGTGTTGTTTGAACGCCGGTGATGTCGTACTCGTCGATAGCGCGCAATGTTTTTGCGATAGCCTGTTCGCGATCCTCTGCGTGGCAGATCATCTTGGCGATCATAGGATCATAATAGAATGGTATCGACATTCCCTGCTCGAATCCATCGTCGACGCGAATACCATGACCTTGCGGGCGACGATACGTTGTAAGCGTTCCGATATCGGGAAGGAAGTTGTTGGCTGGATCTTCGGCGTACACGCGTACTTCGATCGCGTGACCGGTGATCTTAAGGTCTTCCTGTTTGAATGGAAGCTTTTCGCCTTCGGCAACCTTCAGTTGCAGCTTCACGAGATCGAGCCCCGTGATCTGCTCGGTAACCGGGTGTTCTACCTGGAGGCGCGTGTTCATCTCTAGGAAGTAGAAGTTCAGGGTTCCGTCAACGATGAATTCCACTGTGCCGGCGTTGTAATAATTCGCAGCGCGGGCAACATTCACAGCGGCCTCGCCCATCTTCTTTCGCATTTCGGGCGTGAGTATCGACGAAGGCGCCTCTTCAATTACTTTCTGGTGACGACGTTGAATGGAACATTCTCTTTCAAAAAGATGAATAACATTTCCATGCTGGTCGCCGAAGATCTGGAATTCTATATGTCGCGGTTGTGTAACGTACTTTTCAATGAACACGGAGCCGTCGCCGAACGCCGACGTTGCTTCGCTCACGGCGCGCTCCATCTGCTCTTCGAACTCCGAATCTTTCTCCACGACGCGCATTCCTTTTCCGCCGCCGCCGGCGCTTGCTTTGATCAATACAGGGTACCCGATCTCTTTGGCGAGTTTCTTGGCAGCGGGAATGTCGGTGATAGGTTCTGCCGTTCCGGGAACGAGTGGCACACCGAATTTTGCAGCGGCCGCCTTCGCGGCGAGTTTGCTGCCCATGAGCTCGATAGACTCCGGTGATGGACCGATGAAGATCAGTCCCGCTTCCCTTACTTTTTTTGCGAAGTCTTCATTTTCCGAAAGAAACCCGTAGCCGGGATGGATAGCGTCGGCGCCCGTAACGCGCGCTGCGTCGATGATCTTGTCCATGACCAGGTAAGATTGTGAGGAGGGCGGAGGGCCAATAAAAACGGCCTCGTCGGCAAAACGAACGTGCAATGCTGGTCGGTCGACTTCGCTGTAAACTGCCACGGTTTTTATTCCGGCCTCGCGGGCCGATCGCATGATCCGAAGCGCAATTTCGCCACGATTTGCGACCAGGAGTTTCTTAATCTTAGTCATAATAGCAGCTTACAACCTACCACCTTTTTTGTTATTTTTGCGCCAATTTTAATCGAAATCCACCCATCATGGTAGACCTGTTTGACAAGTTGAAAATGGAAGCGGGCCCATTGGCCAAGTATTCTCATCTCCCCGACGATTACTTCTTTTTCCCGAAGCTCGAAGGTGAGATCGGACCACACATGATATTCAATGGCAAGCCCGTCCTTAACTGGAGCCTGAATAACTATCTCGGTCTTGCCAACCACCCCGAAGTACGTAAAGCTGATGCTGATTCAGCGGCACAATTCGGTCTCGGATACCCTATGGGTGCCCGTATGATGTCGGGTAACTCCAAATATCACGTTGAGCTCGAAAAGCAACTTGCCGATTTTGTGAAGAAAGAAGATGTGATGCTTCTCAACTACGGATACCAGGGTGTTATATCGATCATCGACTCGATTGTTCGTCGTCAGGATGTGATCGTGTACGATGCAGAATCACATGCGTGTATCATCGACGGCGTTCGCCTGCACATGGGCAAGCGTTTCGTGTATAATCACAACGACATGGAAAGTCTCGAGAAACAACTCGAGCGTGCTAAAAAGCTTTGTGATGAAACCGGTGGCGGGATCCTCGTGATCACCGAAGGCGTTTTCGGAATGTCGGGTAACATGGGCGACCTGAAAGGTGTAGTTGCCCTGAAGAAGAAATACAATTTCCGCCTGTTCGTAGACGATGCACATGGTTTTGGAACCATGGGTGCTACCGGCGCAGGTGTTGGTGAAGAATTAGGCGTTCAGGACCAGGTTGATCTTTACTTCTCCACGTTCGCGAAGTCGATGGCAAGCATCGGTGCGTTCGTGGCTGGCGATAAGCACATCCTGAAGTTCCTTCGTTATACCATGCGCTCACAGATCTACGCGAAGTCGTTGCCGATGCCGTTGGTGATCGGTGCGCTGAAGCGCCTGGAGCTCATCAGGAAATATCCCCAGATGAGGGAAGATCTGAAGAAGATCATGGTGGCTATGAAGTCAGGTTTAAAGGACAGAGGGTTCTCAATTAATCCTACGCAGACACCGCCCACGCCGGTACTTTTCAAGGGAGGGGTTGGTGAGGCGGCCAATATGTCGATGGATTTGAGGGAGAATTATGGCATTTTCTGCTCAGTTGTGATCTATCCTGTTGTCCCTAAGGACGTTATCATGTTCCGGATTATTCCGACTTCCGCCCATACGTTGGACGACGTAGAAAGGACTTTAACGGCGTTTTCTGCCCTAAAATCGAAGCTTGACTCAGGGTTCTATAAGGAGGAAGTATTGGTTTCTGTGACTAAGGGAATTTAAAAAGTGCCTTTTTAGTTGTTTTTAAAGGTTTTTTTTTAAATTGGCATACGGTAACCCATTTTTAATCATTTAAACATCCTAGTCAAATGAAAAGATTCGAAGAACTTAAAGCCCTGATAGCATCTATCGAACCGGATGCGGAGAAGTTCTATAACAAGGGCAACAGCGCGGCTGGAACCCGTGTTAGAAAAGGTATGCAAGACCTTAAGAACATCGCGCAGGCCATCCGTGCGGAAGTTCAAGAGCTGAAAAACAAAGAAGGTGGCTCTTAATTACTGCCTCTGATCAAAAGATATGAGAAAGGGATCCTGTGGCATTTGCTACAGGATCCCTTTTATGTTATTGTAAAGTCCTTCAATCTTCTTTTTAAGGGCTTCAGATGGCAGTGTGTGTGGCAAACGCACATAAGGCTCGCATAATCCAAGCAACGACATCAGGTATTTTACACCTACAGGACTTCCTTCTTCGTACATCGGTGCGTTGATGTCGAGTAATTTGAATGATTCGAGCGATGCTTTGGCAAACTGTCCTTTCGCAGCAGCATCTTTCATCTTCCTGAATGCAACGGGATATGCATTCGCTAACACTGAAATAACACCGGCTCCACCGATTGCATAGAATGTAATCGTAAGCAGATCGTCGCCCGAGATGAGCATGAACTCATGAGGCTTCAGATGTGCGATACGCATACATTGTTCGATGCTTCCGCTTGCTTCTTTAACGCCAGCGATATTCTTATGCACAGAAAGACGTAATGTCGTCTCCGCTGTCATGTTCAAAGCAGTGCGGGCGGGCACGTTGTAAATTATTACCGGGAGCGGCGATGCATCGGCAACTTCTTTGAAGTGCTGGTACAGTCCCTCTTGTGATGGCTTGTTGTAGTAAGGGCTTACAGAGAGCACTGCATCAACGCCGGTGAGGTCCGTATCGCGGAGCTCGCGAACAACGGCGGCCGTGTGATTTCCGCCGATGCCGTAAACAATCGGAAGCTTGGCTGTGTTATTTTGCTTTACAAAATCAAGTACAGAACGCTTTTCTTCTTTTGATAACGTTGCGGCTTCGCCAGTGGTGCCCATCACCACGTAATAGTCCACACCTTTGGCAGTGTGCTTCAGAATCTTCTTAAGCGCCTTATAATCGATTGATCCGTCTGAGAAAAAAGGTGTGACAAGCGCTACGCCTGTGCCGAATAACTTCTTCATCTATTTCAACTGTCTTGTATACTTGTATACGTTTTCGATAAGGGATTTAGTACTCCCGTTATCTTCGATCATTAATTCAAAATACGGACTTTCAGATTCATTGAATCTTCCGACCCTGCAATGTGCTTTGCTGCGGGCGAGGAGATTAAGCACGAGTGGATTCGATTGCGAGTCGATATAGAAAAGATAATCGAATGGCGTGTTCGAGAATCTTACAGCTTTCTCTGAAGTAATATTGCCCCAGAACGAAAGCTCATCGACGGTAAAGAAATCGAAAAGGAACTCATAGTTCTCTTTTTTCTTCGGAAGAAATTCGAGTACCGACACCTTCTTGCCATCCTGTTCGAGTCTCTTGATAAGATCTTTAATGTGATCGTGTTTCTGACGGTCTTCGACGCTGAAGATGATGCCGAAACTTTCTGCATGCTTGTAGGCAGTGCTTGCACGTTTTGCATTGCCTTTCCTCAGTGCTGAAGAGGTTCGCATTTTAAGGAAACTCATTTTGAACATAGGACTATGGCTTGGATAATAGTTTCTCAAAATCTTTCTCCGTTATAACCGTCACGCCCAAACTCTTCGCTTTTTCCAACTTGGAGGGGCCTGTTCCTTCGCCGCCCAAAAGATAATCAAGCTTGCCCGAAACTCCCGACAACACTTTCCCTCCATTGGCAATGATAATATCTTTTAGCTCATCGCGCTCATATTTTTCAAAGGTGCCCGAGATCACGAACGATTTGCCACCCAGGTTGTCGCTCACTTTCTCCGGCTCTTTTGCGTCGGAAACGAAGTTGAGGCCGGCCTTAATGAGCCGGTCAATCTCTTTGTTGCTGTCTTTGTCTTTAAAGAAAGCTTCGGTGCTAACTGCTATTTTATCGCCAACTTCTGGGGCTTCCAGCAGTTGTTCGACAGTGGCGATCCTAAGCTTGTCAATGGATTTAAAGTGACGAGCCAGTTTCTCTGCAACTGTTTTGCCCACATAACGAATGCCTATCGCGAAGAGTACAGCTTCGAACGGGATCTGTTTTGATTTTTCTATACCGTCGAGAAGATTTTTGGTGGATGTCTCTTTGAAACCTTCAAGCTTCATCACGTCTTCTTTTGTAAGGTCGTACAGATCGGCCGGAGTTTTTACTAATCCCAACCCATACAATGAATCGATGGTCTTCTCGCCAAGCGAGTCGATGTCCATTGCCCTTCGCTGAATGAAGTGTTCTATACGTCCTTTGATCTGCGGAGGACAACCCTTATAGTTGGGGCAGTAATATGCTGCTTCACCTTCTTCGCGAACGAGCTTCGTACCGCACTCGGGGCACTTATCTGTATACTTGAATGGCTTCGATCCTGGCTTTCTTTTCGGAAGATCGACGGCCGTTACTTTCGGAATGATCTCGCCACCTTTTTCGACGAACACGTAATCATCGATACGAAGATCCAGTCGCGCAATTTCATTGGCATTGTGAAGCGACGCACGCTTAACGGTAGTGCCTGCGAGGAATATCGGTTCCAGTTCGGCAACAGGAGTAACGGCGCCCGTACGACCAACCTGGTAGAGGATATTCTTCAGGCGTGTGCTCATGCTTTCCGCCTTATACTTATATGAGATCGCCCAGCGCGGACTCTTCGCGGTAAAGCCAAGTTCCTGTTGTTGTGCGATGCTGTTCACTTTAATTACAACACCGTCTGTATCGAGCGGAAGCGACTGGCGTTTCTTTTCCCACTCGTTGATGTAGTCGAGAACTTCACTGATGTTCTTGCACTTGCAATATGTTTGTGAGATCTGGAATCCCCACTTCTCGAGTTTCTTAATTGACTCTTCGTGTGTTTCGACATTGTTGTCGCCAAGAAGATAATATAGATAACAATCGAGCTTGCGTCGTGCAACTTCGGAGGAGTCCTGCATCTTCACGGTTCCTGATGCGGTGTTGCGGGCGTTAGCATAAGTTTCTTCGCCAACATCTTCACGTTCTTTGTTGATCTGCTTGAATACTTCGCGTGGAAGAAAAACTTCGCCACGTACTTCAAAATTTTTGGGGACGCCTTTCGCAGTAATGCGCAATGGAAGTGAGCGAATGGTTCTTACGTTAGCAGTAACTTCATCGCCGCGAACGCCGTCGCCGCGGGTGACGCCACGAACGAGTACTCCATTTTCGTACGTGATGCTGATCGATACACCGTCGAATTTCAGCTCACAGAAATATTCAAACTTCGCATCGCCGAGACCTTTCTTAACGCGTTCGTCCCAATCTTCCAGCTCTTCTTTTGAATAAGTATTTCCCAGCGACAACATCGGGTAACGATGAAGAACGTTCGGGAAATTTTTTGTGATCGTCCCACCAACACGCTGGGTAGGAGAGTGCTGATGTTTTAATGAAGGGAATTGTTTCTCTAGATCGATCAGTTGCTGCAAAAGTTTATCGAACTCGAAGTCGCTGATCTCCGATTTATTTTTTTGATAGTACAGGTCGTTATGATAGTTGATCTCGTCGGTAAGCTTATCGACAAGTTTTGAGGCTTCTTTTTCGGTCATGGTTGTCTCTCACAGATCACACGGATCGCACAGATTAATGCAAATTAATTATTTACCAGCATTAGGGTCAAGGCTCCGGTAAGGGCTGCAGTTTCGGTGCGAAGCCTGGTGGGACCTAAACTTACTTTTTGCCAGTTGTTTTTTATTGCGAACTGGATCTCTTCGTCGGTGAAGTCGCCTTCGGGGCCAATAAGAAGGCCGTAAGACTGTTTGGTTTTTACAAGATTCTTTAGTTGATCGGGATTGGTATGATCGACAAAAGCGATAAACTTTTGATCAAAGTTTTCTTTAATGATATCAGGAAAAGAGGTGAGTGGTTTTATCTCGGGAAGCCATGGTTGCTGCGATTGTTTCATCGCAGAGACTGCCATCTTAACCAGGCGATCGTGGTTGATGTTCTTCCTTTCGCTTCGTTTGCATTCAACCATCGTGATTGAAGCTACGCCGATCTCGGTTGCTTTTTCAACCAGCCATTCAATCCTGTCTGAATTCTTGGTTGGCGCTACGAAGAGGTTGGTTGAATAATTACGTGTGAATGTTTTTTGGTTTAAGACTTTAAAACCGCCGGAAGCAATCACTGCTTCAACAATCAAACCTTTGCCATCGGTAACGAGAATATTATCACCAAAAGAAAGGCGCAACACTTTTGCGTGATGCGCCTCGTCTCCATCAAGAATATTGATTCCTTCTTTTAACCGTGGCTGGTAAAAGACATTCAAAACCTATGCGTATTGCTCCTTCAGCTTCGCTACAAGTGCAACGTAATTCTGCATTGCCTGCTCTTTGCTCAGTCCTTTCTTCTCTGCCCATGCATCGAACTTCGCAATGGCCTTGAAATCAAAGCCACCGGGACGATCGCCACTTACATCTCCGTCCGTAGACTGCTTGTATAGCGAATATAATTCGAGCAGCTCTTCATTCGAAGGACGCTTTGTTAGTGCTTGCGAAGTTGTAACTGCCGCCTGGAAATCTTCCGCGAGTGCCATTAGCGTTTTACTAATTCAACATAAGAACGAAGCTTCTGACCAGTGTAGATCTGGCGCGGACGACCGATCGGCTCTTTGTTTTCACGCATCTCTTTCCACTGTGCAATCCAGCCGGGCAGGCGGCCCATGGCGAACATCACAGTAAAGAGATCAACAGGAATACCAAGTGCACGATAGATGATACCAGAGTAGAAATCCACGTTCGGGTATAACTTGCGTTCTACGAAATAGGAATCTTTAAGTGCAGCTTCTTCGAGCTTCTGTGCGATCTCGAGAACGGGATCGTTTACACCAAGCTTCTTCAATACATCGTCGGCTGCCTTTTTAATGATCTTCGCGCGAGGGTCGAAGTTTTTATAAACACGGTGACCGAAGCCCATCAGGCGGAAGCCACTGTTTTTGTCTTTTGCTTTCGCGATCCACTTGTCGGTATCGCCACCGTCTTTACGGATGCCTTCTAGCATGAGGATCACTTCCTGGTTAGCACCACCGTGCAGCGGACCCCAGAGAGCGTTGATACCTGCAGAGATCGAAGAATAAATGCTTGCCTTCGAAGAACCAACGATACGAACTGTAGATGTAGAACAGTTCTGTTCGTGATCGGCATGAAGGATCAAAAGTTTATCGAGTGCGTCGGCAACTACAGGGTCTACATCGTAGCGTTCGGCAGGCAACGCAAACATCATTTTCAGGAAACGTGAACAATAGTCGAGTGTGTTATCCGGGTAGTTCACAGGATGACCCATCGCGTTCTTGTACGACCATGCTGCGAACGTAGGCATCTTGGCCAAAGAGCGGATGATACTGAGGTAAACAGCGTCTTTATTGCTGTTGGGATCGAGCGACTCGGGATAGAATGCTGTCTGCGCACAGAACATCGAAGCCAATACACCCATTGGATGTGCCGTAGACGGGAAGCCGTCGAGGATCTTGCGTGTATCCTCGTGCACCATGGTGTGTGTCTTGATGTCGTTCGTGAATTTTTCGAGCTGTTGTTTGTTTGGAAGCTCGCCGAATATCAGGAGGTAAGAAACTTCAAGGAAGGTTGACTTGGCGGCCAGCTCTTCGATGGAATAACCGCGGTATCTTAATATCCCTTTGTCACCATCGAGAAATGTTATAGCGCTGGTTGTTGCGCCTGTGTTTTTGTAACCGAAGTCCAGTGTTACTGCTCCAGTCTTTTCCAGCAGGTCGGCTATGTTGATACCCTGTTCGTCTTCGCTGCCTTCAACGATTGGGAATTCATAGCTTTTGCCGTCAATTGTCAGAGTTGCCGTCTTTGCCATCTTAATCAAATTTGCCCTAAAATAACCGCCAAACCCATCAGTTGAAAGGCATGGGGAAATAAATTCGGATTAATTCCAGTATTATTTCTATTAATTATTGCCCAAAATCATGGGTAGTCCATCCTTGCTGGAGCCTATTATAACCACTTTTGAGCCAGGCGATTTCGCGAGCTCGAGCGTCGCTTCTATGCCTCTCATTTTCAGCAACTTGTCGGACAAGCTATTGTTGATAATATTATTGGCTCTCGATTCACCTTCTGCAGCAATTCGCTTGCGTTCCGCTTCACTTTTTTCCTTCTCGAGCCTGAACTGGTAAGCAAGAGCTTCCTGCTCCTGTTGCAGTTTATTTTGGATAGCGGCCTTGATCTGGTCGGGCAGTTTGATCGAACGAATGAGCACTGCTGTGGTAGTAACATAATTTGCAGTGAGCACCTGTTTGGTTTCCGAAATGATCGAAGTCTCTACCTCGGCGCGTTTTGTTGAATAGATCTCTTCCGCGGTATAGCGCGCCATCACCTGCCTTGTCATCGATCGCATTTCGGGGATCACCAGCTTACTGATATAGTCTTTGTTGAACTTCTCGTAGATGTATCCAATCTTCTCGTGATCGGGAAAATAGCGAATGGTAACATCTACATGGATCGCAAGACCATTCTTGTCATTGATGTCCATGGTCTCGTCGGTCGATTGTTCAGCTGTTTCATAGATGATGACGTCGTTCCATGGGGCCTTCATGTGGAGGCCTGGCTGAATGACATTGTCTTTGTCGAGGCCGGCCGATCCGAGGGGGTGAAACATAATCGCTTTCTCGGTAGCGCCCACAGTAAAGAAGAGGCTGGACGAGACGGCCATCAGTACGATGACGGCGATAACGGTAACGATGATGATGGGGAGTCTTCGATTATTCATAGTTTTAGGGGGTTCGACCTGTAAATTAGAAAATTCCTGAGCTTACTCTATCTTTACAGGGTGCATAGATCCATCCAAATTTGAACAAAAGCTTACTTTGTTGTCTCTGGCTAGTCTTTACGTTCGTATCAATAAAAACCTCCGCACAGGATAATACGGACTTTGTACAGTTTTTTGTCAATTCCGCTACCCTCAATCCGTCTTATGTTGGCATTGATGGCCAACCTGCCCTGTATTTAGGCTATCGTCGCCAATGGGCCGGCGTGCCCAACGGACCATCGCTGGGACAGGTAAGCGTGCAGGGACTTCTTGCAAAGAAACTGACGGGTGGCTTAACGATCTCGAGTAACAAACGCGGACTTCTTTCAACATCGGCGTTCCTCTTCACCGGCGGTTATCACATCATGGTGGCAGAAGATAAAATGATCCGCTTCGGATTGTCGCTCGGTTCTTCATGGAACAGGGTAGATGTTAATGGTGTGCAGAATGCAGACCAGACGGATGTTGCTTTGCTTACCGCGGTGCCCAACAACTTTTTTGTGCAGGGCAACTTCGGTGTTTCATATCACGGTAAAACATTTCATGGTGGGATAACATTGCCGCAGTTGTTTACACCTAAATATTATTCGACCGAGTCTTTTTCATTCGGGCCGGTGTCGCCCTTCCAGAGCGTGGTCGTTCATGCTTCGAACAGGTTTTACTTTAATCGAAACAAGAATGTCTTCGAACCATATTTGATCTATCGGTACAACCAGCTTCGCCCTTCGCAGTTTGAGCTGGCGGCTTTGGTGCATCTTCAGAACCAGGTGTGGCTCGGGGCAGGCTTCCGCCAGGGACTGGGTGCTTCGGCGATGGCCGGTATCAAACTCAATAAAGTATCGACACTCGGTTATTCGTTCACTACTGGCTTCGGTCAAAGCCAGATCGCACGTCCTTCGCACGAGATCCAGCTCGCGTTTTTGTTTGGTAAGAGAAGTAAGAACGCCGTGGGAGTATATTCTTTTGTGAACACCGACAAAGAGAAGAAGAAGAAAACGCCGGCACAGCTTGCGGCAGAACGCAAAGCAAAACAAGAAGCGCTCGCGAAGAAGTATAAAGACTCTAACGTTCATAATGAACCCCATAAAACAGCAGAACAGCAGAATAACCAACAGAAGAATGTAGAAGTAAAGACTCCGAAAGAACCCGTGGTAACACAACAACAGCAGGCTGTCGATACAACTAAGGCCGTGACACAAGCACCCGTTGTTGTACAAGAACAACCGAAGCCCGAACGTCACGAGTTTGTGCAGCGTGTCAGGAACAAGAACGACCTGCCTGCGGGGACCTATGTAATTGTGGGTGCGTTCCGATCGGAAGTGAACGCGAAGAAGTTCTCTAACGAGCTCGTCGATATGGAGTATGCAGATTCGAACTATGGATTTATCTCTGCGAGAAATCTATGGTACGTGTATCTCGATTATGATAAGGATATTGATGTGGCACGCACGAAGCGGGATGCTACACGACTGGAGCAGGCATTTAAAGACGCATGGATATTGACAGTGGAGTAATATAAAAAAAGCCCGCGTTTCGCGGGCTTTTTATTAAGCAACAATTACTGCTTTTTCCGGATCCCAATTGATCACCTTCTTTTCAAAGTAACTTTTGTTGGCAAGCAACGCCGGTCCGCCTGCTCTCATTCCAAACAACGCATCTTCTTTGATGGCTTTGCCCTCGCGGATGCCTGCATAGAAATTCAAATGATGATCCAGGTGTGCGCTATAACCTTCGGGTGCCCTGAACTCTAAATTAGGTTCAATCACCTGTGGTTTTGGATCGGGGTAGTTGGCAACATACCACTTCTCATATTCTTTCTTCTGTGCGTCGGTAAATGTGCCAAACGTATCCCATCCACCGAAACCAGGATTCTTGTTGAGCTTGTGACGGATCACACTCATGTCATTCCATCCAAGAATGATCGCGCCTTCCGAACCAACGAGTCGAAGGATCTCGCCGTCTTCGCTGCCATCAACAAAGTTTACGCGCATCTGCATGGTGTGAGCAGGATGTTTGTCGGTAGCAGGGTAGTCGAACAATGCAGCCATTACATCCGGAGCGTCGCGGCCATCTTTCCAGTAGCGAAGTCCGCCGGTTGCGAAAGCACGAACGGGTCCGTGAGAACCGGTTACTGCATGAATGCCGGTGAACAGGTGAACGAAAAGATCACCGGCTACGCCAGTACCGTAGTCGTTATAATTTCTCCAGCGGAAAAAACGAACGGGGTCGTATTCTCTTTTCGGAGCATCGCCGAGAAACGAGTTCCAGTCTACAGTGTTGTTCTTCGCGTCGGTAGGTATTGAATATTGCCACGCGCCGTTAGCGCTGTGACGATCATTGCGTGTTTCTACGAGCACAAGATCGCCGATGATCCCAGATGCATAGATCTCTCTTGCTTTCTCAGTGATGATAGATGAGCAGCGTTGACTTCCAACCTGGAATACTTTGCCGGTCTTCTTTTGTGTGTCGATCACTGCCTGGCCTTCTTCAACTTTGTGTACCATCGGTTTTTCGCAGTACACGTGCTTTCCTTTGTTCATCGCATCGATGGAGATGTGATCGTGCCAGTGATCTGAAGTTGCAATGATGACGGCGTCAACATCTTTACGATCAAGGATCTCCTGGTAGTTCTTTGTGGTGAAGAGGTCTTTGCCCCAAACTTCTTTCGCATGATCGAGGCGGCCCTGGTAAAGATCGCATGCGCCAATCACCTTCACACCAGGTATTTGTAAAGTTGTCTCGGCATTGTTGAAGCCCATGATACCGCAGCCGATCACGGCAACATTCAGCTGATCGTTCGGTCCGTATTTCTTTGTGTCGCGCTGTTGCTGGTTGAGAACGACTGTCTTCCTTGTAGAACTTCCGGAGATCGATGGTATTGCAGGTATTACAGCGGCTGTAAGGGCGGTGCCTGCGGCCTTCTTAATAAAGTCGCGGCGGGAGGATTTGTTTTTCATATTGAGGGGATTTAAAAAAAGCGATGGGGTGCCATCGCTTTTATCATTTAAAATTATTTCGGTCCAATTACATCGGAGTTCCGTTCTCTGTGCTCTCCGAAGTTGACGGAGATTCAGGGAAGAGTGGAGTTTCCGGTGCGGGAGGAGGGGTCGGTGCCGGAGCTTTGGGAGCTGATACCTTTTTTGGTGCTGCTTTTTTCGGGGCAGATTTCTTGGCAACCTTTTTCACAGCCTTCTTAGGTGCTGTTTTTTTTTGCGGCTTTCCTGGCTACTTTCTTAGCGGCCTTCTTAGCTGCTTTTTTAACTACCTTTTTCGCTGCCTTCTTAGCGGCTTTTTTCGGTGTTGCCTTCTTTGCGGCCTTCTTTTTTTTAGCCATAGCACGGAATATTTTTAGTGGTTAATTGGTTTGTTTTTGTTTTGTGAAGATAAAAAGGTTTTAACACATATAAGCGAAAGTTGTTTTGTTTTTCATGATGCGACTGTAAGCTCCTCTATCAACAACCGATATGTTTCAAATGCCTGCTTCGGTGAGTAGTCGTCGTTCATGATTCCGAACCTGTAAAAGATGTCTTCCAAACTGCTGTCGGCATCCCGCAGGTCGAACATCTCATAAGACACGATATTCAATTCCGTACGAAGTTCAGATACGGCCCTGATAACGGCTTCGAGCACAGCGGACTGATCGGACTCCGGCCGTGACGAGTTCGTTGGCCAACCGTTCTCGGTTATATGAAGCGGGATGTTGTTACGAATTCCGGCATCAGCAATATCGCCGCGGAAATGCCTGATTAACTGCCTGATAGGCTCCTTTGCAAGGACCTTCTCACCATCGCGCGGCAGCGGCCTGAACACATCGGGAAAGAAATCGAGACCAACATAATCGAGCGAATCATAGAACGCGGGTGTAGCCAGCGACCGGATCTCTTTCCAGAACTGGCGGTTGGGGTTGAAGTCCGGAGTTGCATTGAAACCGACTTCAATCTTAAGACCCATGGAGTCGATCAGCTGTCGTGCAAACACGATTCCTTCCACCAAAGCCTTTCGCGAAGCCGGAAAGTATCCGTCCAGGGATGGAAGGTTGGCGTTGGCTTCTTCAGTCACCTGCAGGTAACGAAGATGTTCGCGGTATTTCTCCACCCGTTCGCGTATGAAATTCTTCCAGTGGAAGAGATCTGCATTGTCGGACTGGAAGCAGAGGACCAGGTCGAGAGGACGGTTGGCTGTGACGTACTGCGAAGGATCTTCGGGCACGATGGTGACGGGTTTACCGGGACCATAATAACCGGCGTAGACGCGGACGAGAAATGCACTCGCGTTGCCTTGCAACATGTCTAATGCTTTCGCGACCTGATGTGGGTTGTTGGCGGGACCTGTGGTGAGGCCGGCAGGTGTGCCTGACATGCCGCCGGGATAGATGCCGAATATCATACTGATCCGTTATATTTTAAATAAAATTATTCCTATTTAGTAATATATTTGAAAATGAAGAAGCCGATCGTAAAACTTGTTTCAGAATGGTCGTCGTATGAAGACAAAAATCCAGGCGCCGACATAGCGTCATTCTGCCGCTACATCTTATCGCGCCCCGAGTCCAAACCAACGGCCACGCGTTCCGAAAACGTGGGACAGCTTGCAAGGATCATCGGCCGGCTTTCAAGCGCATACGGTCTCTATCATCGTGCAGCCATGACCAACACAAAGCTGCCTGCGACCGACAGCTTCTATTATCTCAATTGTCTCATGCAACTGGGAGAAGTAAAGAAGATGGAGCTCATCAATTATCTCTTTGCTGAAACAACAACGGGCATGGAGGCAATCAATAAACTTCACAAAGCCGGGCTGGTGAAGGAACGACCCGACCCATCCGACGGCCGCGCGAAGCTGGTAAGCATCACCGATAAGGGAATTAAGAAACTGAAAGAGTGTATGTCGAATGCACAGAAGGTGAACGAGATGATCTTCCGAAGCCTGGACGACGATACGATCAGCACCTGCATCGACCTTCTCAAGTCTGCCGAAGCCACTCATTCGCGCCGCAGTGTCGAGCTAAAACAGAAGCCTTTCAACGAGATGTACAAAGTGATGATGAAAGACTGAGTTTTTTATGATGTGCATCATCGTTTCCGGCATCCATCTTGTCGCTCTCCCCGCTTTGATAGACGAAGAGCGTAATTATGCCGGCAGAGCGCGTTTGCGATCCCGGCAGGTGTTGAATTTATTCGTCACTGTGGAAAGCATATCGTGGAGATAATTCCACAGTTTTGGGTTTGTTAAACAAGTTTAAAGAGTATTTTTTAGTGATCGATTTTTCCCTGGCCGCATGATCCTGATTGTCGACGATAACCAGGAAAACATATTCAGCTTGAAGGCACTCCTCACCCTTCATAGCTTCGAGGTCGACACCGCTTCGTCGGGAGAGGAGGCTTTGCGGAAGATCCTCACGCACTCGTATGCGCTCATCATTCTCGATGTGCAAATGCCGGAAATGGACGGCTTCGAAGTAGCCGAAGCGATCTCCGGTTATAGCAAGTCGAAAGACATTCCCATCATTTTCCTGTCGGCGATCAATACGCATAAAAAATTTGTGGCGCGCGGTTATACGTCGGGCGGTATCGATTATGTAACGAAACCCGTAGACCCCGATATTCTTCTTCTTAAGATCAAGACATTTTACAGGCTGTCGGAGCAGACTCGGATGTTGCTGGACATGGAGAAAAATCTGAGGGAAGAGATCGAGTTAAGGAAACGCGCTGAGAATGTTCTCGAAGAGAAGGTGAAAGAAAGAACGCAGGAGCTTGTGAAGTCGAATCAGCGACTCGAAGAAAGTAACAACGAGCTTCAGCAGTTTGCATTCATTGCGTCGCACGACCTTCAGGAACCATTAAGAAAGATCCAGACCTTCAGCGGTCTTGCGTTAGATAAATTCAACGAGAGTGAAGAGAAGGTAAAGCCTTATTTGGGGAAGATCCTCGAGTCGGCAACACGACTGAGAAACCTGGTAACAGATCTTCTTCAATATTCGAAGATCTATGCCGACGATGAGTTTGCGCAGCTCGATCTCAACGTGATGATAGGAGAGATCATGGCAGACCTGGAACTCCAGATCGAAGTGAAGCATTGCACGTTCGACATAGGCCGGATGCCGGTCATCGAAGGAATTTCATTCCAGATGAGACAGGTGTTTCAGAATCTTCTCAGCAACTCCATCAAGTTTTCGAAAGGAAACGATCAGTGTTTGATATCTGTAACGGGCGAACGTGTTTCGGAGAAGTCGTTTGATTCGCCGGCTTCGAAGAATGGCGCTTATTGCAGGCTCGTTGTTGCGGATAACGGCATTGGGTTCAGCAATGAATTCAGGGAAAGGATCTTCGAGATCTTTCAGCGATTGAGGAACAGGCATACATACGAAGGAACTGGAATTGGATTGGCGATCGTGAAAAAAGTCGTCGAACGTCACGACGGGATAATTGATGCGTGGGGGAAGGAGAACGAAGGTGCGAAGTTTACCATCGTTGTTCCTGTAACACATTCACGAATTGGTATAATTTAATTATTGCACCCATAGAACATGAAAAGTAATTTCAAGAGAAATCTTTTGATTGGCTTCAGCGTCTCGCTGATCGTACTGATCCTGAGCTCTGTTGCATCCTTCATCAGTATCAACAACCTGCTGGAAAGCGCGGGTTGGGTTAATCACACTCACGAGGTGATTGCTGAGCTTAAGGACATTAATGAAGCATTGATCGATGCTGAAACAGGGCAACGAGGGTTTCTCATAACTGGTGAAGAAGATTTTCTGACACCATACCAGGATGCCAGGGCCCGGGCATTTGCAGCGTTCGACAATGTGAAGAGGCTGACCGTGGACAATGACAAGCAGCAGGTAAAACTTCCGGCGCTCCGCCGACTTCTGGAAGGAAGATTCAGGTACCTCGAATCTGCGCTTGAAAATAAAAGAAAAGGCGAAACTCCGAACCTGGCGAACCTCAGGCTTGGTCGTCAGGCTATGGAAGAGATTCGCAGAGAGCTGAAAGATATGGAGGAGCTTGAGAATTCGTTGTTGGTGCAGCGTACCGAAAACATGAATCGTTTTGCAAGACTAACCCCGCCATTGATCGTCGTTGCCGCAATATTCGCGGTCATCATTACAATTGTATTCTACGTGAGGGTTAGTGGCGACTACGGCGAACGTGTTCGACTGCAATCGGAGCTGGAGCAAAAAGACATCGAGATCCAGAATCGTATTAGTATCATCAAAAGCATTGCAGATAAGATCTCGCAGGGCAGCTATAAGATCCGCGTCGACGACAAAGAGAGCGATGCATTGGGAAGTGTAGCCGGTTCTTTGAACAAGATGGCGGAGTCCCTTGACTTTTCTTTTGAGGCGTTATCTGATAAAGAATGGCTACAAACCGGCCTTACCAACCTGAACGATGTAATGATCGGGGATAAGGAAATTGAGACACTCAGTGCCGAAGTGATAGCGACAGTTGCATCGTATACAGACAGCAATGTTGCAGCACTTTATATTCTGGAGGGCGATCAGCTGAGGCGCAGCGGAGGTTACGCGTTCTCGATGGAACGTTCGCGCGACCTGATAAAAGTGAACGAAGGGATTCTCGGCCAGTCCGTTGCTTCGCGCAAACCTGTGGAGCTCAAACAGATCCCTGAAGATAGTGTAACAGTAAGCTTCGCAATGGGCGCAGCCAAACCGAAGCATGTTGTTGCTATTCCGATCATGGATGGTTACACAGTGAAAGGTGCGATGGAGCTCGCAACCGTTCACGAGTTCAGCAAGAAGCAACTCGAATACCTCGTGAACGCAGCTCCGAACATCGGCATTTCAATAAGCACGGCGCAGAACCGTCGTCGCATGCAGGAGTTGCTCGAAGAAACACAGGCACAATCGGAAGAATTGCGAGTTCAACATACTGAGCTCGAGAACCTGAACTCGGAGCTTGAAGTGCAGGCAGAAAAACTCCAGACTTCGGAAGAAGAGTTGAAAGTTCAACAGGAAGAATTGAAGCAGGCGAACGAAGAGCTCGAAGAACGCAGCAGGCTTCTCGAAGAAAAGAACCACATGATCAGCGAGCGCAACCTCGAGATCCAGGCTAAAGCAGACCAGCTTACGCAAACAACGAAATATAAAACGGAGTTTCTCGCGAACATGTCGCACGAGCTTCGTACACCATTGAACTCTATATTGTTGTTGTCGCGACTGATGTCGGAGAACCAGGACAACAACCTGACGAACGACCAGCTTGACTATGCGAAGGTGATCCAAAGTTCAGGTCATGGATTGTTGTCTTTGATTGACGAGATCCTCGACCTGTCGAAGATCGAAGCGGGCAAGATGAAACTCGAATACTCCGATGTTTCGATGAAGGAGATGGTTCACAACATGAATGCGATGTTCGGCCCGATCGCAAGAGAGAAGAAGATAGAATTCAAAACAAACATTGGCAACGACGTTCCGGACAAGATAGAGACCGACAAGCTTCGTCTCGAACAGGTGATCAGAAACCTGGTGTCGAATGCGATCAAGTTTACATCGACTGGTTATGTGATGTTGAGCATCGAGAGGCGACAATCGAACGAGGTTGCATTTGTGGTGAAAGACACGGGCATTGGAATTCCGAAAGAGAAACAGTCGATCGTGTTCGAAGCATTCCAGCAAGCTGATGGATCGACGCGGAGGAAATATGGTGGAACGGGATTGGGACTTTCGATCAGTCGCGAGTTGGTGAAATTACTCGGTGGTGATCTTACACTGTCGAGTGAGCCGGAGCAGGGTTCTGAATTTACTTTGATACTGCCCGTCGCGAAAGAAGGAAAGTTGGTGGCACAGGAACCCGAGACGACAGCAGAGATCTCTTCTTTCCCGCTGCCGATGTCGGAAGCCCCGAAGACTCCCGATAAGAAATTTATAAGCACGACGATACCGGAGAGTATACCGGATGATCGCGCGAGCATTAAGCAGGGTGATAAGTCGATACTGATCGTCGAAGACGATACGAACTTCGCAAAGGCGTTGCTCGATTTCACAAGACGTAAGGGTTACAAAGGTATAGTGAGCGTAAGAGGTGATGAGGCAACCCAGCTTGCGAAGCAATTCCTGCCCGCCGGGATCCTTCTCGATATTCAACTTCCTGTGCGAAGCGGATGGGAAGTAATGGAAGAGCTGAAGAGCAATACGGCAACCCGACACATTCCGGTGCACATTATGTCGTCGCATGAAGTGAAGAACGAAAGTCTGACAAAAGGAGCGGTTGACTTCATTAATAAGCCGGTTGCGTTCGAGCAGATGCAGGAGATCTTCAAGAAGATCGAATACGTGCTGCAGCATCATCCGAAGAAGGTTTTGATCGTTGAAGAGAACGAACGTCACGCGAAAGCGTTGGCTTACTTCCTCGAAACATTCGATGTCAATCTCGAGATCAGAAATGAAGTCGGTAATGCTATCGAATCGCTGAAGAACAATAATGTAGACTGCGTGATCCTCGATATGGGAGTTCCCGATCGCCATGCATACGATACATTGGAGGCTGTGAAGAAAACTCCGGGGCTAGAGAATCTCCCGATCATCATATTTACCGGCAAGAGTCTCTCGCAACCCGAAGTGATGAAGATCAGGCAATATGCGGACTCAATCGTGCTTAAGACGGCCTACTCATACAAGCGGATCCTTGATGAGGTGTCGTTGTTCCTCCACCTGATGGAGAAGAACAACAAGAACGAACATCAGACCCCGCGATATCACAAGCTCGGCGCTCTTGACGAAGTATTGAAGAACAAGACTGTTCTCATTGCCGACGATGATATGCGGAACATCTTCTCGCTGACGAAGGCTTTGGAGAAGTACCAGATGAATGTTGTAGCGGCAGTTGATGGTAAAGACGCGTTGAAGAAACTTGAGTCTGCGCCCAATGTCGACATCGTATTGATGGACATGATGATGCCAGAGATGGATGGCTACGAAACAACAGCAAGGATCCGAAAAGACAAGAAGTACAAAGATCTCCCGATCATCGCAGTTACCGCGAAGGCGATGGTGGGTGATCGCGAGAAGTGTATCGATGCAGGGGCCTCCGATTACATCACCAAACCTGTTGATGTAGACCAGTTGTTCTCGCTGCTCCGTGTGTGGTTGTATGAAAGCGGAAAGAGATGAGCGACGAAGGCTCGTTCCCCATCACCAACGAGGATCTCGAGGTAGTTCTCTACGATGTAGTGGAACTATATGGTTATGACTTTACCAGCTACTCGAGAGCGTCGTTGAGCAGAAGGATTGCGAGGCTGATCGTGAAAGACAGGTTTGCGAGCTTTGCCGAGTTCAGGTATAAGCTACGTACGGAGAAGACGTACTTCAAAAGATTTGTGGAAGAGATCACGGTGAACGTAACAGAAATGTTTCGCGACCCTATGTTCTATAAGACATTGAGAGAAGAAGTGCTGCCCATACTGGCTACATACCCGGTGATCCGTGTGTGGCATGCCGGGTGCGCTTCGGGCGAAGAAGTTTACAGCATGGCAATTTTGCTTCACGAAGCAAATCTTTTGAAGAAGTCATTGCTCTATGCTACGGATATTAATCCAACGGTGTTGGAGAAAGTGCGACACGGCATTTACCCGATCAGCCAGATGAAACAGTATTCGGAGAATTATATTCTATCGGGAGGTAAGCACGATTTCTCGTCGTACTATACGGCACAATACAATTCTGCTAAGTTCGATGAGTTCCTGGGCAAGCGGATCGTTCTCGCGACTCACAACCTTGTATCGGACAGGTCATTCAACGAGTTTCAACTGATCCTTTGTCGAAACGTGATGATCTATTTTGATAAACCGTTCCAGGACCGGGTGCTGCATTTGTTTTACGAAAGCCTGGAGATGTTTGGATTCCTGGCGTTGGGTGCGAAAGAAACTTTGAAGTTTACGGCGATCAATAAAAAGTTTAAGCAACTGGAGAATAAAGAGCGGATATGGCGAAAGATCAGTTGACAACCGAAAGTAGTTTAAAGAAGCCTTCGAAAGTATTTGTGATCGGTGGGTCGGCCGGGGCGCTAATGGTTGTATTGCAGATCATTCAGCGTTTGAAATTGGATATGAACCTGTCGGGCATCGTGATCCTGCACCGAAAGGCATCGGATGAGAATGTGTTGCTGGATGTGCTGGCGGCGAGGACGGAGTATGAAGTTCGTGAAGTGGAAGATAAGGACGAATTATTGCCGGGCATCATTTATATAGCGCCGCCCGATTATCATGTGCTTGCAGAGCGCGATGGTTCACTTACTTTGGACGACTCGGAGAAGGTGCATTACAGCAGGCCCAGCATCGATGTGAGCTTCGAAAGCGCCGCCGACATCTATAAGACTTCGTTGGTAGGAGTGTTGTTGTCGGGTGCGAATGCCGACGGTGTTGCTGGTCTCGAAAGAATAAGGGCGTGTGGCGGAAAGGTGGTGATCCAAGATCCGGAGTCGGCGGAATTTATTTATATGCCGAAGCTTGCGGTCGCCGCCGTGAAACCGGACCTGTTATTGACAGACAAGAATATTGAGAGTCTTATTGAATTACTGAAAAACTAGTTCTCAGCAAACGAGATGTACTTTGAGCTCAACGATAACAGTAAGTCCAGCATCTCCACGAGGTCGTGGAAGGAGTGAGGCTTGGTAAGAAAGAGACTGGCGCCGTTGTCGTAGGAGAAGAGTACATCAAAATGAGAATTTGACGTAGACAGAATGACGACCGGAATGCACTTAAAATTTTTATCGGATTTTAATTCCTTCAGCGTTTCTCTGCCATCTTTTACCGGCATGTTCAGGTCGAGGATAATAAGGTCAGGCCTGTTGTTGGAAGCATTTAAGTGTGTAAATACCTCCTCACCTCCCGGAACCTCGTCGAGCTTATACTTTACTCGAGTTGATTTTAACGCTTCTGAAAACAATTCCCGATCAACAGCGTCATCATCCGCTAATAGTATTTGGATAGTTTTGTTTGACCTGGTCAAGACGATTTATAATTTTTATAACTTATCAGGGAATGTTGCGACAAGATGCTTTGAATTTATACAAGTTCAAAATTTTTTATAAACGAAAGGTTGAATGAAAGAAGCAGGAGCAAGTTCGAAAGAGACAACGGTACTTGAGCTTCTTGTTAACACAAGTAAACTTCTTAGTTCGGAAGTTGAACTTGAGAAGCTGGTTCAACGCATTACCGATCTTGGAACACAACTGACGAACGCAGCCTTCGGAGCTTTCTTTTATAACGTTATCAACCAGAGCGGCGAGAAGTACGTGTTGTATACAATCTCCGGTGTTCCAAAAGAAGCGTTCTCTAAATTCCCGATGCCGAGAAACACGGCGATCTTCGATCCAACATTCCAGGGAAAGGGGATTGTAAGGTATGATGATGTAACGAAGCAGCCACACTTCGGAAAAAATCCGCCGTATCACGGACAACCGAAAGGTCACCTGCCGGTGCGAAGTTATCTCGCAGCACCGGTGATCTCCACGTTCACCAATGAAGTTATCGGCGGATTGTTCTTCGGTCACCCCGACGCCGGTGTGTTTACGGAAGACAGCGAGAAACTGATCGAAGGCATTGCTGCGCAGGCGGCAATCTCCATGACCAATGCGCGTCTCTTCGAAGAGAAGACGCACACCGAAAAGAAATTGCGCGAGCAGAATGCCGTCATCAACACGATCACCAACAATACAACGCAGGCGCTGTTCATGCTCAACGAAAGCCAGGAGTGTACTTACATGAATCCTGCAGCCATTGAGATGACCGGCTATACATTGAGTGAAGTGCAGGGAAAGCCACTACACAGTTTCATTCAACATACACGCACCGATGGACGACATTACCCGATCGAAGAGTCGGCTATCGATAGCGCGTTACCAAATCGCGAGCAGGTGCAGGGCGAAGATCATTTTATTCATAAAGACGGACGCTACATCAGCGTTGCGTTCACCGCAAGTCCTATTATCGAAAGCGGAGTGCCGAGAGGAACCGTTGTGGAGGTGCGGGATACAACGCGCGAAAAGAAACTCGCTGCCGAACTGAAGATCAAAGAATCGACCGATAAAGAGTTGCTGGAACAAAAGGTGCGGGAACGCACCGCCGAACTTGAAAAGATCAACTACGAACTGCTGCAGTTTACATCTGTTGCAAGTCACGACCTGAAAGAACCGCTTCGCAAGATCAGTGTGTTCAGCAAGCTTCTCCGTGAGCGCGGCTCCGGCCAGCTCGACGAGCAGATGATCAAGTACACCGACAACATCGTGCAATCGTCCGAACGCATGACAAGACTGATCGACGACCTGCTGATCTTCTCCAGGCTCTCACAGTCGGATATTTTACTGGAGAGTGTTGACTTGAATCAACTGCTTACACAAATCGTTTCAGACCTCGAGATAACGATCAGCGATAAAAAATGCAACGATCCGGTTCGCAGATCTTCCAGTTGTGAAAGGAGTGTCGTTGCAGATGGGACAGGTGTTTCAGAATTTGATCAGCAACTCGCTGAAATTTTCGGATGCCGAGAGAAACCCGCAGATCACGATAACATCCAACGAGATCGAGAAAGGCGGAGTACGATTCAACCGCATCAAGTTCAGCGACAACGGAATCGGCTTCGACAACACACATGCAGAAAAGATCTTCGAGATCTTTCAGCGCCTACACACCAAAGACAGGTTTGAAGGAACGGGAGTTGGGCTCGCCATCGTGAAGAAGATTATTAATATGCATGGTGGAGAGATTAGAGGACATAGTGATGGGAAGGGAGCGACGTTTGAGATATTGTTGCCAATTTCGTAAGCAGTCATCCCGCCTTACGCTCGAGGCACAAGTTATACTACGAAGTCAGCGGGACCCCCTGAAACGCTAGAGAACAATGTACTTCGTAGAAGGTGTGCACGATGCTGTCCAGAGGGTCCCGCGCTCATTGATCACAGGGTGCATTTCATAGGTGGAGGCGGGA
Organism: Bacteroidota bacterium; assembly: GCA_037200765.1. Lineage (GTDB taxonomy): Bacteria > Bacteroidota > Bacteroidia > Cytophagales > Cyclobacteriaceae > ELB16-189. Next base: position 1,826,932 of record JBBCII010000003.1, on the reverse strand, counting down.
CTGCGCTATTATGGCCGCGACTGCCACTTCCTCATTACTCATTGCGGAGCACGGTAGAAGGATTTGTTAGCGATGCTTTTATGGTTTGGAACATAATCGACTGCCAGGACGACCAATACCAACAGGCACACGATGAAGATCTCATATCCCAGCGTAAGCCGGTAAGAAAACTCCGACAACCATTGATTCGATAAAAACCACGCTACGGGAGTGCCGATGGCGAAGCCGAAGATCACCAGCTTCAAAAAATCTGTAGTAAACAATCGCACGATGGTGTGTTCCGAAGCACCCAAGACTTTCCTTATCGCGACTTCTTTCTTCCTTTTCCTGAACGTATATAGACTGAGTCCATAAAGTCCCAAACAACCGATGAGTATTGCGAAGCCGGGAGAACACTGTCGCGATGCGGTTGAGTTGATCTTCGCGTTCGTAAACAGTGTTCAATTTTTCATTGAGGAAGAAATAATCGAACGGACTTTCGATGACGGTCTGTTCCCAGTTGGCGCGAAGGAAATCCAACGCTTCTTTTGCCCGATCGAGTTGTATGCGTACAAGCACGAACCTGGTAAAGAAGTCGCGCGACTTTGCGAAGTCGGCCTGCATCATGATCATCGGGATGATCTGTTGCTTAAGCGAAGCAAATGATAGTCTTCGCTTACACCAACGACGGTAACTTTTCCTTCCAGCGTTCCTTCGATAGTTTTACCAACGGCATCGGCGGGAGTCCAGCCCCATTCTTTACAGAGCGCGTTGTTGATGATTGCATAATAGCCCCGGTGCTGTGATGTCTTTGTTGAAATCGCGGCCCGCCAGTAATTTAATGCCGAGAGTTTGCGCGAAGTCGTTGCGAACGAAGAACACCGGGTAAAATGATTCAGTATCCTGGCCCTCTTTCTTATAGTTCGACGATTGATAGTCTTTACCGATCAACGTGTTGGTACAACATTACGCTCACGATCGCCGGGTTGGTGAGAATTCTTTCTTTAAACGCATCGTAGTTCGGTACCAGCGAGAGTCGCTGCACCGGCAACACCACGATCTGCTCGCGATCGAAACCCATCGGCGTTCCTTTCATGAATTCGACCTGGTTGTAGATCACGAGCGTAACGACGATCAACACCGTTGAGATAGCAAACTGGAAAACCGTAAGAGCTTTGCGAAACAACGACTTGCTGTTTTGTGCGTTGCCCGACGAACGAAGAACGTTCACGGGATTGAGCGAAGCGAGATAGAATGCGGGATAAATTCCTGAGACCAGTCCGGCTCCGATTCCAACTGCGATCATGCTTGCCACCACGGCAGGACGGAAGAGCGCTTCGAGTGTGAATGACTTCCCGGCAAGGTGATTCAATGAGGGGAGCAACACTGCCGATAACACGCCTGCCATTACAAGGGCGATCAGCGCAATCATCACCGACTCGAAAGTAAATTGAAGCAACAGGCCGTTGCTTGCTGGCGCCTGTCACTTTTCGAACACCGATCTCTTTGAATCGGTCCGTTGCCCTTGCGGTAGAAAGATTGATGAAGTTGATGATGGCTATCAATAGAATTACAAGACCAATGATGCTGAAGAGCTTGATGTTTCTAACATCGCTCATCACGCCGATCTCGTATTCTGATTTCGAATACAGGTAGATGTTTGTTACGGGTTGAAGATTGAGCTCCGTTTCATCTTTCACGGCAGGATGATAATATTTCTGCACGAAGGCATGCAGCTGGTCCTGGAGAACACCGCGATTGGACGGATGTTTCAGCAACACGTACGTCCACACGGGATTCCAATACCAGTTCTTTTCAGGTATCGGGAAGTTGAGTGCAGGCAGACTGGTCATGGAAGCGAGGAAGTCGAACGTGAAGTGTGAATTCGAAGGAACATCTTCGATCACCGCATTCACCATCAACGGGTACTTCCCTTCGAAGGAGATGATCTTACCTAAGGCATCCGTTGTTCCGAAATATCTTTCGGCGGTCGACTTCGTGATCACGACATATCCCGGCCCGCTCAATGCTTTTTCGGGATTGCCTTTGAGAAACTTGTGGTCGAAGATCTTGAAGTAGCCCGAGTCGGCGAAGAAGAAATGTGGTTCGTTGAATGGTTTTTTTACACCGTTGTCTTCATACACGACCGACAATGTAGAAGCCTGGAAGTTGAACAATCGAACTTGTTGTTCGACCATGTCGGGGGAAATCGTTTTGCAGCGTGGGGCCTGAAGGGAAGGGAAGGCTGGAAGATTGTTCTTCACTGTCGCCACCCTGTATAACGCGAAAGATCCTGTCTTTTTTGGAATGATATTGATCGTACGAGAGCTCGTCGTTTACGAATAATAGGATGCAGAGAACACAGGCGAGGCCAAGGGCAAGACCGGAGATGGTGATGAAGGAGTAGACTTTTTCTTTTTTGAGTTGCCTTGTGGCGATTCGAAGGTATTCGCGGATCATGGGATGATTTGTTTTTGGTGCAATGTGCAACGTGCCAGGTGCAATGATCTCGCTGCCACTCGTTGCACTTACCGTAAGGTCGTCAAGAAAACGATACGGTTCATCAAGTCAATCGCCTTTGCGAAGCCATATCCCGTATTTTGCATTATGAATTTGTTAGCACTCGCAGTAATAACATTCGGCCTCCTGCACTGAATGCCCGCAGGAGACAAGAAACTTCCTTAACCTCCCCACAACCGTCAGGTGTGAAGCGATCAGGTGGAAACTCGACATGTCGGATACGGCACATATGATCTCAGTGCCCAGTGGTATCATTTTCCCGACAATCGTACCATGAAAGAGGAAGGATCTATTGCCGGCTCGAAAGGCACGTGGAAGATGGATGGTGATATTTGCACACTGACATCGAAAGGCAAAACACTTTATTTACTGAAGCTCAACGATAATATTTTTCAGATACTTTCGAGCGACAAGAAGATCCTGAAAGGTGGCGAAGGTTATGCGAACACATTGAATAGAACCAGTCCTGTGGCGGATAAGACGATCGATTTCACGTTACCCAAACAGGACATGGTAACAAAGGAAATGATACTCTCAGGAAGAACTCCATTGATACCATTCGATAAGTTGCTTGACATCAGAGACAAGGAAGATCACGATAAGTTAAAATGGTTAATAGAATTCCATGTCGACGGAACATTGGATGTCAGGAAAATACTGGAGCATCCATACGATTACAAAGGAACGTGGACGGTTTCAAACAATATCTACAAGCTTGATTTCGATAACCACACATTGTATTTGTTAAAGGCCAGTGACGATGTCTATTACTTTATGACGAAAGAAGACGGTCTTCTTGTTGGAGGCAAGGATTTTGGAATGACGCTTATTCGCCGCCCTCCATCTGGCCGATAATTTTATTCACGTCGGCTTCGGCGGTCTTCAACTTCTTTTGGCAAAACGAGATCAGTTCCGACGCCCCGCTTTACTTTTTCGGCGAGAACATCTACTGAAACCGACTCGTCTTCGATCTCCCGTGCGATCTGCATCAGTTCATTGTATGCGGCTTCATAGGTCAGTTCCTGCTCCATCTCTTTCTGTTTTTTGGTTGACGGTTGTATTCAAAATACTTCCCGATAAAATGATATCTAACTGCGTTCCAACTACCACCTGGTTGGCATTCGTAACGATCTTATTGCCGGATTTAACAATGGCAAACCCGCGCCTCAATATACTATCGGGACGAGCCACACGAACCAGCGAACTGTAATGTTCCAGCGAACGCTGTTGGAATTGTAAAGTTGAACGTGAATGAGTGATCGTTATTTGTCGTAATGTCTTCAGGTTGTCTTTATGATGACTTAAGATATTCCTCGTGCTGTTGATGATGTTGTTGTTATTCGCCACCAGGGCACGAAAGTTATTTCTTAAGATCTGTTGCGACTTGATGATAATCCTTCCCTGCAACGAGATCATCTCGCTTTCGTATCGCCTGTTGTGTTCAATAATAAACTCGGCAGCTTTCGTCGGTGTCTTGGTCGACGTATGTGCCATAAGATCGGCGATGGTCTCGTTCTTCTGGTGACCGATGCCGGTAATGATCGGAATTGGAAATCTCGCAACAGCGCGGCCAATGTTGTAGCTATCGAAGATCAGGAAGTCGGTCTGCGCGCCGCCACCACGCGTGATCACAACGACGTCATAAGACTTGCCGGAATTAAACACGTCGATGATCCTTGCAACAAACTGGTCGGCATTGTTCTCGCCCTGCATCACAGTGTGATAATGATCGATCGAGAATTTATAGCCGTGTGGGTTGTTGTTCAGTGTATGCAGGAAGTCCTCGGCACCGGCCGACGTCTTCGAAGAAATGATCGCTATCTTTTGAATAACAGCACCCAACTTCAACTGGTTGTTGCGGGTGATGTATCGATCGCCTTGCTTCCGGATAAACTCCGGGTTCTTTGACACCAGGTCGTCGAGAACAGCCAGGCGTTGTTGTTCCAGTACACCCAACGTAAAACTGGTGTCGATATCGACGAGGTTCACCTGCAGTCCATACACCGGGTGAAACTCGACAGCCACATTCACAAGCACATTAATATTATTGGTGAACCGCTGGCCCGTCTGTCTCTCGAATTGCTCTATCCTGTCGGACCCATAGCCCCAGGCTTTTCCGCGCATCTGCGCGATCACCCGGTTCGAGAGCGGATCTTTTTCCACGAGCTCGAAAGAATGATAGGCTTTCTCTTCGCGGAAGGTATGACTGGTAACGTCGGCCACTACCCAGTACGACACATCGCTGAAGGTAGTATTGACTACAGAGGCGATCCGCTGGCTGAGTTCGGAAAGTCGGAGGTGTCTTGGGCCTTGCATTTCCGAAAAATAAGGCAAATTCCTGCCAATCAGTGTCAGCGGCCTGTCATTCTCTTACAGTGCCCATTGATTGGGAGCGCAGACGTTTTATTTTAGTAAAATGAAAACACTCCCCATCGCCCTTGTCTTGTTGCTCGCCATTGCCTGCAACAAGCCCTCCGATCAAACTGGCAGCTCAACCGACACTACCTCAACGGCATCGACACCATCGATCCAGGATACAACTATGAATGTTGTGATCTGGAATGAAGTGGGTATCCGCGCCACACCTTCCGACAAAGGAAAGTATGTTACCAGCATCTACCTCGGCGAGAGGTTCGACCTGGTAGGCGATACTGCTTCGGAAGTCGGTGACACAAAACGAATTTATTTTCATAAGATCCAATTGTCGGACGGCACCACCGGATGGGTTCGGGATGAGTTTGTTGCTCTTCATGTATCACCCGCCGCCATCATGAACAACGCAGTTGTTTGTAAACGTCCCGACGAAGCATCCGTAACCGATAAGACATTTAGCACGGGCGATTTTGTTGTGGTGAGGAAAGTGAATGGAAGGTTCCTGGAAGTGACGGGTAAACTTGAGAACGACACCTGGTATACAACCGGCTACATTTCAAAAGAATTTGTTTCGTACAAACCTATCGAAGCAGAATATGCAGCGTTGAGCCGTCGTGCTTACGATAAGCTTACAACGCAAAAGGTAAAGGATGTGCTATTGGCCCGTTTACAGGATGCGAGTGTCTTTGGTCAGTCGCTTCTCTGGGATCATGATTTCAATAACGTAGAAGAAGGCGATATCGACTTCGATGGAGAGGAAGAACCAGAACCAGTTGAATCTGATACAACCAACACGGAGAACAATTAAGTCCTATTCTCCTTTGTAAGCTTCTGTATTCGGATGAAAACTCTGCCAACTGTGCCAGAACTCCTGGTAGGCATTCACCATCGCAAGCTTGCTTCCATCGGCACTTCTGCCGAGCAGATCATATTTATTGTTCGTACCGACCAGTGAGTCGTTACGGACAATAAATGTTTCATTAGCATCTCTTTTGAATGCTGCGAAGCTTTGATTGTCACTGCCCACAACTACAACCACCGGCGTATCGCCAACCTTGTCGTTGATAACATGCTTGTTCTTAAGATCGAACCAGTCGAATGCTTTTGCCTGCTTGTTGATGTCGATGCCAACAACCCACGACTTGTCTTTCCACGACAATGAATCGGTGCGGGTAAGCGGATTCTTGCTCCGTCCTCTTTCGTAGCGACCTGTTGTATCGTAGCTGTTCTTGAATTGCTTTTCAAGTTGCATCACCTGGCCGGTAGGGTAGAGGAAGAAGAAAGTCTGAAGTCTCAGTTGATTCGATTCTATTTCGGGGAGTGTCGATCCTTTTAACTTACCGGTGATTGCTTCACCGTTTGCTTGTCGCCACCAGCTGCCGGTTGTTTTGTCTTCAAACATCGCGTTGAAGTGATCCATCCCGACGAGACGGAAATTCTCGGCTTTGCCATCCACCAATGGCTCGAACACCCGACCTGTTCTACAGACGTTGCAATACGTTACCATGATGGGCTTGCCGCCAACGGTGTCGCGCACCTGGTGATGATATTGAATGAAGCGGATAGGGTATGCCTTCGATTGACCGTTGAGATGAACGGCAACAACGATACTGCTGTCGGTAAGCGTGTTCTCTGCTTTCGATTTGAACACGAGGTGTTGCGGCTGAAGGAACATGTGATCTGCTACCATGCTGAAATTGAACATGTACACGATCAGGAACACGGGCAGGATCGCCAGCACGGGAACCCATTTCCATTTTGCAGAAAACGCGCTTCTGAGTCCAACCACGATCATGATCGCAAAAACTATTCTGAACCACCAACGATATGAATAAAGAAAATACGCGAGGTCTATCGAATTCATTCGCTGACTTCCCGGCATGGGCATGATGAAATACACGTTAGCGATCTCATACAGTGCAAGTCCGAGGAGTCCGTAGTAGAATAGTTTTTTCATGGTCAGTTAATTGAGAGGATTATAATCTGCGTAGCCTTCTTCGGCACGCCTGGGCGCACGCTCCACGTAGAACGTCCTGTCTGTCGGGGCCCACGTTCCGAGGCCGTCAACATACCGGTTGAACATGCAGAACGAAGCTGCGATCAATACCGTGTCGTGTATTTCCCTGTCGGTGGCGCCGAGTTCTTTCGCGCGGTCTACCTGCGATTGTGTAACATTCTTTCCGCCTTTCTGCACACTGGCAGCAATGGCAAGAAGCGATTTCATTTTGTCGGAGATGCTTGCGCTCTGCGGATCGAACTTAATGCGATCGAGTGTCGGCATGTCGCATTGCAAGTAATGTTGTGTAAGCCCACCGTGAGCGTTCTGACAAAAGAAACAATCATTCAGGTACGATACATACGTTGCAATCAATTCGCGATCGCCGCGCGACAATGAGTTCTCGCTTCGCAAGAGAACTTCGGCGAGGTCGTTCAGGTGCTTCGCTGTCTCGGGCCGGAAGGCCATGGGACCACGAATACCAGGAAGGTCGGGAGGTAAATCTATATGTGCCATCTTACTGTTTTTGTGGAACTACATATCCTAAAGTCGCCAATCTTTTCCCCATTGGCTCATATTCTTTTTGATCAGTGGGCGTCAATGTTGCGAGTCCATCAACATACCTGTTGAACAACGAGAACGTCGCAGCAATCAAAACTGTATCATGTATATCCCGGTCGTTAGCGCCGGCGGCTCTTGCTTCGTCGATATCTTTTTGTGTAACCGACTTGCCGCTCACCTGCACCTTACCGGCGATGTTGAGCAACGCTTTCATTTTGTCGGTCAGCAGGTCGGTATCTTTATTTTGAATAACGCAATCGACAACATCTCTTTGTTCATCGAAGAGTTCGCGTGCTGCCGCCGCGTGACTGCTCATGCAGAACATGCAGTTGTTGCGCGCAGATACGTGCGTCGCAATGAGCTCGCGTTCGGCGGGCGTAAGGGGAGAATCGTCTCTCAGCAACACCTGCGCGAGTGCATAAAGATGCTGACCCGTTTCGGGCCGGTACATGGCAAGACTTCGAATGCCCGGCACGTTTTCAGGAAGATTTATATGAGGCATTTTCTGTGTTGGTAAAATAAACTGCAATGAATCCTATAATGAATATGCCGGAAAAAAGAAGCAAGGCATTGCTGTAACTGCCGGCGGCGTCTTTAATCACGGCCACGAAGAACACCGCGAATGTTGTTACAATCCTGCCTACGTTGAAGCAGATGCCAGTGTATGTTCCGCGGATCTGGTACGGGAATAATTGCGGTATGTATATCGACAACAGTCCCTGGCTGATGCCAAAGAAAAGTGCCAGCAGTGCAAGCTCCGCGAAAATGATATTCGAGAATGTTGAATTCATTCCGAACAAAAGGAACGACATCACCAAACACCCGGAGAAGCAGATCATCATCGACCTTCGAACACCTAATGAGTCGGAGATCCATCCGGATATAAATCCACCGGTGATCCCACCCGCGCCGAGAAGCATCATGGCGATACCATCGCGTCCGTTGACTTCACCAACCGGGAAGAAGTCCTGTACCCACGACGCTACCCAGGAGAAGATGCCCCACAAACCGATCAGCATCGAACCGAAGATGGCCGAGCCTTTTACGAGGCTGGGAAAGAATTCAGGACTTCTTGTTGGTGTATTCGAAGCCTTCGTCTCTTTCCAGCTGCCCGACTCGGACAGTATGAAGAGTGCCAGCACACCAAGCAACAACGGGAGTATTCCAATATAAAATGCATGTCGCCAGTCATCGTGCATGAACACCCTGACGAGTCCAGTTGAGAAGATGCCGACGGGGGAAAACCAATGGAATCAATGCCGAGAACAACCGACCGCGACGAAGCGGGCCAGATCTCCGAAAGTAATGTCGGTGTGATCACCAGTATTCCGCCGCATGCAAATCCGGAAAGAAGTCGTATAGCAACTACTGCTTCCCACGATGAAGCGAAGCTGAGGAGCAATGTCAGTACACCGTAAGTGATGACTGACAATGCGATCGCTTTCTTTCGTCCGATCTTATCGCTGATAAATCCCCAGGTGAAACCACCAATGGTCCAGCCGCCAATGTACACTGCAACGATGATCCCGGCGATGTCGGTGGAACCTCCAAGGTCCCGCACGACGATCGGCAGGTATGTTGGCATGAGCGTGGAGATCAATCCCGCAAACACGTTGCTGAAAAAACAAATGAAAAATGAAAGCCAAAGAGAGATCCCGATACGTCCCATTATCTGAAGAGTTCGTCAAATGTAAGGCTTACATAGTACACCGCACCAATTGAAGGCGAGCCGTAAGCCTGGTAAACCCTGTTATTGAAAATGTTGCTGCCGCCAATCTTAACGATCGATTTTATCGGGGCGATCTTGTAGCTCACCTGTGCGTCAACCAATCCGAATGCGTCGATGCGGCCTGGTCTCAACTGGTTGAATGTACTGGTCCAGTCGTATGCAGTCTGGTAACGCCACGCAATGTTGAACCCGATCTTGTCGGTAACTTTTGCATTTCCGAAAGTAACGGTTGTCCTGTACTTAGGTGTGTTGAATGCCGGGATGTCGTTCGGGTTCGCATTGTGAAGATTGAACGAAGCGTAAGTAACGTTGCCACCAACGGTATAGCTCTTAGGCAATACGTAAGTAAGGCCTAATGTTGCACCTTGCGCTGTTACGCGATCTGTCGCGTTGGTGTACAACTGGTACAAATGACTGTTGCCATTCAACAAGTCGAACGCAGCATCCGGGTTTACTTTGCCGTCCTGGCCCAACACGGGACTGTTCGGTTCCATCACCACCTGGTTCAACAGGAAGTCGTTGTAGATCGAATAATAGAAGTTCGCATCGATCACGAGTTTGTTATTGATGAGACCTTTGTAACCAACCTCTGTAACTTTTACGCGCTCAGGTTTGATGTAAGCAACATCCGATTTCACCAAAAGATCTTTCGTCTGCATTACCGCTTGCGGGGGCGGAGTTCCGCCGGCTACGGCTGCACCGAATGCTCCGAAGAACGGACCGAGTGATGTTGACGTGAACGAGTTCTGGTAAACAGTCATGCCCTTGCTGTTGTCGGGCACACCACCAAGGATGGTGATAGGACCTGCGTTAAGTTTAATGTACTGATCGCCGGGAGTTGGGTTCCTGAAACCGGTCTGGAACGATGCGCGGATGTTGTGATTCTTCGCGATGGAATAAACAGCCGATCCGCGTGGTGTCATGTGACCGTCGAAGTTCTGGTTCTTGTCGTAACGCAGTGAAGCCGTGAGCTTCAACCTGTCGCTCAACAGTTTTTTACTTGCCTGCACGAATGCGCCACCTTCCTTAATGATGATGTGACCACCTTTGTCATCGAACAAAGTGCCGTTGGTGAACATGTCGTATACACGGAAGTTTCCGCCCACGAGAAGTTCAAACACTTTCACCTTACTCGACAGGTTGTACTGTCCTTCCGCATGGTACAAGCTGCTCTGGCTTAAGATCCCTGCGCCGGCCAATCCCTGGGTCTTGATCAATCTTGCTTTGGCATCGTTGAAAGCCTGTGTGCCTGGGAGGAACCTGTTCTGATCTGCATAAGCTCTCGCCGCTGTGTTGCTTGCTGCGGTAACACCGTTGATGCTGCCATTGTATGCATCCTGGTATCTCTGGTACCATTCGTCGTCGGATGCCCATGCCGAGTTGATCAACTGGCCAAGACCCTTTGCGTTGTAAGAATCGTGCGAGTCTTCGATAGTGCCGTAAGCGCGAATGAAGAAGTTGGCTCCTTTCAGTTCGAGCTTGTGTTGCTGAAGCGTGAAGTTGTTGATAGAGAAACGATTGCTGCCAGTGTAGTTGGCAGTTCCCTGTCCGAAGTTATACTGGTAGCTCAATGTTGCGCTTTCTGAAATGCGATAGTGCAACGCGGCATTCAGCTTCGTGCTGTACACGTGATAGTCTGTAAGATCTTTTTCTTCGTAGCCTGTTCTTGAAACGGCGCCGATACCGGTGAGTGTGCGTGTAGCATCATCACCATAAATATTCAAACCATTTCTTGCAGGGTTGTTAGGCCCGCGTTGAGCAGGCGGTGTTCCGGGATCTACGTCCGTATAATTTGTTGCAAACCAGTCGAGACCGGCCATGTACGATGCGTTGATCTTGAATGCGAATTTGTTGTTGAATGCTTTTGCATAACGAATGGCGAAATCGCCCAGTGCATGGGGAGTTGCCTCAGTTTCGTTGAAGTGGTTCATGCCGACTTTTGTCTGCACGCTCAATCCCTGGTACTGGAACGGATCTTTCGTGCGCATCATCAGTACGCCGTTGAAAGCAACGGGTCCGTACAATGCAGATGCAGCTCCGGGCACAAGCTCGGCGCTTTCCATATCGAGATCGGAAGAACCAAAGAGGTTACCGACTGCGAAGCCAAGACCTGGTGTCTGATTGTCGACACCGTCTACCAGTTGTAAGAATCGTGAGTTACCTGTGCTGTTGAAACCACGCGTGTTGATCTGCTGGAACGTGAGACCGCTCGTTACCATTTCCACGCCCTTCAGGTTTTGAAGGCCATCGTAGAAATTCATAGAAGGAGTGTTCCGGATATCGCGAACATCCATCTTCTCGATGGTCACAGGCGATTCCAGGATACTTTCATCGACACGTGATGCAGCGAATACAACTTCGCCCAACACTTCGGCCGACTCAGCAAGCTTTGCAGTAACGGCTGTTGTTGCACTCTGAACTTCAATTTCCTGTTTGGTGTAACCAACGCTGGAAACCACGAGGGTGAACGGCGGTTGAATTGAAGTGCCGAGCTCGAATTTACCTTCGGCATCTGTAACAGTGCCGGTAACTTTTCCTTTAATGATCACATTGGCACCAGGGATCGCTTGACCTTGTTCGTCGGTGATCGTTCCGCTGATCTTGATGTTCTGAGCGTATGCGATTTGAATTAAAAGTATCGAGAGAAGGAGGGGTATAAGTTTTTTCATTATTATTTTTTATTTCATTATTTATTTTTTTAGATGATCATAACCTTGCGGCAATCGCCTGTAGCCAATCGTTGTGAGGCGGTCTGCAAGTGTATTGTAATAGTCTGGAGTATCCGGTAGGCGTGTTGCCATGCCATCGACATACCGGTTGTATAAACAAAAGAGTGCGGCGATCAACACGGTGTCGTGGATCTCGAGATCTGTTGCGCCGGCGTTTTTAGCTCGCTCTACTGATTGAGCAGTAACATTCTTTCCGCTTTGTTGTACTTGTTTTGCTATCGTCAACAGCGCCTTCATTTTTTCGGAGACCGGCGCTGTTTCGATGTTCTCTTTCACCTTCGCAGTAGTGTCACATTCACCAAGCAGTCGGTCGGCGGCAGCACTGTGAGCCGTTGTGCAGAACGTGCAGTTGTTGTTATATGAAACTACGGTGGCAATAAGCTCGCGTTCACCTTCGGTTAATGATGAAGGTCCACGCAAAAGGACTTGAGTGAGCTCACGAATAGGACCGGCAGAATCTTTTCTGTATTCGAGCAACCCAGTGATACCTGGAAGATGCTCTTCAAGCTGGATGTAGGGCATGAGGAGGTGAAAAGGGAAAAGTGAATAGTGAAGAGCTTGAAAAAGAGTCCCGCTGAATCTAAACCAGTAACATTCAGCGGGACTGCCTTATTTCATATGATGGCACGCGAATACATCGAAACTCATCTTTAACGATGCAACGGTAATGGGCGCAACGCTAACCGCGACCAAAAGAAGCCATAATAGAATGGAAAAAAGGAGTATCCTCTAAGCCCGTTCGGGCGGATGGATAACAGAAGAAGTGAAAGTAGGTACCAAACAATTCACGGCGATGCTCTCTACAACATCGCTTTGCCAACCATTTGAGGTTGTGATGATAGTTAATGTTTGAGGAATATAATCTTTGATGAAAGAGATCGTGAGTTGTGAACCCTGGTCGTCGCCAGTGTCGCCGAAGGTCATTACATAATCCGTGATCGCTTCGTTGATCCGTTTCTTTTCGGTGTCCTTGATACAGATCACAGTCAACATTTCGTTGGCGTACTTTTGTTTGATAAGACGATAGAATTCGCCTTTGTATTCGAATGCCCCGTCGACGCGCCTGAAGTCCGAGTCTTCATTCATGTAGGGGAGGATCATCGGAATTTTGATGGTAACAGCGTCCGTCGCATTATACTGATTAGCGTCGAAAGCCGACGTCATCGCGACAGAATGCTTGTATTGAAGGCCAAGAAAAATAGCGTAGTAACCCATGGTGTTCATGAGCAAAACGACTACTAATCCGATTGAAATGACCTTCTTCACATCACTAAAGAAGGTAAAAGTTCTAGGATTTCAAAACGACAGTGCTCTCAGGCATGAAGATTTTTCGTGACCTGAACGGATTTACAACCTTTTCTACGAGCGCGGCGGGTATAAAAGACTTGACGACTGCCTTCATTCGCGACGACCACGAGGTGTGCATGATCTTAAATGTCCGGAGGTCGCGCTCCCGGTGCACCATTACAAATTGCGGATGCCGCAACGGGAATTCCATCTCGCCGGTACTCAATACATGTGTAAATGCTTTCGGGTCGATGGTGTTGCTCGCACCCTCTCCAAAGCCCAGGTTCTCGACAAGATTCGTGTTCGGAACGATCACCAGCCCCGAGTTGATCATCACAGCGAACTGCCATTGATAATCCCAGATCGTTTTGCGGCTCGTACGATCGTCGCCTTCATACATCCGGCTGAAAATATATTCCCACGCAGTCTTCTCATACACCGTTCTGTACGACGACATCAGGTATCCTTTGCGCGACAGTTCGCGATAGTGGTCCATCTTATAGTCGAACATCTTCCATGCTCTCGCCCAGCTGGCCCAACCCCAGCAATAGGTGATGTTTGAAAATGTATATGAATATTCTTTCTCGCGGTCTTCGGGCTTCTCGATATTATTTGCTGCCACCATCATTACCCGCGTGTCGTTGCGATAGCGTTCGAGCATCTCGGCGGCATATTGGAAGAACGACAACGAAGGAAGACAGTCGTCTTCCACGATGATGCCTTCGGGTTCGTGTTCAAAGAACCAACTGATAGCGGTAGAAGGACCTTCGCCACAACCGAGATTCTTCTCCTGGAAAAGGGTATGAACTTCGCAAGGCCAGTCCACCTGTTCGATGATGCGACGGGTTTCTGCACACTTTTCTATGTCGTCGGGGCGGCTGGGCCGGGGACCGTCGGCGCCCACGTACAGTTTTGCAGGTCTGAGTTTTTTAAGTTGGTCGAATACCTTTTGAGCAGTCCACGACCGGTTGAATATGATGAATAGGACCGGGACGTTAAATGTTTCAGCTTCCACGTGACTTCTGGTTTTACTAGCACAAAAAACCGGGAGAAAGGAGGTTTAAACAATGATGGAGATCATTGAAATTCTGGAGAGAAATCATGACCCGCTGCCCACATTTTAATAAAAACGCCTAACTTTTAAACATGAAAACTTCATTCTTCCTCGTATTCCTTTTAATAGCAACAAGCACTTTTGCGCAACCAACTATTGGTTTGCAGATGGGTTCTGTTGGCAAACAAGCCAAGGCCGACCTTCCCGGTACATTGAAGAAGCTTCACGAGTGGGGCGTTAAAGAGCTCGAAGGTGGCGTTCCGCAAGGCATGGAGCCCGCCGACTATCTAAAGTTATTGAAGGAGAACGACCTCACGCTGGTTGCTATCGGCTGCAGCTTCGAAGATCTCGAGAAAGATCCCCAGAAAGTTATAGACCGCGCGAAAGCAGTAGGTGCCAAACAAGTGATCTGTTACTGGATCCCACACACTGGCGATGATTTTACAATTGAAGATGCGAAGAAAGGTGTTGCCGTTTTCAATAAGGCGGGGGAGCTGCTTGCGAAGAATGGTTTTGCATTCGGCTATCATGCCCATGGCTACGAGTTCCGTCCTTACGAAGACGGTACGCTATTCGATTACATCGCAAAGAATCTCGACAAGCGTTACGCAAATTTCCAGATGGATGTATTTTGGATGAAACAGAGTGGCAACGATCCTGTTGCGCTATTGAATAGATATCCCGACCGTTTTATTTCCATGCACCTCAAAGACCGGTTGAAAGGAATGCCGGATTCGAACAATGGTCGCGCCGATGTAGAAAAGGCAAATGTTGTTTTAGGTACCGGTGATGTTAACATCGAAGCTATCGTTAAGGCCGGGCATAAAGTCGGCATCCAGCATTACTTCATCGAAGATGAATCGTCGCGGCAGTTTGAACAGGTGCCGTTAAGCGTTGAGTACCTGAAGACGATAAAGTTCTAGAGAGCTTATAAGATCGTGTAGATGATCTCCGTCACCAGCTTTTGTGGATCGGGATCGTGATGACCGTAGATCTCGAGTGATGGAGGTCCATACTTGAGTCCAAGCTTCTGCATCTCTTCCCTTATCTTTCCATTGGCTTCGAAGAGCAATTGATAAGGGCCAATATGTTTATAGTACGCATATTTTTTGAAGTGGAGATCTCTTTCTTCCATTCCGAAATTATTCGCGGGGCGATCCAGGAGTTCGACGCCGCAGAACATTCTCGATTGGCTGTCATACACCCAAATGTTAATGCCTTTGTTGGGAATGTTGTTCTTCTTTACGATGTCCCACATCCTGCCGGATAGGGCCCGGATAGGGCGAAGCCCATTTCACCAAACTTGAAATTGGAGACGGTGCCTGAAAAGCCATAAAGGTGGTAGGTCAGGTTTTCGCGGATCTCGACATCCATAATCACTCGTTCAAATAAAGCTGCTTCTCAATTTATGAAAAGGTGGTTAAATTCAGGTTCCTTAAACCCTTAGTTATGTCAAGGCTCCTCTACCTGATTGTTATTATTGGCTTCGTTGCTGCTTGTTCGGCTCCGAAGACAGATGAATCCGCAACTGAAAAAGAATCCGGGATTGTTACGTCCGCCGCCAAAGCGCGGATCGACTCTGCCCTTAAATCGATGGTCGATGCCGGTAAGATCGCCGGCGTATCCGCACTCATCGTCGAAAACGATAAAGAGGTCTACTTTAATTCTTTCGGCCAGTCCGACCGTGAAGCCTCGAAGCCATTCGACAGGAATACTGTCGTGAGGATCTATTCGATGACGAAGCCCATCACCGGTGTGGCGCTCATGAAATTGTACGAAGAAGGAAAGTTTCAGCTCGACGATCCACTCTGGAAATACCTGCCTGAGTTTAAAAACATGCAGGTGTTTGTGAAGATCGGCAAGAACGGCAAGCTGGCGCTCGAACCTGCGAAACGTGACATAACAGTACGCGACATCACTCGTCACACCGCAGGTTTCATTAACGGCGGCGACACCACCATCCTCGGCAAGAAGATGAGAGAAGCCGACGTTATGAATAAGAATGGTACGCTCGCAGACTTCACAAAGAAACTCGCGAAGCTTCCGTTGGCATTTCACCCTGGTGCACAATGGTCGTACGGTGTTTGTGTGGACGTGCAGGCGCGTCTTGTTGAAGTGCTTTCAGGAATACCATTCGATATCTATTTGCAAAGGAACATCATCGGTCCGCTGAAGATGACTTCAACAGGCTATGTTCCGAAGAGCAAAGCAAATCTTGCAGCATTGTATCGCTTCGACAACGGCGCATTGAGCCGCATCCCCGACTCGTTGATCCTCGCTAACGTAAATGACAAAGAGTATCCATTGAAACCCGGTGGCTTCGGTCTCACATCAACGGTTGATGACTACCAGCGCTTTGCAAGAATGCTCGTGAACGAAGGAACATTCGACGGCGCAACGGTTCTCAAACCCGAGACAGTGAAACTAATGGCCACCAACCAACTGGCCGACAGCGTAACACAACGCATGTGGTTGCCCAGCAAAGGCCAGGTAGGCTTCGGCATCGACTTCGCAGTGAGGATGCGTCCGCCTGCTGATGAAAAAGAAAAGAACGGTGTTGTCGGCGAATTCTTCTGGGACGGAGCCGCGAGCACACTGTTCTGGGTTGATCCCGTGAATAAACTTACTGCTGTGATGTTCGTGCAGATCATGCCATTCAGTAACGACTTACATAAAGTTTTCAGGGATGCGGTGTATGGGCCGGTTAAAGTTGCAACGCCGGTTGCTACTGGTCAGTGATTATGTGTTGACCCTGTATTCACTTTAAGAGTACTCCTGAAATTCGCCAGCCTTTCCAAAAGGCTGGCGTTTTCTTTTAGGATGTTTTGTATTTCCGCTTCGCCGGCTTTCACAATGATGTAGTTGAAGATCGCATGATCTTTACCGAGTGCGGGGATCACTTCCTAAGCGAACGGCTGCGAAGTACCGTCGTACTTACGCCGGGCTATACTTACCTGATGCTCTCATCGCAGCAACATCGAGGTACACCTGTATGATGGTCTTCGATCCTTCCGCATCATAACTCAATGCAGTGGGGCAATCGTCGGTGAATTCTTCCCATTCCCACTCGGTGCGAATGACCATGGCGGTAAAACCATTCGTTCCCTGTCGTGATATATAATAGCCTTTTGCAGGGTCGAGCAGGTATACTGTTGCCTGGTCGCGAAGGTGAGGAGGAAGGCAGCTTAGTGCGAAGTCAGTTTCAAGATCGACAGGCATTTTTTCAAGTTTGTCGTAGCCGGCGTTCTTTTGTGAAAAACAAACGCTGCTGATGAAGATGAGGAGGAATAGAAATGTGTGTTTCATGTTTTTTATGATACAGACAATTTGTAGATCGACTTCCGTACAGATCGCCGTGTGTTTTTTAACTTCACGTCGATGAATCGCGTTGACCGGCTTTTCGGTATCCTCACCATGCTTCAGTCACGAAAATATGTGACTGCCGAAAAGATCTCGGACCGCTTTGGAATTAGTGTGCGTACAGTCTATCGCGACATACGTGGCTGTTCTCGAACGAAACGGGAATGCCGATCTCATCGAGTGCAAAGGGGGTAGGTGCAGGTGAACTTCGATTTTCTCATGTGTCGGCCATTTAAAGTTATACACTGTACATTCTCAAATGGTCCGATTTTCAGGGGTAGGTGCACCCGGAATTCTATTTTAGAGTTATCCTAAAAATGGGAGGAGGTCAAGGTCGCCAGAGAAAATTCCTATAGACAAATAGTGATTCCAAGTGAGTTAAATCAAGGATAGCAAGGTATTCCGTTGACGCATTACTCATAATGGGTGTCACCACAATCTCTCGCCATCGCCATTCAAAGCCACTGAGTCATGAATGTCTACAAAGACAACTTTAACACTATCCTTGACTTTGCGTGGCTCTTGTTCGGTATAAAGCAGGGATCTTAGCCGTGTTTCTTCACTATAGAAGTTCAAAAGATACCTACCGCTTAACTCGTTTTTAATTTCCACATGTGATTTTGTTCTAAAAACGATAGTGTCTGACCATGTTGACAAAGAGAGAAGGCTAATGGTTGCAGTATTTTCCGTTCTAAGAAAAGAGGTACTAGGCGCGGCTATACCATAATAGCGACCTGGGATGATTAAGCAATTGTTTCCATATCTCTTCCAAATCGTAACCCAATTATCCCCACCGATGCATATAAATTTTCTGGATTGGTCATAGGAAAAGATAAACAAGCATAGACAAATAAGAATAAAAATTAGTGTTTTCATACTTAGTGATCGTTACCTTATTGGATATGGAGTATCAGGGTGCATCATGGCTTTCCACGGATGCTCTTTTTTGAAAGCCCGTCGCCCGGCGTCAAAACCAACCCGTTGGGAGGTTTGAGAAACCTGCGCCTCAACTGCGAGAGGATTTCCAGTTTGCTTCTTCTCAAGGAAGTCGAATCCGAATCGAGCTTGAGGCCAATTGTATCCATTTGAGCCCGCTATATAACCTGCACCAATATTACCAACATCTCTTCCAGATGCAATAACCGGCTGCTGTTCACCCTGAAGATTTAGTGCGTTGGCATCATTTACCGGCATGCCCCTGTAATAGAACTCAATTGGCTCACCTTCGGCTTCTACTTGTTCACGAGTGATTCCTCTTCGTTTGAAATCGAACCGTTGAAAAGCTTTCGCATTGTCCGTATAATCATCCAAACTAGGTTCATTCTCACCTGTTATTTCATTATTAATGAAGTCGGAGCCAGTATGATCATTCAAATTTATTGTCCCACCAGTTACAGTTGAACCATTATCATTGATAAAAGTATGCTCGGTAAGGGTCCGTCCGATGACTTCGCCAGTTCGCTTTCCATCTGAGCCGCGAACATATATATTTTTGTCGCCATCAATCTTAGAGTCTACAACCGTAAAAGTTCCATCTTCGTTCTTGGTAACATCAGTCGATAACATTCCATCTGGGTCGATGAAACGTAATGGGTTGTCGAATGCATAGTTGTAAGGACTACACCTTCTCATCTCCTCCGCCTTTGGATCCACCACTCCCCACCTTCCAATCTCCGGTATATACATCCTCGCTCCATAATCCATCCACCCAATTCCTCCTTCATCCTGCATCTCCTTACCATTATACTGGAACGGATTATTCAACGCATCTTCTCTCTGCAATCCATTAAACGTCAACCCAAAAGGATAATAATCCTGGCTCGAGATGATCGGTGACTTAACGTGCGTCACCTTGAAATCGTCGAAGTAGACTTCTTGCGTTGTCGCTCCGTCGTTACTAAGATATACATAAACGTAACCTTCTTGCAATATCTCGTCCTGGAGCAAGATCTTTTCGTGAGCTACATTGGAACCGATCTCTTTCGCCGCAACAGAAATCCTGGAAAATAAAGTCCTGATGCTGCCAGCATCGAAGTTCTTATTAATAAAAATGTAGTTCAGATATGCTCTCGGAATACCATCGTCTGAGCTGGGATGACCAATCGGCGTTATCCCTAATGGCGTAGTGCCGCTGGTCGAATAGCCGCTGCCGTCAACGATCGTTCCTGCCGGCGCCGAACTGGGCGTTATTATATAACCCATCAACGTATTGAGCGCTGCCGTCCAGTTCGCAGATGTGGGATCCACATACTTCGCATACACTTCTGCCTTTATAACATCACCAGGCATTACCGCGATCGACTTTGCTAAACCAATCTTCTCATTTGTCGATCCATTGAGTCGTTGTGCATAACCAATGCTGTCGGTTTGATGATCCTTCGTATGATCGAATAAGAATGACTTCACTCGCTTCGCAAGATTGTAACGCAGGAAATTAGCGTTGTCGCGATCAGCACTGTCGGTTTCATATGTAGCACGCCATGGATCCTGCTGTTTCTTAGTACCAAACGTTACTCTCACGTTGCCCAAATGATCTTTCAGGTTGTATTGATATTCGGGCAACGAAGTTGACACTTGAACAATTTCGAGATCGTTAATATAAAATACCGGGGCCGTTGTGGTTGTAGTTGCATAGAACAGGCCCGCAGAAATTGTTGTATTCGCCGGCGCATCGTTCGGCACCCTGTAATATTGTTCCACCCACGATTCGGCATCGGCCACCAATGGAAGCAACGGGCCATTCGTATCAACGTTAGGACTGCTCGGTTTAACGAGCCTGACTCTCATCGTTGGTGCAGCAATTGTTGTTGTACCCAGGTATCCCTTCACCCTTACAATATATGTGTCGCCCGCAACAACAGGAATACCGGTTGTTAAGAATATTGAAACATCGGTCGCACTGGTATTTCCTGTAACCTTAATATATGTCTGTCCATTGTGAAGGTTTGTTGCATCAACGACCGCTGTTGAATTGTTGGTAACTATTCCACTCGTAGAGGTTCCGTCGCTATAAACGATACGTTCGCGCGAAGCCATTGCAATCCGCCCTTCTTCGTGCTGGATCGATTGAAGCACATCATCTTCGTAGATGAACTCACCGTCGTAGTCTGTGTTTCGTTGCGAAGTTGCATAGTTGGTAAATTGATGGAGCTTGCGTCCAGTAGCATCGTAGATATAATTAACGCTGGCAGAAGCGGTGGTGCCTCCTCTAACAACACCTTTAACAAGGTTGAAAGGATACAAATAACTTATGCTTGTAATGGCCTTGTTCTTGTCGGAAATAAGGTTACCGTTCGCATCATACACATAGTCGTTGTCCGTATTTGCGCCGTCGAGGAAGCCATCCTGCTTATTTCCCGCGTCAGAAACTTTCCTGAGCCTGTTCGACGCCTCGTCGCCTTCTAAATAACTGTATGTGAGGTTGTCGAGAGTTGTACCGTCTTTGCCATTGCGGATAAGGGATTTAATATTTCCGTTCAGATCGTACTGGTAATTGGATTCCGAAAATTTATCCTTCGCAGTCCACGAGGCACTCTTTTCTTTGTATCCGGCTGATTTTATGCGGTTCATCTCGTCGTATGCATACTTATAGCCACTCTGAACGCTGGCACCTCCATGGTTTACTTTCCATGTTGTGGCCGAAATATTGCCGTTAAAGAGAGCGCTGCTATCATTTACATCTGCCTGGGCTTCGTAGAGAAGATTCATTCCAAAAAGATCTACGGAGTCGGACGCAGTGGTTGCAAAATCAGATCCGTTGATAGATGTGAGCCATCCTTTCACATTGTAACCATAATCAATGCCCTGTTTGTAGCTGCTGCCTGATGTATGAAGTTTCTTTTTACTCATTTGACCGCGCCGATTGTAGATACCTTCGGTAAGCAAAATATCCGGACCGTTGTCAACCTGGTGCCAGGTATTAGTCAGTCGGCCCATGTGATCATAATCAAAATGACGAGAGATTGTGTGAGTTGAAGTTGTGAATGAAGTCCTCACAGCAGCCACTGTTCCACTGCCAGTATTGATTTCAAGATCGGCCATCAACTCGGTTGTTTTTGCACCACTTACTGTTGCAAAAGCTGTCGTTCTATTATTACGATAAAAATTTACTGACCCACCCGATCGCTTTATCAGCAACGTATCGCCTTTCTTAAGGACTGGTGAAGTGTTGAAGTTAGTATTAGACACCAGGGTGGCGCCAGTATACGCCTTCAGCGTAGAGGCTGCTCCGTCGAACAGAAGTGAATAATCGATCTGTCCATCGGAAGTATTCGATTCATTTAAACCGAACTTAAATGTGGTGGCAGGATCGTTAAAAATTACCTGTATCGTTCCATCGGTGTTTGCAGGTAGCTTCACTGTTGAAACCGCTCCCGAACCCCATCCGGCGGTAGTCGATCCATTAGACAGCAGCCTGCCGTTCTCCAGGAAAGTTGCCTTCTCCTTCCATGTCACATCACTCTCCTTATGAACGGTTTTTGATTTGAGAAGCTTGCCGGAGAAGTCGTAGATATTAGTTGTTCTATCTACATCCATCTTATAATTGTCGGCAACAACCTGGATCACTCGCTTGTTCTCATCATAATAAGTGGCCGATACCAAATAAAGTGGACCACCGTCGAGAACTTTCACTTTTGTACCTGTGACAAGTCCTGTTACTCCTGGAGAACTCAACACTTTAACATTACCGGGATAATCGGTGTTCGCATACTCAGTATCCACGAACTGGAGTCGAGTCTTATCTGAAATTCCATTGATCCAGTTATAGTCACCATAATAAGTTACCGTCCAAATGGCATATTGATCGATGTTCGTTGGATAAGCATTGTTCGTATATCCATGCATTGCAGTGCCCCGGGTTTCGCTGTAAACTGGCGTGGCCCCATAAAATTGATCAATTTTAGTTTGCATGTAAGATTGCGGCCTCAAGGAATCTGTCACCATGATCCCGGTCATTACAGGCCGATTCAATTCGTCGTACTTGGTAAACTGCCACTGCTTGTTTGGTCGCAAGCCAGCATCCTGCGTGAGCACAACGCGATCGCGATTGTCGTAAACCATATAAACCCAATCTGCGCCTGGTAACCGTTTGCCGATCATTCGTCTCTTCTTATCATACTGGTATTGATATCCCCAGTTGTTTAATGTCTCAGTGGGACCGGCAACCCCGAAATCAGATATGAGTGATGGAGCCGAACCGGAATAGATTACTGCTTTGGCGCGAAGCTCCAATGTTTTGTCGGTCGAAACCGTTTTTAATACAGTGTCGTTTCGCCTGAACCTTACGTTGCTTTTATACCGCTCAACGGTGAACACATCGCCGATCTGGTAAGAGCACAAATAGGTGGAACTAGCGGCACCACCCGTTCCCGTAACAACTTTTATCGTCGATGTTGAAGGGTCAACAAAAAGGGCATGAGCAAATGATACGTCGGTAAATGTATATAGCGAGTTCGAAAAACCGATCATATAACTCGATGTGTTGTCCTTTATAGCGAACTCGATCTCGCCATCCGTCTTTGTTGCTAAAGGGCCTGAGGTCAATGCACCGGCGTTCCAACCATTTACAACACCACTGGTTTTTATTAAAGATTGACCGGAAAGATTTACGTTGGTTAACGTTACCCACCACGGTCGGTTATTAACAGTAAAGTTTGATGTCGTGTCCTTACGACCATCGTTGTCGGTAATTATAATACCGTACCTGTTTTGAAGAAGATTGGTTGCTGTTTCAGTTGTTGAAACACCGGACGACCACCCATATGTATAGTTTGGGGATCCGCCGCTTACTGCTAAACTAATGCTGCCTTTGTTGTCATCGGATGTGATACCATTGATGGTGGGTGAAACTGTAATCTTCGAATCAAAAGATGTGTTGAACATGGGAACAGTTCCAGTTGAGATCGCTGCCTTCCAGTGAAGCTCCAGCGACTTATCCACTCCGAATATCTGACGTTGTACGAAACCATTGCGGGTATAAGTTATAGTTGTATTAGTGCGATCGATCCGGATCACATCGCCGGGAATCATATTCCCGAAGGGAACACCACCGGTCATTTCTATGGTAGTATTGTACCTTGAGAATGCCATCTCCACGCCGTAGCGTATGGGGCTCACACTATAAGATCCATCTGCGCCACTAAAGCCCACACGATAAATATATGCGGTGGTCGCATTCGGCACGACCATTTCCACCCATCCGTTGGCATTCGCCGGGAGGTATCCTGAACTTAACGCTCCGCCATCGTAGTTTGTACTATTGATCTTTGTAATAGTGTTGGCACCAACTGTCACATTGGCTGATGTGAGAAACTTCTGGCGATAACCAATGCCGTAGGTACGTTGTTCGGATCTTCCTTCGTTATCTGTAACTGTTACAGTGTAGTCTCCCCTGTTTTTGCTTGTGATCGTATTGGTAGTGCTTGCATCACCTGTCCATGAATAGGTATAAGGCGTTGAACCTCCGATTGGATTTACAGTGATTGAGCCAGTTCCGTCGGCATAGCTCGTTCCAACAACTGTTGCTAGTGGAAGTACTCTCGAGTCCACTGAAACCATGATTGCAGGAACGCTTCCGGAAGTGACTACAAACTTCGGTCGCAGTTCGAACTCCACTCTACCAGCGATCGTCCTCAATACAACACCATTTTTATAATAGACGATGTTGCTTCCTTCACGCGCGATGCGATATACATCACCCTGCTCGGTGCTGGCTACATATGCACCGGCCTGTTGTTCAGCATAATATGCCACACTGGTGTTAAGGAAATTTAATGAATTCTGAAAGTCATAGAGTCCAAAACTATAGTCCTGTGAACCAAAGCCAACCTGGTAAACAGAAGAGTTTTGGTGAACCCATTCTATCCAGCCATTTGTGTTTGCGGGAATAATATTAGCAGAGTTTGCACCCGAAGGTGTTCCAGTTGTGTTGATGCTATAAAAACCGGTATAGATTCCACCAGTAGGTGATGCATTCAAAATGTCTGTTGGATAATTCTTGTATTGAATATTGTATGTCCTGGTCGCTGTTCTTCCCAAAGCATCGGTCACTGTTAACGTATAAGATCCGCGTGCCTTAGATGAAACACCTGACGTTGTTTCTCCACTTGACCAGAGATAGGTATATGGAGAAGTTCCGCCACTAACAACCGTGCTGATCGAACCAGTGTTATCTGCAACACCAGTTCCTGTAACTACTGGGATAATGATCGGCGTCGAATCGAAAGACGATGTTATTCTTGGACCACTTCCCGTGTTGATCGATATCTTCACACGACAATCGATGGTTACATTCGCTTGCGTTCTTAAGACTACTCCATTCTGATAATACGTTAAAACACCAGCAGATCGTTCAATCCGCATTACATCACCTGGCTCGCCTGTGCTAACAGAATTCTGGCCGCCGGCATCGTAAGTGATTATGCTTGGCGCATTGCTTGACGAAAGATATCCCATTGAGTTTCTGACCTCGGTGGTAGTCCAGCCAAAACCAACCTGCTGAAGACCCACGAGGAAATACGCGGTTGTAGATTGTGGTACAACCCATTCAACCCATCCATCCGAACCCGAAGGAAGAATGTTGGAGGTGACACCGCCGCCGTCAAATCCAGTTGTAGTTTTTGTTAAAATACCATTGGTCAATGTGGCATTGACAACATCTGAATATGCCACGTCATAACCGATAGAATACGTTCTTGTTGTTGCCCTGCCTTCGGCGTCGGTCATCATAACCGTATAAGCACCACGGTTCTTGTTTGTCAACGAGGGACTTGTTCCATTTCCTCCAGACCATGAATAAGTGTACGGTGCTACGCCGCCATACGCAGCAACTGTTATACTTCCAGTTCCGTTGGTTACGCCTGTTCCCTGTACATCTGCAGATGCTTCGACATGTGCGTCGACGGAACAAGAAATACGAGGTGCTGTCCCCTGGTATACTGATACTTTAGGAATAATGACTGCATTGGTTGGAGCCGTTACCGTTCTGAAAGCGGTGCCGTTTCGCGAGTATATAACTTGCGTTGAGGTGCGTTCAATTCTGAATATGTCGCCAACGCGGATTACTGGTCCCGATGTTCCAACTCCGGCTTCATAAATATTGGTGGTGCCGTTGGAGTTGATCGCAATCCCATTCCTGAAGGCAGTTACAACGGCAAAGTCAGTACCTGTTCCAATCCCAATCTCGTATGCCGAAGTATAATCGCTGATCTCAAACTCCATCCATCCGGTGCCCTGGGTCTTGTTCGTTCCATCGCCACCGGAATCCCATCCGGTCCCGGTAATCCTGGTCAATGATCCTAAGTTATCTGTGACATTGAGAAGACCTCGAAATCCGACCTTGTATCCAATGGTATATGTCGCAGTTCCCGTTCTTCCATCCGCATCGGTTGCTGTAACAGTGTAGTTACCAAAAGCTTTATTGCCGATCGAGCTTGTTGTTTCCCCCGAACTCCAGCTGTAAGTATATGGCGACCGTCCTCCATCAACATTCAATGAAATTCCTCCTGTGTTGGAAGCTGAGCTTGTACTGGTAATAGATGGTCTTAATAAGACCTTCGCATCGAACGATGCCGTTACTGCGGGAGTTGTCTGGCTTATATTTTTGATATGCGCCCTTACCCAAAGCTGAAGGGATGGATCGACAGTTACTGTCCTGATTACAGTTCCGTTCCTGTAATATTTTACCTGGCTGCTTTCGCGCGAGACCTTAAAAACATCGCCTGAAGTGTAGGTTCCATATGAGTTATTTATGTTGAGTTCATTAACAGAAATCTGGCCACTGGATCCAATAGTTATCCCATTGTTTATCTTAATCCAGTCGGCAGTTGCAAAGTTGTTCGTGATGAACCCAATTTGAACATCCGTCTGGCCAACGAACGAAAATTGAATGGACCCATCGGTATTTGGAGCCAGGTAGTTAGAGCTTGTGGCCAGAGCGTTTGTCCAGTTATTGGTTGATGCCGTCTTGGTGAGTATTTCACTGCTGTTGGTCATACCCACGATGTCGGTCCATCGCACGGTGTATGTTTGAGCGTTGACGCTGAATCCACATAAGATGGCCGCGAGCAACAGGGAGAGAGTATTTACACGATTCATTCGAGTCGTAATTAAAGTTTGGGGTATCGATATTGGGCGCATGAACCAGTTATTAGTCATGCAAAAATTCCTTCACTCCCTCCGGAGGAAGAACGCTCACTAGGTTCCCGTTGTCATCATATATGTAATAAGTAGATGCCCATGCAATTGGAACATCAGTTGGTGTATTTGCCTGTACTCTCTTCAGTACAACATGCCCGTCCTTGTCTTTGAATTCAACCACCATGTGTGATTGCTCGTCGGTCGAGATAGTTTTCGTTAGTTCTCCTGCAGCATAGGTACCATTGTCCACAGGTATGTTGGCAATTACCGTCAATATCTTCACGTTATCGCTACTCGTATTGAATAAATACTGTTGAGTAGTGTTATGATTTGTCCATGCAAGACCTACCGACCTGTTAGCAATTGGGCGATTGAGCGGAGAATTTTCGAAAAATGTTGTTGCCTTAAAGACGCTTTCATTTGCAAATTGCGCCTGGTTAAAAGTGAATTGATCAGCGAAGGGTGTTGTTTTGATAATGCCATCATCCGAGTTTGCGGCGAATGGCATATAGTGAAACGACTCACGTCCGTATTGATCATAACTTTGTATCGACACCATGTCGTTATCATCGGGGCTTCCATGCATTGTTACGTTTTGCATAGGTCGCCCAAGTCCATCATAGTATTGAGTTACCTGGATCACGTCGTCATCATTAAGAGCGTCGGCGGCAATTTTTGTCCCAACGCCTTTCGCCTTAATAGTCCGTGTGCGTATGTAGAGGTATGGACTTGAAAGATGATCTTTTACTATTACTGTTGTATTACACGTTTTACCGGAACGATTTAATTCATCGACTACTAATCTTCGAAAAACTGTAGTAGTGGTGAGAGACGCAGCTGGATAATAGGATGTTGTGACAGACGTGTTAGAGAAAGTTACGCCTCCATCGGTACTCTTTTGCCATTGATAACTATATGACGCAGCACCCACTGCGGGTGCTGCGAAGATCGTATCAGCCACCATGCCCGGTTGTATAACCTGCGATGGAGTGACGATATACCCAGGATCCAGCGCCGAACAATTGCACGGCGCATCATCTCCCACGTAGATCTTAACAGAGTAAGAACAGGCAGTGGCTGCATTGCTGGTAACACACATTCTGAAAAAAGTGGTAACAGTAAGTACACCTGGCAAATAAGATGGTAAGTTACCGCCACCGTTATTCCATGATGCAGTATCATAAGACCATTGCCATTGGTAACGATATGCTCCGCTTCCACCCGATACGTTATCATCGAAGAGTCCGCCAGCCATCGTATTTGTCGCTATGTGCTGACCGCCACCCGACACGGAACCAACATACAGTTGAGGGTTAACTGTTATCGAACTCGAAGAACCGGCTCTCGATGCGCCATTATTAGTTACCATTAATCTGAAATAATTAGCTGGAACTATGAGATTTCCAACGACGATCGTAAGGTTGGTCTCACCGGAAACATCCGACCACGTCGAGTTGTCGGTCGACGATTGCCATTGGTATGTATAGCCCGATCCTGTTCCTCCCGAGATGCCGCTTGCTGTTAAGGGTCCGGGACTTTTATTATAAGCGATATTCTTGCTTGAAGGGGAAACGGTGCCGCCCTGGATCTGTGGATACACGTTAACAAACAATACATTGGAATATACCAATGCCCCATTACTATTCGTCTCCACGCGATAATAGGTTGACGACGTGAGAGCCGATGGAGTGTACGTTAAACCTGTAGATCCTGTGGAGGTGAACGGTCCGCTTGAACTGGTGGCTGATTGCCACGTGTACGTATGATCATCTGGTTTTCCGCCCGTTGCCGCTGTAACGGATAATTGAGAGGGTACCGTGTTGTAGTTGATGCTCTGCGCTGACGAAGCTGTTCCGGAAAAAAGCTGGGGATAGACATCTACTGTTGCAACGTCGGTTTCATCTGTCTGGATGGGGCCGGATTTTACTCGTCTTTTTAAATAAGTCTTAACGGTAAAGTTTGTTGCTGGGAAAGAAGCGGTGTATACACCGGCGGTTATAAAACCTGTAGTGGCACTGGTAGTGGAATAAAACCATTCATAAGTGAAATCAGTGCCATTTGAAGGTGCCGTACATGTGATTGTGGTATTAGTCCAGTTATAGTTGATGATCTGGTACGTTAGGCCTGTGGTGATGTGGCCTGGGTTAAGAGGATCAACATGGTTGACAGTAATTGTTTTTGTTTTAACAGTTCCATCAACAAGGGTCGCCTTTATTGTAGTAAAGCATTGCATATCAAAATATATGGTAATGCTGTTCCCATTGGGAGTAAACGACTGCTCACAATCAACTTCCCATGTCAAAACGTTGCTGGAACATTCTACAAGGGCAAAAGTTACCAGGTCATATTGATCTACCGTGCTTACGTCGGTCTCTATTGCCTGTATAGAACATCCTGTGAATTTTATCTCATCATCACCCAGGCAATATGCTTGAGTCGTCACTGACAACATTATCACCAGTGCAATGCTTCCTAATACAGTCTTCATAGCATTGGTTTTATTTGATTTTTTCATGATGAAGATCAGTGTTGGAGTTGAAATGCGTAATCAATTGTTTTCACGATATTCTGTTCATGATCGCGAATTATGATGAGGCGATTCGAGTCATCGTATTCGTAGAAGGTTGCGTGATTAGTTGGGTCGTTTTGAGACCATTCGCCAATCCAGGGGTTGTAAGTGAATGTTGACATTTCGGCGTCGGGAGGATAAAGGCGGAGTTCGTCCATGGCGGCCCCCGTTACAATGTTTCCACTCAAATCAAGAATGCTTACGATGAAGGTAGTCCCTTCAAATACGTTCACCTTTATGTTATAAAGAGTCCAACCATTAATTGTAACAATACCGGTTGTCGCTTTGATCGAAACCGGAGACGGATAAAACCAATGAACTGTCGGCGCTCCACCGTTTGTCCATAACGAAATAATATAAGTGCCTGCCCTGTCGACGGACGCGGATGTTTCCGAACTAACAAGGCTTTTATTACCCGTAAACTTAATGTCGCTTGATGCAGGTACATCCCAGCCCCAACCCCCATGACCGTTGTCTTCGAAACTCGTATAGGCAATCTCATCAGGCGCTGAATTCTTTGCTTCCGCAATTGGAAGAGCCAACGCATCATCCCATATATATGCGATCTCTACATCATTTGCTTTTTTCACGTGCGTCGGATGACCTTTCGCGCTATAGCTGAGATACACCAACTCGTCATGCAAAACATCCGTTGGTGATTCCTTCATTTGCACTTTCTCAGGCGACACAACATTGCTATACCACACTTTATATAAAGTCATTTGCGATTGTTGTAACACGTTGTCATGATACAGATATTTTGTAATCGGTATCGATACACGGTTTTGATCTATCAGTGCTGCCCAACCTGGTACAGAAGAATTAGTATCCGTGGTCGGGTATGTCATGTGAGTTTTCCATTTATGCTGTCGACTATCATTTACCTCTACATCGCTCGGTTGCATGTTAGCTGTTGTGCCTGTCTCGTAGGTAAATGTAGTTTCTTGCTTATGCTCGGTACCTCCCGCAAATGTGCTGATCGATTTCTTCAGAATGCGGTTCCAATAATTTCCATACGACACTTCTGTCACTGCATATGGCGCCAACTTGGTGAGATCGGCATACATCGGTTCAAAATCTTTTCGTACAGCATAAGACTTCGGCATGCCTGAGATGTCGATAAGTGTCTGCCATGTGTCCTCTTCTGTCTGCACGATCGTTTTCGTCCGATCGAATACTCTCTTCGACTTGACCACGCCGGTCATTGTTGGGAACTGGCCACCTCCTACAGGAATTGTTTCGCCCAGCTTAACGTCTATTGCCGATCCTGTTTCGATCGGGAAGAACGTATACTCCGTTCCGCCATTGGTCATACAAGGATCGTCGCTTTCAATTACAGTAGGGTAATAGATCGGTGTTTTGTACAGGGCATACACGTGTTGACCTGTACTGTTTGAAAATATCTTCCGGATATATGGCGAGCCCGGGTCATTAGGTTGATCGGCTGTATATTTTTTAATGATTGCCGTACTGGAATATCCAGCGGTAAAAACAGATCCCGTCGAAAGAGTGAGATCGTCCAGTGTTGCGTAGGTATAATACTTACTGTGAGTGGAACCAGTGAACGGATCGGTGTACCTGATCTGCTTCACTCTAACTCCGGGCGTAACAACATTTACCTTATCCACG
Organism: Bacteroidota bacterium; assembly: GCA_037200765.1. Taxonomy (GTDB): domain Bacteria; phylum Bacteroidota; class Bacteroidia; order Cytophagales; family Cyclobacteriaceae; genus ELB16-189. The sequence continues at coordinate 1,796,008 of JBBCII010000003.1, read as the reverse complement.
ATCGGATTTTCATAAAGCTTATAGTCGAAGCTTACGAAAGAAATCTCCGTATAGTGCTCGGCTTCCAACTTGATTGCATAGACATGGCCGGCCTGCAGAGTGACAGGCAAACTGTACTTTTTATTGTCAATGCCAACAGCACCCAATGTGAACATTTCCCCAACGTGATCCGGATCGGTTTCGTCATAAAGGGAAAAATTCATGTTATGATGATCCGTTTGCGCAGGATAGTCCGCTGCTGCATCTCCAGACCAACCTATAACTGTCACTTGTTGTGTGAATGGCACGTAGATGTTGTGCCTCCAATAAGTTGCGGGCTCGTACGATCCACCACTGCCTCCACCAGTTCCCGACACTGTGATGTTTGTGAATTGCCCGGCTCTTATAACATCTTTTACTTTGGTGTTCGCCTCATAAATAAATTCCTCTGTTCCACCCGTTGGATAGTGGATGGCTGTTAATGTTCCAAGCCTGGCGGCATCGGTACTTGGCGGTGAATAAGTAACAGGATCGAAAGACTCTATGTAAGTGAGGTCTGGCGGTATTACATATGCAGCCCCCGATGCATTATAAAAACCAAGATAGTCTTGCGAAAAAGTTATCGGATCCGGAACATCAGCGATACGATCGTATTCGAAATCATAATGCAATACTTCAGTGCCCGTAACGTCGTTGAGTTCTGTAAGGAAAAATCGAGGATTGTAACCCCGCGACGTGTTCTCATAAGTAAACTCGTAGTGCTTCTGGCCGACAACCTCAAGATCGACGAGTCGAGTGGCCGTTCCACTTGCTGCGTAGTCGAAATTGACCAGGACTCCATTCGAGACCTGGATGCTGTTGAGCAATTGTGTATCGTAACCAACGTTGTCTTGCGTGATCGTTGATGAATTCGGGGTGCCCTCGTAGCCTGGCTCGTTTGCAATTACGGTTTGTGTTTGACCAGTGGCAACGGTGTATGTAATGGGCAGGTAGTTGAAACTGATCGAATCATTTTCAGGAAGAACAATGAGATCGAGAAAGAATGCGGTCTTCGTGGCTGCGTGATACGGATCAGTTGATGCTGAGCTTGTGTTATTTGTTTTCTCATAAGCTCCATTATAGCCAAATCGATATTTAACACCGTCGGCTGTTTGAATGATGATCCACAAAATGTGACCACCGGAACCTGGTGTGATGGACGCAGTTATTTTTGCGTTAGTAGCGGTGGTTGGTATCGGAATGTATGAATTGTTGAGCACGAAGCTTCCGGTTTGTCCATTGACCTGGAAGTTGAACTCATCAATCTGCGTATCGATTTCCGATTGACCAGGATCGGCGGCCAGTGAATAGTAGCTGGCGAGTACCGTGTTCTGGGCATCAGTGCCACTGGGGTATCCTGCTGGGGGCGCGACGCGCGTGCCGAACTCGTCCGGAATTCCGTGAACAGAGCGAGTGATCATGCCAGTGGCGTTGAGTACCCAACCTAATCCAACACGTGACGACACTTCATCGGCTTTCAGCCCTTGTGTTGAGTATGATAGCGATATCGGAAAAGTGAAGTCTTTGAGTTTGATGGTATACAACGGGATGTTGGCTGTGGCCGCACCGGTAGACATGTTGTTTGTGCCGAAGCCGACCTTCATGAATGCTGATGCTTCGGGTGAAGGCGGCATGAACTTCGGTAACAGTACTTTATCGAGTTCAGTTTGTGATTGTGCGTTGGCGTTGAATGCGCCGAATAAAATCATAAACATTGCCACAAAGGGCAAGGGGTATCGCCTGATGTTCTGCATGGGGGGTATTGTTGAGTACGCGAACGAAAGTTCAAAAAATCCCAACACCATCAACGGGTCGGATCTCGACGAAACTGTCAAAATTGTTGTCGAATGAAATTTGCGTATGCCCCAAAAGGGGTATAGAGAATTCTCTATAGTGAATTCCTGATAAGATTGTAGATCAGGGACTTGCGACGAAAATGAAAATTGCAAGTGCGGTAAAACGATCTGGTGAGATTAAATTTTTGAGAAGAGAGAAAGAAAGGGGTATGAGGGAGAGGAGAATTTTGTGGGGTGGTGTTTATGAAGCTGGGGTACGCTGGCTTTAGAATGATGGGGAACGGGGAACAATTGTTTCTCCCAAATCATATTTTGTCCAGGGAAGTTCTCAACGTCCAGGATCATGCACGACATCCGCAACATCCTGCCGTCAACGAGTACTATCTTCTAATAGAAAAAATAAAGAAATCTTTTACTTAGCCTGTTGTGACAACTACCCATAATCAGTGTCGGTAAAAGATGTATTAAGAAAGTCACAGGTGCGGTGATTCAGATTACTATGCAGCTGCTACGTTGTATTGGGATCCAACGAAACATCTTTCAATTCAGAACACGGTGTTATTCTACGATTACAACATTCAGCGCAAGCTTGCCAATCGCGTTCACGTTTCCGATCAATAAAATAAGCAAGAAGACTTCTATTCATCTTACCACTTCCTACATGCGTATCTTACTTCGTATCGCCCGGGCTATTATGCCCTGAATGGCGGATTCATAATTACGGTTGGAGCGCCGATCAACATGTAGAATAAAATCAACATCAATTCCGCGATGAACAAAATTGATTTTCCGCCATAATTTGAAGAACTTATCCCCCTTGTAAACTTATAAATGAGCGAATTGGAGACTCAACCGCCAGTGAAGGTACCAGTACCTGAATTTTTGTCGGGCGGCGGTGAGATGGGGCAGCGGATCCGCGACTACGATTGGTCGAAAACATCGTTAGGACCCGTTGAAAAGTGGCCTCAAAGCCTTAAAACATGTATCCGGATCATGCTCACCTCGCGTCAGCCGATCTGGATCGGGTGGGGTAAGGAGCTCATCAAGTTTTACAATGATCCCTATAAAGATATAGTTCGCGGAAAGCATCCATGGGCTCTCGGCAGTCCCGCCTCCGTTGTGTGGGCCGATATCTGGAACGACATCGAGCCGATGTTGCAACAGGTGATGCAGAAAGACCAGGGAACATACGCAGAGTCGCAGTTGCTTCTCATGGAACGCAACGGATATCCCGAAGAAACTTATTACACATTCTCGTACACTCCAATTCCTGGCGACAATGGTGGAACGGAGGGAATGATCTGTGCAAACTCCGACGACACAGAACGGATCATTAGCCAGCGCCAACTGGAAACGCTTACCGCGCTCGCCCAAAATCTTACAGAATCACGAAGCAATCATGACGTCGTTTCGAATACGATCGAAGTGCTGAAGAAAAATCCGTGGGACTTTCCATTCGCATTGTTCAGAACGATCGTAGGAACGAAGGCTGTATTGACGATGTCGACAGATCTCGGTAGCGCTGCGTCTGTCGTTCCAAAAGAAGTTGACCTCGAACTGGACGTGCCATCTTCTAATATCATCCGGAGAACGATAGAGACAAGACAAATTCAGGTATTCGAAAAACTCGCGGAAACTTTCGATAAGATGCCAAGCGGAGCATGGAAGATCTCACCCAGCAGGTCTATTCTTCTTCCGATCACTCAGGCTTTAAAAGAACCATCCGGTGTGTTGATCATCGGACTCAACCCGCATCGCCTTCCCGACGAAAAATATAAAAGCTTCTTCTCACTGATAGCAGACCAGATCTCGAACAGCCTTGGTGCTGTTCACATGCTGGAAGAGGAACGCAAGAGATCCGAAGCATTGTCGGAGATCGACCGCGCCAAAACAACATTCTTCTCCAACATCAGTCACGAGTTTCGTACACCGCTCACGTTGCTGCTTGCACCGGTGGAGGATGCGCTGAACGATACATCGCTCACACCGGAGAATAAGATCCGGATGGAAGTTGCGTATCGTAACGCGTTACGCATGCAAAAGCTGGTGAACACGTTGCTGGAGTTTTCAAGAATTGAAGCGGGAAGGAACGAAGGAAGATTCCGTCGTGTCGACATCTGTTCGTTTACCGAAGATCTTGCCAGCACATTTCGTTCGGCCATCGAAAGATCGGGAATGCATTTGCACGTCAGCTGCGAGAAGATCACCGGCGAAGTGTATGTCGATACCGAAATGTGGGAACGTATTATTCTCAACCTCGTATCGAATGCATTCAAATACAGCAATGAAGGAGAGATCGGTATCAGCATTACCCAATCGAACGGTTCGGTTCACGTAGCCGTAACAGATACCGGTGTCGGTATTCCTGCCGATCAGCTCGACCGGATCTTCGATCGTTTCTATCGTGTTGAAAATACAGGAGGCCGCAGCCAGGAAGGAACCGGTATTGGTCTCGCTATGGTGAAGGAGCTCGTGAAACTTCATCACGGTACCATCAATGTTGTGAGCAAACCGAACAAAGGCTCCACGTTCACAGTCTCAATTCCAATAGGCAAAGAGCATCTCTCGGAAGACCGGATCCTCGATGCTCCGCAGGAATTTTCTCCTCTCAAGTATTCGACTGCATTTGTCGAAGAAGCGCTCAAGTGGGTTCCGTCCACCGGGCAAACTTTGGAGTCCACTGTCTTCGACAACGATAAGACATCCATTACTAAGAGTAAAGTATTGCTCGCCGACGACAACGCCGACATGCGCGAGTATATGAAGCGATTATTGTCGACACAATTTCATGTGATCACCGCACAGGATGGCGAAGAGGCTTTTCAGAAAACACTCGAGTATCGTCCCGATCTTTTATTGTCAGACATTATGATGCCGAAGGTCGATGGTTTCGGGTTGTTGAAAAAAGTGAGAAGTCATCCAGAGATCAAGAACATGCCGGTGATATTCCTGTCGGCCCGCGCCGGGGAAGAAGCGAAGGTGGAGGGTCTCGATGCAGGCGCTGATGATTACCTCGTGAAACCATTCTCTGCGCGTGAACTTTTAGTACGCGTTACGAATCACATCCGGATCAACCAGGTTCGGAGAGAAACGGAGCTACAGTTCTATCAACTGTTCTTACAGGCGCCGGCGCTCGTGAATATTTTCAAGGGTCCCGATTTCCGATATGAGCTCTTTCATCCAAAGAACAAAGAGATCTTCGGAGATGTGGACTTTACAGGCATGCCGTTGGCCGAAGCTGTTCCCGAGTTGAAAGCACAGGGTGTTATAACGTTGCTGGAAGATGTTTACAATAATGGCAAGACCATCTACCAGTGGGAACGTCACGTGGTTTTGCGTAATTCGGGTGGTCAGCCAGTAGACCGTTATTTTAATTTCATCTACCAGCCATGGTACGATCTCAAAGGATCGATACAGGGTGTGTTGAACTTTGCGGTAGACGTAACGGAGACAGTAATGTCGCGCAAGACTGTTGAAGACAGCGAGCAAAGATACCGCGATCTTTCGGAGCGACTCGAGATCATTGTAGAACAACGCACCAGCGAACTCCGCCGGAGCAATGAAGATCTTCAGCAGTTTGCCCACGTTGCCAGCCACGACCTCAAAGAACCAGTTCGTAAGCTGAAGACATTCATCAACAGACTCGATGACGAGTTTGGGACTTCTATTCCTGCAAAAGGTCTGAACTATGTAGAGAAAATGAGGCAGGCGTCGTCGCGAATGTATTCGATGATCGAAGGTGTGTTGAAATATTCTTCACTGAACGAGGTACACCAGGATATCGACGATGTGGATCTGAACGAGATCGTCGAAAGTATCGAGGCGGACCTCGAGATCATGATCAATCAAACAGGAGCGAAGATTACGAAAGAAGCACTCCCCACTTTACAGGGCGCCCAGGTGTTACTATACCAGCTATTCTATAATCTAATTAATAATTCGCTGAAGTTCAGTAGTGCGAACCCGGAGATAACCATTTCTTCTTCTTTAATTAAAAATGGAGAAAAGAATTTTGCGGAAATTATAGTTGCCGATAACGGCATCGGGTTCGAACAGCAGTTTGCCGACCGGCTCTTCAATGCATTCATGCGATTACATTCAAAGGATCAGTACGAAGGAACCGGGCTTGGATTGGCGCTGTGCAAGAAGATCGTTGAAAGACATCATGGAACAATTTCCGCCTCTGGCGAGAAAGGAAAAGGCAGTATATTTACGATCCGTCTACCCCTCGTACAGGACGATAGTAAAGTATGAACACGTCTACCCCCAGGAGATTTCTGCTCGCGGACGATGATCGCGACGACCGAGAGATGTTTGTAGAAGCATTGGCTGCGCTCGATCCTCATATCGTTTGTCATGGCGTTGAAGATGGCAGCGAGGCTCTGAGAGTTCTTTCAACGACGAATAGTTTTCCCAACATCATCTTTGTCGATATCAATATGCCGGTGATGGATGGCTGGGAGCTATTGAAAAGACTGAAGAGCGACAATGATTATTTGAGCATTCCCGTTGTCGTTTACTCAACATCTTCGCGGCCGAAAGATCGTGAGATCGCGAAAGATCTCGGTGCAATGTGTTTCGTTACGAAGCCCGATAATTTCAAGCTCGTAAAAGGAATGCTGAAGATCGTTGTAGAGAGTCTTGAGAAAAATGCCGTGACACGAATGTGCGACGACATTCACTCAGCCTTGAAGCAATAGTTTCGCTATCCCTTTGTTGTTCGTCTTCCTGATGACGAAAGCCCCGCAGCCATTGAACTTCGCGAAATCGTTGATCCCATCGGAAAGCTTTTCAGTATCTATATCCTTCGTCTCAAAGTGCAGGTTATTTATGACAAGGACTTTCTCCTTCCTGTCTGCTTTCGAATCCATTCGCGCAATAAATTGATCGCCTGAAAGCACTGGCAGAGAAAAATATCCATATTTCCGTTTTGCTTCGGGCACGAAACATTCTACGCCGTAATCGAAATCGAAGAAGTCGCGCAGCCTGTGACGAAACACATTTACATTATCGAAAGGAGAGAGGATGAAGAGATCGCCGGCGGGCTTGATCTTTTTGTTCTTGTAAGAAGGAAGCATGTATAATGGAGCTTTAAGGCCGGCTACCTGCACTTGTAATACTATTCCCTCGTCAACCATGTGCGAGAGCTCGGATCTAACCGGGCTCGCGGGTACATACCTCATACTCCATTTCAATTCTTTCTCGTAAGCAACGCCATGAGCCTTCAACATTCTTGTGATGTTGTGTCTCGCAAACTCTTCCATCGTAGGCATCGTGAGATCTTCGAAGCCGGGAATAATGTTCGCGGGCAGATCATACAACTTGTGAAAGTCTTTTCCGCGCGTGCTCACCAGCTTGCCACTTGAATGAAGGCGCTCGAGAGCAATCTTCGAAGGACGGAGGTCCCACCAACCCCTGCTTTTTACAACGCGATCGTTTTCGAAGTCGCGCACGCGCAACGGACCTTCTCTCGAGATCCGGTCTAACACTTTGCGCATCAGGTTGATATCGGTTTGAGTGGCCTTGCTTCTCCTGGCCAAAGCTTCTTTTACCGGGAGCGAGAATCGAAAGTCGTCCATGGGCATAAAACCCGATGCATAAGTCCAAAACTCAAACACCTTTCCTTCCGTTTGTAGTTGTTCGAGCCAGTCAGGCCGATACCCCGGTACACGAGCAGCGAGAGTATGATGATGGGCACGCTCGACAACATAATTGGTATCGACCTGTATGAAACCCAAATGATCGATGAGCTTATTTGCAGCCTCAATGCCTCTTCCGAACTGTCCGCGTTTCGCCAGGCCGCCTGCATGCAGGATAATTCCCCTCGCTTCGTCCTTTGTTAGTTCAACAACCTTCATGATTTCAAAAGTATAAGAAAATCTATATTTGCCTATGCTGAAAAATTACTTCAAGATCGCTTACAGGTCACTTCTCAAAAACTCAGTTTATACTTTCATCAACGTTGCAGGTCTCTCTGTGGGGATCGCTTCCTCACTGCTCATTTCGTTGTGGGTTTACGATGAGGTAACGTTCAACAGCATGCATTCGAAACGCGATCGCCTGTACCAGGTTTGGATCCACTCGAGGTATGCAGAAAACAATGTGCAATCGTATACGAGCATGCCGCTGGCGCTTTATGAAAAATTAAAGACAGCAGATGTTCATATTACTAATGTAACAACAACCGACTGGGGTGGCTCGAGCCTGCTGGCAGTTGGCGATAAGTCGATCGTAAAAAACGGGCATTATGTTACCACGGAGTTTCTCGACATGTTCGACTTTCCCGTTGTAGCCGGCGATAAGAAAACGATGCTGCTCGATCCGAACAACATTGTTCTTACGGAGTCGACAGCGAAGGCCCTCTTCGGCGATGCCGATCCCATTGGGCAGGTGATCAGGAGAGATGCAGAAGAAGATCTGAAGGTAACGGGCATTATGAAAGACGTTCCCGGTAACTCGTCGTTCCAGTTCGATTATTTGCTTTCGCATGCTCTTTATGAGCAACAAGGCTGGGTGAAACGATCGATGACCACGTGGACGAATTTTTCATTCCCGATCTATTTAGAGACACAATCTGCAGACGACCGCGCAGCAGTTGAAGCTTCGATCAAAAACCTTGTTAACGACAACACGAAAGACGGTGTTAATCGTGATGTTTTCATTTACCCAATGGATCGCTGGAGACTTCATTCAACTTTCAAAAATGGAGTAGAGCAGGGCGGGCTTATCGACTATGTGAATGCTTTCGGTGCTATTGCAGGCTTTATTGTGTTGATCGCATGTATCAACTTTATGAATCTCGCCACAGCGCGTTCGGAACGACGTGCCAGGGAAGTGGGTATTCGGAAGGCGATAGGCTCTCAAAGAAAAGAATTGATCTTCCAGTTCCTCGGAGAGTCGTTGTTGTTGTCGTTGATCGCATTCGTCTTCGCTATCCTTCTTACGGAGGCTGCGTTGCCTTTTTATAATACCCTTCTCAATAAGAAACTGTTCATCGATTTTTCGTCGTGGCAATTCTGGACTGCATCGCTCGGGCTCATAACCATTACGGGTGTTGTTGCCGGCAGTTATCCTGCGTTCTTCCTGTCTTCATTCCGTGCAGTGAAAGTATTGAAGGGAAGCATTGGTTCAGGAAAGCAAGGCAGCATCCCCAGGAAGGTTCTCGTTACATTCCAGTTTGTGTTTTCGATCGTAGCAATCATTGCCGTGATCGGAATCTATAAACAGATTGCTTATGTGAAGGCCCGCGATATCGGTTACAAAGCGGATAATCTTATTTACGTAGATGCGTTTTCGGAGCTCATTAAGAACTACGATGCATTGAAACGTGAATTGATCGACAACGATCTTGCCACCGCTGTCACGAGGTCGAACAGTCCTATTACCGATATCTACTCCAACAACTTCCTTCGATGGCCGGGCATGCCCGCCGACCAAAACGTTTCGTTCGTTACGATCTCCACAGGCTACGACTACACGAAGACGATGGGAATACAGATCCTGGAGGGCCGCGATTTCTCGGAAGATTTCAAAAGCGACACAACTGCGATCATCATCAACAAGGCAGCGTTGGATCTCATGGGACTCAAAGATCCCATCGGAACACAAGTAACTCTCTGGGATAGCAAACGCACGATTGTTGGAGTGATCGACAACGCGTTGATGGGTTCACCGTTCCAGCAAGCATCGCCTGCATTTCTCATCTTCATGCCCGATTGGGTTGGAGCGTTCACCATTCGATTAAAACCCACAGACGATGTCCAGGGCCAAATGGCTAAAGTGGAGAGCATCTTCAAGAAGTATAACCCGGCGTATCCATTTAATTACTACTTCGCCGACCAGGAGTTCAGTAAGAAATTCAACACGATTGGTTTGATCGAAAAACTGACGAATGTTTTTGCGGGACTGGCATTGGTAATTACGGGTCTTGGCTTGTTTGGACTTGCAGCATTCACAGCGGAGCAACGGAATCGCGAGATCGGGATCCGCAAGGTGCTCGGCGCTTCGCTCACGAACATAGTTACAATGATCTCGCGCGACTTCTCGTTGCTTGTATTGATCGCGTTCATCTTCGCAGCGCCACTCGGCTGGTGGTTGATCAATAATTACTTAACGAAGTATGAGTACCACACAACGGTACAGTGGTGGATCGTGCCGGTTGTCGGTGTGGTGACGTTCGTGATCTCTTTTGCTATCGTGGCAACACAGGCGTTGAGAGCAGGGATGAATAATCCTGTTGAGACGCTGAGATCAGAATGACCTTCGGTATTCCATTAAAGTAAGAGCGAGCTTCCGGTTGTGCACCGGGAGCTCTTCTGTATCTGGTGTAACAATATTCTCAACTACTTCGAAGCCGAATTTTTTATAATACTCAATGATGTTCGGATTCTCGGCCCATGTATCCATCCGGATATTCTTCCGTCCCTTTTGTTTCATGTGATCGATCGCCCAGTCGAGTATTACGCCAAATAATTTCTGTCCTTTGAAAGCGGGATTCACTACGATCCGATGTAAATAAACCGATTGCCCGGTGTCCATCTGGCGCCAGAGGATGGGATCGCGATAGGTAACGCTAAAGACGATACCAGTTCCGTTATTATTCACGGCCTTGTAACTGTTGCGGTCGTTGATGTCGCGAATGATCGCGTCCTGGTCGTAATTCTTCCAGGTGGGATACCCGTTTTTCTCCTGGTAGGCTATCGACTCGTCGAACCATTGAACGATCGAAGGCAGGTCGCCCAGCTCACTATTAATAATCTTAAAATCGGAGGGCATTGAATTTTTTCCAAGTTACCTGTAATTTTCACCATGAGAAAAGCATACCTGGTTGTTACCTGCCTTGTTGTATTCACAACAACTTTCGCACAATCGATAGACGAGCTCGATAAGAAAGCCGGCTTCAAAGAATTTCATATCGGCGACAGCCTTTCTGTGCACGAAAGCAAGATCAAGTACACACGAACACTCGACAACGCCGACACAAAATTGTACCTCGTGAAAGAACTCCAGAGCGTGAAGAGTTATACCGGCGAAGTGGAGCTCGAAATGTACAAGGGAAAGATCCAGGAGATCGTTGTGTCATTCAAGAACTCTACGAAAACGGGCTTCGAAGATATCCTTAAGTCACTCGAAACACTGTACGGTCCGTCTTCGAAAGACAAAGAGAAGGACAAGGCTTTCGACCGCTTCGAAAAATTACACGCGTGGACTGGCCAGCGCATCAAGTTGGTTATCGGCTACGACGAGAATTACAAGCTTACAAAACTTATCTACATAGAGAACACGTCGCTGGAGAAGCTGAAGGAAGAGTTCTAGGGATGGAACGAAAAGACTTCCTTAAGTTGTTGTTAGGTTTTACAGCAGTGGAAACCCTTAGCAGTTTTAAAACGATTACGGACGCGCTTCCTGTGCAATCACGGAAGATGCCTGTCCTCTTTACTTCTCACGGCAGCCCGATGGACATTCCCCGCAGCCGCGATGAGCGTCCTTTCTGGAATGCATTGTACAAGCTTGGAGGTGATCTTCAGCAGAAGCTCGAGATCAAGGCCGCCCTGGTGGTGTCGGCGCACTGGTGCAGTGAGGGCACGTTTATAAACGTTTCTTCGGATCAGAAACAGATCTACGATTATTACGGTTTTCCTGAAGAATATTACAAAGTTCAATATCACGCCAAAGGCGCTCCCGAAATTGCCAAAGAGATAACGAAGATCGTTCCGTCTGTTGCACAAACCGAAGAGTGGGGACTCGATCACGGTGCGTGGCCTATGCTGATGCATTTGTTTCCAAATGCGAACGTTCCCGTGTTCCAGATGAGCATCAATTACTATGCGCCACCGTCGTATCACTTCGAGCTGGCGAAGCAACTGCAGGCATTACGACAAAAAGGTGTGCTCATCATCGGCAGTGGTTCACTCATCCACAATCTCCGTCTCGCGGGACAAAAGATGCGCACTGGCGACATGACACCCTACGGTTGGGAAGGAGAGTACGATGCGTGGATCAAGAAGCAGATCGACGAAAGGAACTTTGCGAACGTTATCAATTACGAGAACAGTCATAAGTTAGGGAAGCTGGCTGCGCCCACACCCGATCATTACGTGCCGGTGTTGTATAGTTTAGGAATGGCAGACAGCAAAGATGAGATCAGGCATTTCTTCGAAGGAGATGTTACGTTGCCGGCGTTCTCGGAGAGAAGTTTTATAATAGGGGATGTTTGAACGTCAGCGGACGCAAAGTATCTCTCACAGATCGCACGGATCACACAGATCAGGGAGCCGATCAGGAAAACCAGACATCAACACTGATCGTTTTTCGCTACCTAAAGGGTTTGTTCGTATTGTTGTGCATGACTGTCAACGAACTTACTTATCAGATCAGGGGCGCCATTTTCGATGTATATAATGAGATGGCCCTGGATTGCTAGAGAGCTTTTACGAGGAAGCTCTTTGTTGCGAACTGGAAGCTCGTGGAATCTCAGTACAGACCCAACTCCCGGTGAAAGCTTCATATAAAGGAAGGTCTATCGGGATTGGATTTAGACTTGACATTCTTGCCGACGATCAGGTTATAATCGAAATAAAATCAGTAGATCGCCTTCACGACGTTCATAAAAAACAATTGCTTACTTACTTAAAAGTGATGAGAAAGAAAGTTGGCATCTTAATCAATTTCGATGTAGCAAGAATAGAAGACAAGATCAGCTTAGTGCGCATCATCAATTAAATCCCTGCATTTTATCTGTGCGATCCGTGCGATCTGTGAGAGACACACTTTGCGCCCTTCAAAATCTACTTCAGCTTCGTATTAAAAAAATCAATCGTTCTCTTCCACGCCAGCTCTGCCGCAGCCTTATCATATCTCGGTGTAGTATCATTATGAAAACCATGATTGACGTTTTCATACATGTACTCCGTATACTCTTTATGATTTTGTTTCAGCGCCGCTTCGTAAGCAGGCCAGCCTTCATTGATACGTGTGTCGAGCGAAGCATAGTGAATGAGCAATGGTGCCTTGATGTTCGGAACGTCCGCGTCGGCAGGCTGACCTCCGTAGAACGGAACGGCTGCCGATAACCCCGGGACACGAACCGCAATCATGTTGGCAATCCATCCTCCGAAACAAAATCCAACAACACCAATCTTTCCATTGCAATCGGGGCGAGCCTTCAGGTAATCGTACGCTGCAATGAAATCTTCCAGCATCTCGTTACGGTCGCGCTTCGATTGTAACTCGCGACCTTTATCATCATCTCCCGGATAACCACCGAGTGGCGTAAGCGCATCCGGTGCTATCGAAAGAAAACCAGCCAGCGCTGCCCTTCTTCCAACATCGGCAATATGAGGGTTGAGACCGCGATTCTCGTGAACGACAATCACCCCACCGAGCTTGCCCCTGGCATCGACTGGTTTCGAGAGCTGTGCTTTTATTTCACCACCACCTTTGGGCGAATTGTACGTGACCGTCTCTGTCTTCAGTCGTGGATCGTCGATCGGGATCTGCACCTGTCCCTGGTAGTCTGGCATCAGGAAGCTCATCAGCGCGGTCACCGTTACACCACCGACGGCATACGTCGAGAGCTTCTGGGCAAACTCACGCCTGTCGATGCGATTGTGGGCGTAGGCATCGTAAAGGTCAAACACTTCCTGTTTGATGTCTTCTTTCCTGAGGTCGCTCATACTGTTTGGGTTATGACTGTCTGATCAAATTTAGACAATCTTCCCGGTGAAGCTTGTTAAGGGTGCTGCGCTTATTGCTACAGTGGCTGTCCCCATTAGCGCCCCATAACAGGACGCAGCACCCACGAGTAAATATTCGCGGTTTTCGCTGCACAGACCTGCCAACAAGGGTAAATGGACTGCCAAAAGCGTTACTTTTTTGGGATTTGCAACCAGCGAAGAGGGATTCTGTATATTTAATATACCTCTTCACCTATGTTAAGAATCCTCGCCTCAACCCTGGCGGTGATACTGGCGCTCCCCACATTCGCCCAGCAGACACCGCTCGAATTACTCGACGATATTTTTATCCAGCCACCCGGCAACGAAAAGTCGCCAGGAAAAATAAGGGCGCTCATCGTGGGCGTGTCGGAGTATCGTGAGCTGCCGAAAGATGCGCAGCTTGTTTATGCCGACGACGATGCCCTGTCATTTTATAAACTCCTTATATCGCCTACCGGCGGAGGTGCGGATACATCGAATGTGAAGTTGTTGCTAAACAGGCGCGCTACCGCTGCCGAGATCTATGCAGGCCTCGACTGGCTGCTTGAGAGCGAAAGGAATGATCGCGTTATCATTTACTTCGCCGGCCACGGAGATGTTGAAACAAAAACAGTACGTCAACGAGGTTTTCTTCTCGCACACGATTCACCTCGCGCTGGTTACCAGGCCGGTGGTACGATTAAGATCATGGACATTCATGACTACCTGGAGACGCTTGTCACAAAAAATCATGCGAATGTTTTACTGATCACGGATGCATGTCGAGCCGGTAAACTGGCAGGTGGCGATGAAGGTCAATCGCAGACCACGGCCACGCTGCAAGAACAGTGGGCAGGGATCGTGAAGATACTGTCGTCTCAACCCGGCGAAAAGTCGGCGGAAGGAGAGTTGTGGGGCGGAGGTCATGGTGTATTCACCTATCATCTTATCGGTGGATTGAAAGGATTGGCCGACAGTAACAACGATGGTACGATCTCTTTACGTGAACTCAACCTGTATTTGTCGAACGAGGTCCCGTCGGCCACCGAAGAGAAGCAGAACCCGATAGTGTCGGGCAACCTTCAGTTGAAACTCAGTAAAGTAAATGCAACGGAGCTCGCGTTGGTGAAAGCTGACAGGCACATCGATGGAAAGAGCAATGTGATCCTGGCCTCCAGATCGGCGACCGTTAATGATACCGTTTCCGAGAAAACCATGGTATGGTATCGTCGCTTCCGCGATGCATTGAATACCAAAGCTCTTGTTAATCCGCCGGGCGAAAGTGCACTGCATTATTATCGTTTGATAGAAGCGGAGAATAAATCAAATCAGGACTACGTTGGTGACCTTCGTCGTGCCCTGGTCTCTGCGCTTGAGTCCAGTGCTCAAACCCAGATCAACAGGTATATGGTGAACGACAAGACCCTTAGAGAAATCGATGTTGAGAAGGCGAGTGTTGAAATGAAAACGGCGGTTGATCTTTTGCCTGCATCCGACATCCGGCACAATACGCTTCTTGCGAGACAGTTGTTCCTCGAAAATGGTTTTCTCTCTTGTATTTGCCACGGCGAGAAATCGACACTTGAAGAAGCCCAGTTCGGGCTAACGAAACTAAGAGCGTCGTTGAGGCTCGAGCCCGATGCTGCGTATGTATTGAATAGCATGGGTAATGTCCATTACACCAGGGGAAATTACGATTCAGCAAAATATTATTACCTGAAGGCATCGCAGGCTGCACCAAAATGGTCGTATCCATTGAATAATTTAGGCACCCTGTCCGATGCAACGAATAAGCCTAAGGATGCACTGAAGTATTACGAAGCAGCGCTGGCAATTGATCCCGACTACGGTCACATTTACAACAACATTGGAAATTTCTACACCAATCTTAAGAAGCCCGATTATAAGAAAGGATTTTTTTACTATGAAAAAGCATTAGAAGTTGATCCATCATCCGCAGCTATTTACTATTACAACATCGGGATCTCTTTTCTTGATGGCATCAATAAGGAACCGTTCAAAGCCGACTCTGTCTTCGATAAGATGAAAGGATTTGCTGGTGCAGGCGGTCAGTTCAGGGAAGTTATGGATCTGTGGATAGAACGTGACGAACCCGAAAAGGCAGACGAGTATCGGGACAAAGCAATAGAAGCTTACCTGGATCAGATAAAGAAAGAACCAACGGCATCTGCATACTACCAATCTCTCGCTAGTCTTTACGAACTGCAGGATTTTACGTCGCCGTTGATCAAGCCAAACAGACAAAAGGCCATGAAGTTGTCTCCATCAGCCGAGACTTATACAGACTACGCTATCTATCTTAAGAAACACGAGGATCAAACCGATTCAGCATTGTATTACCTGCACAAGGCCCGCGCGATGAATTCCGACATGAAGAGCACCGTCTATTTCTATCTCGGGCAGTTTTATTTCGATAAAGACACGACCAGCCTCGATTCCGTTATTTATTTCCTGTCGAATGCTGAAGAGATGAGTGAAGGCGAAGATCGTAACGAGGCTATTTCCCAGATGGCATTCTATTATGCACTGCGAGATGATCATGCAATGGCTACTGAGACAATACGGCGAGCGATTTCATCCGGTTACAAACCGGATGAAACGGAATATAACACGATCGCTAAATGGTACATTTTGCTGGAAGACTATACAAACGCAAAAGCAATGATTGCTAAAGCGATAACGCTCGGGGAAAAAAATCAAAAGCATTGGGCACAAAGCCACATACTACTCGCACGAATTGTCGCGCGACAAGAAAAGTATAGTGATGCGTTGAAGTACCTAAAGGAAGCAAGTAAGTACGACGGACTTAAAAGCCGCGACCTTACAAGAGAGCCTGACTTCGCACCGATGAAGGACGATGCGAAGTATAAAGAGCTTCTGAGTACGCTGAAGTGAAAATGAGTTGTTAAAATATCATTTTGTCTTTATCGCATCCTCCAGCATCTTAACGAACCCTTCCTGTTTCCAGGCGGTGCTGTCGTGGCCCATGGATGTGTAAAAGGTGCGGCCCTCGCCGGTTTGCTTGTACCAGGCCACCGGGTGATCTTTTCCCATCCCGAAATTCTTGTCGCTGATCCAAAGGAGATTCCCATTAGGGATGATGCTCTCTCCATCGATCGAGTAAATGATGTTGAAGCCCTTGTTCCGGGGATTGTCCAGGAACACATACCACTCGTCGGTGTGCTTGAAACTTTGCGGCAGCCCTTCCACCATAAGGCTATCCGGAACAGGGTTGAGGGTGACTGTCGTTTCCTGCAGGTGTGGGTCGAGCGCGTGATGCGAGAACTCCGCACCGGGAACGTTGTTGACATACCATGGAAAATCGCTGTGTGAGTTGTCGCCGGCACCGTGGATGGCCATCAGGCTGCCGCCTCCTTCAACGTAGTTGGCGAGGACCAGCTTTTGGTCGTCGTTTAAAAGCTTGCCTGTCGAGTTGTTGAAGATCACTACGTCGAACTTACTGAGCTGGTCGGCATTGAAGACGCCGCCATCTTCGGTGCTGTATAGAAACCAGTTGTTCTTTGCTGCCATCTCTGCGAACACGGCCTTGCCGGCGTCGATCGACTCGCTGTGACGGAAGCCGGTGGATTTCGAAAACAGGAGAACGGCTTTTTGATCTTGCGGGAAGGTTATGGCTGGTATCTCGGTTTCGTAAATGGGAAGTCCGTAACGGACTTTATAAAAGAAGAAGGCTACGAAGAGGACGAATGCGAGGAGGAGTCCCGCGAGTGACCACAAGATGATCTTTACAATTTTTTTCATGATAGTTTAGTGCCTTGATATAATACTGATGCTTTTATTGATTGCTCTTTCAGATGAAGAAATTTCTTTCGCTCTTCGTCTTTCATAAAGTTCCTGAAATCTTGTTCCGAATCGAATTCCACCAAATGAATTTCATAAGGCTTCTCCATGTCGGTTTCTATGAATGCCGATTCGTTGGGTCGTACCCGAAGCAACATGCGCCCGTTGTATTTGGAGATGATCGGTATGGCTACTGATTCAAACTGGTCGAATACTTTCTCCTGGCCCTGTTGGATGTAGATGAGTTGGGTGATGTAAACCTGCATATCGAAATTTCCCGAATTTACAGCAATAAGAGAAATTTTTGAACAGGCATGGAAATTGAGTAATGCTGCGGCCTAAGCCCATGAGATTTCTCTACGCCTACCGAACAACAATCGCTTTCCCTGCGAACACCATCTCCGTTATTGCATGCGTTGTTGCTTACACAACAGCATCTCTTTCAGGGTTCTTACTATTGTTCTGGATGAAGCTGATCACGTCGCTGATACTCATCGGCTACACCTATCTCTTTAATCGAAAGGTTATATTTTTCTTTATGAACCTTGGTGTGGGCGAAAGGCAGCTCTACACCAGCGTTGTTGTCATAGACTCATTGATCTTCATTATTGAGATGTTAGTTATTTATTTTACCAGGTGATGAGCAATATACTGGAAGCCGATAGCATCATTGTTCGATACGACGAACGCACCGTGCTTTCGAACGCATACATCCGTTGCGGGCAAAATGAGATCGTTGGCCTTCTTGGCAGAAACGGCAGCGGCAAGTCTACATTGTTGAAAACAATCTTCGGAATAGGAGCAGCAGAACATAAATCGATTCGCGTCAACGGTAATTGGATCGCCAATGGTTATTTAGATTCGAACGTAACAATGTTGCCTCAATCCGATATGGGGCCTTCGCAAATCACCATTGGTAAGGCAATGCAATTGTTTAAGATCGACCTGTCGAGAGTGAAAGAAGCAGCGCCGGACAAGGTCGCGATGCTCGACCAAAGACCTGATCAATTGTCGGGTGGCGAACGCAGGTTTCTTGAATTGTTGCTTGTACTTTTTTCGAAGTCCAAATTCAGCCTGCTCGACGAGCCGTTCTCGGGATTGTCGCCGGTAATGATCGAAAGGGCGTTGGAGATCATGAAAGAAGTGAAAAAAGAAAAAGGCCTGTTGCTCACCGACCATATGTACAGGCATGTCACTGCGTGCTCCGACCGGATCTATTGCATGTACAACGCAAGAACCGTAGAAATCCGGGAGACGAGCGAACTGATCCGGTACGGCTATATCAACCACGACGAATAATTTTTAATTTGGAGGATGAAGCATTGGTATCAAAAGCCTCATCCGCTGCTTTCGGATTATGTCCGGACGGTTTTGGTGATTGAGGGCTACTCTGAACCAGATCCGATGAGTCCGCCGCTTGTTACCAACGGAATAGCGGCGCTGTTCTATAAAGACGGCAAGCTTACATTGTTCGGAAAATCGGTGCCGACAGACCGGTGGGAGATCGGTGAACAGACTCACATCATTTCTTATTTCTTTAAGCCCTTCGTGGCGGCAGCTCTCTTTAATCTCGATGCAAAAAAGATAGACGTGGTTGATCTTGGTACGGTTGATTTCAACACTATTGACGACATGCTAATCAGTAAGCTTAATCGCAACTGTGAGATCATTAAATACGCGACCGACCAGATCATGCTCGATCCTTCGACCGCGATCTTACCAGGCATTATAAAAAAGCTGAAATTGAGTGAGAGAACGTTTCAGCGGATCTTCAAGAAATATGTAGGCATTACGGCTGGTCAGTACCGGCGGATCTGTCAGTTCCAGTCGTCGTTTTCGCAACTTCGTTCCAACGATTTTCATTCTCTTACCGATCTCGCTTACGCGAATGGCTTCGCAGACCAGAGTCATTTTATTCGTTCTTTTAAAGAATTTGCCCGCACAACGCCAAATATTTATTTAAAAGAAGGATTAAAGTAGATGATGTCGGTTTTGTTCTATGCTTAGTATAAAATGCTAACGAGCTTTATTTCATGAAAGAAAAAATAACCCCATGCATCTGGTATAACAACCAGGCAAAAGAAGCGGCAATGCTATATTGTTCCGTCTTTTCCAACGCGAAAGTCACTTCGCAGTCACCGATCGTTACTGGTATCGATGTTGCTGGTCAGAGCATCACGCTGCTCGACGGCGGCCCGATGTTCAAGCCCAATGCTTCGATCTCGTTTTACTATGTATGCGAAACTGCCGACGAGATCGATCGCATTTGGAATGCATTCACGAAAGAAGGCAAGATTATGATGCCGCTCGACAAATACCCGTGGAGCGAGAAGTACGGCTGGGTTGCCGACAAATTTGGTGTGTCGTGGCAATTCGGTTTAGGAAAGCTGAGTGATGTTGGTCAGAAGATCACGCCCGCCATGATGTTTACCGGCAAGCAATACGGCCGCGTTGACGAAGCGATCGAACTTTATTCAACAATCTTTAAGAATTCGAAGGTCGATGGCATTATGCGTTGGGGTGCGGGCATGCAGCCGGAGCAGGAGGGAAAGGTGCAGCATGCACAGATGAAGCTGGGCGACTATTATAAGCTCATGCTGATGGAAAGCGCAGGCGATCATAAATTCAGTTTCACCGAAGGTGTTTCGCTCACCATTCACTGCGAAGACCAGGATGAGATCGATTATTACTGGAATCGTTTAACGGAAAGTGGCGGCGAAGAAAGTATGTGCGGATGGTTGAAAGACAGGTTTGGCGTGTCGTGGCAGATCATTCCTGTGGTGCTCACCAAGCTCATGAGCGATCCGGACAAAGCAGGGAAAGCTGCGAAGGCGTTTATGCAAATGAGGAAGTTGAATATAGAACAGATTGTGCAAGCAACGCTGTAAGTTAGTTCTTTGCAAGGCCTACTTTTATCGAAACAATCTCTCTAATCCACCTTGCTGGTCTCTTATCAATCGGATTAACCAACCGAAACGGTCCTTCTCCTTTTGGTAAGAGATTTCCATCGACATGTGTGCAAAGCAATACGGTGTTCGATGCAAACTCCGGGTCTATTTCGGCAAGCGCATAAACTACAGTGTATTTATCCGCCGCTGTGATAAGTACATACTTCGCAAGATTTTCGCCGCGCAGGTTTTTGCCAAGCGTTACCCCCGCAGAGTCGAGCACAACTGACAATGCAACGCCTTTGAACATGTGTTCTTTTCCTTCTTTATCTTTTGCCTTCACTTCTGTTTGAGGATACTTCGCAAGGTCACCCAGTGTGAGTTTTAATTGCTTCTTCACTTCACCGGAAACGGTAATGGAGGATTGGGCATTGCCATTTATAAAAAATGCGATGGCGACGAGTAGAGTGAGGATGGTTTTCATTACACCAAAATACAAAAAGGCAAGCTATTACGCAGAGTTACACAGAGGCAGCGCAGAGCTTCACAGAGGAAAAGACACCTCTGTGCAACTCTGTGAGACCTCTGCGTAACTCTGCGCAACAGCCTCTAAAATAAAGAACCCCGCAGCACGTGCCACGGGGTCATTATCACTTAACTAACAAAACAAATCAATTCCAACCGCCGCCGAGTGCCTGGTAGATGTTCACCATGGCATTCATCTGCTGCAGCTTGGTATCTACAAGCTCGAATCGTGCTTCCAGCGCGTCGCGTTGTGTCATCAAAACTTCCATATAGTCTGCTCTCGCGTTACGGAAGAGACCAGTGGAGATCGTGATAGACTGCGTAAGAGCCTGCACCTGTCTTTCTTTCAACTCGAAGCTTTGTTTAAGATTACTGATGTTCGAAACCTGGTTCGCGACTTCGATGTAAGCATTCAACAGTGTTCGCTCGTAGTCATACACATTCTGGATCTGTGTTGCAGATGCCGAATAGTATTGAGCCTTCAGCGCATTCCTGTTTACCAGCGGAGCCATGAGGTCGCCGGCTATTCCATACAGCAACGAATTGGGGTTGATGAGATACTGTGCTTTGAAAGCCTGGTATCCAACACCTGCCGTGATCCTCAATGAAGGATAGAACTGTGCTCTCGCAACAGTAACATCGATCTTCGAAGCTGCAAGGTTGTTCTCTGCCTGCCTGATATCAGGACGGTTCAACAACAGCTGTGATGGAAGACCTGCGTGTATCGAATCAGGCTGCATCTTGAGGAAAGTCTCTGTAGTTCTCGGGATGGGCTGCGGATAACGACCAACGAGGAAGTTGATACGGTTCTCCGTTTCGATAATGCTCTGGCGGATGTAATAGATGCGGCTCCTGTTCTTCAACACTTCCGCTTCGAACTTACGAACAGCAAGCTCCGTAACACGTGCAGCTATTTTTTCCATCCTCACGATCTCCAACGCATTCGTCTGGATCTCGATGTTTTGAACAAGGATCTGCAGCTGAGCATCCAACGCCAACAGCTCATAGTAAGAGTTAGCGATCTCGCGCACGAGGTTCGTCACTGCGAAGTTTCTTCCTTCAACAGATCCGAGATAACGATAAACTGCAGACTTCTTCGCATTGCGAAGTTTTCTCCAGACGTCGAGCTCCCATGATGCGTTGAGTCCGATACCGTACATTCCGAGAGGGTCGGAGAAACTTCCCTTTTCAGTAGAAAGCTGCTCTTCAACGGCACCCATCGGTGTGTACTTCG
Source organism: Bacteroidota bacterium (assembly GCA_037200765.1). GTDB lineage: Bacteria > Bacteroidota > Bacteroidia > Cytophagales > Cyclobacteriaceae > ELB16-189. The sequence continues at coordinate 1,774,029 of JBBCII010000003.1, read as the reverse complement.
CGGTTTTCTCAATACCTGCATCGGCACCAAAACCTACGAAGGGAAGGTATTCCCCTTTGCGTGCCCTGATCTCGTTCTGCCTGATGGTGATCTCCTGTCTCATGATGTTCAACTCCTGGTTTCTGCCAAGAGCTGTGTCGATGAGGGCAGCGAGATTAGGATCAGTAAAGAATTCTTTCCAGTTGATCTTTCCAGTGTTCACCGAATCCTGCGAGGTATAGTAAGTATAGTTCGCAGGTGTTTTCTTACTCTCCTTCGTGTGAACTGTTAATGACTGGGGTAGCGTACAGCTTGTGTACGTCATCGCGAAACAGGCGAGTCCTAGGCCTATTGCTGCGTATTTTAATATATTAATGCGCATGCTCGTCGCTTTCATCGGTTTGTGGGAAATCGTCCATTTTGTGAACGAGGTCTTCAGTTAATGAATCTTCGTCCTCGTCCCTGATCAGTTTACGTCCTTCGGCCATAGTGCCGAAGATGTAATACAAACCGGGTACAATAATAACTCCGAATACTGTTCCGAAGAGCATACCTCCAAGGGCAGAAGATCCGATGGTGCGGTTACCGATGGCACCCGCGCCGTGCGCAAGCACAAGCGGGATCAAACCGGCAATGAACGCGAACGACGTCATAAGGATAGGGCGGAAGCGAACCCGCGCACCTTCGATAGCAGCGTCGAGCACTGTTGCACCCTGCCTGTGTTTCTGCATGGCAAACTCCACGATCAACACGGCGTTCTTACCCAACAGACCCACGAGCATGATAAGACCTACCTGCGCGTAAATGTCGTTGGCGAGACCCATCGACTTGATGAGCATGAATGAACCAAACACACCGGCGGGAAGTGAAAGCACAACCGCCAACGGGATGATAAAGCTTTCATACTGCGCTGCGAGTACGAGGTACACGAACGCCAACACGATGAGGAATATGTAGATTGCTTCGTTACCGCGTCTCACTTCATCATATGAAAGAGCGGCCCAGTCGATATCGAAACCACGTGGTAATATTTTAGCAGCAACCTCTTGAACGGCCGCAATAGCTTCACCGGAGCTATAGCCTTTCGAGGGACCTCCCCGAATTGCCGCTGTGTTGTACATATTGAAGCGGTTGATCTCATTAGCTCCCTGTTGTTTCTTCAGCTTCATGAATGCCGAGAACGGCACCATCTCTCCGCGATCATTCTTAACCCAGAGGTTCATGATATCGGAAGGTACCTTTCTGAAACTTGGATCGGCCTGCACGAACACCTTAAAGAAGCGCTGATACTTGATGAAACCGAGTTCGTATGTACTACCCACGAAGATCGAAAGTGTGTTCATCGCGTTACCGATCGATACGCCTTTCTGCATGGCAAGCTGGTTGTCGATCTCTATTTCGTACTGGGGATAGTTAGAGCTGAAGAATGTGAACAGACCCGTAAGCTCTTTACGTTTTTCGAGAGCTTCCATGAATTCGTTCTTCACTCTTTCAAGATCGTCATAAGTACCGTCGGGATTTTTATCCAATAACTGGAGTGCGAAACCACCGGCAGCACCGAAACCAGGAACCGCAGGCGGGTCGAAGAATTCGATCGTAGCGCCAGGGAATGCTTTCGCTTTCTCTTCAAGCTCCAAGATGATATCCTGTACACCGTTCTCACGATCCGACCATGGCTTCAAGTTGATCAAACAGGTAGCGGCGTTAGATCCGCGACCTTCTGTAAGCACTTCGTAACCAGCGATCGATGATACTGACTGGATGCCTTCAACTTCCATGATCTCCTTCTGCAATTCCAGCGACAACGAGTTCGTACGCTCCAGCGTAGAGCCGGGAGGTGTTTGCACGATGGCGTAGATCATACCCTGGTCTTCACTTGGGATGAAGCCCGAAGGAAGGTTGCTGGCGATCAATATGATACCGGCACCGAAGAACAACCACAGCCCAATTGTGATCCACCTGCGATGGGCGATCCTATTCAACACAGCTACATACTTGTCGGTAACTTTTTCAAATCCGCGGTTGAAGCCGTCGATAAACCTGTTGAAGAGGTTCCGTTTCCTTGGCTTGCCGTGTGTGTTCTTCAGGATCATCGCGCAAAGCACTGGTGTCAGTGTAAGGGCCACGAGACCTGAGAGAATGATAGAGCTCGCCATTGTAATTGAGAACTGGCGATAGAATACACCGACAGGTCCCGACATGAACGCGATTGGAACGAACACCGCTGTCATCAACAATGTGATCGCGATAACGGCACCACTGATCTCACCAAGAACTTTCTGAACGGCTTTATATGGCGATAGGTGCTCTTCGTGCATCTTGGCGTGCACGGCTTCCACCACCACAATGGCATCGTCGACCACAATACCGATCGCCAATACGATGGCAAAGAGTGTGATCATGTTGATCGTAAGACCGAATGCCTGCATGAATATAAATGCACCGATCAAAGAGATAGGTACGGCGAGTGTAGGGATCAAAGTCGATCGCCAGTCGCCAAGGAATATGAACACCACCAACGCTACAAGGATGAAGGCATCGCGCAGTGTGTGAATAACGTTTTCTGTTGATGCATCGAGGAACGCCGATACGTCGTAACTGATCTCGTAGTTCATGCCGGGAGGGAAGTCCGTCTTCAGTTCTTCGAGCTTCTTCTTAACGTTTTCGATCACGGCGCTGGCATTACTTCCGTAAGTCTGTTTCAACACGATCGCAGCCGAGGGATATCCATTGATGTTAGAGTAGATATCATAGTACTCACTACCCAACACGACCTTCGCGATATCTTTTAGGCGAAGCAACTCTCCGTTCGGATTGGCTTTGATAATTACATTTTCATATTGAGCCGGATCGTTGTAACGGTCGGAGTAGGCTAACACATACTCAAGCGCTTCAGCACGACTCGCATCACCACGGCCGATACGACCTGGCTTTCCGATGATACTTTGATTGCCAAGAGCATCCATTACCTCGTCGGGCGAAATAGAGTAAGCTCTCATGCGCTCGGGGTTCAGCCACACACGCATCGCATACTGGCGGCTGCCGAGGATCCGGGCCTGGCCGATACCGTTCAGACGTTGAATTTCAGGGATCATTGTTACACCGGCATAGTTGAACAAGAACTTCATGTTGGCGTTCTTGTCCGTACTATAAAGGTTCACATACATGAGCATGGAAGGGATCACAGGCGTGATGATCACACCTTCGCGTTGTACAAGTATTGGAAGCCTGTTCCGCACCTGTTCAACACGGTTGGACACCTGCACCAACGCCTGGTTGATGTCGGTACCCGGCTCGAAGATCACCTGCACGTTTGCTTCACCAGCGGATGTTGCATCGGACGACATATAACGCATACCCCACGCACCGTTGATGGCCTGTTCGAGGGGAATGATAACGGACTCCGTAAGTGTTTTCGCGCTGGCACCGGGATACGATGCCGACACCATTACCACCGGTGGTGCGATAGAAGGAAACTGCGACGTTGGCAGCGTTGAGATCGCCAGGACACCCATGAAGATGATCACCAGCGAGAACACAATAGCAAGTACCGGTCGCTTTAAGAATATATTAAACATTTTGTTGCTTTCTAGGTTGTGTGATTACTCAACGTACACATTCAGGTGCTTCATCACTTCCCTGGGATCCTCGTAAGTGAACTTCTCGATCTTGTCGTTGTCGCGCACCTTCCGGATCCCTTCGAGCATGATCTTGTCGTTGGCAGTTATCCCGTCTTTGATCACATACAGGTCGGGCATTTCGGCAGCTATGTTGATTTCTCTCTGGTGAACTACGTTGTCTTTATCTATCACGAACACGTATTTCTTTTCGAGAACTTCGAATGTTGCCTTTTGAGGAATGATGAGAGCGTTCTTATAAGGAACGATCATCTCCACGTTACCTGTTTCGCCGTGTCTCAACAGCGCTTTAGGATTCGGGAACGTAGCACGGAAGGCGATGTTACCTGTTTCGTTGTTGAAGTCGGCCTCTATTGTTTCCACCACACCTTTGTAAGGGAACAACTGCTGGTTGGCCATCATCAATTGGACGTTCATGATACTGTCGTGCTTCAACGCCATCTTGTAGTTCAGGTATTCGGCTTCGGGCACGTTGAAGTAAACCCACATCTTGCTGTTGTCAGCAAGCACTGTAAGAAGATCGCCTTCTTCCAGCAAGCTTCCCTGCCGTGCATAGAAGCGGTCCATGATGCCACTGAAGGGAGCCCTGATGTCGGTGAAACCGAGATGCACTTTTGCGAGCGAGAGCTCTGCATTGGCTTTATCAATTTTAGCTTTGGCTAAAGCAAGCTCGTTGGGCGATACCACGTTGCTATCGGCAAGAGCTTTTGTAGTTCTGTATTCGACTTCGGCGAAGTTGGCTTCGGCTTGCGCCTTTTGCAACTCAGCGTTGTACAACAAAGGCATGATCTGGAACATCTGCTGTCCTTGTTTTACAAACTGACCTTCGTCTACATAGATCTTTTCGAGATACCCTCTTTCCAACGCACGGAGTTCGATGTGCTGGATGGCGCGGATCTGGCATACGTATTCGCGTATGGTTGTGGTGTCGCGCTTCAGAGGACTTGTGACTGAGAAATTAACCTGCTCTTCTCCCTCACCTTCACCATGATGAGAACAACCTGTTGTGAGGAGAACTGCAAACAGGGTAACCGACAATAATACTTTCCGCATAATAAAATTAAAGTGTATAGTACCTTTCAAATAAATGATTTAGTAGATCTGTTTGCGATACAGATGCTACGTGTGACTCAGAGAGCCGGATCGGATTGAATAGAATCAAATTCTAAACACCCTGAGCAGTACAAAACACCGTGAGGAGGGGGTACTCGGTGAGGGCCTGCTCGACTCCAGGCTCATTATAGTATAGTCGACAAAATACGAGGGGGTATAAAGAACCGGGCGACAGTCGAGGAGTCTCCTCGACGCACTGGTATTGTCGTCCTGTTCTTCAATCGTAGTTGCATCTATATTATAAAGTCTCTTATCAGTAACGGGATGGACCGGCGTCAGGAACTTAACCGGGATGTAGTTTGCGCGGTCCTGTACTCCGTGGGCATACAGCTGAGTGTATCCACCGGAGAGGAAAAGCAACAGGAAAAGAAAAAAGCCAATTACAACTCTCTTCATCGCGGGCGCAAACTTAAACAATGCCAATTTTACAGACAAGTGAGGAAAGGACAATGGTAGCTCTAACGAACGGCAGATATAGATGGTTCAGAGCGTTATTTGTGCAATATCACACTACAAACGAGTGCGAAGGGACATATAGGCCTAAACTTTAATGCCACTTTAAGCCCAATGTGGATGTAACGAAACCTTCTCGTAGATTTATGTATGCAACGTCACTCTGTCTGGGTACGCCTCTCTCACTGGATCATCACACTCACTTTCTTCAGCCTTGTATTTACAGGCATAGAGATCCTGATGGTGCACCCGCGACTCTATTGGGGCGAAGTGGGCAACGACCTCACACCGGCATTGCTCGAGCTTCCGATCAGCAGGAATTATAAACACAATGGGTACGATAAGCGCATTGCTTTTTTCGACGACAACAAGGCCATCGTTAGCGCAAGCAGAACATACCGGATCTTTAATCAAAACGGCTGGGGACGAAGTCTTCATTTTCTTTCGGCCTGGCTACTGGTAATTACAGGTGTGTTGTATTTGATCACGGGAATCTTCACGGGACATTTCCGCAAGAGAATCCTCCCAACGCTCCGAGAGATCTCGCCACAAGCGATCCTCAGAGATTTTATAACTCATATTAAATCGCGACCGGTAGCATCGTCACAATACAATTTACTCCAGCGATTGTCTTACATGTTCGTGATCTTCTTTTTGTTCCCGCTTATGATCATCACCGGGCTTACGATGTCGCCCGCGATCACTGCAGCGGTTCCTTTCCTGCTGAAGATCTTTGGTGGGATGCAATCGGCTCGTACCGTACACTTCTTTGCTTCGGTAACATTGGAACTATTCCTTATTGTTCATTTCATCATGGTGATACTTTCCGGTTTCAAACAACAACTCAGGGCAATGACTATTGGAAGATGATATGAAAAGATCACGACTGATATCACGACGAAAAGCGATTGCCACCGGGTTGTCGTCACTCGGTGCGTTGATGCTTCCGGGCTGCACTGCGAAGCCATTGCCGCCAACGTATGGAAGCATCCTTCGAATGGGCGACAACCTTACTTATGTCGCGCATCGTGCGTTACTTCCGGGCCAGTCGCTCGCGAAAGAATATTCGTACGCCGACATCTCTTCGTTTCCTGCAACAGGAACCGTCAATCCTTCGGAGTTTAGTGAAGACTATGCGAAGCATTTGAATAACTCTTTCGAAGACTGGCGGCTTCCTATCGAAGGACTAGTTGAAAGACCAGGTTCTTATTCGGTAGCCGACCTTCAGAAGTTTCCGCAACGAACGCAGATCACACGCCATACTTGCGAAGAAGGATGGACCGCTATTGCCGAATGGACCGGCGTTCCTTTGAGTGCGTTGTTGCAACATGCCGGTATTCTTCCATCAGCACGTTATGTTGTGTTCTACACATACGATCAGTGGATCGATAGCTTCGATATGATCGATGCATTTCATCCGCAGACCCTTATCGCTTACGGAATGAATGGAAAGACATTGCCTTTACAACACGGCGCGCCTGTTCGTTTGCGCATCGAGCGGCAGATCGGTTACAAGAGCGTGAAGTATATTCAAAAGATCGTTGTGTCGGAGAAGTATGTCGACTTCGGTGAAGACATCGGTTGGGCATGGTACAACGGCATCTAAGCGTAGGGAATGATCGTTCACTTAATCGACGGCACCTACGAGCTCTTCCGCCACTTTTACGGACAACGCAGGTTCAATAAAGGCAACGACAAAAAATTCGGTGCGTCCGTTGGAGTTCTTCACGGTGTATTACAAATGATCGAAGAAGGTGCAACGCATATCGGCGTGGCAACAGATCATATCATTGAATCTTTTCGAAACGACTTATGGGCCGACTATAAAACAGGAGCTGGTATTGAACGTGTGTTGCGTGCACAATTCACACCATTAGAAGAAGCATTAGAATCGATGGGTGTTGCCGTGTGGCCGATGGTCGAGCTGGAAGCCGACGATGCGCTGGCTTCGGCAGCATACCTGGCTGCGAAAGACAAACGTGTTCTCAAAGTCTGCATCTGGACACCCGACAAAGATCTTGCGCAGTGCGTAACAGACGATCGCATTGTGCAGATCGACCGGAGAGCGAATGTTATTCGCGACGAGAAAGGAGTGAAGATAAAGTTTGGTGTGATCCCTTCGTTGATACCGGACTTTCTTGCGTTGGTGGGTGATAGCGCCGATGGATATCCAGGTATTAAAGGAATAGGTAAGCTGGGAGCTGCGAGATTATTGAATCAATATGGACCTATCGAAAAGTTTCCGAAAAATGTTTTAGGTGACAGGATAGAGGAGGCAATTCTGTTTAAGAAGTTGGCGACCCTCAGAACGGATGCGAAGTTGTTTAAGAAAGTGGAGGAGTTGGAGTGGAAGGGGCCGAGGGATTCTTTTGAGAAATTATGTAATAAAATAGAAGAGCCGCGACTTCTTGAAAGGGCAAAGAAGGCGGCTCTTAAAGAATAATATTATTTCAATTTGAATGCAACAACCCTGTTGCTCGTCATCTGCGGAATATAAGCCGTCTTACTCGCTCCATCCCAACCAAGATCTGCGGCGTTCACTTTCTTATCTCTTGTATCGGAAAGAACTTGTTTGGTCCCATCTTCTTTTGCGTAATAGATCGTTCCGCCCCAGCCCGTCAAAAGGAACTCGCCTTTGCCGATCATTTCAATGCCATCTGCTCCGCCTTCGATGCCTTCAACAAGTTGAGTTAATTTCTTGCTGCTGTCTGCCTTCCAGAATTTGCCATCGGCGAGAATGTAAAGGTCGGTTCCGACTGAAAGGAGTCCGTTAATACCATTTACATTTTCGAGATATACCGAAGGTTTATCGTTCTCGATCTTGTGGATCTTTCCTTTCTTTGAATCACTTACGTAAACTATGCCTTTGGAATCGACTGTTATGTCGTTCAACATTTCGGCGCCATCGATGGTGATGCGTTTCGTGATCGTTCCTTTAGCGATGTCGATCACGGCAACCGCAGTGTTTTCGGCAGCATACAAAGTATTCTTGTTCATGCCGAGTCCTTTAGTTGAAGTCAACCCCGTTACCCAATCCTTCTTGATGATCTTCCCGTCCAAACCTACTTTGCTAACGAAGCCGACGCCGTCTTTTCCAAACTCACCGATGTTTGAAACGAAGAGGATCTTTGCTTTCGAATCGTAAAGCACCGACTCTGGATTTTTGAGACTGGTGGAGTCTGTGCTCCAGACTTTTTCTAAAGAATGCTGTGCGTAAAGATTGGGGCCGATGATGATCAACAGGAGTAATAGCTTTTTCATGATAGATATTATTTATATTATAATAAAAACAATCGATTTGATTTATAACTGGTTCTGGCTAAAATTAGCAGCCTTAAAGTCCACAACCAACTTTCTAATATCATGGAAAAAGAAACTCCCACCCATCAGAAATCGCTGAACGTAAACGACAGCGACGCACAATGTCCATTCCACAGCGGCGCCCTCAAGCAAACAGCCGGCGGCGGGACCAGGAACCGCGACTGGTGGCCTAATCAACTGAAGATCAGCATTCTTCGCCAGCATTCCTCGCTGTCGAACCCCATGGGAAAAGACTTCAACTACGCTAAAGAATTCAAGTCGCTCGACCTCAAAACAGTGAAGAAAGACATCTTCGACCTGATGACAGCGTCGCAAGACTGGTGGCCGGCAGATTATGGCCACTACGGACCGTTCTTCATCCGCATGGCGTGGCATTCTGCCGGTACCTATCGCGTTGGCGACGGTCGTGGCGGCGCCGGCGCCGGAATGCAGCGTTTTGCACCACTCAACAGCTGGCCCGACAACGCCAATCTCGACAAAGCGCGTTTGTTGCTTTGGCCTGTAAAGCAGAAGTATGGCAGAAAACTCTCGTGGGCCGATCTCATGGTGCTCGCGGGCAACTGCGCTCTCGAGTCGATGGGCTTCAAGACATTCGGTTTTGCCGGTGGTCGCGAAGATGTGTGGGAACCACAGGAAGAAGTATACTGGGGATCTGAAACAAAGTGGTTAGGAGACGAGCGTTACACAAAGAGCCGCGAGCTCGAAGCGCCACTCGGTGCCGTGCAGATGGGTTTGATCTATGTGAATCCTGAAGGACCTAACGGTAAGCCCGATCCCGTTGCTGCCGCTCGCGATATCCGCGAAACATTCGGCCGCATGGCAATGAACGATGAAGAGACCGTTGCGTTGATCGCAGGTGGTCACTCGTTCGGTAAGACACACGGTGCTGCAGATCCTGGCAAGTATGTTCATGCAGAACCTGCAGGTGCTACTATAGAAGAAATGAGCCTCGGCTGGAAAAATACTTTCGGCAAAGGAAATGGTGGCGATACAATTACCAGTGGCCTGGAAGGTGCATGGACAACAACACCTATTAAGTGGAGTAACAACTTCTTCGAAAACCTCTTCGGCTTCGAATGGGAATTAGTGAAGAGTCCCGGCGGTGCTAACCAGTGGAAACCAAAAGGCGGTGCAGCATCTAACGCAGTGCCCGATGCACACGATAAGAACAAACGTCACGCGCCAACGATGCTCACAACCGATCTTGCATTGAAAGTCGATCCGATCTATGAAAAGATCTCACGTCGTTTCTTCGAGAATCCCGATCAGTTCGCCGATGCATTCGCGCGCGCATGGTATAAGTTAACACACCGCGATATGGGGCCACGTGCCCGTTACCTCGGTGCTGAAGTTCCTGCCGAAGAATTGTTGTGGCAAGACCCGATCCCTGCCGTGAAATATAAAGTGATCGATGATAACGACATCAATTCATTGAAGAGCAAGATCCTTGCAACCGGACTTTCTGTATCGGAGCTTGTATCGACAGCGTGGGCATCTGCTTCTACTTTCCGCGGATCCGATAAACGCGGAGGTGCTAACGGTGCACGCATTCGTCTCGCTCCTCAAAAAGATTGGGAAGTGAATGATCCCCAACAACTGGCGAAAGTTTTGAAAGCACTGGAAGGTGTTCAAAAAGATTTTAACGCAAGTGCTTCCGGTGGCAAACAGGTTTCATTGGCCGATCTTATCGTGCTCGGTGGTGGTGCGGCTATCGAGAAGGCTGCGAAAGATGGCGGCTTCGATGTGAAAGTGCCGTTTACGCCTGGTCGTGCAGATGCTTCGCAAGAGCAGACAGATGTTGGATCATTCGAGTTGCTCGAACCGGCGGCAGATGGATTCAGAAATTATTTGAAAGCACATCACGTTGCTTCTGCCGAGGCTTTATTGATCGACAAAGCACAGTTGCTCACACTTACTGCTCCTGAACTCACAGTTCTTGTTGGTGGTATGCGTGTGTTGAACACGAACTACGATCATTCGAAGCACGGTGTGTTTACGAAGAACCCTGGTGTTTTGAGTAACGATTACTTCGTGAACCTTTTGGATTTCGGAACGACATGGTCTGGTGTAACCGACGAGCAAAAGTATTTCGACGGACGCGATCGCAAGACTGGTTCTGTAAAATGGACTGGAACACGTGTCGACCTGATCTTCGGTTCTAACTCGGAGCTTCGTGCGGTAGCTGAAGTTTACGGGTGCACCGATTCACGCGAGAAGTTTGTGAATGACTTTGTGGCGGCGTGGGGTAAGGTGATGAACCTTGACAGGTTTGACCTGGAATAGGAATTAAAAAAGGGTGGTTGTAATCGGCCACCCTTTTATTTTTTAATATACAGACGAGGTTACGGCCTCTTTGATAAACTCATTCAGGTCCTTGTTCAGCCGCTCCCTTTCAGTAATGAAAAGACCATGCGGTGCTCCATCATAAATAATAATGTGATTGTCGGGAACAAGCTTCGCAGCCTGGTATGAAGTTGGTGCAGGTGGAACGATCTTGTCGGCGTCACCATGAATGATCAGGGTTGGAACATCGATAAGACTCATCTCATTACGAAAATCAGTGAACGAAAAAGAGTTAAAGCATTCCAGTGTTGCTTTTGGCGAAGCTACTGATGCGAGCATTCTAAAATATTCTAAGTATGGATTGCTCACAGGCTTGCTCATGAGGTTGACACCAAAAAATGTCTTACCAAAGCCGTCAAGAAAATTGATGCGGTCTTCTTTGATGCTGGCGTACATCTCGTCAATCATCGAACGTTCTACTCCTTCGGGATTGTTGTTAGACTTTAATAAGAATGGTGTTACTGCGGAAATTAGTACAGCCCGCGCAACGCGTTCGCCCTGGTGGCGGCTAAAATAACGGACAACTTCACCGCCGCCCATTGAAAATCCGACTAACGTAACCTGTTCAAGATTGAGATGATCTAACAATGCTTTCAGATCATCAGCGAGCGTGTCGTAATCATAACCACTCCATGGTCGCGATGACATACCGAATCCTCTTCGGTCATAAGTGATCACACGATTGCCGGCCTCGACGAGGTCGCTAACCTGGTATTCCCACATTTCTTTACTTGATGGCCATCCGTGAATAAGCACAACCGGCTGACCTTCGCCAACATCCTCGTAACAAATCTTAACTGGTGTTTCGCTTTTGGGATCTTTAACCTCGATGTATTGCATAATATAAAAGTTTAATGGGTGATTAATTGATTGATGTAATGCAATTGCTTACAGGGAAAATTATACCGCAGTGGAAACACATCGAAACACAGATCATGTAGAGGTTTTGATCCCGGGTAAAAAAGATTCCGGGGAAATAAAAACTGGGTCTAGCTATTAAATTCTACAATGATGAGTCTGTATCAAAAGCATTATTGACTTTTTCTTTATACGACGCTATCGCTTCGCTTTCGTCGGCGCCGATGAACGCCGTTCCTACCTGTGCGGCTACTGCCCTGAGATCGAACGCAGCTTTAATGCCGTTGCCATTGTTGATGCCGCCGGCGGCGATGTAGGGGACTTGGATCTTTTCATTCATCTGCGATAACAATGAGAACAATCCGACGTGTGGAAGCGGAATGTTATCGAGAAATGTTCCGCGATGTCCACCAGCTTCGATACCCTGCGCTGTGATCATGTCGATCTTTTGATCTTGTAAGATCAGTGCCTCCTGTAAACAAGTTGCTGTTCCGATCAACAGGCAATTGTTGTCTTTGAATTTTTTTATTGAATGATCATCAGGACATCCGAAAGTAAAGCTCACGATGTTGATCTTCTCATCGATGAGGATCCCGGCCTGGTCGCGGTATGTATATAAAGTGAAGTTCGATAGATCAGATGTGCTAAGTTGATAACCTTTCTTCTTTGCGAGAGTGATGATGAACTGTCGCATGGGTTCGAGATCCGGATCGTTATACGAGGGCACATCGTGAACGAAGAGATTTACGGCGAATGGTTTATTGGTGAGACTTTTTGTTTTCCGGATGAGTGATCGCGTTGCGTCGGGTGAGAGTCCACCGACTGCTAATGATCCGAGTCCGCCTTCGTTCGATACTGCTGCTGCCATTTCGGGTGTTGATACGCCGAGCATGGGTGCTTGTATGATCGCGTATTTTATTCGAAGACGTTCGGTGAATGCGTTGGATAAATTCATCGCATACAAATGTACGGTTTACCGTCAATAATCAACTTTGATTGATTTCTCTAACACTTCGCTCACACGCGAATTAAATTCGCTTACACAAAAACAAACGCGTATGAAAAGAGCAGTTGGAATTGTCTTGTGTTGTCTTGTGATATCATTCACATTTGGTCAGCCTCCGGCCGACTCTTATGAATTAAAGACTGTAATACCTCCATCGCCCGAAGCGGCATCGCTTGGCAAGTATGGCGACATACCTGTTGGATATCACACAGGTGTTCCGAACATTTCTATTCCACTATATGAGTTGAAAGAAGGTGATGTGAAGTTGCCCGTGTCATTATTATATCATGCGTCGGGCATTCGCGTTGCAGAAGTTGCGTCGTGGGTAGGGTTGGGGTGGACGTTGAATGCGGGTGGTGTGATCACACGTTCGGTACAGCATGTTCCAGACGAAGGTCCGTTGCCCGGAAAGATCAACGTGCCACCACCTCCCTATTTCTCTGGTGGCGGATCCTATCACACCGGCTATTACCGCGATGGGTTCACGTTACCGAAAGGCTATGAGAACGTAGAGCGTTTCGAACCAAACGTACCGTTGCCCGCCTATGCTACCTATAATAAGATGCTCGACGCGGCTTCGGGCAATAGCGACACGGAGCCGGATCTTTTCTTCTTCAACATTGGCAGCTATTCGGGAAAATTCTTTTTTAAGGTCGATGTCGATACGGTAAACCATACCATTACCCGAACGCCATTCTTCATTCCGAAGTCAGACGTAAAAATTGAGGTTCAATACGGAAACCTGTCGATGCCTCATTACCCATCGGGTGTCAAGACACGCGAGACGTTTATCGGGTTCATACTCACTACTCCCGACGGCATGAGATATTATTTCGGTGGGGCGAATGCGATCGAATACACCGGAAATCAGGTCTTCAATCAATATAACCACAATGCGTCGGTTGCCGTCGTGCTTGCTCCATCGTCGTGGTATCTCACAAGAATAGAATCTCCCATGGGCAGGCATATCGATCTCGAATATGTGCCTGATACATTCGGGTTCTATGACCTCGCGCCTGAAAGATGTTGGAGTGGCGATGAGTACCTGTCGTTATCGGGACAAATGATCTCGAGAAGCGTAGTGAATGGAGTAAAACTATCGCGCATCTATTCCGGCACCGAAGAAATTTTATTTAAAGCCGAAACGGTACGTGAAGACCTGGGTAATTATGAGAACAGTGGTGGCGGAGAAGAGAAAGACAAAGTGACCACAAGGCAACTCGATCGAATCGAGATCAACGCGATCGGTGGATCGCCGCTCCGGAAGTTCTTGTTCGGCTACGAATATTTTCGAAGTCCCGGCAACAGTCTCTTTCCAAAGTTCATTGAAGATCTGCCGTCAATGAAAGCAACATTCACAACCGACATGAACCGGCTGCGTCTCGATAATCTTACTGAAACTTCCGGAGACGGAACGATCTCGCTTCCACCATATAAATTTAGTTACGTCGATAAAGATCTCATGGGTGTCTCCGAGCCGTTGCCGCGACGAATGTCGTTTCAGCAAGATCATTGGGGTTATTATAATCATGAAGTGCTGAACAACGGCTTGATCTCGTTTTGGATCGCACCACGAAAGAACCGAAGGCAAACCAACGATCGATACACTCAACTCGGAACATTGAAGTCGATCAAATATCCCACAGGTGGCATCACGACATTCGCGTACGAATCTCATTCGTCGGCAACTCCTTTCGATAATGTCGATCATCCCGACCCCGGAAGAAATTATGTAGCTGATTCATGGGCGTCGAAGGGCAACGGTTCATTCTCGACGGTATCATTTGCAACGATCATTGGCGCCGAGCTCCCAAATCCCTGTCTTATGAGCGGGGTGGAGTGTAGCACGTTTCAAAACATCATCCTGAAGTTCCGAACCGGCAGTCCGACGGGTGGTACTTATAACCTGGATCATTCTGCGTTCAACATTTCACCGGCAATCGAGATCTATCGTGTTGGTGAATCAAAACCTATGTACCGATATGATTTTGGGTACCTGGCCGATTGTGCGGCAGGCGAGACCAATTGCTCTATATATAATGGAGGTCAGCCCGGTCAGAGCTTCCGTGAGATCAATCGCACCGTAAGCCTGCAGTTTCCTCCGGGTCAGTATATCGCGAAGACCTATCGTTACGAAGGTGTGAATGCTGATAAGTCGATGTACCTGTTTACGGCAGCATTCAACATTCTTATCGCGGCAGACCGTGATCCGAACTATGAGCCGGCAATTACTTCGGAGCTGAGAAAGATAGGTGGCCTTCGGATCAAGTCTATCACTACATCCGATGGTTGTGGAGTATCGCCCGACCAGGAAAGGATCTTCACGTATCCATCGTCGGGTGGTGTTCTTTTTTCGAAGCCTCAATACTATTACCGCATCCAGTATTTGTTCACCAACCTGGATGTCCCAGCGATAGAGGGAGCGATGTTCCAGCAGCTTTGGTCGTCGAACGGTATACTTCCGATGCGCACAACGCAGGGGAATCACATCGGGTATGAGTGGGTGAAAGAGCAGAAGGGAAATGGATCTAAAATATTCACCTATGATGTTTCGGAGCATCCATATCATTTCAACAACGAACCGTATTTCAAAGGCAACACCTACAACTATGAAGCAGAAGGACGACGGTATAACTATCCTGTGTATCCGGCGCCGATGGATCTTGAGAAGGGAAATCTCTTGAGCGAAGAAGATTACGACAGCAATGGCAAACTTGTGTTGAGCACCCGCAATACTTACGAATCACCGGTCGATGTCGTCATCACGCGGGCAAGTAAAGTCGAATTGCTCAAAGCGCCAATTTCGGCGACAACCACATGGTATGTTGGGTACACTCATTATCCAATTCTCACCTCGTCGAACCGCATCAAGACCACAACGGTAAATTCCAACTACGATGTAAATGGGAGAAACCCGGCTAGCGTCATTACCACCTATGATTACGATGGTCTGGGACATCTTCAGGCTACGAGTGTTACGAAGACCATGGACGACGTTGAGTATGTCGATAAGATGATCTTCCCGCACGACTATGGAGCAATGTCATCGACAGCGGGAGGGATCAAATTGTTG
Organism: Bacteroidota bacterium; assembly: GCA_037200765.1. Lineage (GTDB taxonomy): Bacteria > Bacteroidota > Bacteroidia > Cytophagales > Cyclobacteriaceae > ELB16-189. The sequence continues at coordinate 1,758,245 of JBBCII010000003.1, read as the reverse complement.
CAGGCAAAGAATGTGATCAACACACCGATTGAAAAGTATACGATCAAACGAACTGCCGGCAAAGGCAGCGGTTTGGTGATCAGGGGCACGCTCACACAATTCAGGATTGACAAGCCCTTACCGGATGTATTGTATTCATTCAAACTCAGGAAGCCTTTAGCGGAGATCAACTTTAATAAGTCCAATCGCATAATTGGTTCGTTCACACCCGATGCTTCATACGAGAAGAGAGTTACCTACAACGACTATGATGCGGCTGGGAATCCCAGGGATGTTTCGAAAAGCAATAACATCCACATGGCATACCTGTGGGGATACTCTAATACCGAACCCGTCGCCGAGATAAAGAATGCGTCGATCTCACAGGTTTTCCACACATCCTTCGAAGACCAGTCGGCAAACTTTTCCGATTCCGCGTTCACCGGCACGAAGTCATGGAAAGGTACCTATTCAGTAAAACCGCCTGGAACCGGGAGCTTTAAACTGACTTACTGGAAGAAGACATCGATGACTTCGCCATGGCAGTTGGTGGAAACGACAATCGACAAGCCAACAACAGTTGGAGAAACAGAAGGACTGATCGATGAAGTCCGGATCTATCCAGTCAATTCTCTGATAACTACTTACACTTATAAGATCGGTGTTGGTGTCACGACCATCACGGATCCGAATAATCTCGTCACACGATATTTCTATGATGCCCTTGGCCGGCTGATATGCATAAAAGACCATGCCGGCTATGTAATAAAGACATTCATCTATCACTATAAAAATCAATAGTTATGAGAACAATTTTACTGATCATCATATTGATCGGGATAGAACTCGATTTGCATGCGCAGCTGCATTTTTCTATCGACAACACAAACCCATGTGCAGGTCAACCGGTAACTTTTAGTCTTCCGTCAATTCCCGGGTGCACCAACGTGCGTGTAGCAAGTCAATCCGGCTGGAAGATCTCGCCAACTCCATCAGCGGGAGAGGTCCGATATAATTATTCCGCGGTTGCAAAGGGCTATACAAGCGTAACGATTACTTATACCAGCTATCATGCGACTATTAGCGTAAGTGCAACGTACAATTGCGACAATGGTTCTTCGGGAGCCGTTAGCGATCTCATCAATATGAGAAGTCCGTTATCTGGTAAACCAACAATATCCGGCTTGGACGAGAGTATTTATTCCGGCGATCAAACTACAACGACTACATCATTAGCGAATGCGGTAAGCTATTCCTGGAGCCTGGCGGTAGTCCAGACAATTTCCGGGAGCATAGATCAAACGGTGTTCACTAACCCGTCATCCCAGCAGACGATCATTAAGTGGCCGGCAAGCTTCGTTGGCACCGTAGATGTAACCGCGACCGCTACGGGTTGCTCAGCGAAATCGTCCACCACCAGGCGGGTCAATGTTCTATCGCCACCATCTGTTAGTTTTTATGAGTCGTCCGTCGCACCAACAGCTCATTGTACCGGCAGCTTAATGAGATACCGCATCGAGCCCTTCGGAGGATCTGCGATCACGAAAACACAGGTGATTGTCACAGGCGGAGCAACAAGCATCTCCGTCTTCAGTTCGAAGAACGGTGTTCCTGTCGAATGGGCCGTCAATTGGATCGGTGACGGAGATCTCAGGATCCGATATTCATTGTCGGTTGGAAGCAGAACATGGATTGATAAATTGACATCACCGATCTCATACGATGTTCTCGAATATGACGCAGGGCAGATCCACCCAATTCCACTTTTGTCTTATTGTGCGCCGGCTAGCATCATCTTATCGCTTGATCGACAGCCAGCTGGTAGCGCTTATACTTTTCAGTATTGTAATAGTGGTGATTGCAGTGTAGCGTCATCCAACTGGGCAAACAACAATCCCCCAACGTCTCCCGCATTTACTGGTGTCTCGACCAACACAAGCTTTCGTATTAAACTTTCCGACAACCGGTGTGGAGCATTTCAGTCCACACCGGTAATGATCACGGTGAAACAAACTCCATCGATCCCGGTATCCGACAAATTTATTTTCTCAGGAGGTGTGTTCGGGATCCCATCAGCCGATATGCCGTTCTCAACGATCGATGTAAAGACCAAAGCAACGGGAGTAACTGGTGCGTCGGATCTTTCATTGCAACAAGGTTCCACAACCGGAGTCTTGTCAACCCAGGTACTCACAACCAACAGCTTATCTGATGGTACCGTCGTGTACTCGATCACACCGACAACCAACGGATGTAAAGGTCAGACGAAAAATGCGACAGTCACAGTATACAATAAGCCCATTATCGCTACTGATCAAAAGTATGTTTACAAAGGACGAATCGCTACTCTTAAAACCGGCAGCTACGATTCATATCTCTGGCAAACAACATCCGGTGATGTTCTTGGAAACGATCCAACTTATAAAGTCTCCGCTCCGGGCAATTACCAGGTCAGAGTTACGAAGCACGGCACGCAGGCAACATCCGACGCGATCAGGATCGATAGTCAGCTGTCCGGGGTCAACGAGAACTACATCCTCACGCGACAACCTCAAAAGAAATTCACATCGGCAGCCGGTATTGACGACAAATCCGAGAAGGAGGTAAGCGAAAACATTCAGTACTTCGATGGACTTGCCCGACCGATGCAGAACATCGGGATCCGTATGTCGCCATTACATCACGATGTTATTCAACCTTTCGTGTATGACGAATCGGGGCGCGAATCGACGAAGTATTTGCCTTACGTTTCGACGGAGGACAATGGTCGGATCCGGCACGACGCTGCCTCCGAACAATCCAATTTTTATCGCCAGACGAGTGGCACAATCCCATTCGATCTCGACCCTTATTCCAGGACTGTTTTCGAAGGATCTCCGTTGAATCGTGTTGTCAAGCAAGGCTCGGCGGGAACCGCGTGGCAACCCAACGTAAGTCATCCTGAGATGGAGCATGTTGTACGTCATCAGTATGAATTGATTAGCTCATCAGACTCCGTTATGAGATTCACTTATAATTATGAAAATGAGACAGTTACGTGGTCTTACTTTACGTCCGGGTCGATATTTAAAAACACCACAAAAGACGAAGACAATCACGAGGTTATCGAGTTCATAGATAAGCTTGACAGGACTATTTGCAGGAAGGTAAAAGCCGGGAATAATGTCTACGCATGCACGTATTACGTGTTCGACGATCTCGGTAACCTGGTCGTTGTGGTGCCACCAGAAGGAGCGAAGGCGTTGGCAATGAAGTGAACCAAATTATGCCGGCGAATCAATTCACCTTTTCCTTCCCCCAATACTGTTTGCAACCCAAAGTTCTTTTCCATCTGGCGATACATCGATCCCTTCAATCCCTGGTTTCAGATAGATCTGGTTGAGGAATTTATTCGCAGCCACATTGATCACACTCACAGTTCCGTCCTTGATGTTCGCCACATACGCTCGTTGATCACTTTTCGAATAGGCCACCATGTGACTCGTCACCTGCTCTGTCTTCGCAATCTCAACAATCTTACCCGACTTGATATTCACTTTCAATAATGTCTTCGTTGCCTCGCTCGTCACCAGGACTTCATTGTCGTTAATGAACTCCAATCCGTGTGGTCGTTTGTAATCGCGAAGGTCGATCGTCTTCGTATTCTTCTTATTCACAACATCGATCACCGACAATGAATTACCCGGCTCTTGTGAACCATAGTTGGAAACGACTGCCGATCTTCCATTCGGAGAAACGGCCACTTCATGAGGATTTTTCCCGGTTGGTACCTGCGCGACCTCCCTGCCTGCATCCAGATCAACAATCGACACAACATTGTTTGCCTTATCCACAACCAGCAAGAGCCGAGTGAATGAGTCCCTTCCGCAGCAGGGACTATCATCATCAGTGAAGCGAGGAAGGTTTGTACCATCTTTGTTTTAGTAGAGCAAGTTTCAGTGTCTTCCGCGTTTTCCGTGAGAAAAATAACCTTCTCTTCCTCTGCGAACATCACCCCTTTCGCCTGATTCAAATTTTCCCTCTCATCAATACATTTGAACATATAAAACTATGCCCTTAGCAAAACGAGTCTTCATTGTCGACGACGACGAGTCGATCCGCAAAGCTTACACAACCATCGTTAACTCCACACCGAAGTTCAAAGTTGTAGGTGACTTCGATAATTGTGAAGATGCCATCAAGGCCATCCGGAAACTGAAACCCGACATCATCATGATGGACATTGGCCTTCCTCAGATGAGCGGAATCGAAGGAACACGCGCCATATTTAAAATCGATTCGCGCATCAACATCATCGTCGTAAGCGTGCACGACGATGGCCAGTCAGTCTTCGAAGCATTGAAGGCCGGTGCGTCGGGTTACATCACAAAAGGCGCTAATTACACCGAGTTACTTTCAGCGTTAGAAGAGATCGAACGGGGAGGTGCGCCCATGAGCAGCAAGATCGCGAGACTTGTCGTGCAGGATTTTCATTTGAGTCATACCAATCCACTCACGAAGAGAGAGTCTTACATTTTAAGTATGGTTGCCGAAGGAAAGACATACACGCAGATAGCGCGTGAAGCGAATATTTCAAAGGACACCGCAAAAACACACATCAGGAATATCTATAAACGCCTCCAGGTCAACAAAAAGTCGGATGCTATCAACAAGGGAAGGAAAGAGAAACTGATCGGACTTTTTTGACCGCCCATCAGCTATTTCCCCGTAAACGACGTTTAAGGTGATTACATTCTGGTCTCCTCAAAGTATGACGGGTCGTTTACTCATCATTTGCTGCATGCTTCTCGTTTCGTCGCTTCGCGCACAGGAGTTCAGTTTCGTCAATTACGGCTTTCCGCAGGGCCTTCATCATAGCCAGGTTATCGATATCACGCAGGATCCTTACGGCAACCTTTGGGTGCTGCCGCTCACCAGCAAGTTACTTTATCGTTTTGATGGTCGCGACTTCAAAAAATTTCCAGTCGAGATCGAAGGCGTGTTACAGGATTTCAAACTGTATTTCGTTTCGGCCGATAAGAAACAAAACATCTGGGTGCTCACCAGCGTCGGTCTCACTCGTTTCGATGGGAATCGTTTTCACTTTATCTCTTGTGAGAAAACGTTAAAGATCTCGCGAAGATCTTCTCTCTTTGTCGATAGCAATTCTGGTGTATGGATCATCGACGACGATGGAAATATTTTCTCGTGTGTCAATGATAAACTAGTTCCATTCGATACCATCGAGGGAATGCAGGGAACACCAGTGGGATTTTCGGAGTATGGTGGTGATCCTATCGTCTTCACAGATCATTCGGAGCTCGTTTCTCTTGCGACCCGCCAACCTTTAAAATTGTCGTGGCTGAACGAAGACGACAATGTTAGATATATCGGCGCCGATGGTAACGATTATCTCGTCATCACCGAAGACAAAGTGATCCACTACAATAATGTTAGTGAAAAGAAGAAAGAGTTTGTATTAGGCAAAGATCGTCCTCGGATCCAACAAGTACTGCTGGGCAACGACAACAACGTGATCATGCTCTCGCACGGTTCTATCAGCATGATCACAGACGACGGTGTGAAGCCTGTTGACCCACGTCCGGACTTCGACAATAAATTCGTGCAACGGATCTTCAAAGACCGTTCGAATTCAATCTGGCTCGCCACCGATTCGAAAGGGATCTTTCATCTCACCAAACAACAGGCTGTCAACGTTCCAATTCCCGGCAACGACATCGTCGTAACCATTTGTCCTGTCGGCGATGATAAATTTCTTGCAGGTACCTATCACAAAGGTCTTGTCGAGATCGACGGAACAGCCATCAAAGATCCTGGTCTGAGCCAACTCAAAGAAAAGATAGTGATGACGGCCGTTAAAGGTCCATCGAATAAAATTTTACTGGGCACTCAGCAGAACGGCGGATTTATATGGTCGCCCGGAAACAAACTGGAGAAACTCGATCTCGGTGACACAGACCCGACCTTCGTTTTACCCATTGCAAATTTTAAGAATGACTATTGGGCCGGCTCATCATATGGATTGCATCGCCTTTCGAACTCACTGACCAATCTTGAAAATCATAGTTATTCGCAGTTAGGCGTTGCATCGATCTTCAATGTGATCTATCCGCTCGACAGTCTCTTGTTGATTGGCTCTTCCGGTGAAGGCTTGTTTTCCTTCGATCCATCCCGCGCGCAATTGAAGAAGATCCAGGGCTTCGAATCGGAATCCAGTCTTTATACGATCAAGCAAGATCATAAAGGTCATCTCTGGATCGGCGGAGAGTTTCCACGCATCCTCATCCTCGATCATCAATTGAAACGCATCGCGAACCTCGATCTCGGCAAGTACTGCTCCAACGTACTGACTTTCGAGTTCATCAATGAAAATCAACTCCTGGTTGGATCCAACGACGGGATCTTCACAGTCTCGCTCGGAGACGGTTATAAAGTATTCGCCGTTCGACGACTCGGACTCGCCGATGGATACAAGGGCGGTGAAGTCTGCATGGCTTCGATGATCCGCGTAAAAGATAAGATCTGGTTCGGCACCGCCGATGGTGCGTACTATTACTCGACCGATAAGAACATCAACAACAATGTAATCCCGTACACTTATATTAATGACGTTCGTCTCTTCAACCAGGAAACAGACTGGAAAAAATATTCCGATACCACATCGGGAATGTACGGGCTGCCGGCCAGTCTTCAACTGCATCATCGTAACAACAATCTCACGTTTTCATTTTATGCGAACGACTTTCACGACAACGAAGATCTTCAATTTCATTATTGGCTCGAAGGCTCCGATACCAGTTGGTCCGATTTTTCCACTGCCGAAAACATCACGTACACGGCATTGCCCGCCGGCAAGTATAATTTCAAGGTGCAATCGAAAGACGGATTTAACGTAGGCAACGTTGCCACGTTTCCATTCGTAGTGCTACCAGCCTTCTGGCAAACGAATACATTCTATTTCGCGGCGACGCTCGCGGTGGTAGCGTTGATCTTTGTGCTGATACGCATTTCAACACACCTTCGCATCAGGCGCTTCAAACTACAGGAGCAGATCCGAGCCGCCGAAAGTGCAAAGCTTCGCCGGCAAATGGCCATGGACTTTCACGACGAGATGGGCAACAAGCTCGCAAGTGTTCTCGCTTACTCCAGCTCCCTCAAACTGGTTTCAGTAAATAAAGAAAGCCATGAGTTGTTCGACTACTTCGAAAAGAACGCAGCCGCGATCTACTACGGCACCAAGGATTTCATTTGGTCGATCGACGTCGACTCCAATAATCTTCGTGAGGTAATTACTTACCTCCGCGACTTCGGTGTAAACTTTTTTGAAAAGCACGGCATCGAATTTCTCGTTGAGAACGATATCCTGAATGAAAGCTTCGATAAACTTTTGCCTGATGGATTCAACCGCCAGCTCGTGTTGATGTTCAAGGAAGCGATGACCAACGTGCTAAAACACGCCAAAGCAACTAAAGTTTATTTCGATGTCGCTGTCATCCGCGGTGGATACCGGATGACACTCGAAGACGACGGCGTAGGAATGCAATCGGAAAAGGGAAGGGGAAAAGGATTGAAGAGCATGGCCGACCGCGCCGCAAAGATCTCATCACACTTATCTATAGAACCACGACAGCCTCGCGGCACTCGCATTACATTACAATTTAAACTGTAGAAACATGGAACGCACCGCCAGTTATCAAACAGTGCTTACGAATCGCATCATCATCATAGAAGACAACGCCGAGCTTCGCGAAGTTTATTCGTTAGTGCTCCGAAGCATTGCCCGTTACGACGTTGTTGCCACCTACGAAGCGTGCGACGAAGCATTGAAAGAGCTGCCGAAGATCAAACCAGATCTCGTGATCATCGACCTGACGTTGCCCGGCATGTCAGGTATCGAAGGCATACATAAGATCAAGAAACTGTTGCCAGCCACGAAGGTTATGGTCGTCACCGTTCACGACGATCATGAAAGTGTTTTCAGCTCTTTTGTTGCCGGCGCTATCGGCTATCTCACAAAAGATGCCGATCCGCAAGATCTCATTAAAGCCGTCGAACAGGTATTTGCCGGCGGCGCGCCTATGACTCCGAAGATCGCATCGATGATCATCAGTTCTTTTCACACAAATCCGAACACACCGCTCACCGACCGCGAAACAGACGTGCTCCGTCAGCTGTCGCAAGGAAAAAGTTATGATTATATCGCCATCGCACTCTCCATCACCCGTGATACGGTAAAGACTCACATCCGTCACATCTACGAGAAGCTCCAGGTAAACAACAAATCTGAGGCTGTAATCAAGGCTCGCAAAGACAATTTAGTGTGATACTGTAAGACGCGGTATTTATATTCATAATAACTCACGGGTAATCAGGTAATAATTGCAATTACCTGCCCATCACTTATCATTCAACTTTCACCAAAGAGAGGTGATTCATTAGATATTCTTTAGGATCAATTTTGAGATTGGTGATAATCACCAGTCTCAAGTTAACCCTAAATAATACTTATGAGAAAAATTTTACTGTTAGCAATTGCATGGTGTCTCTGCTTTACCGCGATGGCTCAAGGCCGAACGGTAACCGGTAAGGTCACCGCTGCAGAAGATGGTACTGTATTACCAGGCGTTAGTGTAGTTATCAAAGGAACAACAACTGGTACTGTTACCGACGCAAATGGTTCTTACACCTTATTGATCCCCGAAGGTGGAACGATTCTTTCTTTCAGCTTCATCGGCTTGAAAGCACAGGAAGTCGAGATCGGTAATCGCGCAGTGATCGACGTGCAAATGACCAACGACGTTACTCAGTTAAGTGAGATTGTCGTTACGGGTTACTCCGAAACGTCACAACGTAACCTCGTTTCGGCAATTGGTTCAGTTGGGTCACAGTCACTGCAAAATGTTGCCCTTACCGACGTGAGCCAGATGCTGCAAGGTCGTGCGGCTGGCGTGCAGTCTGCTTCCGGAACAGGACAGCCCGGCGCCGTTCAATCTATCCGCATCCGCGGTACAAGCACGCTCACTTCAGGCCAGGGTCCGTTGTATGTGATCGATGGTATTCCCGTTACAAGTGGTGACCTCACACAAGGTGGTGGCAACGCCGCCAACACAGCAAGTCCCGGCGGCACCAATGACGTCCTCGCAAGCATCAACCCAAATGATATAGAATCTGTAACAATACTTAAAGATGCTGCCGCTACTTCACTCTATGGATCACGCGGTGGTAATGGTGTTGTATTGATAACAACCAAACGCGGTAAGTCGGGTGATTCGAGCATCACTGCACGTGCACAGTTTGGTGTAACAATTCCAAACATGGGTCACTTCAAAGTAATGAATGGTCAGCAAGACTGGACTTACGAACGCGATGTTCTTGCACTCAGCGGAACACCGCAGAACGTGATCGACCAGATGAGACCCGAAAGCAAACTCGATAGCGCATACAATTGGGTCGACGCTGCTTTCAGAACCGGTAAGACATCGAATTACGAAATACAAACACAAGGTGGCGACAACAAAACCAGGTTCTTTGTATCAGGTGGCGTTTATAGCCAGGATGGTACGTTGATCCATTCAGACTTCAAGCGCTATTCGATGCGTGCGAATCTCGATCACCGGGTGAACGAGAAGCTCGACATCAGCCTGAACATGAATGTGTCGTATACTGATCAGAACAACGCGCGCGCAGGTAGCGATTTCGCTTCTCCCTTGGCAGGTTCATTCACGACAACGCCACTCCAAAACCCGATCAATCCAAACACAGGCAAGTACTTTATCGGAAGTGAATACAACTACATTGGTTTCACGGGTGATAACTTCCTGTATTCGAGCGACCGGAATTATGTGCGCAACAATACGCTACGTTCACTCGGAAAGGTTGCGTTGGGATATGAGATCACGAAAGACATCAAGTTCACCCAAACATTGGGTGTCGACCTCATACAGATCCGCGAGAAGAACTGGTTCGATCCAACTACGAACGACGGAGCTCCAACGAACGGCCAGTTGATCATGGCACAGAACCAGGATCTCACACTTACTTCGCAATCGAAATTAGCCGGTGGCTGGACCATTGGTGAAAAGCATAATCTCGATGCGTTGGCGATCATGGAAGTTCAGAAGAACACATCGTCGCAGTTTGCATCAACAGGTACGGGCTTCGCATCGCCACAACTGCAAACATTAAATTCTGCTGCGCTGCCGCAAGGTGTTGCCGGTAGCGACACCGGTTATAGCTTCCTGTCGTACATCGGCCAGGCAAACTATAACTACAGCGATAAGTATTTCCTTACCGCTTCGTTCCGTCGCGATGGTTCTTCGAGATTCGGTGCCGACAATCGCTTTGCTAACTTCTGGTCATTAGGTACATCGTGGCGCGTGATCGACGAAGAGTTCATGAAAGGAAGCAACACGTTCAGCGATCTGAAGCTGAGAGCGAGTTATGGAACAGCAGGTAACGCCAACATCCTCGTAGGCGGTACCGTTTCAAACTTCCCTTCACTCGAGTTGTATGGTTTCGGTCCTGCATATAACGGCCAACCCGGTAGCCAGCCTTCGCAGATCGCCAACCCGAAGTTGACATGGGAGCAATCCACAACACTCAACATCGGTGTTGATGTCGGGATCTTCCATGATCGCATTCGTGCTACCGTTGACGCTTACAACAAGATCTCTGAAAGTCTCTTGTTGAGTGTACCGGTTTCATCGACATCCGGATTTACTACAGCGCTTCGCAACATCGGCAGAGTTCGCAATCACGGTATCGAAGGAACTCTCTCTACTGTTAACGTGGAAGGTGCTGTTCGTTGGACAACCGATTTCAACATCACGATCAACAGGAGTAAGATCCTCGAGCTTCCTGATGGAGCCGACATCATCGATCCTAACGTGGCTGGACAATTATTCAGACAAGGTCAACCATTGAATTCATTCTACCTGAGACAATGGGCTGGTGTTAATCCTGCCGATGGTACGCCATTGTGGCGCACTGCAGATGGTGGCACAACAGGTTCTTATGCCGCAGCGACTCGCTTCATCGTTGGTAACTCGCAACCACGTTTCATGGGTGGATTCAACAACACCGTTACTTACAAAGGCTTCACGTTGTCGGTGTTCTTCTACTATGCACTGGGTCACCAGATCTACAACCAGTCGCGCTCATTTATGGAAGACGACGGAGCTCGCTTCGGATGGAATCACCTCGTGACTGCCGGAGAAGATTACTGGAAAAAACCTGGCGACATCGTTTCACGACCCAAGCCAATCAATGGTGGTAACAACTCATCGTCATCGCCTTCGTCGAGGTATATCGAGAACGGATCATATCTGAGATTGAGGAACGTGTTGCTCAGCTATTCGTTACCGACGAACGTACTCGGAACGTCAGCATTCAGAGGTGCGCGCGTTTATGTACAGGCTCAGAATTTACTCACGTGGACGAAGTACTCAGGATTCGATCCTGAGATTGACGCTTCAGGTTCTGAATTCTTCCGCTACCCTGTTGGAAAATCTGTAACGGGCGGTATTGAGTTAACCTTTTAATTGAGATCGATCATGAAAAGAAATTCTATAAAAAAATTAATGATGTCGGCGCTGTTCATCGCGTCGGCGTGTACCAGCGTGTTGGATGTTGAGCCGGCGCAGTCGCTTTCAACGTCTGCTGCGCTCTCGAACTATAGCGGCTTCCAGGCGGCACTGGCCGGGATCTACGACCAGATGCAGAAGACACAGTACTATGGTCGCGACTTGTTGGTAAGAGCAGAGACGCGAGGCGACAACACTTACGTTGCACTTCAGAACTCGAACAGGTTCATCACCGACTACAACTACCAGCTTTCGAACAACACCGGTTATACAGACCTGTGGAACTTCGCATACAGTGTGATCCTGCGAGCTAACAATGTGATTAACAACATCGACAACGCAACGGATGCAACGCAGGCTCAGCGCGATCAGATCCTCGGTGAAGCCCTTGCTGTTCGTGCACTCGCACATTTCGACCTGGTCAGGATCTTTGCTAAACCTTATTTCGATGGCAATGGTGCGCAGCTCGGCGTTCCGATCGAATTGAAAGCAGAGATCGCGTCGCCCACACGTAACACTGTTGCTGAAGTATACACGCAGGTCATCGACGATCTCAACCGGGCAAAGACGAAACTCAATGCCGACGTTGCACCGTTTAGCTTCAGTGTCGATGCAGTGAATGCATTATTGTCACGCGTCTATTTGTACAAGGGCGACAACGCCAATGCAGAACAGGCAGCGACCGATGTGATCAGCACCGGTAACTATGCATTGGCCGACCTCGATGGTGATTTCTGGACCACCAGCGGCAGTGAAGAAGAGATCTTCACACTTCTCTTTTTGCCGAGCGAGAATCTCGGTTCGGAAAATTACGGCCAGATCTATAATCCCGGCGTTGGTTATGGTGACATCCGCGTTACAAAAGACATCCGCGATGCATTCACCGATCCCGACGACAAACGGATTGCCGCAAGTTTCTACCAGTATACCAACGGCGAATACTATGTAAATAAATTCACCGGTGAGAATGATATCCCTGGTCTTGCAAGTCCTAAAATTCTTCGTCTCGCAGAGATCATTCTCAACAGGGCAGAGGCCCGCGCCAAGCAGGGTAAGTATGCCCTCGCGTTGGCCGACGTCGATCTTATTCGTGATCGTGCAGGCATCGATCCGATCGGCGCCGTTGCAGACGCGAACGTTCTTACAGCCGTGTTGGATGAAAGAAGGAGAGAACTCGCATTCGAAGGACATCGTTCTTTCGATTTGTTCAGAAATGATTTGAGTCTCGTCCGTATTCAATGTAATACAGGTTTGGAAGTGAACGTTGCAGGTAACTGCACAGTCGATAAAGCTTCGAACCTGCGGATCTATCCGATCCCTCAACGTGAATTGGATGCAAATAAGAACATGGTTCAAAATGAAGGTTACTAAACATATCCTTCCGGTCGTGATCTCCGTGGCGTTGCAACACGCTGTCTTCGGGCAGCGCAACGTCATGGAGATCCTCGATCCCCAGTACCAGAACTCGTCATTGCTCTACGCGAAGACTACGCCCAACGACAACCCGTTTTTCGTCAACGATTTCTTGTCTGCCGATATCGTTATGTTCAATAAGCAGGTGATCCCCGCTGTTGATATCAAATACGATGTCGAGAATCAACGCCTGTATGCAAGTACCGGCGGCAGGTTCGTGATACTCGACAACAAGATGATCGACTCATTCAAAGTTCAGTTGCCCGACACCGGTAGCAAATCCACCTTCATTAAATTAAAGGAAGATGGTAAGGAAGTTTACTTCGAAGTTCTTGCAGAAGGAGAGGTGAAGCTGTTGAAGAAGACAGTGAAGACCCGCCAGACCAGGACCGAAGCCAACAGCACTCCTTACAACAACGACGGCGAAACACGTCCTGCTCGTTATCGACGCAACGAGTTTTACTATTTGCAAACCCAGGATGGTCTGCACATCGTTCGGTTGAATGCTAAGTCGATCCTGAAAACGTTGAACGCTTCGAAGTATGAAGATTGTGCGAAGAACCTGGAGCTGAGATTAAATCAATTAGAAGACATCATTATCCTCGTGAAACAGTGTAAATAATATGAAAGCATATAAATCAACGATATCAAAAATTTTACTGATTGCACTAATAGGCATTGCCATCTCATGTATTCCTAATGAATACGGAGATGTATTTCCATACAGCCCTTTCGTGCAGATTACGACTCCCGCCGTTAAGATCTCTGAAAATGCGGAGCCAGCGCAGGCAACAGTTACGTTCCAGTACGTCGGTCCAACATTAACGCAGGATCTTACCGTGAATCTCGGAGTCACGCTCGACGGTCCGGGCGACGATGTTACTCTGCCCGCGTCAACCGTTGTCATCAAAGCGAACGAATTCACCGGCAGCACCGTGGTAACATTCGAAGACAATGTTGTCAACGACGGTAACAAAGTGATCACGATCCAGATGCTGTCAACATCATCGGACGTTGTTTCCATTGCAACCCCACTCACGGCCAAAGACAAAAGTGTCGTGACCATAGTCGACGACGACTGTCCGTTCGACATCAGCGAGTACGTTGGAAGTTATAAGCTCGACATGGAACTTGCGGCCGACTTCCTCTTCAGCGCTGGTGACTATCCCGACAACACCGTTGTGTTGACCGCCGGGGACGATCCTAATACACTCGTCGATCCCGACTTCGGCTTGATCAACACGTTCAGCGAAGGAGCACGCGATGCCGTGGCCGTTACCATCAAGCTCGATCCCGCAACACTGGCCGCGTCAATGGTCGGCGATCCCTTCGATTTCCTCGATGGCAGTCATACCGACAATGCGGTAGTTGCATACAACGCCGCTCCCAACCGCCGTGTGTTTACGAATGGCGACGAACCCGGCCAGTTGTCGACGTGTTCGAAAACGTTCGTTGTGCACGCTACGATCACCCGCGAAGACGGATCTGTTGGACAGGTTTTAACGCTGACGTATGTGAAGCAATAGTGTTATATTCGCGCTTCATAAAAATTTAAAATCAATTGAAGTCAGTCACGTTCTTCTTCGCCCTGCTGGTCGCTGCTAATGCATTCGGCCAGGGCAAAGGTTACCAGTTCAAACTCGATCTTACACGTGTTGTCGACGACCGCGTGTATGTTGAAGTATCCACTCCGAAAGTTTCGGTGGAAGAGATCACATTCTACCTTCCGAAGATCATTCCCGGAACATACGCAATTGCCGACTACGGCCGCTATGTGCAGGAGTTCAAAGCATTCGATAAATCGGGTAAAGAACTGGTAACTGAGAAGACCGACGTTAACGGCTGGAAGATCAAGAACGCCAAAAAGCTTTCGAAGATCACCTATTGGGTCGACGACATCGTCGATACCAAGGTCGATGGAGCGAAGATCTATCCAATGGCTGCTACCGACATCAATGACGGAAAGAGTTTTCTTATTAACACCAGCGGTTTCTTCGGCTATCTCGAAAACATGAAGAACGCCCCCATAAAGTTCGACATCATCAGGCCTAAGCAACTGTATGGTTCCACTGGGTTGGTCGCTACCGACACCGGCGTTCCTCTCGCCAAGCTGAAGAAGGACAATGAGCCTGCAGACAATAATAAAGTTGTCGATCGCTACTCAGTCGAAAATTACGATCGCCTGATCGACTCACCTTTATTGTATGCCGAACCCGATACTGCGATCATTCGCGTGGCTAATGCCGAAGTGTTGATCGGTAACTATTCACCCAATCATAAGATAACTGCGAAAGAAATAGCAGGAGAGGTGAAGGAAGTTCTGAAAGCACAGGCACAATTCCTCGGTGGCAAATTGCCTATCGACAAATATGCATTCCTGTTTTACTTTACTGATCAACCTGTGAATCCTTACGGAGCACTCGAGCATTCATACTCTTCGTTGTATTACATGCCCGAGACCACCATCGATAAGATGAAACAACAACTGAGGGACTTCGCGGCTCACGAATTCTTCCACATCGTTACGCCACTCACCATTCACTCGAAAGAGATCCACAACTTCGAATTCAACGAACCAAAGATGTCGCGACACCTTTGGTTGTACGAAGGCATGACGGAGTATTTTGCCGGAAGTGTGCAGGTGAAGTACGGACTCATCACACCGGACGAATATCTCAATGTCATTCGCAGTAAGATGCTGACCGCAGCAAACTATCGCCAGGATATTTCATTCACCGATCTTAGCCAGTATACATTGACTCAATACGGCAACCAGTATGGTAACGTATACCAGAAGGGTGCATTGATCGGCATGTGTCTCGATATCAAGTTGAGAAAGTTGTCGAACGGAAAATACGGCGTTCAAAATATGATTGCCGACCTCTCGAAGAAGTATGGTAAAGATCGTGCTTTCGATGACGAAACGTTATTCGATGAGATCGAGAAGCTGACGTATCCCGAGATCGGTAATTTCCTGAGAACATGTGTCGGCGGCAGTGAGCCACTTCCTTTCAAAGAAGTATTCGATGATGTTGGTGTTGATCTCACTCCTGAGAAACCCGGGAAACGTTTCAGCACCGGCTTCAATTCACAGGCACTCGGTGTCGAAGAAGTCGAAGGCGTGAAGAGAATTAAGATCGCGAATGCTGCAGGTCTCACAGCCCAGGGAACATCGCTTGGTCTGAAAGCCGGCGACGTGCTCGTTAAAGCCAACGGTAAAGACCTTCCAAACTTAGGTCCCGAACTTTTTCTTACGCTCGCGCAGATCCGCGACAACATGAATGAAGGTGAAGACTTGAGTTTTACTGTTTTGAGAAAAGACAGTAACGACGCTTACCAGCCTGTCGAACTAAAAGCTCCAATCGTGAAGATCGACTACATGGAGAAAGACATCCTGAGCTTCAACGCGAATGCAACGCCGGAACAACTTGCAACAAGGAAGGCGTGGTTGACGCCGCAATAGAATCATAAAACCAGCATCATCATCCTAATTTAATCACATTTTTATATACCGCAGGTGGGATTTGAACGGCCACTTTTTACCTTTAGTGAGTTAACCTGAAACCCATGAAATCCCTCTCCTCAATTACGTTCATCCTGTTGATAATCTTTGCAATTGCCGGTGGATGTGGAGGCTCAAAGAAGATCCCTGCTACCACCGAATGGCGTGCGCAGTCTGTTGTTGTTGACGGCAAAACCGACGATTGGCAGTTGCCTTTGAGATATGCGAATGCAGCCACCGGTCTCAACTATTCCATCAGCAACGACGATAAAAAACTTTATTTCTGTTTCACTACCATCGAGCGACGTCCTCTCGCCAAGATCACGATGGGCGGACTGCAGATCCAAGTGGCAGCTTCCGGCGCCGATCCTGCGATAATGACGTACCCGATCCCGGGAACAATTCAACCAGAAAAGGGTTCATCAAAGAACAAGCAACAGCAGCAGTCGCAGAATAAAAAAGAGTTCCAGCTTTCAGAGGAGGCAACCTCGCTGCAGGTTTCCGGTTTCCCTTTTGCAAAGGCTACAACTGAACTTCCACTTGCCAACAAGTATGGAGTGAATGTAGGTACCGAATTTGGAAAAGATCGCTTTTCGTATGAAGCGTCGATTCCGTTGGAAGGTCTGAATCTCGAAGGCAAAGAGATCTCGATCACAATCGTATTGAAAGGCATTCCGAAAGACCAGATGAAGACCAGCTACAATGGAATGCAGCAAGGTAACAGGACAGGTCCCGGTGGTATGAGGACGGGCGGCGGAGGTTATGGCATGCCCGGTGGTGGCTATAGTGGTGGAGGTAACAGCGGGTATGCACAAATGTTCACCGATCAAAAAATAACTATTGTAACGCACCTCGCTTCGGCACAGTAGTCAACCTATACCCTTATCATGAAAAGAACCCTTGCCCTTGCGGCGATACTATTCGGTATCGTTGTCAACTCTTTTTCACAAGATCAGCATCGCTATCAAACCGATTTCACCAAAGAAGAATTTGCAGAGAGACGATCGAAAGTGTTTGCTGCTATTGGCACCGACGCCATTGCAGTGATACAAGGCGCCGCTGGTATTCCAGGGTTCACTCCGTTCCGTCAATCGAATACACTGTATTACCTCACCGGCCTTGAGAGTGCTCATTCATACCTGTTGATGAATGGAAGAAGTAAACAGTCAACACTTTATCTTCCTCATCGCGATGAAGGAATGGAACGTGGACAAGGGAAAGTATTATCTGCCGAAGATGCCGACCTGGTGAAACAACTTACCGGCATCGAACAGGTAAAAGGTCTCGAATTTTTCGCGGGCGATCTTTCCGGTACTGGACTGATACGACTGCCCGCACCTTTGTTGTATGCTGAATCGAGTCCCACCGAAATAGGCAACGACAGCCGCGATGAGCTGCTGGCTGCGCAAGCACGTACAGCTTCCGACCCATGGGACGGTCAGCCTTCGCGTCAAGCTTCTTTCATTGCTAAGATCCGCGAAAGATTTCCTCAGTTCGAGATCCGCGACCTTTCGCCGATCCTCGACGTCATGCGTGTTATCAAAAGCCCGAAAGAGATCGAGCTCATTCGTCGTGCAACTCAGATTGCGGGCATGGGCATCATCGAAGCGATGAAGTCGACTCAGCCCGGAGTTTACGAGTATCAACTCGACGCTGCTGCGAAATATATTTTTTACCTGCACGGCTCACGCGGTGACGGTTATCCTTCCATCATTGGCGGCGGTACCAATGCATACATGGGACATTATTTTCATAAGACTGACCAGCTGAAGGATGGAGATCTTGTTTTGATGGACTATGCACCCGATTATCGGTATTACACAAGTGATGTTACGCGGATCTGGCCCGTTAATGGCAAGTTCAATGCGGAGCAAAAAGAGTTGTATAATTTCATCATCGCTTATCGCGATGCATTATTTAAATACATCAAGCCCGGTGCTACCTCGAACGAAGTATTGGATGGAGCGGCAGCCGACATGAAACAATATATGGTTGGAAAGAAGTTTGTGAAGCCCGCGCATTTGAAAGCAGTGGAAGAGGGCATCAAGTTTCGCGGACACTTTCAGCATCCCGTTGGCATGGCCGTGCACGACGTTGGAAGGATCCACGGTATCAAATTGCAACCCGGCATGATCTTCACCATCGACCCGATGATCTGGATCCACGAAGAAAGATTGTATGTGCGTATCGAAGACGTTGCCCTGGTAACGGCAGACGGTGTTGAGAACCTCAGCGCTTTCGTTCCATCGAAACTCGAAGATGTTGAAGCTACGATCAAAGACAAAGGATTAATCGAATTCAGACCAGCAACAAAATGAGAAGTTTATTGATTGCTGCGATACTGTTGATCGCCGGTTATTCATACGCAGATACTTATCCGAAGAACCCGAAGATCGATGTGCTGAATTATACTTTCAGGATCGAACTTTCGGATAATACCGACGAGATCAAATGCGTTGAAACGGTAGACGTCCGCTACGTTGGTGATGGAGTACGAATATTGAGATTAGATCTCGTTAACGCCACCATGAAAGTAACCAGCATAACGTCAGCCAATAAGGAACTTTCATTTACGCATGAGAACAACGCACTGCTGATCACGCTTCCATCGGCGTCAACTTCGAAGCAACTAAGCAGCTATACGATCATTTATTCCGGCAAGCCTGCTTCCGGTCTTAAGATCGCCAACAATAAATACGGCGACCGTACATTCTTCAGTGACAACTGGCCCGACAAAGGAAGGCATTGGCTGGCGATCGTCGACCATCCCTCCGATAAAGCGATGTGCGAGTTTATCGTTACAGCGCCTTCACATTACCAGGTTGTTTCAAATGGATTGAAGATGGAAGAGACAGACCTGAAAGATGGCAACAGGCTCACGCATTGGAAACAATCAGTTCCGATTGCCTCATGGCTGTATGTTTTGGGTGTGGCGCGATTTGCCGTGCAACATGTAGATGACTTCGATCATAAGTCGATAGACACATGGGTTTACTACCAGGACCGCGACAAAGGATTTTATGACTTTGCGATCCCGACAAAAGATGTTTTAGAATTTTACAGCGATCGCATCGGCCCATTTGCATACGAGAAGCTTGCCAACATTCAATCCAACAGTGTAGCGGGTGGGATGGAAGCGGCGTCGGCTATTTTATATAGCGAGGGATCTGTGGTCGGCGATCGCAACCAGCGCTGGCGTGATGTTGTGATCCACGAGATCGCTCACCAATGGTTTGGCAATGCAGTAACGGAATATGATTGGGATGATGTGTGGTTGAGCGAAGGCTTTGCAACGTATTTCACGTTGTTATTTATCGAACATCAATATGGCAGAGATGCTTTTATCGCTGGCTTAAAAGATGCCAAACGAAGAGTTGACGCGTTCGAAGAAAAGAATCCTGACTACCGGATCGTGCACGACAATCTTAGCGACATGGGAAAAGTTACCAGCTCGCATACATATCAGAAGGGCGCGCTGATACTGCACATGCTTCGTGGAATGATGGGTGACGATAATTTCTGGAAAGGCATCCGTTCTTACTATGCGAAGTACATGAACTCCAACGCCACAACTGCTGATTTCAGGAGGGAGATGGAACAGGCTTCCGGTATGGACCTCGAAAAATTCTTTGATCAATTACTTTATAAGCCAGGAAAAGTCCGGGTAGATTTAAATTGATCATTCATTCCTCAATGTCTCCACCGGGTTTGTTCTCGCTGCAGCAATCGCCTGGTAACTCACAGTCAATCCTGCAATTGCAAGCGCCGACATCGCCGCTACGATAAACACCCATGCATCGATCGGGGTCCTGAACGCAAAACTACTCAGCCATCGATCGGTAAAATACCATGCAATAGGAGTGGCCAGCAGGATCGCTATCATCACCAGCTTCGTAAACTCCGACGAGAACAGGAACACGAGCTCATGAACTTTGGCACCCATCACTTTCCGGATACCGAGTTCTTTTAATCTTTGTTCCGCCGCGAAGGCGGCTAATCCAAACAAGCCGAGACATGCGATAATTACAGCCAAAGCCGTAAAGAGATTAAGTATAACGCCCATACGTCGTTCGGTCCGGAAGGAATTATCGAACCCTTCGTCCATAAACGAGTATTGAAATATCGCCGAAGGATCTATAGATTTCACATCTGCCTGCACTTTGTCAATGATCTCTTGTAAGTCGTCGTTACTCTCTACGGCTGCAGAATTAATACGCATAGATAAAAATAACGGACCGGTATGGTAACTCCAGTGAAGATCGTTGTCGTTATGCATGATCAGCAGGGGAAGGATCTTGTCCCTGACGGGATTGAAATTAAAATCCTTAACAACGCCGATCACTTCGAGCTTTGATTCTTGTCCGAATGCCTGCACCACGTGCTTGCCCAACGGAGAATCTTTCACCCACTCATCGCGGGTTCCCCACCCGAGGGTCTTCACGGCGGTTTCATTGAGAATAACTTTATGTTTATCAGCAGCATTGCCCGGGTCAAAGTTGCGGCCCACCAGGAATTCCACTCCCAGCAATGGTAAATATTGTTCGTCACAGCGTAGATAGCTAAGATCAACAACAGCCGGATTGGGTCCTTCGGCCTTATACCGATCGCCTTCCCATACGTTTGGTGGAATTGAATGGGACAGCGCGACGTTCGTGAATGCCGAATTGTTTTCGAGCTTGTTCTTTAGAGCATTCACATCGTTGAGCTGCTCCATATACTGCAATTGCAATACATTATCTTTCACAACGCCAACATTCAGGTTACCTGCGTAAGAGAGTTGCTTCTGCACGAAGAAAGTGCAAATGATCAACGCAATGGATACAGTGAACTGAAACACTACAAGTGAATTGCGTACCATGCTTCGTTTGAAGCCAGTGCGCACTTTCCCTTTCAACGTTTCGGCCGGTCTGAATGCCGACAGGTAGAACGCAGGATAACTTCCGGCAAGAACACCCAATGCGATAATGAATGCGACCAGTACTCCGATAAACCGGACATCGCCGAAGTGAGAGAACAGGTCGAGTTGCTTATCGGCAACGAGATTGAACGCGCCCAACGAAAGTTGAGTAAGTCCCAATGCAGCTACTGTTGCTGCTAAAACAAACAATGTAGACTCAACAATGAATTGTCTTACGAGAATACTTTTGTCGGAGCCGAGTACTTTCCGGATGCCGACTTCCTTCGCGCGCGTACCGGATCGTGCCGTACTGAGATTCATGAAGTTGATGCACGAGAGGGCCAGGACGAGTATTCCTATTACTGAGAAGATGACTACGAACTGGGGATTTCCTGAAGGGCCATAACGGTGCCATGATGGCCAGGGAGCGCTGCCAAGATAGATCTCGCTCAAAGGTTGAAGGTGAAGCGTCCACGGTTTGCCCTTGGTCCACGAATTGAAATCCTGGTTGAAAACCTTTTGTGTTGTCGTTGCCGCCCACTTTGGAGGCAACAGCTGCATCTTGTTACTTAATGATGCCATGTCCGTGCCCTCTTTTACCAAAGCGTAAGTTGCATATATCGTCCAGATCCATGTTTGATGGCCGGTTTTAAACATCGGGATGCTATACAGCGAAGCAAACACATCTGCATCAATGTGCGACTTCTTTGGAATGTCGGCCATTACACCCGTTACTGTGTATGAAGTATACGTTGTGTCATTCTGTTTCCATTCAATGAGCTTACCCATCGGGTCGTCATTACCGAAATATCTTTGGGCTGTTCGTTGAGTGATCACGACACCGTTCGGTTTCGTCAATGCTGTTGATGGATCGCCGGCGATGAATGGAAAGTCGAAGATCCTGAACACATTAGAATCGGCCCAATAGAAATTTGATTCCACAAATGTCTTTGGCTGATCGCCGCCTATGCGAATGGTACTCTCACCGGGATTATACAAGCGAGCCACCTGTTCGAAATCCGGAATGTCTTCGATCATTGCCTCAGCTATTCCGGGACCGGTAGATGCAAACTGCGTATTCCAGTCACCCCAGATCATCGGTTGGTTTACACGATAGATCCTGTCGCGCTTCGGATAGAACGTATCGTAAGTAGATTCATCATGAACATACAACCCAATGGCAATACACGTCGCAATGCCGATCGTGAGACCAAGGAGATTTAGAATCGTGAATTGTTTGTGACGAATAGCATTGCGCCAGGCGATGCGAAACATGTTGCCGGTAAACATGGCGTGTCGGGTTGGATATTTTGATGATGTTGATGAAAATCCGTAGATGAGATGTAATGCATCGAAGAGATACATGACGTCGGCGATGAATTTTCCTTTCGAAGCCCTGTGGTCTTCGTAACTCTCTTCGAGATCGCCGAGAAATTCTTCGCGAACAGAAGTGCCAATCTTTTTGTGGAGTAATCTTTCTCCAAGTTTCCGTAAGAGAGATCTTCTCATGAGTTAGTATTCACGTTTGGAATTAAACCCCACATCTTCTGACGGACCTCTTGCGCCGAGCGAAGCAATACCATTCCCTTTTCGGTGATCTTGAACAATCGCTTACGACGATCGCCTCTTTTCTCGCTTGCATTACCAAGTTCCGATTGAAGCAGGCCTTTGTCCTGCAGCCGGTAAAGAGTGATGTGCACGGCGCCAAGAAGTATGGTGCGGTTCGTATGCTTCTCGACTTCATTTTTTACGGTGATGCCGTAGGCGTTGCCGTCGAGGATGCAGACTGCGAGGAGTACGAGCTCCTCAAATTCTCCGATGCTGGTAGGGGTCATATACGAAAAATATTTGCGCAGCTTCGCCCCGCGCAGCGGACATACGATGTATAATATACAAAATTATAACTAATACGGATGTAGCTGGAAAAAGGTTTTTGTGTTTGTTATACTTTCGAATATCTTTGATTAGCCATTACAATCAAAAGAAAACGAAAATGAAGCAAACGATTCTGCCGATTTTGGTTTTACTGCTCGCCTTCTCTATTAATATAATATACGCCCAGCGTCCCGGCGTGATGGCCGACCCCGAGATCCAGCCCGACAAATCGGTGATCTTCCGCGTGAAAGCACCCCACGCCACCACGGCAATGGTCTCGGGATCTTTCCCAAGCTCATTTGCCCGCAATGTTCCCATGGTGAAGAAAGACTCCATCTTCGAGGTAACGATCGGCCCGCTTCCGTCCGACATGTACGAGTACGACATCATCCTTGACGGTGTGCCGATGCTCGACCCCGGCAATCCTGCAGTAACGAGAGATGGTTCATGGATCCAGTCGCGGCTGCTGATACCTGGAGGCCAGGGTGATCTTTATGATGTTAAAGCAGTTCCTCATGGCGACATCAAAGCAGTTTGGTATCCATCGCCGGTTATTGGTACGGAACGCCGCATGTTTATCTACACGCCGCCGGGTTATGATAAGGATCCAACTAAGAAATATCCCGTGATGTATCTTCTCCACGGCGGCGGTGGCGACGAAGAAGTGTGGTTGAGTCGCGGACGCGCAAATTATATTCTCGACAACCTGATCGCAGCAGGTAAAGCTGTACCGATGATCGTTGTGATCACGAATGGTAATCCAAAAACTCCCGCAGCACCATTGGATCGTCCTGTAACTACAGTTAAAGATGCGTCGGGAGGTATTGGACCGATGGCTTCCGGTAAGTTTGAAGAAAGTTTGATAAAGGACATCATTCCATACATCGAAAAAAATTATCGCGCCATAGCAGATGCAGATCATCGTGCAGTAACTGGTTTCTCGATGGGCGGATATCAAACACAAAACATTACAGCTGCTTATCCTGATAAGTTCAGGTACATCGGAGTGATGAGCATGGGCTTGTTCTCATCGGTTCGTCCCGAAGGTTACAACAAAGAGCACCATGTAAAACAATTGGCTGCCCTTCAAAAGAATAATCCCAAAGTTTATTGGATTGCAATCGGACGCCAGGATTTTCTCTACAACAGCGTGATTAAATTGAAAGAGTTGTATGATGAGATTGGCTTTAAGTACACATATAGAGAGAATGAAGGTACGCACGATTGGAATTCGTGGAGACTTTATTTAAGTGAGTTTGCACCGATGTGTTTTAAATAATTAAGAATGCTGCCTGCTTATCGTCGGGATAAAATATTAGAACTCCTTCAGGAAGATGGTTCCGCCAAGGTCCTTGACCTTGCCCGCTTATTCAAAGTCACCGAAGTAACGATTCGACAGGACCTTGAAAAGCTCGATCGCGAGGGGCTGATCATTCGTGAGCATGGCGGTGCTTACATCAAGAATGTGAAGGACCAGGTCGCTGCATTTTCTATCGTGCACCAGGAAAATCTCGACAAGAAAGAGATGATCGCAACGAAGTGCATGGAGTACATAGAAACCGGCGATACCATCATACTCGACTCTGGATCTACGACAACGGAAATCGCCAGGAAACTCAAGGGGCGAAAGGATCTCACCGTTATCACGAATGCATTGAACATTGCATTATTGCTCGGTGCGGAGCCAGGCATTGAAGTGATCGTTACCGGCGGCGAATTCAAGCCACCCACGTTGTCATTGACGGGCCAGAAAGCGGCCGACTTCTTTAAAGGTCTTCATGTTCAGAAGTTGTTTCTTGCAACGGCTGGAATTTCATTGAAGGCAGGGTTAACATATCCCAGCATCAGCGATCTTGTTGTGAAGAAGGCGATGATCGACGCGGCGGAGAAAACATTTCTCGTTGCCGATTCCACGAAGATGGGTAAGGCTGCCTTTGCAAGTCTCGGTGCGTTGTCGCTCATCGATTATATTATCACCGATCCTGGCATCGAAGAGAAACATCAGCAGGTTTTGAAAGACAATGAAATTGAATTGATCATAGCGAGTTAATGAAAACTCCTTTATAAATGCAAAAGATTAAAGGCAACCCCACACTTGGTGTAATTATAGGCAACCGCGACTTCTTTCCCGATAAGCTCGTTGCTGAAGCGCGAACTGAACTTCTCGAGCTGTTCAGGAAGATGAACATCACACCGGTGATGCTCGAAAGCACCGATTCGAAGCTTGGTGGCGTTGAGACATTTGCCGAAGCACAGAAGTGCGCCGCGTTGTTCAGACGGAACGCCGAACAGATCGACGGCATACTCATTGTGCTTCCGAATTTCGGTGACGAGAAAGGCGTTGCCGAAACCATCAAGTTGTCGGGACTCGATGTTCCGGTTTTGATCCAGGCATGCCCGGACGATCTCGGTAAGATGGATGTTGTTAACCGTCGTGATGCATGGTGCGGAAAGATCTCCGTGTGCAACAACCTCTACCAGTTCGGTATCAGGTTCACATTAACGACGAAACACGTCTCCACATTAACAGACTCTTCTTTTATCGACGATCTCAATAAGTTCATTTCGGTTTGTCGTGTCGTGAAGGGAATGCGCAGGGTTCGCATCGGTGCTGTCGGTGCAAGGCCCGGAGCTTTCAATACCGTACGCTACAGCGAGAAGATCCTTCAACGCCACGGCATTTCGGTCACTACAGTCGATCTTTCGGAGATCCTCGGTAATGCTTCGAAGCTTGGAGCCGACGACCATGTTGTGAAAGAAAAACTCGAAAAGATCCACGCCTATACGTCGACGGGCAAGACTCCCGGTGATAAGCTGATACAGATCGCGAAGCTCGATGTGGTGCTTGCGAATTTCATGGAAGAGAATGCCCTCGATGCGACAGCCATTCAGTGCTGGACGTCGATACAGAAGAACTATGGATGCAATGTTTGTACAAACATGAGCATGATGAGTGAGAACATGCTGCCCAGCGCATGCGAGGTGGATGTTACGGGAACGCTGAGCATGTATGCCATGCAGTTGGCGAGCGGTACGCCAAGTGCGCTGGTGGATTGGAACAATAACTACGCCGATGATGATACCAGGTGCGTTTTGTTTCATTGTGGCAACTGGGCGAAGTCGTTCCTTCCCGACATTCAAATGAGCACTGCACCGATACTCGGAACAACAGTAGGCACTGAAAACACTTACGGAGCCCTTGATGGCCGCACGCCTGCGATGCCGTTAACTTATGGACGGATCAGCACGGACGATTGTAAAGGAGTGATCAAGGCGTACGTGGGCGAAGGCGAATTGACCAACGATGCCCTGAACACATTTGGTAACAGGGCAGTAGCGAAGATCGATAACCTGCAGGGATTGATGAAGTATGTTTGCAAGAATGGCTTCGAACATCATGTGGTTATGAATGCAAGTAAGACCGCGGATATTTTGAAAGAGGCGTTGGAAAATTATTTGGGCTGGGAAGTTTATCATCACCAATCATGAGTCCGTCGCAGAAGTCGATCGAATACAGGAAGAAGATCCTGAAATATATTTATGGAGCGAAGGCCGGCCATACTGGCGGGAGCCTGTCGTGTATCGATATACTGAATGTTTTGTACAACCATGTGTTGAATGTGTCGCCAGCAAATTTCTCGTCGCCCGATCGCGACCGGTATATTCAAAGTAAAGGGCACACGGTAGAGGCGTTGTATGTTGTGCTTGCCGATAGAGGTTTCTTTCCGGAGAGTGATCTCGATACGTTATGCAAATATCAATCGCATTACATCGGTCATCCAACAAAGAAAGTACATGGTGTTGAACAAAACACCGGCGCTCTAGGGCACGGTTTGCCAATTGCCGTGGGCAATGCTCTCGCTGCAAAGATGGATGACAGGAAGTACAGGGTGTTTACATTGTTAGGCGATGGTGAATTGCCAGAAGGTTCTAACTGGGAGGCAGCGTTAACGGCGTCTCATTATAAGCTCGATAATCTTTGTGCGATCATCGATCACAACAAATTGCAGATCAGCGGGACCACCGAAGAAGTGTGTAATACATCGCCGATCGATAAGAAGTTTGAAAGCTTCGGTTGGTCGGTGCGACATGTCGATGGTCATGACCTCAAAGCACTGGCGAATGCTTTTGATTCGTTGCCGTTTGAAAAGGAAAAACCAGGCCTTGTCATCGCCCACACGATCAAGGGCAAGGGCGTGAGCTTTATGGAGAACAAGGTGTCGTGGCATCATGGTGTGCCCGATGCAAAACAATATGAGGAAGCAATCCAGGAATTAGATGGGAGCGGTAGCAGGTAATGATGTAAAAACAGGACGAGCCAATCTCGAAGTCTTCTCGTCAACGCTGCAAGAGCTTGCAGCTGTTGACAGGGACATCGTGGTGGTGACGAGCGATTCGAGGGGGTCGGGAAAGCTGGTGCCGTTCGCACAGAAGTTTCCGAAGCAATTGGTGGAGATCGGCATCGCTGAGCAGAACCTGGTAGGAGTGGCAGCGGGATTGGCATCGGCGGGAAAGAAAGCGTTTGCTGTCTCGCCCGCGTGTTTCTTAACGGCCCGTGCACTGGAGCAGATCAAGAACGATGTGGGGTATTCGGATAATCCCGTTAAGCTGATCGGTATCAGTGCTGGTGTTAGTTACGGTGCACTGGGCTCCACTCATCACAGCCTGCATGATTTCGCGGTGCTGCGTGCGATCAACAACATGATTATCGTTGCACCGGCCGACAATTATGAAACTGCGGAGGCAATCAAACAGGCAGCGGCCTTAACGAAGCCGATCTATCTTCGATTCGGAAAGAAGAACATGCCCGACCTTCGTCAGAGTGAATTCAGGTTTGGGAAAGGTCGTGTGATAAGAGAGGGAAGTGATGTAGCGTTCATTGCTACAGGAGAGACGGTGTACCCGGCATTGCTGGCAGCCGAGAAGCTGGGGAACGCGACCGTTGTAAGTATGCATACGATCAAGCCATTGGATACTGATCTGCTTAGATCAATTGCGTCAAATCATAAGGCTATTATTACGGTAGAAGAGCATAGCGTGAACGGTGGTTTGGGTGAAGCATGTGCTTCGTATCTTCTTCAGAATAATTTCCATTTGCCTTTTAAGATCGTGGGTATACCGGATGAATATACGGTGACGGGTTCACAGAACGAGATCTTCAATCATTATGGTATCTCGGAGAGGGGTTTAATAGAAACGGCGCAAAAACTATTGAATAAATGAGAAGGGCAATTGTATTTGTCTTACTGATCTTCATGGGCTGTCAAAGCTCACATGACAATGAACCCAAAAAAGTTGCCGTTATCATATCAACTCTGAACAACCCATGGTTTGTTGTTCTTGCGCAGACGGCCGCCGATCGCGCACAATCACTCGGTTACGAAGCGCGGATCTTCGACTCGCAGAATAATACAGCGCTGGAGTCAGATCATTTTGATAATGCTATTGCAGCGGGATTCGACGCGATATTGTTCAACCCGACAGATGCCGATGGTTCTGTTGTGAATGCCATGAAGGCAAAGTCGGCCGGGGTGCCTGTCTTTTGCATGGACCGCGAGATCAATTCAACGGATGCGGCTACGTCGCAGATCTTGTCGGATAATTATTCGGGATGTGTCGCCATCGGTAAGTATTTCGTGGAGAGTATGAACAAGAAGGGAAAGTATGTCGAGATCCTGGGAATGGTGGGTGACAACAATACATGGAACCGTTCGAAGGGATTTCATAGCGTCGTCGATTTTTACCCTGAACTGAAGATGGTTGCGCAGCAGAGTGCCGACTTCGATCGAAACAAGGCGATGGAGGTAATGGAAAGTATTCTCCAGGCCAATCCCGACATCGAAGCAGTCTTTTGTGGCAACGACGCCATGGCCTCGGGTGCTTACCAGGCGTTGGTAGCAGCTGGCAAAAGCAAGAATGTGAAAGTTTTCGGCTTCGATGGCGCAGAGGATGTTGTGAATTCCATCAAAGACAAAACGATTGTTGCCACCGGCATGCAGTTCCCAAAAGTAATGGCAGAAACGGCGGCAACTTTTGCACAAGAGTTCTTCGAAGGAAAGAAAGTATTCCCGAAGAAGATGCCGGTTGCTGTGGAGTTGGTGACCCAGCAAAATGTGGATGACTATATCGGCTACGGCAAGAAGGAATGAAAATTTTCAAGAACATATTTCTCATCATAATAGTCATCGTTGTTGGATGGAACTCGGTGTATTTCAAAAAGCTGGATGAAGTAAAAGCTTCGAAAGAACAGAAGAGTTTCGATGCAGTAAAGTATGCAAAGGAGTTTTGGGATAAGAAATTAATCCCGGGTGGAGGACAGGCAATAGAATTGTCTCAATTGTTATCGATGATAACGACAGATCAGGCCAGGGCATTTGAAGATCATTCGCATGCGTTAGGTATTGGCAACCTTCGGTACTTTTTAGTAAAGGATGATGCAACTGTAGAAAAAATAGAGAATGACTTTATTATAATTAATTGCAACAATTCGCACTTTAAGGTCGCTACTGAGTTCATCTTTGGTAATGCCGTAAGAGATGCAACGGGTCTTATAGATATCAATGAGTTCACTAACACCATGGACTTCAACAACGTATCCGCCGAACTCAATAAGATCATTCGCGAGAATGTCCTGCCTCCATTCAAATCCAAAGTAAAACCAGGCGACACCATCGAATTCGTGGGTGCGATAGAACTCAACAAAGAACACTTCCAGTTGAATAACATAGAAATTATCCCGATTCAATTGAAGATCAAATAGCCGATGCTTGTTGCCGAAAACATAACGAAACAATTCCCGGGCGTAACAGCTTTGAAAGACGTGTGTCTCGAATTACATCCTGGCAAGGTGAATGCCCTCATCGGGGAGAATGGCGCCGGCAAGTCGACATTGATGAAGATCCTTTCAGGTGTTTATAACGAATACGAAGGGAGAATTCTATTTAATAACAAAGAGGTTAGTTTCAGAAGCACAAAGGAAGCACAAGACGCCGGTATCGCTATCATACACCAGGAACTGAATCTCGTTCAGGATCTCACCATCACTGAGAATATTTTCCTGGGCCGCGAGATCACCAATTCATTCGGGCTTCTCGACCGGCAGCAGATGAAGCAACAAGCGACAGTCTTGTTGAAGCGGTTGCATCTGAATATTTCCGCAACTGAAAAAATCTCGTCGTTAAAGGTTGGTCAGCAACAAGTTGTTGAGATCGCCAAAAGTCTGTTACTCGATGCGAAGGTGATCATTATGGACGAGCCCACTTCAGCTATCAGCGAAAGCGAGGTCGCCGTTCTGTTCGACATTATTCGCGAATTAAAGAGCGAAGGAAAGATCATCGTTTATATTTCACACAAACTCGATGAGCTTTTCAAAATTGCCGACCATTACACTGTACTCCGCGATGGCTGTGTGATTGAAAGCGGTGATATGAACGATATTACTGCAGATGGCCTCGTACAGAAAATGGTGGGACGGGAGATAAGGTCCGTGCGGAAACGCGAACAGGTATTAGACAGGAAACTCATGTTAAGTACTGAGAAGATAAAGTTATACAAAGGCGAGATCCTCGGAGTTTTTGGTTTGATGGGAGCGGGGCGCACTGAAATGCTTGAAGAAATCTTTGGTTTGAAAGAAAATGTTATTCAAATCGATGGAAAAGAAGTCAATATAAGATCGCCGCTCGATGCTATTCGTGCGGGAATCGCATTAGTGCCCGAAGACCGAAAGAAGGACGGATTATTTATCGAAGCAGATGTTCGTGAGAATATTTGTATTACCACACTCGATGCCTTCATCGACGGTAATAGGCAAACAACATTAACCGATAATTACATCAATAGTCTCAGGATAAAAACCTCTTCTCATCGGCAAACCGTCGGAACACTAAGCGGTGGCAATCAACAGAAGATCGTGTTGGCAAAATGGCTCGCGACCAATCCGAAGATCTTAATGCTCGATGAGCCGACACGCGGTATCGACGTTCACACGAAGAGCGAGATCTACGAACTGATCTCGCAGCTCGCGAAAGATGGGATGGGCATTATCGTGGTATCGTCGGAGCTGGCGGAGATCCTCGCTATTTCAGATCGGATCGTCGTGATGGCCGAAGGCAACATCACTGCCGAATTCGACGCGGGCCAGGCAACCGAAAGCATGATCCTCAAAGAAGCAATCCCGAAAAATTAATTGAATGGAGTCAGCCCTCGAACGACAGAACTACAAACAATTATTATCGCGATTCCAGTCGTTGATCGCCCTCGTTATTCTCTGCGTTATCATCAGTCTTTTGTCCGACAAATTCCTGACCGCAACCAATGCATGGAATGTGATGCGACAGATCTCCGTGAATGTCTGCATCTCCGTTGGCATGACCCTCGTCATCATCGCCGGTGGTATCGATCTGTCTGTCGGGTCGGTGCTTGCGTTGTGTGGTGCCGTGGCTGCGGGCCTTTTGAAAAACGGTATCGAACTTCCTTTTTCTAATTTATACGTCGGGTTTACGGTGCTCGGTACGATCGTCGCAGCACTGTTGGTTGGTTCGCTGCTCGGTGCGTTCAACGGGTTTGTCATCACACGATTCAAAGTTCCTTCCTTCGTTGCAACACTCGCAATGCTAACGATAGCACGCGGACTTACGATGTTGTGGACAGGAGGATTCCCGGTGTCCAGTCTTGGTGACACGTTCGCGTGGATCGGTACGGGTTGGTTTATCGGCATTCCCGTTCCCGTATGGATCTCCGGCATCATCGTAGCCATCGCCATCGTGATCACACAACGAACGAAGTTAGGTCGCTACATCTATGCTATCGGCGGCAACGAATCGGCTGCAACATTATCCGGTATCGACGTAAAGAAAGTGAAGATCATCGTGTACACGGTTGCCGGCGGCCTGGCCGCGGCCGGCGGGCTTCTCGTCACATCACGACTCGATGCAGCACAACCCAATGCAGGCACGGGCTATGAACTCGATTCGATCGCCGCTGTCGTTATTGGCGGTACATCGCTCACAGGCGGTAAAGGAAGTATCGGCGGAACTGTACTCGGCGCCATCATCATCGGTGTATTGAACAACGGTCTCGTACTGTTGAATGTATCACCTTTCTGGCAACAGGTATTGAAAGGCGCAGTGATACTCGCTGCGGTTATCATCGACAAAGCAAAAGCGAAGAACTGATGTACGTACTTGCTATCGACCAGGGTACCAGTGGAACGAAATCAATCATCGTTGACGGTGAAGGAAGAATACTGGCGAAGGCTACAGAGCCATTAACAACATTGTACCTCGATCATGGGTTTGTAGAACAAGATCCGGAAACGATTTACCGGAACGTATTATCATCCGTTGAAAAATGTTTTCTCGATTTCGAAAAAAAAGGTGGTAACAGGAACGACGTAACGTCATGCGGGATCTCCAATCAAAGAGAAACATTCGTGTTGTGGGACAAGAACGGTGTTCCGCTTCACAACGCCGTTGTGTGGCAATGCAAGCGATCGATCGGTGTATGTGAATCGCTGTCTCACCTGGAGGAAGCTATTCAGAAGAAGACCGGGCTTCGTGTAGATCCATATTTTTCCGGAACCAAAGTGATCTGGTTGTACAGGAATAATGAGAAGATCAGAACAGTGATCGACAGGGGAGAAGCGTACTTCGGTACGATAGACACATGGCTTCTCTTTAAACTCACTGGCAACTATTTCACAGATTATACCAACGCATCGAGAACATTGTTCTTCAATCTCTTAACACTTTCGTGGGATAGAGAACTGTTAGCATCGTTTAGCTTGTCCAAACTCAACCTGCCCGAAGTCAAGCCATCTTCTTTTGATTTTGGAAAGACGGGTCTCAACGATTTACACATCACTGCGATGATCGGCGACTCTCACGCCGCTGCATTCGGTGAAGGTTGCTTTAAACCAGGTACTGCCAAAGCGACTTTGGGTACGGGCTGTTCCATTCTCATGAATGTTGGCGACGCTGTGAAAGACTCCGGTCATGGAATGGTTTCCACAATCTGCTGGAGTACCGAACGCAAAGTGCAGTTCGCCTTCGAAGGCGTCATCGTTACATGCGGTGGTACTATCGAATGGCTGAAGAATGAAGTAGGACTGATCAGCGACAGCAAACAGACCGAAGCGATGGCCACCTCGGTGAACGACAACGGAGGCGTGTACGTCATTCCCGCTTTCAGTGGCCTTGGTACTCCTCATTGGGATATGAGCCGGAAAGCTTCGATCGTAGGATTGACCTTCGCCTCCAACAAAAATCACATCGTAAGAGCTGCACTCGAATCGATCGCTTATCAAATCAAAGATGTGATCGACGCCATGGAAAAAGATGCCAACATCCAGCTGGACCAATTGATGGTCGATGGTGGCATTAGTTCCAACGAATTCGTAGTGCAGTTCATCGCAGATGTCTTGAAGAAGAAAGTCGTGAACCTCGGCGTTGCCGACGTGTCGGCATTGGGCGCGGCGTATCTAGCTGGTCTGAAGTCCGGATTATTCAAGGATCTCGATTTGTTGTCGCGACTATCGACGGCACCGAAGATATATCAACCAAAAAACGATGCCGGTAAATTTTATGCCGGCTGGCAGAATGCAATTAAACTCAACCACTAACTAATATGAGAGTTATCATTACGTGCTTCATCTTATTGCTGGCAACCGTAAGCTATGCCCAGCTCAGCAATCCAAAACCAAGAACTATTGTCACCACCGATGGTGAAGTAGACGACATGGATTCGTTTATCCGGCTGTTGTTGTATACTAACGATCTTAATATCGTTGGTATCGTGTATAGCAGCTCCGAGTTTCACTATGCTGGCGACGGCAAGGGAACGAAGTTCACGTCGAACATGCCGTGGGCGAAGCAATACGGAACGAGAACCGACCTGCGTTGGCTGGGTACTCAATGGATCCAGGAGTATATCGACAAGTACGCACAGGTTTATTCCAACCTCGCTCTTCACGACAAAAACTATCCCTCTCCGCAACACCTGAAGAGCCTGGTGAAAGTTGGTAACATCACCTTCGAAGGAGAAATGGAGCACGACACCGAAGGCTCCAATTTCATTAAGAAGATCTTACTCGATGAAGATGAAACTCCCGTGCTCGCACAGATCTGGGGAGGAACGAATACCGTTGCTCGTGCATTGAAGTCTATCGAAGATGAATACAAGTCTTCGAAGAAGTGGAACGAGATCTATAAAAAAGTCTCCGATAAGCTGGTGCTGTATCTCATTCTCGACCAGGACGAGACTTACAAAAAATATGTCTCGGTGAGCTGGCCTGACGTCAACGTTATCGACAACTCTGCGCAGTTCTGGTGCCTGGCATATCCGTGGAAACAAATGGCGCCCGCAAGCATGCATCCATACCTGAGCGGTAAATGGTTTGCTGAAAACATCAAGTTGGATCATGGCGCATTGCTCGGCGGCTATTTCCTCTGGGGAGATGGGCAGAAGCTTGAAAAAGACTTCGATCATACTCATGGTGATACTGTCGAGATGAAGAAAAAAGGAATGTCGAAATACGACTTCATTTCGGAAGGAGATTCTCCCTCGTACCTATATCTTGTCGATGTTGGACTTCGTAGCACAGAAGATGCGTCGTATGGAGGGTGGGGTGGAAGGATGGTGAAGTCGGCTGCGCACAAATGGCAGGATGGCGACATCGCGATGGACTATAATCCTGCAACGCAAAAAGACGACAAGACTTATCCTCAAACACGATGGATCGATGTGATGCAGAATGATTTTGCGGCACGTGCCAACTGGTGTGTGAAAGATGTGAAGAGCGCCAATCACGCGCCTGCAGTGAAGCTTGGTCACTCCAATAATTTATCTGCAGCAGCTGGCGAAACAGTGAAGTTGAGTGCAGTTGCCATCGATCCCGATAAGAACAATGTGAGCTACAAATGGTGGCAGTACTTCGAAGCCGATTCCTATGCCGGAAAGATTGCCGTTAATGAACCTTCTTTATCTAAGACGTCATTCGTTGTTCCTGCCGATGTAAAGAAAGGCGACACCATTCACGTGATCTGTGAGGTGACGGACAATGGATTGCCCGCGCTCACGAGGTATCAACGGGTTATTGTGACTGTGAAATAACGGGCGTAGCTTTGGTCTCAGCATGAGAGACATCCGTACGTGGATCTTTATCTTTTTCCTGGTACGCATGTACGGCATCGCGTTTCCGCCCCTCGAGATCGGCCACAACTGGCGACAGACCGATGGACTCATGATAGCCCGTAATTTTTACGAGCGCGATGCGAATATATTCTATCCACGGGTAGACACTGCCGGCGCTAACGAAGGTTTTACAGGAAGCGAATTCCCGATCCTGAATTACATCGTTTATCTCTTCGCAAAGATCTTTGGCTTCCACAACTGGCTCGGCCGGCTCGTTGTGCTCATTACGTCGTGTTTAGGTGTATACTTTTTTCATAAGCTCATTGCCAAACGATTCGACGAGAAAGTTGCCTTCAATGCTGCGATCATACTAACAGTCTCGTTATGGTTTTCTTTTTCGCGTAAGATGATACCCGATGTGTTTGCCGCGTCACTGGCAATCATGGCTTTGTATTTCGGTTACTGTTATTTGCGGGAAGGGAAATTATATACGCTGGCACTGTTCTTAGTGCTCGGTGCTTTAGGATGCCTCTCGAAAATTCTCGCAGCATCGATCCTCACCGTCATGTTGTTTCCTATGCTCGACAAATCCAACCCAATGCCGAGAAAGATCCTGACGGGTGTGTTCTCTGTTTTAATACTTGCCGCTGTTTACTGCTGGTATTTCGTTTGGGTTCCGCATTTACAAAGTCTCGAAAACAGCGGGCACTTCTTTATGGGCTACGGCTACTTCGAAGGACTGCAACTGATCTTAAAGAACGGGTTCCGTACATTCGGGTTGTTGTTCATGGCACCCATCAAGTACATCGGCTTCGTTGTATTCGTTGCATCTGTCGTGATCACCGTCCGTAACAAAGACTGGCTTCCGGTCTGGGTCTTCCTGGTGCCGCTGTTGTCGTTCCTTATTGTTTTCATAAAAACAGGATCGGCTATTGTCGACGGCGACAACTACTACGTACTCACAATGATCCCCAGTATGGCGTTCATTGCCGGGTATGCTCTCGCAAATTTTAAATTTCAGAAGATCGCGCTTGCAGCGCTGATCATTATCTCAATAGAATCACTTGCCGACCAGGTATATGATTTCAGGATCAAACAGCAGTGGGCATCATTGGCTTCATTGGAAGAGATCATGGACGGCATATCCGACCGCAACGATCTTATTGCGATCAATTGTCAGCCCGAATTCCCCACCATCATGTACATGGCACACCGTCGTGGATGGTCGGCCGATGCGAGCCAGTTGCTCGATGTTAACTTTCAAAATGAGATCAGGCAAAAAGGATGTAAGTATGTCGTTGTTGCAAAACAAGTTTATGGCGATCTCGAACTAAACCTGAAACAGGTTTATAATTCCGACGACTTCAGGATCTATTCTTTAACTGAAAATTGAAATGATCACCTGATGATAGTGAGACTTCCTTTAATTGGGTTAACACACTGACCCCCGACAACGTAGAAGTAAATTCCGGGAGCGAGGCCCTTTCCATCCCAATCATTCTGGTAACCCGAAGATGTAAACACTCTTTCGCCCCAACGGTTCAATACCAATAGATCGATAACATGTTCTTTCGCCCCGGGAACGACAAAGCACTGATTGTAGTCATCACCATTAGGTGTGATCACATTTGGGATCTGTGGAAGATCAATATTATCCAGCTTTTTATACGTTACTGTGTCTGTACTTTCGCCACAAGCGTTCTTGACAGAAAGCCAATAAGTACCGAAGTCTTTCACATCGAATGACTGTTTCGTCGACTTGTCCTGCCATTCAAAGGTTGCACTTGTCGCGTCTAACGGAGGTTGCAAGTGAATAGGAGGTAAAATGCAAAACACACTATCGTCACCAAGTGAAAACTTTGGCGGCATCTTCAGCATCGTTACGTTGATCTCATCACTTGTAGTGTTGCATATGCCAGTTACCGATACTGAATACGTTCCTGATCTCGAGATCTCAACGCCGCTTGTATTCTCACCGGTATTCCATTTAAAAGTATGATCGGTCGATGAAAAGCCGGCGTCGATATGAACAACGTCACGGTCGCAAACACTTATATCGGGCCCGAGATCGACGTGGTCTTGCTGTATAACATTCAGGGTTACTGTGTCGGATGCAAACGAGCAGGCGCTCGAAACTGCCACCCAATACTTATCTGAGTGGTTTACGATAATGGCTGATGTAGCTTCGCCTGTGTTCCAACGTATGATGCGTTCAGTGGGCATATCGATGCCGATATACAATTGATATCCGGCGCAAACCGTTCGGTCGGGCCCGAGATCCAGTGTTATTTCAGGTGTCGGATTTCTTCCCCTCGCGAACTCAGCCTGTTGACTTGTCATGTATGTAACCTCTGCCAGGTTGCCCCAGGTAGATACACTGTTATCTGCTCTTGTGAATGAGCAGCGACGAACCACACCTTCTTCGATTGCCGATGTTGCATAGTAAGCTGAGGCCGTCACCTGGTTAAGTGGAGAATCACCAACGAGGAATACTCCGAAATAATGAGTAGTAGCTGGAACTGTTGGAAGTCCATCGGTTTGACTTGGAACGGCATCGACGAAGTAGACATGTACTCCTTTAACATGCGCACCCAGGTCGGTGACATCAATCTGGTCATGGTATTTGTCACTGTTCATCACTGTTAGTGACCCGGGGACAAGTACCGGTCCGTAAATTTCAAAACTATTATCACCGATCGGGGCACCTGAAAACACGTGACCTGGGTTGCCTATCAATATGCCGTTGGATGTCTTCTTTGCTTTGTCGTATGTAGTCGAGCCGGAAGTTTCGTCAAACGACCAGCAACTAACCAGGTTAGCTTCGGTGCCGGTAACTTTCTTGCACATGCCATCACGGATCTCTTGCTCCGAAAGCGCTCGCGACCATAGTCGGAGCTCATCCATGTCGCCATCGAAGCGGTAAGTAACGCCGTTCGATAAAAGATACCCGGCCTTTGCTTTATCACCGGGATAGGGTGAATGCATATCGGCAGTAGACTCACCACTCGAACTTCCACCGACATTGATCCCATTGATATAAAGCTCGAACTCAGTTTTGCTTTTCATCACCGCAGCCACGTGCGTCCACTTTCCATAAAATTCATCAACTGACGCTCTCTTTCCCTGCCTGAAATTTGGATTCGAACCTCCGAGATTATCTCCATACTCGCACCAGATCGCGCCATGACCTACCGCCAGGAAAAAGCCATGATACAGTGGATTGTTGTCGTTAGACGAAAAGACGATAAGTGCGCTATCGTTGTTGGCCGGGTCCACTTTGATCCACGCCGAAATTGTGAACGGCAGGTTGAACGTGGAGTAGTCGCTTTGCATTTCAACATAGTCGTCGACGCCGTCGAAATGAAGGGCATGGCCGGAGCCGGTATCATCGACCTGGCCCATCGCAAACATGCTGGAAATCAGCAGCAGGAGGACCAAAAAATATTGACGGATATGCATGAAGCCAGTGATGGATAAATATAGCGAGGACAAAAAAAATAATCCTGACTTCATACCCCTCACAATATTAAAGTTGATCTTGCGATTTTTTATGAGAATTTTATCCGGCGTTAATATTCTGCTCTGCGCGGTCGTTGTTTTACTGAGTGCGCCTGCGTACGCACAGAGCTCCAATCCATCTGTGCTGCTCGTTTCATTCGACGGCTTTCGCCACGATTATATCGACAAGCACGATCTTAAAAACTTCAAAGCATTTCGCGACAAAGGCTCGGCAGCCGAGGGATTAGTGCCTTGCTATCCAAGTCTCACGTTTCCAAATCATTATTCGATTGTTACAGGAATGCGACCATCGACTCATGGGCTCGTC
This sequence comes from Bacteroidota bacterium, assembly GCA_037200765.1. GTDB lineage: Bacteria > Bacteroidota > Bacteroidia > Cytophagales > Cyclobacteriaceae > ELB16-189. The sequence goes on along the minus strand of JBBCII010000003.1, from coordinate 1,719,042 downwards.
GATAATTCGTTTTATGATTCTATACTCGACATCCAGTATTCGATATCCAAGCGAGACGTCGTTCAGAACCCGAAATTCTATGGAGGAACCCCGTTGTGGACGCTCGCTAAGCAATCGGGAATGAAGACAGCCTCGTACTTCTGGGTAGGATCGGAAGTTACGGACCCATCGCGCAGGCCGGACATTTATTTCCTGTACGATGAAAAAGTTCCGTTCAGAACGCGTGTCGATTCTGTGTTGAACTGGTTGAACAGGAAAGAAAAGGAGCGTCCACGGTTGATCACGTTATATTTCAGCGAACCAGATCACATCGCTCATGATACAGGTCCGAATTCTCCGGACACACATGAGATCTTATTGAAGATGGATTCTATTCTTGGTTATTTAACCGAAGGTCTTCGCAACATCAAGGCACCCGTCAACACCATTCTCGTCTCCGATCATGGCATGTCGGAATTAGTGGCGAATGATGAAACCCTCGTATTTCTAGATGAACTTTACGACGTGAAGTCGAAGAAGGTAAGGACTGTTGTGAGCAGCACGTTGGCTCACCTGTATATCGATAATAGATCCACACTCGATTCGATGTATACTTTACTTAAATCGAAAGAGGATCGCTATAAAGTTTACAAGAGGCATGAGCTGCCGAAGCATTACCTGTACGATCATTACCGCATCGGTGACCTTGTTTTGATCTCGACGCCCTATCATACTATACGTTTCGCCGATAGAAAGGCGAATGCTCAGCGTTGGAAACCCGGAAGTCATTTCGGAGTGCATGGATACGATCCGGCAGTAGTGGCCGACGTTCGCGGAATTTTCCTGGCGCAAGGTCCCCAAATTAAGGTAGGGCAGAAGCTCGGCCTTGTTCGGAACATAGACATTTACCCACTTGTGGCGAACATACTTGGGCTACCTGTTCCAAAGATCGACGGTGATCCCAAAGCTTTAGCGGGAATCATTAAGTAGAGTTCCTGCAAATCCCTATATTCGAGAGCCCATCCTTTCAGATATTCTGAAGACGTGAAGAATCGGCACTGGCCGTATATAAATCTTTACGTTCATGAACTTCTTCACCCTTCGAAAAACTGTTATCGCTATCACAGCGGCCAGCGTTGTTGCTATCCTCGGCAGCCTTTACGCTTTCTCTTTTGTTCCGTCTCAAAAAGAAATTGTGAACGGTCGCGGGTTCAGGATCCTGAAAGGCATCGAACAAAATATCATCGAGAAGAAACGAAATCTTGCCAAGACACTCGACGAGGTATACAGCAAGGTTGAAGATCAGTCCGACGCGGATCAAATCAAGTCACCGGCAAAAGCCGTTGCGAAACTTAAAGGCGAACAATTAGTCGACGGCCTTACGATTGATAAATGGATCGATTCTGCAACATGGCAGGCAACTTTCCACCGTAATAACTGGATGCCCTCACTCGATGCGGTCAACGGCGAATGGGTGTTGACTTTTTTTGGTAAGTACCGCTACGATCCATCGCATTACAAACTGAAGTACGACTACGACGTCGATAAATTTTTCAGCGATATCGTAGACACCCGTCGCGATTTTTTCGATGACTTCATTGTGATCGACAGCAACAAGAACATTCTTTATCACACGGGCTCGATGTCGATCGATGCCAATTTTAAACTGATCGACGAGAAGATCAACAAAACCGAACAGACCTTGATTTCGGATGTGATCACGAGAGATACGATCAACGACAAACAGTACCTGGTCTTCTGTCATAAGTTTCCCAGGACATCGGGAATGGACTTCGTTATCTGCGGGTTGGTGTCGGTGGAGAAGTACAACCAGGACAGGTTCCTGATCGACAATGATAGTGTGATCTGGTTGGTCTTTTTCTTCATGATAGCAACCTGCCTGATGCCCTTCATCAAGTTCTTTACACTCACACGCTACGAACACCTGCGCCACCAGGACCTTATCAGGATCGCTGTCGCCCTGACATTAGGATGTATGTTCATTAGTCTCGCCACGTTCTTCGGGGCCGCAACGTTGTCGGAAGACTTCCGGGAGAAGAGTGAAATAAGAAAACTGTCGGCTTCGCTGGCGAAGAACATCAACGACGAGCGCGGGCAGATCGTCGAAGAGTTGGAATATCACAGGAAGAATCTTCGCAATGGTATGTACGACCAATGGATCAAGGAAAACAAGAAGCTCGGATACTATGTAGATAAAGAAATACCGGGTTACGTCAATAAGCAGCACTCGTCGCATTTTATGAAGTCGCTTGTTGTTACTGACAAGGAAGGGATAGCATGGGGCGCATGGTTAAACGGCGGAACGAGCCCCGACCTCAATCTTTCTGGCCGCGATTATGTGAAAGTGTTTACGAAAAAGAATGCGGGACTCGAACCGAACTTCCGGGCGAATAACAGGGAATATTATTTCCAACCCATCTATTCATGGGTCGACCAGGAGAACACGATCATGGTGAGCTCCAAAGTTGACGATGAAATGAAACAGCGCATTGCGCGCATGAGCGATTCGGCGGACAAAACAATTCACGAGCTTGAGCTGTTGTGCATCGAGACGAAATTTTTCTCGCTCTCACACACGGCCCTTCCCAACGAAATGAGCTTCTGCATTATCGACCAGACGGGTAACGTACTTTTTCACTCGCGGGAAGTGAGAAACCTGCGTGAGAATTTTATTGAAGAGATCAATGGCCCGGCCGACTTCATGGCTGCTATGCGTGCCGGTGTAAGCACCACCATGAAAGTACAGTACTACGGTCGCACTCACGTTATTTATTCCACGCCGATCAAAGACATGCCATTAACGCTCGTAACACTGTACGACAAGGGCTATTACCTCGATTCGTTAAGCAACCAGCTCACGTTTGTACTTGCTATGATCGTTGCCCTTGGTCTTCTTATAGGACTTATCTTTTTAACGACAATGACCGTGTCGCGGCGCGTGAGTTATCTTAAGAGATCGAAAGGAAATTTGCGATGGCTCTCGCGTCTTGCAGGGATCAGCCGCAAGAGTTGCATTATACTGTTCGTTGCAATGATAGTTCCCTTCATAGCGATGTACGTCGTGAAAAATTCATTGGAGCGATTGATCATCATCAGTGCTTTTATGATGCCATTGTTTGCGATGGGAATTGCTGCCGCCCTGATGTTCAAGTTATACCGCGAGAAGTATCTCGACAGCGAATACAGGACGAGCATAAGGTGGAAGTATCGTGCTTTTTCAATATGCTGTCTTGTAGGATGTTCACTACTTTTCTGGGCTTATCTCAACGTAGTGAGCGATTCGGGAAGCATTGAAGTCAACGGTGGGATTTTCGCCGGATCGATCATACTCTTGTTTCTTCTGGCGTTCTCTATCGAACCGGATGTTCTGTCATTTTATAAGCCCAGGTTTCGCGACTGGTGGAAAGATCCCGATTACAAAGCAATGAATCGCGAAGTGGATTTTCGGGGCAACTGGCAATGGACGGGCCTCAAATTCATTTTTCTCTCCATCAGTTTTATTCTCTTTCTCGGGTACCTGAGTGCCTTTCCCGCCTTGACATTTTTTATTTCTTCCATGCGGGAAGAAAGAGCATTAATGCAGAAACGAAACAGCCTCGAGATGGCAGAGAAGTCCATCGACCGGTACAAATGGCTGAGTGATTCCTATTTTGATTTTATGCATACACGCTACGAATCAACTTACGGCGATTGGAATTTATTCAACGCAGGGATCTATCAACCCGGAAAGAGCGGTTACGTGAAGCCGCTCACAAAGGAGTTTATTTTAGAACAGGATCATCCTGCTAACTGTACCGACGATGCATGTAAGTATGAACATTATTTTTCTGCGAACTCACCTTCATACGCGTTAGATTCGATTTACCTGAAACTGATCAACATACCCAACAATGCGCACATCATAGACCCGTTTTCGTATTTCGATGCCTACGAGATGCAGAGCATTCATTTGTTCCGCAACCAGGACGAGAAGAAACCCGCGACATGGTCATGGGTGGAGAGAGCCAGTGGTCACGAAGCGCGGTACCGGCTCGACCCGATGGACACACGGACTTCATTCGCCGGCGTGGCAGTTCAGCGCGAGACACCGGGCGGCCTTCTTGCAAGCCTCGACAATACGAGCATCGCATTGTTCCTCGTGTTAGCCGTGATCATCGTCTCCATTATGTTCTTCGCAGTATACAAGGTTTACAGGCTTACATCGCTCATCGATTATTTCAATAAGTACACCAGCGATGGACACCGGCATAAGGCCGACGTAGCTTTGATCGAGGATGAAAGGATCTTCGACTCCACCAATCTTTTGGTTATCTCACTTCCGGAGACCAAAGTTGTGAAAGTGGTAACGCAATCTATCGGGCGTGCATTCGAGCACCTCGATGCTAAGAAAGTTGTGCTTGGAAAAATGGGAATACCTCACGAGGTCTTTGTTGTGAAGCCCGGGTATGTTCGATCGGTTTACCAGACGCAAGAGATCATTGTGCTGCCGTACTTCGATCTTACAGTGATCGATTTCAAAAAATGTCTCGAGGGACTCGCGGCGCTTAAAGAGTTATTCGAAGACAAGCATGTTAAGATCATCTGGATAACGTCGTCTGCGCCGGCAAACCAGATTGCAACGCTTTCGAAACGCATCGCAGACATAGAGAAGAAGCTCAGTTCTGCAAAGAAGGATGGGGATACGCCTGTAAATCCTGCAGACCTGCAACAGCTGCTCGATGTTCATAAGAATTTTAATGCCGTAACGGGAAACTTTGAACGGATCAATTACGCGTTGGAAGACAATCTTTCAGAAGATCGACCGATGCATCCGGTGTTGACCACGATCTACATCGAAGGCGAATTCCGTTTCGGAGCTTACTTCGCAAAACTTCGCAAGCAGGTTGTTGGCGGGGAGATACTGGGAAATTATTTTACAAAAACCACGTCTGGAGTTTGGATCAACAAGTTTCACAACGCGGACGAGTTATTCGTTTTAAAGATCCAGGAGCTGGCATCGCATTATTATCATTCTATCTGGAGCCATCTCACCAGCAAAGAAAAATACGTCCTGTACGACCTTGCATTGGATGAACTTACGAACTACAGGAACCACAGCGTGCTTGCAGAACTCGAAAGCAAAGGGATCCTGTATTTCAATGAGCACGAAAACAGGATGAAGATCTTCAACAAGAGTTTCAGGAATTTTATCCTTACCGTGATAGAACCCGACGACGCAATGGCACTCGAACGCGAGATCAATCTCACCAGCACCTGGGAAAGTATAAGGCTTGTGATGTTTGTGATATTGATCGGTTTCGTGGTGTTCATGTTCGCAACCGATCAGAAAGGTCTTAATAAAACGTTAGGCCTGTTCTCGACAGTTACCGCGCTTGGGCCAGCATTTGTAAGCTTCCTGATGAACTTCAGGAAGGCAAGGTTCGGCAGCTAGAGATCTCGGCTGTCTTTCTCAATGTGCAGAACATGCAGGATCCTGTGAACGATCGGTGTCAGAAATACACCCACAATACTCAGGAATGCCACACCGCTGTACAGCGCATAAAGTGACGAGAAGATCTTAGCGCTGTCGGTCGTCATATCGACTACGGGACCCATACCGGTAAGTATCATACAGGCCATGTGAAAACTGTCGATCCATTGCAGGTCCGCAAAGTATCGATAACCTGTAATGCCGATTCCGACAGAGATCACGATCAATGAAAATGAAAACAGTGCATATTGTCCGAGACGGACAACGAAGTTGGAGAAGGGTACAACCCTTTCGTTAAGGCGTTCGAGTTTCACGAAAGAAATGTAACAAAAAGGGCCCGATCTTATCGACCGGACCCAAATCTTAAATCCTGAATTCTGAAACCTTAAATCCGCTATGGAACGATCTTTCTTATCCTGTTCGTTGCATCTGATACGTAGATCGCGCTTCCGTCTGCGGTAACTGCTATACCCGTAGGTCCGTAAATTTTTGTAAACGGTCCGAGGCCATCAAGATAACCTCCATCGCCAGGATTAATCATACCGGCAATAGTTGTAACAACACCGGCAGGAGTGACCTTGCGAATGAGGCTGTTACCATAATCGGCAACATAAAGATTGCCCAGCGCATCTACCGCGATGCCGGAAGGACCGTTGAATTGCGCTGTCGCGCCGGTTCCATCTGCACTGCCGGATGAGTTATGGTCGGCGGTGCCGCCAACAAACGAACTGGTCTCAATTACGCCTTGTATAGAAACCTTCCTGATCGCGTTGTTAGTGTAGTCAGCAACCAAAAGGAAATTGCCACCTGGTTCTACCACAATGCCATCGGGGAAATAGAACGATGTGTTGGTGCCCGAACCATTCAGGTAACCACTGACGTCGTTGCCACCGATCGTATTCACATGACCACCCGATACGATCTCGCGAATGAGACAGTACCAACGATCGGTCATGAAGATGTTACCGAAGCCATCGACAGCCAGTCCATGTGGCTGATCGAATTCAACATCGGTAAGATTGGTGCCGTTGTCGTAACCTTCATCGCTGCCTGCATAGGTTGTAACATTGCCGGTACTGAGATTGATTTTCTTGATGAGGTCAGTGCTTCTGTCGGCAACATAGACCAGGCCACTGCTTTTATCGACTGCGATACCCCATGGTTCGGCAAATCCGTCGGAGTAATCAGCTACGGTTGTTGCAGCTCCGTCTACCGTTACTGAACGAACGGCTGAGTTACCATAGTCGGCAACGAGAATGTTTCCATCATTGTCGATAGCAAGATGGCCGGGAGAGTAGAACTTAGCCTTGAGGCCAGTGCCATCCTGGAGACCTTGAGTTCCATCGCCTGCTAATGTTGTTACCGTTGCGTATTCGGTAAATGCTCCTTTGGTTGCCGTCTGGCTGCCGACTTTCACAACGATGTTACCGGCGCCCGTTGCACCTTTCGGTACGCGTACGGTGAGGGATGTTGCCGAGATGTTAGTTGGCACTGCTGTTGTGACTCCGTTGATTGACACTACGTTGTTCGAAGCTGTTGTTCCATCGAAGTGTGTTCCGGTGATCGTTACTTCGTAATCAACACCACCGAATGCGGGAGAGAAGCTGGTGATCGACAATCCTTCGATTGTCAGCGTGAAGCTGGCTGTACCTGCGGCGTTCTTTCCAGCAGATGCTGCCTGTGTTGCAGTAACGGTTGCTGTTCCTGCCGATACTGGTGTGATTGCACCTGTTGTTGCGTTGATGGTTGCAACTGTTGTAGGTGTGATCGAGTACGTGATTGCTCCGCCAGCCGGTACCGATGATGTTGCTGTAAATGTGCAGGCAGAAGAGCTTCCTACAACACAATTGTACGGACCTGCCGCGAATGTTAATACGGGAGTCGGATCCGGGGCGGTGATCGTCAATGTGTAAGTTGTTGTCGCTGCGCCGTTAGCTCCGGGCTTCACTGCTTGCGTTGCTGTTACAGTTGCAGTTCCTGCGTTCACCGGTGTTACTGCGCCTGTGGTCGCATCGACGGTTGCCACAGCCGTGTTGCTGCTTGAATAACTGATCGCGCCACCTGCCGGTATCGATGATGTAGCAACGTTGCTGCACGCAGCGCTGCTTCCAATCTGGCACGACAATGTTGGATGAGCGAAACTCAGCACCGGAATTGGATCCGGGTTGTCTTGCTTGCACGAGTAAACCGTGCTCAACAATACCACCACAACAATGAGTGATGGCATTTTTGAAATTAATTTTTTCATGGAGTCCTGTTTTTTATCAAAGGTGATCCCACATCGATATGGTACTTCTCCCCGGAAAAAGGGAATTTTGAAGAGAGCCCATGAAAATCCCCGTTTCAGGGGAGGAGAGCTGTAACTCTTAAGGAGACCTTTATCTCACATTCACTACTTTTAAGAATGCGCTTCTCCCCGGCACTTATCTTCTTTGTTGCGTTCGTCAGTGAATGTTTCAGCCAATCATCCCCGGTAAAGATCCTGCCTGTTGAAGCGACGTCAGTTAATTCTTCTCTGAAGATCGATTCGTTGATGATGATGTATTTCGAGAGTGGCTACTCGACGGGATTTACCAACGTGCCTTTCGATGCCTACAGTCCACCGCCGCAAAAACGAGGTGGACAATGGTGGCACCCCAGCTATTTTCGTTTCTCTCTTCGTAATGACAGTGGTAAAGAGTTTACGACGTTTATTTATCTGGCGAAAGATGGCGGTGAGAAACTGGCGCGTGTAAGTTCGAATGGAGCAGTGATGCAAATGATCGAGCCGGTTGCTTATGCTGGGCCCGGCTTATTCGACGAACAATATTTTCCCGTTTCTATTCCTGCTGATTCTACCTGGCATCTTGTGATTCGTTCCGAAACGCAAATCCTCTATCAGCATCTTAATGCGTGGCTGATAGAGCCATCATTCTTCAAGACATTTATCCATGCTTATACCTGGAAATTTTTCGACATGACGTTCTTTCACTGTGTTGTGGGTGGAATGCTGGCGATGATGTTGTTGTATGTGTTGGCGCAGTTTTTATTCTTTAGAACACCGGAATACGGTTACTACGCTGCTTATATTTTTACGATGGTATTGTTCCTGTTTGTGAACTCGTGGGAGATCTTCGAATTCGATTTTCTTTCAAAAGTCAATGGCTGGTACTACCCATACAATGATTATCTGCAGATGCTCGCCTACTGCATGTATTTCGCCTTTCTCTCTTCGTATTCCAATGCACGTAATTTGGATCGCGTTCTCTATCGTAGCCTGCAGATTGCAATAGTAGTGTTGTTACTTTACTTAACTGCCGATTTTGTTTGCCGGTGGATCTGGATGTGGCTTCCAAACATCTGGTGGTTGATGATGCGGTGTATGCTGATCGTGTTTGTTCTTTTCCTGGCGTGGCGGGTATGGAGGATCAAGCTTCCGTATGCCAGGTATCCAATCTACGGTGGCGTTGCCTTTATGTTGTTTGGTTCGATTGCCCTGGTCGTAGATCGTAACGAGCCGGCAGTGCGAGAGCTGGTATCGTGGCCGTTCAATTACGAGATGTTTTATTATTTCTGCGGGGTAATAGTTGAGTTGGTTTTCTTTTCTGTAGGCCTTGCACATAAACGCAGGCAGGATGCTATCGAAAAAGTAGAAGCGCAGGAGGCATTGAAGCTGGAAGTAGAGCGGCAGCAGGTCCGTCACCTGAATGCGCTGTCGGAAGTACAGGAGAAGGAGAGAAGCCGTTTTGCAAAAGACCTGCACGATGGACTCGGCGGAATGTTATCGGGTGTGAAATTGTCACTATCAAATATGAAAGGAAATGTTGTTCTCAATAGCGAGTACGTCGATGTGTTTGAACGCGCACTCGATATGCTCGATAATTCTATCCACGAATTGCGACGCGTTGCGCACAACCTGATGCCAGAAGCGTTGGTGAAGTTTGGACTTGCCGCGTCGCTGAAAGACTTTTGTGATTTCATCAACAGCTCGAAAGTCATTCACGCAATCTTTCAGCAGATTGGACCTTATAAGCGACTGGATATGTCGGTCGAGATCGTATTGTATCGTATCGCGAACGAGCTCGTCAATAATGCCATGCGACATGCCGCCGCCACGGAGCTCATCATTCAATTGAACTACGACGATCATTCGTTAACGCTCACGGTTGAAGACAACGGAAAAGGATTCGACCAGGGCATACTCGACCGGACCACCGGTGCAGGCTGGCCCAACATCAAGTCGCGTGTTGCTTATCTCAAAGGCTCGCTCGATGTTCATACCAGTCCCGGCAATGGCACGTCGGTGAATATCACCATCCCGCTATGAACGTCACCCGGATCTTTATTGTCGACGATCACCCGATGATCATTGAGGGCATGGCCGCGATGATCCAGCGCGAGCCCGGTATAGAGCTGGCCGGCTTCGCTATGAATGCTGCATCGTGCCTGGCATACTTCGTTAACAATACCGTCGATGTTGTTTTAATGGACATCAATCTTCCGGATAAGAGTGGTATTGATCTGTGTCGCGAGTTAAAAGAAAAGCATCCTTCGATCAACATTTTAGCGATCAGCAGTTTCAACCAGGGAACGTATGTGAAGAGTATGATGGAGCAGGGGGCATCTGGTTATATTTTTAAGAACGTTACGCGCGAAGAGTTTGTGGAGGCGGTAACGACGGTGGCTTCGGGTAAACAGTACTTAAACTTCGAAGCGGGTTTTGCGATGCGCGAAGAGAAGCAGAGAATGGAACGGCTGCCGGTGCTCACAAGAAGAGAGAAAGAGGTTTTGCATTTGATAGCCGAAGGCTTAACGAACATCCAGATTGCTGATAAGCTGTTCGTAAGCCAGTCGACCATCGATAGTCATCGCAAGAGTTTACTTGCGAAGCTTGGTGTGAAGAACACCGCGGCGTTGATGAAGTTTTGTGTTGAGAACGGGTTGATCAGGTTATGATCAACGATCCAGCTTGTATTTGATAGGTACCACAAATCTTACTTTCACTGCCTTGCCATTTTGCTTGCCGGGTTTCCATGCGGGCATCGCCGATATTACGCGGATCGCTTCTTTATCGCAGTCGGCCTGGATTCCCTTCAAGGGTTGAACGTCGGTGATAGTTCCGTCGGCGTTCACAACAAAGCTGATAAACACGGTTCCTTCCTGGCCCATCCGGCGAGCGGAGGATGGATACCTGGTGTTCTTCGCGATGAACTTCATCATCTCCGAAAATCCCCCAACAAACTCGGGTTGGATCTCTACGGTTGTCCAGACCTTGTCGGTGTCGTCGGGTTCGGTAACGACGGTCTCGGTGATTGCGGGAGCTTCGACGAAAGTTACATTGCCATCGGATGTTTCGGTAGAGACCACAGCATCCTGCAGTTCTTGTATAGTAGGAGGTACGTCTGCAACGTCTTGTTCGGTTACTTTCGGCGCAACGTATTCGAGTTGTTTCACTTTGGGTGCTTCGATATGTATCGGTGGATCTACCTTGATTGGCGGCACATCACCAAGTACAACAACTCTGTCGTCCGTTTTCCTGACTTCTTTTATTGAATCACTACCAATCATTGACTTAATGATTGGCGATGCGAGTATCGTGGTAACGACTGCCAGTGACAGCACAAAAGATAGTGTTACACGATTGGGGTACATTTTTCTGAGCACGTATGCTCCGTACGACTGGTTTCTATTTGAAAACACGAGGTCGTCCCAACGAATGTTGTTCATAACTGTTTACGTTAAGGTTAAGCTGAAATGAAAGAGACTAATGACTTAGTGAGCGGTGATCATTCCGCTTCACGGGTGCTTGCTCCTTCGATCGCTGGAGCTCGCTATGTCGACATGTTTGAGGTGATAATGCGTGATAAGGGGTATAGTCACGGGATGTGAGGGAAAATTTTTAATGGGTTTTTAACGCGCTTCTTTTCACTAACGCCACCTCCTCCTTCGTCGCATCTACCAAATAGTAATTTTCCACACCAACAATCATCACCTCATCCAGAATATCTACGACGTTCTCACACTTCGATTCATCGAGCGGTTTTATAAAGACTCTTATGTCTTTGATCGAAGCATTTAACTCCATCAACACCTTCCTGATGCCGCTATCCGAATAGTCAGTTTCGTTAATTGCGGTTTCCATTCCCTTATACCAATAGATTTTATCGTCCCCTCCGAGGATCAACGTAACAACTTTTTTCTGATTAATTGGAGGTGGATTACTTTTCGGATCTTCTTCCGGCACCCGGATTTCCATCACGGTGCGATCGAGAAGCGTTGTGGTCAACATAAAGAATGTGAGAAGAAGGAACGCCAGGTCTACCATCGGCGTCATGTCTATTTTAATAGCCCTTCTGCCAGTCGATTGATTGATCTCTGCCATAATTAATAACGGTTATATTCTCATAATCCGTCATCAGGCCGATAGTCACGCGAATTTTTTCTCGCAAAGGCCGCAAAAGACTGCACGCAAAGTTCCGCAAAGTTTTAATGGAAGAACATTGAATTAAGTTTTGCGGAACTTTGCGTGAATTTGCTTTGCGTTCTTTGCGAGAAACGTCCGGGAATGTTTGCCTTACATAGATACATATTATTATTATAGTATACACATATCGAGAAAACACGATATGAAAAAAATGAGGGTATATAAATTTATAAAGTGAGGGGTAGATAAAAGTACTGTCGTTACACATCTTGTCTTATATTAGTTTACATAACGACGACGCGCATTGCGGAGTGTGTTGTTGTCGTATGGCGCTTTAATCTAGACGTATACCATGATGGGTAGCCCCTCCCAGCTATGCTTTCGTTATGGAAGTCCGCGATCCGTTCGCGTGATCGAAATGAAATCGATCATCGTCCTTGTTATGATCCTCCTCGCTTCAACGACCAACAAATCATTCGCACAATACATACAGTTTTCTTCTGCGGGTCAGACCAACAACGCCGATAGTATCTACAACGGCTTTGCCGCTAAGCATAAACCACAAATCAACCAATCACTATATCGAAATAAACTCGATAGCGGATCTGCGTCACAACTGAGTAAATATCAGGGACGGTATGATCAATCCGTTGGCAGTAAACTGGGCAGGTACAATAAAAAGTACGATAGCGCGCTCGGTCGGATTCAACAATACCGGCTCAAGTACAACGGCGTTCAGCAGAAGCTTAATCAGCAGTCACTTACCGGCCAGCTCAATCAATTCAAAAGCAAATACGCACTCGACGAACGCTTTCAGAAAGTTGCGCGATATGCGCCGCAGGTGAAAAGTTTTCGTGATCAGCTATTCTCAGGCAAATTGAAAATCGATAGCGGTACCGTCTTCAACAACAGGATCATGCAATCATATATGGATTCGATCCAGAAAAAATTGCCGCCGAAGCCAGTAAATCCTTTCCAGCAGGTTTCACAAGAGCAACTAGTGAAACAAGTGAATGATCATTTTCGCCAATCAGGCGACAGTATTAGGAACTCCGAGAAATGGATTGGTTCTACGAGAAAGAAAATAGACGACAAGAAACAGTGGGCTAACCTGAATTATACACGGTTGAAGACTGCGGACAAAGACGATCTCAAACCACTTATGTCGAGAGTTGTGGATGTGAAAGCTTTGAAGCATGTCGATAGCGCTCGTGCAGAAGCACTTAAGTCAACGCGCACGAAGTTGCAACAGGAGGAGAAGAATGCGAATGAGCAGGTGGCGAAGTTCAGAAAATTGGGATCGTTCTGGCAAAAAAGCTACCTGGAAGGAATTCTTAGTCTCGCGACTAACCAGTCGTCGACGATGCAATTTTCTCCTGCATGGGCATATCACATTGTGCCATCGTGGTCTGTTGGTGGTGGACCCAACCTGATGATCAACAGAAAAGATGCGTCGAACATTAAGGTTGATGTTGGTGCGCGGATCCTTACGAAGTACGAGATCCTTCATCGCACAACCTACTTCCAGGTGGAGGACCGGATCAATCCTTCGGCAATGAACAACGAGCGTAACTTATTCACTCAGCATTCGGTGATGGCCGGTGGCGGATATGTGCTTCCATTCTTGTCGCCGCTCACGCTTAATCTCTCCGTGATGTATCGATTTTATTCAAATGGAGCGGCCGTTAACGACAGATCCAATTGGGTGTTTAGGGTTGGAATTAGTACTAACAAGAAACCAAAGTAACATGCATCGAATTTCTTGTATCGTCTTATTTGTGATTGTTGGGTGTTTCGCCGTCCAGGCACAACTTATCGATAGCCATGGAGAAGAGGTGACACCATTCTACATTTCATTTGATACCCCGCTCCAGACTTCGGTGGCAGAGATCAGGGGTGAGTTTTTAAACATCTCTTACAGGGATGCTATCGGCGAATCGGAGACGATAACACTCAGCATCACGGATTCAAAGAGAAAATTTGTCAAGAAACTTCAGCTAGTAAAACAATTCGGACAGAATTACTTCAACATGAAATTGACAGACTACGGAATTGATTTCGTGGAAGGTCATTCTTATGTATGTCGTTTGACAAATGAAAAAGCGGAATCACGAGAACGCGCGATTCGTTATGTGGAGAAGGATAAGAAGCCGATCACTGCATCGATACTCGTGGATCCGAAGTATCTCTCTTGTGAGGTAACAGATGGTAGCAACCTTATTGATTTCTATAGCCAGATCAGCGGTGGCACTGCACCTTATAAAGTGAACTGGTATATCATGAATGCTAATCGCACGCAGTTTCTCTATCAGCCTACCTATGCCGTTCTGCAGTCGGCAACATTGTCATCGAGTGTGCAGGTGGATAAAGACCCTGTCTACTTCGTGCTGTTGCAGGTGACCGACAATTGTGGAAGCGAGCAGATCGCGAGCGTGCAGATAATATGTGAACAAAATGAAAAGAAGGTGAATACTTTATTTTTTCAAAAGTTAAACGACGCACTTCCGCCGAATACTGTTGAACCGTCTGCAAAATGAAGAAGGGCATAAACATCATACTTACCGTTTGCCTGATCTCGTGTTCGCCACGACCCGGTGATGATACATACGTTTCGTGGATACGTGACTATGAAAATGGAATGCATGTGCGTCATAATCAAAGTGATCTTGCTTTCGATCTTCAGTTCCAGCCTGCCGAGTTTGTCTGGATGCAGCGCAACGGATCATTTGATAAGAAAGCTTTCGAAGCAGAGCGCGATCAATTCGACAACATGCAGTATTTCACTTTGAATATTTATTCCAGCGATGGAAAAAATGATGTCGTGGTACAACGGGCGAATGGCGATAAAGAGCGTGAGACCGAGTTGTTGTATTACTTCTCATATCGTTTTCAGAATGACATCTCGATCACCGATGGAACGCAGCAGGTGCCATGTTCCCTTTTTCATTACGAACAACATGGAACGAGATCATTCGTGCTTGCTTTTCAGAAGGGAGCGGAGCCAACAGACGATGTGACCCTGACGATCAATTCGCCGGTGATCGACACCGTTCCTGTTAAAATAAAAGTATCGACAACCCCCAAAGTTCTTTAATAGATGACTTCATTGATCCGAACCAAAAGACAACGAGTAGCCTGGACGATGCTTGTCATCTTCCTGGTGAATCTCTTTTATCCCGTTGGCTCTGCTTACGCATTAACGGCGGGACCCACGCAACCTGAAGTGCAGGGTTTCACGCCCGCAGGAACAACAGACATGGTTGATACTTTCTCCGGTGATTTCAATTACAACATCCCGTTGTTTGAGTTGCCCGGACCGAACGGAGGTTATCCTTTCAACTTATCATACCAGGCAGGCATCACCCAGGACCAGGAAGCAAGTTGGGTTGGACTCGGCTGGTCGTTGAACCTAGGTGCAATCAACAGGCAGATGAGAGGATTGCCAGATGAGTTTAAGGGGGATGAAATCCACACGCAAACATCCATAAAGCCCAGTGTGACAGTCGGCGTCGGTGTGGGCACTGGTGTTGAAATATTTGGTGGTGCATCGGATATCGGAAGCGTGGGCTTATCTGTTTTTCAAAACTCTTACAAAGGCTTCGGTTATAGCATTGATGGATTTGCACCAACGATTCGTTTGGGTATGACAACCTCCCTCAGGGGAGGCATTACTTTGAATTCGCAGGAAGGCGCTTCCGTTAATGCCTCGTTGAGTCTTTCCGGAAAGATCGGTGAGATTGGTCTCTCTTCGGGATTTAACACTATGCGTGGTTTGGAGCACGTAACATTAACGGACGCTCTCAGGACGGATGGATTTCGCAGGTCAGATGCAGGCTCAGAAACTAAGAGAACGACGAAGGGATTCGTTGCAAGTGCATCTTCCGCACTCACTCTTGCCAGCAAGGGATATACTCCACAGGTTTCGATGCCTTTTAATAATGTAAGTATATCGGCGAGGTTTAATGTAGGTGGTGCCTGGATGGGAGTCTTTCCGAAGGGCTATCTGAATGGTTATTACACTGAACAATACCTCAAACATAATGGCGAAGATGTGATATCTCACGGATACGGATATCTCAACTACGAAAAACAGACAGATGCAAGCGAGTATGCTGTTCTTGATTTGAACAGGGAAAAAGATGGGATGGTCTCAACAGAGACACCAAATCTCGGGATACCTTCAAGAACGTACGACATTTATTCTGTTACCGGCCAGGGCATAAGTGCTATGTATCGCCCGCTTAGAACAGACGCTGGCATTCTTCACGATCCTGAAGTAGTTTCCCGAACAACCGGTGGCTCGGTTGGCATCGATGGCGCGCCCGAACTTTCACATGGGGGAGTTAATCTTTCACTGAATCTTTCAAAATCTACCTCCGGGCGATGGACGGACAACAATGAGATGGCAACTGCCGCAAAGTTTGCATCATCAAAGATTGATGATGATTATGAACCATGGACTTTTAGAGTGCACGGCGAGCAAACAAGTGTCGATAATACATACTGGAGCCAGTCGCTGCTGGGAGACCCTGCGGTTCGGGTGAAACTGACCGGGCCAACTTCCGGCAACCCGGATGCTGTGGCATCGACAAAAATCACTTATCCATATGGCGAGGGAGACTTTTCCGAACAGGAACCGTCAAAGAACTTTCGGGATAAGCGAAGCGAAGTGATTCAATCATTTACGAATGAACAGATCATGTCCGCTACAGGTAATGAATTAATAAAGTTCTTTAAGAATAAATATTATGTCGGATCAGACACATTCCATGTTAACAGGATTTACAATCCGACAACCAATAAAAATGCAAAGCCACATCATATTGCAGGCTTTACTGCATTAACCTCGGATGGACTTCGTTACAATTATACGATACCAGTTTACAACAGCGAGCAGCAGGAAGTAACATTCAGTGCCAGTCGTCCAACAGGTTCATATTCTAAAGTGGAAGTAAATGGATCGGATGAGATACCCACTCACAGCACAGGCGATCAGTTTTTGAAGAAGACAAAGATCCCTCCGTATGCCCATTCCTACTTACTCACATCGATTGTTGGACCTGACTATGTAGACATCGGAGAAAACGGAGTTGATGATCAGGATCTCGGCTATTGGGTAAAGTTTACTTATGAAAGAACGACGAGCGACTATCAATGGCGCGATCCTTTTTCGAAAGCTCATTTTGTTGAAGGCTGGAGATCTGACTCTCGCGATGACAAAGGCTCCTATACTTACGGAAGGAAAGAGCTGTGGTTTTTGAAACAGGCCGAGACAAAGTCGCACGTTGCTGTGTTTGACATTGCAGATCGTTACGATGGCAGGGATTCTTCGGGAGGAGCACTTGCCAACGATAACTCTATGGGTTCGACTTCCGAATCCAGGCGTCTTGAATGTATCTCGCTCTATTCACGTCACACTTTTAATAATGATCCGAGCCAACGATATCCTATCAAGAAAGTTCTTTTTAAATATACTTATGCTCTTTGTGCAAAGACACCGAATAGCTTAGCGAATTCCACACACAATCCGAACAGAGGTAAGTTAACGCTTAAGAAGGTTTGGTTTCAATATGGCAATACCGATAGAGGAAAATTGAACCCATACGAATTCTCTTATAACGAAAATGATACGACTAACTGCAATCCAAGTTACAATGCAGAGTCGTACGATAGGTGGGGAGTATACAGACCTAACCCGCGCAATGCAAGTGACCCGGCTTTTGACAAGATGTACAACATAGACTTTCCGTATTCTGACCAGGACCCTGCAAATAAGAATAATATCGACTCACATGTGGCTGCGTGGAGCCTACGGGGAATTAATACACCCTCAGGTAGCAAGATTATTATAGACTATGAAACGGATGACTATGGCTACGTACAGCACAAACAAGCAATGCAAATGGTGTCAATTGCTGGAGCAACTGATAAATTTAATCTCTCCGCATCCGACCTCACAATCAAATTTAAATTGGAGCGTTCGGTCTCGTCTGCTGTGACAGATTCACATGAGCACATAAAGGAAGTGTTGAAATATGTCGATCCTAAGCAGCCCCTGTTTTTTAAGGCGTTCATGAACTTACATGATCCTGGGTCGACAGGGTACCAGGAGTTTATTGCGGGCTATGTGGATGTTGATCCGGATACCAACAGCATGACTTTGGAAAGGGACACCGAGGATGGTGATTGGGTGTACGGAACGTTTAAAGTGAAGAAGGAAACTTATAAGCTCGCCGGTACGACTGTAAATGTTCATCCATTTACCATGCGAACCTGGCAGCATCTTCGAACCAATCAACCAGAGTTTGCAAGAAACACACCACCCGTTAACCAGACAAGCGATAACGTAAAACGTTTCAATCTGATCCGAAGTCTTACCAACAGCTTCGGAGACATAAAACAAATGTTGGAAGGATTCAATGAGTATTGCAGAACCAATCACTGGGGCGAGGAAATACAAGCGTCGAAATCATGGATCAGGCTTAAGTCTCCTGATAAGACGAAGTATGGCGGAGGCATCCGGGTAAGACAAATCACTGTCTATGATAACTGGGCGCTCGACAATTACGGCGACGTAATGTCCGGATATGCCCAGGATGGTATCTATGGCCAGATATACGATTACACTATAATCGAAGATGGAGCAACGATAAGCAGCGGAGTGGCAGCTAATGAACCGATGATTGGTGGTGAAGAGAATGCGCTGCGAATACCAAAGCGATATACGCAAAATGTATGGTTACGATCTGACAACAATCTCTACTTCGATTATCCCATCAATGAAAGCTATTATCCAGGTCCACATATTGGGTACAGGCAAGTAACCGTATCAAGCCTTGCTTCAGCGGCACTTGTAAGATCGTGGCCGCCTGTGAGTAATGCCACTATATTTCCTAGCGCGGGTTCGTTTGGAACAACGGGTAAGACCGTGTATGAATACTACACAGCAAAAGACTTTCCTGTAATTACAGATGAAACAGACAAACAGAATGTTCCGGTATCGGTACATATTCCTGTGCCGTTCCTTGGAAATCTTTCAGTAAACAAATTAACCACATCTCAAGGCTACAGCATTATCACAAATGATATGCATGGTAAGCTTCATAAAGTAAATAATTACAGGCAAGCGAGCGATGGGACATTTGAGACCGATCCAATCTCTTCAGTGGTATACAACTATCGGGCAGAGAAGAAGATCTACCAGGGTGAAAAAGTTATGAGTTTGAAGAATAATTTTTCGGAGAATGATGCCAACACACTGATAGCCCCGGAAGATACAATAGACTCAACCGCTTTTGGAGGATTTATGATTGGGCAGGAAATGGAGTTCTTCTTCGACATGCGTCAATATGAAGACATTGCATGGGAAGGTGGTGCTAATATAAACGCCGATGTAGTTTTCATTCCGTTCTTCCTGGTTGCTATCCCGATACCAACTGTTTGGCCATCAATAGGAAAGTCAACGACGCAACTACGTACTGCCGTTGCTAACAAGATCATCTTTAGGTCTGGCGTGCTGAAGAGTGTAGAAGCATACGATGGTGCGTCGATGGTTAAAACGGAGAACGTGAAGTGGGATAAAATAACAGGACAGGTTGTCCTGACGAAGGTCAATAACAACTTCGATAAGCCGGTTTTTAGTTACACTATCCCTGCACATACACAGTACTCCGGTTTAGGAGGTGCATACCAAAACATTGGCCTCAAACTAAGAATGGGAAGTCTTCTTGGTTCGAGTGGTCAATATTTTTTCTTCTCTCAGCTCAACAACTGGCAGCTTTATCCCGGCGACGAACTACTTCTTTATGTTGATGACGACGATCCGGATACGGATGATATCAAAGATCCTGTAGCGAGAGGTATTTATACCGAAGGGCAGGGCAGTATGAGAAGGCTCTCTCTTACAGCAGGAGATAGTTATGTTTCGACACACCCCTCGAATCATTATGTCGCTTTGATTTTTCGTTCAGGTTTCAGAAATCAACTCAATGCAGCGGCCGGCAAGATCACAGCCCTTAAAGATCCCTCTAAGCCCGGAACATCTGTTCATCATCCAAAGAAAGCTATTGTGCCTTCGAACCAATGAAAATGAAATCAACGGTCTTCATTCGAATTATTGTCATTGTGCTCTTTGGAGTGATGACGTTTAGCGGCTTGCTGGCTCAACCCACAGTAAGCGGACCAACAACTATATGCATTCTGCAGGGACAGCCTTATGAAGTCGGAGTTTATTCCTTTAATGCTGGCTCGCCAGGGCCAGGTATCACAATAACCTTCGACCATTGGGACACTAAACCTGACCCAGGTGTTCCAACTACGAATAATTCTGGTCTTCCCAATGGATGTACAGTGTCGAGCTGTGCGTTTACAACGGCAGATTATTTCTGGACTTCTCCAGGTACCAATGGAGGTTTTGCTACCGTACGAGCTTTTTACTCCATAAATGGTAGCTCAAGCCTGGACGTGATAGAATATCCTGTGCAGGTTGCTTATAAAGTAACAAATGTTTACACAGTGGGAGGTGGTGGCATGAGCTGTAATGGCACTGGCGTTAATGTCACTTTAAGTGACTCTGATGTTGGGGTTACTTACAAGTTAATTTCTACTGACGCTTCTCATTTTGAGGCAGGTTCGGTGAGCGGCACTGGTGGAAGCATAACATTTGTGGGCGTTACCCACGATGGTGTATATAAGGTTGTCGCATCGACTTCCACTTTTTGTGCAACCCTTGAGATGACAAGCACCGCTACTGTAGGTGTTACAGTATTAACGCCTATTCATTTTAAAGTAGGTGGCGGTGGAACATTTTGCCACGGAGACACCGCAAGAATTGCTTTGAGTGGTTCGCAGACCGGCATTACCTACCGCCTAACGCTTAATGGCACCAACACAGGGCAGTCTAAAGTTGGTGATGGCGGTCCAATCAAATTTGAAGTCACGTACAACTCAGGTACTTACGGTATTACTGGCGAATACAGTAGTCTACCATGTTCAGTAGCCTCACCGGAACACATGCTGGGCACTGTGAGTATTGTGTATAATGCAAATCCAGGTCCATTCGCTGGCGCAACATTTGGATATTGTTCAGCGGATCTTGGAGGACGAATGACCTTAAGTGGATCTGAATCAAACGTTTCATACCAGCTTTACAAAATCGGCGTACCATGGGGAAATGCTATACCTGGGACCGGAAGCGCATTGGAGTGGACTCACCTAACTGAGGGCGGACCATATGCGATAATTGAAACAGACACAACTAGCGGTTGCACAACCCTGGTGACTGCCGGATGGATCGACTCAATAGAACCTTTAATACGAACACTTTCGCCGACCAATTTAACAGTCTGCGACGGCGAACATCCTGTTACACTTTCTTTCTCAGGAGTATCGACGACAAGTTACCAGTTACTATGGCAGGATACGCCTGTAGGCGACCCGATAACAGACACCGCGACCCCCGCATGGACAGGCATAACGACGCCTGGCGTTTATACTGTTCAAGGAACAACCTCAGTATATGGATTGACTTGTAGCGCGATGATGGACGGGTCGTGGACTGTTGAAGCTGGGCCATCACTTGACATTGACGCGATTGAATATCCGTGTACATATCACTTTGCACCTGACTTGACTAAACCCAAAAATTGTATTGCAACGAGTTTGCTTTGGAACTTCGGTGACGGAACAACTTCAACCACAGCACAATTGTTTCATACGTTCATTCCCGGTACCGATACCGTTACTCTTTCAATAAGCTGCGCATGTAATCAAACCGTTTGCCCGGTAGTTGCAAAGAAGGTAATTACTGTTGATGGTGACTTCACCTATAAAGACAGCACCATACAGGTTTCATCGGATAAGCGTGACAGCATCATCAATACAACGGCAACAACTTTTTCTGACGCATGGCCTCTTCCTTACGAAGAACAAAGTCTTTCTGAATTAAATCCATTTGTCAGTGGACAGAGAGGAGTGTGGCGCGCTGAAGGGCAATATGTATACAGAGCCTCTCGCCGGCAGTCATCGCCCGTAAAGACTGATAAAGACGGAACGTTTAAGATGGATGTATTCAATTGGCAACAAGCAAGCCTCCAGGCTGATTCTGCATGGGTGAAGGCCACTACGATAACAAACTATAGTCAATACAGTTACGAGCTTGAGAATAAGGATGTACTGGGTCTTTATTCAGGAGCTCTTTATGATTATGGTGGACATCTTATTTCTGCCGAAGGAACGAACATGCGTAATAGCGAGATGGCCTTTACCAGCTTCGAGGAACTCGATGGTCATACATCGGGCAACTGGACGTTCGGCAATCAGCCCACACAAAATGTAAAAGTTTACAAGGTCTGGAGTGGAATTGGAAATCTTGCGATAGTAGAAGCAGCACCTGAAGAACTATCTGGTGTTGTATCGGCGGATGTAATTGCATATAACACTAACCCTCAGGTTATTTTATGGACCTACCTGGGACCGCAGTTTAATGTGATCCCTAAAGACGTAATAGTATGCAGCACTGCATATACAGATTCCCTGCATAATTATACGGCTGTTGTATTTGAAGATGCACCGTTCAAAGGAATATGGGATGGATATATTCTTCTACGAACAACAAAGACACCTTCGGTTACGGCGGTGCTGGACAAGACCGTGAAGCATACTGGTAACTCAAGTCTAAAGGTTACATCAAGCCAACGATTCCCGCAGAAAGCATTGCAACTTGGTTTGAACACCTACTTGGTTTCTGCGTGGGTATCTGTTAACAATCCCAATGTAACGGAATTGCCAATTCGTGATGGTCTCAATTTGAAGCTCTACTTCAAAAACGGAAGTGGAACTCCCATAAATGTTATCAACACATATTATGAATCTAGCGAGATAGAATATTATCCAAGTGGGCCGATCATTGAGGGATGGCAGCGAGTATTTGGTACTTTTTCAACCATTGCGCCCGTTACTTTTCTTGATATCGAATTCAATGGGAACGGGACTGCATGGTTTGATGATCTTAGGATTCAGCCCACCAAGGGACTGATGAAAGGCTACGTGTATGATCTTAAAGACTATCGCCTTAATGCGATACTCGACGAAAACAACTACGCCACTTTATTTTACTACGACGCTGAAGGCAATCTCGTCCTCACTAAGAAGGAAACTGAACGTGGGCGTAAAACAATTTCTGAGAATATTACTTATATGAGAGAAAAGCATTGATATGAAACGACTCACCCCATCTTTCATTACGTTGTTATTAGTACTGTCATCAGCGATAGCTGATGCGCAGGATTTCAAACAAGCGGTCAGCGACTTCCAGAAAAAATACCAGTCGGCCGAAAATCTTCGGATCAGGATGTCGATTGATGCATTCATTTCGAAATCAATGAAACAACCTTTTTACCAGGAGAAAGTGACGATATCTAAGCGTGGAACTGCTTATCATAATCGTCTCTCTGCATCCGAGATGGTCATGAACGAAAAATATATCGTCGTGGTAGATCATTCCAACAAGGAGATCGCACTTGGCAACCGCGACCTTCGCACTGAAAAAGAGTTTTATAACCAGGTTCAGTTCGATCTCGATAGTACCCTAAAATTTTATGATGAGGCGAAGTTTGTGGGAATAGTGTCGGGCGTGAGTCACTTCTCGATAGTTCAAAAGAAAGGAGACATCGAAAAAATAGATCTTTTTTTTAAACAAGAGACTGGCGATCTAAAGCAAATAAATTATTTGTATAAGTCAGGTAACTGGGTTGCAATCTCAATCGATGAGTTTAATGTGTCGCCAACATTTGAAAACACGGAATTTGATGAAACGCAGTTTCTAAAGAAGGAGGGGAGATCGTGGCGGCCTACTGTAGCGTTGGCAGGATATAAAGTATTGAAAACAAACTAAGTTAAAGACGCACCCATCAGCTATGATACGCTCCTTATCCAAGATCCTCATTGTGCTCAGTACTCTTATGCTGGCAGGCTCTACTGTTTATGGACAGGTGTCGATACCAGATGGAGCGAAGATAGATTTAATTCGGGGCAGGTCACACGCCGTAACGTACAAGGAGCTCAGTTGGCCAGAGATACACTCAAATCTCAATCAGCAACGGATTGTGTTCGATGAATGCTACGAGGACTATTACTGGCTGGCCTTTCAGTTGTCCTACGACGTTGCCGATAAGAACACCACGACAAGCTGGGATGCTCGTCTCAAAGTGCAAATCGAGACATTTGAAGCTCCTTCTCCTGTATGGAGCGATACCTTGTCTATACATTCTTCGAATCAGAATTACGTTAGCACCGTTTTCTATCCCAATAAGATTGAATGTGGTGATGAATTCTTTTTTAAGGTCACTGAAATGTTTCCTTCTTCGGGAACGGCACCTGCGAATAATATTAGCCTGAAAGTGATGTTGATGAGGGACAACAAAATTATTAAGATAACTGATCCGGCGTACTCAGATTTCGCTGATTTTAACTGCGGAGATGGTGTTGGCGATTGTGTAGATGCCGAGGGGATGGTGCACCTTGGGTGGGACTTTTCCTGGCGATGGGGCAGCGAAGACGAATTCGAAATTGAGTGGGTGTTCATTGCTGATTATGAAGGATTCTCCGGCTATAATTCTACCGCCGCCGGCAATGCCGATTCTGCGTTTCGGTTCAAGGAACCTGCGGGCATTACCACCAAAGGAGCTTCCTACGATCACCAAATCTTTTATCCAAAAGGCAAGCTCTGGTATCGCATCCGCGCCATCGGTTATAATGACGATGCGCCCGATCACAGGATACTGGGGTTATGGCAAAACCTGTATGACGAAGGAATTCCTGTGGAGAATCAACAACTCGACAAGACCTGGCAAGCTCAAACTCTGTTCACAGAAGATGGTAAGTATAAGAAAGTAGTAACCTACTACGACCCCACATTACGACAGCGCCAATCGCAGGTTAACCTTAGCTCCACGAATACGACTCTCGTTAGCGAGACGATGTACGACTTTGAAGGCAGGCCATCTATAAGTATGATGGCGGTCCCTGATGTAAATAATGCTCTTACTTATAGAAACAACTTCAACAAGTTCGTCGCTTCCGGCAGTGTTGCTTCAGATACTTCTTCTATCAGGAAGAAAGTTCATTATGATAATGGGCTCAAACCCAATAGCCTGGTTGCAACTTCGTCCGGCGCTGGCCAATACTATTCATCCTCAAACCCGATCTCAGGAACAACATATCCATGGCGCAATTACATACCCAACGCCGGGGGTTATGTGTATTCGCAAACGGAATACGAACGTGATGGCAAGAACTTCGTGAAGCGGCAATCGGGAATAGGGCAGGACTTCAGGATGGATGGAGGCCGCGTTACTCAACAACATTTAGGACAGGCCGATGATGTTGAACTACGCCGGCTCTTCGGGGCAAATGTTGGTAATGCAGCACATTATAAAAAGCTGCTTAGCTTGGATAACAACGGGCAGGTAAGCGTAAGTTATTTGGACCAGGAAGGCAGAACCATCGCGACAGCTTTGGCGGGAGATCCTCCCGATAATGTCAAAGCGCTTCAGAGCTACGATAGTCTTTCCAGGGATACGACGTTCGTAGACTTGATGCCCAAAAACAAATCGAATCAAGGCAAGTCGATTACTGTACATAAGATATTGAACGAAGTACTTGGCACAACGTATTCTTTTCACTATTCGATGTCGGCTCTTACTTTAACTTCTCTTTCGGCCAAATATGATCTCACGATATCCATAACTGACCCGGATGGATTGCCAGTGGATTTAAGTAATGTACCGGGCAATGAACCAACGGTCCCGCTTGATTCCATCTATCGGCGTAAAGCAATGACAGTTCCGGGAAATCATTCGGCACCGATCAATTTTAGTGACATCGATTTTACTGTGAATTTTACAAAGATTGGCGATTACACGCTGACGAAGACTCTCACGCCAGCATCCATTAGTGATGAGGATCTTCAGGCTGGAGAAAATTCTGTTGTTGAGTTCATTACAGAACTATTAGAGGACCAGTTTCCTCTCGATGAGACCCAATGTGAAAATTGTACGCAGGCTGTAAGTTGCCCGGATTCGAATGATCTGATTGAGGAAGCGATCGAGGACATAGCGATCGAAAGTTGCAGAAGTATTTATGAAAAGATTCTAAAGGAAATTGGTCCAACAGGAGACTCTACAGCTCATCCACAATGGTGCAGGTACCAGCTTTGCAGACAAACACGTGCATCGAACGTGTTCGATATGCAGATGGCCAGAGTTCCGAACTGGGAGGCAGCAAAGACTATAACCTTAGACGTTCTCTCATCAAATGACTCAGTATATGATTTTAGAGTGCAGGATCCATTCTTTTACTCAGAACTTGGAAGAACTCACCCTATCAGGGAGCAAATGAAAACTCTGCTCAACACCATTTCGCTTAATTCATTCTTAACAGGACGACTTGACCAGGTTACAGATCCGAACAACACCGATTATTATATAAACGACCAGGGCGAGAAAGACGCTGATGGTTATCATATTCTGTACTACAACTTAATGTTAGATAAGAGTGTAACGAATTATAAGGAGAAGTTGAGCGAAGCACACTGGACGATGTTCAGAAATTTTTACCAGGATGCTAAGCGCCGATTGAAGATGACGATGAGTGATTACCAGGATTGCGATTCGGCGATGATAGAATTGGAGAGGGCCAACCTGCCTCCTTATGAAAGCGATCCGGATTGGCAGACAATCAGGAATGAGATTTCCGATTATAAAGATGGATCGTGGCCCTGTCAGGACGGCGAAACACCTCCATGTGGAAATGGTCTTACGGATGTGTCGGACGAAGAGATCAACTCAACGATCTGGATGTTAGGCGATAAGTGTCACGCCACGTTCACCGAAGGTCAAATCACCACACTCAAGACTAATCTTTCGGCCTACTTTAATAGTAATCCTCTGAATTTCATGCGCCTCTTTCTGAAAAGTGATTGGGATTCAGGCAATAGTTACTTGACTGCAATCGCGGCGGTTCTGACAGCTCATAGTTGTAGCATGGGGCAGTTCATAAAGTCGATGGACGTAACCTGCTTCGATCCGATACTAATATTTGACGATTCGGTAAATAAGATCCAGAATCCAACGGTCACCCAGGCTTCGGGATGTAGTTTTCACGTTTTAAATGAAAGTGCTTGTTTTCCTGGCTGGACAGCCGCCAATGGAGATCCTCACATTCTTTTCGGAACATCGGGGACTAATTCAATTTATATAAGGGCAGACTCGACCTGCGATCCGGCAGCAGACGCAGCGAGAGGAACATTTACTGAAACGCTGGATACAGATAAGTGGTATCGCTTATGTTTTAAGTATAAAGCATCTCCTGGTGATAGAATAGAGCATGCTATGATTCAACTGTCGTCGGATGGTAACTTTTATAATGGTGGAAGCGGAGGGGGAGGTGGTCCGTTAGCTCGCGGATCTGGAGATTCAGACCTTTATGCCGATACGAGTTGCGTACCTCGCGCTTCTTCCCCGAATCCAGTTCAAATGCTGGGATCAACCGGACTAACCGGCGCGGTATGGTTTCAAGATGACTATGACAACTCTGAATACGTTGATGCATGTGTTACCTTTAAGCCATCTGTTGCCAGCCAGTATTTCTTCATATCAATTTGGACCGACAGCACAGCAACAGTTGCGGTCTTCAGCGACTTCCATCTCAGTGAAGCGAGCGATATACTTACCATCTGCGGACCTTCCGAGCTTGATAGCGGACGGTACAAATTCGATATTGATTGGGATGTTGTACGCGATACCTGCATTGCACGGGCAGCCTCCGAAAGAAAATACCTGATCGATCAGCTTCTTCAGCAAGGGTTAGAAAATTACGCTACCGGTTTGTATCGACAGTACAATCCGCTTGGCTCTGCAATTGAAGAACTGGACTATTCTTATGTTCCGCAGGAGTATCATTATACATTATATTATTACGACCAGGCAGGAAATCTTGTGCAAACTGTGCCTCCTGCAGGTGTAGTTCCTCTAGTGGATTTTAATGTTGAGTCTCCTGGTTATCCGGATCACAAGCTTCTCACTCATTATAAGTATAATTCCTATAATAAGTTGGAACTACAGGCATCGCCAGATGCAGATACAACGTTATTCTTTTACGATAATACTATGCAGTTGCGCGTATCGCGAAATGCGCAACAGAAACTGGACTCAAAATACTCTTATACAAAGTATGAGCTTGGGCGAGTAATAGAAACGGGAGAAGTAAGTACATCGCTACAAATAGCTGACGTACCCGCAGCAATAGAAGATCCCGGCTTTCCTGCCTATGGAGAATTAAGTTTGCAGGATGTTGTATGGATCTCTTATGATGACTATTTCGGTCACGCAAATCGCATCAGCAGCGTTACAGCGTTGCAACGAGAAACTTCCGCTTATAATTACACTATATATCAGTATGACATCCAGGGAAATGTTACGGATGTTAGGCATTGGATCCCGGGACTGAACGATACTAAATGGACACATTATGTGTACGACCTGGTTGTTAACAAACCTACTTATGTAACCTATCAACCTGGCTACCCTGATCAATTCTCTCACTATTACGAATATGACCCAGACAATCGGATAACCGGCGTATATACATCTACCGACGCATTTATATGGAATAAAGACGCAGGTTATAGTTATTACGATCATGGACCGCTTGCCCGGACGGAGCTAGGCGAGCATCGCGTACAGGGCCTGGATTATTATTATACGTTACAAGGTTGGTTGAAGGGGATCAACATTCCATACCAAAATGACTTCGGTGGAGATGGAACAGGCACTTCAGTAGTTGGTAAAGATGTTGTGTCGGTAGCATTGGGATATTTTAGTGGTGACTATACGCCCATTGGCTCTGTAGCTATTAACGTTGGCACTCGCGACGCAATGTGGTCACGACTAACGGATCAATATGCCCATGGAGGTTTGTATAATGGCAATATCAGTTGGATGATCACAGACCTCGCGAAGCAGGGTGATCTCCAAAGCGATCGCACAAAAGGAATGCAGGGAATGTTGTATCAATACGATCAGCTGAATCGACTGATTAATAGTCGAAGCCTGACATCTTACAGCAGTAGCAGTGGATTTGGTTCCCGCAGCAACAGCACCATGCTGGCGTACGACGAAAACTTCAGCTACGATCCAAATGGCAACTTATTAAAGCTGAAGAGGATGGATGCTGGTGGCGTTCTTAAAGATGAGTTCGACTATCAATACTATACAGGAACCAATAAGCTTTCGTCTCTACATCCTATCGACGGAAGTGACCTGGTAATTAATTCGGGTCCTGTAACATCGGATGATAACATCTATCGCAACATCACAATTGGCGGTTCGGCTTATATTCCATCAGGAGCTAAGGTAGAACTGAAAGCATCGGGCAACATCGAGCTTGATCCGAGCTTCACTGTACCTGATGATGCAGACTTCTGGCCACAGCTATTGCCACAAGGAGGCAACTACACCTATGATAAGATTGGGAATCTTATCGGAGATGCAGAGAATAAAGTATCTATCGAGTGGACTTCAACTGGTAAAGTGTGGCGTGTAAAGAAGTTGGATGATAATACTGTTACGATCTTCCGGTATGATGGAATGGGAAATAGGATTGAGAAGACGACTACGAAGAAGAGTGGGGAGATTAGTTCGACATATTATGCACGTGATGCGAAGGGCAATGTGATGGCGATATATAAGGATACGCTTTCGATCGAGTACCCGATTTATGGATCGTCGCGTATTGGAGAATACAAAGGTATTGGTGAAGCTGGAAAGAGTATTCTTGGTTTGAGACGTTATGAGATCAATAATCATCTTGGAAATGTACTTACCGTAATAAGCGATAAGGTGAGCATGTCCGGCAGCGCGATCGCGGCCACAGTGTTGAGTACTTATGATTATTATCCGTTTGGCTCGGCGATGGAAGGAAGGACGTGGAATGACTCGACGCTCAATTACAGGTATGGATTTAATGGCAAGGAAAAGGATGGAAATAGTGAGTGGGGAGATACGGAGTATGATTACGGGTTTAGGATTTATAATCCGAGGATTGGTAAATTTTTGAGTATCGATCCAATCACAAGTAAGTTCCCTGACCAGTCTCCCTATCAGTTTGCAGGAAATGGACCAGTCTCGAATATCGACGTGGATGGCCTTTGGCCAAAATGGTTCGTTGATCTTGCGCATGTTTTTGGCTTTGATTTGGCGCTATCGCAAGAACATTCAGAAGACATAGAAGAAGAAGCCAGGCGACAGGCCCAAGCTTCTCACAAGCAGGGAATTTTCCGAGGATTCAGAAATGATTTAAATAATACATATGACAAGGAGATGATGCTTTTTAATCTGATTCCCGGCGGATCAACTATTCCGGAGCTCGGCGACTATCAGGTGCATAGGAAAACGGGAAATCAAGCTTTAGCAGGCGCGGGTGTAGGCATTGCAATTGAATTGTGGGGTGGTAAACTTCTAAAACCTTTAGGGAAGTATTTTTTCAAGTACTCTGAGAAAGTTTCTGATTTAGTAAAGGAGACTTACAAAGGATTTTTTAGGGAAGGAGCAGAGCCAGCGACAAAAGAAATTATAACGATAACCAATACTGGCACCTTTGACGACGCGATGAAAGTTGTTCAGAGTATGTTTGATGATGTGGAAAAATCGGATTGGAGATACCGGGTAAGTCCACATACTGGAAAAGTTGACGGACTGGTTTCTGAATCTGATCCTTCTTTATATTTTAGACTTGACTTCGATGACGCTAAAGGTGCCCACATAAATTGGAATAGAGGTAAGGAGAAGGGCGCAGTCTTGTTTGATCAATCTGTTCAAAATGTGGAACTAATGATTAACAAACTGACGTCAAGAGCTAAGGACGGACAAATTAAGCCAGCAAGATGAACGAGAAATTTATTAACCCATTGAAAGTGTTTCAAGACAGAATTACCTATTTGCCAGGAATTGGAGAGTCTTTCCCAAGTTATTTGATGAATAGGTTGCAAACTAACAATATCAGTTTAAATGAAACGAGGTTGGAGCTGGGAAAGAGAGAATCGTGGATTAATTGGTCCCAATATTCTCAACATCATTCATTCTACTTTGATTTTGACGATAACGAAAGCTTAGTACGAGATTGGTTGAGAAACTCGATCCTGAGAAATTATCCATTTGTGGTGATGGAATTTGGATATCAAATCCCCACAGCAGCAATTCCCCTAGATATTTTTATCGACTATTGGTATGAGCTGGTGATTATTGCGGGATATGAATCCGTTGTTTTAACCGATGATGGTAAATTATTTATGGAATTTGTAAGGAGAGACTATTCTTTAAAGAGCAATTTCTTAATAAAGCCATTATGAAGGTAATGATAAGTAGTTTTAGACTGAATCAGATACGAGAGTGCAATCCGTCAACTATAATCCAAAAGGACATGACCATGTTGCTCAAGAAATAATGAATTGGAAAAAATTGACTAGACTTCTTATGAAACTCACTCCACTCCTCTTCCTTACCATCATCACCCTCACCTCTCACGCCCAGGTGGCCCGATGGAAATTTGAAAACAACGCCAACGATGCTACCGCCAGCGCCATCAATGGGACCAACGTTGGCAGTCCAACTTATTCATCAACCGACAGCAGGGAGGGAACCTACTCGCTCACGTTGAACGGTAGCACCACTGCCATCGACTTCGGGAATCCTAGTGCTGTACCCGGTGGTACCTCGGCGCGATCTATTTCGTGTTGGGCAAAGACGAGCACCACCAGCGGACAACACTATATCGTTTCGTATGGAACCGCCACTCAATATAAATCTATGAGCATCGGTATGAATGGAACAAGTCTCGTTGCCGGTGCTTACAACGACGAGATCTCCGTGTCAACTTTCTGGGCCACCAACACCTGGCACCATATCGTGCTTACGTACGATGGAACGACAGCGATACTTTATGCCGATGGAACTCAAGTAGCTTCCGTTGCGAAGTCGTGGAACCTTACCAAGAATAAAGTGTGGGTCGGTCATAACGTGAATGGCAACTGGTGGTGGAACGGACAGGTCGACGATGTTGCCATCTATAGCAGCGCTCTTACATCAACACAGGTTGCTGCTCTTGCCGCTATTCCCCCCACACCAACAAGTCCTTCCGCAACGGCTGCCTCATCAACACAGCTCAACTTAAGCTGGACCGATGCTTCGTCTACCGAAACAGGCTTCGCAATTGAACGCTCAACAACTTCAGGAAGCGGTTATACTTTGCTTACTACAACTGCGGCTAACGCAACTTCTTATTCAGATACAGGACTCTCTCCGTCAACTCCATACTATTATCGCATGCGTGCTGTCGCCGATAATGCTAACTCTGCTTACACTTCGGAGTTCACCGGAACAACACTGATCTCACCACCAACAGCGCCAACAGGTTTAGGTGCTTCCGCGGCATCGCCATCGCAGATCAATCTAACGTGGACCGATGCGTCATCAACAGAAACAGGATTTGAAGTTGAGCGATCAACAACATCGGGTAGCGGGTTTACATTGGTCACCACCACGGCAGCCAACGCAACATCGTTCAACGATACAGGATTGACCGCCACTACCACTTATTATTATAGGATCCGATCCGTGAACGCCGGCGGTGGATCGTCGTACACTTCGGAAGCTTCGGCGACAACAACATCCGGCGGCAGCATCAACGCACCAACAAGCCCCGCTGCCACCGCGCTCACCGGGTCTACTATTAAGATCGATTGGACCGACGCGTCTTCTAACGAAACCGGCTTCGAGATCCAGCGCTCTCTTACTTCAGGTAGCGGCTTTAGTCTTGTAACCACCACTGCTGTAAACGCAGTAACCTTTACGGATTCGGGATTAACTCCTTCAACAACATATTACTATCGCGTACGTGCGGTGAATGCTACCCTGCAGTCGTCGTATACTTCGGAAGTCAATGCAACAACCGGCGCAATTCCTGCAGTACCAACATCGTTAAGCGCAACAGCGGCATCCAGTTACTCTATCAATCTCACATGGACCGACGCTTCAAGCAATGAGACTGGTTTCGAGATCGAACACTCTTTGAGTTCATCTTCAGGTTTTACTCTCGTAACAACTACCGCCGCCAACGCTACGTCTTACACGGATGTATCGTTGACTTCAAACACAACTTATTATTATCGCATTCGCGGCGTGAATTCAAACGGATCGTCGGCATACACTTCTGTTGCCAACGCCACAACGTTGCCCCATGTACCCGATGCGCCTACCGGGCTCACGGCAACAAATGGTTCTTCAAAGATCAATTTAAATTGGGTTGACAACGCTACAGATGAGCTCCATTATGTTTTAGAACGGTCGAACACTTCAGGCTCCGGGTTTACGGTACTCGCCACGCTTTCACCGAATATTGTGTCATATTCAGATACAGACATAACTGCAGGAACACCGGTCTACTATCGCGTGAAAGCAACTAATAACGATGGGAGTTCTACATACTCAAACCAGGCCACTGCAACATACTCATCCGATGCTACCGAAGTCGCCACTAATTTGTTTGTTGACGGTGTCGGCGGAGTAGGGGTTGGAACGTCTACGGTTCCGTCAGGGTATAGATTTGCGGTGAAAGGTAAAATGATCGCTGAAGGAATAAAGCTTGATCTCCAGATGGCATGGCCCGATTATGTTTTTGGTGATAACTATAAGTTGAGGGATCTGCCGTCGCTCAGAAGCTATATCAATCAAAATAAACATCTTCCTGGAATACCCACTGAAAGCGAAGTGAGCAAGAATGGCATCGACGTCGGTGAGATCAACGTGAAGCTGGTTGAAAAGATTGAGGAGTTGTCGCTCTACGTAATACAGATGGAGGAGCGGATCAAGGAGTTGGAGAAAGAGAAAGAGCAGTCTAAATCAAGGACAAAACATAAAAAATGAATCGCCTTATGAAGACCTCATTTATTTTAATGCTATTCATCTGCGGGGCGGTTGCTAGTTCTCATGCCCAGACTAATATCCAGGGAACTATCTTCAGCGATTCTGGTGGTTCGGTAAGTTTCGGAACGAAGACGCCTGCCTCGAATTACCTGCTGTCGGTTAACGGCAAAGTAATTACTGGAGGAACAAGGATCGTAAAACTTTCTACATGGCCCGATTATGTTTTTGAGAACGACTATCTGTTGATGCCTTTGCCTGATCTGAAAAAATATATTAATGCAAATCATCATCTGCCAGGCGTTCCCGATGCTGAAACAATTAAAGCTTCGGGCACTGACGTTGCCGAAACAAGCGAAATGATATTGAAGAAGGCGGAAGAGCTTACTTTATATCTCCTACAGTTGGATGAGAGATTGAAGGCACTGGAGAAAAGGAGTAAGTAGTTGAAATTCACTAAGTCCTCTGTTGCTTAAACAACATAAACGAATACACACCAGGTATCGCCACCAACAATATCGTTGCACTGATAAACACAGTGAACATCATCTTCGGAGCAAGAACCAGCGCCAGTATCGTGCAGATTATTCCACCTACGAACCACACTATTCCCGCCAGCCTGTGTGTTTGTTTCCAGTTGTCTTCATTCTCCAACGTCCATGGTAAACGGATGCCGATGAAGTAGTTCGGCTTAATGTTGTACATCAGGTTGCCAAGGAAGGTGAACAGTAAACTCACCATCACGAAGATGATCGTGGTCATGTCAAAGCCATTGCCCTTCGGTATCAACACCAATAGGTTGATCCCGGTGATCAGGACAAGCGCACCGATGCCTATTTTTATTGCCGTGTTCTCATTCAACTGGGCGTTACGCTTCGGATCAAGGTGTTTAATGAAACGCAACAATATGTATGTCACCAGTCCGACGGCAGTCACCAGTGCAAGCATCAACGGCAGCTGATCTCTGTCGGTCCAGCCATTCACCTCTCCATCGATACCCCAGTGTGTGGGCACTTTTTCCGGAAGAGAATCCCTGAGAATAAACCAAACGATGTAGGGGACCACGCTGATAGCAACAGCCAACAAGTCGGCGAATTTAAATTTTCCCATAGCTTTATTTTTTTGACGACAACTTTATAGTCCATTTAAGTAATTCATCTACAATCGTTGTGTTGAGCGAGTAGTATAGGAACTGACCGTCGCGAACAACATCCACCAGGCCAGCCTGCTTCAACAGGTCGAGGTGATGCGAAATACTTGGCTTCGAAATGCTGAACTGGTCTGCAATCTCGCCCGCCGACAAATCGCCTTCCTTCTTCAGGATCTCGAGGATTTTACGCCTGATGGGGTCGTTTAGGGCTTTGAAGACTAAGTTCACTAGTTAGATATTTAGACAACCATCTAAATATACGGCAAATAAAATAATTGGTTTCAAACAATTTCCCATTTGCTGTCGGAATTAACACGATAGCCAAGTCCATTGCTCATCATGTGAATAATTTCGCCATTGCTTCCCTTTATTTGCTTTTTGGAATAAACCCGGATTCCACCATTTTCATTCGTGAGAAACGCGACAAGCGCAGTTATGGTAGGAGCGATGTCCTGCAGGTCCTGGTGATCTCCTTCCCTGACAAATGCCTGGCTCATATTATATAGAGTTGTTATTCGAATTCTACTCCCGTGAGTTGTTCACAAACCGACAGGAATTTTTCCTGAAGTGCAATGTCATCCGCCTGGGAATTGTGATTTGCTTCGCGTTTGTGGTGAAAATATTTTCCCGTGGTGAGCGCTTTCACATCATTACTCGTTGCGAGCCACGCCTGCGTCTCGAAGCCCTTATCCAGGTTATCCGGTGCATTGTTGCCACCCATCTTCGTCGGAACCCATCCTGGATCCACGGAGTTTGAATATATGACAGGGTACTTTCGCGCAACGATAATCGCAAGCATGACATCATGCAGCTTCGTATCGGAGTAGCTGATGCGTCCGCCCTTCGCAAGATTCTCGAGATTAGCTGAACCACTTCGATGCATTCCAGAGCTCATATAAACGAGCCGGTCGGGTTTCGTTATAAGACACGTCAGAATATACGGTGCCAGCGTGTTCACGTTAGTGAGCACTTGCTGCGATACCTGGTAAACACCGGCGTTGTGAATGATCGCGTCGAAACGACCTAGTTCATTCACCTTCCTCGCAACATCCTTCGTCTCGTCCAGATTCGACAGGTCTCCAACTATACAGCCCTTCGCACCGGGAATCTGCTTCAAAGCATCCTTCGCTCGTTGATGGCTCCGGGCATGTAATGTCACTTCATGACCTTCTTCAACTAATAGCGAAGCTGCCAACCTTCCAAGGCCATCTGCCGAACCGGTTATAAATATTTTTTGCACGGTTTTATTTGAAGTCTAATATTCGTGAAATTTCCACCATGAAGAAAACCCTGTATTTCCTGGTCATTATTCTACTGGCCGCCAGTTGCAAGCAATCTCCCGAGACCCAACAACGACGTGTTGTCATTTCCGGAATTGATACATCTAAGAAACCCGGCGATGACTTTTTTGAATTCGCCAATGGTATCTGGTACGACACGGCCCAAATTCCACCAAGCCAGGCAGGCGTGGGTTCCTACTCTTTTCTAAACTACCCGCAACGCCTGCGACTCCAGGCAATCCTCGATAGTATTTCAAAGACCAGTAATCCCCAGGGAACGATAGAGCAAAAAGTGGGCGACTTCTACGCATCAGGAATTGACACCACCGCAATTAATAGTCGTGGC
Source organism: Bacteroidota bacterium (assembly GCA_037200765.1). GTDB lineage: Bacteria > Bacteroidota > Bacteroidia > Cytophagales > Cyclobacteriaceae > ELB16-189. The sequence goes on along the minus strand of JBBCII010000003.1, from coordinate 1,682,419 downwards.
TACGATCCGGTCAAGCCAGTATTGGCAAACATCGACGCGATTAAAGACATTCAATCTTTATTGAAGGTCGTTGTCGAAGAGCAAAAGTCAGGCGATGCTTCAATTATAGGCTTTGGTGTTGGTCCCGATGATAAACACAGCACCATCAACATCGCGCAGTTTGGTCAGACCGGGATCGGCTTACCCGAAAGAGATTATTATTTCAAAAAAGATTCATCGACTATCCGGATCCAGGACGCTTATAAAAAATACGTCGCTACATTATTTGAACTGACAGGCGTTGATAAGAAGACCGCAGAAAAGGACGCATCAACCAGTTACGATATCGAAAAGCAACTTGCCTTTTCACACAGAACGAATATCGAGTTGAGAGATGTGAAAGCCAACTACAACAAACTAGCTGTTGCCGATCTTTCGAAGCGACATCCGAACATTGGCTGGCCTTCATTATTAAGTGAGCTCGGTGCTAAAGTCGATTCAGTAAATATTGGTCAGCCAGGGTACTATGATAAACTGAATTCAATGCTGAAGTCCGTTTCTCTTAATGACTGGAAAGTTTACCTGAAAGCGAATGCCCTCGTGAGTTATTCCAATTTCCTAAGCCGCCCATTTTCAGATGCATCCTTTCAATACACAAAAGTGTTAACGGGCCAGGCCGTGAAGAAACCTCGCGCCGAAGAGATCACAAGTGCTGTCGATCGATCGCTTGGACATGCCCTTGCGCAATTGTATGTGAAAAAATATTTCCCGCAGGAAGCAAAGAAGCGCATGGACGCTCTCGTCGATAATCTCGAGAAAGCTTTCGAAGCGCGGATCAACAAACTCGATTGGATGAGCGATTCTACGAAGACGAAAGCCAAAGAGAAACTGCATGCGTTCACCGAAAAGATCGGCTATCCCGACAAGTGGAGAGATTACTCAAATGTTCAGGTGAAACGCGACAGTTATTTTGAGAATCGTTTGTCGGCAAACCGGAACGATTATCAATACGGCCTCGCGAAGCTCGGACAGCCTGTCGACAGAACGGAATGGTATACCACTCCGCCAACGGTAACTGCGTACAACAATCCTCCCTTGAATGAGATCGTTTTCCCCGCGGGTATTTTACAGTCGCCATACTTCGATCTCTATGCCGACGATGCTCTTAACTATGGTGGTATCGGTATGGTGATCGGTCACGAGATCACGCATTCGTTCGATGACCAGGGAGCACAGTACGACAAAGAGGGTAACGTAAAGAACTGGTGGACGAAATCTGACTACGATAAATTCAAGATGAGAACACAACAGGTGATCGATCAATACAATTTATTTACTGTCCTGGATTCAGTGCATGTGAAAGGTGCGCTTACGGTAGGAGAGAACACCGCCGACATTGCCGGTGTTGCGATCGCATACGATGCATTCAAGCTTACGGAACAAGGAAAAGACACGACGAAGCTAGACGGCTTCACACCCGATCAGCGTTTCTTTATTTCTATTGCGAGGATCTGGCGTGTAAAAACAAAAGATGCATTCATGCGCATGTACGTGAACACGAATCCACATTCGCCTGCGAGATGGCGCGTGAACGGTCCGCTGATGAACTTCACGCCGTTCTACAATGCGTTTAATGTGAAGCCTGGTGATAAGATGTATAAACCGGAAAACGAAAGAATAGTGGTATGGTGATGATCTACTGAGCGTAGGTTTTATCCAACCACTTTACAACTTCTTCCCAGTTTTCTCTCGAGATCTTCGCGTGCGTTGCATTCTGCATCACGAGAAATTCTTTTTTGTCGCCGGGAATGAGGTCGTAGAACTCTTTCACTTTTTCAATTTCGAAGAGTTCGTCTTTGTCGCCAACGCCTACAAGGACTGGGATATTCATATCAACGGGCAGTCGGAGTTTCTTCACATCAAGCATCATCACAAATCTTGGCGTGTAACGATAGTTCCACAATGAATCTTCAGCTACGGTCATTCCTTCGCGATAATATTCCACTGCACGATACGACGGACGGAACACGGCACTCGAAAGAAGCTTTGCTGTCTGAAACGCAGTGATCGGTTTGTTGAGACCTTTACGACCTTCGTAAGCGCCGGACAATAAAACCAATCCCGCGATTTCTTTGGGAACGGAATCGGCAGCACACATGGCTGCAGCAACACCGAGGCTATGTCCGAGCACCACAACACGTGAGAAGCCGAGCGACTTCACATACTTAACAGACTCCGAAAGATCTTTGATCCATCGTATTGCGCTTTTGCTGTCGCCACGATTGCCGCCTGAGAGGCCGTGTCCACGATAGTCGAGTCCGAAGGTTGTATAGCCGCCTTCTGAAAATGGTACGCCGGCCATATCATACGGACCACTGTATGCAGTGAAGCCGTGAAAGATGAGAACGGCGATGTCCTTCTTTGAGGGTGTGATGCTATCTGGATTCCAGCGGCGCAGGAAAAGTGTTTCGCCGTCGGTTGTGTTGAATGTTTCGTGCGGCCCTTTGTATTGATCGCGAAACGCGGCGGCTTGTTCCGGTGTGATGCCCTTGTTTTGAATCTTCCAGTCGGTAGGAAGGAAGGCTAAGATCAATCCCACGATGATCACAAAGCCAACGAGGGAGAGAATGATGTAGAGCAGGCGTTTGAGAATTCTCATGGTTAAGGCTAAAAAATAAGGTAGGGAAAAAATCGAAGAAAAAACACAGGGTCGCGAGTCGTGTTTTTTTGTAATTACTGTGACGAATTAAGAATTCGTGGATTACAAAGTCATCGACGTTCAATTTTGTTTAAACCAAACCTAAACAATATGAAGAATCTTCCCTGGGACGACCTGGTTTTTACGAACAGGAATCGCTCTTACGGAGCCTATGTTCTCCGCAAAGAATACCCGACTGCCCTTGTTGCATCGTTCGTTTTTATGCTGGTTGTGATGGCACTGATGTTTGCATTAGCACCGGTATTTTTTAAGCTTTTCAAGGCAATAACAATTTCCGACAAGGTTGTTAAGAAACTTATTCTCACCATCGAGCCGCCTAAAGACGACCTTACCAAGAACAGAAAGCCTGAGCCGCACACAACAAGAACCGTTAGACATACCACGCGGCAATCGCCGGCGGTTATTCCGACACAGGCTGTTAATCAGGCCTTGCCTGCCGAAGAGATCCAAAACAATAGCACCGCTATAACCGGGACAGAATCGGCGCCAGTCGAAACGATTTCGGCGACTCCGCCTCCCATTGTTGAAGTGAACGACCCCAACAAAGTTTGGTCTACCGTCGAGCAATCGCCATCATTTCCCGGAGGCGTTACCGAGTTGATGAAGTATGTTGGTAAGAACACACGGTACCCGGCAGAGGCGCGCCGTCAGAATGTACAGGGTTCGGTTTTTATCAGCTTCGTGGTAGATACCGACGGTACTATCGATAATGTTGAGGTGATCCGAAGTATCGGCGCAGGTTGCGACAAAGAGGCGATGCGCGTGGTGTCTGGTATGCCTAAATGGAAACCTGGTAAACAACACGGCGTTGATGTGAAGGTTCGTTTTGTGTTGCCGATAAAGTTTAGGTTGGAGAATATGTAGCGATCGTCACGTTGAAAAAGTAGTAACTTCCGCCTGTTACTACTTTTCTAATGAGATACACGATACTATTTCTTGCTGCCTTCTTACCACTACTTGCTTTCTCACAACGGGAGATTCGTTGTGCATCACCGGATAAGAATCTTGTGTTCTCGTTACGTGTGCGTGATGGGAAACCGGTATACAAACTCTCATCTAACGGAACCAATCTCGTAAACGAAAGTAATCTCGGTCTCAACTTCAGCGACGGAAAATTCGACAACGTCACAGTTCAGAAAGTCACATCCAGGAAGGGCAGGGAAGAGTACAACCTGTTGGTTGGAAAAGCTTCGCATGTTTCAACGGAATACAACGAGACAATCATCCCGCTGAAGTCGAAGGACAAACTCGTCAACTTAATCGTTCGTGCTTTCACCGACGGCATTGCGTTCCGTTATGAATTCGTCTCGGCAAGTTCGGATTCTCTGAAGCTCACCGATGAAACGACGGAGATCAATATTGCAGGCGATCCGATCGTGAAAACTTTGTTCCTCCCGAACTACACAAGCTCGCATGAAGGACTTTACACCACTGCTTCCTACACGTCGTTGCCGAAGAACAAGCTTATGGCTGTGCCTGCGTTGTTCGAATTCACGAATGGAACATATCTCGCTGTCACCGAAGCTGCGCTGCTGGATTATGCAGGCATGTACCTGTTGAAAAATGAAAACGTTTTAGAATCGAGATTGTCGCCGTGGCCGGGCCAGGCTCTCATCAAAGTGAAGATGAAGCTGCCTCATAAAAGTCCGTGGCGCGTATTTATGATAGGCGATCACATCGGCACATTGATCGAATCGAACATCATCACAAGCCTCAACGAACCTTCGAAGATCACAGATACCAGTTGGATCAAACCCGGTAAAACAACCTTTTCATGGTGGAACGGCAACGTGGTAGCTGATACCGTAAATGCTCCCGGAAATAACTTCGTCACCCAGAAATTCCATATCGACTTCTGTGCGCGCAATGGCATCGAGTATCATTCCGTGGTCGAGTATGGTCTTCATCAATGGTATGTCGACGATGGAATTCCATTCTCACCTGGACCTCATTCCGATGTTACGAAGGCAGTTCCGGGACTCGATATGAAAGAGGTATGTGACTATGCTCATTCGAAGGGTGTCGATATTCGTGTCTGGGTACATTGGGGTGCGCTGTATCCGAAGATCGATGAAGCCTTTGCCCAGTTTGAAAAGTGGGGCCTGAGCGGAATGATGATCGACTTTATGGATCGCGATGATCAGCAAATGGTCAATATTCAAACCGAGATGCTCGAGAAAGCAGCGAAGCATCACCTGCATGTGCAGTTTCACGGTGCCTATAAGCCAACAGGTTTGCATCGCACGTATCCTAACGAACTCACGCGTGAAGGGACTCTTAACTACGAAGTAGATAAGTGGACACCTGAAGGTCTTTCGCCCGATCACGATCTGGACATAGTCTTCACGCGTATGCTGGCAGGAAGCACCGACTATCATCTTGGTGGTTTCAGGGCTGCCACGAAGGAAAAATTCCGGATGCAATACACCCGCCCGATGGTGTTAGGCACGCGATGCCACATGATGGCGATGTACGTTGTGCTTGAAAGTTATCTTGGAATGGTTTGCGATTACCCTGAGGCTTACGAAGGACAAGCGGGCTTCGAATTTATTCCAACGGTTCCTACAACATGGGATGAAACGCGAGTGCTCGATGCACACATCGGCGAATATGTTGTGATCGCAAGAAGGAAAGGCAAGCAATGGTTTGTGGGAGCTATCAGTAATAATCAACAACGTGAGCTGACGGTCAATTTCAGTTTTATTGGTGGAGGCAGTCATAACGTCACAATCTACTCCGATGCGCCCGATGTTGCTGCCGATCCGAATCACATCACGAAAGAAACACGGAACATTACAAGCCTCGACAACGTGAAATTGAAGCTCGGCGCCGGCGGCGGATTTTGTATGATAGTTGATTGAAGAACTACCTAGGTTCCATATTTCTATGCGTCTACCCTCAGCAAGACCTTATCGTTATACTCTATCATTTTCTGCAATAGCTGCAGCATGGCATCAAAATCTTTCTTGCCGAATGCATTCCTGTATTGGTCCATCAGATCTATCATACACTGGCGCGAGAGTACCACCAGCTTTTTGCCCTTGTCGTTTAGAGAAATAATAGAGTTGCGCTTATCTTCTTTGGAAACCTTCGAGGTAATGTAACCGCTGTCCTGGAGTTCTTTCAACACCTTGCTCATTGCCTGCTTGGTTACCCGTGCACGCTGGGCCAGCTCCTTGTTTCCCATACCCTCCGGACCTATGTTCATGAGCACCGGCATGTAAGCAATCTTGAAATTAGCATAGCCGTGCTTCGTAAGACTTCTAAGGGTCCATTCCTCGAACTGCTTCCTGGCAACCGATATCAATTTCCCCCAATTCTGCGTCGGTAAGAGCTGCACTTCGCTGAGCTGCTTGTCCAAATTCATAGCTAAATCGATTGTTGTAGCCACAAAGGTAACAAAAAAATAAAAGTCAACAAAGTTGACTTTATTAGTCAACCAAGTTTACCTTTGATTCGTAAAACATCAAAACCGAAATAAATAATGGAAGATAATTCTACTCCCCGTAAAAGACGACCGATCCTCCCGATCGTACTCGTCGTGGTGGCAATTGGCGCCTTCTTCGGCGTTCGGGCCATACTGCACAACATGAAATACGAAACTACCGACAACGCGCAGGTTGAATCACGCACCGTTCCGGTGGTATCGCGCGTGGCCGGGTACATCGACTCGCTCGGTGTGGACGACTACGGGCACGTAACGAAGCACGAGCCGCTCATAAAGATCGACGATGAAGAGTATGCCCTCGCGGAGATCCAGGCGAAAGCAGACGTACTCAATGCAAAGGCCGACGAAGCCAACGCTGCTGCCGCCTACAACAATGCGGTGGCCAATAAGGAACTGGCTGTCGCCAATGCTAACGTACAGCTCTCGCGCCTCACGAAATCGGAAGCAGACCTCAATCGCGACGAAGCTCTTTTCAAGGAAGGTGCGGTTACACAAAAGCAACTCGACGATACGCGCGCTTCTTTCGATGCAAACAAAAAGCAATACATCAGTAACCAAAACCAGATCAACCTTGCCACCACACAGGTTGCTATCGCGCAAGCTCAAATTCAAAAAATAAGAGCACTCATCGAAACACGTGAAGCAGCGTTAAAGCAAGCTTCGCTCAAGCTGAGTTATTGTAATATCAGTGCGCCCGTGTCGGGCAGGATTGGTAAACGCAATGTTGTGGAAGGACAATATATACAAGCCGGTGCTCCATTGTTCTCTATAGTTAACGACCAGGCATTCTGGATCGTGGCAAACTTTAAGGAAACACAATTAGAGAAGATGAGCGAAGGCCAGGAAGTTAACATCAAGCTCGATGGTTATCCGGATATCGAGATCAAAGGAAAAATTGCATCGTTCAGCCAGGCAACGGGTGCGAAGTTCGCGTTGCTTCCTGCCGATAACGCCACAGGTAACTTCGTGAAGATCACACAACGTGTTCCTGTAAAGATCGAGATCACCAATCCCGAACAGTATTCGAAAGTGCTGCGTGCCGGCCTTAGCGTAGAGGTAGAAGTGAACATTCAGTAACATGGCGCTGAAAGGATTAGCGCGTGTAGTGATCGTGCTCACAACGATCTCTGCCGCCATCATGGAGCTGATCGATACGTCGATCGTAAACGTGGCGCTTGCGCAGATAAGCGGCAACCTGGGTGCCACCATCGAAGATACTTCATGGGTTATTACTGCTTACGCCATCGCGAACGTCATCATCATACCATTGACAGGATTCTTCGCGAGGTTGTTTGGAAGAAAGAATTATTACCTCGGCTCCATTATCCTCTTCACCATTGCATCTTACATGTGTGGTAATGCCGATAGTTTAGTGATGCTGGTGGTATGGAGATTTGTGCAGGGAGTAGGAGGCGGGGCATTGCTTTCAACATCGCAGGCAATATTGTTCGATGCATTCGAACCCGAGAAGCGTGGTATAGCCGGCGGTATGTTCGGCATGGGCATCGTGTTGGGCCCGACCATCGGACCTACATTGGGCGGTATCATCGTCGACAACTATGCGTGGCCGCTCATCTTCGATATCAATATTCCATTTGGAATTGTAGCTGCGCTGCTCACATGGCGTTTCGTTCCAAACGATACAAAAGAGCAGATCGCGAGTCGCAAGAATGTTAATATCGATTACATGGCCATCGCGTTCCTGGTAGTCGGTATCGGAAGCCTTCAGTATGTGTTGGAGAAAGGTCAATCGAAAGATTGGTTCGACGATCGAGCTATCGTTGTATTAACAGCAACTGCAATATTCGGCTTAGGTGCATTCATCTATCGTCAATTGACAGTCGCCCAGCCGTTGGTCGATCTGCGTGTATGGAAAAGTCAGAACCTGGTTGTGAGTAACCTGTTGACATTTGTATTAGGATTCGGATTGTTTGGCTCCGTGTTCATCTTCCCTGTATTGGTACAACGCATATTGGGATATACGCCAACCGATGCAGGGTTCGGATTAGTGCCCGGTGCATTGATAGCAATTTTCTGTATGCCGATCATTGGCGGGACGCTCAGCCGGGGAACACCTCCGATCTATTACGTCATTATAGGCTTTGTCTGTTTTATTCTTCACGGCTATACATCGTCGCTGGCGAATTTAGATTCGGGTCTTTCATTCTTTACATGGCCACAAATCTTCCGCGGACTCGGTACGGCTTGCCTCACGGTGCCATTGATCAACCAGGCCGTTGTGGGACTTACCCCACAGCAGATGCCATCGGGTATTGCATTGACAAACATGCTGAGGCAACTCGGTGGTGCGTTCGGTATTGCCGTAATGAACACGTATGTGAACAATCGTTATATGGTTCATCGTACAGACCTTGTAAGTAATCTTCAGGCTTCCGATCCCCAGACTGTAGAGCGTCTTGCTGCATATACCGCCAGTGCCGTTGCACGTGGTTCGGATGCAGAGACAGCGAACCTGCTGGGCTACCAGATGCTCGATCTTACTGTATCGAAGCAAAGCTTCCTGCTCGCGTACCTTGATTCATTTCAATTGATCGCAGCATTCTTTGCAATTGTACTACCCCTGGTGTTTTTATTAAAGACCAAGAAGGTTGATAAAGCCACCATTCAAAAAATCTCTGAAGAAAGTCATTAATCATCATCGTTATGAAAAAGATATTTTTACTCTTAATAGTCGCCCTCGCATTTACTTCGGTTGATGCGCAGGTGAACCCTGAGCTCAATAAGCTCATCCTTCAATCGTTTCAATACCATCCGCATATCCAGGAGCTCAATAAATCTTCGGAGATCTCGGAGATAAGGGTAGACGTTGCTCAGAGCAACTACCTGCCAACAGTAAATGGTACTGCATCTTATAACTATGTAAACCCGCTGTCGCAGACTACCATTCCGATCAGTGCAACGGAATCGAGAACGTTGCTCTTTCAACCTCACAATAACATCAACGTGAACATCGGTGTGAGTCAGAACATCTGGGATTTCGGAAAAACAAAGGCACAGATAGAAAGGGCCAAAGCAGATCTGCTGGTTTCCAGGCAAAACACGGAGGCGGCGAAACTGCAACTGGCTTCGCAAGTGATCGGCATCTATTATTCTTTAGTTTATTTGAAAAGCGCCATGCAGGTGCAGGATACACTTATTGCTTTTTATGAAAGGAATAAGCAGGTCATCGAAGGAAAAGTTAAACAAGGCGATGCGTTGACAGTAGATGTGATGAACATCGCCAACACAATAGACCAGGAGAAGATCCGCAAGACCGACTTCGCACGTCAGTACGATCGGCAACTTACGTTAATGATGTACTCTACTGGAACATCGTTCGAGCCAGCCAGCAGCGAGTTTGATTTCAAACTGGCTTCGCGCGACTTCGATCCTCAATCCAGTCCTGATGTTATTGCCGCGAACTATCGCATCGAATCCAGCCTGGCGGACTCACGCCTTGCGCAACGAAATCGCATGCCCAGTCTGGTTTTTGCTGCCAACGCAGGTGACAAGAACGGCTACCAGCCTGACCTCGATAAGATGAGATTTAATTACCTCGCCGGTGTTACGTTAAACGTTCCGATCTTCCAGGGCAACAGGCTCAGGGATAACATCATGATTGCACAAAAGTCAGTTGAGCTGAGCGAGATCACAAAGTCGAATCTTACCAATACAGTTATGAAAGACTGGCAGTCGGCACTCGTTGATCTTAATGCTTATGAAGTGCAGATCAAGAATGCTGAGTCCCAGCTCACGGCTTGCCACGAAGCGTTGCGATTAACACAGGTTCGTTATTTCCGTGGTGTTGCTACGTATCTCGATCTAGTGTTTGCTTCGGCAAATCTTCAGCGTGCACAGCTCGCGCAGTTGCAATACAGGTACCAGGCTACCATCACCAGCGCGGAACTATTGAGATTGCAGGGAAGTAAATTTTGGCAGGAATAACGTTAGATATTAACCTTAGTTATTAAAATAGAAATCGCCCATTAGCGAGTTGCTCTCCCAGGGAGATTGCGTGTTGTTCGATTCTTTCGTTACCTCGACTCTCACTTGCTTGAAGACCTCTTCGATCTTCATGCCGGGAACATTGAGATACTTGAGAAGCTTCGAGGTGTAAAGACCATTGCGGCCGGTTCCGTCGGATGCGGTCTTACCAGGCGCGGTGGAGTAAGCGACAATAGACCCCGAAGGAGCTTCGACCCTGGCCATACCTTTTTCGCCCGAACGTGAGAAAGTCTTGAACGGAGTGTTGCGGCAGGCATCGAGTATAATGATATTCATTCGGTTGTTCGAAGTCTCCATGAAGCGGAGAATAGACGACACGCTTATGCAATCTTCGGGTACTTCTTCCTTGTACTCGTAGTTGGCGTCGATGGGCACGAGGTAATTTTCCCCTTCCAGCTGGACCCCGTGACCGGAGTAGTAGAAGAGTCCAATGCCGCCCTGTGCGATCTTCGCGGCGAAATCGCGGATGGCATTCCGTATTTCAAGTTTGGTACCGTCGATGATCTTAGTGACGGCGAAGTTCTTCGTTGCAATCAGCGCTGCAAGGTCGTTGGCATCGTTAGCGGAGTTCTGCAACGGCCCAACTTTGTACGACTTGTTGCCAATGATCAGCGCGTAACGTTTCTCGCTTGTGTTCTCGGAAGAGTCTTTGATAGCGGGAGTGATGTTGTACTCCACGGCGTCGCTTTTCAGTTTCAGGAGCTGCTGGGCATTCGCGTAAAAACTAAATGCGACACACAAGGGGATGAACATGAATTTGCGCATAACATTTATGAAATATCTACTAAATTTAGATAGAAATACCCCAAATGCGTTCGCTCGTACTGTTATTTTTCGTCGTCTCTTTTTCAGTTCAAGGACAGGTCATCAGCACGATGACGCACGAACTCTTCCGCGATAAGATCCTGATCTCATACAGCATAAATGGACTTGCAGCCAACCAACGACTCGAGGTTGAAATATACTGCTCCGACGACAGTTTCAAGGCACCTCTTGCAAGCGTGAGCGGTAACGGCGTAGGCGAGGAAGTGACGGGCAATGGTCAGAAGGTTATCATCTGGGATGTGCTGAAAGACAGGCCATCGCTTTCGGGCAAGATCTCTTTCGAGCTCCGCGCATTGGTGCAGGCGCACTCGAAACAGGCGCTTACAGAAAGTGCAGCGGAGACTACGGTTGCAAAAACGGTGGAGGAAAAGAAGCTCGCCACCTATTCTGAAATGTCTGCTGCCCTCGGGGCTTTCATCATCAATGTTAAAGACCTTGTGAGCGCCTTTGAACTAACTACTCCTGATATTTACGACGACAATCTTAGTCTTCGCAAGATGACGAATGCGATCATCAAGTATAACGACAGCTTCAACCGGCTTAACAATGGTCGGATGATGATCGAAAAGGAAGTGAATATGTACTGGAAGAACGAAGCGTTGTATAACGACGTTCGCTACCTGTTCGACTACGCTCTCGGCGAACTCCATTCTGCCAACGTACTTGAGCTCAACAATGCATTGAACCTGATCAACGATATCAACCTCGGCAAGATCGAAGGTCGTAAAGCCGAAAAGGAAGCAAAAGAAAGAGTGACGTTCGCGATCAGTCAGAACACCGTGCAGTTGGATAAGCGAATCCAGGAACTCGAACGACGTGCCAACCGCATTCTATACACCCTGTCCGACCGATAAATAATGAAGAAACTTTACCCCACCCTGTTTCTGCTGCTGTCGTTCACTGCAACGCTTGCACAGGATATTGACACTGATAGACTGAAGCGGATGCGCGACTCTTTGGATAACATCCTGATGGTGAATCCAACATCGTCGGCAATATTGGTTCGTCGTAGTGAAATTGAGTTGTATTCGTTTAACACGATGATGAGCTCGAAGACATTCAACGACCGCGAAGGAAAGGATTCGTTCCTGCCGGGAAAGTACTCACTATTTAGTTCATTGCTCCAGGTAAACTACGGTCTTTCGAAGAGCAGGAGGATCAACATCGGCGCAGACTTCAGTTATCGCAGCTATCGTTTTGATGTGGACAAAGGAACCTCGTCGTTGAAAGTATTGGGTGGCGACGCAGGCAACGTAAAGGCGCTGAACTACGCGGGTCTGCGTGTACGTGTTGTTCCCTTTAAGAAGCTCAGGAATTTTATATGGCAGTCGTACCTGTGGTTCCCCACTGCTTCGAAGGATGTTCGCTATTCGCTGGGAAGCAGCAAGATGAATTTTGGCAATACCTTGTTCTTTTATAAATACCTCACACCAAGGATCGGGATGTTCCTGCAGGCGAATATGACATTCGCGTTTGCTTCATCGCCAACAAACCCCGATGGCACCAAATCATTTACAGAACTGTATTTACCCGTGAGTGGATCGCTGAGCTATGTTGTCTCTCCGAAGAATATTGTCTACGGAAGCTTGATCTACAGTTGGGTGAACGACGATGCGCGTAATTTCTTCGAAGGTGCGGATCATGACTTCGCACAGTTCTCGCTTGGATACCAGAGGATCATCTCGAAGCGATTCTTTGCAAACATCAATTACACGGGCACCCTGTTCGCGCGCAACTATGGAGAATGGAATAGCTTCAGCTTCGGGGTCCGTTACCTGTATTGATATTATTTACAGTCCGGGAAATTAGGACACGGTGTTCCGAGCACCATCTGCTGACCAGTGTCTGAGTCTGTGAAGACCATTTGAAACTGCTGGTTGTATACCCCGGTAAAATAGTGAGGTCCATCGCCCCTGTAGATAGTGAAAGACAGGTTGGTCCGGCTCCAGGACCCGCTTCCGTAAGAGCCGTCGAGCATGGATTTCAATTCCGGATCATTACCATCATAGTGCTCGTTGATCGAGAACGAGCCTGATGACTTATAACTGATAAAGTCTCCATTACCGTCAAAATTTTTCGACGAGGTGGTAGCATCAATGCGGAACCAATGGCCAGATGAAGCATCGTACGGATCATACCAGTCGGCATCCACGTTCAAAGGCACAAAGTTACCTGGCGGTGGCGGTGGAATAATGATCATAGGAGGAGGGAAGACCCCTGGAGGCGGCGCACCTAATACATTGTAGGGCATCGTTATGAAATCCTGGTCCGTGTAATAAACTTTAATGAATCCAGAGCCAATGCCGGCTGCAGATGGTACTCTCGTTGTAATGGTATAGTCGCTTTTATAATCGAGCGTAGCCGTTGCTCCGTTGATCACGATCTTCTTCACGTTCGATAGATTCGATCCGCTGATAAGGAACGCCCACGTCAGGGGATTCGATTCGGGCGAAGTGTAGTCGATCCTTGGCGGTCCCTGGTAAACAAATGCCGAGTTACCCGATGTGCCCACGCTTGTCTTCACATTTACATTGATGCTATGAGTGGTGTTGTTGGCGGAAAGGAAGGGCACGATAAACTCGATCTTCGTACTTGATTTGGATACGAAGCTTGTGATCGTCGTTGCATCGAACGTTACGCTGATGAGATTGCCGAAGTCTGTTCCGTTAATAGCTACCGTTGTGCCCGCCGGGCCGAACAAGGGCGACAATGAAGTGATCACTGGCGCCGTAGTAACATCGAAGTTCGTTGCACTGCTCACCGCGGTAGCAGTTCCGTCGGTTGTTACGCTGATCTTCCCATCGGTTGCCCCTGCAGGAATAACAACGATGAGTTGCGTCGGGTTGATAGAGCTTACCGTTGCAGTAACGCTGCCGAATTTCACGACGGGATTATACTGGAGATTCGTTCCTGTTATCGTTACCTGTGCGCCTATGATCCCTGATGTTGGAGCGAATGACGTAATGGTTGGCGCGGCTAATACTTCGAAGTTGCTGACCGTAGTTGCCGTACCAACGCCGTTGTTTACCGTGATCTTTCCGGTAACGGCAGTCACAGGTACTTTCACTTTTATTTGAATGTCGGTATCCGTTCCTGTCTTGGTTGCTGTTACACCTGCGAACTGAACGGTAGCTCCCGTTAGAAATGTACCGGTAATAGTAACATCAGCGTTCGCCGGTCCGCGCGATGGTGAAACCGAAGTGATCGTTGGTGCTGCGGCAACCGTGAAGTTGGTTGAACTCAGTGCACTGTTTACACTGATCTTCCCGGTTGTTGCGCCGGTTGGCACAGTGCAAATGATCTCCGTCGGCGTTGCCTTCGTGATAACAGTCGCCTTCACGTTATTGAATTTTACTTCGGGAGTAGTTCCCATGTTGATGCCCGTGATCGTTACCTGTGTTCCGGCAACACCACTGGCCGGGTTGAAATTCGTTATTTGAGGAGTTCCGCTGATCAGGAAGTTAGTGCTTGTCTCGAACGTACCGGCCGTTGTTGTAATGATCATCTTACCGGTAACTGCACCTGTCGGAATATTTCCTTCGATCTTCGTGTCGCTCCATGTAATGCTGGTAAGATCGAGCGATCCCATTTTTATAGAGTGTGGCGTTTCTGTCGATGCTCCGAAGTTCAAACCGGTGATCGTAACCTTCGTGCCAACAACACCGGTAGCGGGAGTGAAGTCGCCAATGATCGGTCCTGCTTTTATAATGAAGTCGAACGATGATGTGCCTGTACCGGCCGCTGTCGTTACAGAGATCTTGCTGGTTACAGTACCTGCGGGAACCTTTACTTTGATCGTTGTGCCTGTATTCGATATGATGTCAGTTGTGATGTCACCAAATCTCACATCGAACGCGCCGGTTAAAGCCGTTCCCGTAATGATGATCTCATCGCCGGCAACACCCGAAGGTTTATTAACAGAGGTGATCGCTGGCGCGGGAGAGAGTTCAAACTTAGCTGCTGCCTTCGCATCGCCACCGAGTGTCGATAAATGAAGAGTATCCGATTTAACAACGCCCGCAATCCGCACAACGACAGATGATGGAGATGAAGAGATGATTTCAAGTGCTTGCGTGCCCAGGCTAACAGTTGTCGATGGCGTGAGGAATTGCCCCGAGATCGCCACTACCGTTCCTTTCACACCGGATCCGGGCGAGAACGAATCGATAGAAGGCGGGTGAAGGATGGTGAACGAGATCGCACGTGAAGATCCATTCGCCGTGCTTACGGAGATGTCTGTTGCGTCGAAGCCTACAGTCTTCGGAACTGTTACCAGTAACGTATCGGCAGCTATCTTTTGAAACAACGCGCTGGTCTTGATGCTTCCGCTTTGAAAGACTACGTCTGTTATCGATTCGAAATTTGTGCCCTGCAGCTTTATCTTTTTTCCAATCCCGGCTTTGTTCGGAATCGCTTTAGAGATCGACGGAAGTGGAGGAACGATTGTGAATCTAATCGCCTGAGAGGTTCCGTATTTCGTGCTCACGTAAAGAGAAACGTCTTTGCTCGATGATGTAAATGGAACGATAATGTTGACGACCGTCTTCGTTGCAGTGCCGGCAATTCCTGTCAAGGTCTCATCTATGAATACCTTTGTGGATGTCGGATCGAAGTTGGCGCCATTGATTGTCATTAGTTCACCGGATACCCATGAGGTCTTCGTAAGCGGGGAGATCTCGGGTGGGGAAAGCACTTCGTCCCTGATACAGGTTTGCAGTAACAGGCCGGTCAACAGGAGTACAAGAACTGATCGGTAGCTTTTACTCATCGCTCGAGAATTAGTTTTTGTACTTTCTTCGATCCATCCTGGTTTTTGATAACAAACAGGTAAAGCCCATCGGGCAGATGCTTCAGGTCGATGCTTTGGTTTGACTGGATGATATTTCCATTCAGAAGCTGGCTTCCCAGAACATTTGCTATTTGATAAGACACGAAAGTTTTGGCGGCTATCAGTGTTACAGTGCCGCGCGTTGGATTGGGGCTCAGGGTAAACTCCGGAACTTCATCGGCAAGACCGGTAACCACGCAGCTAATAGTGAGCTTGAGCGTGTCGGAACAATTTGCGCTGGTTGTTTTCACGATCTCGTAATCACCAGGTTCATCGATCGACTGGAAGCCCGCTAAGGCAGTCGAACTATTTTCACGATATACTTTAAATGTTCCCTGAAGATCTTCGTGATCGCCGATCAGTTCGGCTTCGATGCCATCCGTGAAATCAAAACAGTCAATCTCTTTCAGGAAATACAGGTCAGGTTTCGGACTGCCAAGCACCAACACTATGTTCGATGCTATGGTCGTTCCACAACTACCTTTTACTTCGCATGAATAATAACCCTGGTGCAAATCGGCATCGGCGCCTGTTATTTTCAGTATGCTGGTTTTAGCTCCGCTGATGTGACCATTATCCGTTAGCGATACACCATCCTTCGTCCATTGATAAGTTGCATCGTTACTTGTTGCTGAAACAGTGAGTGAGAAATTTCCTCCTTCACAGAATGTTGTTGCAACGGGCTGCGTGCTGATAGCAGTCGGAGCCGTGATGGTAATTACGATAGGAGAGGAAGTTGTCGATTGACCGCCGCAACCTGTGACCTTGCATGTATAAGTTCCTGCATCCGATACCGAAATGTTCGTAATGAACAATGATGCCGACGATACACCGGTGATGTTTGCAGAACTCGTCAATGCCGAATTATTTTTCAGCCATTGGTAGGTATAGCTTCCATCACTCAGTACAACATTCAGTTGCATCGTTCCGCCAGTGCAAATCGATTTACTTGTACTTTGAGAAGTCAGCACAGGAGCCGTTGTAAGATCGAGACTTGCCGATTGTGAAGTCTTAGTGATACTGCATCCGCCTGAAACTACACAAGAGTAGGAACCAACGTCGGCGCTGCTCACGCCTGTTATTGTGAGTACGGATGTCTTCGTTCCCGCGTAATGACCTCCATCCGAAAGCACGGTACTTCCTTTAGACCAGGAATAAGTGAGGTTTGCGCCTGTTGCCTGCACGATCATCGTTGCCGTTTCCCCGGCGCATTTCTTTTGTGCGACAGGATCGCGGTTGATGACAACATCCGAGTTAACAGTCAATGCAACGGCCGATGAGTTTACGGGTGCGCCGCATGTTGCCGAAACGGTACAGGAGTAACTGCCGGCATCGCCACAAGCAACGCCCTTCACGGTGAGGACAGAAGATGTTGCGCCAGCATACTTTGTTCCGTTGGTAACGTTGGTGCCGTTCTTCTTCCATTGGTACGTTAGCCCGGTGCCCGATGCTTCTAATGAGAACACAACTTCAACACCTTCGCCCGATGCCTGGGCGACAGGCTGTTTTGTTACCTGGATGCCTGGTGCGATCGTAAGTATAGCGCTTACCGAATTCACCGGGGTGTTGCAATCGTTGACCACCGTGCAGGCGTAAGTTGCTGCATCGGCTGCTGCGACATTCGCAAGTGTTAACGTGGCTGCCTTCGTTCCCGAAGCGTTCCCTGCGTCACTCATGTTGGTGCCGTTCTTCGTCCATTGGTACTTGATGTTGGTTCCTCCCGTTGCCACTACAGCAAATGTTGTTGTCGCTGTGCCGGAGCACACGAGTTTAGATGCAGGCTGCGAGGTGATCGTTAATGGTTGTGCAACCAATGAAAGCTTAGCAACGGCAGATGTAACTGTCTTGCCGCAGTTATCGGTAGCAACACAGGTGTAATCACCAACATCGGACGCGGAAAAGTTCTTAATTGTGATCTTCGAAGCTTTTGTTCCGGCATTTTTGTCGTCGTCGAATACTACGTTGCCATCCTTCATCCATTGATACGAGAGATCTTTACCATTCGCTACGTATTGCAAATCGGTTGTTGCACCGGGGCAAACGGCTTTCGCGGAAATGTTGGTTGTGGTTCCGATAGCTGTACACCTTTTTAATGTGCTTAAGAAGCAATCTACCGTGTAAGCATCGTTAAGCATATAGATATCGCCACTTGAAGTCACTGTATACCTGGTGAGGCTGGAAGGAGACGCTACCTGGTCGTATAACGTGCCTGCCGAAGTCAGCTCAAGAATTCCCCAGTAGTCAGGAATGTAAAGATTTCCCGAGGCGTCAGTCTGAATTGTGAGCGGATTCCAATTCGTATTCGATTGGCTGTAGGTCCACGTAACAGTTCCTGTGCTTGTCAGCTTGCTTACGGTACCTCGATTTGATGCGTATGATGGAGTGCTGACAGAGTAGTACGAGATGATCGGGTTAACGTTATCGACAACAAAAACAAATCCGGCGTTGCTCGTGTTATAAGGTGCTGCAATCCTGGTTGTTCTTGTAATTGCGCCGTTGAGATCCGTTTTGTACATGTAAGCATCGGATGTGTAGTCGGCCTTCGTTTGAGTTGCCATAATATAGAACCCATCGGTAGCAACTGCTATGGAGGTAGCGCTGACCCGATAAGTAAGCGCGTCGATCTTTAGATTGAATGCCGTGGTTCCATCGGGCTTTACCTTGCCGTAGTTGACTTGCTTAGAATCGCTTTGGCCGAAGATCAGTGCAGAGCCGTCTGACAATATTTTCAAATCGACGTTGTACAGGTACAAGTTGGAGATCGGAAGCAAAGCCACGGGCCAACGCGAGGTACCTGTGGGTGTGAAACTGGATAAGGCCAGGTAATATTTCGCAGAAAAATAATCGTAATAAGTGCCGCTCACCATGATGTTTCCGGAAGGGTCTTCCCGGACAAACGTTGCATTGTGGCTGTTTGCAGTTACGAGGTTGAGAAGGGCTCCTCCATTCTCTCCGTATTTAGTAACACTGGCACCCAGAGCGCAGTAAACAGTCCTGTTAGGACCTTTGAAGATGTTGGCTCCATAACCATAGGTCTGGCCAACATTTTTCTTCCAGAGGAGGTTATGCTTGCGATCGAACCTCATTAGAAAGGCATAAGGATCGTAGCCCGATTCATAATAATCTTCTTCGACGAGGATATAATAGCCACCATCGTCGACAACTATGGCGTCGGCCACAGGTGAGGCATAAAAATCTCCGAGTGTAACAGGGAAGCATCCTTCCGTCCTCTGAGCGAACAGGCACGAAGACAATAAGAGAAGAAAAAGCGCAGTGGGGACCGCTTTGTTCATGAAGCCAGTTAAAGACAAAAGACAAAGTAGCTTAATTGGAGGGAACTAACAAGGGTTAGAGTCCGCTTGCTTTTCCGACTACGATTGCACTCTATCTCTTCAGGCTCAAATAACCGGTGACGGTCTTTCTTCCCCCCGTAAATTCGATCTTATAGTAATAAGTGCCACTTGGCAACTCGGCGCCCTTGTCGGACAACCCGCGGAATACGTTGTTCACGTTGTCGTAGTTATTGACCGAGAACACCAGGTCGCCCCAACGATTGAAGATGGATACTTTATTTTCCTTTGTGTCGGCGCGCGTCGAGATGTTTGCTATATAAAACAGGTCGTTTTTCTGATCTCCATTCGGCGACACAGCATTGTAAACACTCAGTTCTCCGGGCGTTGGATCATTGCACACTTGCACTGTAACAGTCGCACTGCTTCGGGCACTTTCACATGGGGCGGAAGCAAGAGAGACATAATACGTTGCGTCTGCCGTGAGCGCAGGTGTTGTGAAGCTGGCATTCACTTCGCCGGCAATAGCTTGTCCGCCCGATTCAGTTGTGTACCAACGATAGTTTCCATCGAGGCCACCCGATGCTATGAGCGTTGCTGTCTTCGACGTGCATATTGTGACAGGGGAGACGCCCGGTGCAAGAAGCTGGGGAATAACTCCAACAATTGCAGCGTTTGAATTAACATCCGGTGCAAGATCTCCTGATACGCGGCAGCGATATGAACCTGACCCTGCACCACCATTTGTATTGATCGTAAGCGTCGCTGTAGTTGTGCCAGAATAAACTGCATTATCGGCAAGGTCATTGTATAAGCCCGTGCCTGCATTCAACAGCTGCCAGTGATAACCGATGTTTGTCGTACCAGAAGCAGCAACGTTTAGCGTTACAGGCGTGCCGCTACATACTGAAGTGTTTGCAGCGGGCTGAGTACCGACTGCAATCGTAGCAGTGTATACAATAAAATCTTTACTGCCCGAAAAAGAAAAACATCCATTGTTGACACTTACCGGTCCTGTTGTGGCACCCGTTGGGACTGTTGTTGTAATGCTCGTTGTAGTGCTTGCTGTGACTGTTGCCGTTACATCGTTGAACTTCACGATGTTGTTCGCCGGTGTTGTGCTGAAAGTTGTTCCGGTAAGTGTAACAGTTCCGCCCACGTAGTTTCCAACAGGTGAAAACGTAAGCGTGGGAACACCGGTAGTGAATATCGGGGTGCACGCTGTTCCAACGGTGATTCCATTGATAACAGAACCGGTTGCAGTTGCACTGTTCACCGTAGTGATCCCTGCACCGTACCCAACTTCATCCATTTTGTAATAACCGACAAGGCCCGTTTCATTTCCCACAAGCGTTGTATTCAGGGCGCCGCGGATCTGTAATTGTGTTCGGGCAATATTCCAGATCCTTACTTCATCCATGGTGCCCGAAAGCCATGCATCGTAAGATCCGAAATCGAAATCACCACCTATCGTTATTGGTGTGTTGTTGTATTCCGGTCCGGCAACCGTAGTGCCCGACGCCACCAGTGCACCATTGAGATACAACGACTGTGTTTTCGTAGCATCATCATAAGTAAATGCAGTGTGATACCACTGTCCAATTACGGGTGTCCAGGGAAATACTATTTCAGGATTTTGCGTTGCATTGTTATTAACAAAACCACGGAGGTATCCATTCAGATAATAGAGTGCATAAGAATTATTGTTGCCGGTGGTGTTCAACGCTTTTCCAATCAATACCTGCCCGGCAGGCGGCGATGAGAAATTAACCCACGTCTCAAGTGTAAGATTCGAAGGACGAAGCACTGCATTGTCGGCAATATTAATATAGTCCGTCGTTCCATTCATCGTTACTGTATTGCCAAAGGGCACAGCATAGGTAACCGTGAAATCAGTTGTGCTATTAACAGGATTACAATCCAAAGCAGTTACTGTTATCGGACCAGTAGTAGCGCCTGCAGGAACAGTAGCAGTGATGCTCGTCGGTGAGCTTGCAGTTACCGTAGCGGGCAAACCATTGAATAAAACTTTATTGTTAGCTGGCGACGCATCGAAGTTCTTTCCTGCAATGGTAACAGAGGTTCCAAACTGACCCGATGTTGGTGTGAAAGAAGATATGGTTGTTAAACTGTAGAGCGATTCAATTTCACAATCAGAGAGTGCGCGATTGTAGAGTCTGAACTCATCGATCACACCGTTTGTAAATTCGTCGGGCCCACTAAGACTCTGGCCTATCCTGAAGTCGCGGGGAATGTCGGTGGTAATTGTTTGAGAATACGGAATGGAACACGCAAGAACTCCATTCACATAAAATTTTACAACACCGGCTGCCTTGCTATAAGTGACGCTGATATAGTACCACTGATTCAGGCTCCAGGTGCGGCTACAATTAGCAGATGCGCCACCGGAGTAGTCTACATTAAAGAGCTCTCCACCCACAGAGTTATTCACTTCGAAAAGCAGTCCGTTGTCGGTGTTCGGATTATAGCGTTCGAAGACCGGGAAAACAGTAGAAGAGATGTTGCTGATGTTGATCCAGGCAGAGATTGTTATCTCCTGCGTGGTTATGATGGATTCCATCGACGACGACGTCGGGATATTCACGTAAGAGTTTGACGATCCGTCGAACAGCATCGCGCTGTTTGCGTTGCCACACCGGTCCGTTGTCAATGTCGTACCAACGCTAGTTGCATTGTTGTTATTGCCGCTCAGGTCGTTGCTGTTTCCACTGAACGTATAGAAGGCGAGCAATCCAGAGGTGGACACTGCGGTATGAGATACGCAAAAGACCGAAGTTGACGTACCGGTATTCGAACCCACCATAACCGAGATCAATCCGCTGGTAGCGCCATTTGGAACAGATGTGGTGATGCTGGTTGCACTGCTTGCAGTTACGACGGCCGTAATGCCGTTGAACTTTACAATATTATTGGCGGGCGTTGTGTCGAAATTGGTCCCGGTGATCGTCACCTGGTCGCCCGGCACGCCGGCAGCAGGTGCAAACGAAGTGATAGCGGGTTGTGCGAACGCGAAGGTGCCTAGTGATAAGGCAAGAACAAGGAGAACAGGCAATTTCATTTCCGGGAGCCTAATATCGGAAATCATGCACAAAACAACACAACCTTTTCTGTCGAGGATGTGGTCGGTTTGATCGAAAACATCGCCGCATCTGTTGTAAACTCAGGATTTCTTCAGAATCTGAAGGGACATTGTCACAAATTTCTACACAGTGTCAATTCCACGAGTCATCCTTATCGTAATCTCCCTCAGTAGTTTTTTGTCGGCCAATGCACAAGCGCCTTCTTCGAAAAGCAAGTCGCGCCCGGAACACTGCCCCATTATTGTTGTCGTCGGCACCATACCCCGTAACTCCATACACGTAGTCATCGATAAGTATTAACTCACCAGATGGATACATCCCGATGAAATCACCTTTGAAATTGTAAAGTGTAGTGTATTGAGCAAACGATACAAGTAAAAGATGTATTCTTTACTTACCTAGTTTTGGGTAGGGGTGAAGTCGATCATCCATTCGATGCCATACTTGTCTGAAAACATTCCGAAGTATGCACCGAAAGGACCGTCGGCAATTGGCATTTCAACTTTTCCTCCGTTAGAAAGCCGGTTGAATAACTTGTCTGCCTCTTCGCGACTCTCGGCACTGATCGATATCGAATTCCTGTTGTCATTTTCAGTTACGTGTCCCATAACTTCCAAAACGTCGCTGCCAAATAACACGCTGCCTTTCCCGATTGGCAATGCAACGTACATGAGTCTGTTCGCATCACTGTCAGGTATCGGGTATTGTGCACTTGCGAGATCTTTGTAACGCATCATTTTTGTGAACTCTCCGCCGAATACAGTTTTGTAGAACGTAAATGCTTCTTCTGCATTTCCATTGAAGTGAATGTGAGGATTGATAAGTGCCATAGTTTTTATTTTTTTAAAGTGGTTAATAGATCTTTCAGGTTTTGGAACGTGGCATTCATTCCCATCTTGAAGCCGTCCATCAACGAGTCCATGCGGTCGAGGGATTCGTTGTAAATGCTGATGTTAACTTTCGTTGTATCGTTTTGCCCGATAAAATTCAGGTCCCAATCGGAGCCTGGCAGTTCGGGATTTTCATCCTTGTCTGCAAAAGCATTCAACATCTTGAAATTCGTTTTGGGTGTGATCGACGTATACTTCTGAATAGACCAGCGTTCTTGTCCGTCGGGACTCACCATTGCAAAGAATCTCCGGCCTCCAACTTTGAAGTCCATTGATTTTGTTTTCGAAGTCCATGGTTTAGGTGCATACCACTGATCGAGGATCTCGGGTTTTGTGAAAGCATCCCACACGAGCGACAGCTCAGCATCGAAATCCATATTTATAGTCACCGTTTTAGTCGGTTTGTCAACAGTAAAGTCGAAAGGTGAATTGTTTTTCATTTCTGTTTTTTCATCGTTGATAATACCTGGCCGAGTTGATTGAAGCGGCTTTCCCAGATCCTCCTCAATTGGTTCATCCATTTGTCCACCTCTTTCATTTTTTCCATTTCAAGTGAGTAATAGATCTCTCTTCCCTGTTGCTTCGGTTTTACCAGCTCGCATTCGGTAAGTATGCGCAGGTGTTTGGAAATCGCCTGTCGCGTGGTATTGAAGTTATCGGCGATGGCGTTGGGTGTCATTGCCTGCAGTGCTATCAGGGTTATGATGGCCCTGCGTGTTGGGTCGGCAAGAGCCTGGAAAATGTCTCTTCTCATTTCTTCTGTTGTTTAAATTGGGCAACGGATCGGTTGCAAATATACGTGCAACTGATCGGTTTCTCAAAATAAAATTGGATTTATTTTTAGAGTGGAGCTTATTCCGCATTTTAGCGCGACTGATAAACATGGCAACGAATTCCGAGCTCGAAGTTTGGCAGCGTGGACCGATAGATGGTGTTCCTGGTCTTCTGCAGCCGGTGGCGCACGCGCTGCTCCAGGCGGTTGAGGACGTTGAAAAGGAGATGCTGAACTTTTCGCCAGATGCCTTATGGGAAAGACCCGGAGGTGTGGCATCGGTGGGTTTCCATCTCAAGCACCTCAAAGGAGTTACAGACAGATTGTTCACCTATGCAAGGGGCGAGATGTTGAGCGATGAACAAATGAGTTACCTGGGCGCAGAAACAGTTTCACGTGACGGCGATTCAATTCAAACGCTCGTTGCCAGTTTTAGAAAGCAGGTGGAGGCCGCGATAGAGGAATTAAAAACTGCCGATATAACTGCGCTCACCGATAAACGTGTCGTTGGCAGAAAACAGATCCCATCTACTGTTATCGGGTTATGGTTTCATTCTGCGGAACATATCCAAAGGCATGTTGGTCAGTTGATCGTTACTGCACGTATTTTGAAAGCACGGGCCGAAAAGAATATTTAATGAGATGCCCCGAATCCATATTTTATCGCAGCCTTAAGCACATCGGTGTTCACATCTTTCAGAGTTTTAAACTTGATGCAATACCCTGTCACGCTTGCCTTTCCAAGCTGTTTTCCATACGTCTTTGCCAGGTAGGTCTTATCATCAAGACCGAGTATATAGACAGAGATCCCGGTTGTATTTGCACTCAGGCCAATTTGATAAAACTCGCGCGTTGTTCCATCGGCATATTTAATAGTGTAAAATCCATATCCTATGTTGGGATTAGCAACGGTTTTGCCTTCGCTGTTTTTGCCATCGTTGAACCATAATTTGCATTTTGGTGAAATCTTGAGAGTGAGTTGATGTAACTCCTGCAGTTCATTTCGTTTTTGTTCTGGTTGGGAGGCAATGTATTTTTTGATTTGCTCTTCTACCTTTTTTGAATTCTCTTTTGCCATAGAAAGTTTTTTTTGTTTGCTGAATGTAATTGTGAATTTAGTGATTGAGACGATCGCCTAAGCATTTGCGAATCATCTTATTGTTTCATACATTCAATATTAAGAGCCCATCGTCTCATTTCAAAAAATGAGGCGATGGGCTTTTTTATGGTCTCCTTATTCTCTTCAAAAAAATACTTATGAAATTAACACTGGTTTTCGTGCACGGTTACAGCGTCACAAACCTCAACACTTATGGCGAGTTGCCATTGCGTCTGAAAAATGAAGCAGGCAATAACGGCTTCGAAATAGATGTAAAAGATATATTTCTTGGAAGATACATCAGCTTCAACGACGCCGTGCGACTGGAAGATGTTTCGCGTGCATTCAACACGGCCTTTAATAACGAACTTAAGACAATGATCGATGCTGGCGAAAAATTCATTTGCATCACACACTCAACAGGTGGCCCCGTTGCGCGGGACTGGTGGAACAGGTATTATAAAAATGTTCCCTGTCCCATGAGCCACCTCATTATGCTTGCACCAGCCAACTACGGATCGGCGTTAGCACAACTTGGAAAGTCGCGACTCAGTCGTATCAAATCGTGGTTCGATCACGTAGAGCCTGGACAGCTCATCCTCGACTGGCTGGAGCTCGGAAGCGCCGAAGCATGGAGCTTAAATGTAGAATGGATCAGGGGTGGCGTGGACTTCGGTCCCGAACGCGTGTTTCCATTCGTGATTGTAGGGGAATGCATCGATCGGAAATTTTACGACGTACTTAACTCATACACCGGCGAGCTTGGTTCCGATGGCGTGATCCGGTCATCAGCCGCCAATCTTAAAGGACGCTATATCAAATTGGAACAGCCAGTTCCGGTTATCAACGCACAGAATAATCTTGAAGCAACGCCATTTACTGCAACCACGGTGTTAGCACCCGATACGCCGTTTCGGATTGTTGCGAGCAAGTCGCATTCGGGAGATGACATGGGTATTGTGAAAAGCGTGAAGGCACCTGCCGGTAACGACAAGAGCAGTGAAACGATAAAGGCAATCTTTGATTGCTGCAAGGTTACGGATATGCAGCAATATGCCGCGTTGAATGCACAATTTATTCAAGAGACCGAACAGGTGCAGATACAGGAACTGATCGAGAATGAGCGAACATTGTTTGGAAAAAGACGATCGTTCATTCATGACAAGTATTCGATGGTGATCTTCCGCGTACGGGATACGGCTGGTTACCCCGTTATAGATTATGATCTCATTCTCACGGCAGGAGATGACAACCCTCATCATTTGCCGGAGGGTTTTTTGGAAGACAAACAAAGGAATAGAGTGAACCCTGAAATCATTACTTACTATTTTAATTACAATGTGATGCATGGAATGGGTGCCGTCACGCAAAACATCGACGGAAAACTGGAGCAGCTTCGTGGTCCATTGGATGGAATAACGAGGATGGGATTAAGGGTGGAGCCGCGGCCTTCGTCTGGCTTCGTACATTATCTTCCATGCGAATATCACGCAGACGCAGAGATGCTCAGCATTGCAGTCATGGCCAACACCACAACGCTGGTCGACATTATTCTCCAAAGAAATGTTCACAAAGAAGTTGCTGAGCTGGTTCCATTACCTGGAGGCGATTTTAAAACGATAACACCAGGGACTGAGTTGGTGAAGTGACTCGATTAAGTTTACTTCTTGATAAACCGCAGGCGTCTGATCGTTGAGCCATCGCCAACATTCAATATATACGATCCTAATGCGAGGTGTGAAATATTGAACTCTACACTTTGTGCAGATGTCGCTTTCGTTGAAATGTTGAACTCATTTCCGTTCGGGTTAGTGAAGCTGAACCTGAAGTCATCCGGTGAGCTTCCCTTCGGCAGATCCAATGTTATGATATTATCGGAAGGATTCGGAGAGAGCGTCCACGCAACATGTTCGGAGGTTTGAGCTGCGGGAGTATTTGTATCTGTTGCTTCATCGGGTGCCATCATACGCCCGCCGCAGGGAAGGTTATATTCGTAAAGTGAGCTCTTGGGTCCCCAGCCTCCCGCTAAACTGGCAGCTTCCAATTCAACCCAAAAACGTTCGCATGTTTCCGTGTAGGTAAACGTGTAAGTCAACATGCCTTCGCCAAATGAGCTGTCGAAGATTCCCCAAACCATACCATTATATTCCTGGTAAAGCCATATAGTGTAGTACTCTCCGCCAGTGACGGCACCCCAGTTAACTGTATAACTGATACCTGATCGTGTTATCGATGTGACGCTCGGTGCGGCTGGCAGAGTTGCTTTTGAGCCGGAGGCGTAGCTTGAATAGCCTGAGCTATTTCCCGATCTCACACGGATATAATATGCAGTTCCAGATGAAAGACCAGTAATGCTTTGACTGGTTCCTAAAACCTGGAGATTGTTGTAGCCCGATACAAAACTCGAGAAGTTACTTACTGTAGAAACATCTATGCGATATTCGGATGCGCCGGTCATGGCATTCCACGATACATTTATCTGACTCGTGACATTTGATGGATCCGAGAACGTAAGCCCGGTTGGCACCGATGGTAATAATAGGACAGAGCCGGTGTTGGAATTCGCCGACGTTCCCGATGCGTTTGTAGCGCGCACCCTGAAATAGTATACGGTTCCTGGTGTACAGCAACCTATTCCATAGATTCCTTTGCTGGTAGCTGCACTATAGGTGTTGAAGTTCTGCCAGCCCGAAACGAACGTTGCGAAATTACTGACCGTTGAAATATCGATAAAGTAATCTGACGCGCCACTTACTGCGTTCCAATTAACATAGAAGGTTGAGACTGTGATGTTTGTTGGTGCTATAACCACCGGTGCAGCGGGCTGTGCAACGAGTGATTGGAACATCATAATGCAGATGGCCGATGTGATCAGTCTTGTGATGTATTGTTTCATGAGGGTATTAGTAATGTGTAGTGGAATGTAGCATTACATCATCGACTGATTCAATCGAATTTCTTTGAGCGTAAATGCTGCTATACCAACAAGGAGGTAGTTAAAATGACTATAGGCAACTCATGATGATGTGAACCACAGGCTTTTAGGAATCGAAAATTTATAGTGGCAATGTTGGGATCAATTTGCAAGAATCGGCTTTGGTTGGTAGGGTTGTAATCTGAACACAAACTCTCCTGGCAGCTCATATCTCTGTTTCAGTCGGAGATTTCCGATACTATAGGCGATTCTCTACGAATCAAAACCCCAGGTTAGCTTTCGCCACAGTCCCTCTACAGGTCCATACTTGTAATTTCGTAACCACCACGAACTCACAACGATCTCGAAAAATAACCAGGCTAGAGCGACCGACCAGATAATTGTAATAGGCACTTCTCCCAGTAAGCCGAAGCCAATCCCATACAAGAGAAAGATCATTGCGCAAGAAATGAGCAGATAGTTGGTAAGAGTCATACGACCAAGACTCTGCAAGATATTGAACACTTTGCCTCCAGGCTTAGAAATGTAAACAAGAATCAATAAGCTAGCATATAACCCCGAAGTGGCAAGAACTCCTAACTTAATGAATGGCTCTATATAATACACATCGAGTTCTTCACTGTTTTTTAATGCATAGAATCGTGTTACGAAATACAAAATAGAAATAGAGCCACATACGATAGCAATCTTTTTGACCGTGACTTTCTTAGTGGTGATCGCATCGAAAGCCTGGGTACGAAAAAGAAAATAGCCGAGAAGAAATTTACCGAGCACCTCTGCGAAATAGTAGATATTGGCTCCCGACAAGATAAACAAACGCCAGTAGCCTGTAATATTTGCTTTAATGAGTTGCAAAACGTCACCGCTTTTGAAAGTCATATAGATCTGATGCCAATCATTATTACTTAAAGGCTCTTTGTGATTTCTTGTTATAAATGAGTATACGAACGGAATAAAGAAGATTAGAATAATTGCCCAAATAATAAGTGCTGTTGGAGAAGCCTTTCGAAAGGCTAACAAGAACAGCCCACAGATTGCATAGATATGCAATACATCAAACCACCAAAACATTGTATGAATCACTCCAATAACAAACAAAGACAGCATGCGACGAAAAAAAGGCAATCTTGTATTAATGGTTTTCTTAGCAGCGCTATCCATAAAGAGCCCGAAACTATAGCCGAATAAGACAGAAAAGATCGTGACGAACTTGAATTCAACAAAAACTGAATTGAAGGCCATTAAAGCGCGATCCGTGCTGTTTGAGATTGAGTCTAGAATTTCTGTTGGGACTTGCTGGTCAGTATAGGCCGTGAAGTTTGCAAACAGCACCCCAATCAATGCAAAGCCACGCAAAATATCGACAATGGGAAGTCTTGAGGAAGTAGGACTGGATGCTCCAGGAATCGTCATCGATGAATGGTGACAGAGCTAGAAAGGTATTAAATTAGTTTGAATTAGTCCCTTTTCCATGTTGTCTGTCCCACGTTCACAATCAACGGTGTCTGTTCTGTCACGCATTGCGATTCTGACTACGTGCCTGTCTGTGCAAATAATAGTTAATGCACAGGATTTGGTAAAAAATTCAACGTCACCTGACACAACGAAAGTTGGCATATTTATTAATTCCATCGATGAACTGAATTACGATGAAGGATCTTTTTCAGCAAACTTCACCATCTGGCGATTGAACAAAGCCCGGGAATTCAAGGATTATTATTTGTATCTCCCAATGAACTCCATCGATCTGGATACACTTGTTGCGAGTCCCCGGCTTCATGACCAAACTGAAAACGTTGTTATTCGACATGCAGGTGATACAATTTTCTGGGACTATTACGATATGACCGGCAAGTTCAGGCATGACTTTGACGTTCGTACATATCCATTTGAAACCGAAGAGCTCACTATGGAGTTTGAAGGCAATATGTATTATGATCACTACGTCGATCTTTCCGTTGATCAGCTTCAATCGGGAGCGGACACTTTGAAGCTGAATGGTTGGAAGGTTTCGAAGATGAAGATCTTTGCCGTTGACAGGATGTATCCGACAAATTTCGGTAGTCCTGGGGAAAAGGCTGGTCGCGTCTATTCTGGGTTCAAAGTCGTAATTCCAATTGCTAGAGAGGGATGGGGCCTTTTTTGCAAATTGTTTATCGGTGTGCTGGTATCATTCTTAATAGCTTTTTTTTCGTTAAGAATAAATATTACCGAGGCGGATGGAAGGTTTGGAGTTTGCGTAGGTGCCATCTTTGCTGCGCTTGCGAATATGTACATCGTCAATTCAAATCTTCCACTTGCGTCAAGATTTACTTTGATGGATGGTATTCATATGGTGGTGATAGTAGTAATTGTCGGATTGTTCTACATTTCAACCGTCAGTTTGAAGCACTATAAAGCAGAGAATCTAACTAAGAGTCAGAAAATAGACCGCAGAGCAGCGTGGGTATCTCTAGGCGTATTCGTGATTGGGTTGACATCTGCCTTCATCTATTTCTTAATGTGATGGAAATTCGGTTTTTACCGACAGGTTTGCGATGGACAGCAGAACATTTTTCATAACACGAAATTATGAAAAATGATATCTCTATCTTCAAACCGTGGAACCGATCTTTTCGTCTCTCATTAGCGGCAGCCTATTACTTCTGGCTTTCATATCGGCTTCCGATCTGCGAAAAGTAAATGTGGCTGCGAACCGCTGGATGGCGTTCTTATTTTTCGCAACGGCCTGTGCTCTCATCAGTCCTATTGTTACGGACGACACGACGATCCGGTTACTTGAGTTCACACGCTTTGCCATGGCACCTGCGCTATACTTAAGTGTGTTATACTTCACCTCACCTGATAAAAAATTCAAAGCTGTCGAGTTGCTTCATTTCATACCATCACTGTTGTTCTCAATATTCGCGTTGAGTAATCTCGTGCCTCAATCGTTTAAAAACGACCTTGAACAATTCGTTCTGCGCGCAACTCACGTCAATCCGGGGCTTCTTGTATTTGGATCAATTGTGGTCCAGGTTATCACTTACTGGATCTTGTCGTGGGTACGCCTCGCTCAACATGGAAACAACATAAAATTATTTTCATCTGCCAGTCAGCCCATAGATCTGTGGTGGCTTCGATACTTACTGATCGGTATTGCCCTGATGATATTCCTATGGCTCAACACAAAAATTCTTGGCATTAAAGTGATCAGCACAGCTGCACCTTTCGGCTATTTGTTTGCCGTTTATTTCATAGCATACTTTTCTCTAAAGCAGGAGGAGATCTTTGCGTTCGATAACAAGTCGGTGATCGAGATCAAAGAGATCATTCGGGAAGACGAAACGAAAACGACTTCCAAACCACCGAGGATCCCCGACTCAGAATTCGGTTTACAAAAACAGAAGTTGGAGAACCTGATGTCGACTGAAAAACCGTTTCTCAACCCAACACTGGGGCTGCCCGACCTGGCAGCAAAGTTGAGGGTCACTTCACATGAATTGTCGTACCTGGTTAACGAAGGGTTTGGCGAGAACTTCTACCAGTTTGTGAATCGCTACCGTGTAGAGGAAGCAAAGCGCTTGTTACACTCCAAAGAGCACCAACATCTGAACATGCTGGGGATTGCATTTGAGTCAGGTTTCAATTCGAAGACGACGTTCAACACCACTTTCAAGAAACTTACGGGCCTCTCGCCGTCGGAATACCAGCAACAACCCCAGTCCCTTTCTACGATCTGATAATCAGTCAGATAGGGGTGTTCGGACTTATCCATCCGAACATGAACCCCGGTCCTCCATTCTACTTTGCCGTCATAAATCAAACAGAAATGGAGAAAAAATCCTTTGCTCAAAATGCTTTCGCCTGTATCCTGGCCAGTATCGTAATCGGTGGATCGTCCGTGAGGATCGCCAACCGGTTCTTCACGAACGGTGTATCACCCATTGTGTTTGCGGTCGTGGCAGTAGTGGCCTTATCTGCGTCCATAATTTTCAGTGTTGTATGGTATCGAAAAGAGAGAAGGGGCACCATCGATTCACGGAGAACGCTGGCATGGTTCCAGGGACTATTGCGTTACGGGATCGCGCTTGAACTGTGCCTCATAGGATGGCAGAAAATATTTCACCTTCAGTTCATCACCCCCATTGCCAGGCTCGATAACCCATTCAACTCCCTCTCGCTTATTGATCACATGTGGGCATTCTTTGGTCTGTCATATTCATTTATCGTGGTGATTGGTCTCATCCAGATCCTCGGTTCAGTGTTGTTATTATTCAGCAGGACGCGATTGGTTGGTGTTTTCATCCTGATACCAGTTTTACTTAACATCATACTTATCGACTTCTTTTACGAGATAGAGCCGGGGCCCATGGCGCAAGCAATTATCCTGTTTAGCGGGGTCATGTATTTTCTGTTGATCGAATACGACAGGCTGAAAACATTCTTCTTTAACTCAAAGAGTGAGCTTCCAACGATTCAATTCAAAAGCCATGCATTTAAAAATCTGTTGAGATTAGCAGTTGTTATAGTTCCATTGGTAGTGATTCTTACGAACAAAAGACTGGCACCGTATGTATATAGCAAAACTCAACTGCCTAAGGGACGGTACGAAGTGAAGCAGCTTTTGATGAATGATAAAAATATTGATGTTAGAGACTGCCGCGACAGCGTTATAACGATGGTGTTTATTGAACACGACATTGTCTTTCAATACCATGACGTAAGCAAAAGATTATTTGGAGAATACATTTACGACGATCAAACGAAACAGATCAGGGCAGTCTGGCATTATCCGTTTAACAGGAATGACACGTTACAGGCAACTGTAACAAGAAAGGAAAATGAATGGATCTTTGATGGAAAAATGGGGACCAATAAAGTCCGCATGGAATTGTTGAAGACTGATCCCCCAAAGTATCCGTAGGGATGAGTAAAGGAACATCAGTTTTTCAACACTTTCTTACCGATTGCCATTCGTTTGAAGTGCTTGTTTTGGTATACTACTATCTACATTGTTTCCAAATCCAGGTGCGCCATAAATGTTTGTGCCGTCGGTTTTTAATGCGATGGTAACGCTACCTTAAAAGTAGGGGATTATTGAGAAGGTGACGTAATGCACAGGTCCGTTTCATTTTATATAACTTGGCAGTACTGGTATTGTTTTAAACACCACCAAATCCATGGAGTCTAAAACCCAAAATGATGAACCAAAAAAAGGCAGCAAATACTGGCAAAGCGTTGTCCTGGTAGCAGTGCTGATTCCAATGATATTTTGGCTTCGGTTCGGAAGAGTCGATGGTTTTGCAATTGCGTTTACGGCATTTCTGATATTGTTGATCACGGCAGTACAGTTTCTCCCAGGCTTGGGAAGTAAATACAAGAATGATGCTCCGGCAAAGAATGTTTCACCTTCGAGGTTCGACGGGCTTGGCGTTGTTTGGCTTTTGTCGATTCCGTTCGCGCCATTTCTGTCGTGGATGATCAGTGAATTTTTCACGATTACAGGTGACAACTGGCGAACAATCCTGGCTGTTAAAGCCGGGCT
This sequence comes from Bacteroidota bacterium, assembly GCA_037200765.1. Taxonomy (GTDB): domain Bacteria; phylum Bacteroidota; class Bacteroidia; order Cytophagales; family Cyclobacteriaceae; genus ELB16-189. Next base: position 1,649,001 of record JBBCII010000003.1, on the reverse strand, counting down.
TTGTGTATTACTGCCATGTATCTGCGTACTTCCGCTCATCCGGTATATTAAGGGTAAAACGGCTTTGGTCGCCACACTTATTCTCGTGATCGGCACTTGCTTCCCGGTGATCATCGGCTGGAATTCAATGCTCGACCTGATCGAAGGACCACAGGAGAGGAGTGTGGTGGTCAGTAACGTGCACAATATTTATTACACTCGGAATTTTAAAGAGACCCCCACAGATATTATCGAGATTACGCTTGATGATGATAAAGTCTTTCAGGCCAATGACAAATATGTTTTGGTAAAGCCGGGAGTTCAGACGCTCGTCATGTTGGACCACGTTGGTGTGGTGATTGAGGCTAAGTGAAGTGATTCACATAGATGATTTTTTAATCAACTGACTACTTGGAGAGCCAAATGGACGCCAGCGCAAACGCTGCGGTGTAGAAAAGACATAGATCTGCAGTTTTTAACAGGTTTAGATTGTCTGCATCTTTTACTTTTCTGAACGACCAGACAGGAACTATCCAAAATATCGCTTCCAGAAATGTGATCATTGCAAGGTTGGGGTTCCCTTTGATCATGCCCATCTGCTTCAGAATTATTCGCCTCCGATAAAGTTTTAGCTTGATGATAAAAAGGTAAACGAATGAGAAGATGAAGATGCATCCGAAAATAAATCCGAATAAAGACATGAGATGAGATTTAAATGATTGCGACTATCGACTTCTAAATTCTTCAGCCTCCTCTCGCGTTATTGGTTTTTTATGTAGTGTTTTCACAGATACATAACCTCTTTGATATGACGAGTTGGACCTCCACCGCGCGTAACATACGACGTCAGCGGCAGTTGAATCTTCATTGTAACCCATCACATATACACAGGTGTCCGGTGGCAACGTTCGGGGAGGAAAATCAAACATTGGATGCTTGTCTTCACCGGAGTCCATCTTTTCGTAGTAAGCGACAACCTCAGGAATAAATGATTTCTCGGTTACAAAGAATGCTGCGTTCACCGGACCAAAATAGGTCTGATAGCAATACATCTTGGGGCGGGTTTTGACTAATTCGTGGAAGCGTTTTTTATACCACCATGACCCGCCGATCAAGATCACTATTCCTGCAATTATCGAGTAAGCTATGATCTGTTTTCGTTGCATTCTAGGTTAAGCATTTTGGATCGTCTGCTTAGGTATCCTCAAATGTAGTGTGGCCTTTTTCTTCATCGTTCACAGACACTGACTCTAAGATATCCATTTTTACCTTGCTGATCGCGGCGGCCGCTTGTATAGAACTATAAGTTGTTTTTAAGTACAGGTACGTACCCGCATTATCCGTAGCGGTCGGTATTGCCGACAGTCATTTCATGCAGTTACTTCACATACAACCAAGTAATCCCATGAAGACAAAAGTGACATTGCACCTGACCTCCTGTTTGATATTCTTTGGTATCATAACGTTGCATGCGCAACAGCTTGAAGTCATCGATGCTCCCGATGGAAAACACGGACTGAAAGTTGACGACGGAAGGATACTGATACCGGCTAAATATGATGACTATCATATGTTCCAGGAAAACATTGCCGCGGTAATGCTCAACAACAAGTGGGGATACGTGGATATCAATACCGGTAACGAGATCATTCCACCCAAGTATCAATTTGCCGGTGACTTCAATGATGGAACGGCGAGAGTTGCTCTCAACGGTAAATGGGGCCTGGTCAATAAGTCGGGAAAAGAGATCGTTCCGCTAAAGTATGATCATGCTGATAATTTTCACGATGGCTTTGCTACAGTTCAACTCAATGACAAATGGGGCTTTGTTGATGCTGCAGGTAAGGAGATTGTCGCTCCAAAGTACGATGATGCTGGTTTCTTTAAAGATGGATTGATACGCGTTCTTCAAAATGGTAAACAGGTGTTTGTAGATCAAACGGGGAAAGAGATCTTCGTATCCAAATACGAAGCCACCGGAGATTTTTCAGGGGGCTTTGCAATGGTGAGCTCCAACGACAAGTATGGTTTCATTGATAAGACAGGCAAAGAGATCACAGCGATCAACTATGATTTTGCCAGCGATTTTTCTGAAGGACTTGCGGTGGTTGGTATGAATAATAAATATGGTTTTATCGACCAGACAGGTAAAGAAGTTATTCCACTTCAGTTTGAAAGTATATACCCTTATAGCGCTGAAGGCGAAGAAAAAAAATACGGCTTCGACAATGGCCGGGCCAGGGTTTGGCTCAACGGCCGGAACTTCTATATAGATAAGAGTGGGAAGGAAGTGCTTTAAGCCTCTTCACTTTGGTTCTTATGTTGGCAGAAGAAGCAGATCTTGCCCTAATCTTTAACATATCATTGTCAACCATTTAACAAATGAAATGGCTGCATACGGCTATCATGCCTGTAGTTTTGAGGTATCATTTTCATTAAACGCAAATTCGTTATGCCTTTCATGCAACTAACCCTTTTGTATTGTCTGCTTAATTTCTTTGCTGGCGATCGGCCTTCAGAAAATTCACCGTCATTTGAAACAAAGATTGTTGAACCGGCTAAAGAAACCGAAGCCACCAATATCATTCTCCAATCAAAAGATGGCGGCCAGACATGGCAGGATATCAGCAACGGTTTGCCTGAAATAGAACAGCCTGAAGGTTTTTTTGCTGGCGCATCAGAAGTTTATTTAGGCACTAACGGTGTAATGTATAGCAGTAAGAGTAGTCTTAAAACTCCTGTGTGGGAAAAAGAGAATGTTCCTTATCTACGAAGTACTTCGACCCGGAACAAACTGGTTGAAACAGGAATGATCATTCCTGTGATGTCTTCAGGTATACAGCAGCGGGATCGGACTGAGGGTAATGAATCAACTTTCTCTTCCGACACATTATACCTACCCGTACTGATAACGATCTCCGTGTAGTCAGGTATGGTACATCGATGTGTCGTAAAATATCTTTGAGGAGAAATAAACCCTTTCCAATGAGAACCTTAGTGACACTTTTCGTGCTGGCCAGCATGGCTGTTACATTTTCGACATGTAGCTTAACAGACCTTAAACCCAAAACGCCAAGGCAAAAAAAGATTGATCTCTTTACCGAGGGAGACGGTATTTGGAATGTCGATTCATTAACGCTTGCAACTATAGAACAGGGTACGACGACGAGCGATTCAGTATTCCTGCATAATGGCACGCTGGAATTTAAGGCGCCCTCCACTACAGACGCGGATCCAGGTAATGGGATTGGTTTCCTCATCCATCGGTACACGAAAAAAGGTGTTGCGGTAGTAGATTCACTGGCATGGGCGCCCTACAGCTTTGCTTCTGTGAGCGATGAAACAAATATCACTTTCTTTTTTCCGCAGCCATTTCATCCGATCGATTATACATCAAATGTTGCTGTGTCAGTCCTGAATCCCGCTATTTTGGAAAGTGGAAAAGTAAGATTATTTGGCCTGCGCCAAACGACAAACAATAGTGGCGCTGTCGTTGGATTGTATCTGGATTATTACCTGACGCGATAATTGTTTAGGTGGCTTCTTCAATTTTTACTTTGATATTTTTCAGCTTCTCATTTTTAATGCCGGTCAACGCTTGCTTCAAGTGCAGTCGTCGGATGGCTGCGTACGAGGCGTGGTCAAGCGTGGTTATCAATCCAATTTGATCGGGAGTCAGACCACCTTTCTTCATGAGTAGCCCTGCGATATCGCCCTTACTGATCTTGTCTTTCTTTCCAGCGCTAATGTAAAGACAGACAAATTCCGGTGGCGGAGGCAATACCAGTTTTGCATTTAATTGAACCTCAGTGATGTCGTCATCCATGTACGGTGGAAGCGCCTCGTCGTCGGCAAGAACAAAATACGCCTCCCCCTCAGCGTGCATGCGTGCGGTGCGACCGTTGCGATGAACGAATGCGTCGCGATGCTGGGGAAATTGATAATGGACAATATGTTTTATCTCAGGAATGTCCAGGCCGCGGCTGGCGAGATCAGTGGCGATGAGAACATTGTGGGCACCGGCTCGAAACTTAATGAGATTTTTCTCGCGATCTATTTGCTCCATGGCGCCATGCAGGATGCCATGCGCAAAGTTATGACTACTAAAAAGCGCGTCGATGCGATCGACAGCTTCACGGTGATTACAAAATACGAGGCATACTTCCTGATTGAAACCCGCCACAAGCCGCATAAGCGATTCCACTTTATCTGTGCTTTTTGTGTGAACGCGCTTGAGTTTCAGTCGGGTAGGAGTGGTATCGTTAAGATAGCTGATACGTTCGGGCTGCGAAAAAGGGAGAAAAGATGGCAGCTGATCCAACGCGGTGGCCGACGTGAGCAAGTGTTTTTGTTTGCCTGTGAGCGATTTGAAAACGACATTGAGTTGACGTTCGAAACCCATTTGTAAAGTTTTGTCGAATTCATCGAGTACCACCCAATGGATAGTTCTGGTGTTGAATGTTTTGCGCGAAATGTGATCAGCCAGTCGGCCCGGGGTACCGATGATCACAGCAGGCGCTGTGCTGAGGCTGTTCTCCTCAGTTTTCATGGAATGGCCACCATAGAAGCAACACAACTTATAATTTGTCTTGAGGCTGCGAAACACCTGCTCAATTTGAAGCGCCAATTCGCGTGAAGGCACAATGATCAATGCTTGTACCTCATTCATTCCAGGCTTCAGGCTTTGGATTAAAGGCAAGAGAAAAGCGAGGGTTTTACCCGACCCCGTCGGTGCGAGTAACATCAAATTCTGGTGAATTGCCATCTTCGAGATGGTCTCTTTCTGCATCGGATTGAGAGTGTCGATGCCTCCATTTTTCAGGTAATTAGCCTGGATGGTCGGAGTGGTGGTTGGCATTCGGTAAAGGTACGCTAAAGGGAAACGGAGTGTATTCTTGCGAAGCCATAATACTCCAAAATGGAACAGAAGGGTTGTTCCATTTTAACACAACAATTCATCGCCAGTTCTTCCATGATACGCTTGCTTGTAACCGACTAAAGATCAGAGGCTTGGTTGTCATTTGCCGATCTGGATAAAGTTTTACTCGACACTTAAGGCATTTCGAAGATCTCCTGGAAAGCCTGCTCGATTTTTTTTATCTCATCGTCGGTAAGCTTTTCAAACTTATCTCGCTTTCGCTTTGATAGTGTGCCGCGGTTATTATGAATCAATCGTATCAAATGATCGATCTGGCGATCGGGGATATCAACGATATTTTGAATCGCTGACTTTGTCTCATCATATTTTTGAAGGAAGTCCATCTCTTGAAATATATCTTCGGCAATGGTAGCATTGACGATGTTGGCGAGATATGTGACTTGTTCTGTCAGGTCAGGGTAACGATAATAGCCTTCTACGTTATCTGCGTTTGTCACCATCACCGATTGATTGTCGTTTACTTCATATTTGATTCGCTTCATCAACGGTTTCGAATAATTCTCCAGTATTTGGTCGTATTCTTTTATATGACTAACCATGTGAGCCGAAACGGGAATGATCATTCCTTTTTCAACCAGTTTGTTCCGGGTTAAGAAGTCGTGTATCAGGAAGCGATGAATACGACCATTGGCATCTTCGAATGGATGGATGAAGACAAAGCCAAACGCAACTGTTGCCGCCTGTACGATGGCATGAGTGGATTCACTTTTCTTTGCCATTGTTAAGAGTCCTTCCATCATGGATGCAACCAGGTTCGGTGGGGGAGAGATGTAGTGATAGACTTCGCGAAAATTATGATTCGTACTGCTAATGAAGTTTTGATCCGTTCTGTATCCCGACACTGCGAACCTCGGATCCACGATTGTGTTTTGAATTTCTGTCAGTGCTTTTTCATTCAGTAAAGATTCAATGCTTTGCTCACCTGCTTTTTCGAGTATCGATACAAATCGATTCATGCGGTCCGGCGTGGGCTCTTCGCGTTCGATCTGGTACGACGATTTTGTTTCTTTCTTGTATAGGTAATTAACTGCGCGATGAAAGATCTCCGGGGGGAATGTTTTTGTGACGTCACGGATCATTTGCTGGAAATCTGCCTGCAATGCCTCGTTTAGTTTTTTTGTTCTGCGAATGATTGGAGAGAATTCACGTGTACCTGGCAAGTTGTCGTTGACAGCCCATCGAGATACCTTAATAATCTTCCCAGTGATGTACTTGTCTGGATCGATGAGATCAACATAATTGACTTTACTCGTATCGTCGATTGACAGCTGCATACCTGTTAGAAATTCGAACAGGTACCCGATGCGACGCTGATAAACTCCTTTGGGTTTTGCATTGACGTAGGAGACGATCTCTTCTATTGGAAGCTTTGTAAAAAGAGACTTTAGCAAGTCCAGACTGAGGTGATCGTATTTAAATCCGAATTCCACGTGCTCCATCGCGGACTCTTCGACACCGTAAGTTGGAGGGTAGATTTCAGTAATATTCCCGAGGTCATCAACCTCTGTTTTCAGGCGGGTGCCCAAGTAGGACTGATGAGTTAAGGCTGTTTCCAGTCCGTATCTCTGTTTTAACCAAAGGTGCCCTATTGGAGATTCTGCCGCCATTGCAATAATTTCTATATTAATGCAATAAAATTAATACTTTATGAGATTATTGCAATATTATATATACTAGATGGTGAAATCACGCTAGAATCGCAATGGTTTCTATTCCACGGTAATGAAATGTATACTTGGTGACTGAATTGCAATAAAAAGCAGATTGACGGCTGGTCATGTCTGTAACATCAGTGCGTAGCTTGTACAAGGAGCGGGGCCTGAATGCAGGCTATTGGCTGGAAAAGCCAAAATTTGCTTCGCAATCTCGAGTGTAGATTGACTTTGTTGTTCGACAGATGGATCGTTCGACTCACTAACATAGAGATTCAGGAACTCATAAGATCTACGTCCTTTCCAGTAGATGTCCAGGTACAATGAATAATTTCCTTTTCGCAGCGGCTTAAGTCGCAAACGAACAATACAATAGAACGAAGTAATTGTGAATCAGATGGATGTGTTTCTTCAGAAACAAGTCTCAGCAAAAAGTAAAAGAACAAACCGGGATATCTGGAAATATTCCGGGAATGTGACTCGAACATAGTTAACCTCCGCTTTACTTCAAAATCGATACCCATCAAACCCAATCGAAGCGTTCAGTTATCCTTCCGTTGTCCAGGGCCGAGATGGGCGAGTCCACGTCTCATATACTTTTGATCGAAAGAATATTGAGTATGTAAAACTGGAAGAAACGAAAAATTAACCTGCTGCTGGCCTTCGAATTTGAAAGGCTTAAGCAGATTACCGTTTCACCTGTAAATATCCTGTCAGCGTTTTGTTTTGGTCTGGGAGAAATGCTTTATAGTAATACGTTCCCGATGAAACAGGAGAGCCATCATTACGAACCCCTATGAAGACGCGGTTTATGTTGTCATAATTTTCCACGGAGAACACTTCGTCGCCCCAGCGATTGAATATCGATACCTTATTAGACTTTGTACCTGGTAGCAGGTCGATAAATTCAATTATGAACTTATCATTCTTACCATCTCCATTTGGAGACACGGCGTTGTATACAGTCAACTCTCCAACCACCCGTACTTCAAAGTCTTGTTCGCTACAATTTCCATTCGTGTTACAAGCCTGCACGGTGATGGACTCGACGCCAGTAAAAGGAGAACCACTGTAGGTGATCGTGAGCACACCGTCTTCGATCATCGCGTTCGCCCCGCTGGATAGTCCTGATGTGATCTTTATAGAATTGACATCCAATGTACCCGGTGTTGTGATCAGTGGTTTCAAGTCCATAACGATTGTACCACCAGGAGTTGTGGTGAGCGGCGATGATTGGATCTCGGGTGCACATCCTGAGGTGATTACTGTGGCAACAACAGCGATTCTTTCGCTATTGCAAAGTGCACCACCTATAGATACATAGTATGTCTTTGTTTCTGACAACACTGGTGTTGTGAAACTGGCATTCACTTCTCCCGAAATCTCTGTTGATCCTGATGCACTTGAATACCAAATAAATTCACCGTTAGCAGCACCGCTTGCACTTAGTGTGAGAGTTCCTGTACCACATCTACTGGCTGGTGTAACACCGGGTGCATCCGGTCTCGGGTTGATCAGCAACTCTGCGGGATCTGACGTCACGGTTGGTGCTGACTCCCCATTAACGACGCAACGATAGAAACCCGCTGCACTCAAGTCCGATGTATTCACTTCCAACTCATTGGAAACAGCATCATTAATTTCTGTATAGGAAGAAACTCCATCTGTTGAAAACTCCCATTGAAACGTGAGATTGTTTGCTCCTGCAGCAGTTACAAACAGGAATACTGTTTCACCTTGACAAACTGTTTCACCAACAGGCTGCGCTGTGATAGAGATCGCTCCATTCACAACAAAATTTGTTGCACTTGTAGCCGTTAAGCCACCCACTGTTACTGTTATCAATCCAGTTGTTGCACCAGCAGGAACAGTTGTAGTGATCGATGTGGCAGTGCTTGCTGTAACTACCGCCGTTGTTCCATTGAACTTCACAATATTGTTACCGGGTGTAGTACTGAAATTTGTACCGTTAATGGTAACTGTTGTGCCAGTCTCACCAGATGTTGGGTTAAAACTGGTTATCGTTGGCGATGAAGAAGTACCGACTGTGAAGGTACCTGTACCTGGGGCGTAGAGGGTTGGAAAGCACTTGTACTTAACTGTAAGGAAACCGGTTGTCGCGGTTGGAGGAACGAAGGTAGTAATTTGAGTAGGGGTAATCGCCGTTATTGTTGCAGGACGATTGTTAAACAGAATCTGAATGTCATCTGGCCTGGTGCCAAAGTTTGTTCCATTGATAATAACAGTAGTTCCCACCGGCCCTGACGTTGGCGACACTGATGACAATGTAATCTGCTGTTCTGTGCCGAAGTAATACTTCACGAAGTAAATTCCTTGCCACCCTGTGTTTGGATAAATTTCATTCTTACAGACTCCAAAGTCAGTATCTATCGTGCCGGCAACGTGCTGGCCAACAACAGTGATCATTCCATTATTGTCGGAACGAAGAGAGGTGGTCATCGTACCAAGCTCACGTGCCCAGAACAATTCATAATTGTCTTTCAGTTTTAAAAAAAATCCGCCGCCACCCGAAAGATTCGTTACGCCTGAACCTGGATCGAAGTCGACTGTTCCCTGGAACTGACCAGCTAGAAGAATATTTCCATCAGTGTCGAACGATACACCACGTGCATCGTCGTCGTCTGTCGATCCAAACTGCCAGGCCCATTTGTATGTACCATCAGGATTCAGGCGCAGCAAATAACCATCACGTTTGGTAGTGGGCAGAGATGTTGCCACAGACGTCCCTACACCCGGATCGAAGTCGACAGTTTCAGTAAAAGAACCTGCGATGAAAATATCTCCACTGGTATTGGAAGCGATGTCATATGCGTAATCAATTCCTGATCCGCCAATCTGTTTTGCCCATGTTAAATCACCGTCGGGCTCGAGTTTCAAAATGAATATGTCGCTGGAACCAGCAGGAGTGAGTGTGGTAGTTCCGGAGCCCGGATCGAAATCAGTCGGACCACCACTGAAATGCCCTGTCACAAGAATGTTGTTAGTTGGATCGGTTGCAATTGCACATGGCTGAACTGTACCGGTGCCTGGCATCGTTTTCACCCACATTAAATTCCCGTTGATATCGAGTTTCCAGACGAACAGGTCGTCATTTCCGACGACGTTCTGAACGCCGGCGTTAGGATCGAAGTCAACGGTCGCACTAAATCCTCCAGCGATTATCACATTACCCAACGGATCGAGTGCGATGCCGCGTCCGCCCCAGCCGTTTGTGTTGATTTTCTTTTGCCACAACTCATTTCCACTGGCGTCGAGTTTTACTATAAGTGTCTGGTGTGTAGAAAATGCGGTTTGGATAAAGATGTTGACAAATAAATTTCCATCGTTGTCGACTATCAGCGAACCAGGATAATATTCGTAGGGAGGCTGGCTCCACTTCCGCGCCCACTGAAAGATACCGTCAGCGTTGTATTTGCTGACATAGACTTCGTGGTAGTTGTCGTTTACGGCTGTGAGAGTAGTTACACCGGGGCCGGGGTCGGCATCGAATTCATACCTGAATTCACCAGCAACGTAAACATTGCCATCAGGATCGGTCGTGCTTTTAAAGTGGGGCCAGAAAACACCAGCCCCGTTATGATATGGAGTCGTGTGACCCCATTCATGCATCGGCGTATCCTGGGTCCATGCGGTTGTGATAGTCAAAAACAACAGCAGGGTCAGGATTGTGCGTAATATTTTCATCCATCAAATCTCTTTAATAACAAGATACGAGGACATCGCATGATCATGTTATATGTCGCATTCACCACCACTGAAAATAATCCATTTCGGAGTCGCGTTTTCTTGATGAATTTATTCGGTTGGTGTTTCTTAAACATTATCTTCTTGCCTTTCTTATGATGAGGTAATTGCTTTCGAGACGTCTTCTCATATATAGTTGCGGCCGCCAAATTCAATAGCGTTGCTGCTTGCACCACGTCGATGAATTCATTTTTCGTAACTGGCGTCGATTGTGCGCGAAGTATTCTTCGAGAGCCTCGAGAATAATCGCATTTAATTCTATTTTGATCATGTGCATAGATAGAGACTGGCACACGGATGTGTTACAATGTTGGTAACAACATTGTACAAATATTTTATTAAGACGGTGGAGTGAATTGAATGTTACGGCGAGAAACAAAACCGACCGAACTAAACCCCACTAACTTGAAATGATCAGTAATAAAATGACTTCGCTAAAAATCGGCACCCAACAAAACCAAAGAATCTATATCTGGATGGTTGCGGATGTTTCGGGATTTTACTTCCCGATACAGTAGAATGAACTAATTGTGGTTCAGGCGAATGTGTGTTGTTGAGAAACAGCAGTTCGCAAATAAGGAAAGAACAAACCGGGATATCTAGAAGTATACCGGGATTCGAACATACTTAAGTTGAATGTTACTTCAAAACTAATCCAGGAGTTAGCATTTCGCCTCACGTTATTATTTTGGAAGAAGGTAAATAAGGGCAAAAGGCGGGTGTTGATAATACCGTTTTCGATTAAGGATTGATCCGGCTCCTCCAAGCTTTAAATGGATACTTTGGGCCACCGGTTGAAATTCAATCAAGTTGCTTTTTCGCCTAAGTTTTCACATAAAGTTGTGCCATTAGAACTGCCAGACTTTTTTACCTACCGATATTTTTTGAGCAACTGAGTCCTTTATTTTGAATATAAATCCCTTTTCATACCTTAGATAACATGAGCCCATCTCCGCTTGAAAAAGTGGACGGTGGGTTTTTGCATTTTATAAACCCTAAGCTATTGATGAATTTCAAGTACCAAGTAATTCTGCTAGGAACACTTACTAAAACATGTGAGGACATCATCGAGCAACTATTTAAGCAAATCGAAGAGCTTAAGTTGCCGAAGGATGCATATAAGATCATTCGCAACGCAGAGCTAGAGAAGGAGTACAAGGGCAACCAACCCGCATATGTGCTTTATTTCGGGGCTACAAGTGGCGATCATCAGGATGTGAAATACTTGGAAGGATTACTGAAAGATGGCAATCCAGTTCTGCCAATTTTTTATAAGTCGTTCAAAGAAGAAATTCCACAGCTACTTGAGAATCAAAATGGGTTGCAATTTGACGAAACCAAGCAAGTCAGAATTATAACTCTAATTTTGGAATCATTTGGAAAACTTAGAAATACACGAAAAGTTTTCATCAGCTACAAAAGAGACCAGTCAACATCTGTAGCAATCCAATTATTTGAAGCTCTTGAAAGAGCAAACTTCGATGTGTTCCTAGACACTCATTCGATTAAACAGGGAGAACCGTTTCAGGACGAACTTTGGCATAGAATGACCGATTGCGACGTTATAGTTCTTTTGAATACATCTAAGTTTTTGGAAAGTAGATGGTGTAAAGAGGAGATAGCCGAATCGAGTGCAAAGAAGATAGGAGTCATTCAGTTGGTTTGGCCAGACCATGCCCTTGAATCGATGGCAGAAATCTGTTTCCCGCGACAGCTAAAGAAAGAGGATTTCAACGGGGGCGTTTATGACAAGAAAGATTCTTCCAAACTCGTAGATCAGATTGTTAGTTCGATTGTGGAACAGGTGGAGTCAGTTAGGGCGCGGACCCTTGCCTCGCGGCAAGACGAACTAATAACCAACTTCTTGAACATGGCTCGTTATCACGGCAAGAAGGTTAATCTTCAACCGGAACGTTTTATAACCGAGGGGGATGACCAAAAAAGAGTATTTATTCCCCTTGTAGGAATACCTCAATCCACAGATTGCGAACAGTCGTCGGCATTAAGAAATAGTGAAAAAAAAGAAGTGGTTTTAATTTATGATGATTTGCGGATACGAAATAAGTGGTTAAAGCACCTTGACTATCTAAATATTCACCTAGATGTTAAGACATTGAAAATGCAGGAGTTTGACAAATGGCTACAAAGCAACTAAAGAATATATTTTTATCGGCTAGTGTTCCTCTTCCGGAACGCCATCCAAAGTACTATGAGACTGCGGATGTTATTGCAATTCGCGATGCGGTTATAGCCTTTGCAACCGTGTCTTGCCGGAACATCGCGTAATTTGGGGAGGACACCCATCTATTACCCCATTACTCTATTACGTGATGGAGAAACTTGAGATGGATATTCAAAATCATCTTCGGTTGTATCAATCACTTTTTTTTAAAGACAAGTTTCCCGTGGACAATAACAAGTTTGACAACGTTGTCTTAACTGAGAATAAAGGCGATATACATTCAAGCGTTATGGAGTTACGACGGAGGATTTTTTCTGACAATCGTTTTGATGCGGGCATTTTTATTGGAGGTATGGAAGGAATTGAAGTTGAATTCAAGATGCTAAAGGAGTATCATCCTAACGCTATCATTTTACCAATTGCAAGTACTGGCGCAGCGACAAAAATCGTATATGATACGTTGTTTGATGAAAACTTAAAAAATGAACGATTTGTAAAGGACTATGGATATGCGAGTATTTTTCAAAAGTTTTTGATAGACAGAATTTAATGCAGTCGAAAATATTTTATCACAGATTTAACTGTCCAGGAATATGTATAAAGGGTTTAATCTCACGATTCAATTTAGTAATCAAGAAATTGAAAACTTTTACGACCACGGAGTCTCTCATTTGAATAGTATTTCATCACGGACTCGAAGCGGCTTAAGAAGGCTCGTCTATGAGAATAAGACTATTAACGCTTCACAACTAGAGAGCGATTGGTTTCCCGACATATATGCCGATGTTTTTGTGTCACATTCACATCTCGACGAAAAGTCTGCTATTACTTTAAGTGGGTTTCTAAATCAGGTATTTGGTCTAAACTGCTTCGTCGATTCTATTGTCTGGCATTGTTCGGATGAACTTCAGCAATTGCTTGATACTGAATTCTGTTTCCAGCCTCATACAGGTAACTACAATTATTCACTCAGGAACATAACAACTACACATGTCCACATAATGCTTGCGGCCTCATTGGCAAAGATGATGAACAAGACGGAATGCCTAATATTCCTAAATACTCCTAATTCGGTAAAAATACAGGACCATCTTAACAAAACGCAATCAGCATGGCTTTACTTCGAAACAGGTATGAGCAGTTGGATTCGAAGGGCTCCCTTGGCTGAATATAGAAGCAAAATTTCTACACGGAAGTACACGGATCATTTTGAAAAAGCACTCAACGAAAGTTTCGAATACCCTCTCGATCTCGATCACTTAACATCTATTGACAAGAATGATTTGATAAAATGGCAAGAGAAGTATAACAAGGAAAAATATCCTTTGGATGTATTTTATAAGCTACAATCAATTGGATAACTAACTAAATATGGGAAGGAAAGTTTTCGTATCATACAAATATGCAGACAGACATGTCTTATCTCTGCCTGGCATTTTTGACACTAGGGTTAGAGATTATGTTGACATTCTTCAGAGTAAATTTGATTCAACAGATCACATTTTTAAGGGCGAGGATGATGGCGAGGATTTAAGTAGCCTGGTTGACTCGACGATCGGATCTAAACTCGGCGACAAAATTTTTGACAGCACGATGACGATAGTCCTGATCTCCAAAGGAATGCGTGAGAGTCGGCCAGAGGAGGACCAATGGATACCTTGGGAGGTTTCATATTCGTTAAGAGAGCAATCACGTGACGGCAAAAACAGCAAAACTAATGCGATGCTTGCTGTCGTATTACCCGACATATTTGGAAGCGATGAATACTTCTTGCAACCCAATCCAGGATGCACCAGTACGACATATATGACGAACATCCTTTTTCGAATACTGGGGGAGAATATGTTCAATATGAAAGCCCCGGCCACGCGGCCGTGCAATGGTAATATTGTCCATAGCGGTTATTTTAACTACATACATGTGGTGCGATGGAACGATTTTATATCAGATATAAACAAGTATATAGAGATAGCATATGACATCTGGAGAAATAGAGATAATTATCTATTAAGAAAATTTGTTTAACACTCATTTGTAACTTTCAAATCAAAATAATCGCGTTATGGTACGTCGTGTATTCTTTAGTTTCCATTATAAAAAGGATGTCTGGAGAGCCAATCAAATAAGAAATAGTTGGGTGACTAAGGATCGCGAGGCAGCGGGCTTCGTTGATGCAGCTGAATTTGAAAAGGTTGAAAGAGAAGGTGAAGCTGCAGTCAGGCGTTGGATAGATAAACAGCTGGACGGAACGTCTGTAACTGTTGTTTTGATTGGAACAGAAGTCAGCACTCGACCTTTCGTCTTATATGAGCTTGAGCAGAGTTGGAAGAGAGGCAATGGAATTGTTGGGATCTATATCCATAAGTTGAAGGATAAGGACGGGAATACCTCAGCGGCGGGCAATAATCAATTCGGTGCGATATTTACAAGTTCCAATGATAACAAGAAGTATTTTTTTGAAAGGTTTTCAACCTATGATTGGGTTGATAACGATGGGTATAATAATATGGGTAAGTGGATTGAGGAAGCTGCAAAGGCAGCGGGTCGATAATCAGAAACAGTTTTACTCAACGGGTTATCATTGTTGAGCGTTGAATAAAGCCTGATTTTGTCAACAATAACAAAACTATTAGACGATGGTTTGGAGCCCTGTAGAAGCAGTTAACATCACGATTGGTGCAATGATCGGGCTTGTGTTGTCTTTTGTTACAGCATACGCATATGAATATTTTGTAAGCCGCCGCAAAGAAAGAGAGAAGCGTAATGCGTTTTCACAACTGGAGAGCTATAACAAGGCATTTGATTATCAACACTGGAATATAATTAATGGCCGCATTGCAGACGAGCCAATTAATTCCTTTATGAGTATTAGGTATCGAGAGAATAACCTATTCGATTTGGATTGGCACACATTGGCTGTGGATGGAAAAATTGCTGACTATGGTTCTGGACTGGTTATTTTTGACGATTTTATACGTGGCGAACTGCTGTTCTTTGAGCTAGGCAGGTATAATTTTGATTATCGTAATTTCATTTACCGCCCTTACATTGAACACAAAGGAGAGTATTATACGGCGTTCTTTATTAACGCAAAGGATCAGGGAACCAAATATGTCATGATGCGGCGTCGAAACTGGCCACATTGAAATTTGAGATTGAAAGAAAATTCGTAAAAGTGAACCGCATAAAGGACTACTTGCTTGGTCTGACTGGAATATTAGCGTTGATTGTTGACGCAATCTCGCTGATAAACTATTTTATTAGTCCATCGATACAAACGCCGAATCTAAATCTGCTTCTGTTTGTTGTGACTATCTACGGATGGTTAGTGCTGAGTTGGGCTGCAGTACGTCATTCGTTTTCAACGGCAATCATCAATGGCAGAGTTCAACGGAGGTTTCCAGTGCTCCGATATGCAACGATGGGTGTGGGGCTGGTTACAGGCCTTTTTAACCTTGCTTTGAGCTATGCTACTGGAGAGCTGTTTATTCTATTGCACGCTGCCGCGTGGCCGATTGTATACGGAATCCTATACCTTCTTCTTCCAGTCGTCTACGAAGAAATGAGGCCATTCATTCTCCGACGTGGTGTTTATGAATGCCGAACTGATCTTTGGACGGTATGCGATGATGGGTTCGACAGTATTTTAATTCTAGCAGGTGAGAAAATCACAGTGATTTCATCTCATCGCTCCGGCTACGAGTTGATCCCGTCGTTTTATTTTGTCATGTGCCGTCATCAGAAAGGACTTGTCAAGTATTATGATTTGTACAACAGATTTCGTTTAGCCAAAGGTGGAGCGGCTGCCAATACCTAGATTAAAAGCAAGAACGTAGAAAGCCATCAGGGATGAAACCTAGGGGAGTCTGTTTAGCGAAGCAAGTTCGCAAGCGTAAATGGTTTCAATGGCCTTTTGAACCGGCGCATTATGCCTGACCTGAAATCAGTAACAATTGGTATTTTTAAGTAATCCCCTTGATTGAATCCCAAAATGAGCCTTGAAAGCAGTTCGAAAGAATTAAAGGAAATCGTATCCACGTATAACAGTGACTGGTGGCTGGGAGATCTTTATTTCCTGATACATGCGGGCAGAGAAAGGGCGGGGGATCAACTTGCAAAGTTATCCTCGCCATTGCGTCAGCTTTATTATCTGGCTGGGTTGAACATTACTTCAGACCCAAGCAAAGCCTCAGAATTCAGTTACGTTCCGACAACCTGGGCTCAAATCCTTAAACTGCTCAACGAGATAGAAGGCGAGTATGATAAGCTATTCTTCCCCACGAAACCCGAAGAGGTTACTGAGGAATGGAAGCGGGTAAGAAGTGTGGCGATGCCTTCATTCTTATCGTATTTCAATCAGGGTCCGTTGAATTTCGAAGAACAGGTAGTCAATTGGATAAATGATCTATATAAACCCCTTGATCCGGTTATTCAGGCAGCGACGGGTTGCAACACAGATGACTTTATTCAGTTCTACAACAATCTTGATAAACTTCGGAAGAGAAATTTCCAGGCGCATTCTACGAATAAGGATCTGCTGAGGCCGAATTGGGAAAAGTACACGAAGATCAAGATGGGTGTTGCCGACAACGTTCCCGATTTTATAAAGAAGATGGGTGAACGCGACAAGCATCTCTTTTCTTTCATGAGTGACAAAGGAATCATTGACCGCTTTTACCCAGAAGAACTTGTCACAGAATTGCTTCCAGTTGAGAAGGTCAAGAATATATTGAGCATGCTTTCCTTGCAACGCGTACAGGGTGATTTTTTATACTATACTGAGACCAGACCCGGTAACCCGTTATTTGAAAAACCAATTCTTAATATCGGTGAGGGAATGTTCCAGGTATTTGAAGTTAAGCAAGTAGCCCACGCAATTGATACGCTTCTGGAACGGGTCTGTTGTTCCAACAAAGCCGAAACAGCGAAGTACACTAAAGTCAAGGGCGATTTGCTTGAAGATCGGGTAGCAGATCTTTTTTCACAGTTTTTCAATTCCGACTTTATTATTCACCGTGGATACTTTGTCGATGGTTGTGAACAAGACATCCTGATTCTCTGGAAAGATTACACATTTATCATTGAGATGAAAGGTTATAACATGCGTGAACCTTTCAGAGATCCAGATAAAGCATTCGTGAGAATCAAGGATGATTTCAAAGCCTCTATCGGATATGGTTATGAACAAACCAGACGCGTTGAAAGGAAATTTATCGATGAAGTGCCGTTGAGGATAACTGACCACAAGGGCAACCTGATCGCAGAGATCGATACAACTCAATACAAGCAAGACTTTTCCATCATCGTCACCTTAGAATCATTCGGTCAGATTCAATGTGACCTTTCCACCTTAATTACTTTAGAAACGGAGGAAGATCTCTACCCTTGGGCAGTAAGGCTTGATGACTTGGAGACCTTTCTTCTTACGATGCTTGCAAGGAAGAAAAAACCAATGGACTTAGTTCACTTCCTTTTGTTGCGCGAGGCGCTTCATGGAAAACTTATATGCACGGATGAACTTGAGATCGGCGGAGGTTTCCTGACTGGTAAGTTGAAGAAAGGGTGGGTTGAGCGAGCGCCAGTGATAAAGACAGCCCATGAACTTAGCGATATCTTTGACGAGCAATATAGAAAGACCCTGGGTTTTAAGAATGAAAGATATCTTGACGAAAAGCAGGGAGGCAAAACTCTTTTCTGGTAACTTTTATCTTGGACAGCTCTCGAAACTAAGGTTGAGTGATGATAACTATTTTCAATTCCTGGCAGTCCGATGTTTCGCAAAACCGAAAAGGTGTCCGAATTGCATTAAATGACGCTTGTAATAATATTTATTCTCAGTTTGCAGATGTTGACTTGAATGTCATTGACTCATCGAGCAATCAGGTAGGAACTACCCACATCCCTAATGCGATCCTCGAAAGTATAGCTAAAGCTGACATCTTTATTGCGGACCTCACGACGGTCGGCGTGACGACAGATGGTAAAAAGAAGCTCCAGAACCCAAATGTGCTGGTTGAGTTAGGATATGCTGTTTCGCAATTGGGCTGGGAAAGGATTGTTGTGTTGTTTAATAAAACATTTGGTGATTTCAAGGACTTGCCTTTTGACATTGAGAAAAGGAGTTGTCTTGACTTCAAGATTGCGGATGAGAATGACAAAGGAGGTATCGGTCAATTAAGAGAGGATCTTATAGCGAGGCTAGCCAGGATTATTGAAGTTAACCCTGACAAACCTAAATATGCAACCGAAATAATCGATAAGCCAAGAGCTAACGATATTCAGATAGTAAAAAAGATTCTCTCTTGGTTTCCAATAAGTTCGATGGACGGATTTTTAAAAGACGGCTCGTCACGCTTTAAAAAGTCAATGTTGTCAGGTTACACGAGCATGGAGGAGATGGTGACTTCAAAGGGTTACTATGTAAACGACCTAAGACTGAAGAAGCGAATCGTAAAACTCGTTGAAACCTGGGCCTCATTCAATGATATTGTTCCTAACAGCTACACGCTGGAGGGGGACGTTTACGTCGATAATACTTTGGCGAAGCAAAAGAAGGGCAGTATGTTGAGCATGATTTGGATTAGGGACATTGACAACGCATATGTATCCTTGGTAAAGTTTGTACGCAAAGAATTTCCGGAGATTGATATTTAATCGAGTGATTCGTCGGTGGTCTCTTTTACGTAGTGTATCGCAATTCCGATGTAGTTGAGTAAGGACAAGGTTTTAAATGCGTTCACGTCATCATCACCGTAGTCAACGCTTGTTCCATGCAGCACGTCATGCCTGTTGAATCCAAGGGGCTTGCCAGGGACTTGCGTCTTTCGAGATGGTCCAAAATGTTTTAGCGGTTCAACGATGAGATGAAGTATTGAGTCGACGTGAATGGTATCCGTCCACTCTTTTGTCGCGGGCACCTTCCCTTTATTAGATTGTTTGAAAAACTTTTGTGATGTGAGTTTGACGTCCTCCCAGTTTCAGGATAACTCTAAAGTAGAGTTTCGGGCTTCTTTTTCATAGACTTCTTCAAACTGCTCAGGTGTCATGTCGTCCAAAGAGCTATGAGGTCTGAACGTATTATATTCATTCCTCCATTGATCGATCTTCTGCTGAGCATCTTCCATCGACATGAACCAATGTACATTCAGACACTCATCTCTGAAGCTGCCATTGAATGACTCAATGTACGGATTATCCGTTGGTTTTCCGGGCCTGGAGTAATCGAGCGTGACGCCATGATCATAAGCCCACTTATCCAGATCCTTTGAAATAAACTCACTACCATTATCAACTTGTATTCGCACCGGCAAGGAGTCTCTTTCTTTTACGATTTGATTCATGGTGTCCACTACATCTGTTCCCCGAAGTGATTGTCCGGTTCGAATAGCCAGACATTTTCGACTAAAGTTATCCACTACAGTTAATGAACGAAATTTACTCCCATTGAAGAGTTGATCCGCCACAAAGTCCATGCTCCAACTTTGATTCATACCAAGCAACTCGAGACGATCCAGGCGGTGGGCTGATGCCCTGCTTCTTCGTGGTCTTTTGCTTCTGAGGTTCAATCCTTCATTGCAATAGATCCTGTGCATGCGCTTATGATTATCTTCAAAGCCTTCGCGTCGAAGCAACGTAAAGATCCGCCAGAAACCATATCGAACTCTAACATCGGCTATCTCTCTCATTCTCCTTCGCAATACTGAATCATCCCGCTTGTTTGGAATATAATACCACACTGATGTGCTGATCATGATCAAAGAACAAGCTCGATGGATCGAAATCTTATAATCCTTCATCGCCTTTGAAGCCAGTTCCCTCCTTATCGGAGCTCTCAAGGCTTTTTTTTAAGAACGTCCTGCAGAATTTGTTTGTCCAGACTCAGATCGGCAACCAACTTGCGGAGTTGATTGTTCTCGTCCTCCAATTGCCTAAGGCGTCGCAGATCTGAAACGCCCAACCCCCCATACTTTTTCTTCCAATTGAAAAACGTCGCGTGGCTAATCCCAAGCTTGCGACATACTTCTTCTACCGATGTCCCGGTCTCTGCTTGGCGTAATGCAAATACGATTTGTGCTTCTGTGAACTTCGATTTCTTCATAAGCAATTACTGTTTTTAAGTTATCAATAATTGCCCAATTCATCTACTTTTGAACTATCCGGTTTTTAGGGGGGACGTCACCATGAGTTTAATGGATTTGTAAAATACAATGATAAAATTTTTCAATGGGAAGACCAGAAGAGATTGAAAGGCTACATTGATGAATTGAAGGAGAAGAAAGCTCACGTAATATTGACTAACGCTGCCCATACTAGTATTGATGCACTTTATAAGAATTTTGGACAGAAGTTCACCTTAAGTCGTTATAGTTTAATCGGTGGAAAAAAAGCAAAACGAGATAGATACAATGAGTTTATTTTCATGGCCTAAAGGGAAGTTTTCATCTTCCATGCTTAACAAAGTCTATGTTACAGCATTGATTGACACCTTCTTCATTTCTGCATTTACACTATTGCCAATGTTTTTTGGTATATTTTATTTACTTATTACCTCTCAATGGAAAGGCATGGATACCTTTTACATAAGAGGCGAGTTCTTTTTATATTCCTTGTCGTTGGTCGTGTCGTCTTATCTGGTGTTCAATCAGTTCAAAGCGAAGCCTTGGGATCTCTATTCAACCTTCAGTAAGGTTTCATTGCTTCTTCTCGTGACGTGCGCGGGCTTTTACGCGATACTCTCGACAACTCAGACGCCAAACTTACAGATCATAGAGTTTTTCTTCATTTTACTGATTGCCCTCACTATTCCTCTATTTTATTATTCGCAAGTTGTGAGCAACAAGAACACGCCTGATGTTGCAGAAGTCAGGAGAACAGAGCAAGACAATATCGCTGATTCTTTACAATAGTAGTTATGGCAGCGCAAACGATAGAGTTCTATTGCCTTGAGGCACAGCAGCCAATAGGTACATTGTACGTCGGTGTCATGAATCACGACGACCTGGAATACATTTCTTATGCAGATGTTCGACGCATGGAAACGGGAAAGGCAAATCGAGAGGTTGAAGATTATATCGGGATTCAGAGGGAACTTAATGAAAAACGAGAAAAGGACATAGGCAAGTACGTTAACTTGGTTGATGCCACGTTTCCAAATAGCATCATTATCGCTGTTTCATCAAAGCACGCAACATATGATGAGAAAAAGGGCAAGATGACTATTGACTATAAAGATGACGTCGCTAAAATATTAGATGGACAACATCGAATAGCGGGTTTACGCCACTTTGCTAAAGATGGTAATGCGTTTCAGGTTGTTGTCAGCATATTTATGGACATGGAACTTGAGGATCAAGCGATTGTTTTCGCGACGATAAACAAAGAACAGAAGAATGTAAGCAATTCGTTGGTAGCAGATCTATTCGCCTTTGCGGAAAGCCGCAGCCCGCAGAAAACCGCACACAACATTGCACGGGCTCTAAACGCAAAGTCTGGGAGTCCATTTCACAAGAAGATTAAGATCTTGGGGACCGCAGTTGATAAAGATTCGGAGACAATAACGCAAGACACGTTTGTACGGAGCATTATTCAGTACGTTTCAAAGGATCCTCAGGCAGATCGTAACTTTTATAAAGTACACAGAAATACAAAAAAGAGATTAGAGCTGGCGTCAGGAAACGAGCTTCAACGATATTTCTTGCGCAACATGTTTATCGAAGATGAAGAAGATATAATGATTGCGCAGTTGATCTTTAATTATTTCTATGCGGTTGAGAAGCGTTGGCCAGGGGCATGGATTGAGTTGCAACCTAATATGATTCTGAACCGATCTACAGGTTTCATTGCCTTAATGCGCTTTTTCAAAGATGTTTATTTGAGTTTCAATCAAATCGGCAAGGTCATTTCAAAGGAGCAATTCAAAAAGGTATTTGATGGTATCAAATTGAAAGAGCAAGATTTCAATAAAGAAAAATATGTACCTGGATCGAGTGGGCAAGGGCAATTATATCGTGACCTGCTTGAACTTAGCGGCTTGGGTGAAGACGAATAGGCGACTGGCCGTTTGATGATGAAAATGCTCTCACTCATAGATTTTGTGTCTTGCCCATATTAGGTGTGTAAATTATAGAGGTTTGATAAAGATGTTCATCCTCCTTAAAGCGATGGCAAGATTTCGAGTGTTATAAGAAATTTGGACGGAGTCGCCGCTCTATGGCTTGATGTGCAACTGGATGACTGTCATTTTCGGACCGGTTGGTGATCAGCCCGTCAGCGGGTGCAGCCATGTGTTAAAATTAGAGATGATTATTTTGCTCGCTTTTGCTCACGGAATATTTTTGGAGTATAGGCAGCGATTATGGCTTCATCAATTTCTTCGAAAAGTTCTTCCTTTGTTTTGTAGTCGAGGCTTTTTGTTATCATTTTGAATACCAGTGAGTATACGCACACCTGCAGGGATGCGAGATCTACAAGTTCAATAGGAGCTTCGTGTGCATGATGAAGATAGGCACTTCGTACCGCATACATTTTCTTTAGCAGAGTGATACATTCCTTTCTTTCTTCGAGAGTTTTAAAAACCAATTTTGAGAGGTATTTGCCTACACTTTCGATAATGGGGGAATTCTGATCCTTTAAAAGAAGTGATTCGAGAACAGTGAAAAGGTCGGTAACTCGCCTGTGAAAATTTGGTTCTGAAAGCGCGCTTGCTAATTTTTGAATAGCGCGCATTGTAATGCGCTGCAATTCGCTTCGATCCTTTTCTGTGGGGAACTTACTGAGAAGTTGGACGAGAGCTTGCAAGCCTCGCTTGTTATACTCCTCAATGTCAAACGCCAGTTCATGATCCTGCCCATATGCTCTTTCTATCTGTGCCGTTATTTCATGTTCATATTCTAAATTTTCCAGCAGCACGGATTGATTTGCGTGGATACGAACATTGCGGTCAAGATCAAAGTTTACTTTTGATTTTGGGTGTACAACAGTTTGACTGCAGACCTTCAATAAGTCAAGAGTAAGTGAACACTTTTCGCTTGCAATCTCTTTGGCTCGCTGTGATTCAGCTCGGACGTATACTTTCGCATACGCCTGATTCGAAAAGATGTCTTTATATATTTCGTAGATGTTTTCAATATCGCCATGTCTTCTTTTAAATGCCAAAATTTGCTTATCGAAGAATCCGGGTTTAAACCGACCAATTTCGACCTCACCAATAGTTATTTTTTTCGACGGTTTAAGATGAATGAGTCTCAAATAGACATTATAGCTGGTTATAGATGACGCCATCTCCTCGCACAAGTTAGTTGAGACGATCGTCGACCGATTGTCTTGGTGCCGTACGTCGATCATACATTGGAACATTCTGGTGAGAATAAATTCGAAGCTGATGTACGGTTTCACCGAATGATCCTCATAGATCAGACGTACTATTCTTAAAAATTCCTCATGGTCGCTTTTTTCTAGGCCAATTCTTTTGCCGTTTTCGCACCACCAAATTTTGTCTCCCTGACGCAGCTGAAATGCCTGGTGCAAATTTGGTTTGATGCCATCTCTCGTTTTGATATTTGATAGGCCGTCTTTAAAGATCTTTTCGAGCGGCACTTCTACAAACGAGCCTGCCAGGCGCAAACACGCTGCGTCAAGGTATTTCAATCTGTTTTGATCCTTAATCATATGACGATAAATTTTGCGATGTTACGGTGCGACGATTGAAATCAAATTCGTCGATCTTGGAATCTTTCATGGCACAGTTATTTGCTTTTTTTTAGCAAAATATTCTCGCAAGACAGCGACGAACTCTTCAAAGGAAATGCCAGGGTCCCACGTAGAACGGTTGACGTAGACAGAGTCTTTCAATGAATCAATCTGCACCTTGACATCCTTTCTTGTATCAAGTGCGTTAATTCCATTGTACCACTGTTCGATTGAGTTGCCAATATGCACTCCAATGTTTGTGACGAATTTTGCATGCTCTTTAAAGTAAACACTATCCATTGGCATATTGTCGTCATTTCTAGTGACAACGCATAGGGCATAATGCTCGAATTCTCTTGCAGCATGCTGACCTTGCAAAATGGACATGCTTACATAAGGCTTCAGATGGTTGACGCTTTTTATTTCTATTGCATATGGCTTTTTATTTGCGATAATGACAAAATCTTTTCCACGGTCTGGATTTTCGATTTCAAAGGCAGGTTCAATTTCGGCAAGTGCCTCTCTGAACGCGATTTCCGCTGCTCGCCCAATTGCACGCCAGCGTTCCTTCTCTTGATGATCGGCAACTAATTCCTGCGCCTTCTTTAGGATGGTATCTGCTCCAACGACATCTGCGGCAGATTCGATGGACTGTATCTGTTCGGTCGTTAATTTAAGTTTTGCCAGCACGGCAATGTCTTCGATCGACTTTCCGGCTTTCGTTATTTCCAGAATCTGACTTGCGAACCCTTCACCTAAAGCCAGGATATACAAAGTTGGTCGTGAAGCTGCAAATGTTAATAATAGACCAGAAGCAACCGACACTTTTTCAAACCACTCATTCAGTTGAAAGAACATTTCGTTCAACTGCCCACCTTTCTTCACCAGATCGTTGATGTTCGGGTTCCTGAAGATCTTGTCAATTTCACGAGTAAGCAATTCAACCGTACTTACTTTCCCCGCTTCTACTTTGATAGTTGGATCAATCAGGAATTTGCGTGGATCGCCGGCTTTGGTGTAGTCCCGAAAGATGTTCTTAATGGTATCATCGAAATAACTACTTCCATCTTGAACAAAGATTTGATCGTCATATGATTTAAACTCATCGCTTTGTACGGGAACAAAGGTGCGTTTAACGATTGAATCTTTGATATCATCCTGAAGGTCCAGCACATAGTCAATGAACTTTTGTAGCCACTGCAAGCACACAGCCATATTCCCATTAAAGTACTTTTCAGCAAACAGAGTAGGCTTCTTAGTTTCTTCAATTCGGTCGCAGATGAACTTCATCGACCATTGTTCAGCACTTCGACCATAATTATCATACTCGACATGCACCGATTTTTTTTCAGGAGCGTATGATGGCAGGAGCTCATTAATGATGCTGAACCAAAGATCTCTTTTAGGTGCCCTGTCGGAACGAAACAAGCAGCAAACATGAAATATTGCGCGAGCCTGAGTGTCGGTTGCTTGTTGTGTTTTGAGTTGACCAATCAGGTCATTGTTTAGTTTCTTATAAAAGTCTTCCGGGTCGAAAGTCTTAACGCCTGTTGCTGCGCCGACTTTGCGGCTCAGGAATTTATCATCCAAGTCTTGACTTAATCCTTTCGAAACGATCTTGAATTCGTCGTCGATCGCCGGATACAAGACAACTTCGTCACGTTTTTTAAAGATATTGTTCTCGTTAGGATAAATAGGATATTTTTCGCCAAGATGGTTTAGATTGTTGTCGTTGAGAAATGAGTAAAGTTTCTTCAACCATTCGAATGACGTTTGCTTGGTGAGATCGAGATTCGGCTGTACGAGTGTCACTAGCTCTTCAGGAGAAAGAATAATTTTCTCGGGCCATCGTTCTGGTTCCTGCGTGATGATCTCACTCCAGTGCCACACGCTATCTTCGTCAGCAACAATTTCAGGTAGGAACTCGCTGGCTAACTCATACAGATCCTTCGCAAAGGTTTCATCCCTGACAATAAATTTTACATCCGCTATTTTCTTAGGAGGTCCAGAAACGGTTGTTACTATTGATATTTTCAGAACAGCTTCGCGGATCTTCTCCTGTATAGTTGGTTCGTACCATTCTCGGTTAGAGTAATCGTTTACAAACTCTGGTAATCCGCTCTTGGCTAATAGATAGGACCCTGCTACGGAATTGCTGGTCAGTGTTTCAATAAAGGTGAGGTAGCTATTAAGAAACTCCGTTAATGCAAATCGGTTGCTGTCAGCGAGAGGATCAGTATCACTTTCAGATGTTTTCTTTGTACGAATACCATCACGCTGGTCGGTCGGCTGAAACCCGGTATGCTGGACAAAAACGGGAAGATTGAACCCTTCTGTACCCATCAGGGGAAACTCTTTAAACAGAACCGCTTGTTTGTTTAAAGGACCAATCTTTATAACAGGTTTGTTAACCGCGGGAATGCCAATGATTACCTTTTCATGAATGCTATAAATCAGTCCTGCGTCGTCACTGACAGACGCAAACATAATTCCCGGCATGGCGGTTGGTTCTTCCCGCAATGCATACTGCCTGAGTGACTCGCCATTTTGAATCGTTACACTGCTAATCGTCGATTGATTAATCAGTAACACAAACGACAGATTCCTGGTCAATTCTTCAATTCCTTTCAGCGCTACCGGGTAGGTTGTCGCGTTTAATTCATAGGAGAAGCAATGATACTCGTCAGCGATTGCCTCGTTTGGACGCCTGGCAATGTCAGAGATGGAGCTGAATGTGAATTGCAATGAATTTTTCGTGGCTTCCAATGCAGCATTTTCTTCCAGCAGCGTGGAAGAGCGATCGATTTCTAACTGGAACCTCCGTTTTCCGAATTCATTCTCATGCACTCCGGACACCGTTACCTTTTTATTGAGGAGGTGCGTCATCACAAATCCAGTTCCGTATTTACCGGTTGTTCCATCATCCCCGCCAAGCGATTTGGTCGATGTCTTATAAAGCAAGGCCAGAAGATTCTTGGTAAGAAATGGGACACCGTTATGCTGAAATTCAAAACGAGTGGGTGTTAGCTTTATATGAATTTTCACACCTCCCTTTGGAGCTACATCCCTGGCATTTTGCAGGAGTTCCCAGATCCACCGGGAACGCTTATCTTCGGGTATTATATAAAGTTTGTTGACGTCGTGAATGATGTCGCGTGCTTCACTATCACTGCGCTGCTTTTCTCTTTCGCGCGAAGCCTCGTCGGCTTCAATGTTTAAGTCCATGGTAAAAAAAGGTGAGTGGTTAAGAACAGTTAATCAAATACGATGAGGCTTAATCTTTTGAAATTGTGTATCCGATCGATGCGAAGGCAATACCCTTGTTGTCAGTTTTATCATCGTCAGTCAAACCGTTTCCAAATTTAGGAAACTCATATCCGATAGAAGAGAATATTTTGGAAGGGTTCGAAGAGCCAAGTAAGCAGAGTCCAGCACCGATCCGGTTCCTGCCCGGCTGATAGGAGAGGTCAGTTCGCCAGTAGCCAAAAAAACCAAGCTTCATGGTCGTGCGATCGTCGCCATCTTTCAACTTGATATTCGGATCAAATACAAGGTCGATTTTAAATGGTTGCTTGGTAGCTTTTTGATAGACTCCACGTTTAGCTTCTTCAGAATCAGAAACGACGAATTGATTGACTGAGCCTGCTGGTCGAATTGTCTGCAAAGTGACGTCCTTTAACGTATCTGTGTTATCGGATCCATATACACCTAACTGTACACCGACGAATAGATTGGTTTTAGAAAAGCTTACGCCAATGTTGACAAGCAAGTTAGCACCCAACGTATGTTTTCGTTTTTCATATTGAGCCTTTTCTCCACCAGGTATACGTGTGGTATCATAAAGTGTATAGGTCGTAAAAGCGTATTCAGGTTTAAGATAAATATCGAGCACCGACCATCTCTTATCAAAGAGAATGTCGTTCAAGCGATATCCGAAGGCGCCGCTAACGCCAACACTTGGTTGCAGCTTGCTGCCTTTCAGTATCGTTCCAATACCATCATCATTGGGTTTTACTTTCGCTTCTGCCTGAAATATTAACCGCTTGTCTGCACGGGCGTCCCTACTCATTCCATAGAAACCGTATGTGATGGCAGTGGAAGATAATGATGCCTTGATCTGCGATACCTGTGTCTTGCTGAAAGAGATGACCCCGGTTCCATCGGCTGCTTCGAAGAATGTTTGCGCGAGCGTGACATGGCTGAGCGTAACAGCCAATAAGGTAACAAGTGTCCTAGTCATGGCGCGATAGTTTGTTTAATGATGTCGTTGATTTCCTTACTGATGATGATTCGAAGACGGCCATTTTTTGTCACTTCGTAGTCTTCCTCGAATTCAATTTCGTACTCTCGACCATTGTCGGTAACCTTGCCACTCATCTTGACAGTATATTCGGTCCCATTAGGCGCGCCGAGGTAGATATACACATCCAGTATATCATCGGTTGAAACCTCAATGTCCTTTACTTCAACCCACCCTTCAGAGTCGTCATCTTTCTGTTCCCATTTGTCGATAACATCGATGGCTTCGATCTCCACTTCGTGAATTTTCCAGAGCGGCCCGGTTAGCGTGACTTTTAATGAAGTTATTTTCATACTGATTTGTTAGGGTTAACTGTATCACTCGTTATGGAATATTTTTTACTTTATCCTGGTTGATATAAGGTGCAGTTTCCTGCCTGTGGATCGGTGCAACCTCTCGTTCGTAGAGATAGTCATCAATCAATTGTCTTGATTGCGGGTTGTCAAAGAGGTAGTAGTTCATGAAAGTTATCCTTAACTCCATGTTAGGATGCGAAGGACTTGGATCGCGCAACATTCTTACTCCTCCCAGGGTTAGCTGAGCAAAGTGTCCGAATAATTGAAACTGCATACCGGGCAAAATTCTTTGAAGATCTGCCGCGACATTAAAACAGTCCATGTTATTGAATCCTGGCAAATCTTTGATCATTGATACTGCCGTTGAGTCAACGGAGAGCTCGATTTTTTTATTCGCAGTCAGATACTCGGGCTCCGTATCCAGTAGTTGTTGTCCAAGCATGGAAGCAGGAGCGGAGGAAAGAGAATCGAATGCTCCCATTTTTTTGAGCTTGAAGTGTCCAAGCTCATGCAGTAAGATCAGACAGGTGACCCGGTTCCAGTCAGTAGAATCTGAAAGCAGGCTTCTCTGCGCAAAATCAATCAGGTAATCGGGGTTGATTAAAATGTACCTGCTTCGGATGTTTGAAAAAGCACTGGACTTAATGTTGGAGAATGGAGATCGGATCGGTACAATCATGATGAGTGAGTCATTGCCTCGCTCAAAATCTTTCGCGAACACAAACCGTTTTCCATTGCGCTTCGCAATACAATTCAGTTCATTCATGACGGCAGTGAATAATGAATCATGCATGGTTGTTCTTGCAAATCCGTGCGTGGTTAGAACGGCTGACTCAAGATCTTTTCCAAATCGTTGATCACGTTTACCGCCACACCCGGAGGCAAGCAAACTACTCAGGCTTAGTATCACCCAGACGATTCTCATACTCAGCGATGATTTTTTTTTGCTCTGATGCGTCCTTTGCTTTGAAATAGCTTGCCGTAAATTCGTTTCGCATAGTGATGAGTTCCTGCTTCTTCTTAACTGCATCGTCTTTTTTGCCGTTGAAAGTTGTCGTGCCGTAATTGCCGATGGTTGCCACGAACGTGAGGATGGCGATGATAACAAGCGCCTTTTTCTGGGCGTCGGGCGTATCCTTTGTCGCCTGGATACTGGAAATTAATGTTGACACTCCCGTGAGTATCGTTACCATTAATCCGATCCACAACAGAGTTGTTTTCGCAGATTCAGCTTTTGTACCGAAGGAATTGATAGCGCTGTTAAAGGACTGTATCAACTTATCGAAGGCGAGGTCGTTTTCCGGACTGTCAAACCCTAACAGGTCAATACTCTCAAGAGTAGGCTCAAGCCCCAAATTGTCATAGGTCTGGTAAGCGGTGAATGTCATGACGAGGATAGCCACGGCAATGGCCAGCCCTGAGAGAAGGCGGTTAAAGGTCATAATTGGTGAATTGCGTGAATACAAAAAGCCCATTCCCCCCGCCTCGTAAGAAGCGGAAGGATGGGCTCAGGAGATGAAAATAGCTAAAGGTTATGCCAGATGCAAGGCGTAGGGTCTGCGTACCCAGTCAAGATTTACAGGCACGTTTCAGCAGACGTAATGCGTGGGCGAAATCTTTTTCTGAACCAAGCTCTTTTACCGGTTGCTTCCATAAATAATTGTAACGGGAGAAATACACACCGACACTGTCGAGCTTTATTTTTTTGTGGCCTGTAATCCCGCCGTGGAGGTAAAGCAAGTAATAGCATATAACCTGGTTGAGTGTTGCTCGATCAACTTTAGCGTTTTTCACTGTTTTGACGTCGATCAGCGTTTTATCAATGATCAGGTCTGCGTCGGCCCCAACGAATGCCTTACTAAATGTTGGATTTAGGATACATTTCTTTTGAGGTGCAAGAATGGAAAGGTCAAGATTTCTTTTCAGCTCTTTCAGGTCAGCCAGGTTCAATGCATCCGGAGATCCTGCATCAACAAACATGGTTGCCGGTGGACCGATGCGCACGATATCATCGAGTTGTCCCAAGAACAAACATGCATCCAGCAGCGAGTTTATCGCCACGTTCTTGCCTTCGATAAATCGACGATGTATCTGATGGCATTTCAAAAATTTTCTTTGCACCGGTTCATTGATGCTACGCATGTGCTGCTGTCGCTCGCGCAGGAGTTTCAGAAATTCTTCACCAGGAAGTTTTTCTTCATCTTCATCGAACCACACCGATGTATCGGATGAATTGAATTCACGCATCGCGGATTGAGCGACCCAGCTTCGGGAGTGTGTGATAGATGTATACTTACGCTCCAATTCAAAGCGCAGTAAGTAGTCAA
The DNA here is from genome assembly GCA_037200765.1 of Bacteroidota bacterium. Lineage (GTDB taxonomy): Bacteria > Bacteroidota > Bacteroidia > Cytophagales > Cyclobacteriaceae > ELB16-189. The sequence goes on along the minus strand of JBBCII010000003.1, from coordinate 1,617,873 downwards.
ATGCTTTTCCGATCAAAGAAGCACTCTTGCCGGTAAATGGAGAAACGATCCGGTCATCAAGGTTTAACCTCGGGGTAGGGAAGGTCTGTTTGAGAAATGCTTTAAGATCCTCTGTTGCTTTTGAGGGACGACGGAGTGTATCAGTTAAACTACTCATAGTATCGTAGGGCAACCGAAGTTAGCACAATCCTCATTATAGACTGTTTGTCCTATTAGAAGCGCGCAAAACATCCCGTTCTTAATCGGGCGGCAAACTCACCGCCACACTTCTTTAGGACAGTTAAGACATCAACGACAGGCAAGCCGCGAAGCAAGACCGAACGACGAACACGCCAATGCTCCTTTACTCCATAGCATTCTGTTTTCCAACCCATGGAATCACCAAATTTTCTTTCCCAAATCCCAGAAACATTTTCCCTGGCAGACGCGAGCAAAAAAATAGCCCGGCTTCTCGCCGGGCTGACTCTACTTCATCTCCAAAAGGTGAGTGAAGATCTTTTCATCCAGACTTTTCTGTGCCTGGAAACTCTTTTTCAGTTTCGTATGCAGTATTGAGTTAAAGGCATTGTACCCGGTCCACAGGTTAGGCTTGTGGCCGGACATCTGAATTTCCCGGACAATCTCATTCATGACGATCCGTGCGTTCAGGGAAGGCGCTGGATTCTTTTGACTGCATTCAAACTGGAATAACTTAAATGTTTCGGCGGTGACTTTGACAAAATCGTGGAGGTTCTTAATAGGTCGTTCAGCCAGTACTTCAAACTTACGATGCAGGCTGTAAAACTCGTTGTTCAGAAAGGCATCTACCAGTATGCGTATTTCAGGAAGGACAACCTGGGTGATGTTTCCTCTATGTTTGACACTAAAGCCAATTTTGGAATGGGCTACGTGCAGACCATTGCGGCATACCTCACGGAAAAAACCAAAGTACCCTGATGTTTTCTCCGATCCATCATAGCTATTGATAAACCGAAGCATTGGACGGAGTTTGTCTTGCCCGTTCTTCACCTTGACCACCCAATCGTCGTCGTCCAGGATGTAGTCTACGGCAAAGCTCCTGTCGTCGCGGTTGATCGATCGGGTGATGTATCCAATTCCAGCCTCTACAAGTTTTACTTCTACTTCATGAAAGAATCGTTCATTAGGAAGATGTCCGTAAGATTTACTGACTACATTAACAACCTGGCCGTTGGAGACGAGGGCTTTTTCAAGACCCTTCCGCACAGGTAATCCCGTCAGCGTTGCTAAACTGACAAGGCGGTTAGAGACATAGACATCATCGTTCTGAAGGCGTTGTTTGAAATTGACTGATAATTCTGTTTCCATAAGCATCTGTTGTTTTGAGTTGAACTTTTTTTGATGCTTATGCCCACCGGGTTTTGGCCGGAGGAGAAAAGAGAGAATGCCATATGACTAGCCTTCCGCCAAAAGGAACACGCAATAAATTTGAATGGAGGATTTACCGCGACGCGCTTCGCGGCGCACCCTGAACTTTATGGCGGACACTTTTGGCTGGAAGTCCGGCAAAACCCGAACTTCGTATTCAAAAAAGGTGAGCTGAGAAATTCTACTAACTAATGAGTATCGACGCGAGCAGTATTATCCAGAGCAACTGGCGTCATTCGTACCGAATAAAAAAAGGGGCTAAGCCCCTTTCTTGTTTTTACTCTTCTCTTTTTTACTTTTCTCTTTCGGTAGTACGGCCTGCAAGTCTTTGATTCGCTCACGCGCGCGTACTTCCCGTTTGGTGCAAATCTCTCCCTGTTCTTTTTCAAATCCGGCAATGTCGATATCTCCGTAAGCAGCGGCGATCTTCTTGACAATGAAACCGTGTGATGATCGTGGCATGTTATCGGCATACTGGTCCATGATAACCCGCCTGAGGATAAACGCCTTCTCTTCGGGCTTTAAATTCTTTAGCGCTGTATAGATTTTCTCCGGCGTCTCTTTGTTGATTCCGAGAAAACGTGTCAGTTCATCATTGATCCTGTAACTGGCCTTATCATAGATGATGTACCAGAGCATGACTTCTTCGTCGGCAAACATTTTTTTGCTGAAAGTCTTCTTCTGTGAAGGATGTGCTGTAAAGGCTTCAATGATTTTCGCATATACTTTTTCCTCGTCGAGTTCCTTTATGATCTTTGTTAACAGGCGTCATCGTCGGCATACTCATGTACTGGCGCAAAAGCCTTCGAAAGAAGATCCAACAGCAGGAGCAAGAGAAGGGAAACTGATCGGTATTATGGAAGAGATTATCGACACCAAGGATTCCATCATCGATAAACTGAAAATCTAATTGGGTCCATTCAAGGTTTCAGCGTCCTTGTGTAGCAGTTCAGCATCCAGTTCGATTCCCCCTGTTTTTATATTCCTGACAGATGTATTGAATCCAACACAAGGCGGTAGATTTTTTATGCTCCATGAGCCATCCTAATACCTTTTGATCGATCGGATCTAATTTGCTTAATTCTTCAGCATCAATTTTCTGCACGGCGTAAAATAATCGTTAATGACACAGGTGATCCGACATTATACTCGTTTTCAGCCCTTAGAAACCACGGGCTACATTAGGCCCATGTAATATTCTACTATTTTCTACGACACTAATTTGTAAAGTCGGTCGCTTGAATGCCTTACGTGAACGTATTCAAGCTGGTGTGTAGTAAAATTGTACCATCAACACGGCCTTTTACATCAATAAAAATACGCATGCTGAGATGTAAGAGATTGAATTTTGTTGCAGGAATTTACAGCCCGATTAAGCCCTAAAAAAACGTACTTGGAGCTGTAGTAAAGTCGATCAAATGCTTGTAAAACGCTGATGAATTCAATAGCTATCACATACGTTCGGATTACAAGTTATATCGTGTTTTCTCGATATGGTTTGAATGACAGATCATTGCTACATTGTTGCTTCGACATCCGACTGGCAAGAAGCCTTTCCCTTATCATGAGAACGCCAAATACGACCAAGTGAGGTACGTCATCACTTTTTTTATCATGGTGATCCATTGCAGTGCTTCCTGCCAAGTCATTCCTAACTTATTGACAGCAGATCATTACCGGCCCTATATTCGGGAGGATATCAAACAAAAAGCGATTGTCGATAACTATATCAAGGAAGTTGGAAAGAAGTATCCACAAACCAGTCAAGAACTTTATCCACATCTTTATAGGTACGTCAATCGTGACTTTTTAGCGCCGATCAATGGTACCGGTGCCGACCCCAGAAATGCATTTCATAATTACAGTCACGCATCTTTCATAAAGACGAATACACCCGGTTCAAATAGTCACTTGTATAATCAGAACCGGACTATTGACCAGCAAAATTTTGCTGCTATTGAAGCTGATATAGCCACCTATGAATATCGAAGAAAAGAAGCCGAGCAGATTATCAACGAATCCAATATGATTTTGGAGAAACCTATTATCTCATACAATCTCGGTTTGCATTCAGGTGAAAAAGTAGATCCATTTATCACTGCGCAACGAGAGATAACAGAGATGATGGACGGAAAGAAACCAATTGATTTTCTGAAGGCGGTTTTTCTGGTTGAGAGCGCGGTAGACAGAACGCTTACATGGAAGGAATTCAATGCGATGTTTCAAGACGGCGTACAGGTAATCGGAGCCCTGATGGCGAAGGAGAAACTCAATAGGAGCGACAACCTGGCGAAGATCATGGCGATATATAAATACATGGCTGACACGACGAATGTTTCACTTCCGTCGAAGGAGAAACGAGTTGTTTCCAAGCCGATGCTTTACGACTACGATGATTATGAAGCAAAAAAAGACATCACTAAGATATTTGTCAGCAAACTTCTTCGAACAGGAACAGGTCAATGTATGAGCCTTCCGATGTTGTATTATCTATTTGCAAAAACAATTGGTGCGCAAGTTAATCTCGCGTTTGCACCACAGCATAGTTACATCACGTTTAAAGATCATGCAGGTAATCGTCAAAATATTGAACTGACAGGGCGGATGTTTACGTCGACGGACTTCTATTGGGCAACTGGCTTTATCAAAGCAGAGCAGGTGAAAGCTGGAATTTATTTGAAGCCGCTCAATGAAAAGGAAACTTTGGCCCACCTTCTTACGACGCTCGGTTTAAGTTATATAAGAACGTTTGGAACAGATGAACGCGCCCTGGAAATGGCGTTGACGGCTCGCGCGAATTCACCAACCGATTTAACAGCAAACATGATAGTGGCAGGATACTCGCAGGACTTGCACAATCATATCCTCAGGCAGTATGATGTACTACAATTAACAGAGGACGATTTAGCGAATGATGTGAATGCACAAGCGATTGGAATGGAGTTGAAAAAAGCTGTTCAGCATTTAAAGAAGGATCTTGGTTACGCTGAAATGCCGGATTGGGCATATAAGAAATGGTTGGATGGTGTTAAGGAACTTGCCCAAAGGCAACAACACATCGTGAGAAGACGACAAATTGAACAACAACTAAATAAGTAATTAGACGCGACATGAAGTATGCTTTGATTATCATTCTCGTTGGAGGCTACGCGCTAACAGTGGATGGTCAGGACGACCGAACATTTAAGAATTATCAGGAGGCGTATAATGAACTAAGAGGTATGCTTGACGGAAGTAGACAGCTCTCACTGAAGCGCGCAATATTTTTAACAGAGAACGCATTTTTCGATAACTCCATTAGCTATGAAGAGTTTAGCAATCACATTGATGGACTAGCTCAGTTGACAATGGCAATGGCTGCACGAGATGAAATCCGTTATAACAAAAAGGACAAGAATCAAATATTAATGGCGGGAAGTATTTTCAGAATGATGATGGATACTTTGGCCATTCAAGATAATTCAGGAAAAATATATAAAGTTGTTCCGTTTTCTTACGACCAGGATGACTTCTGGGGCGACAAGGACTGGCGCAAAATGTTTGTAACAAAATTACTTACAGAACGCACGGGTAATTGCCATAGCCTGCCGATGCTTTACAAGATTCTAGCGAATGAGCTTGATGTTAAAGCGTGGTTATCACTAGCACCGAATCACACCTATATCAAGCAGTGGAGCGAATCGTTGGGATGGTATAACACAGAACTCACAACAGGTACATTTCCTTTTGACGCCAGTTTAAAAGCATACAGTTACATCAAAACAGAAGCTGTAGTCGATGGAATTTACATGGACACTTTATCGTCCAAAGAAGAAATAGCGTACGTCCTTACCGACTTGGTGCAAGGATTCGTAAAAAAGACCGGCAACTCTCAATTAGACGTCGCGCAACAGTGGGTCGAAACCGCTATCGATTATTTTCCAGATTATCCTAACGCCTTAATTCTGAAGGCAGAACTTCAAAAATCTGCCTACGAAGAAAAAATGATATCTGCAGGATCAAAGCAATTTCGCGACCTTTGGAAAGACTCCAAATCAAGGGAGCAGTTCAATCAAATGCAAACGGAATATCTTAAGATCCACGATCTTGGATATCGTAAAATGCCAAAGGAAATGTACCTCAATTGGCTAATGAGAATTAGCAATGACACAACATGTCGGCCACATCAATTTGAGCCAACGCAACCCTTCAAAAAATATGGTTATACTGTTAACATAGCGACTGCCTCTGAGGGAGTTCTCGAAGAGTCTTTCAACAACCAGGAACAAGAGCAGATTGGTACGGTGATTATTGACACTCGGAATAGAAAAATTGTCAGTTTTGTGAAGCGGGACACTCTTCTACCCGATGATCGCATCGGGCGAATGTACGACCCTGCGTTGGGTAGATGGTGGGTTGTAGATCGGCTCGCAGAAAAGTATTACAACATGTCACCATATAACTTTGTGGCAAACAACCCGATCCTATATGTGGATCCGAACGGCGACTCTATTGCGGTTCGGGAAGTCAATCAGGGTGGTATTGCAGGCTATCAAAATGTTGTCAGCCAGGGATCGGGCGGATTTTATAAAGCAGACGTAGATCCATCCACCGGGATCGTGAGTATGGTGTCGACAGGGCAAGAAGGTAAAATCACTGGTGAACAGCAGAAGTTTGTTGATGAAATGACTGGACTCACAACGTCAAACGGCGTTGCCACTGTAAACGTGGCGAATAATTCAGAAAATGTTGTTATTGGTGATATTGCTTCTAATACAATCGATGTGGGGGATATGCAGAAATTGGGGACTGATGGCAAGGTCAACGCACAAAAAGCGATGGTACATGAAATGACAGAAAATTATGGAGTCCAGGTGAAGGGACAAGCGCCGAATGTTGCCCACCTATCGGGGAACAATGCAGAAAGTCGTATCGGAGGTGGCGTCATTCTTAATCCATTTGATCGATTTACGACCCCATCGACAACCACGCCTGGACTGAGTACTTTATCCATACCCGTAGTTAAACCGGCAGGCACTGGTAGCGTGTCGATTACTTTGTACAAAAATAACGTGTTATTTGTAAGTCCTAATAACAATAAACCTGTCCAACTGCCTGCTTTGAGATGAGACGCCGCCCTATGAAAACGATCAACCTATTATTGCTTTTCTCTTTGTTCGTATCATGTGCTGCTACTAGCAATTATGGGCAAAATCCGTTGGACGAATTGTTTGTTCAAAACTTTAATGTCCTTGAAGACTACTCAACTGGAAAGATTTCTCGCAGTCAACTTTCCATACAGCAAAAAGCTTTAATGTATCTGCTTATGGATTGGACGGGCAGGCCTGCCGAATTCGATCACTATAAGGGAATGCAGGTAGCGACAAGTGATGTTCACTTCTGGAGAAAATGGTATTCAACTAACAAGCATTCTTTAGACGTGGAAATGGTTCAAAAGGCCATGGCGATACAAATCAAAGTTTTTAGTGAAGGTATCTTGTCCCACGAAGAATTGGAGTTTTTAGACAAGACCTCTCGCGAGATAAGAGCCCTATAGATATAGATATACTGGTTTGGTACTCAATTGGCGACGCATTTTGTCCTGTACGCTAATCGTTTCAAAGTTAGGCTTTGTGGTCAGAGGTAATATCGCTTCGATATGACCTAAGATTAACAATGTGCTCCATGACTGCCTCCAAGTCTATTTGTGTTTATAACACCTTTCGGATTTGAAGTTTTCCAAACAGTTATATAACGTGGATCGGCCAATAGTTTTTGGGAAAAGTAGCTTGTTCAAGCTGGCTCTTAATTCTTTCTCTCCTCCGACGAACCGCTCGGCAGATTCTGATTGTTTGGAATCAATAATTGCTGGCATTGCCTTCAGCAAGCGCTCCGCTTTGATTCCTTCGGCTATAAGCCACGTTGAAAGATTTTGCTCCTTATCGCATTCGGTAATTTTCCGAACCAGGTATAACTGTAAGTATTCATACGAGCGTTTTCCTTTCCAGTATTTATCCAGGTAGAGGTGGAAGTTTCCGTTTGCCAGCGCCTTTTGCCTTAGATGAATGGGTTCTTTCCTTCTAACTGATGCCGCAAGCTCAACTTGTTTTATTTGTTGCTTTCATTATTGGTGCGATTTTATTGTTGAGCGAAGTATATTCTGATGTCTTCTTTGGTGATCACTGTACGGGTGCCGACCTTTTTCTTTTTTAGTTTTTTCTGTGCGATGATCCTGTACAGCGTTCTTTGACTTACCGTCATATGAGCCGCAGCCCCAGGGATATCGAAGTAGTTTTTGTTGGCTTGGTCAAGATTGAGGACTTTGTCCGCTTGCTTGATAGTTTGACAATGGCTGGCTTGCTCTTTCAAGTGCCGGGTTTGCAGCTTACTGAATCTGCTGTTACAGGTGTGGGAGCAGAAGCGTGTTACGGTTGCTCGTGCTACGAACTCTTTTTGCAGTGTTCGCAGATGCGTTTGATGAAGATGTTTGAGCTCATATTTTTCAGTTGTGTCTAAAAGTGACTACATGTGCCACCCGGTGCCAGGGAGTGACAGCGTGTGCCATCATCTCACCAGTCCGCGGTGGTTTTGCTTTACTTTTGTTTCTTGCCGGTCATCAGAAACAAACCGGCCAAAGACACATGGAATAACCCGTAAAAACAAGGTATGAACCTCGTGGGTTATTTTCTTAACGCACTGAAAAACAATTAGTTACTTCTTAATGATCTGGATGATTCGGGATACTATTTGCCGATACAAAACTTCCCGAAAATATTAGCCAGCAAATCATCACTCGTGATCTCGCCTGTTATCTCGCCAAGAAAATGGAGTGACTGACGGATGTCCATCGCCAGGAAATCTCCCGTTATGCCGCCGTCAATTCCCGAGATCACCCGCTGCAATGCCGATCGCGTCTGCACCAGGTTTTGATAGTGACGCAGGTTCGTCACCAGAACATCGCCCTGCTTCACATCTTTCATCGCAAAACGCGATGTTATCTTATCTTTCAAAAGATCGATGTTGGTCTTATTCAATGCCGATATAGGTACAATAGAATTTCCAAACGACTTCAATCTCTCCGCCGAAGCTTCATCTGTTTTGTTGCCGACAAGCAAGTAGGGGATAGACATGTCTTTTAAAGACAACTCTTCCTGCGCCAGGTCTTCCGGCGACGTGCTCCGAAGATCAAACAGGTATATGATCAGCGCCGCCTTCTGCATCTGCTCACGCGTACGCTGCACACCCATCGCCTCAATCACATCCTTCGTCTCCCGCAAACCAGCCGTATCAATAAAGCGATACGACACACCACCCCACTCAACCTCATCTTCAATAAAATCACGCGTCGTTCCAGGGATCTCAGAAACAATCGCCTTCTCCTCATTCAACAGCGTGTTCAGCAACGTCGACTTACCCGCATTCGGCTTTCCCGCAATCACCGTTGGTATACCATTCTTGATCACATTGCCCTGGTCGAAAGATCGTATCAAACTATTCAACAGGTTGACCAGGTGGTTGATCAGATTTTTTAAGTCATCGCGCTTCGCAAACTCAACGTCCTCTTCACCAAAGTCAAGCTCGAGCTCTATCATCGATGCAAAGTGGATCAACTCTTCACGCAACACGCGGATCTCCTGCGAGAACCCGCCGCGCATCTGGTTCAACGCTGCCTGTCGCCCATTCTCCGTTTCAGCTTGTATAAGATCGGCAACTGCTTCCGCCTGCGCGAGATCGAATCGTCCGTTGAGAAATGCTCGCTTCGTAAACTCCCCCGGCGTTGCAAGCCGCGCACCCTTCGTAAGTATTAACTTAATGATCTCTTTCACGATCACGGGAGAGCCGTGACACGACAGCTCAACACTGTTCTCCTTCGTAAATGATTTCGTTCCCTTGAACAACGACACAAGCACTTCATCGATCATGCGATCGCCATCGGCAATATGACCATAATGAATAGTGTGTGTTGCCTGTGCTTCGAGGTCCTTCCCTTTAAACACAGAGTTGACGATCGATATTGATTGCTCGCCCGATAATCGGATGACGGCCAATGCGCCAATGCCTTGCGGTGTGGCGAGCGCTACAATGGTATCGTTATGAGAAAAATGCATTCGCCACAAGATAATGCTTCACCAGAAAACCTGATCATTTTTAACAGAGGAGGATCAAATGATTGATACAGCTTGACTTTTAGCCGTTTTTTGTATGATAAAATTAAAAAATATGGAAGCGATTGTGGCAAATGGCTTAAGCTGGCTTACGAAGCACGTTCCGGAATTGGCCCTGGTAATTTTTTTAGTTAGCGGCGTTGTGGGTGTTACCCTGATGATTTCAAACTTCGTCCATAGCGTGGCGCAAATAAGGAATGATCTCAATGACATCAATACACGTCAACTTCCTGAGGTCCGCTTTGAGATTAAGGAAATGAAAACGGAGATGAATAGAAGATTTGATGCCGTTGATGAGAGATTTTCAGAAATGAATAAACATTTTGATGAAATCGATAAACGTTTTTTAAAGATAGAGCTTCAACTCAACACCATCATTACTCATGTCGAAACCAAAGAAGGGAAGACACCCAAATTTCCCTAAACCTATTGTCCCAAAACCCTGGCATCCACAAAAAACACCGCATGTGAATTCACGCTATAATCCTCCGTCACCACCTGGTCGGTCGTAACCGTAATCTTTAATTGATATGTGTCCTTCTTAAAATATTCTGTAAGATCAACACTCGTTACATCCAACGCGAGTGTCGCGCCAACATCATCCGGAACATTATCCTTATATGCGACTCTCACTTCCGGCAATCCTTCTGCCTTCGCCAAAATATTGACTGACTTAAGAAATTTCAGATTACCACCTTCAGGATCTTTAACCGATAGCGTTAACCCGGTCAGTTCAATCTCTTCCACAAGATCCGCGCGCGTCTTGTTGGCACTGAAGAGAACATCCGAGTGCGTTGCAATATCCGGAGTAAGAATTTCTACCGGGACCGCCGTCACTGGCGTGGCCGGCACCTTCACAACATAATCAGCTTCGAAGCTGAAGTGTGTAAAGGAATCTACAATCTCATCTACTTTTTTGCATGCAGATGTCATCAGCACAAGGCCAACGACTATAATCAAGGATAATGCTTTCATGTGCCCAATTGAACTGCAACAATCACGCCTCAGCGCTCACGCACGATCAGCAAGGGTATATTCACACGATGCCGAACAGAGTCGAGCGTCGTTCCAAAGATGAGATCCTTCCAGAACTGGTGACCATGCGCGCCCATCACCAACAAGTCGGCATCGAAGCCCTTCACTAATTCCGGTATCCTGTTTTTAGGAACTCCAAAACCAACGCGCGCTTCCACGTTGAAACCTTTCTCTATCATCTGTTGCCTGTAGTCATTCAACGCCGCCGAGTCTTCACTCGATTCCATGTCGTCAATCTCGTTTTCATACATCAACGCACCCGCCGATTCCACCACGTGTATCAAACAATAGTGCGCATCCTTTCCACCTTGCGCCAACGCACTCCTGATCGCCAACGAATCGATCCTGGTGAAGTCGATACAAATTGCAATTCTTGTATACACCGGCTGATCGATGTGCTCGAGTACTTTCGCAGTACCATGTGGCACCAAAGCGCGTTCGCCTCTTCTCTTGTCGATCACCGGCTTGATGGTTATATACAACAGCAATCCGAATGTCACTACACAAACAGGAATGGCAGTTACCCAAACGATCCATGCATATTCGCCCGCACTCACCAGCCATCCCGTGATCTCCTGCATAACTAACTTCACGTTCAGCGACACGATCGTCAATGCGATCAGCCACGCGGCAACTTTCACCCACGGTTTGATCACGAAAATTCCCATCGTCTTCTTGTCGCTCGTGAAGTGAATGAGCGGTATGATGGCGAAGCCCAGTTGTAAACTCAACACCACCTGGCTCAAAACCAACAGCGGACCGGTTTCACCTTCACCGTAAAGAAGTATAACAATGTATGCGGGTATGATCGCTATCAATCTCGTGATCAGCCTGCGAAGCCATGGAGCGATGCGAAGGTTCAGGTATCCTTCCATAACAATCTGCCCTGCTAATGTTCCTGTAATCGTTGAGCTTTGTCCCGCAGCCACCAACGCAATTCCGAAAAGTACCGGCGCCATATTGGTACCGAGCAGGGGAGACAACAACTTATATGCATCCTGGATGTCGGCCACTTCAAAATATCCGGCCTTAAAGAATGTAGAGGCGGCAAGTATCAAGATCGCAGCATTCACGAAGAACGCCGCGTTCAACGCGATAGCAGAATCGAGAAAATTATATTTTATAGATGTCCAGATCCCTTTCTCGGACCGTTCGATGCGGCGAGTCTGTACGAGCGACGAATGAAGATAAAGATTGTGAGGCATCACCGTTGCGCCGATAATACCGATCGCGATGTATAGTGCCTCGTCGGTAGGAATGTATGGAACGAAGCCCGTTATCAACTCACCAACCTGCGGCTTCGCTAAGATCATCTCAACCAGGAAAGCACCGCCGATGATTGCAACGAGGCCGACAATAAATGCTTCGATCTTTCGCATGCCGTAGCTCTGAAGCACCAGCAACAGCAAAGTATCGAGTACCGTGAGCGACACACCCCAGATCAACGGAAGTCCAAACAATAACTGCAGACCTATCGCCATACCCAACACCTCGGCGAGATCGCACGCCGCTATCGCAATCTCCGCCAGGATCCACAATGCAAAGTTTACAGCGGGATGATACGTGCTCCTCGAAGCTTGCGCCAGGTCAAGCTGACGAACAACACCCAGCCTCGCACTGAGGCTCTGAAGCAACAACGCCATCAGGTTCGACATCAACAAAACCCAGAGTAACGAATAGCCAAACTTGCTGCCGCCGGCAATGTCGGTCGCCCAGTTGCCCGGGTCCATATATCCTACACTCACCAGGTAAGCCGGTCCCAGAAACGCGAACACTTTCTTCCAGCCGCTTCGCTTCGTAACGTCTATCGACGCGTTTACTTCACTCAGCGATCTCCTTGTCCCGGTATGTTCAGTCTTGATCATGCGACAATGAGAATATTATCCGACGCTTCTTTCGTAAGCAACATTTTGTTCTTTCCATCCACCACAACCTCCAGCGAACCATCGAATGTTTCTTTCTCATGCACCAGCAGCACGCTGCCGATATGAATTCCAACCTTATCGAGGTACTGCAGGAACGAGGAAGAACTGTCGGTAACAGAGCAAACCTTGCCCTGCCGTCCTTTCTCCACCAGCGACAACGGCCGGTTCCTTACATCTTCGATCTTTCCATGTTTATCGGGAATAGGATGACCATGCGGATCGCGGGAGGGATGCCCGAGAAAAACGTCGAGCTTCTCTATAAGTAATGGCGAATGGATATGCTCAAGCTGTTCGGCCACTTCATGCACATCGCTCCATGCAAAGCCAAGCTTGTTTACCAGGAAGGTTTCCCAAAGCCGGTGCTTTCGGATCACATTCAACGCATCGGTTTTTCCCTGCCTGCTGATCTCTACACCGTGATATTTCTCGTACGACACCAATCCCTTCGATGAAAGACGCTTGATCATATCGGTAACACTCGCGGCCTTCGTCTGCATAGCCTCCGCAATCTCGCTGGTGGAGACGCCACGGGTGCCATCGTGCGAAAGGTGATAGATGGCCTTGAGGTAATTTTCTTCTGTCAGGCTAAGCATAAGATTTGACAGGCAAAAGTAATAATTTAGATCGGTCTAAAAAAATTCACCAGGTCAATTAACTTTTGCTTTTCGGAGGCCCACAGGAAATCGTCGACCGGGCCTGTATAGAAAGTCCGCCCGCTCATATCCGACAGGATCTTTTCCAGCGTCGGGTTCTTAAAGTCGACCATGATGGCGGCCGACAGTGGTTCGGCTACCGACTGCCAGGTCGGGTTTTCACTTAATAAGATTGGCAGCGTGGCCGACAAATATTCAAAGAGTTTCGTGGGGATCCTGCCGGCCGTATGTGGTGAAGGAGGATAGGAGATGATCCCGAAGTTTGCCTTGGCGATCAGGTCCATGATCCGCTCATGACCGACCTGCATCCTGCCCGCCACGAGCTTGATATATCTCTTGCCGCTGCACCGGTTTTTGATCTCCGCGAGCATAGCCGGCAACGCACAAAAACCGACGATCTGAAGTTCGATGTCGGCTCGTCTTTCGTACATCCGGTCTGCCAGTTCGATAGCCTCAAACACACCCGTGCTTTCGCCCAAAGTGCCGGTAAAAGCTAGTAGTAGTTTCCCGACGTCAGGCCTCCTGGAGAAGGTCGCTGGAAGCACCGCTTTGTTCTCGATGACCACCGATTTCGGGACAAGAAAACTCATCTCCGTAGCGTAACATTTTTCGGCCAAAATGATGCGGTGAAAGAAGGGTGTTAGCAGCCTTTCTTTGAGGCGCACCCACCATGCGATCGGAGGCCGGAGCCAGGCTGGAAAAGAGCGGGTCCAAAGAATATTTCGGTAGTAATTCTCCTGTACGTCGTAGATAATATGGGTGCCAAATAAAATTCTGTTTAGGAAACCAACTATCAGTAATTCATGGGTATTAACTATCAATAGTTCAGGCTTTACTTCACGCACTTTTTTCATTACCCGGAAGGGTGCAAGCATCCTTCGCCAGCTCAGTCGCGGAAAGGGTACAAGCTCTATGAAGTGTACTTTTTGAGGTGTTACCTGCGTGGTTGATGGCATCCCGATGAGGTACACATCGTGGCCCTCGGCCGTCAGCGTCATAGCCATCTTTTCGAATGCCCGAACATCGTCGGCCGGCTTCAAAATAGAGGCTATGACAATCTTCATTTTTTTGATTTGCTTTGCATCCCGCTTAATCTAAAGTATGGAATTGAAACCACTCATTGAATCAGCCTGGACCAACCGCGAATTACTCAAGTCGGCCGACACACAACAAGCCATCCGATCCGTCATAGAACAACTCGATAAGGGGACCCTTCGCGTAGCCGAACCGACAGGTGCCGGATGGCAGGTAAACGAGTGGGTGAAGAAGGCCGTGATCCTTTACTTTCCCATCCAGCAGATGGAGACATTTCATGTTGGGCCTTTGGAGTTCCACGATAAGATGGCATTGAAATCAAACTACGCAAAGCTCGGAGTTCGCGTGGTGCCGCATGCCGTTGCCAGGTATGGCGCATACATCAGCAAGGGTGTTATTCTCATGCCCTCGTATGTGAACATCGGCGCGTATGTGGATGAGGGAACGATGGTCGATACCTGGGCCACAGTTGGAAGTTGTGCACAGATAGGAAAGAATGTTCACCTCAGCGGCGGCGTTGGAATAGGTGGTGTGTTGGAGCCGGTACAGGCCGCACCTGTCATTATCGAAGACAACGTGTTCGTTGGCTCGCGATGCATCGTGGTGGAGGGAGTGAGAGTTGGCAAAGAGGCTGTCCTTGGGGCCAACGTAGTGCTCACGGGCAGCTCGCGCATCATCGACGTTACCGGAAGCGAACCGAAAGAATATAAGGGCTATGTACCCGAGCGATCGGTCGTGATCCCTGGCACCATGCCTAAGAAATTTCCTGCTGGGGAATTCCAGGTACCATGTGCGCTGATTATCGGGACTCGCAAAGAAAGTACCGATAAGAAAACTTCACTCAATGACGCTTTGCGCGAAAATAATGTCGCAGCTTAGGGAATTCTTGCCGGCAGCGCCTGCCGTAGCCTTGGCGAAGGCATGGCATGTACTTTGTCAATATGAATCATAACGCTATTTTTAGTTAATGAAAAGGTCTGTCCTGGTCATATTGAGCGCCGTGGTGGTCGTCCTTGCAAGCAGCTTCGCTGGCACAAGGCAATCCAAATTGTCTTATATGGTCAGTCACCCTACGAGCTTCGGAAAGGGCGAGGAGCTCGAGTATAAGGTAAACTTCGGATTCTTTTCGGTGGGAAAAGCCATCACCCGCATCGACGGCAAAGTTTACAACATCAACTCACGGCCATGCTACAAGATCGATGCATTCGGTACTACCAACGACTGGATGGCGTGGGTGGCGAAGATAGACGATAACTGGGGAGCGTATCTCGATACAACTACACTGTCTACACAGATCTCGTATCGCAAGCTGAAGGAAAACAACTACAGGCTGGAGGAGCTCTCATCGTTCGACCACGACAGCCACAAGGTTACGGTGAAGGTGAAGAACAAGGAGACAGGCGTCTACGAAGAAAAGAAACAATACGACATCCCGATGAATGCTAAAGACCTGGTCGGTGGTTTTATGCTGCTTCGCCAGATCGATTTCGCCCGTCTTCACAAGGGAGATACGGTAACGATCTCGGGTTTCTTTGAAGACACTTCTTATTATCTGAAAGTAATGTACAAGGGCAAGGAAACCATTCACACGAAAATGGGAAAGATCCCGTGCAACGTCATGATACCGATCATGCCCGATAATAAGCTCTTCGATGGTGAGAATTCTATTACCTGCTGGATCTCAGATGATGGTAATAAGATCCCTGTTAAGATCCAGGCAAAGATGTTTATCGGCCATACGGGGCTTGAACTGGTTTCCTTTAGAGGATTAAGAAACCAGATCAAGATCACACCGTAACTCTACTGTTTTTTTAAAAGATCCCTGATCTCAGTCAATAGAACAACATCGGCGGGTGGTGGTGGCGGAGGTGCGGCGATATTTTTTTCATCATCCTTCTTCTTTATTGCATTCACGCCTTTTACTATCAGGAACAGTACAAACGCTACTATGATGAAGTTGATGGTAGCCGAAAGGAACATACCGATCTTTACAGTGCCGAAAATGGTAAACTCACTGAGATGAGTAAGATGTGCAGCGTCGAGCGCCGGCTTCAGCAGCAGTGGTGTGATAACGTCATCGGTTAGTGAGCTCACGATCTTTTGAAATGCGGCACCGATGATCACGCCTATTGCGAGATCGATCACGTTGCCTCTCATCGCAAATTTCTTGAATTCTGATAACATACTGGTTAGGGTTTGGTGAGCCCAAATTACTTCTTAAAGCTGTTTGCAACAACAAGCTCCTTGCTGCCCGCCGTATATTTATAAAACCCGACGCCCGATTTAATGCCCTTATTTCCTGCCTGCACCATGTTCACAAGCAACGGGCACGGTGCATACTTTGGATTGCCAAAGCCATCGTGCAATACACGGAGGATAGAAAGACAAACGTCCAGTCCAATGAAATCAGCAAGCTGCAACGGACCCATCGGGTGCGCCATGCCCAGCTTCATTACCGTGTCGATCTCTTCAACGCCGGCAACACCTTCGTACAATGAATAGATCGCCTCGTTGATCATCGGCATCAGGATCCTGTTAGCGATGAAACCGGGATAGTCGTTTACTTCCACCGGAACTTTGCCCAACGTTTGCGAGAGCTCTAAGATCTTCGCAGTCGTTTCATCGGAGGTCTGGTAGCCCCTGATCACTTCCACCAGCTTCATCAGCGGCACCGGGTTCATGAAGTGCATGCCAATAACTTGTGAAGGCCTGTTGGTAACGGAAGCAATTTTTGTTATCGATATCGATGATGTATTCGAAGCGAGTATGGCGTGCTTCGGCGAATAGGTATCGAGGTTCTGAAAGATCTTCAGCTTCAGGTCAACATTTTCGGTAGCTGCTTCTACTACGAGGTCGGCCTTCGCAACACCGTCTGCAGGACTTACCGAAGGAGTGAGTCGCTTTAACGCTTCTGATCTTGTTGCATCGTCTATCGTTCCCTTCTCTACCTGGCGCGCCATGTTCTTTTCGATCGTAGCCATTCCCTTTTTCAGGGCATCTTCCGATGTGTCGATCAGCGCTACATCGAAACCCTGCTGGGCGAAGACGTGAGCAATACCGTTGCCCATAGTGCCGGAACCGATAACTGCGATATTCTTCATGTAGATGATAATTCGGATTAATTCAATCTTATTCGATAGCCACTTCTCTCGACACGCCGGTAGCATTGAACCGAACGATCAGTGCGAGTCCCAGCGAATCGATGCCAACGCAGCCGGGGCCGGGTGTTATAAAGTAGTAATAGAATTTTCCATTGTGCTCCGAAAGATCATTCGCGTCGGGGAGGCCGAGCAGCGTCACAACATCTCTTTCAGAAAGGCCCTTCAGTTTTTCACGCTGCTCGCGCAATGATGCAAGCTGCGATTCTCTCGAACCCATACATCCCTTGGGATCATCCTTCCATGCTTTCTGATCGAACCGGTCAAGGTCGGGAAGAGGCCTGGAACAGGAGAAGCAAAGAACAATAACACTAAGCAGCAAGCTTCGCTTCATACTGGGTGAGTTTCGATAACCATGCAACAGATCCAAGAGCATAAACAACAGACACGACATGAAGTGTTGCCGGCAATGAATAGAACAGTACTGCAGCCGAAAGCCCGGCCGAGAACAGGATGATCCTCGCAAACTCCGCCGCACGGATCCAGTTCTTTTGTTCGAACAACACTCCGCAGTTCACCACCCACCACGAGATCAACAGAGCACCAATCTCTTTCTGCGTGTCCGTTAAAGTCTTTTCGTTGAACAACAACAGCGACGTTGCCGCGAGACAAACAATGTACTGTGCCAGCACATAGTAGTTCATCAGCACGGGTGCAGGGGTGTCGTATTTTCGATAGGCGTTCTTATCGACAGCAGGAGCGGGTCTGTAGCCACCCATTTCTTTCGGAAGCCATCCCGGTTTCTTAAAGAGGTACTTTACCTTGTCCGACCACTTCGGGATCTGCCGGATCTCGTCGGCCATTACAGCATAGTGACTGAAATTTGCCCACACGGCGTTCCAACTATTGATGGGCCTGGTGATACCGTAGGTCGGATGTTCTTCTTCGGCCTGGAAGGTGCCGAACATCTTATCCCAAATGATCAAAGAACCTGCGTGATTCTTGTCGATATATTTTGGATCACGGCCGTGGTGCACCCGATGATGGGAAGGCGTGTTGAAAATATATTCGAACCAACCGAGCTTGTTGATGGTCTCGGTGTGGATCCAAAACTGGTATAGTGTATTGAGTGCCGACACGTACACAAAATCTTCCGGCTTGTAACCGATCACCGCGATCGGCAGGCTGAATGCAAATGTCCACACAACCTGGAACGAACTCTGTCTCAACGCCACCGACAGGTTGTAATCTTCACTCTGGTGATGCACGACATGCCCACCCCAAAACAGGTTGATCTCGTGACTCATACGATGAGCCCAATAGTAAGCGAGGTCCACAAGCAAGTACAACGTGAGCCAGTAAGCCCATGTGGGAAGAAGCTGTTTTACAATCAGCAGTTGAAAGTTGTTGAACAGGATCGTGTACACGCCAACACCCAGTATGCGCATGAACAAGCCGGAGAGTTGCGAGGTAATTCCGCAGCTCATATTGGCGATTGCGTCAGGTAAACGATACAGTTTCCGGTGCGAAAGTCGTTCCACCACCAGCTCGATGCCTATGAGGAGGAAGAAGATCGGTATTGAGAGTACAATAGGGTTGAGCTTCTCCAATTTGAGGGATTCTTTACGACCTCAAATTTAGTCTTATTTTTGAGCCCTTGTCCGCCGGGTAGGCGGACGATTTTTGAGAATATGTATTTGAAGATATTTAGAGTTGTCTGGTTTTTTTCCATCATCGCGGTGCTTGGCTTTTTCATGTACACCTATGCTGCATTGCCCGACCCGCTGGTGATCCTCGATGGCGAAGAACAACTGATCATAGGTAAAGAAACCTGGTTCTACGCCATACTCGCACTGGTGGCGATCTTCAACATGTTCGTGTTTGTTTTAAGATCACTTCATAAAAACCGGCGAGAAGGAGAGGGGTTCGTTACGTGGTTCTACGGACTCGTTATCTGCCTGAATCTTTTCGTGATCGTCGCGGTTAGCTTCGTCAGCCTCTTCAATGGCGGCGAAAGATTCGAGTACGAAAGGATCGGCGTCATCATCTACGGTAGTATCATCCTGATGGTAGCGTGGGCATTCGCATGGCCTGTGTACCTGATCTTCGCTAAAAAGAAACCCGCCATAAATAACTGACTACCAGTTAATTATTGCAAGTCACTTCTTGAAGATTTACAACCACACAATACTTGATCGTCATCAAAAATCGTTTTATTGAGGTTTTTAAACTAAGACCGTCCCAACGGTATTTTTTTAGACTACTTGATTTCAGCAAAAAAGGATAACCAAATAAATGGCTAAGGATCTATTTGAGTACAACGAAGCGAGTATTAAGTCGCTCGACTGGAGAGAGCATATTCGCCTACGTCCCGGTATGTACATCGGTAAGCTCGGCGACGGCTCTGCGAAAGACGACGGCATCTATGTGCTGGTGAAGGAGGTGATCGACAACTGTATCGACGAGCACATGATGGGCTATGGAAAAATCATCGACGTGAAGATCACCGAATCGAAGGTGGTTGTTCGCGACTACGGTCGTGGTATCCCGTTGGGAAAAGTTGTCGACGTTGTGTCGAAGATCAATACCGGTGCGAAGTATGATTCCAACGCGTTCCAGAAATCGGTAGGTCTGAATGGTGTCGGTACGAAGGCAGTGAATGCGCTGTCGAACTATTTCAAAGTACAGGCATTCCGTGAAGGCGCTACGAAGATAGCCGAGTTCAAAAAGGGAGTGATTGTAAGCGACCCGAAGCAAACAAAATCATCGGAGAGAAACGGAACGCTTGTGGAGTTCGAACCGGACAACACGATGTTCAAGAATTATCACTTCATTCCCGAATACCTCGACGACCTTATGTGGAACTACGCGTTCCTCAACGCAGGTCTCACCATCAATTACAACGGCCGCAAGTTCTTTTCGAAAGACGGTCTTCTCGACCTGCTGAGACAGAAAGTTGATGCCGAAGAGATGCGTTACCCGATCATTCACTTCAAGGCAGATGATATCGAAGTAGCAATGACGCACGGCAACCAGTATGGCGAAGAATACTACTCGTTCGTAAATGGTCAGAACACTACACAAGGTGGTACGCACTTACTTGCTTTCCGCGAAGGTGTTGTAAGAGGCGTCAGAGAATTTTATAAAAAGAATTACGACGCCGCAGATATCAGGGCAAGTATCGTTGGTGCGATTGCCGTTCGTGTTCAGGAACCGGTTTTTGAATCGCAGACCAAGACCAAACTCGGTTCTATCACCATGGCCCCCGATGGTCCGCCCGTGAAGAACTTCGTTAGCGACTATGTTGCTAAAGAGCTCGAGATCTATCTCAATCACAATAAGGCCGTAGCCGAAGAATTACAAAAAAGAATTCTTCAGTCGGAAAGAGAACGTACCGAGATCGCAGGCATTAAGAAACTAGCGAACGAACGTGCAAAGAAAGCCAATCTTCACAACCGCAAGCTTCGCGATTGCCGATTCCATTTCGACGACGGAAAAGGAGAGAAGGGGAAGGAGTCGGTGATCTTCATTACCGAAGGTGATTCTGCCAGCGGGTCGATCACCAAGTCGCGGGATGTAGAGACACAGGCTGTATTCAGTTTGCGTGGTAAGCCTTTGAACTGTTTCGGTCTCACGAAGAAAGTCGTTTATGAAAATGAGGAGTTCAACCTGCTCCAGCATGCCCTGAACATTGAAGATGGTATGGATGGCCTTCGCTACAATAAGGTTATCGTGGCAACAGATGCCGATGTGGACGGTATGCACATCCGCTTGTTGTTGATGACCTTCTTCCTCCAGTTCTTTCCCGACCTGGTGAAGGCCGGTCACGTGTACATTTTGGAAACTCCATTGTTTCGCGTGAGAAACAAAAAGGAAACGATCTATTGCTATAGCCCCGAAGAAAAACAGGCTGCCATGAACAAGCTTGGCAGCAAGCCGGAGATCACACGATTCAAAGGACTTGGCGAGATCTCGCCAAACGAGTTCGAGACTTTTATTGGAGATAATATCCGCCTGCAGCCGGTGATCCTGAAGAAGGAAAGCCACCTTTTGAAGACGCTGGAATATTACATGGGTAAAAACACGCCTACCCGCCAGGAGTTTATTATCGATAACCTGAGGATAGAGATGGATGTCGTCGAGAAAGACGAAGAAGTAATTGAAGAAGTAGAATCATGAGTAAGAAAATTTCTAAGCCGGAAACAGGCAAACCTGACGATAATACGCCGGAGGCTGTCGTACACAGCGTTCCCCTTGAAGGCCTGTACGAAAACTGGTTCCTCGACTATGCTTCGTATGTGATCCTGGAGCGCGCCGTTCCACGGATCGAAGACGGGCTCAAGCCCGTGCAGCGTCGTATCATGCATGCGCTGAAGGAGATGGATGACGGCCGTTTTAATAAAGTAGCGAACGTTATCGGTAGCGCCATGCAATATCACCCTCACGGTGATGCATCCATTGGCGAAGCCGTCGTGAACCTCGGACAGAAGGGACTTCTCTTCGACACGCAGGGTAACTGGGGCGACGTGGTTACGGGCGACAGCGCTGCAGCTCCCCGCTACATCGAAGTACGTCTTTCGAAATTTGCCCTGGATGTAGTCTTCAATTCAGCTACCACCGAGTGGCAGTTGTCGTACGATGGGCGCAAGAAAGAACCCGTGACGCTGCCGGTGAAATTCCCGTTGCTGCTCGCACAGGGTGTTGAAGGTATAGCAGTCGGTCTGTCTACCAAGATCTTGCCGCACAACTTTATTGAACTCATCAAGGCTTCGATCGACGTGCTGAAAGGCAAGAACCCGAAGCTCTATCCCGATTTCCCCACGGGTGGTATTGCCGACTTCTCGGAGTACGACCAGGGACAGCGTGGAGGAAAGATCAAGGTCCGCGCAAAGATCGAAATTCTGGATAAAAAAACGCTGATTATCAATGAAGTACCATTCAGCACTACAACCACTTCTTTAATTGAATCGATCGTTAAGGCCAGCGAAAAAGGAAAGATCAAGATCAAGCAGGTGATCGACAACACCGCGAAGAACGTGGAGATCCAACTGCACCTGCAGCCCGGTCAATCTCCCGAGATCACCATCGATGCGCTGTATGCCTTTACAGATTGCGAGATCAGTATTTCGCCCAACGCCTGCGTGATCGTCGACGACAAGCCGCAGTTCATGAAGGTGGGCGAGATCCTTAAGATCAACACTGAACAGACTGTTGCCCTTCTCAAGCGCGAGCTCCAGATCAGGAAGGACGACCTCATGGAGAAGATCCTCTTCTCGTCACTCGAAAAGATCTTCATCGAAAAACGGATCTACCGCAGCATCGAAGAAGTTTCAACCTTCGAAGGAGTGATCGATACGATCGACAAAGGGTTGAAGCCTTACAAGAAACAGTTCTATCGCGAGATCACCCGCGACGACATACTCCGCCTGATGGAGATCCGCATCAAACGTATTTCGAAGTACGACTCATTCAAAGCCGACGAGTTGCTGAAATCCCTCGAAGAGGAACTGAAGCAGACCATACATCACCTGAAACATCTTACGGAGTTTGCAATCTCTTACTTCCAGAATCTTCTTGAGAAGTATGGAAAAGGTCGTGAGCGCAAGACCGAGATCCGAAGCTTCCAGTCGGTTACCGCCGCCGAAGTTATCGCCAACAATGCCAAGCTGTATGTGAACAGGGAAGATGGCTTTATCGGATGGTCGAACAAGCAGGGCTATGAATTCATTGCAGACGCCTCCGAACTCGACGACGTTATCGTTATCCGCAAAGACGGTAAAGCTGTTGTGAAGAAGATCGGTGAAAGGGTATTCATGGGTAAAGATATCTTATATGTCGGCATCTATAAGAAGGGCGACGAGCGGATGGTCTATAACATGATCTACACCGATGGTAAGACCGGTAAGTCTTTCGCGAAGCGCTTTACGATTCCCGGGGTTACCCGCGAAAAAGAATACCCGTTGGCGCAGGATCATCCAAACAGTCGCGTACACTTTCTCACCGCGAACCCGAATGGCGAAGCGCAGCTGGTGGAAGTGAAGCTTACGCAAAGCAGTACGGCCAGGAAGAAAACATTCGAGTACGATTTTTCGGAGCTCGAGATCAAAGGCCGCGGCGCACGTGGAAATACAATCACCAAGTACCCGGTCAGGAATGTAATTAAACTTGAAGACAAGGGCTCGACGCTAAGTGGTGTTGAATTGTGGTTCGATTCTTCGAGCGGAAGACTCAATAAAGACAAACGTGGAAACCGCGTCGATAAATTCGATGGCGACGATCAACTGATCGCTATTTCAGCGAGCGGTAATTATAAGATCACAAGTTACGATCTCACAACGCGCTTCGAACCGGACGATAAGACTAAGCTCGTCGAGAAATTCAGACCCAAGAAAGTCATCTCTGCAGTTTATTTCGACGGTGCTTCGAAACAGTATATGGTTAAACGTTTCCTTGTAGAGACAACCACACCCGACAAAGAATTCAACTTCATCTCCGAAGGCATCGGTTCCAGGTTGGAGTTTGTGACCACGAAGGACGCACCCGAAATCGAGATCGAAGTCGTTAAGGGAAAAGAGAAAACGAAAGAGACAGTCAACCTCGAAGATCTTATCGATGTAAAAGGCTGGAAGGCGATGGGCAACAGGCTCTCGCAATTTAAAGTCACGAAAGTGACACCCGTGCAGGAAGAAGATTCCGGCCTGGAAGAAGGCGACGACGACAACGAGCTTGTCGACACGAAGGCGACGGAAACCGGCAAGGGTTCTCCATCGCCAAAAAAAAAATACTCCACCCCGGAGGAGGATCCCGAGCCACAGCCGCCAGCAAAACAGGAAGAGCTCTTCGGGGAACCGGAAGCCCCAGGGGGCAAGCAGCAGGAAAGGCCAAAAAAAGTCCAGGTAAAGCAGGAAAACCTGTTCGGCGACGGAAATGACAAGTCGTATAATCCTGGCGAGACAATTGAACTAGACTTATGATGAAATTTCAGATAACGACAGTCTTAGTTGCAGCAGCTTTAATCACACAGGCCCAGGACAAAGAGATCTGGATAGAAGGGAAGGTTGTTGATGTTGGTACCGGCAAGGGTGTCAAGGCCGACATCCGTTACAGGAGCCTTCCTACGGGTGGCATCACCGGTTCTTTCCGCGACAGCGTTTTCCGTTTCTCCATCTTCGGCTCGTCGAAGTATGAAGTGTTGGCCGAAGTGGATGGCTACATTACAACAGTAGCGATCGTGGATCCGCAGGAAGGTATCGAAGGAAAGATCGTTCGCAATCTCACGCTTACTCCGAAAGGGCAAACGATCCGGTTAACTCATTTGATCTTCGAACAGGGCAAGTCGGTTATCGACCCCGCTTCGTTCGCCGAGCTCGATGAAGTTGCACAGATGCTCATCGATCATCCCAAACTTGTGATCCAGCTCGAAGGTCATACCGACAACCAGGGAAGCATATCGAAGAACATGGAGCTGTCGCAAGACCGCGTAGATGCTGTAAAAGAGTATCTTATCGATAAAAAAGTGAAGAAGGACCGTGTGAAGACGAAAGCATTCGGTGGAACGAAGCCATTGTCGAATGATAAGACCCCAGAGGCAAGGAACCTTAATAGAAGAGTAGAGATCAGAATTCTATCTGAATAAAAAACCCCGCTTCTTTCGAAGCAGGGTTTCACAGTTTTTGGTAAAAGTTCTAACGATTACTCGCCTACAACATTCACGGTGATCTCGTGCTTCACTTCTTTGTGAAGATCCAAAGTCACTTTGTATGAGCCCAATTGCTTGGGGTGTTCTTTCAATATAACTTTCTTGCGGTCGATATCGAAGCCTTTAGCTTTCAGCGCATCAGCGATCTGGATAGCAGTTACAGCACCGAAGATCTTGCCGGTTTCGCCGGCCTTAGTCCTCACGTCAACTGTAAGTTCGCCCATCTTCTGAGCAATAGTGTCAGCATCCTGTTTGATCTTCGCAGCTTTGTGAGCGGCCTGGCGGCTGTTCTCTGCGGTCATACGCTTGTTCGATTCGTTGGCAATCAATGCCACGCCGTTCGGGATAAGGTAATTGCGGCCGTAGCCTGGCTTCACCTTCACCACGTCATTCTTATATCCAAGTCCCTGGACATCCTGAGTCAGTATAATTTCCATGTTCGTGTGGTTAAAGGGTTATTTCAATGAATCTCCCATGTAAGGAAGAATAGCCACGTGACGCGCACGTTTGATGGCCTGCGCTACCTTCTTCTGGAACTTCCAGCTTGTGCCGGTGAGTCTGCGAGGAAGGATCTTTCCTTGTTCGTTCACGAATTTCATGAGGAAATCGGGATCCTTATAATCGATATAGCGGATACCGTTCTTCTTGAAGCGGCAGTACTTAGGCTTAATTTCTGCGCGCTTGATTGGTTCATTCATTAGTGTCATTCGCCTTGGCCCTCCTCGCCTCGTTTAACCTGACCTGCTGGTCTTTTTCCTTTGTTGAATTCGCCTTTTCTTCGGCGTTGGTTGTACAGCAATGAATGCTTGTCCAACACTGTTGTGAGAAAACGCATTACAGACTCGTCCCTTCGGAACTCAGTCTCAAGCGTGTTTACCGTTTCTGGAGCTGCCGCAAATTCGACGAGAGCGTAGAAACCTGTTGACTTTTTCTGGATCGGATAAGCCAGTTTTTTAAGTCCCCAGTTTTCTGTGTTGACGATATCGGCCTTAGCCTTCTTCAACACCTTCACGAATTTCTCGACAGTATCCTTTGCCTGATCTTCAGACAAAACGGGATTTAAAATGAATACCGTCTCGTAATTTTTCATTGTTAAACTTAGGTTTTTAAATGAGGGGGCAAAGATAGAAGAAATTGGCTTATCGAAAAAGGGTGATTTTAAAGAAATTTAGGCATTTTGCGACATGAATTGGGTCATTTCCGGAGTACAGCAAATCGGCATTGGCGTAAAAGACGCCGAAGCATCATTCACATGGTACCGTCAGAATTTCGGCATGAACGTGCCCGTTTTCAAAGACGCAGCCCGCGCCAACCTCATGACCCGCTACACCAGCGGAAAAGCCGAAGACCGCTACGCCATCCTCGCCATGAACATGCAGGGCGGCGGAGGCATGGAGATCTGGCAATACACCTCCAAAGTGTCAGTAGACCGCACTTTCGAGCCCGTTCTCGGCGACACCGGCATTTACGCAGCCAAAATGAAGGCCCTCAGGATCCAGGATGCCTTCAGGCATTTCCAATCCAAGGGCTTCGCCGTTTCTAAAGAGATCCGCAAGACCCCCGACGGTCTGCAGACCTTCTTCACAAAAGACCCCGACGGCAATCTCTTCCAGGTAGTCGAAAGCAAAGACTGGTTTAAAGCCCACGGTCACTTTACCGGTGGCGTTGCCGGCGCCATCATCGGCGTTAGCAGCATCGATAGATCTCTTGAACTCTATAAGACACTCCTCGGCGCTACCGATGTTGTTTACGATGTGAAAGACAACGCGCCCGACTTACAGGAACTCAATACCACAGGCGGAAAGATTCGTCGCGTGTTGATTGCCGCGAAGGATCACGGCCTCGGTGCATTCGGACGTTTATTGGGACGACCTTACGTGGAGCTTATCGAAGTTGAAGGTCATAAGCCAAGAAAGATCTACGAAGGACGCAACTGGGGCGACATGGGTTTCATTCACCTGTGTTTCGATGTTCGCAACATGAAAGCACTTGGTGAGGCAGCGAAAAAAGTTGGTCACGAATTTACGGTCGACAGCGCCGACTCATTCGATATGGGTAAGGCTGCTGGTCATTTCACTTACGTGGAAGATCGCGATGGTACGCTGATCGAATTCGTGGAAACTCATAAGGTGCCCGTGCTGGCGAAGCTTGGATTATATCTCAACCTCCGCGATCGCGATCCGAAGAAGCCATTGCCCAACTGGATGGTTGGATTAATGGGACTTAACAAGGTTAAGGACTGACGCGCGAAGCGTTTCCAGTTTTGATTTATTGGGGTTGCTTTGATTGCGCACGGTTCGCATCACTTCATAAGAAGGCCCCGCGAGCAGGCCAAAGAATATAAAAGAAAGGATTAACGCCGCTGCTATCGAATAGCTTATCGTTATCCCAACAGTAATAAAAATTATCACCCAAAAAAGAAGAGTGAAGATAACGGCCGCGCCAACAAGCACGGAGTCTTTAAACTCGACGAGTTTTATTTTTTTGTTGACGATGCTCAATGCTGGTGCTAATGGAACCAGGTACATCCAGAATGCCAATCCGAAAACAAACGTAGCCGGTATTGCCAACAGTGCAGGCGTCTTCTTTCCCGCAACGATCTCATCACTTAGCTTATTTGTTTCCAATGCTGCGCGATATTCTCTAAGTGCTGTAAGAGTTTCGGGGCTATAGGTTGGCTTTACAACGTCGATGAGCTTCTTCAGATCGGCGCCGTTATTGTATTCGATCTCAACCAGTTGTTCGATCGCTTTCTCGTTTGGCCTATCGTGAATGTCGATCACCGAATTCTGCAAACCTTCAAGGAGTTTTTTGTTGAATGACTGGATGCCTTTGCCCTGGTTCTCATTGTATTCGGCTGCGAAGTCTGCAGCGTTGAAAGGCTTGTCCATCTGGATCAGGATATCTTCCCTGAATTGGGTTGGCTTCATGTAATTTAAACCAGTCGCGATGATCGAGAGCGGCGCCCCATCTTTAGAATATTCCAGGGCTATGCGTGCCGTTCCTTTCTTCAGCGGGCGCAATCTCATCTCCTGGATACACAGGCCTTCGCTGAACATCAGGACCGCTCCGCCCTTGCGAAACACTTCATGACATTTGTCGAACGTGTCTTTGTTTTTGCCGAGATCTTCTTTGCCTTCCGACAATCGATAGATGGGCATCATCTTGAGTTGCGAAAGGATCCACAGCTTCAGTGGTGTGTTGAACACATCGGAGCGCGCGAGGAAATACGTTTCCCTTTTGAGGAACGCGCCAAGGATCATCGCATCGAGAAAGGAGTTGGGATGATTACATGCAAAGATCACCGGACCTTTTGCAGGAACATTATCGAAACCCGTGAAGACGCGATTGCGGTAGAATACGATCAACGCTAGGCGCGTCATGTACTTTAACAAATAATAGATGAGCATGGATTATTTAACCGAGAATTGTGCAGAACCCATTTTATAACCGTCGGTGAAGATATCAACAGTATAGTTGCCCGACGCGTATTCCGAGCCTTTCTCGTAAACGAAGGTGAGCTTCTGTTTGGTGTTGTCGAACAGGATCTCCTGTGCTGCCGTATAAAATTCTTCCTTGCCGTTGAGCATGAACGTGCCCGAACCTTTTTCGACGTTGAAGATGGCCTGGCCGTTTTCGTCGATCACACGGATCATGATCTTCTTACCTTCTATCGGGGCAACGGGATTCTCTGCGAGATTGAATTCAACTTTGAGTTTATCGAGTTGTCGCGCCCTGAATGGAGAATCGCGTTCTTTGCCTTTCGAATTCAACGCAGCAACGAGAACATTCTCGGCTTTCAATTGCGAAGCAACGGTTACTTTAGCCTGGAGGTCGCTCTTATTTTTTGCAAGACGATTGATGGAATCGTTAAGGACGTTTTGCTTCGTCTTAAGATTCCTGTTCTCTGAATACAATTCTTTGTTGATCGACTGGAGTCGTTCTATTTCCTGGTCTTTTGCAACCAAAAGTTCTTCGTAGCCGCCCACGCGATCATTCAGTTCACGAATCGCTTTCTCGCTTCTCTTGCGGGAGCTCTTCAGTTCCATTTCCACTTCGGCTTTGGCTTTCTGAAGTTCTGTTACATCGCCACCCAGTTTTTCGATCTTCTGGATCTTGTCGTCGAGCTCTGCCTTGATCTCGTTCAGTCGCGTTAACGTCGACTCGAGATTCTGTGATGTAACTTCGAGTTCCTGTTTAACGGCTTCCCTGTCTTTGTAGTCGAGATAGATCTTAACGCCCTGTACGATCACTACGATCGATAACAGCGCAATGGCGACAGCAGCTTTGTTATTTTTTTTAGGTGTGGGTGCAGTGGGTTCACTCATTTTGTTCTCACGGAATCCACGGAAAACACGACACTTTGCAAATTGCTTTTCAGTGAGTTCCGTGCCTTCCGTGAGCGTTAAAGCGTAAATATAAGACCCTTACATGGCCCATACAAAATGCTGCCTGTTCAGGCCCGGCTCGAAAAACAAGATCCCGCACCGGAACAGATCAACACTTCCATAAACCAGGTAATGCTTCTTCAATTCATTCCATGCCTTTTCCATCTCTGGAGAGTGGTGGATATCGTCGATCACCATAATACTTTTCTCGTTGAAGCGTTTCATCAGCCACTCAAAGTATTGCATGGTGGGTGCATAACGATGATTGGCATCTACGAGCGCGAAGCCGATCTTGGTAAGATTGTCTTGTAAGAACCGGGGCAATGTTGTTGCGATGTCGCCTTCGATAAGATGGATATTCTTCTTTTCGAGATACTCGAAGTTGGTGAGAGCAACGTTCGCCAGGGCGTGACTTCCTTCGAAGGTGTGAACCTTGCATTCGGGTAATTCGGAGAAATAGAGACTTGTAAGTCCCATGGATGTTCCGAGCTCTACTACATTATGAACTTCAGTGTATTGACAGATCCTGAAATACATCTGTGCAATATGAGCAGGCGTGAGGCTTATGGCAGCGATGTCGGCAATCTTTCGTTGATTGGATTGAAGTACGCTTCCGCTGCCGAGATCCTCGATGGTTAATACTCCATCGTTCTTTAATAAATTGCCACGGATGTTTTCTATTGCACTGAAGTCTTCTTCCGATTGCGATATGATGACCTTATCATAAAAGTCGAAGAAGAAAGGGGAATGCAACGAATGTTGTTCGACTGCATCGAGCCAGTGATTTAAAAAAGCTTTGACCTGGAAAAAGCGGGACATCAATTGAGCCGCAGCGGAGCGACCATGATGAACTCGGGAATGTTTACGTTAAAAGAGGTGCCATCGACAATGCGTTCCATGAGGTACGTACCGACCATCTTACCAATTCCCGACTTCAGGTTACAACCAGAAACATATTGGTGTGACTGACCCGGTTCGAGTACAGGCTGCTGACCAACAACTCCTTCGCCTTCAACTTCGCGCGGTTGGAAACCGGCATCGTGAATGTACCAGTGACGGCGCATCAGTTGAATAGTGAAATCACTTTGGTTTTCGATCGTGATACGGTAGGTGAACACATAGTGATACTGGCTGGGACTTGAATATGACGGTTGATATTCAGTCTCAACACTTACCTTAACACCTTGTGTGATTTCGGCGATCATCCACATCAAAAATATCAAAATTTTCTATTTTACAAGGGTTGTGGGACAGCCCCTAATTAAAAATTAACCTTACAGTTTTGGACGTTAAAATAGCCCCTTCCTGGAAAGAAAAACTGAACGACGAGTTCAGTAAACCGTATTTTTTGCAACTGGTTGAATTTGTGAGGAATGAATACGCAATGCAGACCGTTTACCCGCCTGCCCGCGAGATCTTCCGCGCATTCGATTGTTGCGACTTCGACAAGGTAAAAGTGGTGATTATCGGGCAGGATCCGTACCACGGCCCCGGCCAGGCCAACGGCCTCTGCTTTTCCGTACGACCCGACGTAAAAATGCCGCCATCGCTGGTCAACATCTTCAAGGAAATACAATCCGACCTCGGAAAACCATTTCCGCCCAATGGCGACCTCGAACGTTGGGCAAAACAAGGGGTCCTGTTGCTCAACGCTACTCTCACCGTGCGGGCATCGTCGCCGGGTTCGCATCAAAACAAAGGCTGGGAAAATTTTACCGACGCCGTCATCCGCGAGATCTCAGGCGAGCGGTCGAACATCGTGTTTTTACTGTGGGGTGCTTACGCCCAAAAGAAAGGGGGAGATCATCAACCGGTCGAAACATCTCGTACTCGCATCCGCACATCCATCACCATTCAGTGCCGACAAAGGTTTCTTCGGTAACAAACACTTCAGCAAGACAAACGAGTACCTGTTATCTAAACATGTAACGCCGATCGACTGGTAACTACTCGATCAGATTAAAGACCTGCTCCACCTGATCTTGTGAAGAACTCCTGCATACTTATCGAGCGACAGCCAGATGAAGAATGCTTTGCCCACGATATGATCTTCGGGAACGAAACCCCAGAAACGCGAGTCAGCAGAGTCGTGACGATTATCACCCATCATAAAGAAATAATCCTGCTTGAAAGTATACTCCGTTAGCTCTTTACCATCAATGATCAGCTTCGCATCTTCGATCTTAACATCAGTGTTGTGATCATAAAGTCTGATTGTTTCACCATACAGCGCGAGCGTCGAATCGTTAACGGGAATTGTCCAGCCTTTTTTAGGAACTGTGAGTGGCCCGAAGTTATCGCGGTTCCATGGTGCGTATTTCGATTTTGAGAAGATCGTGAAGTCGCGGCCCTGCTCTGCAGGCACCGGCGTAACGGAAACAATGTAATTAACAGTCTTCAGCTCGGCAGCTTTTGCGCTATCGAGGTGGAATATGTATTCAACGCTGCTCTTGCCGAACTCCCTTGGTTCTCCACCAAGATCATCCGGATCGATTTCAAGCTTCTCGAGATTCTTTTCGTTGATGCGTTCTTTTGTAACCACAGAATAGCTCTGGCGCATCTTCGGAGGATTCTTTAACGGTATGCCATTAGCGTACACCTGCATGTTCTTTATCTCGAGCACATCGCCCGGAATACCAACGCAGCGCTTGATGAAATTTATCTTGAGGTCGACAGGATACAGAACGCCTTCATTCTCTCTCAAACCCGGAACATTGAAGACAACTACATCTTCTCTCTTCACATGACTGATACCGGAAGCCTGTACGATGGAAGTTGAATGCTTTCAACGTACGACGGGAAATTTGTAAACCAAATCTTCTGGTGCGTAAGCGGAACCTGTATCGGTGTCATCGGCGTACGTGTGCCGTAATGAAATTTGCTAACGAATAAGAAGTCACCAACCAAAGAGAGTTCTCCATAGAAGGAGTGGGGATCGTATATGCTTCCATGATCAGCCAACGGATCAACGTTGCTGCGATCACGGCAAAACCAATCGCTTCGCTCCATTCAGATACAGCATCTTTATCGTCCGGAGGTGTGCTTACGAACTTCACATCTTTGTTGAAGCCGAGGAACGGCAAATAAATGAAAGGCAACACGCAGGCGAGAACAACATCGACCGCTGTGTCTTTATGATATGCTTGCAGAAATCTTTTCATTACACCGACCGCAATGATCTGCCCGATCAACGGGATGCACATATAGAAGACCCACCACCACGGACGGTTGGCGATCTTCAGCATCTCAAGGATGTTCACGAACGGTATCAATCCCTTCCAACCAGGTCTGCCTGCTTTCTGGAACAGCATGAACAATCCTACAAATACTGGAATGCAGAGGATACCGAAGATCAACATATGAGTTCTGGATTTTAGCGATGCAAATAAAAGAAAAAATTGCCCCAAGTCAGAACGGCAAAAAGTCGTTCATCGTGAAGACTCCCTTGCGGCCACCGAGGCCAGGTTGGCCTTTAAGCCATTCGGCCACGAGAACGGCGCCAAGGGCAAAGCCGTCGCGCGAATGTGCGGTGTGCGTGATCTCGATGTCGTCGATGGCCGACTTGTATTTAACTGTGTGAGTTCCAGGTGCGGGATCTACCCTGAATGAATTGATCACCAGTTTTTCGGAAGGTGCGTTCGGTACATTTACCCACGAATGTTTCCAGGGCAAATACTTAATGATCCCTTCGGCAATTGTGATGGCAGTTCCGCTGGGCGCGTCCTTCTTTTGTGTATGATGAGTTTCGTCTACCGACACATGGTAGTTCTGCTGATTCGACATCAGCTTAGCGAGGTATTCGTTTACTTTGAAGAAGATATTCACGCCGAGACTGTAGTTGGATGCATAGAAGAAAGTGCCGTCGTACTTCGTCACCAACGATTTCACTTCTTCGAGATCTTCAAGCCAACCTGTTGTGCCGCACACAACAGGAATACCTGCTGCAAGACACTTCGCGATATTGTCGACAGCTGCACCGGGCTGAGTAAATTCAATAGCAACATCAGCTCCGCCGGCAATCGTATCGGTGTCTCCAACATCCACACGGCCGGCAATCTTATGTCCGCGCTGAAGAGCAACCTGTTCGATTGCCTTTCCCATTTTTCCGTAACCAACAAGAAGAATGTTCATACTAAAACTTCAAAGTTAAGCCGACCCCGTTGTTCACCCCTGGATCTATTGAAACTTTCAATTGGGGATTGAGATCGAATTCTTTCAAATGAGCATCAACATGTGCATCTACCATCTGCAGCATGTAAAAGATAAAACACATGATGGTCATGTAATCGCGGTCGCGCCTGAATTTATTCACGGCATTGCGAAGAACATCTTTGCTCAGCGCGCCATTCTGTCCGACCGGAAAGTAAATTGTTGTACCGATCACCTGGTTTCCCAATGCAGTGAGACCCGTGGTTGGATCTACTGTGGGGTTCGCGGGTTCATTCAGCACACGAAACAATCCCCGTCTATAGAATAAATACCTGTCCTGGTTCCACCATACGCCATAACCGAGGCCGGCGAATCCGCCGATCACCAAAGGGATCTTCCAGTACTTTTTATTGTAGGCCTGGCCGAGGCCGGGAAGTGCAGCGCTCAACAACATCGCCTTCCTTGGATTGTATTTAGCAGCGTAAGTTTCTATCGGGATCTCCTTGCCGTTCTTGCGCACCACAATGGTGTCCGACTCATCAACACTGGTTGAGTCCTGCGCGAAAGCTGGAGTGGATGTGATTACGATGACTACAAAAAATAACCGGGTGAGGACGGTGTTCATATCATAGCTTCAGGATATCGAGGATCCTGTTGAGGTCTTCGACCGACAAGAATGGGATCCTGATGTCTCCTTTTTTTCCATCGCTGTTAACCTTCACTTTCGTGCCAAAGTGTGATGAAAGCCTGGATTGAAGCTGGGTGACCTCCCTTGAAGGGCCCGAAGTGTTGGATACTGGTGTTGACTTCGTATCATCTTTCACGCCGCCAGATACTTCGCGGGCTAACTCTTCTACCTTTCTTACCGACAGGTCTTCACTGACCATTCGCTTAAAGATATAGAGCTGTGAATCAGGATTCTCCACGCTCACGATCGCACGGGCGTGTCCCATAGAAATACGGCTGTCGCGGAGGGCGGCCTGTATATCGGGTGGGAGCTTGAGCAAGCGGAGGTAGTTGGTAACGGTAGTCCTGTTCTTGCCAACGCGGTCGCCGAGCTCTTCCTGTTTCAGGTTACATTCGGTGATGAGTCGCTGGTAGCTGAGGGCAATTTCTATCGGGTTAAGATTTTCCCTCTGGATGTTTTCGATCAACGCCATCTCCAGCATCTGCTGGTCGTCGGCCGACCGGATGTAGGCAGGAATCATTGCCAACCCGGCGAGCTTCGAAGCCTGGAAGCGTCGTTCGCCCGAAATGAGCTGGTACTGATTCTTTGAAAGACGGCGTACTGTTATGGGCTGAATGATGCCGTGTACTTTAATGGACTCGGCGAGCTCCTGTAAATGCTCCTGGTTGAAATCCTGTCGCGGCTGGAATGGGTTTACTTCAATCTCACTGAGTGGGATCTCGTTGAGGTTGCCTGTTGCCGGTTGTTGGGGTTGGGTAACGTTTGTAACGGGCACGTCGGTTTCGAGACGCTCATCTTCACCCGATGGAGTGTCGCTCAGCAATGCACTTAAACCTCTGCCTAATGCTTTCTTCTTTGACATGTCCTGTTAGCCCCCTCGCACTATTTGGATTTACCGTTTTTCTCGAGAATCTCTTTTGCAAGGCTAAGATAGCTCATCGCGCCTTTGCTTTCAGCATCGTGAACGATGGCCGGCAGCCCGAAGCTTGGAGATTCGCTCAACTTAACGTTGCGCGGTATGATGGTATTGAAAGCGATGTTCTTGAAATGTGTTCTTACCTCTTCTACAACCTGGTTGCCCAGCGATGTACGCGAATCATACAACGTAAGAAGGATACCTTCGATCTCGAGCTTAGGGTTGAGCCTGGTCTGTATGATCTTGATAGTATTGAGAAGCTTACCGAGACCTTCGAGCGCAAAGTATTCGCACTGCACGGGAATGATCACAGAGTCGGCCGCCGTTAGTGAGTTGATAGTGATCAATCCTAACGAAGGAGAGCAGTCGATGATGATGAAATCATAGTCGTCCTTAACCTTAGCGAGAGCATCGCGCATTTTCTCTTCGCGACGTTCGATGTTTACCATTTCAACTTCGGCACCAACGAGGTCGATGTGTGAAGGAAGGATATCGAGAAACTTTAGGTCGTTCTTGATGATAACGTCTTTCGGGTTCAGGCCGTCGATCATACATTCGTATACACCGGCTTCTACTTCCTTGGGATTAATACCAAGGCCAGATGTAGAGTTCGCTTGCGGATCGGCATCGACCAGCAGTGTCCTGAATTCCAATACCGCCAGGCTCGCTGCAAGATTGATTGCTGACGTTGTTTTACCAACGCCTCCTTTTTGATTCGCTATAGCTACTATTTTACCCATTATTTCTTCGGATTCCTCTTCTTGGCTTCGTCACTTGCCTTCATTGCTTCCTCCAATTTCGCCATAAACTTCGACTTCTTCCCACTGCCCGGTGCGGCACTCGCCATCTTCTTCTTATGATCCTCCATCAC
This sequence comes from Bacteroidota bacterium, assembly GCA_037200765.1. GTDB lineage: Bacteria > Bacteroidota > Bacteroidia > Cytophagales > Cyclobacteriaceae > ELB16-189. Next base: position 1,581,886 of record JBBCII010000003.1, on the reverse strand, counting down.
CACCTTGATCTTTTCCTCGTCAACAAAGCGACGAATGATCATTTGTTGCAGGAAGCCGAATACGTTCGACACAAAATAGTAAAAGCTGAGTGCTGCCGAAAACTTATTCAATATGAACAGGAATATAACAGGCATGATGTACGACACCGACTTCATAGGGCCTGTTACCGAGCTCACCTGGTTGTTCTGCCATGTTGATACCAACGTAGATGCAGTCATCAATAAAACGAACAAGCTCACGTGGTCTCCATAACCTGGGATCGAGAACGGCAGGTGCGCGATTGAGTCATACGCCGAAAGATCTTCGGCCCACAGGAAATGCTGTTGACGAAACTCGATGCTTATCGGGAAGAAGTAGAACATTGCCAGAAGTATCGGCAACTGCAGCAACAAAGGAATACATCCGCTGAAAGGATTTACACCGGCCTGCTGGTACAACTTCATTTGATCCTGTTGTGCCTGCGCCATGTTGTCGCCGTTCTTTTCCTTGATGAGGTCGAGCTCCGGCTTCAGCAATCTCATCTTCGCCATACCGAGATACGACGAATAGGAGAGTGGTGTGAGCAACAACCTGATAGCAAACACGAGGATCATAATGATCACACCATAGTTGCCTACGAATGTCTCGAGGAAATGGAAGATGGGAAGAATGATGAACTGGTTTACCCACTTCACCGGCGGCCATCCGAGATAAACGTTGCGCTGGAATGATTCAACATTCTTGATATCACTAAGCACACGATAATCGTTCGGACCGAAATAATATCTGAAACCAGCGGCCCTGTTTGTAATGTCGGCCGATGCAAGCGACAACTTCATCGTTTCATCTTTTACATGCGCCGTATCAACAGGAACATAAGTTGTAAAGTCGCCTGTCGAGAAAGTTTTATCGGCAATGATCGCATCAACGAAGAACTTCTGACGGAACGAAGCCCAACGGATCGGGTCGACTACATTCTCGCTCTCGAGACCCATCGCTGTCTCCGAAATATTATCGAAGCCATTGTTTGTTGAATACCAGTTGGCAGTGGTCTTCGCGCGACTGTCTTCGATAGCTTTTTCCTGTAAACGCACGTTGTCGTGCCATGTGTAAGTAAGGTTACCACCGAAGACAGCGTTCTTCGTTTCGAGGAAGTAACGGATCTCGTAACCTGACTTTGGTATCGAGTAAGTATGAATGATCGTCGCATTATCAACAGCGCCTGTGTAAGTAACTACAGTGCTGTCGCCTTTGGTAGATTTGCTTACTGAATACGGAATGTTGTAGAGATCTACAGGTTTACCATTGATGGTTGCCATCAGCGAGAACTGGCTCTCGATCGGGGTAGCAAGAAACAACGGCTTCTGGTAGTAAGTCTTGAACTTACGAAGCTCAACAGTGTTGATCGAAGCGCGGTTGCTGAATGTATAAACAACGTCTTCGTTCTCCACCTGCTCGAATGCAACGGCAATTGAATCGCCAGGGATTTCCTGTGTTGTTGCGTTCTCGTTGCGGATCGTATCCGGTTTTAACGTTTGTTGTTGAGCCGCTTCTTCCTGAGTCTGTGGCTGCGGAGTTGGCGCAAGCCAATAAATGTAGACTATGAAAATAACCGCTATGAGTGCTAACCCTATTGCCGAATTTCTATCCATCTCTTATAGGTCGTTCTTTTTATTCTTCAATGCCGCCCCAACAAATCCAACAAACAAAGGATGTGGGTTAAGTACTGTGCTCTTTAATTCCGGGTGAAACTGCACGCCGATGAACCATGGGTGATCTTTTAATTCAATCACTTCCACCAGTTCCGAATCAGGGTTGATACCCACCGCTTTCATACCGGCTTCTTCAATCTGGTGCAGGTATTTATTGTTGAACTCATAGCGGTGGCGATGACGTTCATGTATAACGCTGTCTCCGTACACGGCGTAAGCCTTCGAACCCTTCTTCAGTTTACAGGTATATGCTCCAAGACGCATCGTTCCGCCTTTTGTTGTAATCTTCTTTTGCTCCTCCATCATATCGATGACAGGATACTTTGTTTTGGGATTCAGCTCGGTGGTGCTTGCTTCTGCAAGACCCATAACGTTGCGGGCAAATTCTACTACGGCCATCTGCATTCCCAAACAGATCCCGAGGAACGGGATCTTGTTCTCTCTCACGTATTTAATTGCAGCAATCTTTCCTTCGAGTCCGCGTTCGCCGAAGCCAGGTGCCACGAGTACACCGTGCAGTCCACCAAGGATACCTTCAACAGTGTCTTTGTTGATCTCTTCCGAGGAGATCCACTTCAGTCGGACCTTCGCATCGTTCTGCGCACCAGCATGAATAAATGCTTCCGCAATTGACTTATAGGCATCGGGAAGCGAAACATATTTACCAACAAGGCCAATGTTCACCTCGTCGATCGGGTTCTTCAACTTTCCGAGGAAGGTCTTCCATTGTTCGAGCTCGGGTTCCTGCTTGGTAACCATCTTGAGTTTCGAGAGCACGCGTTCGTCGAGCTTCTCTTTTCTCATTAGTAGCGGAACATCGTAAATTGTGTCAGCGTCGATTGCTTCGATCACCGAATTCAGGTTCACGTTGCAGAACAGCGCCAGCTTCTTTCGGATCTCCATGGGAAGCGGATGCTCGGTACGGCACACGAGTATATCGGGCTGGATACCGTACGACAAAAGTTCTTTTACAGAGTGTTGTGTGGGCTTGGTCTTAAGTTCTTTTGCAGCGGCGAGGTAGGGGATAAGGGTAAGGTGAATAACGAGGGCGTTGTTGGCGCCGAGTTCCCACCGCACCTGGCGTACGGCTTCCAAAAAGGGAAGCGATTCGATGTCACCCACCGATCCGCCGACTTCGTTGATCACGAAATCGTACTGGCCGTTTTCTCCGAGGAGGTGAATGTTCCTTTTGATCTCGTCGGTAATATGAGGCACTACCTGCACGGTTTTGCCGAGATATTCGCCTTTTCTTTCTTTTGTGATCACATTGTTGTAGATGCGACCGGTAGTGATGTTATTGGCTTGTGATGTCGGCGTGTTAAGAAATCTTTCGTAGTGACCAAGGTCGAGGTCGGTTTCGGCGCCGTCGTCGGTAACGTAACACTCGCCATGTTCATATGGGTTAAGCGTGCCTGGGTCGATGTTAATATACGGGTCGAACTTCTGGATCGTCACTGTGAATCCCCTGGCCTGCAAGAGTTTACCGAGAGATGAGGAGATAATCCCCTTTCCAAGCGATGAAGTTACGCCGCCAGTGACAAAGATGTATTTTGAGGTGGTCGACATTCGGGAGGGTCAAAAAATTCGGGGGCAAAGGTAGGGAAATGGGGATGCTGTCAAACCCGACCCTTTGAAATTATTTAGATTTTGAAGAATTTGTGGGAATTTTAGAACGCACAAATTTTTTCAGACCGGTTACAAAGAGGCTCACTGCCGTATCCACCTGCTGAAAAACTCTGTGCACCCGAACCTATGAGTAGAAAAGAGTCCCCGCAACTGGTTAAGTATTGGCTTGTATTAATTCTGCTCACTGCGGTCAGTAACCTGGCCTTCTCACAAACCGCCGCACCGCTCACTTCCGGATGTCCAAACCCGTCACCACGACACCACACCCTCAGCCAGAGAGTTGTAGGGATCTTTTTCAACCCCAACGTCATTGGTTCAACGTCACCAGATCAATGGACAGTAACCGTTGGCGGCGTTTCTGTAAAAGTGTCCGGTGTGGCTGCGACTGAAAATGGCACTCCGCAAACTGTTTCTGCTACCCTTCCCGGCCTGGGTGTGATTGCCGTGCAATTCGACGCTTCTTTGCTCGCTAATGGTACGGCAAACGGCACTCACCCAAAGTATGCCCTTCCAGGTGAGGCCATCAAAATATCGTTTGTTAACACTGGTAACACCGTGAAAACGCAGGGCAGCAACAATCCCGTTGCCACTTTTACTAATCTTACATCCAATAACTGTTATTACCCCGGTATTGCAGGTGGTGATCCCATTGCCAGCGACATTAAATTCTCTTCTGAAGGTAATCCAAGTGCAACAGACTTCTGTGCACCAGTTAATACCAACTTCTATCGTTGGACTTACGCTTACAGCCAGCGCTTCCGCAACAGCGCCAAGTGGACTTTGGCCGACCAGAAATTGAATATTTCATGGGGCGACCCTTCGAACACAACAACAGCACTGGCCGGTTACATTTCACGGGATGATGGAACAGCCGACCCTGCGTATCGCGACGAACTGTTGGATGTTGCAGGAAACCCGCGTATTCTTTTAACGTACAGGTCTGGGTTCAACCCGACTACAGGCGTCGGTGATGGAACACAGGGCTTTAGTTACGGCGCGAATACTAACATTTGTAACTTCCTTGCCGTCGGATATCCATCGGGCGTCACGGCAGGAGCAACATATGATGGTAGTGCAGTTTCGACTGTAAAAATCTCTCACCGTTTCGACTCGTATGATGTCGATACCAAGAACACCGGCGTGCTTAATCTCGACCCTGTTACTCCTCCAACCAACGGTACAACCACTAACGACAAAGTCTGTTTCGGACTCAATGTAGGAATGAGGTTCCAGGACAATTCGACATTTAACTGTATTGGTAATGGATCAGCTCTCCCGGTGGGACCTAATGCACAGGCAACACCACTCAACGTGAGCCAACGTTGGGTGCGTTTCATTTATGGGAGCATAGATGCTCCCGCACCGGGTAACATCCCCGACATCAGCGTTGGCGGTGTGCAGGTTACCAACACCACAACTGGTGCTCTCATGCCGGCATATACGGCTAATCCCCTTCTCGCTGGTGGCCCAATAACCCGTGGATATGTTCTTACCGGTGCCGGCGGTATTAACACCCCCGATCCACTAGGTGTGATCCAGCTTAGTAATAACGCAACCGTCTCAGGCCTGCTTTCGGAATTGATCACCACGAGCTCGGCTGCCAACCAGGCTGTGGGTCAAAGATTTTATGTGTCGATCCAATACTGGAATGCTTGTAATCCTTATTCTGGGGGAAACGATCCGGTAGGCATAACTACCGACTATGTGGAGATCGTAACGATACCAACAGCACCAACTGCGGGAACGCCGGTGACAGTTTGTAATGGTGTAATACCAACGGACTTTGGAATCACCGGGGCTGCGCCCAACTCTACAGTAAATTGGTATAAGGATAATGCAGGTGTCCCTGGAACTCTCATTACATCAAACACTGCCAGCGGAACTGGTGTGGGAAGCCTTACGATGACAGCTGGTATTCCAGGGTTCAGCAGCACAAATGCTGGTGTATATACGGTATGGGCAAGCTACGTGTCGAACCCCGCAGGTATCGCCTGCGAAAGCCCGAAAGTTGCTATTACGAAAACGATCAGAGAGTCTACCGCACTTGCCAACCTCGCTATAAAGAATCCGACTGCGGACTGCCCGGGTACAACGGGCAAGCAGTTCCTGATGGAACGACCGGCAGGAACGACGTTCGCATTTCCGACTAACCCGATCGGTGGGGCAACCACTTTGAATTGGACCGTTCCCGCTGCGGTGGGCACACTTACATCGGCAAATAACATTAACCCTATAACGGTGACCCTTGCAGGCACAGCTGGTTCTGGCCAGGTTACTGCAAGCTTCCAATACACCACGGTGCCAGCGTGTCCTACACTTATTACGGGTTCCACCTATTCTTTATTAATACCTCCAACAATTGGAACGCAGCCTGTAAACAGGACGATATGCGAAGGAACAAATACAACATTCGCCGTATCTGGTATCGCTGGCACTGCGCCATATAGCCATCAATGGCAGGTGGATACAGGATCTGGTTTTACTAATATCTCCAACGGAGGTGTTTATGCCGGAGCTACTACAGCCACTCTTACTATTTCCAATGTGCCATTCTCGATGAATGGATACAAGTATCGTGATGTCGTAACAGGAACCTGCTCGCCCGCAGTGAACTCAACAACAAGAACACTTACAGTACAACCGAAGCCAGCGATCACAACTGCGCCTGTGGATCGCGTGATCTGTATTGGTGCAAGCACAACATATACTGTTGTAGCTGCTGGCCAGGCCACACTTACCTATCAGTGGCAGGTTGATACCGGCTCTGGATTTACGAACATTAGTAACGGTGGTGTTTATAGCGGTGCAACAAGCGCAACGCTCACGCTCACTAACGTTCCCGTTGCGATGAACGGATATCGTTACCAGGTTGTAGTTACTTCGAGCTCCTGTAACCCGCCTGCAACGTCAGCATCGGCGGCGCTAACATTGCAAGGACCGACGACTACCATTTCCACCGCAACTCCCTCCAGTGTCTGTGCAGGCAACAACCTGCAGATCAACGCCGCGGAGGCTTTTCTTAACGGTAACTTCGTAAGCCGTGCATGGACTGGTACTTACAACGCAGCAGCGCTCACTACTGTACAACTCGATGCTATTCTCACCGACGGTGTTGGCGGGTCTCGCAGGCAGGAACTTGATCCTATCTTCAACTCTGCAGGTCTCGGTGCCAACAAGACTGGTACTTACATCTTAACACTGACATCGAAGGATGATAACAACTGTACAAACACAGCGACAATCACCATCAATGTAAGCCAGCTCGACGCCAACATCCTGAATGGATTTACTTCGACTACAATAACCTCGACAAGCCTCACGCCGGCAGTCTGTGCTTCGTTCGATCTCTATCTCGATGGTAATCCATCCGGTGGATCAGGCACTTTTAATAACGACGCATGGACCAAGATATCCGGTCCTGCAGGCTCAGGCGCTATCGGAACTTTATTAAATAATGCAAATGCCCGGAAGCCGATTTTCAACGCGACAATAACCGGTACTTACGTACTTCGCTATCAGGTACAGGATGCATCGGGTGCTGGCTGTTCTTTCAATACCGCCGGCAAAGACGTTAGCATCACAGTTAATCCATTACCTGCAGCAACAAACCAGACTCCCACAGTTTGCTCCGATGCCGCAACACCAACACTGGCAACTGTTAATCTCACAGCACTTAACGCATCCATCAATCCTGGTCCCAGCGTAACTATTGCATGGTTCACTGGCTACAATGCAGGAACAAAAACATTCTCCGGTGCGATCGGTACACCGACTGCTTATGTTGTTACAAATGCGGTTGCCGTTTTCGCAAGAGTTAGCGACAACACAACAACCTGTCCTTCGCCGGCAACGGTAACTTACACCGTTAACCCGGCGCCGGTTGGTGCGGCGCAGACGCTTCCAGCGGTGTGCGGAACAGCCACGATCAACGTCGATCCGCAGGTGACGAGTATTAATGCCGTGGGTGGCAATAGCGTCAACAGTACATTCACATGGACTACACTCACGCTGAATGGAATGACCACAACCATTCCGACAAACGGCGTAGGAAACATTGCAGGTTCACTCACCAATTCAACAAATACTCAACGCACCGCAGTATTCAGGGTAACTCCGAAGTCTGTTCTTGGCACCTGTACAGGTAACACCATTGATATAAGCGTGCCGGTCAATCCCGTGCCCGCAATTCCTAACCAGACGCCAACAATCTGTAGCGGCACGGCTTGGAGTCTTAATCCTGTTAACGCAACGCCTACTGCGGCAACGGTTGTACCTGCAGGAACTCAATATGCATGGGCTATTACGACCAACAATACAAACATCACTGGTCAAACCAACCATCCTGGGTTTACCAACTCTCCGTTTGGTGAAACACTTACTAACACTACTAACACTGCTCAGTCGATCACCTACACAGTAACCCCTAAATCGACAGGGGCTACGGGTTGCACGGGTGCAACATTCACCGTGCAGGTTACCGTAAACCCGACGCCTGTTATTACTGGTCCTATAGATCTTTCAATATGTACCGGTTCGGCGTTTAGCTACACTCCTGTGAATGGAACCACACCGGTGGGTGCTATTGTTCCTGCCGGCATTACTTATTCATGGCCCGCACCAAGCATGCCCGGCGGTATCACCGGCGGTACTTTAGCAACTGGTCAAACTACAATCAGCCAGACGTTAACCAACACATCCACAAGTCCCGGAACAGTTGTGTACACCGTTACTCCTCACGCGGGAACGTGTGATGGTTCCGTATTCCTCGTGAGAGTGGCCGTAAATCCCACTCCGAAGCTGAGTAGCACGATTACACCACCCGCTATCTGTAGTGGAACATTCAACTATACTCCAACCACATTAACGACTCCGCTCACTGCCACATTCACATGGACGCGTGCCAGTGTTATAGGAATAGCAGAGGGCGCGTCGGCAGGAAACGGAAACATTTCTGAAACGCTCACCAACGTAACAATTGCACCTCTCGATGTTGTATATAAAGTTATCACGCATGCGAACGGCTGCGATAACTCACCGGGCCAGGATGTAACAGTTCGTGTTAACGCAACACCTACTGCCAATGCTATCATCGGACCTGCCAACGTCTGCGCGGGAACGGGTAACCCGTTCTTCTATTCAGTAACGCAGCATGCTGGATCAACCTATTCATGGGAAGTTCCTGGTGCATTCAGTGTTGAAGCTGCAGGCGGTGGTGTTACATCAGGTGGCGGTGCCGGACCATTCACATCAGATTACTTTATTCTTTTGAAGTTCAACTCAGCGGCAGGCCCGCTTCCGGTTAAAGTGATTGAGAAGAGCGCAGACGGCTGCGTTGGAGTTGCTAACGTTCTGTCAATAACTGCCGCATCAAGTCCTCCTACAGTACCGATATCGGGTGGAAACTCATTCTGTAAATTCCAGAAAGGTGTCGTATTCTCTGTGCCCCAGAACGCAAGCTCGACATTCACCTGGTCTGTTGGCTCAGGTGCTACCATCATAGGTCCTGCAGCAGGTACTAATCTTTACCAGATCATCGTAGACTTCGGAAGCACACCTTCAACTACGATCAATGTTACTGAAACGAACATCACTGGCTGTCCTTCGAATTATCCGACGTTGAACGTTACGCTCGTTACAGCGCCGATTACAACAGCGTCCTCAGGACAAATATGTAGCGGCGATCAGCCAAGCTCGGTTATCGATCTTCAGTCGAAGACCACCGATCCAAGTAATTTCAGCTGGTTCGTGAAATCGATCACTTCGAATGTTACTGGTGCTTTTGTGAATGACACCGGAAGCGGTCCACTCGAACACTTCCCGCCCCTGAGAAACGTTTCGGGCACCAACGGAACTATCGTTTATACAGTAACACCCACTGCTTCGTCGGTACCGTTTTGTATGGGCGTTGCGGTCGACATGACCGTTACCGTTAAACCGGAACCCGTTGTTACTTCAATATCCGATCAGAGTTTCTGCCCGAATGTAACAGTCAATGGCGCTGTATCATTCCCGTTGACCAGCAGCGTGGCTGGAGCTACTATTAACTGGACGCACACAAACCCGGCAATTGGTCTTGTAGCTACTTCAGGCGCAGGCAACATTTCGTTCATCGCTGCCGACAACATCACAGGTTCAGATATAGTATCTACTGTTACTGTTAGCGCCACTGCCAATGGTTGTACCAGCAATGGTTCAAATATTAAAACATTTACAATCACCATCAAGCCAAGACCTGTTGTCAATGCGATAACGGACGTAACTGTTTGTCCCGGCGACGCTGTGTCGATACCGACATTTGGATCCAACACGAGCGGAGGTGAAACATACGCGTGGACGAATGATAACGTAAGTATCGGTTTAGCGGGCTCAGGCTCCGGTAACATCGCAGGTTATTTTGCTCCTGCGAACAACACTGGCGCCGACATTGTCGGAAACATTAGTGTTACAGCTACACGCAATGGTTGTGCTGGCCCTGCAACAGCATTCAAGATCACGGTAAGGCCTCAGCCTGTCGTTACAACGGTTGCCAACCAAACATTCTGCCCTGGCGATGCGATCAGCATTCCGTTGTCGAGCAACGTGTTGGGTGCTACGCTTAACTGGTCGAACAATAACACTGCAATTGGTTTAGCTGCTTCAGGTTCTGGTAACATTACAGGAACAGCTCCGGCCAACAACACCGGCGCCGATGTAACGGCTACGATCACCGTGTCTGCGGTCTCTAATGGATGTACAAGCAGCGGCTCGAACGTCAAGACATTTACCATTATCATTAAGCCGACACCGATCGTCGACACGGTAACGGATATCACGGTGTGCTCCGGTGCTAACATCGCTGCAATACCATTTACATCGAACATCGCTGCGGGTGGCGTAACCTACAACTGGACAAACAGCAACACAGCCATCAATCTTGGAGGCAGTGGTTCCGGTCCGATCCCGGCGTTTGTTGCGGCAGCAAATACCACCGGCGCACCGCTCGTTGGAACCATCAGTGTAACCGGCTTAAAGAATAGTTGTTCAGGTCCTGTGATGACATTTACGATCACAATTAATCCTGAGCCTGTAGTAACGCCCGTCACCAATAAAGAATTCTGCCCCGGCGATGCAGTCAGCATACCATTGACAAGCAACGTTCCCGGTGCAACCGTCAACTGGACGAACAACAACGGTTCGATCGGCCTTGGTACAAGTGGAACCGGTGACATTACGTTTACTGCACCGGCCAACAATACGGGCGCGGATATAACTGGAACAATCACGGTATCGGCTTCACTGAATTCATGTACGAGCGGAGGCACCAATCAGAAGACGTTTACTATTAAGATCAAGCCGACGCCGATCGTTAATACGATCACCGATATAACAGCATGTTCGGGTGGTGCGATCTCGACAATAACATTTGCGGCCAACACTGGTGGCAGTGAAACATTCAGCTGGACTAACGACAACACAACGATCGGCTTACCGGCAAGCGGTACCGGAAACATTGCCGGCTATGTAGCGCCGACGAATACTTCTGGAACAGCGATCGTCGCCAACATCAGCGTATCAGCATCGCGTAATAGCTGCCCGGGTCCTGTAACAACATTCAAGATCACCGTTAACCCTGAGCCTGTTGTTACTGCCATTACGAATCAATCATTCTGTCCTGGCGACGGTGTGAACGTACCATTCACCAGCAACGTGCCGGGTGCAACGATCAGTTGGTCGAATTCAAATACAGCAATAGGTATCGGTGCAAGTGGTACAGGCGATGTGGTTTATGTTGCTCCTGCAAACAACACAGGTGCCGACATTGTAGGCACAATATCAGTAACAGCGACTAAGAATGGTTGCGTAAGCACGGGTGCTAACTCGAAGAGCTTTACGATCACCATCAAGCCAACACCGATCGTTAATGCGATCTCGAACATCACCGTATGTTCTGGTGGATCGATTGCCGTTTCTGCGTTCGGATCTAACATAGGCGCCGGTGGCGTTACGTTCGACTGGACCAATGACAACACCGCTATCGGTCTTGTAGCATCAGGCACAGGCAACATAGCAACATTTACTGCAGCGGCGAATGTGACCAGCTCTCCCAGGGTTGCAACGATCACCGTAACCGGTACAAAGAATTCATGTGCTGGTCCTGCAAAGACATTTACCATTACGGTTCTTCCCGAACCCGTTGGTACTTCCGATGCCATCGCTATCTGTAGCGATGTGGCGGTAGGAGTGAACCTTAGCACGATGATGACTGGTGGCGCTGCAGCAAGCAGGTTCAATATTACGATCACTAACTCTGCCGGCCTGAGTGCAAGCGCTGGCGCGCCTGCGGATGGTACTAGTTTGTTAGCTACCGAAATTCAAAACGACAAATGGACAAACCTCACAGGAGTTCCGCACGACGTCGTATATCACATTACACCTATCAGCGGTGGGTCACCTGCATGTTCGGGTGCTACGTTCGATCTTACAGTAACTGTTAACCCCGAGCCGATCGTAACAACAGTTACGAATAAAGAATTCTGCGCAGGCGATGCAGTGAATATTGCTCTCACCAGTAACGTAGCTGGCGCTACGATGAACTGGACGAGCGACAATGCTTCGATAGGCCTGGGTACAACAGGCAGCGGTAATATTGTTTATACTGCCCCTGCAAACAACACAGGCGCCGATATCATCGGAACCATTACAGTATCGGCAGTATCCAGCGGTTGCACAAGCGCAGGTTCTAACGTGAAGACGTTCACGATCAAGATCAAACCTACGCCGATCGTTAACACCGTAACGGATGTTACTGTTTGCTCCGGTGGTTCGATCTCTGCTATAACATTCGCCGCAAATACAGGTGGTAGCGAAACATTCAACTGGACTAACGACAATACTTCAATTGGTATAGCGGCAAGTGGCGTAGGTAATATCGCAGCGTTTGTTGCTCCTACAAATGTTTCGGGAACGCCGATGGTTGCAAATATCGGCGTGTCTGCAATTCGCAACGGTTGTACGGGTCCCGTAACAACATTCAAGATCACGGTTAACCCTGAGCCTGTTGTTACTGCGATCGCTAACCAGTCGTTCTGCCCTGGCGATGGCGTAAACATACCATTCACCAGCAACGTGCCTGGCGCAATTATCAGCTGGTCGAACTCTAATACATTGATCGGTGTCGGTGCAAGTGGTACAGGTGATGTAGTTTATGTTGCCCCTTCGAATAACACGGGTGCCGACATTGTTGGAACGATCACTGTAACAGCAAGCAAGAATTCATGTACGAGCGCGGGTACTAACCTGAAAACATTCACGGTTACCATCAAGCCCACACCGATCGTTAATGCGATCTCTAACATCACGGTTTGTTCGGGTGGAACGATAACAATACCTGCATTCGGCTCTAACATCGGCGCCGGTGCTGTTACCTTCAACTGGACGAACGACAACACTGCTATCGGCCTTGTGGCTTCAGGCACGGGCAACATTACTACGTTTGCTTCGGCACCGAACACGACAAGCTCATCGAGAGTTGCAACGATCTCCGTAATTGGTACGAAGAACTCATGTTCGGGCATTGCAAGAACATTCACCATCACGGTTCTTCCCGAGCCCGTTGGTACTTCTGATGCGATCGCTATCTGTAGCGACGCTGCAGTAGCCGTGAACCTCAATACGATGATCACTGGTGGCGCTTCGGCCAGCAGGTTCAATATCACGATCACCAATCTCGCCGGTTTGAGTGCAAGCGCCGGTGCGCCTGCAGATGGTAATAACCTTCTTTCGACCGAGATCCAGAACGACAAGTGGACGAACACCACCGGAACTCCGCACGACATCGTGTATCACATTACCCCGATCAGCGGTGGATCACCAGCTTGTAGTGGTGCAACGTTCGATCTCACGGTAACGATCAATCCCGAACCGATTGTAAGCGCAGTTGCCAATCAAACTTTCTGTCCCGGCGACCCAGTCAACATAGCGTTGTCGAGCAACGTGACCGGCGCTACCATGAACTGGTCGAACTCGAATCCTTCTATCGGTCTTGGTTTCAATGGAACAGGTGCAATTGTTTACACTGCCCCTGCAAACAATACGGGTCTGCCGATCACGGGAACGATCACTGTGACTGCCGAGAGCGCTGGTTGTACGAGCGCGGGCACTAACGTGAAGACGTTCGTCATCACCATCAAGCCTACACCGATTGTCAATACAGTAACCGATGTTACAGTGTGCTCCGGCGGATCGATCTCAGCGATCAACTTCGCAGCGAACACCGGTGGCAGCGAAACATTCAACTGGACTAACGACAACACTTCAATTGGCTTACCTGCATTAGCCAGTGGAAACATCTCCGCTTTCGTAGCTCCCGTGAACGTGAGTGGCGTTCCTATGGTAGCAAACATCACGGTAACGGCAACTAGGTTGTCGTGCTCTGGTCCTCCAATGACATTCAAGATCATTGTTAACCCTGAGCCCGTTGTTGCAGCGATCGCAAATCAAACATACTGCGCAGGCGAGGCCGTCAACATTCCCTTTGCAAGCAATGTTGCAGGTGCTACCATTACATGGACCAACACCAATACAGCCCTTGGCCTCGGTTCGAGTGGAGGAGGCGACATTGTTTATGTTGCCCCGGGCAACAACACAGGCGCTGATATTGTAGGAACGATAGAAGTCTCGGCTACCAAGAACGGTTGTATAAGCGACGGTCTCAACAAGAAAACATTCACGATCATCATTAAGCCTACGCCGATCGTCAATGCAGTATCGAATGTCACCGTTTGTTCGGGTGGTTCTATACCTGCGATTGTATTCGGATCGAACGTAGCTTCCGCCGGCGTAACATTCGACTGGACTAATGACAACACGGCTGTCGGTCTCGCTGCCGGTGGCACAGGTAACATCGCAGCGTTCACGGCAGGTCTCAACCTTACTGCCACGCCGATCACTGCAACTGTTTCAATCATCGGAACAAAGAACACATGCTCCGGTCCCGCAAGAACATTTACGATCACGGTACTTCCTCAGCCCGTCGGAGCTCCCGTTCCTGTTACAGTATGTAGCAACGCAGCAACTGCTATTAACCTGAACACCATGGTGTCGGGAACGGCGGCAACTTATAACATCACGATCACCAACACAGCAGGCCTGCCTGCAAGCGGCGGATCCCCTACAAATGCCAATGGAGTATTTGCGACCGAGATCCAGGACGACCGTTGGACAAACGTAAGTGGTTCTCCACAGCTTATCGTGTATCATGTTACACCGATCGGCCCTGGTTCACCTGGTTGCGTTGGTGCAACATTCGATATCACCGTTACTATTAATCCGGAACCTGTGGTGGCCGCAGTTCCTAACCAGGAATTCTGTCCCGCAGTTGCCGTGAGCCTGCCGTTGACAAGCAATGTGTCGGGTGCTACTATCTCGTGGACCAACACCAATCCTTTGATAGGCATCGGTACAACTGGCGCGGGCGACATCAGCTACACAACCCCGGCGAACAATAGTGGTTCCGACATTATCGGAACGATAACGGTGTCGGCTTCGAAGGATGGTTGCGTGAGCTCCGGCACTAACATCAAGACGTTCGACATCAAGATCAAGCCGACCCCGATCATCAATCAACAAGCGAATATTGTTGTGTGCTCGGGCGCTTCGATACCTACCATCAACTTTACGTCGAACACTGCAGGTGGTGAAACATATGCATGGACCAACAGCAACATAGCGATCAACCTGGCATCATCGGGTGGAGGTAATATCCCTGGTTATACGGCTCCTGTTAACCTCACAGGCGCGCCGATCACGGGTACCATTACCGTTACGGCCTCTAAAAACAGTTGCGGCGGACCTGCGATGGTGTTCACCATCACGATCAATCCTGAGCCGGTTGTTACAGCAGTTACCGACAAGGCATTCTGTGCCGGCGATGCAGTGAATATCCCGTTGACAAGCAACGTTGCAGGTTCAACGATAAGCTGGACGAACTCAAATGCTTCTATTGGAATCAGTACTGGTGGAACAGGTGATATCGTTTACACTGCACCTTCGAACAACACTGGCGCCGACATTATCGGAACCATAACAGTGAGTGCTTCAAAGGACGGATGTATAAGCGCGGGCGCTAACATCAAAACCTTCCAGATCACGATCAAACCAACGCCGATCGTCAATTCGATTTCAGATATCACAGTTTGTTCAGGCCAGACCATCGTTGTACCGGCGTTCGGATCGAACGTAGTTGCCAGTGGCGTTACGTTCAACTGGACGAATGACAACGCTGCGATCAATCTTGCAGCGACCGGAAGCGGAAACATTACTTCGTTCACAGCAGCAACCAACGTTTCTGGTACGCCGATGACTGCGAACATTTCGGTAACAGGTACGAAGAACTCATGCAGCGGTCCTGCAGTTTCTTTCCGTATCACGATCAATCCTGAACCGGTTGTTACCGCAGTAACGGATAAGGAGTTCTGCCCGGGCCAGCCGATCAACATACCGTTGGTAAGCAACGTATCGGGTTCACTGATCTCGTGGACCAACTCTAATACACTGATCGGTATTTCTTCGACAGGAACCGGAGACATATTGTATACCGCACCGGCTAACAACACTGGTTCTGATTTTGTGGCTACGATCAATGTAACTGCCGAGAGGAACTCTTGTATCAGCGCGGGTGCCAATTCCAAGTCATTCCAGATCACGATCAAGGCTACGCCTGTTGTTGCAACGATCACCAATATAAATGCATGTTCGGGTGATAACATTGCCGCAATAGCATTCACGTCGAATGCAGATCCTGGTGTAACCTTCAACTGGTTTAACGATAACACGGGAATCAACCTTGCTGCGAGCGGTACAGGTAACATTGCAACCTTCACAGGAGCGGTTAACACCGGTAGCGTTCCGATGATCGCGAACATTCGCGTGAACGGCACGAAGAACGGATGTACCGGCGCCGATCAGGTATTCAAGATCACGATCTTCCCCGAGCCTGTGCTGGGCGTATCGCCTCCCGCACCGGTTTGTAGTCGTACCACCGTCGGTATCATACTCGGAACGAACGGAACTTCCGTAAGCGCTCAGTCATATCGTCTCGATAACATTGAGTACAGCAGCAACGGCGGACCATTCAGTACAACTGCACCGACTTCGTTCACATTCCCTGGAACCAACAGGCATGTGACAGATGCAGATATTGCCGACCTCATTAAGAACGACGTGTTCACTAACCTGTCGCCCTTCACGGTGAAGGTGAGATATACGATCACACCCATCAGCTCTTCTAACGCCGCAAGCTTAACGGGTTGCGCGGGAGATGCCGCACAGGTGTCGATCGATGTTCTGCCCGAACCTGATCTCGACAACACGTTGAGCCCGGCAGCGATCTGTTCTGGCGACGCTGTTATATCAGCGAACCCCGGATTCAGTTTGCGTTCGGATCCTTCGTCTGTTGCCGCAACATCATTCATCATTCGCAGCATCAGCGCTCCTGGTCTCGTTGCAGGTTCTTCTAATGCAGGTACTGGCAGCAACAAACCTTCTACCGCAATCAACAACGACAGTTGGATAAATACTTCGAATATTCCTGTCGACGTAACGTATGTGGTCGCGCCCGTAACCAATGGTTGCGTTGGTCTCGACGAAAACGTTGTGGTTCGTGTGAATCCTTCGCCTGCGGTGAAAGACGGTTTGGATCGCGTGGTTTGTAACGACACTCAGTCTGGTATCGTGCTGCAAGACAATGCACCGACCAGCGTAAGCGCCGATCGCTACGACATCATCAGCGTAAAAGTTGGTGCAACCAACATTACACCTGGTGGTCCTGCTGTTGGTGGTCTTACTGCCAATGCAGCTAATGCTCCGCTTGGTGTAACAACCGATATCAACAGGATCAGGAACGATCGCTTTGTGAACAGTACGAACGACCGAGTGGTGGTGAGCTACACCGTAGTTGCTATATCGCCGGTTGCCGTAAATAGCTGTCGCGGACCTGCAAAAGTGATCACACTCACAGTTGAACCGCAGATCATTTCTGCATCGACTACAACAACACCTGTGATCTGTAGTGGCCAGGCAATCGACATCACGTTCGTATCGCCTACATACAGCGGCGCACCTACCGATCCTACAGTGACATTCAGCTACGCAACGCTGGCATCCAGCATCACGGGCTCGACAGTTGGAAACAACCTCGCTGAAGGAACGAAGATCACAGACATATTGATCAACACAACCAATGCCCCGATCGACGTTACTTATCGCATTACGCCACGCGCTTCGAACGCAAGTAACGGCGTTGGCTGTACAGGCAACTTCCAGGATATAGTGATAAGGGTAGAGCCGAAGCCTACGATACTGCCGATCGCAAGCAAAACTATTTGTGAGAATACGGCTGTTGGATTGTTGCTGAAGTCGAACACCGTTCCGACAA
Source organism: Bacteroidota bacterium (assembly GCA_037200765.1). GTDB lineage: Bacteria > Bacteroidota > Bacteroidia > Cytophagales > Cyclobacteriaceae > ELB16-189. The sequence continues at coordinate 1,564,155 of JBBCII010000003.1, read as the reverse complement.
CAGGTAGTATTAAGATCTTTGTAACGTCGACGCCTGATCCTGAGATCACCGGCGCTTCGAACAACGTGCTCGTTGCGAACAATACCAACCTCGGCGATCTTCTCCAGAACTCTGCTTCAGTAACCAAGTTTGTTACTTATCACCTCGAGGTGAGGAACGTAGACGCAACCAATACAACGATATGTACATCGGCTGCACCGGTCGACGTGGTTGTTGGTGTATCGCCTACGCCGGTGTTCGCACCGTTCGCCAGCTTCGCGATATGTAGCGGAGAATCTTTCGCGCCAATAACGATCAACACAGATACGGAAACAGCAACGCCTGGTTCAACCATTGTTACGTGGACTGCCACCGCGCAGCCAAACGTTTCAGGTGAATCGAACGGAGCTGGCAATGCCTTCTCGCAGGTGTTGTTCAACACTACAGGCACAAAACAGGTTGTGAACTATATACTCAACGCCACGAACATCAGCAACACACCTTCGTGTGCAGCTACGCCGGTGCCGTTTACTGTAACAGTTTATCCTAATCCTAAGGTTGTGAGCTTACCTACATCCGCGAATGTATGTAACAACGGTACGCTCAGCCCGAACCCATATACAATACAGACATCTACGGTTGCTGCCCTTGGTACAACGTTCGACTGGACTGTTGACAACGGAGGTAACGCAGATCTTCCTGTGATACCAAACGCTGCCAACCAGACCCAGATCAACCAGACATTCGTGAACAACGGATCGTTCCTCGGAACACAACAGTATACAATTACCGCACACCTCACGATCCCTGGTGCCGATAACCCTATCATCGACGCAGGTCTCGGTATCGACAATGTTTGTACTGCACAGACAGATGCTGTAATGGTGGTGAATGTTGCTCCGCAGGTTAGCGCCGACATCTATGGATTCGACATCGATGGTAATACAGCCGTAGATCTCTACCTGTGCCGTGGTGCGAAACAGTTTGTGTATATGGATCCGTCAGGCTTGCCCCTGATGACGATCGATTACGAAGAGAATGGAACTCCGAAGCAAATAAATAAGCTCGGTGGCCTCAGCGTGCTGCAGGTAAGTCCGGCTAACACTACTACTTATAAGCTCACGAAGGTTACCGACAAGTTTGGTTGTTCTGTAAATCCTAACAAGACCGTTACTGTTCACGTCGACGAGGTTGACAACAATTTCTCGATCGTTGGACCAAACATCAACTGTAGTCCTTTCCCTGTAACATTCCAGCATAACCAGGTTGCAGGTACCAGCTATCAATGGAAGTGGCTCGATGGTCCCGACAGTACCGCTTACCAGGCAGCGACAAGTGTTGCAGGCAAGCAGATCAAGCATACTTACTTGAACCCTTCACCGGGAAGCACCATGACGTTCAGGGCTTCCCTGGATGCATACCTTGATACAACCAAGTACCTCGCGGGTTGCCGCAAGAGACCGGTTGTTGTTGAAGTGAAGATATATCCTACCGTAGCACCTGCGGTGTTTGCCGACAGGGATGTGATCTGTAGCGACGACCAGGTATCGTTTACCAACTCAACCCAGGGTGCTACAAGCAACCGCTGGTTCTACCGTGTACAGGGTTCTGCTTCGGAGCTCGAAGTGAAGACTACTTCAATCGTATCGTTTAAGATCCCGAATACATCCACATCGAATCCGCTGGTGTATGAAGTTGTATATCAATCGAACAATGGACACTGTCCTGCACCGGATGTAGTAACGCCGATCACGGTTTATCGTGGCGTGGATGCACACTTCAGTCATACAGCTCCGACATTGTACATCGGTGGTCATTCGGCAGTGACGTTCACGAACGACTCTGCCCCGGTTGACGGCGCCGACTTCAGGTACGACTGGCAGTTTGGTTTGGATGCTAACCCGGCAACGGCGAATGTACCCGGCCCTACATTCGATCTCGATTACACTACACCTGGACCGAAGGAAGTAACATTGACAGCGACGAATACAGTGGCAGAAGCCGCAGGCTTAAGCTGCTTCGATCAATACAAAGAAACGATCAACATTGCCGTGCCTCCGTTGATCGCCGACTTCCTTGTAGTTCCGCTGTTTGCTTGTTACCCTACAGATATCACGGTAACGGAAAATAATTCGACGGGCGACCGGTTCGAATGGCGCGTGCTCGATGCCGCAGGTACCGCAGCGCAGTCGAATGCCGACCTGCCTGTGTTTAAGATCCCGGCTCCCGGTAAGTATACAGTTGAGTTGACGACAACCAACTCGTTCACTGGCGATCAGAAGACCGCTACGAAAGACGTGATCGTCTACGATCTGCCGTTCGCTCGTTTCGACCTGCGACCGACTACCGTGTTTGTACCCGACCAGGAAGTAATAACTTATAACTTCACGACCGGCCAGGGCTCAACAGATCCATGGTTCTGGGACTTCGGCGATGGCTTTACCAGCACCGATAAAGAACCGACACACGTGTATAAGATCGAAGGCGTTTACGACATCATGCTGGTGGCTAAGAACGACCACGGTGACGGAGCAGTTTGCGTGGATACTGTGACGAACAAGATTACTGCGAAGCAGGGTGGTGTAACGAGAGTGCCGAACGCATTCACACCGAACCCTAACGGGCCGTCCACAAGTACTGGTGGCAACCCAGCAGCTAACTCGTTCAACGACGTGTTCCTGCCGCAGGTAAAAGGCGCCGAAGAATTCAACATGCAGGTATTCGATCGTTGGGGTAACCTGATATTCGAAAGTAATAACTCAAACATTGGCTGGGACGGTTACGACAAGAATGGTAAGCTGATGCCCGCCGGTGTGTACGTGTATAAACTCACGTTGCGATTGTCCGATGGACAGCGAACCACACAAGTGGGCGATATAACGATGATCAGGTAACATGGCAATTTTTTAGTGACGCATGAGGAGACTTTTATTTTTTGTGATTCTTGGACTGATAGGGACCCAGGCATTTGCACAGGATCCGCAGTTCTCACAGTACTACCAGGCGCCGCTGTATTTGAATCCCGGCTTTACCGGGATAACACCACAGCAGAGGTTCGTTTTGAATCAGCGCATACAGTGGCCCAATCTCCCGCAGGCTTTCGTAACAACGGCAGCCAGCTACGACATCTGGGTAGATGAGCTCAAGAGCGGTTTTGGTATCATGGCCACAACCGATAAGATGGGATCGGCAGGATGGAGGACAACCACTGCTGCGTTGTTGTACAGTTACAAGGTTCGTATCAACGACAAGCTCGTCTTCTCACCGGGTCTTCAATTCGGTTATGGTATCAATGGATTGGATCGCACGAAGCTTCGTCTTGGTGATGGTCTCGAGTTCAATGGTCAATCACTTGACCCCGATGTTAACAGGCTTGGTAATCAACAGTATTTCGATTTCACTTCGGGCTTCGTTTTCTATAGCCGCACCTTGTGGTTAGGCGCGTCGTTCGCGCACATGAACACACCCAACCTTTCGATATTGAACAGCACATCGCGCCTGCCAATGAAGACCACTATTCATGGTGGTGCGAGAATACCTTTGTACAATGGACCGAAGACCGTAGGAAAGATCTCATACATCACGCCTTCGTTCATCTACCGCATCCAGGGACCGATCACACAGTTGGATCTTGGTGTGAACTATCACATCGACCCGGTGTCTATCGGTATCTGGTATCGTGGTAAGCCTTTCCAGGAAAACGTGATTGGAACCATCAACCAGGATGCGTTGATCTTTACCATGGGCTTGTATCTGAAGAACCTGAACATAGGTTACAGCTACGACTTCAACGTGTCGGCATTGTCGACACAGGCAGGGGGAGCTCACGAGATCAGCCTCGTGTACGAGTTTGTTGCGAAGCCCATTGCCCGCCAGGTGAAGAAGCACAATAAGCTGATCCCTTGTCCCACGTTCCATCAGAAGCCTAACTTCTGGAAAAACTAATTTCTCACTGAAAGCACAGAAAACACTGAAGAGCAAAAGTTCTGTGCTTTCCCTGCCTTCCGTGAGAGTTATGTACCTTTAGGGTGTTATTCCCATGCATGAACTTCTCCGACGAACTCTCAAAAAACCCAGTATTTAAAACTGTAGCCGACGTGTCACAACGCATTGGCTATCAGTCGTTTATTGTGGGTGGGTTCGTGCGCGACCTGGTCCTGAAAAGACCTTCGAAGGACATCGATTTTGTGTGCCTTGGCAGCGGTATAGAGCTGGCCGAAGCTGTGGCGAAGCGGCTCGGTAATGTGCAGGCCACAGTGTTCAGGAACTTCGGCACGGCCATGGTCCCTTACGGCGATGCCGATCTCGAATTCGTTGGAGCGCGGAAGGAATCGTACCGAAGCGATTCGCGCAAGCCGATCGTGGAAGATGGAACGCTGGAAGATGATCAGCTGAGACGCGACTTCACCATCAACGCGATGGCGATCAGTCTTAACAAAGAAAACTACGGTGAGCTCATCGATCCTTTCGACGGCATGGGGCATATCAAAAAGAAGATGCTCAAGACCCCGCTCGATCCAACCATAACTTTTTCGGACGACCCGCTTCGAATGATGAGGGCAGTTCGGTTTGCATCGCAGCTGAACTTCGACATCGAAGCTTCAACGTTCGATGCGATCATCAAGAATGGTGAACGACTGAAGATCGTGTCGATGGAGCGGATCATGGAAGAGTTGAATAAGATCATCCTCTCGCCGGTGCCATCGTATGGTTTTAAGTTGATGTTCCATAGCGGCCTGTTGAAATATTTCTTCCCGGAGCTTATCGCTCTTCATGGGGTGGAGTATGTAGATAACCATGCGCATAAGGACAACTTCTTTCATACACTGCAGGTGCTCGATAACGTAGCTAAGATGTCGGACGATCTTTGGCTAAGGTGGGCCGCGATACTTCATGATATTGCGAAGCCTGCGACCAAACGATTCGAGCCGGGCCATGGCTGGACCTTCCATGGTCACGAAGACCGCGGAGCACGAATGGTGCCGGGGATCTTCAGAAGATTCAAGCTGCCGATGGGAGCGCAGATGGCTTACGTACAAAAGCTGGTGAGACTACACCTGCGGCCTATTTCATTGGTGCACGAAGTAACAGACTCGGCTGTGAGAAGATTGTTATTCGAAGCAGGAGAAGATATCGATGGACTGATGAAACTATGTCGCGCTGACATCACATCGAAAAACAACGATAAGGTCAGCAAGTTTCTGAAGAACTTCGACCTGGTGGAGAAGAAAATGGGAGAGGTGGAAGAGAAGGATCGCGTAAGAAATTTCCAGCCCCCGGTAAGCGGCGACGAGATCATTAAGTGGTTGTCGCTCACGCCAGGACCGATCGTGGGAGAGATCAAAGAACAAATAAAAGATGCTATTTTGGATGGAGTGATCCGCAACGATCGCGAAGAAGCGATCCAGTACATGATCCAGGTGGCACATGAAAAAGGAATACCCGTTACTCAATTAAATCTAAATCAATAGTCATGCGTTTTATCGTGATTCTTATGTTGCTGATCAGCACTGCTGGCTTCGCACAGAAAAAGAAAAAAGGAAAAGAAGAACCGGCACAACAGCCTGCTACCACACAACAACAGGCGCCACAGCAGCAAACTCCTCCCCAGCAAGAACAGACCCAGGCTCAACCAACAGATACGATCCCGAGCGCATCGCAGATCCTTACCGAGCACTTCCTTCGCAAGTATGCAACCGCAGAACGATGGAACGATGCAGAGTTGATGAAGAGCGCATTGCTCGACATCATCGTGGAGAACCCTGGTTATGACTCTTTGATTGCCGAGCTCGGCTATTTCTATTACGCTGAACAAAAGTATGCATCATCGTTGCTGATTGCACAGGATCTCCTTCGTCGCCAGCCGAAGAATGTAGATTACCTCGAGATGGCGGCTACGTCGGCTCAACAGTTGGGTGCAGGTGAGAAGGCACTGGAAAGCTACGAATCACTGTACCTGATCAACAACAACATAAGGACACTCTACCAGATCGCGTTCCTTCAATATCAATTGAAGCGCTTTGCCGAATGTGCCACGAGCATCGACATTATTATGGGTAAGCCGGAGCTCAAGGATGAGAAGGCTACATTCCAGGACGCCAAAGGTGCTTCGAAAGAGTATGCCATGAAGGTGCCTGTTCTTAACCTGAAGGGTTTGATGTTGCTTGACCAGGGCGACAAGATTGGTGCGAAAAAGGCGTTTACGGAAGCGCTGGCATTGGCACCCGATTTTGTGCTTGCGAAGCAGAACCTGGAGAAAACTAAATAGTGCTGACGAAGCAACCTTCAGTCAGTAAGCCTGTCGTTTCTTAATAGTAGCATTGTGACTTGTCGGCCGAGGCTGTAAATATTCATGAGGATCTGATCCAGCGTTGCCGCCAGGGTGACCAGGGGGCGCATTTTAAGCTTTACCAGCTGTACAAGCGAAGCATGTACAACGTGGGCTACAGGATCGTGAACAATGAAGAGGAGGCCGAAGACGTTCTACAGGAGGCGTTCATCAGTGCGTTCAGGAACCTGTCGTACTACCGGGGCGATGCAACCTTCGGGGCATGGCTTAAACGGATAGTTGTCAACAAGGCAATCAATTACCTGAAAAAGAGGCAATTAGAACGACTCCCGGACGACGAAAGATGGGATGTGAAAGAGGAGGAAATGGTAGATGAGCTCGATCACTTTCCCTACACGGTAACGCAGGTGCGCGATGCGATAGGGAGACTTCCGGACGGCTACCGCGCCGTGCTCTCGCTATACCTGCTGGAAGGCTACGACCACAGCGAGATCGGCGAGATACTCGGTATTTCGGAGTCTACCTCGAAGTCGCAGTTTAACCGGTCGAAGAAGAAATTGAAGGAACTACTCGAAGCAAAAGGAATATGAGCCTGGAAAAATTTATAAAAGAGCATCGTGATGAGTTCGATGATAAAGAACCGTCGGAACGTGTTTGGAAGAATATCGCTCGTAAGCAAACGACTATCATCAGCGCATTATCAATCTGGCGTGCTGCGGCTGTTATATTCTTTGGATTGTCTGTATACCTGTTTGTTGTAAACCGACCGGCTGTATCTAAAAGAGAGATCGCAAGTGAATTCAAAGACATCGAGATGTTCTACGGTGACCAGATTGCAGAGAAAGTTGCGCTGATCGAGAAGCTGGAAGGTTATGATGACGACCAGTTTAGCCAGGACGTAAAAAAACTGGATGCGATGTATGAAGTCCTTCGCGAAGAGATGAAGACGAGCCCCAGCGCCAAAGTGAAAGACGCATTGATCTTAAATATGCTGGTCAGGATCGACCTTCTGAATCAACAGATACAAAAGCTGGAAGATCATCGTAAGACCGACGAGGATCAGAAAGAAATCTAAAACTCCTCGTTCGTTAACTCGAACTTCTCCACGTTCGAGTCTAACACATTCCCGTTTTCGCATTTAAGAACCCTGCATGGAAACTTACGGATGAGTCCGTAGCTGTGAGTTGCCATGAGTACTGCGGTTCCGCTCTTGTTGATCTGCTGAAATAATTTCATGATGCCGATGGCAACTTCGGGATCGAGATTGCCTGTTGGTTCATCGGCGAAGAGAATGAATGGCTCGTTGAGCAGTGCACGCGCAATAACGACACGTTGCTGTTCGCCACCGGAAAGCTGGTGAGGCATCTTCTTTTCTACAGAGCCAAGTCCAACCTGCATCAGTACATCGGCCATTCGCGCTTTCATTTTGGCGGTCTCGCGCCAGCCTGTTGCTTTCATTACGAACATCAGGTTTTCGCCAACGGTGCGATCGGGAAAGAGCTGGAAGTCCTGGAATATGATGCCGACCTTACGACGAAGCATCGGCACCTCGTTTCCTTTAATGTTGAAGATATTGAAACCACCTACGCTGATCTCGCCCTGGCGAAGGGGAAGATCGGCGTACATAGTTTTTAGTAATGATGATTTACCGGACCCGGTACGACCTACGATGAAGACGAACTCGCCCTTATCGATGTTGAAAGAGATATTCGTGAGGACGGTGTTATCGTCCTGCAGTATCGACGCTTCTCTTACGGTGACTACGGGATCGGATGAGAACATCAATTACCCGTTTGCTTTCTTGTGATCGGCGAGGAATTTCGCGAGGCCGCTGTCGGTCAGTGGATGATTCAACAAGTCGGTGATCACTTTCAGGGGACATGTTACGACGTCGGCGCCGATCTCCGCGCACTTGATGAGGTGCATGGTGTGACGGACGCTCGCTGCGAGGATCTCCGTCCCAAAGCCATAGTTATCATAGATGCGACGGATGAGAACGATGAGTTCGAGACCGTCCTGGCCAATGTCGTCGAGACGGCCAATGAAAGGAGAGAGGTAGCTGGCACCTGCTTTGGCGGCGAGGATTGCCTGGCCGGCTGAGAATACGAGTGTGCAGTTGGTGCGAATACCTTCGCTGCTGAATTTCTTAATGGCTTTGATGCCGTCTTTTATCATGGGAACCTTCACAACGATCTTGTCGTCGATCTTTGCGAGCTCTTTTCCTTCTTTGATGATATTGTCGAAATCCGTGGCAATAACTTCTGCCGACACGTTATTGTCGACGATGTCGCAGATGGCTTTATAATGTGCTTTTACTTTTTCGGCTCCGGCGATTCCTTCTTTGGCCATGAGCGACGGGTTTGTTGTTACGCCGTCGAGTACACCGAGGTCGTAGGCTTCTTTAATCTCTTTGAGGTTGGCTGTATCGATGAAAAACTTCATTGAATGTGATTTTGTGATAAAGATAACAATGAAAGTATTAATTGTTACTTTTGCGACCTGGCAAGTCGGCACGACCAGCTCCTGCTGAACTCCCCCAGGACCGGAAGGTAGCAAGGGTAGGCGGTTGTAGCGGTGCGATGTTCGGCTTGCCTCTTTTTTTAAACCAGCCCGTTCAGGTAAAGGTTGAATTCGAACGGGTTGCAGGGCAGATACCCCTGGTCCTTCAGCATAGCTTCAAAATCGGCCGACAACTCTACTTCTTCAGTTTCGGGTTCTCCATTCACAGGAATAACGATCTCCACGGCAGTAAACAGGATGGGATTGACTTTAAGAAGCGACTTGCCTTCCTGGTCTTCTTTCTTGTAATACTGGTGAACGATATTGGAGCTAGACTTTGCCATATCTGTCCGCCTTCGATGCTACGGCGGACGCTGCAAATTTCCACTACTATTTGGTATTTTGAAACCCCGTCACTAATATTGCCATCTCAATTTTAAATGAATGGGAAGAGGAGACAAAAAATCCAAAAAAGGAAAGCGCACCAAAGGTTCTTACGGTGTGTCGAGAAACCGCAAGGCAATTAAGGCAAGATTGAAAAGGGCTGCATCCAAGAAGAATGAAGCTGCTGGCGCAACGCCTTCTAAGCCTCGTCGCGTAGTGAAGAAGAAAACAGAAGCATAAGACTTTAAGATTTATAATGATTAGCAGGACAAACATAGCATGGTGGTGGCACGGTTCTAAATCGGATCGGCACGCGGCTATTGTTTGATTGTTAACAACGGGAATTTTCAAAAGCCTGCTCCGATCTAAAAGGGGCAGGCTTCTTTGTTTTATAAGATGTTGTAAGAACTAAGTGATAAGATGAAATACAAACTTCAGACAAGGCATAAGAAATTACTGGCGGACACGCTCACGCCAGTGAACATATATCTAAAACTGCGGGATGTTTTTGCCGGGAGCATACTGCTTGAGAGCTCCGACTATCACGGGCATGAGAACAGCCTTTCGCTGATCTGTTGTGATGCGCTGGCGTCGTTTGTTGTGAAAGGCGATGAGATCGAACAGTCGTTTCCCAACGGAACTGTGGTTACTGAAAAGATCACCAACCTCGCCGATCAGTTCGAAGGGTTCCGGAATTCTTTCGAGCCTGACGAATCAGTCTCGAGTAAGTACGTGAGCAATGGGCTTTTCGGTTACATCTCCTACGACACCGTTAGGTTCTTCGAAGACGTGAAGATCGCGAAGAGAGAAGACCTCATCCCGGACATGGTGTATAAGCTTTATCGTTACGTGATCGTTGTCGATCATTTCTCGAACGAACTAAGTTTATTCGAAAACAACTTTGGCAACAACGGGGGCATCAGTCTTCCAAAGCTTGAACAGATCATCTTCAGCAACCGGTTTGCAACGTATCCTTTCAAAAGAGACGGTGAAGAGCGATCGAATTTCACGAACGACGAATTCCTGCATGTGATCAACAAGGGCAAAGAACATTGCTATCGTGGTGATGTGTTCCAGATCGTCTTATCAAGACGCTTCGAATGTGGTTTCAAGGGCGACGAGTTCAACGTGTATCGTGCGCTGCGTTCTGTAAATCCATCGCCTTATCTTTTCTATTTCGATTACGGCAATTATAAGCTCATCGGTTCTTCTCCCGAAGCACAACTGCAGGTAAAAAACGGTCACGCAAATATCTACCCGATAGCCGGAACGTTTCGTCGCTCGGGCAACGACCAGGAAGATCAGCTCATTGCAGAGAAACTAATGGCCGACGAGAAAGAAAATGCGGAGCACGTTATGCTGGTCGACCTCGCAAGGAACGACATGAGCCGCAACGCATCGGAGGTGAAGGTAGAAGTGTTCAAAGAAGTGCAATTTTATTCGCACGTCATTCACCTCGTTTCGAAAGTTACCGGTAAGGTGAATAAAGATTCGTCGGTGGTGCACATAGCTGCCGACACATTCCCGGCCGGCACATTGTCCGGCGCTCCGAAACACATGGCGATGACGTTGATCGAACGCTACGAAAATATAAACAGGAGCTACTACGGCGGTGCGATTGGCTTCATCGGCTTCGACGGAAGTTTCAACCATGCAATCATGATACGAACATTCCTGAGTCACGACAACAAGCTGACTTACCAGGCTGGTGCTGGTGTTGTTGCGAAGTCGGAAGCGGCAAGTGAATTACAGGAAGTGAATAATAAACTGGCTGCGTTGAGAACGGCCATCGAATTAGCTGAAAGGATATGAAGATTCTGGTACTCGATAATTACGATTCTTTTACTTACAACCTTGTTCACATTCTTCGTGAGCTCGGTCATTCACCCGACATCTATCGCAACGATAAGATCGCTGTCGAAGACGTGAAGCGTTACGACAAGATCATGCTGTCGCCAGGCCCTGGAATTCCCGACGAAGCCGGAATATTGAAGCCGCTGATCAAAGAATATGCGAAATCGAAAAGCATACTCGGCGTTTGTCTTGGACACCAGGCGATAGGCGAGGTATTCGGAGCAGAGTTGTTCAACATTCCTAAAGTTCTTCATGGCGTTACTTCTAAAGTGCAGATCCAGGATAAGGACGAATATCTCTTTGATGGTGTGATAAATAACTTCGACGCAACGCATTATCATTCATGGGCCGTGAAACCGGGAACGGTGCCGTCTTCACTAAAAATAACGGCGCTGAACGGAGAAGGACTTATCATGGGGCTCAGGCATGTGGAGTATGACGTGAAGGGAGTTCAGTTTCACCCGGAGTCGGTGATGACGACGGAAGGACCAAAGATGATTGCGAATTGGCTGAAACATTAGTCATTAACCATTAACCATTGAACATTGAACATTGAACATTGAAATGAAACAGATACTGAATGAGCTTATAGAGCACCGGTCGCTGACGAGAGAAACGGCACACCAGGTGCTGGTCGATCTTACGAGTGGCAAATACAATCAAAGCCAGACCACCGCATTCATGACGATATACATGATGCGGAGTATTACGATAGACGAACTCCAGGGATTTCGTGATGCGATGCTGGAACTTTGCATACCGGTGAAATTCGATAAGCCCGTGATGGATGTATGCGGAACGGGCGGTGATGGCAAGAACACTTTCAACATCTCTACTTTGTCGTCGTTCGTGGTGGCGGCAGCCGGGCAGCCCGTGGCAAAGCACGGAAACTACGGCGTGTCGAGTGTAAGCGGGTCGTCGAACATACTGGAACACTTCGGATATAAATTCACGAACGATATCGATACGCTGAAACGTAATCTTGATGAGGCGAACATTTGCTTCATGCATGCACCGTTGTTTCACCCGGCGATGAAGAACGTGGGACCCATCCGTAAAGAGCTCGGTGTGAAAACATTTTTCAACATGCTCGGTCCGATGGTAAATCCTGCGTTCCCGACACGTCAGCTTGTTGGTGTGTTTAGTTTAGAGCTCGCACGTCAGTACGGTTATTTGTACCAGAACACCGACAAACAATTTTTGATACTCCATTCGCTGGAAGGATACGACGAGGTATCGCTGACGTGCCCGTTCAAATATTTTTTCAACGAAGGGGAGAAGATCGCGACTCCGAAAGATCTCGGCCTGCCGCAATTGGAATACGACCAGATAAAAGGAGGGCAGACCGTGGAAGAATCGGCGAAGATCTTTATGACGATACTGGAAGGAAAAGGAACAGAAGCGCAGAATGCAGTGGTGACAGCGAATGCAGCGATGGCACTTTATGCAGCCGAGAGATCGCGGGGGCTTTTGAATTGTGTTGAAGTTGCAAAAGAGACGCTTGCTTCAGGAAAAGCGCTGGCTGCATTTAAAAAATTAATGCAATGAACATACTGGACCAGATAATTGAACATAAGCGTAAAGAAGTCGAAGAGCGCAAGTCTCTTTACCCTGTAAAGCTTCTTGAGAAAAGTATCTATTTCGGATCACCGACTGTCTCTTTAAAAAAATACATTCAACGTCCCGATAAATCGGGAGTGATTGCCGAGATAAAACGCAAGTCCCCATCGAAGGGTGTATTAAATAAAAACGTTTCGGTAGAACGCACATCGATAGGCTACATGCAGGCAGGAGCGTCGGCATTGTCGATACTTACGGACAACAAATTCTTCGGAGGAAGTAACGAAGACCTTACGACAGCACGGAAGTATAACTTTTGCCCCATACTTCGAAAAGATTTTACGATAGACGAATACCAGATCATCGAGGCGAAGTCGATCGGTGCCGACGCGATCCTGTTGATTGCGGCAGTATTGGAGCCGAAGACCGCAGAAAAGCTAGCGGCGTTTGCTCATTCGTTAGGACTCGAGGTGTTGCTGGAGGTGCATGACGAAGACGAGTTGAAGCGATCGTTGGGCGTGGATTCCGACCTGGTGGGCGTGAACAACCGGAGCCTGAAGACCTTCGAAGTGAGCATAGATGTTTCGAAGCGATTGGCCCAGATGATACCGGCAGGTAAAGTGAAGGTGTCGGAAAGCGGGCTATCGGACCCTGCAGTGATTGCCGAGTTGAAGAAAGTTGGATACGAAGGATTCCTGATCGGTGAGACGTTTATGAAACACGGCAGACCCGAAGAGGCAGCCATGGATTTTATTCGCCAGATCAGATGATAAAGCTCAAGATCTGCGGGATGAGAGATGCAGCCAACATAAGGGCGGTTGCGGAACTCAAGCCTGACTATATGGGTTTTATTTTTTATGAGAAGTCGCCAAGATTTGTCGGGACTGATTTTAAGATCCCGGTAAAAAACGCAGTCGGCGTTTTTGTAAACGAAAGCACCGAAAGGATATTGGAGAAGGATGTGAGCATTGTACAGCTGCATGGCGATGAAACGCCGGCGCAATGCCAGGAATTGAAAGACAAAGGACTTACTGTGATCAAAGCATTTTCGATTGATGATGATTTTGATTTTGCGAAGACGAAAGATTATAAGGTCGACTATTTTTTATTCGACACGAAAGGACAGTACTACGGCGGAAATGCGAAAGCATTCAACTGGAATAAACTTAGAGAGTACGACCAAAAGATCCCTTTCTTTTTGAGTGGGGGACTGAATGCAGAAAACCTGAAAGATCTTGGCACATTAAAAGGGATGAATCTTTATGCCATCGATTTGAATAGTGGTGTTGAAGATTCGCCTGGGGTGAAGAACATTGGAAAGATAAAAGAGGTCATTTCACTGAACATTGAACACTGAACATTGAACATATATGTTTGAAGTAGACGAAAACGGTTACTACGGAAGATTCGGAGGGGCATACATTCCCGAGATGCTTTATCCCAACGTGGAAGAGCTCCGGACGAAGTATCTCGACATCATCAACAGCGATGATTTCAAAAAAGAGTTTGTATACCTGCTCGAAAAATATGCGGGCCGGCCAACGCCATTGTTCTATGCTAACAGGCTGTCGGAAAAATACAAGGCCAAAGTTTACCTGAAGCGCGAAGATCTTTGTCATACGGGAGCCCATAAGATCAATAACACCATAGGACAGATCTTACTCGCGAGGCGTCTCGGGAAAACGAAGATCATTGCGGAGACAGGCGCTGGTCAACATGGCGTTGCTACGGCAACCGTGTGTGCCCTCATGAACATGGACTGTGTGGTGTACATGGGCAAGCTCGATACCGAACGTCAGCGGCCGAACGTAGAGCGAATGAAAATACTCGGTGCGAAAGTAGTGCCGGCACTGAGCGGCAACATGACTCTGAAAGACGCAACCAACGAAGCGATGCGTCACTGGATCAACAACCCGACCGATACGCATTACATCATAGGTTCTGTTGTGGGACCACATCCATATCCCGACATGGTTGCAAGATTCCAATCGGTGATCAGTGAAGAAATGAAGTGGCAACTCACCGAAGCCACCGGCAATCCATTTCCCGATTACGTGATCGCCTGTGTTGGTGGTGGAAGCAATGCCGCCGGTGCATTCTACCATTACCTCGATAGCGAACATGTGAACCTGGTTGGCGTGGAAGCAGCGGGCAAAGGTGTTGACTCTGGTGAGTCGGCTGCTACGCTTGCACTTGGCAAGCCCGGTGTGTTGCACGGAAGCAAAACATATCTCATGCAGACAGAAGACGGACAAGTAATTGAACCGTATTCGATCTCTGCAGGACTGGATTATCCTGGCATTGGCCCGATGCACGCGCATTTGTTCGATGTTGGCCGCGTGCAGTTCTTAAGTGCGACCGACGATGAAGCGATGACAGCAGGCGTTGAACTGGCGAAGCTGGAAGGTATCATTCCCGCTATCGAATCGGCACATGCGCTGGCAGCATTGAAGAAGCTCGAATTGGATCCGGATGATGTTGTTGTTGTGAATGTTTCGGGTCGCGGCGATAAAGATCTCGAGAGTTATATCAAATGGGGTAAGTATTAATATGAAGAACAGGCTACAAGAACTTTTTGGAGGCAAGAAAGGATCGTTACTTTCTGTTTTCTATACCGCCGGTTTCCCGAAGATCGACGATACCTCTGTTGTTGCTGTGAGTCTCGAAAAGGCCGGCGCCGATTTGATAGAGATCGGGATCCCGTTTTCCGACCCGGTGGCCGACGGCCCTACGATCCAGCAAAGCAATAAAGTCGCTCTTGACAATGGGATCACACTGGCACGGATCCTTAAACAGGTAACAGAGATCCGTAAGACTGTAAAGCTTCCGATCATTCTCATGGGTTATCTCAATCCCGTGATGCAATATGGTATTGAGAAGTTCGCCAAAGATGCAGCCGCTGCCGGCGTAGACGGAGTAATATTGCCCGACATGCCCTTGTTTGAATATGAGAAAGAATACAGGCAGGTGTTCGAAGAAGCAGGGTTGTTATTGACATTCCTCATTTCGCCGACAACCTCCGATGATCGCATCAAAAAGATCGACAGGCTCTCGAATGGTTTCATCTACGCCGTATCGGCCTCCAGTACAACGGGAGCGAAGTCGGGGTTTGCACCCGAGCAGCTGCAGTACTTTGATCGATTAAAGAAAATGAAGTTGAAGAACCGGTTCCTCATAGGTTTCGGGATCTCGAATAAAGAAACATTCTCGCAAGCGTCTGAATACGGAGCCGGGGCTATTGTAGGTAGTGCTTTTGTCAGCATGCTGAAAGACTCGACGAACATTGAAGATGACGTGAGAGAATTTGTAAGTGCACTGAAGTCATGATAGTACAGTTAGAGAAAAACATCAACGAAGCCGATAAGACTTCGATCGCCGACAAAATGCGGTCGCTCGAATTCAAGGCTACCGAAGTAAAGACGCAACACG
Organism: Bacteroidota bacterium; assembly: GCA_037200765.1. GTDB lineage: Bacteria > Bacteroidota > Bacteroidia > Cytophagales > Cyclobacteriaceae > ELB16-189. The sequence continues at coordinate 1,548,161 of JBBCII010000003.1, read as the reverse complement.
GCACTTACCTGGTAGGCATCGGCAAAAAGGAATTCGACATCCGCCAGTTGGGATACATGAAAGGTATCGCCGACATCCACCGCGTTTCCGACGACTACAAGCTGGTTTCAAGAAAATGGAAGGTTGGCCGGAGCAGTGTGGATCTTGGCGACGGCGTTAAGATCGGCGATGGCACACTGGCAATCATGGCCGGTCCGTGTTCTATTGAAACAGAAGAACAAGTAAAGGCTACGATCGATCACCTGGTGAAGAACAACGTGAAGATCATGCGTGGCGGTGTTTTCAAACCGCGCAGCTCTCCGTATGCTTTTCGTGGACTTGGTGTGGATGGACTCAAGATGTGGTATGATCTCGCAAAGAGATCCGGTATCAAGATCATCAGCGAGGTAATGCAGGTAAGCCAGATCGCCGAAATGTATCCGTATGTGGATGCGTTCCAGGTGGGAGCGAGGAACACGCAAAACTTCAACCTGCTCGATGAACTCGGTAAAGTAGATAAACCGGTGATGATCAAACGCGGCATCTCCGGAACAATTGAAGAGTTGTTGTATTCGGCAGAGTATGTATTTGCTGCAGGCAATGAGAAGCTGATATTGTGTGAGCGCGGCATTCGTACTTATGAACGTGCGAGCCGCAATACACTGGATGTGAATGCGATACCGATTTTGAAAGATAAGACTCACCTGCCCGTTATCGCCGATCCTTCGCATGGTATCGGTATCCGCGAGTTTGTTGAGCCCGTTGCGTTGGCTGCCGTTATGGCCGGCGCCGATGGAATTATTTATGAAACTCACGAAAAACCCGAAGAAGCTTTTAGCGACGGCGCACAGACTCTTAACTTTGAGGAATCGTCACGATTGATCGACAGGATGAGAAGATCTTTCGAATTGAAATCAAAATTTTGATATGATCTTATACGGTATTAAGAATTGCAACACAGTGAAATCTGCTATCGACTGGCTGAAGAAGCACAACGTCGACTTCGAATTTCACGACTATAAAGCCAAAGGCATCACTGCTTCGAAGCTGAAGGAGTGGAGCTCGCAGATAGGATGGGAGAGTCTCGTCAATAAACGCGGCACCACGTGGCGACAGTTGGATGAAGCCACACAGAAAAAAGTCACCAACGAAAAAGCAGCGATCGACCTGATGATCGAAAAGACAAGTGTTATCAAACGTCCGCTGATCGAGGACAAAGGAAAAGTTGTGGCATTAGGTTTCGACGAAGCTGAATACAAGAAAGTTTTTGCTTGAAGATAGTAAATGGTAAGCGGTGAGGGGTATACGGTAAACGGTGACAACTAATTTCGAAGAACTCCGGAATTCTTCGATACCTGTAAGTACTGTTTACTGTTTACCGCTCACCATTTACCATTAAGGTCAGCCAAGAAGTTCCTTAATCTTCTGTGCTGCGTCTTTCAATAGGATTGCAGAGTAAACTTTAAGACCCGAATCCTGGATGATCTTCGCGCCCTCTTCGGCATTCGTGCCCTGGAGGCGCACGATGATAGGAACGGGAATGTTTCCAACCTTCTTATATGCTTCCACAACACCATTGGCAACACGGTCGCAACGAACGATACCGCCGAAGATGTTGATGAGGATTGCTTTCACATTGGGATCTTTCAGGATGATACGAAAGCCGGCTTCAACGGTCTCTGCATTCGCTCCACCACCAACATCGAGGAAGTTGGCGGGCTCGCCACCGGAAAGTTTAATGATATCCATGGTAGCCATCGCAAGGCCGGCACCATTCACCATACAGCCCACGTTGCCGTCGAGCTTCACATAGTTAAGGCCCGACTTACCAGCTTCAACTTCGAGAGGCTCTTCTTCCGAAAAGTCGCGGAGCTCTTCGAGATCTTTGTGACGATACAATGCATTGTCGTCGAGGTTTACTTTACCATCGACAGCAATTACTTTATTGTCGGATGTTTTGAGAACCGGGTTGATCTCGAACATCGATGCATCGATAGCCATGTAAGCAGTGAAAAGAGCATTGATGAACTTAACGCCTTCTTTGAACGCGTTGCCTTCCCATCCGAGAGCGAAAGCGATCTTACGTGCCTGGTAAGGCTGAAGTCCGATAGTAGGATCGATCCATTCTTTCACGATCTTCTCGGGTGTGGTGGCTGCAACTTCTTCAATGTTCATACCTCCTTCGGTCGACGCCATGATGACTGGCTTGCTGGTGGCGCGATCGAGCAGGATACTCATGTAATATTCCTTGGGCTGATTTTCGCCGGGATAGTAAACGTCTTCGGCGATCAGCACTTTATTAACCTTTTTACCAGCGGGACCAGTTTGATGTGTTACAAGTGTGCCTCCGAGAATTGCTTTCGCTTTGGGCAACACTTCATCGAGACCTTTGGCGAGGACAACACCATTAGATCCGGTTTCATTGATCTTTCCTTTACCGCGACCGCCCGCATGGATCTGAGATTTCACCACGAACCATTTAGTACCGGTTTCTGCTGCAAGCTCTTTCGCTGCCGCATGTGCTTTTTCAGGTGTGTCGGCAACGATGCCTCGTTGGATAGCCACACCATATTTTCTTAAGATCTCTTTTGCCTGGTACTCGTGGATGTTCATGGATTGTGATAGTTTGCAAGCAAGCTAGTTTTTTTAGTTCTTTATTTCAAGATCAAATAAGATGTTAAAAGCCACAGGGTTACATAAGTCGTACGGAGCTCTCCAGGTATTGAAGGGGGTGAACCTCGAAGTTGCAGAGGGCGAAGTAGTTGCGATCATCGGGGCTTCCGGCGCCGGTAAAAGCACCCTGTTGCACCTGCTGGGAACCCTCGATATACCCGACCAGGGAACGGTGGAGATAAGCGGTAAAAACGTCTTTGGACAATCGTCGCGCGAGCTGGCCGACTTCAGGAATAAGAATGTTGGATTCGTGTTCCAGTTTCACAACCTGCTCCCCGAATTCACAACGCTCGAGAACGTGATGATCCCGGGTATGATCGCCAAACAGGACAACAAAGCCCTCGAGATGAAAGCTACCGGCTTGCTCGAAAGGTTGGGTTTGAAAGACCGTCTCACGCATAAGCCTTCGGAGCTCTCCGGCGGTGAACAACAAAGAACCGCTGTTGCGAGAGCACTCATCAATTCACCGCGACTGGTATTGGCCGACGAGCCCAGCGGTAATCTCGACTCAAAGAATGCTTCGGAGCTGCATCATTTGTTTCTCGAACTCAGGAGGGAATTGAAACACACTTTCGTGATCGTAACTCACAACATGGAGTTTGCCGGGATGGCAGACAGGAGATTGGAGATGAAGGATGGGTTAATGAACTAAGACCTCTGTTTCGAGATCAGAGACTTCTACGAGTTGCTCATTGTTGATCGAAGTCAGCTTTACTGCCTTCAATTCATTCACAAGAAGAGGATCATACTTCGCGGTAACCTTCACATAATTCTCTGTGAAGCCGAACATCATTCCGTTTTCTGTATCATTCTCAAATAACACAACGGCTTCTTTGCCGATATTGGTTTCGTAGAATGCTCTTCTCTTTTTATCGGAGAGACTGTGAAGCATCTTCGAGCGGTCGGCGCGAACGGAAGCAGGAACGACGTCGCTCATCGTTGAAGCAAGTGTGTTTTGCCGTTCGGAGTAAGTGAACACATGCAGGTAGGAGATCGCGAGTTCGTTCAGGAAATGATACGTCTCCAAAAAGTTTTCTTCGGTCTCGCCGGGAAAGCCAACGATCACATCGACACCGATGCAACAATCGGGCATCAGCTCGCGGATCTTTTGAACGCGACCTGCGTAAAGCTCACGCTGGTATCTTCTGCGCATGAGCTTTAGAATTGTGTTGGAGCCTGACTGAAGCGGGATATGAAAATGAGGAACGAATTTCTTCGAACTGGCAACAAACGAAATGATCTCGTCGGTTAATAAATTCGGTTCGATGGATGAGATCCTGAAACGCGAGATGCCTTCCACTTCATCGAGAGCGCGAATGAGGTCGATGAATTTTTCTTTTCGTACTCCATCCTGTAAGCCGAAGTCGCCGGTGTTTACACCGGTGAGCACGATCTCTTTCACGCCTTTTGCAGCGATCTCTTTCGCGGATGCAATGATGTTAGCAACGGTGTCGCTGCGGCTGCCGCCGCGGGCGAGGGGAATGGTACAGAACGAGCATGAGTAATCGCAACCATCCTGGACTTTGAGGAAAGTCCGTGTGCGATCGTGCATCGAATAGGAAGTATTGAACGAGTTGACAGTGCTGATGTCCGACGCGAGCATGACGGGCTGTTCCGGTCTCACGAAGCCGTCGAGCAATTCCATGAGGCGGAATTTTTCGGCAGCGCCGAGCACGGCGTCAACGCCGGGAATTTCGGAGATCTCTTTCGGTTTGAGCTGTGCGTAGCAGCCGATAATGGCCACATAGGCGTTAGGAGAGATGCTTCGGGCCTCACGAACCACCTTGCGGCACTTCTTGTCGGCATTTTCCGTAACGGAGCATGTGTTGATAATGAAAATGTCGGGTGCTTCGTTGAATTCTACCTTTTGATAGCCTTTTTCCTCGAACTTCCGGGAGATCGTCGAGGTCTCAGAGTAGTTAAGCTTGCAGCCGAGCGTGTAGAATGCGACTTTTTTCATGATCGGACTGCAAATTTACTAATTCGCAGTTAACCGTCTATGATAATTAACCTGTCCCAAATGATAGCCGAAGTGGGCGGCCAGGTGGATCATAAAATGCTGCACCGTCATCGCATACTCGAATACAGGGTAAGGATACTCTGTCTCTAAAATATCGGGTGATACTTTTTCAAACGTGGTCTTTACCGCATCCTTTGTTTTAGCAATCTCTTTGACCAGGTCTTCACGGGAAACATTTCTTGCACTGAACTCTTTATCCCTGTCTCTTTTGTAATCCGATTTGCCCAGGCCAACGCCAATGTAGTGCTGAAGATTGCCACAAAGATGAAGCACCAACGTTCCTGCAGAATTCTTGATACCAGCTTTGATCACCCAAACTGATGCTTCATCGGGATATTGTTCGATCTCTTTCTGAAGCTTATCGAGATCGCGAAGTAAAATTTCGCTAAAAGACTTAAAGAAAGTATTCATTATTTAATGAGCTCGGCTTCTATGGCTTTGATCTTCGCCTCCAGCTGTTTATCTACAGCATAGTAGTTCTCTTTCTTGTTCAGCTTCGTATTCAAACTCACATAGAACTTGATCTTCGGTTCGGTGCCGGAGGGACGAACGGAGATCTTCGAGTTCTCCCATGTATAAAATTGAAGCACATCCGATTTGGGGAGTGTGAGCTTCGTCTCGCTTCCCTGGAGAAGATTCTTTTCGATGCCGGTTTTATAATCGAGTACACGGATGATCTTGTCGCCGGCGATATTCAGCGGAGGTTCTTTACGGAACTTATCCATCATGTCTCTGATCTGCTGTTCGCCTTCGGCGCCCTTACGGACCACGTTCACCAATGCTTCTTTGTAGAAACCGTATTCGTGGTACATGTTAACGAGCATGTCGTGCAACGTAAAACCGTCGGCTTTTGCGATAGCTGCCATGGCTGCGAAGAATGCACATGCTGAAACGGCATCTTTATCGCGAACGAAGTCGCCCACCATATAACCGTAACTTTCTTCGCCGGCAGCAATGAACTTCTCTTTGCCTTCGAGATTCGTCATCAGCTCTGCAATGTATTTGAAACCCGTAAGTGTGTTGTAGCACTTCACATCCAACGCTTCACACATGGTATCGACGAGCTCCGTTGTTACGATGGTCTTCGCCACATAAGCGTTCGTCTTGTCCTTGTAATTCTTTAAGATGAAGTACATCATCAGCGCGAACGCCTGGTTGCCATTCAAAAGATAGAAGTCACCTTTTTCATTCTTGATGCCAATACCGACGCGATCTGTATCGGGGTCGGTGGCCATTACGAGCTCGGCATTTGTTTCCTTCGCTTTCGCGAGCGCCATCTTCATGGCCGCCTGCTCTTCAGGATTCGGTGATGGAATAGTAGGGAAGTCGCCATTGGGTTCTTCCTGTTCTTTAACGATAATAAGATTAGTGAATCCAAGGCGCTTCAAACATTCGGGCACCATAGTAATGCCGGCGCCGTGGAGACTTGAATAAACCAATGGTATGTCGTGTACTTTCTTGATTGCATCCTGTCGTGGGATCCGCCTGGTCACTTCATCGTAATAAGCATTCTCCACTTCGGCAGGAACGGTAAGGATCTTCGACTTATCGCCTTTGAACTTAACCTGGTCGAATGACGTGATTAGATTTACTTCGGCGATCACATTCTTATCGTGCGGGGGAACGAGCTGCGCTCCATCATCCCAGTATGCTTTATAACCGTTGTATTCTTTCGGGTTGTGCGAAGCCGTTACAACCACACCCGACTGTGCTTTAAGATAACGGATGGCAAAAGACAACAGTGGTGTTGGACGAAGGGCAGGGAAGAGGTACACCGTAATACCATTGGCAGAAAATACATCGGCAGTTATTTCGGCAAACTTGCGACTGTTGTTGCGGCTGTCGTGAGCGATAACAACTTTGATGTCTTTACCAGGTAATGATTTCTTTAAATAGTTGGCGAGACCTTGCGTTGCAATTCCAACGGTGTAGATGTTCATGCAGTTGGAGCCTGCGCCCATTACGCCGCGAAGTCCACCGGTACCGAACTCGAGGTTCTTATAAAAGCTATCGATCAGAAGCTTGGGATCGGGGTTCGCAAGCATCTGCTTTATTTCGTTCTTTGTAGCGTCGTCTATGTTGCTGTTGAGCCATTCGTTGGCTCTCTTCTTTGAGATATCCTGTAGTGATTCCATTCCGCTAAATTATATTATTTAAAGCGGGTTAATGGTAACAGGACGAGATAAAAAATAGCTGTGGTTACATCACCACAGCTATTCCCCATTTATTCTATAAGTTTCCACGAAGTGCCTGTTCTCTTTCGATGGATTCGAACAAAGCTTTGAAGTTACCCTTGCCAAACGAGCGTGCACCGTTGCGTTCTATGATCTCGAAGAATACGGTTGGACGATCCTGGATGGGTTTGGTGAAGATCTGGAGGAGGTATCCTTCTTCGTCACGGTCGATGAGAATGTTTTGTTTCTTCAGTGCAACAACATCTTCGTTGATCGTTCCTACACGATCCTTAACATCATCGTAATAATTTTCGGGAACGTAAAGGAACTCAACGCCGCGCTTGCGGAGCTCCGACACTGTATGAAGTATGTCTTCCGTTGCGATAGCGATGTGCTGCACGCCGGGACCTTTATAGAAGTCGAGATATTCGTCGATCTGCGATTTCTTTTTGCCTTCGGCTGGTTCGTTGATCGGGAATTTGATGTAGCCGTTTCCGTTCGACACCACCTTCGACATCAATGCACTGTATTCGGTAGAGATGTCGCTATCGTCGAATGTTACGAGCAACTGGAAGCCCATCACTCTTTCGTAGAAGCCCACCCATTGGTCCATCTTGCCCAGCTCAACGTTGCCAACGCAATGATCTACATGCAGGAGCCCGATCGGTTCGGGTGTGAATGCGCTCTTCACGGGGACATAGCCGGGGAGGAATGTTCCCTTGTAATTTTTTCGTTCAACGAATGTGTGTATCGTTTCGCCGTATGTTTTTATCGAAGCCATTACGACTTCGCCATTCTCATCTTTGAACGTTTGTGGTTTGATGGCGACTTCAGCACCGCGTTTGGTGGTTTCATTAAATGAATACGTGGCGTCGTCGACCCACAGTGCAAGTACTTTCACGCCGTCGCCGTGTTTGTTCACGTGCTCGGAGATCACGGAGCCAGGTTGCAATGAAGTTGTTAGCACAAACCGGATCTTGTTTTGTTTCAACACATAAGAAACCTTGTCCTTAACACCCGTTTCGGGACCAGCATAAGCGATCAACTCGAAGCCGAAACAATGCTGGTAATACAATGATGCCTGCTTGGCATTGCCTACATAAAACTCGATGTGGTCGGTGCCATTTATCGGGAGGAAGTCTTCGCTCATAAACTTTGTCTTTGATCAATGTAAAGTTAGGCGAAAAAATTCTTAATCTTACGTCCGGAAAACCACAGTAGTTCTATGGATATTAAAGCACTCGACAAAGCACTTCAGGAAATTGTAAATCGCAGGATAGAATTAGCCAAGATCGACTACAACAATCCGCAGTACGACGACCTCGAAGAGCAGCTTCACGACCTGGAAGATAATCTACAGGATAAGTATGGTGAATATCTCGAAGGCGTGCTCCAGGAAGTTCACGATAAATATTCTCCCGACACCGACGTGTTATACCCGATCGCTTACCTCGCGAAGACTTATGCAGTGAGCGACAAGAACGAATACTCTGTTCCTGAAACAGAAGGTGTGTTTACAGAGATCGATGGTATGCCGAGCAAGAATACTAAGCTGGTGCTGATCCCGAATCCTCCCCGCATTGTTTTAAATGGCGGTAAAGAGAAACAGCAGGTGCTGTGGACGGCGAAGTAATTAAGTAACTACAGGTAGCCAGTCTTCTTTCTGACTTCAGAAAGTTTTTTCTGGGCTATTACACGTACTTTACTTTCTCCGACTTCTAACTTCTTCTCCAATTCTTCGGGGTTGTTCATATAGTGATTGAACACTTCCCTTTCTTTTGAAAACTTTGTTATCAAAAGATTCAGCAGTTCTGTTTTTGCATGGCCGTAGCCGAAGTTACCGGCGCGATATTTATTGGCAAGCTCTTCAGACTGCTCCTTCGTAGCGACAACCTGGTAGATTGAAAACACATTATCCTTCGAAGGATCTTTCGGAGCCTCCATAGGCGTTGAGTCCGTAACGATCGACATCACCTGTTTCTTCAACTCCTTTTCTGGTAAAAAGATATCGATGATGTTGTTGTACGACTTACTCATCTTCCTTCCGTCGATACCGGGTATTGTCATTATATCTTCCGAGATCTGTCCTTCTGGAACCACGAATGTTTCGCCGTACTGGCGGTTGAACGCAGATGTTATGTCTCTTGCAATTTCTAAATGTTGCTTTTGATCTTTTCCAACGGGAACGTATTCACCATCGTAAAGAATAATATCGGCCGTCATCAGGACAGGATACACGAACACACCCGCATTCACGTCGGCAAGATTATCCATCTTGTCTTTAAATGAATGAGCATTGGCAAGCATCGGGTACGGCGCCATGCAGTTGAGATACCATGTAAGCTCACACACTTCGGGGATGCGACTCTGGCGATAGAGGTAATTCCTGTCTACGTCGAATCCAAACGCAAGCCATGCAGCGGCAACGGCTCTTACGTTATCGACACGCGTTTTTGCATCTTTGATCGTTGTCATGGAATGCAGGTCTGCGATAAAGAAGAAAGATTCGTTGCCCGGCTTCTTCGAAAGCTCGATGGCAGGGATGATAGCGCCCAAAAGGTTGCCCAGGTGCGGTCGTCCACTGCTTTGAATACCGGTAAGAATTCTGGCCATAGTTTTGTGAAGAAACAGGCGAAATACGATTAATTTTGCGACATATTTTATGAAGAATTTCATTTTTTTGATCACCCTTGTCGTATCGTATGCTCAGGCACAGCAAGCGGAGCAGCTAATTTTCAACGAGACCGTTCACGACTTCGGAGCCATCGATGAGCTCGCGGGCAATGCCGAGTTCGAATTTACTTTCACCAATAACAGCGGACGTCCCATCAACATTATTTCCGTAGTCGCATCATGTGGTTGTACCACACCGGGATGGACCAGGGAAACTATCGATCATGGAAAGAAAGGTTTCGTGAAAGCCAGTTACAACCCGAAAGGAAGACCAGGTTATTTCAATAAGACGTTGACGGTAACTACCAACCTGAACGGACCGGCCATTGTGTTGCAGATCAAAGGAACAGTGTCGAATTCCGAAATGGAAGGCGACGTAGCGCGACTCAATGCTTCCAACGGATCGCTGAGAATGCGTGCTAACGAAATAAACTTCGGAAAGATCTACATCAATCGTCCTGCGGTGGTACAGGAAACGATGATCTACAATTCGTCAGAAAAAGATATCCATATAGATTCCGTTTTGGTTGCGGCAGGAGGTTACATAAAAGTCGAGTTGCCCGATACCATTCACGCGAAGCAAAAGTTCAACATGAAAGTTACTTACAACCCCATGCTTCGAAATCAATATGGTTTTATGGCAGATAAGATCGTACTCGTAACTAACGATGACGACAAACCACGTAAGTCATTCCCCGTATTCGCAACAGTTGAAGAATATTTTCTGCCGCTCACTTCCGAAGATGTAGATAGAGTCCCGGTGTTATCACTGGAAACAGGCAGCGTCGACTTCGGAGGTTTCACCATGGGATCTACCATGCAGAAATCCGTTAAGCTTCGTAACACCGGCAAGAAGGAGCTTACGATCCGTTATGTGCAATCCAACTGTCCTTGCGTAACGGTTACGACCGACAAGCAGAAAGCGAAGCCGGGAGAGGAGATCAAAGTAACGATGTCGTGGAAGAGCGAAGGAAAGCACGGCTCGCAAAATAAAGCGATCACGATTTATTCTACCGACCCCGCGCACCCGGTGCAGAGGGTGGCGCTAACGGCTAGTATTGATTAATACTGGTTGCGCAAAGGATACGCTAAGGAATGGAAGGATACGCCAAGGGAGTTGCAACCATTGCGTATCCTTATTAGCCTCTGCGTATCCTTTGCGCAATCTTCTCCGAAGCAGTACCATCTCCATACAAACTCTTATTAAATACAATTTTCTTGTTAAGATTATTCAATGCTAATCTTACAATCTTCTCTTTATCAGCGCCTGCAATTTCATTCACACCCGACTCTACCAACTCTACCCACTCCGTCTGGTCTCTTAACGTTACACAGTATTTCCCACAGAAGTACGCCTCTTTCTGAAGGCCGCCACTGTCGGTCATTACCAAGCTGCATTTCGCCAACAGGTTAAGCATGTCGAAATAACCGAGAGGATCGATCACCGTTGCATTCAATTCAATATCCTTGAGATAACTTTTTGTGCGTGGATGTAACGGAAGCACGACCGGGATTTTTTTATTGATCTCGTTGATCGCTTCACAGATAGACTTTAGTCGCCTGGGGTCGTTGGTGTTTTCGGCACGATGGATCGTGGCAAGTACAAATTCTTTTTCGTTGATAACGGGTGGTCGTTGCGAAGCCTTGTCTTTATAGAACAATAAAGTGTCGAGCATCACATCGCCAACATTCACGATCTCGGCATCACAACCTTCCTTCTTAAGATTATCGATCGCTGCCTGTGTAGGTACGAAAAGAATATTGCTGATCCTGTCTGTCAGGATCCTATTCACTTCTTCGGGCATCTTCATGTCGAAGCTGCGCAAGCCGGCTTCCACGTGGGCAATGGGAACATGAACTTTAACTGCAGCCAATGCGCCGGCTAATGTCGAATTGGTGTCACCATAAACAAGAACATAATCGGGCTTCCGTTCCAGGACAATTTTCTCGATTGCTTCCAGCATCCGGCCGGTCATCGCACCATGGCCAAGATCATGGATGTCGAGATTATAGTCGGGCTTCGGTATCTCCATCTCTGTGAAGAACACCTCGCTCATGTTTGGATCGTAATGCTGGCCCGTGTGCACAATGATCTCTTTCACACCAGCTTTCGCCAGCGCGCGCGATACGGCTGCAGCCTTAATGAATTGAGGTCGTGCCCCGATTACTGTCAGGATCTTCATCAGACAAATGCGGGAATGCCCGTAATCTCCTGTCCTAAGATGAGTAAATGAATGTCGTGAGTGCCTTCGTAAGTAACAACGGACTCGAGGTTCATCATGTGTCGCATGATCGGGTATTCGCCAGTGATGCCCATGCCACCGTGGATCTGTCGCGCTTCGCGGGCGATCTCTAATGCAACGGCCACATTGTTTCGCTTCGCAAGCGAGATCTGTTGTGTTGTCGCTTTGCCTTCATTCATCAGCGTCCCCAAACGCCAGTTGAGCAATTGTGCTTTCGTGATCTCTGTAAGCATCTCGGCCAGTTTCTTTTGAACGAGCTGGAACGATGCGATCGGTTTGCCGAACTGAATCCTTTCAGCTGCATATTTTCTTGCCGACTCATAACAATCCATCGCAGCGCCGAGAGCACCCCACGCAATTCCGTAACGCGCCGAATCGAGACACATCAGCGGTGCACCGAGACCATTCTTACCTGGAAGTAAATTTGCCTTTGGAACTTTCACGTTGTCGAATACCAGTTCGCCTGTCGCACTTGCACGCAAGCTCCACTTACCATGAGTTTCAGGAGTAGAGAAGCCGGGCATGCCGCGTTCAACGATCAAGCCATGTATACGTCCCTGTTCGCTCTTCGCCCACACAACGGCAACATCGGCCCTCGGTGAATTCGAGATCCACATCTTCGCGCCATTGAGTACATAATGATCGCCTGCATCTTTGAAGTTGGTGACCATTCCACTCGGGTTCGATCCGTGATCGGGTTCAGTTAATCCAAAGCATCCGAGCCATTCGCCGGAAGCGAGCTTTGGTAAATATTTATTGCGTTGTTCTTCGCTGCCGAACTTATAGATGGGATACATCACGAGCGATCCCTGGACAGAAGCTGTCGATCGCATACCAGAGTCGCCACGTTCGATCTCCTGCATGATAATTCCATACGAGATGTAGTCGAGGCCACCGCCGCCATATTGTTGCGGAATGGTTGGACCGAACGCGCCGATATCGCCGAACTTCTTCACCATTTCGTAAGGGAAGTGTGCGCGTTGCGCCCAGTCTTCAATGTTGGGGCTGATCTCTTTTTTTACAAAGTCGCGAATGGAACTTCTTATAAGTTTATGCTCGTCTGTCAGTAAAGAGTCGATTGCATAAAAATCAGGGTGATCGTAGGTATCTTTTTTCACGCTTTGCTTATTCTAAATTAAGATTCCAAATTTACAACAAAATGGAAAACAACTCTTTTGATCCTTCCTTGCTGGAACTCGTTTCCAAGCTGCAAAAAAAATACGCAGCCATGGGCCAGGATCTTTCTTCATATCTCGATGGCCTATTGTATTCGGATTACACCAATTATTGGGAATACATTCACCTCGATACGCTCTTAAGTCTTCAACATCCCAAGACCCAATTTAAAGACGAGAAAGTCTTCATCATCTACCACCAGATCACGGAGCTTTATTTCAATCTCATTCTTTGGGAACTCGAACAGATCTCGACGAACGACAACCTCACGCTCGACTTTTTTGTGCGACGGATCGAACGTGTCAACAATTACTTTCGTCAGCTCGAACATTCTTTCTCCGTAATGATCGACGGTATGGAGAAAGAACAGTTCCTCAAGTTCCGCATGGCACTGCTGCCTTCCAGCGGCTTTCAGTCGGGACAATACCGGCTGATCGAGTTTCAGTCTACCGATCTCATCAACCTCGTAAGCAACGACGAGCGTACTCCACAACTGGATCCCACCAACTTCGACGATCTCGTAAAAAAATTGTACTGGCGTAAAGGAGCAACCGAGCTCTCGTCGGGAAAAGGCACACTTACACTCGTGCAGTTCGAAGAGAAGTATATGAAGCGATTCGTCGAGACCGCCACTGCTCATAAGAGCACGAACATCAACCAGGTATATATTCAGAAGTTCCGCGACATTCAACCCGCTGTGAAAGTTCTTCGTGAGTTCGATATGCTCGCGAATATTGAGTGGCCATTGGCACACCTTCGATCGGCCGGGCATTATCTTCACAAAGCACCGGAAGACATTCGTGCTACCGGCGGAACCAACTGGCAGAAGTACCTGCCTCCGCGCTTCCAGCGCATCCAGTTTTTCCCCACATTGTGGACCGACGAAGAGAAAGCAGAGTGGGGGAAAGGTGCGGTCCTGAATGCCCTATCGAAACATTAAAATGGGTATCTTTAAGGTTGTCATGAGGACTACCTTTTTTATAATAATCCCGATCCTCTTAATACCCTTTTCCCTTACCGGCCAGGGCTTTACACGCTACGCATACCACGACGCCGACAAGACGAAACTCAAAGAGATCTTCCAGGTAAAAGACACCATCCGTAATATCCTTCACGGACGCTACATCTCTTATTATCTCAATGGCAACATCGAGTCGAAAGGACAATTCGTGAACAACGAGACCACCGGCGTTTGGGAATTTTTCTATGAGACCGGCAACATGCGCATGCGCGGTATCCTCCGTCAGAATTCCAACTATGGCAACTGGGAATATTTTTATGAGAATGGAGCCAAGAGCATGGAAGGAACTATCAACGGTAAGAATAAAGAAGGCGAGTGGAAGATCTACTACGAAAGCGGTGAGTTGAAAGAATCGGGCATGTATCTCGACAACAAACGGTCGGGCCTTTGGAAGACGTACTTCGAAGATGGTGCAGTAAGGGGAGAGATCGAATACACCGACGACCATGGTCGCTACACCGAATATTATCATTCAGGAAAAGTGTTGGCCGAAGGTCCCCGCGCCGGCGCGAAGAATGTAGGCCACTGGCGATTCTTTGCCGAAGACGGAACACTCGAAAGCGAAGGCGACTACGAGAACGGAAAGAAGAATGGCATTTGGGAATACAAGTATCCTTCAGGAAAGACTTCGGCATCAGGCACATTCGAGAACGACGAAGCCGTAGGCAAATGGAATTATTACTTCGAAGACGGCACCACGAGCAGCACGGGTGAATTTATTGGCGGAAAGAAAGACGGCTACTGGGCTACGTTCAATCCTAACGGTTCGGTTAAAAGCGAGATCACTTATAAGAATGGTACAGGCGAATACCGCGAGTTTCATCCCGACGGAAAGCTGAAGATAAAGGGAATGGTCATCAACGGAATGAATGAAGGTAAGTGGGAATATTTTTTCAACGACGGCAAGCTCGAAGGTCAGTGTGAGTTCGTGGAAGGAAAAGGAACCTACTATGGTTATTATCCAAGTGGTACGCTTCAAACGAAAGGAACGATAGAGAACGACCTGCGTGTCGGCACCTGGGAGTTGTATGAACAGGATGGAAAACTGTCGGGATATTATAAACCCATCTATGAGAACAAAGCGCTCACGAACGAGATCAATAACCTGATCACGAAAAGTAAGCTGCCGGCAGCAACTACTTCGAGAACCGTTCGAAAAGGATTCAATTACTTCAAGCCACGCTTTCCCGAATACCGCGGTGTGATCATGGCAGCCAATCCCATATTCAGTTTTATAGGCACCATGCCTTTTGGGATAGAGTTCTACAACCAGGAACGACTCGGTCATGAGTTTGCATTCGAAGGCATCCGCGATCCGTTCTACACACGCGATTCGGACGTTGCCCGCAACAAGATCTTCAAGCGCGGTTATGCGATCGCTTTGCGCGAAAAGTTTTATAACCCGGCAAGCTTCGGCATGTGGTATTTTGCACATGAGCTCCGCTTTACCAACGCAGGATATTTTTCAAACATCCAATGGTCGAACGGGCAAACGTTTACCGTTAGCGCTTCGGAACAACGCGCGGAGTATGGTCTTCTTCTCGGCGCACGGCTCATGCAAAAGCGCGATCGCGATGGTATAACAATAGATGCGTTCACGGGTTATGGTTTCGGCTACCGCACGTTCGACACCGATCCGATCTTCGAAGATATTTTCAGTAACATAAGGCAGGGGCATTTCTCTCAAACTTTCAGGTTTGGATTGAATATTGGTTTTGCGTTTTCATTTAGTCGGAGGTAATAAGGCGTTGCGCAAAGGATACGCTGAGGGAACAAGGACACGCAAAGGGGAGTGCAAAAAAACCATTGCGTATCCTTTCCCTCCTTGGCGTATCCTTTGCGTAACAAAACAACTATCTTCGTCCTCGGTTTAAAGGCTAAACACCTTTCACCACTATGAACAAAACATTCGACCTCACGCTCTCCCCTGAAGAAGCCTTTGGCAACTCAGTTACTCTCTATCAAAAATTAAAACTCCCGGAGTCCGACTGGTACATTCGTCCCATCAAACGCTCTATCGATGCGCGCAGCCGCAATGTTGTTGTGCACATGCAGGTAGAGGCCGTTAAGAAACCATTCAATCCGGAACTTCCCACGTTTCGTTACGAGAATGTTTCAAGCAAACCTGAAGTTGTCGTGATCGGTTCGGGTCCCGCCGGTCTCTTCGCCGCTCTTCGTTTGATCGAACTCGGTTTCAAACCAATTGTTCTCGAGCGGGGTAAAGATGTTCAGGCACGACGAAGAGATCTCGCCGCAATCAATAAAGAGAACATAGTAAATCCTGAGTCGAACTATTGCTTTGGCGAAGGAGGTGCAGGCACGTATTCCGACGGCAAGCTGTATACGCGTTCGAAGAAGAGAGGTAATGTTTTAAGGATCCTGCAGATCATGGTGGCCAACGGCGCTACCGAAGAGATTTTGTTCGATACACATCCGCATATCGGCACGAACAAACTTCCGAAGCTTGTGTCGGCACTTCGTGAGCAGATCATCGACGCGGGTGGCGAAGTTCGTTTCGATTCGAAGGTTGTAGATCTCATTGTAGAGAGTAACGAATGCCGTGGTGTGAAGCTTCACGATGGAACAACAATTCGCAGTGTGTCGGTCATTCTTGCAACGGGTCATTCCGCACGCGACATCTTTCACCTGCTCGATCAAAAGAAGATCCTCATCGAAGCGAAACCATTCGCGTTAGGCGTGAGGATCGAACACAACCAGAACCTTATCGACCAGATCCAGTATCACTGTGCGACCGATCGTGGTCCGTATCTTCCTGCTTCAAGCTACGCATTGGTTCACCAGGCAAAGGTCGACGGTCGCGAGAGAGGCGTGTTCTCATTCTGCATGTGTCCCGGTGGATTTATCGTTCCCGCCGCCACTGCACCCGGCGAAGTTGTCGTTAATGGCATGAGCCCGTCCCGTCGCGATTCGAAGTTTGCTAACTCGGGAATTGTTGTCGCCGTAGAGCTCAACGATTTCAAATCGTACAATAAGTTCGGCGCACTGGCTGGTCTACAATTCCAGTCCGACATCGAACGAAAGGCATGCGAAATTGCCGGGGGCACGCAAGCTGCTCCGGCGCAACGAATGATCGACTTCACACAAGGTAAATTATCGTCGAGCCTTTTGGAAACATCGTATCAGCCGGGTCTCGTTTCGTCAGAACTAAGTGAAGTGCTTCCTGGTTTTATTAGTGAAAGTCTCCGCCAGGGGTTGAAAAGCTTTGGAGCAAAGATGAAAGGATACTTCACCAATGAAGCGCAGTTGGTGGGAGTGGAGAGTCGTACATCGTCGCCGGTTAGAATTCCACGCGATGATGAAAGTTTGGAACATCCACAGATCGCGCGGCTTTTTCCGTGTGGCGAAGGAGCTGGTTATGCAGGTGGTATTGTTTCTGCTGCGATGGATGGTGAGCGCTGCGCGGAAGCAGTGGCTAATAAATATGCTTTTAAATAAAACTTTCATGAAGAACACACTTGCCTTGATTTGTCTGTGTTGTATCGCAACTGCGTGCAACTTTAGTAAGGGAACAAAAAATGATTTGGTCACTGGACTGTCTGTAAACTACAACGGCTTCTCAATTAAAGACGCCGCTCTTGCCGATGAAAATGATCAACGCCTTAAGACCAACGAGGTTTCCCTTGGTCAGACCGTTGAAATTACTATCGAGGGAATTGACAATTATTATAAGCAGGACGGCCGCGTGTTTCCTATTCTCGATATAACTGTGACCGATAAGGCAGGAGCCGTGGTGTTGCAGGGAAAAGATATCTTTGGAGCCGATCTGAAAGAACAAAATGGATTTACCCCTGAGTATGCATCCACACTGAGTGGCACGATCACTGTAGGTAACCCGATGCAGTCTGGTGAAACTTACCACGCCACCATGAAGATCACCGATAAGCTCCATACGGAGAACGTTATCGATGCAGAAGTTAATTTGATAGTTAAATAGATCTATGAAGACCGTTATTATTGGAGCAACTCCGAACCCCGCGCGTTATGCATTCTTCGCTGCACAGAATCTGAAAGCGCGGGGACACGAGTTTGTTCCAATCGGCATCAAGAAAGGCGACGTGCAGGGAGTTCCCATTCAAAACATCGCCGATAAACCAGCCATCAAAGATGTCGATACGATAACGATGTACGTAGGTCCTCAGTCGCAACAAGGCTGGTACGATTACATTCTCAGCTTAAAACCACGCCGTATCATTTTCAATCCCGGCTCCGAAAATCCGGAGCTCGAAAAGCTTGCAGAGTCGAAAGGTGTTGAAGTGTTAGAAGCTTGTACCTTAGTGATGTTACGGACAAACCAATACTAATGAGCAAGATCATCAACACCCGCGATTTCCTCATCAAAGAAGGCTCCAAAGTAAAACTCAAAGACTTCGACACAGCCTATAAAGGCAAAGCACTCTCCAAAGAAGAGGCACAGGCGCTTCTCGACGACAGCCGGAAACAGTTGGCAAAGATCCAGGACAAACTGTATGCTCACAATCGTTACAGCGTTCTCATCATCTTCCAGGCCATGGATGCCGCGGGAAAAGACGGAGCCATTAAACACGTGATGTCAGGGTTCAATCCGCAGGGTGTTAAAGTCGTTAGCTTTAAACATCCCAGCAGCGCCGAGTTAGATCATCAATACTTATGGCGACACATGATCGCACTTCCTTCTCACGGGGAGATCGCCATTCACAACAGGTCGCATTACGAAAACGTGCTCATCACACGCGTTCATCCTGAATTTATTCTTGGTGAAATGCTTCCGGGTATCGAGACAACCAAAGATATCAATAAACAATTCTGGGAAGCCCGGTTCAAGCAGATCAGGAACTTCGAGAAATCACTCGCCGCCAACGGCATGATCATCCTCAAATTCTTCCTTCATATTTCGAAAAAAGAACAAAAGAAACGCTTCCTCGATCGCATCGACGACCCTTCGAAGAACTGGAAGTTTTCACCAGGCGATCTCACAGAAAGAGGATTCTGGAATGAGTACCAGTCAGCCTACGAAGATGCCCTCGAAGAGACATCGATGAAAGACGCGCCGTGGTTCGTTATTCCCGCCGACGACAAATGGTACGCTCGATTGGCCGTAGCAGACGTTATTCTTAATACGTTGAAGGAGCTCGACATGCATTACCCGATAGTATCGGCGGAGCAGAAGAAAGAACTGGTAAAAGCGAAAGAGATCTTATCAAAAGAAAAGTAGATCATTCGAGTACTACCGTATCATTCTTTTTAAGACTACTAATCCACACCGCCATCTGTTTCTTAACCGCCGGATCCCACGGATTATTTTCAATTACTAAGATCTTCAGGTTCCGAAAATCAAACTCAGGAATGGGAAGTATCTTCAATTCGTTATAAGAACAATCAAGATTCGTCAACTGCTTCAGATTGGTAACACCCGCCGGCCATTCCACCATCAGGTTGTTATTCATCCTGAGAACGTTCAGCGAGGTGAGATTGCCGATCGAAGCCGGCAGCTTTGAGATCATGTTGTGATGAATATAAAGCTCTCTCAGGTTTTTCAACTGGCCTATCTCTTCCGGAACCTCGTACAGCGTATTGTGAGCAATGTAAAGGATCTCGAGGTTCTTCCACTTCGCAACGTCCTTTGATAACGACGGGATCTTATTACTGTACAGATCGATCATCTTCAATGATGTCATCGTGTACAACATAGGCGGTATTGCCGGGAGTTGATTGTTATAAAACGAAAGCTCTTCGAGAGCGGTAAGCTTTTCGATACCCGCTTCTACTTTTGAAACTTTGTTGTTGTTTACATTCAACGATTTCAAAGTGCGATGATTACCAATAGATCCGGGAACACGTGTAATCTTGTTACCATTCAGATCCAACCGCACCAACTTATTGCATCCCGATATGTTCGGGAACTTAGTCATGTTGTTACGCGACAACTGCAGCACCTCCAGGCTTTTGAACTTTCTGTAAGACCTCGGCAGCTTCTTATTTTCATCACCGCGAATGGTAAGCGACTGGATCGTTGTACTCTTCGGCAGCTTCAATTTTCTCTTCGGAAAGTTATTGCTGATCACGAGTCTCGTTAGTGACTTCTTGTTCATCAGCTTCTTTGGCAACCTCGAGATCTTACAATCGATCAGCTCGAGCTCTTCAAGATTTTTATACATCAACAGACTATCCTCGCGCAGTCGTCGCCGGCCGTTTCCATTGATGCAGATCTTAGTAATCGAGTCTTTGTTCACTATCGAAGGCAATCGCGTGTACGGAGTGAAGCTCGGAGTTCTTCGATAGATCGTGCGCGTTACGGGTGGTTGCTCCTGAGCGTTGATTAAGGTCACACTCATCATCACCAAAACAACTATCAAAACCCCTCGCATTTCATAAAACTAAAACTTTAGTTATAGATTTCCTAGGCTCGTGTTTTCACCCGAAAAATTCCCCAACTATTTCTGAGCTAAATCGCTGTAAAACAGGCAAAAAACCTTATTTTTGACGGTTTGCAAACACTCTAAAATGGCATCTGGAAAAGAAGGTAAAGAGAATAGTTATTCAGCTAATAATATCACGGTTCTTGAGGGGTTGGAAGCGGTACGGAAACGTCCCGCCATGTACATTGGCGACGTCAATGTAAAGGGCCTCCATCATCTCGTTTGGGAGGTAGTCGACAACTCTATCGACGAAGCCGTTGCCGGCTTCTGCGACCAGATTGATGTTTCCATCAACGCCGACAATTCCATTACCGTCGTAGATAATGGTCGCGGTATCCCTACTGCAATGCACGAGAAAGAGAAGCGCTCGGCGCTGGAAGTCGTGCTCACCGTGCTTCATGCCGGTGGTAAATTCGACAAAGACACGTACAAAACCTCCGGGGGCCTTCACGGCGTGGGTGTAACCTGCGTTAATGCCCTTTCGGAATACCTACACGCCACCGTTTATCGCGACGGCGAGATTTTCGAGCAGGAATATAGTCGCGGCGTACCACGCTATTCTGTGCGCGTTATCGGCAAATCCGACCGCACCGGGACCACCATCAAGTTCAAACCAGACAGGGAGATCTTCCAGGTTACAGAATACAATTACGAAACAATATCGGCACGCTTACGCGAACTGGCATTCCTCAATGCCGGTATCAGGCTCAACCTGAAAGACTTCCGCGACCTCGACGAAAAAGGCGAACCTAAGTCGACCACATTCTTTTCAGCCGGCGGACTCAGAGAATTTGTCGAATATCTCGACTCAACAAAAGAGAAGCTCATCGCCCAGCCGATCTACGTCGTAAATGAAAAGTCGGAGGTGCCCGTAGAAGTTGCGTTGAGCTACAACACTTCTTACGCGGAAAATCTCGTGTCTTACGTGAACAACATCAACACGCACGAAGGCGGAACCCACGTGGCAGGCTTTCGTCGTGCACTTACCCGTACACTGAAGACTTATGCCGATAAATCGGGCTTACTCGAGAAGGCAAAAGTTGAAGTTAGCGGCGACGACTTCCGTGAAGGTCTTACAGCCGTGGTCTCAGTAAAAGTTGCTGAGCCGCAGTTCGAAGGTCAGACTAAAACCAAGCTCGGCAACACCGAAGCGATGGGCGCGGTTGACCAGGCCGTAGGAGAGATCCTTCAAAACTTCCTCGAAGAAAATCCAAAGGAAGCAAAGCTGATCGTCAGCAAGGTGATCCTCGCTGCGCAGGCACGTATCGCGGCACGCAAGGCCCGCGAAATGGTGCAACGCAAGAACGTGCTTACTGGAACCGGCTTGCCCGGTAAACTTGCCGACTGTGCAAGCTCCGATCCATCTATCTGCGAGCTTTATCTCGTGGAGGGTGATTCAGCCGGTGGTTCTGCAAAGCAGGGCCGCGACAGGAATTTCCAGGCAATACTTCCATTGCGTGGTAAGATCCTCAACGTAGAGAAAGCCCAGGAACACAAGATCTACGAGAACGAAGAAATCAAGAACATGATCACGGCACTCGGTATCTCCTTTGGTACATCGGAAGGAGAGAAGGCTGTGAACATGACCAAGCTTCGCTACTACAAGGTTATCATCATGACCGATGCAGACGTCGACGGAAGTCATATCCGTACATTGATCCTCACGTTCTTCTTCCGCTACATGCGCGAACTTATCGAACAGGGATACGTCTACATTGCATTGCCTCCTCTTTACTTACTGAAAAGAGGTAAAGAAGAACGCTATTGCTGGACGGAAGAACAGCGTGCAGCGATCACGAAAGAATTAGCTAAAGACGGCAAAGAAGATAGTGTTAACGTGCAGAGATACAAGGGGTTAGGTGAAATGAACCCGGAGCAGCTCTGGACTACCACGATGAATCCTCAGCATCGTACATTGAAGCAGGTAACGATAGAATCGGCTGCAGAAGCAGACGTACTTTTCTCAATGCTCATGGGCGATGAAGTTGCCCCACGACGCGAGTTTATCGAGAAGAACGCCAAGTACGCGAGGATAGATATTTAATAGCAACTTCATATACGTCGGGATATTCGCGCAAGTGGAGCCCGTATTTTTACGTAAATGGAACTTTCAAGTACAGGTACAACCGAGCAAGTTTATTCGCCAGACGTCCTCAGGGAGGAAGTCTTTCGCAGTAACTACGTTAGTCGCGATCTTAGCTGGTTGCAATTCAATTATCGTGTGCTCGACCAGGTGATGCATCCCTCGAGAAGCATCTTCGACAGGCTGAGATTTTTCTCGATTACATCGACAAACCTCGATGAGTTTTGCACGATCCGTGTGGGCTCTCTTTATAACTATCTCGACTATGGCAAAGAACGTTACGACTACAGTGGTCTTCGCGAAGAACCGTTTCGGGCGCTGTTGTTGGCGGAAGTAAAAAAGTTTGCCAACGCCCAGCACGAGCTATACATCACGAAGCTGAAGCCCTTGTTTACCGAGAATGGTTTCGAGATAAGATCGTATCATTCGTTGTCGCCCGAACTGTCGACCCTCGTGAACAGTTACTTCATGAAGACGGTGTATCCGATGCTTACACCGATGTTGTTCGACAACTATCATGCGTTCCCAATACTGAAGAATAACAGGCTGTTGTTAGGTGTTGTTACCAAATACATGCACGATGGTGTTTCGCAGCCGAAGGCTTCGTTCATCCAGGTGCCGAGTAACCTACCGCGCTTCTACGAATTGGTGGTCGGCAACATGACATTGTTTGTGCCGATAGAAGAGATCATTCGCAACAACATACATCACCTTTTCAGGAATGTTGAAGTACAGAGTGTAACGTTGTTCCGCATCAACCGGAATGGTGACTTTACTTTGGAAGAGAGTGAAGATATCGAGTCGAATTTCCTGGAAGAGCTGAAACGAAAGCTACAGACCCGTAGAACCGGTCGCGTGGTTCGCCTGGACGTTGAAGAGAACGGCGATCCGTGGATCGTGCGTGTACTCAAGATCCAGTGGGATATTGATGATGCTAATATTAACTCCGTTCCGAAAGAAAGCCTCGTGGATTTCAATGGGTTAAACCAGATCATCAATCATAAGAACTTTAAGGACAAGCGTGCCCCGGTTCGTCCGCCGCGCAAGCCCGTACTGCTTCCGGAGCATGCCGACGCCAACCTTTTCGAGCTGCTGAAAAAACAGGACATCCTGCTTCATCATCCTTACGATTCGATGGACCCGGTGATCGAGCTCCTGGAAAGGGCGGCCGACGATCCAAAGGTCCTTTCGATCAAGATCACGATCTATCGCGTGTCGAAAGATTCAAGGATCACAGCTGCATTGCTGAAAGCCGCGGAGATGGGCAAGCATGTATCGGTATTGTTTGAGGTGAAGGCCCGCTTCGATGAGGAGAATAACCTGCGTGAAGCGCAGCGTTTGCAGAAGGCCGGTTGTTTTGTGATCTATGGCGTGAGCAGCTTAAAGACGCACACTAAACTGTTATTGATCGTTCGTAAGGAAGACGACGATCGTGTGTATCGCTACGTACATCTTTCGAGTGGTAACTACAATGAGACCACCGCGAGATTCTATACCGACGTTGGTCTCCTCACCGCCAACGAGATCTATGGAAGCGACGTATCGGATTTCTTCAACGTAATCACTGGTCATTCGCAACCGTTCGCTTATCGTAACCTCATCACATCGCCACGCGATATGAGGATCCAACTTTGTAACCTCGTCAGGAGGGAAGCGGAGAATGCGCGAAATGGACTTCCTGCCGGTATCATTATCAAGTTCAATTCCCTTCAGGATAAAGAATTCATCGATGCGCTGTATGAAGCGTCGCAGGCAGGAGTGAAGATCAGCCTGATTGTGCGGGGCATGTGTTGTTTGAGGCCGGAGCGTAAGGGATTGAGTGAAAACATCCAGGTGTTTTCGATTGTTGGAGAATATCTCGAGCATGCGCGGATCTATTACTTCCACAACAACAATAATCCTAAAGTTTATATCGGTAGTGCCGATGCGATGGTGCGGAGCTTCGATCGTCGTATCGAGTCGCTGTTTATGCTCGAACAGGAGATCCTCAAGAAGCAGGCAATGAACATCCTTCGTTACAACCTGAAGGACAACGTGAACACCTACATCATGCATGAGGATGGCACGTATACGAAGAAGGACTCCCAGGGGAGTCCTCCATTCAACGTTCACAAAGAATTCTACAACGTTACACGAGAAATTATTGAAGACGTAAAACTATTCTGATCTTCTCTACTTGATCAGAGTGAGTTATAGTACTTCACTAACTTCACCAGCTCTTCTTCATCGCGGGGAGAGATCTTCTCTTTCTTGGCGAAAGCGAGCAGCTCATCCTGCTTATCGGGAAACTCTGCGATCATTGCTTTAATTGATTTGATCTCAGTCATCTGGCCGCCGGTTATCTTGAAATAATATTCATCGGGGTTGCGACGGAATTCTGCGGGCTGATCACCACCGTCGAGAGCACGGCCTTTCATACCGGGTGTAAACTTCACAGACTTCTTGGAGAAGAGGCTTATTTTGCCGGTGTCGAGCAACGTGAAGTAGCCATACTTGGGAATGCCCTTTTCATTGATGTATTTCTCCACCACGAAAGTCGTTTCGCCGAAGTTTACTTTTTTAATTGTTGTTGATGGATCGAGCACGCGTGCCTGTCCGTCGGCCTGGAATTCCATAAGGTCTTTGTAGGCGTTGTAGCGGAGAGGTACGGTGCGTGTGTTGGTTGCAAAGGCGATTGTTCCGTTTGCAAAAGTCTCGTCGAGATAGGGAGTGCCCTTAATGACGGTGGTTGTGGCTGCGGCGTTGGTAGGCTGCACCACTTGCTGTGCGTTAGCGGCAACTGCGAAGAAGAGGCTGGCAGCTGCGATGGTAAGTTTGATCTTGCGATTCATGACGGTATACTTTGAGTTTTTGTTTTATGTCAACTCATATGTATACCGGCGATTTTGCAAAAAGGATGTAATGAGAAAGTAATCAGTTGTAAAAAGATGTCACGTGTGGATGTACGAGGTAAGATTTACGATGTACGAATTGAGCGGACAGTGATCGTGAACGCACAGTCTAAGTGAAGAAATATTTCAATAAAGATCGTCAGGTTTTCTGGTGAATGAATTTTGGTGATAGCAATCGTATGCGATGATATTGCAGGCGATGGTTACGCCGAACTTATATGTTCTTGCAGGTTGCAACGGGTCTGGTAAGACAACGATCGCCAGGGCATTGCTGCCGAATTATTTTAATTGTAATGAATTTGTGAACGCGGATGTTATGGCCGCGGAAATGTCGCCGGGGAATGTTGCAAGCGTTGCAATCGCTGCCGGAAAAATGACATTGGAACTGATCAATAAACTATTGGATGGTCACGTCAGCTTCGCGATTGAGACAACATTATCGGGAAGAATACATCAAAGGATTATTCAAAAGGCACAACAAAACGGATATTACGTTGTGCTGATTGGGTGGTACTTGATAATATGTCGGTTCATTTAGACTTAACATTTTCAATAAGAACGTATGGAAACAAATCAAATCTGCTTACAATAAATATGAATCCGAATTATAAGGAGTTACGAGAAAAAATAATGGCAGGTGTGAATGAGTCGATGGACAACCTCATACTTGAAAGAATGGCCATTAACGTCCCCTTAATCATCGAACGAAATGGCAAAGTCCAAAAAGTAAGCCCTTTCATTCTCGCAGAGGAACGATGGGGAAAAGAATTCGTAAAACAGTGGCGCCTCGCCAACAACAAATAACAAATCCCGAATTATTCCCTGTACCTATAATAATCCGGGCACTCCGCATTATGATGTATCCCCCGGATCCTCGTCCTGTAGTTCAGCATAAACTCATGGGAGCCATTTGAAAATTTGTTGAGCGACGAGCCCGTCCAGTCGTATGAATAGGCAAAGTGAAAACTCTCACTGAGCTTCAGGTCGATGAACGTTATGAACGCATCACCACTTCGGATCGAAGTACCAATACTGAAGACCTCGTAGAACACAAACGCCGCATTCAGGTCAACACTCATCGGCTGGCCTTCCTGCGATCGTACCAGGATCGATGGGTTGAACTGCACATCTTTCAATCCCGCAAACGGGAAGATCGTACCGCCACGAATGAAGTAGTATCTCTTTGTCCTGATCTCGTTCAGGATGCCATCGAACGACTGTCCCGATGCAACCGCGCTGTTGATCAGGAACGGTATCGAGAATCCAACGAACCAGTGCTTCTTGCTGAACATCACGCCCGTACCGAAGTTGGGCTTCAGCTTTTTGAAAGCAGAAAATGAATTATCGTTCGGATCTAATAAGTCGAGCTGACTGAAATCTGCACCCACGATGTTGAAGCCTGCCTGTATGCCCATCGCCAAAGTTGCGTGGGGGAAGCGGATCCTGTAAGCATAACTTCCATACACGTGATCATTCTTGTAACTGCCGATCTCGTCGTGGTCTACCATCAATCCAACTCCGATCCTGCTTTTTAACAACGACGTATGTGCAGTAAACGAAAATGTTTGAGGGGCACCGGGAAGGTTCACCCATTGGTTCCTGTACAACGCAGTCATGCTTAACTGCACGTGATTTCCGGCAAAGGCGGGATTGATCACAAGTTCATTGAAATAGTATTGGGTGAATACGGGATATTGCTGGGCCCGGGCTCCAGGCGCCAGCAATAGTGCAATCCCAAAAAATAGTATTCGCGTAAAAATTCGCATAGCTTATCTCGGGTTCTGGTACACTATTTTACAAGTTCAAGATATCCGGCCAACGGTTTAGATCCATCTCGTTTGTCGATCACATAGAAGTAAGTTCCATCGGGCAATTGTAAACCCATCGGGCTCACGCCACGATTCGACTTACCATCGAAGTATATGTCGACATTGTTATAACCTTCACCCTCATACACCATCGTTCCCGCGCGGTTATAGATCTTCACAAGGTTGTTCGGGAAGTTCTCGATACACGCGATGTTGAATATATCGTTCTTTCCGTCGTTGTTCCGCGACACGCCGTTATACGGCCTGATCTCGGTACCAACTGTCAGGTCTTTGGTCGTAGAACATCCGAGCTCCGACGTTACCGTCACTTCATAAGTACCAGCTCCTATGTTTTCAAGGTTCGGACCAGCGACCATCGCGCCGCCTGCATTCCATTCAATAGATTCGATGGGAACGTTGCTGCTCATTACCAGGGAAGCAAATCCATTGTCGCCCTGGCAGCTCGCAGGAATGATCTTGAAGTCGAAGTCGGGATACACTTGGTCTTTAATGATCTGATCCGTATCAGGGCCTGTTGTACAACCCGTGATGCGACTCGTTGCTGTTACCGTGTATGGTCCCACAGCAAGGCTATCTACCATCTCGCCGTTGTAATCGATCGTGCCCTTTACTGCACTTCCAACGTACCAGTTAAAGATGTAGTCTTCGGTATTACCATCTACCGATGCACTCAAAATACCATTGTCCATTACGCAGCTTGTGACATTGGATACAACCACGATGTTGGGATTGGGTACAGGATCAAGTTGTTGAATGATCACGGCCTGTGCATCTCCAAAGCAACCGGAAATGACGTTCGTGGCCCTTACTGAATATGTTCCTATCGAAAGACCAGTAGAGCTTACGCCAGAGAAGAATGGTGTTGCACCGACAGTTATCGGGGCACCTGTATACCAATCGAATTTGAACGAGATCATATCGGCGTTTACTGAAACTGTTGCGCCGCCGTTAGCTTTTGTGGGATCGCAATTCGAGACCGGCGCAAGAATGCTTGTCGTTACGATCGGCAGCACCTTCGAATTCAATATCGTTACAGTTTGCGGAGGCGATGCGCAGAAGCTATCGACATTGTCGACTGCCACGAGTGTATAATCGCCCTCCGGCAGGCTGATCACCAGTCTGCCCGTATGATCGGCCGTAGCTTTTACCGCGGTGCCATCATACCAGTTGTAGGTATAGTCGGCTGTGTTATCGTTGGTAACAGCACCGAACACCGCACCATCATTCACGATACAACTTGTAACCGGTGAAGAAGATGCAGTTGCTTCAACGTCATTCACGATCAACGGGAGTACATAAACATCCTGCGCACGGCAGTTGTTCGAGTTGTTGATGACCTGGATCGTTCTTGTAACATCCGGTAATCCACCTGTGTTGATGCCTGTGAGATCATTCGTTGCGTTGATCACCGGACCTGTTGCTGTAGCGCCGGCATACCACGCGAATGAATAACCACCGCCGCTTGTACCGCTGGCTGTCACTGTAAGACGACCGTCTTTCGGAGCGATGCATCGTTCAGGATCTTCGAAGGCCGTAAGATCGACACCTACCGTACCGATCGTCATGTCTTGCACTGCAAGAGGCACTGTAACTGTACATGTGCTGTTGATGTTTGTTACCAGCACCATGTAGTTGCCTGCACCAAGACTACCCAGTGTGTTCGAAGAACCGGTCTGAAGTACAGCACCAGCTTCGTTCGTGAACTCAAAAGTGTAATCGGCAAGATTGCCCGAAGCACCATCTTGCGTAATCGTGTTGATCGCAATGCTACCGTTGTTGATAACAACGCCGGTCGCAGCACTGCACGATTGAAGATTGTTGATGGACGTACCAGCACCCGTAACATCGATGTCCATTGGATCGGATCCGACCGTGTATGTATTCACAGAGAAACATCCTGTCGAAGTCCCGACATCTCTCGTAACACGTACGGTGTAAAAATCTTCTGCAAGATTACTGATCGACTCACCATTCGTTCCGCTGCCGGCGATCGTCGAACCTGTTGTGGACGATCCCTTAAACCATTCGAATGTATAATTAGCGGGGGTTGTACCTCCATCTACGCTTACTGTTATCGCACCGCTGCCACCGGCACCCGCGCAATCGTTATTGGCATTCAATGTTGCCGGGGTCACCACGGGGTCGTCGGTGTGCTTTTGGATCAATGCAGTCTTGGGAACCGATCGGCAGGGAGGACTACCAATCAACGGATTAGTAGATACTGCAACAAACGTATATGTTCCCGGCATGAGATTCATCGGAGGATTCGTTGAATAATTCAACTGTGCCGCAACACCATTGATCGTACCGATCTCATTACCATCACCGAGATCATTCGGTGTATCGAAGACAAGGATCTTATAGTCACCTTCCGTGAATCCAGGCAGAGGAGTCTTATTCAACTTCACTATAACGGCGCCGTCATTGCCAGGAACGCAACTGGTCACGTCATCAATAGATACAATGTCCAAACTATGAGCATTCGCGAATGGAAGATCGAACTCGTCGCTCTTGCTACAGCCCGAACCAAGATCCGTTGCCGTAACAGTATAAACGCCTGTTTTCAAACTGCTCGCTGTCGACGATGTTACACCGTTGTCGGTATGAATAACAGGTCCGCTAAACGGAACACGTCCAAAGTGCCATTCGATCTTGAAACCGGAACCACTTCCACCGCTTACGTCGACCTTCATCACACCATTGTTCGAGTTACAGTCGCTGGGCAGGATCTGCGCAGTACCATCCAACGAAAGTGTAATAGTCGGCGATGCATCGTTTACCGTGATGGTCTTCGGAGGTGCATTACAGAACTTGGTCTTATGCACTGCCTGCACGGTGTAATCACCGGGAGGCAGGTTATCGAGAACATTATCGGTATCGCCAGGATAATCTGTCGTTGCTTTCACCGACGTGCCATTGTACCACGTGTATGTATAGTCGGCCGGCGTATCCACGGAAGGCGTTGCCGTTACCTGCCCGTTGTAAGGCGTACATGTTGTTACATCTTTCTCTGTTAATGAAAGGGTAGGGTTGGGCGTGTTGAGATCGATCTTGATCTTATCTGTATCGAAGCAACCTGTTGCATCTTGCGTGGCTCTAACGGTGTAAGTACCGGCAGCAAGTCCACTGATCGTAGTACCGGTGCCGATCTTGTTACCCGCAGTGAGCGACGTTCCCTTAAACCATTCGAATGTGAAACCTGTAGGACCTCCAACAACACTCGCGCTCGCCGCACCATTAGGCTTCGAGGGATCGCATGATGTTACATCCGAAACCTTCGTAGCAGTGACCTTCGCCGAAGGTGTCGAGATCACGTTCACAGTTACAGGCACCGACTGGCATTTCGAACCATTGTTTGTTGCGACAACCGTGTAGTTACCGCCGGGCAAACCGCTCTGCGTAGCGCCGTTGTAGTCGGCAGTAGGCTTCACCGAAGTTCCATTATACCATTCGAACTTGAAGCCCGTTGTTTTTCCGTCGGCCAACGCCGCTACCTTTCCGGAGTTTGCATCCGAACAAACGATATCTGTTTTGGTTGTTGTTACAACCGGCTGCGTTACGTTGCTGGGGACGGCCATCGATTCAATTGTAAAACAACCCGATAGTTTCTCCGTCACAACCACCGTATAGGTCTGTGCTTTCAGGTTCTTCGCAATATCACTCACACCAATCTGTGGCGACGTAAAGATGTCGTTACCCTGGTACCACGCGAATGTAAATGCACTTACGGGCTGACCTTTACTGTCTGCGATTGCCTGCAGGCTGCCGTCGGGATTCTTACAGTTGTTTACAGGCGACAATAGGTTAATAGTAACTTTCAATGGTCCTGTGTCTAACCCAACAACAACCTGTGCTGTATCGGAATTACACATCGCTGTTTTGTGAATCGCATACACACTGTATGTTCCGTCGGCAATACCAGAATAAGTAGAGCCAACGAAATCAGGAGTGGCATCTACAGTTGTTCCATTGAACCAATAGAAATTGAAATCAGTCGTATTAGGCACACCATTCAGTGTGATCGAAGCACTCGCAGTTCCATTGTTTGGCGTTGTACTTCCGGGACAGTGTGCATTCTTCGTTGACGTAACGTTGATCGGCACCGACTTCGGAAGAACAGGAGCCGAGATCACGTTGTTGCTATAATCGCACTCAACGAAGTTTGTATTCGGAAGTGTAATAGGAGTAGGGATCGTAGATCCGTTATCGTTCAATACAATAAACAATGTGAACGGGCCACCAGGTCCATTCACCTCTGCATTGTCGATAGCGAAAATGTCGCCGGGTCTGAACTGAAGCAACGATACATTGATCGTCCCGAGTTTCACCGCGCCGGCAGCCTGCGGATTTCCATCATAGAATGTTATAGGCACCGTGCCATCCAGCACCTGGTCGCCCTTGTTCGTGATCTTGAACGACACTGTGAATTTCTTTTCGGGACACGTCGGTTGATTCACCGTTAACGAGTTATCAACATAAGCAAGGTCGGGCGATGCATACGTGGGACAACCTAACGAGTTAAGGAACGGCGACTGGTTAAGGAACCCATTCAATGGCCTGTTGGGACCTGTTGTACAGCTGCCGGTCGAGAAGATCAAATGGTGCTTCTGCTGACGTATCGGTATCGTGAGGTCGTCGTTAACATTCACGTTGAAGTAACCGTGTTGATTCCATACACGACGTGCCGGCACCCATGGCTCTGCAGCCGATTTAAATACTCTTATGTGTGAATACCTCGAGTAATTAATGTCATCGAAGTTGTCTTTCGCGTCTTTATCATTGAAACCGCAAGGCACGCACATTTCTGTCGATCCATCGGCGTCAACGTCGGCAACAATAGGATATTCGCGATTAGTACGCGACACGCAGTTCTGCTGATTATAAACCGAACCGTCGGTACCGTTGATGATATAAAGGAATTGTTCATCGCGATATACGATCTCCGATTTACCATCGCCATTAAAGTCGAAGAGTGTGCAACCGGTATACCCGGATGTTTCTTCATTGATCACTTTTCTCCAGAACAGATTTAAGTTTTCGTCGAGTGCATACAGGAACTTACCCGAAACGTACGACACGTTCATCTTACCGTCGCCATCGAGGTCGGCAATGTTTACGCGACCAGTACCATATTGCCAGCCATTAGGTTGATAGGAACCGGCTGTATTGTCGAAGAATGTCTTTACCGTGTTGTTGTGAACATCCCAGAAGAAGATCGTTGTATTCTTTCCCTGTGCGATGGTTGAGCCTGAAGCGATCACATCGAGGAAGCCATCGAGGTTATAGTCAGCTACACTCGTTGCGCTGTAATCGTAACGAATATAATAGTCGGTCATTTGATTGATCTGCGTGAGAGTACCGCCGTCGGCTGTGCCGGGTCCGAGATTCACGCTGTAAATGAAACCACCCACAACTAACTCAAGATCTTCATCACCATCGATATCGACAGCAACCGGGCCGCCGTTCATCGAGCTCCAGTTCTTACTCTTGATGAGTCGAGTACCGGTCTTTGCATCGTAGATCTCGTCTTTAGCATAGACCTCTGCTTTACCGTCGCCATTGAAGTCGGCGATACCGAAGTTGATCGGATCGTTTTTGATGTTCCTTCTCCAGAGCTGTGTAGTGAGGTCGCAGCTGTATGAGTATAAATAGAAGTCGCGTCCTTCGGTACCGAAGGTGAAGATCTCACCGCATGCATCGTTGTCGATGTTTGCTATCGCCACCTCCCATTGGGGTTCGAAGGGAGTGCTTACTGAATACTTAACGCTTCCGTCGTTACCGTTGAGCACGTACAGTTTTTTGGTGTACCTGTTCATGGTTACGATCTCCGGAATACCATCACGGTCGAGGTCACCCACGGCAGTACGCGCGAGGTGATTGGTTGTCTCGTTGGGTGACGAGAAGTCGAGTGTCATTGTAAACTTGGGGAATTCCGCAGGTTTAGCCTGGCACTTTGCGTCGTTGCCCAGGAACGTGCCGTCGCAGTTGCCCACGTTAGCACAGCTGCCATCGTAACAGTCGATGAAACCGTCGCCGTCATCGTCGATACCGTTATTACAGATCTCGACGCCCGTTGCCTGTGCCGTGGCGAAAAAAGTAATTAAACACAGAGCGAGGGTAAGAAAAGAGGTTCTTTTCATGTGTGTCAGGTTGATTTTGCTTCGACTAAAGCCAACGAGTGCAAAATCAGTTGTTTCCAGGGATTTATTTTGAAATCGGGACCTCTGTAACCCGGATCGTCATGCCTGGAAACGGCAATTGTCGATGAATATACATAAAATGGCGATTATCAGCGTTAGCGAAGAATCGTGATGCTTCCGGTTTTAGATCCATTTCCATTGTCGCACTTTATTATATAGTAATACACTCCATCAGGGAGCTTTTTGCCATTGCTGGTTCCATCCCAGTCGTTGTTATAAGGACTTGCTTCGAACACCTTCGAACCTTTCTCGTCGAAAATAGTAACTCCGCACACTACAGCGTTGCCCGAACCGATACTCCATGTCGGATTAGTAAGGTCGCCATTGGGTGAAAAGAAGTTTGCAACCTTCAGCAAGCTCAATGGATCGGCCTGGATTACCGTAACAGTTACTGTACTTTTTCCAGGACATCCGTTGTCGCCAACAACAGTAACCGTGTATGTTGTAGTGATCGCCGGTTTAGCGGTGGTTTGCTGTGCGTTATCACTTGTCAGCGTTTCGGCCGGAGTCCAGAGATAACTGTCGAATGTTTCTTCAACCGACAGCTCGGAAGTTTCACCTTCATTAATACTATTTGGCGTTGCCGTTAACGTTGGTTCAGGTACAACCAATGCTGTTACAACAGCGCTTGCGTTGATCTTGCATCCAATCGAACTCTTCACCTGTACACTATAAGTTCCACCGTGGTTAACATCTATAGTTGGTGTTGTTTCAGAGTTACTCCACAAGTATTCACTGAAAGCAGGCGTAACAGATAATGTTATCTCATCACCGTCGCAGATCTGGAATACGTTGTTCGGTGCCGTTATGGCGGCAACAGGAGCGAGCGAGATCTTGATGGGTTTGGTTAACACGGTTGGGCATGCGTTGCCGCGATAAGATGCCGTTAGCTTTACTGTAAGATCTCCGACAGTTGTATAGGTGTGAGTTGCATCTTCGGTTGTCGACGTTCCTGCATCACCGAAGTCCCACGAATAATTTGGACCAGCATCCGCCTGTAAGGTCGACTGATTGTCGAAAGATGTCGGGCTGTCTTTACATGTTTCCACGGGCGAATTAAATGCAACAACAGGTGTAGCAGCCAGCACAATTGATGTAGACTCTGATGTAACAACAGGGCAACCGGTGTACGGTATTGATTTCGCTTTCACATAATAGGTTCCCGATCCGCTGGCATTGAACGTCGACGATGTTGCCGATGCGATATCGCCATTGGCATCGGCCCATTGATAGGTAAAGTTCGCATCGTTAGGAATTGCTGTTAGTGCTTTAGTGCCCGAACAAAATACGTCGGAGCCTGTGAAGCCAACTGCAAATGCAGGAAGCGAAATTGTCTCGACCAGGGTCGATCCTTTTGCTGCGATACATCCGCCGGCCATTACTTCAACTTCGTATCGTCCGGCAAACTCTGGTACATAAGAACCACGCGTGATCGTAGCGCCCGTTGCCGTGAAGTTTTGCGGACCAGTCCAGTTGTATGCGGTGGCGCCAGTACTGGAAGCGGTGATAGTAATAGTGCCGCCAGCACAAACGAGAGAGGTGCTGGGGGTAAAAGATGGCGATGTGGCAGCTCCCGCGCTCACAGTTACGTCTACGGAGTTCGAAGTTTGGGTGCAACCGTCGCTTGTAATGTCTACGGTATAAGTACCTGATAATGAAGGAGTAAGTGTCGATGTTGAGATGCCGGTTGAGACGCCGTCCTTCTTCCACTCGTACGTTGCGCCAGTCGAAACCGTAGCTTCTAATATTACGGGGAAGCTTGCGCAAACCACCATCGGCCCTTCGGGAGTGACCTTCGGAACGATGCAAGACTTATTCCTGAAGAAGGAGATCTTCGAAGCCGGGATTCCATTCGTGTTATCGTCGACACTCGCATAAACGATGTCGGGTTTCGAGTCTCCGTCGATATCTCCGACCACCACGTGCCTGTTGATGAATGTTGTCGGCTGCGTTAATCGTGTGAACGACACGGAACCTGATGAACTGGTGTTGTTAAGAATAGTGAGCGACTTCGCATTGGGCGTTGGACCGGTTAAGGAAGCAACAACGACATCTGGTTTGCCATCGCCATCGAGATCGCCAATGTCCAAACCGAAAGGGTAAGGATCGGTGGGAATAGCAACGGGAGTTCCGAATTTCACTTCGGTAGATGTACTCTGATTTAAGAGTACCGAGATCTTCGAACCAAGGAAGTGCGTAACGGCAATGTCGGGTTTCGAATCGCCATCGATGTCGGCAAGACGAACGTTCATCGGTGCGCCGGTATTGGAAGGGTTGCCCGGAGCAACATCGGCTTTCACAACGTGACTGAAATCAAAACTGCCTGGATGACTTTTGTTTTGATACACATAGACATTACCACTCGATGACAAGAACTGGCTTACTACGATGTCGAGCTTGTTATCGCCATCAACATCCTGTATCGTAAGACCATCGGAGCCGGTACCTTCTACAGGAAGTGTTATGTGTGTGCCGAATGATATCGTTCCACCGGAGCTGGTGTTGGGAAGTATGATAAAGTCTTTGTTACCCGTATTCTGATCGGTAACAACCAGTTCGGGAAGTCCATCGCCATCGAGATCTGCAAGATCGACACGCTTCGGCGATGTTCCGGCGATTGAAAGATTTTGCGAAGTAAATGATAAGTTTCCCGGTGTACTCGTGTTTTTCAAAATGAACACGCGCGTTCCGGGATCCGACTCACTGATAATGAGTTCTTTCTTTCCATCACCATTAAGATCGCCGCACTTTATATTAAGGGTCTTCGTGCTTGGGAGAAAAGAAACTTTGGGAGCAAATGAGAATGTTCCCGGCGTCGCAGTTGTATTACGAAACACAGACACACCATTGGCGGGCGCGCTCACGCCACCGGCATTAGCGCCGGCAACATCACTCAAGCCATCTCCATCCAGGTCGCACATGCACAGATCGTACAAGCCTGTTTCTGCATCGAGATTAGTTTGTGCTACGAGGTTGGATAAGGCTATCGGCGATTGACCTCCGTACGACAACATGAATGCTTCGCCGGAAGATGCCGACTTATTGGTGGAAGTGTTGGTAACGTTTATGGTTTCGTAAGTAGCGCCGGGTGGAACGAGCACTTCGATGGTCTGATCGGTAGCTGTTTGTATCGTTGTTGCCTTCACTGCTCCGAACCAGATCGAAAGATTAGATGGATTGCCTCCGAAGTTGCTTCCCGAGATCGTTACACGCTGACCATTTCCATTTATGTATTTGTCGACGTGTGTGATGGTGGGTGCCTGACAAAATGCGTTGGTCGCAAAAAATATGACCAGGGAGAAAAGAAGTAGCTTGTACGACATCAATTACCTTTTATCGATTTTACCGAATGACGAAAGGATTCTGCGAATATACGTCGAAATCCTATCTTGCACTGTAGTTCGATCCGGTAACTTACAGATTTTGACCCCATTACCACTGAACAGAATCGGTAAACAAACCTAATGGCAGACCAATGAAAGGATTTGCGCTGTTGTTGTTCGCAGCATTGCTGTTATCAACATCTACCCTGAAAGCACAGATACTGATCGGCCCTGTTGTCGGACCCCAGGTATCCTGGGTTAAGTTCGATGATAAAGACAGCAAGGCGATGTATAAGCAGAAACCCGTATACGGATTTCATGCCGGCCTCGGCGTATCATTCCGTGTTCACAAAAGATTTTTCCTCAACACAGCATTCCTGTATTCAACCAAAGGAAAGTCTCTCGATGGCAAGAACGATCAACTGTTGAAATTCAGAAGCAAGTATAATTACATCGATATCCCTATCGTGTACACCGTCGAGTTCCTTCACAAAGTTGGAAAGGTGAAGCAATACAAATTCTTCTTCGGCATCGGCCCGAACGTAAGCTATTGGTTAGGAGGCAAGGGCTCTCTTGAAAACACGCAGTTGAATGAGATCCTCGTTAATCACGTCGACTATCGCATCACGTACGACAAAGCAGAGAACGACTATAGCAACAATCAGATGAATGTAAATGGGGCCAATCGTTTACAGCTAGGCTTGAACCTGGCAACTGGCTTTGTTTTCGAACCACTCGGATATCAAAAGGTCATGATGACCATCCGGTATGAATTGGGTCACAGCTTCCTCAGTCCCGAAAACAAAGGCACGTTTCAGCAGACCAACGAGTTCCAGGACGACCTTCGCGTGAGAGTCCAGGGATTGCGAGTAAGTTTTTCGTATTTGGTCGACCTGAAGAATGAAGATTCAAAAAAGGGAAAGAGTACGATCAACAAGAAGAAGCTACGCTAGATCATTTTATTCCACGCAAGCTTACGAAAGATCTCTGCGCTTGGTCTCTTCTTTCGTTCCATCGTAACCGGGTCGCATTCGTATAATCCGAATTTCATCGATGGTCCGAGATGCCATTCGAAGTTATCCCACGTGCTCCACCAGTAATATCCTTTTATGTCGATACCGTCTTGTAATGCCTTGTGTATGATGCGCGCGTAGTCGGTGATCGCCTGTTGTCTCAACTTATCACTCGAATCGCACACACCATTCTCGGTAATGATGATCGGCTTCTGGTATTTATTCCAGTAACGATCGATACACTCGCGAAGCCCTTCGGGATGATACTCCCAGATGTCGTCGTGAACTTTTCCGTTGAGCTTATGTGGCGTGTCTATGAATGTTATCGGCATTGGATCGTGCGAGATCCGCGCATAGTAACTCATGCCGAAGAAATCTACCTTCTCGAAATGACTTGGAACAAACTCCATGAACCACCAGTCGCTTAGTCGTGCAGAGAACCAGCCAACAACATTCTCCTGCGAGAACACAACACAGTTGTGTGAAATGCCGACGGGTTGGTCTGGATATTTTTCTTTTATGTAATCGTAAACGATGTCGTGCGCTTTGCCCATGTTCTTCACAACGATCGCTGCCTTCACGGGATGTTTGCGGAAAGGAGGGAAGAAGCCCGTTACCCAACCGAAGCTTGCATATACATTGGGTTCATTAAAAGTATTCCAGTAGCTCACATGTTTTCCGAATGTCTTCACTACTTTTTTGGCGAAGTCGACCCACAACTCAATGTTGTCTTCATTTTCCCAACTGCCCCTGTTCGAGAACCAGAGCGGGTTTGTAAAATGATGAAGTACCATCATGATGCTTACGCCGCTGGAGCGAAGCTTCTTCAATAAATCCTTGTAATGTTCAACAGTTTCTTCGTCGAGTTCGGCCAAGGGAGCGCGTTGAAGCTTGCTCCACATTAAACTCATGCGGTAGTGTGGTGCGAGAGAGGAAATGATCCCGACATCTTCTGTGCTTCGAAGTTCGTGATCGGTGGTTCTATCGAAGACGAAGCCGTCTTTGGCTTTCACTCCCTGCCAATCGTGTTCGAAAGCAGTCTCAATCTGCGTTGCTGCGGTGCTTGTTCCAAAAATAAAATCACTCGGGAACAAGAGCTCCATCACTTTTCTTCTATTTAGATTTCACTCTTGCAACGAGAGGTCCACGTTGCTCTTCTTCCCATTTGTCCCAATATACCTGTAGTGCATCGAGATCTTCGGAGAGACAAGGATAATTTTCCGGGTGTGGGATCTTCGGAGTACGGCCTTGTTCCATGGCAGCTCCGGAAACTCCGCCACTCCATTCGAAGTGACCTGGGTCGTAAGGATGTCTCCATCGTCCGCCCCAGCGAAGGCCGAGCTTCTCGCCAACGAGACCAATCTTTTTCCAAACTGCTTCATTGTGCCACGATGGAACGGAGTCGAGCACGGGAACAACATCGACAGCAAGTCCATATTGATGTTTTGATCTGCCGCCGCTGCTGCGCGTGTAGATCTTTCCGAGATGTTTGTATTCGTTTTGTTTCGCTACCGTGCGATATGTTTCCACAACAGCAAGCTCAATGCCTTTGGATTTACATATAGAGATCAGTTCGATCACTTTGTCGCGGAAGTATGGATGCAATGCCGAGAGGTCGCAGATCATCGGCAGGTCGCCGCGATTTTTTCCGAAGGTGTAATTGCCAACGGTCTTCCATCTCGCCCACATGTCAACGGTGTCGGGAGCGCGCTCCTCTTCTCTTGCGGGCACAACAAAGCTGTGGCTGAGTTGAGTAACAAACAGCGCGTGCTCATCGGACCACGGAACGGCATTTTGCGCGTTAGCGCAGCATGCAAGGCCAAAAAATAGAGCCAGGAGGCTTAATCTGTGCATGGGTGCAAAAAATCGCATCAAAAATAGCAAAATTGCCGCAATGAACGCCCCTGATATACAACCACTAACGGACTTTTTGGGTCAATATATTACAGACAACAGGAAGGTTACGATTGAGAAGGTCCTCGAGCAACGAACCCGTCATTTAACGGTCGTTTTGGAAGATATCTTTCAATCGCACAACGCGAGTGCCGTTGTAAGAACGTGCGAATGCATGGGCATTCAGGACCTTCACATCATCGAGGTGCAGAGTAAGTACAACGTTAATAAGAAGGTGTTGATGGGATCGAATAAGTGGATGAACCTTATTCGTTATAAAGAGAAAGGTGTCGACAATACTGCGGAATGTTTTTCGAAGCTCAAGCGTGAAGGATATCGTTTGGTGGTAACACATCCAGCAGCGGGTATCTCGATCGATGAATTGCCGATCGATTCGAAAGTGGCTTTGGTGATGGGCAACGAGCTGAACGGTATTTCGAAGTTTGCCCTTGACAATGCAGATGAAGTTGTACGGATCCCGATGTATGGCTTTACCGAGAGCATGAATATTTCGGTGAGCGCAGCATTATGTATGCGATCGCTGGCAGAACGTATCAGGAATTCCGAACACGATTGGAAGCTTTCGGAAACCGAGAAAGTGAACTTGCGTTTAGATTGGTATCGCAAGAGTTTGAGACAGCCTGCCGTTATGGAAAAGGAGTTTTGGGCAAAACGGAAGTAGTTTTTAGTAACTTTAGAAAGCTTTAATCTATCACACAATGTTTTGGAGACGGGTCTGGAAGGGTGTGGTCATCACTACAATTACTTGTGGTTTGCTCCTCATTATTGCCAACCTCTGGGTAGTTAATAGCACCTCCGACAAAGTTTTCTCCAACACCGACTCATTACCAGCCCACGAAGTTGCCGTAGTACTCGGTACATCTTCGAGACTTGGAAAGGGGCAACCCAACCCGTTCTTCGAATATCGTATCAAAACCGCCGCACAATTATATCATTCGGGAAAAGTGAAATATTTTATCGTCAGCGGCGACAATAGAACAAAGTATTACAACGAGCCGGAAGAAATGAAGAAAGCCCTTGTGAAAAGCGGTGTTCCCGATAGTGTGATCACACTCGATTACGCCGGCCTGCGCACGCTCGATACCATTGTGCGCTGCAAAGAGATCTTCGGACAGGACACGATCACGATTATCACACAGTCATTCCATTGCAACCGCGCCTTGTTCATCAGCAAATATTATGATATGAATGCAGTGGCAGTCATGACCGACGATTCGAAATTTGGTGCACGCACCTACATGAGAGAATACTTCGCTCGTGCCAGGGCCGTACTCGATCTTTATGTGTTCAAAACTTCACCCCGGCATTTGGGGGAGAAGGAACCTTTGAACCGGTAACTTCCGTTTATTCGTTAACTTTACTCAAGAAATACCTATCTGTGAGGCGCTTCCCGGGGATTCGGATTGTTGGATTATTTTGCTTTTCTCTTGGAGTTCTATTCTCTACGCGTTCGTCAGCACAGGAAACAATCGTACAGGGAAAAGTGACCGACGCCAACACCGGCGACCCAATGCCCTTCGTCAACGTCATCTTCAAAACCATCCAGGTCGGGGCTAACACCGACTTCGACGGAAACTTTCTCATTAAGACAACGCTGCCGGTCGACTCCGTTGTGGCTTCCTTCATTGGATATAAAACCCGCGCCAAAGCGATCAGGCAAGGCATCAAGCAAACACTCAATTTCCAGTTAACGGAAGAGACAACAAACCTCCAGGAAGTTGTCGTTCATGCCGGCGAAAATCCTGCATGGGCCATACTCCGTAAAGTGGTCGACAACAAAAAGAAGAACGACAAGCGAAAGCTTACTGCCTACGAATACGATACCTACACCAAGATCGAAGTCGACGTCGACAATATCTCCGAAGAGATGCGTAAGAAGAAATTCATGCAGAAGATCACGCAGGTGCTCGATAGCGTGGATCGTATCGCCGGTGAAGACGGCCAACCCATTCTTCCTTTGATGATCAGCGAAAGCGTATCGAAAGTATATTATCGCGATAACCCTTCTCTTAAGACGGAAATTCTTCAGAAGAATAAGATCAACGGAGTAGGCCTCGAAGACGGAACGCTGGTTCAGCAAATGGTTGGCTCTTCTTTCCAGGAATACAACTTCTACCAGAACTGGCTCAACATTATCGAGAAAGAATTCGTGTCGCCGATCGCAGACGGCTGGCGATTGTACTATGAATATGATCTTACCGACAGTGCTTATATAGGCACTGAGTTCTGCTATCGTCTCGACTTCACCCCGAAGAGTCCGCAGGAACTTGCATTCGCGGGAACGATGTGGATCACGAAAGAAGATTATGCGCTGAAGCAGATCGATGCTACGATGGGCAAACAAGCCAACATCAACTTCATCGAGAAGCTGAAGATCCAGCAGGAGCTCGAACAAACTCCGGAGGGAGCGTGGCTGCCGGTGAAGAACCGCGTGCTGATCGACGTTGGTGAGCTCACCAAAGCTTCGGCCGGGATGCTGGCGAAGTTTTATACGAGCAACAAGAATATAGTTGTCAACAAACCTTACGACCTTACGTTCTACGAGCGCCCGATACAGATCAGCGAAGACGCGCGGATGTTCCAGGATGAAAAGTATTGGGACACGCTTCGTCACGAACCATTGTCGGCTACCGAAGTGAGCGTGTATAAAATGATCGACACACTTCGCAACATCCCTATTGTCAAAACTTATACCGATATCGTTAAGATCGCATTGAATGGTTATGTAACGGCGGGCCGTCTCGATCTTGGTCCGTATCTCAGCGCCGTGTCGTGGAACAACGTCGAAGGAGTCAGGTTACAGGCTGGTTTCAAAACCAACTATTCATTCAGTAAGAAGTATGTGATCGGTGCTCAGCTCGGTTATGGATTTACGGACGAACGTTTCAAGTATCTCGCTTCGTTTACTCATATCATTTCACGAACACGATGGACCACATGGAGTGTTCGCGCACGAAGCGACTTAAGCCGGCTCGGTGTCGACGATGAAACACTGGCCGACAACCCGATATTTCTCGCAGGTCAGCGCTGGGGATATTTTCGCCGTGGTTTTTATATGAGTGAATACCGTGCTCAATTTCAACGCGAGTTGTTCAAAGGATTCTCCCAAAAGGTCGGCATCAAACATTTTACGTTCGACCCAACTTACAACTTCGGCTACTACGATAACCCGACAGACCTTACGTCGATACACGACACCTTTCAAAGCACCGAGGCTTACGTTGAATCCAGATACGCTCGCGACGAGATCTTCCTGCAGGATGACAACGAACGGATCAGTTTAGGTACTACAAGATCGCCAGTTGTTACAGTTAGATATACGCATGGCATAAAAGGAGTTTTCGGAAGCGACTTCGAATACGATAAGGTCAGGTTCAGCATTACAAAGCGCATCAAGACTGGTCCGCTAGGCGTAGGCTACGCAACACTCAGCGGTGAATATATTTTCAACACATTGCCATACCCGTTGTTGACGTTGCATCTCGGAAACCAGACGCCGATCTATTCGCCCGTTACTTACAACCTCATGAACTATGGAGAGTTTGTGAGCGATCATTATGCAGCATTGCAATACCGCCAGTATCTCGAAGGATTTCTTTTAAACCGGATCCCGTTGATCCAGAAGCTCCACTGGCGTTTGCTGGGAACCGCCAATGTCATTATGGGTGGCATGCGCCAGGCCAACCGCGATCTTATTTCTGAGCTGTCGCCGGATGGCGAAGAAACGCTTCGCGCGGGCAGGTTCGTCAATGGCAAACCTTATGTTGAAGTGGGATACGGTGTAGAGAACATATTCAAGTTCTTCCGTGTAGACTTCGTTCACCGTCTCACGTACCTCGATAATCCCAATGTCAGGAAATTTGGAGTTCTGTTCACAGCACAGCTTCAATTCTAGCCTTCTGGTTATATTTGCACCCTATTTCTAAAACCAGATGTCTCAAGTAAAAATCACTCTTCCCGACGGCTCCGTTCGTGAATATCCTTCCGGTGTAACTGGTATGGAGATCGCGAAGAGCATCAGCGAAGGTCTGGCGAGAAACTCTCTCGCCATCGAAGTCAACAAAGAAATCTATGACCTCAGCAGGGCAATAACGTCCGACGCATCGGTGAAGATCCTCACGTGGAATGATGATGGTGGTAAGTACGCATTCTGGCACTCTTCCGCCCACCTTATGGCGGAGGCTATCGAAGCTCTTTATCCCGGTGTGAAATTCGCGATCGGACCTCCCATCGAGAATGGCTATTACTACGATGTCGACTTCGATGGAAAACCATTTGGTGAAGATGATCTTGCAGCTGTGGAAAAGAAAATGCTCGAGCTCGCGAAGAACAACAGCGTGTTTGTACGCACCCAGGTTCCCAAAGCCGAAGCACTCGAATATTTCAGGAAGAAGAACGATCCTTATAAGATCGAGCTCATAGAAAATCTCGAAGACGGAAAGATTACGTTCTATCAGCAGGGAAATTTTACCGACCTCTGCCGCGGTCCGCACATTCCGAACACTGGTTTCATAAAAGCAGTGAAGTTGTTGAATGTGGCCGGCGCTTACTGGCGTGGCGATGAGAAGAACAAGATGCTCACACGCATCTACGGCATTACATTCCCCAAACAAAAAGAGCTCGACGAGTATATTCATTTAATTGAAGAGTCGAAGAAGCGCGACCACCGTAAGCTTGGCCGTGAGCTTGAATTGTTTGCCTTCTCCGAAAAAGTCGGGATGGGATTACCACTTTGGCTGCCGAAAGGAACCATACTGCGAGAACGTCTCGAGCAGTTTATGCGACGCGCCCAGGTGAAAGCCGGTTACGACCAGGTTGTTACTCCGCACATCGGCAGCAAGCAACTCTATGTTACTTCAGGTCATTACGAGAAATACGGGAAAGATTCGTTTCAACCGATCCATAC
This sequence comes from Bacteroidota bacterium, assembly GCA_037200765.1. Classification (GTDB taxonomy): domain Bacteria; phylum Bacteroidota; class Bacteroidia; order Cytophagales; family Cyclobacteriaceae; genus ELB16-189. The sequence goes on along the minus strand of JBBCII010000003.1, from coordinate 1,503,627 downwards.
TCCCGACGAAGGAGAGGAGTTCCTGTTGAAACCCATGAACTGCCCGCACCACTGCGAGATCTATAAAGTGAAACCGAGATCATACAAGGATCTCCCGGTTCGTCTCGCTGAGTTCGGAACAGTGTATCGCTACGAGCAAAGCGGTGAGCTTCATGGTCTCACTCGCGTTCGCGGGTTCACACAGGACGATGCTCACATCTTCTGTCGCCCCGACCAGGTGAAGGAAGAATTCATTCGCGTGATCGATCTCGTGCTTCATGTTTTCAAGTCACTCGGTTTCGAAAACTATGTGGCGCAGGTTTCATTAAGAGATAAGAACAATCCTTCGAAGTACATCGGCGCCGCCGAACGCTGGGACCTCGCCGAACGACAGATCCAGGAGGCAGCCGACGAGCGCGGACTCAAGACAGTTGCCGTGGAGGGCGAAGCTGCATTCTACGGTCCGAAACTCGACTTCATGGTTCGCGATGCCCTCGGTCGCCAGTGGCAGTTGGGTACCATCCAGGTAGACTACAACCTGCCCGAGCGATTCGAGCTGGAGTATACTGGTGCCGACAACCAGAAGCACCGCCCGGTGATGATACACCGTGCGCCCTTCGGGTCGATGGAACGTTTCGTGGCGGTGCTCATCGAGCACTGTGCCGGTAACTTCCCGTTGTGGCTGGCCCCGGAACAGATTGCCGTGCTCCCGATCTCCGAGCGCTTCAACGACTATGCGCAGGAGGTTGTGGATACGCTGAAGGGCAAGGACGTTCGTGGTTTCCTCGACGATCGCGATGAGAAGATCAGCCGGAAGATCCGCGATGCGGAGGTGAAGAAGGTGCCGTTTATGCTGATCGTGGGAGAGAAGGAGGTTGCCAGCAGAAGCGTTTCTGTACGCAGACATGGAGCAGCCGATCAGGGATCGGTAAGCCTTGATGACTTCGTGATCCAGTATGCGGCGGACTTCGCACTTCCTTCAGTGTGAGCATGAAAGCATTTTTCCGTGTTTTCTGTGTTTTCCGTGAGAAAAAATCTGTTTTCCGTGAGAAAATTTTTCCGATATTTGCGGGCTGTTTGCCAAACTGGCAAACTCTGATGTTTAACATAAACCCATTAGGTGGCAATTTTTCAAGGAAGTTCTGGTAGTAGGCCCCCCGGCAGTGGCGGTGGAAACCGTCCTTATAACAGGGGATTCAGGCCTAGGGTAGTTGAAGAGCCGTACCGCGTCAACGAGCGAATTATTGCTCCAAGGGTGCGGGTTGTAGGAGAGAACATTAAGGTGGATGTATATCCAACCGCTGTAGCTATAAAACTTGCGAAGGATCAGGGACTGGACCTGGTAGAAATATCGCCCAACGCCGATCCTCCTGTTTGCAAAGTGATTGACTATTCGAAGTTCAAGTACGAACAGAAGAAGAAGCAAAAAGAGATCAAGGCAAACGCGCAAAAGACTGTTGTAAAGGAGATCCGTTTTGGTCCCAATACCGACGATCACGACTTCGACTTCAAAGTGAAGCACGCAGTCAACTTCCTGAAAGAAGGAGCGAAGGTGAAGTCTTACGTACACTTCGCCGGAAGGTCGATCGTGTATAAAGAACGTGGTGAGATCTTGTTGCTCCGTTTTGCCCAGGCGCTCGAAGAGTTCGGCAAAGTGGAACAGATGCCTCACCTCGAAGGAAAGAGAATGTTTTTGTTAATAGCCCCGAAAGGAAAAAAATAGGTGGATCGGAAATTCCGGCCCGCCGCAGGCGCAAGAACCAAAAGGAAAAAAGTAAATCTATAGTCATGCCCAAGTTAAAAACGAAGTCAGGTGCGAAGAAGAGGTTCAAGATGACCGGTACCGGTAAGATCAAGCGTAAGAACGCCTTCAAGAACCACATCCTGACAAAGAAGGAAACAAAGCAAAAAAGAAGACTCAGCCGTAAGTCTGTTGTAAATAAGGCTGATGAGAGGAACATTAAGTTGATGTTCCCCTACGGTATCTAATACCGTACAGACTGGTTTTATGTTTAACCCGGTTTTTGGCCCTAAGATCATCGGTAATGCAGATGACGCCACCGACCAAAAAATGATGTAAAGTATGCCTCGTTCAGTAAACAACGTAGCCTCGAGGAAAAGACGCAAACGCGTTCTCGAGTTGGCCAAAGGTTATTTCGGCCGTAAAAAGAATGTATGGACAGTAGCTAAAAATGCTGTCGAAAAAGGTCTCACCTATGCTTATCGTGATCGCAAAGCCAAGAAGCGCGACTATCGTTCGCTCTGGATTGCGCGTATCAATGCCGGTGTAAGGCAGCACGATATGTCTTACTCTGAATTCATGGGTAAGCTGAAGAAAGCAGGTATCGACCTCAATCGTAAGGTGTTGGCTGATTTGGCCATGAACCACCCCGAAGCTTTCGACGCGATTGTTAAGAAAGTGAAGTAATCATGAAACCCCGATTTATCGGGGTTTTTTTATGAGCCGTTCCAAGAAGATCTTTCTAATCATAGCCGCCATTTTCCTGGTAATCATAGGCCTGATCGCCTATGATTTCTCCCGCCGTACTACCTTTCCCGGCCCCAAGCCAACCATTCGTCGGTGAATAGTGCAATTCGTGGCTAATTTTCAAAGAAAATCGTTTGCGCTTTGGTGAGATCGGGGTGGCGTGATACCTTGGTACCAGATTAAAGCCAACTATAGACAAGAAAATCCCCCGGGGTCAAGGACCTTGGGGGATTTTCCTTTTTAGAGGTCCCGCTCATCGTTTGAATAAGCGCTTCATCGGAACGAGTTTTCTCGACCTCATCCCCCGGAATATCTTAGCACCAGATTAAAGCCAACTATAGACAGAAGAATCCCCCGGGGTCAAGGACTTTGGGGGATTCTTTTTTCCCGCCCTGTGCTACGAAGAGCTCTCTGTTATCGGGCTCGGCGGGAGCCCTTCAAAGTGCCTCCAGACGTATTTTCTTCACCTCGTCGCTATATTAGTTACGGCAACCTGACCTGCCGCCTTCCTTCTCCTTCCAATATTTGTCATAACATACAATTCTATGAGACGCCACCTGCGAGTAATTTTTATTACCCTGATCATTTGCGTACTGGTGTTCGAACGATGTGCTTACAACGACATCAACGTAGACTTCAATTGCGATAGCTCCACGCTTTCCATCACGCTTCAGTCCAAAACGGACGCCTCCAATTGCCGAGCCATCGACGGCGTGATCACCGTAGTGGCATCGGGTGGACTGGAACCTTATGCTTACAACATCGGCGGCGGTGAATATCAAACTAACCCCACGTTTCAAAATCTTGGCTCAGGCACCTATGAGCTCCGCGTGAAAGACGGCAACAACTGCTGGCGTGCTGTGAGTGTTACACTGGTCGCGCAGGGTTCCAACTTATCGGCCACCGTTCAAACAACGGCGGACAACCAATGCTCTACCGACAACGGTGTTGCTTTGATAACAGCTGCCGGCGGAACAGCTCCTTATCAATACCAGATCGACTCGAAAGGATATACGGACCTCAACTCATTTCCCGGTCTTAAAGAAGGACAGCATGTGGTTGTCGTAAAAGATTCGGAAGGATGCGAGACAACACTTAACGTTCGGATCGAACATGGTCCTACAGGGGTTAGTTACGCCAGCCAGATCAAGAACATCATCACAACTAACTGTGCGAAGTCGGGATGTCACGATGCCGGCGCGGGATCAAGGAACTGGACCGACTTTGATATACTGAAGGCCCATGCAGCCAATATAAAGATCCGTACAGCCAACAGGACAATGCCGCCCGACAAACCATTGTCGCAGGCCGACATCGATCTTATTGGTTGTTGGGTTGATGATGGAGCGTTGAATAATTAAAAGACATGAAACATTTTCTCGTACTGATCATTGTTTGTGTTGCGGGCAGCTCGTTCGCACAGAAGAAGTATTCCGCCGATAAAACTGATGTGCAGTTTTATTCTCATGCACCGCTTGAAGATATCAAAGCGACGAACACTAAGAGCAGTGCAATCTTCAATGCCGACAATGGCGAGATCGCATTCTCGGTATCGATGAAAGATTTCAAGTTTGCGAAAGCATTGATGCAGGAACACTTCAACGAAAAGTATGTTGAGTCAGAGAAGTATCCCAAGTCAACATTCCAGGGAACCGTTGTTGGGTACAAGCCCGATGTAAAGGGATTGCAGCAAGTGAAAGCCCAGGGCAAGCTCACGATCCACGGTGTTACAAAAGACATCGACGTTCCCGGCACTGTTGAAGGGCAGGGAAACAAACTGCAGATGAAATCGAAGTTCACGGTGAAGGTTGCCGACTACAACATCGCGATACCGTCGATCGTGTTTCAGAAGATTGCAGAAGAGGTGGAGGTAACGCTCGACTTCACTTTTAAACCGATGTAAATTCTTAATTTCGTTTATGAAGGTCTTTATCCCCGTCTTTCTTATCTGCATTTCGTTTGCCGCTGTTGCACAGGATGATCTGCTGAAGGAGTTAGAAAAAAACCAGGCTCCCGAAACGGAATACATCGAACAGACATTTAAAGGAACTCGATTGGTGAATGGCCAATCGGTTGAAACCAAAGGACAGGGCGAACTCGAATTTATCTTCGCTCACAGGTTCGGCCCAATGAGCGGCGGACTTTATGAACTCTACGGACTCGACCAGGCTTACGTGCGTCTTGGTCTGGAATACGGTGTTACCGATCGCTTCGGTGTCGGCTTTGGACGAAACTCTGTTGATAAGACCATGGACTTCTACGGAAGGTTGAAGTTACTTCGCCAGAGCAGGGGAGCCCGCAACATGCCCGTTACCATAACAGCATTCGGAAACGCCGCAGCAAAGATGTCCCCACGCAAGGAAGATGATCCCACTGGAACGCTTACGTTCGAGAACAGGCTTTCGTATACAGCGCAGTTGTTGATTGCGCGTAAGTTCAACCAACGCCTGTCGTTGCAATTGATGCCCACGATGGTGCATCGCAATCGCGTCGATAAAACGGTCGAGAACAACGACCAGTTTGCACTCGGTATTGGCGGACGACTCAAGGTAAGTAGGAGCGTGGCTCTTACAACGGAGTTCTACCATCGCTTCAACACTTTCGATACCAATCCCAACAAAGATGTACTCGGCTTCGGTATCGACATCGAAACCGGCGGGCACGTGTTCCAGTTGGTGCTTACGAACACACGCGGACTTACTGAACGTGCGTGGCTCACAGAAACCACCGGCGACTTCTTCAAAGGAGACATTCATCTCGGATTTAACATCACTCGCACATTTCAACTGGCCAAGAGAAAGTAATTCTTTATCTTTTGGACTTGTTTAATCCGTCCGCTAGAATTTTTCCGATTGCTACTCTTCGCGATCATTATTTATCTCGGCCTTACGATCGGCATCGGTTATTGGGCCTCTAAAAGAGTAAAGACGTCGGGCGACTTTATGCTGGCCGGCCGGAGTCTTCCTCTCTTGCTTAGCGCATCTGCATTATTTGCTACGTGGTTTGGATCGGAGACGGTGTTCGGCGCGTCGTCGCAGTTTTTGCAGGGTGGATTGTATGCTGTTATCGAGGATCCTTTCGGAGGCGCGTTGTGCCTCGTGTTGTTCGGGTTGTTCTTCGCGCGAAAGTTGTACAATATGAATCTTCTCACACTCGGAGATTATTTCGAAGTGCGCTTTGGAAGAAAGACTGGCCTGGTTGCCAGCGCTTCGTTAGCCCCGCCTTATGTGGGATATATCGCCGCCCAACTGGTTGCCATGGGTTTGATATTGAATGTTGTGGCCGGCACGGAGCTTTGGCTGGGTGTGGTGATCAGCGCCGTTGTAGTAACATTTTACACCTACATCGGTGGTATGTGGGCTATCTCTATTACTGATTTCTTTCAGAGCATCGTTACCATCGTAGGTTTAATAGTTCTCGCGATTGTGTTGGGAACAAAGGCAGGTGGTGTCGCGAATGTGATCAACCAGGTGCCAGAACAAAACTTCAAGTTCTTTCCGGATGGCAATGCCCGCGAGATCATCGGGTGGATTGCGGCGTGGTCGGTATTGGGGTTGGGATCGTTGCCTTCGCAGGATGTCTTTCAGCGTGCTATGTCGTCGCGCAGTGCGAATGTTGCCGTGAGATCATGTTACATCGCAGCGATCATATACTTGGTGGTAGCAATGTTGCCGCTGTTCATTAGTCTTTGCACCAAGTATCTTTATCCCGACCAGGTTGGCGATGCACAACTGGCATTGCCCAACATGGTGATGCAACATACAGGTCTCGTTGTGCAGGTGTTGTTCTTCGGATCGCTGATGTCGGCCATCATGAGCACGACGAGTTCGGCTATTCTTGCGCCGGCAGCTATTCTTGCCGAGAATTTGATCAGGCCTTTATCGAAACGCAACTACACAGATCAGCAAATGCTTTCACTTACGCGCTTGTCGGTATTGATCTTTGCGATAATCGCTACTATCATGGCATGCCTTCGGAGGAATATCTACGAGCTCGTCGGTGAATCGAGTATCTTAAGCCTTGTATCATTGTTTGTTCCGTTAGTGTTTGGATTATACTGGAAGCGTGCAAGTAGTGTCGGTGCGGTATTATCGATCCTCGGTGGAGGGGCGACGTGGTTCGTATGTGTTAACATCGAACTTTCCGTGCCTGAACTCGTTCCATCCACCATTGTTAGTATGATTGGAATGATTGGCGGCAGTTTATTGTTTCCTGAAAAAGAATCAGAAAAAGAAAAAGAGGTTTCTCCCGTATGAGCAGTATCAAGATCAATATCAATCGATTGAATGACGGCTTTCAGCTGGAAGGCGTTAACGAAGAGGGCAACATAGTACGCATGGACGCGTCTCCCGACATTGGTGGTACCAATACGGGCATGCGCCCTATGCAATTGTTGTTAACAGCCCTCGGAGCATGCGGAACAATCGATATCATTTCGATCCTCAAGAAGCAACGCCAGCCTCTCGAAGACATAAAGATCGAAGTTAAGGGCGACCGCCCCGATACATCACCCGCACCATTCATAGCGGCCCATATTCATTTCAAACTGTTCGGAAAATTAGACCCGGATAAAGTTCAGAAAGCTGTAAGTTTGTCGGTCGAAAAATATTGTTCCGTCGCAGAGACGATCAAACAAACGACAAAGATTACGTACAGCTTTGAGATTATATGAGCGAAGATCTATCCAAGAAGAAGTATTCGGAAACCGGTGCAATAAGAACTCAGCACGAACGAACCCAGTTTCGTGAGCACTCTGTTCCATTGTATCTCACGTCGAGTTTTACATTCGAGAATGCCGAACAGGCAAGGGCATTGTTTGCCGACGAGATCCCGGGTAACATCTATACACGGTTTTCAAATCCAAACAGCACCGAGTTCATTCAAAAGCTCTGTGTAATGGAAGGCACCGAAGATGGCATCGCTACATCTTCAGGTATGGCTGCTATGTACATCAGCATGTCGTCGTTGTTAAGAGCGGGCGACCATGTTCTCGCTTCGAGGTCGGTATTCGGTTCTACACACCAGATCCTAAATACTATTTTTCCCCGCTTCAACATACAACACACCTATGTCGATCTGTTCGAACCCAACGAATGGGAATCGAAGATCCAGCCCAACACGAAGATGATCTTCGTTGAAACGCCATCGAACCCCGCGCTCGACATCATCGATCTCGAGTGGTTGGGCAAGCTCGCGCAAAAACACAATCTCATTCTCAACGTCGATAATTGCTTCGCCACACCTTACCTGCAACGACCTGCGCAGTGGGGCGCTCACCTGGTAACACACTCTGCAACGAAGTTCATGGACGGACAAGGACGTGTGATTGCAGGAGCGGTGTTGGGAACAAAAGAACTGATCAAAGAAGTACGCTTCTTCGCAAGACATACCGGCCCTTCCATATCGCCATTCAATGCATGGGTATTATCCAAGAGCCTGGAAACACTCGCTGTTAGAATGGAACGTCATTGTGCAAGTGCGCTGGCATTGGCACAGCACCTGGAAAAACATCCGGAAGTTGAACGAGTGAAGTATCCTTTCCTGCCTTCACATCCGCAACATGAAACTGCGAAGAAGCAAATGCGCCATGGTGGTGGTGTTGTTACTTTCGAAGTGAAGGGTGGGGTAGAACGCGGCCGCAAATTCCTGAATGCACTGAAGATGATCACGCACGCTGCGAATCTCGGCGACACAAGAACCATCGCGACTCATCCGGCATCAACAACTCATTCTAAACTTACGGATGCCGAACGCGAAGCAGTAGGTATTAAACCAGGATTGATCCGTATCTCAGTAGGCCTGGAGGAATTAGCAGACATTATTCAAGACATCGAACAGGCGATGCAAGCGAGCGCCCGGTAAGCTTCGTTGCACCTTGCACGTTGCTCATTGCACTTATCAGTAGGTAGGCATCTCCGGATCGATCTCACTCGCCCACGCCAGGATCCCTCCTTTAAGATTATAGAGGTTGGTGAAACCATGATTGGCTTCGAGCCACTTCACCATGTTTCCGCTGCGTGCGCCACTGCGACAATGAATGACCACCTGCTTATCGCGTGAGATCTTATCGACATTAGCAGGAATAGTACCTTGCGGGATCAATTCGCCACCAATCTCGCAGATGTCTGCTTCATGAGGTTCTCTTACATCGATCAATTGAAAATCAGCCTTGTCATCAATCAGCTTTTTCAATTCCTGAACAGTGATCTCTTTCATATTGCTTTTTCGTAGTCCACAAAACTCGTCATAATCTACCAGATTTTTAATACTGGCTTTTGCATTTCGGTCGGGTATGTTAATGATGGTGGTCTCCAGCGATTGACTGTCGACGATCAATAATTTTCCGGCCAATGAATTCTTACTGCCTGAAAGTAACTTAACAACTTCGTTAGCCTGGTAAGTTCCAATGATGCCTGCGAGTACACCAAGCACACCACCTTCTTCGCAATCGGGTACGGTACCGGGCGCTGGCGGAAGAGGGTAGAGGTCGCGATAGTTAGGTCCGTCATTATGGTTGAACACCGCTACCTGTCCCTCGTACCTGAAGATGGATCCGTAAACCAGTGTCTTCTTCGTAAGCACTGCGGCATCGTTGAGAAGATATCGCGTTGGAAAATTGTCCGTTGCATCCACGATGATGTCGTAATCTTTAATGATGTCGAAAACATTCGATGGATTGATCTTCACCGCGATCGATTCAATATGAATATCGGGGTTCAGGTTTCGAAGTCTGCCTGCTGCCGTGGTTGCTTTTCCCTTGCCGATATCGCGTGTTGTGAAGAGTATCTGCCGCTGAAGGTTCGAGAGGATTACTGTGTCGTTGTCGACGATGCCGATGCGGCCAACGCCTGCTGCCGCGAGATAAAACAATACCGGCGAGCCGAGTCCACCCGCGCCGACGACCAGCACGGAGCCGGCCTTTAGCTTTTCCTGGCCTTCTTTTCCGAAGCCCGGCAGAACATAATGGCGGCTGTAGCGTTTATTTTCCTCGGGTGAGAAGTCACTCATTTCAGCTAAATTTAGTGCATGCAGCGCATTATACACTCCTCAGGCGCAAAATGGGAAGACATTGTTGGCTATTCGCGCGCCGTCCAGGTAGGAAATCATATTGAGATCGCGGGAACGGTTGCCACCGACGACAATGGCGTCGTTGCAAAGGGCGATGCGTATGGTCAGACAAAATTTATTATACAAAAGATCTCCGGTGTGCTAGACAAGGCCGGGTTCTCATTGAAAGATGTTGTGAGAACGCGCATGTTTGTTACAGACATTTCGCGTTGGGAAGAGATCGGCAGGGCACATGGTGAATTCTTTAAGGACATCAAACCCGTTACTTCAATGATCGAAGTAAAAGGATTGATCGATCCGGACTATTTGATCGAGATCGAAGCGACAGCAATAAAATGAAAAAGTACATCGCCCTGGCATGTATTCTTTTTATCGTCAGCGTCAGTGCATTCGCACAGGTTGGCGACATCAAGAGTGCATCATCGTCCAACAAGTCTTCCGGAAGATCCGACCGCGGAAGCAGCGGCAACGCAAGCCTTATTTACATGTTTGTTGATTTCTCGGTGAGAACCATTGTTCCATGGCAGATCAACACACTGCAGAAACGTGGCGAAGTTCCTAACGTTCTTTCATTAGAAGTATTCGGACAAGCTTCGATACAACCGTCAACGTATTATGTTTTCAATCCGCGTGTTCGTGGCAACTGGGGTATTTTTCTTACCGACTTCAGAACGAACTACATGCTCGAAGAAAAGATCGGTAAGTGGAATGATCTCCGTACCGACGATTGGCAGATACTCGGTCTTAACATTGTAAACACGCGAAGAGTTACTGCACGCATCAGTACTGGTATCATGCACGAAGCCTTTAGTGGAGGAAATACATTCAGCGAAAGCGCAGCCGGTATTAGTGTGATGACCGACAATCAAAGAAGCGGAGTAACAGGAGAGTTTCGTTGGGCACGCGATTATACTACCAACAGGACTCCACGCATTGAAGGAAGTATTTTTTACCAGCAGAAATTATTCGACCACGGGGTGATCCACATGTTTGCAACGGGTGGTGTACAATTCCAACGTTACTACAACGAGATCAACGTGTGGGGAATACAGGGAGGGTTAATATTTAAATTGTATAGAGTGAATTAAGATAATCTCTTGGACGCAAGCGCAGCAATAGTTTCTCCGATAGCAAGCGAAGATGTTGCCGCAGGAGATGGAGCGTTACATACGTTGATCGCAAACTCTTCTTCCAGAATCAGAAAATCATCTACTAATCCACCGGTGCGATCGCACGCTTGTGCACGTACGCCGGCGCCACCTTCTACAAGATCACCTTGTTGGATTTCAGGGATCAATTTCTGAAGCGCTTTGGTGAAAGCGGCTTTCGAGAACGACCTGTACATTTCACCCATACCAGTCTTCCAGTACTTCGAAGCAACTTTTCTGAACCCGGGCCACGCCAGGCTTTCGGCAAGCTCCGAAAGATTGATGTCTGATTTCTTATAGCCTTCTCTCTTGAAAGCAAGAACGGCATTCGGACCCGCTTCAACACCACCCTTCGCCATACGTGTAAAGTGAACGCCAAGGAACGGGAAGTTTGGATCGGGCACTGGGTAAATAAGATTCTTTACGAGATACTCTTTGTCTTCCTTCAGCTTGAAATATTCACCACGGAACGGGATGATCTTTACATTCAATTTAGGCACGGTCATCTCGGCAACCTTGTCGCTGTACAGACCACAGCAGTTGATCACAAGCTTCGCAGAGTATGAAGCTTTTTGTGTAATCACCACGGCTTCGCCGGGTTTCTTTTGTATATCAACAACTTTTTCGCCTAAGCGGATCTCACCGCCGGCAGCACGGATCCTGTCGCCATACTTATTGGCAACAACAGTATAGTTCACGATGCCGGTTTGAGGAACGAAGATGCCTTCGATACCAGCAACATGTGGCTCGTATTCTTTGAGTTCTTCCTTCCTGAGTCGCTTCAGGTTGGTGAGGCCATTCTGTTCTCCACGCACATAAAGGTTGTTGAGCAGCGGAATTTCTTCGGCGCTGGTGGCAACCACTATCTTTCCACAGAGATCATAAGGGATGTCGTTCTTGTTGCAGAAGTCGAGGAGCAGGTGATAGCCTCGAATACAGTTGGTAGCTTTTAAACTTCCGGGTTTGTAGTAAAGGCCGGAGTGTATAACACCGCTGTTGTTGCCTGTCTGGTGTCTTGCGAGTGCCTCTTCTTTTTCTATAACAACCAGGTTGAGGGCTGGGTTGGCCGTCTTAAGCTGAAGGGCCGTGGCGAGGCCAACGATGCCTCCGCCAATAACTACAACGTCGTGCTGCACTGAAGGATAAATTTTGGGTGAAGGTACTTAATAAATCAACCCCCCTAAAACGCAAGAGCCCCCTCCGACTGAGGGGGCTCTTGTTTACCTAAACCTAAACCTATGAGAAGATTACTCTACTCTATATAGGCTACAACGCTGTTAGGTCTGATTGGGTTGCGCGGGGCAGTTGTAAAAAGCCGGAATAATTTCCCGAAAACGATTCCGATGGCCCTTTTTATCAATTTTTAAGCTTGGAGGCGAATTGCTTCTTAAACTTCTCCACTTTTGGGCGGATCACATACTGGCAATAACCCTGGTTCGGATTCAGCTCAAAGTAGTTCTGATGGTAGTCTTCCGCCGGATAAAACGTTGATGCCGGCGTGATCTCCGTCACTATCGGGTTTTTGTAAACATGAGAAACTTCGAGTTGCTTCTTATAAGCTTCCGCGGTCTTCTTTTGCTCTTCGTTGTGATAGAAAACTACGGACCTGTATTGGGTACCTTCGTCGGCGCCCTGCTTGTTGAGAGTAGTAGGATCGTGTGTGTTCCAGAATACTTCCAGGAGATCTTCGAACGACACCTTCGAGGGATCGTAAGTGATCTCGGTAACTTCGGCGTGGCCGGTTTCGCCTGTACATACGTCGCGGTAGCTGGGGTTCTTCACCTTACCACCCTCATATCCCGACACTACTTTTGTAACCCCTTTTACATTCAGAAAAACGGCTTCGGTACACCAGAAGCACCCGGCTCCGAAGGTCGCAACCTGCAGTTCGTTATTCATAGGTTTTTTTTGTTGTGAGAAGGACACGGTTGCAGCCAACAGGGCCGCGATTGTGAGATATACCTTCATAATTTTTGTTTTATCCACAACATACGCAGTACCAAAAAGGTTTGGATTTTAGAACTGGCTGTAGTACGACGAAAGAGCATTCGCTAATCGCGAATCGAGGTCCTTCTTAGTGATACCCACCAGGTAACCTGAACCCATGCTGGGCTCGCGTTTCTCTACAAGCTTCTTGTTGCCCGCCGCTACTGCACGAATATCGCCCGTGTAGATAGCCCATGAATCGGACCACTGCATATCGCTGGTGATCTCCTGGTTTTGTACGTCGGCTTTGCTCGAAGCATCGGTGATCCAGAGGCGGATAGATCCGTGTGAAGATGCTTTCTTTTCGAAGATGGTGGTTGAAGAGCTGATCTTCTGGTATACGGGTACCTTTGCCGTACCTACAGTTTTCTCACCTGTCTTTACACTGTCGATCCGGTTCTCCACCCTGCGTGTTATTTGCGGAAGTCCTTCATTGTAGCTGTTCACAACAACCTTCAAAAACTGGTCGACGCGTTTCAGGCTTGCCTGTTCGGCTTGTTGTGGTGTATAGAACTTAACAAACATGTTGGCATTATATCCGAACACGATCGGGTCGAAGTTCCAGGAGTAACGATTGTCGAGCGCGGGTTCCACAACAACAAACACTGTTGCATTTTCCTTTGCCTGCTCGATCATCTCGATGCATTCGCGGAAGCCAGGAGAGAACGTGTTGGCATCATTAAAATAATAGTAAGCATTCTTAGAATCCTGGCGTGTGTTGAGCATCATGGCCTGGATGCCGGCGTCGTAGCTTTCTTCGGCGGCTTTTGCTTTATAGTCTGTGATCTCTTTGAAACGGCTAACAGGAGTGGGGATCACTTTCAACGCGCCGGGTGAAGTACGGATCTCGTTGTAAAGCTGGTTGATCTTTTCGTAGTTGGCCACAACAGACTTGTACTTGAAGTTTGCATTCGAAGCCAGTTGGTTCTGTGCATCCTGTTCGAGATAATCGACGGCAGCCTGGTAGCTGAGCTTCAGTACCTCGACTGACTTTTTGTGGTCGGGATTTGTTCGCAGGTGCTGAACGGAAGTGAGTACTGCCTGGTAGTAGTCGCCATGCTTGTAAGCACTTTTACCAGAATTACAGCCAGACAAGACAACTGCAATTACTGCAAGAGATAGTAAGAATCGCATAAAGGGGTATTAGCGATTGTAAATTTAGCTATTCTGTCTTTATTCGTAAAGTCAGCAGCCCCGCCAGTATCATACAGCTACCGCCTAACACCAAAATAAAAATTGATTGTCCGTGAAACACGCTTCTCAGGATGGGACCGAGGCACGCCGCCGCGATGATCTGCGGTATCACGATGAAGAAGTTGAAGATGCCCATGTAGTATCCCATTTTCGACGGAGGCAACGAGCCCGACAGAATTGCATAGGGCATCGATAAGATACTCGCCCACGCGATACCGATGCCGGTCATAGAGAGCCAGAGCCAATCGGGACCCGGCACAATAAAGAATGACATCAATCCGAGTCCGCCGCAGGTAAGCGCAATGAGGTGGGTTGCTTTTCTTCCGATAGCATTCGCAATGGAAGGGAGAAAGATTGCCGCGACAGCCGCGATGCCATTGTAAACAGAAAACAGGTTGCCGACCAACGCGCCGCCCTCACTGTATTCTTTACTCAATGCGTCGGTGGTGTGGAAGATGTGAGATGTGACTGCACTCGTTGTGAAGATCCACATAGCAAACAATGCGAACCATGAGAAGAACTGAACGAATGCGAGCTGTCGCATCGTAGATGGCATGTCGTGAAAGTCGCGAACGATATTGACTACGGCTACATTCGACTTTCCCGATCTGATCAACAAAGCGGCAACGAGATGAATGAGGCCGAAGACTGCTACGGCACCAGAAAGAACATACAGATCCTGTACGAGTTGAAAGTAAATGATTGCCACAGCGATCAATGTACCGAGCGACAGCAGCGAGATGCCGGTGTACATGAATCGTTGTCCGTAGGAGGGATCGCTGGCAGCTTCTTCGGCAATCTCACGATTCTTGATGCGCTCTTCTGTTGTTTCGGTAGGAGGATATTCTTTCGTAGTGAATACCGTGTACATCACCGAGATAAAGAGAACGGCACCGCCAACATAAAATGAATACTTAACGGCATCGGTGATCGTGCTGCCATTGGCGACATTGGAAATGTTGAACCAGTGCGTGAAGATCCATGGAAGCGAAGATGCGACAACGGCACCCGTGCCGATAAAGAATGTCTGCATAGCGAAGCCTGTTGTTCTTTGATTGGGCGGGAGCATATCGCCAACGAAAGCACGGAACGGCTCCATACTAATGTTGATCGACGCGTCCATCATCCACAACACACCCGCGGCAATCCACAACGATGAAGAGTTCGGCATTAATATTAATGACAACGACGCGAGCAATGCTCCGACAGCAAAGTAGGGGCGACGACGGCCCCAGGTGGGATGCCATGTGCGATCGCTGTAATAACCGATGATGGGTTGCACCAGTAAGCCGGTAACAGGCGCAGCTATCCAAAGTATTGGAAGCTTTTCGGGTTCGGCACCTAACGATGAAAAGATCCAGCTTGTGTTTGCATTCTGCAGCGCGAAGCCAAACTGGATACCAAAGAAGCCGAAGCTCATGTTCAGTATTTGTACGAAGCTGAGGTGCGGCTGAAATTTGTTCGTCGACATCCGCCTAAGTTAACGATAAAATGATTTCATCGTGAGTGAATGAAACCTTCATCGTTTGGATCCTCTCGCTTCCAATCCATTCAGGATCGTTGATCGGATCGTACTTCTGTATCGGTGTGAAATAAGAAAAGTCTGTTGCCTCTGCGTTGTTCACCGTATCGAAACCATGCAGGCACACGGTTAACGACTTCCAGTTCGCCTTATAGTTACCTGCTGTCGCTGTTAACTTTAATGTAGAATTCGAAGCATCGAATGTGATCGTGCGTTTCGAAGAATTTCCCTTTTGATAATCGAATGTCTCGCCATCGTCTTCATACAAATCGAAAGTGCTTCCGCTGCTTCCTTTGTAAACATGGATCACGAGCTCTTCCGTTTTCTGTTTGGTATTGATACCAGCGCGCTTCATCGGGATCGCCGAGCCGCCTTTTATAAACACCGGCAATCGATGTATGGGACTTTCGAGAAAGATCTCCTGGTTGCCTGTAAACTTCTGGCCTGTGTACACACTGAACCATTCGCCTTCGGGCAGGAATACTTTAACAACATCGCGTGTGCTTTCGCAAGGACATACGAGTATCGATGGACCGAAGAGATATTGATTTTGAAACTGGTGATCGAACACCCGGCCGTCGAACGGCCACGAAATCGCCAGGCTTCGCTGCACCGGCATGCCCGTTGTAGCCGCATCGTTGAACAACGAATAGATGTATGGCATCAACTGGTAACGAAACTTAATCGAGTTCCTTACGATCTGCTCTACCTCTTCGCCAAACGACCACGGTTCTGCATCGCGCGTATTGATCATGCTATGACCACGGAAGAATGGCGACAACGCAGCGATCGACATCCAACGCGCATATAATTTTGTATTCGCCTCGCCAACAAATCCACCGGCATCATATCCTGCGAAAGCAACACCTGTAAGACCAAGGCTATTAACCAAACGGACACCTAACAACATGTGTTCGTCGTACGAAACATTATCGCCCGTCCATACTGCTGCGTAACGTTGCACACCGGAAAATCCGGAGCGTGTAAGATTGAACGGTCTTCGTCCATTCATCAGGCTCTTCGTTCCCTCGTAAGTGCTTCGAGCCATCTGGAAGCCAAACAGGTTGCGGCCTTTTCTTGTAGTGCCGGGATTGCCATCGAGATCAAACACGATGTTCTCGGGAAGTCCGTGTCCCCACGTAGCGATCTCGTTCATGTCGTTCCAGTATCCTTCGATACCGAGATCGACATAAGACTTAAGATGTGATTTCCACCACGCCCTTGTTTCGGCTTTGGTGAAGTCGGGGAAGTGACACCAGCCAGGCCATACCTGGCCCTGGTAATATTCGCCATCGGGATATTTCAGGAAGACATCCTTAGCAACACCATCGTCGTAAGCAGAATAACCTTTCTCCACTTTTATTCCGGGGTCGCACATCACCACAACTTTAAATCCTTGCTCAGCCAGGAATTGAAGCAAGCTCTTCGGATCGCTGAACGTAGTGTTGTTCCATGTGAAGATCTTGTAGTCCTGCATGTAGTGGATGTCGAGCACGATTACATCGGCAGGAATATCCTTTTCACGGAATGTTGTTGCGAGCGTCTTTACTTCCTTATCGGGATAATAACTATAGCGGCATTGCTGATAACCAAGGCTCCACAGTGGAGGCATCTCCATGCGGCCTGTTATCAAAGTATAATCACGAATGATGTCGGCGATGTTTGTTCCTTCGATGAAATAATAATTCATCTCACCGCTGTCGGCCGAGAAGCTGGAGAAGCGGTTGTTCGAAGCACCGAAATTGAAAAATGTTTTGTACGAGTTGTCGAAGTAAACTCCGTACATCGTGTGGTGATGAATGCCGATGTAAAAAGGAGTGGAGACGTACAACGGATCTTGTCCACCGTGATAACCATACGCATCGGTTGTCCAGTTCTGGTACTGGTGTCCTTTGCGATCGAGGCCGCCGGTCTTTTCACCAAGGCCGACGAAGCGTTCGCCGTCCTGAAGTTTTTTATAAGTTGTTACCTGCTCGCCGATCCATGCGGTACCGAGACCGGGATCGTCTTCGTTGATAATGTTATTGTTGAGATCTTCGAAACGAAGTCGGACAGTAGCTTTATTGATTACTACCTTGAGTTTGGCTGTACCGATAAATAATTCTTTATCGGTTTCATTAACATCGAAAGATACATCAGCAGGCTTCGCCACGACAGCGTAAGAGAAATCATCGAACTCTTTGGTGCGACTGAAAGATACCTTTACGATGGAAGGGGAATAGAATAGCAGGCGAAGTGTTCCAGCTTCTGCATTTACCTTGACACCAAAGTCAATTCTTTCGAAGCTGGTAAAGCTTCCAATGGTCTGACTCTTCATCTACTACTATTTCTTCTTCGTTCTCAGCGATGAATTTCTAACGATCAGTTTTGTCTTCAGGACTTTTGTTTCGGGTGCGAGATCGTCCAGGTCTTTGTCTTTAGCTTCGATCTGGCGGATGAGCAGGCGAGCTGCTTCCTGGCCCATTTCGAAACCGGGTTGATCTACTGAAGTCAATGAAGGGTCTGTGATCTGTGCGAAGAAGTAGTTGCTGAATCCGACAACGGCCACGTCGTCGGGAATAGACATTCCTTTTTCTTTGATCGCGAGTATAGCGCCCATCGCCATGGGGTCGTTGCTGGCGAAGATGGCATCGGGAGGATGCGGCAACGACAAAAGTTTTTGCGCAGCGCGCTGACCTTCTTCGAATGAGTTGCTGGGACAAACGATCGTATAGCTCTCGCGGATCTCGAGATTACTTTCGGAGAGAGCATCCTGGTAGCCGCGGAGACGATCCTTGCTGATGATAAGATTAGGAGCTCCTTCAAGGTGAGCGATGCGTTTGCAGCCTTGCTCGATGAGGTGAAGTACGGCCTCTTTAGCGCCCACGTAGTCGTCGACGATTACCTTGCTCATATTAGGATTAGAGTAGAAGCGATCGTAGAGAACGATGGGAACACCCTTGGATATAATAGACTCGATGTGATCGAAGTTGGTGGTTTCGCGCGAAAGCGAGAGCAACATGCCGTCGACGCGGCTGTTGAATAATGCTTTCATGTCGGTGACTTCACGTTGATATGATTCGTTCGACTGTGCGAGGATGACGTTGTAGCCGGCTTCGTAAGCAACGTCTTCGATTCCACTAATAACAGTAGAGAAGAATGTGTTGACGATCTCGGGTATGATAACGCCGATGGTGTTTGTTTTCTTTTGCCGCAGACTCAGAGCAACGATGTTAGGTTGATAGTTGAGTTTGTCGGCGAGTTCGTTCACTGCCTTCTTTGTTTCGGCGCTGATGTCCGGGTGATCTTTAAGTGCCCTGGATACGGTTGAGGGGGAGATGCCGAGCTCTCGGGCGATGTCTTTGATGGTGACTTGATTGAACTTCATTTTTGGGTATTTATTGGAAAGAGGCGGTATTTTTTCCGTTTTTTGTGACTTTAGACAACGGTTGCGTTACCGTTTTCTAAAAAAATTGTTAGTTTTATTGTGGAAAGTGTTAGTATTAGTTAGCCAATCAGGGGTAGTATGTACAGCAGTTGCAACCATGAATTGGAGCCGAAAATACAGAATATCAAGTTGAAAACTCATCTATTTCTCAATTATAAACCCAAACTAAACCAGTATGATCAGATTGTATCTGTCAAAATGCAGGTACACCATTCTGCTCGTGTTCATGGCCACATCAATGGCAATGGCACAGCAAGTGGTTACAGGTACCGTAACTTCAGCGGATGATGGTTCCCCCATCCCCGGAGTTAACATTCTAGAAAAGGGAACGACGAACGGAACGGTGACCGATGTCGATGGCACCTTTCGAATCAGTGTAGGAAGCAGTGCAACGCTTTCTTTGTCTTTCGTGGGCTATACCACCACGGAGGTCGCAGTAGGCGCTCAGACAGTAGTGAACGTATCACTTCAGCCTGACGTAACATCTCTTTCTGAAGTTGTTGTTGTGGGATATGGTACAGTGCAGAAGAAAGATCTTACGGGTGCAGTATCGCAGGTCTCATCTAAGGACTTCAACGCCGGTGTTAACGTGAACCCGTTGCAGGCCATACAAGGTAAAGTAGCTGGTCTTAACATCACTCAAGGTTCAGGTGACCCGAACGCGACTCCTACAGTCCGTCTTCGTGGTTACACTTCCATGTTAGGTGGTAGCGACCCTCTTTATGTTGTTGACGGTGTGATTGGTGTTCCTATCACTTCGATCTCTCCTAACGACATTGAAACAATCGATGTATTGAAGGACGCTTCTGCTGCCGCGATCTACGGATCACGCGGTGCAAACGGCGTTATCATCATTACAACGAAACGCGGTAAGTCTGGAAAGACTACAGTGACTTTCAATAACTACATCTCGATGGCGACCATTTCGAAGAGGCTTGACCTTCTCGATGCTGACGGATACCGTGAGCAGGTGTCGCGCATCAAAGGTGATGCAGCTTTTGGCGACTTACAGCGTTTCCCTAAAGATGCGCAGGGCAATGGTTACAACACCGACTGGATGAAAGAAGTTACCAGGACCGCTGCGATCCACAACCACGAGCTTGCATTGATGGGTGGAACTGATCAACTGAGCTATCGCGCATCAGTAAACTACATTGGCCAGGAAGGTATCGTTAAGAACACTGGTCTTGATAGGGTTACAGGTCGTTTCAACCTCGACCAGAAAGCATTGAACAACAAGCTGAGCATTCAGTACAACTTGTCGTTCATGAATTCTAAAAAGCAATTGGCAAATGCCGACATTCTTACACGTGCAACCACATTCCTTCCTACGCTGCCAGTATACAATGCTGATGGCTCTTTCTATGAAGTAGGTGGTAGCTTCGACCTCTTCAATCCTGTAGCAATGCAGAAGAACTACCACAATGATGAGGTTAACAAAGTGTTTGTTGGTGGATTGAACCTGAAATATGAGATCCTCCCAGGTTTGACTGTGGGTGCAAACGGGGCATTCAAGAACGACAACACGATCAACAGCCAGGCTTATAATGGAGCTATCAAAGCTTACACAAGTAATTCAGGTAACACTACGAAGAACCTCTACCAGACCAATAACGTGCTGTTGGAATTAACTGCGAACTATACGAAGAACTTCGGTACTAACAGCAAGTTCAGCTTACTCGGAGGTTATTCTTACCAGGACAACATCGACGACGGCTTTGGTGCTAACAATAACAACTACGTAGCAGGATTCTATGACCTCTTTGGTTACAACAACCTTGGCTTAGGTCGTGCAACATTGCTGAACGGAAGTTCAGGTTACGTGAGCTCATACAAGAGCGAATGGAAACTGATTTCCTTCTTTGCACGTGGTACTTTGGATCTTAACGATCGATTCAACTTCACTGGAACAGTACGCCGTGATGGTAGCTCGAAATTCGGAGCTAACAACAAATGGGGTGTGTTCCCTTCAGTAAGTGGTGGTTGGACTCTTTCTAACGAACAATTCCTCGCTGGTAACAGCACACTTTCAATGTTGAAATTGAGAGTGGGTTGGGGACAAACTGGTAACTCTGAAGGAATTTTCCCTTACAGGTCGCTTGGCTTGTACGGATCACAGGGCACATACTATGATGGTACTGTGGGCGACTTCCTTCCTGGATATGGACCGAGTCAGAATACCAACCAAAACCTCAAATGGGAGGTGTTGGAGCAAACTAACATCGGCTTAGACTTCGAACTCTTTGGCGGTAAGGTGCAGGGTACTTTGGAGGCCTATAACAAGGTTACAAAAGGTATGTTGTTTAACTACGGTGTTGGTGTTGGTGGCGATAACCCCGACTACCCAGGACACCAGTATGTTGTAGGAACTATCCTGA
Source organism: Bacteroidota bacterium (assembly GCA_037200765.1). Taxonomy (GTDB): domain Bacteria; phylum Bacteroidota; class Bacteroidia; order Cytophagales; family Cyclobacteriaceae; genus ELB16-189. Next base: position 1,482,437 of record JBBCII010000003.1, on the reverse strand, counting down.
GAAATGCCGGTTCAATGAGTAACAAGGGTATCGAGCTCTCGATTGGTATGTCGCCAGTTAGGACCTCAGACTTCACATGGAATACAAGAGTTGTAGGAGCGGCGTATAAGAATACGATCACTTCGATCAGCGCGCCTGGTGTTGAACCTCCAACCATTCTTTACAATGCATTCGGTGGTCGTGGTTTGTCTAACGTGTTTGCATCCAAGCTCGAAGAAGGCAGGCCTCTTGGCCAGTTCAGGATTCCCCAGTTCGCGGGTTTCGATACTAACGGAAACGTAACGTTGGTTGCTGCTGATGGTGGCGCTCCTGTGACTGATTATACAAAGGCACTCCTTTATTACGCTGGTCACTCTCAGCCTAACGTAACTGCATCGTGGATTAACAGTTTCACTTACAAGCGCTTTGACCTTTCACTCCAGTTAAGAGGTGTGTTTGGCAACAGCATTATGAACAACCTTCGCTCGAACCTTGCAATTCCCGGTTCGATCCTGGAGACTAACATGCTGAAAGCAGTTGGTGACTACCCCGTCAACTATAGCACAAACCAGCTTTCTAACCTGTGGATCGAAAAAGGTTCCTTTGTGAGATTAGACAACTGGCAAATCGGTTATAACATTCCTGTAGGAAATACGCTGCTGACCAACGCTCGTGTTTACGTTAGCGGTAACAACCTTTTTATTATAACTAAATACAAAGGCGTAGATCCTGAGCTCGAAGTGAAGGGTGACCTTCCTACTGGCAATGATCCGAACACCAATACTCCTAATAGCATGGGTATGGACAATTCGGGAATTTATCCTAAGACAAGAACGTTTATGTTGGGAGTTAACTTGACCTTCTAACTAGAGAAAATAGAATCATGAAAAAGAATACGATTTTTTTCAAAGTGGGGGTATCATTGATTGCCCTGCTTGCAGTACAGGGTTGCACAGATCTGGATGAAAAGACATACAGTACTGTGATTGATACGAAGTTCGGTGGAAATGCTGACCAGCTTTCTGCGTTGATTGGTCCTCTTTACGGTGGACTTGGAGATTACTACGGAACGTTTCAAGCCCTCAACGCCACAACGGACGAGCAGATCGTTCCTACGCGTGGTGGTGACTGGAAAGACGGTGACCAGTGGAAGCGTTATGAAATGCACACATGGACTGCCGCCCTCGATGACGGCGCGTTTAACGGTATCTGGAATTATTGCTACAGTAACGTTGCAAAGATCAACCAGCAGATCGTTAACGAGGCAATTTCGAGTGATCCGAAAGCCAAGTCTGAACTGAGAACACTTCGTGCATTCTACCATTATATCGCGCTTGACAACTTTGCGAACGCAATTATAGTGGTGGAGCAGGACGCAAGTTCTACCGAAGGCTCTGCGCTGCCAACACAGGCGACACCAAAGCAGTTGTACGATTTCGTTGAGAAAGAGCTCACAGAGTCTCTTCCTAACCTTTCGGACGTTGCTGGTGGCGAAAACTATGGCCGTATGACGTCATGGGTTGCGCACATGATCCTCGCTAAGCTGTATTTGAACCATGCAACTTACCTCGGCTCAAATGACAACACCATCATGCAAAAGGCATGGGATCATTGCGATGCGATCATAAAGGGTAACAAGTTTGCTCTTGCAGCCGACTTCTTTTCTAACTTCACCATTAACAACCAGGGATCTGCAGAGATCATCCTGGCAACGCCGATGGATAAGACGAAGAGAACAGGTTTCAATACGCAATTCTCTACGCTTCACTACAAGCACCAGTTGACTTATGACCTTGGTGCTGCTCCATGGAACGGTTACGCAACTGCCGCTGAATTCTATAACTCATTCGACGATGCGGATATCCGTAAGAAAGGGTGGATAGTAGGACAACAGTATGATATTGCTGGTAACCCGTTGAAAGACGACGATCTCGATATGATCATCGACCCGGTGATCCCCCAGTTCGAAATGGCAGCCGGTGCTTTCGGACGTTTGAAAGGTGCACGTAGCCAAAAGTATGAGATCCAGTTGCACAACCACACTTCAGGTAACTCACAGGACAACGACTTCATCGTGTTCCGTCTTGCCGATGTTTACCTGATGAGAGGAGAGGCAGCAGCCAGGCTTAATGGAAACGTAGCTACACAAGCAACTGTGGATGACTTTAACCAGGTCCGCAGCCTTCGCAATGTTCCTGCTTACACTATAGGAACTCTGACGATGGATGAAATGCTTGCAGAACGTGGTCGTGAGTTCGCGTGGGAATTCCACCGCCGCCAGGACCAGATCCGTTTCGGTTCGTATGACGCCGCTTATGGATTCAAGCCAGCAACGGACGCATATCATAAATTTTACCCGATTCCTCAAAGCCAGATCAATCTTAACCCGAATCTTCACCAGAACACGGGGTATTAATAGACTGCTTTTGTAATTTTCTAAAAGAAGCCACGATACCGTGGCTTCTTTATTTTTAATATTTTTGGCTCCCATGCGCGCAGTATTTTTTTGGATTGGATTAACAGTAGTATTTCTTACATCCTGTAGTAAGGAGAAAACAGAACCCGCTTTATTCGAGTCACTCGACTCCGTTCAAACCGGGATCACTTTTGTAAATAGACTAGCTCCGATCACTAATAAATTATCGATCGTAGACTACCTGTACTACTACAATGGAGCAGGTGTTGCCGCCGGCGATATTAACAACGATGGTCTTACCGACCTGCTGTTTATATCGAATCGCGAAAGCAACAAGCTGTATCTCAACAAGGGCGATTTTAAATTCGAAGACATTACCGCTTCCGCCGGGCTGAAGAGCTTCGCCGAATGGAAAACAGGCGTAACGATGGCCGATGTGAACGGCGACGGCTTTCTCGATATCTACCTCTGCGCCGTTGCCAACTACATGGGCCTCGAAGGCGTGAACGAGCTTTACATCAACAACGGCAACAACACATTTACCGAAAAGGCAACCGAGTACGGCTTGAACTTCTCGGGTTTCTCTACACAGTCGGCATTCTTCGACTACGACCACGACGGCGATCTCGACATGTACTTGTTGAATCACGCCACACACACATCGAGATCATACGACAAAGTATTAGCGCGCACACTGGTCGATAAAGATGCCGGCGACTACCTCTACCGTAACGACAATGGAAAGTTCATTGATGCCAGTAAGGAAGCTGGGATCTACCAGGCCGCCATGGGTTACGGGCTCGGCATTACCATTGCCGACCTCAACAACGATGGATGGGAAGACATTTACGCTTCGAACGATTTCCACGAAGACGACTATTACTACGTCAACAACCACGATGGAACATTCAGCGAAGCAGGCAAGGAAGCCTTTCGTCACTTCAGCAGGTTCTCGATGGGTTGCGACGCTGCCGACATTAATAACGACGGCTACGAGGATGTAATGACACTCGACATGTCGCCCGATGAGGAGGCGCTGGAAAAAATGTCGTTGGGTGAAGACCCATGGGACACATTCATCTTCAAGAAATCGTTTGGATACCATTACCAGTTTAGTCGCAATGCATTACAAATGAATAATGGCGGCAAAACGTTTTTAGACTGGGCAATGCTGTCGGGAGTGGAGTCGACAGACTGGAGCTGGTCGACATTGATGGAAGACTATAACAATGATGGTCGCAAGGACATCTTCGTCACCAACGGGATTGTGAAGAGACCGAATGATCTCAATTACCTGAAGTTCTCACACGAAGACTCAATGTTGTTTGCGTCTGAGCTCACGAAGGCGCAGCTCGAGATAGCGATCAGGCGAATGCCAGAAGGCAAGGCTCATAATTATTTATTTGAAGGCGACAGCTCGATGGTGTTCATCGATCGCTCGAATGAGTGGGGTATGGGCAAGAAAGGAATTTCTAACGGAGCTGTTTATGCCGACCTCGACAACGACGGCGATCTTGACCTGGTAACCAACAGCATCAACGAGTCGCCCGGTGTGTTCAGGAATCTCTCGGAGCAACAGGTTCACAACAACTTCCTGGCAGTCTCATTGAAGGGAGACAAGGGCAACACATTCGGTCTCGGAACGAAAGTCTATGTTTCGACGAAAGACGGAATTCAACTCAAGCACCTCACACCCACACGCGGCTTCTTGTCGTCGGTAGAGCCGCGATTGCATTTCGGTTTGAAGAAGGAAACGAAGGTCGATAGCGTGATCGTGGTGTGGAACGACGGTAAGACACAGGTGATCACCGGCGTCAACGCGAACACAAGTATTGTTGTCGATAAGAAAGATGCCGGTGATGCGCCGGTTAATATCAGCCTGTATAAACAATCGAAGCCGTTGTTTACAGATGTCACTAAGCAAATCAACAATAGCTGGAAACACAAAGAGAACAATTATCTCGATATCTATCGCGAGAACCTGATGCCGTTCATGGTATCGAAGGAAGGACCTAAAGTTGCAGTAGGCGATGTGAATGGCGATGGCCTCGACGACATGTACCTGGGTGGTGCGAAGTTCCAGGAGAAGTCGTTGTTCATTCAATCGAAGAATGGATTCACGTTATCGAAGCAGAAAGCATTTGTAAACGATTCTGTTTTCGAAGATACCGATGCATTGTTTATTGATGTAGACAACGACAAAGATCTGGACCTGTATGTTGTAACGGGAGGCAACGAGTTTTTCGGCAGCATGGAACAGCAAGACGACAGGCTGTATGTCAACGACGGCAAAGGAAATTTCACAAGAGACATGCAGGCGCTTCCGCCGTTGCGCGAAAACAAGAGCTGTGTAAGGGCATTCGACTACGATGGAGATAACGATCTCGATCTTTTTGTAGGCGGAAGAGTTGTTGGTTACGGTTATGGTAAAGCCCCTAAATCGTTCCTGCTCACAAACGACGGCAAAGGAAAGTTTACGGACGATACCGAACGACTTGCACCTGCTTTAAGACGCGCCGGCATGATTACGGATGCGGCGTGGGCCGATTTTGATAAAGATGGAAAGACAGACCTGGTAGTTGTTGGTGACTGGATGCCGGTGAAGATCTTCAGGTACGACGGCCAGAAGTTTTTGGAACCTACTGAGATAGCAAATACAAATGGGTTGTGGCAGGGACTCTCAGTTGCTGATATGGACAATGATGGCGACATGGATCTCGTTGCGGGAAATATTGGTTTGAATACAAGACTCCGGAAGAACAAAGATCAGTCGGTGCTCACGATGTACGTCGGTGATTTCGATAAGAATGGTCAGCGCGAGCATGTGATCGCTTACAATCGCCCCGATGGAAAAATATATCCCGTTGCAACCAAGGATGAGTTAGCGAAACAGATGCCGTCGATTATCACCAAGAAATTTAACGACTACAGGCTATTCGCCGGTAAGACGGTTGAAGAGATCATGGGCGAGGGGATCCATGCCGATAGTATTTTGGTAATGCATGTGGACCAGTTTGCTTCGATGTATTTCGAGAACATCGGCGGTATGAAGTTCACAGCGCATGCGCTGCCGAACGAAGCACAGTTATCGAAGACGTTCGTGGTTCTTACAGACGACTTTGATAAGGATGGCGTGAAAGATATTTTGACAGCTGGGAATTTCATTGGCGGAAGCACCTATCAAAGCGTATACGATGCGAGCCAGGGAAATTTATTGAAAGGCAATGGCAAAGGAAATTTTGTTGCGCTCCCCGCGCAGGCATCGGGCCTGTGGCTGAAAGGGCAGGTGAGAGATATAGAGCCGGTGCGTACGCCGAACGGAGTTATATATGTTGTGTCGAAGAATGGTGAAAACCTCGACTTTATAAAGCTGCAATGAAGTACATCTGGATAGCGATACTTTTTATTGTAGTCGTAGGTTGTAAAAAAGAGACCTCCACAAATACTTTATTTGAAAAGATACAATTGGATCATACGCATATCCGGTTTACAAATGAGGTAAAAGGCGACGATGAGCTGAACATATTCAACTACCGGAATTTTTATAACGGCGGCGGCGTGGCGATCGGTGATGTGAACAACGACAGCCTGCCGGATCTTTTCCTGATCTCGAACATGGGAAAGAACCAGCTTTACCTTAACAAAGGAAATTTCGAGTTCGAGGATGTTACGGAGAAGGCCGGCGTAGGTGGGACGAAAGCGTGGAGCACCGGTGCAACGATGGCCGACGTGAACGCCGACGGTTTTCTCGACATTTATGTCTGCAATGCAGGCAATCGCGAACACGACGATCGATCGAACGAGCTCTTCATCAACAATGGCGACATGACGTTCACCGAGCGTGCTGCCGAATATCATCTCAACGACAAAGGATTTTCCACACACGCAGCTTTCTTCGATTACGACCGCGACGGCGATCTCGACATGTATTTGCTCAACAACAGCTTTATCCCTGTTGGCAAGCTCGCGTACCAGAATCTCCGCCCCGTGAGGGATTCATTGGGTGGTCATAAACTCTTCCGCAATGATGGAACAGTATTTAAAGATGTAAGCGTAGAGGCTGGGATCTATGGTAGTCTCATCAGTTTCGGTCTTGGTATTACGCTTGGCGATTTCAATAATGATAACTGGGTGGACATCTACATCTCGAACGACTTCTACGAAAGAGATTATCTCTACATCAACAGCCACGACGGAACGTTCAGGGAAGATATCAAAAGCCAGATCCAGCACTTAAGTCTTTCTTCGATGGGTGCCGACTGTGCCGACATCAATAACGATGGCAACCTGGATATTTTCGTAACCGACATGCTTCCCGGCGACGACCGGCGATTGAAGTTGACGATGGCCAATGAGGGATATGACCTCTATCAATTAAAGATCTCAAGAGACTATCATCACCAGATAACACAAAACACACTGCAGATAAATAATGGTAACGATACATTCAGCGAAATTGCACGACTGTCGGGTGTACATGCTACCGACTGGAGCTGGGGCGCTTTGCTTTTCGATATGGACAACGATGGCAATAAAGACATCTTCGTTGCCAACGGCATCTACAAAGATCTTACAGACCAGGATTTTATCAATTTCCTGAGCGACGAAACCACGATGCGACAGGTGGTGGAACAAGGCAAGTTTAATTTCAGAACGCTGCAAGATAAGATGACGTCGACGCCATTGTCGAGCTACGCATTCAGGAATGAAGGCAACTATAGTTTTAAGAACGAAGCGAAGGAGTGGGGATTGGATGAAAAAGGTTTTTCGAACGGAGCAGCATATGGTGATCTCGACAACGATGGTGATCTTGATCTCGTCGTTAATCGTGTGAACATGCCGGTGCTTACGTACAGGAATAATTCGAAACGATCGGGTGCACATTACCTGAGAGTAAGCCTGAATGGTAAAGACAAGAATCTTCATGCGATCGGCACGAAAGTGACGGCGTGGAGACACGGTTCGATGCAGGTTTTACAGGAGATGCCTAACCGCGGCTTCGAATCGTCGGTTGACCATACGCTGGTGTTTGGCTTCGGAGCCGATTCAACTAACATTGATTCGCTGACGGTGCTTTGGCCGGATGATCATAAGCAAACTATACGTAATGTGAAACTCGACCGGGAAGTCAAGCTGGACCAGTCGAAGGCTGTGGACATTTGGAAAGCGGGGACTGTAATTACGTCGATGTTTAAAGATGTTACCAGCGAAACGAAGCTTCAGTTTGTTCACCAGGAGAATCAGTATGTGGATTATTACCGTGACCAGTTGTTGAAACAGAAGTTTTCGACGGAAGGCCCGGCGGTCACAACCGGCGATGTGAATGGCGACGGGCTTGACGATGTTGTCTTCGGAAGCTCTAAGGGCCTGCCGATGCAATTGTGGTTGCAGGAGAAGAGTGGGACGTTCGTTAATAAAACTCCGTCTGTTTTTATGACAGACACTCTTTCGGAGAATATTGCTGCGTTGTTGTTCGATGCTGATAAGGATAAAGATCTCGATCTCGTTGTTGTTACGGGAAGTAATGAATTTGCAGCCAATGATCCTGCGTTACGAGATCGGATCTATCGCAACGATGGTAAAGGAAACTTTACTCCTTACGATGGTCTTCCGGCGTTGCCTGGCAGCGGCTCGTGCGTAACGGCGAGCGACTTCGACCAGGATGGAGATCTGGATCTTTTCGTTGGAGGCAGAATGATCCCCGGAAGTTACGGTACCGATCCCCCGAGCTTTCTCTACGTGAATGATGGCAACGGCAACTTCCGCAATTTCACCCGCCGGTATTTTGATAACACCGACTTCGGAATGGTGACAGATGCTGTGTGGACCGATCTGAATCACGATCAATATCCCGACCTGGTAATTGTTGGCGACTGGATGCCCGTAATAGTTTACATCAACGACGGAGGCAAAGCATTGAAACGTGTAAATACTCCTGCACTCGCGAAATCATCGGGATGGTGGAACTGCATTAAAGATGCCGACGTCGACAACGATGGTGACATCGACCTGATCATTGGCAACCTGGGTCTCAACAGCAGGCTGAAAGCCGATACGCTTCATCCCGCCACTTTGTATGTAAGTGACTTCGATCAGAACGGGGCTATTGAACAAGTGATTACGTCATACACGGAAGATGGAAAGAGTTATCCGTTGGCTCTTAAAGCTAATCTCGAGAAGCAACTTCCATTGATCAAGAAGAGATTTCTCGAGAATAATAAATATGCCGGCAAACAGATCGGCGAGATCTTTACAGCAAAAGAACTGGACGCAGCGTTGAAGAAAGATGTTTATCAATCGCAGTCGATGATCTTGATCAACAACGGCGATGGAAAGTTTGAGTGGAGTTCGTTACCTGTAGCGGCGCAATTCTCACCGGTGTTTGCGATCGAAACCCTGGACTTCAATCACGATGGTAAGACCGATATTCTTTTGGGCGGAAATTTCTTCGATGTAATTCCGGAAATGGGCCGCTACGATGCGAGCTATGGATTGGTGCTGGAAGGGATCGGTAACGGTAAGTTTCAGCCTCTCGATGCTTCTTCGGGCTTCGCCGTTAAAGGACAGGTACGACAACTGAAGGTTATCAAAGATCCGAAAGGAAAAGACCTGATCCTGGTGGTCCGTAACAACGACGCGACTTCGGTCTTCTCAACACGCTAACTACCTCGGCCACCAGTCGGGGGCCGTGTTAGAGCTGTTGTCTAGTTTCGTGCACTTGTAGCACTCAGCCGGATAAAGAGGCCAATACACACCATGCTGTGGATCGTTGCAATAGGGAGGTATCTCCAACGGGATATCGTTGCGCAATACAAAGAATCTTGATAGCGTTGTGTTGCCGGCTTCGAAGTAACCAAGCACTTTCTCATCGCTATCATTCTTCGAAAAGGCATTGCCCGCTATCGGCGCCGGCGGTGTATCGAAAATAGAACCGCTTCGGTTGATGAGTTGATCAACATTCTTCCAGTAACTATAGGCTCCGACACTGATAGAATTTTGATATACTGTAAAGTAATGCCTCGCGAGAAATGACTGATCGATCTTTCTTTGAGTAACCAACACGTGATGCAACGTTTGTAATTGATTTCCCCTGGTAGAATACAACACCACCTTTTGATTGTCTGGTACTCCATCAACGTAGCAGGGATCGGGACCCTTGCCGATCAGTGGGTCTATGATTGGAGTGGGTTCGAACATGTAAGTCTCCGTGGCATTCCAACGCACGTATGAACCTGTTTCATCTTGTGGCAACTGTGCATCTACGTAAACATTAACTACGTTAAGCCTGATCTCAACATCATTGATATAATCTGTCTTTTGTCCTACTTCGAAATATGGCGTATCGACACCGACGGCATCAGGGATCAGTTCGGGCTTCGTTGCGTAAGAGTGCCCGTTGGATAACGTAACTTCAACATGGTAATGATGGCCGGCTGTTCCCTGGATAATTGCGCCAGGCAAAGTATATACACCTGGTTTCGTTTCCGTGTATTGCTCTGAGAGACTGGCATCGTCGTCGATGAGTGTTGCCTGTGCGAGACTAACCGGGATAGGCTTTTGGTCGAGGCCTACTGTATAACCCAATCGAAGAGTATATGGGCCGGGCAGCGTGTTTACTTTTCCGTCGATCACCAGCAAGCCAATACTTCCTTCACCGGGAAGATTGATTGAGTCTTTGCAGTTCATCAAAATCAAGACGAATAGAACGAACCCTTTCCGTACATGATCTCCCATTATTGAGGCCACCAGGCCGGCATTTGATGGGAACTGTTATCGAGGAGTGTACATTGATAGCATTCCCTTGGATAATTAGGATAATACACACCAAACCGGGGATCTAAGCAATAAGGTTGGATCTGGCTGGCGATATCTGAGCGTAACATGTAGAATCTTGAAAGAACTGTGTTCCCTGCTTCGAAATAGCCGAGCACTTTTTCTTTATCGTCGTCTTTCGAATAAGCATTGCCTTTGATTGGTGCCGGAGGCGCGTCGAAAATAGAGCCACTCCGGTTGATCAACAGGTTTACATTCTTCCAATAGTTGTATGCCTCGAGTGTGATGGACGCCTGGTAGATTGTGAAGTAATGTCGTGCGAGGAACGATTGATCGATCTTTCGTTGGGCAAGCAACACAGCCTTCAACTCTTTTATGTTGTTGCCTTTCGTAGCATAGATTGCCACCCTTTGATTATCCGGAACGCCATCGACGTAGCAGGGTGGTGAAGTCCGCCGAGTAATGGATTTGGTATCGGGGTCTGTTCGAACATGTAGGTTTCGGTAACATTCCAGCGGAGGTAATAGTCGCCTTCGCTTTGTGGCAACTGCGCGTTGGTTAAAACATTCACGACGTTCTCTTTCACCTCAACGGCGTCGACGAAACTGGAGCGTGTGCCTATCTCGAAATAAGCCGCGTCGACTCCTGTTGCATCGGGAATTCGTTCGGTGCTGTAGCGTACTTGCGTCCGTTATTCAAAACAATTTCAACGTGGTAGCGGTGACCGGGAGTCCCCTGGATGATTGAACCGGGTACAGTATATACGCCGGGCTTTTCTTCGACGTAATATTCTGTGAGGTTTGCATCGTCGTCTATCAATACTGCCTGTGCAAGATCTACCGGGCTTGGTTTCTGATCGAGGCCCACGGTGTAGCCCAATCGAAGTGTATAAGGACCTGGCAGCGTATTTACTTTTCCGTCGATCACCAGTAAGCCAATACTTCCTTCGCCGGTAAGAGTGATCGGGTCTTTGCAGTTCATCAATACAAGAACCATGAACACGATTCCTTTTCGAACGAGATGGTAAACTTGCTGCCCTCTCATCAGAAAGAAATATTATAGGTAATTGATGGCACTGCAGTTCCGATCATCGAAAGCTTATATGGCGTTGGCAGAGGATATGATCCTGGTCTTTGATAGAATACGGAGTATGCATTTTTGCGCGCCAGTAAATTATAGATCGAGAAAGTGAGATCGTCGTCGATCTTCCTGAAGATGCTGCCGATCTTCAGGGCAACATCGACACGCATGTAGTATGGAATGCGTTGCTGATTGCGATCGGCAAACACTGGTGTTGTTGTGCCATCAGATTGATAGCTCGTGGTGATCGCAGTAGTTGGCCTGCCCGAAGTATAAACAACGTTAAAAGAGAAATTACTGTCAGATCCGGCAAACTTGCGGACCATCGATAACGTTGCGTTGTGTGGTTTGTCGTAGTTTGAAGGATACCAGGTGCCTCTGTTAACTGTTGGATTGTCGCCCTTTAAGGGAACTCTTACGAACGACCTGGAATACGTGTACGAAAGCCAACCAGTCCAGTATCCATATACTTTCCTGATGAACAACTCAGCTCCGAAGGAACGTCCCTGCGCACGAAGTAATTCTGTTTCCAAATGATTGTTGGGAACGCGCTCGTCTATCAACAGCAGTTGTGCGAAGTCCCTGTACTCTACAAGGTCTTTCGATATTCGATAGAATCCTTCTATCGAAGTCTCCCATTTGTTCTCCGTGAAATTCTTGAAATAGCCGAGTGAGAAATTATTACCGGTCTGTGGCGGTATGTACGTTGTGCTTACCTGCCAGAGATCTATTGGAGTGGGAGAAGTGGTATTTGAAATAAGATTTATGTACTGGCGCATCCGGTTATAGCCGAACTTTATGGATGCACTGTTGTCGAGCGTTAATCTTCCGGAGAAGCGAGGTTCGAGTCCGCCGTAATTCTTGATGACCTTGCCTTTTGAATATTGTACGGAGTCGACGATTGTCTCGGCGGTTCTGTTGTTTGGATCGCTGTACTGGTAAACATTGGCAGCGCCGATGTTCTGGTAAAACGTGTAGCGAAGCCCGGCAGTGAACGAGAGCTTTTCGCTTACGGGAAATTCATCGGAAGCATAAAAACTCAGCTCGCGACCGGTATCGCGAGCAGCTTGTCGTGGAGTAATGCCAGAGCCCTCACCTTCGGGCTCCGTTGTTTCAGGATCGGCAGCGTAGCAGCTTACTTCAATGCCAACATTAACATCATGTTCTTCGGTAGGCGACATCGCAATGTTCTCTTTCACCTGTATGTATTTGAGACCATTGTTGATAGCAATGCCGTTGCCTTCCGATGGGTCGAAATAGGAGCTGGTGTAATGTCCCATCGAAGCCGAGAACTGTGATGTTGCCTTTGTGCCCAGCGTGCTCTTCAGTTGAAACACGCCGAGGTCGGTACCATACTGGTATCCAAACTGCTGACTGAAACGAAAGAAATCGTTGCTCTTATAATATGAGAGCGATGCAACATGCTTGTCGCTTATCTTCTGAGAGATGCCGAAGTTGAAATCGTAAAACGACGCCTTGCTGTTTTTTACATCGGCGTTCTTCACCAACCCGAGCAGGTAGGAAGAATAGGAGAAGCGTGAGCCGACGATGAACGACGTTTTTCCTTTCACGATCGGTCCATCGACGGCCAACCGGCCTGCTGCGAGACCGACGCCTGCCTTTACATGATATTTTTCGAAATCACCATTGCGATTCTGAACGTCGAGTACCGAAGAGATCCGTCCTCCATACTGAGCTGGAACGTTGCCTTTATACAACACCACATTTTCTGTCACATCAGGATTGAATGCCGAGAAGAATCCCAGCAAGTGAGAAGTATTGAACAGCTGTCCTCCGTTCATCATCACCAGGTTCTGATCGACGCGTCCGCCGCGCACGTTGAAACCATTGGCACCTTCGCCAACGGAACTTACTCCGGGCAATAACTGCAGGCTCTTGATCACATCGGCTTCACCAAGAAAGGGTGGTACTTTTTTAATGTCGGCTATGTTGAGTTTCGAAACGCCGGTGGTTGAACTCTTGATATTCTTGTCAGCAGCTTCAGAGAGAACGACTATCTCTGCGAGCATCTCGGTGTCCTGGTCGAGGATCACAGTTATGAAAGCAGCTGCATAAAAGTAAATCTTGTACGTTACGGGTTTCATTCCCACAAACCTGACGTTGAGTTCATATTCACCGGGAGGTGCGGCGATGGTAAACGATCCGTCTTTGCCGGCCGACACAAGTTTGTTCACCCTGGTCAGCAGTACGTGAGCCCCGATCTGCGGTTCACCGTTGCGATCTTTTACAACTCCTTTAAGCGTGTATTGGGTTGAGGCGACTGACTGTTCTTTGACGCCGAGATAGATGGTGCTGTCGTACTTTCCCTGGCCAAAAGCCGTAGCGCAGACCAACAAGAATGTAAGTACGAGGAAAGGTTTACGACTATATTTACTCAAAGCAACAAATTCAAAGAGAACGAAACCTTAACATAGTAAAAATTCCCATCTAATCGCCTCAATTTGGTTATTTTGGGCAGATTTCTTTTGTGAACTGCGTGAGAGATTATCTGGTATTATATGTTCTGCTGGGCTGCGTATTGTTGTCGTGTAAAGACAACACGCGACGCGATAATTCCACTCAGGGATTTAGTTATATCCCTTCGTCAAAATCGGGAGTGACTTTCAATAACAACTTATCCAATTCGGAGTACGACAACATTATTGTGAATCCACATTTTTATGATGGAGCGGGAGTAGCGGTTGGAGATATTAACAATGATGGATTGCCGGATCTTTATTTCGTGTCTAATCAATGGGAAAATAAGTTGTACTTAAATAAGGGTGATTTTGAGTTTGAAGATATAACGAAGAAAGCGGGAGTGGGGGGCGTGATCGGATGGGACTTCGATGTGATCATGGTGGATGCAAACAAGGATGGGTTTGTCGACATTGTTGTTTTTGGAAAAGAAGAGAACCGGGTATTTCTAAATAACAAAGACAACACATTTAGGCAGGGAGAATCAATGGTTCAGATCACTGACGAGTATGACGTAAATGGTGATGGTTTGCCCGATGAAATCAAGCTTGGTCAATTACCGTATGATGATAAAGTATTAAAGACGACTTCACTGAGACCCGCCAATAAAATTCTCATTCAATTTGGACCAGGTAAGTATATCGATATTGCTCACTACGCCGGTGTAGCCGCAACAGATTGGAGTTCGGATTATTTACTGGCAGACTTCGACAACGACGGTTTAAAAGATCTCTTCGTCGCGAATGGGATCGTGGGCAGAACGAATGATCTTGACCGGCTGCGTGACTCAACGAAAATGTCGACGGAACAGCGCTACAGCTCACTGCCTTCGGGTGCAGTTCCGAATTTATTTTTCAGGCAACAAGACAACCTGAAATTTGAAGATGTTACGGAACAATGGATTGGCAGGCAACCAACTATTTCAACCGATGCTGAGTATGCCGATCTTGATAATGATGGCGACTTCGATATAGTGGTGAATAACACAAACGCGGAAGCATTTTTAATGCGTAATGAATTGGCTGTTCACACCGATGTCAAAAAACCTATTAAAGCATCGATCCCTGCAACTTCTTTTCTTGAACCTGTCGATCGCCTGATTACTTTTAAGCACAACGAAAATTTATTTAGTTCTTTTGACAGGCAACCGCTGATACCTCACAGCAATGCCACACGCGGTCCTAAGATGTCAACCGGTGATGTGAACGGTGACAAGCTTGACGACATATTCATTTGTGGTGGCCAGGGACAACCAGGTACCGTCATCATTCAAACAAAGAAGGGGCAGTTTGTTCAAATACCTCAGCCTGCTTTCGAAGTGGATAAAGAGTGCGAGGAAACATGCTCTGCGTTTTTAGATGTTGACGGCGATAAAGATCTCGACTTGTTGATAGGAAGTGGTGGCGAAGAATTTCTCGACAAAAGATTGCTGTTGCGACTTTACATCAACAACGGTCGTGGCACGTTCACAAGAGCCGAGGGTTTGAAGCGAGCGGATATTGTCAACAGTCTTCAAAAGATATATGTGAATGCATCCTGCATAGCGCCGGCAGATGTCGACAATGATGGAGATATTGATGTGTTTGTGGGCGGTGGCGTTGTTACGGGCCGTTATGGTTTCGACAGCGACAGTTTTATTTTAACTAATGATGGGAAAGGAATGCTCACCGGAAGCCCGACATCATTCGACTCGCGACAACATCCGGTTGGCATGATACAATCTGCCGTGTGGATCGATATCGATAATGACACGCTTCCGGAATTGATCACTGCCGGCGAGTGGATGACACCAACGCTTTGGAAAAACAATAAAGGTGTATTGCGTGCACAAACCCGCGCAGGCTTCGATAGTCTTTATGGCTGGTGGAATATTCTTGCAAAAGGCGATCTCGATAACGATGGTGATGAAGATCTTGTAGCCGGCAACTCTGGTACAAATATTCGATTTGATGTAAGTAAGCACCCATTGAAATTGTATGTCACCGACCTCGACGTCAATGGAACACTCGAGCCATTGATGGCTTTCAACGATCGACCGGTTGCTTCAAGGGACCAATTATTGAAACAAGCTCCTTTCCTGGAGCGTAGATTCCGTACCTACGCGTCGTATTCGCAGGCAACGATCAATCAGCTAGTGACAGGAAAAGTTCTTTTTGAAAGACAGATGAATTTTGCGGAGTCTGTAATTTTCCTCAACCAGGGAAATGGAAAATTTATCCGGAAGTCGTTGCCATACGAAGCACAATGGTTTCCAATTTTCGCAATCAATATTTCCGATGTGAATAGCGATGGGAAGAATGATATTCTGCTTGGCGGTAACCTGCATGCGGTGTCACCAGAGTTGAACAGCAACAACGATGGATATGGATTGCTTTTGATTGGCCGTGGCGATGGAACTTTTGATCCGCAACGACCCTCCAACCATGGCTTTTCAGTGAAAGGAGAAGCTCGCGATATTAAATCACTTATCACCTTCAACAAGGAAAAATTATTCCTTGTAACACGAAACAACGATTCACTACTAGTCTTTAAAAAGAAATAAAATGAAACGAACCCTCACGATCATTTTCATTACAGCATTTGCATTTGCCAAAGCCCAGCAATCTCCCGAATGGATCATCGACGCCAAAAACATCGACCCCAACAACTACTTCGGTGTTACTGTTGCCAACGGGATGGTCGGCCTCGTTTCGTCGCCCGAGCCTATGAAGGTACGCGACGTTGTTTTGAATGGCGTGTATGACTACTATCAGCGCGGCCGTGTTTCGAACATCCTCAAGACCTTCAACCACGTGAACATGAACCTCGAGGTGGACGGGCGAAGGATCAACATTAAAGACATCTCCAACTACCGGCAATCGCTCGACATGAAGAAGGCCATTCTTCTTACGACATTCGATGTTGGCGACAAGCTTTCGGTGAAACACTCTATGATGTCACTGCGACATTTGCCTTACACAGCAATGTCGATCGTCGAGATCACGGCGAAGAAGGATGCTAAGATCACACCCATGAGTGTTATAGAAGCTCCCAATCATTTAACCGATGTGCGAAACACCTATGCCGAGATCGACAGGCCCCACGTGAAGATCCCTCTCATGACATCGGTAGGCAAGAGCCCTTCCGGTAAACACCTGCTCGCAGCAAGCAACAGCATCATCTTTAAAGAACCACACGGTAGCGAACCCCAGCTGATCCACGAAGACTGGGACTACAACATGCACTTGTTGAAGTTCAATAAGACATTGAAAGCAGGAGAGACGTATTCATTTACCGTTGTTGCATCTGCAACATCTACAGCCCACTACCAGGATCCACTGAATGAAGCGGAACGACTCACCATCTTCGCCGCTCTCGAAGGAACGCAGCGGTTACTCGATCGTCACGTTGCCGAATGGGAGAAGCTTTGGAAGAGTGATATCGTTGTGAGTGGCGATTTGCAGGCACAGAAAGATGTTCGTTTTGCTTTGTATCACCTCTATTCTTTCGCACGCGAAGGCACTGCATATAGTTTAAGCCCGATGGGTCTTTCAGGTCTCGGTTACAACGGCCACGTGTTCTGGGACACCGAACTTTGGATGTATCCGCCGCTGCTTGTGTTGCAACCGGAGATTGCCAGGTCGATACTCGAATATCGTTTTCAACGACTTCCTGCTGCGCGGCAAAATGCTTTCTCGCATGGATATAAAGGAGCGATGTTTCCGTGGGAATCATCAGATGAAGGCTCCGAAGATACTCCTGTGTGGGCGTTGACGGGTCCGTTCCAGCATCACATCACTGGATGTATCGGTTGGGCATTCTGGAAGTACTACCAGGTAACGAAAGACAAGATCTGGCTGCGCGATCGTGGCTACCCGTTGCTGAAAGAGGTCGCGGACTTTTGGGCGAGTCGTGTAGAACGTAAAGGGCCCGGCAAGTACGAGATCAATAATGTGATCGGTGCTAACGAATGGCAGGAGAATATCGACAACAACGCTTTCACCAATGGTATGGCCATCACTGCTCTTCGCTACGCAACGCAGGCTGCGAAGGAACTTGGTGTTGCTCCGGATCCCGATTGGGAGCACGTTGCTCAAAACATTCCCATCCTCAAATTCCCGGACGGCACTACGAAGGAGAATACAACTTACGATGGCGTCATGATCAAACAGGCTGACGTAAATCTTCTCGCATTCCCGTTGGACATTGTGAGCGATAAGGCACAGGTAGAAAAAGATCTGAACTATTACGAACCACGTATGTCGCCGGAAGGACCTGCGATGGGGAGCTCGGTGCTCGCATTACTTTATGCGCGCACGGGTAACATGACCAAAGCAACGGAGTGGTTCGCGAAAGCATACAAGCCCAATGAAGTTCCTCCGTTTGGCGTGCTCGCCGAGACTGCCGGTGGCAATAATCCATACTTCGCAACAGGCGCCGGCGGGTTTTTGCAGGCGGTAATCTTTGGGTTTGGCGGACTTCAACTCAACGATGCCGGGATCTCACAGCTGAAAACAAAACTGCCTCCCGGATGGAAGTCGCTCGAGATAAAAGGAGTTGGTATCGACGAGCGTACGTTCAGAAATTAAATTATAAATTTGGTACATGGTCCCTCAACTAAAGAAGGTAGCATGCTTCTTCAGCGCTACTGTTCTCTTCATTCTCCTCGGCGTAACGAGTTGCAGCACCGACGATCAATCGTACAAGACAAAAGTCGAAGATGCTGAGTTCATTCATCGCACCGTTAAGGCAATCACAGATCGAATCGTGCACGATATCTTTTCGCCTCCCGTTGCAAGTCGCATTTATGCTTATTCGAGCGTTGCCGGTTACGAAGCGTTGCGTAACATCGATCCCACTTACGAATCATTAGCAGGCCAGGTAACCGGGTTAGCCGAAGTTCCAAAGCCCGAT
Source organism: Bacteroidota bacterium (assembly GCA_037200765.1). Taxonomy (GTDB): domain Bacteria; phylum Bacteroidota; class Bacteroidia; order Cytophagales; family Cyclobacteriaceae; genus ELB16-189. The sequence continues at coordinate 1,463,818 of JBBCII010000003.1, read as the reverse complement.
GCCGGGGTTGAATACTGTTACCAGCTAGCCGCTGTAGAAGCAATGCTGAAGCTCGGAAAGAAATTAACATTCACAGAAAAAGATATCGACGCGTTTCAGAAGAAGATCCTGCAGGAGTTCAGAGATCTCGGTGTACCGGGTGATGTGTTCGATCGCTCCGTTGAATATGGCGACAGGGTAGGTGATCATATTATTGCATGGTCTGCCAAAGACAACTACGCACAGAGCCGTTCTTTTCCAAAGTATACAATCCTTTCAGATGCCGGAACGTGGAAGCCTACACCGCCTGCTTACATGGAAGCAGTAGAGCCGCATTGGAATAAGATCCGTCCCTTCGTGATCGATTCGGCCGCACAATTTCGTCCCGACCCGGCAATAAAATTCAGCATCGATAAAACTACAGTATTTTATAAACAGGCACTCGAAGTATACCAGGTTGGCAAAGATCTTACGAATGAACAAAAACAGATCGCAAGCTTTTGGGATTGCAATCCATTCGTGGTGAATGTTCGCGGTCACGTGATGTTTGCTACGAAGAAAATTTCTCCTGGCGGTCACTGGATGAACATCACAGGAGTTGCTTGTCGCAAAGCGAAGGCAGGCACTCTTCAATCGACCGAAGCTTATGCACGCGTAGCGCTATCATTGGTGGATGGATTCATCAGCTGCTGGGATGAAAAGTATCGAAGCAAAGTGATCCGTCCCGAGACTTATATTAACACGTATATCGATCCCAACTGGGTGCCGATGTTGCAGACGCCACCGTTCCCGGAATATACCAGCGGACACAGCGTAGTCTCTGGTGCTGCGTCAGTTGCGTTGACCGGAGTGTTTGGCGATAACTTCGCATTCACCGATTCCACGGAAGTTGAATATGGAATGACAGCAAGAAAGTTTACCTCATTTTATCATGCTGCCGGCGAAGCAGCAGAGAGCCGCATCTACGGAGGCATTCACTACAGGGCCGCATGCGACAATGGGAAGGTACAGGGAAAGAAACTTGGTGAATTTATTCGCGATAATATAAAGACACGGAAAGAAGCTACAGCAACGAAATGAACCCTTACCTCGCTGAATTTTTCGGTACACTGTTACTAATTGTATTAGGCGATGGTGTTGTTGCGGGAGTTGTGTTGAAAAGAACAAAATCTGAAAATGCCGGTTGGCTTACCGTTGTTGTTGCATGGGGACTTGCTGTAACACTGGCAATATTCGCTGTCGCAAAATTCAGCGAAGCACATCTTAACCCTGCGGTTACAATCGGGCTTTGGATGAATGGAAGCTTTAAAGGCGACATGGTTGCAGGATATATTCTTGCGCAGCTCGGCGGCGCGTTTGCCGGCGCCATCGTTGTATGGCTGCATTACTTACCTCATTGGAAAGAAACACCCGATGCTGCCGCAAAGCTCTCCGTGTTTGCAACAGGTCCTGCGTTGCGTAGTCCTGTCGCCAACTTACTCAGCGAGATCATTGCGACAGCTGTATTGATCCTCGGCGTTCTCTTTCTTGGAGCCAATCAATATTCGGAAGGACTAAAGCCGATCGTAGTTGGCCTTCTCATCATTTCGATTGGTTTAAGTCTCGGCGGAACCACGGGCTTCGCCATCAATCCCGCGCGCGACCTCGGTCCGCGTATCGCGCACTTCATTCTTCCCATTCATGGTAAAGGCAAGTCTGATTGGGGATATGCATGGGTGCCGGTGGTGGGGCCAACTGTTGGGGCAATTATAGGTGCTGTTGTTTATAAAGTATTGTTCGCATGACCGACAAGTTCATCATAGCTCTCGACCAGGGAACAACAAGCTCTCGGGCTGTTCTGTTCGATAGCAATGGACAGATCAAAGGCATCGCACAACAAGAATTCCCACAGATCTTTCCAAAGCCCGGTTGGGTCGAACACGATCCCGAAGAGATCTGGAAGACACAACACAGCGTGCTCATCAAAGTTATCAACGATAACAAAGTGAAGGCATCGTCTATTGTTGCTATCGGGATAACGAATCAAAGAGAGACCACTGTTATATGGGATCGCAAAACGGGCATGCCTGTTTACAATGCCATCGTATGGCAGGACAAACGAACAGCTCCCGAATGTGAAGCATTGAAGTCACAAGGCCTTACAGACTATGTAAGAGAAAATACAGGTCTCGTAATCGACTCTTATTTTTCGGGAACGAAGATCAAATGGATCCTCGACAATGTGAACGGTGTTCGCGAGCGCGCCGAACGTGGAGAGCTTGCTTTCGGAACGATAGACACATGGCTGATCTGGAAGCTCACGAATGGAAAGTCGCATGTAACGGATTACTCCAATGCTTCGAGGACCATGGTATACAACATTCGTAATCTCGTTTGGGACGACACACTTCTTAAAGCATTAACCATTCCTGCTTCGTTGCTCCCCGATGTTCAGCCTTCTGCATTCAACTTCGGAGCATGGACATTCGACGACGCCACGATACCAGTGTGTGGTGTGGCCGGGGATCAGCAGGCAGCGTTGTTCGGACAAGGATGTTTCGAACCCGGCCTCGCGAAGAATACCTATGGCACCGGCTGTTTCATGTTGATGAATACCGGTTCCGAGATTCGTAAGTCGAAGAATGGTTTGGTGACCACGATAGCATGGGGACTCGATGGTAAAGTTGAATACGCTCTCGAAGGAAGTGTGTTTATTGCGGGCGCCGCCGTTCAATGGCTTCGCGATGGACTTCATCTTATCGATCAGTCGAAAGACTCCGAATATTTTGCGATGAAGGCCCTTGGCTCTAACGAAGTTTATGTTGTTCCCGCTTTCGCGGGATTAGGTGCGCCGTATTGGGATATGTATGCGCGAGGCGCAATCTTCGGCCTCACACGCGACACCGGCAAAGATCATATTATCAAAGCAACGCTCGAGTCGATGGCGTACCAGACTAAAGATATTCTTAATGCAATGCAGGAAGATTCAGGTCTAAAGCTCGCAAGTTTGAAAGTAGATGGCGGTGCCAGCGCGAATAACATTCTCATGCAATTCCAGGCAGATATACTTGGGTCCGAAGTAGAGAGAGCGGAGGTTATTGAATCGACAGCACTCGGTGCAGCGTATCTTGCAGGGATCCAATGCGGGCTTTGGAAGAAAGAAGATATCTTATCGAATAGAAAAATTCAGAAGAGGTTTAGTCCGGCGATGAATGAAGATGTTCGAAATAAACTGTATAAAGGTTGGCTTAAGGCGGTAGAAAGAACGAAAGGGTGGGTAGATTAACGTGTACTCTTCTGAAACACGATCTGACCTCATAAAGAAACTCCAATCGGAGCCGTTAGATCTCCTCGTAATTGGCGGTGGCATCACCGGCGCCGGCATTGCTCTCGACGCTGCTTCGCGTGGGATCAAGACAGGCCTCGTAGAGAAGCACGACTTCGCTTTCGGAACCAGCAGCCGCTCCACTAAACTCATTCACGGTGGCCTGCGCTATCTTAAGCAACTCGAATTTGGATTGGTGCGCGAAGTTGGAAGCGAACGCGCCGTCGTTCATAAGCTTGCTCCGCATCTCGTTCTTCCCGAAAAAATGCTGCTGCCTCTCTACGAGAAACGCGGCTTCGGAAGCACGCTCACTTCGTTTGGACTCATGCTCTACGATTGGCTCGCCGGTGTGAAACCCGAAGACCAGCGAAAGATGCTCACCAAAAAACAGACGCTTAAATCGGAGCCGTTGCTTCAGCCGTCCGACATAAAAGGAGGAGCGATCTATGCCGAGTACCGTACCGACGACGCACGACTCACCATCGAGATCATTAAGACAGCTCATCGCAACGGCGCCCTTCCGGTAAACTACTGTACCGTCGACGGATTTATTTACGACCAGGACAAAGTTGTGGGTGTAACCCTGATAGACGAAACCAACGGCAGTTCATTCGAGATAAGAGCAACATCGATCGTTAATGCCGCCGGTCCATGGGTGGATGAACTTCGTGAGCTCGATCAATCTAAAAAAGGCAAACGACTTCACCTCACAAAAGGAGTTCACATCGTTGTTCCGCGAGAAAAACTTCCCGTATCACAGGCAATCTATTTCGACGTTGGCGATGGTCGCATGATCTTCGCCATCCCGCGCGGCAGAACAACATACATAGGTACGACGGACACCAATTACACCGGAACCAAAGAGCACGTATATGCTTCGAAGTCCGATGTAGATTATCTCGTCGACGCAGTCAATAAAACATTCCAGGGACACAATCTTACTGTCGACGATATCGAGTCGTCGTGGGCGGGGCTTCGTCCATTGATACATGAAGAAGGCAAGTCGGCATCTGAACTTTCCCGCAAAGATGAGATCTTCGAATCCGACAGCGGACTGATCTCGATTGCCGGCGGCAAGCTTACCGGCTATAGAAAAATGGCGGAGCGTGTTTGTGATCTGGTGATCGAAAGATTTTTTTCTGGAGTCGAATTAAAAGGTTGCTATACCGGGTCGATAAAAATTACCGAGCCCGCATTCGACACTTATAAAGATGTCGAAAAATTCGTGCAGCAATACAGCCCTTACCTTGTTCATACTTATGGACGCGCTGCCGAGCAGATCACTAAAAACGCGCAGTCGAAGGACCTGATCCTCGCCGAGCTCGATCATTGTCTCGACAACGAAATGATCCTTTCGGCATCCGACTTCTACATACGCCGCACCGGGAGCCTGTTCTTCAACATCCACCGGATCACGTCTACCATCGATATCGTTCTGCCCGTGATGGCCCGGCGGCTGGGCTGGGATCAAAACAAAATGGAAAACGAACGCAAACGATTGTCAGATTCTATTAAATTGTCACGTCAATTTGCGTGATGTTGCGACTGCTGCTCTTCCTCGTGGGAATTCTTATACTCGTTGTTCCCGAGTTCCTGAAAGTTTATTACATCATGCCGTTCCCCGGTAGCCAGGAAGATGAAACGATCCGCCTGGCATACTGGCTTCACAATTATATCTGGTTGTTCCGGGTGCTGGGTGTTGCGATGATCGCCTTGCCCGCCTGGCACTACGTACGTTCAAAAAATACCTGGATCAAATGGCCGGTGATTGTCACTATCGGCATTTGGCTGATTATTGTCTACATGACCAACTCTGTCATGCTCGCCGATAAAATGTTTGTTCAGCCAACTCATAAAGTTCTCGCTGGTGTTGATGCTAATAAGATCGCATCGAAAGAGATCGTGATCGGCGTAACGATCGACGGCGAAAGCAAAGCATATCCTATCGACATCATCGGGTATCATCACCAGGTGCGCGATAGTCTCGCCGGCAAACCGATCATGGTTACTTACTGTACTGTTTGTCGGACCGGGAGAGTTTTTTCGCCAATCGTCGATGGCGTCGAAGAACAGTTTCGTCTCGTGGGTATGGATCATTACAATGCTATGTTCGAAGACAGTCGCACGCACAGTTGGTGGCGACAGGTGAACGGCGAAGCGATCGTCGGAGACCTGAAAGGCAAACATCTTGATGAAATTCCTTCAGAGCAGATGAGTCTCTCCGCGTGGATCGCAGCACACCCCGACACGAAGATCATGCAGCGCGACAAAGACTTCACCGCACAATACGACAGCCTCGCTTTATACGATGAAGGTAAAATGACCGGAAGACTCGAAGGAACAGACTCAACGTCGTGGGGAGAGAAGTCGTGGGTGATTGGCGTACAGACCAATGATCATGCGAAAGCTTATGACTGGAGAGAAGTATTGAAGACACATGTCGTTAACGATACCGTTGGAACAACTCCTGTAGTTGTTGCCATCGAACAGGACAACGCTTCATTTCATGTTTTCGAACGACCCGATTCGCTTACGTTCCGCGAGAATGAAAGTGGTTTTGCAGATCAGCAAACGGGGTCATTGTGGAACTGGCAGGGACAATGCGTTAACGGTAAACTTTTAGGGAAGAAATTAAAATTTCAGCAGGCATATCAGGAGTACTGGCATTCGTGGAGAACGTTTCGTCCACACACGACAATGTATGGCAAATAGCAGGGATCATCTTTGGGGAATAGACCTGGGCGGAACTAAGGCAGAAGGCGCTGTGCTAGGTCCGGGTAGACTTAATGAAATATTGTTTCGCGACCGTGTTCCGACCGGCGCGGAGAACGGATATGAATTCATACTCAACCAGATAAAGATCGTGGTTGAAATGATGGAGAAAAAACTCGGCTACCGCCCGGACAAACTCGGCATTGCAACGCCGGGCACGCTCGATCCCGGCCTTGGTGTAATGAAAGGCTGCAACTCCGAATGCATGAACGGTCAACCGATGAAGCAAGACCTCGAACGGGTGCTGGGTCTTAAGATCGAGATAGCCAACGATGCCAATTGTTTCGCCCTCGCCGAAACACGCATGGGTGTTGTGAAACAAAAATATCCCAATGCGAAAGTTGTCTTCGGCATCATCATGGGCACTGGTGTTGGTGGCGGGCTGGTGATCGACAATCACGTGATCAATGGGCTCCAGGGTATTGCAGGAGAGTGGGGTCATAATTTCCTCGACGAATCCGGCGGACCATGTTATTGTGGAAAGAGTGGTTGCGTTGAAATGGTGATGGCTGGTCCGAAGCTCGAGAATTACTATCAGTCGATCACCGGTAATAAGCTTATCATGAAAGAAATCTACCAGCGATACAAAGCCGGTACAGATGAAGCTGCGAAGAAGACCATCGATCGTCTCACGCATTTCTTCGGTCTCGCCACAAGCGTGCTCGTCAACATTCTCGATCCCGATGTTATTGTGGTTGGCGGTGGCGTTGGTAACATCGACGAGATCTATACCGACGGACTTAAGTCATTAGAAAAATATATTTTTAATCACCGTCTCGATACCCCGATTGTGAAGCCGTTGTTGGGCGATAGCGCAGGGGTTTTCGGTGCGGCATATTTAGTCGACTAATTATGAATCGAATAGCTATTCTTGGTCCAATTCCAAGAGATCACATCGTTACTCACCAGGGCGATCTTATTCAAAAGTGGGGCTGCGTAACACACCCCGTCGTTGCCTTATCCGTTATGGCCGGCAAGGATATCGAAGTCATTCCCGTATCGCATCTTCGTTACGTTGATGTTGACAATGTGTGTGAGGTCTTCAAGGGCTACCACGGTATCAATCTCAAACACCTCACATCGAAAAGTGACCAGGGCGATATCATCAGCCTGAAGTTTGTCGACATGAACAATCGTCTCGAACGGCAGACAGGCTTCATGGATCCGATTATGCCGGATGACGTGAAGGACCTTCTTGATTGCAAAGTGTTCGTGTTCGTTCCTATCAGCGATTACGAGATCTCCCTCGATACTTTAAAGTTCCTGAAGAAGAAGAGCAAAGGGATCGTTGTGTTCGATGCACATGGGCCGACAACAGCGTGCCTGGTTACCGGTGAGCGTCAGCGTAAATTCTGGATCGACCGCGATCAATGGCTGCCTTACATCGATGTACTCAAGATGAATCTCGAAGAAGCACAGGCTTCGTGGTTCAAGAAAGAATATGAATCGCACGATTTCACCACGAACGAAGAACCCGATCGCGAAGAGCTGCGTGCTTTCGCGTCGCATTGTCTCAACGCCGGGGTGAAGTGTGTTTACATCACTGTAGATTCGCGCGGTTGTCTCGTCTATTATAAAGTGCGTGGAAAGATCCGTGAAGAGATGGTGCCCGCAGTTAAAGTGAACAACGTGGTAGACACCACTGGTTGTGGCGATTCATTTGCGGGAGGCATTGGTTACGGGTTACTGGAAAATCCGACGGACTATATCGCAGCTGCCGGCTACGGCAATGCACTCGGTGCTTTGAGAACGCAGGGAAAAACATTCGCAGTTTTCAGGCCTCTCGAAGAAACAAAAGAAATTATCAAGCAGGGATTCATCTTGGGAAATGATTAAAGCATGCATTTTTGATCTCGACGGTGTTATTGTCGACACCGCACACTATCATTTCCTCGCGTGGAAGCGATTAGGCAAAGAGCTCGGTGTAGATGTTACCGAAAAAGACAACGAGAAGCTCAAGGGTGTGAGTCGGATGCAGTCACTCCAGATCATTCTCGATATGGGGAAGGTCGGCATCGCGAAAGAACGCAAAGAAGCCCTTGCCGATCGAAAGAATGAATGGTTTGTTGAATATGTCGAGGCCATGAAACCCGACGAGATCTTTCCTGGCGTAAAGCAGTTGATCTCCGCCATGCGCAAGAAAGGAATTAAGATAGCATTGGCTTCCAGCAGTAAGAACGCGCCGCGTGTTGTTGAGCTGCTCGGCATTCAAAGCCTGTTCGATGTGATTGTCGACGGCAGTATGATCATCGACACAAAGCCAGACCCCGAAATATTTTTACTCACGGCACAGAAGCTCAACATCGCTCCGAAAGATTGCGTCGTTTTCGAAGACGCCGAAGCAGGAGTGGAGGCCGCGACACGAGCAGGGATGAAATGTGTTGGTGTTGGATCGGAGAATCTTGGTAAAGCGAATAGAGTAGTTGCGAAGACGGCAGATTTTAAAGTAGAAGACCTAAGTTCATTATGAAACACTGAACACTGAACCTTGAACATTGAACATTGAAGTTATGAAGACGTACATCAAGCATACCCCCTGGGAGATTGTTGAAGAAGGCTTCGACCCGCATCTCAACAGGATCTCCGAAAGCATTTTCAGTCTCGGAAATGGCCGCATGGGACAACGCGCCAACTTCGAAGAGAAATACTCCGGCGAGATGCACCAGGGTAGTTATGTTGCCGGCGTTTATTATCCCGATAAGACCCGCGTGGGTTGGTGGAAGAACGGTTATCCCGAATACTTTGCGAAGGTGTTGAATGCACCGAGTTGGATCGGCATAGGCATCGTTGTGGAAAACGAAGAGCTTGACCTCGCTTCATGGAAAGTTGCCGGCTTCAAGCGAACACTCGATATGAAGAGCGGCGTTCTTCATCGTTCGTTCACGGCAACGTCGCCCTCCGGAAAAGCATTGAAAGTTTATTCACAGCGCTTCTGCAGCATGGCCGACGGGGAGATCGGAGCTATAAAGTATTCCATAACTCCCGTGAACTTCTCTGCACCGGCAAAGATCACGTTGACCGTAGATGCCGACGTTGTAAATAAAGATTCGAACTACGACGAGAAATTCTGGAACGCTGTCTCCGAAGAAGCACAGCTAGGCTACGCCATTGTAATAGCCGAAACAAGAAAGACATTCTTCCACGTCGGCACCGGTATGGAATACAGTCTTCAATCTGAAGGCAAGTTCATTAAAGGAAAAGTATTCACGGGCATGAAAGAAAAGTATGCCGAGAACTTGGTTGAGGTTGACCTGAAGCAAGGCACGGAGCTCGTGGTTTATAAATCGGGTGTTGTTCTCTCGTCAGAAAATCATCCGAAAGAAAAACTTTCGGCGAAGTGTCTTGAGAAGCTCGAATATGCTCGCGAACGCGGCTTCGATAAACTGCTCGACGATCATACAAAGTCCTGGGCTGCGAAATGGGAGATGTGCGACATCACCATCGACGGCGACATTGCCGCACAGCAAGGCATCCGGTTCAACATCTTCCAGATGTTGCAGACATATACCGGCGAAGACGAAAGATTGAACATTGGCCCGAAAGGATTTACAGGAGAGAAGTATGGCGGAAGTACATACTGGGATACCGAAGCGTACTGCCTTCCGTTCTATCTCGGCACTTCCGATCCCAAAGTTGCACGCAACCTTCTCATCTACCGATACAAGCATCTTCAAAAGGCGATAGAGAATGCGCAGAAGCTCGGCTTTAAAAACGGGGCTGCATTTTATCCGTTCGTAACGATGAACGGAGAAGAGTGTCACAACGAGTGGGAGATCACCTTCGAAGAGATCCATCGCACGAGTGCCATGGCCTACGCCATGCGCGACTACATTCAATACACCGGCGACGAAGCCTATCTTTCGGAGTTCGGTCTCGAAGTGCTCATCGGGATCTCACGCTTCTGGGAACAGCGCGTTAACTGGTCGAAAGACAAGAGCAAATATGTGATCCTTGGTGTGACCGGTCCTAACGAATATGAGAACAACGTTAACAACAACTGGTACACGAATACACTCGGAGCATGGACGTTGCAGTTCACACTGGATGCAATTGAGAAGGTGAAGAAACAATCGGCTTCCCGCCTCGCCGAAATTGCGAAGAAGACTTCCTTCGATGAGTCGAAGGAAGCAACGAAGTGGAAGGACATCATCGCAAAAATGTATTATCCCTTCGATGAAACACGCGGAGTGATATTACAGCAGGATGGATTCCTCGATAAAGACATCATGCCGGTTAGTGATCTGAAACCCGAAGATCGCCCCATCAACCAGAAGTGGTCGTGGGACAGGATCCTTCGTTCTTGTTTCATTAAGCAGGCAGACGTGTTGCAGGGCATTTATCTTTTCGAAGATCGGTTTGACGTTGCCACCATCAAGAAGAACTTCGATTTCTACGAACCGATGACGGTACATGAGTCGTCGTTGTCGCCATGCGTGCACGCGATACTCGCTTCGGTGATTGGTTATAAGGAGAAGGCATACGAAATGTATGTTCGCACGGCGCGTCTCGATCTCGATGATTACAACAACGACACGGAAGATGGTTGTCACATTACGAGTATGGCCGGAACATGGATGAGTGTTGTGAAAGGTTTTGGCGGAATGAGAGTGAAAGACGGCGAGCTGCACTTCAATCCATTCATTCCCGATCAGTGGAAATCATATTCGTTTCGTTTAGAATTCCGCGATCGCATTATAAAGATCACCATTACTAAAGACAACATTACTACCACTCTTGAACACGGTGAGCCGATGGAAGTTTATGTCAATAATTCGAAAAAAACTGTAAAATAATTTATACTTTGTGTATAGAATACACTAACCTCAAACCTATAATCTATCATGAGTGAAAACAATAATCTCAGGCTCTTCTATGGAAGCTGTCTTGCACTGATCACTACTGCGTTTTCGTTCAGCATAAGGGGCGGTATTCTTCCGCAACTTGGTGCCGAATATGGCATATCGGCAGAGCAACTGGGCTTCATTAATTCGATGTGGTTTTTTGGCTTCCCAATCTCGATGATCATCGGAGGGATCTTCTATAACTCGATAGGCCCGAAGCGGATCATGATGTTTGCATTCTTTGCACACACTCTTGGGATTCTTCTTACGATTTTCGCCACGAACTACACGACCTTATTGATCTCGACATTGTTCATCGGCCTTGGCAACGGATGTACAGAGGCAGCATGTAATCCATTGATCGCAACAAGCTACAGTGGCAAGCGGATGAATACACTGCTTAATCGTTTTCACATGTGGTTCCCTGGTGGTATCCTCGTCGGTTCTTTGATCTCTTTCTTCATGACAAACAACATGGCAAGCGTTGGCTGGAGAGGCCAGGTATGGTTACTGATGTTGCCGACGATTGCTTATGCCATTACGTTTTGGGGTCAGAAATTCCCTGAGACAAGCGCTGAAGTTGTAAAGCAGCGTTCAGGTAATGCTAGTATTGGGTCATGGATAGGAATGTTTGTATTTATATGTGTATGTATGTCTCTTACTGCGATCTCTGAATTCGGCCCGTCGCAATGGGCGTCTATCGTTCTCGCGAAGAGTGGCGCAGAGCCAATGCTTATCGTTGCCCTTACAGCAGGTGTTGCTGCTGTCGGTCGATACTTTGGTGGAGACTTCGTTCATCGATTTGATCAAACTGGAGTGCTATTAGCTTCAGCGGTAGTCGCAACAATTGGAATTACTATGCTAAGCATGGTAACGGGGCCAAGTGCATACGTTGCTGCAGTTGTCTTCGGTATGGGTATCTGTTACTTCTGGCCAAATATGATCGGTTTCACTGCAGAAAAAATTCCAGCAAGCGGTGCGCTTGGAATGTCAATAGTTGGCGCCATGGGAATGTTGTCGACTTCAATTTGGAATCCGATCATCGGTTTCTGGATTGATAGGGAGGCAGAGAAAGCCCGGTTATCAGGAGTTGCGGATCCAGATCTCGTGGCAGGTCAAACAGCCCTCTCTTACATGATCACTTATCCCGCAATCCTGATCGTGTTGTTCACCATCTTATATTTCTGGGTAAAGAGAACGAAGCCGGCTGCGGTGGCAGCGACGACACATTAATCATTTGCCATTTTACATTTACCATTAACCATTTGTCCTTCGCAGGAACAATGGTAAATGGTAAATGTAAAATGGTTAATGGTTAATGGTTAATGGTTAATGGTAAATACATCGTGCCTACAGTTCGAATGTAAATCCTCTGTCCTTCAGCCTGTCGTAACTCCGTTTATCAAACTTATATAAAGATGCCGCACGATGCGATACGTCTTTTTGTTTTTCTTTACTCGCTGCCAATAAATTCATTTTCATAAGCTTCCTTCTGAAGTTCGGTTTATCAAGCTTTGTTTCGAGAACCGCTTCATACAACTCCTGCAGTTGATGCAGTGTGAACTTCCTGGGAAGAAGATTAAATCCTATCGGCTCATGTCGAACTTTATGTTTAAGATGTTTTACCGCAGCGTTTAGGATCTTGTTATGATCGTATGGCAGCGCAGGCACCTCACTCAACTTAAACCAGTTGGCATCCGATGCCGTGAAGCCCGCATGTAGTTTATAATTCTCGGGTTTCACCAACGCGAAGTACCCAATGGTGATAACTCGCTTTTGCGGATAACGATCTACATCGCCAAACACAGCAAGTTGTTCCATATATATGTTCGACACTCCCGTAAGATCATGCAGAAGTCGTATTGCCGCGTCGTTCACACTTTCGTTGTAGCGGATCCAGCCGCCAGGCAACGCCCACTTGCCTTTACTGATACCTTCGCCATGCTGAACGAGAAGAATATCTAATTCACCCTTCTTAAATCCAAAGATCAAACAGTCTATGGAAAGCGCGTCGATATTATTATCAGGAAAATTCATGTTTGAAATTAATATAATTTTCTCATATTTATGGTCAAATTGACTATAAGGTAATAACCCTCATGAAATACCTTCTTGGCATCGACCTCGGCAGCTCTTCCATAAAAGCTTCGATCGTAGATGCAGACTCAGGCGCCACCGTCGCCGCCGCACAATCGCCCAACGAAGAAATGGCCATGAAGGCCGTACATCCCGGCTGGGCCGAACAGGAACCCGACCTTTGGTGGGAACATGCCCGCAACGCCATTCATGCTTCGTTGAGATCCGCAAAGATCAATAGCAACGACATCCAGGCCATCGGCATCTCGTACCAGATGCACGGGCTCGTCTGCGTCGATAAAGATCACAAAGTCCTCCGGCCGTCCATCATCTGGTGCGACAGTCGTGCAGTGCCTTATGGAGAAGCCGCCTTCGAAAAACTGGGCGATGACTATTGTCTCGGCAGTCTCCTTAATTCACCCGGCAACTTCACCGCTTCAAAACTGAAGTGGGTGAAAGAAAATGAGCCGGCGATCTTTTCGAAGATCGACAAGATCATGCTGCCGGGCGATTATCTCGCCATGCGAATGACAGGCGAGATCGTTACTACAGCGTCGGGATTGTCGGAAGGGATCTTGTGGGACTTCAATGAAAAGAAAGTAGCCGATAAACTCCTCGACTATTACGGCTTTTCGAAATCGCTGATACCGTCGATCGTTCCAACATTCTCTATACAGGGAAAACTTTTGAAGGACGTCGCTGCCGACCTCGGTCTTGCGGCAGGAACACCAGTAAGCTACAGGGCCGGCGATCAGCCCAACAACGCCTTCTCTTTGAATGTTGTGAATGCAGGTGAGACCGCAGCCACTGCAGGAACATCGGGTGTTATTTATAGTGTCACCGACAAGAACGCGTTCGATCATAAGTCGCGAGTGAATACTTTCATGCACGTGAATGAAGGAACCAATGGAGTGTTGTTGTGCGTGAATGGTACCGGCATACTCAACAGCTGGCTTCGTAAGGCTGCCGGCGGTATTCCGTATGAAACAATGAATGCACGTGCCACCGAAGTTCCCATCGGTTCCGATGGCATAACGATACTTCCTTTTGGAAATGGTGCCGAACGAATTCTCGGTAACAAAGACATCGGAAGCTCTATCGATGGATTGAACTTCAACATTCATTCGCAAGCACATCTCTTCCGCGCTGCACAGGAAGGAATTGTATTCTCTTTAGGATACGGTTTCGATATCTTAAAGAACATGGGACTCAAAACGAATGTCATTCGCGCAGGTCACGCCAACATGTTCTTAAGTCCGCTCTTCCGCGATGCATTTGTAAATACGATCGGGGCACAACTTGAATTGTATGATACCGATGGTGCTAAAGGAGCTGCGCTCGGCGCCGGAAAAGGAGCGGGGCTTTATAAAACTTTCCCGGAAGCATTCAAGGGATTGAAAAGAATTTTAGTAGAAGAACCAAATAAGATCAGAACAGAACAATATAACTCAGCATATTCATCGTGGCTTAAAAAATTAAACGACAAACTATGAAAATCACTACTGGCGATCGCGAATACTTTAAAGGTATTGGTCAAATTAAGTTCGAGGGAAAAGAATCAGACAACCCTCTTGCATTCAAATATTATGATGCAAAAAAGAAGGTGGGCAAGAAAACAATGGAAGATCACTTCCGCTTCGCTACTGCTTACTGGCATACGTTCTGCGGAACAGGCGGCGATCCGTTCGGTCCAGGCACAAAAGACTTCCCATGGAATCGCGCCGGCGATGCCAACCAACGCGCTATCGACAAGATGGACGCTGCTTTCGAATTCATGACCAAGATCGGAACGCCGTTCTATTGCTTTCACGATTACGACCTCGTTGAAGAAGGACCCAATCTCAAAGAATCGGAGAAACGTCTTTCGAAGATCGTAGACTATGCAAAACAAAAACAGAAAGCTTCGGGAGTGAAATTGTTGTGGGGAACAGCCAACGTGTTCTCAAACCCGAGGTTCATGAACGGGGCTTCTACCAATCCCGACTTCAACGTTGTTTGCTGGGCAGCAACACAGGTGAAGAATGCACTCGATGCTACAATTGCGCTTGGTGGATCTAACTATGTCTTCTGGGGTGGCCGCGAAGGATACATGACTTTGTTGAACACCAACATGAAGCGTGAACAGGAACATCTTGCAAAGTTCCTTCACATGGCAAAAGACTATGCGAGGAAGAATGGTTTCAAAGGTCCGTTCCTGATCGAACCAAAACCAATGGAGCCAACCAAACATCAATATGATTTCGATTCGGCAACGGTGATATCGTTCCTCAGGGCGTTCGATCTCATGGACGACTTCAAGTTGAACATCGAAGTGAATCACGCTACGCTGGCACATCATACGTTCCAGCACGAACTGCAGGTAGCGGTGGATGCCGGCGTTCTTGGAAGCATCGACGCCAACCGCGGCGACTACCAGAATGGCTGGGATACCGACCAGTTCCCGAACAATATTTATGAACTCACAGAGACCATGCTCATCATTCTCGAATCGGGTGGTTTCAAGACGGGCGGTGTGAATTTCGATGCAAAAACCCGTCGCAACTCGACAGACCTCATCGACATTTTTCATGCTCACATCGGTGGAATGGATATGTTTGCGCGCGCGCTTCTCACCGCCCAGGCCATCCTAGATAAGGGAGAATACCAGAAGCTGAGGAAGGACCGTTATGCGTCGTTCGACTCAGGAAAAGGGAAGGCTTTTGAGCAGGGAAAGCTCACATTAGAGAACTTGCGAGACCTTGCTCATGCCAACGGCGAACCCGAAATGATAAGCGGCAAACAAGAGTATTACGAGAATCTCATTAACAGATTTATTTAGTATTTTCACCCGTTTGCAAACACTAAACAACAACTCATAACCAGTAATCATGAATAGAAAACTTCGCATGGGCATGGTAGGTGGAGGGCTCGATGCCTTCATCGGTGCCGTGCACCGTCTCGCAGCGAATATGGACGGTCTCATTGAAGTGGCCTGCGGCGCTCTTAGCATCAAGGAAGACGTGGCCAAAGCCAGCGGTAAAGCACTCTTCTTACCCGAAGACCGCACTTACCTCACCTTCGAAGATATGATCGAGAAGGAGAGCAAGCTCCCGGCCGATAAAAGAATGGACTTCGTAACGATCGTTACACCCAACTTCGCCCACTTTGCTCCCGCAATGCTCGCACTCGACAAAGGCTTTCACGTCGTAATCGAAAAGCCGATCGCGTTGACACTCGATGAAGCAAAACAACTGAAGAAAAAACAACAGGATACTGGTCTCTTACTTTTGCTTACACACACTTACTCTGGTTACCCGCTCGTGAAGCAGGCTCGCCAGATGGTGAAAGAAGGTGCGTTTGGTAAGATCCGTAAAGTGCTTGTTGAGTATCAGCAAGGATGGCTCAGCAAGATGTCGGAACGTGAAGGCAATGCACAGGCTGCATGGCGTACAGATCCCAAACGCTCCGGTAAAGCCGGCTGTATGGGCGACATCGGTACGCACGCTGCTCACCTTGCGGAATATGTTTCTGGTTTAAAGATCACTCATCTTTCGGCCGACCTCAACATCATGGTCGAAGGCCGTGCATTGGATGATGATGGTAATGTTCTCTTGAAATTCGACAACGGCGCTGCCGGATGTCTCATGGCTTCGCAGGTAGCGGCCGGTGAAGAGAATGCTCTCAAGCTTCGTGTATATGGAGAGAAGGGCGGACTCGAATGGAATCAACAGGAACCAAACACACTTCTCGTTAAGTGGTTGGATAAGCCCACGCAGGTTTTACGTGCAGGAACTAACGGTTTCCTTAGCTCATACGGACTTCACAACGCGCGCACTCCCGGTGGTCACCCAGAAGGTTATCTCGAAGCTTTCGGAAACCTCTACAGGAACTTCGCACTCACGTTGTCGGCACGCATCGATGGCACCAAGCCCAAAGAAGAAGCCCTCGACTTCCCCGGCGTCGACGATGGGATCCGCGGCATGGGCATTCATCGACAACGTGGTGAAGAGCGGACAGAGCAAAGAAAAGTGGACTGCATTTGAAGTTTAGAGTATAGCTATGAAGACAATCAAAGGACCAGCGATATTCTTAGCCAATTCCTGGGCGACGAAGCTCCATTCAATAATCTTAAATCAATATGCAAGTGGGCAGCATCACTTGGATACGAAGGTGTGCAGATCCCTACATGGATGCACGTTGTATCGATCTCAAGCTTGCTGCCGAAAGCAAAGACTACGCACAGGAATTCCAGGAAACAGTAGAGTCGGCCGGTCTTAAGATCACCGAACTTTCCACACACCTGCAAGGTCAGTTAGTTGCCGTACATCCTGCGTACGATGCCATGTTCGATGGCTTCGCACCGAAGAAAGTACATGGCGATAACAAAGCTCGTACTGCATGGGCTGTGGACCAGTTGAAGCTGGCCGCAAAGGCAAGCCGCAACTTCGGTCTCAACGCTCACGCAACATTCTCGGGTGCCTTGATGTGGCATACGATGTATCCATGGCCGCAACGTCCTGCCGGTCTCGTTGAAGATGGTTTCAAAGAGCTTGCAAAACGTTGGTTGCCTATCCTGAACACATTCGACAAAGCAGGTGTCGACGTTTGCTACGAAATACATCCTGGTGAAGATCTTCACGATGGCGTTACGTTCGAACGATTCTGGGAAGCAACGGGCAAGCACACACGCGCAAACATTCTTTACGATCCAAGTCACTTCGTTCTCCAGCAACTGGATTACTTACAATACATCGACTTCTATCACCAGTTCATTAAGATGTTCCATGTGAAGGATGCCGAGTTTAATCCAACCGGAAGGAGTGGAGTGTATGGTGGCTTCCAGGATTGGGTGAATCGTCCTGGCAGATTCCGTTCGTTAGGCGATGGACAAGTCGATTTCAAATCGATCTTCTCGAAGCTTACACAGTATGGCTTCGAAGGCTGGGCTGTACTCGAATGGGAGTGTTGCATCAAACACCCGGAGCAAGGCGCCGCCGAAGGCGCGCCGTTTATTCGTGATCATATCATCAGGGTAACAGAGAAAGCGTTCGATGACTTTGCTGCAACAGGCAAAGACTCGAAATTCAACAAGAAAGTTTTAGGCATTTAAAATCAACCAGTAACTAACCAGTAAATGAAAAGTATAGTTTCAATTTTTGCGATCGCGCTTATCATCACTGCGTGCGGATCGAAGAAGACAGAGAACCCGGATAAGGAGGACTTCGGCACACCAGAAGAGAATAAGACCGAAGCTCCGGCTTCAGGTGGCGGAGACGCTATCGCGCAAGGCGAAGCCCTCGTAAATGGAAGCGACTGCAAGACATGTCACCAAAAGGACAAAAAGATCATTGGTCCTGCACACCTGGATGTTGCGAAGAAGTACGACTTCACTGAAGCCAACGTGAAGATGCTCGCACAGAAGATCATCACTGGTGGTTCCGGCGTTTGGGGGCGAGATGCCCATGCCTGCCCACGACATTCCCCAGGCCGACGCTGAAAAAATGGCGCGGTATGTACTCTCACTGGATGGTGAGAAAGAGCATTAATCTATTGATGATTTGTGATTTGTAATTAACTACGAATCACAGATCACAAATTTCAAAATCCTAAATCATGAGAGCCCTCATACTACTATCCCTTTTTTGTCTATTACTCCAATCGTGTTCCAATAATAAACCGAAGGTCCTTGTCTTTTCGAAAACGAAAGGCTTCCGCCATCAGTCTATTAATGTAGGAAAGCCCGCGATCCAAAAGCTTGGAACTGAAAATGGTTTCGACGTCGACACGACCGAGAACGCAACCGCATTCACTGAAGATAACCTGAAGAAATATTCTGCCGTGGTGTTTCTTAGCACCACCGGCGATGTTCTCGATCTTCAACAACAGAATGCATTGAAGCGATTCATACAGGCCGGCGGCGGATACGTTGGTGTTCACGCCGCAGCCGACACCGAATACGATTGGTGGTGGTACAACAAACTGGTGGGCGCATGGTTTAAGAGTCACCCAAAAACACAGAAGACAAAGATCATACAGGTCGAGAACATCGACCCGCGTTTCAAGGTTAATGTTCCCGCCAACTGGGAACGTACCGACGAGCTTTATAACTATCGCAAGATCAACGATGATCTTAATGTTATTTATAAGCTCGATGAGTCTTCTTACGAAGGCGGTGAGAACAACGGCGATCATCCCTGGGCATGGTGGCATGACTTCGACGGCGGCCGTGCGTTCTATACAGGCATGGGTCACACCGATGAGTCGTGGACCGAACCGGAGTTTCTCGCACACTTAACTTCAGGTATCAAGTACGCGATCGGCGACAACAAGCTCGATTACTCGAAGGCGAAAGAAAAGCTCCGTCCCGAAGACAATCGCTTCAGCAAAAAAGTATTTGCCTATAATCTCGATGAACCTACGGAGATGACTGTTCTTCCCGACGGTAGAATAATATTCCTTCAGCGTAAAGGTGAAGTACGGTTATATGATCCCAAAAAAGATACGCTTGTAACGATCAACACTTTCAATCCATCAATCACTTACAATGATGGCGGAAGAGCAGAAGATGGAATGATCGGTCTCACCAAAGACCCCGACTTCGCAAACAATCATTACTTATATATTTTCTATTCGCACCCGAAGAAATCGGCCAACGTTCTTTCACGCTTCGAATTCAAAGACGACAAGATCGATATGAGTTCGGAAAAAGAAATGCTCGAGGTGGCAGTGCAACGTCAAACATGTTGTCATACCGGCGGATCACTCACATTCGGTCCCGGTGGCAATCTCTTCATCTCAACCGGTGATAACACAAGTCCATTCGAATCAGATGGCTACAGTCCTGCCGACGAACGTCCGGGTCGTATGCCATGGGATGCATTGAAGTCGTCAGGTAACACGAATGATCTTCGTGGTAAGATCCTTCGCATACACCCTGAGCCCGACGGAACTTATACAATCCCCGAAGGCAATCTTTTTGCTAAAGGAGCGGAGAAGACTCGTCCTGAGATCTATGTGATGGGTAACAGGAATCCATACCGGATCTCTGTTGATCAAAAGACTGGTTTCCTCTATTGGGGTGAAGTTGGTCCCGATGCAGCCAACGATAGTCCGGAACGCGGACCCCGCGGTTACGATGAATTGAACCAGGCACAGAAGGCCGGTTATTTTGGATGGCCGTTGTTTGTTGGTGGTAATTTCGCTTACGCGAAATACGACTTCGCCGCGAAGACGATCGGACCGAAGCATGATCCCGAGCATCCTCACAACACATCGCCTAACAATACAGGGTTGAATGATCTTCCTCCTGTAAGTCCTCCCTATATCTATTATCCTTATGCCGAGTCGCCCGATTTTCCTTTGGTGAAAACCGGCGGTCGTAATGCAATGGCCGGACCTGTTTATTACTCTGAAAGTTATAAAGGTCAAACCGATGCGTTCCCCGATTATCTCGATGGTAAGGTGATCATCTACGATTGGATGCGAAACTGGATCCGCGTTGTAACGAACGACGACAACGGTAAGATCATGGACATCGAACCGTTCCTCGATAATATCAAGTTCAACAATACCATGGACATGGAATTTGGTTCCGATGGAAAGTTGTACTTGCTGGAGTACGGCACCACGTGGTTCTCACAAAATATGGACGCGCGTCTTTGCGTGATCGAATTCAATAAAGGCAATCGCATACCCGTAGTTGCATTCACTGCCGATAAGACAACCGGTGAGGTTCCGCTTGCTGTTAAGTTCACCGGCGATCAGTCGGCCGATCCCGATGGCGATGCAGTCAAGTTTGAACTGGATGTTAATGGAACAAAGCTTTCATCAGACAACGGCAATTTTGAATACACATTCGATAAGGCCGGCATCTATCGTCCTAAATTGACTGTTACCGATAAAGGCGGAAGCACAGCAACTTCAGAGCTCACGATACTTGCGGGTAACGCGAAGCCTGTTGTTGATGTGAAACTCACGGGCAACTCACAGTTCTTCCTGCAAGATGGTTCAGCCAGCTACGAAGTATCTGTTTCTGATAAAGAAGATGGATCGCTGGGTAATGGTATCGATCCTGCAAGGGTACAGGTTACATTCGATTTCCTGCCACAGGGTTATGACATCACGTCGATCGCTGCTGGTCACCAGCGCCCTGATCTTCCAGGAAAGATCATCATCGCAGAAAGCGATTGTAAGTCATGTCACCAGCTCGATAAGAAGTCTGCCGGTCCAAGCTATAAGATGATCGCAGCTAAGTATGAAAAAGATCCGAAGGCTGTTGATCAACTTTCAGACAAAGTATTGAAAGGCGGCTCAGGTGTTTGGGGAGAAACTGCGATGGCAGCTCACCCTCAGCTTTCGAAAGAACAAACCATGGCCATGGTCGAATACATCTTGTCTCTCGCAAAAGTGGAAGTGAAGAAAACTCTTCCGGTAAAAGGCACGGTGAAGTTCGATAAGCCTCAGACTGGTCCCGGTGTAAAAGGAGCGTATTTGCTCACTGCTGGTTATGATGATAACGGCGCAGGCCCGATCCCTTCATTGCTTACCGAGAAGACGATCGTGTTGCAGGCACCGGTTATCGATGGAAGTTATTTCGATGAACTCAGCGGTCCTTCCCGCTTTGCTTTGCCTACCGGCGGCTCAGCACTGATGGGCGTTAAGAACGGCAGCAATGCAGCTACACGTGAAGTGGATCTCACCGGCGCCTCGAAGATGACATTGACTATCGTCCTCATTCAGAATGTTAGCAAGAACGGAACGATCGATATCTATCTCGACGGCAAAGACGGTAAGAAGTTGGGAACCGCCGACTTCACCAGCACACCTCGTGTGAAAGTTGCAGATGGTTACGATGTGACGTTCTCAACGATCTCGTTCCCTGCTATCGAAGGAAAACACAAGTTGTACCTCGCGTTCAACAACAATAAGGCAGAGGATAAAGACCTGTTTATGTTCACACAAATAGCTTTAGGCAAATGAAAAGGAGAACCTTTCTGAGCACCACTGCAATGGCGGTTGCCGGTGCTGCTGTTGTTGGTTGTGGCAAACCAACAGAGTCGGCTAAAAAAGCATACGGTCTTCAGTTGTATACCCTTCGTGATGTCATTAAAGACACAACGAAGGTAAAAGACACTGTAAAGCAGCTGGTCGATTGGGGATACAATGAATTCGAAGCTTACGGTTATTCGAACGGGCAGATGTTTGGAATGCCTTACAAGGAATTTACAGACTACGTGAGAACTCTCGGTGCGCGCGTTACCAGCGCGCACTACGATATCGATGTGATCCGCACCCAGTGGGACCAGGCTGTTGCCGATGCAAAAGAAGCAGGGCAGGAGTACATGGTACTTCCGTGGATCGATGAAGCCAATCGCACACCCGATGGGTTCAAGCAGATCATCGAGGATGTGAATAAAGCTGCCGAAGTAACGAAGAAGGCCGGCATTCGTATGGGCTATCACAATCATGATTTCGAATTCAAAATGATCGGAGATAAGACCGGCTTCGATACATTACTCGAAGGCTTCGATAAAGATCTCGTTTCATGGGAACTCGATCTCTATTGGGTTGTAAGGGCGGGGCAGGATCCAGAACAGATCTTTATGAAATACCCTGGTCGTTTCGAACAGTGGCATATTAAGGATATGGACAAAGCCGATCCTACGAAAAACGCCGATGTTGGAACGGGCTCGATCGACTTCAAAAAATTACTGATGCATGCACATCATGCAGGTTTGAAACACTGGTATGTTGAACAGGAAACCTATCCTGTCGATCCAATGACAAGCACTAAAAATTCTATAGACTATCTCAAGACGATTTGATTCGTGGCGCGTAAGATCACTTTCCTTTTTTCAATACTCTTTTTAGGAGCGTTTTATTCGTTTGGACAAGTTGGAAGAGCAACTATTTTTGTTCGGGACGCAGTTTCAAAAAAAGGGATCCCTGGCGCTGGCTTATTTCTAGTAAAGGAAGCTACTGATTTTCGTGAGAACACGGATTCGCTCGGTCGTGCAGCATTTCAAGGTCTTCCTCCCGGCCGGTACATAGCTCATGCAAGTTCCCTTAATTATGATAAAGGCACACAAGAAGTATTAATAATAGCCGGAAAAACTACCACTATTGTATTTGATCTTCAGGAAGTCGCTATTGAGCTCGAAGCCGTCAAAATAGAATCACGCCCTACCAACATCTCCGATCCAAGTGCCATATCTCTTCCAATCGAAAAAGTAATGCGTATGCCCGCCAACTTCTTCGACCCGGTGCGCATGCTTGCATCTTATCCCGGTGTTGTGACGGCCAACGACCAGGCGAATAACATAATTGTGAAAGGAAATTCCCCCACGGGACTTCTCTGGCGTTTGAACGGGATGGATATCGTTAACCCGAATCACCTCGCCAACGCAGGAACATTCAACGACAAACCTGCGGCCAACGGCGGTGGTGTAAATATCCTCAGCGCACAGATGCTCGATCGTACCGACTTCTATTCTGGCAACATGCCAGCGCGTTATGGCAACGTATCAGCTGCCGCTCTCGATATGACATTAAGGAACGGCAACACAACACGTCATGAGTTTACGGCACAGGCAAGTTTAATCGGGCTCGACTTTGCTGCCGAAGGACCGTTGGGTAAAAAAGGCAGAACGACTTATCTGGCTAACGCACGTTATTCAACCGTTGGATTGTTGTCGCAGATGGGCGTTAAGTTTGGTGGAGAAGCAATCAACTTCCAGGACTTTTCTTTCAACATCAACACGCTGATCGGTCAACGCGGCGGAAGCATTTCGTTCTTCGGCCTCGGCGGGTATAGCACTAATAAATTCTACGCAAAGAATGAATCGGAGTGGGAGGTTGATAAAGATCGCTTCACCATTCTTTACGACAACAAGACTTATGCTGTAGGCACACGCCTGGATCTTCCTTTGAAGAAAGCATTCACGTTTTCGTCGGGCATTACATTCTCGAGCAACGACCAGGACCGAACGTCGCAGTCGATTCCAACACCCACGTTGCCATTCCAGTCGTCGCGTTATGATTCGAAGCGTCGTCTTATTTCAGGCTTCGCATCGATTACCGGTAAATGGTCACCAAAGGTCTCTGCCGAATTCGGTGCCATGGTAAACTACAGCAAAGACTCACTCGACTCATACGATCTTACGCCAACAACAACCACGACTGCTTTCGCAAAAGGAGAATACGCATTGTTTCAGCCGTACGGACAATTATCGTTCAGGACAGGCAGGTTATCGACAACTCTCGGGGCGCGCTACATGTATTCAACTTTCAAAAAGAGTTCGTTCGATCCGCGCGTCAATATACAGTACCAGCTCACATCAACGTCGAATTTATATGTAACCGGCGGTCAACTCAGCCAGATGCTTCCTGCCGGAATTTATTTGCCCAGCGGCTATCGCGACTTCCTCCGAAAGAAGTTTGTTGAAATAGGGCACATGATCCAGTTTGAAAAATGGAAGTTCAACACATCGGTGTATTATCATTATTACAACGACGTTCCTGTTGCTATTGCAGAGAACTTCTCTGTACTGAATTACATCGAAGGAGCCGTTACCAATAATCTCCAGGCTATCGGTACAGGCACTAATAAGGGTGTTGCGCTACAGGCCGAAAGATCATTCGTGGATGGCTACTACATTCTCGCTGGCGCAAGTGTTTACCGTTCAGTTTATACAGGCACCGACAAGATCGAACGTCCCACCAAGTTCGACGGACGTTATTCGTTGATGGTTACCGGTGGCCGCGAATGGACTAAGCAACTCGATGGGCACAACAGCTCTTTCGGAATTCATGGTCGCATGATGTACCTCGGCGGACTTCGCGATACACCGATCGACGAAAACATGTCGCGTACGACGGGAGTAACCACATACAGCTCCGACACTTATTCCATCATACTGAAAGACTATATGCGTTTCGATTTGCGTTTGAGCTGGAGAAAGGACAAGGTGAAATACACTCGCACTATAGCGCTCGACGTTCAGAACTTTGCGGGCATCAAGAACCAGGCGTACAAGTACTACGATGCATTCCAGGGAAAAGTGGTGATGCAATACCAGGTTGGATTTATCCCGGTGCTGGTGTACAGGATCGACTTTTAAGTGATCTCCAATAAGGATAATTATTTTCCTTCGCTTACCGGCTTTCGCGCCATTGCCGCATGGCTTGTCTTCGCCAATCATTATAACCTCTTCGCCGCGGATCGCTTTCCATTTCTCAATGCGCTTGTCGACGAGCTAGGTATTGGCGTAAGCATGTTCTTTGTGTTAAGCGGATTCCTGATCACGATCCGTTACGACGATCCGCTGTTGCCAAAGCCAACGTTCTCGCAGTACATGCGAAATCGTTTCGCACGGATCTATCCATTGTATTTTCTACTTACCACGATCACCTTCATCGTAACAGGAGGGTGGGGCTGGGTTTACGTTGCAAACATTACGTTCATCAAAGGCTTCGTCGACGAGCTCAAGTTCACGGGCATAGCTCAGGGATGGTCGCTTACGGTTGAAGAGACATTTTACCTGCTGGCGCCATTGATATTTATTATGATCAGGAGATCGCGTTTAATGACCTGGTTGTTGCCGTTTATTTTTCTAATGATCGGCTATATCATTTTCGATTCATTACACTTCATGCTTGTGTACACTTTCTTCGGAAGATGCTTTGAGTTTTTTATTGGCATAGCGCTGGCGAAGATCTTCCAGGGAAACAAGACTGCAATTAATAACAGGCAGTTGTTCACATGGATTGGTATTGTCGGGATCCTGGTTTTTCTTCTCGTGCTGGTTTATACCCGCGACGAGATGCCTGAGTTGCTGATCCGGCAGTTACTGGTGCCCGCGGCCACGGCGTTGTTACTCTGGGGGCTTCTCACTGAAAGGTCATGGATCCGGAAGTTATTGTCCACGAACGTCATGCAGTTATTGGGCAAGAGCTCGTATGCATTTTATTTGATTCACATAGGTGTGTTGGCGGTGTGGCTTTCGGATAACGTGACGTGGAATCCAGTGGTGTTGTTTGTGATATTGAATGTGATTGCGATCGGAATTTATTATTTGATTGAAAGGCCTTTACGGAAGGTTTTGCTCACGGAAAGCGCGGAAAACACGGAAGGCTAATTTACTATTCTAAAAAGGCTCACATTGTCTTGAAGGTGAGGGGTTGTAAAGTTCACTAATAATCCCACTCTCTTACCTGTTAATCTTAAGTATGTCAATAACTGCTTCTTGTGAACGTCTTGTAAGTCTTTGATTGACTTGACTTCGATAATGATCTCATTTTCCACCAGCAGATCCATAATAAATCCGAGGCCTAAATCCTCGCCTTTGTAATCGACATCAATTGGCACTTGAGCCGCCACATTCAATCCCATGCGCTTAAGTTCTTTTGCAAGCGCCTTTTCATAAACGCTCTCGAACAATCCCGGCCCATAGTATTTGAATACCTCGAATATGGCACCTCTTATTTTATAAGTGAGTTCTTCCTGAATTATCATGGCACAGAATTACAGCTTTAAGCAGAGCCGCGCTTACTTACTTCTGCACGCTGTCAGGTTTTCCATATCCCCTTCCGTCCTTTCCGTCTTTTCCATAATGCCCTTCCGTGTTTTCCGTGCTTTCCGTGAGAAAAATCCGTTTTTCGTGATAAATAACTCATTTCAAACGATTGCATAAATTTTCCCTTACATTTGTTAGCTCATAACCCTCAATTATGACCGACGACATCGCCATCACAAAAACTTACGACGTTTCCCACTCCGGCCTCAAAGACTGGGTCCGCCAAATCGCCGACCTCTGTAAGCCCGACCGCATCCACTGGTGCGACGGCTCCAAAGAGGAATACAACGACCTCTGTCAGCAGCTTGTAGACAAGGGCACCTTCATCCGGCTCAATGAAAAGAAGCGTCCCAACAGCTACGCCTGCTTCTCCGACCCTAGCGACGTAGCCCGCGTCGAAGACCGCACCTTCATCTGTAGCCGCCGCCGCGAAGACGCCGGACCTACCAACAACTGGGTGGAACCGCGCGAGATGAAGCAGACCATGCGCAAGCTCCTCGAAGGATCGATGCAAGGACGCACCATGTACGTTATCCCGTTCTGCATGGGACCCGTCGGCTCTTCGTTCTCACACATCGGCGTCGAGATCACCGACTCCGAATATGTTGTTGTCAACATGCACATCATGACCCGCGTAGGTCGCAAGGTGCTCGATGTACTCGGGCCTTATAAAGATTTCGTTAAGTGTCTTCATACCGTAGGCGCGCCATTGAAAGAAGGTCAACAGGATTCCAGGTGGCCGTGTCATCCATCTGTTAAATACATTGTTCATTATCCCGAAGAGCGTTCGATCGTATCCTATGGATCTGGTTATGGCGGCAATGCATTGCTGGGCAAGAAATGTTTCGCCCTTCGCATTGCGAGCGCCATGGCTCACGAAGAAGGATGGCTTGCAGAACACATGCTCATTCTTGGTGTTGAGAGCCCCGACAAAGAAAAGACTTACATAGCGGCAGCATTCCCGAGTGCGTGTGGCAAAACCAACTTCGCGATGATCATTCCGCCGAAGCAACTCGGTGGATGGAAAGTAACAACAGTCGGCGACGACATCGCGTGGATCAAACCTGGTAAAGAAGGAAAGCTTTACGCCATTAATCCCGAAGCCGGGTACTTCGGTGTTGCTCCCGGCACCAACGAGAAGAGCAATCCCAATGCGATGGCAACCATTTCGAAGAACACCATCTTCACCAATGTTGCTATCACTCCCGATGGCGATGTATGGTGGGAGGGAATGAGTAAAACTCCACCCGATGGACTGATCGACTGGCGCGGGCTTCCGTGGGAACAAACTTCCGGTAAACCTGCAGCGCATCCCAACGCACGTTTTACAGCGCCCGCTTCACAGTGTCCTTCTATCGATGCCGATTGGGAAAACCCGCATGGCGTTCACATCGGCGCTTTCGTTTTCGGTGGACGTCGTAGTACGACTATTCCGCTCGTATACCAGGCACACAACTGGAACTATGGTGTTTATCTCGCCGCAACGATGGGCTCCGAAACAACGGCCGCTGCTTTCGGCGAGGTAGGTAAAGTTCGTCGCGATCCTTTTGCCATGTTGCCGTTCTGCGGATATCACATGGGTGAATATTTAAATCACTGGTTGCAATTCGGCCGCGATATTCCCAATCCTCCGCGTGTGTTCGGCGTGAACTGGTTTCGTAAAGACGAAAAAGGAAACTTCCTGTGGCCCGGCTTCAGCGACAACATGCGTGTTCTTAAATGGATCGTAGAAAAGATCCGCGGTAAATCGAATGCTACCGAAAGTCCCATCGGCTGGATGCCTCACTATGAAGACCTCGATTGGAGCGGCCTCGATTTCACCAAAGCCCAGTTCGACGAGATCATGACAATCGATCGCGAGCAGTGGAAACAAGAACTTCTCTCGCACGTCGAATTGTTCGAGCGCATGTACGACAGGCTGCCGAAGGAATTCATCTTCATGAGAGAACTGTTGTTGTCGAGCCTGTGGCGCTCTCCCGAGAAATGGAGTTTGGACCCGGAGTTGGCAGAAGAGTAGGTTTTTTTTACTTTTCAGGATTACCTAACCTCTGAAATGACTCTATCCGAGCGTCTTGCACCACTACGTACCGGCTTTACATCACTTTTTTGGATAGCGAACACGCTCGAGCTCTTTGAACGACTTGCCTTCTACGGAACGAAAGCAGTGCTCGTCATTTTTCTCAAAGACAAAGTAGGTCTCCAAAACGAGGCAGGCACACTCGCCGGCCTTTTTACATTTCTCGTGTATGGACTTCCAATACTTGCCGGCGTTCTTGTCGACCGGTATGGTTTTAAGAAAACACTCGCGTCTTGTTTTGCGATCTTCAGCGTCGGTTATTTTCTCATCGGTATGGCAGGCATGGAATGGAGTGCCGACATCATCGCCATCACCGGTAAGAAAACATACATTATTAGTGTGCTGGTGATAACTGCAATTGGTGGTTCGCTGATCAAACCCTGTATTGTTGGAACGGTTGCACGCACAACAACCAACGATAATTCGAGAACACTCGGTTTCTCTATCTATTATTCGCTTGTCAACTTCGGTGGCGCTATCGGCCCCGTGCTCGCTCTGTTTATTCGTCAGGATCTCGGTATCGAGTATGTGTTATTGATGTCTTCAGTTACATGTTTTCTTTTGTTGATCGGAACGCTGATCTTCTTCAGGGAACCGGATGCAATAGTTAACGCAGAGAAAAAAACATTCGGCAAAGTATTCTCCGACATGACGTTGGTATTCGCGAACGGGAAATTCATGTTGTTCCTGTTGATCTGTTCAGGTTTCTGGATCATGTTCTGGCAGATCTTTTATTTGATACCTGTATATGCCGTGGAAGTATTGCATTTCGAACAATTCGAGTTGCTCGAATCAGTAGACGCATGGTTCATCATCGGATTTAGCTTGTTGTCGGGAACGGCATTCAACAAATGGAAACCATTCACAGCAATGATCTTCGGATTCGTGGTGGCCACACTTTCGTGGACGATCATCGGTGCTTTCGGAACTACACTCGTTGTTGTTATCGGCGTTATCATTTTCGCGATGGGAGAAGGCGTGTCGGCACCGCGATACTACGAATACATCAATAGCCTTGCACCCAAAGGCCAAAACGGAACATACTCTGGCTTCGCGTTTCTTCCGATCGCCGTCGGTGCTTTCTCTGCCGGTATGGTTTCCGATTGGCTTCGCATTTCTTATATGAACACCAACCCATCATTGATGTGGTACATACTCGCCGGCATCGGTGTTATCTCCACGATACTCCTGGTGCTGTACGATAGATTCCTTGTTAAAAAGACTTCCTAAGAGACCCAAAGAGACCTTAAGAGATTATGCAAGACAAAACATTTCAGCCCTTTGTATCCGCCGATCAAAACATCCCGGAGTTTACAATCAAGTCGGTATTGCTTGGATCATTCTTCGGTATCCTCTTCGGATGTTCGACAGCCTACCTTGCATTAAGGGCAGGTCTTACCGTTACAGCGTCGATACCCATTGCTGTGATCGCCATCACGCTCGGAAGAAAATTCCTGAAGACGACCATCCTCGAAAACAACATCATTCAAACAACGGGCTCTGCCGGCGAATCGATAGCCGCCGGTGTTGCATTCACCGTTCCCGGTTTTCTTTTTCTTACACCCGGTTCCGATGGCACCAGCGTGGGCGAAGGTTACTTCGACTATCTCACGATACTGATCCTCGCTGCGTTTGGCGGAATGCTTGGCACTTTAATGATGGTGCCGCTTCGCCGTTCATTGATCGTAAAAGAACACGAAACGCTTCCTTATCCCGAAGGCACTGCATGTGCATCGGTGCTGAAGGCAGGAGAGAAGGGCGGAGTATTCGCGCAAACCGCATTCGTCGGAATGGCTGTGGCTTTCGGTTATGCCCTGCTTCAAAAAGTATTTCATGTTATATCCGAGACGCCCTCATTCATCACCAGCCAGGTAAATAAGTTCTGGCCTGCCGGTGCCATTCGCGGCGAGATCACTCCCGAATACCTCGGTGTCGGTTACATCATCGGTCCACGCATTTCAGGCGTGCTCGTTGCAGGATCTGTACTGGCATGGTGGGGAATTATTCCATTGCTTCAAACCCTGGTCGGTCCCGATGTGATCGCATTACAGCTTCATAAGATCGGTTATCTTCCCGACCTGGGAAAGGGTGGTGGCGTTGCCGGATGGGACCCCGCAACGCATTCATTCGCAGCGCCAGCCGATGCAATCTATCGCGGGTACATTCGCCAGATCGGTGCCGGTGCAGTAGCTGCCGGAGGTCTCATTACATTACTCAAGACCCTTCCCACCATTGTCAGCTCCTTCCGCGACAGTGTGAAATCATTAAAAGAGAAAGGAACCCAGGGCGTGTCGCGTACCGAAAGAGATCTTTCTTTTAAAGTTGTGATCATAGGAAGCATCATCCTGGTTGGCGTTACAGCTATTCTTCCAAGCAGCATCATTCCGGGCGATAGCTTTATTCAAAAACTCCTGGTCGGGATCCTTATCGTGGTATTCGGATTCTTCTTCGTCACCGTTGCAAGCCGCATTGTTGGATTGGTGGGAACAAGTAACAGCCCTATATCGGGAATGACCATCGCTACGTTGATGGGAACGTGTTTGATATTCACGAGCATCGGTTGGTCGGGTGTTAACTACGAAGCGCTTGCTCTTGTTGTGGGTGCAATGATCTGCATAGCAGCTGCAAATGCTGGAGGCACATCCCAGGATCTTAAAACCGGTTTCCTTGTCGGAGCCACTCCACGATACCAACAGATCTCTTTGTTCATTGGTGCTATCGTTTCATCGGTAGCGATCGGTATTGTAATCCGCATCCTCGACATACCCACACCCGAAATGGTGGCGCAGGGCATTCATCATGCAATTGGAAGCGACAAGTTTCCCGCTGCGCAAGCAACCCTGATGGCGACCCTTGATCGCGGTATTCTTTCAGGTACGCTAGACTGGCAATTCGTTATCGTCGGTGTCTTTATCGCGATAACGATGGAACTCTGTGGCATAAAAGCGTTGGCTTTTGCGATCGGACTTTATCTTCCATTGGCCACAACGCTTCCGATTTTCATCGGCGGTGCTATCAAGGGAGTTGTGGATTGGAGAGCGGAGCGTCGCGGTGAGGTGGCCGAAGACAGCGATCTGGGCAGGGGAAGTCTCTTTGCCACGGGACTTATCGCAGGTGGTGCGATTACGGGTGTGATTGCAGCCGTGTTTGCAGTGATCCTTCCCTCGTTAATGGACCCGCTCAACTTCGAAGGATCGGTGCTGGGCATTATGAGCCACGGCGCTTACGATATGCTGGGGGTTGCCTTCTTCGTGGTAATGTGTGGGATCTTATACAGGACGGCTACTAAGAAATGATAAGACGATTTCGTCTGAGAGTCATCGTTTTATTACAACACCCATCTCGATAATGTCCTTAAGCTGGTTGAGGGCGCGGGTCTCCGACTCTTCCACTTTTCCATCGGCATGAATGATGTCGTACATGTCTGTGTAGACCTTGTACTTCTGCGCAAATTTGATCGAGTTGAAATGCTTGAAGGTATCTTTGATGATGGTATCGATCTGCGATTTGTCAACGGAAGTGTATTGCTTTTCGGCTTTCGCAAGCTTGGCAGTAACATCGGTCTCTGCGGGAAACAACTTTGGGATGCGGTCGGCGATCACGTCTTTTTCAGCCGGGTGATAGACACCATCGGCATAAGCCATGTGAATGTAAAGGAACAACACAAAGTCGGCGAAGCTATCGTGGATGACCATGAGTCAAATATTGTAAAAACGGCCCAAATAAAAAACCCCGTCTTTCAACGGGGTTTTTCTATTGAGAATCTTCCGATTACATCATTCCGTCCATGCCTCCGGGAGGCATTGCAGGAGCTTCTCTCTTCTCAGGGATCTCAGAAACAACCGCTTCAGTTGTGAGCAGGAGGCCTGCAATAGAAGCTGCGTTTTCGAGAGCAAGGCGTGTCACCTTCGTAGGGTCGATGATACCTGCTGCGAAGAAGTTTTCGTACTTGTTGTCGCGTGCATTGTAACCGAAGTCTTTCTTGCCATCGCGAACTTTGTTAACAACTACTGAACCTTCCTGGCCAGAGTTAGCAGCGATCACACGAAGAGGAGCTTCGAGTGAAAGACGGATGATGTTAACACCAGTAGCCTGGTCTTCATTGTCAACTTTCACATCTTTCAATATTTCGATAGCACGGATGTAAGCTACACCACCACCGGCAACGATACCTTCCTGTACCGCAGCGCGTGTTGCATGCAACGCATCGTCAACGCGATCTTTCTTTTCTTTCATTGCAACTTCAGTAGCAGCACCTACATAGAGGATAGCCACACCACCAGAAAGCTTAGCAAGACGTTCTTGCAATTTTTCTTTGTCGTAGTCTGAAGTTGTTGTTTCGATCTGTGATTTGATCTGACCGATACGGCCCTGGATGTCGGCTTTCTTGCCAGCACCATTCACGATCGTTGTATTGTCTTTGTCGATTGTTACTTTCTCAGCGCGACCGAGGTCGTTGAGTGTAGCACCTTCGAGCTTCAAACCCTGCTCTTCAGTGATCACTTTACCACCAGTGAGGACCGCGATGTCTTCGAGCATTGCCTTGCGACGGTCGCCGAAGCCGGGAGCCTTAACAGCTGCCACGCGGAGAGCGCCACGGATCTTGTTCAACACGAGTGTTGCAAGAGCTTCGCCATCTACTTCTTCAGCGATGATGAGGAGAGGCTTGCCTGTTTGTGCTGTTTGTTCGAGGATAGGAAGGAGTTCCTTCATGCTGCTGATCTTCTTGTCGTAGATCAGGATGTAAGCCTGGTCGAGGTCTGCTTCCATCTTCTCAGTGTTGGTTACAAAGTAAGCAGAGAGATATCCGCGATCGAACTGCATACCTTCTACAGTCTTCACTTCGGTCTCAGTACCTTTTGCTTCTTCAACAGTGATAACACCGTCTTTACCAACTTTGTCCATCGCCTGAGAGATCATCTTACCGATCTCTACATCGTTGTTCGAAGAGATGGTAGCAACCTGCTGGATCTCGCTCGAATCTTTGATCTTCTTGCTTTGTGCGTTGAGGCTTTCAACAACGGCTTCAACAGCCTTGTCGATACCGCGCTTCAGGTCCATCGGGTTTGCACCTGCAGCCACGTTCTTGATACCGTGGTTGAAGATAGCTTGAGCAAGCACAGTTGCAGTAGTAGTCCCATCACCGGCAGCATCGGCAGTCTTCGAAGCAACTTCTTTCACAAGCTGTGCGCCCATGTTTTCAATAGCATCTTTCAACTCGATCTCTTTCGCTACCGATACACCGTCTTTCGTAACGGTAGGAGCACCAAATTTCTTATCCAGGATAACGTTGCGTCCCTTCGGGCCGAGCGTTACCTTAACGGCATCCGCCAGCTTATCAACGCCGGCTTTGATCCTGTTGCGGGCGGTGGTATCGAATGTAATTTCTTTAGCCATATTCTTATTCGTAATTTCTGATTAGTTACTCGTGATTAAATAATTCCGAAAACATCGGAATTGCGCATGATTAGATACTCCTTGCCGTCGATCTGGATCTCAGTGCCGGAATACTTTCCGTAAAGGATCTGATCGCCAACCTTAACTGTTACAGGTTTGTCCTTAAGACCTTCACCTACTGCTACCACCTTGCCTTTTTGCGGTTTTTCTTTTGCCGAATCAGGGATATAAAGTCCTGATGCAGTTTTAACTTCCGCTTCTGCGGGCTCCACAAGGATCCTGTCCTCGTTGGGTTTGAAAGTGATCTTCGCCATATTGGTTTCGAGATTTGTTAGTTGTTTGTTTCTCCGCACCCGACATAACGATTTTTATGCCATCCAGGCCATTTCTGACACATTTTCCGGCTTTGTTAACCGGCCAAGCCGAAGCGGGTGCAAAGATGGCAAAAATTGTCAGATTTCCGTATAATTGGGTATGGGAGAGCTGAGGGAAAACTGGCTGACCGAAGGCCTGATCGATTTCGAATATAAAAAGTATATACTGCTATCGTACCTCAGCAAAGTTAAGTCTGCCTTCAACAAAGCCGAACTCTACCCATTCCTGTCCGACCTGGTAGCTCATTACCGTAATTTGCTGTCCATCAAAGAAAACGGCTCTCTTATCACCGACGCTTCGGTTCTCGAAGAATATGCAACCATTAAAGAACTGGAGGCAATCATATCATTTGCCATTCCCGAATTCAAAAGCTCACTCGACGACGGCGCGCAGATCTATGAGTTCGTGGAGTCTAACTGTGAGATCTCACCAATAGGCTTAACGTCATTATATGCCCACGAAGGATACGTGTTTCTTTCGCAGCCGCCCGACACCGAGACCAACGTGTATCGTTACCAGCTTACGGTCTTCGAACAGAGTAACGAGTCGATGAGAGGCCTGCACATGCAACACGTACGGACCACCACACGAAGCCTGTCGAACACCTACGAGCACATTAAACTTCAATTGATACGCGAGTTCGCGTCGTTGCCCAACCCGGCTGTGTACCTGATCACTTCAAAGCTGAAGTTTCCTTATATGCCAACATTAGTGCCTGTGGCAAAGAGACTTTTGCTTAAAAAAATTGCTGCTTAAAAAGCCGGATTACTTCGTAGTATCCGCCGGAGTAGCGTTCAGGTCAGGAAGATTGCTGTCCGTTGAGGGCCTGTTCTGAAGCCTTTCATTCTTCACCTTTTCGAGGATGTCGTCGGTGCCTGTAGAAGGATCGAGAAGGTTAGTGCCTAAAGACAAGAGCATGATAGTGATCGCGAGTGCCCATGTGAGACGTTCGAGGATATCGCCTGTTTTCTTAACACCGATAAGGTTGCTGGCGCCTGAACCACCGGCAAAGCCCGACAAACCGCCGCCCTTTGCATTCTGTGCCAATACAATCAATACCAACAAAACAGAGGCAACCATCGCCAGGATAATGAGGACTGTCATCTTCTTCTACTTTTTCAGTTCTTCGATTTGAGCCGCGAATATCGCTTTTTTCTGGGGAAACTTCCAAATCAGCTTTTTGAGCACCTCGATCGCCTTGTCTTTTTTGCCCTGCCGGAGCAGGATTTCGACCAGGGTTTCGGAAACAATATTTTCTGTGAGGGCGAAATTCTTCTCGGCCAGGTCCGACGCGTCGGCCAAATTGCCGGTGTTCTTCGCAATGGAAGGCTGACGCTTTATGAACTTGTCGATGATGTCGATCTGTTCCTTCTGCTTCGACGTTTCTGGGATGATCTTCTTCTTGGTGGTCTTGATCTCTTCGAGCAATCCCTCAGTCGATGGCTCGGCCGCCACTTCTGCGACCGGGGCTTCTTTTTTTTTTACCGGCGAAGCCGAAGAAGCTTTTTCAGATTTTTCGGTAGTCTTTGAATGCTGAAATTCTTCGAAGCTTAGCTCGAAGTTATGCTTGAGTTCCTGGAGTCGTTCGAGGTCATGCATGATCTCGATATTCAACGCTTCGCCATGGAGACCATCATCGACCGACGCAGGAATGATAATGGGTTCCTGCGCGTGATTATCCGCTGTGTGATTATCTGCCCTTTGAGTTCGCGGCGTTGTTATGATGTCTTTAAGCACACTTCTATCAGTAGAGTAAACAGCACTGATATTCAGCAGCTTTTTTGAAGACTCAAATTTATTGTCTTGTGCTCCGCGACTTGCGAGGTTGTGAATAACCTGGCTGTATGGAAATTGTTTCTGAAGGGCGTCAAGATCTTTAGACTCCGCTTCCGTCAGCGACGTGTAGTTGATTGCCAGATCAAGGAACCGTTCTTTTTCCAACTGGAGAGGTGAAGGTGAACTTTGTAAATCTAATTCAAATCACCCAATCGGGCAAGCGCCCTGCAGCACGTGCTACGGTTACCATGTGGCGATCGTTGCGTTGAATATGTCCAGCATGATCTGGTCGAAGATTTTTCGCTGAAGCGCGTCCTGTACCGATATGAAGTCCTGGCTGTTCGGGAAATCGGCATAGAAGCTAAAACTCTTGTCCTTGAAGTTATTCTCAGGCTTCGCGTTGTCGATATAATTTGCCTTGATGGTGATCGTCAATCGCGTGAAGGCCGCCTGGTCGGGCTGTGTGGGTGTTCCCGACGACACCGGTGCAATCGGAGCGAGCTTGTAGTCGGTAATCACACCTTCGATCTGCAGTTCGCCGCTTTCGGAAACAACGGCCATGCTACTGTTGCGCTGGTAATAGTCTTTCAGCTTGTTAGTGAAGTCGGGGCCAAGGTTGGCGGGGCCGAGGTCGGTGTTGTTGAAGAATGGATCGATCTGTATTGACTTCGCTGCTGTCGAAATTCCTGAAAAGGAATAGCACGATTGGAGGAACACGAGGCCGGCGAGAGCGGCCATCGCGATCACAGGTTTTATTGATTTACTCTTCAAGTTCGTATTGTTTGATCTTGCGGTAGAGAGTGCGCTCCGAGATACCCAAATCGCGTGCCGCATATTTGCGCTTGTTGTTGTTCTTCTGCAAGGCGCGCATGATCAGTTCCTTTTCTTTCTTTTCTATAGACAACGAATCGTCTTCGGCAACGTGGCTTACATCCTGAACGTCGTCGTGACTTACAGCTTCCTCGTCGTCGTTCGTTGGATTGATGTGAAGGACATTGTCTTTATTGTTGCTGTCATTAACTACCGAAGGAACAGAAGGCTGCGATGAATATTGTGTTGCGTTGAGATGTCCGTCGCCTACAGCTTTCTTAAGATCATTCACATCCTTGCGAAGCTCGAACAACACTTTATAAAGGATCTCGCGCTCCGAGATTGCGTCTTTACTTCCGCCTTCAAGATACAGTGCGGGAAGGGTAGGAGTTTGCGGAATGAAAGTACGAAGCTTCTCTGCGTTGATGGCCTTGTTGTTATCGTCGATCGTGAGCAACGAAATATGATTCACGACATTCTTAAGCTGCCTGATGTTTCCAGGAAAGCGGTATTTCAATAATTCCTGTTCGCCATCTTCTGTAAGGTATACAGGCTTAACTTTTTGTGTCTCCGCGAAATCAGCCGCGAACTTTCGGAACAACAACTCCGAATCGTTTCCACGTTCGCGGAGAGGAGGAACAACAATCGGAACTGTGTTGAGACGATAGTAAAGATCTTCGCGAAATTTTCTCTCTTCAACCTTCCTCAGGAGATCGACATTCGTTGCCGCCACAACTCTAACATCGGTCTTCTGTGGTTTCGAAGCACCTACTTTAATAAACTCACCGTATTCAAGCACACGAAGTAAACGGGCTTGCGTGCTCATTGGCATTTCACCAATCTCGTCCATGAATAACGTTCCGCCGTTTGCGGCTTCAAAATATCCTTTGCGTGCTTCGTGAGCGCCGGTAAATGATCCTTTCTCGTGACCGAACAATTCGGAGTCGATCGTTCCTTCCGGTATCGATCCGCAGTTGATCGCTATAAATTCTTTGTGCTTCCTCGAGCTTAATGCATGAATGATCTTCGAAAATGATTCTTTACCCGTTCCGCTTTCGCCTGTAATAAGCACCGTCATGTCCGTAGGTGCCACTTGTGTTGCTACACGAATTGCATTGTTCAGCATCGCGGAGTTTCCAATGATGCCGAACCGTTGTTTAGTGCTCTGTATGTCTTGTTCTGTTACCGCCATCGATGTCTGTGTTCAATTTTCTGTGTTCAGGTGTTTGTTTAACTCTGAATACTTCCTAATAATGTCCCTCCTGTGCTATCATGAACTAACACGTTCACATATTCACCCTTCTTTGCACTTCCCTTCGGGAAAACTGCCACTTTATTTGTGCTCGTTCTTCCCTGCAAATAATCGTCGGATCTCCTTGAGTTTCCTTCGATCAATACCCTGAACACTTTACCGTGTTCTCTTTTATTGCTTAATGCCGAATGTTGTCTTTGTTTCTCGACAACTTCCGTGAGCCTTCTTTGTTTTACTTCCGCTTCGATATCGTCCGGGAATTTTTTAGCAGCTAAAGTGCCGGGCCGCTCCGAATAAAAGAACATGTAAGAGAAATCGAACTTCACTTTGTCCATCAACGAGAGTGTCTCGCTATGTTCTTCTTCAGTCTCCGAACAAAAGCCAACGATCATATCCGAAGACAATCCGCAGTCATCGCCGAGGATCTCGCGGATGCGAGTGATCTTGCTGAAATACCATTCTCTTGAATAGCCGCGGTTCATCATTTCTAGAATGCGACTGTTACCGCTTTGCACCGGCAGGTGTATGTACTTGCAGATGTTCTCATACTTCGCCATTGTGTAAAGAACATCGTCGGTGATGTCTTTCGGATGCGATGTAGAGAAACGAACACGAAGGTCCGGATGCACGTTTGCAACCATCTCCAGCAATCCCGCGAAGTTGATAATATCGTGTGTGTCTTTCTTTTCGAGTCTTGCCTTGTTGTTCTCTTCGGAGCTCCACTTATACGAGTCTACATTCTGACCGAGCAACGTCACTTCACGAAAGCCTCTTGCAAAGAGATCCTTCGCTTCGGCTACGATGGAATGAGGATCGCGACTTCTTTCACGGCCACGGGTGAAGGGCACAACACAAAACGTACACATGTTGTCGCAGCCACGCATGATCGATATGAAAGCTGTAACCCCGTTCGAGTTCAATCGAACCGGCGTGATGTCGGCGTATGTCTCTTCGCGGGAGAGAAATGTGTTCACTGCTTTCTCACCGTCATCCACCTGGTTGATGAGACGGGGCAGATCCCTGTATGCATCGGGGCCGGCAACAAGGTCAACGATCTTTTCTTCTTCGAGCAACCGGGTCTTGAGCCTTTCTGCCATACATCCCAGGATGCCTACCATCATTTCGGGCTTTTGCTTCTTGATCGAGTTGATCTGGCCGAGCCGGTTTCTTACGGTTTGCTCTGCTTTCTCGCGAATAGAGCAGGTGTTCAAAAAGATGAGGTCGGCCTGGTTGATATCTGAAGTTGTATCGAAGCCTTCTTTGCGAAGAATGGAAGCAACGATCTCGCTGTCGGAGAAGTTCATCTGGCAACCATAGCTCTCGATGTAAAGCTTGCGCGTATTTCCTGTAGACTCATCAGGAAGCAGTTTCACATCCGGTTGTTCGGCATTCTGCTGTTCAAATAATCCGATGTCTTCGATTAGTTTCTCCATGGCTCCACTTCAGGGACGCAAATTTAGTATTTTTAGTTCTTTTAAGATGACATCTTGTCAGTATGGCCACAATAAAATCTGTTAGGGGATTTACCCCAGCCTTCGGCAAAGACTGTTTCGTGGCCGACGGGGCCGTGGTGGTTGGGGAGGTAACGATGGGCGACAACTGCACGGTCTGGTTTAATGCCGTGGTACGGGGCGATGTTCACTCCATCACGATAGGCAACGACACCAACATCCAGGACGGGGCAGTAATCCATTGCACTTACCAGAAGGCAAAGACCACGATCGGCAGCCGGGTTTCCATCGCTCACAATGCCTGCGTTCATGGTTGCACGATAGAAGACGACGTGCTGATCGGCATCGGCGCTATCGTTCTTGATGACGCCGTAATTGGTACAGGCTCCGTAATTGCAGCGGGCGCCATTGTCTTACCGGGTACGAAGGTGGAACCCGGAAGCATCTACGCAGGAATACCGGCCAAAAAGGTGAAAGACACAGGTCCCGAAATGAAGGCCGTGATCGAAAGAACAGCCAGGAACTACCCTATGTATGCGTCGTGGTTCAGGGAGGCGGAAGACAAATAAGTTTTTATATTTGCGGGCCTTAATTTAACCCTAAGATGAAGAACGCCTCTCTTATTCTCAATGTAGTACTGCTTGTAGCCGTTGTTGTATTGTTCATCCTGCACTTCACGCAGAAACCTTCGGGTGGCGGTGCATCGGGAATGAACTTCACACCTTCCGACGTGAAGGTCGCTTACGTGAACTACGACACACTTCTTAAGTACTACGACTTTGTAAAAATTGGCCGCGATAAACTTGATGCACAGGCTAAGTCTTACGATGCCCAGCTTTTAGCCCGTCAAACCAGCCTTCAGCGCGAGGTACAGGCATACCAGCAAGGTGCTAACAATCTTACAAGGGGCCAGGCAATTGCTCTCGAAGAAGATCTTCAGAAGAAGGGTCAAAACCTGCAACTGTTCCAACAGTCGCTTTCACAGCAATTGGAAGAAGAACGATCTAAAGTTGTTGAGCAGCTCCATACAAAGCTCACCGATTACCTTAAGACATACAGCAAAGAACGCGGTATCGCCGCGGTGTTGAAATTCGATCGCGAAAGCGACGTCCTCTACGCCGGCGACAGTCTCGACATCTCGAAGGATGTTATCAAAGGCCTCAACGATGCGTGGAAGATCGAATCGGCAAAACCTGCCGCGACAACGAAGCCTGCTGATACGACCAAAACTAAAAAGTGAAAAGTGAATAGTTAATAGTGAAAAGTAAACGGTGACCTTGTATTTAACTTTTCACCTTTCACTTTTCACTATTAACTCTTACTTTCGGGTATGCTTCGCTCACTTTTAGCGGCCCTCAATGTTAGGCCGGAAGAGCAGATCCAGGTAGTCCTGATGTTAACCATCGGGTTCTTTATGGGAACGTTCATGGCAACGTTCTCCGTAACCGCCGAATCACTCTTCCTCAGCCAGCTTAGCAACCAGCTCAACAACGCGTTTCTCGTTGCCGGTATCCTTGGTATTGTTACCACTGGACTCTTTTCCTTTTTCCAGAACAGGGTAAAGTTCAGCAGCCTTACGATCTCCTGTATGATCATGGTGATCGTGGCGGTAACGGTAGTATACGTTCTCTATCGCTTCGGCCCGCCCGAAGTGCATGCCCAGGTCCTCTTCGCGATGTACTGTCTCACAGGCCCCGTTACAGCTATCCTGCTCTTGTGTTACTGGGGTATCTTCGGGCGACTCTTCAACTTCAAGCAATCGAAGCGCATCATAGGCTGGATCGACACCGGCCAGTTGATCGCGCAGATCCTTGCGTTCCTCTTCATTCCTTTGAGTGCCGCCTTCTTCCCCGACACGTCGGATTACCTCATCGTTTGTAATGCCAGTATTCTCGGTGCCTCTGTCTGTATGATCGTCATCTCGTTCAAGTTCCCGCTGATCAAAAACGACCCGCGCGAATTCGACGAGACTGTTACTAAAGAAACAACCTTCGGTAAGATCCTTACCGATCCATATACCCGGTTGCTGGCGTTGTTCCTCATGATCTCGATGGTCACGTACATCTTTACCCAGTACTCGTTCCAGACGGTGGTCAACACGCAGTATCCCGATCAGAAAGAGCTCGCTTCGTTCCTCGCTTACTTCAATGGTGCCATCTACGGACTGAGTTTGATCATGCAGACGTTCGTCAACGATAAGATACTGAGCAACTATGGCATCAAGCTCTCGATGTTCATACTGCCGGTGCTCGTGTCGTTCTTCGCCGTGATAGCCTCGGTGATCGGGATCTTCGTCGGTTACGACCCTAAGATCTCGCCAACTACATTCATCTTCTTCTTCCTCACCGTGGCCCTCATGCGCCTGTTCAACATGATGATCAGGGACTCGCTCGAGAACCCCGTGTTCAAGTTGTTGTTCATCCCGCTCGATGGCCGTTACCGGTTCAACATTCAGGCGAAACTCGAAGGTGTGGTAAACGAATCGGGACGATTCCTGGCGGGTCTGATGATCTTCGGATTTGCGTTGGTGCCCATTTTCAAGACCTATTGGATCACTCTACTTATAATTTTCCTTGGAGTGTTTTATGTGTTGGTAATCAGGAACTTATACACCGGCTACCGCAACAAGATCCGGGCTAAGCTTGAAAGCTCCGAATTCCACCAGGAGAAGCTCGAGATCGGCTATACCGAAATCACCAAGAAGCTCGAAGAACGTCTCGCCTCCACAGATGCTTCGAAGGCCGTGTTCTCATTCAAGCTGCTCGAAAAGATCAGTCCATCGCAGATCACCGGCTGGGTCAACAGTCTCCTCCGGAACAACACAGACGAAGTCCAGGACTACGGCAATCGCCGCCTCAATGAATTGAAAGGCCTCTCCGTTTCGGAGCGATACGTTGTTCGCCTCGATAGCAGGAAGAGCTCGACCGAAGAGAAGAACATTCTCACCAAGGCCGACCTCGAAGCCATCATCAACAGTCATGGCGACGTAACCAAAACACGCATCCAGAAACTGTCGCGTTCGCCGGTTGTCGAAGACCGCCAGTACTCAGCGGAGCTGTTACTTCACTCGTCCAACGATGAGATCACTTCGTTCCTGATCGAGCTTCTCAACGATCCCGAACCGAAGGTGAGGAACACCGCGATCAAGACGTCCATCAAGAAGCACAACAACGAGGTTATACTTTCATTGATCGACAACTTGTCGAGCCCATTGTATAGCAACCAGGCCATGCACTCGCTTACGCTGATTGGCGGTAAGGCTCTGAATATTCTCGACACTGGTTTCTATCGCTCGGGACAAAACACACAGACACTGCTGAAGATCGTGCAGATCATGGGAAGGATAGGAGGCCAGCGTGCGAAAGACCTGCTTTGGAGTAAGATCGACTACCCCGATAAGGTGGTGACTTCCAGCGTGTTATTAGCCTTGGGTGAATGTGGATTTAAGGCCGGTATTTCCCAAATCACTCGCATCAAGTATGCCATAGAACTCGACATTGCCGACATCGGATGGAACCTCGGGGCACTGCAGGAGATCGGCGACGATGGCAATGCTGCCGAAGTGGAGCGTTCGCTTCGCCGCGAGATCCAAAACGACATTGAGCACATCTACATGCTGCTTGCGATGTTGTACGACACACGCTCGATACAACTGGTGAAAGAGAACATCGAAAGCGGTACAACCGAAGGAACCACTTATGCTGTCGAACTCCTCGACGTGTTCCTTTCGGAGCAACTCAAGCAACGGGTAATTCCAGTGCTCGATGAGCTCACAGACACCGAACGGATCAGTCGCCTGGAAGTGTTCTATCCACGCGTAAAACTCGACTCCAAACTTGTTCTTAAGTTCCTGATCAACAGGGATTTCACCCAGACCAATAGATGGACTAAAGCAACTGTGATATACCAGATTGGCATCCTCAAGATCCAGGAGTTCAGACTCGATTTGATCTCGCACATGTTCAATCCCGATAAGCTTATTCGTGAAGTATCGGGCTGGTCGTTGTACCAGATCAGCCCGGAGGCATACCAAACACATTCGGCCCGTCTTGGCGAAGTCTCCAAAAAAGAACTGGATGCTTCGATACTGGCTGGTCAGCAGTCGCGGCTTATGAAATTTGAAAAGGTGCTCTTCTTCAAGTCGATCAAACTGTTTGAAGGAATGCCGGGGATCTCGTTGTCTTACCTTGCCGACTTTTCGGACGAAGAGCGGGTTAAGGCCAACTCATCGCTGTCGCTCGACGAGAAGATGAACAACTATTTCTACGTGGTTTATTCGGGTACGCTGGAATACTATTGCAAGGGCCGGATCATTGGCGAATACAGCAGCGGACAGTTCGTGGGCGAGATGATGGCGCCTGGCGGATTTGCTAATGCGAACGTGCTGGTGGCGAAGGAAGACTCGCTGCTTTTGAGGTTCAGTAAGGACATGTTTTATGAGCTCCTTGCCAGCAGCGTCAAATTGACCGACAGGGTTTTGGAATCGATTTAAATTCATTAAATTTCCAGACTTTTTATGTGTTGAGCCCCTGACAAAGGCACTTTTTTAACTGAAAGACACCCTCAGACACAGATGTTAAACTACTCGGTCAAAGTTGGCG
This sequence comes from Bacteroidota bacterium, assembly GCA_037200765.1. Lineage (GTDB taxonomy): Bacteria > Bacteroidota > Bacteroidia > Cytophagales > Cyclobacteriaceae > ELB16-189. The sequence goes on along the minus strand of JBBCII010000003.1, from coordinate 1,419,554 downwards.
AACAGAACGAGGAAACAGACGCGTTTGCGATAGCGCAAGACGTTGGGGCTAACCCGTTTCCTGGTTTGCGTCCATTCACGATGGACGAATGCCACCTTTTCTTTGGCCGCGAGGGACAGGTTGACGACATCTTACTGAAGCTTGCCCGCCATCACTGCGTTACCATCATGGGTTATTCCGGCAGCGGTAAGTCCAGTCTCATGAACTGCGGTGTTGTGCCTGTGTTGCTCGGTGGTTTCATGACACACACCAGTCCTCATTGGGCAGTCATTGCATCGCGACCCGGCATAACGCCAATCACAAACCTTACGAATTCGGTTGTCAACTTTCTCGTGCAAAGCGGAAGGATAGACCAACGCGATCTCCAGATCCACCAGGCCATCATCAGCTCTGTGCTTCGAAGCGGCCCCGATGGTTTGGTTGAAGTTTGCAGATACATACAGGCGAAAGACGGAGAGAATATATTCTTCCTCATCGACCAGTTCGAAGAGATCTTCCGGTTCAAAGACACAGGCGATACCGACTTCGCCAACGACGCAGCACTGTACGTGAATATTCTGATGAATGCAGTTCACCAGAAGGAAGTGCCGGTGTATGTGTCGATCAACATGCGGTCTGATTTCATTGGTGATTGCGCGGTGTTCCCCGGTCTCACGCAGATGATCAACGAGAGTAACTACCTCGTTCCGCAGATGACGCGCGAGCAGAAGAAGATGGCCATCGAAGGGCCTATTGCTGTTGGTGGCGGTAAGATCTCAGGACGTTTGCTGAAGCGATTGCTGAGTGACCTCGGTGATAACCAGGATCAGCTGCCGATCCTTCAGCACGCAATGATGCGTACGTGGGATTACTGGATCGCTAACCGCGAACCCGGTGAACCGCTCGACATCCGTCACTACAACGCAGTTGGAAAGATCAGCCAGGCCTTGTCGCTCCACGCAAACGAAGCGTTTGATGAGCTTACGTCGCGCGAGAAAGAAATTGCCGAAGTACTTTTCAAGAGCCTCACTGAAAAGAACAACGAAAGCCAGGGACTCCGAAGGCCTGCCAAGCTTAAGACCATCGCCGAGCTCGCTGAAGCGAGCGAAGCAGAAGTAATAAAAGTTATTGATGAATTCCGTAAGCCAGGCCGTTCATTCCTGATGCCCGGCATTCATGTTCCCCTGAACAGCAATACTACGGTCGAGATCTCGCACGAAAGTTTGATGCGGATCTGGACCCGCCTCAATGCATGGGTGGATGAAGAGTTCGACTCTGCCCAGATGTACAAGAGGATTTCTGAAGCTGCTGCCATGTACCAGATCGGTAAGACTGGTTTGTGGAGGCCGCCGGATCTCCAGCTGGCATTGAACTGGCAAAAGAAACAACGACCCACCCGCACGTGGGCACAACGCTACGACGAAGCATTCGAGAGGGCCATTGTGTTCCTCGACACGAGCCGGATCACTTACGAAGCCGAGCTCAAGAACCAGGAGATGTTGCAGCAGCGTATGTTGCGCAGGGCACGGGTGACCAACGCCATCCTCGTCGTGTTCCTCATTATCGCTATCGCAATGTTTTTCTACGGCTTGGTACGCCAGTTCGAAGCAGAACACCAGGCCGACTTAGCCAAGGCAGCCACATTGGAAGCGGTGAAGCAGGAAGAAAAAGCTACCGCTGCCGCGAAGCTGGCCGAGGAAAAGAAGCAGGAAGTTGAAAGACAAGCAGAACAGCTGATCCAGAAACAAAAGGAGCTGGAGGTAGCCCTTATCGATGCGCGACTTGCCCGCGACGAAGCCCAGGCCAACCTGAAGCTTGCACAGGAACAGACTGCAATCGCCGAAAGGGAAACGGACAATGCCAATGTTGCTCGTGCTGATGCCTTGAAGCAATATGAACGTGCACAAAAAGCACTTGATGAAAACAACAGGCTGTACTACCTGTCTATTGCACAGTCGATGGAAGCGAAGTCCAGGACGATGGACGACAAAGAGCTTGCAGGTCTGCTGGCGATGCAGGGCTACCTGTTCCATACACGTTACGGTGGTGCGAGGTACGACCCTTACGTGTTTAGTGGATTGTATTATGCAGTAGCAAAACAGAACGGCGACAACTACAACGAGATCCGTGTACCAGGTAAGATCAAGAACAGGATCTTCTCGCTCTCGATGTCTAAGAAAAGCAATTCGTTCTATGCCACGGGTAATGATGGCCGTGTGATTCAGGGAAATGTTGACAACCAATCTGCTGGTAACATCATTGCTGCCAATCCATATCCAAACCGCGTGGTTGCTTTGAGCAACGACGAACAGTACCTCGCTGTCGGAAGCGATTCGGCATTCATGCAGGTCATCAATCTTTCGAATAACCGCATCACTAAGATCACCGGCCACAGGAGCTTCGTAAACGACATCAAGTTCCTTCCCAATGACGAAGGATTCGTTTCAGCATCCGCTGATAAAACATTACGACTCACGAATCAGAAGACAGGCACCAGCGAATTGCTTACAACACTGCCGTTCGATCTCAAGAAGATCGACATCAGCAAAGACAGCAAGTGGTTAGTAGGAGCATCTTCGAAAGGACAGGTGATCCGTCTCGATCTCGCTACCAAAGTATACGAAGTGATCTCAGATGAAGCGCCGAACAGGGTTCTCTCGATAGCACTCAATCCTTCGAACACATTGATTGCTTACGGCGTGGAATTGATGGATGCAAAAAGCGCTACCATCGGCGGGCGGGTGAAGATCTACGACTTCACGCAACAGAAAGTCATCAAGCAATTAACAGGTCATAAGTCGGGTATCTCGGATCTCGAGTTTAGTCCCGATGGTCTTCTGCTTGCCAGCGCTGGTCTCGATAAGAAACTGCAGATGTGGGTGGTTGAACATCCCGACGACCTGCCTATCGAGATGGCCAACAACAACGGTAACATCTGGGACATTGCATTCACAAAAGATAACAACTACCTGGTTGCTTCATGCAACTCTGGTGAGATAAGAGTATGGCCGACCGATCCTAAGGCGCTTGCAGAGCTTGTATGTCCTAAGCTGACACGCAACATGACGCGCGAAGAGTGGTCGCTGTATGTTGAAAAAGGCAAAGATCCTGAGATCACCTGCAAGAGTGTAGTGATCGAAAAATTCTGATATGCGGAATACCCTGGCATTCGTGTTAGTGATCGTCGGCATGCTGGCCGGCATAGGATCATTCGCCCAGGGAGATACCGATTGTCTCACAACATTAAGTCATACCGAAAGCGAGTTTGCAGCGGGTCGTTTTTACGGAATACCCTCGATGCTTGAAGACTGCTTGAAGGGCAACAAGTTTTCGAATGAAGAGAAGGTGAGGGTGTACATGTTGCTCACACAGGTCTACCTCCTTACCGATAATCCTTCGGCTGCCGACGACGCGTACCTGAAGCTGCTGAATGCCAACCCGGAGTTCGTTCCTTCAGAGGCAGACCCTATCGATGTGATTTACCTGAGTAAGAAATTCACTTCTACGCCTATATTCACGCCACATTTTAAAGCTGGCGGAAACATCTCAAGCCAGTCGATCATTTACAGCCGCAATACCGTTTCGACCCCCGATTCTACCCGGGTGAGGAACATGGCCCTGCCCGGATGGACAATCGGCGGGGGGGTAGAGTGGAACATCGGCGATAATGTCGGCATCGGCATCGAGGGACTTCTTTCGCAGAAAAGATTCCGTACAAAGGTCAACGATATGTTCAGGCACGACGATGAGACTACCGAAGAGAAACAGCTTTGGGTGGACATCCCAATCTACCTGAGATACCAATGGCACAAAGGAAGGATCAGGCCATTCGCTTATGCAGGTGGTTCTATCAACCTTTTGTTGTCTGCAAAAATAGACGAGAACTATAACGACCATACCGGTTCGGGTACGGGCTCGGAAGTGACGCCGGTGCAGGCGCCCGCAAGAGGAATTCTCTACCAGCGCAATGTCTTCAATCGTGCATTGGTATTTGGAGGAGGAGCAAAGTTCAAGATAGGGAAGGACTTCGTTACAGCCGAGCTCCGGTACATGCCCGGACTCTCGAATGTTGTTAACCAGAAGTACGCCAACTATTCATCGAAGGATCGTAACGAGCTTGATCCGTCGCTTACTCATTTCGCTTCGATGAGCAACGTCTTTCGCGTGAATAGCTTTTCGATCACGGTTGGATTCGTGGCACCTATTTATAACCCGAGAAGGGCAACCAGGGTGAAGACGAAGTCAGTATCAAGAAAACTGAGCAAGGAAAATAAATGAGGAGGCTGCCAATCATATTGCTGGTTATTTTCTCGATGACATATCAATCGTGCGACAGCACCTTGAACATTGATAAGCCTAACGATTTCTATAAGTATATCGGTGAAGATGGCGACCAGACTGCTGTGGATATGGTGGTGGATGCTGATGGCAGCGCTTACATATTAGGCACTACCAATACTGGTAATTCAGGACTGCAGATCTACCTTGTGAAGACCAACACGCTTGGTGAAGTACAGTGGACCAGGACGTATGGAGATGCGGTTGACGAGACTCCGAAAGATATCGAGATGTTTAGTGATGGAACGCTGGTAGTGTTAGCAGATAAGACTAATGCCGGGAATAATGATTTTGTGGTCTACTTTATTAGTAAAGCTGATGGTTCTGAAACGAAGGCTCACTTTGAACGTGCGGCTAATACAACTGACGATCATGCGAACAGCATCACTGAGACGAAGGACGGAGGATTTGTGGTTGCTGGTTATGTAAACTCAGGATCGTTTAAGTCAGGAAATCTTTATCGCTATTCGAACGATATGATCACAGAATATCCTGCGTGGACTACCGACATTAATCAGAATGGGACCAGCTTCGGGAGTGGATATGATGTTGTGCCGGTGAAAGTTGTCCAGCCGGACGTAGGTGTGTTCCTCACCTTTGGATACACCAATACGCCAAACGGTGACGGCAACCCCGATTACGATTTCTTTATACTTAAGACCAGCGATTTGAATGGCAACAACGGTGGTTTTTTCAGTGTACCTGGCGTTGATGTTAGCTCAAATGAGCGCCTTACGGACGTGAAAGTTGTTCCGAACGGCGGATACCTTCTTACAGGCTATACATCGAGTTCCAACGGTACTCTTCAAGGCATCTATACCGCTTGGATTCGATCAACTATCGTTGGCCTTGATGATTTCACTGATCCATCCCGGTTTCTCGTTGGCGACCCAACAAAAAATCCCCATAAAATAACTTTAGATCCCGCCCCCGTTGGATCTCCAATGGCATCATGCTTTCCTAACTCCAACTCCGAGTTTTTCATTCTTGGAATGCAGGGCCTTAACGGCGATAACAACCTTTACCTGACAAAACTGGATAGTAAAATGAGTAATGCCTGGGGTGATGCGCGACCATCGCGGCTATTTGGTGGAGACGGGGATGATGCATCGGCTACGGTCGCGCAAACACCAGACGGAAGGCTATTGGTAGTTGGAACGATGGTGCTGGGAGATCTGAAAGGTCAACGCAAAATTGTGTTGATGAATTTGAGCTCTGACGGCATGTTTGAGAACTAGGTTTTTTAACGCCGAAAACGGTTACTTTTCCCGTTTTTGGCATATTCACAGGGATTAGTTGGCGCTTATTTGAAACAATTGTACCTCCTTCGGCTCAGTTTAATTATCACTTCGCTGTGGGCACTGTCTACACAGTTTTCTTTTGCCCAAACCACATATACTTCCACCCAGAGCGGAAACTTTAATGCTGCTACCACCTGGGGTGGAACGGTGCCTGGTCCGACCGATAATGTAATCATCCAGCATACCGTTACGCTTACTGCCACCGCTACCATTGCAGGAGTGCAGGTAGACCCGGGTGGGATTCTTCGGTTCACCACCGGGAACCTCACGCTGAACGGCGACATGCTGCTGAGCGGCACCGGGCAGGTAACGGTCACCGGCGGTGTGCATACATTCAACATCTCCGGAAATTTCACCAACAACTCCAGCGCCGCAGGCAACTACGCCGCAGGTACTGGTGGTACCCGGATCGATAATGTCTTCAATGGTATCGGGGCGCAGGCAGTGGGTGGCTCACAGGCAACTACCTTCAACAACTTCACGATTAATACAAACTCCAATGTAACGTTGGGAACTGCCACGACAATCAATCGCAGCCTTACGATCAACGCAACGTCTTCTCTTACCGTGCCGGTAGCGTTGAGCGTCAATGCCACAACGGGAACAACGAGCATATCCGGCGACCTGAACATCACTTCAGCATCGGGCACCAAGGCTTTCATTCGTGCAGTGACTATTAATGCCGGGGGTACTTTCAACAACTCCGGTAACTCGTCGGTCAACTTTCAGAATGGTATTACTAACAACGGTACGTTCACGTCTGGCACTGGTGTTTATACTTTCGACACCAACAACCAGTCACTTGCGGGATCATCGGGTGTCAGTATTGCAAGCGCAACTATTAGTACCATTACAGTTACCAACAACACAACGTTTACCGTCGGCACGGCGCTGTCGGGTGGTGGCGGACTAACGCAGGGACTTTCAACTTCTGTTTTGAATATTGGGGGAACGTCGGGTATCAGCACATTGACTGCAACTGCTGTCGGCAACACCGTGAACTATACGGGCGCATCACAGACCATCAACGGTACTGCAACCTATCATCATCTTAATCTCCAGGGTTCGGGAACAAAGACATTCCAGTCGGGAACCACTGCTATCAATGGCAACCTGGCGTTGACAGGGACTGCTTCAGGTGTTACGGCTTCGAACCTTACTATAGCGGGCACCCTTAACATAGGCAACGGTACAACATTTACTGCAGCTGGTTTCAACTTAACGGTAACTGGACAGACAACAGTGGGTGGAGGAACGAGCGGAAGTCTTGCGTTCAGTTCGGCTACCGGCACCAAGACTTTCAACGGGCTTGTTACTGTGGAGCCCGGAGCTTCGTGGCTGAACAACACGGCCAACTCGCCAGTAACATTTCATGGTGGCATCACCAACAACGGAACATTCACAGCAGGTACTGGAGTTTACACCTTCGACACCAACAACCAGGTGATCAACGGAACGCTCGATATTCCGAACACAACGATAACCGGGGTAACTGTTACTAACACGAATGGTCTTACCGTGAGCACAGCGCTTAGTGGTAGCGGCGGCCTTACACAAGGAACGGGTGCCAACCTTACTATCGGTGGCACGTCGACGATCACGACATTGACAGCAAGCGCTGCCGGCAACACGGTAACATACAACGGCACTGCACAAACAGTTAAGGGCGTTGATTACGTAAACCTTGTTCTTTCGGGAAGTAGCACAAAGACATTGCAGGCAACTACGGCTAACGTTGCTGGTAACTTCACGATGATAGGTTCTGTAACAACAGCTACTGTTACGAATCTTACTATTGGCGGAAACCTCTCGATAGGAAACGGAACATTTTCAGCAGCCGGCTTTTCATTACTAGTAAGCGGCACAACGACATTGGCTACCGGCGGTACATTGGCGATCACATCAGCCATTAGCACAAAGACCTTCAATGGTTTGGTGACGATATCGAGCGGGGCAGCATTTACTAACACAGCTAACTCCAATACCTCGTATCATGGTGGTATTACGAATAACGGTACGTTCAGTGCAGGAACAACGAGTACCTATACTTTCGATACCAATCCACAATCATTAACAGGAACATTCACGCTGCCGAACGTAACGGTAACAGGAGTGAACCTCACCAACAACAATAGCCTTTCTGTTCTTACAGCACTGAATGGAGCAGGAGGTACGTTGACGCAAGCTGCAAATGCTTCGCTTGATCTCGGGGGAACGTCGGGTATCGCTACGATCACTGCATCGGCAACGGGTAACACCGTAACTTATTCCGGCAGCGCTCAAACCGTGCATTCCAATAACTATGTGAACCTGTCTCTTACAGGAAGTGGCGTAAAGACACTGCAGGGAGGAACAACAAACATCACCGGTAATTTCACGATTGGAGGAACAGCCAGTGCAACGGCGGTCAATCCGTTAGTGATCGGTGGAAATCTTACTTTGAGCGGAGGTACTTTCGTTGGAGGAGCATTCATTCACCAGCTTGCCGGTAACTGGATCAACAACGGTGGAACCTTTACTTCGGCCGGCAGCACAATCAATTTTAACGGAGCATCCCAGTCGATCGGCGGATCTGCGGCTACCACGTTCAACAACGTAACAACTTCCGGAACATCGTCAACAACTACTGCCGTTGCAACCACGATCTCGGGTGCACTGACAGTTGGTAATACTTCGACGCTGACAATTGGTGGATATTCATTCACGGTAACTGGTACAACAAACGTGGGATCTGCTTCGGCAGCTAACCTTGTCATTGCATCAGGTACGGGAACAAAATTATTTACCGGACTTGTCACTGTTTCTTCATCTGCTGTATGGAACAACTCTGGTAATTCGAGCGTAACGTTCCGCGGTGGCATCACGAACAGCGGGGCTTTCACAGCAGGTTCCGGAACATACACATTCGATACGAGTGCTCAGGCACTCAACGGGATCTTGTCGATACCTAACGTTGCCGTGAATGGTGTAGTGCTCACGAATAACAACGACCTCACTATAAACAACAGTCTCGCAGGAAGCGGGGGCACACTCACGCAAGCGGCCACAGGCAATCTTACATTAGGTGGCTCTGTGTCCATCCCTTCGCTGAACGCCAGCGCGGTCGGCAATACAGTTAACTACAATGGTTCGGGTCAGAATGTTTTCGCGACCACCTACGACAATCTTAACATCAACCAGTCTGCAGGCCAGGCATCGTTGGTTGGTGCAACTACAGTGAATGGCACGTTGACATTGAGCAACGGTAATCTCAGCATTGGTTCTAATAACCTGTTGTTGGGTGCGGCACCAGTATCGGTTTCGTCACCGTCGGCTTCGAAGATGATCATCGCATCCGGTTCGGGCGAGGTGAGAAGAACATTTACAGGTGCAGGATCTTATGTGTTCCCTATTGGTGATAACACGGGTACGCTCGAATACTCGCCGATTACTGTCAACTATACAGCTGGAACGTTCAGCTCTGCTTATGTTGGTGTGTCGGTAACTGATGCGAAGCATCCTTTCAACGCAAGCACAACAAATTATCTTACGCGTTACTGGAACATCGATCAATCCGGGATCACCGGCGGTACTGCAACGATCTCGGCGCAGTATCCCTCATCCGACATTAATGGAACGGAGACGCTCATCAAAGCTGCGCATCTAAGCGGCGCATTCAGCCAGGTATCTAATCCATGGACGAAGTATAATGCGCTAAGCGCAAATACATTTACGATATCGACACCGATCACTATTGTAGCGGGCACAACATCTTATTGTACTGGTGTGAATGGATCGGATCCTTCTGTAACAGTAACGGGAGCGCCGTTTACAATATGTAATGGCGGATCGGTTTCACTTCCTGCGAATCCAACAGGCGGCGATGGCCCTTACACTTATTCATGGACACCAACAGCAGGCCTTAGCGCAACCACTGTTCAAAGTCCGTCGGCATCACCAACATCTACTACGAATTATACTGTAACGGTTCGCGATGCGAATGGCGCTGTTGCAAGCGGCAATGCTAACGTGAACGTTAATCCCGTTCCGACATTGAGCAGCAGTCTTACACCAACACCGATCTGCAGCGGATCTACATTCGCATACAACGCAACGAGTGCAACCGGCGGAGCAACATTTACCTGGACTCGTGCAGCAGTATCTGGCATCAGTGAAGGGGCTTCTTCTGGAAATGGTGATGTAAGCGAAACGCTGACTAATATCTCGAATGTTCCAGTAGCCGTTACTTATGCTTACATCGTATCGGCAGCAAGCTGCAGCAGTCCGGCACAGAATGTTGTTGTTTATGTGATACCGGTTCCGTCAGCCGCCCTTCCGGCCAACCAGGATGTTTGTAACGGTGCTTCTACGTCGGTTAGTTTCACCGGCGTTGCAACGTCGTATGACTGGACTAATGATAATACTTCGATCGGTCTTGGCGCGACAGGCACAGGAAACATCAGTTCGTTTACTGCGACCAATGCTGGTTCCACATCACAGGTTGCTCACATCAATGTTACACCGAAATATACTTATGGCGTTGTAACATGTGCCGGTCCAGTAAAAGCTTTCACCATCACAGTAGAGCCATCTCCGACGGTTGCTGCAGTTACGAGCCAGGAAGTTTGCAGTGGAACCAATACGACAGCAATTAACTTTAGTGGCGGTCCTGCATTCTCGTGGACCAACGATACATCCTTGATCGGTCTTCCATCGACGGGAACCGGAAACATAGCATCGTTTACGGCGATCAACAACACGGGGGCGGCGGTTGTCGCCACGATTGTTGTAACACCTACGGCTGGATCATGCACAGGATCTACAACATCGTTTACAATAACAGTTAACCCTGCACCTGGTGTTAATACAATTGCAGACCAGGCTGCTTGTAACGGAGCTGCTACGACGGCCATCAGTTTTGCAGGTGTGGCCACAAGCTATGCGTGGACAAATAATGCAGCGTCGATCGGGCTTGCTGCAAGTGGTACAGGTAACATTGCCTCGTTCAGTGCGGTCAACAACGGTACAAGTCCGGTTGTAGCAACGATTGTTGTGACGCCGACATTCACAGGCACAACTGTATGCACAGGACCAACGAAAACTTTCACGATCACGGTAAATCCGACACCTGGTGTAGCAGTGCCCGTAGACCAGGAGATCTGTAATGGCGAGGGTACGGCCAGCGTTAACTTCAGTGGCACGGCTACGCAATTCAATTGGACGAATGATACTCCTTCGATCGGCCTTGGCGGAAGCGGCGTGGGAAACATTTCGCCATTTACTGCGACCAACGCAACGACGAGCCAGGTCACAGCCACCATTACAGTAACGCCTAAATACATATTCGGAGGCGCAACATGTTCGGGAACACCGGTGAGCTTCTCTATTGCTGTTGATCCCACTCCTACAGTTACAGATCCTGCGGACCAGGTTGTTTGTAATGGCGCGAGCGTAAGCGCTTCATTTAGTACTACCGGTGCTTCTGATGTGTCGTGGACCAATAGCAATACTGCGATTGGCCTTCCTGCTTCGGGCACGGGCAACATCGGTGCGTTTATCGCGACTAATACAAGCAACATACCGTTGGTTGCAACGATCACCGTAACACCACTGGCTGGTTCTTGCACCGGAACGACAGAAACATTTACGATCACTGTTAACCCGACACCGATGGTTAATGATCCGGCGGATCAGACTGTATGTGCGGGCGGTGCAACAACTACGGTTAACTTCAGCGGAGTTGCAACAGGATATTCATGGACGAATGATACTCCTTCGATCGGTTTGGGTTCGAGTGGAACGGGAGATATTACTGCGTTTGTAGCAGTGAATGGAACGAGTTCGCCTGTTGTCGCAACGATCACGGTTACACCTGAGTACACCGCTTCCTGTACGGGTAGCGCGCAGACATTTACGGTCACCGTTTACCCGACACCTTCGGTTACCGCTCCTGCAGACCAGGGCGTTTGCAATGGCACAGCAACTTCGAATGTAGTGTTCCTTGGAACAGCTTCGAGCTACACGTGGACGAACGATACGCCATCGATCGGGCTCCCGGCGAGTGGGACAGGGGATATTGTCGGATTCACTGCGATCAATTCGACAGCTGCGGATGTTGTTGCTACAATATCTGTAACACCTCATTATGGAACTTGCAACGGAACTGTTCAGACGTTCACGATCACGGTTAAACCGACACCCGCTGTAACAGCACCGGCTAACCAGGTAGTATGTAATGGCGCGAATACAACGGCAATTACATTTGCGGGCACGTCGGGATCGACCTTCAGCTGGACGAACGATACGCCGTCGATCGGATTGGCTTCGGGAAGTTCGGGCAACATCGGTGCGTTTGCCGCAGTAAACGCCGGAACAACACCAGTGACTGCGACGATCACGGTAACGCCGACACTCAATAGTTGTGTTGGTGCTTCGCAGACGTTTAAGATCACCGTTAACCCTACGCCATCTGTAACAGCACCTGCCAACCAGGTTGTATGTAATAGTGCCAACACTGCTGCGATCAACTTCAGTGGCACTGCTACCAGCTACGACTGGACCAATGACACAGGATCGATAGGCCTTGCAACGAGTGGCACAGGAAACATAGCAGCGTTCGCAGCGACGAATAGTGGTTCATCGCCTGTTATTGCCACGATCACCATCACGCCGAAGTATACATTCGGAGCAATAACATGTAACGGACCAACGAAGACCTTCACGATCACCGTTCAACCAACGCCAGTTGTTGCAGCGACCGGGAGCCAGGTTGTATGTAACGGCACATCCACAACTGCAGTAACGTTCAGCGGAACGGCAACAGGTTATACATGGACGAATGATAATACATCGATAGGTCTTGCAGCGAGCGGCACAGGAAACATTGCTTCGTTCACAGGTGTTAACAGTGGAAGCACACCGGCAGTAGCGAACATCGTGGTGACACCGGTCTACGGATCATGCACAGGAGCAACGAAGTCGTTCACGATCACCGTTAATCCAACACCATCTGTAACAGCACCTGCCGACCAGGTTGTATGTAATGGTGCGAACACGACAGCAGTTAATTTCACAGGCACAGGCACCAGCTACGACTGGACCAACGATACGGGATCGATCGGTCTTGCAACGAGTGGTACAGGAAACATAGCAGCCTTCGCGGCAACCAACAGCGGTTCTACACCAGTCATTGCTACGATCACCATCACACCTAAGTATACATTCGGAGCAGTAACATGCAACGGACCCACGAAGACGTTCACGATCACCGTACAGCCCACGCCGGTTGTAACGGCCATCGCAAATCAAGAGATCTGTAACGGAAGCAGCACGACAGCAGTAACATTCGGTGGAACAGCAACAAGCTTTACATGGACCAACGACACTGCTTCGATAGGACTTCCTGCCAGCGGCACGGGTAACATTGCAGCGTTCACCGGCATCAACAGCACAGGTGCGCCGGTAACGGCGACCATAGTTGTAACGCCACACTACGGAACATGCACAGGGGCAACGAAATCATTCACCCTCACAGTCGATCCTACGCCGAATGTAACAGCAATCGCCAACCAGGTTGTATGTAACGGTGCTAATACAACAGCTATCACATTTACCGGTACAGGCACCAGCTACACATGGACTAACGATAACACATCGATAGGCCTTGCAGCGAGTGGCACAGGAAACATAGCTGCCTTTGCAGGACTGAACACAGGAACGTCACCTGCAGTTGCCAACATCACCGTAACACCAGTTTATACCGGAGCAGTTACATGCAACGGACCTACAAAAACCTTCACGATCACCGTTAATCCTACGCCATCTGTAACAGCACCCGCCAACCAGGTTGTATGTAATGGTGCCAACACTGCTGCGGTCAACTTCAGTGGCACTGCTACCAGCTACGACTGGACCAATGACACAGGGTCGATAGGCCTTGCAACGAGTGGTACAGGAAACATAGCGGCTTTCGCAGCAACGAACAGCGGCTCAACACCTGTTATTGCCACGATCACCATCACACCGAAGTATACATTCGGAGCAGTAACATGTAACGGACCAACGAAGACCTTCACGATCACCGTTCAGCCAACACCAGTTGTTGCAGCGATCGGCAGCCAGGTTGTATGTAATGGCACATCCACAACTGGAATAACGTTTAGCGGAACGGCAACAGGTTATACATGGACGAATGATAACACATCGATAGGCCTTGCAGCGAGTGGCACAGGAAATATTGCTTCGTTCACAGGAGTTAACAGCGGAAGCACATCGGCTGTAGCCAACATCGTTGTGACACCGGTCTACGGATCATGCACAGGAGCAACGAAGTCGTTCACGATCACCGTTAATCCAACACCATCTGTAACAGCACCTGCCGACCAGGTTGTATGTAATGGTGCGAACACGACAGCAGTTAATTTCACAGGCACAGGCACCAGCTACGACTGGACCAACGATACAGGATCGATCGGTCTTGCAACGAGTGGTACAGGAAACATAGCAGCCTTCGCAGCAACCAACAGCGGTTCTACACCAGTCATTGCTACGATCACCATCACACCTAAGTATACATTCGGAGCAGTAACATGCAACGGACCCACGAAGACCTTCACGATCACCGTACAGCCCACACCGGTTGTAACGGCCATCGCAAATCAAGAGATCTGTAACGGCAGCAGCACGACAGCAGTAACGTTCGGTGGAACATCGACAAGCTTCACATGGACCAACGACACTGCTTCGATAGGACTTCCTGCCAGCGGCACTGGTAACATTGCAGCGTTCACTGGCATCAACAGCACAGGTGCGCCGGTAACGGCGACCATAGTTGTAACGCCACACTACGGAACATGCACAGGGGCAACGAAATCATTCACCATCACAGTCGACCCTACGCCGAATGTAACAGCAATCGCCAACCAGGTTGTATGTAATGGTGCTAACACAACAGCTATCACATTCACCGGTACAGGCACCAGCTACACATGGACTAACGATAACACTACGATAGGCCTTGCAGCGAGTGGCACAGGAAACATAGCTGCCTTTGCAGGAATAAACACAGGAACCTCACCAGCAGTTGCCAACATCACTGTAACACCAGTTTATACCGGTGCAGTAACATGCAACGGACCTACAAAAACCTTCACGATCACCGTTAACCCTACGCCATCTGTAACAGCACCTTCGAACCAGGTTGTATGTAATAGTGCCAACACTGCTGCGATCAACTTCAGTGGCACTGCTACCAGCTACGACTGGACCAATGACACAGGATCGATAGGCCTTGCAACGAGTGGCACAGGAAACATAGCAGCGTTCGCAGCGACGAATAGTGGTTCATCGCCTGTTATTGCCACGATCACCATCACACCGAAGTATACATTCGGAGCAATAACATGTAACGGACCAACGAAGACCTTCACGATCACCGTTCAGCCAACGCCAGTTGTTGCAGCGATCGGCGGCCAGGTTGTATGTAACGGCACAGCGACAACTACAGTAACGTTTAGCGGAACGGCAACAGGTTATACATGGACGAATGATAACACATCGATAGGCCTTGCAGCGAGTGGCACAGGCAATATTGTATCGTTCACCGGTCTTAACAGCGGAAGCACACCGGCTGTAGCGAACATCGTTGTGACACCTGTTTACGGATCATGCACAGGAGCAACGAAGTCGTTCACGATCACCGTTAATCCAACACCATCTGTAACAGCACCTGCCGACCAGGTTGTATGTAATGGTGCTAACACGACAGCAGTTAATTTCACAGGCACAGGCACCAGCTACGACTGGACCAACGATACGGGATCGATCGGTCTTGCAACGAGCGGCACAGGAAACATAGCAGCCTTCGCAGCAACCAACAGTGGTTCAACACCAGTCGTTGCCACGATCACCATCACACCTAAGTATACATTCGGAGCAGTAACATGCAACGGACCCACGAAGACCTTCACGATCACCGTACAGCCCACACCGGTTGTAACAGCCATCGCAAACCAGGAGATCTGTAACGGAAGCAGCACGACAGCAATAACATTCGGTGGAACAGCAACAAGCTTTACATGGACCAACGACACTGCTTCGATAGGACTTCCTGCCAGCGGCACGGGTAACATTGCAGCGTTTACTGGCGTGAACAACGGAACAAGCCCGGTAACAGCAACAATCAGTGTAACACCGCAGTATGGTTCATGCAACGGAGCCGTGAAAACATTTACGATTAAAGTAAATCCCAATCCTACCTTCACAGCAACCAACAACGCCTCAAACATTTGTAGCGGCGCAAGCACCAACATCGCTTTCGCGAGTCCCACAACAGGGCATCGCATCAACGTCGTAAGCGTGAGCTACGGATCCGTAAGTGGTGGGACGGTCGTAGCCGGAACAACAACATTCACCAACGGCAACACGCTGATCGAAGCATTGACTAATAACACCACGGCACCGATCGATGTTGTTTATACTTTCAATGTTACCACGCCTTCAACAACACCGTCGTGTCCGGTAACACCGGTTAACCAGGTGATCACCGTGCGTGTTCAGCCAGCAGCTGTCTTCACTGCAACCAACAATGCTCCGCAGATCTGTTCGGGAAGCAATACTAACATCACACTCAATACTGGCGTCACTGGTGCGCAGATCCGCATTCAAAACGTAAGCTATGGCGCAGCATCGGGTACACTTGCGTCGGGAGCGACATTCACCAACGGCCAATCGATTACCGAAGTCATTACCAACAGCACAAACTCGCCTGTTACAGTAACATATACATTCGAAGCAGTTGTTGGAGCTTGTACACCGAGCGCAACACAAATGGTTCAGGTGATTGTTAACCCCAATCCTTCGTTTGCAGCAACCAACAATGCAGCAACCATCTGTAGCGGCACAGCAACTAACATTGCGTTCGCGAGCCCCACAACAGGTCATCGTATCAATGTTGTTTCGGTAGCTTATGGATCGGTAGCAGGAGGGACCGTAACCGCAGGCACAACTACTTTCGTTAACGGTAACTCATTAACAGAAACACTCACGAATGCTACTAACGCTGCTATCGATGTTGTTTACGTATTCAATGTTACTACGCCGGGCACTACTCCTGCATGTCCTGTAGCAACTTCAAATCAGTCGGTAACAGTTCGTGTAATGCCGGCGCCAACATTCTCACTGACCAATGGCGCTGCCCAGATCTGTTCAGGTAGCCAGACCAGCATCACATTAAACACACCGGTAAGCGGTGCACAGGTTCGATTGAAGACCGTTACTTATGGCGCTGTTTCCGGTACGCTCACAGCGGGCGCCCTTTATACTAACGGACAGCAGATCACAGAGGTGCTCACGAACAACACCAACGCACCTATTACAGTTGCATATACCTTCGAAGCTGTAGTACCAGGCTGTACGCCGAGCAGCACACAAACAACGAATGTTGTCGTTAATCCTAACCCTGCATTCACCGCTACGAACAACAACCCGACTATTTGCAATAACTCGGCTACCAACATAGCATTCGCCAGTTCAACAGCCGGCCATCGCATCAACGTGGTGAGTGTGAGCTATGGTGCAGTTACCGGTGGCACCGTTGTTCCGGGCACAACTACTTTCACCAACGGCACTTCACTTACAGAGACACTCGCCAACGCTACAACAAATGCTATCGATGTGGTCTATGTGTTCAACGTAACTACACCGGGTACAACACCGTCGTGTCCCTTAAGTACTACCAATACATCTGTAACCGTACGGGTACAACCAGCACCGTCGTTCACAGTTACGAACAACGCCCCGCTGTTCTGTTCAGGCAGCCCCACCAGCATCGTTCTCAACACGCCAGTATCAGGTGCGCAGATCCGCCTGGCTAATGTAAACTACGGAGCCGTGAGTGGTTCGCTCTCATCTGGCGCCCTTTATACAAACGGACAGCAGATCACGGAAGTGCTCACGAACAACACTAACGCACCAGTTACAGTTGCTTATACTTTCGAAGCCGTAGTATCGGGATGTACACCAAGCGCGCAGCAGGTAGTGAACGTAGTTGTTGATCCGATACCGGCATTGGCAAGCAACTTAAGCGCACAGGAATTGTGCGATGGACAAACACCAACGTTGGTGTTAAGCAATCCTAACAACGTGAGCGGAACGCAGTATGTGTGGACGATCTCTACGACCAACGTTGTAGGCGCGGCTAACCAGCCAACGCCAACATCGGCAGGAGCGATCAATACGGTACTTTCGCTTTCATCGGGCTCCAGCGGAACGATCACATACAGTGTTCGCGCCGTTGCGAACGGATGTTACAGCGCACCCTCGAGCATACAATTGACTGTGAGGAAACAACCTACAGTAAGTGTACCGGCAAATATTACCCAGTGCGAACCGGCCACGATACCACTCAACGGATCGATCGGCGGTAGCGCTACCACGGCTCTCTGGAGTGTGATCAGTGGGGCAGGACCGCTTTCAGCAACCAACATCGTTGCAGGCTCGCCCATCACAGCCAATGCAGTGTATTCGGTAGATCCGGCTGATATCGCTGCCGCCGTTACCATGCGACTTACTACCAACGACCCCGATGGTCCATCCGGATTGTGTACCGCCATTTCTTCGGACTACGTAATCACTATCCACCGCTCGGCAAAAGTTGACGCAGGTCCCGATCTCGCACAATGCCAGGATGTTCCGAGCATTGCACTACAGGGTTCATCTTCATATTCACCCAATGGAACCCAATGGTCGTTGGCTTCGGCAGCGGGCACATTCAGCAACGCTGCAAGCCTCACCAGCAACTATACATATGCTAATCCATCCGAAGCAGGTAATACGGTTACTCTTCGCCTTACTGCCTTCGACCCCGACGGCGCCGGCGTGAATAATCCTTGTACCAATGTTTCCGATCTCATGACCGTTACGATCAATAAGCTGCCGGTTGTTTCTTATGTTGGTTTTCCTCCATCGATGTCACTGGCAGAGAACGGAGCAACGATTACATTGACTGGTAACCAGATCGGTGGTTTGTTTACAATATCGCCTTCAACGTCGGTGATCGGGACAACCGTTCCGAATCCTACCGACAAGGTGCAATTCAATCCAACCATTGTTTCACTCGGAGCTAATACAGTAACATACACCTACACCGACGCAAAGGGCTGTACCAATTTTGATTCGCAGGTGGTACAGATCAACCCTGTAACAAATGTGTTTGTGCAGCTCGATAGTACAGCATCGCAGGTAACTACAGATGTTTGGGCAATATGCGGCGATCACGGACTTGTGAAACTGATAGGTGATCCGCCAGTGACACATGGAAAATCTCCATTCACTCGTTTTATCTATCTCAGGGACTCTGCTTTCCGTCAGACCAATCCTTCAGATTCAATTCAGACACCAAGGATCGGGGCCGATCATTACATCAATACTGAAGGAGCTGTATCGGGCACGTATTGGATAAGGTATTATTACAGGAATGAATTCGATGTAGACTCGTATAAGGACGTGAAGATCATTTTGGCTGCGAGCCCGATCGCTGTCATCAATGTTAACAACTCATGTGTAAAAGACGTGATCCAGTTTAACGACGCATCTACGTTGCCGAATACTCCATTCTCGTCGTCGCTTGTTGGCTGGCGCTGGGATTTCGACGATCAGTCATTCTCCACGTTCCAGAATCCACCGCACGCCTATGTCACGCCTGGCTACAGGAACATCGTTCTCACGGCCACCTCGGCAACCAAAGTCACCACCACCAACACCAAGCTGTGTAGTGGAACAGCTTCCAAGCAGATCCGCGTAGGCGATGTACCAACAATTGATTATTCATTCTCTGCGTTCTGTAATAACGACAAAACAAAATTTGTCAACGGATCCGATGCCGGCGTAAGTACGATTACATCTTATCAGTGGGACTTCGGTGACGGAACCACCATCAATGGTGCTAAGAACGTACCGGTTACAGGTAGCGCCAGCACCACAGGAACGTTCGACAATCCTGAACACTTGTATTCAGTTGCAGGCACCTATACTTCGAAGCTCACCATCAATACCGATGACGGTTGTAAGAACGCGCTCGCCAAGTCGATCACGATCTTCGAATATGTAACTGTAATACCCGACGCGAATGAAGGATACATGCAGAACTTCAGCAGGAAGAAGAGCGGTTGGACTGCCGAGTCACTTTCAATCGTTGAAAGAAAAGATACAGACCCCAACGATTCTATCCGTTACAGCTGGCTGCACTCAGTTCCAAATGGCCTTAACATCGTGCCACTTGCCGGGCCTACCGACAGCGCATTCTGGACAGGACGCCGCCTGCACTACGACTGGGTGAAAACAGACTCAGCAAAGGCGAACAATCCAAAGTATATGAACAAGACTTCATACTTCACGTCTGAGACGTCTGCGGTGAATGGACCTTGCTTCAATCTTCAGAATCTTCCCCGTCCCATGATGTCGCTCGACTACTGGAGTGACGCCGAGCTGAATCGCGACGGAACAGTGCTGCAGTATTCAATAGACGGTGGAGCAACATGGCAACTTATTGGACCGCCGCCCGGCGTACCCAACCGCGATGAAGGTATCAATTGGTACAACTCACAAGGTATCGTGGGTAAGCCAGGTAACCAGGATTTCGGTGACTATGGCTGGTCGGGCAGCACAGCAGGCTGGAAGAATGCCCGCTTCAATCTCGACATGATCCCATACGCCAACCGGAACCAGGTGCGCCTGAGGATCTCATTCGGTAGCGAAGATGCTAACTCTGGAGCGTACGATGGCTTCGCATTCGACAACGTCTTTGTAGGGAATAAGACACGTAACGTGCTCGTGGAGCACTTCACGAGCGCCGACCAGGGCAGCCTTATCGGCGATCAGGCGCTCAATGCTTTATACGACGACCAGGTTACCAGGCGTGCACCTGCCGGCGGCCAGTCTGACTTCCAGGATATACAATACCACATAAGTTCACCTGTATCCGATCCGTTGTACAAAGACAACCAGGTTGATCCGGGAGCACGAAGCGTGTTCATGGGCGTATCCGCTCCGCCAACAACATTGATGGATGGTATAAGGAATAGCAAGTTCACCGGTGTGTATTCACAGATCACAGCCATAGAAGTAGATCGCCGTGCGCTTGTTGATCCGCAGATCGAACTGAAGCTCGATACGGCAACCTTAGTAAATATCGGTGGCGTAACTAACGTCAGCAATAAGATCAAACCTATAGTGACGCTCACGGCACGACAAGCCTTCACTACACCTTTGTTGCTGAACATCGCCCTGGTTGAAGATGTTGGTTCCAACAGGAACGTGCTTCGCAAGTTGCTCTTCGGTCCCGATGGAATGACGATCACGAATGCCATTGCGAAAGGCGAAACGATCCTTCGCGACAAAGACATCATTGATATCAACGCACCGGTTACAAACCCGGCCGGCTTAACAATGATCGCCTTCATCCAGGACAAGAACACGAAAGAGATCTACCAGTCGATAAGCATGAAGGTTGGTTATAAGATCGGTAGTGTTACTGTCGGCCTCGGCGAAGAACCTTCAGAAGAAGCTGTGATCACCAACAAGATCAATGTATTCCCGAACCCGGCCAGTGGCAAGTTCTACTTTGGCCTGCCTGCAGATGTTAACGGTGATTACTACAAGTGGAGAATGTCAGATCAGCGTGGCGTGATTGTTCGCGAAAGCGACTTCAGCAGCATGATCAACAACGAGCTTGAGGTAGATATCAGCAACCTTGCCAACGGCATGTACATCGTTATCATCGAAGGCCCTGATAAGTCAGTGGCTTATCACAAGGTGATGGTGATGAATCACCACTAAAGATTGGACTAAAGACTCTTCCTGAGCTGATCTAATGTAAAATCCAGCTGATCGCAGAATTGTGATGCAGTTGCAGGCAGCACATCCATCGAAGTTCTTTCTTTTGCCGACTCTTCAATGAAAGCTCCCGTCTCACGGCTTTTCGTGAGGCCCATCATGGTAAGTGATGGCTTGATCTTGTGTACCGCCTTTGCCAGCTCGTCCCATTGTTTTGAATCGGTGTGACCGCGGATCTCATCAATTGCCTTCGGCATGGTTTCGATGAATGTATTGATCATATCGTGGACGAAGCCATCGTTCCCGCCTGAAACTTTCCTGAGGTAGGAGAGGTCGATCTGTTCGAGTTCGGCTGACGGCGTTCCAGATTGATCTTCGACAACAACCAGTTCTGGTTCCGTTTCTTTTACAGCTGCCACTTGTCTTGAGCCTCTCGCGTAGGTGGTGTATTTGAACAGCATCCGGAAGAGATCTTCAGGTGTGAATGGCTTCGGGATACAATCATTCATACCGGCAGCGA
This sequence comes from Bacteroidota bacterium, assembly GCA_037200765.1. Classification (GTDB taxonomy): domain Bacteria; phylum Bacteroidota; class Bacteroidia; order Cytophagales; family Cyclobacteriaceae; genus ELB16-189. The sequence goes on along the minus strand of JBBCII010000003.1, from coordinate 1,397,606 downwards.
GACATTTCTCGATATCCTTGCGTGTTGCGTTAGCGGTAAGCGCAATGATCGGAATGTCGTTGCCGGGCGGACTGCCCAATCGTATCGCCTTCGCCGCTTCGAAGCCGTCCATCACCGGCATCTGTATGTCCATGAGTACGATGTCGAAGTCGTTGTCCTTTATCTTTTCAACAGCTACATAACCATTCTCCGCCATGTCTACCTTACACTGCCAGTTCTTCAAAATACTATTAGCATAAAGACGGTTGATGTCGTTGTCTTCCACCAGCAAGATACTCATGTTCTTCAGGCTATCGCGGTGGGTAGCAATGATGTGATTCCTGGAATGATCGTGAATGTCTTCCGTGCTGCCGATCGCATAGGGGATATGCACACTGAAAGTGGACCCTTCATCTTCCACGCTCTCTACGGTGATGCGGCCGCCCTGCAGTTCCACGAGTTGTTTTACGATGGTGAGACCTAAGCCGGTGCCGCCATATTTCCGTGTTACACTTTCGTCGGCCTGGCTAAAGCTTTCGAAGATGGTCTCCAGCTTATCGGTCGGGATCCCGATGCCGCTGTCAATCACGTCGAAACGCATGTCGTACTTGCGGCGATGTTTCTTCTCGACGGAACAATGAATGCGAATGTAACCGTCGTGTGTGAACTTGATGGAGTTCCCGATGAGGTTGATCAGCACCTGGTTCAATCGAACAGGATCGCCGAGTAAAATTGTATTCGCTGCCTCGTCCACATCTGCCGTTACCGTGATGCCTTTCTCGCGCGCCTGTACCTGGAATATATCGATGAGTGAACTCAGCAGATCTTTTACATTGAACCCGATCTTCTCGAAGCGGAGCTTGCCCGATTCGATGGCCGACAGGTCGAGAATGTCGTTGATGATCACCTTCAGGTTGTCTGCAGCTGTCTTGATCGCATGGAGGTAAGTGGTCGTTTCCTCGGCGGTGGGATTCTGGCTGAGCAACTCGGCCATACCGGCAATGCCGTTGATGGGCGTTCTTATTTCGTGACTGATATTGGCCAGGAATTGCTCCTTGGCTTTCTGTGCACGGAACAGCTCTTCGCCATCTTTTTTTCGCTGGCTGATGTCGCGACAGTCGAGGATCAGACCCTCAAGTCCTTCTTTCTGTTTTAGATTTATTGAATTGAATTCCAGATACTTAAATGATCCGTCTTTGCACCTAAATTGGAACTCAACCGAGTCGTTATAAGGCTTTCGTATGCTTTCCGCGAAGGTCTTGTTGAAGACGGTATGCGTGTCCGGCTTGATGAAGTCGAACATGTTCTTTTCGATCAGGCTCTTAGGCTTATGTCCTAAAAGTTCTTCTGCAGCATCGTTGTGGTAAAGGATCAGTCCCTTGAAATCGACGATGAAAATAATGTCGGAGCCGTCTTCAACTACGGATTCATAGAACTTGCCCTTTGCGACATAGTCGCTTAGTCTTTTCAGCGACATCAGATTCCTGCGCTCTCCATGTCTTTTAAGTAACGATAGATCGAAGACTTACCGATGTCGAGCTTGCGCGCGACTTCAAGAACATTGTTGTCGTATTTGATGAGGTAGCTTCGAATAATCCTGTAGGTGTATTCTTGCAGGCTCATCTCTTTTAAAAGGAAAGATTGCTCCGTCGACACGTTGGTGAACGTAAGGTCTTTTCCCTGGATCTCACCATCGGTGCACATAACAGCAGCAAGTTCAACAACCGATTTGAGCTCACGCACATTACCCGGCCACGGGTGCTGCAACAACTTCTCCTGCGCTTCGGCCGTTATCCTGAACTTGGGCATCTGGTTGTCGCGACTAAAGGCATCGAGAACATGTTTCGCTATCATGATGGCATCCTGTCCGCGTTCGCGAAGAGGCGGAAGATGTATGGGCAATCCGAGTAACCGATAGTAAAGATCTTCGCGAAAGCGACCGGCCTTTGTTTCTTCCTGGAGGTTTTTGTGTGTGGCAACGATAATGCGCACGTTGAGCTTGATCACTTCGTTACCACCGATGCGTGTTACTTCGCGCTCCTGGAGAACGCGCAATAGTTTTGCCTGGAGGCTGAGGTCGAGTTCGCCGATCTCATCTAAGAATATAGTGCCGCCTTCTGCTTCTTCAAACTTACCTATGCGACGATTGGCAGCGCCTGTAAACGCGCCTTTCTCGTGACCGAACAATTCACTTTCTATGAGCTCTCCTGGTATAGCGGCAACGTTCACAGCCACGAAGGCTTTCTTCTTCTGCCTGGAGTTGTAATGGATCGCTTTCGCGATAAGCTCTTTGCCCGAGCCGGTCTCACCGGTGATCGAAACGGTAATGTTATTGGTGACAGCCTTCTCGAGCAGGGCGAATGTTTTCTTGATAGCGGGACTGTTACCGATAATACTCTTGCCAAATTCGTATTTCGTGGCGATCTCTTTCTTCAGTGTGTCGATCTCGCGTATGAGGCTGGTCTTGTTGCGGGCGTTATTGATCGAATTCAGGATGCGGTCTTTAGCATCCTCATCTTTAGTGATATAATCGAATGCGCCGGCTTTCAGGAGCTCTACCGCGGTACCGATCTTTTCCTGGGCAGATATAATAATGACACTGATGTTGGGATCGAATTCGCGGATCTCTTTTAATACTTTCTCGCCGGGCATGTCGGGCAGAGAGTAATCTAGTGTGATCACTGTAGGCTGCTGGTGCAGCTGGTTGATACACTCCTTGCCGGTGGTGAAGAACTCGACTTCGAAGTCGGGATTCAGTGCAAGCACATATTTGAGGAACTTCGAGTAGGCGGGGTCGTCCTCCACCACAAAGATCTTCACCGGGTCCTTTTCGTACATTGGAGAAAATTAAGCGTATGTTTTAACTTCCGCAACAGTTATAAATTTACCAATTTAGTTTTCATGATCCCCGCCTTCGATAAGCTCTCCGACCCGGAAATAGAGGTGATGCTAAGAGCTCCCCTCATTGCCTGCATTCTAATAGCCGGCGCCGACGGGCACGTAGACCGCAAGGAGATCAAAAAGGCCATACATCAAACGCAGCTAAATGCAGCCAAAGCGAAGACAACAGTGGTGGAGTATTTCAAGCTGGTAGAGGTTGACTTCGAGGATAAGTTGAAGATAGTGATGCAGAGTTTGCCGGTTGATGTAAATAATCGTAACAGCCTGATAGTTGAAGAGTTAACGTCATTGAATTCAATCCTTCCGAAGCTTAAAAGTACATTCGCCGCCGAGTTCTATTCAAGGATGAGAGACCTTGCTCACGAGGTCGCTTCATCGTCGGGAGGCATGTTAGGTATGGGCAATAAGGTTGGCGACGAAGAAGCGCAGTACGTCGAGCTGCCCATGATAAAGAAGCCCGCCTGATCGCTGATGGAAAGCCGCTCTTACTTCGGCAGCGCCGTTGTTCCGTTTCGCCTCGTGTTCATCATGTGGCTCGTGTTCTCCTTCGAAATGTTTTATGGCATCGATCTCTCCGGCTGGGGTCTTATTCCCCGAAGTGCCCGGGGACTCATCGGCATCTTCACAGCACCCATGCTCCATGGCAACGCTATGCACCTGTTGTCGAACACAGTGCCGTTGTTGTTTCTTGGAGGAACATTATTCTTTTTCTACAATAAGATCGGAACCACCGTTTTCTTTCGCTGTTACTTTGTTACCAACATACTCGTGTGGTTGTTTGGCCGGCCCGGGTATACACACATCGGCGCCAGCGGATTGATCTTTGGACTTGCTGCGTTTTTGATTTCCTTTGGGATCTTGCGCAGGGATACGATGTCGATATTGATCTCCATTGTTGTGATAATTCTTTATGGAGGAATTTTTTACGGTGGATTAATGGCAACCGACCCGCGCATATCGGTCGAAATGCATTTGTCGGGAACCATTGTTGGTGTTGCGACAGCATTTATGTTAAGACACACAAAGAGAGTTTGATAGAATGGACGCAGCGGCGAAAAAAATACTTACTGATCTCAAAGCAAAAAAATACGCCCCGATTTACCTGCTCCAGGGAGAAGAGACCTATTATATAGACCTCATTGCAAACTACATCGAGAAGAATGCATTGAGTGAATCTGAAAAGAGTTTCAACCAGGTTGTTGTTTACGGAAAAGATTCTCCTGTAAATGTGATACTCACTCATGCACGCAGGTTTCCCATGATGGCTGAACGGCAGGTGGTGATCGTTCGCGAAGCCCAGGATATTCCTGACTTGCAGAAGGAGCAGGGCTCGAAACTCATGCTCGACTATGCATCGCGACCCGTACCATCTACGGTGCTCGTGTTGTGTCACATGCACAAGACGCTCGACAAACGTCGCGAGCTGGGAAAGAAACTCGATAGCCTTACCGAGTCGGCCACGTTCAAGAAGATGTACGATAACCAGTTGCCTTCGTTCGTGGAAGAATATGTGAGCTCGAAAGGGTATAGCATCGACGATAAAGGTGTTCGTGTGTTCTCTGAATTCGTTGGCAATGATCTTAACAGGATGGCCAACGAGATCGACAAAGTGTTGATATCGGCACCCGCAGGTTCCACGCTGAATGGAGATGTTATCATGAACCAGGTGGGCATGAGCAGGGAGTTTAACATCTTCGAATTGCAAAAAGCGTTGATATTTAAAGACACATTGCAGGCGGCGAGAATTGTTAATTATATATCGTCGACCACGAAGAGGAACCCGGTAATTCCGCTCGTAGCCTTTCTTTATTCGTTTTTCAGTAAACTTTTGATCGCATCCACGGTCAAAGGAGCGAGTGAACGCGAGCTTGTTAGTATGCTAAAGATCAGCCCTTTCGCTGCGAAGGATTATAGTAGTGCTTTGAGCCGTTATCAAACATCTGCCATTGTTCGCATCATTGGTTTGCTTAAAGAAGCCGATCTGAAATTGAAAGGAGTAAACTCAGGTTCGGCGACAGAAGGAGACATCTTAAAGGAATTGGTATTTCGTTTGATGGCATAATGCTATCGAATGAATGAATATTTTTTTAGCTTTACATCGGTTTACAACATCCGTACGTTTAGTAGACTGAAATTTTTTAAACTGATTACGGCAATTTTTTTCGACTTCGTCAGTTCTCACTTAAATGCCACCATGAAGAGATCGTTCTTCATTACACTTATTCTTTGCTCCTCATTATCCTCGCTCGCACAACAGCAGCAACAGATATCATCTATAGCCAAAGCCGACGAATTATATAGCGACGGGCTGGTATTGTTGTCTCACAATCAATATGCATCTGCCGAAAAAACATTCGGCGATTTTCTATCCGCCGCCACTCCGCAAGATCCTCGTCGCCGCGATGCTGAATATTATGCAGCCATCTGTGCTGTGAATCTTTATCATGCAGACGGTGAGAAACGCATCAACGACTTCATCGTAGCCAATCCCGAACATCCCCGTTCGGCAACAGCATACTTTGATCTCGCAGCATTGTTCTATCAACAAAAGAACTACGCAAAAACAATCAGCGCCCTTGAGAAGGTCGACTTCCCATCGTTGACTGAAACTGACCAGGCTACCGGGCATTTCCGCTGGGGCTATTCGTTGTTCAATCAACGCAAGTTGAATGAAGCATTGGACCAGTTCAACTTCATGAAGGGACTGGGAGGTCAGTACGGACCTGCCGCAAGTTATTATGCCGGGTATATTGAATTCAATAACGGCGATAATGCGAATGCTCTGACCGATCTTCGTCGCGCTGAAACCAACCAGTCGTATTCGCTCATCGTGCCTTACATGATCGCACAGGTACTTTATAAACAAAAGAAGTACGATGAACTGCAGACCTATGTGAAGAGTCTTGCCAAGCGCGAAGGTGTTGCGCAGATGGACGAGATCGCACTGTTGAATGCAGAAGTGTATTTCAGCAAAGGAGACTACACGAATGCATTGAAAGGCTACCAGGAATATCTCGGCGATCGTAAGAATGCCGATAAGGCTATCATGTATCGTGCAGGTATCTCCGCCATGAACACAGGCGACGGTAAGACTGCTATCGATCTTTTAAAGAACTCTGCTTCGGCCAGCGATTCGGTTGGCGCTTATTCTTCTTATTATCTCGGAACATTGTATTTAAAGGGCGGACAGAAACCGCTCGCCGTTACGGCCTTCGACGTAGCCCGCAAGTTTAATGGCGATAAGGCCCTCGCAGAAGAGAGCTGGTTCCAGTATGCAAAGTTGTCGTACGACTTAGGTCGCCAGGATCTTGCGATCTCCGAACTCGAAAAATTCCAACAGGCATTCCCCAACAGCACCCGCATCACGGAAGTAAAAGAAGTGCTCTCGCACGCCTACGTGGATGCCAACAATTACAATAAGGCTATCGAATACATTGAGTCGTTGCCGCGTCGCGGACCAACGGTAGACAAAGCCTATCAGAAAGCAACATACCTGAAGGGCACCGAACTCTTCAACATGGAACGTTATACCGAAGCCATTGCGGTGTTCGAGAAATCGTTGCAGTTTCCTATCGATCCCCTGATGGCAGGAGAGTGTCATTACTGGTGCGCCGAAGCTTATTCGATAGCGGGTAATTCCGAGAAGGCCATAGATCATTACGCAGCCATTGTTTCGCCGGCGTCTGGTGCCAGCGCCAACATCGTGTTGCAGTCGCGTTATGGCTTAGGTTACGCATACTATAATGCCAAGCAATACGATCGTGCTCTCTACAACTTCAAAGAGTTCACTAATAAAGCGGCAAAGACCAACAGTTATATCGCTGATGCAACGCTTCGTCTGGCCGACTGTTACTATGTAGGCAAATTGTACCCGGAAGCGCTTTCAACTTATAGAAAAGTGCTGACCATGAATTCGCCCGATAAAGACTACGCGCATTTACAATCGGGACTTATTTTAGATATCCAGGGTAAATACTCCGAAGCATCCCTCGAGCTCAGCGAAGTCATGAAGGCTCCGTCATCGACATACAAAGAAGAGGCGTTGTTCCGTTTGGCGCAGCTCGACTTCGAACAGGGAAAGTATGCCAACGCAGCCACAGGGTTTACGCGCGTTATAGACGGCAGCCAGACTTCGCAGTTTCTCCCGTATGCTTATTCGAAGCGCGCTGCTTCGTATTATAACCTTAAAGAATACAACAAGACTGCTTCCGATTACATCTACGTGATCGAACATTACACAACACACCCCGCAGCCGATGGCGTGCTGGTGTCGTTGCAAGAAGCGTTGAATCTCGCAGGCCGTTCCGGCGAATTCGATAAGTATATGTCGCTTGTGAAATCTGCCAACCCCGACGCGAAAGGATTGGAAGGAGTTCAATATGAGTCGGCCAAGAATACCTATTTCGCCCAGGATTACCAGAATGCGATCCGTCGTTTGCAAGATTACATCGTTGCTTACCCGCAGAGCGTGAGGATCGTTGAGGCTAAATACTACATAGCGGAATCATATTATAGATTAAAAGATTATGCTGCGGCCCTGAAGACTTACAAAGAGATCGGTAACGACAATACGTTCCAGATGATCAATAAGGTGGTGGCAAGGATCTCGGAGCTCGAATTCAGGGACGGTAAATACGAAAACGCTGTGCCTGCTTACAGGCGACTCGCTTCGATGTCGACCAGCAAGAAAGATCTTTACACTGCGTGGTCTGGATTGATGGAATCGCATTACCTCCTGGCGCAATACGATTCGGCAGACAAGTATGCGAACCTTGTTATCGAGAAAGGAAACATCAATGCAGGCGCTGTTAATAAAGCATCGCTGTTCCTCGGTAAGACTGCCATGGCCCGTGGCGATTATGAAACTGCTAAGGATGAGTTTCTCAATACATTGAATTCGGCGCAGGATGAGTACGGAGCTGAAGCGAAGTATTTGATGGCAGAGATGTTCTTCCAGAACAAACAATACAAAGAGTGCTACGAAACATTAGTGAGTCTCAATAAGGATTTCTCTGCTTACACCGAATGGGTTGGAAAGTCGTTCCTTTTGCTCGTTGATAATTACAATGCCCAGGGCGAAACATTCCAGGCGAGGGGAACCCTGAAGTCATTGATCGATAATTTCCCGCTGCAGAGCGTGAAAGACAAAGCGGCAGAGAAGTTGAAGAAAATGGATGATGCGGCTTCGCAAGTGAAGGCGGATACAACTGACAACAAACGGTAGATGAAGAATAGTCTGACTATACGTACAACGTACAACGAGCAACGTGCAACGACGGCCTCATTGCACATTGCTCGTTGCACATTGCACATCCGGGTAATATTCATCGCCCTGTTGCTGTCGTTAACATCGACTGTTGTTCTTGCACAGGAAGACCAGGGTGGTATCGAAAACGTGGAGATCGAGATCGTGAAAGTAAAACAGATCACGATGCCGAAGGCAAGCCGCAACTTCGAAAAGATCCCGCCGCGTCCCGCAGAGCCGTTGGCGCCTGCAATGACATACGACACCCGTACGATCAACTTCGCAGCACCCGATTATACGCCCACCGTAAAGCCATTGAAGCTGAAAGACGAAACGCTCTCGAAGATCTATGGCAACTACGTAAGCCTCGGCTACGGAAACTACAACTCTCCGTTTGCCCGCGTGTCGTTGGCGTCAAAACGTAACGCTGAAAAATATTACGGTATCGACTTCCTTCATCATAGCTTCGGCAAAGGTCCCGTTGACGGAAACTATTCGGGCAGCGGCTATACGAAACTTAATGGCTATCTCTCGGGCATGGGACCGAAGATCACGTCGGATGTAGGCGTTACATACGAGAACATGTTCAATCATTTCTATGGCTTCGGAGGTCCGAAAGCCGAGTCGGCCAACGATATCCGCCAGACTTACAACATCATTGGACTTAACGCAAGTGCAAGCAACACGAAAATATCCGACTTCACCTATAAGCTTTCAGGCGAACTTAGTTACATCCGCGATCGCTTCGCTGCCAACGAAGGTGAGGCCGGTCTTCATTTCAACAGCAGCTATGCTGTAAACAAGACACAGGCATTCCGGTTGAAGAGCGATTACTTCGTGATCGATCGTAAAGACACCAACATTCAAGGCAAGGTCCGCCACCTATTCAAGATCAATCCTACCTATGAGTTTATCATTGCCGAGCGCTTCAGGCTCTCGGCGGGTCTGAATGCTGTTGTGGAGAACGACTCTATAGGCAAAGACAAAGCCGTTCATATTTATCCCGACGCATGGATCCATACCGAGATCGCAAAGTCAGTAGATGCTTATGCCGGTATCACCGGAGACTACGAGAAGGTAGATCTTCATTCTCTTGCCCGCGAAAACCAATGGATCAATTCTAACATATCCGTCTTCCATACCAACAAGGCTTTCGAGTTCCGTGCAGGCGTGCAGGGTAAAGTTGCCCGCAAGGTTTCGTTCCATCTGGGAACATCGGTTGCCAACTTCAAGCATTTGTACTTCTTCGAGAACAGCGCACTCGACCGGTCGAAGTTCAACGTGGTGTACGATGATGTTGTAAGACTCAATTTCTTTGGAGAAGCGGGCGTGGTTCATGCCGATAAGGTAAACATCAACCTGCGGGCCGATTCTTACAGCTATACTATGCATAAGCTCGACTATCCATGGCAGCGTCCAACCTATAAAGTGGGCTTCTATTCATCGTATAAGATGTTTGATAAGGTATTGCTGACCGCAAATCTTACCTCGCAAGGTGGAGCTAAAGCTTATGATAATGAGACAAATAAGGTTGTTACACTTAAGTCTGCATTGAACCTCGAAGGCAAAGTGAGGTATTTTATATCGAAGCCTATATCGGTATATGTTGAAGTGAATAATGCATTGAATAGTAAGTACCCGATATATCAGTACTACCAGGCAAGAGGGATTGTGGTAAGTGCCGGCTTTAGCTGGAGTTTTTAGTTGATGTCTGATTTTACTTAAATTGGATTAATTTTGTTAGTAATAGCTTAACACCAACCATGGCAAAACGAAAGAACCCTTCGGATGAGCAAGATAAGGACAAGGAAAACCTGAACGACGATAGCTTCGGTCTTCCCGATCTCGACTATAAGCCGCTTGAAACACCGCAGGAAGAAACAACTACGACAACAACATCTTCAACATTCAAAGAAGAGGTAAAGTCGGAGCCGGTTGCTGAGAACACTTATAGCAGCACTGAAACCAAAAGAGAGACAAAATCAAGCACATATAAATCATATATGGACGAAGAAGAAGAAGAAGAAAAATCCAGAGCCCCGGTCATTGTCGGGATCGTTGTTGCTTTGGCAGTGGCAGTAGCTGCCCTGCTCTACTACTTTTATGTCTATAAGCCACAACAGCTCGACAAGGCCCGCATTGCAAAAGAAGCCGAAGACCTGAGGCTTAAAGAGCAGGAAGCTGCCCGTTTGCGCGAAGCCGAAGAAGCCGCTAAACGCCAGCGTGCCGCCGACTCTATCGCTGCACTCAGTGCGAAGCCCGCAATAGGCACTATCGAGACACTAACCGATCGCACTAAGCGTTATTATGTGGTTGTTACCAGCGCCATCGACGGCGACCTGGTGATGGACTACGCCAAAAGATTGAGCGCTAAAGGTATCAGCACCAAGATCATTCCGCCATTCGGGAACTACAAGTTCTCGAGGTTGGCCATCGGCGATTACGACACGTTTGCCAACGCGCAGGCGTCTGCCGACGCTGCCAAAGCCGACTACGGCGGGGCAGTGTGGGTATTAAAATTCTAACGAGTTATGAACAAGCAGGAGAAGAGAAGTAGCAGGGTTGGTGCAATTACATCAATAACACTTCATGCCCTTCTCTTGCTTATATTCTTCTTCGCAAGCGGCTATCGCGCTCCATATCCGCCAGCTCCCGAATACGGAGTTATCGTTAACGTAGGTTTCGACGACCAGGGCACAGGCGACATACAAACCGATCAGCCCGTATCCAATCCCGATGTAGAGGAACAAAAACCGGAAGAACAGAAGCCTGTCGAACCTGAAACTCAGAAGCCCGAAGAACAAAAAGACGACGACCAGATCCTTGCAAGCAAGGAGGAAAGCCCCGTTACTGTAAAGAAGGAAGAAGAGAAGCCTAAGGAAAAACCAAAAGAAGAGATTAAGCCCAAAGAACTTCCTAAAGAAGAAAAGCCTAAGGAACAGCTTAAGACCGAATACAAGCCCGACGCCCAACCGGCAAACAACAACAAAGGAACCAGCACGACCAGCGAAGGCGACGACGAGAACAAGACCGGCAACAAAGGTCAACCCAACGGCACACTCGATCCCAATGGTCAGTATACCGGCAAGCCCGGTGGGGGAGGTGGCGGCAATGGCTTTGGCCTTTCTATGAGTGGCTGGGGATGGGATGAACAACCTAAGTTACCCGTACTTCCAGACAACGAAGATGGCCGCATTGAATTCGAGATTGAATGCGATGCCGACGGTGAGATCATTGGAATAAAAACTTTACAGCGCGGTCTTAGTCCCAAGGCCGAGCAGCTTTTGAAAGAAGAGATCCTTCGTCACTCACTCGTAAAGAATTCGGGCGGTGCAGCTCCCGCAACATCGAAAGGAAGAGTTGTCTTTATCCTGAAGACACGTTAATGTCGCAGCGATCTCGCGACACCGTAATCAAATCCACGTCCGAAAGTTTTAGCAACTGTTAAGCTCACGTAGCCCTGGTTGAATGCATAACTGTGCGATGGGATTGACTGTCGGTACTGGTTGTTAATGCCGGTCGCATCACGATAGGAACCGGCGAAAACTAATGGGACATAGCTGTATCTGATTCCAACATTGCTGATGATGGTCTTTTTGTCGAGATGAATCCCGAGCTCTGCAAATGAAGTCCATGTTTGCGATCTGAATCGTCCTTGAGAACTTAAGTATCGGTCCTCACTTAAGTAAACACCAGAGAACTCGCGCTCACCAATGCTCTTCTGCCACGATGTTCCTAATGTTGAATACAAGTGGATGCTGTTCGGGCTTCTGTGCAGGTATGTTATTGAAACTTCTGATCCAACATACGTAGCAGGTAATGAATATTTATTCGGATAATATTGAGGGGGCACTCCCTGTGATGATGGCCTGCTCAAATTGGGAACAAAGCGATTGACAATAGCACCAACCTGCAGACGCAACATCCCATTCAGTGCATAACCAACCCCTGCGTGTGCCGATGTTTGAACGAGACTTGCATATGAGAATTGAAATGGATCTTTGCCTGCCGATATCTGCAGGGGAAAGTAGAAACGTCCCGGCTTATATTTCAACTGCGAGAAAGCGGGAGTGTATATCGCGCACACCATTACTACCGCAATTACGACACACTTCATAGTATTGAATTTACGAAAAAGACCCTCAATTACTGTCAATGATCCGACGTTGTTGTATGTCCGGCTTGCCATCTCGTTTATTACGCGATTTGTTACGATGAACGGGAGTTTGTTTGTGATGAGGTCGCCTTAGTCGATCTGGTGTTGCCTTTCTGTGATCAGGTATCCGGCCGATGGCAAATGGTCCGCCGATAGAGAATGTCGCTACTAAGCTCAGGTAGCCTCCGCTCATGATCATCGTGTTGTGGAGTTCAACCCCGTCGACCCTGGCATTGAATGTACCATGATATAACGTGGGTGTGTAGGTATATCTTACACCGAATTTAAATCGAAGTACTCCGCGCGCAGGAGCATCAAACTTGTTCTTGCGGTACAGTCCAATCTCTGCAAAAGGCGATGCAAATGAAGTTCTGAAATGACCATTTGCTACAATGCTGTTATGTCCATCGTTGGAGCTCGAATAAAACCAGGTTGGTTGATCGTCGATGCGGACCGTGCTTAAACCGAGCGTGAGGTACGTGTCAAGCCTGCCAAAATAAAGCTCATTGAAAAGATCTCCCATGTAGGTTATTGCAAACAACTTGCCTCCGTAGGCAACACTCGGTTCGAAGTCGGAATGATAGACATGCTTAAAGATGTTGTCATGATAGTATCTCAGTGTGGGATAGGCCAACATCGCGCTTACGTCATATCCAAACGACAAGCGAAGATCTTCACGAAGCTTGTAACACAACATCATTCCCAGGCCATCCTGGATCGAAGTAAAATTTTTCGTGTGACCCATCATGCCGCCCATGTAGAAGCTCGTCTGCACATAAAACCTTCTGAGTGGATGATACTGACTCATCGCATCACTGTAACTGATGCCAATCAAAATCATAGAGAGTGCAATACGTTGTATCAATCCCATATGCGCGGCAATCTTCGTTGAGGCACAACACCTTTTTTGTCTTTACTCTTCTTCTTATCCTTCTTCTTCTTTTTAGACTTGCCCTTTCCGCCTTTTGGTGTCCCCACGATATGCGTTAACACAACACTGACGTATCCTGATGTCAACGATGCCGATCCCAAATTCAAAACGAAAGAAACTGTTGTTTTTGAGATGCAATGCGCACCGGGAGATGAGTGGATGATCTAAGTAGAAATTACGAAGATCTACGTCGCGTGATATTGCGCGTTGGTCGTTTTAACCACGAATTAAGTCGGGATTTATTCTACTATAATGAGATAGTAGTTCTTCTTACCTTTTTGAGCGAGCAAGTACTTGTTCTGAAGTAATTCGAACGAAGGCTTTTGATTGCCGTCTTCAACCTTCTTCTTGTTTACACTCACGCCACCGCCCTGTATCATCTTTCGTGCTTCACCCTTAGAAGGGAATACAGCACATTGCGTCAACAGGTCTATAACGTTGGCAGTATTGTCGTAGTCGCTCTTGCTGATCGTTGTTTGTGGAACGCCGTCAAACACGGCAAGAAACGTTTCTTCATCCAGGCTCTTAAGATCGTCAGTAGTTGAATTGCCGAACAGGATGCCCGAAGCTTTTACGGCAGCCTTGTATTCTTCTTCCGAATGCACCCTTGTCGTGATGTCCTTCGCGAGCGCCATCTGCAACTTACGTTCATGCGGAGCTTTTGCATGCTCGTCGGCAATCGATTCGATCTCCTGCTTGTTAAGAAGTGTGAAGATCTTAATGAACGTCAGCGCATCTTCGTCAGAAGCATTCATCCAGTACTGGTAGAATTTATAAGGCGAAGTCTTCTTCGGATCGAGCCACACGTTTCCCTGTTCGGTCTTCCCAAACTTCGTTCCATCGGCTTTACGGATCAGGGGCGTCGTCAACGCAAAAGCGTCGCCGTTATCTTTTCTCCGGATGAGTTCCGTGCCGGTAACGATATTTCCCCACTGGTCCGATCCACCCATCTGGAGCTTGCAATGCTTGTTCTTGTACAGCCAGTAGAAGTCGTAACCCTGCACGAGCTGGTAGCTGAATTCTGTAAACGACAACCCGACTTCAGACCTGTCGAGCCTGTTCTTCACAGAATCTTTCGCCATCATGTAGTTCACGGTAATGTGCTTGCCAACATCACGAATGAAATCAAGGAACTTGAATTCTTTAAACCAGTCGTAGTTGTTCACCATCTCTGCGGAGTTGAGCCCGCCGGAGAAGTCGAGGAAACGTTGCAGTTGCGCGTGCACGCATGCCTGGTTGTGACGAAGAACTTCCTCCGAAAGAAGGTTGCGTTCGGCCGACTTTCCCGAAGGATCGCCCACCATGCCGGTAGCGCCGCCAACGAGAGCGTAAGGCTTGTGACCACATCGCTGAAAATGAACGAGCGTCATGATCTGCACCAGGTTGCCGATATGCAGTGAGTCGGCAGTTGGATCGAAGCCGATGTAGCCCGATGTGATCTCTTTCTTCAGTTGCTCTTCCGTTCCCGGCATGATGTCGTGGATCATGCCCCGCCACGTTAGCTCTTCTACGAAGTTTTTCTGCATGGATAATAAAAATAGGGATGCAATATAGATATTGGCCGCATGAAACAACCCGAATCGTTAGAACTCGTTGCTGAATTCCACAAAACATTCAAGCACCCAATTCAGCCTCAACCCATCATACCCGACGAGAGCCGCTGCAAGCTTCGCGTTGCCCTTATAGCCGAAGAGCTAAAAGAACTCGAAGTTGCAATCCTCGAAAAAGATCTCGTTGAAGTTGCCGATGCGTTGTGCGACATCCAGTATGTGTTGTCTGGCGCCATTCTCGAGTTCGGCCTGGGAGATAAATTTAAAGCGCTCTTCGACGAGGTACAGCGCTCGAACATGAGCAAGGCCTGCAATAGCGAAGACGAAGCAAAGAAGACCGTACAACATTATAAAGAAAAGGACGGCACTGAATGTTACTATAAAGAGGAGCAGGGCAAGTGGCTGGTTTACAGGAAGTCGGACAACAAGACGATCAAGTCGATCAATTACTCTCCGGCAGACCTTGATAAAATTCTCAAAACCAACTAGATATAGAACTCCAGTTGAAAGACTGCGTCAACGTTTGGAAGTTGAATAGGGCGGATCGCCAGGATCTCTGAGTTGTTGTAAGCCTGGATGAATTCGGTGCGGCTGATGCGCAGCTTGCTGTGGCCTGGGCGCACCTTATGGTATTGCATACGGCCCGACCTGTTGGCCGTGGCCGTAAACATCATTGAAAATTGCAGTTGGATAGGAGAGGGGATATACTTCACCGTCCTGATGGGTAGCTAGCTACAAATTCCACATGTAACATCCTGTTCTGCACCAGGTTGTACTGCGCCAGCAGCGCATAAGCCCAGGAGGGCACGTAGTTAAAGCGGATCTCATACTCCTCGATCTTCCCGCACAGCTCTCTCACATAGTAGCGCGTCTGGTCGAGGTTACGACAGTCTGAAGGCCTTTCGAAGTTGCGGGAGGTGAAATTTCTTAACTCCATCTCCAGTTTTTTCTTTTCGTAGTCGCTCATATCATTGTGCATTAATACACAATGATAACCTTAATTAAGTCATATATCCAAGCATTTATGTGAAATATTTCACATAAATTATTGAAATAGGCTAAAAAAGGCCTTTTTAACGTGTAAAATTGCACATTTAGCCCAATGCATTGACCGTCACCCAGTAGCGCCAGGCTACGATCGCCTGCTGAGTTTTGCTCAGTTTAGTCAGATCTTTTTTGCTCATCCTCGGGAGCAATACCCTGTTCACCAATGCAAGGAATTTGAATGCGGATCGTTTCATTGTTTCATTATCTTTACCTTTATCGAAACCAGACCTAAACACCCTCTGCCCTAGTTACCCGTATGCAAGATACTATTCCGCACAGCGCTTTCCTCGATGCATGGCATCAAGCAATGATCTATGGAGCCATCGTCATGTGCCTGGTGGCCGTGCTTATTTTCATTATCTACCAGGTTCGCTTATCAGCAATCCGCGACTACAAAGAGAAGCACGATTTCATTAACACCAATGAGATCAAGTGGTACAAGTACGTATTCTATGCTTTCGGTGTAGCCGTAGCCATGATCGTAAACATCTACGCGATGGGTAAGGTGAACGAGATAGGAGTGTGGTTCTTCGTCCGGTTCTTTATAGGCATTGCAGCGCTTACGCTCGTAGGTTACGTGGCAGCGCTCGTTCTCGAATACTATTATCCTACAGCACTCAATCGCAAGCTCCGTAAATGGAGATACATGCCGCGAGTGAATCCCGCTACCGGCAACAAGATGCGTTTGCTTCGTGAAGATGAAGAAGACATTCACCTTAACGAAGGTATGCAGGCTGAAGAAAATGTTTTCTCGATCGACTACGATGTTTGGATCGATGAGAAGACCAAGGATATCAAGATCGAAAAATACCAGGGACATCTTATTGCATTGCAGTGTAAGAACTGCGGCTTCTATACAATGAGAGTTGTTCGCGAGGAGATCGTTCTCACCAACGAAGACGGAACTCCGAAAGAACTTGTTAAACACTACCAGTGTACTTATTGCAAGAACGTTCGCGCAACACAATTCAGAATATCACGCAAAGAGAGTGATGACTTCGCCAACCAGAAACCTTCGTTCGCCCGCAACACCAAAAATGTTGAGATGGTGAAAGTCGAGATCGTGTCAAGTCTCAGGGGACGCCAATCATTTGAGTTTCAGACAGTAGAAGAAGCTCAGAAATTCCTCGACGAATTTGATGCGGACAAAGTGGCCTGATTTTGGCAGACCTTTCTCCGTGAATTTTTCGTTAGAAGGGAATAGATAAGTAGCGTTATTTTTATGAAAAGATACATTTTGCTGTTTTACTGCCTTACGTTGATCACTGCAGTATTTGGTCAGGCAAAAGACTCAACAGCACTCAAACCAAAACCAGTTTATGGTAAAGAAGCCCTGGTGGTTTCTTACATTCTCGACAACAATCACTACCGCAAGATCAAGCTCAACGACTCTTTGTCTTCAAAGATCCTCGACGCATACATCAATGATCTTGACAACAACCGGAGTTACTTCCTCGCATCAGACATAGCATCGTTCGAAAAGTATCGCACCGTCATCGACGACCTCACAAGGAAAGAAGATGTCTCTGCTGCGTACACGATCTATAACGTGTTCTCGAAGAGAGCCAAAGAACGTTTGGATTATGTTCTGAACGATCTCATTGCCCGCGATTTCGATTTCTCATCCGATGAATACTACGAGACCGACCGCGAGAAAGAACCCTGGGCAAAGTCTGCCGACGAGATGAATGATGTCTGGAGGAAGATCGTCAAGAGCCAGGCACTCAGTTTGAAACTTGCCGGTAAAGGAAAAGACGAGATCAAGACAACATTGAAGACCCGGTACGAGCGTCTCCAGAAAACATTCAATCAGTTCAATAACGAAGACGTGTTCGGCATTTACATGAATGCACTCACCGAATCGTACGATCCTCATACTAACTATTTGTCTCCGCGCGCGAGCGACGCCTTCAATCAGAGCATGAGTCTTTCGCTGGAAGGTATCGGTGCACAACTTCAAACAGAGAACGACTATACCAAGATCGTTAAGATCATACCCGGTGGTCCTGCCGAGAAGTCGGACAAAATCCACGTGAACGACCTCATTACAGGCGTAGGCCAGGGCGATAAAGGCGAGATTGTTGATGTTGTTGGCTGGAGAGTCGACGATGTCGTGAAGCTCATTAAAGGCCCCAAAGGAACTGTAGTTCGTCTGCAATTCATTCCTTCCGAAAGCGGCGCTGGTGGCGCTGCTGTCGAACTCACGCTGGTTCGCGACAAGATCAAGCTCGAAGATCAGGCTGCGAAGAAGAGCACGATCAACTATCAATCGAACGGTAGAAACTTCAAGCTCGGTGTTATTACACTCCCAAGCTTCTACATGGACTTCGAAGCATACCAAAAGGGCGAGCCCGACTATCGCAGCACCACCCGCGACGTTCGTAACCTCATCACTGAACTTCAGAAAGAAGGCGTAGATGGTGTTGTGATGGACCTTCGTAACAACGGTGGTGGTTCATTGGAAGAAGCGATTCAATTGACAGGTTTGTTCATTAAGAACGGCCCCGTTGTACAGGTGAAGAGTTCGAACAACCAGGTAGTTGTTTATGACGACCAGGACAGCAAGGTGCTTTATAATGGTCCACTCGTAGTATTGACTAACCGGTTCAGTGCCTCTGCTTCGGAGATCTTTGCCGGCGCCATCCAGGATTATCAACGTGGTGTGATCGTAGGCGAAAGCACCTATGGAAAAGGAACAGTTCAGAAAGTTCTTGACCTCGGAAGATTTATAGATAGCAGCGAACCTGTTGGCGAATTGAAGATCACCTTCCAGAAATTCTATCGTGTTGCCGGAAGCAGCACGCAAAACAAAGGTGTAACACCAGATGTGAAACTTCCTTCGGCTCTTACTGCAAGCCAGTTTGGTGAAAGCGCAAATCCAAGCGCATTGCCATGGGATGTTATTAAGTCAACTAACTTCCAAAAGACGCCCGACATCAACAGTAAAGTAATTGCTGACCTTAACAAGGCTTACCAGGATCGTGTGAAGAATGATCCTTCGTTGAAGAAATACATTACTGAGACCGAAGAGATCCGCAATAACCTTGCTCAAACGAAAGTCTCTTTGAACGAAACGAAACGCAGGGCGGAGATGGAGGCGGACAAGAAGCGCGAAGCTGCCGAAAAACTCAACACCAAGATCCCTAACAAAGAAGGAGTTCCACAGGATGCTTTGAAGTTGGATGATGAGTACTTACGCGAGGGCGTACTGATCTTATCTGAACTTGCTACGAAGAAGATCGGGTAAAATTATTTAACGAGGGTGAGGGTATATCCCTTGCCCTCTAACAATTTCAAAATTCCCTTCTCTCCCTCCAGATGCGAGATCCCCAGCGCAATAAAGCTGGAATCATCATTCATCATCTTTTCGATCTTAGGCAACCATTCCGCATTACGCTTTGAATAGAACTCTTCGATGAAGCGTGGATTGTTTTCTAATGGATGCAGCGTATAATCGAAGATCTCTTCGAGATTCTTTCCGCCACGATAGTCAACCATCAGTTTTCTAAACTCTTCTTTTTGTGCAGCAAAGTTGTTTACGCTGTGCATGAGTGCCTTTACCTGTTCTTCGATGGTGAATACATTCAATGCTTCGGCTTCACGTTCGATAGGCTCGAGGCTGTAGGCAGTAACGTCGTGCTTCTTGGCAATCAGCAACAGTTCGATATCGTAGAACCTGACTTTTTCGCCCAGTGAAAGACGGGTCATGATGATAGACAATGGCAGAGGCTTGATGTGAGCATACTTCTTGTCGAAATCCGCCGCGTTGATACCAAACTCTTTCTGGAATGTGTCTTTTATTTTCTTCAGATCTTCGGCGCTCACTACATTCGAAAGCGACTGTCCTTTTGGAAAGTGAAGGGCTGTATTGAGTTCGTGTTGTGCATGATGATCCACTTCGTCTTCGATGGCGAAGATCTCAACCTGCTTGATCAGTTCTGATGCCTTAGGAGGCATATAGAATTCTTTTTCACCAATAAACTTTAATGTGCCCATCAGGTATGACTTCTTTGTGAGACCGTTTCCTGATATTTCCCAGATGAGCTGTTGTTGTGCCTGGGCTCCAATGAATGTGAGGATGAAGAGAAGGGGCAAGAGCTTTTTCATAGGAGGCAAAGAAACGCAAATCGTGTTTATTTTTTGTCTATTTTATCGTGTATAATTACCGCCGAAAGACCGCAAACCAACCTAAATGAGCGAGGAGTTACTACGGGCCATTATTCAGTTGTTCGCCATCGTAGCCAAGGAGCGTATCACCGAAGACGAGCGGCAGAAGATCAAGGAGTTCCTGTCGCTGCACCTTAACCAGGAAGCGATTCGATACTACCTCGGCCTCTTCGACGATTTCTGTAAGGAGAACAAACGTCTGGGATCCAGTGATTTAACTAACGTTGATGAAGAGACACTGCAATTCGTCGACGACTGGGCGCAGATCATGCAGATCTCCAAAAAGGTAAACCAGGCACTCACAACCCAGCAGAAAGCCGTTCTCATCATCAAGATCATTGAGCTGGTGTTTGTGGATGGTGAGCTGTCGGAACGCCAGAGCAACCTCATTTTCTATATAGGCGAAGCCCTGAAGATGCCCATCCGTGACCTTCGCGCCATGCAAGCTTTCGTGACCGGCCAGGACATCGACGATCTTTCTTCGAAAAACATTTTAGTGATCGACGAAGGATCGGATCAATCGGAGCACCCCGGTCCGCGCATCATATCAAAAAATCTTACGGGTCTCATCGCCATCCTTCGTCTCAACGACATGGGTGCATACTTCATCAAGTATTTAGGCATCACATCGTTGTTCCTCAACAGTGTTCCGCTGAAGAGCCGGAAGATCGACGTGTTCCCGACCGGGAGTACCATCCGCGGCAGCAAGATCGACCCGATCTATTACAGTGATGTTGTAAGTAAGTTCCTCACCGAAGAAGATAAGTCGACCGTAACGTTGGTGGGCGAGCACGTCTTTTATCACTTCAAAAGTGGAAGAGCGGGCCTTCAGAACATAAACATAGCCGAACAGGGCGGTAAGCTCATCGGTATCATGGGCGCCAGCGGTTCGGGTAAGTCTACGATGCTCAGTGTGTTGAACGGATCTGAACGTCCTTCGAGCGGACGTGTCATGATCAACGGCATCGACATCTATGAACAACCACATAAAGTTGAAGGCGTAATTGGTTTCATTCCGCAGGACGACCTGTTGATGGAAGATCTTACTGTGTTCCAGAATCTTTACTTCGCCGCGGAGCTCTGCTTTGGTCATTATACAAAACATGAACTGTCGGTGCTCGTGGAGAGGGTGCTGTTGAATGTTGGACTGTCGGAGATCAGGAATATAAAAGTCGGGTCGCCGTTGAAGAAGACCATCAGTGGTGGTCAACGCAAGCGTCTCAATATTGCGCTGGAGTTGTTGCGTGAGCCGGCGATTCTATTTGTCGATGAACCTACCTCCGGACTTTCATCGAGAGACTCTGAAAACATTATGGACTTGCTGAAGGAGCTTTCGCTTCGCGGCAAGATGATATTCGTTGTGATCCACCAGCCCTCGTCGGATATCTTTAAGATGTTCGATACGCTGATCATTTTGGATGTTGGCGGATTCCAGATCTATTATGGAAACCCGCTCGAGTCGGTGAACTACTTCCAGGATATTGTGAACGCTGCGAACAAAACGCCGGGTGCATGTCCTGAATGCGGTAACATCAATCCCGAGCAGGTGTTTAACATTATTGAGACCAGGGTTGTAAACGAGTTCGGGCGGTTTACGCATACGCGGAAGATCTCGCCGGGACAATGGTATCAATACTTCAAACAGAAGGTGAGGATCCCGAAGGTGCCTAAGGTTACGGATGCACTCACGGCATCGCAACAGATCCCCTCGTTGTTGAAACAACTGATGGTGTTCATTAAGCGCGATGTTCTTTCGAAGATTGCCAATGAGCAATACATGGTGGTGAACCTGACTATGGCGCCGGTGCTCGCATTGTTCATCGCTTACTTTGTGAAATATTACGAAGCCATCGGTGTATCGAATCCGCATTATACATTCTACCACAACAACAACATCCCGGTTTACTTCTTCATGAGCGTGGTGGTGTCATTGTTCGTGGGATTGATCATCAGTGCTGAAGAGATCTTTAAGGACCGCAAGATCCTGAAGCGCGAGAGATACCTGAATCTCAGCAAGGGCAGCTACCTCGCTTCGAAGGTGGTGATCCTGTTTACGCTCTCGGCCGTGCAGACGGTGACGTTCGTGCTGGTGGGCAACGCCATCCTCGAGATACCACTCACGGAGATGCGTTACTGGCTCATATTGTTTTCGTGTTCGTGCTTTGCAAACATGCTTGGACTGAACATCTCGTCGGGCTTCGATTCGGCGGTCACGATCTACATTCTTATACCAATATTGATCATACCACAATTGTTATTAAGTGGTGTGGTGATCAGCTTCGACAAGTTTAATCCGAAGGTAGCATCGCCTAAGGCAATCCCGTTGTTGGGAGAGACCATGGCTTCGCGATGGGCATTTGAAGCATACATGATCACCCAGTTCCGCGACAACCAGTTGGAGAGACAGTTTTATGACATCGATCAACGCGCGGCCGTTGCCGAGTACAAGAAGATCTATTACATCCCGACACTTTCAACTAAGCTTGCCGAGATCGTGAACAATCGCTCGCAGTGGAGAAACCGGAATGAGAACAATCCTATTGCGAAGTCGATGGAGTTGCTGCACTCGGAAATCAGTCACGAGCTCGCACAGTTTCCCGACAATAAATTTCCAGAGATCGACAAGTTGGTTGTTGGTAAATTTGATTCAGCTACATACGTGAAGACGAACCAGTTCCTCGGCAAGTTGAAGGAATATTATAACGTGAAGCTTTCGAAAGCCAATCGTGAAAGGGAAGTGATGATTGCCGAGATGACGAGCACGCCGGAGAAAGCCGCTGCTTTCAACGAGATGAAGACACGTTACGAGAACGAGGCTGTTATCAATATGGTGGAACATACCACCGATCCCGTAAGGATTGTTGAATGGAACGGCGAGCTTCTTCAGAAGATCTACCCGATCTATAATGAAGATCAACGACCCATGGGCCCGCTCGATTTCAGGTCGGAGTTCTACTCGCCGGTCAAGCACCTGTTCGGAACAAAATTCAATACATTGTATTTTAACATAGGTGTTATCTGGTGTATGTCCATAGGCTTGTTCATAGCACTTTATTTCGATTTGCTGGGACGATTGGTGAACAGCGTTGAGATGTGGAAGAAGTACAGGAGAAAATTTGTAAAACTTGAAAGCTGATATGAAGTACCTCGTTATTCTTGCCCTGCTTGTTTCTTTTTCTTGCTCCCACAAAGAAAAAGAGTCCGACGATGTTGAATGGAAAGAAATGGATGAATTCCACACGGTGATGGCTGATGTTTATCATCCATTGAAAGACTCGAACAACCTTGAACCGATTAAGAAACATGCCGACGAGCTTGCAGCTTCTGCTTCGAAATGGAAGAATGCAGAGCTTCCGGCGAAAGTTGATAATGATGAAACGAAAGGTTTATTGACGAAACTGGATGATGGCTGCCAGGACATTGCGAAGGCGATCAAATCTGGTGCAACCGACGAGGAGATCTCTGCTAAACTAACTTCACTTCACGACCTCTTTCATTCGATCATGGAAACATGGTACAAGGCCGGTAAAGAAGAAGGCTCCGAAGAACACCACGATCATCACTAATGCAGGATAAGAAAAAACTCTGGACTGTCATTACCGCCTCCAGCGTTGGCACGCTGATCGAATGGTATGACTTCTATATCTTCGGAAGTCTCGCCACGGTTATCTCACTTCATTTCTTTTCTGCAAAAAATCCGACGGTAGGATTTCTCTCAACGTTGGCTACGTTCGCTATCGGCTTCATTGTTCGTCCGTTCGGCGCCCTGGTGTTCGGAAGGCTGGGGGATCTCGTTGGAAGAAAGTATACATTCCTCGTAACGCTGGTGTTGATGGGTGGCTCCACATTTGCCATTGGCCTGGTTCCATCGTACGAAACGATCGGGATCTTTGCACCGATCATCGTTGTGGCCCTGCGGATCGTGCAGGGACTCGCATTGGGTGGCGAATATGGAGGCGCTGCCACGTACGTTGCAGAGCATGCTCCCGAAGGAAAGAAAGGTTTCTTCACCAGCTTCATTCAAACAACAGCATCGCTCGGGTTGTTTCTATCGCTCGGTGTAATCGTGCTGGTCCGTCAGTCGATGACGCTCGAAGAGTTTAATGATAAGGGCTGGCGGATCCCGTTCCTGGTGTCGGCCGTATTGGTTGCGATCTCTATTTACATTCGAATGAGAATGTCGGAGTCGCCTGTGTTCCAAAAGATAAAGTCGGAAGGAAAGATCTCGAAGAACCCGATTAAAGAGAGTTTTACAAAGAAAGAAAATCTGCGACTGGTTCTCATTGCATTGTTTGGTGCTGCGATGGGGCAGGGTGTTATCTTTTACACTGGGCAATTTTATGCGTTGTCGTTTTTACAGAAGACGTGTAACATCGAGTTGATCCAATCGAGCTATATCATCGCTATGACGCTGGTGATTGGAACGCCGTTATTTATATTCTTTGGATGGTGGTCGGATAAGGTCGGTCGCAAGTACATCATGCTCGCCGGCATGTTACTCGCGGCCATTCTGTATCGTCCGCTGTATCAACAGATCTATTCAACAACCGACCTCACGACGAAGACTGAAGTTGATGGCTCGGTCAGTATCTCTAAAAAGACATCGTTCTCCGCGGAGCGCGACACTGTTCGTGTTGTAACGACGACGAATTCCTTTACCGATGGAACTTCGCTGTCGGAGATCGTTAAGACAACTTCGAAGGCAGGTGTTGCACCGGAAACAAAAAAAGAAGTTACGCTGGGCAGCAGCTCTTACTGGTACGTGGTATTCCTGGTGCTGGTGCAGGTCATTATGGTAACGATGGTGTACGGACCTATTGCAGCATTCCTCGTTGAATTATTCCCAACGAGGATCAGGTACACATCGATGTCGTTACCGTATCATATCGGCAATGGCGTGTTTGGCGGACTTGTTCCGTTTATTGCGACGGCGCTTGTGTTGAAGTATAATGATCCGTTTGCTGGACTCTGGTACCCGATCGGTATTGCAGCAGCTTGTTTTATCATTGGTTTGATATTTCTTCGCAACAAGCCACCGGTTAGCGACGTTGACTGAGCATGCCATTTACGCTGTCACATAACGCGGCAATTGTTCCTTTCCTTAAGTCGCGGTTTTTTTCTGCAACAGGCCTCATTGTTGGCGCGATGGCTCCTGACTTCGAATATTTTTTCCGGATGAATATTCAAGGCATCCACGGCCACACATTTTGGGGAATCTTTTATTTCGACTTGCCGACGGCGTTGCTGATCGCGATACTGTTTCACCAGGTTGCCAAGAAGAACCTGATCGACAACCTTCCGGTTTTCATACAATTGCGATTTCGCGAAATCCGTGAGCTGGATTTTGTCAGCTATCTCAAAGATCATAAAATGATATTTGCGTGGTCGGTTGTACTCGGTACTATAACGCATATTGTTTGGGATGGCTTCACACATCAGCACCAGTTTGGTGTGGAAGCTTTCCCGGAGATCTACGAAGGACGGACGATCCCCTTCCAGGGAGTACACTATCCTTTGTGGTATGCGCTTCAACACATCAGTACGGTTGTGGGTGGTGTGATTTTAATCTTCTATGTGTGGAGAATGAAGCCAGAGCCGGGTGTTTTGTATAAACCAGCTGCCTTGTATTGGATTATTTTAACGATCATGGTTGCGCTGATCTCTTATTTCCGGATGCAATTCCATCATGAAAATCTCTGGTATGTTGTTCTTGTGATCACGATTTGTTCTGCCTTTTGCATCGCTATTACGATATTGGGACTGATTCCATTCAGGAAGCGACTGACGGGCAGTTAATAGATGGCGAAAAAATCGCAATGGGTACAGATAGGTAAACGGCAGGTGGAATTGTCCAACCTGGACAAGGTGCTTTTTCCTGAAGATGGTGTACTCAAAGCGGAGATCATCGAGTACTACCTGAAACTCGCGCCCACGTTACTCAATCACGTAAAGGGGAGAGCGTTAACGCTTATCCGGTTTCCCGATGGCATTCACGGCGAGATGTTCTATCAAAAGAACAGGCCTGAGTGGGCGCCAGACTGGATAGAGTTCGAAACGCTAGGCAAAGAAGTGAAGGACTACATCATCGCTACCGAAGCGGCATCTTTCGTATGGCTTGCCAATCTTGCTTCGATCGAGCTTCACCAGTTGCACAGCCGCCGGCCCAACTTCGACAATCCCGATTACATGGTGTTCGATCTCGATCCTCCGGAAGGATATACGTTCTCGAATGTAGTCGACATCGCCTTCGAACTAAAAGAATACATCGAGACATTCGGTTACACATCCTTCGCAAAAACAACTGGTGGAAAAGGTGTTCACATTTGTTGCCCCATCGAACCGAAGTTTACTTTTCATGAGGTGTTCGAAGCAGCGCAAGCTATCGCAAAACCTTTTGTGGAAGAACGGAAGAATACGGTTACGCTCGAAATAAGAAAGGAGGCACGCAAAGGCCGCGTGCTTGTCGACATCTTCCGGATTCGTTCGGGACAGAGTATTGTATCGCCATACAGTTTACGCGGACGCGTCGGTGCGCCTGTGTCCATGCCGTTGAAGTGGGAAGAGCTTCGTGATCTGAAAGATCCGAAAGAGCACAACATCAGGAATGCTGCCGATAAAGTGTTACGGGATGGTGATGCGTGGGAAGGAATAGATGCCTATGCTGTCGATATTCACACACATCGCAAAGAGGCAACGGCGAAAAGACTTCCGAAGAATCCACGACATAAGCAGCCCGAACAACTGGAGACTTATGCGAAGAAGCGTGACTTCGAAAAAACTCCCGAGCCTACAGGCCGCATGATCGAACCGGGTGGAAATAATTTCGTGGTTCATCGTCACCATGCTTCGCACCTGCATTACGACTTGCGATTGGAAAAAGATGGCGTATTGAAATCGTGGGCTGTTCCGCGCGGACTTCCGCCGCATCCCGGTGTGAAACGTCTGGCAGTGCAAACCGAAGATCACCCGATGCAATATCTCACGTTCGATGGTGCAATACCGAAAGGTCAGTACGGCGCAGGTGAGATGTGGATCTATGCGTTGGGCAAGTACCAGGTCACAAAAGACAAAAAAGACGGCTTCTATTTTCGCTTGAGCAGCAAAGAAGTCACCGGTGAGTATCGCATTCACAACATGAAAGGAAAGGAGTGGTTGCTGGAACGTGTTGATGAGCCACAGGTAAACTATCTTAAACAGAACATCGAACCGATGTTGTCCGATTCTGTCGACGCTCCGCCGAAGGGCGACAAGTATATTTATGAAGTGAAGTGGGATGGCATTCGTGCGTTAATATCACTGGAAGAAGGACAGATGAAGATCCACACGCGCAGGCAACTCGATATCACTGCACAGTTTCCCGAACTGATTATTCCCGACAAGGCCTTTCGCGCGAACACCGCGTTGTTCGATGCGGAGATCGTAAGTCTCGATAAAACCGGGAAGCCTTCGTTTCACTCTGTGATCAGCAGGATGCAGGCTCGCGGTGAAACCAACATTCAACGCGCTTCGAAATCGAATCCCGTCTTTTGTTATGTGTTCGATTGCCTGTATCTCGATGGCAGGCCGTTGGTGAACGAGCCATTGCTTCGAAGGAAAGAATGGTTGAAAGACGCTATCAAGCACGACACGCCATATCGTGTGAGTGAATACATCGACGATGGTGAGTCGCTCTTCGCTGCTGCGAAACAACACTCGCTCGAAGGCATCATGGCGAAGATCAAAGACAGCAAGTATTATCCTGGCCGTCGCAACGATTGCTGGCTGAAGGTGAAGATCAGGAACACGCGAGAATGTGTGATCATCGGTTACAATCCTGGTAACAATGACCGAAGCACTACTTTTGGCGGATTGCATGTTGCAGAACGCATCGATGGTGAACTTGTATATCGTGGTAAAGTAGGAACAGGTTTCGACGATACTTTGATCAAACAGATCTTCAAAGAGATCAAGATATTGAAAGAAACGAAGAAGCCTGTACCCAACAAAGTGATGGATGAGAAGACGAGCATCTGGGTGGAACCGAAGATCATTGCGGAGATAAGCTATGCTACACTCACATCCGATAAGATGTTTCGTGAGCCTGTGTTTGTTCGATTACGACCCGACCTGGAATGAGGGTATTTACAAGAATATTTTTATCGAACTCATTGATCGGTTTATTCGCGCTGATCACAATATCGATATTCTTTTATTTTTTGATCAGTAACGCGTTGATCGAAAGAACACTCGATCAATTAGAGTCAGTGAACTCATTGAAGGCACAGCAGATCGATGCGCACTTTGCAAAGATCGTTGATCCCAATTATGTTGTCGACTCCACCGTGCAGCGAATGTTGTTTGAGAATACGGGCATGGGTTCTACGGGTGAAAGTTATTTGGTTGGAACAGATCACAAACTGAGATCGGCATCCAGGTTTTTTCCGAAAGCGCCGCCGAACACGCTGCAGGTGGAAGAGCTTCCCGGGCCGGATCACGTTCGTACCGACTATCGTGGAAAGAACGTGATCAGCTTTTCGCGTTCTCTTAAGAACCCCGTACTTCAATGGCATATCGTTTCCGAGATCGACTACGAAGAAGCAATGCAGCCCGTGGCGAGGTTCAGGAACTATCTCGTCGTGATAACTGCTAGTTGTGCGATATTGATCGTTGTTGTCTCGATCTTTCTCTCAAACGCGATCTCGCGGCCGCTGCATTACCTACAGGAGGTGATGACGCAGCTCGCACGTGGTATTCTTCCACCGAGACCAGTAACAGCCAGCAACACCGACGAAATAGCGAAAGTAGCGCAGGCAGTGAATGAACTCGTGGAGCGCGAGACTAAGCTCGTTCGCGAAAAGACTGCAGCGCTGATAGAAGGACAGGAGAACGAGCGAAGACGGCTTACACAGGAGCTTCATGATGGAATTGGTCAGTTGCTGACGGCCATCCGCCTGCAAGTGGATGCCACGCAGCTCGACGCATCACAGCGCAAAGAGATCATCGATCGTATCAATGAAACCATCGCCGAAGTAAAACGGATCTCGTATAACGTAATGCCCGGAGCGCTCGTCGACTTTGGCCTGGAGGCAGCTCTTAAAGGACTGTGCGATAACACAGCGCGGTACTCAACTTTGAAATTCGATTTTCGATACATCCATGAATCCAATCACGAGCTCAACTTCGATGTAACAGTCGCAGTGTTTCGAATTGTACAGGAAGGGATCAACAATATTATCAAGCACGCCTCCGCAAAGAATGTAGAGCTTCACGTGATCGATAAAGAAGATTCTATTTATGTTTTATTGAAAGACGACGGGAAAGGTTTCGATCGGGCCGAGCGCGCGAATGCCGGGCTGGGATTGAGAAGTATGACGGAAAGAGCGAAGTTATTGGGAGGCAGTGTTGATATTTACTCTAACCAGGAGGGAACAGTCATCGAAGTTTTAGTTCCCCAAAAAATCTTATGAAAAAGATCCGCTTAGTTCTCGCCGACGATCACCCTATGATCCGCGCAGGTTTCAAAACCCTTCTCGGCAGAAGCATCGACTTCGAAGTTGCCGGCGAAGCCGGTAATGGGGCTGAGCTGATGAAGGTTGTCGCTGCTGTGAAACCCGACGTCACGCTCGTAGATCTTCACATGCCTGGCATGAGCGGACTGGAAGCGCTGGAGAAACTTCATACATCATTTCCTGAAATCAAATTCGTTGTGCTCACGATGCACGAAGAACGCGAGTATGTTCAGAAGGCATTAAAGGCTGGCGCCGACGGATATCTTCTGAAGAACATCGAACGCGAAGAATTGGAGAAAGCAATTCATACTGTTTACGAAGGAGGGAAGTATTTCAGTCCCGCGATCACTGCCATCCTCGCCGAAACTATCGCCAATCCATCCTCATCATCCGTTGAGGCTGCCGAAATAACACCACGTGAGAAAGAAGTGCTGGCGCTCGTTGCCAGCGGCCACAGTACAAAGCAGATTGCCGATCAATTAGGGATCAGCATTCGTACCGTTGAAACGCATCGCATCAATATGCTCAAGAAGATGGGAGTGAGTAATTCTGCCGAGTTAGTAAAGAAAGCATTTGCGACCGGTTTGCTTGATTAGTTTCAGTGTTTTCTGTTCTTTCTGTGAGACCATCAGGGTAAACCCTTAGTCCCTTCCGTTATAAATCCCGATTTACTCGCGCCTCCATCAACCGTTAATTAGTGTAACTAAAGACATTAAGAAAATGAAACGGTTATTGACTCTCGCGATCGTGTTGCTGGTTGCAAACATTGCCTTCGGACAAGATGATTACAAACACCCTCTGTCGAAGAAGAATACAAAAGAAACTACTGAACAGTTTCAATCAGTTCCTGTAAAAGAAGAACAAGACTATAAGCATCCGAAGAAATCGAAGACGACGAAGCGTATTATCATACGTCATGGGAAAGGTGCAAACGCTGCCGCGTCTACGAAACACCCATTGGGCTAATTAAGTTAAGAAAGATTTTCACTGGGTGGCCAAAAGGGGCTGCGCTGACTTCGACATCAGCAAGGCCCTTTTTTAAATAATTCCTGTGCGATGTGCAAGCGATACTAACTCCGCAACATTTCGTGTTTGCGTTTTATGCAACAGATCTTTGCGATAGCTCTCGATACTCGTCTCGCTGAGATGCAACAAGCTCGCTATTTGTTTAGAATTTTTTCCCTGTCGCAACAATAGAATGATATCTTTATCACGCGGACTTAGATCGAGACGAACACGATCGGATGCCGCAGCACCTATCGACGTCTCCATCGCGCGGATCATTGTGTCGTTCACATAACGACCATCGGCGAGTATCGTTTGTACCGACTCAACGACTTCCATCGGCTCGCTGTTCTTGCAAAGAAATCCGTTTACGCCAATTTGCAGGAAGTGAACGATCAGTGAAGGCTCATCGAATTGAGTGAGAATAAGAACCGGCAGGTTGGGGTACAACGTCTTTGATCGCCGGGCAAATTCGATGCCGCCCATAATAGGCATCTGCACATCTACGAGGGTAATGTCGATCACTTGAGAGCTTGCTAATTCAAGCGCTTGCGCGCCATTGGAAGCTTCGTAAAATGTCCATTCGGGACGAATGTCATTGATGGCTGCGGCGATGCCTTTGCGAAACAGCAAATGGTCGTCGACCAGGAGGATCGAAAGGGATTTCAAGTTGGGTGGGGATTAAAGCCAAAGTAAGTTATCGCTTCGCTTTCGAATCGGCAATAGGAACCCAATGTTATGTTTTATTACCTCCGTTCGAGGCGTTTTAATTCGTTTGCGATGTACTCTTTTGAAAGCCATTTGTTCCCGATCATAACGCCCTCCACGGCCTGCGTTTGAGTGATATCCTGTAAAGGATTGCCATTCAATAATACAAGATCCGAAGCATAGCCCTGTTTGATTATTCCCGAGTTGTCCGACTTATGAAGATACGTTGCGACATTCACCGTCCCTGCTTTCAGCGCTTCGTAAGGCGTAAGACCAGCATCTACCAGGTATTTGAGCTCGTGGTGAACAGAGAACCCAGGCACGTTAAAGATCTGCGGAGCATCGGAACCCAACAACAATCCAACACCACCTTTCTGACAAGCCATTATGAGATGGCGACGGACTTTGGTCAACGCGTCGGCTTTCTCTTTGGTGTAGTAGACATTGTTGAGGTAGTCATTCTTTGCATTCTCCCAGCCCTTAAGCTGTTCAGGTGTCATGTATTTCATTTCGGGAGCACTGAGATAGACCGATGCAGGCTGCGACGATTGCCAGCGCTCCGCAAGCGATTGCGTGGGGACAACCCAAGTTCCTTTCTCAGCAAGCTTCGACACAAGGTTCGGAATTTTCGATTCATCGGCACGATAAGCGATCCATGATGCAAACAAGCCAGCATGTTGTTCTACAACCGTATCGATGCCGGGAGTTATTGCTTCAATGAAACCATCGAGGTGATCGATCGAAGATTGACCCGAGTCGATCGCCATCCATACGCCGACATTAAACGGAACGTGTCCCACGAAAGGAATTCTGACTTCGTTAGCCGTCTTCGCAATGGCAGGGTATGTAACCTTCGTGAGGCCCGGATGGATCTTCAGGAAATCGTAACCGGCGGCCTTTTGTTCGCGCACCATCTCAGCTCCATGCTCCGGAGTTTTCACACTTTGCCCATTGAATGAAGGACCCGTTGTATAGAAATGCGGACCAACGATCTCACCACTGTTGATCATGGTCCGGAGCTTCAAATGATTCGGATGACCGAGCATGCCGCGGATGGTTGTAACACCGTTTGCGAGGAACAAGGCAAGAACATCTTTCGCCTGGTCGATGTCACCATTCGGTGGAACGTGAGCATGCATTTCGGCGAGACCGGGAATGAGATACTTTCCTTTACCATCAATCCTGATCGCGTCCTTCGAAGGCTTTGCGTTCTTCGCATCACCAACGTAAGTGATCACGCCATTCTTAACAATCACCGCCTGGTTGTCGAGTACTTTATCGTTCTCCATGGTGATCACACTCACCGGAGTTATGATCATTTCGCGCGTGGTGTTATCCTGGGGTTGTGCCTTTAGCGTGATCGCGATCAATAGTAGTAAAAGTACTCTCATGGTTATCTCAATATTACTTGCAAATATTTTGTTTGATGTCTGAAGGGACTTTGGCACCAAGTTGTGCAGACTTAATTAGATCGTCACAAGCAACTTCTCCCTGGTTCAAATAACTAAATGCTAATGCCCTGTTGAAATATGCCGATGAATTGTTTGGCGAATATTTAATGGCATTGGTGTAATCATCCACAGCCTCTTTAAACAACTCGAGTTTAATCAGAATGTTTCCACGATTCAGGTAAGCTTTGTCGAAGTTCTCTTTTAGTTTGATCGCAGCCGAGTAATCATCGTAAGCTTTTTGCGGATCGTTCAGTCGTTCGTGCGTCATGCCTCGTGCTAGAAAATATTCCGGCTCCGAATCATCTAACGCGATAGCTTTATCATAATCTTCCAGTGCTTTCGCAAAATTACCCTTCTGAAAATTCGAATACGCCCGTTGCGCATAGGCTGATGGCATATTAGGACTATCATCAATGGCTTCATCCAAAAGACCTGCGTTAACCTTCGCCAGGTCTTTGCCCTTGCCGATCGTTGCCAGGTTATGTTTTGCGACAGCATGTTGTGGATTGAACATCAACGCCCTTTGGTAATCGGCAATCGCAGCAACGGTATCTCTTTTCCTTTCCTTTGCTATGCCGCGATTAACAAAGAGATCGGGATCGTGCGGTGACGAAAGAAATGCAGAATCGAAATATTTGATCGCCTCTTCGTAGTTATCCAATTCAAGATCGACCAACCCAATAGCATTATAGATATATCCTTTCTCGCCACCCTGCATGGTAAATACTTTATCGACTTGTCCCGCATATTGATCCTGCCGAAAGAATACCTGCGTTGTTTCACCGCTGCGCGGAAGGCGAAGCAGCTTCTGCAGGTCGCTCTTCGCAAGCTCATATTGGTCGAGGCGCATGCGTATTTGTGAACGGTTGAACAACGCCTCGTGATGATCGGGGTGAAATTCGAGATAAATATTATAATCGGTGAGCGCCTGGTTCAGGCTGTCGAAATGCTCGTGGACGATGGCCCTTGAATAATAAGCGTCGGCAAACGTGTGATCTTTGCGAAGACAGGCATCGAATGAATTGCGAGCCTCAAGCCACTGATTTTTCTCCAACTGTACTTCGCCAACCCGGAAATAATACGATGCAGAGCGGTCGCGTTCAGTTTTCGTGTCCTGGGCATGACAATCGGCGCCATAAAGACCGGAAAAAAGGGTGGTCCACAATAAAATCCCGCGAAAACGAAACTTCGTCACTGGCTTTTTGTTAAAGTTACAATATGGAAACGACAAAAAAATCACGAAACACACGCGGTTCAAAGGCGCCTGGCTCTACCAGCGATAAAATCCGCGCAGCATATGTCGACTACCTTCTTACGAATGGTAAACAACCGGCTTCGGTGTATAAATTCTGCATCGACCTTGGTATCAAGGAAGAATCATTCTACTCCGATTTTGGTTCGTTCGATGCAATAGAAAAAGACATCTGGACGTCATTCATTACCAAAACCTCGAGAGCATTACAATCCGATAAAGCTTTCGCAACATTCACCAGCCGCGAGAGGATACTGAGTTTCTATTATGCCCTTCTCGAAGAGTTGAAGAACAACCGAAGCTTCGTACTTCAGCAGATCGGAACTTTCCGCAAGCCCGAGCTCACACCTTCTTACCTGAAAGGTTTCAAACCGGTGTTCGAAGACTTTATAACATTAGCCTTGAACCAGGGTAAATCAAACGGCGAGATCAGCACACGTCCATATATCGATAAGATCTATCCGCAACTTTTTTGGATGCATTTCGGGTTTATAGTGTTGTACTGGCGCGACGACGATTCTGCCGGCTTCGAAAAGACAGACGCAGCCGTTGAAAAATCAGTCAACCTCGCGTTCGACCTGATCGGCAAAGGCGCTATCGACTCGGCATTTGATTTTGCAAAATTTTTATATCAATCGAAGAAGTGAAGAAAGTCACTAAAGAATTTGATAAAATTCCAACCACCAGGATCCAGCGCGCATCGAAGTTTATCGCTACCGGCGCAAAGATCGGAACCAACTATCTAAAACATTACAGCAAAAAGCTCGTCAACTCCGAAACAAGCCGCGACGAACTTCACAACGACAACGCACGCGACATCTACGAATCACTGAGTGAGCTCAAAGGCAGTGCACTCAAAGTGGCACAGATGTTAAGCATGGATAAAAATCTTCTGCCGACAGCCTACCAGCAGAAGTTTGCAATGGCGCAATACAGCGCACCACCGTTGTCGTACCCGTTGGTTGTAAAAACATTCCAGAATTATTTCGGCAAAGGTCCTAACGAGTTATTCGATTCGTTCACTAAGAATGCAGCGAATGCCGCTTCGATGGGGCAGGTTCACCAGGCAACGTTGAATGGTAAAAAGCTTGCGGTGAAGATCCAGTATCCCGGTGTTGCCGATAGTGTTAAGTCGGATCTCGCGATGGTGAAGCCGATCGCGCTCACGATGTTCAATCTCAATCCCGCAGAGTACGACGAGTTTATCGGTGAAGTGGAGCTTCGAATGACAGAAGAGACAGACTATGTTTTGGAATTGAAACGAAGCCGCGAGTTGTCGGAGAAATGCAAGCACATTGAAGATCTCGTTTTTCCCGAATACTACCCGGAGTTGTCTTCTCAGAAGATCTTAACGATGGATTGGATAGAAGGAAAGCCTTTGGGCGATGTTGATGCCGCGTCGTTGCCGAACAGGATCGGGCAGGCGATGTGGAACTTCTATCACTTCCAGATGCATCGGTTGAAAGCGGTGCATGCCGATCCGCATCCCGGCAACTTCATCATTACTCCAGACCAAAAGTTAGGTATCATCGATTTTGGTTGCGTGAAAGTGATCCCGAAAGACTTTTATGAAACCTACTTTCAATTGATGAACCCAAATCTTTTCGACGACATGAAGAAAGTCGAGAAGGTGTTCTATGATCTCCACTTCATTTATCCCGACGATACTGCGAAGGATAGGAAATTCTTCATGGAACTTTTTACGAAGCTCGTTGAGTTGTTGAGTCGTCCGTTCCGGAGCGAGGTGTTTGATTTTTCGCAGAAGGAATACTTCGAAACACTGTATGGCTTCGGCGAAGAGCTCACCAACATGAAAGAGCTTCGCCAGTCGAAGAAGGCGAGGGGAGTGCGCGACGCCATTTATTTAAACAAGACCTACTTTGGTCTGTACAACATCTTACACGATCTGAAAGCAAAGATCAAAATCTCTGATTGGAAATGACACAAAAGACAGCATTGATAACGGGCGGTACGAAAGGTATCGGTTACGGTATCGCCGAAGCATTATTGAAAGAAGGAGTGAACGTAGCTATCACCGGCCGTGACGAGAAGGTTGGAAAGAAGGCCGCTGAAACATTATCGGCATTGTCTAAATCCGGTAGCGCGAAAGT
This sequence comes from Bacteroidota bacterium, assembly GCA_037200765.1. GTDB lineage: Bacteria > Bacteroidota > Bacteroidia > Cytophagales > Cyclobacteriaceae > ELB16-189. Next base: position 1,361,615 of record JBBCII010000003.1, on the reverse strand, counting down.
TATATTTATCCAGTGTGATGTCCGCGATCTCAGGCAACAGGAAGACGCGGTTAACAAAGTAGTTTCGGAGTGGGGCACGCTCGACGTCCTCGTGGCGAACGCGGGTGTTGGTCACTTTGCTTCGATCGAAGAGCTGAGTGTGGAGAAATGGAAGGAGACGATCGACATCAATCTTACCGGCGTGTTTTACAGCATCAAAGCCGCTGTTGAAGCGCTGAAGAAATCGAAAGGATATTTCATTACGATATCGAGCCTTGCGGGAACGAACTTCTTCGCGGGGGCGAGCGCCTACAATGCAAGTAAGTTTGGGCTTACGGGTTTTACCCAGGCGGTCATGCTCGATCTCCGCAAGCACGGGATTAAGACCACGACGATCATGCCCGGCTCGGTGGCAACGGAATTCAACGATCACAAGCCAGGACCAGAAGATGAGTGGAAGATCCAGGTTGAAGACCTCGGGCAAATAGTGGTCGACCTGCTGAAGATGAACCAGAGGACGTTGCCGAGTAAGATTGAGGTGCGGCCAACAACGCCGAAGTGACGGCTTGTTGCGCAATGGATACGCAAAGGCGCGAAAGGATACGCAATGGAATATTAGCTAGCCTTGGCGTATCCTTTGTTTCCTCTGCGTATCCTTTGCGTAACTAACAATTTGTTTCGTATTTGTCAAAAAAGTAACTTTACCGAGTGGAGAAACAAGGCAAGAACATATTTTCCGTCGCTCTAAAGTCCATCACTTTTGCGTGGGAGACCAATAAGGTCGTTTTCGCCACGCTCATTTTCCTCAACATCTTCCTCGGTTCTATCGTCTACCTGCAGTTCACGAGCTTCGCCGCTATTGTGGACGAGATCATACTGATCAAGCAGGGGAAGAGCACTGTAGTTAACCTGGTGCCACAAGCTGCGCTGCTGGGTCTTGCGTTCCTGATACCAACTGTAGCACAGAACATCGTTGGTTTTTTCCGCGCCAAGTTTCGTTTGGATCTCGACCTTCGTCTCGACCTGTATAAGATCGACAAGCAGGGCGACCTGGACATTGGAACGATAGAGAGCAACTCGTACCAGACGTTGCTTCGAAGCGCGCAGGAGTGGGGCTCCGGAAGTATGCTGAGCCTCCAGGATTTCATACTTACATCGGCAAGCAGCTTCTCCGGCATCATTACGTCGATGATAATTTTATTCAGACTGAGTGGATGGCTTGTGTTGTTTGCAGTGCTTGCGGCAGCACCTGTGTATTTCTTCTATCGCAAGTTCAGCATGGAGGTATTCAGGATCCGGTACTTCTCCATCGACGATCATCGTGTGATCAGCAACAGGATCTCGCACTTCGAACAACTACAAAAGGCTGTTGATGTTATTCTCCTGAAACTGAAAGGTTGGCTGAAAGGACAGGTTGGCGACAGGATGACAGAGTTCAACAAGAAGATCATTGGCGCCGAGAAACGCAAGGCGACTTACTACAGCTTTCTCAGCTTATGGTACCTGATGTTTCTTTTTGCCGCCATTGGCTTAATGACGTACTATGCACTGGAAGGTGTGATTGCCGTTGGTGCGTTGTTGCTTGCATTCAATACGTACACCCGCTTTTATCAAACAGTGAACGGCTACGTGGAATCGATATCGTGGACGGAAGAAGCATCGCGTTATGCGGCGCGTTGGTTCGAATTGTTTGAAGTGAGACCGAAGATTGTTTCGAAGCCGGAGGCAATACCGTTCGATTATTCGAAGCCGCCGATGATCGAATTCGTGAACGTATCCTTCAGGTATCCGAAAGAAGAGAAGGAGAATCCATACGTACTCGAGAATCTCAACTTTACGTTCAGTCCCGGCGAGAAGATCGCGATCGTTGGTGTGAACGGAGCAGGCAAGACCACGCTGATCAAATTATTGTGCCGCATCTACGATCCGACCGAAGGACAAATACTGGTGAATGGTGTAGACCTTCGCGATCTGAGGCTCGACGACTGGCAGAGTGCTATCGGAATTTTATTCCAGGACTTCCCGATCTACAATCTCACGATCCGCGAATCGATCGGAGTTGGAAGAATTTCTGAGACACCCAAATTCGAAGACCTCGAACGTTCCGCGAAGTACTCTGGCGCCGACGAGTTCATCGACGGAAATTACGAGCAACTGATCTGGAAAGAGTTCAAAGACGGCGTCGACCTTTCAAAGGGACAACACCAAAGATTGGCCGTAGCCCGCATGTTCTATCGCAACGCCGCCATCACCGTTCTCGACGAACCTACCGCTTCGATAGATGCCGTGACTGAAGAAAAGATCTTCCGTTCTCTCGAAAAACACATGGAAGGAAAGTCTGTGATACTGATCACGCATCGTTTCAGCACGGTAAAGAATGCTGATAAGATCCTGATGATGGAGCATGGAAAGATCATCGAGCAGGGAAGTCATCGCGACCTGATGGCGATCAACGGAAAGTACGCCGACCTGTACACCATGCAGGCTAAAAGATACCTGGAGGAAGAGGCGAAGGCAACGTAGTCTTCTACCACAGCCTTGTAGACTCATCGCAACATCTTATTTTTATCACAGGTAAATATTTGGCAAAAACCAATTATTGCGCCCGGCATGATTTTGTCACTCTGCTTAGTGTCTTAAGCAAAAATTATGTTCTTCCGGCTGAGTGGGCTCAGTGTTGTTGTCTGGTTATTGTCCTTTAATCTTTCGCACGCCCAAACGGCAGATGTTATTCACTACGACAGTGGTTATAGCTGGCGGGGTTATAACGGCTGTCCTTCCAGGCTTTGTCACGAATATCCCATGCCGATGATCGATTGGGATTCGAAGTATGCAGAGGCAACACTTTGGAAGAGCCCGAATGGCGATCCGTATTACGCATCCTCATTCCTGAATTTCAGGATGATACTTCCGACCGGGTATAACATTAAGGACAATACGAAGAAGTACCCAGTCATAATCATGCTTCACGGCGCTGGCGAATCGGGCCGTGTATGGACGGATAATTTCAATTATCAGCCAACCGATCCCGAGTACGACAACAACAGCGGGCAGCTGTTGAACGGTGGGAACGAACACATGCTTGCTGTTAAGAAAGCTCCTAATGCAGTTAATGCATTTCCAGGTATCGTTGTGTTTCCGCAGGTAAGCTATAGCGCATCGTGGACAGATGCGTCCAGCGCGCAGCTCACACAGAATGAAGACTACATTGTTCATTTGATCGAGGATTACCTCGTGCCTCGTTATCATGCCGACATTAATCGCATTACGATGCATGGCCTTTCAGGTGGGGCAAAAGGAACATGGGGCTTCGCACAAAAACGTCCCGACCTGTTTGCTGCGATCCTGTTGATGTCGGGAGTTCCATACGACCTTGCGGGAGCCGAAAAAGCATTGTTGACAACGCCGATAAGAATATTCCAGGGAGGACTTGATGACAACCCGACACCGGGTTCTTCACAGAACGTTGTTGCTGCGTTCAAAGCCGATGGAGGTAATCCAGAGCTATTCCTGTACGAAGATCTTGCGCACAACACATGGGAAAGAGCTTATAGTGAACCAGATTTTTTTACATGGATCATGGCTCACGATAAACGCAACGTATATGTCTTTGATAACAAGACCGTGGTTTGTCCTGGTATAGATTCGGTGAAGCTCGGCTTCTCGGCCAACATGAGCTCTTATCAATGGACGCAGGATGGTTTTGAATTAACAGGTGCGCATAATCGTTACTATTATGTAACGGAGCCTGGATCATACGTTGTGAATTTCAAGAGGCCGAATGACCAGCAGGATCAATCTTTTAAGATTGACATCGGACTTAAGGCAGGTTGTGCGAGGATCGTTGGATTAGGTGACGACGTGATAGATCCAGGTCAATACAAGATCTATCCAAATCCTGCGAAAGACAAAGTATACATCTCGAATATCCAACAGGAAGAAATTCAAGATGTACACTTAGTGTCGTCTTCCGGGCAAACTATAAATGTATCTATCCAACCTGGATCAGAAAGCAGTGCCGAACTTAACACTTCGTCGTTAGTACCAGGTATTTATCTGATCAGGATAAATTCCAGATCATTCAGGTTCTTAAAGGAATAAACTTCCTTACTTCTTCCTGTCGAAACCCTGACGTTCGATCATCCAACCTGGATATTCTGGCGTGAGCCTGGAGACTTCGTCAATCTTCTTCAGTTCATCTGCTGTGAATTTCACGTCGACAGCTTTTAGATTATCGAGTAACTGGTCGGGTTTCTTTGCACCGATGATCACTGTTGTTACGACAGGTTGGTGAAGCAACCACGCCAGGGCTAATTGAGCAACGCTCGCATTCTTCGAAGGAGCGATTGACTGCAACACATCGATGATGTCGTAAGCTTTGTCTTTATTAACAGGAGGGAAGTCGAATGCGTCGCGACGATTGCCTTCGCTGTTCTGACTGTTTCTTGTGTACTTGCCGCTGAGAAATCCGCCGGCCAGAGGACTCCATACCATGAGACCAACCTGCTGATCGAGCATGAGCGGAACGAGCTCGCGTTCGAGATCGCGACCTGCAACAGTGTAATATGCCTGCAGCGAAACAAACTTCGCAAGACGATTGTGAGTGGAATAAGACAATGCTTTCATAAGATGCCATGCAGCGAGGTTGCTGGCGCCGATGTAACGAACCTTTCCGCTCTTCACGAGATTGTCTAACGTTTCGATGGTGTCTTCCAGTAGTGTGAGCTCGTCGTAACCGTGGATCTGGTAAAGATCTATGTAGTCGGTGTTGAGACGGCGGAGACTCTCGTCGACCTGGTGCATGATGTGCTTGCGGGTGAGGCCGCTTCCGTTAGGACCGGCATCCATTCGTCCGCGGACTTTTGTGGCGATCACGAGGTCGTGACGATTAGCGCCGATGTTGCGGACGGCCTGGCCGGTAAGGTGCTCCGAAATGCCGTTGGCGTATACGTTGGCTGTGTCGATGAAATTGATTCCCGAGTCGAGGGCTGTTTTCAATTGAGCGTCAACTTCCTGCTGGTCAAGCTTTCCGATGTTGGCCCAGATGCCGTCGTTGCCACCAAATGTCATGGTGCCGAGGCAAAGTTCCGATACTCTAAGTCCTGTGTTGCCTAGTAGATTGTATTTCATAAGTATTTATTGATCTCCTGAAGAACCCTAATCTGGGTTAATTTGTGCCTGATCCCAAAATTATTTTTCGGTTAACTGCAACCTTTGGATAAGCGGCCGGTAATTGTTTAAACAGCCTACCTATGCTTCAAAATTACATCCGTATTGCGTTTCGCACGCTCACGAAGAACAAGGTTTATTCATCGATCAACATACTCGGTTTCTCTATCGGCATCACCTGCGCCGTGCTGATCCTTCTTTGGGTGCACGATGAACTTACGTACGACAGTTGGATGCCCAAATATGATCGCATCTATCGCGTGATGGTGAAAGCCAACTACGATGGGAAGATCAATATGTGGAACGCCAATCCAATACCGGCGTTGGCCGCGATCAAAGAAGAAGATCCGAATATTGCAAACACAGCTATCTCCGACTGGGGCAACGATCACTTGCTGTCGTCCGGTACCAGCACCAACAGGAGCGGGATTAAAAGAGCGGGTAACTACGTCAGTCAGTCTTTCCTCGAAATCTTCGAATACCCAATTATTACAGGCACACGCGAAGGAGCGTTGGAAGACATGAAGTCGATCGTGCTCACGCAATCTACCGCGAAGGCATTGTTCGGCAACGAAGATGCGATCGATAAGATCGTGAGACTCGATGACGCCGAAGAGTTGAAAGTAACGGCGGTAATAAAAGATGTTCCGCCTAACAGCAACATCAAGTTCGATTTTCTTTTGTCGTGGAAACTTTATGAGCAGATCTGGTGGGTGAAGAAAAACAGCGATCGCTGGGATAATTGGGGGAGCCCGATTTACGTTGAGCTAAAAGATCCATCGAAGAAAGAGGAAGTGGAGTCGAAGATTGCTGACCTGCCTGCACGACATGGACAGAACGATTTCAAAAAAGAATTTGCACTATACCCGATCTCACGATGGAGACTTTATTCGCAGTTTGAGAACGGACAGGAGTCGGGAGGGCTGATCGTGTACGTGAAAACATTCGCCGTCATAGCAGGGCTCGTGTTGTTTATTGCGTGTGTGAATTTTATGAACCTTGCAACGGCCCGGGCGGAAAAGAGAGCTGTAGAAGTTGGCGTAAGAAAAAGTGTAGGCTCACGAAGATCCGACCTGGTAAAACAATTCATATGGGAATCGATACTGACAACTGCAATTGCATTTGTGGTGGGGCTGATCTTCGCACAGCTGGCACTTCCATTTTATAATCAACTCGTTTCGAAGCAACTTTCGATTCCGTATCTCTCGCCGGTGTTTATTGGCGGCAGCGTGCTCATGATCACCGTAGTTGGCGTGTTGGCAGGAAGTTATCCTGCTTTTTATCTCTCGGCTTTCAAACCAATCTCTGTATTGAAAGGAGGACGTGGCACTATACGTGGTGGCAGTATTCCCCGCAAGGTACTGGTAACGCTGCAGTTCGGATTGTCGATGATACTGATCCTGGCAACAATTGTTGTGTATCAGCAAATAGAGCACGTGCGCGATCGCGACATGGGATATCAGCCCGACAACATGCTGATCGTAAATGCGAGTAACGACATCAAGAAAAATTATGCCGCGATAAAAACTGCGTTGTTGGAAAGTGGCGTAGTGGAGTCTGTTACGAAATCGAATACTGCTATTACCGAATGGAATTCATGGAGCCCTGTCGATTGGCCGGGTAAGCCGGCAGATCATGTGTACTACGTGGCGGTTCTCGCAACCGAATATGATTACGTTAAGACGATGGGATTGAAGTTGCTGGAGGGCCGCGATTTTTCAGAGGAGTTCAAGAGTGATTCGACTGCGGTAATCGTTAATCGTGCGGCGGTTGACTTGATGGGTCTGAAAGATCCTATTGGTTCGAAGATCAAAGTGTTTAATGGCGTTGAGTCGGAGATCGTCGGTGTTATAGATAATACCATCAGTGGTTCGCCTTACGATGCATCGGGAGCTGCGGCTGTAGTAGGCTTTGCGCCGGACTGGGTGAGCGCTGTTACGATCAGGTTGGCGCCCGGTAATTCATTGCCTGGAACTCTGAAGAAGATCGAAACGATCTTTAAGACTTATAGCCCTTCATATCCTTTCGATTTCAAATTCGCCGACGATGCGTTTCAGCAGAAGTTTACGCAGATCAATCTCACCAGCAGGTTAGCCAGCATCTTCGCCGCGCTTACGATGATCATTACGGGGTTGGGACTCTTCGGGCTCGCGTCGTTTATTGCAGCACAAAGAACGAAGGAGATGGGGATCAGGAAAGTGATGGGAGCGAGTGTAACACAACTATTAAGATTAATAACGACGGACTTCTCTGTGCTTGTTGTGATCGCATTCGTTATTGCTTCGCCGGCGGCATGGTGGCTGCTTAACCAGTACCTGGAGCAATACCAGTATCGCATAGAAGTTCAGTGGTGGATCTTCCCTGCAACGGGGGCGGTGGCGCTGATATTTGCTTTGATCATTGTGAGCTCGCAGGCGTTGCGCGCTGCGAGGACAAATCCTGCACAGTCACTGAGGAGTGAATAGTTCGATCGGTTGGACGTGCCTTTCGGAGATGTCATCCCGCTCCGACGCCTTCTGTTTCCGTCGCTACTTCGAAGATGAGTTCTCGCATGCGCCCGCAGTTGCGTGCCGCAAAAATCTTCAGCGTATTGATTTTTTTTTTATTTTGGGCAAATGCAGGACGCGGACCGACAGTTCTTCCAGGCATCGCTCGATTGTCAGAAAGACATCTTACTCTTCTCTATTGATCGCGGTTACGCTTACCGCACTTTCAACAGCGCCTTTCGTTCCGCAACGTCTTACGCATATGGTACCGAAGTAAAACAGGGTATGAGCCTGTTCGACAGCATTACCAAAGAGTCGGACCGAACTAAGGCGAAGGCCAATTGCGATCGTGCTTTCTTGGGTGAGACACATCATTCTATCGAAGAATATGGCACTGTACACCCGGCCGTTTACGAAACTTTTTATAACCCGGTCCTTAGCTCCACCGGCGACGTGATCGGCGTTACCGTGTGCTCTTCGAACATCACCGCGCGCGTGCAGGCGGAGCAACAAGTGAAGACGCTCAATAAAGAGCTGGAGTCGTTTACTTACACTGCCGCTCACGATCTGCGGGTACCATTGAGAGTGATACACGGCTATTCAAAAATTCTTTCGGAAGACTATAAGAGTTTACTCGACGAAGAAGGTCAAAAGCTTGTGGGCATCATTTCGACGCAGGCGAAGCACATGGGCCGGCTGATCGACGACCTTCTGACCTTCACTCAACTTGGTCGCACGTCGGCAACGATCCGGAAAACCAGCATGGTTGATATCGCGCAGCAGGCTATCGATGAACAGGTGTTGTTAATGCCCGACGCACATGCAAAGTTCACTATTGGAGAACTGCCGCCGGCGAATGTTGATCCGGGATTGATGAGGACGGTGTTCTCTAACTTGATATCCAATGCCGTGAAGTTCTCGTCGAAGAATGAGATGCCGATAGTTGATATCGGATCGAAAACAGAAGGAGGCAGTACTATCTATTATGTCCGCGACAATGGTGTTGGTTTCAACATGGAATATTCCAGTAAGCTGTTTGGATTGTTCCAGCGACTTCATAAACCTACCGAGTTTGAAGGAACTGGTGTTGGCTTAGCAGTCGTGCAGAGAATTATCGGCAAGCATGGCGGTAAAGTATGGTTCGAAGCAGAGCCAGGAAAGGGAGCGACGTTTTATTTTACGTTGTGATGACTGTAATAACGTTCCATGCTGTGACACAGAGTTTCGCAGAGGCAGCGCAGAGTTGCACGGAGACTTAATACAAGCACTTATAAAACCTCTGCAAAACTCTGTGAAGCCTCTGTGTAACTCTGCGCCATAGCTCCTGGCATTTAAAGCCCTTAGATCGCCGCGATTTCCGTAATTTGCGCGCTTAATGATAAGGACTGTCAACGTCATACGCTATATCACGCCACTTCGCGAGGGAGGCTCGTTACCCGCTATTATCGAAGCCGACGACAAGCGCCTCTATGTAATGAAGTTTCGCGGGGCAGGGCAGGGCGTGAAGGCACTCATTGCCGAGTTGATTGGTGGAGAATTGGCCCGCAGACTGGAGCTCAAAGTGCCGATCATTGTGTTTACGGAACTCGACGAATCATTCGGTCGCATGGAAGGCGACGAAGAGATCCAGGACCTCTTGAAAGCCAGCACCGGTTTGAACCTCGCTCTTGCCTATTTACCGGAAGCCATTACATTCGATCCCATTATCAATAAAGTAGATTCATTACTCGCGTCGAAGATCGTTTGGCTCGATAGCTTGCTGATGAATGTAGACCGCACGGCCCGCAATACAAATATGCTGATGTGGAAAGGCGATCTTTGGCTGATCGATCACGGAGCCGCTTTATATTTTCATCACAACTGGGAATCATTTAATGGTGGGGCTAAACCTTTTCCGCAAATCAAGAAACATGTGTTATTGTCGCGGGCTACAAAGCTCGATGAAGTGAACGCATCTTTTAAGAAGATCCTGAACAGAAAAGTATTTGAAGATCTCGTAAACCTGGTTCCTGCTGCATGGCTCGATCATGACCGAAGCGCTTATGTCGATTTCTTCGAGAGTCGTTTGAATTATTCCGATGAATTTACAAAAGAGGCATCGTTATGAAGAAGGGCGACTTGTTTGAATACGCAACAATCAGGATCGTTCCGCTGGTAGAACGGGAAGAGTTCATCAACGTTGGTGTGATCCTTTATTGTAAAGCCCAGGGTTTCCTGGAAATGAAATATGCCGTCGATCGGAAGAGATTGAATGCGTTCAATCAAAATATCAGTATTGAGGAGATAAGTCAACACCTGGAAGCTTTTTGTAAAATATGTGCAGCCACCGGCGATAGTGGTGAGATCGGAAAGTTGTCGATGCCCGAACGTTTTCGATGGCTCACGGGTTCAAGGAGCACCGTGATCCAGGCTTCGAAAGTACACCCGGGTCTTTGTGAGAATGCGGGCACGATGCTTGAAGAATTGTTTAACACCATGGTACGTTAATAGTTTATAATGATCAACGAAACAGAAGGCGACGAGAGAGAATACCTGGAGGAGATCAAAGAGAAACTGACGTTGAATCTCAAACGGGTCGACGAACGGGTAAAGGAATTTTCTGAAGAACTCCGCGCAAATAAAGAATACATCCACGAATTCCAGTCGGGTATGGACGAAGCCGACATGGTTGCCGCCGACCAGTCGATCAATCGCATTGCCGGCACCGGCGAGAATGCCGTTATCATTCGCAAGAAGATCTATAAGCTGATCGTATCACCATACTTCGGACGGATCGACTTCTCTATCAAGAGTCTCACACCACAACCGATCTACATCGGCATCCATTCTTTCACCGACGACATTACGCGCAAGGGATTGATATTCGACTGGCGTGCACCGATCTCCTCGATGTTCTATGACTATGAGCTCGGTCCGGCGGAATATAAAACGCCGTCGGGTCTTGTGAAGGGCAACATCAGTCTCAAGCGACAATATCGTATTCGCGATGGACGCATGGAGTTCATGATCGAGAACTCGCTTAACATTCATGACGAAGTTCTCCAGAAGGAACTCAGTAAGTCGTCTGACGATCGCATGAAGAACATTGTTGCAACGATACAGCGCGATCAGAACGCTGTGATCCGCAACGAGACCGCGCCGGTGATGATCATACAGGGAGTTGCAGGTTCCGGCAAAACGTCGATCGCTCTTCACCGTGTGGCGTTCCTGCTGTATCGCTATCGTGACTCTATCCGATCGAAAGACATACTGATTATATCTCCCAACAAAGTATTTGCTGATTACATATCGAATGTGTTGCCTGAGTTAGGAGAGGAGCATATTCCCGAGATCGGCATGGACGAGCTTGCTGAAGAATTGCTCGAACGTAAATTCAAATTCCAGACATTCTTCCAGCAGGTTTACGCGTTGCTGGATCGTCACGACGATAAGTTTGTTGAAAGAATAAGGTTCAAATCGTCATTCGAATTTCTTGCGAAGCTGAACCAGTATCTTATTCATGTTGAGAATAATTATTTCCAGCCGGAAGAGATCCGCGTTGCCGGGAAGGTGATCCCGTTCCCGTTCATCATGGAGCGTTTTAAAGCATACCACCGTATGCCGATGATGAAACGTTTTCCTGAAATGATAGCCGACATTCTTCAGCACCTGCGTGGAATGGTGAACAGGAAACTGGGCGGTCGCGAGAAGCAGAAGGTTTGGGATGCAGTGCCACGCATGTTCAAGGTGGGCAGTACGATGGAGCTATATCGCGATTTCTATACCTGGTTGAATAGAAAAGACATGTTGGTGTCGTACGGTGGTGATGGTCTCGAGTATGCCGATGTATTCCCGTTGATCTATTGCAAGATCAGGCTGGAAGGAACGTCGAGCTACGATAAAGTGAAGCACCTGTTGGTGGATGAAATGCAGGACTATACTCCGATTCACTATGCTGTGTTATCGAGAGTGTTTCTCTGTCGCAAGACGATCCTGGGTGACATCAGCCAGACTGTGAATCCATACAGTGCGTCGTCGGCCAGCACGATTGAAGAGATCTTTCCGCAGGGCGAGATCGTGAGGCTCACGCGCAGCTATCGTTCGAGTTTCGAGATCGCGCAGTTTGCGTTGAGTGTTCGTCCCAATCCTGATATGATCCCGATGGAGCGTCATGGTGAAGAGCCGAAGGTTCTTGGTGTTGCTTCGCAAGGGGATGAAGTTGAGTTGATCCGCAAGTTGATTGCTGAATTTCGTGCTTCGGGAAACCAGTCGTTGGGAATTATCTGTAAGACACATCAGCAGGCTTCGTCGCTTCACAGCCAGTTGCGGATCGCGGATGTGCATTTGTTCACCGCCGACAGTACGTCGTTTGTGCAGGGTATAGCGTTGACGACGGTTCACATGGCGAAGGGCCTGGAGTTCGATGAGGTGGTGATACCGGGTGTGTCGAAGAAGAATTATAGTAATGAAGTCGATCGCAGTCTTTTATATATAGCGTGTACGCGGGCAATGCACAAGCTTACGGTGACTTATTTTTCAGAACAATCGTCCTTGATTGTACGGAAAACCTGACAACCCACTCATTCTCTCTTTTCATTAATCATACATAATATTTCTCTTTGCCACGGGTCGGAGATGAGTCCATCTTCATACTGGTTTAATCTCTCTCCGACATTATTTACCTGGCAGGGAGTGGGTGCAAGTCCCACGCGCTTGAGCCCTTGGCGCTGACAGCCACTGCCAGGTTCTTTCTTCACCCTAATCACTATCATTTATGGAGAACGAACCAGTCGAGAGATCTGTATTGCGCCTTATCCATTTCAAAGAGAGAATAAGATGGCTGCACGAGAACAACGATCACATTCATGAGATCATTGCACAACAAGCGGAGATGCCGGGGTTTGTTGATCTGCATAAGGGATTGAGTGATCCGGAAAACCATACTGCTTATAAAAAATCGGCACCTAAGAAGTTATAACAATGTTATAACAACGTATATTAGTGCTATGGTAAAGGCACTTACAAAGGTCGGAAACAGCCAGGCAGTCATCCTTCCAAAACAAATGATTGTGAAATTTAAACTGGGCAGAACAGTTATGATTGAGGAAACAGAAGATGGCATTTTGATTCGCGCGGTGCAAAAGGAGACTTCTTTTCAAAAAAAGTTGAGGATTGCTCGTGAGAATAAGGATGCGATCTACAAGCGAATGAGAGATCAGGCCAACGATCCTGAGACCAAAGCGTATTATGCTGATCCCGAAAATAATTTTGGTGACGTTGCTATTGAAATTATTGACTAATGGAAAGTGGTGAAATCTGGTTGGTAAGTTTTTCGCCATCTGTTGGCGACGAGATCAAGAAAACAAGACCTGCTGTTATAATTAACAATAGTGAATTGGGAGCCCTTGATCTTCACATCGTTGTACCGATCACGGACTCAAAAAAAGTAGTCCGTGACTGGCACATCAAAGTAACTCCGACGGCTACGAATGGCTTGAAGAAACCTAGCCTGGTCGATTGTTTCCAGATTCATTGCTTTGCCGAAGCTCGGTTCCAAAAGAAGATTGGTGTTCTCGCCGTAAAGGACCTGGAGTCAGTTAAAGTTTGCCTTGCAACTGTGCTCGACCTCCTTTAATACTTATTCTTCTTCCTGAAACTATTCGTCTCCCTCGAGATCTTCCCAGACTGCTTATTCATCCTCTTCTTCTCCTCAGCCCTGATCCCAAATCTCCGCTGCTCTTTCACCAGCTTCACGAAGCTTTCATAGATAGCAACATCTAACACACCGGTTTCCAAAGAATAAAGCACAGCACACCCTTCTTCACTCATGTGAGAACAATCACCATACTTACAATTCACTGCGAGCGCTTCGATAGCCGGAAACATCAATTCATCACTACCATCTTCACTTGTCACGCCAAACTCGCGCATGCCAGGCGTATCCATCAGCAAGCTGCCGTTCGGAAGCATGAACAACTCACGCGACGTTGTCGTATGCCTGCCTCTTCCGTTGAAGTCGCTGATCTCAGCGGTCTGTTGAGATTCGGTATTCATCAATACATTAAGTATCGAACTCTTGCCAACACCCGAAGACCCTATCATGATGTAAGTCTTTTCTTTTTGAAGATCCTGAAGAGCGCTGATGCCAGTCCTGGTCAGCGTACTACAACAGTAAATTTTCACATCGCGCTTCAGTTCATTCACGAGTTGAACGAAAGTATCCGGGTCAGGAACGAGATCGATCTTGTTTAAGACAACGATCGGTTCGATGCCACACGCAACAATCTGTGTGATATACCGATCGAGCCTCATCACGTTGAAATCGCGATCGAGTCCCTGCACGATGATTGCGTAGTCAATGTTAGCACCTAACACCTGCCTGTCATTTTTCTTGCCAGGAGTCTTTCGCGACAACATGTTTCGCCTTGGCAGACGCTCGATGATGTAACCCGAGTGACCATAGTCGAGGTAGCATACCCAATCTCCGACTTTCGGAAGGTCTTCTGCTTCGGAACCATAGAGGAGCCGGCCCGCAAGCTCTGCTTCCAGCTCGCCATTAGCTGTTACCAGGTGATGTTTGAAACCCTGCACCGACACAACACGTGCCACGAGCTCGCCGTGGTTATGAGATTCATTGAAATTATGTTGATGGAAATCATTCCATCCAAAGTCTTTTAAAGACGTCATTTGATTTGATGATTAAAAAAGAAATAGAGAGTGTTAAAAAAACGCGGTGGTTGCTTTACGCAACGGAGAGAAGGGCAATATCGGCGCGTCTGTTAATCATCGCTGCAAACATAATAAATTTTCCTTAAATTCATCCATTAAATCGATTGTTATCATGACCAACAAATCTGAAAGCGCTCCCCTGAAGAGCCTCGACGAGTGGGAAGAAGACCTGTTGCTGCGCTATCCCGATCCAGACAGTATTACAACCGAGAAATCGAAAGAAGAATACCGCAATTACGATAACCCGGAACGCGACACCGTTCGCGAATTCTATCGCCTCAACCACACCTACCAGACTTACGATTTCGTGATGCAGAAGCGTAACGAATTCCTCAGGTTCAATAAGAAGGAGATGCCGGTGTGGGATGCGTTCAACTTCCTCAACGAGCTTGTAGACGACTCAGATCCCGATACCGATCTCGACCAGTTCCAGCATTTGCTCCAGACCTCCGAAGCTATTCGCCGCGATGGTCATCCCGACTGGTTCGTGATGGTTGGCCTGCTTCACGACATGGGCAAAGTGCTTTGCCTTTTCGGCGAACCGCAGTGGGCAGTAGTAGGGGATACGTTCCCCGTTGGTTGCGCTTATTCCGACAAGATCGTTTATCCGGAGTATTTCAAGAACAATCCCGACTTCACCAACGAAAAGTATAATACCAAATACGGAGTTTATACTCCCAACTGTGGCCTGCGCAACGTGCACATGTCGTGGGGGCATGACGAGTATGTATATCAAATGGTGAAAGACAACTTGCCTGAGCAAGGACTTTACATGCTGCGTTATCATTCATTCTATGCGCAACATCGCGAACATGCTTACGATCATTTAATGGATGATCACGATCGCGAGTTGTTCAAGTCGGTGAAGTTGTTCAATCCTTACGATCTCTATTCAAAGAATCCCAATCCTCCCGATTGGAAAGAGTTACGTCCATATTATGAAGATCTCGTGGCGAAGTATCTGCCGGCCACGCTGAAATTCTAACGAGTGGGTCTTCTCGGTCCGAGAGATGTCGTCGTCTTCCTGCTATACTTTGTTGTCGTAGCGTGGTATGGATATCGCATTTACAAGAAGAAGAAATCAAATGAATCGGATGCGAAAGATTTCTTTCTTGCAGAGGGATCATTAACGTGGTGGGCGATCGGTGCATCGATCATAGCATCGAATATTTCTGCGGAGCATTTTATTGGAATGTCGGGCTCGGGATTTCTTCTTGGGCTCGCAATCTCGACTTACGAATGGATGGGCGCGGCGACGCTGATCATCGTTGCTGTTATTTTTATTCCGTATTATCTCAGGAATAAGATCTACACCATGCCGCAGTTCCTGGCGGTTCGTTACAACGATGGAGTGAGCACAACCATGGCTGTGTTCTGGCTCGCGCTGTACGTGTTGGTCAACCTCACTTCTATTTTATACCTGGGTGCTATTGCGGTCAGCACGATCTCGGGATTCTCGTTCACACTTTGTCTCTGGGGGTTGATCGTCTTTTCGGTGATACTCACGATTGGTGGTATGAAGGTGATTGGTTATACTGATGTGATACAGGTTGCTGTATTGATCATCGGCGGACTGGTGACTACCTGGCTGGCGTTGACGATGCTTTCGGATAAAGTTGGAACGGGTGGGGGAGTGTTCGAAGGGCTGTCGATACTTAGGGCGAAAGCAGATTCTCATTTTCACATGATCTTTAGTGATGATCATCCATACTACTCGGATCTTCCGGGGTTGTCGGTTTTGATTGGCGGGATGTGGATCAACAACCTGAACTATTGGGGATGCAATCAATATATTATCCAGCGCACGTTGGGCGCTGACTTAAAGACGGCACGAAGCGGGATCTTGTTCGCGGCTTTTTTGAAACTATTGATACCGATCATAGCAGTGTTACCTGGCATTGCCATGTATGTAATGCACCAGAACGGCATGTTCCAGACGGAAATGCTCAACAGTGAGGGCGTGTTGAAGCCCGATCATGCATACCCGACGTTGATGAACTTATTGGGACCAGGATTGAAAGGCCTGGCATTTGCGGCGTTGACGGCAGCGATCGTTGCGTCGCTGGCGGGAAAGGCGAACAGCATCTCGACGATCTTCTCGCTCGACATCTACAGGAAGTACATTAATAAAGATGTGAGTGAGCGCAGGATCATCATCATTGGACGTTGGGTGGTTGTAGTCTCGATGCTGATTGCGGGTTTGATTGCACCAACGTTGAAGACACTCGACCAGGCATACCAGTTCATACAGGAATATGTTGGCTTTGTGTCACCGGGTGTTCTTGCAATTTTCTTACTGGGAATTTTCTGGAAGAGAACGACATCTGCGGCGGCGTTGACCGGAACATTGCTAACGATCCCGATCTCGACGGCATTGAAATTCATGTATCCTGCTTACCCGTTTCTTGATCGCATGTCCATCACGTTCGCGATCATCATCGCGGTGATGGTGATTGTAAGTTTACTGAGGCCATCGAGAACGGAACATAAACTTGTGACTCTTGAATCCAGCATGCTTCGGGTTACTCCGTCGTTCGCTGTTGGATCGGTGGTGATTATTCTGATACTCGCAGTGTTGTACACAGTGTTCTGGTGATTGATTATGATCCGTGTTAAACGCATATACGATCCATATTCTCCGTCCGATGGTTATCGCGTGCTGGTAGATCGTTTGTGGCCGCGTGGTGTTGCGAAGGCTGGAGCTCATGTAGATCGTTGGTTGAAAGAAGTGGCGCCGTCGACGACATTGCGTCAGTGGTTCGATCATGATGAGTCGAAGTGGAATGAGTTTGTGTCGCGATATCGTTTGGAATTGAAGGGGTCGGTGGGGATACAGGAATTGATTGCGTTGAGAGATCAGCACAGGAATCTCACGTTGCTTTTCGGGGCGAAGAATGAGAAGTACAACCAGGCGGTGGCGTTGATGAAGATGTTGGGAGGGAGGTAAGACGATAAATATGATGAGAAGACTGTTTTACATCATTGTGTTTGTTGCGATTGCCTTCGCGGCGAATTGCCAGATGGCCTTCAGGAGTAATCAATTCCCATAAGTTAACTGATCTATTCTCACCGCGGGGTTAAAAACCTGCACCGGAATTTGATTACATCGCCACCTTTTTAAAGGATATATAATTCAATCCGTGAGCTGTGGGTTTTAACCCCTCACCGAGAGTTGAGCCAAATGGGCCACGCAGTTGGCAGGCCCGCATGCAGAAAAAGCCGGAAAATCCACATTGGAGGCCCCAGTTCAAATCATATTATTCTGTTATATAATTTATATTATGTTAAATAGAAAAACTACGATTCAACTCATCTTATTCATAACTTTGACTGATGATCGATTGGGCGGAGTTTCAACGTGTGAACAGTCTGTATCTGGCTACTGCTGGAAAAGCTCTCAATATCGGGGACTTTAATCAAATCGCTATAACTGCCCACAGTACCAGGATCGAAGGATCTACCCTTACGCTCAACGAAGCGTCCCTTCTTATTAAAGATGGAATAAGCACAGGAGGTAAGGAACACTATTTTCATGACATGGTAATCGATCATCATGAAGCCCTCAAATTCGTCCTGGCGGCTGCGGAACAAAAAAGGGGAATTGATCCCCCCTTTATCAAAGAGATCGCTTCCCACGTCATGCATCGCACCGGTCGGGAAGTTCATTCAGTCCTCGGAACAACACAGGAAACTTCAGGTGACTTTAGGAAAGTCAACGTCACAGCCGGTAGCAGTTACTTCATGAATTATGACAAGGTTCCGGTATCAGTTGATGTGTTAACCGAATCACTTCAGGAACGTATCATCAAAGTAAGTACCGTAGAGGAGATTCATTCTCTTGCATTTTCAGCGCATTTCGATCTTGTTAACATCCACCCTTTCACCGATGGAAATGGACGTGTATCAAGACTGCTAATGAATTACATTCAAGCTTATCACGGACAACCCCTCACAGTAGTCAAAGCAGAAAGTAAAGTTCAATACATCGAGGCGTTAGAACGAACACGAAAAGAAGAATCAATCGGTCCTATAATCGAGTTCTTAGCTTTGCAACATACAGATTGGTTAAACAATCTTCAGCAGAAATTCGATCTTGCGATGAAGCAAACCGAACTGAAGAAGCGACCGGGAATGGATATGCCTCTTTCTCTTTTCTTTTAATAATCTATATATTTTCCGGAAGGCTAATTCTCTCCTCACTCCAGCTTCATCCCCCTCTTCTCCAAATATTCCTTTAACTTCTCATTGAGTTCTTTATCAGTTTTATACTCATCCCAAAGCGAACCCGTCGCTTCACCGCGTATGAATGCTTTCGACTTGAGAGCGTACGGGCCTGCGATAGCCGTAAATCCTCCCTCGCCCTCGTCGTAGCGGCAGGTGAATATCAGGATCTTCTTCCTCTCCCCGTTCGCGATAACATACTTCTCCTTCTGGAAACGAACGGAACTCGGGTACTCGTCATCGTCTTCCATGTAGTCATATATTTCGCTCTCTGCAAGCATCTTCTCGGTTGTGTATTTCTTGCTGATCTGCTTTTGCTTGTTGTACTTAGCAAGCTCTTCGTAGAGCGAGAGGCGTATAGTTGGCTTCGACGCAAGCCAGTTAATGTCCTTAACCAAAACGTTTACATTGTTTTTCAGCAGGAGCTGCACGCATAAAAACTTGTTGTCTTCATTATCTTTCTCCGCAAACTTTCTTACGATACGTTCTATCTGCGGAGTGAAGGGAATGCTCGACAACGTTTGTATCACCGAATATTCTTCCTGGACTTCATAGTAGTTGTCCTTCTCTGATGACGCCGGGCTATTTGCAATTTTCTCCGCGATGTCAGTCATCATCGAGATCACTTCACTTCTTCGTTCAGTTGTAAACAAGTTGCTGTCGAGTGCTGCCCTGATCACATGATATAATTCCCAGGTCGACTCAAACTTCGTTCGTGAATTCAAAAGATCGATCACTACGTCATTCAATAATTCAAGCGAATCCGTAAGTGGATACAAAACATTATAACTGCTAAACCTCTTATCTGATTTGCTTGCAGCAACGAGGTCGGCCATCTTCCTCACCGACTCATGCGTCTTCAAAGATGTCAACACAGCCAACGCCTTATCAGGTAGCACGGTTGAGTCAGGTAGTGTGGGATAGATCTCTTCAATAAAACCCTGTGTGGTTTTATCGTTGATTTTCGCCAGGATCTCGAAAAGCAACGACCTCATACTATACCACTCACCATCGTCGGGGTAACTTTTCTTCAATGCCGCATAGATCTTCGACGGCTCAATGTATTTATTCTTATACCTCAGCCTTCCCAGCGCCGACCTTGCACTCATTCTCCCGGCACTGTCGGCCGATGTAATTCCTTCCAGGATCAGGTCAGTCTTATCTGTTAAGATGCTCCAATCGGAAGTGTGCGTTACTTTAAATGAATCGAAGATGTCGTCGGGAAGCGTTAGATCTTCGTGCGCTGGTATATAACCCCAAAGTGAGATCTGCATGTCTCCCGCAAGCACCGCCCGCACTCGTACAATCGAATTATCTTTCTCAGACTGAAGTAGATATTCATGTGTTGGAAGTTTGCCCGCAATCGTCGAATCTCTCACCGACGACACATCATTCATCGTCTCCGAGTATTTCTTCTTCAGCGCTGCGAAAAGAGAATCGATATGATCCCTCTGTTCATATTTTTCGTAGGTCTCCGCAGAAACCAGGAAGGTCATGCCTGAAAGATGGTCGACAAATGAATAGATAGTCTCGTCAGTGGAGCGCGAAACTGTGCTGTCGGCTTCAAATGTTGTCGGGACCTTCAGAGCAAAGCCTTCCGGGAATGAAAGATCTTTTAATGCTGGCTTGTCAAACTGTTCAAACTTAAACGAATCAAAAAATGCTTTCCCATCCTTTTCTCCATCTGCGCCGCTTGCGTGAGTGTTCATCAGCAAATAAAATCGCTCTCCACGCAACGTCACGATCCCTTCTATCTTCGCTGTACGTTCGGCGTTTGATAAACTAAAGTGAGAAGCCCCGTATCCACGAAAGTCGATTTCGTCGACCGATAGATCCACACCCTTCATCCTCTCGTCTACCGATTGCAGAATTGCAGCGATGTAAGTGCTATCGTCATTCGATACATAACCTCCTTCGAAGTCATTATACCTGACGAGATACGACGAGCCGGTGTTATTATCGGTACTGAAGAACACACTGATCTTGAGCGGTCTCCCCGAATTCGGATCCGTTGGAGTAGTAACCTGCTTCGTAACCTTCCCGGGCATATCGGCCGAGAAAGCACCTTCCTTGCTTACGAGATGCTCGACACCAGCGTTCACAGGTTTCATGATCTTCAGTGAAGAGAGAAATCTTTTTGCGTCCGGCGAGTTGGCACTTTCTTTTGATGGGCCGGCCATCAGCATGTAAGCATTCGACTTACAAATAGTAAATCTCACTTTGAACATGTGACCGCCGGCGAGTGTTTCAAGCTCCCTCCCTTCGTAGCCATCCATCGTGATCTTTTTCACGTTCGTGACCTTCTGTGATGACGACATGTTCGAAACCATTTTATCAAGTGCTTTCGATGCGGCCTGATCTTCAACTACAAGTCCCAGGGGAAGATGTGCGGCCATGTAGATCGTAAGAGTGCCTATGTCGAGTGAAGCCTGGAACTTGATCGGAACTCCGGGCATGTCTAAGGGCAACGGCTGTTGCGGCATCTCGACAGCATATCCTCCGTCGGGCGATGAAAAATTGAACCACTCCCCTGGCGTCGTTCCCTTGAATTTGTACTTCGAGGCAGTTCCACTGAATGGCGCCGTTACAGGAACAACGGTATAACCTTTTTGCTTTAACAAATTCACAATGCCCTTCTCACCGCCAAGGTGCGCCGCGCCAACGGCCATGAAGACCGTGCGCTTGTGAATTTCACGAACGATGTTGTCGGTCATGTTGATGTTCCGATCGACAACCATTTTTTTGAATTTACCCGGTTGTGAGATTGATCTCACATACTTATCGATGATCTCAACATCGCCATCGTAATACAGGTTGAACAACGTTTGAACGGTGTTGTCGCCTGCGGACTCGGACCTCAGTGACGCCTTGAAATCTTCGAGCTCCGTCGAATCTTCATCCTGGAAAAGTCTCATCTGAACATCAATGTTCTCGAGACCAGTGATCGACTTTCCATTTTCCCGCGCAATATTATAGAGCCATGCATCCAGGAACGTGCTCTTATCTTTCTTTACACCATGTTGTTCAACAAAATACTTGGCCTGTTTTACGGTGCTGAAATTTTTTAATGATAACCCCGTTTTCTTTTTCAACAGACTATCATACAAGGCATACTCCTTCGTGGTCATCAGGCTCTTGATCGTCTGCGCTTTGTCTTCGTTGAAAATGAGTGACGTTATAAACCGGGTGATGGAATCCGGATGGACTTCCATGGCGAATGCCTCGCACTGGATAACTTTGGCGATCACTGAGTCATTGAAATCGAAGCCACGCTTGTCCTGCACGTGCATCGTACCGAACAAATACGAAGGCTTACTCAATCCATTGCCGGAGATCTTCCAGAGTAATTTATAGTTGGTACGTTTATTCTTTTGAGCCGACAGGTTTAGTGAAACCAGGAAAGCAAGGACTAGGGTGATTGCAAAACGCATCAGAGGCGGGGATTGAATACAAACAAACCCCTAAGCTAGTTTTTTTTGAAGGCAGGCAAATACTTTTTATAACCCCGATAATACGCGGGTTCGATCGGGCAATATGTACAACATGAGGTACACGAATGCCACGCACACTAATATCGCGATGATGCCTGCGGTGTAAGCAACCTGCCACCCGTCGCGGGAAAAGTAGAAGAAGATGCCGCCGATAATACTCACACCCAGCGCCGAAGCTGTTTGCTGGAACGTAGAATAGACACCCGCCGCAGCTCCTGCATATTGCACCGGAACGCTCTTCAACGCAATGTTCAACAACGACGGAAGCACAAGACCATTTCCCAGGCCCCACCCTCCCATCAATAGAACAATTGCCCATACCGGTACGCCCGGCTTTAGAAACAGTATCTGCAATACGAAAGTCAGGGCCATAAACAGCGCGCCCGCCTGGAGCACTCGTTTACCATAACGCAGAATAAACTTCGAAGCCAGCACCGACGACATCGTGAAGAGTATGCCCGGTAATATAAAATACAGTCCGCAGTCTAAAGCCGAAACACCCAGTCCGTTCTGTAAATACACTGCGCTCAATAACAGGTAGGATGTGTGTAACATGAAGTGGAACAGAACAGCGATCAACCCAATGTTAAAGTCTTTGATCTTAAAGAGGTTTATATCCACCAGAGGGTTTTCGTTGTTGTCGAGCTTATGTTTCTGATTGCGGATAAAGAACGCGAATCCAACAACCGACATGATCAATAAAGCTATACTCCACAACGGCCACCCCTGCTCGCGCCCTTCAATCAATGGATAGATCAGGCAGAACAACGCTATCGTCAGGATCACAACACCGGTGTAGTCGAACTTACTGCCGTGATTCGTTTTTGTCTCGCCCACATACTTGTGAGTTGCCCAAAGTGTTACGATACCGATGGGAAGATTGATAAAGAAGATCAAACGCCAGCCTTCGATTGCCCAATGAGTGTCCGATAAATATCCGCCCATTACCTGGCCGATCACTGCAGCGATCCCCAGCGTGATCCCGAACATACCGATAGCTTTCGAACGTTCCTTTGGATCGGTGAACAATACCTGTATGAAGGCTATCGTTTGTGGCACCATGAACGATGCACTTAAGCCCTGCACGAACCTGGTAACATTAAGTTGGAACGCATCCATCGAAAGTCCACACAAACAAGAGGCGATCGTGAACGCGAGCATTCCCCAAAAGAAAACTTTCTTTCTCCCGAAGTGATCGCCGGCACGTCCGCCCGTTATCAGGAATGCAGCGTAGCCAAGTAAGTATCCAGCGATCACGAGTTGCACTTCGGCGTCGGAAGCATGAACACCTTTTTTGATAGCAGGTATTGCTACGTTAATAATAAACACGTCGATAACAGAAAGCAGAGGAGCAGACAGAACGATAGCAAGCTCCAGCCACTTATTTCTCGATTGAGTCATCAGATAAGCTTTTGAATGATTTTCTTCGCTGCCTGTAAGTCGGCAGGTTTTTTGAACACCGAAGCGGCCACTACTCCTCCTTCTGTCATCAGGAAAATAGTTTCAGTCAGTTCTTTGTTGGTCAGTATTTTCCTGTGGCCGGATTTCGCTACGAGCTTTCCGATGAATTTTTTCACGCGAGCTTTCGCGTTTTGTATTTCCGAAAGGATGCGGGTGTCGCTCATGCCTGCCTCATTATTCGCTTTGATGAATGGGCAACCGCCATACTCGCGCAGTTGCTGCCTCTCGCGATGATAGTCGAGTACAGCAAGGAGTTTCAGTTTGGGGTCCGCCACCCTGGCGACGTATGCTTCGAGGCGTGCGAACCAGCCCTGGTGAAAGCGCTGTAGGTAGGCCACCATCAGGTCGGTCTTCGATTCGAAATGTTTGTACAGGGAAGCTTTGGCGATGTCCGATTCTTCAATTACCTGGTTGATGCCAGTGCTGTTGTAGCCCTGGTTGTAGAATAGCCGGTCGGCAGTATCGAGTATTTTGTCGATTACAACCTGCCCTCGTTGTTTGGTCATGGGGTGTTGTTAAATAAATAGACAAAGTTGTCTATTTAAGTGTTTTTCAGGAAAACACCAGCAATAATCTAATAGTTCAGACTGCTGGAATTTAATCGCCGAACAGCGCATGCAAAATATCTACCCATTAAATCAACGTTAATTGTCAATCCTGCCTCTTGTTGTGAACACGGTGATACAGGTCCTGGTTATTTACAGTCTTCGGTGCCGGCTCAAATCCATGCGATATCAGCTCCGACACGACCTTGTTGCTCTTGGCGCCCACGTGTGCAGTTCCAAAGTCGACGACAAAGTCCTGGAATAGAAAATTATTACTGATGTTTCTCAGCGATGACATCAATAGACCGGGCTGATATAAACGTCTCATACTTTTATCGGAGATCACCTGTTTACTGCTATACTTTGCCAGCAATTGATTATGGATTTTATCGACACGATCATAAGAGGAATCTGCCAGGTATAAGTTCGAGAGATATAACTTTTTCTTCTCCAGCAGTTTTTCACCGAGCTCTTTGTCGCGTTTGGCCGGATCGGCAGTCAATAGTTCAAGGATATCGCTATCAGTAGCCGCGCGGGTTTTAGGATTGAATGTCTTGTCTTGCGAAAAACGTGCGCAGGCAATCTTCAGCATATCGATCTCCTCGCAGAGCGCAACATACAGTGGTTGATCATTGTTACTCTTTGCCTTCTCGGCCACCTTTTCAAGAGCACGGATCCTGTCGTTATATTCACTCCGGTGTTTTTTGCTGAGGTACTTATCGGCTTTACGAACATACTTTATCAGGCCATTCATATTTACCTGGAATCCCGATGCGAGGTTCACATAATTGTTATGGATCTTTTCCCTCCCCGCTCCTATTCCCATCACGCTGTCGGGCACCACGAAACTCAGCAAGTCGTTGGGATCATTGAAGGCAACGATGTCGAACGGAGATTGCTTATCCTCGATCAAATCCAGTGTAACACCAAATGCCTGTTGATAGAAGTCTTCGTAAGTGATTGAATCGTGCCTGATGTGACTGTTTTGTACTGTATCTTTTTTCAGTTCGATATCTTTAAACGCTGTCATGATCAATTGATTGGTCAGCATAAACCATGTTCTGGTGCGGCTTTGCACATCAGAAACTGGTTGAAGATAATGCCTGTTGCGTTTTAGAAAATCCAACAACAATTTTGTTCCAAGACTTCCGGTGATGTAGTAAGTATTTCGGGGTCCTCCCACATATCCAGGCCTGGTAAAATCATTATCCATTTCTTTGTAAGCTGTTTCAATAGTCGACTCAACATAATCGCGGTATTGCTTAAATGTCATTTCGATGTCGGTGAACCCGTCGTTGATCAAAAACTTTTTGATCATCCGTGTAACAACTGAACTTTCATCATAAATAGACAGTGAGTCGAGCCACTGTTTTGCCGGTGTCACAATGCTCGACCAGTATACATTATAGATGATCAGCTTTTTGCCATAGGTCCCTTCGTATTCATGGATCTTTACTGTTCCGAGAAAACTACTTTTCCTGATTGGTCCAACATTGCCACAATCAGGAAGACCGGCGCATGCAACTTTCACGCGGAGAGGCCGCCCATAGAAGCCTAATTTTTCTGCGATGGCATTGGTGAGTCCATCGAAATGATCGGGCTCCTGCGGCCCCACACCGTGAATTGTCATGATCTGTGTAAGGCTGTTGTTACCGACGGAGGCATCAATGCCCTTGAATGCCTTTGCACGAATGATATCGGGAACACAGTCCTTAAAAGTGGATGGTTCGGCAAATGGCAGGTTGCTCGGAGTTACCGTGAGATGATCTTTGATCTTCGTGATGAGTGATTCGCCAATACTTGCTTTCAGCCTTGTTATAAAATCGGCTTTTTCTTCTCTTGCCTTGGGATCGATATCGCGCGGGTATTGCGTTTCAATAGCAGGCTTCATAGTAGTAAGTGGATATTTCGAACCCGATGCTATCGCGCTTATGATCCTGAAGTCTGTTCTCGATTGTTCGGCCGGACCCGTGAAATTTGTTAGGATCTTCTGTTCGTTATTTTCCTGGTCGATCATTCCGATCACCAGCTTGCGCATCTTCGGACTTTTGATCTTGGGCATAATAAAATCAGTCGCCTTTCGGGGATCTATCATCCAGTATTCCGCAGTGTTTACAGATGCATTCGTCACCTTAATGCTATCGCCATATGGAGGAAGCCTGTATCCAAACGGATCATTGGGATCGTAAAACGAAACGACATCGATCTCCCTGATCGGTCTTTGCGGATGCAGCCTGTTACTGTAAGTCATAAACTTCGACATCGCCCAATACATCTGTCGATTCAATAACTCATCCTTTGCAGGTGTTTCGGGACTCAATGTCAGCATGCCGGTGAACGGCAATTGATTATTGATCAGAAAGATCTTCGTGATGTCGTAGTATGGAATCGTGTTCTCACTGTTCTTGTCTTTGTTGTATGCCAACTTTTCCCTCTCGATCATTCCACGTGTTTGCTCATGCACGCCAATGCCCTGCTTCTCCTGTGCAAGACTGTCTTTCTTTATTTGTATTGCGGTTGACATTCCCCTTCGTTTCGCTTCTTCAAACAACTTGAATTGCGCCGCTTCGAACATCATTTGAACACCAAAGCCACTTCCCACCACGGCAGTGGGTCCTTTTATGTGATCTAATGATGTAGTGAAGCAGCTATACAACTCCGACTTATAATCAGCATTGATGAACAAGGCAAGGTCGCCGAAGAGGTTGATGAACAGGCTGTCTTTAAACATCACTGCAAGGCGTGTCCTGTAATCTGTTTTGTTGTATTGAAGGAGAAATTTTTTGGCGGGTTGCGTGATCGGTGACCAATAGATAAAATAGAAGTTGATGTCTTTGTTTGGATAATCGTCGGCCGTAAAGTGCCAGCGATAGAGTTCCCATTTTCCGTAGCCGAATGATCTCTGTCTTGGGATCTCCGTAGTTCCGGAATCTATCAGTTGTTTCTTGCTGGCGTCGAGTTTTAATCGAAGCTTGTATGCCAGCCGCTCCACCAGGTAATCAAAGTGTCGCGGTTCTTTATTCGTTAGCCCGTGGATCATTAAAACATTGGCCACCGGACCAGGTTGGCTTTTGATGAAGTCATCAAGCCCGGTAAACTTATCATCGATGTGAAGATTGTCCACTGACGTTACATAATGCAGTGACGTTCCGGTCTTGATTGCGTTAAAGACTGCTTTAACGCACGATGACATTATCAACAACAGGAACATGACAGGCAGGATGGTTTTCATGCGCACGAATGCACGCAGGAAACCCTGTTGGGTTTTGGGGATTAAGGCCATGATGGATTGGTTGGGGTTGTGTCAGGTGAAGTTAGCGACACTCAACACGTTGGTGAAAGTGAAAGCCGATATAAACTTGTATCGAGTAAACACGATTTAATAGCAACTTTCTAAAACCTCTTCGTGAAAATCCGTCGTACCTTGCCGGTATGAGCACATTTACAGCCACAGGATCATTTTCAGTTAGCACCACACCGCAGGGCCAAAGAAGCCAGGTTGGCGATTTCAACATGGGTACATACCTGGTACAGAAAGTATTCCAGGGTGACCTGGATGCAACGAGCAAGTTCGAGATGCATACTGCAGGAACCGAAGATGGAGCTGCATGTTACATTGCTATGGAAGCTATCGCGGGAACGCTCCAGGGCAAGACCGGGTCGTTCTTATTGATACACACCGGCACGATGTCGAAATCCGGGCATTCATTGGTTATCAATGTTGCTTCAGGTTGCAGCACCGGCGAGCTGAAAGGAATGGAAGGAAAATTTACGATCAACCAGGTAGGAAAAGAACACTTCTATGTGTTCGAGTATTCTCTTCCCGGTTAATTCAATATTAGTGCGTTGCCTTTTCCGGTTGCGTCTGTCCTATCGTGCCGATCCTCACTTCACCATCACGTTTGTAATAAGCGATGATCACTCCTGTTGATGTGACAGTGCTCTCCATCAACTTGAATGTTGCCGGTATCGGGCCATCGTCAAACAACTTCTTTCCCCTGCCGAGGGTGAGCGGGTGAATATTCAGCCAGAGTTCGTCTACCAGGTCGTTGTTGAGTAGCAGTTGTACGAGCTTCGAACTTCCCCATACTTTGATGTCGGAGCCTCCGGAGTTTTTCAGTGCTTCGAGATCCGACAGTGTTTCAAGGAACACGGTGTTCTTCCAACCCGATGTCTTGCGCGTTCTCGATACAACATACTTCGTTACGTCGTTAATGCCGGGCCATGCGTCGGCATGATTGGGCCAGTAGCCTTCGAAGATCTCGAATGTCTTCCGGCCCAGGAGAATATCGGCACGGTGCATTTGCTTTTTCATGGCTTCGCCATAGGCTGCGTCGCCAAACGGTGCAACCCAGCCGCCGTGTTCAAAACGACCGCTCCTGTCTTCTTCGGGTCCGCCCGGTGCCTGCATCACGCCATCCAGTGTTATCATCGACAGGACAATAATTTTTCTCATATGCGTTTTTTGTTTTATGAAACTGTTCGGTTGCAAATATAACTGCAACCGTACGGTTTCTCAAAATGTTTCGGTGTTTTTTTCCCGGATCTCATAGTATATTGAAATCTACTTAATTCTCTTATGTTAAAGATTATCGCAGTACCATTGCGAGTATTGCCTGGCCGCTCATAGCCTGCTCGCAGCCAAACGAGGATATAAGCCAGACGAGATCCTGGATCTTCGTCGCGGACTTGCGGCTGACGCAAAGTTGCAGACTGCATTGCAACTCGCGAAAGCCATCGCAACGAATAAAGGACGTGTCGAAGAGAACTTTGAGACCGCTTTTTTTGATGCAGGTTATAACGAAGCAGCGTTAATGGAACTCATTGCGTTGGTTACGATCCGCACGTTTACTAATTATGTTTTTGCGTTAACAAAGATACCGGTCGACTACCCGCTTGTAGAGAAGATCTAGAGATGATCAATACCCCACACCCTTCGCGCGATGTAAGTCGCACCATCACGTGTGCTGATCAGATCACGAAAGATTGCATTCAATGCACGTGCATGTGGATCGGGTCGCATAATGGCAACTTGCGCCCTCGACCAATTCAATACCTCTTCTCCTATCGGGTGCCGTTCCGTTTGATAAGTATCCAGGAGACCTTCAGCTGCTTCGCCTTTAACTGTTAATGCAAGTTTCCATCCCAGGTTCACCGCGTCACCCAATCCAAGGTTGAGCCCCTGCCCTCCCAAAGGCGAATGAATATGCGCAGCATCACCTGCCAGTAACACGCGTCCATTTCGATACGCCGTTGCCTGTCTCGATCGATCAGTCCATGTTGTTGCTGTGTGCAACGCGCTGATCGTAACATCTGTGTTGGAGATCCGGCGCAGCACAGCCTGCAGATATTCGAGTGTAACAGGTTGCCCGGAATCACGAAACGCTCCGCCATCGAAGTCCTGTATGATAAGATAACCGGGTTGTGATTGCATGTACATGCCATGTTCGGTCATGACCCGACCCGTCTTGAGTTTTTCGGGGTCAACAATGTCCACCATTGCATTGTAGCCGGTGAACTCCGGTTCGGTGCCGGCGAAATCGAAACCACCGTGCTTGCGAACGACGCTACGTGCTCCATCGCATCCAACGAGCCACTTACACTTGAATGAGTGATCGCCAGCGTTAACAGCAACTTCTTTATTTGTTTGATCGAAGCTCGTGATCGGGAGTCCGCGTTTGATCTCGACGCCCAACGACAAAGCGCGTTTGGTGAATATTGTTTCGAGTTCATTGATCTCGGAGATCAGGTTGGTCGGCAGTGAATCGTGCAACCGGTCTTTCCACTGCGATGTATCGACGTCGCTTTCGTAAAACGGAATGCCCGCGAAGTGTCCAACCTGCCGGCGCGGTCCCTGCGCCACGGCAGTATGCGGATTCTTCATGCGCTTATGGATCTCCAGCTCATCCAAGAATCCGCGGCGATGCAACGCTTCAATGGTTGGCGCTGAAAGTCCACGTATGCCGAACGGCAATTTCTTTAATGGTGAGTTTGGATCTTCTGCTTTCTCGAGTATTAAGACGGAGCATTTGTTTGAGGCGAGCTCACAGGCGAGGAAGAGACCGACAGGTCCCGCGCCGGCGATGATGACATCGTAAATAGAATTGTTTTGTGTAGTACTCATGGTTCGATAGTTCGAATGATTGATACACAAAATTCCGAAATGCCCCTGCCCTACGATTGGACAAACGCGACAAAATCGCCGCTTGTGATTTCTTTGCCCTTCTTCGCTTTTCGTGCGAATGCTGCCGGCGTTGTGCCGCCACTGTAACGTTTGAATTCCCTGTTCAGGTGAGACTGATCGGTGTAGCCCAGGTCGTGAGCCAGCGCTGCAAGGTTGGCGCTAGGCTCGTTCCACAATTTGTTTCGTGCCTGTTCGAAACGCATGAGGCCGGCCACGTCTTTCACGGTGTGACCGGAAGATTGCTTGAACTTTCTTTCCAGTGTGCGCACCGTTGCATGAGCCGCCGCTGCAACTTCGCTTACCGGTATTGTTCCTTTCGCTTTCTGCATGGCAACACCGGCTTTGAACAACATACTGTCGACAGCAATGTGTGATCGCGCATCGACGAAGTATTTTCTTAGCTCCGAAATCGCTTCTTCTATTTTATGATTGCCAACGAGTCGATTCAACTTCGATTGAAGCTGTGCGATCGGGTGTTCGAATGTTCTTACGAGATCTTTTCCGGACTGCAAACCAAGCAGATCGAAGACGGTCCACGGAAAGCAACGTACGGCAACGATCTCGAGGACATTGGTGGCATAAAAAGTAACGGGTTGATTGAGCAATCCCACCATGAAGGGTGAGGGCAACGGCTGAAGATCTTTATCGCGAAGCGTGTTACCGAAATGAAAAATGATCTCGGCATAACCGTCGGGCGTAACCTCGAAGCCCGACTGTGTTTTGCCGAAGTCGCGGCTGTCGTACCAAAAACATTTGATGGCATCCTTTAATTCTTCCGGCGGATCAAACTCACGATGCATGTCGAAAGATAGTAATCAATCGGGCGTGTTATATTCGTGAAGTTAAATTTCATCCAATGCGCGCTCGCCCAACTCCCGGACAAACCTGGCACCTTTCAAACCTTGTTAAAGGGCCAAAGGATTTTCTGACACTGATTGGCGACTATCAAACCGATCAGCCCACTCCTTTCGTTGACGAAATGAGTATCCATTTTTTTCGGTTGAAGCAGGGTGTTGTCGATACACAACGTCCTCATCGGCAGGATGAGTTGTACTATGTTCTCGATGGTTCGCGGACTCTTCATGTGAAGGCCGACGGCAAAGAGACGAATGTCAGCCTGAAGGCAGGTGATCTCGTTTATGTGCCTGCTGCTGCAGAACATAAATTCGTTGGTGACGATGAGATCTCGTTACTCGTTTTCTTCGCACCGAATTACACGGGATCTATTGGGGAGTGATTACTCCTATTCCGTTCTCAATGCCTTCGTAGGATTTGCGTTTGCAGCGCGGAATGACAGGTAACCGATCGTTATCCACGCGAATGCGAATACAGCAAAACCGGCGATAACGAAACGCAGCGGATTGATCGTAGCCTGCAGCGTGAAGTTCTGCTCCCACTGCGCGATCAAATACCACGTAAGCGGTGTGGCCACAACGAGCGCAGCAACGATCAACCAGATGAATTCATTGGTGATCAGAACAACAACTCCTGTTACCGATGCGCCCAGTACTTTTCGGATGCCGATCTCTTTCGTTCTGCGCTCTACTACAAACGATGTGAGCCCGAGTAAGCCAAGACATCCAATGAAAATTGCGAGGCCTGTAAACACCCCTGCCACTTTTCCCAATTGCTGATCGGCTTTGTATTGCTTGTCGTAGTCAACATCGAGGAAAGAATAATCGAATGGAAGATATGGGATGAGGGAATGCCACTTCTGCTCGATGCGCGATAGCGTGGCAGGAAGATCATTGCCTTCGATGCGGAACGACAGCCTGCCTACATATTTTGTGAGAGGCATCAACATCGGCTCTACCTGTGTATGAAGCGATTTATAATGAAAATCTTTAACGACCCCGATCACCCTTCCATATCGATTGATCCGTTTGCCCAACGCTTGCTCTGGCGTCCAGCCAAAATCTTTCACAGCCGTCTCATTGATCAGGTAAGCAGTTGTATCGTCGGCTTTCACATCGCGACGAAAATCACGACCCGCCAGCAACTGGATGTTGTATGTTGTAAGAAAATCATAGTCGACAAAATTGTAATTGATATTCGTTGGCGACATTTTTCCGTCGGTCATCTCGATCTCCGTATAAAGATTATTGACGCTGGTGCCGGGCACCGATTGCGATCCCGCAATGCTGACAACACCAGGTACGGTCTTCAACTCATTCTTCACCGACTCGAGGTAGTTCACGATAGCGGTGTCGCCGTTCGTTGGCACCACGATCATCCCTTCTTTGTCGAAGCCGAGATTTTGTTTTCGCACAACGTCGAGTTGATCGTACACGAGCATCGTTCCGGCAACCAGCGTGATGGTGATCACGAACTGAACACCAACAAGGAATTTTCTCAGGTTGTTATGACCGAACATTCCCATAGAAGCGGGACGGAAGATCTGCAGTGGCTCGAATCGTGATATGATGAAGGCAGGATAAGCACCGGCCAATAATCCTACAGCAAGTACCAGCAAAGCGCCAACACCGGCAATGATCCATGGCTGCGGAAGTATAGAAAGTCCCAGGGGCGACTCGACCAATGTGCGGAACGCCGGAAGAGCAATCCACGCGAGAATGATCGCGAGCACGAACGCAACAAACGTTACGATGATAGACTCACCCAGGAATTGTGTGATCAGCATTTGCTTCACGGCGCCGAGTGTTTTTCGGAGACCTACTTCTTTCAACCTGCGCGAAGCACGCGCCGTAGTGAGATTGATGTAATTGAAGCATGCGATCAAAAGTATGAATACGGCGATCGTTGAAAGAATATAGACATTGCTCATGCTGCCGCGTGTGCCATTTTCCCACGAACGTGGCGGAGCCATGTAGATACTCGCAAGTGGCTGCAAGGGAAGATCCTGGTAGAACATCCCTCCTTTTTCGATGTTCTTCTTCAGGAAGTCAGGCATTTTGGCGCGCAACGTTTCTACCGACTTAGCATCGTGTAGCAGCAGGTAGGTGGTATATCCATTGCAAAACCAGCAGCCGTCTTCTCTCTCTTTATTGTTCTTACTCCATGTAGAAAACGAGATCAAATTGGAGAATGTGAAGTGTGAGTTCTCAGGCACATCTTCCATCACGCCAGTGATCTTATAGTTATCGTAGTCCATTTTTATCGACTGGCCCAACGGATCTTCGTTACCGAAATATTTTTTGGCCATCGATTCGGTGAGAACGATAGAATATGGTTCAACTAATGCGGTCTTCTTATCGCCTTTAAGAAGCTTCCAGCTGAACACATCGAAGACAGTACTGTCTACTATATAAGAATTTTTTTCGTAGCTGGTTATGTTCCCTACTTGTGCGAGCAAGCTCCAGTTCTGAAAGCGAACATACTTTTCTACTTCAGGATAATCTTTCTGAAAGTGCGGTCCCATGGGCGGCGAGCTCGCGGCCTGGAACAACATCTCGTTTTCCGTTTTTAGGTCTTCAACAATACGAAAGATGCGATCCGCATTCTTATGATACTTGTCGAACGACGTTTCATAGTAAACATAGAACGAGATGAGACTGAACGTTGCGAGACCAACGGCAAGGCCGGCGATATTAAGCGCCGAGAAACCTTTGTTGCGCATTAACGAACGGATCGATGCTATTACATAATTCCTGAACATAGGTGATGGACTGTTATGTGATTGAATTTTTACTTTTCTAATGATACCGGGACGGAATAAACGAAGAACATGGATCGAGAACTTCAGCCTTGCCTTCGTTACACCGCCTGCACTTACTTCACGGTCGAACATTTCACGGAGATCTCCTTCGATGTCTTCGGCGTATGCAGGATTGCAAAACCATCGGAAGAACCGAAGCAACGACGCGGGTGGCTGTATGATAGGAACCTCGCTCATGATTTCGGGAATGCCACGCGTGGGATTGACTTGAACATGTCTTTACGTTGATCCTGGGTTTCTTTTAGCACGCGCGATCCAAGCGCTGTGAGACTGAAGTATCGTTTCCGTTTGCCGCCGCGCACGTTGGTGGCTTCACCAAATTCGGAAGACAGGTACCCCTTCTCTTCCAGCCGGCGCAGAACGGTCTGCAGCGACCCGATACTTACTTTTCGATCGAGGCGGGATTCAATTTCGTCGATAATGGCGATACCGTAGGCTTCTTTATAAAGAATGCCGACTGCCAGTAAAACGATTTCTTCGAATTCTCCCAGTTGATGGCGCATAGAGCTACATATATTTTACTTAAATGTAGTTAATATAACTCCAGATGAAACGGATGGTTACAAAGTTTTACAGGAATAGTTATTTCAGCAGAATAATTTTCGATTTCAGCTTTTTTTCGAGATCGGCGATCGTTAGGGTGTCGAGTGTAGCTTTTCTTGTATTGCTGAACCACCCGCAGAACAGGACTTCTTTCGTATCCACAGATTGCACTACTTTCCAGCAATACGATGGTACCAGTACGTTGCCGATCTTCTTGCTGCCAAACAAGCCACCACAAATGATGTATAACTTCTCGTTCTGCGACCACTTGCGGATATCTGTCTCGTTTCTTTTCCAGAGTCCGCGATTGAGATTCGCAGTTTGCGGGAGGCAATTGTAATAACGAAACGTTAACTCATCGCTGTGGCAATCAAAGGCAAAGTCTTCGGCATTGGCCAGGTGACCTTTATCATAAGGATGCTTCACTTAGTAATATAAATATTATTAACAAAAACAGAACCCTACTTCTCATTTGCCATCTCCAGCACTTTCCTGAACTCTTTTTCCTTCACGCTTCCAACCGATAGTCTTGAGAGTCGAACGAGGTCCATGTCTTTCAATGATGGTTCTGCTTTGATCTCCGCCAATGTTACAGCACGCTTCAGGGTCTTTATTGGTTTAAAGTCGACCACTACCCAGTTGGTGTCGGTAGTTGTAGGATCCTGGTAGGCTTCTTTAACAACTTCTGCGATGCCGACGATGGCGAGCCCTTCGTTGCTATGATAGAAAAATGCCTGGTCTCCTTTCCTCATGGACCTGAGGTTGTTGCGTGCAGTGTAGTTGCGCACGCCGTCCCAGAATGTTTTTTCTTCTTTAAGAAATTTGTCCCAACTATACTTGAAGGGTTCCGATTTTATAAGCCAATAGTTCATAGAGGTGATCAGGCGGCAAGATAAAGATTTAGAGTAAAGTCAAGTATCTTCGCCTCAATGCTTATAAAAGAAAAACCACTTCAGCACTGGATCGATCACTTCTATGGCTATGGTTCGTGGAATGCAAAAATTTGGTTTGTTAGCTACGAAGAAGGTGGTGGCGACCTGCCCGAAGATGTAGCCGACCGTCTCAACTACTTTTATAAAAATCATAACGCGTCGAATGATCCAACGCTGTGCGACATTCGCGAATTATACAAGCAGGTAACGGCGCGCGTAGACGGACCGAAGTCGGGAGTTTTCGAAACACTGTATGACTATCGTTTCGGGCCCAACGCAATTCAGCACGGAGCATGGAAGAACCTGATCACGTTCCTTCATGCATTTAACAATAAAAAACTTCCCGACCTGTTGAAGTATCAGAAAGCTTCGTTTGCAAACAACGACGTCGCGCTGATCAATCTTTATCCATTGCCGAGTCCGCATAACCACGCCTGGTATTACAGCTGGCTCGACATGCCCGCGTTCTCATTTTTGAAAAGTCGAAAGATGTATGAGGATCATGTTTATGAAAGCAGGACTCAAGGGCTTCTTAAAATGATAAAGGATCACAAGCCACAGATCGTTGT
Organism: Bacteroidota bacterium; assembly: GCA_037200765.1. Classification (GTDB taxonomy): domain Bacteria; phylum Bacteroidota; class Bacteroidia; order Cytophagales; family Cyclobacteriaceae; genus ELB16-189. Next base: position 1,325,651 of record JBBCII010000003.1, on the reverse strand, counting down.
GATGTATGGAATGAGTAACATCAACGATCTGAAAAATTCTTTTGGTTCGAAATTCAAAATTATAAAAGGAACAGGCCAGGTCATCCCGCAACATCATCGTACGGAGATCGACCGAACTACGGTGATCATTACCACACAAATACCAACACTCCGGCATGGCCGGCCCGGTACAGGTTTCGACTGGTACGAGTTCGGTAAGTCTATTCGCGATACAAAGGGATCTGCAGGTTAGTGGGGCGATTCGCTTCTGTATCGAATCCACGGCCGTCAACATTCCGTGCTCCCCAAAACATCATGTTGTTGAAAATGCAGATGAGATCGAATTCAGAGAAGACTTGTCCTTCGGCGAGACCAAAAGGGGCGAAAGCTTTTTTGAAGATACTTTGAGTCTCATTCACCTTCCATGGTTCGTAGCCTTTCGATGCGATCTGGTTAAGCACATCTGCGAAGCCTTGTAATAAGGGTGTTACATCGTATGCTTCGTCGGCGATGAAGTTGACTTTATACGCATCTTTTGCGATAGGATGTTCACCTGCCCATTGAATGGAACCTTTGATCACAAGCTTTGCTAACGGAGCTTTTCCAAATGGATCGGCGAAGTTCAGGATCTGCAGCTCGAACTTGTCGCCTTTAATGTACTTGAATGTCCTTGAGATAGAATGGTTTAATGCTGCCATCGGGATTTTTGAGGCTGCTGGGACGAAGTTCGGGCGCAACGCTTTTCCATTCGCCGCCGGTGATGAATTCTTTGATCTCTGGTAATGTCATGTGGTGCGATTTGTTCAGATGTCTGGTATTCCTAACGTGCAACCTGTACGATTTTCCTAAAGTGGTGGCACCACTGAAAATTTTGTGCCAACACCTAAATATATTCATGTGGCGCAAACTTCAAAAGCCTGGACCTGTCGAAAAAGAATAAGATTAATAGCTTAAATTTAGTCTTGTGAAACGGCTCATCGCGGCACCAATAAGACTATTCGTTATACTGGTTATTCTTCAAACCGGTTCGTGTTCGAAGGACGATGTTTCCGACGGCCCTGCTATTACCAATGTCACACCGCTATCCGGCGGCTCCGGCCGCAGAATCACTATCGAAAGCAATGATGCATTTGTTGGCGAGCCTGCCGATCAGATCGTGACGTTTGCAAGTTCATACGCACAAGTGATCTCAGTTACAAAATCTTCTATGACTGTCCGCGTTCCCGACAATGCCGGCAACGGCAGGATCAGGATCGTTTCAGGCGGAAATAAGATCGAAGGTCCCGTGTTCGAATACATCCCTCCTGTTCCCACCGAATATTTTGTCCGGTTCAAAGAGAACGGCACCTTCGTCGACGGACTGGTGATAACCGATGCAGCGCCCACGGAGAACTGCGTGATCTCCGATGCTGGTCCATGTCGCGAGATTATATTTTTCGTGCAGGGACATGCAAAAGAAGCATACATCGAATTGCATCTCGATGAAGATAATACCATCGAGACATTGGAATCTTTTTATGGAGTGCCCATAGCGATCAGGCCACGCACCATGCCGCCGGCGGTTACATTCGGAGTCAACATTTCAACGGGCAACCTTATCTCCGATGATGCCGAACAAACCGGGACAACAGGCTCGTTCCGGATCACCTCGCTCAGGTATCATAATTCGTTTGTGAGTGATTATGATGTGTATGATGCCGAAGGCACTTTCGAGTGCGTGATATACGATAGGTATAATAATAATAAGTCGGTGATCACCGAAGGAACATTCCGCATGCCTATCGCCGCGATGGTAATTGAGTAACGATTACTTCTTCGTTACCACGATGAACACACCGAGTGGAAGAGTTTGCTGCGACTTATGGATCTCCGGCGCATAATACTGGCTCACAACCCCATCGAGATACAAGGCATTCTCGCAATGAAGCTGGTCGCGATACAGCTCCGCAAATTCATAGAAGTTTACGGCGTCTTCGGAGTTAACAAAAATGATATGCCCTTCGGCGTTCACACCAACTCCATTGCGAATGTTAAGGTTGGTTGAGCCCTGTGTGAAATGTGAATTGATCACGCCGTCAGATACAAGCAAAGGACCTGATTGAGTTGCAATAACCGGAAATACACTTCCCATAAGCATGTAATTCATTGTCGGAGCCACAAATGGTTTAGAATTGCGACCAATTACGAACACTCCGTTTGGTTGCATATAGAAATTTCCGTAACCACTGGTATCGCCTTTAATCTTCATATAAGTTTTGCCATGCGAAATGTATAGTCCAAGCGGTCTTAAGTCTTTCTGAAACATCCCGCCGTTAACGATCAATACAAGCTTCTTTCCTTTTATACTGTCGATGTCAGCGAAGCTATATTGATTATTGATCTCATCAATCTTATTAAACAACTCAACAGTATACTTCTTCGGATCGATGTCGGCAACGAAGTATTTTTTGTTATTGAATGTAACGGTTTTGAAAACGTCCTGTGAGTAACAGGATGTCGCAACTAATAAAAACAGAACAACACAACGTAACTTCATTCAATCAGATCTTGATCTCAAACAATCGCACCGGCCCAATCAACCCCGACTGCAATAACGGGGAATCTTTCGTGTAGTGCTTCCATGTAGCGAAAGCAACACGACCATCGTCAGGCTTCGGCTCTCCTTTCTTATACCAGTCAGGCAATTCCATAATAGCGCCACCGGACAGACTTTTGAAACCGCTGCCACCGCCGCCGGGTGCGTATTTGTACACTTCGGGTTCCTGCTCGTCGCCAATCAATCTGTTCACCCAGAGATTGGTTACGCGGATCTCGATATGATTATCTCCCTTTGTCATTGCGTCGGTTATGTCTGCAAGGAACGGTCGTGTCCACATTACTCCGAATGATTTTCCATTCACGATAATTTCGGCGATCACTTCAACAGCGCCGAGGTGTAATGTATATCGATAGCCCTTTTTGAAACCTTTGAATGTTTTCTTGTAAGTGCAGGTCCCGGAGAAATATTTCACTCCTTTGTCGGCATGCTTATGTAGTGAGATCAGCTCGGGCAATTGTATGGATGCCGGCGCACCACTGTTTGCAGGAAATGAAACCTCCCAAGCCTCCTGTAACGAGATAGCCCCATCGATAATTTCTTTTTCGAAAGCAGGCCTTACGTCGCCATTGTAAAACGATGCTCCTTCATTGAGATAGACAAATGTCGGAGCCGGGTGAACAGTGTACTTCGATTTAACACCGGACTTAGCTAGCTCTCCATCCACGTAAACAGAAGGAACACCGTCGTCGCATGTTAGTTGGATAATGACCCAACCTGATATTGGTCTCTCCACTGAGAAGTTGAATTCAGGTTTTCCGTTAGCGTTTTCCCAAACGGCGATTCCATTTCTTCCAACAGTGAGACCCAGTGTTGAATGCCCTTTGCCATAAAGCTTTTCACCTGGTGCAGGGAAGATGCAATAGAAATCTGTCCACGGCAGTTGACCATCCATGAAACCGTTAATCGAAAGCATAATGCTGTTCTCTGGTTTTACCTTGATAACAGGCACCTTAAACGTATTCTGTTCATTCGATAACTGGCGTACGATGGTTGTCGTGGCCGCACCTCCGGGAATTACTTGAGTCGTCTCGCCAGCTCCAACATTATTCCGGAACACTATGAACAATGACTGGGACTCATGCAATGTTGTCTTCACGGTTACAACATCCTTCTTAACAGAATATGATTTCGACCTGGACAATTTTCCTGTAACTGGATCCCAGATCTCAGGTTGCTTATTCGAGATCCTGAAATTGCAGATCACTTCTTCAAAAGTCCTTCTTTGATTTGCTATAAAATAAATATCTCCTTCTGATGTCTTCCTGTGTAAATAGACCAGCGGCGCGTCTCCTGATGATGACGTAAACTCAAAATCTTTATCAAGAGCCAAATGTTCCAGCACGTGCTCAACAGTTCTTCCGGCGATGATCTTCTCCGAAGTCCAAAGTTCATCAGCAAGCTTTGTAAACTCAGCTTGATCATTTGTCAGCCCCGGTGTTCTCGCCGGCTTCTCTCCCATTACAACCAAACCACTATCTGCAAACTCTTTTACCTTCTTCAGCACCTTCAGCGACATCGTCTTGAAATCCTGCAAGATCAACAGGCGATACGAAGTTCCATCGGGCAACACCAGTCCCTTATCAATCACCTTCGCTTTATTCAACAACACCTCGCTGTTGATCAAATCGTAATCATATCCTTCGGGTGGCGACGGCTTCAACTCATCTCTCTCCACCCTTGTATACACACCCGCATCTTCACCAGTGAAGTAAACAAGATCGGCCACGAACGTTCCCTGCTGCAGCAGATACTGGCATCGCGACAAGTACGTCATCCACTCTTTCGCTCCATGATCCCACCATGTGTTCGTTCTGTCGAAGTGCGATCCCCACGGACCCATCGTCATCCCCGGCCTGGCCGTTGGATGTGGTTGATGTGCAAAGCGATGGAAGATCATCCGGTTCAAACCCTGGGCAAACATCCTGTCGCCCAAAAGCTTTAAGCCAAACGGATATTCCTGCCACTTCGACGATTCAGGTTCACCCGTGTACGATTCGGCAGCGACTATCTTTTGTCCATTCGTATGTGCTATCGCGGCCGACAACTTCACAGTTCTCCGCATCGTCCAGTTGTTCTGAAAGATCGACGACAGGTTATTCCAAAACTCTCCTACGTTGATGTCAATGCGCGAACCGATCTGCATCTCTTCCATGGGTCCGCGATCGTAAGGCTGTATGTATGAAAGTATGTTGTGCTTGTGACAGAGCTCCGTAAATTTTCCGTAGTAGTTGTTGGCCATCAGGTCGCCCTGCGTCCTTCGAAGATCCCACAGGAAACGATTAGTAACATCGGCGCTTTCGACAACTCGGCCGGTGAGTGCCGGCATGTATTGAAGGATCGGGTAGTTGTTCGCATTCTCGAAGATCTTTTCGAAGCCCGGCGTCCAGTTTTGCATGCCCACTTCGTAACTGTCGATGAGTAAACCAACCTTTCCATTCCTGCCGAGCGGTTCGAGGAACGGCAAAAGATTCTCCATCATTTTATTGAAGTGAAACTCGAATGCCGATGCACTGTATTTATCGCACTCAAGACCAACGCCTGTATCGGGTGCCGATCTGTTTTGTGTACCGATCGGTGTGTAACCGAAACGAATAAGTGTCCACTGCCCTTTTCTTGGTGTCCACTTCACTTCACCATCCGGTTTCATCTCGAGAGCTGTAACATCCTTTCGAAGAAGCGCTGGCGCACCTTCCGGGATCTCATCTACGCCATAACGATTGAATGCAAAGTTGGCTCTCTTGTCCCAATTCATTTGCCGGTCGTCCAATCTCTCGAACGCAACTACACAGATGTCTTTATAGAAATTCAGTTTTGCTTCCGGCTGCTTGAGAACGATCTTCTCTTTTGTTTGTCCATCAATGTTTATTTCAGTCCACACAACTTGCTGCATGGCAAGCTCCGGTGTGATCCACGGTCCGCCGGAAGATGACCAGCCAGGACAATTATGCATCGTGAATTCGAGACCTAATCGTTGTGCTTCGGCGATTGCATGCTTCTTCAGCTCCAGCCACTCGGGGCTGAGATAAACGACGGGACCTTTAGGAATGCCCGTGCCCGCATCGAAGTTTTGAAATCCCCCGATGCCAACGCGCGCCATCGCTTCCAGATCGAGCGTAATCCCCTCTTTCGTAACGTTGCCGTTCATCCAATGCCACCATGTGTGTGGCTTTGCTGATTGCGGTGGTGTTGCGAAATCGGATTCTAAAGTATTGACGGTGTGAGTTATAGCTTTGTGCTGGAGCACACCCCAAGGTGTGATTACAGCAGCAGCGCCAAGCGCACCGCTTGTCTTAATGAAGTCGCGTCGTTTCATCCTGAAATGTAAAAAAGCGTAATTTCATCAAAACTCAGTGCAACCCGTCATGAACTGTCGGCGTCTATCTTACAAACCAACCGAGCTATGTTTCGCAACTACCTGAAGCTTGCCTTCCGAAATCTCTCTCGTCAAAAAGCATTTTCAATCATCAACATCACGGGCCTCGCTGTTGGTTTGGCCAGCAGTCTTATGATCCTTCTGTGGGTGCAGGATGAGTTGAGCTTCGACAAGTTTCATTCGAAGGCGGACAGAATGTATCGCATTATGGCCGACGCAAGCAGCTTGAGAGTTGCTACGGTGCCTGCCGCATTCGGTCCCGGTTTACAGGAAGGAATGCCCGAGATTGTTGCCAATACACGCGTGTGGAGAGAAGGCGGAGTAATATTCCAGAACGGCGACAAAAGATTTCAGGAACCAAACACATTCTACGCGGAGCCTTCATTGTTCGACGTGTTCGATTTCGAGTTGCTCGCAGGCGACAAGAAGAATGCATTGAATGACGTGAGGAGTTGTGTCGTTACGGAAGCGATAGCAATTAAATATTTCGGAACGACAGATGTGGTCGGTAAGATCATCACGAAAGGCAAGAGCGAACAGTTCACGATCATGGGTGTGCTCGCAAAACCCAAAGGTCACTCCCATCTTCAGTTCGATATACTTTTACCATGGGCTCACCTCGCTACATGGAATAATAACGTAAAGGAAAATTCATGGAACGGCAGCTTCGAATTTTATACTTACTATGTGTTCGATACACCGAAAGAAGAAGCGAGCCTCGCATCTTTTGGTGAGAAAGCCTTTGAACTATTTCACGCACATGAAAAAGGTCTCCAGGTAACATTCGGATTTCAGAAGGTAACAGACATCCACTTGCACTCGGAGCTCATGGGCGATCTTCCCGGCAACGGCAACTATCAATATGTAGCCGCGCTCACCGTCATCGCTGTTGTGATCGTACTTATCGGTTGTATCAATTTCATGAACCTCTCTACAGCACGTTCTGCACGACGAGCAAAAGAAGTCGGCCTTCGTAAGGTTGCGGGCGCTATGAGGACACAACTCGTAAGGCAATTCCTGGGCGAATCGATACTCGTAACGATGTTCTCGCTGGCGATCGCACTGGTAGTTGTAATGGCTGCGTTGCCAATTATCAACAATCTTGTTGGAAAACAATTAAGTCTTAATCTCGCCGACCCGCGACTGTTGCTGGGCGTTGCCGGTGTTGCAATCATCACCGGTCTCGTATCGGGTATCTATCCTGCCATTGTGTTGTCGGGCTTCACGCCGATCAAGGTTTTGAAAAAAGATGTGAAGAGCGGGGCTGGTGGATCGGTGTTCAGAAATGTGTTGGTCGTTACGCAGTTTGTCATCTCGATCACCTTACTTGTTGGAACCACGGTGATCTACCAGCAACTGAGTTTCATTCGCAGCCACGATATCGGTTACGACAAGGAGAATCTTTTGTATCTCGACATTCATGGTTATGACGACGGAAGAATTCCGAAGTGGAAAGTGGCATTTCAATCGCATCCTGAAACTTTCAATGTATCGTTCGCCAATGCTCTTCCTATAGATCTTTTCTCGGGCTCCGAAGGCGTTACCTGGCAGGGAAAAGATCCCGACAAGCAAATCATCTTCGCAACACTGTGGGTCGACGACAATTTCATTCCTGTGTTCAACATGGATCTTATTGCAGGCAGAAATTTCAACTATGAATTGCGCGGTGATACCAATAACCTTATTGTGAATGAGGCTGCCGCGGCGATCATGGGCTTCACTCCCGAGACAGCCGTTGGTCAGCCCGTTACCATGTTCGATCAGAAAGGAAAGATCCTTGGTGTTGTAAAGGATTTCAACTTCAAGCCGCTGCGCCAGGCCATCGAGCCCATGATCATGCGCGCTAACACCTGGGGTAACACCGTTATCATTAAAGCAGAAGCCGGAAAATTGAAAGAGACCATCGCTGCCATGCAGGATGTGTGGAACGCTAACGAAAATCTTTACCCTTTTACGTACAACTTCATCGACCAGGATCTCGAGAACATGTATAGAAGCGAGCAGCAGATCAGTACACTCTTCGGTGCATTCGCATTGCTTGCGATATTGATCTCATGCCTCGGGTTGTATGGACTCTCAGCTTACATCGCCGAACAGCGCACACGTGAGATCGGAATTCGTAAAGCACTCGGGGCATCGATCAGCAATATTATGTATTTGTTAAATACGCGCTTTGTGATACCCGTTCTTGCCGCCATGATCATTTCGGCTCCGCTGGCGTGGTACGCCATGAATCAATGGCTGTCGGGCTTTGCTTACAAGATCGATTTCAACTGGGGACTCGTCGTTCTTGCCGGTTTCGTTGCCCTCATGATCAGTTTGATCACCGTGAGCTATGAATCCATCAAGGCGGCTAAAGTTAACCCGGTGAAAAGTTTGCGCTCCGAATAGCATCTCATACCCCTTTAGGGTTATTTCGTCTCTCCCTCACATTGGGTAGTTTTGGAGGTCCATCTTCACTCACCCAATGAAGAAACCCCTTTGTGTAGTACTATGCGCCCTATTGGCGTGCGCTGCTGCGTTTGCTCAAAAATCTCCCAAAAAACCTCCGTTTAAGTTTGGCGACATTCCCATGGAAGACATGAAGATGACTGTCTATCCAAAGGACTCAACTGCCGAAGCGGTAGTGCTTGGCGACTATGGCACGTCCACGTTTCAATTTAATGGAAAGCAAAATGGTGGGATCTATATCGAATTCGAACGCACTCTGAGGATCAAGATCCTGACCAAAGAAGGACTCCGGTTTAGTGAGTTTGCTATTCCCCTAGTTCATATCGGTGACGGCGAAGAGAGGATCGACCAGTTGAAGGTTTCGACCTACAATCTTGAAAATGGAAAGATCGTAGAGACGAGAGTTGACGATAACTCCGTATTCAAAGAAGAGCTCACAAAGAATATTCGTGTCAGGAAGATCGCATGGACAAATGTGAAAGAAGGCTCTGTTATCGAAATTTATTATAGAACCACTTCAGATTTCGGATTGAAGAATTGGACATTCCAATCGGAGATCCCAACGCGTTGGAGTGAATACAGGGCTACAATACCACAACCCCTGGTATATAAAAAAGTGATGCAAGGATACGTTACGCTCGCAGTGAGCGAATCATCTTCTATGATGTGGAATACCAGCACGTTTGGCGAGGCTACCGCGGACTTATTGCGCTGGGCAGCACAGGACGTACCGGCATTCAAGCCGGAACCATTCATCAACACAGAGGAAGACTACATCTCCAAGTTAAAATTTGAGCTCGCAGCTACATCGTTCAGGGGCAATGTCACTCAGCTGTCGGAAACATGGCAGGACATTAATAATACTTACTGGAAAGCAATCAGGGAAAAGATCAATGGCAGCGATGCCACGTTGAAAGACGACGTAGACAAAGCGATCGCGGGAAGTACAACCGATGAGCAGAAGGTCTCGAAGCTCTTCGATTATGTTAGGAATACAGTTCTTTGGAATGACCTCGCATCTTCGTTTCCAGGGCAGTCGGCCAAGAAGGTTCTGGAAACTAAAAAAGGATCGTCGGCCGACATTAACATACTGTTAGCCTCAATGATCCAGAAAACGGGAGTACCAGTATCGCCGGTTCTGTTAAGCACTCACGATAATGGCTTTGTTCGCGAAAACAATCCCTTCAGAAATCAATTCAACTACGTGATCTGTGCTGTTAAGCTTGGCGAAAAAACTGTGCTGTTGGACGCAACCAATCGAACACTTCCCTTTGGAATTATTCCCGAACGCTGTTTGAACGGACAGGGATTTGTTGTGGGGCCTGAGAGTTATTCATGGACGAGCCTCAACCCTATCGTGAAATCGCGCACCAGCTATACAGCCGACTTTACTTTAACTCCAGACGGCGGTATTGACGGCACCCTCTCGATAGACAAGACCGGGTATCAATCTGCGAAATCCAGGACACGGTACAAATCAAAAGGCGAAAGCGATTATGTGAAAGAGCTTGTGGACACACTTCATCTGAATGTTTCAAAGAGCGAATTCAAGAACGTTGAAGACATCAACCAGCCTTTCAGCGAAGTGCACAAGGTAAACGGAGGCGAGCATGCAACAACAACGGAAGGATATATCTACCTCAGTCCATTCATCGTCGGGCGCCGGCATGAAAATCCGTTCAAGCTCCCGGAACGCGAATACCCTGTCGACTTCGAAAATACGTTCGAGGAATTTTACATCGCTAAGATCGCCATTCCCGAAGGCTATGTGGTTGAAGAGTTACCTCAGAATAAGGTGATGGCTCTCCCGGCAAATGGCGGACGTTATGCATACAACTTCATGCAGAACGGTAACGTGTTGAACTTTACAAGTATGCTGTCCATTAACCGGCAATTATTTACGCAGTTGGACTACCCCCAACTCCGTGAATTCTATAACATAATGGTTGCGAAACAAGCAGAACAAATCGTGTTGAAACGGAAATAAATAAATGAACTAACTAATAAATCTTACACTCCTCACCCAATGAAAAAGTTTTTGTCTGTAGTTGTCTGCGCATTATTGGCGTGCGCTTCAACGTTTGCCCAAAAGGCTCCCATCAGGTTTGGTAATATCCCGATGGAGGATATGAAGATGACGATCTACCCGAAAGATTCCAGTGCCGAAGCCGTTGTGCTTTGCGACTATGGTACGTCGACGATCGATTACAGTAACACCGATGGCTTCTACCTCAACTTCGAACGGATCCTCAGAATAAAGGTCCTTACGAAGGATGGACTCAAGTATGGCGAGTTGTCCATTCCCCTTTATCATATTGGCGCTACCGAAGAGCGTCTTACCGGCCTAAAGGTCGTTACCTATAATCTCGAAAACGGAAAGATCGTAGAAACGAAAGCTAAGAGCGACGGATTCTTTAAAGAAGAGACCAACAAGAATCTCAACCTGATGAAAGTTGCTGCCACCAATGTCAAAGAAGGTTCTGTTATTGAGTTCACGTACAAAGTGAAATCAGAATTCACCTTCAACTTCCAGGATTGGCAGTTTCAATCTACAATACCCGTTCGCTGGAGTGAGTATCGCGCCGAGATCCCCGAGTACTTCAACTACCAGAAATACATGCAGGGTTATATCGGGCTTGTTGTAAATGAGAACGCGAGCAAAACGAGCAGTCTCACCTACCTCGATCGGACACCACAGGAGTCTGGTCGTGATGGAGCACCGCCGAAGACAACTGCCGAAAGCATTTCGTTTCTTGCTGAGACATTTCGTTGGGCTGCGCAGGATGTACCTGCATTCCGCATGGAACCATATATGACCACCGCGAACGACTACATCGCAGAGATCAACTTCGAATTAGCGTACACAAAATTTCCGGGCTCAGGAATGAAGCCTTACATGGGCACCTGGGATGACATAAATAAAAGTTACTGGACCGAGGTTTCCAACTCTATCAAGGGTGGCGATGGTGCGCTTAAAGATGAGATTGCCGTTGCAACAGCAAGCGCCACAACGGATGAACAGAAAGTTGCACAGATCTTCGACTATGTGAGATACAATGTTGCGTGGGATGAAACCAACGGGATGTACCCGAAACAAGTGCCAAGGAAAACTATCGATACTAAGAAAGGATCTGCTGCCGACATCAACATCCTGCTGGCGGCAATGATCGAGAAGACAGGCGTACCTGTATTTCCTGTGTTGCTCAGCACACGCAGCCACGGATTTGTTCGTGAGAATATTCCTGTATCGTCACAATTTAACTACGTGATCTGCGCCGTTCAACTTAAAGATAAGGTCGTGTTGCTGGATGCAACCACCCGCATGTTGCCATTCGGCGTGATCCCCGAACGTTGCCTTAACGGGCAGGGATTTGTTGTAACGCCCGAAGGATGGCAGTGGATCCCGTTGAAGCCTGTGGTAAAATCGCGTACGAGCCAGAGTGTAGATATTAAGCTTACAGAGTCTGGCGACGTTAACGGGAAAGTGACTGTCGACAAAACCGGCTATCACTCTGCAAAGGCACGCAATCAATATCTATTGAAAGGAGAAGGTGATTATGTGAAGGAGTTTGCTTCTCCCTTGTCGATCAACATTTCGAAGAGCGAGTTCGCGAATGCAAAAGATGTAACGCTGCCATTCAAAGAGACACACGAGTTTACTGCAACCGAACGCGCAACGATTGCGGGAGGTACCATCTACTTCAACCCGTTCATCATCGGCCGCGAAGGCGAGAACCCATTCAAGTCCGCAGACAGAATTTATCCTGTCGACTTTGGTAACACGTTCGAGGAATTTTACATAGCGAAGATCACGATACCCGATGGTTACGTGGTTGAAGAACTACCTCCTAACAAAGTTTTCGCTCTTCCGGAAAACGCCGGTCGTTATACCTACAGCATGGTGCAGAGCGGCAATGTTCTGAACTTCACGAGCATGTTCGTGGTCAATCGTCCTTTGTTCACACAACAGGATTATCCTCACCTGCGTGAGTTTTATAATTTGGTTATCGCGAAGCAGGCAGAGGAAGTGGTGCTGAAGAAGAAATAGTAAACGGTAAACGGTGGGCGGTAAACGGTAGTGGTTGATTACGACGAGCGACGAAGCTCTTCGAAATCAGTCTCACCGTTTACCGCCAACCATTTACCATTTTACCATTAAGCAGACACCCCAATTGTGTGCGCTCCGTAAGTGTTTGGATAGATATACTGGAGTAGACGGTTACTTCAATTGGATGGTTCCAAGGAACCGCTCGAATGCTTCGATGTACGGACCCTGGTCGCGCGGTATATTGTGAACATTATCGGCATCATCCGAATAAGTAGATGCGGAAAAGTTTAGGGTGAAGTTGAAACACGCTCCCTTCCATTCGAACTGGTATGAATAAGTGGAGTAGAACACATGCATCGCATTATCTTCTCCATGAGTAACAGTGAACTCCAGGTCGTTGATCGTTTTTTTTCCGGGGGCAAAGTCCGAATTTTCATCAGGTGGCTTACATACACCATCAGCCACGGAGATCTGGTACATGAAATCTCCATTCTCATCCGAGTTTGTATCCTGTGGGATCTGTACAGACCCCGACAACTGGAATCCATCGTCTAACTGTTCGACCTCTTTTTCCATGATAACATCCGACGGAACCAGCACAGTTAGCATAAGCTGATCGTGCAGGTTGATCTTGATCGTGCCGCCCGAGGGAATAAACAGATTTGGTGTCGATGCGGCAGGCTGGCTCGTAGTGATCTCTGCTGCCGAAATACTGTCGGCAATGCGAAGCGAGTCTGCGTTCGTAGCCTGGTCCGATGAACCCGGGCTGCAACCGATCGCGATCAGCAAGAGTATGAAATGGGAGAGTTTCATATTAACAAGTTAAGATAAAACTCTATTTTGGCGGCATGAGAATCCTCTGCTTCCTGATAGCCGTTTTGATGTTGATTTCTTGCAAGAAACAAACGACAAAACCCGAAGATGATGGCATTCCTACAGCTTCACTGAGCTCGGTGGGAATGGATTCAACGCTGATCAATAAAATGACTGCGGCCATTCACAACGGCGACTACGCTAATATCCACAGTGTGCTCATCAGCAGGCATGGAAAGCTCGTGTACGAAGAATACTTCATGGGTAAAGACGAAGAGTGGGGCAACCCGCTTGGAACAATCCAGTTCGACGCCGACAGGCTTCACGACGTGCGGAGTATTTCGAAAAGCGTTGTGTCGGCGTGCGTCGGTATTGCTTTGGCGCAGGGCAAATTGAAAGATGTACATCAAAGTGTGTTCGACTTTTTTCCCGAATATGAAAAATATAAGACCGGCGAGCGGGCCAGGCTAACGCTCGAACATTTATTGTCGATGTCATCGGGTATCGAGTGGAACGAAGATGTTCCATACAACAACCCGGAGAACAGCGAAATACAAATGACCGACAGTGGCGACCCTGTCGAATTCGTGTTGAGCAGGCCTATGGACACGATACCCGGCGCCGTTTGGAAATACAATGGAGGTACAACACAACTGCTCGCGTCGATCATCAAGAAAGCGAGCGGCATGGAGATCGACGAATATGCGCGCGTGAATTTATTCGAGCCCCTGGGCATCACGAAGTTTGAATGGACAAAGTATCCGCTTACAACTATGCCCGTCGCAGCATCGGGTGTGCGGTTGCGTGCCTGCGATCTCCTGAAGTTCGGATTGCTTTATTATAACGAAGGCAAATGGAATGGTAAGCAGATCCTCACCCCCGAATGGGTTAAGACATCCTTCGAAACTCACATAAGTAAACCCAACAACGAAGGCTACGGTTACCAGTTCTGGATCTGGAACAACCAGTATCATGGAAAAGAAGTGAGAATGGTTGTAGCCGTCGGCAATGGCAATCAACGCATCTTCTTCAACAAAGAAGCAGACCTTGTTGTGGTAACTATGGCCGGCGACTACAACCAGTGGAATCTTCCAAAGCATGCAGGCACGCTTCTCCCCGACTTCATATATCCGTCGATCAAAGAATGAATCAGAAAAAGCGAACATTTTTAGTTATTGTCCTCGGTCTCATGGTAGCAGTGGGACCATTTTCGATCGACATGTACTTACCGGCATTCCAGGTAATTGCAAATGAATTTGGAACAACGGTGCCAAACGTGGCATTGTCGATGGCGAGTTACTTTGTTGGTATGGCTACCGGGCAATTGATCTACGGACCGTTGCTCGATCGCTTCGGACGAAGGCCACCGTTGTATGCCGGGTTGCTGATCTACGTTGTCGCAAGCGTTGCATGCATCATGTCGGTGAATGTAAATCAGCTGATCTGGTTTCGATTGATACAGGCTATCGGCGGATGCGCTTCGAGTGTTGCGGCATTTGCCATCGTGCGCGATGTGTTTCCCGTGAAAGAGAACGCAAAAGTCTTTTCATCGCTCATGCTTGTCATCAGTACGTCGCCGATTATTGCGCCGTCGCTTGGAAGCTTTGCGAGTCTTGCCTGGGGATGGCAATCGGTGTTTGTGATCCTGATCATACTCACCGTATTGATCATCGCGCTGGTGTTCTTCGCTATTAAAGATGTAAGAGGTCCCGATCCAACGTTCTCCCTTATGCCCCGTCATATTCTTCGGAGTTTCGGCGACGTTTTTCGTGAGCCGCAATTCTTCACGTACGCTTTTTCGGGAGGTATCGCTTTCGCGGGATTGTTCGTGTTTGTTTCGAGCTCACCATTCCTTTTCCTGGAGGTCTACGGACTCGACGAGAAGCAATATGGGATCCTCTTCGCCATCATGGTTGGTGGAATGATCGCAGCGAGCCAGGCGAATCGCCTGTTGCTCCGTCGCTTCAGCAGTGAAACGCTGGTGAGTTGGGCGATCAGCATCCAGGTTACCATGAGCTTACTGTTGCTGGCCACAGCATTATTGCAGCTTGAAACATTCTACGTGCATGTTGTTCTTTTGATGGGATTCCTCGCAACGGTGGGGATCATTCTTCCAAACTCGTCGGCCCTGGTGTTGGCGCCGTTCTCCTCGAACACAGGGACCGCATCCGCGTTGCTGGGCGCGCTTCAGTTAGGATTTGGAGCGTTAGCAAGTTTCGTTGTCAGCGTGGCAACAACCGAATCTTCCATGCCCATGACGATCACGATGTGCATTTGTGCAAGTTGTTCTCTTGTGTGTTTGCTTGTGGGGAGGCCGTATATCAAGACTGGTCTTCCTGCTTCTTCAACCAACCTTTCGTCACTTCATTAAGCGCTTTCACTTTATCCTGCAGATCACCCTTCACCTTCTCTCTTATATTATTCATGTTATCGAGAAGCTGATCGGTATCTTCAGGTATCGCCTCCTCCAAAAACTCTCTAAAGCGTTTTGCAATAGTCGGCGACTTGCCATTCGTAGAGATACCTACTTTCAATTGCCCTTTGGTAACAACCGAGCCGAGATAAAAATCACAAAGCTCCGGCGTGTCGGCGACGTTCACTAATAAACCTCTTGCCTTTGCAAACTTCAGGATCTGTTCATTCGTGCTTCGATTATTCGTAGCGAGTATGATGAGATTGGCACTCCAGAGATCCCACAATTTAAAATTGCGTTCTTCGAGTTGAACGAAAGGATGTTTGTCTGCGAGCGACTTTATTTCCGGATGAATTTCACGGGCAACGAGCAACACCTTCGCATTCGGACTGTTCTTCAGTATCGACGAAATTTTTTCGAGGCCCACGTTCCCACCGCCAACGATGAGTGTCGTAAGCGACTCAACCTTTAGAAATATCGGGAAGAGAGGATTCACTGGTCA
Organism: Bacteroidota bacterium; assembly: GCA_037200765.1. Taxonomy (GTDB): domain Bacteria; phylum Bacteroidota; class Bacteroidia; order Cytophagales; family Cyclobacteriaceae; genus ELB16-189. The sequence goes on along the minus strand of JBBCII010000003.1, from coordinate 1,309,473 downwards.
ACGATGCAATTTCGGCAGCACATTCAACAACCCGGCCCACAACGATCACGGCAGGAGCCGCGATGTTATTCGTAGCCACAAGATCTTCGATATTCGACACCGTCCCAGTTACGGAACGACTTTGCGGCAGCGTTCCGTTCTCGATAACCGTTACGGCCACGTCCGCTTTGCCGGCGCTTTTGAATTCATCCATGATCACGCCGATGTGCGTAAGACCCATCAGTATTACCACGGTAGCAGTAGATTGTGCAGCGAGACGAATATCGTTCGACATATCGCCGGTCTTCGTGGTGCCAGTAATCACAAAAAAGCTTTCGCTGATACCCCTCGCAGTCAAAGGAACATTCACGCTTGCTGGAACAGCTAGTGCACTCGAGATACCAGGCACAACGGCCACACTCAATCCGTGCTGTGCTGCATAGTGCATCTCTTCGTAGCCGCGTCCGAATACAAACGGATCGCCGCCCTTCAATCGAACTACATGTCCATGCTTATGAGCAAGCTTAACGATAATGCTGTTGATGTCTTCCTGTAAATGCGAATGCACTCCGGCCCTTTTACCGACGCTCCATGCGGGGATGCCTTGTGGTATCAACGCAAGGATCTCATCCGATACCAATGCATCGTACAAAACAACGTCTGCGGCGCGAATGGCTTTGATTGCCTTAAGCGTGAGAAGTTCGGGGTCGCCAGGACCCGCACCGACTAATGTTAAAGATGGTTTCACACAGCTACTTTATTCGCCTTGCGCCATTCGTAAGCCTTATCGAGAAACTCGCTCGAGTCTTCGAGGAATCTCTTCGCGAATTGCTCCGAAGGTTCATTCTTGTTGATACGCAGAACGTACTCGCGGAAGTTCGACCCGATATCGATGAGGTTGCCATCAATAAACAACTTCTGGAACTCCGACATCACCTGGTGCTGCGTTGAGGGCTTAACATCCTGGGTGAGCAGCAGCGCCTTTGCTGTATTGATGAAGGCACTATAACTATGATATATCGAGTCGGCGTATTGTCCGTTGAGTAATGTCGACTTGGAAAGATCGAGTTTCTCCTGCGAGTCGTAGAACAATGTAGCCACGAGATCGATGATCACGCCGGCACATTCTCCCACGGCAGTCTGCAATGTAAACTTATGCTCTTCTCCCCAATCGATGTAATCTTCCTGCGTAAGCTCGGAAAACTCCGCAAGGGGCTTCAGTATTGCATAGAAGTGTTTGCTTCCCATGCGCTTGAAGTACTCATGATAATATTCTCCTTCGTCAGCATTCTTTTCGTAATCGTTCAAAAGAAGACGAAGCGAGTCGGGTCCTTTCTTGCTGGGGATCTTAACAACCTTGTCGGAAATAATTCCGGCGCCATCTCTTAATTTTCCACCACCGAGCAATACAACCAAAGCGGGAAGGATGTTGCCCGACTTGTCTTTGATGGTGCTGCCGTAGTATCCGATACTTGCCAGCCCATGCTGACCGCATGAGTTAGGGCAACCGCTGATCTTGATCTTGATATCGGAATTATAAATAAGATCGGGGTACTCTTCCTCCATCACCTTTTCGAGCGCCAGTGCAATACCAGTGCTGCTCGAGATCCCAAGGTTACACGATTCTGTTCCGGGGCAAGCCGTTACATCGGCAACGCTATCGAAACCCGGCTCGGCAAGTCCAAGCTGATCGAGTGCATGATACAAATGACGCAACGCTTCAGGTCTTACGAAGCGAATAAGATATCCCTGGTTGATGGTGATCCGAAGGTCGTTGCTTGCATAAGTGTCTACAACATTGGCAAACTTGCGTGCTTTGTCCGACGAGAGATTACCCAATGGAAGCTTCACAAAAACAGCAAAGTAATCCTCCTGCTTTTGTGCGATCACATTGCTCTTGTGCCAGCGGGCATATTTCTTTTCGTTAGGCAATGCGAGCTCATGATACGGAATGAATTCAGGAAGCTCGGGATCGGGCAGTATATCCTGGTTGATCTTATATGAGTGATTCTTAAGTGCGAGCTTCTCTTCTTCTACCAGCTCCATGAATTTACCGGGGCCGATTTCTTCGATCAAAAATTTAAGACGCGCTTTCATGCGACGAGTTCTTTCACCGTAGCGATCGAAAACCCTGAGCACAGCTTCTGCAAACGGAATGATCTTATCTTCTTCCAGGAATTCGTATGCTGTAAAAGCGAGATATGGTGTAGCTCCAAGTCCGCCGCCAACCAGTACTTTAAATCCTCTCTTGCCGTCCACGATCTTCGGAATGAACCCGAGATCGTGAATGAATGTATAAGCTGTATCCGATTCGTTGTTCGAGAACGCAAATTTCATCTTCCGTCCCATCTCCTGGCAGATCGGGTTGCGAAGGAAGTACTGGTACATCTCGTATGCATAAGGCGATACGTCGAACAGTTCGTCCTTATCGATGCCCGCTGTTGCAGAAGCGGTGATATTGCGAACGGTGTTACCGCAAGCTTCGCGTGTTGTAATGCTATCCTGTTCCAGCTTCGCCCAGAGTTCGGGCGTTTTGTCGAGGCTCACAAAATGGATCTGGATATCCTGGCGTGTAGTTGCATGCAGGTTGCTGCTTGCATACTCATCAGAGATGTCGGCAATACGACGGATCTGTTTTGTTGTAATTCTTCCAAACGGAAGCTTGATGCGCACCATTTGCACGCCGGCCTGGCGCTGACCATAAACGCCGCGCGCTAAACGAAGACTTCTAAACTTATCGTCGTCGATCTTTCCTTCGCGAAACAACCTGATCTTCTTTTCAAGATCAATGATGTCTTTCGCAACCACTGGGTTCTCAATATTCTCCAGCTCTGTCCTGAAACTTTCCATGCATGTAAAGTTACCATTAAATCTATCGGATTAATAGGAATTAAGAGAAAAATAACAATTCATCGGGCCGGCAGGCTTACGGATGTTAGTTATTGAAACTGGTTGAGCTAGCCGCAATTGCCAACGGGCACGAAATACGAAATGACCGTGTCGTTGTATTTGGAACCTTTATAAACTTCTTCGATGACGAACCTGATCTTCGTCCCCTTCCTGAACACTGGTGATTCCGTCAACCAGCCTGGAGCGATGTTGAATTCCTGGTATGCCATTGCGTTGGCGAGCATCACATAGCCAACAACTTTTTCGTCGACCAGCACTTTCATTTTCTTTACACGATTGTTCGCAGCCCACACTTCTTTATTGCGCGTGTTTCCGTTGCCAATTTGCCAACTGCTGCCGATATGAAAATCGGTGGTTATCGTAAACTCTACCCACTCTCCTATTCCTTCGCCTTCAACGCCTTCCGACCATGCTGTTTGTGGTGTAAGCAGATTCGAAGCGTCGTATGTATAGTTTCCTTGCTTGTCCAGTTTTGATGAAGTCTTAACCGACACGCCGTGTGGACAATCAAATTCATGCACGCCCGGTCCGCCATCTGTACGCGGCTCGATAACGATGCTTGTGAACATGAGTCCTTCATCATAACCGGCCTCTTTTAATTTTTCTTCAGAGAAGTCATCACCATTCCAATTCAGAACATACTTATACTTCACCAACGCAGGGTCGAGAGATCCGGAAAGAGAAATTGAATTCAGCTCGAGCTCGCGCATGAACACCCACTTGTTTAAAGAGATTGTGATCGATGCAGCACCAAGTTTATAATCCAGGTACGGCTTCGAAGATTGCCCATGGAAATCACCTGGTAACGTTACGCGTTCGTCGAAGAAACTTTCAAGCTTATAGTCGGGCAAAAGATGTTGGTTCCATCGTTCGGGATGATCCTGGTCGACCTTGAACCAATACTCCCACACTTCAGTCGTCGTTACCTGTGCATTCTCCTGCTGAACGCCGATCATAGCGAGTATGGGATTGCCATGATATAAAACGAATCGGATAAGTTTATCGGAAGCCGACTTATTCCTGACCACGATCTCGGGGCGATCGGGTGATGGACCGGAGCTCGTCCAATGCTCGGATTCACCGTCGGCAATCACGTCAGCAAGCTCTTCCTGGGAGATTGGCTCCACGAGTTCATCGAGCGCAGCGACCGGGTATTGAGAGGCGATGGATTCGAGTAAAGTACCGGGATCTTTAATTGACCCAAGTTCATTTTGTTGATTTTGATCGTCAGGTTTGGTCTTGCACGACAAGGCAACGAACGCCAGGACGATCACGTAGGTAAGCCGCTTCAACTATAGACAGGTCGAGGTGAACCCAAAGATGGCTATTTATCTCTGAGTTGACGCGGCCCTCGCGAGTAATTCTTTTGTTCTCGGGTCGAGGGAAAAAGTTGTTGCAACTGCTATTGCTGCGGGCGACATTTTCTTCAGTGTCTTGGCAAGTATGTCGATCACTTTTTCATCATCGTGACGCGCTGCGAATTCGTCGAGATAAAATTCAACGAACACCATGCAAACAACATCTTCGAGCAGTTGAGTATCAGGATTGCTCCGAAGGTCTTTCTTCTCCAGGAGATCTTTCACTTTGTCGATCGTTTCCTGGTCGTAACCGCAGTCTTCCAGGATCGAACCTGCAGTTTCTGCATGAAAGTCTTTGAGCTTATTACGCCATTGAATGTAGCCCTTCTTCCCTTCGGGATAAGTATTGCGTGGTATTGTCCATCTTCCAATATGCTGGCAATGCACGGCAAGCTTTAGATACTCCGGGGCATCGGGTTTGAATTGACTGAGTCGTTCACTCATTCGCTGGGCATAGAGAACTTCTTTGCCGTTCGGATCGGTGGCGTTGTAGTCGTCGAATTTTTTTATCGCACTATTGAAGAGAGATGAGCTCGCCGGCATAATCAATTTCTTTTGTTATTGTCTCACCTTCTTTCGAAATAAAGCGGCCTATGAATTTTCTCTTTTCTTTCATCCCATCAAACTCGCCATATCTTCTTCCAACTTCAAGCTTGTTGTTTCTATAGTCGAGAGGTATCAGGCTGAATGCGTCGCTTTCATAATTGTAATTGATTGCTTCGTCTTCATATAAATTGAACTCGCTATCCTTTCCCGTATAAACTGTGATCGTAACTGGATCTGTTTTTTCTGTACTATACTCCATATCAGGCCCCATCGGAATGATCGCTCCTTCTTTTACAAACAATGGAATTTGATTGAGTGGCGCTTCCACAGTCAGCTTCTGTCCTCCTTCATAATATTTATTCGTATAGAAATCATACCATCCCGTTCCTGCAGGTAAATAAACATCGCGCTTGCGCGCCTTGTATTCAGTAACAGGACACACCATGATCGATGGACCAAACATGTATTGATCGGCGATGTCATGAACTTTAGGGTCGTTATTGAAGTCCATGACCAACCCGCGCATGATCGTATAGTCGTCATGATAAGCTTTGCCGGCCAGCGTATAGATGTAAGGCATCAGCCTGTAGCGGAGCCTGTCGTAGGCCACCATAGTCTCGTAATGTTCGCTTCCAGGCTGGGCAATATTGTAGATCTCGCGGAAGGGATACTGGCCGTGCGACCGGAAGATCGGGCAGAACGTTCCGAACTGGAACCACCTGGTATTCAGCTCTTTCCACTCATCGAGGTGCTCCGGTTGAGTTTTGCTATACCTGTCTTCCGTTGCAAATCCGCCGATATCCATCGTCCAGTACGGGATCCCCGAAAGGGAGAAATTGATGCCGGTAGCCACCTGGTCTTTAAAGTCGCTCCACCTCGACACGATGTCACCACTCCAGGTTGCCGCCGCATATCGCTGCTGGCCGGCATAGGCCGAACGTGTGAGGATGAACACTCTCTTATCCGGGTCCACTGTTCTCGAGCCTTCGTACAGGTTCTTGGAGTTGGCAAGTGAGTATGCGTTGAAGAACTTCGCTCCTGGTCCGAGAGCCGTTGGCGACATGTTCAACTTCCTTTCTTCGATCGAAAGGTTGGAGTGCATATCGGGCTCCGTTGCATCGAGCCAATAGGCATCGATACCGATCTTGTTCAATCGTTCATCGATACGTTTCCAGAACAACTTCCCGGCTTCAACATTGAATGGATCATAGAATGTATTCTCGTAGCCTATACCAACCCAATCTTTTCTTTTCTTCTCGATGTTCCTTTTGAACAGGTATCCTTTCTCATTCATCTCGTCGTAGCTCGGAGTTCCTTTGTTGAACTTCGGCCATACCGAGATCATGATGTTTGCATGAAGCTTATGGATCTCGTCAACCATTCCCTTTGGATCGGGGAACCGTGAGGCGTCGAATGTGTGCGTTCCCCAATCGGGATCTTTCCAGTATTGCCAGTCGAGCACGATGTTGTCGAGCGGAATATGTCGCTTGCGATACTCTTTCACTACATCGAGCAACTCCTTTTGATTCCTGTAACGCTCGCGACTCTGCCAGAATCCCAACGCCCACTTTGGTGGTATGGGTGCTTTGCCCGTTAGTTTTCGATAACCTGCAATTACTTCGTCGGCGTTGTTTCCTTTAATGAAGTAATAGTTGATGTTATCCCCGGCTTCCGACCAAAGCGAAAATTTGCCCTGCTCATTCGAAGGCAATGGATCGAGATGTTTTACCGCCATATAGCCACCGTTGGGATACCATTCGACTTTCAGTGTATGCTTCTCCCCTTTCTTTAAGGGCACTTTAAATTTATTCGTCCATGGATTCCAGTTCTGTCTCCATTTGTCGAGTATCAAATTACCGTCGACCCAAACTTTGAAGTAGTTCGAAGCATAAACGAGAAACTTATGATCGCCTTCAACGTCGGACGTAAACGATCCTTCCCAAACAACTTTTCCCTTTCGTGAAACATCTTGCGGAAATGTATCATAAGCAGGTGTCTCTAAAAATTCTATACCAATATCATTCTGCACGATTGACTTCACCACTTTATCTTCAACATAATAGTCTGCAGTAAGTCCGCCCTCTTTGCCATCGCGTGTAAAAAGTTTCAGCGACGACAATGGCAGATATTCACGGGGATCTCCAAACCTGCTGATGGAGTAGTTGTCCCAAAGGATTCCATAGTTCTTGCTTGAATAGATAAATGGAACTACATCGACGATGTTATGCTGTGCAAGCTCGACATCCTGGCCGTTGTAATTCATCTGGCCGTTCTGATGTCCGCCAAGACCATAAAGGGCTTCGTCTTTGGATGAGAGCCACGATTGAAATATATGATAACTCTTTGTGCCTTCGAGATCGAATTCTTGCAGGCGGGGCAAGGCTTGAGATTCAGGTTCCGCTAAGATCTCGTTGCCGGCCGTGTCGGCAAATGTGATGCGACTGGTATAGGAGTCGTAATCAACAATCAACGATTTTGTCTTCAGGCGAAAATCGTCATCTCCTAATTTTTCTAACGTCCACTCAGGCTTTTCATTCTGAGGAACTACCATCATGCCTGGTTGAAGGGCCTTTATACTGTCAGGAAACTTGATGACCTGGATAATATTATCGGCGATTACTCGTAACTGAATGTTTTCAGTGACAACGCCATCTTCGGTTTTAGTATAATAGGGTCGCTTCTGATGGCACGCAAAAAGCAATACCAGAACAATCGGGAGCAGCTTCTTCATACTCCTAACATAATAAAAAACCCTGTAGCATTTACGCTACAGGGTTCCGTATTGTCTTCGACTTTACTCTTAGTCGAGCAAACCCATTGCTTTCAGCTTCTTCTCAATTCTTGAAACGCCAGCGTCGTTACCAAGGTCGAGATAAACGTTGTGCAGGATATCGAGAACGCGTTCGTCAGGCACTGCTTTCGCCATGTCTTTCAGCTTCTCACATTCTTCAAGATAAGGTAGAGCGGCTTTCAGCTTCTCAACATAGATCTTATCGAGTTCGATCTTCTTCTTCTTGTCAGCAGGAGTAATACCCAACTGGTTCATTTCATCTTTAACCTTCTTGGCATCGAGGTATACAATTTCTGCGAGACCGTAGTGTGGTTCGTAGTATTTAGGATCGATCTTGATCGCTTCTTCGTACCACTTGCTGGCAGCGACATTGTCTTTCAATTCGTAGTTGATCACACCAAGGTAGTAGCGAGATTCTTTGTCCTGTGGATCTGCAGCAACCTGTTTCTCCATAGCCGCTCTTGCTTCGGGCAACTTGCCGGTCTTCACATAAACATCGAGCTCATACTTAGGGAAGTCGGGATTGTTCGGGAACTTCTTGATCGCTTCCTGGGCAATAGCCAAAGCTTTGTCCATGTTCTGTTCTTTGTCGCGATAGATCCCGAACAGCATGATGTAAGGGTCGGGTGACTTGCCACCTTTCGCGATGTATTCTGTCATGTATCTAACAGCCTTCTCATCTTCTTCGGCTGCGGGTGCAAAGTATACACCGGCATTCAGGAGAATTGAAGTGTCACCGGGAATGAAGTACATCGTGTTCTCGGTGAGGAGAAGTGCTTTCTTGTAGTCTTTGTTGTCCTGGTATTCTGCAACGGCATTGTTGAAGTATGCCTGTGCAATGGCGTTGAGGACCTGGTCGTTCGGGATCGGCATGATTCCACCTGCGTCGGTAATGAATCCACCGTTGCTGGGATCAACTTCCTTCGCTTTGTCGAAGGATTCTTTCACAGTAGCGAATGCATTCGTATCGAGATCTTTGAATGCTTCGTTGTGAGTAGTGTCGATAGCCGCGTAGATTATGCCTTTGAGGAAGTACGCTTTACCTGCACTTTTTGCAAACCCGCCCTTTTTGTTGGTAATGTTCTCGGGGTTGGCAATGTAAGCGTCGATAAGTGATTTTGCGTCGCCGATCTTTCCGTCTCGGAGGGCTTTCTCAGCCTTGGCAAGAGTAGGCTTCACTTCCTTCTGTGCTATGCCTGCAAGCGGCAACAGAATCAGCAGCAGTACAGATAGTTGTTTCATCTTTAGGTTAGTTTAAGAGTTCTAAGTCAAAAATAGGATTTCTTGATCAATTAGTGGCTTCGGGCTCGTTCATCTTTTCAATTTTTGCCACCGACGATATAGAATCGTCTTCGTTTAGCTTGATGAGGCGAACTCCCTGTGTGGCGCGACCCATTATGCGAAGCTCTTGTACGCTTATGCGTATGCTGATCCCCGATTTGTTAATGATCATGAGGTCGTCTTTGTCGGTAACCTCCTTGATCGCAACAAGCTTGCCAGTTTTTTCCGTTACGTTGATGGTCTTTACGCCCTTTCCGCCTCTACGCGTTATCCGGTAGTCATCGATATCCGACCGTTTACCATAACCTTTTTCTGAAACGACGAGAAGATTTGCATCACTCGACGTGATACACACCATGCCCACTACTTTATCATCAGCACTCTCGAGCGTTACGCCACGAACGCCCGCAGCGGTACGTCCCATCGGGCGCACATCGTCTTCGTTGAAGTGAACGGCCTTACCTTCACTTTTTGCAATTACGATATGATTCTTTCCATTCGTAAGAGCAACTTCTAACAAGCGGTCGCCTTCGTGAACGGTGATTGCGGTAATACCGTTGGCGCGTGGTCGTGAATATGCTTCGAGCGATGTTTTCTTAATGACACCCTTCTCGGTGCAAAGAATTACAAAGTTGTTGTTGAGATACTCCTCGTTCACGAGTTCCTGCACATTCAACACGGCTCTCACAGCGTCGCCGGGTTGTATGTTGATGAGATTCTGTATAGCACGGCCTTTCGAAGTCTTATTGCCTTCGGGGATCTCGTATGCTTTCATCCAGTAACACTGGCCTTTGTCTGTGAAGATCAACAGGTAGTTGTGTGCTTTCGCAACCATCAACTTTTCGGTGAAGTCATCCTCCTTCGTTACGGCTCCCTTCGACCCGATACCACCACGACCTTGCGTGCGATATTCAGAAAGAGAAGTACGTTTTACATATCCCTGGTTTGAAATGGTGATCACCATCTCTTCGTTAGGGATCATGTCTTCAACAGTAATGTCGTCGTCGTTGTGAACGAGCTCCGAACGACGTTTGTCGCCGTAGCGTTCCTTCATTTCGTTGAGCTCGTCTTTGATGATGCCCATACGGATCGGTTCACTCGAAAGGATCTCGTTCAGGCGATCGATCAATGCTTTAACTTCCTGGTATTCCTGGAGGATCTTGTCGCGCTCGAGACCGGTAAGTCTTTGCAGGCGCATTTCAAGAATTGCTTTCGCCTGTATTTCCGACAGCGCGAATTTTTCCATCAAGCCGGTCTTCGCGATATCGGGATCTGCCGAGCCTCGTATCAACGCGATCACTTCGTCGAGGTGATCTAATGCGATGAGATAACCTTCGAGTATGTGCGCACGCTTCTCTGCTTCTGCGAGATCGTACTTCGTTCTGCGGACAACAACTTCGTGCCTGTGATCAACAAAGTGAACGATCAGGTCTTTCAGGTTCAACGTTTCGGGGCGGCCTTTTACGAGCGCCACGTTGTTGATACCGAATGTTGATTGAAGTTGTGTGTATTTGTAAAGATTGTTGAGTACTACGTTGGCAATAGCGTCGCGCTTCAGATCGTACACGATCCTGAAACCATCGCGGTCGGATTCGTCGCGAAGCCCTGAGATGCCTTCTATTTTCTTTTCATTGATGAGCGCTGCAGTCTTCTCGATCATCATGGCTTTGTTCACCATGTATGGGATCTCGGTAACAACGATCTGTTCTTTCTGGCCTGTCGTTACGATCTCGGCCTTGGAGCGGATCACGACTTTACCACGACCTGTGAGATATGCTTGCTGAACGCCTGAGTATCCATAGATCAAAGCGCCTGTAGGGAAATCGGGAGCCTTCACGTAGTTCATCAGCTCCGGTATTGTAATTTCCCTGTTATCGATGTATGCAATGATGCCGTCAACAACTTCACCGAGGTTGTGAGGCGCCATGTTGGTTGCCATACCTACCGCAATACCAGACGAACCATTGATGAGCAGGTTGGGGATCTTGCCTGGCAATACGGTTGGTTCCGTTAGCGAGTCGTCGAAGTTGGGCTGGAAGTCTACGGTATCCTTACCGATGTCAGCCAGCAGCTCCTCTGCGATCCTGCGAAGACGGGCTTCGGTGTATCGCATGGCGGCAGGCATATCGCCGTCCACAGAGCCGAAGTTTCCCTGTCCATCTACAAGTGTGTATCGCAGCGACCAGTCCTGTGCCATACGCACCATGGTGTCGTACACGGAGCTGTCGCCGTGTGGGTGGTACTTACCGAGAACCTCTCCCACGATCCTTGCAGACTTCTTGTAGGGCTTGTTATAATTTACGCCAAGCTCTTCCATACCAAACAACACGCGACGGTGCACTGGCTTGAGGCCATCGCGTACGTCGGGAAGGGCACGGGAAATGATGACGGACATCGAATAATCGATGTATGCGCCACGCATTTCATCTTCAATATTGATCGGGATAATGCTCTGCCTTTCTGGGGGCGAACCTGAATCTTCAGCCATTAGAATTTACGCTCTATAATAATTGGCCGAAAATAAGTAAAAAAACCTGCTTTTTGGTATCCTAATAAGGATTCATTTTGCGCTTATTCTTGCGCTTGTATTTGATCAGATTCGGGTAGTTTTCGCCGTACTGCGGGTTCTGTTTTTTGTAGATTTTATGCATCCGGCTGCGGTACTCGCGGTCGCCGTGCACGTGGTTCATCTGGGCCTGGCAATCCTTGTGAAAACACTTCGGCAATTCGGGGATTGCATACGTAAGGCCGATGTTCAAATAGAACGCATTCATGTAATGCGGAAGGGGCTTGTCGGAGTTCGGAAGGTTGATCGTATAGTTCTTGAACTCGAACGATGGCCGGAGGAAAACTTTAAGGTATTCGGAAAACTCCCGCTCTATCGTAACACCTGCATTCACGTAAAGTCCTTTCTTGATCTGCGAGAGATCGTAATTCTTTCCGGGTTTAAAACTTCCCGCCTGAATGTCGCCGGTAAACAGGAAGTTATCGATACGATAGAACGAGATGCCGGCCATGCCATAGAACTTCGACATGAAGCCACCCTTCGGTGTTGGCTGAAAGGAACCGAGCTTGTCTTTGAAAGTTGTGGGATTCATCGGCCCGATGTTCATGTATTCGTACGAATATCCCAGGCCAATACGATAGCGCTGGAGAAATTCATAATGGATCATCGCGTTCAATGGAATATTCCACGCCGCTCCTTTGTATCGAAGTTTGGCAGTATCGGATTTAACCCTGTATGCATCTACGGGTACGGTGCTTGTCGAATCCTGAATACCCCTGTTCACCCAGTTGCTGTAACGAAGTGATGGGTTGGAGTTCAGGAAGATCCCGGGCGATGAATTCTTTGCCTGTATGATTCCATAACCATCGAGCTTGTGACTCATGTAGGTATTACCATAGCCGGTGCTAAGGCTGAACCTGAAGTTCTTCAGCATCTTTCTCATGCCCCAGGGCTTGCGCTTGGCATAAATGGTTTCCAGGGGGAATGTGGGCTTCTCTTCCTCGTCCTGACCGACTGCGATCAATGGCACCAGGATTATGAGACAGAGGACTAGCGCTATGTTGGCGAGGGGCTTCAGTCGGTAAAACAGTAAAGCTACGAAATTCCAGCGTCAGTAGGTGGGATAATGGCTCTCCAGCGAGGTGAACGTGTGGAACAGGGTCTGCCCTTCCCTTGCGTCATATTCGAAGTCGTACGACGTATCTGGCGATCCTGGCGTGGCAACATGCAGTGTTACTTTATTCTTCCCGATGACTAACGGAACACGACAGTAAGATATTTCGTGAGGGAGTGTTTGCCAGTTGCGTGTGTCGGCATGTTCCGTAAGCGCATTGATCATCCCTACAACGGAGCCTAGTGTCCTGTCGGTCTTCTTTATTTCCGCCTCCGCCACTTTCTTTAACGCGAGCCTGATCAGCGCTTTACTCAACTCGTGGTTCATTCTTTCCTGTAAGCATTTGAATGCTATAGCGTTGATGTCTTCCGCTCTCTCTAACTCAATTTGATTATTGCCATTCACGTTCAGCTCTGCTTTCTGATAGAAGACGGGCCTTTCGATGTATCGCGGAAAAGCAACACGAAAGATCTCGAGGCTCGAGAGTGCATTACGGTCGCGATCATTGTAATTACTAAGATTGAATGGAAACACCATCTGCATGTTTTCATTACGGAAGTAAATGAAGTTGTCGCGGCGGTCTACTACGAAGTTGATGCCCCACTCCACTTTCACGGGGCTAAGTCCATTGTGCCAGAAGAATACGAGCTCGGGATTGTTATTCACCTGGTATTCGTAGTCGGGCATGTTGAACTTCGCCTTGTACTGGTTGAATTCATCGATGAGGCCACTGAGCCACGCTGTTCGAAGCATGTCTACTTTTAATTGCGGCGGAGGACCGAGATTGAAGAGATGTTGAAATGAGCTTGTGTATACATCGTATGCATTCCGGTATGCTATGAATGCATTGTTGTAGTCTTTACCTGCTTCGAAGATCACTCCCATCATAAGATGAATGAATGCGTCCTCTCGATATTTGCTGTCGGAGCTGTACCGGTCGCTTAATTGCTGAAGCCTGATGTTCAGGCGGCGGCATTCGACCAACGCATCTTCGAAGTTGTTTTGTTTTACGTAGTTCAATGCCTTGTAATACAACAACATCAGGTGTTCGTGGTCTTCGCCGCGATAGGTTGTGAAGTTTGGATTCGTTAAATATGAAGTCGCTTCATTCAAATAATTCATCCTGTAATCTTCACCAAACAGATAAGCTTTCTCGAAGTATTGATTGCTCTCGTCGTAACGGCCGAGCATCGATAATACGAGACCATTGTTTACATCATATAGGAATTCCTTTTTGCCCGATGCTTCGGATGACTTGGCCTGTAATGTAGTCAGCGCTCCCTGGAGGTCGCCTGTTTCAAATTCCTGGTTGAAGGATTGATTGGACTGGTAGTAAGTGCCGGTGGTGCATGCGGCGCATGAGAGAATGAGTACGAATGAAACGATGCGTTTCAATTGCGTATGTGTTTCTTGATCTCCTGCTGGCCATACCAAACGCGTTGGTTGGTTTCCATGTCGGTTAGAAACAGTGTGGTTACGTAGTTCACAACGCGTTCTTTATTGTAAACGTCCGTTTCGGAGGTCATCTCGCCGAACAGCATAAGGTCGGCGCCGGTTTCTTTGCCCCATTGTTTTACGGTGGCGGGATCGGCAAACTCCTGCTGGTTGGCTCTTTCTACACGAAGCTTGTCACGGAACTCATCGTTCTCCACGAGGTTGGCGATGTTGGCATTGAAAATGGCGGCTTCGAGTTTCTTAATGTAGTTGTCGGCGTCGATGTGTTCGCTGGTCTTGTTCTTCACGAGGCCGATAATGATAGCGGGCTTCGATCCTTTGGTCTTCACGTACTCTTTGAAGCGTTCGCTGTTGGTGAGATCGGCGATCATCTTGTCGGCGATCATTCGTGAGTCGGTATCGTTCCAGCGGCCGCTGAGGTCGTATTGAGTAGACGGATCGACACGACTTACGCTTCGCGCACATGAAACCGAGATCAGTGCAAGAAGAATAACCAGTGCACGCATGTCAAACGCTCTTAAGATCACGAATTGTTTTCTTTGGGTCTGTTGATGTAAATACAAAGTTCCCGGCAACCAGTGCTGTTGCACCGGCGTCGAGTAATCGTCTTGCGTTACTTTGATTAACGCCACCGTCTATCTCGATATCGATCTTAGCATTTTTCTTTGCCGCTAAGTGGGCTAACTCCTCGATCTTGTTGTAAGTGTTCTCGATGAACTTCTGTCCTCCAAAGCCTGGATTTACCGACATCACACAAACCATGTCGATGTCGTTAATGATCTCCGAAAGAACGGACACGGGAGTATGCGGATTGAGCGCTACGCCTGCTTTCGCACCGGTAGCTTTGATCTGCTGAATGGTTCTGTGCAAATGAATACATGCTTCGGCATGAACCGAAATGATCTCGGCGCCGGCATTGCGGAAGTCTTCGATGTATCGTTCGGGCTGAACGATCATGAGATGTACGTCCAACGGCTTGCGTGCATGTTTCTTCACAGCAAGAACAACGGGAAGACCCATGGAAATATTGGGCACGAAAACACCATCCATGATGTCGACATGGATCCAGTCGGCGTCGCTCTCGTTGATCATCGTGATCTCTTTCTGGAGATTGGCGAAGTCGGATGCTAAAATGGAGGGTGCTACAATGGGAAGGGCCACAATTACGATTACAGTTTTACCAGCCTAAAGGTCTTAAAATTATCGCTAGTTTTCACCTTTACCAAATAACTGCTCGCTGGCAGATCTGCCATGTCGATCTCGATCGGGTTATTGCCCTTCACCGTTACGTTGTGTGTGCTCAGGATCCTTCCATGAAGGTCGTAAACGATGATGGTGGCTTCGACGCCGGGCTGCTTAAATCGGACTGAAAATTTTCCTGTGTCTGTTGGATTGGGATACACCGAGATCTCTTCGAGTGGAAGCAAGCCTTCGAGAACGGCGCTTGTTGCAGAGTAGCTGGGTACCCCGAAGCCCATGAGGTTATCGGGATGTTCGTGCTGACTTGCCGTTGCGATAACTTGTTCGGCAATGACGTTAGGATCGATATCGGGAAAGCGTTGGATGAGACCGGCAACGAGACTGGTAATGATCGGCGCGGCGAGCGATGTTCCGCTTGCATAACCGTTATCGCCCGATGGCCGGATTATCGAAGTGCCGCTGCCCAACGCCATTACGTCGGGTTTGATTCTATTGTCGGATGTGGGACCGAAAGAGCTGAATGGACTTCGCGAACCTGCAGAAGTAACGGAGCCAACGGCAATAACGCCATCTACATCGGCGGGCGGTGTTACCGTTCCCCATGAGTTGGTTCCTTCATTGCCGGCACTGGATACGACAACGATGCCACGTGCGAGAGCGCCCGACGCGGCCTTCGAAATGATCGCGACTTTACCGGTGAGGTCAGTCGCTTTTTTGTAATCCATCGAGCTGTCGTCGAATGTGTTGTAACCGAGTGATGTTTGAATGACGTCTACGCCAACACTGTCGGCGCGTTCGGCAGCAAACAGCCAGTTGTATTCTTCAACACGATATTCGGAGTTGTCGTCTTCGGTAACGTAGAGTTGAAATGTAGCTTCGTAAGCACCGCCGGTGAACAGGTCGGAGTTAGCGCCGATCACAGAAAATACTTCGGTGCCATGTTCATCATAACGATAAACATTCTTCGTGTTGTAAACGAAATCGTAGGCATCGATGATCTTATTATCGGTAAACAAGTGTTGAAATGGCGAACCGGTATTCACACCGGGAAATCCAGCGTCGAGCACTGCAACATAAACGCCTTCGCCGTGAATGTCTTCGTCCTGCATTACGTCGATGCCAACCATTTGCAGTTGTCTCTTCGTAGCTTCTGCCCCACCCGTTTGCTTCCTGTTCTTGGGAGACTTCACACGACCGTTGGTGAGCTTTGCACCGGGTGCTACGTACTCTACTTTCATTATAAATGGAAGTGCCTGCACGCTTGTGGCAATGTCGCTGGTGGTTTGAACGAGAGCGCAGTTCAGCCAGCGTGAAGTGAAAAATACTTTTGCGCCGGCGGTGTTGAGTTGCTGAATGTAGTTCAGGTTAACCGGGAGATCTTCGGTTGTGATGTCGATGTTCTGTTTCAGTCTTCGCGAGATGGCACGAGGTGAAAGAAATTTCTCAGGCTCCGAAAGGCTGAACGTAGATGAGTTCTTGTCGGTAAAGTAAACGACGTAGCGGTTTTGCGCGGCAGCCTGCAAGCCGATGCATGCAAACAGCAGTATGAATAATATCGTCTTACAACGTTCCACTGCTGATCATCTCTTGTTTGTATTCCAACCCATCGATAACATAATTGTCAATACCAGGACACTCACCTGTACAATACTCGAGTGTCGTCGTCGATTTGTAAGTGAGTCCAACATCCTTCGAATATCGTTCTATCCTTTTATCGGTCATGATCACATCGTCGCGATCTTCCTGTGTTACTTCGAGTATGCTGTCCATTTCGGTAACAACATAGTGATCGCATTTGCTGTTGTTGTTGCAGGCGTCTTCGCCACCGAGATCGTTGAGTGCGTTACCATTCCAGCCAGTTCCGACCGACGAAGGAAATGAGAGCTTAATGTAACTAACGGTGCCCTGGGTAACGACAGCCTGCTTCACACTTTTGTATGCAGACCACGTGCCAGCGGCTTTCCAGGCTTGCGATTCGTCAGCGCGTTTCTCGCGCTGCAGCCTGTACGTGATATTTCCCTCTTCGTTTTTGAATGAATCCAACACTGTAACCCTCAACTGATATTTGTATTCGTCCGCCACATTCTGGATGATGCGGGTAGAATCGACGTTGTAGATGATGAAACTGCCGGCCTTCAGTGGAAAATATTCCTGCCCGGCAATGATAGCAGAGGGTTCTTCTTTAGGGTCGGCGCAGCCGGCAATTATTATTATGAACAGTGCTGCAAATACCGACCTCATCACATACAAAGTTATTTTTTCTTTTTGATATTTGGCGTATGTCATTGAAAGTGAAGGTAAAGGTTGGACGCATCACCAACCTCAGCGAAGCCAGGTATTGTGCCGGTATGGGTGTCGACCTGTTGGGATTCCCGGTAGGTGAAGGCGGTTTGAAGCCCGAAGAGTACAAAAAGATGATCGATTGGGTTGCCGGGCCGGAGTTCGTTCTTGAAGCTCATTATTCTAACGTAGATCTGAAGTATATAACGGATAATTATCCCGGTCATTATATCGAAATAGGCAGTCACCAGCTCGATTGGCTGAAGGACAAAAGTTTGAATTTTGTGCTTGCGATAAAATCCTCGGAATGGGTGAATCTGTATGGCGACCTGATGGCACATCAGAACATCAAGTTCATTGAATTGCTCGAACCTTCGAAGAACGAAGCGACAACGATCCGGTCTTTCTTCCCGGTTTTGCTGAGTGATGTTGGGATGGCGTTGTCGTTGAATACTGGTATCGCTCTTATCGGCAGCGATGAAGAGAAACCAGGAATTAAGGACTATGAGCTGAGCGAGATCCTTGAGTCTCTCGAAACAGAATAATTACTTCCCGTACTTCTCGATCATCTTCTCTACCGCCTTTCCTGCAATATCCGGAAAGGTTATGTCGAGCTTATTCTTTTCATCCAGCCACGCTTCAATCTTCTTGAGAGATTTCTTCTTCACTTTCTTCAATACCGGCACACCTAACTTCTTCAGCGCGGCAGCATTACAATGTTGCTCGTACTGGCTCTTCATGGGAACCACCAGCAGCTTCTTATTCATGTGAAGAACTTCGGCAGGCGTTTCAAACCCTGCTCCGCACAACACGCCTGTACTCGAAACGATACTATCAACAAAGTCGGATCCGCTTACAGGAAACACAGAGATCCGTCCAACATGATAAGGCGATGTTGCATGCTTCGAGAAGATCTGCCATTTCACTTTAGGAAACTTCAGGAACAACTTTACCAGCTTCTTATCATCGTAAGCGGGAAGATATACGGTGTAGTGACCTGCATCGCTTGTGCGCGCATCGCGAATGGCCCTGCGGATCACCGGCGTGTAAATGTTCTTGTCGTATTCTTCGAAGTGAAAACCAACATACTTATCAACCGGTGCGTAGTTGTGGAGGATCCATTCTCCGAACGGATCGATCATCTTTGGTCGCGGCGATTTCTTCGAAAGCAATGCCGACTGGTGACTCAATCCCACGCAAGTGAGATCTCTCTTCTTGCAGGCCCACGATGTAATCGGCTCGAAGTCATTCACGATAAGATCGTACTTATCGACAGGAAAGGTTTTGATCTCCTTCACAACATCTTTCGAGCTGTTCTTCATGAACGTCTTATAGAAATTGATGCCGCCGGCTTTTCCAAAGTAGAAGCTGAGTCCCTTCGACTTATACTTAACGGGAAACGGTAATGATATTTCGGCTTGCGCACCGCTTACGAACAAGTCGAGCTTGCCGTACTTCTTAAGCTCGGGCACGATATCGACCGCGCGGCTCAGGTGACCGTTGCCGGTGCCCTGGATAGCATAGAGGATCTTCATTTTTTAACAGTCATGAACTCAGTGACAAGGTCTTTAAATATCTCGTCATTATCCAGTTCATTTCTGAAACGCTTGTTGATTTTTATTGATTGGGCCAGCGGGTCATCCGCGTAGCGATAGATGCGCCACACGCCCTTGTCGTATTCCAGGGACGTCAGGTTCTCGATCCAATCGCCGGAGTTGAGGTAGATCACCTCTCCTTTTTCGGTGGTGATGGTCTTCATTTCAGGATGATGAATGTGACCACAGATCACGTAGTTGAAGCCATTCGAGATGGCGATATCAGCCGCAGTTTTTTCGAAGTCGTTGATGAATTTCACAGCCTGCTTTACGCTGTCTTTGATCTTCTTCGACAACGAGATCTTTCCTCTTCCAAACATCCTGAGGATAAAATTCACGAACGTGTTCAATATGATCAGCGTGTCGTAACCTACAGCACCAAGCTTCGCTAGCCACTTGGAGTATTGCATGGTTACGTCGAACACATCGCCGTGAAAGATCCAGGCCGACTTGCCATTGAGTTGGATCACCTTCTTGTTCGCGATCTGGAAATTGCCCAAACGGAAACCGGCGAACTTACGGAGCATTTCGTCGTGGTTGCCGGTGAGGTACGTTACACGCGTTCCTTTCGACAGCCAGCTGGTGATGTGCTTTACGATCTGCATGTGCGATTGTGGCCAGTAGCGTTTACTGAATTGCCACATATCGATAATGTCGCCATTGAGGATTACCCTCTTTGGTTTGATCGACTTAAGGTACTTGAGGAGTTCTTCTGAGTGGCAGCCGTACGTGCCGAGGTGGATATCGGAAAGGATGACTAGTTCAACGTCGCGCTTCTTTTTGCCCATTGTAACTGGCGTAAAACTACGAAAGAAGAACGATTTCGTTGTTATCGGTATGTTACCAAATAACCGGAGGCATTGTGCAACGTGCAACGTTCAATGTGCAACGAAGCGGAACCTTAAGTATTTGATACTTTCTCCTTTTGCAGAGAACATTTCTTCGTAGCGTGTTTTTATGTCGAAGCACTCTGTTCTTAACTTGGAATTGTACAGGTCGTACGTGTGCTGGAAGTCCTCGATATCGTTGCGCATATTCAATTGTTCGAGCGTGTAGTCAAACAGCGGCGTGTTGTCTGTCTTCAGGCGAAAATAGCTTCCTGGCTTCAGGATCTTGCCGTAAAGGTCCATAAACCGGGGACTCGTGAGCCTCCGCTTGACGTCGCGCTTTTTGGGGCGCGGATCGGGGAACGTGAGCCAGATCTCATCAACCTCACCGTAAGTGAAATAGGTTTCGAGATCGACGATCTGTGTGCGGAGGAAGGCGACGTTGGTAAGCGACTGCTCTACGGCGAGGGTACTGCCCTTCCAGAGCCGGTCGCCCTTCATGTCGACACCTATGAAGTTGCGTTCGGGAGAACGGGCGGCGAGTCCTACGGAATATTCACCGCGGCCGCACGCAAGTTCTATGGTGATGGGCTGGTTGTTTTTAAAGTATAGTTCGTTCCAGTTGCCTTTGATCTTCGTGTAGATGTCTTTGCCCGCTTCAAGTACATTATCACGAGAGGCAATAACCTCGAACCGCTTTAACTTAGACTTCACGTTTACAAACTTTCTATTTCTGCAACCACAAATGTACTGCCTCCGACGAAAACAAAATCATTTTCGGAGGCAGATCTTCGTGCTGAGGTGATCGCCTCGTTTACGTCGTCGACTACCGTTCCATTTAAGCCAAACTTTGCGGCTTGCTGTGCGAGGTCGTTCGCCGGCAATGCCCTTGGGATCTTTGCCTGGCAGAAGAAGTAAGTCGCATCTTTTGGAAGCAGCGTCAACACACCGGAAACATCTTTGTCTTTCACCATTCCGATCACGATGAAGAGTTTTTCAAATTTTTCTTTGCCGATCGACTTCAGCACGTCGGCAATGCCGGCTTCATTATGACCTGTATCGCAAATGGTGAGCGGGCTTTCGCCGATCTTCTGCCAGCGGCCCTTGAGCCCGGTGTTTTTGATAACGTTCTTCAGGCCGGCGATGATCTGATTGCGCTTGATAATGAACGGCAGGAGCTCGATCACCTTCAACACACCGGCAACATTCTTCTCCTGGTAAATACCACGAAGAGGGAATTCAGGAACCTGGAACATCTCGCTGCCACGTATTGTCAGCATGTCGTCGTCGATCTTCACAGTGAGAGACTTATCGGCAAAGAAGATCTTCGAGTTACACTGCTTCGCTTTATCGATGAATACTTTAGAAGTGACTGGTTGCATTTCGCTTACAACAACAGGAATTTTTTCTTTGATGATTCCCGCCTTCTCGAATGCGATCTTCTCCAGCGTATCTCCTAAAATGTCTTTATGATCGAAGCTGATGTTAGTGATCAATGAGATCAATGGTGTGATCACGTTCGTTGAATCGAGTCTCCCTCCCAGCCCGACTTCTATCACGGCAATGTCAACTTCATTCACCACAAAGTACTCGAATGCCATGGCCACCGTCATCTCGAAGAATGACGGCTGAATTTTTTCAATGTGCGGCTTGATCCTGTTTACAAAGTCGATTACAAACTGTTGATCGACATTGGCACCGTTGATCTTTATTCGCTCTGTAAATTCTTTGAGATGTGGAGATGTATACAGTCCCGTTTTATAACCGGCTTCCTGGAATATAGAAGCCAACATGTGCGAGCTGCTTCCCTTTCCGTTGGTGCCGGCTACATGTATCGACTTAAATTTCTTTTCGGGATTGCCGAGCGCTTTAAGAAGAGCAACGGTGTTGTTAAGATCTGCCTTGTATGCTGCCGCCCCGATGCGTTGATACTCGGGTACCGCGGCATACAGGTAGTCAACAGTCTCGCGATAAGTTGAAAACATTATTTAGTCAATCCCGCGTATCGATTCTCAGAAGGCAGATAACCTTTGTCTTTCAAAATGCCGGCGAGCCTGTCGTAGAACGCCGGCTCCTGGGGCGTTACGCTGGCAAGTCCATCCACCAGCCTATTGTACAAGGAGAACAGTGCTGCAATTGCAACGGTGTCGTACAACTCACGATCGGTGGCTCCTTCTTTCTTTGCTTCATCCACCATTGCTGGCGTTACGTTCCTTCCATTGATGCCAGTCGCTTTCGCAATGGTGAGAAGCGCTTTCATCTTCGGACTCACTGGTGCATGAGCGAGATCATGCTTCACCTTTTCCGATGTGTCGCTTTCACCAAGAAGAGCATTCGCTGCAGCGGTGTGTGCGGCGGTACAGAACCTGCATTCATTTCCATGCGATACCACCGTTGCGATCAACTCACGCTCGCCTTCGGTTAACGTAGATTCTCCACGCAGCAAGATCTGTGTGAGCTGGCGTATCGGCAATGCCGTATCGAGCCTGTAATTGAGAATGCCGGTGATGCCGGGTAATTTTTCGTCGAGAGGAATATGTGGCATAGTGCTTAAAATTAAAGAAGCCCCGCAGCATGTGCTACGGGGCTTCTAATATCTATAAAATATAAATTACTTGCCGAGCTTAATGAACTTATAACCTACCGAGATCATGATCACCTTGTTTTTGAAGGTAACAGGATCGCTTGGCTTAGGCTGGAACTTCATGTCCGACAATCCGAGAACATAACGTGCATCGATTGTAAGATGGAAAGGAAGATCCCATCCGGCACCGAGTGCAAGTGAGGTGTCTTTCTTTTCCTTGAAGTTGGCAGCAACACTCTGCGCGCTCTGTCCCGATACAGCTGCTTTCAGATCTTTAGTAGATGTAAATGCGAACTGAGGACCAGCCTGGAGATTCAAACCGAGAGGCAAATAGAACTTAAACATTACAGGAACTGCGATGTAGTCGAAATTCGCTTCGTAGTTTGTTGAATTGTAAGTGAACTTGGTTCCCTGTTTGGAGAACAGCACTTCAGGCTGGATCGCAAAGCTTGTGATCTTGATCAATGCAAATGCACCTGCATGATATCCTGTGCGATTGTTTACGTTCTGCGCAGCATTTTCGTGAATACTAAACTTCGACAGGTTAAGTCCACCCTTTAAACCGAGAGCAAACTGTACCTGGCTATAGCTTGCGAATGATATCGCGCAGAGCAGGAGTACCAGAAAAAATTTTGATTTCATAAGCGTTGATTAGCTCATCAAAGATAATGAAATTATTATTTCCTCGGGCCGAGATAGACCTGGAGACCCACGTTCAGAAAAATACTGCCATCGATGAATTTGGCATCGGGGTTTTTATACTTGTCAGTGTTTGATACATAACCAACACTAGGTTCGACAGCCACATAGTCGTTGAGGAAGTACGCATATCCTGCGGCAAGCGACCAGTTGGAAGTACCATACTTAGTTGTAGTGGAACCATTAGCGTTCTTAGTTTTTGAAGATGCATGTCCAAAACCAAACTGGCCCTGGAAGAAAATACCCTGGTCCAGGTAGTATCGCACAAATGGGCTGAGGCTGATCGATGAACCTGTAGTCTTGTTACTGCTGCCTTCTTGTTTGTTCGATCCCGCAACGAGAGCCAGTGATGCACCAACTGCAAGTTTGTCGATAACGAAGTAGCCAACATCGGGAGCGATCGTAAAATATGTGCTATGCGAGTTAGTAACGGTAGTGCTATTGCTCTTTGTCTTGGATGTCGTTGCCCTGAAGCCAACGCTACCACCTGCCAGCCATCTACCTTGATTGAATTGTGCGAAAGCACTTGAGCAAATCATTGCTAATGCTAAAACTGTAACGATTCTTTTCATAAGTGTTTTAAAAAAGTTGAATAAAGTAAACAAAACAATTCCGGGTGTAAAATGCCTGAAATGAAGTACAGCCACCTCCCCCGTTAAGTGGATTTTTACGCAGTTAAACAGCCTCAAGTTACCGATTAGAGTCCTAACTCCGGGTTCTTTCCTGTTATGCCACTGTAAAATTCCATGAGTTCATGCAGATCTGCATCGATCTCCGATGCATACAATGCCGGATATATAATAACCTCTTTCTTTTTATAGTCAAATCCTACCGGCGCAATAGGAATATTCGCTGCCCTGGCGATGTACCAGAAGCCCGTCCTCAGCTTCGTTACCTTCTTCCGCGTTCCCTCGGGAGCGATCGCAAGAATAAATTTATCCGAACTCCTGATAACAGACACGACCTGGTCTACCATATCATGACGTTCGTCGCGATAAACGGGAATGCCACCGACCATTCGGAAGAACCAACCGAAAGGTGCCCGGAACAACTGGCTCTTGCCCAGGAACTTCGCACCATGAATGCGAAGAATGCTTCGCGTAGCCATTCCAATAATAACATCCCAGTTGCTGGTGTGCGGTGCAACTGCGCAGATGTATTTATTCACGTTTGGAAGACTGCCAACAACCTTCCAGCCAGTGATCTTAAAAAAGAGAATCCAGAGCGCTCTCATCAACAAAATTAGGCAACGTTACTACCAACTTCGAATCATTCTCCATCGCACGCTTGATGGCGGCCACGGCCCCGTCATTCCTCGCCCACGACCTTCGTGCAATACCGTTGTTAACGTCGAAGTGCAGCATGTTCTTCAGACGCCGTTCTGCTTCATTAGTACCGTCGAGCAACATACCGAAGCCGCCATTGATCACCTCGCCCCATCCTACTCCGCCGCCGTTGTGGATCGAGACCCACGTAGCACCGCGAAACGAATCGCCTATCACGTTGTGTATTGCCATGTCGGCCGTATAACGCGAGCCGTCATAAATATTGGAGGTCTCGCGATAAGGACTGTCCGTTCCGGAAACATCGTGATGATCGCGACCGAGTACAACTTCTCCAATGCGCCCATCGCGTATCGCCTTGTTGAATGCCGTTGCGATACTGATACGACCTTTGGCATCGGCGTAAAGGATCCGTGCTTTCGAACCGACAACGAGTTTGTTTGCTTTCGCAGCCTTGATCCAATCGATGTTATCGGATAATTGAAATTGAATATCCGGGGAAGCTGATGACTTTAGTTGTTGTAAGACTTCCAAAGCTAACTCGTCGGTTATATCAAGATCTTCCTGTTTACCTGAAGTACAAACCCAGCGGAACGGACCGAAGCCAAAATCGAAGCACATAGGTCCCATGATATCCTGTACGTAAGAAGGGTAACGGAAGTTGATTCTATCTTCGGCCATAATATCCGCATTGGCTCTTGAGGCTTCCAGTAAGAAGGCGTTACCATAATCGAAAAAGTAAGTGCCCTTCTTTGTGTGGTTGTTGATTGCGGCAGCCTGCCGGCGTAGCGACTGTTGAACAAGTTCTTTAAACTTAACAGGATCGGAAGACATTAGCTTATTCGCTTCGTCGAAAGACAAGCCTGCGGGGTAATACCCGCCCGACCATGGATTGTGAAGCGAGGTTTGATCTGAACCCAGATCGACGTAAATGTTTTCTTTATCGAAGTGTTCCCACACGTCAACGATGTTTCCGTTGAATGCGATCGATACGACTTCTTTGTTTGCTTTTGCTTTCTTAACACGAGCGGTGAGCTCATTAAGATTATTGGTGACTTCATCGACCCACCCCTGCTCGTGACGTTTCTTTGTTGCGAGCTTATTCACTTCGGCAACGACGGAAATGCATCCTGCGATATTACCTGCTTTCGGTTGAGCGCCGCTCATTCCGCCAAGACCAGAAGTGAGAAAAAGCTTGCTGCGTAAGCCTTGGCGTGAGATCTTCCTGCCCGCATTTAATATTGTAATCGTCGTTCCGTGAACAATTCCCTGCGGACCAATGTACATATACGAACCCGCCGTCATCTGTCCATACTGCGTAACGCCTAACGCATTGTACTTCTCCCAATCATCCTGGCTCGAGTAGTTAGGAATCATCATCCCGTTTGTAACCACCACGCGTGGAGCATCTTTCGAAGAGGGAAACAATCCCATGGGATGACCGGAATACATATGCAGCGTTTGCTCGTCGGTCATCTCCGAAAGATATTTCATGGTCAATAAGTATTGTGCCCAGTTTTGAAACACGGCACCATTACCACCATAGGTTATCAATTCATGCGGATGTTGGGCAACGGCGGGATTGAGATTGTTCTGGATCATCAGCATGATCGCGCCGGCCTGTTTGCTCTTGTGCGGATATTCACTCAACGGACGAGCATGCATCGGGTATGAAGGCCTGAACCGATACATGTAGATCCGTCCATAAGTCTTCAATTCATCGGCGAATTCTTTAGCGAGCACCGGGTGATGTTTCTTGTCGAAATAGCGAAGAGCGTTTTTGATCGCGAGCTTCTTCTCTTCTTTCGTGAGGATGTCTTTACGGCGCGGCGCGTGATTGATAGTTGGATCATAGACTGGAGTTGATGGCAACTCCGCGGGAATACCCTGCTTTATCTCGTCTATGAAGTTCATGCAACGCGATTTTTCTGGAAGTGCTGTGGTAAGAAATTCTCTTTGGTGTACTTGTAAGCAGATTCGTAGATCTCGTGGGCCTTGCCCATTTCGAACACGCTGTAACGTGCCATGTACGGCGGTTCGATCACCAGGTCGCACAATGCGCGGCTTGCTGTTGTGTTGGCACTGATAGTGATCAGCATGCTTCGCTCGATCGTCGACTTTAAACTATGCTCGTTGTATTCCGTAGTAAGGTGATTGCAATGCGAGCCTATTAAGAAATCACACTTATCGCGTATCGGTCGCGCGGGGAGATTATCCAACAGGCCACCATCTACATAAAGATGATCTTTAAAATGAACGGGGTCGAATACACCGGGAATACTGCATGAGCTGATCACGGCTTGAGCCAGCTCGCCCGATGAAAAATATTGGATCTCTCCAAGCCTGATCTCTGTTGCGGCAACAGTGAGCGGGATCTTCAGCGACTCGAAAGTATTGGCGGGAATGTGTTTGGTGAGCAGCGCCTGTAGTCCTTCCATCTTCAGGAGACCGCTCCATGCCCACGCGATCTTTACAGACCTGAAAATACTGAGATGACTTACAACTTCGAAGATCTCTTCGGGTTTCATGCCACCGGCATACAACGTTCCAACGATCGATCCGGCACTGGTTCCGGAGATCACATCCGGCCTGATGTTCATTTCTTCCAGCGCCTTAATAACGCCGATGTGTGCGATACCTCTTGCACCGCCGCCCGATAATACCAAACCTATCTTCATAAAATTTCACTCAACGCAAATGTGCGGTCGATCCTTACACCTTTATCTGTTTGTTTCACTGTGCAGCATTCTACGGATGGATCATGTTCGAAGAACAGCACGTATCCCTTTGCTGCCGCTTCATCCAATAGTTTCGATTTCTCTTCCATCGTTATCAACGGACGGGTATCGTATCCCATCACGTAAACCAATGGTATGTGCGACGAAGATGGGATGAGATCGCTTACATAACAAATTGTTTTGTCTTTGTACTTGATCATGGGCACCATCATTTGTTCGGTGTGACCATCAACACATAGAATATCGAATTGCGGGAACGGGGATGCCCCGCTCTCATCAATCATCCTCAAATGGCCACTCTCCTGTATTGGAAGAATGTTCTCTCTCAGGAAACTTGCTTTCTCGCGAGGATTGGGTTCTGTTGCCCACTTCCAGTGACCGCTGTTCGACCAGTATGTTGCTTTGGGAAATACCAACGAAAACTTGTCGCCGTCTTTCTTCATGCCACCACCGCAATGATCGAAGTGAAGGTGCGTCATGAACATGTCGGTAACGTCGGACGGATCGTAGCCTGCGTTTTTTATTGAACCGAGTAATGTATCGTTGCCGTGAAGGTAGTAATGCTTATAGAACTCCGGGCTTTGCTTGTCGCCGATACCATTGTCGATGAGGATAAGCTTGTTGTCATCTTCGATCAGCAGGCAACGCATGGCCCAGGTGCAGAGGTTTTTGTCGTCGGCGGGATTGGTTTTATTCCAGAGAGATTTGGGAACGACTCCAAACATGGCGCCGCCGTCGAGCTTGAAGAGGCCGGTGTTGATAACTGATAGTTTCATCTTTATTCTTCTGGGTCTTTAGCCCGTTTCATAACAGGCCATCATAATGCCTACTGTGACAACAATACCCAGGTAAGGAAGGTAGAGATACGGTATGGGATTTACATCCTCTTCATCCATCTTACTCTTTCACCACGCCCATTGCGGTGAACTTGTCGATACGATTGTTGATGAGCTCCGGGGCCGGAAGTTTCTTCAGTGCATTGTAATTCTCGACGATCACTTTCTTCACTTCGTTCGCCATCCACTTCACGTCGATGTGTGCACCACCGAGTGGTTCTTTGATGATGCCGTCGATCAGCTTCAGCTCTTTCATGTCTTTAGCAGTGAGCTTCAACACTTCGGCAGCCTGTTCTTTGTAATCCCAGCTTCTCCAGAGTATAGATGAACATGACTCGGGCGAGATTACCGAGTACCATGTGTTCTCGAGCATGAATACTTTATCGCCGATAGCGATACCCAACGCACCACCGCTGGCACCTTCGCCGATGATGATACAGATCACGGGCACCTTCAGCATGAACATCTCTTTCAGGTTACGCGCAATGGCTTCGCCCTGTCCGCGCTCTTCAGCTTCGAGACCGGGGAATGCACCAGGTGTATCGATGAATGTAATGATTGGCTTATTGAATTTCTCGGCGAGCTTCATGAGTCGCAATGCCTTGCGATAGCCTTCGGGGTTAGCCATACCGAAGTTTCTCATCTGCCGCTGTTTTGTGTTGCGACCTTTTTGCTGACCGATCAGCATGTACGTTTGTCCTTCGATGGTGCCGAGACCACCAATCATTGCTTTATCGTCTCCAACATTGCGATCTCCAAAGAGTTCTACGAAGTCTGAAGTGATCTCGTAAATATAATCTAGTGTGTAGGGTCTGTCGGGATGGCGTGAAAGCTGGACGCGTTGCCAGCCCGTCAGGTTCTCGAACGTTTCTTTCTTCAGGTCGAAGATCTTATTTTCGAGAGCCTTAATAGCACGTGTTACTGTTTCGTCGCTGTCGTCAGCGAGCTGTTTCATGTCGGCAAGCTTCGTCTCAAGTTCGGCAATAGGTTTTTCAAAATCCAGAAGCATCCTTTTTTTCCTTTAATTCCTTTGGTTCGCAAAAATAGTGAAAATGGAGGATTTACGCCTCCGGCGGGGTTCAGACACGTCTGGCGGGTTCACAAACAGCGCGGACGTTTTGCGCCTCCGGCGGGGTTTTGGCTTATTTGGGTCCTACAATCCCATAAACCTTCCCATCGGGCTTCGTGAGGATGTAAAGTTCGCCGCTGTGATCGCGGCCGAAACGAACGTCTACTTTGTCTTCGCCCGTGAGCTCGCGCAATGTTTTCTTTTCGCCGTTCAACCTGAGCTGTAGTTGTTTGATTGGAGCCTCTCCTTTTTCAACATCACTCATCTCGACGTAAAACACTCGTCCGTTTACAATGTCGCCGAAGACATATTTGCCAACAAGCGGTTTGATCTTATTGCCCCAATATTCGTAGCCGCCCGAGATCGCGTTGCCCTCGTCATGATCGTATTGAGCAAAAGGCAAAGCAATATTTTTTGTTGTGTCTTTCGGGTACACGAAATCCATCGACTCATAATACCTCAATTTGAAACCTCCCTCCCTTTCTGGCCATCCATAGTCGTGACCTTTGGTGACAACATATAACGACTCGATGTTACGATGGCCGACATTCGACACGATCATCTCTCCTTTCTTACTCCACGAGATCCTGTGAGGATTTCTGAATCCGACAGCGAAGACTTCGTTATCGAATGGATTACTTTTTGGAATTCCGTATTTATGATTCTTGCTGTTGTTGCCTTGCGGATCGATTCGGAGTATTGAACCCCAGATGTTGTTTACATTGTGTGCAATGAATGGATACCCGATTTCAACAGCGCCGCCGTCGCCAACACCAATATATAATAAACCATAATCTTCATCGCCTGGTTTTGCGAGCGGGTTGAATGCAATCTCCTGAACTCCGTGGATCTGTTGAACCATGTTGGCCCGAAACAACTCGCGATGTTTTCCATCTTTCCATTCCGACAGCACCCATTGCAACGTGACTTTGATGCTATCGGCGTAAGCAAAGTCGGTAACGCCGGAGCCGGGACTTTCAGTGTGTGTTGTATATAACAAACCATTCTTTGCGAAGCCGGGATGAAATGCAAAGCTGCCGAAGCCAGTTGCCAGCCCGGGCTTATCAATAAACTTCGGAAACTCTTTTGCCAGGTCGAGATAAACTTTCGGACCATCGCCGGCGAGACGATACAACTTACCGCGCAGGTCGAGAACGAAAGTCTCCTTCGTGTCGGGACGATAGTCGAGTTTGCAGATGCGGGTCTTCTGTCCTTCTTTGCTTGAAGGTGGAATGGTTGCGACAGGATGAATGTCGATAACGAGGTCCGACATTTGGATCTTTTCGGGTATCGGGTCTTTCAGCTCTGTTCCATCGGGTGTGAATTCTTTTTTCGGAGGAGCAGGCTTGGTTCTTAGATAGGCAATGATATTATCAATGTCGTCGTCGCCGAAATGTTTGAACGAAGGCATGGTGCCTTTGGGATTGCGGATCGACTGGTGGATTTGTTCAACAGACAAACGATCGGTAACGCCTCCAAGAAGCGGACCGATGCTGTTTGTTTGAAAGTTGTGACAGGAAGTACAGTTTTTAGTAAAGAGGGCTTCGCCTTTTTGTTCTGGGGATGTGCAGGAAGCAAGGAGAATACAAAACACAGTTGCGCAAAGGATACCTGCCCGCCGGCAGGCACGGCGCAGAGGCTTTAAAGGATACGCCAAGAAATCCATTGCGTATCCTTGCTTCCCTTCGCGTATCCTTTGCGCAACCTGCATCCAACAAATTAATTCTTTTTAAACTTATTCTTCAACGCTGCCAGTTTCTCTTCCATACTCTCCTCCTTCACCGCCACTTTCTTTTTCTCTTTTGATTGAGATTGATCTTTCGATGGCGCTCCTCCAAACGGATTGCTCTTCATCGACAACGCAATTCTCTTTCTTGGTATGTCGACTTCAACAACGGTCACTTTCACTTTTTGCTGAACGCTAACCACTTCGGCAGGTTCTTTAACGAACTTGTCTGCAAGGTGGCTGATGTGAACAAGTCCATCCTGGTGAACACCAACATCAACGAAGGCTCCGAAGGCTGTTACGTTCGTAACGATACCCGGCAATGTCATTCCAACTTTCAGGTCTTCGATCTTGTGCACGGTCTCGTCGAAGCTAAAGACTTCGAACTTGTCACGCGGGTCGCGACCGGGTTTCTCCAACTCCGTAAGAATATCAGTGAGCGTTGGAAGACCAACTTTATCTGTAATGTATTTCTTGAGATCGAGTTTCTGACGAAGCTCTTTGCCTGTCATGAGGTCTTTGATGTTGCAACCGAGATCTTTCGCGAAGCGGTTAACGATGGCATAACTCTCGGGGTGAACAGCACTGCCGTCGAGCGGATTTTCGGAGTTGTGGATGCGAAGAAATCCTGCACATTGTTCGAAGGCTTTACCGCCAAGGCGAGGAACATTCTGTAACTCGTCGCGGGTCTTGAATGCGCCGTTCTTGTTTCGGTACTCTACGATGTTCTTCGCAAGTTGTGGACCAAGTCCCGATACATACGACAACAATTCCTTGCTGGCGGTGTTCACCTCCACGCCAACAGAGTTCACGCAACTCATCACGACATCGTCCAGCCCGGCCTTGAGCTTCACCTGGTCTACGTCATGCTGGTATTGACCAACGCCGATCGACTTGGGATCGATCTTTACGAGCTCCGCCAATGGATCGGTAAGACGACGTCCTATCGAAACGGCACCACGTACCGTTACATCTTCGTTAGGAAATTCTTCTCTCGCAACATCGGACGCAGAATAAACCGAAGCACCGCTTTCATTCACCGACACGATGATGATCGAAGACGGTAAGCCAATGCTTCGAACAAACGATTCTGTTTCACGACTCGCTGTTCCGTTGCCAATAGCAATAGCTTCTATTTTAAATCGATCACACAGTCCAAGAACGATCGTTGCCGACTTCTGAATTTCTTTCTGTGGTTCGTTCTGATAGATAACGGTGTTGAACAACAAGTCGCCCTGTTCGCTCAAACACACGAGCTTGGTTCCTGTTCTGAAGCCGGGATCGAGTGCCAATACACGCTTGCTGCCGAGCGGAGCTGCGAGTAAAAGTTCTTTCAGGTTCGATGCGAACACTTTGATCGCCTCCTGGTCGGCTTTCACTTTAGAATCCACACGCACTTCTGTTTCCATCGTTGGTTTGAGAAGTCGTTTGTAACTGTCTTTTGCAGCTTCACTTACTAATAAGCCTGCGGGACCAGACGTAGTAACAAACTGGTCTGTTAATATTTTGTGAGCCTGGTCTTCTTCAGGAGCAATGTTGAGTGTAATGAATCCTTCATTCTCCGCACGGCGCATGGCGAGCATGCGGTGTGAAGGAACTTTCTTCACCGATTCATTCCAGTCGAAGTAGTCTTTGAACTTCTGTGCATCTTCAGACTCTGCTTTCGATTTGATGACTTTCGTTTCAATAGCACCGCCGTTCCAGAAAAGGTCGCGGATCTTCTGACGGGCTTCCTGGTTTTCACTGATCCATTCGGCGATGATATCCGACGCACCGGCGATTGCTTCCTGTGCGGATGCAACACCCTTCTCCGCGTCGACGAACGTAGCGGCGAGCGCTTCGATGTTCTTCTCTTTTTGTTCGAAGATGGTTGTTGCCAACGGCTCGAGTCCTTTTTCGCGGGCTGCGGTAGCACGTGTCTTGCGCCTGGGCTTGTATGGAAGATAAATGTCTTCGAGCTCCGCAATAGTTGTTGCGGCTTCTATAGCTTTTGCCAGATCTGGTGTAAGCTTCTCTTGCTTCTCGATCGACTTTAATATCGCATCTTTTCTTTCGGCCAGTGCAACAAGTTGTTCGTTGCGATCACGGATCGTGGCAAGCTGAACTTCGTCCATGCTACCGGTCATCTCCTTTCGGTACCGCGCAATGAACGGTATCGTCGATCCTTCGGTCAAAAGGTCGATGACAGCCTTAACATGTTGATGTTTTAGATTAAGCTCAGATGCAATTGTGGTTACGTTGTTCTCCATCACAAATATTTTTCTCGGGTGGCAAAAATATATTAGCTTATGAATTCATGTTACTGCGAGCCGGTTTATTTTTTTTCTTATTGATTTCCCTAGTGCAGTGCGGTCGACAAAAAATGTCAGGAAATCCTGATGACCCTTCGCCGCCGAAGACTCCCGAAGACGAGTTATCAACATTCCAGCTTCCTTCAAACCTTGAGATGCAACTCGTTGCTTCTGAGCCAATGATACAAGATCCTGTCGTTATGAATTTCGACGAAGATGGCAGGTTGTGGGTTGTTGAAATGCGTGGCTTCATGCCCGACATCGACGGCAAAGGCGAGAACGATCCGTCCGGCCGCGTGTCTATCCTCGAAGATACAAACGGCGACGGAGCGATGGATAAGTCGACAGTTTACATCGACGGCCTGGTGTTGCCCCGCGCTTTGGCGATCATTCCCGGCGGAGCACTGGTGGTCGAGAACTGGAAATTGTGGATAACATACGACCGCGACGGCGATATGAAAGCCGACGAAAAGATACTGGTCGATTCAACTTACGCCGGTACAAAATTGCCGGAGCATTCGGGCAATGGATTGTGGCGAGGTATGGACAACTGGTATTACAACGCGAGGTCGGCGTTGAGATATAAGTTGGATGGCGAAAAGATCATTCGCGATAGCACAGAGTTTCGCGGCCAGTGGGGAATGTCGCACGACGACGACGGACGTTTATATTATAATTATAACTGGTCGCAGCTTCATGCCGACCTTGTTCCACCCAATTACCTGAATGCAAACAAGGATCACGTTGCAACGAGTGGCATCGATCATGGTCTCACCTTAGATAGAAGGGTCTATCCTATCCGGTCGAATCCTGCTGTGAACCGTGGATATATTCCTGGAACATTGGATGATAACGGAAGACTGCTGGAGTTTACGGCAGCATGTTCGCCTTATGTATATAGAGCAACAACACTTCCGAAGGAATATTATCAGAACGCTTTCGTATGCGAGCCCTCGGGAAACCTGGTGAAGAGAAATGTTGTAACCGAAGTTGGTTATAACCTGAAAGCAAAAGATCCGAATCCAGGTCACGAGTTTCTTGCGTCAACAGATGAAAGATTCAGACCTGTTGCCATTACCAGCGGTCCCGATGGAGCCTTGTATGTTGCCGATATGTATCGTGGCTTGGTTCAACATGGCGAATACGTTACGCCGTACTTAAAAGATCAAACATTAAAACGACATCTCGATGCGCCGGTAAATTGCGGAAGGATCTGGAGAATCGTTCCGAAAGGATACTCTAATCAAAAGATAAAATCGTTATCAAAATTATCGTCGAGAGAATTAGTTGATAGCCTTGCATCGAGGAATGGTTGGACCCGCGATATGGCGCAGAAGTTATTAGTAGAACGCAATGATAAAACTGTAGTTGATGCTCTAAATGCAACGAAAGGTATTGCAAAGCTTCATGCGCTCTGGGTGCTCGATGGGCTACACGCCAATGATCCACGGGCATTGCTTGAAGCTGTGAACGATTCATTAGATATTGTGAGCACAACAGCCCTTCGTTTGCTTGAGCGGACAAAAGATGATGGTGGCGCCTTCATAGCAATCGCAACCGAGCTTAACAGTAAAAGACTTTTGCAACTCACATTATCTGCCCGTTATCTCGATTCAAAAAAATCATTTAAGATCTATCGGTATGCTCTCGATAAAATCGATACGCCTGTTGCACTTATACCAGATGCTATATTGAGTGGTCTCTCTGGTAAAGAGCTTGCCTTCACAAAAGAACTCTTAAAAGATAATTACAACAACGAGGCCTTTCTCGAAGCCCTTGCGACAGCAATCGTTAAACGTCGTCAACCCAACGAGATCAGCGAGTTGTTATCATTCAATAATAACAGTATCATCAACGCTATCACCATCCAGGGCCGTGGCAAATGGACACCACTCAAGCTTCCTTCAAAGCCCTCGCTCAAAGCTCACAACTCCCAACAAGCATCCATTATCGAAAACATGTTCGAATGGCCGGGACACAAAGTCGATGTCGAAGCACTGAAGACCACCATCAAACTTCCCGAAGATCAACAAAAACTTTTCGCCGACGGACGTCAGCAGTATTTAAGCACGTGTTCGGGATGTCATGGTACTAATGGCGAGGGTGTGCAGCGCATGGCTCCGCCACTCGCTGGCTCCGAATGGGTCCTGGGCGATGAACGTCGTTTGGCATTAATAGTACTTCATGGCATCGAAGGTCCGCTGGATGTTGCAGGCAAACGATATGAAACTCCGATGATCCTTCCCACCATGCCGTCACATTCCACGATGGACGATGGCAACATCACCTCTATTTTAGTCTATATTAGGAATGAGTGGGGCAACGACGCAGGCGGGGTGAATAGAAGGATCGTCGGCAGGCTTCGCCACACCACGCAGGGACGCGTGATGCCGTGGAGCGCGAAAGAACTGAACGAACACATGAAGAAGATCGACACAGTAAAAATAAATTGAATATGAACGGAAGCACATCGTTAGACAGAAGAACATTCCTTCGCCTCGCAGCTGCCGCAACGGCAGGCGCAGCGCTGCCGTCATTCACCTTCGCGGGAAAAGAAACGAAGATGGGTATCGTCGTTCACTCCTACGCCTTCCGGTGGAACACGAAAATACCAAGTACAAAATATCCAGGCTTCGCAACAGCACTCGACCTTCTTCAACATACGGCCGACATCGGTGCCGGAGGAATCCAGGTTGTAGTTAATGGTTGGGATACCGACTTCGCAAAGAAAGTAAGAGACCAACGCGAGAAGCTTGGTTTGTATTTAGAAGGTTCGATCAGTATGCCTTCGAAGCCCGAAGAAGTCGCAGCCTTCGAACAAACAGTCATCAATGCGAAGGAAGCCGGCGCTACGGTGTTGCGCACCGTCACTTCATCGGGCCGTCGTTACGAAGCGTATCACTCCGCTGGCGAAGTGGAAGACTTTCAAAAGAAAGCACTCGAATCGATCCGCTGGGCTGAACCGATATTAAAGAAACACAAAGTAAAGCTCGCTGTCGAAAATCATAAAGACTGGACGGCATCCGAATTGGCCGCGGCCATGAAGAGCATTTCCAGCGAGCACGTTGGCGTTACGCTCGACTTCGGTAACAGCACAGCATTGCTCGAACAACCGATGGATGTCATCAACACACTCGTTCCCTACGTTGTCTCCACGCACGTGAAAGATATGGCCGTCGAAGAATATTCCGATGGCTTTCTGCTCTCAGAAGTTCCGCTGGGCAAAGGGTTTGTCGACCTCGATAAAGCATTCGCTTTGTGCATTAAGCAAAATCCCAAAGTAAATTTTAGTCTCGAGATGATTACGAGAGATCCTTTGAAGATCCCCTATCGTACGAATGAATACAAAGCGGTTGTTCCGGCGAAGCAGATTGATATCAACACGCTGAAGAAGAAACAAGCGATGAATCCGCCATACGTTTCACAGCTGAGTGATGAAGAAAAACTGGCTGTTGAAGAAAAGAACATCATTGAGTGTCTTGATTATTCAAAGAAGAAATTAAAATAGATGATAACAGAAAAACTTCCTGGCGTTAAGCTCTTCAATCTTGGTGGACGCACCGCCATCATCACCGGCGGATCGAAAGGACTCGGACTTGCAATGGCTGCCGGTCTCGCATCGGCAGGCGCCAACATCATGGTCGTTAATCGCAACGCCGGCGAAGGAGCGAAAGCCGCGCAAGATCTTTCTACCGAATTTGGTGTTAAGACTCACTTCTTCGCCGCCGACATCACCAATCAGCAACATACCGAAGCCATGGCCCACGAAGCCATGAAGATCTTCGGTCGCATCGACATATTGATCAACAGCGCCGGTATCAACATCCGCGGGCCGATCGATGAACTCTCGCTCGATGACTTTAATAAAGTGATGAACGTGAATGTCACCGGCTCGTGGCTGTGCTGCCGCGCCGTAACACCACACATGAAGAAATCAGGCAGTGGTAAGATCATTAACCTCGCGAGTACACTCGGGTTGGTTGGTGTTGCCAACAGAACGCCGTATGCGTCGAGTAAAGGTGCTGTGGTACAATTAACACGAACGCTTGCAGTGGAGCTTGCTCCGTTCAATATCAACGTCAATGCAATTTGCCCCGGACCTTTCCTTACCGAAATGAACATACCCATTGCCGACACCGAAGATGGTAAGAAGTTTATAGTTGGTGCTACGGTGTTGGGACGATGGGCACGAATGGAAGAGATCCAGGGACTGGCAATTTTACTTGCGAGTGATGCGGCAAGTTATATGGTGGGATCTATTATTCCCCTGGATGGAGGATGGACTACAAGATGAGCCGAAGCAATATAAGATATGGCATGCTCTCGCTGGTATTTGTCAATGTAATGATCAATTACCTTGACCGGAGCAACATCGCGGTGGCAAACTCATCTATCATGGAAACCTTTCAACTCAACTCGAAGCAGATGGGATTGATACTCGGTGCCTTCGGATGGACGTATGCATTATTGCAGATACCAGGTGGTTTGCTGGCAACTAAATTTGGGCCGCGAGTACTTTATGCTGTCTGCTTAATAACGTGGTCTCTGGCAACTATGTCGTTGTCGATGGCGAGAGGATTTACTGCACTCTTCGGATTTCGATTGGCGATCGGTGCTTTCGAAGCACCGTCGTATCCCATCAACAACCGTGTTGCCACAAGCTGGTTTCCCGACAATGAAAGAGCGGGTGCAACAGCCATCTATGTTTCCGGGCAGTTTATCGGTCTCGCGTTTTTCTCGCCAATACTGGTGATGATCCAGCAACGCTTCGGCTTCCAGGGGATGTTCGTGATCACCGGCGCCATTGGACTGGTGTGGGGAATCGTTTGGTACTTCCTATATCGCGACCCGCTCGATCATCCAAAAGTGAATAAGGCTGAGCTCGATCACATCGAACAAGGTGGCGGTGTACTTACAGGAAAGAAGAACGACATCTCAAAAGCACAACCGATCACATCAGGCGATGTTGGAAAGATCTTCAGCAACACAACGCTTTGGGGAGTGTATATCGCGCAGTTTTGCGTGAACGGGATCCTCTACTTCTTCCTCACGTGGTTCCCTACCTATTTGGTAAAGGCACGCGGACTTGAATTTGTGAAGTCGGGGTTTCTTGCATCGATCCCATTCCTTGCAGCATGCGCGGGTTTATTATTGTCGGGATTCATTTCAGATAACCTTGTAAAGAAAGGCTGGTCCGTTGCGATGGCACGCAAGGTTCCCATCATAATTGGGATGCTTGTATCAATAAGCATTATCGGGCCCAACTATACGTCGGACACGGTGTGGGTGATATTCTTCCTGTCGCTTGCATTCTTCGGAGCAGGTATGGCTTTGATATCATGGGTGTTTGTATCGATACTCGCGCCGAAACATCTTGTAGGGTTAACGGGCGGAGTCTTTAACTTTATGGGGAACCTCGCGTCGATCATTGTGCCGTATGTTATAGGTTACCTGATCTTTCCCAATAACAATTTTGAATCGGCTTTGACATTTATCGGGATCCTTGGGTTTGTTGGAGCGATGTCGTATATATTTTTGGTAAGGAAGGTTGAAAGAATTCAATAATCTTGCGCAAAGGATACGCAATGGAACAAAAGGATACGCAAAGATAATTTGAACCAAGCCTCTGCGTATCCTTTGTCTCCTTCGCGTATCCATTGCGCAACAAAAGCAATCATCATGAAAGACCGCCGTTCATTCTTGAAACAATCACTCACAGCCGTCGGTGCTCTTGCTTCACTGCAAGCATTGGCAAGACCTATTATTGAAAATCCTCGGCGGGAACGCTTGAGCCCCAAGCCTTCTGCCACTGCCCGCTTCTCCGTTATCGGCTTAAATCATGGTCACATTTACGGCCAGACCGACGCTATGATCCGCGGCGGCGGACAGCTCGTTGCCTTCTATGCGAAGGAGAATGATCTCGCCGAAGCTTATGCTAAAAAGTACCCCGATGCTAAACGAGCTTCATCCGAAAAAGAGATCCTCGAAGACAGCTCCGTTCAACTGATCGTTAGCGCCAGCATTCCCGCCGACCGTGCTCCGCTTGGTATAGAGGTGATGAAACATGGCAAGGATTTCCTGGTCGATAAACCTGGTGTCACAACGCTGAAGCAATTCGCCGAAGTAAAGAAGGTGCAAAAGGAAACGAAGCGCATTTATTCGGTAATGTACAGCGAGCGTTTCGAGAACCGCGCTACCGTTAAGGCCGGTGAGCTCGTGAAGTCGGGCGCCATCGGCAACGTGATCCAGACAATTGGTATGGGACCACACCGGATCAATTTGCCAAGTCGTCCACAATGGTTCTTCGATAAGAAATACTTTGGAGGTATTATTTGTGATATCGGATCACACCAGTTCGATCAATTCCTGTTCTTCACTAATTCCACGAAGGGAGAAGTTGTTGCTTCGCAAACTGGCAACGTGCATTACCCGCAATACCCGGAGTTCGAAGACTTTGGTGACGTGATGGTTCGCGGCGACGGTGGTGCCGGGTATATCCGTGTAGATTGGTTTACACCGGATGGATTGAATACCTGGGGCGATGGACGGTTAACGATCCTGGGAACTGATGGATACATCGAGCTCCGCAAGAACGTTGACATTGCCGGTCATGAAGGTGGCAATCATTTGTTTTTGGTCGATAAGAAAGAAACGCGATACATTGATTGCAGCCAGGAGCCACTCACATTTGGAGAGCAGTTTATTGCGGATGTGGCCAACAGGACAAATACGGCGATGACGCAGGAGCATTGTTTCTTAGCAACGGAGCTGGCGTTGCAGGCGCAGGAGAAAGCACAGAAGTTAGTTCTTAAAAAGTAACAGAAAAAGGTTTTGCTATCCTGATGTGGAATGCCGTCTTCGCAGCAATCTGCATAAGGTTTGCATCGCCAGTTGTTATAAACTTCGTTTTCCCACGGGTTTTCATTTTGACGAGATCTTTATAAATCGAATCATACAACTCTTTCACGGGGTCAATTAGCTTTGCGTTTGTATACTTTTTAAAAACACCCGAGAGCACCGGGTAATGCGTACACGCTAGCAGAATAGAATCACAATGGTCAAGCGGTTTCATGATCTTCTTCACTGCTTCTTCCACAAGAATCCCTTCTACTTCTCCCCTTTCTACCAGAATCGATAAAGGCTGCGCAACGCGCTGACTGGTCTTGATACCAACTTTGTTTAATTCTCTTTTATAGAACCCACTTCGTATTGTTCTTCCGCCACCAATAATTCCCACTGACTTCGGTTTTCTTTTCGTGACTGCCTTCACCGTTTGTGAACGAAGCCCGACTGTATTCTTATCGGAATCTTTTACTACGGAGCTTGCAGAATGACATGCCACAATGATCTTATCTGCACCTTCATTCTCCAGGAACGCAAATACTTTCTCAATGCGGGCACGCAATGCGCGCTTCGAAAGTTTTCCATACGGAATTTCTCCGCTATCGGAGAAGTAGATCAGCGGCAGCTTCGGAAAATCTTTACGGATCATTTTATACAGACCCAATCCGCCAATGCCATAATCGATGATCGCGATCAAGGATACGTGAGGTTGATGTTGGCGATGTTTTCCATGTTGATGGAATCGAAGGCGAGAATGCGCGAGTTATAACCGGTGTTGATCACCTTTACTTTTCGTCCGGGGAAACGACTTTCGAGATACCATTTCATCTCGTGCTCCGCCCTTATCGGGTTGAACTGAAGCATCTGCGCCCACGCCGGATGTGTAACGAGCCGCCGGAGACTTGCATGCCATTTGGGATCGCGGATCCGTCCAACATATTCACGGACCTTGTCACGAAGGAACAATGGGATCTCGGTCCATCGCACCGGTGCCGTTACCATATCCACAACGATCAACTTGCCGTCTTTGCGGAGCACACGTTCGATCTCTTTCATGATCGGATCCCAGTCGAGGTAGCGGAACGAGAGCATGGAAATAACTACATCCACGGTGTGATCTTCCAGTGGTATCACGGGGCCGTCGACCACATGGTACACTATGTTGTTCTTTGGGCTGCCCCGGCGCTGCGCGAGGCCGATCAGCTGCGACGACACATCTATCCCAACACCAGCATGAATTCTAGGGCTTAACTCTCTGAGCAACGCGCCGTTACCACATCCTATATCAACTACTGATTTGCCCTCCAGATCCGGTAGATGTTTGTTGATCCAACCGAGTTCGTCTTTCCTTACGCGGATGTCTTTGAAGGTCTCGTCATATAGTTCTGCTACCGGGTTGTACGATGTTTCGACGGGGTTGCGCTGGTCTTCGAATTTGCGAAAACGTTCGGCCTTCATCGCGCCCGTATACTTCTTGAGTGAAGCCAGCATGCCATGCGACTTCTTACCGGGACAACCGAAGCAATAGAGCTCTTCCAGTTTATCGTGCGACCAAACCATGCGATAGCGATCGCGCGACTTTGAAAAAGCGGTGTACCAATGATAACCGTAAGTTGTTACATGTTGCACGCGCGAGAAGTACGGAGCAAACCAACGTGCACTGCGGCAACAATGAAAGTAGGCTTCGGCGCTTTCGGCAAACGGTATGCGAAGGATCTTTACTTCGTGCGGGCTGAACTGCTCGGGATATCTGACGGTGCCGAACATAGGCCCGTACATTCCGGAGTGACCAACAAAATGAAACTCGTCGATGACTTTGTTCTCATCGGCAAGTCTGTTTAAGATTGTTTTTACTTCGGCTTTGGTTTCTGTTGGTTCAAGAATGACTTCAATGCCACTGGCCGTTTTCTCTTTGGCCAGTGTTTGCGCAACGAGCTTAAAACGCTCGCCACCTTCTTTGTACTTCGTGGTGTAAATGATTAAAGCACGCCTCACTTTTCTTTGCTCTTGATAAACTCAACGTTCAGTTTTTCGAATTTATTCAGAAGAGGTCCGGCATCGTCGACGTTCGATTGGTACCACTTCTGATTGTTGAAGTAGTTCAGCATCTTCGGAGTTTTGAACGTATGGCCATGGCGTGCAAAGATCTCGTTTCTGAAAAACGTGAGGTCGTCTTTGGTCAGGCCCTTAAGATCATTGTTTGTTAGCTCAACGATCTTTGCCTTCAGGTACAGCTTCTCACGTGTAAATTCTGGCGTACGGTTGAACACGATATAATCGCCGGTGTTATATATTTGTTGGATAATCGTTATCTCACCGTTGTCTTCCTCGACTGCTAAGTTTTGAATTGTCGTTTTGCCAGTCGTTTTCAATCGTATATTATTTGCATCGTACACATATGCTTCGTAGTCGCCTTTGATATAGATGGTATCTACCTGGTTGTTGTATATTTCTCTCGACGCTTCGGCATAAAGTCCTTGTGAATAAGGTTGGCCGCCGTCGTCTTCTTCCGATTCATCGCTATCGGAGTCTTCTGAGTTTTGTGGGGTCGCCTCGGGTTGCTCGATGAACTCTTCGGGATCGTGCCATCCGCTCATGCGCATGTTGTCCCTGATAAGTGTGTATTCGAATTTGGTGCCGTCGGTTTTAAACTCTTCGATCGTGGCCAGTACGATCGGTTCATTCGACATGTACAGTCCATGGATGGAGAGGAACAATTGCTGGTTAAGGCTTTCGATCAACTCAGGTGTAAGGTCCACGCGCTCTTCAGTTGTGGATGTGGGTAGTGGCGCTAATGAATCCTGAACAGTTACCGTTTGCTGATCCTGTTTGGGTGAGCATGCACCGAATGCAATACACATCGCAGCCAGTGTTATCGATAGGTTTCTCATAGGGAGTGGTGGGGACGAACCGAAAGATACATTATTGTTTCTTTCCTTTCCTGATAAAATAAGGGCGCGGTTTCATCGGGTTGTTGTCGCCATAGATCCTTCGAATAACGGTTGGCGAATTTTCCTTTTTTGCTGCTGTTACGAATCGCTGCCATGTGGTTTCGGGA
The DNA here is from genome assembly GCA_037200765.1 of Bacteroidota bacterium. Classification (GTDB taxonomy): domain Bacteria; phylum Bacteroidota; class Bacteroidia; order Cytophagales; family Cyclobacteriaceae; genus ELB16-189. The sequence continues at coordinate 1,266,504 of JBBCII010000003.1, read as the reverse complement.
AGTGTGAAATACCCACTGGAAATTGTTTTAACACCCGACAGTTCATTTTCGCCAAGATATTTTCTGAAATCTGAATTCGTTACACCGTGAGTAATCCGGAGCACGCTATCGGTGGAAATATCTTCGGGAGGAAGCCAGTTCAACGCATCGAAATCTGTTTTGAAGATGATCATCTCGGCGAGGCCTTTATGAGCAATGACCAACGGATAGGTTGCTGAGTTGTATCGATCTGTAAGTCTTTCTACTATAGTACTGTACACCTTGTTTGGAGCATCGAAAGCCCACGGCTTGTACGATTTCCATGAGAAGAAAGAAAGGAGGATAAGTAATGATGTCCATGAAATGGAAGCAACAGGGGCTGGCTTTGCGAGAAGACTTATCAAAACAATAATCACTATTGGTGCGATCATGAAAAACCTGTGACCGAGATCACCCGGTGCGAAACTGAAGAATGGGAATAAGGAGATGATCACTAGAGAAAACCAGGTCCATGATTCCATGCTTTTATCGTTAATGAACATTAACACCGTGCACGCAATTGTCATGATCGTGATCAGAACGAGATCGGCTTCGAAGAACCAATTAAGAGATGTCGGGAAGATCTTCGTGAAAGTGAATGGTGCCCAATGTGGCGTTGCTGTAAACTGGCCGTCGAGTCGTGCTAGGTCGCTGATGTGAATGATGCCGGGCAGAAATCCAATAGCAATAACGACAACAGCACCTGCAACAATCCACTTCCACGAAACAGATCGAAACGCGTAGACGACTATCGTTATTAATGCAAATGTCCCCGTCATGCGGTGCGTAAGAATTGTGCAGAGGAAAAAGACGGCGGTCCAAAAACTTAATCGTTTCAATGAGCTCATGAACAAGATGAAGAACACGAATCCCAATGCATTTTTCGGAAACTGCAGAATGAAGTACGTTACCAGTGGACTGAATGCGATGTAACTACATGCGGCGCATACGATCATGAGGGCCACATCTTTTCGGATCAAATAATAGAATATCGATATCGTTAGCAGTCCGCTAATCAACGCAGTTCCTATTTTGAACCCGGGTATTGGATCGTGGACGATGAATGTGATGATCGTGAAATAAGGGTAGATCAGTGAGTAGTCGGGTGACTGCATGTGACCGGAGGTCATCCATGAATGCACCTGCATTACGTAGTAATAGCCATCCCACCCCGTTGGATGATGAGTTTGATCGCCGGAAAGAAACCGAAGAGTTGTTGAAAGGATGAAGAATCCAATCGCTATGAGCCAGGTCTTATTTTTCGAGAACCACTCCATCGGCGGCGAGTCTTTTTCTGAGCTTCAACATAAAGTTCGGGCCGGGGTCGATCTTTCCGTAAGGCTTGTAGGCGGCGTTCAACGAGCGAAAATATTTATAATGAGGAAGAGTTGTGTCGTTGTATTCGTGGTGCGCGATCATATATTGAATGGTGGGATACTTCTTTGCCAGGAATTCGATCAGCCTGGCATCACTTTCAACCTGTGCGTCGGTAAGATCAGTGGAGTCTTTCGAAATATTCTCGATGCCCAACGATACGTGATTGAACCCGATCAGGTGCCTGGCAACAATGGTGTCGGGCATAAGATGAAAGATTCGCCCGTCTTTATTCACAACGTAGTGAATTCCGACATTGAGGCTGCTGAAATCCTTAATGTAATCGCGCGACGACGCAATGTTGTCATTCTTAAAAAGATTGAGCGTAGCGTCGAGATTGTCGATGGCAGTATAGTGAACGACAATGATCCTGGGAGTATCGAGTTTATAGCTATTGATCCCGTAGTTCTCTTTATTGTATTGAACGGTGAGGTCGAGTTTCTTCGGAGAAAGAATATCGAACGTGTCTACTTTGAGATATGGTGGCGCAACGGCATGATTCTCCGCAATCTCTGCAGGCTGTTCCTTTTTGCCACATGAGATCAGGCAAACCAGCAACAACAAAATGCTACTGCTCTTCTTTCTGTTTAATGAATTCAACATTTCTATTTTCTAAACCATTCAGTAATGGCGATGCGTCTTCGATAATTGGACGATACCAGTCCATTGCCTTATAATAACTCACCATTTGTGGTGTCTTAAAGATATGTCCATGACGAGCATAGATATCGTTGCGAACGAGACTTAGCTCCGCGCGGCCAAGTCCCCGTAAATCGTCATCTGTAAGTTCCCTGATCTTAGCGATTACATAAAGGTCACCCAGCTTCGGGCGAAATGGTTTTTGAAGATCGATATTAAAAGTGGTATCGCGTATGTCTTTAGTATGCAGAACTACCTGAAGTAAATTAGAATTAGCGGATGTTGTGTAATTGCCAATTATATGAATTGTGTCAATATTAGTCTTATATCGCAATAAGGTATAATTGAAATCTTCTTCGTTAATGAAAAACTCTTCCCTGTAAGCTATATCGTTGCCTAGCAATTGGCCTCGAATGAAAAGAAAGATGTCGAGATCAATTCTTGCTCCTGGTGACTTAGGTGTTTGGATTGAATCACCTTGTATTGCTTCTTGCTGTACTGGCTTTGAACATGATACCAGGATAATTACCAAAATCCAAAAAGATCTCATCCCTCCTTCTTCTTAATAAATTCAACATTTCGTCTTTCAAATTTATTAAGGAGTGATGTTGCATCGTCGATCACGGCATGATACCATTCCAGGTCTTTGTAGTGGTCGATCATTTTCGGTGTTTTGAATGTGTGCCCGTGCCTTGCAAAAATATCGTTGCGAACGAAGGCCAGGTCATCTTTACCGAGGCCTTCGAGATCTTTATCAGTGAGGTCGGCAACCTTCGCCTTCACAAATAACCAGTCGGGAGTAAAGATCATTGGAGATCCGAGTGTGATGCCGAAGACATCGCCGTTGCCATTATAACCGATCATACTTATTCTCATCTTCGTTTTCCGGTCATCGCCGTCAGGATCAACAACGGCATTCACGTGCTTCTCGGTGCCGGTGAGATTGCACGTGAGGGGTGCTTGTTTTCCGAGACCCTTCTCCTGCACGACGGTATATTCACCAGTCACGTAAAACGTATCGATCTCCGGTATGTATCGTTGTGAAGTTTCACTGTATGGTTCTTCAGATGCTGTGAGGCCTGCGTGGTCAGCATTATGACGCATCAACGTATAATCAAATTTATTTCCATTCACGTGGAAGTCTTCGCGGTAGGCAACGGCATACGACGCACCATCGTCGTTAACGTAGCCCTGGCGAAGGCGCATGAAGACCTCGAGGTTGACGCGGGCCGTTTCTTCTGGAGTAAGAACTGCTGGTTCAAGTTGTGATCCTGCTGTTGAAAGCGAATCAGGTGATGTGCTGGTCGAATCTGCGGCTGAAGAATTTTCCTGTGCCGGCCTGGAGCAGGAAATCAATGTCACTAAAAGAAAACAGGCTGCTATTGTCTTGAAGCCCATAGCAATGCATTTTGAAGGAGTGTCTTATATGTATTGTCCTGGAACAGGATGGGGTCATGTCCCATGAAAATATACACATTTCTCGCTTTCATTTTTGCATTGGTCCACACAACGGGGTGATCACCCATCGTCTTGTCTGTTGCAGGTTTATAACTTGACTCGTCAACACTTGCGAGCACCGTTACATTGGGTCGTGGACTTTTATCGTAAGTATACCATTCGTCTTTTGCGATCGTGAATTGCTTCGGCAGGCCTTTCATCACCGGGTGCTTCGGTTGCTCTACGTCAACTGTTCCGGAAGCAAAGCCTGCGATGTAATCTTTAAATTGAATGCCTCCCATGAAATCAGAAAACCAATTCCACATCGCGTAGCCATCGAACTCACCGAGTAATGTTGCGTGGTGCACTCCTACCCAACCGCCTTTGCCTTGTTCTATATATTTTTCAAACGCAGCCTTCGCCGTATCGCTCCACATATATGGAGGATAATTCATTTGAAAGATGACTTTATACTTCGATAGAAAGTCGTCGGTGATCAGGTCGGCATTGTGATAATAGTCGACAGCGAAGTTGTTTTTCTTCGCAAGCTCATCGAGCCATGGCTTTGCTGCTTCCACATAAGGAGTGTGATTCTTGTCCTGCTCTGCAAGAACAAGCATCCGGAATTTTTGTCCGTATGATGTTGTAACAGCGCACAACAAGAATAACACTAACCTTATTTTCATGTTAATTCTCTTTTTTCAATGTTGAAAGGAATGCAACGGCATCGCGGATCTCTCGCTTCGAAAGAATGAATCTCATTGGCGGCATACTCGACGTTGCATTAACACGATTTACAACATCGGTCTTCGCGACAGTCGTGTCGGGCTTGTCGCCAACTTTCACCATGATCGATTTCTTGTCTTCTCCCTGCAGGATCCCACTTACAGTCTTTCTGTTCTTCAGCTCGAGCTTTACGGTTCCGAAGCCCGGTGCTAATCGTGCACTCGGATTCACGAGCGCTTCGAGGATCTGTTCGCGACTGATCCTGGATGCAACTCCATCCAATTGAGGACCGGCATTTCCACCATAGTCGCCGATAGCGTGACAACGAATACATTGGGCCGACTGGTTTTCGTAGAAGATCCTTGCTCCTTGCCGTGGATCGCCGCCAAGCAAGGCGCCCATGTACGGACCCATCAACGTGTCGGGAGAGATTTTCTTCACGATGTCTTTGTACTTGACAGCAAGCGATGTGGCTTTCGCGTTGTCCAATGCTTCCGACAATTCGAGGCTCAGTTCTTTTGGCAAAGAACCCTTTTCAAATTTTGCAACAAGACTTTCGAAAGTGGACTGCGTACTTTCGAGCGGCAGCGTTCCGAGCGTTACCAGCGCGGCCTGCCGTTCTTCAGTGGTCCTCGTGTTGATCACATCAGTGAGCAGCGACACCATTACTTCTTTCGACATGTTAGATTTCGCCAACAGGTCGAGACCTATTACACGTACCGACTTGTCGTTATCTTTCAACGAAGTCTTGATGGCTTCGTCCAGCTGAGTGTACTTAAGATCTGAAAGTGACTTCAACGACTGCACTCTTACTTCGGCAGACTTGTCTGTTTTCAAATGGGCGAACAATTCGTTCTCTCCTTTAATTTGGAGTTTGCCGATTGCTTTCGCGGATGCGAGACGGACTTTGGTGTCTTTCGCCGACAACAGACCGATGAGCGCAGTACTTGCTTTTGCCTGGACGGGACCAGGTTCGCGGGTAACGCTACCGCGATAGCGGCCATCTACCCTATCTACAACAGAAGGCTTCGCCCATGTACTTAGCGCAGCGATGGCCTCGGCCCTCAGGTCTTCGGGAGCGCCCTCGTGCGTAGCATAGTCGATCAAATTCTGCATCGACTTTTCAGTGCCCACGCGAAGGTTGGCACTGATGGCGCGACGAACGATCGCAGGATTATTGAATTTGTAATTTGTTATTGCGTCACCTAAAGCGGGAAGCGCATCGTTGATCGAGAGATCGTCATTAATGGCACGTGCTGCTTCGGTTGCAACGAACTCATCAGTGTCGTTCAAAAACTTTGCAACGCCCGCATTGCTCATTCTTCTCAACGCAACTACGGCACCTGTTCTCAAAGCCTTCGAAGGATTAGTAGATAATGCAACGAGTGGCTCCGCTTTGTTAATTCTCGCCAACGCAAGACTCGCCGCGTGACGCATGAAAATATCCTGGTCGTTATTCGATTCGAGCAACGTGATCAATCCGGGAATAGCAGCTTCGTTAGCTGTACGTCCCAAAGCTTCGGCAGCAAAGAACTGTGCACGGGGATAGCTGTCTTTCAGCATCGCTATCAACTTGTCGCCTGCATCTTTATATCTAACGTCGCCAATCCATTTCGCAGCCTGTGCGCGGATCTCGGGATCGCTATCGTCGAGCAGTGTCACAAGGATGGCGCCATATTGGATGGACTTTCGCGCAAATTGACTTATTCCCCAGATGGAATGTACTCTCGCAAGCTGGTTTTTGCTATTCTTGACAGTTGCCTGGAAGACGGCGATGCCTTCATCACGAGTGGCTAGTTCCAACTGGGCTTTGTGTCGCACTCGCATATCGGCATGGCTCAGAAGGGCGGCTAACCTTTTGGTATCAGCTTTTTTGAAATCTTCGCCGATCAATGCCTTCACTTCTTCGCGAGCGGGGTTGGGTGAATTAACATCCAGCTTCCACACACGGCCGATATCTTTTGTTCCCCAACCGTCGATCCAGTCACCGATCATCATAGAACCATCGGGTGCCCAGTCGATACCAGTTGCAAGAACATTACCCAAAACTTTTTTCGTAGCACCCAACTCGAACGTAGAGCCTTTTGGATTCAACTTGAAAGCATGGATTCCCGAACGCGAAGGATTTCCAACGAACTCGACAACAAAGAATGTTTTATCCCATTCGCTGTTCAATGCAGTGCCGGGATTATACAACATACCCGTGGGACCATTCACGAAGTTGGCGATAGGCGGAGTGATGTAAGCAGCCTGTCCATCCCAATGAGGAACCGCCATCTTCTCGTCCATCCAAACTTTATAACCGTTGTTATCGGGATCGGTATACTTTCCGTATTGCCAGTTGCTTCTCCATCCAATGTCGGCGCCGTTTACGATGTACACGATCCGCTCGCTCTCGCCGGCGTGGTCCCCATCGTTGTCTTCGCTGATGAGGTTTCCGTATTCATCGAACACAAACTCGTGTGTGTTACGATTTCCATAAGCGAATACTTCGAAGTCGCTGCCATCGGGATTGGAACGACAAACAACGCCGCTGTTGGGATACTCCCACTTCTTTCCGTCCTTATCTGTTCCGTTGAAACCGATATCACCTATCTGCCAATAGATCTTTCCTTCGGGACCAACTTCAATGCCCGACATGCCGTGTCCGCTAAAACCGATGTGAACTCCGTAGCCGTGTGAAATAGATTCTTTCGAGTCGATGAAGCCATCGCCGTCTTTATCGGTCAGTCGCCACATGTCGGGACCGACATTAAAGAAAAGGTCATCGCCTTCTTTCATGATGCCACCGGCTGCGTCGGTAACTTCATCGTTGAAGTCTTCGACCACCATCTGTGCCTGGTCGGCCATGCCGTCGCCATCTGTATCTTCAACACGATAGACCTGTTCTTTTTCTACCGTCATATCTTTCCAGTCATGCGAGCCATCACCGTTAAGGTCGGCGAGCCATTCGTTGCGCTTGCTGTTTTCAGGAGAAAGCTCTTCATGTAAAAACTTGCGCTTGTCTTCGATCGTCTGCAGTGCGATAGAACGAAGTTCCCAATCCTGGTGCGCACGGATATCAAACTCAGAATTCTTCTGACGATTGGCGCGTGTGTAGTACAGTGCGCCGTTGTCATCTACATCTACCGACACAGGGTCGATCACGAGAGAATCGACGCCCCAAAGCTTGATATTCAGGCCTTCGGCGAGCGTTGGTGTTACCTGCGCCTCAACGGCCTTCTTCATCTGGTCGATCTTTTCGGGAGCGACAGTCTTAATAATATGTCGTGATGTTTTGTTTTCCTCCGGTGCCTTCGAGCAGCCGGCCAGTACAACGAGTACGAGGAATAAGGATCTTTTCATTCTTACTTCTTTTGCTGGGCTTTTTGTTCTTTTTCCAACTCCTGCAATGTATAATATCCCTGCTTATCTTTTGTTGCTTCGCGCACTTGCCTGATACGTCCACGCCACACCGTACCAACGCCATTTAATTCCTCACGAACGTAGCTTATTATGTCGGCAATGTATTCGTTGCTCTCAGCTGCAACTGGTGCCATAGAACCATTGTACTTTTTCCCATCAATAGGACCGTCGAGGCCATGCAGGAGGATCTTCGCCATTACTTCAGGGTCTGCCTTCACCCGTGCCGACCCAATGAGTGACGGAGCAAGTTGAGGTATGCCCTTCGCATCCTTACCATGACACGTTGAACACAGTCCCTGGAAGATCTGGTAGCCGTGAACGATCTGCGCTGCAGCATCACCACCCTTGAGCTTATACTTCTGGCGAAGCTGTTGAATGACATCGAAAGACGGATTGAGATTTTCAGCAGCAGTTGCTTTAATGATCTCGTTGTTCGGGTACTTATCGGCAATAGCTTTTACCCAATCCTTAGTTTCACTATTGTGTAAGCGGGCTGTGAGAATAAGTTGTTGTAAGACTTCGGCATTGGTATCAGTTGCAATTTCTTTTAATGAATTAGACATGTCGCCGAAGCGCTGACTGATCCTGATAGCGGCCACACGAACGCGATAGTCTTTATCTGCGAATGATTTCTTAAGCAGTTCTTTGTCAACAGCATTCAAGCCTTCAATCGTCCACAACGCATGAAGACGCTTGATCGGGTTCTTATCGGTTTCGAGAACTTTAGTGAGATCCGGAACCACCGACTTGTCGTCGCTCAACACTATTAACTTCTGTGCTGCGTTTCTCCACCATCCGTTCGGATGCCCGAGATCTTCAATGAGATCTTTCGGTGACTTGCCCAGCATCTTTGGCATAGGTCCGGGTTCTTCTTCTTCGTGAACGATCTTATAGATGCGGCCGCGACTGTGAAATTTATCGTGACCTTTCTCTTGTACAACGCCACGGAGATAACTGCCCTGGTTAACCCACTGTCCTTCCTGGATGATGCCGCGATACATGTCTACCACATACAGTGCGCCGTCGGGTCCTGTTGCGGCGTGTACCGGCCTGAACAACGGATCCGTCGAAGCGAGGAACTCCGTCTTATCATATCGGTTGGTAAGAAAGATCTTTCCATCTGTGTGACTCACCTTCGCACGACGAACCAATCTGCCCACAGGCTCCGGTATAAACAGGTCGCCATAAGCAGGCGGCATCTTATCGCCAAGGTAGATCTCCTGCCCTGCTACACCGGTAAAACGATTCAATGTATTGTCTTCCGGCCGCTGACGATTCTCACCACCTTGTGCATCCGGCGTTCCAACAATAGGCCATGGTTCCAGGAATGATTCATCGTAGCCTGGAAGTTCAAGCACTCCGTACGATACATGTTGTTGAAAACCATTCGCAGGCACTTCCGCTCCCGCCCTCGAGAAAAACAAACGACCCGTTTCATCTTGCGTGAGGCCCCACTGACCCGGTCCCGGCTCAGGAAGCGTGTCGCGAATAAACTTGTTCTGCGTATATCGATATCGGAATGGTTTATTACTTACGTAGAGCCAATTGTCCATGTCCCACAACATGTTCGCATCCTGGTGTTCAAGATTTCTATTGTCGCGAACGGTGTCTTCCAATAAAAGTATTTTCTCGTCTGCAACATTGTCGCCGTCGGTATCGCGATAAGAATAGAGATTGCGTTGATATGTTTCCCCGATGATAACACGATCGTCGAGCGGAAGAATGATACGCGGCAGCACAAGGCTGTCGACAAATGTTACGGACTTATCCATAACGCCGTCGTTGTTTTCATCTAAGAGTACAGACACTTTACTCCATGGCATCTGTTCGTTGCCTGCATCGATGTCCTGCATGTACGTCATCATCTGCGCCACGTACATCTTGCCGTTGGCATCCCAGGCAACAGTTACGGGTTCATTGATCAACGGCTCGGAGGCGACCAGCTGGATCTTATAGCCTTTCGGCAAGTACATGGCCTTCAGACTTTCTTCGGGACTCATGCTTTTGATTACCGGGTCGGCAACGATCTTCGGCTTGGTGTAGATCTCGTCGCGGTATTCTTTGGGCTTACAGGAAGCCGCTACAACAACGGCGAGGATAATGATGAGGGATCTGTACATAAAAAGAAAAGCTCCAGGCGTTTTGCACCTGGAGCTTCAAAATATGAATGATTTGGATCAGTTACCAACAACAGAAGCAGCAGCGGTAGCTTTTCCGTACGAGATCTTGTAGATCACGCCTTTGGTATCGTCGGTAACGTAAATGGAACCGTCAGGACCCTGGGCCAGCCCGCAAGGACGGTGTTCGGCCTTGCCATCGGCGGTCTTGGGACCAGTGCCATAGAATCCGTCAGCAAAAACTTCCCAGTCGCCTGAAGGCTTGCCATTGGCAAATGGCTGGAACACAACATAGAAACCTTCCTGTGGTTCGGGAGCGCGGTTCCATGAGCCGTGGAAAGCGATGAACGCACCGTTCTTATATTTTTCGGGGAACTGGCTTCCGGTGTAGAACAAGAGTCCGTTCGGAGCCATGTGTCCAGGAAATGCAGCAACCGGGTCGATGAAAGTTGTGCTGGTCTCTTCTTTCTTACCATCGCCACCATATTCGGGGGCAACGATTTTCTTCTTCTGTTCCTGGTCGTAGTAAGTGTAAGGCCAACCGGCATTCGCACCTTCTGTTAATTCGAACATACATTCGGCAGGAAGTATGGCAGACTGTTTAGCATCGTAATACTCAGGATAGAGAACTGTAAGCATGTCGCGGCCGTGTTGCATTACGAAGAGCTTGTTTGTCTCGCTGTTCCAGTCTAGTCCAACAACATTGCGAAGACCAGTGGCGTAACGAGTGCCTTCTTTGTATGATTGATTAGCAACATCCGCTTTGAATCTCCAGATACCACCGGCTGAGTCGAGTATAGGGCAAGGCATCATGCCTTTCGAACCTTTCGTGCGATCAATTTGCTGACAAGCGTTGGAAGGAGCTCCTATGTTTACATAGATGTTTCCGTCGTTGTCGAGAACGATCGACTTCGAGTTATGCTGACCGTGATCAACGAGACCCGTAACGATTGTTTCGGGCATCTTAGAATCGATCACTTCGTTGTTCTCGTTTAATTTATATCTGAACACAGATGTGTTCGAAGAAGCGTACAGGTAACCGTTCTTTACGTAGATGCCGGTGCCGTCGTAGTTGCCGAATTTAGATTTAACAACGCCTTGTCCGCCTGAAGGTGTGAGCATAACGACGCCGGCGCTATCCACGGCGCCTCTCAGTTTCACAAACACGCTTCCATTGGGAGTCACTGCGATGTGCCGCGCGGGACCCACGCTGTCGGCGAAGATGTTTGCCTTAAATCCTTCCGGAACCTTTAGCGATGCCGGGATCTCTGGAAGTTCCTGGGCTTTATTAGAGCAAGAGGTTATCCACATAGAGCCCGCTAGAGCTGCCACGATCGTGAGAGCCTTAAAGTGTTGGTTCAGTTTCATAGTAGTAGTTATTTGAACACAGGTTTCCTAAAAATAATCAAAAGTCTAATCCGCAAGCTAAAGAACTACTTTAACGGCTGCCCGCTTATATTGCGTCATGTCTTTATTCGTGGCATCACTCAACTCCGGCAGCAATGGCAACTGCTACTACCTGGCCAGCCAGGAGTCGGCAATCATTGTCGACACCGGCCTGTCGTGCCGCGAAACGGAGAAGAGGCTGAAGCGCATTGGAAGATCGCTAAGGAATGTTAAGGCATTGTTTATTACCCATGAACATGGAGATCATATTCATGGTCTTCCCGCTATCTGCAAAAAGTACAGGATCCCCGTGTATATATCTCCGGCTACGCTGGCCGAAAGCCGTATGAATATAGACAGGTCGCTGGTACGCGGAATACCCTCCCATGAGCCTATCGCGGTAGACGACATTCAAGTAACTTCCTTTTTGAAATCACATGATGCAAGAGATCCTCACAGCTTCGTGGTATCGAGAAATGGAGTAAGGGTCGGCGTGTTTACCGACCTGGGTCACGCCTGCGAGAACGTGATCCATTACTTTAGCCAGTGCCATGCAGTTTTTCTTGAATCGAACTACGATGAAGACCTTCTGGAACAGGGCCGTTACCCCTATCACTTAAAGGAAAGGATTAAGAGCGATAAAGGACATTTATCCAACAAACAGGCCCGTGATCTGTTCGTCGGCCATCGCGCTCCATACTTAAGTCATTTGTTCCTGTCGCACCTTTCGGAAGACAACAACCATCCCCGCCTCGCCCAGAATTTTTTTGCGAAGGACGCCGGGAATACGGAAATCATAGTTGCCGGAAGAAAGAAAGAGACGAAACTTTATCATATCCGTGATGTTATACCTGCAAGAAAAAACATCACAGCTGTCGCGGAAGTGCAGCAATTAACTTTATGGAATTAGGTGTATATACCTTCGGAGATCTAAGTCCCGAACAGAAAGCCGCCGGTGGCGCAGGCGCTCAACAACGCATCAACGAATTATTAGAAGAGATAAAACTTGCCGACGAAGTTGGCCTCGATGTCTTTGCAGTTGGCGAACATCATCGTCCCGATTATGTTATCTCTGCTCCCACTGTTGTGTTGGGTGCGGCAGCAGCCATCACAAAAAAGATCAAGCTGTCGAGCGCCGTTACTGTACTGAGCTCCGAAGATCCCGTTCGGGTATATCAGCAGTTCTCTACCGTCGATCTTATCTCTGGTGGACGTGCCGAGATCATGGCTGGCCGCGGATCTTTTATCGAATCGTTCCCGCTCTTCGGTTATAACCTGAAAGATTACGATGCGCTCTTCGCGGAGAAGATCGGGCTGCTGATCAAGCTCAATGAAGGTGAGAAGATCACGTGGCAGGGAAAGCTCCGTCCTTCGATCGACAATCTTGGTATCTATCCAAGGCCGTTGCATGAAAAGCTCCCGATATGGATCGCCATCGGCGGAACACCTGAGTCCGTTGCACGTGCCGGCACTTTGGGAATTCCAATGGCCCTTGCAATCATTGGTGGAATGCCCGACCGGTTTGCACCGTTAGTTCAATACTATCGCGACAATGCCGCGCAGGCCGGTCACGATGTGAAGACGCTACAGGTCGGCATCAATTCATTTACCTGGATTGCCGAAACATCGCAGCAGGCAACCAAAGAATTCTATCCCGGCTACGCCGATGTAATGACACGCCTCGGTCGCGAGCGCGGTTGGGCGCCAATGACTTACGAACATTACGAAATGATGCGTTCGAAGACGGGCTCGTTGCTGGTAGGCAGCCCGCAAGAGGTTATCGATAAGATCCTATATGAACATGAGCTCTTCGGTCACACGCGATACATGGCGCAGATGGGTGTTGGTTTTGTCGATCACAAGCAGACATTGAAAGCCATCGAGCTGTATGGTAACGTTGTCGCACCGGCTGTCAGAAAAGCCCTGCCACCTGTACAGGGTGGGCTTGCCTAAGACTTCCTTTAGTTCTATTTTAGTTCTTCATCATCTGATCAAATCATCATCATGGAGATCTTCAACATTAATCGCCGTTTGTTTTTGAAAGGCGCAACAGCGTCACTTGCTCTTACTGCATTCGGTGAGGCCGAAGGAATGGATCTTATCTATCCACAGAAACCGCTGCGTGTAGCGCTGATCGGAACTGGTTGGTATGGAAAGAGCGACCTGTTCCGTTTGATCCAGGTTGCACCTGTAGAAGTCATTGCGCTGTGCGATGTTGATAAGAACCTGTTGAAGGCTGCAGGCGATCTCGTAAGCCAGCGTCAGAAATCCGGTAAGGTTCCAAAGCTGTATGCCGATTACAGGAAGTTGCTTTCAGAGAACCAGCTCGATATTGTTCTCATCGGTACACCCGATCATTGGCATGCACTGCAGATGATCGATGCCGTGAAGGCCGGTGCGCATGTTTATGTTCAGAAGCCGATCAGCGTAGACGTAATGGAAGGCGAAGCCATGGTTGCTGCCGCCCGCAAATACAAGAAAGTTGTACAGGTAGGAACACAACGCAAGAGCACTCCTCACCTCATCGATGCGAAGAAGAACATCGTTGATGCAGGTCTTCTCGGAAACATCAAGCACATCGAGATGTGCTGTTACTTCCATATGAGGAATAACGGCAATCCGCCAGTACAGGCAGTTCCCGATTTTCTCGACTACGAAATGTGGACGGGTCCCGCTCCATTTCGTCCTTACGATGGACTTCCACACGTGCGCTGGTGGAGAACATTCATGGAATATGGCAACGGCATTATGGGCGACATGTGTGTACACATGCTCGACACTGTTCGCTGGATGATGAAGCTCGGATACCCTAACAAGGTCGTTTCTAACGGAGGCATCTACGTACAAAAAGAAGGTAAGTCTAACATCGCTGATACTCAATCAGCGATCTTCGAATACGACAACCTCAATGCAGTGTGGACACACCGCACCTGGGGCACGCCTGCAGATCCGGAATATCCGTGGTCGTTCAAATTGTTTGGTGATAAAGGAACATTATCGGCAAGCACCATGCAGTACGACTTCGTTCCCGAAGACAGCAAGGCACAGAAGATCCACAAGGATGTTGTGTACGAAAAAGAAAAATATCCGGAAGATCTTACTGAGAAAGACATCGAGCTCAACGCAGCCCCCGCTACCCGGCTTCACATGCTCGACTTCCTGAAATCGATACAGGACAGTTCGCGTCCCGTTGCCGATATTGAAGAAGGACATATTTCGACAGCTTCATGTATCATCGCGAATCTTTCGATGCAGTTGGGTCGCCCGTTGACCTACGATCCTAAGACGAGAACGATTGTTGGTGATTCTGAAGCTACGAAGTTGTTGCAGAGACAATACAGGGCGCCGTGGAAACACCCGGACCCGACAACAGTTTAATTCAGTTCGCGGATCTTAATATTCTTGAAGTCTATCGGTTGTCCTTCACTTTGAAGGGCAACATATCCGCTCGTTAGGGCAGCTCCTGGTTTCCAGATAGCACTGTCATAACCATTCACCACTCCGCCACCAATGGTAGGTTTGCTGTAGCGAAGCACGGTGTCGCCGTTGATGATGTGCGTGATCGATGAGTCGCCGTACACGATGAGCTCCGCGTGAACCCACTCTTCTCTTGGATAACTTTTCGATGATGAATCGAGACAGTGTTCAGGATAAACACCTCCGTTGTATTCGATGTCTGTTCCCGGCGAGCACATGTTGCCGGTATGTCTTGGTGTTCCATCATCAAGCTGCGCGAGGAACTGCATCTCTACAGATATCGGCCAGTTTTGTTCTTTGAGCATGGTATGCGGATCCTGCGAATGATACATCACACCACTGTTAAGCAATGTATACTCGGGTGCTCCCTGTTGCAATTGACCAGTAAATCGATAATCGAGCGAAAGATGAAATCGTGAGAACGGCTTCTTGTAATACAGGTGAGCGAATTGATTGTTGTAGTCGCCGTATTGATCGTAGCGTACTTTGATCAGCCCGTCTTCAACGCGGAATGTTTCTCCGAAATTTACTCCAACGTCGTGGTGATGGATCTTCACAACCCAGTCGTTGATGTCGGTACCGTTGAACAGTGTTGTCCATTCGGGTTGTTTTGGCTTGCATGAAAGGATTACGGAGAGTACGAGGAAGGTCAATAGATATTTCATGACCCCAAATTAAAGAGAAACCCTGTAGCGTTCACTACAGGGTTATCTCCGGTTTAGGTATAGAAAAGGTAATCTTAGGATCTGTTCGTTGTCTTATTGCTTTCTTATTTCCATCTCAGGAATTTCGTGAAGTCCGACTGCTTCATGATTCCAACCGGCCCTTCAAAGATACCACCATTTCCTTGTGGATCATCAACATATACCATTAAAGTATTTACTTCTCCGGCTTTAATCTGCGACGACATGAGATGATAGTATCG
Organism: Bacteroidota bacterium; assembly: GCA_037200765.1. Taxonomy (GTDB): domain Bacteria; phylum Bacteroidota; class Bacteroidia; order Cytophagales; family Cyclobacteriaceae; genus ELB16-189. The sequence goes on along the minus strand of JBBCII010000003.1, from coordinate 1,251,000 downwards.
GACTGACTGCCAGGCATCGGTCATCGACCCTACTAATTTCCCATTTAGGAACGTTTTATCGCTGTCGTCGATCTTGCCAACAATCAGGACAACGTCTTCGCCCGCGAGGGTTTTGGGCACCATAAATTTTTTGCGATACCATGCACCACCGTCGTAATCTTCGAAGCCCTGGCTTTCCCAAACGGCGGGAACACTCACGTCGGCCCATCCTTCTTTCGTAGCGGCGAGATCGTTTACGGTCTTCTCATCAAACGTAGTGATCCGGTTGGCGCGCGACCATGTTACTTTGAAGTCCCAAACACCGCGTAAGTTCACTACAAGGCCCTGGTCTTTACGGCTGGCGTAGATTCCAACCTCACCAGATACAATTCCACCTTCGATCTCCGCATCGTATACCCTTACTGCTACCACGTTCTTCGCTGCGAAGTTGATGAACTCAGTTGGTATGAAGTAATTTCTGAAAGCATTGTACGCTGTGTGATACTTCGGAGGAAAAGATCCGGACGAACCGATCTTATGTCCATTGAAGTAAACTTCATCTACATCATCGATGTAGCCGAGAAACAGGCTGTAGCTGCCAAGCTTGTCCGTAAGTTCCTGTCCATCGAATGAAGTGCGGTACCATGCGAAACCATTGTACCCGTTAAATCCTTCGTCTTCCCACTTCGAAGGAACATAGATCTGTTCCCACGCTTTGTCATTGAAGTACGGATCGGCCCACAGGCTCTTGTCGCCTATGTTGAATCTCCATTTTCCGTGAAGACTTAATACGCGGTCGTACTTATCTTGAGACAATCCCGGTATGCTCAGCAGCATGCCAGCGATCGTGAGGAATATTATAAAAAACCGATAATATAAAGTGTCCGTTCTCATTGTTCTGCTAGTCATTGTCCATTCCCAACAGGGACCACCAACTGAAATCTTCTTCCCTGTATTTTTTCCAGAAGGCCCTGTACTCGCTTCGCTTGATGATTGTAACGGGGCCTTCGTACATGCCACCGCGGCCTTCCTGGTCGTAGACGCGAACGGCAATGGTATTGGTTGCTCCGGGTTTCAAAAGATCATCCGGTAAAAAATAGGTTCTCGACATATTACACTCATCGTTGTGAGCCCACCTGCGTTCGATGTTGCCGGTGCTTCCCACCATCTTTCCATTGATGAACACCTGGTCCATATCGTCGATGCGGCCAACGAGAACTACCATGTCTTTGATCTGAAAGTCTTTCGGGAGCGTGAATTTCTTGCGGTACCATGCATAGCCATCGTAGTCGCGGAAGCCCTGGTCTTCCCATGACGATGGCACTACGATGTTCTCCCACTTCGAATCGTCGATGTCTTCTTTGGCCCAGTTCATGTCATCCGACAATTGAAACTTCCAGTTGCCCATGAGTGTGAAGCCATTGGCATAAACATCTGCGTAACTATAGATGCCTGGATATTTTCCGACGATGCCGCCTTCACCACCTTCGTCGAACACTCTTACGGATACAACATTCCCTTTGCCCTGGACTAAGTATTCTGTTGGGATGAGGTAAGAACGGTTAACGCTGTAAGCTGTGTAGTAACCGGGAGGAAATCCGCCGGTCGATCCTACGAGGTGCCCGTTGATATAAACTTCATCTACATCATCAATGCGGCCGAGCTCGATGAATAAAGGTTCGTTGTCTTTGAATGTTAATTCGAAGTGGAAGCGATACCATGCGAAGCCGCGATATTCTCTGAAGCCTTCCTCCTGCCATGCAGCAGGAACGTACATATCCTCCCACCTGGAGTCGTCGTAATTTTGTTTCGCGAAATTCATGTTGTCGCCGAGGGAGAACTTCCAGTTACCGCGAAGGTTTACTTTGCGGTCGGCGGAGAACGATGTTGCTGTTATCATCACCAGTATAGCAATCGCCAGTAGTTGTTTCATAGTCGTATAAATCTTAAGTAAATATACTGGCGCCCCGTTTTTTAGATGTCACGCTAGGGTAAGGAGATGTAAAAGTTTGTCACGTCGGATGTACGATTTACGAAGTACGATGTACGATTTGGCGCTATGAAATTAACTTATACCCTGTTCCGTGCACTGTGAGGATAAGTTTGGGATCGTTAGGATCGTTCTCGATCTTCTGACGAAGCTTTACGATGAAGTTGTCGACGGTGCGTGTTGTAGGAGATTCATCGTAGCCCCAAACTTTTTCGAGCAGGTCGTAACGTGAAACCGTTTCGTTCTTCTTGCCGAGAAGATATTGAAGGATAGCATATTCCTTGTGCGACATCCTTACGGGACCATTGCTGTCGTGCGATGTATAAGTTTCGAAGTTGATGGTAAGACGACCGACTTTTGTTTCGGCAGATTTCGCAGGTTCTTTTCTCAACGAGACTCTGCGTAAGATCGCCTTGATACGTGCGAGCAATTCGCGAAGACTGAATGGCTTCGTTACGTAGTCGTCGGCGCCGAGTTCGAGGCCAACAACTTTATCGACTTCTTCGCTCTTCGCGGTAAGTAAAAGTATGGGTGATTCGATACCGGCCTCTCTCGCCTTCTTACATGCATCGAGGCCTGACATCTTGGGCATCATCACATCCATGATGATGAGATCGTAGGAACCTTTAAGGATCTTTTCGAGTCCCTGTGCGCCGTCTTCAGCAAGGTCTACTGAATAGCCTTCGAACTCGAGGTTGTCTTTAAGACCGAGCCTCATGTTGGGCTCATCTTCCACGATGAGAATGGAATAGCTCATGATCCTGTGTTTATGTATGGAAAGTAAACGGTGAATGTACTGCCTTTATCGGGAGCGCTGTCGACTTTGATGTCGCCGTTGTGTGCCTGTACGATCTTTTTAACGAGCGCGAGACCGAGCCCGGAACCTTTTGTGGTATGGACGTCGCCTGTTGGTGCACGGTAGAACTGGTCGAAGATATCGCGCTGATGATTCTTCGCGATGCCGATGCCGTTGTCTTTAACGGCGATGAATGTATAGCGGTCCTGTGTGCCTGTGGTTATTGTGATCTTCTTGTTATCGCGACTGTACTTAACTGCGTTGTCGAGAAGGTTCACGACAACTTTCGGAGATCGACTCGCGATCGGCGCGGATGGCTAATGCTTTCGGGTCGGGATTATATTCGAAGGTGAACCCCTTTTCTTCCATTGGATGAATGTACATCTTCAGCACGTCGCCGCAAAGATCGTTTACCTGTACGGGTTGAAAGTTGAATGTTTTCTTGTTGGCGTCGAGCTGTGAAAAATTCAGGATGCGATTAACGATCCGTGACAGTCGCGATGTTTCTTTGGCGATGATGCTGTAATACTCTTTCTTTTTTTCTTCGGTGTTCACGCGACCACTCTCTAATGTTTCGGCAAACATGCCGATCAACGATAGTGGTGTGCGGATCTCATGCGATACATTCGATACGAATTCGGATTTGGCTTGTGAGAGATAGATCTCGCGGCGGATGTTGCTGTACAGAAAGTAAATGCCCCCGGCAAAGATGAGTGCGAGCACTCCGAGTATTGCCATTGATGTTGTAGTTCGTTCGCGAACGAGATCTTCCAGTGTGGCGCCGATCAGGTTGATGCCCAGGTAATATCCGGGAAGGATCCAGAAATCTTTTTTGATCATGAGATCCCTGAACTGCGTTGCATCGATGCGTGCTTCGGCAGTCATCTGGTTGGATCGGTAGAGTAGATCAGCGAATCGTTGACAAGCCGGAATGCGGAGATGACCATCTTACCCTGTGAGATGGCCTGCATCTTCGGTGCGAGATTGTTTTTGATGAGTGTGGGGGAGATCAACGACTAAGATACAGATCTTGTATTGCTCTTCATTTTCATCGAGTGCGAAGAGAATAGGAATGGATTCACCGTAGATCGGTTTGTCGACGGCCTGCATTTTCCGGAAGCCGGTTTCGGCATATTGAATGAGTCGTTCGCATTGCTCTGATTGTTCGACGATTACCTGGTCGAGTTACTGTTTGATCTCTTCGGGAGCGGGGTCGTATTCGAACAGCTGGTATGCGATTGATTTCCCTTTAAGGTCGGACATGTAGACGTATCGGACGACGTCGGTCTGGATAATGATGTCGCGGAGTCGTGCTTCGAAGTCGGGGTCGTTGTGTTGTTGTCGTTCTTTTCGGATGAGTGCGGCCCAGCTTGAGATGATGTCGTCGGAGTACTGGTTGACGGAGTAGAGAATTGCGTCAAGCTGGTTGGTTCTGATAGGTTTCCCTTACGATGTTCTCATTTTTATTGAGCTCGGCGAGTTCATAGATGAGGAAGATGGCCGGCAGCAGGGCGATGAGGATGAAGACGAGGACGATCTTTCTGAGACTTTGCATGAACTAAGATGCAAGCTAAAGCTTACTGTTTTTGAAATCAAATGCCGCTTTCGCAGGAATTGTAAAAGTGTGTCATGGAGGTGTGTACGGTTTTCCTGATGATTTGAGAGGTGGGAAGGGGATTTTCTTCATAAGCGTTTTGTGGAAACATAAATTTTGTGCATCACCAAACAGAAAGAGCATGGACCAAGAAGATGAGATTAGGAAAAGGACTTATGAGGCAATCGACAGAATGCATAGAGAACAAAAGCGTGACCCGAGGAAACGCCGAAGGTACCTAGTTCAATCCAGGATCATAACCAAGAAAGGCAACCTTACCAGGCTTTGGAGAAAATTTATTGCATACGGACATGTACCATGGGGATTACCAGAAAAAGCATTTCAACAAGCGGTCAGGATTAATCCTGGGATTTCACGGAACAGATGAATCCGTTGTTCAGCGTGTATTAACCCATGTTGAAAACGTTAAAGCCAAGCAACAATCCCTGGGATTGGATTGGGCACGGAATATATTTTTGGGAATATAGTGCGTCCCGAGCGTTAGAGTTCGCACAAGCTGTTAGTCGGAGGAAAGATTCCAGTATAAAACATCCTGCCGTAATCGGCGCAGTCCTTGATCTGGGCAATTGTCTTGATCTGCTGGATTATGAAAATTTACTTTTATTGAAGAATGTTCATGAAAAGCTTTCTGAAAACGAAAATCTACCTCGAAACAAGAGTGGAAGTTCCGGAAACTCAGAAGATCTTATGCTTCGGGAGTTGGACTGTTATGTAATTGAAAAGCTTCATGAAACACACCGTTTAAATAACATCACCGCTTACGACTCCGTCAAAGCGGTCTTCTGGGAAGGCCCACTCCTCTACCCCAACGCCGGCTTCCGCGAAAAGAACCACATCCAGATCTGCGTAAGAAATCCAAACTGCATCAAAGGATTCTTCATACCACGCACGTGACCTCCGTCATCACGCCGTTATCTCCACATAGTTTCCTTCCGGGTCCAACACCACACTCTCATAATACCCATCTCCCGTTGTTCGTGGTTCGCTTTCAATAGTGTACTCATCACCACGCAATCGATCCGTTAGCTTATTCACGGCCTCCTTACTTCCAACAGAGATCGCGAAGTGAGCGATGCCCTTCATAAACCCTCGCTTACGCGGCTCATCATCAACATGTGTGCTATTCATCAGTTCAAGCCGGGCTTCGCCTTCCCCGATCGTTAAAAAATATGATGAGAAGCCTTTCTTGTCATTAGTATACTTCGCATCACTTGTTGCGCCGAAGTATTTGAAATAGAATTGTCGCATCTTATCAAGATCGTCGACCCAAATTGCGAGGTGTTCAATTTTCATAGGAGCTAAAAATAAAAAACCCCGATGTAAACACCGGGGTCTTGTTTCATTCTAGAAGGCGGTCCGGACGGGACTCGAACCCGCGACCTCCTGCGTGACAGGCAGGCATTCTAACCAGCTGAACTACCGAACCTTACTATACTTCTTCTCTTTATCAGCCCCTGCATCGCTGTCGGGCCTTTAAAGAGGGTGCAAAGATAGATTTCCGCGACAACAAACAAAAAGAAGCTGCGAAATTCTTCAAAAAATGACCAAAAAACCTATTTCATCTTCCCCGCCGCCTCCATCGTCTGCTTCATGCCATTCACAGGCTGATTCGAATAAACGATCGCTTCCACACCTCGTAACTCCTGCTCTTTCGAGGGGTTAAGTATCTTCAGTTTAACTGTATGTTTTCCCTTCGGCAGCTGGTACTTCCACGCCAGCTCATAACGACGCGTCGTAAAATCCACGGGCAGCTTCGGCTTCTCCACCAGCTTGTCATCTACATACAGCTCCGTGTTAAATACGTAGTCGGTGTGAACATCACGGTTCGAAGCTGCACTGCCACGGATCACAAAACCAATCCCATCGAAATCGAAAGTGATCTCGTCCTTGTTAGCCGACCAGCTAACCGGCGTCTTCAAAACCGGGTAGTGCCCATCGAAACTCTTCTCAAAGCGAACCGGCCGGATCATCTGCGAAGGGAACGTGATCGTATTGCCCGTCGTCTTCGCGCCATTGCGTTCCAGGTTTGCTATCGCATGCTTGTATCCCGTCTCGTAAACTTTGTTGAGCGACATCGTCGTGTATTTGAAATCGATCGACTCCGCTTCCGTCAATCCCTGTTTCCAGTAAGGCGGAATTTTGTCGTAGCCGATGATCGTTCCCAACACACCGCCAACTGTCGATGGATTGCAGTCTGCATCCTGTCCACAACGTGTTGTTATTTCGAGCGACTTCGTGAAATCACCTTCACCATAAAGTAAACCGATCACGCAATACGCTGCATTAACTTTTGCGTCGATGTTGAACGGAACAAACACACCTTCGGGACAACCAATATCATCGGCCCATTTCTTCTGAACTTCCAACCATGTCTGTTTCCAATCGTTGGGATATTTTTTATGCCATTCAATAACATCGTGAATGGTTTGATAGAACTCACTCTCTTTCGGAACCGACTCGAGCGCAGTCTCAACAATCCAGTTCACATCTTTAGATACAAACGCGAGCGAATACATCGCGCCAACATAAATACCACCATACCATCCGTCGCCGTAGTTCATGATGTGACCGATCTTATCGCTGATCGCGGAAGCCGTATTCGGCATACCGGGACTCATCAGCCCCGCGAAATCTGCTTCGATCTGGTAGTCGATACAATCAGCATGAGGATTGTTCTGCCATGCGCCAGATGCGGGCGACTTTATTCCATTCAATATGTTATAGCGCGCGGCCTGGTTGGCATGCCACAACATATAACCTGCTTTCGCGAATGCGTCGGCAAACTTATCGACCGGGGCATCCAATCCATCTTTCTCGAATATGTCTACAAAAGTTATATCCATGTAGAGATCATCATACAGACCAGGGTTGTTCACCATCGTCTTCTTGAGATATCCATCATACCAAAGCAACGGTTGATAATCGCCGATGAAAGTTCCGTTGAACCTGAATTCATACGGACCGCCGAATGTTACACCGATCGTCTGCCCGGCCCAGCCACCCTTGATCTTGTCTTTCAAAACATCTTTAGTGATCGTTGTTGCAACCTCCGATGTCTTACCTCCAACGGGTTGATGTTCCATCAGCTCTTCAATTCCTTTTGCAACCTGCCCGGGTGTTTGTTTGAATTCGAGCCATGTGTACTTATCACCTTTAACCGGCACAGACTTTCCATCGTCTTTAATGTCGAACGAGATCTTGCGCGATGTGAAATACGGTTCTATGCCTCTCACGGCCACATACACGGCGGTCTGGTCCCAGCTGCAACGACCTTGTGTTTGTTTGTTGACCTTCAGTGCAACGTCGAATGCATCTTTAACGGGGCTGTTCGTAATGCTTGTATTGTTGATCAGGGGAATGCCCGTGTACACTTTCTCTCCTATTTGAAATCCGCTGAGTATTATCGGCGTTGGCCATTCGCTGAAAACTTTCTGTGACGCTTTCGCATCAACGACCACATTAAACTCATTGCCACCCTTTCCATCTTTACCGAGTGACGCAGCCATCGACACCAGTTGTTTTACTTTCTTCTTCACAAGATCTCTTCCACTTAATGATGAGATGTTGTCGGGAGGAGAATTCAAAAGATTAGCGACATTAGTGAAGAACCCGACTGTAATGATAGTGACGCTATTATCGGGCTGACCAACCAGGATTTTCCGATACAATGCGAGCGCATCTTCGGCATCGGCATTCGTCTTCAGCTTATGAGGATATTTTGCATTGATGAATTCAGCCCACTTCTCATTGCACGCCTTGTTAGGAAAATCTCCCTGCGTGATACCGATAGGAATATTGGAATGATTGAAGTAGTCGTTGAGAACACTCAGTGTTGGAACTGTTGTCTCGAAAGTATTACAAGAGATCGTCGCCAGGATCTTTGCCTCTCCGTTATCCTGGAATGCGTGAAGCAGTGCCATCGCACCTACATCATCGAAGTCGGGAGCAATGTCGGTATCGAAGATCACAGGCACCTGGGCGAAAGTGATCGTTGAAACGAAAATGAACAGTAAGGTTAATCTTTTATACATAGAGGGATTGATTATTCGATTCGAAGTTTTGTTGTGCGATAAGCAGCAGGTTGCAGCGAAGGCAGGTTGTTTTCGGGAGTGCCCAAATAAAAATAAGCTGTCGCACTTACATCGTCGCTGCGATAGAAGTTGGTCCAACCGTCGGGCAACCCGGCGCTGTCGAGCTTCACAACATGACCTTTCTTATATAACTTAAGCATCTGTCCACCTGCATCTATCGTAACGGGTGCGAGCTTCGCTCCTGCCTTTTGCATCTTCAGCACTTCTGCCTTCGCATCGCCACCGATCTGTTGCAAGGCAACCCTGCATTTATCTGAAAAGTAAACCGGGTCGGGAACATGAAGCCTGTAGAACGACCATTGCTTGCGTTCGTTGTCGGCAACTAAACAACCTGCGAATGAAGTTGCGTAAGCACCCTGGCCCCATCCTGTGCCAATGTAATCTTCAGTGCCGGTGCCATTCAATGTCGGGTAACCTGTATCGCTATCGAGATAGATCTTCACTTCACCTTCACCCCACCACGATTTCAAATAAGCGAGGTTCGCGTTCACGCCAACTGTTGCACCGAGGTATCGTCCGTTGCCGGCAACTTCCGGAAGCATTTCGAAATCTTTGCCCACCGTCGTTGCGGTGTCGCGGCTCCAGTAAGCATGGAAGTACATGTTATCGGCATTCCATTCATCGTTGAGCTGGTAATCGATATCATAAAAACAATGCGACAGGTCTTTGCCCGACTCGTTGGTGATGGTGATACGTGCTCCGGATTTGAAAGGCATCGGTATAAAGCATTGAAAGGAACGTCCTTCGGGATTCGCGAAGAACTCATTATGAAATGCGGCCGTGCGACCAAGTCCAACGCTAAAGAAATCTCCAAACGGAACGGACACAGCAGGCTTCGAACTACCGTCCCAGTAGATCTCAAACTTCAGACTTCGAAGCATCACAGCAGAGCGATCCGCAACGGTGATCCACATTCTCGTGATCAAGCCGGTGCCCTTAACATCGAGTAGCGTTATTGTTTGCCCGGCTTTTATTGGATCGAAAGGATGACCTTTACCTCCGTCGTTCTCTTTACCACCATTGCCGGGTTCACCATTAATATTTTCGGGACTGCTCCAGCGTGTGTGAGCTTTCTTATCGAACTTATAGAGTGCACCTGATTCGGGAGGCGCTGTTTTTTTTTCGGTGCAGCATGTGAGCAACACCAGGGCAGCCAGGAGGAATCTCTTCATGAGTTTCAATCTAATAATAATATCTGAGTAACTTGAACCCGCTCACGGAAAACACGGACTCCACTGAAATCAATACCAATGAAAAATATAAGACTGCTTCTGCTACTCATCAGCATCATCTCGTGCAACATCGCGTCAGCGCAAGGTTATTTAAGAGTCGATGGCAAACGCATCGTTGATGAGAAGGGTAACAACGTTCTTCTTCGTGGCATGGGCCTCGGTGGATGGATGCTACAGGAAGGATACATGCTTCGTGTGGAAGGGATCGGCCAGCAACAACATGTGATCAGGAAAAACATAGCAGACCTTGTAGGTGTAAAGAAGGCCGACCAGTTTTATGATGCATGGTTAGCCAATCACACCAGGAAGATCGATGTAGATTCGATGGCACGTTGGGGTTTCAATTCCATCCGGTTAGCGATGCACTATAATCTTTATACGCTGCCTGTTGAAAAAGAACCAGTTGCTGGTCAGAACACGTGGCTGGACAAAGGCTTCGCAATGACCGACAGCCTTTTAACCTGGTGCAAGGCCAACAAGATCTATCTCATGCTCGATCTTCATGGAGCACCGGGCGGACAAGGCGGTGACCTCAACATAGCCGACAGGGATCCATCGTTGCCATCGTTATGGCAAAGCGATGCCAACAAGCAAAAGATGATCGCGCTCTGGCGTAAGCTTGCAGAACGTTATGTGAATGAACCATGGATCGCAGCTTATGATATCATCAACGAACCGAACTGGGGTTTTGAGAAAGCGGATGACAAGAACGGTTGTAACGAAGAAAAGAATGCTCCGCTTCGTCAACTGATGATCGACATTACCAGGACTATACGCGAAGTCGATACCAAACACATCGTGATCATCGAAGGCAATTGCTGGGGCAACAACTACCGTGGCGTTTTTCCTTTGTGGGACAACAACATCGTGGTGAGCTTTCATAAATACTGGAGCTTCAATAACGAGGCTACCATTAAAGGTCCGCTCGACATTCGTGAGCAGAACAATGTTCCAATCTGGCTTGGTGAGTCGGGTGAAAATTCAAATCCATGGTTTCGTGATGCCATTAACCTGATGGAGACCAATAACATCGGATGGGCATGGTGGCCATTGAAGAAACTTGGCAACAATAATCCTCTCCAGGTAAAGATGCCGGCCGATTACCAAAAGGTTCTCGACTATTGGGCATCGAAAGGTCCGCGTCCAACGCCGGCCGAAGCTGAAAAGGGATTGATGGAATTTGCAAACAATCTCAAGCTTGAGAATTGTATCTATCATAAAGATGTGATCGATGCAATGTTCCGCGAAACCAAAAGCAACGATACGAAGCCGTTCACTTCGAATGTTGTTGGCAAGCCGATCATGGCCGCAGATTACGACATGGGTCGCAACAAGTATGCTTACATGGATAAGGACACCGGTAACTACTGGGTATCGGGACAGGAAGGCGCCGGTAATAACGGTTATTCCTACCGCAACGATGGCGTTGATGTTTATGAAAACAGTGGGACTTATTATATCGATAAGTTTGAAACAGGCGAATGGTTGAAGTACACGGTCACAGCTTCAAAGTCCGGAAATTTTACTTTGACTTTGAACGTGGCAACTGAAAAAGAAGGTAAAATAAGTGTCGGTTCGTCTGTGACAACAGTACCCAATACTAAAGGTCAATGGCAACAAATAAGTGCCGGTAAAATAAATCTTAAGAAAGGCAAGAATGTGATTACTGTTACGGCGGTTGAAGGGGGATTTAAGTTTCAATCATTCGAGATTAAATAATCATTCGTACCTGAGCGCTTTCACCGGATTCGCACGGGCCGATCTTATGGTATGGAAACTGATCGTTGCCATCGCTATCGTCAACGCGATCAGGCCACCAACCAGGAACATCAGCGGGTTCACTCCTATCCTGTAAGCAAAACTCTCCAGCCACTTGTTCAGCATCAGCCATGTTAACGGGGTCACGATCACAAACGACACCAGGATCAGCAAAGCAAAGTTTCGCGACAACAACACTGTTATCTGTGTCTCGCTTGCTCCGAGTGCTTTTCGGATGCCTATCTCTTTTGTTTTCTTTTCCGTTGTGATCGCAGCAAGGCCAAACAATCCCATGCACGAGATCAATATCGCAAGACCGGCCATGATCGTCACAACCACTCCCATCTGCTCGTCGGAGCGATACAACACTTCGAAGTGCTCGTCGAGAAACGAGTAATCGAAAGGGAAACTCGGCACTTGCTTCTCCCATGTTTCTTTCACAAATGCAACGGCTTCTTTCACGTGGGCTTTGTCCACCTTTACCGACATCTCGTCGTAACCCCAATCGGGATGAACAACCAACTCTAATGTGTTCACTTTGAAATGAAGCGAATTGAAATTAAAATCCTTAGCCACACCGATGATCGTTCCCAGTGAATCGTTGTGATACCAGCTGTGACCAGCAGGCGTGCCTACAATGTCTTTTATTCCAAGCTCTTTCGCGAAGGCTTCGTTGATCACAAACCCTTTCCCATTATCATTCGGATTTGCTTTATCGAATCCACGGCCGGCCACGAGCTCGATACCATAAACTTTCAGGTAGTCGTAATCCACATTCACGTTCGAAGGCGTAACGTTTCGGATACTGTCGTTCTTCACTTTGAAACCCCACTGGTGAAAGTTGTTGCCGAGTCGTTGACCACTCGCTGTTACACCTATCACATACGGGCTTCGCGATAGCTCTTGTTTTATTGTTTCAAACTTCTCGTTGGCTTCGCCACCCATGTCCACCAGTAACATCTGGTCTTTGTCGAAACCGATATCTGCAGTGCGCATGTACGACAGTTGCTGAACAACAACCAGTGTGCTTACGATCATTGCCAGCGCAAGACCGAACTGCACGATAACGAGACTGCTCCGGAACATCGACTTTCCTTCGGCTCTACCGCCTTTCAATGCCTTCGTCATCTTAAATGAAGTGAGATAGAACGCAGGATAGATTCCACTGATCAGTCCAAGGGCTATCGTACCACCAACTACAGCTATAACGTACCGGTATTGCGAGAAGAAATTAAGTATCGAAAGCTGCCGGCCTATCATGCGATCCAGCAAAGGCAGGAAGCCCAGGTCGAATAAGACGGCCAGTATCAAAGCCATTACAGCCATGATCACCGATTCGAATATGAATTGAGCGAAGAGTTGAAGTCTCTTGGCTCCCACCGTTTTTCTTACGCCGATCTCTTTCCAGCGATGCGATGCACGTGCCGTGGTGAGATTCATAAAGTTCACGGCAGCGATCAGTAAAATAAATCCGCCCACCAGGTAGAACAGGTCGAGGTAAGTGCCATTAAACTTTCGATAGTTGTTGTAGTCGTGTTCAATATCGATAGAACCGAGATGCACCTGGTCGAGTTGTTGCAGGAACAGCTTGATCCTCTCTTCGATACCTTTTGCATTAGGCATATGGCGAATCATGAAGTCGGGAAACTTTACCTGCATCGACGCGATGTCGGTGTTTGGATACAACAGCACATATGTATTAAGGCTATTACCACCCCAGCGATCATTGAACTGTTTGTCCTCCGTGAGAACGGTTGCCATCGAGATCAACGCATCGAACTTCATGTGCGATTGTTCCGGAACATCGGCCATGATGCCGGTGATCTTCATTTCATTTTTACCGAAAGTCAACGTGTTGCCCATTGCTTCATCGGAAGATTTGAAGAAACGCTTCGCCATGCTTTCGCTTACTATCATAGAGTATGGTTCATCGAGCGCCGTTTCCCGGTCTCCCTGTAAAACTTTGAAATCGAAAATATCGAGGAACGTGCTGTCCACGTAAGCCATGTTGGGGATCAGTGCACGATTATCTCCTTTCGAAACCAGGAGCTTCTGGCGGTTCATGAACCGCGTCACATTTTCGACCTCCGGAAAGTCTGCCTTGAATGCCAGCGCCATGCCGGGCATCGTGAGCGCTACCTTTTGAACATTGGTGCCGGGAAACGACTGGACCTCGTCGACGCGATAGATCCGGTCGGCCTTCTTATTAAAGGCATCGAAGCTTTTCTCGTCCTGGATGAAGAGGTAGATCACCATGCAGGCTGCAAGGCCGATGGCGAGACTGAAGATATTAATGAATGAGTATAAGGGGTTCTGACGGATGTTCCGTAGCGCAATGGTGAAGTAATTGCGGATCATAGGCTTGCAGGTTTATCTAATAGGATACTTCGCAAACGAAAAAAGGTGTCAACCTGCGCGAATTTTTTCTGAAATTTGCCTCAATATGCCCTTAAGTCCACATGAAGTGCCGGAAGTAAGCACTGAAACTAAAGTCGATGTGCAGCAGGAGTCGCACGTATATGTGCATTGCTACTTCAATAATACTGGGAGAGAGATGCTGATCAGGATCTGGAAAACAACCTACCTGGTTGATTCGGGTTCGGGTACACGCTCAAAACTTGTTCACGTGGAAAATATCAGCTATGCACCGGAGTGGACTTTGGTGCCTGATAAAAAAGAATTTCGTTTCCTGCTGATCTTCGATGCCTTGCCGCGGGCCTGCACATCGTTCGATCTGGTCGAAGACATTCCGCAGGCCGGCGGCTTTCATATTGAAGGCATCGCAAGGAATAAGACCGACGTATACCACGTCGATATTTGAATTAAGCTGCTGTTCCCCTGGCAACGAAGGCTTTGTTAAGACCTTCGATGATCTGGCGGATATATTCACGATGTCTGCTCACGATAACATCGTTCTCCCCTTCTGCTGTCTTGATGCGAACGGCATACTTTGGTTTAACCAGCATTGCAATGAGTAAACCTGCAAGCGCGATGACTGCTCCGAAGAGTACAGCCCAATCGTTAACCGTAACCCAACGATTCATCACGAGTGTATTTTCAACGAAGCCGGGAGGTATGAGTCCATAAGCTCCAATTACAACCACCAGCATTCCAATAATAAAAAGGAAAAGTCCTGGTGCCCGTTGAGGCTTCAGCGTCGAGAGACCATGCCTCGTAATTCCGGGGAGTAAATATTCCCTGTTGTGTACCTTTAATGTCGATCCGGTCACTGTTACTTCGTGACCATCCGTATAATAAACTTTGTCCGTATTCATAAGCCCGCTATTCATTCATAGTTATAATACTTGTTACGACACAGGCACGCTAAGGTTGAGTTTTTTTCTTAGAGTATCGTTAAAATTTATTCTTCTACGATGAAATGACGCGATTTGGGTAATGAGAAAAAATTCCCCTTCGTGAGTATTTTTTACACGCTATGAATTATTGCGTTGTAGTGCCTATCAATGCCTTCAAACGTTTTTGAATTTCATTGAAGGTTGGATGATCTTTTCCGCTCCCCTGGAACCGAAATGTTCTGTTCGCTGTTATCTCGCCCGCCGGAAAAGTTGTGAACACATCTTTCTGTATCACCAACGCGAAGTTTGCGCTCGGAAGATTTGCCGCAAGTTGTGATATAGTCTTCACTGCCTTCTGCGAGAATACAATATCGAACCAGATCTTATCGCCCAGGATCTGAACTTCTGTGATAGAAACAAATTCAGCGGGAAGAATGATGGGGTTTTGCGCAAGACAGATCTGCTTGTGATTGATCAACGCCGTCTGCTTCGCGCTGCCTCTTGAACATTTTACAGCGAGAAAGATCCCCGAGTCATTCTGCTGCGCCTGTGCGTAGCCCGCTTCGGCGAAGCCAGGCGAAGACGCAGGCAAAGCCAGCAGCATTGCTACAAGAATGGTAAGGACATATCTCATTAAGAAACTAAAAGAAACTAATTCAATTCACGACGATCAGGGCCATACCGTCGTGTTCTTTGGCACCTATGGTCTGAATGATGGTAGCCGTTACTCCTGGTGTTTGAGCCAACGCTTTGTTGAACCGTGCTGCACCTTTCGCTGATTCATCGGATGGATTTGCTTCGAGTACCCTTGCTCCGCGGATCACGTTATCGACAACGATCAATGTGCCTGGCCGCGACAACTTCAAAGCCATTTGTAAGTATTCCGCATACGGTGGCTTATCGGCATCAATAAAGATAAGATCGAACGGACCTTCGTTGTCGGCTTTCAACTTCGGCATGAGGTCGATCGCTTTACCGAGACGAATATCGATAACACTGGATAAACCAGCGCGCTCAAAATTCTTTCGCGCAACATCTGCGTGCTTCGGTTCGATTTCGAGTGTAATGATCTTTCCGCCGGGCGCTAATGCGCGGGCCATCCAGATTGTGCTGTAACCACCAAGCGTTCCAACTTCAAGAACCTTCTTTGCTCCGCAAAGTTTCGTGAGCACTTGTAAAAACTTGCCCTGATTTTTAGATACACTGATTTGAGGAATACCCGATTCAACGATAGCGCGCTCCGCCGCAGCAAGTGCATCATCGTCTGCCGCGAATAATCCATTGATATAGTCGTCGACAGGACCGAATAATTCGTTCGTCAGGTCCATTATACTTCCTCTTCTTTGATGATAACCTTTTCCATCACGTCGCCTGCGCGGATGGCATCGATCACTTCGAGACCTTCATAAACTTTTCCGAACACGGTATGATTACGATCTAGATGTTTCACGTTCTCGCGACTATGGCAGATAAAAAATTGTGAACCGCCGGTGTTGCGTCCTGCATGGGCCATCGACAGCACTCCACGATCGTGGTACTGGTTTTCGCCGGTGAGCTCGCACTTGATCGTATAGCCGGGGCCGCCATCGCCGCGTCCGTTGGGGCAACCGCCCTGTATAACGAAGTTTGGTATTATCCGGTGAAATGTAAGACCATCGTAAAAGTTATGTTCAGCGAGGTCGATAAAATTCTTTACTGTGTTCGGTGCATCTTTCTCGAAGAACTTGATCTTCATCACACCTTTCTTTGTGTGTATCTCTGCAATCTTCATATTAAGTGAAAAAAATCCTGGTGCAAGGTAATTAAACTTACCTCGTCAATACGACATAATCGTTCAAAACAGTTTGCAAAAACTGAATGTCCGTTTGAGCGGCGGGTACAACACTAAGAACGGTGCGAGTTTTTTCTGCGAGGAGACTGACAGCTTCCTCGTGAGCAAGATTTTTAAACTGCCGGTTTCGTTCGAGGGTTGTTTTGATCAGCAACGCATCTTCTTCTGCCAGTTGCTTCGCCTGTATGTAAACCGGCTTGTAAGACTCTTGCGACTTTATTGCGAGCAGGTCCGTCAACCTCAAATTCATTTTTGGTATCAGCTTGATAACAGCTGTGTTGGCAACGATGTCGCCGATACGTTGTGCTTTCGCCGACGATGCAACGAGTATAGAAGCAACACCACCGAATGAAGCCCAGATATCTACTAACCTGAGGATCCATCGTGCCGTATAGTCTGCAAATGTGGCCTGTCCTCCGGCAGTTTTTATCACCTGGATCTTCATCACCATCTTTCCCAGGCTTTGGCCGTTGTTGAGCACTTCCATGGTGAGCGAATAAAACGCGATCACGCAAAACACCAGTACTCCCCAAAGGATAGCGGCCGTACCCTCCAGCCTAAGTCCGCCAAAGCCAAGCATCAACAAGAGCCAAAGGCTGAGCGCGAGCACGACAAAGTCTATTATGAAGGCTAGCGCCCTGTCGCGCAGGTCGGCCAGCTCATATTCGAGGGTTACATTTTGGGTTGTTTTGACTTCTATGCTCTTCATTTTATCGAACTAAAGCAATATTTTTCCGGTAATGAAAGAAACCCGTTTCATCGCTCAAAATAAGGAAAAGTGGCTCGAATCGGAAAAGCTTCTCAACGCCGACAGAAAAGAACCTGAAAAGTTGAGCAACCTGTTCACACAGGTGATCGATGATCTTTCATATTCAAGAACTTATTATCCAAATCGCTCGGTAAGAGTCTATCTCAATAAGATCGCACGAGAATATTTCTCGGTTATTTACAGTCGACAGCGCGACAGGAAAAATGCATTCCGTCTTTTCTGGACAGACGAACTTCCGCAGGTCATTATTCATTGTCGCAGGGAGCTCATCGTAGCGGCGTTATTCTTCTGCCTCGCAGCGGCAATCGGAGTTTTTTCTTCGATGAAGGATCCCCAGTTTACAAGTTCCATTCTTGGTGATTCATACGTCGCAATGACGAAAGCCAATATCGAGAAAGGAGATCCGATGGCTGTATATAAAAGCCGGGGTGAGATGGACATGTTCCTCACGATCACACTCAACAACCTGAGAGTTGCTTTTCAGACTTATGTCTTCGGAATATTTCTGTCGATCGGCAGCCTGATCATGCTGTTGTACAACGGCATTATGCTTGGCACCTTCCAGTACTTTTTTGTGGAGCGCGGGTTGTTCGCCGAGTCGGCGCTTTCGATCTGGCTGCATGGAACGATGGAGATCTCGTCGCTCATATTTGCAGGTGGCGCAGGCATTACACTTGGAAGCGGGCTGGTGTTTCCTGGTACGTATTCGCGATTACAGGCGTTCCAGATCAGCGGCATACGGTCGTTGAAATTAATGCTGGGCATTTCACCGATCTTCGTCTTCGCAGCAATCATCGAAAGCTTTCTTACACGATATACCGATGTTCCCGATTTCATCCGGCTGTTGCTGATACTGGCCTCACTCACCCTCATCATCGGGTACTTCATCATCTATCCATGGATGAAGTCCAGGTCGGGCTTCGAAGTGACAATTAAGGAAACAAAGCTTGCACCTTCTGAGGAAGAACCCGTGAACTACCAGGCGATCAAGAATAACGCCGAGATCTTAAGAGACACATTCGTTTTTTATAAGAGCAAGTTCTCAAAAATGTTTCCGTGGATCTTCGGAGTGTCACTCATAGTGGCGATATGCCGCTACTATGTGTTGAAAGAACAAGTACTGTTCAGATTCCTCGGTAGCTGGTGGAGTTACCTGTTCGGCGATCTTGGTTTCGGCCTGGAGACGCCAAACGTCTACTTCATCGGCATCAACGCGCTGGCAACATCGATCGTGATGTATGTAGTGTATCGATTAATCGCTTCCGATTCACTCAAGAAGAAACTAAAATTCAATGCCGGCTCATTCCTTGCGATCTTTATCGTAATGAGTGCGGTTTATGGGATCCTCTACAGCCTCGCAGGTTGGGGAACATTGCTACTCATCTTCACGTTTGTTTGCTTCACTCTCGCTGCATTCACTCCCATTGCTTCGGACGAAGGATTTTTTCCCTCGATAGTGCGAACAAAGAACCTCGTTGCCACCAATTACTCGCAGGTTTTTGTTATGCATCTCGTTTTGGTGTTAATCATGTTTTCATTCCTGATGATCGCATCGGCACCGCTGATATACATGTACCTTAACATGTTCAAGTTGAATTTTGCGAAGACCGATGAATGGGTAAACGACGTGTTGTATTTCATCGAGGTCTTCATCAAGATATTGCTGTTCTATCTTCTTGTTCCGGTTATTGCCGCATCGACTGCCTACTTTTATTATTCACAATCCGAAATCATGGATGCTTCGTACCTGCGAAAGGCAATAGACTCCTTTGGATCGGCGAAATCGAAATTCCGGAGATGAAGCATCTTTTTATTCTTGCACTCCTCCTACTCGTTTATTTACCGTCGCTGGCGCAGGATGATGCCGACTCTACTTACGTGCCTGCAACTATACCGGTAAGTCCGGACGCTACGTACAAATCCAAGGAGTACATGACAGAACCTGTGGGTTCGAACAAGTTTGACAAGAAAAAATGGAAGGAGATTGTTGGGGATCAGAACTACCAGGAGGAGAAAGAAAAGGAACCCGAGAAACCTAAGGACCGGAAACCATGGAATTTCAACTTTTCGTTAGACCCCGGCGTCATGAGAACGATCTCGTTTATCGTGGTCTTCTGCCTGTTCGTTTTTATACTTTATTATGTTGCACAGAACACCGGCATTAGGGGAAAGAAGAAGATAAAGAAGGCAACGGCGCAGGACGTCTCCCGTGCTGTCGAGAATATTGATGAACTGGAGATCGACGGATTGCTCCGCCAGGCATTGGAAGCCGGTGATCTTCGAATGGCTGTCCGCATTCAATACCTGATCCTGCTAAAGAAACTGAACGAGGTTGGACTCATTGCATGGAAGAAGGACAAAACAAATCGCGATTATCTTTCGGAGCTCTACGGACGCGACGAGTACTACGATAGTGTTCGCGGGCTCACGCTCGCCTACGAACTTGTCTGGTACGGCGAACGCAATGTGTCGAACGAATCATTCCAGCGGCTCAGTGGTGAATTCGAATCGGTGAACCGGAAAATAACACAGGGCAAAACCGACGCATGAATTCAAGAACGGTCATAACTGTCGTTGTCGGATCTATTATTGGACTTAGCGTCCTGCTGCTCGTTTATTTTTATATCACTAACAACAAGAGCCAAAAGTACAGCTGGTACCAGAACTTCGATCAAGCCAGTGATCAGCCTTACGGCACGATGTTCATTAAGAAGATGCTCGAGGCTTCGCACAGCGGAACTATTACCACTAACCAGAAGGAACCCATTCACAAATTGCTGGAAGGCAAGAATTTCAAGAACACCGACTATGTTCTTATTGGTCAAAGCATCTATCTCGATGACGAGGATGTTGCCGCATTGAAAGACTTTCTCGTCGATGGGAACAACGTGTTTATTGCCACGCTTGACCGGCCGGAGAAACTCGTGGGCGAAGTATATGCAAACACATGTGACGCTGAGTTCGGCTACGAGTACACCATCGACACCACCGCTCACGCAAATTTCTATCACCCCACGCTTCATCGCAATCGCGATTATGATTTCAGGTTCCGGATGGGCAACATGGATTTCCCATATTTCTGGCGTTACCTGAATCCTTCGGTGATATGTGATTCCTCAGTGACCTTTACATCTTTGGGATACCAGGGACGCGATCAAGTCAACTTCCTTCGAATTACTTACGGTGCAGGCTACGGCCATCTCTATCTTCACACCGTGCCACTGATGTTTACTAACTACTTCATGACCAAACCCGACAACATGGAGTACGCATCGAGCGTATTCACGCACCTGTCGGGAGAAAACCTTATCTGGGATGAAGTGAGTAAAGTTCCGTTCATGGACATGCAGAATCCATACGATAGTCCGCTGTATTACATCATGCAACAGCCTGCTTTGAAATATGCGTGGTGGATGCTTCTTGCCGGGACTCTTCTTTACATTCTCTTCGCTTCGAAGAGAACACAACGGATCATCCCAGTACTCGAGCCGAAGACAAACACATCGCTGGAGTTTTTGAATGTGATCTCATCGCTTCATTACCAGAACCCCGACCATCTCGACATGGCGCGAAAGAAGATGAAGTACTTCCTGTATTTCATTCGTGCCCGGTATGGCATCAACACACAAACATTTACGCAGGAGCTTGTTACCCGTCTTGCCGAAAGAGCCAAAGTTGACGTCGCCAGTGTGCAGGCAATACACGACAGTTACAGGACTATCGAAAGCTACGCGACATTTAATGAAGAACCCGAACGGTTGATTGCCTTATACCAGGCAATCGATAAGTTTTATAAAACATGTAAGTAACCACCCCTATTCAATATTTCATTATGGAAGAATCCGTTAACTCCGAAAACGTAAGCGCGCTGCAGGAAGACATCAATCTCCTTAACCAGCGTGTTATCAAAATACGACACGAGATCGGTAAGGTGATCGTAGGCCAGGAGAAGATCATCGACCTGCTGATGGCAGGCATCTTTACAGGTGGCCACATCCTTCTCGAAGGCGTTCCGGGTATCGCTAAGACATTGACGGCGAAGCTTGTGGCACGCTCGCTATCGATCGGTTTTTCGAGGATCCAGTTCACACCCGACCTGATGCCGACAGATGTGATGGGAACCACGGTGTTTAATGTGAAGACTTCAGAATTCACTTTCAATAAAGGCCCGGTGTTTTCGAATCTCGTACTTATAGACGAGATCAACCGTGCTCCCGCAAAAACACAGTCGTCGTTGTTCGAAGTAATGGAAGAAAGACAGATCACGATCGATGGCACGACCTACCCGATGGACTTTCCGTTCCTGGTGATCGCCACGCAAAACCCGATCGAGCAGGAAGGAACATACAAACTTCCGGAAGCGCAACTCGACCGTTTCCTGTTCCGGTTGAAACTCACGTATCCAACAGCCCAGCAGGAGCTCGCGATACTGAAAAGATTCCGTGACGACTTTAGTCACAGGGTGATGGACACCGTGCAGGCAGTCATCGGCAAAGACGAGCTTCGTCATTGCCAGGAGCTGATCGAAAAGATCCACATCAAAGACGAGATCCTCGAATACATAGCGCGACTGATCGACAACACGCGTAACAATGGTGACCTTCTGTTGGGCGCTTCTCCCCGAGCCTCGCTGGCAATCATGCGTGCTTCGAAGGCAATCGCCGTTATGAATGGCCGCGACTTCGTAACGCCAGACGATGTGAAGTTTGTTGCCTACCCTGTATTGAATCACCGCATCATACTCACAGCAGAAAGAGAAATGGAAGGCGTGGAAGCTGAAGATGTCATTAAAGAAATTGCCGAACGTGTCGAAGTACCAAGGTAAATGAATGTAATCCGGAATCTATATCTCACCAACAGGTTCTACCTCGTGCTCGCGTTGCTTACGTGTGGCATGATGGCTTCGTATGCATTTCCCAACCTGATGCCGATCGTGCAAACGGGCATTGTGATCCTTGCGCTGGTAATCGGCATCGACATCCTGTTGCTGTTCAACAAAAGAGTTGATGTTGAAGTAACCCGCGAGACACAAGGTGTTCTTTCATTGGGCGACCTCAACCAGGTCAGGCTCACGTTGAAGAACAAAGCACGAATGAGCATTCATGTAACCGTGGTCGACGAACTGCCGGAACAATTCCAGGAAAGAAGTTTCTCGATCTCTCTCGACATGCCCGCCGATAAGGTTCACGAACAGGTTTACGAGGTCCGGCCACTGTCGCGAGGCGAATATCACTTTGGCAAGATCAATCTGTTCCTGTCGACCGGTGTTGGGCTGGTACGCCGAAGACTGAAGAAACCACTCGATGCAATGGTGCCAGTTTATCCTTCCATCATACAAATGAAAAAGTATGAGTTAAGGACATTCGCACGGACAGCTACTGAATATGGTGTGAAGAAAGTTCGGCGGATCGGGCACAGCTACGAATTCGAGCACATCAAGCAATACAACCGCGGAGATGATTATCGAAGCATCAACTGGAAAGCAACGGGCAGACGTGCACAGTTGATGGTGAATGTTTACGAGGACGAGAAATCGCAGGCAGTGTACACGATCATCGACAAGAGTCGTGTGATGCACATGCCTTTCAATGGTTTGAGCCTGTTCGATTACGCCGTGAATGCGTCGCTGGTGATTGCAAACATCGTTCTTGGGAAACAGGATAAGGCTGGTCTATTCACGTTCGCCGAAACACCAAAAGCGAGAATAAGAGCCGACCGTGGTAAGCTCCAGTTGAAAAAGATCCTCGAGGCTCTTTATAATGAGACCGAAGGTTCGGTGGAAGCGAACTACGAGAGCATGTACATGTCGCTGCGGGATCTTATAAACGGACGTGCGCTGTTGTTTCTCTATACCAACTTCGAAAGCACGTATGCATTGCAGCGGGCGTTACCTCAATTGCGTAAGCTGAACGATCAGCATTTGTTGGTAGTAGTATTCTTCGAAAATACAGAGGTGTCTTCTAAAACATCTACTAACGTTCATACGGTAGAAGATATTTACCTGCAGGTTACTGCGGAGACTTACATGCTCACGAAGATCCAGCTTGTGCAGCAACTGAAACAATTCGGTATCATGAGTATTCTTACGAAGCCCGAAAATCTGACTGTCGCTTCGATCAACAAGTACCTCGAATTAAAGTCGAGGGGAATGATCTGATCTTTATTGCTGAATTAGTCGCGACGGATAATCGAAGTATGCCCACTCCTGATATCCGTGATCACCTGTGGATAGATGTAACTCTGTCCATCGAGATTCACGTAGATGCCGGTAACGCTCAACGGTCCGCCAGGAATCGTCTGGTCGCCGAAGTCAGCAACTGAATTAGTCCGCACAATGATCGACCTGGCGCCGTCTGATGCAGGCCGATCGCCGAGGAATGTGGCGCTGCCGTTTGCTTGTGTGAAAATAACGCCAGTGATCTGAACAGTCTGCGATTGCATGTTATCGGCAGACCTCGCAAGATCTTCGAGACTGTATTTGTTGATGCGAAGTGTTTCTTCGCCAAGCTTTTCAAATTGCGTGATGTCACTCACTTCCAATACGCCTTGTTGCAAATGAAGTGTTCCTTTATCGAGATTTAACAGCACGACATCGCCTCGTGTAAGCGAGTGATCCGGTTGAAGCTGGATCTGTATCGCACCGCTCGCATCTTCAACTACGATACGACTGGTAGAAACGTTTGTGATGGAAGTCACAATGCCTTCGATGTATGTATCGCGGATGGCGATCGGGTCGTTGGCCAGCAGGGAACGAACGGCAGCGATGGGCGAGATCATCTTTCCATCGTCTTCAGTGATCGTACACCAGAGCGCATCATTACCCCCAACACGAAGGCCGCCGGTTGCATCTACCAGGTGAAAGCTGATGTTGCGATCGGCCTTAAATAAATTGTCGTTCACAGGATATAGTTTCACAGAAGCTGACGTCGCTCCTTTGGCAACCTGCAGGAAGATCTTCTGACTGGCAGCGGCAGGCTCTGTAATGAAATCAACTCCGTATGTGCTTGCTGTTTCATAGCTGAAGATCAAAACGCCATCCGCAGGCGCGGGTGATGTGAAGTTAATATCGATCGACCCACCTGAAGCAGCATTCTCACGAACATTCAAGCCGCTTAATTCGAAGCTGGCTTCAACGGGAGATTCGTCGTCGTTTACTGATACAACGAGATCGCTGGTAACGCCCTTTCGAAGACCGCTTGAAACAGATGTGATGGTGAACTTAACGACCTTGCAGCCATCGAGAGCATTGTTATCGACTGGCTTCATGGTGAACGAAAGCAGCGCCTGTCCTTTCTTTACAGGCAGTTTGATCTGGCCGGCCTCTACGGCGGGTTCAGTAACAAAACATGATGTATTGACAACACTCGTGCTTAGGACGATCTCACCATCGGAACCTGCGGGAATGTTCAGAGTGAGTGTGATCTGCTGCTGATCGGCACTTTCGGAAAAGCTAAGTGTTGATTGAGTGAACTGTGCAGCTGCTTCTGCAACCGGGGGATCTTCATCCTGGCAACTTGCCGCGACGAAAAGCAAGCCTATTGATACGAAAGCACAAGCAAAAAGTTTTGTGCAAGGTGAAAATTTCATCGTGGGGTGGCTGTAAAATTTTTTCAATACGAGCGTGAACGGCGTGATGTAAGTTTATGTTGCGGCTCGTCGAAAAATATCTGATCACTTCACATGAAATGGAATTGTATATACTTCTTTAGGGTGATTATTGCCTGTTGAAGCAGTCACGTCTGTTTCGAAAAGACGATTGATATTGTTACCACAGAGATCTTCGAGACGTGATTCGATGTTTAAACTGTAATCGCCAGGTGGCACTGGAAAGAATAATATTTTCTTTTCACCACTTTCCGTAATCGTTTTCGGTGAAAGTCCCGGGATCGAGATTGCGCTATGGAGGAGTAACCAATCCAAAGATTCTTTTAAGTCAACAACGACCGTGTCTCCTTTCACACCGATCGACCATGAATGGATCTCAGGCCTTGTTACATCGCGCTTCGAAGTAGTGTAAGTCCTGTTGTAATCTTTCTCCAACGCCAACCCATTCTTGCTCCTCCATCCTTTCGCAACGACAAGCTTGTACTTACGATCCTCATTCATAACAACACCAAGATCCTTATTGGGAATGAGATCCTGTTTGATCCTGCCTGGATCTAACCAAAGAGTGAGTATCGTTCCATCTTCATTCCAAAGCTCGGGCTGAAGATCGAGAAATGCATTCTTTATGGTGTCGCCTGTGGTGGCATTGTATAGCTGGACAAACCGGGAAGAACATCCTTCGGACATTGATTCGGAGAACTGTAGATAGATCTTTAGAAGATTAGATGGAACGGTATCGCACGATGGGAATGATCCGACTAATACAGGAGGTTGTAACGTTGTATCGGCAGGAATTGTGAATGTGATGCCAGTAGATGTGTGATAGGATTGTCCTCTTTCAAATGGGACTGCTGGAGTAAAACGGGAATGATCCCACTTACCCAGTACACGATAAGAAGAACCTTCTACATAGATGCTTGTTGTGTCTTGAAGGATAATGGCCGTGGCTTTGTCGTTCACCCAAACTATTTCGGGTACATTAGATTTCGGCTTACAACAAAAGATCAACAATAATAAAATGCACCAACGCATAGGTCAGTTGATAACATCGAGCACGATGTTCCATTCACCTTCTTCTATTTTCCATACGCGCAGGTAGCATGCGTTGGTAGTTATTGGTCTCCCGTCTTTGGTCGACGTGATCTTAACAGCGCCATATGTGACCGCCATGTCATTGCTGGATGCAAGATGCGACTGAAGGTTTTCAAAAAAATACAGACCACCATTATCGTAAAAATTGGCAATTGCCTTTGCACCGATTACTGGCGCGATGCCACGGCGATGGATCCTTGCTTCGTCCGAAAAATATGCATCATCGAATGAAGTCTTCAGTTCGTTGAGCTCTCCATTGTATGATTTGTCGAGAGCACTCAGCTCACGCCGGGCTTCTGAAGTTATGTCATTGCGAGCCACGGCGGGACGCGCAGATGTCTTTAGTGTTGTGAGATTTTCGGACGGACTGTAAACTGATGAACCAAGATCGGCCAATACTTTCCACCGGCCATTGTCATCTTTCTGCCAGACTGTTGAATAGTACAAACCACTCTTCACTTCGCGTGTTGACCGATCCGGACCGACAATAGCAGGGCCGGTTGTGTAACCGAAGTCACCCGATGCTGCGATGTCGGCGAAGATGGGCCACCAGAATAGATAGTTGTTGTTCTCGGGTTTCTTCTCCCACTCTTTTCTGCCGAGCACTGCCTGGCCGTTGGTGAAAGCAACACTGTGATGATCGAAATACTCGAGAAAGGCGATCTTCGTGCTCTTGTCTACGGAAGTTTGGGCGAAGGCTTTCTCTGCGTCGACGAGACTGTGAAGGTCTTGCGCGCTTAGTGATTGTGTGAGGTGTAAAATCAGAAGGCACGCTACAAGGTGCCTTCCCGTCAATATCATCATATTAGAAAAAACGCTCCCCGGCAGTCCAAAGATCCAGGTCTCCATTAGCACGACGTTGCAACACAACAAACTGTGAGTCGTCGAGCTTATCGAGCTGCAACACATTGGTTACAGGCAACGAAATGAAATCAACACCTGCAGTAGCGAAGTTCTCTTCTACCGGCGTTGTGATCGAGCCCTGGTATGCTTCGATATTTTTGTACTTAACCTTGAACACAGGACGGCTGCTGTTCGACATAACGAGATAAGTATCGTTACCCTTTGTCATCGCGATCATGTCGATCGGTTGATTGCCGCTGCCCATCTCTGCAACTGTGCGACCCTTTACGTGAACACCCGGTTTAAGATCTTCGATAGGAAAAAGAACCAACGGTGTGCAGGTGTAGCTCGCGATGATGTACTTCTTTCCGCCTAATGTTGCCGGCATGAAAGTACGGATCGGCGCGAATGTTTCGTATTGTTTATGTGCTGCGTGATAGATCTCGAGCGACGATTGATCCTGTTGCTTCGTGAAAGGGAATGGAATGCTCCGGAACGTAGAGCTGAATTCCTGGTTCGATAAACCTGTTACCATCAGCTTGCCATCGGCGAAGCCGATATCGGAAATTGCCTGCATGCGAATAGGACGGCCTCTTTGGTCTTTCGCATCTTCGGAAGGAGCGTTTGCGATCGTCGCTACGGAATAATTAACATCCTTGAAAGGAACATTCGTGATCTTTTCGCCCTCGAGTTTCAGAAGAACATTGGAGCCATCCTGGAACTGAACAGCAACGTAGATGTTCTTCGACACAGGGTTTACGGCAAGGTCCTGGATCGTAATATTTTCAACGGTTGTACCAAGAGCGCCGGCAATCTTCTTGTCGATCTGTTTGATCTCGATGGCCGTTGCTTTGTCAACCTTCTGAACGTCTTTGGTATCGAGTGCAAATACGGATGCACTCTTCGAGTCGCCGATGAACAGGATCCCATCAGGACCGAACGTGAGGGCGCTGATGGATCTAACATCGGCAGTTCCGTTTACGAAACCTTCACGCATTGCATCGTGACGGTTAACGGCGGCGAGCATTACTGCTATTGCAGCAGCTATAGTTAGAGAAAGGGTTAGAGAAAAGGCTAGCTTCTTCATAGTATCAGAAATTTACGGCATGGCCGCGATTCCTCAAACAGGCTTTAGACCGATCGGCCTAAACCTTCGTCACCCATTCCGCGACAGCCGACGCAAGGTCGGGCAGCAAGTTTTTCTTGCCGGCTTTAAAGCTATGGTCGGCGCCTTCGAATTTTACCAGCGTGGCCTTCGGCAGCGCGCCTGTTACTTGCGTGATGAGATCCCATGTAGCGAGCGAGTCGCGTGTTCCCTGCAGGAACAACATGGGGACCTTAATCTCTTTTAAATGGTCGGCTCTATCGATTGAAGGCTGGCCTGCAGCGTGTAGTGGAAATCCGTAGAAGACGATGCCCTTCACGAAGCCGGGCTGAAACTTTGCAAGATATTGCGACGACATTCGCCCGCCGAAGGACTTTCCCGAAAGGAACAACGGCGTCTTTGGATATTCTTTGTGAATGTAGCTAGCTGCGGCCTCAATGGTCTGATGTGCGACGGCCGGTGTGTCGGGCCGGCCCTTCTTCGCTTCCATGTAAGGGAAGTTGAAACGGAATGTTCCGATGTCGAGCTTCTCCAATTCTTTCGACATAGCCGTCATGAACGGGTGGTTCATCGGCGCACCGGCGCCATGAGCAAAGGTGAAGATGGCTTTGGGCTTCTTCGGTAACACGATCTCGGCGGTTACCGATTTATCATTGATGGCAAGCTTCATTTGGCAACCACTTTTTTTATCATATCCGAAAAATATTCTCCGTAATAGGGCCCAACCCAATTGAGTGCATTGATCTCTTCCTTCGAGCTTACTTCATAATGCTTATCGTAAGTGATGTAGCCATCGTAATCGCCATTGAAGCTCGT
Source organism: Bacteroidota bacterium (assembly GCA_037200765.1). Lineage (GTDB taxonomy): Bacteria > Bacteroidota > Bacteroidia > Cytophagales > Cyclobacteriaceae > ELB16-189. Next base: position 1,222,182 of record JBBCII010000003.1, on the reverse strand, counting down.
AATGATCAAGTGCTTGTTGTATTTAGCGGCGTAGCTTTCCAGTGAGTCCATCACGTAGATCTCGCTCGAAAAATCACACGGCGTTCCGATAAAAACAATATCGCCAATCTCCAGATAAGTCAACTCGCCTTTGAGCTTGCGGAACAAGATACGGAATGCCCAGTTGTTGAGCTTGAAGTTTTTGTCGATCCGGAGTTGTGAGGGTCCGAATTCAATTGGAATGTGAGCGCTTCGAATGACGGGAGCGTGCTTTATAGAATCTACTTTGTAATTTTTCTCCAGGTGAGTCCATACCTTCTTGCTGACTGTATCTATGAACTCGTAATTCTGTAACGGACTAAACTGGAACCTGGTGCTTCCAACCATGCCCGACATGAACATTGGAAACGTAAAGGATTGCAGGTTACGCATGATTTTGCCGGGGTAGTCGGCCGACAATTCGAGCATTTCAGACTTGAGAGATGTTGCATGTGCACTTAAAATGAATAACAAAGCGCTGGTTCTGTCCACGCGCTCGAGCATGATGCCCCTGATCTTTCCGTCCACCTTTCCTGAATCAACATCCACGCGATTCTCCATCATGTCGGTTGCCTCGGCTTCGTAGTATTGAATTGATGAAGTTAGAGTGGTGATACCCTTGATAGCCGCTACAATCTTATCGGCAATACCCTCAACATACTCTTCCGAAAACTTTCCCGTGATCAATCGTCCGCCAATTGAAGGATCCCACCCTCCTACACCATTATGTGTATGTGTTGCTGATAGATAAAGGAAAGTGTTGTCATTCAATTTCTCCACGATCTTATCGCGAAGCAACGGGGGAAAGATCAGCAGGTCAACGTTCACCATCGCGCAACGGAACGAAGCATTCTCGATCACAAGGACTCTTGCGAAGAGTGAATCGTGTACGATGTCGAAATGATCTCTCGGGATATAGCCGGCCATGGGCATCGGCATCGAAGGTGTGATGTTCACTCTCTTCCAACCGGATCTCAGTTCGCCGGAGCCATGATCGTCGATACGGATGGTATCGAGCTTACCCATCATGTCGTTGTAGAATTGCTGTTCGTGGAGCGGTGTGCGGTCTATCGAGCCGACCATCGCAGCTACGATCAGTATCAGCACTGCGATGAAACCAAGCAACCAACGAATGACCTTCTTCAAGCGGCTAGCTGTTTAGAATTTCGTCGAGCTCGAGCCAACGACTGGTTTTTGCATCGAGCTGTTGTGAGATGTCAGCAATGCGCTTACCGAGGTCAGTAAGTTGTTGATGGCTCAGGCTGGAATCGTTGAGTTGTTCGGAAACCGACCTCTTTTCCTGTTCCAGCTTATCGATCTCTTTTTGAATGTCGTCGTATTCTTTCTTCTCTTTCTTATTCGAAGTGTTCGGTGACTTCGTCTCCACCTTCTTTTCTTTTACAACAGCAACAGGCTCCGCTTCTTTTTCTTCCTGCCAATCGCGATAGTCGGTATAGTTACCATTGAACGACATGATCTTGCCTTCGCCTTCAAAAACAAAAAGCTGGTCGACCAAATGATCCATAAAGTAACGATCGTGTGACACCAGCAACAAACAGCCTCCGAACTTATCGAGGAATTCTTCGAGCACATTCAGCGTATCGATGTCAAAGTCGTTCGTAGGTTCATCGAGGATGAGGAAGTTTGGATTGGTGATCAGGATCTTCAACAGTTGAAGACGTTTACGCTCACCACCACTGAGCTTCTCTATGAATGTGTATTGTTTCTCGGGCGGGAAAAGGAACGTATCGAGGAACTTCGAAGCCGAAATGGTAGATCCATCGCCCATGGTAATAAACTCTGCGATAGCCTTCACTTCTTCTATCACACGATGGGCGGGATTAAGATCTTCCGCTTCCTGCGTGAAGTAACCCATCTTCGTGGTAACACCCGGAATGAGCTCTCCCTTGTCGGGCTTGATCTTACCGGTGACGAGATTGAGGAACGTGCTCTTGCCAACACCATTCTTACCAACAACACCAATGCGATCTTTTTTCTTAAAGATGTAAGAGAAGTTGTCGATCATCATCGCGCCGTTGTACGACTTCGATACATTGTGGATCTCGAGCACTTTGGTGCCCTGGCGTGTTTCCTGTATGTCGAGCTCGAGCGTGTCTTTCTTCAGGTTCTGACTGGCCTTGTCTTTCAATTCATAAAAGGCGTCGATACGATACTTTGCCTTTGTTCCGCGAGCCTTTGGTTGCTTGCGCATCCATTCGAGCTCCTTTCTCATCAGGTTTTTTGCCTTATCAACTTCAATACGAAGCAGTTCTTCGCGTTCCGATTTTTTTTCGAGAAAGTATGCGTAGTTGCCCTTGTAAGTATAAAGCTTGCCGCGATCCAGTTCGAAGATCTGGTTCGATACATTATCGAGGAAATAACGGTCGTGGGTAACCATGATGAGCGTGACATTCACACCCGAGAGGTAGTTCTCAAGCCATTCGATAGCTTCAAGATCCAGGTGGTTGGTAGGTTCATCGAGAACGATGAGATCGGGCTCCGCAAGAAGCAACTGTGCAAGAAAGATCCGCTTGCGTTGTCCGCCCGACAGCTCTCCGAATTTCATATCGAGCGATGGCACACCGAGCCTGGTGGTGATCTCCTGCACTTTAGCATCGTAGTCCCATGCCTTCAGTTCCTCCATCTGTTCGAGGAGGTGCTGCATGCGGTCGGGAGAAGTATCGGGATTGTGGATGGCCTCTTCGTAGTCGCGAACGATCTTAGCAACCTTATTGCTATCGTCGAACAGTATGTTCTTGACGAGGGTGTCGTTGGGCACGTTTGGCTGCTGTGTTAAGTAGCCGGTACGAATGCCGTCGCGAAGCACGACTTTACCGGAGTCGGACGGGATCTGGCCGGTTAAGATCTTGAGCAGCGTGGACTTACCGGCGCCGTTGGCTCCTACGAGCGCAATCTTATCGCCACGGGAGACCCCCAGGGTGATATCTTTGAATAACCAGGTTTCACGGAAAGACTTCGACAACGACTCAGCAGATAAATAGTTCACGGGTAGTATAATTCAGCCCGCAAAGGTATTAAAGTTTTAAAGCTGAAATCTTACTACTCGTAAGTCTTCACGAATGGCCTGCATACTTTGCTTACGAAAGCAATAGATTGTAAGGCCAACTTGTAAGACCACGATAGCAATGATGGCAAAAAGTAAAAACATAGCACTCATCATTAGTTGAACTTAAAATTAAGATACGCGAGTTAAATATCCTAATTGTCAGGTAGTTATGAATATTGAATTGAAGGTAAGTTATTGATAATGAATCTTGTAGCAGAACTCGGAAAAAAGCATTCGCTCGCAACAAAGAACAAGATCATCCGCTACGTCGGCACCAACACCAAACGATTCGACGACCTCGTGAAGATCTTTTTGGGTGACACTTACCGTCTCACGCAATGGGCCGGCTGGCCATTGAGCGACATCGTGAAGAAACATCCTGAACTGATCCGCCCATATCTTAAGCCTGTACTGAAAACGATCGACAGGCCCGGCATGCACGTAGCCGTGAAACGAAACGTCATGCGATTGCTTCAATTCATAGACATCCCTCCCAACGTTCGCGGACTTGCCTTCGATAAAGCCTTCAAACTTTTTACAGACACATCGGAACCGGTTGCTGTTCGCGTGTTCTCGATGACAGTGATGACAGACATTGCGCTGAAAGAACCCGGCCTGAAGAATGAAGTTATCGTCGCAATCGAAGAACAGTTACCTTTCGGGTCGGCCGGTTATAAGAGCCGCGCCGCCAAACTACTCAAAGCACTCAGGAAGTAATGAGCGAACAGGTCGTTCACACATGTAAGAGCTGTCACAACCAGTTCACGGGCAACTACTGTAACAACTGTGGTGAGAAGGTGCGCGTTGCATCCGACAGGACCTTGCGCTCGCTGTTCAATGACATCGTAAAGGCAGTCACATTTGCCGACAACAAGTTTGCGCGAACACTGTGGCTGATGCTGTCGCGACCCGGATTTGTGTCGACCGAATTTGCCCACGGAAGAACGGTACGTTACCTCAGTCCTATCCAGGTGTTCTTTGTATTGAACCTGGTCTATTTTCTCTTCCCGATCGTGCAGTTGTTCAACGCTTCGCTCACCACGCAACTGCTGGCGCCGTTGGGTTTCCTGCTAAAGGAGCCGATAGCGCGAAAGATGGCGACCATGCACATGAACCTGCAGTCGTTCTCGCTGGTGTACAATCTGAAGACGGTTGGTCTTGCGAAGCTACTGGTGATGGTATTCGTGGTGCTGGCTTCCGTGCCGCTTAATTTTCTTTACAGGAAGAGGAACCGTTACTTCACAGATCACTTCGGCTACGCAATAGAGCTCGCTTGCTTCAACCTGTTTGTCAACGCCATTTTGGTAGACGTGGTGACGTCGATCATACCGATCGGGCGATACATCGGCGAGGGTGTTGTAACGGCATTGTTTATATCAACGAACCTGTACTTCCTCATGCGTGCATCGCATTTGTTCTATCATGAATCCGGCTGGAAGCTGGTGGCGAAGTCGGCGCTGATGATCTTGTTCCTGAAAATAGCTTTGGAGATCTACCGGATGATCCTGTTCTTCATTACCCTCTGGAGCCTCTAGCCTTTAGGGAATTACATTGAAAAATTCCTATCTTCGTTACGATTTCCATTTTTTAAACTATACAGCCTATGCGCGCTATCTGGAAAGGTCACATTCAATTCTCCCTTGTTACTATTCCTATCCGGATCTACAACGCTCTCGACACCGGGCAGTCCATCAGCTTTAACCTGCTGTCGAAGGACAAACACAACCCTGTTTCTTACGAGAAGAAGGATAAAGTAACGGGTGAGACGCTACGTTCTGAAGACATTGTGAAGGGCTACCAGTATGAGCCCGGCCAGTATGTTATCATGGAAGATGACGACCTGTCGAAGGTCCGGCTGAAGAGCACGAGAGTTATCGAGATCCAGGGCTTTGTACACGAGACCGAAGTTCACCCGACGCTCTTCGAAACACCTTACTTCATCGGCCCCGACGGCGATGTTGCCGCAAAAACTTATGGTCTGCTCATGCACGCTCTTAAAGAAAGCGGTAAGATCGGTGTTGGCACTGTTGTGTTGCGCGACCGCGAGACTCCTGTGTTGCTCACTCCTTATGAGAAAGGCATCATGATGTATCGACTCCGTTATCCTCATGAAGTGCGAAGCATCAACGAGGTACCAGGACTCATCGACGTGAAGACCGACAAAGACCAGTTGAAAATGGCGAAGACACTCGTCGACTCCATGTCGAAGAAGTTTTCGGAGATCACAATGGAGGATCATTACTTCGATGCCCTGAAAGACATCATCGATGCGAAGATCGCCGGCAAGGAGATCGTTACGGTACAAGAGGAAGAACCGAAGGTTGTGGATATCATGACTGCCCTGAAGGAAAGCATAGAGCAGGCGAAGAAGAAGCCAATGGAGAAAGCCAAAGGCGAAGGCGAAAAGGAGACCAAGAAAGTTTCCAAAGAGACAAAGACACTCAAGCGCAAAGCGAGCTAGCCAACTAAACTTACCCTTCCAGCATGGGAAAAGTCGTACAGTTTCCAGTCTCGCCTCCTGAGAAGTTCGGGTTCAAACCCGTACGTAAGAAGAAATCCGATGTGCCCGAAAAGAAAGGGCAGCTCAACCTGTTTGTTGGTGGCAAGGTGGTGAAGATGAGTTCACTGACGCCCTTCGAAGAAGCGTTGCTGATCGACGACATGGGTGACTCTGAAAAGGCACGTGAGCTTTACCTGAAAGCGATACAGGCAAAAGATTCTCTCCCCGACGCCTATTGCAATCTTGGTATCATAGAATCGGAAGCACGTCATTATAGTAAAGCCATCGACTGCTTTACACTTTGTCTTAAAGAAGATCCACGACATTTCGAAGCACATTATAATCTTGCAAATCAATACGCGGAGATTGGCAACCTGCCACTCGCGAAAGTGCACTACCAGTTGTCGATAGAGATTGCTCCTGAATTTCCTAACAGTTATTTCAACCTTGGATTAACGCTGGCGATGAATCGTGAGATCGATGAAGCGATACAGGCGTTACTGAGGTACAGGAATATAGTGGCGGTTGAAGACAGGAAGCAGGCAGAGGATCTTATAAATATGTTAACGAGAACCCTTCGTTAGCCGCGAAGCTGATAGGCCTTCGGCTTTGTGAAGGCTCTTAATCCAATATAAGATAACGTTGCGCCGAAGCCAGAGTGTTTTCGTCCGGACCAGGGAACGGCAGCGCTTACCCTGTCGCAACAATTCCAGTAGCCGGTACCAGCATCTACTTTACTGAGGATCTTCTCGGCACGCGATTTATCGGCGCTATAGACAGCTGCAGTGAGACCATAGTCTGTGTCCGACATTAGTTTAATAGCTTCATCGTCGTTCTTCACTTTCATGATGCCGATAACGGGCCCGAAAGATTCTTCGCGCATGATCGACATTTCGTGGGTAACGTTCGTGAGGACGGTTGGCTCGAAGTAATAACCGGCACGATCGACTTTCTTTCCGCCCGTAAGAACTGAAGCTCCTTTATCGATGGCTTCTTTCACCTGTGCAGACAGTACGTCAAGCTGTGAACTGCGTGTGAGTGGCCCGACATAGACACCCGACTCTTCGGGATTGCCGAGCTTATACGTCTTCACTTCCTTCACAAACTCATCGACGTAACGATCATATACTTTTTCATGAACATAGATGCGTTCGACAGCACAGCAGCTTTGGCCGTTGTTGTAGAAAGCACCGTCGGCTGTTCCGGCTGCAACTGATCTCACGTCTTCGATATCGTCGGCAACGTAGAGAGGATCTTTGCCACCCAGCTCGCACTGGCAGGGCACCATCTTCGAAGCAACGCGCTCGTAGATATACTTGCCGGTCTTGAATGAACCGGTAAAGAAATATCCGTTGAGCGGAAGATCGAGCAACGCCTCTCCTGCTTCCTTCGCACCGGTGGCAACCTCGAATACATTTTCTGGAACGCCGGCTTCGTACAATAATTTTGCTATTTCGAGACCGGTGAGCGATGCAAACTCGGAAGGCTTATACAACACTGCATTACCCGCAAGCAACGCGGGCACAAATACATTCCCACCAACGAGGTAAGGATAATTCCATGCGGAGATATTCCCGATAACACCGAGTGGTTCGTAACTAATACGTTCCTCCATCTTTGGATCCTGCACCATTACTTCATCCGACAGAAACTTCGAAGCATTGTCGGTGAGCCATTTGATACGGGCTCTGGCACCGTTCAGCTCGTTCTTCGATTGTTGCAGTGGCTTACCAACTTCTGACGTAAGAACAGAGGCAAGATGTGCAGCGTTCTTCTCAAGGAGATCGGAGAATTTCTTAAGGATATTGATCCTTTCTGAAAGGGGCGTTGAAGCCCATCCAGGTTGTCCTTCTTTTAAGTTCTGATATTTTGATTGGATACTTACAAATGTATCGTCAGCAATTTCTTTGAAGACCTCCCCGGTTGCTGGATTGGTGATCTTCATTTCGACCTGATTTCAGATAAGAAGGCCTTCTTGATATTCTTTGACATCTTAACATCATCAGGAATGCGCTCAGGGTGCCATTGAACACAAAGAAGGAAGCCGTGCTTTGTCTTGTCTTTGAATTCGAGTCCTTCGATAACACCATCGGGTGACTTTGCATTTTCGATCAATGCCTTACCGGGAAATTCAACTGCCTGGTGATGTGCGCTGTTTACTGTTTCAGTCATTCCACCGGTAACATCTCCTAACAAAGTGCGTGAATCAACAGTCACCTTGTGTTGTTTATCGGTGTCGTTTTCTTTCCTGTGAATGGCGTTGTCTTCACCGAGATCCTGGATCATTGTTCCGCCTTCAACAACATTGACTAGCTGGAGACCGCGGCATATTGCTAAGATCGGGATCTTGTTCATCTTGGCGTAGTTGTAAACTTCTTCTTCGTAGGCGTCCCGTTCATCGTTGAACTCTGCCGGGCGATTTTCATATTCGTCTTCGCCATCGTACATCTTTGGATTAATATCTATCCCGCCGCTTAAGATAATTCCCGAACAACCTTTATAATCATTCGATCCAATTTCGAGTTTCAATACTTCAATATCGTTTCCCTTGTCCTGATCCGTAAACCAAGTGATATAGTTCTGGATATTAGAAGTGTCTGTAATACCTACCTTTTTCATTTCTATAAAGCCCTCTTATATAACATTTTAAAATCTTCTCTACTTACAGGTTTCGGATTGTTGGGATGAGCAAAATCCGCGAAAGCCAGGTCCGACAATGTCTCAACGTGCTCATCTTTCACACCAATCTCACGCAACCTCCTGGGTATAGAAACACTGTCGTTCAATTCAAACAAATATCGTACTACCCCCGCGCCCGACTCGTCTTTTAATTCCAATGCCCGTGCCATGCGACGAAACTTGTCTTCGAAGCCGGCTACGTTGTACTCCATTCCATGGGGAATATTAACGGCGTTTGCCAGGCCGTGGTGAGTGTCGAGCAGCGACGACAGCGGGTGCGCCAGTGAATGCACAACGCCGAGGCCCTTCTGGAATGCGATAGCTCCCATCATCGAGGCGATCAGCATCTTGCTGCGCGACTCTAAATCGGGATTGTTGACGGCCGTTTGGAGCGATTGGCTGATCAGCGACATGCCTTCGAGCGCAATACCTTCGGCTATCGGGTGAGGCATCTTCGCGATGAACGCCTCCATGTTGTGTGTTAACGCATCCATGCCTGTGGCTGCCGTTACCGATGGAGGCAATCCCATGGTGAGGTCCGGATCTGCAAAAACGATCTTTGCGAGAAGCTTCGGCGAGAATAAGATCTTCTTCTGATGCGTAACATCGTCGGCGATGATGGCACTGCGGCCAACTTCACTGCCGGTTCCCGATGTTGTGGGTATCGTAATGAAATGAGGAACGTCGTTGGTTACGTAGATGTCGCCACCAATAAGATCGTCATACTTAAAAAGGTCTTCGCGGTGATTGATGCGAAGCACGATGGCTCTCGCAACATCCAATGCTGCTCCGCCACCAATACCTATAATGCTGTCGCGATGAGTTCCATCGAACGCATCGGAGCCTTTATATACATCCGACTTAACCGGGTTCTTATGGATATCTGAAAAGACTTCAACCGAAATATTCTGCTTTCTGAGATTAGCAACGATGTCTTTGAAAAAATCAAGTTGTGCTACGAGCGGATCGGTAACGATCAATGGCTTCGAGAGATCATTCTTTTTTAAGTAATCACCGAGTTCTTTACTGGCACCGGTACCGAACCGGATAGTTGTTGGAAAATTATATTGATAAACTTTATCGAATGTCATCTCAGATTATTTCAAAATACCTCTTGTATTCCCAGTCGGTCACGCTCTTCAGATGCTGACGCCACTCCCAGTCTCTCGTTTGTGTAAAGTGATCGACAAAAGCATCTCCGAAGATCTCGCGCGCCACGTCCGACTCCTTCATCTTCTTCGTTGCTTCATCCAGCGTGCCCGGGAGAATACCGTTCGAAAGATCGGTATATCCATTTCCGGTGGTGGCCTTCTGTTTTAGCTTTAACTTATTCTTAATTCCATACAGACCTGCACCGAGTGCGCCCGCCATCGCGAGATACGGATTAACATCGGAACCGATCACACGAGTTTCAAGACGGCAGGATTTTTCTCCAGCCGGAAGAACACGCAGGGCAACGGTACGATTGTCGACAGCCCATGTGAGCGTTGTGGGTGCCCACGCTCCTACCACCAGTCTTTTGAAACTGTTGATCGTTGGTGCGAAGAGCGGTAAAATATGTGGAAGGCAATAGAGCTGACCCGCAAGATACTGACGGAACGTTTCGCTCATCTTCTGTTTGTCTTTGTCATCATAAAAGACATTCCTCTTCATGCTCTTATCCCAAAGACTTTGATGAACGTGTCCGCCGCAGCCGGGAAGATGTTCGGAGATCTTAGCCATGAATGTTGCCATGATGCCATGACGATAGGCGATCTCTTTTACTGCGGTCTTGAATAACGTTGCACGATCGGCAGCTTCGATGACGCCTGAATATTTTATTGCTGCTTCAAGAACACCGGGACCAGTTTCCGTATGAAGTCCTTCGATAGGCACGTCGAACTTACCGAGCAGTTCGAACAGGTCGTTGAAGAACGGTTGCTGTAACGTTGTTCGAAGTACACTGTAACCAAACATTCCAGGTGTTAACGGCTGAAGCTGCTGGTAATTTTTATCGCGCGCGCTCTTCGGAGTTTCTGCAAAGTTGAACCACTCGAACTCTTGTGAGAACACGGCAGAGAATCCCATCTTCTCAGCTTGTGCGTTCACTGACTTTAACAATTGACGCGGACATACTTGCGAAGGGCCGCCTTTACTATCGAGTAATTCTCCAAGAAAAAAGGGAACGTCGTTTTCCCACGGAATTTTTCTGAAGGTCTGTGTGTCGACCCTTGCTTGTGAGTCGGGGTAACCTGTATGCCATCCGGTGTAACTTACGTTGTCGTAGCAAACATCACCGGCGTCCCAGCCGAAGATGACGTCACAAAAAGTTGTATTGCTTTTGAGTGCGGAGAGAAATTTATCGACAGCGATGTACTTGCCGCGAAGGATGCCGTCGATATCTGCGTAGGCGATCTTTACCTTTCCCGAAGGATGTCCCTGTACATATTTGAGGATATCTTTTTCAGACGCCATCGGGCTTTCTCACCAGTTTATAGATCCCATAGGATATGACAAGCAATCCTAAATAGATGCCGGCCAAGTTAAGATTATAAACTGCAACCGCAATGATCGATAACGAAGAGATAATAATGGCGATGATAGGAAATACAGGGTAGAACGGAACGCGGAACGGCCGGTCCATGTCGGGCTGCGTGCGACGAAGCCGGAGCAGCGAGAACATCGAGATCACATAGATAGTGAGTGCTCCGAAGACAGCAATTGTGATCACCTCGCCGGTCTTCCCCGACAGCAATGCGATGATGCCTATAAACATGTTGACGATCAGCGCATTCGCCGGAGTTTTGAACCTGCTTTGAAGCCGTCCGAGCAACGCGGGACCGTAGCCAGCTTTACAAAATTCGTAGGTGGAACGACCGGCCGCGAGCATGAGTCCATGGAAAGACGCAACGAGCCCGAACAATCCCACGCCGCTGATGAACTTATACCAGGAAGATGCGTCGCCGGGAATTTGTTGCACCGCCAATGGCAGTGGCGAATCGGACACCGCGCCATTCGCGGCGAACACGATCGACTTCCAGCCCCCGATGCCGATCGCACTTGTAAATGTTAAGATGCATAACACGACCAATGTTGTGATAGCCGAACCGAAACCGAGCAACAAGGTGCGTCGTGGGTTCACTGTTTCTTCCGCGAGGTTGGCAACGCCTTCAATGCCGAGGAAAAACCAGATGGCAAATGGCGTTGCTGCGAGCGCTCCTTCCCACCCGTTTGGAAATGCATCGAGCTTCAGATTGTCGGAGTTGAAATGTGGGAACACGAGACCACAGAAAACAAGTATGGCAACGACTGCAATGGCGGTGATGACGAGCTCGAACATCGCTGCCACCTGGATGCCGGATATGTTTAGTGCAAGAAAGATGAAGTATGCGATGATGGAAATTATTTCCGTATCGACACCGGGAAAGTAGGTGCCTGCATAAGCACCGATGCCCAATGCGATAGCCGGTGGAGCAAAAACAAACTCGATGTTTTGTGCCATGCCTGCGATGAAGCCGGCATCTTTGCCAAACGCTTTCGTGGCATAATCGAAAGCGCCTCCGGATTTAGGAATAGAACACGCGAGCTCCGAGTAGCTGAGCGTGAACGTGATGTACATGATAATGATGAACACGAGGGCGATAGCGAGTCCGAATGTTCCGCCCTTCTCGAGACCAAGATTCCAACCGAAGTAGTTGCCGGAGATGACGTAACCGACGCCGAGACCCCAAACCATTGCGGGGGTTAGAGAACGCTTGAGCTCCGTCATTTAGTCGCGTTCCTTTTTCACTTCACCGTCATCGTATGTACGGCGCATGATAAGCTCGCCGTCTTCATTGTATAGTCTCCAATGACCATCGCGTTTTTCACGCTTGAACTTACCAGTCATTTTCTCCTTTCCGTTTTCATAGTATTCAGTGAAATCGCCATCCTTAAACCCGTTCTTGATCTCAACAGTAAAGTGGACTGTGCTATCGGAATAGTAATCGGTATATGACTTAGCATTAAGATCCTTTATATAAATATATGGAAGCTTCATTGGATCCGTAAGAGAATCTATTTCAACGGTCTCTTCTATTTTTAAAGTATCGACATAAAATTGTTCCGCCATCAACGTCATAAACTTCCCTCCTTCGGGCACCATTTGAAAGCCGATGTGACGGAAGCAAGTGATGTAATCTTTATTACTCTCCATGTCTTTTCGCGTCTCCGCATCTACCATTTTCTTCATGGTGTTAAACATCACCGGCATATTCACATAAATGAAAACAGATCCGTCATCGTCGAATCTTTTACGGAATGTTTTGAATTCATCTGAACGGTTTAAGGTCTTTCGATCGAGGTAATCGTCGATCATGCTTTCAAGAGTCTGTGGGTGATTGCTGAAGATCACGAAGTTGTTGATGATCGTGTAATACGGTTTGTCGTATCGTGCGAAGAATTTACCAAGCAGCATCTTGAACACCCCTTTCATTCCCAGGTAATTGATCGCGTAGCCGCGATGGTCGATCGACTTGAATTTCACCGGCGTTCTTCTCTTTACCTGTCGTTCGATATCGGCGAGGTCTTTCTTCGCCTTCTCGATGTTGTTGGCTTTAAGGATCACCGCCATCTCGGTTTCGGTTCCCTGGCCCGACGATTGCAATTCTATGATCGCAACCTCTTCTCCTATCCAGTCGATGAATTGTTTCTGAAGATCGATCTTGAGATAATTCTCGGCTGTGGTCATACTCTCGCGATAGTCCTTATATTCTTTTACATCCTTCTTTATATTCTCCTGGAATTTTGCGAAGAACTCAGAGAATGAATTGAAACCAAGTGCCAGCGTGAATGCTGTTCGCTGTGGCGCGATCTCGAAGAACTCCGTGGGTCCTTTGCCCGACATCTCCAACGTGCGGATGTATGAATCAACAGTGTCGTTGACATATGTGTAGCCTTTAGCGGTCAGTAAGTTCTCGTCAATTCTCAGGTCGAGGTTGGTAGATCTCAGTGACTCCGAAAGATTATATGCCGATTCGTTCTCGCCATCCGAGTAGCTTTTCACAAGCTCCGGAAGCTTATCGTAGTTGAGATAGAGCTTGCCGATGCTGTTGGCTCCGTCGCCGGCCGGAACAAGCTTGTCTTTATTCAACGTGGCACCACTCAACTGTGCATCGAGTGCATTGATCAACACTTGCTTCGTGTACGACATGATGAGGAACGTGCCGGGAATCGAGAGGTAGAGATTTGTATTGGTCTCCGGATCGTGAATGATCAGGATGTCATTATCATAATACTTTTCTTTTCGGATGCCGAACGTTGACAGGTATTCGTTGAGGAATTTCAATCCTGAAGCACCCTGGAGATCGACTAAGAAAAGAAAATCATAATCCTTCGTACCGATCATGTGAGCGGATACGATCAACGACCTCGATCCAATGAGATCGAATAACATCGAGTTGTCGTGGATCAGTGAATCGAGGCTATTGGCAGAAGAAGTTAATGAAGCGAAGTAGGCATTAGTATTGAGATAACTCCAGGCTTGCGTGGCGGATACCTTCTTCCACGCACCGATAGGATCGTCGGTGATAATGGCATAGACGGCATCGTCGGGAATCAGCTGCAGTGCTTCACCTGCAATTCCTTTGGCGCTATAGAATTTCCAGGAGATCCAGCCACCACCGCCGAGTAATGCTAATACGATGAACCACTTGAAGTACTTCATTTCACAACCGCCGTTACTGCAATGTATTTGCGGTTATAATAGCGCATATTTTCAAAGCCTTCCTGCACATCTCCGTCGTACTCGATGAAGACTGCGATTTTATCGCCGAACACGTAAGCTTTGTGAAGCCGGTATGCCCGAACGGAGCCGCGCGACTTAGGAAGCTGTTTATCTTTCTGAAGTATGATGTCCTTGCCGTTGCCAGTCAGGTGAAAGTCGATGAGGTTATTGGGCGTATTGAGTTCGAGCGCATAGGTTTTACCACCAACGACAATTTTATTGCTTGAGCTCAAACCGAATGCTTGTCCGAAACTGCCTCTCTTAACTTTATATTTTGTAAGAACAGAGTCGCGTTTGTAGTGGAGAGAATCCTTGATCTCTTCTGTCGTCCAGTCGGCATTCTCTGGTTCGAGGACTGCCGGCTTATGTGCCCAGTTGTTGGTGGTTACGTCGATAACATAAACATAACCGGTGCCGCCGTTGTAGTCGCCGGGAACAACCTGCGTGAATACGAAGTATTTTCCGTCGCTGCTAAATCCGCACACCTCAATTTCAGATGTATGCTCCGAGATCATCTCCGGTTGTTCCACCTCGGTGGTGTCGGTGGGATCGCCTTGTGCAAAGGCAAAGCTGGTGGTTAATGCAAAAAAGATTGGGAGAATTCGTTTATGCATAGAGTGAATTTAGTTCGTGAGACTAATGTGGTCGCCGGTCAACCGAATCTTTTAAAGAATCGAGCTGCTCGGTACGTCCTTGTGGAACCTGGTCTGACTGGTACTCATTTTCACCGGAAGCTGGTATGGCATCGGTAAGCGCTGAATCGGGTACGTTGCGTTCCGAAGTTACAGCGTTGTCTTTATTCTTACCACACGAAACCAGCAACATGAACGATGCGAAGGCCAGTACTGTAAAGAATGCAAAGGCGTTTTTCTTTTTCATAACCGTAGTTTTTAATACGGTTATACAAATCTTATGCTTTTCTCACGGAACGCACGGAAAACACGGACAGCTACTCTTTTGTCCAGATGCGTGTGTTCAAATTGAGATCTTCAACGATACCGACAAACAACACCAGGTACTTATTAAAACCGTCGATCATGTCGAATTTGATCATTGAGCTGAAGAACGGCGCTTCGAACAGGTTTTCTTTCAACGGCACTGCAATAAATACTTCAGAATCGATGAACGACAAACCGATCTTCGAGCGCGTCTTTTCCCTGAACTGTAGAATTCTTTGCATCAATGATGTAGAAAGAATATACCTCGCTTCTACCTGGTCGTTGCTGTAAACTGCGAATGCTTTCTCGAAATCTACGTCTTCCATCTTCACGAGCTGATCGCGACTCATGTTCCATTTCTGAAACATAGTTCCGAAGCTTCCGAAAAGAGATTCGGCAGTATCGGGCAGTACTATGGTTTCACCAATAAATTTCTTGTTGAAGTCGGCTACGAAAAACAACCCGCGAAAGATCCGTTCAACAGACTTCGATTCCCTGCCATTGCTGTCGCGGCTTTTCGTTTCGTTTTCAGTACAGAGCTCCGAAAATCGGATATAGGTCTGACCAACCTTTCCGGTAACGAGATCATCACCTTTGTATCGATTGATATTCTGGAGATAAAGTTTGCTCTTATGATAATCGTTGGATGAAATACACTGGCTCGCGTTGTAAGAAAGACTTGGGTCAATGGTCTTCACCATCTTTGCAATCACTTCGTTCTTGAAGCGCGTCTTGATCTCGTTGATCTTCCTGTAATTGATCAGCAAGTACAAGCCGATTGCAAGGGCAACGGGGACCGCGATCCAGAAGAAGTCGGGCGATCCGAATATAAGAGATGCTGTCAATCCGGGGATGAGTCCAACGGCGATCCACTTGAATACACCGTTGATCAGTTTCTTGCGATCCGACTCCAGGGTTTGGAGTGTCGGAAGCAACTCACGATCATAAAATGATCTGAATTCTTCAGGAGTTTGCATACGCCGGGTGATTTAGTTGCCGAACAATGCTTTGGCGCTGACGTTCTGGCGCTCAACCTCCGGGATCACGAACACTGCTTTGCGTTTGTGTCCGAACATAGATGCAAAAATGCTTGATGGAAATTTCTCGACAGCCTTGTTGTAGCTCGTAACGGCGGCGTTGTAGGCGCGACGTGCTGCCGAGATCTGCTCTTCAGCTTCGTTCCAGCTGCGTTGCAACATCGTGAACTGAGAATCTGCTTTCAGCTCAGGATAACTTTCGACAGCGACCATTACGCTTCGCATCATTCCCGAAAGTTTGTTTTCTACATCGATCCGCTCTTCGGTGGAGAGATTGCCGGAGACGGCTTTCGTACGAAGCTCGGTGATTGACGTGAGCGTGTCCTTTTCGTGCTTCATGTATGCCTTCACCGTTTCAACAAGGTTCGGTATAAGGTCATATCTTTTCTTTAGCATCACATCGATGCTACCGAATGCATTCTCGACCTGATTGCGGGCGCCGACCAGGTTGTTGTAAATGCCAATGATAATGATGATCAGGAGGACAACTCCTCCGATTAGAATGTACATAGGTGCCATCTATATAACGACGTTTTTAGGTTGAGGGGGACAACCAAATATAGCAGTTATAATTTCATTTCCCAGCCCTTCTCGTACTCGCGCGCCCAGAATTTCTTAGCATCAGCATCGTCGCAGCGATTGTTCTTCGTGTCGTAGTTGATGGTCTTGCCGGTGCGCTGTGCGATGTTGCCGAGATGCGGAAGCATCGTGGAGATATAAGCTTCGGTGATCGGCGAATTCAACTTAGCTTTACCACGAATGGTGTCGACAAAATTTTGCAGGTGTGTATTGTCGAGCTTCTCTCCCATGCCTTGCGAGGTAGCCTCGACTTGTCCAAGCGGGCTCTTCACTTCGCGAACAAGTTTGTTCTCGGGATCATAGATCTTATAATCGTCACCGCCGGGGATCACCATCGTTCCTTTGTCGCCATAGAAGATCGTTCCTCTTCCACTCTTTACTTCGTCGAATGAGTTACAGCTCTTGCCTTCCCATGTGATCGAAGTGCTGTTATCGAATTCGTAGGTGACGGTTTGGGTGTCGGGTGTTTCCCAATCGTCTTTGTAAGCGAGACGGCCGCCGCCGGATGTTGTGCGCTTCGGCATACCGACATTCAATCCCCAGCGCATCACGTCGATCTCGTGCGTACCGTTATTACATGCTTCGCCCGTTCCCCAGTTCCAGAACCAGTGCCAGTTGTAGTGAATGACGTTGTCTTTATAAGGACGGCGAGGAGCGGGACCTTGCCATAATTCGTAGTCGAGTGTAGCGGGTGGCGCTACAACTTTCCCTACACCGATCGGCTTGCGGGCATTGGTATACCAACCCTTTGCATAGTATACACGACCTATAGCGCCGTTCGATAATTCTTTCATGGCATCGATCACACCCGGCCACGAACGACGCTGGTTACCCATCTGCACGAGCTTGTTGTATTTCGAAGCAGCCTTTACGAGGATGTCTCCTTCTTCGGGCGAATGACAACAGGGCTTCTCGACATAAACGTGTTTGCCCGCTTTCACCGCAAGCAACGCTGCAGGTGCATGCCAATGATCCGGCGCTGCAACAACCAACGCGTCGAGATCTTTTTCTTCGAGAAGCTTACGTACATCTTTATATCCTTTCGGAGCTTTGCCTGTCAATGACTTTACTTTCTCAATCGTTCGGGCAAGAACTTTCTCGTCGACCTCACAGATGAATCCCACTTCAACATCTGCGAGTGCCGAATAAAGTGTAGCGAGATATTCACCGCGACCGTTCGTGCCCATTACGCCGACAATAACTTTTTCGCCAGGAGAACCTTTGAATGCGAATACATTTGGTGCTGCGAGTAATGCACTGCCTGCGAGAGCACTGCGATAAACGAAATCTCTGCGTTTCATATCTTAATCGATTACTGGATTCAATTCACTTTCTGCATACTGTCCGGGAGGAACACTCATGAGCCACACTTCATGATCTTTTTTACGATGATCGTTTTCGGGCTGCAGCACGCGTGTCTTATCGGCAAAATAGATAATAGTCATTACTTCCCGCATTGTTGCCGACTTATTCCCGGGTGCGTTGTGCAACGTCCATCCTGCATGAAATGTAGCATCACCGGCGTTCAATGCATTGGCGCCGCCAACAGAGAGATTGTGATTCTTAACATAGTTGTTGAAGAAATCTTCGGACGAGTCAGAGATCTCTTTGGACGTGATCGATCCAACCTTATGAGTACCCGATGCAAAGCTCATGATCCCCATGTCGCTGGTGATATCGATCAGGGGCATCCACATGGTAACGGTGTTGTTGGTATCGAGTGGCCAGTAGTATTGATCCTGGTGCCATGGTGTGTGACCACCTCCTGGTTCTTTGAACAACGCCTGGTCGTGATATAACCTTACGCGATCTACACTCATGAGCTTTGCAGCAACATGAGCGAATCGTTTCGCGAGAACAAACTTCTTCAACACATCATTTTGTCGCCACAGGTTGAAGATCTGAAGGAACGCTTTGCCATAAGTATCGCGGTCTTCCATCCTGCGTCGCTCGGTGTTCAATTTTTCGACGCCATCGAGGATTGCCTTTCGGTAGAATGCAACTTCGTCAGGAGAAGCGAGGCCTTTGCAAAGCACGTGACCGTTGGCTTGATATTGTTCGACTTGCTCTTTGGTGATGGGATATTCGGAGCTGAGATCTGGTGCGGTGTTCATGAAATAAAATTATCCAAAAAATCGGTCCGGTACGTTTGCCCGATGGGTATCTTTTGACCGGCCACCACAGCCATATTCCCTTCTATGTATTGAAGTTTAGAAATCGATATGATGTGCGACTTATGTACGCGTCGGAATGATGTCGCCGGCAGTTGCTCCCCAAGCTTTTGCAGCGTCTGGTGAACGATCAGGGTCTGGCCGGTCGTCTTCACTTTCACATAATCTCCCATTGCTTCTATGGTCTCGATATCATCCAGCTCAACTTTATAAGTCTTCTTATCGGCCTGGAGTACAATGAAGGAAGGAAGCTTCCGCTGATCGAGGAACTTCGTAACGGCTTTGGTGAATCGTTCGAAGGGAAACGGCTTCACGAGGTAGTCGATTGCGTTCAGCTCGAAGCCATTCACGGCAAACTCTGGATACGCAGTTGTGAAGATCACGGGTGGTGGATTGAGAAGGGAAGTATAAAATTCAGTGCCCGAAAGTTTAGGCATGTTGATGTCGAGAAACATCAGGTCAACTTTGGTCTTTCGAAGCTCCTCTCCTGCTTCGAGAGCGTTGTTGCAAACGGCAACCAGTTCCAGTTGCGAAAGATTGGTGATGTATTTACGAAGTAGCTCCTGCGACACAGGCTCGTCTTCAACGATCATGCAGTTCGTCTTATTCATAATGACTCATAATGAGATCCGCATGTTGACACTGAATTTATTTTCGGTTTCGACGATCCTGAACGAATGACGTCCGGGGTAAAGTAATTTTAATCGTTCCTTCAGATTACTGAGACCAATACCCGGTGCAGACCGAACATTCGTCCTTTTGTTCGTAATGTTAAAGTTAACGACATTTTTTTCACAGCGAAGTTCCATTGTAATAACAGCCTCTCCGTGCTTGAATGCATTTTCTAAAAGAGGAAGGAATAGCATCGGTGCTATCGTAACGTCATCGTGTAGATTTTCAACGTATTCGATTTTAGTGTCGGGATGAACACGATAACGCTGAAGATCAATATAGTCGCGAAGAATGCTGGCTTCGGAAGCTAAACTTACCCGATTATCAGGCGATTTATAGATCACATACCGAAGAATATCAGAAAGCTTAATGATCGCTGATGAAGTTTCATTATTGTTATTGAATGAAAGCGTGTAGAGCACGGTGAGTCCGTTGAAAAGAAAATGTGGATTTACCTGGTTGGCTAATGCCTTGAATTCCGCCGTTGACTTTTCTTTTTGAAGCTGAAAAGATTCCATCGATAATCCAATCAATGTTGACAAGCCAAGAAAGGCTCCGAAAAACTTAAGTAAGTCGAAGTGACTATAGTACGCGATAAAATAATAACCGGGCAAAATATAATCGATCACCTTATCAAAAAGAAAATCATTGACAGCTGCGAAAGCAACTCCGTCGGCGACTGCGATCGCGAGCCAGGCCAAATACCTGCCACTTGCGAAATACCTGCGCCTGAAATATTCGTTCACGACTACCGCTGCCATCAGCGTGGTCATAAAGATCACCGTATAGATATAATCGATCCTTTGCCATTCACCAGATGATGAAAAGATGCTTAGAAGGACGAAGTAGGCTACCGTCCAGAAAGTGATCCAGACGATAGCTGTTACGCGGCGGCTCATTTGGTGAGATAAAGTCTCAGATCTGAATCGAAGGCCCTGTCATCATTACCATACTTTTCGATGAAAGACTGGAGTTCATCGGTAGATGCTGTCAATAAGTACATTCCATCGCCGTCAGTTTTTGAATCTTCGTCAGCAATAAATTCATGACGGATCTTTATGCGGTTTTCGACGAACATATTGTAAAGCCATTCATCGTCGAACCATTTAATAACGACTTCTTGCTTCGTGAGCTTATCGATTTTAGCGATGGAATGTGTGGGAAGCAAGTGAACATCGTAAACGGGCATGTCTTCGGAGTTGTCCTGCGCTGGCGTCATATCAATGTATAATTGATCATTGATAGTGAACAGGTGTCCGCTAAAAGCAACGTCCCGGTTGTTCTTTGAATAATGAAGCTCGTAAGCATTTGATTTGAAAGGATTCTTATGGATCCTCCACTTGTTCTTATCCTGATCCGACCAATTTCCCTCAAGAATTGGATTGTAAAAAACATCCGCTTCTTTATAAAAGGGATGAATAGATTTAACGATACAGCCCTGGAAGCAGATTGCTGCGAGGACCACAATTAAGATTGATGCTTTTCTCATATCATTTATGTTTTAATGATACTGAAAGATCATTGCAGCGCCTGATGATGAGAAATTTTTTCGATGAACGAGGGTTACGAATAGCTGAACACTAGAGATAAGTTAATTTGTGCCGGTCGTACCACTTACATAATGGATATAACACGACCACAATCACAACCCACGCTACATAGGTCCAAAATAAATTCACTCCTCCCTGTGCATTGATGCCTCCCAAACCTTTCTCGGCATGAAAGTCAATCTCCGCCAATGATGTTCCATTCCTGATCATGTGCATGATCAACGCTGCCGCATGGATCAGGTAAAAGTGAACGAGAAAATAAAACAACGGAACTCTGCCGAAGACCACCGCAGGCGACATCCAATTGGTATTGACTTTCTCCAGTGTCGCGAGCAACAACATCAGTGGACCCAGTGTCATCAATATGAACAGTAACGACACCGCGTATTTACTTACGTTGAAATAACTTAAGATCGTGTACACAGTGCCCCTGTCGCTATGCACCCAAGGAACCGGGTCGCCATAAACATTCACCCACCGGAGCACGATGAACAAGACGATAGCGAGAAGTCCCAGTTGAATCAGCAATCTCCTTCGAAGCACCGGGTCGTACTTATCGCCATACAGCCTGCCGGCAACAAACCCGAACATCATGACAGCTGCCCACGGAATCAATGGATAAGAAGAAATAAATGCAGGCGGAACAAATCCTCTCGACATCAGTATGGTCCATAGCGACGCCATTGGGCTCCCCGCTTCGAACGAGATGCCGGCCAATGCATCGTGACCAACGATAATCAATAAGGATATAGCGAGTATGGCGCGGTACGGCAGGAAGATCATCGCCGCCATAATGATCATGCACCATCCGAGCATCCACAGGATACTTAAGAATGTGAGGTCGTAATAAAAATTGAACATCATCGCGAAGCGCAGCACCACCAGGTCGAGGAAGATGAGCCAGAAGCCTCGTGTTAACAAATATATTACAAGCCCGGCCCGTCCGCGTTTCCGGAGATTGATATTAATAGAGATGCCCGACAGGAACGCAAATGCCGGGGCGCAGAAGTGAGTGATCCAGCGAGTGAAGAAAAGCGCAGGTGTTGTTTGGGTGATGTCTGTCGGATCGAACTCCATTGCCGCTGCATTGAAGTAATCGCGCGTATGATCGAGCGCCATCACGATCATGATGATACCCCGAAGGAGGTCGATCGAGTTGACGCGATTTTTTTCTTCCATGATCAAGGATCGGAATTATATGAATGGATGCGAGCGGTTGGCAAAACTACCTGTGAATTAACTAACTTCGAATTATATGAAATACCTCATTTGGATCTTCCTGCTTCTGACTACAATCGCTACTTACTCACAGACCAATAAGAAACTCCGCCTCGGCGTTGCCGGACTCACACACGGTCACGTGGTTTGGATCCTCGATCGCATGGACGATGGCGATCTCGACGTCGTAGGAATTGCGGAGCCAGACAAAGCACTCGCCGAGAAATATTTTGCGAAGTATAAGATCCCGATGTCATTCTGGTATCCTTCCGTAGCCGAGATGCTCGATAAAGCAAAACCTGAAGCCGTAACGACATTCACCAGTACCTTTGATCACCTGGAGGTCATCAAGGAATGTGCAAAGAGAAAAGTGCACGTTATGGTAGAGAAGCCTCTCGCAGTGAGCGTCGATCACGCAAAGCAAATCCAGGAGCTTGCGCGCGCGAATAATATTTATGTGATCACCAACTACGAGACAACATGGTATGGAAGCAATCGCAAGATCGAAGAAGTGAAAGCCCAGAACCAAATCGGTCCCCTTCGCAAGATCGTTGTGCACGACGGGCATGAAGGACCCAAAGAGATCAACGTGCCTAAGGAGTTCTTCGATTGGCTCACCGATCCCGTTAAGAACGGCGGCGGTGCCATCATGGACTTCGGATGCTATGGAGCGAATCTCATCACGTGGTTAATGGATGGACAACGCCCCACATCCGTTACTGCCGTTACTCAAACAATCAAACCCGACATCTATCCAAAGGTTGATGACGAGGCGACTATAATCGTCACCTATCCGCAGATGCAAGGTATTATCCAGGCTTCGTGGAACTGGCCGTTTGGAAGAAAGGATATAGAGATCTATGGAAAGACAGGATATCTATTGGCCGACAGGAATCAATCGAAATTAAAGATAAGCTCGAAAGCACCGGAAGAAGTAACGCCCAGCGTTGTTTTGGAAAAGCCGTTCAACGATCCATTCTCTTACCTCGCTGCTGTTGTTCATGGTGAAGTAAAATTATCTTCAAAAGATCTTTCGTCTCTTGAAAACAATGTTATTGTTGTAGAGATACTGGAAGCAGCGAAGAAGTCGGCGAAAGAAGGAAAGACTATTATGATTAAGTAGCGCAAAGGATACGCAAAGGAACTAAAGGATACGCCATGTGTTCTTAAACTTCCATTGCGTATCCTTCATATCCCTCTGCGTATCCTTTGCGAAACAATCCTTAGTTCAAGATAAACTTATTGTTCTTAGTAATAAACTTATCATTATCTCCTACTCTGAATGGCTCTGCCGGGAACCCTTCTTTATTAAAGAGATTACACTCACCCGCATCATCTTCCCAGCCGTAGTGAACAATTGTAACATCCTTTACTTGCTCAGATCTTAAAAGAATGCGATTGCCTTCAACGAACGCCTGCGCAGGATAAAACTTGCCATCACTGCCGGCAACTTCGAAGCCACGAACATAACCATACTTATCTTTCACCATCAATCCGCTGCCGACATTATCAAATTCGATGTACATGCCATTGCGTTGTTTGAATGTAGGTCCTCTGTCAACAACACTCTTTCCATAAGTATTCTTCAACGCGACTGCCGCCAGTCTCAATCCAACATCCAGTTTATTCCTGGGATGAATATCTGTTGGATTACCGATGTCAATCGTTACTGCCATTCCCGTGTTCGGCAAACTCAATGTTGAAGTCTGTGCTTCGCGAAGCTCTGCCCAGGTACTTCCATTGTTGCTATTACCATTATCTGCATTCCAGCTTGCGAGTTGCACGAAGTAAAATGGAAAGTCGCCCTGCGCCCAATGCTTTCTCCAGTCTGTGATCATCAACGGAAATTCAGTACGATACTGGTAAGCTCTTCCTGCATTCGCTTCGCCCTGGTACCAGAGAGCACCACGGATCGAATACGGGATCAACGGATTCAACATCGCATTGTATAACAGCGTCGGATAATCATTCGGCCCCACTGCATTCGCATCGCCTGCCGATTCAATATGATAACCCCACTTGCCATCGAGTGGAACGTTGTGTTGTCCAACCAATAAATGAAGCATCGATGCTTCGCCGTGAATGCCACCACCGCCACCGGTATCTGTTGCTTTCACAACGATCACGTTCCTGCCTTGCTTCAACACACCGGCCTTCACCGAATATTCACGAAGCTTGTTCCATTCGTTCGTGGTCGCTCCTACTTTAACTCCATTGATGTAAGTCTCATCGGAGTCATCAACCATCGACACCCATAATGTTGCTTCTTTAGCTGCGTCTGGTGCCGGCAGGTCGAACGATTTTCTGAACCAAACAATGCCATCGAGATCGGGCCATGACTGACCTTCCCATTGACCAGGCAATGTCATCGTTGGCCATTTGCTGTCGTCGAGATCTGCAGATGACCATGTACTTACTTCATTTTGTGATGGAGGATAAGATCCTTGCACGCTGGAAACCTGCTGTGCTACTTTTTGTGTCTTCTCTTTCGATATTGCTTCGAGGTCGAGCTTCGGCATCTTCCCTATCATTACTTTGAACTCATCGCTGCTTTCGAAGCCCTCGCGACTCGTCCATGTTTCCGAGTGTGTTCCGCCCCACGATGTATTGATGAGCCCAACAGGTACATTCAACTCTTTACTGATCTTCTGTGCGAAGAAATATCCAACAGCTGTGAAGTCGGCAACGGTTACCGGCGACGCTACTTTCCATTCACCTGCCTTGATGTCGCTCATTGGCTGAGATGCAACGGTGTTTGGGATTTTGATGTGACGGATGTTTGAGTTATTGGCGGCTGCGATCGCTGCTTCGGCATTGTCGGTTGCACGCAACGGCCATTCCATGTTCGACTGTCCGGAGCAAACCCAGACTTCTCCCACGAGCACGTCTTTGAAGATGACTGAAGTTGACTTGCCAGTAACGGTCAACTCGAAAGGGCCTCCTGCTTCTTCGGGAGCCAGGACGATCTTCCACTTTCCGTCTTTGTCGGTCGTTGCCTGCTTCGACTGGCTGTGAAACTTCACGGTAACTTTCTCCCTCGGTGCGGCCCATCCCCAAACGTTGATATCGCGGCTGCGTTGCAGCACCATGTGGTCTCCGAAGATCTTCGGTAACCGCACCTGGGCAAATGTGTATTGGGCTATAAAGATGATGACGAGCAACGAAGTGAGCTTTCTCATGAGGGTTTAGGTTACGTGAGTTTCCGGAATCAAATAAAGCATATATTCGAACAAACTCACCCCAAAATACACCTATGGAGTTCTCAACTGTACTATTCTATCTATTGCTCTTTTTTGGAGCAATCATCTTATTCAAATTTTTCGTCACGGTGAAGCAGGGCACTATTGCAGTGATCACCGTCTTCGGTAAGTACCGTCGTATCCTGAGACCTGGTCTGAATTTCCGAGTGCCGATCATCGAGGTGATCTATTCACGCGTTTCGTACCAGAACCAGTCGGTGGAGCTCGAGTTCACCGCAACCACCAGCGACCAGGCCAACGTGAATTTCAAGGCCATGTTGCTGTTCGCCGTTCTGAACCAGGACGAGGAGACCATCAAGAACGTAGCCTTCAAGTTTGTCGACAAAGGCAGCTTCATGACGGCCCTGATCCGCACCATCGAAGGTTCGATCCGGAGCTTCGTGGCCACCAAAAAGCAGCATGAGATCCTCGCACTCCGCACGGAGATCGTTACCGACGTGAAGAAGCAGCTCGACCACATCCTCAGCGAGTGGGGCTATCACCTGATCGACCTCCAGCTGAACGACATAGCATTCGACGAGACCATCATGAAATCGATGGCTAAAGTGGTGGCCAGCAACAACTTAAAAGCAGCTGCAGAGAACGAAGGCCAGGCATTGCTCATTACGAAGACCAAGGCTGCCGAAGCAGAGGGTAACGCGATCAAGATTGCGGCCGAGGCCGAAAGAGTGGCTTCCCAACTCCGTGGACAGGGTGTTGCCCTTTTCCGCGAAGAAGTAGCGAAGGGTATGACCCAGGCGGCCAAGGAAATGGAGACAGCCAACTTGGATTCGTCTTTCATCCTGTTCTCCATGTGGACTGAGGCCATCAGGCACTTTGCAGAACATGGTGATGGCAACACAATCTTCCTCGACGGAACGCCAGATACAATGAAGAGGACCTTACAGGAATTGATGTCGGTGGCGAAGGGCGGAGGACTGACACTGCCTGAAAGGCCTAAAAACTAAGTTTTCAACAAACGTTCCACGTGAATCGCGTAAGTGATTGATGTCGAACGAATTATTAGTCCTCACATTAAGCTAAAATAATTAGTATTTTCTTTATATGTACTAATTATTTTAGCTTATCTTGGCTCCTGGGAAACGTACATAATTGGCGGGCAGCTCATGTCCGTGTTTTCCGTGCTTTTCCGTGAGAAAATGAACAGAGCCGTAATCCACCTTGATTTAGACGCTTTCTTTGTCGCCGTTGAGTGCAAACTGAACAGTTCGCTACGCGGTCGCCCGTTAATTGTTGGCGGTCAGAGCCGTCGTGGCGTGGTGGCTGCCTGCAGTTACGAAGCCCGTCGCTTCGGGGTCCATTCTGCCATGCCCATGTACCTGGCCCTTCAATTATGTCCCGACGCCAAAGTGATCTCCGGCGACATGGAAGCCTATAGCCAGCATTCCCACGAAGTAACGCAGATCATTGCCGACACCGTTCCTGCCTTCGAGAAGGCTTCTATCGACGAGTTTTATGTGGACGCCAGCGGGATGGATAAGTTCTTCGGGGCCTTCAGTTGGGCGAAAGAGCTTCAGACCAGGATCATTAAGGAGAGCGGACTGCCGATATCGATGGGGATGTCGGTGAACAAGACGGTGTCGAAAATTGCGACGGGCGAGTTCAAGCCGAATGCTACGAAGCTGATCGAAGAAGGGCATGAGCAGGAGTTCCTGGACCCGTTGGCTGTCGAGAAGATCCCGATGATCGGCAAGCAAACCGCAAGCTTCCTTCACGACATGGGAGTGCGCACGGTGAAGACGATGCGTGAGATGCCGGTGAAGTTTTTGGTGAGCGCGTTTGGCAAGAACGGCATCTCGTTGTGGAACAAAGCGCGTGGCATCGATCCGACGCCGGTGGTTCAATACAGCGAACAGAAATCCATTTCAACAGAGTCGACCTTTGAAGAAGATACGATCGACACGAAGAAGCTGAAGTCGATACTCACTGCGATGGTCGAGAAGATTGCGTTCCAGATGCGGGAGCAGCGCAAGCTTACGTCGTGCGTGACGGTGAAGATCCGTTATTCGAATTTCGATACAGAGTCGAAGCAGGTGCATCTCTCCTACACTTCTTCAGATCACGTGTTATTGAAAAGTGTGCTCGAGCTCTTCGAGAAACTTTACAACCGAAGGATGCTGATCAGGCTGGTCGGCGTGCGTTTGAGCGGGTTGGTCCAGGGAAGTCACCAGATAGATCTGTTTAATGACACGGAGGAGAACATCAATCTTTACGAGCGTATGGATTGGATCCGACATCGTTTTGGTTCCGACAAGCTGATGCGGGCGGTGACGATAGATGTGAATAAGAGGGTGAAGATGACGATGAATGCTTTTAAGGGGTGATGTTCGATGTTCAGGGTTCAGTGTTCAGTGTTCTGAACTTCGATTGAAAGACGTGCTTCGAAGGTATTTCATGAGGCCGCGGATCAGTCCGCTGGTCTCGTCGAGTTTAGACCTCATGGTCTGGATGTTTGTTTCCGATACGGACTTTAAATCTTCAAGAACATAACTCATGCTCTTTACTTCAATACATGATGCGTGTGAAATGTCAAGGAAGCGGATAAACTCTTTCGTACTCTCGCGAGCAAAACCTTCGGCAATGTTATTCATTACGGACAAAGCCGCGCGCTGCAGTTGGTCTCTCATTCCGAAGTCTCGGGCAAGGTTTCCGGTGCTTGTGAGTGCGTATACGAGGGTTACGAGTTCCCGTGCCCTTTGCCAGCACTTGAGTTCCTCGAATGTTTTTACAGTCGCCATCGTGATTGAATTATTCGCGAAAGCAGCAATATCGTTTGATCACAACGTTTTGATCCCCAGAAAACCTGACAATCTCAACGACCGCAAAACATTGAACATTGAACCCTGAACATGTACCTCAACGTCCACACATCCTTCAGCTTCAAATACGGAACCCTGTCTCCAATAAAACTCTGGGAATTGTGTAAATCCCTCGGAGTAAAAAAGATTATCATAACAGAGATAAACAACACCGCATCCTATATTGAAGTATTAAGGATCGCCGACGAGAACAGAAATAATTTCAACCTCCAGATCGCCGTCGGGATGGAGTTTCGGCAAGATCACCAGCTTCGGTTCATCGCGCTCGCAAAAAACAACCAGGGCTTCGAAGAAATAAATCGCTATCGCTCACACCTCAACAACGAAGAACTGCCCGTTCCTCTTCGCGCTCCCGAATTCACCAACGTGTTCATTGTATATCCGTACAACGACGACTCCGATTGCGCTACACTTCGGGACAATGAATTTCTCGGGGTCAGATCTTCGCAGCTCACAAAACTTCGGCTCATGCCCGGTATTCATGACAAATGTGTGATCCTTCACCCGGTTACGTTCAACGACAAGCGCTCTCACAACATACATCGTCTTCTTCGTTCCATCGAACACAATACGTTGCTCAGTAAGCTTGCGCCACATCAACAGGCGCACATCGACGAGACGATGATCTCCGAAGCTGCGCTCGAAGAGAAATTCAATTCGTTTCCATCAATTGTCGCCAACACAAAACGCGTCATTAACGAATGCACATTTCAATCGACGCTCGGCATCGATAAAAACAAGAAGCATATCTTCGGCGAC
Source organism: Bacteroidota bacterium (assembly GCA_037200765.1). Classification (GTDB taxonomy): domain Bacteria; phylum Bacteroidota; class Bacteroidia; order Cytophagales; family Cyclobacteriaceae; genus ELB16-189. Next base: position 1,193,172 of record JBBCII010000003.1, on the reverse strand, counting down.
GCAGCGTTCGATTGGAATTTCCTGAAAGAGCAGGCTGAGGCCGGTTTCCTTCAACGCTACGAAACGAACGACGTCGTTGCACGCGAGCGCCTCCTGCGGGAGCTCGACGTTATTAAGCTCAAGAATTTTGTTCCTTATTATTTAATAGCATTCGATCTTGTTCGCTTTGCCAAAAGCCAGGACTTCGATCATGTCGGTCGCGGCAGCGGGGCCAACAGTCTCGTTGCATATTGTCTTGGCATCACCGACGTAGATCCTATTGAGCTCGATCTTTACTTCGAACGCTTTCTCAATGCCGAAAGAACATCGCCACCCGATTTCGATCTCGACTTCTCATGGAAAGACCGCGATGCGATCTACGCATACATCTTTCAACGATATGGTCGCGATCATACATGCCTGTTGGGAACACACGTCACTTTACAAAAGCGATCGGTATTGCGTGAGCTTGGAAAAGTATTTGGTCTGCCACGCGAAGAGATCAATAACATTGTAGATTATCCTGAAGAACATCGTAAGCGAGATCACATTACGGAGCTGATCTTTCGTTACGCCGAATATATGATGGAGATGCCTTCGAATCTTTCCATTCACGCCGGCGGTGTGCTGATCTCTGAAGAACCGATCTATGCTTATACTACCACGTCGCTTCCTGAGAAAGGATATCCCGTAGCTCATCTCGAAATGCACATGGCCGAAGATGTTGGACTCTACAAGCTCGATGTGCTGAGTCAACGGGGCCTTGGTCACATCAAAGAAACAGTGAGGTTAGTGAAGCTCAATAAGGGCGAGGAAGCTGATGTCTATCGCTTTCGTGATTTCAAGAAGGATGAAAAGGTCCGGGATCTGCTTCGAAGCAGTCGCGCGATGGGATGCTTCTATGTTGAATCGCCGGCGATGCGCATGCTGTTGGGCAAGCTTCGCTGCGAAGATTACCTGACGCTAGTCGCGGCAAGCTCGATCATTCGTCCCGGCGTTGCCAGTTCGGGCATGATGCGATCGTATATCGAAAGATTTCATGCAGTGAGAAACGGACGGACTTACGAGTCTATCCATCCGTTGATGGACGAATTGATGAAAGACACGTTTGGTGTGATGGTGTACCAGGAGGATGTGATCAAGGTGGCTCATTATTTTGCGAAGCTCTCGTTGACCGAAGCCGACGTGCTTCGTCGTGGCATGTCGGGCAAGTACAGATCGCGTCGTGAGTTCGAAAAAGTTCGCGACCAGTTCTTCACCAATTGTAATAAGATCGGTTATCCGAAAGAAGTAACTGATCGCGTGTGGTACGAGATCGAAAGCTTCGCCGGTTATTCATTTGCGAAAGGTCACTCGGCCAGTTACGCCGTGGAGAGTTATCAAAGTCTTTTCCTCAAAGCATACTATCCGCTTGAATTCATGGTCGGCGTGATCAACAACTTCGGTGGCTTCTACCAGACCGAGTTTTATTTCCATGAAGCGAGAATGAGCGGTGCCACGAACAACGCCCCGTGTGTGAACAATAGCGAGTATCATACAACAATCACGGGCTCGAATATCTACGTGGGTTTCATTCACATAAAGAGTCTCGAAGAAAGAGTAGCGAAAGAGATCCACGTCGAGCGACAAAAACACGGCCCGTTCAAAACACTCAATAACTTCTTACGTCGTATTGAGTTAGGCCTCGAACAGGTCCGGATCCTCATTCGTGTTGGCGCGTTCCGGTTCACCGGTAAAACGAAACAGAAGTTGTTGTGGGAAGCGATGTTGTTTTACAGTGAAGCGAAAGTCCGCATCCCGTCCATGGCCGACTTATTCGATACAGAACCGAAAGAGTATCCCCTGCCCCATTTCGAAGTCAATCCTGTCGAAGATGCGTTCGACGAAATGGAGCTCATCGGCTTTCCATTGAACGACCCGTTCCGGTTGTTGCCAGATAAGAATTATGGCGATGCTGTTGCGCGGGATCTCGAGAGCAAGCTCAATCAACGTGTTACGATCGTCGGTTATCTCGTAACAACGAAAGACACACGCACCCGCGGGGGACACACCATGCACTTCGGAACATTCTATGACTGCCACGGCCAGATCTTCGACTCCGTCCATTTTCCTAACATCGTGATGAAGCACCCGTTCCGCGGCCGCGGCTTCTACAAGATGACCGGCAAAGTGATCGAAGACTTTGGTGTGTCCGTTATAGAAGTTTCGGATATGGAGAAGCTCCCCATGATCAACAAAAGAGAGATGCCCGTCGATATAGCGAGCAGATCTCAATTATTGTCTGGTTCGAAGTTGAATGGGGCGGTGAGTAGAAATAAACCGGAGAATAACTGAGAGGTTACATACTCCATCTTATCGACAGGTCAACCATTCCAGGATTCATTCGCCTTATCAACTGCATCTTATATTCTCTTCGTAGATGTTTAACCTCCTGTTCGCGGGCGATAGCATCCTTGTATGTATCACGCATTTCGTAATACATTAATCGATCGACATTAAAACGCCTGGTGAATGCATCTTTGAATACTTTGGTTTTATGCTCGAAGATGCGTCGTTGGATATCGTTCGTAAAGCCGGTGTAAAAGACAGAATGCCAACGGTTGGATAGGATGTAGACGTAATACATAGTTTGAAGCTATGTACTACTGTTAATGTTTCGAAAGATTGCATTGATAGCTTGTAAGGAAAACCGGACGCACTTTGCTATTCTGGGAGCCCCGCTGATTTCATAGTAGAGGGCAGGGCGGGTGCTTCTAATAAAGCGCACAAGTCCCGCCCCAAGCTACGAAGTGCACATTAATATCAATGCTCGCGGGACCCTCCGGAAATCAAAGTGCGCACGAAGTTTTATCCGCATTAATCATGATCTAGCCACACCAAATAACCCAACGCGCACCTTGCCTTCCAGAGGGTCCCGCTTCTATCGATTACAGGGATGCACTTCGTAGCCCGGCGCGGGACTGGTGCTCCTTAAATTCTTTTATTTATTACTCGAACAAAACCTTCTTCAAATAATACCCCTTCGGATCGATAACGGGCGGGCCGTTCGGTGAGATGATCGAGATGCCGGTCTTGTTAACGATCTTGCGTTCGATCTTGCCATCAACACTTACGTCGATAGGAAGTGTACTGTCGTAGTTCGTAAGCTTCACGATGTATTCTTTGTCATTCTTCTGCTTCACGTCAACTTCAAGCTTATTGATAGTGCGTAAGTAGAAGTTGAAGAATGGCTTCAGATCTTCTCCCGACGCCTTCGAGAAAAGCTTCTCAACATCATTAGTGGTAACAGTGTTATCATAAGTATATCGCGGATCTGTCGCAAGCTTCTTCAATGTTGGCCAGAAGATGCTATCGCCGATAACATATCGCAACGAATGCATGAAGAACGCACCCTTGCCATAAATGTCCGGTTGATAGGCCTCATCCGAATTCGCTGTTGAATCGGGCACCACGGGTTTCTCATTTCTTGTAGCTCTTCCGGTCTGACGCATCCTTGCGAGGAACGCATCCTCTCCTTCCATCTCGCGGGTAAACAATGCATCGCCGAAGCTGCAGATACCTTCCTGGATCCACATGTCGGACCAGTACTTGTTAGTTACCTTGTTTGCCCACCATTCGTGACCAAACTCGTGATGAAACAACCAGTCGAAATCTTTTCCGCCTAACTGCGTGTACTTATACTTATTACCATAGGCGATCATGGTCTGGTGCTCCATGCCCAGGTGCGGCGTTTCCGCGATACCGATCTTTTCTTTCACCCATGGATATTCTCCGAAATACTTTTCGAGTACATGCGACGAACGTTCTACGAAGTCGAGCAAGCGGTTGGCCTGGTCTGCATGTTCTTCGAGAATATAAAAGTCGATCGGCACCTGGTGGTTATCAACAGTTGTATAGGTACGACTTACTTTTTTGTACTTGCCTGCATTGAATACGATGCAATAGTTGGCGATGGTGTACTTCGTGCTCCAATGGAATGTGGTTGTGCCTTTTCCATTTTCATTGTCTTTCACCTTCTTCAATAGTCCTGGTGCAGCAACCGTTAATCCTGTTGGCACCGTGATGTTCATATCGGCACCTTCGTTCGGTTCGTCGCTCGGGTGATCTTTGCATGGGAAATAGATCTTTGCTCCTTCGCCCTGGCAGGTGATCGCGATCCAGGGATTTCCCTGCCCGTCTTTCGCCCACTGGAATCCGCCTGTCCACGGTGGGTTTGTTGCAATGCTTGGCTTACCTCCATAAGTCACTTTCACTTCGTAGTCGCCCGGTGCAAACGGCTTGGTGCTTTTAATGATCAGTTCATCGCCGTCGGTATGATCGAAAGTGGCTGACTTCTTATTAACCGTTACGCTTTCGGTCTTGAGGCCGTGCCAGAAGTCGAGAAGGATCACGGACGAAGTTGCCGTGAGCTTCATCTTAATGGTAGTTGATCCTTTGATGGTTTGCTGCGCGGGATCGACGGCGAGGTCGACCGAGTAATGCCGGATGTCGATGATGGCTTGCTCGGGTTTGAGGGCGCCGCCTGACTTTAGGTTTTGTGATAAAAGGGGAAAAGAAATGATGAGAAGCAGAGGTATAAGCCGCATGTATTTAATGTTTTCGCCAAGGTAAGCAGCCACTTCAAAAAGTTCCCTAATTGTCACTTTGACTATATATGTAAGCGATTTCATTAGTTATCGGTTGCATTGATTTCATTCGATTTTATAGCGTTTGAGAGATTTTTAAGAAATATTTCTTGCAATCGGTTGCATAATTGTTCCTGAAAACAGAACTTAGTTCTACATCAATTCACATCCGCTTATGAAACATAAACCTCTACTGATCAAAAAAGCTTCGCCCCGACGCACGGAAACGTCGCTTCGAAGGCGCTCGTTTTGTATGAGCATCGTCCTTTTCCTGGGCATCATCCTCTCCACCCCTGCCCTCGCCCAATCGCTCGTTAAAGGTACCGTCACAGACGAAGCCGGCAACGCAATGCCCGGCGTCAACATCGTCGTGAAGGGAACATCCAATGGTACAACCACCGACGCCAATGGTCTTTACAACATTTCCGTTGCCGACAACAACGCCGTCCTCGTGTTCTCTTTCATCGGCTACGGCTCGCAAGAGCTCACAGTCGGCGAACGCACAACGATCGACCTCACCATGCAGCCCAGCGCCGAACAACTCAACGAAGTGGTTGTAGTCGGTTATGGCACTCAGAAGAAGAGCGACATCACCGGCGCCATGGGACAACTGTCCGAGCAAGCCATTCGTGAGGTCCCGGTTTCTAACATCACACAGTCTTTACAGGGACGTGTTGCGGGCATCGACATTCAAAACACATCGTCGCGCCCAGGCGGTGCTCCCGTTATTCGTATCCGCGGAAGTCGTTCGCTCGGAAATACAACGGATCCCAACAATCCCAATCCTCCGAACAATGATCCTCTTATCGTTGTCGATGGTATTCCATTTAATGGTACGATCAACGACCTGAACCCGAACGACATCGTATCGATGGACATCCTTAAAGATGCTTCGGCAACAGCTATCTACGGATCGAGAGGTTCTAACGGCGTTATTCTCATTACCACCCGCCAGGGTAAGAAGGGCAAACCGGTTCTTTCATACGATGGCTACTATGGAGTTGCTTCAGTTGTAGGCAAGTATGATCTCTACAATGGCGAAGAGTTCGATGCTTTCAGGAAAGAAGCGGTGAAAGCAGGAGCTTCCTATGCACCAACTGCCGATGAAGCAGCTAACCTCACAGCCGGCAATCAGACAGACTGGCAAAAGGAAATGTATAAGAAAGGTTATATCACCAGCCATTCAATAGCGGCTGCCGGTGGTACCGATGAAACAAAGTATTCAATCTCTGCAGGCTACCTCAAGCAGACAACGGTAATGCCGGGGCAGGATTATGCACGTTATTCATTGTCGGGCCGTGTCGATCAAAACATCGGCGAGCGTGTAAAGATCGGTTTGAGTACACAAAACTCTTTGAACATCAACGATGGTGAAAACGCCAACCCGATGTTCCAGCTGTTAACACTGAGTCCGTTGTACAATGCTTACAATGCCGATGGTTCTGTATACAATCTTCCTGCAACAGGAAGTATAGATGCAACAACACGAAATCCTTTGTTGCTCCGCAATGGCGATTCATGGCGTCAGCAACGTCGTCGCTTAAGAACATTCAATGCATTGTATGGTGAAGTGAAGATCGTTGACGGTCTGAAATACAGGATCAACGTTGGTCTCGATTTCTCTACTGATAACTACGGAGCTTACTATGGATCGGAAACACCATTCCAGAACGGAGCGGCGAATACGGCTACGGTAACAAATCAATTTGCATCGAGCTATACGGTTGAAAACCTGTTGGTGTACGAAAAGACATTCGCAGAAAAGCATCGCCTCAACGTTACAGCATTATTCAGCGGTCAGCAGGTTGAAACATACGGAAGCGGTATGTCGGCACAGGATCTTCCCTCCGACTATACATTGTATTACAACCTCGGCCTTGCCAACACACCTACCGGTTTAAGCGGAAACTATGCGAAGAGCGGTTTGATATCGTACATGGCGCGCGCCAACTACAGCTATGAAGACAAATACATAGCGACACTAACGATACGTCGCGATGGTTCTTCACGACTCGCTCCTGGTCACCAGTATTTCAATTATCCTGCTGCCGCTGTTGCGTGGAATATTCATAAAGAAAACTTTATGAGTAACGTGGCTGTAGTTTCGAATCTGAAATTGCGCTTCGGTGCAGGAAGAACTTCGAACCAGGCGATCAATCCTTATTCGTCACTCGGAGCTCTCGGAAAGATGCCGTACAACTTCGGTCCGTCAGCCGGTTCATTCGGATATGCCGTTACATCGATGCCAAATCCCGACTTGAAATGGGAGTTCACAACAACTTACAATCTTGGTCTCGACTTCGGGTTGTGGACCAACAGGCTTACGGGATCGGCAGAGTTTTATAAATCACTTACAACCGATGTATTGCAGAACCGTGCGTTGCCGCCAACATCCGGCGTTGCATCTGTTCAGCAGAACATTGGTAAGGTGCAGAACAAGGGTATCGAGCTTACACTCAGCGGTGTGATCCTCGAAAGTAAAACACAAGGCGGCTTAAGCTGGTCGGCCGATGTGAACTGGTTTCTCAACAGGAGTGAGATCACTGAACTTGGAAGCGGTGTGACGATCGATGCAACGAACGGTTGGTATGTTGGTCAGCCCATCGATGCCATATTCGACTACAGGAAGATCGGGATCTGGCAAACTGGCGAAGAGACTGCAGCAACTACGATGGGTGGCTTCAAACCCGGGAACATCAAAGTGGAAGATCACGATGGCAATGGTAAGATCGACGCCAACGACCGCCAGATCCTTGGATCTCTTCAGCCGAAATGGCAAGGTGGCATCACCAATCGCTTCGGCTTTAAGAATTTCACACTCGATGTTGTGATGTTTGCAAAGGTTGGTGGAATGCTCGTGAGCACACTCTACCAGGCTAATTCGAACAGTCCCTTCAATACACTCGAAGGAAGAAGGAACGGACCCAAGGTCGACTATTGGACCCCGGACAATCCAACGAATGCATATCCTCGTCCCGGCCAGGCACAACAGCCTGTATTTGGTTCAACGCTCGGTTACTTCGATGCAACTTACCTTAAGATCAGGACGATGACACTCGGTTACAACTTCCCTCAAACATGGTTGGAGAAGACACGCATCGGAAGCCTGAGAGTTTATGCTCAGGCGTCGAATCCATTCAAAGCATTCTTCTCTCCTTACGTGAAAGAAGGCGGTGTTGATCCGGAAACAACGGGCTTCGGTGGATCGAACGCACCGGGATGGAACAACCGTGTTACAGTTCAACCGAACACTCCTCCCACGAAGCAATTCATCGTTGGTGTTAACATCAAATATTGATACAGACATGAAACACATCTATATTTTTATCTTAATCATCACTATAACAAGTTGTAGTGACATCCTTAAAGAAGAACCACGAAATGCACTTACACCAAACTACTACCAAACTGTAGTTGGTCTCAATGCAGGTCTCACGTCGGTTTATTCTTCTTTCAAATATTATTATGGTACAGAAGGCGGAATGAATCTTTCTGTTTACGGCACTGATGAGTTCACACATGGTCAGCAGGTAACGAACCCTCCATTGAATATTTATGGCTCCACACTCAATGCCGCTATGAATGATGGCAAAGGTGGCGACCTGCAAACACCATGGAACAGGGCTTACAGTGCGATCAACACTTGCAATGGTATAATAGAAATAGGTAGTAACGTTCAGGGAATTACGGACGACCAGAAGAAAGCTCTGCTTGCAGAGGCCAAGTATCTGCGTGCCCACTGGTACTTTATACTGGTTAGTACTTTCGGTGGTGTAACGTTAGATCTTGGTTCTGGTCCCCTGAAGTTCAACACTACTCCTACCAATGTTGCACATCGCGAACCGTTGGCAGATTGCTGGGCAGCGATCATTAAAGATCTTGAAGAAGCTTCGAATGAATTGCCCGACAGACCTTCGGCACAGGGTCGTGTATGGAAAGCGAGCGCGCTTCATTTGTTGGCGAAAGCCTACCTCACACGCGGATGGTCTACGGCAGCGCAGGCGTCCGACTTCCAGAGTGCATTCGACACGGCGAACAAGCTGATCACCAACAAAGCAACTTACGGTGTGTCGCTTCTTCCAGACTACAAAAGTGTTCACCAGGAAGGAAACGAATACAACGCCGAAGTTGTGTTCCAGGTAGACTGGATCGACAACAACCAGACGTTTAATAACAACAATGGTTTTGCCGGTGGCGAAGATGCGTTGCGTCAGAACAGAAGTAATTATTTCTTCCGAATGTTGTATGTGACGAATATGCCCGGAATGATCCGCGATGCTGCGAATGGTCGTCCCTTCGTTCGTTACAAACCAACTGACTGGTTGATGAACACGGCGTTTGGCGATAAGGTCAATGACTCACGTTACGATAAATCGTTTCAAACAGTTTGGAAATGTAACTCAACAACAACGTTGAATCCTGCGTGGACTGCTGCCGATGTAACAGCAGGTGCGGTAACACAGAAGAATAACGGTGGCACGTTGATACCAGCTGTTGCAGGACAGGCCAAGCTGGCTATCGGAGATACGGCAATCTTCATGGTACCGAACCATCTTGTCAGCAAGTTTATGCCATGGAAGGATAAGAAATCATACGTGCTGTTCTTCCCAGAAACTGCAACTTCTCCGAAAGCATATTTCGGATCGGCGAATACATTCACGGCTTACGGCGGATACAATGTGCAGAACCAGTATTTCCCCTCGTTGAAGAAGTACGATGCGACACAGTTCCGCGCAGGCTCGCCTGCGGGTGGCGATCCTAACACGACTTCGGTTCGGCCGTTTATCGTACACCGGTTTGCTGAAACTTATTTGATCGCCGCCGAAGCATTGCTGAAGCTCAACAGGACAGGTGATGCTGCCGATATGATCAACGTTGTTCGCACAAGGGCAGCCGCTAACGCAGGTGCTGTTTCAACAATGACTGCTAATACTCTCACCGATCTTACTACCAACGGCATCGATTACATTCTTGATGAGCGCACCAGGGAATTGGCTGGTGAGCAGATGCGTTGGTTTGATCTCGTGAGGACCGGGAAGCTGGTTGAGCGGGTGAAGAACTATAACAACAGGCCCGCAGCCCCCGGTACCATTAACGCAGATGGCACGATTACAGGAACAGCGCAGGTTCTTCCCAACCCTGCCGACTTCAACATACTGCGGCCAATACCGCAGATACAACTCGATGGAGCTGTAGATCCGACGAGTCCTGGCGGTACTTATCCGCAGAACCCAAATTATTGATTGTCTGTCAAAGAGTCCGGCGCTGGTCGGACTCTTTGTTTATATTAAGACATGAAGTTCCTAATAATACTTTTTACCACTGCATCATTAATTGCGCAGGCGCAAAATCTCACCACTGAAGAAGATCATAAGAGAACCATGACTCTTCTCGGCATCAAGTCGATACGACAGGGCGCTAATGGTCGCGATGCAACTGCGCCGAATGCCGCCAACTACGATGAATCGAAAGTGATGCCTATAGAAAAACTTCCCGATCCGCTCGTGTTGAAGAATGGAAAGAAGGTGACTACGGAAGAGCAATGGTGGAGTAAACGCCGGCCGGAGGTCGTGGAAGCTTTCGATAAAGAAATTTTAGGTCGTGTACCGAAAGATGTTCCGAAGATCAATTGGGAAGTTGTAAGTACTGTTGATACTTCGGGGGTGATCGCTAAAAAACTGATCGGTCATGCGGATAATTCATCATTCCCATCTATTAACGTAGATCTTGATTTAACACTCTTCACTCCTTCCGGTTCGAAGCAACCTGTTCCATTGATCATGGAGTTTGTCTGGCGCAGACCGGGTATAACTTCCGAAGCTAAAGATCTTCTTCTGAAAAAAGGTTGGGGCTACGCCGAGGTCGTTCCCGTTAGCATACAGGCCGACAATGGCGCAGGCCTTACTCAAGGAATTATTGGATTGACAAATAAAGGACAACCTCGCAAGCCAGATGATTGGGGAGCGCTTCGTGCGTGGGCATGGGGTGCGAGCAGGGCGCTGGATTATTTTGAAACCGACAACAGCGTCGATGCGAAGCGTGTGGGCATCGAAGGACATTCGCGTTATGGAAAAGCTGCCGTTGTTGCAATGGCCTATGATCCGCGATTTGCAATTGCATTCGTGAGCTCTTCCGGTGAAGGAGGCTTGAGTTTGTACCGAAGAAATTTTGGTGAGTTACTCGAGAATGTTGCGGGCTCGGGTGAATATCACTGGATGGCCGGAAATTTTATAAAGTACGCAGGACCGTTAACAGCCAGCGATCTGCCGATCGATGCTCATGATCTCGTTGCCCTTTGCGCACCGCGACCAGTATTCATAAGTGTAGGCGATAAAGGAGATGAATGGTGTGATGCGAAGGGAATGTTCCTCGCGGGAGTTTACGCGGGGCCAGTATATAAATTATTGGGAAAGAAAGATCTCGGAACGACGGAGTTTCCTGCAATTGAAACCGGTTTGATGAGTGGAGAGATCGCTTTCAGGCAACATACCGCCGGACATACTCCAGGCCCTAATTGGCCGATTTTCATCTCGTACTCAGAAAGATATTTCGGGGAAACATTCGATTGGAAAGCCGTACATGTCCTTGTTTACACAAAAAATGGTAAAGGTTATGTTCATGACAATATTCCATTTGCTGTAACTGCATTGCAGAAGCTTGCTTCGGAGCACGGCTTCATCGCCGATGTCACCGACGATCCTTCGAAGTTTACTGATGAGAACCTTCGTAACTATAACATGCTCGTCTTTCCAAGTACTAACCAGGATATTTTCGACACCGACGAGCAACGTGTCGCCTTCAGAAGATTTATAGAAGCCGGCGGTGGTTTCGTTGGACTTCATTCGGTAGTCGGTACAGAACGAAAGTGGGACTGGTTCAAGAAGATGCTCGGCGGATCATTCGACTGGCACCCGAATTTTCAAAAGTACACCGTACGGGTTATCGACAAGAGTCATCCTTCGATGGAGGGAATTCCAGGTAAATGGGAGCGCAATGACGAATGTTATTTTGTGAAAGAGATGTATCCCGGCATTCGAGCTGTTATGGCACAGGATCTTACAACCTTGAATCCAAAAGATAGTACAAGAGTGAAGCTCTCGAAAGGTCCGTATGATCAGCTGTATCCCGCTGCATGGTATCAATATTATGATGGCGGAACTATCTGGATCTCGGCACTCGGCCACGATAAGATGGATTATTCCGATCAGATGTTCATGACACACGTCTTCAGCGGGATGAAATGGGTTGCCGGCAGCCTTAAGAAATTAAACTATTCAAAAGCTTACGCAACAACGCGCGACGAATCACTTAAATAAAAGGGATATGATATCGAGGAGATCTTTCATCAAACAGGCGTCTGTTATTGCATCGATCAGTATCGTGCCTGCTTCGGTGTTTGGAAAGTTTGCACCGAGCAACCGGGTAAACGTGGGAATGATCGGCACCGGTCGCATCTCTCGCGTTCACGACATGCCCGGCGTTTGGAATACCGATATCGGGCAGATCGTTGCCGTATGCGACCTCGATTCGAAACGCGCCGAAGAAGGAAAGATCCTCGTTAACGAATTCTATACGAAGAAAACCGGCAAGTCTTACGATGGTGTGAAAGTATACAACGACTTCCATGAGTTGTTGCTCAATAAAGATATCGACGCCGTTGTGATCAGTACACCCGATCATCAACATGCACGCATTGCAGTAGCAGCCGCCCGCGCGAAGAAAGACATCTATCTTCAGAAACCAACGTCGCTCACGATAGCAGAAGGTCGCACGATGGCAGACGAGGTTTCGAAATCGAAGCGGATCTTCCAGATCGGAAGCCAGCAACGATCGTCACCGCAGTTCAGGTATGCTGCGGAGCTCGTTCGGAATGGACGGATTGGCAAGCTGCAGACAGTTTATGTTGGTCTTCCCGGAGATCCTTCTGGTGACGATGAAGCAGAGATGCCGGTTCCGAAGAATCTCAACTACGACGCGTGGCTTGGTTCAACTCCATTTGTGTATTACACAGAAAAGCGGGTTCATCCGCAGGAAGGCTACGACCGGCCAGGCTGGCTTCGCTGTGAACAATTCGGCGCCGGCATGATCACCGGTTGGGGTTCACATCATATTGATTCAGCCCATTGGGGAATGGACACCGAGTACACGAGTCCTGTTGAGATCTGGGGCGAAGCACAGTTCCCGACAAAAGGTCTTTGGGATGTGCATGGCATCTTTCGCACCGAAGCGTTGTATGCCAATGGCGTGAAGATGGTCGTTACTAACGAGCTGCCGAATGGCATTAAGTTCGAAGGAAGTGACGGATGGATCTTTGTAACTCGTGGTAACTATAATGTAACCGGAAGCGATCCCGTTGCTAACACCGAAGGCGTGAAGCCGATCGATGCCAGCGATCCAAACATCATCAAGTCTGTGATCGGTCCGAAAGAAATTCATTTATACGAAAGCTCTAATCACCATCTCAACTGGCTCGAATCGGTTGTGTCGCGCAAGCCCCCTATCACGAATGTAGAGATCGCACATCGCGTATGTACAACATGTTTGCTACATCACATCGCCATGAAGGTGAAAAGGAAAATCTATTGGGATCCGAAGACTGAACGTTTTAAGAATGATGACGAGGCAAACAGCATGCTTTCACGACCTCAAAGAAACTAGAAACTATCTTATCTTTGGTAAAACACATTTTTCATGTTCAGACTTCTTTTCTTCATAAGTCTTCTATCAATTCTTTCCTGTAGTCCCAGGTCGGCCGTGGAAGAAAAACCCAGCAAACCTGTTCGCCTTATAACACTCGACCCTGGTCACTTTCACGCTGCGCTTGTGCAAAAGGTGATGTATGCCGATGTGGACAGCACCGTACATGTGTATGCGCCCGAAGGACCTGATCTGAAGATGCATCTCGATCGTATCGCTGCGTTTAACACTCGCGCCGACGATCCGACACGTTGGAATGAAGTGCTCTTCTCCGGCGATCATTTCCTGGAAAGAATGATCGAGGAGAAACACGGCAATGTCGTTGTGTTGTCGGGCAATAATCAACGCAAGACTGAATACATATTGAAGTCGCTCCAGGCGGGTCTGAATGTTTATGCCGATAAGCCGATGGCGATCGATGCGGCGGGTTTCGATCAACTAAAGAAAGCGTTCGATGTTGCCGGCAAGAATAAGTTATTGCTTTACGATATCATGACGGAGCGTTTCGAGATCACTACCATGCTTCAACGGGAGTTGTCGATGATACCGGCAATCTTCGGCGAACTCGAAAAAGGCACACCCGAGAATCCTGCGATCACAAAAGAAAGTATTCATCATTTCTATAAATATGTTTCGGGAAGCGTGCTAACCAGGCCGGCGTGGTTTCTCGATCCCGCACAACAAGGCGAAGGAGTTGTTGATGTAACAACCCATTTGGTCGATCTCGTACAATGGGAAGCGTTCCCCGAACAGGCACTGGATTATAAAAAAGATATCAGCATCAATTCAGCGCGCCGTTGGACAACCGACATTCCATTGAGCAGTTTCAAGACCATTACGAAGCTCGATGCATTCCCGGAATACCTGAAGAAGGATGTAGTGTCGGATTCGATCCTCAAAGTATCGAGTAACGGGGAGATCAATTACAAGCTGCGCGGTGTGAACGCGAGGGTGTCGGTGATCTGGTATTACGAATCGAAAGACGGTGCCGGTGACACTCATTATTCATCAATGCGCGGAACGAAAGCGAACCTTCTTATCAAACAGGGAAAAGAAGAGCAATATAAGGTGACGTTGTACATCGAGCCTGTTGGTAAACCCGACAAGATCTACGAACAAGCTGTTGTCGATAACTTTAAGAAGCTCTCCGAAAAATATCCCGGTATTGCGCTCGAGAAAAACAAGGCAGGCTGGGTTGTCACCATTCCCGACAGCTATAAGGAAGGCCACGAAGCACACTTCGGTCGTGTTACAGAGAATTATATCAATTACCTGAAGAATGGAAACATCCCTGCATGGGAAGTTCCGAACATGCTTGCGAAATATTACACAACAACACAGGCCCTTGAAGCTTCTAAGAAGTAACATAATAGCACTAGCGATACTCTTAAGCGTATCCGGCTTCGGACAAGGGCTTAAAGATTATTACAAGGATTACTTTCCAATTGGCGTTGCAGTTACACCGCAATCATTAACTGGCGATGAAGCCGAATTGATCAAAAGTCAATTCAACAGTCTCACAGCAGAGAATGTGATGAAGTGGGAGAAGATCCATCCCGAAGAAGGCCGTTATGATTGGGAAGCGGCCGACAAGATTGTTGCGTTCGCGCAAGCGAATAATCTAAAAGTGCGTGGTCACTGCCTGGTGTGGCATCGTCAAACGCCTGATTGGGTATTTAAAGATGCTACAAAGGAGATCCTTCTTCAGAGAATGAAGGAGCACATTACCGCTGTTGTTTCACACTACAAAGGAAAGATCTATGCCTGGGATGTTGTGAACGAGGCCATTGATGATGATGGAAATTATAGAGAGTCACAATGGTATAAGATCATTGGAAAAGATTACATAGCTAAAGCGTTTGAATACGCTCATGAAGCAGATCGCGATGCAATTCTTTTCTATAATGATTACAATATGGAATCTGCTCCTAAACGCCAGGGTATTAATAAGCTAATACAAAAGCTTATTAGTGCGAGTGAACCCATCGGTGGAATTGGTATACAGGGACATTGGTCCATCAACTCATCAATCGCCGACATCGAGGAAGCAACATCGATGTTTACCCAGTTTCATTTGCCTGTTCAGATCACTGAGCTCGACGTCTCAGTTTATCATCACAAATCTGATCCACAAAGTAATTACACTCCCGAAATGGAAGAACGCCAAATTATTCTCTACAAGTCTCTTTTCGAGTTCTTCCGGAGCAATAAGAAATACATCACCGGTGTTACTTTCTGGAACGTAAGCGACAGGCACAGCTGGCTCGATAATTTTCCTGTAAAAGGACGAAAGAATTATCCGTTACTTTTCGATCAACAACTCAAGCCAAAGAGGGCTTACTTCGAAGTCGTTAAATTCTGAGCATACCTCGGTTGCCCACCTCCTACCGAAATCGAATAATCTCCCGGTTTAAGATTCTTCATCTCAAGGTCAACAGTCGTTGACTCTCCGGCTTTCAAATGAACACGCTTAAAAGCAGCGAGTGTTCCCGATGCATACACTTGTACCACTTCGTCACCATCTGACTTGCCTGTATTCGTTACATTAACTGAAACCTTCATGCCATCAACTTTCAGATCCTTGTAGCTGAATGATGTGTAGCTCAAACCATAGCCAAACGGGTACAACGGCTCCCCTTCGAAGAATCTATAAGTCCTTCCTTTCATACGGTAATCTTCGAAGGCCGGAAGATCATCCGCAGACTTATAAAATGTAACCGGCAACTTTCCACCAGGATTGTAATCGCCGAACAACACATCTGCTATCGCCTGTCCTGCAGCCTGTCCAGGATACCATGCTTCAACGATAGCAGGGATGTTCTTCGACTCCCAATTGATCGCCAGTGCACTGCCGTTCAGTAACACCAACACAACAGGTTTACCAAGCTTGTGAATTTCTTTGATGAGATCTTGTTGAACTTTCGGAAGATCGATCGAAGTACGGTCACCACCGCGGAAGCCTTCTATCGCCACATCCATCTCCTCACCTTCAAGCCGCGCAGTAAGGCCCATGAACATCACCACAACGTCCGACTTCTTCGCGGTTTCAACCGCTTCTTTCTTCAGCTTAGTGATCTCATCTTTGCCGAGAAGGTCCCACACCAGCTGAACCTGCGCATCGGCAAACGTCTCTCCCGCCTCGACTTTAAACTTGTATGATTTGCCGGCTTCTAATTTTATAGGCGCCGATTTTCTCAAACGCGGATCACCGTATTCGTCACGAAAGTGATAAACAGTCTTTGCGATGATCGTATCGCCCATAAACAATTTCGTGTTGCATGTCGATATAATTCCAACCTGGTATACGCCTGTTTCCTTCGGCGTGATCTCCCCGGTCCAGCGAACACCAAAGTTGTCGTCGTCCAGGTCTTCGCGCGGAGCTTTGTTCTTCCAGTTGGCATCCAGTGCTGTTGAAGTCTCCGAATACAATGGTTGCTTGCCTCCGATCTCGTGATCGTTAAAGTATTCTACCAGCAACCCGGGCTTTCCGTTGTAACTGAGTACGTCGGCAGAAACAGTTTCAAACAAAGGCATGCCATCGGCAAGCGGACTACCTTGCGCATACAATACTTTCGTTTTCGACGATACTTTCTCTCGAATGCCTCTTAGTGGGGTGATTGGGTCAGCAGGAACGCCATTATAATTTCCGAGTAACATCAGCCATTGATCTGAATTAGGTCCTATCACAGCAATCGTTCCAATGTCTTTCTTCAATGGCAATGTGCTCTTGTCGTTCTTCAGTAATACGATCGACTTTCTGGCGGCATCTAACGCAAGTTCACGATGCTCCTTGCTATCTACAGTACTATACGGGATCTGTGCATACCTCACTTCGTTGTCGGGATCGAACATGCCGAGCTTGAACCTTGCCATGAATAAACGCTTCACTGCTGTATTGATCTCTTCTTCACTGATGATCTTGTCGGCGACGGCTTTCTTCAGCGCATCATACACTTTACCACATTCGAGGTCGCAGCCCGACTTTACAGCAAGCGCTGCGGCTTCTTCGGGAGTCTGTGTGATCTTATGGCCTTTATAGATATCTACGATCGCATCACAATCGGAAACAATGTACCCGTTGAAGCCCCACTCCTCGCGAAGGATCTTCGTGAGCAGGTGATCGCTTCCGCAGCAAGCTTCACCGTTGATACGATTGTATGCGCACATCACAGAGTATGCTTTGCCTTCCTTCACACCCATCTCGAATTGCGAGAGGTATGTATCACGAAAATCTTTCTCATCAACTTGTGCATCGAAGACATGTCGTTCCGGTTCAGGCCCGCTGTGGACAGCAAAATGTTTTACCGTTGCAATGGTTTTGAAATATTTGGGATCGTCGCCCTGGAGACCTTTCACAAATTGAACAGCGAGTCGTCCCGTGAGGTAAGGATCTTCGCCATACGTTTCTTGTCCGCGGCCCCAGCGCGGATCGCGAAAGATGTTGATGTTAGGAGACCACAATGTGAGTCCCTGGTATAAGAATCTTTTGTTATGCTTAACGAAATCATGATGCTTCGCACGGGCTTCGTCGCCGATAGCGTTGGCAACATCGAACATCATGGGCTCGTCCCACGTGGCACCGAGGCCTATAGCTTGCGGGTATACAGTAGCGAGGCCGGCGCGGGCAACGCCATGAAGTCCTTCACTCCACCAGTTGTATTGAGGAATGCCGAGGCGCTCGATGGCCGGTGAAGCGTTCATCATCTGGCTGACTTTCTCTTCGAGGGTCATCCTGCCGACTAAATCGTCTACACGGTCTTCGAAGGTTAATGATGTGTCTTGAAATCTGAATTCGTTCGAGGGCTTCGAACAACTGGCTGATATTATTATCAGGAGGGTTATGATTCGTTTCATCAGCACTTTACATCATTCTTCCGAAACCCATCGATTTCATTCAATCTACAGCCTTTGGACATTTGTGCAACCGATTACAGAGATTTTTATAAAAAGATGCGGAATTATTCAAAATACGGATTAATTTGCCATGCAAGCGATTGAAATGAGCCAGACCAAAGAAGTCACCATCTACGACATCGCAGAAGTCCTTAACGTATCTCCCGCCACCGTCAGCCGCGGACTCAAAGACCACCCCGGTCTACGAAAAGATACGAAAAAGCGCATCGTAGAAACAGCCCGCAAAATGGGCTACCAACACAACACGTTCGCGTCCAACCTCCGACGCAAACGCACCAACACCATCGGCGTCATCGTACCCCGGCTCAACAGCTACTTCATGTCCACCGTCATCTCCGGCATGGAGAAAGTCGCCAACGACGCCGGCTACAACTTAATCATCGGACAATCACAAGAGCTCTTCAAAAAAGAGATCGCCAACGCCAACACGATGTTCAACAGCCGTGTCGACGGCCTGCTCATCTCCCTCTCCTACGACACCAGGAACATCGAACACTTCAATGTGTTCCTGAAGAAACAGATCCCACTCATCTTCTTCGATCGCGTAATAGAAACTCCCGGTTGCACCAGCATCGTGATCGACAACGTGAAGGCCGGCTACGACGCCACCATTCATTTGATCGACCAGGGATGCAAGCGCATAGCCCATGTAGGAGGAAGTATGAACAGGAACGTTTACGCCGATCGTCTCAAAGGACAGATCATGGCGTGTAAAGAAAAAGGGATCGAGCACGACGAGTCGCTCGTGATCAGCAACAACCTTTCCGACCAGGAAGGCGCCGAAGCCGCACAGCAATTGCTCAAACTTTCGAAACGTCCCGACGGCATCTTCACAGCCAACGACACTTCTGGTGTCGCCATCGTTCGTGAACTCAAGCTCGCAGGTGTAGATGTACCGAATGATATTGCTGTCGTTGGTTTCAATAACGATCCTATCTCGCGAGTGATCGAACCCAATCTCACCACCATCAATTATCCGGGAACGGAGATGGGTGAAGTTGCGGCCACCACACTCGTAAACAAACTCAAAGATGTTCCGCCGCCCAATCTTAACACGATCGTGCTGCAGCATGAACTCATCATAAGAGGGTCTTCTCTTAGGAAAAAATAATATACATTCGATGTTATTCCGCGGAGTTACACAGAGGTGCCACAGAGTTGCACAGAGAAATTACTCTGCGAACCTCTGTGCAGCCTCCGCGCAACTCTGCGCAACAACATGAGAAATCTCCTTACAGGTCTGCTTCTTTTTATTTCTCTAACCTCTTTCGCCGAGGACGGATACCGCCTCTGGCTCCGTTATGATGAAGTAAAAAACCCTCACTTTCTCAAGCAATATCGCGAACACATCTACGGATGGATCGTCGATGGCAACTCTCCCACCGACACGGTGATGCGTGCGGAGCTGAACGTTGCAATGAACGGACTCCTCGGGTACCCGGTATACGAATCCAAAGCCCTTAAAGACAAGCTTGTGGTCTTTACCACATTCGCCACACATAATCTTACAGTCCCCGCTTCATTAATTGATAAGAAAGAAGGTTACGCGATCTTTCACACCACCATCAACAACAAGAAAGTAATCGCCGTTGCCGGCACCGACGAATCGGGCAAGTTGTATGGTATGTTTCACTTCCTGCGATTACTTCAGACTGAAACGGATCTCACCAACGTGAACATTGTGAGCAGTCCGAAAATAAAGACACGCATCCTCAATCACTGGGATAACCTCGACAGGACCGTTGAACGTGGCTACGCAGGATTTTCCATCTGGGATTGGCATCGGTTGCCCGAATATATCGATCCACGCTATACTGATTATGCGCGCGCAAATGCATCGATTGGCATCAACGCAACGGTGCTCACGAATGTGAATGCCAATGCACGATTGATCACACCCGATTATCTCGAAAAAGTTAAAGTGCTTGCTGACCTGTTGAGACCATATAAGATCAAAGTATTTTTAACAGCCCGCTTCAGTGCACCCATAGAGATCGGTGGATTGAAAACTGCCGATCCGTTGGACGCAGAAGTCCGTACATGGTGGAAAACAAAAACCGACGAGATCTATCGATACATTCCCGACTTCGGTGGCTTCCTCGTGAAAGCAAACTCCGAAGGTCAGCCTGGTCCGCAGAATTACAATCGCACTCATGCCGATGGCGCAAACATGCTTGCCGAAGTCGTAGCGCCTCATGGTGGCATCGTGATGTGGCGCGCGTTCGTATATGATAACAATGTACCAGACGATCGTGCGAAGCAGGCATACCAGGAGTTCATGCCGCTCGACGGTAAGTTTAATGATAACGTGATCGTACAGGTGAAGAACGGTCCGGTCGATTTTCAACCGAGAGAACCGTATCATCCTTTGTTTACTGCAATGAAGTCTACAAAGCTGGCGATGGAGTTTCAGATCACGCAAGAGTATTTAGGACAGGCAACACATCTTGTGTACCTGCCAACGATGTGGAAAGAGACGTTGAGTGAGTTCGATCATTCGAAGTTAAGTGTAATGGCTGGCGTTTCGAATATCGGTAACGACAGGAACTGGACGGGACACATCTTCGGGCAAGCCAACTGGTATGGCTTTGGAAGACTGGCGTGGGATTATGATCTGAGTGATAGTGCCATCTGCGATGAATGGATCCAATTGACATTTCCCGGCAAGACTAAAACAGTCATCAAAAACATCATGCTTTCGTCACATCAGACGCTGGTGAACTATATGACACCGCTGGGACTGCATCACATCATGGGCGCTAATCATCATTATGGCCCCGGGCCCTGGGTTGATAAGATGTCGAGAGCCGATTGGACTTCAACCTATTATCATAAGGCTGATGAAAACGGGATTGGTTTTGATCGGACGAAATCGGGAAGTAATGCTGTAGCTCAGTATACTAGCGAAGTATATAATCAGGAGAAGTATCTGCTGTGGTTTCACCATGTTGGATGGGATAAAGTATGGATCCCATTGTGTGAACGTTATGACAAAGGACTCAAGGATCTCTACAAAATGCGCGATCACTGGCATTCGTTAAAACAAGATCTCGATCCTGAACGCTTTCAGCATGTCAGCATGCTTCTTGACCGGCAAGTACATGAAGCCGAGTTATGGCATCACTCCTGCATCCTCTACTTTCAAACATTTTCTAAACTCCCTGTTCCTGCCGGCATCGACGTTGGCAACAAATCTCTTGAATATTATATGAAGTTGGAGTATCCTTATGCTCCGGGAATAAGACCGCGGTGGTAACACTGAACATTGAACATTGAACACTCAACACTGAAGTTATGAAGATGGAGGAAACGATGCGCTGGTTTGGTCCCAATGATCCAGTAAGTTTATCGGATATTCGACAGGCCGGATGTACCGGCGTTGTTACCGCATTGCATCATACTCCTGTTGGCGAGATCTGGACGAAGGAAGAAATCAACAAACGTAAAGATGTCATCGAGGCTGCCGGCCTTACGTGGACCGTCATTGAAAGTCTCCCCGTTCACGAAGACATCAAGAAACAAGCACCCGGTTTTCAAAAGTGGATCGAGAATTATAAAGTCAGCCTGCAGAATGTTGCAGCGTGTGGATTGAAGGTGGTGACTTATAACTTCATGCCGATACTCGATTGGATGCGCACCGATCCGTTCTTCACACTCGATGATGGCAGTAAGGCATTAAGATTTGAGAAGGCTGCATTTGTTGCATTCGACCTCTTCATTTTAAAACGTCCGGGCGCGGAAAAGGAATTTACAACCGACGAGATCAGCAAAGCAAAGAAGCGCTTCGAAACAATGACGGCCGACGAGAAAGAGACGCTCTATCGCAATGCGCTGCTCGGTCTGCCCGGAAGCGAAGAACGGTTCACCGAAGAACAGATCCTCAAAGCACTCAAGACTTACGAACACATTGACGCGAAGAAATTAAAAGAGCACTTGTTTTATTTCCTGCAACAGGTAGTTCCAACTGCAGAGAAAAGCGGGCTTCAACTCGCCATTCATCCCGACGATCCTCCATTCCCGATACTTGGTTTACCACGCGTTGTAAGTACAGAAAAAGATGCAAAGGAGATCATCGACTGTGCTCCGTCGCCGGCGAATGGTCTGTGTTTTTGCACAGGCTCGTATGGCGTTCGCGCCGACAACGATCTTCCCGGCATGGTGAAGAGATTGGGTGAACACATTTACTTCCTCCATTTGCGAAACACGAAGCGCGATAGTGAAGGAAACTTCTTCGAAGCCGATCATCTCGGTGGCGATGCAGACATGCCTGCTGTCGTTAAAGAGATCGTGTTGTTGATGCGCAAGACTGGCAGATCGATCCCGATGCGTCCCGATCATGGTCACCAGATGCTCGATGATCTGAAGAAGAAGACGTATCCTGGTTATTCGGCGATCGGAAGGTTGAGGGGATTGGCAGAATTGAGAGGCTTGGAATTAGGTATCGCGAGATCTATCTAAACTCCTGCATACACACTAAAACCACCATCCACCGGGATATTCACTCCCGTTATGAACGCCGACGCATCTGAACATAAAAAGATCAGTGTTCCCATTAACTCTTCGGGTCTGCCAAACCTTCCATACGGAGTTTGTGCGATAACCTTTTGTCCGCGCGATGTATAAGAACCATCGGGATTCGTGAGCAACGTTCTGTTCTGTTCCGTTAAGAAAAATCCTGGTGATATCGCGTTCACGCGTATGCCTTCGCCATACTTGTGTGCCATCTCTACTGCTAACCAACCAGTGAAGTTTGCGATCGCAGCTTTCGCTGCCGAATAACCTGCAACACGCGTAATGATCTTCAGTGCCGCCATTGATGCGATGTTGATGATCACTCCTTTCTTCCTTTTGGCCATGTCCTCGCAAAACACTTGCGTGGGCAACACCGATCCGAGTAAGTTAAGGTTCACAACTTTCTGGAAGTCGTCGATCTTCATCTGGAAGAAATTACTATCGGGTTGAACGACAGCGCCGGGCATGTTACCACCCGCAGCGTTCACGAGAATATCGACAGACCCGAATTCTTTGATCACGATGTCTCTCGCAACTTTCAATTGATCTTCTTCAAGCACGTCGGCTTTTATTGAAATTGCCTGCCTGTCGGCGGACGCGGCCTTCCCTCCTGCTTTTACCAACTGCGCAACCAACTCATCGCCGGCTTCTTTGCGACGGCCCAACACGGCTACGTTCGCGCCGGCTTCGCTGATCGCTTTCACCATCGACTGGCCCAACACGCCAGTTCCACCTGTAATGACTGCAGTTTTATTTTTAAGAGAAAAGAGAGACAGCGGATCCATAATTATTTCGTTATCTGAATTTTTGTGCCCGGCTTAGGCATCACAAAGAAATCCTTTTTCTTCTTCAACTCATCGAAACGCTTCCGGGCTATTTTTGGGTTGGTCTTGCGCACAAGCTTTACATCGTCGTCCGACTTAGGCTCACGAAAGAAATCCTCCCAATGAACGATCACAAGCTTCGAAGGATTAAGGTCATTTACAATGGCTTTAGGATAATCAGTCACATTCGGTGTTGAAGCGTAGCAGAGCACTGCAACATCGACCTTCTTTTTTTGGAGCTCCTCCTTCGGAGGACGACCATACGGGTATTGACTTGCAGATGTCTGGATGAACATGCGGAGCGTGTCGCCCTGGATGAAATCGACAAGGAATGAATACGTGGTGCCTAAGGTCCACTTGCGTGCTTTCAGTTTTGCATCGGGCCACACAAGATGCTCTTTGAAGTATTCGGCATCCAGCGGGCCACTCATGTAGAGTTTGTGTTTTGTATGAGGCGCGTGATTGGATTCGATGGGAAGGAAACGAATGTTTGGAGTAACATTTACCCACTCATTTAACTTTATCGGCTCAATCCTCACTCCTTCCTTCAAAAAATTCACCATCATCTGCGGGAGGTAGCTATTGCCGTACACCACTTCCATTTTATTAAAATAATGTGCTTGCAGCAACGTGGGCAGATCCATTACATGATCGTAATGTGTATGCGACACCAACGCCGCCCTTACCATTCCCTTCGAAGCCTGCGATTGCACTCTCCCTTTCCAAAGCTCATACAGATCGGGTTTCGTCTTGATCTTTCCCAACACCTTCGTAAGCTTCTGGTTAGAGAAGAACGGATCAGTCATGATCGCGTCACCATCCTGTTCGATGATCATGTTGCCGCACCCGAGATAAGTAAGATTTACCTTATGCTGACCTTTACCAACCGCCAGCGTCGTGTTCATCTGCTTTGGAATGATCTCCGGGTAAAATTTCGTGACCTTCTGCGCGCAGGAGCTGAGGAGTAAACCCATCAGCATCATTAATGTAAGTCGCCTGATCATACTGATAAATGATTAGTAAAAAGTCCCGTCACAATAGCTATCAGAAAACTCAGGAACGTTCCCACCATAATATATTCCGTAAGCGATATGTCTTTTGAGTTGGACAGATCGCCGAACCTAAAGACTGATTTCGCAGCAAGCAGGAACCCGATGCCTTCCCAATGACCTGTTGTTATTAGAATATAGATCAATACGCGTTCGAGTATCCCGATCCAAAGACCTGCATTCGCAAGCCCCTTAACTTTGTCGGCTGATTTAGCAGGCGGCCATTGCGACAAGAATACTTCTATAAACTTAGCGGCCGGAAACGTAACTGCGACTAGTCCCGCGAGCGTGATCCACGTGAGATGAGGTGGTGTTAACCATGTTTGTAGCCACGGATCTTCGCCCGAAGCATAAGCCGCAATAACGAAGATCACGAATCCATGAAACAGTTGATCGATCACAAACGCCCATTGTGGACGCCTCGATAACCAGTTTCTGATTATCAGGTCGCCGGCGTAATGAGAAAATCCGATAGCGATCGCAAATGCCCACCAGTTAATATATCCCAGCGCGATCCACGCGAAGAGGAAATGGACAACAGAATGCGCCAGCAATCGTCGCGACTTCCACAACGGCTTGCCCTTTTCTTTCAGCCTTTTATTCCGGAAGAGAATAAAGTCACCAACCAGGTGCGCAATGAAAAGCTTGGCGAGTAGCACCATCATTTTTTCGGGCTTTTTGTGTGATGCGAAACTACATCATGATAGTACGTTAACAGGTCGGAGATCTCACTTAAGTGTGCGCCGGCAAAACGTTTGTGTATCGCCGGCTGTGTTATTTTCAATTTCTTCGCCATCTCTACCTGGGTCTTACCTTCGGTTAACCAAAGCCATGCAATTTCAGACTCTGCCAGCGACCAGTCGTCAATAACAACACTAGCCAGTTGTAATGCAACGTTTATCGCAAGATCGACTTCCGGCCATGGCGTTTTTATATGCAGTTTATATTTGTCGTTCTTCAGCGAGTCGAGCACACCTCCCGACAATTGATATGCCTGGCCGTCGGATTCACTGATCGATTTCCCGGTAAACTCTTTCTCCCCGATGCCGATACCGATGCGGGCATCGATTCCCTGCTCGAAAAGCTGTGGCACGGATCTTAGTCCGCTGCGTATGATGAGCGCCACCTGTAATGCTTTTTCAGGCTCCGGCAGTTCGATTTGAAACCCATCGCCACGGAAAATAGTCCATTTAGGAGCTTTCTTGAGGCTGGACTTCTTTTCGATGACCTCCGAGAGCCTTGCAAGCCACTTCTTGTCGGGTGCTTTCCTCGACGAAACAATATCTCCTGTTAAGACAGCAATCATAAGCTCTAAACTATAAATATAACCCCCAGAAGTTATATTTCAAAATATAACCCCTGAGGGTAATAATGATAGATTATAACCTTAAACCTTAGTTGGGAGTCGCCAGGCTGCCCACGTAAGAATAAGTACCAGATCCAACATCAACCGTCTCGCCGCCGGGAACGTAGATCGTCGCCTTCGTATTGGCCGGTATCTCTACATCGAGCAACACCTTGCCATTCTCAATCTTCCACGACGACCTGATCTTACCGTAGTACGTCTGGTACTCGGCCGACGCTGAAGTCAACCGGCCATCGATGGTAGGCTTGATGGTGATTCCTTTATAACCGGGCTGGTCTGCCTTTGTATCGATGCCGGCAACTACACGATACATCCAGTCACCGATCGCGCCGTAAGCGTAGTGATTGAACGAGTTCATTCCGGGAGTCTGGAATGTTCCATCAGGCTTGATGCCATCCCAACGTTCCCAGATAGTCGTTGCTCCCATCTTAACCGGATATAACCACGAAGGATATGTTTCTTGTAAGAGCAACGAATACGCAACATCATTATAACCATAACGGCTCAGCACGTGACACAAGTACGGAGTTCCGAGGAATCCCGTCGTGAGGTGATTGTCATACGACTTAATATTTTCAACAAGTCGTTCAGCTGTAGGCTTGCGCATAGATTCCGGCAGCATGTCGAAGTTCAAAGCCAATACGAATGCAGTTTGCGTTCCCGAAACCAGGCGGCCGTTTGGAGTAACATACTCTTTAACGAAAGCATCCTTCACATTCTTAAGAAGAGCGGAATACTTCGCAACGTCATCCTGCTTACCAAGGATCGTTGCCGATTTCAAAACGATATCTACCGAGTTGGCATAGAAGCACTGTGCAATCAAATACTTATCTGTAACAGCCGACCTTCCATCGTTGTCATCGAACGGACGATAGAACAACCAGTCGCCGAAGTGAAATCCTTTATTCCACAAATTGTTTGTGCTGTTGCGTTCCATGTAACCGACCCACGCCTTCATGCTCTCATGTTGATTTTCGAGAATGCGTTTGTCACCATAAGCAGTGTACATAGCCCACGGAATGATCGTAGCCGCATCTGCCCAACCGGTAGAACCAGCGGCTCCGCTTCCCATCACATTGGGAATTACAAACGGAACACTACCGTTGATCTGCTCGAGTTCAAGATCCTTCAGCCACTTCGAGAAGAAATCATTGACATTGAAATTAAACGAGGCTGTTCTTGCAAATGCCTGTGCATCACCGGTCCAACCCAAACGTTCGTCACGCTGCGGACAATCGGTTGGCACATCTAAGAAGTTACCTCGCTGCCCCCATTGAATGTTGTGCTGAAGCTGGTTGATGAGTTGATTCGACGAAGTGAATGAACCAGTCGGTTTCATATCCGAATACAATGCAATTGCCGTAAAGTTTTCAGGTTTTATACTGCCGGGATATCCTTCCACTTTTATGTATCGAAACCCCTGGAATGTAAAGTGAGGTTCAAATGTTTCTTCCGCTCCGCCTTTCAGCGTGTATTCATTTTTCTGTTTCGCAGGTCGAAGATTCTCAATATAGAAGTTCCCTTCCTTGTCGAGAACTTCAGCATGATAGATCGAGATCTTATCACCGGCTTTTCCTGTTGCTTTCACCTGCACCCAACCAACAAGATTCTGACCGAAGTCGAGAACACTCTCACCTTTTGGAGTAGTGATTAATTTAACCACCTTAAATGTTTCATGTTTTCTAATCGGCTCGTTGTATGTAGCCACCAGGTTAACGTCGTTATTTTCTTTGATCTTGACTGCAACCCACTTCGACTGATCGAAACCTGTCTTCGTCCAGCCTGGCTGATCTTTGCGACTGTCGATCGATTCACCATGATAGATCTCGGAAGATGTGATACTTCCCGTTGAACATTTCCATGTTTCGTCGGATCCTATAGATTCGGAAGTTCCATCGGTGTACTTGATCGTTAGTTGAAATAAAGCGGCGATAGTTTTGCCATAAACATTGTGTTGTCCTTGTGGAAAGCCAATGAAGCCGCGATACCATCCGCTTCCCAGCTCGATGCCAACAGCGTTGTTTCCCAAAGCGAGGAGCGATGTTACGTCGTATTGCTGGTATTGGATCCTCTTGTTATACGTAGTCCAGCCTGGCGTAAGATATGAATCACCAACACGCTTTCCGTTAACGTATGCTTCGTACAATCCCTGTGCAGTGATGTATGCTGTAGCTGACGCAACTTTCTTTGTTGGCGTAAATTCTTTCCTGAACATCGGGCTCGGTTGTGAGGTAGAATCTTCCGGGAGTGCCGACATGATCCACTTTGCTTTCCATTCAGACTTATCGAAGAGCGCAGTCTGCCACCAACCTTCACTTACGTTCGAAGCTTTGCTGCTGTTGTCCCAAACCTTTACCTGTACAGTGTACTTCGTGTTTGAAGTCAATGCAGGGCCTGCGTAAGGAACGAACACCGACTGATCGGATGTAACTTTTCCTGAAGTCCACACCTGTTTCTTGCCTTCGTCCAACACTTTCAATTCGTATGCAGATTGCATTACGTTCTTTTTATCGGACACGAGTTGCCATGAGAAGCGCGGTTGTTTTGTATCGAGGCCAACAGGATTGCTGCGGTTCTCGACTAAAACGTTTTGAAGTTTTACCTGCGCATTGGCATTAAAGACAACTAGTAGTGTAATGATGAAGAGTAGTTTTCTCATGAGGGAATTAATTAACGTCTATTGTATTCTTACCAGGATTTAAGGGATATGATTTTCCGTTCCATACGAAAGTGCCGCCCACAGGTGACTCTGCAGAGATCATCCACTTTCCTTTTTTATCTTTTGAATAGGATACTGTTATGTCTCCTTTGGGATGAGGGATAGTTCCTTTGATGTTCGTGAGGTCACCCAGCTTCGGTTCGATCTTTACTTTAGAGAAACCAGCGCCGTCGCTATCGATCCCTAAAACAACCCGGTACAATTCAACATTAGGGCTCGAACCCCACGCATGGCAATCGGAACGGGAGCCGGCAACGTTCGACATCTCTGCCCATGTTGTAAGTCCCATCGCTATGTTCTCGTCCCACTTCGCAAGCCATTTGATGTAATCATTGCCAAGTCCAGCCTTCGTAGCCGCCTGGTGCACGTAATATTTGAAGTAGATGGACGCCGGGGCTAATGATTGATCAGCAAGTGTTTTCGTTGCGAGATCCTTCGCTTCGTTGCCCGTCACTAATCCCGCCAGTATTGCTAATGAATTTGCATGCTGCGAGAACACATCTTTCTCCGGTGTGTCGGCAAACATTCCCTTCGATGCATCCCAATACTTCTCGCGAATAGTTTTGGTGAGTTGAATTGCCTGCGATTTATAGGAAGCCGAAAGATCTTTAAGACCTAGTTGCTCTTCAAGTTCGGCGGCAAGCTGGTATGTCCATAATAATTGAATATCCAGGATTGCAGAATTTCCATTTGAGCCGATAGGTCCAACGCCATCTTTCCACTTATTCACAAAATTCGATTGCTCCGAACGATCGACCCAATCAGTGAAGATCCAGTAAGGCAAATTCTTCAACGACCCGTCCTGCTGCTGGTAATTATTAAAGAAGGACAACACTTGTCGCGTTCCTGCTAAACGTTCTTTTACAAACTGAACGTCATCACGATACATCCAATAATCATGAACCATTCCAATCCACCAAAGAGAGAACGGCGGAATGATCTGCGTGCTCGCTGTTGGATAACGGCTCATCGTAACACCTTCGGCCAATCGCGAACGATCGCCTTCAACAATTGCATTGCGAACCAATCGGTCGTCCTTCGAATTATACAACGTTACAAGACATTGAATACGCGTATCGCCAAAGTACTGCAGCTGCTCGTAATACGGACAGTCCATGTATGTCTCCGTGGCACAAAGTCTCGCCGTCCTCCATCCTATCTCCAGGTTCTTTTGAAGACTCGGCTTGTCGGTAGTTAATGATGAAGCCAATTGAAATGGATAACCTGTAAACACTCCATAGATATCATCAATCACGAGTGGCTGATCGCCAGTCTTAATTTTCACAAACACATACCTGTAAGTTCTATACCAGAGTGATTCCCATTTTTGATCCTTACTTCCGTCTGAAATGATACTGTCGCGGCGACCGACAAATACTTTTCCGTCGGTCTCATTCCTGTTCCCTTTTTCGAGATGACCGATGGTATAAGAATTCAGGTTCACGTTGCTTTTCGGTATGTACAATGCTTCCGCGTAAGCGATCGACAGAGCCGCATCTTTTCCATCGCTGAACTCCAGCGTTGCGTAAGCGTTCGTCAGCACGTCGTTATCGATCAACAATGTTGCCGATGACTTTTCAGGAATAGTGAAGGCTGTTTTTGTTTTTGGAAACGTGGCTGGTGTTTTTATGCCGTCGGATCTTCTCACCGATCCCATGCGTTGAACGCTCCGCTCCATTTGCGGCAGCGGCGATGGCACGAGCATCCATGTAACGGGCGCAAACGTAAAGATGCCTTTCGGTATGCCCTGGTACATGGTCTTTGGCTTCTTCCAGGCGCTGTCATCATAACCAGCAGTTTCATAACCACGAATAGTCTTGCCGATCGTAACGAGCTCGCCCTGGCCGGCAACATAATAACCCATGGTCTTCGGTCGCAGCGAAACATATCCGTCATCGCGCATCACTTTCCATGAGCTATCCGTGTTCACGACATTTTCCGCCTCCGAATTTCCTTGCAGTATAAACGCAGTCATCAGCGACACCTGCGCTTCGGGACGCATCGGTCCTTCGTTCCAAACCAACGCGGCAACAACATTCTTTCCAGCAATTAAATATTGAGCGATGTCTACCGTTTCGTAATTCCAGTGGTACAGGTCGCCGCGTGCAGGTCCCATCGACACCAGTGTTCCATTAACAAGCAACTTGTAACGATTATCGGCAGAGACTTTTACAACAAACGACGAAGGCTTCGAAGAAAGATCAAATGACTTTCTGAATTTCAGGACCTCGTATTGATTGTTGGATTCATCCGACGTGATCCACACCGCCTTCCATGGCTGGGCAAAAGAACTTATCGAGATCAGTAACAGTAACAATATTCTCATAGCGAGGGTCTAAGGTTCAATGAAAATGGGATCTCTATATGCTCGGTCTTCTTCCCAAGGATCACTTCAGCCACTCTTCTTCCCATCGCTTCGAAGTCGGTCGAAATAGTTGTGATGCCATCGAGAATGATCCTCTTCAGTGGAGTCTCGTTGTACGAGATCACACCGACATCTTTCCCAACTTGCAATCTTCCGGCAATGATCTTCTCGATCAACGTAACGAGATCGTTCTCCATTAAATTGATATACACCTCTCCCCGGAGGATTGGTTCATCCGAAATGTTATTGACAACCTTCCGGTTGAATGCATACTGATCGCAGAACTTCTCGAAGCCTTTCACGATCTCTTTGGGGTGATAGCTGTTCGAAGGAAAGATGATCTTCAGGGTCTGGTATTTCTGAAGCTGCGGCAATGCCTGTTCGAGAGCATGGTAGATGTCGTGCTCGAAGTTCTCGTACACCGCACCATAATGTCCCGACACGCCAGGCACAAGTTTATCGAGAAGGATCAGTTTACTTTTGTCGATCTCGTTGATCACTTCGAATGCCTTCTCTCCGCCTTCGATAAAGTGTGGGATGATGACGAAGTGCGTATAATCATCCTGCCGGTTCTGCAATAATTTCTTGAATAGCGAAAAGTCGTTGTTATAAATATAGAAGTCAATAAAGGCTATATCATTCAGAGCCTTCACAAACGAATCGTAAATGATCTGCTTATGTGCGCTGAGTTTATTGAACAACAGGAATACTTTCAGTGACTGTGTTACCGAAGCGCTCTTCACGAAGTAGCCCTTACCGGGAACGGATCCCAGTACACCAATCTTCTTGAGATACTTATAACCTTTCTCAGCAGTGTCACGCGACACTTCGAATTCAAAACTCAGTTCATTGATCGACGGCAGTACATCATCTTTCACAAGAGCGCCAGACTGCACAGCCTTTATAATCGAGTTGGCCAACTGTTGATATTTCGGTGTGGCCGAGTGGTCGTCGAGATGAATGTATGAGTACGTAGACGTGCGCGTCATACTTCGAATATATGATAACACAAACTAATATCTGACCTTTTACTTATTAAAAGTTCGGAGCATGACAGACCATGATAGTCAGTATCATTGCACATTGCACTTTGCACATTGCACGTTTATTTATGGGCGTTATTCTCGGCGTTATTTTCCACTTCATCGGTGGCTTTGCATCCGGCAGTTTCTACATGCCATTCAAAAAAGTTAAAGCATGGTCGTGGGAAAGTTATTGGATTGTTGGTGGCATTTTCTCATGGCTCATCGTTCCACCACTCGCCGCGTGGCTTACGCTCCCGGGCTTCTCCGACATCATTCGCAACACATCGTCAGACACAATTAAATACACAGTTCTCTTCGGATTGCTCTGGGGCATCGGCGGACTAACCTACGGCTTGGGTGTTCGTTACCTGGGGATGTCGCTCGGCAACTCTGTGGTTCTCGGTTTCTGTTCGGCATTCGGAGCACTGGTGCCTTCCATCTATTATAATATAGTTCCCACGGAAGGCAAGACAAGCTTCTCCGAAATGATCTCCACCACATGGGGTCTTATCGTTCTTGCAGGCGTTGTTATTTGCCTTCTCGGAATTTACATCTGCGGTCGTGCAGGCATGTTGAAAGAAAGAGAACTCCCCGAAGAAGTAAAGAAGAAAAGTGTTTCGGAGTTCAATATCGGCAAAGGATTATTCGTGGCCGTAACGTCAGGCATACTCAGTTCATGTTTCAACTTCGGTATCGAAGCAGGCAAGCCCATGGCCGAGCAGGCTGTCGCTATGGGACTCAATCCCCTCTATCAAAATAATGTTACTTACGTCGTTCTTCTGTGGGGTGGACTCACCACGAACTTCATCTGGTGTATGATACTCAACACACGCAACAAGAGCTTCTCCGATTACACCAACAAGCAAACTCCCCTGGCGAATAATTATTTCTTCTCAGCACTCGCCGGAACGATCTGGTTTCTTCAATTCTTCTTCTACGGAATGGGCGAAAGCAAGCTGGGCAATGGCGCCAGCTCGTGGATCCTGCACATGGCCTTTATCATATTGATCGCGAATGCATGGGGCATCGCGTTGAAGGAATGGTCGGGCGTTAGCAGGAAGACGCGCGCTACGATTATCGCAGGAATTGCGACCATCATTTTATCTGTGTTAGTTGTCGGTTACGGAAATTCAATCAAGTGATATGGAGTTTAAGCATGTAAGTTACCTGTGGGACGAAAAGAGAGCCGCGGAGCTGGCCGGCGATGAAGTCGGTCTCCTGATCTATAGATCTAATTTATTAGGTGCCGATCTCAGACTCACCAACTTCGGTGGTGGAAATACGTCGTGTAAAGTAATGTCGAAAGATCCCCTCACCGGGAAGCAAACCGAAGTGATGTGGGTAAAAGGCTCGGGCGGCGACATTGGTACTCTGAAGAAGAGCGGGCTCGCTGCTCTTTACATGGATCGCCTGCTCGCATTGAAGACAGTTTATCGCGGGCTCGAACATGAAGATGAAATGGTAGAGCTCTTCAACCATTGCATCTACGATCTCGCTTCAAAGGCTCCGTCGATCGATACACCCTTGCATGCATTCCTTCCATTCAAGCACATCGACCACTTACATCCCGATGCTGCCATTGCAATTGCTGCAGCTAAAGACGGCAGGAAGATCACGCAAGAGTTGTTCGGCGGAAAGATCGGATGGGTGGAATGGCAACGGCCCGGCTTCGATCTCGGGTTGAAGCTGAAGAAATGTCTCGACGATAATCCCGGCATCCGCGGCATCATGCTCGGATCTCATGGCTTGTTTACGTGGGGCAATACCGCCTACGAAAGCTATATAAACACCCTCGAGGTCATCGAGCGTTGTGCAGAATACCTCGAAGCCAATTACAACAAGAAGCGACCGGTGTTTGGAAAGAAGATAGAGAGCTTCAGTAAGAGTGAGCGTCTCGAAAAGGCTTCGGCCATTTCACCAGTTCTCCGCGGACTATGTTCTGGCTTTACAAGAATGATCGGTCACTTTACCGACAATGATAGAGTGCTGGAATTCATCAACTCTAACGATCTTTCAAGACTCGCCCCAATGGGAACGAGTTGCCCCGACCATTTCCTGAGAACGAAGATAAGTCCGCTCGTGATCCAGGATCCAACCAAAGAAGCACTTGCGTCGGCCTTCGAAGCCTATCGCGCTTCATACAAAGACTACTACGAAAAGTGTAAGCATCCGAATAGTCCCGCGATGCGCGATCCCAACCCTGTTGTAATTCTATATCCGGGTGTTGGAATGTTCACGTATGCAAAAGACAAACAGACTGCGCGTGTAGCGGCAGAGTTTTATATCAACGCCATCAATGTAATGAAAGGCTCCGAAGCAATTTCGGAGTATACTTCCCTCCCACACCAGGAAGCATTCAACATCGAATACTGGCTGCTCGAAGAAGCGAAGCTTCAGCGTATGCCTAAACCAAAACCATTAACCGGAAGGATCGCATTGATTACCGGAAGTGGCGGCGGAATCGGAAAAGCTGTCGCAAAGAAGTTTGCCTCCGAAGGAGCTTGCGTTATCCTCAGCGACAATGACTCCGAACGACTCAAGGCCGCCGCCGATGATTTCAATAAGTGGTTCGGTAAAGATACGTTTACGTCGGCAACATTAGATGTTACCAAAGCAAGCGACATCACCGAAGCAATGAAGATAGCTGCACGCGACTTCGGCGGTGTCGACATCGTCGTGAACAACGCAGGCATCTCTATATCGAAGTCTATCGAAGATCATACAGAGAACGACTGGGATCTTCTTTACGACATCCTCGTGAAAGGACAGTTCCTTGTTTCACAAGCTGCTGTTCGTATTATGAAACAACAGGCACTTGGTGGCGATATCATTAATATTGTAAGCAAGAATGCACTTGTGTCGGGACCGAACAATGCAGGTTACGGATCGGCGAAAGCTGCTCAACTTCATTTGAGTCGCCTGAATGCTGCGGAGCTTGGCGCCGATAAGATCCGCGTTAATGTGGTGAACCCCGATGCCGTAATAGCCGACAGTAAGATTTGGGCCGGCGCATGGGCCGAAGGCCGCGCGAAAGCATACGGTGTTAAAGTAGAAGAGCTTCCGGCGTTTTATGCGAAACGTACTTTGCTCAACGAGATCATCGTACCCGATGATATTGCCAATGCATGCTTCGCATTCGTCGGCGGTTTGTTAAATAAGAGTACGGGCAACGTGCTAAATGTTGATGGTGGCGTTGCAATGGGATTTGTAAGATGAGAGTAGGATTCAAAATGCAGCTTCACAAAGGCAAAGAAGCAGAATACAAGAAACGCCACGATGAGATCTGGCCTGAGCTATCCTCTTTGTTGAAAGTCACCGGCGTTAGCGAATATTCCATTTTTCTCGATGAATCTACCGGCACTCTTTTCGGCGTTCTCGACATCGACAATCCCTATGGACTCGACGATCTGCCCCTGCACCCCGTTATGCAAAAGTGGTGGAAGTATATGGCCGATATCATGGAATCAAATCCGGATAACAGTCCTGTTAGTATTCCTTTAAAAGAAGTATTTTATCTGAAATGAAGTTTACACCACAGAGTTGCACAGAGGTTTCGCAGAGCTTCACAGAGAAATTCTCTGCGTAACTCTGTGCCACCTCTGTGAAACTCTGCGCAACAGCCTATGAAAGTCGACAAGAAAGAGATCAACAGTCACAACGATGCTCATATCAAGCAGCATCAGAAAAGATTCGACTCACTCGAAGCCGATAAATCCATCCTCGATAAGCTCACAAAATTTCAAATAGCAATCCCCAGCTGGGCTCTTGGCACCGGCGGCACTCGCTTCGGACGATTTCCCGGCGGTGGCGAACCCCGCAACCTCGAAGAAAAGATCGAAGATGTAGGCCTCCTTCACGCCTTGAATCAATCCAGCGGCGCCATCTCGTTACATATTCCGTGGGACATTCCTACCGATGCCACAAAGATCCGTTCACTCGCTGCTTCTTTCGGGCTCCGTTTCGACGCCATGAACTCCAATACTTTCCAGGATCAGGCGGGTCAGAAGCTCAGTTACAAATTCGGTTCTATGCAGCATGTCGATAAAGCCGTTCGTCAGCAGGCTATTCAACACAATCTCGACGTGATCAAATACGGTATCGAGCTTGGATCCGAGTCTCTTACCGTTTGGTTGTCCGATGGATCTACCTTTCCCGGTCAGCTTAACTTCCGCCACGCGTTCCAGAATACCCTCGAGAGTTTACAGGAAGTCTACGCCAAACTGCCTTCCGGCTGGAAGATGTTTGTTGAGTATAAAGCCTTCGAACCGAACTTCTATTCGATGACTGTCGGCGACTGGGGCCAGAGCCTCCTGTACACGCAAAAGCTTGGCCCGCAAGCCTTCACGCTGGTCGACCTTGGTCATCACCTGCCCAATGCGAACATCGAACAGATCGTTTCCCTGCTCTTAATGGAGGGCAAATTGGGTGGCTTTCACTTCAACGATTCCAAGTACGGCGACGACGACCTCACCGTTGGAAGCATCCGCCCCTACCAGCTCTTTCTCATCTTTAATGAGCTCATAGACGGCATGGACCAACGCGGCATGAATCATACCACCGACCTAGGTTGGATGATCGATGCATCGCATAACATTAAAGACCCGCTGGAGGATCTTCTTCAGTCTGTTGAGGCTATCAAGATTGCGTATGCGCAAGCTTTGCTTGTCGATCGCAAGCAACTCGATGATGCACGAAAGCAAAACGATGTTGTGAAGTGCCAGGAGATCTTACAGTCGTCATTCAGAACGGATGTTCGTCCGCTCGTTGCCGAATCGAGATTGAGAAGCGGAGCTGTACTCGACCCAATTAAATTCTTCCGCGATCACAAGGTGCGCGAGAAGCTGATCGGTGAAAGAGGATCGAAAACTTTTGCAACAGGACTTTGATTGCCGTATTCGATATCGGCAAAACAAACAAAAAGATTTTCGTATTCGACGAAGATTATAACATCGTCTTCGAAACATCTACTCATCTCGAAGAAACAATTGATGAAGATGGCGACCCGTGTGAAGATGTTCACCTGCTTACAACATGGATCCTCGATACTTTCAAAGACATCATTCAACGACCTGACCTCGACATAAGGGCGATCAACTTTTCGACCTATGGGGCGAGCTTCGTTCACCTCGGTAATGATGGTCTTCCATGTGCTCCTTTATACAATTATCTTAAACCATTTCCTGGTGACTTAAAGGCCCGGTTTTATAATACCTACGGAGGAGAAAATGAGCTTGCCAGGGCTACTGCATCCCCGGTGTTGGGCAACCTCAATTCGGGCATGATCCTGTACCTTTTGAAGTACAAAAAGCAGGCGATTTTCGGTAAGATCCGGCAGAGTCTTCACCTGCCCCAGTATGTGTCGTCGCTCTTCACCTCGGCCTACTGCTCCGACCTAACGAGCATCGGTTGTCATACTAATCTTTGGGACTTCGGCACCAACAACTATCATCAATGGGTGGTGACCGAAAGAATAGAGTCGAAGCTTGCACCGATCAGACACGCCGACTCTGCACTCGAAATTAAAGCTGTTCACAAATTATTGTACTCAGGTATAGGTTTACACGACAGCTCTTCGGCCTTGATTCCGTACCTGTTGAGTTTCAAGTCGCCGTTTGTCCTGCTCTCCACAGGCACGTGGTGCATCAGCCTGAATCCGTTCAACGACACTCCGCTCACGACTGGGGAACTTCGCCAGGATTGCCTCTGCTATCTCACTTACGATGGCAAGCCGGTGAAGGCAAGCAGGCTATTCCTTGGACACATCCATGAAGAGAAATGCAGGGAGCTTTCGAAGCATTTTGGGGTTGACGAGAACGCTTATAAAACGGTCGAATTTATTCGCAACCCAGATCTGCAAAATCAGTCATTCGAACACGCTTATAATGCGCTGGTTCGTGAGCTGGTACAGGAGCAAATACGATCGACCAACCTGGTGATGCAGCCGAGCATTAAAACCATTTTTGTCGACGGTGGTTTCAGCCAGAATAAGATCTTTATGAAGTTGCTTGCTGAAGCTTATCCCGATAAAGAAGTGTACGCTGCATCGGTAACACAAGCATCAGCATTAGGAGCTGCGTTAGTCATTCATGACGATTGGAATTCGAAGCCGATAAGAGAGGATCTTCTCAAGCTTACTTCTTACCGTAGTAATGCCGATATGCGATAAAGGATAGAGGCAATCCTATCGCAACAACCAGTATCCCTCCACTAATTAAAAAGCTTACGATGTTGAATGGACCTTTAGCGGTGTTACTCAACTTCACAACAACCTGGCTCATGATGATCTGCATGAAGTAGCCGTAAAGTATCGCAGTAAGAATTCGATTTCTTGACATTATTGTTAGATGCGCATAAAGAAAAAAGAAAATAAATGTCCATATCAACGCTATAAGATAGTGTAAGCACAAACCAAGTATTGCCATTGAGGGCGGACCGATCTCTTTGGCTTCCGGGCCATAGATGGCGCTGGAGATGTATACCAGTATGTTGACTGGATTGGTACCGCCCGCAATCAGGAAGTGAATGATGGCGGCAGAGATGTCGAGCGTGCCCACGAGCAGCCACGCCAGTACGACGGTCCTTATTGGAAATTTGGTTGTGGGGTTAATACTGTCAGTGTCAGCCATACGAAGGGATGTTGGGTTCTGGGGTTGACGAATTTATCCAACATTTTATGCTTTTCTGTTGTAAAAAAGCGTGTTTTAGGCTGTCTCACGGAAAACACGGACCACACAGAATTAATGCATTTTTTCTGTGCTATCTGTGTGATCTGTGAGAGATCTTGCTTCAATAATCCAATCCCATGGATACGGCTCTTTCATCCATTTTGGAGGCGACGTAAACTCACTCGTCCAATCATATTCTACCTTAGTGATTGTGATGTTTTTGAATCCTGCTTCTGTAAATAATACTACCAACTCCGATTCCAGGTAGTGCTTCGTCTTTACATTATCTATCCTCACGATCCCCTCGATGAGATCTCTCTTAGATCCCTTAAACCCTGACAGGTCGGAAGCATCTACATCTTCTTTTTGTTTCTTACACCATTCTATCAATCGCCAGCCCGAATAGAAGAAAGACTCCAGCGATGGCATCACGATAGCAACGCTCCCTCCCCCTTTGATTGACTGCCTGATGTTCTTGAGCATCTTTCGATTCAGCTCTACTTCTGGCAGCATCACCACGTTGCAACAAAATCCGAAGTCGGCCGAAGCTTTTAATGGCTTCGTGAGATCATGTTGTTTGAATGTGATGTTGTTGAAACCCGATTGCTTTGCGATAGCGAGTAAGTTATCGGAGATGTCGACAGCGAAGACCGATTTAAATGAAGGTGAGAGATATTCGAAGGCACGGCCGGTGCCACAACCGAAGTCGATAGCTGTATGTTCGGGGTTGGCATGCTTTGCAATGATCTTTGGAATGATCTTCAACCGGTCGCTCTGGAACACATCGAAGATCTCGTCCTGGTAGCCGGAGCCGATCTTGTTCCAATGAGAGCGTTCTTCCATTAGGGCTTCTTAAGTTTCATCAGTGCATAAATAGGAATACCGGCCATCAGCAAAACAAATCCCCAGTAGACGATAGTCTCACCAGAGCCGATGATTGCCCACATCGAAAACAGGAATGCAACAATAGCAATCGCGAATCTGAACCATCCAGTTGCATGCAGCTTACCGTCTTTAACAAGAATGATCAGGTAAGATGGTATTGAAAAACTATAAGCGAGCAGCGAGGTGAGTGTCGACAGCAGGATCATGTAGCGATATGTTTCTGCAAGACTCCTGCTGAAGTTCATGGCCATCATGATCGAGATCAGCACGCTTGAGATCAACAGGCCAAATATGGGCATGCCGTTCTTGTTCTTCCGGGCAAACCATGATGGGAATAATTTGTCGCGCGCAGCGGCCATTGGCATCTGGCCCTGTATGAGGATCCATCCGTTGAGTGCACCGAATGTTGCAATGACTGCGCCACCTGCAACTAAGTATCTGGCAGTCTCGCCCCAGATGGCTGCGGCTGCATCGGCGAACGGAGCCTGTGATGTCTTTAGAACTTCGGGAGGAAGAATACCCATCACTGCAACGGTTCCAAGGACATAGATCACCATGGTAAGTAACGTTCCGAAGATCGTAGCCTTTGCGATGTTCTTGCCGGGATCTTTTATGTTCTCCGCCGGTATGGTTGCAGACTCCAATCCAAGAAAAGCGAAGAGTGTTAACGTTGTGGTAACAGTGATTGCCGATATGTTTGATTCACCGCTTGCATTGAATGGAACGAAGTGGTCCGTGTTCAGGTAAAATACTCCGCCTACGGATATCAGTATCAGCGGTGCGATCTTCAGCAGTGTAGTGATCACTTGTACGATGCCGGCTTCACGAACGCCGATGGTATTGATCCACGTGAGGAACCATATGGCGCCGAGGCCAGTGAGTATTCCGAATAATCCGTTTTGTGAAACTGCCGGTATGAATGCTCCCAGGTAACTGACAAATGCCACGGCGATGGCTGCGTTAGTGGCCCACACAGAGATCCAATAGCCCCACGCTACGAGGTAGCCGGCGAATTCGCCCATGCCTTCGTGTACATACGCATAAGGGCCGCCGGTTGCAGTGGGCCGAAGGCGGCTCAGCCAGCTCAGGACAAATGCCATCGCCAAAGCACCAATGCAGGAGATCACCCAGCCAACCAGGCTGATGGCGCCATAGCCGGATAGCGTGGCGGGGAGCATAAACACTCCCGAAGCAATCATGTTTCCGACAACCAGGCAGGTGGCAGTGAGGAGTCCGACTTTGCTTTCGGGGCGGGAATTTTCCATTGATCGATTGACAAGATATTGATTACTTTTACGCTCCCAAAAACAAAAACTATGAAGCCACTTATCGCACTTGCGGTTGTGTTAACTGTGATCACAGCCTGCCAGCCAACTAAAGAAACGAAGACCGAAGTGAAGACGCCCACCCTTACATTGAAATGGGCATCCGACACTACCCTCACTACCTGTGAGTCGGTGTTGTACGACCCCACTGCTGATGTATTGTATGTTGCCGACATCGCCGGCAAACCCGACTCTGCCGATGGCGTTGGATTTATCGCAAAGCTTGGACTCGACGGCAAAGTTATCGACGCTCAATGGGTGAAAGGATTGAATGCTCCTAAAGGAATGGGCCTTTCTAACGGCAAGCTCTATGTTGCCGACATCAATAAAGTTGTTGAGATCGATCCTGCAACCGGTACAGTTTCTAAATCATATCCTGTTGAAGGCGCTGTGTTCCTGAATGATATCACTACAGATGGTGGTAAAGTTTATGTGAGCGACACCGGAACTGGTGTTGTTAGTGTTCTTGAAAACGGAACAGTCTCTCCTTATCTCACAGGAGTTAACCATGCAAACGGTTTGTTGGTTGATGGCTCTACGTTCCTCGTTGCACAATTTGAAGAAGGTTTCCTGAGCACTGTTGACGGACAGAAGCAACTTGTTTTGAAAGCAGACAGCGTTGCAAATGCTGATGGCATTGAAGCAGTCGGTGATGGTGGTTATTTGGTGTCGAGCTGGAACGGAAAGGTAACTTATGTTGCGGCCGATGGAACGACGACTACTATTCTCGATACAACTGGTGAGAAGAATCAAAGTGCTGCTGATATCGAATATATTCCCGGTAAGAAGTTGTTGCTCATCCCTACATTCTTTGGTAACAAGGTTGTAGCATACGAGCTTGCTAATTAATATCTTTTGATCGTGTGTCCGTGTAATCTAATGATTGCACGGACCACAACGATCAAATGCAACGCCCTTCCATCCTCATTCTTCCCTTCCACGGCATTGGTCATTTCAATGCACTCTTTGGCGTTGCGCGAGCCCTTAGTAGATCACACAATGTAATATTTGCAGGCGTCGATTACTTCTCCAATCACGTTAATTCGCATGGTTTTCCGTACATCTCACTTCATTCCTACCCTTTCGGGATCGGCCTGGAGGATTGGATCCATGAAACGAAGAAGTCGAAGCGCGTAAGGTTACACGCTGCTCTCGATCGCTGGAAAGACACGTTGTATTACGAAAGACATTCGGAACTTACTGAGCTTCTTAAAGATCTCGAACCGGTCCATGTATTGATCGACAGCCAGCAGGCGACGGATCTTATCGTGATCAAGTCGATCGACCGTGCGATGAAGGTTTCGTTGGTGACGGTCACTCCACCCTACTTGCTGCTCCCCGGCTTGCCGCCTGTGAACTCGTTAGCAATGCCTGGTGATGGTGATAAAGAGCTGCGAATAAAATTGAATGCAATAAGTAAGAAAAGATGGAAGCAGCGACTAAAATATGGGATTGACGACAGAAGTGTTGTGAACAGAAGACTTCGAAGAAACAAGTTAGAAGATCTCAAAGATGATTATTCATCGTTGATCACATTCGCCGCGAAGAATATAGATCATTATGTATTGACGTATAAGGCTTACGACTTTCATCATCCGCACCTGGAAAAATTTAAATATGTAGGACCTCACGTTGAGAATGAAAGCCAGCCAATCAAAAGCGCCGGGAAGAAATTAATCTACTGTGCGCTGGGTACTGTACCCTCGACAAGAAATGTTAATGCGTTTTTTGAGAAAGTAAAAGCGGCTGCGAAAGATCTCGACTGTGATTTGATCATCGGGTCGCTCGGCAATTGGGTAGACCAGTCGGAAGTGTTAAGTCGCGCCGACGTATTTATTACACACGGAGGTATCAACTCGGTACATGATGCGATAAGATGTAAAGTGCCAATGATCGTTTACCCTGTTGACATGAATTACGACCAGCAGGGCAATTCGAGTCGTGTAGTACATCATGGGTTTGGCTTGCGTGGCGACTTCGATACAGCAACTACTGAAGACATCCGGAGTAAGTTACTTGAGATTTTTAATGATCTTCGTTTCCGGAAAAACCTCGAAGCCTTCGATACATCCGGTTACAACATCGACAACCTTATTAAAATGATTTTAGAATGAAACCAATCAGTATAATCATTATTCTTTTATTCATCGCGGGAAATTCATTTGCACAGGATTATCCGTTGCGCGGATTTGCGATCGAAGCGCCGCGTAACGAAGGAGTCGATGCATTTGTGAAATTCATCAATGAAGAACTCGCTCCGCGAAAGGTCAACACGCTGATCCTTCGTGTAGAATTCAACTACGAATTTACGACTCACCCGGAACTCCGTTCGCAAAATCCCCTCACGAAGGCCAACGTCAATAAGCTGGTGGACGCCTGTTCGAAGCATGGTATTGTGATCATTCCGCAGATCAATTTACTCGGGCATCAATCGTGGGCCGGAAGCATCGGCAACCTGCTGAAGGTCTATCCTCAATTCGATGAGACTCCTCACGTAACGATGCCGGAGAAATACGAATGGCCGAACGCCGATGGATTGTATTGCAAGAGCTATTGCCCGTTACATCCCGACCTTCACAAAATAGTATTCGACCTTGTAGATGAGGTCTGTGATGGATTTAAGAGCCCGGCGTTTCATGCCGGCATGGATGAGGTCTTTTACATCGGTGAT
Source organism: Bacteroidota bacterium (assembly GCA_037200765.1). Taxonomy (GTDB): domain Bacteria; phylum Bacteroidota; class Bacteroidia; order Cytophagales; family Cyclobacteriaceae; genus ELB16-189. Next base: position 1,149,551 of record JBBCII010000003.1, on the reverse strand, counting down.
GACAAATGCCCGCGTTGTGGTGGGCGTGATAAAGCCGAATTGTTTGCCGATGAAGTAAGAACAATCCGTGATCACGTGGCTTCGAAGAACAGGAAGCTGTGGATCTGGGGCGACCGCCTTATCGACGGTAAGACAACCGGCATGGGCATGTGGGAAGCGAGCTTCAACAATACCCACCGTGCTATCGACATGATCCCGAAAGATGTGATGATCTGCGACTGGCACTACGAACGGCCGGATAAGACCGCAGTGTACTTCGCACTGAAAGGCTTCAAAGTGGCGACCTGTCCCTGGCGAAACCCATTGGTGGCCGTGCAACAGTCGGCCGATATGATCCAGTTTCGTAAGGACGCGACAGAAGAGGTGAAAGAGAACTACCAGGGAATTGTGCAGACGGTATGGTCGAGCGCTTCGAATTTCCTGGATGGTTTTTATGGGAAGACGAATGAAAAAGGAGAAACACCGTGGGAGACGTTCACCGCGGTGTTTCCAAAAAACTAAATATTTCTCACAGATCGCACGGATCACACAGATCCTAACACCGAAAATCTTTTCCTGACCCATCTTAGCGATGCCCAGATTATAATTGGTGCGACTATCAGCAACGGCCACGCAAAAAGGATGTTAACAATAAAGTCGAGCAGGCTGAGCCAGCCGCTTGCAAGGGAGTTCGCTATCCTGGTACCGAATGACTCTTCGTCGTTTACGGTGATAAGTTGATAATATGTGATCGTAAGGGTGCTGTACGAAACGCGACTGTTGATGTATTGAATTCGTCCCTCCATCGACTCAATCTCGCCACGAACTTCCTCGAGTTGCTCTTCAACTTCGAGCATTTCTGAAACCTTCGTTGCTTTACGCAAGATCTCGCGATAGTTCTTTTCGAGTTCACGTTTGGTAACAACTCTTTCTGTAAGATCTATATACTCTTCGGTAATATCCTGGGTCGACACGTTTTTTGACTTCATCTTCTTTGCGAGAGGGTCGATCTTGGAAATGAAATCATCAAGCTTGTCGGAAGGTATTCTCACAACAGACTGGTATTGAGGACCACCACTGTAGTTATCTTCCCTGTTGGAAGATATGTAACCGTCGAATTGTTTGATAAGGGCTTCGAGAGATCTTTTTGTTGCTGTAACATCACCCGACTCGAATTCAATGAAAGCTTCTTTGATAACTTTTCTCTCTATCGTCCTGGGCTTTTCTGGTAAGAGGACCGACCGGCTGCGAACGGACTCATTAAAATGTGCTTCCTGTGTGAGGACACTCAGCTCACGAAGATCATTTACAGGATCAGTTTCAACCCTGAGTCTCGAGCGATGATCAGCGAAAAAAAATTGATAGGCGATAAAACACACTATAGCAATGATGCCAATGATTATTACACGGCGTTTCATGGTGATTGAATTTTAATTGATAAGTAGAACGACCTCACAAAGTCACGCCTGCAGCCGAACAATCTCTGTGATTAATTGATTACACGGATGTTGTTACGCGCTGTTATAGTTTATTCAAAAAATATTCGCGGTAACAATGTTCGCTCAGTGTTCGACACTGGGACGGCCTCAAAAGAAGAAATACCAGGCGCTGAGTAAAAAAGAGATGATCAATAAGATTGCTAATAATCGGGTACCTGTAGAATAGCTCTCTGTAAATTCATAACCACAGATGGGACAGACTTTAGCATCTGCATCGACTTCCATAGCGCAAGAAGGGCATTCTTTCTTTTTCATGATTGCTTCTCTGCCCTGCGCGCGCGGATGCGTTTAATGATAAGCCACACCAACACACCGGCACTTACAACGAATGGCCATGCAGAGAACAGTGCTATGATGAAATCCAAAAGACTGCTCCATCCGTCACCAAAAGAATTGAAGAAGCGATAGCCGAAGCCGAAGTTGCCGCTTACGGTTTGATAGTAGGTGATTGTTAGGGTGCTGAAAGATATTTGATTAGTAAGATACTTGAGGCGGCCCTCCATCGATTCGATCTCGCCACGAACGTTGCTGAGCTGCGTTTCCACTTCGAGAATGTCTTTTACAGATCTGGCTTGTTTGAGAATATCGCGATAGCGGGCTTCTAACTCTTTCTTGGTGGTCAGTCGTGTTTCGACATCTATAAACTCTTCGGTGACGTCTTGAGTGCTGATGTTCTTCGAGTCTACTTTCTTCGCAAGACCTTCAATATTCACAATGAAGTCATCGAGTTTATCGGCGGGGATACGTGCTACTTGTGAGTAACGAGGTGATCCGGCGTAATTGTTTTGATCATCCGAAGAGATGTAGCCGTTGAATTCTTTTACGAGACCGGCAACAGAGGTTTTGGTTTTTTCGACATCGGTGACTTCGAACACGATGGTGCCGGTTTTTATAAGCTTTCTTTCAATTGATGCTTGAGAAGCAGGTGTGAATGACGTTTTTGCTATGGACCCATAGGCATTCTCAGCTATAGCTTCTGAATATCGATCACTCTTATTACAAGCACTCAGTATTAAAACAATTACAAGGATGCCAATTGCTTTTCTCATAGTTTTACAACTCTTCCTTCTTTTGAACTCAAATAAACCGCGTCAATGACTTTCATTACGTTTATGCCATCATCAACAGTCACGGGCATCTCTTTATTCTCCGAGATCGCCTTATAAACTCCATCATAGTATGCGAAGTAATTCCCTTTCAATGTCTCAATCCTCTCCTTTGTCGCGACATGCAAAATACCTCTCTCACTCTCCGGCTCCGCCCACCCTTCTTTTGTTGGCTTCTCCCCCGCCAGCAACTTTGCTTCCTGTATATCGGCCCTCGTTTTAAGGAAAGATCCGAGCTTACCGTGAACGGCATACGAAGGCACCGGCTCTTTTACGAAGTAGCCCGAGTGTAAACGAACACGGAATGTTTTATAGTACAACAAGACCTCGAAGTAATCATCAACCTGCGATGATTGACGTGTTATCATAACATCGGCAAAAAGGCGTTCCGGCATCCCGAATAGATACAGTGCCTGATCGATCAAATGGGGACCAAGATCTTTCACAATACCTGCACCGGCACTCGGCGTTTCTTTGTGAACCTTGTAGCTCAACCCTGCATTGTACCTGTCGTAAGCAAACGAAGCCTCTACAATCTCACCGAGTACACCGTCATCGACTACCTTCTTCACCGTCTTGAAGTCACTGTCCCAGCGGCGGTTCTGAAACACGGAAACCTTTACACCTTTCTTTTGTGCGATAGCTTTCAGTTCTTCGGCTTCGGCGGCATTGCCCGTAAAAGCTTTCTCCACAACAGCATGTTTGCCGGCTTCAAGAACTTTTTTGGCATATTCGAAATGCGTGTACGTTGGTGTGTTTACAACAACGAGGTCGATATCATTTGAGCCGAGGATCTCTTCGAGCGATGAGTAGCTGGTTACTCCGGGATAATCGGCAGCGATGAGTTTCTTGTTTCTCTCCCACGCGCCCTTCAATTCGAGCCCGGGATGTAATGAAATAAAAGGAGCATGGAATACCTTTCCGGACATTCCATAGGAAAGAAGAGCAGTTCTGATCATAATTTTTTTGTTGCGCAAAGGATACGCAAAGGGTAATACAGAGGATACGCAGAGAAATGCATCAACCTTGGCGTATCCTTTGCGCAACCAGCGACAAGATAATCTCACTTAAGCTCTAACACAACAACAGAATGTGGCGGGAGTTTTATTTTTAGCGATTGAGACGACAGCGAGAAGTCTTTAAACGCACCTGGCTTCACTTTATCAGGTTGCTCGAACGAATTGAAGTCCTGGATTTTAGATGATGTTAAAATGCGTCCAGTAGCAGATATATGTTTTGCTCCCCGGATGTCTACTGTAATCTCCTGGGAATTATTTGCATCGATATTTACCAAAGAGATGTGTACTAATCCCTGGGCATCTTTTGAAGCTGAAGCCGACACCGCCGGTAGTTTCTCATTATTAAAAACATATTCTGCAACTTTTAAATTAAGCGGCAACAGCGTGGCATCCTGGTGCACATTGTACATCTCCAGCACATGGTACGTCGGTGTAAGCAACAACTTCTGTTCGTTAGTAAGGATCACCGCCTGCAATACATTGATCGTCTGTGCGAGGTTTGCCATCCGAACCCGGTCTGCATGATTGTTGAAAATATTGAGCGTCATGCCAGCCAGCACCGCATCGCGAATAGAATTCTGCTGGTATAAAAATCCGGGATTCGTGTTGGGCTCAACATCATACCAGCCACCCCACTCATCCACCACTAGTGCAACCTTCTTTGTCTTGTCATATTTATCCATGATCGTAGAATGACGCGTCACGAGATCTTCCATCTGCCATGCTCTCTTAAGGATCGTGAAATATTGGTCCTCAGTAAAAGCCGTAGCGGAACCTTTCTTACTCCAATCTATAACCGAATAGTGGTGCAGCGCCACACCTTCGAGCATGTTGTGAGGGATATCGCGCATCAAAACTTCCGTCCAGTGATAATCATCGGAGCTGGCGCCGGAAGCGATGCGGAAGACCTTACTGTTGTTGTTCCAGCCGGTCATGAACGTAGCATACTGACGATATACGTTCGCATAATATTCGGCAGTCATGTTGCCACCACAACCCCAGGCTTCGTTGCCAATACCCCAGTACTTTACATTCCACGGTTTCTCGCGACCATTCTCGGCGCGCAGCTTCGACATCGGGCTTGTTCCGCCAAAATTGGTATACTGAACCCACTCCGAAAGCTCTTGTACCGTGCCACTACCAACATTACCGGAGAGATAAGGCTCAGCGCCAAGCAGTTCGCACATGTCGAGAAAGTCGTGTGTACCGAAACTGTTGTCTTCCGTAACACCACCCCACCATGTATTCACCATCGTAGGACGTTTTGCCTTCGGACCAATTCCATCTTTCCAATGATAGGTATCTGCAAAACATCCGCCGGGCCAGCGAAGGTTGGGGATCTTCATTTTCTTCAACGCATCCACAACGTCGTTGCGAACACCTTTGGTGTTGGGAATAAGTGTGTTGTTCTCGCCCACGTAAAAACCTCCGTAGATGCAATGGCCGAGGTGCTCCGAGAAGTGGCCGTAGATGTCTTTGTTGATCTTCGTCTTACCTGCGTCGGCATTAAGGACGATGGTGTTCTGCGCGAAGGTGCAGGTGGTGATGAAAAGAAGGGCGGCGAGTAATCTCATAAAAGATTAGTGTATATAAGTGTACAATATACACCAATCTTTGAATTTTATCTTTTCGCAAGTGTCTTTGGAGCATCCACCACTTCCTTCACCTGCTCCAGCTCTTTCGTTATCGACGATCTCTTGATCAGCGTGTATTCTTTCACACCCATACCGTCGAACCAATCCTGCCACGTCAGCATCATGTGATCCCACTCCAGGTCTTTCTCACGCGGGGCAGCTTCCACCAGCGCTATCCTGAGATCCGGGAATTCATTCTTCACTTCGAGCAGCTTGTTGCGGTTATGTCCCACAATCGGGTAACCGTCGGTGATGATCACGAGGTAGTTCTCCGTAAGCGTGTCGCGTGAATAATCAACCTTCAGATCTTCATGAAAATACTTCCAGATGTCGGCACCGTGATACTTTTCCGGGTCGCTGCTGAAGACCGCCCTGCGATACAGGGTATCGACATTAGCTTCGAAGGCCTTTCTCCTATCCTCTTCGTTCAGCTTCCTGTACACGTTGCTGATGTTATCCATATTCACATACAACCTGTCTTCGAAATCATCGCGACGAAGACCGGTACCCAACTGGGGTGCAATCACAACCCTGAACTCATCGCGTGACTTGATATACAGATCGCGTTTCACCCTGTTCTCAAAAACATTGTAAAGGCTCTTGATGATCCGTTTATCGCGCTGCGGCTGATCAGGCTGCACGATGAGACGGTCGGAAAGATCGAGCAATACAATGTAGTTGTGCTTGATACGCATTGCCGTCTTCTTTTTATCTGGCTTCGGGAAGTTGCAACTACTGAGAAGCAACACGCCCGCTATCATTAAAAATGCAAATCTCATTACGCTGCTCGTTTACTGATTACTTTAACTGTACCCGACTTGATATCATGCTTCTCTTCGAACTCTTTCTTCACATGGAGACACTTCTCCTTCGTGTCCTTCATGTTTGAAGGCGACAGGTAGGTGATCCAACCCGAAGAGAACTGATCGATGTATCTCTTAAGGTTTCCATACATCACCGTGCTGATGTCTTCACGATAATCTGTGATCTGCTTCTTCAATGAAGCTGTATCCTGAAGCTTCGTCTTCAGCGTTTTGATGTCGCCATTCAGGTGTGCGATGATCTTTTTGAGGTTATTGACCGACTCACGCTTGTCCCACTCGCGCAGGATGGCATCGAGAAGTATACTCCAGATGATGTACACCAGGAACCCGAGGAACAGGATGATGTAGAACGATGCGCTCGCGTACCACGGCGTGGCTTGCAAACCCATCAGCGCTTTAGCATTCTCCGTATTGTTGTTGATGATCATCGCCAGCAGGAAGTCGACAATGAATGTAACGCCAATCAGTCCCGAGAGGTAAACGGTCTTCATCTTGTTCTTCGATTCGAGGATGATATGAAATGCCCAACCGAATGCGAAGAATACGAACGGCACCACGAACAACAGGTAGTTGAATTGCAATGCGGCACCGAGCTCCGCCGGGCCAGGCATGATACTCCCCGTTCCTTCACCGGCCGCCAGCGACTCTGCAATACCTTCGAAGTCGACATACAACGCCTTGTAAGTTGCCGACACGTAGAAGAAGAACAGGTACACCGACAACATCGAAAGGATGAAGAGGTTCAAAGAGAACTTAACGATGCTGAAGTTCTCGCTCTTCATTTTGCTTTTGTCTTTCGCGCGTGTCTCGCGGATCTGCAAAAGATCTTTGCGATACTTCTCTACGCTTTTCTCTTTGTCTTTGATCTCGGTATCGATCTTCTCGTTTGCTTCGTCTCGTTCTTTCACTTGCTTCTCGAGACTCTTGATCTGCTTCAGACGTTCTTTCTTTTCGTCGTCGCTGAAGCCTTTGTACGGTTCTTCAACGAGATCGCCATTAACGATGCGATTAAGATAGGATGCATACACATCGGGATCGCCTTTCACGCTTCCCGATTTCTCGTAGCCATAGTCATATAGATTTACGCGATCGGCTTGTGGAATAATTTTCACACTATGGTCTTTACCATTTAGCTCGCGTTCTCTTACTTCATTTGACATAGTTTCCATTGGTTTCCAGGTTAGTGATTTTGAAAACAGTTATCCCCTACATACGTGCAGTTTCACCCGCAACGTGTTGCAATGCCAATCAGGGGGCGATATGAACGGTGGTTAAACTTTAAATGGGGTAAACTGCGCTACTTAAAGGAATACTTTATATTCGCGATATGGCGATAATTGTTAGAACAACTACCGTAATTCTGCTGTTGTGTTTCTCTTTTAAATCTTACTCACAACATACATCTCCCGTCGATTTTGTAAATGTGTTAACGGGCACACAATCAAAATTCAGCTTCAGCACCGGCAACACGTATCCGGCAATTACACTGCCCTATGCAATGAACTGCTGGGTTCCTCAAACCGGGGAGATGGGCAATGGTTGGGTTTATACTTACGATGCGGAGAAAATTATGGGGCTTAAAGAAACTCACCAGCCAAGCCCATGGATCAATGACTACGGAAACGTTTCGTTGATGCCGATCACCGGTAAAGTAAGGATAAGAGAGAAAGACAGGGCGAGTTCATTCTCACATAAAGCAGAGGTTGCAAAACCATATTACTACAGTGTTTATCTCGCCGACTATAATGTGACTGCGGAAGTAGCTCCTACGGAGCATGCCGCTTCGATGCGTTTCACCTTTCCTGAATCCGACAGTTCTTATGTTGTTATCGATGCATTCGATAAGGGTTCGTTTATAAAAGTGATCCACGCCAAGAACGAGATCATCGGTTACTCGACAAGGAACAGCGGCGGCGTTCCTGAAAATTTCAGGAATTATTTCATCATTAAGTTCGATAAACCATTCCTGAGCGCGTCAGTATGGCACGATGGAAAAGAGACGGTTAAGATCGAGAAAGGAATTTCAGAATATAAAGAAAAACATGTTGGAGCCTTGATCCGCTTTCGAACGAAGAAAGGAGAAAAGATAAATCTAAGCGTTGCATCGTCGTTCATCAGTGCCGAACAGGCAGAGCTCAATCTTGCCGAAGTGGGCACGAAAAAACTTGAAGTCATTAAAGAAGAGGGTCGCACTACGTGGAATAAATCGCTGTCGAAGATCGAAGTCGAAGGCGGAAGCATCGACCAGCTCCGTACGTTTTATTCGTGCCTCTACAGGACGATGTTGTTCCCGCGAAAACTGTATGAGATCAACAAGGAAGGACAGCCTGTTCATTACAGTCCGTACAATGGACAAGTGCTGCCAGGCTATATGTTTACCGACAATGGATTCTGGGATACGTTCAGGGCTGCGGCTCCGCTTATTAATCTGATCGAACCGACCATGAGCGCACAGATCCAGGAAGGGCTCGTGAATGCCTATAAAGAAAGCGGGTGGCTGCCCGAATGGGCAAGTCCCGGACACAGGGATTGCATGATCGGATCTAACTCGGCTTCGATCATTACAGATGCATACATGAAAGGAATCAAGAGCCCTGACATCCAGGTGCTGTACGAGGCGATGCTGAAGAATACGGAGGCCGAAGGACCTGTGAGCTCCGTGGGCCGCAAGGGCGCGGCCGACTACAACAAACACGGCTATGTTCCCTACGATGTAAAGATCAACGAGAACGTTGCAAGAACATTAGAGTATGCTTACGCAGACTGGACGATATGGCAGCTGGCGAAAGCGCTAGGTCGTCCACAGGAAGAGATCGACAAGTTTGCGAAACGTTGCCAGAACTATCGCAACGTGTTTGATCCTGAAACGAAGCTGATGCGTGGTAAGAATAGAGATGGAAGCTTCCAGGCTCCGTTCAATCCTTTTAAGTGGGGCGATGCCTTTACGGAAGGCAACAGCTGGCATTACACGTGGAGCGTGTTTCATGATGTAGAGGGACTGATCGACCTCATGGGTGGAAGAAAGGAGTTTGTTACGATGCTTGACTCTGTTTTTAATCTCCCTCCTGTTTACGACGATAGCTATTATGGACAGGTGATACACGAGATCCGCGAGATGCAGACGATGAATATGGGCAACTATGCGCATGGCAACCAGCCGATACAGCACATGATCTATTTATACAATTATGCGGGCGAGCCGTGGAAGTCACAATACTGGCTGCGCGAGGTGATGAACAGGTTGTATTCGCCGAATGCCGATGGCTATTGTGGCGATGAGGACAATGGACAGACAAGCGCGTGGTACATTTTTACGGCGTTGGGATTTTATCCTCTTTGCCCGGGAACGGATCAGTACGTGATTGGCGCGCCATTGTTTAACAAAGCGACGATTCACTTAGAAAATGGAAAGCAGGTTATTATCAATGCGCCCGCCAATAGCGAAACCCATCGTTATGTGAAATCAATCAACGTAGATGGTAAACCGTACAGTCCCGTGTTTTTTACACATGAGCAGTTGCTCGGTGGCGCGGTGATTGATTTTGAAATGAGCGACGCTCCGGATAAGACGAGAGGGACGAATATTGCTGATGTGCCTTATTCGGTTTCGAAGAAATAAGTTGTAAGGTTTTCTGACAAGGTTCTCTCCCTCCCGTGCACATCTTCGTGCATGAAATTATTATGCGTCATTTTATTGCTGCCGCAAATACTGCCGGCGCAAGTCGACATCTCCGAGGCCCGTAAGATGAGATCGGGCAAGGTTGTAACAGTTAACGGACAAGTTATCGCAACGTTTGGAGACCTGTCATTTATAGAGGATCGTTCCGGGGCCATTGCAGTTTACGGTGCGAGTACGAATGAGAACGATTCGATATCTGTAACGGGTAAGCTTTCGAAGTTTAACGGCCTTCTCGAGATTGTTGTCGATTCAATGAAAGTATTGAAAGCTTCGCTCAAACCTGTTACACCAAAAGTTGTCACCCGGATCACCGATCACGAAGCAGAATTAGTTCAGTTACAGAATGTGTCACTTCAACCACAAGGTCATTTCTTTTATCCCAGTCGTTCCGGCATCCTGATAAAGAACAATGACACGACTCAATACTGGATCGATGAGAACACAGATCTCCCCGGGTACCTGATACCAGCAACATCCACAATAACCGGCATTGTGAGCCGGTACGGAAGCCAGTTTCAACTGCTGCCTCGGTCCCACACTGATATCGAAAACATAACGCCCGAACAACGGCAGACCGATAGTAACTTTAAAGTTCTCAACTGGAACCTGGAGTTCTTCGGAGCCCCGAAGTACGGTCCCTCCAACGACAATCTTCAGCTTACCAACGTGGCCAGGGTTCTAAACTCAACCCACGCAGATCTCATGGCCTTACAAGAGATCTCCAATGACGATACATTCAAAAGTCTCGTTCAATTAATGCCAGGCTACAATGGTCGTTGCTCCAATCGCTACTCCTACTCTTTCGATCCATCAGGTGATTTTCCGCCACAGAAGCTTTGCTTCATCTATAATACACAGACCGTTAAAGTTATTCGCGACAAGATCCTGTTCAGCAAATACTTCGACGACAACCCGTCCGACATCTTTTCCAGCGGACGACTTCCTTACCTGCTGGAAGTTGAGGCCCTGGGTCATCGTCTCTATTTTGTGAACATTCACGCCAAGTCGGGCTACGATGACGATGCCCGAAACCGAAGGATCATCGATGCGACAATGTTAAAAGACACGCTGGATCATTACTATTCCAATAAGAATGTTTTTATCCTCGGTGATTTCAATGATGTTCTCGAAGGTTCTTATGAAAACTTTATTGATGATCTTAAATATGACTGTATCTCAAGATCGTTGAATGAAAACGGGTGGCATTCAACAATTTCTTATGATGATGTAATTGATCAACAGGTGATCTTGTCGGCGTTATCTGATAATTTCATAAACGTCGGAATAGTGAATCCATTTCAGCTGGCTCCTCTATATGAAAAAACAACTTCCGATCACCTTCCGGTCATGTCGGAATTCGACTTGACGAAAATAGTCACTGGAATTACTGATGATGAACTCAATGTATATCCCAACCCGGCTTCGAATGAGATCTGGTTTACACCGGCAAACTCGAGCGTTACTTTGATGAATTCTATCGGGGCTGTTCTCTATAAAAATAAAAATACGCACCCGCCGATTTCACTCAACGGGTACGCACCGGGAATTTACTATGTTATCTTAAGAGACCGTGTTTTTAAAATCGTCAGGAACTAGGTCGTTCCCGGGTACTTCTTAATAATCGCTTTCACTCCCTTATCGATCGACTTCGACAAGGCTTTGATATCATTCACGTTGCCCTTCACCAGTCCGCGCCACACCTGCTCGTTCGTCTTCGCGTCGGTGATGTCGATGATCAGTGTTCCTTCAGTAAAGTGATACGGATAACCGCCGCCATATCCACCGTAGCCCATGTACGGGTAACCCCAGTACATCGGTCCACGCCAGCCCCAGCCCATCATCATGGGGTAACCGCCGTAACCCGACCAGTTTTGTTGCTTGTCTTGCGTGAACGTGGTGTAGCTCACTAACAGGTCCGGGTTTGCTTTTGAATAAACCAGTCCGTGTTTCTCGAATTCGGTAATAACATCCTTCCTTATCTTCGAGCTGATAAGCCCGCTCTTGTAAGCCGGGTTGCTTACCTGGATGTCGGCAGTGCTGAAACCAAACGTGCGGTACTGTTTGAAATTCACGTCGTGGTTGATGTCTGTTACTGCGCAACTTCCCAGCAACAGCGTCATTGCTACTGCCAGGCAAATACTCAATCTATTGATCATAACCTTCTAACCCTCCAGTCATGATAACGCCCGAATTGCCGCCATCGTTTATCGGGATCGATGCGTGGCATTACTACCAGAAATAAAAAGCCCTGAAGCATTTCGCTACAGGGCTTTATCTCTAAATAAAATTAGTATTAAAGAGGCTTGATCTTGATGTTCCTGAAGTAAACTGGTGCACCGTGATCCTGTAGTGAGATCGCTCCGATCTTCGACTTGTTCCAGCCTGGATAGTCAACCCACTTAGATTTTTTATACGCCGCTTCGAATTCGGGACTTCCTTCTTCGAAAGAAACCACCTTCACGCCGTTAAGCCAATGTTCAACATGGCCATTGATGTAAACGATGCGCGTAGTGTTCCAATCACCAACAGGGTTAACAGTAACTGCTGTTGTGTCGGCAGGGAACATATCGTAGTTGCTACCAACCTTTTGTGCAGCGGTAAGCTTACCACCTTTCCATCCTTTCGAATCGATGATCTGTGATTCGGGACCTGTTGCATAATCTGTTTTATACTCAGGCTTTTCAACTACGTGATAGATAATACCACTATTGCCACCAGCTTCGGTGAGTTTCCAATCGACACTAAGATCGAAGTTGCCATATTGTTTGACGGTCATCAGTGAGCCACCGAATTTTCCGGAGCCTTCGCCAAGACCGGTTCCATCAACAACAACAGCGCTGTCTTTCACAGACCACAGCGGACCGATGGTGTCGGCGCCGTAGCGTTTCCAGCCGTCGAGATCTTTTCCGTTGAACAGTAATTCCCAACCGGATGCCGTTTCATGCGGAGTAAGTGTGTTGACTCGCAACGTGTCGGGCGGTGGGGTCTTCTCGGCTGTTTCGGCTGTCGGCTTTGAGCATGACTGGAGCCAGGCGGATGCTACGAGGATTACAGCACCTACCCAGAGCAGATTACTTTTTCTTTTCACGGTATAGATTTTTGGTTAAGGAGGTAAGATAAGCTTATTTTTATACACCCTCAAAACAGGATTATCATGCTCAGCACACCTCAAATTCAGTCGAATCCGAACCTGCTTGTATTTCTTCCAATCTTCTATACCGTATGGTCGGATGCCGTCCTTACTCCTACCGAATTGAAATCGCTTCACACTGTGATTGATGGACAGGACTGGCTTACTGCGGATGAACGCAAGTTCCTGTATGAGCAACTTGATCCCAACGTTCCGCCGGCTCCTGATCAATTGAAGGCATGGCTCGAAGAGATCCGCAAGGTTCAACCCGAAAGCGGAACTAACCTCGTCGATATTGGAATCCGGCTCGCAGGTATTCACGCAAAGAATGGATCGGCAGCCGTCTTACAAAAGGCACGTCCGGAGTTGTTACCGATCGAAGAAGCGCTAGGTGTTATAAGTCGCGAGTCTGTATTTTCTTTCTATCCTGAAAACAGGAAGACGATCACATCGGAATACCAAACGCAATCTACGTTCGATGTAGAAGCGCTTGCAAAGCTCCTCGATGGAAAATCGGAAGCGATCAACAAGCGCGTGAAGACGATCATCTCCGACCCTGCCTTTAAGCGTGTTGACCCAACAAGTCTTTCACAACAGAGAGAGTTAACGCTTCAGTGGGCGAAGCTTCTTGCAGAGCAAGGCATGGGATCGATGGCCTATCCGAAAGAATATGGCGGACAGGGCGATATGGATTCGTACTTCTCTGTGATGGAGACGATCAGTTATCACGATCTGAGTCTCGTGATCAAATTTGGAGTACAGTTCGGCTTGTGGGGAATGAGTGTTTATTTTCTTGGAACGGAGAAGCAACACAAAAAATATCTGAAAGACATCGGCACCCTGGAGTTGCCCGGATGTTTTGCAATGACGGAGACTGGCCACGGATCGAATGTGCGCGGCATCGAAACTACAGCTATGTACGATCATTCCAACAGGACGTTTCTCATCAACACTCCGCATGAGCTCGCACGCAAAGAGTACATCGGTAACGCTGCCGTTCACGGACAGATGGCGACTGTTTTTGCGAAGATCATTGTTGAAGGAAAAGATTACGGTGTTGCAGCGTTTGTAGTTCCTCTTCGCGACAAGAGTGGCAACCTGAAACCCGGGGTTACGATTAAAGACTGTGGGAGAAAATTAGGGTTGAATGGCGTCGACAACGGCGTGATCTATTTCAAGAACGTCGTGATACCTAAAGACGACATGCTCGATAAGTTTGCCGGCGTAAGCGACGACGGTAAGTTCGTGAGCCCGATCAGCAGCGACAATCGTCGTTTCTTTACGATGCTTGGAACACTGGTTGGCGGACGCATCGGGATTCCCCGCTCGGGCAATGCCGCTTCGAAGCTTGGACTGACGATCGCCATCAAGTATGGCGACAAGCGACTGCAGTTTGGTCCCGAAGGCGCAACGGAAGTGCCGATCCTCAACTATCGCACACATCAACGCAGGCTGATGCCGCTGCTTGCGAATACATTCGCGTTGCATTTTGCATTGCAATATCTCACTGGGAGATTCCTCAACAGAAGTGAAGAGCAGATGCAGGAGATCGAAGCACTTGCTGCCGGCTTAAAATCATTTGCAACATGGAACACCACAGCAACATTGCAAGAATGTCGTGAAGCTTGTGGCGGAAAAGGATACCTGTCGGAGAACAGGATTGGCGATCTCAAGAACGATTCAGACATCTACACGACTTTCGAAGGAGATAACACGGTGTTGATGCAGCTCGTAGCGAAGTCGAGGCTTACCGAATTCAAGCAGGAGTTCAGCAGCATGGGCAGCTTTGGCATTCTGAATTACGTTGCGAAGCAGGCAGCAACGGCCCTGTCGGAAAAGAATCCGATCACGACAAGAAACACATCCGACGAACATCTGCTCGACCCCGAGTTTCACATGCACGCGTTCGTCTACCGCGAGAGAGATATCCTCACATCCGCGGCCAAACGCTTGCGCAAACACATTAGCGAAGGCATGGACTCTTTCGATGCGTTCAACGTTGCGCAGCATCATCTTGTGCAGGTTGGCTTCGCTTACATCGAGAGGATCATATTGGAAAAATTCCAGGACGCTGTAAAGAACACGACAGACAAAGGATGCCAGGACGTTCTTCGTAAACTTTATAACCTGTTTGCACTATCGCAACTCGAGAAGAACAAGGGCTGGTATCTCGAGCAAGGATATATGGAAGGATCGAAGACGAAGGCCATCAGGAAATTGATGAACCAGTTGTGCTGGGAGATAAGACAGGAGGCCGTTCCGTTGGTTGAATCTTTCAGGATTCCTGACGCATGCCTGGCCCCGATTGCTAAATAGTTATTCGCCTGGATGGTACGTTCGTTCTGCGTTCTTTACGACGTCCTCTTTATAAAAGAACACATCTTTAAATTGTCCCTTAGAGTACATCAACGACTGGTCGTTGAAATGCTTTGACGAAGGATCGGACGAGCTGCCGCCAGTAACTACAGACTTTGCTTTAATGCGTGGGCCGAATTCAACCACTGCCACGAAACTGTTGCCGACGCCCCCGTAATACTTCTTTAGTCCAACAGGTTTCCTGCTGCCGAATGCCGCCAGCGATCCAAACAACGACGGTGCAGAAGCCACGGGATAACTTGGTTTGGTATCGTCGAAAATTGGATTCGTGATAGTTCCCAATGGTCGTTGAAAGCGATTGAGATCTCCCCATGCCATGTTCCATGTTCCGAAATCACGCTCGAGCTCTCCGAGTGTTGTTTCGAAAGCCTGGAGTTTTTCGTCGGGTGATGTTGTCGTGATCATCATCTCGATATAAAACACCTGGTCTCCTTTATGGTCTGCCATTACTTTCTGGTCTACTTTCATCATCCCTTCAAGCTTTCGCGCCCAGTATATTGCCAGTGTTGTACCAACCGATGACGTTCCATATTGCTTATTCCAGTGCTTCACAACTTCAATTGCATCCTTGAATCTCTCTTTCTGTTCCGATGTGGCCTGTGCTTCGTAGGCGGTGATCAACGCAGGGACCAGCTTCTCAAATGCAGCGAGTGTTGGATCATACGCAGCTGCGATCAACTTATCGAGTGTGAACTTGCTTTCCCTTTTCAAAACCCTGTCGGCATTGATAGCGCGATAGTTTTGTCCGTCGGGTGCCATGTATGCCGGGTAGTTTTCTTTCTTCGGACTATTATCCGATGCTGCTGTGAATGGTGTAGAGTTACAGTTTTGGATCCAGCCGTTAGCGGAATTCTTCAGTTGAATGATCTCGTCGATGGTATGAAAACCTTTCCAGTCATTGGCTGATACCGATCCATCGACGGGCAGATTCCAATTAACGGACGGATCGCGCTTCGGAACGAAGTTTCCGTGCCAGTAAGCGATGTTGCCTTTTGTATCGGCAAACACGGTATTGTTCGAAGAGTTACCGTTCAATTCCATCACTTTTTTATAGCTGTCGTAGCCCGTTGCTTTTGTTCGCATGAATGATTGTTCGAGAGCATGAACGGGATCGTCCATCATAGCGATGGCCTTCCACTTTCCGTCTGCTTCGCCGATCACGGGACCGTGATGTGTCCAGTATACTGCGAAGTCTTTGTCCTTCATTCCTTCATCGGTCTTAAACTTGAGAGATACGGACTTCTCTTTGATTTCCTTCCACTTGCCATCATGTTTGTAATAAAACTTATCTCCCTTGCGTGAGACCGTTTCAAGATATTGATCGACAGCATCGGCAAAGGTTGAAGTATGCATCCAGCCGCAGTTGTTGTTGAAACCCTGGTATACAAAGAACTGTCCCCATGTAACGGCGCCGTAGACATTTAAACCTTCTTCGCTCACGCAATTGACTTCGGAGCGAAAATAAAATGACGTATGTGGATTGATGAGTAGTAGCGCGTGGCCACTCTCGGACCTCGAAGGAGCTATCGCAAAGCCATTCGAGCCTTTAGGTTCTTTGGGCTCAACGGGTTCGTTGATCTCCATCTCGGGTTTTCTTTCATTCTCGTAGAATGCTTTGAGTTCGGGAATGCTGATACTCGTTAGATCGCCACCGATGCTGCCTTCGCTGAACAACAAAGGGTACCATGCATGAAACTTATGAAGGAGCTTGGGTTTTACATCTTGATGCGTTAGCAAATAGTAATTCACTCCATCGGCGAAAGCATCCATGAGCTTTTTCATCTCCGGCTTGCTTTGCTTGTAGAGATCTTTGGCGCGGGTGGAATCATGAAACAAACGCGACCTGAGATCGGAATACAACGCAGACTCGCCTTCTATTTCGGCGGTACGACCTAACGCATCGATGTAGTTCCATTCAACACGGGCAAAGTCGTCTTCGCACTGTGCATACAACAAACCGAACACGACATCGGCGTCGGTTTTCGCGTATATGTGAGGAACACCCCACTTGTCGCGAATGATGGTAACGTTTTGTGCGCGGTCTTTGAGGCGTTTATGCTCTGGCTGTGCCTGGGAAACGACAACATAAAACAGTAAAAAGACGGCTACCCAATATTTCATTTATGTTCTAACCAGTGAAAGTGGTCATAACATAGGCTACTATCGCGATAACTGCAAGCGATAAGATGATATCCCACGCATTGTAGCTGTTCCGGTTAGCCTGGATCTGTTCCTGCGTAAGCGATCCATAAGTGAGCCCCTGGGTCTTTTCTATAGGTGGTGGTGCGGTAGCGAGACTTACAGTTACGCAGAAGATCACGCAGAACAGGAAGAACCATGCTCCAAAGGTGAGGAAGTTGACAGTTCCGATGTAATACAGAATCCCTTCGTGGGCCAGTAAGTTCGACCCGGCGGCGAGCTCCAATCCTATGCGTACGATGGCGACAACCAGACCGGCAATCAGCGTACCTAAGGCGCCCGCAGCATTGATCCGTTTATAGAAAATACCAAGCATGAACACCGCAGCGATGGGCGGCGCAATGTACGATTGAACAGACTGTAAATATTCGTAAAGCACACCGGAGATGTTTTGCATGATCGGGATCCACAGGATGCCGAGCGTTACAACAATCACCGTTGCGATACGACCAACCTGGATCAGTTTCTTATCGGGAGTATTGGGTCGAAGTTTTTTATACACGTCTACTGTAAACAATGTAGAGCACGAATTAAACACGGATGCGAGAGAACTCATGAGGGCTGCGAGCAATCCCGCAGCAACCAGGCCCTTCAAACCCGCGGGCATCTTGTTCATTAATAGTGCAGCAAATGCCTGGTCGGGCGAATCCCACGAAAGCTCACCACGGTTCTTCAGCGCCACGGCAACTACACCAGGAATCAAAAACAGGAACACCGGTAATAACTTTAAGAATCCTCCGAAGATCGTTCCTCTTCTTCCCTCCTTGATGTTCTTTGCGGCAAGAACCCGCTGAACGATATACTGATCGGTACACCAGTACCAAATACCAACGATCGAGCTTGTTATAACGAGACTCGGCCATGGGAAATCCGGGTCGGAAGCAGGACGCCACATGTTGAGATAACCGGGAGGAAGCGAAGACTTGAGTCCTTCTATTCCACCAACTTCATATAGTCCAACAAACGTGAGTGTACCGGCACCGAGGACCAGCACGATGGTCTGGAGGGCTTCGGTATAAACAACGGCTCTCATTCCACCGAGAACTGTGTATGCACCGGTGAGTACAACTGTTATTAAAGCACCAAACCAGAAGTCGATGTGAAGCAGCTGTGCGATCACGATACCACCTGCGTATACGGTAACTGAAACTTTCGTTAATACATAAGCAACAAGCGAGAACACGCTAAGGAACCACCTTGTGTTTGCGTTGAAACGTCGCTCGAGAAATTCGGGAGTCGTGAACACTCCGCTTCGTAAATAAAATGGAAGGAAGACCCACCCGAGTGTGATCACGAGCCAGGCATGCAATTCATAGATGAGCATTGGGATCTTACCGCCGGCGCCAGCGCCTGCGAGACCAACCACGTGTTCTGAACCAATGTTTGATGCGAAGATCGATGCACCAACAACAAACCACCCGATGTTGCGACCTGCGAGAAAATAATCTTCAGTGCTTTCCTGCTTGCGGGTCATCACCCAAACAGCAAGGCCTGCTATCATTAGAAAATAAATTCCGATTACGATCCAATCGGCGGTTACAAATCCTGACATGAGGGGTTAAGGTTTACGTTTCGAATAAATGTAGTTGTAACAATTATAACAATTAAGATCGAGATAACGATGTGAGCATACAATTCCACATCATCTTTATTCGTTGTGGACTTAAATGCAACAAAACAGTTGTTGCACAAGTCTTGGGCAAACTGGCATGATTTTGAACATCAGTTAGCAAATTATAAAACACAAATGGAAAAGAGAAGTAACGTGATGACGAGGCTGATGATTGCAGTGGGATTTCTTCTGCTCTCGTTTGGTGTCAGCAACGCGCAATACACACCTGTATTCAGAACACCGTACAAGACTGCCTTAGGTATTCGTGTGGGTGGAACAAGTGGTGCCGATATAAAACATTTCTTCCGCCCAGCAACAGCAGTGGAAGGAATCTTGGGAGGATTTGGTGATGGTTTTAGCATCACCGGTCTCGTGGAAAAGAATGCGCAGGCTTTCGATGTTGAAGGACTTAACTGGTACTACGGTGGCGGTGCACACGTAGCCTTCTATAATGGCAACCGGGCTTACGGCTATTGGGGACGCGACCTTCATTATCGCGACTCACATGATGTCGGTATCGGTATCGATGGTATCATCGGTCTTGAATACAGTTTGCCTGATGACATCCCGGTAGCATTCAGCCTCGACCTCAAACCATTTCTCGAGATCGATAGTGACGGAGATGTTGGCGTAGCGCCAGATCTTGCGATAGGTATAAAATTTTTGATCAGGTAAGAAGAGACTTTAAGTATATTGGGCTTATGCGTAAGCTCAATATACTTTTGCTTTTATTGATCCCGGCATCAATACTTGCACAACGAACAGAACCTGTGAATTTCTCGCAGGTGAATGTCACCGACAACTTCTGGAAACCCGTCATGGAAAAGGTGGCAACGACCACGCTCCAGGCGTGCATTTTTCAAACAGAAATAAAGACACCACGCATACGCAACTTCGAAAAGGTTGCCCGTAATAAGGGCGAAAAGCACGAGGGCATTTTCTTCGACGACTCCGACGTCTTCAAAGCTCTCGAAGCAATTGCATATTCGCTGAAGAATCATCCCGATCCTAAACTCGAAGCCAAAGCCGATGAGTGGATCGATAAGATCGCGGCTGCTCAATTACCCGACGGTTATCTTAACACCTACTACACGCTCGACGGTCGTCTTGATCAGCGATGGAGCGACATGAGCATGCACGAAGATTACAATGGTGGTCACATGATTGAAGCCGCCGTCGCTTACTACAATGCTACCGGCAAGCGTAAGTTCCTCGATGTGTCGATCAAGTGGGCCAACTACTTCGATTCAACATTCGGTCCCGGCAAAAGAGATTGGGTTACAGGACACCAGGAGCTCGAGCTCGCTTTGGTGAAGCTCTATAAAACTACGAACGACAAAAAATATCTCGACCTCGCGAAATGGCTATTGGAAGAACGAGGTCATAAGCTTGCGAAAGGATATACGTGGACCGACTGGCGCGACACCGCATATACACAAGACGTGGTTCCCGTAAGAGAACAAAAAGAGATCACAGGTCATGCCGTTCGCGCCATGTATTTATACACAGGCGCCGCAGATGTTGCAGCCCTTACCGGCGACGAAGGTTACCTGACTGCTATGAATAACGTTTGGGAAGATGTTGTTTATCGCAACATGTATCTCACCGGCGGCATCGGCTCATCGGGAAGCAACGAAGGCTTTAGCGTTGACTACGATCTTCCGAATGAACAAGCATATTGCGAAACATGCGCGTCGGTCGGTATGGTGTTCTGGAACCAGCGAATGAATTTGCTTACCGGTGATGCGAAGTTTATCGACATACTCGAACGCAGTTTGTATAACGGTGCGCGCGACGGTCTCTCGTTAAGTGGCGATCGTTTCTTTTATGGAAACCCACTGGCTTCGAACGGAAAGCACTTCAGGAAAGAATGGTTCTGTACCGCCTGCTGTCCATCGAACATCGCGCGTTTGATCGCTTCACTCGGTGACTACATTTATACGAAGTCGGACAAAGTGATCCGCATCAACCTCTTCGTTGGCAGCAACACAAAGATCAATGATGTGTCTGTTGCCATGACAACCAACTACCCGTGGGACGGCAATGTGAACATCGCTGTAGATCCACCAAAGAAATCGAAGTTTGCTTTACAAGTAAGAATCCCCGGATGGGCACAGGGCGAAGCGGTTCCAGGCAACCTGTATGTATTCGAAGACAAGAAGCCGGATGCATTCACGATCAACGTGAACGGTAAGCCTGCCACGTACACGATGAGCAAAGGCTACGCGGTTATCGATCGCGAATGGAAGAAAGGCGATAAGGTCGATCTCGTTATTCCAATGGAGACCAAGCGCGTTGTAACACGCCCCGAAGTAAAACAGGATGAAGAAAGAGTTGCGTTGCAACGAGGACCTTTGGTGTATTGTATCGAGGGCGCCGACAACAACGGGCAGGCATGGAACATCATTCTGCCCGACAACACCAGCTTCGAAACATCATTCAATAAAGACTTACTTGAAGGTGTTGAAGTAATTCAATTCAACGCTCCCTCCCTCGTTGTATCTGCCGACGGTCAATCCGTAAAGAGCGAGACAAAGAAGGTGACAGCCATTCCTTACTATGCGTGGTGTAACAGGGGCCAGAACCCTATGCAGGTCTGGCTCCCGAAGAAGATCAAAGATGTTAAAGTGAATTACTGATTACTTGCCCCAATCTACTTTCGGAGACTTATAATAGTTAAATCCTAACGCCTGCATTTGCGCTGCGTGCTTCGCGAGACGAACCTTGTATTCGTTCCAGTCGCGGGTCTGTGAACTCCATGCGATCTCAGCAATACCGGGTAGACGCGGGAACAACATATATTCGATGTCGTCCATCGTATAGATCTTTTCAGTCCACAATGGTGCTTCAACACCGATGATGTTATCCATGCTCACGCCTGGTACGAAGTCTTCCACTTTCCAGTTATATGAATCGTCGACTTCGATCAGCGCGGCCCATTTCTGACCGAGTTTTGTTGTGGTGTCGTACTTCATGTCGAGATAGACTTTTGTGGCGGGAGACATAAGGATCTTTGCGCCTTTCTGTGCTGCCATCGATGCGTAGTCTTTCGAATGCCAATGTTGAGCGATGTCACCGGCACCGATGTTCGCCTGCGCGATCTCTTCCCAACCGATCATGTGCTTGTTGTTTGCTTCAACAATTTTCTTGAATGCATTGATGAAGGCGATGTAATCTTCTTTCTTCGTTACATTGGCTTCGTCGCCACCGATGTGCATGTAAGGGCTTGGATTGATAGCTGAGATCTCGCGAACAACGTCGTTCACAAACTTCAGTGTAAACTCTTCGCTCTTCTTGCTGTTGCGGCAAAGTGTGCTGAAACCAACTTCGTTGCCTTCGTACAACGCGGGCTCCCTTCCTACTCCTTTGCAATAAAGTTCAGGATATGATGCAAGCGCTGCGTTGATGTGGCTGGGCATGTCGATTTCGGGAATGATAGTAACGAACCGCGATGCTGCGTAAGCAACAATGTCTTTATACTGTTCCTGCGTATAGAATCCACCGCCGCCGCCTTCAACCTGCGTCTTGCCGCCGATCTCGGTAAGTTTTGGCCACGACTTGATCTCGATCCTCCATCCCTGGTCGTCGCTGAGGTGAAGGTGAAGAACATTCAATTTGTAGAAAGCGATGTCGTCGATATATTGTTTCACATCGTCGACGCTGAAGAAGTGACGGGCTACGTCGAGCATCGAACCTCTCCAACCGAAGGTGGGATAGTCGCGAATGGTGGCTTCGGCAAATTCGAGGACCTCACCTTTCGTTACACCGGCCTGGCGAAGTGTCTGGATGCTGTAGAACAAACCTGCGGGCTTGTTGGCTGTTACAGAGATAGCTTCGTTGGTGATCTTGATCTCATAACCTTCGTCACCGAGTTGCTGGTCCTGGATCAACGAGAGATAGATCTGATTTTCCGGTGAACGCTCGGCGGAAGGATTGATGTGCAATACGGTAGCGGCATAGTCGGCAACTGCTTTAGCATCGCCTTCGCCATAGATAGAGGTTGCAGGGGTAACGGCAAATACACCGTCGCCGCCGGTAACTGATACGGCTTTCGGTATGATGTCGAGCACAGCCTGCTTTGCTTCCGGAGATGCTTGTTTCTTACATGATGCAAGAAGTGAAACGACAACAATGACAGTGAAAAGATTGAGGGTTAGTTTCATGATCAGGATTAAGGCTACGAAACTAACAAAAAATCAAAATAATCACTCTGTCCTCAAAGATTTCACAGGGTTTGCCATTGAAGCTTTAATTGCCTGGTATGCAATAGTAAGCGACGTGATCAATACCACCAGCACGAGACTCAACGCGAACGTCCACGCGTCGATAGATGTATGATACGAGAAGTTCCCGAGCCATTGATCCATCATGTACCACGCAACGGGCGTGGCAACCACGAAGGCCACCACGATCAGCAAGGCAAAATCTTTATAGATAAGATTGAGAATACTCGTAACGCTTGCACCAAGCACTTTTCTTACGCCGATCTCCTTCACTTTCCGTTGAACCACGAATAGCACGAGTCCATACACACCTAAGCATGCAATGAGAATTGCGATGAATGTAAATGACTGGATGATGGTTCCGAAGTTCTGAAAGTTCTGGTATTGCTGGTCCAGCTGCTGATCGAGGAAGTTGAACTGGAAGGATTTCTCGGGGAACATCTTATTCCAGGTCCCTTCGATCTTTGAGATCGTCTTGTTGACGTTCGAATTCTCGAAACGAATCGAAAGCTGGTTCATCTGGTTAGCATTGTACTCGATGATCATGGGCGATACGGGCGTTGTGAGTGAAGTAAAGTTGATGTCTTTGATCACACCTATTACTTTACCGATCTTCCCTTCCCTGTTGATCGTTTTGCCAATCGCTTTATCGGGACTCTCCCACTTGAAATCATTCACCGCAGTTTCGTTGATGATGAAGGCTTCGGTTGGGTCTGTTGTATACTCACGCGAGAATGGTCGTCCCGCAACAAAATCAACATCATAGGTCTTGAAGAAATCATAATCGCACGAAAGATTCGCGAGGAACATTCTATCCTCCTGCGCAAATCCTTCGGGCACCGTACCGCGGAACACAATACCAATACCGGGAACGTCGGAAGACATGGCGGTTCCCATTACACCCGACTGTGCTTCGATGTCGTCGCGGAAGCTCTTGAGACGAACCCTGAAAGTAGAGTCGGGCCTGCTGAAGATCCCATTCAGGTTCTGACTGAAGAGCGGCACTATCACGATGTGGTCTTTCTTAAATCCAAGCGGCCGCGACACGAGGAAATCCAGTTGTTTTACGATCAGCAGCGATCCTGATAAAAGCATGCAAGCAATGGCAAGCTGGAATACAATCAACGTCTTGCGGAGCCATTGTCCGCCGATAGCTGCCGAGCCATTGCCTTTTAAGGTGTTTACAGATTCGAACCTGGTGACGAAGTAAGATGGATAGCCGCCGGCAAGCAGGGTAATCGCAATCAATAAAGCAACGCTGGATAAGATCAGCTGTGCATCGACGACATGTGAGAACACCAATGTCTTTGCAGTTAACTCATTCAACAATGGAAGCGTAAGATAGAACGCCACATACGACAACGCGAATGCGATCAGACAAAACAGGAAGCTTTCAGCAAGAAACTGTGCAATGATCTGGTACTTGAATGATCCCAGTATTTTTCGAATGCCGATCTCTTTGATCCGTGTGAACGACTGGGCGGTACTGAGATTGATGTAGTTGATGCACGCGATGATGATCGTAAGCAGCCCGACACCCGCGAAGATGTAAATATTCGACCACGTGTTGGTATTATTCGACTCCGCAAGCAGTTGTGAGTTCATGTGAAGATCCTGGACCTTGAACAAACTGAATATTTGTCCCAACTGAAGATTCGGTGCCGCATATTTCTTTACAAACGCGTCGAACTTCTTGTCGACATTAGCCGGGTCGGCGCCCGGTTTCAAAAGAACATAGGTGTAACTATGACTTATCAGGAAGTTGATAGAAAGGTTCTGACGAAGCAACGCTGCCGTGTCGTCGTTCTCCATATCGAACATGTTCTCGTATGGAACGAGCATATTGAAGTTGATATGTGAGTTCTCCGGGAAGTCTTTCACAACGGCAGTTATCCTGAACGAATGTTTTCCACCGAACAACAGTGTCTCACCAATTGGATCTTTGTCGCCGAAATACTTTTTGGCCATCTCCTGGTTGATGATCACCGTGAACTCTTCGTTCAATGCTTTATCGAGAGTGCCGCTCACGAGCTCGAATGTCATCATGTTCATGATGGTGGAGTCGGTGAAGAAGATCCCTCCTTCTTCGAATGATCCTTCTGCATCGGGAACCTTGATGCTAACGGCGCGACCGTACATTCTACCGGCCGTCTCTACTTCGGGAAAATATTCGGCCATCTTTGGTGCGATAGGCGGCGGACTGCTCGCCAGCTCGAGTGAGTTCGAAGCGACGTATTTGATCCTGTAAAGCCTGTCGCCCTTCTGTTGGAAGTCATCGAAGCTTGTCTCCGATCGCACGTATACCATGATCAGCAGCGCCAGCGTAACGCCACAGGTAAGGCCAACGAAGTTGATGATGGAATAAGCCTTGTGACGAAGGATGTTTCGTCCGGCAGTTTTGAAGAAGTTGCGTAGCATAAATGAATGTACTACGAATTATGATCCTGAGTTGCGATTGCCAGGCAATTTCCCCCAGACTGGATTAGTCTATGCCCTCGTCGTCACTTGTCTTATCAAACGCGTCGAATTGATCGCTGCGCTCGATAGACTCAGTAATGGTATGCACCACCTCATCCAGCTTCTCTGCAGAGACCTTCATGTGCCCCATGATCTCCTGCGATTCCTTTTCATCTTTTACATGAGATAAGAGATTGATCAGGCCGAGAAGGCTTGCAACAGGACTCCGCAAGTTATGCGCATTGATGAACGCATAATCTTCCAGTGCTTTGTTCTTCCGTTCGAGCTCGAATGTTCTTTCTGCAACGCGCTTTTCGAGACTCTCATTAATTGCTTTGATCTCTTCCGATTGTGCGAGGATCTCTTCGTTCTTCTTGATGATCTCGGCTGTGCGTTCGGCAACTTTATCTTCGAGCTCAATCTTTTCACGCATCAGGTTTCTTTCGCGTGCGCGCATGTACATGTAACCGAGCGTTGCAATGACGACACCTATGAGAATGTAAAACGGAATTGTTCTCCAGAACGGTGGCCTTATCTCGAAGCTCACAGAGTCTTCCGGGGCATTCTCAAAATTTCCATTGGCCGACGCTCTTACACGAAATGTATAGGAGCCGGGAGGAAGACTGCTGAACACGGCAGACCTGTCGCCGGTCTCGATCCAATCCAGGTCATAATTATCAAGCCTGTACTGAAATCCAATGCCCTGTGGATCCTGGTACCAGAAACCGAGGAACGTGATCGTTACATTATTCTCATCGTAAGCCAGTCGCAGGTTGTCCGACCAGTCTTTGTACTGATTGAAGATCCTGAACTTATCGATGGCAACTTTAGGTCTTGCCTGCGATGCATCGGCTTGTCCATAGATCACGATACCATGATCGGTGCCGACATAAATTCCGCCATGAGAATCTTTCGCAAGAGCGTTGAGATTCGGTTTACGATCGCCGAAGCCAATTTCGTTATCGAGATGATGTACCGAATTCGTTGCAGGATTATAAACCTCTATGCCGAGATCATGAATGGCAATGATATTTCCATTAATGTCCGACGAGAGACAATTGACATTGATGTTTCTCAACGTTTGTCCTGGCTGGAAGAGTTGCCCGTCATACTTATACAGCCCATCGTCCTGGACATTAGCCCAAATTCCACCCGTTGAGTCTTCGGCAAATCCATACACGGCTTTCGCGGCAAGGCTTCCCAGGATCTTGTGGAAACTTCCGCCGTGCTCATCGAGCATCGCTACTCCTTCCCTGTCACTGGCAAACCATGTGCGTCCTTTGCTATCAACAAATACCTGGTACACATAATCGCAATCGAGACCTTTCGATCTGTCGTAGTTCGTTACTTTCAATCCGTTAGCGAGATCGATCATCGTGGCTCCGCTCAATGTCGAGAGCCAGACTTTATTGGCGGCTCCCGAAATACTCAGCACGTTCCCATTCGAGAGCTCTTTGTCGAAGCGTGTTATTTGTCCGTTGTCGGGATTGATACGAACTGCTCCTTGTCCATAGAAGCCGGCCCATACGAATCCCTGGCTGTCGGTAAACAAACTGATCACGGTAAACTTCGAATACGGCGCAGTGTCGAGAAATCGCTGTGCCTTTATCTTTCCTTCTTTGTCGAGCGACCGCTTGAAGAGACCTTCATCGTTAGAAAACCAAATGCTGTTGTTATGATCGACTGTAACGGCGGCAGCGCTTGCATCGTGCGAAGGCCACAGGTCGTCGATGAAACGTACGGCGCGACCGAGAGAACGGAAGAGACCATTGCGTGCACCGATCCACACACTGCCTTCTTCATCGGCATATAATGCCGTTGGGGTCAATCCCGGAACGGGACTGTAAATATTCAGTTGATCGTCGGACTGATCGTAGACGGCGACACTTGCGCTTGATGTTGCGATCCAAAACTGGTTGCCGAGCTTCAGGAAATCGATGATGCCACCACCCGACCATGTTGACCTGGTAAGTGAAGCTGTTTTATTCGATGCAACATCGTAAGAGAAGATACCGGCATCCTCCGTTGCGAGCCACAACTTACCTTCATCGCCCTTAACAATTTTCTTAATGATGTTGTCGGGAAAGCCGCTCTTGTAATCAAGTACTTTTATCGAAGCCTTGTGACCTTCGAGAGCAACAACGGCTACTCCACGATCGGTGCCGGCCCATATCGTTCCATCGAACGACTCTTCGAGATCATACACAAAGATGTCGGGCATGCCGTCGGCTTCATCGAGACGATAAAGATGTTCGTGGTAATAATACAACCCGTCGTTTAACGTGGAGAACCACATGGTTCCGTCGCGGGCGAAGAGAATATCGGAGATCTCCTGCGTTGCGTCGCCTTCCGGGAATTTCATGCGGGTAATGACGTCTTTGTCCATCACCGAAAGCTGGCCGTTCTTGTGGCCGATCCAGATCCGTCCTAACGAATCCTGGGCAAGGGCGGTAACGTGATCGGTGGCGAGGCTGTCGGACTTCGTAAACCGTTTGGTGTTGATGCCATCGAAACGGAAAAGACCTTTGTTGGTACCGATCCACATGAAGCCCTTCTGGTCTTTGAGAACGGCTTCCACCTGAACGGCGTCGTTCTTTCGAAGCAGGTAGTATTGTTGAAAGTATGGCGATTGTCCAAAAGCCTCCGACAGGCTAAAGAGCAGTACCAGCAAGCTAAGCCATTCCAACCGTTTCATTATCAATCACTAGTGAGCAACAAGTGTTGCACGGAATTTCAGGTCAATCTCTGTTGCAATTTTCTGACTTACAATGCGGGGTATGGAAATATTATGATCGGCTAAAGGAACATTAAAATCGGCGTCGATCTGCAGTTCATTTTTCTTAATGGTGAGTTTTGCCTTGATGATCCGGGTCTGTTTCTGGCCATGGATATCCAGCTCGCCTTTGGCCCTAATGGTATACACACTGTCGCGCGTGTAGTTCACCTGCTCTATGATCTTGCCAGTGAAAGAAGCCTTTGGGTACTTGCTGCTCTCCATGTAGTTCTCGTTGAAGTGTTGCCGTTGCAGGTCGGAGTTGAATCCCTTGAATGAAGTTACCGGAACAGAGAAAGCGAATTGATTGGTGGCCGGATCGATGATGCCCTGTGTTTCGGAAGAAGACGCTTTAATCAACTCGAGCTCAGCATTCGACGTGAAGCTCATGTCACTCTTCTGCACGGTATATTTTCCCTGTGCAAGACTATTTGCCGAAAGGCAAAGAACGACCAAAACGATCAGTAATACCCGGTTCAAACGCAGCCGACTGGTTTAACTTAAAGGTAAACAAATACACTATTAACGCAAAGTTCAGTATATCTCAATTGCGGAGATCAACGGACACGCCTTCGAGTCGTTGATTACCAGTTTTACAGCGTCCGTTTCTGCAGAAACTTCTACGATGCGTTCATGACCAATCGTAGTGCCTTCAGCCAGGTCGAACCACTCGCCATCCTTGTGGTAGATCAGCTTGAATGACTTCACGCGTTGACCTAACTTAATGTATTCAGCCAGCTTCACGTATTTGATCTTCCTGATCGATCCCAGCTTCAGTATCAACTGCGATGAAACTACACCATCGTCGGTGGCCCAATATGTTTCAGGATCCTTATCGATCACATTCGATGATGAATATTTTTCATTATCGCCACGTACGTTCGTCGCTTCGGTTTCAGCGTCCGTTGCCAGGTCGGTCTTAAACTCCTGGTCCAGCATTTCTTTGAAACCTTTCAGTGCTTTCACGTCTTCATCATGAAACAATCCTCTCCTGTCGGGAGGAACATTTAACAATAGCACTGAACCGCGCCCAACGGATCTTAAGTAAATATCAAATAATCTTCCAGGTGACTTCACCAGCGAATCCTCTTTAGCATGATAGAACCAGCCTGGACGAATCGACACGTCGGTCTCTGCAGGAACCCAGCTTGTTCCGTTCTCGCTGCCAGTGTTCAAAAGATTTTCGATACCGGCTTTGCCGGCGTAAAGAGTATCGATCGAGATGTTATTCCAGTTGGTTTCGCCTGCAAGTCCTTTTTCGTTACCAACCCAACGAACACTGGGGCCGGCGTCGCTGAAGAAAATGATGTCGGGATTTTTAGATCTCACCAGGTCCAGTGTTGCTGGCCAATCGTAGTATGTGGATCCATTGATGCGACGTGTTTCGTTCTTGCCTCCGTAGAAGCCGTCGCCACCGTTAGCTCCGTCGAACCACATCTCGAATATGGGTCCGTAATTGTCAAACAATTCATTCAGCTGGTTACGATAGTATGTAACATACTCAGGCTTTCCGTAATCTTTATGATTCCTGTCCCATGGTGATAAGTACACTCCGAACTTCAATCCATTCTTCTTGCAGGCATCTGATACCAATCGAACGATATCACCTTTGCCATTCATGAAAGGAGTGTTCGCAATATCGTGTTCGGTGTATTTGCTGGGCCACAAGCAAAAGCCGTCGTGGTGTTTACAGGTCAGTATAACTCCTTTGAATCCTGTTTCCTTCAACACAGAGATCCATTGGTCGACATTCAATTCGGTAGGATTGAATTCTTTTTCCGGCTCGCTGCCCATTCCCCATTCACGATCTGTAAATGTATTGATGGTGAAGTGAATGAAAGCATTCATCCTCATGTCGTGCCAGTCGAGCTGCGCTTGTGTTGGGATTGGCCCAACTGGGGCGGGTTCTGTTACTGGAGGTTTATCACGTTTGCTGCAGGAGAATATCAAACACTGAACAGCCAATAACCAATAATGAAGTTTCATGTTTTTTGTTTCTTCTTCTTTGCTGAGGGGAATAACACGTTGTTGAGGATCAACCGGTAGCCGGGTGAATGAGGAAATAAACTTAGATCCGTTGCCCTGTCGCGTCCCCTGCCGGGAACACCTTCGGGATCGTGACCACTGTAGAACGTCCAATGGCCGAGGCCATGCTCGCCATAAACATATCGAACATTATCGGCCTTCCGGTTCTCGCCGAGAATGGTAACAGAAGGTTTCACCAAAAATTTATTGAATGATGTTGTCTGTCCAAAGAACTCACGAATAACATTCTCGTGATTTTGATTGAGCATCGTTGGAATGATATCCCATTTCGCAGAGTAGTTAAACAGCACGAAGAAGTCGGGACTCTGCTCGAAGAAATTCGAACGGCCATTTACATTGATGTCCGAGAACCGGCGTGAGTCGCCAGTCTCGAGCGTAAAATTCTCGAAGGCGAATGTTTTATTGAAGTCGAGCTTGTCTTGTGCAGCGGGATCTACGTCGTCGCCGTCGTAGTTCATAGCAACGATGTCGATACCTTCGGCAGCCAGTGCGATATCGAATGTCTCGGCACCGGAACACATCGCAAATAAATAACCGCCGCCGGCACAGAATGCTTTGATCTTCTTTGCAACGTTGAGTTTCATCTCCGACACTTTCGAGTAGCCGAGCTGATGTGCGGTAACTTCCTGTACTTTACCCTCAATGATGTTCGACTGTCGCCATGCGAAGCGACCTACCTGCCCGGTGAAATCTTCGTGATGTAAGTGAACCCAGTCATACTTCGAGAGCTCGTCTTTCAGAATTTCTTCGTCGTAGATAATACTGTACGGGATCTCTGCGTAATCGAGAACAAGGATCACCGCGTCGGTTTCGTCGGTGATCAGTTCACTCTTCGGTGAGTAAACAGCAATTCGCGGAGCCCGCTCGAGCTTCACGACATTCATGTTCGCTTCAGGATTACCGATCTCCGTAAGAATGCTATTGACTTTTTCGGCAGAGATAACTTCGAACGACACACCGCGAACGATACATTCATTCTTTACATCTTCGGAGTATTCGAAAAGAAAACTGCCACCGCGGTAGTTGAGCAGCCAATCGACAGTCTTGTCTTTTTTCAGGGAATGAAATGCGAGGCCGTAGGCTTTGAGGTGGTTGGACTGACTGGCGTCCATAGCTACAAGGATGGACGTAGCGTGAAGATGAAGTGTTATGAATAACAAAACTCCGATCAACACGCCACGCTTCATCTTCTAAACTTTAGGAACAATATAGCCATTATTATACTTCGCCGTTACAAATGCATTTGCGGCGCTCTCATTAAACTTCGCGCCATCCCAGCTCACCTTCGAGCCAGTCCTGTAAGAGATATTTCCCATCTGGCAAACGGTTGCTACGTGTGCTCCTGCCTGTATCGGGCAAGTGAGATCTGCCATCTTACGCGACTTCACCACGTCGATGAAATTCTTCGTGTGGAAATCAAGGCCGCTGCCTTTGTTGGGCTGCCATTCGATCGCTTCCATCCTCTTTTCATCGGGGATCACTTCCCAGCCGCCGCGGGTAAGCACCAGCGTTCCGTTGTTGCCGATGTAACTCATGCCGTGATCTTTTCCATAGTTACCATTGCTGATACTCTGTGCATGTTCCCAGATCATATTGTAACCGTCGAACTCATACACAGTCGCGAGCGTGTCCGGAGTTTCCTGTGGCGAATCGGGATAAGCAAACTTGCCACCGAGTGCCACTGCCGATTTCGGGAACTTCGCATCCATACCGAGCAACGCGTAGTCGATAAGGTGAACACCCCAGTCGGTCATTAAACCACCTGCATAATCCCAGTACCAACGGAAGTTGAAATGGAACCTGTTAGGATTGAACGGACGCTTCGGTGCGGGCCCGAGCCACATATCGTAATTCACGCCGGCAGGAACGGGACCGTCTGGTTTCGCTTCTACGTTCTTCATCCATCCCTGGTATGCCCACGCTTTCACCGTACGGATCTTGCCGAGCTTTCCTGATTTCAAAAAGTTAAGTGCATCAACAAAGTGAGGAACACTGCGTTGCCATTGTCCGCATTGTACAGCTTTGTTATATTTCTGTTGCGCAGCAACCATCACGTTACACTCCTGTATCGAATTACCAACGGGTTTTTCAACATACACGTCTTTACCTGCGGAACATGCATCGACCATTTGCAAACAATGCCAGTGGTCCGGAGTTCCGATCACAACTACGTCAACATCTTTGCTTTCGAGAAGCTTGCGATAGTCGGTGTAGGTGGCCACTTTAATCCCGCTCTTGGCGAGTTCGTATTTACGGAAGTTGAGAACGTTATCATCCACGTCGCAGATGGCAACTGGATTTACTTCGGGCAGCTTCATCAAAGATGTGAAGTCGGCCCAGCCCATGCCGTTGACGCCGATCACGGCAACGTTGATCTTATCGTTGGCTGAAAAAAGTTTCTTCTGTGCAGCGAGGGTTTCTAAAGGGATGATGGTAGAAAGCCCTGCACCCGCCACTGCAGCCGATGTGGCTTTGATAAATTCTCTCCTGGTTTTCATTCTTGAGGTTAATTTGAATTGATACAAGATCAATAAAAATTGCAAACAATGCTGTGAAATTTATTTGGCGTCTTTCACAGGAGTGCTTGAAATAAACATTTGCTATCTTTCGTATTGAATGAAGCGCCTCTTCTTCTTTATTTTATTCTGCGTCATCCTCACTGCCTGTGGCTCCTCCGATCACACAGTAGAGGTAACGAAGCCACGCCTTCATAACACGTGGCCTAAGAAGCACAAATGGCGTAAGAAGCTTCACATCTGGAAGTTTACGCTTCAGATGCCCGAACGCGGCGGGGCGAAGAAGGTGAAGATGAAGAGTTGATCTATTGAAGTCCCTTCAACACTAACTCGAGATTTTTTCTGAAGAACAGTTTCAATGGCGTCAGCTGGTTGATGTGACCAGTTACTGCCGAACCATGGAACAGTGTTGTAAACAGGTTACAAATATCGCGGGTTGAAGTTGTGGTGGTAATTTCCTTTTTGAAGATCGCTTCGAGGGCGAACTTCTCGAACATCTGTTCTACCGATTGGATCTCGACGTTCTGAATATCTGTTATCTGGGGGAACAGCAATTTCTTCTCTTCCACTTTTACAGGGAATGGTTTCGGAGCACGCTTGAGGTCGGCGAGGTAAGCGAACAAACTCAATATGATGCCAGGATGATCTTCGCAGTCTTCACTCAGTTTATCGAACAGGTAGAATACTGCCTGCATTCCTTCTCTAGGTTTATCGCGCATCTCTACTGCCCTGCGCAAACACCAGATCCTGTAGTAATACAGTAAGATATCTTCCTTCTGAGGAAAATATTTAAAAAGAGTTACTTTGGAAATCTTAACCTTGTCGCAGATCTCTTCGACGTAAAGATCATCGAAGGATTTTTTACCGATCAGCTTAACTGTAAAATCCAGTACGCTTAATTTCAATCGCGCTGCTTTTTCCTTTCTCAGACTCATGGTTTACTTAAAGTCAAATAATACATTTATAGGTTAAAAAAACAAAAGCTATTTCCATGAAATGCGCTTCCAACCCACTGCTTGCCTTCATCTTACTTGCTTTAACATCGTGCCAGCCTGCCCAAAAGCAGGAACAAAATAATTCTGTAAAAGAAGAACCAACGCCGCACGGGATGGTCGTGTCCGCACACCCTATTGCATCACGAGTTGGAAAGGAAATCATGCAGAAAGGTGGCAATGCTGTCGATGCAGCCATAGCAGTGCAGTTCACACTTGCCGTTGTTTTTCCGGCAGCGGGGAACATCGGTGGCGGCGGATTCATGATGGTGAGAACCGCTGATGGTCAATACGCTGCGCTCGACTTTCGTGAGAAGGCGCCGGGCAGGGCAACCACTGGAATGTTTCTGGACAGGTCGGGGCAGGTCATCCCCAACCTGAGTACAGAAGGCCACCTTGCATCGGGCGTTCCGGGTTCTGTCGATGGCATGGTGGAGGCTCACGCCAAATACGGATCGCTTCCCTGGAAGGATCTTTTGCAGCCCGCAATCGATCTTGCGCTGAATGGTTTCACACTCACGCAACGCGAAGCAAACTGGATGAACGACTTCCGTCCACGGTTCGAGAAGTACAACACCGTTGCTCCGAAGTTTCTCTATAAACAGTTATGGAAGGCGGGCGACTCTATCCATTGGGCCGACCTCGGCCACACACTCGAACGCATCCGCGACAACGGAAGAGCCGGGTTTTATGAAGGCAAAACAGCCGACGATATCGTTGCAGAGATGCAACGGGGAAAAGGTCTCATTTCGAAAGAAGATCTTAAGAACTATAAAGCAACATGGAGAACACCGATCGTTGCCAATTACAAAGACTATAAAGTTGTGTCTATGCCTCCGTCTTCGAGCGGTGGCGTTTGTTTGATCCAGCTATTGAAATCTGTCGAACCCTATCCTGTTAAAGACTGGGGATTGAATTCAACTAAATATGTTCACCTCATGGTTGAAGCCGAACGTCGCGTGTATGCCGATCGTTCGAAATTCTTAGGCGATGCCGACTTCTATAAAGTTCCTATCGAACAGATTATCGACGCGACCTATAATAAAGAACGCATGAGCACTTATAAGGAAGATAAGGCAACACCAAGCTCCGAAGTGAAACCGGGTAAGATTGCAGGTTATGAGCACGAAGAAACAACGCACTTCTCCATCGTAGATCCAAAAGGTAACGCCGTGTCGGTAACAACCACGATCAACGGTTGGTTTGGAAACTATGTAGTTGTTGGCGGCTCCGGATTTTTCCTCAACAACGAAATGGACGACTTCAGCTCGAAGCCCGGTGTGCCAAACATGTTCGGCGTATTAGGAGGCGAAGCCAACAAGATCGAACCCAACAAGAGAATGTTGAGCGCCATGACACCAACCATCGTAGAGAAGAATGGCAAAGTGAAGATCGTTCTCGGCTCACCCGGCGGCTCCACCATCATCACGTCGGTGTTCCAGGTAATTCTTAACGTAACAGAATTCGGGATGGGAATGCAGGACGCCGTCAATGCCAAACGGATCCACAGTCAATGGCTGCCCGATGTAATTTCGCCCGAGTATAAAGCAATCACTAAAGCAGACAGTCTTGCCCTGGTGAAGATGGGACATAAGTTCAGTTCACGAAAAGCCATAGGAAGGGTTGATGCCATTCTTGTGAAAGATGATGGTACGCTGGAAGGCGGAGCCGACAACACACGCGGCGACGATTCGATAGCAAGCTTCTAGTCGGGTGCAAACGGTAGTCTGTATGTAGTCGGGCCGGCAGCAAGCATTTACTTGTACCTTTACCCGAATGACCTCTATATTCAACAACAGGGTATTTCAACACGCTGTCTTTTGGATCTCGCAACTAGTGTCCTACGCCGTCGTGTACGGCAGCTACGCCGATAATTACAGCCAGACATTCTACGAAGAGGCCATTTACCTTCCCGTCAGGATCGCATTCACTTACTTCGTAATGTATTACCTGCTGCCGTTCCTGCTTACGGGTAAGTATGTTGTATTCTTCTCATGGTTTTTTGTTGGCTCGGTTGCCAGTGGCATAACACAACGATACATCGCCTTCAATTTCGATTATCCTATTTATTACCCGGAAGCTTTACGCGATCCGTTCTTCTGGTTTCCGAAAGTCTCGAAGATGATCGCCGCCATTTATCCGTATACTTTCTTCGCTGTCGCTATCAAACTTCTAAAGTACTGGTACGAGAACAAGCAAGCCCAGCAGATCTTGTTGCAAGACAAGCTCCAGGCGGAGCTTAAATTCCTGAAAACGCAAATTCATCCGCACTTTTTATTCAACACGCTTAATAACCTTTATGCGCTCACGCTAAAGAAATCGGACCTCGCCCCTGCCATGGTGCTGAAGCTTTCGGAGCTGATCAACTACATGTTGTACGAATGTCGCGAAGATGAAGTGCTGTTAGAGAAAGAGATCAAATTCATTCACAACTACATCGACATCGAACGGCTTCGTTACGGAGATAAGCTCGACGTCGAGATCCGCGTTAACGGCACTACCAATGGACGAAAGATTGCTCCACTCCTGCTGTTGCCGTTCACCGAAAACTGTTTCAAGCACGGCGCAAGTCTCGAGCTCGATCAATCGTGGGTGAAGCTGAGTATCGATGTATTGCCCGACCGCACGATGTTCAAAGTGGAGAACAATAAAGTTGCCGGTGGAACGGCTTCACGTATCGAAGGCATCGGGATCAACAACGCCAAACGGAGGTTAGATCTCCTGTATCCTAATAACCACGAGTTGAAGATCATCAATGGCGACGAAACATTTCTCGTCATTTTATCGATCAATAAGACATTAAAGACTGCCGTATGAAATGCATCATCGTAGACGACGAACCGCTGGCTATCGAAATACTTGAATCGTATGTTGCAAGGATCGACGAACTGGAATTAACGGGCACATTCAGGAATGCCATCGCAGCGTTCACGTTTGTTCAGCAGAACCACGTAGATCTTATTTTTCTCGATATCGAAATGCCGAAGCTCTCGGGTATCGAGTTCCTGAAAACACTTAAGCATCACCCAAAGGTGATCATCACAACCGCCTATCGCGATTATGCGATCGATGGCTTCGAGCTCGAAGTGGTCGACTATCTTTTGAAACCTATCCCCTTCGAACGCTTCCTGAAGTCGGTGGGCAAAGTACTTTCGTCGCGTGTTGAAACTGCCGCTGCACCCACTGTTGCGCAAGACAGCTTCATCTATTTCAAGGTGGACAAGAAAATGGTGAAGACGAAGATTGCCGACATCCTTTACATCGAAAGCATCAAAGACTATGTAAAAGTGCGGACCGCCGAGAAGGAGATCATCACGCAACAGAAGATCAGTTATCTCGACGAGAGTTTACCACGCACGCAGTTCCTTCGCATACACCGGTCGTTCATTGTAAACCTCGATCATATCGATGCCTACACGGCCACGGATGTGGAGATCGATAAATTCAAAGTGCCGATTGGAAGGAATTATAAGAATGATGTGATGAAGGTGCTGTCGAAGCAGGTATTCAGTTGAATGAAATGTATTAGTCTTTCGTAATCGTAAACTCTACTCTCCGATTCAAAGCACGTGTATCTTCCGCATCATTGTCGGCGATCGGTTTCGTACCACCGAAGCCCTTGCTGGTGATCCTGCCAGCGCTGATGCCTTTCTTCACTAAATATTCTTTTACAATGTTTACACGCTCTCTCGACAGCTTCATGTTCAATTCATGACGGCCCTGGTTGTCGGTGTGACCGGAAAGTAAGATCTCCACTTTGGGATTTTCTTTCATGAAGTCGGCAACCATATCGAGCTCGTCATAAGAGCTCTGAAGTAATATCGGTTTGCTTCGTTCAAACAACACACTCTTCAGGTTGATCGTTGCACCAATCTCCAATGGCGTGAGCTTGAAGTTCATTTCGAGGTCTTTCAAGATCTGCGTTCTCAGGTCGAGGCGCTCGAATTCGCCGATGTAACCGGGTGCTTCCACTTTCACAGAATATTCTTCAACACCGGAGACTTTGATCTCGTACGCCCCGGCAGCCGATGCCGTTGCCGGATAAATCGTAGTAGCCGTGAAGTGGATCGTTGCGCCGGGAATCACCTGGTTGGTCTTCGAGTTGAAGACTTTACCCCAGATGCGCGTCTGTCCTTCGGCATTAATTTTATCGTAGGTCACCTCGTCGATCCTCACCAACGTATCGACAGAAACAACTTTGATCTCTTCTGTTGGATTGATTGTCAATGGGATCTCGACTGTATCTCTTGAAGGGATAAATTTTAAGTCGGCATAACCGTCGCTGTTCTTCGTGGCTGAATAAAACGCGCCTATAGACGCAGGCCGGTAAAAATATTCACGACCGATGCTGTTCACCGCCGGCCCCATGTTGACAGGCTTCGTCCAGTTTTGCCAGGTGTCATCAAGACGATCGGAATAGTAAATGTCGAAGCTTACATCTTTATCGATGCCATTACTCGAAAAGTAAAGTCGCCGGCCTTCGGGACCCAGTGCGGGAGTAACTTCATGACCAGGTGTGTTTAGCGAAGTGAGCGTCTTGGGCTCTGTCCACCTGCCGTTCACTTTGGTCGTTACAAACAGGTCTACCTGTGCCTGGTTATAGCCGACTGCAGAATACACCAGGGCACTGCCATCGGCCGACAAGAAGCCAGTATTGTATTCGCTGTAGTTTTTAAAATATGGGATCGTAATGTTGACAGGCGCCAGCCAGGTGTCGCCATTTTTTATTGCGACCGACAAACCCTGTGAAGTGACTTCCTTGCCGGGAGCTGCATAATGTCCCATAAGAAACATCTGCGTTCCATCGGGAGAAAACCCTGCAACGGTATTGTGGTACTTGTTGTTGATCATCTTGCCACCATGCACAGGCTTGCTCCACTCGCTGCCCGTCCAGGTCGAAAACCAGATGTCACCATGATCTTTTGCGCCACCAAAATTATTGGGATGGCCTGTGATGGTGAAGGCCAGGAGTTTGCCATCGGGAGAAAGTACGGGACATTCTTCTTCGTATGGTGAGTTGATCATAGAAAGCGCTGACGCCATGTCTTGTGCCTGCGCAGAAAACGTTACGACAAACAACACTATGAAAAGAAGGGTCTTACTCATCCTGTAAAAATAATGGATAATGCGTAATGTGTAATGCGTAATGATCAATGAATCACGGCTTGCTTACCCAGATATTCTCCAGTATCGTAAACCTCCAAAGTAAGTCTGCATCTTTCCCGGCATAGTCGATACCGATCCTCCTGGAAGAAACGATCTGTTGTTTTTTAACGATCAGTCCCTCATCGCCGATCCATACGTCGGAACCTGTGAGATGTTTCCCGTTGAACGACCGATCGATACCCAATGCTTTCGTTAGCTTACCCGGACCAGACGTGATGCGCCGGATGTTCGGAGTATTCATTCGTTCTTTCATGATGTCGATACCGTCGATCGGTTCGAGAGCACGAATAAGCACAGCATCGCCGACTCCTTCGGTGGCCGTAACAACATTAAACAGGTTATGAATCCCATAGCACAGGTAGACATAAGCGTAGCCACCTGGATTGAACATCACTTCATTTCTTTT
Source organism: Bacteroidota bacterium (assembly GCA_037200765.1). GTDB lineage: Bacteria > Bacteroidota > Bacteroidia > Cytophagales > Cyclobacteriaceae > ELB16-189. The sequence continues at coordinate 1,109,915 of JBBCII010000003.1, read as the reverse complement.
GGTTTTACGGTTGAGATAAGCGTGGCAGCCCTTTTCAACATGCGAATATGCTTCGGTCTCAACAATGATCCCAGAGGTGATCTTCTTACCAATGCGTGTATATAGTGTTTTACCAAGTAATTCCTTCGCAACTTTTGTGACATCGGAGCGCTGATAAAATGATTCTTCCAGTTTCAATTTTGTCTGTTAATTGTTTGTTAAATGCCTTGTCAACTTAGGGTATTATTCACGTACTTTCACGCCAAGTTTAAACAACTCAAATCCTCATGAAGAAAATTATTCTGGCCATTCTTATGGCAGTGAATGTTTGTGCGTATGCGCAAATTACGATGCCCCAGCCAAGTCCCGGGGCAACGCTCACAACAAAAATCGGCCTTACCGATGTAAAGATCAGCTACTCACGCCCACGCATTAAAGGACGCAAGATCTTTGGAACAGGCCCGGACTTCCTCACACCTTACGGAGCGTTGTGGAGAACCGGTGCTAACCAGGGTACGGTGATCTCTTTCGGCGACGATGTTGAAGTGGAAGGAAAGAAAGTTGCGAAAGGCGACTACCTGCTTCTCTCGATCCCCGGCGCATCTGAATGGACTGTGATCCTTTACAAGAATGTGTCGATGGGTGGCAACACGGGAGACTACAAGCAAGAACAGGATGCTGCCCGCTTTACTGTACCATCTTCAAGGCTTACAGAAAAAGTGGAGATGTTCACAGTAGAAGTTACAGATCTCTCAGACGATAACACTTCTGCCAAGATCCAACTCGCATGGGAAAACACTTCGGTGAAATTCGGTGTGAAGGTTGACTTCGACGCGAAGGTTTCAGATCAGATCAACAATGCGATGCAGGAGCAGATCCCGGACATGTATGCAACCGCAGCGAAATATTATCTCGATACAAAGAAAGATCTGAAGAAGGCCCTGGAGTGGATCAACATTGCGGTAGCGGCAGATACCAAAGCTTTCTGGAACACCGCTATAAAAGCACAAATCCAAAAAGCAATAGGTGATAAGTCCGGTGCAATCGCAACTGCACAACAATCACTCGTTGATGCGAAAGCTGCCAACAACAGTCAGTATGTGAAGCAGAATGAAGATCTGATCAAGACGTTGAAATAAGATTATGTTATGAACCAGGTCTTTTGATCTGGTTCATAATAAATTGAATCAGCAACGCGAATCCTACAACTGCCGCACATCCAATAAAGTTGTAGTATAGAAACGCCAGGTCGGTAAACAGCCACACCGACAATACAATCCCCTCCCCGATCAGTGCAGCAATAAATACAGCGTCCGATTTGATGTATTTGATATAGAACGCCGAGAGGAACATGCCAAGCAATGTTCCATAGAACAAAGACCCAACGATGTTCACGCGTTGAATCAGGTTCTCATCGTTCGACACCCATATTGCGAAAGCCATCGCGAACAATGCCCATCCGGCAGTTATCCATTTCGAAGCAAGTACATAGTGATGATCATCTGCGTTCGTAACGATAGAACGTTTATAAATATCTACCGCAGACGTTGACGTAAGGGCATTCAATTCCGAAGCAGTGGATGACATCGCCGCCGAGAAGACGATCGCCAACAGCAAACCAATAACTCCGTGTGGCAGGTATGTGGTTACGAAGTTGATGAAGACGAAGTCGTTGTCGCTACCCTTCTCTCCCGTGGCTTTCTGTACCTGCTCTTTTGCCGTGTCGCGAACTTCACGCATTTCTTTTTCAATCACACCGATCTTCTTGCGCGCCTCGTCGATATTTTGCTGATCGTCTTTCCGGATGGCCTCCGCCAAGACGAGCGACTGTTCGCGCTTCCCGCTGAACAGCTTGCTGTGAGTTTCATCGAGCGCGCTCAGCTTCGTCGCATACTCTGTCGTCATCGCCCTGTTCCACAAACTGGTATTATGGATCAACGGCGGTTGATTGAACTGGTAGAACATGAATACCAGTATGCCGATGTAAAGGATGATAAACTGCATCGGGATCTTGAGGAGTCCATTGAAGATCAATCCCAACCTGCTCTCGGTAATTGAAGCGCCCGCGAGGTACCGGCCAACTTGTGACTGATCGGCACCGAAGTATGACAGGAATAGAAACAAACCCGCAAGCAATCCCGACCAGATATTGTATCGGTCACTAAGATCGAATTTGAAATTCACGAGATTCATCTTACCTACGTTTCCCGCGTAGCTAAATGTTTCGCCAAACGACATCCCCGGGATCTTCGAGAATGCAATAGCCCCAGCGAGTATCATTCCACCCATGATGATCATGAGCTGGTATTTTTGAGTGAGGCTTACCGCCTTCGAACCACCACTGATCGTATAGATCATCACCATCGAGCCGATCACGGCCGTCGTAATTTCCATTCTCCAGCCAAGGATCGTTGACAGGATCAATGATGGCGCAAACACCGTGATACCAACTGAAAGGCCGCGTAGTATCAAAAAGAAAAACGCCGCGAGTGAACGAACTTTCAGATCGAAACGGGTCTCCAGGTATTCGTATGCTGTAAAGACTTTAAGCTTTCTATAGATCGGAACAGCGGTAATACACAGTATCACCATTGCCAGCGGCAAGCCGAAATAAAATTGCAGGAAACGCATGCCATCGTCGAATGCCTGGCCCGGCGTTGAAAGAAAAGTTACGGCACTCGCCTGCGTTGCCATGATAGACAAGCAAACGGTCCACCACGGCATGCTCCGGTTGCCAACCAGGAATCCTTCCATGCTCGACGTGTTCTTACTCTTCAGAACACCATAGAGCACAATAAATCCAAGTACTCCGAACAGTACAATCCAGTCGATCGGTTGCATCAAAATGAATTAGTGATGATGGAGTATATGATGATCTGTGCAACGAGAACGAAAACAACGAGCCAGTACCAGCCCTTCCAGCGTTTGAATACGGGCGGACGCTCATCCGAAGATCCTGTGCTCATTTTTTCAACGATTTTATTTTTTGATCGGCCGGCTTCACGCTCTTGCTTAGCGACGCAAGATTTGCAAAGAGCTTATAGGCACCGGGAACACCTTCCGGTAACTCCCGGAAGAATGAAAGTCCCGTGTACACATAATGTCCTTTGCCATAATTCGCGACAAGCAAACCTCCGTCTTTTGGAGTTTCACCTTTGTCGTTCGACGAGATCAATGCTTCGAAATGATCATCCCATTTATTTGGGTAATACAGTCCCCGTTCCTGCACCCAGCCCTTAAAGTCTTCGGCTGCGATCTTGTTCGGATAATTCAATGCACGATGATCCGGTTTAAGTATTCTCACTTCGCTATTCTCCTCAGTTACGCGATCGTGTGAAAGTGTGAGCGGATACGGAGCAATCTTATCTTCATCTATCGCAAGGTCGAAGTAGTTGTTGTATTGAACGATCAGCGTTCCGCCATTCTCGGTGTATCGAAATAACTCAGGCATGAAATAGCGGATGCGTTCGTTCGTGTTGAGCGCACGAACTCCAAGCACGACAGCATCTACTCTCGAAAGATTGGCAGCTGTAACTTCTTCGTTCTTCATCTCCCAAACTTCGTAGCCGAGATTTCTTAATGCGGCCGGAACTTCGTCGCCGGCGCCACGAATGTATGCGATCACTCCCCCTTCCTTGCGGATGTCGGTTCGAATCAATCGCGCGGTAGATTGCGGAACCAATGTCTGCGTGGGAATATGATCGTAGCCGATCGTTTGAATCGCATGATCATAAGTCCTGCCGTCGACTGTTGCGACAGCACCGAGCTTTCCTGTCATCTCTTCTTTCGAAGGAGTTACTGTAAACGAAACCTTCTGTTCTTCGCCGCGCTTGCTAAGGTTGAATGACTGCTGTACGGGTTCGCTCTTCCATCCATTCGGGAGCGTGAGCGAAAGCGTTCCACTCAAAGCGTTGTTCGAAGATGACTTTGCGAGCACTGCAACCTGTTGTGGTGACGTGTCCCTGAACAGATAAACAGGCGACGATAATGACACGGCAACGGCGGGAACGATCTCGAATGGACGCGACAGTTCTCCTTTTACCGGATCGGTCCATTTATAGACCAATGGCGTCTTGATCACAAGATCCTGGTTATCAATAGAGTATGTGAATTCTATCATCACCGCGGGATCATTCTCGGGTTTACCGATGAGATCCGGGTCACTTACTTTAAACAGTCCTTGCGAGTGCTCTTCGCGAAGCCAGTAAGGCCCAGAGTAAGTTGCGTTGGCGTTCAGTGGCTTCTGCGACTTGAATGTGATAAGCTTGTTGGATCCTGCGTCGAGATTGGTAACGGAGTCGAACCCAAGTATCGCGCTGCGAATTGATCTCAATTTCACGTTGGCCATCGATCGGTTCACGATCTCGAAATTCAGTTTCACGGTTTCGCCGGGTGCAACATAATAATCACCGGCGGTGACTTCGGCATACAGACCTGCGCACTCCTGGATGAGATGTTCCGTTTCCTTTAATTTTCTCTCGCGCCAAACACTGGGTTCAAGCGACATGATCTCTTTGCGGATCTGCAATAATGCCGGGATGATCTCATACGGCTTCTCGTCAGAAAATTGTGCGATGGCTTTATCGACTAACGGCTGGATCTTCGCGCCACCTTTAACACGCGTCCATGTGGTGTTTACGCCATCGAGTATGTCGGTTTTGGCGGAGTCGCCTTTTACAAACTCAAAGAACTCGAGTGCATCGCCTCTTCTTCCCTGCGATCCGAAGCCCTGGCTCTTGTGTTGTGTGCGACTATCTGCTGCTATCTCGGAATATGATTTACCTAAAAGCGAATTGAAAGCACCGACATTCAATGCAACTACGCCGGGCGTTTTCTCGCTGACGGTTTGATTCCACCACCTGCCAGTATTGTTGAATAATCTTTTCGGATGCCATGTCGAGACACTGAATGCTTCCTGTGCAAGAACTGCCGAAGCAGTGTGATGTCCGTGACCTGCGCGTTCATCGGGAGGAAAGCGTGTGATGATAACGTCCGGCTGAAATTCATTGTAGACTTTCACAACATCGGAAAGTACTTCTGATTTGTTCCAGATCTCGAAGGTTTCCGTTACATTCTTTGAGAAACCGAAATCATTCGCGCGTGTAAAAAATTGTTGACCACCATCGATCCTTCGTGCTGAGAGTAACTCCTGTGTGCGGATCAATCCAAGAAGATCGCGGATCTCGGGACCAATAAGATTTTGTCCACCATCACCGCGTGTCATCGATAGATATGCTGTAGCCGCCAATCGTTCGCTGGCGAGATAAGCAATCACGCGTGTGTTCTCGTCATCGGGATGTGCTGCTACGTAAAGAACAGAGCCAAGAAAGTTGAGCTTCTTAAGTCGAAGCCTGATCTCGGAAGCATTAAGTTGTTTTTGTGAATAAGAGACTAAAGGAAGCAGAAGAAATAACCAGGCGAGTTGCCGCATGCTACTGATTTGCATGATGCAATTAACAATTAAATAGCTGAAACGCTGAAGACGGTATGGGGTAATTTCGGATTGTTAACCATTGTTTAACAATCCTACTAAACCTATAGGAAAAAATGAGAGAGTGGTTGAATTACGAAATCAGAAACGACCGCGCTCCTCACCATTCACCAAAAACTTTGCTTCATCAGTCACAAGCATTTCGATCTGGTTGAGTGGCTTTTTCTTTTCGTCGAGGATATAAATAGTATAAGCGCTGGCGCTGATATGATCTTTGATGTCGTCGATAAAACCCATGTCGACTTCATACTCGCTGACCTTGCCCATCTTCTTATTGAGCACGACTGTACCGCGATTGTCCTGGCACTTGATACGGTACTCTTCATCTTTGCGATTGAGAATAGTGACCTTCACGATAAGGTAAGGTAACATGCCGGTCTTCATGCGGTCGTCTCTTCCACCGGCATTATGTGATTCCCAGTTGATGACGGTTTTATCCACTGCTTGTCGTTGCCGGATGTCGTAGTTGAGTTTTACCGTATAGTCTTCTTTGGCACGATTGGGCGTTGATTCCGGCGATTGCCAGACCAGCAGGAAAAGAACAAAGTGGATGAGCATAAACCGGGAAATGGTTATACTAAGTTAGTAAAATACCGCGGTATGATATTGTATGTTTTCGTCAACTATTTGATGGTGTCCTGTTCGGGAGGCGACAACGGTTTCTTACGCGCGGATTGTCGTTTCCTGACAGGATGTTTGCCGGTAAAGACCCAGATCCATATTGACTAGTTGTTGAGTAACTTGATGATTTAACTACTCACTATCTTCGTCAATTTTAGTATCTGCGCGGCTGAAGCTGGAGATTGTCAGGGTTAGAAAAATCAACAATGCAATCAATTTAATAGTCACCAACCAACCGTTCCACTCATTCGGACCCTCAAATAATTCTGATAAAAAAGTACTTGTAAGGAAAACCAGATCGGGGATCTCACCCCTTCTTCTTCCACCACGCAAGAGCTGTCGCGGCGAAACAAACGATCAAAAGCACACTATACTCCATCCCATTACTTCCACCACCCACTACAAACCATCCTTCGTGACGATGCAGTAAAAAAATTCCCATACCCAACTCCACAACAAACACCGCGCACAGCGGCGTCACCCATTTGCCAACTATGATCATGATCGCAGCAAGAATCTCGAACCCAGTAATGAACCACGCAGTGAACGGGGGAAAACCGAGACTACTCAGCCACTCGTCGAAAGGATTCACGCCGCCATGGATGATACGAGTGATACCATGGATCAACAGATTGCCCGAAGCGGCAAAGCGAACAAGATTGAGTGCGAGATTTTGCATGGCCAAATTTAAGATTTAGTAGTCAGGTTCTAAAACACGTCCACGATCCTGAAAGTAACGCCCTGGAAATAGACCTCTGCCCCCTTCTTCCTCCCCTTCAGCATTCCGAAGAGCGGCGCAGCTGTAGATATTGTGTTGTACACAGTGCCGTCGAGTGAAATGGGCTGACTATCGGCTGCAATAAACAGCGAGTTATGATTTGTGATCACGACCGCACCCAACTGTACCTCCTCCGTAAGGTGACTGGAAGGAAATGCCGATAGCGAATTGAATACACGTCTGAAATGATCGAGCAGATCGGACGCATATTCGCTGGACTGCATCGTTTCTTCCGTTGTTGAGTCGTATTGATTGTCGCCCGAATAACGCTCATCGTTACCGGCCTTGAGAAGCTCACGCTCCTGTTCGAGCAATATTTGAAGGCGGCTACTGATGTCTTTCCTGAGCAGCCTGGCGAGAGCGCGTTTCAATTCAAGTTTTTCCATCGTGTTTCTTTGTTTCGTTTCAGCAAAGAAATTTCATTTTCCAGCAACAGGGAATTGCAATTCCATAGATTAACTTATATAAAACCGCGTTTTTTAGACTTTCTTTTCCATGATCATCGTAACGCCCTGCCCGCCGGCAGCACAGATGGATATAAATCCGCGGCCGCTGCCTTTCTGATGAAGAAGCTTCGCCATCGTTGCAATAACACGTCCGCCGGTAGCGGCAAATGGGTGCGCTGCCGCAAGGCTGCTTCCTTTTGTATTTAACTTAGACCTGTCGACCGTACCGAGGCGTCCTTCAAAGCCGAATGATTTCATGAGTTCGTCACTCTCCCAAATCTTTAATGTTGCGAGCACTTGTGCCGCGAATGCTTCGTGGATCTCGTAAAAATCAAAATCTTCTAATTTCATTCCTGCCTTCTTCAACATCCGCGTTGACGCATACACGGGCGCCAATAAAAGATTGTGTTTGTTCTTTACATATTCGATGGCGGCGATCTCTGCAAAAGTGATGTACGCCAGCACGGGGAGATTTCGTTCATGCGCCCATTCCTCACTTGCCAAAAGAACACTCGAAGCTCCATCGGAGAACGGTGTAGAGTTACCTGCCGTCAGTGTTCCGTTCTTTGGATCGAATGCAGGTTTAAGCTTCGAAAGTTTTTCGATAGTCGTATCTCTTCGGAGGTTGTTGTCGGCACTCAATCCCGCATAAGGCGAAAGCATGTCGGAGAAAAATCCTTCGTCGTATGCTTTCGCTAACTTCTGGTGGCTCTCGAAGGCGAAAGCATCCTGGTCGGCGCGACTGATCTTATAATATTGAGCTGTGATCTCGGTGTGACCTCCCATTGAGAGACCGGTGCGCGGTTCGTTAATGCCCGGTGCTATCGGCACAAGGTTACCGGGCCTGATCTTCATAAACTGACCTAACCGACCGGAGAAAGTCTTTGAACGTCTTGCTGCAAGAAGGATCTTCCGCAACGGTTCGGCTACTACAAGAGGAACGTCGCTGGTGGAGTCGGTACCGCCCGCGATCCCAACTTCAATCTGGCCAAGCGCAATCTTGTTGGCAATATAGATCGCAGCTTCGATACCGGTGTCGCACGCTTGCTGGATATCGCAAGCCGGTGTTGCCGGATCCAACGAAGTACCCAAGACACTTTCGCGCATAAGATTAAATTCGCGGCTGTGTTTGATCACCGCTCCGCCTGCCACTTCACCAAGTAACAGACCCTGCAGCTTGTATCGCTCTATCAAACCATTGAGAGCAGCAATCATCATGTCCTGGTTGCTGGATGTAGTGTAATTAGTGTTGTGTCGTGCAAATGGTATGCGGTTGTAACCTACAACAGCAACCGGGCGGGAGGAGCGTAACATATTTATTTTTTAGTAAATGCAAGATAATCTATCTTCCAAAGCTTACATCACTATTCCCCCAGTGAATCTGAAGATGATGCAACGGGGACATTCGAACTGACAGATCCTGAAGAAAGAAGAAGTGAATGCGGGCGAGACATTTGTGTATCAAATGATGATCGACGGAAAGGGGCGTGGCCGACTTGTTTAAAGACGTTTTCCCCAACCTTAAATTAATCTCCCCTATCCTGTAACTCTTCTCAATCCCACGAGTATATTTACTGCAATCACGAATAATATTGATTAAAATGCGAAAGACAAAGCTCGGAGAATTCGAAGAACTCGTACTCCTCACTGTCGTCAGCCTGCAACAGGACGCTTACGGTGTCGAGATAAAACGCACACTCGAGAAAAGAATGAAAACGAAACTCAGCGTAGGCTCCATCCAGTCTGCCCTGAAACGCATGGAAGAAAAAGGATTTCTCACCTCCGAATTCGGCGAAGCAACACTGCGCAGAGGCGGCAAACGCAAACGTATTTACTCCGCCACAACATACGCCCACAGGGTATTATCGGAAATGAAACAGATCCGCTCGAGCTTATGGGACAGCATCGGTAAGCTTACCCTTCATCTGAAGTTTCAATGAAACCGGATGAGCTACAGCCACCAAAGTGGCCCGTTAGATTGCTGCGCTTCCTGTTAAAGGGAAAGTACATCGAAGAAATTGAAGGCGACATGGAAGAAACCTTCTATGCCACCGCAGAAGAAGAGTCACCAGCCGCTGCAAAACGAATGTATTACCGCGAACTATTACGTCTTCTTCGCCCGATACTATTAAGAAATTTTAAGTCGTCATTCCATAATAACAGCATTGCCATGTTCAAGAATTATCTCGCTATCGCCTGGAGAAATCTTCTCAAAAAGAAAGGATACTCGGCTCTCAACATCTTCGGTCTCGCCCTGGGCATTTCATGTTGCATATTGATATTCATGTATGTCGACTATGAACGATCGTTCGACAGGTATCATGAAAAAGGCGACCGCATCTATCGCGTCATTCACGGATCGACCGAGCAAACAGAAGATACATATTGGGTCTGGAATAATGCGCCGATCGGGCAGGCATTGAAAGACAACTTTCCGGAGATCGATAAGGTCGTTCAGTTTTCAGGTCGTGCAGATCTTCTATTGACCAATGGCGACATCACACACCAGGAAGAAGGCGTGTTCTTCATGGACTCCACAGTGTTCGACGTCTTTAGCTGGAAGCTGTTGAAAGGAAATCCAAAAACAGCATTAAGTGCACCATTCAGTATCGTTCTTACCGAAAGCACTGTAAAGAAATATTTTGGTAACGAAGATCCTCTCGGCAAGTCACTAAAAGGAAGTAATTCCGCAGGACGCGCCGAAGGTGGCGAGTACCAGGTGACTGGCGTGATGGAAGATGTTCCGCCCAATTCACATTTCCGGTTCAATGCACTACTGTCTATGAGCACCTTCCGCAAATCGAGGCCAGAGATCTTTAATGAATGGGGCTACGCAGATTTTTATACTTACTTCCTGGCAAACGACCAGTTCAATCTCGCCAACTTCGAATCAAAACTTCCTGATTTCATTAAGCGAGTAAGGAAAGACCCCGAAAGCAAATACAAGATTATTGCCGAGCCACTCAGTAAAATGTACCTGGGAACCGTTGCTCAACGTCAGCCGGGCGAAACGGGGAGCATCGCGAACCTGTACATATTCTCCGTAATAGGTCTGTTCGTTCTCACGATCGCTATGGTCAACTTCATGAATTTGTCGACAGCACGGTCGATGGAACGCAGCAAAGAAGTTGGCGTAAGAAAATCGATCGGAGCAGCGAGATCACACCTTGTGTTTCAGTTCCTGGGCGAGTCGTTTGTGATCGTAGGATTTTCCATGCTCATGGCGGTGATCTTCGTAGCGCTGGCCCTCCCGTCTATGAACAACATCACGGGACGCCCGATGGAACTTATGCACTTCGTAACGCCGCTGAACATCGCGTTATTAATAGCAGTGACAATCCTTATCGGTCTCATCGCGGGCTCCTACCCTTCTTTCGTATTATCGTCATTCAACCCAGTATCGGTTTTGAAACGATCCATTATTACTAATAAGACCGGCGTGTTTCTCCGCAAGGGACTCGTTGTTTTCCAGTTCAGTCTTTCAATTGCTTTGATTGCAAGTACGATCGTGGTCGCAATGCAGATGAGTCATATTCTTAACAAGCAGCTCGGCTTCGACAAAGAACAAATGCTGATCCTCGATTATAATTATGACGAAGACGTGAATAGAAAGCGTGAGGTACTCAAGAATGAACTTGAAAAATTACCAGAAGTCTCTTCCGTTGCTTTCTCCAGGAGCGTTCCCGGAAGTTATTTCCCGAATGCGTGGACAGAGATCATATCGCCCGAAGGACAAATGAAAGGCATGGCACAACCGATCTTCCAGGTCGGTATGGACTTCATCAATCATTATGATCTTAAACTTGCCGCAGGTCGCTCCTACTCCAGGGATTTTCCTTCCGATACTATAGGTGGACTTGTGATCAATGAAGCTGCTGCCCGCCAGTATGGCTATTCAAATCCTGCAGATATCGTTGGCAAAAAATACAGTCAATGGGGACGTGAAGGAGAAATTATTGGTGTAGTGAAAGACTTCAATTACATCTCACTGCACAATACTATCGAACCGCTGACTTTACCGCTCGAACCCTTCGCCTGCCGTTATGTGTCGGTGAAAGTTAAATCGGCAGACATGACGGCTGCGATCGAAGATGTTAGAAAAGTTTGGTCGCAACTGGCTCCGCATCGTCCGTTCCTTTATAGTTTTCTCGACGATGATTTCGATCGTCAATACCAGAAAGATTTCAATTTCCGGAGCCTGTTCTCCATCTTCTCTTCACTCGCGATATTAATTGCGTGCCTTGGTTTGTTTGGACTTGCAACATACACGGCGGAGCTGCGCACGAAAGAGATCGGCATCCGTAAGGTGTTGGGTGCGAGTGTAAACAGCATCGTTGGGTTGCTGTCGAAAGAATTCATCATACTGATCTTCGTTGCCATCATTATTGCTACACCGGCGGCATGGTATGCGATGGATCGCTGGCTCGAAGGTTTCGCGTACCGGATGACAATACAGTTCTGGGTATTCGTTTTAGCGGGACTCGCTGCAGTGCTCATAGCAGCGCTCACGATCAGCTTCCAGGCAATCAAAGCAGCACGTGGAAATCCTGTCAATTCGTTGAGAAGCGAATAAAATATGATCTTCTAAACAAAGCAAAGTTGGTCCGCTAAACAAAGCCAGTCCCTTGTGCGCCCGGTACTTTTGTCTCAACAACAAAGCAATTACAAATGAGACAAAACAACTACCAGGGCGCACTGCAGAATCCAATTGATTCTCCTTTCAGCGCAGCATCGACTGCTTCCGAAGTCATTGAAGGCATCAACCTCACGGGAAAGACTGCCATCGTTACTGGCGGCAACACAGGCATCGGACTTGAAACAACGAGGGTGCTGGCGTCGGCAGGTGCAACGGTAATCGTACCAGCGCGCGACATCGAAAAGGCAAAGAGGAATCTTGCCGGGCTTCAAAATGTGGAACTGGAACCCATGGATCTGCTCGACCCAAGATCTATCGACGCGTTTGCTGCAAAGTTTCTTGCGTCGGGCCGTGCGCTTCACTTACTTATTAATAATGCAGGTATCATGTGGGTCCCTTTGCGCAGGGATGAGCGCGGCATTGAATCGCAATTGGCCGTTAACTATTTGGCAGAGTTTCAACTCACAGCGCGCTTATGGCCGGCGCTTGCGAAAGCAAACGGGGCCAGGGTTGTAAACGTATCTTCGGAAGGACACCAGTTTGCTCCATTCAACTTCGAAGATCCTAATTTTTTACATCGCGATTATGAATCGTTGCAAGGCTACGGACAATCGAAGACGGCGAGTAACTTGTTTGCTCTCGAATTAGACTGTCGCGGCAGGAAGTACAACGTGAGAGCATACTCATTACATCCTGGTGCTATTGGTGGAACGGAGCTTGCGAGAGAAGCCTCGAAAGAACAGTTTCAACGACTTGGCATTGCAGACGCAGAAGGCAACATACTTCCGGAAGTACTAAAAGCGTTAAAGACAATCCCACAAGGAGCTGCAACAACGGTGTGGTGTGCCACAAGTCCCCTGCTCAATTCTATCGGCGGTGTTTATTGTGAAGACGTAAACATCGCGAGACTTTCAGTTGACGCAACACCCGGCGGCGTAAAGGAATATTCGCTCGATGAAACCAATGCAAAAAGACTTTGGACGTTGGGTGAAGAATTTGCCGGTATAAAATTTCAGATCGGGTAATAAAGATTGAATATCTTGGAATTGATTTAGAGATGGATCACATATCAAAATATCTCACACCGGAGATAAAACTCTCATGTTACGACGACAAGTTTTTCAAAACAGAAATCGTCTTCGATCAACACATGCTGATCTGGTTTATTTCCGGCGAAACAAAGATCGTTCAGTCGGAGGTTACGCGAACATTCACTGCCGGCGACATCTTCCTGATCCCAAGGAACAAGCCGGCAACCATCATCAACTACCCGAAAGACGGGCTGCCGCATAAGACCGTGGTTATGCATCTGACCACCGACATCCTTCGGAATTTTTATAAGGATGTCGAAGTGAAAACAAAGATCGCCCCTGTGCCAGGTATCCGGAGTTACAATAATCACCCGCTGCTCCAGAGTTGCCTCGCGTCGTTAATTCCATACTTCGATATCGAAGGTGAGTTACCAAAGAACCTCGCTTCGTTAAAACTTACTGAGGCGATCAGCATACTTCGCACAATCGATCCGGCAATCGACAGCGTTCTCTCCAACTTCGACGATCCTCACAAGGTGGATCTCATCAGCTACATGGAGAAGAACTACATGTTCAACATGCCATTGGAAAAGTTTGGTTATCTCACGGGCCGAAGTCTCACGAGTTTCAAAAGAGATTTCAAGAAGGCTTTCAACTCCACGCCTCAGCGGTGGCTCACACAAAAGCGACTCGAGCTTGCGCACTACAAACTGTCGGAACAAAAGAGTCGTCCCGTTGAAGTTTGCTACGAGATAGGTTTCGAAAACCTGTCTCATTTCTCCTATGCATTCAAGAAACATTTCGGATACGCGCCTACGAAGCTGGCGGAGAGATAATTTTTTCACCTGGTCGCAACCTTTTCGGGATTCAGTTTGGTTTCGCGGTGATAACAACCTTCTTATTCCATTGCCATCCGTCTGCTGTTTTTATGAAACCTGTTCGACGATATTGCAGTGTTGGAGTGTTGGGTCTCAGGAAAGATGTAAACGGAGTCGGATTCTCGATTTTGATCTCGTAAGCCACCTCAGCTTCATTGCCATCATTCGAATATGCGACACTAACCACTTTAGAAAAGACCTCATCTCCCACCTTCACCAGTTGAATCTCAATTGACTCAACGGAATCTGGTTTGGGTAAAAGATAAGGTGCTGATTTGTCGGTAAAATGAATCAACGATTGCCCGACGTCGTCGGATGTATGACGGGGTTGCGCCGTTACGTATCCATCGTCGTCGAGGTTACTGGCGATAATCTTACTCGCCGTTTCTCCTTCATTAATAAACAGCTTTGCTTCAACAACATGAGGATAAGCTTTAGCCTCACTGAGCAATCGCCCAACTTCATCGTTAGATAGTTTCTTTGTGTTGCACCTGATGTTCATCAGGAGTACCAGGGCTGCGCCCAGCGAGATAAGTTTATTCATTTCGACATGGCAAATTTAAATTCCGATCGTAGAACCAACCACAATCCAAACAAGATAGCATAGCTTCCAGCACGCTCTACCCACTCGAAGAATGGATATGCTGGATAAAGAACTTCGCTCGCCATCTTCCACACGAAAAATGCGAGCACCAGGTACCTGGTCGGTTTCAGAAGTATCAGCAGTGCACCAACAATCTCGATCCCGCCGATAACATGAGCCATCAGTATCGTGTCTCCAATTCCGAGAGACGCGTATTGTTTTAGAAGTCCGGCTTTTTCAATCACGTTCAGCCATCCATGACCAAACAATAATGTACACGCGACTATTCTCAGCCATAACTCCAGCCTTTCTTGTTCTTCTGCATTCAATTGTTGCGGTTCCATTTTTTGAAACCACGACCATGCTGTGCCCGACAGTAGCAAGAGAACTAACGGTGCACCGTAATTTCCTGCTCGTTCGAAAAATTCAGCAAGTGGTTCACCAGATAATGGTCGCAGCGAAGCTGTAAACAGTCCCCATATGATCAACCAGCCGGCAACGGCCCTGACTGGATAAACGATAAACAGGATTCCGCAAATTATATCCACGGTGCCAACCACGGGCATCAGCTGGTATGCCATGTCCTGGCCGATACCAAACACGGCAAAGTAGTTACACCATACCTGCTTGGTGATAATCCCGAATGCACCATGCCCGATGAAGCACATGGCACATGCGATGCGAAAAATTATGTGAAGGTTCTTTGTCAGACTCAAATTCATAACACATTCATTTCGTTACTGCTGACGACGCGTATGAATATTCGCCGAAATAAAGGTTCCGACGGCGGTGCCCATTGCTGTTCCAACCTCACATGCTTGTCGATAATGAATGCCACCGTATAACCTGCTAACTGCGGCTTCACCAGAAGCATCATTGAACGATTTGAATGAACGCACACCGAGACGGAACTCAACTTCCGTGGAATCGGTAAATGCAAAGTTGTCGCCGAACACGTGTGTGAGTCCCGTAGCAGCGGCTGCAGAAATTACACTATGTCCACTGATATATTCTGGAAACGGAGGTGTTTGAAGAAGCGGTGTCCAGTTTGGATCGATGTTCTCATTGATGAACGTTTCGGGGCGGACCAACAGGCTTCTGTACTTCTCATCCCAACACGCAATAAATCCGTCGGCGAGACACAACGCAGTATACACGTAGGCTTCTACAACGGTACCAAGTTTTGCATTAGCAGTCTTCGATGCAACGCGCACGATGTTCATCCAGTGGCCACCCGGCGAGATCTTCTTCGTAGCATACATCACGTGACCACGAACATTCATCACGAAAGGATTACAATCCCAGAATCGCGCGATCCCTTCCTGTTCTTCACTTAGATTCTTTCCAACATCATATACTTCTTTCGCGATCTTAAAGAACTCGCTGTTCTTGTTTTGCGAAAATGCAGGAGGCGGTGAGCATCTGAATTGCGAGGCAGAGTCGATCGCGAATGTCCTGATCTTATTCCAGTGAGGTTCGACGGCATCCATGTATGCGGGAGGTGTAGGCTTCCATGTAGAAGGGCTCTGCTGGATGGAATATTTCGGGAATGATCTTGATTGCTTGTAATTGTCTTTAGACGACCATGCGATAATATGCGCCGCCACTTTATTACCGTAGGCGACTGACCGATCGAAGACGTCCTGTGGAATTCCAGCCTGCCTGTACTCTTGCAGTATGTCTTCGTGAAAATCAAGCAGTACAGCCTCGGTGAAAATAAATGCTTTGACCGTTGCGAGAACAGCCTGTGTTGCGGCCAGTCCCCATGCATATTCTGCCTGCGTCTCGGGCTGCGGAACATCGGCTAATCCATTCAATTGTCCTCCGAGCGATACAAGATTTGGATCGGCATGCCTGCCGGCTTCATAACCTGCAACGCTAACGTACGCGTAGATGCGGCTTGCCACCGGTGGGGAGAATATATCGTGAACGATACGATCCGTTACCGTCTTGATGCTTCGGTGTATGAATACAGGATCTTCTGTAACTCGCTTATAGTTGTTCGTTTGCTTTGAACACGTTGTTAGTAGAATTAATATGGCTACAAAGCCAATTTTAGCTTTCATGATTTCTTCCTTTAAAAATGATAATGATTAACACATCACACATGATCTGCGATGACGTGCTTAAGACTACAGAAAAAATCTAGCTGATCCTGGGAGGACGGAAAAGTTGTGCTGGCTGGAGGTGATGGTATAAAGGTTCCAATACACCAAAAGGTTGTTCGGCCATCCATCCGGCTGCAATGGTCTTCGAAGAATATTGTTCAGAGAAGAAATACTTAGAAAGGTTCTCGAAAAATTTGACGCCTGTGCCCTCTTCGCCGGGCTTGCCGCTAAGGGATTGCACAAGACTTTCGATGGTCTGTTGTGCATCGGTAACTTCGTCGTTACGCATACACACAACATACAGAATGTCTTTGTAAACGTGACGTTCGATTACGTGATAGATGTTTCTCTCGAAAGAGAAGTAGCTGTTGCCCACGTAGTATTCTTTAGCATTGAGCTCTTTCGAAGCGAAAGGAATTTGCAAGATCAGCTGGCCACCTATAGGTGCGTTCTCGGCAATAATCCGCTGCGCGGTGTGATCAGACATCTGGTTTTTGACAAACTCCAAAACGCCGTAGTAACCTCCGATCTGGCAAAGGATAAGAGCAAGGAAAAATGTAGCTACAATTCTGCGGGGCCGCACGAGGGCGAAAGTATAAAAATTTTTGCCAAATTCGGAGATCAAATAGAATGACAGTTACCCTCATCGTATTCTTCGCAATACTCTTTCTTGCAGGAGGCCTCAATCACATCTTCAATCCAAAATTCTATAAGTATTTCATTCCCGGAGGTCTGCCAAAATTAACTGTCAACTATGTCTCTGGAATTCTCGAAATACTTTTAGGAGCCGGTGTCGCGTTTGTTGAAACGAGGTACTGGTCTGCTGCAGGAATTCTCATTCTTATGATCCTGTTTCTTCCGCTGCATGTGATCGACCTGTTCAGGGAACGACCCGCTATCGGCTCACGTCTGCTCGCAATCATTCGACTGCCCGTGCAATTTTTATTGATCTGGGGAGCGTGGTGGTTAATGCAGCAGTATAAAAGTTAGCCGAACTCTGCTAACTTTACTTACAACCACCCCACCCTATGAAAGCCCTGGCATCTCTTTCATGCATCCTCATTTCAATTTCCTCATTCGCGCAAACAGAAACATTCGACATCTTAACATTCCAGGATCCGGTTGGATATAAGAGAACGCAGACCACCGACTACGTCCTGTTTTTTAAAAGCATCGGGCAACACTATTGCCAGATCGCCGTATTTGCAAGTCGCGCCGGCAATGGAGAACCTCGCCAGGAATTCATCGCCGAATGGAACGATCTCGTTAAAAAGTCGAAGAACGTTGAGGCGCCTTCGAACGCAATCCAGAAAGGTCCACTCGATGGTTGGTCGTACGTAACGGGAACGGCCCCGATCAAATATGAAAAAGGAGATTATGTAACAATGATCATTTCAGTTATCGGGCACGGACGTGTAACGAGCATTAGTGTCGATGTTAATAGCGATGAGTTCAACGCAGACATCGAAAAATTCATAGTAAGCATCAAGCCACAGGTGCAACAAGCCACCCAACAACAAGCGAGTCAGCAGCAGACTATTACAATAGTTACGCCGACAAATGTCTCAACCGGATCTTATTTTAAGAGCAATAGCGCTATCGTTGGTGTATGGAGAGGCTTCGGAACTTACACTACAATTTCCGGAGTGACCAATGCAGCCGGCACTGGGTTCGCGAGCATAACCTTTAGCAATTCACTTTCAGCAAAGCAGGTCGTATTCTTCGACGACGGAACATTTTGCAATATCATGCCCGACGGTGGCCTGATCGATTATCCAACGAAGCGAGCCAGTGATCCCAACTATTGGGGCAAGTATACATTCGCCAACGGGAAGGGAATCATTGACTGGGATGCATTCAATACCAACAACGAGTTCAAGATCGAGAACGAGCACCTTCTTTACGATGATATAGCCTGGCGAAAAATTTCGTCTATAGACGGATGAAGTTTGACGGCACTTTTACAGCCGAAAAAAATCCTACTGCTTACAACGGGCCGGAGCCAACGATCACATTCAACTCCAATGGACGATTCGACGACCATGGGGCCATTTATTGGTTGCGACACGTGCGGGGTTACAACACCGATATGCAGGATCAAATGACCGGCTCGGGAACTTACAGCATTGAGAACTTTACCGCAACGTTTAAGTACGACGATGGCCGGCTGATCCGGATGCTTATTTGGATCTGGATGCGCAGGATAAATCGAAGCCACACGAAATTGCGTTGGGCGGATTGAAGTCGTTTATTGATAGGAAGTAATTCTGGTTGTATATTCACTACCGGCTCCCCAGCTCACATTACACATGGGGCGTTGTGGAGCGGGTAGAATTTTCGCCCGTGCTCCCGGAGTCCATACCAAAGCCCTGGGAAAAAGGTCGTCAGTATTGGGCTTATGATCTCGTTTCGTATGAAGGAAAATATTATGAGTGCTGGGCCAGCTACGAAAAAACACCCGGTTCGGGTAGTGGAACGATCGGCAAGTTCGAACCGATCGATTTTTCGATAACAGTTCTCGCCGCGTATGATATGGACAGATCATTCACATTCCATGGAAAACGATCAGGCCCATTCTCCTCTCTTCCAATCCTAAACTGGTGGACGAAATTGAAAAGGGCAGCGCAAACTACTCCTATTCACAACTCACCTACGGACTGATCGAGAAAGATCCGATGGGAAATTAGAATAATAAAAGAACCCTTACTTCTTTGGATATTTCGATTCGATTTAATCCTCTTGATCTGTCTTAAATGCCTGTCGACATGTGCAAGCATTACCAGGAAACGCTGGCGTACCCGGCTTTCTTCGCAAGATCCGGTCACATAGAGATGTATTTTTAGCCCGAGGATTACTTCCAGGTTATACAAATCATTCAGGGGAT
The DNA here is from genome assembly GCA_037200765.1 of Bacteroidota bacterium. Taxonomy (GTDB): domain Bacteria; phylum Bacteroidota; class Bacteroidia; order Cytophagales; family Cyclobacteriaceae; genus ELB16-189. Next base: position 1,090,480 of record JBBCII010000003.1, on the reverse strand, counting down.
TTCATTATCTTGAGATTATAATAAGAGCCCGTCAATTCTGCATAACGCAGAGTTGCGGGCTTTTTTTTGTCGATTCCAAAACGCAAAATCATATGGCCCCTATCATCGAAACAGCAATCTCACTTCTCTTTGTGTTTCTCGTGTTCAGCCTCATCAACTCATGGATTGTCGAGTACGTATCCATGCAACTGCAGCGACGGGGAAAATTCCTGTACGAATTCATGATCCGCTACATGGACGACAAGTTCAACAAGAACTGGGGACTGATGCTTTACTCCCATCCCCTGCTCGAAGTGTTGCACCGCGAGATCACGCTCAGCAACGGGTTGTTCTCAATCTTTCGCAATTACAAGCTGAAGACCAAGAGAAGGCTGCCCGCCTATGTTCCGTCCGATCAACTTGCATCGGCCATGATCGACCTCATTGTGAAGCACGACAAGGTTCCTCTTTTTGTAAAGAAGAAAGATTCGGAGAAGATCGAGTACGTTAATCCCGACAACGAATTAACTGTTGAAGAGAGAGAGAAGATGAGCGGAGATCGCGACACTTACCTGTTCAACGAATTCCTCGACGGGCTAAATCGCCTGAAAGAAAGTGAGATGAAGACCACGCTTACATCTATCGCACGTAAGATCGATTCGAAGACATCCGACAAAGTAAATCAACTGAATACGATGATTGCCACGTGGTTCGATTCGAGCATGGAACGTCTCAACGGTTGGTATAAGAGAGAAACAAGGTCCTGGTTGTTCTTCACCGGGCTTATCATCGCGATCGTATTCAATGTAAATACATTGAATGTTGTTCAACGATTATATACCGATCCACAGGCACGGGCCACCATTACAAAGGCGGCGGAGCAATACATCGAATCCCATAAAGAGTTTGTGAAAGATTCAGCAACCGACAATATCGATACGCTGCGTATTCGCATTGATGCGTTGAAGGGACAACTTTCGCCGCTGCCATTTGGTTGGGGCGATCAGCTCGACAAGTACCCGGTGAGAGAAGGTAACATCATTGATCTTTATGTAGTAAGGCCATTCAAACTGTTTAAGGATAATTTCAGAGCCAACTGGCTTGGTTGGTTAATAACCGGCCTCGCTCTCTCCTTCGGGGCTCCGTTCTGGTTCGATGTATTGAAGAAATTCATCAACGTAAGAAGCGCTGGTCTCATACCATCGACAGCTAAAGAAGATTCATCACAGAAAAAATAAAACAACATAGCCATGCCATTCTATAATTGTCATATACACATCTTCAGCGCACAATGTGCACCGAAAAGATTTCTTGAAGTTGGCCTCGGTAACTTTGGCTTTCTTGCAGGCCCGGTTAAGTCGACTTTAGAAACAACCTTAGGAAGAAAGATCACGGGACTGCTGAGCAGGCTCAGCGGAAAATCATCTTCAAGATTGAACACGGCCGCGCGTTACGCTTCGTTCGCCAGTGTAGGCACGATGTCGACCCAGGAAATGGTGTTCAGCAACATCCTCCGGTTTTACCCGGCCGAAGCAAGATTCGTGGTGTTGTCACTCAACATGGACTACATGGGTGCCGGTGAATCGGATCTCACGTTCCAGGGACAAGTGGACCAGATCATTGAGCTCCGGAAAAAATATCCTGATCAATTATTACCTTTTTTGTCTGTCGATCCACGAATGGGCAGTGCGAGAGAGATCGGCATGTTTGCCAAAAAATATGTTGGCCTGGAGCAACTACCCGATGGAACGATGGCATCACGTCCTTTCGTGGGCATTAAGTTGTACCCGGCTCTTGGCTTTTTCCCGTTCGACGGACGATTAAGCGAAGTGATCCAGTATTGTTCTGATAACGATCTGCCCATCATGACTCACTGCACGCCGAGTGGTGCGTTTTACGTTGGAAAGATCTCTGCTGCAATGGGTTCTCCGGCGCCGATCTGCCAACCCACGAACATTCAGTATCCACACCAGTTCACTAACAAAGGAAACAATACGGAGACAGATGTGTTCCTCTATCCAAAAAACTGGGAATGCCTGCTTGCCACATATCCAAAACTCAAAGTGTGCTTTGCACACATGGGCGGCTCGAACATGATGCTCCAACGGCATGACGGGAACTCGTGGTTCGACGACGTGAAGCACCTCATGACAACCTATGAGAATGTTTATACCGACATTTCATATACACTCTCCGACTCGGACACATGGGAAATGATAGTGGATCTCTGTAAGACCAACGTGCCTTATGGTGCAGGTCAAACCAGGAGCCTTGGCGATCGCGTATTGTTTGGTACCGACTATTTTATGACCGAACAGGAAGACAGTGAAAAAAATCTCGCACAAAAATTTCCCAACTGGTTGCTCACGCCCGGCAAAGGTATGTCGACTGCTGAGGCAAATGAACGCAGGGAGATCCTGAGAAAGCTGACGGAAGAGAACCCTGTGAGGTACTTGAGCTCGCAGTTTTTTACGCCGTAACTATCGAAAGTCCTTGCGAATTCCTTCTAAATAACCTTTCCCATTATTCGCTCCAGCGCAATTCGCGCCGACAAATAATCGAATACCGCTTCGAGGTAGTTCGACTGAGAGGCTGTTAGCGCCAACTCTGCATCGTTGAGCTCGAGTCGCGACGCAATTCCTTTTTGATAACGATACTGAATAATATCATACGTTAGCCTGGCTGTCTCGTTTACAATTGCAGTTGACTGCATGCGTACGATAGCTTCGCGACCATTGGCCACTGTTTGATGAACGAGCGATCTCAATTGCTCGTGGTTGTATTTAGTCCGCAGTTCCGCCTGCTCTCTCGCTATAGACGCTTGCTTCGATTTGGCCTGGTTACTTAAGCCGGCGAACAACGGTACCGACAACTGCAATCCTACGTACGACGACGAAGGATAATAAGCATTCTTGTAGTCGAACGAACTCGTTTGAGTTTGAAGTTGATACAATCCTACCGCCGATAAGACGGGCAACCGCGAAGCATTTGCCTGCCGCACCTGCTGATCGGCAATCTCCTGTTGGATAGCGACGCTCAGTACGTCGGGATTATTTTGCTTCGCCGAAAGAAATACTTCTTCTTCCCCTGGAATAATCTCCGCATCTGGAACATACAGTGAATCCGTGAGCTCGATCTCCTGCAGCGAATCGAGACCTATCAGTGTTTTAAGTTGAATGTACCCAGTTTCGTATGCATACGAGAGACGTAACAATTCCGGCTCCAGGCTCTTAAGCGATGTGTATGCACGAAGCGTGTCAACCCTCAGTCCTTTACCCTGTATGTATAACACTTTTGCATCTTTAAGAACACGGTGGTTGCGATTAATGCTCTCACGCTGAAGCTTGATCCTTTCACTCAACACAAGTTGGCGGAGGTAATTTTGCTTGATCTCCGAAAGGATCAGGAGTTGCTTCGACGTAAGCGAAAGTATTGCCTCGCGTTCCGATAAACGCGCTCGTTGCATAGAAGGCTGTGCCTGCGGATTGTATATAGGTTGCAATGCAGAAATACCGGCAACGAACTGATCCTGTCCTCCAAATCTTCCGTACGGGATCTTACTATCCGATGAAGGTGTTGTGCCGAAACCAAAGAATGGTGTCAACTGGAAGTAGTGATTCGCCTGCGCAACAACATTGACCGACGGAAGTACCAACGCTCTCGAGATCACCATTTGCTGCCGTGATCTTGAAACTTCTAAAGTGCTTGCCTTCAGCTCAGGATTGTTCTTCTGTGCCAGCTCTACCGCTTCTTTTAACGAAAGCTGTTTTGGTTGAGAATAGGCAGGTGTTACGAAAAGAATAAGTACAACGATTGATGCAACAATAGCGCGTTTGTTTGTGACTGGCAACCTGTCATCATCGACTTTATGAACGTAAGATCTCGAGAAATATGAATACACAGCTGGTATTACAAACAGCGTAAGCACACCCGCGAAAACGAGTCCACCAACTACAACAATTCCCAATGATGTTCTGCTTCCGGAAGATGTTCCGAGTGAAAGTGCAATTGGCAGTGTACCGAAGATCATTGCCAGGGTTGTCATCAGTATGGGACGGAAACGCGAAATGGCTGCCGAAAGAACTGCATCTTTCACAGACATTCCTTCCTCCTTACGTTGATTGGCAAACTCGACGATGAGTATACCGTTCTTCGTGATGAGACCGATCAGCATAATGATGCCGATCTCACTGAACACATTGATCGACTGGCCCGTCATCCAAAGACTCAGCAGCGCTCCCGTTATCGCCATTGGAACGGTAAGAAGAATAATGAATGGATCGATGAGGCTTTCGAACTGTGCGGCAAGCACGAGGTAGATCAATATGATCGCGAAAATAAACGCGAAGATCAAGCTCGAGCTGCTTTCAGAATAGTCACGGCTTTGTCCACCAAGGTCGGTGCTGAAATTCTCCGGCAACACTTTCATTGCGATGTTGTCCATTTCCTTTATCGCTTCGCCGAGACTGACACCTTGTGCAGGCGTTGCAGAGATGGTCGCACTGTATGATTGATTATAACGGTAGATGGCTGGCGGGCTTACGGTCTCTTCCATCTTCACAAGATTGTCGAGGGAAATCATTTCGCCATTGTCGGCCCTGAGAAACAAAGAGCGAAGGTCGGCCGGTGCAGAACGCTCACGGCGATCGAGCTGACCGATCACTTCATACTGGCGATCATTGTAAATGAAGTAACCATACCTTCTTCCACTTAAAGCAAGTTGAAGGGTCGTACCAATTTCCTGCGTTGAAATTCCCGCCTGCGCCGCACGCTGACGATCGATCGAGATACCGATCTCGGGCCTGTTGATCTTAAAATCGGGATCTGGAAAAAATAACTTCGGACTTTGATACACTTCGCCCATCAGCTTGGGCATAACATCGATGAGCGACGGTAGATCCGGAGCCTGTATGATGTATTGTAATGGCTGCGAACTCGAGAAACCGCCAATGGTCGGTATCTGGATCGGTATGATCATGACGTCCCTGAACTTCTGCGAAGCACGCACCATCTTTTCATACACCTGCTGTTGTGTCATGCCGCTCTTTCTGTCCTTTGGATCTTTAAGGAAGATCCACTGGAATCCTGTGTTCACCGGGAGCGCAAGAGTACCGGGCCCTGCGGCAACAGACGCGTACGTTCTATTGCCATTCAGATCCGGAATGGAATCAGTAACGAAGTTGTTGATCTCCTTCATCGTTGCTTCCATATTCTCGAATGAAGTTCCCTCCGGTGCGAGTACGACCAAGCCAACCAGAGAACGATCTTCGAGCGGCGCCAACTCAGATGGAAGTTTAGGCAGCAACAAGTAAGCGATCCCGAATGAACCGAGTAGTAAAGCAAACCCAACCCATCTCATCCTAAAGAACCATCGAAGGGCTCTTTCGTAACCATTGTTCAATGCAATGAACCATGGCTCCGTTTTCCTGTACAGCCATCCTTGTGAGGCATCCTTCTTCAGCAGGTACGCACTCATCATAGGCGAAAGCGTTAAAGCAACGAACGCTGATATCAATACCGATCCCGCCACTACGATTGCAAACTCTTTGAATAAACGACCGGTAATTCCACCGAGGAAGAGTATTGGAAGGAAAACAGCAGCGAGCGTTACAGTAGTAGACACCACGGCAAAATAAATTTCGTCCGATCCTTTACGGGCTGCTTCTATTGGACTCATCCCCTGCTCTATTTTCGTATAGATATTTTCAAGCACCACGATTGCGTCATCCACAACGAGACCGATAGCCAGCACTAATCCGAGCAACGTAAGTACGTTGATCGAAAAATCGGCGATATACATTATGAAGAAAGCAGAGATGATCGACACAGGGATCGCTACGAGCGGGATCAGCGTGCTTCGCCAGTCGCGCAGGAAAATAAAAATGATGATGGCTACGAGACCGAACGCCAGGAAGAGTGTCTCTTCTACTTCCGACAATGAATTCTTTACAGGAACCGTGAAATCCTTTCCGAGAGAAACGATGTAGTCCTTCGGTGCATTATCTACAATTTCTTTAAATCGTTTCTCAAATTCTTTAACGATGGCAAGCGAGTTGGCTCCTCGTTGTGGCGCAACACCCGTACCCACACCATAGCGGGCAGTATTACCCTCACCAACGATCATCGCAGTGCGCTCGTTCTGCGACGACATTACAGCAGTACCGAGATCCTTAAAGCGAACAATTGCACCATCTTTTTCAAGAATGATCATATCGTTAAACTCATCTTCGGTAACAAGCCTGCCTTGTGTACGCAAGCTTACTTCGGTGTTCTCTCCTTCGATCCGGCCACTGGGTAAGTCGACATTCTCACGTCGTAAAGCATCCTGCACGTCCGAAGGTGTAAGACCATAAGACGCCATCTTCACAGGATCCATTCTCAGCCTCATGGCTCTCTTCTTGCCGGCGTAAGTATCCACCAACCTCACTCCCGGAATTGACTGCAGTTTTTCCTTGATGTTAATGGTCACATAGTCCGTAATGTCTTCAAGGCTCTTCGTGTCGCTCTGAACGGTGAGAAAAACAAGAAAATCATTGGGACCAGCCTTCTCAACGATCGTCGGCTCAATGTCAGTCGGTAGTTGTTGTCGTGACTTCGAAACTTTATCACGCACGTCGTTTGCAGCCGCTTCAAGATCGGCATCGAGATTAAACTCGACAGAAATGATGCTCACCTGCTCCCTGGAAACAGACGACAATGCGCGGATGCCGTTGGCCTCGGCAATTGCTTCCTCTAAAGGCTTGGTAACCTGCGAAGCAATGATGTCGGCGCTCGCACCGGGATAAACAGTCGTCACCATTACGATCGGTGAATCGGTTACCGGGTACTCGCGTGTTCCTAAAAATGTATAGCCTACAATACCGAACAATATCAACAGAACTGACATCACGCCGGCGAGTACCGGGCGCGATATGCTTATTTGTGAAATAGCACTCATGAAATTATGATTAACCTTTAGATGGGGATTATTTTATAGTAGCAAAGTATACTGCGGCGCCGGGCGTGAGTCGCATCAGGTTGCTGGTGATCAGTGTGTCGCCCTTCGAGAGACCTTTTGTTATTTCGATCATGCCTGAACCACGTTGGCCGATCTCCACGACGGCAGGAACTACTTTGTTGTTGCGGGCAACAAGAACCGAGTAGCCACGCGATGAGGGAATGAGAGATTGCGAAGGAATTGCCAACGCATCGCTCGAGCTGCTCAGTGAAACGTTGATCCTGGCACTCTGTCCCGGCAGCAATCTCCCGTCGGCGTTAGGAGTAGTTGCGCGTACCAAAAGTGTACGTGTGTTCTGACTCAGGCTCGCTCCTCTTGCGATTACGGTAGCTGAATGGATCTTTTCATCGGAAGGAATTGTGAAAGTCTGCTTGCTTCCAAGCTGGATAACGTTCGTGTATTTCTCGGGAATCGAAAATTCAACCTTGATCGTGTTGTTGTCTTCAATGTTGGTAAGCAGTGTATTGACGGAAACGATAGCACCCTGGTGTATGTTGATCATTCCGATCTGCCCGTCGAACGGAGCGGTGATCCTCGTTTTGCTGATCATCACTTCGAGCTCGAGGATCTGTGCTTCCAGTACTTTTAAATTGGTCGATGCTTCGTCGTAGTCTTGTTGTGCGATGGCGTCGTGTGCAAGAAGGTCTTTAAGGCGTTCCTCGTTGAGCTTAGCAAGTTTAGCCTGCTGATGAAAACGCTCCAGTTGCGCGAGAAGGTCGGCGTCGTCGAGCTTAAAGAGAAGTGTTCCCTGTTTTACGTGGGTTCCTTCTTTCACATTAACATGAACGAGTCGTCGCGTAAGCTCGCTAACGATGTCGACGCGTTGGTTGGCAATGAGTGTGCCGGTGATGTCGAGTTCGTCGGCGATGTTACCGGGCTGAACGACCAGGGCATCGACGGGAATGCCGGGGTTAGGATTCGCGGCGGTGCGGCTTTCTTTATTGAGGCTTCCGGCCTGTGTGGTGCAGGCGGTAACGATGACGGCGAGGGCGAGTGTTTGAATGATATTTTTAGCGATGTGCATAAAGTTGGTATTGGGTTGGAGCATGGAAATATAGGTGTTGTAACAGTGATGTATTTATATATTGAAATGTTTCGATATATAAGGCAACACGATACCCGGAAGAGTTAGTTCAACTCTTAACATCTATTTATCTAAATATTTAAGTTTATCGATTGAAATGCCCGAAAAAGTCAGCCTCGTTTCAGGTCTTCCAGGAATGCGATGTATTCATCAAGCACCTTATCATTGAGCTTGTACTTGATGTTACGACCTTCTTTCTCGGACGAAATGATCTCCGTATCGGTAAGGAGCTTCAGGTGGTGGGATATCGAGGGCTGCGCGAGATCTATAACCGAAGAGATATCGGCACAATAAAGACAGTTCTTCTGCCTCTTTAACTCTTTCAGGATAGCTAGCCTGTTGGGATCGGCCAATGCCTTGGAAATTTTACCGGCCAATTTTGCATTCATCGCCATACGCTCGCAATTTATTACAAAAGTAACACTGCTTTAACAAAAATGATTCACGATTGATCTTAACCGAACGGTTCACTGATCGATTTACTCTGTTGTGTAAACCACTTCGGTCCTTCCTCAGTCATGTACACACAATCCTCCAGCCTCACACCAAATTCTCCTACGATCGAAATGTTGGGTTCGATGCTGAAACACATACCCGGCTCTAATAATTGTTTGTTGCCTTTAACCATGTTGCCCCATTCATGACCGTCCATCCCGATGCCATGACCGGTGCGATGAGGCAGTCCGGGCAATTTATATCCCGGTCCAAAACCAGCATCCGTTATTACTTTGCGTGCTGCCGCATCAACGGCTTCACAGGGAGCACCAACTTGTGCAGCTGCAAAACCAGCTGACTGCGCTTCTTTTTCCAGCGCCCAGATCTCCTGCTGTCTCTTTGTAGATTCACCAAAGACAATAGTTCGCGTGATGTCTGAATTATATCCTTCAACCAGACATCCGCAATCCATCAACACGATGTCTCCCTGCTTGAGTTGTTGTAGTTGATTTGATCCATGGGGAAAAGCCGATGACGTTCCAAAAAGGCAAAGAGCAAAATCCGCACTTCCGCCGAGTTCGTTTTGCGCTTTCATAATAATCGATGCAAGTTCGCCTTGCGACATCCCTTCTTTCAATTGGCTTGCACCATGCTTTATCGCGGCAAGGGTAATGTCCATTGCGGTTTGCATGAGCCTGATCTCTGCTGGAGATTTAATGATGCGGCATGGAACAGTTACCGGGTCGCCGCTTACGAAGTTTAAATTCGGAGCTTCTTTCCTGATCCCATCCGCTATAAAGAACCGAACGCGTTCTTCGATGGCAACATTGCCGAAAACGATCCCTGCATCTTTGATCACCTTCGCGATGAGCTTATAAGGACTCTCATCTTCCTGCCATGCATAAACTTCCGTTCCAATTGTGATTTGTTCACGCAACCTGGCTTCTTCAAATCCAGGGCATATATATTTTGCTTCGCCTTTGGCGGGAATGACAACAGTCATTGTTCGCTCACTTGGCCACCAGGTAATACCAGTAAAGTAGTTCAATGCTGTGCCGGCTTCGATCACCAGGGCATCTGTCTTGTTCTCGACCAGGAGTTGCTGCGCCTTAGCTATTCGCGCTTCTCTTTCAGATTTCGAAATGGGTATGACTTCACTTGTGATGGGTTTCAGATTACTGCTATTCTCCTTTTGATCGACCTTTGCTTCGCAAGAGCTCAATCCTGAAAATATTCCTGTGGCAACCGTCGCAGTGGTGAGGCCGATAAAATTTCTTCTTTTGATATCCATAGATGGAGAACAATTAACGGAATGTTATTTGAAACTCCTGCGAACTCATAAAAAAAACCGCTCTCATCAAGCGGTTCCTGCCTCGTTTAGATACCTCCCTGTTATTTAGCCTTCGGGACGAATGCAACAACTGCACTGCCTGGTATCATCAGGGAATGTCCCGCCGATTCCGACACTTCGAACGACGGCTTGCCAACAACGTCTTTCAGGTTGAACATCATGGCAAATCCACCATTGATTTTCTTATCCTCATCGAAGATCATTGTACCACTGCCATCGAATATTTTTACGTTGATCGTCTCTACACCAACATGCGACGACGAAAGCAGGTAACGACCATCTCCAAGGTCTACAACCCGTGAGTATGTAGGCGCCGTATTGTTGTTATAGTCAACCCGTACGTTCTGCTTCTCCACTCCGTTGTCAGTTTCAACGTGATAAACCCCCTCCGTTACCGATGAAAAATTTGCCGGCATGGAGAATCCATTTTCACTTTTTATGACTCTTCTAACCAGGAGGTTTCCCTGGTCGTCTTTAATCGTCAGTATTATTTTTCCAGGTTTCACATCCGAATAGGAAACGGTGTAGATACTTGATGACTCAATACGGTTAACAGTAAGCGACGGACTGGCGCCTGCAGTATTACCGAATGACATGGTTGCCAATCCGAATAAGCCGAGGACGGCTAGTAATTTAATTTTCATATTTTTTTTCTGCGATTAAAGCGAAATGTAGGGTAGCATCGGGGTTGATCTGTTGCAAAAAGGTTCACATTTGTTACATAGTTCACGCTACTGCCTGTATCCGTGAACTATGTAACTTTAATGATCTTTCCTGCAACACGATATATAGCGTATTGACGCATATTCGCAGACAAATAATCACACAATTATGGGATCAAGTCTAGGCATCATTGCCGCAGTGCTTTTTATCGCCTGGCTAGTCGGATTTTTCGGATACAATGCTGGCCAGAATGTGCACATTCTGCTTCTTCTCTCTATCATTCTCGTCCTTATAAAGATGTTAGTTCTTGTTCCAGACAAAGAAAGGACGTAGACTCATGGCGTCGCAAGTGATACAGTTTAACGCCGATGACCTTTATATTTTGGGAAAACCCAAGGCCGACGTTCGATTATTCGCCTCGACTATGGAACTCAAATTCCGGGCGAACGATGTCGTGTATGAAAGGATCAATCCATTCCGCAAGATGATCGTGAAACATTTTGCAAATGGCCTGTATTATTGTCATTTCCCTGAAAGCGCGAAACGGCTCTTCGTTTACCCTGAGCGCGAATTAATGAGCCGCCCTTGAGAATTTCAAGATCACCTCGTGAATGAACTTCATCTTATCGATAACTGGCGGCGGAATTATAAACGGGTAGAAATCTGAATTACCTATGCTGCGATTCATACTGTTTAATGCAATCGACAACGGAAACCACAATGCAATAAGTTTATTAAAGTCCTGCACCGAGTAAGGATCCTCGTCAAATTGCGCACTCATTTTTTCTTTCCTCTTAATTCCATCCGGGTCAATTGCCAATCCGAAAGACCACGCGATCTCGAGTGCATCCATCACATGTAAATAATGCGCCCACGTTTCTGCCCAGTCTTCCCATGGATGCGAAGTAGCATAAGCACTTATGAACGAGTTCTGCCAATTGGTTACCGGCCCGTTTTTGTAGTAAGCATTCAGCGCCTCGGTGTAGTCCAATTGTTCATTGCCAAAAATATTTCGGAATGCATTTAGATTTTCTACGGAGGGTGCGATCAGCTGGTCAAAATAATAGTGGCCAATCTCATGACGAAAATGTCCGATGATGGTTCTATAAGGTTCATGAAGCTTTTCTCTCAGGGCGATTCGTTTAACCTCATCGGCCTCGTTGAGGTTGATGGTAATCACACCATTTTCATGCCCCATGATCACGGGCTTGTCGGTGTCGTGGTCAGACAGAAAGTCAAATGCGAGACCATTCTCCGGGTCCAAAACCCGGTTCTTCAGCGGAAGCTTTAATTTATTGAGGCTGTAAACAAGTCGATGTTTAGCTGTCTCCAGCCTCGTCCAAAGCTCCACGTTTCCGTTGTCGGAAAGATTTGGAATGGTTTGATTAAGAGAACATGCGGTGCATAGCTCATCAACGTCACGTGAAGGTATCAGCCAGTTGCATGAATTATATTGCACGTTCTGACAATACCTGAATCGCGATTCTTTATTACCTTTTTCATTGAACACACCATCTGCACCCGGCTCCAGGGCGATGAGCTGTTGTCTTGATAAAAGGAAACCCAATGTGCTACCGCAGCGCTCGCAAACAGTGTTCTCGAAAAATGCGGCTTGACCGCAATGATTGCATTTGAAGATTCTCACAACTAAGGATTTGCTTCGTCCCTCGTGTTGCGAATGAGGCCAATGCCCGCTCCGAAAAACAGTAGTCCAAGAATACCGAAAGTTATTAGCAGCCGTGTATTTTGACCGTGTGATGTATTGAAGGCAATAGCGGCATAAATGAGGCCTCCAATACCCAAAACGGTTAGGATTGCCCCGAACATTCTTTTCACATTCATCTTTTTAGCACTTTTAATGAGATGTGAATAATAAAGTCAACAATAATGCCACGGCGCACCTATGGATCAACCATCAGGCTGTTCTTCCCTCCTTCAAAAGCTCGCGCTGAATAGCATGAGCTATCAATTCGCCCGAAACGCTATTCTCACCATCGGCAAGCGATGTCAAACAACAGTAGTGAGCAATGTTAACGATATTGGCACCTGATAAGCGATAGCTCTTCGCCAGCTGACGAAGGTCGACACCGTTTGGACGGAGCTGAGGCGGAAACGCGCGCTCCCACATTGTAAGCTGCTCTTCCGGTGTTGGATAAGAAAAGAAGACCATCGACTGAAATCTCCGGGTAAAAGCTTCATCTATATTGCCTTTCAGGTTGCTTGCCAGGATAATAAGTCCATCATAAGATTCGATCCGTTGCATGAGGTACGACACCTCCTGGTTTGCATAGCGATCATGCGCATCTTTTACCTGTGTGCGCTTACCAAAGATCGCATCAGCTTCATCGAAGAAGAGTATCCAATTCCTGTATTCAGCCTCATCGAGGAGCCGTGCCAGGTTCTTCTCCGTTTCTCCGATAAACTTTGAAACGAGATTCGAAAGATCTATTCTAAAAACCGGTTTCTTAAACTCCTTACCGAGCAGCATTGCGCTTAGTGTTTTACCTGTACCGGGCGGACCAAAGAACAACGCTCGGTATCCAGGAACAAACTTGCGATCCATTCCCATATCCTTCATCAGCGTGGGACTGTATGTGAACCACGAACGAATATCGTTGAGCTCCTGCTGCGTATGGTGGCTCAATACCACGTCATTCCATTCGAGCTTCGTGGTGATGTGATGTGCGGGAAAATTCAAGCTATACACTGGAAGATCTTCCTTGCCGGTTGTAAACAAAGTTATAAGCGAAGGATTCAACATTAGCTTGCCGCTTATCAATGGCTCCCCGTCGGGCGGTGCGTCCAGCCAGATGATCTTTCTTTTTGCAAAAGGATGTTCCGGATTAAACAACTTATGAAACATCTGCTGACGGTGATGCCAATCATCGCCGGCCAACAGGAACAGCACCGTTTCGGCTGTAGGCAAGAAGCCGCGAAATTGCTTTCCTCTAACGCCACCGATCAATGGAAAATCTTCCGACTGCGGAAGCGCATTTTGTATCGCCATATCGAACAACTCCGGCCTAACGTGAGGTGCAAGTGCTATGAGCAATGTATAAAGTTCTTCAACACCCAGCTCATTGACCTTCGCATAGTTCGTCAGCGGATCGTGATCATCACCAAACACCGGCAAAAAGAAAAGTGACGCTTCACGCATACCTGCAAAGGTTGCTTTGATCCTCGCGTCGATCAGATCGATTAGTATTTCGAAGTAGGGACCGATGTCAGGTGGCGAATGCCTCTCGTCTGTTGTTGAGTATGTTGTTGCAGCTTTTGTAACCATCGTTGGATCTTTAACTAACCATTTTGCTGAACAATGTGCGCGAGCTCGTGCGCCAACAGTTCCTTACCATCGCTCGATGAAGGATCGTAAAATCCGTTTTGAAAATAGATATCATAACCGTGGGCAAACGCGTATGCATTAATAGTTTCACACATCGCAGAAGCTTCGGGATCATTGTGGATCCTGACCTTTCTAAAATTGCTTCCAAATTTTCTTTCCATCTCGATGCGAATGTCATCCGGCAATGGAAATCCTCTGCCCTTGCGTTCCGCAAGTAAAGTTTCAAAAGTCGGCGCATGACCGCCATCATCGTTGCTTGTTTCCTTCGCTGTTTGGAGACGGGGATCGATTTTACGCTGAACAGGTTTTTCTTCTTCCTGCTTCGCAGCCTTTTGCACTGGCTTCTCTTCCTCTTTCTTCTCTGCCTTCTGAACTTGTTGCTGAGAAGTTACCTTTTGTGCTGCATTATCTGCATCGGCTTCCAACGGATCACTCGAGTGTCCGATGTCAGCCTTCCGATGAACTGCATTTGTCTTAGTGAAAAAGCTTTCGCCTTCTGCACTCTTCTTTTCAAAGAAAGGCCGTTGACTTTCCAACGACGGTTTGTGCCTTGAACGTACTCTTCTCTGTCTCATGATGTTTGTCGTTATACTGTTGCTGGTGCCGCAGTTGCAGCGTTTTGTTTTTGTTGTTCGTTTGCCTGGAGCTCTTCGATGAAGGCGTAGTAGTCGCCTGGACTGATGCGTCCACGCCACAGCTTGAACAGCATCGCCTTCGACATTTTCCGACTCAACGTAAGTGGCGATTTTCTCATCTCTTCTTTGAATACTTCGAACTGCTGATACTCTTTGGTCTTTACTTCTTCTTCTACCGAATCCATAATGAAGGTTTTCATCTCTTCATCGTCTTTATATTTTTTTTGCAGTTTCTTCGCGTATTCCGAAGGCGAGAAATCTTCATCATTCGTTGAGTCCTGAATGTCGCGCGCGATGTCCTGACGGAGTTTGTCCTTTGCCAGCTTGCGTTCTTTTTTCGCATCTGCGTTGATTCCTCCGTCCAACGCTGCTTTACCCTGCTCCCCTGAGAAGTCTGGCTTCTCTATACTGAGCTGATCGAACCCGGGCCGTATAAGGTCACCGTTGTCGTCAAACTTGAGTGGGAAATTTACTTTCAATGCAAGGCCACTCAGGTCGGCTGCGCCTTCTGCAAGCGTCCACTCTTTGTAATAAAGATTGACGGTCGTGATCCACAGATCGAGATCTACACTAACGCTGCCTTTGAGGCGGAAGATCGCCTTCGGGTTAACGGCTACATAAGCTGTGATCTGTTTCAACTGCAGACCTTTGTCGTTGTTCCATGTGGCGTCCACTTCACCTCCTGCTTCCGCTTCAACACCAATACCAGCCTGGCCTGCGAGCGATCCCTTGATTTCCGCAATCAATACTTGAGCGCCAAGCGACGCTTTCACCTCCATATATGCTTCGGCAGTTGCTTTCGATCCTATCGATCCATGGATCGTTACCTGGGCAGTTTCAATCTCATTGATATCGGTTTCCGTGAACGCAATGGTGAGTTCTTTCAGCACCAGTGGATCCCATACAAATTTGAAATAGGCTCCACCCGAAATCTCAAAGAAGATGCTTACACCCGGAACGCCAACAAGCGGAATCTTAATAGAAGGAAACTCGACGATCTTTTTAAAGATGTCGACACCGGGGCCGAATGGTTTAAGATTTTGAATGGTAAAGCTACCAGCCGCCAGTAATTTTTTGTCCGGAGTGAGGCGGACACTTATCGTTCCTTTACTTCCCTTGAAGAGATCGACCGTAAGACTTCCATAGCCAAAGACAACTACATTATCACCCTTCTGTGCTTCACCAGTTGGTTGACCTTTTTCATCGACGTTCTTATTGGTAACACCAACTTCGACGGTTCCATCAAAGCGGCCTTTCTTATAGCCGACTTTCGTCCGCATCTCGAATACCCCATCGTCGTAGCTTACGGTGAGACTGGTGCCCGTAAGTCCTGGAACTTTAGGAAAATCGGGCTCTGCTGTACCTGCCGCACCGAGCTTTATGTCCCCATCGTTCTTCGAGAGAATACTGACGGTTACCGAACCGCTCTTGATGCCAGGCATCTTCTTCAGGTCAGCGGTGGCTATAAACCTGAAGCCCTGACCCTCGGCATAACTCGCCGATAATTTTACCGACTTTATTCCCGGAACATCGAGCGTTGCATCGCCATCGGCTGTGAAAGTGTCGTTAGCATATTTTACCGCAAGAGTTGCTTGCCTGATACCTTTGATCTTCCCTTCACCAATGCCGATCTTTCCTCCTATACCCCACTTTCCATTTTTATAATCGAAGTTGATCTCTGCCGGATCGAACCATTTGTTGTTAAAGTTGAAGCGTCCGCCAAACTCCACATTCTTTCCTTTCTTCGCGAAGATCTCTCCCTCGCCAAATGAGCCGATACTGAATGCAGCGAAGCCAGCGATAAGAAGCCCATCGATAGAATTCGCCTCAATAACAATACTGCATGCATCTACTTTGAACGGCTTCGGAATAGAAGATGCGAGCTTCGTTAACGGTACCTCGGCCCGGATAAAAAACATTCCGTCTTCGTAGCCGAAAGTGATATCTACATCTTTAAAGATGCTGATGGTAGGTATGACCTTTCCTGTGATCTTAACGTTCAGTCCATCGATCTCGGGTTCGGCGAACTCAATCGGGCTCATGCCATTCACCCCACCGATGAAGCTCTTGAGATTGGCAGCAAAGGCGCGATTAAGGTCGCCGTTCTTTATCTTATAAGTATTCTTGCCCTTGTCGTCGAATGGTAAATCGATCGGGGTTTGCTTCTTCGAATTACTTAGGGTGTTCCTGGCATCTTCGAGAATGGGTTCTACCTTGATCGACTCAAGCTTATTGTTCTTATGCTTAACGCTGACGATGTTGAATGCGCCGATCTTCATCTTTGGGAGATCGAACGGAAGGATATAGCCGGGTCGTTTGTCAGAAGTAATTAAAAGAAAATGACCGTCGGGAATGTCGGGATCGTCGACTGTAATAAGTTTTTCCTTGAAGGGATTGCCGCTATCGGCTGTCGTTTTTAATTCAACATTTGAATACCATTGATCCGGCGAAAGATCCTCGTTAGTATAGGTAAGCCCAGCCTTGTAAAGTATTGCGGGTAGCGCATCCAACACCGAACCGATGTCGTCACTGATCTTGAATTTTTTTCGATAGGGTTCGAAGATCGCTTTGACGGCGGTGTGAAGGTTGTCGCGTACCTGGTTGCCCAACTGCCTGTTATACCTTCGGTCCAGGAGGATCAGGTTCTTGATCTGATCGGCTAAAGGCCCGCAGATCTGCCAGTCGACCATGTGCTCGATATCGAAGAGCGCCGTCCCTCCGCCAACATTCCAGGAGGGAACAAGCACCTCTTCGGCAAGTTGATCGACGGTTCCAACCATTCCACCTTCCGGTTCTCCTTTCCTGGCACCTTTGCCTTTCTTTTTTCCTTTGAGCGACAGCTGAAATAGTTTTTGCGAATCCGTCGGGTTGCCCGCGAGCTTCACCATTTGCTTCTTAACCTCTTCGCGAATGTCGCCCTTCCAAAGACCAGCCTGCTTCGTATGTCGTTTTCCTTTTGGCAACGACACCTGGTCCGGAAGCCACGACACATCGCCTTTCGATAAATACTTCTTTGCCTTTGCCTGCTTGATATGGATTGTTGGAACTTTGTCGCCCTTGTTTTTCTCGAGATAGCCAGCAGCCGGTTTAGTCACCTCCGACAACTCATCGGGCGATGCTTTAATGATATCTTTCTGCTTCGGCTCTTTTTGAATCGATTTCTTTTGAACGCCACCGCCCTGCTGAACGGTGTGTGTCAATTCATGAGCGATCAACCGGTCGCCATTCGAAGTGTTTGGCTTATATTCTCCTTTATTAAAATAGATGTCGTTACCATAAGTGAATGCCCGCGCGCCGAGCTCTTCATTCATCTCGGCAGCATGGTGATCATTATGCACAGTTACATGACTGAAATTTTTACCGAAGCCCGATTCCATTTTCGATTGGGTCTCTTCAGGCAACGCAGAACCATGACCCTTCGAAGAGTTCAGCTTTGACTCGACTCCTCCTGGTGCTTCCGATCCGTTGTTATGACCTTCGGCCTCCTTTCGTTGCAACGCAGGATCATCGTGAGCACTGTTTGTTTCGAGAATGGTTGGGCTATCGAATGGTCGTTTCGTTTGAACCCGGCCTATGTTGTCGCTAACTGTTGAATGCTTGTTGACCTCATTCGAGTGTTGAGATTGCATGACGTGCTCTGCCATCGCGTCAGCTTCCCGTTCAAACGAATCGGCAGAGGGATGAACATAGAGTTTGGGTTGGATCAATGAATCATTCTCACGGGCAAAAGCCTCTCCCTTCTTCTTTGTGAAGAACGTGCTTTTGTTGGCTTGCGCCTTTGAAGCACTGGGAGATGCCTTATGTTCGGAAGATTTCATCGATTACAGAAAGCTTCTACCTTCTTCTTCTCAGTAACCACACGAGGATCAATATGATGATAACGACGATAAGCGATGCCAACCAGAGAGGAATTCCCAGGCTGAGCAACCAGCATTCGAGTTTTGTCCAGAAGCTTGCGTTAGGATCGTAGCATTGGATCTCACTCAATGTCCCGGTGTAGACGGGAACGTCGAGCAGTGCGATCTTCACGTTGTCATCGGGACTGCCGGTCATATTCAGTTTATAAGTTCCATCGCCAACATCAACCAAATCATTCAGCACAAGACCTGGACTGGTCACCGTAAATGTTTGCTGAAATGCAGGACCAACAAACTTATGAAGCAAAGTCACTGGACGAAGTGTAAGAGTCCATGATGTTCCACTGCCTGATAATATTGGATTGGAAGCGGGCAAGTCTATGTCTTTGAATTGAACGTAGAATGTTTGCTCCTCGCGACGCTGAATGATGTCGCCACCCGGGAGTGTTTCGTTGATGAAATAAATTATTCTATGAACACCGGTGGTATCGAGCTTTAACGGAGTTGCAGTATACACACCACCGGAAGTATGAGTAAGGGTCATTGATTGATTGATCGGAAGCATCTTCGCGAGAAAAGCTGGGTCGCTAAGAAGCTGATCATACTTTTGATTGCCTGCGGACCCGGGGTCAGTGGCTGGTGGAGTTCCGAGAGTAACTTTTGTTGTCGCCAACAGGTTTCCGAGATCCTGCCCCGGCTTTAACAGAACTGCTTGCACAGTTGCGTTTGTAACTTCAGTGCCGTTATAGTGAATGTTGACAGTAGGTTTCAAATCATCGCCCGACTTGAATGAAGTAGCTCCTTGCGAACAAGTGTAGTCGAACCGATGATCATCGACCATTGCTATAAGGGAATACTGGAAGCGCACAACATTTCCATGCGTTGCTGTTCCACCGCTGCCGGGCAATGATGTAATCACGGTCCATGTTCCGTCGGGTTGTGCAGCAACACCACTTCGAGGGAAATCAAAAATGAAAGTTCTGTATCCAGGTCCGGAATCGGTGCGTGTCGGCGTCACCGCGATGCCATTTTTATAGATCCGCACTTGCGCGGCTGGCGACGCATACAATTCGAACAAGAGCTTGTCGACATCTTTGTTCACTACGAACGTTGCGCTATCAATCGTGTTCGACGGAAATTGAATAGTTCCTTCGGTCATACCAACAATCTGCGGACTTGATCCTTCGAGCATTTGTTTGAAAGCATTGTCAAAGTCGGTAACAAATACTGCGTCGTTGCCAGTTAGGGTAGACCATGATGCGTTACCGGATGATATTGTGGCAGGAGAATTTAATGTGCCGTGATTATTGTTTGCGATAGACGCGAGTATAGCCGGCAATGATCCAGCGGCGCCGATACCGACAGTATAAATTTTAATGCTGCCGGAACTGTTGTTGATTGAAGTACCATCGTCAACTGTAGTGCCTCCGGGGGTAACGAGTCTTCCCTCATTCTGATAGCCATCGGTAAATAGCAAAACTACTTTCCGGTTGGTTGAAGTTGTTAACAGGGCATGCTTAGCCTTTGCATCAAGAAGGCCCTCACCCATCGCAGTAAGATCTGCCGGACCATGACCACTAAGGCTGGTGGCCACCGTGGCCTTTACACCAGGGACGATAGGAGTAAATGGCGCTATTGCAGTGCCCAGTCCGTTCACAACTGGTGTGTCGAAGTAAGTGATAGCAACACGATCACCGATCACAGCGAAGTTTTCAAACTTCGTCATAAAAGAAAGTACAGCAGTTTTGAGAGCGTCCCACCGGGTTGTTGGGGAAATGGTATAAGAACTCATACTTCCCGATTGATCGAGAACCAGTACGAGATCGATAGGTTGGCGAGGTGCGTTCGGCCCGTCGACTATTTTGATTCTTACCAGAATTGTTTGTGATGATGAACCAACATTGCCTTCAAGCCCAAACTCCAACGTGCTGACATTTAATGGTGTAAATGTCAGAACGCCTGTAGAACTGATCGGCGAAAGTGTTGGACACATCCCAGAGGTACAACTTGGTGTATTAACAACCCAGCTTTCGGTACCTGAACCACCACTGAAATTAAAATCAAACGTAACAGATACTGTTCCTTTAAAGATCGTTATCTCCTTTCCGGTTTTAGTGCCTCCAAGCCCATCGGATTCAGAAAAGTCAGTGAAGGCCGGCGTCCCCGAAGGCCAGGTCGGAAAAACGATCTGTGCCTGAGCCAAGGACATGAACATTATCTGCAGCAGAACCACGACTGCTGATCGAAAAAGAAGTATGTTTTTCATAAACAGGGATTTTATTATCTGAGAGAATAATTTTTCTATAATACATTTACACCCATTCCGTCGTAAGCATTCCCCTCATCCATGAATGCCTGATCATACCAAAACCCCACGGCAAGCGATCCAACAAAATATCGATCGTCCTCTTCTCCACCTGCAAAAGCCATTCACCATTTTCCTGTTGAGTTAGCTTTCCATCGCGTTGTAAGAAACCTTGTCGCAACCCATCCACACTGCTATCGCCGAGCACATTCCAATGACTGATGATCGATCTCAACAGTGTCACGCCTTCGTCCAGCTTCATATCGTCTAATATTTCGTCGGATGAAATTGGGTGGTCGATTGGCAAACCGCAGAGGATCTTTGGCACCAGCAATTCCCAATCACTCATGCCTACATCTCCAGTTGCAAGAAAGCCAGCGAGTCGTACGGCTTCTTCCTGTGCATGAATGTTGATGAAGCGATCATTCCTGATCAACCCAACTGCTTCGAAGAAATGAGGCAGAAATGACGCGGTTATGACAAGGCCGGCATGCTTTGTATAAATAGGTTCTTTTAAATCGGCGTCGCGATCGCGCCATAGTGGCGAACTCGTAGAACTTCGAACTGAATCACTTGATTGAGTGCGCGGCATGAATGAGATCGTTCCTTTGCTCTGAATGACTTCAAACGCCGAAGAAGAAATCTTATCGACAACAGCTGAGAATGCTTTCCTGGATAGTTCCCGAAAATCAGAATAGCTTGTTGTACTTAACAATAACTTTAAGAATGCATTTATACTTCCCTGATTTGATATAGAGCGAGAGCTTTCGGACCGACCTTGCATCCACTTAGTAAGGATCTCATGCCAATCTTTATTTGAATATTTCAAGACCAACGCATTGATGAAACCTACGAAGAAGATAGTTGGATCATCTCCTCTGTTTGTCAATAAGTACTCCCAGAATACTCTTTCAATAACCAGATGATCGATCTTTGTGTACGCAACAAGCTCTCTGATCATTTGCTTGATCTCCACATGATCCTCTATCATTATGGATGTTGCGATCGCGATCTCTTCGATGAACTGCAGCGAGAATACTATCGACAAACGTTTCGCTGCGTGTTTATCGATTAATGTTTCGCGAATGATGTTAATGATCTCTTCCCGATACGAAGATGAAATTCCCTTCAATAAGACCCTCTCCAATTCCTCCTGATTCAACTCTGGTCTCACTCCACTTGGCATCACACCGGTTTTCAAATACTTACACCACAAACGCCAGGAATAAACGTCCGACTGCACGATCGCTACACCGTGCTCAACCGAACGTCCTGCCAATATTTGTATCGACGATCGCAATTTTCTCGAGATCTCTCTGACAATGAGATCCGCAATGTTTGCTTCGTCCACCGACCGGATCACACCAAGATCGATCTCCACTCGTTGTATCGTTATGGTGCTCTCATCGTCACAAAGCCGATCCATCTCATCCGAAAGTTGTGGATACACCTGGTGATACAGCAGCTCCTGCAATCTATCGGCCACAGGATGAAAATCTTCTACGCGCTGAATAGATAGATCCACAGTTTGCTTATCGATGATATGGTTGCCACGCATTATCATCTTAGCTCAATATTCAACCATCGATAAATTTTGTTCAATGCATCCACCAAACCGCCCTTCGCCAAGCGCATTGCACTTTCGGTCGCTGCATTATTCGACTTTGTTTGAACAAAAGACTGGTATGCAAGCTCAAACTCATGCATCATAAATATGTTCAGCCACACAACCCGGACTTTGATCCATGATGGAAACTCGCGACGGATCACTTCACGCGCTATATCCTGGAAAGCCGGGCTACCGAAGCGATTACCGCCACGTGGAAGTACAACAAGTACTTGTTGTGAATACAAGTCGTTCCCGAAGGCCGGAGAAATCGAACCGTCCTCCAAAAGCGGGATCGTTAATAAAGTATCGAAAAGACCAGGCGTCGAATAAAATTGTGGTCGCAATAAAATATTCTCTACTATATGTAATCCCTCGAGGGGAAGCCACTGCTTGAGAAACGTGATAGTACTTTGAATGGCTGCCGCAGCCAATGTCGATGTGGCAAAAGTATTCTCTGAAATAGCGATGGTATAATTCTCGGGGTCGACAACAGCAAAGCTGAATACCGCACCCGTTCTGATCACATTGTAGTTGCCAATTTCTCTTCCGTACAGAATGAGATCTGTAGCGTTGTCTTCCGCTTCAAATTGAAATTCAAAAGTGTCGGCTGCACTCTTTAGCAGTGGAGTGTTGGCCGCATCGGTCACGCGAAAACCATAAGTTACATTTGGCCCGGCTGTCGCAACTACATTGAAATTCGGCGATGGGTCTCTCCATAATTTTTTCTGAGTTATATCCGGCAACTGCAGAAGATGTTTGAGCTTTTGCTCTGTTGTGGAAACGTTGATCGTGTTCCATGCAGGCGAACTATAGTCGTATGCTTTAAACCGTGCACCCGCTAATACCGGCAGGGCTTTCAGGAAATTATACTTCGCTGTATTGACCTGGCTTGTAGTGAGTGAATTCCATGAAGCGAAATACCGAAAGTCCTCTCCCAGCCTCGCAAGTAAATGATCGAGCATCAAGCTCCTCCGTGCTTCGTTGGCCGACGTGCTCGTTGCGAGCGCCGACTCATACGAAGGATTAAGATAGTCGTTGTAAAAAGGAAGTAACTCACGCAGGTTTGCGGGGTAACTGGTTTCTAGGTCGTTGTTACCAATTGAAAGAAGCTTCGGAGAATTTCTTAGTAGACTTGAAGCATTTGCAAGCACTTGTTCGAAGAAAAAAAGATAACCGCGCATCTGCAGGTTGATCGCAGTATTGCTGGGCAACGAAAGATGATAGAATGCCGGAAACTCATATTGTACCGGGTGATACCCGGGCAAGGGCTTTACAACACTCATGTCTGGCAGGGTAGCGACAGATGAAACTGTTGTACTTGCGGGTACAGTATTCTTTAGAGCGAGATACTTACTGAAGACCTTATTGATATCGTAAGGCACAACAGTATCCCGCGAGTTTATAACAATGTGGGACTTGAATACACTTAAACGTGGACGATAAACTGGATCATCAACAAGCCGCAGGCAGTTCTCCTGGCTTCTGCCGGCTTCTTTATTATTGATGTAGCTCTGAATTGAGAGATTGTATATTGCAACGATCTGTTCGCGTCGCTTCCCGTCACTGTTCTCCAGCATGATGTTCAACAAATCGGAAAGAAAAATGCTTCTCCCCGGTGCGCCGGTCAACTGTTCATCACTTAAATAGCCATTTACCAATTTCGGTCCTTCACGCGTTTCATTCTCATACGGCTCGAAATGAAATTGAGGACTGATAAACCTATCTAAGGTGAGAAACATCTCCGCAAGAATGTCTTCGACTGGCGAACCGGGAACGAGATCGATCTCTGCTTGAATAGCGATCTCCTGAATACTGATTGCGCGAAGCGCAACAAAATCTTCGGCCAGGTTTCGTTTCGCTGATAAAAGGGCCCTGGTTGTTTGTGAAAGTGAATAACCTTTAACGACGATGTCATTGTAAAGACTAACAACTCCAGGGTTAGCTGAAAGCAATGCTCCGAATCTGGATTCAACGATGCTACGCTCTAATTCACTGGTGATCTCCGTATTGATACGAAGGATAATACCAACAGTGATTGCTGATACTGGTGATAAATGGATCAGGAGATCGGAAAAGTACGTATTCGAGCCAATTCCCATCTGCTCCAGCTTTGGCTGGACAAAACCAGTCGTTGCTGTGATGGCAAATATGTTGAGCTTGTTCCTGAAAGCTTTAAAATTGGCGTCCTCGGTATCCCATCCAAATGGAAATGTGATGTCGGCCCGATATGATTTTTGAACACCGTTTGGAAGGGCAACGGTTACCGAAGCCATGATCATATTACCGTTGAGCTCGCCGAGAGATGGCACGTTCTCCCATTCTATCAATACATCGTACAAGCCCTTCAATTTTACTTGCACGCCATCGGCCAAAGAGTATTGATTATTTTTCAACAGCAACTGCGGCGCTGTATTACCCGTGATTGGATTCAACCATGCATTTCGTATGTCGGTGCGATCGATCAGGAATTTACGCCAGTCAAGCAACGTAACCGGATCGTTATGCAGAACAACCTCTGCGCCAAAAAAGTCTCTTGTCGTGGCATCTTCCGATCCATATAATTTCAGAAGGTCTTCGGTAGATAAATTATTAAGATGGCCCTGCTCGGTTATAGCAAAGCACAGTGCATCTATTGCCGTGATCCCGACATCGTGAGCGTTGTGATCAGTCCACGTTTGTCCAGACAGTGACTGAATTTTTTCAATCGCTTTCTGGCGTAACGCGGCGTAATCCTGATCTACAGAATCGACACCGTCCGAAATAAATGCCTGGATCTCCTGGCTCATGCAGTCTTCATCTCAGATTGCGCTGTGCTATTGAGATTCTTCTGTTTTTCCTTTTCGGCGAGCTGTGGACCTATCTGGTTTTGGAGGTTGTGGATGAGCTCATGCACTTGTATGTATGGAAGATTGCTGAGTGCTCCAAAGATTACTCCTGCTTCGGCAGTAGAGATCCGTATTTCGAGTTGATCATTCATGGTATAAATGGTTAAGCTGTTTCTATTGATGTTAATTTTTTGTCGAGTTCCTGGACTGCATTAAGAAGGACATAGATGAGAGGACTCGAGTCGAGCACTATCATGTCGTCGGGATAATTTTCGGCACCTTCATCGGCTGTCTTGTTGCCAAGACGTGTTACCATATAAGGCATAATTTTTTCGACATCCTGTCCGGAGAGACCGATCTGCTCCTGTCCATCTTTTGTTCCTCCTTTGCCATTGTACCGGAAACGGATCGCATTTAATGCTCGTACTTTGTCGAGGCCGTCGGCAAATTTTGCGACATCTTTTTTCGTGCGTATGTCGGATGTTACGAGCCACGCGGCTCCACCAGAGCTCTTTATGGCATGACCATGACAATGAAGCATGATCTGATCCGTCGGGTTTGTAGCAGGCGGATTTGGATTGGGTGTTAGTGCGATGGTGTTACCGACAACTATTCGACCATTCTTAATTAGTAGCTGTCCCTGATCTCCGGTACCGAAGGTTACGCCTTGGCTGTTCGAAGGGACGTTGATAAATACTGCTCCGTTTGTATCCTGAGCCAGGCCGTAGTTAGCATTGATATTGCTGCTCAAACTGCTGTGAGAAAAATAGGCACGACCGGACGTACTGCCATTGCCTATGAATGCGGTACCGGAACGCATTCTGGCGGCAGCATTTCGCGGGCCAATCTCAAGATCATAATCAAGGGTGGCGGGCGGAGCAGTGCCAAGATTAATCCCAACCTTTCCAAAGTAAGCCGCATCCGGAGCAGCAGCGGTCGACGGAGCCGGACTAAGCCTTCGAAAGCCGAGATCGTTTGAGCTCACATTCTTCCAGTTCGTTCCGTCGAAGAAA
The DNA here is from genome assembly GCA_037200765.1 of Bacteroidota bacterium. GTDB lineage: Bacteria > Bacteroidota > Bacteroidia > Cytophagales > Cyclobacteriaceae > ELB16-189. The sequence goes on along the minus strand of JBBCII010000003.1, from coordinate 1,064,384 downwards.
TAGATCTCGCCTGCAAGAAACTTCATAGATCCAGCCACCGGAGTTGCATTGAAGTTTCCTAACGTAAAATTGTTGACCAAAGCCCCTCTGGCACTCAAAGTAAGGCCATCATCCGAGCGATGAATGAACGACTCTAACATATCACTGAAATCATTTCCGTTCGGGCGTGCACCATCGCGGAACATGAACTTCAATTCGGACCTTTGCTTTTCCATAACACTGTGTTATTTATTTGTCTGTTAACTTCTGCTTACAATAAAATCAAAGTTGATAGTCATACTTCCGATGCCTAAGCCTGATACTCCGGAACATGTTCGCTGATCATCTGTTGTTTTGATTGCATGCTTCGGCACCGATACCAGCATCGCTTCATCACGTGATGGTTCAATCACCTCCATGTCCAATCCAACAATAAAATTCTCCCCGATTTGCATCCCTCCCAGGTTCGGCATTGGAGTTCTAGCAACAACAAACGTTCTCCCCACTTTCATCTTGCCGATAATCTTCGGTGATTTATCGCCAAGTGAGTTCAAGTGGAACAACATGAAGTCGGCAACATAGTCGACGTATGGAAGATTTTCGATGTGATACAGAACCTCCGATCGATAAACAATCGAATCAAAGTGCATGTCCGACTGATCGCCAAAAGCCCATGGCGATATGAACCTCACTATCTCTTCGTTCAACTTTTCGAGATAATAGATCGGATCGTAGCCAACCCTGAACTTGACCTTAAAGTCTGCGAGAACTTCTTCATAGCGTGGATTGATTACAACTACTTCGGTGAATGCCGAGGCACGAGCTTTAAAAAACGTTCCGATTTCATCGAGGAAAAAGCTGCTCGCCTTCGGCTGGAGTCTTCGGGAAACTGGTTGATCGATACGTATTTTCGGAACCACGATAACTGTCGATGTTCCCTGTGTCAATTCATCTCTAACTGTTAAACATTTCGCTTTAGCGATCTCATTAAATGCATTGAGCACCATACGCTCAAAATCCCAGGTGTGGATGGCGCGGTTACGATGACGTAATCGTTCAGATACTCGTGCGATAAGATGATCGCTGGTTTCCGGCTGCACTCCACCAACAGAAGCATAAGGTTGCAGTATCGACTTCAAAGCCGGCGAAATGCGTACGTTCTTCTTAACACTATTTGGTGGCAACCCAGCTGACAGATGTATGGAATAATCGCTGAGCTCTTCATCATTCGATAGTGTCAGTAAAGCTTCCACTACTTGTGTATGTATGGATTCAAGTGGCAGTACTCTGCCGGTTCCCTGGCGAAGGGTAGCGCGTAACCAGATCATTCCCGCAGGAAACGAATTATTATTTATGCTCGCATCAGCTCCGGTTTGTAACGACACAATGCCGGTCTGTTGAAATTGTTTTGTTGTATCGACCGGTATCTGATCCTGACGTAGATCAATCCAATTCTCATTAGCGAGATATGACCACGAAACGTCAGGCACAGCGAAATCATCGGAGTCACTTTCAATCTTCGTCAAGCCGGTCTCCGCAAGCTTCAATAACAAGTTCACTTGCTGTTCCAGCAAAAGATCGGAGACTCCAATGTGCAGGTATCCGACCTCCGCGAATTGCGGAAAGAGTGACGTTCCTTTTGTCGTAACCTCACGAATTCCAAACGGTGTTTGATGAAATACACGATCATTGGTACCTGGGAAGATCGTATCCGATGCAACATAATCGAGAGAGATCTCCTTTACCTGCGGTGTGTATGCAGGCTGAGGAAGTTTAATATCAGCCGCTGGGAATTGTATTTTCGCAGCGGTGGCCTCCATGAGTGCTGATGTAAAATTCGAATGACCGAAAGCGCTGAAGTCATCATACTTTGGTCCAGTCAATGTGAAGCGAATAAATCCGCGACCAGCACCAGGACGAAAACCTCCCGAAACGTCACCCACGTTCTGATCACGCGTAAGGGCTGAAAAATTATTCGCCCTTGCCAGGTCGGTTTCATTCAACGCCAATGTGTATGGATAGTCTTCATTCTGTGCATCAAACAACGACGAACGTCCAGACAATGTGTGATCCCAGCTCCCATTCATCAGCATATCCACCGACATACTGAATTCGGCGTGACTGAATGTTGATGGTAGCATGTATCCCGCGTAGTACTTATTGAAATTCGCTGGTGGACTCTTCCACTTTATGTTGATCGTAAGCCCTTTTAGATTTTTCGAAAAGACCTCGTTGCTACCGACATATAATCGGCTCCCTATTGCTGGTATGGAACCAAAAAGATTAAACGGCTTATCGGGCTGCTGCAAACCTTCTTCGTTTTGAACAACAAATTTTCTCAGCCCTTTTACACTTACTTTCAAAGAGACGCTTGATATTCTAACTGCCTGGAAAAATTCAGAAACCGATTTTTCGGGCACCGTGATCATTCTTAAGGCAGGCACCCCATCTGGAAGTGCTGTCTTGTGAACAGCATTGCTGTGCGGGATGATCGCGGGTGAAGCTTCACCAAGAGCCAACTGTATCTTCAATGTACAGATCCGCGTGTTGTTAACTTCCACATAGTCGGTCGCAACGCTCCTGAGCAATGGCGTTACCCAACCCTTCTCGCCAGTGAGCTCGAATTGGATGTAGCTCCGAAAATCGTCGAACGTTACAATATCCAGCGCGAATGACTCTGATGTCATCTCGATATCGATCACGCGCTCACCGCCGCTCAACTCGAGCAACGATGAACTGATCACGAAGCCAGTAACGGCATACTGCATCGTGCGTGTAGCAGGTGGTTGTTTGGACTGCGGTCTGCCGAAAGGAGGAAGTATTGCAGTGGGTGGTAAAACATCATGCACCTCCGACCAGAGTTGAAAGGTGTTGTTTGTTTTCTCTCGTTCCACGAACAAAGACCTGATCGATGCAACTCGCGCGCGGTTTACAACGATATCCGATGTTGTGGCATAACGAAGTTCGTTTCCATCAGGTCCTTTTCCTGCTTCGAATAAAGTACCAGCAACGATCGATACGGGCGATGCGTTCTTATTCAACTCAAATAATAACTGTACCCGGTCGGCAACACCTGAAAGAATTTGAAACTTTAAAACGTTCTTATAAAAGAATTCAAGATGCTTACGAATCGCTTTATTAATGCTCGTTTTACTTTCCTGGATCAGTTCCAGGAAGGTGATCAATAACGCCAGCGCCGGTTCGATATTCTTATCACCTGATATCTGCTCAATCTTTTCATCCGAAACAAGAGTTGGTGTTGCCGCACCGTCAAGGAACCTTGCGAACAACGGTTCCCACGTATTGGCATAGCTCAGATCCGGATTAAGAAATCTTACCTCCTTCGAAAGCTGATAGAGATATCGAATGTATCCTGCAACAGACCGGTCATCCAACTGAACATATTCTTCTTTCAATGCCGTCATCAGGCGCTGAAGCTGATCAACACCATCAGATCGAAGTAGCTGTCGATATATGATACGCAGATCTTCCATTTACACTATACTGCCCTCGTTGATATAGAATGGGTAAACCAGGTTGAATCGTGAGTTCGTAGCCAGGATCACGTAACTGAGCTCGATCATGATCAAGCCATCGTCCACATCCACTGTATTGATTGAAATCGCTTCAACTTCAATTCGTGGCTCGTAGTATAGAACTGCGGTCTTGATCAGGTCTTTTACGTAAGCGATCGAGCTGGTAGTAATTGGTTCAAACAGCAAGACATCGAGACTACATCCGTATCGTGGTAGCATCACCCGCTCGCCTGGTCGTGTCGAAAGAAGGATTTTCAAACTCTGCACGATATCTTCCTCATACGCAACCATAGTCACAGCACGTTTGTCGTTAAACGTCGGCGGAAAGCTCCAGCCTCTTCCAAGAAATGTTAGTTCGGTATTCATTGCTGCGTATACATTATCCGATTAATACAGTAAAGTCACCCAGCACGATAGACCCGCCGTGTGCAGTTGAATCTCCCATGCGCGCTGCAGGTTTTCCTCCAATAAGAACCGTTGCCGATCCGGCTATGATCATGTCGGGCGGACCAGTACAAACCGCGTTATCTCCTATTACCGCTGCGGGCATACCTCCAATTAATACAGTTGGCGCGCCGGGACCTATGCACGATCCTCCAACATGCGGAACGCTGGGTGGTCCTATCATCGGACAAACATGCATATCACCAATTCTTGCTGCTGGTTGAGCCATCGTTGCTTTTAGTTTATCTGTACAAGTGAGCCTTTCAATTTGGCTATGGCACTGCTACTCACCTCGAGTCCCGCCGTTCCTTCTGCTTTGAATTCCACCTGGGCTTTTTGTTTCACATTCATTCCTTCTATTTCAATATCGCCACTCGATGCTTTAAGTATCATCTTCTTCGCACTCTCCAGTGTTATCCCATCAGAGTTCATGAGTATCTTATTTCCATTCTGATCCTGCAGTGCTATGCCTTCGTCTCTATCGGAGATGATCAGCTTGTTCCCGCCCGGCGTTTCAAACGTCATGCTCTTATCGCCTTCGTGAAAAATGATCTTCATCTTGCTCGCGAAGAAAAATCCCTTCTCCTTGTTGTCGTCTTTGGGTTGAATTGGAGCCGGCAGCTTAGAGCTATTAAGCATACCCAGTATGACCGCGTCGCGTGGATCGTTATTGATAAATCCAACAAGCACCTCGTCGCCAATATCAGGGCGAAAGAATGAGCCTCGTTCCTTGCCGGCATCGAGTGTAGACACACGCGCCCATGTTCCATTGCCCCCGATGTTTACCATCGGAAGTTTAACAAGAACGCGATCCTCGCCAGCCGGATCCTTTTCAAGCTGCGCAACAACGCCCGTGTGAAGCCCTTGTATAGTTGGGATGAGCGTGTTCTGAGCACCAACCGCAGTGTTGAACTGGTTTGCAAACCACTCTGGACTTAAGCCAAACTGCGCAGATGTGATCCATCCGCCCTTGCTCAGTGAATGTCTTATCGCAGATACAAACACCTTTCCGTTGAATCTATCACCAAGACCACTGAGTTCGAGAATATCGCCGGGCTTGATGCCGGCAAAACCATCGAAGTCAACACGTCCCCTGATCTTCGCCATGCGCGATCGTTGCCAACAAGCATTTGCCCATGACTGGAGCTCTTCCTGTGAAACTTTTCCGCCATGACGAAGGATCATCTCGTCCAGTGCACCCACATACGCAAGATCACCGGATGTAACATTGCCGTTATCTTTTACCTGCGTTGGCTCTTGTCCTGAAACCTCAAGCACTTCCTGGCTGGAGCAATCCCATGCTACTGCCTTTATCGCCTTGTATTGATTGCGCGCATCCATTTCCGCATCGAATTCGTGAATGGTGCTTCCATACAGAAGTTTCAACACGGGATTTTGTGAGAAATCCGGTGCAGTAATGTTAGCAGTGCCATTATCGATTGCGATCAGCTTTCCGTTGATGTCCATCCGGGTAGCGAGAAAATCCCAATCACTAACATCGAACTGTACCATCTCCGGAAATTTCGTCTTCGTATCATCGACCGTGTTAACGGTAAGTCCTGCCTTGCTTAGTAATGTGTTCGCGATGTCACTATCGGCAACATCGTTATAATAGCTGCTCTTCCTGCCAAGTGTCATTCTGAACGCCTTGTCTTTGCATTCAAGATTGAGTTTCGAAACTCCATTCTTTCTTATTGCAATTGCATGCTTGATAATCACACCCCTGAAGATGAGATCTTCGTGTGCCTGTTGTCCTGCGTATATTTCTATCTCAGCACCGGGAACAAAGCTTGATGAACTGCTTGCTGCGAACTGACCTTTCGACGGTTCGCCATCGATGATCGAGAGATTTGCTGACGGTATCCTGTTGATTTCCTTCAATACGGTGGCACAAAAGAGCTGGAACGTTTGTGGTATAACCTGGCCGTTGATCTTCACCGTACAAGTAATTGCACCTCCTTTTACCTTTTCCGGTATCGTCTGATCGTTGGCCATCTTCTATTTCCTGATCGGGGGAAAGAATATTTTCATCCCAGGTTCGAGATGTCTGAATGAGAACAGGTTGTTTGCCTTTGCCACCTGGATGTAATAAGACGGCTCTCCATATACATCGTAGGCAAGCAACGGAAGAGTGTCGCCCGCCTTCACGATGCGAACGTGAGTAATGTCGGGAGAAGCATTCGACTGCTGGCGTACCCGCAATTCATTCTCGACTGTTGCAGTGAATTTTGCCTTCGCAACTGCCCGCAGAGGTGTGCCATCGGGACGAAACAATTTGAAGTTGATCGTCATCTCGCGCAGCACACATTTGAAAAGCAATTCTCCCCATTGAAGAATGAGGAAAGGTGGCTGGTGTATTTCGCCTTTGTAGGCGTAAACTACTTTCTTGAATTTCTCGACGTCGGGCCAGATCCCATCTTTACTTTCATTTTTTACTTCTGCGTCCGTTGTTCCTTTGAATGTACCCGGAAGGGCACCGGTCTTATCGAACAGGAATTCGAAGTCTATATCCTCCGGTTCGATCTTATCGAACGTCATCTGCTGAGCCTTGGTACCTGATGCTTGTTGATCTTTATACTTGACTTTGTATGACCTGTTATAACCCTCCGGATTCACAAGAGCAACGAACTCTCCATCGGAGATCTTCTTGTTATCTTCGAATCCCGCCGATTTATAGGCCGTAATTTTTACTTTAGTTAGCTCAGATGACATAGCGTTCAGCGTTCCGTTCTTTCACGAAGGACGTCCAGCACTTTCTCCACACATAATTCAATTACTTGTTCAGTATTCTCGACGGTGGCTTGCCCTTGCATATTTGAATTTCCTTCGGCGCCATCTGGATTTTTCTCCCTCGGATCATTTACCACAGCTTTGATGTACAATTCGCGGATCTCGATCGGCATAACGAATCTTTTTAGAGAATAGAAAAATCCTGATATCGAAGTTCAAGGGACTCGACCATCACTTTGCTGTCCATGGCATTCAAATCTTCCACTGCCCACTTCTTCGGCCATGCCTGCTTCACTGCCCACGTGAGCAGCGGATCGTGCTTCTCATTGAGCAGCTTTATTTCGAGATCTACCGGCCTGATCTCCAAGCTCTGAAAAGTATTGAGACACCATTTGATCAGCGACGAATCTTTGACGAGACCTCGTTTGAAAACAAGCGTTGGAAATTTTGTCCTTACCGGAAGCTCGTGTTCGAAACGATTCTCGCCACCCTCCTTTATCGTTTCAGTTTGAAACTCGACAGAAAGCCCCGACACGGACTGAAATTGTATCTCATCCTTATTTGGCGGAACACCGTGAAAGCTCTCCTTGAATCCGAATTCAACCTTGAAATGAAAAGAAACAGGCGGATAATAAGTGGCCATCTATTGCTTGGTTATCTTGATGCCCTCGTGTGCGAGCTCCATTGTCTCGATCGCTACTTCGTTGCCGTCGCCTTTCAGATCGGTCGATTGAACTTTTACAGGCCATGCATTCAATACCTGCCATGTGAACACTGGCTCATGTTTTTCATTGAGCAACTTGATCGTAACGTCTCTGCGTTCAACCTTATTCATCTCGATGGTATTCATCCATTCGTTGAACTCGATGTCGCCAGGGAACATACCTCGCTTCAAAACGATGTTCGCAAGTTTTTGAAGGCCGGCCATTTTAGTTTTATGAAAAAGCGGACTGCTTCCTTCACGATATTCGATAACGTCTGACTCCATCGTGAGACCGGTCACTTCCGTAAACCCGATCCGTGTGCCTGGTGCCCACTCCACGCTGAAGTGAAACTTGGGCATTGGATAATCTGCCATAAATTATTTTTTAATGATTTTATTATTCCTTGATCAAGATTCCTGCATCATGTGAGCAAAGCGCAGTATGATAAACTCAGCTGGACGAACAACAGCCATCCCCACCTCGATGATCATTCGACCTTCGAGAATATCAAGTGCGGTCATCGTTTCACCGAGGCCGACTTTTACATAGAATGCCTTATCGGGCTTCGAACCCGCCAGCGCACCACGTCTCCACTCAAGTGTGAGGAAGTTCTCGATCATCGCCCTTACTCTTACCCATGTATTAAGATCATTGGGTTCGAAGACGAAAGGCTCGGTTGCTTTCTTTATCGACTCTTCCGCATAATTGAAGAATCGCCGAACGGGCACGTATCGCCACTCGTTGTCGTTGCCGGCAAGAGTTCTCGTTCCCCAAACCAAAGTTCCTTTGCCTGTAAACTGCCGGATGGCGTTAATTGACTTACCAGCATTTGGATCCACATTCATTCCTTCCTGGTCCTCAACGTTCAGTACGACCAGCGGGGCAGCAACAGACGACAAGCTCGCATTGGCCGGGGCTTTCCATACACCACGATCGCTGTCAACGCTTGCATAGATGCCAGCGATGCCGCCACTTGGCGGAAGGATCATTATCTCCTGGCCTGCTTTCGTAAGCAGCGTTTTGTACAGACCGTATGATTGCGAAAGACTTTGATCGAACGTTGTCTCATAGGTCTCTGCGGTGTTCACTATTGCGTCAAAGAATGCGATGGCATTAGCTGCAGCGGATACTGCACCATCAGCTGCCAGCAAGGCATATTCTCTTTGAGGAACCATTTGCACTGTTACAGCCGCAACTACTTGAACCGGCGTTGCACCGGAGATTGCCGCCGCTTGCTCAGCAAGCACCTTAAGGCGTTGCATTTCCGGGTACACACCATTGGCAATGTATGAGAAGAGATCGCCAGAGTCGGGAAAGAGTGCACCTACGGTTGTAGCAGCAGAGTTTGCCGCTTTCTCTTCTTCAGCTAAAGCCTTCAGGATCATCATAGCTACCTTTGTAATCCCGTTCGCGCCCGTGTATGTAGTCGTAAATGGTGCTGTCGTGAATGCATTCGTCAGGTTCGAACCAGCTATTGGCCCAAACGCCGCATTAATCGCAATCTGCAAAAGGCTTGCATTTGCAGGTACTGAGTCGGTCACGGCTTGTCCGGTCGCACTTGCTGTTGCTAAACCGTTTGCATTCTTCAACACCTCATCGTACATAGCCTTCTTTGCTGCTATCAATCGATAAGATCTCCGTGTAGGAGTATCGATTGGAACGTTGGCTAACGTTGTTGGTGTTCCATAAAGAAAATCGATCGCAGTCTGGAATGTGCCAGAGAGAAGATTCACCGTGTTCTGCTCAAGGTTGATCTCCTTGTGATGTGTTGCCAGCACATTGAAGAATATTTTCGCTTTGGTCGCTAACGTCGCAATGTCTTTAGCCAACTTAAATTCGACGCTCTTTGTAATATCTGGCGCCGATAAACTTGCTACTACTGCTGGCAATCCATCGGAGATCGTTTTCAGAGCTATAATAATATCCCTGATCTTGTCGTAGATCGGACTGATCGCGGGACCAAGCAACGCCACTGTAATGTTCGCAGGCGTATCAAATGCTGTTCTAAAATCTCCGGATAATTTTTTGATTTGCGCGGTAAGATCCTTGATACCCGCGTCTACCAGCCCGGCACCAGGTGCGAGTTTTGCGTTGAGATCATCAACGGTCTTGCTTGCGTTGAATAGATCATAGATCAATTGTTGTATTGCCGCATTCGAGGTTGTTGATTGCAGCAATGCTATCGAAGTAACGGTCGTTGGATTCAACTGGCCATCGTAGGCGAAGGTCACATCACGGAAACGAAGATCAAGAGGCAAGGAGGTCTTAAGCCACGGCGCATAAGCAGCGCCGTATTTCAGATAGTTGATCCCGATGTTGTCGCGGAATTGCGCGATGCGTTCCTCATGTGTCTCACCGTTCTTCAGCTCATCGCTCCGAAGCAGATCACAAATGAGGAATCGATTCTGCAATTTGTTACACTGTGCGAGAGCTTGCTGCTGAAAATTATATAAACCCGAATCAAGGTTCACCGCATCCGGGCTCGTGATCAGTGTCGGCTCATCATATTTCTCAAGGATCTTCAATCCACCAAGAATGCCCGATGTATTATTTCCAAGCGACGGAGCAGCTGTGTAATCGCCAACAGAAACAATGTAGCAAATGCCGCCTCCGTTGTCATAGAAAAGTCGGACGGAGTCGTAGAGCAAAAATGGGATCTCCCGGGGATCACGTTCGATCCTCAAAAACTGGTTGACGGAGTTAAGCCTGACAATGACCTTCCTCGAAGGCGGGCCTCCAAAGAATTGTTCGAACTCGAGAAATGAATCGATCTTGAACGGTGTCCTCAGGAGGCTCTCTCCGTTCCTTTCCGCTTTCTCAGTATAACCAATAAATGCTGGTATTGCAGTTTCTACTGCTGCAACTGACGGCGGAAACTTGCTTATTTCCTCAACATAAGCGCCGGGAGTTCTGTACGTACTTGCCATATGTTTAATATTTATTTGGAGAGAATTATTTCAGAGTATATGTTTTTAACAAGGTCTGCATCTACTTCAGGTATGATGCTGTCGACCGAAGGATCAGGAAGCTTCAATGTTCCCGCTGCAACCGCGATCTCGTATTCAGAGTATCTTCGCGTAAGAGGTCTCGGATCAGGTGACTGATGAAATACTGTTCCGTCTTGCTTCAGATACCTCCATCGTGTAAGGCGGTTATGGAATCTCACAAGAAATTTCAATGGCGTTGGGCTGAGTATCCATCTAAGTGTTGCCGGGTCTTGCGATATGAACTGAAACGGCGCAGCTGCACCAGTCACAAAAAGATCTGAAACTCCAATTAGCCTCGTCGCTTCGGAACGATGTGATAAATAGAATTCATCATTGCTGATGCCTGCCGACTCATTGATCTGCATGGTATATTTACCGGCAGGTATATGCTGTAGATCGACCGAGTTGTTTACGCGATCGCTGGCAGCGACAGGCGTCCGATATTCACTCTGCGGTTGATCCGTGCCAACAGTTACACCCAGGTCGACAACGTTTCCATCGACATTGAGGAGCTTATACCTTATCGTCTCTCCTGGTATTGTGTTATTGCGTTCGTGACGAAAGAAGTCGGTGCACCAATGCAACCGGTCGGACGGATTAACATAGTTGACAACTGACGTGCTCAACTTTACCCACTTCAAGGCGTTGGCCGGAAATGGATTTACCGGTGAGTCTTTTTCGATCAGTTCGTAAGTTTCATTGTTGTACGAAATGATATCACCTAGCCGATATGATGGCTCCCCAAAGTATGTACTACTGGATGGAGTAAGTGTTTTGCTCAGGTAGTTGATTCCGTTTGCCTGTGATGCACTTCTGTTGGAGAAATAATAAATGTTACGGTCACTTTCCTTAAGTCGCTGATTGGTGAAATTCAGGAAATGAGGATTCGCCAACGTCCACTTGAACGAAAGGACCAGCTTTGGATCGCTATCGATCACCGAGGCATAGCTCGTAGGCCCGACCTGTTCCGCAGCGATATAAACAGCAAAACCGGTATTCGTTTCCCTGAAGACGATCTTATAATCCTTCATCAACTGCTCCGTTCCGGTGGTCGGTGCAATTCCGATCGTCTTCGAAATATCATAGTCCAGGGGATACTTCTCTGACGGTAATAAAAAGTAATCGTGCTTGATCTCAACCTCAAATAATTTTTTGTAGACCAGTTTCATACTTTGTCAATTGATCTGAAGTTCTGATACAACCGTGCCGCCCTTCAACATCCGGTCTGCGTCGATCTCTACCATTCTTGCCTTGAACAACAGGAAAGGCATTTGCTTGCCGCCCAACGAGCCCCACAAATAGTTTACCTGCTCAAATGTTAGGCTCACGAGATCCAGCGTGACCTTGATCCTATAATCGTTCTCTCCTGGAGCTGCAAATGGAACTATACTCGGCACAGGCGTTAAACCAAGTGAAAATGTTTTATTACCCTGGAAGAACATAAGGACCTTTCCAATCGTGATTATTGCTGTATCATAGTCCTTATGATTCGCAGAGAACAACAGGTAAAGGTTTATGTACATCGGCGGGTTCACGTAGGCCAGCGGTCGAATGTCACTCTGACGTACCGCACTGAGGTTCTTCAATGTCTGCTCTTCTTCGACATTCACTAGCGACATGTAGATCTGCGCTGACTCATCAGTCGCTCCTCCCGGAGTATCGGGCGTTGCGTACGCGACGTTCTTCAGTGCAACCGGCTCTGGTACCACCACGGCGTTGTTGCTCAAGAAGGTGTTGAGGTTCCGCCTGATTAGTTCCATCGCCTGATAAATCATAATTGGCTCACACTTTATTGAACACTAGTTGGAAGTCGCCTTCATCAATCATTTCATCAATAACTTCCAGCATCTCCTGGTAATTGAGATTCTTTACCAGGACCATGTTCAGGATTTTATAGTAATGCCCGGAGTTGTACACCGGGGTCGATCGTTCTTCGCGGATCGTTGCCTCCAAAAAGTCGCTTGCATAGAAGGTTGCAATGTATTTTTGTCCATCGTCGAGTTCGACAATTACATCGGTGCTCAAACTTCCATCGTCAATCCCTTCGCGATCAAGTGCTCCCGTTAAAACAATATTTTTGACAAACATCCTTTGTCGATGCGATCATCATTTGTTACGAAGTAATGTTAGTCGGATTGTTTTCGCCGATCAAAGATCATCTGATCTTCGGGCACCCTTTGAGAATCATCGGTGGTGTTTGGTGAACTATCGGCTACCTACCTGCCACCAGGCAAGTATGCGTCGGGATCATTTATAGATGGCGGATCCGTTGAAGAAACTCGACACGTTTCCTCCTGGCCAGTGGTACGGACTCTTTGTCTCCCAGCAAAATGAAGTCCTCGCGGGTCAACTTTTTCACGTACATAAGGTTAATGAGATGGGATTTATGACACGTAAAGAATCCGCATTCCTCGAGTATCTTTCTGAACTCACCAATATTATATGCACTGATGAGGCACCGGTTCCTAGTTGAGATTACACGAGTGCACTTTTGGAGTCCTTCGCATCGTATGATCTCATGAGTAGATAAAAAATTGATCCCATCTATGGTTGGCACACCAATCATTTGTGTTTGTTGTGGGAAATTAAATGGCGCAGGATCTTCCGATGCATACTGCTGGGTACGGCTAGCTAATTTTAGGAGCGCGCTTTCTACAGAAGCAACAACCTCGACTGCCTCGATTGGCTTCAGTATAAAACCACATGCACCCTGGCGAAGGGCGGTGATCGCATCCTTTAGCGCATTTGAAAGCAAGATCACCTCGAATCGATGATCGCTTTCCCATAGAACCGAGATGGGCGCGCGATCTAATACGTTAACGTCGAGAAATACTAAAGCTGGAAGTTTCGCCTTCACCAATTTTTTAGCTTCCATGCAGTCGGAAGCTTCGCCTTGCACAGCGATATTCGGAAACCTGGCGGCCAAACACTTCCTCAGTCTCGACGACGAAGAAGGTTCCTGATCGATAATAATGGAATCGATTTTTGTTTCCATGGTTTAGAAGGAGTGACTTGCTGGCGCAAACACAAAGAGCCCACCAGCCGAGGTATGCACTCCAGCTTGATGGGCTCTTGAACTAACTTAGATAGTTTACCCCTGCAATCCTATGGTCCTAATTGTTTTTTAGCTGATAAAAAATCAGCTACCTGAACCTGTTTCATTCCTCTTCATACAAAAGCCTGCGAAAACAGGTCATGCAAAGTTCACTACAACTTTATATGTAATCCTTTCTACGTAGGTGGTCAATAATTATAACATTTCATTTCTCTGCACTCGACGTCGTCATATTCTTTTTGTTAATTGAAGCCAGGCATCCTGGTCATGGACGGATAAGAAAACAGGACTGAAACATACCTTAACGAGCAAGCCGTTCCTCGGTGAACAAATGTATTATACGCGTAAGAAGATCAAGGTGAAGGTACATCCATTGAAACCTGAGGACTACAATTTGGTGGATCTCACTTTTCTTTCGAGCACAGAACCAAAGAACGGTATCGTCGTCATCGATGAGATCACATTTAAAGAAGGAGCTCAAAGAGCAATAGAGGAATTAGAAAAGAATGCAATTAAGCTACCGAAACCAATCGCGACTGCCCGCAACGGCATCCTGAAGCTCGATAAATATTCACGCGAACATCCCGGGCGCACGAGAGCATTCCGGTTTATACTATTCATCCTGGGTCTCTCGGGCACCTTCAGTTGGCGCAACCGATCGATCGGTGACGACAGTGACAATGATCTTGATACCGACGATTTAAATGATGGAACAAATGAATGAATACATGTCCTTTCTTCCGTTCGTTGCGATAATATTATTTGTGTTTGTCGCGGGTTTGGTGATGCTGATCAAAGCTATCAGGCATCGGGCCGGCTGGACTTACCCTATTGTGCTGCTGATATTTGGAGGAGTTGCCAGTTTTATCCTTTGGTCTATATTCATCGGTGTTGAAGAGGACAAGGCCGAAGCACAGGCATACAAAGCGTTGTTAACTAGCGGCAGAAAGATAGTGATTCCGGCAAGTGTCGCCTTTGTCGAAGAAAGAGAATCGTCGCGCAGTTCGAGTGGCTACCGATATGATGTGGGCATACTTACAACCGATCCCGACACGGGTGACTCGCTGGCGCTATTTTTTCTATATAGTCATTATGTTCTTATCAACAATGGCGAGCGATCGATTGCTACGGTGAAAGCATATAACCGGCGCAGCTCGGACAATGGTGTTGCTTTTGCGCCGGTTGTCGAGTTCAAAACCTCCAGTGACAAGGTTGTAATGACGGAGCTTCCGGATGCCAGCAACCCGCCCGAATATAAAATAGGCGAACAGACAACTGTGTACTACGCTCCCGATAACCATAATAATATCACAACGCTCAGCTATAGATTCATTATTGCGGAAGCAGTGTTTATGGGCATTGGAATAATATTGATGATGGCAGGAGTTTATTTCTTTTTGCTGTGATCGAAGACATTCGTCAGGAACTTGGCCACCTATCGATTACTCAACTCGTCAACAATTTTTTTTGCGTTCTCATTTTCGGGATTTAACTCAAACGCCCGCCTATAATTTACAAGCGCATTTTGTTTATCTCCTGCCTTCAGATACGCCTCACCCAGGCTATCGAAAGCATTACCAGAATCTGGGAAAGCTTTCACTATTAACCTAAAGATCTTAAGCGCATCGTTGACATTACCGGAATTGAGCAGTTCATACCCCGCACTGTTCAAATCACTTTCTGCATTGGTATAACTGTACTTCGGACTTTTCTTATTCTGATCGTAACACTCAGTCAACTGTTGATCGTTGCTCTTCGCTACCACACTTCTTATTATAAAACTGACAGGCCTTGCCTGGGCATCGAACGCACTATCGAGTAGAATTCTTTTGAGGATCCTGTTAGTCAGCTCTGCACTTATCCCGGTGTTATTGCGATATGCAAGTACAGCCACGCCGAGTTGTTTTTCGGGCACATAACGAATATCCGCAAGATCAGGTCCACCACTATGCCCCATGGTCGTGTAAGGCCCAAAACTTTTTATCTCGCTAGCTATGCTATAACTATCATCTCCATCATTATGAAACATATACTTTTTATTGAACTCATACTGGGCAAGAAGCTCCGGTGAAAGGATCTTATGAGCATTGATGGCAAGAAAGATCCGCGACAAGTCATGTGCCGATGTATTATACCCAGCACCAGTTGCCAATACCAGTGGAAAGAACATTGGGGCATTAACAAATTTGCCCGTCGCATCATAGACATAATTTTTAGGCTCCTGTCCTGCAGGATACTTTACTACATCATTATGCCCGGTATTTGTTGCACTGGCTGGAACAAGAATATCTTTACGAATAATGTCCTGCCAACTCTCGCCAGTTTGTTTGGTGACGATCAGTGAAGCGGTCATGTATCCAGTCTGGCGATAAGCCCATTTTTCCCCGGGGCGCGATTCCAACGGCAGCTTTCGTAGCATTTCGAACAAGTCATTCTCGCTGACTTTCCGCTGTTCTTCATCACTCATGTTATCGAAAGGCGTCTTCTCTGTTCCCGGTATGCCGGACGTAAGATTCAGCAATTCGTAAACACGAATATCCTGCCATTCGGGTTGAAGACCCGGCAGATACTTGCTGAGTGGCGCATTAAGATCGATCGTGCCTTTCTGTGCTTCGGTCAGCATACCCAGACTTGTAAGGAACTTAGTCGCCGATGCGAGTCGCGCGGGAGTATCGGCGGTAAACGGTGTGTGACTGTCTATATTGCTTTCGCCATATCCCTTACAAAGGATTACGTCAGTTCCCCGCACAACCACCACAGAAAGCCCGGGCACGTTATAAACACTTTGTATCTCACGGACCTCCTTATCTATCTCGGTGCCAAGTGACTTCTGGGCAAAAGTTGCCGGCGTGTAAAGCAGGACCGCTATAACTAGCCAAATCGATTTCATGCTTAAAGTGCGGAGTTTTGTGATCGCACCCATCTTTTACCTGAAATTACATCTATAGTTACAAGCACCCGGAAATAAAAAAGCCAGTCACGCAGCTTCGAAATGTCTAAATTTCAGAAGAAGTATCAACTATGAAGTCAACAAATAATGAAAACTAAAATCCTCACAACAGCCCTCCTTGTCGGGCTCTCCTTCGGAACAATTTTTTCCCAAAGCTTTAACAAACCCAAGCTTGACAGCCTGATGGACATACTTGCTGAAAAAAACAATGCGATGGGTAGTTTGACAATTTCCAGGAATGGTGTCGTAGTCTACAGCAGGGCGATCGGGTATAGCTACATTTCAGGCAACGAGAAACTTCCGGCAACGAATCAAACGAGATACCGTATCGGTTCGATTTCGAAGACGTTTACTGCGACATTGATCTTTCAACTGATCGAAGATGGAAAACTCAGCCTCACAACGACCGTGGATAAATTCTTCCCACAACTTCCAAACGCCAACAAAATTACAATCAGCAACCTGCTTAATCAACGGAGCGGACTCCACAATTTTACAGATGATCCTGAATATTTAACCTGGATGACTTTACCGAAAACAAAGGATGACATGCTTGCGATCATCACGAAAGGTGGGATTGATTTTCAACCTAACGAGAAATTTTCCTACAGCAACTCGAATTACGTTATCCTGGGCTACATCATAGAGAAAGTTTCTAAACAGTCTTATTCAAAATATCTGAGCAATAAAATCACTTCAAAAATTGGTCTTTCAAATACTTACGTTGGCGCAAAGATCGATACTAAAAAGAACGAAAGTCTTTCATATCGCTTTTTAAATGGCTGGGAACAAGCTCCGGAAACAGATATGAGTATTCCAGCCGGTGCAGGCGCCATTGTTTCAACGCCAGCTGATCTGACTAAATTTATTGAATCGCTATTCTCCTTAAAATTAGTTTCAAGCAGCAGCCTGGAGCAAATGAAAACAATGACAGACGGTTATGGAATGGGAATGTTTCAAATTCCTTTTTACGATAAACGAGCTTACGGCCATAACGGGGGAATCGACGGCTTTGCATCTAACCTGGCTTATTTTCCTGAAGACAGTTTAGCCGTGGCCTATTGTACTAACGGACAGGTCTATCCTATGAATAACATCCTGATCGGGGTCCTAAGTATTTATTTCAACAAACCGTATTCCATTCCAACATTCTCTTTAAAAACTGAGGACTTAGATAAATACTTAGGTGTTTATTCGAGCACACAAATTCCATTAAAGATTACCATAACCAAGAACGCTGCAACGCTGTTCGCCCAGGCAACCGGACAATCGTCCTTTCCTCTCGACGCGACAGAAAAGGACAAGTTTAAATTTGACCCTGCTGGAATCATCATGGAGTTCAATCCTGACACGAACGAGATGACTCTTAAACAAGGAGCCGAAAGTGTTTTATTCAGCAAAGAAAAATAAAATCTTGAGAGCCCCTGTCGGGATCGTCCAGATCCTCAGTAAAAAAATTGCTCTTTAATAATTTTATCGCCGTTAACATGAAACACACCAATTTCCTCTAGTGTTGTCCGCGGCTTGCCCTTGAAAGTAACATCCTGATTGAGAACAACACTGAAGAATTCGCCGGCGACAATAGGCACGCTGCAGGTATAACTATGAACAGCTTCAATTGTAGCACGGCGTGCGATTCCCTTTGCTTTGATGGCCTCCAATCCGTTGGTGAAGATGGGGAACCCCATTTGCTCCGCCTTTTCCGACTCCTGGCAAACAACATTTTCATCATAAAGTGTCTCCTGAATCTCGATAAACTTTCGCTGTGACGCGAGTTCCTGGTAGCGCGTTGCTATTTCTTGAGTTGTCATAATATTTGGGTTTGTTCCTCAAAGAAATGAGGACTTAGTTGTAAGCTCCCCTGAAAACTAGACAGTTTGAGGTTAGACGAAAGTCTTAAATTTAAACTGTTAATCATGAAGAAATCTCGATTTACGGAAGCCCAGATTTTCAACATTCTCAAGGAATATGATGCTGGCAAAAACATCCAGGATATCTCGCGGGAGCACGGGGTATCCAAAGCAACCATTTACAACTGGAAGGCTAAGTATGGCGGCATGCAGCTCAACGAGCTGAAGCGCATCAAAGAGCTCGAGGAAGAAAATCGGAAGCTTAAGGCGATGTATGCTGATCTGGCCCTGGACAACAGGATGCTAAAAGATGTTCTGGGAAAAAAGTTTTAAGGCCTGCCGAGAAGCGTGTTCGCGTTTCCCATCTTCAGCAGACTTATGACGTTAGTCTGGGTCGGGCCTGTAAACTAATGGATCTGTCAAGATCGGTGTACTATTATAAAAGCCATCGCAATGATCAGCCTGTAATTGAAAAGCTACAGGTTATGGCTGAGCAGCGACCAACCGAAGGATTTTGGAAGATGTATTATCGAATAAGAAACGAAGGGCTAATATGGAATCATAAGCGCCTTCACCGAGTGTATAAACTTTTGAAGCTCAACATTAAGAGGAAAGGCAAAAGAAGATTGCCTGCACGGATCCTACGACCATTGGAAGTTGTGCAAAGTATGAACGCGAGCTGGTCGATGGATTTTATGACCGATTCACTTTTATCTGGAAGAAAATTTAGAACACTGAATTTAATGGATGACTTTAATCGGGAAGCACTTGCCATAGAAGTGGATACATCGTTGCCGGCTGAGCGAGTGATTCGTGTACTTGAGCAGGTCACTGAATGGAGAGGCAAACCGAATCGTATCCGTGTGGATAATGGTCCGGAGTTCATCTCAACGTCACTGGGTCTTTGGTGCGAACAAAAAGGGATCACACTTCAGTTCATCCAGCCAGGCAAACCGACGCAAAATGCATACATTGAAAGATTCAACGGAAGTTTCAGAAGAGATGTGCTGGATGCTTACCTCTTCGAGGATCTCGAACAAATCAGAACACTTACTGATGAATGGATGGAAGATTACAACAACCACAGACCGCACGATGCCTTGAACGGCCGAAGTCCCATGGATTTATGGAAAACTCTTCAGGAGTTTCCCACAAACCCACAGCAAATATCACTACAATTACAAACCAAAAAGTCTAATTAACGAACGTCTACTTTGGGGGAGCTTACATAGTGACAAGGGTATGTCAGCAGCGTGAGTCGATATAAAGAACAAAAAAGCGCCCGTTTCCGTGCGGCTTTCATTTTGAGCCCGCATGGGCATATGAAAAAGCCATCCAGGGAAGCTATGGGGTAATCTTTCCATGAACGCTTTTTTTTCAATACTTTTCGCCTTCCCAATTTTCGTTGATGCAGATACCGGTGGTGCTTTTGGTAATTATTTTGTTGAGTACTTCAGCTTATGGCCAGTCCGACACCCTGTACCGGCAGTTGAGTGAAACTATCCGCGATCGAAAGGGTTACGAAAAACTTAGACGAGACAGAATACAAACCTACAACGAGAATCTCTCCACGTTGAAAGGTCCTCCGACTGAAGCACAGTTCAAGTTACTTTCGCGGCTCTGCGAGGAATACAAAACATTTCAGTACGATTCTGCATTTAACGTTACAAGAAAACTGCAACTATTAGCGTATGCCTTGAAGGACCCGGTAAAGACCGCATATGCGACCAACCAACTGGGGTTTGTGATGCTGTCATCAGGGTTGTTTAAGGAAACGCTCGACTCGCTCCAGCATCTCTCTATTAAGAACGTGCCAGATTCCGTTAAGCTGGACTATTACCAGATCATGGTGCGTGTTCACTACGATCTTATCGACTACGACCGTGATTCCTATTTCGCACCACGGTACTTGAATCTCGGGAACATCTATACTGACTCAGTGTTGATGCTGACTGCACCAAACTCCTACACCGATGTGTACTACCGCAGTCAGCGAAATATTAAGAACGGTAACAGTCAATCTGCAGTCACCGAACTGAAAGAATTGCTTGCCCGGCCGCTGCTCACGCAACACCAGGTCGCTATAATAGCTTCCACATTAAGCCACTGTTATGTTTTACAGGGCGACCTTGAATCGGCAATCCCGCTTTCTGCGCGCGCGGCAATTGCAGACATCAAGACGGCAACAAAAGAAACTACAGCGATATCCAACCTTGCTGAAATGCTGTACAAAGAAGGTGATGTCGTTCACGCCTACGACTACATCCAGCAGGCGATGGAGGACGCTATATACTACGGAGCACGACAACGCAAAGTACAGGTTAGTTCAATACTGCCAGTGATTGCGTCGGCGCGACTCAACAATGTGGAGGGGCAACGCCGTGTATGGCTGATCTACTCCAGCGTTATCACTGTGCTCTCCCTGTTAGTGCTCATCTTCGCGGCTATAACATTTCTGCAATTGAAAAAAAGGAAGGCTGCCGAGAAAGCGCTCCAGGAATCTAACAGGATCAAGGAGGAGTACATTGGCTACTACCTCAACCTGAATTCAGACTATGTGAACAAGATCGAAGCGTTCAAAAAGTCGATCGAGATGAAATTAATGACGCGCAAGGTGGATGACATCCGCAGCACACTCGATAACCTGAACATGAAGAAGGAGCGCGAAGAACTGTATACGAGTTTCGACAGGATCTTCCTCAAGCTTTTCCCCGATTTTGTTACCGTGTTCAACTCATACTTTGTCGAGGAGAACCGCATCGAACTAAAGGAAGGACAGTTGATGAATACCGAGCTGCGCATTTTTGCGCTGATCCGCATGGGAATTCACGACACCGAAAAGATTGCCCGCATCCTCGACTATTCTATCAACACTATTTACAACTACAAAGCCAGGGTAAAGGGGAAATCCATGATTCCGAACGAAGAGTTCGAGAAAAAGATCATGGAGATACACGCCTGAAGGTCGAAACCTCTCCCTTTGTCTCTCACAAGGCCTTATATTTTCCACATCGGCCCATGTTTATAACTGATTGATTTACACCAACATGACTAAAATGTGACCTGGAAAACGTTTCATTTTTCAGTGGGAGATTTTATAATGCCTGCCCAGAGGGGTTCATTTGTATCATTAGGTTTCTTGATTGGTTTGGGACCTTAAAGACAGTGAGTCTCCCGGAGGTTTGACCGGCGTTACTCGAAAGACCGTTACATAGTGTGTAACGAGATGAGTTGAAAGGATGCTTCTTAAACGGGGCATCCTTTCATATTTATGGACTTATGGATGGGTCATGGAGTCAGTTCCAGCTCCTTTTCAACAGGGTGTACCTCGTTAGGTGAATGTCTATCCTCATTCCAGGCATCGATATTCGCAATTGTTACGTTCGCAATTCCTGATATCGCTTCATTTGTGAGAAAAGCCTGATGGCCTGTTATCAATACGTTCTTAAAACTCCGGAGTCGTGCAAACAATGGATCTTTCAGCACATCTTCTCTATGATCTTCAAAGAATAATCCCTTCTCGTTTTCATATACATCCAGGCAAACTGCTTTAGGTTTTCCTTCCTCGATGGCATCTATCAGATCCGTCGTCTTAATAACTCCGCCCCGTGCTGTATTGATCAATATCACTTCCGGTTTCATCATCCTGAACTGATCTTTCGTCAACATGTTCCTTGTTGCTGCATTCAGCGGACAATGGATCGATATGATGTCACTTTGAAGAAGTAATTCATCAAACGACACGTACTTAACGCCGAGTTCAATCGCCGACGGGTTAACAACCGGATCGCAGGCCAGAATTCTTGCCTGAAACCCTTTCATGATTGAGGCTAATGCCACACCGATCTTTCCAGTTCCAATAATGCCCACCGTCTTTCCATGGATATCCGAACCGATAAGGGTGTCGACCCTGAAGTCTTGAATTTCCATGAGCAAACGACTTTCAACAATCTTCCTGTTTACTGCCATCATCATGGCAACAGCATGTTCTGCTATTGAATATGGAGAATATTCCGGAACATTAGCTACACGAATAGAAAGAGTCCTTGCCCGGTCAAGATCGACGTGATCGTATCCAACTGACCGAAGCGCAATAAACTTAACTCCACCTTTCGCCAGTTTTTCGAGAACTGGAGCCGACGCATCGTCGGAAGTAAACAACGAAACAGCGTCATACCCCTTAGCCAGATCCGATGTTGCCAAACTAAGCTTAGCTTTCGTAAAGACGATCTCATGCCTTGAATCAGATGATTTCAGGATCGTCACTTCTTCGTACGCATGCGAACTATATACCAGGACTTTCATTGTTGCAATTCTTAAAAGATTTTCTTTTGAGGTACTGTCGATTCTAACTCCAGGGTGAGATCCTTCTGCACGGTGTTGGTCAATTCTATTTCGCACGAAATCAATATCTCATCGCCCACCACCATACCGCCCGCTTCCATAACTGTATTCCACTGAAGTTCCCACTCACTCCGTTTTATCTTCCCGTTGAGTGTAAAGCCAGCCTTCTCATTTCCCCAGGGATCTTTGACAATACCACCGAACTGAACATCAAGTTTTATATTGCGCGTGATACCGACGATCGTTAATTCTCCCCAGAGTTCCAGGTTTCCTTTCTCATCTGGTTTGGCCATCGTGGATGAGGTGAAAGTAATTTGCTTGTGTTTTTTCACGTCCAAAAAGTCAGCGCCCTTTAAATGTTCATCGCGCTTGCTGTCGCGGGTGTCAATTGAGTCAGCTTCGATCCATAGATCAATATCGGCCGTCCTAAAATCCCTTTCATGTGTATAAATGTTCGCGTCAAAGACCGTAAAAATTCCTTTCACATGGGAGATCATCAGGTGCTTCACCTTGAACATGATTTCACTGTGCGCCTGGTCTACGCTCCACTTTGTATTCTTCTGTCCTTTATTTTCCATTGCCTTTGTTCTATTTTCCATGAGCTGTCGATTTTAATTATCAATAAATTGAATCACGAAATTGCCATAATTTCATAAGGCCACACTTACACAACGTTCTCCTTCATTTGCAACTATCACATGTTACGGTTCCAACTGCATGGAAATACATCATCTGATCCCCGTGACGTTTTACGGGCAAACGGATGTAGCGCTCACAAGCGAATTAGCTTACGTCCTCGTACCCGCTTTTTATCATAGTAGAGATCATTTTGAAACGTTCGTTTGCCTTAATGGCGTTGCGGGAGTGGGCCGGTATAATAATAGAATGCCCGGTCTTCAAAACGTCAGATTTTCCGTCGATCAGTATTTCAGCTTCTCCTTCAATGATCTGGATAAAAGTGTCAAATGGAGAAATTTTTTCAGCTATGGCTTCGCCCGAATCAAAAGAGACAGCGCTGACGTTGCCCGTTGTCTTTCGAATAATAGTTTTTATCAACACTGAATTCGGAACATATTCCAGAATTTCAACAATGATGAATGCCTTTCCTTTCTCAACTTCTTGATTTTCCATGGCCATTTTTCTCCAACTATGGAGTGGTTTGTATTTCTATTTGAGCTGTCGAAAAAGGATGTTTACGAATGTTTCTCATAATAAGCAGTACCGCAATGCTAATCACCGACGCTAAGAAACACCATACCGAGAGCACATAATTATTGTAGAACACTTCCGTTACGACATAAGATGCCGTTATGATTGTACCCAACACCCACATTTTTTTGACTTGTGAAAAGAAGAGAGGCGCGATCGTTGCCAAAATATATAGCGCTACGCCAGGGTATCTCAATCCAGTTGGGTAATCCTGGATGTAGGAAATATGTTGTCCAACTATTCTTGCTTCGACATGATACGTAACAAGACAGTAAAGCAAGTAAACCGAAACGATGAGACCCACTCCTGTCAATACCCTCAGGATTATTTTATGCCTGCTCTCTTTCTCCATCATCAGTATTGAAAGAGGAACCAATGTCGGCCATACAACCTGGGCAAAAAGCAGGAACAGGTATGTTGCGTCATGCTGCCTGATGGATGCGCCTTGATCCGGGATAGAGACCCACAGCAAACCTTCGGCTACCTGCTGTACTGCAAAAAGAAGAGGAATACTGGCGAGCGCTATCTGTGAAGGGTTTCGAACCTGCGTGATCGATACCGTTCCGACTACAGCGAGAACCGCGCCCGCACCAAAACTTGCACTTGAGGAGAAACACATAAGCCTAACGAATTAATTGATCAACTGATGACAACCAATGGATGAGATTTCCAGTGAACATTAACTTCCATCTTATCGGGAAGAATTTACATCGATCCACATATTTCACTTTTGGAGCTTTTTTAACATCGTCTTCAGAAGACTAGCCCGCCACCTTGAAGTAATTTTTAACAAAGGCGTGCTGCTGATTTTCTGTCATCTTATCCGCTTTCTCAACATGTATCCTGACTTTTGAAAAGTGATGATCAGAATTTAGAATATTAAACAGTTCCGACTTCGCCTCAGTAGGACCGAAAAGTACGACGGACTCATACTGGTGTATGATCGTACCCAGTGCCCGGTAGTATTCAGCCTGCTGGTGCTGCTCCTTTGTGTGCATCTTATTCTCACCCTGGTGAAGACTTTTTTCCTTCGCAGTGTGAGTGAATTGTGAATGAATGGTCTTTGTCTCTATTGGGTCAGTGGTGAATTCGATCAGATTAGCGTTCTGATGATCCATCCAGATTCCAATTTTTGTTGCTGCGCTCATATTGCTTTGTTTTCGGTTATTTCCGTCTTATCCTGCTAATATGGCCTTTCTGGCTCGACATCGATTTACAAATCGTCTTAAAGGATGTACATCTTCCACAGGTAGCAAAGCAGGTGGAGTTTCACTTAAACCGTATATGTAACTCATGCAACAACTTCATCACATTGTATAAGCATTTGGTTTATCAACTCGTCAACTTTGCTAATACTTAAATGCGAAATGACGGTCATGAAAGAGATATTAGTACCCTGTGATTTCTCCGAGCCAGCGAAAAATGCTTTCCGGTTTGCTTTACAACTTGCGTCAAAGAATCGTACAGCAACGGTACATCTTCTCTATATAATTCAATTGCCGGTAGTAATGGATCCTATTGTCGCGCCGGTCGTTAACTACGAAAACTCATATAAAAAGGAGCTCCAGGGAGACGCAGAAAAACAATTTGACAAGTTGAAAAAAACATATCTGTCGGAATCCAAAGGGATAAATGTTATTTCGTCCTTGCATTTCGGTCCGATTGCAGACTCGATACTGAAATATGTTTCGAAACCGTCCATCGACCTGATAGTTATGGGTACCCATGGGACCTCCGGCTTTCAAGACCTATTTATCGGATCAAACACCGAGAAGATTGTAAGGAGGTCTCCCGTTCCGGTATTTGTAGTCAAAGATTACTTCAGAGGCGGGATTAGAGATATAGTATTTCCAAACTCGTTTACGACAGAAAATCGGGACGATTTGATAACCGAAGTGACGCACTTACAAGAATTCTTCAAGGCGACGCTTCACTTGTTGCACATCAATACGCCATCGAATTTCACCGATGATGCATTGATGACATCGAGAATGGAACATTTTGCATCGCACTTCTCGCTATCGAACTACACAACAAACATTTATAATAGCCCCGATGTTGAACAAGGGATTCATATGTTCGCAACCAGGATAAAGGCAGGACTTATCGCCATCGGAACTCACGGCCATGGACGACTTGTTCATTTAATACATGGAGGACTGGCTCAAGAAATGGCTAATCATAGCGACATGATGATCTGGACATACGCCTCCGACAACGTGTTAGTCGAACACCAGGCCTAGCACAACCAGCACTGATACTATGCTAAAGATCTTCCAGGTTCTCCGCCCTTTTCTTACCCAACTTCTTAAAGAATGTGGGTGATAGTCCAGTAACCTTCTTGAACTGATTTGACAGGTGAGCAACGCTACTGTAGTGAAGTTTGTAAGATATTTCGGACAGGTTCATTTGACCATACAGTAATAATTCCTTCACCTTCTCAATTTTGTGTATGATGATATAGTGTTGAATTGTAACTCCCTTAACCTCAGAAAAAATATTGGAGAGGTATGTGTAATCATAGTTTAATTTTTCGCTGATAAAATCTGAATAATTCACCTTTGGCAGATCTTCAGTATAATGAATCATCTCGATAATTACAGTTTTAATCCTATCAATAAGAATACCCTTCGCATCGTCGAGCAATTCCAGGCCCGACTTCTTCAGGTTGTCTTTTAATTGTTGTAATTGACCATTGGTAGGATTCTCGGAAATTTCGACCATACCCAGGTCGAGCGTCGTATCATGAAAGCCTAATTTTTGCAATTCACCTTTCACAATCATTTTGCACCGGAGACTGACCATGTATTTAATGTAAAGTTTCATGAATTCAGCCCATCGGCAATGGTGATTCTTACCAGGGTGACTGTAACTAGCAGGTCAGAATCGTGCCATGGAGATGATATTATCCAAACCCGTGTTGAGTTTCAGAATGTGCGTCCTTTGGCAACAATGGGCTCTTTCAATCTGTAAAATATGTAATAGATCTTTTTGAAAAAGATAGCCAGATCGAAAAGATGGTTATGTTCCCGAATACGGAAGGTTATTCCACACGTTCAGATATCGGTAACAGTTGTCAAGGGAACTTTAAAATCAGCCTTCAGGACGCTGTGAATTGTTGTTCTGACCATTTCTTATAGAACCACTGTTTGGTGTATTCTGCGGCAATTATATACACCGCAACAATGATAAGGATCCACTCATAGAATAACAGGGGAAGTTCCACAAAACCAAACAGCTCATGGAGTGGTGTGAAAGGCAGTATGGCCACAAATGCAACAACGGCTATTGTCGCAATGGTGAGATACTTTCCAGGTAGACTTTTAAAGAATGGTAAGCGTGTGCGGATAACCAATACGATCAATGAAGCTGAAATAACCGATTCAAAAAACCACCCGGTTTGAAAGAGCTTTTCATCTGCATGCAGTACATAGTGCAACACGCCAAAAGTGACAAAGTCAAAAAGAGAGCTTAATAATCCGAAGGTAATCATGAAGCGCTGAATGAATCGGATGTCCCAACGGTGTGGTTTTTCAATGCTAACGTTATCAATACGGTCCTTCGAAATTGTCGTTTCCGGCAGATCGGTCAATAAATTAGTAAGAAGAATTTGCTTTGGGAGCAGCGGCAAAAAAGAGAGAAACACCGACGCACCGGCCATACTGAACATGTTACCGAAGTTCGCACTGGTGGCCATGAAAACATATTTCATTGTGTTGGCAAAAGTCTTTCGCCCCTCGAGTATGCCCTGTTCCAGTACCTTCAAATCCCGGTTAAGTAAAACAATATCAGCAGCTTCTTTAGCTACATCGACAGCAGAATCCACGGAAATCCCAACGTCGGCGCAATGTAATGCGGCAGCATCATTAATGCCGTCACCTAGAAAACCAACTACATTACCACCCTTCTTTAATGAAAGGATGATTCGTTCCTTTTGATCAGGTTCCACCTCGGCAAAGATGTTGATCTCCATCACCTGATGGATCAAAGCTTCGTCGCCAATTTTTCGCATCGCAGGACCAGTCAATATCTTTGGATTAGAGACTCCGATCTGCCGGGCAATACTTTCTGCAACCAATGCATTGTCACCTGTGATGATTTTCAGTTGTACTCCCAACTTCCTTAAACTAGCAATGGTCTCCTGAACATCCGGTTTTGGCGGATCAAATAAAGTGATAACCCCTAACAGGATCATTTCCTTTTCATCTTCCCGGGTGAAATCCTGTTCACGTTTTGCAGTTTTGTATGCAACACCAAGCGTGCGATATCCTTGACCACTTAGACGAGTATACAATTCAATTATCTCAGAACGTTTCTCTTCGACAGGCACGATAGAGCCATCCGGCAATTCCACCTGTGAACAAACCTCCAACACCTGGATTAGTGCTCCCTTTGTGATGGCTATGTTCGATAACTGATTCCTGATTTGTATCGTAAGACGTTTACGAATGAAATCATAAGGCACTTCGCTTTGAACTTCATATCCATGTTCACGTTTTGGTTGCGCCAGCGCGATGGCCTCATCGATTGGGTTACGAAAACCCTGCTGTAAGGTGGCGTTAAGCCATGCATAGGTCATTGCTTTTTCTGATACCTCTCCTGTAACATATAACGCATTATGCAACTCGACTTTACCTTTCGTGATCGTGCCCGTTTTATCAGAACATAAGATATTCATACTCCCAAAATTCTCGATAGATGAGAGCTTCTTGACGATCACCTGCTGGTTGGCCATGGCTTTTGCGCCCGCAGCGAGGTTGACGGAAATGATTGCTGGCAACAGCTGTGGCGTAAGACCAACGGCCAACGCAAGCGAGAAAAGAAATGAATCCAAAACCGGCTTATCAAGAAGGACATTGATTGCAAAAATGATAACGACAAGTACCAATGTAATCTCCATAAGAAAATAGCCGAAGTGCCGGATGCCCCTTTCAAAGTCAGTCTCAGGAACCTTTGTTCTAAGCCGGTCGGAGATCTTCCCAAACTCCGTATTCCTTGCTGTTGTCACCACAAGGGCTCTCGCTTTGCCGCTGATTACATGCGATCCCATCAAGACACTGTTAGATCGCTTTGAAAGCGGCGTATCAATCGGCAATACGATTCCGCTATTCTTCTCAACCGGGTAGGTCTCACCCGTAAACGCTGCCTCGTCAACGAACAACTCCTTTGATTCAAGTAATAATGAGTCACCCGGAATTACATCACCTGCGGCGAGCACGACGACGTCTCCGGGTACCACCTTTTCCAGGGATATGTCTACCTCTTTCTCATTACGAACAACGCGGCAATTGATCTGCACCATCTTCATTAATTGATCGACTGCGCTAGCCGCGCCTCTCTCCTGCCACCAGCCGAGCATACTGCTAATCAGGACAATAACGAAAATAATAATAGAGTTTGTAGTATCATGCAGTGCAAGCGACAGTCCGGCTGCACCGACCAGCAATAATGTAATAGGGCTCTTGAATTGAAGTAAGAAAAGAATAAGGGCGGATGCGCGTGACCGTCCCTTTAACCGATTAAAACCATACTGCTTTAATCGCTGCTCCGCGGAATCTTCCGTCAAGCCGGTAGTTGCACTCTGTATTTCAAGTAGCGTCGCCTCTGCGGAAAGACTCCAGAATGAAAGAATTTTAGGTGACTGTGAAGTTGGAGGCATTCCCATGTTATTTGCATCTTTCCCGAATTAAGGAAGACAGTTTATAAATTTGAATACAGATTGTTGGAATCAATGCAGCAATGACACATACCAACCAAGCTTCAGGCAGTAGGATCGCCAAATTCAGAACCAGTCGCATGGCAGGAACAGCGAAGACTAGTAGTAACAGGGCGGTACAAATGAATAGTGCAAGCCATATAAACTTATTCCGGGTAATTTCATTCACAAAGAATTTCGAATGAGGCGATGCCATGTTAAACACATGAAAAAGTTGTGCGAAAGTCAGAGTAACAAATGCTACGTTATTTACAACACGTGCATCGTTGGTAATATAATAAATACAATAAAACACCGCACCAATCACAGCGAGCGTCATCACGGCTGCATATCCTGAAATTGTAATCCAGCCGCGCCTTGAAATAATTTCCAGCTTCGAGTTACGCGGTGGCCGATCCATGACCGTCTTATCCCCTTCACCGACTCCGAGTGCAAGAGCTGGAAATACATCGGTCACCATATTTAGAAATAGAATTTGCAAAGGCAGTAATGTTGATGTCGGTGCAATGAACCCCAGCGTTGTTACAATCAGAATTTCACTCAGATTGCATGACACCAGGTAGATGACAAACTTCTGGATGTTCTGGAATATTTCCCTGCCATGGGCAACAGCTTCTGCGATCGAAATAAACGAATCGTCTTTCAGTATAATACTCGCCGTCTCCTTTGCTACTGACGTTCCCCTCAGTCCCATTGCGATACCAACGTCTGCTTTCTTTAATGCTGGAGCATCGTTTACACCATCGCCTGTCATGGCTACAATGTTGCCCGCTTTCTGGTAGATGCCGGCAATTTCAAGTTTTTGTTTCGGGGTCGTGCGTGCAAAAACAGAAGTGGATAATATTCGTTGCGTCCAATCCTCTGAAAGTCCATCCACTGGAGGAAGATCTTTTCCCGCAATTACATTTTGTTCAGTTTCGTCAACCAGGCCTGTCTTCTTCGCAATATTCAGCGCGGTCATTGGATGGTCCCCGGTAATCATCACGACCTTTATTCCGGCCTTCCTGCAAGCGAGAATTGCTGGTTTGATGTCAAGCCTGGGAGGATCTAAGAAACCTATCATGCCCACGTAGATCAAATCGTTCACATAATTATCTCTCGCAAATTCACCCTCCTTATATGCAAACGCCAGAACGCGTAAGCCATCAGCCGCCATCCTTTCGGACTCCGACAGAACAATTTTTTTATCATCAACGCTCCACTCTCTAATATTTTCTCCCGACTGAAGCCTCTTGCAATTCATCAACAGATGTTCAACCGATCCCTTTGCTGCGACAAAGTATCCCATCGGCCCCTTATTCAGAGTTGCCATCGTTTTTGTGTCTGAGCTGAATGGAACCTCTTCGACTCGTTCATGATACTCATTCAATTCTTTTGCATTTCCTCCGGATGCCGATGTCAACTGCAATAAGGCTACTTCAATCGGATCACCGGTAGTTTTCTTTGCGGACGCACCAGCGTTTATAGTAGCATCGTTGCATAGAGTACCGATCAATTTCAATTTCTCGAAATTGACTTTGCTCCTCTCTATTCCAATGGCTCCAAATTGCAAAACATTGTCTTTTATCGTCACTTGTACAGTCTCGCCCGGGAATGAAAACGTTTCTACATAGATCTTGTTCTCTGTCAATGTTCCTGTTTTATCTGTCAGGATTACAGTCGTACTTCCAAGTGTTTCTACGGCAGAAAGTTTTTTGACAATAGCGTTTCGCTTAGCCATCAGTAACATGCCATAAGCAAGCGCCACTGTAGCAACGATTGGAAGGCCTTCGGGAATGGCGGCAACGGTCAGAGCAATGGACGTCTCAAGAATTAATATCCATTCTTTTCCTTGAATGATTCCTGTGATGGCAAAGATGACAGTCATCGCCAGCGTGACCCAGATCAATTTTTTACTCAGGGTATTGAGCTTTTTATCCAACGGTGTAACTGTTTCATCTGCATCCTCCACCAATGAGGTAACAAGGCCTAGTTGTGTGTCCCTTGCAATACCAGTAATCACAGCTTTTCCATTTCCGTTCATTACCGACGCTCCCTTGAAGACCATATTATGTTGATCACCTAACGTGGTATCCTTAGAAAGCTGTTCGGTATTCTTTTCAGATGGAATGGATTCGCCCGTCAGAGCAGACTCGTCACATTGTAAATTATTTACATCGATAAGTCGACCGTCTCCTGGAATGATGTCACCGGCTTCAAGTACCACAACATCACCCGGCGTTATCGTTTCAGACGGGATCGTCTTTGTCTTGCCGTCGCGGATAACTCTTGACTGGATCACATCCATCTCGCGTAACGCATTCATGGAACTGCGAGCTTGCATTTCCATCAAAAATCCAATCAATGCATTGACCACGATGACGACCCCAATGGCAATAGCTTCGACGTAGTCTTTGAAGTAAACTGAAACTCCAGCACCAAACATCAAAAGATAAACAATAGGACTTTTGAATTGCTGAAGAAGAATTAACCAAACGTTCTTCTGTTTACGACCTTCGTAGGTGTTGGAGCCGAACTCCCTGGTGCGCCTGTCTGCTTCAGGTTCCGTAAGCCCTGATTCTGCATTCGTTTCAAGCGACTTTATTACCTGATCGACCGATAGTGCATGGGCATCTTCAACTGGATACTTAATTGCCATTGTAAGCTCTCTTGGACTCGTGTTAAATATTCAATGCTATACCATCCACTTTTTTATGAAACCTGACTTGATGAATTAACAGTAGTTTGATCGTGAATAATTATCCGAGGCTCGAAATTGACCTTTTGCTCGGGATGCCAAAGAAGATGGATTTCATAGGTAATTTACCTTGATATAAGGTCAGAATTGTTTTATGCGGCGTCCGTTTGTCAAATCAGCGTCAACTTTTGGAATAAGTCTTATTGGTTCACTGACTTTTTTCTGAGGGAAAATGATAGATGAAAGATCGGCAACAATTCGTTCAAAGTTTGCTTGCTTCGGAAGGTATCCGGCGCCAAGGGAAGTAATCATGGAAATTTCGCTTTCGTTGCTTGAAGTCGACAGAAAATAGACAGGAACATGCTTGAATCTATTGTGGGTCCTGATTACTTCCAATAACTCCAGTCCATTCATCTTCGGCATATTGATATCCAGAAAGATGAAATCGAGATGAAGTGCATTGGGATTCCGATCCCAAAGCTCTTGCGCTTCAATCCCATCTCCCGCCGTAAGGCATATGATCGACGGACTGATCTCTTTGATTGCGTCGAGAAAAAGTTCCCGATCGTCTGCATCGTCATCAACGTGAAGAACAACCATGGTAGTGGCTAACGTGAAGGGTTACTCAAGGTCCTCTAAAAAAAAGGAATGGCATTCAGAAGTAGAGGCGAGATTGCTTCGATTAACTCACTGAAGATAACCATTTCTGACGTCACTCTTCGTTCTGACTAAAAACAGATGTCATTTTGGCAAGTTTCACACAGGTAAATACTTCAATGCAGGGTAAATTCGATGAAAAGAATTATCGAATTTTTTTAGCTTATAGTCAGGGTATCTTCTGAATCTCGACCGATTGCATTATCCCAGGCTCAAACTGATGGTTCATTGAACACAATTATCTATTTGGTTTTGCGTGAAATTTCATTTTGGAAAAAATCAACTTCTTCTCTCTTTGTAAAAAATCCCTTGATGCAATTGGGATTTCGAATGCATATCTGAATATGTCCTTTCGCTGAGATACCAGCACCAGGAAACGCTTCACCGCCTTCTAGAAAAGCGCCGTGGACAGAATCAAAAAGCTTTAGCGACGTATGTTTTTTTGGTTTCGATTTGCTTGGCAGCTGCTTTTCGACTGTATTCATGCATGAATTCAATAGTGGCGCAATCAAGAAATCGTATCAATTTATCTTTATGGTGATCGCTTGCAGCATCTTTATTCACGGGCAAGGACTTACCAATGGATTCATACTCCTTTGCCATTAGCTTATAAAAACTGCTAAGCATTTTAATAAAACTATCATCGAGCAAATCCGACTAATCGTGTATAAACCCATAATGAACGTACCCTGAACACATAAAAACACACTTCAATCCTTCGAATTTTTTCGCGACCCACTTTTAACCCACTTTCGATTTTATCACGCGTCAATCAACTCAAAACGCACTTTTCAAAGAAAAGTATGGGCACAAAAAAACCGCGTTTCTGCGCGGTTTTCGATTATCAAGAGCCCCCTGTCGGACTCTGAAATTTATGGAAAATTGAAGAGATTTCGAGGATTTTGGAAGGGTTCGATCCCTTCGCGGGCTCTGTCCTTTTCAGAGTCCTTGAATTGATTTGAGTAACTGTGTTCATTTAACTATTTTCAAGTCGAGCCCAGAAGCAGAAATTACCTCTGTTCCTGGGCTTTTCTATTCAGTAGCGCTAACAATTTAACATCATCTGCAAAATGGATTTCATCTTCCAGTCTGGAGAATTTTACGGCTCTGAAAGCTCAATCTTTTGGAACCTATTTGAACCAATTGTCACTCTGTTTGGAATTCTTGCTGCTGCACTAATTTCCATTTATGTCTTTTGGAAAGGAGAGCACTTAAAACTTCAAGCCGACCTTGATCGGCTGAATGGAATTGAAAGATTTACTGCCAATTATATCCAAGACCTATCGAAACCTTTATCAAAACAGATCGACACTCTCGCGGAGACCATCAAAAAATTGAGTGACACTGAAGATCACGATCATGCACCCCAGAACTTGGTAAATCTCCATACCAAAGGGCTGGCTTGGATTAACAAAGGCGACCTATTTAGAATATACATTGAACTAAAAGGAGGTAAAAAAGATGAGAAGCTTGATTTATTCAGAGAGTTCAATGGCCATTGCGATTATATCGATGCATTTGAAAAGATCTAAAGAAAACCTTCGATTTTTTCACATCCAAGTTTGAGAAGTATGAAGGCGATTGGAACGAAGCACTTAAACGTGCAGGTTACCTAAAAGACTTATTGATCACTGAAGCGGAGCTTAAGCGCATCGATACTAGAACACCTGAAGGAATTTTCATAGCCTCAATTGATGAAATATTTCACAAATGGTCACAGCAGAAAAATTATATGCTCCGACGAGTCGCCATTGAATATTTGATCACACCAGCACAGAAGGTCTGCAGAGAGGCGCGAGGAAGCCGGGTTGCTCTGGATCTAATCGTAAATTTCAATGATTGCCTTCACGCAAATGATAACATTGATCATTTGAAGAAATTTGTGTCGAACAATTTTGGTTTTATGAAAGATCGTTTGGCGCTAGCTAGTGAAAGATTGCAATTTATTGTGAATACATTCAACAATCTTGAGCGAATTAACCAAGTGTCCGAGCGCTTTATTCAATTCCTGACAAAGCGAATCCGATTATCTAAGACATAGTGCAAGTTTTATGAAGAGTTATAAGTCGATTGAGAACGTTGATGTTCTCTCTAACCACGTTGATAAATACCTCCGGGTCGTCACCTCATTTTATGAAGAGCAAAGATTGCTTTTAGGCGACGAATCATTGTCAAAGATTCAGACAGTATCATATCAATTTTTAACAAGAACATTTCTCAATGTCAAGGCATTCGCTCTTTTACTTCCCTCGTATAGCCAGCAACGAGTTATGGTCCATCCACTTGGAATGATTCTTAGATCGATGCTTTCCGATTTTATCACCTTTCACTACCTCCTAATTCATTTGGATGAGGGTGGTCAGGATAGTTTCGGCAACGAACTCTCAAAACTTGAGAGCGACTTTCTGAGGTCAATGGGAGAAGTCGCTACACTCGAATCCGATCTCGACAAGTTTGTCAAGAACATACCGCCAAATTTTTCTGGTAAGGAAGAGATTAAAGACATTTGCGGATACCTGCAATAGAAGATTTGGTCATCTAATGAGCGATGGACAGATCATGACAACAGCGGACTTGAGAAAGACGACGAACGTCAAAATGCTTAAAAAATATAAGGCGACTGCCGACAAACCTAGTGGTTTTATAACGGAACAGTATAAATGGAACTGGTTAAAAATGCATCCTCAGTTCAAGAAGTACGCCTTCGCGTATATCGGGTATAAGTTCTTTTCTCAGATCGATCACTATTCGCCGAAGTCTCTCGATTTTCTGGCTGTGGAAAACGAAGGTCATTCGTTTTATTACGTGTTTATGTCAGTTGAAACTATTTTCATTTTCACAAACACTTTAATACAGTTTGTTGGCGGCAAGGATAACATTCACGTGACCCATTTGGATCAGGCGCAAAAAGGACTGGATCAACTTTTTAATATCCAATAGTTTCGTCGCTTGAGACAAAGTTCTATCGTTGGTTTAGAGGTAGGTCCTATAGGCACAGTTTGTTGTATTTTGATTCAAATGGGACAGCATTTTGGTATGGAATCTTATCAGATAATTTATCGTTATCTTAGAGCCATGAATTCGGTATCTTCCAGCATGAAAAAGAACCTCGAGAAACAGAGCTTGAAAAAAGCCCTGCTGGAGGCTATTGCCGTCAAGGCCTTCTGGTCGTACGATCTGGACCAGGTCAGTTCTAACATCGACGACGAAAAACTCATTGAGAAAGTCCTCGTTCACGGCAGCGACAATGAGCGCGCGAAACTTCGGGATATTTTCCCATTGAAAGAGATCCAAAAGGTGTGGGAAGAAAAGCTGGTTATCCAGGAGCCTCGTCTCCATGATCTCAACCGAAAATTAGCGGCTAGTTTTTTTCATATCGTTGGCGTCGAAAATCACATCCAACGTGCTTATGATAAGCACAACCTTTACGATCAATTCAGGTGACAGGCTTAGCACCTAAGACCAAAGAAGCATTTCCGTCCGCAGTTCAGCTTTCATGTATTAAGGATTACGTACTTGTGGGTGGAACAGCTTTGGCTATTCAAATCAATCACCGTTTGAGTGTTGACCTGGACTTCTGCAAATGGATTGGCACTACATCCGCGAAAGATGGAATCGACTTCAGAGGAATCGAAGAAGAGCTAAAGACCAAATATAAAAAAGTCATACCTAATCCTATCGATTTCAATCAAGCCGACTTTATTGCAGATGGTGTGAAGTTTCAGTTCTTTAATGAGGTTAGTTACAGACTGCCAACGAAGGAAACAATCAAAAGTGAGGGAAATCTTCGTATCGCTCCTATTGATCTCATTGCCGCGATGAAGGTGAAGACGATGTTTCAGAGGACAACGTTTCGGGATTACTATGATGTCTATGCGATCGTGCATGAAGACCATGTAGCATTAAACAAACTCATTGAGGTAGCGTGCACTTACGACAAGAAGCTTAACCGCGGCCTAATCATAAATCGACTGACGCGTCATAGTTCATTTCATTTTGAGAAAGAGTTTGGGCTACTCCAACCTAAGTATAGCATCACGAGTGAGGAGATCGGAGCCTTTTTTCTGAGGCTTAGCAAACTCTGAGAAAAATATAGCTCAGGAATTTACACAATCCCTGAGCTATACAATTTCCGAGTTTAACCGTGAGGAGTTAGCTTTTTGTAAAGCGAGGTGATCTGCAAGATATGTGAATAACACGCCTTGCTCTTACCCATATTCCATGGATTGTGCGCAGCGATCTCCGTTATCGCTTGCTTTGCACTTTTGATAACCTCAATCTCATCGAAGAATTCAGGCGGTGAGATCCTCCAGCCACCACGCGAATGCTTGGCAAAAACGGCAAGAGAAGCAATGATCGGAAAAACGATACCGTCAGCTACCTCAACAATCTCGTCCCCATCACGAACTATTCCATTTTTAAGACCTGTACCCTTAAAGCCTGCATGTGATTTCCATTTTCGATAAATACTCCAGGCATCTCCTGAAATATCTAAATAGAACTCGTAAAGTTTCTTGTAGTCTTTATGCTCAAGATCAGAACTGTCGTGCGCTTTCCGAAACACTTCCTGAAACTCTTTCAAGCACTTGGCCTTCATACTATAAGTGTACACTTTATTTGGATTATCTTTCTCGCCATCCTTTGGCCATAGTTCATTTGGCGTTAAGGCTGTGATAACCTGGATAAGCTTTTCAGTGTCTACTGTTTCACCGGTCGGAATTTCAGATTCTGATTTGCGAAGCTTAAGACTTGGATGAACTTTCTTAAACGCAACCTCCAACTCATCAAATTGCCCTTTTCGGCCAGCAATTGATATCGACATTACATCATTTTGAAAATTTCTGGCTATCGAAGTTTCTGCAATGAGATCCTCATCATTCATCACGATGATCTCATACTTAACATGAACCTCCGGCACTGGAAGACGATCTCGTTCCTTCAAATCATTTAAGACACCTTGTGTCTGCGATCCATTGATAATGCTTGGACCAACAAGCTTCAAGATCTTAATCTTTGAATTTTCATCGACTTCAATGTCGCGCGCAACTATAACGACACCATTGTTCAGTATCGAGAAATTCTCAGGATCATCCTCCAGAGTATTCCTAATCGCTTTGTGAACCGACGTATAAGTTCTCTTCTGCTTACCCTCTGCCTCTACTAGGTATCCTCTTACGTTCGCGTTAGTGGGGAGTTCCAGGATCGAGGAAACTGGAGCTTGTCCAGTATAAACTCTTCTGTCATTTTTGAGATCTTCAGGACAACTGATGTTCCTGAGAGAATGGAATGGAAAGACAATAGTCTTTCTGTTCAACGATGTTGAATTTTTCATAAGTCTTGTCCATCAGGGTTAATGCCGGTGGTAACTTACCACGGCTGCTGAGTGAACGTCACAATACTACAAAAAAAATGACTCGCTGCAAAACTCATGCTTGTGACGATTAATGCCAGATAAAACTCTACCCGATCTTTTCTTGTTGACTAACAAGACGAGTAAGCTCCACTATTGAGGTATTCGCCTGCTGGTTTCCAGACAAATATCCAGTGGCTCCTGGTTCATATATCGCCTTAGCAACCTGAAGCATTAGAGCATTCCTCGATGACGTATCCGTCTTATCAATTGATTCTGTAAATAGATTGTAGGAACTCAGTGCATTCGCGCGATGTCGATTTACCGTAGCCAAATGTCGCGTAATAGTGAACTGCTTAAATGAGAACGTAATTAGATAGATCCAAATCGAAATGATGATAACCCGAGTAAAAAGCTGAGAACCCCAGTACTGTGTTGTAAAATCAATAGCAAGAATGTCAAAGACCACAATAGCACTTAGAAAAATCCCAAATGCTGCAGTTAATAGTATGGCGGTGATCAGCCATTTCTCCGATGCGCCTATCTTACTGCCTTTCGCTCCGTTCCAATTTGAATACTTTAGAGCCTCAGCGTTAAAAACATCAGCGTACTGTCTAAAAGTTTGGCTCGCCGCATTGAGTCTTAATTCATCAACAATATTTTTGGCACTTGCTGCCTCGTCTTTAACCTCCCCTACAACCTGGTCGATTAATGCCTTCTGTTTGTCAAAATCGTATCGTTCTTTAAGGGTGAAAAGAGTTTCACTGATTTCATGCTTTTCCTTTTCAAGTTCGTCCTTTCTACTTAAGGCCCATGTGTAAAGTTGTAAGAAATTATACGGAACAAGAATGTTGCCCGATTCCCTAATGAACCCTTCAGCAATATTCCGATGCCAAAGATCTATACTGTTAAGAATGCTCATTCGCGATTGATACTCTGGAGATCTGTCACTCTCGAATTTGTAACTATCCAGTTGATTGAAAAGTCCGATCCATCGGGAAATAAATTGGTTGATTTGGCTACCAAAAATTTGGGGAATTTCTTTGCCATTCACTGAATCTATCATTTCGACAATCATCTCTCGTATCTCATTCATTTGATTTCGATGCGTTCCATAGTTAGCAAGTGACTCCTTCTGAAAGGGTTTATTAAGGTCAACTGACTTAATAGTTTCTATACCTGTAGGATCCAATTTCATTGCTATTGTGTTTTGATAAATATTACTCGCTATGAAGCCTCTGCCATTTGTCTCAACAATTCAGTGCAACTCTTTGTCCTTGAACTCAAATCTGATAAGCAACTTCGTATAGTTTCGATATGAGTTCCTGGTAGTCCATCGATATCCTTCAATTGATCAATGAAAGATGTTCCCGCCGGGGGACGACCAGTTAAGGCAGTGAACCAAAGGGCACCTAGTGAGTAAATATCGGACCTCGGGTCGACCATCTTGGGATTTTCAAGTAACTCAGGAGCAGTATAGTAACCACTCACCGTCCCTTCCCCGGTTTTTGTAAGCCTGGAGTACAATTCATTTTCAACAAAAATTCCCATTCCAAAATCTATAATTCTGAATTTTTCGACCGGCGCCGCCATTACGTTACTTGGCTTCAGATCTC
This sequence comes from Bacteroidota bacterium, assembly GCA_037200765.1. GTDB lineage: Bacteria > Bacteroidota > Bacteroidia > Cytophagales > Cyclobacteriaceae > ELB16-189. Next base: position 1,024,580 of record JBBCII010000003.1, on the reverse strand, counting down.
GATGCACAATTCCCCTTTTGTGGGCATGTTCCATGGCAGACACCATGGCTTTCATCATTGTCGCGGCCTTAATAGGATTGATTCTACCATGCCTGGATAGTAACTCATTCAAGTTTAGACCATCGAAATACTCCATTCTAATAAATGGTCGCTTTCCAATGATACCTGCATCATAAATCTTAATAATGTTTGGATGCTCTAGTGCGAAGAGCATTCTAGATTCTTGAAAGAATCTCTCCAACTCCTTACTATCTTCGCCAGCTTTATAGAATGCCGGTGCGAAGATCTTAACCGCAAAAGGTAGTTTTAAGAGTTTGTGCTCGAACCGATACACCATCCCGAATCCACCTTTGCCTATAAGCTCCTTCTCTTCGTAATTTCTTTGAAATTCTAACGCGTCGTTGTCTTGCTCATATTCGACAACTTCTAATATCGGATTTATTGCTTCCGTAATAATAGCTCTGCGGCCAGCATAATCAGGCGCTTCATTCTTAATCCAAGTCCAAAACTCGTCATGAGTTCTACAGACCTTAACAAACCTTGGGACGAGTTTTTCAATTGAGGGTAGCGAAAGGATGACCTTTCGGAGTCTCTCATACTCTTTAAAATCGGAGCTACCGGTCCGCTCGGGAGATAAGTCCCATCTTAAATTGTTCAATTTGGACAACCAAATCGTCTTCCTTAGGTGCAGCGCCTAGCTCTTCAATACTCATAATCTTAAACAAGGGGCATATTCTTAACGGTCCACACGTCATCACGATTTCCCGTGCTTTTGTGAATCCTCTCATCAATTATCGCAACTTCTCGAATTCGTTCCTCAGGTAGATGAGTCCCACTAGAAATTGCTTTGGTAGTTCGGTATTTAAGATCTGGTTTTTCTCTAATTGAATTCATCAGCCATTGGTATACTTTGTCCTGATCTCGTTTAATTGATAAGGACTCCTTTCTAGTTTGAAAATACCTAATTAACGAAGTAAGCAGCGATCAACAGCGCAATACTAATCAGGCCATATATGATAGGATTATTCATGTCCCATTTACTCATATTAGAATGAATTTCATTGCGAAAAACGTTAAGGATAATACAAAAGCCCACCTCCATCCTCTCAGATGTAAATGGGCTCTTCAATTTTGAACTATCGAAGGTGAATTCGACAGGGGCTAATCTAAAATTAAAAGAAAAAACAAACCCGAACAACACTGGATTTTCGCCTCACCACGGCTCAACTAGCTGATTCGTCCTCATGACAATATCATCCTCCGTCGCTCTCTCGTAGTAGTAGCTCATAATCGTCTCCAGCGACTTCCCCACTATCCTACTCACTTGATCCGGAGTGTATCCCCGTGAAAAGAAGTATTTGATCGCGGTCCGGCTACAACAATGATTCGTAAAGACTTCGTATAGGAACTTGTTGTGATATAACTTATTCCCCTTCAGATCATACGCCTGCCATTCGAATGCCGTAGTAATACCCGCATCTTTTAGAAGCGTCTTAATCTCTTTGTTATAATATTGCTCGGTTAAACGAGGGAGAACAAAATTGTGCTTACGAAGTATATCAAGAGCAATCTTACTCAACGGAATCATCAATGGCTTATTAGTCTTATAAGCAGTCATCTGAATGAAATGACTCTCTCCTATCTGTTTTATATGAAGACCTGAAAGCCTGGTCAGATCACTGATCCGTAAAGCTGTATGACATTGAAATATTAAAAGGTCTTTAACATTCCTCAGTCCATCGCTCGTTGGCTCGAAGTCAATAATCTTTCGAAGATCCTTAAGATCCAGGAATATCTTTTTAACCTCTTCCTTCGGTAACGGAAATGTTCGAATTGGTATCTCAACTCCCGACTTCTTCATGTGCTTCAACATTGCCTTTAGCTTTTTCATCCTTATGCATGCAGTGTTACTCGAAAGCCCATGTTCCTCTTGCAAGAATCTCCTGAAATGCGCCCAGGCATTTGCGTCAAATTTTTCAATATCGAGATTCGGGAAACATTCGATCAATCTCGAATGCGTCGCCTTGTATAACTTCAGTGTTGCCGCAGTAAAATTCTTCTCATCAAGAAAAGTCTGGAATAGATCGTTAAACGAGACTGGCTTCAGCGGCTTCAGCACAACACGAGTCTTGTCACGATGAAGTCTGCTCACAACATCCGCGGTCGGAATTTTATCCTCCCTTCTTAGCGTCGAGATGATCTGTTGAAGTTCATGAAACAGCAACGAGATCGTTTGATTCAAATAGTCCGCATTGGGATTCGACTTCGCTACCGGCTTCTCAATATTACCTGGTTTGAAGTCTTGCAACGGAATGATAACTCCGGTTGCAAACAGTACCCGTGTCTGACACGAGTACGCAATCAGAAGACGAACATTCCCATTGGTCGCCTTCTTCGATACGATGGTTAGTTTCATGGATGTTTGTGTTTCATAAGTTTTGGAGTCCTAAATGGGCTCTTGACGACCCATGACTCTTTTTTGATCCTGTTTTCTAGTGTTTGCGAGTGTTCACCTCGTTCACTGGGTCTGGGTCAAACTTATGAGCATCCTTCAAAAAGACCTGATTTGGCCCTTTTGAACATCATTGAACAAAAAAAAAACCGCTTGTTGAAGCGGTTATATGAGCCCCCTGTCGGAATCGAACCAACGACCTACTGATTACAAGTCAGTTGCTCTACCAGCTGAGCTAAGGAGGCTTATTTCAATCTCTATCTCTCAAGGAAATTTCAGTGTTTTCCGTGCATTCCGCGAGAAAAGAGGGTGCAAAAATATACTTTGGAATCAGATTTACAAAACAGTTTACCCAACTGTTTTCAGCAATTTCAACTGGCCCTTCAGGGCGTTCAGCTGCACCGTCGCCGCGTCTATCTGCTGCGCAAACTCAGCCTTGTAAGCCTCGGCATTCTTAGACCTGCCAAAGAACTCCATATTATTCTTCAACGTGGCTATATCGTTCTCGATCTTCGAGATCCTCTTGCGTATCGTCTGCTCACGCTGGTACAACTTCCTCTCCCCTTGCGGATCGTTCTTCAGGTTGCCCAACTGTACCTCCAACGACAGCCTCTCCCTTTCATCCTCCGAAAGCCCACCCAACTGCGCGATGAATTTGTCCACCGCTTCCTTGAACCTGTTTCGAGAATCGTTGATCGACTTCTTCGGAACAAAACCGATGGTATTGAATTGCTCCACTATTGATTGCAGCTGCTCGGGCGTACCCAGCCTCGTTGCCGTCAGATCTTCGAGCTCCTTACACAATGCATCCTTCTGCTGCAGGTTGTCCTCCTGTTCGCTGTCAATTCTTTCGAACTGGTTACGACGCTGACCAAAGAAGAAGTCACATGCATCTTTGAATTCCTGGAAGATCTTCTCGCGCATCTTCTCCGGCACGGGACCAATCTCTTTCCATTGTCTCTGAAGGTCTTTCAAAGAATTGGCTGTCTTATCCCAATCTTTACTTTCTTTCAGATCGAGAGCCTGGCGAATGATATCTTTCTTCGCGACAAGGTTCTTATCGCGCTCTTCGTCGAGCTTCCGGAAGAACACATTCTTCCTGCTGAAGAATGCTTTGAATGCCGACCAGAATTTTTTGTTTACTTCTTTAGCCTTTGATCTCGTAACGGCTCCAACTCCTTCCCACTTCTTTTGTAATGCGAGGATCTCCTGTGTCTTCTGATTCCATTCTTTGATGCGATCCGTTTCGAAGTTGGCAAATGCAGCAACCTCTTCAGCGATCTTTAACTTCTCATCAAGATTTTTTACCTGCTCTTTATTGATGTTGTCGAGGAACGTATCGCGCTTCGCGTAGATCGCATCCGATGCAGCTTTGAACCGGTGCCATACGGCATCTTTCTCTTCCTTGGGAACGGGGCCTATGTGCTTGAATTCGTTGTGAAGATCGTTGAGCTCACGAACGGCATCTTTCAACTTCTCAACTTCCAACAACTTCTCGGCACGAACACAAAGTTCGATCTTGCTTTCAAGATTTTTCTTGCGATCGAGTTCCTTCAACTCGAAGTAGATGCTTCGATTGTCATAGAAGCGATCGACCAATGCAGAGTAACTTGCCCAAAGAGGTTTCACCTGTGCATTAGGAACAGGTCCAACATTCTTCCACTCTTTTTGTAATTCTTTAAACTTATTGAAGCTCTGATCAGAATCTTCGGTATCGGCGATAGCACGAAGTTGTTCGAGGATCTCGTTCTTCTTGCGGAAGTTTTCGTTCTTCTGCTCTTCCTGGCTTTTATTGAATTGATTTCTCCTGTCGCGAAGAAGACGAAACGTTGCGTCGAAAGAATTGTCGAGATCGCCCTGGCGATATTCGAAGTCGTCGGTGTTACCACCAGACTCAACGAATGACTTCAGTGCTTCATCTTTTTCTTTGTCGCGCATCTCATCATAAAGCGGACGCACTTCACGGAGTACGAAATCTATTTTCTTGAAATCATTCTCCGCGGTGAGATTCTTCAAAAGATCTACAAAATCTTTTTTGGAGAATGTTGAATAATCGGGATGCTCTTCGTGTGTCTCGAGATGATCGGAATCATCTGCGGATGCTTCAGTGTCTTCACCCACGTTGCGTGAGGATTCGCTGGGAGTCGCTTCGGATGATACGTCCACGAAACCCGCCTCCTGTTTAGCAATTACGTCTTTGCCGTCTTCCATACTTCCCTGCAACTTCATTGGGGTTGTAAAAATAAGAAAATCTCAATTTAATCGGGGATCCTGCGGGTAATTAGAATACACCGAAAAACGACCGCCCATACGCTTTAACGCGTATTGCCACATCGATTCCGCCTTAATGTCGAACAATAATTCTTCATTTACTTTGTCGCTAACGATCCACGAATCTTCCTTAAGCTCTTCTTCGATTTGACCAACAGACCATCCGCTATATCCTAAAAAAAACTTAATGTCACTTGCAGCAACTTGCTTTGTCTCGATTAACGAGACAAGTTGATCGAAATTGCCTCCCCAATAAATGCCATCCATCACTTCAATAGACTCTTCAAGGTTCGACAAGCGATGAATATAATGTAACGTATCTTGCTGAACAGGACCACCAATAAACACCGGTGCATCTATATCTTTCAGGTCTTGCATTACATCACATAACTTAGCGAGACTAGGTTTGTTCATAATGAAACCGAATGATCCTTCGTCGTTGTGCTCGCAAAGTAGTATGATTGTTCGCTCAAAGTTTGGGTCGGGAAGGTAAGGTTCCGATACAAGTATTTTACCCTTGCCCGGTTCGATTCTATTTTTATAGTTGAAAAATTCCATCAGTTTGATTACCCGCCGTGCGCTTACCCTATGCCAATAAAATACAGTATCCAGATAGTTGCAAATGAAGTGTTTTATTATTTTTCTTAACGTACTAATCCCAATTTGGCATGGATAAGATCGCCAGCATCCGAAAAGAATATACGAAAGCTTCACTCGACGCGACGAGTGTTAATAAAAACCCGGTGCTTCAGTTCGAAAAATGGTTCGATGAAGCACTTCAATCCAATGCGTTGGAACCCAGTGCAATGACGTTGGCAACGATTTCGGCAAACGGAAAACCATCTGCTCGTGTCGTATTACTTAAGGGCATCAAAAACGATCGCTTTTATTTTTATACCAACTATCAAAGTCAAAAAGGACAGGAACTTGAAAATAACCCGGCGTGTGCGCTAACATTTTTCTGGCCCGAACTGGAACGGCAGGTCCGAATCTCCGGCGTGGCCGAACGGGCAACGGCGCTCGAATCCGACCAGTATTTTCAAAGCCGTCCGCGCGGAAGCCAGGTCGGCGCCTGGGCATCTCCTCAAAGTATAGCCATCAAAGACCGGAGCCTCATCGAGGCGCGCGTGAAAGAGATCGAAGAGAGATTCAGGGACGACAAAGTATTACCGCGGCCAAAGCAATGGGGTGGCTATGCAGTGTCACCATTCGAGATCGAATTCTGGCAAGGAAGACAGAGTCGTTTACACGACAGGATCTTGTATACGCTGATTGAAGACAAGTGGGAGATCAACAGGCTCGCGCCTTAGATAAGATCTGTAAGCGCATTCACACCGATAAATCTTCTAACAGTATACCCTTCTCCATACCTCACTCCTATCGCATGACCAAACTCCTGGCCACGTGATTCAAGAAGCTGCATGAACGCCGGGCTTGAGATGTATGTATCGGGCTCTTTGCTGTTCGGATCATAGAACTGTGTTCTGAATGCACGAATAGCTTCCATCTTTTTATCCCAGAACTTGCTTATATCAACAACGAAGTCGGGCTGGATCAGCTGGCTCTGTATATAATGATAGACAACTTTCGGACGCCACGGCGCCTGGCCTGTTTCTACCTTCTGAAGTCCTGAAAGAAAACTTGCTTCGAATGCAAGTTCCGATCCTCTTCCATGATCAGGATGACGATCGTAACGGGCATTAGCTAAAATGATATCGGGTTGATACTTACGGATAGCCTTCACAACTTCGAGCTGATGCTCTTTGTCGTTCACAAAGAATCCATCGGGTAAACCAAGATTCTCACGAGCAGAAAGTCCAAGGATCTTTGCGCTGTCGGCTGCTTCTTTCTCGCGCGTCTGCGGAGTACCGCGGGTTCCTAACTCGCCACGTGTGAAATCGACAATACCAACTTTGTGGCCCATTGCCACGTGCTTAAGAATGGTGCCACCACAGCCCAACTCCGCATCGTCGGGATGAGCTGCGAGAACGAGAATATCTACCTTCATGAATGGGCCATTTCGAGTTCTTTGGCCACCAGGAATCTCTCTGCATCCAGGGCCCCCATACAGCCTGTGCCTGCAGCTGTAACTGCCTGGCGATACACGCGGTCTGCCACATCGCCCACGGCGAACACACCCTCCACGTTGGTTTGTGTAGAGCCTGGAACAACTTTCACGTAGCCGGCTTCGTCCATCGTGAGTTGACCTCTAAAGATATCTGTATTTGGCTTGTGACCGATCGCAAGGAAGAAACCCTGGATGGTCAACGTTGTCTTTTCGCCAGTCTTATTGTTCGAGATCCTTACACCATTTACGCCACCTTCGTCGCCGAGGATCTCGTCTGTATCTGAGTTCCAGTGGATCTGTATGTTAGGTGTATTCGTTACACGAGCCTGCATGATCTTCGAAGCACGCATCTCATCGCGACGAACAATAAGATGAACTTTACTAACAAGCTTCGAAAGATAGGTAGCCTCTTCGGCAGCTGAGTCGCCCGCGCCAACCACCGCTACTTCTTTACCACGATAAAAGTATCCATCACAAACTGCACACGCCGACACACCATTGTTGGCATACTTTGTCTCCGAAGGGATACCTAAATATTTTGCACTTGCTCCTGTTGCAACGATTACAGCTTCTGCAATCACTTCGTCCTTTTCGTCAACCGTAACTTTCAGAGGATAACCAGAGAAGTCGACCGATGTAACGAGCCCGTAATTGATCTTCGTACCGAAGCGTTCTGCCTGGTGCTGGAGATCCAACATCATGTCGGGGCCATTCACTCCCTTGGGATAACCAGGGAAGTTCTCGACGTCGTGGGTGATGGTAAGTTGTCCGCCGGGCTGACCGCCGGTATAGAGTACGGGATTCAGTCCTGCCCGGGCTGCATAAATGGCAGCGGTGTAACCAGCAGGTCCGGAACCGATAATTAGAACTTTTACTTTAGTTGAGGCCATAAGATTGAGCGAAAAGTGCGCTAAACTATTCACTTTTCACTGTTCGTTTTTCACTTAATTAAACACAAGTGTATAAAAAAAAGGTCTCATTGCTGAGACCCTTTTTGCATAGATTTTAAAGATTATTAACCGAGGTAAGGTTTTAAAGCCTTGCTTCTCGATGTGTGACGCAGGCGACGGATCGCTTTCTCTTTGATCTGGCGTACGCGTTCCCTTGTAAGGTTGAACTTCTCGCCGATCTCTTCGAGCGTCATGGCATGTTCGCCATTCAATCCGAAGTATAAAGTGATCACATCCGACTCGCGTTGTGTGAGCGTCGAAAGTGCGCGTTGCACTTCGCGACGAAGCGAGTCTGTCATAAGACCCTGGTCGGGTGTTTCTTCGCTGTCGTTCTCGAGTACGTCGAGGAGGCTGTTCTCTTCGCCTTGTACGAAAGGTGCGTCCATCGATACATGACGTCCCGATATCTTCATGGTATCAACCACTTCAGCAGTCGTTACTTCAAGTACTTCTGCAAGTTCTTCGGGCGATGGTTCGCGCTCATACTTCTGTTCGAGCTCGGAGAACGTCTTCGAGATCTTATTCAATGATCCTACCCTGTTGAGTGGAAGACGAACGATACGCGACTGTTCTGCCAGAGCCTGGAGGATCGACTGGCGGATCCACCATACTGCATACGAGATAAATTTGAAACCGCGTGTTTCATCGAAGCGCTGTGCTGCTTTGATAAGACCGAGGTTTCCTTCGTTGATAAGGTCGCCGAGCGACAAGCCCTGATTCTGATACTGTTTGGCCACAGAGACTACGAAGCGCAGGTTCGCCTTCGTAAGCTTCTCCAATGCGATTTGATCTCCCTCCTTGATCCTCTTCGCCAACTCTACTTCTTCATCGGGGGTCAACAGATCCACTTTGCCGATCTCCTGGAGGTATTTATCCAGCGACTGGCTTTCGCGGTTCGTGATTTGTTTGCTGATCTTAAGCTGTCTCATTCTGGCTGTTTAACACGTAAAAATCAAAATTTAGTTCCAATTACGGTAAGTAGCAAGAGCTGGCATATTAAGCTGCCGGCGCTTCTTCCTTCTTGGGAGGCTTCGGTAAAATGGCCTTTCTCGACAACCTGAACTTACCCGTTTTCTTATCTACCTCTATCAGTTTCACTTTGATCTCTTCGCCTACTTCAAGCACGCCGTCCATGTTTTCGAGGCGTTCCCACTTGATCTCAGAAATATGGAGCAGTCCATCTTTGCCGGGCATGAATTCAACGAATGCACCGAATGGCATGATCGACTTCACAACGCCGTCGTAAACTGTGTTCACTTCAGGTATAGCAACGATGCCTTTGATGCGCCTCACAGCTGCGTCCATGACGTCCTTGTTCGACGCGAATACATTCACAATACCCTTGCCATTCACTTCTTCGATAACAACGGTAGCACCGGTTGTTTTCTGGATCTCCTGAACCACTTTACCACCAGGCCCGATTACGGCACCGATCATCTCTTTCTCGATCACGATGGTGAAGGCTCTCGGTGTATGTGGTTTAAGATCAGGATTAGCTTTAGTGATAGTCTTGCTCATCTCGTTGAGAATGTGCAACCTACCCTCCTTAGCTTGTTCCAAAGCTTCTTTCAAAACAGCGTATGTAAGACCGTCTACCTTAAGGTCCATCTGACAGGCAGTGATACCTTTTTCAGTACCAACCACCTTGAAGTCCATGTCGCCAAGGTGGTCTTCGTCTCCTAGTATATCAGACAAGATTGCATACTTACCGGTTGCACTGTCGGAGATCATTCCCATTGCAATTCCTGAAACGGGAGCTTTTACGGGTACACCGGCATCCATCAGCGCAAGCGAACCTGCACAAACAGTTGCCATTGAAGACGAACCGTTAGACTCGAGGATATCGGAAACAATACGGATTGTGTAAGGATTTTCTGTGTCAGCCGGAAGGACCTGCTTAAGCCCACGAAGGGCGAGGTTTCCGTGACCAACCTCACGACGGCCGGGACCGCGGTTAGGCTTCACTTCGCCAGTTGAGAAACCGGGGAAGTTGTAATGAAGAATGAACTTGGAGGAACCGGAGTACATTGCTCCGTCGATCATCTGTTCGTCGAGCTTGGTACCCAACGTAACGGTAGTGAGCGACTGTGTTTCACCACGTGTGAAGACTGCCGAGCCGTGAGCTGAAGGAATGTAGTTCACTTCGGTCCAGATCTGGCGAACTTCACGGGGAGTACGTCCATCGAGACGCTTACCTTGTTCGAGGGCCAGGTTACGACAGGCTTTCTTATTCAGTTCTTTATAATACTTTTTGATCAGGTCTTTCTTATCTGCAACAACTTCTTCAGGCAACGTAGCGATGTAGTCGTTGAGGATCTTCTTGAAGTTGTCGGAACGAGTGTGCTTGTTAGGGATCTGAAGAGCAGCAGATTCGTACACTTTGCCGTACAACTCCTGGTTCATTTGTTCTCTCAGTGCTTCGTCTTTTTGTTCGTGTTCGTAAACACGCTTCTGCGTTTTACCAACTTCTTTGGTGAGCTCGATCTGAACGTTACACTGGATCTTGATTGCTTCGTGAGCTTGCTTCAGTGCATCGAGCATATCGTCTTCGCTTACTTCTTTGCACTCGCCTTCAACCATAAGGATGTTATCGAGTGAAGCAGCAACGATGAGATCGATATCTGCCTGTTCCTTTTGCTTGAGTGTAGGGTTGATGATGAACTGGCCGTTAACGCGAGCAACGCGCACTTCGGAGATAGGTCCATTGAAAGGAATGTCAGACACGGAAAGGGCCGACGATGCAGCGAAGGCAGCGAGGCCATCGGGAAGCGCTTCTTCGTCACCAGAGATGAGGGAGATAGCTACTTGTGTTTCAGCATGATAATCGTCGGGGAATAAAGGACGGATCGCACGGTCAACGAGACGGCTGATAAGGATCTCGTAATCTGAAAGGCGGCTTTCGCGCTTCAGAAATCCTCCGGGTATTTTACCTCTTGAGGCAAATTTTTCCTGGTAGTCTACCGACAAAGGAAGGAAGTCGGCGCCCGCTACGGGGTCCTGGTTAGCGACAACGGTAGCTAACAGCATAGTGTTGCCCATGCGCACAACGACAGAGCCATCGGCCTGGCGGGCGAGTTTGCCTGTTTCAATAGATATCTCCCGTCCATCAGGGAGTTTACAGGTCTTGGTTATGACAGTTGGTTTCATAAAAAAATGACTAGGTAGGGTAAAAAAGGAAAAGGGAACCTTGAGTAGTTCCCTGTTCCCTATAGATGTTAATAATTACTTTCTGAGCGCAAGCTCCGCAATGAGCGACCTGTAACGGTTAATGTCGGTCTTCTGGAGGTAGTTCAACAGCTTTTTGCGCTGTCCCACAAGTCTTAAGAGGCCTTGCTGTGTGGAATAGTCTTTTTTCTGGCCTTTCAAGTGTTCTGTGAGGTGGTTGATACGGTGTGTGAAGAGGGCCACCTGAGATTCAGGAGAGCCTGTGTCTGTCTTCGTTTTGCTGATACCGTGCTTGGTGAATAGTTCTTGCTTCTTTTCTGCGGTCAAATACATCGCTTTTCTGCTTTAATCTTTATATATCGGCTGCAAAAGTAGTGAAATCGTCAGAATTCACAAAAAAATCAAAGTCTTCCGCTAGATACAATTAATTCAGGTTTCTTAAAAAATCTCCTTCTAATCCGGTCGAAGATCACCATATAGAAATCCGACTCGAAGAGACGGGCATCCCTCCTTGCCTGTAGCAGGAACAGGAACCCTATACAGAAGAGTATTGCGTTGGCCATCCAGATGCCCACGGGTACCGAAACGGTGCCCGCCTTGGCCCATTTTTCGCCCAGCAGGCTCAATACATAAAAGAGGATGAAGAAGATGATGGAGGCCAGCACAGGCACCCCTAACCCACCCTTCTTAATGATTGCACCCAGTGGCGCGCCGATCAAAAACATAGCCATACAGGCAATTGCACTGGCGATGATCTTGTGCCACTGCACTTCGAACACAACGGTTTCGTCGCGGTTCGAACGAAGTCTTTCATTGATGTTGAAAATCTGGCCGGCAGCATTGCGCGCAGAGGCAACGGCCTGCGTGAGATCGGTACTGGTAACGGATGCCAGGTTGAGCAGCGAGTCGGATTTCTTCTGCTGTTTCTCTTCGACTTTAACCTTGCCGATAAACCTGCGTGTTGGTGTAAGTTGTTGTCCTGGGTTCTGAAGCTGGATGATGGAGTCTCTTTTTCTCTTTGCTTTTACAAGCTCGGGGGTTAAGATGAGGCTGTCTTTTTTTCGATAGTAGCGGAAGAAGCTTTCTCTTACGTCGATAAGTCCGAGCACCTGCTTGTTCTTTTCATACTTTAATGAATCGATGTCGCGATCGAGCTGTGAGAGATTTCGCATGATGCGGTGTCCCTGGAACCATTTTTTATCGGTACGAATGAGACCGAATGAGGAAAGGTCGAACACCATCACACTCTTTTCAAAACGGGTTTTGCTAAGAGTCTCTTCGTTGGATGCGCCCTGTGCAAGTGAGCGGTCGTTGGCGCCTTCGCTATAGTTGTAACCATTGAAGAGTTCGAGCTTGAGATACTGATCATTAAGGATCGAGAACATCCGCCCGGAGTCGGCAACGATCACTTCCTTGTTGCCTGTCTTACCACGATGATCATAGATGATGACTCCTTTAATCGTACTGTTGTCGGGAAATTTTTTAACAACCTTAATGCTGATGTCGGGGATGGAACTTGTAAAGGCTCCTTCTTTCAGATCGAGCGCTGGCTTCTTTTGTTTGATGTCGTACAGGAGACTGTATGCTTCGAGGGCGGCTTTTGGTACAAGATAGTTGCCGGTATAAAAAGCAAAGCCGGTGATGAAGATCACGACGATAAAGATCGGAAACAGTGCACGTGTGAGAGAGATGCCCAGGCTTTTGATGGCGGTGAGCTCGAAATGTTCGCCGAGGTTTCCGAAAGTAATGAGTGCCGAGAGCAGCACGGCCAGTGGCAGGGCTGCGGGCGTGTTGAAGATGGCGAAGTAAAAGAAGAGTTGCCCGATAACGGTCCACCCGAGGTCTTTGCCGATGATGTCGTCGAAGTACTTGAGCATGTGGATGTTCAGGAGGATGAACACGACCACCGCGAATGTCATGATGAAGGGGCCGAAGAAAGAGCCAAGGATGAGTTTGTCGATTTTCTTCATCGAAGTGGCAAAGGTAACAAAAACCAAACCAAGGATTTACGAGGTACGATTTACGAGGTACGATTTGGAGCCAATAAAAAAAGGTTGCCAATTGACAACCTTTTACGCTAACGTAGCGAGAGGGAGATTTGAACTCCCGTCCGCCTTCGGCGGATATGAATCCTGCCAGGATTTTTGTGATAAAAAAGTTCTTCGTATCCATTCACGACCCGCTCCCGACTTGAGCTGCTTTTCTCGTTTTGCTGCGGCTGGTTTAGATTCAAAAAATTCAACATGAATTACATGCCAGGGCCGAAAGCGCACAGTAAAGCCTTTCTTTGCCAGATGATTGTGGAATCGAAATCTTGTTATAAGATCTGAAGTGTAGCCAATGTACAGGCGATTGTGAGCTTCGGAATATAGGACGTACACCGTGAACATTCTGAAATAAAGAAGGCTGTCGATTGACAGCCTTTAAGTTTAATTTGGAGAGAGGGAGATTTGAACTCCCGTCCGCCTTCGGCGGATATGAATCCTGCCGGAGTTTAACGTAGCGAGAGGGAGATTTGAACTCCCGACCTCAGGGTTATGAATCCTGCGCTCTCACCAACTGAGCTACCTCGCCATTCGGGACCTGCTATGGGCAGGCAGGGCGCAAACTTAAGAAAAGTTTGTATCTTAAAATATGATGGCCACCAAAAAGCTCTTCACTGCAGATTTCGAAGTGCACGCTTCTGTGAAGATGCTCTATCCCTATATTCAAACCGCAGGCGGCCTTTCGGAATGGTACGCCGACAACGTGACCATCAGCCCCGAAAAAGTCTTCACGTTCGTGTGGGACAACGAAACGCATCACGCGAAAATGACCGGCTCGCGCGTGAATCACTTCTGTAAGTTCGAATTTCAACCGGAGTCCGACGAAGATCGCTCCGACCCTTCGTGGTTCGAGCTGCGCATCGAGATCAACGAACTCACGCAAACAACCTTCATCAAAGTATTCGACTACTCCGACTTCGACGACATGGACGAGCTCCAGGATCTGTGGGAAGGTCTCGTCGAAAATCTGCGGAAAGTTGTAGGTGGATAGGGATTAGTAAAAAAACTATTTTTACTTTTTACCTATACTGAAACGATTTATGTTCTCAACCATTAAGCCTGTCGAAACAACCGCATGGAGAGTGCTCACTGCTCACTTCCTCGAAATGCAAGCAACCACCCTACGCGAACTGTTCGAATCCGACCCGGAGAGATTCAATAAATATCATCTTCAACTGAACGACATACTCGTCGACTTTTCGAAGAATCATATCAATGAAGACACGATCAAGTTTCTCGCCAGTCTCGCAAAAGAGTGTGAACTCACCGAAGCGATCGACGGAATGTTTACTGGCGAACAGATCAACGTAACAGAAAACAGACCGGTGCTGCATATCGCGCTGCGCAACAGGTCGAACACACCGATCGAACTTGCAGGTCATGATGTAATGCCCGAAGTGAATAAGGTTCTCAATCAAATGAAGAACTTCTCCGAAGATCTTCTCGGCGGCAAATGGAAAGGTTACACCGGCAAAGCAATTACAACGATAGTCAATATCGGTATCGGCGGATCCGATCTCGGGCCATTGATGGTGACCGAAGCACTGAAGCCTTATCACAAAAACATTAAGCCCTACTTTGTTTCGAATGTAGATGGAACGCACATCGCCGAAACATTGAAGAATGCAGATCACGAAACAACACTGTTCATCATCGCCTCGAAGACATTCACAACACAGGAGACGATGACCAACGCCGAAAGCGCCAAGAAGTGGTTCCTCGAAAAGTCGGGCGGTAAAGGTGATGTTGCAAAGCACTTCGTTGCTGTATCGACTAATACAAAAGCTGTCGCCGACTTCGGCATTGCTACCGAAAACATGTTCGTGTTCTGGGACTGGGTTGGCGGCCGATATTCATTGTGGTCGTCGATCGGCTTAAGCATCGTATGTACAATTGGTTACGACAACTTCGTGAAGCTGCTCGAAGGTGCTCACGAAATGGACAAACATTTCCGTTCAACGCCTTTCGAGAAGAACATACCGGTGATGTTGGCGCTGATCGGCATCTGGTACGGCAACTTCTTCGATGCGCATACAGAAGCTATCCTTCCTTACGATCAATATCTTCATCGCTTCGCTGCATATTTTCAACAGGGAAATATGGAGAGCAATGGGAAGTCGACCGACCGCGAGGGTGATCGGATCCTTTATCAAACCGGCCCGGTGATCTGGGGCGAACCCGGAACGAATGGTCAGCATGCTTTCTATCAGCTCATTCACCAGGGAACACGAATTATACCTTGCGACTTCATCGCGCCTGCGAATAGTCAGAATCCTATTGGCGATCATCACCAAAAGTTGTTGTCGAACTTCTTTGCTCAGACAGAAGCGTTGATGATCGGCAAAACAGAGGAAGAGGTTACCAACGAGCTTGCGAAAGCGGGCATGAGTGCAGAAGATATCACGTTCCAAAAATCATTCAGGGTATTCGATGGCAATAAGCCTACGAACTCCATCATGTTTACGCTGCTCGACCCGAAAACTTTGGGTACGCTCATCGCGATGTATGAACATAAGATCTTCGTTCAGGGAGTGATCTGGAACATCTTCAGCTTCGATCAGTGGGGCGTTGAATTAGGAAAGGTTCTTGCGAAGAAAATACTGCCAGAGTTGGGCTCTTCAGAAGAAATTACATCGCACGATTCTTCGACAAATGGGTTAATCAATTATTTCAAACGTTTGAAAAGTAAGGCTTGATAATGAGCCTTACATGTCTCTTGGAAAGTGTCGGCTACTCCTTATTTTTGACATCCATTTAGAATGAACGAGAAAATTTCGAAGATCGGCGTATTCACTTCGGGCGGTGATGCACCGGGAATGAATGCAGCCCTCAGAGCCGTTGTTCGTGCGGCCATCTATTACAACAAAGAAGTTTTTGGCATCATGCAGGGATACGAGGGAATGATCGATGGCGACATCGTGAAACTCGGAGCCCGTTCTGTTGGCAACATCATCCAGCGCGGCGGCACCATTCTCAAATCTGCACGCAGCGAAGAGTTCAGAACACAGGAAGGAAGAGAGAAGGCTTTTCAAAGCCTCAAGAAATACGGCATCGATAGCCTTATCGCTATTGGTGGCGACGGCACATTCACCGGCCTTCATAAGTTCTACCAGGAATTCGGAGTTCCTTCCGTTTGCATTCCCGGTACAATCGACAACGACATCTCCGGAACCGACTATACCATCGGCTACGATACAGCAACGAACACAGCCGTTGAGGCAATCGACAAGATCCGCGACACCGCGCTATCGCACGACCGCCTGTTCTTCGTTGAAGTGATGGGACGACACTCAGGTTACATCGCCATCAACAGCGGTATTGCCGGCGGTGCTATCGCAATCATCATCCCCGAAGAAAACGTGACGTTCGACGATCTCTTCAAGACATTAGAAGAAGGCGGTAAGTCGAACAGAAAGTCGAGCTTAATTGTTGTGGCTGAAGGATCGAAGATCGGTGGCGCAAACGAGCTCGCAAGGAAGGTGGCGGAGAGAACTAACTACTTCGACATTAAAGTAACCATCCTCGGACACCTTCAACGCGGTGGCTCCCCTACTTACTTCGATCGTGTACTCGCAAGCCGCATGGGTGTTGCTTCTGTTGAAGGACTCATGGCCGGCGAGAACGATGTTATGGTTGGTATGAGGAACGGCAAGATCGTATATAATAAATTCGACTCTATCATGACCACCCATCATGAGATCGATGCAGAGTCACTTCGCATTGCAAAAATTCTGTCCATTTAACAATTCTCAATTAAATGAAAGAGCTAACGGTAGGTATCGATATTGGGGGAACAAATACAAAGTTCGGTATCGTAGACCGACAGGGCACCGTGCATTACCAGGGCAGTATTCCCACTACCGATTACGAAGACTTCAAGGATTTTTTTGACGGCATGGCCGATGCGATCCGTCACGGTATTCACGAAGTAGGCAAAGATGCAAAGCTCGTTGGTATCGGCATTGGTGCAGCCAACGGCAACTATTACACAGGCACGATCGAGAAAGCAACCAACCTGAAATGGAAAGAAGAGTTGCCACTCGCAAAGATGTTCACCGATGAGTTCGGTATTCCATGCGTTCTCACCAACGATGCCAATGCAGCTGCTGTAGGCGAAATGGTTTATGGCAATGCCAAGGGAATGAAAGACTTCGTGGTGATTACACTCGGCACAGGTTTGGGCAGCGGCTTTGTTTGTAATGGCATGCTCTTAAATGGCAAGCACGGTATCGCCGGTGAAGTCGGTCACACATCTGTAAACCCTACTGGCCGTTATTGTAATTGCGGTAAGCGCGGGTGCCTCGAGACTTATGTTTCTGCTACCGGTATCAAGAGAACTGTTTATAAGCTTCTTGCAGATCACCTCGAACCAAGTGAACTGAGAGGTATCAGCTTCGATAATCTTAACACAAAAATGATCACCGAAGCTGCGATGCGCGGTGACGTTGTGGCGAAGGCTGCGTTCGAATACACAGGCCGGATCCTTGGAATGAAACTCGCGGAGACTGTAGTTCATACAGATCCCGAAGCTATATTCTTATTTGGTGGACTTTCGCAGGCGGGTGACCTCATCTTCAAGCCCACGATCAAACACATGGAGGCGAACCTCATGCCTTTGTTCCGCGGAAAAGTGAAAGTGCTTCCGTCGGCGTTGCAAAACCAGGCGGCCCCCATTCTTGGTGCAAGTAGTCTCGTATGGGATTACCTGGATAAGAAGAAGCTGACGTTAGAGGCTGCCTGAGTTGGCGACTTCATTAGCATATACCACCATTTTAAGCACTTCGTCTTTCTTCCTGTAATCTATGTGATTGCTTTTTGAGAAAGCTTTAATGGCACTCTTCTGCTTTGGAAGCAAGTGCTTTAAAGAAGCTGCGGTCGAGCGAAATACTTTCATGTCTTCGCCCACGAAAAAATATCGTTCCTCGATCCAATAGTAGCGAGTGGTTCCTTTCAGCGGCACCCTGATGTATGCGGCAGGTGTTATATCGTTAGTAGCCCGGATGGAATACTTTGTTCCATTACTTAACTCATAGATCCCGCTCATAAATTGTTTACGGGCGAGACTGACTTTACCAGCGAAGACTATCTCGAGGAAGCCAAACGCAGGATGATTTATATACTTATGGTCGCCGATCCATACAAACTTAATGGCTGGCGATTTTCGCATTGCAACAGCAGGCCCGGTTTCCGGCAATATTACAATCCCCTCGTTCATCGGGCTGTAGTTCAGCATCGGACGATGCGAAGGCACGAAACCGTTAGTCATTTCGAGCTTACCCTTTTGAAATGAATCGAAGGTGTACAAACTGTCACGCCACTCCGTTTCATTCCATTCTTTTGTGGGAGGCACAATAAAGAAGCGCTTGCCCGTCGGAAGTTGTACAACGCGATCGTATACACTTGTGGATCCATAACCGTCTTGTGCGGAAGCGATCTGCCTAAACAAACCGGCCGCAAGCAGCAGCATAAGAAACTTCATATACGCTATTCGACTTTGACTCGCAAATTGTCTCCTAAGAGTGAAAACTGATCCATCCACTCTTTTTCGTCGTCGCCCAGGGTGAGCGTCCTATTCTCGCGGGATATTTCGAAATAGGTATTCTGGGACTTATGGATATTCGGTGCCAGATTGAATTTAGTCAAAAGCGGGAACAATCTATTCAACCTGGTAATTCTTCTTGCATTCGTGCGGTCACTGCCGATACGATTCAACTCCCTGAATATTGCATGGGCTGCTAATCTCGAAACACTTTCGGGATCTTCGATTTTCATATTCCATTTTTCGATCTCGCCGAGAATACGTTCGAGTGACTTTATGTTGATGCGGTCTTCCTGGAAGGCGTCGACGAGGTCGGCGTTAAGGATATATTCGAATGTTGTCCGATAGGCATTCGGGATCGGTATCTCATTGTTGGCCAGTGCGTTAACTAACGGGTAATCTCGATTGTAAGTCCTTCGCAACGACTGTTCGAGCTCTTCCAGGCTCTTACGCGCAATCATATCGAGGATCTTCCTCTTCTCGTCTTTGAACAACTGCCAGATGGTATACTTATCGGGACCGAAGTATGTCTGCATGATCCCGATAACGTCGCCGAGGCGGCCTTCATCGAAAGCATGCGTTGCACGATACTGCATGCTCGCAAACTTATCGGCTTCCATATCCAAAGAAATGTTACCGATGATATTGTGCACGCCTATACAAACCACGGCGAATGCAAATCGTTTCTCGGACCACGTTACTAATGACTTCACTTTCGTGATACCGAGAACAAGCTTCTGTTCACCGGCTTCTTTCTTCATGAAGAAATCGTTCGTGGCTGTGTAGTTGAACAGCGGAAGCGACTCTGGTTCTTCTTCGAAAATAGATGACACTGCGTAGTGCATGCCCACACGCTGAAGATTCGTCTTCGAAGGAAGTACGTATCTACGATAGACTTGCGCGGCATTCTCGAGAGATGGAACATTGCTGGGGGCTTTCTCGAGAAGATTCAGGAACTCCGGTTCGAGATCGAGCGTGCCATTTTGATTGGCGAGCTGCAGGGCACGACAAGCATATTGAAGAACCTGCACGGTTTCGATACCAGAAACTTCATCGAAGAACCAACCGCAGCTTGTGTACATCAACATGGAATGACGTTGCATTTCCATTAAACGAAAGATCTTCGTTGACTCGGAAGACGAGCCATGTTTCTTAAAGAAGGTGCTGATCTTCTTTTCACTGCGATCAAGGATCACATCTATGTAGTCGTTCCTGGCTGTCCATGGATCGAATCGAAGTTTTTGTGCTTCCTGTTCGAAAAATTCAGAGCATGTGTCTCGCAACCAATCCAACGCTTCACGCAACGGACCTCGCCACAATTGATGCCAGCCGGGATGAGCGCCGGAATTACATCCGCAGTTGCTTCGCCAGCGTTCGATGCCGTGAACACAACTCCACGAGCTGTTCTCGATCACCTGTGCTTCGAAACGAGGCGGGAACTTCGAAAGAAATTCCGCGTAGTTGGTAATAGTTGCTTCGCCGATCTTCTCGATGTGATTCAGACAAAACGCAAGAGCCATGTCACCATGACGATGATGGTGTCCATAGGTTTCTCCGTCGGTTGCTACGTTCACCAGCTGTGGTTCTTCTTCGAGTCCGAAAGAATCGGTGAGGCTTTGTGCGAAGCGTTTGCCATCGTTAAGCAGACCGTTGAATGCAATTCCCTGTGATATCGATCCATTGTAAAAGAAAACGTCGATCGATCTACCGGATGGGAGATTGACGCGATACGCGATGCGTGTATCTACTGTTCCTTCGTTTACGTCGGTCCACTCGTCTTCGCCGATTCTTCGTATTGCTTTGGCCTGGCGAGGTGCCAGTATTGTAAACTTGATGTTGTGCTTCGCAAGCATCTCCAGCGACTCGGTATCTACCGCGGTCTCTGCAAGCCACATTCCTTCGGGCTTTCTCTTGAACCGCGCTTCGAAGTCGCGTATGCCCCAGATCACCTGCGTTTCTTTATCGCGAGTGTTGGCCAGCGGCAGAATGATGTGATTGTATACCTGTGCTATTGCGGAGCCATGACCGCTGAAGTTCCTGATGCTCTCTTTGTCGGCTTCGAGAATGGCTTCGTAGGTTTCTTTATCGTTGTTCTCCATCCACGATAGCAACGTGGGTCCGAAGTTGAAACTGATCCGCGAATAGTTATTGACGATGTTCTTGATAACACCCTTTTGATCGAGGATCCGCGACGCTGCATTCGGAGCATAGCACTCCGCACTGATGCGTTCGTTCCAATCGTGATAAGGGTGAGATGAATCCTGAACTTCGATCACTTCCAGCCATGCGTTCTCGCGCGGCGGCTGGTAGAAGTGTCCGTGTATGCAAATGAATTTGTTTTCTGCCATGTCATCATGAAGCCAGCGTGAATCCAGCTTCTTCCTCGTTCAACTTTAATACTGTTATACCTAATGGCGGAAGCGTTATAGCAATGGAATAATCCTTGCCATGATACTTCACGGGTTTCGTTACCATCAAACCCTGGTTGAGGATTCCAGAGCCGCTATATTTTATATTATCCGAATTAAATACTTCTTTCCATGTTCCCTTGATCGGCACGCCTACACGGTAGTCGTATCGCACAGCGGGTGTAAAATTACAAGCAACCACGAGTGTATCTTCCTTCTTCCATCCTTTCCTGATAAACAAGATCACACTGCTTTCGCGATCAGAATAGTCGAGCCACTCGAAGCCCTTGTTCTCGAAACCAAATTCGTACAACGCCGGTTCCGTTTTGTACAGGTGATTAATATCTTTCATGATCTTATAAATTCCCTGGTGAAAAGGATACTCCAGCAAATGCCAGTCGAGACTCTTGTCGTGGTTCCATTCCGCGGACTGGCCGAACTCGCCGCCCATGAACAATAATTTTGTTCCAGGGTGCGTGAACATGTAAGCGAACATGGTTCTCAGGTTGGCAAACTTGTTCCATTCGTCACCGGGCATGCGGCCTAACAACGAGCCTTTGCCGTGAACAACTTCATCGTGCGAAAGCGGCAGCATGAAGTTCTCGGTGAACGCATACATGATGCTGAACGTGATGTCGTTCTGGTGATACTTACGATGAATAGGATCTTTCTTGAAATACTCAAGTGTATCGTGCATCCATCCCATCATCCATTTTTGTCCGAAGCCGAGACCACCAAGAAATGTAGGTCGCGATACACCGGGCCATGCCGTCGATTCTTCTGCGATGGTAACAACATCGGGAAAGTTGCCATACATCACTTCATTGAATTCCTTCAGGAACACGATAGACTCTATGTTCTCGCGGCCACCGTATTCATTGGGGATCCATTCTCCATGTTTGCGCGAGTAATCCAGGTACAACATCGATGCAACGGCATCAACTCTCAACCCATCGATGTGATATCGATCGATCCAGAACATGGCGTTGCTGATGAGGAACGAACGGACTTCGTTACGGCCATAATTAAAAATATAGCTGCTCCAATCCGGATGAAAGCCCTTGCGAGGATCGGCGTGTTCGTACAAATGAGTGCCATCGAAACGATAAAGACCATGAGCATCGCCGGGAAAATGAGATGGAACCCAGTCGAGTATGATACCGATGCCTTCGTTGTGGAACGCGTCGATCAGCTCCATCAGTTGTTCGGGTTGACCGTAGCGACTGGTTGGAGCGAAATATCCCGTTAACTGGTAACCCCACGATCCATAGAACGGGTGTTCCATGAGGGGAAGAAATTCAACGTGGGTAAAACCGAGATCTTTAACGTAGCTAACGAGCTCCGTTTTCATTTCGTTATATGTGAGCGAACGATTGTCTTCTTCTACTTTCCGGCGCCAGCTACCGAAGTGAACTTCGTAGACTGAATATGGTTTTGCGTTGCTTGCTTCGTTGCGTTTCTTCTGTTGCCATTCGTTGTCGGCCCATGTATGCGAGGGCTCCCAAACGATAGAAGCAGTCTTGGGCGGAACTTCAGCATAGAACGCAAACGGGTCTGCCTTCTCAAGTTGTTCTCCTGTGTTGGAGGTGATCGCATACTTATATGCTTCGCCTTTGTGAACGCCAACGAGAAATCCTTCCCAGATCCCGGACTCGTCCCAACGTGGAGTTAACTTATGATGACCTTTTTGCCAATGATTGAAGTTGCCGATAACGGAAACCTCCGTTGCATTGGGAGCCCACACTGCGAAGAACGTTCCGCTCTTGCCATGGGGAGATGCGGTATGAGCACCAAGCTTTTCGTAGAGCTTGAAGTGTTTGCCCGTTTTAAACAAATGAATGTCGAAATCGGTAAGCAGGGAGAAGCTTGTTGATTGTTCTTCGATTTTACCGGACTTCTTGGACATAGTCGTTAGTTTTTCTTTTTCCTTTCTTCCTTCTCGCTAATATAGCGCGCTGTAAGGTAATCGATACCACGCAATGGAACGATAACCCAATCGGGGCGGCTGTTGAGTTCGTACCCGAGCTCGTATATCGCTTTTTCAATCAGGAATGTACGGATCAAAATATCGTCCTCGACAGAAAGTTTCTGGCCGAGGCCCATCTTCTCGAGATAAGCGCCAAGGAAGAACCGACTGATGTAATGTTGCCATTGCTCAGCCCATTGTTCGAGAAACTCGAGATCTTGCTGGCGATAGTTTTCATTCAACAAGATCTTTCCGAATGCTGCATAGTGGAATGATCGCATCATGCCCGCAACATCTTTATACGGATTCTTTTTCAGACGGCGTTCGCTGAAACTGAAACCGGGCTCTCCTTCGAAGTCGATGATGATAAAGTCTTTGCCTGTAAACAACACCTGGCCAAGGTGATAGTCGCCGTGTATGCGGGTTCTTACGGCATTGATCTTATGCTGATAGATCTCCATGAACGAATCGAGGATCTTATCTTCCTGTGCTAATATTTTCTTTGCATACTCGCGAGTATCGTTCGAGAGCTTCGGCAATGAATTTTGCAGGAGCTTGAAGCGATCGCGGAGCAGCTTGCGAAGACCGCTATATAGTGAACGCTGGTAGTTCGTTGTGAAAGGTTCCGGAGAAAATGCGGGGTTCGATTTATCCGACGCGAGCGCCAAATGCATTTCGGCAGTGCGTTGTCCCAAACGAACGACACGTTCGTAGAACCCGCGGCCAATCAACTCCTGTACGATCTCAGGTGCTTCTTCGAAAGTGAGCACGTTCTTGTTGATGAGCTTCGGTACCTTTTCGTTCTTGCCCTTGGCCATCACACGTTCGTAGAAACGACCAACAGAGTCG
This sequence comes from Bacteroidota bacterium, assembly GCA_037200765.1. GTDB lineage: Bacteria > Bacteroidota > Bacteroidia > Cytophagales > Cyclobacteriaceae > ELB16-189. The sequence continues at coordinate 1,000,867 of JBBCII010000003.1, read as the reverse complement.
ATCGTCATCACCCAGGCGTCGCCCTGGTTTTCTACTTTCTCCTGTAACAATCCCAGCACGTAAGAACTTCCGTCGGTCTCTACAAGCTCCACACTGCCGGCATATCGCGGCGCATTCCTGAAGTTGGTTCCTTCGGAAAGATATCGTACGATCTCGAGATCGGGATTGATCTCCTTCTCGAGCTTACGATAAAATTTGAAGAAATATTGATCGTTGTAAATGATAGAAGTGTTGCTTTGCTCTGCTTTGAGGATCTTCGACTCGACGTTCTCAGGATCGAGCTTCGAATAAACACTCGCGTTGAATTCCAGCACACCTTCGTCCTCACGGATCTTCTGGCTTCGCGCCATGCTCGAGAACAAATAATCTCTAAAGCTCCGGTCGTAGCTGCTGTCGATAACGAAGCCGGTTTGTCCCTGGATCTCCGCGCGACAAACAACACTCTGTGCTGTGTACTCCACGCGATCGAAAACACTATCGGCAGGAATGAATACCACCGGCAGGAAATACAGTTCAGGCAATCGCTGCACGTAATGAACTTCTATGATGCAGAGGAAATGCGTGTTGCCATCTACCTTCAGCGGGAAAGATTTTTTCACCGCCAGCTTGCTGATCGTGCGGGCCTTTCCTCCAAACCAACGGCACTTGCGCATGAACGGCTGAAAGATCTTTCGTTCGAGAACGCGGATCTCGTTGTAGTGATTGAAGAATTTTTCCCACGACACGCTCGTCTTCACCAGAGGCAACTCGCCGCTGCCACCAATGCTCTCTTTCTTCTCCGATGCATCGGCCTGGAACCAGAAGTATCCGTATGGTCCGATGGTGATATAATATTCACCCGACTCAACCGACTTAAACCTGTTCTGGCTGAACACTTCTGTGATGTCGCAGTCTTTGAAGTCCGAAAGATCGAGTGTCGTTGACTGACTGAACTGCGAGAGGTTGGCGACCACGATGATCCTCACGTTCTCATCGTAACGAACGAAGCTGAGTACTTTAGCATTCGAGCTTTCGATGAACTTAAGTTCGCCATGACCAAACACATTCAGCCGGCGGCGCATGGCGATCACGTTCTTGAACCACCACATCATCGACGACGGGTTTTCTTCCTGCGTCGCTACGTTTACTGATTCATATCGATAAACCGGATCTGTAATTACGGGGAGGTAAAGCTTCTGGGGGTTGGCATTGGAGAAACCTGCGTTGAGGTTCATGTTCCACTGCATCGGTGTTCTTACGCCAAACCTGTCACCCAAATAAATATTGTCGCCCATGCCGATCTCGTCGCCGTAGTACAACACCGGCGAGCCTGGCAACGAAAGAAGGATGGTGTGGAGCAGTTCCACTTTACGACGATCGTTGTTGAGCAACGGGGCGAGCCTCCGTCGGATGCCGAGATTGTGCTTGGTGTTCGGATCGGTGGCGTATGCTTTGAATAAATAATCCTTCTCCTCCTCTGTCACCATCTCCAACCCGATCTCGTCGTGGTTGCGAAGGAACAATGCCCACTGGGTGTTCTTCGGAGTAGACGGCGTCTGATCGATGATGTCAATGATCGGGTAACTATCTTCCGTTCGAAGGCCGAGGAACAACCTCGGCATCAACGGGTAATTGAAGTTCATGTGACACTCATCGCCATCGCCAAAATAAGACGCGGCATCTTCGGGCCACAGGTTGGCTTCTGCAATCAGGATCCGGTCTTTATAGTTCTTGTCGATATGTGCACGAAGCTTCTTCACAAATGAATGTGTTTGCGGAAGATTCTCGCACGGCGTTCCCTCCTCTTCATACAGGAATGGAACCGACGAAAGCCTGAAACCATCAACACCCATCTTCATCCAGAAGTCGGCGATGCGAATGATCTCCAGCTGCACTTCAGGATTATCGAAATTAAGATCGGGTTGAAAACGATAGTAACGATGCCAGTAATACGCTTTCGCTTCATTGTCCCACGACCAGTTGGTGGACTCATCGTTGGCCACAATGATGCGGGCATCTTTATATTTCTCCTGTGTGTTGCTCCACACATAGTAATCTTTGTAACGGGAACCTGCCCTTGCCTTGCGTGATTTCTGGAACCACGGATGCTGATCGGAAGTGTGATTAAGAATAAGCTCCGTAACAACTCTCAGCCCGCGACGATGTGCTTCTTTCAAAAAGAGTTTGAAGTCGGCCAGCGTGCCATAATCGGGATGTATGTCGCAATATTCTGTTACGTCGTAGCCGTCGTCTTTCAGTGGCGAAGGATAGAACGGCAGTAACCAGATGGTATCGATGCCGAGATCTTCGAGATAGTCGAGCTTTTGAATAAGACCCTGGAAGTCGCCGATGCCGTCACCATTGCTATCGAAGAATGCGCGCACGCTCAACTCATAGATGATTGCATCTTTAAACCACAGGGGATCATTATTTTTTATTGCTGCAGCCACTAGAAAGTGAAAAGTGAATAGTGAAAAGTGAATAGTTGGTCCATACTACATATTTGAGTAATGAATCGTAACTTGAAATAGATGGAACGGCATTTTATGCGGATTTAGCGACACGAAATTCCACTCCTGCGTCCACATATAATGTTCATCGGTCATCAGGTCTCTTAACTTGAGGTTGATCTTGTCATCAAGTTTCAAAACACTCTTCGGCACCTGCACATAACCCGACTGCTGACTATGCTGGTCGAGATTTATTACAACCAGGATTATGTTCGACAGGTCGTCGGTTGCTTTCACGTAAGCAAGGAGCTGGCCATTTTCGATGTTACAGAACACCGTATTCCAGGTTGTCTGCAGTGCCTTATTTTCTTTACGGAAACGATTCACCATCGAAATGATGTCGGTCATCCGATTAGTCGCTTTCCAGTCGTGCCATTTCACTTCGTATTTCTCGGAGTTGTAATACTCCTCCTTCCCTTCCATGGGAACGTTGTCGTAGAATTCATAAGCTGGTCCATACATTCCATAGTTCGACGATAACGTTGCGGCGAGTGCATACCGGATAATGAAAATATTCTCACCCTGGTGTTGCAGGTGGTATGGAAGAATGTCGGGCGTGTTGGGCCAGAAGTTCGGACGGAAATAATTACGCGACGCAGTGTAAACAAGTTCATTCACGTACTCGATGATCTCCTGCTTACTTACACGCCATGTGAAATACGTGTACGATTGATTGAACCCGATCTTACCGAGCGATGCCATCACTTTAGGTTTCGTGAATGCTTCCGCAAGGAAGATCGTATCGGGATATTGTTTTTGGATCTCCGTGATCGTCCACTCCCAAAAAGGTATCGGCTTGGTATGGGGATTGTCGACACGGAATATCGTTACTCCCTGTTCGATCCAATAGATGATCACAGACTTCAACTCATCCCACAGTGCCTGCCAGTTGTCGCCCTCGAAGTTGAACGGGTAAATGTCCTGGTATTTCTTGGGAGGATTTTCGGCGTACTGTATTGTTCCATCGGGCCGTTGACGAAACCACTCGGGGTGTTCTTTAACATACGGATGATCGGGTGCACACTGGAATGCAATGTCGAGCGCGATATCAATACCGTGTTCTTTTGCTTTACCGATGAGTAGTCTATAGTCGTCGATCGTGCCGAGCTCCGCGTGAACAGACTTGTGTCCACCCTCGTCGTTGCCAATAGCCCATGGCGAACCGGGTTCTCCTTCGGCAGCACGAACGTTGTTGTTCTTGCCCTTGCGATTCAACTTACCGATCGGGTGGATCGGAGGAAGATACAACACGTCGAAACCCATCGCTGCAACTCGGGGCAACAACTTGATGACGTCTTTAAACGTACCGTGACGGCCTCTTTGGAGCGACGTAGATCGTGGAAAGACTTCATACCAGGTGCTGAATAACACCTTGTTGTATTCAACTTTCACAACGTATTCGTCGGTGCTCGTTTCATTCTCGATCAATGGGTGATGATTAACGACCTCCGCGAACGCGGGCGATGTCACCGTTCCGACTGCTTTATCGTAGTTCGAACGATCGTCGAGTGTTGTGATGAAAGACTTCAATGATGAATCGGATTCGACGAATCTTCGAAGGAAGTTCACTCCTTCCATGAGCTCGGTCTTCACATCAACTTTAGCGTCGGCTTTCTTTTTGAAGCCATCATACCAGGTGTCGAAATGATCGACCCATGCTTCCACTTTAAAACGATAAAATCCTTTTTCAGTAACATAGAAAACTGCCAGCCATTCGTCGTTCCAGGTTGAATTCATTTCGACTTCCAACCAACTGCCTGCTCCTTCTCTTTTGTAAAGAACTCGTGCACGCAAATGATCATGACCGTCGGCAAAAATGCTTGCGGATACTTCAACCTTCTCGCCTACCGAACGGCGCGCGGCGTAACGTCCGCCGTCGACAACTGGCTGTACATTTTCTACAATTACTCTTTTCTTCCCCTGCATCTTAGTTCTTCAATATGGCGCTGGAATATGCCGGCATTACGATCTCAGTTTCACGTGCTTCAACAGCGGGATTGGTCGTGAAATCCAAACGATACAATTCATCGAGATCGATCGGCACAGTAACTTCAACATCGGAGATGTTGTGAAGTATGAATAATTTCTCGTTGTCTTTCACACGATAGAACGTGATCACTTCGTTACTCGAAACCGGCGAGAGCTCGATCGTTCCGTAGGTCAACGGTTCACTGTCGTTCCTGTAATCGATCCAGTCTTCATAGAAATTATACAACGACTTTTTATCGGCCTTCTGAAGAGCCAAAGGAACAACGGTCTTGCCTGTCGAAAACCGCGGTTCTTCCCATGTAGTTTGGGCCGGGTCTTTATGGTCTTTATCCCAAAGGAACGGTTCGCGAATGTATTCATCGGGCTTCGTTCCTTTCATGCCGATCTCTTCACCGTAATAGATATAAGGCGTTCCGGGCAACGTCATTAAGATCGAAGCAGCCATGCGCGCCTTCTGTTCATCATTATGAACTTCGCTCATGATCCGGTTCTGATCGTGATTCTTCAGGAATGTTGCATCGACGTAACTCGATGTTGATTGATTGTAAAAGTCGATGATCTTCTTGTATTCGCTAATGAGGCCAGTCGTATCGCGACCGGCATTCACAGCCGATGTAATCGCATACCCTAAATCAAAATTGAACAGCGCCGGGATACCTTTCAGGTATGGAGCAACATCTTCGGCCTTCGACCAAACTTCACCAACCAAATAAACATCGGGTTTGATCTTAGTCATCTCTTCGCGGAACCAAACCCAGAACTCATGATTGTCTTTAGCCCTGTCTGTCGGGTAAATATGTTTCGCTGCATCGAGACGGAAGCCGTCTACTTTCATATCGTTCAACCAGAACTTACCGATGTCGACGAACTCCGCACGGACATCCGGGTTATCGAAATTCAGGTCAGGCATTCCAGCCCAGAAGAATCCATAATAATGCTCGGCCAATGTATCGCCATTCACAGCATGCCATTGCGTAATGTTGTCCGAGTCGAATGAGACCTGCTTCTTGGCCATCTGGTCCCTGATAGAATCTTTCTTCGCCCACACATAATAGTTGCGATACTTACTCTTCTTGTCTTTGATAGCTTCCTGGAACCACGGATGATCGGAGCCTGTATGATTCAGGATCAGATCGACGAGCACTCGAATGTGTCGCTTGTGAGCTTCGTCTACGAATTTTTTGAAGTCTTCTGTCGTGCCATACTCTGGATTGATCGACTTGTAATCCGTTACATCGTACTTGTGATACGTGGGAGAATTCATGATGGGCATCAGCCACACGCCACCAACACCGAGCTCCGAAAGATGATCGAGCTTCGACGTAAGTCCTTTGAAGTCGCCCTTGCCATCGCCATCACCGTCGGCAAACGACAGCACGAACACTTCATAGTTTACTCCGTTGGGCCAATGATTGACGGGCTCCGATGTGCACGACACCATGAGCACAACAGCGGTGGCGAATGTTAATGCTGAGATCCTTTTCATCATTTTACTTTAAGAATGAATACCGAGTATGGTGGCACATCTATCTCGAACTGAAACTGGCTGTCGAAGCCCACATCCGCCCCACTTCGCAAAAGGTCGCGGGCAATATACTGGCCGCCCGCTTCCAGTCCCATTTTCCGGATCGCCTCGTCCGTTAATTTAACTTTTATTCTCTCGGTCTTTGTACCAAATCCGGCAACGACGATCAATTTTTCATCTCCTTCGGTCCTGCCGAAAATAACATGGTTGCCAGAGCAGTTTTTGAGGGTCACATTTTCCTGCGTCAGATCGAAGTAGTCGCCGAAAACGATAGCGGAGTTCGAGCCGGCCAACCGCAGCAGGTCGCCATAAAACTGCCGAAGTTGTTTCTGGTCGTCCGACAACTGGCCGCCGTCGTAAAGCTTGTTGTTCACCCACTTCTGATGCTCGGTTACGCCCCAATAGTCGTAAATAGTGGTGCGGCCATCGTCGGGGCTGAAGCCTTCGTTGGCGCCGCCGGGTTCGCCTACTTCCTGGCCGAAGTAGATCATAATCGGACCTTTGTCGATCAGCGCGCTCACGGCCATCGCGGGCACAGCCTTCCACGGGTCACTTGCAAAGAACTTCGAAGCAATTCTCTGCTCGTCGTGATTCTCGAGGAAGTGAAGCATGTTGTCGTTGATGCCGTCGAGACTCTTCTGTATTTGTGGAATGTCGGTCGACTGGGCATGTTGATTCATCAGCAACCGAAGCGTATCGTACAACTGTACTTTGTCATAGAGGTAATCGAATCTTCCCTGCTGAATGTATGAGCGATAGGCGTGCGGGTTATAGATCTCCGCAATGAATGCGACGTCGGGATTTACTGCCTTCACCTGGGGAATAGCCCATTGCCAGAATTCAACGGGAATCATCTCGGCCATATCGCACCGAAATGCGTCTACATTCTTCTTCGTCCAGAACACGAGGATCTCCAACATCTTTGTCCATGTGTTGGGCACCGGTTCAAAATGCGTTTGCCTGTTGTTCTGTATGTCTACACCGTAGTTCAGCTTTGCAGCTTCATACCAGTCGTTCGAATTTGGTGTGGGCGAAAATTGATCGTTACCTGTTGCCTTTGCTGGTGACTCGATAAACTTACCGTCGGCGCCGATTTCCGCACTTCCCTTCGGTGGTTGAAAGTCTTTACCAACTATGTAGTAGAAATTATTGTCGGGACTGAAGCTCTTCGATTTATCATCATTCAGACCGAAATCCGATTCCGGTTTTACATCGGAATGATAAGCGCGGGCAACGTGATTGGGAACGAAGTCGATGATCACTTTCATTCCATGTTTGTGTGTACGCTCAACGAGTTGTTCAAACTCGGCCATTCGGTTCTTTACATCGACGGCGAGATCGGGATTGATGTCATAATAATCTTTGATCGAATAGGGTGAACCGGCACGGCCTTTCACCACGTCGGCATCGTCGGCCGGAATGTTGAACGCACTGTAATCGGTAAGCAATGCATGTTCGATAACACCTGTGTACCAGATGTGAGTAACACCAAGGTCTTTAATGGCACCGAGGGCAACATCGTTGATGTCGTTAAACTTACCTACACCGTTCTCCTGCAGTGTACCGAATCGCTTGTTGTTGGTATTGATATTGCCGAAGAGTCGTGTCATCATTTGATAAATGACAGGCTTCGACGATGTGATCTTCGTTTCGGGCATCGTATCCGGTATTCTTTCTTTTGGACTCGTACATGAACTAACAAGAGCTATAACTAGCAGCGGTACGAGCTTCTTCATAGGCTATTTCGAGTCGCTTCTTTGGCTGAGATAGAAGTAGAAGATCAAAACAGCGATGCAGATGAGCAGGCCCAGGAATTCGCGGGCTTCTTCTATGTATGGGAATTGCATTTTAGCGAGATCGTCGAAGAGCAATGAACGATCGGCAGAATCGAACCAGGTTTTAAAACCATCGAAATATATGATGGTCATGATGAGAAAACCGGAAGCCATTACAACCATGATCTGCAGCGGGTATCGATTGTAGATCGACATAACCGACACGACCATCATGGAGCCGTAAACTACAATCCAAAGAAGCGGGTCGGGGTCGTTGATCTGTACTAAGGCGAAGAGAAGGAACAGTACGGCGAAGAAGATCTTGAGAATTTTCATTGAGCGACCGGTGACAGATGGATATTAATTCCGTTTGCTGAGTTCGTCACGGATCTTCGCTGCCCTCTCATAATCCTCTTTGTCGATCGCGTCTTTCAGTAACTCGTTTAGTTTTTCGACGGAATAGTTCTTATAGTCTTCGGATTTCTTCGAAGAAGAAACCTCTTTCTTGACTTTCGCTTTTGTTTCTTTCGGGTCCGGGATGGAATGACTAATGAGAATCACATTAATAGTTTTAGGATAGCGTTCGTATTCAGAATTGCTATTGCAATATGACCGGAGGTCAGTTTGTGTCGCATAGCTGATATGGCATCGGGAAAACACGACATAATCGTACCCCCTATATTATTTTATGATAGATCAGGTAAGAGAAATTCGTTTTAAACTTTTCTCATCAAAATTTAAAACTAAACTCTACCAATGAAGAAAAATTACTTTCGCTTTTTGTCTCTTGTAGTTGCATCGCTTTTAATCTCATTCACAGCCATCTCCCAGAACGCTAACACTTATTACTGGGACGGACCAGTTAAACGGATGATAGATTTGGATTCATCCGAATCAATCGTAAATCTTTCTCAAAATGAGTTCAACGATCTTCAAAGAAGTGGGCGGCAGATGGAAGTTGGCAGGCGAGATCAAAATATCACCGTCGTCATCAGAAATTTAAGCAAGCAGGACAGGCGCCAAATGAAGTCCAGGATCGGATACTTGCTCTCATCCCGCCAAAACAAATCCGAACGATCATATGTGACTGACGAGATCTCCATCAAGCTTAAGAGTCGATCCAGCATAACCTACCTGGAGAATAAATACGGAATTAAGTTGCAAGAGAAACTTCGTATGGTTCTTACATCTTTAAGACAACAGACTGGAGCAAGACACTCGATATCGCCAATAAGATCTATGAAAATGAAACTGCCGCTGTTACCTGGAGTCATCCAAATTTTTTATTCAAGCTGCAGTTCCATTCCGATCCGCTTTACACAAATCAATACTATCTTAATAACACCGGTCAACTGGGCGGTACCGCGGGGATTGATATCAACGCACCTGAAGCATGGAACAGTACGAAAGGATGTGGAGTTCGTGTAGCAGTGATCGACCAGGGTGTTGATGCTCATGAAGAATTCGGCGCCAGGCTCCTGCCTGGTAAAACAGTTGGATCCAATGATACACAAGGTGCGCCGATCAGCGGAGGCACAGAAGGCAACAGCAAAAATCATGGCGTGGCATGCGCTGGAATCATTGCTGCAGCACATGACAATAGCCTTGGCATAAAAGGCATTGCCCCTAACTCATACATTGTTCCCGTAAATATTTCTCCGGATAACAATTCGCAAGGGTTTTTCCAGTCCTGAGATAATCGCAACAGCAATGGAATGGGCATGGAACCAGGGACAAGCAGCTGTGCTCAGTTGCTCGTGGGGAGGCGGAATGCCAAACCAGGATATCTCGCTGGCGATCGAGCATGCCAGAACAAGCGGACGGGGAGGCAAAGGATCTGTTGTGGTTTTTTCATCAGGCAACGGTAACCCAAATGATCAGGTATCTTTTCCGGCAAGCGTCAATGGAGTGGTTACCGTTGGTGCTATAGATAAGAACGGTGGACTTTGGGGATTTAGCAACGGAGGTCCGGAGCTGGACCTGGTAGCCCCCACGGGTAATACCAATCTCACCGGCGACGTGACTACAACAGACAGAGTGGATCAGGGTGCAACTGTGCTCGGCTGGGCAACTGGCAATTACACCAATTTATTCGGCGGCACTTCAGCAGCAGCTCCGCAAGCTTCTGGCGTAGCGGCGTTGATCCTCTCTATAAATCCGAATCTAACCGAAGCGCAGGTGCTCACAATTCTTCAAAACTCGGCAACAGATATGGGACCAGGTGGTTTCGATAACGACTTCGGCTTTGGACGTCTCAATGCCCAGGCCGCTGTTGCCGGTGCGATAGCCTCATTACATTGGTCAATCTCAGGAGCATCACCGGTGTGTTCACAAGTGAGACCAAACACAGGTACCACTTTTACATTCAACAATCTACCTTCCGCAGCCACGATCTCCTGGACAAAAAGTTCAAACCTGACCGAAGTATCGGGACAAGGAACAGCGAGCTATAAAGTGAAAGCAAGTTCTGTCAGCACAAGGCGGCGCAGGATGGGTCACAGCTACTGTCTCTTTATGTGGTGGAACTCTGGATATTATCACATATAATGTATGGGTCGGTAGACCCTATGACTTTGTAGTCTCAGGTCCTGCATCTATGCTCCCGGGCGCAACCAGCTCTTTTTCAATTTCGTTGTGGGGAGGACAACCTTCGTTTAGTACTCAGGGTGTTCTATCAACTGGATTTACCTGGACATTTGGAATGCCTTCAACCGCTGCCGGATGGAGTTGCAATGGCTGTACCGGACAGAATGTTTCGATAACAGCAGGTGGTCAATCTACCTATGTAACAGGCAACGTAACAAATGTTTGTGGCACTACAACGAGAGATCAGCCAGTACATGTCGAGCGCACCGATTGTCCGCCCGGCGGTTGTGAAGAGCCGTTTCTCGTATCCCCAAATCCTGGCTCTGACGAATTGCTCATAGCCCCTGCTTCGACCGACAATGCTTCAACTAGTATTTCGATAGCAAACTCAAACGGTGATGTTATTTATTCGATGGAGTCCATCGGTAAAGAAGAAGTGAAGATACCCGTAAGGAATTATCTCAACGGCAACTACTTTATATCAATCACAAGAGATAATAAAACAACCAAACACCAGGTGGTGATACGCCATTGAAGTTTTCAATCAAATAAATAAAAAGGGTCGAATTAACGGCCCTTTTTTATTTGACGTCTTTTTTTTTACAACTCCTTATGGAAACCCAATAACGCCCGCATCATGATGGCAATAGAACCTAAACGCCATGATGAAATTATACCTGTTAGGCGCCATGTTTTTCGTTGCGCTAACGCTCTTCGCGCAAAACCGCGAACGCGTCGTGAGCGGGCAATTGAAAATCGAATGAAGATGGTACCCCGTTGCCGGGGGTCAACATTGTAATTAAGGGCACCGACGTCGGTACGGTTACAGATGCCGATGGACGTTATTCTATCTCTGTTCCGATCGGCTCCGTGCTCGTATTTTCTTTCATCGGCATGCAAACGCGCGAGATCCTCGTAACCGAAACGAGCCTGCAGGGAGTGAGTGGCAAAACTCCCGTCCGCATCCGCTCTCAAAAAGGAAATTGGAACCCGTCAATCCTGGCCGATACGATCAAGACCGACACGGAAGGAGTAACCACACTGAGGCACAACACACCTTCGTACGGATGTGGGCGCAACGTTTCAATCCCGGCGACATCGTTTCAATCCGCCGTCCGCTGTGGACGCGACTTTCGCGAAATACAAAAACATATGTCGTGGAAACCAACAGCGATAGTTATTTGCCGGCAGCGTTTGGCCTTCAATTGATGGGAACTGTTGGGTTTAACACCCACACCCAGTTGCCGAAGCTTCAATCGCAATTTGCACAAGGTCCGGATGAGCACCCGGAGATGAATTGGGGTCCCCAGATCCTGGGCGGCACGAATACATACAATCCCTATAAATTTTTCCGCACCGGCGTAAATACCAACTATGATGTCAGCACATGGTTCCCAGGCATCAGCATGAGTTCCACATCACTGAATGTATCGCGAAAGAAAAACCAGGGAGTTGTTCCGAACAACGATTTCACGATCGACAATGTCTCGCTGAACATGAAGAAGATCAACATTACACACAGGGTCAAGGCCGACGTCAATCTCCTTTATAATTTATCGAACGGGAACCTGATGACCCGCGGGGCTAATATCAGCAACATCATCGGGTCGATGATGCTCACGGCGCCTACGTTCGATGCATCGAATGGTTATAGTCGTCATGCTGCCATTGTAAATCCATCCGTGTATCAATTACCCGATGGAACTGCGAGGTCGGCTGCGCCCGGCATGATCGACAATCCATACGGACTTGCTGCAACACTTCCCGACTATGAAAAAGCTCAGCGACTGATGTCGTCGCTGGGGCTGACGTACCGGAACAATGCAGATAATCTCAATTTTGATTTTCAACGCTTCCGCTGAAAGACAACAGGGTAACATTGTTTACGGAGTTCAACCCGGCTACTCGCCGTACTTGCTTGGACGAAGAACGGATCGCAATGAAACACGACAGGATGTTGCTTTAAATCTTTCGGGCACTTATGACATCAGGAACACTTATGAAAATCACACCACACTCTCGTTTGGATATATGTTTCGCCAGGAGAGAAGAGATGTATCCAGGAGAGATAACCTCGCAGATTCGTTAAGCGCTTTTGATTTTTCTTTGACCAGGAACATTCACGAAGTATTTGCAAAGATCCAATACGAGTTTAACAATTCTAACATCCAGTTTGTAAACCGCAGTTACTTCTCCAACACGGCAAAGAATTATGTGAACCTGTTTCCGACGCTTGGCGCGAAGTGGGACCTGAAGAGAACATGGTACCTGGATTTCTTCGATCAGTTACAACCGTTTCTTAACATCTCGCGGAGCTTGCGCGAGGCGCCCGCCATCTTCGGCAACCAGGCAGTCTTATCGACACAACTCAACTCGCAAAACTTCAATCGCTACTTCGAGAACCGGGAGATCACCTGGAACAACCAAATAAGTCCTGAGACTGAATTGAAAATCCGAAATTGGTGTACGAGCCAGCACGTGGGCTTTTGGAAATTTGTCGCTCGACTTCAGTTATTACAACAACTTTACTTCCAATCTCATCATTCCTGTTTGGAACGAGGGCACACCGGTATTGTCGAACGCTGCAACTGTAAATAACAAGGGCGTCAACCTCACACTTAGTTATCATCCATACAATTATTATAAGAATTCACGTGGGGAGTCGATCTGCGCTGGACGAAATACAACAGCGTCGTGACCGCCGTAGATCTTCCCGGTGATTATTTGCCACTGGCCGGCTTCAGCAACATCCAGACTGTTATCGCGAAAGATCAACCGCTTGGCGCCATCTATGGAACAACGTGGAAACGCGACGATAACGGAAATAAAATTATCGACGGCGACGGGTTCCCGATTGCAGATCCAAAGCTTCAGAAGATAGGCAACCCGATACCGAAGTACATCATCTCGCTCGAACCTTTTTCTACATGGAAAGGATTCAGATTCAGCTTCATTATCGATTTCAAAAAAGGCGGACAAGTGTGGAATGGAACAAAAGCTGCGCTTAACTACTCAGGAAGAAGCCAGGAGACCGCCGACCAACGGAATACATCGAGGTACATCTTTGATGGGGTAACAACGTCCGGTGCCGTCAATACAAAGCAGGTCGACTTTTACGATCCTACATTGCCGTTGCAACAGAATCGCTGGGTTCGTTATGGTTTCAGCGGAGTAGGTGAAGAGCACATCGAGGATGCTTCATGGATCCGGTTAAACGAAGTGAACTTCACATACAAGTGTTATCCGTTCTTTGGTAATACACGAAAGGAATGTGTATTCGCATTCATCGCTAAGAATTTATTCGTCATCACTCCTTATTCCGGTGTCGATCCGGGGACGGCACTTTTCGGTTACAGCAATGGCACCGGCCTCGACTTATTCAACTCGCCATCCCTCATGACTTACAACTTTTCGGTCACCATTAAACTTTGATCCAATGAAACGTTTATCGTTATACACCACTTTCGTTTTAGCTCTAACCGTTGTTATTGCTGGATTTCGTTTCGTTGATGAACAATTCCTGGAGAGATTAAAATCGAAACTCACCGCGTTCAATCAACAATACCCGGAAGAACGGATCTATCTCCAGTTTGACAAGACGTTCTTCAAACCTGGTGAGATCGTTTGGTACAAGGCTTATGTTCTCAACGGCACAACGCTTGCACCAACGACTGTAAGCACAGCTATGTATGTAGAGCTCGTCGATCCGCGCGGAGCTGTAGTAAAGAAGTCAGAATTATATGTGGAAGACGGCGCAGCGCATGGCGACTTCATGATAAGCCAGGGCATGCCCGGCGGTCTGTATACAGTCCGTGCCTTTACACGTTGGATGCAAAACTTCCAGAAGAGAATTTCTTCACGAAAGAGATCACGGTTCAATCAGTTATTACGCCTCGTCTCTTACTCAAGGTCGATTTCGAAAAGAAGGCCTATGGAAAGAGCGACACCATTGTTGCAAAACTCAAAGCACGAAACCTGAAAGATCAGCCGCTTGCACAAGCCAGCATCAAGGCCATCTTAAATCTAAAAGGCATCGAGTATCAATCGAAAACATTCCAGGCTAATGATAATGGCGAAGCCGACATAGCATTTCAGTTGCCCGCGGATCTCAACACCACCGACGGACTCCTGCAGTTAATTGTATCGTATGGAATGATCGAGGAATCGATATCGCGATCTGTACCTATCGTGCTTAACAAAATACAGATGAGATTTTTCCCGGAAGGTGGCGAGATGCTCGCCGGCTCCAACGGAAGAGTCGCCTTCGAAGCATTGAATGAGTTCAATAAAGGCGCCGACGTTGAAGGAATTATTGTAGACGAGACCGGCCGCACGGTAAGCACCTTCGAAAGTTATCACCTCGGCATGGGCGCTTTCAAAATGCAAGCACAAGATGGTCATACTTACAGTGCTCGCATCACAAGGCCACAAGGAATAAATGAAGTGTACCCGTTGCCGGTTGTGAAATCCGAAGGCATGTCGTTGTCGGTTGAGGTTAATGGCGACTCTATTGTTACCAAAATATTTTCGTCGGCAACAACACAGGCCTTTCTTGTCGCACATGTTCATGGACAAGTCTTTATCGCCAACAAACTGACGCTTCAGAAAGGATGGAAACGAATCTGTTATTCCGGCGAAGCCGATGCCCATCGGTATAGCAACGTTCACCCTGTTCGATGGCGATGGTATTGAATCAAGCGAACGGCTTGCATTCATCAACCGGGACAAAACATTACGTATCGGCCTTACAACAGATCGCAAAGAATACATGCCCGGCGATAAAGTCGAGGTGAAATTAAAGACGACGGATCAATCGGGTTCGCCGGTGCGCGCTAACTTATCATATTAGCTGTGGTAGACGACCAGTTGCTCACGCATGCCGACGACAAGCAAGACAATATTCTTTCGTGGCTTCTGATGAGCAGCGAGTTAAAAGGAAAGATTGAAGAGCCTTCATTTTATTTCAAGGATGACGAACCCAAAGCAAAACTCGCGATGGATTACTTGTTGATGAGTCACGGATGGCGGCGATTTGCATGGAAGGAAGTGTTGGAGCCGAACAAAAAGCTTGCATACATTCCCGAGAACGATCGTAACCTCAGTGGTTTTGTTTTGAATAAAGATGAGAAGGGCAGCCAGTCGGAAGTGGTATTGATTGAATTAAATAATCGTAAGCGATTGGCCACAGTGAAATCGGGCAAGAATGGCCAGTTCCTTTTTCGCAACGTCGATGCTTCAACGCGGCTTGTGTTGCTTACGAGAAAGCCGAATATGATTGAGGTGGGTGGCGTTCGCTCGGCTTCATTTGACGTATCGAACAGGTATTCGGATTATGTTCCTCATTACAGGGTCGACCCGGTTTTTGAGATTGAAGATCAACCACGTGATTTTGTTACCGGCGCGTTCACACCCAAAGAAGAACCCCAGGTTAACACCGACATTGGTGCTGACGTGGACATGAATAACGATGTTCAGCAGCTGCAGGAAGTTGTTGTTACCGGTTATGCTTCCGAAACGCGGCGAGACCTTACCGGTTCTATCGTGAGCATTCCCACGAGCCCTGCGTTTAACACGATACAGTCTATTGAACAATTACTTAGTGGCCGTGTGGGTGGGATCATGATCACTCAACCCACACAACCAAATATCGGCACCAACTTGTTGATCAAGGGGCATGAGTTCGATCAGCAACCAGAACGAACCTCTATGGGTCGTTGATGGTATACCGTTCGCGCGAGGTATCAATTCAAACTTTTCCAACGGAAGTCAACTGGCAACCGGAAATATCAAAAGCATCACAGTTCTGAATGCGGGCTATGGATCTGCATTGTATGGAAGCCAGGGTAGCCATGGTGTTATCGTCATTGAAACAAAAACTCGTCCTGATAACAGCCCTTATAACTGTATCAGCAAGCCTTCGAAATATTCGGCGCTGATGATAGAGCCGCGAAAATTTACGGTAGCGCGTGAATTTTACCCGACAACATCAAATGACAAAGTGACGAGAAAGAATTTCGAGACCACCGTTTCGTGGAAATACTCTATCGTTACCGACGACAAAGGCGAAGCGAAGATCGAATTCACGAACAACGATGCAGTGTCTGCGTTTCGGATCACCGCCGAAGGTGTGAGTGGTGTGGGATTGATCGGTCGCCAGGAAATTACATACCATACTCTTCTTCCGTTCTCGCTCGATACACGGATCCCAAATTATCTCGGCTTTGAGGATACATTGAAGTTACCCGTTCGGATCACGAACAACACAAAAGAAAAACTCAAGGGAAAATTATTCGTACAGATCCCCGATCAACTTCGTTTGCTCAGTGATCCTTCGCAAAACATAGAAGTGGAAGCAGATCAAACGATCACCATACAGATGTGGTTAACTCCGTCGAATGTCGCAGGCGAGTTCCCGATCACCATAGAAGTAGAGAGCGATCGCCACCACGACAAGATCAAACAGTCTATCAACGTTCATCCGGTCGGTTTTCCTGCATACTTCAGTTATTCCGGCAAAGACATTAATAAAACGATTGACTTCCAGTTACAGGATGTAGAGAAGGGTTCCCTGAAGGGTGAAGTGGTTTTTGTTGCCAATGTGATCAAAGACATGGTAAATGGTATTGAGTCGCTTCTTGCAGAGCCGCACGGATGTTTCGAACAAACATCGTCCAGCACTTTTCCCAACATACTCGTTCTGCAGCTTTTGCGAAAGAGCGGACGCAGCAACCCCGACATTGAAAAGAAGGCGTTGAATCTGATCGATGTTGGTTACAAGAGACTCGCAGGCTTCGAAGTGAAAGGCGGTGGCTTCGACTGGTTTGGAAATCCTCCCTCGCACGAAGCTCTCACTGCTTTCGGATTGATCGAGTTCCACGAGATGCAGAAAGTTTATTCGCACGTAAATGCCGAAATGGTTATGCGCACTAAGAAATGGCTGCTGTCGCGACGAAAGGGTGATGGTACATTTAACCAGACTCCGAATGGACTCGATCATTTTTCAGCAACGGTGCCGCAGATCAACGACGCCTACATTTTATATGCGCTCTCCGAAGTTGGTGTGGATAATGTTGACTTGGAATATACTCATTCACTCGATGCAGCCCTTAAATTAAAAGACATGTACATCGGCGCGTTAATGGCCAACGCTGCTCTCAACTATGGTAAAAACGAGGACTTCAATAAGTTAAAGAAAACATTTGTCGCTGCCATTGCAGCAAATGAATTGGAGAATCTCAAAGTGAGCACGTCTTTTACAAATAGCTACGGCAGATCGCTTACAACCGAGACCATTGCGCTGTGGACGCTGGCCCTGATGAAAGAACAGGATCCCGATTACAATCTCATTGCAAAATGTGTGGAATTCATTGGCAGCCAGAAATCATTCTCTCGCTACGGCTCTACGCAGGCCACTTATTTGTCGCTTAAAGTAATGGCCGAGTTCTACAACATAGTTCAAAGCAAGCAAACCGGTGGTGAGATCGCAGTTAGTGTGAATCACAACGACGCAACCAGGAAACTCTTTACGAATGATGCTCATGACAACGTTGTTTTTAATGAGATCTCTTCACAATTGAAAGATGGGAACAATAGTATCGGCATTGCACTTAATAATACAAGTCAACCATTACCATTCTCTGTTGATATCAAATGGAATTCAAAGACACCGAAAAGTCATGAGTTGTGTATGGTTAAAATAGAGACTAACATCGCGAAGACGAGGGTGCCCATGAATGAGACCGTTCGTCTCGAAGTGAAACTGACCAACACAAGACAACATGGTGTATCAATGACGATGGCAGTGGTCGGTATTCCCGCGGGCCTGGGCGTACAGGCGTGGCAACTGAAAGAGCTCAAAGAAAAAGGAATGTTTCGACTTTTACGAGATCATTGGGGACAAGTTGGTGATGTATTATCGTGGACTCCATGCCTCAGAAACGAAGACCGTTAACCTCGACCTGAAAGCTGAAGTGCCTGGAACATTCCTGGCGACAGCTAGCTGTGGTTATTTATACTACAACGATGAGCATAAAAACTGGGCTAAGGGTACAAAAGTGACTGTCTACTAATAAGTGCTAACGCAAGCAACGTGATACTTTTAGTAATTTGAACTTAGTGGTGAAGATTGGCATTATTCTTTCAATAATGCATTGACGCCAAAAAAGTTACAAATGAAAAAATTATCCAGTTTAAGTAAGAGCATAGTTGTGCTTGTTGTGATAGCGACCACGATGTTGTCTTTAAGTAATTGCAAGAACGACGACAGCGATAATACAAATTCATCCGGAGTTGATCTTCAAACGATAGCCGAAGGATTCACATCACCCATAGGTGTTGTTGCCGTTCCCGATAACACCAACCGGTTGTTTGTTATCGACCAGGTGGGCAAGATCTTCATCATCGGTGCCGACGGTAAAAAGATTGATGCGCCATTTTTAGATCTCACGAGTACAGTCGTTTCACTGAATGCAGGTTACGACGAACGTGGACTGCTGGGTCTCGCATTTCATCCTGACTATCCAACCAACGGAAAATTTTATGTCTACTACCAGACAACGCCGCATTCCGGTGGTCCCGAAGAAGGATCGTCGTGGAATAATTTAAGTCGCGTGTCTGAATTTAAGGTCTCAGGCAATGCAAATGTTGCCGATGCAAGCTCTGAAAGAACCGTGTTGCAATGGGACGATCCACAGTCGAATCACAACGGTGGAACACTTGCGTTTGGGCCTGACGGATTTTTGTACATCGCTATCGGCGATGGTGGCGCCGGCGATGATGTTGCACCCGGTCACGTACCCGACTGGTATGCAGCGAATGCCGGTGGCAACGGACAGGATGTTGAAGCCAATCTTCTTGGAAGCATTTTGCGTATCGACGTCAATTCATCGGGAGCGGGCGGTTACGGAATTCCTTCCGACAATCCATTTGTGAGCAAGACAGGTCTCGATGAGATCTACGCTTATGGTTTCAGAAATCCATTCAGGATGTCGTTCGACATGGGCGGCACGAAACAATTATATGTTGGCGACGCAGGTCAGTCGCTCTACGAAGAGATAGACGTTGTAACGAAAGGGGGCAACTACGGATGGAATGTGAAAGAAGGCACTCATTGCTTTAATGCAGCTGACGATCATAGCACTTTGAGTTCTTGTCCCGCTACCGATGTTTTGGGAACAACTCTTACGGACCCGGTAATTGAAGTAAGCAACGCTGCAAATCCTGCGGGGGGAAAGGCTGCAACAATAATCGGTGGCAACGTTTATCGCGGCGCTGCCATCGAAGAATTCCAGGGCGCTTACATCTTCGGGACTTTTGCGCAGGAGGGAGATTCACCCGATGGTGAGTTGTTTCTTTCTCACCCCGGTGGATCTGGCTTGTGGACTTACGAAGAAGTTACATTGAAAAGTTTCTCCGACGATCTCGGTTATTACCTGAAAGGTTTCGGCCAGGATAATAGCGGGGAAATTTACCTGACCGTTTCGGGCAACTCGGGACCTTCTGGAAATGCCGGGAAAGTTTTAAAGCTGGTGAGGGCGCAATAACAATTACTTCTTCGGTATCACGTACGTCATCACGGGACGTTTGGTGTGATTGATCAGCTTTTCGGCGATGCTGCCATTGAGCAATCGCGATAATCCCTGACGGCCGTGTGTAGAAAGTGCAATCAGGTCTGCATCAACAGACGCGGCGAAGCGAATAATTCCAGTGCCTTCTTCGTAGTCGTTGAAAACGTTGACGGAGTAATTTTTGAATTTCAACACCTTCGCAGCCGACTGAAGTTTTTCTTTCGAATGACTATCCGGCATGAACATGGCCGGTGTGTTTATCCACACCATGTGCACTTTCACATCGGCCTCGTTCATGAACTCACGAAGCACTGCGGGTATAAAAAGATCTTCTTCTTTCAAAGACGTTGCCCAAACGATCGACTTGAACGCTTCGTACTTCAGGTTTCTGTTAACGGAGATAACCGGACAACCGGAGCGGCGGACAACCTTTTCTGTATTCGTGCCAATCAGTATGTGCGAAATGCCGGAGTTTCCTTCGGTACCCATTATTACAAGATCTGTCTTTTGTTCTGTGACGATTGCCTGCATTCCATGATAAGCATTTCCGACACGAAGCACGGACTTTACGTTAACGCCGGCATCGATCATTGCAGAAGTTGCCTGCGTTAATTGCTTCTTTGCTTTTTCAATCATCTTCATGTTGAAGAGACGGTCTTCCAACGAACCGCTGGCGGTAGCTTCACCTTCGATGTTGAACGACCCTTCGTCAACAGCTTCTATCACGTGAAGGAGGGTAACGGAACTCTTGAATTTCTTTGCAAGGTTCATCGCAAATTTGGCGGCAGCATTTGCTGCAGGAGAGAAGTCGGTAGGAACGAGGATTGATTTCATAATTCTTGAATTCTTTTTCCGGGTACTATTAATAAAGGACACTTTAATTTTTCTAATGTTTCGAGAAATGCGCCGTCGCTGGTGCGGGCTAGCTGGTTGCTCATAACGACGACACCCACGTCGTGCTTTTCAGAGTACGCCTCAACGCGGTCGTCAACGAATCCTACTTCGGGTTTGAAGTCCCAAAGAACATCTGAATCGCTGAACATGGTGTTGGTCATCCGGCTGAAACTATCGGTGGCGTCGATCTCGATACTTTTCTTCCACTGCGTGACATCAGGCACACTGCGTGGCTGATTCAGCCTGTACGGATACAGCACGGTGAGTTTTGACTTTGTTGAGCTGGCGATATCGAGAGCAGCCAGGAGCGCATCTTTCGAGGCCTCGGTGAGGTCAATAACGCAAAGGATGGATGTCCCGATCTTATTCAATACGACCACTGTGCTCTCGTTGTTCATTAAACAAACATAGATGGATGAGAGACCGTTCAACCCCTACTTTTATCAGCAGGAAGGCTGATTTTCGTCAGGTTTTCACCATAAATTCGACCTAAATTCAGCCCAATTCAGCTTAAATTCACCTTAAATTGTGAGCCTGATTAATCCTTTCGAGCTATCGGTCGCCTCTAACGACGCCTTCCGGGAAATTTTCCAGAGCATGACGGAAGGAATTATTGTTGTCGATAAAGGCGGCAGCATCCTCGTTGCCAATCCTATTGCCGAGCAGATGTTTGGTTACGACAACAATGAACTCACCGGTCTGAAACTCGAAACCCTCTTGCCCGAACGTTACCGCGGAAGACATCTCGCGTTTCGCGATCAGTTCAACGACAAGCCCGTGCCACGGCGCATGGGTATGGGCCGCGATCTTGCCGCACGAAAGAAAGACGGAACGGAGTTTCCTGTCGAGATCAGTTTGAGTTATTCGCAGGCGAAAGGAAATTTTATCGCCATCGCTTTCATTACAGACATCACGCTGCGCAAGCACGCCGAAGAAGCACTGAAACAAGGCGAAGAACAGCTGATGATCTATGCAACCGAGCTCGAAAAGAAAGTCGAAGCAAGAACAAGAGATCTCAACGAATCCATTTCGTCGCTCGAAAAAGAAATCACCGAAAGAAAACGTGCCGAGGAGGAAGCCCGAAAGGCACTGGAGAAAGAACGCGAGCTGAATGAATTGAAGTCGAAATTCGTTTCCATCGCATCGCATGAATTCAGAACGCCGCTCAGTACCATCCTGAGCTCTATTTCTCTTATTGATCAGTACAACCAACGAGGTGAAACGGAGAAGATCAATAAGCACACACAACGCGTACGATCTTCAGTGGATCATCTTACCGGCATCCTGAATGATTTTTCTGTCGCTCGGAAAACTGGAAGAAGGAAAAGTGGATGTAAAGATCGAAACACTCGACTTACGATCTTTATTTGAAGATGTGAAGGAAGAAGTTCAATTGAAAGAAGGACAGGTGGCCGAGATCAACATAGTCGGGGAACTCCGGACGTTGAATTCGGATCCACGCATTCTCAGGAACATTTTGATCAATCTCTTATCGAATGCGAGCAAGTATTCCGAAAAAGACAAGAAGATCACGATATCTGCCGAGTCGAAAGGCAACGCAGTGGAGATCAGTATTGCCGACGAAGGAATCGGAATTCCCGAAAGCGATACCAGGCACGTGTTCGACCGGTTCTTCCGCGCAAGCAATTCCGGTAACATCCAGGGAACGGGTCTCGGTTTGAATATTGTGAAAAGATATGTCGATCTGTTAAAAGGATCGATCTGGTTTAAAAGTGAAAACAAAAAAGGAACAATCTTCTTTGTTTCTATTCCTGAACGTCGATGAAAAAAATTCTTGTAATTGAAGACAATGCGGACATCCGCGAGAATACCGCTGAAATTCTTTCCCTCGCAAACTATTCGGTGATCACAGCCGAGAATGGGAAAATAGGTGTGACCTGGCGAATAAAGAAAGGCCCGACCTTATTATGTGCGACATCATGATGCCCGAACTCGATGGCTATGGTGTTCTTCATATTCTTTCGAAGAAACCTGAGACTGCAACGATACCATTCATCTTCGTTACGGCAAAGACGGAAAGGGCCGACATACGCAAGGGAATGGAGCTCGGCGCCGACGATTATCTCACGAAGCCTTTCGATGATACTGAATTGTTGAATGCGATCGAAACCCGTTTTCGTAAGAATGAATTACGGGTAAAGGATTATGAACAGGGCGTTGCCGGTCTCGACTCGTTCATAAAGGATGCACAAAGGGCATTGCATTTGAAAGATCTCTGTAAAGATCGAAAAGTGAGATCGGTTAAAAAGAAAGTGGAGATCTATCTGGAAGGCGACAATCCACAGTCGGTATTCTTTGTTCAATCCGGTGAAGTGAAAGCTTCGAAAGCACATCCCGAAGGAAAGGAACTGATCACGAATCTTTATAAGAAAAATGACTTCTTCGGTTTCGAGCCGATCCTCGAGAACATCGATTACCAGGATTCTGCAGTCGCATTGCAAGACTCCGAGATCATTGCGATCCCGAGAAAAGATTTTCTGACACTCATCTTCAGCCAGCCCGATGTTTCGGCGAGTTTCATTTCGTTGCTCTGCAAAAAGGTTGCACAGAAAGAAGAGCAACTCATCAATCTTGCTTACAGTTCGGTGCGTCAGCGTACTGCCGAAGCACTTCTGAAGACAAGGGACATGAAGGAAGAGAAAGATAAAACCAAGCTCACGATCAGCCGCGAAGATCTCGCGAGAATGGTAGGCACCGCATCGGAGTCTGTTATTCGTGTACTTTCTGAATTCAGGGACGAAGGAATTATCAGTGTCGACGGCGGAAAGATCGAGATCAAACAGCCGGCGAAGCTGGAGAAGATCATTCGATGGAATGTTGCGAGGTAGCCCCACAGACTACAATGCCCGGATGTATTTCGTGAGCTGTTACGTACACGCCGCGGCCAATCAATATAATTGCTGAAACGATCATCAATGCCGTTTGTATGTTCGGCAGCTTTCGCGTGATTGATTTAGCGATGAGAGAAAAACTCAGCATCGCCGGAAGCGTTCCCAACCCAAAGATGATCATTGAAGAGAATCCTTCGAGCGGTCCATTCACTGTGGTGCAATAGCCTAATGCCACCAACGTCATTCCACACGGCAGGAGGCCGTTGATCATTCCCGAAAAGATCGGGCGAAGCTTGAATTTGCTTCGCAAGTGAACGATGAATTTCACAACAAACGAAGGAGCAACGAGGTGGATGTTTGCGATAGCTACAACCAGGATGCAAATACCTAAGACGATCGATACCCATTGTTGAACGCCGATCATGTTAAGCCCGGTGCCGATGATGCTGACCAGCGAACCTAATACGCCGTAAGTAAAAATTCTCCCGATGTTATAAACAACATTCTTTCCGCCATTGGCTACGGCAGCCAGCGGACCGCACATGCCGATGCAGTGAAGACTTCCCGCTAACCCTATAAGAAACGGAGTTACAAACATGCTTTAGAGTGTGATGGATTCGCGCACCAGGTAGATCTTGTCGCCCGACTGCCAGCGCAGGCTCACGTTGTATTTTCCCGAAGGATATTTCGACAGGTCGAAACTGCGGGCCGAGCCGATCACAAACGATGCGTCGAAACGCGCGTCCGACGGGCGGAGCAGTTTCAATTCACCATGTTGAATTTCTTGAGTGATCTCGACATGTTTCTCGCGGACAATAATATGCGGCCTGTCTTTTAACATCGCAGCATTCTGCAGCTCATCGATCTGTTGCTGGTAGTTCAGCTCCTCTTCGTAGTAATTGTTAGAAACGAGACTGATGTTCTGTCTTACACAAACTGTAACCAGTACACCGATAAATACCGCGAATGTGATAAATACCAACATGATGCTTTTTCCCCAGTTCATAGTGTTTGTTTTATTGGACCGATAAACTTCACCTTCACCCTTTCTACTTCTTTGTCGTTGCTGAAAACACCCAGTATAATGACTGTCTTCGCGCTAATGATCTTGTTGCCCGGTATCTCGATAAAGTACACTGTCTTTTGCATCGATTCGGCAGCAAGTGTGATTGGCTTAATATCAGGTTTCTTTAGTGTTGCGAAAGCCGGCTCGATCACTTTCAGTTCAACAGGCAGATCGTTGAAAGTCTTATTCACAAATTCTACATTATATAAATTAGTGATCTGTCCGTCGTCGCCCTTTTGATACAACGTGCCCGGAACTTTTAAAACCGTCGTTTCTATATCAGCCCGTGTTGCCAGCGTGAACGTGAGAATGCCAAGCAACGCAACGAGAACAATACTATAGCCGATCACTCTTCCGGTGATGATCTTCTGAACGCCGTTCTTGATAGAATTATAAGAAGCATAGCGGATGAGGCCTTTCGGCTTGTTGATCTTCACCATCACTTCATCGCACACGTCGATGCACGCTGTGCAGTTCACGCATTCGAGCTGAGTGCCATTGCGGATGTCGATACCCGTGGGACAAACATGAACACACAACTTGCAATCAATACAATCGCCCAGCTTTACCGCCGGTTGCGGTTGATTCCTGCGAAGCTTGGCTCTCGGTTCTCCACGAAGCCAGTCGTACGCAACAACGATAGATTCTTTTACAAGTAACACTCCCTGAAGTCGGCCATAGGGGCATATTGCGACACACACCTGTTCGCGGAAGTAAGCAAACACGGCGTAGAATATGATTGTGAAGCCGGTGAGTCCCAGGAAGCCCGCGAGATTTTCTTTGGGCGAATGACGAATGATGTCGTATACACCGCCTGTTCCGATGAGATAAGCCATTGATGTATGTGCTATCAATATCGAAATAGCGAGGAAGATCACGTGCTTCGAAAATTTCTTCACGATCTTATTCACATTCCACGGCTCATCGTTGAGTCTTCTCTGATCATTAGCACCGCCTTCGATCCAGTATTCGATCTTACGAAACACCATCTCCATAAAGAGTGTCTGCGGACACATCCAGCCACACCAGATCCGTCCGAAGACAACCGTGAAGAGGATAATGAAAACGAAGAAAGTGATCAGCGTAAGCGCGAGTAAAACGAAATCCTGCGGCCAGAATGCCTGTCCAAAAATGACGAACCGCCTTTCAAAAATATTCAACAGCAACATCGGCTGACCATTGATGTGTATGAATGGTGCCCCGAACAACAACGCCAGCAATAAAGTTGTGACAACGATCCGCAGCCTGTGGTAATGACCCGACGGTTTCTTCGGGTACACCCAAAGCCGCTTGCCTTTTGCGTCGACTGTTGCTATGGAATCCTGGAATGTCATTTAGAAATTTCTCCTTGCGGTTTCTTTGCGTCGGGCGGGTTGCTTCCCTTAAGACTCATGATATAAAAGGCCACGTCGCGAACATCTTTCGGGCTCATCACTCTTCCCCACGCCGGCATGCCTTTTTCAACAACACCTTTATTGATGGTCGAGAATATGTTTTGGATCGAGCCGCCGTGAAGCCAGTATTCGTCGGTGAGGTTGGGGCCGATTGTATTTCCACCACCATCGTTTCGATGACACGATGCGCAGTTGTTGGATGTGAACACCACCTTGCCGTGTGAGAGGACCTCTGCGTCTGCGTTGTATTCGAGCTTACTTTCGTCGATCACTTCGGCCGGTTGTGAAGCCTTCAGTATTGAAGCGTCTTCCTCTGCTCTCGTAAGCTCTGCCTGGTATTCACCCATCTGCAATGGAAGAGTATCGGTAACATGATAGACAATCAAATAAACAACACCCCAAACAATAGTTGCGTAAAACAATCCCTTCCACCACGGAGGCAGGTGGTTGTCGAGTTCACGAATGCCATCGAAGTCGTGACCGGTATCAATGTCCTGCTCTTTTTCGAAGGGTACGGCTGGATTAACCTGTTCCCAGAATTTTTGCCACCACGATTGTTTCTTTTTACGGGATTGAGGTAGTTCATGACCGCGATCACTTTGACCATGGTCGCGAGCAGCAGGATGATCGTGATGATCAGGAACGCTATTATGAAATATACTTTGAGCATCATACTACTTGCGTTTGTCGTTAAAGGGTAGTTCGCTCATCTCGTTGATGTACTTCTTATCTGCGGTGAAGGCCCACCACAGGAGCACGATAAAGAAGATGAAGAATATCGCTAATGAGACCACGGGCCAGATGGCGATGTTGTCGATTGCCTGGAGAACGTTCTTATACATGACCTTATTTATTTTCGTTTGTTTGAGCTACTTTCTCCGCCTTGATATCTTTCCCAAGACGCTGTAGATAGGCGATCAACGCAACGATCTCGGCATTGGGACTTGTCTCAATTCCATCTGCCTTTAGATTGGTTGCGATCTCGTTGGCCTGCTTCTGCAGATCTTCGTTAGCTGTGTCTTCATACCCGTCGTTATACGGAACGCCGACTTTTCTTAGTGCCGAGATCTTACCGGCAGTGAGGTTCTGATCGATACTTTGTTCGAAGAGCCATGGATAGGGCGGCATGATGGAACCTGTTGAGACCGCATCGGGAGCAAGCATGTGATTGTAATGCCACGCATTGGAATATTTTCCGTTGGTGCGATGAAGATCGGGACCCGTTCTCTTCGATCCCCATAAGAATGGGTGATCATAAACATATTCGCCAGCTTTTGAATACTCTCCGTAACGTTCGGTCTCCGAACGAAATGGTCGTACCATTTGAGTGTGACAATTCGAACATCCTTCTCTTATGTAGATGTCGCGACCATGAACTTCCAAAGGCGTATAGGGTTTAACACTTGCTATTGTAGGCACATTCGATTTGATGAGGAATGTTGGTACCATCTCGAGTATCCCACCGATCAATATCGCGATCAGCGAAAGCACCGTGAATAACAGCGGCTTGTGTTCGAGCACGCGGTGATGCCATCCGCCCGACGTAGCCACATAATCTTTAGTTAACGGCGCAGCTTCTGCGGCTTCGTTAGCGATAAAGTTTCCTGCATATGCAGTCTTGATAAGATTGTATGTCATGATGATGGCACCAATCAAATACAATCCACCTCCGATCGCACGAAGCATGTGGAGTGGTAAGATCTGCACGGTAGTTTCCAGGAAGTTTTTGTACACGAGAAATCCTTCGGGATTAAATTCTTTCCACATCAGGCTTTGAACAACACCCGACACATACATCGGCAGTGCATAGAACACGATACCGAGTGTACCCAACCAGAAGTGTACATTGGCGAGACGAGTTGAGTATAACTTCGTAGCCCACATTTTCGGAACAACCCAGTAAAGAATTCCGAATATGAGGAATCCATTCCAGCCCAATCCACCTACGTGCACGTGCGCAACGATCCAGTCGGTGAAGTGCGCAATGGCATTTACATTCTTCAATGAAAGGAGAGGACCTTCGAGAGTTGCCATACCATAAGCGGTAATAGCAACGACCATGAATTTCAGAACCGGGTCTTCACGGACCTTGTCCCAGGCACCTCTCAAAGTCATTAAACCATTAAGCATCCCACCCCACGACGGAGCGATGAGCATAATGGAGAACACAGTTCCGAGTGATTGAGCCCAATCGGGAAGTGAAGTGTATAGCAAATGGTGCGGACCAGCCCAGATGTAGATGAAGATCAGCGACCAGAAGTGAATGATCGAAAGACGATAGGAATAAACGGGACGATTAGCTGCTTTCGGAAGAAAGTAATACATCAATCCGAGGAACGGTGTTGTAAGGAAGAATGCAACCGCGTTGTGTCCATACCACCACTGCACCAATGCATCCTGTACGCCTGCATACCATGAATAACTTTTAAACAACGTTACCGGCATCTCGAAAGAGTTCACGATATGCAGCACGGCAACGGTAACGAACGTGGCGATGTAGAACCAGATGGCGACGTACATGTGTCGTTCGCGGCGGCGGAAGATCGTACCGATCATGTTCCAGCCGAAGATCACCCACACAATTGCTATTGCGATGTCAATGGGCCATTCGAGCTCTGCGTATTCTTTTGATGTTGTTAATCCCAACGGCAGTGTGATTGCTGCAGCGAGAATGATGAGCTGCCAACCCCAGAAGTGGATCCAGCTGAGTGTATCGCTGAACATTCTTGCTTTAAGCAGGCGTTGCAACGAATAATAGACCCCGGCAAACATCGCGTTGCCCACGAAGGCGAAGATGATGGCGTTGGTGTGAAGCGGACGAATACGACCGAACGTGGTGTATTGCGTGTCGAAATTGAAAATGGGGTAGAAGAGTTGTATTGCGGCCGTAAGCCCAACGAGCATCCCAACGAGGCCGAATGTGACGGTCGCGATTATGAATGCCTTTACAATTTTGTTGTCGTAACTGAAGTGCTGAATTTCCATGCGTTTATTCTGTTTGCCGCGATAAAAATAGAATCAGGGCTATGCATGGAAACTGACTAAACTTTCTTTCGATCCTGATTTTTGTCAGGGTCTCTTGATTTTTCTTTCTTTTCGTCGAAGAGAATTCTTACCGACGGTGTATAAGTATCTTCATACTGCCCACTCTTCATACTCCACAAAAAAAGACCAAGGAACAACAGCGCTATGCTGAGACTTATCGATATGAGAAGAATAACGATCAGCATAATTTTCGTGAGACAAGGTTTACAGCAATTGTCGAGAATCCTACAACACTGATACTGCTTACGGGCATCAATATCGCGGCTACCAACGGCGTAAGGTTGCCTGTTACAGCAAATGAAAGTGCGACAGCATTGTAAGTGAACGATATCGTGAACGCGATCTTTAAAATTCGCGAAGAAGACTTTGCGAGCGAGAGAAACCGATCGAGATGACGAAGCTGCTCGCCCTGGAGGATGGCATCGCAGCCGGGCGTGAACAATCCAGTGTCGTCTGTTACGGCAATACCGACATCCGCCTGTTTCAATGCGCCGGCATCGTTAAGTCCGTCGCCAACCATCAATACTTTTTGTTCTTTTGCCTGTTGATCACGGATGTATTCCATCTTATCTATTGGACGCTGATCGAACTTCAGTTGCGCAGATGATGGAAACAGGCCTTTCATTGCCTCCAGGTCTGTGTTGCCATCGCCCGAAAGCAGGGCGTTACATCGTTCTCCAAGGCGATGCAACATTGCCTTCACGTAATTTCTCACGGCAGCCTTCACAAGAAAATGTCCTTTTACTTCACCGTTAATTGAAACGAACACTTTTGTTCCGGTTGACTTGATATATCCGCGGAAGCCGATGAATTCAGCCGAACCGATCCTGTATTCGCGGTGGTCTATCGTTGCCTCAATTCCTTTTCCCGGTTTCTCTTCGAAGTGAGTTACAGTTCCCGATGGATCTTCAGTGATCGACCTGTTGACAATTGAGCTTAATGGATGTGTCGAGAAACCTGTCAGCAATTTGACAGCGGATAATTCTTCCTTTGATAGTTCTCCTTCGAACAAAACTTGCGGAGCCTGTCCATGTGTCACGGTTCCGGTCTTATCGAATACTACCAGGTCGATGACCGACAGTCGTTCCACAACGTCCGAGTTCTTGAGATAGAAACCATGCCGGCCGAAAACGCGCATCATGCTGCCGTAGGTAAACGGTGCAGCCAATGCCAATGCACACGGGCACGCCACCATCAGAACGGATGTTAGCACAAGCCACATTTCTTTCGGAGAATAGAAGTACCAGTACACAGCCGTTATCGCAGCAATGCCAAGGACGATCCATGTAAAGATCCGCGCCGACCTGTCGATGATCTTTCGGTACCTGCTTTCATATTTTTTCCTGAACACATCGCTGTTCCATAAGCTGGTAAGATGACTTTGCGATGTTTCTTTTTCGACGATGAGATTGACGGGCTGACCGATCAGCTTTCCGCCGGCATAGATAAGATCCCCGGCTGCGGCCTTCACCGGTCTCGATTCCCCGGTAACGAAACTATAGTCGATGAACGCAACCTTGTCGATCAGGATGCTGTCGGCAGGAACGATCTCGAAATTTCGCACACGGATCCTGTCGCCTTTTTTTAAATCGAAGATGACGGTTGAAATGACGCGGTCGTCTTTAACGCGTTGAACAGCCAATGGGAAGAATGATTTGAAGTCTCTTTCGAATGCAAGCGTCTCGTATGTTCGTCCCTGGAACCATCGGCCGATCAGAAGAAAAAATACGAGACCTGTTAATGAATCGAGATAGCCGGGGCCAGTGTGTGTTACGATATCATACGAGCTTCGAAGGAACAATGCCAGTAGTCCCAGTGCAATCGGCACATCGATATTCAATTGCTTTTGCCGGAAGCTTTTCAGCGCTGACGTAAAATACCCGGATGCACTGTAAACGATCACTGGTATCGCCAACGCAAGATTCAGCCACGAGAAGAGCCGGCCGAGCGATTGATCTTTCGGATCGAGACCCAGGTATTCGGGAAAGCTGAAGAGCATCACGTTGCCAAATGCAAAGCCGGCGATAGCAAGCTTCGTAACGAGATTCGACGCTTGTTTCTTTTTCGACTCTGGGTTGTCGATGGTGACCCTTGGAGGATAGCCGAGTGCATCGAGCAGTTCTGCCAGCGCGGAGAGCGACGTCTTCGCGGGATTGAAATCGATCGTAACCTGCTTCCGGTTGAAATTCACTTCGGATTTATAAACACCCTTGTCTGCCTTCTGTAAATTCTCTAAAAGCCAGATACACGACGAACAATGGATCGCAGGCACATTCAATCTTGTTCTCGCAAAATCATCCGAATCAAATTCGAGTAATTTCTTTCGAAGCTTTTCCTCGTCGAGGTAATCGAACTCCCCCTTCCGGTAATTTTTTGCATTGAGACCGGGATGTGACTCTATATCATAATACTCACAGAGATTGCTATCGTTGATGATCCCATAAACAACCTTGCAACCATAACAGCAAAACATTTTATCATCCACTCTAAATGTATCGTCGCTGCAGGCTTGCCCACAGTGATAGCATTCGGTCTTTTCGGTGGTGTTTATCATTTCATTGTAACCTGTGTGTTCAAAACGATCTCGTTGGGCGATCTCATTTGTCGTTGCCAGTAGTCAACGTTGGCAATTGTTACTTTCGCGATGCCGGCGATGGCTTCGGTAGTGAGAAATGCCTGGTGGCCGGTGATCAATACATTCATGAAGCTTCGAAGTCGCGCGAACAATGGATCCTTCAATACATCTTCGCGATGATCTTCGAAGAACAATCCTTTTTCGTTTTCATAAACATCGAGACAAGCAGCGCGGAGAATGCCGCTTTCAATCGCTTCCACCAGGTCGGAAGTGTTAATGACGCCACCACGCGCTGTATTGATCAGCATCGCGTTTCGCTTCATTTGTTTGAACTGTTTCATCGTTAACAAATTCTTTGTGGCGGCATTCAATGGACAGTGTATAGAAACGATGTCGCTGTTGTTTAGCAGTTCGGTGAGTGTTACATAACGCACACCTAATCCCTTGGCTTCAGGATTTTCGACCGGATCATAAGCGAGAATGGTTGTTCCGAAGCCCTTCATGATCGCCGCGAAGGCCATCCCGATCTTACCGGTTCCGATGATCCCCACGGTTTTGCCGTGAACATCGAAGCCTGTTAATGAATCAACGCGAAAGTCCTGGAGGTTCATGAGCATGCGACCTTCTACGATCTTCCGGTTCACCGTCAGCATCATTGCAACGGCATGTTCCGCGATAGAGTAAGGAGAATATTCAGGTACGTTGGCAACGCGGATCCCAGCAGCAGCTGCTGCTTCGAGATCGACATGGTCGAATCCAACGGAACGAAGCGCGATGAATTGAACACCTGCTTCTGCGAGTTTCTGGATTACCGCTGCCGAAGCATCGTCGGAAGTGAATAATGAGATGGTATCGAATCCTCTCGCAAGATCAACGGTGTCGATACCCAGCTTTTCTGGCGTGAATGCCAGTTTGTGCTTATCGCCTGCAAACCCCCGCAGGACGTTTTCTTCGTATTGGTGTGCACTAAAAACAAGGACCCTCATGATGACAAATCACGGGGTCCTCGATCTTGAAAAGACTGACGAAAATCAGGGGGATATATGATTAGCCTCAGAGAATTTTTTGCAAAGGGCGCGGAGTAAATACTTGCAAAGTCGCAAAGTTCTTTTGATGCTTCCGAATTAAAACTTCGTGGAACTTTGCGTGCATTTACTTAGCGTAATCTGCGTAAAATGCATTTACGCATTAAACGCAGCACTGAGTTCTTTCGCAAAGTCCTCACGTGGTCAATTACTTTTTACTTCTTCGGATTTCCAGGAGTTATTAGAGAAATTAACATCCGGTAATTTCTTATCGGGGTCAATAACAATAGAGCTGATCTTCTCGGTAGAGTTGATCGCAAATTTCCAGGTGCTTCCATGTTGCCATACTTCAACGGGAAGATCTACCCGCTCTTTCTTGCCGGACACTGTCGTTACTTCGACCGTAGCTGGCATCGGGAGTTTTTCTACACTGCCAATGCTGATGATCGCGCCGTTAGCCGGATCATTCTTCACGTAAGAAACGCCATTCACAGTCTGATCGATCTTCCACTGGTTCATATACCATCCACGCCAGAACCAATCCAACGTTTCACCGGAATGATTTTCGATACAATGAAAGAAGTCCCACGGTGTTGGATGTTTGAAAGCCCATTTGTGAACATAGTAAGTAAATGCGCTGTCGAATCTTTGTTCGCCCAAAACCTGTTCGCGGAGCAACTTCAATCCGAGGCCGGGTTTAAAGTATGCTACTGCTCCGAGGTTCCTGCCCGATGCTACGTCGGGTGTGTTCAAAATACTTTCGGTGCTGTCGCCGAATAAATAACGCGCGAGACCTTCCATCGGGAAGCCATTCTTCTGATGATATTCTCCATTGTTGAAATTCTCATCGGCAAGTGTGTTGATGAATGTATTGAAGCCTTCATCCATCCATGCAAATTTTCTTTCGTTAGATCCAACGATCATCGGGAACCATGTGTGTCCGAACTCATGCGATGTTACTCCCCATAGTCCGCCCTTCCTTGCTCGCGCCGAGCAGAAAACTATACCGGGATATTCCATGCCGCCAACAATACCCGCCACATTGGTTGCTACAGGATAAGGGAATGGATAAAGATATTTTGAATAGAATTCTATCGAACCTTTCGTGTATTCAGTAGAGCGTGCCCACGCAGAGTCCTGGCTGTATTCAACAGGATATACCGACATAGCGAGAGATGTTTTGCCTTTTGGCAGGTTGATCTTCGCTGCATCCCACACGAACGAAGCAGAAGAAGCCCATGCAACATCACGCGTTGTGTTGCACTTGAACTTCCAGGTCAGTCTTTTGCCGGCAGGTCGTGATGCAGGATCGGTGACTTCGGCAACAGAACGAAGTATAACCGTCTTGTCGCTCGTTTTTGCCTGGGCCAATCTTTTTTGTTGCTCGGCTGTCAACACTTGTGCAGTGTTCAGCATTTCGCCGGAACCAACAACGATATGATTGGCGGGAGCATCGATGTTGTAAGTGATGTCGCCATACTCGAGGTAGAACTCGCCCTGGCCGAGATAGGGAAGTGTGTTCCATCCAAGTACGTTGTCGTAAACGCAAACTCTTGGATACCATTGAGCGATCTCGTAGATCCAACCGTTTTGCGTTTTCAATCGTCCCATTCTGTCTGTACCATATTCGGGAACATCGAACTCGAAGCCGATCTTGAATTGAACTGAACCACCTTGAGATTTCACCGCAGTCGGCAACGTCAGCTTCATGCGTGTGTCGTTCACATAATAATCTCCTTTGATCTCTTTGCCCGCCTGGATGATGTTAACATCTTTCAAAGTATATCCACCATTGAAAGTATTTCGGTTTGCCCATCGTCCACCGGAGACAGGTGTAACTGCAACGCCTCTCGATTTAAGATTATAAATATTCTGATCGAGCTGAAGCCAGATGAATGAAAGTGATTGAGGACTGTTGTTGGTATAAGTAACAACCACGGTGCCCGACACATGATGTTTTTCGTCGTCGAGAGATGCGTCGATCTTATAGTCGGCGCGGTTTTGCCAGTATTTTGGTCCGGGCGTACCATCGGCAGCGCGAATTTCATCACCATAAGAAGGATAGAATATTGGC
This sequence comes from Bacteroidota bacterium, assembly GCA_037200765.1. Classification (GTDB taxonomy): domain Bacteria; phylum Bacteroidota; class Bacteroidia; order Cytophagales; family Cyclobacteriaceae; genus ELB16-189. The sequence goes on along the minus strand of JBBCII010000003.1, from coordinate 966,012 downwards.
GCGAAAGCTTCGTGCTGGTCATACACTTTGGGGGATTGTCCAAAGACTGTGCAGGGCAGGAGCACGATGAACAGAAGGGTGATTTTTCGGAGGCAATTCATAATTCGAAACGGGTTAGAATTGCAAAATAAGACTTTACCGGGAATCTCTCGCAACCTCATACTTATCGCCGCTCCAGCGATACAATGTAGTTTTACCTGTCTCCTGTTGATCTTCTGAGCCTTCTGTCACTACAAGATAAAACATGTCGTCAAACGCATCTGCATCTTGTTGCAGGTCGTAATATCTTGTTGCTGTGGACTCTTCGGTTGAACCATCACTTGCTGCCTCGTAGAGTTCACTTGTGGTTAAGTCGAAAATTGACTGCAACTGTTTTGCCCTGGTGATATACAAAGTAGCGGTTGTATAATCTGTGGTTCCGGCGCCATTAAATCCATGAACATGCATTGAGACTTCAATGGCAAAGTGGTCTTTGATTACTTCGCGTGCGTCGAAGGAATTTTCCGTTGTCATAGAGAAGGCTCCGCTGGAGCCATCGTAAAAATAATCTTTCGCATAGGGCACAAGGTGGACGCCATCTTTTTTAAAAGTACAGATGCAGTACGTCGTAAATGAAACGTCTTCTCCTTCTTTGTCTTCGGTGTAGCCGGCTGAGATCAACGTTGCAACTATATCATTGTCGTTGATTGCATCGCGATCCAGTAATTTATTCGTCAATATTCTTATGTACGATGGAATTGAGTCGTGGCTGGATATGCTCTGTGTGATTGAATCGATAACGTCGAGAGCGTGTTGCTCGCCTGGAGTTATTTCTTCTTCAATGGTTTCGGGTGCGGTGGGTTGTGCCGTTGTATCGGCGGCGGGCACTTGTGTTGTATCGCCGGTCTCATTCGATACCTGGGTTTCTTTCGATGAGCAGGCGGCAAAAACGATGCAGCACAATACAAGATTGGCGAATGTTTTCATTGACGTGGAGGTGGGGCACGTCTAATTTAAGAAATAATACTACATTAGATATGTATGAAAAAACGCCATCTGCTAGCCCTCTTAGTTGTAATAATCTCTTATTCACAACTCTTCTCCCAAGCTAAATCCTCGCTCCCTCGCAGCACTCCCGAAGAGCAAGGTATCTCCGCCACCGTCATCACCACTTTCCTCGACTCTATTGCAAAAAGCAAACACGAATTTCAAAGCTTCATGCTGGTGCGGCATGGTAAGGTGATCGCCGAAGGATGGTGGAATCCCTATGGACCCAACTTAAGTCATACATTATATTCATTGAGTAAAAGTTTTACGGCAACGGCCGTCGGTTTTGCGAAAGCAGAAGGAAAGCTTGCACTCACCGATAAAGTCATTTCCTTTTTTCCCGATAAGCTGCCCGATACAGTCAGCGCTTATCTCAAGCAACTGACCGTGAAAGATCTTTTAACGATGTCTGTAGGACAGGAACCGGATCCTACGTTCAACGCAACCCAGACAAAAGATTGGGTGAAGACATTTCTTGCGTTGCCGATAAAATACGAACCCGGCTCGCGCTTCTTATATAATAGTATGGCCACTTACATGTGTTCTGCTATCGTGCAAAAAGCAACGGGCCAGAAAGTATTCGACTATCTGCAGCCACGCTTGTTTGAGCCACTCGGTATTTCAGGAATTGATTGGGAAACGGATGGCAACGGCGTCAACACCGGCGGATGGGGACTGCGATTGAAGACGGAAGACATTGCAAAGTTTGCACAACTGTTTTTGCAGAAAGGTGAATGGAACGGAAAACAGCTTCTTCCTAAAGGATGGGCCGAAGAAGCGAGCACCGCACATATCATACAACATCCTCAATATTCACAGGCGAAGAGAGACTCGAGCGACTGGGAACAAGGTTACGGTTACCAGATGTGGCGTTGCAGACACAACGGATTCCGCGGCGACGGCGCTTTTGGTCAGTACGCAATTGTGTTCCCCGAGGTCGATGCTGTCATAGCGATCACATCGGAGACCCAGGACATGCAAGGTGAGTTGAATTTGATATATAACATATTATTGCCTGCATTTCAGAAGGGTGCTTTAAAGGCTGACAAGAATGCCGATGCAGTGTTAAGTAAAAAACTTGCGTCACTTTCGTTGCCGGCGAAGAAAGAAACATTGAAGGCTTCCGTTATAGCCGGCAAAACATTCACGTTCGATTCCAATCTTCTTAATTTTAAATCGATATCGTTCGATGTGAAAGACGGTAAATATGTTGTCGGCATCGACGCAGGTTCGGAAAATTATTCTTTTAAGCTCGCGCCGAACTCATGGGAGCCAGGTGAGACTAAATTGGCCGGTCCATATTTACTAATGAGCGCAACGAACAACCTTAAAGGTCTGCCGCCCTTCAAAGTTTCGAGTGAGTATACTTGGATTGATGCTAATACGCTGGAGATGATATTGCGATACACAGAAAGTCCTCACACGCGAAAGATCACATGTAAATTCGATGGAGATAAGGTTGCAGTGGTGGTAACGAGGAGTATCTACCCGGATATGGAAGGAGGTACGGTGAATATTACAGGCACGAAGAAGTAATGATCAGAAATTCTAAATCATAATCTTATGGAAGGAGCACTGGACGAGTCCATTCGTCAAAAAGAGAACACAAGTGTAACCTATGGTGGCTTCTGGTTGCGATTCGTCGCTACGCTGCTGGATACACTCGTTCTGGCACCGATCACCTTCGGCGTCAGTTATTATAACATCGTTTCGTTGAAGAGTGCGCCGGCAATGATTTTTATCACCATCATTAGTATCGCCTATAAGCCATTTATGGAATTCTATTATGGAGCGACATTAGGTAAAATGGCTGTGAATCTTAAAGTCGTCAACCACGACCTGGAGCGCCCCGATCTTCAAACTGTTTTGCTTCGAAACATCTTTCACATTGTTCCCACCTTGATAGTCGCGGTCCTGGAGATCCCTGCTTATTCCAGCGATGGTTTTCAATCGGTGTCGGGCTATATGGAGTTCTCCAACTACATCGAGCAATTTTCGACAATACGCATTGTTAACTTGATCGCCGGGCTAATTGTAATCGTTGAGGCGATCATGATCGGCACCGACGACGAAAAACGTTCATGGCACGACAGGATTGCAAGGACGTATGTGATAGAGAAATAGTAGCGAACGTATGCTATTGGGGTGACCATTCGACTTCATACAAAATCATCATGAGAAAACTGATCGCCAGCATGAACATGACCCTCGATGGGTTTTGCAACCACGACGCGATGATCGCCGACGAAGAGATCCATGAACATTACAACGACCTGCTCCGCAACGCTGGCGTTCTCTTATACGGACGAGTTACTTATCAACTCATGGAAAGCTTCTGGCCAACCGTGGTAAAAAATCCAACCGGCAATAAACCCATGGATGACTTTGGTGTGTTGATCGACAACATTCAAAAGATCGTCTTCTCGCGATCACTGAAGAGCGTGGAGTGGAAGAACACCACATTGAAGAAGGAAGTCAGCAAAGAAGAGATCCTCGCGCTGAAGCAACAGCCCGGTAAAGACATCCTGGTCGGCAGCCCGAGTATGATCGTAGAGCTTGCCAACCTAAACCTGGTCGATGAGTTTCAGCTTGGCGTTAACCCAACAATTCTCGGAAGTGGTTTGCCATTGTTTAAGAACATCACGAACAGGATTGATCTTAAATTGATTAAGACAAAACCGTTTAAGTGCGGTGCTGTGATGTTTTATCACGAGGTGATTTCTAAATGAAATGTCGGAAGAGTGTTTAAGCCTCAATTTGATTATCGTTAAAACAGGCAATCGGGATTCTTTTTAAACCTGGTAGAGGAAGATAAATCGATCTTGTCCAGTTCAGATTTTGGGGTCACCCGCTGACACGAATTTAACAAAACACCGCCAGCCAGGCAAACACAACGTCTCACCGCAAATCTCGTATATATTATATACATTTATAAATAATATATGCGCTTATGAAACCAATAGTCCTATTCATCGCCCTCCTGACATTCTCCACCGCCTACGCGCAAACCAGCTTCGATCCCGAGAAATACAACCCCTCTTATTCCCTCCCCACGCCAGAAAAATGGGGCATCGAACGTTTCCCCATCCCCATCGACTTCGCATTGGCGATCCCTTACAAAGGCATCGAAGACATCCGCTTCACTCCAGGATGGGGCGATTCGAAAAGCAACGACTACTGGTCTTATGCATTCTTATGGTTTCTCGATGGCAGCCCCGAGATAACTCCCCAGGCCACCGAAAAAAATCTGACCGCGTATTATACCGGTTTGATTGGACGCAACATCGACAAAAGAAAAATTCCGCAAGAGAAGATCACACCCGTTAAGGTTGTCATAAAAAAATCCAACACGGCAAGTGGCGATCTTCAAACTTACGCGGGAATGATCGACATGCTCGACTACATGGAACAAAAGCCAATGACTCTTAACGTAGTCGTTCACATAAAGAAATGTCCCGGTAAGAACAACACGTTTGTGTTTTACCAGATCTCGCCGCAACCGTTGACCAATGAAGTCTGGAATGGTCTGCAGGCGCTATGGACAAACTTTGATTGTGATTGAAGAAGGCCGTTGCGGCGAATAAGGAAGGGAAGTTGAAAGAATATTTGAAGTTGTAAAGGGTTAGTATCTTGGGGCATGAAAGCCCTTGTCATAGGTGCGACTGGCGCCACAGGAAAAGACCTCGTAAACATACTACTGAAAGATACCGCGTATACTCAAGTCGTAGTGTTTGTGCGTAAGTCTACCGGTACACAACATTCCAGATTAACCGAACTAATAACCAATTTTGATAAGTTGGAAGAAGTGTCGTCGTCGATACAAGGCGATGTTTTGTTTTCGTGCCTTGGAACGACGTTGAAGATAGCCGGTTCACAGGAAAAGCAATGGCATATCGACTACGAGATTCCCTTGCAGTTTGCAACGATCGCTAAACGGAATGGTGTTGCCTCAATGGTGTTGTTGTCGGCCTATGGTGCAACTACCGCGAGCCGGGTTTTCTACTCGCGAATGAAGGGAAAGCTCGAAGAAGATATCGCAGCTCTTGGATTCAATCAACATGTTGTTTTCAGGCCTGGATTGTTGTTGAGAAAAGATACCGATCGGTTTGCCGAACGTGTTTCCGGCGGCTTATTGAATTTCTTCAACAGCATTGGACTGTTCCGGAAATTCAAACCATTACCGACGGCTGTTCTTGCAGAGAAGCTTGCTAAAGCCCCTAAGGTTTTGGGTGGCGGAAAGCACATCATTTCATTAAATGAGATATTTAATTTTTAGACTTGAGCCGCACGATTATCGATTAATCTCCCAAACTGAACGCTCAAACTTGTCGATCAGCGTTCCCATGTGAGCCTGCACTTTTTCAAACTCTTCGGATAGATCGAGTTGTTTCACTTCTTTTTCACGTGCCTCAACGGAAGAATATTCACACTGCCAGATCACGTACGGTCCCGACTCGCCAGAGACCTTTTTTAAAACCTGACCTTTAAGTAATCCAAGCTTTGCACGCACCTCGGAGGCATGAAGTCTCCATTCATATACTTCTTGCTCTTTACCAGGTTTTGGGTAGTAGTAATTCTGAACAAGAATAGGTTTGGGATCATGGTCAGTATTACTGCTATGATCAGCATCACCATAATTTTTCTCACCTGCCAGGATCTTAACACGCAGCTCGTTTTGCTTCGGCGGAAGCGGGCAGGTTGCATAAGGTGTAAAAACACACGGAGGATTATAGGCTTTGTTGAAATCGACAAATGTGAGACCATCAGCAGCCGGCTTCTTAACATATAGAAAACGTCCACCACCATAAGTTTCACGACCACTGGTGCTATCGGCGAAGATCACGAAGAATTCCTCTTTGTTTCCTTCGAGCACATCGAGGCGATATTCTGTTCCTTTTAAAGTAAACACCAGTGTTCCCGGCGACAGTTGGGAAGTAGTTTGCCCAAGGATGTTGGTAATGTTAATTGTGTGAATCGAATCTGATTTTTCAAGTCTTGCAGTCACCCGGTAATCGGGATCAACGGGATATCGCTCGATGCCTTTAAATGTTTTCTGAATTTCACTTTCGAAGTCGCGCAATCGGATGCCGAGTTTGTTGTCGCGCTTAATAATATTCCATTGCAGCGAGCCACTTTCTAGTTTAGTCGTGTTTGCGGAATCAACATGAAAGATCACCTGTTCGGTGACCTGCTTTCCCGATGATGTGATGGAGACATCTTTGTTTACATGAATAGTTACCGAGTTGTCGTGTACAAAAAAGTATCCGGCTCGTTCCGCGATTTTTCCCCTGGGGAAGACGATCGTATTTTTCTCATCGCTTCCGAATGTGTTGGGCCCTGGCTCGAGCCAATAAAGTCCGGCGAGATTTAGCCAGCCATCCGGCGCTTTCACATCCTCAATTCGTTTGGCATGCCAGGCGTTGATCTCCGCTTCGTAAGCGGCTCGCTCTTCCGGCGTCAGTGTATTTTTCCTGGAACAACTTGTTGCGATGATCCCGAGTGAAAGAAGTAGAATGTATGCTGCTCTCATAAAAGCAAATGTAGTCTTTGAATGTTATAAGGTCAGGTACCGATCCCACAACTTATTCCTGAATTTATTGGCCGGATCGAGCTTCTTCTTTAACTCAAAAAACTTTGTTGCATTAGGATACGCCTTATGAAATTGCTCTTCCGTAGCGTGAAGCTGGTAAGGGAGATAATATGATCCATGGTGTGCAACGGCGGCATCAACCAATTGACGCGTCCATTCTCCTACCTTATTTTTATCATCGTCGGTTGTGCCCTGCTTGTAGTAAACGACAAACGCGAAAACTTCCGTCTTCGCCCACGACATAAGAGTTGACGTATCCTGCCGCGCATGACGAATCGATATGTTGATCAGGTTCACGTCGTTCTTGTGAAAGATGCTCAGCATTTCCGGGACGAAAGATTTGAACTCATCAACAGGAACAAAATATTCTTGTAGTACATAAGTGCTGTTCTTTCTCGACACCGGTTCCAGTTCGTGTGCGTCTGCACTCGCCTCATAATTCCTGTATCGGACAGAAGGTTTGCCGAACACAATCGGATCCGCCCATTTACGACGGATCGTTTTGCCGCCGGGAACTTCCGACACGATCCACATCGCGAATTGTTCCACGCGATAACTCTTGCCGGCAGGTACAAGCCTTTCGGAAATTGTTACAGGGTCGCCGGTTCGGATATAGGAAGTGGCTCTCACTTGTCCGTCGTCATCGGGGTAGATGTCGGCATTGTGAAAAATAACTGATGTGTCGTTGCGGATGTTTTTGAAAAAGTATTCAGGATAGTCGTTCAAATCCACGAGTTCCGATTGTTGTTTCACTTTGCAGTTGTCGGTGAGCGAAAGAGTTGCTTCAACGATCACACCCAATCCTCCATAGCCGCCGATGCATCCGAAAAATATCTCCTGGTTTAAGTCACGCGAAGCGTCAACAAGCGATCCATCGGCCAACACCACGCGTATCGACTTAACGGAGAAGATGATCGGCCCTTCGCCAATGTATCGTCCATGCACATTTACACTCAATGAACCACCTACGGTGAAGTCGGCGTATGATTGCATGATGCGAACAGAGAGATTGTCGCCATCTATTTTCTCCTGGATCTTTCGCCATGTAATGCCGGTCTGGACGGTTATCAATCTCTCTTCCCTGTTGTAATAAGTCACAGAATCAAACTTGCGCATGTCGAGATGCAACGATCCTTCGGTGCCGATCTGTCCGCCCATGCTGTGACGTGCGCCGCCGATGGAGATTGGTCCGGCGTTATTTTTTACGAGGTCGATGATCTCGCTGACTGAAGTGGGTTGAACTACCCGATCAACGGAGATTGAATTTAACTGGGAGATGTCGTTGACCTTGTCAGTAACGGTTTCTGGTGTGCCTGTTACCGAGAAAAAGATAATGGTTAGAGTGATGATTACAATTGCGAGCAGGCTGAGGATAGTGAAGAGAATTCTCTTGAGTATCTTCATGGGAGTGGGGTTTACGCTTTGAGGCAGCCAGAATCTGCTATAGATAAAGGGCTTTAATCATTTCTTCTGCGATCGTGCACATCCTTGGATCAGTAGTAGGGCTATCTTTTACTCCAATCAGAATTTGTTCAAAGTACACTTCTTCCAGCGAACCTTTGAATACTAACGAACCATTTTGATACTTGGTTTTAAATTCACTGCCTGTAAACTGAAATACTCTTGTGCAATCCACATACGACTCTTTGGTCAAACCATTTTCCGGCGTGCTTTTAATTCGGACCAGACACGTGCCAGGGTATCCTGAGATTTCATGAAATTTCGCCCGCTTTTCGAACTGCGTTGTGCAACAAACGAAAGCCATTAAGTTATCATGATCTGTTTTTGTAATACAGATAAAGTAATGTGGATCTTCAGTGTTTAATTGTTGTGAAGAAAAATAATATACCCGACGTTCGTCGATCTGTTTAAGAAAATCGTCGGGCGAAAACATTTGCTTTTTGCTGACCTAGAAATTTGAAATTGACGCGTTTTGAATAAAGATTTCCTTCGCGAGCTTAGCGTTTTCAGATAACTTCTTGAATACATTAAAATCCTTCAAAGGCGCATCGAAAAAATCCACGAGCTTCATTTCATACCGTACGCCACCTGCTTTAATTTCTGATTCATATTTTTTCCATTCAGGGAAAATATGTGATAGGTCGCTTAGGTCGAACTGGCTCATTTTGCCGAACTCCCCGTAAACGATCGTCAATGCTTCAATCTCGCTTCGCGAGAGAACGGAATCATCGATCTCGCCAGTTGACGAATATTGAAGATTATCCAGCCTTTTTAAATATTTATTAGTGTAGTCTTTTTCAGTTTGAGATTCAATAAAATCACTTTCCTCGATTAGGTCCTTTGATCCTGAAGCCACGGGACCAAACTTCATTGCAAAATAAGTATCGTCGGTTATTGGTCGGGCGTGCTTCCATAAATGAGCCCTATCGGAAAGCCAAAGTAATTTCAGCGCCTTCATCTTGTTGATCTTGCCGCCTTCTTGTTGTGCAAAAAAATTGAGTGCTTGTACAGATTTCTTGTACTTGAATCCCACCATCTTGTAATAATTACTGATGTCAGTATCAACAAAGATGCGCAAAAAATTATGTAGTGTCAACCAATGGGCCAGGGCAGTGGAGCCTATTCTGAGAACTTTGAGCAGGATATGAAGCCGTTTATCTTTTGCGCGCATTACAATGAGTTTTAATTGTTGGCAATTGAGTTCATCTCGCACCACAAAAATATGACGTTAAATTGACACCGGCTGTCAATCGAATTTAGCTTTGTACGGAAAACCGGACCTGATCCTTACCTCTTCTGCATCGCCATCCACTCCATAATACTTACCGGCCTTCCATTAACTCTCACTGGCGAACCATCGAAATCTTCTCTTGGTAAATTCTTATGCAGATACACCCACGACCAATGTCCGTTGTATTGATAATCTTTTCCACCAAAGAAATCGGTGACGTCGTAAACATGTTCATAAAGAGTCAGGTGAACATTCTTCGCGCCGGCGGCAATTAATCTTTTATAGACCGGTAGTACTGTCTCATCTGCTTTCGTTGTTTGATCATCTTTTGAGTGAACAAACCAGATGGGAAGCTTTTTGATTTTCGCCAGCGCATCGTCGGTAATGTATTGTGACTGATATGCCAGCGAGCTGATGTATGCAGCCGCAAAATAATCGGGATAGAGAAGCATTAACTTCAACGCCATGTATCCACCGTTAGAACATCCGCCTACGTAAATGCGACTTGCATCTACTTTAGAATTCGTTTTAACGTAGTCTTTGATCAACGCCATCAATCCCTCATTATAAATATCGTTCTCCTTTCCCCACGTTGTTACGCCCTGGCCGTTGTGCATCCACGCACCGGGACATTGTGGTACCAGTACATAAGCTCCCTCGAAAATAGATTGTATTCCAGGAGAGGCATAATTCGCAGCGAGGTTTCCAAGCAACGGGATCGTTGGATCAACACCACCTTCGCCACCACCATGAAGCCAAATGATGAGCGGATATTTTTCTTTGTTGGTCTTTGGTGCATACGACGCGTACGACATCGTTAGCGCATCGTTGTATTTGTATTTGCCCGCGAGGTTGAATTCATCGATCAGCACCATGATCTTACCGACCGGATTATCCCAAACACGCTGCGACTTATTGTTGACGATGGTAAGTTGATAGTCGATCCACTGGTTTCCCTTGCCCCTGGAATATTGGATCGGTGAGCCGATCGGTAAGTTTGGCCCAACGGCGAGCACCAGCGTGATGTGTTTCCCTGTCTTCACCTTGCCACCACCTTCATCGGATACGTAAGCATGCACCACGATGCGTTGACCGGATGATTGATCTTTTGCGATCTCAGATACTTGCGATTTGCGTGAAGCAAAGACGAGATATTCGCCCGCATTTACGAACGACGTTGTATCATCGAGACTCAGGATTACTTTATTTACCGCAGGTCCCCAATCGAAGCCTTCGATAACCTGTTTATAATTTCCGGTTGGTTTGATATCGGTTGCACGTACATGAATTGCAAAAGACAGAAGGATCATTAAAGTCAATGCAACGGAAATAAGCTTGTTCATGGGCAGATTGTTAAAAGTTGTTAACCGGTGCCTTTCGATAACACCGTTTGCTTTAAATTTAAAACTTATGGATCTAAACCAGGAATGGACAAGGCGAAAATTTATCACCACAGTATCGGGTGTAAGTGCTGCGATGATGTTCAATCCTTTTACTTCCTGGGCGAACCCGGAATCAGATCCGAAGGTAAAAGATATAGTTTCAAAGTCCACCGGGATCGATACGCACAATCACATGGATGTGCCCTTCAAACCGGAGGAATTCAAAGGTCAGAAGTATGACCTGGCAAACGAGATAAAGCTTTCGGGACTTACCATCATCTGCATGACCTTTTGTGTTGATCGTCCTGCGTTGAGCAAAGAAGGGGAAGCCTACGAAAGATTCATAACGAGTCTGAATGAGATGGATGAGATGCTGAAGGCAAATGGCCTGACCCGCGCTTTGAATTATTCGGACATTAAAAAAGCAAAGAAGAGCAATAAGCAGATCGTTATCCAGTCGGTAGAGGGCGGACATTTTATAGAAGGAAAACTTGAGCGAATAAAAACCGCGTACGACCGGGGATTAAGAATTTTAGGATTGATGCACGATGGTCAAACAGCGCCAGCCATGGGCGACATCTATACAGACACGCCGCAATACGGCGGACTTACCACACTCGGTATCGATTCGATTAAAGAAAGTAACAGGCTCGGGATCCTCGTTGATCTCACGCACTGCAGTAACGATGCAATTAACAAGGCACTTGAAGTTTCGTCGAAGCCAATGGTGATCACACACACGGGACTCAATACACAGTTGGGAACCAACGAAAAGATGGCGAAGATGATGATGCCCAGGCTAATCAGCAAAGAGCAGGCTAAGATCTTTGCGAACGCAGGTGGTGTTATCGGAGTTTGGACGCATTTTGCGGAGTCGCCATCAGATTACGCGACAAATATAAGAGCGATGGCAGATGTAGTGGGGGCCGACCATGTTTGTATTGGTACCGACACAAAGATGGCGCCTCCGAATAATGCCAACGAACGATTCGGAAGAAAGACAAATCAAAGCTGGGACAATATGAGCGAAGGATTTCTTTATACCGTTGTAGGATCTTTGTTGAAAGTGGGATTCTCAGAGAAAGAGATCATTCAAATTGCCGGTGAGAATTTTTTCCGCGTGTTCGACAAGGCCACTGCCATTTAAATTAAAAAAGAGTAGTCAATGAAGTTTACAAAATTAGTACCCAACATTTTTTTCGAGGACATTAAGGATGGCCTCAACCTTTTTGTGGATTGTTTAGAATTCACGATAGGTTATGATGATCTGAAGTCCGCCAATCCATGCTGTGTTGTTAATAAAGATACCCTGTCGGTATTCTTATTTCAGAATAAAGAATATGCGGATAAAGACAGACCGGAGATAAGACTTCATACCGACAACATCGAAGAAGCTTATTCTAAAATTTCAAAGACGCACCCGCAGTTCCTGCATCCAAACTTGAATAGAGTAACGGTTCGTCCATGGGGAGCGAAAGAGTTTGCTTTGCGTGATAAGACTAATGTGTGTGTAATTATACAGCAGTGGTAACGAGAGGAAAGATCGACGTTTGACACTTTTGTTATGAATTTGACCTCATTTCGAAGAAAGTAGTCATCGCGCACGCTTTTTGCGTTCAATCAATACATATTAAAGTGTCAAATGCTCTCCATCAAAATAGTAGACGAAACGAATAAGGAAAACTATCCTATGCAATTTGCATACAACGAGAGGCGAAAGTCGGCCACGATGTCTGTTGCGGGGCGCTATTCTGTCATCGACATGATCAACTCCATCGATGATCTCCTTAGTCTTATTTCGAACAAAGTTCAGATTGCGATGGAAGGTTCTATCAGCGAACAGATGAAGGCCCGCATGTTGCATGGCGAGACGATCTTCGTAGTAGACCGACAGACGAAAACTCTAAAGTAAGTTATCATTGATCACTCCGTCCTCAACGTCTCCGCAGGATTTGTCATCGCTGCACGCATACTGATCGCAACGATTGTTACTGTTGAGATGATCAACAACATCAAGGGTGGCGCGACATATATGATCCACTCAACTCCAATATGGAATGCGAAGGTGCTTAACCACGATTGAACTCCCATCCAGACAATTGGAAGCGCAATAGCGCATGATACGGCCAGCAGGTAAAACGAATCTTTACAGAAGAGCAACAGGATCGATGATACTGGTGCACCCAATACTTTGCGGATGCCGATCTCGCGAATGCGTTGCGCCACGTTGTAAATCCCAAGTCCCAGCAATCCAAGACAAGAAATGAAAATTGCGACGGTAGTCAATACTGTGAACACGCGCTCAAACTTTTGTTCTACATTGTATTGCTCATTGAAATATTCATCTACGAAATAATATTCGAAGGGATTGCCCGGGAATGCCGCCGCATAATTCTTCCTCATCTTCTCGAGAGTTCCAGGAAGATCTGTAGTCTGCAATCGAATAGAGATGCTTCCCCATTGTTCGAAAGCACCGTAATAATAAAAGATAGGTTCATAGTTCTTGTGCAGCGATTGCTGGTGATAGTTCTTCACAACGCCGATGATCTCGCCGGTGAATTCGTTCCAAAGCCTGAAGCGCACCTTCTGATTAATTGCTTCCTCGGGATTTTTGAAACCAAGACTCTTGCTCAGGCTTTCATTGATGATAATTTTATTTCTCTCCGGGTGAAAAGTACGATCACGGGGCGGGATCACAGTTGAGATATTAGGATAATCGGGAAACGAAAACCTGTCTTCTTCCGAAAAGTTTCTTCCCGCAACAAATGGAATTTCATACGTGGAGAAAAACTGCTCGTCGATCATCATGTCGTAGGCGCCAATGTCTTCGTTCGATGGCGTTCCGAATGGACGGATCTGGTTCATGAATAACATTGCGCGTCCGGGAACATCGAGCGATCTGCCCATCTTAATGATCTCCGGCAACTTCGCCTGTTCATTTTGGAATTGTCTGAATCGAGAATTGATCGTTGAGTCGGCAACCGTAGGACCTTTCACCACCAGGATCTGTTCTTTAGTATAACCGAGATCCTGCGTCTGCATAAAATTTACCTGGCGCGAAATAGTGATCGTTCCCGCGATGAGTATCACAGACAGAACATATTGAAATCCGACGAGGCCTTTTCGTAAAATGATACCAGTCGATGACTTTGTGAATCTTCCCTTTAGCACCGACATAGGTTTGAATGACGATAAAAGCAATGCGGGATAAACACCAACAATCACGACACCGGCGATGAATATGGCTACCGGCAGCACCCAAAAAGCGAACGAGCTCCAAACCCCGGCCACGGAAAGAATTTCGGAGATCGGCGAACCTGTTAATAATTCATACGCAGGAAGAATTGCTGTAGTAATCACTGCAGTTAGTATTACCGCGAGGCAATTGATGAGTGTAGCATCGAGAAGGAACTGTGTAACGAGTTGCTTTCGTGTGGCACCCGAAACTTTTCGCATGCCTACTTCTTTGGCGCGTTCCATTGCACGTGCCGTAGATATGTTGATGTAGTTGATCCACGCGATGGCCATGATCATGAGGCCCAGTATTCCAATGAAATAGATCGTTCGTTCGTTTCCATTGTCTCTCATTTCACGATCGAGGTGCGACTTCAGATGGATCTCAGAAATGGGCTGCAATGCCGGTGCCGTCCTGTCTCCCGGTTTCGACTTATCACGCCACACGTGTTCGTCGAACAATGCAGGGATCTTTGCTTCAAGTGCAACAACATCGGCTTGTGGAGTAACTTTTACATAAGTGAAGAATTGCGACCATCCCCATTCACTGTTTGCAAAATCCTTTTGCGGATATGATGAGAGCAATTCAAAATCTAAATGAGTATTGGGCGGTAGATCCGCCATTACGCCGGTAACTTTATAATCTTCGCCATTGACTTGAATTGGTTTTCCTAATGCCGGTTCATTCCCAAAATATTTGAATGCAGTTTTCTTAGTGAGGACCAACGACCTCGGTTCTTCGAGACTTGTGGCAGCGTCGCCTTCGATCATCCTGAAACCAAACAACGGTATGAATGTAGGATCCGCAAAGTAGAGTTTGGTCTCGTTGAACTGGACTGACTTGAACTCATCTTCGTAACCGACCACGGTTGTGCCATACCAGTTGGTGGAAGGATTGATGCGTGCTGAAATTTCTATCTCGGGAAAATTTGATTTCAACGCCGCGGCGAGCCCGGCATGATTTACGGCATCGCCGTGATCATAATTGCCATTGATATAGTAGGAGAGTGGAACGCGATAGATGCGGTCGCTGTCGCGGCCAAATTTGTCGAAGCTCCGTTCCGATTGAACATGGAAATAGACGAGCATAACGGCGGTCATGCCGATCGACAATCCGAAAATATTGATCAGCGAAAATACTTTGTGACGGAGGGCGTTGCGCCAGGCTACGAGCAAATAGGATGTTAGCATATGTTCAGGTTCGGCGGTAGTAGTCCAATTTCCTGCCAGAAATGGAAATTGCAATATGCACATTGATTTCCCATCATGGCTGCGGTTCAGCTGGCCGGTTATGGGACGAGGAGTCCGCCCACGGCCATCTCCTGGCGGCCGAGCGGCTATGAAGGAATGGAAAATTGTCTTATTTTTGTGGACAAATGTCCATAGAATTTTATGACTGCTTTATCCGGTGAAATGAAACACAAGCTTGACAGGGAGATCTCAAATATTATCCGACGGTCTAAGTTTGATAATAAGCTCTTGTCCAGTAAGAAGTACGTTGGCTATTCGGAATTCTTATCCGATAGATTACTAATGATACTGGTTATCAGGGAAGGAGTTACCTATTCTCTTTTTAGCCTGATACAAAACCTTACGCCCTTCACCGAACAGAACTGGGCAGATTTTTTAGACATCTCAACGAAGTCACTGCATAGGTACAAGGTGAACTCTAAAAGCTTCAGACCTATTCAATCCGAAAAAATAATAGAGATGGCAGAGGTCACGAAAATTGGACTCGACACCTTTGAAGACATGGATAAATTTAAGCTTTGGCTTGAAACCCCAAATTTTTCTCTCGGAAGTCTCAGTCCTATCGAACTATTGAAAGATTCGTACGGAAAGGAATTAGTCGTTGGCGAATTGACCAGGATCAATTATGGAATATTAGCCTGATGGAAGCGTACCGCCTGTCGAGAAAGAAATATGCGGCTCCTTTATCTGGTACGGGTGCTGCTATCAAGGGCGCACGATGGAACTCTATTGGCATTGAGATGCTCTATACCGCAAGTAATCGTTCGCTGGCAATGGCTGAAGTTGCTGTACATTTCACACTGGCAACGTTACCTGGTGATTATATGATGGTGGGCATTTTTATTCCAGACGATATTTCCCTTCAAAAAGTTAACGTTGCCGATCTGCCGGCAGACTGGAATGCATTTCCTCATCCAATTACAACCCAGACTATAGGTGATAGATTCGTTGCGGAGAATAAGTATTGTGTGTTACAAATACCATCGGCCGTAACTTTGGGGGATTATAATTTATTGGTTAATCCAAAACATCCGGATTTTACGAGAATTAAAATCATTTCCATGGAGAAATTCCCGTTTGATAAGCGCATCTTCAAATAGTACGCAGCCGATGAAAATCAAAGAATTTCATTTCACCCCTGAGAACCACTTCGTAGCCATGGAATATCACTGGCTCATTCTCAATAGAACATTCCTGATCCTCATAACAGACACAAAACTCATTGGCATTAAGGTTCATGGATTAATTGGCGCTAAAAGTTCAGATCCTACTATTGACCTTCTTCCATTGGCCATCGATGGCGATCTTCAAAATCCATATTCGTACATGGACATGAAATATATAGAGCGACTAAAAGATGTTGACCTGCTCTCTGATTCTTTTTTGAGAACCAATAACGCCAATTTCATTATCAACCGGCGCGACATCACGAAAGCAGATCATGATGCGACGAAGAAGTGGGGGATGGGATACTATTCTCACGATGGGAAGGTGTATGTAACAACCCGCGACAATGCCAGGCGTGAGTTTATAATATTAGGATCTCAATCGGGACAGCAAATTGCGCGTAACCTTCGACTAAAATAAAAAATCACGCAAAGAAGTGTAAGATCTTTACACCCTTTGCGTGAAGCACTCCTCTGTTTTTTTAATTACCGCCTGTTGTCCTCGACAAGATCTCGTCGTAAACTTTTACTTCTGCCGAACCCGTCAACGTTGCAAAACGTCCCGATGAGTTAAGAGGACCGGGAATATCGATCGAGTAATTGAATGTTACGATACCCTCCGTTGCGTTGTAATGGTAGTTGCTGATAGTTTCGCTGAAGTCCCAGGTCTCCAGTCCCGACAGGTTGGCGCCGTTTTCATCTTCGATGTAGCTCCCCTGGCCGGTAAGCTTGTAGTAAAAATTGGTGCCGGCAAATGCGCCTGCGTCTACCTCGTTACCCGCTGCATCGGTGACGTTTACCAACGGATACTTTTTATAGTTGCCGGTTGTTACGCCTGTGTTCGAGTAATGAACAACCTTGTTGTCCAGTGTATAGAAAACGAATGAGTCGTCATCAGTAAGTGCGCCATAGTAAGTAATGCCATTCTGAGTTATTTTGAATGCACGATGGTAGTCGATTTGATAATCGTTGTTGTTCGCTATTGAAAGTGGATATTGAACTGTAGTGGGTTCTTGAGTATTAATCCCGTCGAAAGATGCATTGAAAGCAAAAAGCTGGCTTGGAGAAAGCTCTTTCGATAAATTGAATGAAAAATAGTTGGTGAATATTGGCAACGCGGGGTTGTTCTTTTCTGTGAACGCGAGTTGCAGGTACATGTAGCCATAACGACCAAGATCTTCGCTTGACCGGGAAACATTCAACAAGTCGTTGGTGTTAAAGCCGTCGTTATCGCTCAGGTATTCATATTTAAATGTCTCCTGGAATGGTGTCTTGTCTCTGCGTGTTCCGGTGAGTGTGCCGGAGATGAATCCACTTTTCGTTGTGGCAGGTTCTCCAGCTTCTCCCTGGTCGCCCTTGTCTCCTTTATCTCCTTTGTCGCCTTTAGCGCCTTGTGAACCTTCCTGTCCGGCGGGGCCTGGGTCTCCATCGTTGCCGTCGCACGACGACAGGAACGCGACTGCAAGCACCAGGATCGAGATCTGTAATAACGTTTTCATAGAACGAGTAGTAATGTTTGTTTGTGTTTTAAATTTGATGCTATCACGATTTATGCCGTGGAGGAGTTGCACCAAATGGGTACGTGAGATCACCTTTGAAGTACGAGAGATCACTTTTCTATTCTACCCTTCTCATAAGAATATTCGAATAAAACACGACGGATCCTGATCGCACTCCAGATCAACAACATGAACGATGCGAAGAAAGATCATGAAAAGGAAGTGCATTACCTCAAGGGCAGCAAAAGGCGAATAACAAACCAGGCTAGCACATCACGTTGTCGGTTGCGAGCGCTTTGTTCTTCCAATCACATAATAGATCACGAGGGCGAGAAAACTCCAGTATAAAACAAACCCGATAACCAGGAACGGAGGGGGAGGATCTGGCAGGTTGAGAAGTGGCAGCATCGGGCCTCCCAAAATAATTTTCACAGGATACAAGGCTGTCGCCACAACGCTCTTCCATCCCGTTAACGATTCAGTTCCCATAAAAGACTCTACACTTCCAGGAATGAGCTTTACTACCGATGTGATAACCAGGTTATAGATAAAGAGGAAGGTGAAGCCGCAGGTTATAAAAAGGGCGACAAATTTTTTTCGTGAGATTTTCATGACCGTGTGTGTTAATCGTCCCTCCAAAGTAACGAAAAGTACTTTTAATTTAAAAGTTGTTTAAGATTTTATTTAATTTTATCGCCTAACTTCGGCTTTGTACAACACGCATTAACTATGAACCCGAACTCACAATCTGCGCGCCTGCTCCTGGTAAGCGCTTTTTTGATTTTAACAATCAACTGCTTTTCCCAGCAATCACCAGGCTTGTTGTTGCTGGCTCTCTCCAAGAGCGATCATACATTGTCCATTGTCGATCCGGTAACTCTGAAAGTGCTCGCGCGTGTTCCTGTCGGTGAAGATCCGCACGAGATCATCGCATCGCCAGATGGCAAACGAGCATACGTCGCAATTTATGGCGGAGGTTCGTTGTACGAAATAAATGTGATCGACCTCGTGGAACGGAAGCCGTTGCCTAACATCGACACACGTCCGCTCTTCGGTCCGCACGACGTTACTTTCGTGAATGGCAAAGTGTGGTTCACTGCTGAAGGTTCGAAAGCAATTGGTCGTTTCGACCCCGCAACAGGCAAACTGGATTGGAGTATGGGCACCGGCCAGGACCGAACACACATGATCTATGTTACGCCTGATGCAAAGAATATTTATACAACCAACGTTTCTTCGGGAACTGTAAGTATTCTTTCCGACACATTGATCCAGCCCGGACAAATGGCTCCGCCAAACGCGAAGCCTCGCCATGAGTGGATCCAGACTGTCGTTCCTGCATCGAGAGGAGCGGAAGGATTTGATGTGTTACCAAATGGCAGCGAGCTTTGGACTGCTGCAAGTGAAGATGGCACTATTACCATTGTTGATCTCAAAAGAAAAAAGGGAGATGCGAAGTTGGATGCCAAAGCGATGGGCGCTAACCGGTTGAAGTTTACACCGGATGGCAAGCTTGCATTTATCTCGAGTCTATCCACTGGCGAATTATACATCTACGATACGAAGACGCGATCGTTGGTAAAGAAATTGAAAGTCGGTAAGGGCGCTTCGGGAATTCTCATGCAGCCCGATGGTTCGAGGGCATTTGTTGCCTGTTCTCCCGACAACAACATTGCAATTATTGATCTCAAAAAACTTGAAGTTACAGGTCGTCTCGAGGTTGGCAGTAACCCCGATGGAATGGCGTGGGCGGTGAAGCAATAACGTTATTCTTTTAGATGCAGCAAAGCAACCGCGTTTATTCTCTCGACTTGCTCAAGGGAATAGTGATGATCGTAATGGGTCTCGATCATGTGCGTGACTACATACACGCCGATGCTTCCGTTTATAACCCGACGGATCCGGCGTTGACTTATCCTCTTTTATTTATCACGCGTTGGGTCACCAACTTCTGTGCGCCTGTCTTTAGTTTCCTTGCCGGCATCTCAGCATATCTCGCAGGCCGGAAAATGACGAAAGGCGAGCTGTCGAAGTTTCTCATCAAACGAGGACTATGGCTTATTTTTCTTGAGTTCACCATCCTGAACTTCGCCTGGTATTTCGATCCGGGTTTTCATAATCCCGAGTTAGTCGTGATATGGTCGCTTGGTGTGAGCATGATCTTCATGGCTTTGATGATCTATTTGCAACCAAAGTATATTATTGCAATATGTGTAACGATCATCATTGGGCACAATGCGCTCGACGGTGTACACTTCCCCGGAAGTTATTTGTGGTCGATCATCCATGATCCTAATCTCTTCAAGCTCACTCCGTCCGTGCAGCTCACCATTGAATATACACTGGTGCCATGGGTTGCGGTGATGTCGTTGGGTTATGGTGTGGGATGGTTATACGATCCGGGTTTTGATCCCACGCACAGAAGAAAGCTTCTTCAGAATATCGGGATCATTTCGATCGTTATATTCTTCGCTTTGCGTTGGATCAATGTTTATGGCGATCCAAATCCATGGTCGGTATATGACACGCCTGTTCAAACTGCGATGTCGTTCCTGAATGTGACAAAGTATCCGCCATCGCTTTTGTATTTGCTGATAACACTTGGGCCTGCACTTATCTTTCTTGCGCGAAGTGAAAATATGCGTGGACGGGTATCGTCGTTCTTCAGCACGTTCGGTCGCGTTCCATTCTTTTATTATGTGATCCATCTTTACCTTATTCACATCATAGCCTTGATCCTTGCTGAAGTTGCAGGCTTCGGATGGAGAAAAATGATATTGAAGTCATGGATATCAGGCAATCCCGATCTCCATGGTTATGGCTTCGATCTTTGGGTTGTGTTTGCGGTTTGGATCTTTGTCATCGCGAGCTTGTATCCGTTGTGCCGATGGTTTGATGAGTATAAGGGAAAAAATAAAGGGAAGTGGTGGTTAAGTTATTTGTGATTGAATAAGGAATGAAAGCGGCAATTTTTATCGACAAGAAACGAATCCAGGAGTGATCATTTAAGAACCCATTCCTTAATCACTTTCAAACTTCTAAATGCTTCGGCAGTAAGATTATAAATCGCGACACTGTATTTTCTGTGTTTGTATTTCGTGTCATAACCAACCATTTGCACAATCCTTACTCCGTTTGCCGACTCTTTGAACTCCACTGATTCGAGAGCAACTTTTTCTGCAAAAAGATTAGGTGTGTTTTGCCAATCCGTCGCGAGCATTGTGAGTGTTAATGCCGGGAAGCTATACACATTTTCATCTTCGATGATCAGGAGGCAACCGGGCAAAAGAAAAACATCACCACGTCCGGCACCAGAGGGATAATCTTTAAGCCCAGATGAAACTTCCTTGCTGACGGTAACATTTCGGAACACCATTGGCTTGAGAGGTTCCAAAGAATTTTCAAGCTCTGTTTTCCTGTTACTGACGGTGAGGGTTTCTCGTTTTTTTGAAAAACGAATAAAGCAGCTTTATTATAACGACTGTCAAAATTATCGCGATGATAGTAATCATAACCTGATCAATTCTACGGCGATTGAAGGTGCAACTACTTAGGCAACAAAAAAAGACCATGGCGTAACCATTTCCCGCGATCGTAGTTTCCCCTTCGGTAAAGCCTATCCGAATGCTCAAAAACTACTTCAAGCTCGCCCTGCGCAACCTCCAGCGCACGAAAAGTTATTCTTTTATCAACCTGTTCGGTCTCACACTCGGGCTTGCCTGCTGCTTTTTTCTTTACCTCTATGTTGATGATGAACTGTCGTACGACCAGTTCCATATTAATAAAGACAGGATCTATCGCGTTACGTTTGCTACCGACGGCGACAGCCAGGCAACTAACGCCAACGGTTCCTTCGGGCCCGGCATGACGCTGGTCCACGATTTTCCTGAGATAGAAAAGTCGACAAGGATCAATAAATCTTCCGAAGAGAAAGTGTTGATCGTGAATGGTGATAAAAGAGTTTCTGAACATGGATTTGTCTTCGCCGACTCAACCTTCTTCCAGATATTTTCATTCCCACTATTGAAAGGCAATCCCGAAAAGGTATTGCAGCGTCCGAATACCATCGTCATCAGCGAGTCGATGGCCAGAAAATATTTTGGCGACGGTGAAGCATTCGGCAAAACACTGGAGGCTGATTTCGAGAACAACGGCACGCTGGTAACGATGGAGATCACCGGCATCATGAAAGACATTCCCTCTAACTCACACATCAAAGCGAACATGATCGCATCGTTGAGTTCGAGGAAGATACAGCTCGACAACTGGGGTGGCTTCCACATGGTTTATACATACGTCTTATTGAATGATGCATCGCAAGCAACAACGCTGAGCAGCAAGTTAATCGGATATTCTAAAAAATATATGGGCTCCGACGCATGGTACGAAGTTGGCATTCAACCGCTCACGGAGATTCATTTGAAGTCGGCATTGCGTGCGGAGTTTGAAGCCAATGGAAGCATGGCATCGGTTTATGTGTTCTCTGCTATTGCGGCCATCGTACTTCTGATTGCATGTATCAATTTCATGATGCTGGCAACGGCACGCTCGTTGCGTCGCGCGAAGGAAGTTGGTTTGCGAAAAACGATGGGAGCACAAAGACAGGAACTGATTGTTCAATTTATGGGTGAGTCTTTCTTTTATACACTGTTCGCAACAGTGATGTCTGTCGTGTTGCTGGTGCTACTGCTTCCTTCATTCAATGATTTTACAGGCAAGGCGATTAACTTCAACAATAGTCAATGGCTGGACCTGCTGTTGTTCGGATCGATCATTGTGTTCATCACAACGTTGTGTGCCGGGCTGTATCCATCATTTTTTCTTTCTTCTTTCCGGCCTGCGTCGGTAATGAAGAGCAGTTCAGGGAGCCGTGGGTCATTAGGACGTCTTCGCAAAAGTCTTGTCGTACTTCAGTTTGTAATTTCTATCATATTGCTGACTTCAACATTTGTGGTCTTCCAGCAGATGGATTATGTCCGCCAATCATCCGGCTCGGTTGGCAATGGTGTTATTGTTCTTCCACTCAACAAGGAGATCAAAAATAAGTATGCTGCATTCCGTGAAAAAGTAGCGGCGATCCAGGGAGTTCAGAATGCAGCGGGCGAATCGAATCTTCCATCGAAAGGTTCGGCTACGTATTGCTTCAGTACTCCGCGATTAAAAGATAACTATTGTGCGTACACTTACGTGGCAGACCCGGAGTTCCTTTCAACACACGGTTATAAGATTGTGGCAGGTCGTGATCTCGATCGTCAGTTCGCTACCGATACAGCTTCGTCGTTTATTATAAACCAGTCGGCGGTGAAAGAGATGGGCTTCACCAGTAATGAAGAAGCGCTAGGTGCCGATATCGCTCTTGATAAGATCAAAGGTAAAGTTGTTGGTGTTGTGGAGAACTTCAACACGTGGTCGTTGCGCGACTCTGTTGCCGGAACAGTATTGCTCGGCTGGAAACCCGATGCCTTTTCATTCTTTTCGGTAGAGGCAGAACGTTCGCAGGTAGAATCTGTACTAAAAGATCTTGAGTCGACGTGGGGCGAATTCTCAGATTATCCTTTCGATTATTTCTTCCTAGACGAATCTTTTGCAGCGTTGCATCGCCAGGACCTGAAGATGGGACAAACGCTGAGCCTGTTTGCTTCGCTCGCCATCCTCATCTCATGCCTTGGAATGATTGGCCTTGTTTCTTACACAACGGAGCAACGAACAAAAGAGATCGGGATCCGCAAAGCACTTGGAGCGACGGTAAGTAGCGTTCTCGGTCTTGTCACCAAAGACTTCGTGTTCCTGGTGTTGATCGCTTTCGTGATCGCGGCGCCTATTGCCTGGAAAGTGATGAGCTTGTGGTTACAGGGTTTTGCATACCACATTTCATTGTCACCATTGGTGATTGCATTGGGTGGGATCTCGGCGTTGGTGCTGGCGTTGTTATCGGTGCTGTTCAATTCTTTGAAGGCAGCGTCGGCGAACCCGGTGAACGCGTTGAGGAACGACTGATCCCACCCCGGCTTACTTCCCAACCTTTTCCTGTATTTGTGCAGGATATCGTTCTCCCGTGATCTTTATCGTTGCAAGTGCATCATTGATTTTCTTCAATTCACCTGGATTCAATTCGATGCCTGCGCCGCCGATGTTTTCCGTCAGGCGATTCAACTTCGTGGTGCCTGGTATTGGAACGATGAAAGACTTCTGTGATAAGAGCCAGGCTAAAGCAACTTGAGCTGGTGATGCGTTGTTGTCTTTCGCGATTACATTCAAGAGATCTACCAATGCGAGGTTGTTCTTCCTGTTTTCTTCAGAGAATCTTGGGTATAAATTTCTTGGATCCTTCGCATCAAACTTTGTGTCGGCGGTGATAGAGCCTGTTAAGAATCCTTTCCCCAAAGGACTAAATGCAACGAAACCAATTCCGAGATCCTCCAATGTGGGAATGATATCTTTTTCAGGATCACGATAAAACATGGAGTACTCGCTTTGTAAAGCTGTAACGGCTAAAACTGCGTGGGCTTTGCGAATGACTTCAGAGGATGCTTCAGATAAACCGAAGTGTTTCACTTTTCCTTCGCGTATCAAGTCTTTTACCGTGCCTGCAACGTCTTCAATGGGAACGTTGGGGTCAACCCTGTGCTGGTAAAAAATATCGATGTAGTCGGTTTTTAGTCTCTTCAAAGATGCTTCCGCAACAGCACGAATGTTTTCGGGCCGGCTGTCCATTCCCATTAAAGTCTTGCCATCTTTAAAACCAAACTTGGTGGCAACGACAACTTTTTTCCGAAAGGGGAGAAGTGCTTCTCCAACTAATTCTTCGTTGTCTCCATATGCTTGCGCTGTATCGAAAAAAGTAACACCCTGTTCGTAGGCTGAACGAATTATGCCGACAGCGTCTTTTCTTTCGGGCGCACCGGGAAAGCTTAATCCCATGCAACCGTAACCAACTGCAGATACTTCTAACCCGCTATTTCCCAATTTTCTCGTTTTCATGTTTGTTGATTTTAATCCCGAAAGATTGCAGAACAGAAAATGACATCATTTGCCAAATGGCAAAAAGATCTATTGAATACTTGCCCTTATCCGGCTTAATGAAGATTGTGTGATCCCAAGGTAGGAAGCGATATAAGAAAGCGGGATTCGGTTGACCAGCGTCGGGAATTTTTCTACAAACTCGAGGTAACGCGTAGCGGCATCCTGCGAAACCAAAGGACTTCTTCTCTCCAGTTTTTCAGAATGCTGTTTATTAATTATTTTTTGGATGACCCTGTCCCAGTCTATTATCGTGTCGGAAATCTCTTGCCAGTCTTTTTTTGAAAACACGATGAGTTGGCAGTCCGTAGCAGCTTGCAGATATTCTGAAGGTGTATATTCGCCGTCGTTATCCGGTCCATCTAAGATCAAATGATTTTCGTCAATAAAGTAGCGTGTGTTCTCTTCTCCTGTCTTTGTATAGTAAAACACTCGAAGGACACCTTCCTTTATGAACCCGATGTTCTTTACAATTTTTCCTGCCTCCCAATAATATTCGTCTTTAGCAATTTCCACCTCAGTGCCCTTCTTTGAGATCAACTCAATTTGTTGTTGAGTTAAGTGGGTGAATTGTAAAATGAATGCGATGAATTCGTTCATGGGGGCAAAGTTAGACACCCACGCGAATCTACCGTGTCATTAACAATTTTCTGAACTGGTAAAAAATTCTTTCAAGAACATTCAAATCCTCGGTAATGATCTCGATCCTACCCTTAAGCTGCTGCCGGAACGGCAGATCGGTATGATAAGTCGTTGACATTCCCTGTGGTAAATCAAGTGTTACCAGGTAGCGATCATTGTTGGGCAGGAGAGAAATACTACTTACCGTTCCGGTCAGCATTCCAAATTGCTCATAGGGATAGCTGTCAAGCTTCATGTTAACACGCTGACCAACTTTTACCTTGCCGGCTCCCGCCAGCGGCAACTCTGCCCTCGCAACCACATTTTTACCATCGGGCACAATTGAAAAAAGATTTTTACCGGATTCAATAGCCTGGCTGTTTTCCAGCGGTTGCAGGTAAGCCACCGTGCCATTCATCGGGGAAATGAAAAGATAGTTGTCTTTCCACTTTTTAACCTGCGCCTGTAATTCTTTTAAAGCTTCAACAACAGCTGTTTCGAGTTGATTCTTTTTTGTTTGTCGAGATGCTTCTGTCTCTTCTATCTGCTTCGATAAAACAGTAAGCTGTAGTTGAGTGGCTATAACCTCAGCTTCTGCACTTCGAAACACTCTTCGCTGTTGAAGATAGATGCTACTCGACGCATTGTAATCGTTCTTCGAGATCACTTGTTTCGTATAAAGAATCGAGTCGCTTATAAATTTCTCTTTTCCTAACATCAACTCACGGTTCATCAGCTCCAGCTTTCCGGCCTGGTTATCGAGAAGCTTATTGTAGATAACTGCTTGCTTTTGCAATTGCGCTTCCTGTCTTTCTTCGATTTTATTTCTAACGAAGACTGTATACTCGTTCTGGCGGGTAATGAATGAAGCAAGTGCCGGTTGAATATCACCAGGCTTATATGAAACCGACAGGCTGTTAATTCCTTCAGCATCGACATCACCAGTCAACATCTGGTCCACCACCCGGTCGAGTTCCTGTACATCGTCGGCAGAGGCATTCGATCTTATGTACCCGATAAGATCACCCTCGCTGACTTTATCATTCTCTTTTAATATAAGATGTAGTCGTCCCGGAAGACGAGACACGATTGTAACGGGCGACGGCGTAGTTGTTAACATCACGTCAGCTTCAACAACGTCGGGATAACGTACGAACCAGGCTATGATAAATAAGATGGTAAACACCAGTAGTAGCGCGAATGTGCCGTAACGCACAACTCCACCCGGAGTGCGCGAGATAATGTCCTGCATTTCTTCGCTGCGATCTGCTGTCATATCAAACTCCTAGTTCTAATTGATTTTTTACGAGATCAAAATATGCACCGCGTTGGCCTGTGAGGTATTCGTGAGTACCGAACTCCACGATCTTACCTTCATCGAGGACAATGATCTGGTCGGCATTTTTTACTGTGCTGAGACGGTGAGCTATAACGAGCACCGTTTTGTCTGCAAAGAACTCGTCAAGATTTTCCACGATTGTTTTTTCGTTGTTGGCATCGAGTGCCGAGGTCGCCTCGTCGAAGAATAGAAATTCCGGGTTTTTGTAAACGGCCCTTGCTATCAGCAGTCGTTGTTTCTGCCCCTGGCTAAGAGTCATTCCATCACTCCCCATCCTTGTTTGATAACCAAGCGGCAACTCGTTAATGAAATTATGAATGTTAGCAACCTGCGCTGCACGAACGATCTTCTCCATGTCCACATCTTCTGATGACAATGCTATGTTTCGTGCAATTGTATCGCCAAAAATATATCCATCCTGCATTACCGCTCCGCAGCGCCAGCGCCACCGGTCGGCTGGTATGTGTTTTAATTCAGTATTCCCAAGAACGACCTTGCCTCCCGTTGGTTCATAAAACTTCAGCAGCAACTTCATCAGCGTTGTCTTGCCGCTTCCGCTTGGTCCTACTATCGCGGTAACTTTTCCGAATGGAATGGTAAGACTGACGTTATCGAGTACTTTCGGCGAATTTGGACCTTCGTAGCTAAATGACAGATGATCGATCTTTAAATCGCTGCCTTCTCCCTGCGGTGTGAAATGTGTGTTTGGTAATGACGAGGAGGATTCATCTTGTACTTTATGGATCTCTCCAATGCGTTCGAGGCTCATCCTGGCATCCTGCAGTTCGCGGGAAAAACTTACGAAGTCGTTTACGGGAGTATTGAGCTGGCCGATGATGTACTGAACCGACATCATCATGCCGAGTGTCATTTGTCCTTCAATAACAGCCTGTGCGGCCATGATCGTAATAAAAATATTTTTGACTTCGTTGATAAAAGTGCTTCCGGCATCCTGGTATTGCTGAAGCTGCATGCTTTTCACATTCAGATGAAAGAGCGATGCCTGCACGCGTTCCCATTCCCACCGTTTTTCTCTTTCACAATTATTGAGCTTTATCTCGGCCATGCCGTGGATAAGCTGAATGAGGCCTGTTTGATTGCGGGCCATCTTGTTGAAGCGCTTGTAATCGAGCGACCGGCGCCGCTTCATGAATACCAGCACGAAGGCAACATAAATTACACTCGCCGCAAAAAATGTAATGAAGATTGGAATGTTATAAAACAAAAGCACCAACCCGAAGACGACGAGGTTGAATACAGAGAAAAGAATATTCAACGACGATGCACTGAGGAAATGTTCGATCCTGGTGTGGTCCTCGATCCGCCTGAGAAGATCGCCCACCGTTTTCTGGCTGAAGAACGAAAGCGGAAGCTTCATGAGCTTGACAAGAAAATCCGATATGATCTGGATGTTAAAACGAGCGCTGAGATGAAGTAAGATCCAGCGTCTGAAGAAATCGACAACCGTGCGACCAAGAAACAACATCAGTTGTCCTATAAGGATAAGATAAATGAAATTGATATTCCTGGTCCGAATACCCACATCCACCACCGACTGCGTGAGGAACGGCAGTACCAGTTGGATCATACTTCCAAGAAATAGTCCAACAAAAAGTTGAACGATAAGACTTCGCTGTGTTGTGAGATATCCGAAGAGATAGCCAAAGCTTGCTTTCGATGGCGCTTCAAATTCTGTATCTCTTCGATGAAATTCCTGCGTTGGTTCAAGCAGCAACGCAACGCCAACAGAATGCCCGTTGTCTTTTGTGGCAAGCCAGCTGTTTAGAAATTCGTCGATAGAATATTTGATCAGTCCGACTGCCGGGTCGGCAACATGCACTTCATTTTTGCGGATCTTATATACGACTGCAAAGTGAGTTTGATTCCAGTGTACGATGCACGGCAGTGGTGCTTCATCTTTTAACTGATCGAAAGTGATCTTCACGGATGCGGTCTGAAGACCGATTGCTTCGGCAGCTTCGCCCAGTCCAAACATTGAAACACCCTGGCGTGAAATGAAAGCCTTTTCCCGCAGCTCCTGAGTTGAGTAACTGCGTCCATAGTGCCGTGCCACCATTCGCAGACACGTGGGACCGCAGTCCATCGTTTCAAATTGTTTGTAGAAGGGAAATCGTTTCAAGAGGATCGGGTTTCAGACTTCACTGAGTTTAACTTTCAGAATATTTTCAAAGTCTTTGAATAAGAACTCACGTGGGATTTGCCGGTCATTAAAGTACACCGCAGGAACTGTCCTCACGTTTTGTTTCAGGCACCAGTCGTGGTGACGGTTAAATTCCGACTCGGTTTCGGGATGTAATTGTGCTGGCAACGAAGAGAGCCAATCATTGACGTCGGGTCTTGGATGAGAATACCAGCTTGCCATTGCCTTCTGCATTTTAACTTTATCACCATTCAACGAGAGACTGATCAGGTTCCTGGCGATCGTGTTGGCAACGTTGTCTCCACCGCTGCGGTCTGGGTTCACGGCAAAACGAAAAGCTATCTTTATTTCATCACCACATTGATTCAGCCATGAATCGATCTCGTGATGTGCTTCAACGCATGGACCGCAGGCAGGACTCGAAACGAATGTGATCGTATTGGTGGCGTCTGGATTTCCCATGACAATGGCGTCATCCATCGCTGAAGAAATTTGATTTCGGCCTTGCAACAGTGCATCGAAGACCACCTGGCTCTTGCTGAATTTATAGAGTGATTTTCTGAGTGGAGTAATTTTTCCGGCCTCCATAATTGATTTTCTTATGACAAACCAGGTAGACAGGCAAAGCAGGAATGCGATTGCAACTGGTATAAATTCAGAAGGTGAGAACCAAACCTTCGGAAAATTGGCAGCATAAAAAGATAGCTCCACCCACAACACCGACGTTACTCCTAAACACAGCGCGCACCATGATTTAATAATTCTCCACTGAAAGTAAATGGAGAACAGGGTGACAGGCGCGCTTAGAATGAAAAGCATGAAGAGAACAGAATTCAACGCCGGCTTTCCGGCGGTTAAGAGAAACAAGTTGGATAAGAGTGTACCAGCAAAGAAGATTACTACAATCTCGGCTAAGGAAATGTCGCCATATATTTTTGAGACCGACGAGTTCATCACTGCTTTGCAACCAGTATCTGATGAAGTGCCGCAAACGACATCGGCGAGTAAATTATTTTGACCCAGGTTCTCCATGAGAAGAGCAATGCCGAGTGCTAACCCTATTGCACTGAAGAGAACGGGAATGGCAAATGACAGATCTAAAGAGAGTGTCAGCAGCAACACGGCAAAGAAAAGCGCGGCAGCCGATACGCGTCGGGCGCGTGATAGAAATTCGAGTCTTTTATTTTCCCTGAAGTTGACATCACCTGAACGATCGTTTACTTCCGCTACCAGCAACACACCCGTCCATTCATTTGAGAAGTCTGCAATGCCGACGGATCTTTCCTGCTGACGTTCGGTTAAGAAATGGATCCGTCCTTCGGACATTCTCTGTATAATAATAAAAGATGACTCTTCGGAACGCATTTGAGCAATGCAGGGAAATGGAATGTCACCGAGTTGATCAGTTGTCAGGCTTACGACCAGATTTTTCACATTGATCTCTCGCAGTGAATTCGACACAGCGAGGAGCGTTGGATATTCAGGTCGCAGACGAAGGTCTTCACTGAATTTATCGGTCACCTGCACTTTTAGCAAAACCATTAGCTTCTGCGCGAGTGACGCGAGATCGCGTTTATTGATGTTCGTGTTATTGTCGGTCATAATGATGAAGAATTGAAAGCAAACTCCCGCAAGGGAGTTTGCTTGAGATAAGGATTAAGGTTGTGGGCAAAGTCCCCAGAGACATTCTCCTTCATAAGTGGGATCGTCGTAGTGACCGTCGAGGTTGCAACAATAACCTGTAGGACATGGACGGAGTAATGTGCAGTGCAACAGTCCTCCTTTGATCGCCATGGTTTCTTTCGCCGAAAGAACCTTGACGTTTGTCATAGCTTTAATAGCTTTTAACATGTTAGCTGGAATTTGAATTTGCCTACTCTTTCGCTTTTCGGCATCTGCGGCAGAATTGATGAACAACTCAGCCCAACTAAAATAGATGGCGGGTGTCCGGCGCTATTGGACTGGTGAAAAGATTGGGGGTATGTGCGATTTCATTTATTCGCCGCCGATCACCAGACTAAAACCGCTTATGTAACGATAACTTCTTCTGAACGAACAGAATTCGATTTGAGCTCCGAGATCGCGCATCTCGCGGAGATTTTCCATCAGCATGCTTCGTGAGATTCCCAATTTTTCTGCAAACTCTTTCGCTGTGCCTGTCGATTGTTTTCGGATCAAGCTATCGATGCGCTTTATCCTTTCTATAGATTTTAATAGGCTCATACTCCGGCACGAGAGAAATTTACCTGCAACGGCAGAGAAAGCCTATATCGTGAAAACACGAATTTTTCTTGAGCAAGAATGCTCAGAAGAGATGATTAGAAGAATGAGATCTATCTAAAAAAAATCAGCGCCACCCCAATCCGGGTGCGACATGCTTTAAGATAGAAGACAGTACATGCACGTTGTACTCAACCCCTAATGTATTTGGTATTGTTAACAGAATTGTGTCCGCTTCCTGGATGGCTTCGTCTTTCGCCAATTCTTTTATGAGCTGATCTGGCTCGGCAGCATAGCTTCTTCCGAAGATGGCGCGTTTATCGGCTTCAATGTAACCGATCTGATCTTTCGTGTTCCTGTCCTGTCCAAAGAAATACCTGTCTTGTTCAGTTACCAACGCAAAAATAGATCTGCTTACCGACACTCTTGGTTCGCGCTGGTGTCCTGCTTTCTTCCACGCTTCTTTGTATAACCTGATCTGTTCTGCCTGTTGGATATGGAAAGGTTTACCGTTTTCATCAAACTT
The DNA here is from genome assembly GCA_037200765.1 of Bacteroidota bacterium. Lineage (GTDB taxonomy): Bacteria > Bacteroidota > Bacteroidia > Cytophagales > Cyclobacteriaceae > ELB16-189. The sequence goes on along the minus strand of JBBCII010000003.1, from coordinate 934,285 downwards.
CAATGTTGAGCTTTGGAGATGCATGGCATTTTCGGCGGCCCACACAGCTGTTGCGTTGGAAGCAGCGCCCCACCAGATGCGTTCGCGCAATTCTTGCGAGTGAGGTTCCAGTCGTAACAACCCTGGAGGATTCGGAAACATCGGTGAAGGATTAGGTTCGGCGAATCCTTTTCCTTTTAACTTCTCCAGAAATTCCATTGCCTTGCGGCGACCCATCTCTGCGTCTGTTTCTCCATCGGCCGGCTCATAACCAAAATATCTCCAGCCTTCAATTACCTGTTCAGGAGAACCTCTGCTGATCCCGAGTTGTAAACGTCCTCCCGAAATAAGATCGGCGGCGCCGGCATCTTCCACCATATAGAGTGGATTTTCATAACGCATATCGATCACACCGGTGCCTATCTCTATTTTACTTGTCCTGGCACCGATAGCCGACAGCAACGGAAAAGGTGACGCTAATTGCGCAGCAAAATGATGTACCCGAAAGTATGCTCCGTCTAAACCGATCTCTTCGGCAGCAACTGCCAGTTCGATAGATTGAAGTAACGTATCGCTTGCTGATCGCGTTTTGTATGCTGGATTATTGGACCAATGTCCAAATGATAAAAATCCTATCTTCTTCATAAGTTGTTCACAAAGTTAGCGATTAAAGTAGACACTACTTCTTAATGAACTTCACTAATCGCCTGAATTGCGGGGAGGAGAATGTTGAAGACCGCACCACCGTTTTCACCAACGGCTGCGGAGATGTGACCTTGATGGTTGTGAACGATCTTAAGACAGATGGCCAGTCCTACGCCAGTGCCTTCATATTCTGTTTTACCGTGCAGGCGCTGAAAAATTCTAAAGATCTTGTCGGCGTGCTCCTCATTGAATCCAATTCCATTGTCGCTGAACTCAATATGCCAGTACTTCTTGTTTGGATCGAGCGCCATTCGTTTGGCTACCTTTTCCTGCTTCGCCGCAGAGACTGAAATTTTAATAGAGGGGTTGATGCCAGGTGTTCTGTATTTTAAAGCATTGGACATCAGGTTCCCAAAAAGTTGGATCATCTGGCCCTGTATTGCTTCAATGGTTGGGAGATTGGCAGTCTCGATCGCAGCATGTGTTTCTGCAATTGTTATTTCGAAGTCTTGTTTAACTGTTTCGATGATCGTGTTTAAGTCAACCGTTTCAAATTCGTTTGATTTATCCCTGATCCTCGAATAAGCAAGAACATCCCGAACCAGTTTCGACATCCGGTCTGTTGAATTATAGATCTTTGAAATGTAATCTTTTGATTTCTCGCTCGGTTTCGACAGGCTGTGTTCCAGCAGTTGAGTGAAGGTGCTGATCTTTCTTATTGGTTCCTGCAGGTCGTGCGATGCGATATAAGCAAACTGCTCCAGCTCTTCATTCGATCGCCGGAGAAGTAGATTGGATTCAGCAAGTTCTTTTGTGCGTTGTACTACTGCTTCTTCGATTTTCTTACGTGTCTGTGTTTGCTGAGTCACTTCAACGACCATCACCAGAATTTTTGCGACTCGATTGTCCCTGTCAAAAATGGGTATGTATTCGAATGTCGCAAACATTGTTTCGGGAACACCTTTTCTGATTAAAACCAATTCGGCTTCGGCAGTAGTAAATTTTATCCCGGTTTTAAAAACATTTTCCAAAACAGGCGCAAAGGCTTCTGCCACTTCGGGAAAAACTTCCCAATAGGTTGCGTTAACAAATTGCTCTGGATTCTTTCCAGAGATAATAATGAACTGCTCGTTCACTTCCTGGATCCTGGCTTCGATGCCGCTAACCACGCAGATGCCGATAGGAGAAGCAGTGATCAAATCGCGCAATTCTTTTTCTTTCTGCTCGATCTTTTGATTGGTCAATAAATATTCTGTTATGTCTGTTGCGTGAACGATAACACCAATGACGTTACCGTCAGAATTTTTATGTGGCGTGTAAACTACGTTCAGCCATTTTTCACCTGTAATTCTTTTTGGAGCATGAGTATGAAATTGCACTTGTTCTCCTTGGTAGGCTTTAGCCAGGTAGGGTCCCACTATTTCGTAAGCGGCTTCACCTATGAATTCCCTGACTGTTTTGCCTAGTATCTCAGATGCGTTAACATTAAACCAATCCATGAAAACTCCATTGTAAGATTTATAACGCTGTTCTGAGTCGAGATAGAATATCATTGCCGGCACCGTGTTGCGAAGGAGCTGAAGATGCTCTTTCATTTCGGCCTCTGCAGTTACATCTTGAAGTGTTCCGCTAAAAGTATAAGGTTCCTTCTTCTCATTAAAGTAGGCTTTGCCTTTTGCCTTAACGATTATTTCTTTCCGGGTAATTGGATTTTGTATTGTGTAATCGATATCATAGTGACCACCGGATTCATAGCGAAGAGCTTTGGCAATAGCATCTTTTACTTTCTGCCTGTCTTTTTCGGCGATAACATTTGTAGCTAATGACAATTCGATCTCTTCTTCGGGCTTAAGACCAAACCATTCTTTTAAACGTGCGTTGCCCCTGAATTTGTTGGTCTGAGGATTTAACTCCCACGTACCAAGATCGGCAGCGTTTATTGCAAACTGCAACTGGCTGGCAGTGTCGTTGGCTATGGCCAGGGCTTTGATCTTTTCAGTGGTTTCCGTGCAGGTTACAAATACCCCGGCTATCTCTCCATCATTGCCATACGCAGGGCTATAACTGAATGTCCAGTATATTTCTTCAATTTTTCCGTTGCGAAAGAAAGGCACAAGTTGATCTTCAAAATACGCAGCTGCCCCGGTCGTCATTACCTGTTTAATAAGAGGGCCGATGAAGTCCCAGATCTCCGGCCAGACTTCTTCACCTTTTTTACCGACTGCGGGATGTTTACCATCTATGCCAAGACTTGGCCGGAATGGATCGTTATAGAATGTGATTAATTCCTTTCCCCAAAATAGAAATTGAGGAAATGCTGAATGTAAAACAATGCCGACAGTGTTTTGCAATGTTACCGGCCAGGTCGACGGCTTCCCTAATGAAGTTTGTTCCCAATTATAATTTCTGGTAAGCTCACCCATCTCACCCGCGCCGGAAAGGAAGCCAGGAATATTTGTGGTTTTTGGATCCAAGGCAGCTTATTGAATAATAGGCTTTAACATATCAACGAGTTTATCAAACCTATCTGGCTTCGTAATGAAGTTTATGGCGCCCATTTCCTTTGCTAACCTTACGGTAGTTGGGTTGGAGGAAGTGGAGAATATTATCACTGGTATGTTTTGAGTTTCTTCTCTCTTCTTAACCTCTGTTAAAAATTCCTGCCCGGTCATAGTGGGCATGTTCAAATCAAGGAAGATCAGGTCCGGCTCCAGTTCCTTTTCAATTAATTGATGCAGCGCCTGGCGAGGATCTGTAAAAGATATGCACTCTAACAGTTCGGAGATCTCATTCAAGGCCGTTTTGAAGATCTCCTGGTCCTCAGCATCGTCATCAATGAGAACTATCTTTTGAAAGGGCATAAAGGTAAATATCGCCAGATTTGTCGACTTTCTGTCCTTCTTCCTTCGGAGCTTTCCGGATCTTCTCCATCACCATTGATAACAACAATCCATAGATCACAAAACATATAAATAATAGAAATCCTGGCTGAAGCGTCGTCTCGTTGGTAGAGATGCTTGCTAGTGAATTCGTTTTAAAATTCAGTTGATTAAGTTGGTTATCGAGTATGCTCTTGAAACCTATGTAAGCCATGAATATGGCCACGACGTAAACATCGGCCATCGACCACTTGCCCGACTTCAACGCAAAGAACCTGATGATACCTGAGTTGTGCCATTTGGCTTTGGAGACATAATAAAACCTGCTGCTTAATAATTTTGCAATTGGAAACACGATGCTGAATATCATGATCAGCATACCAACGATGAAGGAATCCCACTGTCCGTTGCTGATGAGTATATGAACAACGTCGACGATGCTTTTGCTTTGAAAGAAGATGATCTGGTCGTGAAATACAAGTTTTTCTCCCAGCAGGAGAAAGCTCATCTCTTTGATCCTTGCGTCGATCTCGATCATCGGTGCCGTTAATCCCCCAACGAGAATTACCAACGCGAGCAATACCGATACAGTGAAAAGTGAATTGTGGAGATGACTCTTTTTTATTAGCAATAACCACAGCAGGAGAAAGATGGCTACAATGCCGATCTCGATGATTGCGGTGCGATACGTTGATCTTTCGAGCAAAGCAGACCGTTCAATCAGTTTTTCATTGAGGACATTGATGTTTTCTGCGGAATATTTTTGAAGGATCAAGTGAAGTCGCGCAATGTCTTTCGCACTGTCATAAGTAATGGCACCATACTCGCGAATTTTTGCAAGCAACAGAGTTTTAAGCCTTGCTTTGTTTTCTTCCTTCTTAACTTCATTCAGGATTGTTTGGGCGAATTCCGGAACCCTTGCATGAAGCTTGTCCTCATTTACGAATGTGTTTATGACGGCCTTTCTCACTTTTCCCCTTAAAGTCTTACGCTTAGCGTGAAGAAGCGTATCGGCTTTGTCAATTACCGAATGAAGAACTGTTTCGATCTGTCCTTTAACAACGAGCTCTTGTTCTTTAGAGAATTCAAAATCATCTATGCGATTTGAAACGATTGTGATCAAATGTTCTTTCCATGCATCGACAGATAATAGACCATAGGTTATGTTATTGACTGCACCGTAATCGGTCTTCAGAATTGCGCGTTCGTGAGATGAGTTATATAGCACCACACTACAAAAGGCCGTAACAGCGAGTAGGGGAATGATGACTATTAAAAGAAAGAAATGCTGGAGCCTGTGATTCATTGTGGGAGACAATTGAAAATAGTAGTCCAGGGCAGGATCCACGAACCGACTATTAATCGGCGGGTACCTCAGTCGCCTGGACTACTACAATATCTTTGTGAGTATTGCTTTAGGCAGCTACGAATATGGTGCCGCTCCCGCAGAAACCTGAAAAACAATAAACTAGTGGTTAAGCAGTCCCACTTCGTGGATATTGCGCCATGACGATTGGGAAAAATTATCGCAGGCGATCGGGGAGGGATGATTAAGACTGAACGATCAGTTTTGTTATTTTCGGGCAATAATTTTATCGAGCTTGTTAAAGACATCGACAATTCCTTTTTCCATGCCACTATTAATCATTGCGTCACGTGTTGCAACGGTGGGGCATATATCGTGAATGGTTACGCGAGTCCTGTCCAACGGGAGTTCCTCAAACGTGATGAGCTCAAGAACAACATTGCCCCGTACCGGCAGCTCCATAAATTCAGCCGTCTGCACGATCCTTTCTGGTGCGGTAAGTTCATGTATTACACCGTTGAACGTGCACATTGTCTTTTCTCCACGCTTATTATACCAGCTATACTTTCCCCCGGTTCTGTAATCTGCATAGTGAAAATGCATTGTGAGGTCGAACGGCGCGAAAAACTGGACTAGTGTTTCAGGATTAGTGAACGCTTCGAACACCGCGTCACGCTTCGCATCGAATTCGCGAATAATAAATAATTCCTGCTTGCCTGGTTCGGCCTTTATCTGCGTGGTCATAATGATTTATTTATAGATAAAGATTTTTTAATAAACAATAAAGCGGTGATGACTACCCAGACGTGATAGGTCAGGAACATTATTCTTGGCGGATAACCAACCGGAACATTTGGCCCGGACGCATTTTCTCCTAACGGAACAACATACAGCGTCATATGAATAATGAAGCCGGCAAATGCCGCCAGGGGCAAGAATTTCAGAAAGCGCAATAGACTTTTATAATGATGCCATTGAACATTCCTGTATAAATTATTACCAATGAATAGTGCGGCCCATGGAAGCAATACCATGCCGAGTGTTCCCGACAAAGTGTGCAGCATTGTTGTGGTAATTGTGAAATCGGGCGGATAAGGATCCGTCACGAATACTCCGACGCCCGATGTCCCAACAAAACAAATGAACAATAACCATCGACCCGTTTTACCCCATACGCCAGTCACGTCATTTTTCAATGTTAAAAATAAGAACAGGTAACAGAGTGCCGATATAGCAAAGGCGACTTGCATCAACCATCCAAACGGTCCAATGGCCCATTCGCTTATAGTTGTTGAGTATACCGGAAGGTCCGGGCGCAATACAATGAGTATGATCAGTAACAACTGATACAAAATTGCCATTGCGATGGAAAGCTTCGCTGCTCGCACTGGCTTCATTTCTTTTGTGATTTTTTAAGAATCGTATCGAGCTTGGAGAATCTTGATTCCCACACCTTCTGAAACGGTTTGAGCCAATCTGCTATCTCTTTCATCTTGTCGGGCTGAAGGTAATAATGCATTTCCCTTCCTTTTTGAGTTTGGGAAACGAGTTCGCACTCGACCAGAATTTGAATATGTTTTGAAACCGTCGACCGCGCGCTGTTGAACTCTGCTGCAATCGCCCCTGCGGTCATCGCCTGTGTGGCAAGCAATGTTAGAATCGCTCTTCTCGTAGGATCGGCGATTCCCTGGAAAATATCTCTTCGTAAATCCATTATGTCGTTATGTGACGACAAATATACGTGTCGCCATGTGACGACACAATAAAATCATTAAAAAATTATAAAGTGTTTGGCAAGTCCGGCTTGTTCGTCCTCTTGCTTTCATTAAAAAGAAAATTTACATTGATAATCCCCGCTTTACTCAAAACCGACCTATGAGGATCACGTTGGCTTCTCTCTTTCTGCTCTTGAATAGTTTACAGATTTTTGCCCAGGAGCAAACGATTCCGCAGCATCCCAATATCACCGATGCCAACGGAATGCGCCAGGGCTGGTGGTCGATTGAATTGGATGACGACTTTATGCGGCCGCTCACTAAGAATGACGTCAAGTTTTATCGTGTCATCGAATTCAAGGATGATAAACCCGTAGGTGTTACAAAAATTTACTTTCCATCGGGTGTTCTCCACCAGGAGCTGACCTTGCTATCCTACAGGCCGTCGGATAAAAGAAGTTACATGGAAAAGATAGATTACACGCAACCGTATCACGTGTATTGGGAAGACGGCAGCGAAAACCTCATCGCACAGAATCGCATCCAGTGCGAGATGCTCATGATGCAGGGTAAATACGAACTGGCGTTACCATTAGTAAAAAAAGAGAGGGACAATCAACGGGTGTGTTATGCATTAAACCTGGATCGTGGCGACAACGACCTTTCTGAACTTCCTGCAACGAGAACAGAAGTAGAAAATATTGCAGGCATTATGACCGCCAAAGGCTGGCAGCCCGAGGTGCTTGTCGGAGAAAAAGCCCTGGAAGAGACATTGAAAGATTGCTTCAAGCCGCGGGTACTGCACATAGCAACGCATGGATTTTTTCAACCCGACGCAACGGTCGATCAAAATCCATTACTTCGTTCGGGACTTATGTTAACGGGCGCCGGCAAAACCCTGGAAGGAGATAAGGACGACAAAACTGAAGATGGCGGAGATTACCACGAGGTCGGTATTATCTAAATTAAGGTTCATAGCTTCGTATGCCGTAAGGACGTGCATTCGTGATGATTGAGGAGTGAAACTTACGCGATGACTTCAGTAAAACATTAAAAATAAAAACATGATTGCTCAAAAAATTACACCCTATTTGTGGGTAGAGAAAGATGCCAAAGCTGTAGCAGAATACTACTTATCCATTTTTAAAGACGGTAAGCTGAAAGATTTTCGCAAGTTCGGTACTGACGAAAGTGGAAATGATGCGGGCATAGAAACAGCTGTTATTGAAATAGCAGGAATGGAGTTTAGTATACTGGCAGCTGGCCCACTATTCAAATTTAATGAAGCTGTTTCTTTTGTTATCAATACAAAAGACCAGGCAGAAACGGATTATTATTGGGAAGCTCTTACTAAAAATGACGGTGAGGAAGGCTCTTGTGGATGGTGTAAAGACAAGTACGGACTATCATGGCAAGTTGTACCAACAGAATATTTTGAATTAATACATAGCAATGACCCGGTAGTAAGGGACAAAGCGATGAAGAAGACGTTAGAGCAGAAGAAATTGATACTGGAAGAACTTAAGAGTTAGACGATCGCGTGATCAAAGACCATCATTTTTCTATCGCTCGAAAGTCCTACTGACGCAAAGCATGTCCGAAAACACAAAGTCCTCTCTGGAAAAAACAGATAGCGATGAGCCTGAAATATCGGCTGACAGACCTGCAGAATTGAGTGTTCTTACGACCGCTCATCGCCCATGGAACTGGAAAGGATATCTATTGGAGTTTGTCCTGGTATTCCTCGCTGTTATGCTCGGCTTTTTCGCAGAAAGTTATCGGGAAGCGATGGCCGACAAGGAGAAAGAAGAGCAATACATTCAGTCATTAATCCTGGATCTCCAAACTGATGTCACCAACATTGAAGCCATTCAAAAACACAATGCTAACGCAAAAATTATGGGTGACTCATTGTTTCACTTGCTTTCTGTGCCAAACTACAGCCAATTCACCAATTCAATATATTTTTTTGGGAGGTCATTCTCGAACCGTGAGTTCTTTTACATGGCCGATGGAACTTTGAAACAACTTAATAATGCTGGCGGGCTAAGGCTGATCAGACATCAGAATATTGTTGACAGTCTCCAGGCTTATCAATTCGTTTATGCAAGAGTTTTCGCGGGACAGGAATTAAAAGAGGTGCAGCTATTAAACTACCGTGACGTGATGTGTAAAGTATTTGATGTCGCAGTATTCGAGACGATGGCTACTGATGGCCAAATCACCAGACCTGAAGGGAATCCAAAACTTTTTTCTGACAGCAGGGCACTTCATAATGAGCTATTGATGAGAGTTAATTTTGTAAAAAGGAACAATGCTTTGTTAATGGGACTTCTTGATCAAATGAAGCGAAAGTCGATTGAGTTACAGAAATTGATACAGGCGGAATATGGTTCGTTATTGATCAGACGTCATAACATCCAGGGAGTTTAAGGCCTGAGACCAAAATAAAAAAGGCTGCCGTTCCAGGGCAGTCTTTTTATAACTATGATTGCAATTAGGTCTCTATCTTTTCACCACATTGCTGTCAAGTATAACAGCGCTTTGTGCGAGTAATTGGCCATTAATAGAAGCCCCTGTCTGGAGTGTAATGCCAGTCTGTGAGAGAAGAGTGCCTTCAAAATGCGAAGTTGTGCCAAATGTTGCCTGACCCGCAACTTGCCAGAATATGTTTTTAGCCTGCGCACCTCCGCTCAGCGTAATATTTACTGCTGAACTCGTTGTAAGATTTCCCGCGATCTGAAATATCCACACATCTCCTGCTGCACCCGAAATTACAATGCTAGTAGGTATGGTAACATTACCCGACCATTTATACAGACCTGGTGTAAGTGTCTTTCCTCCAATATTTCCAGTACCCAATTCAACGAAATCAGGTAGTGTACGTCCAGCTGCATCCTTGTAAGCGGTAATCATGTTATTTACAGTCACGGTTAAGTTATCAGGTGTGGGCGCAGCCATGTCTGCCGCATATAATTTACCCGTTACCTGGCTTGATGTTGCATACCCGGTAGCGTTGGTGAGTGCTAATCCAGTAAAATATGAAGTGGCAGCAGGACTGAGTCCCAAATTACCGGTAATAGCAGACGTTGAACTATTATTGATTGCTGTCTTGGCAACGATCACATAGTCCGCCGCGCTACCCAAAGGGACAACAGACCGTACCGAAGCAGATCCGCCTGTAGTAAAATTTGTCACTGACGCAGCAGCCAGAGCTTTACCTGCCAGAGTTTTAGCGCCGGTTGTTACTGTAATGGTGTATTTAGTTAGCGCCAATAGATTATTTGTAGGTGTAAATGTTGCTGTGGTTCCTGAGTAAGAGATGTCACCCGGGATCACAGTAGTCCCTTGTTGAATAATAATCGTCGAGGAATTAATTGTTGCAGGATCCATTGCCTCATTGAAAGATATTTCAATTGAATTGTTGCGTGCAACGCCTACTGCGTTGCTCCCAGGAGTCGTTGAATTTACGACTGGTGTTGGGTCAATTTTAACATCATCGTCACTCGAGCAACCGGTAACAGATAAAAAGAGTATGATTGATAATACAGACAACAGAATCAAGTTTGGATTTTTCATGTATTAATTTTAGAGGGATTAAGAACAATACAAATATCAGGTTAACGGTATCCATAGTCTTACACAAGAAGAAGTTAATGTTACATATATCCTTTAAAGTCCTTTTACTCGTGTTCCATGACAAATTATCACGCAAAATTTTGATGAATTAGTGAACCTTTCCACAGGTTGACGCGAAAGCTTCCCCTATATCACACATAAGTACACTGCCGAGCCGGCTGGAATTGTGGTTGGAAAACTTTACATCTGTATACAGACAGAGACGAAGCTTTGCCCGACGAGTATAAGTACGTTATGACTGAATGGCTTTGTTTTTCTTCAGATGATCTTTTTGATCTAGTTATTCTAAAAACGAATCAATGTCTTTTCGATAGCGTCCCGAAGTGTTTCTTTCACTTTTACTTTGTCCGTATATTTTTTCCAATTCAATTCAGGCTTTTTCACACTCATATTCTTAGCTACCTCGATGTTCAATCCATGAACAAGCTTGATCTCCAATTAAAAAGATGAGTCACCCTAAAACACAAAAACCACTCAATCATTTCGATTAAGTGGTTTTGATTTTCTTTACTCTTTAGTTTGCCTTGCCTTCGCTAAAGCTTCGGCGGGCGCTGTAGACCTGACAGGGATTGTAAATATTTTGTAATTCGTTCACTTACAATTTTTTGCGAGAACGTAAAGAAATCAATTCACCTAATCGTTCACTGGAAGTCAGTAGAAGTAATCACGCGTTTGTGATTGGTTGAGTGAATTTAGTGTGTGGCTGATGAACACACAAGCAGCTTGGAGATTTAGTTTTAAGGTTGTCAGGTTTTCCGGTCTGACAATCTTCAAATTGAAAGGAGCAAGCCATGTTATCGCTACACATAACAGTCTTGCGGTCTCACTTCGTTTTGGGATTTTAAAATCATGCCAACCAAGTTCCGAGGTGAGGCGAAGTTATTTTTGTGGACAAAAATACATCTTGCTGATGCTTAAACTTCCTAGCTGTAGCTTACGAATGCGGCAGCATTCGTACATCTTGCCGAAACCACAATTTGGGTTTCTGAGGTCTTAAACTAATCTTGACCAAGGCAAAATCGGATAGAAAGAAGGTTCGATTTTAGAAGGTAGTTAAAAATGCAAATTGCTGACGCTTTAGTTAATTTGTAGATCATGCTTGACGAACTCTTTGACAAGGCCCACGCCACATCTGATGAAGACGAGGCGATCGCGATCTATAACGAAATACTTCTACAAAAAGAGGATTGGTCATCCGTCCACTATAATCTCGGTCTGATTTATAAATACCGAAGGGACTGGGAGAAATCGTATAAGCACAATAAGAGAGCTGTTGAGCTGGATCCTGATTCAGAAGCGAACCAGTGGAATCTAGGTATAGCCGCGACAATGCTCGGAGAGTGGAAAGCAGCGCGTGAGTGTTGGAATGTATTCGGTCTAAACTATGAAGTCGTAAATAAAGACACTGCTTACGAAAAGAAGATTGGCTCATGTAGCATTCGCATCGATCCTAACGGAAAGGCAGAAACTGTTTGGGCGAAACGAATATGTCCAGCCAGGGCAGTAATTGAAAGTATCCCGTTGCCTGAGTCTGAGCACAATTACAAAGACATAGTACTGAATGATGGCGCCGAATGGCCATAGAATGTCGGACGGAGTTAAATATCCAGTTCTGGATGAAATCCAACACTTAACCGTTTCGGAATACCGGACGTATAGCGTTAAATGCAAGTCGTTGAATAATGAGCACTATGAAGATCTTGCACGTCGCTGCCGAGAAGCCGATATAGAAATTGAGAATTGGACGACAAGTATTACGTGGTTGTGTAAGAAATGCAGCGAGGGAGAACCTCATGAGAAACATGACCGGGAACTAGAGGTCGATGGAGAACAACTGCTCGCGTTTGCTTCGAGATCTCAGGATAAGCTGAAAGAGATTTTGGAAGCTTGGTATAGTGAGACTGGTACGGATTATGATGAGCCGCATTACTACGAATAGATCGGCTAGGGAGGATGACTTTGGAAGCATTTTGTTTACAAAAATAGATACAGTGTCATTATGTGTTTTCAGGCGTTTAGGGTATTAGATATACGGATTAGAGAATGTTGCTTTAAGGATGTATGCTTAATTTTTTAGCAGAAATGTTTGGAAATCTGGACGAATAGGGCCCAAACTTGGAAAGTGGAGGCTGCTGGCGAACAAAATATAAGTTTATTTGTTATTAAATATGAGGAATTCGCTTACTTTTGCGACCCTTTTTGTAACTAGGGTATTGAAAACCTGTTATGCAAACTAAAACAACAACCAAATCCGCCGCCCTACTAAGCGAGGACCAATGGAACCTTCCAGAGGGCGTTGAAAAATTTAGTGAAGGACATGTCTATTTTGCGAAGAGAGTCGGCTACCACCAAGGCTTTGCTGAGGGTGTTGAGCAAGAGAAAAAAGAAATAGATAACAGAATTCAAAACAATCTAATTGTTGCTGGTGTCGACACTAGCAAACTTGTAAACGCTATGCGTGAGATTGGAGTCACGCCACTTTCGGCGAATTTGAAAGTTGTTTCTGAGTCTTCATTAAGAGTTCTTGTTACCGTTTCAGATGAAGATTTCTTGAAGGAAGATTTTCTGAAAATTTATTCTATTGCTCGCGAAATTCAAGATAATAGCAAAACAGAAGTGTACTCCATATACTTCTCCTTTGTAAACAGGTCGCCATCATTCGATGCTGAGTTAGTGGAGCTTGACGGCTTTACATATTCCTACAAACCTCTCACTAAGTAAAATTTTTTGCATGCCAGGACGAGCGCACGCGGAACATAATGAGCAATTGTGTGATCTCTTACTTAAGGATACCCATTACGATGATTGGGTGATAACAACTGCTTTTTACTCTGCTATTCATCTGGTAGATCATCAGATTTTTCCCTTAACCATTGCACCTCAACCTGCTTTTGGCAGTTTCATTCAGTATTTAAAAAGAGTACGCCCAAATATTGCTCCTCATGACGCTAGGGAAGAATTGGTTTCGCAACAACTTCCGAAGTGTCATGGTGCGTTTCGATGGTTAATGGATGAGTGTAAAAATGCGCGATATAATAACTATCAGGTGTCTCCTGATTTTGCTAAACGCGCAAGAGGCTGCCTCGATTCAATAAAAAAATCTTGTCCGAAAGCATAGCGCAGCTTTAATCTAGTCTTTCGCCTTTCCATTCATCCTGTACAATTTCTAATAACTGGAAAAGTCCATCGAGGTCAATGATTAGATGGTATAAATGTTCGGCTTCTGCCGATCCGGCATACATCAAGAATTCCAATAACCAACTTCTCAAGTTCACACTGAATCTCTTCGCTGGATGATATTCCAAAAATCTCACGAATGCCTCTTGCAACCTCGGCGTAACCGTCAAGTTAGGACCATTTGACTTCATTTGAATTAAGTTTTTCTTCTTGCTAGCCATAGCAGTGTTGTTTAGGATGATTTGATTCGAATTGTAAAACACGAAGCAGTCAGGAACCAACTACCAGGATAGCGATCTTCTCTTTCAACGCCCGTATATCCTCACTCACCTTCTTATCGACGATCTTCGCGTAATGCTGTGTCGTCTTATACTCTTATGCCCTAGCATTTTACTTACCGTCTCGATCGGGACGCCGTTAGTCAGTGTAACTGTTGTCGCGAACGTATGCCTGGCACAATGAAATGTAAGTCTTTCGAAATCTCACAGATGTCAGCGAGTTCTTTAAGGTAACTATTCATTCTCTGGTTACTCATCACCGGTAATAACTTGCCGGAGTACTCAGTAACAGGATGATTAGTGTATCGATCAACTATTGAAGCCGCAACAGGCAATAATGGAATCTTAGAGGCTGTATTCGTCTTCGACCGATGCGTTGAAATCCACCGATCGCCGTCCACACCCACAACGATATTCTCTTTTGTCAACTTCTCAACATCACAATAAGCCAAACCAGTATAGCAACTGAACAGGAACATATCCCGAACCTGTTCAAGTCGTGGAATAGCTATTTTCTTTTCACCGATTAGTTTCAACTCAGATTCGGTCAAGAATGTCTTGTGTGTTTCGTGGTTTGACATTTTGAAACCAACGAATGGATTATGGACGATCCATCTTTTTGCAATACACTGGTTCAAAATTTTCTTGATCTTCTTCAAGTAATCCATCGCCGTATTATGACAGCAGTGCTTTACAGATTTCAGATAAATCTCAAAGTCTCGTATGAATTGATAGTCGACACGATTTAATTCAATATCATTTAGTGCATATTGATAGCGGAGAAATTCAACCAGATAACCATTTATCGTTTTGTATTTCTGGAGTGTTCGATAGGAGAGCCCTTTCCCCACAAGTAGCTCAAACTCCTTGTTGTGACCTTCGTACACATCCAGCAAGGTCCGTTGTTTCTCAACATCCAATCCCAAATACCTCGCCTTGATCTTCTCACCATCGAATTCGATTCCCGATGAAATGAAGAACTGGAATATCTCGTAGATCTTTCCTTGTACCGCATCCAGATAGGCATTGAATGACCTAACGTCTTCCGTCTTGCCAATCAACCTGCCGCGAGCCGAATCCCACTTGGAGAAATCACAATTCCGCTGCAATGAAATTTCTGTCCGAACACCATTGACGGTTATTCGCAGATACACAGATGCTGTAGCCCCATCTTTGGAACCAGTTCTTCGAATAATGCAATTCTGATTAAATGTCTTCTTCATCATTCACCTCCACTTGGTTAAGTTAAGCCGAATGATTACTTCCGATCAAGATGTTCAATCCATGAACATGGTTGATTCACATGCAGTTACAAGACTTCCGGTGAGTGAAATCCAATCGAACTTCAATTCACCCAATCGTTCACCACAACTTTGATCTCCAATGAAAAAGATGAATGGCTATAAAACACAAAAACCACTCAATCATATCGATTAAGTGGTTTTGATTTCTTTTCGTTCTTATGATGTGGCCCCGGCAGGAATCGAACCTGCATCCTCAGAATCGGAATCTGAGATTCTATCCATTGAAATACGGAGCCAGGATATGAATCGCGGCCAAAGATAAAGTTTTCGGTGCTTTCCCGTGGCTCCGTGAGAAAGTATTTCAACAGGATCCGGGCAGACATCAGGCCTTCGGAATATCCTCCAGTCTATAATAGATCTTCAATCCCAACTCCTTCGCTACCCTAACATCTTCGTCAGCACCCTTCGACGCGCCCTCCAGGCGAAGAACAGCATCGCACTTGTGAAGCAAACGGTGCGCAACAGGATACTGGATCTCGGCGTAAGGCGCATCACCGGGATGCTTCGAACCGGCAAGTTTCAGGAGCGGCAACGCCACCCACTCGCCAATTATAGGTACGTGTCCCATACGAAAGAGCGGCAGCGCAACAGACTCCAGGCGGTCCATATTTTTTTGAATGAGAACAGGGTCTTCGTTAGTGCCGCTCCGGTATGGGCCAGCAATCAGGATCATCATAAGCTTTTATTTTTTTGTAAAGAAAAGGAGAGGAGCAGAGATTACTCTTAAGGTATCTTAATAAATCACCTTTTCGCCCTGATTGCACTCAAAAACTCCGGCGTTATCCCCAAATAAGAAGCAATCTGCTTTTGAGTCACGCGCTGCGCTATGTGCGGATACTTTTTCATGAAAACCTCGTAGCGCTCTTCAGCCGTCATCGATAAGTTGTGGATCACACGAACCTGCTCGCGCACGTATGCATTTTGAATAATGATCCGGAAGAATCTTTCAAACTTCGGAACATCAAGATATAATTGATCAAGATCCTTCTTCGATAACTCCAGCACCTCACTGCTCTCAAGTCCTTCGAGATTCATCAACGCCGGTTGTTGATTTAAAAAACTGTACATGTCGGTTATCCACCAGTCCGACACACCAAACATGATCGTAGTCTCTTTGTCGTTCTTGTCGGTGTAGTAAGCACGAAGCGCACCTTCGTTCACGAAATAGATATACTTGCAAACATCACCCTGCCTGAGGAGCATATCTTTCTTCGATACATTCACCTTTCGAAGAAGATTTGTAAAGCAACCAGTTTCGCGTTCGTCGAGCGTTATATGCTTCGCTACATTTTTCAGTATCAGGTCGAACGGCATTGTTCAGATTAGTGAATTGATTCCAGCAATTTTGCCGCGTCGAGGTCGCCCAGCTTCTTCGCTTTCGCGAGATCCTTCTTTGCTCCTTCAACATTTTTCATTTTAAGATAAACGTCTGCACGGCCCGAATATGCTTTCACATAATTTTCTTCGTACCCCAGGGCCGTACCGAAAGCTTGAATTGCCTCATCTTGTTTGTTCACGTGATTTAATGCAATGCCCTTCGTAGTAAACAGCCACGCATGCTCCAACTTCGTGTATAAATTTGATCCGTCGCCGTTCTGGTCGGCAGTTATTGTGCGCTCGATATAACGAACAACATCGTCCCACTTATTCTGCGCTATCAATAACTTAACCACCATTTTGTGAGCATCAGTGTAATTGGGTTTGTAAGTGGTAAATTGACGTAGCCACCAGAATACCTGTGCAGTATCTTTACTTTCTAAAATTCTATTGAGCTCTCTTTCCATCGTCTTGAATGACTCCAGCGCCTGGAAATTTCTCGACTTCAGCAGGTCCAGTGTACTTGGAAGAAAGTAACCGAGCCTCTGGTACGCCATCGCACGTTCTGCTCTCACTTCGTTGTTCGAACTGTCTCTTTCGAGATAATTATTATAATCGGGTAAGGCATCTTTAAACTTCTTGTTATTCATTTTCGCCAGTCCGCGAAAGCGATAAGCAACATAAGCTTCGGGATTTATTCTCAACATTTCCGTGAAATCCTTTTCAGCAAGATTCCACTCTTTCAATTCCATCAGGTAGATGCCGCGCTTTTTGTGTGCATCGATGATATCGTTGTCATACATCAGTGCGCTGTCATAAGCATAGAACGCAGTGTTGTGTGATCCTTTGTGTTCATTGGCAATGCCCTTCAGGAAAAGACACAGCGGCGACTTCGATGCTCCTCTTACAAGTTTGATTGCGGCAAGGGCTTCATCAAACTTACCCGGAAACAACAAGCAATATGCTTTCTTCAAACGTGTAGCATCATCGTCAGGAAAACCATAGACATTCGATACAACATAGTATCCCGCAAACTCTATGTCGATGCGTTGGTCTAGTTTCGATTGTTGTCCCCTGAAACGATTCGAGTTGAGCTGTGCTTCATCCACAACCTTTCGAAGATCGGAGAATGCAACATCGTAGTTGCCCGCATTCGTAAGAAGCATGCCTCGCACGAAACGAAAGTTTGTATTACCCGGACTCAATCTTACCAATCTGTTCCAGTCTCGAAGACTTGCGTTAGTGTCATCGATCTTTAATATGCCATGAAAGATGAGTGCTTGTTTGTGAAGCGAGTCCTTTGCAAGCACATCCTCCAGATACTTTAAAGCTTTCTTCGGATTCCTGGTCAGTGTGAAATCGAGGATTGCGAGTTTCACCTCGGCATCGAACATCCTCGAATCCATCTGGATACAATCTTTATAAAGTCTCTTTGCACGATCGACAAATCCGGCTTTCACACAGTGATTCGCCAGCATGTATACAGGTGCTACATTGTCCGGATCTATTTTGCCTGCACGTTCAAACCATCGTTCACCTTTCGAATAATCTCCCATGAGATCGTACGTCTTCGCAAGCTCAATGTAGTTGTATACATTTTTGTCGTTTAGCTCATTTACTTTCAGGAACTCCTGTTCGGCTTCGGGGTATTTTTGGAGCTTCTTGAGACAAACACCTCTATAATAATGTGCGACCCAGAGATTGGGAGCAAGCTTTATGGATTCATCCAGTTGAGGAAGTGCGAGATTAGGATTGCCCTCGGATAAATAGTTGATGCCGTCGTTCAGTGCGGCCTGCACGCGACCTTCCATGTCCCATTTGAAAACGGGATCGTAGTAGCCAAAGTTGTCGAGTGACTCGGAGCTTTCCGTGGCGATGTCGCCGAAATTGATACCGTCCTGTGCGGTTGCAACAAAAGAGATCAGAAGGATCGGGGTAAAAATCCACCTCATAATATCCTGTAGCTCGTGCTACAGGAGGGTGAATTTAAGCAGTCGTGAATGAATTTCTTAGCAGCGACAATCCATTATCGATCAGCTTTTTTAAGGAAGGTTCAGAACTGGCTTTTGCTTCCAGGTAATTCCAGATCTGCGACTGCAATGCTTCGTCGACTGAATTTTTTTGAAGCACTTCCAGGATCTCCATCGGCAACAGCCAGTCGGAAGGAAATTCTTGAACAACCTTCTTCCAGGTGGCGGGCAACGTGGCGACAAGCGATCGATTACTCCTGGCGTTGCGAACGCTGCGATACAATTCGTGAAGCTCGAGATCTTTATCGTCGTACGTGATCTTGTGCATCTTCTCGCGTGGAACATTTACGTTGGGCTCGAATGCTTCGGGATCGGCGGGACCCGCAAATACTGAAATGATCCTGTCGTCTTTTTTTAGTTCGTAGATAATCGTGTTATCGACCTCAATGCCTTTCCCTATCCTTACGATGAGGCCATTTGGAAATTTTTCTTTCCCGAAATTCTCCATCTGCACATTGTTCACACTCAGCGCTGAAGGCCCGGTTGTCTTTATATAAACAGGATCTTTGCCATCGGTGATCACTTCTGTGAACGTACCTGATATTTGAAGGCCATTACTAAAAACAACAGTACCCGTACTCTTCGATGCAATTGCTTTATTCACACCGGCAAGTCCACCCGTGATCCACGCCATCGACTTCTTGAATTCATTCAGCACCGTAGTGAGATGCGCAAAGTTGGGTGTAACGAATAATTGCGGCTGCGGCTTGGTGATGTCGTAGTTGCAATTCATCGCGTCGAGCGTGTACGGAATTTTCTTCACGGTCGATCCAAGGCAACTCATGCTTTCGCCGATCGATGACAACAAACCGGCGCCATAGATCTTGTGATTCTCAACGGTGCCGATCAATCCATATTCTACGGTCCACCAGTGGAGATTGCGGATCAACGCCATCTCCGAAGGAGGTCCCATGTTCGACTGGATCTTTTCGATTTCTTTTTCGGCGATCTCTATATCGGGGGCTGGCGTGTCGGGATCTTCTTTAATGATGGACAGGTGACGAATAGCTTCATACAACGCAAAATCTTCGTGCGACGAGAATGCTTTGCTTCCTGCTTCGCCGATATCTTTTAAATAAGCGGCAAACTCGGGAACCGCGAGAATTGGAGCGTGACCTGCTGATTCGTGAATGACATCGGGTGCTGGTGTATATTCAATGTGCTCGAGTGTGCGAATGTCGGCAGCGATCACAAGCACATTATACATGGTGAACTCCATGAACGCGCCGGGAGGAATAAATCCATCGACGGCAACAGCAGCCCAACCAATATCTTTCAGGATCCTGTTCATGCCGTACATGGTCGGGATCTGTTCGATGTCGACACCGGTCATGTTGAGTCCCTGCACGTAAGATTCGTGCGCAACCTTTCTCAGGTGATGATAATTCTGGCGCATCACATAACGCCATACTGCCTGGTCTACTGGTGTATACTTGTCGTACGGCTGGTCTACTACAAATTGGAGTAGATGTGGCGGAAGCTTCTCTGTGACTTCATTCAACTGCATTCTTCGCTCGTGAAGCGTTACTTGCTTCAGAGCTCTAATATATGTCTTTCGATCAACTTCTTTTCGGCTTCTGTTTGTGCCTGCTTCAATGCAATAGTGAAGAACTTTTTTGAAAGACTGTAATCCCTGTCGAGATAATAGAATTTCCCCAAAGCTGCATTGAGTAAAAAATATTGACTTACGTAGGCATGCTGTCGAAGTTCATGCAGAATATCGAAAGCCCCCTGTTTTTCGCCGGCATAGTACAATGCAATAGCATAGTTGAGTTCGACTGGTGATCTTCTATTAGCGATTCACTGAATTTGATCTCGGCAGCAGAATGATCTTGATGATGATCCGTGAAAGATAATCTCTTGTCTTTTTTATCTTATTCAATGCCTTATTGCGATACACGGTGTAGATCCAGCCGTTCGGATTCAATGGAATTCCTTTCAGCCGCCATTGAACAAGTGCCTCCGAAAATGAATCGTGAACAAGATCTTCTGCGGTGTCGGGATCGATGTCGCGTGAACAATAGAGCAGCGTCGCGACCATTTTGCCGAAATGATTTCAATAGAGCTGGTCGACGACATGCTGTACTTTATCCATTATCTCTCACAGATCACACAGATCGCACTGATCCTTTTATCTGCATCTCGGGTGGTACTTCGAGGAAGGGCCTTACTTCAATAACACCAATTCCTTTCAATACCAGCGGACACATCTGTGCAACTTCGGAAGCCTGTTCGAGATTCTCCGCCGTAACAACCATGATGCCACTCACGCCTTCTTTCGATTCAATGAACGGACCGTCGGTCAATACTTCATCTTTACGAACATATCTGCCTTCCGGGTTGAGTGGTTCGCCCCAGAGATAATTGCCTCCTTCGGCGATGCCTTCCACCCATTTTAACATAGGCGGGATTCCTGCTGGCGCTCCTCAACGGACATCTGTTGCATCTTTTTGAGGTCTTCGCGGATAATGAATAAGATTTTTTCCATGATGTACTTTTGGTAAAAGACAACGCAACAACGAAATTCCGGACATGAAGATGACATGTTTTTTATTATTATTCCTCTCCATCACCACGTTCGGTCAGAAATGGAATGGCTACAAATCGGCCGTGGTCCTCACTTACGACGATGCCCTGAATGTACACCTCGACAACGTCGTTCCCGCGCTCGACTCTGCCGGCTTCAAAGGAACATTTTATCTCACCGTGTCGTCGGCTGCTTTCACAAACCGGATGGACGAATGGAAGATCACTGCGATCAAAGGTCATGAGCTGGGCAATCACACCATGTATCATCCATGTGCAGGTGGAAAAGGTCGCGAGTGGGTGAGACCCGACTACGACCTGAATACATATTCCATTAAAAGAATTGAAGACGAGATCAGGATGACCAACATCATGCTTCAGAGTGTTGATGGAAAGTCCGAGAGATCATTCGCGTATCCATGTGCCGATACGAAAGCAAACGGTCAATCATACATCGAAGCAATCACCGACGATTTCGTTGGCGCCCGCGGCGTTCGGGATGAGATCATTCCTTTCGGTAAAGCTGGAGAAATTGATATCTATAACACTGCATGTTTTTCTATGGTGAACGCCTCCGGCGAATCGATGATCGAGCTCGTGAAGAAAGGAATGAAAGAAGGTGGTCTCGTGATATTTTTATTTCACGGTGTTGGTGGCGAACACAACCTCAACGTGGATCTGAAGGAACACCGGAAATTGATCCACTTCCTGAAAGAAAACCAGGAAGATATTTGGGTTGCGCCGTTTATTGACGTGGCGAAGTTTCTGAAAGCCTTGCAGCACTGAACCTGCTGATCACAGCCTTCAATATATAATAGAGTATGAACGCAACCGGGATCGAGATCACGATCCAGACAACAACACCGTAAACCGTCGATTGCCAGAGTAGTTTAATCACGCCCCAAAGGTCTTCTTTTGCCATCTTAAAGATCTGCGACGCAGAGAACGGAACTTTCGGTGCTCCGAATAACCATTCGCCTATGCGAAGAAATGGTAAGTACAAAATAAACTGAAGTGGATATGCTACCTGGTTTGCGAGCAATACCACGGCAGGATTCAATCGGAACAACCAGATGATGAATAAGCAGAGTACGGTAGAGATCCCAAAGAACGGTATGTAAGCGATCACGACACCGGCGGTAATCGCCCACGCCAATGAAGAAGGAGAGATGCCTTGCTTCAGGAAACCAATAAGCGGGTCTATTATCTTTTTCTTGATCACGGTCCTTTCTTCGGGTAAACCAATCTCATCACAAAATTATTCCCATTCTCGTCCGAAATATTCGACTGACCTTCGTAGGTCAAAATTCTTCTCGTGTCTTTAGAGTAACGAACATCGATTGGCGAAGCCAGGAGTCGTATCAGCGTCTTGTCGGGTTCCACTCTCACCTTCATCTCTTTTTCATTAGACTCTACCATCACCGCACGAAGTGTAAAGTAATCGAGACGCGCAGGAATGACAAAGTGAAATGTGATGGTTTCTCCTTTTTCGAGCGACGACCAGTTGGCCTTGATGAATTGATTGAAACCGCCATCGACAACCATCGGTTCAGGAATGGACATTATCTTTTCATCAACTTTTGAATTTTTATTCTTGCGATGGAAAAGCCTCACCTTGTCGCCCGTCGTTTCGGAGCCTTCCATGTATCCCGATCTTAAGTCCTCGGTTTTAAAGTCGGGTGCGAATTTCGACTTCCGGAAATCAAGAACACGTTTTGCGATTTGATTGTGTTGAGGATCGAAATAGTCGGTGAATGTTTCGATATGCTGACCGTCGATGAAGCGGTCGGTAAATTCTTCGGTGTAAAGGAGCTTGTCGGTGCCTTCGCCGTACGCGTAGCCCGTGTAGTTGTCGGTGCTGGTTTCAGGAGCGCGAAGAGCTGTAAGTGTCAGCGCGGCTATTGTTATAAAAAGAATAGAGAGTCTCATTGGTTGTGGCTTCAACCATACTTACGAAGTAAGTTACCACAACGGATCCGGTTATTTTTTGATCTCCTGCAACGCCGCCTCGGCAGCGTATTTCACGTCGCTATTCGATGTTGCGTTGAGAACACGGGTGATCGATTTCTCTGCAACAGCTGCCGGTTTACCAATCTTTCCGAGCAACGTCAGCAATTGATACTGCAAGCCTCCGTCCTGGATGGTAGTCTTATCAAGTCGTGTCACTAGTGCATTCACGGCTGGTTTTCCAATCTGAGCAAGCGAGATCATCGCAGCTTCCGTATCATTTCCATAATGCGGAAGAACGCTGATCATATATTCTATTGCCTTTTGATTGGATGTCCTGATGTTGCCCAGAACAATAATTGCGTTCATTTGAGCTTCTGCCAGTTTTTCCCGTTCATTCAGACTTCTCTTCGAGAAGAGTTCGATCAACGAATTCTCCAACGGCTTCGGTCGTTCGCCCATCATCGCGAGCATTGTGGTAACACGCAGTTGTTCGGCAGCATTGTCGCCCTTCAATATCGAGTTGGCTTCATCCATGGTCGGTATAGTTCCGGGAATTGGTATGTTGTGAATGACACAGAACTCTACGCGATCTTCTTTCTGACTTTGATATTCGGTTTGAAGTGCGTATTTCGAAAATTTATCCCTGGAGCCATCGGTGAGTAGCTGCAGGTTGGGATCTTGTTTGAGGCCGAAAGCAAACTCATAAAGTTGTTCGGCAGCTTTCGGATAGTCATTGACATTGGCGAACTCCACAATTGCTTTCATAACATCCTGGTCTTTGAGGTCGTTGTAGATCGACGTCAATGCTGAAAATAATTCCTTTTTCGATTGATCATTACCCTCTAAATTTTTCGCGTAAGTTTTATACACATAAAATCTTAACGACTGATTTTTTCTAAGTCCATCCAGCATTGTGAAGAATGCGCGATCGTAAGTTAAACGACGAGGCACACCCAGCTGCTGGGCGGACGCGAGATCGAAATACTGCGCAATTCTTTTTTCCATGACGTCGCGCCCCGGAGTTTTTGGCGATGCAACCAGGTTTTCAATCATGATCCTCGCTTCGAGTGCGTCCAACCGTTTCATGGCATTAAGGCACGTCGACCACTCTTTGTCATCAACGTTATCGTCCATTGCAAAATACCTGACGGCCATTCGCGCACGATCATCTC
The DNA here is from genome assembly GCA_037200765.1 of Bacteroidota bacterium. Taxonomy (GTDB): domain Bacteria; phylum Bacteroidota; class Bacteroidia; order Cytophagales; family Cyclobacteriaceae; genus ELB16-189. Next base: position 910,368 of record JBBCII010000003.1, on the reverse strand, counting down.
CGTATTGATATGTCATCGTGTCCAAACCACCTATGAGAAATGATTTGTAAGTGTTGTTGGTGATCTTGTACCGTGTGAGGGCGTATGTGAGAATGAGGTGTGCGTCACAATTGTATTCGAAGGGGAACTTCATCGTTTCACTGACTGCGCGATTTACTTTTTCGTCTGTTGTGAGATCTTCTACCAGCGGTTCAATACGTTGACCATGTTCTTTACAGATCTCTTTCTTTGTTTTTGTAGTTGTTGCTGGCTTTGTCTCGGGTTTGTTTTCGTTCTTTAATGATATCACTAAAGTTTCGTCTCCTTTTCCTTCATTTTCTCCAAACAGTGTTGCGAGATTCTTTGTCATCTTGATCCTCCCATTAAAGCTCACGGTGATCTCTCCGGTTGCCACATCGATCAATCGCGCGTTCACGTCGATATAAGACTTCAGCTTCGTATAAGTCCCAGACAAGAGTGCGTCGATCGGAACGAGTTGCCCGATCTTCAGTGCCGCTGCCGGTTTCATCAGGTCGGTAAGAATGAATTTTTGCTCTTCCAGGATCGCATCGAGACGTGTTCTTTCGAATACTTTGATCTTATCGGGTTTACCCGTCAGTGTTCCGATAATAGTTTCCGTGATGTACTCGCAAACGCCGTTCCTTTTTCAGGAGAGGCAGCCGTAGCAGTGAAAGGAACAACGGCAACATGAAGCGACTTGCCCGATGGAACGGTGGCGATGATCTTCGTGCTGAGCTCATCGGTAACGGTACGATAGTCACGTGCCTTTTGTGCAAATACCGACGGAGCAACAAGGATCAGCAGGAACAGTAATTTCTTCATGGGGCGACAGATGGTCACCGTAAAATTACCAGTTTTCTTCCGGGCTTCAGTTTTATGTAGTCTTTAATTAAGAAGCCGGCAACAACACCCGTTACCACTGCCGACGTGGAGATGATTACCGTGGTACGGTCAATTTCTTTGTTGTTGATGGAATCGATAAGAAAATAACCAATGCCACCGGCGATAAGAATGAACTTGTATTTGTACCTGAACGGGAAAAATATTTTTGTCTTCTGGTCTACGTAGATCACCCCGATCTTATGCGGTTCAATAGCGCGGTCTGAAAATACAATTGTTGAATCGGTGATGTCCGTAATCTCGCCGGTGATCTTCTCTTCACTTCCTTTCAACCGAAAAGAAATAATGTCGTTGATATTATAGATCGCTTCGTAGTTGCGAGAATAATGAAACAGCAGGCGATTTTGCTGAGCCGAAGCATTGATGATCGTCAACGTTAAACCTGCCAGTAAAATTACTCTCAATTTATTCCCCGGGTTTCGTTTAGATGTAATGTCATACTTTGGGCTGTTGTGTTTACCCATTCGTTGTATTCTTCGATGGTCGTTAATCTTTCGTGCTCGCTGATATACCCTTCGTCGGCAATTTGTTGGATGGCTGCGACTTTCGACCAGATGCCAACCCTGAAAACGAAATTTTCCTCTCTGCGAGTATAATGTTCGTCAGAATTAAACTTCTGGATGTTGTTGAACCCGGCTTCTTCAAACAGGCGAGGAAGGTCGTCGCCAACCTGGTTGTTCATGCCGGCCTCGGATCGCCATTTAAGAAATGCTGCGTAGAATTTCTTCATGCTCTGCGGTGGTGCCGGCGTCCATTCCACTTTCGTGTGATTGTAATCGAGTATCGATAACGTTCCGCCTTCTTTCAACATCGACTTCATTTTTTGTAAAGCCTTCGGAACGTCACTCAGCCATTGCATCGTTCTTGCGGAGACGATGAGATCGAATTTTTCTCCTGGTTCAAATTGAAAGAGATCTGTCGCAATCAACTTCATGTTGGTAACATCGCCATAACTTTCTCTTCCGGACAAAATAAATTTCTCGGTGTTATCGATACCCGTAATGGACTCAACGAACTTCGCGATGTCTTTCGTGATCGATCCGGTTCCACAGCCAACGTCGAGTACTTTCATACCGGGCCGTAAAAACGATTGCAGTGTTCTATAATCGGTTGGGAGAGTCCTGTCGTCAAAGATCTTGTTCGAGCCGTTGTCGCGATTGATAACTTTGTTTTCCATAACATTTTTAATCGCGATCAATATAAGGTCATATATTTGATATATGATGAATGTTCGAAGGATTATCACCAACCTTACAATCGTTCATTTTGTTTTGATCGCATTAGCTTCGAATGCACAACAGTATGACGTCATTATTCGTCGCGGAAACATCTACAACGGGCTGGGGACACAACCACTCGTAAGTGACATCGGCATTATCAAAGACACCATTTCTTTTATAGGCGATCTCAGTAAAGCGAAAGCGCTGAAAGAGATCGACGCAACCGGTCTCGAAGTAGCGCCGGGTTTCATCAATATGCTCAGTTGGTCGGAAGTTACGCTGTTGCGCGATGGCCGCTCGATGAGCGACATCAAGCAGGGAGTTACCCTCGAAGTCTTAGGCGAAGGCATCAGCGCCGGTCCGCGCAAGCCGCGTGCGAAAGACAAACGATGGAGCACGCTCGGACAGTTTTTCACTTATCTCGAAAAGAAAGGCGTGAGTCCCAACTTCGCATCGTTCGTTGGTGCAACTACCGTGCGCATGTATGTGCTGGACCTGACCGACCGCAAGCCCAATACACAGGAGCTCACGCAGATGAAGAATCTCGTTGCGCAGGCGATGCGCGAAGGTGCGATGGGTGTTGGTACATCGTTGATCTATCCACCCGCTGCATTCGCGAGCACAGAAGAGTTGATCGAGCTCAGCAAAGTTGCATCGTCGTACGGTGGAATGTACATCACGCACATGCGAAGCGAGAGTGATTTCATTTACCAGGGATTGAATGAAACTTTCCGGATTGCAAAAGAAGCAAACATCGCGGCCGAGATCTTTCATCTTAAGATCAACCACGAGAGAAACTGGAAGAAGATCGACACTGTGTTGTTCAAGATCGACTCCGCAAGAAAAGCGGGGCTGAAAATAACAGCCGATTTATATCCATACAACGCCAGCGGCACATCGCTCACGGCTCGTCTTCCCGCGTGGGTCCAGGAAGGTGGTGCAAAGGAGATGCGGAAAAGACTGGTCGATCCCGGGCTCCGGAAAAAAGTGTTGTATGAATTGAAGATGGGAATTCCATCGAAGAACTCCGATCCAAAAGATGTGATGCTTCTCGGTTTTAAAAAGGATTCGCTCAATAAGTTGTATCGCGGCAAACGCCTCAACGAAGTTTCGGTCATGCACGGAAAGAATGAAGATGAAACAATGCTCGACCTTTTGGTAGCCGACAAGACCAGCATCCCCGCCATTTTCTTTTTGATGTCGGAATTCAATGTGAGAAAGATGTTGAAGCTGCCGTATGTAAGCATCTGCTCCGATGCCGCCTCTTACGCTGCCGAGCCACCCGACATCGAAGACGGCATTCATCCGCGCGCATACGGAAGCTTCGCCAAAGTATTATCGGATTATGTTCGCGACGAGAAAGTGATTACCCTCGAAGATGCGATCAGGAAAATGACGAGTCTTCCCGCTTCGAATCTGAAACTAAAGAAACGAGGACAATTGACTAAAGGATATTTCGCCGACATCGTGATCTTCGACAAAGACAAGATCGACGATAAGGCAACATTCGAGCAACCGCACCAATATGCTGTTGGAATGGTGCATGTGTTTGTAAATGGTGTACAGGTTTTAAAGAATGGTGAACACACTGGCGCAAGACCTGGGAGAGCTTTAAGGGGTCCCGGTTTTCGTGGCCGCTAAGATCTTTCCAATAAACTCATTCAAACTCCCTCCATCAATCCATCTCGCAACCACAACGAGATCGTTCTCCGGATCTACATAGATCATATTCGTACCGTTACCAATGTGCGCGAATGCTTTCGCGGGAGCATTGGGCAAATATTTCTTATCCGTATTCAAAAACCAGTTCATAAATCCGTATGTCGGTTGAGCAGGTGTGGGTGTTAGTGCCCACGTCACCCATTGGTCCGACAGTAATTGTTTGTCTTTCCATCTGCCGCGTTTCAGTGTAAGATATCCGAAGCGCGCCATGTCGTAAGCGTTAATGAACATACCGCCGCCCCAATGTCCGCCACCACCGACAGCCTGCACGGCTTTGCCATCCAGTGCTATCCATGAATTGTCGTAGCCGAACCATCGCCACGTGGGTGAGGCGCCGATCGGATCCATAATGCGTTCGCGAAGAACATCGGGTAAGGGCTTGCGCCAAATGTTGAGGGTTGCCAATGCGAGTGCGTTCACGCGAACGTCGTTGTACTCGTAAACACTTCCGGGTTTGTTGCGAGCGCGTGTTGTCCACTCCGAAGGTTTATCACTCGGGCGATCGGCCCATTCGGGTTTACCCCACAGCGTTCCTTCCCAATCGCTCACCTGACGAAGCATGTGGTCCCACGTTATTGTTTTGTTGTGAGGTGTGTTGAATAATTCAATGAGTTCCGATTTGCCGAAGAGCTGTACCGGTGCGATCACTTTATATAACGTGTCGTTGATGCTCGGAATGAGATGGTCATCGTAAGCGAGACCGACAATGGTCGACAGGAAACTTTTCGTAACACTGAAGGTCATGTCGATACGCGATGGTTCTCCCCAGCTCGCTATGATGTAGCCGTTCCTGATGATGAGGCCGGTAGCGGGGCCGCGTTCGGTTAACGGACCAATCGGATCACCGAAAGGCTCTCGTCCAAAAGATTGGTAATGCGCCTGCGCAAGATCGCGCGGCGTCTTCGACTCTTTCAGTTTATGAAACGCGATGGCTTCGTTGATCTTTTCGGCTGACATCCCAACGTCTTCTGGCTTTTTTGTGAGCCACAGATCGCGTTCGGGATAATAGGTAGCTGGCGCTGCTGATTTCTTTTGGGAATAGCAATAGGATACTGTCAGGAGTAGAGTTAGGACGAAACAGAATCTCATGCTATCATTTAAGATCAAAAGAACTTCGTGCTCCCTGGCACTGCCACAGGATACAACCCGTTAGCATCTGGTTTCACCGGCATATCGGCATCCCATGCATAACGTGTAGGTTGGAGCGACAGCCCTGAGTTCAACGCTGCATCCCACTCAACAATATTACCGGTATATGTCGCGAGGCGTCCGAGTATCGAAGTCATCGTGCTCTTCGCACCATTCTCCGCATCGGCAAATTTATATTCTCCTTTCGCTATCGCTGCAAATAATTCCACGTGCTCGTTTTGATACGCGTCGTTCTCGTTGTTCTTATCGAATTGATACAACACTTTTCCCTTGCGATCTACAATGTTTGCGTTGCCCGCGAAGATCGTTCCTTTCGTTCCAACGATCTGCTCATCTACTTTCTGCATCGTGCCCTTGATGTGACGGCACTGTGAATTCAGGATACTTCCATCGGCATATTGAAACTCAACATAATGATGATCGAAGATCTCTCCGTAATCTTTTCCCTTTCTCACCTCGCGACCACCCATGCCCTGTGCTTTCACAGGATATCCTCCCTTGAACCAGTTGATCACATCGATATTGTGAATATGTTGTTCGGTGATATGATCTCCGCAGATCCAGTTGAAGTAATACCAGTTTCTCAATTGATACTCCATTTCGGTTTGTCCGGGCTGACGAGGATTCATCCAGACACCTTCGTTGTTCCACCACGCCTGCGCCGAAACAAATTCCCCGATCATTCCATCTTTATATCTCTTATAAAGTTCGCGATATGAATTCTGGTAGTGACGTTGCAGACCAACAACAACATTTAGTTTCTTTTGCTTCGCTATCTGCGCTGCTTCCAACACTCTCTTGATACCTGCCGGGTCGGTTGCAACAGGTTTCTCCATGAAGATGTGCTTGTTTTGTTTCACCGCTTCTTCGAAGTGAATAGGGCGGAAGCCGGGAGGTGTTGTAAGAATAACAACATCAGCCAACGGAATTGCCTTCATGTATCCATCGAAACCCACAAACTTCGTCTCGTCTGTAACAGCGATCTTGTCCTTGATGTTACCGGGCGTTCCATTCACATCGGAAAGATCATCGACGGTGATTTGCTTGTAACAAGAGTCAAGCCTGTCCTTAAAGACATCGGCCATTGCTACGAGCTTCACATTTTGTTTCGACAACATGGCCTGCACTACGGCGCCGGTACCGCGGCCACCGCATCCGATCAACGCCACTTTAATGGTGTCGTCGGCGCTTGAGTTGAAGAAATTACCTGCTTCAGAAGCAAATGGCAGTGCAGCGAGACCGCCGGCGAGCATCGAAGTCTGCTTCATGAAGTCGCGGCGTGATTGTGTATTCTTTTCCATGTTGTTAAGGGCTTTGCCAGTCAATTTAGATAAATGAATCGTTACTTTAAATATTGATTATAGAAGGCTTCAATCTCTTCCTTTGACGGCTGTTTCGAAGGACGTACTACCCTAAACCCTACATACATCGCGTCCGTAAGCCACCAGCGACTCTTCGGAATTTGCGGATCGCGCAAATTCCATTTGGCATCCGACGGGATGCGGTTCGAGCAACGAAGCTGGCTCGCCTCGTCGGTGAACGCTCCGCCGCGAACGGTGCGTGGATATTTTGAACCCGGCACGGTGATCGGATCTTTAGCAGCTATCTTCTGATAATAGGCTGGATCATATTGATCGATCGTCCACTCACTAAGATTCCCCAGCATGTCATACAATCCCCATGCATTCGGTTTCTTTTGCTTGACGGCATGAAACTTCGCCCCGCTGTTTTCTTTTGAGAACCCCGACTCACCAATTGTTTTAAGATCGGGTGCCGAAGCGCCGGCCTTGCATGCATATTCCCATTCTGCTTCGGTAGGAAGTCTATAAAAAAATCCAGTCTTCGTATAGAGCCACTTGCAATACATAACGGCAGCCTGTTGCGACATGCTATTCGTTGGCTGGTTGGCGTCGCGGCCCATTCCCCAGGTAAGGTCTATATATTGAGGTGTTGCTCTCGTAACGCCGTCGATGATCTTGCTTTGCGGAAGAGAGTAATCTTTGAAATAAAGATCCCACTCAGCGAAAGTCACTTCGTGCTCTTCCATCCAGAATGCCGACACTTCAATTTCTTTTATTGGAGTCTCGTCGTTGTCCATCGGTGTGTTCTTGCTTCCAATGGTGAACTTCCCGGCTGGGATCGAGATCATCTTGAAAGAAAGATCTGTATTTGGAATCTTTTGTTCGTACGTCTGTGCAGCCACAGTTCCCGAACATATCAGCAGTATTATTATTATTCTCACATTATAAATATATTTATATGTAACCAAACTCTATGGACCGTCGCAAATTTATTCAGAATGGCTTGACTGCTGCTGCTGCAACAATGACCATCAATACCTTCGCAAGTGATAAAAAGGTCACTCCTGCCGAAAAACCATTCAATGCCAAATTCGCCCCGCACGACGGCATGTTCAAGAACAGCGGTGGTGCAAGCTTCCTCGACCAGATAAAATACATGCACGACATGGGCTTTCGCGCCATCGAAGACAATGGCATGATGGGTCGCCCGAAAGAAGAACAGGAAAAGATCGGCAGCCTGCTCACGCAACTTGGCATGACCATGGGCGTGTTTGTTGTGGACGCCGGCGACAACTGGAAAGTATCTTATACAACCGGTAATAAAGATCTCACTGCGAAATTTGTAGACACATGCAAGCAGGCAGTTGAGACTGCCAAACGCGTGAATGCAAAATGGATGACCGTTGTTCCCGGTTACTACGAACGCAAACTCCCTATCGGTATACAAACTGCCAATGTTGTTGAAGTACTCCGTCGTGGCGCCGAAGTTTTTGAACCGCAGGGACTGGTGATGGTGCTCGAACCATTGAGCGACAACCCTGACCTGTTTATGAGAACTGCACCACAGACCTATGAACTCTGTAAAGCAGTGAAGAGCCCCTCATGTAAGATCTTGTATGACATCTATCACATGCAACGCAACGAAGGCAACCTTATCAATACTATCGAATGGTGTTGGGATGAGATCGCCTATTACCAGATCGGCGACAATCCTGGCCGTAAGGAACCCGGCACCGGCGAGATCAATTATAAAAACATTTTCAAGTACGTTCACGATAAAGGCTATCGCGGTGTGTGGGGAATGGAACACGGCAACTTCAAGGAAGGCAAGGAAGGTGAAGCAGCGCTGATCAAAGCGTATCGCGATAGCGATGTTGCTTAGGCTTAGTGATTGCGGCCCAGTGTTTTGAGATCAACAGCAGGATCATAGTCGAGCGGCAATGATTCCGACATCAGTTCCCAACTCCAGTAACCTTGCGCTTCGGCAGCTTCGATAGGATACACTCTTCCATCGGGCAATACATAAGCGGGCTCGCGTGATATTAACTTAGACGTTTGCATCACGCGGGTTACCTGTATTCCTCTCTTCTTTTGATAAAGAAAATCTTCAAGCTCGTTGGCGTAAACAACAGTAAGCGGTTCTTTATATCGCAGGATCTCTTCATTAGTGTTTGATAATGTATCGATGAGCCGATCATAATTTTTGAGAGTTCTAACCTGTGTCTTATAGCTATAGATCTCGGGCGAGGTAAGCGACACCAGCGAATCCATTCCCACCGCATCATTAAACGTAAAATAAAAGCCTTCTTCATTGAGACGATGGTTGTAAAGAGCACGCAGGAAATGCATCTCCGATCCATGATAAGCCTTTAGTCGATTTTCAGCCCAACGTCTTTTTTGCTTTTCATCGATAGGTACAAGAGGTTCGAAAGACATCTGTCCTGCAAACACTACCGAATGTTTCTTTGAGTCGAATTCGTACTTCTGGATCAGCAGGTTCACGTTGTAACCAAGACCATCGTTTCTCATGATGAGTGTGGTGTCGGCGGTGGCCGTCAGAACGGATTTTTCTTTATCGAAGATCAACACGTCTTCATTTTCGAAATAGCAGTGCTTTGCATTCTCACTGAGACCGATAAAATTGAGTTTGAAGTCATTCAGATATTGTCTCCATTGTGACTTCGGCATTTTCTTCGCCTTCACAACAACTTCACCCAAAAGTTTAACGGCGGGCTTGAGTTTCACTTTGTAATCGATCGACTGTCCCGGAACGACATCGAATACGACGGGCTCGTATCCTACGAATGAGATCACAACATTATAGTGAATGTTGAGGAGATCCTTGATCTCAAATTTTCCATCGGCGTCTGCAGAGGCGCCTTTAGTAGTATTCGCTATGAAGACGCTCGCTCCTGGTAGCGGCGTATTAGTCGGTTCATCGAGTACTTGTCCGTGTATGGAATATTGCGCTGATGCTACAACCGGGAGAAAAAAAATCAATAGAAATAAAATACTCTTCATTGGCTCCCGACGACTGCCAGGTCTCCGTTCGGGTCGTAATCTAACGGAAGACTTTCAGCCATTAATTCCCAGCTCCAATAATTTTTTGTTTCTATTGCGTCGGGCGGATACACTTGTCCGTGAGCGAGTATGATGCACTCCTTATGTAACAGGATGGTCGATCTTTGTTGGATCTTCGTCGGGAAAATATGCCTGTTGTGTTGATAAGCGGTAGGTTCCGCTTCATTCGTGTACTGGATCTCGAGGTCGCCTTTAAAGGTGAAGAGCGGTTCTTCGGGTGTTGATCTTGCGCTGTCGAGTATTCGATTATAATTCGTTATGGTCTTTATACCGATGATCTTATTCCTAAAGATCGGCGAGCGTACAGCCATTAGCGTATCGGCGTAGCCCATACGAACGAGACCTTTGCCCTTTACGGCTTTCAAATTGATGAGATTAAAGTAGAAGCCGTTGCTAAAGAGATCTCTTTTATAGAGTGATCGAAGGAAGTGCATCTCGGAGCCATAGTATGCTTTCAACCTGTTTTTTGCCCACCGGATCTTTTCTTCGCTGTTCGCGGGCACGAGTGGTTCGTACACCATCTGACCTTCGTAGTGCACCTGCACACTGATCATGTTGAATTTATATTTGTCTAACACCACCTTGATCTGATAGCCGAGTCCCGTATTGTTGATTACTAACGTGCTGTCGGCAAACGCTTCGAGCATGCCGTCTTTATTCGTGAAGTCGAGCACACCTGCATTTTCGAAATCACAGAAACGCGCGTTTTCGCTGATGCCAATAAATCTTTCTTTGAAGATCCTGAAGTTGGCAAGCCATTCGCTGCGCGAACGTTTTTTTGAATGGATGATGACCTCGTGTAATTTTTTCGCTGCAGGCTTAAGAAGTATTCTATAAGTGATGCCGGCGTTGGGTACCACGTCGAGCACTTGTGTTTCATAGCCGATGAAGGAGATAACGAGCTTATAATGTGTTCGCGGGAGGCCTTTGATCATGAACTCACCCTGCGTGCCGCTGGCCACACCGTAGGTGGTATTGGCGATGAAGACGCTTGCGCCGGGAAGTGGAGTGTTGGTTTCATCATCGAGTACGTGGCCTTGTACGATGGATTGAGCGAGCGCGCTGGTGGTGGTGAGAAAGAATAATATGAGGAACAATGCTTTCACAGCATGTGTAACCTACGAAATATTCCAGGGGAAGGAGTTAAAATGGCATAAATGCTTAATGGAGGAAGTGGGGAGTGGAGTTACAAGTTGAATGAAAAGGATTTAGTTACAGTTTATTCTTTGCCATCCTTTTATTGTACCACGCAGCAAAAAGCCAGAGCCCTTCAACAATGACAATTCCAAGAAGCGCATATGCAATAACATAGACTGTGAGACCCACGGCAACCAGTATGCCCTTGGCTAAGTGAAGAATTATAAGATTGTTCATATCAACTGTGTTTTAGTTTTGTCCCGCAACATTAATATCCCAACCGTGCGATAGCAAAAAATCACCTGTACGGAAAACCTGATCATTTTTCGGAGCGCAAAAAATCCCGGTTTTTAATCCCCTTAACTTACTAATTATCACCACTTTAAAAATATTTTAAAGATCACTGTACTTTTACTGAACACTGTTCATAACTTTGCCGTACAAGACAAAAGATTCGAAACGATGGGCGTTAAAGAAAGAAAAGAACGAGACAAAGCCGAGATGCGCGACATGATCCTCCAGTCCGCACACAAACTCTTTGTCGACCGCGGCTTCGAAGAGGTGAGCATCCGTAACATCGCCGAATCTATTGAGTACAGCCCCGCCACCATCTACCTCTACTTCAAAGACAAAAACGACATTTTCTACGCGCTTCACACCGAAGCCTTCAAGAAGTTCAATGAATACATGGCCGGCCTTTTAGACATCGCCGATCCCTTCGATCGACTCATCGGCATGGGCGAGAGATATATCCAGTTCACCATGGAACATGCCGAGTACTATGAGATCATGTTCATTATGGACAACCCGATGGACTGCGACGAGAACTCGGAGAAATGGGAGGAAGGCAATAAAGCCCTGGCCGCAGTCGAGGGCCTCATCATGGCATGTCAGCAAGTGGGACGTTTCAAAGGACAGGATCCTCGCGTACTCGCATTCTCCATCTGGAGCTACATGCATGGCATGTGCAGCCTGTCGCTGCGGAAGAGATTGAGATGTTACTCCGTGGAAGACGGCAAGCGGATCCCCCGCGAATCATTTGAAAGCTTCAAACTAATGCTAGCTAACCTATAAAAATTTTTACCCGTAACTGAACACTGTTAATTGTTTTAACAATGAAAACTCTGACAATTTTCGCGTTTTTGGCAGCTTTCATTCTGCCAGTCGGTATAACGCAAGCCCAGTCTGTACTACAGGGCTACATCGACGAAGGAGTCAAAAGCAACCTTCAGCTCAAGCAAGAACAACTCAACTACGACAAGAGTCTCGAAGCTCTTAACCTGGCCCGCGCACTGTACTTTCCCCAGGTAGCGATCAACGCAAGCTACTCGCTCGCCAGCGGTGGTCGTAAGATCGAGTTGCCACTCGGCGACCTGTTGAACCCGGTGTACTCAACGCTCAACAAGCTCACCGACTCCAACCAGTTCCCGATGCTCGCCAATCAAAGCATCAACTTCCTGCCCAATAATTTCCATGACACCAAGGTTCGTGTGATCCAGCCGATCTTCAACCCCGACATCTATTTCAACTTCAAAGCCCAAAAGGAACTGATCTCTGTTCAACAGGCACAAAAGAATGCTTACGAAAACGAGTTGAGGTACTCGATCGCATCGGCATACTACCAATACTTACAAAGCGAGGAAGCGCTCAAGGTGCTCGTTGAAACCCGTGGCTTTCTTACCGAACTTCTGAAAGTGAATCAAAAGCTGGTTGCCAATCAAAAGGCAACGAAAGATGTTGTGTTGGGTGCAGAATACGAGATCAACAAGATAGATCAGCAGCTTGCCGAAACAGCGAAGGATAATGAAGTATCAAAGGCTTATTTTAATTTTTTGTTGAACAGGGAGTTAACAAAGGAAATTGTAATTGATTCTACGTTGGTTTCTTCGAATGAAAGTCAATCTCTCGAGCAACTTCGTGAGACAGCGCTCTCGCAACGCCAGGAGATCAAACAACTTCAGAGCGGACTTGCCGCAAGCGGACAGGTAGTTGAACTTAATCGTGCCAGTGCGTTGCTTCCGAAGATCAACGTGGTGGGCGATATCGGTTACCAGGGCTTTCAATATAAGTTCGACAACAGTCAACAATATGCGCTCGTTCAGTTCAGTCTCAGCTGGGATCTGTTTCGCGGAGGAGAGAAGAGAGCAAAGACACAGCAAGCCCGTATCGATTACCAGGTTGTTGAGAACAAGATGGAGCAACTCCGCCGGCAGATCGAGTTGCAGGTGATACAAACACATTACGAACGCCAGGCATCGGAGCAGGCGTGGACTACCGCACAATCGGGCGTTCGTGCTGCCGAAAAAAATTTCCAGATCGTTCGATCGAAGTACAACGAAGGTCAGGCCATTATGCTCGAGTACCTCGATGCGCAAAACAAGTGGACGACAGCACGACTCACTCAATCACTTCGTCTCTTCGACCTGCTGAGAGCTGAGGCAGCCCTTCAAAAAACAATCGCATCAATCTAAGAACCCAAAACATCTCCTTATATGAAAAAGATCATACTCTATGCCGCAATCCCTGTGCTCCTCGCGGCAGTGCTGTTCACCTGTGGCAGCAATGATTCGAAGACCGAAGCATCAACTCCCGCGATCGACGATGCTGCCGTTGCCGTTCGCGTTACCGATGTAACTGAAGGCGACTTCACATTACCTGTTGTCAGCTCGGGGCTGATCACCACCGGAACAGAATCGAGATTGTCGTTCAAGACGGGCGGAATTGTTACCAGCATCCTCGTAGAAGAAGGTCAGCAGGTAACGAAAGGACAATTGCTAGCAACACTCGATCAAACCGAGATCGATGCTCAAGTATCACAAGCAAAAAATAATCTCGATAAGACCCTCCGCGACTTCGAACGTGTTGAGAGACTCTTCAAAGATTCGGCTGCCACGCTCGAGCAATATCAAAATGTGAAGACGGCTTATGATGTTGCCAGTGAACAATCGCGCATCGCCGGGTTCAACAAACAATATTCAACCATTCATGCTAACGCCAATGGACGTGTGATCAGGAAATTTGTGAATGAAGGCGAGCAAGTAAGTGGAGGATCGCCGGCCCTTGTTATTAACTCTGCCGACGACAACGACTGGATTGTCCGCATGGGACTGCCCGATGTTGATTGGGTACGTATTCGCAGAGGCGATAAGGCAATTGTAAAGACCGACGCTTACCCTGGCGAAAGCTTCGATGCTACGGTGTCGCTGATCAATGAAGGCGCCGATGTGGTAAGTGGCCTTTATGTTGTTGAAGTAAAGATCTCTCCGAAAGGCTTGTCCCCCGAAAAGGGAGGCAAGAAGCTCGCGAGTGGTCTTGTTGCCAACGTCGAGATTATTCCATCAGAAAAACAAAAGCTGAAGAGCATTCCGATCGAATCGCTGGTGGAAGGATCGGGCACCAACGCATTTGTGTTCGTTGCTGTGAGCGATAAGGCCGTGAAGAAGATCCCCGTTCGGGTTGCGTATATCGCGCAAGATCATGCAATGATCTCCGCTGGACTGGACACAGTCGCGAAAGTGATCACAGCCGGTTCTGCATTTCTTACTGAGTCATCTACTATCAAAATCGTTGACTTATGAAAATTGCAGAGTTCTCGGTAAAAAATTACCAGTTCACGCTCATCATCTTCGTTTTGTTGATGGCGTTGGGTTTGAGCTCGTTGTTTAACATGCCACGCGGCGAAGATCCTGAAACAGAAGCTCCTTCGTATTCCATCATCGTTGTTTATCCCGGAACGAGCCCGGCCGATATGGAAAAGATCGTTGTCGATCCTTTCGAGAAGAAGATCAACGAGCTGGATGACATCAAGAAAATAACGTCGGATATCAACGACGGTCTCGCGGTGATCCGCGTCGATTACAAACACGACAGTGATGTGGAGACGAAGTACCAGGAGATCGTTCGTGAAGTGAACGTGATGCGCGGCGAATTACCACAGGATATTTTCAGCATCGACATTCTTCGGTTCTCATCCACCGATGTGAATATCTTACAGATAGCTCTTGTGTCTGAAACCGCTCCGTATTCTGACATGGAGGAGCAGATCGAACGACTCGAAGACAATCTTGAGAAAGTGAAAGGTCTGAAGAAGATCCAGACCTTCGGTTATCCGGAACGCCAGGTGCGCGTGCAACTTGATCTTGAAAAGATGGCGCACCAAAAAATCCCTGCCAATTATGTGTTGAATGCCTTGCAGAGCGAAAACATGAACGTTCCCGGCGGAAGTATACTCGTGAGCACGAGAAAATTCAACGTGAAGACAAGTGGCGAATACAAAAGTGTTGACGAGATCCGGAACACCATCGTGTTCGCGAGCGGTAACAAGCTCGTTTACCTCCGCGATGTTGCCGACGTGGAGCCAGTTTACCAGGACGAAAGTCACCTGACGAGGCTGAATGGCTATCGTTCGGTGTTGCTTACTGCAAGCCAGAAAGACGAACAGAATATTTTTAAAGTGAGCGGAGAAGTGAATCCTGTGCTCGACCAGTTTGAAAAGACATTGCCGTCGAACATGAAACTGATCCGCAACTTCGATCAGTCGGTAAGTGTCTCGCACAGGCTCAGCAGGTTTTCGAAAGACTTTATGATTGCGATCCTGCTGGTGTCGATCACGCTGTTGCCGTTGGGCTCGCGTGCTGCTATTGTCGTGATGATCTCTATACCGCTGTCGATCTTCACGGGATTATTCCTGCTCGACTTCTTCGGGTTCTCTATCAATCAATTAAGTATTGTCGGATTGATCGTAGCGTTGGGTATTCTTGTCGACGACTCCATTGTGGTGATCGAGAACATCGAAAGATATCTTCGGAATGGATTGAGTAGAACAGATGCGGCGATCCAGGCTACGAAGCAAATTGGTCTCGCGGTTATTGGATGTACGGTAACGTTGATACTTGCATTCCTTCCATTGGTATTCCTTCCGGAGACCGCCGGCGATTTTATACGAAGTCTTCCCATGGCTGTGATCTTCACGGTGATGGCGTCGTTGTTCGTGTCGCTTACCATCGTTCCGTTCCTTTCCAGCAGGATCTTGAAGAGTCATTCATCGCCCGATGGAAACATTTTTCTCCGTGCATTGAAGAAGGGCATCAGCGGAACCTACAGTAAGGTTCTTCACCGCGCGCTTCGTCACCCCGTAATCACATTGTCGGTTGCGTTGGTGTTGTTTGTTGGAAGCCTGATGTTGTTCCCTGTTGTTGGATTCAGTCTCTTTCCTAAATCGGAGAAGCCGCAATTTTTGGTGAACGTGGAGACGCCGAACGGCACCAGCATTTATGAGACCGATCGTGTTGCACGTTATGTGGAGGAGGAACTGAAGAAGGAGCCGGAGATCAAATATTTTACGACGAACGTAGGCAAAGGCAATCCTCGTATCTATTACAATGTTATTGGTCGCGCCGAGTCGAGCAACTTCGCGCAGTTCTATGTGCAGCTCAGCGACGTTACGCCGGAGAAGAAGACGAAGCTGATCGATAAGCTGCGCGAGAGATTTTACTATTACCCGAATGCCCGGATCGAAGTGAAAGACTTCGAACAAGGTCCGCCGCTCGAAGCGCCAGTAGCGATAAGACTCTTCGGTGAGAACCTGGATTCCTTGCGAAGCATTTCGATGAAAGTTGAACAGATCCTGAAGAAAACACCAGGAACGATCTACGTTGGTAACCCCATCGCAAATCAACAGACCGATCTCAGGGTTCGCATCAACAAAGACAAAGCGGGGTTGCTGGGTGTTTCCGTCGGCGAGATCGACCGCACCATCCGACTCGGTATTGCCGGGTTGAACATCGGGACATTCTCGCCCGTGGAAGGGGAAGACGAAGTTACCATCAACGTCACAACACCTCGTGGTAAGTTCAGCACCTACGATGTGTTCGATAAACTTTATGTGAACTCGGTGGTTGGGCAAGCGATACCGCTGCGCCAGTTAGCTAAAGTTGAATTCGAGACGTCTCCGAACCTGATCCGTCACTACGACAAGGCGCGTTATGCGACTGTAACAGCATTTGTAAAGAGTGGCTATTTGTATGAGCGGGTGAACGAGCTCGTTATTGCTGAACTAGACAAGATGAAGTTGCCGGATGGCTATCGTTACCAGGCAGCAGGTGAGCTCGAAAACAAACAGGAATCTTTCGGTGGAATTGAAACCATCATCCTCATCACGATCTTCGGGTTCATTGCTGTATTGGTTCTTGAATTCGGTACGTTCAAGAGTACATTGATCGTGTTGTCGGTAATTCCATTGGGTGTGATCGGTGCCGTTACGATGTTGTTGATCACCGGCAACCCCATGTCGTTCGTAGCTGTAATTGGCTTGATCGCCCTTGTCGGTATTGAAGTGAAGAACTCGATATTGCTCGTCGACTTCACCAATCAACTACGCGAACGCGGCGTTCCACTGGATGAAGCGATCGAGCAGGCCGGCGAGATCCGTTTCGTTCCGATCGTTCTCACATCGCTGACGGCCATCGGTGGTCTGATACCACTTGCGATAGAAGGCAACCCGTTGTATTCGCCGTTGGCTCTTGTATTGATCGGCGGATTGATCAGCTCGACGTTGTTGTCGAGATTGGTAACGCCGGTGATGTATAAGCTGTTGCCTCCGGCGGTTAAAACTGTTAAAGATTTGTCCAATGAGTAAAGATCGTTTTTCAACGCAATCAAAATCATTTATTCAATAGCAACCGCTGAGAAAACTTCATTTGCCGATAAACAATTCGACCTCATTACCGTTGGGCAGGCACTACACTGGTTCGACAGGCCTGCGTTCTTCGACGAAGCACACAGGGTATCGAAACCCGGCGGCGTTATCGCCATCTGGGGCTACAGCTTTTTGAGTGTCAATAAAGATCTCGACCCTGGACAGCCGATGAATTTCTTGGATACATATCCACGTGGTCGTCGGTGCAGAAGTACATCAAGCAGAATGGGACAGATCCAGTTCAGTTGATCGAGAAAGACGTAAGAGAATTGTGGAAAGACCGGGTACTGAAGGTCTCATTTCCTCTTTCTGTTCTCATGGGCTATATTAGGTAATGTCTAAATACCTGGCTCCCTGTTTACTCCTCCTTCTATTCGCGTGTAAACAAACTAAAGTCGATCTTATCATTAAGAACGCCACCGTTTACGACGGTTCCGGTGGCGCGTCAATTAAGGCAGATGTCGCAATTGCTGCAGATACAATCTATGCCGTTGGTGATCTTGCCGATCTAAGATCTGATTCTATTATAGACGCGACCGGTCTCGTGTTATCTCCCGGTTTTATCGATACACACAGTCATCATGGTGGAGGCATACGAAAAGACCGTCGTGTGATTGCTGCGGTCAGCCAGGGTATTACAACAATCGTGACCGGGCAGGATGGAGGATCGAACACTCCACTGAAAGATTATTTCCAGATGATGACCGACACTCCCGCTGCCGTTAACATCGCTTCCTATTCCGGTCATAACACGCTTCGGGACCTGGTAATGGGAGAGGATTTTAAAAGAAAGGCCTCGCAAGAAGAGATCGATTCAATGATCGTATTACTTCGAGCCGATATGGATGCCGGTGCTCTCGGTCTCTCATCCGGGCTTGAATACGATCCTGGAATTTATTCTGAAGATGCAGAAGTGTTAGCTCTGGCAAAGGTCCTTCCGGAATACAATGGTCGTTACATCAGTCATGTTCGTTCGGAAGATCGCTACTTCTGGAAAGCGCTTGATGAAATTATCACGATAGGCAAAGAAACGAAAGCGCCCGTCCAGGTGAGTCATATAAAACTGGCGATGACGAACCTCTGGGGTAAATCAGATTCAACTATCGCAATCTTAGAGAATGCAAGAAAAGATGGTATCGATATCACCGCCGACATTTATCCATACACCTATTGGCATTCAACAATCCGCGTACTATTTCCTTCACGAAATTTTACCGACCTGAAAGAAGCCGAAATGATCCTTAAGGAGATCACAACACCCGAAGGAATCGTTTTCAGTAACTACGAACCAAATCCCGAATACAACGGCAAGACTTTAAAAGACGTCGCCGATCAGTTGAAATTAAGTCCGCCGAAGACATTAATTGAATTAATAAAACGTCTCGATAAATGTGATTGCGACGGAAGCATCGTTGCAACAAGCATGAACGAAGACGATATCATTAAATTGATGAAATGGCCGCACACCAACATTTGCTCCGACGGCTCTTCGGGCGGCAGGCATCCGCGCGGCTACGGGGCATTCACCAGGGTATTGAAACATTACGTTCGCGAAACACATGCGCTCACCATGGAAGAAGCGATTTACAAGATGACTTCATTGTCGGCGAAACACGTCGGCATCTTAAAGAGAGGTTTGATCAAACCAGGTTACTATGCCGATCTCGTTTTGTTTGATCCGAATACAGTAAGTGATGAGTCCACGATACAGGAGCCACAGAAAGTATCGACGGGAATAATAAATGTTTGGGTGAATGGGACTTCAGTATATCCGAAGATGGGTGCAAATCCCGGGCGGGTAATAAGGAGATCTAACCTGTAATAGTTATATCGACATCGCCGCCAACAGGAAACCCCGTGCACGTGAGCGCTCTTCCTTTTGCCATCTCTTTATCCAGCAACACTTCATTGCGAAGCATCCAGACTTCGCCACGAGTACATGTGCCTGCACAAGTCCCACAACGACCCGCTTCGCAGCTGTAAGGCAATAAGATGCCCTGCTCTTTCGCTGTCTGCAGAATACTTTTTGGAAACTGTACTTTCAATGAATACGTCTTTCCTTCGTAGTGAACGTTCACCGTATGCTGGTCGGTGTCGGGAGGCACGTTGGCAATCGAGGGCTCCGGGCTAAAAAAGATCTCGCGACGGATGTTGTCGTCGGGAATGCCTTCGGTTAACAGTGTGATCGAAATATTCTGCATGTACACATGCGGGCCACACAAAAAGAAAAGCATCCGCGAAGGCGTGGTCATGTATTCTTCCACAAGATCCTCCAGTGCTCTCCTGCTGAAACGCGCACGTTCCAGGTCCATGCTGTTGCTCAGGTAATGGATGACCAGGAAATGTTCGGGATGTTTCCTTTGTAATTCATCCAGTTCTTTTTGGAAGATGATATGTTCTTTCGAACGGCTGCTGTACACGAGCACGATCCTGATCCCATCATTACGCGACAACGCTTCACGCATCAGCGACATGATTGGCGTGATGCCGCTGCCTGCCGCAAAAAAGAATACAGTATCATACGCGCTTGTGTCTTCAGGATAAGTGAACAATCCCGATGCTTCGATGGTCTCGATCTTGTCGCCAATCTTTACGTTATCGAAAAGCCAGCGAGAGATCTCGCCGTTCGCGATCCTCTTCAGCGTAATCTTAGGCAACGGATCGCCGGGATGAGATGAAAAAGAGAAAGATCGTCTCACATCACCTTTGACGATCGTTAAGAATTGTCCCGGTTTATATTTGAATGGCTGATCTGGCGAAAGAACGAAAGATCGGGTGTCTGGAGTTTCCTGGATGATATCGTGGATGGTGAACGAGAGATTCATCTAGGCATACAATGCTTCCTTCTGCTCAGCAACTTTTTCGTTCTCGATGTATTCATCATACGTCATCAGCTTGTCGATGCAACCGTTGGGTGTAAGTTCAACGATGCGATTGGCAACAGTCTGAATGAACTCGTGGTCATGCGATGTAAACAACACCGTTCCCGGGAAATCTTTCAACGCATTGTTAAACGCCTGGATCGATTCGAGGTCGAGGTGGTTGGTAGGCTCATCCAATACGATCAGGTTAGGACTTGCCAGCATCATGCGCGAGATCATACACCTCATCTTTTCACCACCCGAAAGAACAGAAGCCTTCTTGAAAACTTCTTCGCCAGAGAACAACATCTTGCCAAGAAATCCGCGAACATAAACTTCATCCTTGTTCTCGTCTTCGGCAAACTGCCTTAACCAGTCTACCAGGTTATCGTCGGTCTTGAAATATTCTTCGTTGTTCAATGGAAGAAAAGCCGGTGTAATTGTCTGGCCAAACTTGAACGATCCTTTTTCGGGCTTCAATCTTCCTTCAAGGATCTGGAAGAACGTTGTGATCGCGAGACTGTCTTTGCCGAGGATCGCAATCTTGTCACCCTTGTTTACATAGACGTCCAGGTCTTTAAACAAACGCTCGCCGTGGAGCGAGGCCGACATGTTTTCTATTTGCAGGATCTGGTCGCCGGCAGTTCTCTTCGGCTGGAAGATGATTGCAGGATATTTTCGCGATGAAGCCTGGATGTCATCGACGTTGATTTTTTCGAGAAGCTTACGGCGGCTGGTTGCCTGGCGCGACTTCGATGCGTTGGCACTGAATCGACGAATGAATTCTTCGAGTTCTTTTCTTTTCACATCTGCTTTCTTGTTGTCGGCAGAACGTTGTTGCAATGCAAGCTGGCTCGATTGATACCAGAAAGTGTAGTTACCCGTGTAGAGTTTTATCGCGTTGAAATCGATATCAACAACGTGAGTACATACCGTATCCAAAAAGTGACGGTCGTGAGATACAACGATCACGGTGTTCTTGAATTCCAACAGGAAATCTTCGAGCCACGTTACGGCCGCGAGATCGAGGTCGTTGGTAGGTTCGTCGAGAACAAGAATATCCGGGTTACCGAAGATTGCCTGCGCCAGCAGCACACGCACTTTCTGGTGACCATTCAGTTCTTTCACGAGGCGGAAATGATCTTCCTCGCCGATGCCAAGTCCGCTTAGTAATGCAGCAGCATCCGACTGTGCATTCCAGCCGTTGAGCTCTGCGAATTCGGCTTCGAGATCCGATGCGCGAAGTCCGTCTGCTTCGGTGAAGTCGGTCTTTGCATAGATCTCATCTTTTTCTTTCATGATCTTCCAGAGATGGTCGTGGCCCATCATCACGGTGTCGATCACAGATATTTCGTCGTAAGCGTAGTGGTTCTGGCGGAGCACGGCCATGCGTTTGCCCGGGTCGATGGCGATATTGCCGCGGGTAGGGTCGATTTCGCCTGAGAGAATTTTGAGGAACGTAGATTTTCCGGCACCGTTTGCGCCGATCACGCCGTAGCAGTTTCCGCCCACAAATTTGAGGTTCACCTCATCGAACAACACGCGCTTGCCGAACTGGAGCGATATATTATTTACAGAAATCATCGAAGTCTTTTATAAAAGAACCGCAAAGATAATAAATCATTTTTCATTGACCATTTTCCATTACCCATTGTGTCCTTCGAAGGCTCATTGGTTAATGGCAAATGGAAAATGGCTAATGAGCGAGAATGCCTGGAAATGTTTCTTTACCCGGAGGCAGCTTCTTGAGGTTGGCAATCAATCTTACGGCTCTTTCAATGCGTAAGTCAGAAGACTTTACCTGGTTCACATAATATATGATGTATCTTCTTTTGCCTGGAACCAGTTTATCAAATCTTTCTTTTCCGGTTTTGTCCTGTAAGAACACTTCTTTGAGCTCCGCAGGAACATCCATACCATACTCGCTCGTATCTTTTTTCAGAGAAACATTTACAGATTGTCCCACGTTAAACTTCCCCATTTGCATCTGTTTTTTATTCAAAAGAATATAGGCACCTCCTGCTTTATGCGCCACCAACCCACATTTCCAGGTCATGACCTTATCTACAGTACAGACAAATCTTTGTTTGTTGATTCTACCTGCTTTCTTCACAACGGCAGCGGGAATATCGAGGTAGTGTCCCGCAAGGTGTTCTAGTTTATAGACTTTGCTTTTAAAGTTTATTGCTGCCATTTCCTTAAATTAACTAATTCTGTTATACCCTTGCCCCTATGGAAATTTTGGTTTTTTTAATCCTTGTGCTCGTTATCGTCGTTCTCGTTCAGCTGTCATCGATAAAGAGTTCCCTGCGGGATATAAAGAAGAAATTGAATGAAGATGCACTTAAATCTAAATCAGTCGTTATTTCTGAACCTCTACCTCTACCTCAACCAAAACTACCAACACCAGCACCACTACCACCTCCACCACCAGTACCACAACCTGTTCCTCAACCTCCTCCGCAGCCAAAGAAGCCTTCGTTCTTCGAACGTAATCCCGACCTCGAAAAATTTATCGGTGAAAATCTTGCCAACAAAATTGGTATCGGCATTCTCGTGATCGGTATAGGATTCTTTGTGAAGTATGCTATCGACCAGGAATGGATCAACGAGATCGGTCGCGTATTTATTGGTGTTCTCTGCGGTGGTATTCTTCTTGGTGTCGCCCATTATTTAAGAAAAAAATTTACGGCATTCAGCTCCGTTCTTGTTGGAGGTGGTATCGCCGTTCTTTATCTCACCATCTACATCGCGTATCATTCGTATGGAATGTTCAGCCCACCCATAGCATTCCTGCTCATGGTGGTGATCACTGGTTTTGCCGTTGCATTCTCGCTTGCTTACAATAAAGTTGAGCTGGCTGTTGTTGCGTTGCTTGGTGGCTTCGCGTCGCCGTTGATGGTTGCCACAGGCGAAGGCAATTACGTGGCGCTCTTCATCTACATCACGATACTCGATGTAGGCATGATGGTGTTGTCATTTTATAAAAAGTGGCCCATCATTAATATCATCTCTTATGTCTTCACGGTAATTCTCTTTGGCGGCTGGATGTCGGCACAATTCGACTACGAAAAACCGGGGATGATTTTAGGGGCGTTGGTTTTCGCAACGGGATTCTACTTCGTGTTCTTCGCGATGAATCTTCTCAACAACCTGAAGGAACGCCGGCCCTTCGGTGGTTTGGACTTCGCATTGCTGTTGAGCAACACATTCTTCTATTACGCCGCGGGTATGTTTATACTGGACAACGAAACCGCCATCAACCTCCGCGGACTCTTCACGATCCTTCTCGCTGTGTTCAATTTTGGATTTGCATTTGGCTTATTTAAGAGTCAGCGTGTCGATAAGAACCTCGTGTTTTTATTGATAGGTCTTGTACTCACGTTCGTCAGCCTGGCGGCACCGATACAGCTTAAGGGAAATTACATCACACTCTTTTGGGCGGCCGAAACGGCGTTGTTGCTGTGGCTCTCACAGAAGTCGGGCATCAAGCTGATGAAGCTTGCTTCGTATGGTGTTATGGCCCTGATGATCATCAGTCTCATCATGGATCTTCAGCAGGTTTATGAAAGAGACTCGGAGCTGCCGATTGCCATCATCTTCAACAAGGGATATCTCACCAGCCTGTTCTCGGTTGCGTCTCTTGTGATCACACTATTATTATTGAAGAAAGAGAAGAGCGAAGATCAATTGATCGATCCCCGGATCTATCAGATCATCATTACTGTGGCCCTTGTACTTCTTGTATACGTGATGAATCTCCTCGAGCTGCGTCATCATATCACGGTCGCATATCCCGACGACACGCAGATGAGAGTGCTCACGGTCGGCGCGTACAACATGCTGTTCCTGCTCGTACTTACCCTGTGCGATACGAAGCTTGCTTCGCGCGACGATGCACGAAAAGCTTTTGCTTTCATCGGTGTTCTTGCCGTGCTTATGTATCTCGGCGTTTATCAAGAGGCAATGGTCGTTGCTCGTTTCAAAATGATCATGGAAGGTGGCGCTGCAACAGCTTTCGGAATTCATTACGCAATCGTGGCCCTCATTATTCCTGTCTGCGCACTTTCGATCTCACGCATCAAAAAACTCAAGGAGTTTAATATCCGTACAGCCAATGCATACTCGTGGTTCTTCGTGGCCTTCTTCGTATTTCTTGCGAGCACCGAGCTCGATAACGTCGTGTTGTTAATCGGTGGCACCGCCGACAACATGGAACACGTGATGAGCCAGAATCATAAGATCGGCTTCCCGATATTATGGGGACTCACCTCTTTCGTGCTGATAGCGATCGGCCTGAAGATGAAGCTCAGGCACCTGCGCATCATTTCACTAACGTTGTTCCTGGTAACACTGGTTAAGTTGTTCACGGTCGATATTCGTGGTATTTCCGAAGGCGGCAAGATTGCTGCTTTCATTTCATTAGGTATATTGTTGTTGATCGTATCGTTCATGTACCAACGACTCAAGAAGATCTTACTTACTGACGATTCCACCCCAGCGAAATGAAGAGACTGATCTGTTTGTTATTCCTTCCTGTTTTTGGATACGCGCAACAGTACCGCGCTGAAGCGCCGTTGTCGCGCGTTGAGAAGAGTGGTTTTTATTCGATCCCATTACCGCCACATGTCACGGCTTCTTTATATGCCGACGGCCGCAACGTCAGGATCTTCGACAGTAACCAGGTTGAAATTCCATACATCTTCAAGACTGAAAGTCCCGACTTCAGCGAGTTCGAATGGGCGCCCATGAAGATCGAAAAGGAAGTGACGCGCGGCTGTTGTACGGTCATCACGGTAATCAATGAAGACAAGAGTTATATCGACAACTTCCTGCTCCAGGTAAAAAATGCCGTCGTCAATAAAACTGCAACGCTTCGCGGCAGCGACGATGAACACATTTGGTATGCGGTGGCGGAAAACTTTCAACTCACATTCGGCAGGCTGAACGCCGCAGAAGTGTCCGAGATCTTCGACTTCCCGTTGAGCAATTACAAATATTACCGGCTTACCATTAACGACTCAACAACGTCACCACTGAATGTGGTTGGGGCTTTGCGTACACGTGAAGACATCATTCACGGAAGCTTCACCGAGATCCCGAATGTTGCCATCGCTTCGCACGACAGCACGCGCAATCGCGAGACGTGGGGCATCATCGAGTTCGACACCGCCCAGTATGTCGATAGGATCGAGTTCGATGTTTATGGTCCACATCTTTTTAAACGAAGAGCAACCCTTTTCAAAAAAGTTAAGAACCGCTTACAGGAGATCGAGTCGTTCGATATCATTTCTGGCCAGGCACGACCGTTGGTTGTGGGGCTAAAAGAGAAAGAGCTATTCATTCGCGTCGACAACGACAACAATCCGCCGCTTCAGTTCACGCAGGTTGCAGCATATCAGCTGAATCGTTCCCTCGTCACCTACCTCGAAGCCGGGAAGAATTACAAGATCGTGTTAGAGAATAGCTTACAGGCGCCGACGTATGATCTTAAATTTTTTGCAGATAGTATTCCGTCACATTCTCCGGAACTTGAGATTGGTGCATTGAAAGAAAATGTTGTATTGAAAGAAGCTGACACGAGCCCGACCATTTTCACCAGCAGGATGTATATCTGGGTTGCGATATTTTTAGTGGGAATACTTCTTGCGGTAATGGCGGTACGAATGCTCCGCGACGTCAAGAACGAATAATCACATTAAGACTGCGTTATCCTCTCCCTGCAGCGCCTTCTTCCTTGCATGATATCTTACCGTTGCCTTGCCAACAGTCAGGATAAACAACGCACTTGCAGGACACGCCACCATCATTCCAACCATAGGCAACGATGTGCCATTGTGGAACGCGCTTACGAGCGCCGATACAACACCACCGATGGCCATCCTGTAGCTGCCCAGCAATGCGGCTGCACTGCCGGTCAATTTTGAAAACGGCGCCAAACACAACGCGCTTGCATTCGGGCCGATAATTCCTTGTCCGCATACAAACACAAACATGATTGCCAGCAGGCCATACATATTAAACCAACCCAGCAGCGTTCCGCTAACCATCACGATCCCCACAATTGTCTGGATGATCAATGGATAACGAACCATCTCTGCATTTGAAAATTTCTTTAACAGGAAGTGATTCAACTGCGAGGAGCCGATGATGCCCGTTGCAATGAATGCGAACACCCATCCGTATTGTCTCTCTGTTATTTCATAAGTATTGATGAAGACGTCGGCCGAGCCGGCAATGAAAGCAAACGTTGCCGATGTAGCCACGCCACCAGCTAAGTTGTAAATGAGAAACTGCGGTTCTTTCGCCACCGACAGAAAGTTGTTGATAACGGATTTCGGTTTCAGCGACAGCGACGGATCCGGCTTCCGGCCTTCGGGTAACATGAAGTGTACAGCTGCGAGGATCAACGCGGTTACGATCGCAAGTGCTATGAACATAGACTGCCATCCAAAAGCGAATGTGAGATATCCACCAACGGTTGGTGCAATCATCGGCGACACTGCAATCACCAGCGTGATCGATGAAAATGCCTGCGCTGTTTTATTTGTCGGGAAGAGATCTCGCACAAGCGCCTGCGATGCAACCATGCCACCACAACCACCGATCGCCTGCAGGAATCTCATCACGATCAACGACTCGATCGATGTCGAGAACGCACAAGCTACCGTAGCAACCAGGTATACACCTAAACCAACATACATCGGCAGTCGCCTGCCAAATCGATCCAGCAACGGACCGTAAATGAGCTGACCAACTGCAATTCCAACGAGGTAAGCGGTGAGCGACAGCTGCACGTTGGCAATGCTGGTTCCGAGATCTTTTGCGATAGCCGGGAAGCCCGGCAGGTACATGTCAATAGAGAATGGGCTTACAGTCGAAAGTGACCCAAGGATGAGAATTGTCAGGAAATGCTGTTTGCGCGTCATCGCTAAGCGAGCGCAAAGATATTGCCGTTTTTGTTATATTAAGTTATCAACCCTTGACTTAATGAAAACTCCTATTCTCTTTGTTCTCATCATTATTTCTTTCATCTCCTGCAAGAAACGCGAGTACGACGTTATCATCCGCGGTGGCAATGTTTACGATGGTTTAGGTAAACCGTCCGTTGTTACCGACGTAGGCATCAATGCCGATACGATTGCGTTTGTCGGAGACTTGTCGGGTGCGATTGGGAAAAAAGAAGTTGATGCGAAAGGTCTCGCTGTGTCTCCTGGTTTCATCAACATGCTGAGCTGGGCTGTGGAGACATTGATCATCGATGGCAATTCACAGGCCGACATTCGCCAGGGTGTTACGCTCGAAGTATTCGGCGAAGGAAGTTCTATGGGACCGATCAACGACACTATGAAGAAAGATTCGGAGGATGCGATGCGTCGCGACCCCGATTGGAAATATGACATCAACTGGAGAACACTTGGAGAATACATGGAGTCCATGGAGAAGCGTGGCATTGCGCCGAACATTGCATCGTTTGTTGGCGCGACCACTGTTCGTGTTCACGAACTCGGCTACGAAAATCGTTTGCCGAATGCCGAAGAGATGGAGCGAATGAAGTCGCTGGTGCGTGTTGCGATGGAAGAAGGCGCCCTGGGCGTAGGCTCGTCGTTGATCTATGCGCCCGCAAATTATTCGAGCACCGAAGAATTGATCGAGCTCTGTAAAGTGGCCAGCGAATACAACGGCATGTATATAACACACATGCGCAGCGAAGGTAACTCAATTTACGAGGCCGTCGACGAAACCATTCGCATCGCCAAAGAAGCCAGGCTGCCCGCAGAAATTTATCACCTCAAGATGGGAGGGAAGGAAAACTGGAGTAAGCTCGACGGTGTACTGAAGAAGATCGACGACGCGAATAGTTCCGGTGTAAAAATAACGGCCGACATGTACACGTATCCCGCCGGCGCCACCGGTCTCGATGCATCGATGCCACCGTGGATCCAGGAAGGTGGTTTGAAATCATGGATCAAAAACATGCAAGACCCTAAGACACGTAAGAAGGGCCTCGAAGAAATGCGCAAGCCTTCCGGCAAATGGGAGAACCTGATGTTGCTGGCAGGCGGTCCCGAACAGGTGTTGCTGGTTGGTTTTGCCACCGACTCACTGAAAAAATTCACGGGTAAAACACTTGCCGAAGTAGCGCAGATCTATAAAAAGTCGCCGGAAGAAACGGCGATGGATCTCGTGATTGCGGACAGTACCCGTGTTGGCACTGTTTATTTCATGATGAGTGAAGACAACATCAAGAGGCAGATTGCTTTGCCATACGTGAGCTTTGGGTCGGATGCTGGCTCACCAACAGCCTCGGGAATATTTTTGAAATCGAGCGACCACCCGAGAGCTTATGGGAATTTCGCGAGGCTGCTTGCAAAATATGTTCGCGATGAGAAAGTGATTCCGTTGGAGGAGGCTATTCGTAAGCTGACTTCATTGCCCGCTTCGAATCTGAAGATCAAGAAAAGGGGGACATTAGCGGAAGGATACTATGCCGATGTGGTGATCTTCGACCCGGCGACAATACAGGATCATGCAACGTTCGAAAGACCGCATCAATACAGTACAGGTGTCAGAGATGTGTTTGTGAACGGTGTGCAGGTGCTGACGGAAGGCAATCACACAGGAGCGAGACCAGGAAAATTTGTTAAAGGCCCCGGGTTCAAAAACTGATACGCCCTTTGTTCCATATAATTATATTCGACGTTTGGAAGAGAGAAACCAACGTGTCCGCCTCGCTTCGGGATCTCTAAGTAAATATTCGGAACATCTTTTGGATAACACTCCGGTGTGAGGAACGGATCATTCGCAGCGTTTACAATTAATGCCGACACCTTTATGTTTCTTAAGTATTGATCACACGATGACTTCGTATAGAAATCATTTGCGTCTTTAAACCCATGCAATGATGCCGTGTATCGATCGTCAAATTGTTTGAAGGTCTTTATTTGCTCGTAACCTTCATACGAGATCTTATCGGGATAGATGAAACTCTTCGCAAGGATTTTCTTCCCCAACTTTCTCAGGAACCTGTTCCTGTAAAAACTCTTCGAAGGTTTGTCGAGCTCTGCAGCGCTCGATCCCAAACTACACGGTACCGAAAATCCAACGGCGCCTACCACTCTTTTATCCAGGTTAGATCCTTTCTCGCCGAGATATTTCATAGAGAAACTTCCACCCATGCTGAAACCAACGAGCGCTACGCGCTCATATTCTTTTCGAAACGCTTCATCGATCACATATTGAAGATCAGCAGTGTCTCCATGGTGATAGAATCTTGGTAAGCGATTTAATTCGCCGCTACAACTTCTGCAATTCCAGGCAAGCGCATCCCAATCACGTTCGTAGAAGTACTTTGCCATCCCGCGACTGTAATGACGTTCGCTGCTTCCTTCCAATCCATGAGAAATGATGACAAGCTTCTTCATCTCGACATCGTTATGTCTCAACCAATCAAGATCTAGAAAATCGCCATCGGTCAATTCGAGTCGTTCGCGTTCGTAAAGAACACCTTTTACTTTTCTGAAAGCGGAAGGAACGATGGTTTCAAGATGACCATTCGTGAGATAAGGAACGTGCCGGTATGTTGATTCAACGATCACACCCCGTCGGCCGACTTATATCGAACGCCCAGCCAAGTCATCAGGAAGAACAGGAGCAATACAAGCAACAACGCATATCGCAGTGTTACGAAATCGGAAATGAAACCGATAACAGGCGGACCAAAGAAGAACGCAGAGTAACCAACAGTTGTCACCATTGCCAACGCAACACTCGACGGCATCGTTTTCGTATTGCCGGCCACGCTGTAAGCGATCGGCACAATGGCGGCAAGTCCAATACCGACAATGAAGAATCCTACGATCACGACGATCGGGTCGGGGAAGATTACCGCGAGTGTCAATCCAGCCGAAGCGATCAACCCACAAACGATCAGGAGTTTTTTGTCGCCGAACTTCACGCGTGCTCCGTCACCAAACACACGGCCGATCGTCATCGCCAAAGCAAAAGCCGAGAGACCGATCGGTGCGAGCGATTGACTCGCGTGTGCGAAGTTCTCCATGTAGTTCGTGCTCCAGTCGGCCATTGCTCCCTCGCCCAGCATGCTGCAGAATGCGATCATGCCAACGGCGATCATGGCACCATTAGGCAATCGGAATGCAGGACCTTCTTGTTTCTTTTCGGGTTTGTCGTGGAGAATATAAAAACGTGCAATGGTGATTACCACGAGGTCGAATATCGTGATGATCGTTAGGTGCCACAGCAAGCTCATGCTGCTGAATGCCGACGCCGTGAGCGCGCCCAGCATCATACCGATGCTGAAGAACGCATGGAACGATGTCATGATCGGCTTGCCCCACTTTTGTTCTATCATCACCGCTTGTGCATTCATGGCAACGTCGAGCATGCCTGCGGAGACGCCAAGTAAAAAGAATACTAATAGCAACGTGGTCAACCCGGGACACAACGCGATGAACGGAACCAACGCGCAATACATATAAATGGAAAACATCCCAACGCTCCGGCTGCCGTTGCGAACAACAAGCCACCCGGCAAACGGCATTGCCAGGAATGCACCTAACGAAGATGCAAGAAGTACAATAGCGATCATGCTATTGTCGAAGCCATAAAGATCCTGTATGCGTGGAAGCCTGCCGTAATAGTTCGCGTGCGCGAAACCATTCAAAAAGAAAATGGTCTTAACCGCAAGCCTGGCAGGATAGATTGAATTCACTTACGCTAACGAACACTGAACATTGAACATTGAACTACTTAGCGAAAGCAACGCTCCTCATTTCTCTAATCACCGTCACCTTAATCTGACCTGGGTATTGCATGTCACGCTCAATCTTTTGTGAGATCTCGAAGCTCAGCTGGCTCGCGCGTTCGTCGCTTGCTTTCTCAGCGTCAACGATCACACGAAGCTCACGACCTGCCTGGATGGCGTAGCATTTTTCAACGCCGTCGAAGCTAAGTCCAACCTGTTCGAGTTCTTTCAGCCTGCGGATGTATTGTTCCATCACTTCGCGACGTGCGCCGGGACGTGCGCCGGAAATTGCATCGCATGCCTGCACGATGGGAGAAATGATGCTTGTCATTTCTATTTCATCGTGGTGAGCGCCAATGGCGTTACAAACAATAGGATGTTCTTTGTATTTCAATGCGAGCTCCATGCCCACGATAGCGTGAGGTTTCTCGAGCTCTTCGGGCCATACTTTACCGATGTCATGAAGTAAGCCTGCGCGTTTCGCCTGCTTTACGTTCAATCCGAGCTCTGTTGCCATGATGGCACAGAGGTTTGCTACTTCGCGTGAGTGTTGCAGG
This sequence comes from Bacteroidota bacterium, assembly GCA_037200765.1. GTDB lineage: Bacteria > Bacteroidota > Bacteroidia > Cytophagales > Cyclobacteriaceae > ELB16-189. Next base: position 878,978 of record JBBCII010000003.1, on the reverse strand, counting down.
AGATTTTGTCCATACGATGAACGGAAGCGCATGCGGCCGATCATTTTCACCAGTTCAGGATGAAGTCCGTGGATGCCGAGATCGATCACGGTACGTTCTCCGATCTCAACGATCTCGTCTTCGATGTTCTTGGTTGTCTTCGCAACAATTTCCTCGATGCGGGCAGGGTGGATGCGTCCGTCCTGGACGAGGCGGTGCAACGACAATCTTGCGATCTCACGACGAACCGGGTCGAAACCTGAAATGATAATGGCTTCGGGAGTATCGTCGACAATGAATTCTACGCCGGTGGCAGCTTCGAGAGCGCGGATGTTGCGTCCTTCGCGACCGATCACTTTACCTTTGATGTCGTCGCTTTCGATGTTGAATACGGAAACGCAGTTCTCAACGGCATGTTCGGTAGCCGTGCGTTGAATGGTTTCGATAACGATCTTCTTGGCTTCTTTGGTGGCAGAAAGTTTCGCCTGCTCCATGATGTCTTTAATGAAAGAGCTTGCTTTCGTTTGGGCTTCTTCTTTCATAGACTCCACTAACTGGTCGCGGGCCTGGTCGGCCGAGAGCTTGGAGATCCCTTCGAGGAGGGCGACTTTCTGTGCGTTGAATTTGTCGAGCTCTTCCTTTCTTTTCTTAACGAGGTCGTGCTGTGTGGCGAGACTCTGGCGTTCTTCTTCTACTTCTGCCTCTTTTCTTTTGAGGGTTTCGAGCTCTTTGGAGAGTTGTGCTTCTCTTTGTTTGATCTTCTGCTCGTTGGAGATGATCTGGTTCTTTTTGCGATTGGCTTCTTCCTCGAATTCCTGCTTCATTCTGAGAAGCTTTTCTTTTGCTTCGAGGACCCTGTCTTTCTTGAGAGTTTCGGCCTGTATTTCGGCTTCTTTCAGGATCAGGCTTGCCTTGCTGTGAGCATCCTGTGATTGCTTTTCGACTTTGCGTTTTGCTATGACGTTACCGAGTATCAGGCCAATCACTATGGCGATGATTACTCCAACAACCGCGACTATTGCGATTTCCATCGTGGTAGAATTTTAGGGTTAAAACAACTAACCGCGGTGTCGCCTTCGCTAAAGCTCCGTCGACCGAAGGAGTAAAAGAAGACTTAGAGGATTGCTTGGGAGACCAAATGATTTAGTTGGTTGACCTTTTCGAATACGGTTTGGTCAACTTCCTTGTGGTCTTCGTCGCTGGCTTGTTTCTGTACCAGGCAATCAAAAGCTACCATGGCCAGAAGATCTTGTTTATCGTCGATACCGAATTGCTCCCTGTAGTATTTCAACTTTTCGTTGATAAGCTTGCCGGCAGCACGCACCTTTTCTTCTTCGTTGCGCTTTACCTTCATAGGGTATTCGCGCTCGGCAATCTTAATTTTTATAGAGAGTTCTTCCATCATTCAAGCTACCTGCTTAGGTGGGCGATGCATTTATCGATCTCACGAATATACTCGTCCACTTTCTTCTTTAACTCAGTGACGCTTCCGTCTTCCGGGTTAATATTATCTACAATTTTAGTGATTTTAATCTGATTCTTAAAATTGATCAATTGGTCGTCGCGGCCCTTGAGGCTGGATTTAAGGTCATGATTTTCAAGTTTCAAACTCCGCACTTCCTCTTTTAAGGCTTTGTGCTCATTGATCAATACCAAAATCTTTCTTTCGAGTCCGTTGAGGTTTGTCTTTAGAACTTCCTGGTCCATGTTACGTCGATAACTTTTTGTACCAATTCTATTTTCTTATTAGCGCCTGCATTTTTGTTTCAAATGCACCGATAAGTTTCGACATCGTCTTGTCGATCTCTTCGTCGGTCAGGGTTTTCGCTTCATCCTGTAAGGTAAACCCTAATGCGTATGCCTTCTTTCCTGGCGGGATCTTGTCCCCTTCATAAACATCGAATACGATGATGTCTTTTACCAGTTTTCGTTCAGTTGTTCGAACAAGTTCTTCGATTTCCCTGTAAGCAACATGCCTGTCGAGCACGAGTGATAAATCTCTTCTTACTTCTGGAAACTTCGGCACGTCCTGCACATCGAACTTAGGGTTTGCAGCGTTGAAAAGCAAGGACACGTCGAGGTCGGCATAAAAAATTTCCTGCTTGATGCCGAAATCTTTTTGAATTGACGCTTTTACTTTTCCAATCGTACCAATTTCTTTTTTGTTAGCTAAAACTTTGGCTCCATACTCGAAGAGATCTGATTCGATTTTTTCATAGCCAACATTCGGCAGTGCACTTTTAGCACAAACATTCGCAACAAACCTTGCAAGATCATGATATGAAACAGGTCGCGCAGCGCGTTGCCAGTTGTCGGCTTCGTACTGACCACTGATGTATAATGCTAATCTTTCCTTTTCGCGGTATTTGCCGTTCTCTTTCCAGTAAACCTTACCGAATTCGAACAATTTCAGATCCTTCTGCTTCCTGTTGATGTTGAATGAAGACACTTCTAAGCCGGTGAACAACATAGTTGTTCGAAGGAACGCCTGTTCTTCGCTCAGCTTGTTGAGTATTTCCACAGGCTCTCCGCCAACATTGTATTTGCGATACTCCGAATGCGTGAGCGAGTTGGTCATGATCTCATAGAAGCCATTCGAAGCCAGCAAAGTGCCAACCTGTTGCTTGAACTTATCAGGATCTTTGACAGGGAAACCAGATATAAAGTCGGCCCCCGCTTCATTCGAAAGCTCGATGTTATTCAAACCATAAATGCGAAGAACTTCTTCAACGATATCGGCTTCTTGTTTTACATCCACCCTGTAAGGTGGAACAGATACTTCAAATTGGCTATTCGGTGTTGGTTGTTGGATGTTCGATGTTTCTATATCAAGTCGATTCAGTATACCAACGATCTCTTCGATCGGAATTACTTTGCCGATCAGTCGATTGATGTTCGATACCTTAACCGTGAACTTTGCATTCTCAATCTTCTCAGGATAAACATCAACGATCTCCGACGAGATCTTCCCACCTGCAATCTCACAGATTAACATCGCTGCACGCTTCAGCGCAAACACCGTCATGTTCGGATCCGTGCCACGTTCGTAACGGAACGAAGCATCGGTCTTCAATTGATGCACCATTCCTGTTTTTCTTACGAAAGCAGCTGAAAAATATGCCGACTCCAGGAATACGTTCTTGGTTTGTGATGTAATACCCGAATTGATCCCACCAAAAACGCCGCCGATACACATCGGCTCCGAATTGGCATTGCAGATCATGAGATCATTCGCCGTAAGCGTTCTCTCTTTTCCGTCGAGCGTAACGAATTTGGTTCCGGCAGGCAGCGTCTTAACCAACACCTTTTGCCCCGTGATCTTATCGGCATCGAAAGCATGCATCGGCTGACCCAACTCATGCAAAACAAAATTGGTGATGTCGACAATGTTGTTGATCGGGTTGAGACCAATCGCGAGCAACTTATTTTTTAACCACGCAGGAGATTCGGCAACAGTAATACCCGTGATCGTAAGAGCCGAATAACGAGGGCAAGCTTCTTTGTTTTCGACAACAACCGGTATAGACAAACTTTTATTATCAACAGAAAACTTATCTACCGCAGGCAGGCGCAACTCTCTTTTGAGAACCGCTTTGATATCGCGGGCTACACCGATGTGCGAGGCCGCGTCGGCACGGTTGGGTGTGAGACCAATCTCGATGGTGTAGTCAGATTCGACCCCGAAATATTCAGATGCCGGTGTTCCCACCTTCGCACTGGCATCGAGTACCACGATGCCGGCGTGACTTTCGCCAAGACCGATCTCGTCCTCCACGCAGATCATGCCTTCGCTCTGCTCGCCGCGGACTTTTCTTGGCTCTATTTTAAAAGGGTCTCCTTTTGTTGGATGGATCGTAGTGCCAGGAACGGCAACAACCACCTTTTGACCCGCCGCAACATTCGCAGCACCGCACACAATCTTTAAAACCGCGTTACCAACGTTCACCGTCGTCAGTGAAAGCTTGTCGGCACCCGGGTGTTTCACACATGTAAGCACTTCCCCGATAACTAACCCTTTCAGGCCACCTTTCACCGATTCATGTTCCTCAACATGCTCCACTTCAAGACCGGTTGAGGTGAGAACTTTCCCGATCTCTTCGGGCGATTCGGGTATCTCGATGTATTGCTTAAGCCAGTTGTACGAAATCTTCATGATTACTTTTAGAGCAAGCCTCAAAAGTAATCATTTTCAGGTTTTTAATGGTAGACTTTTTCCCCAGCCGCTATCAAAACATTCAACACATTTTCTTTCGGTGGGAACGGACATGAAAACGAATCGTTGTACGCGCAATAGGGGTTGTAGGCGTCGTTGAAATCGAGCGTAATGCTCGTTGCGCCGGGTGTTTTCTTCACGTCGAGGTATCTTCCTGCGCCGTAGGTTTCTATTGCGCTGCTCTGGTCGGCAAACGCAAGAAATAACGTACCGCGAAACGGGCCATTGTCGGCAACTTCAAGGATCAACAGCCTGCACGACACATCGTCGACGCTAAACGTAGCGTAAGCATACTCGATATATCGTTGCTGTTGATTATCGCTCGTCGGCAGCACCACCATTTTCTTTGCTTCAATGGGTTCGAGGTCGGCAACGATCCTGAATTTCGGGTCGGGTTCGAAATATTTCAGACCGGTGAATGATTCTTTGGAATCCTTGAACGGCGATTCGTTGTTGCTCTTCATGAATTCATCTTTCTGCTCGCGACTTGCCACGAGTTGAGCTTTATATTCGGCATCGCCTTCGTTAGAAGTAGTGGAGTAAAAAATGATTGCGACGAGGGAGATCGCCACCACGGCGATGATTACATAGGATGCTTTCATCAGACAAATTTACGATGTACAATGTACGAAGTACGATTTTGGCTCCGAAAGATCATCGAAGCAAATCGTACATCGTACTTCGTAAATCGTACATCAAAAAGAATGTTCTTCGTGAGACTTACCAGCTTCCACCGCCAGCGTACCACGTTGTTCCGCTTCCCACTGATGGATCTTCTCGCGATACTTTTCGTACATAATGAAAAACTCCGGAATCGCGCGGTCCGCAAGCTGTCCTGCAGCATTGACCAGTACACAAATGCCGATACCATCATCTCCCTTCAACGCGATCTCACTTCGATAGCCATTCACATAGCCACCGTGATAGTTGAGCGTATCGGTTTTATTGAAAGTAAGTATTCGCCAGCCGAGAGAATAAAACGAGCCGCTCGATTTCTTCCATGTCCTGAAATAACGGTTACGCGCTGTTGCACGAACATATGGTTTGAACATGTCATGTTTTACTGATGTAGTAAGCAGGTTGTGCTGACGTGCCGTGAGCGATCTCAACCAGCGGGCCATATCGGAGATGCTTGCGTTAACGCCTCCGGCCGGCCCAACATTATAGTAAGTCTCATTGATGCTTGTTGGTTTCCAACCGCGAATGGTGTGCACGTGTGGCCTTGCCTTGTCGTCGTTCGACATAATGCCGTCGAATGTGAGCGAAGCCTGGTCCATGTGAAGTGGTCCGAAGACTTTCTCTTTCATTACAACTTCATAAGGTTTCCCGGTGGCCGACTCAATTACTTTTCCAATCACACTGTAAGCGACGTTCTGGTAACTGTAAGTTTTTCCGGGAGGGCCGGTGAGATTCAAGTCTCTCAAATGATAGACGAGCGGATCGAAGTCGGCACCGTTGTCGATCTCCGAAGTAAATGCGTGGTATGGTAAACCCGACGTATGCGAAAGTAAATGCCGGAGCGTGATCTGTTCGGTGCTTTCTTTCGACTTCAGTTCGAAGTCGGGAATGTATTTGATCACTTTGTCGTCCCAGTTGAGGATGCTGTCCTGCACCAACACGCCGGTTAAAACGGAGGCGAGTGATTTCGATACGGAACCTAACCGGAACACAGAGAAAACTCCCACGGAATCTTTTGCCTGTGTGTCGGCAAGTCCGAAGCCCTGAAGGAACAATACGCTGCTGTCTTGCACGATGGCTACGGCAGCACCGGGAGCTTCGCCATTCTTTACGGCGTCGTTGATGTACGATTGATATTCTTTGAGGAGTTCGATCCAATAGGGATTGGCAGACAAAGTGATAGCTGGCGCCACCTTTGGATAAGATGGTGTGTGCACTTCTACAACAGGTCTTTTAGCTGTTGTTACTTCGTGGCGGTAGTTGTAAAAAATTAACGAACCAACTAGAACAATAAAAATGACTACAATCAGCCTCAGCATTTCAAAAACAACTAGTCACATTAGACCGCTATCTGCAAAGCTACAATAATTATTGCCACTAATTATAAGGTGGTCAACAAGTTGTATGTCGGCAATTTTACCAACGGCTACAAGTTTCTTTGTAAGATCTATATCGGCCTGGCTTGGGTTTAGATTGCCGGATGGATGATTATGCGCCACTATGAGCGATGATGCTTTGAGTTCGATGGCTTTACTGTAGACGATTCGCGGGTCAACGATAGTGCTGGCTATACCGCCACGACTGACGACCATTTTGTCAATGACCTTTGAACGCTGATTCAATAACAGCATCCAGAACTCTTCGTGCGGAAGATCTCCGAGATCGGGAGCCAGTGCCCGAAAGGCATCCTTTGATGTAACAATCTTTAAATCCCGCTTTGCTTTTTCCAGTTGTGCACGGCGGGCAAATTCCATTACAGCTTTAAAACGGACTGCCCTGGCGTGTCCGATGCCGTGCATACTTTTTAAATCTTCAATAGACATTGCAACCAGCCTGCCTATGTCGTTGTCGACGGCGCTGAGAATGCTTTCAGCAATATCCATTACATGATCAGATGACGTGCCTGTTCCTAATAGAACAGCAAGCAACTCTACATTCGTAAGAGATACCGGCCCATTTTTCGTCAACTTTTCGCGAGGTCGATCTTCCATTGCGACCCAACGCCATTTCGGGTTTTGTGTAATTGCTACCATAAATTTCCTCCTTTCTGATACCCCGAAAATAAAAAACCCTCCACCGCGCTTTACGCAGAGGAGGGAAAAAGAACCTTACAAAAAGTAAGGTCTAATATTTATATAACTGCCACTATTTCAGGGCGTTAATTGCTTTCGCCAGCTTCGACTTCTGGTTAGCAGCCTTTTTCCAATGGATGATGTTCTTCTTCGCCAACTTATCGATGGCGGCAGCAGTTGTTTTGAATGCAGTCTGAGCTTCAGCCTTATTAGTAGTAGCCTTCAGCCTTTTTACCAGTGTACGGGTCGATTTGTGCTGGTAAGCGTTGCGCTCCGTTTTCTTCGCGTTAGCGCGGATTCTCTTTTCTGCCGATTTGTGATTTGCCATGTGCTTTTAAAATCAAAAGGACTGCAAAGGTAGAATTTTCGCGCAAAGACGCAAAGGGCACCGAGCCTATTTAGCGATGATATTAACTTCCCCCAATAACCAGCCATTCGGGTCAAAATCGACTTTTTTCGGATTTTCGACGCTTCCTAACTGGACTGTTTGTTTTCCAGGCTTCAGGACGATCGTTTGCGGGACAGAATTCACAAGCACTTCCAACGGAATGTTGTAAGGGCCGGTTCCTGTCAATTCAAAATGTATAAATATCGAATGCTTTTCATAATACCACATTCCGTCGACCCTGGGATGACCTCCTGTAAATACCCACTGTTGAAAAAACGGCTTCAAATCTTCTTTTGAATACCTCTCCATTACTGCAACAAAATCTTTCGTCAACGCCGTCTTACCCTTGTAGGTATCATAATATTCCCGGATTCCAGCCTGAAAATTCTCATCACCCATTTCATGCCGAAGCATGTGCAGTACCCACGCTGCTTTTTGATAAGTCCTGATGCTTAGTACTTTGTTGATATCGGTAATTGTGGTATCGACAATGGGACTATTATTCTTTTCATCTGCTTTAAAGATCTGCTTGCGGGTATCCGTCATGATCTCTTTGAGCTTGTCGGGACCGTAGGTGTGCTCCATGTACAATGCGGCGAAATATGTTGCGAAGCCCTCGCTTAACCACACGTGGTACCAGTCGGCTTCGGTTGCCGAATCGCCAAACCACTGATGTGCGGTTTCGTGTGCGATCAAACCTTCGCGTTCGTTCTTTCCATTCACCGAGTTCTCGAAATAAAAAATGTTACCGGCATTCTCGAGTCCGCCGAATTTTGTTTTCGATTGAACATGTGCAAGCTTTTCGAAAGGATACCGACCAATATACTCCTGGAAGTATTCAAGAACCTTTGGTGCCACGCTGAAATCTAAAAATCCTTCTTTCTGATTTTGTGGATAGACCCACGTTGTTACAGGAATGTTGCCAACCTTTCCAGACTCCTGTACAGCAAACTCAGACACGCCGATGGTCATCACTTTCACAGATACCGGAACACTTTCACTCCAGTGACTGACCTTTCGTTTTTTTGAAATCTTTTTCTCGTCGACCAGCTTGCCTGTAGCAATGATCTCGTAATGATCGGGAGCGGTGATGATGAATTCTACGGTTGACTTGTAAGAAGTGTGATCGATAGATGGCAGCCAGTTTCGTCCGCGGTCGGGCCAGTTGTCGCCGAAAAATGAACGGTCTCCGAATTTATTTTTTGAAATGATGAGACCATCGGCAGGAATCCCCTTATAAGCGATGACAAAAGTTTGTTCATCGTTTGCGCCGGTTGGCTTTATGCTGATCAGGTTGTTTTTGAAAGTGTACTCAACAGGTTTTCCTGACAACGTTACCGACGTTACTTCCATTCCCGTCGTGCCCTCAGCTTTGCCTATTAAATTGAGATCGAAAGAAGTGACGGGTTTCTTGAACTTAACGGTGACTGAAGCTTCACCGGCAATTTCATCGGAGGTATCACTTAGTTCAAGCTTGAAGATATAATGACTGACACTGATGTCGGGATTTTTCGGATAAGGATCGGCGAAACCAACGGTGGCAATGAACAACAAAAGAAATGCTCTCATGAACATCAAGATAAAACTTTCTTTGATCGTAATCTTTATGATCAGTTCCGGGTGGGGATTTTTCGGACACGAAAATATCAACAGGCTGGCTGTGTTTACATTGCCTGCGGAGATGAATCTCTTTTATAAGAAGAACATACATTATATAGTGGAGGCATCGGTGAACCCGGACAAGAGAAGATATGCGGTGCCCGAAGAAGGACCCCGGCATTATATCGACCTTGATGGCTATTGCGCAAAGGATACGCTAAGGAAAGAGAAAGGATACGCGGAGGAATTGCCTAAATATTGGTCAGAAGCTCTTAAGGAGCTCGGCCAAGACACATTGATGTCTCATGGTATTGTTCCATGGCATACATATGCGATGTTTCTCAGGTTAAAAGAAGCCTTCCTGTTAGGAGATCCAGACAAGATCCTCCGGATCTCATCGGAACTCGGGCATTATGTTGCCGACGCGCATGTTCCATTGCATACAACCTCCAATCACAACGGGCAAAAAACAGATCAGCATGGAATTCACGGCTTATGGGAATCGAGATTGCCCGAATTGTTTTCGGGTGACTATGATTTTTTCGTGGGCCGCGCCACATACATCGGCGACGTTCAACAAGCAATGTGGGATGTCGTGAAAGGATCACATGCATGTGTCGACTCCGTTCTCTCTTTCGAAAAAGAATTAAGTGCACGAGAGCTTTCCAAAAAATATTCATTCGAAACACGGGCAAAGCAGACGGTTAAAGTTTACTCCTATAGATATTCGAAGCTGTACCACAACATGCTTCCCGGGATGGTTGAGCGAAGGATGAGAAACAGCATCAAGATGGTCGGCAATCTTTGGTATACAGCCTGGGTAGATGCCGGCCAGCCGGATTTAATTAAGTTGATCAATCATAAGCCCAGTGAAGAAGAGTTGCTGAAGAGAAAGGAGGAATTTCAAATGATCTATACGGAGCACTAGTTTTCAATCAGATCTTCATAAAAGTAAGGATCAACATTCATCGAACGCACAATGGCTTCGCCATCATCCGAAGTGTTGTTGACAATCACCATCACCACACGCATTTTTGAGGTGATGTAATACGTTGTTGAATATTCCTTTTCGTTGGTATAATTCACCTCGTACAACATCTTGTAAACCTTATCGCCGTTGCTGAGTGAAAAGAAATCATTCTCAACCAGTTTACACGTCGCACCTATTTTTTTGCTGTTCTCCGTCATTACCGATTCGAACTCAGTAAACAATTTTTCTTCGTTGCCTTCTTCAACATCGAGGTAAGAAGCTTCAGTGAAAAAGAATGTATTCCGGATATTCGTTGTATCGCGAAAAATAAACGACGGTCCTTCGAACGCCTGCCACGCCTGGAGTTCACTTATTTTCTTGTAGATCAATTCCTGCGGCAAGCCCGACTTACCCCACAGTTCTTCGACGTCCAGGATACCGGACTCGACAAACACCCCGGACATTCTAAGGATGACGCCGCCAGCCCGGAAGATCCGGGGATCAGTGGGTTGCTTTGTCAGGTTTTTTTTCGAAGGGGAATTGCATGCGCTAACGAACACCAGGAATATCAGTACGAAGCGACGCATGCATTAACCTTTTAAGAAATGCTCAACCAGCGACTTCCACTCATCGTCGAGGCTAACATTCGGCATCGACTTGCCGGCACGGCTATACCAATATTGAGCGTTTCCAAGGTCGCCTTCTTTTCTATGGAGATATGCATGGATCCACGCCGCATTTTTCGAGTCCACATCCTGTATTACGTCGTGCGACTTGTTCCAGTCTCCGTTGCCGTCGTACCACAGCGATTCTAATTCTACCGAAAAACCTTTCGGAACCGCCGCCGACCTAAACTCATCAATCGTCATTTCAGAAATCGTTTGCAATTACTATATTCACTTAACACTTAAACCCATAGTTGTATGAGCATTTTCACCGATCCGAACAAGATCCCTTTGAACTACGGCCTTAAGATAGCTGGAGGTCTCGTTGCCTATTTCGTTGTCATGAATGTTATTGGTCTTGGCAACCACGTCGAGCTTCGACTCCTCAATCTCTTCATACTGGCAGCCGGCATTTATTTCGGCATCAAGAAGTTCAAACAAAGTCACGATGATCATCTCAACTATTTTCGAGCGCTGGTTACAGGTGTTGCGATCGGGGCGGTGGCTTCAGCGATTTTTGGCTTCCTGCTTTTTATTTATATGACAGTGAACTCCACTTTTATGGCGTCGATGGTTGAGAACGAACAAATGGGACTTCACCTCAATCCTTATATCGCATCATTCATTGTGGTGCTCGAAGGTGTGTTCTCCGGTTTGCTCGTCACGTTTGTCCTTATCAACATGATGACAACAGACGACGTGAACGATCCCGTGGGGGATGTGGAAAAAGTGAAGCCTCACTAGATCATTTTAGTTCTAGCTCAATAATGGTATCGACGTCGTCCATCTTCGACTTCGGTACCATTACACTCACGCCAAATTCATTCTCAATAAACTTAAGCTTGCTCTTATCGGAGAACAACTTCGCCGACACAACTTTCTTTCCATTCAATTTCGGGAACGTAAGGGTTTCGTCCTGCCAGTTCAGGATGTGCAACCACACTTTATTATCCTTCTGAGTAGCAACGCCCCATTCGCGTGCCGATAGGGGACCGCCTTTCGTTCCGTAAATAGTTTCTCCGTTCACTTTCAGCCAATCTCCCATCTCTTTCAGTAACGCTGTGTGTTCGGGTTGAATTTTTCCGTTCGGCATCGGGCCAACGTTCAATAAGAAGTTTGCGCCATAGCCCGCTGCTTTCACCAGGTATTGGATCAGTTCTTTGCGACTCTTGTTTCTTGAGTCTTGTAAGTTGAATCCCCACGAGTTGTTGATCGTCTCGCATGTTTCTTTAGGAATGTCACCAACCTTCTGATCGTCGGACCAGCCATGAGAGTTGGCTCCCGGAAGATCTTTCTCGAACATCTGGAAGTCTTCGCCATCGTAAGGCGTTCTGTGGTGATTGCTTCCGATCAACGCAGCAGGCTGAAGCTGGTGAATGAGCTTGTAAGTTTTCTCCAATCTCCAATCAGCATCTTTCTTGTCCCACATGCCATCGAACCAAATGCCCGCAACGGGACCGTAGTTGGTAAGCAATTCCGAAAGTTGAGTGTCCATATAGTCGAGGTACTTGTTGAAGTCGCCGCTGTCGGGACGGCCGGTATACCTTGTCCGGTATTTCCTCTCGGGAAATAGTCGGGATTGTGCCAGTCGAGCTGTGAATGATAGAAGAACAACTTAATGCCTTGTGCCTGGCACTCTTCGGCGAGCATCTTCAATACATCTTTTTTATAGGGAGTACGATCAACGATATCATAATCCGAAATTTTGCTGTCGAACATCGCGAAGCCATCGTGGTGTTTGCTGGTGATGGTGATGTATTTCATGCCGGCGTCCTTCACCATCTTCACCCATTCTTTAGCATCGAATTGAGTAGGATTGAAGAACGTTGGAAGTTTTTCGTAGGTCTTCGCTGGAATCTGTTGAACCTGCATCACCCATTCGCCATCGCCAAGCTGGCTGTAAACGCCCCAGTGAATAAATAACCCGAAGCGGGCTTCTTCGAACCACTTTCGTGCTTCGAGATTTTCTTTGGTGGGAGTGTAAGTCCAATGATTTTGAGCGTGTAGCGCAGTCGTTGCAAGGAGCAGGAGTAAACAAATATTCTGTAAAAATTTCATCTTTATATAAATTGCTGTCACTGAAAGTAATAAAATCCTTATGCGGAGCGAAACCATCGGAAAAGAACTTTTCATTCAAAATCGCCAGCGGTTGGTAAAGGAACTGAAATCCAACAGCCTTGCACTCTTCAATTCGAATGACACAATGCCTACGAATGCTGACGGAACAATGCCGTTCCGCCAGAATACCGACTTGTTTTACCTGACTGGCATCGACCAGGAAGAAACCATCCTGGTTGTTTGTCCCAACTTCCCCGAAGAACGTTATCGCGAGGTGTTGTTCGTTCGCGAACCCAGCGAGCTTCTCGAAAATGGGAAGGCCACAAGCTCACCAAGAAAGAAGCACAGGAAATTTCAGGTGTGAAAACTGTAGCGTGGACGAGTGACTTCACGAAACTGTTCCATCACATGATGGCGATGGGCAACGTGGAGAATGTATACCTCAACACCAACGAACATTATCGTTCCGATGTGGTTGTTGAAACCCGCGATGCGAGATTTATCGAATGGTGTAAAGTAAGATACCCTTTGCATCAATACAACCGGGTTGCGCCCATCATGGGAAAACTTAGAAGGATCAAACAGAAACGCGAGATCGAACTGATGCAACACGCGTGCGACATCACCGAGATGGGCTTTCGTCGCGTGTTGAGTTTTGTGGAACCCGGCGTTGGAGAATACGAGATCGAAGCGGAACTCATTCACGAGTTCATCAGGAATCGTTCGAGAGGATTTGCGTACACGCCGATCATTGCTTCCGGAAAGAACAACGTGATCCTTCATTACATCGAGAACAACCAGGTATGTAACGATGGAGAGCTGGGTGTTGCTGGACGTTGCTGCAGAGTACGCTAACTATGCCAGCGACCTCACACGCACGATACCGGTAAACGGTCGTTACACAAAACGTCAGAAAGATGTATACAATGCCGTGCTTCGTGTTCATCGCGAGGCGTTTAAGATGCTTCGTCCTTCGGTGGTTTATTTTGAATACCAGAAAGAGATCGAGAAGCTGATGGAATCCGAATTGTTGAAGCTGAAGCTGATCGACAAGACCGACATTAAAAACCAGGAGCCGTCGAACCCGGCGTGGCGAAAATATTTTTACCATGGAACATCGCACATGCTCGGTTTGGATGTGCACGACGTTGGTAATATGCACGACAAGGTGCAGGTTGGCTCCGTGTGGACGATCGAGCCCGGCATTTATATTGCAGAAGAGGGCTTCGGAATTCGTATCGAGAATAACGTTGTGATCCAAAAAGATAAAAACTTCGATTTGATGAAGAGTATTCCAATCGAAGCAGATGAGATCGAAGAATTGATGAATTGATATATATGAGAAAAGTACTTGCGTTAGCATTTATATTCATCGTTTCGTCGGTTGCGCTTGCTCATGAATTTTGGCTGCAGCCGAAAAAATTTCGCTACCCTGTGGGTGAAGAAGTGAAGATCGACTTCTTCGTCGGCGAAAATTTCACCGGCGAGTATTGGGATCTCACGAAGCACAGGGTTGAAACCATGCAGTTGATCTCTGCCTACGGTAAGAAAGATCTCAAGACAACCGTAAAGCCGACCAGAGGCAATAACCTCACATACAAACTTGATAAAGAAGGAACCCAACTCTTCGCTATGACGAGCAACATTGCTTACATCGAACTCGATGCAAAGAAGTTCAACGAGTACCTGGAAGAAGACGGCATGGAAGACATCCTCGCCCTCCGCAAGAAGAACAACGAGCTCGAGAAACATCTCGTGGAAAATTACTCGCGCTACGCAAAGCTCCTCGTGCAAACGGGCAATAAGACCGACGACGTCTACAAACGCAAACTGAACCTGAAAGTCGAGATCATTCCTCTTTCAAATCCATATTCGTTGAAGTCGGGGCGACTATCTTGAATGCGAAGTTCAATACGAAGGAAAGCCTTTGCCACATCAGCTGGTAAAAGTGTGGAGCTTCATTGGCAACCGCGCATTTCTTCAGCCAGTGTATTCCGAAAATGATGGGCACATCAAGTTTCCTATCAGCAACACAGGCCCGTGGATGGTAAGCTTTGTGAAGATGGTTCAATCGGGTAGCCCAATGCCGATTACGAAAGCATGTGGGCGAGTTTGGTCTTTGGAATCGAACAGTAGTTTATAATCCTGATATATGAGAATAACCCTGCTCATTTTATTATGCTTTTGCTTTTCACTGGCATACTCACAAGCTCCGAAAGTTCAAAAGTTTTTCTTCAACGAGAAGCATGAGGTGACGGACCGGGAGCATGCTGTACATTACACGATAGATAGTACGTGGGAAGACAAGAGCAGCAGCTCGAATTCGTTTTATCTGAATCCCGAATCGCCAAGGGCAGTAGAGAAACGTGGACCCAACACTGATCCGAAATATGCAACGTGGTACTACAAATCCGGAGGAGTTCAGTGCAAAGGACTTTTTTATTATGGCACTCCCGTTGGCTTGATCTTGTTTAATCATCAGGATGGGAAGCCGAAGGCCGAAGTTGAATTTCCAACGGACTTCAAAGCTCCGACGCCATCTCTTCGTATATCATTCACCAGTATTGGGATTCGTTAGGCAACAAGTTGGTCGATAACGGTAATGGCGGGGGATTTATCAATTTTACTTCATTCGAAAATCCGGGTTCAATACAACAGCAAATTATTCCGCCAGGCACAGGTTGCGATCGTCGGTGGACGAAAGAACGGAGTGTGGAAAGGAGACACTAATAAAGGTACATACGAAGAAGTGTATGAAAACGGAAAACTCATAGAAGGCGTGCAGTTGATCGATGATAAAAAATATACGTATACGGCGATCGCAGTACAGCCAGAGTTCGACGGCGGACTTCCAGGTTTGAGTAGCTTTATTAGTAGTAACCTGGTGTATCCAAGAAAGGCGCGGAGAATGGGAACACAAGGAAACGTGTTCATCGAATTTGTTATCGACAAGGACGGAAAGGTTATTAACATAAAAATGCTCAAGGGCATCGGCCCCGAATGTGATGCCGAAGCCTTGCGGGTAATTTCAATTATGCCCAAATGGAACCCCGGGCTTCTTAGAGGTACGCCCGTGAAAGTGCGATTTGTGTTGCCGATAAAATATGTGCTTGGATGAGCGACTCTATCTCCTCCGATCTTGCCCCCGAACCCGTTGGTCTTATCCCCACGCAAGAAGAGTTGGTAACCTGTTATTCTTATCAGGCGTCGGTCCGCGAAAAAAAGGAAGTAAAGAAATCCCCGAAGGTATCGAGGAACAGTGTCGCAGTGTTTTTCAAAACGTAAAGGTGATACTGGAAGCATCAGGTTCCACCTGGGAAGATCTCGTTGACGTAACTGTGTTCCTCACGAACATGAAGAGAGACTTCGAAACGTATAACAGGATTTACAAAGAATACTTTGTTACCAACCAGCCGTGCCGGACAACTGTTGAAGTGTTGTCCTTGCCCACACCAATATCGATCGAGCTAAAATGTATAGCTGTAATTAAAGACTAAACTGAAAAGCTCTCGCCGCAGCCGCAGGTCCTTGTGGCGTTGGGATTGATGAATTGAAATCCCTTTCCATTCAGGCCATCCGTGAAGTCTAAAGTTGTACCGAGGAGATACAACAAACTCTTTTTATCTACGAGGATCTTAATGCCCTTGTCTTCAAAAACCTGGTCGGCAGGATTGATCTTATCGTCGAAGCCGAGATCGTACATCAAGCCCGAGCAGCCGCCGCCTTTTACCGAAACACGAATGTTGGATTCCGGAGCCCTGTTTTCTTCGTGGCGGAGTGATACGATTCTCTCTTTTGCTTTTTCTGTTACGCTGATCATGACACTGGATTTAAGACTACACTAAATACTGTTAACGTGTTCCTGTCCCTTCCGTAATACAATTTTTCCAAAGCTTCTAAAATATTACCAGCGCGGAAGTACGATGTGTTCAACTCGTGTTGATCATTAGCTACCCACTGGATCGTATACGAAAGCTCTTTCGCTTTAAAGTTCTGAACGTAAGACCACATCTTTCTCAATGCGTCTACTTTATCGGAACCTGTTTCGGAATGGAAGAGGAACGATTGAGCATGCCGGGGATTGATGGTGATGAGATCGAGCTTCGTTTTTCCTTCAAAAAAGCTGTACTCGAACATCAGGTCGCTACCCTTCAAACCGAGGTAATCCGTGATCTGGCCCTGGATACGGGCTGTCTCTACGTGACCTTCACTGGCGGTTTCCAACATCACTTTCGGCATAATCGCTTTGAAAACTTATAAAAAGGGGTAAAAGTTTCTGAAATTCGCCCTTTCTTCGCCGAAGCTCCGAAGAGGTGAAGCAAAATTAAACAATTCCGCCTTCCATGAACAAGCTCGAACACATTGGTATTGCTGTCAGCAACCTCGAGGAGGCAAACCAGCTTTTTGAACGTTTGCTCGGCGTTGCTCATTATAAGATAGAGGAGGTGGCCTCGGAGGGAGTGAGGACGTCGTTTTTCAAGGTGGGAGATCTTAAAATTGAACTCTTAGAAGCGACGAAACCCGATTCGCCGATTGCAAAATTCATTGAAAAAAGAGGTGAAGGGATCCATCACATTGCCTTTGCAACACCAAATATCGAACAAGAAATATCGAATAAGAAAGTGGACGGGTTCCCAGTTGATAAACGAGACTCCGAAGGACGGAGCAGATAACAAAAGGATTGTTTTTTTACATCCAAAAACAACGAACGGTGTTTTAATAGAACTCTGCGCCGACAAGTAACACTGTAGCCTCGTTGCACATTGCACGTTGAACATTGCACATCATTATGCCAAGACAAGAAATAAGTACGCTGGGTGAGTTTGGTCTCATCGATAGAATCTCTAAACGTTTTGAAAAGAATGTATCATCTACCGTTTATGGTATTGGCGACGATGCTGCTGTAATAGACGCCGGCAATGATTACATCCTCATGTCAACCGACATGCTTCTCGAAGGACCGCACTTCAACTTACAATATGTTCCTTTGAAACACCTCGGCTACAAAGCCGTCGCAGTAAACGTGTCCGACATCGCCGCGATGAATGGCCGTCCCGAACAGATCACTATTAGTCTCGGTCTCAGCAATCGTTTTTTCCGTGGAGGCAGTCGACGAACTTTATGAAGGCATTCACGCCGCATGTAAAGCATTCAACGTAGACCTTGTTGGTGGCGACACTACATCATCACCAGCAGGACTCGTTATCGCTATCAATATTATTGGCCGCGTTGCCAAAGACAAGATCGCGTATCGCAGCGGCGCCAAAGTGAATGATATCATTTGTGTTACCGGCGATGTGGGCGCAGCTTACATGGGATTGCAGGTGCTCGAACGCGAGAAGGAAGTTTTCCTTTCGAATCCCGACATGCAACCCGACATCGAGAAATATGAATACCTCGTTGGCCGCCAGTTGAAACCCGAAGCGCGTATGGACATCATTTACGAACTCGACGAGTTGAAGATCGTTCCTACTGCGATGATCGATGTTTCGGACGGCATCGCATCGGAGTTGTTTCACATCAGTACACAGTCGGGTGTTGGTGTAAAGATCTTCGAAGACAAAATCCCGATCGATTCAGAGACTTATGAAACGGCAGTCGAGATGAACCTCGATCCAACCACCGCCGCATTGAATGGCGGTGAAGATTACGAGCTCCTGTTTACGATATCTCCCCCGGATTTCGAGAAATTGAAGAATCATCCCGACATACATTTTATCGGGCATACACACAACGATCCGAAACAGAATCAATTAATTACGAAGCAGGGGAATGTGTTTCCTCTGAAAGCCCAGGGGTGGCAACACTTTTAGGGAGCACGACAGTAAAGGCGGAGCCCACTCCAACCTTACTTTCTATTAGAAGTTTTCCTTTATTCATTTCGACAAACTTCTTGCAGAGTATCAACCCGAGTCCCGTTCCTTTTTCACTCGATGTTCCTTTCTTTACCATTGGATTATCGAAGAGGAAGATCTTGTTGATCTCTTCTGATGTCATTCCAACACCCGAATCTTTTACAGATACCATTACCTCTTCGCCGTTATCCGACGCATCGACACGAATGGTGTTCATCTCAGGTGTAAACTTGATGGCGTTCGAGACTAAGTTCCTCAACAACACATAGACCATATTCTCATCGGCATGCACCGCAAGACCATTCGTGGACGGAAAGCTGATTGTGAGATGTTTCTTTTCAGCGGTAAGCTGGTACAACCCCTTGATCTTTTCGAAGACCGGCGCAAGCTGAACGGAAGTCGGGTTGCACTGGATGTTCCCCGTTTGCGATAACGACCAGAACAAGGTATTGTCGATCAGGTCCAGCGATGTCGTTACCGAATTACGAATATTGGTTGCGTAACGTTGAAGGTCCTGCGTCGAAAGAGCATCGGCATGATCGATCAGCAGTCCAAGAAATCCTTTCAGTGTGGTTAACGGCGAACGAAGGTCGTGCGACAAAATTGAGAAGATGAGATCTTTCTTCTTGTTCAGGTTCGCGAGCTCTTCTCTCGACTGTTCGATCTCACGGGTACGCACCTTCAGCAACTCTTCAAGTTTTATTTTCTCACGACGCGTTGCCTGTATACTTGAATGAATAATGTAGTAGACGAATAACGAACAAACAATGCCGGACATCGTGAGGAACCACCACGTTTTCCAGTAGGGCGGAGTAATGATCACCGACACGCTATCGACAGCTTCCTGTCCCATCGGATCGGTGAGACGAACCGTGAAAGTGTACGTGCCCGGGTTCAAATTGAAATAAGTGCCCGACGTAAGCTTGTCCGTTTCTTTCCATGCAACATCGAAAGGTTCAAGCTTGTATCGAATGCGATAGCGGACGGGCTGATGATAATCGGGAACGAAAAATGCGAACTGCAACGAGTTGTTATCAAATGGAAGTTCTAAGTTCTGATCGCCATCGATCACCGAATGAAACTCTCCCGACATCGATGGCTTCTTCGCGTGGTACGAAGTAACATCGATCATACGAACGCTGAGATTCAACTCGGGAAGCTTGATCGAAGCGGGGTCGAACACGTTAAGTCCGTTGATCCCGCCGAACATGATCTCACCCGACGATGATTTGAAATACGCGAGCCGATTGTACTCTTCATCCTGTAAACCTTCCGACACCGTGAAGTTGATAAACTGGTGTGTTTGTGTGTCGTAGCTCGAAAGACCGCTGTTGTGTGTGATCCAGATCTTTCCTTTGTTGTCGGGCACCGAAGCATACACCGTGTTGTCGGGAAGGCCGTTGATGCTGCCGATCTTTTCTGTTACGCGCGGCGGATCGAGCGTGAGGTCGATGATGAATACGCCGTTGTTAAATGAATTCACCCACATGTCGTTGCCAACAGGCTGCAACGACAATGCAAGAAAGAACGAGCTGTCGGGCCTGTCCCTGTCGTGCTCTAGTTGCATGAGGTGAAATTCCTTTCGCTGCTTGTCGGTGTACACAATGCCTTCGCGTGTACCGACCCACAAACGGTCCTGGCTATCGAAAGCCATCGCGCCCGCCGAGTTGATCTTCTGTTCTTTGCTGTAGAGTTGCTTCTCGTTTGTTTCTGTGTTGTAAGAGAGAACCTTTTGCCGCACTGTCATCACATATTCTTTTCCATGCTTGATGATCTGTCGCACCGGGAGACCGGCCGTCTCTTTATGCAATGGTTCGAAGCGGCTGAATTTTCCCGTACGCTTGTCGAACTGCAGCGCACCTTCGGAAGTTCCAACGAGTAACATATCGCGCGACAGCGATGCCATCGATAATGGTGTGAGCAATCCTTTTGCATCTGCAATGTGTGGACGATAACTTTTTATGATGTTGTTCTTGCGATCGATCGTATTCAGGTAGCCGCCGGATGTTGCCACGTAGATAATCCCATCTTCGTCCTGGAAAACATTACGGATGTTGTCGTCGGATAATGTGTTAGGATTTTTTGAGTCGTGGTAGAAATGCTGAAACTTGATCCTTGTCTTGTCATATTTATTGAGATCACCGGTGCTGCCGACCCACAGGATACCCGTTGCATCGATGCAGGCCGAAGTAATGTTCTCTGCCGATATCGCACCTTCGCCTGTTGAGGATTGCGTTACCTTCTTATAAATATCTGTTGCGGGACTGTACACAACGAGTCCGCCACCTCTCGTGCCGATCCACACCATGTTGTCGCGCTCCTGTACCAGTGTTGTGATTGTATTGTAAAAAGGATCTTCCTTCGGCGAAAATCTTTTCACGGGTTTCAAGGTAGCTGTGTCTACGATGAGGATGCCATCGCGTTCTGTTCCGATCCACAACTGACCTTTGTGATCTAACATCAATGAACTGGCGCGAATGCTGTTCGGATAAAATTCATTGTACTTCGATAGCGACAAATGCTTTCGAACAACATTATCTCTCACCACGATCACGTCGTTCACACAGCCGATCCACAGGTCTTTTCCGACAGTTATCATCTTCGTTGGGTTGTGGAAGTCGGAGAGATGTACGCGAACAAGCGTGTCGTTCACGACTTTGAAGAACCCGCTGGGAAACGACGTTGCCCAGATCTCGTTGTTGATAATACTGATGTCGTTAATGATCGGCACTCCATCGCGACTCGGAAGTTTGTGAAGCTTGTCGGTTTTGTAGTTATACTGAACGATGCCGTAGTTGCGTGTGCCGATCAGCAACCGGTCGCGAGCATGATCCCAGAAGAGCCGTGTGATCTCGCGAGTGCTGAACAGCCCGGAGTCGGGCAGTATCATGTCGAATTTTTGGAAGTCGCGGCCGTTGTAGCGATAGAGTGCATCTTTTCCAACCCACATCATTCCATACGGATCCTGGAGGATGTCTTCGGTGATAGCCGATTGAATAGTGCCTGGTACTGAGATCTGCTCAAAGAAGAAATTATCCGGCAACGTTTGTGCGGACGAGGAGAGGCAGAAGAAAGAGAGAATCGCCGGGGCAAGGATCCTTCTCATTGGGGTCAGTCTTCGGGGTATGGGATAAATACAAAACTCGTGAACTCTTTATCGACAACAAACAGGCAACAGAATTCGTCGGGATCTTTATAGGTTGATTTGAAGTCTTCAATTTTGTCTTTCCCCACCAGTTCGCGTTGAGCGAATTCGTCGAGGAACGAAGCGTAGTAGTTCCACTCGAGGGAGAGTTTATTTCTTGGTATCAGCAGTTGCCCGATAGGAATAATTTCGTGCGAGATGGCGAAGATGGGCAGGTCGAAGCCGGCCTTCCGGATCTGGTACGAAGCTTCTTTCAGGGTGTCGGCAACCTTCACGAAGTCTGTTGAGATCGTGCCCAGGTATTTGCCGCTAAGCTCCGGGTCGTTATGCATGTTATGTTTTTGTTTCGCAATGGATACGCAAAGGAAAAAAGGATACGCCGAGGTTTTCCAACCGAACCTCGGCGTATCCTTCACTCCCTTAGCGTATCCTTTGCGCCACGTATTTAAGTTTTAGGCGATTAAATATAGTTAACTATATCCGTTCGGATACCGCGACTTTATGTAATCATGCGCGAAATCCTTCAGCTGCGGAAAGAATGCCGAGAAATCTTCACCAAACAATTGATACTTCTCTTTTAAATCGTTTACGGCGTCGGGCATGTTGGTGATGTGTGTTCGTCTCCCGATACCACTCAGCGCCTGGAACATCCCATCGAAGGTGCCGTAAGCCACCAGCCAGTTGGCCTGGATCATGTAGGGAAGAAACCTTTTCACTTCGTCGGGAAGTATCGGGTCGTTGTCTTTTATGACCTTGTATGCGTTTGCTGCGAAAGTCGAGATGGGTTCTGAAAAGTATTCATTCCACTTGCTTGAAAGATAATGATCGAAGAAAACGTCGATGATCACACCAGCGTAATGACCATACTTTCCGGCCAACCGCTTCTTGCTTTGCTGCACAACCTTATGTGTGTCGGTGAAATGATCGATAGACCGGTGCAGCTCAATGCCACTTACGATCATCGGTTCGAATTTCGATGCCAGGTTTCGGCCTTTCACAAAATCGCCAATGAAGTTCCCAACCATTAACTTCGGTTCATTGTCGGAAAGGGACAAGTGTGCGAGGAAATTCATGTGTTGTAAGGTAATTGATTTACAGTTATTTTTAGATTGAACCTATGGCACTACTCAATCAACTGAAGCTCCTGATCAACCTCGCGTTTATAGACGGGAGCGTTGGCGAAAAAGAAGAGAAGTATCTCATCAATATTGGCGCCGCCAATGGTGTTTCTTCCGACACCATAAAGCCCTTGCTCGCCAGCAGCCACGACGAGATTGTGCCAACCGACCTCACCAACGACCAAAAGTTCAACTACATGTTCAGTCTCGTTCAACTCATGAAGATTGACGAACGCCTGTACAAAGAAGAGATCCGGTTCTGCTCAAAAGTTGCTTCGAAGCTCGGCTATAACCAAGCCGTCATGTTCGACCTCATGCTCCATGTTCGTTCTGAAATGGAAGGAAACGAACTGGAAGAACTCAAGAAGCTGACTGCGAAATATCTCGGGGGCCAGGGATGATCCGGATCTTACTATTCTTTATTCTTCTTGCGAACATCTCTTTCGCACAGAGAACGCTCATCCATTGCGGTACACTCATCGATGGAAAGAATAAACAGACACAATCGCAGGTAACTATTGTTGTTGAAGGCAACAAGATCATCGCTATCGAAAAAGGTTTCACAGCAGCAACTGCCAACGACAAAGTGATAGACCTTGGCAACAAAACCGTAATGCCCGGCCTGATCGATATGCACGTTCACCTGGAAATGGAGACCAGCAAAGAAGCGCTTGTAAAAAAATTCACACTCAACGAAGCCGACATCGCCTTTCAAAGCACCGTGTATGCGAAGAAGAATTTAATGGCAGGCTTCACCACCGTTCGCGACTGTGGAGGAACAGGTGTAAACATCTCTTTGCGAAATGCAGTCAATGCAGGAACTGTTATTGGTCCACGTATCATTACTGCCGGTAAGAGCATTGCAACAACTGGTGGTCACGCCGATCCTACCAACGGTTCCAAAAGAGATCTCATGGGCGATCCCGGTCCGAAGGAAGGTGTGATCAACGGACCCGACGAAGCACGACAGGCAGTGAGACAACGTTACAAAGAAGGATCCGACTTCATTAAGATCACGGCAACCGGTGGCGTGTTGAGTGTAGCGAAAGATGGAAGCGGTCCGCAGTTCACGCAGGAAGAACTCAATGCCATCGTTCAAGCAGCAAAAGACTATGGATTTCATACCGCCGCCCATGCACACGGAGCCGAAGGAATGAAACGCGCAGTGCTTGCAGGCATCACGACTATCGAACATGGAACGCTGATGACCGACGAGGTGATGGAACTCATGAAACAAAAAGGAACGTATCATGTTCCCACCATCATAGCGGGAAGATCCGCCGCAGAGTATGCGAAGATCCCGGGTTACTATCATCCTTTGGTTGTTCCGAAAGCACTGGAGATCGGTTCGAAGATCCTGGAGAATTTTTCGAAAGCTTATAAGAAAGGAGTGAAGATCGCCTTCGGCACCGACGCCGGCGTGTTCCCCCATGGCGAAAATGCCCGTGAGTTCGGCTATATGGTCGAAGGCGGAATGCCTCCTATCGAAGCACTTCTCTGTGCCATGCAAACCAACGCGAATATCCTCGGTATGGGCGATAAGATCGGCTCCGTTGAGGCTGGAAAACTGGCCGATATCGTGGCCGTCGACGGCGATCCCACAAAAGATATTCAGACCATGCTTTCAGTGAAATTTGTGATGAAAGACGGAATTGTCTACAAAAGCGAATAAAGGTTCTTAAGGCCATTTTCGTTACCTTCGCGCTTTATTTTAAGCTGAGAAATGACGGGAATGGATCACATCCGCAATTTTTGCATTATAGCGCACATCGACCATGGTAAAAGCACCCTGGCAGACAGGCTTTTGGAAGCCACCGGCACGCTGACTTCACGTCAGATGGAGGCACAGGTGCTCGATAATATGGACCTGGAACGCGAGAAGGGCATTACAATTAAGGCCCACGCGATCCAAATGAAATACAAGCACGAGGGAACGGAGTATACCTTCAACCTGATAGATACACCCGGCCACGTGGACTTCTCATACGAAGTGTCGAGAGCTATCGCTGCCTGCGAAGGTGCTTTGCTCATTGTGGATGCTGCACAAGGTATCCAGGCACAGACGATCTCCAACCTTTACCTCGCACTGGAACATAATCTTGAGATCATCCCCGTAATGAACAAGATCGATCTTCCTGCTGCGATGCCTGAAGAAGTTACCGACCAGATCGTTGATCTTATAGGCTGCGAACGCGAATCGGTGATCCGCGCCAGTGCCAAAGAAGGTATCGGGATCAACGAGATCCTTGAAGCTGTGGTGAAGCGTGTGCCGGCTCCAAAAGGAGATCCGAAAGCTCCGCTCCAGGCGATGATCTTTGATTCGGTTTTCAACTCGTTCCGTGGCATTGAAGTTTACTTCCGCGTTTTCAACGGCGTGATCAAACAAGGCGAGCAGGTACAGTTTGTAAACACTGGCCAGGTATATGGCGCCGACGAAATTGGATTCCTAAAACTTGATAAGATTGCAGCCAAAGAAGTTGGTACCGGTAATGTTGGATATCTCATTTCAGGTATCAAGGTTGCCAAAGAAGTAAAGGTTGGTGATACGATTACTCATCCCGGAAATCCCGGCGAAGCAATAAGAGGTTTCGAGAACGTGAAGCCCATGGTGTTTGCGGGCATTTATCCTGTCGATACTTCGGAGTTTGAAGAACTTCGCGACGCGATGGAAAAACTTCAGCTCAACGACGCATCGCTGGTTTGGGAACCCGAAACATCGGCTGCGTTGGGATTCGGTTTCCGTTGCGGATTCCTCGGTATGCTTCACATGGAGATCATCCAGGAACGTCTCGAACGCGAATTCAATATGACCGTGATCACAACCGTGCCCTCGGTACAATTCCAGGCAAGATTGACCAACGGCAAAGACGTGTTCATCAATGCTCCGTCGGAAATGCCCGATCCTACTACGATCGATTACATTCTCGAACCATTCATTCGCGCCCAGATCATCACGAAGTCAGACTTCATCGGCGCGATCATCGGGTTGTGTATGGACAAGCGCGGCGTTATCAAGAATCAAAATTATCTCACCGCCGATCGCGTTGAGTTAACTTTTGAAATGCCATTGGCAGAGATCGTGTTCGATTTCTATGATAAGCTCAAGTCAATCTCTAAGGGATATGCTTCTCTCGATTATCATTTGCTCGACACGAGAGAAAGCGACATGGTGAAGCTCGACGTTCAGTTGAATGGTGAGAAGATCGATGCATTGTCGGCAATCGTTCACCGCAACAAAGCACAGGAGTGGGGACGTAAGCTGTGCGAAAAACTGAAAGAGTTGATCCCGCGTCACATGTTCGAAGTGGCCATACAGGCTGCGATAGGACAAAAGATCGTTGCACGCGAAACGCTGAGCGCGATCCGCAAGAACGTGTTGGCGAAATGTTACGGTGGTGATATCTCGCGTAAGCGCAAACTGCTGGAGAAGCAGAAGAAAGGTAAGAAGCGCATGCGCCAGGTGGGCAACGTGGAGATTCCGCAAGAAGCCTTTATGGCCGTATTGAAAATTGAATAATGACCACAACAATTAAAGACGCAACAACTTACACTGTTATCGATGGCCGCAAGATCTCTGGTGAGATCAAGGCTGAGATCAGCGCGCGCGTAAACGAACGGAAGGCTGCGAATAAAAAGATCCCGCACCTTGCCATCATTCTCGTTGGCGACGACGGCGCAAGCCAGACTTATGTTGATAATAAAGTAAAAGCCTGTCGCGAAGTTGGATTCAATTACTCCATGCTTCGTTTCTCTGCTACCATTAGTGAAGACAAGCTGATGAAGCACATCGACCAGGTGAACCGCGACGAGGATGTTGATGGATTCATCGTACAGTTGCCTTTGCCACAGGGAATCTCTGTTGAAAGAATTACCGAAAAAATTCGCCCCGATAAAGATGTTGACGGTTTTACGAACAGGAATTTCGGAAGCATTGTGTCGAAGCAACCGCTGCTGATGCCCGCTACACCGTACGGTGTTATGGAACTCCTGCGACGCTACAACATCACCACCCAGGGAAAGAATTGTGTTGTTGTCGGAGCAAGCCGCCTCGCCGGCGCACCACTCGCGATGATGCTCGTGGAACAAGGACTCGCTACTGTTACCATTTGTCATAAGTACACAGAAGATCTTAAGTCGTTCACCAGGAATGCCGACATACTTGTATCGGCCGTTGGTAAGCCCGGACTTATCACCGGGGATATGGTGAAGGAAGGCGCTGTGGTAATCGACGTTGGCACAACCCGCGTTGAAGGTCCACAGTTCAAGAACGGTTACGCAATCAAGGGCGATGTTGACTTTACGCCAGTCGCTGCAAAAGCATCTTTCATAACTCCCGTTCCCGGCGGCGTTGGTCCAATGACGATCGCTTCTCTTCTGTTAAATACACTTAGGGCTACAGAGTTACGACACCCATAAACGTGTAATGAGCAACGTGCAACGTTGGGGACACTCATTGCACTTTGCACATTGCACATTGCACGATGAGCACACTTTCCATCATGGAACACTTCTTCACCATTCAAGGTGAGGGCTACTACCAGGGCTCTGCAGCTTATTTTATTCGTCTTGGTGGTTGCGAAGTCGGCTGTGTTTGGTGCGACGTAAAAGAATCGTGGGACGTAAATGCCCATCCGAAAGTTGAAGTAGATAAGATTGTTTCTTTTGTGACAGAAGCAAAGAGCCCGATTGCCGTTGTTACCGGTGGCGAGCCGGCGATGCATGATCTTACAGAGCTTACGTCATCATTGAAAAATCAAAACATTCGTACTCACATAGAGACTTCTGGCGTCTATCCGTTGACCGGCGAATGGGATTGGATCTGTTTTTCCCCAAAAAAATTCAAGGCCCCGCACCCGTCAACAGCTTTACAAGCTCATGAACTTAAAGTGATCATCTACAACAAGACTGATTTCGATTGGGCGGAACAGCACGCGGGAATCGTGAACAAGGATTGCCAGTTGTTTCTTCAGCCCGAATGGTCGCGAGAAAAAGAGATGTTGCCTCTTATAATAGAGTACGTAAAGAAAAATCCTCGCTGGCAGATCTCGCTGCAGGTTCACAAATACATGAATATCCCTTGACTGATCTCTTCAACGAATATTGGCGAAAGAAAGAGCCATTTGTGTTCATTGTAGACTTCGAACGAAAGAAGCCGCGCCTTTGGCGCATTAATGATGATGAGATTCTTTTTGACTTCAACAATACAAAAAGTCAAAACACAAAAACTACCCTAACAAGTCATCCTGCTTCGCTAAAAGAATATCAAAAAAAATTCGACATCGTTATGGATCATCTTCTTTATGGTGATTCATTCCTCACAAACCTTACTATAAAAACAAAGATCGATCTTAACCTGTCGCTTCAGCAACTGTTTTCAGCGTGCAGCGCACGATATAAATTTCTCTTAAAGAATTCCTTCCTCTGTTTCTCGCCAGAGACTTTCGTCAGGATAAAAGACGGCTTCATTTACACGTATCCCATGAAGGGCACCATCGACGCATCGATACCCAACGCCGAAGCCAAAATCCTTTCCGACCAGAAAGAAATGGCCGAGCACGTTACCATCGTCGACCTCCTTCGAAATGATCTCAGTATGATTGCCGGCAATGTTCGTGTTACGCGATTCAGGTACATCGACAAGATCACAACACACAATAAACAATTGCTGCAGGTGAGCTCCGAGATCAGCGGACGTTTATTACCATCGTTCGAGGAGGATCCTGTAGGTTCATTATTATCATTATTGCCCGCCGGTTCTGTAAGTGGTGCGCCGAAAGAAAAGACACTTGAGGTTATCAGGCATGCAGAAGGCGAGGAGCGTGGGTACTATACCGGCATCTGTGGTTACTACGACGGAGAAACCCTCGACTCCGGTGTTATGATCCGTTTCATCGAAGAAACTCCGGAGGGTTTGTATTATCGCAGTGGCGGAGGCATCACCACGCAAAGCGACGTATCTTTAGAATACCAGGAAGCACTGGATAAAATATATGTCCCGGTTAATTGAGACCATACGCTTCGCGGAAGGGCGGGCCCAGAATTTGCAGTATCATCTCGGGCGGATGGATGATTCTTCACAGGCAATCTTCGGCGATACGTTACACTGGAAGCCAAAGTATGTTCTTCGCGATCTTGTTCTGCCAGCCGATGTTGTCTACAAGGTCCGCATCGTCTATGATCTCAATAGCCACACACTTACTCACGAGCCATATACCATTCGTCCCGTTCGTTCGTTGAAGCTCGTAACAAACAACGACATCGTATACGATCATAAGTTTGAAAACCGGAACGCGTTCGAACAACTTTTGAAATCGAAAGAAGATTGCGATGAGATCCTGATCGTAAAGAATGGTATGATTACTGATACATCTTACTCGAATATTATCTTTAAAAAAGACGATCGATGGTTTACCCCGGGTACGTTTTTATTAAATGGAACTATGCGCCAATATCTTTTGGATAATAAAAAAATATCAGCAGCGCCAATCACCATCGATAATATTCGCAATTTTTCTCATTTCAAATTAATTAATGCGATGCTTCGCGACGAAGCGGCTGAGTCGCATATATCAAATATTCACTAGTTTTGAAGATGAAGTGGTTGATAAGATTAATGTTCGTTGGCTTCGTAATCGCTGCTGTGCCCGCAACTGCACAAGTTGTTAGTTCTAAAAACAAAAAAGCAGTGGAGATGTATGTGGAAGGCGACAACTATCGCGTCCGCTTTCAATATAAAGAAGCCATCAACCTCCTTACGCAAGCCATCGCCAAAGACAAGAATTTTTTCGAAGCCTATTTCAGGTTGGCTTTATGCTACAAGTCAATCCATGAGTTCAATAAAGCATTCGAGACGTTGAAGAACGGGCTCGCCGTTACACCCGAGCTCCGCTGGCAAAAAACTTTTTGGATCGAACTGTGCGACGTTGGACTTAAGTTGGGCGACTATCGAACCGTAGCCGGCTACTCCGATCAATACCTGCAAAACGAACAACTCAACAAACAGGTCATCGACCAGGTAAAGCTTTGGAATGCATGCGCCAACTTCAGCCTGCAGAACATGCGCAACGAGATCAAGTTCGACGCGGCCCCGTTGTCCGACACCGTCAACGCATTTGCACAACAATATTTTCCTGTGCTCACCGCCGATGAACAACAGTTGTTCTTCACACGCAGAACCGGCATGAGCGACGAGTTCGACGAAGACATGGTGGTGTCTACAAAAGATGCGAAAGGACGATGGACCGCCCCGCAATCAATATCGACCAGCATCAACACGCGTTACAACGAAGGCACGTGCACCATCTCCGCCGATGGCCGCCAGTTGATCTTTACATCGTGTGTTGGAATGAATGGCCGTTGCGACCTCTTCGAAAGTCAAAAGACCGGCGATGTATGGTCGACCCCGCGCAATCTTGGTCCGCAGGTAAATTCACCCGCATGGGAATCGCAGCCCACGCTCTCGGCCGATGGTCGTGTTCTGTACTTTGTGTCCGACCGCAAAGGTGGTATGGGCAAGGCCGACATTTATGTTTCAGTTCAGCATTCGCCCGGTGTGTGGACGAAGGCCAGGAATCTTGGTCCCGCCGTAAACACGAAGTACGACGAACGCTCTCCGTTCATTCATGCCAATGGAAGAACGTTGTTCTTTGCAACCGATGGTCGTCCCGGCTTCGGAGGTTTCGATATTTTCTGGAGCGACTGGGCCGACAGTACATGGTCGAAGCCTACCAACTTCGGGTACCCGATCAATAATTATGAAGACCAGTATTCGATGGTGATCAGCGCCGATGGTGTTCGCGGTTATTATTCACACGAAGCAGTTGGCGACAATGAACATTCGAAGATCTACGAGTTTCATGTACCCGCAGAGTATCGTGTAAAGTATCGAAGCAACGCAGTGAAAGGCATTGTGAGAGATCATCAAACAAAAGAGCCGTTGAAGGCGCAGATAGAATTGTATGAGCTTGCGAAGAATGAACTTGTTTCGTGGGTAAGCTCCGACTCCGTTAGTGGTAAATATCTCATCGTGCTTACGCAAGGTGCCGACTATGGTCTGTATGTAAATTCGCCGGGATATTTGTTCAAGAGTCTCAACTTCAATTACGAAGCAAGCACCGATCTCGAACCGCTCGTGATCGATGTGGAGCTCGACAAGGCAAGTACAGGCGCTACGGTTATACTTAACAACATCTTCTTCGATACCGATAAGTTCGATCTTGGCGAAAAATCAATGACGGAGCTCGATAAGATCAGTCGCTTCTTAACGGAAAATCCAAAGATCAAAGTAGAGATCAGCGGTCACACCGACGACCAGGGCGCAGCTGCATACAATCAACAGCTTTCACAAAAACGTGCAAAGGCAGTTGGTGATTATCTCGTTACCAAAGGTGTACAAGTAACGCGACTGAAAGAGATCGGCTACGGCTCCAAGCGCCCGCTTCAACCGAATGACTCCGAATCCAATCGCCAGGTGAACAGGCGAATTGAGTTTCGGATTGTTGAATGATCAGTAATAAGCTTTTTCCTTAAGGTAGTTGGTAACGTAGTCGCTAACTCCCTCTTCCAGCGTTGTGAATGGTTTCGTGTAACCGATCTTTTTCAGCTTGCTCATGTCGGCTTCAGTGAAGTATTGATATTTATCGCGGATGTCGGCCGGTGTATCGATGAAATCAATGCGCTCCCGTTTTTTCATTGCCTTGAATGTAGCCCTTGTGAGGTCGAGAAACGATCTCGCTTTGCCTGATCCGAGATTATAGATGCCGCTGTCCTTCCTGTGGTTCATAAAAAACATACACACTTCAACAACATCTTTCACGTAAACGAAATCGCGAAGCTGCTCACCGTCTTTGTACTTTTTATTGTGAGACCTGAATAGCTTCATCTTTCCGTTGTCGCTTATCTGGTTGAATGCATGTAAGACAACCGATGCCATCCTGGCCTTGTGATATTCGTTAGGACCGTAGACATTAAAAAATTTCAGTCCCGCCCAAAAGAACGGCTTTTCTTTTTGTTCCAGCGCCCACAGATCGAACTCGAGCTTCGACCAGCCATAAGGATTTAAAGGCTTCAGGTCTTTCATCTTCGACTCGTCGTCCTTGAACCCCAGTTCGCCAAGTCCATAAGTGGCTGCCGACGATGCATACACGAGTGGGATCTGGTACTTAATGCATCTCTTCCAGATTTCCTGCGAATACATCACATTCAACTCGTCGAATATGTATTTGTTGAATTCTGTGGTGTCGGTACGGGCGCCAATGTGAAATATAAACTCGACCAACTCATTGTTCTCATCCAACCACTTGTGAAATATGCTGCGGTCAACGCGTTCCTGGATCCGTGCTCCTCTCAAATTATTTTTTTTCATGCCGTCGTCGAACTTATCGACAGCGATGATCATGTTGAAGTTATCCGCGTTCAGTCTTTTAATGAGGCAGCTTCCAATGAAGCCGGCTGCGCCCGTGACAATTATCATGCACGCAAGTTAGTATATTTGTGCCGTCATTGCCCGGCTCGTCCGGGCAATCCAGTTTCAAAAAACGACATGATCTACGTTAGCCGTAAAGAACACTTCAACGCTGCCCACAAGCTCTACAACCCTTCATGGTCGAAAGAAAAAAACGTGGAGGTTTTCGGCGCTTGCGCAAACGAAAACTGGCACGGTCATAATTTCGAAGTGATCATTACTGTAAAAGGGAAACCAGACCCTGAAACAGGCTTCGTCATCGACCTGAAAAAACTCAGCACACTCATCCGCGATGAGGTAGTCGAGAAACTCGACCACAAAAATCTCAACCTCGACGTCGACTTTTTGAAAGACAAGTTGGCGAGCTGCGAAACACTTGCCGTCGAGATCTGGAAGATCCTGGCTCCGAAGATCAAAGGGATCAGCCAGTTCGGTACGCTGCACTGCGTACGGTTGTATGAAACTCCACGGAACTACGTAGACTACTTTGGAGAATGAGGTACTACTTAATTGCAGGCGAACGTTCGGGCGACCTTCATGGCGGAAATCTTATTCGCGCCATTCGTAAGCACGACCCACAATTTGTTGGCCGCGGCTTCGGCGGCACCGACATGCGCGATGCCGGCATGGAGCTCACAATGCATTACGACCAGATGGCCTTCATGGGATTCCTCCGTGTGATCAGCAACCTCGGCAAGATCTCCGCAATCATGAAACAATGTAAGGCCGACCTTCTCGCATTCAAGCCCGATGTTGTTGTGCTCATCGACTACGGTGGATTCAACATGCGCATCGCGAAGTTTGCGAAAGAGCATGGACTGAAAGTATTCTTCTACATCTCTCCGAAAGTGTGGGCATGGAACACCAAACGTGCATGGAAACTCAAGGCTTCGGTCGACCGGATGTTTTGTATTCTTCCTTTCGAGAAAGATTTTTATAAGCAGTTCGATTGGGATGTCGATTATGTTGGCAACCCGGTGTTGGATGCAATCAAGAAGTTTAGCCCTAACCCGGAGTTTCTTTCGAAGAACGGTCTCACAAAAGATAAAAAGATTGTTGCGCTGCTGCCCGGCAGCCGGAGAATGGAATTGGAAAGAGTTGTTCCTATTTTTTCACAGCTGGTTGAAGCCAACAGCGATATTCAATTTGTTGTTGCAGCTGTAAAGACGTTGCCTGCCGAATTGTACCAGCCACTTTCGAAAGCAAAACTGGTCTTCGAATCAACTTATGATCTTTTGTCAGTCGCCGACGCAGCGCTCGTTACATCGGGTACAGCCACGTTGGAGACGGCTTTATTTAAGATTCCCGAAGCGCTGGTATACAAAACTAATGTGGTTGAAGAGGCGATCGTCCGCTCCGTAGTTAAGATAAAATGGCTGGGTCTCGTAAACCTGATCTTGAACAGGGATGTCGTAAGGGAGCTTTACCAGGCCAACATGACCGTCCCTAAGCTTAGTGAAGAATTGAACAGGCTACTTCACGATGAGAGCTATCGCAATGAGCTTCAGCGCAACTACGAAGTGCTGTATAAAATATTGGACATCGGATCAGCTTCCGAAAATGCTGGTCGCCTTATGGTTCAGTACCTCGTTGCACGTTGAACGTTGCACATTGCATTTCCTAAGCAACTTTCAGCTTACTATAATGCGATCTGCTAAACTTCTCTTCCGCATACGCCCTGTTAATAACAAGCTTATCCGTATTGCCATCTGAAGGAAGTTCGAACATCGCGTCGTTGATGATCGCCTCGCAGATAGAACGAAGTCCACGTGCACCTAACTTGAACTCAACAGCTTTCTCAACAATAAAGTCGAGAGCACCTTCTTTGAATTCTATCTCGATGTCTTCCATCTCGAACAGCTTCCTGTATTGTTTCACCAGCGCATTCTTCGGTTCTGTAAGGATCTTGCGGAGCGCAGTGTGATCGAGCGGGTTGAGGAACGATAGCACAGGCAGACGCCCGATGAGCTCAGGGATCAAACCGAATGACTTCAGATCCTGTGCAGATATAAATTGCAACATGTTATCGTGATCAACCGGACCTGTAAGGCTCGACGGTGCCGAGAAACCAAGCGGCCTCGTATTCAAACGACGTGCAATAAATCTCGAGATGCCTTCGAATGCTCCACCACAAACAAAAAGGATGTTTTCTGTATTCACGGTGATCATCTTCTGATCGGGATGCTTACGTCCGCCTTGTGGTGGCACGTTCACTGCGGTTCCCTCCAGTAATTTCAAAAGAGCTTGCTGAACACCTTCACCGCTCACATCGCGGGTGATCGAAGGGTTGTCCGACTTACGTGCGATCTTATCGATCTCATCAATATAAACGATGCCACGCTCCGCTGCCTCAACATTGTAGTCCGCTGCCTGGAGCAGGCGTGTGAGAATGCTTTCAACGTCTTCACCAACATAACCGGCTTCAGTAAGCACTGTTGCATCGGCAATACAGAAGGGCACTTGTAGGATCTTTGCGAGTGTGCGTGCGAGATACGTTTTACCCGTACCGGTTTCGCCAACCATAATGATGTTCGACTTCTCAATCATCACATCGTTGTCGACCTTGCGCTGCATGAGTCGCTTATAGTGATTGTAAACAGCTACGGAGATAACCTTTTTGGCTTCGTCCTGGCCGATCACATATTCATCCAGGAACTTCTTGATGTCGCGGGGCTTAATGAGCTTGAAGTTCGGGAGTGCCCCGGCCTCTACTTTATTTTTCTTCTCTTCCGATAAGATCTGGTTGGCCTGCGTTACGCATTTGTCGCAGATATGGGCGTGGATCCCCGAGATCATCAGGTCAACGTCTTTTTTACTTCTGCCACAAAAGGAGCATGTTACTTCCGCCATGATTTCTTAGGATTAGTTGAAAAAGTAGGAATCGACAAAATTACCAATTCCGGAAAGACAAAAAAAGGGCTGGAGAGAGTTCCCCAGCCCAAAAATTCTTTGAAAATTCGGCTAAAATCAGCCTTTTTTCTTTTCGAGGACCTCGTCGATCAGTCCGTAGGCCTTTGCTTCGTGTGCGCGCATCCAGTAGTCGCGATCCGAATCCTTCTCGATTTTTTCGTAAGGCTGACCGCAATGTTTCGACAGAATGTCGTAAAGATCCTTTTTCACCTCGAGGGTTTGGCGCAGCGAGATCTCCATATCCGAAGCCTGTCCCTGCATGCCGCTCATCGGCTGGTGTATCATGATCCTTCCGTGTGGAAGACTCGATCTTTTTCCTTTGCTGCCGGCCGCCATCAGCACGGCTGCCATCGATGCTGCAAGACCTGTACAGATAGTTGCAACTTCCGGATCGATCCATTGCATAGTATCGTAAATTCCGAGACCCGCATAAACGGATCCGCCTGGACTGTTGATGTACATCACAATATCTTTGCGGGGATCTGCCGACGCGAGGAACAGCAACTGTGCCTGGATCAGGTTCGCCACCTGGTCGTCAACACCCATTCCGAGGAAGATGATACGGTCCGAGATCAATCGCGTGAACACGTCGATCGCCCTGAAGTTTCCAGGACGCTCTTCGATCACGTACTGCGTCATGTTCTGGATCTTCTGTGAATAAGAATCTATGGTGTTGCCGCTCATGCCCAAATGGTGCACTGCGTATTTGCGAAACTCGTCGTTTTTAATTTCTGACATAAGTGTTTTTTTCTTTAGACGAAATTTAAACGTTTTTATCGTACCAGTTAGTTCAATGGCGATGCTCTGCCACTAACTTCTCGAATTCCTCCAAAGAAACCTTCTTTTCTTTGATGTCGATCTTCTCACGGATCACCTTCAGGATCTTCTCCATGCGAAGCTGGTTGTAGATCTTCATGAACTGGTCGCCCTTGCCGTCCTGTCCCTGGAGATAGTTCTCAACGATGCCGTCGAACCTTTCGCCCAGTTGTTCTGCAAGCGCCGCGTTGCCACCGAATTGTTCAAGGATCTGCGCTTTGGCTCTCATCTTCACTTCTTCGGGCTCAACAGCTACTTTGTTGTCGTCGGCGATCTTGTTAACGATCAGGTTCCACTTCAACGAATCTTTGTAAGCAGCGAATTCCTTTTGAAGAGTTTCGTCGTCAACCTGTCCGTTGCTTGAACTCAGGATCCATTTCTTGAGGAACGTTTCAGGCATTTCGATCTTAGTATTATCGACGTACCAGTGTTGGATCTCGTGTTCGAGAAGATGGTCTGTTTCGCGGTTATAGTTGCTTTGGATCGTCTCCTTTACTTTCTCGCGGAAAGCCGCTTCATCGGCAACTGCATCTTTACCGAAAACTTTTTCGAAGAGATCAGCATTCAGTTCTGCGGGAATGATACGGGTAACATTTGTCACCTTGAATGTATATTCTCCTTTTGCTGATTGCACTTCGTTAGGATCGAGGTTAAGTACCTGCGATTTCAATTCGTCGCTACCGAGGTCTTCGATGTTGAAAGTGATCGTGTCTTCGTTCTTAACGCCGATAAATTTATTCTGCGTTTTCTTATCAACTTTCTCGATCTGGATATATGAGCTCTTGGTAGTTCCATCGGCAAGAGTGATCTCACCATGGAGGTTGTCGGTTGCTTCGCTCACTTCGGGGAACGTGCGCTCGCCGTATTGTCTTTGTGTGTTCGTGATGGCATCATCAATCACCTTATCCGATACTTCGATAGGATGTGAAGCAACTTTCACTTTATCCGAAAGCTCTACAGGAAAATCGTCGACCATGCCAATCTGGAATTCGAAATCGAAGTCCTTCTGGTTGTCCCAGTCGATGGTGCGGGCTTTCTCTTCGTTAGGGATGGGATCGCCGAGGATGCGGAGCTTGTTTTCGCGGATGTAGTCGGAGATACCGTGCGATACCATGTGGTTTACTTCTTCCACGAGGATCGATTTACCGAACATTTTCTTGATAACACCCGAAGGCACCTTGCCCTGGCGGAAGCCCTTAATAGTGGCTTTGCGCGAGTACTCGCGAACTTTTTGCTCTACTTTCGGTGCGTAGTCAGTTTCTGCTAAACTGACCTTCAGCGTACCATCAGTAACGCTCTGCTTATCCAATGTTACATTCATAATCTTCCTTATCTTCCTTTTTGTGCGGATGAAGGGACTCGAACCCCCACGCCTTTCGGCACCAGATCCTAAGTCTGGCGCGGCTGCCAATTACGCCACATCCGCATATTTTCAAGCCAATCTTCGTTCACCAATAAAGGCGAGCATTCAGCCGGGAAAAAGTTGAAAACCCCTTAAATTTTCGTTATTTTCCCAAAATGGAGTGCAAATTTAGGTATTATTCATTAGGATTAAAGAGTCGTTACTAAAAAGGTAAATCTCGTGATCGCCGATATTGTTGAAGAAAAGAAAGAGATCGTAGCCCGATACCGGCGCCTCTTGCGAAAGGCCAAGCCGGTCTTGAAGGAAGGTGACGCACGCCTCATCAAGAAAGCATTCACGCTTGCCCTCGACGCTCACAAAGACATGCGTCGTAAATCCGGCGAGCCCTTCATCTTCCATCCCCTCACCGTTGCCGAGATCTGCGCCGAAGAGATCGGCCTCGGAACAACCTCCATCGTAGCCGCACTCATTCACGACGTAGTCGAAGATACCGACATCGAACTCGCCGACATCGAGAGAATGTTCGGCAAAAAGATCGCCCGCATCGTCGACGGTCTTACCAAGATCCGCGGCGCTTTCGAGTATGGCTCTTCCGCCCAGGCCGAAAACTTCCGCAAGATGTTGTTCACGCTGTCGGAAGACGTACGGGTAATTCTCATCAAGCTCGCCGACCGCCTTCACAACATGCGCACGCTCGATAGCATGCCGCGCAACAAACAGCTGAAGGTTGCCAACGAAACTATTTACTTATATGCGCCGCTCGCCCATCGTCTTGGACTCAACGCAATCAAGACGGAGCTCGAAGATCTTTACCTGCGCTTCACCGATCGCGCCGTGTATGACGAGATCGTTACCAAGATCGACGAATCAAAAGCTTCGCGAAATAAATTCATAAAGCAGTTTGTACAGCCCATCAAAGAAGAGCTCGATAAACTGAAGATCTCTTACGAGATCAAGAGCCGCCCCAAGTCGGTGTTCTCCATCTTCAATAAGATGCGACGACAAAATATTCCCTTCGAAGAAGTGTACGACCTGTTTGCAATCCGCATCATCCTCGATACACCTGTCGAACAGGAGAAATCATATTGCTGGCAGGTTTATTCTATCGTTACCGATTACTATACTCCGAATCCCGATCGCCTTCGCGACTGGATCAGTACTCCGAAGGCCAACGGCTACGAATCGCTTCATACAACAGTGATGGCGAAGAACGGTCAGTGGGTTGAAGTGCAGGTGCGCACGTTGCGCATGGACGAGATTGCAGAGAAAGGATACGCCGCACACTGGAAATACAAAGATCAGAGCGCAGCCAGCCACGAATCGAATCTCGAGAAGTGGCTCGTTCGTGTTCGCGAACTGCTGGAAAGGCAGGACCTCACAGCACTCGAGTTTGTCGACGACTTCCGCGGCAACCTGTTCAACGAAGAGATTTTTGTGTTCACTCCGCGTGGCGAGCTGAAGACGTTGCCAAAAGGTGCAACGGCCCTCGACTTCGCTTTCGAGATCCACACCGACATCGGTGCGAAATGTATCGGCGCCAAAGTGAATCAAAAGCTAGTGTCGATCAATCATGTTCTTAAGAACGGCGACCAGATAGAGATCCTGACTTCAGCGAAACAAAAGCCCACCGAAGACTGGCTAAGGTTTGTTGTCAGTCCCAAGGCCAAGTCGAAGATCAAAGACGTTCTTAAAGAAGATAAGAAGATCGTTGCGGAGACCGGGAAAGAAACATTGCTCCGTAAGATGAACCAGTTGAAGCTCGATGCCAACAGTTCTACTTACGAACAAATGCAGGCTTTCTTTAAAGTGACCTCGAAGTTCGATCTGCATTACAAAGTAGGTAAGGGTATCATTACTCTCGATGATCTCAAAGCATTCAAAGACTACAAGCCTTCTTCGCCTTTGAAGAATCGTCCGCACAATACATCGGTCGACGCTGGTGCTGTGGAACAGGAGTTGAAGAAGAGAGTTGATGGATCCGATACGTTGCTCATCGGAGACGACATGGATCTTGTTGAATACAAGCTCGCGAAATGTTGTACTCCAATTCCTGGCGACGAAGTTTTTGGATTTGTTACCGTTAACGAAGGCATTAAGATCCACCGTACCAATTGCCCCAACGCGACGGAATTATTTGCCAATCATGGTCATCGCGTTATTAAAGCAAAGTGGACTTCACAACACGAGGTTGCGTTCCTTACCGGGCTTAAGATTGTGGGTACCGACCGTGTAGGTTTGATCAACGACGTATCGAAGATCATCTCCGAAGAGCTGAAGGTGAACATGAGCTCGATCTCTTTCAATACCGACCTTGGCATTTTCCGTGGCGAGATCATGCTGTATGTAAACGATACAAGGCATTTGGAAATGCTTATCTCGAAGCTGGAAAAGGTTGAGGGCGTGGTCTCGGTAGCCCGCTTTGACTCCAGGAATAACTAAAAATCGTACATCGTAATTCGTAAATCGTACATTTGCCGAAGATGGCGCTCAATCAGAAAGTATACGACGAAGTAAGAAAAATTTTCACAGTATACCTTGAAAACAAGGAGCTGAGAAAAACACCGGAGCGGTATGCGATCCTGGAAGAGATCTATTCACTCGACGGTCATTTCGATGTAGAATCGCTCTACATCAACATGAAGAATAAGAACTATCGTGTGAGCCGCGCAACCGTTTACAATACACTCGATCTTCTTGTTGAATGTGATCTTGTAAGCAAGCATCAATTCGGAAAAAATCTCGCTCAATACGAAAAATCATACGGGTATAAACAACACGATCATCTTATTTGCACAGATTGCAGTAAGGTTGTCGAGTTTTGCGATCCCCGGATCCAGAATATTCAGAATACGGTTGAGGAACTGCTTCACTTCAATGTGATGCATCACTCGCTGATCCTGTATGCCAATTGTTCCAGAAAAAATTGTGAAAATCGTAAAGCATGAACTTCGCCCAGGAAATTAAATCCAATATTCTCATTCTCCGGATCTCAGGCGACCTTATCGGTGAAGATACCGGTGCGCGTTTGATCGACGCGGTTAGCGATGCATTGTCGCACAAGGTTCCCGCCTGTATTATCGATATCTCCGAGCTTCGATACATCAACAGTAGCGGCATCGGTGTGCTGATCACTATCCTTACAAAGTTCAGGAACAAAGGCGGCGACGTTTATTTGATGAAGCCTTCGGAGAATGTGAAGAAACTTTTAGTGATCACTAAACTCAACGCGATCTTCCAGGTTGTACAGTCTGAAGACGAAGCGCTCGCTCTTTCGAAAAAATAATTGCCTCAAATCGCGAATACAAATAACAAATAAGGAGATGAAGGTTGACGTCCTTTTAGGATTACAGTGGGGCGATGAAGGGAAGGGCAAGATCGTAGATGTTCTTGCACCGCAATACGATGTAGTAGCTCGTTTCCAGGGTGGACCCAACGCCGGTCATACACTCGAATTCGATGGTATCAAGCATGTGCTTCACCAAATCCCGTCGGGTATTTTCAGGGCTAGCACAAAGAATATTATCGGCAACGGTGTTGTTCTCGATCCAATCGTTTTCAAAGCGGAGATCAACAAGCTCGACAAGTTTAATCTCGACGTTCGTGAAAATCTTTTCATTTCAAAGAAGGCCACGCTGATCGTTCCAACACATCGTTTGCTCGACCAGGCTTATGAGAAGGCGAAGGGAGTAGACAAGATTGGTTCTACGCTGAAGGGCATCGGTCCCTCGTATGTAGATAAAATCTCGCGCCAGGGTCTTCGTGTTGGCGATATCTTGTCGGAGAATTTCAACAGTAAATTCAAAAAGCTGGTTGATACTCATTTCGATATTCTTAAGAATCATGATATCCAGTTTGACTGGAAAGATCTCGAGGCACAGTTCATGGATGCCGTTGTGTTCCTGAAAGAATTCAAGTTGATCGACAGCGAGTATTTTATCAACCAGGAGTTGACGAAGGGCTCGAGTATCCTTGCAGAAGGAGCACAGGGTTCTTTGCTGGATATTGATTTCGGCAGCTATCCTTTTGTGACGAGCTCGAATACTGTTTCGGCAGGAGCGTGTACCGGGTTAGGTGTAGCGCCTCGTCATATCGGTGAAGTGTATGGGATCTTTAAAGCATATAGCACCAGAGTTGGCAGTGGTCCGTTCCCTACGGAGTTGTTGGATGATCAGGGTGAACTGATGCGCAAGCAGGGGAATGAATTTGGATCGACAACAGGAAGACCGAGGAGGTGCGGATGGATTGATCTTCCGGCGTTGAAGTATTCGATTATGATCAATGGTGTTACGAAGCTGTTGATGATGAAAGCGGATGTGTTGAGTGTGTTTCCTGTGATAAAAGTATGTACTCATTATAAGCTGAAGGATGGTTCGGTTACGGAGACGGTGCCTTATGAGTATGTGAATGAGAAGATTGTTCCAGTGTATACCGAGTTAAAAGGGTGGAGCACAACGCTTTCCGGGATCATGGAGAGCCAGATTCCCACAGAATTAGCGCAATACATTGATTTTCTTGAGAATGCGCTTAGTGTCCCGATTACGTTGATCTCTACGGGACCAGATCGTACACAAACGATCCACAGAAAGCTTCACGCTGCATAATTTTTGGTAATAATATACAATTATACACCAGTCCTTTAAAAGGGGAAATTTCAAGGTTTGGAGGGCCGAATAGGTGAATCGGTTCTTTGAAGTTCTTTTCGGAGCCTTTCAATTTCTACGCTATCTTCTTCGTGTTGTTGGCGTTGTGATTGTATCGTGTCTTGCGATTTATTTAGCCTATCGTTTAGGCGTTTGGATTGGGAGTTATCTAGTACCTGAAATATCGCAAACAGTGAGGCAATGGCTGTGAGTATTTCCACGGGAAGCACCCACCACTTCTTCTTCGGTTTATACTTCCCACTGTAGTATAATCTTCTTATCAGTTCTAACTCCCCATCATCGTCTGAAATCTCCCATTGACCTAATTCAAACTCATTTAAAATATCCTCGTTCAATTCTAAATATTGACAAGCCGCACTCACTTTGTGAACGGATGGTTTCAGTTGGTACCACTTCCGTATTTCAGAGGCCAATTCATCAGAATTCCATTCTGTTTTATTCCCTTTAGAAAGGGCGCCTAAAACAGCGTGAATCGTTTCATTGTCTACTTGTTCTTCCATTTGAGTCATATAAAATAACGGTTATCTTCGTTCTATGAAAAAGCCCAAGGAATCCAAGAAGAAAAAACAGGAAAAGAAGGGTTCTCCTCAATTCGACGATATACTTTCAGCGATTATGAAAGTGCCTAAGAAAAAATCTTAGACGTCTACCGAAAATCCTCATCTGGAGTTTAAATGTCTTCTTCTTCAAGATTTGAAATCTCTTTTTGAAGTTGTGTTCGGATAGCAAAAACACCAATATGGCATCCTAAAATACCCGCTATAACGGTCCATATATTCTCAACCAACTTTATAGGGAAACTATCGAATACTCCTAGTTTCAATAAAATATATGAGCCCAATGAAATAAATATCCATGCTCCGTACAAAATGTAGGCTACATTCATTTTTTTTGATGGTACTACCTGCGCGCTGATCCAAACCAAAACTAACCCGTGAACGAACGGAGATAGAATAATCTCTGGAGTTTTTGGATAAGGTGTTATAAATGGATTATCCCCACCACTTAGTGTCGCATATAGAATCCAATGCAATGGAAAATCCGCAATAAAGGCGGCAATAAACGCCAATGGCATGAACAATACCCATCTGATAATTTTCATAATTCAGAGCAGATATTTATTTCCTACTGATCGTGATTGCCGTGGCCGCATGCGACTGATCCAATGCCCCTAATCCTATTCGAGTCGTGTAACCCGAACACTTGAATTCTGTAAATTCCTCAATCGTTGGCTCTGAAAACCTTATTGTGATCTCTTGATCAGGGTCCGTATCATCTATTAGAGTGATGTTATCGTATGTCCCCGGAGAATTTTTGATCGGCTGTAATATCGAGCGATATGTGACCTTATACCCATTCTTGTTAAGGGTGAAAGTTCCATTTTCTTCATAGATCACAAACGAGTCTTCAAACTTAGCAATCTCAAAAGAACCGGAAATATATTGATCATCGAACTTCCAGGTTCCTCCAATGTCTGTGTAGACTTTTTGTGGATCATCTTTGGAGTCATGGCAGGATAGCAGAAAGGTCAATAGAATGACGGGAAGCAGTGCTTTCATGGAGTCGGGGTTAATTCCGCCAGACTCCAATGCGGTAGGTTATAAAAAATCAGCGTGGAGCCAACCCTACTTTGTCTCCGGCGCCGACCAAGGCGCATGCACAGAAATAGAGCGACCCCACGCCTAGCGTGAAGCGTTCTTTCCCTCTGTGCAATTGAACTTGGTCGTTTCGGAGACAGAGTAAGACGCTAATGTCTTTAAACCAAGATATGAGTTATTTTAGACGGCTACAATCTCCGTTGAACGACTAATTTCAATCGAGAAAACACAATATGACTTTCGAAGAAGCAATCGCAAAAAAGACTGAATATGCTGATGAGGTCGTTGAAATTGACGATGAGGAATATGATTTCTTTGTATGCCCTGACAAAAGAGAAGATCAATTGGGCTATCTAGACTGAATCAAGCCAGCAAACTATTCATCTGATCCTCTCACTAAAACGCAGGGAAGGTTGAAATACAAAGATTTGACGGCGAACAAGTAGGGGGTATAAAACCCCCTTCTTCTTTGAATCTTTAATAGCCTTACTGCGTTATTGCCCTGTCCCCAAACCGCCAATCCCACTGTTCACATTCGAACAAATTTCGGAGCAATGATGTAAATCATTCCTGGACGCTGATTTTCGACATTAATTTTTTTTAACCGATTAGCGACATTAGTTGTCAGACAAGTATATATGCGTAGTTTTAAGCCAAGAAGAGCCCCCCACAAAACCCCTGACAGGAAAGCTATGCCTGCTACAATTCAAATCAAGCCCAAGAATCCAAATTCTAGATGGGTAGCCTTGGACATCAACAACAAGATCATCAGCGAGGGTAATAAACCGGAAACGGTCGAGGCGAAGGCAAAGAAAATCACTGACGTATTCTTCTTGATGTTCGTTCCAAAAGAAGGAGTTAGATACTTCTTTTAAAGAATGCCACATTTTATTTATCCTTTTACCCATGTTGGCAACTTGGGAAAAGATTCCATTTATCGGCCATACGTGCCGGTAATGGTAATGTGTCCTAATACCGGATTGGCACAGGGATTCATGGCTCTCGTCGATACGGGCGCGGACGCTTGCTTGATGCCAGGAGGTGTTACCAGGATACTGGGTAATGCGATCAATACTGGTAAATCAAATCCAAATGGTGCAACTGGTGTAGGTGCCACCAAAATGCCTACTTGGAAACATGAACTCATAATTACATTAATGTCACCCGACAAGAGGGGGCCGATCTGGATTGGCAAAACGCTTGAAATTGATTGCGCGGAGCAAACCAATTTATCCGTGCTATTAGGGACAATTGGTTTTCTTGAAAATTTCAAGGCTACGTTCGACTACGCGAACAAGCGACTTATTCTAGAATTCGAACATCCAAAGCCAGCAAAAGAAGAGGAGAAAAAGTAATCCGGCATCTACGTATCACTAGGGAAAAAGGGC
Source organism: Bacteroidota bacterium (assembly GCA_037200765.1). Lineage (GTDB taxonomy): Bacteria > Bacteroidota > Bacteroidia > Cytophagales > Cyclobacteriaceae > ELB16-189. The sequence goes on along the minus strand of JBBCII010000003.1, from coordinate 834,039 downwards.
GAAGGGCCCTTTTTTATTACATTAGCTAAACGCAACAAAATGATAACGATTAAGGTGATTGAATTGGTAAGGTCAAAACCGGGAATTAGCGAGGAACTAATGGACGTCCCCGTTGGCAACTATTTGGCTGAGACAATTGCAGAACATCTCAAAAAGAACGTCAGTAAAAAACGTTGTGAAAAGCATCCCGACAAAGAATCCGTTTTGCTTATAAAGGCAATGCCTGTTGGGCAACTACCAGTTGTTGATAAAACAGGATTCTGTTGTCAGGAATTTGCAGACTTGATTGATGTCAGAATTGAGTTACCCTCAACGAATAGTTGACTTGATCGTGAGTTTAATTTCATTGATTTCCATAATCAACTTCTGCGCTTGTTCTAGTTTCTTAGCAAGCCTGCGGTAGTTATCAATTTGATAGCTCACCTTAATCCTTTTCTTTTCTGTTTTCATTTCCCGGTTATTTTATTGTTTAAAATTTCCGCGAACCGGGGCTTGTCCCAAGTCCGCGATAGTTACCAGTGTATCGAACCCGTCACCAGATAACGACGATCCAAAGCCCGAAGAACAAAAGAGCGATTCTCTTCAAGAGGAAGTTGTAAAAATTTTACAATCCAAAGGCACTTCTATTCCACAGCAGAAGGCAAGAGAAATAGCCGTTACTATTGCAACGAAGTTTTCAGGCCCTATTCCTCCTCCGCAAATACTAGCTGAGTATGAACGTATTTTGCCGGGTTGTGCTGATCGGATTATGACGGCATTCGAAAATCAATCGAATCATCGTATTTCCATGGAGAGGAAGGCGATAGGAGCTCAAATACATCAAAGCCAATCAGGCCAAATTATTGGAGGAATAATAGTTTTTTCATGTCTAGGTATTTCCGCTTGGATGGGTTATTTGGGAAATACTGTAGTTGCTACAGCTGTTGGCACTACTACGGTTATTGGATTGGCGACCATATATTATTTAGGGAAGAGAGTCGTGCAAAGTAGTTTAGATTCTAAATCACATAAGCAGCCAAAGAAAAAAAACAAATAGTCACCGGCAACTTCAAAGATTCTTCTTTGACTTCTTTTCTTGTTTTCGTTGTTTCTAGATTTTAGTTGCTTTTTTGGCTATGCTTTTTCCTGATTAAATCAGCATAGGTTAATCTTCCAACCATATTCGTTAACACTACATTGAATCGCTGATCTTCGCGTATGGTTCTGGTATTGTAGCGAAGGGCATATTCCTGTACGTAGCGCTGCAGGTGTTTCACGCTCACCCAATGGTAGATTCCGTCCACACCGCGTTTTAATTGGCTCCAGAAGCCTTCAATTGTGTTTGTGTGGGCCATTCCCCGAACATATTCCTTAGCCCCATGATTGATTATTTGGTGGTCGTAGTACTCCTTCAATGGATTGTACAGGTCACTATTGTCGGATATTAATGTTGCTTCCTGGCTGACGTATTTTGTGACTAGATACTCTGTTACGCCGTCATCCGAGAAGTCTACATGAGAGGCAATCACGGTTTTGGACTCGCGATCTACCATGCCGAATACGGCCGCCTTGTTGTTGATTCTCTTCTGTCCTTTGGCGTACTTCTTTTTGCTGGCATGTTTGTTATGTTCCTTCCCCCCGATATAGGTCTCGTCGATCTCAACTGTTTTTGAGAGCATCTTTTTAAAAGCAGGATGGTCAAAAGCGTAGCGCAGTCGGTGCAGGACGAACCAAGCAGACTTCTGGGTGATGTCTAGATCCTTGGCAAGCTGGTGGCTGGAAATACCCTTCTTATGGCTTGAGAAGATGTACAGGGCGATAAACCACTTTTGGAGTGGCATCTTAGTATCCTCGAAAATGGTGGACGTGCGGACGTTAAAATACTTCCCAGTGGTCTTGCACTTGTATTTGTTCCCCTTGCACTTGTAGACCTTGCTAGACGGGTCAAAGGGGCTAACTACGTTAGCATTCCACCGGATACGTTCTAGATGGTCAATACAGGATTGCTCGTTTGGGAACGCTTTTATGAGGTCTACGAGGCTGTTAAAACCAGTCAGTGGGATCATTTTATTTTGCTAGATTCAGTTTAAAAACCATGAACAAGCCTGAGGAATTGAATTCTTTATCTGAAAAGGAGATGCTGAAACTCCTTTTAACAATGACACTCTCTCTTGAAATGAAGGTTGACGCTCTCATGAAGCAGTTTTCCACAAGCCAAGATTGATAGAGATGCGTCCATAAATCTTACGAGGAGTTCTTTATCTCGTTGGGATGGCTTGGAAGAAGAATTTGGGTATGCAATCCGAGAGGTATTGTAGACTCCTTAGCTTTCTCATTTAGGTAATTAGTCACGCTTACTAAATGACCAATAGCCTCATCAAAGGTCAATCCTTCGAGGCATAGGAGGATTCTGCTTTCTCTTTGCTTGATCTCCCTGAGAATCATTTGATCCTTAGGAGATGAGCCTAAAAGGCCATTTTTGGAGTTCATTTTTGGCAGATATGCCTGCCTGTTAGTGTAAACAGGTATATCATTACCTAATTTTTCTGATGGGACTTGCGTAGTGTGGTCCCTTCGATTACCTTTGCACTCCCGTTTTGAGAATAACCTCAGATTTGGGGCGGTTAAGAGAGATGCTCTTAATCACTGTTCAGAAGATATTGAAAAATTGATTCTGATAACGTTCATTGAGTGAATGACTGATAGCGGACCCGTTGTACTTCGATAGAGGGGTACGACGAGTCGATTCTTTAAAGGAGTACCTCTGTGAAGAGGTACGAGGACAAAGATTAGATGAGACCGAGGATCAACGACATAGATTTGTTTCTTGATTCGTTCTACGAATGAATGAGGAGCAGATCGTTTCGATACAGCGATGTATCGGGATAAAGATTAATACTATGGAGAGTTTGATCCTGGCTCAGGATGAACGCTAGCGGCAGGCCTAATACATGCAAGACGAGCGGTAAATGGTTCAGCAATGGACTATGAGAGCGTCGTAAGGGTGCGTAACACGTATGCAATCTGCCTGGAACTGGAGCATAGCTCGGGGAAACCCGGATTAACTCTCCATAATATCAAGACATGGCATCATGTTCTGATTAAATCAATGAGGTTCCAGATGAGCATGCGGATGATTAGCTAGTTGGTGGTGTAACGGACCACCAAGGCGATGATCAATAGGGGAACTGAGAGGTTGATCCCCCACACTGGCACTGAGATACGGGCCAGACTCCTACGGGAGGCAGCAGTAGGGAATATTGGACAATGGGTGCAAGCCTGATCCAGCCATGCCGCGTGCAGGAAGAAGGCTTTCTGAGTTGTAAACTGCTTTTGCCAGGGGATAAAATACGGATGCGTCCGGAATTGAAGGTACCTGGTGAATAAGCCACGGCTAACTACGTGCCAGCAGCCGCGGTAATACGTAGGTGGCAAGCGTTGTCCGGATTTATTGGGTTTAAAGGGTGCGTAGGCGGCATTTTAAGTCAGTGGTGAAATACTTCAGCTCAACTGGAGAGGTGCCATTGATACTGGGATGCTTGAGTACTGATGAGGTAGGCGGAATGGACGGTGTAGCGGTGAAATGCTTAGATATCGTCCAGAACACCGATAGCGAAGGCAGCTTACTAAGGAGTAACTGACGCTGATGCACGAAAGTGTGGGGATCAAACAGGATTAGATACCCTGGTAGTCCACACTGTAAACGATGATTACTCGATGTTGGCGATACACTGCCAGCGTCTTAGCGAAAGCGATAAGTAATCCACCTGGGGAGTACGCCGGCAACGGTGAAACTCAAAGGAATTGACGGGGGTCCGCACAAGCGGTGGAGCATGTGGTTTAATTCGATGATACGCGAGGAACCTTACCTGGGCTAGAATGCCCTTGACAGATCCAGAGATGGATTTTTTCGCAAGAACAAGGAGCAAGGTGCTGCATGGCTGTCGTCAGCTCGTGCCGTGAGGTGTTGGGTTAAGTCCCGCAACGAGCGCAACCCTTATCTTTAGTTGCCAGCATGTCATGGTGGGGACTCTAGAGAGACTGCCCGCGCAAGCGGAGAGGAAGGAGGGGATGACGTCAAGTCATCATGGCCCTTACGCCCAGGGCTACACACGTGCTACAATGGCGTCTACAGAGTGTTGCGATCCAGCGATGGAAAGCCAATCACAAAAAGGACGTCTCAGTTCGGATTGCAGGCTGCAACTCGCCTGCATGAAGTTGGAATCGCTAGTAATCGCGCATCAGCAATGGCGCGGTGAATACGTTCCCGGACCTTGTACACACCGCCCGTCAAGCCATGGGAGTCGGGAGGACCTGAAGCCAGTTGCTGAGAGGCGCTGTTTAGGGTAAAACCGATGACTAGGGCTAAGTCGTAACAAGGTAGCCGTACCGGAAGGTGCGGCTGGAACACCTCCTTTCTGGAGAACTGGATGGAATTAGTGGAGCAAGTAATTGCCGAGCTCATGCCAGTAACCTTGGTTAGGTCCGCTATCAGGAAATTCACTTAAGATTATTGTAAGCTTGAAGAAGCAAAAGGAGCAGTAAGCCGCACCGCGGTTACAGGCAACTTGATCCGAAAGGCAGGGGCGTGTAGCTCAGGTGGTTAGAGCGCTACACTGATAATGTAGAGGTCCGTGGTTCGAGTCCACGCATGCCCACACACCTTGGCCCATACGGGGTTACGGTGTGCAAAGCGATAAACTAAGAGACTATGAAGGGCGTTGCCCGACGTAGCATTAGGGAAGTCGGGGGGATTAGCTCAGCTGGCTAGAGCACCTGCTTTGCAAGCAGGGGGTCATCGGTTCGAATCCGATATTCTCCACGGTGATAGATGTTAAGATCCGATCAGGAACGAGCCGTTCCCGGTCACATCGAGACTAGAAAGACTATCATAAGAGTTCATTGACATGTTGAAGAAAGAGTAGTAAAAGAGTTAGTAGTAGTGGTGTGTCAAATCCGCAAAAGCGGAGTAAACACAAAACATTTAACTAATTACAATTTTAAGTTCTCTTATGACTGTGAAGTCATAGGGGAATCATTAAGCGAGCACAATAGGTGAAAATCTGTCATCGAAGACTGCGAAGTTCAGATGAATACGATACGTTGCTCTGATCCATTTAACAAAGGTGAGGTCAGAGATTATAGAAGTAATGAAGGGCGTATGGGGGATGCCTAGGCTCTCAAAGGCGAAGAAGGACGTGGTAAGCTGCGAAAAGCTGCGGGGATCCGCAAACAGGAATTGATCCGCAGGTGTCCGAATGGGGCAACCCAGTCCGCCGTAGGGCGGATTACCATAGTAATATGGAGCAAACCCAGGGAACTGAAACATCTAAGTACCTGGAGGAAGAGAAAACAATAGTGATTGCGCCAGTAGTGGCGAGCGAAAGCGCAAGAGCCCAAACTTTACCAGTTAAGGCTGGTAGAGGGTTATAGGACTACATAATCGAATCAAACGAGAGCTGAACGGCGTGGGAAAGCCGGCCACAGAGGGTGATAGCCCCTTAAGCGTAGCGTGCGAGTAGTGGTAGTATCCTGAGTAGGGCGGGGTCGGAGACGCCCCGTTTGAATTTGCCGGCACCATCCGGTAAGGCTAAATACTTTTGAGAGACCGATAGTGAACCAGTACTGTGAAGGAAAGGTGAAAAGTACTCCGAACAGGAGGGTGAAAGGAGAACCTGAAACCATACGCTTACAAGCGGTCGGAGCTCCGTAATGGAGTGACGGCGTGCCTTTTGCATAATGAGCCTACGAGTTAATGTCACTGGCGAGGTTAAGGGTCATATAGATCCGCAGCCGGAGCGAAAGCGAGTCTGAACAGGGCGCATAGTCAGTGGTATTAGACGCGAAACTTTGTGATCTACCCTTGGTCAGGATGAAGTTCCGGTAACACGGGATGGAGGTCCGAACTAGTAAACGTTGAAAAGTTTTTGGATGAACTGAGGGTAGGGGTGAAAGGCTAATCAAACTGAGAAATAGCTCGTACTCCCCGAAATGCTTTTAGGAGCAGTGTGAGGGTTAAGTTTGGCACAGGTAGAGCTACCAATTGGACTAGGGGGAGTCACATCCTACCAAATCCAGATGAACTCCGAATGGTGTCAAATATACCTTGCAATGAGGGCATGGGTGCTAAGGTCCGTGTCCGAGAGGGAAAGAACCCAGACCTGCAGCTAAGGTCCCAAAATCTATACTAAGTTGAACTAAGGTGGTTCAGTTGCTGAGACAGCCAGGAGGTTAGCTTGGAAGCAGCTATTCCTTTAAAGAGTGCGTAACAGCTCACTGGTCGAGCGACAGAGCATCGATAATAATCGGGCATCAAGTATAGTACCGAAGCTCAGGATAGTAGTGTATTTATACACATGCTGTGGTAGGGGAGCATTCTATTTGCGGCGAAGCCGAGGGGTCACCCGGAGGTGGAGCGAATAGAAAAGCAAATGTAGGCATAAGTAACGATAAGGCAGGTGAGAACCCTGCCCACCGAAAGACTAAGGTTTCCGCGGCAATGTCAATCAGCCGCGGGTAAGTCGGGTCCTAAGGCGCACCCGAAAGGGGAAGTCGATGGACAACTGGTTAATATTCCAGTACCGGCTGCAAGAGCGATGTGGAGAAGGAGTAGTGAAAGTTCCGCGCACAGACGAAAGGGCGTTTAAGGACGTAGGTATAGGAGAGACAGGCAAGTCCGTCTTTTTTGCTGAAATCCGAAAGTACAAGGAGGCTTCGGCCAAATTGAGTGAACGTAAGCAGACTTCCGAGAAAATCCGCTAAGCATATTTTGCAGTTGCCCGTACCGCAAACCGACACAGGTAGTTGAGGAGAGAATCCTAAGGTGCTCGAGAGATTCATGGCTAAGGAACTCGGCAAAATAAACCTGTAACTTCGGGAGAAGGGTTGCCTCCTCCAGCAATGGAGAGGTCGCAGAGAAATGGCCCAGGCGACTGTTTAACAAAAACACATGGCTATGCGAAATCGCAAGATGAAGTATATGGCCTGACACCTGCCCGGTGCTGGAAGGTTAAGGGGGGAAGTTAGCGAGCAATCGCGACGCTTTGAACTGAAGCCCCAGTAAACGGCGGCCGTAACTATAACGGTCCTAAGGTAGCGAAATTCCTTGTCGGGTAAGTTCCGACCTGCACGAATGGTGTAACGATCTGGGCGCTGTCTCAGCCATGAGCTCGGTGAAATTGTAGTAACGGTGAAGATGCCGTTTACCCCGTCACGGGACGGAAAGACCCCATGAACCTTTACTATAGCTTCACATTGGTATTGGGAAGATGATGTGTAGGATAGGCGGGAGGCAATGATCCGGGGGCGCTAGTCTCCGGGGAGTCAACGGTGAAATACCGCCCTTTATTTTTCCGATACCTAACCAAGAAATTGGGACATTGTGTGGTGGGTAGTTTGACTGGGGTGGTCGCCTCCGAAAGTGTATCGGAGGCTTTCAAAGGTATGCTCAGTACGCTTGGTAACCGTACGTGGAGTGCATTAGCATAAGCATGCTTGACTGTGAGACAGACAAGTCGATCAGGCGCGAAAGCGGGATAAAGTGATCCGGTGGTTCTGCATGGAAGGGCCATCGCTCAAAGGATAAAAGGTACTCTGGGGATAACAGGCTGATCTCCCCCAAGAGCTCATATCGACGGGGAGGTTTGGCACCTCGATGTCGGCTCGTCACATCCTGGGGCTGGAGAAGGTCCCAAGGGTTGGGCTGTTCGCCCATTAAAGTGGCACGCGAGCTGGGTTCAGAACGTCGTGAGACAGTTCGGTCCCTATCTGTGATGGGCGCAGGAAGTTTGAGAGGCTCTGACCTTAGTACGAGAGGACCGGGTTGGAGCAACCGCTGGTGTACCGGTTGTCGTGTCAGCGGCACCGCCGGGTAGCTATGTTGCGACGGAATAAGCGCTGAAAGCATCTAAGCGCGAAATCCACCTCGAGATGAGACTTCCTTACAAGGGACGTCAAAGACTATGACGTTGATAGGCTGCAGGTGTAAAGCCAGGAATGGCAAAGCTGAGCAGTACTAATTACCCAAACGCTTCATAACAAGAAGCCCCGGCAGGAAACTACCGGGGCTGAAACAACAATTATGATAACACGCCTCCGGCGTGGAAATACAATTATCACCTCTGTTGCTCGCTTAATACTATTCTTTCTTCTTTCATGTCCTTTGAAAAGGGACATGCATGTCAACGATATTAAAGCAAGTCATAAACGAATGACCCAAGATCCTAAGGTGACTATAGCGGTGGGGATCACCTCTTCCCATTCCGAACAGAGAAGTTAAGCCCACCAGCGCTGATGGTACTACGGTAAAACGCGGGAGAGTAAGTCGTTGCCTTTTTTTATTAATTAAGCCTCAACACTAGTTGAGGCTTTTTTATTTTCTACGGTCTATGTGTTTAAATTGCCTTCCGTGAGGAAACCACTTCTAATAACCATCGCCATCGTAGCAGCACTCGCCATCATCACATGGCTCTTCTCCTCCCGCTCCGGCAAAAAAGACCTCAGCCCCTGGCAACTCATCCCTCCAAACGCCCTCGCAGTAATCGAAACACAAAAGCCACGAATATTACAACAACTCAACGCCGACTCTTCCAACATCGTAAGCCTCCTCATCGGCAACGATACAACCAAGGCATCATCCGAACCGTGGCTCTTCAGCATTCAATCACTCGGCAATAAAACCGGCACCGTCGTCGTACTCCGAAAAACATCCGGCGCCAGCCCACTCGAACTTGCCCGTAAGATCAAAGGCATCACCATCAACGAACGCACCTACGAAGGCGTACAAATCAACGACATCAACCAGAGCAACCAGCCATGGGTGTCTATCGCACAAACACGCGGTGTTTGGCTCGTCAGTCATCACTCTATTCTTATAGAAGAGATCCTTCGTAACCAGAAATCCGAAGCGAAGCTCAACTTCCGCAATCAGCACAATCGCATCTTTCAACTCTCGAACGTAAAACAGGACGACGGCAATCTCTACATCAACTGGCCCGCATTCCGCGACGCCACTTCGAAAAACAGGAACATCGATCCCATCCTCATAGCATCCAACCTCGCAGATGCAATGCTCTTCGATCTTCGTTGGACCAACGACGGCAACACGTTACTTCTTAATGGCTTCGCTACCGACTCTCTCGAAAACACAAGCCTGCTCTCACTTTTCAAAACTCAAAAACCTGTTGGCTTCGGCCTTCGCAATCAGCTTCCCGACCGGTTCCGGTATTTCGTTCACTTCGGCATCAGCAATCCCACGCAGTGGCTCAATGAACGAAACGACATGATGGATGCAACTCCGAACATCTCTCAGCAATTCGACACGCTACTCACCAAAACAGCATTCCATACCGAAGAATTTTTTAAAGCGCTCGACAACGAGATTGCCCTGGTCGAGCTTACTTCCGGTGAACACCTTATCGTTGCCGAACTTAAAGAGATCACACGTGCAACTTCGGAGTTCAATAAGGTGAATGCTGCTCATATCAAACAAGGTCAATACAGTCACGAGAGTTATGCTAATGAAGACATTCATGTATTGAAGCAATCGACACTATCTCAAACATTGTTTTGGCCCATCGCATTTCCCGCCTCCGAATTATACTACACGATATCGAATAACCTTCTCGTTCTCTCCGATGGGGAACAAGGCATCAAAGAATTCATCGACGGACTCAGCGGCGAAGCCACATTGAATAAATCTCTCGAGTGGAGCAAGTTCCTTGAATCAACATTACAGGAGTCCAACGTAAGTTTATTTGTAAGCTCCGCAAGCGACGACCTCTTCGATGGATTGCGACAGCCTCAAAAATTTTCGATACAGTTCTATCCACTCGAAGGCGAATACTATACGAGTGCCATCATGCAGTTCGGAAAAAATTCTGAAAAGCGAACAGCACCGCGCAGCGTCAAGAAAGGAACGGACTTCGGTCAAACAACTTCGCGACTGTGGACTGTTCGTAATCATAATGACAAGAGCACCGAAGTGCTTGTGTTGGATGCATCCAATCGGCTACACCTGGTTTCGAAAGATCAGCATGTGCTTTGGAGCACCGCGCTTCCAGGGCCAGTCCAGGGAGATCTGTACCAGGTTGATCTTCTGAAGAATGGAAAACTTCAATACCTCTTTGTTGCTGCCGGTCAACTGCAGGCGATAGACAGGCTCGGCCGTAATGTTGCTGGTTATCCGAAAGCGTTGTCAATGAATGATGCATCCTACACGTCGTTGATCGATTACGATAAGAACCGCAATTACAGGTTGCTGATGGCCAACACTGCAGGAAAGATCATTGTGTGCGATACAGAAGGTAAGTCACTCGAAGGTTGGGAAGCAAAGAATTTACCGCGTGGTTTTGCCGATGCGCCAACGCATTTCAGGATCCGTCAGCGCGACTACTACGAAGCAACGACGGTGCAGGGAGATGTATTTCTCTTCAGTCGTCGTGCGGAGATTGTTGAAGGATTCCCGTTGGCACTTAATGTCATTCCTTCAGGCGATGTTGTTTCTGATGGGAAAAATATCGTGCTGGTTTCCGAAGATGGAACGGTGTTCCAGGTGAATACTTCGGGTAAAAAAGTTTCTGAGAACGCATTGTTGAAGAAAACTCCGAAAGCACTATTCAGGCTTGTCGCTGCAACCAATGACGACAACTTCATTGTTGTGAAACGCGAAGAAGGATTCATTACAGGATTCGATCAAACCGGCAAGCAATTGTTTGAAGTAAACAATCCTGCCTCCGATAACGTCCAGTTCTCTTTGTATCATGCCGGCGACCGAGACGTGCTGGTTGTTTTAGATAAAGATCAAAACTTATTCTACGCTTGCGATCTTGCAGGCAAGATGCTGGTGCCACAGCCGCTGCAAGCAACCGGCCTTCCGGTTGTGTCTTACAGTTCAAGCAGCAAGACAATTATTTTCAACGTGCCGGATCAAACACGACTGATCACGGTGTCAGCGACGTTGTAAGAATTCCAGGAAATCTTCGATAGCCTTGTGCACCAGTTCGATCTCGTCGGCGGTGAACACGTATGAAGGGAGGAAGTAAACGATGTTACCCAGCGGTCGTAACAGTATCCCACGATTCATGAAGAACTTGTAGATGTCGTACTTTAGCGTGTTGGTGTACGATGTAGAGACTCCTGTTTTTATTTCTAAAGCGAGAATTGTTCCACGCGAACGAACATCACTCAGCAACGGGTATTGTTTGTGCTTATTGACAAACTTTTGTTGCGCTTCGGAGATCATCCGGATCTGTGCGTTGCATTCGGCAGTCATTAACAGATCAAAGCTTGCATTGGCAGACGCGCACGCTACCGGGTTTGCTGTAAATGAATGACCATGAAAGAACGTCTTCGTGATCTCTTCGGATGTGAAAGCCTGGAAGATCTCTTCGGTGCATGTTGTAATGCCGAGTGCCATAGTTCCGCCGGTCAATCCTTTCGAGATGGCGACGATGTCGGGTTGAAATTCCAGGTGATCGGATGCGAATAAACGTCCTGTTCTTCCGAACCCCGTGAATACCTCGTCGGCAATACAGAGTACGTTGTGATCTTTCGCGATCTTCAGCAAGAGTGACAACAACGAAGCGGAGTACATTCGCATGCCGGCGGCTCCCTGTACCAATGGTTCGTAAATGAAAGCAAAGACATCATTCGCTTTAACGTGCTGTTTGAATTTGCTAATGACCGCCTCATCATTCTTTCCATCGGGAAATGGAATGAACTCCGAATCGAATAAATGATTCTTGAACGGATCTGTGAAGAGTCCGCGATCGCCAACCGACATCGAACCGAACGTATCGCCGTGATATGCTCCTTCGATAGCAATTACTTTCTTCTTTGGTGTTCCTTTGTTGTGCCAGTATTGTATCGCCATCTTCAGCGCCACTTCGACGGCCGTGCTTCCGTTGTCGGAGAAGAATATTTTTGATTGAGATGATGGGAGGATGCTCAATACTTTTTGCGACAGTTCGATTGCCGGCGGATGAGTGAACCCGGCGAAGATCACGTGCTCGAGTTCTTTCGCTTGCTTGTAGATCGCTTCTGCAATAGCGGGATGGCTGTGTCCATGTATGTTTACCCACCACGATGAAATTCCGTCGATGATCTTTTTGCCGTCTTCGGTAACGAGATAGATCCCTTTCGCAGATTTAATGACGATAGGAGGCTCACCTACTATTGGTGAAAACGGATGCCATATATTTTTGTGATCTTCTGCCTGAAGAGTGCTCATGTCCAATTTTTTTCACGCAAAGTACGCAAAGGTAATTCAACGCAAAGTTTCGCGAAGTTCTTTTGCATAATGCGAAATTCGTTCCTTGTCGATCGCAGGCTCTTGTGCTATTCGAAGCAAACATGGAACGCCAGCATGATGTAGAATGATACGTTCGCTTTCCGGGTTCGGTATGCCATTGAATATAATTCCTTTTAATGGAAGCTTCCTGCTTCGCAATAACTCAAGAGTGAGCAGCGTGTGATTGATACTGCCCAAATATAAATTTGAAACGAGAATGATATCGCATTCGAGATGGGCAGCGATATCGATCACAAACTCGTGATCATTGACCGGCACCAAACATCCGCCGGCACCCTCGATCACCGTCAGCTCCTGCGCTGGCGCCAGGAAATCTTTCACACTAATATTAACACCATCGATCTTCGCGGCAGCGTGAGGCGATGCAGGTGTATTCAAAAGATATCTTTCGGGAAAAGACTTAAATATTTTATTAGACACAAGTGATGCAACGGTGTCCGTGTCCCTCGGAAATCCGGCCTGGATTGGTTTCCAGTAAGCAGCACCAAGCGCTTCGCACAAGATTGCCGACACCATCGTCTTGCCGCTGTCGGTTCCAATTGCTGTTACAAAAAGATGTCTCATAAACGATTCATCGAGTCAACAAGATCTTTGATCTCCTTTTCTGTGTTGAAAGAGTGAAGGCAGATCCTCAATCTTTCCTGCCCGGCTTTTACTGTCGGGGATAATATAGGTCTTACATCGAAGCCTTCTGATTGCAGTTGCGAAGCTGCGTGCCTGACTTTTTCCGAACCCGGCACGATCATTACCTGGATCTGGCTGTTCGACCGGCTCCACGCTGCGATCGACCTGAAGTAATCGATGTTCGATCTCAATTGATCTCTTAAATGAATATTCCCGGAAAGAAAATCAAAGGCACACGACACCGAAACAAAAGAATGATCGGAAGGCGCAGTTGTGTAAATGAATGGTCGCGAGAAATTGACCAGGAGATCTTTAATGTCTTTCGATGAACAAACGCAGGCGCCATGTACTCCCATCGCTTTACCAAAGGTACAGATGCGAACGGCAATCTTTTCATTGTGATTAACGAGGCCTGTGGTGTGCGCTTCATCTAAAATTATATGAGCATTAAATTCATTTGCCAGTGAAATGATCTCGCTCAACGGGCTTTCATCACCATCCATGGAATAGATCGACTCCGCTACGATCCATTTTGCTCCGTTAGCCAACTGAAGTTTCTTCCTGAGATCGTCCAGGTCGTTGTGCCTGAAGTTCCATTTCGTGGCGAGACTCAGTCTCGCACCGTCTTTCAGGCTGGCGTGCGAAAGCTCGTCCATTATAATGGTGTCGCCCCGCTGGGGCAATGTTGATAACACCGCGAGATTTGCGTTATAACCGGAGTCGAACATCAACGCGGCTCCGGTTCCGAAGATCGACGCCAGTTTTCGCTCAGTATCTTCTGCCAGCGCACTATTACCTGATAATAGCCGTGACCCCGTTGAACCATTCCGCTTTTGCGGGAGCGCCGTCATTGTGTCGACGATCATCTTGTAGAGGGCTTCGGATCGCGCCAACCCGAGGTAGTCGTTAGATGTAAAATCGATACCTCCGGAAGGAAGTTTGAGGCTTCGGGGCAGCGATCTATCCATGGTTGGTAAATATATCGGAAAGGAGTTACTTTGTTTATTAATACACCTTAACAATAATGACCCGATCGCTCCTTATTTTTTTTCTAGTTTCCCTTGTATCATCATCCTGCATAGTAACAAAAAAGAAGTATGACGACATGCTCGCCCAGAAGGTAAAAACGGAAGGCGAACTCGCAGAGAAATCACAACAACTCGACAAAGCCAACGCCGATCTCGAAGACCTCAACAAAAAACTCACACAGTTAAAAGAAGATACAACGTCTCTCGGTATTGATTACCGGACAACTTCGCAAAAGCTCGATGTGCTCAATAAAGAATATGAACAACTAAATTCATATTACAAAAATCTCCTCAACAACAGCGGTAAACTCAATCGCGATCTCAGTCAACAAAAAGAACAGCTGCTTGCCATCCAGGACAGCTTCGAAAAAACAAGAAGACTCAACGATTCACTCAGTAATAGTCTCGCTGAACGTGAAAAGAAAGTAAAAGAGCTCGAAACAATTCTCAACAACAAAGACAAAGCTGTACAGGAGCTGAAGAACAGAATTGCTAATTCGTTACTTGACTTCAAAGCGAGCGATCTCACCGTGAATGTTAAGAATGGAAAAGTTTATGTTTCGTTAGCAGAACAACTCCTGTTTGGATCGGGTAGTATCGATGTCGACAAGAAGGGTGTTACTGCTCTTCAGCAATTGGCGAAAGCGATCAAAGATCAGAAAGATCTCCAGATCATGGTGGAAGGTCACACCGACAACGTACCGATCTCAACGAAATCGAAGTACATGCAAGACAACTGGGATCTTAGCGTGATGCGAGCAACGTCGATCACGAAGATCTTAACGCAAGCGGGTGTATCGCCGAGCCAGGTAACGGCATCAGGCAAGGGAGAATTTTCTCCGTTAGCGGCAAATGATTCGCCCCAAAGCAAACAGAAGAATCGTCGTACGGAGATCGTGATTGCTCCGAACCTCGATGAGATCTTTAAAATACTTGAGAATAACTGATAGACTATGATCCGATTTTTAATCTCGGCAATTTATCTCGCGCTGATCGTATACGCGGTCATAGACCTGATCAACAGTAAGCGATCTACTGAACAGAAGCTGATCTGGATTTTAGTGATCCTATTGTTCCCGGTGCTGGGAGCAATACTTTACCTGTTAGTGAGTCGCGGTGTGATAAAACTTTAAGGCAATTCAGAATATTATCTGAAGCAAAAACCAGATCAACCCAACAGCAAAGATCACAGGGAACACATGTCGTTTCATAATGCGGCTTTAACATCAAAGGTCACTACAACCTTTACTGGAGTCAATACCAAGAAAGTGGTATTTCGACGAGTAAACATTTTACGCAGTTATTCAACCAAATTTTCAGCACATGCCTGATAAGAAGGATCTCAAACTTTTATTCAGTGTACCCGTAATCGTTGCCGCACTCGGTTACTTTGTAGATATCTACGATCTCTTATTATTCAGCATCGTTCGTCCTGCAAGTCTCACTGCATTGGGCATTCCCCAGGATCAATTATTTAAGCAAGGCGAAACACTGATCCAATGGCAGATGGCCGGACTTTTAATCGGTGGATTGATATGGGGAGTGATGGGTGATAAACGCGGACGCCTCTCAGTTCTCTTCGGCTCCATATTATTGTACTCATTAGCCAACATTGGAAACGGATTTGTTACAAATGTCACCCAATATGCAACACTTCGTTTTATTGCAGGACTTGGTCTCGCCGGCGAATTAGGTGCTGGTATCACACTCGTATCAGAGATCCTTCCTGTTCGTCTTCGCGGGTATGGAACGGCACTCGTAGCAACAATTGGTTTATTCGGTGCCGTGTTGGCGAACATCGTATCACAGTTTGGATGGAAAGAAGCTTACTTCATTGGAGGTGGTCTCGGATTATTGTTGTTGATCGCGAGGATCAGCGTGTTTGAATCGGGGATCTTTTTGAAAACGAAAGAACAACACGTTGAACGTGGAAATCTTCTTCAACTCGTCAACAACGGGCAACGACTAAAGAAATATCTCGGGTGTATTTTTATTGGATTGCCGATCTGGTTTGTGATTGGAAATCTCGTAAGCTTCTCACCGGAGATAGCCAAGAGTATGGGGTTGACGGAATTGATCACTCCAGGTAACGCGGTGATGTTTGCATACATCGGGTTAGCATTTGGCGATCTCACCAGTGGCTTCGGTAGCCAGCTCATCCGATCGCGAAAGAAGATGGTGCTCGCGTTCATTGCACTCAACTTTATTTTTGTCTGTATTTTTCTTTTTGTTCCTGTTGAAACGGCATTTGCCTTTTATGCAAGATGTTTCATGCTTGGATTCGGGATCGGTTACTGGGCACTGTTTGTAACGATCGCTGCCGAACAGTTTGGAACCAACTTACGATCGACCGTTGCCACCACCGTTCCCAATTTCATCCGCGGAACTTTGATACCGATTACATGGCTGTTTCAATATCTCCGAGGCAGGTACGATACCATCCACGGTGCGTTCATCGTGATCGTTGTAACAACTATTATAGCACTGATTGCGCTTGCTGTTGTGGATGAGACTTATTCTCGTGACCTTAATTATGTTGAGAAGGATTGATGCTAATTTATTGGTAACTTTCGGGCTGTGAGAACCCTCGCAAACGTTGTAATCCCCGCTGCGCTACTGGTCATTGTCTTTTCGTCAGCCGTTGCCCAGAATCTTGACGCTGTTCAAAAGCTTCGGAGCCAGCTTGCCACCGCCGACGAAGAAAAGACATATAATATTCTTTGTTCTATCGGCTTCGAGTACCGCTATTCATATCCGGACAGCACGCTGATTTATTGTAACCGTGCCTTCGAACTCGGCAAGAAGATGGAGATGAAGTCAGGTCTTTCGAAAGCGTTAAGCTTTATGGGATTGGCCTATGCCAACAAAGGGGACTATGCCAATTCGATCGAGTATCATAAACGTTCTATCGATCTCGCGCTGGAACAAAATGATTCTTCGGAGCTTGCATACGGATACAATAATCTTGGGCGGATGTTTTACGACCAGGGCGATCTTGTTCGTTCATTCGACAATCTTATTCGTTCGAAGGAGATCTTCGAAGACCTTGGAGAAAAACCAGGACTTGCTTACGTGTATAGGAGCATGGCCAATGTTTACAGCACTCAACGCGATTTCCAGAAAGCACTGGAAATGTCGAAGGCCGCATATAAGTTACGCGTTGAAGTTGGTGAGATGCGCATGATCGTTTCATCTCTGATGGAGCTGGGTTTGATCTACCAGGCTGCTGGCGAATCGAAGAGCGCGCTTACGTATTTTCTGAAGGCCGATTCAGCCTCCGCAAATATTAACGACCCCGTTACACGCGCCGAGCTTTCGCTAGGTCTCGCGGAAATTCTTTTGGAAGAAGGTGACCTCGAAGAAGCATACGGACGAACACACAACGTCCTCGCGAAGATCAGCGAGAAAACAAATCAGAAGTTATTCCTGAGAGCAACTTACCTGCAGGCAAAATATTTCTACGCAAAGAAAAACTACGAACGGGCAATCGCTCTTCTTCGAACAACATTGCAGTCTGCCGAAAGTACCAACAACGTTGTCTTTCAACGCGACGCTTCGTTTCTCCTTTCAGAGATCTATCGCGTCGGAAAAGATCCGGGCCGTGCAATGGAGTTCAACAACCGCTATAAAATATTTTCGGGAATGCTCGAGAATACAGATCTCTCGCGACAGATCGAACGACTTCAGTTTCAACTCGAGCTCGAAAAGAAAGACAAAGCATTCGAGCAATTGAAATTACAGGAAGCGGAGAAGACAGTACTGATCGCAAAGACGCGTCTCACGAATGTTGTACTGATCATCGTTGTTGCGTCGATCACGATCATCGCCGGCATACTTTGGCTCAACAGTCGCCGTCGCCGGTTGATCAATCACAAACTGGCATTACAAAACTCACACATCGCGAATCAACGCGAAGCTATATCGCGACAGAACGAAGATCTTTCGCACAACAACCAG
Organism: Bacteroidota bacterium; assembly: GCA_037200765.1. Lineage (GTDB taxonomy): Bacteria > Bacteroidota > Bacteroidia > Cytophagales > Cyclobacteriaceae > ELB16-189. Next base: position 816,141 of record JBBCII010000003.1, on the reverse strand, counting down.
GTGTTATCGGATCTTAACCAGGAGAAGAACACGCTGATGAACATTGTTGCTCATGATTTGAAGTCGCCACTCAACCGGATCTCGGGTATTACTTCGGTTATGGAGATGGATTCCGATATGCCGCCGGCACTGCAACGTTATATTAAGATGATCAGTGAGTCGACAAGATCTGGTTTGGATCTCATCACCGACCTTCTCGATGTTAATGAACTCGAAGAAGTAGGCAGTGCTCCACATCTTCGTGAGGTCCAGGTAAACCCATTGCTCGAAGAACGAGTGAGGTCGTGGCAGATGGCAGCCGATAATAAGTCGATCAAGCTTATATTGAAAGCCGAGGTGGATCGTGCCATCACGACGGACGAAAATTATCTGAATCGTATCGTTGAAAATCTTTTGTCGAATGCGATCAAGTTCTCATCGAAAGGATCTGTTGTTGAGTTAACAGGTTGTATTTCGAACAACGCGCTCATGATCACGGTGAAAGACAATGGTCCCGGTTTCATGGAGGAAGACAAGCCTTTCCTTTTCCAGAAATTCAAGAAACTCAGCGCACGTCCAACGGGTGGAGAAAGCTCGAATGGACTTGGTCTCGCTATCGTAAAAACCCTCGTCGACAGGCTGAAAGGCAATATCAGGCTGGAGACCGTTCGTAAACAGGGAAGTGAGTTCATAATTACGTTACCTTTATAGCAATGAAAAAAGCGATCTTGTTATTTGTCTTGTTGGCCGCATCTACAATTACATTCGCTCAGAAGAAAAACAAAAAGCTTAGTACTGATGAGTCGTCGAAGATGACGGCGGATCAGCGCTATGTTCACGAAACCACCCGCAAATCGAAGAGCGGAAAGAAAGATCTTTCTTTGAAGAAAAAGATCAGGACGGAAGAGAAGCAGGACCGGAAAGCCAGGAAGATGAAGGGAAACCGGAAGAGGCATTAAGAAATATTTTTCTGATTCTGGATTAAACCCTGGTTGCTGAATAATGTCTAAGGCAAAAGTCACAGCAATGAAAAAATCAATCATTCTTATACCGGCGTTTTTACTGGCAACTGTAATTGCTTTTGCACAGGATAGAACGCCGCGCGTTAACGAGAGGCAGGCGGTGCAACAAACACGTATAGCACAAGGCAAGCAAAGTGGGGAACTCACAACCGGTGAAACCAGGGCACTTCGTTCACAACAACGTCACATTCGCAGAACGGAACGTCGGGCAAAGGCAGATGGAACTGTGACTCCAGGAGAAAGAAGAAAGCTTACCCGTGAGCAGAATCGTGCGAACAGAAACATCCGCCGCGCGAAGCATAATGGGATTGATAACAATTAAACTTTGGAGAATGCCTGTTTTAGATCTTCAACCAGGTCTTCAACATCTTCCACTCCAACACTCAACCGTATCAGCGAGTCACTCAAACCATTCTTGATCCTCTGATCCCTTGGTATGCTCGCATGCGTCATAGACGCCGGGTGATTGATGAGCGACTCAACGCCGCCGAGGGATTCCGCTAATGCAAAGATCTCGACCGACTCCATGAACAAACGCGCTTTCGCTTCGCTGTCGTCTTTCAACACAAAAGAAAGCATGCCACCAAAATCCTTCATTTGCTTTTTCGCGATGTCGTGGTTGGGATGATCAGTGAAACCAGGCCAGTAAACTTTTCCAACCTTCGGATGATTGCGAAGAAATTCCGCTATCGTTTTGCCATTCGAGCAATGACGTTCCATACGAAGATGCAATGTCTTGATACCACGAAGCACAAGGAAAGAATCTTGCGGACCAGGAACAGCACCACATGAGTTGCAGATAAATGCAAGCTCCGCATGGAGCTTCTCATCGTTCGTTACGAGAGCACCCATGATCACATCGGAGTGACCACCAAGATATTTTGTGACAGAGTGCATCACGATGTCGGCACCGAGATCGAGGGGATTCTGAAGATAAGGTGAGGCAAAAGTATTGTCGACGGCAACAATGGCCTTACTTTTTTTTGCAAGAGCAACACACGCAGCGATGTCGGTGATCCTCATCAGTGGATTCGAAGGTGTTTCGATCCAGAACAATTTCGTTTTATCGTTAACAAGCGGGGCAAGTGCTTCGGCATTGGTCATATCGACAAAATGAAACTTGATGCCATACTTCTCGAAAACTTTGGTGAACATCCGGTACGAGCCACCGTACAGGTCGTTGCTGGTGATCACTTCATCGCCGGGCTGAAGCAGTTTGATAACGGCATCGGTTGCGCCCATGCCGGAGCTGAAGCACAATCCGAACTTACCATTCTCGAGTGCGGCGATATTTTTTTTGAAGTTGATTTCGTGTTGGATTAGCACCGCGCGCATAAGCATAACCCTTGTGTTTGGCGGGCGATTCCTGCACGTAAGTCGATGTCTGATAGATAGGAGTCATGATAGCTCCTGTTGACGGATCGGGTTCGAGACCCGCGTGAATTGCTTTTGTTCCGAATTTCATATCTGCAAACTTGCCAATTTTTTACGGAATTCTCGTAGTTTTAGTCCCCTCTCGAACCCCTAAAGTAAACCCTATGAAGTTGGCTCAAAGAATCCTTTTATGGTCACTCGTATCGTCGGCGTCGTCGGCATTTGCCCAGAACTCCGTTGGTATCGGTGTGGCTAACCCCAATAAAAATGCTGTGCTAGAGTTAATCTCTCCCGGCAACAACCAGGGTGTGTTGATACCGAAGCTTACTTCGGCCCAACGCACGGCATCGGCGTTCACCAGCAACCTCACGACAAAGGAGAATGGCCTGATGGTATTCGACAGCGACGATAAAACATTTTACTATTGGGAGGCAACAGCATGGAAGGCATTCGGGACAACGCAGGACCTGCAGTTGGTTGGATCGACGCTCTCGATCACCGGCAATCCTTCGGCATCTTCTATAGATCTGTCGCCTTTCACAGGAACGAACAGCGACGACCAGACACTTAGTTATAATAGTACAACCGGTGTGTTGTCGATCACCCGGCTTACGGGCGGACCGCAGACTGTTACGTTGTCGTCGGCCGGAGCGGCAGGAGGGGACCTGACCGGAAGTTATCCGAATCCGAATGTTGCCAACAATGCGATTACAAGTGCAAAGATTGCAGACGGAACGGTGACGGGTACAGATATCACCGATGGAACAGTGGCGACGGCGGATCTTGCAGCGGACGCTGTTACATCTGCAAAGATCTTAGACGCAACGATTGCAAGTGTTGATATTCTTGATGGTACGGTTGCTACGGTGGACATTGCTGCCGATGCAATTACGACTGCGAAAATATTAGATGGAACTGTTAGCTCTAACGACATTCTGAATGCGACGATTGTTGCCGCCGATGTTGCGAACAACACCCTGACCGGTGCAAACATTCTTGATGGAACAGTAGCGACACTCGACATTGCAGACAATGCCGTAACAAGTTTAAAGATCGTTGACAACAGCGTTGCGACTGGTGATATTCTTGACGGAACGATTTTAAATGCAGACCTATCGGCCAATGCCGTTGCGAGTACCAACATCGTGGATGGAACTATTGTTACGATCGATCTTGCCGATAATTCGGTGACAAGTTTGAAGATCGTAGATAACACCATCGTGACTGGTGATATTCTTGACGGAACGATCTTAAGCGCGGATCTATCGGCCAACGCCGTTGCTGGCACCAACATCGTGGATGGAAGCATTGCCACGATCGATCTTGCAGACAACTCGGTTACAACCAACAAGATCTTAGATGGAACGGTAGGTACGAATGATCTCGCTGCCGACGCAGTTACTTCTGCAAAAATTACTGATGGAACGATAGCGACTGCCGACATTGCCGACAATGCCGTGACGAGTTTGAAGATCGTAGACAACACCATCGCGACTGGTGATATTCTTGACGGAACGATCTTAAGCGCAGATCTATCGGCCAACGCCGTTGCTGGCACCAACATCGTGGATGGAAGCATTGCTACGATCGATCTTGCAGACAACTCGGTTACAACCAACAAGATCGTAGATGGAACTGTAGGTACGAATGATCTCGCCGCCGACGCAGTTACTTCTGCAAAAATTGCTAACGGATCTATAGCAGATGCGGACATTAGCGCAACAGCAAACATCACAACTACAAAGATCGCTTCAGGAAATCCTGGACAAGTCCTCACAACTTCAGGCTCTACTGTATTGTGGGCCGACCCAAGCGGAACCACTCTTATTAATAATGCAGGCACACGAAATCTCTTCGCCGGCGCAAACGTCGGTAGTCCTGCCGGTGCGGGTACATCCAGCGATAACACATTCTATGGATATTCCGCAGGCGCGCCGAACACATTGAATGGACAATACAACGTAGCCGTTGGTGCAAACGCAGGCTATCGAAATCTCAACGGCGATCTTAATGTTATGATCGGATGGTATGCAGGTTCGGCAGTTGCCGGTACTGGCTTCAACGGAATGGTTCTCGTGGGCGCACAAGCAGGCGAGAAGACAACGGACGGTCCAAGCGTTTTCATCGGCGAGAAGGCCGGACAGAATAATACTTCAGGTACTTTAAATGTGTTCGTAGGAAATTCAACAGGCCTTACAAACGTCATCGGTGCACAAAACACATTGATCGGTTACAAAGCCGACGTGAGCACCGATCCTCTCGCCAACGCCACCGCTATCGGTTACCAGGCAATTGTTGATGCAAGCAATAAAGTACGGATCGGTAACGCATCCGTTACTGTTATCCAGGGACAGGTTGCTTTCACTGCAGCTTCCGATCGTCGTTTAAAAACAAACATCCAATCGTTAACTGCCGGTCTCGACTTCATCAGCCAGCTCAAACCTGTGTCTTACATCATGAAAGACCTCGATGACAAGAGAACCAACTGGGGTTTCATTGCACAGGATATCGAAGCGCTTGTGGGTACGAGCAACGCGATGCTCACGGTCGGTAATGATAAGAGTCGCACTTTGGGACTTCGTTACACCGACTTTGTTGCTCCGCTGGTGAAAGCTGTACAGGAACAACAAGCACAGATTGAAGATCTGAACAACAAGCTCAGTGAAAGCGAAAAGAAATATGAGGCTTTAGCCGCGGAGCTCGAACAGATCAGGAAAGCAATCGGGCTCAAAGCAGACAGCAAGAACTAACATGCGCCGCCTCATTTTTATATTGATGGTATCCGGCTGCGGGCAACTTGCAGCGCAGGGATTCTACAACAACGGAGCAATCGTAAGTATCTCGCAAGGCACGATCTTGTCGATCCCCGACAGCATCGTTAATAAGGGCACGCTGATCAACAATGGCCAGATCATTATTGCAGGATCATGGATCAACTCCGGAACCTACGATGCCGGAACGGGACAGGTTAATTTCGACAGCGATCTCGACCAGGTGATCAACCACAATGCACAGTCGATCGAAAAGTTGGTGATCAGCGGCGGAGGTAAGAAAGAATTTCTTGCCGATATCTTCGTTCAGCAGGCATTGACGCTCGATAACGGTATACTTGTTTCGAAGAACGGTGCGCGCATCGTGATGGATCAGAATGTAACTATTACCGGCGGCAGCGATCAATCGCACATCAACGGACCTATTGAAAGAAAAGGCGCGGGCAGCTGGTTGTACCCGGTGGGCAATGGAACGAAATACCTTCCGGTTACTATTGCACCGGTGAGCGATGCAAATGCGTTTGGGATCCTTACGCTTCATGAGATCACCACTGAGACGTTAACAGTTGATAACACACTCGATAAGATCTCAAACACCCGTTACTGGGAGCTTGCGAGCAGTGGTAATTTGACTTCAACCACCATCACGTTACCGGTTGCCGATGAGAACTTGTCGGGTAACCTTACTACAGGTGCGTCCAATACAGCAACGGGTCCTTATTCCGATCTCAATGGAGGTGCACCGATACTGAAGTTCTATGCGACAGCGACAAAACAGACGGATCATTCAATTGAAGTATTCAACGCGGTGTCGGTTGGCAACGATGGTAAGAATGATTTCATGATGATCAGGAACATCGAGTTCTATTCGAACAACAGTGTTGTTATTCACAACCGCTGGGGAGATCGTGTGTTTGAAGGCCTGGGTTATGATAACAACCAGGTTGCTTTTCGCGGTCTGTCGGATAATGGGAGCAAGTTGCCCGCAGGAACATACTTTTACTCGATCGATCTAGGTGATGGATCGAAAAAGGTTACTGGTTATGTTGTAATTAAATAGGCCTGTTGGCGTCGAACTTCTCGAGATAGTCCGCCACTCTTCTTACAACACTTCCGCCCAAAGCGCCATCCACAACACGATGATCGTATGAGTGCGAGAGGAACATCTTGTGACGAATAGCGATAGCGTCTCCGTACGGTGTTTCGACAACTGCAGGTTTCTTTTGAACAGCACCCAATGCGATGATGCCAACCTGTGGCTGCATGATGATAGGCGTGCCCATCACGTTTCCAAACGATCCAACATTCGATACCGTAAACGTACCACCCGAAAGCTCATCGGGTTTCAGTTTGTTGTCGCGTGCGCGTGTAGCAAGGTCGTTAACGATCTTCGCGAGACCGGTAAGATTATATTGATCCGCCTGGTGAATAACGGGCACGATCAAATTACCGGAAGGCAACGCCACCGCCATACCGATATTGATATCCTTCTTCTTGATGATCCTGCTTCCATCTACCTGGATGTTGATCATCGGGTAGTCTTTGATGGCGAGGATTACAGCTTCTAAAAATATTGGAGTGAATGTCAACGCGCCGTTCTCGCGACGTTGGAACTCGTGTTTGTTCTTGTTGCGCCAGTAGACAACGTTGGTTACGTCGGCTTCCACAAATGACGTAACGTGGGCAGATACGCGTTTGCTGTCGATCATCCTTTCGGCGATCATCTTGCGCATGCGGTCCATCTCTATGATCTCGTCGCCCGCGCTGATGGATGCGGGCACCAAAGGTGCGGCACCGTTCATCCGGTTCGAGCCAACGCTTATTGACTGACCGAACTTACGATTCTGAACATACGCGAGGATATCTTTCTTTGTAACACGTCCTTCCGTTCCAGTGCCGGGGATAGTCTCGAGTTCCGCAACTGCAATCTTCTCTTCTTTCGCGATGTTCTTCACGAGCGGCGAATAGAAACGTGAAGTATTTTTAAAGTTTGAAGCGTGGCCATTGGACTCGACAACCACTGACACTTCTTTTTTCACAATAGGTTTTTCAACGGTAACTGTAACTTCAACATCTGAAGTAATTACAGCGATAGGAGACCCCACTTTTACAACCTCGCCTTCTTTGGCAAGGATCTCCTTCAACACACCAGCATAAGTTGATGGCACTTCGGTATCTACTTTATCGGTAGCTACCTCCAGCACGGACTCATCCTGCTCGATCGTGTCGCCGGGCTTCTTAAGCCAGCTCAGGATCGTAGCTTCCATGATGCTTTCGCCCATTTTGGGCATGATTAGCTGAACGTCGGCCATTTTCTTATGATCTGGGTGCAAAAGTAATGTTTTTCACATTACCGCTAACGTTTGCGGTGATTAGGATTTTGGAAGAGATGTCCTGATCAAATTCAAAACATGCGTAGACGCGAGCTTGATATTGATCATCCTGTCTTTCGACAGCTGTAATCTCTTCGTTAATGTCTGATGTTTATCTGAGTACGCAATCCAAACAGTTCCAACAGGCTTATCAGGAGTGGCACCGCCGGGGCCGGCAACACCACTGGTTGCAACGCCGATGTCGGTATTGAATTTCGCGCGCACGATGTTTGCCATTTCAACAATTGTTGGTTCGCTAACCGCCCCGTACTTTTCAAGTGTCTCTGGTTTCACACCGAGTTGACGCATCTTGATCTCGTAAGCGTAGGGGATCATGCTGCCGAAGAAATACGAAGAACTACCGGGCACACTTGTTATCAAATGAGATAAATATCCACCGGTGCAGCTTTCAGCAACGGCCAAAGTAAGATGACGATCGTGCAACGTGTTGCCAATCACCACTTCGATAGGATCATCGCCGTAACCGAATATAAACTGACCGATACGTTCTCTCAGTTTTACCGTGAGCGCATCGGCTTCGGCTTCTAATTCCTGTTTCGATTTACCGATACCAGTCAGTCTCAACTTCACTTCACCCAACGATGGAAGATAAGCGAGCTTCATGTGCGAAGGCAATGCCTTCTCCCACGCTTCGATCTTTTCGGCAAGAACAGATTCGCCAATGCCAATGGTCTGGATGATCTTATGATGAATGACAGGCGTGGGAAACGTTGCTTTGATCTTTGGAATAACGATGTCTGTCATCATTCTTTTCATCTCGTGCGGAACGCCGGGCATTGAAACAAACACTTTACCGTTTCGGGCGAACCACATACCGGGCGCTGTGCCCATGCTGTTCGTGATCTTCTCACAACAAACAGGAAGTAATGCCTGGTTGCGATTAACTTCCGACAGCTCGCGGCCGCGACTTTTAAAGAAGTCTGTCACTTCAGCGAGTGCTTCTTCGTTCAACTTCATCTCGCAGTTGAAATACTTTGCAAGACAAGGCTTCGTAAGGTCATCGCTGGTTGGACCAAGTCCACCGGTTATCAAAATAATGTCTGCTCTTTTCTCTGCTTCCGCGAAAGCGGTAAGTATCTCGCCCTCTTCGTCACCTACTGATGTTTTCCGGACCACTTTTACGCCTGCATTTCCGAGTTCCACACCCATCCATTGCGAGTTTGTGTCTACGATTTGACCGTATAGGATCTCGTCACCTATCGTCAGCAATTCAGCTTTAACCATGATGTTCGAAAGGTAATCGCTACCTTTGTACCTAACAAATACATTAAATGTCATCTTTCCAAGCCCTGGGACTCTCCAGCGCGATCCTTGAAACTATTAAGCAACTCGGTTTTGACACTCCAACACCAGTACAGGAGAAAGCTATCCCCTTCCTTTTAACCGAGAACCGCGACCTTGTTGCGCTTGCGCAAACGGGTACGGGAAAGACTGCCGCTTTCGGCCTGCCGCTCATCGAACTGTGCTCTAATGATCTCGATACTACACAAGCTCTTGTACTGGCGCCAACCCGTGAGTTGTGTGTGCAGATTGCGGGTGACCTCAATCGTTTTTCCGATAAAGTAAAACCTCTCAATATTGTTCCTGTTTACGGTGGTGCCAGCATCTCCGACCAGATCAAAAAGATCCGTCGTGGTGCCCAGATCATCGTGGCAACCCCGGGCCGTCTTATGGACCTCATGGAACGCAAAGTGATCCGCATCGAGTTAATAAAATTCGTAGTACTCGACGAAGCCGACGAGATGCTCAACATGGGCTTCAAGGAAGATATCGACACTATACTCGCCGAAACGCCGGAAACCAAACGAGTGTGGTTGTTCTCGGCCACCATGCCTCGCGAAGTTCGTAAGATCGCACAGGCTTACATGACAGATCCTTTAGAGCTCACGATCGGTCAGCAGAACAGGGGCAACGTTAACATCGAACATCAATATATTGTTGTAGAGGACCGGCATCGTTACGATGCACTGAAACGTATTGTCGATTACAACATCGATATCTTCGGCGTGATCTTTTGTCGTACGAAGATCGAGACACAGCGTATTGCAGAAAACCTGATGCGCGATGGCTACAATGCCGATTCGTTGCACGGTGATCTCACGCAACAACAGCGCGATAAAGTAATGGCGGCGTTCAAGAATAAAACGCTTCAATTATTGGTCGCTACGGATGTTGCCGCACGCGGTATCGATGTAAGCAACATCACGCACGTTATTCACCTCAACCTCCCCGACGAAATAGAATTCTATACACACCGCAGTGGTCGTACAGCGCGTGCCGGCAAGAAAGGCATTTCAATAGCGATCGTTACGCGTCGCGAAACCGTGAAGATCAAGCAGATCGAGAAAATGATCGATTCGAAGATCGAGAAGAAGATGATCCCGACAGGAGAACAGGTTTGCCAGGTTCGTTTGTTGAATCTCGTTCACAGGCTTCGCGAAGTACAGATCGTTGAAGCAGAGATCAGTGAATTCCTGCCGTCAGTTTACAATGAACTCCTCGACTTAAGTAAAGAAGATATCATCAAGCGATTTACATCGCTCGAGTTCAATCACCTGCTCGACTATTATCGCGGGGCACCCCGATCTCAACCAGGCAAAATCTGCAGACAACGATTATCCAACCGAAAGATTTACATCAGGCGATCGCTTGTTCATTAATCTCGGTAAGATGGACGGCCTCGATAAGGGACGTTTGTTGTCGCTGGTGTGTGATCGCTCGGGTGTGAAAGGAAAAGATATCGGCAAGATCGATGTGAAGGGTGCTTATTCTTTCTTCGAAGTAGATCAGAGCGTAAGCGAAGTTGTTCGTCAACATTTGCATGGGTTCGAGTTCAAAGGAAGGATTGTAAGGATCGAGCTTACTGGCGACAGATCTGAGAGACCGTCGGAGCCTAAGGAAAGAAGAGAAAGAAAAACGAAAAACTATTCGGGCAAGAAAGATTTCGGTGCCAGCAGGGATTTCAAGAAGAAAGACTATCCTAAGAAGGACTATCGAAGAAGGATTTCCCGAAGAAAGAAAGTGATAGCGGCTCGGATGATTGGTTCAACAATAAAATAAAGAACCTGAATAAATAATGTCTGCTACCGATTGGCAGAAAGAAATTTATCTGAACGGACTCGCGGTAAAAAACTCAGCGTCAATGTTGACTTAGCTGATTTAGAGCAACGCGCGAAATCAATTTTAACAACCCACGCTTTCGAATACATTGCCGGTGGTGCAGGGCTCGGGCACACAGTTTCACAAAATCGTTCTGCATTCGATCAATATAAGATCACGCCGCGTATGCTCACCAACGTGAGCGAACGCGACACATCGGTCGAGATCCTGGGAACAAAACTACCAGTACCGTTATTTCTTTCGCCGGTCGGCGTACTGGAGCTCTCACATCGCGATGCCGATCTTGCTGTTGCACGAGCCGCTGCCGCTACCGGCGTACCTTTCATCTTTTCCAACCAGGCTTCGGTGCCGATGGAGAAAGTTGCAAGTGTAATGGGCGACAAGCCGCATTGGTTTCAAATGTACTGGAGCAAGTCGCGCGATCTTGTTGCAAGCTTCGCACGGCGAGCCGAAGCATGCGGATGTTCTGCAATAGTTGTAACACTCGACACTACATTGTTAGGGTGGAGGACGCGCGACCTCGACCTCGCATACCTGCCGTTTCTCGAAGGAAAAGGAATTGCGCAGTACACGTCCGATCCTGTGTTCCAGAAGTTGATGGATGAACTCGATGATTCACTTCCCCCCGCTGTGACGTTGCACAGCATTATCGCTCTATTCAAAATGACGAGCGCATACCCCGGAAAAAATTATTTGAAGAAATTTTTATCGGGACGCCCTAGAAAAGCTATAAGAAAGTTTGTAAGTATTTACTCGAATCCGGCACTAACATGGAGTGACCTTTCATTTCTTCGTGAGAACACTAAACTGCCGATCTTACTCAAGGGCATTCTTCATCCCGATGATGCTTCGAAGGCGATCGACCACGAATGAATGGCATTGTTATATCGAACCACGGTGGTCGCCAGGTAGACGGAGCTGTCGCAACACTGGATGTTCTTCCGAAGATCGCGGCAGTTGTAAAGAAAAGAATTCCGTTCTGCTCGACGGCGGTGTTCGTGGTGGTGCCGACATGTTTAAAGCTATCGCCCTAGGTGCCGATGCAGTTTGTATCGGAAGACCGTATGCTTACGGCCTGGCGATCGCAGGCGAAGAAGGAGTGTACCAGGTGATCCGGAATTTCATGGCTGACTTTGAATTTACGATGGCTTTGTCCGGTTGTAAGAATATTAAGGATATCAGTAACTTTAGTTTATGAAACGCGCATCTGTTTTCGCAGTCTTCCTGTTGGCCTTATTGATCGGATGTACATCTGCCCAGATCGGCCAGGTTATTTCCGACTTCGGAAAAGAAACCGGCGACAGCACACCAACGTCCTCCGAAGTTGCAGAAGGACTCAAAGAAGCATTGCTTAAAGGCGCTGCTATCGGTGCCGACAAGTTATCGGCAGTCGATGGTTATCTCGGCAATCCCGAGATCAAGATCCCATTCCCTCCCGATGTAAAGAAAGTGGAGGATCGATTGAGACAGCTCGGTATGGGAAATGAAGTAGATAAGTTTGTGGCAACATTGAATCACGGCGCTGAAGATGCAGCGAAAGAAGCGAAGCCTATATTTATTGGAGCTATTCAACAGATGACTATCGAAGACGCATGGACGATATTGAAAGGTCAGCAGGATGCAGCAACGCAGTATCTCAAAAGGACCACTTCAACTCAATTGAAGATGAAGTTCAAACCCGTTATTCAGAATTCATTAAATAAAGTGAATGCTACGAAGTACTACGGTGATCTCGTTAACACTTATAATAAAATTCCTCTTGTCGATAAAGTGAATCCCAATCTCGACGATTACGCTACCGATCTTGCCATCCAGGGTTTGTTTACCATGATCGCTAAAGAAGAGCAGAATATCCGTCAGAATCCCGTTGCACGCACAACCGACGTACTCAAGCGTGTGTTCGCCTATCAAAATTAATCCCGATTAATTTCCGGGAGACGCAACCCCGGAGGCCGTATTCCAGTCTAAGAGTCAAGTAAAACAAATGAACATGAAGAGACTATTCTTCCTGCTTGCACTTGTGTTGTTCTTCAACAACACATTCGCACAAGATTCCGAAGATCCCGGAAAAGGTTTTGGTATTCCTTCGAAGCGTGGCGGCATCGGCTTTGGGAACCTCAAAAAATTCACAGGCATACGATTCAATTTTAAAGACAAGGATGTCGATAAGATCAATGGTATCAACACCACAATATGGACAACGAAAGACGAGTCTTTCCAGACAGGAACAGTCAACGGACTGTCGCTCGGTTTGCCGTTGGCGATGGGTCACGACAACCAGAATGGTATTAGCATTGGCGCGCTCGGTGTTGCAACGAGAGGCAGTCTCACTGGCATTAACATCGGCGTGCTCGGAGCGGGTGCCGGCGATAACGTAACGGGTCTTAATATCGGTGGATTGGGTATCGGTTCTGGTGGTGATCTTCGCGGTATCACAATCGGTGGACTTGGTGCAGGATCGGGCGGCAGCGTTGTCGGTTTCAACTTCGGTGGATTGGGAATCGGCGCCGGCGACGATCTTTCGGGCTTCACCATCGGCGGACTCGGTGTTGGATCGGGCGGCAATGTGAACGGGATTACGATTGGTGGTCTCGGCGTAGGTGCCGGTGAAGACATCAACGGGTTTTCTTTCGCGGTTGCCGGCATCGGTGCTGGCGATCACATCCGCGGTGTTACGATCGCAGGCGTTGGTATCGGTGCAGGTGAAGAAGTAAAAGGTATCACCATTGCGGGTGTTGGTATTGGAAGCAGGAAGTTAACCGGCCTTGCTGTCGCCGCTGCGGTTGGCGGTATGGATTTGAAGGGAATTATGATTGCACCCGCATGGCTTCGCGTGGGCGACAGGCACAAACTCGACGATGGCACATGGGAAGTGAAAGAAGGAACGATGACTGGGCTATCGATCAGCGCTTACAACAGGATCAAAGGAGAACAGAGAGGAGTTGTGTTTGGCGTTGTTAATTATGCGATGAGAGTGAAAGGGGTGCAGTTTGGATTGATCAATATTATCAAGGAGAATCCAAGGGGGCTGCGAGTATTACCAATATTCAATACGAAGTTTGGGAGAGGAAATTAAGAAAACAGCAGAACAGAAGAATATCGAACAGCAGAACCGCAGAAGTTACAGAATCAGTAGATCATAAATACTCCGTAACTTCTGCGGTTCGATATAGGATATTCTGCTGTTCTTCTGTTCAATCTACATGTTTAATTGATGCCGAATTAATACAGTACCTCAAACCACTTGGTGCGGGTCCATCCTGGAAAACATGCCCTAAATGTGCATCGCAAACGTTGCAGCACACTTCCACCCGCACCATTCCGAAGCTGGTATCTTTAATGTACTTCACAACATCTTCTGAAGCAGGAGCTGTGAAGCTAGGCCAGCCGGTGCCCGACTCAAACTTCACGGTAGAATCGAACAGCAGTGTTCCACATGCACGACACGCATACTTGCCGGGCTCATGTGCCTCGCAATACTCGCCGGTAAATGCGCGCTCCGTTCCTTTTTTGCGAATGATATAATATTCGTCGCCAGTCAGAAGTTCCTTCACTCGTCTTCAGTCTTCTCCACGCGCTTCGGCGGTGTCGGATTTCCATTCGTAGCATATCCCAGGACATCTTTCCACTTGATCATATCTTCTTGTATTTCGTAAGATTCGTCGCAAGGTAATATTAAACGTCGTACCATTACCAACAGTAGAGTGAACAGCAATAGTTCCACCGAGTTTGTCGATCGTTTCCTTCACGATATACAAGCCTAAGCCGGTGCCGTCGCTGTGCTCGTGGGCACGGTAAAAACATGTCGAATATTTTTGGGAGGGCATTTTCGTTAATGCCCAGGCCGTTGTCGGTGATCTGCAGGTGTATGAAATCGTTCTTTTGACCTGCCATGATCCTTACAGAAGGTTCCTTCTTCAGATCGCAATACTTGAAAGAGTTGCTGATAATGTTCGAGATGATCACTTTCAAACGTGTGTGATCGGTGCAGATCATCAGATCATCTTCGATGTTCATATCGATCGAATGTTTCTCTGCATGTGGGTAGAACTGGAGTGTTTCGAGAACATCGCGGAACATGCTCTTCACCACAACGTCTTCGAGCGTGATCTCGGAGCTTGCATTCTTCTTGAAGTCGCTCATCTCTTTGATGAACTTATTCAGTTCAACCACACGATCTTTCATCATGGCGAGATATTTCTTGATCTCTTCCCGATCTTCGGTAAGATCCGATAACGTGATCAGCCCGAGTATCGACCGGAGAGGGGCCGTCAGATCGTGCGAGCTGGTGTACACGAAACGATCGAGCTCTATGTTGAGCTGTGTGAGCTCTTCATTTTTCACAACCATCATTTGTTCCTTTTCGCGCAGTGCCTGGCAAACAAGATGAGGCTGGCCGCGATAAGACTCGTAATAAAATTGATCGACTTGTTTTCCCTCGCATACACTGGATTATAGTCGAGACCCTGGATGGGCTTGAAGTCGATGTAGATAGAAGCGAGGTATGCCATTAAGGTCAGTGCTACGAAAGCTATTGCCAGGTTCTTTTGTTCGTAGCCGAAGCCAGCAATAGTTGCGATAGCGATTATGATAAAGAAAGCGTCGAGTTCGGTATGAATATTCTCGCTGGCGGCAAAGGCATAAACGGGTGAAGTTGGTTGCAAGTATGAGCACCACCTTGGCGGCGGTATGCATTCCTTGCCTGTTCAGGATGAAGCTGGAGAGCGCAAGCAACGAGCATGCTGCCTGGTAAGGCCATGATACATAAACGCCATGGATAATATCGAATACTGCATACGCCGTCGATAGCGTGAGCACGATGATGGCCATCTGGCCTGTAAGAATGATTCTCTTGAACTGAAGGTGTGAAAGGATGAACACACGACGTCCTATGATGAATCTTCGCAATTGCGTCAGGACATTCATTGTTTATCCGCGGGGGTGGCTTAGGCACAATGAAATTATATCAAGTTTTTAAAAAATAAAGTGTTTGTGAAGCTAAAAAATTGAGACATGAAAATAACGTACCGAAAAAGGGGGTATATGGCTATGAAAACCAAAGTTTGATTGCCATCGCCAGTACGGAGACGATCATGATGCGTTTATCCACACTTCTCGGCCCTTTGACCGACCAACGGCTCGCATACCAGCCTCCCAGGGCATGTCCCACAGCCAGGACGAGCCCGGTTGACCAAACGATCTTTTTTTCGAGCGCAAAGACCAATACCGAAACAGAGGTATATAAAATTGCAACAAAGACTTTCAGGTAATTTACCTTCACGAGGTTCATATTGTTAACCAGGCTCAGGGTTCCGATTACAAGAAACCCGATACCTGCCTGCACGAACCCTCCGTAAATCCCGATAAAAAAGAAGATGACCGCACCGATCGCCTGTCGTTGTGGTGAGAGATTTTCTTCCTTGTTTTTTGATTTGAACGGATCGAAGATCACCAGCACGAGCGAGATCAGCATCACCACCACGAACAGCCTGCTGAAGATCTTGTCGTTGACCGATGAAGCCAGCGTGCTTCCGATGTAACCGCCCGCAAGCGACGTGAGGCACAACCAGAAACTATATCGTACCGGCAGTTCTACTTTCTTGCTGGCGAATCCGAAAACGGCAAATATGTTTTGAGATAATATTGCTACACGCGACGTGGCGTTAGCAAGTGTGATGGGCATTCCCCAGGAAAGTGAGGATGGGGAACGGTGAAGAGTGAGCCGCCGCCACCGACGGTGTTGAGGAAGGCGGCACAGAAACCAACAACGGTGATGAGAAGGTATTCATACCATTCCATCACTTCTTGTCTTGCGAAGCAATCCTGTCAGTCTTCACAGTCCTGACAATCTTTGAAAAGATCCCTGGCACAAACCTCTTCAGGTAAATTGAGATCATCTCTTTAAAGCCACCGAAGTAAACTTCTTCCTTCTTCTTCTTGATAGCTGAAACGATCTTTGTTGCAAGAGCTTCGGGAGTTAGACCGCCGGAGTTTCGTTGATCTTCTTCGTTCAATTCTTTTCCGTCGGCTTTCAATGCATGCAATGCGAGATTGGTGGCAATCAACCGGGAACAACGATCGTGACGTGAATGTCTTTGCTTTCATTCCAGAGTTCGGCACGAAGACAATCAAAGAAACCATGCAGCGCATGTTTAGCGGCAGCATAACCGGAAACGATTCCGTGCACCGATCATGCCGAGCACACTGGTGATGACAACAAACTGGCCTCTCTTTCTTTGGATGAAGTGAGGGATCAATCCTTTCGTTATAGCGATCTGACCAAAATAGTCAACCTCCATCAGTCGCCTGTCCACTTCGAGGATGGTTTCTTTGGCCATACCGCGCTGGCTAATGCCACCGTTGTTGATGAGCACGTCGACGTGACCGAAGAATTGAGTGGCAGCTTGTGCCATCAATGGAAGTGTTGAAGAGTCGGAGAGATCGAGCGGCAGGATGCGGATGTCGGGCTGCGCATATTCGGGACAATAGCCTTTCACGCGTTCCATCTCTTCTTTGCGACGTGCAGAGAGAATAAGCTTCGCACCCTGGTGTGCAAGATTGTATACCAATGCTTCGCCGATTCCTGAAGATGCGCCAGTGATCCAGATCACCTGGCCTTTTTAATGATCCCATTATCCGTTCGCTAATCTTTTGAGTCGTTGATCTTCGGCGAAGATCCAGATTGAATAAATGCCGATGATTGTTCCGATCGGAAAAGAGATGAGCTTAAGACATCCAACGATCAATGCAAAGAATGGGAAGCCCATGTTGCGCGGGAAAGTAAACCGATACCGGCAATCATGGTTGAAGAGCGCTGAATACAATGAGTATAAATGGTACAATCGAAATAATGCTCATCACGAAATCAACAACTCTCCGGTCTTCGATCTCGCCCTGGTCGAAAGCGAATTCAAATATGACCGACATGAGTGCGCGAATGAAGAGCGCGACCAGGGAATACGAATGAAGCGGAAATGATGTAGAGGATCCCAAGAATTCTCTTGTGTGTATCTAATGTCTGGACGTCCATATATGCCGGGGGGTTAGGGTTTGAAAGTTAGAAAAAATTAAAAACTAATTCAGCCGATCGTAGACGACGAAATCGAAAGCGTAGGCGTGTCGCTCATCGGCACTGTGATGAACGCGCGAAATTTCTTTCCACTTGCTTTTATCGTATTCGGGAAAAAGAACATCACCATCCACCACAGCATCGATCTCGGTGATATACAGACGGTCGGCGCGATCGAGTGTTTGTTTGAAAATTTCGGCGCCGCCGATCACGAAGACTTCTTCGCTTTGTGGCGCTTGCTCGAATGCCTGCTCCACTGAATTAACCGCCCGGATATCATAATGCGCGAGGGCTTTTGGGACTCTTGATATTACAATATTGAGACGGTCCTTTCAATGGCCTGAATTTCGGCGGCAGTGATCGAAATTTTTCCGTCCCATGATCACAGCATGCTCACGCGTTGTTTCCATGAAGTACTTCATGTCGTCGGGAAGTTTCCAGGGGAGGTCGTTGTTTTTTCCGATCACCCTGTTTTTTGAGACGGCAGCTATAAGAGAGACGATCATCGTATTTAAATTTTATAACCCCGAAGGAAATCGGAAGTCTTCATTCGCTTCTTTCCTTCGGGCTGGAGTTCTTCTATAGAGACAAAGCCGTCGGCGGTTTTCATTTTCAAAGGACCATCGCCGACAGCAATTTTAAATATTTTATAGGTTTTATTATTAATGGTGGACCACGCAGCCGGATATGGGCTGAGCCCACGAACAAAATTCACGATTTCTTCGCTTTTTTTGTTCCAGTCTATCATGCATGTCTCCCGAAAAATTTTTGGGTGCGTGCTTTAAGTTATTCGAATCGGTTTGCGGACTCACTTTATAAGTGTCATCCTCAATTGCTTTCACTGTCTTCAATACCAGCCCCGCTCCTCTCTTCATTAAACCGCTCATATAAACTTCCGGCATCGTCATCATCCCTGATCTCTTCTTTCTCCTGGAACAGGATATTCCCTGTATCGATCTCGTGTTTCAGAAAGAATGTAGTGACCCCCGTTTCTTTCTCGCCATTAATAATTGCCCAGTGATAGGTGCCGCACCTCGATACTGCGGCAACAACGAAGCATGAAGGTTGAACGTGCCGATGGATGGCATCGCCCAAACAACTTCAGGAAGCATCCTGAAGGCGACAACAATTTGAAGGTTGGCATTTAAGCTCTTCAGTTCTTCAATAAACTCCGGTGCTTTAAGACTTGTTGGCTGGAGGACCTTCAGACCATGTTTCTCTGCCGCGATCTTAACATCCGACTTTTGTAACTGTTGTCCGCGGCCACCAGGCTTGTCCGGAGCAGTAATCACCGCAACGACATCGTAATTGTTTTCAACCAGGATGTTGAGGCTTGCTACCGCAAACTCCGGCGTACCCATAAATATGATTCGAAGCTTCGTCATGTCAGTCCCGTAATTCTTTTCTCATATATTTTTTACAAATAGGACATTCTTTCCAATTATGTCCTCTCGCGGGACAGTACTTCCGCCCAAAATATATAATCTGCAAGTGCGCCTTATTCCATTTCTTCTCGGGGTATCAATGTCTTCAGATCGCGTTCGGTTTGTTCTACGCTCTTTCCATTCGAGAGTCCCCCAACGATAGGCGAGCCTGTGAATGTGTGTGTCTACAGGAAACGCGGACTGACCGAACCATTGCGTCATTACAACGGAGGCGGTCTTGTGACCTACGGCCGGAAGTTCTTCGAGCGCTTCGAATGTATTTGGAACTTCGCCGTTGTATTTATCGAGGAGGATCTTCGAGAGCCCATAGATGCCTTTCGACTTCATGGGCGATAGTCCGCAGGGTTTAATGATCTCGCGAATTTCTTCGGGCGACATCTTGATCATGTCAGTCGGATTGTCGGCCTGTTTGAAAAGTATTGGCGTCACTTTGTTCACCCGCTCGTCGGTACATTGAGCCGACAGCAAAACAGAGATCAGTAGAGTGTAAGCGTCTTTGTGGTGTAAAGGAACTTCAGGATTGGGGATGTATTTGTCCAGGAGCTTTAGTATGTCTTTTACTTTTTCTGCTTTTGTCATGTTAGTCAGGATACATCAAATATTTTTTTCTCGTCTCTTTATATTTATCAAGCCCTTCTTTCCAGCTTGCCCTGATCTCATCTTCGGTCATTCCTCTTTTGATCTGTTCTTTGAACTCTTTTGTTCCAGATAATTTATCGATGTATGCGATGAAAAATTTCTCTTTGTCCGGAAACTCGTTGTACATCTCGATCAGGTACTTCAATGAAATTCTTCTTTCAGGTTTTACGTGGCGCAGATCGATGCCGTGACACAACTGTCCTTCGAGCTTCGGCTTGGCCGACATATTCGGAATAGACACAGGTGTGAATTCGAAAGGCTGGTTCTTAAGATCGGGATGTCCTAAAACTTCGAAAGGAGAGTAGGTTCCGCGACCAAGACTGAGTGCCGTTCCTTCGAACAAACAGATCGATGGATACATCCTGATCGCATGATCGTTCGGTAAGTTGGGCGATGGTTTTATCGGCAGCGACACCGAATCGTGGTGAGTGTAGTTTTTCAACGGGATCACTTCAAGCTCACACTTATCTCCGTTCGGCAGCCATCCTTCACCATTGATCATCTTCGCATATTCGCCAATCGTCATGCCGTGTGCTATCGGTACCGGGTGCATTCCCACAAACGATTTGTTCTCTGCCTGCAGTATCGGGCCGTCGACAAATCCATTCGGATTAGCACGATCGAAAACGATCAACTTCTTTTTATTCTCCGCGCAGGCTTCCATCAAATAATGAAGCGAGCTGATATAGGTATAGAAACGACATCCAACATCCTGGATGTCGAAGATCACGACGTCGACATCTGCGAGATGCTCGGCTGTTGGTTTCTTGTTCTTATCTCCATAGATAGAGATGATTTTTATGCCGGTCTTTCCGTCTACCGAATCACCTACATCATCACCATCGGGTACATCGCCACGAAAACCATGTTCGGGCGACATGATCTTCACCACGTTTACTTTTTTTCCGACCAGTATGTCGACGAGATGCACACCG
Organism: Bacteroidota bacterium; assembly: GCA_037200765.1. Classification (GTDB taxonomy): domain Bacteria; phylum Bacteroidota; class Bacteroidia; order Cytophagales; family Cyclobacteriaceae; genus ELB16-189. The sequence goes on along the minus strand of JBBCII010000003.1, from coordinate 795,394 downwards.
TTAACAGCCGAAGTGTTGTTAGCGAAGAGTGCAACTCTTTTATTCTTGAGTTTGGAGAGATAGAGATCGGTTCGTTCGGCGCCGACAAACAATTTGGACTGTGCGCACCCGGTGAAAGATATGAGCACGCATAAAATGAAAATCCTTGTCATTTTCCTTACTTTGCTTGGAAAGCGTGCTAAAATTAAGCCATTTGCGTTGAACCTTTCTTACTTCATATCCAAAAGAATAAGTCGTCAGCAGGGAGGAACCTTTTCTTCCACGATTCACAAAATTGCTGTCATCACAATCACGGTTGGACTTGGAGCGTCGATCGTGTCGTTTCTCATCTCGAGCGGTTTCGAGAGTACAGTCAGGAATAAGATCTATAACTTCAGTTCACACATACTGATCCGTCATGTCAGCCCCGACGGGCTTCTCGAAGAAAAGCCTTTCTATTTTAATAAAGTCGATCTCATAACACACCCGGAAAAATACCCGATGGTGACACACGTGCAGGAGTATGGTCATAAACCTGGTATCATCAAGACACCGGAAGAGATGATGGGCATTGCATTCAAAGGTGTGGGCAAGAGTTTCGATGTCGATCTGTTCAAAGAAAATCTCGTGGAGGGCGAATTCATTCACTTCAATGACTCAGCCATGTCGCAAGAGGTGGTTATCAGTAAACTCATTTCCGAAAAGATCGGCGCGAAGTTAGGCGATGATCTCATCGTTCACTTTTTTCAAAATCCGCCACGGTTCAGAAAACTGAAAGTGGTCGGCATCTATGAAACGAATCTCACCGAGTACTATGATTCGAAGGTGATCATTGGCGATATGAAACTGGTGCAACGTCTCAACGATTGGGCCGACAGCGTTGCCGGAGGGCTCGAGGTGTATATCGACTTCAACAGGTTCGACAGGTCTGCGCTGTTTCTCATACTACTGGGACGAACGGATGGATAACATTTGGTCGTCCGATTTGTCGTGGTTTGAAAAAGTGGGAGAGACGTATAGTTCGTGGGCTTCGTACGACTTCGAAGAACAAGCGCTCATACAGACCGCAGAGTATATCAACGACGAAACGGATCATGACCAGGAAGCCATACCAGCCAATGCAACGTTCGGACAGGTGTTTCAGTGGCTCGACCTCATCGGCCGGCAGGTCGTGATATTATTGTCGGTCATACTGGTTGTCGTTTGTGTAAACATGATCTCCGTTGTGTTGATATTAGTTATGGAACGAACGCAGATGGTTGGTATGCTGAAAGCACTCGGGGCGCGTGACAGGTTGGTGAGATCTATCTTTGTTTATAATGGCGTGAGCTTAATTTTTCGCGGGCTGCTTTTTGGAAACATGTTGGGTATTGGCGTATGCTTTCTGCAATACCAGTTCAGGATCATCAAGCTGAATGCTCATGATTATTATATGGCCTTCGTACCAATTGCGTGGAGCGTGGAGACGATCGTTCTCCTGAATGTGCTGGTGCTTGCTGTAGTAACTGTAATTCTATTGATACCAGCCGCGGTCACCGCGAAGATCAACCCGATCAAAGCCATCAGGTTTGACTAGGTTAATCAGGTTTGATTAGTTTGTTATTGTGAATGTCTTCGGAGCCGAAGGTGTTCCATTTTCGCCAATCTTCACCAGTACATCTCTATCTCCCGCCGGCAAAAAAGGAACGGTGCATGTAATACTCGTTGAGCTTGTCTTCGTAACGAATGCACGCACTCCGCCGATGGTAACTATCGAGGTGTATGACTTATCGCTGAATCTCAATCCATTGATCACGATGAGATCGCCCTGCTTGCCCGATGAGGGAACGATTTCGGTGATGGATGGCGGCAAACTACCCTTCGCGACAAAACTTCTTTCGGCACCATATACGATCAGGTTATTACTACCTACAATCGCATAGGTTCTATACCAGCATGTTTGGCCATCTTCAAGAGCGCGATCTGCAGTGCCAGAGAAATTTGTTTGGGCTGTAGTTCCCAATGAGATGCGTTCGGAAGAACCGATCTTCGTATTTGCATTCGCCTGGTCGTAAAGAAATCCGTAGTCTTTGAGATCTAACGTTCCCATTCCTAAAAACTCGCCGTGCAGTGTTGCGCCATTTTCGTTGATGTCTGTGACGTCACCCGTTTCAACGCTCGCATATTCCCTGCTATGGAATGTATGATCGTCTGTGCTGCACGTAATACAGCATGCGATCGCGGCGAATGACAACACAATGCTATTTAGTTTCATAAGAAGGTCTCGAAATAAAGTAAGTTTTTTGTAGACTTACAATTCAAAGTACCTCCCGTGAGATTATCTTCTATTAAACTCTTGCTGCTGTGCACGATTTTCTTCTCGTCAGTTAGTTTTTCAGAGGCGCAGACGAATTTCTTTGAAGGATATCATGTGTCGGCCAGCCATGATACCGTGCGCGGTTTCATAGAGAATCGTTCTACCGCGAGGAATTTCCTCAGCTGCATGTATAAGCAGTCTCCTGGCAACAACGCCACCGTTCTGCGTCCTGCAGATATCGAATCGTTCGGGATCGGTAAAGAGATGGTATTCGAGAAATACACTTTCAAGGATAAGAACGGCAACGAACTAACTGGTTTCTTTAAAGTACTGGTACGCGGCAAACTCACACTTCTTACAAGCGGCAAAAGATATTTTGTATTGACTGACAAGAAAGAGCTACACGAGATCAGTCAGCAGGTTGAAGAAGCTTCCGGAGCGATGAAAGAAAACAGGGCTGGATTCGGTGCATTGAAAGTATTGATGAAAGATTGCCCGAAAACAGACGAAGGCTACCTTACAAGAGAGTATTCCGATACCCACCTCAAAGACATCTTTGTTGTGTATAATGAATGTGTCGGTGCAACGAAGTTTGTAAGCAATGACATCAAAGCAAAAACCTATGTCGATTTCGGTATACAATTGCTTCCATCTCTTGCACGTATGAATGAGGGCCTTCCGATGAATAATTCAGATATGAGTTCAAGCAAAACACTGGCAGGCGGAGCTTACCTGTCTGCTTTTCTGCCTGGCAGTTTTCAGAAGATGCGCGTTCTGCTTGAATTAAATTACTACCAGTACACGGGCTATGGATTTTATCATTACCAGAACTACAACACAGGTACCAATACAACTACCCTGATCAACAATGATGTTTTTGTAAAATATACTGCATTGCAGGTTCCGTTGCTCATACGCTATGGCAACAGGTTCTTCGCTGATATTGGTCTTCAAAATCATCTCAATATCTCGACAACAGCGAAATGGAGAACAGAGACCATCACTCCCGGTTATGTTACGACCAGTTACGACTACCCAGCCATCCTGCCTAAAGTGTTATCAACCGGTGTGTTGATCGGCGGTGGTGCAAAATTCGAAGTTGGGCTATTACCCGTAAGAGTATTCGCAAGATATGGGCGAAGCGGAAGCAACCTCTTCTCTGGCAAACCAGGATATCAAATAATGTCTATTGGTTTGTCTGTACAGCTCACGAAAAGTCAGAAATAGGAAGAGATTCCAACCTGTATCCCGCCGCTCTTCGCAGCGGGATTGTTAAAGATATCGCGCTGTTTTTCGAAGCGATAATTTACACGAAGCACTGTTTGTTGTGTCGGTCGAAAGCTGATCGCCGGAACGAGAGCATTAAAGTCGTCGCCAATCTTTCCATTCGTTTCCACAAACCTGCCCTGTTCCAATCGAGTGTTTCCAAACGAAGCGCGATGTTTAATACAGCCTGCTGAAATCCAAACATATTTCTTCGCAGCACAGGCTGAACGATATCGACGAAGCCGCCACGCTGATATTCTCCAAACTGTTGACCGACCTGCGGGGCAACATCGACTTTCACGAAAGCATATTCGCCAACGATGTATGTTTTAAGTAACGGCAACGTTGTGTTGAAATCGACAGCCCACACATCCACGCGGCGCTGATCGTCGAGCCGGAGGCCACCGTCCTGGAATTTGTTGTAAACACCGCCCATGTACGAGATGCCGATCTCCCCGAGCTTCGCATAGCGCACGGCAGCTTTTGCAGTGAGAAGAAGTTTTCCATTACTGCTTTCTTCGAAGCGATCTCGATTCAGCTTTGCGGCAGGAAGAAACGTCTTGTTGAGATTGTTGTTCACGATAGCATCGTTGAAACCATTGGTGAGATAGACTTCGTAACCAAACGCCCACTGGCGAATATATTGTCGTCCATACATACCGGCGCCAACATTACTCCACGTTGCAGGCAACATTTGTGTCATCGCCACCGGACGATTCACAAACTCCCATTTGGGACCATCGTGATTTTGATTGAACGCACCGATAGGATTCATGATCACACCGCCGCGGAAGTTGAACAGAGGGTGCATATTGAAATCGACAGCTGCGAATTCGATGGAGATCTCTTTGGTGCCTTCTTCAAATTCAAGCTCCGAAAGAAAACGGATCTTCCGATGGATCGACGATGCTACGAACAACGTCATGCGAGGGATCACAAAACTATGTCCCTCCGAAATTCCATTGGTGCCCAGGTATTGATAATTCGCTTCAACATAACCACCAACCGACACGGGTGCTTTCCCGACACTGAGAAACGGACGATTATAAATGGCGTCCATGTTCATCGCCTTCTTTGCCGATGTATCTCTCGGCACGCGACGCAACAACGTGCTGTCGATCTGCTGCGCCTGTGCGTAGCCCGCTTCGGCGAAGCAAGGGGCGAAAGACGGAATCGCTATCAACAACAGCAGAAGTACTCTCATGACAGTTTGATCTTTAATGAATAGCCTGTAACCGAAACACCGAATGTTCTTAAGGGTCTGTCGGCCGGTCCGTTTTGTACACTTCCCGTATTCGTAAACTCGCTGCCGTGTGCAGGACATTGTAAACGATCGCCGAATACCTGTAGCTCTGTTCCCTGGTGAGTGCACTTCATCAGCAATGCCTTGTATTCATTTTCTGAAAAGCGATAAACACAAATAGGATATTCGAGGCTATCGTTTTGAACGACGATGTATTTTAAAATTCCTTTTTCTGTTATGAATGAATTCGAAGGCACGATCATCGAGTCGCCTTCGATAGGAACTGTTACGTACTTTGTGCCGGCGCAGCCGGAAAGAATAACAGGCACGCCGACAGCGCACAAGCCACACTTCACTATAAATTCTTTCCTGTTCATAATGTTCAGAGGGATTCGAGAAACCGGATGAGCAATTGCTTATCGGCTTCATTAAGTTGAGTGAATTTCTCCTGCGCCGTTGCAGCTTCGCCACCGTGCAGATCGATCGCACCTTCTATCGATGCAGCGCGGCCATCGTGCATCAAATAATAATTTCCTCCCTGCGAATTCTTCGAGAGGCCGAGTCCCCACAGCGGAGGCGTTCGCCATTCGTAGGTCTTCGCATTTCCTTCGGTATAACCATCGTCGAGCTTCGAACCCATGTCATGCAACAGGAGATCGGTGTACGGATAGAATGTTTTTTCACTCAATGCAGCGATGTCGGATACAGGTGTCTTCCATTGCGACACGTGACATTTATTACAACCGATGTTGATGAACACAGACTTTCCCGCTCCAACATCTTCATTATCTGCATTGCGTTGGATCGGGGCTTTTAATGTTCGGAGGTAGAACACGACATCGAGCACCGTGTTGTCGGTTACTTCCGCGTCGCTGTATTGTCCTGTTAATGGATCGGTGGAGTTATAGGTCGACATCACACCGATATCCTGGTTGTAAGCATTCACCGTTTGGTGCATGAGATCAACAGCGGCGGCCTTCTTGCCAAACCTGCCGATGTATTTTCCATTGTGTGGCTGATGGGCAGGCGAAGGCAGAAAATATTCGGGTGCTGTGATGTAGTTCGGAACGCCGGAGATACCATCGCCATTGGCATCGTCGGGATCTGCCATGGAAAGTAGTTGCTCGTCGGTAAGTGATGCGAGAAAACCGAGACCGGTATTGGCGGGAGGCGTAAACTTCGAGAAGGTGGCGCCGGCCGGAATGACTTCGGGATTATGCCCGGCGATGGCGCGGTTCTGAAGCTGGGGCCCACCCTGGTGCAGAAACTGGTTTCCATTTTCGTCTGGCTGACCGAAGCGCGTGAGCGTCGTGAAAGGATGCCCTTTGCCGTCGCCGGGATGGCAGCTTCCACACGATGTGGCTACGAAGAGGGGACCGAGCCCGCTTTCGCTGGTAAAGATCTCGTCGTTGAAGGCGCGGTCGCCGCGGAGGAAGCGGGCGTTTTCGCCTGCAGTGAGCCCTTCTACAGGACCGTCGAGGATGGAAGCCTTGCCGGGGCCTGAAGGCACGAGATCATCGCAACTGGCTAAGAAAACGAGTAATATTATACAAACTAGTTTATTCACACTGCAAAAGTATAAAGTTAGACGAATCTAACAAAGATATTTCGTAGTTTTGACGTGTGTATTCACTTGCAGAAGAAAACTACTTAAAAGCCCTTTTAAACCTTTCCAGCGAAAACGGTGAGGTGAACGTAAAGGAGCTTTCCTCCGTGGTGGGCACCAAAATGCCTACCGTCACCAGCATGATCCAGAAGCTGGCCAGGAAGAAGCTCGTGCACTACGAAAGCTATAAGCCGCCGAAGCTCACGGAGAAAGGGAAGAAAGAAGCAGCGCTCATCATCCGCAAACACCGGTTGATGGAAATGTTTCTCGTGCAGAAGATGGGCTTCGGATGGGAAGAAGTTCACGAGATCGCCGAGCAGATCGAACATATTCACTCACCCGCATTCTTCGAAAAGATGGATGAGCTGTTGGGTTATCCCAAGATCGATCCGCACGGCTCGCCCATACCCGACCGCCAGGGCCGCATGCACTGGCAACATCATCCGAAGCTGAGCGAATGCAAACCGGGAACAACTGCCCAGTTCGTAGGCATCGTTAACTCATCCGATGACTTCCTTAGATTTCTTAACAGCCGCGAACTGAAGCTCGGTGCGAAGATCACTATTATCGAAACAGAAGATTTTGACGGGAGTATGACTGTATCTTATGATAAGAGGAAGAAAGAGACATTCAGCCGCACTGTAGCCGAAAGACTTTTGATAGAGAAATGATTATGAAATGATGTACTTCTTAAACCAGGAAGTAATCGTCATCTGCATTACACCAAACAACGCTTCCCTGAATATTCTTGTGGACATTTTTGAAACACCGCGTGTTCGTTCGGTGAAAATGATCGGGACTTCTTTCAGCTTAAATCCAAACTTCCACGCGAGGAACTTCATCTCTATCTGGAACGCGTAGCCTACAAAGCGGATCTCGTCGAGGGAAATGGTTTCGAGAACTTTACGGCGATAGCAAACAAAACCAGCAGTAGTATCGGAGATCGGAATGCCGGTAATGATCTTCACATAAATACTTGCGAAGTAGCTCATGAGCACCCGGCCCATGGGCCAGTTAACGACATTCACTCCGCTCGCATACCGTGATCCTACCGAGAGGTCGTTCCCAAACTCGGCGCACTCTAAATAAAGATAGATGAGATCTTTCGGGTCGTGCGAGAAATCGCAGTCCATCTCGAGAAGAAAATCATACCCGCGCTCAAGTCCATACTTAAAGCCGGCGATGTACGCGGTACCGAGTCCCAGTTTGCCGGGTCGTTGCAGAAGATGCAGTCGTTTTTCGCCGGGAGTATTGTATGTCTGCTGGAGATTCTTCACGATCTCGGCGGTGCCATCGGGCGAGCCGTCGTCTACGATGAGCACGTCGAAGTCTTTCGGCAATGCGAACACCGTGTCGAGCAACATCGCGATGTTTTCTCTCTCGTTATATGTTGGAATGATGACGAGTGCGTTGCTCATCGTGAAAGTCTAAACGTTGTAATCGGCAAAGCTAATATATTTGCCGTGATGAATAAATGTGTGTTTCTAGACCGCGACGGAGTTTTAAACGTCGACAATCCAAATTATACTTACCTGGTTTCCCAGTTCCATGTGATCCCCGGCGTGCCCGAAGCGCTGTACCGGATGAGGGAGGCCGGCTACCTGCTGATTGTTGTGACTAACCAGTCGGGCATCGCGCGCAAGATCTATACACGCCGGCAGATGGAGCTTTGTCATATCTATCTCCAGGATGCCTGCGAACATGTGATCGATCATATCTATTTTTCTCCTTACCACGAGAAGGTGACAAACTCATTGACGAAGAAACCGGGATCTCTTCTTTTCGAGAAAGCCATTGCGAAGTTTAATATCGATCCTAAAAAGTCGTGGATGATCGGAGACCGTTCGCGCGACCTGGTTCCGGCGAGAAACCTCGGAATGAAGACCATCCAGATAGGCGACGAATGTGTTGCACCCGACCTGGGCGACTACGAAGTGGCCGATTTACTTGAGGCATCAAATTTGATTACTAAGCGCTAACTTTAGACTACACTAAACAAACCCTTATGAAAAAGCTCGTTTTAATGCTCGTAATGATCCTCGTTGCGATGGTAGGTCGCACGCAATCATTCGAGGGAGTGATTCATTTTAACATGACGATGAACATTACCGATCCGAAGATCAAAGCGCAGATCGAAGAGGCCAGGAAGAAAGAGAACGATCCCGCAACACAGGCCAAGCTGAAAGAAATGCAAGCCAAGCTCGACGATCCGAAGATGAAGGAAATGATGCAACAGAACCCACAGATAAAGGCGCAGATGGAACAGATGATGAAAGCGATCATCGGAAGCGATCCAACTGCCATGATGCCGAAGGGTGTCACATTGAAGTTTAAAGGCACCAGCTCCGTGATGAGCATGGAAGGCGGGATCATGGACAAGAACGAGATCCTTCGCATCGGCGATAAGGACCTGACTTATATGGTTAACAATGCCGCGAAGACCTACATGGTGATGAAGAACAACAACAGCAACGTTCCCCAGAAGACACCGAAGATCACGAAGACATCAGAGACACAAAAAATTGCCGGCTACACCTGCACGAAATATATTATCGAACAGAGTGGCTTCGATGGCAAACCACTGAATACAAACTATTGGGCTACGAACGAGATCAAGGGCATCGACCTTAAGGCTCTCGCGAAACAGGCGGGCAGCCAGAACCAAACACTCATCTTTACAGAGATCGATGGTGTTCCGTTGAAGACCGAAGTTCTGACTCCACAAGGAACCATGGTGATGGAATGCACAGAAGTGAAGAAAGAAAGTCTACCGGCTTCTACTTTCGCACTGCCGGCAGGTTATAGCGAGTCGAAGTTGTAATGAGGAAAGCACTGCTTACACTGACCGCGATCGCTGTCTTTATGACAATTGGTCGCGGTCAGTCATTTGAAGGCACTATCGAGTGGAGGACGAAGTACAATATCACCGATAAAGATGCCCTTGCGCAGGGAGAGGTGGCAAAAAAGATGCTTGCCGATCCTTCGACCCAGGAAAATCTACGACTGCTGGAAGAAAAAATGCAGGACTCTGCTTTCAGGGCAAAGGTCGACGCCGACCCGATGCTGAGAGAGAAGATAAAGTCGGCGCTTCTTATAAAAGCTTCCGGTGGCGATCTGAACAAGATGATGCCAACGTCGGTAACGCTGATCATAAAAGGTAACAACACGCTCTTCACATTGCACGGCGGCGTTGTGAACAATGAACAGGTGCTTTATTTCGGCGATAAGAAAATGGAATACAATATCGAACCCGACAACAAAGTATATTATCTCGTAGGAGAAGAGAGAGAAAAAAAGGGAACGAATAGCATCACGAAAGCAAAGGAGACGATGAAGATCCTGAACTTTACATGCAACAAGTATTTGATCACACGCACCGAAGACTCCGGGCAGGCCGCCACTTTTATTTATTGGGTAACTGAAGAGATCAAAGGCATCGATATGTCGGTGTTGGCAGATTCCGAAGTAGGAACCGACAATAAATTATTTTTCGACGAGATCAAAGGCGTGCCATTGAAGATTGAAAGAATAGATTCGAAAGGCGAGTTGCTTTTTGAATGTACTTCTTTTAAGAAGGAAGAAATTTCTTCGGCAGCACTTATGTTGCCGGAAGGATATAAAGAGCTTAAGCCAGAATAGTTACTTATAACGTTCTATAAACTCTCTCACTCCCTTCACAAACTCCCCTGGCTCTTCATAATATCCAAAGTGACCGGAATTATCCAGAGTAAGCAAATGCTTTTCAGTACTTCCCAAAGCATTCATCGCCTGCCCCGACATCGGGTATGGGATCACACCATCCTTCTTCCCCCACACAATCAATGAAGGTATCGTGATGTTCTTCATCCGCACAGTAAGATCAATATCTGAAATGATAAACTTCCCAATCACATGACGATAGTTCGTGAGCGCCGCAAGAACATCGGCCGGTGAACTGAACAAATAACTGAAAGAATACTCGGGAAATGTTTTTGGACTTCTCTTCAGCGACGGATCGGCAACGTAACCGTGGCATTTCTCCAGGAAAGAGTAGTGCTCCATTTGATCAGAAGTGAAATTGGGATTTTCCTCATACCACCCTAATGCGTAGTTCCAGAAATCAACATCAATACCTTTATCCACCTGGTCTTGTGCATACGACGTCACAAACTCTTTCGACAGGTCGTCGCCCTGTGGATTATCGTGAGCGCCGTCTACTTCGATCCAACCTTTGATCTTACTTTGTCTTATAGGATCGGCCAAATACGCCGTGCCGAGACATCCGCCCCAGCTATGTCCCATGAGAAAGATCTCAGGATTGTTGTAGCGGTCTTTCAATAGGATCACGACCTTATCGAGATCTTCAACAAACTGGTCGAGGGTTAATAGATCGTCGGGGCTATTGCCCTGCGATGAGCCGGAAGCGCGCTGATCCCAGTACACCATCGCATAATCTTCTTCGAGTTCGTTGAATGCGGGCAGACCGATCTTTTGAATGGAGGTTCCTCCAGGTCCGCCGTGAATAAATAAGATGAAGATGTTCGAAGCTTTGTTGCCACGAACAACGATAGGCATCTGAGCTTGCTTGTTCACTAAATAGAAGAAGTCGCCGTCAATGTATTTATCGTCGTTGCAGGCAAAAAGGGCCAGGCCCAAAAGTATAGTTATGGGTGCGCGCAAAAGAATTGTAACTTGAAGCTTAATCCCGTCTCGAGAGAATATTGAACAAGTGACACCCGATTGAATGGTATTTGCCAGAAGATCATCGTTCGCGCGAAAAATCTTAAATCCCCCACTTCATAACTTATTCCCGGACTAATCGATGGCATGAAGTGACCGCTGCCATAATCGTGGTATCTTTTTACTGTTCCGGCAGCATCCACGATGTATGCTTTTCCTCCATTCAGAAATGTGTGGAGGTATCCAACGCCAACATAATTTTCTAAATAAAATTTACCGGCGATGCGATAACGAACACCTGATTGAGCAGCGAAGAAGATGCCCGTGTTGTTGTAACGATGAATGTAGAAGCCAGTTTTACCGGTGACAAGCAACGCATACCTGTCGTTGCTTAAAAGATCCTTTTCTATTGCACCGGAAAGCCCGGGGTTAAGACCGCTAACGGCAAGTGCAGACACACTTATTTCCTGCGCACAAACTGTCGCCGGGAAAAGTAAAAACAATATGAACCTGAACGCTATTTTAATCTTATCTCAATTCTGTCTTCACGAACGACTGACCATTCAGCGGCTTTTGAGCCGGCGATTGCTGGTAGCCGAGCAAATCCATCATGCTTTCGCTCGATTGTTCCGGGGCGAACAACTTAGTCGTAATCTCACCGTCTTCGTTGCGGTCGATGAGCACATGCTTGGGAGCGGGGATAAGGCAATGCTGAATTCCACCATAGCCACCTAAAGATTCCTGGTAGGCGCCGGTGTGGAAGAACCCGATGTACAAACGTTCTTCGTCGTTGATCATCGGGAGGAAAACTTCGCCCGTATGGGCTTCTGAATTATAATAATCGTGGCTGTCGCAAGTGAGGCCACCGATATTCACTTTATGGAAAGGATCGTCCCACTTGTTAACTGCAAGCAGGATATACTTTTGATTCAAACCCCAAACGTCGGGAAGGTGTGTGATAAATGATCCATCGATCATGTACCAAAGCTCTTTGTCGTTCTGAAGTTTCTGATCAACCATCGAATAAAGAACAGCTCCGCTTTCACCAACGGTGTAACTTCCGAATTCGGTGAAGATGTTGGGAACGGGAACGTTATTCTTCTCGCAGATCCATTTGATGTTCTCCACGATCTGTTCGATCATGTATTTGTAATCGTAATGGAAGTTGAGGTTGGTCTTGATAGGGAAACCACCGCCGATGTCGATCGAATCCAGTGTGTCGCAGATCTTGCGGAGTTCGCAATACTTGAAGATGAAACGGCTGAGCTCGCTCCAGTAATACGCGGTGTCTTTGATGCCGGTGTTAATGAAGAAGTGCAGCATCTTAAGCGTGGCCTTGCTGCTTGGGCTGATCTTTTCTTTGTAAAGAGAAACGATGTCGCTGTAGCGGATGCCGAGACGTGATGTATAGAACTCGAACTTCGGTTCTTCGTCGGCGGCAACACGAATACCAACCTGGAAGTTGTTGTTGGCATTCTTCTCGTAGGTATCGATCTCCGAAAGGTTGTCGAGGATTGGCACGCAGTTTTTGAAACCGTCGTTGATGAGTTCTGTAATGTATTGGGTGTACAATGGCATCTTGAAGCCATTGCAGAGGATATACGTGTCTTTGTTGATCTTACCGCGCTCGTGAAGGCTGCGGATGATCGGAATATCGTAAGCCGAAGATGTTTCGAGGTGGATGTCGTTCTTCAGTGCTTCTTCGGTAACAAAAGAATAATGTGAAGATTTAGTACAGTAGGCATACGTGTATTTCCCGTTGTACTTGAACCGTTCGATAGCATTGTTGAATGCAGCCTGCGCGAAGCGGATGTTCTCGCTGATCTTGGGCAGGTAGGTGATCTTTAGCGGCGTGCCATATTCACGGATGATATCCATGAGAGGAACATCGTTGAACATCAGTTCGTGATCTCTTACTTTAAATTCTCTTTGTGGGAACTCGAAGGTTTGTTCAATCAGCTCGCGGTAGCTCTTCATCTAGTCGTGTCCTTACTAAACTGCGAAATTGGAATTATTTTACGATCTTTGCAATATGGCTAATTGTCTCGCCAAGCTTTTCCTCCTGACCGGCCGACCCGCGAATTGGAAGTCTCCCGACTTCTGAGAAAGTCGTCCCGCCCGCCCCTTTTTTTGCCGGGCACTTTTTGGTCACCATAAGCATTATAATTTCTAAAGTGAGGTTTTGTGAAAGAGTTAAAGATCATACAGGTAAAATCTGAAATCGGTGCCGGAACCCGCGGCGCCAGCCTGGGCGTGGAAGCTATGAAAATAGCCAGCCTCGATCTGCGCTCGTCCTTTTTCAGGCAATATGAGGCCGTGGAAGTCGAGAACGTGAACGAACTCCTCTTCGACGGTGCCGAACACGCCTACGCGAAATTCATCGACGGCGTGTTGATCATGGAAGAACGCGTTTGCCTAGAGGTTTACGAGCAATTGTTCGACGACTATTTCCCGCTCATTATGGCCGGCGACCACAGCACCGCTTACGGAACGATAGCAGGTATCAAGAAAGCATATCCCAGGAAACGCCTCGGTGTGGTTTGGATCGATGCCCACGCCGATATTCATACGCCATACACAACACCTTCCGGTAACATGCACGGCATGTCGCTGGCAATGGCCTGCTCGCTCGATAATTTTGAACGCAAGGTAAACGATCCAAGAGGCGAGACTACCGATTACTGGGAGCAGATCAAGAATGTAGGTACGCCTGGTCCAAAGATCAAACCGGAGGACATCGTTTATATCGCTGTTCGCGATTTCGAAAAGCCTGAGAATTATCTTATCAATAAGTATAACATCAACTTTATCGAAACTGAGGATGTGAGAAAGCAGGGACCGATCGTTATCGCTCAGCGTGCGTTGCAAATGCTTTCGCATTGCGATCTCATCTACGTCTCATTCGACGTTGATAGTCTCGATAGCAGGATCTCGCAGGGAACCGGAACGCCCGTTCCGAATGGTCTTACTATAGAAGAAGCAAGATTGCTGAACGTAACTTTGTGCAAAGATCCGAAAATTGTTGCGTGGGAGATTGCCGAAGTAAACCCTACGCTCGACACGGAGAACAAGATGGCTGAAACTGGTTTCGAGATCATGGAAGCTTCCGCGAAAGCGATCACTTCTCGGCAATCGCAGTTAACGACTTGATCGATTCCAAAAGATTATTTCTCACAACCGAGTCCACGATCATTCGCGGTGCATTGGTTGCCGGCGCCGACTGGATCCTGTAAACAACACGGACTACATTCGGAGCTATCTGCACAAACTTCCAACTGCCGATCAACTCGATGCGATGGATGCCATTCTTTTGCGGTGCGATGTTGTCGTCGACCTTTGATTTGAACGTGACTATATATTCTTTGCCGGGAGTGACTTCACTAAGCTTGTATTCCATATAAGAATCCTGGTCGTCGAGCGGCCACGGAATATCGCGAAGGGAATATTCATCCCACGTAGTTGTATCTGCTTTACGATAGATCTTGTAGTTGTTTACCCGTTGTTGCCAGTCATTCACTTTCGATTCGTCCCAGATGAGATTGATGACCTTATAGATAGATGCGTTCACAACAAATTCCGACTTCAGCTCGCGTGAGATAACAGTCGGTTTCTTGTTGGGGAATTCAACCCACCGTTCGCTGACGATGATCGGCGGTTCATTCTTCACTGCCACGAATCCTTCTTTGTCCTGGCAGAAAGCAGCACCCGAGATCAATGTAAAAACAAACAGTAAAGATCTTATCATGTTGTTATGACAACAAGATCGCTATTTACCCCCATACTTTACGCCTGCTTGTTTTAGTATCTCGTCGGACACCTGTGCTTTTAATAATGTGAAGTCGTGCGACATGAGCGGAGATTCTTTCAGGCCGAGATCGAGACAACGTGTAACTTCCTCTATCTGGAACTCGAAACCATTGCCGGGATAGGGAAGAGAAATCCGTTCTTCGGGTTGTCCTTCTTTTGAAACAATAAGTCCCATCGATTTATACCATGGCGATTGGATGATGATCGACCCGCGTGTTCCGCAAATCTCGGCATCTTTCCGTGTCTCCACGATCATAGACGAGAACAACTGAGCTGTTGCACCATATTTATACTGCAGCGTAAACCCGCAGCTTTCATCCGCGCCGGTAGGAGCGAGGTGTGCAGTTGCCTGGATGAGATCCGGCTTACCGAAAATAAACAGTGCAAGAAATAACGGGTAGACACCGACATCCAGTATCGAGCCACCGCCCAATGCGAGGTCGTACAGTCGCGATTTTGCGTCGTACTCTTTTTTGAAACCGAAGTCTGCTGTCATGTGACGGACTTCACCGATCGTTCCGGCTTCGATGAGCTCTTTCGCCAGGTTAACTGCCGGGTTGAAACGCGACCACATTCCTTCGAGGAGGAATGTGTTGTTGCGATGAGCAGCGTTCACCACTTCGACAGCTGCAGCATGATCGAGCGTGAGAGGCTTCTCACACACCACAGGTTTTTTGTGATCGAGACACATGATCGCCAGCTTCGCATGAAATGCGTGAGGTGTGGCGATGTAGATCACGTCGATGTCAGGATCGCTGGCCAGTGCTTCGTAAGTGTTGTAAGTTTTGGTTGCACCGAATTGTTTTGCGAAGTCTTTCGCGCGTTGTTCGTCACGCGACGCTATAGCGTGGATCTTTACCCGTTCGCTTCTCTGAAGGGCTTTGCAGTAAGATGTTGCAATGCGGCCCGGGCCAATGATTCCGTAGTTGTATGTTTTCAATTACCTGATTTTTTTGAATGGGATGTTATTCGCACGGTTAATAGAGACGAATAATTGTTTGTTCTTAAACTCGAATGTAGCATCGTTGGAAGTAAACACGTTGAGAGACTTTGGCAGGAGCTCTGCAGTTTGCTGGGCATCATTGATGTACTCGAGCTTGCTTCCGTTAGCCGTTACTTTGAACGTGCACTCTGCGTCTTCGCTGTAGTATTCGCCAACATATAACTTTGGATCGAATGTAACTTCAGCTTCTTTCACTGGCTCGGGCGACATAATCGTTGGCTTCACCGAACCGAAATAGATCTCTGCGATCTTTCGCCCGATATCGAAGTTGCCAAAGCCCCCGTCGTTGCTTAACAATGCCACCGTTAGCTTTTCTGAAGGATAATATGCAAGCCATGCGCGATACCCCGCCGTTGAGCCGCTGTGATTGATCTCTGCAACACCGTTCACTTCTCCATGCTGAATGCCCGATGCGTAAGCGATCTCTTTTCCGTCGTTCAACTTTCCACGCTGTATTCTTTTGTTATAGATGGCATCGTGTTTTTCCAATTGCTGGTTCCACTTCAACAGGTCGGAAGTTGTTGTGAGAAGACCACCATGACCATAGATATGTTCGAAAGGCATATTGAGTTCATAAACATCTTTGTTCTTCGAATAAGCCTGTGCCCTGTTGGGAATCACGTCGCGGAAATTACTTCTCCACCGGGTGTTCTTCATTCCGAGTGGTTTGAAGATCCGTTCTGCCGTAAAATCTTCCAGCGTTTGTTTTGAAACGCGCTCCACAATGACCGTCAGCATCGTGTAGTTGGAGTTGCTGTACGAATATTCGTTGCCGGGTTTGAAGTTCGTAGTCTTCTGTTTGGTCATGATGTGAAGTCCTAACGGGATCGTGTAGTCTCTCGAGCCGCGTGGAAATCCCGTGAGGCTTCCAACGCTGCCCCAATCTTTTAATCCACTGGTGTGATTGAGCAGGTGCTGAATGGTGATAGGTGCTTCGTAAACCGGAAGTTCGGGAACGTACTTTCTTACGTCGTCGGTCAATTTCAGTTTGCCTTCGCTTTCGAGAAGGAGAATGCTGTAGGCTGTAAATTGTTTCGACACCGAACCTGCTTCGAAGATGGTGTTGATTGTATTGGGAACATTGCTCTCGAGATTGGCGAGGCCAAATGCTTTTTGATAAAGGATCTTCTCACCTCGCGCCACGAGAATGGAGCCGCCAGGAGTGGCGTTGTTCCATGAAGAAAATAATTGATCGATCCAAACTGTCGTGTCAGCCTGTGCAAGAACAACTGTGGAAGCAATCGATAAAATCAGAGTAAGTAGTAAACGCATCGTGAAATTTACGATTTACGATTTACGATTTACGATTTGGAGTTCGCACAATCTATCAGGTTCCTGCAAAATCGTACCTCGTAAATCGTACCTCGTACCTCCAATTTCTGTATTTTCGCACCAAATTTTAAATCCAGGTCATGAGCCAGAATCGTCCCATCTCTTCTTTTATCGAAAAAAATTACCTCCATTTTAATTCTGCAGCGCTTGTAGACGCTGCGAAAGGATATAAAAAACATATCGCCGACGGTAAAAAAATGATGGTGACGCTTGCGGGCGCCATGAGTACCGCTGAACTCGGCATCAGCTTCGCCGAAATGATCCGCCAGAATAAAGTGCACATCATTTCGTGTACCGGCGCCAACCTCGAAGAAGACATCATGAACCTTGTAGCTCATTCGCACTACAAGCGCATTCCTCACTACCGCGATCTTACACCAGAACAAGAATGGGATCTTCTGCAGAACCATCTCAATCGCGTAACCGACACTTGTATTCCTGAAGAAGAAGCATTTCGTCGCCTGCAAAAACATTTGTTCAAAGTCTGGAAAGACGCAGAAGACAAAGGCGAGCGATTGTTTCCCCATGAATTCATGTTTCGCATGATCAACAGCGGCGTGTTGACAGAATATTACGAGATCGACCCGAAGAACAGCTGGATGATCGCAGCTGCCGAAAGAAATATGCCGATGGTTGTTCCCGGCTGGGAAGACAGCACCATGGGTAACATCTTCGCTTCGTATGTTATCACCGGCGAGTTGAAAGCTTCCACCATGAAGTCGGGTATCGAATACATGGCATGGCTTGCAGATTGGTATACCAATAGTTCCGGTAAAGACGGCATTGGCTTCTTCCAGATCGGTGGCGGTATCGCCGGCGATTTCCCGATCTGCGTTGTGCCTATGTTGCACCAGGATCTCGAAAGAGACAACGTTCCTTTCTGGAGCTACTTCTGCCAGATCAGCGATTCAACAACCAGCTATGGTTCTTATTCCGGTGCCGTTCCCAACGAAAAAATTACCTGGGGCAAACTGAGCATCGATACACCGAAGTTTATCGTGGAGAGTGATGCAACTATCGTTGCACCGTTGATGTTCGCCTATATCCTTGACATGTGAGTTTGAACCTGAATTTATTAATAAGCAAAGAAGTAAAGCGTGTTGCTGGTTTGTTGTTTAACTATGAATCGGAGATACAACTTCAGCCTATAGGTGCAGGCTTCGAAGGATCACACACTGTTGTTTGCTTCCCGATCTCGAAGGTTGCAAAGAAAAGTCCCGAGCAAACAGCTACGCTCATCGGCGAGAACCTCGACAAGAACCTGGTTTCTAAATTCCAGGTAGTAAAAGGGTTTCTCAATCTTACTATTGCCGATTCTGTCTGGCTCGCTTCTTTCAAAGATGTTTATAAGAACAGGGAGAGTTATTTACAACTTCCTTTCAATGGTCTGGAGATCATGGTGGAGTACTCTTCACCAAACACCAACAAACCCCTTCACCTCGGCCATCTTCGGAATAACTTCCTCGGCTGGAGTGTAAGCGAGATCTTCAAAGCCAACGGATATAACGTTCATAAAGTACAGATCATCAACGACCGCGGTATTCACATCTGCAAGTCGATGGCCGCATGGAAACTTTATGGCAACGGCGAAACACCACAGAGTACCGGGAAGAAAGGCGATCACCTGGTTGGCGATTACTATGTGAAGTTCGATAAGGTGTATAAGGAACAGATGGCGGCAATGTTGCCCACTGAAGATCCTGAGAAGAATGCGCCCATCATGAAGCTTGCTTCCGAAATGCTCATCAAGTGGGAAGCAAAAGATCCGGAGACCGTCAGTCTCTGGAAGACGATGAACGGCTGGGTGTACGAAGGCTTCGGAAAGACATATCAGCGCATGGGTGTCGACTTCGAAAAACTTTATTATGAATCCGACACTTATCTACTTGGTAAATCAGAAGTGTTGAAAGGTGTCGAGAGCGGCGTGTTCTTCAGAAAAGACGACGGTTCCGTGTGGGTCGATCTCACCGGCGACGGTCTCGACCAGAAAGTATTACTGCGCTCCGATGGAACATCGGTGTACATGACTCAGGACATCGGCACAGCCATTCTTCGATTCAGAGATTTCCCGAAGATCAGCAGGCAGGTTTATACAGTTGGCAACGAACAGGAGTATCACTTCAAGGTGTTGTTCCTCATTCTCGCAAAGCTGGGCTATACCTGGGCGAAAGAATGTTATCATCTTTCTTACGGTATGGTGGATCTTCCCACCGGCAAGATGAAATCGCGCGAAGGCACAGTTGTCGACGCCGACGACCTGATGCAGGAGATGGTGAATGACTTCGCGGAAGAAACAAAACAACGCGGCAAGATTGAAGAGCTGACCGAAGACGAGCAGAAAGATCTTTTTGAGATCGGTGGTCTCGGCGCGTTGAAGTATTTCCTTCTGAAGGTTGATCCCAAGAAACGGATGTTGTTCGACCCGGTTGAATCTATTTCATTGCAGGGAAACACTGCGCCATTTATTCAATACACGCATGCACGCATCAAGGCACTCATTCGCAAAGCACAGACGCTACAGCTCGACCTGAATAATTTTTCCATTTCATCGCTTGAGCCCGCCGAACGTGAAGTGTTGCGTTTTATTTCTCAATACCCGAACAAGCTTGCGGAGGCTGCACGCGAGTATGCACCGTCGGTGATCGCCAACTACGCATACGATTTGGCCAAAGCATACAACCAGTTCTATCAGTCGATACCAATATTTGCTGAGACGGATGCATTGAAGCTTAAATTCAGAATTGCGTTCACAGAGGTTGTTGCAGATTTATTGAAGAAATCGATGTGGTTATTAGGGATTAGAGTTCCAGAGAAAATGTGATTTTGCTCACGGAAAGCACAGAAAACACAGACATGCTCTAGATGTTCAATTGGAAGAACTTCATAAATAGAAGCGAGGATTTTTTCAAACAAGATCCATGGGACATTAAAGTTTCCGATTTTGTTAAAGAAGGGATCTTCATCCATCCTTCATCAACAGTAGAAGAAGGCGCTGTTCTCAAAGCGCCTGTTCACATCGGTCCCAATTGTTTCATTGGAGCTCATGCCTACCTGCGTGGCGGAGTCTATCTCATGGGAAACAATTCTATCGGACCCGGGTGTGAATTGAAGTCCGTTATTATTTTCCCAAACACCAATCTCGCTCACTTCAATTTCGTTGGCGATTCCATTCTCGGTTCCAATGTGAACATGGAGGCAGGTTCTATTGTCGCGAACCATTTTAATGAGCGAACAAACAAAGAGATCTTTCCGGGCGTAACGAAGTTCGGAGCGTTGATCGGCGATGGTTGTAAGATCGGCGCTAATGCAGTGTTATCACCAGGAACGATCTTAGAGAAAAATACAATTGTCGACCGGCAGGAACTCGTAAACCAGCAGCCCGTGAAGAACCGCATACAATGGAAAGACCTTCTCGTGAACAAAGCCTTCGACCTCGTGATGCTGATCATTGGTGTTTCGATCGCCTTCCAGGTCGACAACTGGAAGACGAGTGTCGATAAACATGAGCTCGAAAAGTTTTACAAGCAAGGGCTGCTCGCCGACGTTAACGCCGACATTTCGGAGATGGAGTTCATCATGAAAGAGCTGGATGATGACAGGCGGAGGATCGAGGCATACCTGCCCAGGATGGATCAGCTTCCCGCCGATTCGGTGATGGATCCGCTGATCTCTCTTCTTAAGTTCGAAACATTTTCCCCAAGCGATAATACCTACAGCGCGCTGGTTGGCAGCTCAGGACTGGATGCTTTCGCCGACCGCGACCTCATCGGAAAACTAACGGCATACTACGGCTCTTATACCTCCATACGGCGGTTTGAGATGGTTTACACCAACGTGATCTTCGAAGTCCACAAAAATTTTTCGCCTTACGTGATCTACGACCAGGGAAAACTTGTTAACAAGTCGGTTGTAACTAAAACGGAGTCAAGAAATGCGCTTGTCCTCGCCAGGGTACAGTTAAACGAGGGTGTGGAAGATTACAAGGAAGCCCTTAACCGCGCACAGTTGTTAAAGGCCGCTTTAGAGAAGAGTCTTTAGTATATTTGTATTCGCTCTTAATTTTCAAAAAAATACATTATGAAAACGCTCGTTATGATCTTGTTAACGCTGGCTCTGGTGGCCCCCGAAAAGTCACTGTACGATTTTAAAATGCCTGCTCTCGACGGCAAAGCCGTAGACTTCTCGAAGTACAAAGGAAAGACTGTGCTTATTGTAAACACTGCTTCGAAGTGTGGTTTCACTCCACAGTATGCCGACCTCCAGGCTATGAACGACAAGTATAAAGACAAAGTAGTGATCCTCGGATTCCCCGCTAACAACTTCGGATCACAAGAGCCCGGCACCAACAGCGAGATCGCTGAGTTCTGCACAAAGAACTATGGTGTTACTTTCCAGATGTTCGAAAAGATCTCTGTGAAAGGCGATGATGTTGCCCCGCTTTATGCATGGTTGAAAGAAAAAACAGGTGAAGAACCATCATGGAACTTCTGCAAATATCTTGTGAAGCCCGACGGCACCGTTAAGTTCTTCAACTCGAAGGTGAAGCCGATGGATCCTGCGATCACCAGTGAACTCTGAACGGTGAGTTTGTTTTCAAAGACCAGCACAGAAAAGTCAGTGCCCGCTTCTATTTACGATCTTCACATGAAGTCGCTCGACGGAAAAGATGTCGATTTCAGTCAGTACAAGGGCAAGAAGCTTTTGATCGTGAACACAGCTTCGAAGTGCGGTAAGACTCCGCAGTATGCTGATCTTCAAAAGTTGCATGAGCAATACGGCAATAAAGTAACTGTACTTGGATTTCCTGCCAATAATTTTCTTTGGCAGGAACCTGGTACGAGTGCCGACATCGCCGAATTCTGCGAAAGAAATTATGGAGTTACATTCCAGATGTTTGAAAAAGTTTCTGTGAAAGGAAGCGACCAGTCTCCGCTCTATGCGTGGCTGAAGGGAAAGACTGGTGAGAAACCAGATTGGAACTTCGCAAAGTTCGTAGTGAATGAAGATGCAACTAAAGTTGAATTTTTTAAATCGAGTGTAGAACCACTGGATTCTAAAATTATCAGTGCAATAAAGTGAAACCCTGGATCTCTGCGTTTAGATTAAGAACTCTCCCTCTTTCTCTTTCATGTATTGGCATGGCCGCATTTCTTGCCGCCGCTGCCGGTAAGTTCAACGGGCTGCTCTTTACGCTCTGTTGTTTAACGACCATCTTCTTACAGATACTTTCCAATCTCGCCAACGACTACGGCGATTCGATTAACGGCGCCGATCACGCAGGGCGTAAAGGTCCGCAACGCGCTGTTCAATCGGGCGCTATTACATCGTCGCAGATGAGAAATGCAGTGATGTTGTTCGCAATACTCTGTTTGCTTAGCGGCATTGGGTTGTTGTTGCTGGCGTTTGGTCTCGATTGGAATGCACTGTTATTTTTTCTTGTGCTTGGCTTATTATGTATCGCGGCGGCCATTGCCTACACGGTTGGCCGAAAGCCTTACGGCTACGCAGGGCTCGGCGATCTTTCGGTGCTGATCTTTTTTGGACTTGTGGGTGTGATGGGCTCGCTGTATTTATTCACACGCAGTGTCGACTACACAGACGTTCTTCCGGCGTTGAGCTGCGGATTTTTTTCGATAGCTGTGTTGAACGTCAATAATATTCGCGACATCGAATCGGATCGTGAGGCTGGAAAGTTTTCGATACCCGTCCGCATCGGCCGCAGTAAGGCGATCGTGTATCATTGGTTCCTGTTGGGTGCAGGTACGTTCAGCGCCATCGCTTATACCGGTCTTCGATATGAATCGCCGTGGCAGTTTTTGTTTATTCCCGTCGTTGCGTTGTTTGTCCGCAATGGCGTCGCTGTTTCAACATTGCCTTCGGAGAAACTTGATCCTTACTTGAAGCAGATGGCGCTAAGTACCCTTCTTTTTGTGATTACATTCGGTGTGGGCCTGCTACTTGCGTAGCCTCACTTTTTCAAAATCGCATCACCCGATCCCGTACTCAACATAATCCTGTTCGTTCCTTTTCCCCTCTGCGCTGTCTTCACAACAGTAAGATTGTTACGTCCGCCGCCATTCTCCACTTCTTCTGTTTTATCGAAGTCGAAAGGAGCGGAGATGTTGCCATGTTCCTTGCTGGCTTTCATTACAACCTGTCCGCCGATCTCGTTGCCGTTGAAGTTTAACTCCGCGTTGCCCGAACCTGAATTGATGGCGATGTCGAACTTCGCACTTTCAGCCAGTGTAATTCTCGCGCGGCCGCTGCCTGTATTGAAATGACTCGATCCTGTGAGCGCAATCTTGTCGCCGGTAATGTTGCCGCTGCCGGTATTGATGCTGAACTCTGCTTTTATTTGTGTGATCCTGATATCACCAGAGCCGCAATTGGCGGTGAGTTCTCCATCGGAATCTGAAAGATTCATATTGCCACTGCCTGTATTAATCTTTGCTTCGCCGCTGAACTTCGACAGCTCAACGTTACCGGAACCAGTAACAGCATCGAGCGTTCCTTTCACTGAAGTGAATTCGAGATCACCCGAGCCCGTACCAGCATCGAGTTCAACGTTCACATCGCTTACAACAAGATCGCCCGAACCGGTCTTGAATGTTACACGCAAGCCGTCGGGTATCGAGATCTTCCATTTAATGGTGCCATTGAAGTTACGCCCGTTGAATTCTTCACCGATCTCTACGCGGTCGCCCGACTGTTCGATGGTAGGATGGAAATAACGTTCGTCGAGTGAGTGATTGAGTTCAACTTCGACGGTATTGCCGGAGCTCTTTTTGATCTCGCAGCTGCCGGAAGAAGTGGAGATCTTCACTCTCTTCACACCAGAGAAGGATTTTTTAACGGTGTTTTGAGCAAAGGTTGCAATGGAGAAGACCATGACTGCGAGGAGAAGGATTGATTTTTTCATACAAGGTTGGTTTTGTTACGCAAAGGACACGCAAAGGGCGGAAAGGATACGCCGAGGTTTTAATAGATACTTTGCGTATCCTTTTTTCTCTTAGCGTATCCTTTGCGCTACTCTCTTACCTGTAATTGACCTCCAGGTTACACCTATAGTTGCTTTTCGAGCACTAAAAACTCCAGCTTTTGTTTTGGAACCCCGAACCTGGCGTCGTTGAAAAGAAATGGTTTGCGTTTGCCGGTGTCGATATAACCGTGCCGTTTGTACCAATCGATGAGCTCTTTGCGTATGGTGATCACATTCATGAACACCGACTGTGCGCCCTGTTCTTTTCCGAACGCCTCGGCTGCGCGCAGCATTTCTTTGCCGATGCCACCGCCCTGTATCGATGGCTCTACCGTAAGCATTCCGAGATAGAGCTTGCCATCGACTATCTTTAATTCAACGCAGGCGATGATCTTTCCATCGCGTTCGTATTTGAGAATAGCGGTGTCTTTATTATTGATGATGTCTTTCAGCGCCGTAGCATCCGTCCGTGTGCCGTCGATCAGTTCTGCCTCTGTTGTCCATCCTTTTTTTGCGTGTTCGCCGCGATAGGCGGAGTTCACCAACGTGGCGATTGTTTCCGCATCATTTAGTTGTGCCTTCGAGATCATTGCATAAATTTAAATATGAAAAAGATATTAGTACCAACAGATTTTTCGAAGAACGCCGCCATCGCCACCTCCGTTGCAGCCGACATTGCACGGAAGAGCGGGGCCGATCTCGTTCTCCTGCATGTGATCGAAGAAGTTTCCGGTGGATCTTTCAACGTCGAAGGAGAAGTTTCGAACCTGCAGGATGAAGCCGAAAACCGCCTGTTCAACTTCCGGCTGATCGACAAGGCACGCAAGCAACTCGAACGCACCGTCCTCGATCCATCTATCCGCGACGTAAAAGCCGACGGCGAGCTTCGTGTCGGCAACCCGTTCCATGCAATGCGTACCATTCTCGATCAGAAGAAATTCGATCTCGTTGTGATGGGAACTTCCGGGCACACAAAGATCGAAGAGATGCTGATCGGCACTAATACTGAAAAGGTCGTTCGTCTCGCGAAAATCCCCGTGCTCACGGTCAATAAAAAACCAGCGAGCAACAATTTCAAAGACATCGTTTATGCTACGTCCATGGCGAAGGAGGAGGAAGTTTTCTCGCGCATGGTAAAGAGAACACAACAGATCTATAATTCGAATATTCATTTGGTCCGCATCAACACGCCTGGAGATTTTCAGCGCGACTATACCGTAAAAGACCAGATGAACCGCTTCGCAAAGAAACTCGGGCTAAAGAATTATACCATCAGCGTTTACAACGACATGAACATCGAGGAAGGTGTTATTCGCTTCGCCGACAGCATCGATGCCGACATGATCGCGATGGCTACGCATGGACGAACCGGATTTGCTCACGTGATTGCCGGAAGTGTGGCCGAGGAAGTTGTAGGCCACGCGAAGAGACCCGTCTTAACGTTTGTGATTAAGCACTGACTGCGTCACTAACTCATTTAGTCGCGGGATGTTATTAAGATCCTGTCCCCAAAAATCTTTATTACCTAATACAAGAGATACCGGGTCATGCGAGGCCCATGCCTTTTTAAAAAATTCGGTCACTTCCGGCGTATCGTTAATTGTTGTTTTGTACAGCCTTATCAACTCGGCCAACGAATACAACAATCTTTTTGGTAGTTGATCCTTCAGTTCGATGTACCGAAGTACGGAAGGCAGCACCCGCACTTTATATTTCGATACTGAGTTTAACGCGATACTCGATAACTCGTGCCGGATAAATGGATTTCTAAATCGCTCCATCACATCATCTGCAAACTGGATGAGCTCCTCTTTCGGAAGATCGAGTGTGGGTATGATCTCTTCGTGAATGGCTTCCCACAGGAACCTTCCGATCTCCGGATCTTCCACTGACTCGCGAACGGTGCGAAAGCCTTTCAGGTATGCAACGGGGACAAGTGTTGTGTGTGCTCCATTGAGGATCCGGACCTTTCGATTTCTGTAGGGAGCAAGGTCACGAACAAACATCACATTCAAGCCCGCTTCAGCAAACGGAATGGAGACGGATCCCTCGATCACCCATAGATGAAATGGCTCCGTCAGTACATCGAACTTGTCGCCAACGCCGGTAACGATCCGGTCGACAAGTGTATTCAGAAAAATTATTTTATCATCGATCCATTTTTTGAACTCTGCCGGAAGTTTCCAAAGGTCTGCGTACTGCATAACGACAGACTTCAATGTGTCGCCATTCTTCTCGATCAATTCGCACGGAAGAAATGTAAGTCCTTTGCCAGGCAACTTTTGATATCGACGATACAAGAGCGCCGTAACTCTCGCTGGAAATGTTTCATCGTTGCCAAAAACAATTCCAGCCTCCGTTGAATTCGAGAACACAAATTCGAGATCCTGATTTTCGGCGGTTGCCAGGAACTTTTCGTAATCGTTGAAAGGATCAACAATAGAATCTATGCAATTGATCTGCCTGTCGCTGTCGCTGATCTTTACATTATAAGCTCCATCTTGCGATGCAAGTGCAATTCCTTTTCCTCTTCTTAGAGGTTGAACGATCTGTACGTTCCCGTTGAAATCAGTCTTCTCATTCAGGATGTCAATCATCCAGTCGCAGAAACCTCTCAGGAAATTACCAGAACCAAACTGGAGTACTTTAACAGGACGCTTCAAGATCTTATAAGTTGAAATACTCCTTTGCGTTGTTGTAGCACACGTCGCTCACAATTTTCCCCAACCACTTTTCATCGTCGGGTAACTCACCATTCTCAACATCTTTACCAATCAAATTGCAAAGGATGCGACGAAAGTATTCGTGGCGGGGAAATGAAAGGAAGCTCCGGCTATCAGTAAGCATACCGATAAAACAACTCAGCAGTCCCATGTTCGACAGTGTGTTGATCTGTTTTTCCATTCCATCTTTCTGGTCGAGGAACCACCATGCAGAGCCAAACTGGATCTTTCCTTTTACCGATCCGTCGTTGAAGTTTCCGGTCATTGTTGCGAACACTTCGTTCTGTGAAGGATTGAGATTATACAGGACCGTCTTTGCAAGCTGGTTGGTGTTGTCGAGATTGTTGAAGAAATGTGCGAGGGCCGTTGCGTGTGAATAGTCGCCTATCGAATCGAAGCCTGTGTCGGGTCCAAGCTCCCGCAACATCCGTTGATTTGTATTTCTTATGGCACCAAGATGAAATTGTTGCACCCATCCCCGCTTGTGATACATCTTACACAATGCCGTGAGAATATGAGTCTTGAAAGCGGCGCGTTCCTGTGCACTTACTTTCGTTCCCGAAAGAACCGCTTTAAATATTTGTCCGGGATTTCCGTCTTCGAAATAAAGGCTTTCAAGACCATGATCAGACAATCGTCCACCGCATTCATGAAAGTAATCGATCTTCTTTTCCAGCGCAGTCAAAAGGTCATCATACGATTTAATTCCAGGTGCTAATTTTTCGAGGTATACTTTATAAGCAATAGGATCTTCTATCGCAAAAGACTTATCGGGTCTAAACGCAGGAAGCATCTTTACCTTATAACCTTCTTTCGCAACCTGCTTGTGATATTCCAGCGAGTCTGTTGGATCGTCGGTGGTGCACACGGTTTCCACGTTCATCATCTTCAACAGTCCGCGTGTTTTAAAATCGTCCCGCTTCAGTATCTCGCCGGCGTTCGAATAAATTTCCTTCGCTGTTTCCGGTTTCAACAATTCTTCGAAACCGAAATATCTTTTCAACTCGAGGTGCGTCCAGTGATACAACGGGTTGCGCATGGTATATGGAACCGTGTAAGCCCATTGCTCAAACTTCTCTTCGTGGCTGCCGTTGCCCGTAATAAATTTTTCATTCACACCCAGCGCACGCATCGCGCGCCACTTGTAATGATCGCCGGCAAGCCAAACGGCACCCAGGTTTTCAAATTGCCTGTTCACGGCAATATCGTGCGGCGACAAATGACAATGGTAGTCGATGATCGGCATCTTCGACGCATAGTCGTGATAGAGCTTTCGTGCAAAGCTGTTCTGCAACAGGAAATCTTCTGTTATGAAAGAGTTCGTGATTCGTGATGGTATGGAGTTCAAGGTGTTTTCTTTTTTAATGACGACTGGCGTATTATCAGTTCCGGTTTCAATACGATCTTCTGTGGTATAAACTTCTGGTCTTTTTTGTTGATCTCTTCTAAAAATATTTCGGCGGCGGCGCTGCCCATCTTCATGCTGTGCTGGTCGATCGCAGTGATCGGTGGCTCCGTGCAATAACAAAACTGTTCGTTACTGAATGCCACCAGCGCAACATCTGCTGGAATGCGGAGATTGTTTTCTTTAAGCACCTGCATTGCACCCAACGTGCCCAACGCGCTGGCAGAGAAAACTGCATCGGGTCTTTTATTCAACTTCAACAGCTTCTCCATGCTCTGTCTTCCATCTTCCTGCTGAAGATTGCTTTCAATAACAAGTTCAGTGTCGAACGGCAATCCATGGGCCTTCAATGCTTCGCGATAGCCGCGCAGCCGTTCTTTATAGATACTGATCTTCCTGGTGCTGGTGAAATGAGCGATGCGTTCACATCCCTGTTGTACCAGGTGTTCTACAGCTTCGTAAGATCCGAGGTAATCATCTACAACAACATGGCTTACATCGAGATTGTTGTTGCCACGATCGAACATGATCAACGGAATTCCTTTGTCGATCACTTTCAGGTAGTGACTGAAATCCTCCGTTGTTTTAGCGAACGACGCAATGATCCCGTCAACCTGTGCATTTAGCAATGCGTTGATGGTCTTCACTTCGTTTTCGTAGTTGTCGTAGCTCTGGCAGATCATGACGTTGTACTTCGCTTTGTTCGCGATCTCTTCGATGCCACGGACAACCGAAGCAAAAAAGCTCCGGTCGATCGTCGGAACGATAATGCCGATGATGTTGCTCCGGCCGTTCCTTAGCGCGGCCGCAATATGATTTGGCTGGTAATTTAATTTTTCCGCAGTCCTCAGAACGGCCTTCTTTGTCTGCGAGCTGATGCGAGGATGATCTTTCAGCGCACGCGAAACCGTCGATGCCGTTACGTTGAGCTTCCGTGCTATGTCGTGTATGGTGATCTTCTCTTTCTTCACGCCGTAACCAATTCAGTGTTTTCCGTGTTGTCCGTGAGCACTTACTTCAAATCTGCAATTGCAACACCATCCATATCACTATAGTCGAGATTTTCTCCCGCCATTCCCCAAATAAAACTGTAGTTACTTGTACCAGCGCCGCAATGCACCGACCATGGTGGCGATATCACTGCCTGGTGGTTCTTCAACCAGATATGTCTCGTTTCATGCGGAGGTCCCATGATGTGACACACCATATGGTTTTCGGGGACTTCGAAATAGAAGTACGCCTCCATTCGTCGTGTATGTGTATGCGGAGGCATCGTGTTCCAGACACTTCCGGTCTTCAACTCAGTCAATCCCATTTGCAGTTGACATGTCTGGACCACGCTGTTCACTAACAGCTTCCTGATCGTTCTGAGGTTTGCTGTTGCGGCATTTCCTGTTTCAACGGTGTCTGCTTCATGCAATGAAACTTTCTTGTTGGGATAGCTCGCGTGTGCCGGGGCAGAGTTGAAATAGAAATAGGATTGTCCGCCTTCAGTCGATTCGAAGTAGATGTCTTTCACACCACGGCCGATATACAATGCTTCTTTATTACCGAGTGTATATGATGCGCCGTCGGCTTTTACGGTGCCGGGTGCACCTACGTTGATGAT
Organism: Bacteroidota bacterium; assembly: GCA_037200765.1. Lineage (GTDB taxonomy): Bacteria > Bacteroidota > Bacteroidia > Cytophagales > Cyclobacteriaceae > ELB16-189. The sequence continues at coordinate 765,487 of JBBCII010000003.1, read as the reverse complement.
ACCGAGTTCGCGGCGTTGCAGGTAATAGTCGGCTTTAAGCTCTGGAAAGGGTTCGAGCTTCAGCGGGTTGTGAAGGGGTGTGGCGCCGCCGATGATGAGGCGGTCGAAATGCGAATAGGTATGTTGAATGATGCCGGGCACGAAGATCTGTTCGACGAGGAAGTGCTCGCGGATCGCATGGGTGTTCATCGACATGAAGTGTTGCGGATGAACGGCGTATCTTGAGGAGACGTTACTCACGGCGTTAAGTTATCTTAATTAATTGGGGACTTGGTATTCTTGTAAAGATCGTGTAAAATGCAATCGATTGCACACACATGCGAATAATTCTTATAATTTTTCTTTATGCAACAATTGTAGGTTGCACTCAACAGAGGCAAAATAGTTATCCCTATACTGTTTCTGCCGAGATTATTAACCCACTCAATGAATCGAGGAAGGATGTGGTGGTTTCGATCTCATTAGGCGACACCTCACATGTTCAGTCTGTGATGGTTCGCAGCAACGAAGTTCAATTGGTAAATGAACTCCGCGACAACGCCGTATGGCTCTATCTCGAAAATATGAAGGCTAACGAGAAACGTAAAGTGACTATTTACTTTGGCAACGATCCGCCTACAGCGGAGACATACACAAAGAAATGGACACAAGCGTATGGGGATGGCCTGGAATCGGAGAAGGTTGCTTACCTGATTAAAGACAGCACCATAAACGTGATTGACAAAAAGACGAATGACTTTATGCTGATGGGTAATTATGAGACAATTCTAAAGAACGCAATATCATTCGGAACCACTCAAAATGATAAAGTCATAAATGATGGCACATTGCATTCATCTCTCGGTGGAGTATCAATAAACGCCGGATCACGCCTGATTTTATGTGACGTCGAACCCGCAATCGACATTAACGGTCTTTCTGTGAAAGTACTTGCTCACCAAAGCACCAACGACTCTTATGGCTACGTTGCCATTTATGGAAAGCAAAGTGTATACAATGATAACCTGGGCCTTGTCGTTTTGTTTCCGGCCAACAGAGAATATTATTACTTCGGCGCTGCATGGGAACAAGAACCCAAAGGCATAAAAAACGAAGCAGACTTCATAAAGTGGGTCGAAAAGTCGGCACGGGAATTGGCTAACCCAGTAATCGTCAATGTCAAATAAGCTGATCTTCATTTTCCTACTCACAGCCAGTTCCGCTTTCGCGCAGAACAAGGGAATGTTCGTTGTTACACGCGACTATCGCATCCGTCCTTTCCCCGAAGCCGCTACGATCATATTAGACTGGAAGTCATTAAATGTTCAGAATGATTTCGACATCACCGAGAATAGTTTTGGGAAAGCGATCACAAAAAAGATTGTCGACATCAACAACGACAATCAACCCGATCATGTCGTTATCGAATATGTTTTCAAATCAGATGAGCAGCAATATTCTTTTTCAGTAAAGCCGAATAACAAACCTATAACATTCTCTGCTTCGAATGCAACTGCAGATGCGCGGCTGAAGATCACTTATCTTAAGAACATAAGCAGTGAGATCAATAACTGGTCCGATAAGATTATCGAATCCGTAATGTCGTTCAATCCCAACCCGGATAAGTACGACTACGAAACGGCATTCTTCATGAACGCAATGTTTGTTCGTTACCTGGAGACGAAAAATCAATCGTACTTCAACTACATTAAAAAGTGGGTCGACCGTTTTATAGATTCGCACGGTTCTCTCGATCCAAAACAGTATAAGGTTGACGAATATCGGCTCGACAATCTTTTAGCTGGCCGCTTATTCATTTCATTGTATGAAGCAACGAAAGACTCGCGTTACAAAGGAGCACTGCAGCAACTTCGTCAGCAGTTGCAATACCAGCCGCGCACAGTCGACGGAGGCTACTGGTATCGTCAGTCGTGTCCATACCAACTGTGGCTCGACGGTGTTTATATGTCCGGCATCTTCCTGATGCAATACGGCAAGGTATTCAACGAACCGAAAATGTTCGACCAGGCAATGCAGCAGATCAATCTTGTGAACGAACACAACGGTGACACTGAAAGTGGTTTGTTGTTCCATGGTTTCGATGAGTCGGGAAATGCTTCGTGGGCTAACGAAGACACCGGCACCTCGCGTGAATTCTGGAGCAGGGGAATCGCCTTTTACTACCTCACTTTGCTTGAGTGCATCGACTATATCCCTCTCGAAAACCTGGACAGGAAACAATTGGGAATGAAGTTCCGCGAGCTCACACGGCCGATACAAAAATTTGAAGATCCAACGAGTGCGCTTTGGTATGAAGTGATCAACAAAAGTTATGAGCCGCGCAATTGGTTCGAGACATCGGCGTCCGCGATGTTCGCTTACGGATTCGCCAAAGGCTATAACAAAGGCATTCTTGATAAGTCATATCTCGCGGCTGCACAAAAGGTATTCGTGAGCCTTCAACGCGATTACATTTTCTTCGACGACCAGGGCCGCCTGTATCTCGATGGAACCGTTAAGACCGCCACGCTCGATCCAAAAGTTTCAAAAGGCGATCTCGATTACTACGTTTCTGCCGAACGTAAAATAAACGACCTCAAAGGTCTCGCCGCTTTGCTATATTTATCAATGGAGCTCGACTAAACCAACATCATTATGGCTTCCCGCAGACAGTTCGTAAAAACAACAGCTCTCGCCGCCGGTGCATTAGCATTCAGCGCAAAGAGTTACAGCAATATCATCGGTGCCAACGGTCGCGTGCGCGTTGGCGTGATCGGGTTCTCCGACCGCTTTCGCGGATCGTTGCTTCCATGCTTCATGCATCACAATAAAGAACTCGACTTCGACATCGTTGCATTGTCCGACATCTGGAAGATCCGTCGCGACGAAGGTGTCGCACATCTCTCCGAAAAGATGGGTCATGCCGTTACAGGCTATCGCAACAACGACGAGTTGCTCGACAGCAAGAGTGTAGATGCAGTGATCATCAGCACTCCCGACTTCCAGCACGCGTTGCACGGAGCAGCGGCCGTTAGCGCCGGGCTGGATGCATACATCGAGAAGCCTTTCGCAGAAACAATGGACGACGCGAAAGTTGCACTGAAGGCCGTGAAAGATTCGAAGAAGATCGTGCAGATCGGATCGCAGCGCAGGAGCGGGCTGAACTATCATGCTGCAAATGATTTCATCAAGCAGGGAAAATTCGGACCCATAACAAAAGTTGAACTCACGTGGAATGTAAATCAACCCGGACGCTGGAGAAGACCAGGGTTGGTTGAAAAGATGAAAGAGGCCGATACAGACTGGAAGCGTTTCCTGTTGAATCGTCCCGTTGAACCGTTCAACGCGCGCAAGCATCTTGAGTACCGTTTGTTCTGGCCATACTCTAGTGGACTTCCAGGCCAGTGGATGAGTCACCAGATCGACACCGTGCATTGGTTCTCCGGCTTGAAACATCCCCGAAGTGTTGTGGCCAACGGCGGTATTTATGTTTGGAAAGATGGCCGCGAGAATTGGGATACGATCACTTCAGTGTTTGACTATGGACCAGAAGCAGATCTGAAGAGTGGCTTCCAGGTTGTGTTTGCATCGCGCATGCACAATGGCGATGACGATCCCACCGAAATTTATTTCAGCAACGGAGGCACACTCAACCTTGGCACCAACGAGGTTTCACCCCAGGGAGGGATGACCGAAAAGATGGCGGCTGCGATGAACATGCAGGCGAATCTTTTGCCCACGATGGATCTCAGCGCATCGGCGGAGAAGGTGGTAACGTCGGCGAATACAGGAGGAGATGCACTTACCTCGGCCCACATGCGCAACTGGATGGAGTGTGTAAGAAGTCGCAAAGAAACCAACGCACCTGTGGAAGCAGGGTACTCGCATGCTATTGCTTGTATGATGACGAACGCAGCGGCGAGAACGGGAACGAAGGTTACCTTCGATGAGAAGACACAGGAGATTATGGCGGGAGGGAAAGCTTTTAAATATTAAGCAGAAGGAACTACTAACTGTTGTGTGGATAATTCCGGTAAACGACCAGGAGCTTCGTGATGTGAAGCAGTGAAGCGAAATAAATAATTCTTTTGACCCGCTTTAGTTCGGAGTTGTTGATGTTCTTCAACGCCTGTCGCGCTTCGGCGAAACGCCCCAGGTTTCGTAACAACTCTGCCTTTAAGATCACCGCATGATCGTACTGATCCGGAATTCTTTCAACAACATTCGAAGCGAAGGCTCTGAATGTTTCTTCAAACTCGCTACTTACCTTTTCTTTTCTTCTCCTGGTGTGATTGATCCTTATCAGCGCATCGATCTCCAGGAAATGACGCGTTGCAACAAGAGGGGTAGGATTCTTTATTATATGCGCTACCGAAGTGTTGGGTTTCGAATGCAATTTTTTTCTTTGATTCGAAATCGTCAACAGGTCGTTCTCGTTACTGAGGATCTGCAGGATCTCTTCCAGTGTAACTTGTTGAACGAACCGTTCATACTTTACACCACGAGGCTTATCCTTCATCAACCCGACATCGACACAGGCGTCGGCAACTATATATGAATTACAGGCTTTGCAACGGCCTACCGAATCCCCGGTGTCGGACCAGTCGGGGCCTACTCTATATCCATCGCTCCATTCCCTACTTCCTTTCGGCGACCAATCGGATCCACCCCAGCTGTAGTGATTGCCACAAGAAGGACATGTAATGAGCTTGAGTGGCGATGGATACATCGTTAGAGTGATACTCCGCGTTTCCACGGAATGAAGTCGTCCTGGCCGAGTTCTACCGGACTTCGCATTGATGCGTCCACTCGCAACTTCAATGATGAAGTCGAGAATTTCTTCGCCTGTTTCTTCGATTGTTTTTTCTCCAGTGATGATGCCACCTGTGTTGAAGTCGATGATGTCGGGCATTCGTTGCGCAAGCTTCGAGTTGGTCGAGAGCTTAACGACCTGGCTTACGGGATTGCCCGTCGGTGTGCCGAGACCGGTCGTGAACAAAATGATCTGCGCGCCGGAGCCGGTTGTGCCCGTTGTGCTCTCGACATCATTGCCCGGTGTGCATAGTAAGTTAAGCCCGGGCTTCTTGATATACTCTGCGTATTGAAGTACATCCGCAACTGGTGCCGTGCCGCCTTTCTTCGCAGCGCCGGCCGACTTCATTGCGTCGGTGATCAACCCGTCTTTAATATTTCCAGGCGATGGATTCATATCGAAGCCCGAGCCAACGGCTTCGGCAGCATTCGAATATGTTCTCATGAGTTGAATGAACAGGTCGCCTGCCGCAGTTTCATTGCAGCGATTGATAAGATCCTGTTCCACACCACAAAGCTCCGGGAACTCCGAGAGTATCGTGCTTCCGCCGAGTGTTACCAAAAGATCGGAAGTATGACCGATAGCAGGGTTTGCAGAGATCCCGGAGAAACCATCGGAGCCACCACACTTCAGTCCAACCACCAGCTTGCTTAGTGGCGCAGGCTTCCGTTCGGTCTTATTGGCTTCAATCAATCCACTAAACGTTTTTTGAATGGCATTCGCCAGCATCTCGGTTTCTGTTCCCGATTGTTGCTGATCAAGAATAACTACCGTCTTCGAACTTACCGGGTCGAGCTCTTTCCATCTTTTTTGAAATGAATTGATCTCTGCATTCTGACAACCAAGACTTAGTATTGTTGCGCCTGCAACATTCGGATTATGAACATAACCCGCGATGAGCTTACATAATGTTTCTGAATCCTGTCGCGTTCCACCACAACCACCCTGGTGATTTAAGAATTTAACTCCGTCGATGTTTTTAAATACACGTTGTTGTTTCGTTGGTGTTTGTGGTTTTAAAACAGGAACAGAATCAGAATTGTTTTTTAACTGTTGCACCAGATCATGGACATAATCTTTATAGATATCAGGTTTACCAAAACCCAGCTCATCTATAAACGCCTGCTTCAAAACTTCAACATTCCTGTTTTCACAAAACACCAACGGCACCACCAGCCAGTAGTTTGCGGTACCTACCTGTCCATCGGCGCGATGGTATCCCATGAACGTTTTGTCCTTCCATTTCGAGACATCGGGTGCAGTCCACGAGTACTGTTTATTCTTGCCCGAATAGGGTGTCGCTTTGTGTTTGATATTGTGTGTGCCGATAACACCGCCGGCGGCTATGGGACTTAATGCCTTGCCAACAACTCCTCCGTACATGATCACCTCGTCGTCGGTCTTAAGGGCTTTGTCGAGGAACTTATGTTTCGCGGGAACATCGTCGGCGAGCGTGAGTGTATCGTTGATTTTTTCGCCCTTACGAAGGTCGGTGAGGGCTACATAAACATTGTCTTTCGGATGAATTTTGAGGAATTTACTTGCCATAGCACTAAACTCAATACTTTTTAATAGCTTAAAGTTTCATGACAAAGATAGTTACACTCGGTGAGATAATGCTCCGCCTTTCGGCGCCAGGCAATTCAAGGCTTACGCAAACCCAGACGTTCCATGTTGCATACGGCGGCTCCGAAGCCAACGTGGCAATATCGCTTTCGTTGTTTGGGATGACCTCCGAGCATGTTACCGCTTTCCCCGACAACGACTTCGGTGTCGCGGCCACACAGCACCTCAGGAAATTCGGAGTGATCACCGATCACATCCAATATATGGTCAACGACAGGATGGGAGTGTACTTCCTCGAAGAAGGGGCCATGCAACGCGCGTCGCGGATTGTTTACGACCGTTTCGATTCAGCCTTCGCGCATATCAAGTCAGGTTCTGTGAAATGGGAGAAAGTTTTCAAAGATGCCTCATGGTTTCACTGGTCGGGCATTACCCCGGCGATCTCGCAAGGTGCCGCCGATGTTTGTCTCCAGGCTATCCAGGCTGCTAATAAGATGGGTGTTACCGTTTCTGGCGACGTTAACTATCGAAGAAATCTCTGGCAATACGGAAAGAAGGTCGATGAAATAATGCCGGCCCTCATAAAAGGAACCAACATCGTTGTTGGTGGCAGCGGCGACATCGAAAATTGTACAGGCATTAAGGGCGATTCGTTTAAAGACAGTTGCGAGAAGCTGATGAAGAAAAACAAGTTGGTGAAGAAAGTTTTCAACACCAACCGCGAATCGATCAGCGCGTCGCGAAATAAAATTTCCGGCAAAGTTTTCGATGGCAACGAGGTTTTTAAATCGAAGGAATACGATCTCACTCACATTGTTGATCGCGTTGGCACCGGCGATGCTTTCATGGCCGGGATCATTTACGGGATGCAAAATAAAATGAGCGACCAGGAAGCGCTGGAGTTCGGAGTTGCCGCCGGTGTATTAAAACACAGTGTCGAAGAAGATGTAAATCTTGCAACCGTGAAAGAAGTTGAAGCACTCGTGAAAGATGAGAATGTCGGGAAGCTGATGAGATAAACACATATAAATTTTAAACACATAGCCCTCACTATGCCGTTTTCGAAATCCCAAATCATTTCTACTTTAAAAGCTACCGGCGTAGCGCCAATGTTTTATCACGGCGACGTTGAAGTTGCAAGGAGGATCGTCGATGTTTCTTACGAAGGTGGCGTTCGTGCTATCGAATTCACCAACCGTGGGCCGAATGCTTTCGAAGTATTCAAGGATCTTCTTAAGTATTCTGAAAAATACGATGGACTCATCATCGGCATCGGCACTATCATCGACGCGAAGACAACCGAGAAGTATATTAAGGCCGGCGCGAACTTCATCGTATCGCCGATCCTTCGCCCGGAGATGGCCGAGGCTTGCAAGAAGCACGACAAACTCTGGATCCCCGGCGCCGCCACCATCACCGAAATAGTGAACGCGAAACTCCTTGGTGCCGACATCATCAAGATCTTCCCCGCTTCTGTTCTTGGTCCGGGCTTCGTTTCATCGATACTGCCGGTTGTACCCGACCTGCAACTGATGGCCACCGGTGGCATCGAGCCGACCTACCAAAGCCTGTCCGCCTGGTTCAACGCCGGTATTGTTTGCGCGGGACTCGGATCGCAGCTCATCACAAAAGACATCCTCGCAAAGAAAGATTGGCATACCTTGAAGAATAGAGTGAACGATGCCATCACCATCGTTCGCCAAATACACGATTCTAATTAATGACTATAAAGAACGCCGGTACGTATCGCTGGACAATCTGTGCACTGGTATTCTTTGCAACTACAGTCAACTATCTCGATCGCTCGGTTATCAGCTTACTGAAAGGAACACTCAGCGAGGAGCTCAACTGGACTGATGCCGATTATGCGGATATCGAAGTTGCCTTTAAGGTCATGTACGCCGTGGGCATGTTGTTCGCAGGCAGGCTTATCGACAAGCTTGGTACGAAGATCGGCTACTTCTTTGCTACGTTGTTGTGGAGTCTTGCAGCCATCGCGCATGCATTCGTAAGCACAACATTAGGTTTCATTTTTGTTCGTGGCGCATTAGGCTTAACCGAGTCGGGAAATTTTCCGGCCGCCATCAAGTCGACTGCCGAATGGTTTCCAAAAAAAGAGCGAGCCCTCGCGACCGGCATCTTTAACTCCGGAACAAACATCGGTGCCATCGTTGCGCCGCTAACCGTTCCCTTCATCGCGAAAGAGTGGGGCTGGCAATGGGCATTCATCATCACAGGTTCATTCGGAGCAATTTGGCTCGTGCTCTGGATCATGGTATACGACATGCCTTCGAGGCACAAGAAAGTTTCAAAAGAAGAGCTCGATTATATCAACAGCGATCCGCAGATTGATGAACAGCAGGAAAAAGTTTCGTGGATGCAACTGCTAACATTCCGCCAGACGTGGGCATTTGCATTAGGGAAATTCCTGACGGATCCCGTGTGGTGGTTTTATCTTTTTTGGTTGCCCGATTTTCTCCAGAGCCAGTATGGTTTAAAAGGAACAGCAGTGTCGATGCCCGTTGCGGTAGTGTATTTGATCTCAACAGTCGGAAGCGTGTTCGGAGGCTGGCTCCCCTTGAAATTTGTCAGCAACGGGTGGCCAATATTTCGTGCACGAAAAACGTCTATGCTCATATATGCATTCGTGGTAATGCCAATCGTGTTCGCGCAGATCCTCGGTAGCTTCAATATGTGGTTTGCCGTACTGGTGATCGGCGTTGCAACGTCGGCACACCAGGCGTGGAGCGCGAATATATTCACAACGGTGTCGGACATGTTTCCGAAGAAAGCAGTCGGGTCTGTTGTTGGTATCGGTGGGATGTTCGGAGGCCTCGGTGGTATTTTGTTGACGGCGTTAGTGCAGAGGAATATGTTCGTGTACTATCGCTCTGTCGGGCAAATAGAAACGGCATATTATATTATGTTCTTCATTTGTGGAGGAGCGTATTTGCTGGCATGGAGTATTATTCATTTTCTAGTGCCAAAGTTTGAACCGATAAAATTATAATCGTTGCGCAAAGGATACGCAAAGAATTAGCCTCCGCGTATCCTTTGTTCCCTTTGCGTATCCATTGCGTAACAAAGAATTATGAAACTAAAAATCATCATCACTGGCGCTTCCGGCATGGTCGGCGAAGGCGTCCTCCTCACTTGCCTCAATCACCCCGATGTAGAACAGGTTCTCGTCGTTGGTCGTCGTCCGTGCGGACACACTCATGCAAAATTGAAAGAGATCACTCACAAAAATTTTTATGATCTCTCCGCTATCAAAGATCAACTCCAGGGATATAACGCCTGTTACTTCTGTCTCGGCGTTTCTTCCGTCGGCATGAACGAAGCCGACTACACAAAGGTCACTTACGATCTTACTCTCAACTTCGCGAAGGCCGTTGTAAATCCTGAGATGACGTTCACATACGTTTCCGGTGCTCATACCAACAACACCGGCAAGCAAATGTGGCAACGCGTGAAGGGTAAAACGGAGGATGATCTCGCCAGGCTTCCATTCAAAAGATTCTTTGCCCTCCGTCCCGGCGGCATGACGCTCGTACCGGGCCAGAAAAATCAACCGAAGATTTTCAATTACCTCGGCTGGATCCTGCCGATCATGAAAGCTGTTTCTCCAAACTCAGTCTCCACACTTCGGGACGTCGGAACAGCGATGATTAATGTTACCAAAAACGGGTATTCGAAAGGAACGCTCGAAGTAAGCGACATTAATAAAGTTGGCAAAGAATAGTTATCTTCCACTCCCTATGACAAAACTTAAAGGTCAAGTCGCCATCATCACTGGCGCAAGTTCGGGCATTGGCGCAGGTGTAGCGAAGGCCCTGGCTGCCGAAGGTGCTACCGTTGTAGTGAACTACTCCTCCAGCGCCGAGAAAGCCGAAAAAATTCTTTCAGAGATCAAAGCTTCCGGTGGCGACGGTTTCACATTCAAAGCCGACGTGAGCAAGGAAGACGAAGTGGTTGCAATGTTCCAGGAAACATTCAAGCGCTACGGCACCGTCGACATCCTCGTTGCCAACGCCGGTCTTCAAAAAGATGCGAAGTTCCACGAGATGTCACTCGAAGAGTGGAATTATGTGATCGACATCAATCTCACCGGCCAGTTTCTGTGCTGCCGCGAAGCCATTCGTGAATTTCTTCGAAGAGGCGTCGATCCCAAAAGAAGCAAATCGGCCGGCAAGATCATTTGCATGAGCTCGGTACACGAAGTAATTCCGTGGGCGGGACATGCCAACTACTCCGCGTCGAAAGGCGGTGTAATGATGCTGATGAAGTCGATCGCGCAGGAGTACGCTCCGCAAAAAATTAGAGTTAACAGTATCGGTCCCGGTGCCATCCGCACCCCGATCAATCACGCTGCATGGCAAACGCCCGAAGCATATAACGCCCTGTTGAAATTGATTCCCGCCAAACGCATCGGCGAAGCTGAAGATATCGGCGGCGCGGCGGTGTGGCTTTCTTCAGATGACTCTGAATATGTTAATGGTATAACATTGTTTGTCGATGGAGGTATGTTACTCTATCCGGGTTTCGAAGACAATGGGTAATGACTAACGCGTAACGTGCAATGACTAGTGAAAAACAGCGCCTCATCGAAGATCGCGATAAGCTCGCCAACTGGCGCAAGTTTGGTCCTTATCTCACCGAACGTCAGTGGGGCACGGTTCGCGAAGACTACAGTCCTTACGGCAACGCATGGGAGTACACTTCTCACGACACTGCACGAAGCAGGGCGTTCCGCTGGGGCGAAGAAGGTATAGCAGGCATCTCCGACGACAAGTGCCTGATCAATTTCGCCGTTGGATTATGGAACGGGAAAGATTCGATCATTAAAGAGAGAATGTTTGGCCTTACCGGCAACGAAGGAAATCACGCCGAAGATTGTAAGGAGCTTTACTATTATCTCGACAACACGCCTACGCACTCGTACATGAAGATGCTATACAAGTATCCGCAGGCAGCATTCCCGTACGAAGATCTCGTTAATGTAAACAAGCGACGCGGCAAGCTCGATCCCGAGTATGAACTGATCGACACCGGTGTGTTCGATGAGAACCGCTACTTCGATGTGTTCGTCGAGTATGCGAAAGCAAATCCAGAAGACATTCTCATTAAGATCACAGTTTTCAATCGCGGGCCCGAAGAAGCTTCGCTTCACGTGCTACCGCAAGTGTGGCTTCGCAATACATGGTCGTGGGGCGAAGATCCTTATCGTCCCGAAATGTATCGCGATGATGAAGGAAGCCTAAAGATCGATCATAAAGCTCTCGGCGATCATTACTGTTACAGTGAAGGTAAACCACATATTCTTTTCTGCGAGAACGAAACCAACACCCAACGACTTTACAATTATCAGAAGGAAGGAACTGCAAAGGACGGCATCAACGATTTTCTCGTACAGGGCAATGCCGACGCAGTTAATAAGACCCATAAAGGAACGAAGGCCGCTATCCTTCATCATCTCACCATCGATCCCGGTAAATCCAAATCCATTCGTCTCCGGTTCACTTCTCACTATAACACGAAGCCATTCAAAGATTTTAACGAGATCTTTCAGTCTCGCATCGAAGAGGCCGATGAGTTTTACAACGAGGCACAAAATGTTATCAGCGACGTAGACAAGAAGAACATACAAAGACAGGCTTTCGCGGGAATGTTGTGGAGCAAGCAATTCTTCTATTACGATGTCAGTCGCTGGTTGAATGGCGATCCCGGCCAGCCGCCTCCACCTCCCGAAAGAAAGAAAGGCCGCAATCACGATTGGACTCATCTCGTTAATGCCGACATCATTTCGATGCCCGACAAGTGGGAGTATCCATGGTATGCTGCGTGGGATCTTGCATTCCATACGATTCCACTCGCGATGATCGATCCGGAGTTTGCAAAACACCAGTTGTTGTTGCTCACCAAGGAATGGTACATGCATCCCAACGGACAACTTCCCGCCTACGAATGGGCTTTCGGAGATGTAAATCCTCCCGTTCACGGTTGGGCAACATGGCGCGTGTATAAGATCGATCAGAAGTTACAGGGCGGCGCCGGCGACAGGAAGTTTTTGGAGGAAGTGTTCCATAAGTTGTTGTTGAACTTCACATGGTGGGTAAATAAGAAAGACTACAACGGCAACAACATCTTCCAGGGTGGCTTCCTCGGTATGGACAACATTGGTGTGTTCGACCGGAGCAATCAACTTCCCACAGGAGGATATATAGAACAGTCGGACGGAACGAGCTGGATGGCGATGTTCACACTCAACATGCTTCGAATGTCCATCGAGCTCGCGAAAGAAAACCCGACCTATCAAAGTTTAGCGACCAAGTTTTTCGAGCACTTCTTATACATCGCCGGTGCAATGGCGAATGTTGCCAACCAGGGCATTAGTTTGTGGGATGAAGAAGATGAATTCTTTTATGATGTCTTGCACACTACAGACGATCAGCGTCTGAAAATGAAAGTTCGCTCGATGGTTGGACTGATCCCGTTGTTTGCGGTGGAGGTTCTCGACCAGGAGATATTCAATTCGATGCCGGAGTTTACCCAGCGACTAGAATGGTTTCTTCACAACAGGCCCGACCTTGCCGGACTCATTTCACGATGGGGAGAGAAGGGAAAGAACCAGCGACATCTTTTGTCGTTGCTCCGTGGACATCGCATGAAGCGCATCCTGCACCGTATGCTCGATGAAAAAGAATTTCTTTCGGAGTTTGGGATCCGCGCTTTATCGAAGGTGTATGAGAAAGAACCGTATAAGTTTTATGCCAACGGTTCGGCCTTCGAGGTAAAGTATGTTCCCGGTGAAGGAGAAACCTCGCTCTTCGGCGGCAACTCCAACTGGCGGGGCCCCATCTGGTTTCCTGTGAATTACCTGCTCGTAGAATCACTTCAGCGTTTCCATCATTATTATGGAGACGACTTCAAGATCGAGCATCCTACCGGCTCTGGAAAAATGAAGAGCCTTAATGAAATTGCTGCCGATCTTTCAGATCGCATGGTGAATATTTTCAGGAAAGATAAAATGGGTCGCCGGCCTGTGTTTGGCAACGACGAAAAAATGCAGACCGACGAAAACTTCCGCGATCATCTTATGTTCTTCGAATATTTTCACGGCGATAGCGGAAGAGGCGTTGGTGCCACACATCAAACAGGCTGGACAGGCCTCGTGGCGAAACTGATTCAACCAAGACGACACGATTAATGAGCCGGTTTAATAAGAAGGACCTTAATCATTACGATTTCTCAAGCAACCTCGAATGGTTGGAAACGAATGGTGTTGGAGGATATTCGAGTGGCACCGTTGCCGGATCGAACACTCGTCGTTATCATGGACTATTGGTTGCTGCAACGCAACCTCCGGTTGGACGCATGGTTGCTCTTTCGAAGCTGGAAGAGACGGTCGTTACGAAAGACAAAAGATTTGAATTAAGTGCCAATCAATATCCCGGTGCTCTTCATCCACTGGGATTTCAATATCTCGAAAGCTTCAATAGAGATATTTTCCCTGAATTCATTTACAACCTTGATGGAATTCAATTGAAGAAGACCATCGCCGGTATTCACGGCGAAAATACGGTTGTGATTATCTACGAAGCCAGCAAGAATGTTAAGCTGGAGTTCATGCCGTTGATGTCGTGCAAGGATTTTCACACCGAAGCGCATGCGAACGACAGCATCTATAAGGATTATCTTTTCGACGACGGTGTGTTTCAAACGATGAACTACGAGTCATGTCCCGAGATCTTTATATCCGTTCCCGGTTCTGAATTCGTCGATGCGAAGTCGTGGTATTACAACTTCGAACATGCCGTGGAACAGGAGCGCGGAATGGACTACACCGAAGATCTTTTCTCGCACGGACGTTTCGAAGTCGAGCTGAAGCAGGGCAGCAAGCTTGCCGTTATTGTTTCTATTGAAGATCCACGTGGCCGCGATGGTGTTAAGCTGGTTGATGATGAAAGAGCACGCCGCGAATTATTAACGAAGCCATTTGCTTATCACGATGGATTAAGGAGACTGGTGTTGGCAGCCGATCAATTTGTTGTAAAGCGTGGCGATCTCAATACGATCATTGCGGGCTATCATTGGTTTGCCGATTGGGGAAGAGACACGATGATCTCGTTACCGGGATTGTGTCTCGCAACAGGCAGGCATAACGATCTGAAAAATATTTTGCGCGCATTCGCCAGCTATGTGAGCGAAGGAATGCTGCCGAATCGTTTTCCCGACCGTGGAGAACACCCGGAGTATAATACTATCGATGCAACACTGTGGTTCTTCGTAGCCGTGTATAAATACTATTCTGCTTCGAAAGACAAGGCATTCATAACCGAGATCCTTCCAACGCTCACGAACATCATTCACTGGCACTTCAAGGGCACACGTTATAATATACATGTCGACCTCGCCGACGGATTGTTGTATGGCGGACAGGAAGGTGTGCAATTGACGTGGATGGATGCGAAGGTCGGCGATTGGGTGGTGACACCGCGTCGTGGAAAGCCCGTTGAGATCAATGCACTTTGGTATAATGCGTTAAGTATTCTCTCATTGATATCTGCAGAAGCTGGACAAACCGAAGCCAGCGAAGACTGGAAGAATAAAGCTGTCCAGGTTCATGAAAGTTTTAACCTGCTTTTCTGGAACGAGCTGCGTGGTTGTTTATATGATTATATCGACGGCGATGAAAAGAATGCCGACGTCCGGCCAAACCAGGTGTATGCGATCAGCCTCCCGTTCCCATTATTGAATAAGCAGCGCGCTACGAAAGTATTGAAGGTGATCACCGACCAATTGTATACTCCGAAGGGCTTGCGCAGTCTGGAGAGATCGCATCCTGATTATAAATACAATTACACCGGCAACATCTCCAGCCGCGATGGAGCTTATCACCAGGGAACTGTGTGGAGTTTTTTGATCGGCCCGTATATCGATGCAGTGATCTTCGTGAAGGGCGACAAGGGCAGGAGAGACGCTGCCCGGATTATCGAGGAGTTTTTGAAACATCTCGATGAGCGATGTGTTGGATCTATTTCGGAGATCTTCGATGCTGAAGAGCCGTTTACGCCGCGCGGATGTGTTGCACAGGCATGGGGAGTTGCAGAAGCGTTAAGAGTGTCGGTAGAACATCGGTTGTTCACTACCGAGAAGACTTCGATACAGATAGTTCTATAGACTATTTACTGGTTGACTGCGTTTCCATTCTTTTGATCTTCCAGGCATCGCCATCCCAACGCCACAACGCTGTATAAGTTCCTCTTACCGTAATCGTGTCTTTCTTCCCAACAACATCTATCTGCACATAAGACCCGGTTTGCACCGCGCTGTCTCCCAACATCTCAATGTTATTTGTCGACGAGAGTTGCGACAGTACTTCGATGTCTTTGAAACCAGATAAGAACTTCCTGATCGCTTCTCTTCCATGTGCCTGCTCGCCAAGATCTCCTTCTTCGTCATAAAGGGCAGCGATCGCGTCTGCATCTAATGTTTGCAGCACACGATCGTATTCCCTCATTGCAGCATCAATATCTTTCTTCTCGTGAACTTTAGGTTTTGATTCGCATGATTGAAGCAATGTTGCCGCAATCAGTACTATGAGTATTTTATTCAAGGGTGTAGCTTTTTTTAAAGCTACTAATTACAACTGTATCACCGAAATATGGTCGTGCGAAGCCAACTCTGCATGCGACACCGAAAGCTTATTGTATTCGATCACTTCGTCAGCACCATCTTTCTTAAGGTGTATTGTATATGAACCTGAAGGCTCAGCATAAAAGTCAACGATAGTTTTCTTACCAGTTACAACAGCCGAGTAGATCATCGTGCCGGTTTCATCATACACTATCATCGAAGCACCAACCATTGTGCAGTCTACTTTGAAGTACACCACGTCTTTCGACTTCGACAAAACTTTAACGGGGTGTGGGGTTTTAGCGAAAGCTGAAGCGCTAATCAACATCACCAGGGCAATCATCATCATCTTTTTCATATTCCTACGTCGTTTAATTTGGAAGCTCTATATCGAAAAAGAGTGCCGGCAGGAGAATATGCGTTTTTGGCCTGAAAACGGGGCTGATCAGTGGATCATTATCCCATTATTGGAAATACTATCTAATTATGGAAAAAATCTAAAATGGAGAAATTAAGCCCCTCCGTACACCTTGAAAATGGGCTCACGGAGCACATTTCCTTTGTCCCCGGCCAAAAAATGGATGCTTTCTGCTATGTCGGCAGGCTTTACCCATTTTGAGAAATCCGCTTTGGGCATGGATTTCCTGTTGATTTCAGTATCTATTGTGCTGGGCGCGATAACCGAGCAAACCACGTTTTTCGGGGCACCTTCGGCGTTCAGGAGTTCGGCCAGCTTCGTAAGGAGGAACTTGGATAGGCTGTAGCCCACAAAGTCCTTTCCCACCTGGCTGATGAGCGCGGTTTTGGAGGCCACGAGCACGATACGGCCGCCATTTTGTTTCATCATTTGCTGGAAAACCGGGCGTGCCGTGAAATAAGCAGTCTCGAAATTGAGCGACATCTGGCTTCGGAGAGCGGCGCCGTCGGTGGCGTCGATATTGCCGGCCGCGAATCCGCCCACGAGCAATAATGCTGCGTCGATCGTTCCGTTGTCGCCGATGATCTTCGGTATCACCTGGTTTACGTCGGCTTCATTGGTGACATCGCAGGTGTAAGTCTTAACCGCCGGTTTTAATGTGCTGTTGTGTTTCGGATCCACAATCGCGATCACATTCCATTGTTCTGATAAAAACTTATCGACGACGGCGGTGCCGAGATTGCCGGCCGCACCTGTAATGAGGACATTTTTCATTTCGAGAAGGTAATTAATTCACTATTATAGTAGAAATCATAAAAGGATATGACTAACCGCAGAGATTTCATTACCAAAACATTGATGGCCACCGGTGTAATTGCAGTTGCACCATCGCTGATCCACGCCACAAACAACAACCAGCAGGGGCTGATGGTTCTGACGGTTCAGAATGTGATAGACATCATCATGAAAGATCTCGGTGGAGTGATTGCCGCCAACTCTGTAGATACCATCAAAGCCGGCAAGCCCGATACCGTTGTTACCGGCATTGTGTGTACGATGTTCGCAACGATGGACATTATCGCGCAAGCGAAGAAGCTCGGCGCGAATTTCATCATCGCACACGAACCAACCTTTTACAATCACACCGATACAAAAGATTGGGTGAAGAAGAATGATGTTCTTACGGAGAAAGTCGCAACGTTAGATAAAGACGGAATTGTTGTGTGGCGTTTTCATGATTATTGTCACCAAATAAAACCTGAGCCTATGAGTTATGGTATCGCGAAGCGATGCGGCTGGACTGCAGGATACAAAGTCGGCTCGCGTGTGCATGACATTCCTGCGATGAAGTTGTCGGCGCTGGCGGATCATTTGAAGAAGTCGCTCGGCCTGAAGACGGTTCGGATCATTGGCGATATGGATCAGAGTTGTTCGAAGATCGCGTTGTTGCCGGGCGCATCGGGCGGGCAGTCGCATTTGAATGTTGTTGAAGAGAATGATCCTGACGTGCTGGTAGTAGGTGAAGTTCATGAGTGGGAGACGGCAGAGTACATTCGCGACAGGAATGGAGAGGGCAGGAAGACGGCGTTGATCATACTGGGTCATTCGGTGAGTGAGGAGCCGGGTATGGAAGTGGTGACGGAGTGGCTGGCACCGAAGGTGCCGGGACTTAAAGTGGCGCACATAGCGTCGGGAGATCCGTTCACGTGGAGGTGATGTGTTAGGTTTTCCTGACTATCTCACGATCATCCCTCCGAAACAATTCTAAAACACAATAGTCGAGTATACTTTCGGGCCATCAATCAGCGATTGACATGGTTTTAAAAGTTGTAACTCTAAAAATTATTGTGTGAAAAATTTAATTACTATCGACAAGGACATTGTATGGGGCACGCCAGTGTTCACAGGAACGCGTGTACCCGTTCACTCATTATTTGATCACCTCGAAGATGGAATTTCATTAGACGATTTTCTCTCTGATTTTCCAGGAGTTCCAAAGGAGCAAGCCAAGGCATTGATCGCGATTGCATCAGACATCATGACCTCTAAAAATTTGGCAAAGGCTTATGAAATTGCTACTCGACGAGAATCTTCCCGAAAAACTCAAAACCGATTTACCCAATCACGAAGTCTCAACGGTAAAAAACGAAGGGTGGAAAAGCTTTAAGAATGGCGAACTGCTGAGGCGGATGATAGCAGCAGAGTTTGAGGCGTTGATCACATTCGACCGTCAATTGGCTTATCAGCAAAATTTCAGGAAGTATCCAATTCCTGTGATAATTCTTTGCGCCAAAAAAAACGAGTATGACATGTTAAGGCATCTCGCTCCACAAATTAACAAACTTCTTCGTCGCCGCAGGCTAAAACCTGGTCCACACGAACTAACCCTAAACCTCAACTAACATGACAATGGAAACCGAAGAACTCCTCGTATCCAAACCCCTTTTCAAAAAAGCCACTATCAAATCCCTCCTCACCGAGCGGATGAAACGCGACCACCCGTCGTTCCGATTCCTCACATACGCCACTGGCGTCTTTCACTTTCAGCGCAAGCGATCTTTTCGCAACCGCGAAGTGAAGGAAGCGCTGCATCTCGTCTTCTCGGAAGATTGCAGCATGCACGCATCCATCTCGTCGCGGCTCAATCCAATCCACACTCTCACGCCCGTGTACAATAGCGGCTTCATCAATCCGCATGTAGACATGATCGCCATAAGAGATGGCAACAGCGTTTTTCCCACCAACGACACCCTATATCATTGCATGGATGATCATGAAAGTCTTGCCGCGATGATCGACCAGGTGATCGGCGACTTCGGTAACGTTGCCATTCCCTGGTTCGAGAGTCGATGGAGCGACCTGCAGACCAACGCGCTCGTGAACACCGGCCTGGATATAATTGCTTCGTGGGATCTCGACAAAACTATGCTTCGCAATGAGATCAGGATCCAGCTTCGAAGAGCGAAACTCGTCTCGCGAAATGTTCGTCACCCTGCATGCACCGAGGTGAAGAATAAATTGCTCGCTATACCGGGTCAATCTCCCGAAGCCTATCATGAAATTCCCCGTCTCGCATTCGAGCTAATCGAGCTATATTGTGGCTGTCATATTATTTCATGATCATAAGAAAAGTAGCACTGAAAGAACTTGGAGATCTGCGAATGAAATTTCTCGCAGCGATCGACAATCAATTCACCTACGATAAATGTCATTTATTTGGTTGGGCCGATACATGGCTGTTTACTACCGATCGGTCGGTAGCCGGTTACGGCGCCGTGTGGGGAAAAGACAAACGCGAAGAGCGCGATTCCATCATGGAATTTTACCTCGAAGAGGAATATCGTAAAGATGCTCATGAGATCTTTGCAAAATTTATCGAAGCAACGAACACATCGTACATAGAATGCCAGAGCAACGATCCATTCCTTTCGGAGATGCTCTTCGAGTTTGCTACCGGTATTTATGCGGAGGCGATATTATTTGAAGAAGATTTTACGTCTTCCATTGTGATAGAAGGTGCCGGATTAGTTAGCGATAAATCCGATAATAAATTTGATCGCCCTTACGTCTTGAAACACAAAAATGTAATTGTAGGCAAAGGTGGATTGTTGCTAAACTACAATTTTCCGTATGCTGATATCTATTATGGGATCGAGGAGGAGCATCGTCGCAAGGGTTACGGAAGTTTCTTTGTGCAGGAGCTGAAGAAAGTTGCATATAATATCGGTCGTGTGCCTGCAGCGCGAACGAATATCGACAATACGATCTCGAAAAGAACTATGATGAAAGCCGGGCTGAAACCATGTGGCTGGAGGCTGGGAGGGAAGATCACGAAATAGACATGATCGAGCTTCGGAACATCTATACTATTAAATCCGGAAAGAAGATCTTCGAAGATCTTACCTGGAAGATCAACACGGGCGAGCATTGGGTTGTAAGCGGCGCGAACGGATCCGGCAAAACATCCCTGCTCGAAATTCTTAGCAGCCGGCATCATGCGCAGAAAGGTGAAGTTTACTACGACTTCATCACCGGCGTTACGTGGGATGAACAGTTCGACCAGAAGCGGCAATTCATTCAATACATTCCGACGCACTCGGCGCAGGCGTTGTTCCCAAAAGAGTCCGATGTCTATTATCAGCAGCGTTACTATTCTTTGGGCGATGAGATCAAACACGTAAAGGTTCGCGATGTTCTCAAAGGAGATGTTCATCATTTTATTTCGCTCGATGTTCCGCAGAGTTTCGATCTGGAGCCGTTGCTCAATCGCGAGATCAAACACCTCTCGAATGGCCAGCTGAAAAAAGTTTTGATCCTTCAGCGACTGTTGCATCACCGCCCAAAGCTTTTGCTTCTCGATTATCCATTCGAAGGACTGGATCGCCAGAGTCGTCGTGACTTTTGTGATTTTATTGATTTCGTTGTGGAGGCTTATTCGATGCAGGTGATCATCGCAGACCATGGTCACGAGTTGCCGAAGTGCATTAAACATCGTTTGATACTTGAAGACCTTCGTATTGCGGGAACAGAAACTGTTAGTGACGATGTAACACCGAGAGCAATCACGTCGCAGAAACACCAGCAGTCTTCGAACTCGGATGTCGTTGTTGAGATCAAAGATCTGAAGATCCAGTATGGTGACACGGTTATCCTTAACGACTTTAATTGGACTGTGAATCGTGGCGACCGATGGGCGCTGATAGGATCGAATGGATCGGGAAAAACGACGTTGTTCAGTATCATCTTCGCCGATCACCCGTTGGCTTACAGTCAGCAGGTTTATTTATTTGGAAAGAGGAGGGGTACTGGTGAATCTATCTGGCAGATAAAAGAGCGCATCAACTATATGGGTCCGGAGCTGATGAGCTTTTTGGATGCGGGCGCGATGACGCAAACGGCGCGCGAATATATTCTGAAAGGATCTTCGAATGCCTCGAAGCTGGATGAACTGGTTGAGTTCTTTAAAGTATCGTTCATAGATCAACCCATACGACAACTTTCGTCGGGACAGCTCCAGCTTGCATCGCTGATGCGATGTTTCATAAACGACAAAGAGATACTGTTACTCGACGAGCCCTTTCAGTTCTTGTCCCCGGATGTCAGCGACCGTGTTTCTGAATATTTACAGAGGTACCTGTCGGATGATACGACACTGATATTGATCACACATTATGAGGAGGACTTGAAGAGGTGGACGGAGAAGACGATGAGGGTTTGAAAAATGAAAAAGCCATTCACACGGCATCGATCTCCCTGAAGTCGTCCATGTCTCTCTGATATGACTTTTCAAAATCTAACACTACTTCGCGGTTCAGGGCTATATTCATAATATAAAGAACGCTGAGCATTTGTTTAGGGATAAAACCGTGGTCATTCACAAAGATCTCGATCAATCTCGACACTGAGGTGATCTTATCCTGCAGAGACTGTTTCAGGTATACGTTTGTAAAAAGGATTCTCACGAGGAACAACTCCTGCCTCAACTCTTGTCTTGTCATACGTGAGAAAGCTACCCCAACCCAGATCAAAAATTTCAAGTACGCGGTCCTGATTTTAAATCGTATCATTGTTGTGTTTGTTGTTGTCGTTTTCTGTGATTCGATATGCAAGTATACGGCGACTTTTGGCAGATTTTTTTGCGTCCCAAAACTGGGATGTAAACTAGTTACCGGATAATACGATTTATATAAAATTCCCGGCGAGGATTCGGCCTTTATCTGATTCAAAGAAAAAGGCGGCTTTTCAGGCCTGAATTTTGGTTGTTCAGGCCATTTTTTAGTTTTTCACATAATTCTTACGTCAGTGATTGAGAGTACCTAACGAAGGTTAGTCTCACCTTGAGAACCTTTTGTGAAGCGATACCCAACTTTTCTTTCTCCGTATTTCCAGACGTTAAAAAGATCCGACTCACTTGTAAGCCCCCTGAAAACGGTCTATAACTTTAAACTGTTATTTCGGTTTTATCTATGGGTACGGGGAAGAGCGCAAAGCAGCTACATTTACAGTGTTTCTACCGGGCTGATTACACTATTCTGGTTGCTATGGTTGCATCAAATCAATTCCACGGGTAGTTTATAAGTCATTTAAAAACCGAACATTTAATGCTTAGAGTTATGAAAGAATCACGAAAGGAAATTATTCTTAATAAGAACGGTCCGGTTATTGTCATTGAAGATGATTCCGATGATCGGGACTTTCTCACAGAGATATTTCAAAAATTAAATTACCAAAACAAGGTCCTCTTTTTTCATGATGGGCAGCAAGCGTTGGATCATATAACCTCCTCCGATGAGTTACCCTTTCTAATTCTGTCGGATATCAACATGCCAAAACTAAATGGCTTCGCTTTAAGGGAGAAACTGAAAACAGATTCAAAGTTGAGCAACAAATGTATCCCGTATCTATTCTTCTCCACTGCATCCAATCAAAAGTCTGTCATCGATGCCTACAGTCTGTCGGTACAGGGATTCTTCGTAAAACCGAATTCGATGGACGAGTTGGAGAAAACGATCAGTGCGATCATGGAGTATTGGCGCCGTTGCGCGGCGCCTAATGATTTCGCCGAGTAAAGTCAGTTGGCAACTTCTATTCTTTTGCTGGCCTTACCGGCGATACTCACGACATTCTCGCCAGTAACCGGAGTCGCAAAAGGGAACGGTCTCTTGCCCGAATTCGTGCGCAGTATTTTCACGATCCCTGCAATGTTCCGGTAAAATAAAAAGATCGGCTGAAAGGCCGATCTTTTCTATGTTATAAAAACGAGAATCTTAGTCCATTATTCTTGTAACATTCACGGCGTTCAACCCTTTTTTACCAGTCGCCTCATCATAGGTCACCTTGTCGTTCTCCTGGATCTCGTCGACAAGACCGGAAACGTGAACAAAAATGTCTGTTGATGAATTTGATGGCTTAATGAATCCAAATCCCTTGGCTTCATTGAAAAACTTTACTACTCCTTGCATTGTATAAAAATTAAAATTAAAAAAAAACTCACTGTATTTGACGACCATACGTCGAGGTGTATTACTGCACGACCTGACTATTGACCGAGATAGGATTTTAAGGTGCTGCTTCTGGACGTATGCCTTAAGCGTCTTGTTGCTTTTTCCTTGATCTGTCGAACACGCTCACGCGTGAGATCAAACTTATCACCAATCTCTTCCAGGGTCATCGACTGTTTGCTGTTCAGACCGAAATACAAACTAACTACCTGGGCTTCTCGCGTTGTCAAGGTTGCCAGCGATCGTTGTACTTCATGGATAAGCGACTCAGCGATCATAAACGACTCCGGGTTGGATTCGTTGGCATCGGACAGGACGTCGAGTAAACTACCTTCTTCTCCCTGGGAAAACGGCGCGTCGACGGAAACATGTCTGCCCGCTATTCTCAAACTATCGAGCACCTCATCGGCAGTTATTCCAATCGCGTCGGCCACTTCTTCGGTCGACGGCTCGCGTTGAAACTTCTGTTCCAACGCAGCAAATGTCTTAGAAACTTTTGAAAGCGAACCTATGCGGTTTAATGGTAACCTTACAATTCGTGATTGTTCTGCCATGGCCTGTATGATTGATTGACGAATCCACCACACGGCGTAAGAAATAAATTTAAAACCTCTTTTTTCATCAAACCTCGTCGCTGCTTTAATCAGGCCAAGATTGCCTTCGTTGATAAGATCCCCTAGCGTGAGCCCGTTATTCTGGTACTGCTTGGCTACGGACACCACAAAGCGAAGATTAGCCTTAGTCAGCTTTTCCAGTGCCACCTGGTCACCTTCTCTAATTCTTTTGGCAAGTTCTACTTCAACTTCAGCCGTAATCAGAGCTACCTTTCCTATTTCCTGTAAGTATTTATCGAGGGATTGACTCTCGCGGTTGGTAATCTGTTTACTGATCTTAAGTTGTCGCATGTAAAATAGTTTGGTGAATAATAATTACAGAATGCTTCACCGCCGGATGCAGGCGACGAAACACGTTGAAAAAAAGAAAATTTGTGGGAAAGAAGTGATAGGAACTTGTAATGACGCTGCAAGATAGTCATTTAAAATCACTTTTCACCGGTTTATTTTGAAAACACGCGGAGATGATTGGTTTTCAAGAAAATGGGCCAGCATTATGTTTATTCGATGACGGCCTCATTCATTTAAGGAATCAGAATGATCCTCAAAATCGTGTTGCCGTCTACTACATCACACAGACTTCAGGTCTTTCGCTTCTTTTCCACTTTACTATGCTCTTTGTAAAAT
The DNA here is from genome assembly GCA_037200765.1 of Bacteroidota bacterium. GTDB lineage: Bacteria > Bacteroidota > Bacteroidia > Cytophagales > Cyclobacteriaceae > ELB16-189. The sequence continues at coordinate 740,833 of JBBCII010000003.1, read as the reverse complement.
TTGTTCTTGATCGAATCCATTTGCTGCATCATACCGCGCATGTACCGGTCATTTAATTCATATCGTCTCATGAAATAGTCATCATGAAAAAAATCGGGATAGCGGGTAGAGTCATTAAAAAATAAAGGATCAAACTGGTCCCTGAAAAAAAGGGAATGATCAGTTCTGAAGTAACGATCAAAACTTCCCATCAAACTGTCCATCCGTGAGGTGTCTCCGCTGATATTTGTATAATAGGACGTATAGGTAGAATCAAATCCGATCATGTTGCCTTTTTCATCGAAGCGCCTGTTCACCTTGATGTCAATTTTAGGTTTGATCACGCTGTCGGTTTGATTCTTTTTAAGATCCGCTGTTTGGCCCTTGGAATCCTTATCGCATGAGGAAACCAGGAGGGCTAATACCGTCATCATCACCCCTAAAGTCCCTGCGCGAAAAAGTTGTGAAGTGTTTCCATTGGTGACCCTCCGCCTGGCAGAAAGTGCACCCTTGTTAAAAAGTGATTTCATAGCCTTTATTTTCTTTGACGAAAAACCTCGCCAGCAATTTCTGTGCAACTTCGGGCCGCAGCCGCTGGACATTATAACATGCAGTCCGCGTACAGGACGGGACTGTCATGGTGACTTTTTGACATTTTACCTCCTACTTAAATCTTCTGAATTTTTGGACGTTAACCTGGTCATTAAAAAACGAAATGCTGAATTTTTGACAGAATTTTTAGCCACCTTTTAGCCACTTACAGGAAGGCATACATTTTGGGAAGGGTCAGCCAAATCGCGATTTTAAAAATCAACTTCTAAAATCAACATGTTTAACTAAATCTTGAAAGGAGAATCAAGTTATGAAAACCTTAGTAAGACAAAATGCTACTTTGTTTCCATCCCTTCCTTCGCTGATCGAGGATTTCTTTAGCCGGGACTGGGCGGATTCAACATTAGCCAACAGAAACTATTCAGCTACGCTACCTGCCGTGAATGTCAGGGAAACCAATGAAGACTACCTCATCGAGGTTGCCGCTCCCGGTATGAAGCGCGATGAATTCAAAGTGGAACTGGACAACAACGTGCTCACCATTTCTTCACAACGCGAAGAAAAACACGAAGAACACGATGACAGCGGAAACTATACACGCAGAGAATTCAACTATCAGTCTTTCCAACGCAGTTTTACATTGCCCGACAACCAAGTGCAGGGTGAAAAGATCACTGCGCGTTATGCCGATGGCATTCTTCACATCACCGTGCCGAAGAGAGACGAAGCGAAAGTAAAGCCGGTCAAGCAGATTACTATTGGCTAATTAAGCGCGCTAGTCAAATCGCGCACGTGCATACATAAAAATCATGGATAGCTGTGGTCTGACAAATCCAATTGTCTTTCTTTCCTCCTACCAGTCATTCCACACTATCCTTCGATTTGTAATTGTTTTCTTAACTCATCTTTAACATGATAATTTTATGAAAACACATATCCAACCATTTCATTCTTTATCCCGGCTCCTTCACGATTCCGCTGACGTAGCATTTACTAATCAGTACCTTGTCAGCGATCGCGACCTGTTGAACACACAATGGCACGAGGAAGCGAACAGTTTTATGGCCAATGTCCCCGTTCCCGGAATGAGCAAAGACGATCTCAGTATTCATATGGAGGGTCGTGTACTTGTTATTTCAACAAAGAGGCACACGAAATCAAATGAGAGTATTAAAAATTTGAGTCGTGGCAGTTTTAAATATTCCATCATTCTTCCCGACGGTATCGATACGGATCGTATCCAGGCAAAATGCAGACATGGACTTCTTACCATCACCGTTGAGAAAAAAGAAAAGACAAGGAAACACACCGTGGTCAAAGTTCTTGGCCCCGAGAGCGGCCCGAGAGAAACCGAGCGATTGGAAACTTTTTGGGATAAGATAAAAGGGAAAATGAATGTCGGAAGACTGTCCACAGCATTGCCAACAGGTAAATCTTCCTGAACTGCACAACGATAACAGGAGCAGTAACTGAATGTTTAAAAATCCAAACGCGGCTTATTCGTGCTTGAACCCGGTGAGCATTTATTGAAAGGCATTGTAGGCATGCTTCTCAGTATCCTTTTACTGAGTTGGCTGCTGAAGCGTTTCCGTCAACCCTATTTCAGCGCCTACATCATTGCAGGAATCTTGCTTGGACCTCATGGATTGAAACTCTTTACTGATGTAACGACCGTTGCCCAGATAGGATCTCTTGGTCTGATCATACAAATGTTTTTCATCGGGGCCGAAATTGAAGTAACGGCCCTGGTGAAAAATCTACGGGCGTCGGCGATTGGTGTATTCGTTCAGTTAATTCTGAGCTTCATTTTTATCGCCGTAATTGGTCATCAGTTGGACTGGTCTACTGAGCGGATCGTTTTATTCAGCTTCATTATCAGCTTAAGCAGTTCTGCCATCATCCTGGAATACCTGCATAAGAATAATCAAATCAATTCGCGGCTCGGCAATCTCACTACCGGTATATTGATACTGCAGGATTTCCTGATTGTTCCGATGATCATGATATTAAACTTCCTGGCTCACGGAGAGTCGAATATTGGACAGTTAGTTCCTGGCGTGGTGGTAACCGTCGTTTTTATATTGTTACTGCGAATGGTGATGCTAAAAAGAAAATTGTTTCCGTCAGGTCTTGTTAACGTTCAGCCTGATCATGATCTACAGGTCTTTATCGGGCTGCTATTGTGCTTCGGGTTTGCGTGGATCACGAGCATGCTGCACCTTTCGGCCGCTATGGGAGCCATGTTCGCTGGCGTTATCATCTCGCAGAACCAGTCCATGAAATGGCTGGACCATACCCTGGTTCCTTTTCGTGTATTTTTCCTGTCGCTATTCTTTTTGTCAATAGGCCTGCAGTTAGACTGGGGGTTCGTGATGGAACACATCACACTCATTACTACCCTGGTGATATTGATCTTCGGTATTAATAGTCTCATCAATGCGTGTGTGTTCAAATTGTTTAAGGAGACATGGAAAAACAGCGTTTACGCCGGTGCCCTGCTTTCGCAAATCGGTGAGTTCAGTCTGGTTCTTTGCACCGTAGCCAGGAGCCTGGAACTGGTTGACGACTTTTCCTTTCAGTTAACGCTGGCCGTGATTTCTGTGACGATGTTATTGTCTTCAGGTTGGATAACCATCATACGGAACGTCTTGTTTCGCACGCCAAACATGGGATTGATCCAATTGCCGAAAAGCAGCCCGGATGCTTTGTGATTTGCTTTCAACAAACGATCTTTGACAACCAACAAGGAAATGGACAAAGCCTTCAAAGAGTTGTGATTTGCTTTCAACAAACGATCTTTGACAACGCAGTTGCAGAAAGGCACCCGATACCTTAAGTTGTGATTTGCTTTCAACAAACGATCTTTGACAACAAGATCATTTTCATTACCATCATCCCCGGGGTTGTGATTTGCTTTCAACAAACGATCTTTGACAACTATAGGCTTCACCGGAAGCACAGTCCTTATGTTGTGATTTGCTTTCAACAAACGATCTTTGACAACATGATTCCCAATCAACAGGAATCTGCAGGGGTTGTGATTTGCTTTCAACAAACGATCTTTGACAACATTCTCCGTCGAATACCTGAACTTTGATGGGTTGTGATTTGCTTTCAACAAACGATCTTTGACAACAATGTTTGCTGCCTTTTGAAGACTATAAGAGTTGTGATTTGCTTTCAACAAACGATCTTTGACAACATGTGCGTAGAAGGCACCTATCGGTATGTGAGTTGTGATTTGCTTTCAACAAACGATCTTTGACAACTCCGGCCCGAATTCTTCGTGAACCTTCATTAGTTGTGATTTGCTTTCAACAAACGATCTTTGACAACTACTAAACCGGTGGTTCCTCCTTGATATGTGTTGTGATTTGCTTTCAACAAACGATCTTTGACAACTTGCGCGCGTCGACTCCCAAAGCATAGAGGTTGTGATTTGCTTTCAACAAACGATCTTTGACAACTTTGAAGCCTAGATCACTGCAGATAGTCTTAGTTGTGATTTGCTTTCAACAAACGATCTTTGACAACGAGCATACGTGCTAGAAGAATTCGTTAAACGTTGTGATTTGCTTTCAACAAACGATCTTTGACAACTTTAGCATTTCTTGATCAAGTTCATGCTTAGTTGTGATTTGCTTTCAACAAACGATCTTTGACAACTAACGAAGTAAAATATACACGAGTCTTTCCAGTTGTGATTTGCTTTCAACAAACGATCTTTGACAACCGTACCTCGTCGCGTGAAACACTGTTCCAGGTTGTGATTTGCTTTCAACAAACGATCTTTGACAACCCCGAGAGAACGAGAAGAAACACGCAGTGAGTTGTGATTTGCTTTCAACAAACGATCTTTGACAACCTAACAGTTTTTAACTAGTTGATTGATTCTGTTGTGATTTGCTTTCAACAAACGATCTTTGACAACTGCACACACTCCCGCAAGTCAACCGCTATAGTTGTGATTTGCTTTCAACAAACGATCTTTGACAACTTAAGAAGTTGTCAGGTATCAAGAACATCAGTTGTGATTTGCTTTCAACAAACGATCTTTGACAACCGGGGGTGTGCTTTGCCATAGAGTTTATAAGTTGTGATTTGCTTTCAACAAACGATCTTTGACAACCCCGCAGAACAATTAGCAATAAATGCCACTGTTGTGATTTGCTTTCAACAAACGATCTTTGACAACCCGTGCATCGCCTTGTATGTGAAATTGTGGGTTGTGATTTGCTTTCAACAAACGATCTTTGACAACCGGCATTGCCTAATGCTTTCGCATCCGTGAGTTGTGATTTGCTTTCAACAAACGATCTTTGACAACTGACATAGTTTTTTGTCTTTAGATTGTGGAGTTGTGATTTGCTTTCAACAAACGATCTTTGACAACGGTCCTCTCGGTATGCCCTTAGGCCCGGTAGTTGTGATTTGCTTTCAACAAACGATCTTTGACAACTACAGTAGGGACATGGCAGCGATACAAGTAGTTGTGATTTGCTTTCAACAAACGATCTTTGACAACAACGATAATTGCGCTGATGAACAACGGTGGTTGTGATTTGCTTTCAACAAACGATCTTTGACAACAAAGGCTGACAATGGATCTCGCGGACCTAAGTTGTGATTTGCTTTCAACAAACGATCTTTGACAACGAGCAGCTTTATTCACAGGACAGCCTCGAAGTTGTGATTTGCTTTCAACAAACGATCTTTGACAACCAGCAGATCAACGGGGGGGGATTGGATGTGTTGTGATTTGCTTTCAACAAACGATCTTTGACAACCAGCGCCTTCATTCGGGCAACTCAATTACGGTTGTGATTTGCTTTCAACAAACGATCTTTGACAACCTTAATCAAAAAAATACGTTACAAATGAAAGTTGTGATTTGCTTTCAACAAACGATCTTTGACAACTTTCGTTACAAGGCGGATTGCAGGGAACAGGTTGTGATTTGCTTTCAACAAACGATCTTTGACAACTCACACCTCCGAGAACGGCTGTGAACGGGAGTTGTGATTTGCTTTCAACAAACGATCTTTGACAACCGAATGGTGCTTGCGCAGACGATTCATAAGTTGTGATTTGCTTTCAACAAACGATCTTTGACAACGTTGTCGCGTTCTTCATCGCTGCCTTTACAGTTGTGATTTGCTTTCAACAAACGATCTTTGACAACAAAAACATATCGGAAAAACAACACAACTAATGTTGTGATTTGCTTTCAACAAACGATCTTTGACAACGGTTGGTGGGGGTGCTCAATTAAATATAGGGTTGTGATTTGCTTTCAACAAACGATCTTTGACAACCGTAGGTTGTGCGGCTAGAAGCGCGGCAGCGTTGTGATTTGCTTTCAACAAACGATCTTTGACAACAAGTTTCAATCTTATCTGCGTTGGGAATCAGTTGTGATTTGCTTTCAACAAACGATCTTTGACAACTTTTGAAAGCAACTAAACAGAAGTGATATGGTTGTGATTTGCTTTCAACAAACGATCTTTGACAACTATAGAGACCTACGTGCCGATGGACGCGAGTTGTGATTTGCTTTCAACAAACGATCTTTGACAACCGACATCCTCTCAACACCTGAAATGACAGAAGTTGTGATTTGCTTTCAACAAACGATCTTTGACAACATCCATCTCCATGTCCATATCCTAAAGGTGTTGTGATTTGCTTTCAACAAACGATCTTTGACAACAGTATGACTTTGACTTCAAATGGGACGAATGTTGTGATTTGCTTTCAACAAACGATCTTTGACAACACTCAGCACGAAGTCACTCACAAAAGAAACGTTGTGATTTGCTTTCAACAAACGATCTTTGACAACTTGAACCCGGCTACGGTGTGATTGATCCCGGTTGTGATTTGCTTTCAACAAACGATCTTTGACAACTTATCCATTTTATCAGCCAAAATGTCTTTAGTTGTGATTTGCTTTCAACAAACGATCTTTGACAACAAGAAACCTGATACAGGCAGCAGATCGCCAGTTGTGATTTGCTTTCAACAAACGATCTTTGACAACTGCCGCCAATACAAAGGCAATCAGCCAGGCAGTTGTGATTTGCTTTCAACAAACGATCTTTGACAACCGGATGATTCCATTTCCAAAATGGGAGCAGGTTGTGATTTGCTTTCAACAAACGATCTTTGACAACAGGCGAAGAGATCAGCGCGAAGGCGACACAGTTGTGATTTGCTTTCAACAAACGATCTTTGACAACTTCCTTGTTTGAATGTAGGACTTGAGAGGGGTTGTGATTTGCTTTCAACAAACGATCTTTGACAACAAACAAATAAAAGGGTGCATAACGTTTTCAGTTGTGATTTGCTTTCAACAAACGATCTTTGACAACTGACTATGCTTTTTAACTCTGTGTATCAGCAAGTTAAAAGCACATCCAGGAGTCAAAAAAGGACTTAAAGTTGTCAAACGAGCCTCCGGAACCTCAAAAAAGCTCAAGCTGCTGGGGTATCGGAGGCTTTTCTTTTTCATCCGGACCATAATAAATCTTCATCATTCCGAATTGCTTGTCTGTAATGGTAAGGATGCCAACATGGCCTTTCGGAGGCAGGTTCTTCTGGACCCTTTTCACGTGAACATCGGCATTTTCATTACTGGCGCAGTGCCGGAGGTAGGCGCTGAACTGAAACATGGTAAAGCCATCCTTCAGCATACTCTTTCGGAAGTCCGTATAGTTCTTCCGGTCTGTCTTTGTGTCGACCGGCAGATCAAAAAATACCATTACCCACATAATCCGGTATTCGTTGAGACGCATACAACTAGGTTGGCAACCCGGGATACAGCACTTTCTTCTCCAAGCCTTCAAAACACCTGGCCAACGATGCGGTCGTGCGCTGGGTGGCAATCATTAATGGACTACGTTCTCCTTCAAAAACCACATCTACCGTGGCGATACCGAGCAGTTGGCGTTTAATGGAGGAGCTCAGTTCGGCAGGGTCTTCCCCATTTTTGATAATCTCGCAAACCAGCGCATCTGCAAACGGCCGGTATGGTTCCATAATGTCATCGGCCAGGCAGTAATGATTGTACTGATTGCGGTGATGAATGCCAAGGGTTGGCAGCAACCCTGATCCCACGAGGCTTCGCGCTACCACCGCCCGAAGAATGGCATAAGCGTAATTCAACAGATTGTTTGGCGGAATGCCTTCGCGTTCACGCCGGAAATCTTTGACCTGCGGAAAGAGATTTTTCCAATAATAGGCTGCACCTCGTGCTTCCAGATTTTCCGGATCCCCAGATTTCACTTCACTCGCCCATTTCATCATGTTACCAGCCTCAATTCCAAACCGCTTAAGCAATGAACCCTGATTTGTCAGTTTGGCTTTAATGGTCTGTTGCCATAGTTGTTTATTGAGCGGAACACTACCTCCGAGTTGGGCTTTGAATTTTGCGGATTGAAGTTTGTTTCCAGCCAGGTTTAGCATGAGCCCAGTTGGGTGGTGCGTTTTGTCGCAAGTGATTAGTGCAACATTATTCTCGATAAGCCCTTCAATGAGGTTTTGAGTAATGATAAGACGTTGCTCGTCCAGGATTACCACACCAATGTCTTCAATTGGAATAGTTGCTTGCGCTTCTTTCTTAAAAAGGTCAGGCAAGGTGTTATTCTTTTCTACCTCTGGCAGCCGTATTACCAACTGGTCATTTTTTCTGCTCAGGTATGCCGGGTTGCCGAAGTAGAGGGTGCGTTTAATCATATCCGTTAGTAAAGAGTTCTTTAATACTCACCTACGTGAACGATCTTACCGATGTGATTAATCCTAACTTTAATCGTTCCATCCATATTTTTCAGGCTTTGAATTACTTTAAATGTAATTCCCTTTAACTCCTTTTTCGCATCAACTGTAGTTTCCAAATGATGTCTGAACCAAAATCCGGAAAGTAATGAACCTATCTTTTGAACTCTGAATAAGTTTGGGCTGATCAAGCGATAGTTACTCTGATCGAACATATTAACTTCAGAGGGAACAAACCCGGTCTTCTCATTTGGAAAAACAAAATATTCATTTTGCTTTATTGTAAGTATGAATTGCCAACCTTCACTTTGATTCATGGTTTTATTAACAACCGGAAGGCCTTGATTTACCCTCTCCAACGCTTCATAAAATGACACAATGCATTCATGTAATGATCCGTCCCTGTCTTTATAAATTGCTGCGTGATGATTGTTTCCAGTGTTGACAAAATCTACAGGAATCTTATTCCCGTTTTCATCAAGAATAAGTTGACCATCCTTGTTCCTTTTGTCATGAAGAGCAGAGACGGTATTTATTCCTTTTACAGTTACTCTCTTTATGCTTAGGCCTTTGTCCTTGTTTAGCCAGATCGGACGTTCGTCAAGATTAGAAAATGCAGTTTCCAGTACTTTCTTCTTTTCCTTTTCTTTCGAAACGCCTTGATTGAATTCGTCTACTTGATGTTTGATTTGGGCATAGTGTTTTTTCAGAGCATCCTTAACAGCTTTATCGAAAATATCTTCGACTCTGTTTGCAAAATCATCGTTCTTTTTTGAATCCTTGAATAGCTCTGGTGATATGTTTTTCCGAATAGTGTATACCGGAGCCTGCCATACCAGCTTAACTTTTTCCGGTATCTTCTGAGTTTTGAGATTATTGAGGTAGACTGGTCGTTTGTCCAGACTGTTCTTTCCGGCAAATGCTTTCTTGGGATCGCCACCGAATTCTTTTAATCGCTCAAGTAGTGCAACCTTGTATATCTGCCTCGATATTTTGTTAATCTTGCTCTTGTCAAAGCTACCGTTAACCTTTTCTTCCTGCGAGAAATACTGTTGCATGCTACCGTAAACGGTTTCAAGATGAAGCTGCCCCCTGGGGGTTAATTCAATTTTCTCAGCCGACTGATCTTTGATCTTGTATTTATTCTTGTTCTTAGTCGTTACCTTGTTTTTTGCTTTGAATGAAACCAAGGTATTCTCCAAATGTTCCCTCGCTTCGGCTCGAAAATCGTCCAGCGGTATTGGTGGTTTAAATCGTAGCCTGTTCCGCTCGTCACGGTACAATTCCTTTTGTTCTATTCCATAGAAGCTTCCAGCTTTGTCGCTCCGTGCATTCAGGTTATTTAGATATTGAACATGATTGAGCTTAGTGAATGCCACAGTTAGAGCGTCCATAGCATGGTGACGGTGATCGTTACGTTTTGTCCATCCAGTGATTCGAGCTAGTTTGTTGCCTTCTCGGTTGGTCTCGTAGAATGTCAATCCTAGTGACTTATATTTCTCCCAATTCAACTCCTGTAAAACATCCACCAATTGCCAGTCTTCACGCAATCTCTGTGTTATGCTGCCAGTAGTAGAGACAACCTCCCTGAAACACTCTTCGAGCATTGTCTTCGCTTTTCTTGCGATGTATTGAGTGTCGCGAATATCTCTGTCAATAAACCCTTCAGGTATTTCGCTGCTTAACATCAGAAGTTTGTTGTGCTTTGCTTTGCTAATTCGCGGATCTTTGCTTTTGACCGTGGCATCCTGCTCATCCGCATTTTTGGTTGATCTATACAGGCTTGCAACCCGTTGCTTATATTGCTCCAATCCGTGATCTCCATATTTTTCTTTTACATACTCATACGCAGTTCTCTTTCCTTTTTCAATATTGTGAGATTTTAGCTCAAGGGTCTTGTTGGAGAAAGAATCATCGAACAATCTGGATTGTGGTATTATATGATCAACATCAAACTCCTTTGAGAATAATTGAGCGGGATTAATGTAGGTGTTTGAATAGAGTGTCTTAAAACCATTTCCCCTTAACTCCAGGTACAACTTGAATCGTATGATGTCTTTTCTGCTTACGTAGGTGAGTCCAAATTCTGACTGCAAAGTAGATCGGAGTTTTTCATGATCATCTTTGGCTTTGATGCTGCTCTCGTTGAGTTCTTTCCGCTCCTCTGCATTCTTTTTCAACTCTCTCGCAAGTTCAAGTCTTATTTCGTCAGGCTTTCCTAACTCATCAATAATAGCATTGACCACATTGACCATTTGATTTAAGATCTTCTCAACCACCGGATTACGTAAACTGTTTTTCTCAAGAATTTCAAGTTTATCCTTTAACACTTTTTCTTGTCTTTGCTCGCGAGTTAAGGAACTAGAGTGGTTATATCCTGCAAGCGCACAAGCTACGTCATATGAGTTTCCTTCTTTCAGATAAGGCAGAATTTTACGAATCGCCTTTGAGCTCAGATTTGCGTAATCGTCTGAAAATGAAACATTCGAAATGATCAGTGCATATTCCTTTTCAAAGCCATATTTCTCTTTGAGAAGGGAAAGAAGTCGCTGATTGCCTGTTGGGGAATTATCATCTTCATAAGAATAGATCAGATGCCAAAGTTGGAACATGGGCTGATCTTCAAGTGCTTTGCCGTCCAGTGAAGAATCAAAAAAGAGGATTGATGTATTGATCCCCAAGGTTTCAAAAAAATTTTTAATGACGAGAGAAGTTTTGTTCGCATCCAGGCCGTCAAAATCAACATCATGGCCGGAGATTTCAACAATCTTCTTAAACGCTTCGAATATTGATGATCCGGTTCGATTCCCATCAATGTCCTTATAGTTTAAGTCCAGTTCGGATGAATTCTTAAACAACAGTTTTAAGGTTTCGGATTTCGATAATTTGGGTCTGATGCTCAATTCGGAATGCAGTATTTTCCGTTCCTCAACATCAAGCAACCTTTTCTCCCTGGTTTTCTTGTGCGTAACTTCGATGTTGTTCAGTGTCTGCCATATCTTAAACTCCTGAAAAAGAGGGGACGACCTTGGAGATACTCGCATTCCACGGGTCTTGATTTTCCTCTTGCCATTCTCGAATACTTCAATCGGCTTACTTTCAAATTGGCAAAAACTTATAAGTCTCTTTTGGGTTTTAAGTTTTCGTTGAAAGAAAATAACAATATCACGGACTTCTGTTTTCAGTTCGGGAGTAAGCTCTTTGTGGTGTTTTGCTTGCATTTCCCATATTTTATCAAACTCGTCAAGGTAATCCTGACGATAAAATACTTGCCCCTTCAATCGGGCATGCGGACTTTGCTTCACCTGATTATAGAGATATTGACCGACTGTGATCTTATTAAAATACAAGTCCTTACTTCGGTCGCTGATTGCCCCTAAATAGCCACTGGAATTAGTGATCTGATTATTAATCTCCGCGAAGACATATGCCAATTCATTAATGGACATCTGATTAGTCAGAGCCAGCACTCGCCATTCATATGGCTTGAACTTTCTGTCGTCTTTCCCCTTAATTTCTGCTAAATCTATATTCAGTTTCTTCTGAAAAAAATCCCGAGTAAGGGTCTTACTTAGTGTTGTAAGTGATTCCTTGTTTGTGTCCACTAATGTCTCCGGATAAAACGCTTTTTGAAAAGCCCATATTCTGTCGAACTCGGATTGCAAATCAGATCTGTAAAATTCAGGGATGTATTTTTTATCCTCTTTTAGAAGTTGAAAAACGAATTGCCCGGGCGTTAAATTTGCATCATAGAGTTTCCGGGCTATATCCATTCCGTCAATCAATTGGCCTTCATCCTGATTCTTAGCCTTCCGGCTGCTTTTGTATCCGCGTTTTTTATTGATCATCAAAAGGACTTTTGCAAAGTCTTCTAATGGTATCTGCTTGGTCGCAGCATCACTTCGGCTCTCATAAGTCTTAAAAGTTGAGAAGTTATTTTGTTCACCAAGTATGGTTTCATCGGTAATGATTTTATGGAGCTTCAGGATTGCGATGAGATTATTTCTTCGAAGTTTATAGCGCTGTAAATTTCTGCGCATGCTGCGCTTTAGCGTTCTATCTGCATTACTTGTTATTGATCTACCTTTTTCAAAATTGGTCTGCTCGTCCACTGTGAGCGGATTCACCCTAACTCCAGTCCGGATAATCGAGCTACGCTCATCTGGTGACTCAGCCTCATTCACCAAAGCCCAGCCAATTGAGGTTGTACCTAAATCTAGACCCAGGATTTTTTTCATTCTACATATGGATTATAGACCAAACTATTGATATATTTAATCTTCGTTTATTGAAGCAAATCACAATAAGGATTATTCCGTTGTGAAAACATTTAAGGCGGGGCAACTCGCCTTTTTATTTCCTCCCTGCCAATTAAGAAATGAACGGAACGTCCAAAAAATAACAACACCTTCTGTCAATCAGGAATTAATTGCTGCTTCGCTGGTACTATCCTTTGGGATGGGCTCCATTATTTATTCAGAACAAAAGAGATGAAACCAGTGTAAACGAATATAAAAAATGGATTGCGAACATTGAAAATAAGTTTCCCTGGGCATCAGTTTATTTTCCCAAACGGTAGGGCTAAACCGGGCAATGGTGAATTCTGAAGCTAAGATCGAACGTTAATGGATACCGTTGTGGCCAGTTCCTTGTACCGGCATAGGGCATTTGCCCATCCCATTTGGTCAATAGTGCGGCAATCAAGCTCCATCAACCTTGGGGACGCGTCTAATATGCAGATGCACTTCTCCCTGCTGGTGGCAGCGTTGAGCCGGTTAGGCCTACATAGAAAACTCATGTGAGCAGAATTGACGATCGCGTTCGAAATGTAATAGGCCAAGACACCAAGTGTAAAGATTTTATGAAGACTTTGATGAAGGATTCTGAGATATTCGTTACGCTTATTTTTTAAGGCAGGTCGCGAGCGGATGCCCACTGCAATTTTATCCAATTTTTTTTAATTCATCGAGCAACGCCGGTCTGTGCCGGTATTTTTCAGACAGGTCAATTACAAAAAGCTGTATACCTGTAATGTCAAAGTGCGCTTTCATTTCTTTCAGGATCTTCACCGCTTCATGATAGTGATTCCTGGTCGCATGCTGTGCAAGGTTCTCCGAAATAACATCGAAGTATAATTGTTGAACGGTCAATGAGTATTTTGGCAGCAGGTATGATTGAAATTCGCGCATCAACGGAATATATCGTGCAAGGCGCATTATATCCATCACGTCTTCAAGGCGATTCTCTTCAGCGTAGATCGTTGCCAATTCATGCCATTTATAGTGTCGACGGTACAGGGCAAGTAAATTTGGCTGGTAGTCTCTCCATTGTGTGGCCGGCACGGTTGATTTAAGTTTCTGATAATATTTCAACTCAAGGTTAGAATTAAGGAATAGATATTCAGCACATTCAATAATGCCGGAAAGGTCATTTGTTTTTGAATAGATATCCAACATTTTCGCATACCAGGAATTGACCTCGCCGGGGAGCTTTGCCTTTGTACTCAATTGGACGCCCTCGCGACAAAGCGTAATAGCGTCTTGAAATTTGTCCTGTTGAACAAGGCGATTTACTGTTAAAGCGCGGATGTTTGCCAGCTCGATATTCTCGGCCATGAAAGATTCAACATCTTTTTCGGATTTGTGTGTTTGATAGAAAGCGAGCATTACTTCTGCAGACTGTTCGATCTCATATTTTTCTATAGGTTCAGAGCCATGTGTGCTGTTCCGTGCGATGCTTTCTGTCATTGCCACGATCCTCTGCTCGGCTCCGGCAGAAGGAGCGGTGATGGCTGCCAGTTTTGCGAAGTCCCACGAGCAATCCCACCCCAGGAATTTTTTATGTGACGCGGCCTTGAGAAACCAGCTGAACATTTCTTTACGCAACGGCTTGTCTTCACTTACGTCCGCAAGCAGCCATTGCAGGTGGACGGCTTCGTTGATGCAATCGCCAACCCATCCGTTGGAATCGTCTACGTATTGGAGTGCCGGTATCAGCTTTTCGAGTACAGCCTGTGTTATTTCAAATGCTTTGTTATGTTGGCCGGTATGAAGATGACTTTCGGCCTGTTCCAGGAACTTATGTACAGGCTCCATAACGCGAAACACACCTGATGGATTCCTGAAGCTGTTTGCGCCGCGTGTTCCCTGGATAGACTGGTCGATGATCTTTTTATAGTCGTTTTTGTCGGAAGCGATCTTGCTGATAAACGAGGCTGTGAAGTGCTTTCTGAGGTCGCGTCTTTCTTCCATCAGTTCCCGCAAGTATTGCTTGGTCTCTGCTTCAGATAATTCGCGCAGGATGTTCTCAACCATATCGCCTTTCTTTTTTTGAGAGTCTGTGTCGCTCACTGAGTCACCGAATGGCGTCTCCATGATAGCGAACAATACGGCGGCTACGTGTTTACAGATTCCACCATCAAAGGGACATGTACATCGATGAAAGACGATTTCGTCAGTAGCCTGGTCGATCTGCAGTTGAACTTTATACGTGTCGCTACCTTTTACGGCGGCGCTGTACATCACATAGTTGCTACTCGCTTTTTCGGCGAGTTTTTTGACGAGACCGTTCTCGTAGTAGTCTCTGCCGCGGGTCAGGATGGGCTGGGGAAGGAGAAGATTAAAGTCGGAGAGTTTCATGGAGCCGGGCTCACGAGATGTTTCGACATAGTGTTTTCTGAAAAGCTTTGTGCTCGATGAGAAGCGACTGAGAATTTAATTGCATTTCAAATGCATCAGTCTTTGCTCATTAGAAACAAAGTTATTCACTTTGGACCTCCTGATGAAATGCAAATAGGGTCCCGACATAACTACCTCATTATCAATCCAAACTTTTTTACCGACTCTTTCTATCGCGTTAAAAAATGATATTCTCTTGACACCATTGTATGGTTAAGAGTCGATTTACCGAGACACAGATTGTGTCGATTTTGAGCAGTATGACCAGGGCATGGCAGCAGAGTTGTGTAGGGAACATAGGATCAGTTCTGCCACGCTGTACAACTGGAAGAGTAAATATGGCGGTAAGCTCATCAATGGAATCACAAGAAAGTCTACAGGATATACACGCAGATGCATCTGAACTTACGTCGCAACAGTAAAAGACGACTTCAGGCCCGAACCAAAGCTGCTTTAACGTTGTCTGTTCAGCCCAACGGAGTGTGGTCAATGGACTTTTATGTACGACAGACTAATGAATGGAAGACCTTTCAGAACCCTGAACATCCTGGACGATTTCAACCGCGAAGCACTCTACGTGATGAAGATCTTTCAGGTAAAGTTCTACCGCAAAAGCCAACTCCGGATTTGCCACATTTCACGTTTCATATTTCATGAAATGTGAAATATTGCTAAATTTGACCAATTATGCAAGTTCATAACGGAATGCGTCCCCAGGATGTGGCAATCCTGCTTAAGATTGTAGCCATGAACCGGGACGACTGGCAAATGCAGCCGGTGTCAACGGAACTTCGAATCAGCATTGGCGAATTGTCCCAATCTCTGAATCGTAGTCGCATCGCAGGCTTGATAGGCTTCAGAAAGAAAGATCCGAACAGACACAGTCTTGTTGAGTTTCTTATACATGGACTAAAATATGTATTCCCGCAGGCGCCTGGTGCACTCACCAGGGGATTAGCGACGGCCCATTCCCATCCTTTTATGAAAAGTCATTTTCATAGCGAAGCAAATTACGTTTGGCCAGATGTTCATGGTGAAATTATTGGTCAGGCGATCAAGCCCTTTTATGAGCGACAGGCAGAAGCAGCTCGACTCGACGAAAAATTCTATTTGTTGCTTGCCTTGGTCGATACAATTCGTGTAGGTCGCGTACGCGAAGTAAAGATTGCCAGTGACGAACTTAAACGAATCCTATTACAATGAGTCATGAAAATAACGTATCCAGGATTAAGACAGTCTGCCACGCTCTTGGAGACATTAAAGATCAGGTTGTCTTTGTTGGTGGATCGACCCTTTCGTTCTACGCCGATCGCGAGGCCTTCGAAGTAAGAGAAACCGATGATGTAGATGTTATTGTCGAAGTACTCACTTTCGCTCAGCATGCCAAATTTGAGGAAGAGATCAGGAAGCGTGGCTTTTCCCCAGATGTAAACTCAAAAGTTCGTGTTAGGTATAAAGTCAAAGATATTACAGTAGATTTTATGCCGACAACTGATACCGCTATTGGATTTAAAAATGTGTGGTATCCGGATGGGTATCGCAATTCGATAGATCATTCTATTGGTGACGATGTTACCATTAAGATCCTTGCCCCAGAGTACTTCATCGCTACAAAGATGGAGGCGTTCAAAGATCGTGGCTCCAAAGATCCACGGCAAAGTCAGGACTTTGAAGACATTGTCTTTGTTTTAGAAAACAGGCGTGCAATCTGGGGAGAACTTGCACGAGCTGACAGAAAACTTAGAGAATATTTGAAGGAGGAATTCGCTAAGCTTTTGTCAGATTCAGGTGTTTACGAATGGATTGATTGCCATGTGGATTTTGATTCTCCACGATCAACGGATTTGATAATTGAAGAGATGAAACGCTTTGTTGGTTGATTATCACCAGTTCTTAACACCACAACCGCAACTCACAAAAAAGCCAGTCACACTCTCATGTAACTGGCTGATTCTCTGGCTCCCCCTCTTGGACTTGAACCAAGGACCCCCTGATTAACAGTCCTCGGAAAATATGCGGATTTGGCTCAAAAAAGCATTTTTTTGCGGACTTGAGATGCAAAAAGCTGCATTACATGACACCGCTACATAACACCTTAATTAAAACATCAATCACATTTTTCGCCCCTTCTTTCTGCGCAATGATTGCTTCATAGCAATGTATTCTTTTGCCGCATTGAACATTGACTTTTCAATGTCATTCCATGAAATGTCGATGAGCATTGCAGGTTGAATTGTCTTGTTTTCACGAGCTGCCTTCACTTCTTCAAGCGCAAACATCACTGACTTTTCTGATGCCTGTGGATTGTATAGCTTGAATTGTTTTAGGACTTCAGAGGCAGTGAGTGATTTAAACAACACGTGCAGATCGATGTAATCTTTTTTTTCTCTCCGTCCGATTATAGTGTCTAGTTTCAATGCAGCCAAATCATTGAGTGACGCCATTCTTAGGCCATCTTCAACTACCGGTTTCTCCAGAAAAGGAGTGCTCCAATCGTCGAACAGCTCGACTTTGACGCCCTGGATCTCGGAGGTGATAGCATCTTCGCTTGTATCGAATTTACTGTCCGGGAATGCGCCTTCAAGGACGCGTCGTATTTTTTCCTTGTCTACTTTTTCACTTGTAAAGAAATCTATGTCGACGGACTTGCGATGGCCAAGCTGAAGGGCAACTGCAGTTCCTCCAACAATCCTGAAAGAATTCAGAGCAGGTAGTTCGCATAGTATTCGTGCGACCTCGAGAAGTTGGTCCGTTACAGTCTTTTTGTGAATCATAAGGATTTTACGAGTACTTACTTTCAGTATCGACCCCAAGGAAGAGGTGACCCATTGCATAGGCCATCGGCCTCAATTTAGAAGAGGAGAGAACAGCAGTGACTTTCTTTTTGCCATACAATTCGATGCAGTCGAGAATGTCGTCGAGAGTGCCGTACTGAAATATTCTTACAATAGCCCAGTCGTCGTTTTTTTGAAGAGCCGTTTTTATCGATTCGGGGCTTATATCCCAGAACAGTGGTCTGCGATTAACTAGACGGGCAGCGGCCAATGAAGCGACTCCAGAAGAACTCTTTTTTGAACCCTTCTTAGGCAGCTGCTTGACTTCGCTTTTTAAGCGTGAAATATGGCCTGAATTTGCGCTCATTTCCCCTTTTTTTCCGGACGCCAATTTAACCTGGAAATCCGATGCTAAAATAACGATAAATAACGGCTCAAGATTCCTGCCGTTTTAACATCATTTTAGCCCGAAAAATAGCTCACGTTTTACACACCTCATCATCAATCACTATGGTAAGCAAGAAAATTGGAAACGACCGAGTGAATCGTTTGTATTTACCGGTGAAGTATCGAGGATTGTCTCTTCATATATGGTGTATAGCCTGTAAAAAGCCGGTCACAGCCATGCCTTGTAAGCATAGAGAACAACAGCGCTTTCAGAGTAGAATATATAATCCAATAACCCAAACCATTAATTGCATTAAGTCCTACCGAACACGGGACGTTGAAGAGGCTTTTTCATTACATCTAGAATTTCGTTCTACTTTGAAGACTAACAACTACCATCATCAACTACGTCTAATAGTTGATGAAAGCCAGAGGTCAAAATATATTTTTCTTCGTGATGCTACAAAGATGTATCTGGACTACTTGCAGGATATTGGCGTACCTGAACAGGAGAAGAAAAATCTAACGAAGGAGTATGTAGCTGATCAAACAAGATACATTACTCGCTTTCATTCTGTTGTCAAGAAAACTGGCGCGGAAATTTTTGTCTCATCAATCACCAAAGATCACGTTAGTGAATTCTATAAGTTCCTAAAACGTTTGGATTACTCGCAGCGTTCGTATAATGCTCACATGCAGGCTGTGAAGTATTTTTTCAATTATGTAATCATGAATCTTAAGATCGTTATGGAGAATCCGTTGGAGAAAGTGAAGATACCAACGGTGTATTATGATCCAGAGGTCATAACCGTCGATGAATTTGACTTGTTCCTTTCTGGTATTACGGAGGAGAATGGTTTGGGAATTAAAGGCTCGAGGGGAACGCATAAGGTAAATTATTATCGTCCATGGCTCAAGAAAGTGTTTGTTTTATCATTGCTGATTGGCGAGCGTCTTGATGGAGTTGTCCTTCTTCGTTGGTCGCATATTGAAGACAACTTTTTCAAAATCCCTAACTTCAAATTGAATCGTATTAGCAAAGTTGAACGGTACTATTCTTATACTCCAATCACCGCAGACCTTGCAGAACTCCTCCTTCAATTTGAAAAGGTAGTGGAGAATGATTTTATCGTTTCGCCTGAATATGAAAACCGTACTTCACTAAAGAAATTTGTATCGAAGGCATTCACGCATTACTGGAGAGTTAGCGGTTTAAAGAGGAATGTATCTTTTAAGACTTTACGAAAGACGTATGAGACACGTTTAACATCGGTCATCGGATTCAAGGCGATGTTTGTTAAGCACTATAATGATAAAACAGCGATCAGGCATTATTTGGATAAGAAACAGCTTCTGGAAGAAACAAAAAATATCAGGCTTTATGATGTGGGTTCTTGGCTTAGCGATCGTACGTCGCAGGCATAACTCAGCTTTAAATCAATTCTGTTGGCGAGTTTAAGAGAGCTAACATTATCCCTATTTTCTACCCACTTTCTGAGCGATTGTTTGATTTGTCATATTGCCTGGACGCGAGACTACGACCGATCCAGCAACGTTAACTAATTGGCTAACTCCTTTCTGAAATTCGTGGTGATTTTGGGTTCGTGCAGAGTTATCCCAAAGGAATATTATCATTTGAGAGTATTTCTTGGCGTAGACGCTATCTTTTTTAAAATACAAGCTTGCGTCTGCTGCTATCTCTTCTACAAGTTTGCTAAAAGAAGCTCCGGATCTCAAGAATTTAATTTCGACGATCAGAGACAGGGATGGGATACCTATATCTGCTCGTGGATTGAGCTGACCAACTGGTTCGAAATAGAACTCATCTTCAATATCAGGAAATATTGGCGCAAGGAGTGAATAGACCAGACTTTGTACATGATACTCGTTTTGAATATCCCATTTCTGGATGCTGCCAGTTCTAGTTTTCGGTTTGTCTTCCCATGGCCACCTTTTTAAACCCGAAGGAATCTTATTAAGAAACTCAATTAATTGTTGTACCGTGGGTGACGTGATTGAAATGCGGGGTAACGCAATAGTTAGATAATTAAGCGCGGTCAACCGGCATGCGGCTATCGCAGGATCGGAATCTTCAGTTAACGCTTTCTGACAGCATACTTGATACGCTCGACTAAGGTCAACATTATCCGGAGAGCCTAATCCTTTTGCAATAAGGGCTAATTGAACGTCGGGATAATCCGTTAAATCTTGTATCTCTCGATTATCCAATTTTTCATCGAGTAGACTTAGCATCATGGAATAGAAAATTCTTTTCCATCCCGGTGCTTTTTTATCTGAAGGAATTACAAAACCTTTCAGCCATTGAAGAACTCTTGCATGGATGTTTCCGCCCACCCGCTTAGCTCCTAAAGCTAAGCCTAACAATGCTATCGCATCTTGTAGGAAAGGTGCTGGTTCTGAGTTCGGTAGAGTAGTCGTTCTTCCGGAAACTCGATTTAAGCCATCTATTAAAAGATCTTTTGACTCGTCGTAATCTATTATACCTTTCTCTATTAAAAATCCAAGTCTAGATACATGATGGTAGTTAGTAACTGTAAACTCACTTAAATCATTTACCTTGATGATGTCATTTAAGTCATCGCTTATCCAGATGACGAATGCTCCTTCTTCGCTAGTCCAGTCCACTTTTTTTCTTTGCTTGTCAAGGGTGGCCTGAACATCTCTCAATATTATAGTGCTTGTGTTTGCCACTACAAAAACCATCTTGTTGTACCGATCCTATTATATAACGCGTCAGAATTCCATGAACTGACGTTACCTAGTTGACTAAGCATTTGAGCCATGAGCTGTGAATAGTATACAGTTACTGGCATTGACGCTGGTTGAAAGCTCCTCCAAGAATGCGCACCAAATTTTAGCACCTGCTTCGACAAATATGTAATGTCTTTGAAAGTTGAGTCTCGATGTAGTATAAGCTGGACAGGCGAGGGGAGACCGTCATTGAATTGTTTTAATTCCTGCGAACCTGTAAGAGAAACCAACGATACGTGCTCAGACAATTGCAGATATTTTCCTCTGTCTGGCGCAAAGATCCCCTTGCGTGAATGCCCAACTCCTTGTTGTTGCGTATCAAAGATTAGATATGGATGCGTTTCGGCAACATGAACAAATGCATATTCGACATTGTAATCGCCCAGTTCCATCATTACCTGTTTAACCGCATCAGCTTCTGCATCTTTGAATGTCTTAAAAGCATGGAATATCAGTCTTACGGTATCTCGCGACTGCCAATTGTATGATTGTTTAACTTTGTTCATTGTAATCCGAAGGTTGTTAAGCAATGCGTCGAAGTACTGTTCGGCTGACACCGCCGCGGAGATATTGTTGATAAAATAGTTACCATCGCCGGTAAAAACTGTCGTGATACCAATCATTCGTTCTTTAACACTAAGACGAGAACTTTGGACCATTGCACTTCCGATTCCAAAAACAAGTTCATGAGCAATCGGCTTGTCCGCTGCCAATAACCAAGGAGTGCCTCCAAGTTTAGCATATGTGGCCAAGGCCATGTTATTGATACTCCAAACAATTCTTTCGTCAGCCTGACCTAAAGCCTCCAAAGTAAACTCCTGGACAGGAACTCCTTGCCCAACAAATCTTGCTTTCGAAACCAAGTACGGATTATTGTCACCTATTCTGTCTCGGAAATTGCTATCAATTTGTATGATCGCCAAATCCCATCCCCGTTGCCCACTTCCAGCTTGCATTGCATTAGTAATTGCCTTGTTGTATCCAGCTGCCGTATCATCAGTTGAACCGAAGAATTCTACTTGGCAGTCTTGAAGGTAGAACTTGGTTTTCAATCCAGTGTATTCAAAGGACTTACCTTGTCTACCGTAAGGCACGGGGGACATGCCATTAAGAAATTTATTCAAAATAAGGTCAACCTGCCCTTTCTTTCGATCTTGATGAATGACACAAATTTTCGGTTTCGGTGGCGAGAAGGACTCTTTGGAGTATGGTCCGTATTTTTGAATACCTAAGTCATTGTAGCTGTTATTTTTTTCTCCTCCGTATGAAAAAACAAACAGCGGTTTCTCTGCAGATGAAACTTTTAACGGAATTTCACTTTTTGAATTATCGTTCAAAAAGTTTCCAATTTTGAAAGGAATTCGGCCCGCAAGCTTAAGGTCAGAGTTTTGAAAGACTTTTAAGCCAGCCTCAAGCTGAGAGAGCTTGTTATTGCCCATATGGAATGTCGCCGCTTTTTTCTCCATATTTTCCAATATCGATGCTGCGTCATTCTTGTAATAGTGTCGGATACAAGTAGCCAGAATATCTTCTCTGGGCTCAAGAAAAAGTCCAACCGGATCAACTTCTGTTGGAGTCCCTTCACGTACGTCCTCAAGCTGTATTAGACCATTACTTAGTTTCTGGACAACTTTCCCCACGGTTACAAAGTGAGGTTTTAAATCTGGAGTTCTACTCGATTTTGCAACGCCGACATATAGTCCGTTAAGGGAAATTCCGGCTGACATTAAAGAGTTACAGCCAATCGTTATCCTTGGTGCCGTGGACACGTTAATACTCAAACTTACAAATGGACCGTCACCGCTCGGATCAATCACTCTGAATTCTATTTCCCATTTGGGAAATAGTGCCAAACCAGATATAATCTTTGTTCCCTTTGGCAAACAATCATCTAAAAGATTCTTAGTTGTTACGAGATAACTAACCGGTTTTAAGTTTGAAATATGCACTCCCCGTAGGAGTAGTTGCTGGTACAGTGCCTGGCGAGCGAGAGTTGAGGTTATTGAAAGATCTTTTTTAAGATCAATGACGATCTTTTCTCCTCCGTAACTTGGTGCAACCTCTGTAAGCGGTATTAAGAGAATAGAGTCTCCTCGCCGTTTTATTTGGTGTGTTTTCCAATGAGTTTGATGAAGAGACTTAAATACTTCATCCGTATACAGAATTTTTTCGACAGTTATTTCCCCCTCATCAAATCGAATAGGGGCTACATTCAAAATTTGAGGCATGACTACTTACGTAGTTTGGATTTTAAACAAACAAGGGTGGGCTCGACCATGAAAGTAGGCAAATGGAATTCGCTTTGCAAGACGCCTTGCGGGCCATAAATCAACAAACTGCTAACCTTTCAGGCCTTAGCATTTGTGGAGGGTCTCCTTTCGGATTTGATTTAGGTCCCTGTTTGGCTTGCCTCAAAATTATCGGTGTTTAAGGGATCCAATTCGCTCACGAATTTGCATCCGAGGCGAAAAAAACCACTATCTTTATTCAAGAGCCCATTGGTCGGAGAGATGCCGGTCCGATGGTTTTTTTTTGCGCACACATCTCTTTGCAAGGTTAACAAAGTAATGCACGCAATTTTGAAACTCTCTTATGAGAAAGTTCTCGGCAGCCTACTCGTTTACTAATCAAAACTTTGTCATTCAGAATCTGGATGGACCAAGAATTGAAAACGAATTTCTGGCTCCAATTTGTATTCTGAAGAATGTATTACAGCGAGGTTGCCCTTCGCGTCTCTCAAAATTTTTACAACGAAGCATAGGAGCTATTCATCAATCAGCAGAATACGAGAAGCCGTATCCGCTAATCTCAAAACAAGTTCCAAAGTGGCAACGTGTCATTCGTGGTGACGAAAAAGGAAACTATTATCCTGCAAAGAAATTTTTTGACGAGATTATACCCACCTTCCTTCCGGACTATCAATTTATACAACCTCTGTTGATTCCGGAGATGCCATTGAATCTGATAACGATGGTAGATGTTGATGAGTTTGCAGGCCAGCAGGTGGACTTTTACTTACCCCAAGCGTACTTGGTGATTGAAATCGATGGCCGTTCTCACACACTGCAGCAAGGTCATGACGCTGTCAGAGATGCTTACTTGGCGAAGTATGGTGTGAAAACAATACGCATTTCCACAACAGTCTTGGAGCAGCGCGGAGCTTTACTGGGCGAACGCGTGTCTCTGATAAAGGATTGTGTCCAGAAAGCAATTGACAAGCAAAGTATACGCAGAGAGACGGATAAGACTTTTATTTCCTTAAGTGATTATAAGCATCGCTTTGAGAACGCGATCGATTTTTCGGATCCAAATTATCAGGTCGCTGCGATTATCAGATTTCAGATTCTTGTTCTTGAATTAATAGAAACGGGGAAACTTGATTTTTCAACGGAATGGAATTTTGAAATCTTCAACAATGATAACTGTGAGTTTGCTGATCTGGCATTACTCGACTTGTTTGAGTGGTTTCAGCACTTATTTAAGCTTCATAAGATCACTTGGAACATTCCGCAATATTCGGTGAAGTATGTGAACTCTATTAACTCGTTTTCATTTGGATCGGTCTGCATTAAAGTCGACTTCAGTCTCTCCAAGAGGTATACTGATGAGTTCCAACTTCACCCTGATGTTATTTTTGTTAGAACCGATTACCTCGATGAGTTTAGATTCTTCAAAAAAGGTGATGGCAGGGATAAGCTGGTTTTTAGTTCGTTTCAACGATACGATCACTTTTCGGTAAGTACAGCCGAACGGGTTAATTATCAATTGAAATTTGGCGGACAGGATACAGACGAGGCGTCGTTAATATTTCTTTTGGGAAACATTTTTCTGCAAGAGATAAGCGGCCTGCAATTCAATGAAGGACAGTTAACCATCATCGCCAACGCTCTAAGGGGACATGATACGATTGGATTGTTGCCGACAGGTAGTGGAAAATCTGTTTGTTACCAGCTTGCTGCAATACTTCAGCCAGGTGTAAGTTTCGTTGTGTGCCCAATTAAGTCGTTGATGTATGATCAGGTTGCAGATCTGCATGGATGCTCGGTGAGTAGGATCAGCCAAATAACCAGTGATAACGACGGAGAAGATAAAGAGCGCATTCAGTCAGAGTTTGCCAAGGGGCGCTATTTATTCATATTCATTTCACCTGAACGGTTTCAAATACAAACGTTCAGAGACTATTTGAGTGCTGTCAACAAATCTTTTAGAATCATATACGCAGTTGTGGATGAGGTCCATTGCTTATCGGAATGGGGTCACGATTTCAGAACGGCTTATCTCAATCTTTCTAGAACGATCGGACATCTTTGCAAAGGATCCAAATTTATCGGACTGACAGCCACTGCTTCTTTAAACGTTTTAAAGGATATTCAGATTGAGTTTGGGGTTAAACAGGAGGACGTACGCACGCCACTTAATTATACTCGCAAGGAATTGTTGTTTGAGGCTGTCGATGATTTTCAGATGAAGGAGGATCATCTAAAGAAAATTTTGGCCGATCTCGATGAGGTCAATGACGTATTCGGCATCAAAGGTCCTTCATCACGATGCGGGATCATATTTACACCAACAGTTAGTGGTAAGCAGGGATGCTATGCGCTCGCAAAGAAACTCTCTAGTCACTTTAAGACTGATGTTCGCTATTATTCAGGAACTGTTCCGAAGATTGATAAGCAACCTGTGTTAACTGACTCGGAGTATGATGAGTATAAGATGACTGTGCAGAATGATTTTAAAGAAAGCAAATTCACGCTGTTGACGGCGACAAAAGCTTTTGGGATGGGAGTGAACAAACAGAACATCCATTATACTATACATTATGGCATACCAGGGTCAATGGAAGCTCTTTATCAGGAAGGAGGTAGAGCAGGACGTGATAAGATAAGATTTCAAAATGAGCAAGCTAGGTGTATCGTTTTATTATCTAAGTCCCGGAAGCCGAAAGAACTTACCGATCAACTTTGGTTAAGAGAGACTCATCTGCCTAAACTTAACGAACTGCTCGGTCAGATTGATGGAGACCTAAATTCGAATTTGTTTCTCTTCGCCAGTGGTTTGCAGTCTGTCACAGAGGAATTTCAACTGATAAAGCGTTTATATGAGACTTATTCCTCCGGGTCAAAGGCAACTGTCGTTGAAGGCAGCGCAATTAAAGCCGATAAAGCCAAGACTGAAAAAGCGATCTATCGATTAAGTCAACTTGGTATTGTTAGTGATTGGACAATCAGTAATTTCTTTTCAGGAGGAAAATTTGAAGTTGATTTTATTAAACACACGGATGCGTCTGTGACAGAAAACCTGTTGAAGACCATTCACAAATATCAATCAAGCTTCTCTCTTGATGAAGTCCACAGCGATCCGAAGTATATTCGATATGCGAAGATATTAAATGCACCTGTTGAATATTCTCACTTGGATAAATCTATCCTATTACTGCTTCAGTGGTCTTATGATAATTTCGCATATCATCGGAGAGAATCACTTAAGAATATTTATGAGAATACCTGTTTACTGGCAGACGGTACAATCTCTCAGGCAAAGTTTAAGGAAACGCTAGAAAATTATTTCAAGTTTAACCAGTCGACATATATTCTTCAGTATATCGCAGAGAATCCGAAGGATGTCAGCAGGTGGTTTGAGCCATTTCACCAAATAGATAATAATACGGTAACCGACAAGCTCCTCACCGTCCAACAACAAGAAGCACTCCGTGACAACCTTCGCCGCTTTCTTGAAAGTTATATGTATAATCCTGGACTCGATCTCATCAGTGGGATGGTGAGGCTGTGGCTCAATGACTTTGAGGATACGGACGGACGAAATCGCTTGGAAAGCGCTCTGAAGGAAGTCCGACGTTTTGACGCGATAAACATTGACTATGTGAAGAAGCAAATTCTCAAGGTAGGTGCCGTGTTCAGGAGTAAGCAGAGAATACTCCTGTCAGAGTGTCTTTGCGAGATCTTCACCGATGAGGAAACTCAACAAATGATTTTTGAAAAATTGCAGGACGAGCATTCCCTGTCGTTAATACTGGACAAGGCAAATATTCGATTACAAAAAATAAATAGTAAGATCTATGGCGGACTTAGAAAGGTTGAACAAATCAATTAAAGAACTGGAGAAGCAATCGACAGAGTTAAAGGAATTCAATGCAGTCTATGCTGAGTTAAATAAGCTTAAGTCTGACGTTGAGAAAAATATCTTTTTAATAAAACAAAACAATGCCAAGCTGGTTTCTGTCAGCGAAGATGTGGCGAAACAATTAGCTCAGACCGAGAGACAAATTAACGAGTTATTCACCGACAATAAATCCTTTCAAAAGGAACTTGATACATCACTTAATGCCCGCCTAGAAAGATACAAATCGGATATTCAAGTGGAAATTAGAAACGAAGGAGCCCAAGTTCAGCGTAGTCTTGAGGCCGTAATCAATTCACATTTTAATCAGTTCGAGTATAAACTCATTCAAAAGATCGACAACCAAACGAGCAAAATTCGTTTCCTTACAAATCTGATCTACTTACTCTTGGGGGTTTCGTTGATGTTATCAATTATCCCATTCTTGATAAGATGAATATCGTGGGTTAGAGGATCATTTGCTTTCGTAATATTTATGCCAATCGTGCAACATAGATTTTTAAATCACCAGATAAGCCCGGAAACCGAGATACTGATTCTTGGCACTTTTAATCCTGATGTAGAAGGTGGTCCAACATTTTTTTATGGTCGTCCTCGTAATTTTTTATGGCACTTACTGCCAGGATGCCGGGGATTGCCAAGTTTGAAGCACAATACTTTGGTCGCAAAGCAAGAGTTTATGTCAATTTATCGAATTGATTTCGTGGATTTGATTGCATCTGTTGATGTTTCGGCAGGACAGGAACGTAATGTTAGTGATTCATATATCGACGGCCTTGTTCATCAATGGACAGATGTCATCGCAGTCATAAATTCATTAAAAAAGCTTAAATCGGTTTATTTTACACGTAAAACATTTTCTGGTATTCCAAACATCAAAACTCATATCCGTGGCATTCAAAATCACTGTGGTAATAACAACATTCGATTTTGCCTTCTTGAGACACCCGCAAGGTATGTCAATGACATGAAACAGCACCAATGGATCGATACGATTGTAAATCGTCATCATTGCGCAATTATTTTATGACACGCCGGAACTCAATGACATTCATGGGGTCTACGTTGTTACTTATTTTACTCACAATGCCTTGTACATATAATTCGCTCCAAAATGGATGTGTTATCAAGATGTTCTTATCTCGGTGTTTCACCACGTATATGCTATCTCCAATATCATAGTGAGAAAGCCCGTTAACTAGGCGTTTAAGATATTCCGACCAGTATTCTGTGTTGAAGCTTATTATTGAATTTGCATCGATAGACAATTTAGATAGATCAGCTCCCAATCTCCAATCTATTAGGCCGTGATACTGTTGATTATGGTAGTTTCTTAGGCAATCGTAGCATGAACTTGTACATTGATCTAAGTGGGCCTTTGCAGTGAGTAACCTAAGCATGGCTCCATCATTCAGAAATGGTTGGATAAATGCCTGAAAGGGGATTTCCTGATAAGCTCTTCCACTTAAATAGTTGGAATAGCCCGCTCCATTTTCTAGACGTTCTACAAAGAAGACCTCTGGTTTTTGATTTCTGTTAATATGAAAACCTAATTCGATTTCATTCGACTCAATATCCAAAAAGTCACAGATAGACCTCTGGAGTAGATACCCCCATGAAATGAATGCTGCAGTTATTTCACGGTGATTTGGATTCTTAGATAATGGATTTAGGTCAATGCTTTCGTTTGTCTCTTCGATTCCGGCCGTCAATACTCCTGTGGTTTTTGAAGCTATTAGTGCAAAATCGATTTCATTTTGAATCTTGATGGATGATTGCTTCCGCGTGTCAAATGCTGATCGCATCACGAATCTGCTTGTCCCTGGAAATCGCCCTATCTTGAACAGGTTACCATTGTTATTATTAATTTGATGAACAATTCCGCTCTTTGGGGAGACATTTGTGTGAATAATACAATTGTTAACTAATTGCGCGTGATCAAGCTGAGATTCTGGATCGAGGGCGACATTGCTTGAATGTGGTGTAAATTCAAAACGTCCATTAAAATCCTTGGGATCGTCTTCATAGTCGACACAGAAACCTAAGGGAGAACAAGTAGGGATTGCACTCATTTGACTTCCGCAGATAGGACAAATTTTGTGCTCACCAACCGAGGTTGTATAACTGCAATTCTGACACGATTGAATGCTTCTTTCTAATACATTTCTTCCATCTTTCTCAGATATTCTTCCATAACTCATTTCGTAGTCAATGAAACCTATTGACTTGAGTACCTTTTTGTCCTTGACGATTTCACTTCCAGGAGCAAAAGAACTAATAGCAATATCTAAGTTCCGATCTATGACCTCAGTAGCAGGTATCTTTTGCGGCGGCTGTTCGTACAGTAACCGAACCCTGGTTGGAAAGCCAAACATTGGTAAATACCCTGCATTTGATAGCTTTTCACTCAATGCTGTTTGTGGATAGTCTTTATCGTTCGCCACTATTCTGTCGACGTTCACAATTAAGTCATCTGTTATTGATTTTTTTATTTCCTGTTGACTCTTATTTAGATCAGTTTCTTTCACAACGCATTTAATGATGCCATCAATATCGGCCGAGTTTTGATCTATCCATGTCTTTACCGACGCGCGGTATTTTTCCCAATCACTCGCCCTCCCGAATTCACCATGGACACTATCAAACATTTCAGAATCCATGTTAATTGTCTTGAATGCTGTTTGAAGGACTTGCTTGATAATCATTCTTTCTGCGATCTCACTACTCCTAATTTCTAAGTAAGGATCTCTAGGTCTGGCTGAAACCATTCGTTCTGTTTGAAAGAAATGGGTTTGATCATGACTATTTGCCTTCGCCACAGTAAGTGCTATAGAAAGGGGGTGACCCCTTCTTCCGGCTCGACCAACACGTTGTTGATAATTGAAGCGCTGTGGTGGAACGTTACCCATCATTACGGCTGATAACGATCCAATATCAACACCAGCTTCCATGGTGGTGGTAACGCTAAGTAGGTCGATCCCATCCACAAGTCGATTCTCAGATTCGAGAAAAATATCTTGGAACAGTCGCTGACGTTTAGCTGAATCGTTTTTTGATGTTTGCCCGGTTAGTTCTTCGCAATGAAGTTTATAAGGAGTCGTCGTTGTGGCAAGATGTAAGTAGTAGTCGTCAACCTGATTAAGGTCTTTGACAATCAAGGGCTCAGGCAGCTTTTCAAAGCAACTATAACATACGCCGCATGACGCGTGAAGATGTATTGCCTTACATCTCTTACAGACCCACACTAAGCTTTCGTTGGTAGCCTTTTTGAAGTAGAGATTTTTTCCTGTTAATACCTTTTCATCGGTTCTGATAATTTCACACTTTTGTAGAAACTCATTCAACCAGTCCATTTTTGGACGCTTGCCTGGACTATTGATATCTCCAAAAACTTTCTTTGCAAAACTCCAAAGATCTCGTGGATAACTGTTTCGTTGGTAGATTGAGTCTACCCCTGAGATCCTCCATTCCTCTCCTAAGATACGGATAGCTATGTCAACAAATTGACTAGTTAAGTCGTCTACACCTTCGATGTGTGCAGTTACTTGTCCCAGTCGAAGGGCTTCGAAAGATCTGCTTTTGTGTGCGAAGATCGTTACTATTTGTTCGGCACTGCATTTTGAAACAATATCTTCGAAGAATCTCGTTTGATTGCCAATGTCTTTTCGTTTCGGAGGCGTGCTCTTCCAATCAAATATGTCTTTCCATTCTATATCATTGCGAACCGAATATGAGGGGCTTGGGCCGGCCGGATTCATACCCTTTTCAACAATTTTACTTAATACTTTGTCTTCGATATTTTTTAAACTAGGAAGTTGACCTTTGAGTTTTTCATCTAGCTGATGAAGTTCATCAGGAGACAACATATCGATGTCTTGGATAGCATTGATTATCTCTGAATAATAGCGGACTGATCGTAGATCTTTCAAGAGTGTTCTTTCTTCTAAGCTTAATTTTGATTGCCCTACTAATCGAAGTTTTCTTAGAAGCTCTATATTCTGATCTTCACTATCTAATGAATTTAGAACGGCCTGTCGCAAGACATCTCTATAGTGATCAAGTTCTATTCCTGCAGATAATTTCGCGGCTGCTTGCCGACTATCAGAGAATAAAACAATTTTGGGCTGGCCGTGATTCAGTCGAATTACACGCATTAGTGCGTCGGCCATGACTTGGTTAACTTTTTGCACACCGGTCCCATGAACCGCGATGGGAGTTAGTGAGTGCTCATCGTCAATTCTATATGATATTCGGCAATTTGGACAGCAATTAGGATATCTAACTACATGATCTGCGTTGGGAATAAACATTCCTGAATCCCCCGATCTTTCTTTGGTAAACTCGCCGGATTCTGAATGAAAAGTAACTTGCCGCCAAGAAGAGTCTTTTTGCAAGTCGGTATCGACTTGTTTTTTCAACCACATTGTTCTGATGCTATTATCATCATTCAAATTTGGTTTTACGGATACTAAATAATTTCTTCCAGATTCATTTAACTCATAACCTGTAAGAAAAACTTCTCCGCAATTTCTGCAAATGAGCGCCTCATAAATTTGACCTCCGCAATTGCATACTGACTTTCCTGGACTACGATATAGTCTTCCTAAATTCCGTTCTGGCCACCAGTTGGGCTTCGAAACTTCCGTACACTTAGAGTTTGAGCATGCCCAAAGTCCGTCTACATTTCTAAAAAAATTGTGAACTCTTAGTGGCTGTGTCGTCGCGCCATTCTTTCCTTTTGATACGCAAAGAAGGAGAAAGACGCCCTCCAAAGCCAGTTTGGAAGTTTCTGTTTCTTCTCCGAATAATTTAACTGTTAGCTCATTCACTTTGGATGCAACATGTTCCCCGCTTTGATTTTGCATTCCAAATTCGAGAGAATTAATTACTTCATATTTGTTAAGAATGTCTGTAATTGTATCACAATGAAGAGCCTGTTGTAAATGCTTTAGTGCATGATCAATACTATCAGTTTCGGCACAGGCTTGAGCGAATTCGGCAAACTCATTTAAAGGGATTTTTGACTTTGGCGCTGGAATAACTTGCTTGACTGGATTTTTAATTAGTTTGAACCTTTCTTCGTATAAGTTACGAGCGACACCAAAGAAAGAGCACAGGTAATTTTTCGTTTTTTCGTTTTCCTCCATTGACGCGCTGGATGCCAGAAACTGTACCTGGGGATGCTCGGGGTGCAATCCAAGTTTATTTAGCAGCAACCTGAGCAAGTAAGCGACCTCAGTTCCCGCGGTTCCTCGATAAGTATGCATCTCATCGATAACAAGATGGAAAATGTTATTTGGATCTTCCTGCAGCCACGCCTTTGTCTTTTCAAAAATTGCTTCTTCTTGACTACGCAACAACATAATATTAAGCATGCTATAATTTGTAATAAGAATGTCTGGAGGCATCTCTTGCATTGACCACCTATCCCACATCTCTGCAGAATCGAGATCTAGGCAAGGCACATAGTATAGGAGATACTGGTTATTGGTTTGCGCCGCGGCGTCTCTGGCAGCTTGCCAATTAGCTAAGTATAGTTCTCGTTCTTTATTAAACTCAGATTTTCTTTTTTCCCTTCGTCCACTAACAGGAGTGCGTCCAGTATATCGGCCAAAATAAAAACGATGACCGGCGCGATATTCGTTCATCCAATTTCGCGCTCCTGAAAGGTCATCATGATAACTGTTAAGGGACTTTCTTAGCCGAATCATCTGATCTTCGACTAAGGCGTTTAATGGATATAAAATGAGCGCGCGAACGGCCCTGGTTCGGCCCGATTTCCATTGTCTCGATTCTCGTATTAAATCTGCGATTATCGGAAGTAGAAAACATTCAGTTTTTCCAGAGCCGGTTCCTGTTGTCGCGATAATGTGCTTTCGATCAACAAGTGCATGCTTAAGGGCGTCTTCTTGATGTTGATACAGTTTTCGCTCCGCTCCACTGAAGTCAGAAAATAATCCACATTTGGAAAAATCGGCGAAGTCACTTCCCAGATTGAATTTACTGCAAGCTTCGTGTAGAGTTGACACCTCTTTGTATGTCGGAACGAATTCGACTATCGGAGGTTGACAAATTGCACCGACTTGCTCGTACAATTCCCTTCTCTCACGTGCGTATTGTGGATTGTTTAGAGGGAGGCCACTATCAATGTATTTTAAATAAGTGTCTTTTATTTCCTTCCAGATTTTAATTGGATTGTTCATGAGTTTCGTCGAGATTAAAAATTCGATTGACTTCTTTCATTGCAGCTGGTGAGACGCCAGCAAAAATTGTTTGATATTTGTTTTCGACAACGCCATCGATTTGATCAAGCGAGGCCATTCTAAGTACTCGTTCGAGTATGATTGGTATTGTTGTGTTTGACACCTCAAGTTGACTTGTTTCCCGATTATAACTTAGAAGTTGTCTATTGGAGCAGATTGCCTGATAGCATTCTGCCAATGACCTTCCATCTGGATTGATGTTATTAAATGGGATTTCATAAAAATCCCCCTTAACCTTCAGGTAAATCCGTTGAGCATTTTCGTCGGTTCTGAAGGGGCATATGTCGAGTGCGTGATTCGTCCATTGGCGATTGCTCGAGTCATACCATTGACCTTTGACTGAGTTTGGAGTGGATCTTTGGAATGAATGAACTGTTTGCTCGATACTGGGAAAAGATGAGAGGATGCCAGGAATTTTAGGCTGATAGAAATTGCATCGATTCTTGTTGCAAAATTGTAAAACTTCAACCTTTTTAAATGCTCCCCTAACAATTCCAAAAACATCTTCGTCTACGTTATAGGTTTCAATCAAATTTAGTTTTTGCGAGGCGTCAAGATTTATTCCAACAGCTCTGCCACTTTTTGTATAGTATAATATTGAGGGTGCCGGAATGAAGTAGTTGCCATTGCCGCTAAATTCGACTAATCCTTTTCTAAGCAGCGGATAGAAAATGTTCAAGAGGGGATATTTAACTTCGGCGTTGTCGATTGATATGAGTGACTGACACGCCATGCGAATTTGATCAATAGATCTCGTCTTATGATGCTTTATCCAACTCATAAGCAATGCTTGCTTCGATATAAAATCAGATTTCGGATCCATCAAAAACTTTATTGAATTCGCTTTTGATGCGATCTGGAATAGTTTCATCCTTTATTCCTTCAGTTAAGGCTAGGAAGTCACCTGTAGTTATGTATCCAAGGTTATCGGCCACGGCTGTTTCATCTTGATTGTAGAGGCCTTCTCTAAAGCCTACAGCTCCCCACCCAAGAAAAGTATTTTCTAACATTGGCAAGCCAAGCTTGGGATTTTCTGAAGGAGCTATTGTTGCTATGATTCTCAAATTCTTCGGCATTGTTGTGTTACCGAAGGGAATATGTTGCCTTATCCCAATTAGGCAATCAATGAGTGGACGTGCATAACACTCAGGACTAGACAGATTAATGTCTTGAAGAAATAAGACA
Organism: Bacteroidota bacterium; assembly: GCA_037200765.1. Classification (GTDB taxonomy): domain Bacteria; phylum Bacteroidota; class Bacteroidia; order Cytophagales; family Cyclobacteriaceae; genus ELB16-189. The sequence goes on along the minus strand of JBBCII010000003.1, from coordinate 706,333 downwards.
TGAATGTTTTCCGGATTCGCGTGGGCTGATGACCAAATTGCGCCGAGACTATTATCCCATAGGTCCTTAAAACGTAGCCAGTCAGGTTCAACTTGTTGAATAATATAACGAGCGTTCCCGGTTGCTTCAACAAAGGCAAGGCCTAGTTTAATGTCTTTGACGAAGAAAGCGCGAAATAAGATCGCAACATCGAGCAGTCGTTCAGCATATTTTGTGTTTAGTTTTGACAATGACAACTGGAACTGAATACGCTGCACTAGGCTTTGTCGATCAGACATCCGCATAGCATGGTTTGGCATTTTTGCGGTCTCGATCACGTATGATAAACCTTCGATTGAATTTTTAGACATGCTTGTTGATAGAACTTCTTTTATGATCGTAAAGTCATTTAGAAGTCGATCCTTGGAAGATTGAAGGTTTTGTATGTTGAGTAATAGATCGGCTGATTCTTTTTCAAGATGTTCAAGCTCTAATTTTCGGGCATCAATCATTTGAGCCTGCTCGTTTAGATGTCTTTCATGCTTTTCTATCTCATCAGCATAGTTTATTTTAAGCTCTTCCTTAAGATCCTCAAGTGACTGAGTTACACATTTTTTGATTTGTTGAGATGTGTCAGCAAGAGACATGATTTCATTGATTGACAAACGATATAACTCGAACTTGCTATCTAGTCTTTTAAGTCTAATTTTCTCGACGTCGGTATGTTCACTGTCCGATTGACTTAATATCTTGGGAATTTCTTCACGCCACTTTCCCTTGATATCAAGAAATTGAACATAGTCTGGATTTATTGTCTTGAGCTTACTGCGAAACCACTCGAAGAGTTGCTTATCATCCATGCAGTCAAGAACTTGCGAACTTCCCTCAGGTGCTTTATCTAGGCGAATTCCTTTTGTGTGCTCAAGGATATGTACGCCTTCTCGATGCCATAGTCGTATAAAGTTGGAATTCGCTGACTCAAGTTTCCCATTTTTAAGTCTAAGCCTTCCTATTATGTGTTCGTTTGTGACTCCGTAGAATTCGCCATCCGATAAATCATCCAGCCCAATTGATGAAAGATCAGTGCTTAGATCCCTTTGCTTGAAATTTTTAATGGTGCGAGCTGGAACCCCAAATGACTTTACGTTTTGGCGCTTTTCGACATTGATCCGAAATCTGTCCTGATCACCTTCTGCACGAGTGTTTTGTTCAACATCAAAGAGGATAACTTCTTCGACATGAAACTTATAACTTTGAAAGAAACCGGGTTCAAAAATGTAGCCTTTAGGAGGAAAGCTTTTAATGGCTTCGGTTTCGGTAAGGGTAATAATTTCACCTTTGTTTGACTTTAGACCGACAACCCTAATTCGAGCGTGTTTCTGAATTTCGTGTTCGACAATCCCGATCACTTTGTTATCTATGCTTAATTCCATTTTTTCGCCGATTTAGCGCTTTGATTACAATTGATTCTGTTTCTTCATTTCTATCTGAGAGGATAGCGTTGATCCATGCTCTCGGACTTATTTCTGTTCTGTCTTGGTTGGGTTTTGTATAAAGACCGGAAAGCAGGAACTCAGATGAGCCTGGCGTCCACTCAGCGATTTTGGGAGACAGTTTCCATCCAACTTTTAATGTATTTGAAGCTGCAAAGGTCGGAGCAGTAATGGAAAAGCCTAAAGCAGCAAAGCCTGCGACTTTTAATCGATATTCGCCTTCTGAATAATTTGAGCAGTCGAGACGCAACGTCGAGTCAATATCTAATTGCTGTCCGTTTAGCCAAACTTTACAACTTTCTTTAAAATGAATTGTTGGTCCTGCCCCTAACATCCAATTGTTACGAGAGAGTAGGAGCCCGCCAGTTAATTGTAACGGTCGTAAGCTTTTGGAGAAGTATGACGACCAGAATTTGTTTGGAACGTAGTCTTTGTTAACAAAGATTTCAAAAATAAAATATGATGGATTCGGGTGAAGTTGAAAGTCTTTATCAATGCCTGAAATCAATTTTTCAGCCCTTGAAGTTATGCCAGTAATTATGATATGGTTTTTTCCATGTTCTAAGTACCTGACTTGGATCCAGGATTCATATAAATCTTCTTTTTGGAAAATTAGAGTTGGCTCTGTATGGTGACAGTGAGCCTTTAGTTTCTCAAATAGAAATTGATCGTCAGTATCAAATTGTCTTAATGAAACATCGCCTTGGCCGTACAATTCAATCCTTGACAAGCTCTTATTAAGAATTAAGTATTTTATATCACGCAATGAATGGCTCTCCGATCTATTAGGTTGCGACGATGTCAATTCATCAAGTTCAAACTCGCCGTTCCAGTTGGTGTAAAACCAATAGATCTGATAGAAAATCGCATTGAGTCGCTTGCCGATGAATTGACTTTCATCTTCGTCGTATCGTCGACCAACAAGACGCCTTAGTCCTGCTGGATCCTCAATTAGGCTTTTAAAGTCCTCAAAGGATATGTCTTCATTCGATCTTAAGCCAATGGCCCGAAACAAGTTTGGAAGTTCGTTGAGTCTTTCCTGGTTAAGAAGTGCTTGGGAAATTGGAAATTGAACATATCGTCGACTACCTATTTCAGGGTCAGGAATAACTACTGAAATGTTTTTGCGATGTGCCCAAGTCTTTAGGAAGTTCCAAACAAATTCTTGATGTTCCTTATATAATTTTTGAAGTTCTGTAGAGTCGACGTTTAAGTATTGTTGCAGTCTAGGATTATAAGCGTTAGCTGTATAGACTTCATCATTGTGCATTTGATGAGCTACGAAAACTTGGATACCAAGAAGTCCAAATATTTGAGGAATCGAGCCCTCGTCTCTAAGTGCAATTGTCCAACCGAATTGAAACTTAGCACGTATTGAAGATTGAAGGTCAATTGGTGATACTTTGAATTCATAACAGAATTGATCGACGAGCCCTTGGTCCACTGAAAAAACTATTGTTTCTCCGGCGTTTTCTGGATTGAAGAAATAGTCATGAAGGTATTTGTTGAACTTGCTATAAAGCATGTCTAGTCTGACTCTTGAGTTTAAGCCTTTGATCAAGAGCAACACAAACTACTTCTAAGGTGAATGAAGATTCCGTTGCTTTCATATACAGCAAAAGGTTTTCGGGGGTAATTAAATTTAGCAAGAATTGACTTTGATTTAAGAAGGCGTTTCCTTTTGATTAATAAAAAAAGCCCGTGTCCAAAGGGATGCTTTGGGCATGGGCTCACCTCTAAAGTACTTACTTTATTTTGAATGAAGAATAAATGGAATGACGCTAAAATTCAGTTATGAATTCAAGTGCATTACTGATAGAAATTAAGGGTGAAGAATTGTACTTGAAAATCATAACACCATTTCATAACACCAACAAATGTGAATGAAATGTAGAGCTGTTGTAACTCGTTAATTATGAGGATTTTGTTTTTAGGGACCACTTGATGAAGAGGTGGGACCCCCTGAAAAAACTGAGGCAGTCACGTTTGTAACTGCCTCATAATCAAGTGATTGCTCCCCCTCTTGGACTTGAACCAAGGACCCCCTGATTAACAGTCAGGTGCTCTAACCAGCTGAGCTAAGGAGGAATCGGGGTGCAATTATACATCATTCGGGCCAAATACCCCTAACGCAAAATATTTTTTTCAACCAAAATCATCGAATTACAAACAGATTCATCCATAAGTCGTATATTTACTTTGTAATTCAAAGTACTTTTAGAATGAAAAGCCAGCAGGAAATACACGACGACCTCGCCTCCATCCGAAACATCATGGAGAAATCGTCAAAATTCATTTCCCTAAGCGGACTCTCCGGAATCCTCGCCGGAATCTATGCCCTCATCGGCGCCCTGGTCGCCCTCTTCGTTCTACGAAATTTGCGCAACGGTGCTGACGGCTACGAGTACACTCTCTTCGCCACCCTGGCCGCCATCGCCGCCACCGTATTCATCGCATCCATTGCCACCGGAATATTATTGTCAAGCCGCAAAGCAAAAAAGCACGGCACCACACTCTTTACACCAGCCACATGGCGCGTGATCATCAACCTTTCAATACCACTCGTCACCGGCGGAATTGTCATACTCACTCAACTCGCCTTCGGCAACTACGCCTTCTTCGCCCCCGGTTGCCTCGTGTTCTATGGACTCGCCCTCATCGCCGCAAGCCCCAACCTCTATGAAGAAGTTAGATACCTCGGCTACTGCGAGATCGCCCTCGGCATCATCTGCGGAATTCTTCCCGGCTACGGACTTTTCTTCTGGGCAACAGGCTTCGGAATTTTTCACATATTTTACGGAGCACTTATGTTCCGGAAGTACGATCGCTGATGAAGAACCCATTCGAAAATTTCGATAAGATCCTCGAGCATCGTACGCGCTTGCAAATCATGGGCGTACTGGCTGCCAACGAGTCGTACGATTTCAACACGTTGAAAGAACTGTTGCAAACAACCGACGGCAACCTAGCCACGCACATCAAAGCCCTGGAGAAAGAAAAATATATCATCATCCAGAAATCGTTCGTCGATCGCAAGCCAAACACCCGCTACAAAATGTCAGAGCGCGGTCGATCCGCTTTCAAAAAACACATCGACGCCATGGAAGAGATCATTAAAAATCAGAAACGATAAAAAATTTGTTATTTAACTTTTAAACTAAAAGTACTTTTAATAATTCATTATGGAAAACGTATCCTCCCTTTTCGAACGATTCAATGACTGGGTCAAAGAATCAATTGTCGTGAAACTGATGTCTATCGGTTTCCTCATCCTCATTCTCATGATCCCATCCCTATGGGTACAAAACATCATCTACGAAAGGCAAAGTCGCGCCGACGAAGTGATCAAAGAAGTCTCAGGAAAATGGGCAGCAAAACAGACCATCACCGGCCCCGTATTGATGGTTCCTTATAAAGAGATCACCAAAGTTGACGAATGGTCCGGAGGTGTTAAGTACACCAGGCTCGTCGAAGAGATCCATCGCGGCTATTTTATACCCGACGACCTGAATATCAACGGAACAATTACTCCCGAAGCTCTTCATCGCGGCATCTTCGACGTAGCCGTTTATGATTCGAAGATCAGCATCAAATCAGTCTTCGGTGATCTCAATTTTCAGAAATGGGGTGTTGCCGATGAAAACGTGCTCTGGAGCGATGCAGAGTTGCAATTCGGCATCAATGATCTGCAAGGCATTCATGAAAATCCGAAGATTACGGCCGACGGCAAGTCGCTTGTATCAGAATCATCTGCAAACATCGGTTTCAAGAACGGCGAGGCAAACCTCACAGGCATCATTGTTCCATTCGACTGGAAGAGCAGGGAAGATGTCTTGAAAAATGTCGACATCGAACTTGCACTGAAGGGAAGCGAACAACTGTATTTCACGCCGATCGGAAAGACAACCACCGTTACTCTTGCGGGTGAATGGGGATCGCCAAGCTTCGACGGCAAAATGTTGCCAACAACAAAAGAACTCAACGACGATAATTTCAAAGCAACATGGCAGGTGCTTTCATTCAACCGCGCTATTGCCGATCAATGGGTGAATGCCAACCAGCCCTTAAGTGGAACCGAATTTGGTGTTCGCTTCCTGATCCCCGCCGACCAATATCAAAAAAGTATGCGTACCGCGAAATACGATGCGTTGATCATCATCCTCGCATTCACCGCGTTGTTCCTCGTGGAGATCACACGCAAGGTGCGCATTCATCCTTTTCAATACATACTCGTTGGTGTTGCCCTTACTGTTTATTACACGTTGCTCTTGTCGATCTCTGAGCACCTGGGATACAATGCTGCGTATGCAATTGCTTCGGCAGCTACCGTGTTGCTGCTGGCGCTGTACTCGATCACTTTCTTAAAGCTGCGAGGACTGGTTGTCTTTTTCTCTTCGGTGATGTCGATCTTCTACGTCTTCATCTTCGTGATCATACAGGCAGAAGATTACTCACTGCTGATTGGCAGTGTTGGATTGTTTGTGATCACAGCGGTTGTGATGTACTTCTCGAGAAATATTAAATGGTATAAGGAAAAACCCGAAGTCCTGGACGCAGCAGAGGCATCCTAAACTTCGATGTTCAGTATTGGTTATTCATGATTGGATATTAAAACACCGAATCATGAACACTCAACATCAAATATCCAAGTGGGAGACAGAGAATTTCAAAAACATGTAAGGTTATTAGTTATCGCAGGATTCTCAAAAACCGCGATAAGTTATCCGACCTTCGTTGAATGAAATTCGACCTGGAACAACGACTTATTCGCTTTTCGATCACAATAATTCGGATCGTTGAAAGAATGCCGGCAACGAAACTGGGCAATTATCTTGGTGATCAGCTAATGCGTTCCGGGATAGCGCCGGCATTATTATATGGCGAAGCGCAAAGCGCAGAATCGAGAAGGGACTTCATCCACAAGATGAAAATAGGACTCAAAGAATTGCGGGAAACCAGTATTTCTTTGACCTTGATCAAAGAGGTTGGCCCACCCGCCTTAATACAGGATATTGATGCAGCCAGGAAGGAAGACGTTGAGTTGATCTCTATTTTTCATAAGAGCATTTCGACTGCAACAAAGAATCTCGCGATGGAGAAATCTTCTCGCTAACAAGCAACTTCAGTGTTGGATGTTGAGTGTTTGATGTTCATTATTCTATTTGAATATCCAATCATGAACAACCAACATCGAACATCGATGTTTGGAAACAGACCGACCTTATTTGAGCTTCAGGCTTCGGATCCAATCCACACTCAACTTCGGCCACGTCCCAACAACCGGATCGTCCGGTGCCATTCCATATCCGTGGCCACCATGGTCATAGATATGGAGTGATGCCAGGATGTTGTGCTTGTGCAACGCCTCGTAAAACAAGATCCCATTCTCCACCGGCACAACATCATCGTCCGTTGAAAAGACGATAAAGGTCGGTGGAGTTTTTTCGTTCACGCGATTTTGTGTCGACAACGAATCAGCAAGTTTAGGATCTGGATCTTTTCCCAGCAACATCGTACGGCTGCCGGCATGAGACACCTTTCCACCACTCATATCGATCACAGGGTAGATCAACATCGAGAAAGCAGGGCGTGTGTTGTAACGGTTCAACGGATCCGTTGAACCATTCTCTGCATCGAGATGCATGGTGGTTCCCATCGACGCGAGGTGACCACCAGCAGAGAACCCGATGATGCCAACCTTATCTGCATTTTTTGCTTTCGACTTCACGATCCGCAGCGCAGTTGTAACATCGTTGTATTGATCCGGGAAACGATGACCTTTTTGTTCGCCATCGTTAAGGCGATAATGAAGCACCCATGCGTCGAAGCCATTCTGATTATAAAACTTCGCAATGTCTTTCCCTTCGTGATCGACAGCGAGGTGCGTATAACCACCGCCAGGACACACAAGGATGGTAATGCCGTTTGAATTTTTCGAGGGAAAAGATTCAATGAATGGTGCATCTTTTTCTTTGTTGTCGGGATAGAGGAATACTTTCTCCTGGGCACGTGCAAAAAACGGCATGGCTGACATGGCTAGCAAAACGAATGGCAATAATTTCATATTAATCTAAGAATGGATATCGATAGTCTGTCGGAGAAACGAACGTTTCTTTAATTGTTCGCAATGACACCCAACGGAGCAAATTTACTTTTGCACCGGCTTTGTCGTTAGTGCCCGAACCGCGCGCTCCACCGAAAGGCTGCTGACCAACAACGGCGCCGGTAGGTTTATCATTGATGTAAAAATTGCCAGCTGCGTTCACCAGCTTCTTTGTTGCGAGATCGATCGCATAACGGTCGTTCGAAAAGATAGAACCGGTTAATGCGTAAGGCGACGTGCTATCGACCAGCTCCAGAGTATCTTCGAAGTTCTCCGAATCATAAACATATAATGTCAACACCGGCCCGAAGATCTCCTCACACATCGTAACCGATGTAGGATCTTTGGTGACGATGATCGTCGGTTCAATGAAATATCCTTTCGACTTATCGTATTTGCCGCCGGCAATGATCTCGTTCATCGGGTTCTTGCGTGCCTTCTCTATGTAACCTGTAATTGAGTCGAATGCTTTTTCGTCGATCACAGCATTGATGAAGTTGCCGAGATCTTCGACAGGTCCCATCTTCATGCTCTTCAGATCTTCTACGAGGTACTTCTTCACATCGTCCCACAGGTTCGAAGGAACGTATGCTCTCGAAGCAGCGGAACATTTTTGTCCCTGGTATTCGAATGCGCCGCGAGCAATCCCAACGGCGAGTGCTTTCGCATCGGCACTCTTGTGAGCAAGTATAAAATCTTTTCCACCCGTTTCACCAACGATGCGCGGATACGATTTGTAATTACCAACGTTGTTACCGATCGTCTTCCAGATATTGTTGAATGTGTTCGTACCGCCGGTGAATTGAATTCCACCGAAGTCTTTATGTGAGAAGATCACATCGCCGGCATCAGGACCACTTACATGCACGAGATTGATCACACCAGCAGGCAGACCAGCCTCTTGTAAGATCTCCATGAATACACTTGCAGAATAGATCTGTGTATTCGATGCTTTCCACACCACCGTGTTACCCATCAGTGCCATGCTTGTAGGAAGGTTTCCGCCAATCGCTGTGAAGTTGAATGGCGTCAGTGCAAAAGTAAATCCTTCGAGTGGACGATATTCAACGCGATTCCAGACACCTGCGCTGGAAACGGGTTGTTCGTTGTAGATCTCCGTCATGAAGGCAACGTTGAACCGAAGGAAGTCGATGAGCTCGCAAGCAGAGTCGATCTCTGCCTGGTAAGCATTCTTCGATTGACCAAGCATCGTAGCGGCATTCATCTTGAAGCGGTAAGGGCCCGCAAGAAGATCGGCAGCTTTAAGGAATATCGAAGCGCGATGCTCCCAGCTTAAACCCGACCAGAGTTCTTTCGCATTCATTGCGGCAGTGATGGCCTGCTCAACGTGACTCTTGTCGCCGAGATGATAATGCCCGAGAATATGTTTGTGATCGTGAGGAGGAGTGATCGGTTTCTTGTTTCCACTTCTTACTTCTTCACCACCGATGTACATCGGGATGTCGGCAACTTTAGACCGTGCATCGGCGAGGGCCTTTTTTATAGCCTCCCGCTCTTTCGAGCCGGGTGCATACGACAATACAGGTTCGTTTTTCGGTGTGGGAACGTGGAAGATTCCTTTCGGCATAAACTTTATTTTGAGAGTTATAGGATAGAGGTTAATTCTTTTAGAGAACTGATTTCGTAAGTAACTAGTTCTTGGTGCGCTAATTTATAGGGATTATAATAAACGGTGTCAACCGATGCGTTTCGGGCGCCGGCGATGTCGGTCAGTAAATTGTCGCCAACCATAATGGTGTTGGAGCAATCGAAACCATTCTCACGCAAAGCAAATTCGAAGATACCTTTCTCCGGTTTTTTACATCCCGCTCTTGCGGAAGTTACAACACCTTTGAAGTATCCTGTAATGCCTGCCGATTCGATCTTGGTCGACTGGATCTCTTCGAAGCCGTTGGTGATAATGAACAACGGATATTTTGAGTATAAATAGTCGAGGACTTCTAATGCATGTGGAACAAGGTTCTTTTTCTTCGGCGATTCTTTTATGTACTCTTCCGAAAATTGTAATGACAGATCGTAGTTGTTGATGCCGACATTTTTAAAGACGCGATCGAATCTTTCGTTGCGAATAACTTCTCTTCCAATCAATCCTCGATCATAGCTGTCCCAGATCTCTGTGTTGATCTTCACAAAGCCATTGTAAAAATTCCGGAAGTCGACTTTGAAATCGTACTTCTCGAAGAGTTCGCGCAGCGCTTCTTCGGAATTTGTTTCATAATCCCAAAGGGTGTGATCGAGATCGAAAAAAACGCACCGGTAATCTTTCATTGGCCGGTGGGTTTGATCTTTAGTTTGTTGAGTGTGAGCTCACGATTGTTGTACATCGTCTGGAAGATCTGCTGGTCTTTTTGCAAGACCGGATCGCGACGAAGAAATTGGAAGATCTGTTGAATGATTTCGGTCACTTCATCCTTGATCTGGTAAAATACCCACTGGTTAAATTTACGTGTGGTAAGAATTCCGGAATTTTTGAGGTAGATCAGGTGACGGGAGGTTTTGGTTTGCGTGAACTCGAGTATTTGTTCGAGGTCCGTGATGCACATTTCGCCATTTGCCAGGATGAGGTTCAGGATGCGCAGCCGCGATGGGTCGGAACAGGCTCCAAAAATCTGGGCTCCAGGGTCTATGTTAAAGTGTTTTAACCTCATTTTGAAGCCGAAATTTAGAAGTATTACGTTGTAAATGTTTTATCTTTGAAGATTGTTTCCCTCGTGAAAATTGGTGTTTTAATCATATTGACCGCGTTGATTGGATTTTCTGCGGAAGCTCAAAATACCAGGCGCGTAATCCAGCTTTCAGGCATTGTAATTACAGCCGATAGCAGCGGAGGACCCGTTTCCGGTGTGCACGTTTATGTACCCAAAGCAGGCCGCGGTACCACCACCAACCGCACAGGTTTTTTCTCGATGCCAACACTCGTTGGTGATAGCGTGGTGATTAGTCACGTTGGATATCAAAGACAATCTGTTATCGTTCCCGATTATCATTCCGACTTCATGACACTTGTTGTGGAGATGGTGGAAGATGTTACTTACCTGAAGGAGGTTACCATTATGCCATTCCCGACGGAAGAAGTTTTTAAACAGGCCGTTCTCGCGTTGAATGTTCCGTTCGACAATGGTATCGACCCACGCCAGATGAATGCTGAACTTATGGCGTTGATGTTGAAGTCGACACCGATGGATGGAGCGGCGAATTATAAATATTATATGAATCAGTATGCAAGTTCCATCACGGAACGATTCCAGCCCAGGACTAATCCATTGCTCAATCCTTTCAACTGGGCGAGGTTCTTCAGAGACCTGAAGCAGAACCGCAACGCAGACAAGTAAAATTTTATTGCACAGAGTTCCGCAGAGACTTCACAGAGTTGCACAGAGCTTTTGCTGTATTTCTCTGTGTATCTCTGTGAGTCCTCCGTGCAACTCTGCGCAATAGCTTCCATTTTTCCTTTTTTTTTCTGGAATAAGTGTATACATTACATTTATGTTTGTAATTGGTGTAGACTTCGGTACCGACTCTGTTAGATCACTGATTGTTGATGCATCCAATGGAAACGAGATCGCCTCTTCCGTTCACCTGTATCCGCGATGGAGAGATGGACTTTATTGCAACGCTGCCGAAAATCAATTCCGTCAGCATCCGCTCGATTACATCGAAGGTCTCGAGATCACGATCAAAGATTGTTTGAAGAAAGCGGGAGACGCTGTTCGTAAAAACATAAAAGGTATTAGTGTCGACACAACTGGTTCAACACCGATAGCTGTCGATAAAACCGGAACGCCGCTTTCACTCACACCGGCGTTTCGTGAAAATCCCAACGCGATGTTCGTGCTCTGGAAAGATCACACATCCGTGAAAGAAGCGGCGGCGATCAACGAACACGCAACGAAGTTTAAAACAAACTATTTAAAATACGTCGGCGGAATTTATTCTTCGGAATGGTTTTGGGCAAAGCTGCTTCACATTCTTCGTAAGGACGAAGCTGTTCGCAACGCGACTTACTCGTGGGTGGAACATTGCGACTGGATCCCGTTTCTATTAACTGGTGGGAATGATGTTACGATGCTGAAGCGTGGTGTTTGCTCTGCCGGACATAAGGCGCTTTGGTCGGAAGCATTCAATGGACTTCCTCCCGATGAATTTTTCTCTTCGCTCGATCCGCTGTTGAAAGGTTTCACAGATCGACTTTTTAAAAACCTGCCTGCCGGCAGGCACGGCACTTACACTTCCGATAAGCCCGCGGGCAGGATCAGCACCGAATGGTCGCAACGATTGGATCTTCCTGCCGATGTAATGATCGGCATAGGCGCTTTCGATTGTCACATGGGCGCTGTCGGCGGACAGATCGAACCTTATTATTTAAGTAAGGTGATGGGCACATCCACTTGCGACATGATGGTGATCCCCAAAGCAGAGATGGGTGATAATCTGGTGAGAGGAATTTGCGGACAGGTAGATGGTTCTATTCTGCCTGGAATGATCGGCCTCGAAGCAGGTCAGTCGGCCTTCGGCGACACCTACGCGTGGTATAAGAATTTACTGATGTGGCCTGTGAAGAAATTCATGGGAGCACAGGCAAATGATATTGAAGACAAGATCATTCCGTTGTTGAGTGAAGAAGCTTCGAAGTTGCCGTTGGATGAAAATAGTGAGCTGGCTCTCGATTGGCTGAATGGCAGGCGCACTCCGGATGCCAACCAGGAACTGACTGGCGCAATGATGGGATTGAATCTTGCGACAGATGCACCGCGAATGTTTCGTTCGTGGGTTGAAGCAACTTGCTTCGGCGCAAAAGCGATCGTAGAAAGATTCAATGAAGAGAAAGTTCCGGTTAAAGGACTGATCGGTCTCGGTGGTGTTGCCAGGAAGTCTCCGTACATCATGCAGATGATGGCCGATGTGATGAACATGCCGATAAAAATTCATAAGTCGGAGCAGACTTGTGCCATGGGTGCGGCGATGTTTGCAGCAACAGTTGCCGGAATCTACCCGACCGCTGAAACTGCAATGAATGCAATGGGACAGGGATTCGATCTCAATTATAAACCGGACCCATCGAAGGTTGCCGTTTATCAGGAACGATATAAAAAATATCTCGACTTCGGATCTTCACTATGAGTTCATACAGTCATATCCGCGAAGAAGCATACCAGGGCAACATGCAGTTGCCACAATTGGGTCTCGTGCTCTTTACTTTCGGTAATGTAAGTGCGGCCGATCGCGATGCCGGCGTGTTTGCAATAAAACCGAGTGGTGTTCCATACACCGAACTGTCGCCCGAAAAGATGGTGATCGTAGACTTCGAAGGAAAGACGGTTGATGGAAAGCTCCGTCCTTCGTCCGACACGCTGACCCATGCAGTGTTGTACAAGCATTGCAGCGAGATGAACGCTATCGTTCATACACATTCTACTTATGCAACAGCGTGGGCCCAGTCGCAAAAAGATATCCCGATCCTGGGAACAACACACGCCGATCATCTGACCATCGACGTTCCCTGTGCCCCGCCGATGGACGACAATATGATAAAAGGCAACTACGAATACGAAACAGGTTTCCAGATCCTTAACTGTCTTCGCGACCGGAAGTTGAGCTATAAAGAAGTTGAGATGATCCTCGTTGGCAATCACGCACCATTTACGTGGGGAAGCACGGTGAACAAAGCTGTTTATAATAGTGCAGTGCTTGAAGCTATCGCAGAGATGGCGTTCATCACAATGCAGGTAAATCCGAATGCGCCAAGACTAAAAGATTCGTTAATAAAAAAACACTATGAGCGTAAGCATGGACCGGATTCTTATTATGGTCAGTAGGATTTTTTTACTTCTGTTGTTGACTACAACAGCGTATGCACAAGATTATCCCATCTCACCGGTATCGTTCACAAAAGTTAAGCTTACCGACAACTTTTGGCTTCCGCGGATCAAGACGAATCACGAAGTAACGATACCTGCATCCTTCGAACGATGCGAGAGCACCGGTCGTGTGAAGAACTTCGAAATGGCAGCCGCGAAGAGCGGGGCATTTTGCACCGTATATCCTTTCGATGATACCGACATTTATAAAACTATCGAAGGCGCATCGTTTTCGATGAGCCTTTATCCCGATCCGAAACTGGATTCGTACATCGATGGATTGATCGTGAAAGTGGCTGCTGCCCAAGAGCCCGACGGTTATCTGTACACTGCCCGCACGATCGATCCTGCGCATCCACACAAATGGGCGGGCATGCAGCGTTGGGAGAAAGAACGGGAATTGAGTCACGAGCTTTATAACTCCGGCCATTTATTCGAAGCCGCCGCTGCGCACTACCAGGCTACTGGTAAGAAAAACCTGTTGAACATTGCGTTGAAGAATGCCGATCTCGTTTGTGCAACGTTCGGCCACGACAAGATGCACGTGGCACCGGGACATGAAGTGGTGGAGATGGGTCTTGTGAAACTGTATCGCATCACGGGCAAAAAAGAATACCTCGAGACTGCGAAATATTTTATTGAAGAACGTGGTCATTATACTGGCTATGATCCGAAAAGTAAAGATCAATGGAAGAACGGAGCCTACTGGCAGGACCATCTTCCTGTGGTTCAACAGGACGAAGCGTTAGGTCATGCCGTTCGTGCAGGTTATTTGTATGCGGCTGTTGCCGATGTTGCTGCGCTTACGGGCGATACATCTTTCGTTGCAGCGATCGATAAGCTTTGGGAAAACGTTATCGGTAAAAAACTTTATGTGCAGGGCGGCATCGGTGCTATTGGCGATGGAGAAAAGTTTGGCGCAGACTACGAGCTTCCAAATTCGACGGCATACAATGAAACCTGCGCAGCTATCGCAAATGTTTATTGGAACCAGAGAATGTTCCAGCTTCATGGTGATGCGAAGTATGTGGATGTACTGGAGAGAACTCTTTATAATGGATTGATCTCGGGTGTTGGTATGGATGGAAAATCGTTTTTCTACACCAACGCAATGGAGATCCGGAATGATTTCAAGCACAAAGATCAGGAGCGAAGCCGTGCTGGGTGGTTTACCTGTTCATGCTGCCCAACGAACATTACCCGTCTCGTTCCATCTATTCCCGGCTATATGTATGCTACGAAAGACGACCAGGTGTTCGTGAATCTTTTCGCTAACAGCGCGGCATCGTTGAAAGATGTCGAGATCGTTCAGGAGAACAATTATCCATGGGATGGCAACCTTGTGTTTAAGATCACTCCAAAGTCTTCAAAGAATTTCAGGTTGCTGGTCAGGATCCCCGGTTGGGCAAAGGGAGAAGTGTTGTCATCGGACCTGTATGCTTTCGAAAATAAAGAAGTGAAGAAAGTGCCCATCACCGTTAATGGAAAGTCTATCGAGTACATAATGGACAAAGGTTACGCAGTGATCTCGAGGACGTGGAAGAAAGGAGATGTGGTGAATGTATCGCTGCCGATGGAGGTCCAGAAGATCACGTCGAATCATAAAGTGGAGAACAACATCGGTAAGATTGCACTGCAACGTGGTCCGCTGGTGTATTGTGCAGAATGGGTTGATAACAATGGACTCGTAAGCAACCTGGTACTTCCTCCGAATGCGTCGTTCGAGACTGCTTTACAGGATGGTCTTACAATCATTAAGAGCAATGCACAGGCAATTATAGTCGACAGCAACGCAAATTCGGTTTCAACAAAAACTCAGCCTTTCATTGCGATCCCATATTATTCATGGGCTCATCGTGGTGAGGGCGAGATGGCAGTGTGGTTGCCTCAACATATTTCTTCAATAGATATTATTTCTAAATAAGATGATAGATCTCAAGACCTTCGAAGTTTGGTTTGTAACGGGAAGCCAGTTTTTGTACGGAGAAGAAACACTCAACACTGTTAACCAGCATTCACAGGAAATTGTAAAGGAACTAGGAGCATCACCAGCGTTGCCGTTAAAGATCGTTTTCAAACCAGTGTTGAAAACTCCGGAAGAAATATTCAGCATTTGCCAGGAAGCCAACAACTCGAAGAACTGTATTGGCATCATTGCATGGATGCACACATTCTCGCCTGCTAAGATGTGGATCGGCGGACTGAAGATCCTTCACAAGCCGTTGCTTCATCTTCATACGCAATTCAATCGTGACATTCCATGGAAAGATATCGACATGGATTTTATGAACCTTAACCAGAGCGCCCACGGCGATCGCGAGTTCGGTTTCATCATGTCGCGCATGCGATTGAACAGGAAAGTTGTTGTAGGTCACTGGAAAGACAAGAATGTTCACGATCGGATTGGTGTGTGGATGCGCGCCGTTGCCGGGTGGAACGACATGCAGGGAGCGAGGTTCTGCCGCTTCGGTGACAACATGCGCCAGGTTGCAGTTACCGACGGCGATAAAGTTGAGGCAGAGATCAAGTTTGGATATTCCGTTAATGGTTACGGTGTTGGCGATCTGGTAAAAACAATCAATGAAGTTTCAGAGAAGGCAATTGATACGTTAGTCGATGAGTACCAGCAGCGATATGTTGTTGCCGCATCACTTAAGTCTGACTCTAAACCTTTGCGCGAAGCTGCGAAGATAGAGTTAGGCTTGCGAACATTTCTCGAAGCTGGCAACTTCAAAGGGTTCACCGACACTTTCGAAGATCTTCACGGCATGGTGCAACTTCCGGGTATTGCCGTGCAGCGACTGATGAATGACGGCTACGGTTTTGGAGGAGAGGGAGATTGGAAAACTGCGGCACTCGTCCGCATGATGAAAGTGATGGGCAGCGGATTGAAGGGCGGCAATTCGTTCATGGAAGATTACACGTATCACTTCGATCCATCGAACCCGATGGTGTTGGGTGCACACATGCTCGAGATCTGCGAGTCGATCGCCGATGGAAAACCTTCTTGTGAAATTCATCCGTTGGGTATCGGTGGGAAGGCCGACCCCGTCCGACTTGTGTTCAATTCGGCAGCGGGTCCTGCGATCAACGCATCGGTAGTCGATATGGGAAATCGTTTCAGGTTGTTGGTGAATGAAGTCGAGGCCGTGAAGCCCGAACATGAGCTTCCGAAACTTCCTGTTGCCCGCGTGTTGTGGAAACCATATCCCGATATGCAAACCGGCTGTGCTGCGTGGATCCTTGCCGGCGGAGCGCATCATACGTGCTACAGTCAGAATCTTACCGCGGAACACATGCAGGATTTCGCGGACATCGCCGGTATCGAGTATGTCTTGATCGGCAAGAACACCAGCATGTACCAGTTTAAGAACGAACTACGATGGAACGAACTTTATTTCCGTGGAACTTTCTAGCTATAAAAATCATCAGAAGATCTTAGTTGCCGTCGACTGTATCATTTTCGGTTTCGATGGCAATCATCTCAAGGCGTTACTGATCAAACGCGGCTTCGAACCTGAGAAGGGCCGTTGGTCGCTGATGGGCGGCTTTGTTGGTAAAGACGAAAACGCCGATGAAGCGGCAGCCCGTGTTCTTCATGATCTAACCGGCATGAATAACATTTACATGGAACAACTTCACACGTTCAGCGATGTAAATCGCGACAGTGCCGGAAGAGTTGTATCAGTCGCATATTTTGCATTGATCAACATTGCCGATTACGACGAACGGCTTCAGCGCGAACACGAAGCCAAATGGTTTGCATTGAACAAGATCCCATCGTTGATCTTCGATCATAAAAAAATGGTGATGACGGCGAAAGAGATGTTGCGGCAGAAAGTTGCCAATCACCCGATCGGTTTCGAGTTACTTCCGCACCGGTTTACGTTGCCACAACTCCAGGGGTTATACGAAGCCATTTACGAGACGCCCTTCGATAAGAGGAATTTCACGAAGAAGATGCTGTCGTTGGGAATTTTGAATAAGCTCAACGAGAAAGATAAAGAGTCATCGCGCAAGGGCGCTTTCTATTATGTTTTCGATACGGTGAAATACAACAAGCTCCATTCAAACGGACTGAAATTTATATGAGAATAAAAATTACAATTCTTGCGTTGCTGATTTCAGTAGTAACGCAGGCTCAAACTATTACGGTCGATGCATCGAAGCCCAAAGGCGACATACAGCCAACGATGTGGGGCATTTTCTTCGAGGACATCAACTTCGCGGCGGACGGCGGTTTATATGCGGAGCTGGTAAAGAATCGTTCGTTCGAATTCCTCGCGCCCATGATGGGATGGAAAGAAGTAAAGAGCAGCAAGTATTCCTTGAACAAAGAAACAGGGTCTGTTGAAATTATAAACAAAGACTCCCGGTATGCGAGGGTTATGGTTAACGGCAGCCAGTTTCAACTCGAAAACGAAGGATTCTTTGGAATGGGAATAAAGAAAGATGCCGAGTATATATTTTCCGTGCTGATGAAACCCGAAGAGGGAGAAGTTTCCCTCAAAGCAGAATTGATCGACGATAAAGATGCCGTTATCGGATCAGCTTCCGTCGCTGCAGATTCAAAGGATTGGAAAAAATACTCGGCTAAAATTATTTCGACATCCACATTCGCAAAAGCAAAGCTCCGCCTGTCTTTTATCGGAAAGAGCGTCACAGATATTGACAACGTTTCATTGATACCAAAGGACACCTGGAAGGGTCTTCGCAAGGATCTAGTTCAATTGTTATACGATATGAAGCCCGGCTTCCTTCGTTTTCCCGGAGGCTGTATCGTTGAAGGCCGCGATCTTTCACAACGTTATCAGTGGAAGAAAACTGTTGGCGCGTTGGATGATCGGGAGGTGATGATCAATCGCTGGAATACCGAGTTCACGCACAGGCCGGCGCCCGATTACTTTCAATCATTCGGCCTGGGCTTCTACGAATACTTCGAGTTGTCGGAATACATTGGCGCTTCGCCACTTCCAATACTCGGCTGCGGAATGGCTTGCCAGTTTAACACCGCCGAGCTTGCCCCGATGGATCAGTTAGATCCATACATCGAAGATGCATTGGATCTCATCGAGTTTGCCAATGGATCCACGGACACGAAGTGGGGAAAGCTTCGTTCCGATATGGGGCATCCAACAACGTTTAACCTGAAAATGATTGGAGTAGGTAATGAACAGTGGGGTCCGCAGTACTTCGAACGTTACAACGAATTTGAGAAAGCGATCCACGCAAAGTATCCGCAGATCCAAATAATTTCCAGCGCGGGACCGTTTCCCGCCGGCGAACTTTTCGATTACGCGTGGGATCAATTGAAAGCTTCGAAAGCACAGATCGTTGACGAACATTATTACAACAAACCCGAATGGTTTTTAAAGAATGCTAATCGCTACGACAATTACGATCGCAGTGGTCCGAAGATCTTCGCTGGCGAGTATGCAGCACAGAGTGTTCAAACGGTTAGTCCCGATAACAAGAACAACTGGTTGTGTGCACTGTCGGAAGCTGCTTTCATGACTGGTCTCGAACGCAACGCCGATGTTGTTCACATGGCATCGTATGCACCATTGTTCGCTCATGCCGAAGGCTGGCAGTGGACTCCTGACCTGATCTGGTTTGATAACCTGAGTTCGTATGGAACGCCAAGCTACTATGTTCAGAAATTATTCTCTACGAATAAGGGAACAACAATTCTTTCAATAGACAACAAGAGTGAATTGTATGCTTCTGCTGTCGTAGATAAGAATAGTAAAGAGGTGATTATAAAAATTGTAAATGCATCTGATAAAGCACAGAGTCCGCAACTTCAGATCAACGGCGTGAAATTGAATTCGAAGGGTGAATTGATCACACTGAAATCAACACCCGACGATGTAAATAGTTTTTCAGATCCTTCGAAGATCATTCCTGTTACGGGTAGTCTCGATGTAAAAAGTAAAAACGTAAAGATCGACCTGGCTCCGTATTCTCTCACGGTGATAAAGATCAAAACGAAATAGTTTATGATCGTTACGCAGGTGTTTCTGTTCTCAATTGTATTATTAATTGCACCTTAGCACAACCATGTATGCTTGTAACTTTCCCGCCGACAGCCTGGAATATGTTCAAAAGGTGTTGGCAACCAGGTCATACCTCATGGGTGGCGGCAATGCTTTTCTTTCTGCCATCGACGGTTCAATTTGGGTAAACATCTCGTTTAATTCTTTCGATGCAGCATCACTTAACGACTGGTTGCAAACAAGCGACGACCTGCAACTTTCATTAAAACAGAATCAGGCCATTGCCAGCTCGGTCTTCAAATTGAAGGTTATCCCGGTACCGAGAACGACTGGGTCAATCAATTAAAGACAAGTCCCCTTGTATTGTGGGCCGAGTTGAACTGTACTGATTGCATAATTTTAGATTGATCCGTTCTACTGCATCTTATACCTCCACATATTCCATCCAACAAGACACGAGGCAACAAGTAAGATCGCTTCGGAGATCAATAGCATCGTGATATCATCAACGATGCGCGCTGCGGTGTGAAACACTGCACCAACAATTAAAATTATTGCTGCATACAATGGTGAATACTTTGTTCGGGAAATTCCGATAGCGAGAGAGACGAGTCCCAGCGGGAACGCGAAGCCGGATGGAAGAAAGACAACACGCAATGCATTGGTTCGCTGAAGATCATTTTGAAGATCTTTGATCTGCGCTACCGTATACCCATGGTCCTTCAACAGATCCTGGAATAAAGTTGCGGTCGACATTGCCGAAACGGTTACGGCACCAAGTGCAACAAGACCTGTGCCGACGAGTCCGAAGGCGCGGGCATTGTCGGGCAACATATACGCAACTCCGAACGAACCGACGACAAACGACACCAGTGCGAGCTTAAATGCGACAACTGCGAGCAGGTAATGATTATAATAATGGAGTGTGTCGGCCAGCATGAGCATCGTAGGTGCGCCGAAGAGATAGATCGCGATGATGATCCGGGAGAATTTGGGCAGCGGAGTTGCGTGCATTGGTGCAGCTTTTCGTTTGCCGGGATCAAGAATCGATCCAACTTTTAGGAACAATATTCACTATCTTCTAAGGTCACTGTTTTAATTATCAATCAAAAAACCGTCTATGAAAAAGCTTTATCCCCTAATGGTAGTGATTACACTACTGTTACAACATTGCAGCAACCCGGAAGAATCTCCACTTTCCGAAAAAATTCAATTTACTTTCAGTCCATCTGTTATTACCGATAACGGCGGCAGGATCTCGTCCACGTTCGGCGATGTTCATGCGCTTCGGTTGAGTCTCGAAAAGAACACGGGTGAGACTGTGTTCACCATGAGAGACATCGAGTTAATTCACTTCGGCGATGCGCTGATCACCGAACCCGTCGAACTTAAGGGCGGAAGTTATAGAGTTACCGACTTTCTCCTCGTTGATGCCGATGGCAATGTACTCTATGCAACACCGAAGAAGGGCTCGGCACTCGCCGGCCTTGTATCCCAGGCGTTGCCATTCTACTTCTCGGTAACGAAGAGCGTCACAGCAAACATCGAAGTTGGTGTTATGGACATCACTCACCGCGCACCCGAAGATTTCGGCTACGCGTCGTTCAATGTTCGCGAAGTACTCGCATTTCAACTGTCCCCTATGATCCTGCAGGGTGGACAGTATAGCTTCACCAATGCAAAAGGATACATCACGCAAGACGGAGCGCCAATTTTCACGATTGACCTCGGTGCGAAAGTCAATGTGATCTCATTCAAAGGCGATGCATCGAAGACGTATACGCTGAAGGTTGTTAAAGACAGAACCTATACAACGTTCACTAAAGAGTTCGTGTACGCCGACCTGTTGGAGGAACTCAATGGGTTGCCACTGAAAGCAACACTCAATGAGACGCTCACACTTACGACATCGAATCTATATTTTAATGTGATGTTAAGGGGCACACCGGATATTAACGTCGACTGGGGAGATGGCACAATTACTACCGAGCCAAATGAATATGATCGGTTCGAACACACTTTTACCGACGAGAATCCGCATAATGTTGTTGTAACAGGCGACCTGGAACACATTAAAGTGTTCGATACTTACTATGATGATGGAAGGCTTGATTCATTGAACATAGTTCACCTCGTTGGCCTGGAAACATTCGCCGCGGGATTGGGCAATGGCCCTCGGGTATTGGATCTTTCTCACACAACGAAGCTGAAGTTCATAGACATAACAGGTATGCATCTGCTTGAAGAACTTCGTCTTCCGGCTACTCATCAAATTCAGTATATGCTGGTGTCGGGTCACAACAGCCTTGATGCGGCTGACATCAATGCGATCATCGACAGCATATATGAGAAAGCGGTTCTGTACAATATTAGAGATGGTGTTTTTGAACTCGTCGATATCTGGTACGAACCTACGGGACCGATAGGACCACCTTCGGCCGATCGTATGGCGAAACTGCAGGACCTGCGAGACAGCTACGAGTGGACAGTAAGACCCGAGTAGATCAGTTAGTTCTTAAAGACTTTTACCATGAACACATAGTCGTGCCATTGCTTCACCTGCTGAACGCGCGATGAAGTTGATTGTGTTGTCATTCTGAATTTCGTGATCGACTGACGGATCGAATCCGGTGATTGTTCGGAGAGCAGTCCAAGAAGAATTGTCGACTTGGTGGCGAAGGCCACGCCGGATGTTTCGGTCTGCTTGCCGCTGATGATGCCGATGAGATCGCCCTTGTTGTTGAATAATGGTCCGCCGCTATTGCCGGGATTCACGGGCACGGATACTTGATACGCATTCGGGTTGCCCTTGTACCCGGTGACGGCGCTGATGTTGCCGGCACCAAATACAACGTCTTCCCGCGGATATCCGAGTGTGAACACTTCTTCGGCCAACGATCCTTCTTTCGATGATATCGTGTACGGTGGAGTGATGATGAGATCATTTTCGTTTTCGATCTTCAGGATAGCGACGTCATTTGTTACATCGGTGTAAACTATCGATGTCTTTATGCTTCCGAATTTTTCGTTCTCGATGTAGATGGAGTCGGCCACTTTCACCACGTGGTAACTGGTGCTGATGTATCCCGGTGAGATGAGGAAGCCCGTACCGGCGAATGTTCCGGGAGCTTTCTTGTTCTTCTCCTGCTGGATGTCTTTCAGGATGATGTTTTGTGATTTATTGATCCGGTCTACTTTCCGGCTCAAGTCTAGATACATGCTGGTCTGTTCACTGTTCCACGACCGGGTGACGAAGAATGTGGTCACGACGCTCACGATGGCGATGGATGCGGCGATAGCGGCAAACGCCCACGTATTTCGCGATGAAATTGTTTTTGCGGGCAATGAAACTTCAGCGTGCGCCTCGTTGAAGATCGATCTCAGGTGCCGGCGATTATCATGACGTTTCAATTCTTTTACCAAAATGAAATGCCTTTCGGCTTCATTCCGAAAGTTTTCATCCGTCTTCATCCGGTCATTCAGTCGTTCAACTTCTTCTGAAGTGAGCTCGCCCTTGAGCGACCGGTCCAGGATCTCAATATCTTCTCTTGTAAGGCTCATGACTCGTTGTGTTCTTTAAAGAATAGTTTCTTCAAACGCTGCAGGCACTTGTACTTTTGATTCTTCGCGTTGTCGGCATTTGTATAATTGTACTTCTGGCTGATCATCTCCATCGACATGTCGGCCATATAATAATCTTTGATAAGACCGAGGCACGGCTCACCCAATCCTTCCATGGCGCGTGTCATCGCCGTATAATTATTTTCTTTTTCCTGGATGTCCTGCATCTCTTCTTCTATGCCCGGAAATGTTTCCATGTTGTCGATACCATAATGGTGTCGTTTCTTTTCGCTTAGTCGCTTCAGCCAGAGTCGCCAGCACACGGCGTACAGGTACGTCTTTATTTTGCAGGTGAGAACGAAGCCGGGCCGTTGCACATTTTCGTAGAAAGCGATCATCGCTTCCTGGTAGATGTCGCGGGCTTCCTGTTCGGTTCCACTGTTAGAACAAATTAAATGTGCGGCCATCGGGAAATGTGTTTTATACAATTCCTTCAGGGCCACCTCATTTTTATTCCTGATCTCCGTGACGATCAGCTCATCGAAATAATACACTGAGCGCTTTTAAAAGTTGAGTTTATACAAGATTGTTTAAAAGGTAACCCAAAATAAAATACGGGGTTTTTCGCGGGTGACCTTTCTGGAATCCTTGTATGAACGCAAATTTTAATCAAACACTATGAAAAACCTTTTAAAAACTGCTTTGGTCTTATTTATCGTTTCGGCAATGATCTCCTGCGACCGCGAAAAGAAAAGGTCTGAAGACACCACACCTGTAGACACCACGGTAGTGAAGGTCGACACGACAAGCGCAGTCCAGGATACAACGGTAGCTCCGATTGCTAAATAACAAAGCGCCCATGAAGAACCTTGTATTAACGGTTACGATACTTGTTGGTATCGTAACCGGCTGTGCGCAACGAGCCGAACTCGAAAGTGCTGATACAACATCTCCCGAAGCTATAGCGCAAGCACAGCTCGGCGAGTTGCCGAAAACAGACCTGTACTCCAACGGGGTAACGAAGCTCATCAAGACTGCTCATTACCGGTTCCAGGTAAGCGATGTAAAGAAGAGTTCGGAAGCTATAGAACTCGCGATACAGAAATATCCAGCGTACATCTCGGCATCCGACATGAAGCTCGACAACCCCATTCTCGAAAACAAAATAACGGTGCGGATCCAAAACGAGTACTTCCAGGAGCTTTTGAAAGACATCGACAAGCAGGCGTTGTATGTAAACTTTCGCGACGTGAAGACCGAAGATGTTGCGAAGCAGTTTGTCGACCTCGAATCGAGACTGAAGACGAAGCGGGAAGTGGAACAACGTTACATGGAGATCCTTCGAAGTAAAGCAGGAACAATTGAAGAGCTATTAGAAGCCGAACGACAGATCGGTAATCTTCATGAAGAGATCGAGGCAACGGTGTCGCGCATCAATTACCTGCGTGACGAGGTCCGCTATAGTACCATCGAGCTCGAATTTTATCAAACGATTAACACGAAGGTTGCAACTGTTGATGAGATTGGTGCAGGAAGTCGTCTCAGTGATGCCGTAGGTACAGGATGGAATAGTGTGGTTACGGTTGTTGTGGGATTGGTTTACCTGTGGCCAATCTTTTTACTGGCAGCTGCTGGATTTTTTGGTTATCGATATGCAAGAAGGAGGGGAGTACAGTTGTAGTACTCCTTATTCACTCTTCAAAACCTCTGCCGGGTTACTCTGCGCTGCTCTTACCGTCTGCGATCCGATCATGATGAAGGCAATCGCAAGCACCGCGAGCAATCCTCCAAACAACTCCAGGATCCCAATGGGCTCATGAAAAGGAAACTTCGTGAGCACCATTCTTTCAAAGAAGAGATATGTGATTGGGAGAGCAATCAGTGCCGACACAGCAAGCAGCGTTACAAACGCACGACTCAACAACACCACCAGGTTGCCCGACGTTGCGCCGAGTACCTTACGGATGCTGATCTCTTTCAGTCTTGTTTCGGTGGTGTAAACAACCATGCCAAGCAATCCCAGTGAGGCGATAGAGATCGCGATGAACGAAAGGAAGCCGATAACTTTTATCATGGCCGACAATTCTGCGTAAGCGTCTTCGATCGCGTCGTCGTAGAATTCAGCCTGGAACGGATGAACGGGGTCAACGCTTTTCCAGATGTCCTGGATCTTCGCCATCGTTGCAACAGCGTCGCCGGTGTTAATGCGCACATTGATCAATCCATCGCGACCGTCTCGTGTCAGGAATCCGTCGGGTGTGAGATAAGTGAATGCAACGGGCAGGATCTTCTCGTCGAGCTTGGCATAATGAAAGTCCTTTATCACACCTACAATCCTCAGTTTCTTGTTGTTCATAAGCACCTCTTCACCAACTGCTTTTTGTGGATCGCCACCGGCAATGCCGAGTTGCTTCACTGTTTTTTCGTTAACGATCATTTCACTGGTTGCATCTTTCGTTACCGGCCTCGTAATAAAATTCTGACCGGCGACGAGCTTGTACTCATGCAGCTGTATGTAGTTCTCGTCGACAATGTTGGTGAACACAAGCGTTGAATCGCGCTGGTCTTTGTATTTCACGAAACCGCCCCATGCGTTGCCAACACTTGTAAGAAGTCGCGACTGGGAAACGCCCGTAACTTCGGGCAGGGCCTTCAGTTTGTTGATCAGCTCTTCAGGTTTATTTTTTTGAAGACTGATGTTGAGAATGTTCTCTGTATTGAATCCAAGATCGAATGTGAGAATGTTCTTATACTGAATGTAACCGATAATAGTGCTGGTGATGAAGATCAGCGTAAGCGTGTATTGAACGACCACTAACACACGTCTTACATTAATTCCCTTGAATACTTTCGCCGAGGAAACATCTCTCAGGGCGTGAATGATGCTGACTTTCGAAAAGAATATTGCTGGCAGAAATCCGGCAATCATGCCGACACCCATCGAGAACACGATAAACATAAGCACCATCGGCATCGTGATCTCGAGCTTTACCATTTTCAGCAACTCCGGGGCGATGCTCATGAATTGCGGACGAAGTACGAGGAAGATCACGAAAGAAATTGCGAGGGCGATCAGTGATACGATCACAGCTTCGGCAAGGAACTGGTGCCGCACCTGGCTTCGTCCCGCACCGATCACTTTTCGTAAACCTACTTCCTTGTATCGTCGCATCGATCTTGCGATTGAAAGATTGGTATAGTTGAAACATGCAGATAGAATTACAACCAGCGCCAATCCGCCGATGATCCACAATACGATCGCCGGCATAACAGGTCCGATAGCATTTTCCAATTGCTCACCCAACATGATGTCGTACAACGGAACCAGCCTGAGGCTTATCTGCGCTTCATCGTCAGCCCTGTTTTCATTTTTAGAGATCGCATCGATCTGTGCTTGAATATCCGGGACGTTAGAATTTTCCGGGAGCAGTAAGTAGACATAGTTTCTCTGCCATACATTTCCCCAATCAAGAAGACTCTGATCTTTTGCGATGCGCGGTTCAATTGTGCTGAAAGAAACCAGCGACTCAAATTGAAGATGCGAGAAGAACGGAATGTCTTTCAGGATCCCGGTAATCTGGTAATCGGCATTATTTAAATGAACGGTCTTGCCGAATGCTTCCTCGGCGCCAAAAAGTTTTTTGGCAGATTTTTCTGTAAGCAGGATGGAGTATGGTTTATTCAATGCCGTCGCAACATTGCCTTTCAACAACGGCAAAGTGAAGACGCGAAGCACCGAGGGTTCTGCATACATTCCGGTTAACGGTATGAGATTCTCGTTCACATGTGCATCGCCCGAGAATTCCGTCTGGATCATCGCTACCTCTTCGACTCCTGGAATTTTGTCCTGCACCAGTTGACCGATCTTCACAGACGTCGTCGCGAACTTACCGTTGTGGCCAGTCCTGAACTTAGCATACGAGTTGATGCGATAGATGCGGCTCCCGTTGTCATTGAACCGGTCGTATGATAAAAGATCATGCGCGAAAGCGATCAGTAATAATCCCACCGACATGCCGATTGCCAGTCCAATGATGTTGATCGTTGAGAACAGTTTGTTGCGACTGATATTACGCACCGAAGTTTTGATGTGACTTCCAACCATGATCCAGTTGATTATGACGTTTACAAATTTTGGTGTTCGAACTGTATATATTCTGAAGAACTTAAATGCATCGATAATATAAATGAGCTTCGCACGAAAAGGACCTTTCGACCCCACGTTCCTCTCGAAATACTCATCGAGGTCTCCAATCAGATCTTCGGCAAGCTGCGGTTTGCAATACCATTCTATAAATCGCTGGGCCCACTTTGGTGGTTGATGATTCTTCACGCCATTAGTTACGTAAATGTATGTATAATTATTTATAATACATACAAAATGTGAGTAAATCGAGTGAGTTAGGGATTGAGAAACATAAATCAGGTAACCTCAAGGTAACTACTGTCGGCTTTCCGATGACACGATGTCGGCGATACTGTTGTTCTTTTACTATCATAAAAATCACAAAAACGACTATGAAAGTTTTAGAAAACAAAGTTGCTGTTATCACCGGTGGTGCCAGCGGTATCGGGATTGCTACGGCAAAAACATTTATTGAAGAAGGAGCCAAAGTGATCATCACCGGCAGAAGTCAAAAGTCCCTCGATGAGGCATTGTCAACATTGGGAGGCAACGCTATCGGCATACGATCCGATGTAACGAACCTGGACGACCTCAATCATCTTGGTGAGAATATTAAGAAGTATCATCCTGCGATCGATATTCTATTTGTTAATGCGGGTATTTCCATCGGTGTTCCGATTTCCGAAGTAAATGAAGAGCAGTTCGACCGCGTGTTTAATACCAACGTGAAGGGCGCCTATTTCACGATCCAGCAATTGCTTCCACTGATGAACGAAAATGCATCTATTATTCTCAACTCATCGGCCACTGTGCATAGAGGTTTCGCCGGGTTCTCGGTGTATGCCAGTTCGAAGGCTGCGATTGCATCATTCGCGAAATCGCTTTCAATTGAATTGCTCGCGAGAAAGATCAGGATAAATGTTGTGAGCCCGGGGCCTATCGCCACCGAGATCTATGATAAGATGGGCTTTCCGCTCGACCAGGCTATAGCAGCTTTTTCGGACGTAGTTCCGATGAAACGTTTCGGACAGGCACAGGAGATCGCATCGGTCGTGAAATTTTTGGCTTCGCCCGAATCGTCGTTCATTATCGGCGAAGAGATTATCGCCGGCGGTGGCGTTGGAACTTTATAAATAAAAAGATGGCTAGAGGGAGGCGCCTCCTTTTAGTTCTGACTGTAAATATATTTCCGATCCCACTCCACGAGGTTTAACATCAGTGGTATAAGATCCCTGCCTTTCTCGGTTAGCGTGTATTCAACATGAGGCGATGTTGTTTCCGGCGAAGTCTTGCGATAGACGATGCCGTCCTGTTCCAGTTGATTTAAAGTTGTTGTAAGCACTTTCCTGGAGATCGTTCCAATGGCGACAGCGATCTGTCCGAATCGCATTTTTCTTTCGCGCAATGCCCAGATGATAACTGGTTTCCACTTCGTTCCGAGAATTGCCATTGACCTGTGAATGGGACAATCGCTTAGAAATACAATTCGTTTCTGCATAGGTATTTGGACTGTTTGCATCAACAACTTTTAACTGCAGAAAGTTGCTCCGTGGTTAAGATGTATGGTGTAATTTTCTCAGGATCTTCCGGTCGATATAAAACGTACCGCCCGGTAACAGGCACGCCAGCAATACTTTCCACGTCCTTTGTTGAAACGACCAGTTGTCTTCGACCGACAGCATAATTGTTTGAAGCACAAACAGCACGAACAGCGCGCCGTGGATAGGACCTATCGCCTTTACTAATGTTGGATCGCCGGCGATATGTTTGATCGGGACGGCGACAAACACGAGCAACAGTAACGATGTTCCTTCGAGGAATGCGAGTAAACGGAGACGGCCAAGAGGTTCTTTTACAAAATTCATAAGCGTATTAATGGACGTTGAGCAAAAGGAGAGAATGGCCAGGGAATGGCAACCAGGATAACGAGTAACGCGATCGCAAACCAGGTGAGCATGGTCTTGTACTTTTCATGGTCGGTCGGTCTTCGTTTGGCCATAGCCGAGCCGATGGATACAATGATGACTGCTGCGAACATCATTGTTGCGTGAATGATGGCGAAGAACATACTTCCATCGCCAGGTACGCTGGCATCCGACCAGAATGATTTCGCGAAGGGACTATAATTGTAAAGAACGAATCCGACCACCATTTGCACCTGTATTACCGTTGCCGTCCAGTGACGGGTGGAGTTGTCGCCTTTTGAAAATATTTTTCCCAACGTGTACCCGCGCCAGGCACGATAGGTGGCGATTAATAAAAGTATAAGTGCGGCCCAGCGGAAAATGCCGTGGATTGCAAGCAGAGTCGGGTACATGATTCAAAACTATAAAAAACATACTAAGTAGTATGTTTTTACTCAAAAAAAATTTACCTTAACGTTTCGAGGTATCTTTTAAGCTCTTTCAGGTAGATATGGTATGCCGTCTCGCCGTGCAGCTTACCCATATTCCGAACGCCACCGTACCCGGATGAGATAAAGTAGGCAACGTCCTTTCCGTGGACGTTTTTATTTACTTTTCCGGACTTCTTTCCTTGTTCTATTTTTTTCGAGATGGCGTCCTGCCATTCTTCGATCAACACCTGGAGTGCCTTCTGAAATTGCTTGCTCACGGGCGCCATCTCTTCGATGAGGTTAACGGCAGGGCACCCATACTTTATTTGAAAGAAAGGATTATGCAGCAACAGGCCTTTCATCATGTCGTAGATGCCCTGCAGCGCATTCGATTCATTATTCAGCGGGTCGATCAATGCATGATGCATGCCAGGATACATCACTTCGCGGATCATGGCGAGTCCCATCGCGTCCTTGTTTTTGAAGTGATAATAAAATGAACCCTTCGTAACATGCGTTTGAGCAATGATGTCGTCGACGCTCGTAAGCTGGTATCCTTGTGTGTAAACAAGGTCGAATGCTTTCTTGAGTATGATCAACCGGGTGTTGTCGCCTTTAGACATAATAGGACGGTATAACGAGCATACGGCGAAATTAGAATTTTCTTATCTTAATATGAAGAGATCATATGGAACAACCTAACGAAGATCAGCCAAATAAATATTCTTTAGAATCTTTGATCAACGATCCGACTTTTGAAAAGGAAGCTCCTGAATTGTTCAAACAGTTTCTTGAGGAGTTGAAGATGAGGGAGCCGGAGTTGTATCAAAAAATGTTTGATGGGTTGGGGTTGTTCTTTGGCATTGACCGCGAAGTTGGTTATGAATTCGTGCAGAACAGGCAGATCCCACCTCCATTGAATGTAACTGGTCTTGTGAATCGTGCTTATGCCAATCTGAAGAAGAGGACGGCCGACACATTGCGCATTAATGTAGTTGTCGATGGTATGGGTATGCTTATGGGTGGCAACACCATGGAAAGTAGTTTTGTGATGCTGAACAATCCGAAATATCCCAAGAAGTTATCGCCGAGGATTTATAGGAAGAAGGAAGGGAATAATGTGATAGAGATTGTTAAATGAGGATCTTGATTCTCAACCTTCTGAAATTAACTCCGGCGTGAGACCTACCAGTGGTCTTGTTTGGATCCAATTTTTTTTCAAATACTCCGGAAGGTCATGAAGAGAACTATCATCGTCGATTATGACAAAGTTGTCGTCAAAGGTATGGCTATTAAACCAATTGAGTAGATCATCTTTTCTTCGGATCAAGCTGGTGTGTGTATTCAGTCGACTTAGTTTTTCAACTCTCACGCCTCGTTTTTCAAATATCATTTTCCATTCTTGAAGTGTAAATCTCATTTTATGAGAAGTGGTCAACACGACTTCTGAGTCCTTATCTAAGATACCGCTCAGGGCCTCGACAGCTTTTTTACTAAACATGGGAAATCCATCCTCCAGATTTTCGGGAGATTTCCAATTTGCCGCAGGCACCATTACGCCATCTATATCCAGGAAAACAAGCATTGTTGCAAGTTACAAATTATCTACCCGATAAGTTTGATTAGTTCTTCCGTTGTTATGCCGCTATAATTTGCGTCGGTCTCTGAATCCTAACCTAAACCAAATACGGCCAATAAATAATCACACCACCTACCGCCGCTGCGATACACACTACTAACACCGCTCCGGCCGATAGATCCTTAACCCTGCCAATCAAATCATCTTGTTCTGTTGTTACCCGGTCGGCGAGTTTTTCGATTGCGGTGTTAAAGATCTCTGCAGCGATCACGACACCAATCAATATCACGGTGATCAGCCATTCAAGCCTGCTGATCTCGAGAATATAATTTAATACCATCACCGCCAGTGCAGCCACGAGATGAATGATCATATTCTTCTCCGATCTTATCGCGAAAAAGATCCCGCTAAAAGCATATCGATAACTTTCAAGATGTTTCTTTATCATGGTTCCCGTGTTTTGAATTTAGCGACTCACATGTGCAAGAAACACACAAAAGAAACAACTAAGGCACGTAAATCCATTCAATGTGAGCGGCGACAATATATTTTGATTTGGCCGAAGTGAATTGAACAGGGCCGATGACAACATCCAGCCAATAACGTAAAATGTAACATCCCCAACATCAAAGATGCCAGGTGTGAGGCGGGTCAACTGGCAGAATTCTAAACCCACTGCAAACAACACCGGCAACAGGCCGATCTGTATTTTGTGATGCCTGAATCGAAAATAGAACCGATGTGCGAGCGTGGTCGCACAGAAAACCCACAGCCCGCCGGGCAACGAATAGACGATAGCACCTTTCAACGGTATCGCTGATACGACGATGTTTTTTATAAGGATGTATGATTCAAGCGACAGAAAGTAGATGAACAGTTGGTTCACGGCCGTCTTATCGGTTCTGTAAAACACGTATATGAAAAGACTTATCGATAGCGCGATAACGAGGCTATAATTTTTTCTCATAAGTAAGGATCTTGAAGTAGGAGAGAGGGTCCGCATTGATCTCACTGAGCAATTGAAATCTCTGCATGTCGAGGCTCGACATGCCGAACGAAGACCTGAAGTGCAGGAGCCTGGACACTCGCGAAAACATCCTGTCGGCCGTGCCCAGCAGGTTATCCGGCGTAAAATGATTCAGTATGAAGACTTTCCCACCCGGCTTTAAAACACGGAGAACTTCACCGATCAGTCTGTCAGGATCTTTCACAACGGCAATCACGTGCGAGAGAACAACGTAGTCGAACGACTCATCCCGAAACAACAGCTTCTCGCCATCCATCTGTAAGAGATTGATGTTGCCCGCGGCATGTTCGCGCGCGGCGTTCAGCATCCTGATAGATGTATCAATGCCCGTAACCCGGTGTGAACTGTAGTGCCGGAGGTGCGCGCCGTTTCCCACGCCAATCTCGAGGAGCTGGCCGGCCGGGTTGCTGTTGACGTGCCTGAAGAATTTCCGCTTCTGTGGCTTCAGAAACACATCTATGATGGATACACGAAGTAGATCCGGTCGTAAAAGTTTGCCGAGCTGCTCATGAGTTAAAGGTAGTTAAAAGTACTTTTAAATTAAAAGTGAAGGTGAAGAAAATACTCCTGGAGCCGTTCTTTTTTCACACCTGTTACAATTTCGGGAGCCCGTGGTGCGTCTACCCTCGTATACAAAACACTGAAATGTCGTTGACGAGAACGAAATAAGATTTTCTTTTGTAATTAGTGTGCGCCACTGCTAAGTGAGACTGAAACCCAATACCGACCCGATTGAAGGCCTTGAGCTGGAGAATTTCAAGAGCGAATTTCTGCGCTCGGTGCTTCTAATAGGTTTGTTTACACTTGGTTTACTCATCAGCATCGTCAACTATGCTTTCCTCGATGAAACTGTCCTGAACGTTTTCGGTGGTTCGTCGATGTACTTTGCTGTCGAGGCCTGGCTCGGCCTGTTTATTCTCTACGAAGCTTTAGTGGTCCTTTACCTGAGGGCGAAGTTCAAATACTCGCAGCCAGTTTCACTGCGGTTCAAGCTCGTCAATACCTTCATTGAAGTTTCATATCCAACCGTCTTCATTTTATATTCTTTGTATAACCAGGGAATACTTCTCGTGATCGAATCTCCTCTCACGTTCCTGTACTTCCTGTTTATCATACTCTCCATACTGCATCTCGATTTCAAGATCAACATGCTTACCGGGATCCTTGCAGCTCTTCAGTATTCTGCTCTCACTTATTATGGATACCATGTTCTTGAAACCAGTGCCGACCAGGTTTTACTGATCCCTGAAAACTCTCATTACGTACGAGGCATAATATATGTGTTGTGTGGTGGCGCCGCAGCATTTGTGTCGGCCGAGCTCCGAAACAGGATCAGGGCTTCGTTTCAAAGTCAGCAAGCTACCAACAGGCTCGAACTGTTATTTGGACAGCAGGTATCGAAAGAAGTTTCGCGCGCTCTTATCGAAGGTGGCGGCGATGGAAAGAGACAGGAAGCAACGGTGATGTTTTTAGATGTACGCAACTTCACCAATTTCGCAGATACACATGCTGCCGAAGACGTTGTTGATTATCAAAACAAATTACTGGCGCCTGCCATCGATGTTATCAATCAACACCAGGGCGTTGTGTTTCAAATTTTGGGCGACGGATTGATGGCCTGCTTTGGATCGCCGGTCGACAACGTTTTACACGCCGACATGGCCTACCTGGCAGGGCTTGCCATCTTAAAGAAACTAGGCGAGTCGAACGCTAAAGAAGAAATACCATACACCAACATAGGCATCGGATTACACAGCGGAACACTGGTTACTGGAAATATCGGCAGTGAAAATCGGAAACAATTTTCAGTAAGCGGAACACCCGTTATCATCGCTTCGCGGATCGAGCAACTGAATAAAAAATACGGAACTCAATTTTTGATCTCTGAAGAAGTTTACAACAGGATTGCTCCCGGCAAACAAATTATTACATGCCTCGGCGATGAACCGATCCGCGGCTTGGGAACTCCTGTAAGAATTTATAAAGTAGAAGATCCCGATCCTCAATATGGATATGCCGATCTGAAAAACATCTCGGCTACAAGGAACGAAACAATCGAGATCACGAATCCGAACATAAAGAAGGTGTAGGACACGCGCAGCAGCCGGTATTTTTTCCCCAGCACCACGCCCAGGTAATAGATGTCGTGAATAAGATTCGAGTAGAGATAATCTCCATCTTTCATCATCTCTTTCACAGCCCACTCGTAATCGTTGAGATTCATACGGTGAAAATTTCCGAAGAACAACAGGTTCACTTTTCTTTTCTCGATATCAGATCTCGAGAATTTACCGAGTGCTACCTGCGGACGTGTTACCAGTATCGACAACACAATTGTTGTGAGGCATACAAAAGTTAAAATAATGGTAGGCATAACGAGGTAAGGAAATTCTTCCAGCCTTCGGATCAGCACCGACACCACTACCGAGAGAATGATGGCGTTGATGGAGATCATGATGTTGGCCTTGTTGTCGGCCATGGAACTCAGGTCGATGTGATTCCTGGATGTAAGACGGAACATGGTTTCTATTCCACGTTCCAGCCCTTTATCTTTTTTTTTTGACTTGTCCTTTTTGTCTTTCTTCTTCTGCTTGTCTTCTTTCATGTGACCGTGGTCGCCGCCGTTTTCGCTCTTCATTTTTTTCTGGATTTGTTCTATCATCTCCAGGTTCTTCTGCTTCGCATCGTCATAATTCTTCCTGGCGTATTCGGTAAAGTAGTGATGGTTTTCCATGAACATGCAAGTCCGTTTCAACCATTGATCCGTGGGGATCTTGTGTCCAAAAGTAACTTCTAATTCCTGCTGCAGCAATTTAGTTTTATGCATGAAGCCGTCTTTGGCAAGGTGCAACAGGTCGGCATCGCAAACAACTTCTTCGAGTTTGTTGCGGGGACGTTGCGGCATCTTGGTGGCGAGAATGCAGTTGCGCACCTGCTCTGCACGCGCCTCGGGGAACTTTCGTTCGATCAGAAATTTGAATGCGACGTCTGCCCCAATAAACTCGTGATCTTCAGCATGCTGCGAGTAGCCGACATCATGAAACCAGCAGGCCAGCTCCACTATTTCAAGCTCATCCTTACTTAAACCCGATGCCTTTCCAATTTCCAGCGCAGCGTCAACCACCCCCACCGTATGATTTACGGTGTGATAGGTAATGTCGGCCGGAAGCTTGGTTTCCAAAATCTCCCGCGAGTAACGGGCGGCCTCTTCCAATATGGCTGTGTTATGTCCCAATCCGATTTTTATCTACTTTACAACAGAATTTTCACCGCATGAAAGTGGTTCCGATGTGTTTGTTGGCTACCTGCATTTGTGCTGGGTTGGTATCTACAAACTGCAATCCACCTACCAACAAGGCTGCCTTTCGGGACTCTCTCCTTCTAAGTACGGAAAATTTGAAGGGTTATTATAATTTGAATGAGCCCGAGGAGAAATTTTTTCTTCCCTATTACCTCGCCGAGATCTCAGGTCTCGCATACAGATCTCAAGATACTTTACTGGCCATTCAAGATGAAAAGGGTATTCTTTATGAGTTCAGCCTCGTTTCAGGAGATGTAATTCGCCCAATAAAATTTGCGACGCCTCATGATTTCGAAGACGTTCAGCTAGTTGGCGATTCTGTTTTCGTGCTCGAAAGCAATGGCGATATCAGGATGTTTCATCTTTCTGATTCTGTTCCTAAAAAGAATGTTGTGACCATCGACACCGATCTTTCGGTGAAGAACGATACAGAAGGTCTGGGTTACGATCCGAAAAGTCATAGTCTTCTCATTGCATGCAAGGCTTCAGGTGAAGTAAATAAAAATCACGTTGACGGGAAGGCCGTTTACCGGTTGGATCTTCATGCCATGGAACTGGATATTCATCCATTCTTCAACGTGACTAAAAAAGATTTTGAAAAATATTTCGAACAACATAAAGGACGTGACTACGAAGCAGATCGTTTCCGATTCGAGCCATCGGCTATCGCTTACAATCCCGCCGATCAACTCTATTATCTCCTGGCATCTGTCGGAAAACTCATGGTAGTTTTTGACGACAAAGGAATTATCCGTGCCACGTACTCCATTCCTGTATCATTATTAGCACAACCCGAAGGCTTGTGCTTTTCACCGCGAGGAGATATGTATATATCGAGTGAGGGTAACGGAGACAAAGGCTACATTTTGCGATATTCTATAAAGAGAAGATGAGATTAACCTGGTTGGCAATTTTTTTATTGACTGTCGGCATTAGTCATGCCCAAACCATGCATGTGTATTTGCTGGGCGACGCGGGTCAGCCTGTTCCACCCGATGGACCGAATCTTAAATTTCTCTCCGAAAAACTTTCTGAAGGAACTGCCGAGGATGTGCTGCTAATCCTCGGAGACAATGTATATCCAAACGGGTTGCCGCCTGACGAACATCCAAAGAGAAAACAAGCCGAAGATCGTCTCAATGCCCAGTTGGATGTGATCAAAAATTTCAAGGGACGGTCTTACATGGTTCCCGGCAATCACGATTGGGCCGATGGAAAGAAGAATGGATTGGATTGGGTGCTTCGAATGCAGGAGTATGTGGAGAAGTACCTCGCCAATACAACTACATTCTTGCCGCGTGGTGGATGTCCCGGCCCGGTAGAGATTGAGTTGAACAAGAAAGTGACGCTGATCCTTCTGAACACTCAATATTATGTGCACCCATGGGATAAGCCGGGAGCACAGAGCGACTGCGAGCAAAAATCGACATTTGAATCAATGCTGGAGTTGTCGGATGCAATTAAGCGCAACTCGAACAAACATATCATTGTAGCCGGGCATCATCCTGTTTATTCTTATGGTGCACATGGCGGATATTATACGTTCCGTCAGCATCTCTTCCCGTTGACGGATGTCAATCGAAAACTCTGGATCCCGATGCCTGTCGTCGGAAGTATCTATCCTCTCTACAGGCAACTGATCGGAAGCCGGCAGGAGCTCAAGAATTCGACCTATAAAATGGTTCGAAAGGATATGGAGGAAGCTTTTGCTCAAAATGAAAACCTCGTGTATGTCGCAGGTCACGAGCATTCGCTTCAATACATCAGGTCTGGAGATGATCATCATATCGTAAGTGGTTCGGGTTCGAAAGCATCGCCGATAAGAAAAGGAGAGAAGACAGTTTATTATCATGAAGGTATTGGCTTTGCAAGCCTTACTTATGAAGACTATAAAAAGGTGTCCGTTCAATTTTGGGATGGCATCAATAAGAAACTGATCTTCGAAAAAGACATTTATGAAAAGACGGTCGAACCGAATAAGACGCTTCTCATCAATTATGATTTTAAGGATAGCATAGTACACCTTCCGATAAGCACGCAGTATCATGCAACAACATTTCAGAAGAAAATGTTGGGTGGCAACTATCGCGACCTGTGGGCAACGCCCGTCGACATCCCGGTCTTTAATATCGGGAAAGAACATGGTGGTCTCGAAATAAAAAAGAGTGGCGGACGTACTCAAACCCGTTCGTTGCGATTGGAGTCGAAGGACGGGAAGCAATATGTGCTTCGTTCTCTCGACAAGTATACGGATAAGATCCTGCCTGCCGCACTAAAGAAGACTTTGGCTGCGGATATTTTGCAGGATGAAATTTCAACAGCCAATCCGTATGGAGCATTCATAGCGCCTTACATCGCCGATGCGGTTGGCATCTATCATTCGAATCCGAAAATAGTTTACATCCCGAATGATCCTCGTTTCCGGGATTACAAAGATCTGTTTGCAGGACAGGTGATGATCTACGAAGAGCGTCCAACCGATGAATCTGCCAACGAACCTTATTTTGGAAGTGGTGAGAAGGTTTTAAGCACACTGGATGTTGTCGATAAGCTTCACAAAGACAACGACGATTATGTCGATCAGCCTTTTGTACTTCGATCGCGGTTGGTTGATAATGTTCTTGGCGATTGGGATCGTCATGACGATCAATGGCGTTGGGTGCAGATAGATAAGAAGCATGCAAAGATGTTTCGGCCGATTCCCCGCGATCGCGACCAGGTGTTTTTTATCAACGAAGGAATTATCCCATCGATTGCATCGCGCAAGTGGGCTTTGCCATTTACCGAAGGTTTCCGCGAGAATGTTCGATGGGCACCGGGCTTCAACTACAACGGACGTTTTTTCGATCGCTCGTTCCTTAACGATCTTGAATGGAGCGAGTGGGAAAAGGGCATCAAAGAACTTCAGTCTGTATTAACCGACGATGTGATCGAACAGGCATTTACTCATTGGCCCGACACCATTCAAAAGCAGGTAGCTAAGCGGACCATCGAGATCATGAAGAAGCGCCGCGATAACCTGGTGACTTCGGCCCGCGGACATTACCTGTTCATTTCAAAAGAAGTTGAGGTAATGGGAAGCGACAAGCATGAGTTATTCCAGGTAGATCGTTTGAACGATGAAGACACACGGGTTACGGTTTGGAAACGCTCCAAAGAAGGTAAGCTCGATCATGAGATCTTTAATCGTGTGTTTAAAACATCAGAGACCCGCGAAGTACGCCTGTACGGATTGGGAGGTGAAGATATCTTCAATATCACCGGTAAAGTACACAAAGGAATAGGGATCAGAATTATTGGTGGATCCGACAAAGACAAGATCTCGGATTCCAGCAAGGTGAGTGGACCGCAACATAAGACACTCGTTTATGATCTTCGCAAGAACACGACGGTTGAACAAAGCAGTGAGACCTCTGCTAGACTTAGCAATAATGTTGACGTTAACGCGTACAATCGCACCGCATTCAAGTATGATAAGCTGATGCCTGTGTTTAGCACACAGTACAACAGGGACGACGGGATTTTTATTGGAGGCGGATTTCAATACATAAAACATGGATGGAGAAAGGAGCCGTGGGCTCAACAGCATAGTCTGAAAGCCAACCTGGCATTTTCAACATTCGCTTTCAATATTTATTACAACGGCACATTCAACGACGTTATTGGCAAGTGGGATTGGACAAATGATCTTGTAGTACAGAAGCCGTTCGGTGTGAGTAACTACTTTGGTATGGGTAACGAATCGGTCTTTGATGTGAAGGGCAGAACCATCCCGGTGAAAGATGATGTGATCGACTACTATAGGATCCATTTTCAAAGGATCAATCTCTTCTCCGGCTTCTCGCATAGTCTTGGACAGAAAGCGATGTTGAAGATCGGTCCCGAGTATTTACAATATAAGTTGGAAGACAATAGCGGCCGGTTTATTTCTTCGCCGCAAAGCGACCTTGATCAAAGCAGAATTTACCAGGCCTTTCAATACGTGGGTGGGCGGGTGAGCCTCGAAGTGGATGCGCGCAATAACTCCCAACTTCCTATGAAAGGGATTTATCTCCAGGCGAAGTATTCCAGTTATACCAATATCACTAAAGGGGCGAAAGACTATTCCCAGTTGTCGGGCGAATTTGATTTTTACTTCACCGTGCGGCTTCCATTGCTGCTTACGATAGCAAACAGGATAGGAGGTACAGCGAACTTCGGCGATGCTGAATTTTTTAACGGAGCGACATTGGGAAAAGAAACGTTGCGTGGCTACAGGCGAACGCGCTTCATCGGGCAGGATGCTGTGTATCACAACCTCGACCTTCGATTGAAGCTGGCGAGTTTCAGAACCTACTTGTTCCCTGGCAGCGTTGGCCTCCTGGGCTTTCACGACGTAGGAAGAGTGTGGTTGAAGGGAGAGAAGTCGAGCGCGTGGCACAACAGCATTGGCGTGGGCGTGTGGGTAGCGCCGATCGACAAATGGGTTCTGGCGTTTAACATGGCATTTACTGAAGATGAGAACCTGCCGAGCTTGACGGCGGGATTTCAGTTTTAGAGAGTTCGCACTCAATACCTCCGTTGTCCCTCCGCCTGGTAATTCCCGTACCTCACGGTAACGTGACTGTCATCTTTCTTTACAAGCTGAACGCTTACGTTCTGTCCCTGGACAACGAATTGCAGATTCAACTTATCCTGGCTTATTACAACCCGCGCGATCTTCGATAGCTCGGCGCCGTTTTCATCCTGCACGGAGCCCACAAGACCATCGCCGCCTTTATCGAGAACGAGTATCACAGTGGCGTCGCCATTCTGCGTGCCCTTGATCATAATTTCCCATTTGCCCTCGAAAAAATCTATGTCGTTTTGAGATTGAGCGAAGGCGGTGGTTGTGGTTAGGACAAAGACAATGAGGCTAATGACTTTCATGTCGAAAAATTATTGGTTCAAGATACGCGATAAAGACTTCCCCTAAACCCAACCCATTTCTATCCCCTCCCAAAAGTGTTATTTTTAGCCCATGGATCAATTCGTGGAGCAAGCTAAACTGCAGGCCGGGATCGGCGTAAACGAGCAGCTGCCGCCACACTGGAAAACATTCTTCGAATCTTACTCCCGCCTCGGCTCCGAGGAAATCGCAGGCCGCGACGAAGATCTCACCCGTTTGATGAGGGAGAACGGCGTGACCTATAATATATATGGTGACCCATCCGGGTTGGCCCGCCCCTGGAAGCTCGACATCATCCCATTCCTCATCAGCAAAGAAGAATGGACATCCATCGAAGCCGGCCTTCAGCAACGAGCCCGTTTGCTCAACGCCATCCTCGAAGATATCTATGGTGAAAGAAAGCTCGTTCGGAACGGCTTAATCCCCTTCGAACTCTTATACAACCACCCCGGCTTCCTCCGCCAATGTTCGGGCATCCGGCTGCCAGGGAAACATAATCTCGTCATGTACTCCGCCGACCTCGCGCGCAGCAGGAACGGCAGGCTCTGGATCGTGAACGACCGCACCCAGGCACCGTCAGGTTCCGGCTATGCATTGGAAAACAGAACAGCGCTGACGCGCGTCGTGCCCGAACTCTTCGACGGGCTTAAAGTAAGACACCTCTCACCATATTTCAATTCGCTGCGCGACAGCCTTACTCAGCTTGCTCCACGCGTCCGTTCGCGTCAGTCGTCATCGCCGCGCATCGTGATACTGACGCCAGGCTCCAGCAATGAAACATACTTCGAACACGCTTACCTGTCGTCGTACCTTGGATTCACACTCGTACAGGGCAACGATCTTATTGTAAAAGACAACTTCGTTTGGTTGAAAACAATAGGTGGTCTCGAACGTGTGGACGTGATCGTTCGAAGAGTGGATGATGTGTATTGTGATCCGTTGGAACTGAGAGCCGATTCTCAGCTCGGTGTACCCGGACTTCTCCAGGCAGTAAGGAGTGGTCACGTGAGCATCGCTAACCCCATTGGCAGCAGTGTACTCGAGAACCCGGGGCTGATGCCGTTCCTTCAATCGATAGCACGTCATCTCTGGTCGGAAGACCTGTTGATTCCTACCATCGCCACATGGTGGTGCGGACAACCCAAGGAGTTGAACTATGTGCTTAGCAATTTGCCTTCGCTTGTTATAAAATCAATTCACAGAAAACCGGGAGTAAGTACTACTATAGACGGCGCAGCGCTCAATCCGAAGCAATTGCAGAAACTTCAGTCGTGGATCCGTGCTAACCCGGCATTGTATGTTGGACAAGAAAAGGCCGACATCTCGTCTACACCTTCGTTGATCGACGGTAACATCGATTCGCGCCAGGTGCTCTTCAGAAATTTTCTCGTTAGCAATGGCGATGGATATGTGGCAATGGCCGGCGGACTTTGCAGAACATCGCCCGACAAAGGCGAACTCAGTTTCTCGAACCAAAGTGGTGGCATCAGTAAAGATGCGTGGATCTTATCGCCGGAACCGTATCGTGTTGTTAACCCGTTAAGAGAAAACTCCAATCCCAATCCGACGACACAGGAAGAAGACAGGTTGACAAGTCATGCTGCCGAAAATTTATTCTGGGTTGGCCGATATACCGAACGTGTTCTTGGAAACGCCCGCTTCCTGCGAACCGTTATGCAATTCCTGTCGGAAGGTAACAGGCAGGTAATCGAAAGCACACAGCTTACCGAGAAGTGTCTTCTTACGGCGCTTACAGAAAACACATACACCTTTCCGGGATTTGCCGGGCCCGAAGGCGAAGAAAAACTGGATAATCCGTGGGCTGAGTTGAAAGAAGTATTGCTGAATGAGAAAAGACCAGGAAGCATCAAGAGTAACTTCTTAAGTTTCAAACGCTCCATTCATGAAGTGAGAGAACTGTGGTCGACCGATACATGGCGTGTGTTGCGTACCATGGAGGAAGAATTCTCCCAGGACATCCCGCTTTCACACCAGGGACATACGCGAATGCTTCATACGGTTGATAAGCTGATCACATTCGTTATCGCATTCATCGGTCTCAATAGGGAAAGCATTTCGCGCGACCAGGGATGGCGCGTTCTCGATACAGGAAGAAAAATAGAGCAAAGCCTTTTATTGCTGACCATGTTGCGCACGACGCTGGTAAACAAAAACAGCGACCAGGTAGATTATCACTTGCAGCAAAGTGTGCTGATGAGCCACGAGTGTCTTGTTAATTATCGTTACAAATACAGGCAGCCCATCAACAAGCAACTGGTGTTGGATTTTATGTTGTTCGATTCGAACAATCCTCGTTCGATCACCCACCTGGTAAGTGTGCTTGTCTTTCATCTTAAACAACTGCCGAAAGATTATTCGCAGCACTCGCTTACATCGTACGAAAGACTGATCCTCGAAGCAGATACGCTGTTAAAGATCTCGGACAAGACTCTTTTGATGGGATTGAACTCCGAAGAAGAGACCGACACCAAACTCGACGAATTTCTGACGAAGATGTATGACCTGCTCTCGAACATTCCTGGTGTGATCTCGAAGACTTACTTCAAACACGAATCGTCGCCACGAACCTTCGATGTTTTATGAAGTACCGCGTTACTCATGAAACAACCTATACGTATTACGAACCGGTAAGCGTTTGTTACAACATACTCAAGCTTACGCCGAGAAATACATCTTTGCAGGCCTGCAATTCCATGTCGGTTAAAATTCAGCCTGAACCCGATAGTCTCCAGGAGTACGATGATTTTTTTGGTAACAGGGTGACGTATTTCGCAATCGAAAAAGAACACGCAAAACTTTCGATAACGGCAACTTCCGAGATCGAAAAGAAAACTGCCGTAGCGAGAGAGTTAGGCTTGTATGGACACGCCACGATCGAAAAAGTGAAAGAGCAGCTGGCAGAGAACAAACAAGGCGCCGGCGAGATAGGTCAGTACATTTTTAAGACTCCGATGACATTGAGTAATTCGGAGATCAAAGCTTACGCAAGAGTATCTTTCCAGGCGGGCAGGTCGGTGCTCGAATCCACTACCGATCTCATGCGCAGGATCCATACAGATTTCAAATTCACACCGGGCTTCACTACCGTCAGTACGCTGCCCGAAGTTGTGATGCGCGAGCGAAAAGGAGTTTGCCAGGACTTCGCACATCTTGCCATTGCCTGTGTGCGTTCGGTGGGTTTGCCCGCGCGATATGTAAGCGGGTACATCGAAACGATTCCGCCACCCGGCGTAGAGAAACTCACAGGGGTTGATGCATCGCACGCGTGGTTTAGCGTGTACATACCGCATATCGGTTGGCTAGACTTCGATCCCACAAACAACGTGGTTCCTGGCGATCAGCACATCACCATAGGGTGGGGAAGAGATTACGCCGACGTTGCACCAATGAGAGGTATACTGTTAACCAGTGGCAAACACTCATTGTCGGTATCTGTCGACGTGAGTCGCGTGAAGTAAAGGGAAGCTATAGCACAGAGTTTCGCAGAGTTAGCACAGAGCTTCACAGAGGAATACATCTCTGCGCAACTCTGTGAAGCCCCTGTGGAACTCTGCGCAATAGCTTCCTTATTCTCCAAGCCATCTATTCTTACGAAACCTCCTGAGATCTAAAGTATGAGGATATTCTTTATTGATCTCTTCAACTGGTGGATCGCATGGAAAAGGCAGCCTGTCTTGTTTCACATACCTGCTTAGTCCACGAAAGTCGGGTGATGGCGTAAGCGGTTGCTGGTTAAAAGAAGTAACGGCAAAACGATTACCTCTTCTCGATTCCGCTTCATAACTATTTACCGGGAACGCATGATAACTGCGGCCGCCGGGATGAGATACATAATACGTGCATCCGCCAATGCTGCGACCGTTCCAGGTATCGACAATATCGAATGTTACCGGTGCGTCGATTCCAATTGTTGGATGAAGCGCAGAGTACGGTTGCCATGCACGATAACGAATGCCACACACATATTCCTGTTTTACTTCGGTGGCGGTGAGCGCAACACGACGGCCATTGCAGAGCAACGCATAACGTTCGCCGTTCCACTCGTTAACCTTAACCTGCAATTTTTCCAGCGACGAATCCACGTAGCGTGACGTACCGGAGCCCGTCATCTCTTCACCAAGAACATTCCATGGCTCGATGCCCATCCGGATCTCGAGTGTAATTCCGTGCAGCGCAATAGTACCATAACGTGGAAAACGAAACTCGATGAATGGATCGAACCAACTGATATGGAAAGGATAACCGGCTTCATTAAGATCGTTCACAACTTCCTGGAGATCTTCGCGAACGAACTGCGGTAACAAAAATTTATCGTGCAACTCCGTACCCCATCGTACAAGATCATGCTTGTATGGTTTCTTCCAGAACTTTGCGATCAACGCGCGGATCATTAACATCTGCACGAGGCTCATCTGTTTATGAGGAGGCATATCG
This sequence comes from Bacteroidota bacterium, assembly GCA_037200765.1. Lineage (GTDB taxonomy): Bacteria > Bacteroidota > Bacteroidia > Cytophagales > Cyclobacteriaceae > ELB16-189. Next base: position 661,572 of record JBBCII010000003.1, on the reverse strand, counting down.
AATCCGCGGAACTCGAGTATGCCGAGTCGTCCCGAAGAGGTGTCGGGAGAATAAAGTTTATCGATACAAAACTCACTGCGGTGAGTGTTGCCGGTGATGTCCGTTAATAAGTGCCTGAAGATGCGGTCGACTAAATAATATGGTATGAACCCGCCTTCCGGAACCTGGCTGAAAGCGATCTCCATTTCATACAACTTTTCATGCAGCCCTTCGTCGAGTCGGGGTGCCTGGCTTGTTGCGCCGACGAAGGCACTTGAAAACAAATAGGAGAGCCCGGGATGATGTTGCCAGTAAGCAATGAGACTTCTCAAAAGATCGGGCCGTCTTAATAATGGACTATCGGCAGGTTTCGATCCGCCGATAGTGATGTGGTTGCCGCCTCCCGTTCCTGTATGACGACCATCGAGCATGAACTTCTCAGTACCAAGTCGCGACAGGAATGCCTGTTCATAAAGTGTATCGATCGTGGACTTCAGTTCATCCCAGTTACCGGCTGGATGAATATTGACTTCGATAACGCCCGGATCGGGAGACACCACGAGGCGTTCGATGCGATAATCTCTCGGTGGTTCGTAGCCTTCTATTCGAACCGGTATACTAAGTTTTTCGGCGGTTGATTCTATACATGCGAGCGTATCAAGGTAATGCTCCAGATAATCCATCGGTGGAAGAAAAATATACAGAATGCCTTCACGTACTTCTACACACAATGCAGTCTTGATGGTATCCGAATACTGGGGCGCGGGAGATATTGATGTGGTTGTGTTTTGCTTGATGGTCTTTTGCTCGTAACGAACCTTCACAGCCGTAGCGTAATCTTTGAGTGGAGGAAGCTCTTCGAAGAGACTTCGCTCTACTTGTTGTGGTGCGTATTCTTTGGCGACAACGGGAAGCGAATCGAGTGGAAGGCGGAGCCCGATGGGTGAGTTGCCTGGAAGAAGGAACACGGCATTCCGCGCTGTGATCCATTTGGAGCTCTTCCATCTATAGTTATAGTAATCCCATCTTAATGGAAGCACATAGCCGGCAACCGAATCTTTCGAATTAAGCTTCGACTTATCGGCATTGACTGGCATCCTGCCTTCTTCCCAAAGAGCATGAAACGGATCTTCGTAAACGGCGCTTGCATTTTCTTCGCTGACACCGAGGTGCTTCGTGAGCATCTTTACGAAGCGACTTGCGTCGTCGGTGGTATAAGTCTTCGGAGTTTTTTCGTGCGCGATCAACTTGCTGTTCTTCCACATGGGCACATCATCCTTTCGCCAGAAGAGTCCATATTGCCAGCGGGGAAGTGGTTCGCCCGGATACCATTTGCCTTGCCCATAATGGATCATGCCTTGTGGTCCAAACTTCTCGCGAAGGCGGAAGATCAAATCGTGCGAGAGTATTCTTTTCTGATGCCCGTCTGCTTCGGTGTTCCATTGCGCCGACTCCATGTCGTCGATAGAGACGAAAGTTGGTTCGCCACCCATGGTTAATCGCACGTCGCCGCTGGCGAGATCTTCGTCCACTTTATAACCGGTAGCGTTGATCGTTGCCCATTGTTCGGCAGTGTAAGGTTTCGTTACGCGCGGGTCTTCGTGTATGCGTGTTACAGTATTCGAAAACGAGAATGTTGTTTTACATTCGTCGGTGGCGCCAACAACAGGCGCGGCGCTCGCATAGTGTGGTGTGCATGCGAGTGGTATGTGTCCTTCGCCGGCAAACAATCCCGACGTTGGGTCCATGCCAATCCAACCTGCACCTGGAATGTATACTTCCGTCCATGCATGCAAGTCGGTGAAGTCATTAGCGGGACCGGATGGACCATCGAGTGATTCGATATCGGCTTTCAACTGGACGAGATATCCTGATACGAATCTTGCGGCCAAACCGAGATGTCGTAAGATCTGTACGAGCAGCCATGCAGAATCGCGACAGGATCCGAGTGCTTTTGTGAGAGTCTCTTCGCATGTCTGTACGCCAACTTCCATGCGCACCGAGTATGCGATGTCTTTATTCAATCGCTGGTTTACATATACAAGGAAGTCGATAATGGGTTGACTTTTTTTGTCGACGCCCTGCAGCCACTTCGTGAGCAACGGACCACTCTCTGCTTTTTCGAGGTGGAGTCCGAGTTCGTTGGCGAGGTGCGGATGATATTTGAATGGATAATCTTTTGCATACTCTTCCACGAAGAAGTCGAAGGGATTGATGACCACCATATCGGCGATCACTTCAACCTCGATATCGAGTTCAGTGGCTTTTTCGGGGAACACGACACGTGCGATGAAGTTTCCGAAAGGATCCTGTTGCCAGTTGATGAAATGATCTTTCGGCAACACCTTGAAAGAATATGCTTCGATAGGAGTGCGGGAATGCACGGCCGGCCGGAGCCTGAAGATGTGCGGCGACAGCGACACGGCGCGGTCGTATTTATAGGTTGTCTTGTGGTTGATAGCTACGCGTATCGACATACTGTAGATGGGATCAACTTAAAGAAACTGAATTTAAGGGAGAATGTAATGAGGAGGAGAGGGAAATGTGGCAGGGAGGAGGCAGAAATCGATTGAGATGCAAAGGGCTGAAGACAATCAGCCCTTTTGCTGGATGATGTCAATGTGCAGGCATTTTTGTGGTGAGGCAATGGATCGCACACGCCTGATTCTTATAGTTTTCATGTACGGTAGCAATCACTTTTCCATTCGGATCGAAGACCTTGCAATGCTCACCTTTGCTGGTTGCATCTATATAAAATACTGTCTTTCCTTCATTGTCCTTGAATTTCCCATCTTTACCCATGGTGCCGAGACGGTGGCCCTTATAATCAAAAAGTTCCTGCTTCACGATTGTGCCGACCTTTTCACCTTTTGCATCATAGATGACTCCTTCTTTTGTTATCCAACCGAGTTTTGTTCCGGTTGAATCGACAACATTACCAGTGCCGTTGAGGTAAGGATGTTTATAATCGTTCTGTGCGAAAGAGCTGCCAGCGGCAAAAATACTGGCGCTCAGGATGAAAAATTTTATCAGTGTTTTCATTGTGTTTTTAGTTATGATACAAAGCTGGATTTAGTTCAGTATTATGCGCATAAGAAAAATCATCCTTAAAACTGATTTTCATCAGACAAAGCTGATCATATGAAAAAATATTCGCCATCCGAACAATCGGAAAAAGAATCTATTGCACATACGGTTACCTCTATTATGCCGATGACGGATGCCGACCTCGAAATTATGTTCTCGATCCTCGGACGCAGGCAGGTTAAGAAGAAAGAATTCCTTTTAAGAAAAGGTGAAGTGTGCCGTAACGTCTATTTCGTCCTTAATGGATTCTTACGAATCTACTATCTCGATCAGCTGAACCAGGAGATCAATTACAAATTTGTTGACCAGGGTAATTTTATAGTGGACTTTCAAAGCTTCCTGACACACATACCGTCGCGCTACTATATACAGGCAATGAAGGATTCAACGGTCTTTGTCTTGTCGCATAAAGACATTCATGCCAACTATGCGGCGTCACATACATGGAGTAACTTCGGACGACTTATTGCAGAAGGTGTGTTCCTGGAGATGAATGAGCGCATCGAAATGATGTTGTTTATGACGCCTGAGCAGCGATACGAGCACCTTGTAAAAACAAAACCGTCTCTTATTGCGCAGGTTCCTCAACGTCATCTTTCTACCTTTTTAGGTATTAAACCTGAATCGCTGAGTCGTTTAAAAAAGAGACTTCAAAAGCGGAGTTGGTCAATTTCTTAACCAACGTCAATGGTTTAGCCTTTTCCCGGAGTCTACATTTGATGCAAACGCCCGCTCAAATGAAGACAGAGATTGCGCATCAAAAAACCGTCAGCACCAAACACTGTGTCAGGTACATCAACAAGTTTCCAATCGACCTGCCGCTCGAAAAAATTGATTTGTATAAGTGGGTGACTGAAATGACCGACGCTGACTACAGGTCATATTCGAAAAGTCATTTGGCGATGGGCAGCTTTTACCGGGATAATACCTTCTATACGCTTAATGTAGAAAACATCGGTAATGAACAGCTCGTTCAGCATTATGAGCTGAAATACCATTCGCCGTATCATGTTCAATTTTATTCTCCGGACACTATAGCGTTTATCTTGCGATGGTTTCCCGCTGTGGTCGGTGTACCGTGGGAATTGCAAGTGCGGGCTATTTCAAAAGATAAGTCCGAGCTGGTCTGTTTGATAGGCGCAGATTTTTCAAGTGGTTTTTTGAAGACAGCAGCATGGTTCAATGGCCTGGGAGGATTTTTTCTAAACCGTCATTTGAGAACTGAAGGTAAAGCGTTTGCAAAGGACATTGAGAGAAAATTCAAATGAGAGGTTGAAGATCTTGACGTAATTCAAAATGCAGTGCTCGTGGTACTAATTGGTATCATTGTTAATTTTGAATTATCTACGCCTTTTTCTTTTCTCGTTTTGGTTTTGGATTTCGGTGCCGGATATCCTCGCTTATAAGCTCTTGCTCAAATACAGAATCATGAATCACCCTGGCTCTTTTCGTTGTCACATTTGCCTTGCGCATAAAAAGAGCCCCAGCATTTTTGTGTCCGTGTTTTTTAAAATGCTCACCAATTTGGTTCAAGAGCAATGTGGTTTCTTCAAGGCCTCTCATAGCCTGCCAAAGAGTTTCCTCTACGTTTTTTGACAGATCGGCCAGTAACGTACTCGCCGTATATGCGTGCCCGGTATGGCATCTAAAGCGAATAAAATTTCCTTCCAATAATCTAACCAATACACCATGACATTCAGGACAAGTGAAAGGCGTAAGTTTGCCTTCATCCATGATACCCATTGAGAAAGCATTGTCTTGTTTTGAAATAGTCACTTCCATTCGTAAAGATTTCATTTCTGCTTCCGAGATCTTTGGTTTTTTTGATGCCTCTTCCGTTGTTAACTTAGTGAGCAGTTTTCCCATCTCTACCGCAGGAACAACATAGTCTACTTTTACATATTCCAAAACGTTCAAAGGCATGCTTGGATAGCCGGCATCCCGGGGTTCTTGAATAATGGTCTTTCCTCCTAATCTTTTCACAGACCATAAACCCGAGGTACCGTCGTTTAGCAGGCCGGAAAGCACAACTCCAATTACTCGGGGCCCATAGGTGTATGCAGCCGATCTGAATAAAGCATCGATGGAAGGGCGAAACCGATTTTCCTCAGGACCTTTTTTCATTAGTATTCTCGTGCCCTCCAATAACATGTGATGATCCGGAGCCGCCACATAGATCTGACCAGGTTTTATGTGGTCACCATCTTTTGGATGTACGACCTTAAGTAGACAGGCGTCTGAAAGTATGGTCGGTAAGTTACTCGGTGAGGCAGGAGGTATGTGGAGGACGACAAACATAGATGCGGAAAAATCCGCAGGTAAGGATTTCACAAGGTCGATCAATGCTGTTACTCCACCAGCCGAAGCTCCAACAACTACGATATCACGTTTTGCCATAGATATAATGTTTTATATAATGAACCGTTACTGTCCGATTTCCCCGCGTTTCTATTCTTTTAGGATCTTTATGATATAAGTGGTTTTATCAGTTATTATCTTGAGAAGATAAACTCCACTGGCGTTCTTTTCGATCTGAAATTTTTCCTTCTGGCGATGATCGGTTCTTTCCAGCTGAATTTCGTCGATGGCCTGCCCTAAGATATTCACGAGATAGATCGAGTTTATCCCGCCACTTTCCGACGTTATAAAGACCTCACCGCTTGTCGGGTTAGGGTAAACATTCAATCCCGTCAGCCAAGATTCACTTATGCCAGTTACCAGGAACTCCAGTGATCCTGTCAGGATGCATCCATTGCTAATGACAACAACGCTGTAAGTTCCTGTTTCCGTTGGTGCCAGTGCCGGTTGTGTAGCTCCTGGAATTGATAAACCATCCAAATACCATTGGATCCCGGACACATAATTGACCGAGAGAATCCCTTCTGACACCTGTATGTCAACCGGGGGTGAACGCTTGTTGAACTTTAACAGAAAGCGTTCGCTGCCGTAAGAATGTTCATCATCCGTAATGTTAAACTGGTACTGCTGTTGGTCTGTGAGTTGGACGAGCTGGTCGAGGAACTGATCCTTTAACGTAACCTCAACTGTGCTATCGAATGAATCGAGATTTGTAAATACCAATAAATAGCTTCCTGCAGGTATCTGGTCTACATCGAGTTTGATCGAGATCCCACAAGTCAATGCGGACCACGAATTAATAGCTAACCTTTCTCCATCTTCAGACAGGGAAGAAATATTAATAAACACGTTCTTCAGTTTCCATGCGTCAGCATTACTGTCGAAGCCTGGAGTAGCGTCTGGTCTGAAATGGATAACTGCTTCATCTCTTACCGCGCCTTGCCTCATCGTTATTCTTAGGAGATCCACCGTCGTTCCTTCCCTGAAAAATGTAGCTTGTGTACCTGGTGCTTTGCTTTTTTCGTCCGTTTGAAGAGCAGGCACTCCGAGGCCATTTGCTTTTATCCAAAAGGCTTGCCCGGTAGCGATGTAGCGAGAGCCACCATTGGTACCTGTGGCGCCGTTCCACGTTGCATATTGTAGTGACGCGCTTCCATTGTCAGTTGTATAAATTGCGCCACCGAGATTAGTTTTTGTCCACCCATTCGAGGAATTCCAATCAATGGTAGAGGGAAACGGGTTGCCGATAAGATTCCAGCCGTCGTCGGCGCTTACTGACGAAGAAGTATAAGTAACAGGCAATGAAACAGGAATGATGTTGCCCGTATTAATAGTGCCTCGCAGATCCCACGAAGTGTTAGACAGTAAGTCACCCCTAACATATAACGCATACCCGGTTCCTGGTGATAGTATTTCATTGTTTGATGAGGTGGGGAAGCCGGCGTATCCATCGTTTAAATCGATTACACCATTGCCATTACTATCTGTAATGGAGCTTTCATTATAAGAAAACATTGATGCCTTAGACTGGCAGCCGGAACAAATGCTGGTACCAGGGAAAGGCCCGGTTACCGGGATCTCATTCTGAAGATCTGAAACCGTTCCATATTGAACTGGAGAAGAAATGTACCTGTAGATTCTTGTGTTATTGTATCCTTCTTTTGTCATGAAACGCTGTACTGTAAGACGCCCGGTAATACGTGAGCCGGCGGGAAGGATAGCCACCGAAGCATCGCCGGTGGGGTCGTCGTCAGTTGACAATAGTGTGAACACGGATGTATTGCCGGACCCATCGGCATCAAAGAATACGTTGGTGGCGAGTGTTAAAATGCCCAGTAGATTTTGATCGGATTGTATACTGACACCGGGATTCGAAATGTTGGTGACAGTGATGTTGCTGAAATTCGTAGGGCTGCTCCCCGATACGTTTTGTGTGGAAACACCTACAAACCCAACCGTATTTGTGTTTGAAATATTGACGTCGTTAAAAGATAGGGGAGCGCCCGACAGCGTAATAGCGCCGGCACCACCGAAATTTACCAACCCGGTGCTGGAAAAAATGCTCCCCATGTTTAATGTTGTCGCAGTGGCTGGAATGAAATTCAGAATGCCGCTGCTGGTGATGGTTCCATTGTTTGTTAATGAACCATATATATTCTGTATTGTAGAGCCGGCATTAAACGAAGCTCCCCCGCCAACTGCCAATGCAAATTGTATAGTCCAGTCAACACCAACCGTTAACCACCCGTTGGTACTCGCTGAAATAGATGTGTAACGTGTACCCATATACCAGAAATCAAAACCGATCGGTATTGCATTAAAATATCCCTCGTCATCGGTACCAGCTGAAAGCGTAGGAGATGTACCACCAGAGATATTGGTAAATGCTAGTGTTGGCGATGTGAAAGTATAATTTGAAATGCTCTGGGCAGTGGCATAACCACATATGGCAGTCAACAAAACAACAATCAGCGAGAACTTTTTCTGCATGGAACTATAGGTAGAATAAAAACACGCCGGATCGCTTTGACCTGGAAATAGAAATCAACTATCAGATGACCGTCTGACGCAAGTCAGACCTGGCTGAAGTGAGTTTGAAAATGTAGTGGTAGAAAGTTAAACCTGGATGAAGTCAGAATGCCGGCGTAGAAGTTGCCCGGGACAGCAATACAAATCTACCGCTTAAAAAAATGGTATTGAGTGTTATTCGTAAATATAAAAAGCAAACGACCCAATGCGCATTTTTATATACATACCTTTGTTGTTCATTCCCACGGCTTCCTTTTCTTCTTTTACGGTCGCTGCCTTCTGAATCCTTGATTTTCGTACCTGAAAGAATGATTTAATCTGACGTTGCTCTCATCAACAAGAGATCAATCGCACTTTTTGATTGAATGGGTTTCGCGTCGCTATCGTGTTTCCCGCAGAGCATCTTAACGTGAATTAACGAGAAATGAAAAAAGCATGAATGATTCTGGGACGACTGTTGCATTAACGAAGGAAAACAATGCTATTCTTCAGGCTATGCATGCATGGGGAAGATACCTCATGGCTTTGGTTATTGTCAGCGCGATGCTTGTACTTGTAGGCTGGCAGTTCAATGTTGAAATATTGAAGCACTTCTCTCCAGATCTTGTGGTCATGAACCCGGTCACAGCGTTGGGATTTGTTTTTTTAGGAAGCTCGTTTCTCATACTCGATTCCAAACTCCGGTTCGTTGCTGCGAAAACAATTGGTTTTTGCCTGATCCTTATCCCGATACTCATTGGTATCGTTCGTTTTCTTGCATTGAAGGATGTGATTGATTTTCAAATTGACTTGACTTTATTTCCAGATCGTCTTGATGCTGATCAAATGGGAAATGGGCCGGGCCGGATGGCGACCGGTTCGGCTGTTTGTTTCGTATTACTTGGTCTTGCTGTCATTAGCATGCACCTCGGAATAAGAAGAGGTAAGGCGGTATCAAATTATCTTTCCTTCGTAGTATTTCTTGTGGGACTTTTTAAGTCCATCGGTTACTTATATCATGTAGAAGGACTGTTCAGTCTCATGATCTACGACCCAATGGCTCTCCGTACAGCAATTAGCCTTCTCGTTGTCTCGGTGGCGCTGATCATATACAATCCAACAGAGAGCTACTTCTCTGTTATTGGAAGTTCGAATACAGGCGGAACAATTGCCCGTCTTTTAATTCCCTTCTCGATTATTGTTCCTGTAACGTTTGGGTACATCCGTCTCTGGCTCGAATGGCAACATTCAATTAAGGTCGAACTGGGCGTTACCCTTCTCATCACGGCCATCGTTGTGACGTTTTTGGTCTTGATCTTATTCGCGTCACAGATCATCAATAAAAAAGATATTCTTAAAAAGATCGCCGAGACCAAATTCGAAGCGTTGCTTGAATCGGCACCGGACGCAATGGTGATAGTGGACGACTCAGGAATAATTAAAATCGTTAATGCTCAAGCTGAAAATCTCTTTCAATACCGAAGAAGTGAACTGCTTGGGCGACCTGTAGAGATCCTGATCCCAGAGAGGTTCGCGAGAATCCATAGACATCATCGTACAGATTTTTTTGCAAACCCTAAATCAAGGAATATAGGTGCCGGATTAGACCTTCGCGGAAAAAAGAAGGACGGAACCGAGTTCACGATTGAGATAAGCCTGAGCCCGTTGCAAACAGAAAAAGGGATGCTCGTTTCCGCCGCGATCCGCGATATCACCGAGCGACGGCTCGCGGATGACAAGCTCCGCTTTCTGGCCTCCATTGCAGACAGCATCCATGACCCGGTAATTACTTCGGACTTGAATGCGAAGGTTACGCGATGGAACGACGCTGCAAGGGAATTATTAGGATGGACAAGCGAGGAGGCAATTGGAAAGGATGCGGCGAAGACGGTTCGCGCCGTTTATTTACGTGAAAGCCGTAGCCAAATAGTTGAACATTTACAACGACATAAGTTTTGGCATGGAGAAGTTGTTTTACACGCAAAGTCCGGTCGTCATGTCAACGTCATGGCAACTGTATCGAGGCTTGTGGATGCGAAAGGTCTTACTACCGGTCATATTACGCTGGTGAGAGACATCACGGAGCAAAAGGAAGTTGAGAAAGCACTGAGCAAATTGAATGTAGATCTTGAGGGAAGAGTCGCAGCGAGAACGTTTGAGTTGGAAAAAGCTCGCCATGCCGTAGCAGAGTTGAATGTAGGACTTGAACAAACAATCAATGAGCGGACCGTTCAACTGGAATCGGCAAACAAGGAGCTTGAATCATTTTCGTATTCAGTAGCTCATGATCTGCGAACGCCACTCAGGGCACTGGCGGGATATTCCACCATGCTGTCGGAAGACTATGGCAGCAAGTTCGATAAGGAAGGATCGCGCTGGTTGGAAGAGCTACAATACAACAGCAAAAAAATGGGGGATTTGATTGACGATCTGCTCACGTTTTCCAGGTTGGGCAGAAATCCCGTCATCAAGTCATTTGTAGATATGGAGGGATTGGTGGCATCGGTCCTGAATGAGCTCAGTCCGTCGAATGCCAAAATACTCACCGGAAAACTTTATCCTGTCTTGGCCGATGGGAAATTGTTAAGGCAGGTAATGATCAACCTGCTGTCAAATGCGATTAAGTATTCATCCAAGAAAACATTCCCGGTTATCGAGATCTTTTCCGAAAAGACGAACGATGCCGTGATTTATTCGGTGCGCGATAATGGTGTCGGTTTTGAGATGGAATATGCCAATAAATTATTCGGCGTGTTCCAGAGATTACATTCCGAGGAAGAGTTTCACGGAACCGGCGTTGGGTTGGCCATCGTTCAACGCATTATCAACAGGCATGACGGAAAAGTGTGGGCAAATGCAAAGTTTAATGAAGGCGCCACTTTTTGTTTCCTGCTGCCAAACATTCAATTGGAAGCTCTACAAGATCAAACTATATAAGAACAAAATGATCATGACACAAACTGACGTCGACATCCTGCTGGTGGAAGACACACGAAGTGATGCCGAAATGACTATTCGGGCTCTTACTAAAAATCTGAGCCGCCAAAGCATCCTGCACCTTGAAGATGGCCGGGAGGCTCTCGATTACCTGTTCTCGATTAACAACTACTCGGCAAAAGGTGCGACGAAGATGCCGAGGGTTGTACTCATGGATTTGAAGATGCCAAGGATAGATGGTATTGAAGCGCTCGCACAACTAAAGTCCAATGAATTGACAAGGAAGATACCGGTGGTCATGCTAACGTCGTCGAGGGAAAATCCGGACATTCAAAAATGCTATGAATTAGGAGCCAACAGCTATATCGTTAAGCCTGTTGAATTTGCTGATTTCAGTAAAGTAGTATCGGATCTTGGCCTTTATTGGTTATCACACAATCAACCCTCTGCATAAAAGTGAAAACACCACATATAAGAATACTGCACGTAGAGGATATTCGCTCCGATGCTGACTTGGTAAAAAGGGAAATGAAAAACTCAAATCTTTCGTTTGAATGGCTGTGGGTTTCCAATAAGGCCGATTTTACCAAGGCTCTGGTGGAATACATTCCAAGCATCATTCTTTGTGATCATTCACTGCCAGGGTTCACGTCTACAGACGCATTATGGATCGTAAAGGAGGCCGGGGTGAAAGTTCCATTCATCCTCGTTACAGCAACCGTCTCTGAGGAGTTTGCTGTAATGATGATGAGAGAGGGAGTTGCCGACTATATTCTCAAAGATCGCCTGCAACGTTTGCCGACTGCGGTTGTGAATGCCCTGGAGAAATGGGAGGCAATGGGAGAAAGAGAAGCAGGCATTGCTAATCTCACAGCCATCATGGAGAACTCCGATACACAGATCTACTCGCTTGATAGAAATTTTCGGTACATCACCTTCAATACATTTTTAAAAAATACACTGAAGCAGGTATACGACGTAGATATTCATGTGGGAGACAGGGTGTTTGATTTTCTCGACAAACTCGATTCCGAGGAATCCAGGGGCTGGGAAGACAAGTATACTCAAGCGCTTTCGGGAACACCAATACACTTCGTTAAGGAATTCAAAATCGGGGATCACCGTACGTTTTCAAGTTTCTCTATTAATCCCATCAGGCAAGGCGATCGGGTCATTGGCCTATCTTGTTTTGCAACAAATGTAACTGCCGAAAAACTTGCCGACGAGAAGATCAAGGCCAGTGAATTGCGCTTTCGCGCGCTGATTGAGAACAACTATGATGCGATCACACTGCGTGATGAAAATCTGAACCTTCTTTACAGCAGTCCCTCTGCAAACAAAATGGTGGGTAAGTGTGATGATGAAGAATTCAACACTCCGTTTAATGATACGATTCATCCAGACGATCTCCGTTTAATGAATCTGCTCTTTACGGAGGCCAAAGCTGATCCGGGCAAAGTGATCCATTGTAAAGGAAGGATCAAACATAAGGACGGCTCTTACATTTGGATAGAAGGCACTATTCGCGACATGCTCTCGCATAAAGGTGTTAATGGCATCATTTTTAACTATAGAAATATTTCCACTCAAATGGAATCGGACTCCCATCGCGAAAAAATAACGTCCGATATTATCCAGCGAAATAAAGATCTTGAACAATTCACCTACATAGTCTCTCATAACCTGCGAGCTCCAGTCGCCAACATTCTGGGGATCTCAAACTTGTTGGATATCCCAACGCTTAAGGAAACCGACAGGATAGAAGCCATCGCGGGAATTACCTCTTCAGCCAGGAAGCTGGATGACGTAATCGGTGACCTGAATGAAATTCTCAAAGAGAAAAGGAACATCACAGAATATAAGCAAGTCGTTCATTTCGAAGAACTGATCCATGACATACACTCCAGTACGGCGGAAATGCTTGATGAAACCGATATTGTAGTCAAGACCGACTTCAGTGAAGCTGAAAGTATGCTAACAGTTAAGAGTTATATGCACAGCATTTTCTATAATCTTATTACCAATAGTATTAAGTATCGCAAACCTGATGTCCCCTTATCTATTGAAGTAAAGAGTCGGTTGGCAAATTCAAAAATCGTATTGTCTTTTATCGACAATGGTTTAGGGATCGACCTGGAACTCCATGGTGAGAAGATATTTGGTCTCTACAAGAGGTTTCATCCTGAGATTGAGGGTAAGGGTATGGGACTGTTTATGGTAAAGACGCAAGTCGAAACATTAGGTGGCACCATCGATATAAAAAGTAAAATTAACTGTGGCACGGAGTTCACAATCATTCTATGAAAGATGGCCAACGGTGTGCTGTTACCGATTTTGTCTTCGTTGACGATGATTCCGTTAACAATTTGATCTGCAAGCTCACCGTCGAAATTGTGTGGGGGGAAATACCCTCGGAAAGTTTCGTCAATCCCGTACTGGCCCTTGACTATTTCAAAACTTCTTATCCAACAAAGAGTAATCATGAACACACAGTTCTTTTGCTCGATATTAATATGCCGGGCATGAACGGCTGGGAGTTTCTTGAAGCCTTTGATAATCTTCCCGCTCTAACCAAGGAACAGATCCATATTTATATACTTTCGTCGTCAGTAGACCACCGCGATAAGAACCGGTCTTATGCAAATAAAAATGTTACGGGTTTCCTGATCAAACCGCTATCTCTTGAATGTGTCCAAAAGTTTTCCGATGACTGGGCTATAAAGCCTGACTGATGATCCTTTCGACATAGATTATCATCAGCAGCATCCCTCTATCGAGGTGCCAGGCTCACATGGGTGCATGTATTGAAACACTTTAATCTGGCCGGTATAAGCACATCTTTCATTCATTTACCAATTAATTGCTATCCACTTAAAAGTATTGACAAAAATAAATCCTATATTCATAATTCATAGGCAACCACGGACCAGTTTCTGCTCTGTCCTACCACGGTTAACTAGTAAATCATCTACGTCTATCTAGTCCGTTCCAATAGCGTTACTCTCAATTTCTCAATCCTTGTGTATGGATTGACCCTGGCAATAAAAATGCCCAAACCATTTTACGCAGAACATGTCGTGCTATTTTAAAAATCTTGCCTTTCCAAAATGAAAAAGTTAAAAGAGTCTTTCTTGGATTTACCTGAGAATGGGAGTGGAGAATTGACTAAACGATTAGTGCAATTCAATGGGATCCTTGACGGTCTCCTGGAAGGAATCCAAATTGTTGATTTCAATTGGCGTTATGTTTATGTAAATGGAACAATTGCAAAACGTGAGGATACGACAAAAGAAGGTATGCTGGGACAATCCATAATAGAAAGATACCCCGGTATAAACCTGACAGAGAACTTCAAATCACTGGAGCAATGCATGTTCGAACGAAGGACGATACAAACTGAAACTGAGTTCACGTTTACCGACAAATCAAAAAAATGGTTCCAGTTATACATTGAGCCTGCCGAACAAGGCATCATGATACGGTCGATCGACATCACTGCCAAAAAAACAGCAGATGAAAAAGTATCCAAGCTCAATCGCCTGTATTTGTTCATCAGCCAGGTGAACCAGAATATAGTGCGTGTCCATAATGAATCGACCCTGTTTCGTAATGCCTGCCGCATGGCAATTGAGTTCGGCAAATTCAAGATGGCATGGATAGGGAAAGTTGACAGTGTAAATAAGATCGTTACGCTGGCCGAACAAAGCGGAATACCCGCGGATGAGATCGAGCTATTCACCAACCGGTCTTTCAGCGACAATGGACCTCACCATCATGTGTTGCGAACAGGTAAATATTATCTCAGCAATGGGTCTGATCCCGAATCATCGGATTGCTGGCCTTTTGAATCGCGTCACGGGATAAAATGTGCTCTTGTGTTGCCCATTCGAAAATCGGGCAACATCGTCGGGACGTTTAATCTTTATTCCACTGAACTCGATTTCTGTGGCAAAGAAGAAATTGATCTGTTGATTGAAGTGACGTCAGACATCTCTTTTGCTCTGGATCTCTTTGAAAGGGAAAGGAAACACGCCATAACAGAGGATCTGATTGTTAAAAATGAGAAACAGTTTCGTCATACCCTGGACCACATGCTGGAGGGTATTCAGATCCACGATTTCAATTGGCGATATGTTTACGTCAACAACGCCCTCATTAACTATAGCACGTACACGAAGGAAGAATTGCTCGGTTTTACCTTAATGGAAAAGTATCCTGGCATTGAACAGACCCCGTTGTATAAATCGATAGACCGGTGCATGAGTACCGGGGAGCAAGAACACCTGGAAACGGAATTTACTTTTCCCAACGGTACCAGGGCTTTTTTTGAACTTAGCATCCGGTCAATTCCAGAAGGCATCTTTATCCTTTCCGTAGACCGGACGGAGCAAAAGAAGGCGAAGGACAAAGTGCTCAAAGTGAATCGGCTCTATTCTTTTATAAGTGCAATTAACCAGAGTATTGTTCACATTGACACGGAAGAGGGACTATTGAATAATGCCTGCCGCATTGCGGTGGAAATTGGAAAATTTAAAACTAGTTACATCGGCCTGGTGGACGGGCAAACTGGTAAACTCAACATAGTCGGCGCTCAGGGTTATGATACTACTGTTTCAACCAGGCAGAAAAACTTCAGCATGGATTACGAGAGTTCGGCTCTAAAAGATACGCCTACAGGGAAGGCATTAAGCTCGGGGCGAACTGTATTAAGTAACGACGTGCAGACCGATCCAGCTATGCTTCCCTGGAAAGAGGAGCTTGAGCAAAATGATATTAGAGCCAGTATATCAGTCCCTATTAAAATGAATGGCAAATGCATAGGCATTTTTGTTTTTCATTCATCTGTAGCTTTTTTCTTTGATGAAGAAGAGGTACTGCTCCTGGAAGAAGCCACTGGTGATATTTCATTTGCCCTTGAAAATTTTGACAAGGGCAGGAAGCATAGGATCACAGAAGAGTTGGTTCTTAAAAATGAAATTCGATTCCGTTCGCTCATTGAGAAGAGTGCGGATATGATCACGCTGGTTACGGCAAATGGAGAGTTGGTCTATTCAAGCCCAGCTGTATATAAAATGCTTGGCTATTCCTATGAGGAATTACTGAATAAAAAAGACGATGAATTTATCCACCCTGACGACATCCAGGCATTTAAAGACCAGGTTAATGCGATCATATTGACTCCGGGTGCCTCATTCAGCAATGAACAGCGGGTGCTCCATAAAGATGGTAGTTGGATGTGGTGCGAGGGAACGGTGACCAATCTATTGGATCAGCCAGGAGTACTTGCTATTGTATCCAACTTTAGAGACATCTCCGGGAAAAAAATGATGGAACAACAGCAGGAATTTAATAAAAACAACCTAAATGCATTGATCAATAACACGAGCGACCTGATGTGGAGCGTTGATACTGATATTAACCTTATAACATCCAATCGTCCGTTTGAAAAAATGATCAGGCAAAGGTCCGGTATGGAAGTCAGCAGCGGAAGCAGTGTTCTTGGCGCCCTATCTTCTCCTGAACAATCTTCCCGTTTCAGGAAATGGTATGAGAGAGCCTTCAATGGTGAAGTGTTTTCTGAAATAGAACACATTGAATCTCCCACGGAGTCCTGGTCTGAAATATCTTTTTATCCCATTCACCACGAAGATCAGGTTATTGGAGCGGCGTGTCATTCGCGCGACATTTCAGAAACAAAACGGTCTGAACAAAGACTCCGGATCAGCGAATCCTTTAACCGCGGCATATTGAATTCCCTCAACTCGCAAATTGCGGTCATTGACCAGTTCGGCAACATTATCGCCATTAACGAATCATGGAAGCGCTTTGCATGGGAGTACGGTCATACGGTTTTGAAACAGACAGGTGTGGGGAATAACTATTTTGACGTATGTGAGCAATCGGTCCTCGCTGGTGACGAAACGGCGACGGAAGTTCTTAGTGGGATGAAAAATGTACTGAACGGAAATATGCCGGTTTATTATTTTGAATATGCATGCCATTCAAATATGAAAATGCAGTGGTTTGCTATGCGTGTCGTGAAATTTGACAGTGCTGAACCTATGCTCGTGGTGGTGCATGAAGATATCTCGGAGCGAAAACTTGCCGGGGAGAAATTGATTCATAATAACGAAGAATTAAGGAAGACCAATGCTGAACTGGACCGGTTTGTATATAGCGCCTCGCACGATCTTCGCGCGCCGTTGTGTTCCGTACTTGGCCTGGTCTCTTTAGTTGAAATAGAAAGTAAAGAAACACCGATCCTTGAGTATACTTCATTGATGCGCAAAAGTCTCAACCGGCTCGACGGGTTCATTAGGAATATTCTCAGTTATTCTAAAAACAACCGGCTTGAACTGGAGATTGCTCCTATTCATTTGCGTGATACAATAGACGAAGTGGTGAATTCATTACGTCACATGAAGGAAGCTTTCGGAGTTACATTCGATATTACCGTCGATGAAAGGCAACATTTTTATAGTGACCGGCGTCGATTTACCATCATTATCGAAAATCTTATCTCCAACGCGTTAAAATTCCAGGATCATAGCAGGTCAAACAAATACGTAAAAATAACGGCGAAATGTGGCGCTGCTGATCTTCTCCTTCAAATAGAGGATAATGGGATAGGAATTGCGTTGGAGCACCAATCCAAAATTTTTGATATGTTCTTCCGGATCTCCGGCGATCGTGACGGCTCCGGTATCGGCTTATACATCGTGAAGGAAACGGTCGAAAAATTGCAGGGATCAATTCAGGTTCACTCAAAAGAGCATGAGGGAACAACATTTACAATTAGTTTAAAAAATCTGAAAGCCAACTAAATGGCTGAAATACTTTCGATCAGTTAACACTGATTAAACTAGAAATAACTATTGCGAATAACATCCATCTTCTCTTTCGTCAGGGGTTTGGTTATGTAGGCGGTAACGAAGGGAAATTCTGCCAATTTTGCACGGTCATCTGCATTGTCTGAAGTAGTCAACATAATTACGACTGCCTCGCATTTCAAATTGTCATCCAGTGCCTTATATGCCCTAAGAAACTCCCAGCCATTCATCCCGGGCATATTGATATCCAGCATGATGAGGTCACTGTGAGGATCTCTGTTCGCCTTTAGGTAATCGAGCGCCTTCGCGCCAGAATCGTTGACGATAACAGTGTTTTGTGGGTTTGCTTTTTTTATCTCCCGCTCGTGGAAGAAGTTGTCGTCAAAGTTATCATCAATAAGCATGATGCATTTTAAATTCTTTTTCATGTTAGCTGTAGGTCTCCTATCGTAAAATGAAAGATCGTGCCTGCGTTGAGCGTTGATTCTATGTTTATCTCCCCTTGATGTAACAGGATGATCTTTTTGCAATTAGCCAATCCTATTCCATTCCCTTCATATTTCTCTACCGTTGGAAGCCGCTGAAAAATTTCAAAAACACGTTCGAAATGGGATGGATCGATTCCGATACCATTGTCGCTAACGGAAAAGGTGTGCACGCCATTTTTCCTGGCATACCGGATGCAAATGACCGGTCGTGTGTTCTTGTTCTGAAATTTTATGGCATTAGTGATTAGATTCTGAAACACCTGTCGCATTTCAACCTCGTACAAATTCAATACCGGCATGTCATAAATTTCGAAAGTGGCCTTTGATACATGTATCAAGGTATCCAGGTCCTGAATAATGTCAGCAAGCATGACGGCGCAATCGACACGAATGATTTTCGAATTGTTGCCCAGTCTTGAAAATTCCAGTAACGACTTGATCAACGTGCTCATTCTTTCCGTGGCACTGTTTACCGATTTGAGGTAGTTGATCGCCTTGTTATCCAGTAAAGGCATATAGTCTTCCGCAAACACATGCATATAATTTGACACTGTGCAAGCGGCTCCTGAAGGTCATGAGAGGCCACATAAGCAAACTGTTCGAGCTCTTTGTTATGCTTCTTAAGTTTTATCTCCTGCACAGCGAGCTCCTTGATCGCGATGGTCAGCTCACCTTGCCTCTTTTCCTTTTCACCGTTTTGGAATTCCAATTCCTTGTTCGCCATGACGAGTTCATTTGCCCGCTTTTCCTTCTCGCCATTTTGGAAGACCAGTTCTTTGTTCGCGACGTACAACTCAGCGGCGCGCTTTTCCTTTTCACCGTTTTGGAACGCGAGCTCTATGTTTGCCGTCTTTAATTCGGATGCACGGTTTTCTTTTTCGGTGTTTTGATATATCAATTCCTTGTTGGCGATGATCAATTCAGCGGCTCTTTTCTCCTTCTCAACATTTTGGAAGGCGAGCTCTATATTCGCTGCATTTAATTCGGATGCCCGATTTTCTTTTTCGGTGTTTTGAAATGCAAGCTCTTTGTTGGCCACAACTAATTCAGCTGCACGTTTTCCCTTCTCCTTATTTTGGTGGCCCAATTCTTTATTGGCGATAAGGAGTTCTGCAGCCCGAAGCTCTTTATCGCGATTTTGGTCAACTAACTGCTTATTGATCTTTCCGATTTCAATCTCAGCTTGTTTCCGGGCAGTTATATCCCGGGCAATTTTTGAGATACCTATAATTTCACCTTTTTTATCCCGTAAGGGGGAAACCGTAATGGATACGAAGAGGCGTTCTCCATTCTTTTTGTTCCTTACAGTTTCATAGTGATCAATAACTTCGTTGCGAGAAATCCTTTCTATGATGGATTGCTCTTCGGCCATATACTCCGGCGGTATAATTATTGAAACAGACCTGCCTACAGCTTCTTCCGCTGTAAAACCAAACATTTTCTCGCCGCCTTTGTTCCAGGTTTTTATCGTCCCATCCAATGACTTGCTGACAATGGCATCCTCAGATGATTCGACGATGGCTGCCATATGACTGATATATTCATCCGACTTCGCACCTTCCGGAGAAAAAGGTGGATGAACCCGGAGAGCTGATAGGGTGACAGGTTCAGCGGTCGGTTTGAGTTTACGTACGATTGTATCTGGCTTTTTCATTAATAGATCTTCATTTCACTACACCATCGGATGCGTTACCCGATGTTTAGTTTCCATTTATCTAAGATGTATCAAACGCAAGCTTTCTACTCGTAAATAAAACAGAAAGCAAAAATGTGCTCAATCAGAAAGAGGATGCCGGGAAGGCCGGGAGAGAAATTGATAGAACTCCTAAAAGGCGTTGAGAAGTACAAAGATAGCTATTACTGACCTAAATAATTAATTACTTTCAAAAGGGTCATCGGAAGAGCTGAGAGACGCTTTTGTAGGATTAAACATCAAACGATAACTCTGGCCTGAAAAAATAAAGAGGAAATCTTTTTTTTGGTTATTGGTGCGCTTACCGACGCAAAAGAACGGTACAGACTCCAACATGGCACTTAACACCATTTAGCCTGGCAGAAGGGAGCATAGTTCGCCGGATTCAGACGACTCCTTAAATGAACTATGTAAGGGTATTTGTACTTACCATTGCGGGTTCTATCAACCTTATTGATAATGGATATGAGTTCTCATTTTTTTGACGTCCGATGCCTCATTTGAGCAGTAATTCCCTTACTCGGCTGTGGGGGTCGTACAAGCGTTCCGTCAGGAGGGTGGTATTGCCCGATTCGGATGTTCGTTCGAAGACTATCTCATATTGGAGAAACGAAATTTTCCTCAACATACTCGTTTTTATTTCGCCACTCAGCATCATTGCACTGGTGCCCAGTGTCTACATGTCGTTCGCGAATAACTTATTGGTTGTCGGCATAGCAGACCTTTTTGTGTTCGCCCTTATCATCATGATCATGTTCAGGCGCAACATGAGCCTCAACTTGCGCAAAACCATTTTCATTGCCATCATTTTTGGGCTATCTGTGATTCTTCTTTATTACCTGCCACGACCTGGGCCGGGATTGATATTTTTACTCGTCATCACGGTATTTTCCGCCGTTATTTATTCGCCTAAGGCTGCATTTTACTCAGCATGCGCCAACACGGTAGTCTGCTGTGTCTTCGCAGGACTTCTCTATTTAAGACTGGACATTCCTATTACTGCCGAATATACTGTTGGATCATGGATAGCGATTTCATCTAACCTTGTGTTTCTGAGCTTCGTATGCGCGCAATGCCTTAATCTTTTGTTACGCGGTTTGGAATTTTCACTCGATGATTCCAGGAAACTCACCTCCAACCTTACTTCGATCATCAACAGTACTGACAGCCGGATCTATTCACTGGACACGAACTTCAGATTTATAACTTTCAATGAGCCTTTGAAAAACGCACTCAAACTCAACTGGGGAGTAGGCGTAAAACCTGGTGATCACGCATTTTCGTTCCTTGAAAATGTGTCCACAGAGGAATTCAATTTCTGGGAGGGTGTATACACTGAAGCCATGACCGGAAAAACCATGCGTTTCGAAAGGGACTTTGACTTCGGGACACTGCACACGACCACCGATTTTTCACTGTGTCCAATCATTGACAAAGGCAGTATCGCAGGAATTTCATGCTTTGCATCAGACATAACAGATTTAAAAAGAGCACGTCTCGAAGTTCAGGAACTCAATGAAGGGTTGGAGCGTAAGGTTGCCGAGCGCACGACTGAGTTAGTTTTCATCAACCGTGAGCTGATGGAAGTAAAAGAAGAGATCCACTCGCAGAATGATATACTCGAGCAAAGGATCATTCAGCGAACTACTCAGTATGCATTTATGAGTCAGATCAATCAGAGTATCGTTCACATTAAAGATGAGCAATCACTGCTTCGCAACGCATGCCTCATCGCTATCAAGACAGGGAATTTCGAGATGGCCTGGATTGGCATGTTTGACGCAGATTATAAAACACTGTCTCTATCTGCGCAACAAGGTATGGCGCCGGAACAGGTAGACGCTTTCCGGGATGTTATCAGCAAAATCAATGGTCCTGAGGCCAACGTTCTGAAAAGTAATAGTTATTTCATCTGCAATGACATCGAAAAGGACTTTGATCTTGAAATCGGCAAATCATTCTCAATTGAACATGACATCCATTCCTGCATGGTATTGCCAATTCGAAAATTCACAAAGATCGTTGGTGTTTTTAGCTTTTATGCCAGGGAACGTCATTTCTTCAGGCCTGAAGAGGTCGCTCTATTGGCCGAAGTTGCAGGAGATATTTCATTTGCCCTGGAGAATTTTGAAAAAGAATCGAGACACAAAGCCACCGAAGATCTTGTTATCAAGAATGAAAAGCGATTCCGTTCCCTGGTTGAAAATGGCGCCGATGCTATTTTCATCTTATCGGAAGACGGTCGATATAATTACGTTTCGCCTTCCGTCGAACAAGTGCTGGGTTATTCGGAGCAACAGGCGATGAAATCGGAAATGTTCGCACTTATTCACCCTGAAGATTTGACTAAAGCCAGAAAGGCGTGGGCACAGACGCTATCAGCCCCGGCGGTTGCGATTCGCGGTTTAATTTGTCGGATGCAACACCAGGATAATAGTTGGCGATGGATCGAGTGCACATTCACCAATATGTTGCATGATGCATCTCTGCGCGGAATAGTCAATAATTTTCGTGACGTAACGGAAAGAATAAAAGTAAAGACTCAGCTTTCGAATACTGCGGTTGCCCTTGCCGGCGCACTGAGTGACTTGCAAAAGATCATGGATGCTTCACTGGATATAATTTGTTCCATAGACGAAGCCGGAAAATTTGTAAAAGTGAGCAAGGCATGTGAGTCGATCCTTGGTTTTAAGCCAGAGGATATGCTGGGGCAAAAATATATTGATTTGGTGGTCAAAGACGATATTGAGAGTACATCGAAAGTTGCAGAGCAGGTTATGAACGGCATTCCTGCAACATCATTCGAGAATAGATGCCTTCACAAAAATGGAAGTGTTGTTCCGATCCTCTGGTCGGCGACCTGGGATGCAAATGACCGCCTCATGTATTGTATTGCCAAAGACAACACAGAGCGAAAGAAGGATGACGCTGAACGACTTGGCTTGATAGAAGGATTGCAGGCAAAGAATAATGACCTGCAACAATTCTCCTACATCGTCTCCCACAATTTGAGGGCGCCGATCGCTAATATCCTTGGGCTCACCAGTATTATCGATAAAGAATCTACGCAAAACAGTTTTCTGCTCAATAAACTTACCGCCGAGACCAGCAAACTCGATGAAGTAGTCAAGGACATTAACGTCGTAGTGTCAGCTCGCAAACTGGAACACGACAAGTTTCAAAATGTTCGTTTTGAATCTAAACTGACGTCGATTGTTCAGGTTCTCGATACGGAGATTATTGAAAGCGGTGCAAGCATTACTACAGACTTCCGTCCGGCAGAGACAATCTGGACGATCAAAAGTTATTTATACAGTATCCTCTATAACCTGGTCTCGAACGCTATCAAATACAGAAGACCGGATACACAACTCCGAATAGAAATAGCAACAACAAAGGATGACAAGGTCATTTGCCTATCGGTTAAGGACAATGGTATTGGAATTGACCTGGCAAAGAACGGGACAAAGTTGTTCGGCATGTACAAGCGATTTCATGCCGGGGCAATTCCCGGAAAAGGAATAGGCCTGAACCTGGTTAAGACACATGTGGAAACGCTCGGGGGTCGCATGGAGGTGGAAAGCGAAATTGACAAGGGCACCACATTCAGAGTATTTCTGCCAAAAAATTATGAAACAAACAACGCAGCTTAAGAACATTGTTCTGATCGACGACGAAGACGTAACGAACCTGATTAATACAAAAATTATTTCCTTGTACTACGAGGCCAACATCGTCTCATACTCGAGCGCCCAGGTGGCGCTTGAACATTTCAAAGGGACCGACCCAGATTCGCCCACTCTCCCCGACTATATTTTTCTTGATATTAATATGCCGGTAATGGACGGTTGGGAATTCTTATCAGAGTTCCAGAAGTTTCCTTTGCATAAGATCGGATCATGCAAGATCTATATGTTAAGTTCCTCCATTGATCGTGATGATATTGAAAAAACGAAAACCTTCCCATCAACGCACGGTTTCATTTCAAAACCTCTCACAAAAGAGAAACTGGCAATTCTTGAGTAAGTAATTTCTTAAAATTGAGTGCAAAAGTTTTCACCAACTACAGGGTGATTGCAACCAACGTTGACCATAACATATCACTATATCGTTAGGTCGATTTCTCACGATTTTTCTCTATAATTGCACCCTCAATTCGGGGTGTAGCGCAGCCCGGTTAGCGCATCACGTTAGGGACGTGGAGGTCGGATGTTCGAATCATCTCACCCCGACCACATACAATGACCGAAAACCCTCAATACTATTGTGTTGAGGGTTTTTTTGTGCCCGGTACCACCGCCGGCCCTGGGTCGGGCGTGATCGTCCGCGCACCCGGCTCCGTCCTGAGCGTCTCGATAACCTCGAATTCGTTGGCCGAAATCAGTCGTTCTTGAGATTCTTAGCCGGATCTGTTAACGCCGTCTTCATTCCCTGGATCATAATAACGATCAATGCGATGCTCAACGCAACAATTACCGGCAATGCTATGGTCGTGACCGAGATCTCTGCATGATAGAAGAAACCCGTCAGCCATTCCCTGGAGAAGTAGAGCGCCGCAGGGACTGCAATCAAAATACTCACAAACAGCAACGTCACTATCTCCGACGATACCAGCATAACAATATTGCCGATCGTGGCACCGAATAGTTTTCGAATGCTGAGCTCCTTCTTTCTCCTTTCGGACGAAAACGTTACGAGTCCGAATAATCCCATACACGCAATCAACATTGCAATGAAAGAGAATATGATGAAGACATCATGCAGTCGCTGCTCGCTCAGTTGCTGGATTCTGGTGTTCGAATCGGGCATCTTTTTCGTATTAATTTTTCTCTATATTTGATCGACAAAATAAGATGTAATAAAATGTCACCACGACGTAATTCAATAGGAGAGTTCGAAGAGTTAGTGCTTATCATTACGGCATCGTTGGAAGGCGACGCGTACGGAGTCACCATTACCAACGAGCTCGAAAAACAAACGGGCAGAAGTGTCGGTTTCAACACGGTACACACAACATTGCAACGGCTGGAAGAAAAAGGTCTCATCCGGTCTGCCATGGGAGGCGCTACCACCGAACGCGGAGGCCGTCGCAAGAGATACTTCACGATCACCGCTCTCGGCAGCCGTACACTTCGTGATCTTAAAGCATTACGCGAGCGACTTTGGAAAGCATTGCCGGCAAAAGTTTTAGGAATAACGAAAGGATAAGCAGGCATGAATAAGGATCTGATGCCACCGGGCTGGATGCAAACTCTTCTTCGCCAATTTGCCGACGAAGATACAGTTGAAGAAACAGAAGGAGACCTGCTCGAGTTCTATCGTCAATGGGAAACGCACCTGGGGCGCAACCGTGCTAGCTGGAAATATTTCTATACTGTAGTCACATTACTCCGGCCCTGGAAAAAGAAAAGAAAGGAATTTAATAACGCTAATACATTAATTATGATCCGCAGCTATCTCATCATGAGCTGGAGAACGATCCTCAAGAATAAGATCTCATCGATCATTAATCTGTCTGGCCTTACGCTTGGATTAACGACAAGTTTGCTGATCCTGTTGATCATATTGAAAGAAGTGAGATACGATCAGCAACATCTTAAGAGAGATTCCATTTTTATGATGCTGAAACATCAGAAGACGAGCGACGGGATCTCCACCGGCCGGTCAACCCCAGGACCAATGGCCGAAGCGCTGAGAACCGATTATCCGCAGGTTGTTCACGCCGCCAGGGTAGCATTCTTCGACGACGTTCTGGTTCACGTGAATCAAAGCAAGCTGACAGCTTCCGGAATTTATGCCGAACCTGATATTTTCAGGATGATGACGTATAAGCCTATCAAAGGCGAGCCAGCTGCAGCGCTCGAAGCAAACTCGGTTGTTCTTTCTAAAAACCTGGCAACGACTTTTTTTGGAGACCAGGATCCTATTGGCCAGCTGCTTGAGATTGGTGGCGGTTACACTTTGTTTGTCGGGGCAATCATCGAAGAGATCCCATCGACCAACACGCTCAAGTTCCAGATGGCAATCCCATTCAAGGCATTTGAAAAGAATAGCCCATGGTTGACAAAGTGGGATGATAACCGGATCAACACATGGGTTGAGCTCAACAATCCCGGCAACCTCGCCGAATTCAATGCGAAAGTTTCTTCAATGATCACTCAAAGAACTCAGGATCAAAATGAGAGTACCTTCGCCTATCCTTTAACAAGACTTCACCTCTACGGAAATTTTTCCAATGGTCAACCTTCCGGTGGATTTATAACAATCATCTGGATCCTGGTTGGCTTCGGTGTATTCATGCTTTTGATTGCGTGTGTGAACTTTATGAATATCGCTACCGCGCAATCGGCACGACGCGCCAAAGAAGTTGGTGTTCGTAAAGTAATGGGTGCTGCCCGGCGCTGGATCATATTCCAGTTCTTAAATGAATCACTGGTGATCACGATCCTTTCGCTGGTGGTTGCTGTTGGACTTTGCATTCTCCTGATACCATCGTTCAACCTGATGATGCACACATCGATTTCATTCGAATACAACAATGGAGTTGTATGGATGTCTGCATTAATAGTTGCGTTTATAACCGCTCTTGTAGCAGGAAGTTACCCGGCGTTCGTGTTAAGCCGCTTCTCACCAGCGCGTGTTCTTAAAGGAATTGTCAATCGCCCAGGTGGATCATCACTTCGCCGCGTTCTCGTGACATTTCAATTCGTTATCTCGATTTCTGTTCTCATCGGCACGATCATTCTGTATGCTCAGTTCGATCACGTAAAAACGCGACCGATCGGCTACGACCAGGAAAATCTTGTTAACGTACGACTCGATTCATTGGCAAGCGCAAAATTCGAAGTAGTAAAGAATGAAGTGCTAAAGATCCCTGGAGTGAAATCCGTTACCGGTATGAGCGGAAGCATCCTGAATTCGAGTGCATCCATTACCGGAATGGACTGGCCCGATAAGAAACCCGATGGAGACTTCTCTGTTTCAATGGGTGAAGCCAACTACGATTGGATCCAAACGATGGGTCTTGAAATAGTAAATGGTCGGGACTTTAGTCAACAATTCAAAAGCGACGAGAACGCATGCCTGTTAAATGAAATAGCCGTAGATCGAATGGGACTCGCAAACCCGATCGGCAGTGTTGTTGGTGGACATACCGTGATCGGTGTAGTTGGAAATTTTGTCTACAACAATCCTTCAGGCGTTATCGCGCCAATGATGATCACCCTGACACCGGATAACGTACATCGCCTGTATGCAAGGATCGATAATAACGATTCGTGGAGCGAGACGCTCGCGTCTATCGAGAAGACAGTTAAAAAAATAAGCCCCGAGATCGAGTTCGACCTTCGCTTCACGACCGACGAATACCAGCACCGTTTCGAAGAGCTCTCGAACATAGGTTTAATGGTCTCGATCTTTGGCGGCATGACAATTTTTATTTCATGCCTTGGACTCTTCGGTTTGTCTGGCTTCGTTGCCGAGCGCAGGGGAAAGGAAATGAGCATCAGGAAAGTTTTCGGCGCGAGCAATATCCGTGTTTTGCTTTCACTGAGCTCCGATATTCTGAAGCCAGTAGTCCTTGCTTTGCTGATCGTTGTCCCGCTGTCGATATGGGTAGCGGGAATGTTGTTGAACGAGATAGTCTATCACGTTCAACTGCAGTGGTGGATGTTCGTGCAGGCAGGGGGAATTGTTGTTGCTGTTGCATTTTTTGTGGTTCTTTACCATGGACTGCGTACTGCGAGCGAAAGTCCCGCGGTGCGATTGAAGTCGGAATAATGCCCCTTATTCGTTGCCTGTTGATTTTTCTGATCCCATTCAACCTCGCCGCACAGGTCATCTCTGGCACTGTCATCAACAGCGCTTCTAACGAACCACTCGTCTACGCAAGCATTGGCGTGATCGCCACCGACTATGGAGTTACTACCAACGAACAAGGAAAATTTCGCATCAACGTTGGCAACATCCCAAAAGATGCAACGGTGCGGATCTCAATGATCGGCTATCGATCGAAAACACTCGTTGTCTCCGAACTCACCGATAACATCGTGATCGGTCTCACAGAAGAACCTACCGTGTTGAAAGAAGTTCTGGTGAAGCCAGCGAAGACTACACAACTCGGCTCTAACACAACCACAAAATTAAATCTTACTGGCTGGGGTGGCTTTGGCGTGGGGGGCGGGTGGTGAAAGAGGAATAAAGATCGACAGCAAAAAAATTTCCAGTATACCTCCATGAAGTGAACGTCTCCGTTGCGAGAAATGCGTACGACAGTGCACTGTTACGCCTGCACATTCGTTCAATGAACGGCGATCTTCCCGGCGACGAGATGCTGACTGAAAACATTTTTATAATTGTGAGATCAGGATCTCAGGTGGCGCACATCGACGTTGCAAGGTTTGGTCTCGAGTTCAACCAGCCCTTCGCTGTTTCATTCGAATGGGTGAAAGCATGGGGAAATTGTTCCGGACGTTCGTGCTTCCTCCAGTTTTCTGTAAAAAGAAAAGGAACACTCTTCGCCAAAGAAGCAAGCCAGGGACTCTGGAGGAAATATGATGATCAGAGCCCGGCTATTTTTGTTGAATGTAGTTACTGAAAAGCCTGACAACTATGAACCTCCTCACCGTACTCGTATCAACTGCAGCCGTGCAGGGAATCATCAGCGGTATCCTCTTCATCGTGTTGCAGAAGAATCACTCACTACAAAATAAGCTGCTGTCGTTCCTTATTATCTTATTGTCGATGGCCCTCATCAATCTCGTGTTGATGGATTCGGGCATACGATACCAGTCGGTGGTTCTCAATCTTATGGCCTATATCGTTCCATGGCTTCTCCCGATGGCCATCGGCCCGGTTCTCTATTTTTATGTGACCTCTGGTATCGATCATCAGTTTCAACTGTCGCGCCATCGTCGTCATCTTTACCCAATAGTTGTCGACCTGCTTCCTTATGCAGCCGGTATTGTTTTGGTACTCGGTCTCATCACACATCTTATCACCAACGAGAGTCAATGGCGATTTGTCATCGACGAGTACAATGTTTACACCGATGTTATTCGTTGGATCTCTTTAACTACTTACGTGATGCTCTCATCGCGGCGATTGAAGGATGCCGTTAGCGATGAGGATGTCAACTGGTTTCGAAATGTCATTATCGCATTCTCAGTATTCCAGGCGATCTGGTTATTGCACTTGTTGCCATACCTGTCGCCATCTTTCCGGAATCAATTTCTCGATCTCATCACCTGGTACCCCATCTACATTCCGCTGGCAATACTTGTTTACTGGTTGAGCGTAAATGGTTATATAAGGATGTCGCGACCAGTAGCGAAGAAGACTCTTTTGATGCCTGTCGATGCAGCCGGTTCAACCTTCCGGGTTCTTGTAAGTGCTATGGAAGACGACCGGTTGTTCCTCGATCCTGAGATGAGTGTTGCGAAGCTTTCCGATCACGTTAAGGTCAGCCAGAAGACTATCTCGGCGGTGCTCAATCAACATCGTGGCATCAGCTTCAACCAATTTGTTAATAGTTACCGCGTGGAGGAATTGAAGCGCAGACTAAAGTCGCCGGAGCATCGCAACCTTACCATATCCGGCCTGGGGCTGGAATGTGGTTTCAACTCGTCGGCCACCATGCAACGCGCCTTCCGGCAGCTCGCGAAATGTTCGCCACGCGAATACCAGCTCAAAACAATTCAAAAGTTGTCTCAAATCCAGATTTGAGTGGATTTCCGGCATCGTAAACGGCTTTTTGCAGAAAAAAAGACGAAACCGTGATGCGAGCACTTTTCCTGTTAGTCATATCATTATTGTGTTGGGCCGATCTCTCCGCCCAGGTAGTTCCCGACAGCATTTTCCGCGACTGGAAACCCGACGGCCCGGCCGGGGTCGCGTGTGTTGTAAGTAAGGGTCATGTTGCTTTTATTAAAGGATTCGGTTTGTCCGATGTCGATCGAAAGCTGCCAAATGGACAAAACGTAAAGTACGACCTGGCTTCGAACGCCAAACAGTTTACGGCAATGTGCATTGCATTGCTCGAAGAACAGGGAAAGATCTCGCGAGAGGATCTTCTCAAAAAATATTATCCAACACTTAAGATCAAAGACGATGTGAGGATCAAAAACCTGCTCGATCACACCAGTGGGCTTCGCGATGCATCTGTTCTCGCAACATTGTCCGGTAAGGTCAATCTCAAGGGCGAAGTCAAAAAGAAGTTCAACACTAAAGAGTATTATATTCAATGCCTGTTGTCGGAGAACGATCTCGGTTATCCTCCCGGCAACGAAATGGCTTACAATAATTTCAACTATGTATTGCTTGCTGATATCGTTGAAAAAGTAAGTCATCAAAAATTTTCGAAGTTTATGGACAGTGCCATCTTCAAGCCGTTGGGCATGTCGCAGACTTTTCTTCGCGAGAGCCGCGGATTGCAATTCGAAAATGAATCTGTTGGATATTTGTGGAGAGGAGGTAACAAATACAAAAGATCGGATCCACTCGGTGGCATTGTTGGCGATCACAACATGGTTGCCACCGTTGATGATCTCGTTCGATGGCAACTGAATTTCTTCGATAACAAATTGGGCAACAAAGATCCCCAGTTGATCTCGAAGATCAGCACCCCTTCGAATCTGAACAACGGAATGACGAGTCGTTACGGCTATGGTCTGTTCAACACAGAATATAAAGGTGTTAATGTGGTGTGGCATGGCGGCGACGATGGCCGCCAGACTTCCATGTTGCTCTGTTTTCCCGATCACGACCTGTCTGTTATCGTACTCGCGAATTCATCGAGGTACAACGTAACGGAACGGGTTGCATTCCAGTTGGCGGAAGTTTTTTTGCAAGGATCGTTAGTGGAACCTGTGATTACTAAAAATGATTTTGATGAATTCACTTTTATTAAGATCGATGAGAAAGAACTTCGGCCACGAGTTGGAATGTACACGCGCGTAACTCCGCAAGGTCTCCCGCAGATGATCAGGATCAATATCGACAACGGACAACTCATCGAAACATGGGCACATTCCGATCCCGGCCCGTTTCTTTCGGCTGTTACTGGTTCACATTTCGTTGGAAAGACTGTCACCAATCGAACGATCTCGATTCAATTCGACAACGACAATTCTGGTTTCGTGTATCAATTTCAAAAAAATGAACCGGTTCATTTCGCGAAAAGTGGTGAGGTGAGGAACACGCTGAATGATTACCGCGGTCGCTATAAAAACGAGAGCACCAGCGCAAAGATCCGGGTGAAGAAAAAAGGTGATCACCTTGTTGCGCGCAAGGGCATTCTCAGGATCCCGATGTCGGACTTTGCGAAAGACCAGTTTTATGCCTATAATAATGATGCGCTCTTCACTTTCGTTCGCGACGGGAAAGGAGTGGTGACCTCGGTACGTGCAGATGCGCCTGACTTTAGAAACTTCTGGTTTATAAAAAAATGACAACCCAGTTCCTATGATCCTGCATAATCTTAAGTCGGCTGTTCGTTCGATGGGCCACAATAAATTATTCTCAGGTATTAATGTCATTGGGCTTGCCATTGGCATTGCGAGCAGCTTGCTGATCCTCGCCTGGGTTCAATACGAATATTCGTATAATCATTTCATCGGTAATTATAAAGACATCTACCAGGTGAAAGTGAATTTAACTTACAACGGATCCATTACTACCGACACCGGTTGTCCGCTCCCGATGTATTATGATTTGCGCGAGAGCGATTCGCGCATAAAGGATGTTTGTTTTACTTCGAATTGTTTCGGTCACACACTTCGTGTGAAAGACAAGACGGCCTACAAGGAGGTGCTCGCCGTGTCCAAAGAATTTCTTGCCATGTTCGATATCCCGATCATCAAGGGAGATGTTCGTTCGCTCGACGATCCTTATTCTATTATGATCAACGAGAACGTTGCAAAAGAATTTTTCGGTGATAAAGATCCGATCGGGCAATTCATCACTTACGACAATGAAGCGGAGCTTAAAGTCACCGGCGTTTACAAGAATGTGCCGTACAATTCCGACTTCTGGTTTATGGCATTGATCCCCGCCGATTACGATAAACACTGGATCAACATAGATAAAGACAAATGGGATTCGTTTTATCCGACGATCTATTTACGTCTTCACGATAATTCCAGTGCTGACGAAGTCAGTGCCGGGATCGGGAACATGATCAAAAAACATTTCGACGATGGGACACATCCGCAGCCATTCCTTCACCAGCTCGACCGCTGGCATCTTTACAGCCACTTCGAAGATGGTGTGGAGGCAGGAGGGAAGATCGAGTATGTGAGAATGTTCACGTGGATTGCTGTATTCATATTGATCATAGCGTGCATCAACTACGTGAATTTGTCCACGGCGAGGTCGGAACGCCGCGCGCGAGAGGTCGGCATCCGGAAAGTGATAGGCTCGCGTCGCCTTCAATTGATCTGGCAATTCATGATCGAATCCTTCATGTCGACAGCGCTGGCTTTGGTATTGGCGATCGTTGCCGTTGGGATTGCGCTGCCTTCGTACAATTCTTTGGTGCACGCAAGAATAACGCTCGACTTTACATCGGCCGACTTTTGGTTAATAGCGATAACCGTTTTTGTGGTGACAGCAGTTCTTTCTGGATTTTACCCGGCATTCTTCTTTTCATCGCGAAAGCCGGTGGATGTGTTGAGAGGAAATAACAACACAGCGAGAGGTGGCGGGCTTGCGAGAAAGATCCTGGTAGTCGCACAGTTCTCCATATCTATATTTCTAGCAATCGGTGTGCTCGTTGTTTACCAGCAGATCGACCACGCACGACAAAGAAATCTCGGCTACGAACAGAAGGATCTCGTGTGCTTCGCGTTCAACAACGAGCTCGAGAAAAATTACGACGTCGTAAAAAATAAGTTATTGAAATCCGGTGTGGTCGAGGCCGTTACCAAATCCAACGAAGGCATCGATGTCGATGCATTTTTCGATACGGTGGAATGGCCAGGCAAACAGACTACCGATAAGATCCAGTTCAGCCGGATTTCCACCGATCACGACTTTGCAACAACCATGCGTGTGAAGATCATCTCCGGTCGCGATTTCAATTCATTGACTAAAACAGACACGACGCAAGTATTGATCAACGAAACCGCAGCGAAGATGATGGCCTTCGAAGATCCTATCGGTCAGAAGATAAAGACCCGCAGCGGAGATCTGACAATTATCGGCGTTACCCAGGATGTTGTTCGCGGCGGACCATTCAGCTCAGTCAATCCTTGCTACATCGGGATCTTCGGCGACGGCAACAATCATCTCACCATCAGGTTAACACCAACCAATGATATTTCTTCATCGATGACAAAAGTTCTTGATGTATTCAAGAGAACCGATCCACTCAATGCTGCAGAGCCCGACTTCCTCGACGAGCGATTCAATTATAATTTCCGGGATATAAAATTTGTCGGTGAACTCGCGTGGGTGTTTGCAGCTATTGCCATCTTTCTCACATGTCTCGGAGTTGTTGGACTTGCCGCATACACTGCCGAACAAAAAACGAAAGAGATTGCCATCCGGAAAGTTCTCGGCGCTACCGTCGCTTCGGTGATCATGCTGCTCTCGAACTACTTCGTGAGGGCAGCGATACTGTCGGTCGTTGTTGCATCGCCTGTTGCATGGCTCGCGATGGACAAATACCTCGAAGACTTCGACTATCGTATCGATGTTCCGTGGTGGGTTATCCCGGCTACGGCATTGCTGATGCTCGTCGTTACATTGATGATCGTTTTCATTCAAACATCCAGGGCAGCGAACGCCAACCCGGTATCGGGACTGAGGAGGGAATAGAGAAAAATCGTACATTCGATAAACTCTCCCTTCAAATGAAAACGCTGTCCTTTCTTGCACTGGTATTATTATGTATTGCCTGCGGCTCCGGTAGCCCCGACAAAAAAAACATAGCCGTCACCGGTTTTCCAACACCGTTGTACGATGGAATGGTAGACGCAACAACCGGCAGCACTACCAAAACAATTCCTCCCAACACGATCGTCTACTTGCAGAACTTCGAGCTCGACGTCAATAACAAGAAGCTCGTAAAAGTATTTGTCGACGATTCAACGGAAGGCTACGTAAGGAGAGACTGGCTTCTCGAAGGCGGACGTCTCGGTGTTGTCAATTGTTCGGAAGCATCTCCCATTGTTGTTTACGATGACGAAGAAGGGCAGGTGATCAGTGGAAAGACGATGACAGAAACGCAACTCGTGTCTTTCAAAAATGTTTCCGATGGAACTTCGCAAATTCTTTATGCGAATGATCGTGATGCAAGTCGTCCGTTTATTGGATATATAAAAGCGCCGGTAATATCCGATTCGTTATCGATGGAGTTCAGCAAGCTGTATTTCGATGCAAATCAAAAGATGCGTTTCGAAAATAATCCTGCACCGATGGAAGCATTGCACGGTGATCCGCGATTCGACTCCGCACCATTAAGACAAGCGTTGTGGGGTTCGGGAGAAGAATCGGCTCCGCAGGCAAGCACAGGTGGCCACACCGACCTGAAGTGGACTAACGAAGACGGGAAGGAACTAACGGAAGCTGAAATTCCCGGGAAGCTCGAACTCCATTATATATGGGATGATGGTACGGAGTCGGGCGGCAATCACCTTGGCGACAATCTCGAACAAGGCACTCCTCAATGCGGAGAGAACAAAAGCGCGAAAGGTTTCAAAATGGTCTTCACCGCAAGCAAGGCCGTTGAATCTGTAAAGTTGGTTTGCACGCTTCCCTCTATTGCTAATGAAGAAGGTCCAAGAGTTCTCGAGATCCTGAACACGGAGCCAGGCAAGACATACGAGTTTGAGATCTTACCGGAAACGTACGGTGTTGTATGCGATGAAGAAACAACCTTTGCCGTTCAAACAAACGGCGGACTCTATGGCTCTGCTATGGTGCACGGAAGCTGTGGTGATTAATCACAACTAATCTTCGAGTCCTTTACCATCAAGTATGTGTGGTGCATATTTTGCAACTCGTTCTTCACGGGTCTTTGCCTGCTTGGCACTGGAGAAATAAAGTAAATATCCTCTTTGTCTGCCCGGTGTTAACGCATAGAATGCCTTCTTGAGCGCCGCACTCTTGTCGAGCTTGGTCTTGAATTCTTCCGGCATCGCGAACTCCTTCGTCTTCTTGAATTCAACCTTTACACCCGACTCTTCTACTTTGATTGCCTCGTAGACGTACTTCTTTATCGTTGCTTTCAGTTTCGTGATCTCCTTCAAATTTGTAAATCTTACCTGGCGCGCAGCCTGCACATTCTCGGTTTGCTGAATGAGGATCTTCTTCGGGTCTTTCAGCAACGCACCTTTGAAGAACAGCAAAGCACAATAGTCTTTGAATCCATGGATCAACACGATGTTCGATTTATTGAACGTATAGCATGGCTGACCCCACTTCAACTCTTCAATGAGATCGCAGCTGAGAATGATCTCTCTCAGTTCCTTGTATTCTTTCTGCCACGGCGTTTCTTTAGTAAAGAACCAATCGACTTTTGGGTTCATTGCTTGTAATGTTAAAGTTTTCTATCCGCTGGCCTAAAGTACCACGAAACAACCGTGAGCACGATCAATAAAGTCGGTCCAACATAATCTGCCGCGCCGCTGTCGCCAACAGCCAGGTGACAAAATATAGCACCACTCATCGAAAAGAAAAAGCCGGCGTATGCCCATTCTTTCACCAGTGGAAATTTAGGAACGAGTATGGCTATCACTCCCAGTAATTTCCATGCGCCAATAATGGTGAGGAAGTAGACGGGAAAACCGATGCGGTTCATCAACTCTACTTCGAGATCTGTTTTCGTAAGCTGAACAAATCCCGTATAACCCATTCCGAATGCAAGCCAGATAGTGGCGATCCAGTAAATGATCTTATTTCTTTTTGACATATCGAATATTATTTGAGTTTGCTTAATATTTCTTCGAGGCGTTTGTGTGCCATGTTGATGCCTTGCTTGAACGGCATTTGAAGCTGTTGATCCCTGAGTTGATTCGATTCGAATATCGTGTGCATTGTGAGCTTGCACGTGTCGCCGGTGAGCGCTTCGAATTGTAATACTTCCAACTGCACGCCGAGCGGAGCATTCTCCATCTCGAATGTGCGTACGATCTTTTTGTTGGGGATGAAATCGTGAACTGCCCCGCGAAACACGTACTTGTTGCCCTTTGGATCTGTGGTAACGAAGTGGTAACCGCCACCTTTTTTGTTCTCGAGCTTTTCAACCCTGGTGCCCATCCATTGCTCGACGAGCTCCGGTTCTGCATAAGCTTTGAATAGTAACTCCAATGGCAGATCGAACTCGCGGGTGATGAAAAGATCCATCCTGCCGTCTTCGGCCTCTACTTTTGTTTTCAGTTCCATCGTTTTTATTTTTTGTCGGTCTTATATTTTTTCATGATCGATTCCAGTTTGTTGAACCTGTCGTCCCACAGCTTGCGGAACGGTTCGATGAAGTCGGCAATCGGTTTGATTTTTTTAGGATTCAAGTGATAATAGATCTCTCTTCCGTTCTGTTCCTGTTTCAGTAATTCGCACTCGGTAAGTATGGCAAGGTGTTTCGATACGGTTGGTCGTGCGGTGTCGAAGTTGGCGGCGATAGCGCCGGCAGTCATCGACTGGGTTGCCACCAGCAAAAGTATGGCCCTGCGTGTAGGGTCGGCTATGGCCTGGAATACGTCGCGTCGTAAATTCATCGTGTAGCTATTTGACTACAAATTAAAGTGTAGCCAAGTAACTACGCAAATTTTTTGTAAAGAATTTTTTTTACGATTTAATGAGTTGTGAAATCCTGCTGAATTTCAACATCTCCGTGATGTGTTCAGCAACAACCGCAGGGGAGGAGAATTGATTAACGTGCCGTCCCAGCAACACAGCGTACCTTCCTTCGTGACGAAGTACAATGTCTTCGCCGAGGTGTGCGATCTTATGGCCAGGAAGGATCTCGATAAAACCCGCAGCCAGGGATGTCGGGATAAGCATGTTGGAACCGTGAACACCAATAACAATGTGACTCT
The DNA here is from genome assembly GCA_037200765.1 of Bacteroidota bacterium. Lineage (GTDB taxonomy): Bacteria > Bacteroidota > Bacteroidia > Cytophagales > Cyclobacteriaceae > ELB16-189. Next base: position 624,656 of record JBBCII010000003.1, on the reverse strand, counting down.
TCGAATAGATCTCGCACCACTGTTTTTCAAGTTCCGATGTGACCCCCTCATAGTTGGGACCAATAATATTTATAGAGATGTTCTTTATTTTTTTGATGGTCTTTTGAACAAGACGGTTTTGTCTCCATAGAAAATAACTTCTGAATAACTTCTGGATTCCGAGACTGATCAGCACCCTGTTCATAAAATCGTCGAGCTTACTGGCATGCCAGTATCGATCGTTGCGGAGCACGAATGTTACCGTGTGGGGCAACTCGTCGAACTTCTTAATGTCGAAGCTTTTTGTTTTTAAGAAAGGCTCCGAATCTATCTTCGCGAGATCGTGATAGACTTTGGCTCCGCTGAGGTCTAATTGTTTTATGTCTTTCAATTGTGTCTTCACGAAGCTTTGAAGCGTCACAACACGCTTTCGCATCTCGCGCATGCGGCCAGGAACGATCCACAGTTCGTCGACGCCTTTGGGTACAAGCCATTCGAAGTTTGATGTGATGATCAACACCAGTGAACGGTCCGGAAAGGTTTTCAGTAACTCCAGCGAGTTCAGGATCTTAACATAGGAATGTCCAAAGCAATCATCAAGACAGTTAAGAAGAACAACACGCTCTTTTAGAGCATTTAGATTTTTTTTTGTGATTGGAACTTCGAGATTATCAGACAATAAGACCGCATCGATCAATGGCTTCGCCAGCCATATTCTTGCACTCTCATTAAAGCGTTGAAGTGCTCCATCTTTCGAAAAAGCAATTGGTGTTTGTGCATCATGCCCGATCGGAAGTGTTTCATAGAACTCAGTCGAGCAATTCCTGCACTTGCAATCCAGCAATACATGTATGTTCTCAAATATTATGTCATTGATATCAACCTCGGCGGACTTGCACTTCACGCACGTTGCTGTTGCAACCAGCTTCGGGTAGATCGGTATCACCATTTCCTGATGTTCCATTTGTCAAGATAATATAGTGATAGTGTCAGTAATCTTTTCCTTTTCGTCGACGCCCGCTCCATCAATTTATACTTCAGTTCCGGGTTGAACAAAAGAGCTGCATAGGAGAGGTTCGAATGATACAGCAACGACTCGTCGCTTAGTGATAGAGCATAACAGTCTGCCAATGCATCGAGACCCAGCTGATACTTGTTGGTCATCGTTTCATTTTCATGAACGGCCTGCCCGTCGTTCGACCTGGAGACGTCATTCAGCCAAAGCTTGTCTCCGTACAGTTCTTTGAATTTTGCCGCAACAGCCTGGTCGTCCGTAGCGAGAAAGATCTTATCGAAGCGTGAGATCCTTTTATTGATCTCACTGATATACTCGTCAACTTCAACCGGTTCGGTTTCGATGGCGTGATCGGTGCGGCGAATGTGAACTCCAAGAACTTTATGTCCCTTGAATTTAGTTTTCAGTGCTTCGAATGACGCTTTCACTTCGTCTTTATAGACCAGCTCTTGCTTCATCACCTCGCCAAGATTTCGGATGAAGTCGCGGTCCCATATCATCAGCGGGTACGTTTCGATCACATCGTTAGGCAGCAAATTGAGACTATTGCCATCCCTGATCGGCTGATCGAAATAGTAATTCCAAAAATTGCGGTCAGGATTGCCGGGTTGACTGTAAGCGTACGACACGTGACCGTAATTCACATACCAGCGTAAATGAAACCCTTTCGCAAATGCAATCCCGTTAATGGCTTGTATAAATAAAGAGAAGAAACCGCGCGAACAGGCGACGTTTGGAGTTGAGCACGTACAACCAGGAACCCCACAGCGGATCTCGTAAACGACATCGCCCCCCAATTGCCTGAGGCGCGAGTCGGGGATCACATTTTTTTTTCGTGGGCGGTTCATCTATCTGCCCACAAGATAAGTATCAGCTATTCTCAAAAGGAATCGCACGCATAAATCTCACTCCGATTATAACCAACCACACCAGCCAGAGCGTACTCCCAAGGAATCCCGCCATATTCCACACAGGGAAACCGGGCATTACCGTTGCAAATAATTCTGCCTGCGCCAGGAAATAGATTACCGCGCTCACGATCCCGAATACATTAACCCACTTGGGAAGCATCTTCAGTTTCGCGAAAGAGATCGTCATCAGTATCGTCCACACTACAGTGAACAACTGACCGAGATGTTCTCCCAGGATCACGCCGCCAAACTGGTGAATGGTTTTGAATGCCACCACGGCCGCAGCTTTCGTTGCATCGTCGGTAGCGTTAACGAACGTATCGGCGAGCACTGGCACTACGAATGTCCAGCGGAGTAAACCAATCACTTGCACGATAAGACTGATAACGCCGATTGTTGTGGCAACACGAACGAGTGATGTTTTGCCTTCGAGCTTTTGCCCCAACCGGATGAATGCAGGGATCAGTGGAAGACCGGTTACTGCAAACGCGAACCATGTCCAGATTAATTTGTTGCCGCCTTCGTGAAATCCTGTAAGTACCTCCGAAGTATCGTGACGGAGAATGTCGGGATATTCGAAGATGATCGTGAGCATCGTGTAAGGGATCAGCAGTGCAATAGCACCGCTGATGAGGAGTATACCGATTGTCTTCATGACGCGATTACTTTTGCTTGCCCTTAAAGAAGAAAGAGTAGCTAAGACCGGGTGTTGGATTCACCTTCAGGCTTTGACCTGCACCCGCAACAGCAATTGCACCGATGCGAAAGTTCAAACCCTTCCAGATCATCCAACGAAAGCCGGCCTCGATGCCAACGGCATTCTTGTTTTCATAATCGCGATTGAAGCCGCGCAGGTAGTCGACGCCCGCATAAAAAGATGACGGGTTTTCTTTCTGACCAACGGGCAGGAACCAAAATGTTGTACCTGCTTTGAAGAAGCTGGTGTTTTCGCCGGCCTTGAATGCAGTGGGATAATATCCTGCATGAACCGACATCTGTTTCATCCTGAATTCAAGCCCCACCGATGGGTTTCTGAACCCATTGATGCTGAATTCTTTTTCTGAGAACCGTGTGCTTTGTGCCTGTGTGTTAGCAATAAATAGTAACACACAAATTGCTGTTGCGAGTTTTTTCATGATCGTCTTTGTTTTAATTGACGATACAAAGCAACGGCGGCGGGAAAGGAGTCTGATGGACAAATGTCCAAAAGCGTTGGGAGTCGCGCAAGGATACGCAGAGGCAAGAAAGGATACGCCAAGAATGCTTTGCGTATCCTTTGAACCTTTGCGTATCCTTTGAGAAACCGGTTTTATCGGATAGAATTCCTGATCCTGCTCAAATGCCTGGGCGTAATTCCCAGCATAGACGCGAGGTGTTGTAATGGGATCTGCTGCAGCAAATGCGGTTCTTTCTTTAGCAATTTCGCGTAGCGCTGATCGGCGCTCAGTACTATAAGATCATGCCGGCTCTCGTCGATGCCGACGATAGATTGTTCGAGAAGCCCGATATAAAAATCTTTAAACGGAGGAACTGCATTCACCAGCTTCGCAAGATCGGTCCGGCTGATCATAAAGATCTTCCCGTTGGTGAGTGCACGAATGTTTTCGAGTGCCGGCTGTTGACTGACGAAGCTTCGCACCGATGCAAGCCACGTGTTTTCGACAGACACATAACTTGTAATTTCCTGGCCGTCTTTGATAACATAATATTGGAACATTCCGCTTTCAACAATCCCGATGTAGCGGCTGGTCATACCTTCCGTAACGACCATGTCGTTCTTTTCAAATTCCTGCAGGTTGAACGAAGCCACTATTGATTCGACGATGCTGTCGGGGAAGCCGAATTTTTTAAAATATAAACGGAGCTTTTCCATACTGGATGTTATTAAAGGCGGTTGTTCTGGAGAACACAAATGGAAAATAACTAATTTCGTTACATGCCGTACAAATGTCCCATTATCATCCTTTTTGCGATCACGCTCGTCTCCTGTGGTAAACAACCGAAGACAGAGATCCAGGCGCCATTCAATTACACCATGGAAGGCAGTGGCGACACCACGCTGATATTTATTCACGGCCTGGCCATCAACCAAACGTATTGGGAAAACCAGGTGGATGAGTTCATGGATCACTATACGGTGATCACATTGGATCTTCCAGGTCATGGTGCTTCGAAACTCACAACAAGCCCCGCAACGGTTGAGGGCTACGCAAATAATATTGTTGAGTTCGTTGAGCTGCTCGACATACAGAACGTTGTGTTGATCGGTCATTCAATGGCAGGTAACGTAGAGCTTTTGGCTTACCCACAGATAAAAGACAATGTGATTGGAGTTATTGGTGTGGATAATTTCCAGGAACTTGGCGAACCTTTTTCAGAAGAAGGCAGAAAGAAGATTGACTCGGTAATGATCGTGCTCAAAGCACATTACAAAGCTAACGTGATGAAGCTCTTTGGAGAACTTTTTAGCCCATTGACAGATGATCTCACCAGAAAAAGAGTGACTGAAGGTTTCGTAAATGGAGATTCGATAATGGTCACGCAGCTTTTAACGAGTATTATAGATAATAGCCAATATGAGCGATCTCAGATGAAGAAGCTAGAAGTGCCGTTGATCCTTATAGAATCCGACATGTTTCCGATTGATCGGTCCGCGCTGAAGGAAAACTGTCTTGCCGGCTACAAGATCTTTACGATCGACAGCACAGGCCATTATCCAATGATAGAAAGACCTGAAGAGTTTAATGAGTCCCTTCGGGCCGCGTTGCGCTTCATAAAATCCCAAAAAAAATAATCCTTATCTTTGCGGCGTGAGGCTTCGCTATCTCCTTTTGGCCGTTTATGTTTTCCTCTCTGCACTCTATCCATGCAGGGATTCGGACCTTCATGAGGATCCGATCGAAAACGCCGTTGCCGTTGTTGCCGACCACGATCATTCGCATTCAGGGCTTGAAACCGACATCTGCACCCCCTTCTGTATTTGCTCTTGTTGCGCAGCGCATATTAAGATTTCTACTCCCGACGCCATCGATGCAAGCAAGCCTGAACACAACACCAAGCTGCTCACCATTTACATAGAGCATCCATTCTTCAGCCTTAAGAATTCTATCTGGCAACCACCCAGGATCAGTTAACCTACTGTCCAGCACTTAGCACGTAATACTCAGCACTTAGAACTTTTTTTAATCCAGGCCATGCTTGACCGAATTATTCTGTATTCGATCAGGAACAAAACTGTTATCGGCCTTCTCACATTCGCAATGATCGTGTGGGGAGGTTATTCGATCACACAGCTTCCGATCGATGCCGTACCTGACATCACAAATAACCAGGTACAAATTATAACACTCGCGCAATCGCAGTCGGCGCTCGACATCGAACGACTCGTCACATTCCCGGTGGAACAAACGATGGCCACCATTCCCGGTATTTCGGAGATCCGAAGTATCTCGAGATTCGGTCTGTCTGTCGTGACGATCGTCTTCAAAGACGAGATCGATATTTATTGGGCGCGACAACAAGTGAACGAGCGACTGTCGATAGCCGCCGAACAAATTCCGAATGGCGTTGGGCGGCCGGAGCTCGCGCCGTTAACAACAGGTCTCGGCGAGATCTTCCAGTACATCATTCGTCCTAAGAAAGGCTACGAAGAAAAGTATACCGTCATGGAACTTCGTACTGCGCAAGACTGGATCGTACGACGACAACTCCTCGGCACCGAAGGAATCGCAGATGTTGCGAGCTTCGGCGGACTTCTCAAACAATATGAGATCGCTCTCGATCCAGACAAGCTTCGCAGCTACAGTCTCGGCATTCCCGACGTATTCGAAGCGCTGCGGTTGAATAATCAAAACACCGGTGGCGCATACATCGACAAGAAGCCGAATGCATATTTCATCCGAAGTGAAGGTCTCATTCAATCGCAGGCCGACATCGGTAAGATCATCATCAAAACGACATCGAAAGGAATTCCTGTTTTGATCCGCGACGTTGCCGATATAAGATTCGGTAATGCGATCCGCTACGGTGCCATGACGTATAACGGAAAGTCGGAGGTGGTTGGCGGCATCGTGCTGATGCTGAAAGGCGAGAACTCGAATGCGGTTGTGTCGCGGGTAAAAGAAAAGATGTTACAGGTGAACAAGTCGTTGCCCGAAGGTCTCGAGATCGAAGGCTTCCTCGATCGGAGCGCGCTGGTGAAAAGAGCAATCGGTACTGTTGAACGCAATTTGATCGAAGGCGCGCTGATCGTGATCGCCGTGCTGGTGTTGTTCCTCGGTAATATTCGTGCCGGATTAATCGTTGCGTCGGTGATACCACTGGCAATGCTGTTCGCGATCTCGTTTATGCACATGTTTGGTGTGTCCGGAAACTTAATGAGCCTCGGTGCGATCGACTTTGGTTTGATCGTCGATGGTGCCGTGATCATAGTCGAAGCCACGATGCATCATCTCGGCATGCGAGGCATCACGCAACGACTCACTCAACCCGAAATGGATGAGGAGGTCCACGCATCTGCTTCGAAGGTTATGACTTCGGCCGCATTTGGTGAGATCATCATTCTTATTGTTTACCTGCCGTTGCTGGTGCTGGTTGGTGTTGAAGGAAAAATGTTCACGCCCATGGCGCAGGCCGTTGCATTTGCCATCGTCGGTGCATTCATTCTTTCGCTCACCTATGTGCCCATGATGTCAGCACTCTTTTTAAGTAAAGAAACTCAACACAAAAGATCTTTTTCAGATAAGATGATGGACTTCTTTTATCGTGCGTATAGACCAATCATTCGTGCTTCGATCCATCACAAGACTATCGTTATCATTTCTGCTGTCGCATTATTCGCCGTTAGTATTTTCATTTTCCTCAACATGGGTGGTGAATTTCTTCCCACACTCGACGAGGGCGACTTTGCCGTGGAGACTCGCGTGCTTACCGGGAGCAGCCTCTCGTACACCACAGAGATTGCCGAAAAAGCTTCGGCACTTTTATTAAAAGAATTTCCCGACGAGATCAAAGAGGTCGTTGCGAAAGTCGGAACATCCGAGATTCCTGTCGACCCGATGCCGATCGATATGGCCGACCTCATTGTCGTTCTCAATCCCCGCGATACGTGGAAGAAGGCGTCCAACCGAGAGGAACTCGCCAACAAAATGGGTAAGGTGCTCTCGGTATTTCCCAGTGCGACGTTCGGTTTTCAACAGCCCATTCAAATGCGATTCAATGAATTGATATCGGGCATCAGGCAGGACGTAGCTGTGAAGATCTTCGGTGAAGATCTCGAAACACTGTCGGACCTTTCGAGGCAGGTGGGCAAGATCGTGAACACCGTTAAAGGTGCGCGGGATCTTTATGTTGAAGAAGTCACCGGTCTGCCGCAGATCGTGATCGATGTAGATCGCGACGCCATTGCACGCTATGGGTTAAACATCGCCCGTGTTAACGAAGCAATAAACACAGCCTTTGCCGGTCAATCAGCCGGCTTGGTATATGAAGGTGAAAGACGTTTCGATCTTGTTGTTCGTCTTGCTTTGAACAACCGCCAGGATATCGACGACGTCCGGAATCTTTTTATCACTACACCCGATAATCACCAGGTGCCGTTAAGTCAGCTTGCTAAAGTCGAGTTCCAGGTTGGACCGAACCAGGTTCAGCGCGAAGACGCGAAACGAAGAATTATCGTCGGCTTCAATGTGCGTGGCCGCGATGTGGCCAGTGTTGTCGAAGAGCTTCGAAGCAAGATCGATCAGCAGATTAAGTTTCCCGCCGGTTATTATCCAACATACGGTGGACAATTCGAGAATCTTCAGCAGGCGAAGTCAAGATTGTCGGTGGCTGTGCCCGCAGCGCTCGGACTGATCTTCGTGCTCTTGTTCTTCACGTTCCATTCGATGAAACAATCGTTGCTGATCTTCTCCGCGATACCGATGGCTGCTATCGGTGGTGTGTTTGCGTTGCTGCTGCGCGGAATGCCATTCAGTATTTCGGCAGGTGTTGGTTTCATCGCACTCTTTGGTGTGGCAGTGCTTAATGGCATTGTTCTCATCGCTGAATTCAATCGATTAAAAAAAGAAGGTATGACCGATATTGAAGAAATTGTAATGAAGGGAACATTCGTGCGATTGCGGCCGGTGTTGATGACAGCGTCCGTTGCATCGTTGGGGTTTCTTCCCATGGCACTGGCAACGAGTTCCGGTGCCGAAGTACAACGACCACTCGCAACAGTTGTTATCGGTGGTTTGGTAACGTCCACGTTGCTGACATTAGTCGTGTTGCCGTGTTTATACATCGCGTTCGAAAAAATAAAGTTTAGAAAGACAGTAGTTGCTGTACTGGCATTGATGTTCGTTAGTTTCATTTCCAATGCCCAGCAGTTGTCGGTGGAACAGGCCGTCGATAAAGCTCTTGAAAACAACAAGGGCATACAGGCCGCTTCGCTCGAAGTAGATTATTTCAAACAGTCGCGGAAGACTTCTTCCGATGTCGGCAAGATGACAGCTACGCTTATGAAAGGTCAGTACAACAGTTATGCGAGCGACCACAACATCACGTTAACCCAGTCTATTCCTTTCCCTACTGTATTTACCACACAGCGTTCATTGGGTAACGCTTTGATCGAAGGCGCAACGTTGAAGAAGGCCGCTAACGAAAACGAACTGGCGTTCCAGGTAAAGCAGATCTGTTATCAAATGATCTATCTCGCCGCAAAAGAGAAGCTTCTTGTTTCACAAGACAGTATGTTCGAAAAGTTGGTGCACGCAACAGATGTTCGCTATCGCACCGGTGAATCGAAACTCCTTGAGAAAACAACTGCAGAAACACAACGCGATGAGATCAGGAACTCGATCTCGATAACGAGATCCGACATTTTAATATACCAGCGGACGTTGCAAACCCTTACGGGCAGTGAAGAGCCGGTATCGATCGCAACAGCTTTCTCTAAACTGAAGGCATCGTTTTCATTTGATACTACTTCGCTGAAGCAAAACCCGCAGCTTCGTTACCTGCAGCAACAGGTTGCGATAGCAGAGGGCGAACGAAAAGTAACGAACGCTAAAGTTCTTCCCGACATTGTTGTTGGCTACTTCAACCAGTCGCTGATCGGTACGCTGAACGATGCCGGCGAGAAAGCGACCTCGGGTACGCGTTTCACAGGTGTCATGCTTGGTGTTTCAATTCCATTGTGGTTGTCGCCACAGGTTGCCCGAGTAAAGGCTGCGCGCATCAACGAGGAGAAATCACAGAAAATATTCGAGTACAATCAATCGGTCGTTGAAGGCGAGTGGCAACGTGCTGTACAAGAATATCTGAAGAATGTTCGGAGTGTAGAATATTATGAAACATCGGCTTCCCTGAATGCCGACCTCATCTTGCGACAGTCGGATAGTGCTTTCAGGAACGGTGAGATCGGTTACACCGAGTACTGGCTCGCGATGCGAAATGCAATCCAGATAAAAGAAAGCTATCTCAGTAGTCTCAATAATCTCAATCAATCAGTTATCAACCTCGAGTTTCTCGCAGGCATAAAGTAGAATGAAAATGAAAAAGATCTTATTATATACATGTTTGCTCCTGGCTTCGTGCAAACAAAGCGACGATCAAACGGAGTCGCAACCACATTCCGAAGAAGTGAACACTATCGAGCTCACCGATGCGCAGGTTAAGAATGCAGAAATTAAACTCGGTCAGCTTCAGCAGCGACAGATCAGCGGGGTTGTGAAAGCCAACGGTCTACTCGATGTTCCTCCGCAGCAACTCGTAAGTATCTCCGTTCCCCTCGGTGGATTCCTGAAGAGTACCACGTTGTTGCAGGGATCTAAAATTTCGAAAGGACAAACTGTTGCCGTGATCGAGAACCCGGACTACATTCAGTTGCAGCAGGATTATCTCGAAGCGCGAAACCAGGCCGAATACAACAAAGCTGAATACGACAGGCAGCAGGAGCTCGCGAAAGAAAATGTGAATGCACAGAAAGTTTTGCAACAGGCAAAGACCAGTTACCTCAATGGACTGGCAAGAGTGAGCGGACTCGCTGCACGTTTGCAACTGATCAACATCGACCCGGCTTCGCTGAAGGCTGAAAATATCTCCGCTGTCGCGAACGTGTATTCGCCGATCGATGGTTTTGTTACGACAGTGAATGTTAACATCGGGAAGTTTGTGAATCCATCCGATGTTCTTTTCACTATTGTCGACACCGAGCATCTTCATGCAGAGCTCACGATCTTTGAAAAGGATCTTCCGAAGATAAAAATAGGGCAGAAGGTCCGCTTCACTTTGGCAAACGAATCCGCCGAACGTACAGCAACCGTCTATCTTATAGGTCATGAGATCAAGCCAGACCGCACGGTCAATATTCATTGTCATATAGATAAAGAGGATCAAAATCTCCTGCCCGGAATGTTCTTATCGGCAATCGTTGAAACCGGGGGTACTATAGTCACTGCGTTGCCCGACGAGGCAATCGTGGATTACCAGGGGCGGAAATTTATTTTCATACCTGCAGCCATAGAGCATGAAAAAACTTCTGAAGAGAACAACGAGCAACATCAGTCCGAACATCATTTCCGCATGATCGAAGTGACGACCGGGGTTTCTGAAGGCGGGTTTACGGAAGTAACGGTGCCGGCCACATTCGACAGGCAATCGCAAATCGTAATAGCGGGTGGCTACGCGATACTTTCGAAGATGAAAAATGCAGAAGGTGTGGATGAATAGGTGAACTTTAGAAAATATCAACCAGGCATGATGTCCTTCATCGCATCTGATGTATTATTGATTCACTGCGTCGTTTATTGTATTCTCATTGTGATCTCTATGATACCGGTTGGTTTGGTGAATCCGCGAATGATGTTGCAGGATTATCCTAAGGAAATACAGGTAACAGTTCCGCCGAAGACTCCGAAAGAACGAATGCAAGCTGTGTTCTTCGCGCTGCCGATCCTTTTGATCATGATCGGATACCCTGTTGTGGTGAGTTGGCATTACCGACCCGGGCAACCATATTTCATCTATTATTTTTCTGTGATCTGGTCGATGATGTTGGTGTTTAACATATTCGATCTGCTGATCCTCGACTGGCTGATGTTCTGTTATATCACGCCAAAGTTTATTGTGATCCCGGGCACGGAAGGCCATGCCGGGTACAAGAATTACCGCTTCCACTTTATTGGTTTTCTAAAGGGGATTTTTATCACGGGAATTATCTCCACACTTTTAGCAGGGCTACTATCGTTGTTTTAGCAATTCAGTGTTTTCAGCATCGTCCGTGAGAGTAATCTCACATAATTAGGGTACTCCATATCGGGTCACCTTTCGTACCTTACATGGTCTTATAGATACGCATGACCATTTCCAGGTCCTTACTTGTTGTAGTTGCTTTAACGCTGTTTTGCTTCAAATTACAGGCGCAGATCATCAGTAGCGATTTTGCGTCAAACGTAGATGGGTGGAGTGCACCGAATGCATTGGGCGCCACCTTGAATTACTCCGCAATGGGAGGCAATCCAAATGGATATGTTTATGCACAGACGCCCCAATCGATCCCTGTTGGCGCCGGCCTGCTCTGGTACCCATATTATCTGAATGCCCCGGGGAAATTCCTCGGTAACAGGTCGGCCTATTATGGGGGTGGAATTGCGTACGACTTGTCGCAGACAACCACGGGAACGGCGACAGCGCTTGTTGCCACAGCAGTGATGACAAACGCCGCCGGGGTGTCGATATATTTTTGGCCAAACACGCTCTTCCAGCCGCCGTCATTCGGCACGTGGCAAAAATTCGAAATACCATTCAGCGCAGCTACCGGCGAATGGAAAACTACCGATGCTTCTACGGCTACGCCTGCAACAGCGGCGCAAATCCAAACGGTGCTTGCCGGTATAACCTCCCTGCAGATCCAGGGATTGTATCAGAACGCCAACGTCGTTACACGGTTCGATAATATCAACATGTATCCGCCGCTTACGATACCAACACAGCCAACATCAACAAGCATTTGTATTGGATCGACAGGAACGTTCACTGCCGTTGGAGGCAACAACCCTACTATTACCTATCAATGGCAATTCAATACTCCCGCGGCCGGCTGGTTTAATCTCACCAACAGCGCGATATTTAATAATGTTACGGGATCCATACTTTCAATAACTCCACCGAGTACTGCTGTGGCGGGACCATATCGTTGCGTGGTGTCGGGTGTTGGCGTAGCCGATCTTATATCGAACGTGGTGACGCTTACAGTTAATGCAACGCCTGCTGCGCCAACAACAACCGGAGCATCACGATGTGGTACAGGTTCCGTTACGCTCACTGCCGCCGGTGGAACAGCCGGATCATATCGATGGTATACCGTGCCAACCGGCGGTACGTCAATAGGCGGTCAGACGAATGCAACCTATGCAACACCTTCGTTAACGACGACAACAGATTTTTACGTGGCGATCAATAATGGTTTATGCGAAAGCACTCGCACCATTGTAACTGCAACCATCAACAACACAACGCCGCCAACAACTACCGGAGCAGCACGATGTGGTACAGGCACAGTTACATTAACCGCAACGGGTGGAACCACTGGACAATACAGGTGGTATACAGTTTCAACCGGTGGCACAGCAGACGCCACACAGCATAATGGTTCGTACACGACTGCTTCAATTACAACTACAACCAACTTTTATGTATCGATCGACAACGGTACTTGCGAAAGCACACGGACACTTGTAGTTGCAACGATCAACACCGTTCCCGCAGCACCTGGTGTTACTGGTGGATCGCGGTGTGGTACGGGCACGGTTGTATTAACCGCAACAGGTGGAACGGCTGGACAATACAGATGGTACACAGTTCCGACTGGTGGAACCGCCGATGCTACTCAAATGAACGGCACTTATACAACACCTTCAATCACTGGTACAACCAATTACTATGTAGCGATCAACAATGGTTCGTGCGAAGGTGCAAGAACAACAGTCGTTGCAACGGTCAATACCATTCCCACAGCACCCGGTGTAACGGGCGGCGCACGTTGCGGAACAGGCACGGTTACATTAACAGCAACGGGTGGATCGGCTGGACAATATAGATGGTATACAGTTCCGACGGGTGGCACTGCAGATGCCACTCAGATGAATGGCACTTACACAACTGCTTCAATTACCGGTACAACCAACTTTTATGTATCGATCGATGACGGTACATGCGAAAGTGCGAGAACAACCGTAGTTGCGACTGTCAATACAATTCCAACAGCGCCCACCACGACCGGCGCAGCGCGATGCGGTACGGGTTCGGTTACGGTAACAGCGGCTGGCGGCGTAGCGGGACAATACAGGTGGTACACACTTCCAACTGGCGGCACTGTTATCGTTGGTGAAACCAACGCAACGTATCTAACGCCGTCGCTCACAACAACAACGAACTATTACGTATCGATCGATAACGGCACGTGTCAGAGTTCAAGAACACTTGTAGTTGCTACGATCAGCACACCACCGACAGCTCCTGGCGTAACCGGCGGTTCACGATGCGGAACGGGTACGGTTTCTTTATCAGCAACCGGTGCATCGGCAGGACAATACAGGTGGTATACAGTTCCTACAGGTGGAACGGCAGACGGTGCTCAAACGAATGCCACTTACACAACACCTTCCATCACTACGACAACAAACTTTTATGTATCGATAGATAATGGTACTTGCCAAAGCACGAGGACCACGGTAGTTGCTACAGTGAACACACCGCCAGCAGCACCCGGCGTTACGGGTGGCTCACGATGCGGAACGGGCACCGTTGCATTAACGGCGACAGGTGGCGCAGCAGGACAATACAGGTGGTACACTGTCCCTACAGGCGGCACTGCAGATGGAGCGCAGACGAATGCCACTTACACAACACCTTCCATCACCACGACAACGAACTTTTATGTATCGATCGACAACGGTACTTGCCAGAGCACGAGGACCACGGTCGTTGCTACAGTGAATACACCGCCAGCAGCGCCCGGCGTTACAGGTGGCTCACGATGCGGAACGGGCACCGTTGCATTAACGGCGACAGGTGGCGCAGCGGGACAATACAGATGGTATACGGTTCCAACCGGCGGAACAGCAGATGGCGCACAGACGAATGCTACTTACACAACGGCGTCTATCACCACCACAACAAGCTTCTATGTATCGATCAACAACGGCACGTGCGAAGGAGCACGAACAACCGTAGTTGCAACCGTTAATACACCACCAACAGCGCCCGGTGTTAACACCAACGCACGATGCGGAACAGGCACGGTTGCATTAACTGCGACAGGCGGATCAGCGGGACAATATAGATGGTATACAGTTCCAACTGGTGGAACTGCCGATGGTGTGCAAACAAATTCAACATATACCACTGCATCTATCAGTTCGACAACAAACTTTTATGTGGCGATCAACAACGGTACATGCGAGAGTACTCGTACAACTGCGGTTGCTACTGTTAACACTATTCCCAATGCACCTTCGGTAGTTGGTGGAGGAGGTTGCATACCTGCAAGTGTAACGCTTACTGCATCCAATGGATCGGCAGGACAATATCGTTGGTACACCGTTGCTACTGGTGGCACTGCAATTTCCGGAGAATTCAACAGCACGTATGCAACGCCAACGCTTTCAGTAACGACAACCTATTACGTTTCGATCAACAACGGGTTGTGCGAAGGTCCGCGCGCTGCTGTTAATGCAACACTGAATAATCCACCGGCAGCACCGACTGCTAACGGTGGCTCTGCGTGTTCTCCTGGCGCTGCAACACTCACTGCAAGCGGAGGCGCTGCGGGCGAATACAGGTGGTATACCGTTCCAACAGGTGGTACTGCTATTTCCGGTGAATCGAACAGCAGTTATGTTACACCGGCATTAACTACAACTACCACTTATTATGTTGCGCTCAATAATGGTTGCGAAGGACCAAGAACATCTGTCGTTGCAACGTTGAACACATCTCCTTCGGCACCAACGGCAACTGGCGATTTCTCATGTGTTCCCGCAAGCATCACGTTAACAGCAAGCGGTGGATCTGCCGGACAATACAGGTGGTACAATACATCAACCGGGGGAACTGCTATCAACGGCGAGGTTAACAGTACATTCGCCACACCGGTGATCAGTCAAACCACAACTTATTTTGTTGCGATCACCGACGGCACATGTGAAAGCACACGCACTTCTGTTAATGCAACTATAGGTGGACCCACTTGTGCAAACAATACGCCGCCGTCGATCGAACCCAAGCAGGTGGAAACGATAGTAGGAGGAAAGATCACCATTCATCTGCCCGATCTCATTAAAGACAATGAAAACAATCTTGACCTGTCCACACTTACGATTGTGACTCAACCCTTGAGTGGTGCTTCGGCAACAATCGATGGAGATTTCGACCTCGTGATCGATTATTCAGGCAAACCTTTCAGAGGAACAGAAAGCATAACCATCTCGGTGTGCGATACATTTGGAGCATGCTCCGAGAAAACATTTTCAATTGAAGTAATCGCTTCGATCAATGTTTATAATGCAGTGTCGCCGAATAAAGATGGTAAGAATGATCTCTTCATTATTGATGGCATCGACCAGTTAGAAGATACGAAGGTGAATCATGTGGCTATCTTCAACCGCTGGGGCGACCTGGTTTGGGAGGGAGATAATTACAATAATACCTCCGTGGTTTTTGCTGGTCTTTCGAAGAACAATGCCGAGCTACCTACAGGCACCTATTTCTATAGGATCGAATTCCCGGCCAGCGGCAGGAAGACAGAAAGTGGTTATTTGACCATGAAACGCTGATTTCTCACAAATTCCCTGACGATTTTTAATCAAACACTTGCGCAATCATATAGTTGCGGATATATTTGCAACCACATAGTTGCAACATTTATGATTGAAAGAAGAGATGTATTCCAGGCAATTGCCGACCCGACACGTCGGGCAATCCTCACGCTCATTGCATTGCAGGCCATGACACCCAATGCGCTGGCGGAACATTTCGACACCAGCCGCCAGGCCGTGTCGAAGCACATAAAGATCCTCACCGAATGCGAGCTCGTAAACCAGCAGCAATCCGGTCGCGAGATCTACTATTACTTTAATGCACAAAAGATGAAAGAGGTGGACGATTTTCTTAAACCCTTCCGTGCGCTTTGGGAAAAGCGTTTGGATCAATTAGACGAAGCGCTCAGGCAGATCAAACAAAAACAACTTAAATCAAAACAAGATGGCAAGTAACAAATTGAATTCATTCGTAAAAGATTTCGCGAATAACAAAGTAGTTGTAACACATTACTGTGATGCAGATGCACAAACAACGTGGGACATGTGGACGAAGCCCGAGCTTCTCGATCTCTGGTGGGCACCGAAACCATGGAAATCCGAAACAAAGTCAATGAACTTCAGCAATGGCGGTCGCCGCATCTATGCCATGGTCGGACCTGCCGGTGAACGTCATTGGGCTTTTGGCGACTTCAGCAATATTGTTTCTCTGAAGAGCTTCGACGTGCGCGATGGCTTTTCTGATGAGAATGGTGTTGTGAACAAAGACATGCCTCAAACCGATTGGCGGATGAGCTTCGATAAAAGTGGCAATGGGATCTTAGTCACCGTTACTCTTCTCGCAACCGCAGCTCAACTGCAGACATTGGTTGAGATGGGATTTGAGGAAGGGTTCAAGATGGCGTTGGATAATTTGGACGAAGAGATCTCAAAACTTAAGAAGTAAGAACTCCGAACATCACTCGGTTCGCAAGCTGTCAACAGGGTTTGCCATTGCAGACCTTGCGGCTTGCGAACTGATGGTGATCAACGCAACAGTAAGCGCCGATAATCCTGCGAGCAGGAATACCCCCACATTGATGTCGATGTGGTAAGCAAACTCCTGCAACCAGCTGTTCATCGCATACCATGCAAGCGGAGTTGCAACCAACGCCGCAACAATAATCAGTATCATTAAATTTTTTGCGAGCAGGATAACGATGCTCGCCACGCTTCCGCCCAATACTTTACGAATGCCGATCTCTTTACGGCGTTGTTCTGTCGTGAATGTGATCAGTCCGAACAATCCCAGGCACGCTATAGATATTGCAAGGCCAGTGAATGTCAACAACAATCTTCCCTGCATTTGTTCTGCCCTGTATTGTTTCTCGAAGTTCTGATCGAGGAAACTGTACTCGAATGGTCCGCTGTTGTCGTATTTTTTATAAGTGTCTTCCACGACCTTCAACGCCGTTGCGAAGTCGGACTTGCCAACGCGTACATACATGTTGTCTTTCTCGTTTGCTTCCGTGGGCAAACGGAGAATGAGTGGTCCGACTTTGTGTTGCAGTGAATAGATGTTGAAATCTTTCACAACACCAACAACTTCTAATATTTGATCACCCATCTGGATCTTATTGCCAACGCCTTCGTCCCAGCCTGCATCGTAAACGAACGCTTCGTTCACGACCACTGAATTTTGTTTATCGGTGAGAATGCTTTTCGAAAAATTACGGCCTTCTTTTACCTCGATCTGCAATGTCGGGATGAAGTCTTCGTCGATCGTGAAGAAGTTCGCCATGCGAAGACGATCTTCGATAGCGCCGTTCATCTCTATTTTGTAGTCGCGGCCACCGATGTTGTTGTTGCCGATGGGATTGCCGGCCGTTGCTGCATCTTCAACCGATTTGTTTCGGAGCAACTCTTCGCGGACCGCGTCGATGCGATTACGCACTTCGGAATTGTTCAGGTGAAAAGTGATCACCTGATCTTTGTTGAAACCAAGATCTTTTTTCATCACGTAGCTCAACTGGTTGTAGATAACGATAGAGCCCGCGATCATCGCTATGGTTGTCGTGAACTGGAAGATCACAAGGCCCTGGCGGAACAACACATTCCCTTCATGACTTCCCGCAATTCCTTTCAGCGCAGGAACGACTCTGAATCCCGACAGGAAGAACGCCGGATAGATCCCACTGAGAAGTCCCGCAACTGTCGAAAAGAGAACCAGCACACCGATGGTCGTTGGTACTCCGAATTTCCAGATGTCGAGTGTGGAACCCGTGAACGATTCGAACAACGGCATTGCCAGCGTCATCAGGAATACAGAAAGCAACGAGGCGATCATCGTAATGAAAACCGACTCGCTTAAAAACAGCAGCACGAGTTGCGTGCGGCGTGAGCCAACTACTTTTCTCAAACCCGTTTCACGAATTCGTAACGACGAGCGAGCTGTAGAAAGATTCATGTAGTTGATCGACGCGATAACGAGAATCAACGCAGCGATAACCGAGAATACATACACGTAGGTGATGTTGCCGTTGCTGCCGATCTCGAACGCGAGTTGTGATTTCAAATGGATCGACGTGAGCGGTTGAAGCTCCGCACGATAATCGAGGTTCGGTGATGTTGGTTTAATATGTCTCTCGAAAAATGCTGGCATCTTGGCCTCCAGCGAGGTGATAGCGTTCTCGTCGCGAAGAAGTATGTAAGTATAGAAGTGTGAGTTCACCCAACCTTCTTCTTTGATCTCGGGCATGGTACGAATAGCGCTGAAAGAGAAATGCGAGTTAGCCGGAACATCCTCGATTACGCCTGTAATAAGCGCCGATTCGTTCATCCCGAATTCTAAAGTCTTGTTGAGTGCTCTTGAAGCATCACCAAACATCGTCTCCGCTAATTTTTTTGTAACGACGATGCTATTGGGTTTCGACAACGCGGTGTTGACGTCGCCGTCGATAAAATTGAATGAGAATACTTTGAAGAAACTTTTGTCGGCAAATATCATATCGCCCGCACGGAATTCTTTTCCGTTGGCGCGAAAAGTGCCACCGCCTTCGGCGTCGATCCGAACTGCTTCTTCTACTTCAGGAAAGTCAGAAAGCATAGCGGTGGCATAAGCTGCCGGCGTAATGGGTCCGTGAAACTCTCCGCCGTCCCACTGGGCATGTTGTGCGATGCGGAAGATCCTGCTGGCGTTGGCGTGATAACGATCGTAGCTGAGTTCGTTGCCGATGTACAACGCGATCATCCAGAAAGCTGCGAGACCAATCGCGAGCCCGCCGATATTGATGAGTGAAAAGAGTTTGTGGCGGATAAGGTTTCGGAACGCGACGGTGAAATAGCTCAGCAGCATGATAGGTAAGTTTCGGAATGATGGTCAATTGTTATGCCATCACCGAAAATACGGCTTTTCCTGCGGATTTTATGTTCAAAAGTGGTGCAATACGTCCGGTTCCGGACAATCCTAAAGACTAAACTCTATTCATTCTTTAAACTATTAACCGGATTTGCCGACGCAGCGCTGTATGACTTCGAACCAACCACCACGAGTGCGAGAGCCAGCACGATCATACCAGGCGCAGCAAACATCCACCACTGCAGGTCGATATGACTTTTGAAACCCTCCAGCCATTCGGTAACTCCGTACCACGCAACCGGGACGGCCAATACGAACGAGATCGTGATCAGTAAAACATATTCCCTGGAGAACATCACGATGATGTTGGAGATAGTAGCACCCAATGTTTTGCGTACGGCAATCTCTTTTCCTTTTTTATTCGCGATGAAAGTGATTAGTCCATAAAGACCGAGACATCCAATGCCGATAAAGATCATCGAAAAGATCTGGAACAGTTTCGAGTACTTGAATTCCTGCTTGTAGAATGCAGCAATATTTTCATCAAAGAATTGATACTTGAATACATTTTCAGGATAGTGTTTGTTCCAGGTTCCTTCAAGCGTTTTGAGAACGTTAGCCATCGCCTGGTCGGCTTTCAGATCGAGCCGAACGCTGAGCCACTGGTAAGACTTTGGTTGATACACCATGGCAATGTTGCCAACATCTTCTTTTAATGAATGCGCATAAAAATCGTTGACGACACCGACGATCCTTGTTTTTTCCTGTGTACCGAATTTGAATTCTGCGCCCAATGCTTTCTCCGGCGATTCGATACCGAGATTTTTCATTAATGTCTCGTTTACAAGAATATTATCTGCAAGTGTATCGGCTTCCGTCAGATTTCTTCCAGCAAGTAACTTGATCTGGTAAAGATCGAGGAACGAGTCGTCGATAGAGAAGTGCTCGTAGTTCTGGTAGTCTTGCATCACAGATGCAGTAAGCGGACCGATATTTCTCGACGAGCTGTTGCGTTCCAATCCCGAAGGCAATGTGAAACTTGCGCTCACAGATGAAACGAACGGCAGACTTCGAAGCTCATTCTCTAATGGTTGTAGTTGCCGTGGATTATTGGTGAGAACCGGGATGCTGACGATTACAGCGTCGCGATTGAAACCCATATCCGTGTTCTCAAAGAAATTCATCTGGCTTATCACAATGAACGTACCCACGGCGAGGATCTGTGTAATGGTGAACTGGGTAACGACGAGAACCTTTCGGAGGTTGATGCCGCCAACCCGTTCGTTGTTGAACTTAGCACGCAGTGTTGCGATAGGGTTGAACTTCGAAATGATAAACGCCGGGTAAAGACCCGAGCAAAGCGTTACACCAACGATCGTTGCAATCAGGGAAGCCAGTATAATGGGATCACCGAGATCATAATGAACCTGGAGGTTCAGCAGGTTCTGTATGGAAGGCATCAGTGCAAACACGAGTACAACTGCAGTGATTGCTGCGAGCCCGACAACAACAAACGTCTCTGTAAGGAATTGCAGGATCAGGTGACGATGTTCGCTGCCAAGAACTTTTCGAAGACCGATCTCTTTTGATCGCAACGTTGACTGCGCTGTCGAAAGATTAACGTAGTTGATACATCCTGCGAGCAAAAGGAAGAGCACAATTACCTGTAGGGCAAGAATTGTTTCGTGACTGATAGTTCTTCCGCTGAAGTTTCCATACCGCGGATCATAGTGAAGCTCCGAAAATTCCTGGAGCTTGTAATGACGCGCGTCCGAAAGGTCTTTGGCAACGTGGGCAACATGCACGGCTTCGATCTTTGCTTCGAGTTCTTCCTTCGTCATATTCGGTGCATATACAAACACCTGGTGTGTGTCGTTTACGCTCGACCAGTCATTCATTCCCTCTTCGCCCTGGATCTTTGCCATGGTCGAATAGGAGATCATCATCTTGAATGGGAAATCGGTATTCACGGGAAAGTCTTCGATGACGCCCGTAACCTTGAAGTCGAATCGCTTTTGAAATTGTATCGTTCGTCCGATCGGATCTTCATTGCCGAAATATTTTTTTGCGAGCTCGGTGGTGAGCACAATGCTGTAAGGTTCTTTTAATGTTGTTTCGGGAGTGCCGGCAATCCAGTGAATGGGCTTCTTTGCGAAGTCGAACATTTTGAAGAAGCCAGGTTCGGCAGTTGTAAGTCCGTTGGGTTCGATGAATTTGTTGATCGTCTTCCCATCGCTTGAAGGAATGTCGACGTTTACACCGCCGAGATATTCAACGATGGTTAATTCAATGCCCGGGATCTCCTCGCGCATTGCTTGTGGTACCGGGTAGGGAATGCCCGACCTGTATTCGAGCTCATCGCTTCCTGAAATTCTCACGAGACGATAGATCTCATCTTTTTTTGAATGAAATGAGTCGAAGCTTTGTTCGAAACGGATCACACTCGAGATCACGAGCGCTGATGCGATGCCGATAACAAGTCCAAGGATATTGATGATGGTCGTTCCTTTGTTTGCCATCAGGCTTCTGCGAGCCATCTTGAAATAACTTCCGGTCATAGGTATAGGTTCAGTGTTGTCTGTGCTTTCCGTGAGAGGATCCGACAAATATTCTGCCATCAGCAGAATCGTCAGAATTAAATGATTTCAGTACAACCGATGTTCATAATTGTGTGTCCAAGTGGACGAATCTGAACAGTATTATGAGAGAATTTTTTAGTAAGATGAAGTTTCTGTCCATAGTGGGTGGGACTTTTTTGTTAGTGGCGACGGGTTGTAAGTTGGACAGTGACAGCGACGCGAGTGTGGTACCGGCGGCTTATGTCAATTTATACCAGGCGTCGCCGGATGCGCCGGGTTTGAGTATCGTCCTCGATCAGAAAGTTATCAACAGCACAAAGTTCGACTACACCGATAATACCGGTTATCTGAAATTTTTTGCGGGCACCCGCAGGTTGCAATTCGGTCCCTTCGGAGCGAGCAATGTTGTTGCAGATACTACGATGAAGTTCGAAGATGCGAAGGCTTACTCGGTGTATGTTGTGAATACATTCAACAAGATCGACTTGTTGGTGTTGAACGATGATACGAATGCACCAACGGCAGGTAAGGCGAAGGTTAGGTTTCTAAACCTGTCACCCGATGCACCGGAGGTTGACTTACAGATCAATGATACGAGTGTGCCGGTTGCGACAGGTGTGTCGTTTAAAGAGCCATCATCGTTTACGGAGATCGATGCGAATAAGTATACGTTCGTGGTGAAGACAACGACGGGAGATGTGTTGTTGACACTCCCTAATGCGTTGCTGCTCGATGGCTGGTCGTATACGATTATTGTGAGAGGGTTTAAGACTCCGCCGGTTGGAAGTGAGAGTGTGTTGAGTGCGGAGTTGATTGTTGATTAAAAGAGTTTTTTTTTGAAAGAAGAAGGCCGATCGTGAGACCGGCCTTTTTTCATTTGCGGTTGCTTCGAAGAATATTTTTAAATGATCACTCTCAATCCTTTGTGATCACATAACTATGCCCCGGCAGCGTCTTCAGGTCATACTCATAAACCTTCTTCAGCTCCGGCAGCACCACCGACGCCTTCGGAGAAACAATCGGTGCTCGTATCGCCGCCGTCTCCAACAACACATTCGGATTCGGACCCTTCGCCGGAACCAGTCGCGAATCATTCAACTCATCATAACTCCGTATCCGCAACACTCCTCCAATCCCCGAATGGATCACCATCAACTTCACCTTACCATTATCCCATGACATGTCTATCGAAAAACCACCGCGTGCTCTTAAACCTTTCACCTTGCCACTCGGCCATGCATCCGGCAACGCAGGCAAAAGGTGCAACGCACCATCATGACTTTGTATCAGCATCTCTGCAATACCCGATGTGCATCCGAAGTTCCCATCGATCTGGAACGGAGGATGTGCATCGAATAAATTCGGATACGTTCCGCCAGCACCTGTTTCAGCAGCGGGAGTGAGCTGGTCTTTAATAAGCTTATATGCACGATTGCCATCGAGCAAACGGGCCCACCAGTTTACTTTCCATCCCATCGACCATCCGGTAGACTGATCTCCACGAAACACGAGCGACGTCATCGCTGCCGAAAATAATTCGGGTGACTTATACGGCGACACCTGGTTAGAAGGGAACAATCCATACAAATGGGAGATATGCCTGTGTTTATCTTCGGGCCTGTCCCAATCATCCATCCACTCTTGTAGTTGTGCATGCTGACCGATCATCATCGGCGGAATTTTTTCAAGCTTCAACCGGATGGTGTCGCGAAGCTCTTTGTCTTGCCCGAGCTTGCTACTTGCCTTAATGAAATTTGAGAACACGTCGAATACCAGTTGGTTGTCCATCGTAGTGCCGGCAGCCAACGAAACACCTTTATGATGTTCATTCTCCGGCGACATCGATGGAGTTACAACCAGCCAGTCTTTCTTTGGAACTGGTTGCAGTACGTCGTTATAAAACAACGCGGCTCCTTTGAGCACCGGGTAAGCATCGGCCAAAAATTTCTGATCGCCAGAATATAAATAGTGTTGCCATAAATGTTGCGACAACCATGCGCCGCCCATCGGCCAGAGTCCGTAGTACGCGCCGTCAACAGGGCCGGTGATCCGCCAGATGTCGGTGTTGTGATGGGCATTCCACCCACGCGCACCGTAAAGTTGTTGTGCACTTTCGCGTCCGGTTACTTCAAGCTCTTTCAATAACTGGAACAGCGGCTGATGCATTTCGGCAAGCGCGGTCGGTTCTGCCGGCCAATAATTCATTTCGGTGTTGATGTTGATCGTGTACTTGCTGTCCCACGGTGGAGTGAGCATGTCGTTCCACTTGCCTTGCAGCGTTGCCGGTTGATTGCCCGGTTGCGAAGACGAGATTAACAAGTAACGTCCAAACTGGAAGTACAGTGCCGCCAACTGTGGATCGTTGCCGGTTGCGAATTGTTTCACACGTGCATCGGTTGGCAATGTTGACGAAGGCGAATTGCCCAGCTCCAACGTCACACGATCGAAATATTTTTTATAATGACCTGTGTGTGCATGCTTCAATTCTCTCCACGATTTCTCTGTTACATTTTTCAGGTATCGTGCTGCGAAGATGTCTTCGTTCAGATTAGAGTCGACGTAATCGCGGAAGCTGGTACCGATGGAAATGAAGAAAGTAACTTCAGTTGCATTCGAGATCACGAGCAAAGAATCGGTAGGAGCGGTAATTTCTCCCTTAACCAACACTGGTTTCACCAGCGTGGTAAATCGAACGCTTCCTTTTTTATTATCATGATCGCTCGACATGCCTCTCATTTCGAGAACATTCTGAATAATTCGTACAGAACTATTTTTATGAGGGCTGCTGATATGAACCTGGCAATTGATTGCCTTTCTTCTGCTTGCCGTAATGTGTACCACGATCACGTTATCGGCAAACGATGCTATCGTTTCACGTGTGTAATCGACTTTACCAACGGTATACTTCGTAGTTGTAATGGCGTTGGCGATGTCGAGCTCTCTTCTATAATTTATAGCCCCGCGATGACTTGGGAATTCGATGACCAGGTCGCCCACAGTTTGATAAGGCATCCCATAATTATTATCCGGACCGGCATTGCCCGGAACCATCTTCATCGCGAGAGCCTGTGCTTCTTCGTATTTTCCGTCGAACAACAGCTTGCGAACTTCGGGGAGAGACTCTTTGAAGTTTGTTTTCGGAATGTTGTTACCCGGTCCGCCTGCCCATACTGTTTCTTCATTGAGTTGGATCTTCTCTTGTGTTGGATTTCCAAACACCATTGCAGCAAGGCGGCCATTGCCGACCGGCAACGCTTCGTTCCAGTTAGCGGCAGGTTGAGGATACCAGAGCTTAAGGTCCTGGGCATTGATGCGACCCACTACCAGGCAGAGAGAGAGATAAACAAGTGCGGCTTTAAAAAATCTCATGGGGTAAGTCTCAAAAGCGAACGATTATGTTCGAACTGGAACAAAGTTAATGCAGGAAGGTTGAAAACTAAGTGTTTTTACGGGTAGGTTCCCGGCATAATTCTTGGCACACCGTACATCGTACCTCCTAAATCGTACCTCTACAATACGCCTATGATCTCCAACTACCTGAAGATTATTGTCCGGAATCTGTTCAAGAGCCCGGTGTTCTCAGCCATCAACATCATTGGACACCGATCCTGCGTTCATAGCGATCCTGCTTTCGGTAATTCTTATCACAGGATTTGTGTCGGGACTTTACCCGGCCTTCTTCCTTTCGTCGTTCAGCATCGTGAAAGTTTTGAAGGGCAAGTTCACACAGCAAACGGGATCGGTTTCATTAAGAAAAGTACTGGTGGTTGTACAATTCTGTTTTACGATCACGCTCATTTTTGCAACCATAGTTGTGTATCGTCAAATGGGATACATCCGCGAAAAGAATCTCGGCTTCGATCGCGAGAACCTCATCATCATCGACCTCGAGGGAGATCTCGGCAGGAAACAGGAAACACTCATCAATGAAACCAAAAATCTTCCGGGCATTCACTCAGCAACTGTGTCAACGTCAAGTCCATTGGTCGGCGGCAACTCTACGGTGGGCGTAGAATGGCCGGGTAAGCTTCCCAACGAAAAGATCCTGTTCACACAAATGGCTGTCGGTTACGATTATGTAGAAACGATGAAGCTTACGTTGCTCTCGGGGCGGGATTTCTCACGCGAGTTTGCTTCCGACAGTGTAGGTTATATCATCAATGAAGAGTCGGCACAACGGATGAATCTAAAAGACCCGGTAGGGCAGGACCTTACTTTCTGGGGACGCAAGGGAAAGATCGTTGGCATTGTGAAAAACTATCATGTCAATTCATTACACACAGCGATCGAACCTGTTATTCTTCACCTTCATCCAGGCTGGTCGAACGTGATGATCGCCCGTACCGAGCCGGATGCTACCGACGATGCCTTGAATGGACTTCGTAAAATTTATTCACAGCTCAATCCTGCTTATCCTTTCGAATACAAATTCGCCGATGATGTATTCGAATCGCAATACAAGAGCGAAGTCGTTGTGAGCAAACTCGCGAATTATTTTTCAACAATGGCAATATTCATTTCGTGTCTCGGATTACTGGGATTGCTCGTTCACACCGCAGAACAACGGTTGAAAGAATTCGGGATCCGAAAAGTATTAGGAGCTTCGGTGCGAAGCATTTTTTTACTGCTCTCGAAAGATTTCGTGCTGCTGATGCTGATTGCATTCGCAATTGCTTCGCCCGTCGCATGGTATTTGATGAAGAACTGGCTGCTGGATTTCGCTTACCAGGCGCCCATCGACTGGAAGATCTTTGCTATCTCCGGAGTCTCTGCGTTGTTGATTGCGCTTGTCACAGTAACAATGCAAGCGATTAAAGTAGCAGTAAGAAATCCTGTTGACACGCTGAGAAGTGAGTAACTACTGACTGCTGTTGCCAGTAGATACCAAATCGATTAAATTAGGGTATGAAAATTTTGATCATACTCTTTTTAGGTTTAGCCACGTCGGCCTATTCACAAGACGCCGATGTTGCGAAAGCCGTTGAAACTTTGAAGCAGGCAATGATCGATGGCAAGAAAGATGCTCTTGAAAAGATCGCACACGACAATCTTACCTACGGACACTCCAGTGGTTTCATCGAAGACAAGAAAGCGTTCGTGGAGGCGCTTGCCAGCGGTAAATCCGATTTCATTATCATCAATCTAACCGAGCAGGTGATTAAAATTACTGGCAATGTTGCCACGGTGCGTCACAAACTTGCAGGTGAAACCATGACCAACGGAACACAGGCTCCGATCAATCTTTCGGTGCTCCTGGTTTGGATCAAGGAAAAGGGAGAATGGAAATTGTTGGCACGACAGGCCGTTAAGATCTGATCGCAGCCTAATTATTTCTTCAGGTCTACCGAGTACATCATCAGCGTCTGGTCTTCGCCGGGAAAATTCACAGTCCTCTCGAAGTTGAATCCCAGCTTTTGAAGAAGATTGATCGAATTGGAATTATCGACCATCGTTATTGCTACCAGTCTTTTAGATTTCACTTTCTTCTTTGCGAGCTCCATCGTTGCAGCACCAGCTTCTTTAGCATAGCCGTAACCGGTGTATTGGGGAAGAAAAGCGAAACCAAGGTCCACATCATCCAGCGCTTCGCGACGGACGAGACCACACATGCCGATTGGTGTCGAAGTCTCTTTAAGTTCTACCATGTACAATCCGAAACCGAAACGATGATAACTGCTGATGAGTCGATTGACGGCATATTCACGCGCGGCGTCCAGTGTTCTCACATTACGATCGCCAATGAATTTGATCCACTGAGGAGTGTTCAGCAATTCCAGTAAGAAAGGTGCGTCTTCCTTTGAAAACTCGCGGAGCTTCAATCTTTCGGTTTCGAAAACGTACTTCATATCACCAACAAAATTACTTGTCGGCTGTTACCCTCCAAATAATGCCGTTCACATCGTCGGCAACCAAAGCGATCCGTCGGCTTTTTCGATGCTCTTGCGCATGCTATTGCGCAGAGTTGCACGGAGGTGTCGCAGAGTTCCGCAGAGAATCTCTGTGAAGCCTCTGCGTAGCTCTGCGCAATAACTCTATTTCCTTATCACCAGGTTAGCAAACTCCCCGGGCCTGTTGCTGCCGTCGCACCATAGACCGATCATACCGCTCGACCTGTCATTGAGTTTTGTAACTGTGAGCGAAGGCGTGGTTGAATTGTTTACATACACGTTGATCTCTTTCCCTTTCACAACGATCTTCGCGTGAAACCAGTCGTTCGGTCCGGGCGCAGGAGTAACGGCCTTTTCATACTGACCATTCTTTGTCTCTCTCAGAAATTTCCAAGTGAAGTCGGGATGACTAACGTATTGCACTGCGTGAATTTTTCGCACCGGATCTTCAGCCTGGAAGTTGAAAGGACGGAAGTAAACAACATCATGTGTGAGTGTATCGATGGCGTGGAACACGATGCCGGGAAATGTTTGTTGAAGTCCGTCGTTTCCTTTGATGTCGAGTTCGATGGTGCCTTCGGTGAAGATCACATCTTTCAGCCAGGCAATCCCGAGAACGGATACTGAGTGTCTGCTTTCTTCAGAAACGGACACCAGCTTTGAATGCAACGGAACCAGTTTCCCGTCTTTCAGGTCTTTCGACAAATCAAAATTCTGCCCTGCAGCGTTTGATATTACGAATGCCGCAAGAAATCCTGCGATTATAAGATTCTTCATAACTGTTTTTATAATTTCGGAACGTAAAATAACTGAATGAGTACCGAACGAGAGCTAATACTACTGTGTAGAACCAAAATTGAACAACTTTTGAATTGGGGCGACAGTGGCCTGTGGACCAATAGCGACTTTGAATTACTAAGCGATAAGATCTTTGAAAAGACCGCTGTTCGTCTTAGTATCTCTACGCTCAAGCGAATCTGGGGAAAAGTTAAATACGATAACTCACCCACGGCAGCAACGCTGAATGCTCTCGCAAATTTCCTGGGCTATGCTTCGTGGAGAGATTTTGAATCGGAGCAAAGTAAGAATGTTGCTGCACCTGTTGAAACGACCGAACCTGTAATTCAACCAACGAAAGGTGCTCGCAGACGGATATTAATTCGTGTGCCGGTGGTAATCGCAGTTGTCATTGCATCTGTAGTGATTGTGTTCTTATTGGTGAGAGGCCGCTCGCCACACCGTTTCGATCCCGCGAAAGCAACGTTCACACATCGCGAAGTAACCGACGATCTCCCGAACTCCGTGGTATTCGATTACGATGTTTCTGCCTACGATGCCGACAGCGCTTTCATTCAACAAAACTGGGACCCGATGCGTCGCGAGAAAGTTCCGCTCGACGGCAAACAACACACATCTGTTTATTATGAGCCTGGCTATTTCATGGCGAAACTCATTGTGAACGATACTATTGTTAGGGAAGATAATGTGTGGGTGAAGACCAAAGGCTGGAAGGGGATCTTGATGACCAACAAGACACCGATCTATGTTTCTGATGCAGATGTGAGACTTGGCGATAAGATGGGATTTACGTCGGCACTGTTACAGCAGAAATGGGAGACGCCAATATTTACGGAGCATGCAGCAACACTGCAGAATGTTCGTGACTTCAATGCAAATGTGAACTCGTTCGATTTCGAAGCCTTACTTCGAAATATATCGACACCGGAAGAATGTGTTTGCCGGAGAGTGATTGTTTATTTGTTAACCAGCGAGATGGCGATCATCGTTCCGATATCGACGAAGGGGTGCAGTTCGGAGCTGTCAATATTGACGACCAACGGGTGGAAGTCGGGAAAGGACAATGATCTCAGCGCGCTTGGTTGTGAATTCAAGAACATGGAAAAGCTAAATGTGGGGATCAAAGATTCGGTGTTGAATATCTCGATCAACGATAAAGTTGTGTTCACCGAAAAGCAGATGCATCCTAACGGAAAGATCGTTGGCGTTCGAGTGGCGTTTGAAGGAGCGGGGGAGATGCAGTATGCAAAAATGAATGGTGAAGTGATAGAGTAATATTTTAATAAAATTCAAGGTTGTGCGAAGCACATTCTAATAAAAAGCGCATCTAAATTTGCGCTAACTTGCAGCCCGAATGGCCACTGCGAGATCTTTTGTCCTCATTTCCTTAATCGTCTCTCTGCTGCTTTCCTGTTCCGTTCGCACCAGTCCCGAGAAATCTGTAATTCTTAAGACATTAAAAAAAGATACGCTCAACGCGCAATCCAATTTTGCGTATGCAAACTATTTTTTAACGAAAGACAACGCAGACTTCAATACCGATTCGGCGCAACTTTACGCCAATAGAGCCCTCGCCGCGTGGAGAGTGACTCCACTAAAACAACGACAAAGACTGTCAATAGATAGCATTTCAATAATAAGATTTAGTTCGCGTGTAGACAGCGCTGCATTTGAGAATGCACGAAAGCAGAATACAGTTGAAGCATATTCAATGTTCATTGATCATTATCCATTGGCCATTGACCATTTGAAAGCTATCGAATTGAGAGACGAGGTCGCTTATCTCGACGCACTACGAACAAATACACCCACTGCTTTCAAAAAATACACGGACACTTATCCGAATTCCCCCAGACTAAAAGAGGCCGAAGGCCGTTACGAACAATTGATCTTCAAAGAGAAAACGTCTTCCGGGGGTGTGGATGATTATAGATCGTTTCTTACGCAGTTCCCCAACAGCATATATCGCAATCAGGCCGAAAAATTCATCTTCGAATCGACAACGAGCTCCGGTCATACCAGCGATTACCTGAACTTCATCAAGCAATATCCCACTGGCGCTCAGTCTTCCAAAGCGAGGAGCATCCTCTATTATCTTATGCGCGACGAAAACCGGCAACGTCCCGCTTCGGTCGACAACGACTCCCTTCGGATGCTCGACGCGCGCAACAAAGGCTACTGGGTTCCATATTATAAAAATGGCCTCTATGGTTTCATGAACGACGACGGCGAGGAAATGATTGCCCCTTTGTTTGATTCTGTCGATTACTGTAATGCGCTCACACAGGACTTCATCGTGACATCGAAGGGTGTTTATTCACGAAGCGGCGGGTTGCTCCTGAATAAATCTGTTACACAGGCTGCCGATCTTGGCAAAGGATTTCTCAACATAGTTGAAGAAAATTGTCACATCATCGTTCACCAGTCCGGTTTCCAGGTGGGCGACAATTGTGTTGAGGATGCACGTATTATTGCCGACCAGTTTATCGCATTGAAGAAACAAAAGGGATGGAACGTTTATGCCATCAACGGTAAACTATTGCTCACCTCTTTCTACGAAGATGTGACGAATGTCGATAAAGTGATCGTTCTTAAACGCTACGGAAAAAGTATCGTCGTAAAAACTTCTAACGTCGCTGCAACATCTGCAATCAAGCCACTCGATGAATCACTGGTATTTGATGAAGTGCGCGCGTGGGGCAACGGAGATCTTTGGGTAAAGAATGGAGTACTCGAAGGTGTGATCGGCCAGGACCTGCAATTCATCATTCCGCTGGACAGGCAAGTACTTGTGAAGACGTCTTTTGGTTATTCAAAATCGAAGGATGGCAAGATCGAGGTTGTTGGTGTAACACCGGAGCTTGAGTCGCAAAAATTTGATGGAGTTCATGATTATGGCGAATGGCTTGAATTGATCTTAAACAAACGCTCCCTATTGTATAAGCCTTCGCAGAAGAAGGTTGTGGGAAGCAATCTCGACAGTGTCTGGATCAAAAACCGTGTTGCGTTTGCCGCTAAAAATGACTCTCTCAATGTATACACAGCCAATGGCAGGCCTGCATCATTCGAAAAATCCGCTCCAATAAATTTCATTAAGGGTAGCGACAGCATCGTTTACTTTTGGGTTCCGGACAAAAAGAATAACAAAGCGGTTTACGAAACGAACCAGGGCAAGAAGCTTTTCTCGTACGAGTTCGACGATATCGAAGTTATTCGGAACCTGTTCGTGTTCACAACAAAAAAAGGGAAGAAGGGGATCCTGAGGCGTGATGGTAAAGTATTGCAGCCTGCCGAATACGAAGCCATCATTCCATCGATTCGCGGATATCTTTCTTTGTTAAAGGAAAAGAAGTTCGGACTGTACAACACAAAGAACCAAAAACTGATCAAGCCGCAATATGAACGCAACGTCTTGCCGTACTCGGATAAATATTTCATTGCGTACAAAGGCGGTTACGGGATCATTACTGCAACAGAGGAACCGGTAACGGGATTTGATTTTGAAGAGATAAGGTATTGGAACGACAGTGCAGCGTGGGTGAAGAAGAATTTTGCCTGGTCGATCATTTCGATTGAAGATATGAGCGTTAAGCTGTCGCGGATCCGTTCATTTCAGAGCATTAAAGACCACGACGACGAGAAGATCGTTCGCGTACAGCAAGACAATTACTTCGGCGTGGTAAGCAATAAGAAGGGTATTGTGGTTACGCCAACGTTTACGGAAGTGATCAACATCGGCTCCGAAGACAAACCGTTTTACTTCACCGAAAAAAGAGTGGAGGAGGCAGGAATTTATGTTGTGATCTATTACAATTCTCGAGGTAAGCTTGTTAGAAAACAGGTTTACGAAGAGGAGGAATACGAGAAGATATATTGTGAGAATTAAAAGTATATTGAAGCCATGAAAAGGCATTACCTAATTGTTACGTCAATTTTAATTTCGATCTCTGCATTGGCTCAACCAACCAACACACCAAAGCTTGTTGTTGGCATCGTGATTGACCAGATGCGTATGGAATATCTCTATCGCTTCGAACGTAAGTATGGCGACGGTGGCTTTAAGAGATTGATGAGCCAGGGATACTACCTGAAGAACGCACACTACAATTATGCCCCAACAGTTACCGGTCCTGGTCATGCTTCTGTTTACACAGGAACAACACCAGCCGTACACGGAATCATCAGCAACGATTGGTACGATAAAAATTTGAAGAAGACTGTTAATTGTGTTGGTGATGAACGTCAAAAGCCAATCGGCAGCGATGGCGGCAACGGCGACGTCTCACCATGGAGATTGCAAACCACAACAATTACAGATGAACTCGAACTTTCAACACAGCGCCGGGCAAAAGTAGTTGGCATCTCGATGAAAGATCGCGGTGCCGTGTTGCCTGCCGGTCATAATCCCGATGGTGCTTACTGGTTCGACGGAACGACGGGTAAATTCATCACCAGCTCTTATTATAAGCAAGGGTTGCCTACGTGGCTCGAAAAATTCAACGCGCAAAATCTCGCCGAGAAATATTTGTCACAGGAGTGGAAGACGGCCTTCCCTATCGAACAATATAAAGAGAGTGGTCCCGACGACAACGCTTACGAAACAAAAGTGAAGGGCAAAGAAAAACCTACGTTCCCGTATAATCTTCCCGAGCTGCGCAAACAGAATGGAGATTTCGAATACATCATCAGCACACCTTTTGGCAACGACCTGCTCGCAGATCTCGCGATTGCCGCGATCGATGGTGAAACTATGGGCAAAGACGAATGGACCGATATGCTCACGATCTCTTTTTCTTCGACCGATTATGTTGGTCACGCCATGGGACCTAACTCTGTCGAGATCGAAGATGTTTATATCCGTCTAGATAAAACAATCGAGGCTCTTCTTTCGAAGCTCGATGCAGCTGTTGGAAAAAACCAGTATGTTCTATTTCTCACCGCCGATCATGCGGTAGCCGATGTGCCATCGTACATGAAAGATCTCAAGATGCCAGGCGATAATTTGAAGATCAGGGAACTCAGGGCCGGCCTTACCGATTACCTGAAACAATATTTTCCAGATAAGAATGTGATCGAAGAAGTTTCGGGTGAACAGATCTTCCTGAACTCCGAAATGTTCAGCCCGGATCCGAGATCATCGGGAGTCGATTTTCTCGTGGCAACGGAACTCATCCGCAATTATTTGTTGAGACAGGACGGGATTGCCGAAGTGTACACCCGACAAATGCTGCAGTCGGCCGACTATGGCGAAGCGGGCATCCGCGGACTGGTACGACGAGGTTTTAATACAAAACGATCGGGCGACCTCGCCATCGTGCTCGAGTCGGGATGGACCGCAAGCTCTTATTCGTTTGGTACAACACACAGCTCGCCTTACACTTACGACACACATGTGCCGGTACTTTTCTATGGATTCGGTGTGAAGAGCGGCAGCAGTGTTCACTATCATACCATCACCGACATTGCGCCAACGCTTTCCATTCTTATGAAGATTAAATTCCCCAGTGGATGCACAGGACAGCCTGTGGCGGAACTCTTCGAATCGGCTCGCTGAAAAGAGAAAAAAAACACCTATTATTCGGTTTGAACCGGTGAACAGTGAGCGGTAAGCAGTAGACGGTAAGGCTCTCGAAGTAACCCGGATATATTGTTGAGACCGGACTACCGCTTGCCGGTTACCGCTTACTGTTTACCTATCCGTTGATGAACGAAAACACAGAAACAAAATTCAAACCCGTCTTTGGTTTATGGGACGGCACTATGATCGTGGCAGGTTCCATGATCGGTTCCGGCATCTTCATCGTTAGCGCCGACATTGTTCGCAATGTTGGAAGTTCCGGTTGGCTCATCGCCGTCTGGCTTATCACAGGCTTCATGACAATTACTGCAGCGGTAAGCTATGGCGAGCTCAGCGGTATGTTCCCTAAGGCAGGTGGCCAATACGTTTATCTCCGCGAAGCATACAATCCATTGATTGCATTCCTGTACGGCTGGAGTTTCTTCGCGATCATTCAAACAGGTACGATAGCAGCGGTCGGTGTTGCCTTCTCGAAATTCCTCGCTTACCTGGTACCGGCTGTGAGCGACGAGATCATCCTCGTAGATCTCAATTACTTCACGATATCGCCAGCACAATTAATTTCGATACTCATCATCGTTCTATTGACTTATATTAATTCGAGAGGCGTACAAAGCGGAAAGATGATCCAAACGACGTTAACAGTCGTAAAGATCGTTAGCTTGTTCGGCCTTATCATATTCGGATTCTTCCTGATGAAAGGCGATGTGTGGAATGCGAATTGGACGAATGCCTGGGATCTTCATACACTGTTGCCCGACAAAAAAGAGAATGCTGTATTGGGGCTCATAGCTGCAGCGATGGTTGGATCGATCTTCAGCAGCGACTCATGGAACAACGTAACGTTCATCGCGGGTGAGATGAAAAATCCACAACGCAACATTGGACTCAGCTTATTCCTTGGAACGCTAATCGTCACGATCATTTATGTGTCGGCCAACCTGATGTACCTCGCCGTTCTTCCTATCAACGAAATAGCGCATGCAGCTAAGGATCGCGTTGGTGTTGCGGCTGCAGATGTGATCTTCGGTCCGAGTGGCACTATCATCATCGCTGTCATGATCATGATCTCAACCTTCGGTTGCAACAATGGGTTGATCCTTTCTGGCGCACGTGTATACTATACAATGGCAACAGATGGTTTGTTTTTCAAGCAAGCAGCAAAGCTGAATCGTTTTGCAGTGCCACAGTGGGCATTGTGGTCGCAATGTGTTCTTGCATCGATCTGGTGCTTAAGCGGCAAATACGGCGACTTGCTAACGATGGTGTCTTTCGTGGTGGTTCTGTTCTATATGCTTACGATCATCGGGATCTTCATCCTTCGCAAACAACGACCCAATGCGGATCGTCCATACAAGGCCTTCGCTTATCCTGTTCTTCCGATCATCTACGTAGTGATGGGCATTGTATTCTGTACATTCCTCATCAGCTTCGAGCCACGATACTCGAGTTATGGACTTATTATTACGTTACTTGGGATCCCTGTGTATTATTTATTGCAGCGCAAGTAGTTGGCGCTTCACGATGTCAAGTCCTTGTTCGAAAGAATGAGGATTATAACCTAACTCTTTTTTCGCCTTGTCAATAATAAAGCCGGTCTTTAACGGCCGCTTCGCAGGCTGAACGAAGTCTGATACGGGACTTATGAATGTTTTGTCTAACCCGAAAAAATCTGCGGTCGTCATTGCGATATCATACGGTGTCAGCATTTCGTAGCCTGACACATGAAAAATACCCGTCGCTTTTTTCTGCGTCGCGAGCCAACAACCCATCGCCAGGTCTTCTGCAAGCGTTGGTGTTCTAAACTGGTCGTTCACTACTTTGATGGGCTTCTTCTCTTCGAGACTCTTCTTCACCCACAGAACAATATTCGAGCGACTCATGTCGGTCGTTACTCCGTATACCAGCACCGTCCTTATTATTGCTGCCGTACACTTACTGTTTAAAATAATTCTCTCGCCTTCTAGCTTACTTTCACCGTAAAAATTTACGGGCTCCGGAACAGCCAACTCATCCAACGGACCTTCCTTGCCATTGAATACAAAGTCGGTCGACACATGTATGAGATGAATGCTTTCGCCCGAACAAACATCAACGAGATTTTTAACGCTGCTCACGTTCTGCTTCCAGCACTCGTCCCTGTTCACCTCGCATTGATCCACCTGCGTCATCGCAGCAGCGTTGATGATAACATCCGGTTTGAAATTTTGTACAGCCGATCTTAGCTGTCCGGTGTTTGTTACATCGGCAGTCGAGCGATTCGTGGCCAACAATTCTACGCCACTTTTATTTCCGAGTAAGTCTACCAGTTTTCTGCCGAGCAGCCCGTTTGAACCGGTGACCATTACCCTCATTTCTTTTTGCTCTTGGGTACTTCGGGGAATTTGTAACCGTACTTTTTCTCGATGGCTTTGCGCTTCATCTTCACTACGGTTACCGTCATTTTAATATCCTCTACCGGACGTTCGTCGCTTGTCTGCACGGCTGCAATCTTATCGACAACATCCATTCCGCTGATCACTTTGCCGAACACGGTGTACTGATCGTCAAGGAAAGGCGTACCGCCCACTGTCGAGTAAGCTTTTAAACGATCTTCAGGAACTGCCTTCATTACCGACTTTCCTGTGATCTTCTCAACACGCGGAGCAAGGCTGAGGATCTTGGATTCATAGGCTTTCTGGTCGCGTTTTTCTGCAAGGGCGTTGAGCGAATCGAACAACGGCTGATAGTTGCCCGATTGGTACATACTTCTCAATTCGGCCATCAGCAATCCTCCGTCAACTTTCAATTCCAGTTCGGGAATTACTGTTCCCTGCACGATATAAAATTGACTTCCGCTCGATTCGCGATTCGGATTTTGCTGATCGCCAATGCGTGCTGCAGCGATAGCACCACGTTCGTGAAAATATTTTGGGACAAACTCTGCAGGTATCGTATAGCCTGGACCGCCGGCGCCAAGATGCGCACCAGGTGCCGCGTTCTTAGAGTCAGGATCTCCACCTTGTATCATGAAATCTTTGATCACACGATGAAACAATATGCCATCGTAAAAATGATCGTTGGCGAGCTTCAAGAAGTTTTCTTTGTGCTTCGGGGTTTCGTCGTACAGTAACGCCACAATGTCGCCGTATGATGTTTTGATAACGACAACATCTTCTCCCTGGGCGAGTGTGATCTCGACAATAATGACTACGAGTACGAAGAGTAAGGCTATTCTTTTCATATTTTTTTAAAACATTTTTGATACCTGGAGTGAGAGATCGAGGAAGATCATCTTCGCGCTTCCGTTCCTTTCAAGGAACATACCGGATTCGCTGATCAGTTGACTGGATGCTTCCACTTTTTCTACTGTCATTACTTTGCTGAAGTCCTGTATGAATTTCAATTCACCTCCTTTAGCGCGGTTGATCGAAGATGCACCGGACCTGTGAAGCATTGTCTCACGCAACATACCAAGACTGTACTGCAGAAAGTTTCTCTGCATGGTCCTGTCTGTTTCATGAAATTTATCGGCTATTTCAACGAGCCTTTGATAGTCTTTTTTAAAACAGGCTCTCATCCAGTCGGCAAAACCATCCTGGTGAGAAGCCTCATCGGAATAAAGTAATTTTTTTGCGAGGTTGGCATTTCCTTCTGCGAACAGGACAGCCTGCGTCAGCTTTGTTTTATCATCTGTGAATTGCGTCAGCCAGCCTTCAACTTCTTCGTCCGACAACAATGGAACGGTAACGATCTGTACCCGTGAAATTATCGTTGGCAAAAGTCTTTCTGCTGCGTTGGTAACGAGAATGAAGAAAGTATTGGCTGGTGGTTCTTCGAGGATCTTAAGGATTCCATTCGATGCCGAAGCGTGCATGTACTCCGGCAGCCAGATGATCATTACCTTAAAAGGGCTTTCGAATGATTTCAACGACAACGTGCGGATGATCTCACGGCTTTCTTCTCTCGATATGATGGCCATCTTGTCTTCGCCACCATAAGCTGCCGACCAGTCATCGAGATTGCCGAAAGGTTGTTCGATCAAAAACGATCGCCATGTCTTCAGAATGTCTGCCTTGAAACGATCGTCGTCTTTATCACCTTTGATGTTTCCAATCGGAAATACAAAGTGAGTATCGGGATGAACATACTTCGCACTCTTGCTGCACGCGGGACAAACACCACAAGCATCGTTTGGCTTCCTGTCCTGGCAATGGAGATATGTTGTATATGCAAGAGCCAGGGGAAGATTTAACGTTCCGGGTTTACCGGAGAACAGTTGGGCATGCGCCACCTTTCCGTCTTTCACAGAACGGATCAGTCTTTCTTTTACTTCTTCGAGTCCCGGTATATCGGCGAATTTCATTTTATTTTCTTTTCCCAGGCTCTATCGTTGGTAGTTGCCCTGAAGATTTCTTTCAGTATGAAGCGATCGTCGTCTGTCATCTTTACATTCCGTCGCGACATGGCTCGTTCGGCAGTTGCCAAAGCCTTTTCAATATCGTAAGTATTCTCGCCCGCCCATGAGAACGACGGAATAAAATTCGGAGGATAACCGCCGTTGCTCAGAACATTCGAGTTCACACCAACAACGGAGCCTGTATTGAACATCGTGTTGATGCCAGCCTTGCTGTGATCGCCCATGATCAGTCCACAGAAATAAAGCCCGGTGTTAACAAAACCTTTCGTCGCGTGACTCCACAATTTCACAACATCGTACGTGTTCTTCATGTTCGACGTGTTGGTATCGGCGCCAAGGTTACACCATTCGCCCAACACAGAATTTCCGAGATAACCGTCGTGCGATTTGTTGGTGTTGCCATAGACAACGGAGTTGCTGATCTCGCCGCCAACTTTACAGTCGGGGCCAATGGTTGTGTCGCCACGCATCTTGCCGCCCATGTTCACGATAGATCTGTCGCCTAATGAAAACGGCCCGCGTATCATGGCACCTTCCATCACCTGTGCATTCTTGCCGAGATAGATCGGTCCGTTCTCTGCGTTCAATATCGCAGCCTTAGTGCTCACACCTTCTTCAACAAATACATCCGATCCGTTGTACACTACTGTTGCTTTATCGGTGATTGAATGCGAAGTCCTTCCTTTTTTAATATTCTCGAAGTCTACCCGGATCTGTTCTCCATTATGAGAGAAGATCTTCCAGGGCTGATCGATGATCGTTAAGTCGGAAGGATATGAATGTACTTTTCCTGTGATCACTTCGGGTACTTCATCATCTGCTGTTCTTACTGCGATGATGCGCCCGTTCTTTTCGATAGCATCGTTTGGATCGAGCGCTTTTATGACGTTGATAAATCTTTCGTCGGGACAAATTGCCCCGTTGATCCAATAGTTATCGGAAGTGACTGTTCGTGGGAATTTTTTCTCGAGACATGGCTGTGTTCCGAAAGAGACATCCCCAAGGGTCTTCCACTTTTCGGCGATCGTAAGAATTCCAACCCTGAGGCTGGCCACGGGTCGTGTGAAAGTCAACGGCAGAAGCTGACTCCTTAAAATCGGATCATCAAACAGCACGATATTCATCCTGCAAAAATAAAAAACCCCGTAGCAAAGGCCACGGGGTTATGTTATGATCCCTCCCTGCCGCAGGCAGATTATTTCTTTTGATATTTTTTCTGGAATTTCTCAACACGGCCAGCCGTATCAAGGAACATTTTCTTTCCAGTAAAGAATGGGTGCGAAGCAGAGCTAACTTCGACCTTAATGACAGGGTAATCTTTACCATCTGTCCATTTGATCATCTCTTTAGTATTGAGGGTAGAGCGGCTCATGAACTTGAAATCGCTTGAAGTATCCCAAAAAACCACGTCTCTGTATTCCGGATGAATGCCTTTTTTCATTGTCTTTTCACTTAAAGGACTGCAAAAATAGGGTATTTTTGTAAAAATGCAAAAGAGCATATTCGTTTTTTGCCTTGTGATCCTGGCCACCTTCGGCCCCTGGACCCCGGAAGCGCTCGCGCAGGCCACTAACGCATCCACCAACGAGGATTATTACCACTGGCTCGACCGCTACGAAATAAAATCGGGCCGAGTGGTCACGGAGCTCTTTACTACCATAAAACCGTACAAAAGAAACACAATTGTGGCCTATGTGGACTCGCTGGAGGCCAAAGACCACGTTTTTACGTCCTCTGCCGATAAATTCAACTACGAATATTTCCGCAACGACAACTGGGAGTGGAGCCGGGCCGTCACCAGCGACAGCCGCAAGCCCATTTGGAACACTTTTTATAAAAAGAAATCAGACCTCTATAATGTAGATGTTCCCGACTTCGACCTGCACGTAAGCCCGGTTTTGTATGCCGGCCTGGGCTACGACATGGAAAGCGGGGGAAACATCGGCAAAAACCAGAAGACCTTCATCAACACCCGCGGTATCGAGATCCGGAGCATGATCGATAAAAAGATCGGGATCTACGCCTACTTCACCGACAACCAGGCAATTCTTCCCGGCTACGTAGAACGCACATTATCGCAAAGCCTGGTGGTTCCCCACGAAGGATTCTGGAAACCATTCAAGACCAACGGCGTCGATTATTTCCAGGCCCGCGGTTATATCGACGTCAATATCAGTAAGCACGTTTATGTACAGCTCGGTCACGACCGCATGTTTATTGGAAACGGAATTCGTTCGCTCATCTGGTCCGACTACGCGCCACCACAATTGTATTTAAGAGCGAACGTGAAAGTGTGGAAGATCAATTACATGTTCCAGCTGAACAGGATGACTGCCGACGTGAATGGCAGCGCCGTCGGTGGACTTTCAAATGGGAAATACCCCGAGAAGTATGTTGCATTCCACCATGCAAGTATCAACATCGGTAAGAAATTCAATCTCGGTTTATTCGAATCAATTGTTTTCAGTCCGAAAGATTCAGTGAATGGACAGAAGGCAGCCTTCGAATGGAGCTATGTGAATCCCGTGATCTTCTATCGTGCTATCGAACAGCAATACGGCAGCGCCGACAACGCCATTATCGGAGGCGATTTCAAATGGAATGCGTTCAAAGGAGTGTCGATCTATGGCCAGTTTGTGCTCGACGAATTCGTGCTGGGTCATATTAAGGCGCACGATGGCTGGTGGGCCAATAAGTTTGCCCTGCAGGGAGGCATAAAATATATTGATGCGTTTGGCGTCTCTAACCTGGACCTTCAGCTGGAGACGAACATTGTGAGACCTTACACCTATTCGCACAACGCGCGCTATGCCAACTATACCAATTACAGGCAGCCTATTGCGCATCC
The DNA here is from genome assembly GCA_037200765.1 of Bacteroidota bacterium. Lineage (GTDB taxonomy): Bacteria > Bacteroidota > Bacteroidia > Cytophagales > Cyclobacteriaceae > ELB16-189. The sequence continues at coordinate 583,525 of JBBCII010000003.1, read as the reverse complement.
GGCAGGTGCTAATTTTAAAGAAGTGATATGTGTGGTGAAATACCAGCCGCTGGGGCGATTGAACCTTACGGGTAAGCTGATCCTTATTAAGGGCGGATCGGATCTCGGTACTCTTTCAAACTATGGAGGAGATCCGTTGAAGAACAACAACACTCACGTACAGGACCTGGGCAATAAGATAGGACAGGGCACGCCGTACACGAGGTTGTTTGCAAGCTTCACGGCGTCGTACATGGTGAAGCACAATATATTTGTTGACCTGCAACTTGTGAAGCGGACAGAAAATTTTACTTACGATCCGGGTGTGATTCCAGGCAATGTAGCACCGCCGGTGAGTACGACGGCATTTGTGAGTTCGTTGGCTGTGCGTTGGAACATTGCTCCGCGCAATTATGATTTCTAAAAAAGGATGAAGACATTTTTCAGGATACTTGAATATTCACATAACCTGCGTGCGCGGGCATTTTTGTTTGTCCTGCTTTCGGTTTTTGGCGTTTTGTTTTCCAGTGGAACGCTGGTTTCGATTCAGCCGATGATGAATGTGTTGTTCAATCAGGTCCCACAAACGCAAGCGCCGCCGATCCCTGAATTTTCGTTTAGCATAACATACTTCGTGGCGACATTTCAGCATTACTTCGTCACTATTGTTATTGAGCAGGGACGACTGAATGCGCTGTTGTTCGTATGCGTTATTATTATTTCAACTATACTTATTGGGAATACATTTCGCTACATGGAACGAATCATTGCATCAAAGATCCGATTGGACGTGGTTCGAAATCTTCGGTCAGCCATCTTCCAGAACATTACCCGGATGCAGATCGGTTTCTTCAACAATCATCGCAAAGGAGATCTTTTGTCACGGTTCACCAACGATGTAGCAGAAGTTGAATCCGCAGTGATGAATACATTCAAAGCGGTTTTGAAAGAGCCGATTACCATTGTCGTTTACTTTGGTTTGCTCTTTTATATTTCTGTTAAGCTTACCTTGTTTACACTCATTGTTGTTCCCCTGATCGGCGGTGTTCTTGGTGAGATCGTACGACGACTGAAGAAGCAAGCGTCGTTGAGTCAACAGTCATTGGGTCGCGTTGTAAGTATTCTAGAAGAAACTTTTGGAGGTATGCGTGTCGTAAAAGCTTTTAATGCGCGCAAATACGTGACGGCTAAAATGGAAGAGGAGAATAAACTGAACAACGACATCAATATGTCGATGGCATATAAGAATGAACTTGCTTCACCAGTGTCGGAATTTCTTGGTGTCTGTATTGTATCTGTAGTTTTATTTTTCGGCGGACAATCTGTAATTGCCGGCGAGTTGAGCGCTGGAGCATTTCTTGCGTTCCTGGCATTGTTTGCAAGTCTTATTCAACCAATCAAATCATTTGCCCAGGGGATAACGCAGTTGCAGAAAGGTATAGCTTCGGCACGAAGGATCTTTGAGGTAACTGATATGCAACCGGCAATAGAAGACAAACCCTCCGCCGTTGCACTTGATGAATTTCGTGAAAGCATCGAATTCAGGAATGTTACTTTCGCTTACGATCAGAGGCCGGTGTTGAAAGACATCAACTTTATAATTCCAAAAGGAAAGACCGTTGCTCTTGTGGGACCGTCAGGCGGAGGAAAGTCTACGCTCGCCGATCTCGTTCCAAGATTTTATGATGTTGGCGGTGGTGAGGTGCTGATCGACGGAAACAACATTAAAGATTATAAGATCGATTCTCTTCGCAAACACATGGGCGTCGTAACCCAGGAGTCGATCCTCTTCAACGACACCATTTATAACAACATCTCTTTCGGCATGAGCAATGCCACAAAAGAATCGGTGATCGAAGCGGCGAAGATTGCCAACGCCCACGATTTCATTATGCAGACCGAAAAAGGTTATGATACCGTGATTGGCGAACGGGGTTCTAAGCTTTCCGGCGGCCAACGCCAGCGGTTAAGTATCGCGAGGGCCGTTTTGAAAAACCCTCCCATATTGATATTGGATGAGGCAACGTCGGCGCTCGACAGCGAGTCGGAGCGCCTCGTGCAGGAAGCCCTCTTCAACCTCATGAAGAACCGTACGTCGCTGGTGATTGCACACCGGTTAAGCACCATTCAGCACGCCGACGACATCGTTGTTGTGCAAGACGGCCGTATCGTGGAGCGGGGAAGTCACAGCCAGCTGATTGCCGGGGACGGACTTTACCGCAAGCTGAGTGAAATCCAGAATACCGGAGAATTGACAGGAAATAACTAATTTTGTCGCTCAATTACTTTTACCCTCATGACCCGAAACAGGTTCATATTCTACAGTATTTTCGGTGTGTACCAGTTGCTCTCGTTCATTTTTACGATTGTCATCGATACAACGAATTCTACTTCGTTTCTTTTCGGGATGCTCAAGTACATTGGGTGGTTCAAGTACATTACATTTTTAGGCGTTGTTCTGTTTCTCATCGATTTCGTTTGGATGTGGATGGATATCCGCAGCCAGAAGAAATCGGAGGAAGAATTCAGGCATGAGAACAACGTGTTGAAGGCTAAGGTGTATGACATGCAGCAGGGCGTGAAGTCCGAAGTTCCCAAAGCAAAATAAGATGGAAGTAAGTGAGATCATCTCAAAGGAGCTGACCGAAGCGCAGTCAGTTCTTACTCGTTTCATTTCGGATCCGGTTAACATCAATAAAGTAGAACAGGCTGCAAACCTGATCATCGAGTCTTTCAAAAAGGGAGGGAAGGTGATCTCTTGTGGCAATGGTGGTTCGCATTGCGATGCGATGCACTTTGCTGAAGAGCTTTCGGGTCGCTATCGCAACGACCGCAAGGCATTGCCTGCAGTTTGCATTTCGGATGTGTCGCACATCACTTGCGTGGGAAATGATTATGGTTTCGAGTACATCTTCTCGCGATACATCGAAGGGTTGGGTAACGGTAACGATGTGTTGTTCGCGTTAAGCACGAGCGGCAATTCGGGCAACGTGATCAAGGCCGTTGAAGCTGCGAAGAAGAAAGGCATGAAGGTGATAGCGATGACGGGCAAGGATGGAGGCAAGCTGGCTCCGTTAGTGGATGTTGAGGTTCGTGTGCCGCATGGCGGTTATGCAGACAGGATCCAGGAAATCCATATAAAGGTGATACACATCCTGATCCTTCTGATCGAGAGAAGGCTTGCGGAGTTCTAAGTGTCAGGTTTCCCTGACGATTTTCAAGGTGAGGTATTGAAATAATTTCTTAAGGCTTGTTCCATAGGTATTTTGGTGCAGTAATTTTTTGTGCCTTATGGAGAAGAAGAAAAAGAAAGCGAAGATTAAGGTGTTCGGGATGAAGCTCAAGAACATCCTTCAACTCGGTACTATCATCGGCAGTTGCGTCTGGGCTGTTCATTGGTTGGATCAAAAGTTTGAGAAAATTGATGACCGTTTCGAAAAGATTGATATTAGGTTCGAGCGAATCGAAGCGCGTCTTGATGGAATAGAGGTCCGCCTCGATAAAATCGAAACCGATCTGAAGAAAACATCCGATCTTCTCGATGCTTATCTTACATGGCGATTTATTTCAGTCAACGATCCCGTCAGGAAAAATCTCGTACCTGTTTATGATCCACGTACCAGGACATTGGAATTTCTTGATAAAAGAAACATGGGCAAATAATCCTTACGCATTCATCCACATCTCTCTATCCAAACTCCTGTATTGTATCGCCTCCGCCAGATGTTCAATCAAGATCTCTTCCGTTCCCGCAAGATCCGCAATAGTCCTCGACACCTTTAGTATCCTGTCGTAGGCTCTCGCACTCAACCCCAATCTCTCCATCGCCGTCTTCAGCAATTTCTTTCCCGAATCACTGATCTGGCAAATTTCCTTCACCATGTTCGGCGACATCATCGCGTTGGAATGAACGCTCACTACGTTCCTGAACCGGCGCGACTGTGCTAATCTTGCCTGCACAACTCTCTCCCTGATCTGTGTGCTCGTCTGCGATTTTCTTCTGCCAATCATCTCGTCGAAACCTATGGGAATCACTTCAACATGCAGATCGATGCGATCTAATAACGGTCCGCTGATCCTTCCCAAATATTTCTGAACAACGCCCGGTCCGCACACGCAATCTTTTTCGGGATGATTGTAATATCCACACGGACATGGATTCATACTCGCCACCAGCATGAAGTTCGCCGGGTATTCGATCGATAGCTTCGATCGTGAGATGGTAATCCTTCGTTCTTCCATCGGCTGACGCATTACTTCTAACACCGTTCTTTTGAATTCAGGAAGCTCATCGAGAAACAATACACCATTATGCGCAAGAGAAATTTCGCCGGGTTGCGGATTGCCATGACCGCCGCCGCAAAGCGCTACATCAGAAATAGTATGATGCGGACTTCGATAAGGTCGTGCCGTCATTAATGTTCCATTGCTGCCCAGCTTGCCGGCAACCGAATGGATCTTGGTCGTCTCCAGGGCTTCGTTCAATGTTAGTGGTGGAAGGATGCTGGGGAGACTTCGTGCAAGCATGGTTTTGCCGGCACCGGGCGGACCGATCATGATAACATTGTGTCCGCCGGCGGCTGCTATTTCGAAAGCACGTTTAATGTTTTCCTGGCCCTGCACGTCTTCGAAGTCCGTTGGATAATGACTGCCCTGGTCCTCAAACAACTTGTCGGCTTCGATGTGAAGCGGAGCTACGTTTTTACTTCCGTTGAGAAAATCAATAGCATCTTTCAATGTGCTTACGCCAATGACGTCGAGTCCGTCTACGATCGCAGCTTCGCGTGCGTTCTCGCTGGGGAGTATGATACCTTTGAAGTTTTCGCGTGCTGAAGCGATTGCGATGGGCAGCACACCTTTTATGGGCCGCATGTGTCCGTCGAGGGCAAGCTCGCCCGTCACAACATATTTCCCGAGGCTCTCGAATGTCTCCTGTTGCGAAGCGGCGAGTATGGAAATGGCGATTGGAAGATCGTACGAAGCACCCTCTTTCCGGATGTCGGCGGGGGCGAGGTTGACAACTACTTTGTTTCGGGGCACCGAGTAACCGAAGCCTTTCAGTGCCGATTCAACGCGGTGGATACTTTCTTTCACGGCCATGTCGACCAGCCCGCTGATGTGAAGTCCACGGCCCTGGGCTACGTTTACTTCTACGGCTATCGTTTTTGCGTTTACGCCGTATACGGCGCTGCTGAATGTTTTTGCTACCATGTGCGAAAAGTAAAATCCGGCGCGCGCCTGGAATAGAAATCAGCCGGGTATGCCAAAAACTTGTAAGGTTTTCCTGACGTCCATACTTTTAGCCACCACAAAAAAATGCGTCGCACTGTCATCATCTACGGCCTCTCTCTGGCAGCACTCATCTTCCTGCTCAAACAGCTGCAGTACCGGTACCTCATGCGCGACCTCTCCATCGAATTCTACATGGGACTCCTCGCCGTCGTCTTCACCACTGTCGGCATCTGGGCCGGGCTCCGCCTCACCCGCAAGAAGATCGTTACAGTACCAGTCTCCAATTTCACGTTCGACCCCTCGCGGATCGAAAAGCTGGGCATCAGCAAACGCGAACACGAAGTGCTCGAACTCATGGCCCACGGCCTCACCAACCAGGAGATCGCGGACAAACTTTTCGTTTCCGTCAACACCATCAAGACCCACTCCGCCAATCTCTTTACCAAGCTCGACGTGAAACGCAGGACGCAGGCAGTACAGAAGGGCAAGGAATTAATGTTGATTCCGTAGTTCTTTCAGACTATTTTCATGCAAATCACCCGTTTGGATGAAAGGATTTCTCTCCCGTAAGCCGTGGTTTGAACAAAAAACACAACCATGAAAAAAGTCATACTAACCTACGGACTCATCAGCGGGTCGATCGTGTCCGCCCTGATCCTGCTCTCACTGCCCTTGTGGAATGCAGGCGTCCTCAACCACGAAAACGGCGCCCTGGTCGGCTACACCACCATGGTCATCGCCCTGTCGGTGATCTTCTTCGGAGTAAAATCGTATCGCGACAACTACAATAACGGCGTCGTAACCTTCTGGAAAGCCTTACAAATTGGTGTGCTGATCACATGCATTGCCGGCGTGATGTACGAACTCTCGTGGGAGATCTCTATGTCGCAGATGTCGTCCGACTTCATTAACGAAGCCTTCGAACATCAATTCACCGAAATGAAAGCCAACGGCGCCACCGACGCAGCCATCCAGGAAGCCCGCGTAAAGAATGAAGAATTCCTGACCTATTATCGGATCTTTCCAATTCGATTCCTGATCACAATCTTTGTTGAGCTCTTTCCGGTGGGATTAGTGATCTCACTCATCTGCGCCGCACTGCTTCGTAAAAAAGAATTTCTTCCTGCAACTGAACACATCTGATAAATGAAAAAAGTAACTGGTATTGGCGGCGTCTTCTTCAAATCTAAAGACGTTGCAAAACTTAAAGAATGGTATCGCAATCACCTCGGCTTCGTCGTAACCGAGTGGGGATCTACCATGCCATGGATCGATCCCGAAACAAAAGCGTTTGGTCAAACCGCGTGGAGCCCATTCAAAGAGACGTCCGATTATTTTGCACCGAGCACGTTGCCGTACATGATCAACTATCGTGTTCACGATGTTCATGCGTTAGTAGAGCAACTGCAAAAAGACGGTGTAACAATTGCCGGCGGCCCCGACGATACCGACTACGGAAAGTTTGCATGGATCATGGACCCCGAAGGACGAAAGATTGAGCTATGGGAGGCGGTTGATGAAGGTCTTGGCGATTTGCCGCCGGCGTGGAACGAAAAAGTCATTGACTTGAATGGGATATCTTTTAAATCCGATCAGCCCGATAAGATGAATGAATGGTATAAGAAACATCTCGATGTTGGTAGCAATACCCCGCCGTTGAAAGTGTTTTTTATTGCAAGTAATGATGAGAAATTTTTCGCTGAAACCGATAAACCTTATATCTACCAATATCAGGTACGCGACATACATGCACTTTTGGATCAATTGAAATCGGCGAACATCACAACATCAACGATCACCGAAACAAAAGACGGGAAGTTCGGCTGGTGCATCGACCTCGAAGGAAACAAAGTAGCGCTATGGCAAGCCTAACAATTGCATCTTCCGTGTTTTTTGTGTTTTCCGTGAGAAAAACGGCGTTTCCGTGAGACAAAATGAAAGTTGGAATCATTGGTTTAGGCGACATCGCCCGTAAGGCATACCTCCCGGTAATCACTACGCGTGATGTCGACCTTCACCTTTGTTCGAGAGATCGATCGAAGCTTGCCGATATCGGCAAACAATATAGAATTCCGAAACTCTTCAATGATGTCGATTCACTGATCAATGCAGGTATCGAAATGGCACTCGTGCACACCGCAACTTCATCGCACGAAACAATTGTCAGGAAACTGCTCGACAACAATATTCATGTTTATGTCGATAAACCGGTAACCGACTCATACAAAACTACACTTGAGCTTGTCGATTTAGCGCGAAGCAAAAAGTTGATACTCAAAGCCGGCTTCAACCGGAGATTCGCCCCTGCCTACGCGCAACTGAAAAACATCGCGAACCCCAACATGATCGTGATGCAGAAGAACCGGAAGTCATTACCCGGCGAGATCCGCACTTTCGTTTTCGACGACTTCATTCATGTTGTCGATACCCTTTTGTTTTTGATGGGAGGAAATCCAGCCGACATCGTTGTGAAGCCGCGAATCGTAAACGGATTGTTATATCATTTGCTTGTAACATTCAGGTTAGAGAACGGCATGACCGCCATCGGCATCATGAACCGCGACGCAGGCACAACAGAAGAACGACTTGAATTTTTTTCACCAACGGAGAAGCGCGTTGTGGTAGACCTGGCTGATCCCAAACAAGATCCCTGGCAGCCAATGCTTCGCACAAGAGGTTTTGAAAATATTATTGATGATTTTTTGAAGAAAGGAGATGCAGACTATGACTCAATTCTTCGAAGTCATGAGATCTGCGAAAATATTGTTACGCACCTATCCACTTCCTGAAATCCGGCGCTGTCTCCTTCGAAACATGCACCTCTTCCTTCATCTCCGGTTTTAAGAACACCTGTATCTTCCCATTATCCGGCTTAAACCTCTCGACCGATTTTTGACTCGCGAGAAACTTCCGGTTGATCCTGAAGAACGAACGACCACTGAACTCACTTTCCAGTTCACCAATATTCTTATCGACGATCATTTGCCTTCCGGCGAAATCGCGGACGAATACGATCTTATGCTCCGTAAAAAAATACGCAACCTCGTTCACATCCAACGTCACAAACTCAGTTCCCTTTCGTGCTACGATCCTGTCGCGCTTCACTGGCGTTGAACGATCTTCGCGGATCAGCTTCATGAGCGTTCCCTGCAAAAAATGTTGCTCCAGTCTCCGCACTTTATCCAGCGACCGTCGAAGCTTTTCTTCAGTAATAGGCTTCAGTAAGTAATCAACAGAGTTAAACTCGAAGCTCTCCATTAAATATTTATCGTATGCTGTCGTAAAGATCACCGGGAAATTCACGCGGTGACGACGAAAGATCTCGAACGAATAATCATCTGACAACTGTATATCTACAAATGCAAGGTCGGGCTCCGGATGATCGTTCAGCCACGCAAGAGATTCCTGCACACTGCCAAGCTCCGCAAGGATCTTTACGTTGGGTTGAATAGCCGACAGCATCGATTTTAGTTTCGCCCTCGCCGGCAGCTCGTCTTCTAATATCAGTATGTTCATGAGATCGGTATTAATGGAAGTTGTACAATGAACATATCCTCCTGCTTCGATGCAATAATTCCCTTGCCGGTAATAAGTTTGAAACGCTCATCGAGATTTTTTAAACCGATCTTCGACGAATGTCCTGCGTTCTTTCGTTCACGGATCGAATTACTCACCGATAATATTCCATCTCGCAGGTCCATGTCGATCATCATCGGCGTTTTCTCACTGATCTCGTTATGTTTCACCGCATTTTCGAATGCAACGAAAACAGATGTCGGTGGGATCAGGAATTCTTTTCCCGCCGATCCATTGAATCGTTTGTTGATGATCAACGCGCGGCCGAAACGAAGATGCAGCAGGTCTGTATACTTATGAGTGAAGTCCAGTTCATCATCCAGCAACACCAGTGTCCGGTCTTTCTGAATTAAAATGTAACGATAAACTTCCGCGAGATTTTCTGTGAACTCCAGTGCTCTCGACGGATCCACTTTTATCAAATGCGTAAGTGTGTTCAATGAGTTGAACATGAAGTGTGGATCCACCTGGTTCTTCAGCGCCGCAAGTTCTGCCTCAGCTCTCGCCCGTTGCAACTCCGCGTTTTTTATTTGCTCGTTTTGTTGCTCTTTCACCATGAACACAGTCTCGTAAACGTGAGTGATAAACAAAACGCAGATCACATTGATCAACGACACTATGAGAATAGTATCCCACTTCGTGCTGAATCCTGCTATCGCATACCATGTACACAACCACGCAACAGTTATCGGGGCCGTGTAGAAGATATTGTTCATGAACAGCAGGATCAACTTCTCGATCGGCTTATCGAACCACGTAAATCTCTTTCGCGTACGAAACAGCAAATACCGGTTGCCTTGCCAGATCGCTGCGGCCAATCCAATGAATAACACATAACCAAGCCAATAAATTGCATCGTTAAACTTCAGGCTTCCAAACAATCCCGTGAGATTCGGAATTACGACCCCAAAGAACGGAATGCCGATCAGCCGGATCTTTTCATCCTTCAGCTTTACTTCCGTTTTTTCCGCTTCAGACACGTTTTATGGCGATTGAGTTGACGGGATGAATTTCGTGTAATTAAAAGTGATAATTTCAATAAGATTAAAACTAACCCCAATAATATGCCTTCTGTCAATTGGCTTGCAGTAATCGTCGCTGCGCTTTCCACATTTCTCATCGGCGGTCTCTGGTATTCACCCGCTGTCTTCGGAAAAGCGTGGATGAAAGAGAATGGATTCACCGAAGAAAGCATGAAGAATGCTAACATGATCAAGATCTTTGGCCTCGCATTCGTTCTTGGTCTCGTCGCATCAGTCAACCTCGCCATGTTTCTCGGTCCCGATCAAAACGCAGGTATGGGAGCTTTCTATGGATTCCTCGCTGGCTTCGGCTGGGTTGCCACCTTCGTGGGAACTCACTATCTCTTCGAAAGAAAATCGTTCCGACTTTTTCTCATCAACGCAGGGTATAGTGTGGTATCGCTAACGGTAATGGGAACAATAATCGGCGCGTGGAAGTAGCCTGATTTGTGATTACCTTCGGGTCAATTATAAATCACGTACTACGAATGTCTGCCTGGGGCGAAGTTCTCTTATTCATCATCGGTGGTCTGCTCTTCGTCAGTCTTGCATTACTCGTTTCAAGAATAATCCGTCCATCGCGACCCAACCCCGAGAAACTTACTTCCTACGAAAGCGGTGAAGAGCCTGTCGGTTCTCCGTGGATCCAATACAACGTACGATTCTATGTGATCGCATTGATCTTCATCCTGTTCGAAGTGGAGATCGTTTTTCTTTTTCCGTGGGCCACTATTTTTTCAGATAAGAAACTGATAGAAGAAACCAACGGCGCATGGGGCTGGTTTGCCATGACAGAGATGATGATATTTGTTGGATTACTTGCGTTGGGACTTGCCTATGCGTGGAGGAATGGTCACCTCGATTGGATCAAATCGAAACCAGAAGTGACCGATTTCAAATCACCAGTGCCACGCAACCTTTACGAAAAGATCAATGAGCGATATAAATAATAAAGATCAGGCAGAAGCTCAAAAAGAAGATCCATCTTCTTTTGCATATAAAGAGTCGTTCGGCAACAGCGGTGTTATCGTCACCAAAGCCGATAATCTTCTTAACTGGTCGCGATTGTCATCACTTTTCCCGATGACATTCGGCATCGCCTGTTGCGCTATTGAATTCATGAGCACCGGCACCGCTCCGTACGACATGGACCGGCTGGGCATGGTACCGCGTGCAACGCCGCGTCAAAGTGATGTGATGATCGTTGCAGGTACCGTTACTTTTAAGATGGCCGATCGCATTCGTCGTCTTTACGAACAAATGGCCGAACCACGCTACGTGATCTCGATGGGCTCATGTTCCAATTGCGGAGGACCTTACTGGCAACACGGTTATCATGTTGTGAAGGGAGTAGACAGAATTATACCTGTTGATATTTACGTACCCGGTTGTCCGCCACGCCCCGAAGCTTTGATTGGCGGGATCCTGAAGTTACACGAGAAGATTGCAGCCGAAAGTTTGCTAAGAGCATGATTGAAATTATTTCAAAGATTGACGCAAGTGCTTCAGTTGTACCGAACAGTACACCGTTTACGATCTTAGTCTCACCAGATAAGCTCATCGACTGCTCTCTTGAATTACATACAAACAAGGACTGTTACTTCGATCAACTCTCCTGTGTCACAGGTCTCGACACCGGCACCAACATGGAAGTGATCTACCATCTTTATTCCATTCCATTCAATCTTTCGCTCGCGCTCAAAGTTATTCTGCCCCGCGACAACCCGCGTGTTCCATCGTTATCATCTGTGTGGAAATCGGCAAACTGGCTCGAGCGCGAAACGTTCGACATGTACGGGATCATCTTCGAGCAACATCCCGACCTTCGACGCATCCTTATGCCTGCCGATTGGGAAGGCTACCCGCTTCGAAAAGATTATAAAGAGCAAGACAAGTACCGCGACGTGCAGGTAAAATATTGAATTATGGCCCTGCACCGAACCGTAACCGAAAGCAAAATTCAGTACCGCTACGAAAGCGATAACCTCGAACTGTCGGAACCCAACAAGTTCAAGCAAGGCGATCTTCGCTCCGAAGAAATGATCCTCAACGTCGGTCCGCAACACCCGTCAACTCACGGTGTGTTACGACTCGAAGTGATCTCCGACGGCGAAGTGATCAAAGACATCGTTCCCCACATCGGGTACCTGCATCGTTGTTTTGAAAAACATGCAGAGAGTCTTCCCTACAACCAGGTGATCCCGTTCGTAGATCGCATGGACTACGTTGCCGCGATGAATTCCGAGCACGCTTATGCAATGGGGGTGGAGAAGATGTTGGGTATTACTGAAATTCCGAAGCGTATCGAATATATCCGCGTGCTGGTTGCAGAGCTCAACAGGATCGCATCACACCTGATTGCTGTCGGAACTTATGGACTCGATCTCGGTGCCTTTACCCCAATGTTCTGGGCCATGCGCGACCGCGAACATATTCTTCGCATGCTCGAATGGACTTGCGGAGCACGAATGCTGTACAACTATATATGGGTCGGAGGATTGTATTACGACCTGCCCGTAGGCTTCGAAGAAAAGTGCAGCGAATTTGTTAATTACTTCAAACCAAAATTACAGGAGCTCGAATCACTTTTAATAGACAACAAGATCTTCATCGATCGCACTGCAAACGTCGGTGTGCTGCCGCTCGATCTTGCTATCAACTGCGGCGCTACCGGCCCGATGTTGAGAGGCTCAGGACTTCGTTTCGATCTCCGTAAAGTAGATGCGTACTCTGTTTATCCCGAGATCGAATTCGAGATCCCTATCGGTGAAGGCAAGATGGGCGCCGTTGGCGATTGCTGGGACCGCACATGGGTTCGTGTTCGCGAGATCCATGAGTCGCTCCGCATTATCGAACAGTGTGTTTCAAAGCTTACCGGCGATCACAAACGCACGCGTGACTTCGATCCGCAGGCACTCGTTCCTAAGAAGATCCGTCCAGTGGCGCAGGATCTTTACGTGCGTGCCGAGAATCCGAAAGGTGAGTTGGGATTTTTCTTCCGCGCCGATGGTAAAAGCGATATTCCCTTCCGTTGCAAGGCACGGTCATGCTGTTTCGTCAATCTTTCTATACTTCCCGAATTAAGTAAAGGCGTGCTTATTGCTGATCTCATCGCAATCGTCGGTTCACTCGACATCGTGTTGGGAGAAGTTGACCGTTAGTTTATGATCAAGCTATTGAGTGCACAACAGATAAGAGATTGGGATGCTTTCACAATCGCTAACGAACCCATTTCGCCCGAGGCGTTGATGGAGCGTGCAAGCAATGCATTTGTAAATTGGTTCGTTACGAAATTCAATACGCACGAAAAGATTGCCATAGTTTGTGGTAAAGGAAATAATGGTGGTGATGGTAAAGTAATAGCTAAAATTCTAAAGCAAAGAGAGTACGACGTCAGCGTCTTTAACCTTGATGATCAATTTAGCTTAGATCGATTCACAATCATCATCGATGCCATCTTCGGAACAGGTCTCTCACGGCCCGCAGAAAGTGAGATCATAAAAAAAATAAATTCTTCTTCCGCTATTAAAGTATCGGTCGATGTTCCCTCGGGATTGATGATAGATTCTCATTCAACTGGTGATATCGTTAAAGCCGACTATACAATTACGTTTCAGGTTCCAAAGCTTGCCTTCATGATGCCGGAGACCGCAGAGTATGTTGGCGAATGGAAGGTTGTGGACATAGGTTTACACAAAGCATTCAATACTGCTTCGAAATATTCCTATGTTGATCAGATCTCGATAAAGAAGAGAGACAAGTTTGCCCATAAAGGAGATTTTGGTCGTGCTCTATTGATTGCAGGAAGCCTGGGAAAAATGGGCGCCTGTGTATTAGCGGCGAAAGCAACGTTGCGCAGTGGCGCCGGCCTTCTCACGGTTCATGTTCCGGAGTGTGGTTACAACATTATTCAGACATCTGTTCCCGAGGCCATGGCAACGGTCGATGTCAATGAAGATCACTTTAGCGATGCAGGCGATGTTAGCAACTATGATGTAATTGGTATCGGCCCGGGTCTTGGCATTACCGCATCAACTGTCAATGGGCTCCGGAAGATCTTGCAGGCGGGTAAGCCCATGGTTATCGACGCCGATGCACTCAATATTCTCAGCAGCGCCCGCGAGCTTCTTCATCTCGTTCCCGCAGGCAGCATTTTCACGCCACACCCGGGAGAGTTCAGGCGCCTGGTTGGCGAATGGAAAGATGACTTCGAACGACTTGATCTCCAGAAGAAACTCGCTGCCCAGACGAAATGTGTAGTAGTACTGAAGGGCGCTCATACTTCTATTGCCGCACCCAACGGCGAGGTCTATTTTAACAGTACCGGGAACCCGGGTATGGCCAAGGGTGGCAGTGGCGATGTGCTCACTGGGGTGCTTACCGGCCTGCTTTCACAGGGATCTTCTGCCCTGGAGGCCACCATCGCCGGAGTTTTTACTCATGGTAAGGCTGGAGACCTCGCAACGGCCAAAATTGGTGAAAACTCGGTCCTCGCAGGCGACATTGTGGAAAATTTGGGGCAAAGCTTCGGTCGTTAATCTTCGAAATTTGTACATCCATCGATGAATCCTCGGGGCAGTTGTGCCATTTCGTAGATTTTTGGATTGAATTTCAAACCTTTGGCTTACAAATTGTATCCAAAGGGTACACACTGACGTAATAAAAGAAAGTGAAGAGCGTTAAAACCCTATTTTTCATACTCGCCCTGGCGGTTATAGGCCTTTCGGCCCATGCCCAGCAGAAAGACGAGATGACTGCGTCTGGCGCCCCCACCATCGATCTCGTAAAATCAGTCTCGATTTTCCCGAATCCCGCGATCGAATACCTCAACGTTAAGTTCGAAAACCCCATTGCAAGGAAGGCGAAACTTACTGTTCACAACGTGATCGGTAACGCTGTCGAAGTAGAATCTGAAACCATCGACGAATATGAAATTCGTCTGAAAGTGAGAGATCTCCCCGTTGGGTATTATCTTTTGGCTGTCAGAGATGGAGAATCCAACAGCCGCAGCACAATCAAATTCCTCAAGCGCTAATACGCGGCACGTTCTCACTATTGACATTGGAACAACAAGTGCCAAAGTGCTTATTGTTTCCGACGATGGTAAAGTAGTTGCTTCCGCGCAGGAATTCTATCCCACCGATTTTCCTCAACCAGGTTTTGCTGTACAGGATCCTAATGTCGTTGTTAACGGGATCCTCAAGATCATTAAGTCAGCGAAAGAACAATTCGCAGGTGATGTTGATGGCATTGGCGTGAGCAGCGCCATGCACAGCATGATGGCAGTCGACGCCAAAGGCACTCCGCTTACGCCACTCATTCTCTGGTCGGACATGCGCAGCACTGAACAAGCAAAGAAACTTCAGAAGAGCGCTGTCGGCAGCGAGATCTATAACATCACCGGGACGCCCATTCACCCAATGTCGCCATTGTGTAAACTGATGTGGATACGCGAGAACGAACCGGATCTCATTAAGAATGCTTCGAAGTTTATTTCTATCAAAGAATATTTATTCCTCGTTCTTTGTGGTCAGACTCATGTCGATTACTCTGTTGCTTCATCGTCGGGGCTGTTCGATGTTCATAAGCTGGATTGGTCACAACAAGCACTTGAAGTTGCAGGTATCACTGGTGATAAGTTATCGCGATGTGTTTCTCCATACAACCAGGAGCTACGAATTAAAAAAGAACTTGCATCATCATTAGGTCTCGATACTAACATTCCGGTTATTCCCGGTGCAAGCGATGGATGCCTCGCACACCTTGGAAGTAATGCAATGGAAAAAGGAAGGTTATCGTTAACGATAGGAACCAGTGGCGCAGTACGAATGGCTTCGAAATCATACGCACCCGATCCGAAGCAGCGCACTTTCAACTATCGTCTCGACGAACATACTTTCATATCTGGCGGAGCTACGAACAACGGTACGGTATTGCTCAATTGGTTCTGTAAGAATTTTTATTCAGGGTCGTCCAGTATCACCGAGTTTGCGAATGTCGCTTCGGCTGTCGATCCAGGTGCGGGCGGACTTATCTTTCTTCCTTTTGTTTTTGGCGAACGTGCCCCGCATTATAATCCCGATCTCCGCGGAGTATTCTTTGGATTAGCGCAACATCATACGCAACAGCACCTGATGCGCGCGCTGCTTGAAGGCATTTGCCTGGAGGTGCGAAGTATTGTTGAAAGTATTGAGCAGTCTATTGAACAGGTTACGGGCATACTCGCCAGCGGTGGTTTCGTAAGGTCTCCCGAATGGTTACAAATGATGGCCAACGTGCTTCAGAAGAGCATCACCTTGCACGATGTAAATGATGCGTCGTCGTTGGGCGCTGCACTTGTTGCATTCAAAAGCCTGGGTATTGCTACATCGTTCGAAGGCTCCGAAAAGAAGCTGGTTTTCGAACCTGATGCAAGTCTACTACCTCTTTATGATGATGTCTTTGGGATCTTTTCAAGATCGACACGGCTTTTAGAGAAAGAATTTTCGAATATCGTTCGTTTACAGCATTCTTAATCGTAAACTGGCAGTTCAAAACAGTACACAAAACACCAACCCCATGCAGATAGGGCTCATTGGATTGGGAAAGATGGGGTACAACCTCGCTCTCAATTTCAAGAACAAAAATCACCAGGTGGTTGCTTTCGATATCAACAAAGCAGCCATGGAAAAGATCGTTACAGAAGGCGTTGCCACAGCTCCGTCTATCGCCGATCTCACCAGCAAACTTCCAGGCCGCCGTGTTATCTGGGTCATGGTGCCGGCAGGTAAAACTGTCGACGTGATCTTGTCGACTCTCAAGGAACATCTCCAGGCCGACGATATTGTTATCGATGGTGGCAACTCACATTTCAAAGACACGCTTGCACGCGGACGCGATCTTGAAAAACTCGGTGTTCATTATCTCGATTGCGGTACAAGCGGTGGCGTTGAAGGCGCTCTGAATGGAGCCTGCACGATGATCGGCGGAAAGAAGGAAGCATTCGATTACTGCGAGTCGTTATTTAAGTCGATCTCGGTTCCCGATGGTTATTTGTATTGTGGCAAACTTGGAAGTGGTCACTTCACCAAGATGGTCCACAACGGGATTGAATACGGTATGATGCAGGCGATTGCCGAAGGCATGGAAGTGCTTCATAAATACAACGACCAGATCGATCTCGCTGCCGTTGCAAAAGTCTGGAATCACGGATCCGTAATCCGGGCCTGGTTGATGGAGTTGACAGAGAATGCGCTTTCGAAGGACAAGAATCTTCAATCGATAAAAGGCATCATGCACTCTTCGGGCGAAGGCAAGTGGACGATTGATACTGCGTTGGAACTTGGTGTACCTACACCGGTTATTACAATGTCATTATTGATGAGATACAGATCCCAGCAAGAAGATACGTTTGCCGGGAAGGTTGTTGCAGCGCTGAGGAATGAATTCGGAGGTCATGCTGTCGAGAAGAAGTAAACGGTGAGCGGTATCCGGTAAACGGTGTCCTATCGAAGAAGTGCTTTTACTTTTTCGATAAATTTCCTCACTTCTTCTTCGGTACTGTCCCAGCTGCACATTAATCTTACTTCGTTGATCTTATCGACCCAGACGTAAAAGGGATATTCTTTTTGCAGCGGCTCGATGATATGAGCAGGCATGATGGCAAACACGCCGTTTGCTTCTATCTTTTGGGTAACGGTAATTCCTTCAATCTTACTGAGCTCACTGCCTAATAACTTCGCAAGCGCGTTTGTGTGCGTTGCATTTCTCTTCCAGAGATCGTTCGTGAGCAGTGCTTCGAACTGCGCAGAGATGAATCTCATCTTCGAAGCAAGCTGCATTCCCTGCTTGCGCTGGTACATGAAATCTTTTGCAAGTTCCGGCTTTAAGAAAACAATGGCCTCGCCAAACATCAACCCATTCTTCGTTCCACCAAATGAAAGCACGTCTACGTGCTCTGTGATTTCGCTAAAGGTTTTGTTTAAAGTAACGGCGGCGTTTGCGATGCGCGATCCATCCATGTGCAGATGCAGACCACACTCAGAAAGCGCCTTTAATTCTCCGGGATTATAGACGGTGCCATACTCCGTTGCCTGGCTTATTGAAACAACCTTTGCTTGCGGGTGATGCTGATCGCCGGTTCGCTGGATTTTGTCGCGCACTTGTTGTGCAGCAATCTTTCCATCGGGAGATGGGATCGTGACCAGCTTGCACCCGAGAAATTTTTCAGGAGCCGTAGACTCATCTACGTTGATGTGAGCTCCTTCGGCACAAAGGATCGAATTAAACGATCGCCTGAGCGTCATTAACCCAAGGACATTGGCGGCAGTTCCATTGTACACGAAGAAGACTTCGATATTATCGCCGAAGAACTCTTTGAATTTGCTTACTGCTCTTGCTGTGTAATGATCGTTGCCGTAAGAACCGGCGTGAGCTTCGTTTGCATTCTGCAATGCCTTCATGATCTCAGGATGAACTCCTGAGTAGTTGTCGCTGGCGAAGGACTTCATTTTAAAACGTCACATTCAGAGTCACTACTTCTCCTTTACGCTTCACCTTTACGGGAACCGTCTGTCCTTTCTCGAACTTGCCCAACGCCTCCATGTAGTTCTGTATGTCTTTCACTACAACTTCGCCCATCTGTATAATAACATCACCGGCAAGGATCCCGGCCTTGCTTGCTGGTTTGCCATCGGAAACACCGTCTACTTTCAGACCTTCTTCATCGGCGGTGTAGCTGGGCATAATGCCCATTGTAACTTTGAATGACGAACGTGTTGACATCGATTTACTTTTTGTTGTTAAGAATTGAAGTTTTGGTTGAGCGTCGAGTGATTCGATCACTTGTGCAATGATCTTGAGCACTTCCGTTTCTCCTTCGTAATTGATCTTATCGTAATCATCGGAAGGTTTGTGATAATCTGAATGCGATCCTGTAAAGAAATGAAGCACCGGAACGTTCTTCAAATAAAATGATGTGTGATCGGAAGGACCTGTTCCCGATGAATCGGTTTTGATCTTCACATTGTCATTAGAAAGCTTTTGAAGCAGCGGTTCCCAAACAGGACTTGTCCCGGTTCCCATCACCTCTAATGTTTTCTTATCGGGATCCAATCTTCCAACCATATCGAGGTTGATATAGAAGTTAGCCTTTGCAAGATCGATCGTTGGGTGTTCCGTATAATACTTCGAGCCATAGAGACCGAGCTCTTCACCGCTGAAGCAAAGGAACAGAAAGTTGTAATGTTCTTTCTTGCCGTTCTCCTGGAAGTAGCGCGCGAGTTCGATAACGCCGGCAGTGCCTGAAGCGTTGTCATCTGCGCCGTTGTGGATCTTGTTCTGCGGATTGGCATCGAGTGAGCTGCCATCATTACCAAGACCAAGGTGATCGTAGTGAGCGCCGATAATAATAGTGTACTCTGCCCCGTTATCAATATACCCGGCAATGTTGGTGGCGGTACCTTCGGCACCAGTGCCATGAACACCACCTTTGAAGGGGAATGATTGGTCGTAGCCTGTTTCTCCTTTGGGAAGGAGTTTTATCTTCTTGAACTGAGATTCGATATAGTCGTTTGCTTTCTTCTCGCCTGGAGAGCCTGTTCCGCGACCTTCATATTCGTCGCTCGCCAGTGTTTTAATGTGGGTTTTGATCCTGCTGGCATCGAACTTTTGACCATAGGTAACAAGCGCCAGGAAGGCAAACAGAAGGGTGATGGAGTAATGTTTTCGCATGATGCAATTTAATTCCTATTTTTGAAAAGAATGAGGTTCAAGACTATAGTAATAGCGCTCCTCGCAAGCCTCGTGCTTCTCGGCAGTTGTGCGACTGAAGAAAGTTGCCCCGTGGCAATGAAGTCGGATGCTTATTATTTTCGGAAAAAAGGAAAAGCAAAGTTCAGGACGAAGAAGAAGCCCAGTCCTTCGCTAATCCATATCACAAGGGTTAATTACAGACCCGGCGCTAACGGTAATTAACTCGTGCGTCGATTTAGGGGATCCCGTTGCTCTTTTCTTTCGATGTCTGCTACTAATTACTGACGGGATTAGAACTCTGCGTTACCCGGGAACCTCGGGTAGGGTATCACATCCCTGATGTTAGTCATACCCGTAACGAACAACATCAATCTTTCGAAGCCCAATCCAAAGCCGCTGTGCGGAGCCGATCCGTACTTGCGAAGGTCCATATACCACCAAAGATCTTTCTCGGGCAGGTTCAGTTCGTTTACTCGCTTCAATAACCTGTCGTAACGTTCTTCGCGTTGCGAGCCACCGATGATCTCGCCGATGCCAGGGAACAACACATCCATAGCGGCAACGGTCTTGTCATCTTCGTTCTGTCGCATGTAGAACGACTTGATGTCTTTCGGGTAGTTGTAAAGTATCACGGGTTTCTTGAAGTGTTTCTCAACAAGAAAACGTTCGTGTTCACTTTGAATGTCGACACCCCACTGATCGATGATGTAGGAGAATTTCTTCTTCTTGTTGGGATTCGATTCGCGGAGGATGCTGATCGCTTCTGTGTATGAAATTCTTTCGAAGTCGTTTTCCATTACGAACTTCAATCGCTGTGTGAGTGTAAGTTCGTTGCGTTGATCTTGTGGCTTGGCGGCGTCTTCTTCCGTTGCGCGCTTTTCGAGAAACTCGAGATCTTCGGCGCAGTTGTCCAACGCATACTTCACGAGGTATTGAAGAAAATCCTGCGCGAGTTTCATGTTGTCCTGCAGATCGTAGAATGCCATTTCGGGTTCTATCATCCAGAACTCGGCGAGATGTCGCGCGGTGTTCGAGTTCTCCGCACGGAACGTAGGACCGAACGTATAGATCTCGCCTAACGCAAGGGCATACGTTTCGCCTTCGAGCTGACCGGATACGGTGAGGTTGGTTTCTTTACCGAAGAAATCCTGTTTATGATCGATATGACCATTCTCGTCACGCGGAGGTTTCTCGGCATCGAGAGTTGTTACGCGGAACATGGCGCCGGCACCTTCGGCATCGGAGCCGGTGATAACGGGAGTATGCAGGTAAAAGAAGCCGCGGTCGTTGAAGAACTTATGAACTGCGAATGCCATTGCATGACGAATGCGCATCACTGCTCCGAAGGTGTTGGTGCGGCCGCGCAGGTATGCGATCTCACGAAGGAATTCCAGTGAATGCTTCTTTGGTTGAAGAGGAAACTTCTCTGCATCACAGTCACCAAGGATCTCGATGTTAGTCGCTTTCACTTCGACAGCCTGGCCTTTCGCAGGCGACGCGATAAGCTCGCCTTCAACGGAAACACAAGCACCGGTAGTGATACGTTTCAGGAGATTTTCATCGAAAGAATTCAATGCAGCAACCGCCTGTATATTTTGGATCGTAGATCCGTCGTTGATGGCAATAAACTGGTTGTTTCTGAACGTTCTTACCCAACCACGCACTAAAACCTTCTGTCCGGAAGGCGTGGAGCTCAATAATTCTTTAATTTTTGTTCGTTTCATCGGCTGCAAAAAAAGTCAATTTAAGCGCTTTATCAAAGCATATCCGCCTAATCGGCGGACAAGTTGGGTAATTGAAGAAACAAGATGGGGCACACACTGGGGCGCTATTTCATCAAGAAAATATTATTCAAAAATAAGCGCGAATTCCCCTAGTAATTGAAGAATTAATGATGCTAAATTTGATTCATCGAAACAGATAAATGCAGAGACTCGGATTAAATCAATCGTTACAACAAAAGCTGTCGCCACAGCAAATTCAGTTCATAAAACTGTTGCAGGTGCCGACCGCCGAGCTCGAGCAGAGGGTGGAGGAAGAATTGGAATTGAACCCTGTTCTCGAGGAAGGTTCGGACGATAACGAACAGGAAACACCCGAGACTCAAGAGGCAGAAGCACCCGAAACACAAGAGACGCCAGACGAAAGCCAGGAAGAAAGTACAGCAGCAAAAGATGATGATCTCGATATAAAAGATTATCTCCGCGACGACGACTACAGTGGTTATAAAACTTACGATGGCGACGATGACGACGACAAAGAGATGCCTATCGCAACATCGAGCTCGTTGCAGGAAACATTGATCACTCAACTCGGATTTCTCGGACTCAACGATCGCAAGTATTCTATCGGCAAACAACTCATCGGAAGTATCGAAGGCGACGGATACATTCGTCGCGATCTCGAAGCTATCGTTAATGACCTTGCCTTCTCACAAAATATTCACACCAACATCGAAGAAGTTGAAGACATCCTCCTGTTGATACAGAAGTTTGATCCCGCCGGTATTGCTGCACGCAGCCTGCAGGAATGCCTCCTCCTTCAACTCGAAAGGATAGATGATGGACAAGACGTGGATGTGATCGTTGCGAAAAGGATCCTAACAGAATGCTACGAAGAGTTCACCAAGAAACACTATCCCAAGATCCTTAAGAAACTCGACCTCGATGACGAGGATTATATCAAAGATGCGATCGAACTAATTGTTCGTTTGAATCCCAAGCCAGGTGGCGAGAGCGTTTCTGGTATGGTGAAGAACCAGTATGTGATCCCCGACTTCATTCTTACGAACAACAACAGCAAGCTCGAACTCTCACTGAACTCACGAAATGCCCCCGAGCTTCGCATCAGCCGTTCGTATTCCGAAATGTTTAAAGCTTACGACAAGAGCGACAAGAAAGACAAGAAGCTGAAAGAGGCAGTAAGTTTTGTGAAACAAAAGCTCGATGCAGCCAAGTGGTTCATCGATGCCATCAAGCAAAGACAACAGACGCTGCTCAAGACAATGAGAGCAATCGTCGACTTCCAGTACGAATATTTCCTGGAAGGCGATGAGACCAAACTCAGGCCAATGATCCTGAAAGACATCGCGCAGATGATCAACATGGACATCTCTACCGTAAGCCGTGTTGCAAGCAGTAAAACCGTTCAGACCGACTTCGGTGTTTATCCTTTGAAATATTTCTTCTCAGAAGGTATCGCCACCGATTCCGGCGAAGAAGTAAGTAGTCGCGAGGTGAAACAGATCATTAAAGAGCTGATCGAGGCGGAAGACAAGAGCAAACCGTATTCTGACGACAAGCTCGAGGAGCTGTTGAACCAAAAGGGCTATAATATCGCGAGGCGCACCGTTGCCAAGTATCGCGAGCAAATGAATATTCCGGTTGCGCGACTAAGGAAGGAGCTTTAGTTTTACGGAAACTTCTGCCTTCTCCCTTGAATTCCATTGCCAGGTTTATTTCTGTGGTCTTTCACCCGCTGCTGGTGACCACCTATCTTTTTATCATCCTCTCACTTTTCCTTCCGGAAATACTCTACCCGATCTTACCATCGAAGTTATTTATAGGGCTGATGTTGCTGATGACGTTCGTGCTGCCGTCGCTTAACTTCATTCTCTTCAAGATCACCGGCACGATCAAAGACATACAGATGTTCAATCGAAAGGACCGGATCATGCCGTTCATTTTTGTTACGATACTGTACGTGGTGGTGACGTACATGTTCTTCAAGAACTATCACGTGCCCAACGTGGTGAAGCTAATGGAGATCATTACCATTATGGTCATTGTGTCGACGGTCATTACCTTCTTTTACAAGATCAGTGTTCACAGCGTGGCTATTTGCGGCCTCATAGGGATCCTGCTTGCGCTGAACAATGCGTCCGACGACGGCATGCTGGTGTACCCAACGATTGGCGTAACGCTGGTGGCGGGCGTGGTGATGTCGTCGAGGCTGCAACTGGATGCGCATACACCTAGGGAGGTGGCGTATGGAGGCATGTTGGGGTTTATGATTGGGTTGGGTGGGGTTATGATCCTATTCTGAGGAAACAGAAGAACAGAGGAATATCGAAATCGAACCGCAGAAGTTACGGTGCTTCGATGGTTGTCGGAACCTGAACTTCTGCTGTTCTGCTGTTGGATATTCTGCTGTTCTCCTGTTTTATTCTGACTTCAAATTCACCACCGGGTTCATTAAAGAAGCTTTCACCGACTGATAACTTATAGTTAACAAAGCAATCGCAAGTGCCGACATTCCCGTTATCACAAACACATCCCACGTAATGTCGATCTTATAGGCATAGTCCTGCAGCCACGTATCCATCAGGTACCAGGCAAACGGCACTGCGATCACGAAAGAGATCGCGACCAGCATCACGAAGTTTTGTGAAAGGAGGCGGAGTATGTTTGCAACCGGGGCGCCCAACACCATCCGGATGCTGATCTCTTTGCCACGTTGCTCGATCATGAAGGCAGAGAGCGCAAATAAGCCGAGACACGCCACGATGATCGCGAGCGAGGTGAATATTTTCACGATCAGGCCGAAACGTTTCACGTCGTTATAAGTGTGCTCATAACGGTCGTCGAGAAATTCGTAACTGATGGGCTGATTCGGCGACAGCTTTTGCCATGTGCGTGAAACCGATTCGATCGCAGCGGGAATGTCGTTCGAAGAGAGCTTTACTGAAACGATGTTGGGAATCCGTTTGGTAACGAACATCGACACCGGTGCGATCTGTTGTGTGAGTGCGTCGAAATGAAAATCTTCGACAATGCCGATGATCGTAAATGTTCCTGCGTAATTCGTAACTTTTCTTCCGATGAGATCATCGATGGTGAATTGTTTTGCCATGGTCTGGTTGATGATCATCGCAGATGAATCGGAAGCGATCTTCGGATCGAAATCGCGGCCGGCAAAGATCCTGAAGCCCATTGTCCTGATATACTCTGTGTCGACTTCCCATTGTTGGCTATTAACTTCGAGTCCGGGCGCTCCTTCCACCTTTGTCGAACCGCCGTCGCGTTTGCCGTCGTTGATAGGCAGGTAGTTGCTGCCGGATACTGATCTCACATCGGCGAGATTCTTCAATTCTTCCTTGAATGTATTGACCTGGTTGCCGAGTGTAATTGTCCCATGAAGGATCATTACGTTGTTTCTATCGAAGCCGAGGTCTTTGTTCAAGGCATATTGCATTTGTCGCTCGATGATGATAGTGCCTACTATCAACATGATGGAGATGGTAAACTGGAAGATCACCAGTGCGCTGCGAACCCTGGTGTTTCGTGCGCCGGTCGACACACCTCCCTTTAACACTTTCACGGGCCGGAATGCCGATAAATAGAATGCGGGATAAACGCCTGCAATAAATCCGATCAAAAGTGCACTGGCAAGCAGACACGGAATGATCCACCACTGCGTCCATGGAAATGAAAGTGATTTACCAACGAGGTTGTTGAAGATAGGTATCATCAGTTGCGCCAGCACAATGCCGATCACCAACGCGATGATGCTAAACATGAACGACTCGGCCAGGAACTGCCTCACGATCGAAGCGCGGAGCGAGCCGATCGTTTTACGGATCCCAACTTCCTTCGCGCGGTTGGCCGAACGTGCCGTTGAGAGATTGATGAAGTTGATACAGGCAAGAAAAAGAATGAGCGTAGCAATGCTGCCGAACAACCAGATGAAACGAATGTCGCCGTGAGCGACGCCATCATGAATCTCATCTACATTGAGATAAACTTCATCGACCGGCTGGAGGGCATATCGGAAACTTTTTACCCAATCAAGTTCCAGCTTACCGGCATTACGCTTCAGCGCCTGGGGTAACATGTAGGTTTCCGTGATGCGCTCGAATTTTTTCTCGAGTGCCGCGATGTCCGTCCCGGGTTTTACCCGAACGTAATTCATCCAGTTGTTGCAGCACCAGCTTGTTCTTTCACCACCAAACAGGATGTCATCCTCCGAAGAGATCATGAAGTCGAACTGGATGTGTGAGTTCGATGGGAAATCTTTCACTACCCCGGTGATAGCGTATACTTTGCTTTTATTATCATTCAGGATCAAAGACTTCCCGATAGGATCTTCGTCATCACCGAAATATTTTTTTGCAATGCTCTCTGTGATAACGATCGTGTTACGATCATTGAGCGCCTTGTGAGGATTGCCCTTCACAAATTGTACGTCAAGAACATCTAACAGTCCCTGGTTGACAAACGCAATCTTATCTTCATGTGTGTTGTTGAGGCGATCGGTACGGCGAACTTCGTTAGTGGCAGCTCCAAAGTTTGGGTTGTCGTTGTAGTAGCCAACCTGCTCCAGGTCGGGATACAGTTCTTTTAAGGCATCGCCAAACGGGTGAGCCATGTGCACGCCGGAATAGTGCTGGCCATCGTACTCATGATGTTCAACCACGCGATAGATGCGGTCCTGGTTCACATAGAACTTATCGTAATTGAGTTCGCCATAGATGTAGATTGCCAATAACAAACATGCAGCGATGCCCACTGCAAAGCCGCCGATGTTGATGGTGGAATACATTTTATTCTTCGCCATTTGACGAAAGCCGATCTTGAAATAGTTTTTAAACATATCAATATGTGTTGCGGGGTGAAGTCTTTTTTTACGCATCGCGAAAGGGCGGAGGTAATTGAATACCTGGTAGTAGTAGGTGAGACGCGATGGGTTCTCGCGAAATTTTTCTTCCAGGTCGCCTACAACCTCCTCGGCAAGATCGTCGCGAAGGAATTTTAACAGAAGCCTGGTTGCAAATTTTGGCGGTGTGTTGCTCATTTATGTTACTAAATTGTAGAACAAATACGTGAAAAACAATTTTTCTCACGGGGACACAAGTTTTTCTCACGGAAAACACAAAAACACGGAAGGTTGAAATAGCTCTTTTAAAAAGCTCCTGCATATTTTCCGTGTTTTCCGTGGCTTCCGTGAGAGTATGTAAAAAATTGTAACGCGGCACCATCTTACCCCGTTTACACCCAATGCTCCGGAACAATCTCAAAATGATGCTTCGCAACATGCGCAAGCACCTCACGCATTCCATCATTAACATCGCAGGCCTCTCAGTGGGCCTTTCGTGTTTTATAGTGATCGCCCTCTACGTGCGTCACGAGCTAAGTTTCGACAAGATGTTCACCCATTCGAAGTCGATATACAGGATCACGGCATCATCGACCGTTGGTGGGACCGACAATCACATCCCGACCACCTACCCATCTATTGCGCCCATCATGGGGGAGATGTTCCCATCGATCGGTAAGTACACGAGAATTTACAATTTCAAATACTCGCGACTCGAACCCACATTCCGTTATGGCGACAAAGTTCACTACGAACAAAAAGTGATCTTCGGAGATTCGACATTCTTCGATCTCTTCAACTTTCAGTTCGCCGCAGGAGATCCAACAAAGGCACTCTCGAACATCAACTCGGTTGTTATTACCGAATCGATGGCCAAAAAATATTTCGGAGAAGAGCAGGCTCTCGGTAAGCTCCTCAACTTCAATGGCCGCACCGACCTCGAAGTTACCGGCGTGTTGAAAGACCTTCCGCCCAATACGCATATTCAGTTCGACTTCCTGATACCGATGGCTTATCAGAATCCGAAGATGCTCGAAAGCTGGAACATCGACTGGTTCTGGACTTACATGATCGTCGAAGATCCCAACCAGGTGGCGGTAATTGAGAAAGGGATCAACGACCTCGCAACCGAAAAGATCCCGAACGAACAAAAGGAAAATAATATTCGCTTCTTTCTTCAACCTATGGAGAAAGTACACCTGTATTCGAAGTTCGACTACAATACCGACCTCGTTCAAAATGGTGACATCGGCAACCTGTATATTTTCATTTCAGTAGGCGTTCTCGTTCTCCTGATCTCCGCCATCAACTTCATCAACATCTCTATGGCGATGGCGTCGGGACGATTCAAAGAAATTGGTATCAGTAAGGTATTAGGTGCACTGAAATCGCAACTCCGCTGGCAATTCCTCATGGAAGCAATTGCCATTTGTTTGTTGTCGCTCGTGATTGCATTCGTGTTGCTGCAGATCTCATTGCCATTATTCAGCGCATTGCTCGATGCTCCGCTGGACATCGTTATCAGTCGCGATGTGTGGCTGCTTGCAGGCATCATACTCTTCACGATCGTCACCGGGCTTATCTCGGGAGTTTTCCCTGCGCTGTTCATCTCGTCTCTCGACCCACAACGGGTTCTGAAAGGCATTTGGAAACAAGGACAGGGCGGAGCGCGATTCAGAAAGGCGTTGGTGGGAATGCAGATTGCGATAGCCATCTTCCTCGTGATTGGAACTGTTGTGATCTTCGAACAACTGAGGTACATCCAGGACAGGCCCCTCGGCTACGAAAAAGACCAGGTTGTATTACTCACCGTTCGCGATACGAAGCTCGTGAAGTCGTACTATGCATTTAAGAACGCGATGCTGGCCGAGAGTTCCATTCGCAACGTGTCGTCTGTGTCGGAGCCTATCGGTCGTGAAGTTCAGTTTATGTCGTTCGACGTTGAAGGTCACGAGGCAACACAGTTTGTGAAGATGCTTAATGTAACTCACGACTTCGTGAATACGATGGGATTGGAAGTTGTGAAAGGCCGCGACTTCTCGCGTGACGTGTCGACCGATTCGATCTCGGGTTTCATTATCAACGAAGCTGCCGCAAAGACATTCGGTTGGGAAGATCCGATCGGTAAAGCGATCGATCATTCGTTCCGCAAAGAGAAACACGGAAGCGTGATCGGTGTTGTGAAAGATTTCAACTTCGAGCCGCTGCAAAAGCAGATCGATCCTATCGTGATCTGGTTCGGTGGTCCGTACTGGTATGTTGCTGTGAATGTTGACCAGGGAAGAACTTCTGAAGCGCTGGTTGCGATGGAACGCGAATGGAAGAAGATAGAACCCGATAAACCTTTCCAGTTCCAGTTTCTCGACCAGGCCATTCAGCATGTTTATGATAAAGAACAACGACTGGGAAAAGTATTCTTCGTATTCTCTGTTCTTTCAATTGCTACGGCGATGATCGGCCTTTGGGGATTGATCTCATTTATTGCCGGGCAACGAATGAGCGAGATAGGGATCCGTAAAGTATTAGGAGCATCGGTAAGAAATATTCTTTACCTGCTTTCGAAAGAATATCTCGTGCTGGTGAGCATTGCGTTCGTGATATCAGCACCGTTAACGTGGCTGATCATCAATCAATGGCTGCTAGGTTTCGCTTACAAAATTGAATGGAATGTTTTGTATTTCGGAGCCGGCCTGGTTGTTACAACTATAATTGTGTTGTCGACTGTAATATCAAAAGGGCTCGGTGCTGCGACAACGAACCCTGTAGATGTTCTTCGCTCCGAATAAATTAATGCTCTATCGGCTTTGGACTTGGTTGATTTGGAGTCGATTGATTTGGTTCTTCCACATCGATCCTCTCCAGATCTTTACTGGCCGGCCCATTCAGTACTTCGCCATCTACTGAATAGCGCGCTCCGTGACAGGGGCAGTCCCAACTTTGCTCGGCCATGTTCCATGACACCGTGCATCCAAGGTGAGTGCATATCGGTCGTACCGCGTGCAATCCGCCATTCATGTCTTTATGAAGAGCCACACTCTCGTCATTGAACTTAACAACGCGGCCTTCACCGGGTGCGAGCTCACTCAACTCTTCGATCTGGTCGAGCGGCAGCCATTTGTGTGAATATTGTTTAACGACATCTGCATTGTGAGCAATGAAGTTGCTGAAGCCTGCAACGGGTTTGATCCGCGAAGGATGGAATACACCATTGTATGGATCGGGTAATTTCATGATCAGGTGTGCGATCACCCGTGCAGCCACGTGACTATAAGTCATACCGTTTCCACCGAAGCCGGTTGCAACATAAACATTCTCTTCTTTGCCGGGCAGGTGACCGATGTATGGCAGCCCGTCTACCGATTCATAATACTGTGATGACCACTTGTGGGTGATCTCGGCAACATCAAAATGTTCACGAATATGTGCTTCGAGATGAAGGAAGCTTTCGGATGTGTTCGACTTGTGTGCTGTTTTATGGTCGAAACCACCAATGATCAGATAATTGATGCCGTCGATGATTTGTGTGCGATAATAATTATATGGATCCTTCATGTCGTAAATGAGACCTTCAGGATAATTGCCGTTGTTGAGACGAACGCTCATTGCATAGCTGCGATTCGGGATGCAACGTAAATGCAGGAGATTTACGCCGGGCGGAATGTGCGTTGCAAATACGAATGATTTCGCTTCGAACATGCCGTCTGTTGTTTCAATATTCAGAGGCTCGTTGCCATTCACGTCATTAACGCGACAGTTCTGACGAATAACGCCGCCAGCCTTCTCGAACTCCAGCGCGAGTCCATACAAATAATCGAGTGGACTGAACTTCGCCTGGTGTTTGAACATGAGCACATTGTCGAACTTGAAATCGAGTGGCAATGTGTCGACAAACTCTGTTTCGATACCCACGTCGCGGCAGGCTTCATGAATAGAGATGAGCTCGTTGTTTTCTTTGCGGTTCTGTGAATACAAATAGGCATTCGCGTCGCTGTAGCCACACTGTATGTTGAACTTCGACACATGATCCGCGATAAGCTGAAGAGCGTCTTTGGCAGACTGCGCTACGAGCTTAGCTTTTTCTTTTCCGAAGTCGTCTATGATCTGCGGATAAGGTGTGTCGAGTAATGTATTTAGATGAGCGGTTGTGCCGCCAGTTGTTCCGAAGCCAATGTGCCATGAGTCGAATATGATTACCGACTTGCCCAGGCGTTGAAGCAACAAACCGGTAGTGAGACCGGTGATACCTGCGCCAGCAATAGCAACGTCAAATTTTCTTTGGTCAGATACAAGCGTTGGTTTGAAACCGTTGGCGTGGCTTTGCCATAAGCTTGTGGTATTCCCGTCCCGAGTTATCATACGGTTTTTTGATTCGTGAATTAAAAATAAATACGTCAGGAGGGAGATTAAAAATTTGGACCGCCGGCTCGTTACCAGCGGTCCATTTTCATGATTTGTTTTGGCGCATGCGGTAGTGATTTTTTATTTGTCAGGATGATCTATCTACACTTTTCGCCTGCTGATGCACCTGTCCAATCGCATACGCCAAAGATCTTTAGCACCAGGTGTGCCTCAATATCTTAAAAGCCCGTCGTACACTCTCCATCCACATTCACCCCTTCATGTGTACAACGGGATGCTTAACCCTTATTAAAATGTGTGCCACGTTTTTAATAGTGGCCTTTTAGTGATAACCCTTCGTCCAAATTCCGTGGTTGTATCATTTTAGTGACAAGTGTGGGGAATCTGTTGTTTCAGTACCACAACGAAGGGACAACGTTTTTAGGTTTTGCAATGAGACAAAGCACCATTATTCATGGATCAGTGGACGCAAACACGAGTTAAGTTGTGAGGTTTCCTTCACTGTATTGATGATAAGAAGGAGAAAACGATTCGAATAACATTAAAGCCGTATTAAGAGAATGTGCCGATCGAACATAGCGGATTAATAATTGTCTAATACCATAAAGTTAATTCGACCATTATGAACAACAGGTCAAAGAAAGGAAGCTTTTTCCAGGAGAAAGATTCCGAGGATCGGAAATCATACAACAGCCAGTATAACAATCAATATCACCGCGATAACACCGGCTATCGCGATTATGACGATTACAACAGGCGCGACCACAAGGATCTTAGCGACAATGAACGTCGTCGTCGTTCTCGTGCAGTTAAATAATCATTTTAATAAAAACGTTATGGCAAAGTATTCAAAGGGATCTCAGAAGACAGTGCGGAGCGCTGTGAAAAGAATGAAAAAAGGAACGCTTAAGAGCGGTGGCAGCGGTAAAACTGTGAAGAGCCGCAAACAGGCAATCGCTATCGGCTTATCGGAAGCGAGAGAAAAGGGAATGAAAGTTCCCAAAGCAAAGAAGAGCAGTAGCAGTAAATAGGAAGAAACTAATAAAAATATATACTATGAAACGAATGATAATGAACGCTGCACTATTCGTCAGCGCAATAATGTTTGTGGCTTCGTGCAACACGAAGAACAACGAGAATTCTGCTACTGACGACAAGAAAGCTGCAGAAGATCAGAATGATGAAAAGTTCAAGAAATCGGATGTTAAAGACGACGCTGAGTTTGCTGTGAAAGCTGCAGATGGCGGCATGCTCGAAGTGCAACTGGGCGAACTGGCGCAAAGCAAAGGCGTATCCCAACAAGTAAAAGATTTTGGAAAGATGTTGGTTGAAGATCACACGAAGGCTAATGAAGAACTGAAAGCTCTTGCTCAAACCAAGAACATTTCACTTCCCACAACGTTGGGTGAGGATTGTCAAAAGAAGTATGACGATATCGCATCTAAAAGCGGAAAAGATTTTGACCAGGCCTTTACAGATCACATGGTAAAAGACCATAAGAAGGACATTGATCTTTTCAAGAAAGAAGCAGACAAGGGTGATGATCCCGACCTTAAATCATGGGCTGCTGGTAAAGTGCCGACGCTCCAACATCATCTTGATATGGCCAGGTCTGCCGAAGATGCTGCCGACAAAGAAGGCAAATCGACCGGTAAGTTGTAATTGGTTCTTTTTAAATGAAAGAAAAGGCTGCTCATTAGGGCAGCTTTTTTTTGTGACATCTTTTTACACTGAAAACCGAAGTTGAAGAGCGATATTCATTTATGCTTTTCAACTATCTAAAAACAGCGTGGCGCATTTTCCTGAGGAACAAGGCGCATGCTTTGATCAACATCGCAGGATTGTCGATCGGTATTGCCTGTACGATCGTCATCAGCATCTTTATCCGGTACGAGTCAAGCTTCGATTCGTTCCATCGGCAATCCGGCAATACATTCCGTGTTGTGCAAGACACAAAGTACCCCGACCAAACATTGCATTGGGAGTCCACGTGCTACCCGCTGGCAGAAGCTCTTCGCAATGACTTTGGTGACTTCGCTCACGTAACGCAGGCTGCGGGACCAACAGATCGTTTCTTTGCTGTTGATCGTGGTGACGGTGAAGTTGTACGATTCGAAGAACGTTACGTGTTGTTTGTTGATACGGCCTATGCGCATGTCTTCGACCTGGAATGGCTCGCCGGCAATCCTAACGAAGCGTTGAAGCTTAAGAATTCTGTTGTACTAACCCAGGTCACAGCAGAGAAAGCATTCGGAATAAAAGAAGATCATAAAGAAGGATACGCATCGATGCTGGGAAAGACGATCTTGTTGAATGGCAAAGATCCGCTTATTGTGACTGGTGTTGTGAAGAATGCACCCGGCAACACCGTGCTTCGATATAACATGTTGGTGCCGTATGAATTTTTCAAGGAGAACAATCCATACCAGGCCAACAACTGGGAAGGTAACTATGGCGGAAGCACATTTGTGGTGCTGAAGGACAATGATGAAAAGGTGGATCTCGAACAGAAGATAGCAACATGGAAGAAGAAATATCAACGCCCTGAAGTTGACAGTCGCATAGCTTATTTTTTTCAACCGCTGAAAGAAATTCACAACGAAACAATGTATGGCAATGCTTCAGGCTCGTATACGATGTCGTTTAAGGTGCTTCGGGCGGCAGGTGCTGTCGGCATCTTCATACTTATTATTGCCGCAGTAAATTTCATCAACCTTTCCACCGCCAGGGCGATTACCCGTTCGAAGGAAGTTGGTATTCGCAAAGTAATGGGCAGCTCACGCATGCGACTGATCATACAGTTTGTGTATGAACATAGTTTGTTGATCGTTGTTACGCTGCTGATCTCCGTTGGTCTTAGCCAATTCGCGCTCCGTCAATTCAATGAATATCTTTCATCGATCAACATGCAGCTCACGTTTGGCTGGAGCGATGTGGGACTTGTAGTCATTATCGGTGTCTCGGTGATCCTTCTTGCGGCCATCTATCCTGCCATAGTGCTGTCGTCTTTCAAACCGATCGAAGCAGTGAAGAACAAGATCACACAGACCAGGCAAAATATTTTCTCGCTCCGCAGAGGATTGATCGTGTTCCAGTTTGCAGTCGTTCAACTGCTGATCATTGCAACGATCGTTGTTGCGCGCCAGATCCATCATTTCAACAGCACGGATCTCGGCTTCGAAACAACTTCTATTATCTCGATGCCGGTGCCGGACGATCAAAAGCTGGACGCATTCAGGAACCGGCTTCGCGCCAACGGGAATGTGAGAGATGTTACCTTCGGGTCGAATGCACCGGTTGGCGTGGACGGATCGTACGGAACAAGTTATCGTCTTCCTCAACAACCTGAAGCCGAAAGCCAGGAATCGCTGATGGTCGTAACGGATATTGATTACATCCCGTTCTTCGATCTCGAGCTCATCGCCGGTCGCAACTTCACTGTTGTCAAAGACCATTTCGATGAGTTCATCATTAATGAAAAGGTTGCCAGGTCGAAAGGATGGACTCCTGAACAGGCTTTGGGAAACCGGTTGGTGATCAATGAAGGAGAAGCGACGGTCGTTGGTGTAGTAAAAGATTTTCAAAACCAATCGCTTCGTTCACAATCGACTCCCGACATTTTGATGAACTGGAACGCAATCCTGAGTCGCGCGTATGTTCGTGTCAACAATATTACTCCCGCAACGATCGCGGAGCTTGAGGGCACATGGAAAGAATTCGCTCCCGAAAAAGTTTTTAGTCACGTGGTTCTAACCGACGCTCTTGAATATCAATATGGTATCGAGACAATGGTATTTCATGGTTTCACGATCTTCGCATCGCTGTCGATCTTCATCGGCTGCCTGGGTTTATTTGGTCTTTCATCTTTCATGGCTGTTCGTCGTGCGAAGGAAATAGGCATTCGAAAGGTGCTCGGCGCTTCGTTGTCGAACATCCTCATACAATTCTCACGCGAGTTCGTTTGGATGGTGGTAATCGGCTTCGCCGTTGCATCTCCATTGGCGTGGCTGATGATGGACCAGTGGCTGCAGGAGTTCGCACACCGGATTGATATAGAATGGTGGATGTTCGCTGGCGGTGGTGTTCTCGCCCTTACAATTGCCGTTCTCACCGTGAGTTTCCATTCCCTGCAGGTAGGAACCGCCAATCCCGTGGATTCTTTAAGAAACGAGTAAAATTTACTCGTTGAGCATTTCTTCTTAAAAATAGAAACATATATCTTTAGGAATGCGTGCTCCAAAACTCGCGAAGCGCCTTTTCATTTGGTATTGTGGTCCTGCCCAGGTAGATGACCTTCTGGGCGACATGGACGAGATCTTCGAGAGGAACTTAACGCGAATGCCGGCGTGGCGCGCGAAAGCTTGCTACTGGCGACAGGTTTTGTCGCTGACTGCTTCTTATGCAATCCGCAAGCGACGTGAACGTGCATCTTTCCATCCGCATTCAAACGACTCAATCAATCTTCATATGATAAAGAACTATTTCATGATCGCGTGGCGAATGATGACACGAAATAAAGTCTACACAACTATAAATGTGTTGGGTCTTACGTTGGGCATCAGCGCTTGTATCATTGTCTACCTGGTAGTCAGTTATGAATTCAGCTTCGACAATTTTCATCCGGATAAAGAAAGGATCTACCGGCTGCGCACATTCGAGCCGGCAAAAAACCTGGTCGAAGGATGCATTAGCGGGCCTGCATTTTCGACGATCAATGATAACTTAACGGGGAGTGAGGCATTTACCGGCTATTACCTGTTCGATGCGAAGGCAACTGTTTCCGACCATGGACAAGAAAAACACTTCGATCGCAACACGACTAAGGTTATTCTCACCAACCCGGATTACTTCAAAATTTTCCAGTACCGGTGGCTTGCCGGAAAGCCGGGTGTTCTTGCGAAGCCAATGCAGGTTGTGTTGACCGAAAGCCGTGCGCGAGCCTACTTCGGTACGATTGAACTGCAGGACATCATCGGTAAGAACATCATCTATAATGATTCACTGACGACTTCAGTTGCCGGTGTTATAAAAGACTGGAGCGGTAACTCCGACTTCACGCACACCGAATTTATTTCTTACAGTACGATAGAAAGAACTTTTCTGCTCAAGCAGCTTCATGCCGATCTCTGGGATTGGATGACTCATGCGTCGCAGGGCTTTATCAAAATAAGCCCAGGCGATAATCTCCAGGCAATCGAAACGCAGTTGTCGCGCATTGTTGAGAAGGGTGGACACAAGGAATATAAGTTCACGCTCGAGCCACTTGCCGACATTCATTTCTTCATGGGCGACGAGGGTGGTGCGGGAATGATGCCTAAGCTTTATTCGCTGAGCGCACTCGCTGCATTTATATTGATCATTGCTGCCATCAATTTTATCAATCTTTCAACTGCTCAATCGATTCGGCGTTCACGAGAGATTGGAATCCGAAAGGTAGTAGGCAGCTTGAAACGCCAGATCATCGCACAGTTCTTATCAGAGACACTTGTGCTTGCATTCATTTCATTATGTCTTAGCGTAGCCCTTATCCGTCCATTATTGTGGTTGTTCGCCGACTTCATACCACAAGGAGTTACGTTCAATCCTCTTGCGACAGATACATGGATCTTTTTCGGAGCGTTAATATTAGCGATCTCACTGCTCGCAGGAACATACCCGGCGTTAGTAATGTCGTCGTACAGGCCTGCGATTGTTCTTTCAGGGAAAAAGATGTCTGCGGGACGCGGACAATTCTCGTTGCGAAAATCATTGATCGTGTTGCAGTTCTCGGCTTCACTGTTTTTCATCATAGCCACGCTGGTGATCGGAAGCCAGATGGATTTCATAAGAAAAACGGACCGTGGATTTTCAACGGAATCTGTGATCACATTCCGTACAAATTGGGAAGGCGAAGTGAATAAAGTGCAAACATTGGTGGACCGCCTGCGGAATGTGCCAGGTCTCGATGATGTTGCCATGCAGGGATTTCCGCCCATGGGCTTTGCACAATGGAAATTCGATGTTGAGTTCAACGGAAAGAAAGGACCAGTGAAGTTATTGGCAGCTATTAAATCGGGAGACGACCATTACATTCCATTGTACAAGCTGCGTCTGCTCGCAGGACGCAACATTATACCGCGCGATTCGGTAAGGGAAATTGTGGTCAATGAAACATTGGCGAAATCACTCGGCTTCGAAGATCCGCACGATGCAATAGGAGAGCGGTTTCCACTTTTCGGTGGAGCATTCCCGATTGTAGGTGTGATCCAGGACTTTCACCAGGAGTCGTTCCGTAATGCCATTGGCCCTTGTATCATCGGCGACTTCAAAGACATGCAACACGAAGTAGCAATTCGTTTACAGAATTCGGACATCCTTGCAAACACAGCGGTAATAGACAGGATTCAATCAGAATTCAAAAACGTCTATCCGGATGAAACATTGAATTATCACTTCATCGAAGACGAGATTGGATGGATGCATGGTGAAGAGCAAAAGATGTCGAAGCTCGCAACTATTTCGATGGCAGTTACAATTTTCATTTCGTGCATGGGTGTGTTTGGCCTCGCGATGTTTACTGCAGCGATGCGCACACGCGAGATCGGGATCCGCAAAGTATTGGGTGCAACATCGATGAGTATCGTGAACATGCTCAGCCGCGAATTCATGATCTTAATATTAGTGTCTATAATATTAGCTACTCCAATTGCCTGGTATTACATGAACGACTGGCTGCTGGCGTTCAACTATCGAACCGATCTGAGCTGGTGGTTATTTGCGCTGGCGGCCGCTATTGCTCTCGTCACCGGGCTGATCACCGTAAGCTTCCAGTCATTGAAGGCTGCGACCGGCGATCCTGTAAAGGCTCTAAGAACTGAGTAAAATATCATTGACATGTAAGTTTTTTCGTAAAAAATCTTCTGTTAGCATAGCATTCATTGGTTACCTTAGGTATTTACTTAGTTCTTAAATGCCTATGCAGAGGGTTGGGTCGATCCTTTTCATTCTTGTTTTAATAGCCACATTAGGCGCGAATGCGCAACGGTTCTTTCACCTGACATCTACAGACGGGCTATCGCACGATCACGTGAACGCCATTGTGAAAGGCAGTCAGGGTTTCATGTGGATTGGCACCGATGATGGACTGAATCGCTACGACGGTTATGAGTTTATAATTTATCGTCATGATCGCGACAATCCAAAGTCTATTCGCGACAACCTGATCTACGACATCTTTGAAAGAGAGGGTAAGTTCTACATTGGAACCGGCACTGGTCTCGACATTCTCGATCGTCGCGTCAATATATTCTCTCATCCTGGCGAGAAGGAGTTCGCCGTGCACGATATCTTCGACGACTCCGAAGGTCGGATCTGGCTCGGCACAAGCACCGGCCTTTTCTTATTCGAGCCCGACACGAAGAAATTCACGCCGTATCCGCTGCTTACCGATGAGTCGGCACCGGAAGAACTGTCCTACGAAATCACCGAAGACAAGAACGGAGACCTCTGGATTGCGACCAAGCAAGGTCTTCGTCGTCTCGATCGCGAAACCCTGAAGCCGATCGACATTCATGCAAACGGCATTGAGAGCAGTTGGGTGAAAACCGTTTTCACCGATCGCACAGGTAATGTGTGGATAGGCACACAGGGACGTGGCGTGTTCCGTTACAACGCACGCGAAGGAACCTACACCAACTTCGTATCCGACGGAAGCAAGAACAGCATTGCTTACAACGACATCCTCACATTCAATGAAGGTTTGGATGGCAGGATCTGGATCGGCACCGAGAACGGTGGGATCAGCATTTACGATGCCACGAAAAATACTTTCACAACTGTTCGCAACATCGAAGGCGACGACTCTACTCTCTCGAACAACTCCGTGTATTACATCTTCCGCGACGACCAGCAGAACATGTGGATCGGAACTTATTCGGGTGGACTGAATTTTCTTCCGCGCTACGGCGAGAAGTTTACCCTACAACGGGCAAAGCCAGACAACGACGCCGACCTTTCGAACAGCATCGTTCTCGATGTGATGTCAGACTCGAACGGCATCATTTGGATCGCCACCGACGGCGGTGGCCTCGATCGATTCGATCCCAAAACAAAAACGTTCAAGCATTATCGCTCAACAGACAAGTCCAACCGGAGCGCAGCGAGTGACTTCATCCTGTCGCTTGCAGAAGTTTCGAAGGACGTACTGGCTATCGGTTATCATCGCGGAGGATTCGATTTTCTGAATACATCGACAGGTGTGTTTACAAGATTGAGTCTTAAGTCGAACCCGATGGATCCTTCGCTGGCAACGGTGAACAAAGTTTACAAAGATCATAACAACAACATCTGGATTGGCACATGGGGAGGAGGACTTGGCATGTTCGACATCAAAGGGAATAATGTGAAGTGGATCACTTCCCGATCGGGACTCACCAACGATTTCGTTCACACCATCGGCGAAGATGCCGAAGGGCGACTCTGGATCGGAACAGACTCTGGTCTCAACATGATTGTTCCAGGCTCCGATAAAGTTGTTCAGTATTTTACCGATGAGAACAACGAGTCGAGTATCGCCAACAATGTAGTAGACGACATTCTTCTCGATAAAGATGGTAATCTCTGGCTGGCAACAGCCGGCGGCCTTTGTCGTTACGAGAAGGCTTCGGATTCATTTAAAGCGTATCGCGAGAAGCAAGGACTTCCGAACAACATGATCCGCGCTGTTCTTGAAGATGAAGGAGGACATCTCTGGGTAACCACCAACAAAGGTCTCTCGAAATTTAACCCGATTGCTGAAACATTCAGGAACTATACAATAGAAGATGGCTTGCAGGGCAACATCTTCAAGCCCGGTGCAGCATGTGAAGCACCCAATGGGTGGCTGTACTTCGGTGGTGCGAATGGTCTCAACTCTTTTCATCCCGACAGCCTGAGAGATAACACTTTCGTGCCTCCTGTATTCTTTACGGATCTCAAGCTGTTCAACAATTCCGTGAAGGTGAATGGACCGGACTCTATTTTACATGAACACATCAACGTTGCAAGTGCGATTGTTCTTCAATATGATCAATCGGTTTTTACGCTCGATTATGCCGCCTTGAGTTATACATTCCCTTCGAAGAACCAGTACGCATACAGGATGGAAGGCTTCAATAAGGAATGGAACTATGTTGGCAACAAGCGATCAGCAACTTACACCAACCTCGATCCCGGTACTTATACATTTACCGTAAAGGGATCTAACAACGACGGCCTGTGGAATGAAACGGGAAAGACGTTGAAGATCACGATCGTTCCTCCATTCTGGATGACATGGTGGTTTCAGGTAGTTGTTATTGCTGTATTTGCTGGTCTCGTTACACTGGCGATCACATACAGGTTCAGAAGAATTCAGAGTCAGAATAAACTGCTCGAAATAAAAGTTGCCGAACGTACTGCAGATGTGATCGAGCAGAAAGCCCTGGCAGAGTCGGCGAAAGAAGAGGCGGAGCAAGCCAATCGTGCGAAGAGTACATTCCTTGCCACGATGAGTCACGAGATCCGCACACCGATGAATGGAGTGATCGGTATGGCAGCCATGCTCGAAGAAACGCCACTCAATTCGGAACAGAAAGAGTATGCACGGATCATTCGCAACTCCGGCGAAAGTCTCCTGATCGTGCTCAACGACATTCTCGACTTCTCAAAGATCGAGTCGGGCAGGATGGAACTCGAGCATATCGAATTCGACCTGCGCGATTGTGTGGAGGATGTGCTCGATCTCTTCGCCAGTCGTGCTACCGGCCTCAACCTCGACTTATGTTATTGGTTCGAATCGAATGTTCCCGACAAGATCGTTGGCGATCCGCAACGCCTGCGACAGGTAATGGTGAATCTTGTTGGTAACGCCATCAAGTTCACAAAACAAGGAGAGATCTACATTCACGTGGAGCTGCTTGAACAAACTGACGACAGCGTGAAACTCGGTTTCAAAGTAAAAGACAGTGGCATTGGAATTCCCGCAGACAGGGTCGATCGTTTGTTCAAATCGTTCTCGCAGGTCGATGCATCAACGTCGCGTAAGTTTGGCGGAACAGGTTTGGGTCTCGCGATATGTAAGAAACTCGTTGAGCTGATGGGTGGCGACATTGCCGTTACCGAAACGAGCGAGCGCGGAACAACATTCGGATTCAATATCGTTGCCGACAAGACGAAGATCAAACCGAACGGTGCATCGATAGACTTATCGGGCAAGAACATCCTGGTTGTCGATGATAATCCCACCAGTCTGCAGACTTTGCGAAACCAATTGAACCAATGGAATGCAAAAGTTACGATGGCATTGTCGGTACGTGAGGCGGAGGGAATTCTTGTTCACAATAAGTTCGACATCGTTATTACCGATCTGAAGATGCCACACACCGATGGACAGTTTTTTGGTAAGTCTGTTCGTTCGCAATATCCTGGCGTGCCCGTGATCCTGATGATACCGATCGGTGAATCGAGAACGAATGTACAGGAAGAGATCTTTGATGGAATCCTTTCGAAGCCCGTGAAGCAACAACCACTTGCCACACTTCTGAAATCTGCGCTCGATCGGTCGGCCATCAGCAAAACGCAACGTCTCGGTGCGCAAAAACTGACGGGCGACTTTGCTGCGAAGCATCCGTTGAAGATCCTTATCGCCGACGACAATCCAGTGAACCAGATCCTCGCCAACCGCGCGTTGACAAAGCTCGGGTATAAACCTTCAATTGTCGGTAATGGACTCGAAGTCATCGATGTGTTGGCCGGCGGAGAGATCGATTTGATATTGATGGATGTACAGATGCCCGAGATGGATGGCTTCCAGGCCACGAAGATCATTCGTGAGACGGCGAAGACACAACCATGGATCATTGCTGTAACGGCGAACGCGATGCAGAGCGACAGGAGGGAGTGTATCGAGGCGGGTATGAACGACTACATCAGCAAGCCCATCAATTTCGATGCGTTAGTGAAGGCCCTGGAGACTGCTTCGAAAGAGTTGGTGAAAACCTAAGTCACGTTTGAGTAATTCTGTTCATAACTCCACGCGATTTTCCTGACGATCCACCACTTTTCTATTGGCATGATTTTTCCCCAATTTCGCCTGGCCGCAGAAGTAAAAGACGTATAACTGGGCCGAAAATGGCGTTTTCACAACGGAGACAAATCAGTTTTACGAAATATTTATTGCTCGCAGCAGTCTGCATCACCTTCCAGGCATTCGTGATGCAACCCGAAATTGAGCAGCCAAAACCCGCACCATCGCGCGATCTTTCAGTCTATTTCAAAGCACCACAGTTGCCGGATAGATTCTGCAATACGTGTGATATCAAGCCAAAGAAAAAATCAAGGAAGGGGAAAAGAATTCAGGGTACAGCGAGAGCTATCGCGTTGCCTTTGTTGATGAATCCCGTTGCAGGTGCAACGAAGAAGTCAATCATCAGCATCTACGGCGACGCCCGCGATAACGGACGCAGGCATGAAGGCATCGATATACTTGCTCCTAAAGGAACATTTGTAGTTGCTCCATCAGAAGGAGAGATCACCGATGTTGGTTATAACTCGCTTGGCGGTAAAGTGATCTGGATGAAAGACGCAAAGCAGAAACGTGCTTATTATTTCGCGCACCTCGATTCACAGATTGTTACGAAGGGAATGATCGTGAAGCAGGGAGATACGTTGGGCACTGTCGGTAATACCGGCAATGCCCGTCGCACTCGTTCACATTTACATTTCGGAATTTATAAACCGAATAGAAGGACGCCTGTTGAGTATATAAAGAATAAAGACCAGGTGATTACGATGTTAGCAGCGAAGTAACCTTACTTATTAGGTACCAGCTTAACCAACAACCCCGGCCCTTCTGTTATCACATAAAGAAATCCATCGGGACTTTCCTTAACATCGCGAACGCGACCGATGTCTTGCAAAAGTTTCTCTTCAGTAACATACTTCGTTCCGTCTAGTTGCACGCGAGCTACATGTTTGAAAGCCAACGCACCAACGAGAACATTCCCTTTCCAATCAGGATATTTTGCACTCTTCACAATAGTGATTCCGCATGGGCCGATTGAAGGAACCCAGTAACGAACCGGATTCTCGATGCCCGGAAGTTCTTTGAACTCGGTGAGTATCGTTCCGTCGTAATTAATTCCATAAGAAGTTTTAGGCCAGCCGTAGTTCTTGCCCTTCTGGATAAGATTCAATTCATCGCCACCTTTGGGTCCGTGTTCAGCTTCCCAGATGCGATCGTTAGCTGCATCGTAAACCATGCCTTGCGGATTGCGGTGACCTAATGTCCAGATGGTTGGATTGGCGCCAGCTGTATTCACGAAAGGATTGTCTTTGGGAACACGGCCATCGTCGTAGATGCGGTGGATCTTTCCGTGGTCGTTGTTGAGTTCTTGTACCTTCGGTTGTGTTCCGCGTTCGCCGGAGCTGAAGAATAAATAACCGTCTTTATCGAAAATGATACGGCTGCCGAAGTGATAGTTGGCAGGCAGGTATGGTTTCGCTGTGAAGATGTCGGCGAAGTCGGTGATCTGATTGCCGTTGAGCTTGAATCTTGCGATAGCAGTTGTTGCTCCGCCTTCAACGGGTTTTGCATAAGAGATGTAGATCCATTT
Source organism: Bacteroidota bacterium (assembly GCA_037200765.1). Lineage (GTDB taxonomy): Bacteria > Bacteroidota > Bacteroidia > Cytophagales > Cyclobacteriaceae > ELB16-189. The sequence continues at coordinate 540,420 of JBBCII010000003.1, read as the reverse complement.
GTTCTCGTTGTATTTGGGATGAACAACGATGTCGAGAAGACCGCCCTGGCCGTCGGCAAAAACTTTGGGAACGCCGGAGAGTTTTTCGCCGGTGAACTTGTCGTTCTTGAACACGAGGATCTCGCCGGCTCTTTCGGTTACGAGCATGCGGCCATCGGGAAGCCATGCCATGCCCCAGGGATTCTTGAAGCCGTCGTATAGTGTTTGAGCTGTGAACCCTGCGGGTGCGTTCGCAGCATCTGGTAATTTTTCGTTATCGCATGTGCTTTGTGTAAACAAAAACATCATTGCGAGAGATGTTATTATGGCTGTTATTTTTTTCATATAGGTCAAAAGTACGAAGTTACTCCGAACGCAATGTCTTCACAGGGTTGCTGACTGCCGCTTTTGCCGATTGATAACCGACAGATATCAAAGTAATGCCGACCATCAGCATCGTGATACCAATGAACAACCATGCGCTTATTTCGGTATGATACCGATAGCTGTCCAAAAACCGGCTTACGCCCCACCAGCCGAGCGGGAGTCCAACGGCAAGCGAGATGCAGATCAACACGAGAAAATCTTTTCCGAGCAACGTCACGATCTGTGCTACCGAAGCACCGAGCACTTTGCGAACACCGATCTCCTTCGTTCGTGTTTCGGCGGTAAACGAGGCGAGCCCAAACAGGCCGAGACATGAAATGAAGATGGCGATGATCGTAAAGTACATGGAAAGTTTTTCGATGAGGAGTTCATTCTCATACATTTCACCAAACGGGGTGTCCATGAACCTGTACTCCATCGGAATATCCGGCTCGAATGATTTATATAGAGTCTGAAGATCCGTGAGTACTTCCTGTGCCTGGCCGGCCTGGTATTTCACGAATATATTCGGGTTTCTTTTAGGGATCATTCCAATGATCACCGGCTGTATTTCGAGACTCAGCTTATCGCTGTTGAAATTGTTCACGATACCGATGATCGTTCCTTCCTGTGGACCAAGAAGTTTCGCGCCAATAGGATCTTTCAACTTCATTTGTCGTGCGGCTTCTTCAGTCAATAAATAATTATTACTGTCGGAAGGATTGTCTTTCGAAAAATTTCTGCCCTTCAACACCTTGAATCCTAACGTGGGAATGTAGTCTTCGTCGACCAGCAATCGCCTGAAGATGATGTTGTCGTCTTTTGTTTTTCCTTCCCATGCGTTGTCGTTCAATACAATTCCTCCGAATACCTGCATGGGATTGGCGCTTCCTCTTGCTACGGAAACTATCTTCGGATTTTCCAGCGCCGAAGTTTTAAAGGCCTCAAGCTGGCTCATCAACTTGTCGCTTGCCGGGAAATAGAGAATGTTGTCGCGGTCGAACCCGAGATCTTTTTCTTTCATGTACCGTATCTGCTGTTGAGCGGCCAGCGCGCAAACGATGAGAGATGTTGAAAGACCGAATTGAAACACGACAAGCGCCATGCGAATGTTCTTTCCGCCGATGCCCGTGAATCTTCCTTTCAATACAGCCACGGGTTTTAATGACGATAGCGAGAAAGCAGGGTAACTTCCGGCAACAATACCCGTGATCAGTGTTGTGGTAAAGATCAACGCGACAAATACAGGATCCGCGAGATCGATCGACAGCGTTTTATGAGTAAGCGTATTGAAGGACGGCAATAAAGTTTGAACGATAACCAATGCGAAGATCAACGCGACTAACGCAAGCAGTACCGACTCCGAAAAGAACTGGCGGATCAATGACCACTTCGCCGCTCCCGAAACTTTTCTTACACCGATCTCCTTCGAACGACTTACCGATCTCGCCGTCGCGAGATTCATAAAGTTGATGCATGCTACTATTAATATGAAGATCCCGACGTAGCCGAATGTTTTTACATACCAGATCCGTCCGCCTTCCTGCAGACCATCCTCATTGAAACTATTTTTTAGCCTCGAATCTGTGAACGGAAATAGAAATAGTTCCACGTTGTCGTCCCAGCGTACCCACACCAGTGGCTCCGTAAATGTTTTCTTGATCTTTAGATCGAGCGCTTTGATGTCGGTGCCGGGATGAAGCAACACATAAGTATATCCGCCAGTCCACGCACCCCACTCATTATTATATTGGTCGGTCTTCGCATACACGTTGTACGGCACCATGAAATCGTATTTCAATGTTGAAGCATCAGGCAGATCTTTGAACACACCGCTCACAACAACATCCCGTTCCGCATTGATCCGAAGCGCTTTTCCGACAGCCGATTCACCAGGGAAATATTTGTCGGCAAGTTTTTGCGACAGCATGATGGTGTTGTCGTCGTGAAACGGAACGCCTTCGATAATCGGGATAGTGAACACATTGAAGACCGTAGTGTCTGCGAAAATTCCCAGCTCATAGAATGCCTGGGTTCCGTTCTGCATCAGCATACGACTACCATCGTCAGTGAGCCTGCACGATTGTTCTACTTCTGGCAGATCACGCATGCCGATTGCGAGAGCACCGGACGTTACGTCGGCAACTGTATTCCCTTGCCCGGGATATTTATGAAAGCTTTTCACCTGGTAGATCCTGTCGCGAAGCACATGTTGCTTATCGAAATGAGTCTCATCCCAAACCCATAATAAGATCAGGATTGCGGATGCGAGGCCGATGGCGAGGCCACTGACGTTAATAAATGTGTAAGCGCCATTGCGGACAGATGTCCTCAGAAATACTTTTATGAAATGTTTTATCATATAGTAAGGTACCTAAAAGGTCTCCAAACTTCCTCCAGAAAGTAACACCTATCTTTATACCGTGAAGATCCTTGTTATAGAAGATGAAAAGGAATTGTCGGCAAGCATTGTAGAATTCCTGCAGTCGGAAAGTTTTTCCTGCGAGCCCGCTTATGATTTCGAGTCGGCCGACGAGAAAATTTCTGTTTATGACTACGACTGTATCCTTCTTGACATCACCCTCCCTGGCGGCAATGGGCTCGAGTTGCTGAAGAAGATCAAGAAGCTCCGAAAAACAGAAGGTGTTATTATCATTTCTGCAAAGAACTCCATCAACGATCGCGTTGCAGGACTCGGCATCGGCGCCGACGATTATTTGTCGAAGCCTTTTCATCTTGCGGAGTTGGGTGCTCGCGTGAAAGCGTTAATAAGGAGAAATAAATTCGAAGGCTCCGACATCGTCCGGTTTGGCGACCTGCAAATAGATTTCAGCTCACGAACCGTTTCCGTCAATAAGACACCACTCGATCTCACGAAAAGTGAAATGGATCTCTTGTTCTTTCTCGTTGCCAACAAGAACCGCGTGGTCTCGAAAAATGCAATCGGCGAACATCTTTCGGGCGACGATGCCGACCGGCTCGACAGTTACGACTTCGTATACTCGCACATGAAGAACCTGAAGAAGAAACTGGCGGAAGCCGGCTCCGAAGATTTCATTAAGACTGTTTACAGGCTCGGGTATAAATTCGAAGTATGAAACTGCTGAACAGAACGTTGCTTGGCTTCCTTGTTTATTCGGTGATCGTGTTGCTGGTAGTAACACCGGTTCTTTACTTCGTGATCAATAGCATTATTATAGCTAATGTCGATGAGACACTTCTTCATCACAAACGTGAGATAGTTGAGCGTATGACGGATCAGAACATCGTTCAATATGAAGATCTCGACGGAGAAGTGATTGTAAAGCCAATGGATGGTTCACCGCAAGAAGATAAGATCTATACAAAGCACGATCATCGGATCTTGAAAAGCTCGGCCACGATCAATGGAAAACTTTATAGTATACAGGCAAGAATATCACTTATCGAAAGTGAAGATCTTATCAGCGCTTTAGTACTCACCCAAATATTATTGTTGATCTTGTTGATCACCGGCATGCTCGTGATCAACTACTGGAATTCGAAAACAGTGTGGAAGCCCTTTTATAACACACTCAGTCAATTGAAATCTTTTCAAATCGAAAAGAGCAATCCCATTTTTCTTCCACCTTCGAAAATCTCCGAGTTTAATGATCTCAATGTTGCTATCGAAGAACTGACCAAACGAAATCAGCAGGCTTTCGTAAGTCAGCGCGAGTTTACCGAAAACGCAGCCCACGAAATGCAAACACCACTCGCTGTGTTCCAATCGAAGCTCGACATTCTTTTACAGACAAAGCCTTCTGCCGAACAGGCTCCCGTGCTAGAGTCGTTATTCGATGCCACGCAACGACTGAATCGTTTGAATAAAGGGCTGTTGTTGCTGTCGAAGCTCGACAACAGGCAGTTTAATGAAACAGAAGACATCGACCTGTTTGTTGCCACTGTGCGACTGACGAAGGAGACAACCATCGTGATCAAAGGCAAGACGTTGGTTGTGGCGATGAATCCCGGGCTGCTCGATATTCTTTTGTCGAACCTGATCTCGAATGCGCTTCGATATGCTGCGCCTTCGTCGGAGATTACTATAGCCATAACGGAGGATACGTGGTCGATCAGTAACATGGGCCAGGCGCCGGCGATTTCTCCGGATAAAATTTTCGAAAGGTTTCAAAAAGGGAACACCAATAAGGATAGCCTCGGTCTTGGTCTTGCCATTGCCAAAAAGATCTGCGACACGAATGAGCTGGCGCTAACGTATGCATATATGGGGTTCGTTCACCGTTTCGAGATCCGCTTCCCGCAATCCAAAATCTCTACAAAATCCGTCCGTTAGTTTACAGGATGAAGATTTTTATTTTTCTCTTATTCATCGGCTACACAGCAAGCGCGCAGGTTACGATTTCGGGTATCGTTAAAGATAATACCACGCAATCACCACTTCCATTCGTGAACGTCGTTGTACGGAATGCAAGCGACAGTTCATTTATCGCCGGCACCATTACCGACGATAACGGAAGATTTACCATAGGTGGAGTGAAGCCCGGCGATCGTTTAATAGAATTGACATTCGTGGGTTATAAACGCCTTGTTCAGCCCATGCTTGTCGGGCGATTGAGCGAGTTTATCGACCTCGGCGTTTTTGCAATATCCGAGAACACTACAGCGTTAGGCGAAGTTGTTGTGCAAAGTCAACGCGATGCAGTTGCCGAAACGTTAGACCGGAAGACCTTCAAAATGGAAGACAACATTAACCAAAGTGGCGGATCGTTGTTACAAGTGATGCAAAATCTTCCCGGTGTTACCGTAAGCGATGGAGCGGTGCGATTAAGAGGTAACGACCGCGTGGCAATCCTGATCGACGGAAAACAAACTGCCCTTACAGGCTTTGGAAATCAAACAAGTCTCGACAATATTCCTGCTTCTACAATTGACCACATCGACATCATCAACAATCCATCTGCGAAGTATGATGCCAATGGCAACGCAGGTATCATCAATATCATTTTTAAAAAAGAGAAAGCGGAAGGATGGAATGGAAAAGTTGGGATGGCCGCCGGCCTCGGTGCACTGTGGATCAAGAAAAACAACCTGCCTGATATCGGTCCCCAGTACCAGGCAACTCCGAAGATCAACCCGAGCATTTCGTTGAACTACCGGAAGAAGAAGATCAATTTCTTTTTCCAGGGCGATAACCTCTACACACATACACTCAATAAGAATGAATTTGTCGATCGCTATTACGATAATGGCGACACGGTTCGTCAGCAGACGAGAAGAAATCGCGACACGAATATCGTTACCGGCAAAACAGGCTTCGATTGGCACAGGGATGATCAGAATACAATTTCCGTGTCGGGATTATTCAGCTCCGAAAAGATCCTCGACCATGGCGAAGAACCATTCTTTAATGGAAGTCTTTCCGAACGTCTTCGTTTGTGGCAATTCCTGGAAGATGAGTTGAAGACAACTGTAACGGCGACAGCTTCGTGGCAACATAAGTTCACGCAGCCCGGTCGTTTGTTGAATGTTGGTTTCAACTACACGTTCCATCGCGAGAACGAGAAATATTTTTTCACGAACATCATGCCCACGTTCACAGGTAAAGATGCTTTCAAGCTTCTTTCCGATGAGCAGGTTGGCGACCTGAATGTTGATTATATACAGCCGCTTCGTTACGGGCGATTTGAAACAGGTATAAAGGTTCGGAGGCGATACATTCCAACGAACATGCAGTTCTTTCCAGGTCTGAATTCCCCGATCGATAGCACGGCAGGCGGTTGGGCAAATTATGGCGAGATCATTCCGGCCGCTTATGGAAACTACATCTTCGAAAGCAAGAAGGTTGAAGTGGAGGCCGGCCTTCGTGTTGAGTATGTGCAGGTGAAGTACAATGTAAATCCCGAACACCCGGTTTATAAAAGCAGTGGTTATAACTACACGCAGCCATTCCCGAATCTTCGGTTTGCTTACAAGGTCAATTCTTCGAACACACTTTCGGTGTTTTACAATCGCCGTGTCGACAGGCCGAATGAAGTCGACATACGGATCTTTCCAAAGTACGACGATGCGGAGATCATAAAGGTTGGTAATCCTGCGTTGCGTCCGCAGTTCACGAATTCATTCGAGCTCGGTTATAAATCGAGTTGGTCGGACGGTTATTTGTACACGGCCTTGTACGATAAAGAGATGGACGCAACGATCACGCGTATCGCGAGTGTGGTTCCCGGCAGCACATTGATCTATAACATATTTCAGAACGCCGGGCATAGTCGTATGTCGGGAGTGGAGATGATACTTGCACAGAATATTGGCAAGTGGGCTGTATTGAATTTCAACTTGAATGGTTATCAGAATACTATTAACGCATTTTCCGTGATGAATAAATATCCGAAGGAGAATACATTCACAGCCGCGAAGCAACAGATCTTTTCCGGGAGCGTGAAGGTGAACGGGCTGTTCCATCTTCCGAAAAAGTGGGACCTTCAGGTTACGAGCGTTTACATCGCCCCCGATGTTGTTCCCCAGGGAAAAACATACTCGCGCTTTTATGTCGACGCCGGCCTCAAGAAATCTTTCGGCAAGAGCGAGGTGTTTCTGAACGCGACCGATCTCGCGAATACACTCAGAATTAAGAAGAAAGTCCAGGGCGACGGATTTTTATTATCTGAGCAGCGATTATTACGAAACACAAGTGGTGAGATTGGGATATACTTATAAGTTCTAATTTTACGGAGTGCCAACGGTACTCATAATCGACGACGAACAAACCCTTAGGGGTTTACTGGCGAGAATAATCCAACTCGAAGGCTACACCGTTTTACAAGCCACCACGATCAAGGAAGGCCTCAAGCTCCTCTCCCGCGAAACCGTTCACGTTGTCGTTTCCGATGTGAAGCTTCCGGATGGCAACGGCGTGGACCTTACCGCGAAGATCCGCACCGAATATCCCGGCGTGGAAGTAATTGTGATCACCGCTTTCGGTACCATCGAAGATGGCGTGAAGGCGATCAAGAACGGGGCATTCGATTATCTCACGAAAGGCGATCACCAGGAAAGAATTATCCCGTTGATCAGTAAAGCTTCGGACAAAGCTCAGCTTCAACAACAGATCACTAATCTCGAATCACAGATCAGGAAGAAATTTGGCTTCGAAAAAATTATCGGCCGAAGCGCTTCCATTCATAACTCGATTGAACTCGCGAAGAAAGTTTCTGCTACCGACACCAACGTTCTTTTGCTTGGTGAAACCGGCACGGGTAAAGAAGTCTTTTCGCAAGCCATCCATTACCAGGGCAACCGGAAAACGAAACCATTCATCGCACTCAATTGCAGTGCCTTCCCTAAAGATCTCTTGGAGAGCGAATTATTCGGTCACGCCGAAGGCGCATTCACCGGTGCCACCCGATCGAAACGCGGACTGATCGAAGAAGCACAGGAAGGAACGCTGTTTCTCGATGAAGTAGGAGAGATGCCACTCGACCTGCAGGCAAAGCTTCTCCGGGTTGTTGAAAGTCGTGAGTACTATCGTGTTGGCGATCCTAAGCCACGACAAGCGAATGTTAGATTCATCACTGCAACAAATCGAAATCTCGAGACTGAAGTAAAAGATGGTCGCTTTCGCGAAGATCTTTTCTATAGACTTTCTGTTTTCGTTATTCAACTTCCGCCACTAAGAGAAAGAAAAGAAGACATCAGTTTATTTGCGGAAGTATTTTCTCATAAGAAGATCGATAAAGATTTTTTGAATGCCCTCGAGAAGCATTACTGGAAAGGCAACGTACGCGAATTGAAGAATGTAATTGAGCGCTGCGAGATCCTCTCAGACTCCGACACTCTTACTGCCGACTTGCTTCCATCCGATTTCAACAATGATGAAAGCTCCCTCACGTTAGATTCTGTCGAGAAGCGACACATCCAAAAGGTTCTGAAGATCGCTGCAGGCAATAAAACACAGGCGGCGAAGCTTTTGGGCATCGGTCTAACCACGCTTTACCAAAAGATCAAAGACTACGGAATCTGAAAACACCTTTCGGAATCTGCACGGTTCCTGATCTTTCCTTTCTGGCAATCGCCTAATAGTCAGTTATTTGCCTTCACCGGCACCACTTTGGCCAATCACAAAATCACGAATTACAAATCGTGTTTTATGATAATACTTCTTTTCGTCTCCATCGCATTGTTCGCATACCTCGTGTATGCCCTTCTCTATCCCGAAAAATTCTGATTCACTATGAACACTGACATACTTGGCATCATCTTCATTTTCTTCATCACGGTTTTGCTTGCCATTCCGCTTGGTAAATACTGCGCCAGGATCCTCGCCGGTGGTAAAGCTTGGACCGACTTCATGGAACCGTTCGAAAAATTTATTTACCGGGTGTCTGGTGTCGATCCCGAAAAGAACATGGATTGGAAAGAGAACACGAAAGCGATGTTGATCATCAACGGAATTTTTTTCGTGCTCGCAATGATCATCCTCCTCACGCAATCATCACATTCATTCTGGAATCCCGATAGCATTCCCTCGATGGAGATCACACTCGCATTCAATACCGCGATCAGCTTCATGACCAACACCGATCTTCAGCACTACAGCGGTGAAACCGGTGCAACCTACGCTTCACAGCTCCTAGTGTTTTGTTTTCTGCAGTTCGTGAGCGCCGGTACTGGCATCGCTGCGATGGCCCTCATCTTCAATGGACTTCAGCATGGTTCGACAGGTAAGCTTGGAAATTTTTATAAGCTCCTGGTGAGGAGTTGTACAAGAATTCTGCTTCCGCTTTCATTCGTTGTTGCCCTTGTTCTTATTTGGCAGGGAACACCTTCGACTTTCGAAGGAGCGGAGACTCTGGTCACTCTCGAAGGAGATACTGTTAACGTTGCCCGTGGCCCTGTAGCACCGATGGTTGCCATCAAACAGGTGGGCACCAACGGCGGTGGTTTCTTTGGACCTAACTCCACACATCCGTTCGAGAATCCGACCTACCTCACCAATGCTGTCGAAAATTGTTCGATACTCCTTATACCGATCGCTCTCGTGTTCGCATTCGGTTATTACATGCATCGTCCGCGACTCGGCTACGCGTTTGTCATCACCATGACTTTGTTGTTTGTGTTCTTCTCTGCGCTGTCTGTTTATGTAGAGATGAATGGCAATCCGAAGATCACGGCCATGGGTATTGATAATTCACTCGGTAACATGGAAGGAAAGGAACCAGGATTGGTGCTGCCGCCAGTGCATTCTGGGGTGTGTCTACAACATCAACTTCGAATGGTTCTGTGAACTCGATGCACGATAGTCACACGCCGTTGTCGGGTGGCATCTATATGCTCGATATGATGGTGAACGCCGTGTATGGCGGAGCCGGTGTGGGCTTCATCAACTTCTTTGTCTTTATCGTGATCGGCGTTTTCATCTCGGGGCTCATGGTTGGAAGAACACCGGAATTGTTCGGGAAGAAAATTGAAATGAGAGAGGTGAAGATCGCAGTGTTAATAGCAATAGCACATCCATTCTTAATATTAGTAAGCACAGCAATTGCCTCTTCCATTTATCCCGACGATCCCTCGTTCCATGGATTTAGCCAGATGCTGTATGAGTTCACATCATCATCAGCGAAACAACGGATCCGGTTTCGAAGGACTCAACGACAACACGCCGTTCTGGAATATCATGTGTGGTTTGGTGATGTTGCTGGCGAGGTTCATTCCAATCATCGGTCCGTTAGCGATCGCGGGCTCACTCGCATCAAAAAAATACATACCCGAAAGTGCTGGTACACTAAGAGTCGATAGCGTGGCATTCAACGCCGTGTTGTTGTGTGTGATCATCATCATTGCCGCACTGTCATTCTTTCCGGCACTTACACTAGGACCAATAGCAGAATATTTTTCTTTATGAGTAAAAAAGTCAAATCCGAAATTAGTTTGTTCGAGCCGTCGCTGGTTCAGACTTCCATCAAAGATGCTTTCGTGAAACTCAATCCGAAGCAGATGATGAAAAACCCCGTAATGTTCTGTGTTGAAGTCGGTACACTGATCATGCTTGGCGTCTCTATTTATTCTTTCACGAATGCAGACCAGGGAACGCCCGCATACAACATCACTATATTTATTATACTGTTGTCTACGGTGTTGTTTGCCAACTTCGCCGAAGCCCTTGCCGAAGCGCGCGGTAAAGCACAGGCTGACTCTCTTCGCAAGACACGCGAAGAGAACTCCCGCCAATGTTTTGGAAGACGGCAAGATCGTTACACGCAGCTCTTCAAGTTTACAGAAAGGCGACGTCTTCGTGTGCGAAGCCGGCGACATCATTCCATCCGATGGCGAGATCATTGAAGGCATCGCCACCATCGACGAAAGCGCTATCACCGGCGAGTCTGCTCCCGTTATCCGCGAAGCCGGCGGCGATCGCTCAAGTGTTACCGGCGGAACAAAAGTTTTGTCCGACAAGATCAAAGTGAAAGTCACCACGCAGCCTGGCGAAAGCTTTCTCGACAAAATGATCGCACTGGTGGAGGGCGCATCGCGACAAAAAACTCCGAACGAAATTGCACTCACCATTTTATTGTCGGGCTTCACAATCGTATTCTGTTGGTCACAGTTACACTGAAACCTTTCGGTGACTATGCACGAACACCGATCACCATCGGTGCACTCATCGCATTATTCGTCTGTCTAATTCCTACAACCATCGGCGGACTATTGTCTGCTATCGGTATTGCAGGCATGGACCGTGCGCTTCGCGCGAATGTCATCGCGAAGTCGGGCAAAGCTGTCGAAACAGCAGGCGATCTCGACACCATTCTTCTCGACAAGACCGGCACGATCACTATCGGTAACCGGAAGGCAACACAGTTTCATCCCGCTCCCGGTTACACCGAAGACACGCTCATGGAATGTGCAACACTTTCTTCGATGGGCGACGAAACACCCGAAGGCAAGTCTATCATCGAGCTTGCCTTGAAAAAGGGTTACAAGCATCCAGCGATGCTCGGAAGCAAAACAGATTTTTCATTTGGTCTTCCCGGCGCACGTGTCATTCCATTCAGTGCCGAAACAAGAACATCCGGCATCGACATCGATGGGACGTGTCATTCGCAAAGGTGCTGTCGATTCAATTCGCCGCATTGCAGAACGCAATGGTCAGAAAATTCCGTTCGAGATCCTGAACACCGTGAAGCTTATATCCGGCAATGGCGGCACGCCGCTCGTTGTTATGGAGAACAACCAAATCATCGGTGCTGTTGAGCTGCAGGACGTTATCAAGCCAGGCATCACCGAACGCTTCGAAAGATTGCGGAGGATGGGCGTGAAGACGGTAATGGTGACCGGCGACAATCCTCTCACAGCAAAGTACATCGCCGAAAAAGCTGGCGTCGACGATTTCATTGCCGAAGCAAGTCCCGAAGACAAGCTCAGTTATATCCGCAATGAACAGTCGGGTGGCAAGCTGGTTGCCATGATGGGCGACGGAACCAACGATGCTCCCGCGCTCGCCCAGGCCGACGTCGGCGTCGCGATGAACAGCGGAACGCAGGCTGCGAAAGAAGCCGGCAACATGGTAGATCTTGATAACGATCCCACGAAGCTCATCGAAGTTGTCGAGATCGGTAAGCAATTGCTGATCACCCGCGGTACCCTTACAACATTTTCCATCGCGAATGATGTTGCGAAGTTTTTCGCGATCATCCCTGCGTTGTTCATCGCATCGATCCCTTCACTGCAGGCATTGAACATCATGCGGTTAACAAGTCCCGAGAGTGCAATATTATCTGCGGTTATTTTTAATGCTATCATTATTCCCATACTGATCCCGCTTGCACTGCGTGGTGTACAATATAAACCCATAGGTGCTTCGGCATTGCTCGCAAGAAATCTTTTGATCTACGGACTCGGCGGCATCATCGTTCCCTTCATCGGTATTAAACTTATTGATCTCGCAATTACACCACTGTTATGAAAAATCACTGGCTCATTTCTATAAGACTCACGCTTGTTACACTCATCATATTCGGTGTCTTGTATCCCTTATTAATAACCGGCGTCGCATGGTTAACAGCGCACGATCACGGGAGAGGCGACATGAAACTCATCGGGCAGTCTTTCACTTCCGACAAATATTTCAACGGACGTCCTTCGGCGGTGAATTACAATGCCGCAGCAACCGGCGGATCGAATAAAGGTCCGTCGAATCCCGAATACCTCGCGCAGGTAGAACAGCGCATCAACGATTTCATAGCACATAATCCAACAGTGAAGCGCGAAGATCTTCCCGTCGATCTCGTAACAGCTTCGGGTGGTGGATTGGATCCGCACATTTCAGTGAAGGCCGCCACCGTACAGGTAGACAGGATTGCGAAAGCCCGCGGGCTCATGACGAAATCCGTGAATGAAGTGATCGATGCAAGCACCGAATGGCCATTGTTTGGACTCTTCGGGCCGCACGGGTGAATGTTCTTAAATTGAATCTGGCTTTGGATCAAATAAAGAAATGAGAGAGCTTTGGATTCCGTAAGAGACAACAACGTCCCAACATTTCCTTAATCTTATCCGTAAATCAAAACGCGGTAAGTTCAAGATCTATATTGGTATGAGCGCCGGTGTTGGCAAAACCTATCGCATGCTTACCGATGCGCACAACATGCTCAAGAATGGCATCGACGTGCAGATCGGTTACATCGAAACGCACAACCGGAAGGAAACCGCCGCCTTACTCGATGGCATTCCGATAATTCCACGGCGCAAAGTTTTTTACAAAGGCAAAGAGCTCGAAGAGATGGATCTCCAATCTATTCTCAATATTCATCCCGAGATAGTGATCGTAGACGAGTTGGCGCACACCAACGTACCCGGAAGTAAAAATGAAAAACGCTGGCAGGATGTTTTGGAGATCCTCGATACCGGTATCAATGTTGTGAGCGCTGTAAACATTCAGCACATCGAAAGCATCAACGCCAACGTGCGTACAATTACCGGCATCGAAGTTACAGAACGCATTCCGGATAAGATGTTACAACTCGCCGATGAAGTAGTAAACATCGATCTCACCGCCGATGAATTGATAACACGTCTTCGCGAAGGAAAGATCTACGAAGCATCGAAAGTAGAGACGGCAATAAAAAATTTCTTTCAGCCCGAAAAAGATCCTCCAGTTGCGCGAACTCGCTTTGAAGGAAGTGGCTTCACAGGTAGAACGGAAAGTAGATTCGGAAGTCACGATCAACACCCGCCTTCGGCACGAACGCTTCCTCGCCTGTATCAGCAGCAACCACGAGATCTCGCGCATGATCATTCGTAAGACCGCAAGACTGGCAAGTTATTACAATTCGAAATGGTACGTTCTTTATGTGCAAACTCCCAAAGAGCATGGCGATCGTATTAAGCTCTCGGCTCAGCGACACCTTATTAATAACTTCAAGATGGCAACCGAGATGGGCGCCGAAGTCGTGCAGGTGAAAGACAAAAACGTTCCCGCCTCCATCGCCCGTATCGCCGAAGAAAAGCACATTACAACGGTATGCATCGGCAAACCGCACCTGCGGTTGTGGCAGGTGATCCTGAATACAAATAAGTTTAGTTTATTGCTTCAGCGTCTTTCAAAATCCGACATCGATCTGATCATTTTGTCATGAGACTGAAAAGCAAAATAGCGCTGGCCCTGTCGTTCCTCTTCGCTGCGATTGTGGGAATGGCAATCGTGAGTTTATTCTATTTGAATGAACTCTCGCACGACACTGAAAATATTCTCAAAGCAAACTATGAATCGCTTCAGTACACCAACGCTATTCTCGAAAATATCGATAGCCTGAAGTCAATTGAGAAATATATCGACTTGCAGGAAACGAACGTCACCGAACCGGGCGAACGGGAATTTACCATCAGGCTGCGTCGAGCGTATGAGGCTTCGAATATTAACGACATTCGTAAATATTGTTTTGCTCTCCAGGATCTCAACATGAAGGCGATCGAGGTGAAAAGCAAGATCGCCTCCAATACAGCCGGCAATGCCTCCAACTACCTTCTCATCATCACCACCATACTCTGCATTATTACATTTACGTTCATCGTAAATTTTCCTGGTTACATAGCTAACCCGGTCACCGCGCTAACGAACAGCATTAAGTCCATTGCCAATAAGCGATACGAGGAACGTCTCAACTTCGATCGCAACGACGAGTTTAAAGAGCTTGCCGATGCCTTCAACCAGATGGCCGAGAAGATGGACGAGTACGAGCACAGTAATCTCGCCAAGATCATCTTCGAAAAGAAACGCATCGAGACGATCATCAACCGGATGTCCGACCCAGTAATTGGTCTCGACGAATTCAAGAAAGTAATTTTCGCCAACGACCAGGCGCTGAGTCTTCTCAATCTCACAAGGGACAACATCATCGACCGTTACGCACCCGATATTGCCGTTGATAATGATCTTTTCAGGAATATTATTCGCTTCGATCCTTCCGGATTGATCAAGGTCGTGATCGATGGAAAAGAAAATTATTTTGCCCGCGAGTTCATCGCCGGCGAATTGATCCTGCTGCGCAACGTCACACCGTTTAAAGAGCTCGATCTTGCAAAAACAAATTTCATTGCGACAATCTCGCACGAGTTGAAGACGCCGATCGCTTCATTGCAGATGGGCATTAAGCTGCTTCACGATGACAGGGTGGGTGAAATAAACGAAGAGCAGCGAGGCATCATCAACACTCTGTCGGATGAAACGTCGCGCCTTTCGAAGCTCACACACGAATTGTTAGATCTTGCGCAGGTTGAGACCGGTAACATCAAACTCAATTTTCAAAAAATTGCTCCGCACGACGTAATTGCATTCGCAGTTGAGTCGGTAAAATTCCACGCCGAAAGAAAGCGCGTGAGGATAGAAGTGGAGGAAGACGAAAATCTACCGCATATTAGGGCAGATAAAGACAAGACAACATGGGTTCTTGTCAATTTACTGACGAATGCCATTCGATATAGTCCGGAAAACGAGCGCGTGGTACTGCGTTGTAAGACCGATGGTGATAGTGTAATCTTCTCCGTAAACGATTTCGGTCCCGGAATTGAGTCGAAATACGTAGCACGACTCTTCGAAAAATTTTTCCAGGTGCCTGGTTCACCATCAGGCACAGGTCTTGGTCTCGCTATTTCAAAAGAATTTATTGAAGCACAGGGAGGAACCATTGAAGTAAAAAGCGAGCCGGGTCGCGGAAGTATGTTTCAATTCAAAATTGTTTCATTTAAATAGGTCTGTTTCAACATAATTTTCCTTTAAATTTGGGAAGGACCTAAACCTGTGCAGTAAATGCAATCGAAGAAAACGAGTAAAATCGCTACTGTCTTCATTGAAGCTATTAGCCTCGTTTTCGATTATTCAAGGTCTCGTTTCTTTCTTAGAATCTCCCATCATAACATCTTCTATGTGCAGTCCACAGCGGCGGCTCCATAATATAAGTAGTTGTGACTTATAGCCCGGAGTATTATTATTACCCCGGGTTGCACTAACCAGTAATCCAATTACCTAAGCCTAATTCCTTAATGGAGCTTTCGAGAGTATCATGTTGTTTAAAAGATCAAATAAAGGTGCAATAGGACTGTTGCTAGTCGCTCTATTGCTGGCCGGTTATGTGGTCTCAGCAATGGACGATTGTACACTCATCCGTAATAAGTCGGAAAAACTGTCAAAGGGACACTTATGCGAAGTGACGGCGACTACTTTGCCTTATTGGATAAAAGAGGAAGCGCTTCCTCCGGCTACCGTCCAGATGCCGGTATTTCTCAAGGCCATCCTTCCACCTGCAATTCTTTCAGCAAAAAACGACGACGAACGTCAATATCTTATCACGAGACTGGGGCTGTTGCCCATGTTCTGGAACCCTACGATCCCCATTGCCATGCGAAAAATAACAGTCTGAGGGCCAGGAAGAGTACCAAAGGAGGCCCAGGGCTTAATTTGGCGGTAGATATACACTCTTTACAATAGGGTTATTTTTCCAAATAGTTTATTTTTAAAAATTCTTAAACACTCAAACGTCAATTTTAGTATGAAAAAGCAGTCTCAAAGTGGTAGTCTTTCCGATAGCTTGAAAACAGGTTTTGCAGCGGTTGTGATTCCGCTCGAGCTCATCATAGCCTATCTTATTTATTTCTTCGTTCTGGGTAATCCCGCGAACTTTGTAGGTAACGACCCGCACAACCACCCAATCGATGGAAACTTCCTCGGAACTATTTATAAGGGTGGTGTCGGTATCGTGCCAATCCTGATCTCATTGTTGATGCTCGTGCTCACATTCTTCTTCGAACGTATGTTCACAATCAGCCGCGCTAAAGGTCGTGGTAGCCTCAACAAATTCGTTAACAAGATCCGTACACTCGTTGCTAACGGCGACATCAACAATGCTCTCGCCGAATGCGATAAGCAGCGCGGTTCAGTTGCGAATGTTGTGAAAGCCGGTCTCTCAAAATACAATGAGCTCACAGCCGACAAATCACTCGATACTGAGAAAAAAGTTCTCCTTATCCAGAAGGATATTGAAGAAACAACTTCTCTCGAAATGCCAATGCTTGAAAGAAACCTCGTTATCATCGCAACTATCGCGTCTATCGCAACTCTTATGGGTCTGCTCGGCACGGTGTTTGGGATGATCAGTGCATTCTCCGCTCTTGCAACTGCAGGTGCGCCAGACGCTGTTGGTCTCGCTAACGGTATCTCTGAGGCGCTTATCAATACCGCTCTCGGTATCGGAACATCTGCCCTTGCAATTGTGATGTACAACTTCTTCACAACAAGAATTGACCAGTTGACTTATAGCATCGACGAAGCTGGTTATAGCATTGTGCAGAACTTTACTGCGCAAAACGAAGGATAATTTTTTTCAAGGAGTGTGACTATTTCACACTAACGTGATTATAGAGACATGGGAAAAATAAAAGTTCATAGACAATCTCCGTCACTAGACATGACGCCAATGGTGGACTTGGCTTTCCTTCTCGTAACATTCTTCATGCTTACTACAAAGTTTGCCCCCGAAGAACCTGTTGCAGTGGATATGCCAAGCTCGACGTCTGAGATCCGGCTTCCGGATACAGACATTCTCACCATTACAATCTCGAAAGAGGGCTCCGTGTTCTTCAACATGGACGGAAAGTATACGAGAGCAACGCTCCTCGGTAAGATGGGAGATAAATACGGACAATCATTCACACCCGAAGAAACCGCAAAGTTTGCACTATTGCCAAGCTTCGGAGTTCCGATGAATGCACTTAAAGGTTATCTGGACCTCAGTCCCGAGGATAGAAAACTGGTGAAACAACCAGGCATACCTTGCGACTCCGTTCACAACGAATTGCAGGACTGGATCGTGATGTCTCGGATCTCAAATCCGAAACTTCGCATTGCTGTAAAAGGCGATGGTAACGCGAACTATCCTGTCGTGAAAGAAGTGATCAAAACACTTGTGGATCGCAAAGTGAACAGGTTTAACCTGATTACCAATCTCGAAAGAACCGCTAAAGCTAAAGAATAACAACGATGTCAGAAGTACAACAACAAGGCGGTGGTGGTAAAGGTGACGGTAAAGTCCGGAGTAAGAAGTCGTCGACAAAAATCGACATGACGCCCATGGTTGACCTGGCGTTCCTTCTTCTCACTTTCTTCATGCTCACAACCACCTTCAATAAGCCTCAGACGATGGAGATCATCATGCCTGAGAAGCCAAAAGAGGAAGAAGACCAGCCGTTGGTAAACGAGAAAAAAGTTGTTACGCTGTTACTCAGCAAAGACGACAAGATCTACTACTACGTCGGTATCACAGACCCTACGGTTGAAGTGACAGATTTCTCGAAAGATGGAATCCGTAAAACTCTCCTGGACTACAATGCGGCGATCAAAGATATGACCGTGTTGATCAAGCCAGCAGATAACGCGCGCTATAAGAACGTTGTTGATATTCTCGATGAGATGAATATCACCAATATCAAACGTTACGCGATCGTCGACATCACCCCGGTAGATAATAACCTGATCAAGAAAAAGGACGGTGGCGAAACCGCAACAAAATGAAAAGTAACCTTCTGAATTGGAATGATCTTGTGTTCGCCGGGCGAAACAAGGAATATGGTGCCTATCAGTTACGACAGGCATATGGTGGACGTGTAACTGTTGCGTTTGTATGCGGGTTCCTCACGTTGTCGTTCATATTAGCATTCCCCTACATCAAAGAATGGCTCACACCAGAGGAGAAAGTTGAAGTAGTGGCGAGAACAATCAACTACAACGAATTGGCGGCACCTCCGCCAATCGACCAGAATCAACCGCCCCCACCAAAACTCGAACTGCCTCCTCCTGTAAAAGAGGCGATCAAGTTCCTTCCTCCTAAAGTAACTGAGAAGGAAGTGGTGGAAGAAACTCCAACCATCGAAGAACTGAAGCAGGTTGACATTGCTCCCGAAACTACCGAAGGCACTGGCGAAGTCGTATTCGACGAACCAGTTGAAGAAGCAACTGCAGAACCGGCCGAAGACCCTAACAAAGTCTACATGGTCGTTGAACAGCAACCAGAATTCCCAGGTGGACTTGCCGCGATGTCGAAATTCATTTCTCAGAACATCAAGTATCCTTCACAGGCTCGTCGTATGGGCACTGAAGGTTCTGTGTTCGTAGAATTTGTGGTAGACGCGCAAGGCAACATCACCGGCCCGAGAGTAATCAAAGGTATCGGCGCAGGTTGCGATGAAGAAGCTGTTCGCGTGATTCAGAAAATGCCCCCGTGGAAACCTGGAAAGCAGAACGGTAAAGCGGTGAAAGTTCGCTTCGTTCTTCCGGTTAAATTCATGCTGGGATAGTTAGTTGGAACAGTGGTGAAGTACTTCGTATTCATATTCGGGATCATTCTTTTCGGTTGCTCAACTGGTGATGGAAAAAAAGGCCCAACCGACAATGCAACCTCAGGGAAGATCAAGATCTCGGTAGATGAATCATTGAAGCCAATTATTGATGCGGAGATTAAAGCCTTCGAAGGAATTTATACCAATGCATCGATCACACCGATTTATGTACCCGAAGCGGAGGCCATCCGCTTACTAATACTCGATAGCGTAAGGCTCGCGGTAATAACGCGAGTCCTTAACGCTGACGAGAAAGAACAAATCCGAAAACAGAAATACGAATCATACGAAGCACGAGTAGCCCACGAAGGCATCGCGCTTGTTGTAAATCCTGCCAATCCCGATACAGTTTGGGATATGACCAGGCTCAAGAATGCCTTGAGTGACGGAAAATCGGATCAGAAATTTGTATTCGATCATCAAAATTCCGGGATCTCCCGGTTCGTAACCGATTCATTATTGAATGGCGCACCACTGTCTGCCAACACCTACGCTGCCGGAACCAGCGAGGGCGTAATCGATTACATTTCAAAAGATAAAAAAGCAGTTGGCCTAATAGGTGTTAGCTGGATCAGCGACAGCGACGACTCCGTAGCAAATCGTTTTCTTGGCGCGATTAGTGTAGTAGGACTCAAAAAGGAAGGTCAAAATGAGTACTACAAGCCCTATCAGGCGTATATTGCGCAAAAACTTTATCCACTTACCCGGGATATTGTCATTAATATCCGTGAAGGACGCGCCGGACTTGGCACAGGATTTACTTCCTTTGTGGCCGGCGAAAAAGGACAGCGTGTTATTTTAAAAGCTGGCCTTGTTCCCGCAACGATGCCCATACGCCTAGTGCAGATCAGACGTGAACCATTATAAAAGCAATTTCAACCAGTAGTATAGAGTAAATATGAAAACCCAAGGAAGAGTGAAATTTGGATTTTTATCTGTTATGTCAGTGCTGTTTGTTACAGCCACATTGAACAGCGCTTTCGCACAAACGCCTGCAGGAAGCAACGCAGGTCTCAAGATGATTGAGCGCGAACAACCTAAGAAAGGAATCGAGGAACTCAAAAAAGATCCGAACAACTTCTTTAACCTTGGTACCGGCCTGTTTATCACAGGAAACGTATCTGAGGCAGCCGCAGCATTCGACAAAGGCATTGCAGCTGATCCCAAGAATGCTCTCTGCATTGTTGGCAAAGGAAGAATAGCACTGAAGCAGAACAACCTGCCCGCTGCTGAAGCAGAATTTCAAAAAGCGCTCGACATGACCAAGTCGAAGAACGCCGAGGTTCTTGCAGCTGTTGGCGAAGCATGGCTGGATAAGCCAGAGCTCGCAGCGAAAGCAAAACCGATCCTCGAAAAATCGATCAGCTCGAGCAAAAACTTTAAAGCATATATGCTGCTTGGCGACTTCTATGCAAAGCAGGGTAATGGTGGTAACGCCATCACTAACTATGAGAACGCCGCTGGCATTGACGCAAAAGACGGTGCACCTCATTACAAAGTTGGTGTTGTTTATATCCGTTCAGGAAACATTGAGGCAGCTAAAGAAGCTTTGACCAAAGCTGTTACAACCGATCCAACTTACACCCAGGCATATAAAGAACTCGCAAAGCAATATTACAATGCCAAGGACTGCGACAATGCAGTGAAGAACCAGACAAAGTATATGGAGCTTACTGAGAATCCAGATTCCGGTTTGATGTCGATGGGTTTCTACCAGTTTATGTGTAAGGACTTCAAAATGGCGATCGAGCTCTTCAACCAGGCAGATGGAAAGGGTGTGTTGAAAGCAACTGGAATCCGATTCCTTGCCAGTTCATACGATCAATCGCAGGATTATCCCAACACAGCAAAGGTGTTTGAAAGGTACTTTGCTTTGGATACAGCAGATGATGAAGCCGCATCAGATTGGGCGCGCTATGGAAATGCTCTCTGGGAGATCGGTAAAACCAAAGCAGACAAGAAAGAACAAAGAGTACAGGATTCACTGGCAATAATCGCTTATAAGCGTTCGTTGTCTCTCGAACCCAAGCAGACAAAACTCCAGGAACAGGTGGGTGATATGTTGTTGAAATATAAAAGACCTGAAGCAGTTGATGCATTCAAAGCTCTTCTTGGTTTGTATGGAAAACCTGTTGCGGGAGCTGTATTCAAACTTGGACAATCATTCTATTATACAGCGCAATTCGACTCTGCTGCTGCCAGGTTTAAACAGTTGTCGGTTATGCAGCCTGCGTTGACCGTAGGATACTTGTGGACTGGCAGAGCTCATGCACAATTGGATCCTGAAAGTACTCAAGGTCTTGCGAAGCCCGACTTTGAAAAGGTGATTGAAGTTGGATCCGTAACTCCTGATAAGTCGAAGGCCGACCTGATTCAAGCTTACTCGTACCTGGGTTACTACTTCTATCTCCAGAAAGATTTGAATGAATCTCTGAAGAACTGGAAGAAAGTTCTGGAGCTCGACGCAAAAAATGAACAGGCGAACACTGCTGTTAAGTCGATCGATCAAATGAAGAAGGCGGCACAGCCGAAACCACAGGGTGGCAAATAAGCCGGTCGAGCAAATGAAGAAACAAGCCCAATTGAAATCATGAATCCCGTACAAATAACGGGCGCTCCTGAAGATATTTCGATAATTGACCTGCTCTCGAAGGGCGGTCCGATCATGATACCGATAGCCCTGCTATCGGTATTAACTATTTATTTACTCGTAGAGCGCTGGCTGTATATCAACTCTGTAAGCAAGCGAAGCCCCGAATTCATTAACGGCGTTTCAGATTACCTCGAGAAGGGTAACGCCAACGGTGCAATGATCTATGCACAGAAAGAAAATTCGGCTACAGGTAAAATGATCTATCCTGCGCTTGCCTTCGTAGGCAAGTCTTATCGCGAGATGGAAGCAGTAATGCAGGCGAATGCAGAGATCCAGATCGGCCGCATGGAGAAAAACCTCGGCTATCTTGGTGTCATCGCGGGTATTGCTCCTATGCTTGGTTTCATCGGAACGATCTCGGGGATCATCAGGATCTTTTATAACATCTCTACGTCGAACGACATCAGTATCGGTATCATTGCCGGTGGTTTGTACGAGAAAATGATCACCAGCGGTGCGGGTCTCTTTGTTGGTGCCGTGGCATTCACCTGCTACCACATTCTTAATCTCCGCATTCAACGCATCTCGTTGGGCCTGCAAGAAGATGCAGCAAACTTCCTGACCAGGATTAACGGACAGCTTAAATGAACCTGAGGCGCAGACACTCACAACATGCCGAAGTGATGTCGTCGCCATTGAATGACATCATGTTCTTCCTGATGTTGTTCTTTTTGATCGTGTCGACGCTGGCGTCGCCACACGTGATCAAGGTGTTGCTGCCACAGGCAAACGCAACGCAGTCTGCGGCCCGCCGGCCACTCACCCTCACTGTTACTGAACAGAAAAGGTATTTCATCGACGAGAAAGAAGTGTCCTTCGCCGATCTCGAGTCGACCCTGCTGAAGTCGGTGGGAAACCAGGCAGAAGCCACCATCGTTATTCGCCCCTCGCGTACTCTCCAGATCCAGGATCTTGTGGATGTTTTGGAAATAGGGGTGAAGAATAATATGAGGATGGTGCTCGCCACGTCCAAAAAATAATTCCGACTATTTTTGGAGCAGAAATCCAGAGATTATGCTCAAGACGATCATCCTGCTCACTGCATCCAACGTATTCATGACCTTTGCATGGTACGGCAACCTTAAATTCACCGAACTTCCGCTTTGGAAAGTCATACTCGTAAGCTGGCTTATCGCTTTCTTCGAATACTGCCTGATGGTACCCGCAAACAGGGCAGGATATGCCAACGGATTTTCAGGGTTCCAACTAAAGGTTACTCAGGAAGTGATCACGCTGGTTGTGTTTTCATTCTTCGCGATATTTTATCTCAAGGAGCCATTTCACTGGCGATATCTCGTGAGCTTCGCATTGCTGATCGCAGCAGTGTATGTGATGTTCAGAAAATAACCGAGAACGTAATTCACAATTAACGGTGCACTAACAGCCCGTTGATACTGCAATCATACATTCGGGAAAACCAATCCCCATGAATGTAACACGCAGACAACTGCTGAAGAATGCCGCTATCGGCGGCATTGTTTCGTCGTTCCTTCCGCTGATCCCCACACATGCGGAATCAAAGAAGACTTCCGTTAATCGTGCGCTCCGCATTGCACACATCACCGATGTTCATATTCTCGATCAGAAGAATGCCGAAGCGTCTTTTGCCCGTGTGATGAACGACATCAATTCGTTGAAAGACAAACCCGATCTTATTATCAACACCGGCGATACGGTGATGGACGAGAATCAGCAGACAAAAGAAACGGTGGCCACTCGTTGGAATACGTGGCAGAAGATCATTCAACCGAATAAGATCAAAATATACAGCGCGCTCGGCAACCACGACGTTTGGTATGGACCTGATGCAACGTTGGACAGCGAATACAAAAAAGAGAAGCGTTACGGAAAACAATGGGCAATGGAAATGCTCTCGATGCCCGATCGTTTCTATTCTTTTGAAGCGAAGGGCTGGCAGTTTATTGCGCTCGATAGCATTAACGGAACAGGAAGTTACCAACTCGATGACGCGCAATTTGAATGGCTCCAGGGACAACTTCAGTCGATACCTGCTAACAAGCCAGTATGTGTATTCAATCATGTACCGATCATTTCGGTGGGAGCACTGATGTATTTAACACAACGCGCACCGGCGCTGGATACGAAGTTTCCTTCGGGCGATATGCACCTGGATCATCAGCGTATCAAGAATCTTTTTTTCAAGCATAAGAATGTAAAGCTCTGCCTGAGCGGGCATGTTCATTATCTCGATGCCATCGAATACCTGGGCGTGAAGTATCTCTGCAATGGTGCTGTATCTGGCAACTGGTGGAGAGATTCATTTGTACTGGACGAATTTCCACCCGTGTATTCTCTCATCGACCTTTACGAAGACGGAACGAGCAAGCTGGAGACAGTGTACTATAAATTCGAAGTCTAATTGCGATGTGAGGCTATCGCCGGCTGATCGTTGTGCTTTACAACTTTCAAAGGAAATTTCGTGAAGACCTGGTCGACAGCTTTAACTGCTTTGCGATGAAGATCCGACGGGTCTGAAACAGCATCCGACACCGAACCACGCCACACGAGGACTTTCGTCTTTGCATTGATAACATCAACAATCAATGTGCCTTCGGTATACTGGTATGTTTGCTGGTAACCGTTCCAGTATCCATACGGATAAGGAGAGAGTCCAAGCGGGTAATATCTCCAGCCCCAGCCACCGTACATCATCGGGTAATAGTTGTTCACCGACTGTTGCTTTTGCTGTGTGAAGGTATGATAGGCGATTAGCACATCAGGATGACGGTTGTCTTCGTTAAGCGCGCGTTTCTCGAGCTGGCGAGCAATCTCCGAGTGTATTGCATTGTCGAGCAACGAACTTCGATAGAGCGGATTCGGATCGGGATTTGGTTCATCATCAACGAACTTATAAGTCTGAAAGGTCGACATGTTGACAGTCTCGTCGCGGTCGACGTGGACTCCGGGGCTGCAACCAAACATCCACAGGAGTATCAATATTGCGAGAAAGATTTTAAGCATTTTCATGCTGTTGTGCATTCAAAAAAGAATGCCAAACCGCAAGTTTTTTACTTTGGTTAAAATTGTGAGTTACGGCATAGATTTCCTCAGCTTGTGTTAGAGCAGGATTAACAACGGCGTTGTAGTGTACATGAAGTTACACACTGCTCTCCTCTTTAATGGGTTTCGATCGCCACCACAATGCAAGCGTGGAGCCGGTGATATTCATAACGGGACCAAACACTGCTGCGGCGAGTCCTACAGATGCAATCTTGCCCATGGCGTTAGCGAGACCTGACGCAAGTCCTGCGTTCTGCAAACCGACTTCGATAGCAATTGTCCGGCAATCAACTTCCGGCATTCGCAGCAACAACCTGCTCGACCAGTAACCAAGAAAATATCCACTCATGTTATGCATGAGCACGGCTACAAGAAGAAGCGGGCCGACAGTTAGAAGATTGTCGCGGCCGGTAGCGGTGATAACGACGATGATAAGCATGATACCACCCATTGATAACAAGGGCATTATTTTATCGAGTACTTTGAACTTGCCATGGAGGAAATAATTAAAGATCAGACCGGCTACGATTGGGATGATGGTGATGTAAACGATATCGAGCAACATTTTAATGACATCAACTTCGATGTATTGACCGCCGAGTAAACGCATGAACATAGGTGTAACGAATGGCGCAAGAAAGGTCGAGATGGCAGTAAGTGTTACTGAAAGTGCGAGGTTCGCTTTTGCGAGGTAGGTCATCACATTAGAGGCGAGCCCGTTAGGACAACTTCCAACGAGAATGATACCGGCAGCGACCTCGGCCGGAAATGGAAAGATCAACGTGATGGCGAAGGCCACGAGAGGCATAATGATGTAGTGACAGAGCACACCGGCAATAACGCCCTTCGGCATCTTTACCACGGCAGCGAAATCTTTCACACTCAGCGACGTGCCCATTCCAAACATTATGATCTGGAGCAAAGGCGTGATGAGCTTGGATAGTTTGAAGTCACCAACCGACATGAAGTACGTTGGGTAATACATCGAGAGACTTACCGCAGCAAAGATGAGTATCGTGTAAGAATATCCTTTCAGCAATTCGATACCACGAAACGCAATGGCAATCGAAACCCAAAAGCCCATCAACAACCAACCATCGCCAAGAACTATAAATGCTGCCAGGAAGAGGCCCGCCAGCGCGAAAAATACCTTAGAATATTTTTTCATGTTAACTGTACAGACGATCCCATGACCTGTCTTTATCCCATTCGGGTGTTGGTGCAAAATAATTTTGATTCTCGGGGTCGAGATGTTTCTTCACGACTTCGTCGTTGAGTTCGATGCCAAGACCGGGAGCCTCGGGAACATTCGCGAAGCCCTTCTCGATCATCGGGCCTTTTGTTTTAACAAGACTCGTCCAGTAATCGACGTCGATAGAATGATGTTCGAGTGCCACAACGTTTTGTGTTGCTGCAGCGCAATGAACGTTGGCCATAAACGAGATAGGCGTGCCCGCGAAGTGCATTGCCATCGCTACACCTTTCTCTTCGGCATAGTCGCCTATCTTTTTTGTTTCGAGAAGTCCACCGGATGTTGCGAGATCGGGATGAACGATATCAACTGCACCGGCATCGATGAGCTTGATGAATTCTTCTTTCAGGTAAATATCTTCGCCCGTACACAACGGCGTTTCAATGGCAGTCGAGATCTGTTTCAGTTGATCTGTAAATCGCCACGGTATCATGTCTTCGAGCCACGCGAGCCTGTATTTTTCGACAGCCCGTCCCAATCGAATGGCGTTATTCATATCGAAGTGTCCGTAGTGATCGGAAGCCAGGGGAATTTCGTAGCCTATCTTTTCGCGAACCATGGCCACGCGTTGTGTCATGATGTCGAGACCTTTGTCGGTGATCTGAACTTGTGTGAAAGGGTGTTCCGTTCCTCCATACGTCATTGGTTCGTTAGTCCACTGACGGCTGATGTCCCAGAAGTTGCTGTTGGTTGTCGTGCCCGGAATCCCTTTCAGTAACTCGATGCCGAAGTCCATCTTCATGAACGTGAATCCCTCTTCGTTCATGCGCTTGTTTACTTTCGCAACGAAGTCGGCTTCGTCTTTGCCTTCGGGTGTGTCGGCATAGAGACGAACTTTGCTGCGATATTTTCCGCCGAGCAGTTGATAAGCGGGAACGTTGTAAGCTTTACCTGCGAGATCCCACAATGCCATCTCAACGGCGCAAACACCGCCGCCTTGCCGACCGTGAAATCCGAATTGCTTTATGCGCTTGAAGATCATTTCGACATTGCATGGATTCATGCCGAGGATGCGGCTCTTGAGGAACATGGCGTATCTCCAGGTGGCGCCGTCGCGAACTTCACCGAGACCATAGATTCCCTGGTTGGTGTCGATGCGAATAACGGGGCATCGTCCTCCGCCATTCATGACGATGGCGTAACGCATGTCGGTGATCTTGAGATCGGCCGGCGCAGACATGCGATTGACATTCGATGTGGATTGAGCAACAGTGTCTTCGATAGAACTGAAGAGCATTCCACCCAGCATCATTCCACCGAGGCCTGCCTTTTTTATAAAGTCACGACGATCGGTGATGTTATGCTTGTCTAAGAATTTTTCAGATGGTGTTTTCATATCATTATGGGATTACCAATTTCTGTCCTTCATGTATTTTTCAAGCTCCGCTTTCGTCATCGGAAGCTTACCCGGATTTTGATCGATCCACGACATAAAATCTTTTTTGATGTCCGCTGTCCATTCCTGGTCGATTTGTCCGGGTGTGTATTTTCCTTCGCGGAGTCGTTGATGACCGAATGCATCGCGAAGAGCAATGAACTCTGCATTCAACACGAGATCTTCGACAAGATGAGCGGGAATAAAAATAACGCCGCCTTTCTTTGCAAGCACAGCATCGCCGGGTAACACGGTGGCACGACCAATGCGAACGGGAACATTGATACCACCGAGCATCATTTCCTGGATGTAAGATGGATCGTAGCCTTTCACCCAACCATTGAATCCATTGATCTGTTCGAGTCCTTCGATGTCGCGAACGGAGCCATAGAAGATCACACCGTTCTTCGATTTGGAATAGATTGAATTACCGAGGTTATCGCCGATCAACGTGCCATCCACGATCTTGCCGTAACTATCGGCCACGTATACATCACCGGGTTTCAGCATGTCTATCGGCCACGAATTAAAGTTGCCGACCCTGTTCTCGGCTTTCCCTTTGTCGCGAATCAATTTATCATAGTCGGCGCGCTTCGGAAGATATTGAACGGTAAGAGCACGACCCGTAAGAACATTCGGTGAACCGACAAGCATCCAGTCGGCTTCGAACTGGTTGTTATAGCCTTTGTTGCGGAGAATGCCCCATGCTTCTTCGAGAGAAACATTTTTGAGACGCTCGAGGATCCGATCCGGGATGAACGGTCGTCCGTCGGGAAGACGTTCGCCTTTCCATTCGGATGTAAGCGAAATGATTTGGTCTTTTGTGAAGGCTACCTGTTGTGCGTGGATGCGTAGAGCAATTATGCACAGAAAGAGAATCGTGAGGGATATTCTTTTCATTGGCTGAAGTGATGTCCAGTACAAACTATCGAAAAATTCTCTTCTGAAAAAGAGAATGCTGTGCGGCGGTATGAAAGTTTCTCCAAACCCGGTTGACTTCAGTTGACTTATCCGCCGCGCCCAACCCTAATGATGGATAAATTTCGTTGACAATATTGCGTGAGGCATTCACAAGCTCGTGACTGGCCGTACTGATCTTCGACAGTTGGTTATTTTCAACCGCATCGAAGAATATCTTTCTATAATGATCGAGTCTGTCCGGCCGTTGTCCGGAGAGTTCGATGAACCGCAATGCCATTCCCGAGAGATTAACGGCTAACGTTATTTCTGCAAGTTGAAGAAACGGGTATCGATAAATGTCGTCTTTCAAAACGGCATGATCGGGTTGAATGATGAACTGCCGCGCGATACCAACATGCTGATCTTTCACTTCGAACGAATGACTGCCCGTAGCGATCATTCCCATACTATTCCACGTATGTTTCACCGTAACTTCATTTGGAAGAAGAAAGAATGACCGTACATCATTCGTTCCTTCGATAACGCAATTCATCGTGAAGACAGTTGCATGAAGAGATCCTGAAGCATACTTCCATGATCCATTGATGCGGAAACCATCGCCTTCAGTTTTTGCAACACCCACAGCACCACTGCCGGCAACACAAAAGTTGCTATCATTAATGAGAGGTCTTATGAAATTCTGATCTGCGAATCCAACGAACCAACCTGCGCCGCTGCAGAGTGTCACAACCCAACCGATGCTTCCATCGATCCACGCCAGAGTCTCTTCAAGCCGAAGGACTTCGGGTAATAACATACCGAGACCGTTTTGATCTTTCGGGACAAATAGTTTAAACCATTTATTCGAGCGAATGATGTTCAGTTGTTGATCCGTGAGCCGTCCGAGTTGTTCGGCCTCCGGTGCGTCGCCACGAAGAATCGCTATGGTGTCGTTATCGGGCAGCATGTGTAGTCTGTGCGAGCTTTCGCCATTCGAAATAACCAACACAGGCAACGACAAACAAAAACGCCGTAAGTCCCGAGAGTATGTATAGCTCCTTATAGATCAGCAACGGTATCGCGAAAGCATTCGAGATGTTCAGCAAGATCCAGTTCTCGACTTTTCTTTGTGTGAGCAGCCACATGCCGGCACAGCCCGTTGCGCTTACCCATGCGTCCCACACGGGTGTTGTAGAGGGTGTGAAATTCACTAATAAGAAATAGAACAACACCGAGCCTGTAACGGAAATTTCGATGGCGATCAACCATTGCGATCTCGTGCTGAATGTAACGCGCAGTCCGCCTTCGTCCTTTTTGCTGCTCCAATAGAACCAGCCGTAGATGCTCATTATGAGGTAATAGATATGAAGAAGGCAATCGGCATACAACTGCGCTAAGACCAGGCTGTACATGGACAGCAATATCGAAATGATGCCGGTGGGATAAAGCCACACTTTATTGGCCCTTGCCAGTAAAACTTCGGCAACGCCAAATACCAGCGCGGCGACTTGAATCAATTCCATTTACATAAATATGCCATTAAGTTACTTTGATATTGCTATCTTCAAAACGGGATTTTTTTAAGCTTCCTTGGACTTTCAATTCAATAGTTACTCCACAGTCCTGATGATGTCGGGCGTTGCCGCTTTGATGGTGGCGCTCATTCTCTTCCAGAGACAACGCGCGTCCATCTTTTGGTTTGCGCTAATGATGGCAGCCAGCGCCGTTTGGGCGATAGCTTATTCATTCGAGCTGGCCAGCAGCACGCTCGAAACGATGCTCGATCTCATCAATATCGAATATATCGGTATAGGGTTATTGCCGGCTTTGTGGATCATGTTCGTGATCAACTTCATCGAGAAACGTGTGTGGCTAACGCCGTTCGTCCTCTTCCTGATCTTCATTTTTCCCCTGGTCACACTCATCATGGTATGGACGAACGATCATCATCATCTTCATTACATATCTGCGACGGTCGACAACTCTGGACCGTTTCCGTTGCTTGCGATCAAACCTGGTGTATGGTATCGCGTGCACACGATCTACTTCTATGTTTTGCTGGCCTTTGGAGTGATGTTGCTTGGACGGTACTTGCGACAGAGCAGTGACATCTATCGCAAGCAAACATTGATTGTGCTTGCCGGTGCGTTCATCCCGTGGGGAACTAATTTCGTGTACTTGCTCGGATTACGTCCACATGAGCATATTGATCTCACTCCGTATGCTTTCATCATCACGTCGATCATCATAGCGTTTGGTCTGCTTCGATACCGGTTGTTCGACATCGTACCTTTTGCACGCGAGAAACTGATCGAGAAGCTTCACGAAGGAATGTTGGTGCTCGATGAACATGGACGCATCATAGATCTGAATGCTCCGGTTGAAAAATTTCTTGTCAAGTATTCTCCGAAACTGATCGGTGAGAAGCTTTCGGAAATACTCGCGGGACAAAAAGCGATTCAGCATTTGCTGTTGAAACAATGGCAGGGCCGTGAAGAGATCACACTGGCAACCGAAAATGGCGAGAGGATCTATGAGATCTCGGGCACGCCGTTGTACAACGACGAGAAAAGATTCGTAGGCACGTTGCTCATCATGTGGGACATCACCAGTCGTAAACGAACCACGAGCCAGTTGCAGGAACTGAACCAGATCCGCAACAGGATGTTCACGATCATTGCACATGATCTTAAAGGACCGATGAATGGTTTGCTCGGGATTCTCCAGCTGGCACAATCGGGTGTTGTAAGTGAAGCTGAGATCAAAGAGATCCTTCCGTTGCTATTGAAGAATGTCGATAACACGAAGGCGTTGCTCGACAATCTTTTACAGTGGTCGAAGAGTCAGCTCGAGGGGGAGAAGGTCAATCCTGAAAGATTTGATATCAAAGAAGTTAACAATAATAATATTCGTTTGTTCGAGAAGCGTTTGTCGGAGAAGGGCATTGAGCTGATCGATAACATTCCTGCCGGAACAATAGTCTATGCCGACCGGGATATGATCGATCTCGTGTTACGAAATCTTGTTGGTAACGCGATAAAGTTTTCTGATGTCGATGACACGATCACATTGTCGGCAAGCACGACCGGCAAAATGGTGACGATCGAAGTTGAAGATACGGGCAGGGGGATGAGCGAACAGGTGATGAAGGATGTATTTGGACTGGCGGTAACGAGCACATCGGGAACGAGAAACGAGAAGGGGACGGGGCTCGGTTTGAAGTTGTGTAAGGATTTTATTGAGAAGAATGGCGGGGAGATCGGCGTGACCAGTATTCCGGGAAAGGGAAGCAGGTTTTCCTTTACATTGCCGGGATGAAATTGAGATAGATTTGTATCCTTTTGCTATCTTGAATTACTACTTAACCATAACCTTATGAGCAACCCCCTTGATTCATTGAGCTCGTCGAGCTCTGGCCTTGTTGTAAATGGCGAAGGCGCCGGCTACCTGAAAGAGACAGGTGGATGGGCCCGATTCCTTTCAATTCTCGGATTCGTTTTTGTCGGATTGATCCTGATCATGGCATTCTTTATCGGCGGCATAATGTCGGCGGCGGGAATGGGTTCGCAGTTTGCGGGCTTTGAAGTCGTGTTCGGAGTAATCTACATCGCGGGTGCCGCGTTGTATTTCTTCCCGATCCTCTAC
Organism: Bacteroidota bacterium; assembly: GCA_037200765.1. GTDB lineage: Bacteria > Bacteroidota > Bacteroidia > Cytophagales > Cyclobacteriaceae > ELB16-189. The sequence continues at coordinate 508,362 of JBBCII010000003.1, read as the reverse complement.
TTGTTCCGTTTCGCCTCAAGTGCGATTGAAGCAGTAAAACAAAACGACCAGGCCGCTTTGACGACCTCGTTGAAAAATCTTAAGTCGCATTACAAGTTCATTGGCATACTTACTGCGATTGTACTTGGCTTCTATGTTTTAGCACTTGTGATTGCTTTGCTGGCGGGAGCGATGATGTGACAGGGGAGTTTTAAGAAATTGATATATGAAAGATCCCGGCGGAATGGCCGGGATTTTTTTGTGGTTGGGGCTGAACCGTCAGATCTTAATTGCCCTGATGATATCCAGCTTTACCAGTTCCCAATATTTCCCTCTGCGACAGACCGGTTCAAAGTCGCCGTCAGCTTTTGAGAAATCTGTAAAGTTTTTCCTGATCAGTTCTTCATCGTGACTGTATGGATAGCGTTGCGCATGAAGATTGATCATTTGGGCTGGCGTGTATGTGCCTAGTAGTTCAGGGATGTCCCAAAAGTCTTTCTTGCGAGCTTTCCGTTGAACAATATCGATTTTCATTGCAATGATTTCTTCAATGGTCGCAAGGCGGTATGGACCAAGCTTCAGAGGCGCCTGAATGTAATGATCAGTATAGTAGAGATCCAGCTTTACACCGTCATCTTTACTGTCGCCAATTAGATATGATACACCCAGGGCAATCGGTCCGGGCCTGAGATCTGAGACGTATTGAAAACTGTTCCGTAAGAACTTGTCGATCTCCTTAAAGTCGATCGTGTCGTACTCTTCATCTGTAAACAAATCGATATCATCCGACATGCGATGCCCGATTTGCAAACTCAGTGACGTACCACCGACAAGCCTGAATTTCTGAAATACTTTGCTTTGCATGAGCCTGGTAAGCGCATCCTTCAGATGTGGCTTAACCGTATTCCAGTACAAGCGGTCGGGCATATTACTCTTTGATTTGGTTGGCTATCTGCTGAACAACAGTTTCGCCATAGAATCGATTGATCTCAGCTTTTTCCTCTTCGTTGCCACGTTCAAGAATTCGTTCAATGACCGCGCGAGTGTGCGCATGCCAATTGATCTTGTTGATATCGGTATCCCAGAATAGTCCTGGCCGGATTTTGGTCAAGTCGGGTCGTGAGGTTTCCTGGAGCCGTAGTTTCTCTTCTTTTATTTCATGGAATACCTGGAGTGTCATAAGAAATCCTTCTTCGAGGCCGAGCGCGTTTTCTATTCTCAAAGCAAGCGGTGTATTCATTGCGCGTTTTCCTTTGGTGATGGCGCCAAGTGTTTGAGGGTACTCACGGATGGAGAGAGCGAAAGCACCTTTACTGAGGTTGCGCTCTTTCAGCAGGCGATCCAGAATAATGCCGGGGTGAAGGCCTTTTAATATTGAAAGCTGATCTTCCATAACAGCAAAATTATGTAAACATATTTGTTTATACTATTAACGGCAGGATAAGAAACCTTTTCCCTGAAATTCTCTTGAAATCAAAGGATTTGCCTCAAGAATCCTCTAAACACGGTCGAATTCGACCGTAAAAGTCCTTCCGCTCCCATTGATCTTTAGTTGAGTGCGGATCAGATAATGACAAGGAAGGATCAGATGCGATGGGTTAAGATTTTTGGGCGGCGTGCCCGCAGAATCCGCATTGAGAAAGGTCTGAAGCGTAAAGACGCCGAGGCAGTGGGAATTGATCCAAGCAATCTCGATAAAATTGAAAAGGGAAAACGGGTTCACCTGGTAACAGTCATTCCGAAGCTATCGAAGCTCTTAGGAGTTCACCAGTCAGAGCTGATCGATTTTCCGTTCGATTACGATCCGGATCCTGTAGTCTCAAGAAAGCCCGACAGGAAAAGAACTAAAAGTAAATAGACTTCAAATGCTGAAAACGCGTACTATAGTCCGCAAGCGTTTTTCTCTTCGTCAGATAGATTGCTTTCGTGGCAGTCCATCCGTCGAAAATCATTGGCACTATGATTAAACTGAAGCGTGAAGCTGCAGGGTGGACACAAGAAGCTCTTGCCGATGAAATTAAAGTCAGCAGAGATCATTTGTCGAAAGTTGAACGAGGTATCACCATGCCATCATTTCACCTGATAGAAAAACTCGGACCAATCTTCAACCTCAAAGGTTCACAACTTTACGAAGAGTTTGTTATGAGATTGAAGAACCAGGATACTTATGAAAAGTGGGTTAATTCGAGACTAAGGTGAGTGGGCCTGGCCTAAACAAGCAAAAAATAAAAAATGTGAATGATCGGTGCGATATTGCTTCATGCGATACGTACCCGTCATTTTTTCACTTCTGATTTCTTTCAATGTCTGTTCTCAAGACATTAGCAAGTCATACCTGAAGTCCATAGTAAAAACTCTTGCTTCCGATTCCATGCAGGGACGTTATCCCGGAACTCCAGGCATAGAACGAGCCGCCAGGTATATCGAACAATCGTTTCGCGAAGCGGGCGTTACCAACGTGCGACGCGAAGAATTCGAGATCTCGCAAAGAGGTCCTGGTGAAGTATACCTCAGATCCGGTAACAAAAAATTTCTCAACCCCAACGACATCATCATTTTTGGTTCAGCCCATATCAACAACGATGTTGAAAAGCAACTGGTATTCGGTGGACGAGGAACGGCAGACGAATTGAGCTCTATCGATGTTGAAGGTCGCGTTGTTCTTGTATTCGTATCCAACTTACGATCAACGTATGAAGTCGCCCACGCACTTCATAATCGCAAAGCATTCGCATTGATCGCCGCCAACCCCGACAATCCAGCACAGTTCCAATCGATGAATCGGACTTTCAAAGATCATATTACCGCGAAAAGATTATTTCTCGATAGCGACACTATTCGAAGAGTGCCTTTCCTGGATACCATGAGATCGGCCTGCACCTTCGTTATAAAAAATGAGTTGATCCCGGTACTCATGAATACATCATCAAAGAATCTTTCACGGTCGATCGATAGCAAAACAGTGAAAGATATCCCTGTTGCTTCCATCGGCTTGAAATCGGAGTTCGTCACCAACACCATTCGATCTGCAAACATCATCGCCCATCTTCCTGGTTCTACCGATACTACAATCATTATCTCTGCACATTACGATCACATGGGACAATCGGGTAACGACATCTTTCGTGGTGCCGACGACAATGCTTCCGGCACCGCATCCATCATCGCCCTCGCGAAACGATATTCAGCAATGAAGTTATTGAAGTATTCGATGACATTCATCGCGTTGACGGGAGAAGAGGTAGGCCTGCTCGGGTCGCGGTATCATACCACGAAGAAGGACTTCGATCCATCGAAAGTGATCTTCAACCTGAACATCGACATGGTGGGCTCTATCGATTCGAAGCATCGCTCGGGCCAACCCTATATTTATGTCGTTCAGCACACCGACTCTTTGGCAATGAGTGATCTTCTCGAGCAGGCAGCGAAAGCCAACGATATCATCCTCGACCATTCCGAGAACGGAACGATCGGCATGTTCCAACGGTCAGACCAATACAGCTTTCACCGCCGCGGGATACCGGCAGTTCACTTCTTTTCGGGGCTTCACGACCGCTATCACAAGCCTACCGACACCTATGATTCCCTCAACTATCCACTGCTGGTGCGCCGGGCCGAATTGGCCAACTCTTTTTTATTGTTAATGCAGCAATAGTGACCGGTTACGTCTCCCCTTTCTGCTCAAATATAGGGTTAGGCGCTCTGGTTGAACCCGGGTAAATACTTATATCTTACGGAATTTACCGGTTAGAAACCGCGACCCTAAAACCCCTTTATGAGACGTATAGCTTCCAGGCTTTTGATGGTTGGATTCTGTGTTGTTGGTACTTCCGCCGCCTTTTCTCAAACAGTACTCAAAGATTTCCTGCCAGTAGCAGTTTTGTTGTCCCCCCGGGTGTAACCACCATTACAGTGAAAGCATGGGGTGGCGGCGGTGGTGGCGGCGAACAAAGCCCCAATGGTAGCGACGCAGGTGGTGGCGGTTATGCAGGTGGCGTGATGACTGTAACGCCATTGAGTACCATCACGGTGACGGTGGGAACAGGCGGCGCCGGAGCAACAACAAACGGTACAACTGGTACAGGTGGAAACAGCACAGCAGTAACAAACGGTACTTCTACAATTACAGCAACAGGGGGCGGGGCAGGTGGTGCAGGGGGCACCGCATCATTTTCGGGCTCCGTGGCCAGCCAGATAACTCACACAGGCGGTGCCGGTGCATCGGAACGGTCCACACCCAACTTACTTCCAGGGTTCGGGACAGGAGATCCTGAATTACTACTGCACGGTTAAAAGAGGCTCTACGCTTGTAGCTACCGCGTCGGGATCACATACATATTCTTATCCTTCATCTCTTATCACCTGAATCCTCTCGGGTGGACAACGAGCGGCCATGGTGGAACTGCGACAACTACATTGATGACGTTTGCCACAACGCCGGCCACCAACATTCCTTCGGCCGGTAACTTCTACGACTATTCTGTTGGAACTCCTCAAACTTTACCGATCCTTCCACAACAACCTCAGCGTTTACTCCGGTTCTTCGGTAACGGTAACGATGACGAATACCGATTTGATACTGAATGGTTCGTTGACAATTCCGGCAACGGGAACGATCAATAACCTGAACAACCGCGACATTGCCATAGCAGGTAACTGAACAACGCCGGTACGTTTACGCCTGGAACCGGCGAAGTGATCTTCGACGGATCAAATGCACAGATGATCAGCGGAACAAACAACTTCTATGATCTTACGATGAATAAGAGCAGCAACAACGTTACGTTATCGAGCCCAATGACGTACACCGATGTGTTGACGCTCACGAGCGGCAACATCATCACTACATCAACCAACTTGTTGAACGTACCTGCTACAGCGACGATAAGACGTGGCTCATCGTCATCGTATGTGTCGGGCCCGATGACGAAGGTTATTAACGCAGGCGGATCATTTACGGCGCCTGTTGGTAAGATCACACCGGGTCGTTATCGTCCTGTTACCGTTGCAGCAACGTCGGGCGCCGATACCTGGAACATCGAATACTTTGGTGTAAACGCCACATCGGCGGGTTACAACAATGCTATCATGAACACGGCCAACATCCTTACGGTAAGTATGTATGAATACTGGATGGTGAACCCGGGAACAACAACATCTGCAGGGTTGACACTCACTTATGATGTTGGAAGTTATTCACCTCCAATCGTTGGTGTGCTCACCGACCTGCGTGTTGCCAGGTGGGAATCGTCGGTACCATAGTGGGATCTTCCTCCTGGTGGCGGAACGCATTCGGCAAGCGGTAACACAACTGCCTGATCTGTGAACGTAACAACAGCTTCAAGCTTTGGCACAATGACGCTCGCAGCTATTATTGTAGGCTCACCCTTACCGGTTACGTTGCTGACGTTCGAAGGAAAAGTTGTTTCTAGTGGCGTGCAACTGCGATGGAAGTAGGGTTTGAGTCGTCAGACTCAAACCCATGATTACATCTAAGGCTTTGCTTCCTGCAGTGAGTTGATCCACACTGCAATCTTCAATGCCTCATCTTTCGGTACCTGTGGCATTGCTGCCATCGGTGTTTCGTGCTCCGGCCAGTTCTTCGGCTCGGGCTTATAGATCAATGCTACGATACGTTCGTTGCTGTATTTCCTCTTTGCAACATCTGCGAATGCAGGACCCACTTGTCTCTTACTTGTCTGGTGACAAGCCGTACAGGTATTCTTCACCAGCAACGGCTCTATCTCGGCATAGGTAGGCACTTTCGTCGACTTCGAAGTTGTAGTTGTTTCTTTCTTCTTCTCAGGTGTTGTTTTCTCTGGCGTCGACTTCTTTGTGCTCCATTCATTGACAGGGAGCTTAGGTCCATCCGGAATATTATTCAAAGTATAATAAGCGATGTCGTGCAATACCGGGAGATGATCTTTCGATCTTACAGTTGTCAAAGCAATCTCATGTAAATAATACTGACGAAGGTTGTCGACCAGCAATCTTACTTTCAATCCATCGTCGGAAACTTTTACTCCTTTGATGTTCAGCTTTTGTTCGTCGGTTGTTGGACTTCCATACACCGGGTGATATTTGTAGATATAGCTTCTTCCCACATACGCATCGATATTCTCTGCGGTGGCCTTATCAACCGGTAACGTGAATTCGATCTCGAAGCCGTCGGGTTTTGCTGTTACGGTTTTCATTTCCATAGGAACTTTGCCTGTCCAGATCAGTTGTTGTAAACCTGCTGTTGTTGTTCCGGCAGATCCCCAACCCCTGTTTGTTAAGCCTGCGAAGAGAGATCCGTCGTGTCCCCAGTTCATACGCAGCACGCCAGACTGGAAGCCTGACTTGAAGTCGAAAGCAACGCCCTGGTATTCGCCTTTCACTTTTTCCATTACAACACGCATGATCTTGCTTTGTCCCTGGTCGCCAACAAAAACCTGCCCTGCGAAAGGACCGAACTTACCATTGGTGTCGTCGGTGATGATCTCGGAGTTTGAGATCCCCAACACACCGTGCGGCAGCCAAACTGCTGGTAAGCGTGTTTCCGGAAAATCCTTCTTCACCTGGTAAAGAAAATTCGGATTCGTTTCGTTGGTGATGTTCTCGGGTTTGATATAAGCACCGTCGCGTTTTGTTTGTCGCGGATCGACACGTGCATATAATTGTTGTGTCGAGATCTTTACCGGTGAGTTACTCAACGAAGTCCATTTCAATCCCGCGGGATGCCCGGTGAAGCTTCCTTTTGTTACGTGGAAGATCGCACCTGATCCCTGCCAGTCGCCCTGGTTGTCGTCGTAAAAAAGTTCGCCGTCAATGATGCCGAGGCCGCAAGGCGAGCGCATGCCGGTTGCCCATGGTTCCATAGTTCCGTCGGCTTTGATGTGCATGGTCCAACCTCTCCACGGCACCCTGCTTTCTCCGCGCCACCATTCTTCATCGCCAAAGGCAACGTTGCCCGTTACGAAGAAGCTTCCGTCGGGAGCGATCTTTGGTCCGAATGAATATTCGTGGTAGTGACCAGACAATGGCCACGCATAAACTGTTTCGTACACGTCGGCTTTTCCGTCGCCGTCCTTGTCAACAAGCTTCGTGAGCTCTCCACGCTGCGCAACATACAATGCATCGTCTTTATAAACGAGGCCGAGCGCTTCGTGCAAACCGGAAGCAAACAATGTGAATCGTGGCGATGTGCCTCCTGCTTGCGAGGCATTTTCAATTACCCATACATCACCTCTTCGTGTAGACACAGCGATGCGTCCATCGGGCAATGTTGCAACGCCACCGGCTTCCAATAGAATACCTTCGGGTGCGGGCACTGTGATGATCTCGTAATAATCTTCCTCTTTCGGTGTCTTTGCAACCTGTGCAAAAGATTGAGCGGCGTTGATCATCATCAACCCCACCATCAATCTGAATATATTTTTAGTCTTCATGATTTCTCAATTAATTACCAGATGATGGAATACTTTATTGAAGTCTCAACAGGAACGATCAGTTCCTTCTTTCCATTTTCATCGCGGATAGTTGGCGTTGTGCCTGCTGCAGGCTTTATATAATAGCTCTTATCATCAACCGCGTACATTCCGTTCGAGAGTTGAGTGATCGTCTTTCCTTCTGCAAGCTTGTAATACAATCCAGGCTGTGTACCACGATTCTTAATATTTACTTCGTGGGTGATAGCACGATTGTTGTCGTCGGGATAAATTTTATCCTCCACATCAATTCCTTTGTAGTTATAAAGGAATACCGGACGGCCACTTCCTTCTTCGATAGTGTAGCCCTTTCCTCTATATGGAGTGTCGCTGAGCTGCGTTTCTTTCTTCATGACCGGGAAAGCATCTGTGGGAGTGGAGAGAAAAGCGAGAGGCTCATTGGTGAAGAGATATTGCACGGCACCGAGCGGACGGAACGAACCGTCGCCGCGATCGTGCCACATCGGCGTAGCATCGACAAAATCGCCGTGCCATACACAAACGAGGTTGCCCGATTTTAAATCATATACATAATGAGTTCCGCTTGGATCGCCAACGCCGATGATGTGCGTTAAACGCTGATCGAATCCCCCGTTATTGAAATTCATAAACGCACGCAGCAACTTAGGTCCGCTGCCAACAGGGATCAGGATCGGCGAAGTGGGATTGTTTTCTGGAGGATAAGAATTGAATGCTGTGAGTGCCTTCATCGAACCGGCCGACTTCAGGTAAAGACCCAGCCGGGGCGGAGCCCACGATGCATCTTTATAATTATAGATCTCGAAAGGATAGCTGCCGGCCTTCAATTGAATTGTAGCGTTGTCGCCTCTCCATGAGTCGGCGCTTTGTACGTTTACCAGCTGCTGGTTGTTGATCACGAGTCGTGCGCCGCCGGTGTACACCATCGCGAATTGATATTCACCATCGGAAGGAACAGTGATCGTTCCCGAATAGATTGCGGCATACTGATCTTCGTTGCTAACGACTTCGCAGGTAAGCTGATCACTGGTACCAGTTGTTTCCGGTTTCAGGTTGATGAAATCATCAATCACTTTGAATTGCCCTGAATAAGTTTTGTAAGTGATGTTGCTGAGCGTAGCGTTCGTTTCTTTGATCAACTGGTATTTGATGTTGCGGAAAGCAACGGGACCATGATCGCCCTGGATCATCAGAGGTCCGAGTGGCTTCTCATTGTTCTCGATAGGTCCGCCTGTTGGAAGAGGGACCTCCACATTGTCGTGGATCTTTACGCCGTTCAGTTCCACTGAAACGAATTTCGCGTTAGCGATCTTCTTCCCGCTTTCGTCGAAACGCGGAGCGCGGAAAGAGATCTTGAATTTCTGCCAAAGGCCGGGCGCTTTCGCGGGATTGCTGAGCGGCGCTTTGCCCATATAAATTTTTCCGGGTTCGCTTTCCCAGTTGCGATAGATGCCGCCGATGTCGGAATACTTTGCATCTTTTACACCCCAGCTGTCGAGCAACTGCACTTCGTATCGCCCCTGGAGGTAGATGCCGGAGTTGGAGCCTTTGGGCATCATCACTTCAAGTTCCAGTTCGATGTCGCCGTGTTCGAAAGCGCTCACAAGATTATCTTTTATCTTGTCGTCGTTCATATTTAATAGAATGCCTTTACCGTCGGTGAATGTGACGGCTTGCGGATGCGCGGGGGCGATTGTAGTTTCTTTCGACTTCTTTTTCTTTTTGCCGGTTTCTTCCACGACTGGCGTGGGAGCCGGATGAATATCGACGTCGGGAAGAATGGTGACGTCGCCAACAACTTTCCAGTTGCCGGCCTGTGGTTTAAAGGAAGACATGTCTTCCAGCGTAAGCTTTACCTGCTTGTCCTGCGCTTGTGCAAACACGGCGCAGCCCGTCAGCAGAAAAACTGAAGCATACTTTTTTAGAGAAAGCATTGGTTTGAGTTAATGATGAAGGGTGCTAATATCTGGATTTCTGCGAAAGGATGGTAGCCATTCGGCAGAATTGCAGATCGACCGGACAGATAACCTCCTAATCTTACCTCACAAGGTAAGATCTTGCCATGTCGAGATCTTCCAACAGGTAATTGGAAGGAGTTCTGCCGGTAAAACGTTTGAAGTCTTTGATGAAATGATTTTGGTCGTAGTAATTATTTGCAAACTCCAAATCGGCCCAGTAAGCCGAATTTGATACGCGAAGCTCGTGTTCGATCCTTTTAAATCGCTGGATCAACGAATAAGTCTTCGGCGGAAGTCCAATCACCTTATTGAATTGTTTTTCGAGATAACGTTGACTCACGCCGATCTTGAGTGCAAGGTTTTCCATTGGAATGTTGCGGTAGAGTTCCATCAATCGAAGTGCATGATCGGCAACACCGAATGTTGTATCGGATGCCAGCATGGCTTTCGTAAAAAAACTATCGAGCAGCGAGATCTTTGTGCCGCTGTCGGCAGATTCCTCCATGCGGGCATGAAGTTCCGAAAGTTCTTTAACGATCAACTCGCCATCGAAAGCCATATTCGCAAACTCCATCATATCGAGTTTAAGGAGTTTCGACAATGCCGAAGGTTTAAACAGAACGCCGATGGAAGTAAACCCAGGGTCGTGACTGATCATAAAGTGACGATCGATCTGCCCGTAGATGCTCACCTTTGGTGTTCGCATCTGTTGTTTGAGAGAAAGTATTCCGGGTTTGCCGAAGTTGAAGAAGATCCCGGAGAAGCCATTTGGAAACAACGCGTATTCGCCGGGCTTACCATCGCAGGTTCCTTCGAGGTAAAGATGAATGAACTCAGCAAGTTGCCTTGCCGGCTGGTGGGGATTGAACAGCATGGATAAAGATAAAGAGAAAGGAGTTGAGGCGCTTAATTATTCTCCTTCTCTATAGATGTAATCTTCTCTTCTACAAGTTTTCTTCGGTAATCTGGTAACTTCAGTTGAGAAGTTGCTTTTAACTGGCGAAGCGCCTCATCTTTTTTCCCTTGAAACAACAAGAGATCTGCGAGCAGTATATATGGTTCGCTGGAACTGTCGAGACGCGGATCGGAGAACATCGGATCATAGCTAATTTTGGAAAGCATTTGGTGAGTAAACTCTGCGAGTGATAGAGCGGTTTTAATATTGGATGAGTCGCCGTGTTGTTTCGCATTCAGGTACCAGGTGTAAGTTCGCCAGTTAGCATTACGGGCCATCGATCCATAAACAGATGTGAACCCGAACGTGGTACCGAATTCAGACTCATACCATTCTGCTTCTTTAAAAAATTCCGACGTCAAACCCGCGTCATCCGGATCTACATCATAACTTAAGCCTTCGAGCCTGAAAGCACGACCAGTTACGAGCGACTCGTGTTCATACATAACCCGGAGACGATCTGCGAGACGCCAGTCAAGGATGCCCTCGTTTGGAAAGCCGGTTATTACAACAACTACGAACACAAGAAAGAAGAGAACTCTTCCTAGAATCGCGTGGCAGTGTCGCCTGACCAGGGGCCAGAGTAACACTGCCAATAATATCATTACTGTACCCACTAAGATCATCTCGAGACTACCGGTTAGCTGCAGGACTTTGAATAGTACAGCAAATACAACCCCGGTGAAAAGGAAACCGAGCAGAATGCCGATCCAGATCTTTTTCGAGAGCATGATAGCTATGACGATCATGCTTGCCGTGAGGGCGGTCATTGAAATCAGCGTGATGGAATTAAGCGAATGTGATATAATGGAAAGCGCTATCGAAGTAGATGAAACTACGACCACTATCCCAAAAGCATAGCTTATTGTAGCCCATCGGTTTTTCGTTACCGCATTGGGATTATCTATCTCACCATACTTTTCGTCGAAGTGGGGAAGGAGTATGAGCCAGGAAAACAGGTACAACCCGAAAGAGACAAAGCCCAGGGCGATCAACCAGTCAGTAGCGCGAATATGAAAGAGCACCCTTGCAAAGAATCCCAGGACAAAGGGCGCGAGGGCAAGCGCCAGGAACCGCCGGTGGTTCCTGGTGAAACTGACCTGGAACTTAAGAAACATGATCTTCCACGTCTGGACTATTACACCAGAATTAAAATACAGAACGCTGGCAAATGCGAGTAAGAGAAAAAGCCATGCGAGCACGCTGGTGACCAGCACACTGCTTGTGATCAATATGACGAGGAATGTAAGAATGCCGGCATTCCTGAAATATTGCATGAAGTTCACCACCGGGCTGAATTCCTCCATCGCTTTATTCCCTGCCCGGATCTCAGTGTTCACTCGTTGAGTAATGGCAGAGAGCCGTTGTTGCAATTTTTCATTATCGTTCTTCCCGGGATCTCCGAGGAACTCTTCTTTTTCATTGAATGCTTTTGCGCTATTGATCGATAGGCTTACCCTGTCTGCAATATTGCTGAATCGGAGCCGTACGGCAATCACACCCAGGAAGAATACAGAACAGATCAAGCTCTCCACCGACACCAAACAGAAAAGATATTCTTTGGTTTTTAATTGCGCCACACTTGCAGCATAGGCTGCTGAATCGAATGACACTGCGGCCTTCGATGCGTCGAACACCAATTGTGCGAACTTCTCGAGATCTGCAAAAGATACCATGTCGGTGGACATCACCTGGAGAAATCCACTGAACGACAGCGCGCCGAACAACGCACTCTCCAATACAAAAGCTTCCAGTCGTGAATTCTTTGAGTTGAACCTTGATTCAAGGCTCACGATCGCTGCATCATTCTCATCACGATCGAGCTCATATTGTAAGTTGTGCCGTTTCTTTTCAAGCTGTAACAAGAAGTCGGATTCGTTGATCCTGCCTGAAGGAAAGAACTGTGCAAGAAAAAAATAGTGAAGAGCGAGACCAACAAAGGTTATTAGAGATAACTGGACTATCGTATCTGCCAGCAGCGTGGAAATGTAAGTGCCCGTGGATATGAAGAGGATAACAAGAGAGTAGAATAACGCACCATACCTGTACCTGATAACAGTTGTGCCGGCTAAATTATATTTCTCCAGCAACGCGACGTGGTAATTTTTGTCGGACCTGCTCTTGAAATAGAAAATTAAGTATGTTATTAATGGTACTGCGAGAATGTTGATCGGAGTAACGAAGCTAAGGCCAAGCCCGGAGACGGTGAGCCAAATCAATATCAGCCATCTCAGGCCATAGTCGACTACGATTGAAGTTGTCGATACGTGGATATTTACCGTGTCCTTGTTGTTGCTCGAATCGAACTGACTCTGAAGATCGTTGAAAGCCTCCTGGAGGCCGTTCCGCTGACTCTTATCCAGTGTGTTTAAATGTGACTCGATGAATTGGCTTAGCTGACGACTGGCCAGCAGATGTTGGCTCGTATTCGCCTGGTCGCGAAGCAGCGAAAGTGCAGCGAGGATCCACAATTGGTCTTGTGTGGATTCGCCGGACAATGCCGCATGGGCCTGTGATTCGTTATCAAACGTCTTTGCGGCAGCAGTAACCTCAAGCCTTCTCAACTGAGAGGCGGTTAAGGTTGTGCCCGGAGTACATTCAAGTACCCTGCTCCATGTCGTCATCAACGCTCCGGGCAGGTTCGGGATCGAGTGAACAATCCGGGTCGATAACTCCAGATTGGGTTCTGTATTTGAAATCAGCAATTCGGTCGGGGCTTTGCGGGTCATTTAATTTAACTGAAATTCGGTTGACCTCAAAACTCCGACCTTACTGATTACCATTCATCAACCGATTTCCCTTTTACAATTACAAAGATGCCTTCACGGTTAACGTATCCTTCAGTCCGTTCCAGCTTGCCATTTCTCTCGATTGTATAGATCGCCTATCGAGGCGTAACGAATGATGTTGAACGTATCTTTTTCATTCTCGGCAATTGCAAGGCTGTCTATAAGCATCGTCATATAATCTTCCTGCGACAGGTCGCCACGAGGAGGCTCACTGATTTGAGCTAAGGAAGAGAAGGTTGCGATGAAGCAAATGGTGAATAGGATGGTGGGGCGCATTCTCAAAAATATGAAAAGAGCAGGGCGAATGCTTTTATTAGTCTTTGCATTTACTTAAGTTCGTAGAGAGCCCACTCGTCTGCGATAAAAAGCGGACGGTGGGCTTTTTCATTTTCAAAAAACTAAACAACGAATGAAAACACCACTCCAATCCATCGAGATCCAGTCGATCTATAAGAACAGCAGGAACGTTGCGGTTTCGTTGCCATCGAGAATGGCGCGTTGCACACCTGATACTTATCGCGCCATTTTTGCGATCGATACCGAGCTTCGAAAACTAAAAGGACAACTTATCTTATCGGATCTTTTCAGAAGCTACGAAATGCAATTCCAGGCTAATGCCGATTTCGTTGCTAAAAGAAAGACTGCATATAGTCCACCACCCGGTGGCAGCATGCACGAGGCGGGCCGCGGAATGGACATCGACCTTAAGAGCATCAAAGTGCCGCTGAAGAACTTTTGGAAGATAGCCGCGAAGTATGGCTTTTATCCGATCATCGATGCTCCTAATGCGGGCGTCGACGAAGCGTGGCACTTCGATCATCGCGGAAGTCACCAGGTAGTGTATGATTACTATGCCAGCGGGAAAGGAACCAACTTCAAACCATATAAAGCAATGGCGGCAAGTGCGATCACCGCTATCGACGTGAGAGTGGATACATTTGGTGAACATCAGAAACAAGCACAGCTGCAATTCGGACTGGTCCGCCTGGGAAAAAACATCGGCAACGTTGATGGGCTCATCGGCAGGAAGACACAGGATGCGATCGTTGCACTGGGCCTTCAATTCAGACCACAGGATATTGATACGATGTTGATTGACGTGGAGAATTTATTGCAGGCAAGATTTCCGGAGGAATATAAGAAGGCGTTTGAGTGAGATGAAGCTCAGGCAGGTTGGTTGTCCAGTGCCATAAGAGACTCTACATTCACTTTTTGCAACGGCACATTAGGCACAAACGATATCAGGATGCTTACACCATTCTCAGTATTCATTGTAAAAAATCCATTGATATCCTCCGCTAATCCCCTGATCAGTTTCAAGCCAAGGCTTTCAGCCTTTTCTTTTTGAGCAAGAGTCATCCCAACGCCATTATCAGAAATGGTGAGGTCTACTTTATCATCCGTAATCTTATATGAAATAGAGATCTCGTTGCCGGGGCTCTTGTCGGGAAATGCATACTTAATAGAATTGGTGATAGCCTCGTTTACGATCAGGCCTACAGGCACCGCTTGCGATACATCCAGGTGGTGCGACTCAAGGCTAAGAGTAAACCGGATCGAATCTGCCTGGCCAAAACTTTCGCGAAGATGTTGGATCAGGTCCCGGAGATAGTCGTCCATGTCGATAGAAGCCACATCTGTAGAGTGATATAATTTTTTGTGGATCAACGACATGGCATATACCCGGTTCTGACTTTCCTGTATGGCGTTGAAGGCTTCGCTGCTGAGTTGCCGGCGCGATTGTGATTCGAGCAGGCTTAACACGATCTGAAGATTGCTCTTCACCCGGTGATGCACCTCCTTTAGCAGCCACTCTTTTTCAATTAAGAGATGCTCTTTTTCTACTAACAAATATTTTAGCTGTGTATTGCTCTTTTGCTTTGTGCGATACAAATAATAAAGCAGCGCAGCGATCAACAGCATCAACCCTGCACCGACAAATGTTACACGCTGACTAAATTGAGATTGTTCGATTGCGGCTTGTTGCAGCTCGCCTTTCTGTTTCAAAAGTTGAATGTCTTTGTCTTTCTTTTCGGCCTCGTATTTCACAAGTAGCTCGTCTACATTTTTCTTTTGTTCATGACTTAGTGCCGAGTCAGAAAAGTATTCGCTCAACTGAAGGTCTTTGATGGCATCCAGGTATCGTTTGTCAACGGAGTCAATTTTAAAGAGGTAGCTATAATATATTCCTTTTCCTCCTTCTTCAAGATTGAACAACATCGGTTTTACCCGGTTGAGAAGTGCTCTTGCTTTGCCCGGTTTTCCGATCCTCCAGTAAAAATCGGAAATACTGCCGAATGCAATCGGGAATTCATTATGAACGTATTCAACTGGAAACTTCTCCGACAGCGTCAAGAAAGTGTTATAGTTATCTTCTGCCTGCTTAAAGTCCTTTTGCCTTTCATAAGCCTCTCCGATCGCCTTGGTGTAACCTTATCTCCAAACGGAATGGAGGGCTCTGCACGATAATTAGAAAGAACTTTGTCTTTGTCGGCCTGTGTGCCGTCGTTTATAAAAAGATAGGTGAGTTTATCGCGCGCAACATCGAGCGTCAGGTGATCGTCTGAAAGCGTGAGGTTTGGACCAAGCTGCGAACCAGGATCTGAGTTGGAGAGATCACCAAGAGTCTGCCCAGATGTTGGAACAAACGCGCCAATGTAAACCAACCGGCTGATCTTAGTCGGGATCTTTTCGGCAACATGAGTCACTACCATTCCACCCATGCTGTGTCCGACAAGGATCACCTGTCCATCGATCTTATTAATTGCTTCAATCACTTTGTCGCGATAGGCATCGAGGCTTAAGGTATACGTTGGTGTTTTGTCGCTGCCGTGCCCAGGCAGCTCGACTAACACAACCGTGTGACCTTCCGCCTGGAGATCGGCACTGACCGTTTCCCAAACATACGGTGCCTGCCATGCGCCATGCACGAGAACGTAAGTTGCTTTTGGTTTTGCGTCATCATCGTCGCATGATGTTAAAGAGATGAACGCGATCGCCACTGACAGCAGCGTCAAAATTATTTTTTCATTTTTTATATGGGTTTAAATATTTTGTGCCGCTACGCTATTCGCATGCCACGCTGTTAATTAATTCTCAATCAGCTTTTTATATTTTTTATTGATGTTGATATATCGCTTTCTAGCGAAAGACATCGCTAACGAAGCGCTTCGATAAATAGCGACATGTCAATACAGGATGTTATGACTAAACTTCATAACAGACTGACTGGTAGAATATTCATGAATTGGCACATGAATGGTAAGGCATTCAAAAAATACCCTATGAATTTAAGTATGCTCTTATTGTTGCTGGTTATTCAAGATCATTCATTGAAAGTAACGATCCGGAATGTTAAGAATGAACAGGGCTCGGTATTAGTAGCGGTCTATCGATCGGCCGACGATTTCATGAACAAGAGATTCAGATCGTTGAAGTTGCCCGCAGTGAAAGGACAAGTGGTTGGCAGCTTCGATGATCATCCGCCGGGTGTGTATGCGATCAGCATTCTGCATGACTTCAATAACGACATGGAGTTGAATAAGAATGGCCTGGGAATTCCATTAGAAGGAGTGGGCTTTTCAAACGACGCAACCGGAAGATTCGGACCTCCGGATTTTAAGAAGGCGTCGTTTGAGTTTTCAGAAAGTAAGGAATTAATTATCGATATGAAGTATTGGTGATCTATCTCACGGTTTAAGGGTATTGCGCTGCTGCGTCGCCATCTTAAACACATCGTCGAGCGAACCCTGCACAATAAGGATCTTCGTTTCCAATATCGCCGTCTCATTCGGTGCCGGCGCTGCCGACGGATCTACGTGCTGACATGTCAACTCCGGGTTGCTCCACACGTTCCCTGTGTTATGAGTGAAGCTTGCAACCACCCATTTGCCGTCTTGTGATATTGTTGCAATGAAGGGCGCATCTACAGCCCTCGATTTATTATAGTGCATGATACCGTCGCGACGTTCTTCGAGTTGCTTCGGGATGGGCCATGTGTATGAATCGAGATATCGTGCGGGCAGCCATTGATCGAGAGGCATCGTCAAACGCTTTGGTGTTTCTGATGCGAGAAGGTCGAAGCCATCTTTATGATGAACATAAGTTCGTTCTAACCGAACGTCGTGAAAGATTGAAGTGAGACGTGGATCGATCGGAGCCCAGAGCAACTCATACTTCTTTCCGGATCTGTTCGTGATCTCGAAGTGAAAGATGATACCGTCGTCTTCGAGTGTTGCGCGCGCCAGCATATGACATTCGCCTGGAAAATCTCTCTCGTACTCGAGCGATCGTTCGGTGCGCCGCCATTGTGGTCGCGCGCCCGATTGACCCGGTTGGAACATAATGAGTTGATACCCGTCAGTTCTTCCCTGCGGCCGGACTGTGACGTGCTCCGGAAAGATGATCTCGATGGAACGATCGGAGACAGGTTTACCTGGTAACACGACTCTCAATGTTGGATATGTGTTTTCCTGCGCCACCATGAGCTGCATGCCGGATTTGTTGCGAACAACTAATTCCTGGTCGGTGCTGGCGATTGCCAGCGATAATATGATCTTCAGATAGGTTATTAACATCATCCGGTGAAGATCGCAATGTTACCCCCGGTTTTGCCAGTTCAGGCGGTGGTCAAGGGCTGTTCTTTTATCATTGCCAATACTGACGAACGATTTCGATAATTAACGATATGTCGATACCCTGCATGGATATAAACTTTATAAATGTTTGATTCATAACGATTTCGCGATTTGGCACATGAATGGTAAGGCACGGTCTGAAATCATGAGTATGAAAGCAGTCGCCCTTGTATTGATGACATTATGTTTAATGACTAATCTGTCTGCTGAACCGGTCACTCTCATTACACGATATGAAGTTGATAAGGAGCATCAGAAAGAATTGCATAAAGAAATTAAAAGATATGTGAGACTTGCCGCTCATGCGGAAGACAACATCATGGCCGAAGGATATTACGAGGAAGCAAATCCTTCCGTGTTGTGGGTGATTGAGAGATGGGACAATAAGCAGGCACTTGACAAAAACAGGAAGCAAATAAAACCGGGACAGCCTTCGCTGGAGTTTTATGTAAAAGATCTTGAACCACTTTCAAAATCTGAATGGCAAAGGCAGGCTCCGAAAAAAGAGGAAGCCATTACGATCATGCTGTTTGTTGATTGTTTACCAGGAACTGAAAACAACTTTATGTCTGTGTATCATACAGCGATGCCGCAATTCAGAGGCGAGCCTGGAGTTGTTAACTACCAGCTCTCGCAGTTCGTTGACGACAACACCAGGTTTGTTACGTATGAAAAGTTCCGGAACGAAGATGCTTTTAAATATCACCTCGGATTTCCTCCAATAAAACCAGTGCTCGATTACCTGGAGACGAGTATCAGGCAACAACCATTTCAAAGAGGTCTTCACAGGCTTATCATGTTCACTCACTAATTAAACCAACATATGAGAACTATTAAACAAATTATTCTTGTAGCTATCATAAGCATACTTTCGATACTTAACACGAACGCGCAGGTGAAGGTAAAGGCCGATCGGATTACGGATCACGAGCTTTCGGTACTGAACCAGTTGGGATCGCCGTCGGCCGTGGTGAATATGCCGGTGTCGCAGTTGTTGAATGCGCCGGGAAATGAAGCGTTGCGTGATTTCTTTTTTACTCCCGTGAAAGATACCACCGTTCTGAAAGGAAAGAAGATAGCAGTGCTTGCAGCCGATGGTTTTGAAGAGATCGAGCTGTTAGGTCCGGTGTGGTATTTCAGGCAACTCGGTGCAACGGTAGATATCGTGGCTCCGAAGTTTAACCCGGGTCCTGCGCGTTATGGTCTTGTATATCCTGAGCAAGCGAAGACCCACATCATGGCCATTCAATATCTGCAGCCCGTGGGCTGGATGAAATTCGATCGTACCGCAGACCAAATTAAAGTAAGCGACTACGATGCTGTGTTCATTCCAGGTGGCGCATGGAATCCCGATAACTTACGTAACGATAAGGATGTTATAAAATTTGTACAGGACTTCAACAGGTCGGGCAAGTTGATTGCGGCCATTTGTCACGCGCCTGTTGTGTTAGCTTCCGCAGATATCCTGAAAGGAAAAAGGCTAACGGGCTACTGGAACATCCAGGTCGACCTGAAGAACGCAGGTGGAATTGTTTCCGATCAACCGGTTGTTGTTGATGGAAACCTGATAACGAGCAGGCATCCTATCGATGTTGCGGAGTTTTCGAAGGCGGTGGAGTGGTGGCTGGTGAGGAAGTAAGAGAGTAAGAGATTATACATCAGTGATAACGTCGAATCCTTTGAAGCTACCGATGATCGCCAGGCCGGTGACCTTTTGAGCGACTCCTTTGTCTTTAATTTTTTCGGCGATCTCGTTAAGGGTTGCACCGGAGCCCACTGCATCATCGATTAATACAACGTGCTCAAATTTGCGTTGCTCTGTGACCGCGAAGGTAGCTTCTGCATTGCGAACACGCTCATCCAGGTTGTTAAGTGATTTTTGGGGAATAGGAATAATACCACTTAGCTTCTTGATGTCCATGACGGGCAGGGACAGTTTGAGATCGGATTGGATAAACTTCATGATCTGAAGTTCTCTACGAATAGTTGGTGGGACGAAACCAACAGCATCAGCTTTCAGAGAATTCACCAATGCTATTATTTTTGGCTTGGCCTCCTTCATCATCTTGGTCATCAAAAACTTGTTCTGGCCTTGCTTCGCATAGTGAAGAAGTGTTCCAAGCTTGGTTTTGCCAAATCGCTCAATAGCGTAGAAGTCCAGATAATAAATGTCGTCGAGCCATATTTTGTTGTATCCTTTGGTGTTCCTCAATTTCTCCATGCCATTAATAACCCCATCAGGAGAATAATATCTCGTGTATTTTTCCCGGGTTGTGAGAAACTCCCGGAGAGTTTTTTCAACAGGCTGCTTTCGCTGTTTGCACCAGTACGTAAAAGCATCTATTCCTTCCAGCAGGTTTCCAGTTTCTGTTACTACAAGGAAATTTTCATTCAAAATCGCCCGTGTCGTATCATCTATTGTTATTGTATCAGGGGGGTTAATACTGGACCGTTCGTCAGCCAGTCTGTATACAGTTTTAGGCGGCCTCCCTAGTCGCTTTACCTTGCTTTCGGCGAGTAGTCGATTTAGCACAATGTGGACAGTTTGCTTCGAGACATTGAGTTTTTCAACTATCTCTTTGACACTGAGCTCTTTAACTTGAGTGAAAAGATGAAGTATTTTCTCCTGGGCAGTCATGTTGACTATTGACCATTTACTGTCAATAGTCAAAAATAATAAATATTGGGGAAATTGGCGCACTATTGACAGTCAACTGTCAATAGTCAATTGTCGCAAGAAATAAGGGCGATCATACCAAACTACTCGCTCCTCAAACAATCCGTCGGGTTCACCCTCGATGCCTTGTAAGCCTGGAAGGCCACCGTAAACCATGCGACAATCAATGCGATCAAACCGGCGCCAATGAAATACCAGGGCTGAAGCGCGATCTTGAAAGCAAAACCATCCAGCCATTTTATGGAAGTGAAGTAGCTGATGGGAACGGCGATGAGGATAGATACAAGTACGATCTTCGTGAAGTCGCTCGCTAATAGATATACGATCGCCATCTCGCTGGAGCCGAGTACTTTCCGGATCCCGATCTCTTTCAACCTTCTTTCGGCAGTGAACGAAGCCAGTCCAAACAAGCCGAGACATGAGATCAGTATCGCGAGAGCTCCAAAATATTCAGACAATGTTGCAATACGTTGTTCGCTGCCATATTGCGCTTTGTAGTTCTCTTCCAGGTACTGGTAACTGAAATCGAAACCCGGATTCATTTCACGATATAACTTTTCAATCTTCGGCACTACTTCCGTTTCCTTGCCGGCAGCGAATCGCGTCATAACATTCCATGTTGAACCAGGATCGACAACCATAAATATTGGTTTGAAATCTTCATGAAGCGATTCGTAGTGGAAGTCTTTCACAACACCTACGATCTTGCGGTCTGTGTCCCACAGCTTCACAACCTTGCCAATAGGATCTGTCAGTCCCATGAACGCAATAGCTTTTTCGTTGAAGATAATCGCAGATGTGTCGGTTGCGAAGTCTTTAGAGAATGCGCGGCCTTCAGCCATTTCGATCCCGAGTGTTTCTATGAGATCGTAGTTGACCATAAATCTCTCGAACTCCGTTCTGTCTTCCGGATCTTTTCCTTCCCACACAACACCATGGGTACCTCCGTTGTGACCGGCGAGATTATGACCCATGGAAGATGCATTTAGGACGCCGGGAATTTCTTTTATCCTGTTGATGATCAACTCCTGCTTCTTTGTGTCCTCCAGGGCCCCGTTCAATCCAAAGAAAACAACATTCTCTTTGTTGTATCCAACATCCGCTGTTTGTACAAATTTGATTTGCTCGTACACAACTATAATCGAGACAATGAAAATGATGGACAGTGTAAACTGAAATCCCACCAGTCCTTTACGACTCCACACTTCGCCGATGCTGCCCGAGAGTTTGCCCTTCAATACCGCTGCGGGACTGAAACCGGAAAGATAAAGAGCCGGGTAACTGCCTGCGAGAATGCCCGCTATGAGTGTAATACCAATGAACCAGAGAACTTGTGTGCCCAATGGTTGGAACGTAAGATGCTTCTCTGTGATCGAATTGAACTCGGGAAGGAATACATATACCAACAAAACTGCAACGGCAAGTGATATGAAACTCGTGATGATAGATTCGCCCATGTATTGACCGATGAGACCTTTTCTTGCGGCGCCCATAACTTTCTTGATACCGACCTCTTTCATGCGACGCGTTGCCCTTGCGGTAGACAGGTTCATGAAGTTGATGCAGGCAATGATCAATATGAAAACGGCAATGATGGAAAATAATTTCACGTAAGTGATCCGGCCACCGGCCAATACTCCATCGTTATCGTACTGTCCGTAGAGATACAGGTCAGAAAACTTCTTCAGGAACAGCGTGCGATAAGTGATGTCGTTGTTTGTTTTTACTTTGATGAAATCGGCGAGCTTGGCATTTAATTTTTGCAGATCCACACCGGGTTTCAATAAGACTATAGTCATGAGACCGGTATTACCCCACGAGGCGAGCCAATCATTTTTGTCGAGAAATGTTTGATAAGGAAGCACGAAATCGAATTGTCCCGTTGCGTTGATGGGCAGGCTTTGAAAGACGCCGGTGACTTTGAATTCAGACTCGTGTTGCAATAGAATTGTTTTGCCGATGCTGTTCTCTGTGGACCCGAACAATGTAACTGCAAGCTTATCGCTGATGGCAACCGAGCTCTTGTCGGTAATAACAGTGTTGGGATCGCCAGCCAGCATTTTTGTGCCGAATATTTTGAAGAAGTCTTTCGCGCAGTAGCGGCCCGTTGATGTGAAATTATTTTCGCCGACCGAAACAGTCATTTCTCTTGGCCACGTCATTTGGGCGGCCATTTCAACTTCGGGTATGTCGGTCACCAATGCTTCGGCCATAGGCCCCGGCGACGACAATGCGGTCCAGATACCCGTAGCCCTTTTCCTGAATTCCATTGTGCAATACAGCCGGTCGTCGTTGCTGCTGTACTTATCCACCGACAGCTCGTCCGTAACCCACATATATATAAGGAATGTGCAGGCCAGCCCCGTAGACAGCCCGATGAGGTTAATGATGAAGGAACTCTTGTAACGAGCGAAGTTTCTGAGGGCGAGCAGGATGTTGTGACGGAGCATAAGGCAGGTTTTACTATTTACTACTGGCGGGGAGAAGAATGGTTGCAGGCGGTGACAAGATTTTACAGGAATTTAGGGTAGATGAGTAAAGCTTCTATTTGCGCTATGCCGCATTGCTATGAAATTGTTCAATTGACGCCAATTCTTTTGCCTTATCTCTTTGTTCCGCCTCAATATCAAAATCATCTTGAAGCCCCAGCCAGAATTTCGCCGAGTTCCCAAAATATTTTGAAAGTCTTAAAGCCGTGTCAGCTGTCACGCGTCTGTTTCCTTTTAGTATTTCTGAAATACGAGTCTGGGGGATTCCGATATCCTTTGATAGCCTATAGGCACTGATTCCTAAAGGAGAGAGAAATTCCTCTTGCAGAATTTCGCCAGGGTGAATGTTTTTTAATTTTTTCATGACTAATGTCATTTAGTGATAATCTAATATTTTGACGTCGGAGACATTTCCTTTGTCCCATTTAAAAACTATCCTCCATTGGTTATTGATCCTGATCGAATAGAAATCTTTTAGGTCTCCTTTCAGTTTTTCGAGTTTGTTTGATGGAGGTACTTGCAAATCAATCAGGCTCTGTGAATTATTCAACATCCTTAATTTGCGTCTTGCGGTTTCTTGCAGCTCTGTCGGGAAATTTCTCACCTTTTCGCCATCCCAAATCTTTTTGGCCTCCTTTGAGCTGAAAGAGATAATCATGCTTACGTGATACGTTACTAACGCCAAAGGTAAGTAATTAATTCTGATCAAGGTGTCTGTCATGTATCCGTTTGTTGAAGGCAAGACCTTCAACATGGAATATTATGAAACCAAACACATGCCGATGGTGGCAGGATATCTGGGATCAAACCTCGTAAAGTATACCATTGAAAAGGGTATCGCCAGCGGTGTTCCCAACCAACCGTTGCCCTATGCTGCAATTGGAATATTTTATGTGAAGAATCTTGCTGACTACCAGGCGGCAATCGGTCCTAATATAAATGCCATAAGGGGCGACTTCCAAAACTACACGAATATTGCTCCTATAATTTTGGTTAGCGAGGTAGTAAGATAATTTCTGTTGTATTATTCTTCATCCCTTCTGAAGATATTAATCGGGTTATAGAGTTACGTCATTCGTCGCCCTAATTATTGACTTTCATGGTGATGAAAGTCACTGCACTCTGCTTACTCCTCTTTTCCACTACTTTATTTGCACAAAGATCACAAAAGTTGATCCCATACATAAAACTCTACCATCGATGTTCTTTATGATAAGAAGTCGAAGGCCGTGGTTTGTGAGAATAATTACCGTCTGTTAAAAAAGATAGCGGACAACCGATTGATTTATCGAAATGATAAATTTTCAGGTATCATGGATCTGAAATGCAATACGATCTTAAATATTGCAACTACCGAGATATATGATCTAGGCGAGAAGTTTAGGTGGGTCGCCGTGCGACGAACGGATGAACGTGCAAACAAGTCCTTCTACGATGTTTATAACTATGACGGTAAATTCATAAAACGCGTGGATTACAACCAGTTTGCCTGGTTCAGGGATGTGCCGCGATACGAATTCGGAATAAGGAACGACAGTCTCAGGATCCTCGATACAAAAGGTAACGACGTCTATTCACCACCCATCATGCTTAATAGTGATGAAACAATCTTGTACCAGGTTGATAAGAAGTGGGGCATTAAGAAGATCACAGGCGAAGAAGTAACGAAGGCTGTTTATGATAATGAGTTCGTCTTAGAATATGGGATTGCACTTGTCGAACGGGATGGTCAACGATTTTACATCGATCTGCAGGGAAGAGAATTCAGAAAGCATGAGTAAACGAGTAATACTAATTTCTTCAGTGTTTATTCTGCTCGCGTTAATTGCTTGCACGAAACATATATCGCCGGGCCGCGAATTGGACATCTCGCAACAAGGACCGGCGATCAAGGTTAGTCGCACGCTTCCTCCCGATAGGAAGATCTACACGGGAGAAGAGTGGACGGAGTTTCCGTCGAAAGCAATTCCAGCCGATAAATACTAAGTAGTGAGTGTGATAGAGAAGTACGATCATATTTATGATAGTCTCGTGGATGGGTCGGCGTTCGTGTACGGATTTAAGAGTGACTTCCGGCAAGCTGTAGCGATAAGACGTGGCAATGAATGGGTGATTCTAGATTGGGGAGTCTTTTCCTTGTCGGCTCCGTCAGCCGCAATTCACGATCAAACTTCAGTTTGCCGTTCATCCACGTAAAGTGTGCCGGGATAGGAAGTATCTTTGGAACAAGTTTGCGGCTACCGATTTTAGGCAGGCCGAAGATACTATATGAAGAAATACCTCGCATTCTTTCAAAGGTATCGGAAGGCCGTGTTCCTTGCTCCACTGCTTGTTGTAGTCGATGTCGTGTGCGAGATCGTTCAGCCGGAGCTCATGTCGAAGGTCGTTGATGAAGGGGTGAAGCGACAGGATTTTGTCTACATTCTTTCGATGGGAGGGCTCATGTTTGGACTGTCCCTTGTTGCGATAGCCGCTAACGTCGGAAATGTCTATTATTCATCACGGGCGTCTGCAGGCTTTGCCGCCGAGCTTCGAAAGGGCCTCTTTGATAAGATCCAGGAATTTTCTTTCTCAAACCTCGACCGATTCGGTTCAAATACACTGATCACACGGGTAACCGGCGATGTATTGATCCTCCAGGAGGTGATCATGATGTCACTGCGACTGTTAATCAGGGCGCCGTTGATGCTCATCTTCGCTGTGGTGATCTCCGTCAGGATCAATGCTGGTCTTGCAACGGTTATTGCTATTGCCATTCCAGTGTTGGCAGCTGCAATCTTCATTCTCATGAAAAGAAGCCTGCCCTTTTTTGAGAAGATGCAGCGTAAGCTGGACAAACTAAACGAGGTTCTGCAAGAAAACCTTATCAATGTGAGGGTTGTCAAGTCATTCAGCAGGGAGGATTTCGAAAAGAAGAAATTTGGAGTGACCAGTGACGAACTTCGTGAACTCGCCGTGCGTGCGTCAGGAACTGTGGTGCTCATCATGCCGGTCATGCAGCTTGTGATGAATTTGTCGATCGTAGCTATTATCTGGTTCGGCGGAAATCAGATCATTGCGGGTTCGTTCCAGGTCGGGGAACTCATGTCATTTATCACTTACATCACACAGATCCTCATGTCGTTAATGATGTTGTCGATGACGATCATGACTTTATCAAGAGCCAGGGCATCGTCGGTGCGAATCCTGGAAGTTCTCAATACGGAATCGGATATTCGGGATACTGGCGCTGCCATCGGGAGAAATCTTATAATAACACAGGGAGGCATGGAATTCCGGGACGTGTATTTTAAGTACTATGCTCCGGGCGATGAATACGTATTAAAGAACATCAACTTACAAATTCGTGCAGGAGAAAAGGTCGGAATCCTTGGACCCACCGGATCGGCGAAAAGCACCCTCGTACAACTCGTTCCTCGTTTATACGATACCACGAAAGGAAATATCACCATCGACGGTCACGACATTAAGGATTACACCCTTCACAACCTGCGTCACGGCGTGTGCCTGATACTACAGCAAAATGAATTGTTTTCAGGTACGATACGAGAGAACTTGAAATGGGGTGATATAAATGCGTCGGACGAGGAAATAATCGAAGCAGCGAAAGATGCCCAGGCCCACGATTTCATAATGTCGTTTCCTGAAGGTTATAACACTGTTCTTGGACAAGGCGGTGTAAACATTTCGGGTGGACAAAAGCAGCGACTATGTATCGCAAGAGCCCTCCTAAGGAAGCCGGCCATATTAATTATGGATGACAGCACGAGCGCCGTCGATACTGCGACGGAAATAAAAATATGGTCGTCCTTCAGAGATCATTTTCCAAACACAACAACCCTTGTAATCGCCCAGCGCATCACGTCCCTGGTGCTGGCGGACAGGATCATCATTCTCGACAATGGGGAGATAGTTGCGTCGGGAACACATGATCAATTGCTGAAGACCAGTACTATTTACCAGGAGATCTATTCGTCGCAGCAACTGCAACCAGCGGAGATATGAATGGGGATAAAAACACTCAACGCGAGCTTTCTCCCGCCGGTCTTCCTGGACGCCATGCACGTATAACTGCGGAAAAGCCAGGTAATGCCCGTAGAGTCGTCGCGCGCCTGTGGCAATACATTCGCCGTCAAAAAAGCAACGTAGTGGTCATTCTTTTCCTCTCACTGGTCAATATCAGTGCTTCTGTTGGTGGTTCGTATTTGTTGCGTCCAATTATCAACAACTACGTGATGCCTCACAACATCTCCGGACTTATCCGGATGGTAATCGCATTGGTATTGATTTACCTGACGGGTTCGGTGGCAGCGATCTGGCAGAATCGTTTGATGATCATTGTTTCACAACGAACGGTTGCCCAGCTTCGCACTGATCTCTTCAGCAAGTTGCAGTCGCTACCGCTTCGATTCTTCGATACCAATAGTCATGGCGACCTGATGAGCCGCTTCTCCAACGACGTTGATACCATTAGTGAAACCCTGAATACGGGAGTGCTTCAACTGCTAACGAGTTCACTCACGCTACTCGGTACATTTACGTTGATGATCTACATTAGCCCGTTGCTCACCCTCGTCACACTTGTGATCACTCCATTGATGCTGTGGATTGCATCACGCATCATCCGCAAGAGTAAAACTTATTTCGTATCACAGCAACAGGCAATCGGAAGTATAGATGGTTATGTGCAGGAAATGATCAGCGGTCAGAAAGTAGTGAAGGTCTTTGATTATCAAAAGCATGGAGCAGCCATGTTTGAAACACTTAATTACGACTTGCGTAATAAGGCAACCAACGCACAGTTGTATTCTGGTGTGATGTTGCCTGTGATCCAAAACCTGAATACGATCAATTTTGCACTCACCGCTGTAGTTGGTGGTGTACTGGCAGTTGTGCAGCGCCTGGACATTGGGGGCCTGGCGGCCTTTCTTCAATATTCGCGGCAGTTTGGTCGTCCTATCAACGAAATCTCCAGCCAGTACAGTATCCTGCAACAGGGACTTGCCGGCGCCGAGCGCGTGTTCCAGGTAATTGACCAGTTGCCCGAATCACTGGACCAGCCTGGCGCAAAAGCACTAGAGGAAATCAAAGGTCACGTCAGGTTTACAGACGTAACGTTCGGCTACGATCCGGGACAAGTTGTGCTCAGCAATATTTCGTTTGAAGCAAAACCGGGTCAAAAAATTACGTTTGTTGGATCTACCGGTGCAGGCAAATCTACCATCATGAATTTACTTCCAAGATTCTATGACATTCAGTCCGGCCGCATTACGATTGACGGCATCGACCTGAAAGACATACGCCGGCAAAGCCTTCGCGAAAGCATGGCTATAGTGCTCCAGGACACTCACTTATTTACCGCCACTGTAATGGAAAATGTTCGCTATGGAAATCAAAGAGCGTCAGACGACGAAGTGATCGACGCATGCAAGTTAGCGGGCGCTCATTCATTCATTATGCGCCTTTCACAGGGGTATCAAACATTGCTGGAAGATGATGGGCGCAACCTTAGCCAGGGACAACGGCAACTTCTGAATATTGCGCGTGCAGCAGTTGCAAAGCCGGTCATCCTTATCCTTGATGAGGCAACCAGTTCAATTGATACAAGGAGTGAACAGATAATTCAGCGAGGCATGGATCACCTCATGGTCGGCCGGACAAGTTTTGTTATCGCGCATAGGCTGTCGACGGTCCGCAATGCAGACGAGATCCTGGTGCTCGAACACGGTGCGATCATCGAAAGAGGAAATCACGAAGCTCTGCTTCGCTTGAAGAAAAGGTACTACGAATTACATACTACTCAGTTCGACTGATAAATGAGAACGTTATCGACGTGATTTGCATAAGAACCTGCGTGACTTTCCCAAAATAAAAAAAGGATCACCGCGTTTTTATCGCAATGATCCTAGAAATGTGCACTTGACGGACAAAATTTCAAAACACCTTGCTGGATGAGCTTGAGGCGTTATCGACTCTTTATCAAATAGTTATGGAGGATGTTAAAATTCGAGGGGTTAAAAAAGGTGTTTGAACTGCATCTCCGAGGGTTTCGCGGCCACCTAATCCTGATTTTGCAAAGAAAGGCCTCAAGTCCAAATGACAGATCGTGACGTTCGTCATTTTCTCACTAAAGTTTGTTTAGCAGGTTGACTATTTAGTTATCTGGGGTGCGGCTGTCAATTATTATGGTCACAATCGTGTGTCAGGTATTGAGCAGGCGAACTCAAAAATGAAGGCTGATCTCGACTTTTGGTATCGCCCGACGATTGGAAACTTCAGCAAGCTTATCAAAGCTCTAAAGGAACTTGACGTTGATACTTCCGATCTCTAAGAAATTATCTTTGACCCGAAGCATACATTTCTCAAGATTCCACACGATGAATTTCAAACTGACTTTCTCCCAGTGATGGAAGGCGTTGGAACTTATGGAGAATGTAAAGTGAAAGCTGAGAAGATTGAGATCGATAATGTACCAGTCAGTATCATTTCTTATAATGATCTGATTTCGAATCAGAGAACACCTTTTGTGAACCACCCACTTTGGGCACCGTACGGCAAATACTTATATGTCGTTGTTCTTGACAGGTTTTAATTCAATGAAAGACAGTCTCGAGACTAGCTACCACGCTCCTTTTTGGATTGGAGATGTGGTATTAAGTTTTGCGCTAATTCTGTAAATTACCGTAGAGCCCGCGCCTCCCTAACAATACTAGGGAGGCAGTTGGGCTTTTCGCATTATTGAACCTGAACAGGTGTCTCCCTACTTGAGTGCAATTTTATAAAGGACTATGTTAGATTTCAAGGAACTATCAAAGGACGGTAATGATTTAGAATTACTAATAAGGGAAATCCTTTTAACGAAAGGGTATAAAGTTCAATGGAGTGGAAAAGGGCCTGATGGCGGGAAGGATCTAATTTGTCATGAAAACAGAGAAAGCGAATTCCTTGCCGATTCTAAAGTGTGGTTACTGCAGTGTAAGCATAAAGCTCACTCTGGAAATGCGGTCGGATTGGAAGAGTTAGATGATATTGTTGATTCGTGTAATCATCATCAAGCAAAAGGATATATGTTGATTTGCAGTACATATCCTTCTTCTAAGGTTATCGAAAGATTAGAAGGTATTACCAGAAATCTAAAAAATGATATTGATGCGATATATTGGGATGCCGTTAAAATTGAACAAATTCTTTCCACCCCAAGACTTTGGCGAATAGCGCAGAGTTTTTTCCCAAAATCTAGCAAGAATTCTTCTTGGGAAATTTATGCAACAGAAAATCCTAATTACTGGATTGCAAACTATAGGGGCTATCATTTTCACCTATCAAATAGGATAGGCTCAAAGGTAGACTTTCATTTTAATAGTATTGATGATAGAATAAATGAAATCGAAAGTATTAAATTTCCAGAGGACCATTTCATACGACTGAGAGCTGTCTACTTTGATGATAAAAATGGTTGTTATAGTTGGTTCTTGGACTACATGTATCCCCACGACCAGGAGCCTACGATATCTTCCGCTCTCATCGCACATAAATTAGGTAATGGCTGGTCTTTAAGCGACGGACAATTTTATTCATTCGATGTTATTACAAGACCGTATTTACCATTTAGCGACCATTATGATAAAGATCACTATGACTATTATGAGCCTTATTTGCGTAACTATCACATTGGTTCTAAAAGAGAAACGGACTTCGAATCAACGAGGAAGTCATGGGACTCTGAATTTGAAATTGAAAAGGATTATGAAGATTTTAAAACTGGATCATTCAGTAAATTGAATAAAATACTAAAGGAGATTAAGTGTGCAAGGTTATTGAGGAGTGTAAATGCTCAAATTGAGAAGTTGGATAAATTTAACAATCAAAGAGATTGGATCGAGCTAATTAACGAAATGGCACTTGAGTATGACCGATTTCTCAGTTCATGGTTTCTTTTTTCGGTGTATGACAAAGAAGAGTTTTTTAGGATGATTTCATTCATCCCACAGGAAATTGAAACTTCGTATCGACTGACAAATGCTGTAATCGCAACTCCAAATAGCGAAACAGGTGGTTCGAATCTTGATTTGGATGACTCTGACGTTTACGAATTAACAGTTACTGTTATGCCTGGAGTGGTTCACAACAGTTACTTAGGGAGGAAATATATAAATGAATATATGGTTAAAGTGGAGGAAGCAATTTTGAAATATCTAAAATCGAGATAGCATAAACTGGGCCTTTTTTTTGTAACATCTTGCGGATTCTCTTTTGTGATTGCCTGATGTTATCATCTCTTGTTTATTGATAACAATACACTCGATCGCTGCCATTGCATATAAGTAATCAAGCAGTGCGTCCACCTTTTGGTCTAAAAAGGTCCTTACCAAAACCGCCAAGAAAGTAAAGAAGCTTGTTAAGTTTGTGGGCAATAAAGCCGTAGCTCACTTTGAGAAACATGCCAATTGGATTATAAAGAATGGAACCTATCATTCAGGGAAAAATGGATTCTATTCCCATATGGGCAATGCCGCTAACGGAGAATCTCTTTTTGGTTTTGTGGCCTCACTCGTGACGGCTCTGTGATAACAACTTTTCATGTCAAAACTACAAACTAAGCTTGGCTTATAATAGAATCAAAATGGAAAGATATAGTGTGAACATCAAGCAAATCAGTTGGCTTGATAGGGAGGGTTTAGAAGCAGAAGTTCTATGTGAAGTCAACGAAGCACAACTTTGGGCTTTTTGTCACCCTTGTAGTTTTCGTCGGGGCGAAACGGCCAATGTTTATTTTGATTTTGTCCAGGAGAAAATATCTGAAGCTGCATTTTGGAACGAGAACAAGGAATCGAGAAGAGTAATGGTGCCATCACAAAGTACCAAGTGGCGTTACTATTGTTATGCCCAAATAAAAAGCATCCATCCCGTTGTAGTGGATTGTGGATCCATTACTCTTTCCTTCGGTGATTGGATTAATGATGAGAGAGTCGTGGGTAGTTACATATATTTTGTAGTATCCAGGTTGGATGTCAGTAAAATTTAAGTTCTAAATTTTTCGAGCATGGACAATTGGAAGTCTGGTCAAGGGCCAATAGAGAATTTTTCCAAGAATTGGATAGAGCTTTAGCCTGGAAATAAACATGGGGTGCTTCAATGATTCATGTGGGAATCAATAGTCAAATTTCTTTGAAGTTATGTTGAACAAGAATTGCGGTTTCTATGTCTTTAGGAATTGATTTACCAGCAACTATGAAATGAATCCTCGAATGGAATAATTGAATTTTGTGTTCATAAAGAATTATTGGCGAGGATTTAATGATCGACCTACTGAATTTGGAGGCCATCAACGCATTATTAAAGGATTCACCTCAAGTAAGAAAGTATCGCAAATTGTTGGACGATACGTAATGGCCATAAGCCGTACTGTAAGCTCCCCTGAAAATTAGACAGTTTGAGGTTAGACGAAAGTCTTAAATTTAAACTGTTAAACATGAAGAAGTCTCGATTTACTGAAGCCCAGATTTTCAACATTCTCAAGGAGTATGACGCTGGCAAAAACATCCAGGACCTGTCGAGGGAACATGGAGTATCCAAGGCAACCATTTACAACTGGAAGGCAAAGTACGGAGGCATGCAACTCAACGAGCTGAAGCGCATCAAGGAGTTGGAGGAAGAAAATCGAAAGCTCAAGGCGATGTATGCGGATCTGGCGCTAGACAACAAAATGCTAAAAGACGTTCTGGGAAAAAAGTTTTAAGGCCTGCCGAGAAGCGTGTTCGCGTTTCCCATCTTCAGCAGACTTATGACGTTAGTCTGGGTCGGGCCTGTAAAATAATGAACCTGTCAAGGTCGGTGTACTATTACAAAAGCCATCGGGATGATCAGCCAGTAATTGAAAAGCTCCAGATTATGGCTGAGCAGCGGCCCACCGAAGGATTTTGGAAGATGTATTATCGAATAAGAAAAGAAGGATTGGCGTGGAATCATAAACGTCTTCACAGAGTGTATAAACTTTTGAAGTTCAACATTAAGAGGAAAGGCAAAAGAAGATTGCCTGCACGGATACTACGGCCCCTGGAGGTCGTCCAAAGTATGAATGCAAGCTGGTCGATGGATTTTATGACCGATTCACTTTTGTCAGGAAGGAAGTTCAGGACACTGAATTTGATGGATGATTTTAATAGGGAAGCACTTGCCATAGAGGTTGATACATCGTTGCCAGCTGAGCGGGTGATCCGTGTACTTGAACAAGTTACTGAATGGAGAGGCAAACCGAATCGTATTCGCGTGGATAATGGTCCGGAATTCATATCCACTTCGCTAGGGCTTTGGTGTGAACAAAAAGGCATCGCACTTCAATTCATTCAGCCAGGTAAACCGACGCAGAATGCATACATAGAAAGATTCAATGGAAGTTTCAGAAGAGATGTGCTGGATGCATATCTCTTCGAGGGTCTCGAACAAATCAGAACACTTACTGAAGAATGGATGGAAGATTATAACAACCACCGACCGCACGATGCTTTGAACGGACGCAGTCCCGTGGATTTATGGAAAACTCTTGAGGAGTTCCCCACAAACCCACAGCAAATATCACTACAATTACAAACCGAAAAGTCTAATTAACGAACGTCTACTTTGGGGGAGCTTACACAGGACTATCGAAGTTTTTGTTAAGGAAGCCACGGCAAACGATCGGAACGTAATGCTCCAATATGCCCCAAAAGGGTTCTCAGTTTCTTGACTCGAATTACAAAGACTTGATTAATGAGTTATCAAGCAAATACTCATTTGATGAGCAGAAGGTTCAAAACGCAATTATGGATGCCGTTAACTCAACCTCAACAACTACAAGCAATGGCCGGACTGAACAAATTACTTGCGAGGGACAATGTGCACAGGGTACCGAGAACAGATATTGGGCAATTTATAATGTCACTCATGATTGCGATTTAGCGATGTTAGCAGCCCTTTCCTATGAGACAGGTTGCCTTGACGGTTGTAGATTTGGTATGGGTGGTGGAAATCCTTAATTTAATTCTATGAAAACATTAGTTCTAATTCTATTTGCTTTGGTGACGGTCACATTAGTCAATGCTCAAACTGCAAGTCGTGACTCTGTTCTCGTCATCTGCAAGAAAGAAGCTATATCTACGTTGACAAATGCTATTGAAAAAGAATTCGGAGATCCAACCGAATCCAAAAAGAAGGCAGTTAAAGAAGCAAAACGAGCGAACTTCGAGGCGAAAATAAATTACCTAAACGCCCGGTTGGAAAAGGATTTGCCTTCAACTTCTTTAAGCGTTGACAATTATTCGAAGGCAGTTTTTGCTGAATACAGGAAATCGCTCCCTGAGTTGAAAGAGGATTTTTATGAACGTGCAACTAAGCGAATTGAAACTTTAAAGTAGTTCGAATTGTATAACGTATCAAAGTCCTCACCTCTTGGTCAGGCTTTTTTTTATTCAATCACAAATGAAATCCGTTATAGTCTCGGCTAAGTTCAAGGGAACGTTTGGGTTCTTTAAACACGGTGAGAGTTATATGCTACTGATTTCACAGACATCAGAAGGTGAAACGGTAGCAAGGAAGCTGATTCATACAGGCAATGACAACTACAAATAACACGGCGATTTCAATACCTATACATCAACGGTACACTTTCTTATTGATTGGGAGGAGATAACATCTTATCCAACCATCACACTCCCGTCATAGTGCTGCAATGAATTGGAGAATGAATCCAAATATCATCCCTCCGAATCCAAATCTTAACCAAACTCTTCTCCGTCTATCAAATATGCATCTGTTGTCTCACCGATTGAAAGATGGCAAGATGCCCAAACTTTACTATTCAAAACGGGTAAATGGGAAAACTCTGGCTTGTAATCTTCTTCCGACTGATTGGCCTTCCAAATTAATTCAAATAACTCCTCGTCACTTCTATTTTCGAACTCGGGATGCAAAATGGCCGTTGTTCTATTTTTGATATCTTCTTTACGATTTTCAAGGGTGGCTTTCCAGGAACTTAAATAACAGGACTCTTCTTTGTTACCAATGATTTGGCCGCCCAACACTAAATGGCAATACGAGTAGAAATGCCGAGTGTCTTTAATTGAATAACCTGACACATGCCTTATCGCGAAGGTATTTTTGTCTCCTATGTAGTTTTCTTCTGTCACGACTTGTGCAAATGATTGCTTACTTTAACTGAATTTCCACGTTTTCTTTGAACGGCAAAGTGCTATGCAAAAATTTTTAGATGGGCTAAAGTTACGTACACCTGGGGAATGTTCGCGAAAAATCTGGATCTGTTTTGCGATCCTGTTTTTCATTATGGGTATTAATTTTTCACGATTGGTGATGCCGCTTTGGATTTTGTTAATAATCGTTTTTACCATTGCATGCTATTCAATCTTTGGCCTGATAGGATCCACTTATTACGTGTGTGTTGAGTGGAGAGGTCTCTTGGGTGATACAAGAATTAGGAAAGTTTTTTATTGGATGTTGTTGGCGCTGGTTACAACGTTAAATGTTTGTATTCTGAATGCGTTCTTAAGAGGAATTTAAGCGATGGCCTCTGATAAGTATGACAGCTCAGGAACGAAATCCAAAAGTGTTTTATGCACTCGGCCGGGTCTTGCTTTTTTACTTGCGAGTGTTATAATTTTCGCAACGGTTTCCGGGTTCATAAAAGGATTTCGGTACGCCGATCATGCTTCGCTATTATTGTCATCGCATTATAGCACGAGGTGAATTTATAGTTCCATTAAAAATCCGAATGTCCCTCACGCACTAAAATGACAAATGTTTTCTCGGGAGGTGACAATTATCAGTCTCTGCATATTATCAACACACTTTCTTCACAGAAAATGTGTGAATGATCCCTTCAGCGGCGATGAAATATCTTAAAAACTGTTTCCTTTTGATGATACCCATTCTGGCATGGAATCTCATCCTGGCCAACAGGCTCCCCACGCAATTTCCAGCCGGACACATTCTGGCAGAATATACCTTCAGGTATCGCTATTGGTGAAAACACATTTCGTACGATAATCTTTCTGCTGTCTTTTGTAATGCCCCTTTCAATTGATTCAGAAAGGCAACGAATGGGATTGGGGTTGTACATCGTCGGACTTGCGGTGTACTTCGCTTCGTGGCTTGCGTTGATTTATTTTCCGGAAAGTTGGTGGAGCCTTAGCTTATTCGGATTCCTGGCTCCGGCCTATACACCCATTACATGGCTCGTGGGAATCGCACTCATCGGGCGCGAATTTTATTTTAATCTACGCTATCGACTCTGGTTCTTCCTGGTTCCCTCAATCGCTTTCCTCGTATTTCACAATGCTCATACCATAATTGTTTATAGCAGGATGCATGAATGAATCAGTCTTTGCTTGTTTTGAACCAGCATGATAACGCCTGAGTCATGACTTTTTCCCCTAACTTGTATGGTATGAAAGAGCCGACAGTATTGCAAGGGCAGACAGTATTGGATCCGCATCAATAGCAGGGCACTTTCAGCAGGATGATCCCGGGGCTGGCGATCATGATAACTCAACGGGCACGGGATGGATCGAACTCGCCGGCGACTCTGTGCTTGTGGGAGGGAGCGGATCTGAAATATTAACGTTCCGGTTTCCAAATGGCCAATCGCTGGACGAAAGCAGCGGCAATATGGCCGAAGGTTATTTGGAACTCAGCCCGGAACAAGAAGCTGTCGTTTCGTCTGTCCGGTTTGTGTTTACCGTGGGTGGACTTGAATGTGACGATGCCGGTATTCCCGATGCTCTCGGCGCTGACCCCGATACAACTTATTTGAAGACACTCCACGATATTGAATTTAAGGTTTCTGAGGTTGGCCTTGGCGGACGCAACCCGATGAACAGCTCTTTATACCAGTTTGTGTACAACGATGTGTGCTTGTCATTTCGTATGGACGTAACGGAGGCCCCTGATGTTAGCGCAAATCCTAACATCGCCTACCAAAGTATCGACACTACTTTCGAGAATTTCCTGGGCAGCCTGAAAATGAAGAGGGTTCTCAATTGAACATTCGTCGACACGTTGACTTCCGGTATATTTGTAATTCAACGCAAATTATGTCCGTTTCACTTTCCACAACAGCGCAGCCATTACTTGATTACTTTGAACGACTCATTCCATTGAGCAGCGCCGAAAAAGAATTAGTCACGGAAAAATTTCACTCGCATCTTTTCCTCAAAAAACAATTCGCTCTTCAACACGGCGAGATCTGTGAACACTTCTGCTTCGTGGTTCGTGGATGCCTCAGGCTGTACAAAGTGGACAACGACGGTGTGTATCACATTATGCAATTTGCTACCGAGAACTATTGGATCCTTGACCTGACAAGCTTTCATAAGAAAAAACCTGCGTTGATGAATATCGATGCGCTGGAGGATACGGTAGTGTTAAGAATTACCTATGCTAACCTGATCGATCTTTACCTGAAAGCGCCCAAGTTCGACAGGATCTTTCGCGTATTGCTGGAGAACCATTTCATGCTTCAGCAACATCGCATGCTGCAATTGTTCAGCTCCACAGCTGAAGAGCGTTATCAATTGTTTCTCGAAACATATCCCCACTTGCAAAGCCGGTTATCGCAGGTTCAGATCGCAGCCTATCTTGGCATTACACCTGAATTTCTAAGTCGCATAAGGAGTAGGCTGGCAAAAGGCGACGGAAAATCTTAAACCAGATCAATCCTCTTTCTTAAACCAGGTTATTGGCCCACCGCCTTGTTATGCCGTTCCTTTGCATTGAACAAAACAAAGAGAACATGACAAAGACAAAAGCTAAAGTTGCCGTTATCGGCATGGGTAACATTGGAAAAATTGTTGCCGCAAACCTTGTTAAGGGTAACCGTGACGTGATTGTTGCAAGCCGTAAGCTCGAAGAGGCTAAAGCGTTTGCTGAGCATCTCGGACTTCGGGCTAAAGCAACCGAGGTGGGGGCTGCCATAAGAGAAGCTGATATTGTAATCCTGTCCGTGTGGTTTAGCGCCATCCAGGAACTCATGAAACAATATGCTACTGAATTGCAAGGAAAGATCATTATCGATCCGTCGAATCCTATTGCACCGGACGGCAATAACGGTTTCAAAAAAATTATCGGAGCTGACGAGTCAGCAGGACAGATAATCAATAGACTATTGCCAACCGGTGCCCGGCTTGTAAAGGCCTTTGGAACTCTTGGCGCTGCATCACTTGAAAGCGCAGCTCACAAATGGCCAAAGGCTTCCGTGCTATTCTACGCTGCGGATGATAACGGCATCGATAGCCAGATAGAGGAACTCATCCAGGATGCTGGCTTCGAAGCTGTACGAATAGGAGGGATTGATCAATCAATTCGTCTTGAAGTGTTTGGAGAACTGCATGAATTCGGAGCCCTTGGTAAGACTGTCACTTTGGAAGAGTTCAATCAAACAGCTTAGATAATAACATGAAGCACTTCATTTTTCTTCTTGCAGTTCTATTCTTCCCGCCGTATGGCTTTGCCCAGGAGATCACATTTCAAAAGCAGAAGTTTGAGGCTAACGCTGTAAAAGCAGAAGTTGTTAAACTAAATGGCGAACAGGTATTGAAAGTTGAGAGAGATCTCAACATTATTCCCTTTGATGCGAAAAACCTTGGTGCAACGGTTGATGAACCATCCTATGTTAAGCTTACGGACGTTGACCTTCAGGATGGGGTGATTGAAGTTAAAATGCTGAGTAAGATCCAGGACCCTTCCC
Organism: Bacteroidota bacterium; assembly: GCA_037200765.1. Classification (GTDB taxonomy): domain Bacteria; phylum Bacteroidota; class Bacteroidia; order Cytophagales; family Cyclobacteriaceae; genus ELB16-189. The sequence goes on along the minus strand of JBBCII010000003.1, from coordinate 469,694 downwards.
CGTTTGATGCGGCGCAGGGTTTTATCGGGCTTGCTTTCAGAATAGCAGAAAAGGATTCGGCGTACGAATCAATTTACATAAGGCCCAAGGTTGCAAGAACAGATAGCCAACTCGGCAGAAATCATGTTGTTCAGTACTACTCGTATCCCAACTACAAGTTTGATCGATTGAGGAAAGATTCGCCCGGTTTGTACGAAACATATGCAGATGTTGGACTCAATGAGTGGATAACCTTTCGCATTGAACTGGAAGGCGGAAAGGCGAGGCTATTTATCAATAATCAGAGATACGCCTCGTTCGTCGTAGAAAAGATGAAAGGCACTACAAGAAATGGCTCGGTAGCATTGTGGGTAGATATTGGAACGATAGGATATTTCAAGGATTTGAAAATCATCACTCATGAATAGCTTAATCATGAGTTTCCCTCCCCACACCCAACATCCTGATCACATAATCACCAACTACCAGCAGGCTCACTGCAAAAAAAGTTACCAGATACAGCAAAGGAGCGCCCGAAACAAATGTGTTGATCCGCTTGCCGAGGTCAGCAAGGTAGTCCGGTAAACCAGGACCCAGTGTTGCCTGGTGCGAAAACAACATCGCAACAGCAAGGACGATGAAGGTCATAATGACTACGGCCCAGGTCTTTCTGCTTATGACAGGCTGTATTGCACTTTTAAATTCACGACCCTTCACGCGATTCAAAACACTCTCAGTGAAATCAACTGAAGGTTGCTCTATTGCATGGCGGAGCAACAGAGTTTGTAATTGAGGATCGCGCTCTGGCTCCTCCTCAATTTCCTTCATGATCACCGCAGAAAATGCAGACGATGGCTCATCAAGTTTAAGTTTTTCGAGCCGTGATCTTATGTCAGACGATTTCATTTCTTCATCCATAGTCAACCGCATTTTATTTTTCATTCAGGCCTCTCAACGCCCTTTCAAGCTTCTTCCGTCCGCGGAATAATCTTATTTTGATCAACGCCGAAGAGAGGCCCGTTATCTCCTGGATCTCCTTCACCGAATTTTCGTTAAGGTAAAACAATGTGATAATCAACGCTTCTGTTCCCGGAAGATTCAGAATGGCTCGTTTCACAAATTCCTGCTCCTCTTTCACTTCCAGTTGATTCAATTGCGAAGAGCCTATCGTGTAATGTTCATTTTCTTCATCGCTGATCGAAAAGATATTCAACCTGCCCTCCTTCAGTTTCGAGATAGCCGTACGATACACGATAGTATATAGCCACGTGGAAAATTTCGACTTGAACTGAAACTGGTTGATCTGCTGATAGGCTTTGATAAAACTTTCCTGCGCTATGTCTTCGGCATCCTCTGCATTCCCAAGAACTCTCAACGCGATGGTGTAAGCCATATGCTGGTATTCGTTAACAATGAACGCATAGGGAGCAGGGTCTCCATTTTGTATCGCCTCAACGTAGCCCCGTTCTCTTGAATTATCCATTAATGATTAATGAGAGCAAAAAAAGGCCCGGCCGGTTACAAGATCACGAGGCAATTTTCAAATTCATTTTTTTTCTTAAAAAAGTGTATCCGGGCCACGGTCTTTTCGGTCTTATGGGAAAATAAAGAAAATTAGACTTAATAGATCAGCCCGATGCAAGATATCACCCGAGACCTTTTTGTGTCCCTCACCGCTTTCGGGACGTTATTTGGGATCATTTACGTGTTCGTTGTTACACGTCACCGCGAGCACATGTCGATGCTTGAAAAAGGCGTCGACCCATCCGCATTCAGGTCAAAAGGAAAGCCAGGTTCAGTGACACTAAAAATTGGAATGCTCTGTGTTGGCATCTCACTCGGCATCCTCCTGGGCAATATCCTTTACGACAATCACATAATGGATAAGTCGGTAGCTTACTTTTCAATGATATTCCTTTCCGGGGGGATCAGTTTGATAATTAATTTCCTGGTAGACCGGAAGCTCAAACCATAACCATTTTTCTAAATCCCTATTTTAATCTTCATGAAATCAATAATAAGTATCATAATAATCACGTGTACGTTCAACGTTCTCTCGGCGCAGAACGAGGCAAATGACATAACACGTCTCATCACGACAAAAGACAGTTTGTTCTGGGTTAGCTACAACTCATGTGACACAGAATTCATGAAGCAATTTATTTCCGACGACGTGGAGTTCTATCACGACAAGGGTGGAGTAACCAACGGCGGTGAAAACCTGGTGAACACAATTAAGAAGAACCTGTGCAGCAACGATGCGTACCGGCTGCGCAGAGAGGCAGTTAAAGGAACAGTAAAAGTATTTCCCCTCAGAGACAACAACGTCGTCTATGGCGCCATTATTTCCGGCGAGCATGTATTCTATATTCTCGAAAACGGAAAGCCCGAGTTCCTCGATGGCCTCGCAAAATTCTCTCAACTCTGGATCTTGAAAAACAACGAGTGGAAGATGACACGAATTTTAAGTTATGATCATGGTCCGGCCGTGAAGCCAGTCACCAGAAAAGAAATCAAACTTCCTGTAAATACTTTGAAGCGATATGTTGGCAAATACCTCACTCCACAGTCCGGCGAATGCGACGTTCAAACTGGTGATAACATTCTGAACCTTAACATCGGCGATCAAAAGTATGTGCTCTTTCCGTTTTCAGAAAATAGTTTCTTTGTGAAAGACCGTGATCTCACGTTCGAATTCAGTAAGAATGACAAAGGGGTCTTGAAAATGATTGTGAGGGAAAATGGAAATATTGTTGAGGAGGCGGTAAGACAGAAAAACTGAAGCGGGTTCGGTCGTGTCTTTACTTCTTCAGCGATTTTCGAATAAGCTCGGTGCGACTATTCACCTGGACCTTATGGTAAACTTTCTTAATGTGGTACCGGATCGTGTCAATAGATATTGACAAGCGATCTGCAATCAACTTATAGCTGAGGCCATCCATAAGTCCCTGGATAATCTGCAGCTCGCGTGTGGTTAAATTGCTGTCATCTTTTTTAGCCGGTGGATTAAAATACTGCACCACCATTCGTGCAATGGCAGGTGACATAAAACTGCCGCCCTTTCGAATAATGCAGATGGCTTCTTTAATCTGGTCGAACGGAGTGTCTTTCAATAAATAGCCAGTAGCCCCCGCACAAAGTGATTTGAAGATCCGCGCTTCGTCGCGAAATACGGTAAGCATGATCACGTCTGCTTCGGGAAGTCTTTCACGTATCAACCTGATGCCATCCGTCCCCGACATCCCCGGAAGACCAATGTCGGTGAGCACGACGTCTGCCGTTTTTCCACCATTCAATTCCTTGAAGAAATCTTCCATGGAATTTACTCCCCAGGTTTCAGCGCAAAACGCATCCTCCTGGAAATAATTCAATAGCCCCTTCCTGATCACCGGATCGTCTTCAATCAGGGCAATGTGAATGTTGCTTAAATCCATCGGGGCAATATCCTTCATGTTTTTTAGTAAAAAAACTACATCATCATGTCGTGTTAAACCTTCTTATGCAGGATCACAGAAAATCCGTCGCCATTTTGAAAAGTAAGCAGCGCGTTGATTTCCTTTGCCCGCATCTGCATGTTCTTTAGCCCCTGTCCCGACCCTTTTCCATTTTTGAATGGAGCTATGGTACCATTGTCTTTTATCACCACCGATAATTCATTCTTCCCTGCCTTGAGCCCTATCTCTACTCTTGTCGCATTTGAATGCCTTGCTATGTTATTGATCGCTTCTTTAAAAATAAGCAACAGGTTTTGGCGTGTTTGCATATTTAGTTCTTTGGTGGCATCGCCTTCGATTTTGAAATTAATGTCTATGTTCTTTGGATGCAGAAGGGAATCGGTATGATCGCGCAACCTGTCTACAAGATTCTCTATTTTATCATTGCGTGCATCCACACTCCAGAGTACATCGCTCATGGTGGAGGTAGCTTGCCGGCTGGCCAGGGCGATATGCTCCACTTCGCTATGATTTTGGTTCTTTATCTTCAGCACTTCTGTTAGAATAGAAATTCTGGTAAGCATGCTGCCGACTTCATCATGAAGGTCGCTCGCTATTTTCGTTCTGAGTCGCTGCATCTCCATCAATTGATTCAATTTCAATTTGAAAAATGACCAGGTAACTGCAATTAAGGTCAGCAAGATCATTGCGATGAACCATGCTTGCTTATAGAACACCTGCTGCACGTTAACATGCAGCGTAAGAGTATTGAGGCTTTGCTGGTCGTTCAGATTTTTGCCGAGGATCTGGATGCTATGATCACCTGCCGGAAGCTGGCTTAAGTGAAGAGAATTCTGGTTACCTATTCTTACCCATGTGCTGTCGCCATCGAGGCGGTAAAAGAAGTGATTGGCCTGGGGCCTGTAATAGTCAGTTAAAGCAACTTCAATGGTAAGGTTTCGATTATCATAGGGGATTGAAATTTTTCCGCCGTCGGAGATTTCATTCACTTTTTCGTCTGTTCCGATCTTCAGAGAAGTCAACAGGATTTTTCCGTTAAATTTTCTTTCCTGGAGCTCATGCGGAAAAAACGCAGTGATACCATCTATTCCTCCGAAATATATTCGACCAGCGCTGGATTTAAGGTAGGATGCGTTGTTGAATTCATTGTTGCTCAGCCCGTCTTTCTCGTAATAGCCTTTTCCCTGGTTGGTTTTTGGATCAAAGCGACAGATACCGTTTTCGGTGCTTAACCATAGATATTTTTCATCGCGAACAATCCCATACACGATATTGCTTGTCAGGCCTTCCAAAGTATTAAAGTAACGAATGCTGTCGTTGTAAATATTTAGTTTCATAAGTCCGCCACCGCGACTTCCGAGCCAAACGGTGCTATCGTCGCCGGGCTCAATACATAAGATCTCTTCATTACTTAACGATGGGGTCGAAGTGTGCTGAAAGTGCCTGATTGAATTGGTGCTTTTATCAATCCGGAAGAGTCCTTTATTAGATCCCGCCCAGATGATATTTTTCGGATGCTCAATTATTATCCAAACCATCGATGTAATGACTTCGTCTTTGTCAACGCTTGATTTGATGAGACTCCTGTTAGTCCTATCGAAGACCCGTAGACCTTTTCGTGTTCCAACCCAGGTGATTCCTTCGCTGTCGGTGAGTAGACCAAACAACTCTTTTTCCACTCGTCCCGGGGTTGAATTCACTGCTGGTTCCAGTGTTTTATAGCCCGGCTTAAAATAAAAGAGTCCATCGAGTAAAGTCGTCATCAAAATTTTATTGCCGTCCCACCGCATGCGGAAGGGAACTACACTTTCGTTTTTGCCGGCAACCGTCGCATCCTTAGTGGCTGTCGACAGAACAACAGGCGGATCAATTTTTCCGGAGGGAGTTATTTTCAAGAGGCCTTTATAAGAAGCGACATAGACGTTGCCCTTGTCGTCTTCCACCATGCCGCGAGTGCTGATGAAGCGGTCCGGATTTCCCGGCTCTATGTTGCGATAAAAGGTGGTGAACGCATTGGCCGATGTCTCAAGTTTCACGATCCCGCCATCGGTGCCTACCCAAAGCAAACCGTTTTCATCCTCCATCATAGTATTGATCCTGCTACCGAAGTATCCACGTCTAAAGCGATGACTGAAGTTGTCGACGCGTTTGTTAACAGGATCGATCTTTAGCAGAACTCCATTAGGATAAGCAGCCCATATCGTTGATTTTTCAGATCGTAAAAGAAATACTGGTCTTTGGTAGATCGTGTTCAACGAATCGAAAAAGGGAGTTTCAGCAGGCGCGTCATTTGTTACATTGTAAACGGCTAATCCTTTTTTTGATTCACCGGAAGCAATAAGCCTGGTTCCATCCACAATAAAGTTTGATGGTACCCGGTCATTGAAATGAAAGTATGGGTCAGGTTTAAGCGTGGAGTCCAGCTTGAACAATTTCCGTTCTGAGTTGGTGAAGAACCATATGTTTCCACTGCTGTCTCTCTGGATGCCGTTGATGGCGACGTCGCGGTTTTCATTGTGAAGGATCTTTGCGTTACCGGAAGGATCCACCAAAAGGATCACGCCATCGGAAGTACCGAGGAGAACCTGGGTTCCATCCACAATAGTGAGGGAGCAGATATTTCTATTGACAAGGTCATTAATAATTGTGTTGGAGCTTCGATCTGCACTGATGCGATTCAAGCCTTTGTCAGTACCCACCCACAGGTTACCGTTAGCATCTTCCGACAGGCAGGAGATCCGTGAGTTGGTAAGCTTCAGATCCCTGGAATTCGGATAAAAGCTTCTGAACGTGTAACCATCGTACACATTCAGTCCGTTGCTGGTGCTCACCCAGATCAGACCTTTGTGATCTTGAATAATAGAAGTAACAAAACGATTCGATAAGCCTTCGCTTACTCCGATGTAGCCATCCTGTCCATAGCAGTTTATTCGTGAAACAAAAATAAGACATACTAAAACAGCGAGGCGGAGCATACATCAAGTTAAGCATTTCAACGGACCACCCGTAGCGCTACATCTTTATGTAGTGGACACGATAGATGAATAACAAGAGATTTGTTTCGGGTGAAATAATAATAATCTCGATGAAAAAGCCGGCACTTCTATTTTTGTTTTCAGCATTGAGCTGTGGTTATGTTGGTGCACAAACCAGTGCGCTGCCGGGTAATGCAATAAACGTAAACGGTAGCAATCAAAGCATTACTGTAGCAGCCAGTGCATCACTTGATTTTTCCACGGGTACTGTGGAGGCCTGGGTAAAACCAACGTGGACTTCAGGTTCTCCGCCCGCTGGCACACCATGTATCGTGGGTATGGCCGCCAATCCTTCCAGTGCGAGCAACACACGATGGTCATTTCACATCAACGGAGCATTGAGCCAGATTGGAATATGGAATGGTGTAACCTCATACTTCTTTAGTTACTCATTTTCTTCAAACACATTGTATCACGTGGCTGCAGTTTTCAGCGGCACTACTGTTACGATCTATGTGAACGGCACGTCCGTTGGATCTTCCTCGGGGGGAATGAATACACCATCCGGTGTTTCACTAAGGATCGGTTCTTCCACAGGAACTTCTGATTATTTTAAAGGTGACATTGATGAGGTTCGGCTGTGGAATGTTGCGCGCACAGCTCAACAAATACGTGAGTCTATGCACCTCACCCTTACCGGAAGTGAAACGGGGTTGGTCTCTTATTATCAATTAAACGAGTCATCGGGAACAGCGACAAGCGATGCAAAGGGAACTAATACGGGCACGCTTACCAATTCCCCTGCAAGGGTAGCCTCAACATTTCCTTTGGGTGGAGGTTCTGCGTTTACGACGACCGAAAGCGCCGGGAGTGTATCATTTACGGGAACGAATTTCACAGCCAGTTACAATACGTCGGGTGCATCTTCGGTAACGACGACGTTAATCGATGCAGCACAACCCAACACGCTACCAACCGCAACAGATATTGTTTCAGTCTACTCCAATCAGTATTGGGTGGTGAACCGTTTCGGCGGATCCGCCTATAATGCAAATTTCAGATTTAAGACCACTGAAGATTTAACGAGTGTGGAGGCAGCTACGCCGGCAAAGATTCAGTTGTACTATCGTGCTTTAAATTCAAACGGCACGTGGTCCCTAATGAGCGTGGCCTCTGCTATTGATGATGTTAACGACTACGCAACTTTCAATGCCATCAATATTACAAACCCGGGTCAGCTAATTTTGGTGAAGGGAAATATTTTATCACCAGGTTCTGTCTCTTCACCAAAATGCGCGGGCACCACTGCAACCATTTCGTATGATGGCTCCGGATTAACATTCAATACCGGAAATGTATTTACCGTTCAGCTTAGCAATTCTTCCGGGAGCTTTTCTTCTCCGGCCAACCTGGGAATGCTATCAAGCACATCCAATTCAGGAAGCATTGCGATAACGATCTCACAATACATAGCGAGTGGCAATCAATACCGCATTCGTGTCATATCGTCCAACCCGGCCAGGACGGGTGTTGATAACGGTTCTGATATCGTAATTACCAATCCTATTGATGCCGCCAGTTTTCTAAGTACTACGTCGGGATTGGTTGCGCACTACCCGCTCGATGGAAATGCAAACGACATTTTTGTGAATGCTTACAATGGCACGCTCACTGGTGGAGTTACCGCCACCAGCGATCATTATGGAACATCCAATGCCGCATTGAACTTAAATGGAACAAATAGCGGCATCGATGTTGGCGATCAAACCAACCTACGGATGTACAGCGCTTTTTCTATCTCGGCATGGGTGAGGCCTGCAACATTGGGCAGCACATATACGGTCGTCACGAAATATTACAACAATGAGTCATACAAATTAAAGATCAATAACTCGGGGCAAGCCGAGATCCAGGCCAACAATGTGAGCGTGGCAGGCACAGCTCAATCTTTAACACTTAACCAATGGACACACATCGTTGCCACCGTAGCCAGTGGGAACTGGAAGATCTATAAAGATAATGTCCAGGCAGGATCGAGTAGCGCGAGCGTAACGTTGACAGACAGTTTCGGTGCCTTTCAAATAGGCAAGGACGGAAGTGCAGAACGTTTCCCCGGGGACATTGATGAAGTGCGGATCTATAATCGCGTACTCACAGCTGCCGAAGTACAGGTGTTATACAACAATGGCATCGCGTCAAACACCGGTCCCGTCTGCGAAGGTAGCAGCATTAGTTTGAACTCGTTGAGCGTTACCGGTTCACCCACCTATAGTTGGACGGGCCCTAATAGTTTCACTTCATCGTCTCAAAACCCAACGGCCTTTTCAAGTGCCACACCTTCACTTAGCGGTACTTATTCAGTATCGGTTACGAAAAACGGCTGCGCCTCTGTTCCACAAAAAACAATTTTAACAGTGAACCCCATACCGGCAACACCGGGAGGAACCGACAACGGACGTTGCAGCAATGGCACAGTAATCTTAACAGCAACGGGATCGACGAATGGAAATTATAGATGGTACACAGTATCGAGTGGCGGAACAGCCATCGGTGGGCAAGTGAACAGCACATATACAACTCCCAGCCTGTCGGCCACAACTTCTTATTGGGTGTCGCAAATAGTGAATGGATGTGAAAGTCCCCGAAAACAGATCAACGCCATTATTAACACCTCGATTTCTACTGGACTTACAACCAATGGAAGCGCATCCATTTGTCCTGGTACTAATGCGACTATCAATGTTTTGTCCAGTGAGGCATCGGCAACCTACCAGGCCTTCAAAGGAAGTACTGCTGTGAGCGCAAGTGTGAGTGGTGGTGGTGATATTGCTCTTAGCGTTCCGTCAACAAATCTTACGACCGGGGCTAATACGATTAAAGTGACCGCAACAAAGTTGGGCTGTGGCAGCGCAGACCTCACCAACACTGTTAATATTGCACTTAACGTTTCTATAACGATTACCACGCAGCCAGTTAATCAAAGTAGCTGCACCGGCCAGGGTATTTCGTTTTCAGTTGTTGCTAACGGCACTGGCCTGGCATATCAATGGAGAAAGGGTACAACCAATCTTGGTAACGGTGGAAATATTTCCGGTGCCACTTCGGCAACGCTATCGTTGACGAATCTTACGACTGGCGATGCAGGAAATTATAATTGTGTGATCAGCGGTGCATGTCCTTCCGTCACTTCTAACGATGGCGTGTTGACAATAAATACTTCTCCTGCTATCACCTCACAGCCGGTGAATGATGTCAAATGCGCGGGTCAGACATCGAGCTTCAGTGTAACGGCTACGGGCACCAGCATATCATATCAATGGAGAAAAGGCACGACGAATCTTGGGAACGGTGGAAATATTTCCGGTGCTACATCGGCAACACTCACGCTGTCGAACGTTGTTGCCGGTGATGCCGGAAATTATAATTGCATAATCAGCAGTGGGGCTGGGTGTAATGCAATTACATCATCCGATGGCGCACTGACCGTTAATACAGCGCCGGTCATTACTGCTCACCCGGCGAATGACACGAGGTGTGCGGGGGCTTCATCCAGTTTTTCTGTAGCCGCTACAGGCACAGGTTTAACGTTCCAATGGAGAAAGGGCACGACCAATCTTAGTAATGGAGGAAATATTTCCGGAGCCACTTCGGCAACACTTTCACTTGGCTCTCTTGTGGCTGGTGATGCAGGCAATTATAATTGTGTAGTGAGCGGAACCTGTTCGCCACCCGCTACTTCCAATAACGCAACACTCACTATAAGCGCCGGCGCTTCGATTACTGCGCAACCCATGAATGATGCAAAATGCGCGGGTGCCTCAACTAGCTTTTCCGTGACTGCTACTGGCGCTGGTTTAAGTTATCAATGGCGCAAGGGCACGACGAATCTTTCCAACAGCGGAAATATTTCAGGAGCCACCTCATCAACATTAACGTTGTCAACCCTGGCAGCCTCCGATGCCGGAAATTATAATTGCATTGTAAGTGCTTCATGCGGTTCGCCGGTGACCTCCAATGACGGAGTGCTTACAATTAATTCATCACCGAACATCACCTCACAACCGGTCGATGATAGCAGATGCCCGGGATCAACATCCAGTTTTTCGGTGACAGCAGGTGGCGTGGGTCTTTCGTACCAATGGCGCAAGGGCACAACCAATCTTTCCAACGGTGCAAATATTTCCGGTGCTACTTCCGCCACAATAACTATTTCAAATCTTTCGACGAGTGATGCGGGAAATTACAATTGTATTGTAAGTGGCGCATGCGCTCCATCAGTTACTTCCAACAACGCGTTACTTACCGTTAATTCATCCGCAGCTATTACAGCTCAGCCTGCCGATGGTGTTTTTTGCCCGGGTGGGACCGCAAATTTTTCGTTGACGGCCACGGGCCTGGGTTTAACATACCAATGGAGAACTGGTACGACCAATCTTAACAATAGCGGAAATATTTCCGGTGCAACGTCAGCAACGCTAACAGTAAGTAACATTAGTGCTTCCGATGTTGGAAACTACAATTGCGTGGTAAGCAGTTCGTGTGGATCTCCGGTTTCATCTGCAAACGCAGCGCTCACTTTGAATAACACGCCAACCATTACGAGTCAGCCCGCTGGCGGTAACAAAATAGCAGGGCAGTCGATAACATTCACGATCGCGGCTACGGGCAATTCACTGACTTATCGGTGGAGGAAAGGGACAACTACATTAGCCGATAATGCCAACATCAACGGTGCAGCCACAACTTCACTAACTCTTTCCAACCTGGTTGTTGCCGATGCGGGAGATTACAATTGCGTCGTCTCTTCTTCTTGTGAAAATGTTGCGAGCAACAATGCTACCCTCGTCGTTGATAAGATTACGCCGGTAATTTCTTTAACATCAACAAAAACATCGGGCGATATCGGTGAAGAGCTTTTGATCTCGGCAACATCGATGTCACCTGCCGCTATTACATTTTCTATTACAGGTGGTACCGGGCAAGGAAAATTCTTGGCGTCCGGGAAGTTGCTTTTAGAGAAACCCGGAACCATCGAAGTCACGGCCACACAAGCTGCTTCGTCGGATTATAATTCAGCTACAGCGAAGCAAAGTATCACGGTGAGCAACATCATTACAGGTTTTGAAGAACCTCTGCCTGCTTTCACGATATATCCAAATCCCACGACTGGAGCATTGATTTTAGAAGGCGGTAATGTGGAGAGGATCTCTTTGATCAATATGAGGGGTGTTATTGTTCGCGAGTGGAACATTGGTGGGATAACAACATTGGATGTTAAAGATCTTTCGTCAGGACCATACATACTGACGGGTGCCAATGGGAATACAGTCGTATTCAGGAAAAGACTTATAAAACAGTAAAAGAAATTATGAAGACCCCGTTTAGAATCCTGGTAGTTATTATCTGTGCTTTTTTCATGCAACTTGTTTCGTGCTCGAAGAAGCATGATCCTAAATCCACTACAGACATCCAGCTCGATAAGCTGAGAGCTAACTGGAAGGCAACTCACGTCACCAGCGATGGGGTGTCACAGGATGGTTATGCAAATTTCGTTTTGTCGTTCACTGGTAGCGAGGGCAGCAAGTCATTCAGCTATGCAACCGGTAGTCGTCCTTTTGTAAGTCCGTGGGAAGCAACGGGTGCATTTTCTTTTGATACAAGTAAACCTGCAGAAATACTTCATCGCGATGATGACGTGGAGGTGAATTATACAGTAACCGCCACAACACTCACACTACAATTCAATTTCAGCGGGCCAGGCTATGTTAGCGGTCGCGCAAGTTCTTTAACTGGTAAATGGATCTTTGAATTTCAAAAGCAATAACATCGAATGAAGATTCGTGCAGCTGTTGTTGTCGCTATCACTTTACTTTCGTTTTCTGCTAAGGCAGAGAAAATATTCATAGCAAATGGTGATGTTGCGGCGCTTGTTGCCGCCATTAACCAGGCTAATCAAAACAATAGGCCCGACACTATTATCCTGGCGCTGCGCGGCAAGTATATATTTAAAGATCCCATCGTTTCATTTTATGACGGTAACTCCGCGTTACCAGATGTAATACTTGATCAGGCGTTTGTGAATAAGATCGTTGTCTATGGCAATGGCTCAACGCTAGAGAGGGATGCGACAGCACCTCCATTTCGCATCTGGATGATATTTGGTGGCAGCCTTGAATTGCATGACGTCGTTATAAAAAACGGGAAGCTGAATGGGAATCCGGGGCAGAACGGAGCCGGCATCCATAACCTTGGCGAACTTTTCATTTACAATTCTACTTTCGTAAATAATTCTGCTTCCTTCCTTGGAGGCGCCATGTACATAGGAGTTTCATCGCCTACCGTTCTAACCAACTGCACGATCACAGGAAACAGTGCGACATCCGGATCAGCCATATATTTTTACAGCGGGAGTGCATCAATTACCAGCTGTACCATTGTGGCCAACAACTCCACAACGGGCAATGGCTCTGGATTAGACAATGCACTTACGCTGGATGATCCAAACCGAAGAGTATATATAAAGAATAACATCATTGCGTTGAACGTAAATAACTCGGGAATCCAAAACGATGTTACTGGAGTGCTTGTCTCATACGGCCGCAATCTTGTTGGCGTGAACAAAGACCCGAATGCTCAAACCTATCTTCCTTCGGGAATACCCAATTATATACAGGACTATGTGGGAACAGCAGCAGCACCTGTTGATCCATTGGTAAATGCACTCGCTGACAATGGCGGGCTTACACCTACGATATCGATACAACAGTCGAGCCTCGCATTTAACAATGGCGGCCAGGCTTCCAGTGTAACGGCTACCGATCAGGCAGGGAACAACCGTATCGGTAACGCAGAGATCGGCAGCCTTGAATTCAATAACAACCCGATTTTAAGTCCAGGAATTGCCGTTGTGCAGGGAGCAACTAATATTGTCCAGGCAGGTCAGTTTGCTTTTGGTGATGTCATAATGGGAAATACTTCTGGTATTAAACAATTCAAGATCAGGAACACGGGCTTTTCACTTGCGCTTAATTTAATAAGCAACCCAAGGATCTTTTTAACCGGCCCAAACACCAACGATTTTACGCTGGGTCAAACGTCAACATCAAGCTCAGTCGGTGGAAACGGAGAAACATCATTTAACGTGACATTCAATCCAAAAACACTGGGATCTAAATCAGTCACCATCTCAATCGCCTCCAACGATACCAGTAACCCGATCTTTAGCTTTCAACTGATTGGAAACTCCATTACAGTTCCACCCGTCATCGACACCGGCATTGCTGTTTCCGCTGTGTCACCAATTTGTGTGGGCACTACTGGAACCGTAACATTGAAGAGCAGTGAAAGTGGGATCGAATACCAGGTGTTCAAAGGTATAGTTGCCGTGAGCGCCGTAATTACGGGCGGCGGCGATTTGATGATCCCGGTGTCGTCTCAAAATCTTTCCGTTGGGAACAATCAACTAAAAGTTTTAGGTGTGAAGCCCGGTGTTGGTGGCGACACATTAACTATGAAACCAATGATACGTGTTGATCCATCCACTGCTATCATCTTGCAACCCGGTAACCAGTCGAAGTGTGAGGGATTGTCATCAGTCTTTTCCATAACGGCCGTCGGAACTGGATTGACTTATCAATGGCGCAACAATGCAACCGACGTTACTGATGGACCAAATATTTCGGGAGCAACGTCAACGACCCTCATATTGAGTGACCTTACTGCACCTGATGCCGGAAATTATAATTGCGTTGTAAGTGGCACATGCGGTGCCCAGGCAATATCTGCAACTGCGACACTATCGGTGGGCAATGCACCAACAATTTCACGTCAACCAACGGGCGATGTTAAAGGAGTCGGACAATCGATAACATTCTCCCTTGCTGCAGGCGGCTCTTCATTAACTTATCAATGGAGAAAAGGAACAACCTCGTTGACAGATAATACTAAGATAAGCGGTGCAACTTCGGATGTATTAACCATTTCCGGTTTGCTGGTAGACGATGCCGGTGATTACAATTGCGTAGTCAGCTCTTCGTGCGGAAGTATTGTTAGCAACGATGCCGTCCTCGTTATTAATAAGGTCATCCCGGCAATCACTTTTACATCGATTAAAACAACGGGAGACATTGGTGAGGAACTAACAATCTCGGCTGCGTCAGAATCACCAGTCACGATTGACTTTACAATCACGGATGGATCAGGGCAGGGTGTATTCCTCTCGCCGGGAGAGTTGCTTTTAAAGGAACCAGGAACCATAGAAGTAACGGCGACACAGGCAGCCACGACAGACTATGACGCCGCAACTGCAAAGCAAATCATAACTGTGACGACTGTCGTAACGGGCATCGAAGATCCAGGTGCTTCGTTAATGATGTATCCAAATCCAACGACGGGAATCGTTATGATCGAAAGCGACGGAGCAGACAAAATTCTCTTGATCGATATGAAAGGTTTTATAGTGAAAGAGTGGGACACAGGCCGTTCGAAATCTCTCGATGTGAAAGAGGTGTCGGCAGGAATTTACCTGCTCGCGTGGATTCGTAGAAGCCAGGTGGTGCTTACGAGGAGATTGATTAAAGAATGAATTCGCTGTCTGGAAATTTGTTAATAAAGCCATGCAGTACTCGCTCCGGTCTCTTGGGTATTGTGTCTATGACTTACTCAGTATGTTGAGTAATTTTACTCAGTGTATTGAGTAAATTGTAAAAGATTATCTAACATGGTTGTTATCAATGCCTTCTGAGTTGCATTGAAATGACAATTTTGTCCACACGAAGTGGATGCACAGGCCGGAGTTGCTATACAAGACTCAGACCTTTGGAAATTCATAAAAGATGCGCAGAAAATCGAATTGAATTGTTTCGGGCGACGTTATCGTGTTGACGGTCGTGAAATAAAGGCTAAGAAGTTTCTCAATAGAAAGACGTTTAGGTTGGCCGAACAACTTGGGCCAATTGATTTATTTCAACGTTCTATCTGGGCCAGGGAAGCATTAGAGAATGGGGAGGATGTGACCAGGGAGCAATTGACCGCATTGGCGCAGGCAAAACTATTTTATGTCAAGCAACTGCTTCAATTATGTCATGAATATCGTTGCAAAGTATTTGCGTGTATCGTCACCGATCCGAAAAAGATAAATTCAGATTCTCAGTTGCTACGGAGAGATTATGTATATCTATTTGAAAGATTCTATTATTTTCTTGAAGACAAGTTTTTCGAATCCAGGGGTATTGTTGTATTCGATGAACTGGACAAGTCAACAAGCCATATTCTGCTCTCGCAGATGGATAAGTATTTTAAGAATACTATTAAGGGTAGAGCACGAAGTAACCTCGTTATTCCGGAACCATTTTTTGTTCACAGCGATCTCACAACAGGAATTCAAGTAGTAGATTTAGTTGCTTATGTTTTGTCGTGGAATTTTCGCGTGAGGCAGTTAACTAAACCAGGTCGCATTGAACTGAATGGATTTTTGGAACAAATAAAATTATTGCGATATCGGACGACGAGACAGATTGACCTTGTTAAGGACTATGATATTTGGAGTATCACAGTAGTATAAAAAAGAAAAGGCAATGCCGGTTTCCCTCGCAAAGCCTCCGTGACAAAGGTAGTAAGAACTCTAATATTTTATTTCCTAACGAGCGCGAATTTTTTCAATTGAATTAGCATTTATTGCCTTCGAGAATCCACCATAATAGTAGACCTGAGCCCATTTGCTTCGATGAGGATGCCGGGTGGATTCGAGATTTCGGAAGTCATTTACGAGTTCAAGAACCAGAGGTTTGTATTTAACTCTTCTCTAACTGAAGAGGTGTTTATAACTACCTAGCTTGGATCTATATTGGAGTAAGCGTCACCTGAACCAAATGTTTCCTACTTTTACTCTCAAACCCTCTCGCATTGGTCCGGCTTATCCTCGTTTTAACATTACTCTCAGGATTTTCATTAACTGCCAGGTGTCAGCAAAACGACTTTTCCCTGCTTGTGAAAATTACTGCAGAGAAAGCCTCCACTTCCGATGCCCCGGCGCAAGCCGAGAAGACATCACATAAAAGCCTCATGTTTCCCACCAGGGTGCTCTTCGGTTTTTATCGCAATACGATCTCAGAACAAATTTCGGCCGACTGTGCATATGAGCTCTCGTGCTCCCGTTTTTCAATTCATTCAATCCAACGCTTTGGGTTATTGAAGGCCGGACTGCTTACCGCAGACCGGCTCACACGCTGTGGCAGTTTCGCAGCCAAATACACTGTTCCGATTTTCTACAACTACAGAACCGGAAAAGTAATCGATGAGCCCAGCATGTATTAGGCGCCTTCTTTGGCCGGCCTTCATCCTGGTTCCGGTCATCAGCTATTCACAACTGCCTTCGTCGGACGACGGTCAATTTCTTAAACACCTTAGAAATCAAAAACTCTATGCAGAACGATTGTTCTTCCTGGAACAATTGCCGGATCAACCACAGTTCACACTTGAAAAAGCATGGACTTTCCAGATCCTCGGCCGGTACGATTCTGCCATTAATAATTATGATCGCCTCGTGATTGATACAGTGTTCAGTCACGGATTCGGACGTAATTATCTAAGTGTGTTATTCAAATATAATTATGGAGAAAAAATGAACCAGATGGAAAAGATCCTGGCCAGGTTTCACTCCGACACCACGTTGAATAATTACCGGATCAGTGTTGCCCTCATGAATCTTGAATATCCTGTCGACAAACTCGAATCGATAAACGTGCCCGACCCTCTATATGCCGCATATAAGAGATACCATGCGATAAATAAGAAATCGGGTTTGCTTGCATTGGGATTCTCGATGATCATTCCGGGTGCGGGGAAAGTTTATTACGGACAGTTTGGTGCCGGGTTGAATATGTTTATTGCGAACGCCGCGCTTGGATTGCAGGCATACGAATCATACAGGAAGTCGGGTGTGAATTCAGCCCGCTTCGTCATCTTCGGAGGTCTGTTTTCTATATTTTACCTGTCGAACATTTATGGAACGTATAAAGGATTGAAGAAGATCAAGAGAGACCGCAGACTACAATTGAATTATGAGATATCGGATCATTATCATAATACTGATTATTATCCTGGCCGGTATTGATTGTCGTGCACAAAGCGATTCGCTCATGTTTCGAATGCTATCGCTGGAGCGAAAGATCATGCAGGCACAATCAGACACTTCAGCAGCAACAAGCTTGTTGTTCGAAAAGGCCATGGTGTTGAAACATGCAGGTGAGTACGATCAAGCCCTCTCTACGTTGAAGAGGATGGATGGATATAAATTGAAAGATTCTATCCGATGTTCTATTTATTTCCAAAAGGCATTGGTGCAATACCTGGACAAGAATTTTACTTCTTCTCTTTTTGATATGTGGAGTGCGCAAGCTTGTGGATCTGGTTCAAAAGAAATGAAGATCCTTTTCCTCATGATATTACTTGAGAACGAGCGATGGGATGATTTCAAATCTGCTTTTACGGATGCCGCGAAAGCAAACAACGCGATCGACACCAGTGCCTTCCTTCGCGAATTTCAACATCCTGTATACTTCAATCCTGAAGTATACGCGAGGTATTCAAAAATTCCCGCACGTGGACTCTTCAAATTAGGAGCGCGTAAGCAGGCCTTTACAAACATTGCACTGCAAGTTGTCTTCGTAGGTTTTGCAGCATCCGAGATCTATTCAGGTTTTTACTCTACAGCTTTTTTTTCAGGACTGAGGCCGGCGCAAAGATTTTACAGCGGTGGGAGAGGACTTACTGAAAGTGTTGTTTACTTAAGGAATGAGCAAAATATCTCTCTGCAAAAGCAGGAAGGATATTGTTACATCGGCTTACTCTACCCGCAATAGAGATCATCTTACAGTCAGGATCCCGTAACGGGTTGCTTTTGCCCTGAGCCGCCCGATTACACAACACGCTTTGCTCAGACGATCGGCATAGAAAAATGCCTCGTTTGATGAAACAGTATCCGAGATCCGCGGCTTTAAAGTAAATCCATTTTTGCCACGGCTGTCTTTGCCGATGATCTTCTTGTCGATCTTTCCCTGCTCGTTGATCGTTACAACCACAGGCACCGCTTTAATATAGTTCCTCATCACATTTTTATAGGTCTTATTCGCTGCGTTTTCTGGTTCATCATTGTAAATGAGATAAACCTTTCCGCCGGTGTACATCGCATGTATCGATCCAAAGCGATTATCATTGGCAACTACCTGCTTTTTTGGGACGTGGGCATACCAGGCTATATTTCCTGAAGCATCGATGTTTGTGGTAAGAATATCGTAGTCTACATAATAATACGTTGTGGTAGTGCCGCCGTTGCCATTGGAAGTAGTAACTACCCTGATATATGATTTCTCAGCTACCACGATCATTCCTCCATCGGGTTTTGCGAAGAAGGCCCTGAGGTTGAAGAACGCGGCAAGCCCTTTCTCTGCTTTCGGAGCACGTTTTCCAAAGCAACCGCGTTGCTTCGTTTCTGCTTCAATCTCGAAAACCATTCTCAGATCGAAAGCCTTCACACTAATGTTGCTTGCCTGGTTGTCGACCACACTGAAGTAAAAGATCCCGTTGATGCCGGATTTGCGTCTGCCGTTCCCTTGCATATCGGCATAAAACCCGAAGCATTTCAACTCATCCTTGTTGTTGAGAATGATATCGACCTTATCTACGTAACGGTTGTCGAGCTTTATGTCGAAACCCGTTACTTTATTTTTCTCTTTCGGATCGACCGTAACTACCTCGTAATAGTAGTCTGGTTCATCGTCATTCTTTGATTTTCTCGGCAGATCAATTTTCGCCAGGATGTATATCAGTTGGTCTTTGCCGAGTATAAAACTTTCTACTGTGAAGTTTTTATCCGCGAACGGAAGCGTTATATCGGCCTGGTAAAGAGTTTCGAGCTTCTTGCTGATTACTTTAAAAAAGAATCGCTCGTTGTTGTATTTTTCATACGAGGGATTAGTGATGAGGAGGAAATTCGCGGAGTCGGGTGAATAAGCAAGTTGAAAGCTGCCGTCCTTGTTTCTTCTTTCTTTCGGGCGCGTGCCGATCTCCACCAGTGGATCGAACGGAGCACCTTCAAGATCTATTTTTTGAGCATAGATCCGTTGAGTGGATTCCTTATTTGAAGAGCTTTCGAAATAAAAGACGAAGTAATCTTTAAACAGACGAAACGATTTAAAAGCGAGATCGTCGTTCGGGTTTTTGGATGTGCCGTTCCACCGGATCTCTTTTTCGAAGACAACATTCATGTCGCTGATCCGTGTTTTGGATAGATACATTGTCTTATCCTGCTTGCGAAGAGTGTAAAAATAACTTCCGACCCTTCCAACGTAGCCCAGGTCGTCATTTGAGCGCTGATATTTTTTTTCAGGGCTCCACTTCAGATCGATGTTTTGACAAATAGAAGAATAGCTGATAAGACAGAACAGAAGCAGGAGTATAATTTGCCTGTACATGGGAGGGTGAAGTTTCCGAATAATATATCTTTACCGCTATAAAATAAAATATGAGGCTGAGATTTTTTGTTGCCTGTACCGCTTTATCGGTACTAATATGTTCGAATAAAACCCTTGCACAGAGAGACTCTATACGCGTACGTATTTTCAACGGAACCGAACAAAACCAGCCGTCAACAGAATATTTTGACAAGAATTTTGCACGGCTGAATTATTACGTCCTTGGCAGGGGCGCACTTACAGTTGGTATTGAAAGAATTTTGGCTGACAGACATGCTGTATCTGTTGATGTAGGATTAACGTACAGGGATTTCATTTATGAATTGTCGCATGATTTGTATGGCGTAAAAAACGTGACAGTTAAAGTGGGAACATATCTGGACGTCGCCTATAAATTTTATCCGAACAGGTATCATAATTTTGATGGAGAGTTCTACCTGTCGCCCGGTGTGATCCTTCGTAATTATAACATCTTCCAGGACGTCGGCTACTATGACGGCATCGTTACCCGAACACAAAAAGTTGATGTAGGCTACGGCATGCGCGAGGCTTATCTTAAGTTTGGGTACGTCACTCCCGGGCGCATGCTCGATGATCTGATCGTTGACTATTATATTGGATTCGGAGTCCGCCAGGTGCGATCGGAGGGCTATAACACTGTGGATACCGGGTTCGGAGGAGCTCAAAAGATCGTAACAACGGAAACGTTTAAGAATTCTCTGTCCATATATTTAGGACTTAAAGTCGGGTATGCATTCTGATGCCAAAGATGTTTATCCGGGCATTTCTTATTTTTTTTCTTCTGCAATTTTTTGATGGAGTCAACATCCAGGCCCAACCTGCAGTTAAGTCCATACTTGATTCCATCTATAACATGAACTTCAACGGTGCGAAGCGTTCGATCGCAACAGCTGAGAATACGAATGAAGGAATTAAGAACCTGCTTAACGTTCAGTTGATGAGATGGAGATATACGCCCGTAGCTCTTAGTAATCATAAGGATGAGTATTTCGAAAAACTCGCTGCTACCGAAACTTTGCTTGCGAATGACAGAGATCTGACCGATCCCTATTTTAAAGTTTGCAATTATTTCTTTCTCGCAGAGTATCACTTTTCAAGACAAGACCGCCTGAAAGCTGCAAGAGCACTTCAGAGCTCTTACAAGTTTGTCATGAAATGTTTCGACGAATCAAACGCGACACCGGAACATAACTTCATTAAGGGAATCTACTTGTGTTATGCGGAGATCTATGCAGACATGAGCATGGGCGGAGAGATTGTATTTGCTGCGTTAAAGAAAGGCGACCGTAAAGAGGGATTGAAGTTGCTAGGTGAAACCGCCTTCTCAAATTCGCTTGCGGGAACAGAGGCGGCCATTTACTATGCACATATCCTGCTTCGTTACGAGGAGAATTACGCCCTCGCATCCGATGTTTACTCGCGCCTCGTTTCGATGTATCCGAAGAACATGAAGTTCCTGGAACTTTATACTTATTGTCTTGTCAGGCAGAAAGAATATCAGAAGGCAGAATCATTGATCAACGTGATCACAAAATCTAATGATCCTTTTTTTGATTGTGCAGCGAATCTTTTTAACGGTATGGTGGAGCAGGATTATAGAAGCAATAAGGCTAAGGCGAAGGAATTTTATAACAGGGCGATAGGTGCGGGGGAGAAATATCAGCCGGTGTTGAACTATTATGTTAAGATAGCGAAGGAGAGGGTGGAGGGGCTTTGATACATCATAATTTATCTGACTTCATTTCCCTTTCTCCAACTCCAATATAAGCTATAAAGATCCTTATCATCCTGCGTCAGCATCTTATCTACATTATCATAACCTGGCTTATACCAATCCATCATTGAATAAGCATCTTCCATCTGGGATGGTCAAAATGTCCATTTACTGAGGTGCGTACTCTCTGTAAATTACATCCCATGTTGCTAAGACTCTCTCTTTTATTCACGGTTTTATTTTTCAGTTGTTTCACGATTTCGGCTCAGCAAAAATGCGGCACCGATGAGTATCACCTTGAAAAGATGTCCGATCAGGATTACCAGGTGAAATATGATGCGTTTAACACCGCGGTATGGAGCGCTTCAGCCAGGCAACGAAACGCCCGGACACAGCGAAACAGTACAGTCTATACGATTCCGGTTGTTTTCCATGTCATGCATAAAGGCGAGCCTGAAGGGTCTGGTGTCAATATCTCTGATGAGACGATTCGTGCAGCGCTAAAAGAATTAAACGAACGATTCAGAAAAATTCCGGGAAGTATCGGTGACGGGAATTCGGTTGACATGGAATACCAGTTTGCCCTTGCCGTGCGTGACCCGGACGGAAATTGTACCGATGGCATCAACCGGGTTGATATGACCAGCTACCCGGATTACATGGACTATGGCCAGGCTTCGCCCGGTATGAGCGAAGTTGATCTCAAGGCGCTTAGCTACTGGGATTCAAAAGTATACTGTAACATCTGGGTCGTTTCTCATATACAGGATTACGGTGGGTATTCTACATTTCCTCACAACCACGGAGAACCCTGGGACGGAGTTGTAATCACCTACAACCTGGTTGGCTATACGGATTACCCGGCATTGACACATGAGCTTGGACATTATCTCGGACTTGAGCATGTATTTCATTGGGGCAACGAAACCGTCTGCCCGCCAAACGATGATTGCCTCAATCAGGGCGATGGGGTTTGCGATACACCGCCTCAGCTTCAGGGTGCGCCTTGTGAACTCACACCTAATCCTTGTGCACCCGGTGAATCTGTTGCTGCTACCAACTATATGTCTTACTCATGTCTACAGGAATTCACGGCGGGACAACGGGACCGCTCAAGGATTGCCTTCGACTTCTACCGGACATCTTTACTGGAAGATCATGGTAATCTGGCGCTCGTTCCTGTAGGACCACCCGCACCGGATTTTGTCCTGGCAAGCCAGGGTATCTGCATAACTGCCGGATCTGATATTCAACTCTTTGACAAAACAGCATGTATTCCGAACACGTTCATCAACTCATCGGAAAGCACCAGTATTTTATTTAGCTGGACGATGACAAATAACAATGACATAACAGTGACCTCAACGGAACATAACCCGGTATTCACTGTTCCTGCCGATGGCAACTATGATGTCACATTCACGGTTACTACTTCCGAAGGAACGAATTCAGTCACAAAGTATAATCTGATACGTGCAGCAGGAGAACCGCTGATGTCAAGCTGTCTGGCGCAAACCACAGGGGCTAATAGTTATCCTTATCGCACAGATGATGTCGGTATCCGTGAAGTATCATTAAGTAACTTACACCATCTTTCCGGCACTGCTGTTGAAGATGCTGTGGCAGGTATAACAGGTCTCAACGGGTATGGCGATTTCAGTTGCACAGAAATGGCCAGTCTTGAACCTTTTACAGAATATACGATCAATGTTCTGTTGAGTGAATACAGGGCCGAGCATGTTTACGTCTACATTGACTTTGATAACAATGGTATCACGGGCGATGATCTGGTCACTTTTGCGGATGATATACCGGGTGGATCAGGAATATACGCACTGCCCCCGTTTATGTCACCGTCTTTTCCTATTTTCAATACGCGCCTGCGCATGCGGGTAGTGGATGCAGATGCAAGTGAGCCCCCACCGGAAGCCTGCGGGACGGTTGGCTATTTTGGACAGATCCATGACTACAGTGTGATCTTTAATAATGTATTTCCGGTGGCAAATGATGACATGACAACAGTCAGCGAAGACCATGCGGTGACGCTCCACGTAACGGGCAATGATTTGGATGCTGATGGAACACTCCTGAACGTGGTCGACCTCGATCCGCTCACGCCGTTGCCACAGGTACAGGCTGTCACTTCCGCGGGCTTGTGGAAATACGTGGTGGGCGGCAACGTTTCATTCACACCAAACGCGGATTTCAATGGCGTGGCCACTGTGCAATATACGATCCTGGATAATCGCTATGCTGAATCTTTGCCGGCTACGATAACTGTAACCGTACACCCTGTCAATGATGCTCCCTCATTTATAAAAGGAGGAGATCAGGTTGCAGAAGACGGGGGATCGCAGCTTGTGAATGGATGGGCAACGGCTATATCACCCGGCCCTCCGGATGAATCTATGCAGGAAATTATATTTAACGTTACCAACGATAATCCCGCCTTGTTCCGCGTTCAGCCCTCGATCGGTTCATCCGGTGACCTGACCTACACCCCTGCTCTAAATGTTTCAGGTATAGCAACGGTAGTAGCGACCTTAAAAGATGATGGCGGCACGGCAGACGGTGGCTTGGATACATTCACCGCGCAACCGTTTATCATTGAAGTGCCGCTCATAACCGGCATAGAAGGCGAGGTTGTTCCGGTTTCAGTTTATCCCAATCCTTCTTCGGGGGAATTCAGGTTACATGTTCCATCGGCGTGGCAGAGGAGTAAGGTTACTGTATCCGACCTCCTCGGAAGGGATCTGGAACAATTTGTAATTGAGGACGAAAAGTTGATTAATCTGTCACAACATGGCCGCGGAGTTTACGTGTTGCGTGTTGAAGGAAAAAATAAAATTTTCACCACCCGGATCATGTTGAAGTAGCAGTTACCGGGCGATCAGCTTCTTCACAACCGCGGTGCTGCGTGACGTACAGATTGTCGGTTGATTTTTTATACTCGATCAGATAATTGTCTTCATCGGTAACATCAGCCAAGGTCAGCGTAACAGATGATGTGCTTGTGCAATTCCTGCAAGGTTGGACGGAGCGGCCGGAGTGGTAACAGTTTTTACTTTGAATTTCTGAATGGTAAAAATGAAATGCGGAACCAGGTCCATCAGCAGAATATTTCCTGTTACAGCGGATGATCGCAGCTTTCAGGGCAGCAATATCGCCATTGGAGATGTTGAAGTGACTTCTTGAGTATTTTCATAGCGCGATTAACACGGCAAAATACCCTTGATTCAAAAAAGGGACGTGGATAATTTTGCCACCCATCCGCGTCTATAACAACAATGCCTCCCGGCCTGAGCCCACCTTGTCACGGTAAAACTGCGGAGAGATGTCAGCGCGCTTCTTGAAGAACCGACTGAAATAGTATTCATCTGTAAAACCCAGCGTATACGCGATCGCTTTAATCGGTTTGGATGTCAGGTACAACTCACGCTTCGCTTCGATCATGATGCGTTCCCCGATCAGGTCGGTGAGTGTTTTGTCAAGATATTTTTTTGCAAGTCGCGCAACCGACTTGGCAGGCATTCCCAACAGGCTGGAATATTCGCTTACGGTTAATTGTTCGTGGTAATGCTCTTCAATCGCATCCACGAGATGCTGCACTCGCGCTGCATTCCTGTTCCTGGAGAGCATTTCACGCATGTGATCCTGCTCGCGATTTTTGATGCGAATGGCGTTGATCAGAATGATCTTCAGGTGAAGGATCAGCAACTCCTGCTGCGCGATTGCCTCATTGATCATTTCGGTTTTCATCTTTAACACAGTCCCGATGATTTCATCGCATTCTTCATCCTTAATGGAAAAATAAGGCGATTGGTAAGCATTATTAAACAGTGCCCCATTGCTTGCTACTTCATTATGGTGCCGATAGATGCAGAAGAAGTCGGGATGAAAATGAATGGCAGTTCCTTTCAGGTCTCTCATGTCTTTGATCATGAAGGGCTGGTAGGGTGAGAAGCAGGCAATACCTTTGGCCGAAAAAGGTATCGTGGAAAAACTGGAGTTCAAAGACGCGCTGCCTCTCGTGATGATGAGTATCGTGTAATAGTTATTATGCTGCAGAGCAGCGAAAGGATTCTCATGAACAAACGAGTGAATTTTGAAAGCAAGATTTCCATTTTGCTTATCAGTCAAAATGAATTTATTCGTTTTTTTCATCGTCAATAAACGAGATCGTACGCATCCCGGGCGAAAAAATTCAGATGACCCAATGCCGATAATGGGTCAAACGATCGGTTAGTATTGTTTTAGGGTATTTTCCCGTTCCGTGAATTTTAAATATAGCCAGAACAGTTCCATTTGCAATCGGTACTCGTTTGCCATTTAGGGCTTTGATGCAAGCACGTCAGCAAACTCAATGACAGATTCGTGTGCTAGCAATCGATGGGCATTGGCCATCAAGGCTACAGCAACCTCACCTGCCAGGTGTGCCTTGCGCCCTGCGTCATTGGGAAATGTGTCGAAGATGCCAAAAGTGGAACGTCCAAGTTGAATACCATACCAGGTGGTGGTTTGCAATTCGTTTTGAACAATGGACAATCCACTCCGTAAAAAATCGGCTACTTCCTGTTCCTTGCCCGACTTGGCTTCAAGCCGTACAAACAATGCTACTTTTGTCATATGTGGAGTTTTTTTTGGTTAGTGATAATTGACTGATACAAAAGTCCAGCAATTGAGGATAGCAGAAAATGGATGTTCGTGCCGATGTGATGGACAATTTTACCATTAAGAGATCTGAGGTGGCAACAGCGATGGTAATCGCTAAGCGGGAAGAATCACAGTGACTATAATATGAAAAATCTACGGATTAAAATAGATACGGTCGGCTTCATTGATCCGATATCACAATCACCTTATCCTCTCCATGAAACTGTACCAACTGATCTTTCGAAGGCGATAGCACAACGCCATACTTCTTCTCCGCATCCGTAGAATATTCCGCCACCCTGTATCCAATCGCAGTCTGGTTGTACCTGGCCGCCGATGCAGCGATGGTATAGAAACTAACAGGTTGATCGATCCTGACGTAGTCGCGAACGGGTCGCAGGAAGATGTCCGCGCCGCCGGGAGTAAGTAGTTCGTCGAAGACAGCTTTTAGGTCGATGTTGCACGCGAGCTGTGCAATCACCATACTGATAATGTTGTCACTCACAATGAAATCGTCGGCATGGGTTGCTTCCGCCAACGCACGATTGCGGATGTCGAGGATCTCGGAGACAACGGTGAAGTTGCGTCCCGTTTCTTCTACCGCACGCCGAAGGTGGATCAGCGTGATCAACGTAAGTGAGTCGGCGCTTTGCATGTCCATCGTATCCGAATAGCACAACAAGATCACGTGATTGCAATCGCACTTGTTAATTAATTCGGTGAGCGCTTTCCTGTTGCGGATGTTTCCTCTTTCGAGCGTAAGAGTTTGATTCGTTAACGAAGATCTTACAGCCTCAACCTGGGCTTCCAGGTCGTCGGAGTTTGCGAAGACCGTGATTTGAGATCCCTTGATAAATTGCCGGTCGAGTGTGCGAATGATCTCCGGACCTTTATTGTTCCATCCCAATATCAGCGTGTGTTGAGGGACTCTTCTGGATTCAAGAGAATTTGAGAACAACTCTGTATTTATCAATGGCGATTGAGCGGGCGAAATACCGTTGCGCTTGCTGGTGATCATGATCAACTGATCCGATGGCTGGATCAAAGTTCCCGACGCAGGGTTTGTAATTGATCCATGTCCCGTTCGGTGTGTCCCGATCAACGTGCCTTTGCGAAATCTTAACAACGCTTCGCCGTACGTCAGCCCAGCACAGGTGCCTGCGTTGGCAAACTCTACTTCTACGTCGTTGAAATCAAGAAGCTCATTGTACACTTCGCTCAGGCCGGATTGCAGCGACGTCTGCACAGTCATTCGTGAAAAGAGTTCTTCAGATACAATAGGAGTGATCTCATCTTTGCCCAGTAATTCAAGCACCTCCAGGTTTTCGCGGTCGCGAACTTCCACGATAATGTGATACTTCTCCGACTTCCGGTTATGACTTTTCATGAGAGCCATGATCGTCTTGATCGAATGAGTGTCGTGAAGATCATTTTCCTGCGCCATCACCACGATGGTGCGTGCCGAATGTGGGTTGACGATCTCTATGTCGTGACGGTCGATAATATTGCCGCTGCGCAAAACGATCTTCACTTTTTTATCATAACGAACCTTGGCATGGAGTTCATCCTCCATTTCGATCTTATCCTTATCGGCCAGGATCACGATGGTGAGTCGTTGATGCCGGTGACGCGACACGACCAACTTGTTGAGCAACGAGAAGATCAATGGAGACCAGCCGAGGATCAGGATGTGATCTCGTTCGTCGACAAACGAACGGCCCTTGCGCATGGCCTCGAGCGTTTGTGTGATACCAGCATTCACGATACCGATCAGTGTACTCACAATGAGAACTCCGACGATTGTCACCGCCAGCATCACGAGTCGAAACGTCCAGCCGTTGTCGTTACTGAGATTGCCAGGGTCGAGTGTTCGCATCAGGCTTATCCAGAATGCTTCGATGAACGAAATGTCTTTCTCGGCCGGGTCGACATTAAAGACAGTAACAACCAGCGCAGAGATAATAACGAGCACGATGGAAAATAATCCAAGCCACCCGATGAGAGCGACGGTACCCGAATTCAGCGTATTGTCAAACCAATAACGCCATCTGACTTTGAGACTGCGGAAGCGCGAATTTGTAGGCATGAAGTTATAGCCCACATTGCGAGTTCACATCCTGAGCGAAGGGCTGGATGAAATTTATCGAAATTCTGTGAGACCTCAAGGTTATCTCTTCCCAAACACTCTCCCCAACGCAATCATCGAACCCGGAAAAGTAATTCCCCACAATGACGCCGGCCAGATGAGTACGTGATAATAGATCTGCAACGCAAGGAAGGGTACGAGAAGTCCATTGGCAATCATAAACCAACGTGCGTTGACTTCATCTTTTTTCGTGAAGACGAACGCAGCGAAAAGTGTGGAGAGACTCATGAAGCTATATCCAAGAACATCTACTGAGTAAAGGAATGAATCGAACGGAGTGAACAGGAAAGGACGAATGCCTTCGATTTCGTTCTGTAAAAGATGCGGCACCACGAGTGTTAATTGCACATAATAGTTAATGCTTATCAGCGTGGCATAGATTGTTGCAAACACCAAGGCGATGTGACTCCAGATCTTTTTGTCTTCAGAAGCATGATAGTGAACGCTGACCATCAGAATTAAGAAAGCGATCCCCAGGAATAGCGAAGGCGTTAACAAGATCACAAGTCCTGTGGCCGTGCTCGCACTCTCCGGACCACCATCTGATCCAAGCAGTCCCAACCATTCCGCAAGCTGACCAACAATGTACGTAAGGCTGAAGGTTAGCGATAGAAATGCTGACCATCGTCCAACCTTGCTGATAGCATTTGAATTTTCTGTTTTCATAAGTGTCGAAAAATAGCAGACCTCGGATTCGACGCTTATGATTTTCGGCAGGGCGGAAAGCTGATTTATGACAGGAATTATTTAACTTCATCAGCTCTCATGCAACTCCGCATCACCATATTATACCTGTTTTTACTTACCACTAACGTTGTAATGGCTCAAATAACAGGCTTTGCAACCGATCCTAAAGCGATTCCCATTACGGCTGAAGCTCAGATGAAGTTGTCCGGGAAAACATGGTATTGCAGTAAGCTCATCGAGGTGCGAAGAACCGCACGCCAGGAGTTCGAACCATTTCACAAGACGATTGAGTTCAAACCTGGCGGGCAATACAATAAAAATGGAACGTGGACTATCGTCAACGATCAATTTATCAAGATCACCGAACCGGAAGTCGCTCCAAACGCAAAGCCATTCCTGAGCGGAGCATATTCTATCTATGCATTATCGGATTCAGTACTTGTGCTGGGAAAGATCTTAACAAGTAGTGGTGACTTTACCAGGGAGTATACTTTCACAACAACTCCGGTCGATAGGTCATTGAAGCTGCCGAAGGAAGTAACTTATAATCTCAGGGACAGTCTCAGAGATGGCGAGTATGTTACTCGTTACCCTGACGGCCAGGTGAAATCAAAAGAGAACTATAAGCTCGTCAGGACGAAGGTTCCCAAAGAACAGTATATCTATTGGACGCAACTCAAAGTGACAGGTCTTGCAAACCCTGAGGACTCAACGATGTCCAACTCCTATCGCGAAGGCAAGTGGAGTTATTTCTATCCTGATGGAAAAATTAAGACAAGGCAATTTTTTGCGGAGAATTACAGGACCGGGCAATGGCAGTATTTTTCAGAGGATGGCCGACTGGTTAAAACGGAACGATATGGTTATGAAGGCGGATTGGAATTTAGCGACCGCTACCACTACCAGGCAAGCAACAGCCGGCCAACGATCGAACGGCAGATTCGCGGTAACATCATGTTTGTAATGGGCAGCAAAGATTCAGTGTTATTCGACCAGTTGGAGCTTTATAACGATGCACCCATTCATTCGGAGTTCACAGAAGTAGTTCGTGTTATAAATCTTTCTCAGAAAAAAGTAACACTAAATATTTCTGCTAATTCAACCTTTGACATTCATCCAACTGAATTCGTTATCGAGGCCAACGACACATCCCGGGTAGTTCTCAAATTAACTATGCCCGCCGGTCAAACAGACTCTAAGATCCAGGTGACCTCCAGCGAATGGACCTATGAGATCCCGCTCCATTCTTTTGGTTATCACATCAGCAACGCCGACTTCGATTCGAAAGACAAAAAGATCCTTCCTGTTAAATTTTTCTTCCACCGCATTTCCGACGATCATCAACTCGAGATCGTTGGTAATAAAAAAAGCAAGACCGTCGCGCTCTCGAAACAAATGAATGAGATCGAATTGAAGAAGGGACTATACAAGTTCATTCTCGTCGGTAAGTCGGGAAGAAAAACAATCGATGTCGAGATCCGGTAGACAATAAAAAAACCATTCGACCTTTTGATCAAATGGTTTTGTGGTAAAAAAGAATTACCTGTAACCGCTTATTTCTTGAGCGCTTTCAAAATCGCCTTCTGATTCTTCACGATTGTATCCAGCGTCTTTTGGTTTTTCAGGATCGCCTTCTGGTTCGAGATGATCTCCTGCTGGTTGCCGATAATCGTTTTTTGATTTCCTTTCAGCGAGTTTTGGTTAGCTACGATAGTGTTCTGGTTCGATTTGATCGCACCTTGATTTTTGAGGATCGTGCCCTGATTGCTGAGGATTTTTTTGTCTGAAGCCATAATTGATTAGTTGATTTGTTTTATTATTTGATTAAAGAAAAGGGTTTCAATTCTTTGACGGCGGGATCTTCGATGCATCGATCGGCGCCTCTATGATCTGGTCCGGCAGGAATGCGCGATCGATCAACTCATCCATTGGTGTATGCTTCGTAAGAAGACCCATACCCAATCCCATGTCTTCTATCAACTGCAGGTCTTCATCATTCGGTGTCAGGTTTATATAACTCACACGCTTCGGATCGGCCGTGAGCACGAAGTTCAATACCTTTTCATTCTGCCTGTAATACGGGGCAACTAACTTCGCCGCTTCCGCACGATGCGTTTCCGCCCACGCACCCGACTGTGCTATACCGCGCACAAGATCTTTTACAACTGCAGGATTTTCTTTGATGAGATCTTCATGTACAACTAAAGCACACGAAATAAAATTAGGCCATATATCGCGAGCATAATACAACACTCGTCCAATACCATCGAGCTCTGCCTTCGCACAAAATGGCTCGCCAACAAAGTAAGCATCGATAGCGCCGGCAGCCAACGACGTGGGCATGTCGGGCGGAGGCAGTACCACAAACGTAATGTCCTCAGGTTTCATCTGGTAGTCGGCCATCAACTTATGGAAGACAAAATTTTGATTACTGAAGAGACTCGGTACAGCAACCTTCTTTCCCTTAAGATCGGAAAGGCTGCGGATCTTACTGTTCTTACCAACAACGATCTCCGATCCATCGCGATGACCGAGATAACAGATCTTTACAGGAACACCCTGCTCACGAAGCTTCATCGCGAGCGGTACGATCATAAAAGTTGCCTGGATCTGTTTCGCTTCAAGCGCACTGACTACTGTCGGAAAATCAGTGAATACTCTCGAATTGAAGTTAGTGCTGGTTTGAGTAGTCTTCGAAGCAAAGTCGGTTACGGGGCAGGTGAGGTGACAGGTAACGGGTAGAAACCCGACAGTAAGTTCACGGGTCGCTTTTGTGTTGCCACCTTCGTGAATAACATCGGAAGTAATTGGTCCGCTGCTGTTGCCGAATGATCTGTATCGCAACAGTCCAAGAGTGGTGAGCACAACTACTACACCGATCACAATTTTTAACCCGGTACTCCTCATGAGTATCTGAATATCAGTCACAAAAGTAATATTTTACCCGGGTTTTTATAAACCGAGCTCCTTAAGAATCCTGCGCATCGCCGCAACGACTTTATCGTCGCCAACGCGACGCGGATGCGAAGCATCGATGTTCAGCTCATAACAAACGGTTGCTGGGCGCTTCGAAAGCACCAAAACGCGATCGGCAAGCTGCGCCGCTTCTTCAATATCATGTGTAACGAAAACAACCGTGCGTGGACGTTTTTGCAGAACACGAATGAGTTCCTCGCGCATGTTGAGTCGCGCCTGGTAATCCAGCGCAGAGAAAGGCTCGTCCATCAACAAAATATCGGAATCACCAGCAAGTACACGAGCTAGCTCCGCACGTTGACGCATCCCACCCGATAATTGATGAGGATAGTGATCACCGAAATTCTCCAGGTGAACAAGTTCAAGAAGCTCTTTGATCTCACGATCGCGTTGCACAGGATCTTTCACGTTGCGAATTCCCATTCCTGTGTTTTCAGAAACAGTTAACCACGGAAAGAGACCGTCTTGCTGATAAACAGTTCTTATCGCTCCTTCGCGGATGATAGAACCAGATGATGGTTGAATGTAGCCTGATAATAAATTGAGTATCGTTGTCTTGCCACAACCGCTCGGACCAACCAACACAACGATCTCGCCGGGCGTTACTTTCAGATTGAAGTTGTGCAGAACATCAACAGTACCGTAACTATGCGATACATTCCCGAGAACCAATTTCGTCGATGACTTATCGCTCATAACCCCAGCGTACGCCTGGCAATTTTGTTAACTGGGCCATCAGCCTGTCGATGCCCATTCCCAACGAACCGATAACGATCATGTAACACGTTGCGCTATCGAGGCGCAAGCCATTTCGCGCTTCCCAGATGCCATAACCGAGTCCGTCCTGGCATCCAACCATTTCGGCGGCCACGATAACGACCCATGCGATACCATAGCTCACGCGAAGTGCTGTTATTATTTGTGGCAACACTGCGGGGAAGGTAACGTTGGTGAGCAGGTCGATGCCTTTATAATTATAGTCGCGCGCCACGCGGAAGTAAATGCTGGGAATTCCCGCAACGGCAACCATCGTTGCGAGCACCATCGGGAAAAATGTTGCCATGAAGATCAGGAAGATCGCGGGCTTATCGCCGATGTGAAACCAAAGTATCGCGAATGGGATCCACGCAAGCGGCGATAAGAAACGGAAGAAGTTGAACATGGGCACGAGTGCCTGTCGCGCGTTGAGGTGCGAACCTAACCAAAGTCCGATTGGTACCGCGAGTATTGTCGATAATACGAAGCCGATCCCTACACGCCAGAGAGATGCAATGATGTCGTTAATCAAACGTCCTTCCGTAAGTTCTTCCTTAAAGGCTTCGAACACCGAAGCGGGGGATGGGAATGCATAGGCGGGAAAGACTTCGAAAGCAGAGATGAGGTACCAGGCAAGTAACACCACCATCAATAACAGTATTGATGATATGGAATTAAATAGCTTGCTGCCTTTCTTCATTGTTATTCGATAGTCTCTTGTGTTCGTCCACATGAAGGCATCATTTGCCCCATGTAAGGATTCACCACCTCGTTGGTTGCACTAAGCCAGTTAGCACCTTTATTATCCCTGGCCATCGGACAATACTGATAATAGAGCGGAGTATCGTTGGGATGAAATGCCTTGACCATTGCATACATGGCTTCACTGATCACGGCGAGTTCAACGCGCGCTTCTTCTATGTTATTGCTTTTGTCGAGTTGTGCGAGACTTGTCTTAAGATCGGAAGAATGGACGAGATAGAAGTCCAGTTGTTCCGGTGTCAGTTTTTCTACGTTGAAGTTTTTAGCGGTCTCCGAAAACTTCGAAGCTGCGAGCTTGGCGCCGGCGAGGCTGTCGAGGATGAGGGATTGGTTGAGTGTGAAATAGTCGTTGAGGAGGCCGGCAATTTGAGATCTTGTTGAAGGATCGACAGAATCAAAAGCAGAAACTGGATTCTTAGCCTCGCGCTCCTTAGAAGAACAGCCGGCCAGCAGAGCGATTATGAATAAAATGATGACGCGCTTCATAAATAGAAATTCAAATATAACCTACATTAGTCACGCTAACTAACCCTTAGTTAATGCATACTATTTTACCATTCCTGCTTGCTATGATCGCCGCCATCGTCCTTTTGGAAATGTGGGCAACGAGGCTGCGGATAGCATACCCGATCTTACTGGTCGTTGCAGGACTCGCCATCAGCTTTATTCCGGGATTGCCGGTGGTGAGGATCAACCCCGACCTCATCTTCCTGATCTTCCTGCCGCCGCTTTTATTCGAAGCAAGTTGGGCAATCTCTTTTAAGGAAATGAAAAAGTGGTGGCGTATCATCGGCAGCTTCGCATTTCTCGTCGTGTTCTTCACCGCCACGTCGGTAGCGATCGCCACCAACTATTTCATACCAGGATTTTCGATAGCATTGGGATTTTTATTGGGCGGAATTGTAGCACCACCCGACGCCGTCAGCACCGGCGCCATTACCAGGTTCGTTAAAATTCCGCGATCTACATCCACCATCCTCGAAGGCGAAAGTCTTCTCAACGATGCATCATCACTCATCATCTTTCGATTTGCATTGGTTGCCATTGGTACCGGGCAGTTCATCTGGCAGCAAGCCGCTCTAACTTTTTTGTGGATGGTGATCGGCGGCGCCGGCATAGGATTGCTCCTCGCATGGATCTTCGTGCAGCTTCACAAACGACTTTCATTCGATGCATCGTCAGATATTGCGCTGACGATCATCGAACCATATTTTATGTACTGGCTCGCTGAAGAGATCGGTTGTTCCGGTGTGCTGGCTGTTGTCGCCGGCGGATTGTACATGTCAGCGCAACGAATGGTATTCCTCAACAGCAGCAGCCGGCTCCAGGGATTTCATGTGTGGGAGAGTTTCATCTTTATATTGAATGGTCTTGTCTTCCTTATCATCGGCCTCGGGCTTCCCGAAATTGTTGAGGGCTTGAAGAAAGAAGGAATTCCATTGGGCACCGCGATCAACTACGGCCTGCTCGTTACCGGTGTGTTGATAGCATCAAGGATCATCAGCGCATACGGTGCATTGGTGGCAACTTTCCTTTTCCGGCGAAATGTACTTCCGACCCGTGGCTCGCGATCACGATTCATGATGCCGTTGTTGCTGGGATGGTCGGGCATGCGCGGCGTGGTATCATTGGCCGCAGCATTAGCAATACCAATCACACTCAACGGCGCCCCGTTTCCTCAACGCAATCTCATTCTTTTCATAACATTCATCGTGATACTGGTCACACTCGTTGTTCAAGGACTTACGTTGCCGCAGTTGATCAAACGATCAGGCGCATTCGATGCGATCGTGCTCGAAGAATCGACTCACAAGACACGGCACGATGTGAAGCACGGATTAAAAAAGAATGCGCAGGAGTTTCTGAAGAAACGTTTAGAGCAACATCCCGAACATAAAATTAACGTTGGGCATTTAGTAAAGATCTGGGAAGAGAAGGGTGAAGTGGAGGGCAACAATATGACTGCAAAAGCGAAAGCAGTGATCATCGAAATGCTCGACGTGCAGCGCGAATATCTTTTGGAGCTCAACAAAGATCCAAAGATAGATGAGTCGATCATTCGTGAGGCGTTGTACACCATCGACCTCGAAGAAGAGAAATGGAGAAGGAGTTAAGAGTCAGATAATAATCTCAAAAAAATCAATATGAAAAGATTTAATGTAGTTCTATTTGCTGTCGTGATCTCGTTGACGTCAGATAAGCTGTTCGCACAATCACAAACCGATGTTGATTACTTCGCGGGAACATGGTCGGTGCTTGTGAAGGGCACACCCAGCGGCGATGCCACCATGATCTTTATACTCGATAAATCCGACACGGGGCTGAGTGGTGTTGTACAGGATACGACGGGCGTCGAGATCTCTAAGATAGACAGGATCGATGTGACTGCTAATAAGATAGTGGCATACTTTAACGCGCAAGGCTACGACATCAATGTAGACCTCACGAAG
This sequence comes from Bacteroidota bacterium, assembly GCA_037200765.1. Taxonomy (GTDB): domain Bacteria; phylum Bacteroidota; class Bacteroidia; order Cytophagales; family Cyclobacteriaceae; genus ELB16-189. The sequence goes on along the minus strand of JBBCII010000003.1, from coordinate 433,648 downwards.
AAAGATGATGATCATGCGAATGGCAGCCTGATGGGAATGTTTACCGCCGAAGGAAAGAGGAAGAAGAAGTAGTTATGGATCGTCGCAATTTTGTTTCGCTGTGTGCACAGTCGGCTCTTTTTGGTGCTGCTGCTTTCAACTACAGTTGTTCCAAAAAAGAGAAGGCGATTTCATTCGACTCCTCCCGGATAGAAAAACTTATTTCCGCTTGGATGACGGAATTCAAAGTTCCGGGCGCGTCCGTGGCATACATTCAACACGGCGAGCTCGCCTGGAACAAGGCGTTCGGCGTCCGAAGTACGGCAACGAATGAGCCCGTCGATACCGACACCCTGTTCGAAGCTGCGTCGGTCAGCAAGACCGTGTTCGCTTACGCGGTGATGAAGCTCGTGGAGACAAAAGTTCTTTCGCTCGACAGGCCACTTAGTGAATATTACCCGGAACTGTTTGCCGATGGCGATCCACGAATGAAGCTGATCACCACACGACATGTATTGTCGCACGCTACCGGTTTACCCAACTGGCGGGAGAGCAACCCGTTAAAACTTAAGTTCGATCCGGGAACGGGATTCGGATATTCGGGGGAGGGGTTTTATTTATTGCAGACTGTTGTGTCGCACCTTAAGGGAAAGATCTTCGACCAGCCTTGTGGTACTTACGAAGCAACCACGAAAGTATGCGCCACAGACATTGCAGAATACATGAAACAGAATGTGCTCGTTCCAAACGGAATGACTTCGAGCACCTATGAAATCGATTACCCGACAGCAAAGAATGTTGCTATACCGCACGACCAGCAAGGTGAACCGTACCATAAGAATTCATTCAACGCCGCGAACGTTGCGCGGTATGCTTCAGCGGGTGGACTGGTAACAAATGCAAAAGAATACGCGCAGTTTTTGATCGGGCTGTTTCGTCCAAAGGTTGATGATCATTATTTATTGAATGCAGCGAGTATCAATAACATGCTTCGTCCTCAAACCAGACTTCCGAAAGGAGAGGAGATCGATGGTTGTCAGCAATGGGCATTGGGGTGGGGGATCAAAGAGCAGCCGGAAGGAAAGTTGATAGTTCATTCTGGCGGTCAGCAGGGAATTATTTCATTAACGATGGCTTCGATAGAACACCAGGATGGTTTTGTGATCTTTACGAATAGTGATAATGGTGGGCGCGTTACGTATCGATTGGCGGATGAGTTGAATAAAGAGCTTTTTGTTTAAGGAAAGTTTAATGTTTTAACTTCGAAATCTTTTCCTTCAAGGCTTTGTTATCCGGACCCAATTGCAAAGCCTTCATAAATTCTTCGGTGGCCTTCGTTGAATCACCCTTACTCAATAGAAAATCTCCCATTGCTTCGTGTGACGATGAGTTAGGGTACTCATCGATGTTCATCTGCAGATAGCGCATCGCAAGCTCCTTATTTCCTGTTGCCATTGCCATACGTCCAAATCTTTCAAGAACTTCTTGCGGAGGCGACATGTGATAACGATCATAAATTTTTTTCAGCGCATCGGGATCGCTGCCAACTTTATCGAAAGCTGGATCGAAATCTTCGAAGATGAAACGAAGACCATAGTATTCGGTAATGAACGGCACCGATCCATGAGAATCGTTAGGATAATATTCGTACGACCATCGCAGGCCCGTCTGTTTATTTTTCTCCAGCAATTCAACATACTGTTTGATGGCTGCGAAGTGTTCGTTGGTGGTCTCGCCCGGATCCAAAGTATTTGCTTGTCCAATGAACAACGACTTGTTGGAATAATCCTTCGTCTTGAAGAGGGAGTCTCCTTCTCTCACGAGCAAACGATCGTCCCACCAGAAGCTTGGATCAATTACGATGTATGAATCGAAAGCTTCGGGGATTTCGTATAACGCGTTGATCGTCGCAATGCCTCCGAATGAATGACCGATCAGCATGCGATAAGCACTGGTTGGATATTTAGAATCGATGTGTGGGATCAATTCATCTTTGATAAACTTCAGGAAGTTTGAATTACCGCCGCTCGACTTTAGAAAATCTTCTTTATGTCCGTCGATCACTTCCGAATGCGATGGCGTGAGGTCTTTGGTCCTGTCGATATTGGGAATGGCAACCACGATCATGTCGGGAATAACATGTGTTCCGTTGACACCCGTTCCCAGGATCTGTATCATGCCGCTCACGGAATGAAAATGGGCGTCGCCATCTAACAAATAAACGACAGGCAATTTTACACCCGGCGTGCTCGCGGACGGAGGTACGTATATCCAGTATGGACGCGTTTCGCCCAGTATTTTGGAATCGATCGATTCCTTCCGACCGATATTGATCATCTGGCCAACCAGGTCTTCGTGTTTTTTGTCGTGACAAGACGCCAGCGAAGCGACGAGAAGAAGTGTTAACAGGGTGTTTTTCATTAGTGCTAAGTTGTTAAACATTCTTTCAAAACGCTATTATTGCTATGATAGCCGGCGCGCAGTTTCTTAAGTCTGCACTGTTGTGTTCTATTTTCTCTTACGAGCGCCGGTATTTTTTCTGTTAATGAAAATTTCTTTTTGTTAAATCTGTCTGCTGGGTTTGCAATTCTGCAACACTCTTTAAGTCACTGATTCACAGTCGTCCCAAGTTTTCTCTATCGGGATTTCTCTACAACTCTTTTGGGGTATTGAGACTATAGTCTTCCCTGTTTTATGACTCAGTAGTGAGCGTCGGTGGCATTGATCCGATCATAAATTCTCTGCAACATTGATGCGACCCTCTAATCGTATTCAATTTTATTTCATGTGATCATGAGCTTCGCAAACGTTTTCACTTTTATCGTCTTTGTTTTATCCTTAGCATCGTCGGCCTTTGGACAGGGTGAACTTCCTGTGAACATGTATACCGGAACTCCAATCATCTCTGTTGGTTTATACGCTTTAAAGGACCATGATCTTTCCGAATCAATATCGTTGGTTTATGATCCTGCTGACCTTCGTGTAGGAAGCGCTCACACCTATGGAGTAGGCTGGGCGCTCTCGAGTGATAATCAAAGTGTGTCTCGCGTTGTGCGCGGTCTACCCGACGACTATTCCGATGGAACCCGAAAGGGATGGCTTTATAACACAAACTATTCAGGCATTACAGCCTTTGCAGGATCGTCAGATAATAGTACATCGACTTGCACCGATGAAGCATCAGATCAAAGTTTTCTCAGCAGCCTGGGTTACGTGAAGGACACAGAGCCGGATATCTTCAGCTATTCGGTGAATGGAATATCTGGTCGTTTTGTATTCGGCAACGATGGCATCATCAGTATGATTCCTTACCAGGATATCATAATTGTTCCGATCTATCAAACATATCCAACCAACCTCACCATTATAGGCTGGAAGATAACAATGACCAATGGCGTTAAGTATCTGCTGGACGGCGTTTGTAGTATCACGAGGCAATTATCGAAATCGTCGAACGACGTGGAGGGAGCAAACGAAACTCAATTGTCGTTGTTCGAACGGGAATATTCTTATTATCAAACGTCGACAACGTTCAACAGTTCCTGGATGCTTACGAGTGCACAGTCGCCATCCGGCGCAAAGCTCACATACACCTATACAACAACCACGACATATCCCAACTCAAAACGCAGAGCTCGCATTTTCGATGCGACGTGGCCAACAGGATTGGGAAACGTTGCAACGAAATCTGATTACATCTTAATGAGTGAAGCGGTGACTGAGACGAAGAAGCGGCTTTCCGGGATCAGTACATCATCAGGTTTGTCGGCAAGCATCGACCCGATCGACGGAATTGCAATTACAGATTCATTTCACGCGACAACTCCGTTCAGGAAATTTATTTTCAGTTACACATCCGGCTTCCTGACAACACTGACTGAGACGGATGGTTCGACTTGCAATCAACTGCCACCGTATCGTTTTCGCTATACTAACCAGGTCTCTTACCCACCGGTCAATTCACCATCAACTGATTTTTGGGGGTATTTCAACGGCGCGGCCAACGCAGATGCGCTGGAAAATCCATACGCGTCAATTCCAACTATTTATGTGTATCCGACTGAAGCTGCGGCGGAACGCTACAGGATACATCCGATTCCTTCATATAGTGGAACTTATTATGTCCTAAGTGGAGAATCTAATAAGCTGACCGATCCGAATGCGGTACTGGCTGGCAGCCTGGCGCGACTGATCTATCCTTCTGGTGGAGAGACTGACATCAAGTTTGAAGCGAATACATATTACGATACAAGAGCTGGAAGGGATCAGTATGGAGGAGGATTGCGCGTGAACACGGTAACGTATTACGATGGTGTGAATCCTTCGGCAAACATCATAAAGAAATTTACTTATACAGATAGTGGCCATTCGTCGGGTAAAATTTTTTCGAGACCTTCTTATGCGATGCCTGTGTGGAAATATGTGGCACCGACGTGGGGCAGCCACAGCGCTATCACGAAAACATACGACACGCTTAGCGCCGCTAAACAATGGAAGTATATGACGGTTGTAACCGACTTCGACTTTGGCGATCAGGTGACGACTGCAGGTTCGACAATTGGTTACACGAATGTTAAAGTGGTGCGTCCCGGCAGCGGCTATGGGCTTTACACCTATGCAGCGCCGGCTGCTTATGGAGATGCTGCAACCGGTTCTGGAGCAACAGATTGGAAACCAACCGTAACGAAATTTGCGAGACCTGCTACTTGTCCAGGAATGAAGATCATACCTGCGGGAGATGTTAACCTTCCTGGGTCAATTCCTCACACGTTCTATGACTACGAGCGAGGTTTGATGTTAACTAAATCGGAGTACAATGAATCTGGAACTCTTGTTCGATCCACGAGCAGTACCTATCAATACATTTATAAATCCGGATCCGCACCTAAAAACATCGTGGGTGTTTCTTACGACAAATTAGCGAATTCCGACGATGCAATTTTTCTTTTTGGTAAGTATACACTCCTTGCCGACGTGAGTCGAGTTTTGTCTTCCGAAGCAGTTACGATCTATGATGAGAATGATGCATCGCGTCACATGACTGAAACAACTCAGTACACTTTTGGGAGCGCGTATCACAAGATGTTAAGTAAGATTTCAAAGACGCTTGCAGATGGAACGATATATGGAACGTCGATGAAATACGTTTTGGATTTTCCTTTTACGGGCACACCAGGCGATTCAACGCTCTATATGCTAAAGATGCTTAAGGATTCTAGCAGAACTGCGATGGTAATTGAGGAAGTAAATACAATTCAGAAGCCTTCCGAGAGTGAAAAGACTTTGAATGGTTCGCTGGTTAAACTTAGACGATTCAGTGGAAATCCGCAGATCAAATATCGTCTTGTTTCCCGGCCACTCAATCCTACTACTGCATTTCAGGCAGCTCATGTAACCAGCAATGTATTCGTTAACGATACCAGTTACCAGACTATCGAGGTTATTCACGAGTACGCGAAATATTCTGAGCCGATAAGCGCAACAGGATCAGATAGCGTTACCACGGCCGCGCTTTGGGGTTACAAGCAGCGAGTGCCGATAGGCAGCGTGAAATTTTCGAAGATCTCGAACATGGCATTCTCCGACTTTGAAACCACAACTAACGCTGCATTCACAGTAGCCAACGGATTCTATGGAGCTGGACGAACAGGAAAGAGAGGAGTTCATCCTTTCGCAACACTTTCACGAACGATTAAGCGGCTACCCAATACTTCGAAATACTTGTTCACGTTCTGGTTGAAGAGTACTAGTGCTGTCACCATAAGACTCACTTTTAAGAACGGATCTACCGAGGTCAGTCACATCGATTACTCTTGCACTCCTTCCGGCACACCATACCAGTATTTTTCAAAGTTGGTCGACTTGTCGTCGATGCCGACACTGGCATCGACATTCAACATTGAAGTAAGCGGACCCGGCTTAAGTTCTCCAGGAAGTTCCAGTCCCTCATTACTTCCGCTTCTTGACGATGTCTCATTCTATCCATCGCAGGCGCTGGTCTCAACCAGCGCGTATGACGTCGCTTATGGTCCAACTGCATCCACGAGTTCATCTGGAATGACTGCATTCACGACTTACGATTCACTGGGTAGAACACGGTGGATCCTTGACCAGGATGGTAATATCCGAAGGCAGTATACTTATGAAATGACAGGAGACACAAGGGCTTCGTTACTCGCCGCTGTTTCGTCGTCAGAACTAACCAACCGGTATGTACAACAAAACTTTCAGCTCGCGGCAACGATAAGCAGTTGTGTATCGGGATCCCTTTATTCGTGGAGCTTCGATGGTGGTTCATTCTCTACTGCGGGTGCAAGTAATTTATCTCCTGTTATGAACTACCCGGTGTCAAGCGCCGGTTCGCATAGCTTTACCCTTCGGGTTACGAATCCCAATTACTCTGCGCCTGTTGACCTGGTAAGTTCTGTAAACGTTGGATATGCGCCATTAGAGATTAGTATCTGCGCGGCAGGTACCAGAGTATTCTCAGGCGGGCATACTACTCAATCGTATGCTTGCTTCACTGACCCAGGCGGAGACAGGGTTTCGTTCAAGGCTGCGGAGATCGACTATGATTATGGTCATACCATTGCGTATCAATGGAAGCAGCGAAATGTGGGATCGTCTACCTGGACCAACATCGGCGGGAGCATTGACACCTACGTGCATGGCCCTGTAACATCCAGCACAACAAGCTTCGAGGTCATGTGTACAATAACTGTCGATACGAGGACAGCAGACAGCCAAATTATGACCGTAACTGTAAACTGACATGAGAACCTCCCTGCTAATACTTTCATTGGTTTTGTTTGCAGTTCAGGCATACGCCAATAGCAGTAAGTCTATTAGTGAACTTCCTCCTCCTTGTGTTACGGGTTCACCAACGGTCACTAATGGTAGTCGGTGCGGATCCGGATCTGTTGCTTTGGCGATCACCTCCGTGCCTTCCGGTTTTGTTGTTCGATGGTACGACTCAAGTGGTACAACTGTGTTGTATACAAGCGATGGTAGCCTCACATGGAATACACCAACGATTTCGAGCACTACGACCTACAAGGTAGCATGGTATAGGGTTTCGGATGGATGCACGAGCACACTGTCTACTATAACTGCCACTGTTAATGCTCCACTCTCAGTAAATGCAGGACCCGACCAAACCGATGCCGGAACATGCGGACTTACTACTGTCAATCTTTCAGCGTCGCCTTCGACGGGCACGTGGACTTCAACAGGAACAGGTTATAGTTTCGGAAATACTTCAAGTGCTACAACAACTTTTAACGGTACGGCAGGAAGCACCTACACACTGACATGGCATGCAACCGCCGGTGTTGATTGTAATGGCACTGACGATGTAGTTATCACTTTTAACCGCAATCCAACTCCAGCGCCAAATGCCGGGGCCGACCAGGCTATCTGTGGTGGAGCTACAACTGCGTCGTTGTCAGGTAACACACCAACTCTTGGAACAGGTCGATGGTCGCTGGCTGTCGACTCGAGTCCAGGAGGTTCAATTAGTCCGTTAAATAATGCCAGCTCGACTTTGACCGGAACCTCGGAAGTTTTTACGGAGCGGTTTGGACTTTTACCTCGGGTCCTTGCGTGCTCAGTGATGAAGCGATGATAACTATTTTGCCGAATCCGACAACCGCCAATGCGGGTCCTGATCAAACCAGCTCCGCAACCTGTAACGTTACACCTGTTACACTGGCTGCGAATGTACCTACGGTTGGAACAGGAAGCTGGAATTGGATAAGTGGACCTTCGCCTTATTCGTTTGGAAATACATCGAATGCTGTTACCACATTTACAGGCGTTGCTGGTGCTACTTACACATTGCGATGGACGATCACAAACGGTGGCTGCACACCATCCACTGATGATGTCGTAATTACATTTAATCAAAATCCGACACCTGCCTCTGCGGGACCTGATCAGACTGGGTCAACAACTTGCGGGCAGACTGTTGTTACGCTCGCAGCAAACTCGCCAACTATTGGTGCGGGAGGTTGGACCAAAATAAGCGGGCCTGCAACTTATTCTTTAGGAAATGCTTCGAGTCCAACATCTACCTTCACCGGTGTTAACGGAGGTGCTTATGTTCTTCGCTGGACGATCTCCAATTCGCCTTGTACTTCTTCTGCCGATGATGTTAACATAACATTTAACACGATACCCAATGCGAGTGCATCGCCAGCCACTCAAACAATATGCAGCGACGCCACAGCCACGATCACTCTCACCAATCCCAATAGTGTTGCTGGCACTAACTTTAAATGGTCGAAGATCATCAGCAATGCTAATCCACCGGATGTGACGAGCCCTGGCAATTCTATTTCTGGTGTTTATACTAATGGTGATGATGTGAACCAGGGATATGTAACTTACTCTGTTACGCCATACTCTTCTACATGCCAGGGGACACCGATTACGGCAAAAGTGATCGTGAAAGATGTGCCAACAAGACCAAACCCGGGACCACAGATTACTTATGGAAATACTGCGCCGTTGAAATTTGAGATACTGGTACCCGACAGTCTTGAGGCAAGATGGTATATATTCCCGTCGACTACTCCGTTTTACACTGGCTCCAGTTATACAAACAGCTCACTCGCAGATCCCGATACTTATTCTATATCGTTCAGGCAGGTTGCATCGGGATGCGAATCTGGTAGCGCTCCGATTACCTCCGAACGTGCCTCGTTAATTCCGGTTTCACGGGTAATTACCGAGGTCGTTCGCGTAGCAGGTAAAGTAAATGCTACCGATGTGAATGCGTTAAGTGATTCAACACAAAAATCTGTTCGTTACACTTATCTCGACGGGCTCACGCGAAATGTTCAGTCAGTCTTAAAAAATGGAGCACCGAGCGGAAAAGATCTTGTGGTGCCCGTGAACTACGATAAGTACGGACACACATCGAGAAACTATCTGCCTTACGCCGACGCAAACGCCAGCGCTTACCAGGCAACATTCCGCACTAAAACCGCCGCGTTCTATAGTGCGAGTGGCGACAAGATCGCAAACGACAGTAGTCCTTATGATTCGACATTATTCGAAGGATCTCCACTGGGAAGAGTGTTGGAGAAAGGACGGGTTGGTCAATCCTGGCAACCGGGATCTTCTGGTCACACCATTAAAGTAAAGTACTCATTCAATGTGCTGGTAGATAGCGTTCATGTATTCACTTGTGATCCGTTGACGGCAGTAACTGGTGGCGGGAAGTATTACGCTGCCAACATGCTTACACGCACCGAGACCACGAACGAGAATGGAAATAAGACAATCGTGTTTGGAGATTCAGAAGGAAGGACGGTGCTTAAGAGACAACAATACGATGGAACAATCAACAGTGTTTCAGTACCATTTCTCGACACTTACTATGTATATGACAGCTTTGATAACCTGCGATATATAGTACCACCTGGTGGTGTAAAGGCAATCCAGTCGGCAGGCTGGGGTGTTGTCAATTCAACAATACTTGGACAACATGTTCACCAGGTTGTTTACGATTATCGTGGGCGAATCACGAAAATGAAAACCCCCGGACAAGATTGGACCTACTATGGTTATGACAAGATGGATCGGGCTGTGTTGGTTCAGGATGGCAACACCAGGACTCAGAATAAGTGGTCGTTCTTAAAGTATGATCAGCAGGGTAGGGTGGTAATGACAGGTTTTTATACCAATAACACCCAGACTACCCAATCGGCCGTGCAGCACATATTAGATGGTCAATACTCCAGTGGGGTTTGGTATGAGACGCGGGGTACAATGTTGATGGGTTACACGAATCAAAGCTTCCCCACACAGAATGCCGATGCAAGTGCAATAGAAGTTATGACCGTGAATTATTTCGATGACTATGATTTTGATTTCAACGGAACTGCTGACTACACTTATGACAACACACATTTATCGGGTTTACCATCTTCAAGCGGATCTTATACAAGAGGTTTTATCACCGGTTCGAAAACTAAGGTCGTGGGTACAAGCGCTAGTTATCTCAAAGATGTTGTGTTTTACGATAACCTCGGCCGGCCAATACAGGCATTAAATAATAACTATTTAAATGCAACGGTGGCCGATAAGGGAAGTGTAGTATATGATTTTGCGAATAAAATTACGGCTGCCAAGACTTTCCACAATGCAGGAGGATCGAACCAGGTAACAACAGTTCTTACACCCGGCTACGATTTTCGTGGTAAACTGAATGCAGTGCAGCATAGCATCAATGGCGCAACGAATACGACACTTGCCAAATATGAGTACAACGATTTGGGTCAGCTTGTAATGAAGCGTCTTCACAACACTGGTGGATCAAACTATCTCCAGAATGTGGACTATCGATACAACATCCAGGGTTGGCTTACGTCGATCAACAACGGACAGCGGACAAGCGATGGAAATGTGACTAATGGAGATGCCAATGATTTCTTTGGTATGGACCTGCTTTATGAAGGCGTAGATTCCGGCGTTGGCAATACTCCAGCGTACAACGGCAATATCACTTCTATAAAGTGGAAAGGTGTGGAGGGCGTTAGCGGTATGAAGGATCAAAAGAGTTACAACCTGAACTACGATAAAACAGATAAACTCACGTCGGCTTCTTTCAAGCAGTCGGACAGCTCGGGGTGGGCTGTGAATTCAGATGCCTTTAATGAAGCAATGACATACGATCACAATGGTAATATTCTGACTCTTCAGCGTAAATGGAAAAATCCTTCCAGCAACTCTGTGGAGACGATGGATAACCTCACGTACACTTATGCCAGTGGCAATTTGCTTTCGAAGGTTGAAGATTCTGGCGGTGCCACCGTTGGTTTCAGCGATGGCGTACATACTACCACAGAATATACTTACGATGCTAATGGCAATCTTACCGCCGACGGCAACAAGGCTATCTCTGGCATTACGTATAACCTGCTGGGTAAACCGCAACAGGTAAATTTTAGCGATGGACGTACGATCACATACAAGTATGATGCGAGTGGGGAAAAATTAAAGATGGCCGTCACCGCCTCGGGGCATACCGATTCGACGACATACGTTAATGGGTTCGTTTATACGAATGGTGTGCTCGACTTTTTCGGTTCACCCGAAGGAAGAGTCAAGAAGAATGGAAGTAGTTACGAATACCAATACAACATTACCGATCACCAGGGCAATACGAGGATCTTGTTTACTTCGGCTGTTCAAAAAGTGAAGGCCACCTTTGAAACTGCTTCGCAGGCAACCGAAGCAACGCAGTTCCTGAACTATCCCTCATCATCAGGAATCAATCCAGTAAATACAAACAATCATACACCAGGCGGATCGAAGTCACAGTTACTTAACGGTGGTTCCATGGGCCTGGTGGGAGTGGCGAACAGTTATGCAGTATTGCCAGGTGATACCGTTACGATAGAAGCCTATGCGCGGTATGATGCAAGCACGGGTAGCAGTCATCTTTCGGAATTTGCAACCTATTTATTGGCTGCATTCAATTTGCCAGCGCCAGCGGGGGGGTGAAACCGGTACGGCTTCGTCTGCCATTAACAGCAGGGGTACGCTTGCTGCCGGAGGATGGGGTGATGGCAGTACGGATTCAGGACACCCAAAGGCGTTTGTCAACATATTGATCTTCGATAAGAACTACAATTTCCTAGACGTGGCATATTCGCAGGTAACGTCGAGTGGTTCACCTGCATACATCACGGCTTCGTATACAATTAAAGAAGCGGGTTATGCTTTTGCCTACATCTCCAATGAAAACCCGACGTACACGGATGTTTTCTTCGACGATGTAACGATAACGTGGGCCAATCATGTGATCCAATCCAATGAATATTATCCATTTGGTTTGCAGACGGCAAACAGTTGGACGCGGGATGGCAACAAAAATAACTTTTTGTTTAATGAAGGCAGTGAGTTGAATACGACCAGCGGTCTATATGATCTGGATTACAGGAATTATGATGCAACACTTGGAAGATTCTTCCAGGTAGATCCATTGGCGATCTATGATCACTCGTTGTCACCGTTTGTATATGCAAGGAATAGTCCGCAAGTTAATACTGATCCGAGTGGGTTGATGGTGCCGGCGGGTTGGTCTGACGCGCAGGCCCGTGCACTGTATCGTAGAGTTGGAACAACATACAGTGGCAGCTATGAAGATTGGATTCTTGATGCGGACGGTGGGGGCGCGATTGGTGGCGGCAACGGTATGGGAGGTGGTGGTGGCGGTAGTAATGGCGGTTACTGGGAAACGTCTTACAACGCAACTTGGGTCGCTGGTCGAAATCCCAGGTATGAGGGAAGTGGTTTATCCAGAGTTACTCGTGACCCCGGGCACTGGGATTTTAGTGAAACGACTGTTTTTGTTGGTGGACTGGATAATAATGGGAGTTATGAGGCTGGGGGAGAAGTTGTGGTTGGTGGTGGAGCGGCTATTGGTAGTGTTCAAACACAGGGGAGCGGGCCTGACTCTTTACCGATTGGTCAATTTACGGATGGAAAATCTCTTAAGATAAAGAGAACTGGCAATGCTTACTCTGGATCCGCACACTATACAGAGCCGATTGAGTATAAAAGTGGTTTCAGATATCGAACAATTAGGCCAAATACGACACTAAATTTTGTGGTCAGGATACCGCTGGTAAAAGGTATTTTTGACAAGACCAAGAAACCGGCCAGTAAGCGAATGGTTCAATTCATGTTGGCAAGAGCGTTCGACTTGGCGAGAGGGAGTTTATTTAACGCACTAGAGGGCACTCCTAATATGAATGTTGAAGAGGCAAACGAAGAGTTCAAGCAATTTCTCGCATTTTATCTTGTCGCGGTATTTGGTTATGCTGAGGTAAATTCTTTTCCATATTTAAATATTAATACGTTCGACGTTAAATTCAGCTTCATTCCGCAATGATTACCGTATATATGAAAAATTTTAGAGCCAGTGGATTGACTTTCATGTTATTCACGATTTTCTTGTTCGCCGTTAAACCAGTGCAAAGTCAAAAATACAACGAGATAAGACTGAAGCACGGCCACACCGCATTTACCAAGAATGGGACGACTTTAATAATTGATTTGACAGAGTACGGCAGCCAGGCAGAATTACTTTTTTTTAATACAAATTGTATTGTGCTTGGAAGAGGCAAGGAAATAGAGTGGCTAGTTACCTCAACCGATTTTGATCCCAACATGATACCTATCAGGTTTCGAAGGCGATTCGATAGGATTCAAATTGTCACTTTAATGAAAATGAAGGGAGACTCGGATAGCCGAGATACATTGACATTTTTGCCAACCTGGTTGCTAACATTGCCAAAATTGAAAGCGTTGGAATTGAACAATTTCGTTGTCAGTGATAGTAGTCCTATTGGGGATTTAATGATTAGGTATCTGATTCTCAAAGATTGTCAGATTGACGATATGGAAAAATTTGTAACAAAGATTAGTAGAAATGTTTCATTGAATTTCTTAATTCACAAGGATATTTTTAGGAATGACGATATTGGTTTGATTATGACGAATGCGCCAAAAATTAAAGTAATATCAACGGTCGATGCTGTAATCGGTATAGAGAAAGAGGGTGTGAATTATGCGATACGGATGAGTAACTAAGACATTGTTGAATGAATTTCATGTATGAAGTTGTTTTGATCAAGTATGCCCAAGGTCTGGTATCATATAAACCATTCCTGGATAGTGCCTTTTTGAGAATAGATTTATCAGACAAGCAACAGTTTCTCAGAGATATTATCCAGCTAATATTTTCAAACGGAATTAAGAAGAATGATATCCGCAACGTATTCGATGCGAGTGAACTGAGCGAATCACTGAACGTGGCTAAAATTTTTAAGGGTGGCGTTACTAGCAGTCAAATGGAGCTACTTACTAAACTGCCAGAGCTTGAGTTGGAGTATTCGTTCAGGTTGTTAGTCGATCTTTTTAAAGTTACCTATCAACGAGAGTATCGGAAGCAAAAAAGCAGTCCAAGTAGTTGGCGGTATTGGGATTTGTCAAATCCTATGCTAATGTTGGAGCTTATGAACAAGTTTAATCCTAAAGACTTGCCGAAGTCACGACGTGGTGGAGCGATATAATCGCGCCGGTCGTGAAAATATCGCTGAGGACTTAATCAACAGGATAGCTGCACCCTGATGCCCCTTGGATCGTTTTGCCGATTGCTACGGTTTCATGAGGATACTGATCTGATTGTTCATGACTGAATGGCAACCTGCTTTCGAAGGTTGAAGATTCTGGCGGTGCCACCGTTGGTTTCAGCGATGGCGTACATACTACCACAGAATATACTTACGATGCTAATGGTAATCTTACCGCCGACGGCAACAAGGCTATCTCTGGCATTACGTATAACCTGCTGGGTAAACCGCAACAGGTAAATTTTAGCGATGGACGTACGATCACATACAAGTATGATGCGAGTGGGGAAAAATTAAAGATGGCCGTCACCGCCTCGGGGCATACCGATTCGACTACATACGTTAATGGGTTCGTTTATACGAATGGTGTGCTCGACTTTTTTGGTTCACCGGAAGGAAGGGTCAGGAAGAATGGAAGTAGTTACGAATACCAATATAACATAACCGATCACCAGGGCAATACGAGGATCTTGTTTACTTCGGCGGTTCAAAAAGTGAAGGCCACCTTTGAAACTGCTTCGCAGGCAACCGAAGCAACGCAGTTCCTGAACTATCCCTCATCATCAGGAATCAATCCAGTAAATACAAACAATCATACACCAGGCGGATCGAAGTCACAGTTACTTAACGGTGGTTCCATGGGCCTGGTGGGAGTGGCGAACAGTTATGCAGTATTGCCAGGTGATACCGTTACAATAGAAGCCTATGCGCGGTATGATGCGAGCACGGGCAGCAGTCATCTTTCGGAATTTGCAACCTATTTATTGGCTGCATTCAATTTGCCAACACCAACGGGGGGTGAAACCGGTACGGCTTCGTCGGCCATTAACAGCAGGGGTGCACTTGCTGCCGGAGGATGGGGTGATGGCAGCACGGACTCCGGTCACCCAAAGGCGTTTGTCAACATATTGATCTTCGACAAGAACTACAATTTCCTCGACGTGGCGTATTCGCAGGTAACGTCGAGTGGTTCACCTGCATACATCAAGGCTTCATATACGATTAAAGAAGCAGGTTATGCTTTTGCCTACATCTCCAATGAAAACCCGACGTACACAGATGTTTTCTTCGACGATGTAACGATAACCTGGGCCAATCATGTGATCCAATCCAATGAATATTATCCATTTGGTTTGCAGACGGCAAACAGTTGGACGCGGGATGGCAACAAAAATAACTTTTTGTTTAATGAAGGCAGTGAGTTGAATACGACCAGCGGTCTATATGATCTGGATTACAGGAATTATGATGCAACACTTGGAAGATTCTTCCAGGTAGATCCATTGGCGATCTATGATCACTCGTTGTCACCGTTTGTTTATGCGAGGAATAGTCCGCAGGTTTATACTGATCCGAGTGGGTTGATGGTGCCGGTGGGTTGGTCTGATGCGCAGGCCCGTGCACTGTATCATAGAGTTGGAACAACATACAGTGGCAGCTATGAAGATTGGGTCACCGATGCAGATGGTGGGGGTGCGATTGGTGGCGGTAACGGTATGGGTGGGGGCGGTGGTGGCAGTAATGGCGGTTACTGGGAAAAGTCTTACAATGCAACTTGGGTCCCGGGTCGAAATCCAAGGTACATTGCAAACGAATACGACCGAGCTCATCGTGACCCCGGGCATTGGGATTTTAGTGAAACCACTGTTTTTGTTGGTGGACCGGATAATAATGGGGGTTATGAGGCTGGGGGAGAAGGACCCACTGTGGGATCGCGCTCAGGCTCAGGTAGCGGAGGCGTCCCTCCACCTGTTCCAGGATCTGTAAACCGCTTACACGGCAGCTATCCTTTCAAGAAGACGGGTAAGGCCTTCACTGGACAGATAAATGGATTAGGTATTACTGCGATTAACAGTAAGACCAAGAAGAGACTTAACGTGGATTTAGGTCCAGTGTGTATAACAATAAAACCAGCTGTAAGTGATGATGATGATCCGTGGGTTTCTGATTCGGAGAAATCCCAGATGGCTTCAGACGCCTTTGTCCAAGCCTGGAATGCAATGACGGATGAGGTGGACGTCTGGTTGAATGAGCGTGGTGATGGTGTAACAGAGCTGGAACTTCGATCCAAGGTTAAGCTGACATTAGAAATAAAACTGAGAGACAACTCGTTAACGTTTAGTAGCGCTATTTCCTATGGAAAGTGTTTGGGTAGTATTCCCATTTCGGAAGCCTGCTATTCATTCATATGTGATATATTAGATGCATTGAGATAACTTGAAAAATGGACCACGAACTTTATCAAGAAATATTAAACACAATTTCCGCCTATTATCCGATCCTAAATCCAGGAAGTAGTCAACTATCGGAGATAATTTCTGGAAAGATAGAAAACCTGGATGCCCCGTCGGATTTTAAGTCTCTGTGTCGTGACCTTACTTCTATTGGAAAAGTTGAGGACTTATCATACCTGCAATTCCCAAACTTGAAGCTTCAGGTAGAAGACGTAGAGAACGTTGGAAATTATCGGACACTCAAGAATTTTGCTGTGTGTATTTCTATGCTTGGTCCATACTATACCTTCTTTTATGAAATCCAGTTCAAAATGAAGACCAGCGACGGATTTCTGGAGCTTTCGCGAGTCTGCTTCTTGAAAGACGAAAAATTCAAATTCATTCGAAAGGATTTAGATTTTGCGGAAATTGATTCTAAAATCAAATCGAAATACCCGACTTATAGGTATGTTGATCATTATTCGCTTTTGGTTAATGAAGTTGACAGGGGGTTACCATACGGTGAGCTTGAAACCGATAAAAAAAAATATAGTTTTTTTAGATACCTGTTCGATACTGCGACCTTTGATAAAATATTCCAATGATGAATGACATATGAGCTTATCGAGTAAAATCGATAGCTTATGGAAATCGCTCATCGGGATGTATAATTATAAATTGATAGCGGTACGAATCTCCGAATAGAATCATGATGATCATTTGCTGCTTGCTTCTTGACAAATCAAACTTTGGCAAGCGAACGAGTTGTTGTGCGATAGCCGATTTGAATATCCTGATGGATGTAAAGAGGGATGAGCATCCGATCTGGATCGGTGTAATAAACCAATTCCAGTTTTTATTCCCGCGACAGTCCTCCAATTGAGACCATTTATTTTCCTCGCGCATCCTGACCAAATTCGAACCTCACATAAGACGTCGGAACTGATCACGACGCTTTTATGGTGCCTTTTGTTATGGTTGATGTTCGCTTTGTTTATTTCGTTCCTTAAGCATGTAACTGGGATCAAGACCGGACTTGGCATGACCGATAGGATTGTTAAGAACGACCAACTATCAATTCCAGAATACTACTTCTATTTCGGAATTATTTACGGCGCTGTTTTTGAGGAGCTTTGCTTCAGACTTTCGCTAAGATTTAATACAAAGTACATCTCAGTCTCTTTGGCATTTTTTTGCCTCCTGATGATAAAGATTGCCGGCAGATTTGTCACCCGCTTTAATACCGGGTATCTCCTGATTGATCTTGCGATAGATGCCGTCATTTTGTTGTTTCTTTATCGCGTTATCTTCTGGTTTGCAAAGGATCATGAAAATCAAATTTCAATTGGTTATGCAAAACATTACAACGTGATATTTTATTCAAGTGTGTTGATGTTCGCCTTTCTTCATCTCTTCAACTACGACGTCGAAAGTTATAATATGGCCTTGCCATCTATATTAATATTGATATGTTATTACGTCTTCTATGGCCTCACTTTTTCTTACATCAGACTTAGAAATGGAATTACCTGGTCGATTGCATTTCATATATTGGTCTCCGTTTTAACTAGCATTCGAAAATTTTGACTAAGCAAGAGCTAAATTCCTGAGGGCCATGTTGAACTATACCAAACCCCTCGGCCGTGAGGCTGTGACTCAGATTTTATCGAATTCTGTTGATCGTATCTACTTTCTTAGGGATTACAAATTTTTTGGGCGCGACAACAATTCAGACCAGTATACCAGGTATGTCTTGACAATTATTAAGTCAGAGCGTAACCTGGACATCGTTTCCGATGCCCTTCTTCTGGCAATTAAAGTTGGGAGGTTTTCCGAATCACTACTGACCCAAGTGAGGGTGATTCTTCGTTCCAGGCGTCACTACCTTGTGAAGCTCGGTTGCCTCGACTTTTTATTCGCATTTAAAAATCGAATTTCCCGTACATCATTTTATCAACTCAATGAAGAAATCCGCAAGAAATCGAAGAACAACCTTCTTGTCATACAGGCAACTTTGAATCTTATGTCATTGAATGTCGATCTCGTCGATGACTTATTTACAACGTTAAAGAAATCACAGTCGCCGACTGAATTCTATAGAGTTGTTAACGGCTTTGGTCAAATTGGATTTAGATTGAGCCAAGAAAGGATTACTAAATTTACTGAGATATTGGAGAGTAAGTCTTTCGCAGCTAAAGTCAATGAAGAGCTCAGGCAAAGATTTTTTGTAATGCAATGAGACAAATTAACAAAATGCCTCACTGGCAGATTTTTCTTTTGATTTTGTCAGTCCCAATGATTGTTGCTATCGTCGACGATCCCGAGCCAACCGCCGCCAAGAGAATTGCTAATGCTATTGCATTTTTTCTATTTCTGTTTTGGGTCACGAGCATTGTTTTTATTTCAAATGACACAAGAAGGTATCGAACGATATTCCTGACAGCGGTGATCGCGCTGGTTATTGTTTATATCCCTTTGACAATGGATAACGGTGATAACGAACCTGCCAACGTTCCATTAACGATACTAGGTTTTTTGCTAGTGGGCCTTTGTATATGGATGGCGGGCAAAGCTCTTAGTTCCGCAGAATCGAAACCGGACTTTAAAGAATCGTTGCTAAATGCCCTATTAATCTTTATTCATCCAATTGGAATTTGGATCATTCAGCCACGAATAAATAAACTAGTTGCCAGGAAGCAGGTTGACGAACCATCTGAAAACAATTGACTCTTCAGCCCGACGATTTGTAGTGTTAGGAACCCAGTCAGGATGCAGCTAAGTTAGTACCAAGCTGGCGCGCTAAAATTTTATGGCTAGAAAACTGATCTGGATTTTTTTGAGTATTGAGTTACTTCTTTACATCTTTCAACTTACCTCCAGTGAATTCCATAGCAGAAACCGGGTGGTTCTTGATACAATTTTTTGGCTTTCGTTTGTGTGCTTATTCGTTAGTTATATTTGGTATAAGAAATCAATAAAAAGATGAATCGGTTGTTTATGTATTCTTTGAAAGGAGTGACAGTTCTGCTGATTGCTCAAGAGGAAGTAGGTTCAATCTGAGCAGGAATTAATCGTCTCTGAAAACTCATCGTTAGAGTGTATACTTTGGAAATTTAAAACCGTGGTGCCTTCGGCAACAAGTTCATTCAATGATTTTATGGCTAAAATTTTGATGAGATTTTTCTTGAGTATTGAGTTGTTCATCTTCATTTTACGAATTACAGCAAAGGACATATACAAAAGAAATGGAACAGTTCTAGATACTGTTTTCTGGCTTTCGCTGGTGTGTGTGCTTATAAGCTATCTTTGGTATAGAAAATCAAGAAAAGCATGAAGTGG
Source organism: Bacteroidota bacterium (assembly GCA_037200765.1). Lineage (GTDB taxonomy): Bacteria > Bacteroidota > Bacteroidia > Cytophagales > Cyclobacteriaceae > ELB16-189. The sequence goes on along the minus strand of JBBCII010000003.1, from coordinate 413,970 downwards.
CTGTTTAAATATTCCCTGAAGGGAATAAGCTATTTGTTCTTTGGATATCTACTGATCATCTCTGTGATGAAAATGACAATATACAGAGGTCAAGATCTGCCGATCCTTCTCAGCTTTTTTACTTATACTTTTTTTGGATTTTGGGCTGGTATGTTTTTTATGCACTTCTTGTATCAAAGTGTGAGAAGAAATACTGACAGATTGAACTAGCAATGTGAGACGGTCAAAAGAGCAATAGTCATGAACTGGGAACATGCACTAGCCTTCACATTCGCAATCGTAGTGATCAGGAGACTTCTTCGAGTCACTTTCGGAAGTTTCTTTTATTCTATAACCGGGCACGCCGTCGAAACCGTGATCGCATTCGGGTTGCCCGCGCTGATTGGCTTCGCCATCTTCAAAAGCTATCGAGGAGTGTTTTTCAATAGGTCGCCGGTGACTGAAAAATTTGTGATCAGGTCCGTATTCCTCGTTGCCATCCTCTGCCTTTTTGCACTCACTCTTGATGCAATTGAAGAAGTGATATTGGACGGGTTCGCCAAATTTCCATTTGGCTATGGCAAGGAGATGCTGTCCAGTCTTATTTCCGCCTTAGTTGTTGCTCCCGTGATCGAAGAACTCTTTTTCAGAGGATTTCTTTTGCCAGGTTTGATGCGGTCAAACAGCCGGCTTACCTCGATTGCAATTACAACTTTTATTTTCCTTCTTTTTCACTTGCCGGCGACAATTCTAACGGGAAAGGGCATCTTCATTAGTGGACCGATATCTGCCGTATTGTTTAGTCTGTTATTATCGTGGTTAATGACGATTCACAATAACATCAGGGTAAGTATTCTGCTTCATTTCATATGGAATTTGTCGTGCTATGTCATTCCTATTATAATAAGCCTCACCCGGCTGCCGCTAAATAACCCGATGGTCTTTGTGATCTTTACTTGTGTTGTTTTAGTCGTCTGTGCTATTGTCGTTGTCAGGATGACTAAGGGATTAAGCAGCTTCCGGAAAACCTGACAAAGTCATTGGATTCTAGGGGTCCATCCTCTATAAAATCCAAAACGTATGACTAAATCGCTCTAATGAAAACTCTTAAAGCAATATTATCCAAAGGCCCAGACGATTTCGGTGCGTGGTTTGAAGATCTTGCAGGAGTGTATGGTGCGGATGAAACTGTAGCCGAAGCGAAGAAGAACCTGATGGACGGGTTGGCGATTTATTTGAAGTATAAACGCACCGCACCGTCATGGTTAAAAACTGAATCTTATACGGTCATCTATAAGTTCAAGCGCAATTAAAGAAATCCAAATTGCACTAAAGAATAAACTCAACCGTTACCTCACCATGAGATCAATATCAATACTCCTTCTCATATTCCTTCTCCTCAGCTGCTCTCACAAAACCCTTCCCTACAAGAACGGCCCGTCGATGAGCGAGAAGAACATCAGGGAAACATTCCGGCCCATCCTCGAGTTCATGGATTATAAACCGGGAATGACATTCGCAGATGTGGGCGCTGGTTCGGGGGCCCTTAGTGTCATGATGGCTTCGTTGATGGACAACTCAGCAGTGTACATCCAGGACATCGACACAGCAATTCTCAACGAAAAGAATATCGATATCATTATCGATTATTACTCAAAGCAAAGCAAGAAGGATCTTAAGACGGTCAACAATTTTCATACAACCATCGGCGGCGTGGATCACACCAATCTTCCAAACGCAACCTTCGATCTTATTTTCAGCAACGCTACCGTGCACAACTTCACTGCAATCGACTCGATAATGACGGACATCGGGAGGAAGTTAAAACCCGGCGCACTTGTTTTCTTCAGGGACAGTTTCAAGAACGACCATGGCGAAACTGAATTTTGCTCTGATCCTAAATGCGGAAGACCGCTATTAACGATCGATGAGTTCATGACCGTTATGAACCGGAATGGTTTCAAAATGGTGAAGCGCGCACCCGATATGAGTGGCTACCCTGTGTTTGGCTTTATTCTGACCGCAAACTAGTAACAGGGTTTACTCTCGCTGCCCTGATCGTTTGCATGCCTACCGTGATCCACGTTAACAAGAACACGATCGCTGCCGAAACTGCAAAGTACCACCATGTGATCTCGATCTTGTAAGCAAACCTTTCGAGCCAGTAAGATGTGAGCACGTAACTGACCGGCAGTCCGATGATGACCGATACAAAGATCATTCTCGTGAAGTCGCGCGAGATCAACGACACGATCTGAAGCTCGGTTGAACCCAACACTTTTCTTATCCCGATCTCTTTGCTTCTTCGTTCTGCCGTGAACACCGCTAACCCGAAAAGACCAAGACACGAGATCACGATCGCAAGTCCCGCGAAATATTCCGCAAGCAAACCAACTTTCCTTTCACCTGCATACTGCGATTGGTAATGCGCATCGAGAAAGTTATAGTTGAATACGTAACCGGGGTTGTAAGCCTTGTAAAATTTTTCGAGAGCGGCGACCGTTTCCTTTTCCTGTCCCCGTTCGATCCTCACCATAATGGTTGTCGATGCTTCGGGCTCCAAACGGAAGTTGAATGGTTTGATTACATCATAAACCGATTGATAGAAATCATTCACGACTCCGATGATCTCGCGACCATCAATGATCTTTCCGACGGGATCGGTAAGTCCCATTGCGTCGATGGCCGCCTGGTTGTAAATAATTTTGTCGCGATCGGTGGCAAAGTCTTTCGAGAATGTTCTGCCCGACTTCATGCCGATGCCGAGCGTCTCGAGTAATTCGTAGTTCACCGCTGCGCTATACATGATGATCTGTTTCCCGTTGTACGTTAGCATTCCTGCGGTACCGCCACCGGGCATGCCGCTCGATTCGCCCACTATGTTACCGAGCATACCCGATGCGTTCACCACGCCGGAAATATTTTTGAGTTCGGCGATAAATGCCGACGCCGTTTCTGCCACTTTACCTTCTGTTTCGAAGAACAGTACGTTGTTCTTATCGAAGCCGATGTTGCGCGATTGAACGAATGCAACCTGACTGTTCAATACCAGTACGCCAACGATGAATATGACCGATAACGTGAACTGAAACACAACCAATCCTTTGCGCGCCCACGCTTCACCGGCAGTAGAAGATAAATGACCACGAAGGATCGTCGCTGGTTTGAAGCCCGAGATGTACATGGCAGGATAGGCTCCAGCAAGAAGACCCGTGATAATCGTAATTGAAATTATTGTAATGAATGACGCTGGATCTAATTGTAACGAAAGTTGTTTGCCGGTGATGTCGCTGAATTGTGGCAACACGAGGAGAACGATACCGAGTGCGATCACCAATGAGATCACGCTCATGATCATCGACTCCGAAAGAAATTGTTTGATGAGTGTTTTGCGTGGTGCTCCGATAGCTTTCTTGATACCAACCTCACGAACACGTTTCGTTGCCCTTGCAGTAAAGAGATTTATGAAATTCACGCAGGCGATCAAAAGAATAACGCCCGCGATGATCGAGAAAAGTCTTACGTATTCGATCCGCCCTCCAACGGAGACTCCGTTCTCGTAACGTCCATAGAGATACAGATCGCCATAGGGAACAAAAAACAACGAATGTGAAAATGATTTATCAACATTAGCCTTAACGAGGCTGCTGAGCTTATCCTGAAGAGCGGCAACGTCTGTGTTCTCTTTTACCGTAAAGTAAGTATGGAAAGGAGTGACGTTGTTCCAGTTACGATCGGGCGTGTCGCCTATCAATTTCCGAAATGCGTCGAATGTCAGTACAAAGTCAAAATGCTCCGAAGCATTGTGCGGAACATCTGTAAAAACTCCCGTGATCTCGACGGTCTGCTTTAATGTCGCGAACTGCCACTCGATCGTTTTACCAACAACATCGTCAGTGTTGCCAAAAAGATCTTTCGCGAGCGAGCTGGAGATCACTACACTGTTTTCTTTTGAAAGCACCTGGCTGGCGTTTCCTTGCGTGAGCCCGAATGAAAAGATCTTGAAGAAGTCGCCCTCTGCAAATTTTCCTATGCCTTTAACATGGTCGTTGCCGGCATGGAGTGTGAAGGCAGGGAAGAAGTCGCGCGGTGTAACGGCAGCAGCATATTCCACCTCGGGCATTTGCTCTTTCAATGCGCTGGCAAGGAAGTCATAAGTGTGGCCGCTGGTTTTGATCACACCGTCGTTCGTTTCGTTGTCCATTACCTGGTACAACCGGTCGGTCTTCTCATGAAACCTGTCGAAGCCCAGCTCATCATTTGCCCACAGGTAAATGAGCAGCACGCAGGCGATGCCGGTCGATAGCCCGACAAGGTTGATGAAGAATGTGCTTTTGTATTGTTTGAAGTGGCGGTAGATGAGGAGCAGGTTGTGACGGAGCATCGCAGGTTTCCGGTTAGGTGTAGAAAGAAATAGAATGCGGCGCCGGCAGGAAAGTCACGCTCTATTGTGAGAAATTATGGGATTACCCGTCGCGTGATCTCTCATTCCATCGTAAGTAAGCACAAGCCCAACAAAACTCGTGGCCGCTCCGAAGTACGCTGGCAGCAAATGAGTCCACGACGTGTACACAATAAAAAAGTGTACACCGATGGCTGTCGAAAAACCAACGGTCATCGACAACGCAATGATCTGCCAGAGGTTGATGGTCGTATCCGATTTCCGGATGATGAAAAAATAAAGCAGACCAATCGTTGCCAGTCCGCCTCCGAATGCCGCGCGGTCGTGTGCTATGAGTGGCTTCAGATTTTTGTTGATCTCGTCAACACCGCACACCGTGATGTTCATGTATTCAAGATCCTGCGGAACGAAAATGGTGGTCATGCCAACGAACATGATCGTGAGGCCGGCAGATAACATTCCCAGTGACGAGAAGAAGAGAAAACTTTTGCCGATGTCGAAGCGCGTTCTGAAACTGAATTTCTGTTTTGCCTTCAGCATGTCTTTCAGGGTCATGTCGGTTTTGATCAATGCCCGCGACCGGATCATACCAACAATAAAGAACGGCAGCAGCAACGCCGTGGCCGCACCGTGCCAGGTGTCAAAATAGCCATAACCTAAATAGGTAAGGAAACTTCCGAAGCCTATCAGGCCCGAGAAGAGAAAGAGATACCATGCCCAGCCTTCGCCATTCTTCAGGGGAAATTCCGCGAGCCACATGTACAACAACCCCACGGCCATGATCGATCCGCCAAACGAAATTCGATCGTGGAACATGAATCTCGTGATCGCACCGTTGTTGAATTCAGATAACTCCAACGCATCGAGACCGAGATATGAAACGTCATGCGGAAGAAAGTGACCGGTGAGCGATTGAACGATCACAAACAATCCCGACAATACCAGAATCAATGCGGTGAAGATCAGGAGAAACCTTCCGTCGGAAACCAGCGCGTCGGTCAGTGTTCGGCGATCCATGAATTATAGTGTGAGTTTAACGGGTTCAATTCCTTGCGACTGGAAATAATGATCGAGTCGCCGCGCGAGCTTGGGCCAGTTCTTGTGTGGCACCATCGGGTAAAGATGATGTTCGAGATGGAATAGATGATTGACAGAGATAACGTAGAAGAACATCCCGCGAAACAATCTTGTCTGCGTGAGCTCGCGATCATTGTCAGGTGCGTGAACAGCGTAAGACGTTACGAGCGGAATGATCCAACTGCCCGCAATCATCAGGCACATGTAGACGAAAAACACATACGTGAACGAAAGACTGTAGATGCAAAATGCGATCAATGCGAGAACCGACAGCCCTTCGAAAATAACCAGCGGATAATATTTATAACTTTTATAATTCTTCACAGCCCAGAAATAGAGCTTGGGCTGAAAGATGATCCCTTCCAGTAAACTTCTGAAGAACGACATTCGTGCTGCCGATCCTTCGATATCATCTTCGTGCGGAAATCTCTTGTGATGATAAAGATGACTGAGCTTATACGCATGCCCGCTCCGGAAACAAATGAGTTCAAGGACGGTAAGTAAAATCGTGTTGAGCGTTTTATTCAGCTTCAGATTTTCATGTACAAAATCGTGTGATGTAGAGCCGTAAGAGAAGAAGCTCAGGGCTATTGTGCAAAAGAAAGCAGCAATCCATAGGTTGTTGAACGCGAAAACAAAATACAGTGCAAATAAAATGAACGGTAACGCAATAGTGACAAATAATTGGAATGCCGACAGGTTGAGGAGATCGGCTCCGAGGTCTTTGATCGTTGGTTTTGCGTGAGGGGTGATCATGGTTTATTTGTTATAAAGATAGCCAGAACGTGCATTGATAGACACCCCACAGATCCATCCCAAAAATGAAACGAACGTCACCTTCTGAACCAATGGAAGATACACGATCAAATCCTGGTTGTAATAAAGATAATTATTCAAACACACCAGTATCATATTCAATACTCCGAAAGCAAAAAGCATCCGCGCTTTCGTTTGATAAAGTCCAACCATAATACCAATCGTTGCAATCAGTCCGAATAACGACGCGAGATTGGTGATCATATCGTGATCGATGTCAGTGAACAGCAAAACGCCGGGTTCAACAGGTTGCACCAGTAGTTCTGAACCCAGCTAAACCCGAAAGAATTATGATCTGCCTGCGAACCGCCCGGATAAAAAAGGGTGGCAATAAAATACAGTACGACAAACACAATCGACCCCACGACCGGAAGGAGAGTGCTTCTATATGTTTTCGTCACCATTGGCTTGAACGATAAAAGTAATAAAGAGAAATTTGTCTATGATTAGGTCACTAACACTACTCTTTTACATCGTTTCAGTAACAGCTCTCGCCCAGTCCGGGGAGCAGGTTTATAAAAATTACTGTACGGGTTGTCACGGTGCCCAATTGCAGGGCAGCATCGCCACGGCGCTCATAAAAACCGACTGGAAGCACGGCGGCGACCGCGCTTCGATCATCAAAACGATCGCCAACGGCGTTCCAAACACCGAAATGGCGAAATGGAGCGGCATGCTTACCGCCAAAGACATCGAGGCTGTTACCGACTACATCCTCGCCGCACAGGCAAACTCCAGCGTCGCAAAGGAAGAAGCGAAGCCACTCGACATCCAGACAAAACTCTATAAGCTTAAGATCGAAAAGTTAATTACGGAGGGGCTTGTCATTCCTTACGGGATCGAGTTTGTCGACGCCAGACGCGCGCTGATCACCGAACGACCCGGCGGCCTGCGATGGATGATCGACGGCAAGCTCGATCCTCAGCCTATCAAAGGTATTCCGAAGTGCTATGCCAATGATAATTATGGCGGCATGATGGACCTTGCACTCGATCCCGAATATTCTAAGAATGGATGGATCTACATTGCATTCAGTCACAACCCGCAAAACTCTCCCGACAAGAATACGCCGGGCATGACGAAGGTCGTTCGCGGGAAACTGGATGGACATCAATGGACTAACGAACAGACATTGTTTCAGGTGCCCGATTCTTTATTGGTAACAGGCGGTACTCGTTGGGGATGCAGGTTCCTGATCGACAAACAAGGTTATCTATATTTCACCATCGGCGATATGAATCGTGCCGAAGATTCGCAGATCCTCACGAGACCTTCCGGTAAAGTGTATCGCATCAACAGGGATGGTTCTATTCCGAAGGATAATCCTTTGGTGAAGAACAAAAAAGATCTGCAAGCGATCTACAGTTGGGGAAATAGAAACGTGCAGGGTCTGGCACAGCATCCTGTTACCGGTGTGATCTACGCCAGCGAACATGGACCGAAGGGCGGCGATGAGTTGAATATCTTAAAGAACGGTGCCAACTATGGATGGCCCGTGATCACGTATGGCATCGGCTACGATGACGCAATCATCTCGAACGAAACACAACGACCTGGAATGGAACAGCCGATCACTTACTGGACTCCATCGATCGCCGTGAGTGCCATCGAGTTTGTTACTTCACCAAAGTTTCCGTTGTGGAAAAACAACCTGCTGGTGTCGGCACTTGGGTTCCAGGAGATAAGAAGGTTGGTTATCGATGGCGAAAAAGTTCCCGAACAGGAATTGTTACTGAAAGGATACGGTCGTGTTCGCGATTTGAAGTTTGGTCCTGACGGAGCGTTGTATGTGCTCACGAATGGACCGGATGGTGTCTTAAGAATTTTAGCAGAATAAGTAACAGGTACTGGCGATTAAACCAGTACCCATTACACAAACTAACTACAACTTAAAACCTAATGTTAAATAGAACGTCCTTCCATCGCCCGGAAGAATTCCAGGCCCGGGGTACATATTAATTCTCCTGCTGAAGTACATCGTGTTCGCGATGTTGTTTACACCACCGCCAATGTGATAGTTCTTCAGGAAAGCATAATCAACAGACCAATCAACAAGCGTGTATTGTGGTATAAGACCAACAGCACCGGTTGCAACAGACTGCGTATTGTTTGCATCGCTGAATTGCTTGCTCACATGGCTTAATTGCAATGAAGTTCTCAAGCCCTGGTGTTTGAATTCCAACCCGAAGCGATTGTTCCATTCGGGAACGTTTTCAACCATGTTGCCCACGATAGAAATGTTTTCCGTTGCAGCCCCGAGCGAACCCGTTGTGTACCTCGCGTGTGTGTAAGCTACGGAAGAGAATACCGACAAGTCTGTTGTGTTGCTCGTTCCGCCGAATGCTTTCAGCAACGATAAGTTGATGTACGCCTCAACGCCCTGGTGAACAGAGTTACCAATGTTTGTTGTTAACTGGTAAAGTGAGTTGTCGGCAGCTCTCTCTGTAAGCTTGCCGATCTTGTCGCCGTAGAATACATAGAAATAGTTCACGTCGAATTTCAGGAACTGGCCGAGTGTTCCGCGATAACCGATATCGCTGGTGTAGCCGCGACTGTCTTTCAGGTTCGGATCGATCTGGCCGATCTGGTCGGCAGGAGTGATGCTTGCATACAAATAGGGCCTGTAAGCCTGTGTGATGTTTGCATAAACCTGGGTTGTCTTCGAAGCCTGGTATTGTACACCCACTCCGAACAACGGAAAGTTTCGATTGCCAGTGTAGGCAACGGGGAACAATGCGTTAGCGATAACACCGTCGAGTGTAGAACGCACAACTTCGTAACGCATGCCGGGTGTGATCGACAGGTTGTCGGTGAGCTTGAATTGATTTTCGACAAACGCAGCTACGTTGTTAGTCTTCAGCTGCAGCGCGATACCATAAGGTTTCACCAACGTCATATCGGGATCGCTGTCGGTTGTTCCAACGCCCTTTTGATCTCTCTCCGTGCTTTGATGAGATACGCGGAAACCTGCTGCGAGCGTACCGCGAACCGATCCCATGTTGTAGCGATGCAACAAACGTGTTTCGAGTGTGATGCCTTTGTAGAAATCACGATCGACCTGGCGGGGATTGTACGACCCGATGTTTTTATTGATGGTGTCGTTGATGTTTGCTGTGTTGATGAACTGCACGCTGCTTCGTTCGCCCCAGAGTCCGTTGGTTGTTACTTGCAGATGAGTGTTCGTTCCGAGATCCTGTTCGTAAGTCAATGCAGGAATATTGATCCTGGGAGTAAAGAAGTTCCGGCTGCGGTTCGATTGTCTCGGGTCGGCCTGGAACATCGCGTCTGTGAGTCCGCCCGCGATCTGTTGGGTGTAGTCCATTCGTGAGAACTGGAAGGCCAGCGAGCCGCGATCGGAAAAACGATATTTCACATTGGCATAAACAGCCTGGTAGTTGAATGCTGCGTTCGGTCTCCATCCATTGCCGTGCTTGTTATCGTAGTAAGCATAGTATGTTACTTTGCCTTTAGTTCCGCCGATGGCATTGTATGAATTGTAAAACTTGTTTGAACCGAAAGTCTGTTCGCTTTCAACGAAGAATGGTTTAGTGCCTTCTCCATCTTTCATCACGTAGTTCATCATGCCGCCAAACTGGCTGCCGAATTGCAGCGACGCCGATCCGCGGATCAGCTGGATCTGTTTCACACCCTGCATGGGCGTGGTGTAGTGGTTCTCGGGATAACCGAACATATCGGAGTTGGTGTTATAACCATTCTGACGCATGTTCATTTCGATAGAACGGTGTGCATCGGTTCCGCGTGTGCTTATGTTCATCTGCGTGCCGGCACCATCCATGTCCCACAGGTGAACGCCGGGGATCTTTGCGAAGATCTGCCGTCCAACATTCTGTGGAAGGTTGGCTGAACCCTGGTCGGGTTCTATAAGATTCGTCTTCTTACCTGCATAGATGCTGATATGATCCGACTCCGGAAGGTATGTGCTGATGCGGGTGTCGCGGACCAGCACGCTGTCGAGGATCCTCGTTTTTATCGAGTCCTCCTGCTGAGCGATGGCAGCGCTGCTGATCGCAAGAAGGAATATGATTTTATATAGTATGAATTTTTTCATTATTAAAGTCAGTTAAAAAATAAATGATGATCAGTGCGATCAAATGATGATCACACAACTATAGAAGAAGATTGACTTTAAGAAAGAGAGGGAGGATGAAATAAAGCGCGAACAGATGTGAAGCTGTATGTGTCTTCAGGATAAGTGAAGACGTATTCGCGGCTCCAGCCATTGGCGGAGGAGCTTTCGGTGGCGAGAGAAGTGTCGCAATATTTTAAGAGTGAGCCGAGAGCTTTCATCGCAGAAGAACCAGATTCTTTTACGGGCTGACCTGCCACGGCTGCGATAACGTTGTTGATCTCTTCGGATGCTATTTGCGTTTCCTGGTCTTTCACACAAACCACGTAGCGCATGTTGCCTTCAACCCGTTGCTTCACCATTCGATACAAGGTGCCTTCGAACTGGAACTCGCCGTCGATGCGGTGGTACTCGTTGTCGCCGGGAACGGTTGTCGTTACAGGAATAGTGAAGATAAGATTGCCGCTGATCTCGGAGATGTGTTCGTCGATCAGCTCTTCGGCCTTTCTTTCGAGCTCGCCCTCGCTCCAGTTAAGTACATACATGTATCCTACTGTGTTGAACAGGATGAGGATGGCAAATATGAGGCTCAGGGTGCGACGCATCGGGTCAAAGATCGCTAATTTCACGCAAGAATAAAAAAAATATTCATTATCAACGGCAGCGCCAGCACACCATACTCTAATCAAAGACTCATCGATCGCATAGCGGAAAAACTATCCGGCTTTGGAATTATCATTTATAATTCCCTAAAACCGACACAACGCTGCTGATCCAGGGCATCAAAGGAAAGATCAACGAACAAGGCGAGATCACCAACGAGGTGACTAAAAACGAGATTACGAAATTTATTGAAGCATTCAGGAAGATTGTTTCTTAAGAGAGAACGCGAGTATGATCACGGTAAGAATAATACTCGTACCCTGGTAAAATCTTTCTTCTATCGTCCATGCTTTGCCTGCCATCAATGAAATAACATTCCCGACAAAGAATACGGCATAAGGCAACGATGGTGTGCCCGAGGGTTTTTTGTAAGTGTCGACCATCTGTGGAATGCCTGCAATAAGATTGGCAAGGCTGCTTGCAATGATACCAGCCCGTTCTCCCAAAGTATACCATACCAGCAGGCAAATGATAACAAGCACTGTCGTCATACTCTCTACCCACGTCCACAGCACTTGTCTTTTAGAGATCAGTATAACCGTGATGAGAAATGAGCCGATGGCGTTGGAAAGTGCGAGCCAGTAGTTGCCGCCTTCGATGATAGTTGTAACCGTTGCGATCGTATCGAGCAATGCCCACAGAAGAAATGCAGCGAAGCTTTGCTCGATGTTGCTTCGAAGGAGGTTGATGATCAACAGCAGGAATGCAACCAGGCCTACAACACCCCCGATGAGCGCGAGGTAATTCATTTCTTACTGATGTATCCCAACGCCGTTGTCTCTTCTTTCGACAAGCGCACCATTTTTCTTCCGCTCTTCAGTGCAGCATTCCAGCGCTTCCTGAAACTTCCGTCGGTCCAGTGAGATAATATCGATGGATGTATGTACGACGAACGACAAACCGCGGGCGTGTTACCGAGATCCGACGCCACTGTCTTCACCACTTCGTTAGCGATCTTCTTTCGCGCTGTCGCCGTGTCGGGATCCAACTGCTTCGCAAGCCGCGACGCTGTTTTCCATGTGGCCGCCCACGTGCGAAAGTCTTTTGCAGTTACCTTTTCACCATTCGGTGTAATGCTATCGAGGTACTCGTTCACATGATGTGACTTGATGTCGTAAACAACACCACTCGCATCCTGGTATTTAAAAAGATCTATGTTATTACTTTGCTTGCCTATCGCACCGGAGTCGGCGATCATCATCGCGAGATCATCTTCCCAGATCCTTCGCTTCCAAAGCTTGCCCGACTTCCCAACAAATTCAAAAATGGCGTCGATCTTTCCTTCAGCATTCTTAGAACGGTCGAATGTTACGTGACCTCTCTTGATGGTGGTAAGTCCATACGATTTGTTCTTCTTCGCATATTCGTCGTTGCCAACGCGGAAGTGATAGAGGTCGATGAGCTTCACGATCAATGCAACAACTTTCTCTTTGGGCATTCCTTCTAATTTCAGGTCCACGTCGGCGCGCTTGCGAATGCCGGGCAACATCGTAGCAAATGCGACCATGCCGTCGAATTTCTTCTCGGCCTGCGCCTGCGTCCAGTTCGCATGATACTTGTATTGAAGGCGGCCCTTGAAATCGCGGCCAGTCGCCTGGAGGTTAGCCTCGGGATCGGTGGAGATCCAGACATCTTCCCAGGCAGGAGGGAGAACGAGCTTGTTGCATCGCTCGATCACTTTCTGACTTGAGATCAGTTTTCCGTTGGGACTATAGTATTCGAAACGCCAGGTTGTCTTTTTATTACGTTGGATCTTGAATCGCTTTCGCGTTATGCCAGGTTCATTCATACGTCGTTGTTCCAGTCTAAGCGAATATAGCGAACTTCGTGCTACGACTGATCAAGCGATTATCAATGTCCCTTAACGATCTCCACGATCTTTTCAGCGCGGAGAGGTTTCCCCGCAATGGTCACGCCTTCAACAATGATCCTGTATTTGGTAACATCGTCCGCAGCAAAAAAAGAAACCGTTGTGGCCTCTTTGCCGTCGGTGATAATAGATGGCGACCAATAGATCGTAGCACGGTAATCGGGAACAACATTGCCTGACTGGATGGTATAGTCTGGCGATACAAACTTCGAAGCGGCAGTGTAGCCTGCCCACTTCACCAGTTGTGATTTCTTTTTATCGGGATCGGGTGGAGGAGCTGCCGATACACCCGTCCTCGTATAGATCAGTATCACACCATTGCCGCCGCGCGATCCGTATGCAGCTGTCGATTCATATTTTAGAATGTCGATCCGGTCGATTGCTCTTGGTGACACTGATTTAACTTGTGCTAGCGTCATCGTTACACCATCGAGAAGGATCAACGGTTGACCACCTCCGGCACCATCGCCATAGGTTATATATTGGTGCGATGTGAATCTTATATAACCCTCTGTGGGATCGTACACGGTGCCGGGCACCCTTGCTAAAATGGCTAAGAAAATGTCCTGGTAATTTCTTTCGTTGATCCAATCGCCACTGATAGAATAGTCGCCGGCGCCGTAAACCACTAACGGCAGGGCGGGCTTTTCAATCTTCGTTGATTTTACTGCGACCTCCTGCAACAAAGTAATTTTGCCCTGGTCCAGTTTCAGGCGCTTGTTAGTATTACCGACGGAATAGATGTCGAGCGCAAGTGGTTCTAAGGGAAGTTGAGGAATAAATGGCTTCAGGGTGTCCATTACAACGATGCCTTTTTTGTTGTTGTAACTTATCGCCTTGAAGAAAAAATTCAGCGTATCGTTAAACATCAGGTTTCTCCTGAACCTGCCGGCGTCGTCGGTGGCGATGTCGAATGTTTCTACGCTGTTATCCTGGTACACCGAGATCGTTCCCTGCACCGGTTTCTTTCCCAGGAAAAATCTTCCGTTGAATGCGACCCCGTATTCGATGTTGTTTTTAACGAGCGATGTAATCGACTTATCGTATTCACCAAACGAATAACTGTTCATGATCGTCTTTTCTTTTTTGAAAGGAACAACCTGGGTGATATCGGTTACCGATATGGAAAGATCGGCAGCGGCGCGAAAATCGAGACTGTCGGTAACGTCGATCGTTACCGTGATCTTTTCACGCGGCACGTAAGAATGTTTGTCGGTCTGCAGTGAAATAATCGATAGCGTGTCTTTCGAGGGCTGATAGGCAGGCGTGAGCCTTACCGCTTCGTTGTCCTGGAGAAGACGGATCGTTCTTGTAAAGATCAGTTTAGGATCGAAGTTCAACATCCATGTCGTGTAAGCTCTCAATTGATAAGGGCCGGGAACAAAAGTTCTGTCGAAGACCATATCGCCGAAGAACGATCCATAAGCAATAGGATATTTTTTCGCGATGAGAACCTTTCCGGACGGGTCAACAAGATCTACATACACAGTTTGGCTCATCGTGTCCCGAAATGCAGGCATCGTATAATTCATGTAACCCTTCAGCCACATTGTTTCCGTCTGGTAATAATAATCGCGATCGGTTTGAACATAAGCTCTTTCGAGAAGATCCTTGCGCATGGCAACAGGCCGGGCAATGGGAAAATTCGCAGCATTTCCGGTCGACTGATAATTCTGCGGAAGCCAGTCGGCCACGCGGAGACTACTCATCCAGCCGGCCACCGAAAGCACTTCAATGTTCTGAATAACTCCCTGCCTGTTTACGATCACCGGCCCTTTCTTCACCTCCAGCCAGCTCACAGGATAACTCACATCTGTGTAAACGCTGATCGTTGCGCGCTTGCGCAGGTAATGAACTTCCAGCCTTGGGGGAAGCAAGATGGAATATTGTCCGCCGGCGATCTTCTTTACTTTTCCTGTAAGAGAATCGGCTGCGATGCTCCGGTTGATATTTGCCGAAAGCGTTGAAGCGCGATTGATCTTTTCAACAGCGCTGATGTCTTTATAGATCTCGAAGCCTTCTTTGTTGATCGACTCCCTGATAACCGACGTGAAGAAATGTTGTGGAGATCCCTGGTATGCGCTCTCGCGATTCAGTTTCCATTTCGCCATGGTGGCTTCATCGCCCTTCATTTCCTGGTAACGGGCGTTGCTGGTAATAGCAAAGGACGACGCGCTGAAAAAACAATTCTTGAGATTGAGATCTATTTTATAACCGAGATAATTGTTCTCGATCTTCAGTGGCTCGGAAGCTTCCGCGATGAAGTCGCCATTCACCACTTTGAATTGCAGCACCCATGGATTTTCAATCTTACAATCCTTCGCGTGATCGCCGAAGAATAATTTCTCGAAACGTTCGAGTTGACGCCCCCATTGTTTGTCGCGCTTCGCTTCTACCTTCACTTCGTTGAGCACCTGTATCGGAAGCTTCGCCACGATGTTTATCACTTCACCGTCTTTCACAACGATCTTTCGCGAGTGAGGAAGGTGACTGATCTCCGAAACCATCAGCGTATAATTGCCGAAAGGAATTTTTACCATGTCGATCTCACCTTGTTCGTTGGTGAAACCACCGAGCGTTGTCTGATCGATGTACACGTTGGCATAAGGTAACGGCTCATTGCTGTCGGCGTCGATAACGCGCACGTGCAGGCTTCCGTACTGATCTTGCGCGTAAGAGAATTGAGATGCGATCAGCAACAAGAAGAATAGGATGGGCGCCCGTGAAATCATCATGATCAATGTCCTTTGGTTACTTCTATAATTTTTTCTGCCCTTACGGGGGTGCCGGCTTTGGTCACACCCTCAACAATGATACGGTATTTTGCGGCAACGTCCGCTGCATAAAATGTGACTGTCGCGGGCTGGTTGCCGTCGGTAATAACGTAAGGCGACCAGTAGATCGTAGAGCGATAGTCGATGCGATCGTCGGCAGCGGGGTTGCTATAATCTGGTGCGGTGAACTTCGCGGGTGTTGAATAACCAACTCGTTTTACTTCCTGCAGCTTGCTCTTGTCGAAACCGGTTGGTTGTTCGGCAGGACCGTTTCCTTTCTTCGTGAAGATCGCTATCACGCCGCCGGCGCCTCTTGCTCCGTAGATGCTCGCTCCACCAAATTTGATAATGTCGATTCGTTCGATACCACGAATGGGAACATCGCGGATCTGCGCAGGATCGGTTATAGTTACATTATCGACTAACAGGAGTGGTTGTGTCGGCGTCATGCTTCCGAACTGTGATGTGCGGAATGTGATCGACGGGGTGTTAGGATCATACGTGATACCCGGCACTTTCGCAACGATCGCGAGAAAGACATCTGTATAATTTCGTTCGTTGATCCAATCGCCGGTAACCGTATAATCTCCTTTGCCATGGATCACCGCGGGCTGCGGCTTCTCCAGCTTCGTTGCTTTGACGGTAACTTCCTGCAGAACTTTTGTGTCGCCTAATGTGGGTCGTGCATGCTGAACGTTGTCGGAAGAATAGAGATCGAGTGGCGACGATTCGATCGGCAGCACCGGTGATCTCAATCGCGACTCATTCATCACCACGATACCCTTCTTGTTGTTGGCGCTCATCGACCTCAAATAAAAGGTTACGGTATCGTTGAATTCCAGGCTTCGTCCAAACTTGCCTTCCTCATCGGTGATTATGCCCATTGTTTGCGTGGTGTTTTCCTGGAATACAGTAATACTCGCCTGCATGGGTTTTTTCTTTATTTGAAACTGTCCACTGAAATCGAGACCGTACTCTATGTTATAAGCAACCAGCCTGGAAGTATCGGATGACTGTGTCTTATCGAAAGCGTAATTCGTGAGAATGGTCTTTTCGTCTTCGACAGGAACGGCCTGTACAATGTCGGTCACAGCTATCGAAAGGTTCGACACCGTTCTGAAGTCAGAGCTGTCTGTAACATCGATCGTTACTGTAATTTTATCGCGTGCTGAGTATGAGTTCTTATCAGTGAGCAATGAAATATACGGCAACGTATCGGCCGACGGTTTATAATCGGCAATCATACGTGCCGCTTCGTGATCATCCAATAGATTGATAGACTTCGTAAATATTAAGTTCGGATTGAGATTCAACATCCACGCCGTATAAGCCCTCAGTTGATAGAGACCTGGCTTGAGTTCTTTTCTGAAAACAATATCGCCATCGAACATTCCGTCTTCCAGCTTGTAGTGCTTCTTCACAACAATATTCCCATTTCCTTCCGCAAGTTCCAGGTATATCGACTGGCTCAACGTGTCTTTCATGATCGGGTCGAGGTAATTCATATAACCCTTAAGCCACATCGTTTCCCCACCGTAATAGTAATTGCGATCTGTTTGAATGTATGGTTTCTCGAGGAGAGAAGCGTTGGCGTATACCGGCGCCGTACTCACTTCGTCGGCCTGTATATCGGTTGGCTGGTAATTGAGCGGCAGTAAGTCGGCAACT
The DNA here is from genome assembly GCA_037200765.1 of Bacteroidota bacterium. Classification (GTDB taxonomy): domain Bacteria; phylum Bacteroidota; class Bacteroidia; order Cytophagales; family Cyclobacteriaceae; genus ELB16-189. The sequence goes on along the minus strand of JBBCII010000003.1, from coordinate 396,634 downwards.
TTCAACTCGCTCATACTTCCGAGCATAGTAAGTGCCTGCGGATTTTGTACAACACCGTCGCTATTAACGATCAGTTTATGATCTCCCTTCACCTCCAGCCAGCTCACGGGGTGACTGACATTGCGATAGACTTCGGAGATCTGGCGCCTGCGCAGGTAATGAACTTCGAGCCGGTAAGGAAGTTCAACTGTAAACATTCCGTTCGGCGCTGGTTTTACCTTGCCGGTTGTCGTAGTTGCCATGATATTGCGCTGCAGGTTGTTAAGAAAACTCGGCAGGCGAACAATGTTGCCATCAGCGGTCAGGTCATTATATATATTGTACCCTTCTTTGATTAAGGTGCTGTCGACCATAGCGCGCAGGAAGTGTTGAGGCGATCCGCGGTATGCATTCTCGCGATTCTTTTTCCAAACAGCCTTCAGCGAATCGCTGCCCTCCATTTCCTCGAAACGGATATCACCATTGATTACAAAGTATACTGCGCTAAACGTGCACATCTTAAGATCGAACTCGAGGTTATAACCAAGAAACTTATTTTCAATCTTGAGTGGTTGTTTTGCTTCTGCAACGAAATCGCCCTGCGGATTTTTGAAGTCAAGGATCCACGGATTACTGATCTTACATTGTTTGTAATGATCGGCTCCGAAAAATAATTTCTGAAACCTCGAGTACTGACGATTCCATTTGTCGTCGCGCTTCGCTTTTACCTGTACTGCCTCCAACGTTCGTCCCGGCAGCTGTACTGTTATATATAAAGGCTGCTCGCTTTTCACAATAACTTTTCGCTGGTACGGCTTATGACTTACTTCGGAAGCGATAAGATCATACGCCCCGTAAGGGATCTTTTTTATCTCGACGAAACCATTGTTGTCTGTGTAACCACCGATGGTTGTCTTATTAAAGTACACGACAGCAAAGGGAATAGGCTGATTGTTATCGGCATCGAAGACTTTAACGCGAACAATTCCGTATTGTGCCGATGGGCTTTGCGCAAGCGCAACATTAAAATGGAATAAAGCCAGTAAGACAATTGATGCACGGACAATCATCAATGGATAATTTAAACAGTTTATCCATTACAATGAAATCTTTCGGCAAGAGAGGGGTAGAGGTTTTTTAAATATGACGGCCGGCGGGCGATATTTTCACGTTCTTCCAAATTCCTGTTGAACGTGAATCGTGATGGAAGAGAAGATCGCCGCGATCTTTGAAGCGTTTGTTCATGTTGTCATTTATGACCCATAAACCGTCAATGCTGGCATCTCCTGATTGAAGGGATACAGTGTCGCCATAATTGAATGCACCGTTCCATCTCTTCAATAAGTTTCTCGAAAGAGCCATCCAACGGATCTCGTTGCGACGAAGTTTGTCGAGATCGATACGCGAATTGTTTGCAGTGATCAGCGGAGAATCGTCGCACTGATTTTCTTCCGGGTTATAGATCGTTAGTGTTTCAAGTACATAGTACTCTGGTGTTTCTTCGACAGGCACGTAAGTATCAGGCGGTTTAGTACCTGCAGGCGACGACAATCCTAAGGTGAGCGGCACCATCAGCATTGTTATAACTATAATCAGCCCTTTTTTCATTTGCACTTTCCGTGTGAACCACCGTGGAGAAAATCCTGTGCCGGGCGACTGCCGCCGATTTGGTGTAATTTTAAAAGGATGTCATGCGTATTAGTGTGGAATTTTCTCTCTTTACTTCCGAAATTGTAGCCTTGAAACCCCTGATACTTTTTTGCCTGCTGCTTACCACGATCTTCGTGCATGCACAGGTAAAAGATCTTTCATCGTTCCCGAATAAAGGAACCTATCTCTGGTTTCGTCAGCCTGCCTACGAAGACAATTCTTTTCTTCTCGATGAAGCATTTACACAACCGAAAGGTGTTCTTCAGAATATCATGACTGTGTATGCACGAAAGAACGACTTTGCTTTATCGTTCACACAACAGATACCAGTAAGCGACCGGCATCAATTAGCATATACATTTAATTATAGTGCTGTCGGTAGCGGTGGCGATTCAGGCTTCGGCGATCTCTATCTCCACTATGCGTACGCATGGAAAGGCAAGCAGGACAAGATCTTGTTGATGCCGGAGTTTACGCTCATCGTCCCCACAGGAAAAAATCGAGGCTATGGTGGTTGGGGCGGACAATTCACGCTTGCGGCCACCAAACGGATCTCGCAGAAAGTGATGACACACTATAATATAGGGTATAGTTATGTGGCGCAGGCCGATTTCATAACATCGGGCACCAGGGCCGACCGTACATTCTTCGAACAGGATCTGCACTTACAAAATGCAGGCGCCAGTGTCGTGTGGTATGTTACACGCCGATTCAACCTTATGTTCGAATCGACAGCAGGTGGTTCTAAGAAGTTGGTAGATACTCATACTGAAAGAGTGTTCAACTTAACATTGAACCCAGGCTTTCGTGTGTTGTTTGAAAACGAGATGGCGCAGTTTGTTCCTGGTTTCAGTGTTCCACTCAATTTCGAGAACTCGAACTTCGCAGGAGCGGGAGTGTTTATTTATTTCTCTTATGAACCGGATTATCTTGGGTTCTTTAAAGAGAAGTCGAGATAAGAGGGAATTATTGCACAGAGTTACACGGAGATATCGCAGAGTTGCGCAGAGGTTTTCTCTGTGATCCTCTGTGAAGCCTCCGCGAAACTCTGCGCAATAACTTTGGTTCTTTAAAGAGAAGTCGAGGTGAACCTGTAGACTAACAACGCTATCGACATGATGAGCCCCAGGAAAAAGATCCTTCTCCCATGTTTACGGTCATTCATTGTATAATTATACGTCCGCTTCCCATTCGGGAGCACCTTCTTCGAGTTCCATAAAGACCACCCGATAAACACGCCGATTAACCCTCCGAGGAACGCAAGAGCATAACCCCAAGCGATCAACACCGACTGTGAGGGTTCGGGCTGTGCGAGCTGATCTAATCTATCTGATTTTAGTTGCTGTATTCTTTCATCGCCGAGAGTTATTCCGCGCGACGACAAAATACTTTTTGCAATCTGGTAGTCGAACGCACTCCACTCGTCGGCCTTTGCAACGATCTCCAGCAGCTCTTCGTCGGAGAAGCTGAACAAGTGATAATCTTTGTCGACCGTATCGAGAAGGTTGGCTGCATCGGCATTCAGGAGAGCATCGACTTTTGAAAAATCGGCTTCGCGGATCTTTATCGTGGTGCCTTTGTTTATTGGCGAGGTGCCATAGATGGAGCCTGGAAGAATGTCGTCGAAATCCTCGGTCTCGAATTCAACACCACGTGAATTCAATAACTGTATGAATTCGGCGAGCTCCGATGGTTCGAAGACATCGCGATATTTAACAAAAGCTTTTGCCATTAAGGGGTGGCAATTTAATCCAGGGCCGTCATGGATTCACCCTTTTAACAAAATATTGGGGTTACGCATTTGTAGGTATCTTTAAGCTGTGTCTTATCGTGTTAAACTGATACTTGCGTTTGCTGCCATCTACCTGATTTGGGGATCTACGTTCTTCGGCGTTCAACTTGCGCTGAAAAGTTTTCCTCCATTTTTATTGTCGGCCCTTCGCCTTCTCATAGCGGGCGCTGCGCTTACTCTATATTGTATAATCACGCGACAAGCCGCACCTGCACTAAAAGACGTAGGCAAGCATGCCGTTGCCGGCCTCGTGATCTTCATTGGCGGGGTGGTGTTTGTTGTTTGGGCACAGCAATTTGTTTCATCCAGCCTCGCATCTTCAGTTATTACAACACCGTTCTGGTTTATCCTGCTCGACCGTCCTCAATGGAAATTTTATTTTTCCAGTAAGTGGATCGTCGGCGGACTGTTGTTAAGTCTCGTTGGCGTTATCGTATTGATGTCGTTCAAGCAGGGTGGGAGAGCAGGCAGTGCGAGCGAAGCCATGCAGACTATCGCTATACTCATTATGATCGCGGGAAGTTTTATGTGGGTAGCCGGGTCGTTGTATTTAAAATACAGGCCATCGAAGACGTCCGTTTATGTAAACACTGCCGTACAACTATTGAGTGCGGGTATGTTTTGCGTGGTCGTTAGTTACGTTACCGGCGATGTCAATAAGTTCTCGATGGAGAATATGCTCCCGGAAGCGGTGATCTCTTTATTATACCTGGCCATCATCAGTTCGCTCATAACATTCCTTGCCTTCCAGTGGCTCATCCGGGTTCAGCCACCTGCCATCGTAAGCACGTATTCTTATGTGAACCCGTTGATTGCTACGTTGCTCGGATGGTTATTCGCTAACGAGCATATTTCATTCGCGCAGATCATTGCGTTGATCATTATTCTCACCGGTGTTTTGTTTGTAAACATCCCGCGATATTGGGGTACGTCGTCTACGCGGGTGTAGAATCTTTTACCGTACCGCGCGATCCACACATTTGAATCATCTTTGTTGAAGGGATTCAACATTCTGGCATCCTGAATGCTTACATGGATTCCTTTCCAATTCGCCAAAACGGAGAAGTCTCCCAAACCCAACTCAAAAAATGAAAAACGAAGCAATCAGGATCTTCCAACGGAAGAAAAAATCTATTCTCGAAACCTGGATCAAATACCAGCTTGCCGACGAAACACTCCGTGAAGACCTGATGAGCAATGACGAGCTTCGAAGCCAATCTGAAGACCTGCTGAACACGATCACCACCAGTCTTACCGATGAGTCGCTCTCCAATCCAAACAGCAATGAGCTCGAGCCGGTCAATGAAATTCTTTCTTCAATATCTATATCGCGGGCAAAACAAGGTTACTCTCCCCGAGAAACAGGGCTTTACGTCTTCGGTCTCAAAGAGGCGATGGTTACCGTTCTTCAGCAGGAGATCAAAGACCCGGTGGAGCTATACGACCAGGCAATTAAAGTCAACAAGTTTATCGATGGCCTCGGTGTTAAAACATTCGAGACTTTTATAAAGGTCCGCGAAGATGTTATCCTTCGTCAAACCAGCGAGATCACCGAAATATCCACTCCCGTTATACGTGTGTGGGATGGCATTCTTGCCCTGCCCATCATCGGTACGCTCGACAGCGCCCGAACACAAGTGGTGATGGAAAGCCTTCTGCAGGAAGTTGTGGAAAGCGGAAGCAGCATCGCCATACTCGACATTTCCGGTGTTCCCACCGTGGACTCACTCGTTGCACAGCATCTTATCAAAACAGTTAGCGCCACTCGTTTGATGGGCGCCGAATGTATCATCAGCGGTATTCGCCCGGAGATCGCGCAGACTGTTGTTCATCTTGGTATCGATCTTTCAAATGTCATTACAAAGTCGACACTTGCCAGCGCTTTAAAAGCAGCATTTCAAATGTTGCAGCTAACGGTGGTACCGAAGCAGAGAATATTTCATAAGGAAGGTTAAGAACAGACTCGACTGAAGAATGGAAAAAATACCTATTCTCCGGATGGGGAACATGCTGCTGGTAACAGTACAGGTTGACCTGTACGACCGGCTGGCCGAGACGCTTGAGGCGGATCTCGTTATGATGATCAATAAGACCAACGCCCAGGGGGTACTCATCGATATATCGGCCGTTAGCATCATCGACTCATTTATGGGACGCATCATTGGCAACATCGCCAACATGTCGAAGATATTGGACGCGGAGACCGTGGTGGTGGGAATGCAACCCGCCGTTGCTATAACACTCGTTGAACTCGGACTACCCCTTACGGGTGTTCATAGCGCATTGAATGTTGAAAGGGGTATGGAACTGCTTAGAAAAAAAATTACGGCAAAAGAAAATGAGCTAAGCGGCGAAGACGATGGTGATCTTGAATAAAGAATCCATGTCCATTATCAGGGAAGTGGATGTGATACCGTTCAGGAATCGCTTGAAGGAAAGCGCCGTTAAGATCGGCCTAAGCCTCGTTAATCAAACTAAGATCATTACAGCCGCCAGCGAACTGGCCCGCAATATGCTCAAATATGCGGGTGGTGGAAAAGTTGACATTGAAGTTGTAAACCAGGGAAAGGAAAACGGGATCCGGCTCACCTTCACCGACGAAGGTCCCGGTATCAAAGATATCAAGCTTGCCATGCAGGATGGATATTCCACTGGCAAGAGTCTCGGCCTGGGATTACCCGGCACCAAACGACTTGTAAGCGAGTTCGCGATAGAATCCACGCCAGGAAAGGGAACTAAGGTCACCGTTATCAAATGGAAGAATGGATAATTCTTTCACACGGTATGCCATCGAAGATCGCAGCTACGTTGCTTTCATAAAGAAAGAGATCCACACCAAAGCCGTTCTTGCAAAGTTTGGTGAGATCGAAATCGGTAAGATTGATATCATCGTATCGGAAATAACTTCAAATCTCATAAAACATGCTGGTGCCGGCGAACTGCTGTACCGCGTGATGCCAAATGAAGTAGCAGGTCCTTTGCTGGAAATAATTTGCATTGATAAAGGGCCCGGTATAAAAGATGTAAGTCACGCTATGAAAGACGGCATATCTACAACTAAAACCCTGGGGGGTGGACTCGGGTCGATGGAGCGACTGAGCGGACTATTCCAGGTTCTGTCGATGCCAGATTGGGGAACGGTATTGTATTCAAGAACAGGAGCCACACGAAATAGCGGAATGAGTCACTACGGTACCGATATAGATGCAAGAGCATTCCTCGTTCCCAAACATCATGAGGAAGTTTGCGGCGATGGTTATGCCGTTATTCAAAATAAGTCTTATGCAAAAATATTATTTGGCGACGGCCTCGGTCACGGCACGTACGCAGCGGAAGCTGTAGAGACCGCTAAAGATTTTTTTTTTAGTTGTGATGAAAACGAGCCCGTGGTTATCCTGAAAGGAATGCACGAGCATGTAAGAAGAACAAGAGGTCTCGTGGCTACCGTGGCCGTGCTCGATAAGAAAGCCGGCACATGGAGCATCTGCGGTGTTGGCAACATCAATACGCGCATGTACACGGGAATAGAATATCGAACTTATATGGCCTACAATGGAACGCTCGGTCTGAATGTTCCCAACTCCATGAAGTCGACTCAAGTCCCACTCGAAAGAAATCAGCACATCTTCATGTGCTCCGACGGCATTACAACCCGATGGAATCTAAACAGGTACCCGTATATTTTCAAATATGATCCGCTTTTAGTTGCTGCTGTTATCTATAAAGATTTTTCACGGGGCAACGACGATGCATCCGTGCTCATTGCTAAAATGAATTAATGTGAAAGAGATCGTAAAAGTAAACCTGGAGAACGAAATGGACCTGATACTGGCCCACAAACGGGCCATGAAGCTCGGAGAGCTGTCGGGACTTTCGCTGCTGATCCAGACATCGCTGGCAACAGCAGTTTCGGAGATTGCACGGTGTGCGATTGAACACGGAAAAAATTCATCGCTCCTGTTGGCCGTCGATGCCGAGAAGGGCAGGAAAGTGCTGAAGGCAGTTATCCGTGATACGAGTGATTTCTCCGCGGAATGTATTGAAGCCGCGATGTACGCGAAACGCCTTGTCAATGATGTTGTCGTTACAAAATCTCCAAGGGACTTCCAGGTTGTTTTAAAACAGGAAGTAAACTTCCAGGGACTTCTTTCAGACAATAAGATCCAGTCGTTTATTGATTACTTCGAATCGGAGCCGCCCATATCGGCGTACGACGAGCTCCGAAGGAAGAACATCATGCTGCAGGACTTTGCAGAGAAGCTAAGAGAAAGCGACTCCGACTATAAGATCCTCACCGATTCGTTACCGATCATGATGTTCTCGGCCAGCAACCGGGGAATCATCACTTTCACCAATAAATGGCTGAGAGATTTCCTGCATACGGTTCCAACAGAGTTGGCTGGCAGCGCATGGCAGACAATCATCCATCCGTCAGAATTTTCGAGCTTCAACAAAGAATTACAGAATGCTGTAGCGCGACAAATAAGTTTCAATGCCGAATACCGCCTGCGTGAAAACGACAGTGAAGATTACGTCTGGCACCTGTTCTCCATCATTCCCATCAAGAATGAAAAGCAAATGGTTACCCGGTGGACCGGGCTCATTGTCGATATCAATCCGCAAAAACTGGTGGAACAAACTTTAAAGGACAATAAGGAACTGCAGGAAACTCAAAAGGAATTGTTCCACAACCAGGAAGAGTTGCAAAAGAAAGTGATCGAACTCAATCGCAGCAATCACGAGCTGGAGCAGTTTGCACACCTGGCTACGCACGACCTCCAGGAGCCGCTGAGGAAGTTGTTTTACTATTCGGATACACTCAAGCGCAAATATTCAGCATCGCTGGATCCAAGTGCCGTTACTGTGCTGAACAACATGGCAAGCGCTGCCACGCGGATGAAAGAACTGATCAATGATCTTTTGAATTATTCGAGGTTGCAGAAACAGAATGTTCCATTCGAAGAGGTGAACCTGAATGCAACGTTGATCGAAGTGTTGAAGGATCTCGATATTCCAATCAGGGAGAAGAACGCTACTATCAATATTCCAGTGATCCCGTCGTTGATCGGCAATGAGCTCCGGCTTCGACAGTTGTTCAATAACCTGATCTCTAATTCGCTCAAGTATTCACGTACAGATGTTTCTCCGGAGATCACGATCGACGTTACTACCAATGACGATCACATCGTTGTAAAAGTTCGCGACAACGGCATCGGCTTCGAAGAGAAGCACAAGGAACGGATCTTCGGACTTTTCGAACGATTGCATACCCGCGAACAATTTCCCGGCACCGGCATCGGACTTTCCATCTGCCGGAAGATCGTTGAGCTGCATCACGGAAGAATTACAGCCGACAGCGTGCTGAACGAATGGTCGGAGTTCGAGATCACTCTCCCCCTTACACAAGTAACAACAACAGAGACAGCGGATTTACAATGAGTTTTCCCTCTATTCTTGTTGTCGACGACGATCGCGAGGATCAACTGATACTCGAAGAATACTTCGCTGACATTGGTGTGTCGTCGCAGGTAAAATATCTCGACAATGGTGAGACCACTATTAGTTTTTTAGAGGGAACTGCAAACGCCGACGAACTACCGAAACTTATTGTGCTCGATCTTAACATGCCGGTGCTCAACGGCACACAGACGCTGATCTATCTCAAGAGAACGGTTCGATACAAGAATATTCCAGTTATTATTTTCTCAACATCAGAGAATGATGATGAGAAGAGGAAGTGTTTAAGCTATGGCGCAGTCGACTATCTGGTAAAGCCCATGACGTGGGATGAAGGGCATGCTATCGCAAAAAAACTAGCATCTTATATTGATAACTAGTTCAGAAGATCCGCCGGCCTTTTCCCGTACCTCTCCAAAAACTGTCTTGAAAAATAAGAACTATTCTCGAAGCCAACTCTTTGTGCAACGTCTGCAACCTTCGTCACTTTTCTTTCCAGCAACAACTTATATGCAATACGCAGGCGGATCTCTTTGATCAGCTGACCCGGCGTCATGCCCGTAAGCGTTGCAGCCCGTCGATAAACCTGTCGCTCGCTCATGGCGAGGTACTCACCAAGATCTCCAATGCCGAGGTTTGCGTTCGAAGCATTCTGTTCCACGAAGGCTCTTACTTTTTCAATAAACATCTCGTTCTCCGAAGGAATCACGGGCGTGTCCTCCTGTTCAACGGGTTTCTGGATCCATTCTTTCCGAATCTCCTGGTTGGTCAATAAATTATGGATCCGGATCTTCAGCTCTTTGGCGCTGAAAGGTTTGATGATGTAATCGTCGACGCCAAGACTAAGTCCCTGCAGCAGATCTTCTTCGGAAGCGCGGGCAGTGAGCATAACAACGGGAATTCCCCTCAATGACGGCGAGCTTTTTAGATGCGACAGGAATTCATAGCCGTCCATCTCGGGCATCATCACATCGGAAATAATGAGATCGGGTTTGTGGTTCTTCAGGAACTCTAATGCATGCCTGCCATTATGTGCTTCGGAAGTGGCAACATGTCCACCGAGAATTTCTTTCAGGTAATAACGCATCTCTTCGTTGTCTTCAACGATCAGCACAAGCGGCTTGCGCGCGAAGTTGTCGAACGAAACGTCGATTGCTTCACTACTGACTTCTATCGTTTCAACTGGCGTAGCGTGCGATGTGCTGATCGGGAGTTGTATTGTGAAACACGAACCCTCATTCAAGGTGCTCGTAACGTTAACGTCGCCGCCGTGTAGCACTGTAAACTCACGAACGAGCGACAGGCCGATGCCTATTCCCTGCGAATGAAGTTTGTCGGTAGTTGCGCTCTGGTAGTAACGATCGAAAATATAAGGGAGCTCTTTCTCCGCAATGCCGGTACCTGAATCGGCAACCTGTATCACGACCATCTTCTCGGTGCGGTGCGCCGATACTTTGATCCACCCGCCTTCGCGATTGAACTTCACGGCGTTGTAAACGAGGTTGTTGATGATCTTCTCGAACTTGTCGTCGTCGACGTCCACTTCAATTCCTGCAATTGCATTGGCTTCATAGCGGAGCTCGATGTTACTCTTTATCAGCAGCGATTCGAAAGCACGAACGATACGCGTGAGTAAAGGCAACAGTTCCCGCCGCGTGACCGACAGTTCCCATTTACCTGATTCCACCCGCGAAAGATCCAGTACGTCGTTGAGCATGCTCTGCAGCTTGCGGCTGTTGCCAAGGGCGATGTCCATTTTTTCGGATGAGTCGTTTTTCGATGTACTGTCTTTCATCAGCTCCAGCATGCCGTTCAACAACGTTACTGGTGTCCGAAGCTCGTGCGATACGTTTGCAAAGAAACGCGACTTCGCTTTCGCGGCATCGCGGAGCTGTTGTGCCTGCGCCTCGATCATTTCGTTTTTGTACCGGCTTCTTCGATAGGCCACTACTGCGATCACGGCGGCAATCGCGAACACAATGGTTCCAATGATCAGCGAGATGCGCGTTATCCTGTCGGCCTCTTCTCGGGCAACCAGTAATTGATTTTGTCGTTCCTGTTGTGCGAGCTCATAGTTCTTTTCAAGCAAACCGAAATTTGTTTTGCGCTCTACGTTATTCAGGCTATCAACGATACCCAGGTATTTATTCTGGTAGTCGAATGCTTTGTCGTACTGATGTGTTGCAGCATAAATTTTATAAAGCTCCTGGTAACTTTCTTTGACGAACTCGCCCGTTCCTTCTTTTTCATCCCAACGCAAACACATTAATGCTTCTTGTTCTGCCTGCCTGTAATCACCCAGCAATCGATAGGCTTCTGCCATTAACCGGTGCAACCCCGCGATCTTATGCGCTTCAGCAAGTTTCTTAAAGATCTCCATCGACTCCTTGTACTTCGCAAGCCCTTCGGCAGGCTTGCCCATCAACGTAAGTGCGTTGCCCTGGTTTTGTATGTTGTTGGCGGTAGCCCATGGCCGGTTGTATGAAGGCAATAATGCGGCAGCTCTTTGAAGATAATCGAGTGACTTCTGGTATTCGCCCATCCATAGATTGAGAACACCGAGATTGTTCAGCATCGGGAGCATTCCGCCGGGCTCGCGCGTGTTTTGTGCGTATTCTAATGCTTTCTCGAAATATTCCGCTGCTTTCCTGTATTCGTGCTCGTCGGAATACAACATTCCATAATTATTGTTCAGGCTCGATACCAGGTCGATATCTGTGTTGTTAGAAGGAATATAGCCCAGGCTGATGTTGTAAGACTCGAGTGCCTTCAGGTTGTTGCCGAGTTCGTTGTACGAAGCCCCGACTTCGAGATAACCGTATGCTTTCCAGACAGAATCCGGTGCCACATCAACCCACTTTTGTGCATAGTAAAGACAACTGTCGTAGTTGCTGAAAGACCAATATTGCAGATCGAAAAGACCCTGGTAGGTGCGTGCCTTGTATAAACCCGGCAGATCTTTGAAAGACTTCATGTCGCGGATCGTCACCAGGTAATGCCGCGCATATTCTTTCTCGCCGAGATTCATCAGCTGCAAACAATAGCGGCTAACGATACCTGCCTTCACCGTATCCACACCAGACTCGTCGGCAATTTTGTACGCGTGTTCAAACAGAAGCTTCGATGAGTCGGTATTTTTGTTAAGCATGGCGACAGCCAGCTCCGTAAGTGCACGTGGCTGATCGGCCGGCAACTTTTGACTATTCGCAGTAGTGGCAAGTGCAAACAGGATAAGGATGAAAATGGCTTTCAGCATGAAGGGGACAAACTTCATTCTAAAATAGAAAAAAAGGTAACTTTAGTGGTCCCCTCCAATCATTTATGAAAACCGCACCAGTAATTGTGTTGGTAATTGCTATTGCTGCCTGTTCCCCCGGCGAGAAGGCGACCAGCACAACAGACACCACCACCACCACCAATTCGCCAACACCGCTCGTTACCGTCGAGCCATCAGTTCAGGAGCTACAAGAGGCTACAATTGAAAATGAACGTGAAGTAATTCCCGACGACAGCGGCGATACCACGCTTTATATTCAGAGCCTGGCAAAGGCGGATACGCTGTACAACATTCTCGCCCGGAAAAATCTTGGTGCTCCCGCGCGACCTGACAACGTTGAAGTGCAGGTGCTTTCTGAAAACATTATGGACATCATGGACCCGAAGAGGAAGACTGGTTTTCTGGCGGCGCTCATTGAGACCGAAGTGAAGCCGACGATCACGGTCGAGAATGGGGAACAAGTGGCGAAGGATTCTAAGGGCGATAAAGTAGGAAACGACAAGTGGGGTAACGCTATCTCTGAATACGTTGTGACACTCGCCATCTTCGATCCTTCCAATAACATGAAGCTGGTTGCATATTCTTATGTAGAAGAGTCGATGTGGAGCATATCAGAAGATGTACGATTGGACCAGACAAGATCATCTGTCGATCCGGGATTGAATGCGAATGTGATTCAACTGATCCCCGATGGCGGCGACGTCATTTCAATCAGTTCAACACGAGAGCATAACGATGCTGGCAGTGGTAGTAGCTGGAATCCATTGGAAACGACTATCGAGTCGCGGGACACATGGTGGAGTTTGGCTGGCGACCAGGTTGAGATCATCAGTAGCTTCATAACTGCGTCGAGCCGCGAGACCTTTGGTTCTGGCGAGAATGAAAGAGAGAGTTCGGAAGCAACCTGGGAAACAAAGAATTCAAAAGGAATATTGCCCAACATTATCGTCACAACCACCACTCGTCGTAAGCGCGTGGACCAGGAAGATGAAGTGACGGACAACGTTGAAACCCTTTCCTTCAACGGTAACGAATATGTGACGGCGGGCAATTAGGTTTGCGGGATGTGGAGAGTAATACTGGCCGCTGTTCTGATCTCATTTGCTGCAACACCTTCCCATGCCCAAAGCACCGAATGGCTGATTTACACAAGAGCCATTCGCGACTCCAAAGGAAATTCCAGGTTCGATCAGAATGTTGTTCCAAATATCAGGATCAATAATCTCTTTCGGGTCGAATTGGGAATTCGTTATGGAGAGACGACCGATGCATTCGACGCCTACTATCATTATAAAGTCGAGTTACAGACAAGATCGTTCTGGAGGACCCTAAAATTATTTGCAAGGTTGTCGGATAATATCTGGAAGGCACCCACAGTTTATTCGCGCAGCAATTATCTGGTTGTTGCCGAATCAAAGTTCGCGCTGCATGAGAAATTTTCGTTGCTGGTTGGCGCTGGAGCTGTGGCTCAATACCAGCGTGATAATGTGAAAGATGCCGTGCCGTCGTTCAGTGGATCAAGGAAAATATTTCCAACGTATCGATTAACGGCGCGGTACCACGCAACAGAACGTTGGTTTCTCGATGCCGTTTACGGAGCATACGATACATTCAATCCTTATCCTTCACAAAGTCCCTTTCTTCAGTTCGATACTGAGTACGATTTAAATGGTCATGTCGCGCTGTACGGTTACTTCCGATACCAGTTCGATCATCACGTAGATTCCGGTTTAAACGATTTTTTAGGGTTGGGATTGAGATTAAAGAGGTAGCGAACAGTTTAGTATCTTTATTTCATGATACGTAATCTCTTCCTCGTTTCATTCAGAAACCTTCTTCGCAATCGTTCTTACACACTCCTTCACATCCTTGGCCTTACGCTTGGGATCACGAGCGCTTTGTTCATTACGCTGTATGTGATCGACGAGACCGGTTACGATAACTTTCACGCCAACAAAGATCGTTTGTATCGCATCGTTACCACGGTGGAGGAGGGTGGCAACCAAAAATTTTATCCAAGCACACAGGTGCCGATGGCCGAAGAGCTTGAAACAAAATACACAGCTGTCGAACATGCCGTGCGTTTCATGCGATTCAACCGCGAGTTGTTTGAAATACCAGGCCGCAACCTGGAGTTCTACGAAGAGAAAGTATACTACGCTGATCCTACGGTTTTTGAAGTCTTTTCATTTCCTATTGTTGCCGGGGATCCGAACACAGCGCTAGTCGATATCAATACGGCCGTTCTCACCGAGTCGATGGCGAGAAAGTTTTTTGGAACCACCGATGCCATAGGGAAAACATTCGTGAGCAAAGGAACAACGTTCAACGTAACTGCCATTGCGAAGGATGTACCGCTCAACTCTTCGATACAGTTCGATGCGTTGGTCTCCGTGAAGAACTTCTCTGCCAGTTGGGCCTCATGGACCGGCTGGTTTCCCGAAACATTTGTTTTGATTGCCGGCAATAGCACCGTTAGCGACGTTAACGCAGCACTCGATGCCATCACTGCAGTTCATGTTACGCCTACTTTCAAAAGCCTCGGAATGAATATCAAATACTGGCTGCAGCCGGTTACCGACATTCATTTGAAATCCGGTTTCGATTCCGAAGGTGGTGATGCCATCGAATATGTGTACATCTTTCTTTCAATTGGATTATTTATCGTGATCGTAGTCTGCATCAACTACATCAATCTTGCCACCGCACGAGCAACACGAAGAGCGAAAGAGATCGGGATCCGTAAGTCGATCGGGTCAACGAAAGGAAACATCATACTTCAGTTCGTAGCGGAGTCGATGTCGCTTACACTGGTTTCTTTGCTGATCAGCGTTGTGTTGACTGTCACGTTGCTTCCTTTCTTTAACCAGGTAGCCGGAAAAAATATCGATATCCAATTTCTCGTTCAGCCTTCGATCATCCTCGCCAGCATCGGCCTCGCATTGTTCGTTGGACTGATCGGCGGAAGCTATCCCGCATTTTATCTGTCGGGATTCAATCCTGCAGTCGTATTGAAAGGAACAATTTCGGGTGGTACAACCAATGCACGACTCCGCAAGGTGCTTGTGTCGGTGCAATTCGCTATTTCGATCGCCATGATCATCTGCACCTCCATCGTGTACGATCAATTGAACTACATGCGCAATCGCGATCTCGGTTTCAACCGCGACCAGGTATTGTATATAGAACTTGCCGACTCAACCACGATGGCGAATGAGCCAATCTTGCGCGAACGATTAAAGAGTCACTCAGCGATCATCGATGTTGCCTCATCTGCATCGATGCCTGGAAAAGGCATCAACCACACGCCCATGAAAGTGGACACCGAAGACGGGCAGGAAACAACGCAGGGTATTTACTATTTCAACGCGGGATATGACTTCGATAAAGTGATGGGCTTCACCATCGTAAATGGCCGGGGCTTCTCCCGCGACCACGCAAGTGATTCAACAGCTGCGCTGATCAATGAGTCGATGGTGAAAAGTCTTGGCTGGAAAGATCCCATCGGTAAGCGACTTTACGGACATACCCGTAGCTCGAACAAAGTCGACATGTTCTACACGGTTGTCGGCGTTGTAAAAGACTTTCACCAGTTCTCATTGCACGAGGCGATCGGACCTATGGCGATACTAAACGGAGGTCAGAAGGTATTTCTTAATGTTAAGGTGAACCCGGATGATATTCATGGTACAATAGATTTCATCACGAAGACATGGACCGAGGTAACGAATGGCAAACCGTTCTCTTACACATTTCTCGAAGAGACCTTCGAAGCACAGTACAGCGCTGATGTGAAACGCGGACAGATCTTTACATTGTTTTCGATTGCATGCCTGGTGATCTCATGTGTGGGATTGTTCGGTCTCGCAGCCTACACAACGGAACAGCGCGCGAAGGAGATCGGGATCCGGAAAGTTGTCGGTGCTTCGATACCATCGATCATCCGGTTGTTCTATTCCGATTTCTTAAAACTTATTGCTATCGGGATTATCATTGCGTTCCCGGCCAGCTATTTACTGATGGATGGCTGGATGGAGTCGTTTGCGTACCAGGCGGGAATGAACTGGATAAACTTCGTGCTGTCGGCAATAGTGACGTTGCTGATCACGATGGGGTCGATAAGTTTTTATGCGATAAGAGCAGCGTCGATTAACCCGGCGGTTACTTTGAAATCAGAATAGGAGCTATTGCGCAATAACTAACCGAGGATCTTCTCTAAATTCTCTTTCCAGTATTTGGCACTCTCTGTAATACTCGTCATCGGGTCTTTCGCAAAATTGCCGCCCTGCTCGAGGTAATAATATTGTAAACCCGCCAGTTTCGCGTCGGGGAGAATTGGCTTGTAATCGATCGAGCCATTGCCAAGCTCGGTGTAGTCGCGCGTCTTTTTATCCATGTCTTTGATGTGCCACATCACGAAGCGCCCGGGTTGTTTCAGGAAAAGCTCGTGGGGAGTAAGCTTCGAAGAATGCACAGCCCAATAGAGATCGATCTGCAGTTTCACAAGATCGGGGTCGGTCTCGTTCATCACCACCTCGTATCCATTATGACCATTGTGATCGATAAATTCAAAATTATGATTGTGATAGGCGAGTGTAAGACCAGCTTTTTTTATCTGTTCGCCCATCATGTTCAGCTTCTTCGCCAACAACTTAAAACTGTCGAGCGATCGTGAGTTCTCATCGAGCCACGGCCACGTGATGTAAGGTTGTCCAACCGCGTGAGCGCCTTTGATGCACTGATCGACATAACGCTTGAGGTCGTCATCACTCGAATTAAAATACTTCGCAAAATCGTAGTGACCGCTTGTTGTGGTAAGACCATTGTCTTCAAGAACTTTTTTAAAGTCGGCAGCACTAAAGCCATAGTACCCGATCTTCTCAGGATCGAAGCCATACGTCTCGGTGTCCTGGAAACCGAGAGCGGCAACTTGTTTCAAGGTACTCTTCGGATCTTTCGACAGCGGTTCACGAATTGTGAAAAGCTGCAGACCCATTTTATACTTTGGTTTTAGTGTTAACGACATCATCATCGTTGATAACCCGGCTACGCCGGCCTGTACGAAATGTCTTCTATTCATAAATTAAATTTCTATCTTTCCTCAATGAATTTCAAGCCCCTTTTCATTCTTGTAGTTGTACTCACGTCGTGTACAGCAAGCATCAAAGAAACGAAACAAAAATCATCAATTGTTGGTACGTGGAAACTTATTTCCGGCACGCTCATCGAAAAGGGAGACACAACCATAACCGATTACACCAAAGGTCAGTCGTTCATCAAGATCATCAACGATACACACTTTGCTTTTCTTCTTCACGATCTCAATGCGGGCAAGGACAGCACTGCAGTTTATTCGAGCGGTGGTGGCAAGTACACGCTGGTTGATGACAACTACACCGAACATCTTGAATACTGCACCGACCGTCAGTGGGAGGGCCACGACTTTTCTTTCAAGGTAACTGTAAAGAACGACACGCTGGTTCAGCAGGGTTTGGAAGAAGTTGCGAGCGCCGGCGTTAGCAGGTTGAATATCGAGCGATATGTTAAAGTTTCACAGTAACAATGTCACAGCAACAGATCGAGGTTAAGTCCTGGCCAGGAAGAATATTCGGCTGGATACCATTGCCGTACTGGCTATCGATTTTTATTTGCTGGGAGCTTCTTTTTCTTGTCGACTATCTTCTTGGTTTAAATGTACCTGGCGGTCGCGATCATATTTACGAATTCGGTTGTCTTTTGATCTTCTTCGCCATGGTATGCGGAACGGTCATCTATAGCTCACGTGTACTTTCCGGTATGTTCCAGGATGTGGTATTATTTGTCGACGAACCTGCGGAGGCGTTTCATGATTGGTATCATCAACAGCTGCGGAGAAGCTACGAGGGACTGGTGCCATTGATCTTCGGTGTTGCTTTCGCGATACTCGAAGTTGTAACTGCTGGACCAGTCATCCGCCAGTTTTCGCCGGCAGGAACTCCCTTGTATGTTTTCCGGATGGTCTATGAGATCATTGGATTTTTCTTTCTTGGCATCGGCATTTGGGCATTGTTAAACGTTGTTCGGATCCCAATACTTCTCACCCGGTACAAGATCAAAGTCAGTCTTACACAAGTAGCAGACAGGGGATTGCAGGCGCTTGGAACCAGCTACTTCAGAATGTCGCTTTGCATCATATTTACGTTTGTGCCCCTGGTTGTTGCTTTGATCATTTCACCATTAAGCAGCAATGTGTTTATTATAGCATGGCTGGCCGGTGGCCTTGTCATGATCTTCACCTTTTTTCTTTTACCCCAGGTTGGTGTGCATCGCATCATGGCCTTCGAAAAAACGCAGCGACTCGTAAGCTTTAACAATCACTTAGAGAACGCGATGCAACGTTCACTGAACGATCCGACTTCAGAAAATATGCAGCGCCTGAAAGAACTTTTCGAGCTGCATGCTCACCTTAAGTCAATGAATGAATGGCCTTTCAATATCAACATGCTTTGGCAATTGATAACGGCGCTGTTGATACCTGTACTTGTTGCCCTGCTTGAAATATTCTTTTAAGCATCAAAGTTTTCGTACCCTGATTTCAAAACTTTCGCGGGGATTCTTTACCAACAGTTGATCAATGTCTGCCGTCGTGAAGCCGGCTGACTTCAATGCAGGAATAAACTTCGTGAACAGTCCAGTGAAGCCGCGGAAATCTCCGCCGTTGGGTTCGCCAACATGATACCAGCCCGCATCCTGCGAGATCAACACCTGGTTTAGAAATCCATTGTCTTTCATGTGCTTCACGAAAGCAACGTGTTCGTCGATGTTGCCGGGCACCGATTCGTTGATGCCGTCGAATTCTATCCACGCGCCTTGCTTCGCGGCACGCAGGTGGATGTCTTTATCTTTTTCGTTTTGCGCGTGTACCCATCGATAGGCCGTCGGACTCACGCCGTTCTTTTTGAACAAGTCTATTTGTTCGAGCGCTGCAACGCCATTACCGGTGTGAACGGAGATCGTAAGACCAGTTTGTAAATGTGTTTGCGCAACGGCAGTCAGGATTTTTTTATAGATGGGCCTCAGGTGTCCTGCGTCTACCGATGTTTTTATGAGTCCCGGTCGCACGCCGGTATTGTCGATGCCATTCTTCCATTCATTCACCCATCGCGCTGCAAGCTGTTCTGCGGTTTCGGTATAAGCATGTTCTGGCAGGAAGATCTCTTCAACTGCGCCGTAGTATCCGGTCGTTGTAAGAATGTTCATGCCTGTTTCCGTCGCGAGTTGCTTCAACACTCTTGCATCGCGACCAAGATACGCCGGCGTACAATCGACGAAAGTTTTGCAACCGGCTTTCTTTAGCTCCAGCAAGAACGGCTTCGCTTTCGCAACAACATCCTCCACCTTGTATCGATGCGTTCCCGTTTCGGCCGCTCCAATGAAGTCGGCCATCACGTGCTCATGCACGAGCGTAACTCCAAGATCATTTGCGTTAATTGCTCCCAGCACGCCCATGAATAAAGGAGCGTCCGCGGCGCCATCCGTAGCCTTTGGGTGAAGGATGGTGTTTTCTGTGCTTTCTGTGCTTTCCGTGAGCGATGTCCCCGTGAGCGACAAAAAAGCAACCGACGCGCTTTGAATGAATGTTCTCCGTTTCATGAGAATGAAATTAGGCACAAATGCGCTTCACAAAAAAAGAGGTCGACGGAAACAACCGACGACCCCATGAATGACATTAAGAGATATCTAAATGTAGAACGATAGATTACGGATTAATCTTCAGCAGTTCCACCTCGAATACTAAAGTAGCACCGGGTGGTATTGACTGGCCAGCGCCCTGATCACCATATCCAATCTTCGCAGGCACCCACAACTTCCACTTCGATCCTGTGGGCATCATCGAGATCGCTTCGTTCCATCCTGGAATGAAACCATTAGCCGGATGAACGATCGGTTGGTTGCGGTCAACAGAGCTATCGACCACCGTGCCGTTAAGCAAAGTGCCGTGGTAATGCACCTGAACCTGGTCGGTAGGCATTGGCTTTGGACCTGTGCCCATTTTTATAACCTGGTATTGAAGTCCGCTGGGTGTTGTGATAACGCCAGGTTTGCTCTTGTTCTCTTCCATGAACTTCGCACCTTCTTGTTCGTTTTTCACAACAACTTCTTTTCTCTTCCATTCAATGAAACCATTTACCGCCAAAGCACACTGTTCTCTTGTCATCGGCGACTTCTGACCTGCAATCGAAAGCTTCATCGCCTTTATCACCATCTCTTCATTCACGTCGGCAGCGAAATCTTTCACACCCTGTGCCTTCAAAAATTCACCGAGGTTATATCCCAAAGAATAGCCAATGGAGTCGGCTTTATTATTAAGTGCAATGCCGGAAACGGCTCCGCCAGTTGTTGAACCAGATTTGTTTTGACCATCGCACTGAAAACCAACAGCCGCGATCACGAGAAAGAATATGTATTTAGATTTCATAGAATAAGTTTCAGTTTAAATGCTTCTTCAGGTACTCACCTGTCAACGATCCCTTTGCTTTCACCAGCTCGGCAGGGGGTCCTTCGAACACCACTTTGCCGCCCTTGTTTCCGCCTTCCGGGCCCATGTCTATCACCCAGTCGGCGTTCTTGATCACGTCGATATTATGCTCGATCACGATCACCGTGTTTCCATCGTCAACCAGCTGGTCGAGCATGGCCAGCAAGTTACCAATATCCGACATATGTAAACCAGTGGTGGGCTCGTCCATCACGTAAATACTGCCTTTTTTATGCAATTCTGTGGCTAACTTGATCCTCTGGCATTCGCCGCCCGACAAGGTACTGAGCGGCTGGCCGAGCGTGAGATAGGTGAGGCCCACGTCGTTCATGGCCTTCAGCTTGTTCACAATTTCTTTCGAATCGAAATGTTCCAGCGCCTGCTGTGCCGGCATTTCCAGCACGTCGCTGATCGACTTACCCTTGTATTTATAGGCGAGCACCTCGTCTTTGAAACGCTTGCCGCCGCACACTTCGCAGGGCAGCTTCACTTCATCCAGGAAAGCGAGGTCGGTGTACGTAACACCAAGACCCTGGCAGTTAGGACAAGCACCCGTTGAGTTGAAGCTGAACAGCGACGGACTCACTTTGTTGGTCGTGGCAAAAAGTTTCCGAATGTCGTCGAGCACGCCGGTGTAAGTACCCGGGTTCGATCGCGAGTTGGCGCCAACGGCCGACTGGTCGATGATGATCGCATCGGGGTGTTGTTCGGTGAAGACATGATTGATCAGTGAGCTCTTACCCGACCCGGCAACTCCCGTTACAACCGTCAGCACACCAGTGGGAATATTCACGCTTATATTCTGAAGATTGTTCAGCTTTGCTTTCGTGATCGTAAGCTTGCCCTTCGATTTGCGAACATCCTGCTTGATAGGCACGGTGCGCTTCATGTGCTTCCCGGTAAGCGTGTTCGATTTCAATAAGCCTGCGAAATCGCCGCGGTAAACAATGGTGCCACCGCCACTTCCTGCATTCGGACCAACATCAACAATATAGTCTGCACCTTTAATAACATCGGGATCGTGTTCAACAACCAACACAGTGTTTCCTTTGTCTCTCAGCTTAACCAGCAGTTCGTTCATCCTGTGAACATCACGCGGATGAAGTCCAACGCTGGGTTCATCGAAAATATACATCACGTCGACGAGGCTGCCGCTGAGATGCTTCACCATCTTGATGCGCTGCGATTCTCCGCCCGACAATGAATTGGTTTCGCGATTGAGACTCAGGTATTCTAATCCGATGTCGACCAGGTATTGCAGACGCTGCACGAGTGTTTGAATGATACTTGTTGACTTTGGATCTTTGACGGTCTTAATGATCTTGATCAGCTCACTGATCTCCATGGCCGAGAGTTCGGCAATGTTGTAACCATCGATCTTGCACTTCAATGTAGATTGACTTAATCGTGCGCCTTTGCAAAGAGGGCAGGGGCCCATCGCAATGAATGGCTCGATCTGCTTTTGAGTTCTTTCCGACATCGTCTTCACATCGCGAAGAATATATCGCTGGTAAAACTTGTTGGCGATGCCTTCGAAAGTGAAGTTGATCTCTTTCCCGCCTACCTTCGATTTTACTTTGCGTGGTTCGCTGTAAAGCAGGTTGTCCATCTCTGCTTTCGTGAAATCTTTTACCTTCTTGTTGACGTTGATGCCCGACTGCATGGCGATGTTCCAGCCCCACGTGTCCACCTGGTATTCTGGTAATAAGATAGCTCCTTGTTTTATTGAGAGGGAAGTGTCGATCGATTTGCCGATATCGAGACCGACTTTTCGTCCCATGCCGTTGCATTCGGGACACATGCCCTGTGGATCGTTGAAGGAAAAGAGATTGAAGTTGCCGATGTGCGGCTTGCCAACGCGCGAGAACAACAGTCGCATTACTGTGGCAATGTCTGTAATAGTACCGACGGTTGAGTGTGATCCGCCGCCGAGTCTTTTCTGGTCGACGACAACGGCCATACTCAGGTTCTCGATGGCGTCGGCATCGGGTTGAGGATACTTCGGCAGGAAGTTTCTCACGAACATGCTGAAGTTCTCATTCAACAGTCGTTGTGCTTCGGTAGCGATCGTGTCGAACACAATGGAAGATTTTCCGGAGCCTGAAACACCGGTGAAGATGGTGATCTTACGCTTCGGTATGTCGAGCGAAATATCTTTCAGGTTATTCTCGCGGGCTCCACGAATGGAGATGAATTCCTGGGGCATAATGAAATTTTTTTATAAGCTAAATCCGACGAGCAACGAAGTTGTTGTTGATTGCATTTCGTATGCCGAGTCGCTGTAGCGACCTGCGTTGAAGTGTTTTAATTCGACGTGAATGTTTTTGCGGTTGCTTAATGGAAATTGAATTCCTAAGGATGCACTATAACCTAATTGTTTATAATGTTCAGGATTAACATTTGATACTTTTTTGCCACCGCTTGTCACTCCCTCCGGAGCTTCTGCGTGAGTGAACGATATTGCCGGCGCAAGGTTAACATAGAGTCCTGGCATCGTTCCTGTTGTTGTCACTTTCACACCTGGAGTAGCTACGATTTGATTGTAGGTCATAACAAGGCGATTGGTCTGACCGGGCACATTAAAGGTTGCTTCTACTTTATAAGGTAACACCATAAAGGCCTCGAGTGAGCCATAGAGCCACGGCAAATTCGTCACCAATGGCGCTTCGTAAAAGATGCCTACAGAGGGTACACTCGCTTTCAGATCTGAATGCTCACTCTGTGTTTCGTACAATTTAAGATTCATAAGGTTGTAACCTACAAAAATTCCCAACTTCCTATATGGATAACGATCAAGATTGCATGTTCCGGCATTCGAACGTTGTACAATCCCCGTCATCGCCTGTTTCGAGAAAACAACATTCGATATCGATCCCTCTTTACCTTCGCACGTGAGCGAACTTGCCAATGTGGATCTGAAGTTACTCCTGCGAAGTTCTGTAAGCTGGTCGTTTGATTTTAAAAAGAAGTGACCGTTTCTTTTATATAAAGATGTATTTCCTTTCGCGAGCCGCACGTACATCCGGCGGTCTCCATTAATAGTGAGCGCTTCGTAGATATCAGAACCACGCTTGTATTCACTTATCCGGCTGAGATTGTAGACTGTTCCACCGGCACCGATACCTGCCTGTGTTTCGTACTCCTGTAATACTATTCGTCCCTTGCCATAAGGGCGAACCTTGCCTTGACGAAGGCTGTCGTTTACGATTATGTAATCTTGCCCACGGTTGATTGGCTGAAAGGCGCTGACTTGTGCAAAACTGTTGAAAGTGACAAAAAGAAGGCAGAGGAGAAGCGATATTCTGGTCATGGTGTAATTAAGCTTTCACGAGATCCTTATAAACTGAAACCTACTATCAGCGAAGCCGACCTCATTGACGTTTCATACACGGCTCTTTCATTGCGATAGGAATCAAAGACTTTGATCTCGGCATGAATATTCTTACGGATCCCAACGGGAATTTGAACTCCTACAGTAGTATTAAAACCTATCTGCATATAATCTTGTGGACCAATGTCAATCACTTTTTGATCATTGCTTCTCGCGCGTATGCCCGTGGGCGAGGTTACGCGGGTGAACGATATCGCCGGTGCAAACTTAAAGTATGGTTTTATCGATCCTTCAGCCGTGGTCAGCTTAAAGCCGGGACTTACCACTGTAGACTGATACGTCATAGTTAAATAGTTGGTATTAGCATATACATCCTTGTATTCTGCGTCTACGTTGTACGGAAAGATTTTGAAGATCTCGGCGTAGAAGAACAGCCGGGGAAGTTTTGTTGGCAACGGTGCTTCATAGAATGCGCCTACCGAATAGCTGTTGCCACGAACATCGGATTTCGCAGCCTGGTTTTCATGAAGTGAAACGAACATCCAATTGTATCCCGCCCAAATTCCAAACTTGTGATAAGACGATACAAAAAAGAGATCGCAGGTACCTTCATTCGAGGAAGTTACAATCCTCTTGAGCGCAACCTTCGAGTAACCGACATTCGACATCAGTTTCTTATCTCCTACACAATCGAGCGACTCATTCAACACCGAACGAAAATTACTTCGGCGAAGCTCGGTCAGTTTGTCTCTTGTTTTAAGGAGATAGTGATTTCCTTTTTTGTATAAGTAAACTTCCCCGGTAACTACTTCCTCGTACGGAATATATTTACCATCAATATTGAAGACTTTATAGATGTCGAAGCCGTCGCGATATTCAGAGATTTCATTGAGTGAAAATATGTTCTTTATCAGGTGATGGGTCGTAGACGTAACGGCGTGTCCCCTGTCTTCATCTATATGCAATATTTTTCCCTCACCGTAAGGTCTCACGCTTCCAAACAGTTGCACGGAGTCGCCCAGGATAACATAGTCCTGGGGGAAACATGAAAAGGAGACGAAACAGAGGGCCAACACCAACGAAAGACGTAGCAGAGTTTTCATAAGCTAAAAATATCCCTTTTGTCGCATTTGCCCTCGAAGTAATTCGGAAATGCACCCTATTAGGGGGATGCGCTATCCTTTATCTTCGTTAAAATTCTTAACCAAAATGGAAACAAATAATACCCCCTCTAAAGGAGCCCGAATAACCGGTTGGGTTCTTACAGTGATCACTACTTTATTCTTCCTGGTGGATGGCATCATGAAGATTGCGAAGGCCGCACCTTCCATGGAAGGCAGCACGCAGCTCGGCTGGCCTGTGGAACTCGTTCCTGCAATCGGTTACCTGCTTACCGCCTTTACGATCATCCACATCATTCCACGCACTGCGTTTCTCGGTGCAATATTAGTCACAGCTTATCTCGGCGGCGCCGTGTCGGTCATGATGAGATCTGGTGCACCTTTCGCATTCCCGATCATTTTCTGTGCGCTCATGTGGGCAGGACTTGCATTGCGGGATCCGCGTGTAAAACAGCTGTTTTTCTGAAATTTGAATTTTGGCCGAAGGCTGTTTAATTTACCTTCCCAACATCTACGAAAATGTCCTGGAGCAACGAAAATCAACAAGATGGGAGCGGACCGAAGACACCGCCGGCAAAATTCAAATTCAAGGAAATAAGAGTACACTCGTCTGACGAATGGATGGCCGACGGCACCAAGAAATATCGCCAGGTCTACGATCGTTACGAAACCACCCACCTGCGTGTAGAGCTTTCGTTCTATAATAAACTGTTCGACGAAGAGGATTGGGAAGCGACAATCGCACTGAAGTGTTTTTATCTCAATGGAAGCAGCAGTCGCGAGCTCTGCAACCTTTCGCAACCAAGAAAGATTTCTAAAGACGAGAACATCGTCTACATCCGCGACTCGTGGGGCAATCCAACTCCCGGAGCTTACTGGACTAAAGGAAATTACTCGTGGGAAGCCCACATCGACGGCGTAAAGATCGGCGAAGGAAAATTTTACATCGAAGACATCGGTCCTTCGAAGGCCGGCGAAAACCTCTTCTTCGATATCGAAACCATTAAGTTGTTCGAAGGCGATGGACAAGCATCGTCTACACCGACAAAAAAATATCTCAACAAGTTCAGCTCTAAAGACACGCGTTATGTCTGGGGCGAGTTCTGTTTCAAGAACAAGACCAACAGCGACTATTATATAGAGGTGGTCTTCAACTTCGCGAACGACGCCGGCCAGGCTAAAGGAAAGAGCGCCCGATTGGTCTATATACAACCTAATTCCGCCGGCCAGTTATACTATCTCTATCCCGCATGGGGAAGCGACACCGCCGGCACATGGAAGGACGATCTGTATACCATGGAAGTTGTTTTCATGGACACACTCATCGCTACCGTTCCATTCCGCGTTGGTGAAACTAACGAAGAAGGCGCGGTATCCATCATCACCGATTCGGAGGCTATGCTGAAGGCAACAGGTTCGCAGGGTTCTGCGCCCGCACCTAATAAGAGCCTTGATGATATTCTGTTTGAAAGTCTCGCAGAGCTCAATTCACTTACAGGCCTCACGAACATCAAGAACGAAGTGAACGAAATGGTGAAGCTCGTACGCTTCTACCAGGAGTCCGGAAAAGATATTCTCAACAGATTCTCATTGCATACAGTGTTCACAGGAAATCCTGGAACTGGTAAGACCACCGTTGCCCGCATAATTGCAAAGATCTATAAGGGACTTGGTATCCTCGAGAAAGGTCACCTTGTGGAGGTAGACCGGCAGGCACTCGTTGCAGGTTATGTTGGACAGACCGCTATCAAGACCGGCGACAAGATCAACGAAGCCATGGGCGGAATTTTGTTTATTGACGAAGCTTATTCCCTGGCGAACGAAAGCGGTGCACAACACGATTTCGGTGGAGAGTCTATCCAGGTGATCCTGAAGAGGATGGAGGACCTTCGTGGTAAGTTCGGTGTTATCGTTGCGGGTTATACCGACAACATGCAGGAGTTTATTTCATCGAACCCTGGATTGCGTTCGCGCTTCGATAAGTATTTCTTCTTCGAAGATTATTCCCCCGATGAGATGCACGTGATAGCGATGTCGATCTTCGCCAAGGAAGCTGTGAGGCCCGATGATGCATCCGCCGATCACCTGAAAAAATATTTTGATTTCTTACACAAGGGCCGCGACAAACATTTCGGCAATGCACGAAGTGTGCGGCAGGTTGTAGGAGAGGTGATCAGAAATCAGAACCTTCGCCTGGCTGGCATGAAAAAAGAAGATCGCACTCCGCAAATGCTGGAGGCGATCATCTTCGATGATGTGAAAGAGTTTGAGATCAGGGAGGTCAATTCCGGAAGAGCTCCTCTCGGCTTTCACACCGGGAAAAAAATTGTTTAGCCTCGTCCGCCGTCGCTAAAGCCGAAATATTTTTGTTTCAGCTTATCGTCCCAGTCGTTAGCATAAATGCTTACGCGGTCGAATGTTGCTTTCACTTCCGATTTGTCGAGTCCTTCCAGCTCGCGGATAGCTTTGATATATGCTTTATCCTTGAAGATCGTGAAGGCCACGCCGTAGAGTGAGTGGTTGATCTCGAGTAATTCTTTTGTGAAGATTGCCTGGTTGTTGACAGGTACGTCGCACACGAGTGCTAATGCCTGGAAGTATCCATATTGAGTGAGGTTTCCTTGTGCGTCTTTCGATTGAAATACGTCGGCCCAGATGCTCGCCGATCCGAATTTCAGGTTCCACTGACCGGGCTGCGGGCCACGCGCGGTTTTTGGATCGAAATTGTACTCTGCTAATGCTTCCTCAATGAGGGTGTAATAGAAATCGATAGGATGTTTCATGCGATTTTTTCTTTTTAGGTTCCACCGAAAATAGGAAAAAAATCATTGCTTCTCCATTCCTCTCACAGCAATAAACCCATCGCAATAAACCGGTGCATGTGTGCCGGGAGCATTATGCACTCCCGACACCACAATGCTTCCATCACCTAAAACTTTTGTGAACATCGCTTCACTGCCCCGCTCAACCGGACCTTGCGGGAGCTCTACGGCCCCTGTCATCTTTCCCTGCGCATCAAGCACAACCGCCAGCGCCTTGCGTGCATCGCTCACACTCAATCCCGACGGGTTCTGGGTATATCCCGTCGATCCTACCGCAATCGCGCCGCCATCCTGCAAAGGCTGCAAGTCCCAAAACATGTCGCCATCCTGGACATCGATCGTGCTCTCATATAATTTACTCCCGGCAGGCGCATCGGCAGCATACACCCACGCATCCCACGAGTTTGCTTCCGTGCCTGTCTTTTGTCGCCCGATAAAATAAACACTGTTATTGCCAACACGCATGCCAAGCAATCTCGTGTTCGATGCATGCCCTTCGAGCTTCGCCCACAACCTTTCACCTTCCGACGAAAATTTAGTGAGCACAGCCACTCCATAATCGTAAGTAGCAGGATCCGCCGACGCAGTAAGATCCTCACTGAAATAAGAATCATGATTGATTAACAGTTCTTCGGTGCTCGGCGCAGCAACGTAAAGATCTCCCTTGCTATCTACATCAGCATACACAAAGCAATAGCGATCACCCTGGTGAAAATTATCAAAGCCACCGCCAATGATCCCGATTAATCCAACATAATGATCGGGCTCAACAACCTTTTGCCAATCCACAGTTAGTTGGTTGTTGATAAATATAAGTCTCGATGCTTCTATGTAATTGTATTTCCATCGCGCCACCACATAGACATTTTCACCAAAGGCAACAAGCTTCACCCGATCGTACGACAACGGAAAAAAAGGAATCGGGTCGTTTGTAATCGGAAGTGGCGATAACTCCGATTCAACCATAGATCCATCCGTTTTGAACCGCAGCGCTTTCATATGCCACACATGGTCGGCGCCACCTCTCATGTCCAACTGCACAACAACTGCGGTAACCTGTCCCGATGGGTGCACAACCGCATCGATCAACGACCATCCATCATCAGGTTTGAAGTTTGATGTCTGAGTGAAATCACTATTCATCCACGAGATCTCTCTTATCGGTTGAGTTATTGAGAATTGTGGTTGCAATGTTTCTTTAATAGCAACCCATCCTTTACGCGACGGTAATATTTTTATGACAGCTTGTCCGCTTAAGAGTGTTGTCGATGGTTGTACAGGTGGATCAACTTGTTCGTCGAAACGATCTTCGCACGAAAAGATGAACATCGCAACAGCGCTGAGGATTAGTAAAGATGATCTCATGGTGCATTAGACACGGTCGAGCTTAAAAAAGGATTAAAGAGAGGGGATTTTTAACAACAGTTAAGGGAATTACCGTACGTGATTGGGCTTTAATTTAGCCTGCAATCGATGGTATTTATGCCAGTTCCCGGAATTGGCGCCCTCTTTGCAGATCTATGCGTTAGTAACTATATAAAATCGTCTATCATGAAAACGCAGTTTAAAATTCTTTTCTCTGTCGCTGCTTTCCTACTGATGGGTTTAGTAGCAACGGCTCAATCGAGCTCAACAGAGGAAGTCCCGGGCGACAATTTCAGCCTGGAAGGCGCTTTAGAGTTATTCAAGAAATCGGCGTCACCGCAAGAATTTGAACAGCTCTTGAATTCACCAGATTCAAAAGTGAACAACCTCGACCTCAACGGCGACGGAGAGATCGACTACATCCGCGTTAGTGATAAGACGGAAGGTAATGTTCACGACTTCATTCTCACTGCTGTAGTTTCAGCAAGCGAAAGTCAGGACGTTGCCGTGATCGAACTCGAAAAACGCGACCATGGCACCGCGGTGTTGCAGATCATTGGTGATGCCGATGTCTATGGAGTTGAAACGATCATCGAACCTACAAGTGAAGTAAAAGTCAATGCCGGCACCAGCACCGCGCAAACTACAGTGAATGTTTCGGCATGGCCTTCTGTACAATATGTATATGGCCCTTATTATAATCCATGGGTGTCGCCCTGGGGCTGGGGTTACTATGCTAACTGGTATCGTCCTTGGAGACCGATCGTTTGGGCTTCGTGGTATCCCTACTGGACTCCTTACAGACCTTACTACGCAATGTGTTACAGGCACCGCATCGGTTACGGAGCTGCACTGTACCGCCCTTATCGTTCAACTTCTGTGATCGTGTACAACCGTAACTATACCCAGATAAATAACTTCAGGAATACATCGCGCAGCTATCAATACAATCGCGGTGGTTATGCACACTACAATAACCGTTACGACAACGAGCACAGAGGCTCACGCGATAATTACAATAACGGTAACAACAACTCGACTGGTCGTTACAACAGCGGACGTACAAGAAGCGATTATAATACCGGTCGTACGAGGAATGGCTATAACAGCAGCACAAGAAGCGGTTATCAGTTCAACAGTAACAGATCGTCGCAGAACAATAACAGTAATAACAATAACAACCTGAGTGTGAACAGAAGCAGAACGTTTTCGAGTCCGGCCAATAATGGATCGAGAACTTTCCAGAGGTCGCAACCCAGCACTCCTTCGTTTCAAAGGTCGCAGTCGGGCAGCTCATCTGGCTTAAGGTCTTCTACACCTCAGTTTAGGTCGGCCCCAGCGCAACAACATTTCAGAGCACCGTCATCTTCACCTTCACATGGAGGAGGTGGTGGTGGTAGCGGTAGCGGTGGATCGCATCACAGGGGTCACTAATTACGTTCGTTAGACTTCAGAATCATTGGCCGGGTTGTTTCAATACAAACCCGGCCTTTTGTTTTTCTGCATCAACCAACTTCTTTACATCGGCGAGGAGTTTCTTTGAGTCGTAAATGATCCCGTCTTTGATCGTATACTTCACTCCACCAACGCGTACCGGTTTGTTGTTTTCGTCGAGACGAAGCGCGCCGGTGCCATACAGCACCTGCAGGTTTTCGAGAGGATTCTGATCGATGATCACGAGATCTGCCAGCTTACCAACTTCAACGGAGCCGATCTCTTTCTCCATACCGAGTGCCTGTGCGCCGTAGAGCGTAGCAGAACGGATTACTTCCAACGGATGAAAGCCTGCCTCACGAAGCAATTCCAGCTCACGAATATATCCGAAGCCATAGAGTTGATAAATGAATGCATTATCGGAGCCCGCTGTTACACGGCCGCCACGATTCTTGTATTCATTCACGAAGGCCATCCACAAACGAAAATTTTCTTTCCACGCTACTTCTTGCTCCGTTCCCCAATTGAACCAGTAAGATCCATGCGACACGCGATTGGGTTGATAGAATGCCCAGAGCTGCGGCAGCGTATATGTCTCATGCCATTCTTGGCTTCTTGCACGGTGAAGATCACGGCTTGCTTCGTACGTATCGTAAGTAGGATCTAATGTGAAGTCGAGAGCCAGGAGCTTGTTCATCACTTCGTTCCACTTTTCGGAGTAGGGCGGAGCAGCTTGTTTCCAGAGACGTCCTGCATATTCGAAGCGATCCTGTTCGTTGAGATAATTATAATTCAACGGATAATTCTGGATCGTTTGACCCACAAACATTGCTTCGGGCAAACCATACCAGTGTTCCATTGTTGTTAGTCCCGCTTCGGCCGACTTCACAACATTCCATCGCGCAACATCCATCTGTGCATGATGACATGCCGATCGAAGTCCAAGTCTTTTATTCTCGCGCAACGCAGCGTCCATGATCTCGGGAGCAGCCCCAAAGAATTTGATGCCATCGGCGCCCGCCTCTTTATTTTTCCTTACCCATGCAATGGCTTGTTCTGGTGTGCTGATTGGTTGTGTGTTGCCTTGTCCGAACACCGTATAAGCTTTGATGCGCGGAGCAGTGATCGTATTCTGTTCACTTTTTCTTTTGTGATCCAATACCCAGTCGAGACCATTGCCAGCCGATGGATCGCGGATGGTGGTGATGCCATGTGCCATCCATAGTTTGAAAACATATTCGGCAAACGGAGCTTGTGAACCGCCGATATGTCCGTGCATGTCGATGAAACCGGGAAGCACATACATTCCTGTTCCGTTGATCTCCTTGCCGTTTGCTGCAAGCTTCGGCCGATTTTTTTCGTCGATGGGTACACCGGGAAAACCAACCGTCGCGATGTTGGTGATCTTGTTTTGTTCGATCACGATATCAACTGGTCCGATGGGCGGTGCACCGGTACCGTTGATCAATGTTGCACCGCGGATGATCATTTGTGAGAATGGTCCTTCACCTTCTTTTATCAG
Organism: Bacteroidota bacterium; assembly: GCA_037200765.1. Lineage (GTDB taxonomy): Bacteria > Bacteroidota > Bacteroidia > Cytophagales > Cyclobacteriaceae > ELB16-189. The sequence goes on along the minus strand of JBBCII010000003.1, from coordinate 364,366 downwards.
AGGCGCGTTGGCAACGGGACTTTGAGCAAGAATTTTGAAGCCAACGCAAACAAGAAATAAGACGATACTCCTTTTCATGACAGTTAAGCTACCACAAAAAACTTGTGTACTCGCAAACTTTTACATAACCTTATTTATGAAAAAATTCTCACTGCTGATTTTAGCATTTGTTTCCGGGGTAGCGCTGGCGCAAAAGACGAAGCAAGACGTCTTTAAGTCGATTGATTCGAAGAGAGATCAGTATGTGGATGTCGCGCATCGCATTTGGGAGTTTGCAGAAGTTGGATACCAGGAAGTGAAGAGCTCCGAACTTCTGCAGGAGACATTAACACAAGCCGGTTTCAAAGTAGAGAAGAGCGTGGCCGGTATTCCGACAGCATTCATTGCGTCGTATGGAAGTGGCAAGCCCGTCATCGCCATTCTTGCAGAGTTCGATGCGCTGCCGGGATTTTCGCAAGATGCAGTACCCGAAGTGAAACCTGTTGCTGGCCGTACTGCGGGCCATGCGTGTGGCCACCATCTTTTCGGAACGGCTTCATCGGCAGCCGGCATTGCTGTAAAAGACTGGATGATCGCCAATAAAAGATCAGGAACCATTCGTGTGTATGGAACTCCTGCCGAAGAAGGTGGCTCCGGAAAAGTTTATATGGTTCGCGATGGTTTGTTTAATGACGTCGATATCGTTCTGCACTGGCATCCATCTTCACAGAACTCGGCAACGTTCGGGTCGTCACTCGCAAATAAATCAGGTAAGTTCAGGTTTCATGGCATTGCTTCGCATGCTGCCGGATCGCCCGAACGTGGTCGCTCTGCACTCGATGCTGTCGAAGCAATGAACAACATGGTGAACATGATGCGCGAACATGTTCCGCAGGAGACGAGGATCCATTACGTGATCACACGCGGTGGTGAAGCTCCGAACGTCGTTCCCGCATTCGCTGAAGTTTATTACTACGTACGTCATCCCGAAAAAGACCAGGTGGTATCGATATGGGAGCGTGTTGTAAAAGCAGCCGAAGGTGCCGCGTTGGGCACCGAAACGAAAATGGACTTCGAACTGACCGGCGGCGTGTACAACATTCTCACCAACGAAGAACTTTCGGATGCAATGGATAAGAATCTCAGGCTTGTCGGTGGCTACACGCTCGACGATAAAGAGAAAGACTTCGCTGAAAAAATTCAGAAGACACTCACCACAACGCCACCCAAACCCGAGACAACAAACAGTATCATCGCTTACCAATCGAACAACGATAAAACGGGAAGCACCGATGTTGGCGACGTGAGCTGGGTGGTGCCAACCGCCGGGCTGAGCGTAGCAACATGGGTTCCCGGAACACCGGCGCACAGCTGGCAAGCCGTTGCGGCCGGCGGCATGTCTATCGGCAACAAGGGAATGATGGTTGCCGCAAAAACGTTAGCAGGAACGGCTATCGATCTCTTCAGCGACCCGAAGTTGATTGAAGAAGCATGGAAGGAATTTAAAGAGAGAAGACCAGTAGATTTTAAATACAGTGCATTGGTAGGAGACAGAAAACCAGCGTTGGATTATCGGAAGTAACGAAGCGTCATTGCACGGTTTATCCGGGCAATCCGGTCAAACCATCTTCTTGATCTCATTCCAGAATTTCTCCGGATTCAACCAATGATTCCTGCTGTAAAGCATCTTATACTTCCAGTTCTTTTGCAGCAAAGCACGCGGTATTAAACCATGCGCCGACTTAGCCGACGGATTTTCGTAATAATGATCGTCATCGGTTAACAGCAACGTAGTGTACTGATCGTTGTGACCAATCATGAAATCGCAGAACGGCACATTGCTCTCTAGCGTAAAACTGTAATGTATCTCATTTTTGATCACGCGCTTCAGGTACCACGACTCTGGGTGACGATCGACTTCGTAAACAGAGGCAGGACCACTGCGATGCGACGATTCTTTCGCGTAAACGAGATACTCTTTCAGCAGCTTCGGTCCGCGGTTCTTCGAATCTTCTACCTTAAGATCTTCGGGCTCGATGCTCGCAACGATAATGATCTTTTCCTTTGCACGTGTTACAGCTACGTTCAGCCTGTTCTCGCCGCCAGTAAGATTCAGGCTTCCGAACTGCGTGTTCACTTTACCACGACTATCTTTAGCGTAGCCGATCGAGAAAATAATAATGTCACGTTCGTCGCCCTGTACATTCTCGATGTTTTTCACAAACAACGAATCCGGGATCTTCCAATTGAAAGTCTTCGCAGCATCATCGAGAAGGTCGAGAATGAGGGCCTGTTGCAATGCATTGAATGTGATGACTCCAATCTCTTTGCCGGGCTGTTCCGCTGTCAGCTGACGAATCAAATCAACAACTTTAGCAGCCTCTTCCTGGTTCACATTATCTTTCCACTGGCCGTTCGTCTTGATGTACTGAATTGCCGGCTCACGTTCGTTGATCTTGTAGCGGTCGGGCAACACACGCAGTTTTCCTTTATAGAAATGTTGATTGGAGAACTGGATGAGCTCCGGCACCTGGCTTCGGTAGTGACCGTTGAGTGAGACCTCCTGCAAATATCTTCTGCCGAGATCGAGCAACGACAGGGCTTCGAGATCGGGATTGTCTTCCTCTTCTTCGCCTTCCCATCGCGATTGATAAAGATCCGACGGTTGTAACTGCTGGTGATCGCCGGCGATAACCACCTGCTTGCCGCGATACAAAGCAGGTATTCCGCGCTCCGCAAAGCACTGCGAAGCTTCGTCGAATATCACCACGTCGAAAAGATCTTTCATCGGGAAGATCGACGAGACCGACTCCGGTGAAGCCATCCAACAGGGGAGAAGCCTGAAGATCTCGTCTTCGAATTCGCTGATCACTTTTCGGATCGGCCAGATCTTTTTCTTCTTCGTGAGCTGGTGTGAAAGATCGCGATACGTAACACGATTGTTGAGCCGGTTGAACTCGAGGTTATCAACCATTCGTTCACGTGCGCGCATGAGAAGGATCTCGGCACCGATATTTTCTTTTTGATCGATCAGCGCCTGGAGTTCTTCCTGCAGCTTTTCAACTTGTCCGGTAGAAACAATTCTAAGTTCAGGATGTTTAAATTCGATATGATCGATCCACGCAAGACAAAGACTGTTGAAGAATGTTGTGTCGAACGCATTTTCGTCCCACTGACCGTGAAGATCAGTCAGTTTATTGATGATCTGCCTTTCGTGGGGCAACATGCTTTCAGAAAGCCTGTCGAAATCACACAGTGCGTCGAAGTCTTCGAGTATAACTTTTTCCAGTTCTTTTCCCCATGTTGGATGTTCGGCAACCTGGCGGATCTGTCCGGGCAGCAACCATTGTTTCCACTTGTCGCGTTGCACGGGGAAGCTCGCTGCCAACTCGCGGATCTGCCGTAGCTTGTCGACATATTCTTTGCGTGTAAACTGCAACGGATCGAGTAATGACTTCAGTCCACGCAACGTGAGCAGGTGTGACTTCGCCAGCGTTGCATTTTGTTGATAGCTGAACCACTCGGTGAGATCATCGGCGGTCTTACACGGAGGCAGGTCTTTGATCCAGTTCTTGCTGCGAAGCTTGGTGAGATTATGTTCGAGGTTGAGTCTGCGGTCGAGCATCCGTTCCAGCATCCTGAAACCATCGCGGTTCGCTTTGAGACTGTTGCTCAAAAGGATGCGCGTGATCAGGACTTTGTCTTTCGAAAACTGCCAGCGGATGAAACCGATCAGCCCTCTGCGTGACTTCATGCTTCGATCGAGAACTTGCTGGAATTTTCCGAGCTCCGCTGTGGGAACAGATAACTCGGGGCCTTCGTGCTCGAAGCAATCGACCATCATCTTTTCCATGTTAGCCAGCCAAAGCGAGTTGGTTTCTTCTTCGGGCTCGTGCACGATGTACTGGAAGTTCTCGTACACTTTTTCGTGCGAGAGCGCTTCGATGGCTTCTCCAAGAAGATTGTCTTTCTCGACGTACAGTTCGAATTCTTCCCAGCCAACAGACTTGCCGGCGATCTTTTGCATTGAAGCCTGCATGCCTTCGAACCACGGCCTGATCTGCGTGAGCGCCGACTTCAGCGATTTAAGATCGTTGATGGTATAATCGGAGAATGATTTGCGTACCCGCCACGGGTAATTTTCCTGCATGAACTTCTGTGCGAAGCGCGCGTATGATTTCAGTTTCTTGCGGAACGCTTCAACTTCACTCCATTTGAAATGCGAAAGATCTTGTTTAAGCTCAATGCTTGGCTGTGAGAGGTCGGATGTGAGATACATCTCCTTGATAGAACGACCACATTCGGTGTCGTCGAACAAAACTCTCTTAAAGTTCTCGAGCTCTTCGCACAACACGTCGATCTTACGACTCACTTCGAAGAACGTGCGCTCGAGTTGTATCGTGTTGAGACTGCTGTTGCGTGTCTTATATTCTTCGATGCGTTCGATCTGTCGCGCAGCTTTATCGTACAACGCCCTTCGATCGTCGCGGAAGTCGTGAACGAGACCGATAAAATCGTCGATACGTTTTTCTTTGAGACGATTGTAGACGACATCGATCGCGACTCTTTTCTGACAAACAACGAGAACGCGTTTCTCGCTGGCGATGAAGTCGCTGATGAGATTACAGATAAGTTGCGACTTACCGGTGCCGGGAGGACCTTGCACGACTAAGGAGTGACCAAGTTTTACGCCTTTGAGTGCATTCTCCTGCCATACATCGAGCGGAAAAACGGAGTAAACTTTCTCTTCACGAACATCCTGCAGAAAAATTCCGTCAGAATCTTTTTCACGATGTGTTCTCTGGAAGAAGAAGTCTTCGAGGTCGTTGATCTTTTCGTTTTCGATGAGGTCGAGATAATCGGGAACGAGCGTGGACCCGGCTTGCGGAAAGATACCGAGTACGGCTTCGGGAATGAGTTTCAGTTGACCGTTGCCGTAAACAGTTTCGAACTCGTCTTTCTTATAGTCTTTGAATGATATAAGTTCGTCGCGGAAATTGTCGGGGTTGAAGTTGATCTCCAGGTTGTTCTTCTGGAGCATCTGATAAACTGTTGTCCGGAAAACCGTACTGTCTTTATCCAGATCTGCAAAGTCTTCTTCGAGAAGTGCTTCGTTAGGCTGTACTTTATTATAGAAAGAGTAGGCGAGGAGGAACGACTTATTGAACGTGATATCGACATCCGACCGCAGATGAAGACTCCACTGACCTTCTTCGAGCTTCAGCTCTGCAGGAAAATACAACAGCGGGCAACGGACTAGGGTGCCATCGAGAAATTTTCCGTGCACAAACGGCCAACCGACATAAAGATCGCGCGAGCCACGCTCTTCGTACAGGAACTTGTCGGTGCGCTGAAGCACTTTCAGCTTCTTGCTCGCAATATTGTTGGCTTCCATCCGGCTGTCGACCTCTGCGCAAAGCAGCGAACCCTTGCCGGCGATCAGGTTCTCGATGATGTTGAAGGAACTCTTGTTTTTCAGAAAACTGAATGAGTGAACGTCGATGAACTGCTCCGTATAAAGACGTGGCAGAAATAGTGACCTGTTCCTGCCCGACAGGTTCGTAAGCCGGCGCAGGAAATTCCTGAGTAGGTTTTTAGTAGCTTCCTTTTCCAATCTTATTCCAAGGTAATGTATGGTTTAATGCGGAGAAAAATTTTTTCCTCCATGATCCCTATTTTCTTCATATCGTCGATTGAGGCAAAATTTCCGTGCTGAAACCGGTAATTAACGATTGCACGGGCCAATTTAGTTCGCAGGTATGGATGACGGGCGAGGTCTTGTTCGCTGCAACGATTGATTGCCAGTTTGTTGGGCGTAAAACCGGGTGCAATTACACTTTTATCGGCCAGCCTGCTTACTACCGTGGAATCTAATCCCCATATTTCATACAGCTGGTCGTCCGAAATAAATCCACCCAGGTTGGTTCGATAGGCAATGATGCGCTTGGCGATGACAGTACCGATCCCATAGATAGATTTTAGTTGAGTTGTATCGGCGAGGTTAAGATCGAATTTCGCCTGCGGCCTGGCCTTCGGCTTTAAGAAAACCTTACGCTTATGATAAGATCTTTTAAATGAATCTGTCTTGATTTCCTTCGGCTTCTCCCAAATCGCAACGATACTATCGACAACTCTTTGCTCCGAAAGATTGTCAGGTTTATTGTACATGAAGTATGTCTGGTAAACTGGTTCCGATACGATGACTATAAGCATCAGCGGAAGCAAAACAAGAAACGCGTTCGTTTCAGTTTTCGAAAAACCGAAGATCAAACGCAGAAAGGCTTTAATTCTTCTCATAAAAATTTCTTTAGAGAAGAATCTACTGAACGCCTGTTACACTTTAAAGATTTCCCGTAATGCCGCCATCGCAAATTTGCCCTTCGGCAATCGCCTCATAATGCTGATGTCCTCACGAAAACTAGTCTCGTTATCCAAAAACTTCAGCACCGTCTGCACATCACCATGACGAAACAGGTCGGTGAATAATTTTTTTCCTTCCACCTTCTTTTTGTCGAGCACCTGGAGCAGCGTGGAATCATAAAATGAAAAACGCCCGGCGGTTTCCGCCGACACAAACGGCTGCCCGGTAGCAATCATCGTGTCGACAATAGTCTTCGTGTACTTTTGAATGAACTGGAATGTATACCCACTCGATGGTTTTGTTTGTCCACCCGCCGTTCCTATGTTCACGATGTTTCCATCGTTGGGCTTGAATGGATAGTTGGTCATCGGGATCACACCAAACTCCGAATCTTCTATCGTGTAATTTTCTTGTGTCACATACGCCTGGATGTAGGCCTTCAGCGCTTCGTCGTATTCTTCGGGTTTCAGAAGATCTTTTGTGAACAACGTGTACTCAACAAGCGCCGTGTCATCCGAGAATGGCAGCACGTAAGCAAACGTGGCTCCATGTGCTTGCGAAGGACGAAAGTCCATGAGCGTTGCCTTCGAAGGATCGAACACCGGCTTCTCCGTCTTTATCACCCAACCTTTGAAATGCTGTTTCAGAAAATAATACTGTCCGCCTTTTTTCAGATGTGCCGGGTCGTCGAATAAAATGCTGTTGAAAACATAATCTGCCTCGTAGTGATTGCCATCGATCTTTATAAACACACCTTTCTTCGATGAGTGCAGTGATTCGATCTTACCCTGTTTCAACTCGATCGAAGGATGTTGTTTGATGGTGGTGAAACAATGTTCGTAAAAATCGCGACCTCGTACCATCTTATATCGGTACGGTTCGATTTTCAGCAGGCTTTCGAAATTCTCGCCGTAGAAATAGAGGTCCGGCCATTGCCTGAACACGATTGGTTCGAACAGACCATTTTCTTTTTCCCAAAAACACCACGTCCTGTCGTTGCGAGGCGCGAGATCCCGGTCAACGATCATGATCTTCTTATCAGAGAATTTTCCCGACGCGATCATTCGCATCACCAACGTCAGCCCCGCACAACCAGCACCAGAAATAATGTAATCGTATCGCATCAGGGTATAAACATCTTGAAATTCCGCGATTCTTAATGATCGATCGCGATGAATTTGAGCATCTCTGGAGGGATTAATGTTAAGATAATAATAATGTGGCAAAAAATGGTTTCGATAGCTTTATTTGCATCTTAACGTCAAACTAATTTCTCATGCGTCGTTGGATAACTTTCATTCTCGTAGTTGCATTTGTCTGCCAGTCGTACGGCTGGGGCGCCACTGGTCACCGTGTTACCGGGATGATCGCACAGAACCATCTCAACAAAAAAGCGAAGAAGCGCATCGAAGCATTGCTCGGACAAGAGTCATTGGCGATGGCAAGCACGTGGATGGACGATATTCGTTCCGACTCGACGTACGATTACGCTACCGATTATCATTGGGTGACAATCGAAACCGGTCAGACTTACGACCAGGCGAAGAAAAATCCGAACGGCGATGTGATCATGACCATCGAACGGGTGATCGCCGAATTGAAATCAGGCAAGCTCGATCGCATATCAGAGATCAGGAACATTAAGTTTCTCATTCACCTGATTGGTGACATACATCAGCCATTGCATGTTGGTTGCTGCGACGACCAGGGAGGAAATAAAGTGCAGGTGAAATGGTTTGGCGGTAACTCGAATCTCCATCGTGTTTGGGATTCCGATATCATCGACGGAACGAAGTTGAGTTATACAGAACTGGCACAATCACTCGGCGAACCCGATGCAGCTACTATTAAAAAATATCAAAGTGGTTCCGTTCGCGACTGGGCTATCGAATCGATGAGCTATCGCCAGAGAGTATATGATGTTGGCAATGGCAATCTTGGTTATGCTTATTCTTACAAAAACCTGCCGTTGGTAAGAGAAAGGCTGCTCGCTGCGGGAATCAGAATGGCAGGAGTGTTGAATGATATTTATGGGAAATGATCAGGGTGCCTGCTTAGATCTGTTCTCCGTCCGATGTTTTCTGAACTGAAAAATAATCGGTATCGCCGTTAACACGATCAACGCTATCACGATGATCTCGAGGTAATCCAGGATGTTCGGGAATATATTTCCAAGGGCATATCCTGCCATCACCATTGCAATCACCCAAATGCTAACGCCGATCACGTTGAAAATAAAAAAGATCTTGAAGTCGATCCGCACCATGCCAGACATGATCGTGACGAATGTTCTTACCACAGGAAGGAATCTCCCGATGATGAACGCCATCGCGCCATATTTTTTATAAAGCGCACGGGTCATGTCCATGTATTCTCTCTTCCAGAAGAAATTTTCTTTTTTCTTGATAAGATAGCCGTGTGCCCAACGGCCACTCAGATATCCGACAGTAGAGCCCGCAACAGCAGCGATGATGACGAACAGGATCAGTTGCCAAACAGGAATGTCGATGATCTTGTGGTTGGTGAGAAGCCCCGCGGTAAACAGGAGAGAGTCGCCTGGAAGGAAGAATCCGAAGAAGACACCCGTTTCACAGAAGACGATCAACAGCAGTAAAGTGAGTCCGCCGAAGCGGAGAACTTCTTCTGGACTGAAAACATCCAGGAAACGGAGTAAGATCATTCTAGCAAGATACGAATTCGGGACTAGTGACAAGCCCTATTATACTTCTTAAGCTTATAATAATTATACGGCAGCGGTGCCAAAAATCCCGCAACCATTGATACCAGCAGCGCGGTCCAGTACATCGGGTTTCCAAACGCTGCTTTGCCGCCGGTGATCATGAAGTCGGTAAAGTTCATGACAACCTCCATCGCCACCATCGAAATGAACGACATCGACAATGCCGTGTGAAGAGCCGCCGGCCATGCAAACTTTTCGCGTGTGCGAAGCAGTATGGTCTCAAAAAGTACCGACGTCAGCAGGCCGGCAATCACAGCCAGTATCATCTGCGCCGTCATGGATGTCGACGGATAAAATTTTTGTAAGAATAAGATCATGGCGAAGTCGCCGATCGAACAACCGATGAGACAATTCAGTGTGTTGAATGCAGCGCGTCGCCAAACTGAATTATCATTCCATTCTATCGAAGGTTCTTTAATCACACCACCAGGTTCTGTCAGTGCATACGAAGGATAGGATGCAAGTCCCGCCTGGAGTGAACCCGTTGTAATATGATGATGCATCTCCACCAGCGCCTCTGATTTTTGTAAGTCGATGTTTACGCCTGTAACGCCGTCAACTTTTTGAAGGGCTTTCTGAACGGTGGCAGCGCAGCCGCTGCAAGTCATGCCAGTAACCTTATAAGTGTGTGTCATGGTATAAAGATACGTGGCCCTCTTCCCCCGGGATGTATATAATTTTCAGTAAGATTTATATCCTGTCAATAGGTGTCCGGCGGCCAATACCGATAGACTTAAAATGACTGGGTGTAAGTCCCGTTACTTTCTTGAACTGGTTAGATAAATGTTGAACGCTGCTGTACTGAAGTTTGTGGGCGATCTCGCTCAGTGAAAGTTCATCGTAGGCGAGGAGCTCTTTCACGTATTCGATCTTTTGCAGGATGAAGAACTGCTCGATGGTGATGCCTTCCACTTGAGAAAATAAGGTGCTCAACGTGTTGTAGTCTTTATTGAGATGCTCCGAAAGATGAGCCGAGAGCTTGATCTTTTTGGTGTTGTTCCCACGAATGAGATCGATCACTCCGGCCTTGATCTTTGAGATCACCCTCGAGTTTCTATCTTCGATCAATTCGAAGCCAAGAGGCGTGATGCGCTCCCTGAACTGCCCAACCAATATCTCGGTGATCTCGTTGGCGAGTTCCACCTCGCCCAGGTCGATCCGCCGGTACAGAACCTTCATGTCGTCGAGAACCTGTTTCACCGACATCCGGCAGCGATCGCAGACCATGTTTTTGATAAAGAGATTTTTCAAAGGCATTTTGGTTAAAATAACCGAACCTAGTTGGCGAAAGTTCTACTATTTTTGACACTTTTTAAGATTGGTATGACAGAAGAGAAAGGACCCAATTTCCTCGAGGAGATCATCGACGCTGACCTGGAGGCGGGTAAATATAAGAGCATCATCACGCGGTTCCCGCCGGAGCCCAACGGCTACCTGCACCTTGGCCACGCCAAAAGCATTTGCCTCAACTTCGGCCTCGCGCTAAAGTACGGCGGTAAAACCAACCTTCGTTTCGACGACACCAATCCCGTAAAGGAAGACATCGAGTACGTAGACAGCATTAAGGACGACGTGAAGTGGCTCGGCTTCGAATGGGCCAACGAACTCTACGCATCCGATTACTTCGAAGAGCTGTACGGCTTCGCGGTGAAGCTTATCAAAAACAACCTGGCGTATGTAGACGATAGTACGAGCGAAGAGATCGCGTCACAGAAAGGAACTCCCACAACGGCTGGAACGAACAGTCCCTTCCGAAGCAGAAGTATAGAAGAGAACCTGGAGCTGTTTAAAGACATGCGCGCCGGAAAATATAAGGACGGCGAGAAAGTTCTTCGTGCGAAGATCGACATGGCGCATACCAACATGCACATGCGCGACCCGATCCTGTATCGTATCAAGCACGCACATCACCATCGCACCGGAGATAAATGGTGCATCTACCCGATGTATGACTTTGCTCATGGCCAAAGCGATGCTATCGAAAACATAACGCATAGTATCTGCACGCTGGAATTCATCCCGCATCGTGAGTTATACAATTGGTTTATTGAAAAGCTGGAGATCTATCCCTCGAAGCAATACGAGTTCGCGCGATTGAACATGACCTACACAGTCATGAGTAAGCGCCGCTTGCTCCAATTGGTCAACGAGAAAGTTGTTAACGGCTGGGATGATCCCCGCATGCCTACGATCAGCGCGGCGCGCAGGCGGGGCTATACGCCCGAAGCCATTCGTGAGTTTTGCGATAAGATTGGTGTTGCGAAGCGCGATAATCTCATCGACTTAAGCTTGCTGGAGTTCTGCGTGCGCGAACATCTCAACAAGATCTCTTCGCGAAGAATGGTTGTGATAGACCCGATCAAGGTTGTGATCACAAACTACACAGGCACAGAAATGTTGCCCAGCGAAAACAATCCTGAAGATCATAGCTCCGGCGAACGCGAAATGCCATTCAGCCCCGAGATCTATATCGAGCGTGAGGACTTCATGGAGAACCCTCCGAAGAAATTTTTCCGTCTCTCACCAGGCGGCATGGTACGATTGAAGAGCGCTTACATTATTAAGTGTGAAGAAGTCATCAAGAATGAAGACGGCTCGGTGAAAGAGCTTCGTTGCACGTATGTTCCCAACAGCCGCAGTGGTTCCGATACTTCCGGCGTTGCCGTGAAGGGCGTTATCCATTGGGTGGATGTTAAGACTGCCGTGCCCGTAGAGATTCGCCAGTACGAGCGACTCTTTACGGCCGAAGACATGAACGCTGCCGAAGGTGAATTCAAAGATCACATCAATCCCAACTCGCTGAAGGTCGTGAAAGGGTTTGCTGAGGAGAACCTTCGGAAGGCTACACTTGCCGATCGATATCAGTTTATTCGATTAGGATACTTCTGTCTTGATCCAGATTCGTCGGCGAACAACTTAGTCTTCAACAGAACCGTTACTCTTCGCGACTCTAAGTAGTCTTGAAGTATTTTTTATACCAGTGTTGAAAAACGACCAGTCCCCAGATCCTGGCATGTACATCGCCGGGATTTGAGGAATAAAGTTGTTGCTTCAGCCGTTCGATCTCCGGGTAGTTAAAAATTCCCTGGTCCTCCACATTCTTCTGTGAAAGCAGGTCGTCTTTGATCATCGGCTTCAGTTCATTGCGAAGCCACTTGAGCATCGGTACTTCAAATCCCTTCTTGGGACGTTTGTAAAGCTTCGATGGAAGAATGTCTTTGAACGCATCCTGCAGGATCCGTTTACGCATGTCGCCGTTGATCTTGAAATCATCGGGCAGCGAGAAAAGGAAGTTTACAACTTCGAAGTCGAGGAACGGAACACGCACCTCGAGGCTGTTGGCCATACTCGCGATGTCTACCTTCATGAGCATGTCATTAGGAAGAACCAGCCTCATATCAGTGTGCAACACGTCGTTGATCGATGCGTTGTCGGGTATGGTTGACAGAATTTCTTTGCGGCGTGACACGTAATCTTTCAAAAAGAAGTTGGTGCGCAGATCGGGGTGAAGCAGGCTCATCGCCTGGTCTTTGTCGGCGAATGTAGCCCAACGCCAGTATCGATCTTGCGCGGAGAGCGAACGTCCTTCGCGGTACCGGCTCAGTTGCCGCACTTTGTTGGCGAACCCGCTGTTTCGCGATTGCGGGAGAAATTTCGCGAGAGGAGCGAGCATCAACGCAAGATTCTCGGTGGCGCCGGGATGCATCATCCGGTAGAATGCCTCGTGCTTATTGTAACCGGCAAGCAGCTCGTCAGCGCCGTCGCCCGAAAGAGCTACAGTCGCATGCTTACGTGTTTCTTTGCTCAGGATATTTACTGCGATAGCCGATGAATCGGCGAAAGGTTCGTCAAGATAGCCGAGGAGCGACCCGAGACTGTTGTACAGATCTGAGTTCGACAATGAGAACACAGTATGTTTCGTTCCGAATTCCTTCGCAACAAGATCTGCATATTCTGTTTCATCGAAAAATTTCTCGTCACGATACCCAACGGAGAATGTGTGCAGGTCGGGTTTATGTTTAGCCGCCAGCGCACATACGACTGACGAATCGATACCGCCACTTAGGAATGCACCAAGTGGCACATCGGCAATAAGACGTCGCTTTACGGATTCTTCGAGAAGAGTCTTCAGTTTTTCTTTCGCTTCTTCGTAAGTGATGTTGTTTTCACCCCGTGGAATTGAGTAATATTTCTGTGTATCGAACTTGCCGCGGGAGACTTTCATGTAATGCCCGGGCTGAAGTTTTTTTATACTCGTGAAGATCGAATCGGGTCCCGGGATGTAATTCAGTTGCAGATACAAGTACAGCGACGAATAGTCGATCTTTTTTTCGACACCATAAGCCAGTATCGATTTCATTTCAGAGCCAAACATAAATTTGTCTTCATCGAACTGGTAGATGAGTGGCTTGATACCATAGCGATCGCGGGCAAGAAACATAGTCTGTTCCTGCCTGTCGTAAATACAAAAAGCAAAGAAACCGTTGAGCTTATTGAGACAGGATTCTGCTTCGGTCATGTAGAGTTTCAGAAGCACTTCTGTGTCCGAATCTGAAAAGAAAGGGACGCCTTTTGCTTCGAGCCCTTTTCTTAATTCTTTATAATTAAAGATCTCGCCATTGAATACTATACAGTATCGCTTCGATTCATCCCACATTGGTTGGTTGGCGATGCTGCGCGTGTCGATGATAGCAAGTCGCCTGTGACCCAACGCAACCCATTCTTCGAGGTGGATGTCCTGCGAATCGGGCCCGCGTTTTTCGAGAGCCATAGTAGCAGCGGTAACGTTTACTTTATGAAGTTTGCCAACAAGGTTGAAAGCGTAAATTCCGGTGATACCGCACATGAGCGTAAAGCTACTCTTTTTGTATATTTTGGGTTTGTGATGATCGACAAGTTGCTGTTTAAATCGAAGGCAATTAATTCTATTTTTGCAGCATGCGTCAGAAACTACTTAGCGAAGGTGCTAGCGAACTCAGTTACGAGATCCGTGAGATTGCCAAAAAGGCTGTGCAACTTCAGAACATGGACCTGCCCATCATTTGGGAAAACATAGGCGACCCAATCCAGAAACATCATAAGATGCCCGCGTGGATCAAAGAAGTCATCGCGCGGCTCGTCAGCATCGACGATACTTACAGCTATTGTCCTTCGAAGGGCATTTTGAAAACGCGCGAGTTCCTCGCCGCACAGACCAACGCCCTGGGTGGAGCGCAGATCACTGCCGAAGACATCTGTTTCTTCAATGGACTGGGCGACGCCATCGCCAAGATCTATCAGTACATTCTTCCCACCAGCCGGGTGATAGGACCATCGCCGGCATACAGCACCCACTCCAGTGCCGAAGGCGCTCATGCCAACAACAACCCGCTCACCTATGTGCTCGATCCCAACAACCGTTGGCTTCCGGACCTCGACGACCTGTATCAAAAAGTAAAGTACAACCCGAACATTATCGGCATCCTCATTATCAATCCCGACAACCCAACGGGGATGGTGTACCCGCTCGAGACGTTAAAAAGAATTGTGGCGATTGCACGTGAGTTCGGTCTGTTCCTGATCACCGACGAGATCTATCTCAACATTACATACAACGGTGCACGTGCTTATTCCCTGGCAGAGGTGATCGAAGATGTTCCCGGAATCTCATTAAAAGGAATTTCGAAAGAGCTTCCATGGCCCGGCGCACGTTGCGGCTGGATGGAATATTACAACCGCGATAAAGATGCCGACTTCAATCGTTTTTGTGAAGCACTCGACAACGCGAAGATGATCGAGGTATGTTCGACGAAGCTGCCGCAGCTCGCCATACCAGAGATCCTCGGAGATCCGCGATATAAAACGTATCGTCAGCAAACCAACGAAAACATTGGCCGGAGGAGTAAGATCATTTCGAAGATCCTCGGAAGTGTTCCGCAGCTTACGTTCAATGAAACCTACGGAGCGTTTTACAACACCATTATTTTCAGGGATGGTGTGTTGAAAGAAGGACAGAAGCTTCGCATCGAAAATGAGAAGATCAGGACACTGGTAGAAGGATGGACGAAAGACCGGATCCCGTTGGATAAACGATTTGTGTATTATCTGCTTGGCGCGAAAGGAGTATGTGTTGTGCCGATCTCTTCATTTTGTTCGGAGCTTTCGGGATTCAGAGTTACGTTGCTCGAAGAAGATGAAGAGATCCTGACAAACACATTTAATAATATCAAAGAAGGAGTTATCGAATATCTCTCTTAAGAATAATATTCCTTAAGGTAAGATTCCACCGATGTCGGTTTTCTTCCCAACAGTTTCTCCACGGTATTATCTGTAATATCAAATTCTCCCTGCGCTTTCGCCACTTCAAACCCGGTGATCACCTTCACCACCAACGCAGGAATGCCGAAGCCTTCCAGGGTTTTTGAGTACTCTTCCGGTGTGGGAGACACATACTTTATATTCTTTCCTGTCGCCTCTGAAATGATCTTCGCGATGTCGTCGTAACTCCACGCCTTCTCGTTGGTGATCTTATACGATTTACCTTCATGTCCCTCGGAGGTGAGTATGTTTGCAGCAATCTCTGCCATCTCCGAACGTAGCACGTATGCTGTCTTACCATCGCCTGCTGGTGCATAGATCGTACCGGTCTCAAGAACTTTATCGCCGAGGGTAACCGGGATGTAATCTGCATAGATCACATTTTTCAGAATGGTATAGGCGATCCCGCTTTCCTTCAGCCACTTCTCTGTTTTCAAATGTGAGTCGGTTATCATGGCGATCGGCGAAGTGGGGCCTTCATTCTTTGCGAGGAAGCTGGTATATACAACATGCTTCACGCCGGCCGCTTTTGCAGCCTTCACTACATTTTCATGCTGCTGTACTCTTGCTACCACATCACTCGATGAAACAAACAGCAGCTTATCAATGCCCTTGAATGCTTTCACAAGGGACTCATAGTTGTCATAATCACCAAACCGTACATTTTTAAGATCGCCGGCCTTTGCTTCGCTGCGCACGAGAGCGAATGCTTCAACGCCTTTCTTTGCCAGTGATTCGATGGCTGCCTTGCCGAAATGTCCGGTAGCGCCCGTTACAAGAATAGTGCTCATAAGATTTTTAGTTACTTTTGGAGAGTAAAGATGAATAAGAGAGTGGTATAAAAAAAGAAGCCACTTTCGTGTTCAATACTTACCCGAAAGAAACTAATACTGATAATCAACAAGATATGGTTAAAAATATTGATTGGACATATTCAATTGATTGCCCTGTCCGTAACGTGCTGGACCGTTTTGGAGATAAATGGTCTATACTCGTACTGCTCATTCTTGGGGGCAAAGACAAGATGAGGTTTACAGAATTGAATAAGGAGATTGGAGACGTGTCTCAAAAAATGCTCACGGTAACGCTTCGAACATTGGAAGCAGATGGGCTTGTGAAGCGAAAGGTATTTCCGGAAATCCCTCCCAGGGTGGAGTATGAGATCACTACGCTCGGTAAAAGTCTTTTACCGCATATAGAAAGCCTTGCTCAATGGGCCAACTTTCATTATGACGAGATCGAAAAGTCGAGAAAGAAATTTCTCAAAAGATCTTCCCCGGGTTGAGGATCCCATTCGGATCAAAGACCTTCTTGATCCCTCTCATCAGCTCCAGGTTAACCTCTCCAACGGCAATCGACATAAACGGTCTCTTGGCGATGCCAATGCCATGTTCTCCCGATAACGTTCCGCCGAGGCTTACAACCAGCTTGAACATCTCACCAATGCCTTCGTCGACTTTCGTGTTCCAGTAGTTATCGTCAATGTTTTCTTTCAGGATATTCACGTGAAGATTTCCGTCGCCGAGGTGACCAAAGCAAACAGTGTTGAACTTGTAGCGACGCCCGATGTCTTTAATGCCGGTGATCAACTTGGGCATGTTGGCGCGGGGCACCACAACATCGTCCGACTTATTGAGGCAATACCAGTGAAGGGCGGGAGAGATGTTCTTGCGAAGTTTCCACAGCTCTTCTTTTTGAGCAGCGGTGTCGGCGAATAAAACTTCGGCAGAATTAAACTTCTCAACTACATTCATCACTCTTTCGGCATCGCGCATCAGCACTTCTTCATCGTTGCCGTCGAGCTCGCAAAGAAGATATGCGTCCATTCCATCGGTGAGCTTCGTGGTGATGGGACTATTGAGAACCTTTTCGCAATACTCATAGGTTTTTGCGGCAGCCTCGGCTTCGAAAAACTCGCAGCCCGAAGGATTGATGCCCGCTACGAAGATCGCTGCGATAGCCTTACATGCTTCTTCATTGGTAACGAATGGGATCATCATCAACACAGTTTTCTGCGGATATCCTCGCAGTTTGAACACGATCTTTGTGATGACGCCGAGCGTTCCTTCACTTCCGCACATCAGTTGCGTGAGATTATAGCCGGTTGAGTTCTTCAACACATTTGCAGCCGTCCAGATGATCTCGCCCGAAGCGAGAACGACTTCCAGGTTAATAACATAGTCGCGGGTAACGCCGTACTTCACGGCCTTCGGTCCACCGGAATTGTTGGCGAGATTGCCACCTAAAAAACAAGAGCCTTTGCTGGCGGGATCGGGTGGGTAAAACAAGCCTTTCTGCTTCACAGCTTCCTGGAATACTTCCGTGATCACGCCGGGTTCTACGGTAGCCTGCAGGTTCAACTCATCGATGTTCAGGATCTTATTGAAACGTTCCATCGACAGCACAACGCCCCGGTGCGTTGGTATCGCCCCGCCTGCGAGACCTGTTCCCGCACCGCGCGGTGATACCGGGATCTTATGACTGTTGCAAACTTTTAATACTTCGCTAACCTCTTTCGTGTTGCCGGGCTTGACTACCGCCGCGGGCATGAAAAAATAATCCTCGGTCTTATCATGAGCGTAGTCCTGTTTGCGTTCTTCATCGAGGAAAATGTTATCTGCACCAACAATACTTTTAAGTTGTTCGATTACGTCTGCGGCAAGTACCATCTAAATGCTAACTTTGTGGAGATTATGGTGTTATCAAGACGCAAAATTACGCAAATCCGTCTTCCCCGTCTCCTCTATCTCTTCATCATTTTATTATTAACTGCCAGCTGCGCATCGCAAAAGGCAAAGGTTCGCGCAAAACAGGTGGATGAAGTCATCGGTACAGCCCGAACATACATGGGCACTCCTTATAAGTATGGTGGTACAACGCGCGCCGGCATGGACTGCTCGGCACTTACCATTCATGCGTTCAAGTCGATCAACCTTTCCCTTCCCCGTTCTGCCGAAGATCAGTCGACCGTGGGACAAAAGGTCAAACAAAAAGACATTCAACCCGGCGACCTGTTGTTCTTCGCTACGGGCAAACGTAAAAAGGAAGTCACGCACGTTGGGCTGGTAACGGATGTAAGCCGCAAAGACATTAAGTTCATCCATGCATCGACGTCGCTGGGTGTGATAGAAAATTATCTTTCCATGGATTATTACGCCAAACGTTACCGGGGCGCGAGGAGGATAATTGATTAAATTACTGCCATGAATCCCTCACGTCGAAAATTCCTCGTCGCTGGTTCAACGATCGCAGCGTTACCTTTTTCAAAATTATTCGCAAAAGGTGCCCTCACGGAAAGCACGGAGATCACTGAAGGCATCAAGCCTATAGTGATCGCCACATGGCCAAACATTGGAGCCAACAAGGCTGCATGGGAAGTGCTGTCGAAGAACGGTCGCGCTCTCGACGCCGTCGAAGCCGGCGCACGAGTTCCCGAAGCCGATCCGAAAGACATATCCGTTGGCTACGGCGGACTTCCCGACCGCGACGGCAAAGTTACCCTCGATGCCTGCATCATGGACGAGAACGGCAACTGCGGGTCGGTGGCGTTTGTACAAAACTATATGCACGTGATCTCCATCGCTCGTCTCGTGATGGAAAAGACTCCGCACGTGATGTTGGTAGGCGAGGGCGCCGAACAGTTCGCTGCGGCCAACGGCTTCAAGAAAGAAAATCTTCTCACGAAAGAATCGGAGCAGAAATACAAAGAGTGGCTGAAGAAATCAGAATATAAACCCGACACCAAAGTTTTCAACAACCACGATACCATCGGCATCATTGCTCTCGATTCGAAGGGAGCGTTGAGCGGTGCATGTACTACCAGCGGCATGGCCTACAAGATGCACGGACGCGTAGGCGATTCGCCGATCATCGGCGCAGGTTTGTTTGTCGATGGCGAAGTCGGTGCAGCAACGGCAACCGGTGTTGGCGAGGAGATGATCCGCATCGCCGGAAGTCATACCATCGTAGAACTTATGCGCCAGGGTCGTTCGCCACAGGCTGCATGCGAAGAGGCGATCAAACGTGTTATCAAGAAGAACGGAGAAAAGAGAGCCAAAGAGCTGAGCGTGGCATTCCTTGCCCTAAGCAAAGACGGCGAAGTAGGTGCCTACTCCACCGTGAATGAATTTGATTACACCATCTCAACACCCGACCAGCAGAATGTTGTGGTGAGATCGAAAGCTTTTTTTAGCTGATGAAATTAGAAGTAGTTGTTTACAACATAGAGTCTGCCCTTAAAGCACAGGAGGGTGGTGCCGATCGTATCGAGCTTTGTGACAATCCCGCCGAAGGCGGTACCACTCCATCATTCGGAACCATCGAGATCGTTCGCGGCAACGTAAGCCTCGACGTGTTCGTGATGATCCGCCCTCGCGGTGGTGACTTCTGTTATACCAGTTGGGAATTTCATTGCATGAAACGCGACGTGTGGCAATGCCAGCGGGCAAGTGTCGACGGTGTGGTGTTTGGAATACTAACTCCCGACGGACGTATCGATAAGAAAAGATGTAAAGAGCTCATCGATAAAAGTCGTCCGCTGAAAGTTACTTGTCACCGTGCGTTCGATATGACGCGTGATCCATTCGAAGCGCTGGAAGATTGTATCGAAGTCGGCTTCGATCGCATCCTCACGGCAGGCCAGCAGGCACAGGCTTCGAAAGGAGCAGAGCTCATCGCAGAGCTCATCAAGCGCGCCAACGGACGTATCGCCATCATGCCCGGCTCTGGCGTGAATGAAACAACCGTGGAGCAAATCGTTTCCCTGACGAAGGCAACAGAGATCCACTTCTCTGCAACATCATCGCGGCCCAGCCAGATGGAATTTATGAATCGGAATATTTCCGGGATGGGAGATGATAAGGGCAGCGAGTTTCTCGTGAGGACCGTTGATCCCATGCGCGTAAAAAAAATGCGTGAGCTAGCAGAAAAAAGTGAACAGTGAACAGTGAAAAGTGAAAAGCGTCTCTACTCAACTTTTCGCTCTACTCTATTCACTATTCACCTTTCACTGTTCACTTCCGCGTAGCGGACAGCGGGAATGAACCGAACTGTCCTACCGACATCGTTCCACTCATAGCATCGTTTGCGATCGTCGCTTTCACAGTCACTACGTTCGTGTTGCCATTGAAGCTGTTCTCGTAAGTGAATGTAATCTCGTTGCCATTCATCGTTACCGTCTTCAATTGGTTCTCGCGATTGAACCTGTTGTTGCTCATCGTTCCGGAATAAACATCTCCTTCTTTCTTGATCACGATGGTGCCGCCGCCACCCTGGGGTGATTCTACGGTGTAAGTCCACGTGCCAACCGGGTCTACCACCGCTGTGGAATCTGCCACAGGAGCGTTGTTATTGGTAGCTGGCGCCTGTTGCGTTTGCGCGGGTACTTGTGGACGTTGACCACCTTGTGCACCTGCGCGGTTGCCGCCACCTGCAAACCCACCGCCGCCATTACCACCGCCGTTGTCCATTCCTCCACCACCATTACCACCGCCGCCGTCGCCACCTTCTTTCAGGTCGTCGTTGTTGATAGACTTTCTGCTGCGGCGTGGCTGCTGATCGTAGCTCATCTTACCGATACGGAAGCTAAAGTTGATCTTGAAGCTCATGTTGTGCATCACGTTGGTGCTGTACTGCATAAGGATGGGCGACTGGTTTTCGCTGTTGATCTTCCAGCCATTGAAGTTGAAGAAGTTCTCAGCACCAAAACCGATACTTCCTTTCTTGTTGGCAAAGTCTCTCTTCAAGCTCAGGCTGTAAATACCGAAGCCACCCTGGTAGCCCTGTATGTTTACCTGGCGTCCGCGATAGAAGCCGAAGAACTGCAGACCCCACAACTTGGTGAAGTTATAGCTACCGAACATCCTTCCACTGATTACCCAACCGGTGTTGCTTGCATTGTATTTCGGATCGGGGTTGTTGTTATTCAATACGGCGTAATAAAAATCAGTACCGCCATTCAATGTGAATTTTTCTGAAATGCTCACGTTGGTGAAAACACTTGCACCGTATGCATCTTCTTTCCCGATGTTCTGATATGTTGTGCGGATAACGTTCGGGTTACCGTTGAAATCGGTGATGTCGCGAATGCTTTGGATCGCATTGTTGGTATTTCTCGCAAAGGCAGAGATGTTCAACGACGCGCCCTTCATGAATGTGCTGTAGCCGATCTCGTAGTTGTTGGTATATTCTGGCGACAGCGTAGGATTACCCTGTGTAATGCTGAGCGGGTTCGAAGCCTGTATGTTCGGATTCAAGTACTGGATCGAAGGACGTTGGATCCGACGGTTGTAAGCGATCTTCACAGTTCCCTTCTTCAGTTTCCTCGAGAAGTTTATACTCGGCACCAGCACTCCATACGAAGGGATTGCAAGATCCTGTTCATCCTTAAGATTGGCAGAGATCGTTGTGTATTCGTAACGACCGCCGGCCTTCAACGAATAACCTTTAGGAAGACTTACAGTGTAAGCAAGATATCCCGCAGTTACATTCTGAGTGTAATCCAGGTTGTTTGAAAGACTGGTGTTAGGATTTAAAACATAGTCGCCTTCGCCAATAGCATTGTAATAAGAATACGTGCTGGAAACACTTCTCATAATATTCTTACCACCCACCTCGATGATATGATTCTTACCGATAGGCTTTGCGTAGTCTGCCTGTATCGTAGCTTCCTGGTTGTAGCTGTCGTTCACGTTCTTGATCCTGCTGGCGATGGATTCGTTGCTCATATTCAGAATGTTGTTCGTGAAGTCGTTGGTCCTGTTGTTACGACTGATCGAACCCATTATACTAAGCTCTTCGCCGGGTGTTGAAAACGTGTGAGTATAAGTAAGGTTTGCGTCGATGTTGTTTGAAAGATCCGTTGTCTTAACGTTTCTCAATGAGCTAGAGTCGGTCTTACCGGTACGGATCATATCCGTAATAAGATTGTCCTGGAAATTGTGACCGTCGCGTGCGCCAAGTCTTATCTGTGCAACCAGTGAATTGTTCTTGTTGATATCATAGTCCCAACCCAACTGGTAGTTGCCGAACAAACCGTTCTGGCGTGTAGTTGCACTCTGGGTTGTGCTTGATAAAGGATCGCCGCTGGGATAGTCGAGCGTTGACTGTGTATTTTTAAAAGTACCGGTAACGTTGTAGTTAGTACGTCCGAATCCACCGAGTGAGAAACCCATCTTGCCGGTGCGGTAGTTAGCATTCAGTCCAAGGTTCGATCCTCTCATGCCGGCAGTTCCGTCGATATTGAGTGTGAAACCCTGCGCGGTAATTTTCTTTGTGATGATGTTGATGATACCGGCAGATCCTTCAGCGTCGTATTTGGCCGAAGGTGAAGTGATCACCTCAACCGATTTGATCTGGTCGGCCGGAATTTGTTTCAGCGCGTCTGCTACGCTCGATGCCGTGATGGTCGAGGGCTTGTTGTTGATGAGCACACGAATGTTCTGGTTACCGCGGAGAGAAACGTTACCGTCCATGTCCACCGTAAGCATCGGTACGCGACGAAGTACATCGGCAGCATCGCCACCGCGGGCAGTCTGATCGTTCTCTGCGTTGTAGATCATGCGGTCTACCTTTTCTTCCACCAACGAGCGCTCGCCTTCCACAACTACTTCCTTCAGTTGGGTAACCGATGCACCAATTTTAATGGTGCCAAGTTCAATAACAGATTTACGTTCGTTGATGGCGATATCCTGCGTATATGTTTCATAGCCGATGAAGGAGATCACCAGCTTGTAACTGCCGTTAGAAATTTTACTGATGGTAAACTTTCCCTTGTCGTCGCAGAGAGCGCCGTCTAAGGGTTTGCCGGTAGCGGGATCGTTTAGTTGTACTGTGGCGAACTCAACCGGTTGGTTGGTGCCGCTGTCCATAACAGTTCCAGTGATCTTTCCGTTGCCTTTAGCGGCTGCGGGAGCCTGGCCCTGAGCCATCGCCGCCACCGTCAACAATGAGAGTGCGAGTGTGAATAGAAACTTAGATGTAAATAATTTGTTCATACGCTTCATAAAGCCTTATAGCCAACCGACTAAACCGCAAATCTCTCAATTAGGTTGTTACCGGATATTGTTTTTAGATGGCCGGTAGCAGATATTCGACAGACTCGGCTGCGCCCGCCGCAGGCTTGCCGAAGCAGGGATTATCAATGAAAATGCCATTCAACCGTGCCTGCTGGCAGGCAGGTCGAAGGGAACGGACAACCGGTCGAAAACCTTAATGAATGGTATTAACAAATTCTTAAGAGCTTTAAATTGCACCTCTTGTGAATGCATTTCTCTATAAGAACCGGGTAGCATTGTTACACATATCATTCTGGTGTGTGTACATATCCTTTTTCTTTTACAACATCTCTTCGCGGCCGCCAAGACCTAACGGTGCCGAATTTTCTTTTTGGAACATTGCTGCTCATACTGCCTTCAATGTTGCCTTCAACATGTTGGTCGCATACGTCAACTATTTTATTTTCCTTCCCCGTTTTCTTGAAAAAAGAAAGTTAGGTCAGTATTTATTCCAGTACGCTATTCCGTTCATCGTTATCACCATCATTCGTGTGCACCTGCAGCGCTATATGGCTGATGGATATACGCACCAGGAACATTATTTCTACAGCATGCTGTACATCGTACAGGTTACTGCGACATCATTGTTCATCGTGATCTTCGTAGGCATGCTGCGTTTTGCCAAAGACTGGTTCGAGCTCGAAGCAAAGAAGAAAGAACTCGAGAACGAGAAACTTACTGCCGAGCTGAATTTTCTCAAAGAACAGATCAACCCGCATTTCTTATTCAATACGCTCAACAACCTGTATTACCTGGCTTACACAAAGTCGGACAACACAACGGAAGTTATCGCGAAGCTTTCGCAGATGATGCGGTACATGATCTACGAATCAAACTATCCTCTTGTCGATCTTACCAAAGAGATCGAATACATGCAGAACTATGTAAGCCTCGAAAGACTGCGACTCAACAACCAGATCCCGATCGACTTCAACATAGAGGGAAATCCAACGGGGATTAAAGTAGCGCCGTTGATACTCATTACATTTTTAGAGAACGCATTCAAGCATGGCGTGAGTGGCGACAATAAAAAAGCGTGGGTGAAATTATCGATGTCACTCAGCGGAAAGAATTGCATCTACACAGTGGAGAATAGTAAGATAAACGGCGTACATTCGGATCATGCGGGAAAGTCGGGCATCGGTCTTCAGAATGTGAAGCGCAGGCTCGAACTTACTTATCCCGAGAAGTATGATCTCGAAGTAAAAGACCTTCCCGATCGCTACTACGTTCAATTAAAACTTGTGTTGAATTGAATATCTCCTGTGTTATCGTCGAAGATGAGCCGCTGGCACGTAATCTTATTACAGAGTACGTGAGCAAAGTTCCTTATCTCAACCTGGTGAAAGCCTGCTCCGGTGCGCTCGAAGCAATGGAAGTTCTTCGCGCTAATCCTGTCGATCTTCTTTTTCTCGATGTACAAATGCCGGAGCTTACCGGCATCGCCTTCCTGAAAAGTCTTCAGAAGAAGCCACTCGTGATCCTTACAACGGCATACTCCGAATATGCTCTCGAAGGCTACGAACTGGACATCACCGACTATCTTTTGAAACCGATCACCTTCGAACGTTTTTTGAAAGCGGTAGACAAGGTGAACCAAAGATTATCGGGCAATCAGGCAACTACTGAGAAGCAGGCCGAAGTTGCGCCAGATTTTATTTTCGTGAAAGACGGAACGAAGCTGGTGAAGATCCGCTGGAACGATATCCTTTATGTTGAAGGACTGAAAGATTACGTCACCATTCACACGCGCACACAAAAAGTAATCAGCCTGCAGCGACTAAAAGTTCTCGAGGAGCAACTGCCTGCCGAGAAGTTCATCCGCGTTCATAACTCATTCATCGTCGCCCTCGATGCGATCGACTCAGTTCACAAAGACAAGATCCAGGTTGGGCAGGCGCAGATACCGATAGGGGATACGTATAAGAAGTCGTTCAGGGAATTTATTGAAGGAAGGCAAATACAATAGAGTGGAGAATATCGGATTCGAACCGATGACCTCTTCCATGCCATGGAAGCGCTCTAGCCAGCTGAGCTAATCCCCCTATCGAAGCTTCAATTTACTTGTTCGAGTCTATTCTCCAAATTTTTCCTCCCCCAGGACAATTCTTTCTCAGGAAGTCACTATAAAGTTTCGATAAGTGCGCATTCGTGCCTTCACCTTCCGAAATATTGTGCGTGCGATTTGGATACACCATGAGCTCGAACTTCTTTCCGTCTTTAACCAGCTCGTTGATCAGCATTTCCGCGTTCGAATAGTGAACGTTGTCGTCGCCGGTGCCGTGGATGTACAACAAATTGCCTTCTAGATTTTTCGCGTGAGTAACGGGCGAACCTTTTTTATAGTCGTCCGGATTTTCCTGCGGTAAACCCATGAAGCGTTCTTCATAAATATTGTCATACGTGGCGAGGTTCGTTACGGCAGCTACAGCAATACCAGTTTTATAAATGCCTGGGTACTGGAACATCAGGTTCAGCGTGGCAGATCCGCCGCCGCTCCAGCCCCACACAGCAACGCGTTCGGGGTCTACGAATTTCCATTTCAGGATCTCCTTCGCAGCGTCAGCCTGGTCTTTGATGTTGAGCTGCCCGATCTTGTGCGAGATCGATTTTCTCCACGCTCTTCCCTTCGGCGACGGTGTTCCGCGATTGTCAACAGAGATCAAAATATATTCTTCCTTCGAAAGATCTCCATCGAACAGGAAATTGTGTGCAACACCGTATGTGTCGGTTACGGTAGCTCCCCATGGCTCCGTGTATACATAAAAAAGTACCGGGTATTTTTTCGACTCGTCGAAGTTGGGCGGACGAACCATCCACGCATCCATTTCGATGCCGTCGGAATTTTTTACTTTAAAGAATTCGACTGTCTTAGATTCTTCGGCGTTCTTCAATTTAGAAGCAATGCTTTCAGTCTCATTCAACGGCTTATGCTGTGGCAACGAAACCCATTCGTTCACTGGCTTGGTATAAGAATTCGAGAAAGCATGGAACGCAAACTTTCCGCCGGGAGATAATTGATAACTGTGTGTTCCCGATTGACTTGCCGGCGTTACGAGCTCTGCCTTTCCACTGCCATCGAGATTACAGCGGTACAAATACTTTTGCGTTGCATTGACAGGAGATGCGATGAAATAAAGTTGTTTTCCTTTTTCGTCGATCAGTGAAATGTCCATCACATCGTAGTCGCCCTTTGTGATCAGTGTTGTCTTTCCATCTTTCGCGATGCGATAAACATGTCGCCATCCGTCGCGTTCGCTAAACCAGATGAATTCTTTACCTCCATTGATCCAACGGATCTCATGACGAAAATCGAGGGCATAAACATTTTCCCACGGTGTATAAACATCGATCCAGGCTTCGTCTTTGTCGGCAAACACTTCAGTTACTTTATTGTCGTTCGAATTGTAAGACAGGATCTTGCTTTCATTCTGATGCCTGTTGAGTTGCTGTATGAACAACTCCGTTGGCGAATTCCATTCGATGCGTGGAATATAGTTTTGTTGAGGATCGCCGGGCACCGGAACCCATTTTGTTTCACCCGAAGCGATGTTAATAATACCAATCTTAACCGGCGACGGCGTTTCGCCTGCCATTGGATATTCTACAGGCACGATATGCGAGTATACGCTGTCGGTATTGTTGATCATGTAGAAGTCGCGGATCTTAGTTGCATCTACCTGCCAGAACGCGAGATGTTTGCTGTCGGGACTCCAGAGGATCCCGTCGCGGCACGAAAATTCTTCTTCGTAAACCCAATCGAAGGTGCCGTTGATGTGCTTGCGTGTTCCGTCGTTCGTGAGCTTGCTGACTTTACCAGTTGCAATGTCTTCAACAAAAACATTGTATTCGCTTACATAAGCCACCTTCGAATTGTCGGGCGAGAACTTGGCAAACATCAACGACGATGCGGGTAAGCCGGAGCCGAGTTTTTTCGCCTGCTTCGAAGCGATATCGAACACGAAGTAGTCCCCGCGTGTGTCCAGACGCCATACTTTTTTTGTGTTCGTGAACAACAACAGCTTCGACTTGTCGGCCGATGCCACGAAGCTTTTTATTGGTGAAGAGAAATCGCTCTTGCCGACGATGACCGTCCTGATTTTCTCGGGAAGAACATATTGAATGATCTCTCCTTTTTCGTTGACCAGGTAAGTGTTGTCGGCGGTCCAACGATAACGCTGTGCCATCACCCAAAAAGGGAGAGACACAAATACTAAAAGAATAATCAGGTGCTTTTTCATGCACCCAATGTAATTATCCTTTCTGTACTGGAAAAATGTTATGCTTCAGGAATTCTGTATGCCTGATCACGTCGATATCCACCAAAGAAAGAATGTCTTTCTTGCTGAGCTCCTTAAATAATTCGTGAAGAGAGTTCACCGGCTTTCCATTGAAACCGATAATAATGTCTCCTTCTTTCACCTGCGACCTCGCTGCCGGCGAATCGGGTTCCACACCGGTTATAAAGAGTCCGCGTTCGTTGGGAAGGTGATAGTGCCGGGCGATCTTTTGATTCAATTGGATCTCCTGGAGAGCAAAACCCAGGTATGCTCTGAATACCTTGCCGGTTGTCATCAGCTGGTTGGCAATTTCTTTTGCGGTGTTGATCGCCACCGAGAAACTTAAACCTTGCGCACCCTGTATGATCGCCGTGTTTACGCCAACTACTTCGCCTTCGGTCGTGATCATGGGGCCACCGGAGTTGCCCGGGTTCAATGCGGCGTCGCTCTGTATCACATTATCGACCAGCATACCGGATTGCGAACGAAGACTCCGGCCAAGAGCGCTCACCACCCCTGTTGTAACCGTGTGCTGGTAACCGAGCGGGTTGCCGATTGCTATCACGAGCTGACCGATCTGCAATTGCGACGAATCACCAAGCTTCGCAAAAGAGTACCCATTTGTATATATCTTTAGTATCGCAAGGTCAGTGTCGGTGTCTTTGCCAACCAGTTGTGCTTCGATCTCATTTTCATTGAGCAGCGAGACCATTATCTTTTCGGCACCATTAACGACATGGCTATTTGTGAAGATCAATCCGTCAGACGAAAACACAAAACCCGAACCGGAGCCGGCAGCTCTTAGTTTTCCCTGGACGGTCTTGTAAACATCGATCTTGACTACAGAATTCTTCACAGCCTGAACGGCCGAGATGATCATGTTTGAGTAAGGATCCATTGAAAGATTTTTTCATTGTGTAGTCAAAACACTTTCCAAATTCTTTTATCGGCAAAAATGTCCGAGGTATTGTGCCGAAAAGTCGCGAGTGTTGTAGTAAAATGGATTTTTTGTAACTTTTTGTCCCTGATATGGCGAAACTAAAGAACATCATTAAGCAGCTTTCGGAAAAAGACTTCAAGTCTATCTACGACTCTCTCATCGAAAGCAACGCTGAAAAGTCGGCATATCTCTTAAAAGCGCTTCGCGAGAGGCAGCTTTCCGACAGCAAGATCATGGTTGAACTGGAGGTAAATGCGAACGCGTATTACACCCTTCGCTCAAGGCTCAACCAAAAGATCGAAGAGCATTTACTACAGCAGATGGAGAGTCCCCGTACGGATATACTCCGGAAAGTCGCTAACCTCAACGAGGTGCTCTTCACTAAAAAGAAAACGATCTCCATCACGACCCTGAAGAAACTTGAGAAAGAATTGATCGACTACGACCTTGCCAACGAGCTCACCGTAGTCTACAAGTCACTCAAGAAAATGCACATCAATACAACCGACCACTTCAATTATTCGCAGTTGTACAACAGGCATGTTGCTTACATGCTTGCGGTAGACAAAGCGGAGGATCTTTTGGCGGAGTATTTCAAAAAGTATGGCGGCTACCTGCTGTCGGGCGACCCAACGGATAAACTTGGCCTCACGCTGTTGCTGAAAGAAATGCAGAACGTGGCAAAGCTATACGAATCGCATCGCCTTTATGTGTACCAGAGCTGCATGCTCATTTACCACCGGTTGTTTGTTGAAGCCGACGACATGAACCAGGAGGGTGAGTCGATCGAAGATATTTTTGCACACGTGCAGAGGATCTTCGAGACGTATAATCTCGATCCGCTGTATTATCACCTGAACCTCGTATTCGAGTTTTTAAAACTCGAGTATTACAATCATTATAAAGTATATCGCCAGGCAGAAAAGTATTTCGAAGAAGTGAACGATGCAGCATCAAATCTGCTCGTGAACTATCCATACTATACTTTCTCGGCGCAGTTCCTCATCTCGAAGCTCGACAGGAGCATTCGCCTTGGCACAGAGAAAGAACTCTATGCTGAGAATGAAAGCCTGTTCATGGAATACGAGACCGACCCTGCCGATGTGCCACGCCATTTGATCTACGTGATCTTCCGTGCACTGTCGAGTTACTATGTGGGTAAGTATGACGAATCAGCGAAGCTGATCAACAACATGCTCAACGACATGAGCCTGAAGAAGTATCCATTCGCACAAATGGAAGTGAAGGCTGTTCTTGCGCTGCAGTATTGCCTCGTAAAAGATTTCGACCTGTTCAATCAGTTGACCAATAGTATCCAGCGACAGATCCGCATGTTTGGAAAAGACACGTGCGAGAACGTCTTGTTGTTCATCAAGATCCTGAAGATCGCGGTGAGCGAAGCCAAGAAAGAAAAGGCGAAGAAGATCAACGCGTTGATACCGAAGTTCAAGGCGACGTCAGTAACCTATTTCGCGCCAACGAGCCTGATAAGAATGGATGAGCAGTTTGTAGAGAATTTAATCTCGATCGACGTAGCTTAGACGTCCAGTTTCATAATGCTCTCGTGCGAGAGCGGCTTATTCAAATACAGCTTCACATTGGTGTATTTCTTCGACCTGTTGAAATCCTGTGGATTGATCGAAGAGGTGAGCATTACTATGCTGCATTTTTTTTTGACGGGGCTGGTCAGCTTTTCGAACTCATCCAGGAACTGGAATCCGTCCATCAAAGGCATATCTATATCCAGAAAGATCACGTCGGGCAGAACCTTGTCGGCTACGTCGAGCTTCTCCATGTTCCTCAGGAATTCAATCGCACTCTTCGCTCCCGTGTGTGTGTAGATGTTCTCGGTGATGGAAGCTGCCTCGATCATTTTCTGATTGATGAGATTATCGATCTCGTTGTCATCAATCAGCATGACCGTGCGATACTTTTTTCCTGCCATTATGTGAAGTTTTAACTAAAAATAGACCTTCGAGTAAAGATTTCCAAGGAGTCTCAGATTTCAAATTTGATCCCTTGCGCTAGGGGTAATGTGTTACCGAAGTTAATAGTGTTAGTTTGACGTCGCATATACACCTTCCAGGCGTCCGATCCCGACTCTCTTCCTCCGCCAGTTTCTTTTTCGCCTCCGAATGCACCGCCGATCTCCGCTCCGGATGTGCCGATGTTAACATTGGCAATGCCACAATCCGATCCCGATGCAGAGAGGAACTGCTCCATCTCCTGCATGTTCGTTGTCATGATCGAAGACGATAACCCCTGCTTCACACCATTCTGATAGTCAATGGCTTCATCGAGGTCTGTGTACTTGATGAGATACAAAATAGGAGCGAAGGTTTCTGTTTGCACGATCTCGTATTCGTTCTTCACCTCGGCGATTGCCGGCTTCACGTAACAACCCGACTCGTATCCTTCGCCTTTCAAAACACCGCCGGGTATGAGCATCTTTCCACCTGCGGCGGTTATCTTCTTCAATGCCTCCTGGTACAACTTCACTGCCTGGCGGTCAATCAACGGGCCCACGTGATTGTTGGTGTCGAGCGGGTTGCCGATGCTGAGCTGATCATATGCTTTGCGCAGCCGGTCTTTCACCTGCTGGTAAATGCTTTCGTGGATGATGAGTCGTCGCGTGGTGGTGCAACGCTGGCCTGCAGTTCCAACAGCGCCGAATACGGCACCACGGATGGCCATGTCGATGTTAGCGTGTTCGGTAATAATGATAGCGTTGTTGCCACCAAGCTCGAGCAGCGCTTTTCCTAAACGGGCGCTCACCGTGGTTGCGACAGCTTTGCCCATGCGGGCCGAACCTGTTGCCGACAGTAGTGCAGTTCTTTCATCGGCCGAAAGCATCTGGCCAACTTTGAAGTCGCCATTCACGATACAGCTTACGCCCTCGGGCACACCGTTCTTCATGAACACTTTTGAAATGATATTCTGACAGGCAATGCTGCAGAGCGGCGTTTTCTCCGACGGTTTCCAAATGCATACATCACCACACACCCACGCAAGCATCGCGTTCCACGACCACACAGCAACGGGAAAATTAAATGCAGTGATCACGCCCACGATTCCCAGCGGATGGTATTGTTCGTACATGCGATGATTGGGACGCTCCGAATGCATGGTGAGGCCATGAAGCTGACGGGAAAGGCCCACGGCAAAGTCGCAGATGTCGATCATCTCCTGTACTTCGCCCAAACCCTCCTGGTACGACTTGCCCATTTCGTACGACACCAGCTTACCGAGTGGTTCTTTGGCAGCACGAAGCGCTTCACCGACTTGTCGTACAACTTCGCCACGACGCGGAGCGGGGATCTTCTTCCATTCTGCGAAAGCTTTTTCGGCTTGCGCCATTACTTTCGCAAACGAAGATTCGTCGCCACCCTGCACCTTGCCAATGAGCTTGCCATCGACAGGAGAATATGATTCGATAACGGCGCCGGATGACTTGATCCATTTTGTTCCTGTACTAACGCCGGAATTCGATAGGGAAATACCTAAGGACTTTAGTTCGTTCTTTATACCTGTAATTTTCATCGTTTCTTTTACCAGTTTACTCCATACACACCTTTCTCTCCATTTTCATAGAGGCCTTCTACAAGCATACCTCCATGTTTAATAGATAAGACTTTATTGAGATCTTCAACATTATCAATATTCACTTTATCGATGTGTGTAATAATGAATCCTTCTTTCAATCCACCTTTTTGCCAAACACCTTCTGTTACTTTCAAAGCACGCACGCCACCGTCGATGTTCAAAGCATTGAGTTCACGATAGGGGAGATCTTCGAACGTTGCGCCTTCCATTTCGTGGAGTATCACGGGCTTCTCCATTTCTTCGGAGCCCGAATAATTTTTCAGAACCGCTTTCACTTCGCGTGACTTGCCGCTGCGGATGAAAATTACTTTTATCGTTTGACCCGGACGATTTCTTGCAACCCATTCCTGCAGCTCACTCACGTTGTTTACTTCATGACCGTTGATAGCGATGATCACATCGCCCAACAGAATACCCGACTCTTCGGCCGCGCTTCCGGTGTTGACGTGAGTAACATAAACACCACGTACACGATCGAGCTCGCGATCTTCGGCCATGTCTGCATCTACGCTTTGTATCTGAATGCCGAGAAGTCCACGTTGTACCTGGCCGTATAACATCAGGTCGTCCATGATCTTCTTCACGAGACTTACGGGTATGGCGAAGGAGTAGCCTGAATAAGTTCCTGTCGATGTTGCGATAGCCGAGTTGATGCCGATCAGCTCGCCGCGCAGGTTTACGAGTGCGCCGCCGCTGTTGCCGGGATTGACTGCAGCGTCGGTTTGAATGAACGATTCAACTTCGAGATGATTGCGGTCGTGGAGGATGTCGATGTTGCGTGCTTTCGCGCTCACGATGCCAGCAGTAACAGTTGAATTAAGATCGAATGGATTACCGACAGCCAACACCCATTCGCCAGGAACGATGTCGTCGGAGTTTCCATATTTTACGAAGGGAAGATTTTTTGATTTGATCTTCAGCAATGCGAGGTCGGTGGTTGGATCTCTGCCAATTATCTTCGCGAAGAATCTTTGATTGTTGTTCATCACGATCTCGAGATTGGTGGCATCTTCGATCACGTGGTTGTTGGTAACGATATATCCGTCGTCGCTAATGATAACACCGGAGCCCGACGAACGGGTGGGTGAGTTGAGATAATGTTCGAGTGGATTGAGACTGAAATCGCCGGCGCCATAAGTTGCGCGTATGTGAACAACGGCCGGGGTAACTGTGCGTGCTGCGCCTTCGAAATTTAATCCCGCAAGTCGCCGGCCAGAGTCAGGAAGATAGCTTGTCAGCTTCAGGTTCTGCCGGTCTTCAATAGATTGGTAAGGAACGGTGCGCTCTACAAAATTCAGTGTTAACAGCGATCCGCCCACAGCGCCGATGAGAGATGCGATCACAACCAGCAGGAGAAAAAAAACACTTCGGCGCATAATCAACACTTTTAATATTTTAAAAGTACAAAAAAAGGGGCGCCCGAAGGCACCCCTAACACCAAACCTAACCCCACTAACTTACGCTGCGCTTGCTTTTCCGCTTCGCGGAGATTTCGCTTCGCGAAGCAGATCGTGCAACGATTAGTTTACTTTGATCGATTGCTTCAAAGTTTTCTTTTCGTCTTTCGGTACAGTCACAACCAGGATACCATTGGTATACTGCGCTGAGATCTTCTCACCATCCACATTTTCGGGAAGCGAGAACGAACGGCTGAAAGAACCGTACTGGGTTTCGAACGAACGATACTGGTTCTCTTTCTTTTCCTTCGAGAGTTTGCGCTCGCCGCTAACGGTCAAATAATTGTCGTTAAGGTCGATCTTGAATTCTTCTTTGTTCATTCCGGGAACAGCGACGTGGATCTCGAAAGCTTTGTCTTCTTCGATCACATCAACCCTGGGAACAAATGCGTTAGTGGAACCACCGCTGCGTGCTACGCTTTCGGTGAAGAAACGGTCGATTAAGTTGCTGAAGGAAACCGGTGCGAATTCGTTCAGCCTGGAGTTGTATTTCACGATGCTCATATTGTTGATTTTCATTGTTGAGCACCCCTATAGAGAATTTCAGACCAAGAGGAATTTTAATGTCATTATGGCTGATAATATGCCCACATACGGCACATTATCAGCCACTTTGGCATCAATCCAGACCAATCATCATGAATGCACCCCAATAAATAGGGTCAGGATATTCTACGCGGATCTCCTTCTTGGCGTCGATAAAGCTCTTGCGCAGGTTCTTCGTGGTGGTCCACTTGCGATAGAAGTTGTCTACCAGCTTTTGCGTAGCCTCGTCGTCAACTTTAAACATACTCATGATGAGCACCTTCGCGCCGGCAACCAGGAACGCGCGCTGCAAGCCATAAACACCTTCACCGTTGTGGATGTCACCAAGGCCGGTTTCACAGGCACTCAGCACCACGAGGTCGGTCTTGTCGAGGTTCAGGTTCATCGCTTCTGAAGCGGTAAGGATCCCGCTCTTGAGATTGTAGTTATACTTCGTTTCAGCAAACACGTCACCGGCACCTTTCAGCAGAAGGCCAGTCTTCAGCAATGGATTTTCAGAAAGCATTGCTTCATTCTCGGTAATCTCTTCGGTATCCGTTGGGTCGCGCTCGGGAGTATAAAATCCGTGTGTAGCGATGTGCAACACACTAGGGCTCTCCACCTGCTTCACTTGTTCTTCGGTGGCATCGCCTTCGAGATATTCGGAAGTCTGCCAGCCTTGTCCCTTCAACAGTTCATCGAGGCCACGAACTTCTTTGTCGGTACCGGGCAACTGCGCGATAGTGCGGTTATTCGAAGCCGTGAGATAGAAGGTAGGGTTACCGAACATCGTAGCGGAGTTCTTGTTCTGCGAGGTGCCGGCCAGTTTAGCCCTTTGCTTCCTGATATAAAGATCTTTCGTGTTGCTTACGATCACGATGTTGGAATCGTCGATCACATATCTTCCGTCGGGTGTGGGAATGGCTTCGAGGTTGATCTGGTTGTAAACACCATCGGGTGAAATGAACACGGTGGAATAAGTACCAATCTCTTTCTGGATCGGCTCCCAGAAAATCTTAAACGAATATTCATCATGGATGTGACCAGTAATACAGTTCCTGTAATACTTCATCCAACGGTTCTCCATCCGGTAGCCTTCTTTCAGCATAACTACCTTGGGACGTGCGTTGTCGTTCTTCACGTACAATGCAACATAGATGATCGAATCGGTGAATGAGTGATTGAAGTTCCTGTAACGTACGATCTCCATCGCCACTTCCGATTTATCGAGCGACTTCTGAACATTTTCGTAAGTGACCTTCTTGTTCTCGAAGCCCTGTCCGAACAACTCCGACTTTTCACTGAGACTTCTTTCGAGCGATTCGACTTCGGCACTCAACTGGTCGGGATTGATACTATTATCGATCAGCTGCTGTGTACTCATCGATAATACGGTAGTGAGGTATTCTTTCTTCTTGAGCCAGTCGCTGTAAAGTGCAATGAGGTTTTCATCCTTACTATTAAGAATGCGTTCACGCGTCTTGATCGTTGTGTTCAACAACAACGCCTTTGTGAGCAACTGGTAGTTGTAAACCTTACCACTCAGATCACGGAAGTCTTCAAGCTGACTAAACGCAAGCGTGTTATAGAATTCGAAGTCGGGCTTCATCGTGTTCCAGTAATTAGCTTTCTCACGTTCGCTCAACGCGGGGAAGAATTGTTTGATGAAGTTCTCATAGTTGCCGAGGGCTTCTTCGATGCTTCGTTTCGATTTCTTGTACTCTTTCTGCATGTAATACACCTTCGCTTGCTTTGAGAGGATCTTTACATACTCAGGGTGTTTGTTGGTGAAGAACCTGTCGTAGAGATCTTTCGCCTTGTTATAGAACTCTTCCGCTTTGGCATAGTTCTTTTGCTGGTAGAAGACATCGCCAGTAAGAGCATAGATAGATGCTGCATTGATATTGCTTTTGCGACCGGACTTGGCGCGCCAGATCTGCTCCGCCGTTGTCAGTGAACTAAAGGCGATGTCCCATCTTTTTTCGGAGATGTAAACTGTCGCAACGTTCTTCAGGATCTCGGCATACTGCGGGTTGTCTTTGCCAAGCTTAGCGCCCATGATGTCGCGCGATTCGAGCATCAGTCGTTCTACTTCTTTCTTGTCGCCCTTATTATAGAATTTGATCAGCGCAAGCTGCGAGATACACTTAGCCACTTCGATGTGGTTGCGACCAAACTGCTTTTGCTGGCTGGCGAGCGCCTTTGCGATGTTGTCTTCTGCCTTGTCGTAATCGCCGATCTGGTAATCGATATCGGCAAGAAGTTTTTGAGTGGGAGCGGTCTTTGTAGAAACCGGTCCGTACGTTTTCATTGCGATATCATTCGCGCGTTCTGCGATCTTATTGGCCTTCGTGTAGTCGCCATTTAAAAGTGTAAGACGGCCGAGGTTCACCAGGGGCTCAACCAACCGGAGTGATGTTGTGCCGTATTGTTTTTCATAGTTGGCAATAAGGTCGTTCAGCAACTCTTCCGTTTGTTCATACTGACCGAGCTGAATGAACAGGCTCGAAAGTTCACGCGCTGTCGAAAGCTCATCAACACCAACGAGGATCTGTCCGTCTTTAGCGGCAGATTTTATAAGAGATGCAGAGCGATCGAGATCATCGGTGGCTTCGTCGAACAAACCTTTGATACCGTAGAGTACAGCTCTTGTGTCGATGGCATTCACCATGTAAGCTCTCTTCTCGTCGCCCCTGTTGTCTTTTTCTTCCAGCACTTTTATTGCTTCGTCAATGCTTTGTGTAGCACCGTCGTACTCTCCCATTTTTATTTTTAAGCGGGCGATGTTCGTAAGCTCTACCGCATATTGCCAGTGGTGAGGATCGAAACGCTCTTTCGTTATTTTCAGCGCCTTGTCGAGCGTTGCGTTGGCATCGGCATACTTGTCTGTCATCTCGCGAAGGGTAGCGAGGTGATTTAAAATATCGAGAAGATTCTCCTGCGAAGCGGTGATCTCTTTTTCCACAACATTCGTGAAGCTCTCTGTGTAGATCTTATCGGCGTCGTTAATGTTGTTGGTGTAATCAACAAGATAATTGGCATACAACACGCGCGACAAATGCGTTTCGGGAGCATCGGGCCCAATCAACTCCGACTTGATATCGATAACTGCCTTGAGATAATTTTCTGCGTTCGTATATTTTCTTTGGAACATCGACAGGCCTGCAAGAAATTCATTGAGTTGAATGCTTACATCACTTGCCTTCGGCAGACCTTTCGAATTTGCGAGCAAAGCAATCGCACTGGTTTCGAGACCACTCGTTTTATCGCGACTGAGTTTTGAGTCGTACTCGAGGGCTTTCAACCTGGGCACATAAATACTGGTAGACTTAAATTGTTTGTTGATCAGCTTCTCGTACTCGAGCTTCAGGTTGTAATATCTCGAAGAGCCGTCGCGGAGGTATTCCCGCAATTGTTCTTCGTACAATTTTGTGCCGAGCCAATGTGTTGGTTTGTGATTGGCTTTCAGTTTGGTGAGCAGGTCTCCGAAATCGTCACCAACAGGACCGCTGATGGACTGTTCGAGACCGTGAGATAAAAGAAATCTTCCCCACCAGTAAGAGTTCTCGATGTATTCGATCGAATATTTGTCGAGTGATTTCCTGATGATCTGTTGGTTTTGACTGAACTGGTGATCGGCTTCGTTGTAGTCGCCGCGATCGCCTTGCGTTTTTGCGAGGAGGATCATCAAGTGAGAATACTCTCCGAATCTTTGCTTGAATTCTTCATCTGAAAGCTTGCGACTTTTCAGTGCGCCGTTCTCAACAACTGTTTCTTGCTTGTTGGCACGTCCTGCGAAGTAGGGCATGCGTTCTTTCAGGATGTCGATCGCTTCCACGTAATAGCCTTGTCCGCCGAGCGCTTCAGCGTAAGCGACATCGAGCTTCGCTTTGATCGGGTCTTTGAGAAGCCCGGCAACTTCTAACGAGTTTCTAACCTGCTCGAGCAGTGTCCTGGCCTTGAGATACGATCCGTTCTGGTTGTAAAGCTTCGCACCTTCGACCAGGAGATCGAACGACTTTTCATTTCTTTCGGTAGCTGTATTGATCGAGGTGATGGCAGACTGGAGATTCGACTCGAACTCGTTGATCATCCCCGAAGCGAGGTTATACTTTGAGTACGCGAGATAATACACAGGAGTATACTCGTTGGGTGTTCCCAGCTTTTTGTTGACTCTCTTTCTGAATTTCTCCAGGTTCGAAAATGCTTTCGAATAGTCGCCAGTGGCGTAGCTTGCTTCGGCTTTCTTCAGGAATTTCTCATTCTTACTCTGGGCAAAACCCAATAACGGCACCAACACCAACAGGAGAAACAGTCTGATTTTCATAAAGGGGTGATTTGAATCTTAAAGTTAATGATTTGTCAGCAGCTTCGTTAGGATCGCTTTGGCTGCTTCTGTGACGGAAGTGCCGGGTCCGAAAATCCCCTGGACTCCTGCATTATATAAAAATTGGTAATCCTGTTGAGGGATCACACCGCCTGCAACGACGAGGATGTCGCTGCGGCCGATCTTTTTCAGGGCGGCAATGAGATCGGGTACGAGAGTTTTGTGGCCTGCTGCGAGGCTGGAGGCCCCAACAATATGCACGTCGTTTTCGGCAGCCTGCTTCGCAACTTCTTCCGGCGTTGCGAACAAAGGACCGATGTCTACATCAAAGCCGAGATCGGCGAAGCCGGTAGCGATGATCTTCGCACCACGGTCGTGACCATCCTGGCCCATCTTGGCAACAAGGATCCTGGGACGACGACCATCGAGTGAAGCGAACTTGTTCGAGAGCTCACGGACTTCAGTTACCTCTTTGTTGTTATCCATCTCTTTCGAATATACACCTGAAATCGACTTCACGGTTGCTTTGTAACGACCGAAGACTTTTTCCATGGCCGTCGAGATCTCGCCGAGCGTTGCTCTTTTGCGCGCGGCATCTATTGCGAGCTCCAAAAGATTGGCGTTGCCTGCTGCACCTTCTGTCAGTTTATCCAATGCCTGTTCAACGTCGGCATTGTTTCGTTCACGCTTCAGTTGTTCCAATCGTTGTAACTGTTCTTCTCTAACAACACTATTGTCGATCTCCAGGATCTTAAAATCTGGTTTGTCGTCGGTCTCGTATTTATTTACGCCAACGATAACGTCGGCTCCTTTATCGATGCGTGCTTGCTTCGCTGCGGCTGCTTCTTCTATGCGCATCTTTGGAAGACCGCTTTCTATTGCTTTCGTCATTCCA
This sequence comes from Bacteroidota bacterium, assembly GCA_037200765.1. Classification (GTDB taxonomy): domain Bacteria; phylum Bacteroidota; class Bacteroidia; order Cytophagales; family Cyclobacteriaceae; genus ELB16-189. The sequence continues at coordinate 324,908 of JBBCII010000003.1, read as the reverse complement.
CCCAATTCTTCAACTTCTTCGATAAGCTTCATCGCATCGTTGGCGAGTTGCATCGTGAGCGATTCGAGATAGTAAGATCCACCGAGCGGATCGACAACACTTGTGATGCCTGTTTCTTTTTGAAGATAGATCTGTGTGTTGCGTGCTATGCGTGCCGAGTAATCAGTAGGTAATGCGATGGCTTCATCGAGAGCGTTGGTGTGCAGCGATTGCGTTCCGCCCAACACTGCTGCTAATGCTTCGATGCATGTTCGCGTTACGTTATTGTAAGGATCCTGTTCCGTTAAGCTCCATCCCGATGTTTGGCAATGCGTGCGCAACGCCATTGATTTCGGATTCGATGGATTGAATTGCTTCACGAGTTTCGCCCACACCATTCTTGCTGCACGCATCTTGGCGATCTCCATAAAGAAATTAGTGCCGATGCCCCAAAAGAAACTTAATCGTGGAGCGAGATCGTCGATCGGTACACCGGCTTTCAAACCGGCACGAATGTATTCGAGTCCGTCGGCAAGCGTGTAAGCAAGTTCGATGTTCGCAGGTGCACCAGCTTCATGCATGTGATATCCGCTGATGCTGATGCTATTGAACTTCGGAAGATTCTTCGCGCAATAAGCAAATATGTCCGACACGATACGCATCGATGGGGCAGGAGGGTAGATGTAGGTGTTGCGCACCATGAACTCCTTGAGAATATCATTCTGTATTGTGCCGCTGAGTTGTTTCGGTTTCACACCTTGTTCTTCGGCAGCAACGAGATAGAACGCCATGATGGGTATCACGGCTCCGTTCATCGTCATCGATACGCTCATCTGATCGAGCGGGATCTGGTCGAACAACATTTTCATATCGAGGACGCTGTCGATCGCAACACCAGCTTTGCCTACATCACCAGTAACACGCGGATGATCCGAGTCATAACCACGGTGCGTTGCAAGATCGAACGCAACAGATAAACCTTTCTGTCCTGCCGCAAGATTTCTTCGATAGAATACATTCGATTCTTTCGCCGTCGAAAATCCTGCATACTGCCGGATGGTCCATGGACGTACGGTGTACATGGTTGCGTACGGTCCACGCAAGAAAGGAAAGAGGCCTGCGGCACTGTCCTTCTCTTTGAAGTCAGCAATATCTTGCGGACTATATGATGATTTGATCTTTATTTTCTCTGGCGAAATCCATGTCACGAAACTTTCTGGTCCTTTGGAAGAACCTTTTACTAACGATTCAATAAAATAACTTCCCGCTGTTGCGTCGGCAGTCTTATGAATATGACTCTCTTCTCTTAAGATCAGCGAAACATTCTTCGCAACTCTATTCTCCAACTCGCTGTCCGCTTCAATCGTCAATGCATCGCAACCGCCAAGTACTGCGGCAAGTGCGCGGCACGTCGATGATATCATGTTGCCGTGTGGCTGGTATGCGTCGTTTATAAAGGGTTTGATGTAAGCGTGAATGAAAACACCGGGATTTTCTTTGCGAATAGATTTCAATCGCGCGATCTCGAGAAAAAAATCTTCGCCGATCTCTGTGAGCTCCGCCTTTTCTTTGAAAGCCACATAACAATATTCTGTTTTAACGTCTTTCAGAAGAACAGCCTGATCTATATTGGCTGTTTGCACATCAAACAAGATTCCGTCGGCGCCCGAGCTCAATAATTCCAGCGCTTTCTTATTGGCAATTGTGCAATCGGTGACTTTAACGAGCGGCGCGTTGATCCACGCACGTGGTCCCAGCCATTCATTTCCCCGTGAAACAATGTAACCCTGATCTTGTGAAACATCAGAAGCATCGTACCACGGCTTTACCCGGATGTTTTTCTTTTCAGTCGAAAGTTTTTCGAAAGCATTCTCTCCATTGAGTTCTGCTTTTGCTGCATTCAACCATTGATCGGTGATAGACATCAGGATTTATACAAATTTTTTAGCTCACTACGTTCAATGTCGAACGATTTTTTTATCGCTTTAACTGAACACAAATTCAAAATTTCATTTTTTCTGGCACGAAAAAAATAAGGAAAAGACAACAGGTAGTTTTGTTTTTTGTTCTTCAATTTTTTTACACTTTTGTCCCCCCACCCCTAGCGGGAATCGGAAAAAATCATCGACTTAAAAGCTTTTTTACAATATGGAAGTTGACTACGGCACAACATGGAACGACTGTCTCGATATTATTAAGCAAAGTGTTGATGAACAAAGTTTCAACACATGGTTTAAGCCAATCGTCCCCCTGCGTACCGAAGCCGACGTACTCACCATACAGGTACCTTCGCAATTCTTCTATGAATGGCTCGAAGAACACTACGTTCCAGTATTAAAGAAAGCAATCAATACCATTCTCGGTCCCGCAGGCCGCCTCGAATACTCAGTTGTTGTAGATAGCGGCAATACCAGCAATCCTCCCTTGATGGTAAACTATCCCAACAATGGAAATGGCACCAAACAAATGGGTGTCAAACAAAATGGAAACGGTGCTAATCTTAATGATTACTCTCCATTCCAGTTTAAGCCGCTCAATCCGCAAACAGTTAACTCGCGACTCAACCCCGCATACAGCTTCGAAAATTTTGTTGAAGGCGATTGCAACAGGCTCGCACGTTCTGCAGGTCTCGCTGTCGCAAAGAAACCTGGAGTGACGTCTTTTAACCCACTCATGCTCTACGGAGGTGTTGGCGTTGGTAAAACACACCTTGTTCAGGCAATCGGCAACGACATCAAGAAAAATCTTCCTGAAAAGATCGTTCTTTATGTTGATCAAAACGATTTCACCAGCCAGTTCCTCAACGCCCTCCAGAATCACAAGATCCAGGAGTTTCAAAATTATTACCTGCAGGTCGACCTCCTGATCCTCGACGACGTGCAGTTCCTCGCTGGCCGCGAAAAAACACAGGAGATGTTCTTCCACATCTTCAACCAGCTTCACCAGTCGGGCAAGCAGATCATTATGACCAGCGATTGTCCTCCACGCGATCTGAAAGGATTCCAGGAACGACTGCTGTCAAGATTCAAATGGGGACTCACCGCCGATCTCCAGGAACCCGATTTCGAAACCAAGCTCGCCATCATTCACAACAAGATGGAATCAGACGGCATCGACATGCCAACTGAAGTTGCCGAATATCTCGCGTACAGTGTCGACACCAACCTTCGCGACATGGAAGGCGTGCTCAACTCACTCATCTTCCACGCTACGTTGCTGAAGAAAGAGATCGACCTCGAATTGGCGAAAGAGGTATTGAAGAACATCGTAAAAGAAATTCAGTCGGACGTAAGCGTCGACTACATACAAAAGACCGTTGCCGATTATTTCAAGGTGGAACTCGACGCCATGAAAGGCAAGATCAAAAAACGCGAGATCGTTATTCCACGCCAGGTGGCGATGTACTTCTGCAAGCGTTATACTCAACTTACACTGGCACTCATCGGCGAAAACTTCGGTGGTCGCGATCACAGCACGGTTATCCATGCTCTCGAATCAGTAGAGGACATGATGAAGACCGATCCCAACTTCAAGAATTCAGTGGATGAGCTGACGAAGAAGCTGAAGATGAGAATGAGCCTGTAAGTCTCAAAAACACTTCGGTAAGTGCAACGTGCAAAGTACAATGTGCAACGAAGCACGTTCGAAGACTCGTTGCACGTTGCTCATTGCACGTTGTACATCATTTCAGGAAGAACTCTAACGGCAGTTGCTCCTTCGACGAGGTCAGTCCCTGTACAAGAACCCGTCCCTTATACTTCGTAAAGAAGTCAATAACATCCTGCGGATCCCTTATGCGCTGGCGATTGATCGCAACGATGGTATAATTCTCCGGCAATCCTATCCGTTGTAAGAGTCCGTCCTTCAGCTTGAAGATCTTTACACCATACTCAACAGCTTCGAGATTGGCGCCCAGTGTTGTGTCGCTGTAAATCTTTCTGCGAACGAGAGCGGTATCGCCAAACCGATTGAGCAATGTTATCGAGGTAGTCGATTGTTTGCCGTTGCGATTGTATGTGATATTGATCTTGTCGCCGGGCGATCGATAGCTTAACTTCTCTTCGAAGGCACTTTCGCTGTCGATGTCCTCATCGTCGACACGTGTTATGATGTCACCAGCCTGTAAGCCGGCGGCTCGCGCTGCACTGCCTTCGGCATCGACTTTTTCAACGAGCACACCGCGGAAGTTCTTGATGTTGGTATCGAGACCAAATTTGCGCGCGTTCTGAAAATCGTATTCACCAATTGTTGCGCCGAGGTTTGCTCTTTGTGATACGCCGTATTTGATGAGGTCCTCAACAACTTTCCGTGCAATGTCGACCGGTACGGCGAATGCATAACCTGTGTAAGAACCCGTTCTTGAAAGTATGGCTGTGTTGATGCCAACAAGTTCGCCGTTCTTATTCACCAGGGCTCCGCCCGAGTTACCGGGGTTGATCGCAGCATCTGTCTGGATGAATGATTCGATGGGGAATTTATCTTCAACGATGTTGATGCGTCGTCCTTTCGCACTCACAATGCCTGCAGTTACGGTCGAAGCCAGCGAGAATGGATTACCGACTGCGATCACCCATTCGCCAACGGCGAGATTTTTCGAGCTGCCGAGTGTAATTGCGGGAAGACCGCTCTCTTTTATTTTCAACACGGCGAGATCTGTCGATGGATCGGTGCCGACAAGCTCCGCATCGTAAACATTCTTGCGGAACAACACCTGTATTTTTTCGGCCGACTCAACCACGTGGTTGTTCGTTACGATGTATCCATCGCTTGAGAAGATCACACCCGAGCCACTGCTCACCTGTGTGTGCGATCCGCCACCGCCAAACAGCATATCCCAGTAAGTGTACGACACGCCGCTTTGAGCGATGCTGTTGATATAAACAACACTGGGTGTTGCCCTCGAAGCTGCATCGCTGAAGTCGACTGACGCTGCGTTTGCATCTCTCGTTGGCTGTACAAATGTTTCTTCTGAAGAAGGATTAAAGACATTGGTAAAAGCTTTGGCCTCCTCAGTTTTCTCGTTGGTGTTTTTAACAAGTTCAAAGAAATAAGCCCCTGCAATTCCTGCGAGAAAGGCTATCGCGATGGTCGTGATTGCTCTCATTCCACTAAATAACGACATTTGTTGCAATATGGGTATTCGTTCCTTCTTCGCCGGGCCTGTCGCATCGTTAGTTGCCTCCCAGACAAAAAAATGGGCCTCCCGGCCGGGATACTATCAACAGCAGACCTTCGAAAGGCTGGTGCGCGACGCAAGCAACACGGCTTTCGGTAAAGATCACGGCTTCGCCGACATCAGTTCGATAGACTCGTTTCGCAAGCAGGTTCCGGTTCGCGACTACGAAGGACTGAAAGGTTATGTAGAGCGGATTGTAGCCGGCGAAAAAGATGTTACGTGGCCGGGCAAACCCGAATACTTCGCAAAAACATCCGGAACAACTTCGGGCACCAAGTATATACCGATCTCTAAACAGTCGTTGCCCAATCATTTTCGCAGCGCGAGAAATGCCGTTCTCAATTATGTTCATGAAACGGGTAAGTCTTCGTTTCTCGATGGCGGACTGATCTTTCTTTCCGGAAGCCCGGAGCTTGAAATAAAGAATGGAATTAAAACGGGTCGTCTCTCGGGAATTTCTAATCACGAAGTTCCGTCATATCTCCGAACGAATCAGAAGCCCAGCTATAACACTAATTGCATCGAAGACTGGGAAGAGAAATTAGAGAAGATCATTGATGAAACGATCAATGAAGACATGCATTTGATCTCCGGCATTCCACCGTGGGTTCAAATGTACTTCGACAGGATCCAGGCAAGAACAGGAAAGAAGATCAAAGACGTATTCCCGAATTTCTCCGTGTTCGTTTACGGAGGGGTGAACTTCGAACCGTATCGCGCACGATTGTTCGATAGCATCGGGAAGAAAGTGGATTCAATAGAAACATTCCCTGCCTCCGAAGGATTTATCGCTTACCAGGATTCGCAGGTGCACGAAGGATTGTTGTTGCTTCTAAACGAAGGTATCTTTTATGAATTCATACCGGTAGAAGAATACGGACGAGCCAACGCACGCAGGCTGATGATCGAAGAAGTAGAGCTTGGAAAGAATTACGCGCTCATCATTAACAGCAACGCGGGACTTTGGGGTTACTCTATCGGCGACACCGTAAAGTTCGTTTCAAAAAATCCGTATCGTTTGGTCGTCACCGGTCGCATCAAACATTTTATTTCGGCATTCGGCGAACACGTAATTGGCGAAGAAGTTGAAAAGGCCATGAGGGCCGCCATTCAAAAGTTTCCCGAAACAGAGCTCACAGAATTTACCGTTGCACCTCAGGTAACACCCACCGAAGGTCTTCCGCACCATCAATGGCTTGTAGAGTTCGGAAAACTTCCGTCCAACATCAATGCATTCGCGCAAGAGCTCGACGACCAGCTTCGCGGGTTGAATACTTATTACGACGATCTCATATCCGGGAAGATCCTTAGGACACTTGTACTTGTCCCTCTCAGGAAAGATTCCTTTATTGAATACATGAAGTCCATCGGTAAATTGGGTGGACAAAACAAAGTGCCGCGTTTGTCGAACGACAGAACGATCGCTAACGAATTGATGAAGCTTTCTCTTTGAACGGATGACTAAGAAAAGATCAGTTGCTATACTCGGTTCTACAGGATCCATCGGCACACAAGCTCTTGAGGTGATCGCTTCTCATCCCGACCAGTTCGAAGTAGAAGTATTAACAGCAAACAACAACGCCGACCTGTTGATCGAACAGGCGAAGAAGTTCGAACCCAATGCCGTTGTCATCACCAATGAATCGCAATACAAAAAAGTAAAGGAGGCATTGTCGTCCAGCGGTGTAAAAGTTTACGCTGGTGAAAATTCTTTGAGCTCCATCGTTCAAATGGAGTCGATCGATATTGTGCTTACGGCACTGGTAGGTTATTCCGGGCTCCGTCCTACGATCAAGGCATTAGAAGCGGGAAAAGCCGTGGCGCTGGCGAATAAGGAAACGCTGGTTGTTGCAGGCGATCTCATTACAGCTCTCGCCCGCGAGAAGGGTGTTAATATTTATCCTGTCGATTCGGAGCACTCTGCCATCTTCCAGTGCATCGTGGGTGAATTCCATAACCGTATCGAGAAGATCGTGCTCACCGCATCCGGCGGCCCCTTCCGGGGAAAGAAGCGACACGATCTTACAACAGTAACGCGGGCGCAGGCCCTGAAACATCCAAACTGGAGCATGGGAGCAAAAGTTACCATCGACTCGGCTACACTGATGAATAAAGGCCTGGAAGTGATAGAAGCGCGGTGGCTGTTCGGTTTGGAACCTTCCCAGGTAGATGTTGTTATTCACCCGCAGTCGATCATTCACTCTTTTGTGCAATTCGAAGACGGTTCGATGAAAGCGCAGCTGGGATTGCCGGATATGCGTTTACCGATCCAATTTGCGCTGTCGTACCCGAACCGCCTGAAGAGCAATTTTCCGAGGTTCGACTTCGCAGGGTATCCTTCTTTCACTTTCGAGAAGCCCGATACGGAAACTTTTCGTAATCTTGCCCTCGCTTTTGAGGCTTTGAAGAGGGGAGGGAACATGCCTTGCGTGCTCAACGCAGCAAATGAAGTCGCGGTGCAGGAGTTTCTTGAAGAACGCATTAGTTTTCTCGAAATGCCGGATATTGTGGAACGCTGCCTGGAGAAAATTGATTTTATAGCCAAGCCGGTCCTCGAAGATTACATGAACACGGACAAAGAAACACGGATTAGGGCGTTGGAGTTAGTTAACGGATAGTATTCAATTTATGGAAGGTTTAATCATGACAAGCCAGCTGCTGCTGAGCTTATCAATTCTGATAGTGGTGCACGAGTGGGGTCACTTCATCTCGGCCCGCATGTTCAAGATCAAGGTGGAAAAATTCTACCTGTTCTTCGATTTTCTTTTTCCACTCGCAAACGTCCTCAACTTCTCGTTGATCAAATACAAGAAAGGCGATACCGAATATGGTATTGGCTGGTTCCCGCTTGGCGGCTATGTGAAGATCGCCGGCATGGTAGATGAGAGCATGGACAAAGAACAAATGAATGCTCCCGCACAACCATGGGAGTTTCGTTCGAAGCCAGCATGGCAACGGCTCATCGTTATGCTTGGTGGTATTATTGTGAATCTCTTTGTTGGTGTTACCATCTTCATCTTCCTTACTTTCATCATGGGAGAAACGTATCTCCCTAAAGAGTATGTAAACACTCATGGCGGTATCGAAGCTCTCGAGCTTGCAAAACAGATCGGGTTGAAAACCGGCGACAAGATCGTTAGGATCAACGGAAAGGATTACGACGACTTCATGGACGTTGCCGACCCCGACATGTTGCTAAGCAACAATTCTTATTACACCGTTCTCCGCGATGGCAAGGAAGTTGACATCCAGATCCCGGGAAACTTCATCGAACAGTTCAACAGCAAAGAGGCCGCAGAGAAATTTATCCGTAACCGCTTCCTTCCAACCGTAGTGGAGGTAGCCGATAAAGTAGAAAATCCGAAAGGCGAAGAAGAAACCAGTATGGCGAAACGCGTCGGCCTTCAATCGAACGACAGGTTTGTTGAAGTCGATGGTCAGCCTATCCACTATTACGACGACATGCAGGTGTTATTGAAACAGCATCGCGATGCAGATGATAAACCGAAGCCCGGCGATTCTCTTTCTTTTAAAGTCGATCGCGCCGGCCAGGTACTTTCATTCAAAGAACCATATACTGCCGCTCAAATCGGTTTCTCAGTTAACTCAGGCATTAAGCCCGACGATCTGAAACGCATTAAATATTCTTTTGCCGAATCTATTCCCGCCGGAACTACCCGCGCTTTCGGAATCATCTTCGTTCAATTGAAAGCATTCAAGAAACTTCTTACAGGACAACTATCACCACAGAAGAGCCTTGCAGGTCCTATAGGCATGGCCCACGCATTCGGAACAGAATGGGATTGGGAACGCTTCTGGAGAATGACAGGTCTGCTGTCGATGGTTCTTGCATTCATGAACCTGTTGCCGATACCCGCACTCGACGGCGGATACGTTGTGTTCTTACTCTATGAGATGATCACAGGCCGCGCTCCTTCAGAAAAGTTCTTCGAAACTTCATTGAAGGTGGGAATGTTCCTGTTACTGATCCTTATGGTGTTCGTGTTCTACAACGACTTCGCGAAGTTATTCTCGCGAGGATCCTAGATTCACTCAGCTACCTGGAAATACTAAATTCCACCCTGCGATTCAATTGCTTGTGACCGTCTGATAACTCCTGCACGATGGGTTTCGAGCTGCCGTAACCAATAGCCGTTACTCTTTCAGGATCGATCTTGAATTCGTAAGTGAGATAGTATTTGATAGCATCTGCGCGTGCCTGCGACAGCCTCAGGTTCGCTTCTTCTTTCCCTGCAGAGTCGGTGTGACCGGAGATCGTCAGCTTCAACTCCGGGTGATCGAGGAGAAAACTGCCGAGCTTATTGAGATCGCCGTGCATCGTTTCGAGAATGTTGGCCTTTCCGTTTTCAAACTCCAGCGATTCGAAAGCAATGGAGCTTTCGATGGGCTCTGCGATCCTGTTGATCTCGGTGTCGCCATCGAGAAAGAATATTTCTTCGATCCGGAAGAACTCGTCACCCTGGATGATCAATAAATAGTTTCTCTTGTTGATGAGCGTGAAGTCGAACGAACCGTCTTCGCGGAGGAACTTCGGTGCAACTTCAACGCCTTTGTCCAGGTCGATGATCGACACGATGCCCTTCATCGGCTTTCCCTGTTTGTCTTTCAGAGTTCCTTTTACGGCAACCACTGCTTCGGGCTGCGCCTCCATAGGCACGGGAAATGAATACAGATCGAGATTCTTTCTGTCGTCACCATTAGAGCGTGCGTAATACAACTGGTATGATTTCGAATCTATGGTGAAATAATATTCACTGCCTTCGCCGTTCACGAGCGGACCGATGTTCTTCGGCTCGCCCCAGTTTGTTTTCTGCCAGTATGATTTATAGATATCGAAATCTCCGAAGTTGAGCGGTTGGCCATTCGAGCTGAAGTAAAGCACATTGAACTTGTGATGATGAAATGGACTTAGTTCCGCAGCAACGGTGTTGATGATAGGACCCGCGTTTTGTGCTTTGCCCCAATTGCCTTTCGCGTCTTTTATTGTGAAGTAAATGTCGGAATAGCCGAAGCCTCCAAGGCGATCGGAAGCAAAGAACAATGTGTCGCCTGTATGTGATAATGAAGGCTGCGAATCCCAGCCGGTGCTGTTAACATTCGGGCCCATGTTTTTAATATCGGTCCAGACAAGATTAGACTGTATGTCTTTTAGCACAGCTGAGTACAGATCACAATTCCCTTGCGAGTCCGGTGAATTACATCTTGAGAAGATCATCGTCTTTCCGTCTTTGCTTAAACACGCCGAGCCTTCATTATAACTTGTGTTGATATCCCTGAATGTCCGGGCGTTTACAAAGGCACCACCGTTGAACGCACTGTCGCCTCGTGTTACAAAAAACAGATCCTCGTCGTACAATCGCTGCATGCCGCTGTTCGACACATGCCGTTTTGATGTGAATAACAATAATGTGTCTGCAGGTCCTATACTCGGTCCATAATCTTCTTTATCAGAATTTACCTGGTCTCCCATATTCACCAACACAGCATGCGGAGGCCGAAGTGTGTCGATATCTTTCCGGTAATTGACGAGCTCGTAATAGTAATCGAGTGGTACATAGTATTTTTTCCTGTCTTTCTCCACAGAATCATGACGTGCAAACACTTCGTTGAGATTGATCCCTTGCTGATGATGTTTTAATACAAGTTTGTAAAGCAACAACGCTTCGCCTTTCGATCCTTCTTTCTCCGAAAGCTTTGCGAGCTTCCAGATCATCGGGACATTCTTCGCAAAGTTTTCGACACCGAAATGCTGAACGTAATTTTTCAGTAGCCGGTAAGTTGCTTTGTCGTCGGCTGCGTTATCCGCTTTCTGAATGGCCTTGAGTTTCTCGGCATCGTAATAAAACGGGATCTTATTGAGGTTGGGGAAATTGAATATGTCAGACTGTCCGTACGAAGCAACGGAGTCGTTGAGTTGGATAACGCCTCCCTTTTTGAATTTCTGACGCTCCTTTTGGGCGTAGATATTTGTTCCTGCCAGCAAAAACAGGGTGAACAAACCACAAAAAACCACTGGTCCGATTCTCACAATCAAGTGCTTATATACCAAATTTACGTCAACTTTCGATTCTGGCATTTCTATTGACGAATAACCATTCCCCTACAAAAGCGTTGTGGGAATCTAGAATTTGCGTCAATTTGGCATTTAATAACATGTTTAGACCCATCGGCCCCAATGTGCAAGAAGACTCAGACGAGCTTGTTCAGCTGATCAATCCGGAGCAAGAGACTGACCTGAAGCCTGAAGACCTGCCGTCGGAGATCTCGATTCTCCCCATAAAAAACACAGTATTGTTTCCGGGTGTAGTGATTCCGATCACCGTAACGCGCCAGAAATCCATACGATTAATAAAGAATGCATACCAGGGCGACCGCATTATTGGTGTGCTTGCTCAGAAGAATAAGCAAACTGAAGAACCCATCACCGAAGATCTTTATCGTTCGGGCACAATCGCGCGCATCTTAAAAATGCTGGTGTTACCCGATGGCAACACCACGATCATCATACAGGGCAAGAATCGTTTTACTGTAAGTCAATTCTTGCAGGAAGAACCATATCTCACCGCGAAGGTCGATCTCCAGATAGAACCGCAGATCAACCTCGAAGGCAACGAGATGGAGGCACTGATAGGTTCGCTCAAAGATGCCGCTTCGAAAATACTGAAGCTCAATCCCGACATTCCACAGGAAGCACAGGTTGCTCTCGACAATATTTCAAGCACCTCTTTTTTAATACACTTCCTCGCTTCGAATCTCAACGTCGATGTATCCGAGAAGCAAAAGATCCTCGAGACAGCAAACATCACCGATCGCGCCACATTGTTGCTTCAGCACATGCTGAAAGAGATCCAGATGCTGGAGATCAAACACGAGATCCAGAAAAAAGTACACACCGACATCGATCAGCAACAGCGCGATTACTTCCTTCGTCAGCAAATAAAAGTTTTACAAGACGAGTTGGGATACGATGGCCCCGATAAGGAGGTCAAAAAGCTTCGCGAACGCGGTGCCTTGAAGAAGTGGCCGAAATATGCTCTCGATCATTTCAACAAAGAGCTCGACAAACTTTCCCGTGTCAATCCACAGGCTGCCGAATTTCCGGTAGCGATGAACTACGTCGAGTTTATGCTCGACATTCCATGGGACGAATACACCGAAGACGATTTCGATCTGAAGCGTGCCAGGAAAATTCTCGATGCCGATCATTTCGGTCTCGAAAAAGTGAAGAGCCGCATTCTCGAATATCTCGCCGTACTGAAGTTGAAGAAAGACATGAAGGGACCGATCCTTTGTCTTTACGGACCTCCCGGTGTTGGTAAAACTTCTTTGGGTAAGTCGATCGCAAAATCATTGAAGCGAAATTATGTGAGGATGTCGTTGGGTGGTGTGCACGATGAAGCGGAGATCCGCGGACATCGCAAGACCTACATCGGCGCAATGGCCGGCAAGATCCTTCAGAACATCAGGAAGGCAAAGTCGTCGAATCCTGTCTTTATTCTTGACGAGATCGATAAGGTTCGTTCCGATTATCGCGGCGATCCGTCGTCGGCCCTGCTTGAAGTATTGGATCCCGAACAAAACAGTACGTTTGGCGATAACTATCTCGAGATCGACTATGATCTTTCGAAGGTGTTGTTTATCGCAACTGCCAACTCTTTAGATACAATTCATCCCGCGCTTCGCGATCGCATGGAGATCATTGAAGTGACCGGTTATACTGTGGAGGAAAAATTGCAGATAGCCATCCGGCATTTGGTACCGAAGCAGGTAGAAGAACATGGACTGAAGCCCGAACAGGTGAAGTTCACAAAAGACGCGCTGTTGAAGGTTATTGAAGGATACACCAGGGAGTCGGGCGTCAGGAATCTTGAAAGACGTATCGGTTCTGTTGTTCGTAGCGTGGCGAAGTCGGTGGCGATGGAGGAAGAAATTCCCGACACGGTAGATGCTGCTTATGTTGTAAAAGTTCTCGGTGTGGAGGTCTTCGATGAAGAGTTATACCAGGACAACAGCCAGGCTGGCGTCGTTACAGGGTTGGCGTGGACGCAGGTAGGTGGTGATATCCTTTTTGTTGAATCGAGTGTGAGTCGCGGAAAAGGAGTGCTTACGTTGTCGGGTCAGCTCGGCGATGTAATGAAGGAATCGGCGATGGCTGCGCTTTCGTATTTGAAATCGAACGCCGCTTCGCTGGGTATCGATCACAGGGTGTTCCAGCAATACGACCTGCACGTTCACGTGCCTGCGGGCGCAGTACCGAAAGACGGACCATCGGCGGGCATCACGATGTTAACGTCGCTGGCATCGATCTTTACACAACGCAAAGTAAAGAGCAGGCTGGCGATGACAGGCGAGATCACGCTGCGCGGCAAAGTGTTGCCGGTAGGAGGTATCAAGGAAAAAATACTGGCTGCGAAGCGTGGCGGAATAAAAGAGATCATTCTTAGTTCGAAAAATAAAAGAGATATTAACGAAATTGAGAAGCAATATGTGAAGGGTTTGACCTTCCATTACGTTGATCATGTTGATGAAGTGCTGAAGATTGCACTGATGAAAGAGAAAGTGAAAAAACCATTGGAATGGATTCTAAATTCTTAACACCGCGGCAAATTGTTGCCGAGTTAGATAAATACATCGTTGGACAATACGAAGCGAAGCGCAATGTTGCTATCGCTCTGCGTAACCGGTGGAGAAGAATGAATGTGCCGTCGGATCTCCGGGGCGAGATCATTCCCAATAATATTTTAATGATCGGTGCTACTGGCGTCGGTAAGACCGAGATCGCACGACGTCTCGCAAAGCTCGCCGATGCTCCGTTCGTAAAAGTTGAAGCTTCGAAGTTCACCGAGGTTGGTTACGTGGGCCGCGACGTTGAAAGCATGGTGAGAGATCTCGTGGAGCAGTCGGTGAATATCGTGAAGGCAAAGAAGCGCGAAGAAGTCCAGGAAAAAGCATCGCAGGCTGTCGAAGAAGTTATTCTCGACGCACTGATCCCGCCCTTGAGAACATCTACACCAAAACCAGTTGGAACCGTGGATGATCAGTCCACTCCGTCGTCGGATGAAGAGTTGAATGAACGCACAAGAAAACACTTTCGCGATAAGATCCGCAACGGTGAAATGGAAGACCGTCGCATCGAGATCAACATCAGGAACCAGAATGCTCCGAACGTAGGGATGGTTGGCGCCGGCATGATGGACGAAGTGTCGATGATGAATTTGCAGGAGATGCTCAACGGCATGATGCCGCGAAAGCAGAAGAAAAGAAAAGTTACCGTTGGCGAAGCAAGAAGATTATTGCTGGACGAAGAAGTGTCGAAGCTGATCGATATGGATGAAGTGAAAGAAGAGGCGCTTCGTCGTGCAGAAGACTCAGGGATCATTTTCATCGACGAGATCGACAAGATCGCTTCGGGTGGAAAGAAGGGTGGAGGCGGCCCCGACGTGAGCCGCGAAGGTGTTCAGCGCGATTTACTTCCCATTGTGGAAGGCAGCACGGTGAATACCAAGTACGGTGCTATCAATACCGACCACGTTTTGTTTATCGCCGCAGGCGCATTTCATATTGCGAAACCCTCCGACCTGATCCCGGAATTGCAGGGTCGTTTCCCCATCAGGGTAGAGCTCGATAACTTAACGAAGGGCGACTTTATCCGAATACTCAGTGAGCCTCGCAACGCACTCACGAAACAATACCATGCTTTGTTCGAAGCTGAAGGTGTTTCGATAACCTTTGAGCAGGACGCTATCGACGAGATCGCTCAAACAGCATTTAACATTAATGCGGAGATAGAAAACATTGGCGCGCGTCGTCTTCACACGGTGATGAGCAAGTTGCTGAATGAATTTTTATTCGACGTGCCCGATAAGCTCAGTGCGCCGGCGAAGATTGTTATCACCAAAGACCTGGTGATAGAAAAGCTGAATGCGCTGGTGAAGAATAAGGATTTGAGTGAGTATATTCTTTAGCCGTGTTTTTTCGGATAATCGAAAAAGGTAATTTCAGCTGAGCCCCACTTTACATCGTTCCACCGGTCAACCTTTAATTCACAACGAACAACTCCACACGTCGGTATATTATCGATTTCTTCTTCGCATAAATTATTTACAAAATCAGTAAGTCCCGGGTTGTGACCGAAGATCATCGCTACTCTGCAGTTGTCGTTAATTCCTTTGATAACTTTCAGTATCATTTCATCTCCCGCGTGGTACAGCTCTTTAACAGTTTTAACCTGCGCCTTTGGAAGTCCCAGCACGTCAACAAACACATTGCATGTCGTCAACGTCCGGACCGACGGGCTCGTAAGAATGGTGTCTACAGGCAGATCTTTTTCTTTCAAACGCTTCGCCATACGTGGGGCGTCGCGCTCACCGCGTTCATTCAACGGCCTGTTGAAATCCGACAGGCTCGCGTCGTCCCAGCTCGACTTCGCATGGCGTACAAGGATCAGTGTTTTCATAGTCCACAAATTTAATTAAGAGTTATCTTTGCGCCCCATGGCAGACCGACCTCTTGGTAAGCGAATAAAATACGGAGCTCTTTATTGGCTCGTGCGCTCACTCATATTTACAGCCAATGTATTTCCGCGAAAGATGTGGCTTAAGTTCTGTGGTTTCCTCGGAAGGATCGCTTACATCGTTGTTGGAGATGCCCGCAAGAAAACAATCACGCACCTCCGTTTCGCTTATGGAAAAGAAAAATCGGAACGCGAGATCATCCGCATGAGCAAAGATGTATTCTGGATGCTCGGTCGCAACGGTGGCGAAGTGCTTCGTGCCATCAAAATAAAAACCCTCGCCGATCTCGACAAGATCCTGGTAACACATGGCTTCGAAAACTTCGAACAAGTACGCGACAAAGGAAAGGGAGTTATCTTTTTGACATGTCACGTCGGTGCGTTCGACCTGCAGATCACCAACATGGCATTGCGTGGACTGAAGCCAAACATCATCGGCACGCCGTTGAAAGACGAACGATTGAATGAACTGCTCTTCGACTATCGAAATGCATACGGTGCCGTTGCGGTAGAACGCGGTAAAGAAACATTACGATTGATCAAAGCCCTGAAGACAGCTGGATCCACAGCAATCCTCATCGACCAGGACACGCGCGTTAAGAGCAGGTTTGTGAACTTCTTCGGAGCACCCGCGGCAACACCAGTTGGTGCAGCCATTCTCGCCATGAAGACCGGCGCTGCTGTCGTGCCCACATACGTTTACCTCGACGAGTCGGACTGGATGCAGCACATGTATATCCTTCCCGAGATCCCAACGATCGTCACCGGCGACGACGAAAAAGATATGGTTGCGAACACGCAGGCTTATACGAACTTCATCGAAGACGTAGTGAGAAAGTATCCAACCCAATGGGTATGGATGCACGAACGATGGAAGACGAAGCCAGGAGAAGAAATAGTCTGACGCTACAACTGATACTACTTCACCAACTTCTTATACCTGATACGATGCGGTTGATCTTCACCCAATCGTTTTCTCTTATTCTCTTCGTATTCGCTGAAAGTTCCTTCGAACCAGAACACCTGTGAGTCGCCTTCGAAGGCAAGTATGTGAGTACAAACACGGTCGAGGAACCAACGGTCGTGAGAAATGATAACGGCACAGCCTGCGAAGTTTTCCAATGCTTCTTCCAACGCACGAAGCGTATTCACATCGAGATCGTTAGTAGGTTCGTCGAGCAACAAAAGGTTACCGCCTTGTTTCAAAGCAATAGCGAGGTGCGCACGATTACGCATACCACCCGACAACTCTTTTACTTTTTTCTGTTGATCCGTTCCGCTGAAATTGAATTTGCTGACGTAAGCGCGAGCATTAAACTGTTTGCCTCCGAGGTCGATGATCTCGTTGCCACCGGTGATCGCCTGGAAGACGGTGTCTTCAGGTTTCAGGTCGTCGTGCTCCTGGTCAACGTAAGCGATCTTAACGGTTTCGCCCACTTTGAAATTTCCGGCGTCGGGTTTCTCATTGCCGATGATCATTTTGAAAAGCGTTGTTTTACCGGCGCCGTTTGGCCCGATGATACCAACGATACCCGCCGGTGGCAATGAGAATGTGAGATGTTCGTAAAGTAATTTATCGCCAAAAGCTTTTGCAACATCGTTGGCTTCGATCACCAGGTTTCCGAGACGCGGTCCGGGTGGAATAAACATTTCTAGCTTCTCTTCTCTTTCTTTTGTTTCCTGTGAGAGCAGTTTTTCATAGGCGCCAAGACGAGCCTTGCCTTTCGCGTGACGGCCCTTGGGATTCATACGCACCCATTCCAACTCGCGCTCCAGTGCCTTCTGACGTTTGCTTTCGCTCTTCTCTTCCTGTGCCAGTCGTTTTTGTTTCTGTTCAAGCCACGATGAGTAGTTTCCTTTCCAGGGAATTCCTTCGCCCCGGTCGAGCTCCAGGATCCACCCGGCTACATTGTCGAGGAAATAACGGTCGTGAGTAACGGCTATGATAGTGCCTTTGTATTGACGAAGGTGTTCTTCGAGCCACAACACCGACTCGGCATCGAGGTGGTTGGTGGGTTCGTCGAGCAACAACACGTCTGGTTCTTTTAGAAGAAGCCTGCAAAGTGCAACGCGTCTTTTTTCACCGCCCGAAAGATGCGCAACATTGGCATCGGGTGGGGGGCAACGCAGCGCGTCCATGGCACGCTCGAGTTTGTGATCCAGTTCCCACGCGCCGATCGCGTCCAGCTTTTCCTGGATGGCTCCCTGCTTGGTGATCAGTTTATCCATGGCGTCTGGATTTTCTATGATCTCGGGATCGCCAAATTTTTCGTTGATGGCTTCGAACTCTTTAAGGAGGGCAACGGTTTCATGCACACCTTCTTCCACAATTTCCTTGACAGTTTTAGTGGGATCGAGCTGAGGTTCCTGCTCCAGGAGACCGACGGTGTAACCGAGGTCGGATACAACTTCGCCCTGGAATTCCTTATCAATACCTGCGATAATCCGCAGCAGCGAGGACTTACCGGAGCCGTTCAGACCGAGAACGCCGATCTTGGCGCCGTAGAAGAAGGAGAGATAGATGTTTTTAAGGACTTGTTTTGACGGAGGATAAATTTTGCTGACTCCCGTCATGGAAAATATGATCTTTTCGTCGCTCATAACCTTGGCCGAATTAAAAATGAGAGGCGCAATATGGGCAAAATAAAGCCTTTGATGAAGCGTTCTGGGCGGGGGGTTACTTAGGCGAATAGAGGAACATAAAGGGTCAAATTGCTATTTGATTTCTTCAATTAAATTTTATTTTTGCGGAAAATTAAAGGGGAGGATTTAGAATACTATGTATTGGACACTCGAACTGGCCTCCTACCTGGAGGACGCACCCTGGCCCGCTACGAAAGATGAGTTGATAGACTTTTCTATTCGTTCCGGGGCTCCACTGGAAGTTGTTGAGAACCTTCAGGAACTCGAGGATGACGGTCAGCCTTACGAAAGCATCGAAGAGATCTGGCCGGACTATCCAACGAAAGAAGACTTCTTTTTCAACGAAGACGAATATTAACCGGACGGGCTCTGTGGCAAAATGCCACGGGGTTCGTACTTTATTTGCGAGCTGCTCGCTCATTCTCGCGGGCTACGCTCGTTCATTCTCGCCGAGCTTCGCTCGCTCGTATTGTGGGCCGCGCTCGTTCATTGTGGCGGGCTGCGCCCGCCGAAGCTTTAGCGAAGGCGGGCATTCAGAAGCGCCGCGGCTACAACCAGGTCTTCCCCGGTTGTGATCTTAATATTCTCGTAGCTGCCCTCAAATAGCGAAATAACATGGCCGGCCTTCTCGGCTACACTGGCATCGTCGGTGAGACTCGCATCCTCCTTTATCTCGTAAGCTTTTTTGATCAGCGCCACATCGAACGTTTGTGGCGTTTGTATGAGCCGGAACCGCGACCGGTCCATGGCCTTAGTGCTGTCCTTATCGGTCATCCTGATCGATTCTTTCAGGCGCACTGCTGCTACGGCAGATTTGTGAACCGCTGCGAGCCTGAACGAAGCTCCGATGATGTCTTCGCTTACGAGTGGTCTTACTCCGTCGTGTATGGCGACGAGCCCGTCGCCCGGAATTTTTTCGAGTCCGCGTTTACCGACTGAAAACGGGTGTCGCCTCCCGACTGAAGTGTGATGGGTATGGTGACGTTATGTTTCTTCGACAGCTCGTTCCATGTATCGATATCGTCGGCCGGCAAGACGAGAATGATCTTGAGGGCACTGGAATACCTTACAAATGCATTCAATGTATGGATGAGGATCGGTACACCGTTGAGCTCCAAAAATTGTTTGGGCACGGTGCTCTTGATGCGGGTTCCTTTACCGCCGGCTACGATGAGGGCGTATTCTGTTGGGTTCAATTTCTAAAAATACTTAAACGTTTATAAACGTGTATACGCGTGTAAGAGACGACTAGTGGGTGTGAGTTGAAGTAGGTTTGGGGTACTTATGGGAGAGTTAAGTGCAGAGGATAAAGTAAAGGAAAGGATCAAGTTCAGTATCGAGCGTTTACGGCTCTGTGTTATTGGACTGATATCGGTCGTTGGAGGAATAGTTTCGTTGATTAATAACGACAGAATCACCGGCAAGACAATATTTTTCATTGCCGCGGGACTAGTCTTAACTGTTGGTTTAATAGCCTACACATACAAGTTCTATAATTCAATAAAACAACAAATCACATGAACGAAACATTTATAGAAATCTTCCTGTGGGTATCTACTATTATCATTTCTGGTGCGATGCTATCGCCTGTCATCGGTCTTTTCTGGAAGAGTACAATGAAAAAAAAGCCGAGAAAAACAAAAAGGCTTCGTAAACCACGAAGCCTTTTCAATTATCTAAAAGTAACACACACTAATCAACGATCAGCATCGCATCACCATAAGTCAAAAACTTATACTTCTCCTTCTTTGCAACCTGGTATGCCTGCATGATCAGCTCATAACCACCAAACGCACAAGCCATCATCATCAACGTCGACTCCGGTTGGTGGAAGTTCGTCACCATCGCACTGCAGATCTTGAAATCATACGGAGGAAAAATAAACTTGTCGGTCCATCCCTCGCGCTCCTTCAACCTGTTCGTCGCCGATACAGCCGACTCCAGTGCCCTCATCGTTGTTGTACCTATAGCACACACACGGCTCTTATTATCCAACGCTTCGTTCACCATCTTCACAGCCTCCGGTCCAACAATGAAGTTCTCCGAATCCATCTTGTGCTTCGTAAGATCTTCAACGTCAACAGGCCTGAATGTTCCCAGACCAATATGCAGCGTCACAAACGACATCTCAACACCTTTGATCTGCAGGCGCTTTCAACAATTGCGTGTGAAGTGCAATCCTGCAGTGGGCGCTGATACAGCACCTTTATTTTTAGCGTAGATCGTCTGGAATCTTTCCTTGTCCTCCGGCTTTACCTTACGCTTGATATACTTCGGCAGTGGAGTTTCGCCTAACGTCTCAACCACACGGCTAAATGCATCTGAGTCGCCATCGAAAAGAAAACGGATCGTTCTTCCGCGCGATGTAGTGTTATCGATCACTTCAGCTACCAGATCGCCATCACCAAAGTACAGCTTGTTTCCAACCCTGATCTTGCGGGCAGGATCAACCAGCACGTCCCACAGGTGCATGTCTGCATTCAATTCACGCAGCAGGAACACCTCGATCTTTGCGCCTGTCTTTTCTTTACGGCCATAGAGGCGGGCAGGAAACACCATCGTGTCGTTGCCTACCATCACATCACCTTCGTCGAAATAACTGACAATATCTTTGAATACTTTGTGCTCGATCTTGCCGGTGTTTTTGTGCACCACCATCAAACGGGATTCGTCGCGGTTTTCAGAAGGTTCGAGGGCAATAAGATTGTTGGGGAGATCGAATTTGAATTCGGATAACTTCATAAGCTTACGGGCTTGTCTAATTTTTTGAGGTGCAAAAGTAATCATAGAATGACCAAATCCAACCTGCTTTTCCTGTAACAAACCACTTATTTCTTCGTCCTACAATTGCTATTTCACGTAATTTCGCAACCAAATAACAGCTCCCCAGCGTTTAAGACCCCATGCTAGTCCTCCGCCTAATCGCCGAAAGTTTCGCCTTTGCCTGGTCGGCCCTCAAAGCAAATCTCCTTCGAACTATCCTTTCACTTCTGGGCGTTACCGTGGGTATCTTCTCAGTGATCGCGGTTCTAACACTCGTCGACTCGCTCGAAAAAAACATTAAAGACAGCTTCAACTTCCTGGGAACGGGAGTGATCTACGTCGACAAATGGCCTTACATAGCCGACAACGACGGCGAATTCAAATGGTGGGAATTCCTTCGCAGGCCTACACCCAGCTACGCAGAATATAAAGCCCTCTCGGCCAACCTTCAGCACGAAAGTAACATTTGCATCCTCGCCCGTCGCGGCAACATTGTGCTTCGCGTGGGGGCCAACAGCATCGGACAGATCAGCCTCATCGGCGGAAGCGAAGGCTACGACAAGATCTATGAAGTGAACGTGGAAAATGGCCGGTATTTCACAGCCGATGAAGTAATGGCGGGAAGAAAAGTTGTGATCCTGGGCTACGAAGTTGCCACTGCTCTCTTTCCTAATACCGACCCTATCGGACAAGAAGTTAAGATCAAAAATCTCAAGTATAAGATCGTTGGAGTCACCAAGAAAGCAGGCCAGAGTTTTCTCGGGTTCCCAAGTATGGACTATGCTGCGCTGATCCCGTATCAGGCATTCCGCGGTCTTTACCAGACCGGCACTGGTCGCTGGAACGAGATCGGATCCAGCATCGGAATGAAAGGCTACGAAAGTGATTTCGGTTTGGTGGAACTCGAGAACGAAGCAAAAGGGCTGATCCGTGCACGCCGTGGACTGAGACCCAGTGAGAAAGATAACTTTGCACTGAATCGTCCCGAAGCCATCGCGAAAGCAATTGGAAGCTTGTTCGATGTTGTGGGCATTGCTGGCTGGATCATCGGTGGCTTCTCTATGCTCATTGGAGGATTCGGTATCGCCAACATCATGTTCGTTTCGGTGAAAGAAAGAACAGGCATCATCGGTCTTCAGAAATCACTGGGAGCGAAGAACTACTTTATCCTGTTCCAGTTTTTGTTCGAAGCGATCTTCCTCAGTCTTATCGGTGGTCTCGCCGGTTTGTTGTTGGTGTTCCTCCTTACACTTATACCGATCTTCGGATCGATGGAGGTAATACTAAGCTATAAGAATATTGTGCTGGGACTTACGGTGTCCAGTATCATCGGGATCATATCCGGAATTATACCAGCAGCGGTTGCTGCAAGGCTGGATCCTGTTACAGCGATTCGTTCTAACTAAAGAAAGCCCTGTAGTATTTTGCTACAGGGCTTTTTATTTGAAGGCTATTCTTTTTCTTCTTTTTTCGCTGCCGACTCTCCAGTCATCAGCTTTTCTTTGATCTTCTTTTCGAGTTCATCCGAAAGTTCGGGATTGTCTTCAATCAGTTGTTTTACAGAATCACGGCCCTGGCCAAGCTTGTTGCCATTGTATGAGAACCATGAGCCAGATTTCTGGATCACATTAAGCTCAACACCAATGTCAACGATCTCGCCAGACTTCGAAATACCTTTTCCATACATGATGTCGAACTCGATCACTTTGAAAGGCGGAGCAACTTTGTTCTTCACCACTTTTACTTTCACACGGTTACCGATAACATCGTCGGCAGCTTCCTTGATCTGTCCGATGCGACGGATGTCGAGGCGGACCGAAGCGTAAAACTTGAGTGCGTTACCACCGGTGGTTGTTTCAGGATTTCCGAACATCACACCGATCTTTTCGCGAAGCTGGTTAATGAATACACATGCACAACCAGTTTTGCTGATGGTACCTGTAAGCTTGCGAAGGGCTTGTGACATCAATCGTGCCTGCAGACCCATTTTGCTTTCACCCATTTCGCCTTCGAGTTCACCTTTCGGTACGAGGGCGGCAACGGAGTCGATCACAATGATGTCGATGGCGCCGGAACGGATGAGGTGCTCGGCAATTTCGAGTGCCTGTTCGCCGTTGTCGGGCTGAGAGATGAGGAGGTTCTCGGTATCGATGCCCAATTTTTCGGCATACGATTTATCGAAGGCGTGCTCGGCATCGATAAATGCTGCGAGGCCACCTTTCTTTTGTGCTTCTGCGATGCAATGCAATGTGAGTGTCGTTTTACCGGAAGATTCAGGTCCGTAGATTTCGGTAACGCGGCCGCGGGGAATCCCGCCAATGCCGAGGGCAACGTCCAGGCCAATTGAGCCGGTGGAAATTGCGGGAATGTCGTCGCTCACACGCTCGTCGCTGAGTTTCATTACGGCTCCCTTGCCGTAAGTTTTCTCAAGCTTTTCGATCGTTAGCTGTAACGCCTTGAGTTTTTCTTTGACGTCTTTGCTGTCTTTGGTGTTTTCTTTTGTGTCGGTCATATTTGATTTGTTTTTATTGCTGATTCCAGATTTCCAACAAAGCAAATCAAGCGGCGTGACAGTTAGTGTCAAAAAGGGGAATCGAGCGGGTTGAAATTAATACTTCGTGGGGCAAAGGGAAAGGATGTGGTGTTTGTTCTGTACGGAATTCCTGATCTGACTATTTTTAGAGCGTGAAAAATCGAAAACGTGTACTAACAGCTGCAGTCCTGTCGATCCTGCTCACATTGATAGTATCCTATTGGTCGCTGATCGTTTACGGAGTGGAACAAGGTCTTGGTCAGCTCAACATCGTTCGCAACGCACAACCTGTACAGGAGTTCATGAAGGATCCCAACTTCCCCGATTCCCTGAAACAAAAGCTGCTGCTGATCGACGAGATCCGGAAATACGCGATCGACTCGCTTGGGCTGAAAGACACAGAAAACTATAAGACCCTGTATGATCAGAAAGGTGAAGAGGTAATGTGGGTTGTTACCGCCTGCGAACCGTTTCACTTCAAAGCAAAGACGTGGGACTTTCCCGTGGTCGGCACCGTTCCTTACAAAGGTTACTTCAACAAGGAAAAGGCGATGGCCGAAGCGAAGAAGCTGAAAGAAGAAGGTTGGGATGTTGCCGTCAGGAATCCCGGCGGATGGTCCACCCTGGGTTGGTTCACCGACCCGATATTAACCGGTATGCTCAATCGTGGCGATGGTGATCTCGCAAGCCTGATCATTCACGAAATGGTTCATGCAACACTGTGGGTTCCCGATAGCGTAACGTTCAATGAAAACCTGGCGTCGTTTATCGCCGATACTGCAGCTTATGATTTCCTCCGCTCTAAGTATGGAAAGACATCAACACAGTATGAAAAATATCTTTATGAAGATCAGGACTACCGGAAGTTCTCTGCATTTATTCTTCGCGCTGCAACACATCTCGATAGCGTGTATGAATCGATGAGCGATTCAATTCCAAAAGAAGAAAAACAAAAACGAAAAGATGAAGAGATCAGGGCGATCATTGCCAATATGGACACGCTTCATCTTCGCCTGAATCCAACGCCTTCGCAACGATACAAAGACAGGTTGCCAAACAACACCTACTTTATGATGTATCGTCACTACCAGGCTAAACAGTCCATGTTTAAAGAAGAATTCGGGGCGAAGGCTCAAGGCAATTTAAAGTCGTACATTAAGTACCTGAGCGGGAAATACCCGGTTCTTTAACACGCCGTTATCCTAATTAAGGAATTGTTAAGAAGATAACACTGGTTTTTAATTGGGTTAATTTGTCTCTAGTTTTGCCCCAGTAAACAATCTATTTATGGGTAATAAGCCGTCTCAGAAAGTGCTTGTCGTCGATGACGAAGAACCCATCCTTGAATTGCTTAAGTATAACCTTGAAAAGCAGGGTTATGATGTGAGGACTGCCATCGATGGGCAGGTTGCTGTGGACACCGCACGCAAGTTTCATCCCGACCTCGTATTGCTCGATATCATGATGCCGAAAATGGATGGTGTGGAAGCATGCCGCCAGATCCGCGCTATACCCGAGCTCGCAAATACATTCATCGTTTTCCTCACTGCACGCTCCGAAGAATATTCGGAAGTAGCCGCATTCGATGTGGGAGCTGACGATTATATCACCAAACCCATCAAGCCGCGCGCTTTGATGAGCCGCATCAGCGCACTCTTCCGCCGCGACTCGAAAAAGAAAAGCTCGTCGAACCAGATCAAGATCGGCGACCTGATGATCGATCGCACCAGCTACACGATCAATGTGAAAGGAAAAGAGATCAGCCTGCCGAAAAAGGAATTCGAACTTCTATTCTTCCTCGCCCAGAATCCCAACAAAGTATTCAGCCGCGATGACTTATTGCAGAATATCTGGGGATCCGACGTTTACGTGCTTGCTCGCACGGTGGACGTGCACATCCGGAAAGTGCGGGAAAAGATCGGAGATGACTATATTACCACTGTGAAAGGAGTGGGGTATAAGTTCAATCTCAGTTAAAAGCTCAACTAACTAAGCGATGTATAGCGCCCGAACGCTTGCGCTGCTGCTAGCAGCCTCAATTGCTATTATAACCGGGCTGTTCCTTTCGCTGATCGACAGCGTGAGCACCACTGCTTTGGCGGTCGCAACGCTCATCAGCTTCTCCGCTTCGTACCTGCTTTTCTTTATAACACTCGAGTTCGTCTTCTTCCGCGAGATCACCAAGATCTACAAGATGATGGAGAAACTTCGACGCAAAGAGCTATCGGGATTGACAAACGAAAAGGCCGGTAAATTCAATCCACTCGGTAAGATCAACGAAGAGATCCATTCGTTCGCAACATTGAAACAAAAGGAGATCGATGAACTCATCAAGCTCGAGAACTTTCGTCGCGAGTTTGTTGCCGATGTATCGCATGAGTTGAAGACGCCAATATTTGCAGCGCAGGGATTTGTTCACACGCTGCTCGATGGGGCTGTGAATGATAAGAACGTGAGAACGAGGTTCCTGAAGAAAGCAGCCAAGAGTCTCGATGGTTTGGATGTGCTTGTGCAGGATCTTCTTACACTGTCGCAGATCGAAACGGGTGATATCAAAATGCACTTCGAGAATTTTGATCTGTATCGTTTATGTGAAGATGTGCTTGACCAGTTTGAAGAGAAGGCCGAAAAGAAAAAGATCAGGCTTACGCTGAACAACGATCATCATAAGATCATGGTGTATGCCGATAAGCAGCGGATCTCGCAGGTGATCACCAACTTTGTTTCGAATGCGATCAACTATACTGCCGAAGGTGGAAATGTTTCGATCGAGTTTGATGTGGGCAAGAAGAACGTGACCACGTTTGTTTCGGACAACGGCGAAGGCATTCCCGCTGCGCATCTCGATCGCATCTTCGAAAGATTTTATCGTGTCGATAAGAGCCGCAGTCGCGAGAAGGGCGGGACCGGGTTAGGTCTCGCTATTGTGAAGCACATCCTTGAAGGGCATCATTCGAGGCCCGAGGTTTCTTCGGAATTAGGTAAAGGTTCTACCTTTAGCTTCAAATTACCGAAGGCCGATTAAGTGAAAAGTAAATTTGATTTTGAAGGCTCGATATTGTTCGAGGATAACGACTATGTTCTTATCAATAAGCCGCCTTTCATATCCACCCTGGAGGACAGGAACGACCCCGTGAATATTCTCGCGGTAGCGAGAACCTTCATCGCCGACGCGCAGGTCTGTCACCGTCTCGATAAGGACACGTCGGGCGTGCTGGCTATTGCAAAAAATCCGGAGGCATACCGGCATCTCAGTATTCAGCTGGAAGACCGGGAGGTCACCAAGATTTACCACGCCGTGGCCGATGGCATTCACGATTTCAAAGAAACGCTGGTGGATGCCCCGATCCTGAAGCAGAACGACGGTACCGTGAAGATCTCCCGGAGCGGCAAGGCCGCCCAGACCACCTTCACGACGCTGGAGGTGATGGGTAATTACACGCTGCTGGAATGCCGCCCCGTGACGGGAAGGATGCACCAGATCAGGATCCACCTGGCCAGGCTGGGGGCGTCTATTGCGGGCGACGAGCTCTATGGGGGAAAACCGGTTTTTCTTTCCCGGCTGAAGAGGGGTTTCAACCTGAAAAAAGATACCGATGAAGAGGCCCTGATGAAGAGAATGGCCCTCCACGCGTTTTCGCTGGAATTTTTAGACGTAGCTGGAAAAAAGGTCAAAGTGGAGGCACCTTATCCCAAGGATTTCAGGGTTTTAGTTAAGCAACTGCGCGACAACGCACGCTAATTCCATGCTTTCTCTGGGATTCACATTTGGATTAAATGAAAATCCCGCCTACTTTTGTGTCCCTTTTTAAAAGGGGAAAAGCGCATTTATAAAGAGTTTAACAGACAATAAAGTGGATCAGAACAGTTACAAAACGATCTTCACGAACGCTGCGACAGCGAAAAAGGAGTGGGTGGTCGTTGACGCTAAGGACCAGGTTTTAGGCCGGGTTGCAAGCCAGGTGGCGAAAGTTTTGAGAGGAAAGCACAAAGCGAGCTATACTCCCAACACAGATATGGGCGACCATGTGATCGTTATCAATGCCGAAAAGGTAAGGATGACGGGCAAAAAATGGACGGACCGCGTAATTTTCAAATATTCGGGCTACCCAGGTGGTCAGAAGCTGCACACACCTGCGTTGTGGCGTCAAAAAAGTCCTGAAAGACTGATCGAACATTCAGTTCGCGGCATGCTTCCTAAAAACAGCATGGGCCGTGAGTTGTTCCGGAGCCTGCACGTTTATGCCGGTACAGAGCATCCCCACGAAGCACAGCAACCAAAAGCAATAAAATTCTGATAGATGGAAATAATCAAGACCATTGGTAGAAGGAAGACCTCGATAGCCCGCGTATATATGCAGCCGGGAAAAGGTCAGATCAAAGTAAACGATCGTGAACTCAACGATTATTTCAAGTCAGAAATTCTCCAGACCACTGTAAAACAAGCCCTTGCTATCTCAAAACAGGAAGGGAACTACGATGTAAACGTGAATGTTGAAGGTGGTGGCGTTAAAGGTCAGGCCGAAGCTATCCGTTTGGGCATTGCCCGCGCGATGGTGAAGGTTAGCGACGAGAACAAACCTGCTCTCCGCAAAGAAGGCCTTATGACCCGCGACTCACGCATGGTTGAACGTAAGAAGCCAGGCCGCCGTAAGGCAAGAAGGAAGTTCCAGTTCAGCAAACGTTAATCATTCAAGATTTAAGATTTACGAATTAAGATTTAGCATGGCAGATAAATTGACAACACAGGATTTGATGGACGCAGGCGTTCACTTCGGGCACCTTACCCGCAAGTGGAATCCAAGGATGGCAGAGTACATCTTCATGGAGAACAACGGCATCCACATCATCGACCTGAATAAGACGATAAAGAACCTCGAAGAGGCTGCTTACGCTCTTAAGAACATCGTTCGTTCTGGTCGTAAGATCATGTTCGTAGCTACCAAGAAACAGGCTAAGGACATCATCACCGAAGAAGCAACACGCCTCAACATGCCTTACGTTACCGAACGTTGGCTCGGCGGTATGCTTACCAACTTCGCTACGATCCGCAAGTCGCTCAAGCGTCTTCAGCAGATCGAAAAGATGATGAAGGATGAAACTGTTGAGAACCTCACCAAGAAGGAAAAACTAATGCTTACTCGCGAGAAAGCCAAGTTGACCAAACAACTTGGTGGTATCGCAGAACTCAACCGTCTTCCTGCAGCATTGTTTGTGATCGACGTGAAACGCGAACACATCGCTGTTGCCGAAGCTCAGAAGCTCAACATCCCCGTATTTGCAATGGTGGACACGAACTCAGATCCTTCTGATATCGATTTCCCGATCCCTGCAAACGACGATGCATTCAAGTCGATCTCGATCGTTACCAAGTATGTTGGTAAGTCTATCGAAGAAGGCCTGATGGAGCGTAAGAAAGACAAAGAAGAAGCAGGTCAGAAGAAGGACGAAGAAGAGAAGAGAAAAGTTGACGAAGTTCAGGAAGCTTGATCGATTGACCTTTTAATAAAGTATTCAAAACATAAAAAACATCGGTCGCAAGCCGGTGTTTTTTAATTTAAGATTTAAGAAACAAGATTTATTATGGCTGAAATTACTGCACAAGATGTGAACAAGCTCCGCTCGATGACTGGAGCTGGTATGATGGATTGTAAGAAGGCACTCACCGAAGCAGAAGGTGACTTCGAAAAAGCAATCGAGATCCTCCGTAAGAAAGGACAAAAAGTATCTGCATCACGTTCCGACAAGGATGCAAAAGAAGGATCTGTTTTTATAAAGACTTCTGAAGATAAGAAAGAAGCTGTGTTGATCGCTCTCAATTGCGAAACTGACTTCGTTGCCAAGAATGATGCATTTCAAAATCTTGGTAAGCTGATCGCTGAAACGGCTTTCGATAAAAAGTCAGCTACGAAAGAAGAATTGCTTGCCGAAAAAGTAGACGGACTCACCATCAACGATAAGATCACTGAACTTGTAGGTAAGATCGGTGAGAAGATCGAAGTGAAAGAATTCGTTCGCATGACAGGCGAAGCTGTTGTTCCTTACATCCACGCCGGAAGCAAGCTCGGTGTTCTTGTTTCACTGAAAGGTGTGAACGGCAAAGATGTTACCGACGCTGGAAAAGATGTTGGTATGCAGATCGCCGCTATGAACCCTGTTGCCATCGATGAGAAGTCGGTTGACAAAACGGTGATCGAGAAAGAACTCGAGATCGCGAAAGCGCAGATCATCGCCGAAGGCAAGCCTGAGAACATGGTTGAGAAGATCGCACAGGGTAAGCTCAATAAGTTCTTCAAAGAAAGCACACTGGTTCACCAGATCTTCGTGAAAGACAATTCGAAGACTATTGCTCAATATCTCGACAGCGTATCGAAAGGATTGACTGTTGTAGAGTTTAAGAGGGTTGCGATAGCTTAAGAGCCCATTAATTTTGAAAAGAGGGGGTTATGCGACCCCTTTTTTTATTTCTAAAATGTCCAAATTCGATGGTATGAAGACCATCATTGGTATTTTACTCCTTTCGATCTCAACACATGTCGTGTTGTCGCAGAATAACACTTTCAGGTTGTGGGGAACCACCGGCAGCGAGAGCACTCATCCAGATCACGGTACAATTTTCAGTGCTAACGCAGACGGCACGGATTATACTGTTGTCAGAAAATTTAAACAGAATGCTGACGGAGCCCTTTTGTACCAGGCGCCAATAAAAGCATCCGACGGTTTCCTGTATGGAATGACGAAGGATGGGGGTATCAACCAGAAAGGTGTTATCTATCGGATGAATAACGATGGAACTAACTACACGAAGGTCTTCGATTTTCCGGATGGAGAGGATGGTCCGCATAGCCGTCTAACCGAAGGTACAGATGGAAAACTTTATGGTGTTCTTAACAGCAGCGATCCGAACGATCCGAACTATTTCGGCATCATCTTCCGCATTGATAAAGATGGCAGCAACTACAGCACCGTCTATCATTTCAACAACGACACTTACAACCCCGCTGGCGGCTTGCTGATGGCTAGCGATAACTATTTGTATGGAGCCACCATGATTGGCGGTAATAACGGCGGAGGTGTGATGTACAAAGTAAAAACCGATGGGTCGGATTTTACTATTCTTCGCCATCTGGCATACCCCGAAGTCATATGGGAGATGAGCTCCAGTTTCGTTGAAGGTTCCGATGGAATGTTGTATGGAGTTTGGATAAGCAAAGGTTTGTTTCGCATGGACAAAAACGGGGGCAACTACCAATTGCTTCATGAATTTACTGATGCTGAAGGAACGCAGGACGGCGGTTTTATATTAACTCCAGGTGGTAAGATCTATGGATTGACCGTTTATGGTGGGGCAAACCAGAGCGGGACAATTTACAGCATCAACAATGATGGAACAGGCTATGTGAAGCTTCATGACTTTCTTTATTACACACCGGTAACGACCATGGCGTTGGGTTCTGATGGAAAGCTGTATGGTCTTACAGAACTTAAAGAGATCTACAGTATTGAAACCAATGGGAATAACTTTACCGTGATAGGAATGCATCCTGCGTTCTATGCAACTCTTTCGACGCCCCTGCTTCAGGAAATATCTCCAGGAAAATTTCTTGGTGTCTCT
Organism: Bacteroidota bacterium; assembly: GCA_037200765.1. Taxonomy (GTDB): domain Bacteria; phylum Bacteroidota; class Bacteroidia; order Cytophagales; family Cyclobacteriaceae; genus ELB16-189. Next base: position 293,665 of record JBBCII010000003.1, on the reverse strand, counting down.
CCAAACACCGGTGCAAGCGCGAATGGAATGATCTTTACATTCGATGCCAGCGGCAATTTTACAATCGTGAAAGATTTCCCTGCAGGTGGTCTTACTCCAAACAGCGAATTACTGCTTGCATCGGATGGACGTATCTATGGACAGACATTATTTGGAGGATCAAACGGCGCTGGCGTATTGTTCAGGGTGGAAGCGGACGGCACCGGGTACACAGAAATTTTTTCGTTACCGAATACTCGCGAAAAACTGAATGCGTGGTTCCCAGCGCTGGTTGAATACAACGACTTTTTAGTGGGCTCCGATGGTCACTCTGTGTTCAGGATCAAAAAAGACGGAACCGGTTTCACTTATCCGGGTATAGTAGATTATTTCACGGGTCTAAACGGCCAGGATGCCGGTAAACCGTATGGAACATTGATCGTTGATGGCGCCTATGTATATGGAGTTACAAGACCCGGCCAGTATGGGGTTGGAGGTATACTTTATAAGCTCGGAATTGAAACAGGCAGCATTGCAACATTGTTTGATTTTACTTCACACTCGAGTGACCTCGGGACTGCCCCGGTCGATATAAGTAAACTTGGTAAAGACCGTTTTATCATTGTAACGTCGCGCAATGGAGCCGAAGGTAACGGCTCGATGTTATCTATCAAGAACGATGGAACCGATCCGAAACTGCTCCCCGATGTTAATACCGATTCTTTCACCAACAACCTGGCCCCGTTGCTTGCGTCCGATGGCCGTTTGTATGGATCCATTGGGTACGGAGATTACATGTGGTCAATGAACGCTGACGGAACTGACTACAAAACTTACGGTGAGCCAGATGTTTATACAAATGGATCGGGAAGAGTGATCGAGCCAAAGCCTGGCACCCTGTTCCTTTACCGGACCGAGATGTTTATCAAGTTCGATATCGCAACGAAAGAAAACACAGACTATTACCACGAGTGGGGGCCTTCTTATACCGGTGTGATTGCAGTCAATAAAACATCACAGACTATTACGATGGATGATATTCCGGTGAAGATGATCGGTGATGAGCCATTCAATATAACCGCTTCATCGAGTCTCGGTCTGCCCATTACATTTATTGTCGATGATGAATCGGTTGCAACTGTAGACGGAGACGTTGTAACAATTGTCGGTGTGGGTACCACAACGATCATGGCCTACCAGGAAGGATCCAATACGGTTATTGAGGCACTAACGACACGTACGCTTACAGTCTCAAAGAAAGCTCAATCAATAACTTTTGATCCTATCGAATCCAAAGTGGTAAGTGAGGGATCACTTAACTTAAACGCAACTGCATCTTCCGGATTGACAGTAGCGTATACCACAGTCTCCTATAACATAAGCATCAGCGAAAGTCAGGTGACTTTCCTTAAGGCCGGACGAGCAACCGTAACTGCCTCGCAGTTAGGCAATGCAACTTATGAAAGTGCAGTAGATGTGGAGAGAAGCTTTTGCATCAATCCCCCGAAGCCAACGATATCGGTGAACGGTACGTTGCTAACATCCAGCAGTGATACTGGCAACCAATGGTATTTGAACGGTACGTTGATCACCACGGCAATCGCGAAGACCTTTACAGCTTCACAGGACGGAACATACACTGTAAAAACAACAATCGGTGATTGCGCCAGTGTTATCTCCGATGGCAGCGTTTACACTGGCTTAACGAATGAATCCGATTTACAAATAACAGTGTACCCCAATCCTGCAACCGACGAGGTCTTTGTAAAATCAGAATCTCAGCCGTTCGTTACAATCATCGACATAACCGGAAGAGTGATCGAATCAAAATCCGACCATCACATCGACGTTAGCTCATACGCAAAAGGAATTTATTTTGCACGCATAGAAGTGAATGGTAAGTTGATTATTCGCAGCTTTGCGAAGCTATGATCACTTACAATATCGAAAATAATCTCGACGTCGAAGAATTCAGGACCGTCCTTATCAAATCTACTCTGGGCGAACGGCGTCCTGTCGACGATCATGATCGAATGACCAGGATGGTTAACAACGCAAACATCATTATCACTGCAAGAGATAATGGTGTGCTGGTTGGTGTCGCCAGATCTTTAAGTGACTTCGCATTTTGTACATACATGTCGGACCTTGCCGTTGATGTTAAGTATCAGAAAGCAGGGATCGGTAAAGAACTCATTCGAAGAACGAAGCTTGAAGCGCCTGAGGCGAAGCTGATATTATTAGCAGCGCCTGCTGCAAGAGAGTATTATCCGAGGATCGGAATGCCGCAGTTTGAGTACTGTTTTGTGCTCGACGATGTGGATCAGCTTAAGTAATTATCAAGTAATTACGGGGCCTAAAATAATTACATGACTTTGTAAACTTTTCGCCATCTTTGTCGTGTACTACATTTCTATTGTACAATAGCCGATGAGCCTGGTCAATAACATAGTTGGTTTCGCACCGCTTCCTTCTCGTTCCAGGTAATTCTTTTCCCTATATTTTAAATTCTGATTCTCATGAAAGCTAAACAAGCTTCCATATTCACTTTGCTTAAACAGGCTATTCTCGGCACCGAATTGAATTTCACCGAGGGCAGTATCAATCGTGCTATATTCTTATTGTCGGTTCCCATGATCATCGAGATGGGAATGGAATCGGTATTTGCCATAGTCGATATTTATTTCGTCAGCAGGCTCAACGACAACAATGCCGTAGCCACTATCGGACTCACAGAGCTTGCACTCACTATCATTTATTCGGTAGCGATGGGTGTAAGCATGGGCGCAACTGCACTCGTGGCACGAAGGATTGGTGAGAAAGATGAAAAGGGCGCTTCGATCGCAGCAGTGCAGGCAATCTACATCGGCATCTTCTTCGCAGCTGTATTCACTATCGTTGGTCTTATCTGGTCTGGCGATGTACTTCGTTTAGTTGGTGCCGAAGAGCAAGTGATCGAAACAGGCAGCAGCTTCACGAGAGTGATGCTGTGCGGAAACATCGTGATCATGATGTTGTTTCTCATCAACGGGATCTTTCGAGGCGCCGGAAATGCAGCCATTGCCATGAAGGCATTGGTGCTCGCGAATCTATTGAACATCATACTCGACCCGATCTTCATCTTCGGTTTCGGACCAGTACCTGCGTTGGGTGTAACAGGCGCTGCTGTCGCAACTACTATTGGCCGCGGTACAGGAGTGCTGCTTCAATTATATTATTTGTTCAGAGGCAATAGCATCGTCAAGATCAATTCACGCAACATGCCATTGAAGTGGGATATCGTGTGGACGATGTTGAAAGTATCTGCAGGTGCAACAGGAAACTTCCTGATATCATCTGCAAGCTGGGTGGTACTGGGGAGGATTATAGCCAGGTTTGGAACCCAGGCAGTTGCAGGCTACACACTTGCAATACGTGTTGTCGTGTTCACGATACTTCCATCGTTTGGAATGGCGAATGCAGCGGCAACATTGGTGGGACAAAATCTCGGTGCAAAACAACCCGAGCGCGCTGAAACATCTGTTTGGCGTGCAGGTTTGTTCAACATGATCTTTCTTGGGCTGGTGATGGTATTGTTCCTACTGACTGCAGAGTGGATCATGAGGATCTTCACTAACGATGAAGTTGTGATTGGTTACGGCACGCGCGCGCTCCAGGTAATGGCATTTGGATATATCCTGTATGGATATGGAATGGTGGTAAGCCAGGCATTTAATGGCGCCGGAGATACACTTACGCCAACGTTGATCAGCTTGTTTGGATTCTGGTTCTTCCAGATCCCGCTTGCATACTTGTTAGCATTGCACTGGGGATGGGGAACCACGGGTGTTTATGCAGCTATTCCGATTGCAGAAGGTGTGATGGCAATCGTTGGAATAATAATATTTAAGAGAGGAAAATGGAAAAACGTGAAGCTTTAGGCTTCACGTTTTTTGAATGCTGCTTTTATCGCTTTCTCCATTTCTTCGCCAGCCTTCTTTAGCCCATCTTCAACTTCTTTCCACCTTTCCTTATTCTGAGCTTCCTTTTTGAAGCGCTCGGCCGATACCTTCAGCTCCTCGTATTTCTTTTGCATATCGGCATCCATGCGTTTGCCGGCGTCTTTCAGCTCCACGAGAAACTGGTCCATCTTTTTCCCGAACTCTTCGAAGAATGTGTTGTTTTTTGATTCCATCGGGTGTCTTTATTTCATGTCAATTTACGACCTTTAAGGGTCTTACCCTGATTGAAATTGAAAAAAACACTTTTCCTCCTGATCATCATAGTGTTGGCTTCCTGTGCTTCGCATAAGCACAAACCTCATAAAAAGTTAAAACCGGGTAAACCCATTCCTTGCCCCCTGAAAGACTGCTAACGTGTGATGAACCGGATCACGATTGCAATTGACGGCTATTCGGCGTGCGGAAAGAGCACGACGGCCAAACGCGTTGCCGCTATTCTCGGCTATCGCTACATCGACTCCGGTGCGATGTATCGTGCCGTTACCTTGCACTTTTTAGAAAACCACGTATCCGTTACCAATCCGAAGGAAGTAACAAAAGCACTCGAAGCCATCAAGATCTCTTTCCAGGTGAATGCCAAAGGAGTGTCCGAAACTTTTCTGAATGGACTCAACGTGGAGGGCTCTATTCGCGAGATGAGGATCTCGGAAAACGTAAGCCAGGTAAGCACACTGAAAGCTGTTCGTACCGCAATGGTAGAACAACAACGGAAGCTGGGCAAACACCGGGGTGTTGTTATGGATGGTCGCGACATTGGTACCGTTGTGTTCCCTGATGCAGAGCTGAAGTTGTTTCTCACGGCCGACATCTACATTCGTGCCGCACGTCGTCAGCAGGAGTTGTTACAGAAAGGCGAGATGATAGACCTCGAAGATATTGTTGCCAACCTGAAGAAGCGCGACCAGATCGATAGCACACGGGCCGAGAGTCCTCTTGTGAAAGCGGAAGGTGCCGTTGAGATCGATACGAGTTTTGTTACGATAGACGAGCAGGTAGACGAAGTAATACAATTGGCTCTCGGAAGGATCTTAGCCCCAACCCATGAAAAAATTTCTTCGTAGCGCCCTCCGGTATTTCCTTGGCGGCATGTTGTTCATTGTGCCGATCGTTGCTACGGCATATTTTATAGTCACCTCGCTGCTATGGTTAGATAACTTATTGAGTTTACCTTATCGCGGACTTGGTTTCGTCATCATCGTTGGGGCGATCACGCTCATGGGTTATCTCACGTCCATTTTCGTTTTCAAAACGGCTACCGATTGGTTCGATCACCTCGTGAACCGGATCCCTTTTGTTAAGCTGATCTATTCTTCGATCAAGGATATCCTCTCGGCATTTGTTGGCGATAAGAAAACATTCAATAAGCCGGTGCTGGTAACGATCAATAAAGAGAATCAACTTTATCGCATCGGTTTCATTACACAGAATGATTTGAGTGATCTCGGTTTGGATGACATGGTGGTGGTATATTTTCCGCAGTCGTATGCCGTTGCCGGTGATCACTACGTAGTTCCGAGAGCTAACGTGAGGTCGTTGGATGTTCCGGGACCGGTAGCGATGAAGTTTATAGTTTCAGGAGGAGTTTCTGGCTTCAAAGAATAAACTATGAAGTTTAAGGGTGTTGCTAAGTTTATACTTTTTTGTTTTGGGTTGATGATATTTCTGATCCATTTATGGATCAGTGAAGAGAAAGACTCAACCAATTACACCGTTAGTGAAATTCACCAGTGCATGGACTCGGATCTGAATGCAGACGATTCAGTGGCAATGAAGTTTATGCATAGTCGTAACTGGATAGAATACCACAACAACACAGACTTTTGTTCGGAGTATGAGGTCACATATCAAAATGTGGGCGAAGCCGAAATCTTTCGCAATAACATCGCCATCGAAAACTGGACCGACGATCCCGACTACTGGCGGCAGGTTTACGCGAAGCTCTATTTCGATAACAAAGATCGATTACAAACAATACAAGATTCGTTGCTGAAGATCAAAGACCAACGCAACCTGGATCGCGATGCGTTTGCTACCGTGGTTGTTGCTTTCGTACAGGATATACCGTACGAATATGTTCTTGCGGAAGAATGTGCCGGCACCGAAGCATCGCCGTGTAACGGGAATGTTACGCTGGGGCTGTATTCACCCGTGGAGTTTCTTGGGAAAATGCATGGCGATTGCGATACACGTACCGTGTTACTTTACACTTTACTCCGTAACTTCGGTTACGAACCCCTGATCATTAACAGTACCGAATATTTACACTCCATGCTTGCACTGGATGTTGCATCTTCCGGCGATGACTTCGAATACAAAGGAAAGAAGTATGCCTATTGGGAGACCACGAATGTGGGTTGGCTTGCAGGCATGCTCCCGCCCGACATGAATAACAAAGACTACTGGTCTGTAGCACTCGATTATGAACTCTAAAGTTGCACTGCTTGCTATCATCGAAATCCTGTCGGCTATCAGCGTCGGGGTTTTTATTCTTGCCCTTACGTATCAATTATTAAAATATATTGGGCGTAAGCGCTTCGATATACAAACAATGAATCTCGCAACGAGCATCTTCGTGTCGAGCGTGTTGTTTTCAGTTGGTTATATGGTAAGCAGTGTAATCGATCCGCTCACGTCTTTATTCAGGTTGCTGGCAGCGAAGGATAATAATGTTGGTTCGTTAGCGATGAGTTTCATGGGCAACGGCGCGTTGTTCATCGCGGTGGCATTTATCGCCGGCGTTGTTGTGGTATTCCTGAGCGTGATCTTATACACATCAATAACACCACTCGATGAATTCGCGGAGCTGAGGAATAATAATATTGGTGTCGCATTGATCGTAGGGACAATTACAATAACATTGGCATTGCTTACGAAGGAAGGAGTGGAGTTGTTGATCGAGTCGTTTATTCCATACCCGGAACAATTTCCCAAATAACTGATATCCATGAACAACAAGGACCCTCGAGTAAAAACACTCAATCCGAAAGTCGGCGGACCAATAGCCCTCGTCGCAGTTGTCGGCTTCGTAGGCATGTTTATCTACGGCTACATCAAGCAAAAGAAAATCGACAACGATTACCTCACCAATCCCAAAATACACGACATCTATTACACCAAAGATGACATGAAGCGGTATTCAGTAATGCAGCTCGTTGACATCAAGGGCGACGAAGTGCTTGTTGAGAAAGGAGACTTTACTGTTAAGGACAAGAACCGTCTTCACGACAAAGAGTGGACCTTTGCTCCGGCGTTGTGGATGAAGATGAGTGAGCTCCGGAGATTGTACGAGTCTGGCGAAATAACATCGGTGGTTCGGCCAGGCGAATAGCAATAAGATTTTAAGAGATCACACCAGACCCGATCAACTCTTCGCTTTCATACCATGCTGCGAATTGTCCGGGTGTAACGCCACGTTGTGGCCTGTCGAAAATAATGTAAAGCGTATCGGCTTCCTGGTGCAGCGTACATTCTTCCAGCGGCTGACGATAACGGATGCGTGCCAAATATCTTCTCGATTCACCGGCAACCAGTTTTAAGTCGGGGCGAACCCAATGCACATCGGCATTCGGTATGGCAAGACCTTTCCGGTAAAGACCCGGATGATCATCGCCCATGCCGGTATAAATGATGTTCTTGCCGGTGTCGGTTCCGATTACAAACAAAGGTTTTTCGAAGCCACCAATGTTGAGGCCACGACGCTGACCAATAGTATAGAAGTGAGCGCCGTTATGATCGCCAACAACTTCTCCCTGGTCGGGCGTGAGGTTGTATGCTTTTGAGATGCCGATGAGATCATCCTCCGCAAAACCATTCTTGAAAGCACCGGCAGTTGAAGGGATCTCAACAACTTTTCCTTTTTTCGGTTCGAGACGTTGCTGAAGAAAATCGGGAAGATGCACTTTACCTACGAAGCATAGTCCCTGCGAATCTTTCTTTTCGGCTGTTGCGAGCCCGGCTTTCTTTGCGATAGCACGAACTTCGGGTTTCAACAGCTCACCAATAGGGAACAGTGCTTTCGCAAGCTGCTCCTGTTTCAGCTGACAGAGAAAATAACTTTGATCTTTGTTGGGATCTTTGCCGGCAAGCAATCGATAAGTCGTAGTGCCGTCTGCATTTTTGAACTCACTCTTTCTTGCATAATGACCGGTTGCTACGAAGTCGGCGCCAAGCTTGAGTGCCGTATTTAAAAAGATATCGAACTTGATCTCGCGATTACAAAGAACATCCGGGTTCGGTGTGCGACCGGCCTGGTATTCGGCAAACATGTAATCGACGATGCGTTCTTTATATTCTTTGCTGAGGTCGATCGCCTGGAAAGGAATACCGAGATGCTGGGCTACGATCATTGCATCGTTGCTGTCGTCGAGCCATGGACATTCGTTGGAGATCGTAACGGTGTCGTCGTGCCAGTTCTTCATGAACATACCGATCACGTCATATCCTTGTTCTTTCAAAAGATATGCTGTGACTGATGAGTCAACTCCGCCTGATAATCCGACAACTACTCTCTTACCGTTCACTGTTTACCGTTTACTTTCTGCGAGTAATTCATTAACGATCTGGTTAAACCTTTCTTGGAACCGTTCATAATACACTCCCGTTCCTGGCCCTTCAAAACCCGTATGAATATGTTTCACCTTCCCATCTTTCCCTACAAAGATAGTGGTTGGGAACGCGAGTATTTTATTGAGCGCCGGAAGTGTTTCCGAAGCTTTGTCTTTATCATTCACACCGGCCACAACGAAGTCGTACGGAACATTCAACTTCTCTTTCATTTTTTCGATGCGCTTTTTCGCGTAATTGAAGTCATCTTTTCTTTCATACGAAAGTCCGAGAATCTCCACACCGCGATCTTTATTGGTGACATACCACGGCGCAAGAAATTTAGTTTCGTCCATACAATTGGGGCACCACGTTCCGGAGATCTGCAGGATCACGACTTTATTTTTGAACCTGTCATCTGCAAGTGAAACTTTATTTCCATTGAGGTCCGGGAAACTAAAGTCCAGTTTGTCGTAGCCGGGTTTTAAAAACGTTAATGCTTCCGCATCTGGCATTTTTGCGTTCTCATTTTTGAAACCTGTAAATGTTTCGTGGGTGCTTTTACCTGAATAATAATCGCCTTTCAAACTATCTCCCCGCATCGACGCGATAAATAAGAAGGCATGATTGCCGTCGAACGTGCTTAATTGCAGTTTCCCATCAACAATATTTCCTTCGAGATAACGATAGTCACCCGTCGTTGTAAGGAATGAACCGGTAAGATGATTGCCATCCTGTTTGATTATTCCAACGGATGGATAACTTTCCTTCTCTGATTTAAATGTTACCTGGTATTTTCCCGTGAAGTCGGGAGATGTTGCTGCCGTTCCATTTTTCACAAAGCGAAAATCGTCGCCATGTGAGGCCGTGAAAGGAATGTTCGCCTGTTGCGCGTAATATTTTACGAACGTGCCCTTGAGTTGATGTCCTTCGATCTTCGCTTTAAGAGACGCATCGAAAATATGAAGATGCATTTCGACGGTGTCGCCGGTGATGCTGATCTCGTCGAGAAGAATTTCTTCACCCGCATTTTGAAGGTATGCTTTGTATTTGCCGCTATCGTTTGTAACACGGAAAGTGAAGGGCAGTTCCTGGTCCTGCAAATGGAGTATTCCGCGCCACGTACCGGGCATCAGCTCTGTTGTTTTCTTTGGAGACTGGCAGGCGACTATTAAGAAAGCCAGGAATAGGCAAAAACGCATGAAAAACAGGATTTTTTGAGGATATAAAACGCAAATATGACGTAAAAAAGTTTCTAGTTTCGGGTCATATGTTCGAGAATCTGAAGGTATTGGAATTAGCGAGTGTTCTTGCCGGCCCCAGTGTAGGACAGTTCTTTGCCGAGCTAGGCGCGGATGTTATTAAAATAGAAAACATCAAAGCCGGTGGCGATGTAACGCGCACGTGGAAATCGGCTACAGAAAAAACCGACGACCGCTCGGCCTATTTTTCTTCCGTCAATTGGGGCAAGCGTTCTCTCGCACTCGATCTCACAACTCAAAATGATCGTGATGTTGTAAAGAAACTCGCCGCAAAATCAGATCTCGTAATAGCGAGTTACAAACGCGGCGATGATGTGAAGCTCGGCGTATCGTACGAAGATCTCAGTGCGATTAACAAGAAGATCATCTACGGACGTATTACAGGCTATGGTCCTCTCGATGATCGTGTTGGTTACGACGCAGTGTTACAGGCAGAGTCGGGGTTCATGAGTCTCAACGGTGAGGAGAATGGTCCACCGGTCAAGATGCCTGTTGCATTGATCGATGTTCTTGCTGCACACCAGTTGAAGGAAGGATTGCTGATTGCATTGTTGAAACGTGAACGCACCGGCGAAGGAAGTCTCGTGGATGTATCGTTGATCCAGGCCGCCGTTTCATCACTGGTGAACCAGGCTTCGAACTGGCTGGTAGGAGAGAGTGTACCGACGAGGATTGGTTCACTTCATCCTAACATCGCTCCATACGGCGAATGGTTTGTTACGAGCGATGGCAAGAAGATCTTGTTGGCCGTTGGAAGTGATCGCCAGTTTAATGATCTCTGTGATCTGTTAAGGATCGATAATAAATATAAATCTAATGTCGATCGTGTTAGAAACAGGAAAGAGCTTGCCGACCTGATATCATCAAAGATCAGCAAACTCTCTTCTGAGGAATTAATAAAAGAGATTAACCGGTTAAAGATCCCTGCCGGAATAATACAGGACATCAAAGAAGTGTTTGATATGCCCGAAGCGAAAGATCTTTTAATAAATGGTGATGGCTTGAAAGGAGTAAGAACCTTTGTTAACAGCTCCGTTAGCCTGCGACCGCCACCACATCTCGGCGAGCATAACCACGAAATACTAGCAACGCTGCTATAGCGCCGCATGTAACTTCGGTGATCAGCCATGTTACTACAAACTGGTTGGGCACTCCGCTTGCAACTATTCCTGAAACTCTTCCGATTGTGAAGCCTGCTGTATACAACAGTACCAATGTGAGCGCTCCTTTTATGTTCTTGAATATTCCGTAAACGCAGAACAACCCGAACACGAGGTGCATTCCTCCATACACTGCTCTCATGGAGCTTTCGGCGCTGGAGTTGTTCAATACGATGCCGACATTGTCCATAACCGCTTGCGGATCGAGTAACGCTTCGATGCCGGTTTTACAGAATGCCAATCCCATAAGGGCGAGAAAGATCTTTGCTGGTAGATTAGTTTTCATGATGATGATGTTTTTTCTTCGATCAAACGGAATGATGTCAACCATGAAAAGGATACATTGCGACAAATGGGGGACATTTTACGACAATCGTCAAAAGGTAACATCAGGCTCTTCGCGCATATGCCCATTATCCGCGATATCGTTTACGGGGCTGCGGCGCATGGTGCATCGATGACAGAATTATGTAAGAGACTTCAAATCGATGTGGCCGACCTCGATGATTCCGAGAAGCATGCCGGCTTCGAAACAGCATGTCGTTCGTGGGAACTGGCAGTGAAGATGACGGGCGATACCAAGTTCGGGCTTCACATCGGGCAATCGACAAATCCATCGATCATGGGATTGGTCGGTTATCTCATGCAAAACAGCAAGACGTTGCTCGATGCGTTCAAACAAGTTTGCGAGTATGGACGGATCGCCACAAATATGTTCGGGTACAAGATCATCGAAAAGAAGGGAGAGGTTGTTCTGCAATACACGCCGGTGGCGATCTGGAAGCAACTCTATCCGAACGGTGCGCGACAGGCTGTGGACCAGGCGAAGGCGGGAACGTTGAATGTCTTCTATTTATTGAGTGGGAAGAAGGTTGTTCCGGTGCGCGAGGAGAGTGATAAGCTTGTATTTAATAGAGACCAGCTATTAATAAGAGTGTTGAGGAGCGATCAATCTTTGTTGAGGGTCTTTGAAGAGCTGGTAAAGAAGAAGGCCAGGCCAAAGACATTCGGCGAGCAACTCAGGCAACTGATAATCATGGAGTTCAGGGGAATTGTGCCGCCGGTTGAGGTTGTTGCTTCGAAGCTGAACATGACGCCACGGACGTTGCAACGGCGCCTTTCCGCCGAAAAAACCACTTTTCGCAGGATTTCCGGACAAATTGTAACGGAAGTTGGCAAGAAGCTCCTCAAAACCTCCAAAGTTTCGGAGACAGCCAGATTGTTGGGTTATTCCTCTTCACGCGCATTTCGCAGGGCCTATCAAAGGGCGTATTAAGAAAATTCCGTGTTTTCAGTGCCTTCCGTGAGACCATAAACAGGTTTTCCAGACAGTTTTCACCATTCAAGTGGAACTTTTTGGCTTTTTCAGCAAGAAAAATGTAAAAAAGTGGGCAAAAGTGGTGGAAAGTGGAGTGAAATTACATACGTTTGCTTAAGGAGAAAAAGACAACCACTACTGTCATGACTTTCTTCACCAGCGAGTATGAGTGTAAGCTTGACGTCAAAGGCAGAATAGCCCTGCCTGCGCGTATCAAAGCCCAGCTTCCCGAAGGGGAGCAGGAGCTAGTGATACGTCGTGGCTTCGAGCAATGCCTCATTCTCTACCCAATGGTGGAGTTCAAAAAGGTTTTTTCAACGATTTCGGGTCTCAGTGAATTCAGCAAAGAGAATCGCGACTTCCAGCGGAGCTTTTTGTCGGGCGTGGTAACGGTAGAGCTGGATAACAGCGGCCGTTTCCTGGTACCGAAGAACCTGCTCACCTATGCGAGCCTCGCCAACGAGGTGTTGCTGGTGGGAACAGGTAGCAAAGTTGAGATCTGGGATCCAGGCACCTACCGGAAAAATCTTATCAGCGACCCTGGTGACTTGTCGAAACTGGCGGAAAAGTATCTGAACCAGTAAAGATGAATCGAAGCTTGGTTATCGAAAAAAAGTCAGGCTTCGCAATCGCAGCAGGTTATGTATCACAAGCCCGTTATGCTGACGGAGTGCCTCGATGGCCTCAATATCCGCTCCGAAGGAGTGTATGTCGACATAACGTTTGGTGGCGGTGGACATAGCATGGCAATATTAGAACAAATCAAAGGCGGCCGGTTGATCGCCTTTGACCAGGATGCCGACGCGGAAGCCGAAGCATCTAAGATCAACCACCGTTCTTTCACATTCTGCAAAGCCAACTTCCGGTACATGAAACAATACCTGAAGTTGAACGGTGTGACCAAAGTTGATGGCGTACTCGCCGATCTCGGGATCTCTTCTCACCAGATAGATTCCCCGGCGCGTGGATTCTCGACAAGGTTCGATGGACCTCTCGACATGCGCATGGATCAATCGTCGAAGACAACAGCTTCGAAGATCATCAACGGGTTCTCTGAAGAAGAACTCCACAAGATCTTCGGAATGTATGGCGAGCTGAAGAACGCAAAGACAGCAGCGAATGAGATCGTACGACTTCGCACCGTAAGACCTTTCGCAACAACAACGGACCTCAAAGGCGCTCTCGCAAAGCTGGCGCCCAAAGGCAAGGAAAATAAATACTTCGCACAGGTGTTTCAGGCATTGAGATTAGTGGTGAATGAAGAATTGCGGGCGCTTGAAGACTTTTTGCACCAATGTGCAGAAGTAACAACGAAAGGTGGAAGACTGGTAGTGATGAGCTATCACTCTCTCGAAGACAGGATGGTGAAGAACTTCATCAACACCGGCAAAGTCTTCGGTGAGCTCGAGAAAGATTTTTACGGAAATCCTCTCAGGCCTTTCGAAGCAGTGAACCGGAAAGTGATCGAAGCAAGTGAAGAAGAAATAGAAACGAATAGCAGAGCAAGGAGCGCGAAACTTAGAATCGCGGAGCGACTATGACAATGGAAAACAAATTCAGGATCCAACCTGAGAAAACGAACGAAGCAAAGGTGAAACCCAAAAAGGAGTCTCAACCTGGCAACAGTATTTTCTCCGGCATCGAGCGACGCCTGAAACTTGAAACATATTTCGAAGAAGGATTTCCCGTGCACTACCTGCCGAAGATCCTCTTCGTTCTCTTTCTGAGCTTGTTGTACATCGGCAATACGCACCATGCAGAAAAAACTGTTCGCGAGATCAACCGCGCCCAGAGTGAAGTTGAAGACCTGCGCGCCGATTACACAACACTGAAAGCCGAAGTGATGTATGCCAGCAAGCAAAGTGAAGTTGCAAGAAGAGTGAAAGAATTAGGACTTAAAGAAAGTTTAAATCCGCCATTTAAGATCGTAGCAGAAGATATCGGGTACTAAGTTGAATATTAAGAAATCCATATTGATCCGTGTTCGCATCGCCTTTTTGGGCGTTGTGATCTTCGCTTTATGCGTGGCCGCAAAGATCGGTCACATCCAGGTTGTGGAAGGAGACAAGTGGAAGCGCATGGCCGACGATATCATGTTCGACTTCAAGACGGTGCATGCAACCCGTGGTAACATTTACTCGGACAACGGAAGCCTTCTCGCTACGTCGCTTCCTTTTTATCGGGTGGCGATGGATCCCACACACGCAAGCAAAGAGATGTTCGACAAGAACATCGACTCATTGTCGCTGAGACTATCGCAATACTTCCGCGATCGTTCGAAGACCGATTACAGGAACATGATCACTGATGCCCGCAAGGCAAACAAGAGATACCTCGTTATCAATCGCAAGCGCATCAACTACCAGGCGAAGAAGAACATGACGTCGTGGCCGATGTTCCGCGAAGGACGATACAAAGGCGGAGTGATCTTCGAAAAGACAGACATTCGTTACAATCCGTTCACCGATCTCAGCAAACGTACTATTGGTTTTGTAAATGAAGATGGCGCCGGTGCCGGTCTCGAGAAAAGTTTCAACGAAGCACTTGGTGGTCAGAACGGTGAAGCATTGTTTCAAAAAATTGCCGGCGGTACATGGATGCCCGTATTCGATGGCAACGACGTGAAGGCAATCGACGGTAACGACATCCAGACAACTATCGATATCAACTTGCAAGACGTTGCAGAAACATCTTTGCATCGTCACATGGCATTGCACGATGCCGACGAAGGAACTGTAGTGGTGATGGAGGTGGAGACTGGCCACATCAAGGCCATCTCCAACCTCACTCGCGTTGGAAAAGATAACTACCAGGAAAAATTTAATCATGCTGTAGGCGGATCGTTCGAACCGGGATCTACTTTCAAGCTTGTTACAATGATGGCATTGTTGGAGGATACTGATGTCGAACTAACCGACAGTATCGCAACCGGCGACGGAGTTTATCAACTCTATCGCGAGAAAGTCCGTGACCATGAAGAAGGTGGTTACGGCACAATTTCGGTCCGTCGTGCTTTCGAAGTCTCTTCGAATATCGCGATGGCCAAGCTCACGAATAAACATTTCAGCACGAAGCCCGACAACTTCCTGAAACACATCGACAAGCTTCACCTGTCGCAGCCACTCGGTTTGCAGATCAACGGTGAGACCATTCCGAAGTTCAAACGTCCCACCGACAAAGACTGGAGTGGAATTACTTTGCCATGGATGGCTTATGGCTATGGATTGGAGATCAGTCCGCTGCAGACGCTCACGATCTACAACGCAATTGCTAACGATGGCAAGATGATCAAGCCCATCTTCGTTACGGCAGTTCGCCAGGCCGACAACACCGTGAAAGAATTTGAGACCGAAGTGATCAACAGTAAGATCTGTTCGAACAGTACACTGAAGAAACTCAAAGACCTTTTGGAGGCTGTGGTTGAAGTCGGGACTGCGAAGAACCTGAAGAACGCTAATTATAAGATCGCCGGTAAAACCGGTACAGCGCAGATCCTGGAGAACGGACGTTACACAAGAAAATACATCACATCGTTTGTCGGATACTTTCCTGCACAGGCACCGAAGTATACTGCGATCGTTGTTGTGAAAAATCCGAAAGGTGTATACCAGTATGGCAACAACGTAGCCGGCCCGGTTTTCAAAGAGATCACAGACAATATTTATTCACGCGACATCGCATTGCATACCGCGATGGCCACTGGTAAATCTGCCGCACCTGCTGACGAAAAAGAAAAAGTGTTTCCAGTGATCCGCGCCGGTTTGCAAGAAGATCTTAATGTGCTCACCGACGAGCTCGACATCGCAGTATCGGGAGAGACGGAAGAAGAATGGGTGAAAGCAGCCCGCAACGGCAACGCAGTTGTGTGGAACAAGAATGTTGTTTCGAAAGAACGGGTGCCCGACGTTACCGGCATGACGTTTCGCGATGCACTCTTCTTATTAGAGAGCTCCGGGTTGCGGGTGATCCATACAGGTCTCGGCCGGGTGAAAGAACAGTCGATCATACCAGGCGCAAAAGTTTCAAAAGGTTCAAGGATATTCATAAAGCTGAGCTAGTGGCAGAACTGAAAGACATATTATATAAAGTAAGCATTACATCTGCTTCCGGCGACATGAACATCGCCATCACCAGTATTTGTTTTGATTCAAGGTCAGTAAAGTCGGGGTCTCTTTTCGTGGCAATCAAGGGGACTCTGTCGGATGGTCATTTGTTCATTAGCTCTGCCATAGCTTCGGGCGCAGTGGCCGTGGTCTGCGAAAAGCTTCCCGACGAGCTGACCGAGAAAGTAACTTATGTAACTGTGAAAGACAGTTCGCATTCGTTGGGAATTATAGCGAACAACTTTTACGGCAATCCTTCTTCGAAGATTGTATTGTGCGGTGTTACCGGAACGAACGGTAAGACAACCGTGGCAACATTGCTTTATAAGTTATTCACATCACTTACCCACAAGTGTGGATTACTTTCGACCGTCGAGAACAGGATCGGCGATAAAGTACTTCCCGCAACACATACAACGCCCGATCCGATCAGGATCAACGAGTTGTTGGTTCAGATGATCGCCGAAGGATGCAGTCATTGTTTTATGGAAGTGAGCTCTCACGCAGTTGACCAGGGTCGTATTGAAGGACTGAAGTTTGCGGGCGCGATCTTCACCAACATCACACACGATCACCTCGACTATCACCACACTTTCGAAAGTTATATCCGCGCGAAGAAAGGTTTCTTCGATGGACTTCCCTCGGATGCATTCGCTTTGGTGAATGTGGACGACAAGCGCGGCATGGTGATGTTGCAGAATTGCAAGGCAAAGAAGTATACGTATGGCCTCAAGAAGATGGCCGACTATAAAGGTCGCATCATTACGAACACCATCGAAGGATTGGAGCTCGAGATCGCCAACAGAAGTGTTTGGTTTAAACTGATCGGAGATTTCAACGCGTACAATTTATTGGCTGTATACGGAGCGGCTACTTTATTGAAAGCAGACCAGGAGTCGGCGTTGATGAGGCTGTCGTCGCTAACCAGTGCCAGTGGCCGTTTCGAGATCGTTCAGCCGGGTTCGAAGTTTACTGCCATCGTTGATTATGCCCACACACCCGATGCTATCAAGAATGTGCTCGAAACGATCGCGCAGCTTCGAACAGGTACAGAGCAGGTGATATCGGTGATCGGTTGCGGTGGCAATCGCGACAGGACCAAACGACCATTGATGGCGGCGATCGCATGTAAGTACAGCGATAAAGTTATTCTTACTTCAGATAATCCGCGCGATGAAGATCCGATGGAGATCATCCGCGAAATGCAAAAAGGTGTCGGCCCAACGGAAGCACGTAAGACTTTAGTGATGGTGGATCGTGAAGAAGCGATCAAGACCGCATGCATGATGGCGAAGGAAAAAGACATCGTGCTGGTGGCAGGCAAGGGTCACGAAAATTACCAGGAGATAAAAGGGGTGAAACATCCTTTTGACGATAAAGAAGTTTTAGGCCGGATGTTAAAAATGTTTGCGAACTAATACATGCTGTATTATTTCTTTCATTATATCGAAACACACTTCAACCTGCCAGGTGCCGGATTGTTTCAGTACATCAGCTTCAGAGCCGGTGCCGCTGCAGTTTTATCGTTGGTGATCACCATCACTTTCGGCAAAGCCCTGATCAACTTCCTTCGCAGGAAGCAGGTAGGTGAGGAGATCCGCAATCTCGGTCTCGAAGGCCAGGCACAAAAGAAAGGTACGCCTACGATGGGCGGTATCATCATCATCGCGGCCATACTCGTTCCGACATTACTTCTTGCACAAATCCACAATGTGTATGTGGTATTGTTGATAGCTACAACCGTGTGGCTCGGATTGATCGGATTCATCGACGACTACATCAAAGTATTTAAAAAGAATAAAGAAGGGCTCGCCGGAAGATTCAAGATCGTGGGACAGGTTGGTATCGGGTTGATCGTTGCATTGACACTCTACTTTAATGACAGCGTTGTTGTTCGCGAGGTGCCGGATAATGTTACAACACAGGAACAGGTCGATGCAAGACATTCTGACGTGAAGTCGACCAAGACGACTGTGCCGTTCTTTAAGAATAATGAACTCGATTATTCGAAATTAATTCCAGTTATCCCCACATGGATCATCTACACTGTTATCGTTGTGTTGATCATAACGTTCATCTCGAATGGTGCCAACATAACAGACGGTATTGATGGGCTTGCTGCTGGAACTTCGGCGATCATTGGATTGACGCTGGCAATATTCGCATACCTGTCGGGTCGCGTCGACTTTAGTAATTACTTAAACATAATGTACATCCCGAACCTCGGAGAGCTTGTGATCTTCTGTACGGCTTTTGTTGGTGCGTGTCTTGGATTCTTGTGGTACAATGCTTACCCGGCACAGGTGTTCATGGGCGATACCGGAAGCTTATCGTTGGGTGGTATCATCGCGGTGCTTGCACTCGCTATTAGAAAAGAGATCATGTTGCCGGTAGTCTGCGGGATCTTCGTTATCGAAAATCTTTCAGTGATCATACAGGTGTCGTACTTCAAATACACGAAGAAAAAATATGGCGAAGGCAGAAGGATCTTCCTGATGTCGCCTTTGCATCATCACTATCAGAAGAAACAGATCCACGAAGCGAAGATTGTTACCCGCTTCTGGATCGTAGGAATACTATTGGCAATTTTTTCTTTAGCTACTCTGAAACTTAGATGAAAGAAAGGATAGTCATATTGGGTGGAGGGGAAAGCGGAACGGGCGCTGCACTTTTAGCGAAAGCTAAAGGCTTTGATGTCTTTGTGTCCGATCAGGCGAACCTTAAAGACAAGTATCGACAAGAGCTGGTTGCTGCCAACATTCCTTTCGAAGAAGGAAAGCATACTCCCGAACAGATCCTCAACGCCAACGTCATCGTCAAAAGCCCGGGCATTCCGCCAAAGGCCGAGATCGTGAAAGCAGCGAAAGTGAAAGGCATTAAGATCATCGACGAATTAGAGTTTGCTTATCCTTATGCAAAGGGTAAGATCATCGCGATAACGGGAACTAACGGTAAAACAACAACAACACTGTTGACTTATCATTTGCTGAAGTCTGCAGGTAAGAAGGTTTGTCTCGCGGGCAACGTCGGACAAAGCCTCGCACGCCAGGTGATCGACACAACGTTCGACTGGTATGTGATCGAGATCAGCAGTTACCAGATCGATGGTACGGTAAACTTTAAGCCTGACGTTGCCGTGTTGCTGAATATTACTCCGGATCATCTCGATCGCTACGAGTATAAGATGGAGAATTATATCGACTCCAAGTTCTCTCTTTTGCAGAACATGACTGAGGACGGCGTCTTTGTTTTTTGTGCCGATGATGAAGTAACGAATAAAGAAGTAAGTAAGAGATCATTCAAGTTCAGGTTGATTCCTGTCAAAAACATCGGCACACGAATGGACTTTCCCTCTTTCTCCGTTCCGCAATCCGATACAACACTGAAAGGTCCTCACAATATCATTAACACTATGTCTGCCGTCAACGCGGCATTGTTTGCGGGAGTAAGCGAAAGCGACATCCGCGCCGCGTTGAAGACATTCAAGAACGCTCCGCATCGTTTGGAATCTGTCGGTGTTATCAACGGAGTTGAATTCGTAAACGACTCGAAAGCTACGAACGTCGACTCGGTGATCTATGGATTAGGAAGTTACACCAAGCCGAATTCATTGGTGTGGATTGCCGGTGGTATCGACAAAGGAAACGACTACAACCTGATCAAAGACCAGGTAAAGGAAAAAGTTCACACGCTGATCTGTCTCGGCAAAGACAACATAAAGCTCACTGAGTTTTTTTCCCCGATAGTCAAAGAAATAAAACAAACTCAGTCAGTAAAAGAGCTGGTTCGGATGGCATTGGAGTCTGCAAAAAATGGCGACGTGGTCTTATTGTCACCCGCATGCGCAAGCTTCGACCTATTTAAAAACTACGAAGACCGTGGCGACCAGTTTCGTGCAGCGGTGCTTGAACTTAAAAAGGAAGCAGGGCAATGATGAAGAAACTGAAAATTTGGGTCGATGCGAATCTCCAGGGAGATAAAGTTATCTGGGCGGTGGTCTTCGCATTGTCGCTGATCAGCATCCTCGTTGTATACAGCTCGGTTGGAACGCTTGCATTCAAACGCAGCACAACTGCCGAATGGTATTTGCTAAAACACACGTTGATGGTTTTCCTTGGTCTCGGCGCCATGTGGCTCGCTCATAAAGTAGACTACCGATATTATTCGAAGATCTCGAGACTTGCCCTTTGGGTGAGTGTACCATTGCTCATCTACACGTATACTAACGGTGTTACTATAAACGATGCTGCGCGTTGGCTCACTATCCCGATCATCGGTGCTTCGTTCCAGCCGTCGGACTTCGCCAGTCTTGCGCTCATCATCAATGTAGCGAGCATGCTGTCGAAGAAACAGCAGAACATCGACGACGTGAAAGAAGTGTTGATACCGTTGTTGATCTGGTGCGGTGTTATCTGCGGATTGATCGCGCTCACGAACATCTCTACAGCCGTGTTGCTCTTCGCATCATGCACACTGGTGATGTTTATCGGACGAGTTCCTGTTAAGTATCTCGCGATGTTGTTCCTCGTTGGAATTCTTGCGGGAGCTGCCGCAGCAACATTCGGTGTTCGTTATGGTACGTTGTTGCACCGCTGGGAGGCATTCACAAAAGGAGAGTTACCGTTCCAGGCACAACAAGGTCGTATCGCTATCGCAACCGGTGGATTGTTTGGTAAAGGTCCCGGCAATAGCGAGCAACGAAATATTCTTCCACACCCTTATTCCGATTTCGTGTACGCGATCGTGGTTGAGGAATATGGTATCGTGGGTGGTGGTGTTGTATTAATACTCTACCTGCTCATTCTGCATCGGGGAATGAAAGCAGCATACAACTCCGAAAGAGCGTTCGGAGGGTTATTGTCCGCCGGGCTCGCGTTCGATTTGGTCTGCCAGGCCATGGTGAACATGGGTGTCGTGGTTGGACTTGGTCCCATCACCGGTCAGCCGTTGCCGCTCATCAGTATGGGTGGAACAGCGATGGTCTTTACAGGACTTTCGGTTGGAATAATATTAAGTGTAAGTCGCGGCGAGAAAGATGAAAGCTACGACCAGGCAGAAGAAATAAAAGCTAAAGAAGTTGCAACAGCATAGGATCATTATCAGTGGAGGCGGCACAGGAGGACATATCTTCCCTGCTATCGCTATTGCCAATGCATTTCGCGAACGTCATCCCGACGCTGAGATCCTGTTTGTTGGTGCCGAAGGAAAAATGGAGATGACGCGGGTGCCCGAGGCCGGATATAAGATCATCGGCCTTCGCATCGCAGGTCTGCAGAGACGACTCACGCTTCAGAATTTGCTGTTCCCTTTCAAACTGATAGCAAGCTTGTTCAAAGCGCGGTCTATTATTAAAGAGTTCAAACCCGATGTGGTTGTCGGTACCGGTGGTTATGCAAGCGGACCGGTGATGATGGCCGCAGCACGCAAGGGAATCCCTGCATTGGTTCAGGAACAGAATTCTTATGCAGGGCTCACGAACAAACAACTCGCTTCGAAGGCGAAGACCATTTGTGTTGCTTATCCTAACATGGACAAGTTTTTCCCGGCTGCGAAGATTATCGTTACAGGAAATCCTGTTCGTAAAGATATTATTGACCTCACCCCGAAGAAAGGCGCTGCGCTGGCGCGGTTTGGGTTTGTTGGTGAAGTGAAGGTGATGTTAATTCTGGGCGGAAGTCTGGGTGCAAGAACAATCAACGAGAGTGTTCTGAATGGTCTTGATAAACTGGTCCAATCCAAAATTCAGGTTATCTGGCAAACCGGAAAATTTTATATCGACGAGATTCATCAAAAGACAAAAAATAGAACCCTTACAAACATCCGGATCTCTGATTTTGTGAAGGAGATGGATCTCGCTTACGCTGCTGCCGATGTAGTGATCTCGCGCGCAGGCGCATTGTCGATCTCCGAGTTGTGTCTTGCTAAGAAGCCGGCCATACTCGTTCCGTCACCCAATGTTTCGGAAGATCATCAAACACAAAACGCGATGGCCCTTGTGAAGCAGGATGCTGCCGTGATGATCAGAGACAACGAAGCGAGAGAGAAACTGATCAACGAAGCATTGAGTCTTCTCAACGACACCGATCGTTGTGCGAGGCTGAGTAATAATATTGCCGCGATGGGCAAGCCCGACGCTGCATTGAACATTGTTAAAGAAATTGAAAAACTGATCGCTTGAGCCTGAACGATTACGATAGCATTTATTTTCTCGGTATCGGTGGTATCGGTATGAGCGCGCTCGCCCGTTGGTTCAAGAGATCGGGCAAGAAGATCGGCGGATATGATCGCACGCCTACTCCGCTCACGCACGAGCTGATAGAAGAGGGCATGGAGATCCACTTCGAAGATAAGATCGAGTTGATCCCCGGCTATGTGAGCAAGTCGAAGACGTTGGTGATCCTTACTCCGGCCATTCCGAAGAATCACGTTGAGTGGGCTTACCTGAGAGACAATGGCTTCACTATCATGAAACGTTCGGAAGTCCTTGGTCTCATTACGAAAGATTACAGAACGATTGCCGTTGCAGGTACACACGGAAAAACAACAACGTCGTCGCTCATATCACACATACTAAAAACAGCCAACTTCGATATGGTTGGTTTCCTGGGCGGCATCACCACTAACTACGAATCGAATCTCGTAATGAATGGTTCGATCAATAAAGACACATGGGCGGTGGTGGAAGCAGATGAGTTCGATCGATCTTTCTTAAGGTTGTTTCCGGAAATATCGGTGGTAACATCAGCCGATGCGGACCATCTCGATATTTATGGAGATCATGCTGCGATGATAGAATCGTTTAAGCAGTTTATTAACCAGACGTCGAAAGACATCATCATTCACGAATCGGTTTCTTATTTAACAGATAAAACTAAGACTACATACGGCATGAGCCGGGGACAATTTTTTGCCGGCAATATTAACGCCAATGGCGGCTTTTTTGAATTCGATCTTCTGAGCGAAGGCAGGAAGATCGAGAAGATCCAGCTAGGTGTCCCCGGTTTTCATAATATGGAGAATGCCATCGCAGCATCGATCGTTTCGATGAAGCTTGGCGTCGACGAAGCAACATTGCGCAAAGCGCTCGCTTCGTTCCGCGGTGTGAAACGTCGCTTCGAGTACATCATCAAACACAAGGACATTGTGTACATCGACGACTACGCACACCATCCAGCAGAGATAGAGGCGTTCCTGAAATCGTTAAAATCGATTTATGCAGGAAAGAAGATAACTGTGATCTTCCAGCCTCACCTTTTTACCAGGACCCGCGACTTCGCCGAAGGCTTCTCGAAAAGTCTAAGCCTCGCCGACCAGTTGCTGTTAATGGATATCTATCCCGCAAGGGAAGAACCTATTCCCGGTGTTACATCCGACATGCTGTTTAAAGACATTACCAGCCCGGTAAAGATCCGCGCCAGCAAGAAAGATGTCCTCGAAAAACTGGATGCTCTCGACGTGGAAGTCGTGGCAACCGTCGGTGCCGGCGACATCGACACGTTTGTGAACCCGATCAAAGAACTGTTGAACAAGAAGTACAACTGACATGAAGTGGAAGCTGAAGCTTAATGTAAAGAGAGAAATAAGAGTGACCGTAGCACTGTTCGCGATCGCCAGCCTTATTGCCTTCTCCGACCGTAAGCAAGGCAGCTGGGTATGTCACAACATCGTGATCGAACTCGCCAACGAAAATGAAAATCACTTCCTCGACGAGAACGATGTTCTTCGACTGGTGAACACCAGCAGCCTGACGCTGATCGGGAAGACGATGGACCAGATCAACCTGAAGCAACTCGAAACGAAACTCGAGTACGACAGGCATATCCTGAATGCGGAGATCTTCGGAGACCTGAAGGGCAACCTCGTGGTACGCGTCGAATTGCGGAGGCCCGTTGCACGTATCGTTCGCGAGAACGCACCCGATGCTTACATCGCCGAAGACGGAACGATCATGGGCGTATCGGAAAAATATACTTCGAGAGTTGTGTTGATCAGCGGCTCGTACACCAACAAACTTGTTGACGCCGGCAACATGTACAAGCTCGAAGAAGGAACGCAGATCATGGAGATGATGGACTTCATCAACGACGATCGTTTCTGGAAATCACAGGTATCGCAAATGGATATCGATGGCTCCGGCGAGATCACCATCTATCCGCAGATCACCGGTCAGCGTATTGAATTCGGTAAGCCCGATAACATCGATTCCAAGTTTAAGAAACTGATGTTGTTCTATAAGGACATCTTACCGACAAGAGGATGGACAAAGTATACGAGGGTGAGTTTGAAATATGAAGGACAAATAGTAGCAGAGTAATAAAACACTGAACAACGAACAACGAACACTGAACATTGAACACTGAACACCGAACAATGAATATGGAGCACGAAAAAATAGTAGTAGGTCTCGACATCGGCACAACAAAGATCTGTGCTATCGTTGGACGTAAGAATGAGTTTGGTAAGCTCGAGGTTCTCGGCATGGGTAAGGCCGAATCCGAAGGCGTTATCAAAGGTATTGTTGTCAACATCGACAAGACGGTAATGGCTATCGAAAAGGCCATTCGGGAAGCGAGTGATATCGCCGGTATCAACATCGGCGTGGTGAATGTCGGAATTGCAGGACAACACATTCGTAGCTCGATACATCACAACAGTTTACTGCGCGATACAAAAGACGACGAGATCACGATCGAAGACGTGAGCCGTCTCACCGAAGATATGTATCGCATGGTAGTGCCTTCCGGCAGCGAGATCATTCACGTGATGCCGCAGGATTATATCGTGGATTACGAAGAAGGTATTAAAGATCCCGTTGGTATGAGCGGCGTTCGTCTCGAAGCCGACTTCCACGTGATCACCGCACAGACCAGCGCCATCAACAACATCAACAAGTGTGTTCGTCGTGGCGGACTCGAGATAGACGACCTCATTCTCGAACCACTCGCTTCGAGCCTCGCCGTATTGAGCGAAGAAGAAAAAGAAGCAGGTGTTTGCCTGATCGACATCGGTGGCGGTACAACCGACATCGCGATCTTCTTCAATAACATTATTCGTCACACCGCTGTGATACCATTCGGTGGAAACATCCTTACAACGGATATCCAGAATGGTTTGCAAGTGATGTCGAAGCAGGCGGAGCAATTGAAGACGCGCTTCGGAAAAGCAATCGCAGAAGAAGCAAGTCCTAACGAAGTTGTTTCGATCCCAGGTATCCGCAATCGTACTGCGAAAGAGATCTCGGTAAAAAATCTTTCGAGCATCATCCAGGCTCGTATGGAAGAGATCATCGAGATGTGTCATGTTGAGATCATCAACTCGGGTTACGAGAATCGTCTCGCAGGTGGTATCGTGATCACCGGCGGTGGCGCTCAGCTCAGCAACCTCAAGCAGCTGGTTGAATACATGACCGGCATGGATGCACGCATCGGTTACCCGAACGAGCATCTTGGCCGCAGCAAGCAGGAAATTGTGAAGAGCCCCATGTATGCAACGGCCGTTGGTCTTGTGCTCGCGGGCTTCCGTTCGCTCGACGAACGCGACGATCAGCGCCGCATGACTGAAAGCAAAGAAACAAAGATCGTTAAGCAGGTTGCGAAAGTTAAGAAGTCGCTCACCAGTGATTTCTTCACCAACATCCTCAATAAAACGAAAGGCTTATTAATAGATGATCTCGACGGTAAGAACGAATACTGATCAACATCATTCCCAAACAACCACTAAAAAAAGAATTATGGAAACAGGGTCATACAAATTTGAGATGCCCAAGCATCACAAGTCGATCATCAAGGTGATCGGTGTGGGCGGGGGCGGAAGCAATGCGGTGAACCACATGTATAAGCAAGGCATCAAAGATGTCGAGTTTGTCGTGGCCAATACCGACCTGCAGGCGCTTAACGGCAGTCCCGTACAGCATAAGCTGCAACTCGGTGTTAATCTCACCGAAGGTCTCGGCTGCGGCGCCAATCCCGAAGTTGGTCGCGCAGCTGCGATGGAAAGCAAAGAGCAGATCCGCGAAATGCTGATGGGCACCAAGATGGTGTTCGTAACTGCAGGCATGGGCGGTGGTACCGGAACCGGTGCTGCTCCTGTGATCGCCAAGATTGCCAAAGACATGGACATCCTCACTGTTGGTATTGTTACCTCGCCGTTCTCTTTCGAAGGAAAAAAGAAACAGGCGGCAGCACAGCTTGGTGTCGATGCGATGCGTGCTTCGTGCGACACGGTCCTTGTTATCCTCAACGATAAGCTTCGCGAGATCTACGGAAACCTCGCTATCGGCCAGGCCTTCGGTGAAGCCGACACCGTACTCACCACTGCCGCGAAAGGCATTGCAGAAATTATAACACTCGCAGGTTATGTGAACGTCGACTTCCAGGATGTTCGTACCGTGATGTTGAATGCAGGCGCAGCCGTTATGGGCTCTGCCGAAACCCGTGGCGACAACCGCGCGATCAAAGCAGCTCAGCAAGCCCTTGCTTCTCCGTTGCTCGATAATCGCGACATCATGGGCGCGAAGAAAATTTTGTTATCGATCATCTCCGGCGAAGAAGCAGAACTGCAGATGGACGAGCTCACTACGATAACTGAATATATACAGTCGCAAGCAGGTGACGAAGCTGAAGTGATCTTCGGTCACGGTGTTGATTCTAACTTGAGTGATCGCATTCGTGTTACCGTGATCGCAACTGGTTTTGCTGCCGATGTGATCGCCGCAAAGAAAGCTGAAGAGAAAAAAGTGCTCGAGCTCGATCGCAGCCAGATCAATTTGTTCAACCAGCCGCAAATCCAGGCAACAGATAATTCGGTGAACCAGGTGATCCATGAACCTGAGTTGAAGAAAGATAAGGATAAGCCTGTTCTAGAAAAGCCGGTTCTTGAGAAACCCGTTCTCGACAGACCGATCCTTGAAGAGAAGCCTGTCCTCGACAAACCGATGAAAGAGGAACGTATCTTAACATTGTTTGAAAAACCAGAGCCTGTAAATAAAGTTGATAACGATGATGCGGATGACAGTCTCTTTGGCCAGGACGATGAGTTTTCACCTGAAGAAATATCATCAGATCAATTCATAAACGACGAAGGCATGATGGACTACCGCAAGACAAAAGAAAGACTTCAGCAGCAGGCAAAAGAACGCCGCGACAAGCTGAAGGCAGGCAAAAACTCCGAGATGACGAAAGAGGAGTTTAAGGAGAAGTGGGAACAGCCGGCATACAAGAGGAGGGGAGTGAAGATGGATAACGTGCCGCACTCATCGGAGCCATTGCTATCGAAGTATAACCTGAATGATGATAACAACATTCTGGGTAACAATAAGTTCTTACACGATAATGTAGACTAACGTTGCACGTTGCTCATTGCACGTTGCACGTCAAAGATATGGCATATCCGGCACGACTGGTATTTACTCCATTCGTAGTGGTTGTTGGTTGTAAATAATTTTTTGCCGGTGCCGGAGTGCCTTCTTTTTCACTGATCGCAGTTACTCTATTGTTTGCTGCGAAGGGGCTGAACGCTATGGTTTAGCCCTTTTTTTAGTCCCGCCCTTGGCTACGAAGAGCCACACCCTCCTATGAATCAGCGGGACCCCATCAAAGCCGCACGCACTATTTTCCTTAGGTATTTACGCCAGCGCCTTCTGCCACCCATCACTTGGTATCCCTCTTGCGTATTCATAACAAACAACCTCATTATGAAAACGCTCCTTTCAGTTTTCGCAATCTTACTCATCACAACGTCATGTGAATATTACGTAGAGCCTGTAGTTCCTTACGATCCCCGCGATCAATTCACAGGTAGTTACTCTGTTCACGAATACAGTTCTACCTACGATGAATATTGGGACTACAACGTATCCATCTACAAAGGTGCCGGTGGTCAGATCGTCATCGATAACCTCTACAATTCTAACCTGCGCGTTTATGCTAATGTTAACAACAACCGCTTCTATGTTAATTGGCAAACAGCAGATGGATATGAATTAAGCGGCGATGGTTTTGTCGACGGAACTAAGGTCACTATTAACTATAAGATCAGGGACACATATACCAACGGTGCGCCATGGGATTTTTGCAGTGCAACAGGCTGGTTATACTAGCTTATTCACTACTTTTATTACATGCGCAGAAAAACCGTCTTCATTACTTTCCCAATCATTTTATTGATTGCTGCATACTTCCTTGGACCAACTCCACACAAGAACAAATGGAGTACAGAGCTTCCAGCCGTTCCTCAGGATCCTGTTGAGCTCGAGAAGTTTGTTGCTTCGAATGAAGCGAAGCACAAAGTGAAGCCCGACAACGAGGCAAGGATCATTTGGAACGACTCGACCAAAGCAAAAACTCCGTACAGCGTTGTGTACCTGCATGGATTCTCGGCTTCGCAAGAAGAGGGCGACCCCACGCATCTCGACTTCGCAAAAAAATTCGGTTGCAACTTATATCTCTCGCGGCTTGCCGACCACGGTATCGATACAACGGAGCAACTCCTTTATTTCAATGGCGATCGTTTTTGGGAGTCGGCCAAAGAAGCAATGATGATCGGTAAAGCCATCGGCGACAAAGTAATCATCATGAGCACATCTACAGGCGGAACAGTTGCGTTGGTGCTCGCTGCCGATTTTCCTGATGATGTTCACGCGCTGATCAATCTCTCTCCAAACATCGCCGTTAACAACGGCACTGTCTGGATCGCCAACAATCCATGGGGATTGCAGATTGCAAGAAAAGTTGTAGGTGGCGACTACCAGGTGATCACCGATTTCGACGAACCTCGAAAACAATATTGGAATTCCAAGTACCGCCTCGAAGCGGTGAGCGCGTTACAGGAGATCATTGAAGACAAAATGAACAAGTCGACTTTCGAAAAAGTGAAATGCCCTTCGTTAACGTTGTATTACTATAAGAGTGAGACCGAGCAGGATCCGACTGTTAAAGTAAGTGCGATGCTCGAGATGAATAAAGAGCTTGGAACTCCAGCTGACATGAAGGTAGAGAAGGCGATTCCCAACGCCGGCGTTCACGTTATCGGGTCAAAGATGACTTCGAAAGATCTTCCTGCGGTGGAACAGGCTATCGATGAGTTTGCGATTGAGAAGTTGAAGATGACTCCCATTCAACAATGAGATGTTTGGAAGTGAGGATGTTTGTTGATGTGTTTAGGTTAAAGATCTCTTCGTAGATAGATTTGTTGGCAGGATCTCTTTTAACTTGTTTCCTTCTGTTCTTCGCACTGAAGTAATACAACACCGGATAGAATATCATCAACAACCACGATGTTGAGCTTCCTTTTGAAGAATGTACTTTTTTAATCTTCAAGCCATTTATCGCTGCCAATGTTCTCAATCTCAATATCCCGCTTATAAACAGTTTCGAAAAATATCCTTCGTTGGTTCCTGACCATTTCGTGAACGCGTCTGTTTCGTTCGGTGCCGGCGTTGAATAATGTTCACTCTCCATCAAGAACTGTGAGAACCTGCTGCGCAACGATGAGCTGTTGGGCGTTGTAAGGATCAACACACCATTCGGCTTCAGCATCTTCGATACTTCAGTAAAAAATAAATACTGGTTTGGTAAGTGTTCTATGGTTTCTCCCAACAGTACTATGTCTGCTTTGCCAATACCGGAGAACTCTTTTTGAAGATCGATCTTTTTGCACGTTACAGGACAATATGTATTCTGTTCCGGGAACAGGTCGTATAACTCGACTTCAGCGCCTGCCTTATAAAATTCATTAACGATATAGCCGCTTCCTGCTGAAAGGTCTATTACTTTTTTCCCCTTAACGTCATTCTCCTTCAAGTACGCACGAAAGAAAATCAGGGCATTCTCGCGGGTGTGAGGTACATCAGCCATTTTTTTTCGTGCGATCCGTGCTTTCCGTGAGAGCCTTTTTCAGAAAGGTAACGGCCTTTTCCAGGTCTTCCGGTGTATCTACACCTATCGTCTCCCTCTCTGTCTCCGCCACCTTTATCCTAAAACCATTCTCCAGCCATCTAAGTTGCTCCAGCGATTCCGCCTTCTCCAGTTTCGACACCGGCAGCTTCGTGATCTTCTCAAGAATATCGGAACGATACGCATACATGCCGATGTGCTTGAAGAATGTATGCTCCACCTTGTTACGGAGATAGGGTATTGTAGCCCTGCTGAAATACAACGCCTCGCCATTCAAGCCTTTCACCAGCTTCACCACGTTGGGATTGACAAGCGCTTCTTCATCTTCAATCTTTTTCGCCAACGTAGCCAACTCCGTCTTTCCATCTAAAAGATCTCCCAGTAAATCGATCTGTTCCGGTGCAATGAAAGGCTCGTCGCCCTGCACGTTGATCACGTAATCGTATTTCTCATTTTGTTTCGACAATGCTTCGAAACACCTGTCGGTCCCGCTCACATGATCGGCCGATGTCATACATACCGTTCCGCCAAACGATTTCACATGATCGAATATTCTCTGATCGTCGGTGGCAACAATAACTTTATTGATCTTCTTAGATTGGGTTGCTTGTGTGTACACCCACTGCACCATCGATTTGCCGGCGATATCGGCTAACGGCTTGGCAGGGAAACGTGTGGATGCATACCTGGCCGGGATAATACCTAGGATCCGCGTCATATTACAGGCGCCACGTTTATCTTTTTGACTTTTAGCGCGATGCCTTCGCTGCTGATAACTTCTATTGGTTGTCCTTGTTCAACGAACTCGCCGCGAGTGAATGCGTCGTATATCTGGTCGTCGATCATGATCTTTCCGCTGGGGCGAAGAATGGTATGGGCAATGCCACGTTTGCCGTTCATGATCGATGCGTTCGGGTTTACTGTGTAACCTTTCGAACTGTCTTGTGTGTCGGCGAGTGCCAACCTTCGGAATGCTTTCGTATTAGTGATCGATCCTCCTCCGAATATCAGCAACAGTATTCCACCGGCAAATCCACCAAGCGCCGACATCAATGCTATAGTAATATCACCAAGCGGAATGTATTCGAAGTTGAAGAAATCGTTTCGGATCATGATCAGCACAAGCGACGCAACAGTGATAGTAATACCAGCGATGCCCGTTACTCCGAAACCCGGGATCACAAATATTTCTACGGCGATCAGTATCACTCCCATAAACAGCGCGAGGATCTCCCAGTATGCGGCAAGTCCATTGAGATAATATGGAACGAGGTACAATACCAGTGCAGCAACTGCTGCGACCAAAGGGAATCCAATCCCGGGTGATTGCATCTCGAAATAGATCCCACCAATGATGATCAAGATCAGTATGCCGCTAATGAAAGGGTTCAACACAAACGCGATGATCTTTTCAGCAAACCCGAGCCTGAATGTTTCGACTTTATAGTTCTTAACATTATTCTTCTCGAGTATTTGTTGAATGCTTTCAACTTTTCCTTCGCAGTAGCCGAGAGCAATTGCTTCCGACGTTGTGAGTGTGATCACCTTACCTGCCTGCTTCACCGAATCGATCACGATGCGTTCATCAACCATTCCCTCCGCAATCTCAGGTCTTCTTCCATTCTCCTCGGCTGTCGATCGCATGATGGATCTCATGTACGATTGATATTTGTCTGGCGCTGCTTGTCCATCGTCGCCCATAACGACTGTCGCGGCGCCGATGCTTGCGCCGGGCGACATGTAGATGCTATCGCAGGCGATGGATATCAGCGCTCCTGCCGAAGCTGCATCCGAGTTGATGAACACCCAGATCGGTTTCTTGTAGTCCATTATCATCTGGACGATCTCCTTCGCATCTGTGAGTGTGCCGCCGTAGGTGTCCATCTCCACGATCACGTAATCGGCGTCGATCGCCCGGGCATTGGTCAGCGCGAGGTCGACATACCGGGTCATCCGGGGATCGATCTCGGCCTTGATCTCCATCACCATGACCTTCTTTTTAGGCGTATTCTGGCCGATAAGCAGAGTAGCTGAAATGCAGCACCACATCGTTAAAAGCACAATCTTGAAGGTCATTCTGCGTTATTTTTCTATGTGTAAAAATAGCAGTTTAATTCCGTGTTTTCCGTGCGTTCCGTGAGAGCACTTTCGTGAGAATTGGCTAAATTTTCGCTTACTTTTTGACTTATGATAAACACGATTTTTTTAGCTGCCAGTTTGATGATTAACAGCGTGGAGGCGGATTCTCTGCGCCTGGAGACGGTAAACGGCCAAACATTTATTGTTCACCTGGTTGGGGAGAAAGAAACCCTTTTCGGCCTGTCGAAAAGATATGGCGTAACAATAGCCCGCATACTCGAATTTAACCCGGCTGCCGACGGAGGCATCGAAGCCGGTCAGCTCCTGAAGATACCCTACGTTCCGAAGGGCCGCACTCAAACAGCCGCCGGAACCTTACACAAGGTGCAACCCAAAGAAACGCTGTTCTCGATCTCACGAATGTATAGCGTGTCGGTCGACGATATTAAAGCATGGAATAATCTAAAAGATAACGCGCTGTCGGTCGGGCAGGAGATCTTAATTAAGAAGAGTGGTGGAACAACAACGAGTACCGTTTCCGCAGTTCAGGAAGAAAAGAAAATGACTCACACCGTTGCTGCCGGTGAAACATTGTATTCGATCGCGAGAGCATATAGCGTTTCTGTCGATCAATTGAAGCAATGGAATAATCTTCAAACCAATGATGTGAAGCTGAGCCAGACTTTATTCATAGCTCAACCGATGTTCGCACCGCAAACAACTACGTCAACAACAACAACTCAACCGGCTGCAACAACCACTACAACAACACCTCCCGCAAGCACTCAAACAGTTACAACTCCTGTTCAAACTGCTTCGGCAGGATCTCCTGTTAAAATTTCTGAAAGCGTTCTCGGTACCGACGAAATTCATGAGCTTGGATTAGCAGAGTTGATAGAAGGAAGCGAAGGTAATCGCAAGTATCTCGCATTCCATCGCACTGCAAAACCGGGAAGTATTCTTAAAGTACGGAATGAACTCAACAACCGCGAGGTATTCGTACGGGTTGCGGGTCAGTTACCAAATACAGGCGCCAACGATAAACTGGTTATAAAGATCTCCAAGTCTGCATTCGACCGCCTCGGTGGTGTGGATCAGAAGTTTAGAGTTGAAGTCACCTACTATAAGTGAAAGGTTGTGCAACTATAGTTTTTATAGTTATAAACTTTGGGTTGTCATACGCCCAGAACCTGGTTCCTAACGCGAGCTTCGAAGAATATTTCCGTTGTCCTACATCTTTCAGCACCGACCGTCGCGACTTTTATCTTCCGGGATGGAGTTCCGCTAATAAAGGTACACCCGATCACTATCACCAGTGTAGTTGGGGCGACAATGACGTTCCATTCAATTGGGCCGGTCAATCGAATGCACACTCAGGCATGGGATACGCTGGCATCTACACGTGGAGCAACAACGGCAAAAACTATCGCGAATACATCCAGGTCGAATTGCAAACTCCTCTAAAGAAAGGAGCAAAGTATCGCGTGGAGTTTTTCTTCAAGCTCTCTTCTTATTCTGTGTTCGCTACCGATCGCATTGGGTTTGTATTGATGGATTCGTTGCTGGTTCGCGATGATGATAAGTTGATCAAGCACACCAACGCTTTTAATAAAACCAACACAACGCCATTTACAGGAGAAAAATGGGAGATTGCAACCACGGAGTATGCTGCGAAAGGAGACGAACGTGTTCTTGTGATCGGCAACTTCTCTGACGATCGAAGCACTCATCATCAGAAGATTGATGCACACACAGGCAAGAGCTTCATGCTGTCGGCCAGCGCCTACTACTACATCGACGACGTAAGCGTTGTGCAAACATGGCCGCCTATCGAAGTAAAGACCGACTCAACAAGCGACGCCATCACATGGACCGATGGACGAAAGATCGAACCCAACGAGGTCTTTATTCTGAAGAACATACAATTCGGTTATGATAGCTTCGAGTTGCTCGACATGTCGTTTGCAGAGCTCGACAAGCTCGTTACTGTCATGAACGAAAAGCCGGGGTGGAGCGTGGAACTCGCCGGTCACACCGACGATCGTGGCTCCGATGATTACAACCTCGAGCTGTCGCACAATCGCGCCCGCGAAGTAGGTCAGTACCTCGTTGCTCATGGCATTGCGGATTCACGAATTACAATTAAAGGCTTCGGCAAACAATACCCATTGGTGAAGCAAGTTGACGAAGAAGCGAGGAGTGTGAATAGAAGAGTTGAAGTCAGGTTTTTGAAGTGATTAAAATTTTTCGTCGACGCCGAGTCCAAATAAGGCGAAGTCGTATTTGACTGGATCCACTGGATCAAACTTCCTCAAATTATTTGTCAGCTCCAGTGCCGTTTGCCAATCCACCTGCTTTCGTTTGATCAACTTCAACTTTCTCGCAACCCTGTCCACATGCACGTCGCAGGGACAAATTAATAGCGAAGGCTTTATCTTTTTCCAGATCCCGAAGTCCACACCACGGTCATCGTCTCTTACCATCCATCGCAGGTACATGTTCAGTCTCTTGCATGCTGATTTTCTTTCAGGCGTTGAGATGTGTTTTATCGTGCGTTTGGGATAACCTGGAAGACTAAAGAAGAGATCATGAAAATTAACGAGTCCCGCTTCAATAGTGTCGGCCACGAAGGCATCTTCGAGGGAGCTGTATTTTTTATAATACCACGAGAGGAATTCAAAAAAGTAAAACAGGTCTGTTGGATTGAACGTGCGGTGTTTGAAGTTTGAAAAAGATCTTAAATCTGCTTTTGCATGATTTAAGATGAAATCATGTGGAGCATTTCCCATGAGCTCCATCAATCGATCACAGTTATTAATGATCGTCTTGCGCTGGCCCCACGCGAGTGTGGCTGCAAATAATCCCGCTATCTCTATATCCTGTTTCTTTCGAAACCGATGCGGGATCTGTATCGGATCATTCTTAATAAAGTCAGGCCGGTTGAACTGATCTGATTTGAGATCCAGAAGCGCCTTAACATCATTGGGCTTCATTTCCAATTTGCGGGGTCCAATCTCCAGCTCTTCACATAAATCAGCTCATCGTCTGAGAGATAATTCTTCGCAACCGCTTCTTTGAGTAACGCACTAAAATCACTCAGGCAAACCAGTTTTATCTCCGCTTCGTCAAAATTTCTTGCCGCCACTTCGAATCCATAGGTAAATATCGCCGCCATTCCCAGCACCTTAAAACCTGCGTCTTTCATGGCCTGAGCTGCCTTCAATGAACTGCCTCCCGTCGAAATGAGGTCCTCGATCAGCACCGCTTTTTGTCCTTTTGTCACCTTTCCTTCAATAAGGTTGGTCATACCGTGATCTTTCGGCTTCGGGCGCACATACACGTAGGGGAGTTCCAGCGCGTCGGCCACCATGGCACCCTGAGGCACGCCGGCTGTCGCAACGCCAGCAATGCATTCCACGTCGGGAAAGTTATCACGAATGGCGCTTACAAGGCTGTTGCGGATGTAGCTTCGGATGGGCGGATAGGACAACGCGAGCCTGTTATCGCAATAGATTGGCGATTTCCAGCCGCTCGCCCACGTAAATGGCTCTTTGTAGTTCAATTTAATTGCCTGGATCTCAAGCAGCTTCGCAGCGATGGGTCCCGCCGTTTTTTCCCTGATGGTGATCATACTCATGGCCGCGAAAGTCGAAAAAATTTCGCTTTTTTGCATAAACCACCGAGGCCACGTTGGCCCCTGAGACTTAAAGGGCATGAACTTATTCGTTAATGACATTCCAGTCATTATTCTTAAATCAGGCAAGCAACCAGACCTGGGAAATTTCAACGCCGCCATTGATGCAAAGAAATCCGCGCTCACCAGGGCCGATCTCATCAACAATGTCTGGGTCAACAACGCTTCCGTAACTCATCTCGATACCGTGCTCGACCTTGTCGATTCCAAAGTGCCGATGGGCCTGCGCTCACTCGCCATCTCGGTCGACGATTATGACGCCGTTAAAGAATTCCTGAAAAAGAAATTCCGGATCGTGAAGGCTGCCGGTGGTCTTGTGAGGAAGAAAGACAGGTTCCTGCTCATCTACCGCCAGAAAAAGTGGGATCTCCCGAAAGGGAAAAAAGAAAGCGGCGAGCGCTCACGTCAAACCGCCGTTCGCGAAGTAGAGGAGGAGTGCAACGTAAAAGTGCGTCTCGGGAAGAAGATCTGCACAACCTGGCATACTTACACCATGAACAAGCACGCCATGTTGAAGAAGACGCGTTGGTACAACATGGAGATCGTCGACGATTCAAAGATGCGCCCCGCGCTCGAAGAAGATATTGAAGAGGTTGTGTGGAAAAATCAGAAGGAGGTGTATCACGCCCTGGAGAATTCTTACAACTCGATTCGATTTGTGTTCGAAGAATATTACTCTAATCAGAAAGCTTAAAGCTTGTAGGGTATCAGGCCAGATACATCGCCACCGTAGCGATGGACCTCACGAATAATTGACGAGCTGATAGACGCAAACTGTGGCGACGTGATCAAAAACACCGACTCTAGCTCTTCGTTCAAATGCCTGTTCACCTGTGCCACGCTGTTCTCATATTCGAAGTCAGTCGTGTTTCTCAAACCTCTTAGCAAGTAACGGGCACCAAGTTTACGGGCCAGCTCTGCCGTAAGTTCCGAATACGTCAACACCTTGATCCTTTCGTCGTTGTTGAATGTTGTCGTAATGCACTCCACCATCATCTCGATGGGAAAATACCTCGAGCTCTTCTGGCTGTTGTAACCAATGGCGATAATGATCTCGTCGAATACTTTTAATCCCCGCAATACAATGTCTTCATGACCTTTAGTGAAAGGATCGAATGAGCCGGCGAAGAGTGCTACGCGCTTCACAATAAAAGATGGATTGAATACAGGTCGAAGAAATGATGTTCCTGGAGCTCGTCAAACAAATAGCCGAACGAAAGGCGCTTTGGTCTGTCTCCGAAGCTTACGTTGCGTATGTATTTGATGAACTCATGATAGTGCGGAGAGTTCTTGCCGATATAACCCCACATTACGACCTGGCTCGTTCGCTGATCCATGCCAAGTGCAGTAAGCACCAGCATGATGTACTTCACATAATCTGCAAAATGTTTTA
This sequence comes from Bacteroidota bacterium, assembly GCA_037200765.1. Lineage (GTDB taxonomy): Bacteria > Bacteroidota > Bacteroidia > Cytophagales > Cyclobacteriaceae > ELB16-189. The sequence continues at coordinate 256,242 of JBBCII010000003.1, read as the reverse complement.
TCGGGAACTGGTTGTAGTAGATCAGTTGTCCGTCTTTCGCTGCGAGTATGTGCATCTTGAAGCGATCTACATACAAATACAGCGGCGATGCTTTTTGTTTTGATGCTACGCTCAACACACCTTCTATCAATGCTGTTGATTGATGGATGAATTTCAGCGATGCATTTTTATAGATCGTGGTGAGCCAATCGTATAACGGCTTGGGTGCGACGTAAACGGTAACCGAATCGATCGACGAATTCTGACAATAAAGGATCTGGTCGTGCTCGGGTTCGATGCGGGCATTGAACTTGAGGTACTCTGCTGCCGAAGTCTCGACGAAGAGTTGTGCAGGAACCTGTACAAACTTATTGCTCTTAATGGAGAACGTTACATTCTTCCAGAAGCCGGCCATCAGCAGGGGATGTGCATCGTAAAGCTCCTTAACAATGGCAACCTGCTCTTCGGGCGAACCGACGTCGTTGAACACATAGTCTTCTAAAAGGACCACGCGGTTGGACTCATTGACAACACAAGTTTGGAAATCGCGGGCACCGAGTTGGATCAGCAAGGAATATTGATGAAGATTCTCTTCCTCAAACTTTTCGTCCTTGATCTTTCGGATCAACTTATAACCGAGGGTTGCAGTCTGCAATGTATATGGTTAATTGCCCAATAGGTTAGCTACAAGTATAGAGATTTTAGGCCGTTTAACACAACCTTACAGTTTAAAATAGCCTCTCAAGGCGGTGATTCGACTGAGATCCGGGTACCTTGACAGGATCCCATGCACATGCGACGCACCCAACTGCCGGATCTCGTTCGATGTAAGCATCTGAACCTCCTTTATGATTTGCTGGTTGCCCGACTCAGGATCTTCCCCTACGTGTAATTCTCCTCCTTTATGAACTACATGAAAGAACAGTTCGACGGCATGAAGCGGAGGTTTCACCAATTCGCAGGCGAAAAGGAACGGTCCGACGTCGACCTGCAGGCCAGTCTCTTCAAGAAATTCGCGGGCGATACAAGAGGCGGCATCTTCGCCGAATTCGATGCCCCCACCCGGCGGAGCCCAGAAATCTCCGTCAGAAAGACCGCGGTGGTTGACCATCACGAGCCTGTCGCCGATAATACAAATACCGCATGTCCTCACCCGAACTCGATTTCCGTAGAGCTGTTGGACCGTATTTTCCATTCGGATGCAATTTTTGACTGCAAAGTGTAAATTTTTTTCGCGGAAATACGTTTACACATATGTCGCATGAAAACAATCTCCATTTTCCTAGTAATGTTAGTAGTGGGCTCCTCGTGGAGCTTCGCTCAAACGCAGGACCCGGCCGAAGGCCCTCTTCTTTCATGGGACAAATCCAATTACGACTTTGGTGATATCCGCCAGGGCGAAAAGGTAGAGTACACTTTCAAATTTCATAACACCGGCGATCAGCCACTGATGATTACCAACGTTACCACGCAGTGTGGCTGCACAGCGCCGAAAGGCTGGCCGCGCGACCCGATCCAACCCGGCAGCCGCGGTGAGATCACACTCGTGTTCGACAGCACCGGCAAGTTTGGCCGTGTGAACAAAGTGGCAACAGTAATGTCGAATGCTGTGAATAAAGACGGCGCACAGGTGTTGCTTTCTGGTAATATTCTTGAGAAGAAATTATCGAACCCATAGTCCCGCCTAAATCTACGAAGCAGCCACCTTATCAATGAGCAGCGGGACCTCCTGGAAATCAAGGTGCTCACTTTTTCAGTAGGGACACAATCAGCATTATCCATCCGACTAAAAAGCAAACTCCGCCAACAGGTGTCGAGATTACTATCGGTAATGCAGTCGAGTTTGTGATTGAAAGCACATAAAGGCTTCCCGAGAAAAGAACAACTCCGGCCAGCCAGGCGTACCCACCGGCCCAGTTTTCCTGGAAGTATAATCCTGCGAACAGGAATGCGAGTGCATGAAAGAACTGGTATCGAACGGCAGTTTCAAAAGTCTCGACGCGGCCGTTGGCAGTTAGTGTTGCCTTCAATGCGTGAGCGCCAAAGGCACCAAGTGCAACGGAAAGAAATCCAAGAACCGCACCAGTAAGTAGAAGTTGTTTGCTATTCATATGTTTTCGTTAGTTGTCGTTGCACGCGAATGCGGGCAATCCAGTCATCGTTTTCCAAAAATTGCTGTTCCTATCCTCACCATCGTACTTCCTTCCTCCATTGCGATCTTATAATCGCTGCTCATGCCCATCGAAAGTTCGTTCATGTTGCCGATCTCTTTGAAAAGATCGTGCAGCGACCTGAACTCATTTCTTATTTGATTAACATCATCGGTGTTGGTGGCCATTCCCATCAAACCTTTGATCTCAATATTAGGCAGCTTCATGGTTTTTAAAAAACTAAAAAGCTCTTCGCGATCGAAACCAAACTTCGTCTCTTCTTTCGCAATGTGAACCTGTAAGAGACAAGGAATAATCCGCCCAACTTTTCTTCCCTGTTTGTCGATCTCTTCCGCAAGCTTCGAAGAATCGACAGAGTGGATGAGACTTACCCACGGCGCGATGTACTTAACTTTATTGCTTTGAAGGTGGCCGATCAGGTGCCACTGTATGTCTTTCGGGAGCACTTCGTATTTGGCCATCATCTCCTGCACTTTATTCTCCCCAAAAATTCGTTGTCCTGCATCGTATGCCTCCTGGACGAGTTCGGGAGGATGCGTCTTGCTGACAGCGATCAGCCGGCAGCCCGGACGAAGCCCCGAGATGATGGAATCTATGTTCGTTTTAATGCTCATTTGTATAACTTTACCCATCTGGGAAACATGAGACATTTCCCTGGAATAAAAGTATGGCAATCTTAGGAACATTATTAAAAAAAGGAATCAAGCTCCGTGAAAACCTCGAACAGGAATATTCTTCACCCCTCGAATTGCAGAAGAGGGAACTCCAGGAGCTGATGATCACGGCATCGGCCACAGAATTTGGTAAATACTACGACTTCCCCGAAATACTCAGTCATTTCAGAAAGAACCCGAAAGATTTTTACAAGAACTTCACCACCAGGATCCCGATCCACGACTACAACAAGATCTATCGCGACTGGTGGAAGCTTTCGAGAATGGGAGTGAGAAACATCACGTGGCCCGGCCGTGTGAAATACTTTGCGCTGAGCTCCGGTACATCCGAAGCCGCTTCGAAGTACATTCCGGTTACCAAAGACATGACGATGGCCATTCGCCGCACCAGCGTGAGGCAAATGCTTTCGTTGTCGAAGTACGACCTGCCTGCCGATTTTTTTGAAGCTGGTATTTTGATGGTTGGTGGAAGCACTCACCTCAATAAAAAAGGAAGTTATTTCGAAGGCGACCTCAGCGGCATCCAGGCTGCGAAGCTGCCCTTCTGGTTCCAGCACTTTTATAAGCCCGGCAAGAAAATCGCGAAGACGCGCAACTGGGACGCCAAGCTCCAGGAGATGATCCGCAAAGCTCCCGACTGGGACATCGGTATCATTGTTGGTGTGCCCGCGTGGATCCAGATCCTGATCGAAGGTATCATCGCTTATCACAAGCTCGACAGCATTCACGATGTATGGCCCAACCTGCAGGTATATGTGCATGGTGGTGTTTCGTTCGATCCATATCGTAAGGGCTTCGAAAAGTTGTTCGGCAGACCCATCTATTACATCGAAACTTACCTTGCTTCGGAGGGATTTATCGCCTACCAGTCGCTGCCGAAAAGAAAGTCGATGAAGCTCGTGCTGAACAATGGTATCTTCTATGAGTTCGTTCCTTTCAACGAGCAGAACTTCACACCATCGGGTGAGATCAATCCCGAAGCGAAAGCCATGATGATAGATGAGGTTGAGGAAGGGCAGGAGTATGCATTGTTATTGTCGAGCTGTTCGGGTGCATGGAGATACCTGATTGGAGACGTCATCAGGTTTGTCTCATTGGAAGAGTCAGAGATTGTGATTACAGGCCGCACGAAACATTTCCTTAGTCTTTGTGGCGAACATCTTTCAGTGGATAACATGAACAAAGCGATCGAGCTTGTTTCTAACGAGATGAATATAGAGATCCCGGAGTTTACCGTTGCAGGCATCCCCCACGGAAGTCTCTTTGCACATCACTGGTATTTAGCTTCCGATAATAAAGTTGATACCAAAGCATTAAAGGAACGGCTAGATTTTCACCTGAAGGAATTGAATGACGATTATGCTGTCGAAAGAAGCGCGGCGCTTAAAGAAGTGTTGGTTGACGTTTACCCGATCAGCACATTTTATCACTGGATGGAGACTAAGGGAAAAATAGGTGGACAAAATAAATTTCCACGGGTGATGAAGAATAGCCAGTTGGACGAGTGGAAGAACTTCCTCGCTAAACAGGCTAGATGATTGTAATTAAGGGCATCCAGTTTGGTCTTGTGCTGGCGTTCCTGGCCGGCCCAGTGTTTTTCACCATCGTGCAAACCAGTGCTGAGCGCGGGTTCACGAAGGGTGTGCTGGTTGCTCTCGGGGTTTCTATCAGCGATGCATTTTACGTTGTGGTCTGTTACCTCGGGCTGATCTCGCTAATCGAATCACCAACATTTCGCGACCAGATGGCTTTCGTTGGCGGCACGATACTAATCCTGTTTGGCACGTATCATTTGTTGGTGAAGACCCGGAAGAAAGCTGCGACGGGAGAAGTTTATACGGAGACCCGACCCTACCGGTATATCCTGAAAGGTTTTTTCATCAACGCATTTAGTCCCATGGTGCCGATCCTTTGGATCGGTTACATCAGTATCGCGTCGATCGATCTTGGGCTGGTAGCAGATTCGGAGTTTGTGATCTTCTTCGTAGCAATGCTTGCCACTGTTTTACTTACAGATATTGCGAAGGCTTACCTCGCCGGCCGGCTGTCGGCACTCATAACTCCGCGACTTATGTTCTGGATGAATGTTATCGTTGGGGTTGCACTGGCCGTGTACGGAATGCGATTGATAGCGACAGGTTTACACTGGATCTAGTCCTGTAACACGTTATTCATAAACGTGCTCTTCGTTGTAAGCCACAACAAGAAGAAAAGTATCGCCCACTGTAAGTAAATGAAATAGAAGTCCGACGTGTCTTTGAAACGCGTCTCTTTGATCTCTGCTTTCTCGTATTGATTGATCTTGTCGAACACCTGCTGCAGTGCTTTCTCATCGGTTACGCGAAAGAATTCTCCCTTACCTATTTCTGCGATCTTACGCATGGTTGTTTCGTCAACGGTGTTCTCGACAAGATGCGGCCTTCCGAAATAATCTTTTCCGAATGGAACCAGTCCTTCCTTACCAACAACGATCGTGTAGATCTTAACATCATAAGCTGCCGCAAGCTCTGCTGCCGTAATCGGGTCGATGTTACCCGCAGTGTTATCGCCGTCGCTCAAAAGAATACAAACTTTCGATTTTGATTCAGACTCTCTCATCCGGTTCGTCACAACTGCCAACGCACTGCCGATCGCCGTTCCACGGTTCTCGATCATGTCGAAGCTCATTTCGTTGATGTAGGAGTTCAACAGCGCGTAATCCGTTGTGAGTGGCGCGAGTGAAAATGCATCGCCGGAGAAAACAACGATACCGATACGGTCTTGTAGACGTCCCTTAAGAAAATTTCTTGCTACTTCTTTTGCCGATTCCAAACGGTTGGGCTCGAAGTCTTCGATCTGCATGGACTGCGAGATGTCGATGGCGAGCATGATGTCGATACCTTCTGTCCATTGCTCAACTTTCTCGTTGGTTTTCTGCGGACGCGCCAGCGCGATTATTATCAGTACGCCAACAATGGCGAGAAATATTTCGGGCAACAGCCTTACGAGGTTCACGGGATTGCTGGTGAGGTCGCTTCGGACGAGGGCAACGGGGAGTTTTTGGTTGAGATAGTATCTCATCACCCAACGGCCCACGAACAACAGCGGCACTATTGGTATCAGCCAAAGCCAGAACGAGTTCTGCCACGTATACGAACTGAACGTCGATGGCAGGAACCAGCTAATATGATACCATGGGTCTAATACCTCATTCATTGTTCACCTTCCTGATTTTTTCACTGTAGTGTGACCTCGATACTTCGCGCAACTGGTCGAATGCATCTATGGCAGACGCAACGCCACCGTAAACCATTCTATCGATCGATCGCAGAGCAGTTTTCAGACTCGCTTCGTCCAGCATCTGAACGATCTCTTTCGTACTGTATTTTGTATACGGACGCTCTTCGAGTCGTTCCATATATTTTTTCCAGACCACGAGGGCCCGCTCGGCATTCAGTTGCGAGAACTCAGATTGCATGCGCTGCAGTGCGTCGGCGAAGCTTTGAAGGAACGCAACATGATCTTTATCGAGACGCTTGAGTGTGTAGTAACGACGAATACGTTTTCCAAACACCAGCCACACAACAAGAACAATGACGACCAATGAAGCGCTTACGTAACCAACAATCGGGTAATTCAACAGCCACCTTACGTTGAGATAATCGGTATTGGTCTTTAACGGAAGTTGTTGTGTTGAAATAGAATCGGGTACCTGTTCTACATACTGCTTGAGGAAAATAGAATCGGCAGCACCGAATACAGTTGTGCAATCGCTGCCCTGCAGTACATACACCGGCATACGGAACACCTGTATGCTGTCGATCTCGTACGAAGTAATGTAGTACACCACGCTGTCGTAGCTGAGACTGTCTTTTGTTTTTGTTGCGAAGTATTCTTTCGATTCGAACTCGAAGGGGTTGAAGCTGTAGCTCGAATCGGGATAGAGAATATTGACGCGCTTCGGATATTTTGCTGTTACGGCGAACGGCACCTTCTCGCCGATCCTAATGCTGTCGGCCAGGAAGCGTGAGCGTACCGTTACCTGCGCGCCAGCCTCCTGCGAGTATGCCAGCGACGGTATGATCAGAAATAATAATGCTATGAACCTCAACTTAAACACTCTTCATGGCCCTGTTTCGTGTCTTGAATAATTTAAGAAGTTGAGGCACATAATCTTCTTCCGTATTGACACTCAAAAAATTTATTTGGTGTCTTTTGCTGAATACTTCCAGTTCTTTCACCCTTTCTGTGTGATGTGCAGCGATCCGGTTCCGGAAATCGCCGAACGAGGTGTTGACCCAGATAGTCTTGTGAGTTTCTTTATCCAGCACCGGGATGATACCAAGTTTAGGCAAGCTGGTTTCGCGACGATCGCTGATATGTATCATAACAAGATCGTGCTTACGCGCCAGGGACTGAAGATTATGAAAATAATTTTCGTCGATGAAGTCGGAGATCATGACGATCACACTGCGGCGTTTGATCGAGTTGAGTGCAAACAATATTGCCTTGCTCAGGTTAGTTCTCTCCGAATGAGGCCTCAGCCTTATCAACTGGTAAACGAGCTCGTATGCTTTCGACATTCCCTTCGCTGGCTTTAGATAAAGCTCACGCCTGTCGGAATATGCGATGAGGCCAATTGAACTTTGTTCTTTGGCGCCGGCCATTGCCAATACACCGCAGATCTCTTTACCTATGTCAAACTTTGTGCGTCCTTTCGTGCCGATATCCTGAGAGCCACTTACGTCGAGAATGAAGAAGATGGTCTGCTCTTTGGTTTCGCGAAAGGTTTTTACATAGGTGCCGTGTCCTTTCGCAGAAACATTCCAGTCGATAGTGCGGATGTCGTCGCCATACTGGTAGGGCCTTACGTCGTCGAACTCGAGACCGGATCCTTTAAAGATGGAGTGGAAGTCACCCTGCATCTGGCTATTGATAGCCTTGCGGATCTGGATCTCGTAGTTGCGAAGTTTTTTTATTAGATCTTTCAAACGGCCTTGTTTTTGATATTTCTCACGGAAACGCGGAAAACACAGAATAAAACGTCCGTGTTTTCCGCAGCGCCATCCGTAGCCTTTGGCGAAGGATGGTGCTTTCCGTGAGAAAACCCTTCCTCCAAAATTAAGTCAAATTATGAGTATTTTCGCCCCCGATTCCTCCACTGTATCAAAAATGACGCGCGCCGGGTTAATTTTTTCCATGACAATACTTTTCATTGTTGTCGCCGGTTGCCAGCGCGATAAAACACCGCCCGGAGTTCTTAGCAAGGAAGAGTATGCCAAATTTCTCGTGCGTGTTTATGTGGCCGAAGCCAAGCTCAACACTTACGTCTTAACGCCCGACTCTGCGATGAGCTTGTTTGTGCCCTATCAAAAAGCACTTGAAAAAGAACTCAATACATCGGATTCTGCCATCCAGAAGACATATCAATACTACCTTGCTCGTCCTGGCGACCTTGAAGAGATCTACGCGGCAGTGATCGATACACTGAGCCTGTTGGAGCAAAAGGCAGCGAATGTAAAAAAATGACCTGGCCTGCCGATCTCGAACAAAAGCTTGGCTTCGACCAGGTGAGGGCAATGCTTAAGAGCTATTGCCTCTGCGATCTTGGTCGTCGTAATGTCGATAACATTTCTTTTGTATCGGATCTCACGGTCATCAATCGTTTACTGCATCGCACTTTCGAGCTGCAAAGCATTCTTCAGAAAGGCGATGCATTTCCGTTCTCGAATTACTTCGATCCCGAAGAATATATTCCATTGATCAACGTTGAAGGCGGCTTTCTCGAAGAAGAAGCATTTCACCAGATCATACTTTCGTTACAATCGATCTTCCAGGCGCGAACATTTCTCGAGAAGGCAAAGGAAGAATATCCATCGTTGTACGAGATGAGTCGCGAGGTGAAACTGCCACAGTCTCTTCTTCGCGACATACAGTCGAAGTTCGACGACACCGGTAAGATCAAAGACAACGCCACGCCGGAACTCGCGCGCGTCCGCAAGCGACTCAACGAAGAACGGTCGCGCATCCGGAGACTGATCGACCAGGTATTCAGGCAGGCTTCTTCGGAAGGATGGACACCCGAAGGTGTTTCTCCAACTATAAGAGACGGACGTTTGGTGATACCGTTGCTGTCGGAACACAAACGGAAGATCCGCGGTGTTACTGTCGATGAATCTTCTACTGGCCAGACGATCTATCTCGAACCCACTGAAATACTCGAAGCAAACAACGAGCTTCGCGATTTGGAACTTGCCGATCGCAAGGAAGTGATCCGGATCCTTCGTGAGCTTACAGGTTTGATCCGCAGTCATCTTCCCGATTTTAAAGACGCGTATCATTTTCTCGGTCTTCTTGATATCAACAGGGCAAAGGCAAAACTTTCGTTAGACCTCGAATGTAAGTTGCCACATACTACTTCGGAGCCTGCGTTGACGTGGGTGAATGCAAGACATCCTTTGTTGTATCTCAATCTTCGCCGTGTGCACCGGAACATTATTCCACTGAATATCAGTCTCGATCGTGAGCAGAGTTTCTTATTGGTGTCGGGGCCCAATGCCGGTGGCAAGTCTGTGTGTTTGAAAACCACAGGGGTTATTCAATACATGTTTCAATGTGGACTTCCCGTTCCTGTTGATGAACAGACGACGATGGGAGTGTTCAATCATATCTTCATCGACATTGGCGACCAGCAGTCGATCGAGAATGATTTGAGTACATATAGTTCTCACCTGAAGAACATGAAGTTTTTCCTCGACAACGCCGACGATCGTTCTCTGGTGTTGATGGATGAGCTTGGCTCCGGAACAGATCCGAACTTCGGTGGAGGAATTGCACAGTCGGTGTTATCGCAACTGGTGGCGATGCGCGTGTGGGGCGTAGCAACCACGCACTATTACAACCTGAAAGTATTTGCAAGCAATACTCCCGGTATCGTAAACGGCGCGATGTTGTTCAATACACAGAAGCTCGAACCGTTGTTTGTATTGGAGATCGGTAAGCCAGGAAGTTCTTTCGCGCTGGAGATCGCACGCAAGACCGGGCTTCCTTCGAAGATCATTCACGATGCCGAAGAAATTATCGGCAAAGACCTCGCGGGTCTCGAGTCGCTGATGAAATCTGTTGCCGACGACAAACTTCGAAACACAAAGCAATCCGCCGAGCTTAAGAAACGCGAAGATGAATTGAGCGAGCTGATCGAGTACTACGAAAAAGTTACGGGTGATATCGAATCGCGTAAGAAAGAGATCATCGACAAAGCGAAGAATGAAGCGACGGGATTATTGAAGGAAACGAATCGCGAGATCGAGAAGACCATACGTCACATCCGGGAGAACAAAGCCGAGCGTAAGGAAACAAGAAAGGTGAGGGACGGACTGAAGGACCTCGAAGCAAAAGTTAAGACGGAGGCCAAAGAGACACCCCCGGTTAAAGACGACACACTAAAAGAGGGCGATAAGGTTCGCATTCGCGGACAGGAAGTAACGGGCACGATGATATCTGTTAAGGGCGCCAATGCAGTCGTTCAGTTTGGCGATATCCGTTCGCATGTAAAGGTGGCGCAGCTTGTTCGCAGCGACCGCGCCGATCCCGTCATCGTTACCAAAGCGCAATCGATGGGGGTTGATATTTATAAGAAACAGGCGCTCTTCGAACCGACGCTCGATGTGCGTGGAAAACGGGTGGAAGAACTTATCCCGACGCTCACGCAATTCCTCGACGACGCGATATTGCTTGGGCAATCCGAAGTGAAGATCCTTCACGGCAAAGGAGAAGGCGTGCTTCGCAAGGTGGTACGCGATCAATTGAAGAGGACCCGCGGCGTTGCGTCATTCGCCGATGAGCATGTAGACCGCGGCGGCGATGGAATTACAGTAGTAGTGTTGAAGTAGAGGAATAAAAAAGGGTCCGAAGGCCCTTAAATCTTTTTATCAGTCGTTCTATTTCGACATTCTGAAGATCCAAACTCCAGTAACCTTGTCTGTTCTCGATTCACCAGCCTGGTTGTAGGTGAATGTAAGTTCGAGCTGATCGCCGGTTACAGTGTAGTGTATGTCTACCTCTTTGTCGGTGCCGGGATCTCTTGTGATATCAGTAGCAAGGGGATCGCCGAATTTCCATGAACCGTTAGCGGGCCATGCGCTCAATGAAGGGCGGCCTGCGGTTGTATAACCATAAGATGCTGCGCCTGCAGTACCTGAGATGGTAAGTGTGAAGCCATTGTAGTCTGCTTTCTTGCTTACACCGTCAAGTGTAACGTCGTTGTTAGCACCTCCGGCAACTTTCCACGTAGCGCTGAGGCTGGTCAAAGCTTTTTCTTCTTCGGTAGGGCCTGGGTCTCCGCCACCACCACATCCAGAGTACACAAGGAGAGTCGCCAGGGCGAGAACTGAAAGAACCGGTTTGAGGTAAAATTTCATGTTTTAATATTAAAGCTGTCCAAACTTAACAAAAAGCATTTTGTAAATGAAAACCATGGGCATGTTAAACCCAATAACAGGGGTACCAATTTGATACTTTATTGGGGTCGTTTTGTAACCTGTTTGTATGCAGAAAGGTCGATTTTAATAGCATTTGCCGGATATTCGTCCTCCTGGTTAGAGGCAATCACCACACCACGACCTGTCACTATTGACAGGTTTTCATGATACCACTCCACCGCTTTCTTATCGAGATTGGTGGTGGGTTCGTCGAGAAAAAGGAAAGGAGTTTGGCTGTAGAACGCCAGCGCCAGTTTCAGTCGTTGCTTCATGCCGCTGGAGAACAGACCTATTTTCTTCTCTTTCGAAGCTGTGAGCTGCATGGCGTCCATCATTTTATCGACGGGCATCACGGGCGTCTTGAATTTGAAATGAAAGTTGATGGATTCTTCGAGGGTGAATTCCTCGATGAGATCCATGTATGGTGCAGCAATGGAAATATGTTTGAACATTTCCGTCTCTGCAACGGCTTTATTGTCCGAAAAAAACCTCAGAGTTCCCGCCGTTGGCGGCACTTGTCCCCAGAGAACCTGGCTTAGAGTAGATTTCCCGGAGCCGTTGGGGCCGGTGATGGCGTAAGTTTTTCCGGGCTCTAATGTGAATGAGAAATGTCTGAAGATCCATTCGCGGTTAAACCGCTTGCCGAGATTTTCAGCGACGATCTTCATTCGAAAGCATCACTGGATGTCGTGAACCCTTTCATCACCCCGCGTTCGGATTCCCTTATGAAGTTTACGATAAGATCTCTTTCGGAAGACATTGGAAGTTCGCGTTCGATCAGGTCGATGGCCTTCGAGTTGTTGAGTCCTTTCAGGAAAAGATAACGATAGATCTCCTGGATCTCGGCGATCTTCTCGCTGCTGAAACCCCTGCGGCGAAGACCAACGGTATTCACACCAGCATAAGCCAGCGGTTCGCGAGCAGCCTTTGTATACGGCGGAACATCTTTACGCACCAGCGAACCACCACCGATGTATGCGTGGGCACCAACCTTCGAGAACTGCTGCACGGCACATGCTCCACCGAAGATCGTATAGTCGGCGATCACAACGTGACCAGCAAGTTGTGTTGTGTTGCCAAGAATGCAATAGTTACCGATCAACGAATCGTGACCAATGTGAGCATAAGCCATGATAAGGCAATTGGACCCTATCACTGTCTTATACTTGTCTATGGTTCCGCGATTGAGCGTTACGCATTCGCGGATGGTTGTATTGTCGCCGATCTCGGCTGTCGTTACTTCACCTTTGAACTTGAGGTCTTGCGGGATGCCGGAGATCACAGCTCCTGGAAATATCTTACAGTTCTTTCCAATGCGTGCACCGTCCATAACGGTAACGTTGGGGCCAATCCATGTACCATCGCCTATTACTACATCTTTAGAAATAGTTGAGAATGGTTCTATCACTACATTCTGGCCGATCTGGGCTTCAGGATGTACGCTTGCTAAGGGATACTTGCTCATGAATCTTTGGGTACGATGCTGGCAGTCATGGTGCCTTCGCATACCAGGGTGTTGCCAACGTAACCCCGTCCTCTCATCTTCGCTATTCCGCGTTTAATGGGGGCGAGGAGATCGCATTGAATAACAAGAGTATCGCCAGGTAATACCATTTTTCTGAAACGGCAGTCGTCGATACCCAGGAAATAAGTCCAGTAATTTTCAGGATCGGGTACGGTATTCAATACAAGAATACCACCAACCTGCGTCATCGCTTCTACCTGGAGTACACCGGGAAACACAGGGTTGCCTGGAAAGTGTCCCTGGAAGAAAGGTTCGTTCATCGTTACGTTCTTCACACCGGCAACAGTCTCGTTGTCGAGGTAAATGATCTTGTCGATCAACAGGAACGGGTAACGGTGAGGAAGTATGTTCGAGATCTGGTTGATGTCCAGAACAGGAGGAAGGCTCGGGTTATAACGTGGTATTCCTTTCTTGTCGGCTTCGGCCATCGCCTTCTTCAGCTTCTTCGCGAAAGCGACATTGGCAGCGTGACCGGGACGTGCCGCGAGGATCTGCGCCTTCAGCGGACGCCCTGCGAGAGAAAGATCACCAACAACATCCAGCAGCTTGTGGCGTGCAGGTTCGTTGTTGTACCGAAGCTCTATGTTATTGAGGATACCTTCCTTCTTTACTTCAACTTTAGGTTTGTTCAACATCTTGGCGATGTTGTCGAGTTCGTGCGGTTCTACAACACGATCAACGATCACGATAGCGTTGTTGAGGTCACCACCTTTGATGAGGTTGTGCTTATACAACATTTCGAGCTCGTGCAGGAAGCAGAATGTGCGGCACGATGCGATCTCTTTTTCGAATTGACGAATGTTGGTGATCGAAGCATGCTGGCTTCCGAGAACAGGCGAGTTATAATCGATCATTACCGTTACACGATAATCATCGAGTGGCAATGCAGCTATCTCGACATTGCGGGCTGCTTCACGATAAAAGATACTATCCTGTACTTCGAAGAAATCGCGGATAGCACTTTGCTCTTCAGTACCTGCTTCTTTCAAAGCATCGACAAACTGTATAGAGCTTCCGTCCATGATAGGACACTCGGGACCATCGAGTTGAATGAGAACGTTGTCGATCTCGAGTCCAACAAGGGCGGCCAGTGTATGTTCTATCGTGCTCACACGCGCACCACTTTGTTCTATTGTCGTTCCCCTCGAAACATCGACCACGTTATCGCAGTCGGCATCTATAATGGGAGCACCGGCAACATCTATGCGCTGGAACTTAATGCCGTGGTTGGGCTTGGCAGGAACGAAAGTCATGTTGGTTTGTACGCCTGTGTGTAGGCCTACCCCAGATATGGTTACCGACTTCCGAATAGTCTGCTGCTTGTAGTTGAGCATTTTTTAGGTAAAAAGTGCTGCAAAGGTAAAGGGTAGACGGGCTATTTCAAAACCCGGTTTTCCAGCTCCTTAAGGCGTTCGTGCAAATCTGGCAGCTTTCTGAAAAGGACGTACGACTTGAAATAATCGTTTAAATCGAACGCGATTTCGCCCATTAGTTTCTGCCCCTCGGTCTTTACTGTCTTGTTGATGCCTGCCTTCCCGCCAACGATGGTCCTGTTGGCGACAACGAGGTGTCCCGAAATACCAACCTGCCCTGCGATAACGCAATTCTCACCGATCTTCGAGGAACCGGAAACGCCGGTTTGCGCGGCTATAACCGTGTTTTTACCAACTTCAACATTATGAGCTACCTGGATGAGGTTGTCGAGCTTTGCTCCCTGGCGTATGATAGTAGAGTCGCCAAGCATGGTGGCGCAATCGATCACTGTGTTGGCCCCAATCGATACGTTGTCTTCAATGATTACGTTGCCTAATTGAGGAATGGCTTTATAGGTTCCGTCTTCCTGTGGTGCGAAGCCGAAGCCGTCGCTGCCGATAACTGTACCTGAATGAATTTCGCAGTTGTTGCCCACTTTCGTTCCTGCATACAACTTAACATTGGCGTGCAGGATGGTGTTGTCGCCTATCGTTACATTGTCGCCAACATAAACGTGGGGATAGATCTTTACATTATCGCCGATGGTGCAGCCGCTGCCGATATAAGAGAATGCCCCGCGATAAATGTTCTGGCCGGTCTTACTGGTTTCACCGATGAAACTCGGTTGCTCAACGCCACTCTTCTGAAAGGTGATGATCTTATGATATTCTTCGAGCAACGCAGTGAAACTCGAATAAGGGTTCTCGACAAGTATGAGTGTTGAGCTAATCTCTTTCTTTGGCTGAAAATCTTTCTTTACGATAACAGCAGTTGCCTGTGTTGTGTAAATGAATGATTCGTATTTGGGATTGGCGAGGAATGCAATCTGACCTGGCTTGGCATCCTGGATCTTTGCGAGCATGTTGATCTTCGCGTGCTCATCGCCCTGGACTTCTCCGCCCAGCATGGTAGCTATTTGCTTTACACTGAATTCCATTGCTTATTTCAAAATTACGTTTTTAGGCCAGCATAAATAGTCCTTTTTAACAATTTTGCTGATCGCTTTGATGTTGGGAAGTTCCGACGCCTGTGCAATATCGAGAAGCTCTCCGTTCCTCATCAGGACTTTTATTGGTTGTCCATCCAGTACGTAAGCTTCATTGGTGAGCGTTCCGATAGAAAAGAAATAGGATGTGTCGTTGCGGAGCGTCTTATATTTTGAAGCGATACCCTGCCGGACTTTTTCGAGTTTTTGCTTTACGTTACCGCCGATCTGTATGTGGAAAAGATTTCGTTCCAGCAACATCATACAGAGCTGCGACAATATCGGGTCGTCGTTGTCTTTCCATAACTTGATTGCACCCCACACGTCGTTGTCGTCGAGTTGTGAATATGAATGAAGCACGGAACTTTTCTGTGTGAAGTCGTCGATCGTATAACTGTGTTTTATGAATATGCGCAATGCATCGCTGCACGGAAGATCTTCAAGATACTGCGCACGTTTGATGATGTTCACTAAAAGTCGTTCGGCGCTTACGGCAGTCTTATGAAGATACACCTGCCAGTACATAAGTCGTCGTGCGTTGAGAAAATGTTCGATGCTGTAGATGCCTTTCTCTTCAACAACCACCTGGTCTTCGTGAACATTTAACATCGATATAATCCGGTCTACACCGATAGATCCTTCCATTACGCCAGTAAAGAAACAGTCGCGGCGCAGGTAATCCAGCCTGTCGATATCGAGCTGGCTGCTGATGAGCTGGTGAAAGAATTTCCTGGGGTAGGCGTTGCGGAACATTTTGAGTGCCATTTCCAGTTCACCATTAAAGTCGCTGTCGAGCTTACGCATGAGCTGGTAGGAAAGGCTCTCGTGCTTCACCTGGTGAAGGAGCGTTTCTTCGAGCGTATGCGAGAACGGACCGTGGCCAATGTCGTGAAGGAGAATAGCGATTTGAGCAGAGACTAACTCACGGTGACTGATGTCGACACCCTTGCCGCGAAAGCTTTCGAGGACGCGATGCATGAGGTGCATGGCACCGAGAGCGTGTTGGAATCTTGTATGATTGGCGCCCGGGTAAACGAGGTCGGCTAACCCCAGCTGGCGGATGTGACGTAGTCGCTGAAAAATGGGGTGTTGTATCAAATCGAAGACGAGATCATCATCTATGGATATAAATCCGTATACGGGATCGTTGATGATCTTATGCTTGCTTTTCTTCATGCTCTCACAGATCGCACGGATCACACAGATAAAATGTAACTTTGAGATGGTGCGAGCGACTTTTCACTATTCACTATTCACTTTTCACTATTCACTTTTAAAGATGCAAAGATATACCATTTTGTGGGCCGACGACGAGATCGATTTGCTGAAGCCTCACATCCTTTTCCTTCAACAACGCGGTTACGATATAACTCCTGTCAATAACGCTGCAGAAGCCGTTGAGCTTGCAGCTGAAAGAAATTTTGATGTAGTTTTTCTCGATGAACATATGCCCGGCATGTCGGGACTTGAAGCACTGAGCCAGATCAAGAACCTGAAGCCGAATCTTCCCGTGGTGATGATCACGAAGAACGAGCAGGAGCTCATTATGGAAGAAGCGATCGGCGCAAAGATCGACGACTACTTAATAAAGCCGGTGAACCCGAGCCAGATCCTGCTATCGGTAAAAAAGATCCTCGATAATAAGCGTATTGTATCGGAGAAGACGAACATCAATTATCAACAGGAGTTTCGTAAGATCTCGATGGCTTTCATGGACAACATGAACCACGAAGAGTGGGCCGATATTTATAAGAAGCTCGTTTACTGGGAGCTTCAGCTCGAGAGCGCCGACAATCGCGACATGGCGGAGGTTTTTGATGCGCAGAAAGTTGAAGCGAACGCGAACTTCTGTAAGTTCATCCGGAAGAATTACGAGACGTGGCTGAACAACGCCAACGTAGAGAGGCCACTGATGTCGCACCTGGTGATGAAGAAGAAAGTGTTTCCTGAGTTGAAGCCGGGTAAGCCCTTGTTTGTGGTGCTGATCGACAATCTCCGTTTCGATCAATGGAAAAAAATAGAGCCGATCATTTCGGAGCATTTCAATGTTGCGAGTGAACAAACATATTACTCGATCCTTCCCACCACAACCGCATATTGTCGTAACGCGATCTTCTCCGGGTTGCTTCCTTCGGAGATGGCAAAGACCCATCCCGATCTTTGGGTTGGCGAAGATGAAGATGAATCGAAAAATAATTTTGAGGAAGATTTCCTGCAGCGACAACTGAAGAAGAACAACCTCAACATCAAAACATCTTATCACAAGATCAAGAAACTGGAAGAGGGGAGAGATCTCGTCGATAGCATGAGCAATCTTTTCTCGAACGATCTTAACGTGATCGTTTACAACTTCGTCGACATGCTGTCGCACGCGCGTACCGACATGGCCGTTATACGCGAGCTTGCCCCGGATGAGTCGGCATACAGATCATTAACACAATCGTGGTTCGAGCACTCGCCGTTGTTCGACATTCTTAAGAAGATCGCCGAGAAGGGTGCAAGAGTGGTGATCACAACGGATCACGGTACCATACGTGTGAAGAGACCATTCAAGATCGTGGGCGATAAGGCTGTGAACACGAACCTCCGGTATAAACAAGGTAAGAACCTCGGCTACGAAGGAGATAAGGTGATGGAAGCACCGAAGCCCGAACGCCTGTTCCTGCCG
Organism: Bacteroidota bacterium; assembly: GCA_037200765.1. Classification (GTDB taxonomy): domain Bacteria; phylum Bacteroidota; class Bacteroidia; order Cytophagales; family Cyclobacteriaceae; genus ELB16-189. Next base: position 238,308 of record JBBCII010000003.1, on the reverse strand, counting down.
AAGCCCAACATGTCTACCACGTATGTGTTTGCTATCGAAGACCAGTTCTTTGCCTATCCAAACAATTATAATTATTACGTAAACCTTTACAAGGACACCTTTCAGCATGGTGGCGTGAGCCTTGAAGAGATGATCGTACCTTTAATTTTCTTAACTTCGAAGAATGCCTGACGGCGTCTTTACTTTAAATGAGCTGGATGCGGTTGTAAAAGAGCTACTCGTTGCAGGAAATCAACGCAAAGTTTGGCTGTTTCATGGAGAAATGGGCGCAGGCAAAACAACTTTGATCAAAGCAATTTGTAAAACGCTCGGAGTGGAATCCGGCATGGCAAGCCCAACATTTTCGATTGTGAATGAATACGCTGGCAATGAAAAGATCTATCACTTCGACTTTTACAGGTTAAAGAACGAAGAAGAAGCGTACGACATTGGCGTGGAAGAATACCTGGATTCTGGAAATTTGTGCTTGATAGAATGGCCGGAAAGAATTCCCGGGTTGTTGCCATCGTCATATTTTGAAATTAAGCTCGGCATCGAAAGCCCAACTCTTAGACGTATACATTATCAATTGGTATGAGTGAGAAGAAAAGAACCGGATTTGAATCCCTGGCAAAGCCGGAACTACTGACGCAGGAAAAACTTCAGGCTGCAAAAAAGGCGAAGCGTGCATTTTTTATCGGGCTGCCGAAAGAGATCTCTCTTTCGGAGAACAGGGTGAGTCTCACACCCGATGCTGTTGCGTTGCTGGTGAATAACGGTCATGAAGTACATGTGGAGACCAAAGCCGGCGAAGGTTCGAAGTTCACAGATAAGCAATACAGCGATGCGGGAGCGAAGATCGTTTACTCGCCCGGCGAAGTTTATAAAGCAGAAGTGATATTGAAGATCGAGCCCCCGACGGTGGAAGAGCTCGAATATTTTCATCCCGGGCAAGCGATGATCTCTGCGCTACAGATCGGTCATTTACAGCAAGAAGCGGTGAACGCATTGTTGAGAAAGAAAGTGACTGCCCTTGCATGGGAGTTCATCGAAGATAAAGTTGGGGGCATGCCCATCATTCGCGCGATGAGCGAGATTGCCGGCAGCACCGTGATGTTGATCGCTGCAGAATATCTGAGCACATCAAGAAAAGGAAAAGGAATTATTCTCGGTGGTATCACTGGTGTTCCACCTACCAAGGTTGTGATCATAGGTGCAGGCACTGTTGCCGAATATTCGGCCCGTGCGGCAACGAGTCTGGGCTGCGAGATCCAGGTGTTCGACAATCATATCTATAAGCTGCGTCGGATCAAACACACACTGGGTCATCAATTATATACTTCTACTATCGACACTTCCACGTTGAGCGAAAGCCTGAAGACCGCCGATGTCGTGATAGGCGCATTGAGGGCAGAGAAAGGAAGACCGCGGCATGTTGTAAGTGAAGAGATGGTGAAGAATATGAAGCCAGATTCACTGATCATCGACCTGAGTATCGACCAGGGCGGATGCATTGCAACGTCGGAGATCACCACGCTGGAGAAACCGATGTACCGGAAGTACGATGTTATTCATTATTGCGTTCCCAACGTTGCGTCGCGCGTGGCGCACACTGCAACCACCGCGCTTAGCAACATCTTTACTCCAACCATCCTGCGTGCTGCCGAAGAAGGCGGCGTGGAAGAGATGATCTTCACGCACAAGTGGTTCATGAAGGGAGTTTATACTTACAAGTCGGGTCTCACCAACGAATCCGTTGCACGGAAATTCGGAATGAAGCACAAGAACATCGAACTGCTCATGGCCGCAAGGCTTTAAGTCCGAAGAGAAAACGGGTAACGTTTGTTCTCTTTACTAATTCGTAGGTGATAAAACATCCTGCCAGCGTAAGCACAACCAGTAACACATATTTTATCGGTACCGCGAGATCCATCGGGAAGATCAACGCCGACACGAGGTTTTGGTAGACCAGGTGAAGGATGTATACCGGGTATGCGGCCTCCGATAAGTATTTCAACGCATCACTTCCTTTGTTCAGGTACTTGTGTGCCAAACTGAGTACGACCAGGATCCAGCATACAGATTCAATTGGTAAAAGATAACCTGGTGTTCCCATTGTTAGTCGCAATGAAGAGAACGCAATCGCCACAATAGCAGTGGGCCATATCATCTTCCAGTATTGGATGCCGGCTGCCATAAACACATACCCGAAGAAGAATGCGATCATTCCAAGAAAGAACCCATGCCACGTCATTGCATAAAGTTCGTATGGAATCGGTTTGATGATCAATACCTCGGCAACAAGTGCTGCAATGAAGATCAGTATCGCAATGAGCGCTGAATAGTGTTTTAACTTCAGACGATAGAATGGGAACGTGAAGATCAACACATACACGAATATGTTTCCGAGGAACCAGAGATGTCCAGGGTTATAAACATACATCCACTTCATTCGCCATATCGCAAGTTGGATCGGAACAATTACGAAGATGCCGAAGATGTATGGTACCAGGATTCGCTTCGCCCGTTCGAGCAACAACTCTTTCGGTGTGCGCGATTGCATGGCGAAGTATACACCCATTCCCGACACGAAGAACAACAATGGGATTCGCCAAACATTCAGTAGCGACATCGGCAACCAAAGGGCCGGCCACGATTCTTTGTTGGTTGGAAAACCGATCATCGTACCCCAGGGTTGGAAGGCGATCGCGGCGTGATAGATTATTAACAGGCCTATTGCGATCACACGGACCCAATCTATATCATACCTTCTCATGTTGTTCAGTGTTCAATGTTCAGTGTTATTTGAGCATCGCTGCTATTTCCGGCCTTGTTTTTTCGATGTAAGCGTAATCCAGTTTCAATCCCATCGGGCCGAGTATTTGTCCCATCATATCATACGCATCTTTTACTTGTGGGAAAGGTGAAGCAACAGCATCGTAGGCAGTCTGACCATATTTGTTCTTGATGGTTTTGTCGGCGCCTTTGTCGAGCAGCATCTTTACGATGTCGGGATGACAGAAGAATGCAGACGTGAGCAGTGCTGTCGACCCGTCATTGTTTTGGAAGTTGAGATCCGCCCCTGCGTCGATCAGGATCTTCGCAGCTTCGGGTTTCCCAAAAACACTCGCGCTGATCAATGGGCTCGACCCGCCGAACGGGTCTTTCTCGTTGATATTAGTGCCGGCAGCAATGTGTTGTTTAAGCGCCTCCAGGTTGTTGGTGACCACGGCCGTATGGATGTCCACATCCGGTGCTTTTACGGATGACTTCTTATCCGATTTCTGGCCGGAGCAGGCAACAGCAAAGAAGAGGGTGCAGATGATCAAGAGATTTTTCATGGTGTGTTTTTTCGTTTGTTTTTGATGGCGTAAAGAACGCCGTATGCCGTTGCGGCGGCTAAACCCTGTTGCGGACAAAACCATCAATCCTGCGGAAATGGCTATAAAAAATGACGCACCGGTATAAGTTTTGAGCCGAATGGCCGACATTGCCCCGAAATTATCCCTCAATTCACATCCCATGCCTGGGACCACACCTTCCGATAACGAGTTCCTGCAACAGCTTAACAGCACGATAGAACAGCGCCTTTCCAACAGCCAGTTTGGCGTGGAGGAGCTGGCCGAGGCTATGAACATGAGCCGTTCGAACCTGTTGCGCAAGGTCAAGAAGATTACGGGCATGTCGGTAAGTGAAATGATAGGGAAAGCCAGGCTCGCCAGGGCGATGGAGCTTTTGAAGACGACGGCCATGAATGTGTCGGAGGTGGGAGACGCCTCCGGGTTTGGGAGTACATCTTACTTTATAAAGTGTTTTAGAGAAGAGTATGGGTATTCGCCGGGGAAGCTTCCCGAGCCAAAGAAACCGGTCAATAAGAAAATAATCTTAATTGCACTGGGCACTATCGCGATAGCTTTACTGGTCATCTTTTTTCCTTCTCCAAATAAAAATCAGGAAAAGTCCATTGCAGTACTGCCATTTAAAAACGAGAGCAGCGACTCATCGAACATTTACCTCATCAACGGCTTAATGGAGTCGACGCTGAATAACCTGCAGCAGATCGGCAACCTGAAGGTGATCAGCAGAACGACATCCGAAAAATATCGCAACACGAAGAAGTCGATTCCCGAGATGGCGAACGAGCTCAACGTGAATTATTTTATCGAAGGCAGCGGACAAAAGATGGGCGACAAGATCTTGTTAAACATACAGCTTATCGAGGCTGCAACCGACAGGCATCTTTGGTCGAAGCAATACCGGCGCGAGTCGAGCGACATCTTCGAACTGCAGCACGAGATCGCCCAAAACATCGCCGATGAAATCGAAGTAGTGATCACACCCGAAGAGCAGCGACGTATCACTAAAAAGCCGACGAACAGTTTTATCGCGTACGATTATTTTCTCAAGGGCAAAGAGCTCTTCTATTATAGTACACGTGAAGGTCTTGTTACTTCGTTGCCCTACTTCCAGAAGGCAGTTGAATACGACAGCACGTTTGCTATTGCATACGGTACCGCAGCTGCCGTTTACTATTACCTCGACATCTACCAGGTTGTAAAGAATCATACGCAAAGGCTCGATAGCACCGCCAACATGGCCATGAAGTTCGATCCGACAGCCTCCGAAAGCCTGATCGCCAAAGCTTTGTCACTCTCGAACAAGAAAGAATATTCCGAAGCAGTTAAGTATCTCGAACAGGCACACGTTGCCGATCCAAACTCCGGTCTCGTTATCCATTTTCTTACGGAGTTTTATAGCATTCATGTTATCGACACCGAGAAGTATTTAGAATATGCGTTGAAGGGTGTGAAGATCGACCAGCAGTCCTTTGTCGATTCGATGACCACGAGCTTTAAATATTTTCATTTGAGCAACGCATTTACACAGGCCGGATTTTTTGATGAGGGACAGATGTATGTAGACAAGTCGCTTGCTTACAACCCGCACAATCCTTTCTCTCAATATTTCAAAGCGTATGTTTTGTATGCGCAGGATCTCGATTCGAAGAAGGCTCGCGAAAGCCTGATGAAAGAGTTCAATAAAGACACCATGCGTGTCGACATAGCGCAGGAGATTGCGAAGTTGTATTACATCGAACGCTCCTATGCGAAGTCAAAAGAGTTTTACGAGAAGTTTATGCGCCTCGAAAAGATGTATCAGATCGACGTGTATGAGTTCGAGACGTGCCGGATGGCATTTGTGTGGAGAGCGTTGCAATTAAATAAAGGAGCAAATGACTTTATTACCGACTTCAGGCGATATGCCGATGCCGACCAGTCGATCTACAGGCATTTAAATCTTTCTGGCTATTATACTTATGAGAATGATAAAGAAAAGGCGCTCGATGAGTTTGAGATGTTCGTGGATGAGCATCATTATTTCCAGTTCTGGGCGTTGCTGATCGACCAGGACCCTATGTTTATTGACTTGTTGAAGGACGAACCGAGGTTCAGGTCGCTCGTCCAGGAGATGAAGGATCAGTTTTGGGAAAACAAGAAGAAGATCCGGGGTGCGATGGAGGCTAAAAGGCTTTTGTAAATCGTGAAAACCGGGTAAAAATTCAAACGTTTGATAGAGAAAACACGGTAAAAATTTTCATCAAAATACCTCTTAGTAGGTATTGGTAAGGAGTACTCCGTGATTCACCTTTGTAACAGCAGTTACAATTTTCTCTCTCATTTTAAGGTTTTAGGTTTGGTGGCCTCTTCCAAGACGTGGAAGAGGCCTCAATCTTTTTTAGGGGGTATGTTTTTCAAAAAGTTCGAGTTCGATATTGTGGTGTTCATGATTGGGTATTAAGGAAACTCATGGACACAAAACACGGCAACACCAAACACTCAACATCAAACACCGAAGTTACAATGTGACTTTTCTGTTACCTTCGGATTATAAGTACGGGATTCCGAACTCCGCCTATGACCTACACCGAGCTCGACAAGGAAAGGGACATTATCGAAAGATCGAGAAAAGACCCGCGTGCTTTCGGTGAACTGTACGAGATCTATTTCGACCGAATCTTCAACTTCATCTATCGGCAAACCGACGATGAAGAACTTGCCGGCGACCTTTGCTCACAAACTTTCATCAACGCACTTAACAGTCTTTCTCGTTACGAATTCAGGGGAGTTCCTTTTTCGGCATGGCTTTACCGCATTGCACGAAACGAGATCAACAAACATTACAGGAAGAACAAACGTAAAAACGTGTTTAGTATCGAGGAAATAAAAGTAAGAGAGCTTATCGAACGGTCGGACGAAGACTGGGATGAAGAACTCGTTCAAAAGCTTATTACCTTTATGAAAGATCTACCCACCGATATGCTGCAGGTGCTGGAACTCCGGTTTTTCGAAGACAAGGACTTCAGGGACATCGCCTTCATCCTCGACATCACCGAAAGCGGCGCTAAAATGAGAACATACCGGGCACTCGACAAACTCCGGAAAAATTTCAATATAAAGGTGAAGTACGATGAGTCGAAATGAGATCCGCATAAGAAGGCACAAGATGAGCGAATCGGCTTCGGATCGTTTCCGAAACTATTCAGAAGTTATGCGCCGTCATGAACGTGATATGCGAATCAGAGAAGTTACACGCATCCTCGTCATCTTCATGTTTATCGTGATCGTTTTGTTTGGACTACTTTATTTCTTCGTCAAACAAAAAGACAAGCCCGCCGCAGGCGAGAAGCCTACTCATTCCGTAGCGTATGTGCAGGATTTACCATCGACGCCTTGATGGCCTGGTAACCTGCCGTAGCAAACGACACCACTAAACATCCTGTACCCGCGAGCGCGAATGGCCAGATCCCGATCTCGGTGTGGTATTCGAACGTAACGAGCCAATATTTCTCCATTAAATACCACGACATCGGAACGCCTAACACGATAGCAGCAATCACGAGCATTGTAAAATCTTTCGTGATCAACACAACAATGCTCGATGCTGATGCGCCCATCACCTTCCGAATGCCTATCTCTTTTGTCTTTTGTGCTGCCGCGAATGCAACCAGGCCAAGTAAGCCAAGACACGCGATTATAATAGCAAGTCCGGCGAATGCCGACGATACAGTACCCATCTTTTGCTCGGAAGCATACAGTGCCGCATATTTTTCGCTAAGGAATTTATATTCAAAGGGTCTGTGTGGTGTAAGAGTGGAGCAAACATCTTTCAGATCGGCCAGCGCCGCAGAGGGATCACTGCCAAGCTTAACGAAGTAGGTGCTGTATTGATCATCTTCCAAAAAGAACATCAAAGGCTTGATCTTTTCGTGAAGCGAAGCAAAGTGGAAGTCGCGCATAACACCAACAACCTGTCCTTTGCGACCGCTCATCTGCAACGTCATGCCTATAGCTTTGTCAACATCGAGACCAAGTTCGCGCAACAATGTTTCGTTAGGGATAAAACTGGTGATGGTATCCTTCTGCATTTTCTTTATATCAGCTTCGGTGAAGTTGCGACCGGCAATAATTTCAATACCTGTTGCAGGAATGTAGCCATCATCGATAACTGCAGCTCCGATGATCATACCGCGGTCGCCATTGCCTGGCATCTGGATGGAATAACCCGCCTGTATGTTTACCGGGGATTCGGTAGCGCGGCCAACAGCAGTAACGTGACCGCGTCGAAGCAACTCTGTTTTTAACTGGTCGAACACCTGGTATGTTTTACCATCGAGTGGCACACTCACGACATTATCTTTTTCGTAGCCAAGCTTTTTGTTCTGGATATATCCAACCTGCTTCATAATCACCACTGTTCCAATAACCAATATGATCGATACGGTGAACTGGAACACGACGAGAGATATCCGTAACCACACGGCTCCGCCAGAAGCGCGAAAGTTTCCTTTTAGGATATTGACCGGTTTGAACCCCGTGATCACCAATGCAGGATAAAGCCCTGATAGAATGGCGATGGCCATAAGAACAACTAATGACATCAACAATAGCTTCGGCTCGAATATCATTGCGGTAGTAAAGTACTTGCCGGTAAGGCTATTGAACAATTGAAGGCTGGCGCTGGAAATAAAAAGTGCGACGGCGAATGCAACGGCTGTAATGATAACGGATTCGCCAATGAACTGGAGGATCAACTGTTTTCTAACTGCACCTACAACCTTGCGAACTCCAACTTCCTTCGCACGATCGGCCGCCTTTGCGGTCGCGAGATTTACGTAGTTGATACAGGCAATTGCAAGTATCAATATTGCGATGGCGCTAAATATGTATACGTAGTCAATGCTTCCGGTGATCTCGGGCTCTTGTAGGCCAGAATGCAAATAAATATCTTTCATCGGCCAGAAATTGTATTTCACATAATCGCCGGAGTTGTTCAATTCTGAAGCCAGCGCTTTCTTTACAATCTCATTAAACTTCGCCTCAACATCCTGAACGTTAGCCTGTGGATTAAGTACAACATACGTCTGGTAGTTGGCACTCCACCATTGAAGAGGCTGATTCAATGATGCAAATGAGCCAAGGAAATCGAAACGGATCAACGAATTGGATGGAATGTCTTCAATAACCCCGGTTACAACATAATCTTGTTTATTGTCAACATTCAACAGTTGGCCAAGAGGGTCTGTGTTGCCGAAATACTTTTTCGCCATCGACTGTGTGAGCACCAACTTATATTTTCCGTCCAACGCTGTCTTCGGATCTCCGCTTACCAGTTTGAAATCGAAAACGCTAAAGAAAGTACTATCGGCAAAGTAGAATCTCGGTTCATCGAATTTCGTATCTTCTTTGCGCACGATACGCGATCTCCATGCCGTATAAATTCGCGTACCTGTTTCTATCTCTCCAAATTCTTTTTGTAAAGTGGGAAGAACAATGGTTGGCGATACCGGCGTTTCTTTGGTTTGTCCGCCGAATGAATATTCCATCGAAGGGCGATAGATCCTGTCTACTTTTGTGTGGAAATCATCGAAGCTCAGCTCATGCCTGATCCATACGCTGAGCAGCAGGCAGGTAGCAAGGCCCAGCCCGAGGCCGGCGATGTTGATGGTAGAATAACTAAAGTGCTTTCTAAGGTTGCGAAAAGCGATAAGTAGATAATTTCCGATCATGGGTGAGTGTTTTGAAAGTATATAAGACTCTTTTTATGGAAAAAGGTTGCACCAAAAGAAATCTCTTTTGACGTAAATTGCGGTACAGTCCTTTGTCTTTCAAAAACCTATTTTGCATATTGATGGGAAAGAGGCTCTTTGTTGTACTGCTTTTTTTTTCCTCTGTGCTCAACACATCGGCACAGGTTCAATATTCCCTGCGCCGTTACACTGCCCTCGACGGCCTCCCTCAATCACAGGTAAACATGGTTCTCGAAGACAAGAACGGCTACCTGTGGATCGGTACCCACGGCGGCGGTCTTGCCCGCTTCGACGGACGCGAATTCAAGGTCTACACCACCCGCGACGGCCTCCTCAGCAACATCGTTCATTATCTCAAGCTCGACTCTCAGCAAAACCTGTGGATCGTTCATCCGCGTGGCATCACGCGTTTCGATGGAACGTCATTCAAAGCATTTAAACCCGGCGGACCACCCACTGCACTTCGCCGTGTGCGTCGCGCTTTTGAAGTGAGAGACTCTATGTTCTTCGTAACGAGCCAGGGCCTCGTTGGAAAGATCCATAAAGACAGCATGTATTACTGGAATGAAGCGTTGCGTAAAGACAAAGTGATTCAATACACACACCTGTTACCCAATCGTGATGTTGCTCTTTATCTCAACGACAGCAGTTTTGTTATCCGTACTCCTGCAGGCGATCGTGTTGTAAAACATAAACAATACTTTAATTATCTCGCCAACGTGTTCAATATGGGCGATAATACATGGATGCTTACCGATAAGGGATACTTTCGTTTCGATTACCACGATCTGAAATTTATACCCGATACGTTATCGATCACACGGCCTGTATTGCAATACGACCCGGTTACGAAATCATTCTGGACACGATACGACGATCGTCTCCTGAAAGAATACTGGCAAGCCGGTGTTCACAAAGTAGATACAGTTTTGAAAGAGGTCGGTATCACGCAAGTGTTTCTCGACTCCGAGGGCAACACGTGGTTTGGCAGTTCGGGCAACGGGCTCTATAAATATTTTGTGCAGGACTTCGATCGATGCAGTTCAGACAATCTTTCGTCGGTGTTCTCTATTAATGAAGACAAGGATGGGTCTACGTGGATTGGTTCGAGCTCCAAGGGCATCTGGAAGATGGGTAAGGGAGGCACTAAAAATTATACGATCAATAACAGCACCGACGAGAATGTTGCTTCGATACAGGTGAATGATAAGGGTGAGGTGTGGGTTGGAGCATCGAGTGCACTCGGTCAATACCTGCCCGACAAGGATGCGTTCAGATGGTATACGCGTATCGACGGACTACCCGGTCCGGGCGTGAGCCAGATCAACTTCGATAAGAAAGGAAAGCTGTGGTTCGCGACCAATGGCGGTGGCGTTGGCTATTACGATGGAAAGAAGTTTGGTTCGGTGTCGGTAGACCAGGGATTGCCAAGCCGTATGGTATTGTCGCTCCGATACATGCCTCACAATGACATGATCTATGCAGGCACCGATTTAGGTCTCAGCGTGATCAAGGACAACAAGGCGACAACACTCTCATTAAAAGAGATAGAGAACACCGGTGTGTTCTCACTTTCAAACTTCCGCGATAAATACCTGCTGGTGGGATCCGGTGGAGCGGGAGTGATGGTGTACAACGTGGAGACCGGTGCCAAGAAGATGTTCGACACGACGGTGGGATTGCCGTCGGACTTTATCTACTTCGTTGCTCCCGATCTTGAAGAACAGATCTGGATAGGAACGGAGAAGGGGATCTCGAGAATGAAATTATCGGAAGGGCTGGAGATGACGGAGCTGTTGAACTTCGGTTACGACAATGGTCTTGCTGGCGTTGAGACGAACCAGAATGCGTATTACCTGGGTAAGGATAAGTACTTCGGAATGATCGACGGTGTTTATATATACAACGATCTTCGAAATGCGGGATGGCATTCGTTCCCGTTACATCTTACCGATGTTGAATTGTTTAACGGACAATACCCGATCCGCGAGTATGGCGAACCCGGCGATGGTCCTTTCAGGATCCCGAAAAATCCCGGTCTTCCGTCGGACAAGAATTACATCACGTTCCATTTCAACCGTGTAGATAAGCGTTACCCGAAATCTGTTCGCTACCAGTACATTCTTCAGAACTACGATAAAACATGGTCGTTGCCATCATCCACCAACCAGGTGACTTATGGAAATCTTCCGCCTGGCGATTATGTGTTCATCGTGAAAGCAACCGACAATCAAGGTGCATGGGATAAGGTGCCGTTGTCGTATGCGTTCACCATTAACGCGCCGTTCTATCGCACGGCAGCATTCCAGGCGATTGCAATTGCGCTGGTGTTGGGTTTGGCTGTGTTGTATGTTTTCTATCGTGTGAGATCGAGGTTCAATAAAATGGTAGAGCTTCAGAAGATCAGGCAACAGGAACAAGACAGTCTTCGCAAAGAAATCGCCCGCGACTTTCACGATGAGATGGGCAATCAGCTTACTCGGATCATCAATTACATCAGCTTGATGAAGCTGAGTAAGAACGGACATGCTGCGGAGCTCTACAACAAAGTGGAGGACTCTGCAAAATATTTATACACCGGGACGCGGGATTTTATTTGGAGTATTGATCCCGTAAACGATGAGTTGTCGAAACTTTTTATTCACATACGCGACTTCGGTGAAAAGCTTTTTAGTGAGAAAGAGATCAAATTCAGGGCATACAATGAAGTGAAAGGAAGTGTTATCGTTCCTTACGGCTTTAGCAGGGAGGCGAATCTTATTTTTAAAGAGGCGATGACAAATTCTTTCAATCATTCGCAGGCCACAAACGTTTCATTTACGTTGAAGCAGGAGGGAGATCAATTCGAAATGATACTTGAAGATGATGGAAAAGGATTTGTTGCCGAAGAGCTCTCGAAAGTGAATGGGGTGAAGAACATGAAGAGCAGGGCAGAGAGAATTCAATCATACCTGCAAGTGAAGAGCAGTCATGACCAGGGCACATCTGTAAGGTTGATATTTACAATAAACAAAAAGAATGTTAGATATGGCGTCCCCATTTAAGAAGAGAGTCCTCATTGTTGAGGACGACCCGGAGATCAGGAACAGTTTTTCGCTGATCGTCAACAGCTCGCAGAAATTTTATGTGGCGAGTGCATACGGCTCTTGCGAAGAAGCCATCAAGCATCTAAATGCCGATCGTCCCGATATCGTATTGATGGACATCGAATTGCCCGGTGGGATGAATGGCATCCAGGGAACGAAGATCATTAAAGACAAACATCCTCATGCCGATATCATTATGGTAACGGTGTATGAAGATAGTGAGCTGGTGTTCGAAGCGCTGAAGTCAGGCGCGTCGGGTTACATCACCAAGAGTGCGAATTATCTTGAACTTCTTACGGCACTCGAAGAGATCATGAAAGGTGGTGCGCCTATGAGCAGCAAGATTGCACGACTCGTTATCGACAACTTCCATGTTAATCCAAATAGTCCGCTTACCAAACGTGAGACAGAGATCCTTCAATTGATCTCCGAAGGAAAAACTTACACGCAGATCTCGGAAGAGCTCTTTATCTCGAAAGAAACTTCGAAGACGCACATCAAGAATATTTATTCGAAGCTGCAGGTGAAGAGTAAGAGTGAGGCGATTGCGAAGGCGAATCTGGAGAAGCTTATTTAGACGTGAGGTCTTTATAACCCTCACTTTTATACCTAAATTCACGTGATGAAGCGTCTATTGATAGTCCTTGTCATCACTATATCTTGTATTACATCCTTCGCACAGAAGAAAAAGCAAGACAACAACAACCAGGTAACGACACCTCCGCCGGCACAACAGCAACCCGTTGGCATCGAAGGTAAAGTTGCAGGCATGCAAAAGTTTTCCGGCTTCGTGGAATTCTACTACGACGCGAAAGAAGACAAGATCTATTTACTGATCGATAAGCTGGAGACGGAGATCCTGTACATCGAATCACTCACCGCGGCCATTGGTTCTAACGACATTGGTCTCGACCGTAATCAGATTGGTCGTCAACGCGTGGTGAAATTCAGCAAGCAAGGTCAGAAGGTGCTGATGATCCAACCGAATCTCGACTATCGTGCGATCACCGATAACGCCGCAGAGAAAAAAGCTGTCGAAGACTCATTTGCCCAATCGGTTCTCTGGGGCTTCGCAGTAATTGTTGATGATGGCAAACGTGTTCTCGTCGATGCAACAGACTTCCTGTTGCAGGATGTTCATAATGTTACGGGCACATTAAGGGCCAGCGACCAGGGCGACTATAGTCTCGAGAGGTCGCGCTCTGCATTTTACCTGCCGCGCACAAAAAACTTCCCGCAAAATTCAGAGTTCGAAGTAACGTTGACATTCGTTTCGGGCGGATCGGGTGGAAATTATATTCAGAGCGTTACACCTACCACGGGTGCGATTACTGTTCGTGAGCACGTTTCGTTTGTTCAATTACCTGATGCCGATTACAAGCCCCGTGTATTCGATCCGCGTGCTGGCTTCTTCAACATGTCGTATTTTGATTTCGCGACACCGTTCACCGAGCCTGTCGAAAAACGTTTCATCGTTCGTCATCGCCTGAAGAAGAAAGATCCTTCGGCTGCGGTGAGCGAAGCCGTGAAGCCGATTGTTTACTATGTGGATCCAGGCGCACCTGAAATTGTTCGCAACGCATTGATCGAAGGAGCAAGCTGGTGGAACCAGGCCTTCGAAGCTGCAGGCTATAAGAATGCATTCCAGGTTCGCGTGTTACCCGACTCTGTCGATCCGATGGACGTGCGTTACAATGTTATCAATTGGGTGCATCGTTCTACGCGCGGATGGTCGTACGGTAACGCCGTTTCAGATCCTCGCACCGGTGAGATCATCAAAGGCCATGTGAGCCTCGGCTCTCTTCGCGACCGGCAGGATTTCCTGATCGCCGAAGGTTTGATTGCTCCGTATGAAGAAGGCAAACCTGTGTCGAAAGAGATGGAACAATTAGCGGTTGCCAGACTGAAACAACTCGCGGCGCACGAAGTTGGTCATACACTTGGTATTGCACACTCGTATAGTTCGAGCTCCGAAAATCGTTCATCTGTGATGGACTATCCTCATCCGCTGGTCAATCTCGTTGATGGTAAGATCGACATCAGCAAGCCTTACGATGATAAGATCGGTGCTTTCGATAAAGTTATCGTCGCATACGGTTATTCAGATTTCGCACCCGGCACCGATGAAAAGAAGGCGTTGAACGACATTATTCAGAATTCATTAAAAGCAGGATATACATTTTTGTCGGACGATGATGCGAGACCGCAGGGTGGAGCACATCCGTTCACACACTTGTGGGATAACGGCGCCGATCCAACGGATGAGTTGTTGAGAGTATTGGAGATCCGCAGGGTAGCGCTTCGCAATTTCGGTGAGAACAATATCAAGCCCGGTGCGCCGATGGCAACGCTCGAAGAAGTGTTCGTGCCGATATACTTCTTCCATCGTTATCAAACTGAAGCTGCTGTGAAGATGATCGGCGGACTGAACTATCGATATGCGTTGCGTGGCGATGGCCAGCCCGTTGCCGAGTTGCTTACGCCGCAACAGGAATTGAAAGCGATTGAGGCGCTGTTGAAAACTGTTGAGCCTTCTGCGTTGATGTTACCCGAAAGCTTGCTGAAGAGCATTCCCCCGCGACCACTCGGTTATCCGCGCACCAGGGAGATGATCAATATAAGGACGGAGCTCACGTTCGATCCGCTCGCCGCTGCGGAGACTGCTGCCGACATGACGTTCGGGCTCATGCTTCATCCCGCAAGGGCCAACCGCTTGTTCGAGCACCACTCGCGCGACGCAAGACTGCCAAGTCTCGAAAGCGTGATCGATAAGATGATGAGCGCCGGCATAAAAGTTTCGCCTAAACAAGGTTATGAAGGTGCAGTGCAGATGTCGGTAGCGACAGCGTTGTTCATCAACCTGTCGAAGCTTGCGCTGAGTAAAGAAGCATCGGTGCCGGCGAAAGCTATCGCGCAATTGAAATTGATACAGTTGCAGCAATGGATCGCACCGAGAATTAATTCAACCACTGATGAATCGTGGAAGGCATTCTATACTTATATCGGTAATTCGATTACGAAGCTGAAGGAGAATCCTGCGAAGTTTGAACAGGAGCGTATAGAAGAAGCGCCGCCTGGAATGCCCATTGGGTCTACTGATGATGTTTGCAGCTTTCGAAAGGACAGGTAAACGGTAAATGGTGATTAGTAAACGGTAATTACGGTGTAGTCTGAAAGCACCGTTTACTGTTTACCGCCTACCGTTTACCGATTCCCGTCGAACCACTCTTTAAATTCATTCACTTTCTCGCGGCTCACAATAATCTCATCGTCCCATTTAATAACGGGTGTTACCCTCAACCTGCTGTTGGAGTAAACGACAACATCCTGTATCGCAGAAATGTTGATGATGTATGATCTATTGGTCCGGAAGAAGATCTTCGGGTCGATGATCTCTTCGAGGCTTTCGAGCGTATAGTCGATAATGAATTTGCGGAGCTGGTTGGTCACGAGGTAAACATCGCGGCCATCGGCGTAGAATAAACTGATCTGGTCGGAGGTGATGGACTTGATGTGATCACCAATTTTCACCATAAACCTGTTCTTGAATGCTTTCGCCGGTTGTTCGAACACGGCCGTTACTTTCTCTGCCTTCGATTCGTTCCACCGAAGTTGTTCCCCCAACGATTCCAGTTTTTGAAGACTGGCAGAGAGATCGACAAACGTAACGGGTTTCAAAAGATAGTCAACACCGTTTACTTTGAAAGCATCGAGTGCGTATTCGTCGTAAGCGGTAATGAAGATCACGGGCTTCACGATCTTCACATTCTGAAAGATCTGGAAGCTCTGCCCGTCTTTCAACTGGATGTCCATGAAGATCACATCGACGTCGTCCTGGTGAGCACGAAGCCACGACGTTGCTTCATCGATAGACGTGAGCTTGTCGAGGATCTTGATGCCGGCGCTGTATTTTAAAAGATAACGCTCCAGCTTTTCGGCAGCCGGAGTTTCATCTTCTACGATTAGAACCTTTAAGTTGTGTGTGGCACTCATTCCTTTTCGTTCATTCTAATCATTGGAAATTTTATATAGTTCTCCCTGCCGGCTTTCACCTGCACAAATGGTGTATCGCTAAAGAATGTGTACGAACGCTGCAGTCGCGTAAACGCCTGCAGGCTTTCCTGGTGAAGCTGAAGCTTGTCGTTCAATGTGTGCTGAAGTACGAGATAATCGTCTTCTTCTTCAAGATAAAGACGGATCACCAACGGCGACTTTTGCGAGATCAATGTATTGCGGATCACGGCGTCTATCGTGATCATCAAAGATCCCGGTATCAAGAAGATCTCGTGCTGATTAGGGATCTCTGCCAGTAGGTTCAGTTGTTTCTGGTAACGATAGTTTACGAGGTTAAGAAGATTCGTCGCCGCGCGAAACTCTTCATCCAGGCCGATCAATTCTTTCTGACGATTAACGAGACTGTAGCGGTAGATGCCTGCGAGGTAATCGATCTGCTCTTCGGCTTCGTCAGTGTTGTGATGGATGGTGAGAATAAGATTCTCCAGGCTTTCGTAAAGAAGATCCGGGTTGATCTCGCTTCTGAAGCTAACGAAGTCGGCTTCCACTTTTTCCTGCAGCTTGCGTTCTTCGTCGATACGCGATTTGTTTTCCTGCATGAGGTAAAACTGGCTGAAGTATAGAACATTATAGAAGAGTCCTATAGCTCCGTAGATCGTTAGGAATACATTGAGCTCCAGCCGGCCGATCGAGAAGCCAACGTATCGCAAATAATAGTAGGAGATCGCTACAGTAACAACAATGAGATTAGCAGTGAGGGTGAAGATTGTCTGCAGTACGATCCTTCTTCGTATCGGCCAGCTTTTACCGCTGTGATCGATCCATATTATGATCCAACGCATGGCGGCAATTGCGAGATAACTCAACCATACGGACGTATACATTTCCCTGTTGCTGAAGAGCTCCAGCACATCGAGAACGGAGTTGTTGATCAGCATGATCAACGAATAGGCAAGGAAGCCAGCAACCACTGGCGCACAAATTCGAAACAGGTAGTCATGTATGAAGCTCCTGTTCATATCTCCTGTTTTTTTGTTTTCTTGTCCTTCTGCGGCTTGATCACTGGCAATTGCACGATGAACCGGTCGGTGTCTTTGATCACGATCTTGTCGTTGCTGAAGAACTCATAACGATTCCTAATATTATCGAGACCGATCTTGAAACTGTGCGAAGGTTTGATCGATGTCGTCTTCGTGCTGATGATGGTGATGTGTGTATTATCGGGCGCCGAAATGTAAACCAGTAAGGGTTGTTCTTTCGAGATCTGGTTGTGCTTCACAGCATTCTCGACCAATATTTGTAAGGTGAGTGGCGGGATCGATGTATCGAGCGCTGACTTGGGTAGATTGATCTCTAGTTTCAAATGATGTTCGTAGCGTACCTGTAATAGATAATAGTATGCCTTCACGAATTCTATTTCCTGCCGCACTGTTACCAGTTGCTGTTTTTGGTTCGAAAGCACATATTTAAAGGTGTCGGCCATTCTCCTGATAAACTCTTCGGCCATCTGGCTGTCTTTATACAACAGCGACGAGATCGTATTCAAACAATTAAAAAGGTAATGCGGACTGATCTGGTTTTTCAATGACTCGAATTGCAGTTCGAGCTGCAAGCGTTCGGAGCGGATCCCTTCGACTTGAGTGATCGCATAGTGTCGATAAGAATAAAACCAGCCGTAAGAGATCTCGTAGAGGAAGATGGAGATCACGAACAGGATGCAGACCTTCAGTGTAGACTCAGTGCTAATATTAAATAGATAGATGGAAGCGAGAGTGATCAGACCGACACTGATGACGCTGTTCATCATAAAGCCCACAAAGAAACGGGCAACGAAATATTTTCGCCAGGAGATCAACCGGTCGAGGATCCAATCGACCTGGAAGACGATCAAACCTATAGCAAGCGTCGAGAGGGTGACCTGGAGATATTTACTTGTGAATTGTCCGCCTTCGCTATACGAAATATATAATGCGAAGAGGAGCCCTAACGCAACCGAAACAAGAACAAGCAGCCCGTACCGACGAAACATCCCGCAAAATAAGTGAAAAGTGAACAGTGAAAGGTGAAAAGTTTCCGCTGCTATTCAGTGTTCATTCCCTGTCTAACGCCTTTGCGGCTCTTCCGTAGTATGTTTCTGAATCGATGTTCTTAAGAGCATTTCTGTACGCGTCTTTTACAGCGGAGCTTCCGCTCTTGACTTTCGGTGAAGCGTCAACAAGAACTTCTGTGATGTAATGATCAGAGCCGATATTTCCTGCTGCGTTGATAATACTGATCAGCTTGGCATCATTCAAATTAGGAGAGTCCAGGGCCGACTGCAGTATTTGCGAAGCATAGTGATCGCTGCTCACATTCGAAATACGTTCCATCAGCGACTTGAATGCGTCGTCGGAAAGATCCTGGTTCTTCATTACCGCCTGGAATACGATGGTCAGATAATGATCGGAGTCGATCGAGTTGCTTAATGACACAAGATTAAAGATCTGGTCGTTCGGCAGTTTGTTCGAAAGCAGTTCGGTAAGAACCTGGGTCTTGTAATGATCGGAGTCGAAATCTTTCACCGACTCCAATACACGCTGGTATGACGTAGCCGAAAGATTCTTTTGACTCAATGCTTTTGTGATAACCTGTGTGCGATAATGATCCGAGTCCATGTTGCGTGTGGAGTTGATCATCTCGGCAACGATACCGTCTGTTAAATTCGGCTGGCGAAGTAAAGTCGTCAATACTTCAGTCTTGTAGTGATCCGAATCCATATTGTCGGATGCAGCGAGGATCAGCTTCACCGATTCGATCGAGATCGGCTGTGCTCTCAAAGCAGATTTGATAACCTGTGTTTTATAGTGATCGGAGTCGAGCTTCGCGCAAGCGCTGAACACTGCATCGACAGCTTCCTTACTCGGCAAGAATTTATCGAGACCGTTTTGAAGAAACTCGGCGATGTAATAATCCGACTCTATCTTCTGCGTAACCTTGCTGATGATAGCAGGATAGTCTTTTTGTGAAACACCAGGGATATTGATCAGGAGGTCGGCGTAATGTTGTATCACATAGTCGCTTTCCATTTGGTTGATCTCGTTGAGTACAGCGTTAACGCCACCTTGCTTGTAGAACCTGTTTACACGGCTCTCGGCTGCGATAGTAGTTGTGCGAAGTAATTCGGGCATGATCTCCGCCAGCCATTTGCGACCTTCGGGTTCCCACGGCATGCTGGTGCGGCCTTCATAGTATTCGCGTTTCAATCCACCACTTTGTGGGCTGATCACCAGTGTACGACGGCTGCCGAATACAGTTTTAGTGATCTCGAGGTATCCGTCGGGCGACATGCTCTTGATGTCTTTGTCGTCGTCGGTGATCTCGATCTTGCCGCGCATTTCCACATTGAAGCTCTGGTAGCCATTGTTGGTACTGATGGTCATTGTGCCACCACCACTTTGTACAGAGCGGGTGGTACCTACACGTGTGTTCTGTGCTACAGCTGCACCGATGGTGATCAGGCAGGCGATGGCGATAAGACGGAGATGCAGCGTTTTCATAATGTGTCGCTTTTTAGTACTAATACGGCACAAATGTCCTTCGAAGATGCGTACCGGGCAATGATCTTGTAACCAACTGCCGAACGGGTGTACTGAAGTGCAAGGTGCAAAGAGCAACGTGCAACGAAATGTCCTTCGAAAGCTCCCTCGTTGCACTTTGCTCTTTGCACATTGCACGTCACCGCTCGTATATAACCACCCTTTTTCGCTATCCAAAAATTCATAGATTGGGCGAACCTAAATCAAAAAGAAGATGCTTCGAAGCATAAAACACGCAGTTGCAATCCTGCTGTTTCCGGCCATCGCCTGGGCACAGCAAGGTCAGCAACAGCAGGAAGAGCCAACGCTGGCACCCGTTACCCGAACGTACGCCATTACCAATGTAAACATCATACAGGGCCCCGGCCGGAAGATCGACATGGGCGTAGTGCTGATCAAAGACGGGCTTATCACAAGTGCCGGTAAAGGACTCGCCATTCCACCCGATGCCATTGTGATCAAAGCCGACTCGATGTATGTATATGCCGGGTTTATAGATGGTCTTTCGAGAACTGGTGTTACAAAGCCACGTGAAGAAACCAATCGCGAACGTCTTCAGAACCCTGGCAATCCTCCGCCGGAGAGGGCAGGTATCACACCACAGAATGATGTTCGCAATACAATCAGTGCTACCGATAAAACTATTGAAGAAGCGCGCGGTATTGGTTTCACTGCATCACAAGTAGTGCCTTATGGTGTGTTACTTCCCGGCGCTGCTGCAATCATTCAATTAAATGGTAAGCCCGCCGATGAGACGGTGCTCGTAAGCAAGTCTGCGTTTTATTCGGAGCTTACTTCTAACAATGGCATTTATCCCGGAACCATACTCGGCATCATGGCCAAGTGGAGGGAGTTGTACCGACAGGCTTCGCAAGCTCATACGTATGAAAGCATGTACGCATCTAACAAGAATGGCCTCGAGCGCCCGGCAACTGATCGTATTCTCGAAGCATTTTATCCCGTAATCGATAAGAAGACGGATGTTCTCTTCAAGGCCGATAGAATTCTGGATGCACACAGGGTGCTCACACTTAAATCGGATCTCGGTTTCAATCTCACCATCGCCAACTTGAAAGAAGGTTGGGATGTTGTGAATAAAATTAAGGCAGCGAATGTAAAAGTGTTTCTGAGCCTCGATCTTCCAGAAGAAGTTAAGGAAGAGAAAGACGCTAAGACGGACACAAAGGCAACACCCGAAAAAACGGCGCTAGAAAAAAGAAGAAAAGAGTTCATCGCCAAATACGATGCGCAAGCTTCAACGTTCCAGAAGGCCGGTGTGAAATTCGGTTTCGCCTCGATTGATGCGAAGACCGCCAACGTGCAGGCGAACCTTCGCCGCATGATCAAAGCCGGTCTCACGGAAGACCAGGCGCTCGCTGCGTTAACTATCAATGCTGCGGAATTACTCGGTGTGTCCGACAGGCTCGGTACCATCGACAATGGTAAGATCGCCAACCTCACCATCAGCGATAAGCCTTACTTCAACGAGAAAGCAAAAGTGAAATATGTGTTTGTCGATGGTCAGCCTTTCAAGATCGAAGTGAAAGAAGCGAAGAAAGAAGACACCGCGGCAAAATCAACAGCGGCCGACATCTCCGGAACATGGAGCGTGAGCACCGAAACACCACAGGGCACGAACAATTCGAAAGTTACATTCACAAAGTCGGGCGGAAATTACACCGGCACTGTTTCGGGAGATCTGATGACTGCCCCTGCAACATTGAAGAGAGTGGAGCTCGACGGAAACAACCTTAAGTATTCATACTCATTCGTGATGGATGGAGGTCAATCGCTAGACGTGGATGTTGAAGCGGTGTTGGATGGCGAAACTTTCAAAGGCAATGCCACGGCAAATCCTTACGGAACTTTTACACTTGAAGGAAAGAAAGACCCGAAATAATTATGAAGAAGATCTTAACTGCATTATTGTTTATAGCCTTTGCAGCGCAGGCCCAGACAACGGCGCCGGCAACTGCAGACAAAGGCACGGTGCTGATCAAAGGAGGAACGGTGCTCACCGTTACTAAAGGCACGTTCGAAAACACCGACGTTCTTATTAAAGACGGAAAGATCCAGCAGATAGCGAAGAACATCGCGGCACCGGCAGGAGCAAAGGTGATCGATGCAACGGGTATGTTTGTAATGCCCGGTATCATCGATGCTCACTCGCACGCGGGACTGAGTGCCATCAATGAAGGAACGAATGCCATCACACCGGAAGTATTTACCGGCGATGTCATTAACCCATTCGATGTAACGATCTATCGCGCCCTCGCGGGTGGCGTCACCGCTTCGCATGCATTGCATGGCTCTGCCAACTCTATCGGTGGTGAGTCGGAGACATTGAAACATCGTTACGGTGTTCTCGATCCCGAGCTCATGAAATTCGAAGGAGCTCCGCGGACCATCAAGTTTGCATTGGGCGAAAATCCTACCGGCCACGGTCGTCGCAACAACGAACAGCCTTCGAGCCGTATGGGTGTCGAGTTTGTGATCCGCAAAGCTTTCAGCGAAGGCAAAGAATACATGGAAGCGTGGGACAAATACAATAAAGACAAAATGGTGAAAGGTTTCCGCGGCGCTCCGCCTGCTTACAGCAAGCGTCTCGAAACTATGGCCGACATCATTAAAGGCAACATCATCGTGCATTGCCACAGCTATCGCGCCGACGAGATCAACATGGTGTTGAAAGTATGTAAAGACTTCGGAGTAAAGAAGATCGTGTTCCAGCACACCAACGAAGGTTTCAAAGTAGCACCGGAGCTTGCCGCGTATGGTGCAGGCGCTTCGGTATTCGCCGACTGGTGGGCATATAAACTTGAAGTATATTATTCGACCGCATACAACGCGGCGATACTTGTTCGCAACGGTGTTGTGACTACCATCAACTCCGACTCTGGCGAATTGATCCGTCACTTATATCATGAAGCTGCCAAGACACAGAAGTATGGTGGACTGAGTGACGACGAAGCGCTGTCGCTGATCACCATCAATTCTGCGAAGCAACTCGGTATTGATAGTCGCGTTGGTTCTTTGGAAGTTGGTAAAGATGGCGACGTTGCGATCTTCAAGGGACATCCTTTGTCGATTTATGCAATCCCGATGATCACGATTGTTGAAGGCATCGTTCGTTTCGATCGCGAGAAAGATCCGGATGATATCCGCCTGTACTTCGACCCGAAGAATGCTGTTGAAACTTCGGTGTTCGTGGAAGCAGGTCACGATCATGACGCCTGCATGCAGGGGGCATTTGAAGCTTTATTTGAATCAGAGAAATAATCGAGTATGAAAAAATTAGCTAAACATATATTGCTTGTTGTAGTTCTCTTTGCGAGCCTTCAACTGTCTGCTCAAAGTCCAAAAGCAAAGACGGGTGTCTTCGCGCTCACGAACGCCAACATCCAAACGGTAACAAACGGTGTTATCAACAACGGCACGATAATATTGAGTGGCGGTAAGATAACAGACATCGGCACGAACGTTACGGTGCCACAAGGTGCCATCACGATTGATTGCAAAGGACTCTGGATCTATCCCGGCGCTATCGACGGAGGTACACACATCGGCCTCCTGGAATTCGGACAGGTAGACCAGGCCAGCGACGAACAGGATGCCGGCCAGATCATTCCTCAAATGAGAGCAATCACGGCAGTGAATCCCAACACACCGATCATTCCTGTTACACGCGTGAGTGGTGTTACAACTGTAATTGTTTATCCCACCGGCGGACTCATGCCGGGTACTGCATCGCTCATGGATCTTCACGGTTATGTTCCCGACCAGATGTATGCCGGCTTCGATGGTGTTATTGTGAATTTCCCGAACACCGGACGCAGGGGTTTCTTCGATCGCAGAACCGATGAAGAGATCAAGAAGGCCGTAGATAAAGCGATGGGGCAACTGAATGATGCGTGGGACAAAGCAGTACAGTACTATAAGATCGATTCGGCTGCGAAAGGCAAGAGCTCGAAATATTATCCCGAGTTGCAGGCATTGCTTCCTGCCGTTCGTGGCGAGCGAGCGGTGATGATCGAAGCGAATGCCGCGAAAGATATCCAGGCTGCTCTGAAGTGGATCAAAGAAAAGCATATCAAAAAACCGATACTTACAGGTGTTGCCGAAGGCTGGCGCGTTGCCGATGAGATCGCGAAAGCAAACATCCCGGTCATCACTGGTCCAGTGCTAGCAATTCCTTCTCGCGAATCCGATCGTTACGACAGGGCTTACGCCAACCCCGGACTCATGAAGAAAGCGGGTGTGAAAGTTGCGCTTCGCACAACCGACACCGAAAACGTTCGGAACCTTTTATACAACGCAGGCTTCGCCGCAGCTTATGGTCTCGGTAAAGAAGAAGCGTTGAAGTCGATCACCATTGTGCCCGCCGAGATCTTCGGCGTCGCCGACAAAATGGGTTCACTCGAAAAAGGAAAGAATGCAACGTTGTTTATATGCGACGGCGATCCGTTCGAAACGAAGACACAAGTGAAGCACGTGTTTATCGATGGATGGCAGATGCCGATGTCGAACCGTCAGACGGATCTTTATGAAGAGTTTTTGAAAAGAGAACCAGGAGTTTCTAAACAATAACTACTTCAACTTAATTACATAGATGTAGTTCCAATACTTCCCGGTGACCAACATATATTTGGTCGCCGGGTGCCACGCAATTCCATTCAGCACATCCACATCCGGTTTTAGCTCGCGGGCCTGGTTTGTTAATGGAGTAAGATCAAGAAGACCAACAACCTTACCTGTATTTGCATCGATCTTGATCACGTTGCTTGTTCGCCAGATGTTGGCGTAAATAAACCCGTCTACATATTCGAGCTCGTTGATGCCCGTCATCGGTTCGCCTTCACTCGTAACGTTCAAAGTCTTCACCGGCTTCAGCGAAAGTGTATCGAGGAAATAAATTTTATCGGTGCCGTCGCTCGTGATCAGGTTCTTATTGTCGGTCGTCATTCCCCAACCTTCGGTGTCGTAATTGAAAGTATCGAGTTGATGGAATGTCTTGAAATCGTAAATGAAACCGACATGATTCTGCCACGTGAGATAATAAACTTTGTTGTTGAGGATCTGCATTCCCTCTCCGAAGTACTTCGGGTCGAGTTGTACTTTCTTATTTGATTTCCCCGTCTTGATGTCGACCGTTGCGATCCACGATTCTTTCTCCCCCGTGCTTTCGTAAAGCTGACCGTTGTGAATTAACAGTCCCTCTGTGAATGCCGACTGATCATGTGGGAACGAATTCACTACCGTATATCCTAAAGACGGAATAGTGGCCTTGGTTTCAGTAGACTGGTCTGTTGATTTTTTACACCCAAAAAGGATTAGAAAACCGATGATGATTGCTCTTCTCATAAATTCCTCAAAAATAAATCAAAACAATCCACGAAAACTTTCGTACTTAGGGTAATTAACCCGCTCCGCTATGTTTCGCAATCTTGTGAAGATCGCCCTGAGGAATTTGCTGAAAGACAAAGCCTATTCAGGCATCAACATTCTCGGGCTCACGATCGGTATCACCTGCAGCCTGTTCCTGCTCATGTACATCATGGACGAACTGAGCTACGACGCTTATCACGCGAAAGCGAAAAACATCTATCGCATCATTTCCGACATCAAGGAACCGGATAATGCATTTACGTGGAGGACCACGCAACGCCCGTTGGCTGTGGAGATCCGTCACAACTATCCGGAAATTCTCAACGCCGTCCGGTTCGATGGCACGGGCAGGCGAACATACTCTTATGGTGATAAGAAATTTTATGAAGGTCAGTTCTATCTCAGCGATTCTACGGTCTTCAACATGTTCACGTATGATTTTATTGCTGGTGATCCTAAGCATGCACTCGACGCACCGTTCTCGCTCGTGATCTCCGAGACGATTGCAAAAAAATATTTTGGCGACGCGTCTGTCGCGTTGAGCCAGTCGCTGGTCAACGATCAGAACGAGACATTCAAGGTCACGGGTGTTATTCGCGATGTTCCGCGCAACTCGCATTTCCGTTTCGAAGGACTGATGTCGTCGAGCACGCGGGCGCAGTTCCAGGGAAGCTGGGGAAATTTTGGAAGCACAACTTACATCGAGTTGCCCACAGGATACGATATCGCGAAGATGCAACCCGTGTTCGACAAGATCATCAAAGAACATGTGAAACCGGTCTTCGATCAATACGGCATCAATGTGAAGTATGGTCTGCAGCCTATACTCGACATACATCTTCATTCGAAGATTGCCGATGAAGCCGAAGAGGGCGGAGACATCTCATACATCTATATTTTCTCGGCGGTGGCTGCATTCATGATCCTGATTGCGTGTATCAATTACATGAACCTCGCTACGGCTCGTTCTACAGGTCGCGCGAAAGAAGTAGGGCTTCGCAAAGTAATGGGATCGGCTCGAGGTCAGTTGATCGCGCAGTTTCTTACCGAGTCGGTAGTCGTAACGCTGATTGCATTGTCATTAAGCCTGGTGGTGATCTACGTCGCGTTGCCGGCATTCAATACGTTGGCCAATAAACAACTGCCGTTCTCTTATGTTCTTCAAACGCCTTTGCTGTTAAGCCTGGTTGGCCTGGTGATCTTTACGGGCATCCTCGGCGGCAGCTATCCCGCATTTTATTTGTCGAGCTTCAGTCCACTGTCGGTGCTTAAAGGTCGTCTTGCATCGAAAGGCGGAAGTGCATTCTTCAGAAAATCTCTTGTCGTCATTCAATTTGCACTAAGCATCTTCATGCTGATCAGCACACTGATTGTTTACGATCAGCTTCAGTTCCTTCGGGAGAAAGACCTTGGATTTGATAAAGAGAATGTTGTTCGCATCCGTGCTAACGGGCAGATCCCACGGCCACAGATGGAAGAGCTTCTTGCGTCGTTGAAAAGAGTTCCGTCGGTTGTATCGATCGGTCGCGCCGATGCGTCGCCGGGAGAAGGCATCGGCAAGGGGATCTTCAAAGTGGAAGATGCTGAAGGAAAGATGGTAGACCGTGGCGTCGATCTGTATGGATCCGATTATGATTTTATGGATGCGCTGGGAATGGAAGTTGTGCTCGGTCGTGGTTTTTCGAAAGACAATCCTGGCGATACTACATTTTCAGTTCTCGTTAACGAGAGCATGGTGTCGCGAATGGGATGGAAAGATCCGCTGGGAAAAAGATTTACGATAGATGGCGATGAGTTCAACAGGCAGGTTGTTGGCGTGGTGAAAGATTACAACCAGGCTTCGTTGTACGATCCCATCGAGCCTATGATGATCTATCTCAATCCGAATCCGCCCAACGTGTTTGTCCGGCTTGCGCCTGGCGATCCGCGCGTTTCAGTAGACGCACTGGAGCAGCAATGGAAACAGGTATTCCCGAATCAACCATTCGAATACAACTTCCTCGATGCGGACCTGGATTCTCAATACGAGGCCGACAAAAAACGGAGCCAGATCTTCACTGCGTTCTCCGGGTTAACAATCGTGATAGCATGTCTCGGGCTGTTGGGACTCGCAGCTTACACGACTGAACAACGCACGAAGGAGATTGGCGTAAGAAAAGTTATTGGCGCCAGCGTGAATGGCCTCGTGTTGCTTGTGTCGAAAGAATTTTTTGTGCTGGTGATCATCGGAACCATACTGGCATTTCCTGCTGCGTGGTTAGTCACCGATCGCTGGCTCCGGAATTTTGCTTACAGGGTTCATCTCGATGATGAATGGGCAACGTTTGTTGTGTCGGCGGTATTGGCGGTGTTAATTACGTTGATAACGGTAGGGTATCATGTAATCAGGGCTGCTTTGGCGAATCCAGTGAATGCGCTTCGCGATGAATAATGTGTAATGAATTAAAACTCTATAATAAAAGTTGTTCCTTCCTCCACAACACTCTGAACAGACACCTTTCCTCCCATAGATTCAATTTGTGTTTTCGTTAGGAAAAGGCCGACGCCATGTGCATTCGGATTGCCATGAAACACCTTGCGCAGGCCAAAGATCTCGTCACCATATTTAACCAGGTCGATGCCGAGACCATTATCGTGCACGCGAAGCACAGGCTTGTTGTTCACCAACTGTGTTTCGAAGCGGATCTCCGGATCGCGACCGGGATGACGATACTTCAACGCATTGCTCAAAAGATTGAGCATGATGCTTTCGAGATAAGGCTTGTAATAATTTACTGTGGGACATTCTCCGAAGTTGGAAACGATCCATGCATTGCTGTTCAGGATCTCGCCCATCATGTCTTCTTTTACTTTCGTGAGAATATCGTCGAAGCGGATAGGAGTGCGTTCTCTTTCGTGCGCTTTGTTCGTGCGGAGAAGATCTAACAATTCATTTAATGTCTCGCGAAGGTTCAACGCAGTCTTCTGGAGATTCTGGAACACGAGCCTGTAATCTTCAACCGAACTTTCTTCACTCAGCAATGATATCAGCGCCTGTATGTTTCCAACGGGTGCGCGGAGGTTATGCGAAATGATGTGAGCGAACTCGTTCAACTGGCCATTCTGTTGTTGAAGCTCCAACGTTGCTGCTTCAAGATTTACTTTCGAGAGGAGCAGAGCTTCGTCGGCTTTTTTTCGTTCGGTGATATCGCTGATGTATCCTTCGATCAATCGCGATCCGTCTTTCCCGTTGATACTTGATCCCGATTCTTTCACCCACTTCACAACACCGGAACGATGAACGATGCGATATTCAATAGAGAACGGAGCTTGTTCGGAAATGGCCTTCTTGAATTCACTATCAACACGGTCGAAATCTTCACGATGAATGAGATCACCAATATCGATCACGCCATTCAGAAATTCTGTGTTGCTGTAGCCGGTTATCTTAAGAATGTTCGCGCTGATGAAGATGTTCGAAAAATGTTCGTCTTCGCGACAGAGATAGATCACACCGGGAACGTTCTCAGCCAAAAATCTGAATCGCTCTTCACTTTCACGCAATGCAAGGTCGGCGCGCTTCTGATCGGTGATGTCCGTTGCTATCGCGAGAAATCCCGACAGCTCGCCGCGTTCGTCCCAGATACTTGTAACTGAGACGGAAACGGCTACGGTGCTTTTGTCTTTACGAACATAAGTCCACTCTCGACGTTCCGTTGATTTCGAATCTTTGATCTTCGCGATCAATGAATCAACGCCGGGGTTGATGACTGTCTTCAGTTCATTCGAAAGTTCCGAAGCGCGTTGTTGAAGTTCTTCGGGAAGATGTGCGATGCTGAGATATTGTTTGCCGATCAGTTCGTCGGCTTCGTAACCTAGAATGCGTTCGGCAGATTTGTTAAGACTATTGATGAGTCCGTCCTTTTGAGCAGAGATAACGGAGAGCTCTGTAGAATTCAGTATCGTCTCGTGCAGAACGTAAGATTCTGCGAGTGTATTGAGGAACTTATCTCTCGTTAAAAAGTCCTGGTCCGGTACAGGCTCTTGCATCCCGGAAAGGGGTTTAAATTTTTAAAGGCATTAAACTTAAATAATTTTATTTAAACCCCCTTTGACGGCGTGCCTCAAAAACGACGACAGCAGCCGATGTTGAAACATTCATCGAATCGGCCTTGCCCTGCATGGGGATAATAATGTTTGAACTCGCAACTTTTACCCATTCGGGCGACAGGCCGGTAGCTTCGGTTCCCATTACGATAGCGCCCGCTTTCGTGTAATCGATCTCGTGATATGGTTTCGACGCGGGTAAATACGTGCACCAGATTGCGAAGCTATGTTTATGCAACCATGCGATTGTTTCATTGGAGCTTGCAATTGCAACCGGTTGCGTGAATAAACAACCGATGCTCGATCTTATAACATTAGGGTTGTAGATGTCTGTTTGTGGATCGCAGATGATCACCGCATTCACACCCGCAGCGTCCGCAGTGCGCAATATCGCACCGAGATTACCGGGTTTCTCAACCGATTCGAGTATGAGAAACAATGGTGTACCATCTGTTTTGATGTCGGAAAGGTTGTGTGTCTTCATCTCCGCAACGGCAACCACATTAGCTGAATCCTCGCGTATTGCAATTTTATTGAACACTTCCTGCGTCACCGGGATCACCAGTTTGTTTGCAATAAGCTCTGGATCGAGATCACTTTCCTTTATTTGATCGATGCAATAGAAAATGTTTCCGATTTTATAGCCAGCTTTGAGCGCAAGCATAATTTCTTTGTACCCTTCAATAACAAAGAGTTGTTGCTTCCGGCGTTCACGAGGTTTTTCAAGCGAGAGGAGAAATTGTTACTTTTGGGTTGCTTGTGCTTGAAAGAACGGTGCCTGGTTTCATAAGGTGTTTTTAAAAAAGTAAGTCTGCCATGCAAATACTCTTCCCTACTTATTGGAAGGATTACGAGCTGATCGACAGCGGCAATTTCGAAAAGCTCGAGCGCTTTGGCCAATTTATATTGATTCGTCCCGAACCACAAGCAATCTGGCAACCCGCCATGGAACGCCCCGAGTGGTTGAAACGCGCACACGCCTGTTTCAACAGGGAACAAAGTGATAACTATCGTTTCTCCGATGATGTAAAAGGTGGCTGGAAAAAACTCAAGCCAATGTCCGACAACTGGAATGTCAATTACCAGTACAACGACCTCGAGATTGAACTCCGTCTTGGACTTACAACTTTCGGTCACGTGGGCATTTTTCCGGAGCAGGCCGAAAACTGGAATTTTATTTTCGAAACTCTCAAGAGTTTTAATATCGAAAAACCTCGTGTGCTGAATCTCTTCGCATACACAGGAGCGGCATCGTTGGTTGCAACGAGGGCCGGCGCGGTAGTTACACACTGCGATGCATCGCGGCCGGGTCTCAACTGGGCCAACCAGAATATGCAACTCAACAAGCTGGATGGGATCCGCTGGGTGTATGAAGATGCTTTGAAGTTTATTCGTCGCGAGGCGAAGAGGGGCAATAAGTACAATGGTATTATTATGGATCCGCCGCCGTACGGCCGTGGTCCGGAAGGAGAGAAGTGGACCTTACAGGAAAAGCTGGACGAGCTGGTTGGCCTGGCCCACGAAGTTCTCGATGAGCAGGCCGGTTTTTTTATACTTTCTATGTATGCTGCGGGCCTGTCTTCTATGGTCGGGTTGAACGTGGTGAAGACTCATTTTCACGAAGTTGATATGCAGTGGGGAGAGTTTGCTTTAAAAGCTTATAATTCCCGTAACCTGCCAATGGGGTCTTTCGTCAGGTTTTCAACATAATTTTCACTACTTTTGCGCCTCAAATTTGAAGGACAAGAGGCATGGAAGTAAGCAAAATCAGGAATATCGCAATCATCGCGCACGTCGACCACGGAAAAACAACGCTGGTAGACAAGCTTTTACACGCAGGACACTTATTTAAGGCGCACGAAAACCCCGGCGAACTGATCATGGACAGTAACCCGCTCGAAAGGGAGCGCGGTATCACTATTCTCGCGAAAAACGTATCGGTACGATACAAGGATTATAAGATTAACATTATAGACACACCCGGCCACAGCGACTTTGGTGGCGAGGTAGAACGTGTTCTCAACATGGCCGACGGCTGTCTTCTTTTAGTGGACGCCTTCGAAGGTCCCATGCCCCAAACACGTTTCGTGCTCCAGAAAGCACTCGAACTTGGACTGAAGCCCATCGTGGTGATCAACAAAGTCGACAAGAAAAACTGTACTCCCGATGAAGTTCATGAGTCTGTATTCGACCTCATGTATTCATTGGATGCTACCGAAGATCAGCTCGACTTCCCTACATTCTACGGCTCTGCAAAGCAAGGCTGGATGAGTCCAGACTGGAAGAAACCAACGACCGACATCGTATCGTTGATCGAAGGCATCATCGAACATATTCCCGCTCCGAAAATAGACGTAGGTCCGCTTCAAATGCTGATCACTTCACTCGAATATTCTTCATTCATCGGTCGTATCGCTATCGGTCGTGTTCACCGCGGACAGGTTAAGGCCGGTCAGCAGGTGATGCTCATCAAGCGCGACGGTCAGGGCATGGTGAAGTCACGCATCAAGGAAGTATATGTATTCGAAGGCTTCGAAAAACTGAAAGTTGACGAAGTAAAAGCAGGTGAGATCTGCGCGCTCGTTGGACTCGAAGGCTTCGAGATCAGCGACACTGTTGCAGATCTTGAAAAACCCGAAGCACTGAAGTCGATCGCGATCGACGAACCTACCATGAGTATGTTGTTTACTATCAACAACTCGCCGTTCTACGGCAAAGAAGGTAAGTATGTAACATCGCGTCACATCAAAGAACGTCTCGATAAAGAGCTCGAAAAAAATCTCGCGCTTCGCGTTATCGATACGGGCTCCGCAGATTCATTCATGGTGTATGGCCGTGGTGTTCTTCACCTTTCGGTGTTGATCGAAACGATGCGTCGTGAAGGTTATGAATTGCAGATCGGTCAGCCACAGGTGTTGTTCAAAGAAATTAATGGAGTGAAGTGTGAGCCAATCGAAGAGCTCACGATCGATCTTCCTGAAACCGATGCAGGTAAAGCTATCGAAAGCGTTTCGCAAAGGAAGGGTGAGATGGTGAACATGGAGCCGCGCGCCGATCGCACGATCCTCAAGTTCAACATTCCTTCACGCGGTATCATCGGCTTGCGTAACTATTTGCTCAACGTAACAGCAGGTGAGGCTATCGTTACTCACCGCTTCAGCGAATACCAGCCATACAAAGGTGAAATACCCGGTCGTATCAACGGTTCGTTGATCGTAATGGAAGAAGGCGAAGCGATACCATACAGCTTGCACAACCTGCAAGACCGCGGTAAGTTCTTCATCAACCCGGGCGATCCCGTTTATGAAGGACAGGTTATCGGCGAACATAGCAGGCAAGGTGACCTCGTGATCAACGTTACCAAAACGAAGAAGCTTACTAACATGCGCGCTACCGGTTCGGAAGAAAAGATGAAGATCGCTCCTCCGATCATCTTCTCATTGGAAGAAGCGTTGGAATACATCCAGGCCGACGAGTATGTTGAAGTAACACCCAAGTCGATCAGGCTTCGCAAAGTCTACCTGAACGAAACAGACCGTAAGCGTAATCGCAACTCGGCACTTGCCAATGCATAGAGTCTTTTTCATCGTTCTCGCCACGTTCATCTTCAGCGCTTCATTCGCACAGGATGAAAAGCTCAAAAAGATGGAAGCAGAAGGCGACTCAGCGATGAATAAAGGCGAGTTTGCAAAAGCAATTAAGATATACGGTAAGGTAGTTAAGAGCTCGAAACTTAAAGAGAAGGCTGACTACCTTGCATTATATAAGCGCGCCGTTTGCTACTACAGCATCAGCGATTTCAATCACGCACTTACAGATCTCGATAAACTGATCCCAAAGATCCCCGGCTTACCACAGGCGCGAATGCTTCGTGCAATTGTGTATGGCGAACTCGGACAGGATGAAAAGAAAAAAGGAGAACTCGAACAGGCATTGATGGCCGCTCCAGCAGATCCATCACTGTTGAAATGGAGAGCCTCTATCTACATCGACGACGAAGATTATTCTAATGCGCGTAAAGATCTCGAGATAGCGAAGGTATTCGCCGACGATTCGGAAACAGAAGTGTATCTCGGTGTGGCCCAGTACAACATGGGAAGTATCGACAGTGCATTTCAAAGTTTAGATAAGGCGATAGAACTCGATGCTACGTATATGCCCGCGTACATGTATGCAGGTTCGTTCTCGATAGACCAGGACAAATACGACCAGGCTGTTAAGTATCTCGATTTCGCAGGCCGTTTGGATCCCAGGAATACGACCGTATTTTTCTACAAAGGCGTCGCACTCGTGGAGCTCGAAAAAGTTGACGAAGGATGCCGTTACCTGAGAAAGGCTTTCTATGCCGGCATGGACGACGCGGCAGGATATTTGAAGGAATATTGTTTCGGAACCGAGGAGTAAACCTTCGGGATAATTTCCGTGTCTAAATAATATGAAAGCCGCAATCTTCATATTCGCATTAATTGCCCTTTTGGGGTGTGGTACCCAGCCGCAACTCTCCGAAGTCGTGAACGACATGGTGGTTATCACCAACTACAAACCTGCTGTGGATTTTTCTCAACTCGCAACATATTCGTTGACGATGGATACTGTTGGATTGCAATCAAACACCACCACTCAAGACGCGTTGACGAACGATTACACGAAGATGATCACAACGCAGATCAAGAAGAACCTCGACCAGTCGGGCCATACACAGGTTACCAACGACCAGGATCCTGACATTGGTGTGAATGTTTTGATCGTGAATGATCTTAGCGTTTCACAATCTGTTGTATATCCGGGAGGTTATTACGGTGGATACTATGGTTATTATGGATATGGTGGCGGAGGATATGTAACAACCAACTATTTCCAGCAGGCGGTTCTTATTATCGAACTGGTTGACCTGAAAGATTCGACGCCCAGCAACCCGATCAGTGTTTGGGTTGCAAACATCGGAGATCTCATTAACTCGTACGATACAAGTACGAAGACGAAGCAGGCTATAGACCAGGCATTTGTTCAATCACAGTATTTAGATCGATGAAGCGCGCTGTTGTTTTATTGTTGTTCGTGATTGCATCCGGATCTGCTTCGGCGCAATACTATGAGAAGATGTTCTTCGTGGGTTGGAACGTGAACTCCCCACTTGTGAACAAAGATTTCGTGGGCAGGGGAAGTACACACGGTGCACGGCTGGGCTATCGTGAATTGATAAGAGAACAGGTTGCCATCGGTATCGATCTTACATGGGCAACGTACGACGACTACACACCCCGACAGACTTATAACAACCCA
This sequence comes from Bacteroidota bacterium, assembly GCA_037200765.1. Classification (GTDB taxonomy): domain Bacteria; phylum Bacteroidota; class Bacteroidia; order Cytophagales; family Cyclobacteriaceae; genus ELB16-189. The sequence goes on along the minus strand of JBBCII010000003.1, from coordinate 203,812 downwards.
ACCGGCGCGATAACGACCGACTTCGTTAACTACGCAAATAATTATGGGGCATTATTGACGGGCGATTATTACTTTTTCAAGGAGAAGAAAGTGATGCCTTATGTTGGCTTGGGTGCCGGCGTTGCATATAACAGCTACAAGATGTATTATAATGTGTACCAGTCTGGCGACAATGCTTTTGGCTTCATGGCCCGGCCACAGGCGGGTGTGTGGATAAAGGCAGGAGAGCGGAGAAACTGGGGTGTAAATGCAGGCGTGCACTACGATTTTTCGACGGCCAAAAGCAAGGATCTTGGGTATAAGAATTTCATGAACTTAGGGTTTGAATTGGGAGTATTTTTTTGCAGTGGTAAAATGCATTGATATTTTTCAGCGCTTTCCGTGTTTTCCGTGAGAAAGTCTATTTTTGCGCATGCAAGAGCAAATTCTAATCCTGGATTTCGGATCTCAGTACACACAGCTCATTGCAAGAAGAGTTCGTGAACTGAACGTCTACTGCGAAATCCACCCCTTCAACAAGATTCCCGAAATAGGTGCTAACGTCCGCGGAGTGATACTCTCCGGAAGCCCGTGTTCCGTTCGCGATGCAGGCTCGCCCGATGTCGACATGACCAAATTTGGCAAGGTGCCAGTGCTTGGCGTGTGTTATGGCGCGCAGCTCATCGCTCATAAGTCGGGCGGTGAAGTGAAGCCATCTACTACCCGCGAGTATGGTCGCGCGAAGCTGACCACCATCGATCATCATCACCAGCTATTGAAGGAGATGACACTCGATACGCAAGTGTGGATGTCTCATGCCGATACGATCGCATCGGTGCCGGCTAACTTCGAGATCATTGCATCGACACCTGCTGTAAAAGTTGCAGCGTATCATATTAAGGACACGAATGTTTACGGCATCCAGTTCCATCCTGAAGTAACACATACCATCGAAGGAAAGAATCTTCTTCGGAACTTTGTGATCCACATCTGTAATTGCAAACAGGATTGGACACCGGAGCAGTTTGTTGATTCCGTTGTCAATGATCTCAAGAAGAAACTCGGCAACGATAAAGTTGTAATGGCATTATCGGGTGGCGTTGATTCAACAGTCGCAGCAACACTCATCGCACGTGCTATCGATAAAAATCTCTATTGCATTTTTGTCGACAATGGTTTGTTGAGGAAAGGTGAGTTCGAACAGGTGCTTTCTTCGTACAAGGGACTTGGATTGAACATCAAGGGCATCGACGCGAAAGAGAAATTTTATACTGCACTGGATGGCCTTACCGAGCCCGAAGCAAAACGTAAGGCTATCGGCAAAACATTCATCGACGTATTCGACGAAGAATCGCATCTCATCGAAAATGTAAAGTGGCTTGGACAAGGAACCATCTATCCCGACGTTATCGAGTCGATCTCGGTGGGAGGTCCTTCGCAGACCATCAAGTCGCATCACAATGTGGGTGGACTTCCCGCAAAGATGAAGTTGAAAGTTGTTGAGCCCCTTAACACACTATTTAAAGACGAAGTGCGGTTGGTTGGAAAGACGTTGGGTATCGACCCGTCGATTTTGGGAAGGCATCCGTTTCCCGGTCCGGGGCTTGGGATCCGCATCCTGGGCGATATTACCGAGGAAAAGGTACGGATATTGCAAGAGGCCGATAGCATATACACAGGCGCGCTGAAAAAGCATAACTTATACGATAAGGTGTGGCAGGCGGGAGCGATTCTCCTGCCAGTTCAATCAGTAGGGGTGATGGGTGATGAACGCACTTATGAAAAAGTGGTAGCGTTGAGAGCGGTTGTAAGTGTTGATGGGATGACTGCAGACTGGGCACACTTGCCCCATGAATTTTTAAGTGAAGTGTCGTCGGAGATCATTAACAAAGTGAAGGGCATAAATCGTGTTGTTTACGATATCAGCTCCAAGCCCCCGGCGACGATTGAATGGGAATAATGAAGCGATCCATTGTAATACTGTTGTTGATCCTTGTTGGCTTTAGCGCATCTCATGCGCAGCAGGTCGATCTCAAACGTCAGTATAAGCATGCACGAATGTTGTTCGACAACAAAGAGTGGGCGCTTGCGATGGAGGCATTCAAACCGTTGATCGTTTACGACAAAGACAATCCAAGTCCCGAATACAGCTCGTTCTATTACGGAGTATCCGCTTACAACTTAGGATACAAGTCTGTTGCGAAAGACATGTTTCTCCAGTTGAGAAATCTTTATCCCAACTGGGACCAGTTGCCTGAAGTGAACTACTGGCTTGCGAGTGTTTATTTCGACCAGCATGAATATTTCCAGGCAATGCATGTATTGCATGAGTTGTATGCCTATCAATTCGAGCAGGATGTTGCGATGATGAAGCGGCATTTTCTTGCGGAGATCAAAGACACAGAAACATTGCGAATGATGTCGGAAGAGTTTCCGATAGACACGGAAGTAGCAAGAGCATTTGTAACGATGCTTGCACAGGAAGTATACAGGCCGGCGTCGCGCAACACATTCGACTCTTTGTTGCTGGTACATAATTTCCGTCGCGAAGATTTTACGATCAATGAAGGGCCGGTGAGTGTGAAGAAAGACCGTTATGTTGTTTCGTTGCTCTTCCCTTTTATGGCGAACACACTCGTGCCAAGTCCCAACCCGCAGTTCCCCAATCAATCGGTGTTAGAGATGTACGAAGGCATGCGCATGGCTGCCGATACGCTGGAGAAGATTGGTATTCACATCGACCTTCGTTCGTACGATACGGAACGTGATGTAACGGCGTTGAAAAAAGTTCTTGATGCACCGGAGCTGAAGAACTCCGATGTAATTGTGGGCCCGTTGTTCGCCGACCAGATGAAATTAGTGCAGCAGTATTCGATCGAGAACCAGGTTTGTATGATCAACCCGGTTTCGAATTCGGCCGACTATTATAGAGACAATGAGTATGCGATGTTGTACCAGCCCAGCTTACAGACGATGGGCGATAAGGCGGCTGAGGTATTGAACTCAGCGATAAGGAACAAGAACGTGATCGTATACTTTGGCGATGCGCCGAAGGATTCGGTGATGGCTCACAGTTTCATAAGAAAAGCACAGGAGCTGGGATTGAAGATCGTACTCGCGGAAGAACATCGTAAGGAAACGTCCACAAGAATTCTATCGACGCTGGCAACGCCGACGGAGTTTGATGATTACAAGAACCCAACTCAATTCACGTTGAAGCTGGACAGCATTGGTGGGATCTATGTGGCGTCGGATAACCCGTTGATCTATTCGAAGGTGAGCAGCAGTCTTACACAGCGACGCGATTCGATAGTTGTGATTGGAAGTGAGAACTGGATCTCGCCGGATGCGTCGACGGTGAACTTCGAAAACCTGGAGCGGATCCATACGCTGTTAGCGGCGGGGAATTTTACGTCGCCACGCAATGCGGTGTTCCTTAATTTCAGGAAGAAGTATTTGGCGAAGCATGGAGAGTACCCGGGATTGTATTCAAAGCTCGGTTATGAGTTCATGTGGTTTGTGGCTCATGCGTTGCGCGACTATGGAACATACTTCCAGGCTGGTTTGGCGGAAAAGGGATTTCAGAAGGCGTGGATGTATGAGGGATATGATTTCAGTACCGAGCACGACAACCAGTACGTGCCGTTTGTTTACTTCCACAATGGTGAGTTGACGTTGTTCAATCGCCGCTGAGATCGTTGAACCGATAGAACGTCATTCCCCTGTTGGCACTTGCTGCCAGGATCTTTTCAAGAAATTTTACATCGAAAGAACTATTGCCGTTACCGTCTCCGGGTATGTGTGCATAGATCATGAGTACTTCGTTTTGTTGCACGGCCCTGTTGAGGGCTCTCTCAATTTTTTCTTCGGTCATGCCTGAATCTTTGTCGAACCCGATGGCTGATAATGTTCGATCGTTATCGAAATCGTAGAAAATGTCGTCGATATCTTCTATTGGATCGGTTAATGGTGCGACGCTTCTTACGATTTCAAATCGTTGTTTTAATAAGTGGTCGGTGAACCAGTATTTCGCGCCGTAGGGATAAGCGAAGGAGGTGGGGTTGAATCCATTGCCTTTGAGATTGGCGATGTCGGCGTCGATTTCTTTTTCGAGCCACTCGTTATAGGAATGTTCTTTTATGTAGGTCTCCGAGAGAACGTGCATGGCGCCGTGGCTTCCGATCTCGTGTCCGTCGGACTGGAGATCTTTAAGGAGTTGTATTTCTTCGTGGGTGAGTGAGTCGAATTGGGTGACGAAGAAGGTGACGTGGGCGTTGTAGGAATTGAGGAGTGGTTTGAGTGTGGACCATTCGTGGATGGAGCGGTCGTCGAAGGAGATGCAGATGCCGGGATTTTTTTTGGTGTGGGAGCAGGAGGAGAGGAGGGAGATTAAAAGTAGAATAGAGAGGAAAAGCTTCATTGGAGTTGAAGGTATCTAAAACTGGTAATTAATTTTCTTTTACGCTTGGCGGTATTTTTTGATTTCTTAAAAATATAATCAGGCAAAATTTGCTTGTACGGTTTGCAAATTACGGGGGCGTTGCAACGTGCTGATCCACAATTCCTCAAGTTTTCTCGATAGAGAATACTCTATACCCCTTTTTAGGTATGGTTAATTTCATTCGACAGAGATTTTGACAGTTTTGTCGGGATGTGACTGTTGACTGAGTCGTGGATTATTTGAACATTCGTTCGCGTACTTACCAAACACCCTACGTCATGCAAAAGATAAGACGACGCACGTTGCGCCTGGCAGCAATGGTCGTGATTTTATTTGCCGGATTGAATGTTCATGCTCAATCTGACCAAGAAAAACTCGATAAAGTTGCGATACCTCAGATGCTGCCGGCGACACCGGAAGTAACTGCTTTTATGAAAGTCGGCTTCGGAACAGCCAACATGTCTACTGGTGCTGCAAGCACAAACATTCCACTGTACACAATCAAACTGAAAGACTTTCAATTTCCGATCTCATTATCGTATTCAACTCAAGGATTGAAGGCCGATGAATTTTCATCGCGCGTAGGACTTGGGTGGGCGCTGAATGCGAATGGGATGTTGAGTCGTTCAGTTCATGGGATACCGGATGAATGGGGTACTCGCGAGAATCCACCAGTGACGTTTCCTGACAACAGTAATCTTCCCAATGATACTGTCGTAACATTTTACGAAAAGGGAGCAGACCCAACCATGTCAGGCGTGGATATGCAGGTTGATGAGTTTAACTACCACATGAATGGCCATACGGGTTCATTTGTTCTCGATGATGATTACGAGCCAGCGCTGACTACTGCGAATAATGACGTTATAATAATGGCAGTTGTTAACGGTTCGGGTGGCGGCATTTCAATAACAACGATCACGACCGCCGATGGCGTCAAGTACACTTTTCAGACGACCGAAAAGACAACGACAAGTGACATTGGAAGTACTGGGACCGTTACAGCCTGGTTTCTTGATCGAATAGATTTGCCTAACGGAGACAATATTGTTTTTCATTACACTTCTTTAGAATACTCGGTGCCTACGGGAACAACCGAGACGATCATAGTTCCAAAAATGGATTCAGGCTATCCCGCAGTGAGCCCACCCGTTTCAAAACAGGATAACGTTGGATACTTCACATACTACCTGGACTCCATTACAGTTTCCAACGGTACCGTTGTCGATTTTACTTACAACTACAGCATGTTGCTTACTAATCTTGACGTTGCGGGTCAAAAGCATTTTGAATTTAACTACGGGCACAATACTGCAGGTACAAGATCCTTTTTGACAGAAATTTCTGATGTGACAGGAGATCCATTGAGCTATCATTTTGAGTATGACCGAATGAGTGATGTGCCCAGTCCAATACTATGCTCACAGGACTACCTCGGATTTTTTAATGGTGGCCTTCGGAAGCCAATGATACCAACAGACCTCGTATTTGATGAGTACTTCGATCCGTCGGAATTCTCACCGCCGAGTACAGATGCGGCGAAGCTGGGAACTCTCATTAAGATAACTTATCCGACCAGTGGAACGGAGGAATTTATTTACGAGGGTAATACCGAAGCTAAAGAAGTTATACGAGCAGGGGAGATAGTAAATGTTCTCGTAGAAGGACCAGGAGGTGGCCTTGCAGGATCGTACGAACCGCTTACTTATTGGAGACACGACATAAATATAGAGGTGGACCAGCCGGTTTCCTTAACCGCCTGGGCATCGGACGCTGCAGCTGATTACCCCGCGGAAGCAGGTATAAGTGTGCCTAATGTAAAAGTTTGGTTTTACGATGAGACAGATTCTATCGAGATGGGATCATTTTCTTCCACTGGATTGGAACATAGAGTTCAGAGTGTGACGTTCACCCTTCTTGCCGGTCATACGTACGGCATCAAGATGATAGCTGAGCACTACACAGAGATCTCTCATGTAACGATGAGTTATAGAATTCATGAATTTCCGCTGACCGATAAAGTAAATGTGACTGCCCCAGGTGTGAGACTTAAGCAGATCAAATATACCGATCTCATAAGAGGATCTGGTTATAGTAAGTTTTACACCTACTCTACTCTCGATGAGCTAAATGTTTCAACGGGTGGCGTTCTTAAGCCCTCATACGCCAGCGAATCGTATGTAATGATATACCCGGTTAACCCCACAACGGGAGGTACTCTCTATTATCGAACGATCTATTCAACCAGTACGGCCAAACAACTCTATGCCCTATATAACACGCCGGTCTATTATAACACAGTGATTGAAAGTGATGATCCTGATTTGGAGAATGGAGGAACTGAATACACTTTCTATCCACCTGATCAGGGTTCGGCCATCGGGCTTGTAAAAGGGAATGGAGTTCCGGCAGGAGGTGGACAATTTCCAACGTTAACAGGGGTCGTTAGACTGCAGAGGGTCTTTAACAACGAGCACGAGATTGTTCAAACTGAGGAGACAGTATATGAATCACCAAGTGATATATCCGGCATGCCCAAATCTTATGTTGTGCGAAAAAATTTCCATACGGATGGTCCAGATGTTAGTACGCCGATAAATTTTGATGCAACGCAAGTCTTCTATGCAAAGTATTGGAATCGAATCAAGAAGAAGACAACAACATCATTTGCTGTGGGTACTTCTTTCACACAGGAAACAACATATCAGTACATGTCAAATAATATTCAGCCATACAGGATAACCGTTACGGACAGCAAGAGCGGGACATGGCAGACGCAGCTGCGGTATGCCAATACGATGCCGGGGGCTGATCCGGCACATTCTGGCTATGAGAATTTATCGACGGTCAACCGGGTAGCAATGCCGGTGTATAAAGCTTTGTATCATAATGAGGAACTACAACAAGAGCAAAAAACGATTTATGCGACGTGGTCCTCGTTTGTGTTAGAACCACAGAAGATACAGGTAAGACAGTCCCCCACAGATGTATTGCATGATGAGATAATTTATCTCGACTATGATAAAGTTGGACATCCGAGAAGTCTTAAAAAGCGGAATGATTTTGTGATTGCTTACCTGTGGGATTCTATACAGAATGTTCCGATTGCAGAAGTTAAGAATGCAGTCGCCAGTCAAGTAGCATTTACGAGTTTCGAGAATAATGCTCTTGGCAGCTGGAAAACGACGGGCACCCTTCGGACGACAGTCGGATTTACTGGAACGACCTCATTTAAGGGGCTATTGACTCGCAAGGTTGTGGGGAGCAGTACCTATATAGTTTCGCTGTGGGTACAGGGAAATGCACCATCGATCAAAATTAATGACATCGGGATTTCAAAAACAGCAAAGGCCACTATTGATGGTTGGACGTTATATGAAGCTTCGTTTACCGTCGTTGGCGACGATGAAGCTTCTGTTAAAATTGAAACAGACAGCACTTCCTATATAGATGAAGTGCGGCTGCATCCTTCAGGTGCACAGATGATAAGCTTAACCTATAAGCCATTCATTGGTGTTTCGACTCAATCGGATCCTAATCAGCGAGTTTCATTTTATGAATACGACACAAGTAACAGGCTCTCGCTGATCCGAGATCAGGAACGCAACATCATAAAGACATTCAATTATAGCTACCAACAACATTAAAAGTTGTTATGAAAATTTTTATTAATCTCAATACACCGGTTCTTCTTTTTGGCTGCATTGCGTTGCTAATGAGTTTTGTTCCCAGTGGGAAAACCAACAAAAGTGATGATCGTCGTAGGGTAGGCTGTACGATCCAGAGATCCTCAACGGATTCGAATACAGCTGATCAATACACGCAGGTTTCGTACGAACTAACTGGTGGTTGTAGCGGTACGTCAACATGGTCGGTTTCCGGTGCAACCGAGGTTAACCATACCAACACAACACTCACAGTTTATTTCGGGAGCAGTGGTACAGCGACAATATCGGCGACAATGACCGGCGATCAGCAACCAGATGATAAAATAATAACAGTAAGCGAAGTTGATCCCCTTACCGGGGGAACGATAACCTCCGGTAAAACGCAGGCAATAAATTATAACTGGCAATTTGCTACAGTATCGGTCTCCTCGCCGACTCATGGAAATGGAACCTACCAATACATGTGGTTTAAGAGTACAACCAGTGCAACGGATATGGGATCGTTTATAAGCACTGGGATAGACGACGAATATCTCTCGCCGGCAAATCTCACGGTTACAACATACTTTATTCGACGGGTACAATCAGGTCCTGTTGATCATAAGCAAACAGAATATTCTGATGTGGCTACGATTACTGTTTATCCCGACATAAACGCTGGTGGTGTCAGCCCCGCTTTAGACACCGTCGATTATAATACGAGCTCGGGGACTTTAACAGCCTCCGGAGTCTCCGGCGGAACCGGATCGGGCTATACATATCAATGGCAGTCTTCAACAAACAATTCTACGTGGACTAACATTTCAGGGGCAACAGGCTCTACTTATTCTTCAGGTCCGATAACAGCAGCCCACATATGGTTTAGATATGAGGTTACCAACAACGGCGCTACTAAGATTGGCACCCCGACTCTTATTACTATCAAATACCCGGATCTTGTCGTTGGTCCGATAACAGGGGGTGATATTACGATCCCGGTAAACACGGCAACGAATGGACTTTTCGATGATGAAATAAGCGGTGGTAATGGCACCTATACTTATCGCTGGGAGATCTCGTATGATGGCTCATCGTGGCAGTACACTCCATTTCATACACCAGGTTATCCGGCAGAAGTTTTAAGTGCTAAGAGATACTACCGATTGGGAGTTACAAGTAACGGGATCAAAGCCTATTCTCCATCAACCTTAATTAACGTCGGTGTTCCCCTGAACGCTCTCAAACCTGGCACAATTCTGACGCCATCGCAGACAATAGAGTCTCTCATGACGGCTGAACCTATTGAAGTGACTGATGCCAGCAACGGAACACCTTATTATCACGACGTCACCACTCCTTATTATCGTTACGTGTGGGAATCGAGCGCGAATGGAATAGATTTTACACCAACCTCCGACACGTTAAACAACTATCCCTCGAAGTCTTTTAACGCCACCACATATTTGCGAAGGCGCGCCAGCGATGCAGCCGGCCGTAAGGCATACACAGCAGTAACGCAAGTAACCGTTGAACTACAGGGTGTTGATGGCAATTACATAAAAACGAGGACGATCCTGACGCCTGGAAAACTTTCAAGAGTTGACGCAGATACAGTCAGCGTTGTCGAAAGTGTAAGTCAGGCTACTCAATATTATGATGGTCTCGGCCGACCAACCCAGTCGGTTGTATGGCAAGGCAGTCCGAACAAGAAGGATATGATCACAATAAATGTGTACGATCAATACAACCGGGAATCATATCACTACATGCCGTACACTTCCGATTCGTCGAACGGTTTTTTTCGACTTAAACCAATTCTGAATCTTACCACTTTCAATCAAGCTCAATTTGATGAGCAAGTTGTTTATGGAAAAACACTCTATGAGTATTCACCCCTGAGTCGACCGATTGCTGCCAACGCACCAGGTGACAGTTGGGTGGACCATGGAACGAAAACTGAGTATCTATTCAATTTGGCGGGTGATTCAGTGCAGATATGGAATGCCGATGGAATTCTTGTTGGGGTGTATGCGCCAGGGCAGCTTATAAAAACGATAACAACGGACGAAGATTTGCACGTGGTAGTTGAATTCAAAGATAAGGACGGGAAAGTAGTGCTGAAGAGGGTTCAATATTCACAATCTGGAGGTTTAACCAACATTTGGGCTTGTACATACTATGTGTATGACGATAACGAGAATCTCGTACTGGTCATTCCGCCTGAAGGAGTTAAGAAATTGATAAATGGAAATTGAAGCGATATGAAAATACATTATACTATAATCATTCTCGGGATGTTCTTCATATCGACTACAGCCTCATCACAAAATATTCAAACAACCACTATCGAATGGAATTGTTCATCCACCTTCGATGCAAGTAAAGGGGTGATAACCGACGAGACAACTAAAATTGTTAGTTCGGTGGATCAGATTGTATGGTATGATAGTAATGGCGTTGCAAGGAAGACTCTAACTATAACTGATAAGTCAGGTTCATGGAATAATGTTTCCGCTAACGGTTCAATTGATTTCAACATTACCTCGGGCAACCAGGTAGGCATCGTTCAGTTTTTTAGAACTGGTGGTATTGCGCGCGTCCGAATTCACTTAGTTGAGAGCGATGAATCTCAGATCTATGAAATGGTAGTCGATAACCTTCGTGCATTATGATGGGAACAATTATACGCACTGTATTTATACTTGCTCTCATCTTCCTGAGCACCTACTCTTATTCCCAATCCAACCTCGTCCCCGACTCCGACGAACTTACAGCTCTTAGAGCATTATGGGAAAGCACCGGCGGTGCATCATGGACCACGAAGACCAACTGGCCCACGGCCGGCAGCTGGCCATCGACGGCAACAGCAACACAGATGGATGCATGGTATGGAATTACCGTTACCAATGGCGACATCACGCAGATCATTCTCAATAACAATGCGCTTAACGGACATCTTCCCGACGAGCTCGGGCTGCTGACAAAACTGGACAGGATCACCGTCAACGATAATAATCTTTCGGGACAGATCCCTTCGTCGATCGGGCAATGTACAGGGATGCTTAATCTTTTTTTGCAAAACAACCAGTTCAGCGGCAGCATACCGCCGGAGCTGGGCAACCTCACGCTTCTACAGACGCTGTACCTGAATAACAATCATCTTTCCGGTACGATCCCTTCATCACTTAGTGGATTAACCAGTATTGTCTACTTTGATATTCACTACAATCAGCTGACAGGAACGGTACCGGATATTTTTTCGGGACTGACACACCTCTATAATCTCACCATCAGCTATAACCGCCTGACAGGAACATTGCCTCCGCTAAGAGGCTCAGTGATCGACGTCCGTGATAACCAGTTTAGCGGAGCATTTCCCGCCGTTTCGGGAACGGTAACTGTAATATTCGGAATGGATAATTTATTCACTTCGATCAATTCATCCATAGCATCGCAAACTTCGATGTTTACTTTCAATCTTGCTAACAACGAGCTCACCTCGCTGCCTTCCGGTCTGTTGACAAGATCCAACCGGTCGTCACTGGCTTTAACATTGAATTCCAACCGCCTTGACTTCTCCGTGCTGGAGCCCTTCGCCGCAGCCGGCTTTAACTCGGGATCTTCGTATGGCACACAGAAAACGATCAACGACGTTACGCTGAAGGCGATCACCTACGGCAGCCCGCTGGTGTTAACAGCGAGGCCCCTTGGCACTAACACATCGATCAGCTGGCAGAAACAAAACGGAGCGAGCTGGACTACGTTAAGCAATACACAAACTTACACGCAAACTTCGTCAGCAAGCAGCGATGAAGGTGTTTACAAATGGGTGATGACGAGCACCAGCTTTTCATTCAGCATTTCGAGCGATCCTATAACAGTTAAATCGAACGCGGCGCTTACGCTGGACAACTGGTGCTTTCAATATAAGTACGACTCGCGCAAGCGTATGACTCAAAAGAAGGTAGCTGGAGCGGACTGGGTGTACATGGTCTATGATGATCGCGATAGATTGGTACTGACACAGGATGGTAATCAACGTGCATCCAATCTGTGGACGTTCACAAAGTATGACCTGTTGAACAGACCGATACTTACCGGTATCAAAGACACGACCGTTGCTTTAACCCAGTCAGCCATGCAAGCAGTGGTTGATCAATTCTATACGCGGGCAAACTCGAAGTGGGGTGAATCGCGCGGGACAACGGTGCATGGCTATTCCAACAAATCGTTTCCGTACTTACCGGATCCACAGAAGTATTTGACGGTAACATATTACGACGACTATGCCTGGAAGAATACGATGGCCGATAGTGCACGTCTGAGCTTTAGAAAACATGATCTCACAGGCCAGACGAACAATTATTTCAGAAGGTTAACAGGTATGCAGACCGGAACGAAAGTGAAAGTACTCGATGGCGGAACTTGGGGAGCAACAACGTGGCTTACGTCTTCGGTCTATTATGATGACAGGCAGCGAGTGATACAAACGGTGACTGACAATTATAAAGGAGGCACCGACAGGATCACAAACAAATATGATTTCACAGGTAAAGTACTTGAGACGAAAACGACACAGGAGAATTATGACGTAACGTGGACCGATAGGGTGGGCGTCTCGCAGATAGGAAACAGGATCGTTTCAATTCAATCATCGAATGGCTGGGGATATTCAGGGACGGCATCAATCGAAAAACTGGCAGCATCTACCAAGGGCTGGATTGAAGCAACGGTGAATGAGAATACAGGCAGTACCAACGTTTGGTATCTTGGATTGTCGTCGTCTAATCCGAATGCGCAACTCTCATCTATTCAATATGGCATTGGCGTAAATGCCGGGAACGTAGCAACTGTTGAGTCGGGTGCGATTGCCAATCGCGGCAGTGTAGCGAAGGGAGATGTACTGCGCGTTCAACGGGATTCGACGACGGCGATAAAGTTTTATAAGAATGGATCCGTTATCGGCACGGCAGGGACTACGTCGTCAACGGCGTTAATGGCCGACGCGGCGCTTTACTGGAATAGTAATTCTTTCGTGAATGTCCGTGCTTCTTTTGCGAAGAGAGTTGATTCAGTGCATCGTTGGTTTGATTATGATGACGCCGGAAGATTAACGAAAACCTGGCATAAGTATAAGGACGGAACGAAAGTGCTGCTGGCAGACAATGAGTACAACGAGCTTGGGCAGCTTGCCGATAAGAAACTTCATTCTACCGACAACGGGGCAACCAATGAACAGAGCATAGACTACCGCTACAACATCCGTGGATGGCTGACATCGATCAACGGCAGCGATCTTGATGCCGACGAGGATATTAATCCGGAAGACGATGGACAGAAGCGAGACCTGTTCGGCATGAACCTGTTGTACAACAACGTGGAGAGCGGTTTAAGTAACACAGCTTTATACAACGGCAATATCTCTGCGATGAAGTGGAGTAACAACCTTGGAATCGGTGATAAGAAGCACAACGCATATAAGTATAGTTACGATCCGATGAACAGGTTGCTGTCGGCAGGCTTTGCACAGAAACAAAGCACATGGCAGAATGCGACGGATGCTTTCAAAGAGAGTATAGGAGGCTATGATCTGAACGGGAACATCCTTTCGCTTACACGAAAAGACAAGAGTGGTGCAGTGATGGATGATCTCTCATACAGTTACGGGACCGATGCGGCGCAGTCAAATAAACTACTAAATGTTACCGATGCAGGAAGCAAGACGGATGGCTTCATCGAGGGCATCAACACGGATAACGACTATGGTTACGACGCGAACGGCAACATGCTGTTCGACCAGAACAAAGGGATCGTGACCGCGGGGGGCAATATTGTTTATAATTATCTCAATCTTCCCGAGACTGTCACGCGTGGCGGTCCTAAGATCTATTATGTGTATGACGCCACAGGAAAGAAGCTTGCTCAGTCGTCTGGCTATGGTGTGGGTGTTCGGCGCGTTGATTATGCAGGAGAGTTTCAATATGAAGAGAACGTTCTCACGCAGCTCAACACCGAGGAGGGGCGTGTGGTGACTTCAGCAAGAGAGCAGGTCTATACAAATTCATGCGATGATGCAACGACAGCCGTTGCGGTTAACACGAGCATGGGAGTAACGAAGATCAATGGCGAGAGTTACCTGCAGGTGGTTTCGAAGGGCACGACGAATTCTGGGTTGTTCCCGATAGGCGATGTGATAAGAGTGCACCAGGGCGAGCGATATTTAGTCAGGGCAAAAGGCTATCAGTCTGCATCGGGCTACCTCGCTTACCTCCAGGTGAAGATCAACGGCACGGCTGTCGACTACCCTAATGGCGCGTTTGCATTCCGCGAAGGTACGGAGTCGTGGATAGAGCAGGTGGTTACGATCAGGAACGCGACAGATTCCATTATGCAGATTGGAATGTTGTGGCAACAGACGAGTCCGAGCCTGACATTCTATTTAAACGAGATCGAGGTTGTAAAGGTCACATCGTCAACCCCGGAGTACCAGTATCACCTTAAAGATCACTTAGGCAACGTGCGGATGACCTTCACGACGAAGGATGAAGTTGACAGTGCAACAGCCACAGTAGACAACGCGAATGCGACGGCAGAGAATAGCGAGTTTCTTAACTACGATAAGGTGAGGAGAGTAAACCATCCTGTTTATGATCACACGTACGATCATTCCACATCACCGGATGGGACGACGTATGCGATGAGGCTTAATGGTTCCAGCAACGAGAGGATCGGCCTGGCGAAGTCGATAAGTGTAATGCCTGGCGATACACTTAAGATAGAAGTGTTTGCAAAATATTACGAGCCACCGGTTACTCCTAACTCCGGACTGTTCACGCTGCTGATGGCGGCGATCACGGGAGGCACGGCACCGGGTGGTGTTGTTGTGGATGGAAGCGGATATTTGACGAACTACAGCACGACGGTACCGGGAGTTGCTCTTGATGGGAAGTCCAATGAGGACAGTGGGCCACCGAAAGCATATTTGAACTGGCTGGTGTTCGATAGGGATTATAATTTGATTGCGAGCAAGAGTGGGTATAAGCGAATAACGACGGCAGCGAAGGAAGACTCGACGAATGTTCCGCATGAGAGGATAGCACCGGATGATGACCTAGTAATAGATCAGGCGGGATATGTTTATATTTATTTATCGAATGAGAATGAGGTGCCGGTGGAAGTGTATTTTGATGATTTTAAAGTTGAACACATCAAAAGCCCCGTTATATCATCGCAAGACTATTATCCTTTTGGCTACACATTTAATACAAATGTTAGGGAAAATAGCTTAGTACAAAGAAGTTTATATCAGGAAAAGGATTGGCTGGACGAGCTCAACTTGAATTTGTATGATTTCGATTGGCGGCAATATGATCCGCTAATTGCTCGGACAACCTCGATGGATCCACATGCAGAGAGTTATCTCTTGCTAAGCCCCTATAGCTGGGCTGCAAATAATCCGATAATTGTAACGGATCCCGACGGTCAGGACATCTCTTTAACAGGAGCGGCAGCGCAAGCATATGTTGGAGAACTTCAGAAACAAATAGCAAGTTCGGGAGCGAAAGATGAACCTAGAAAGGTTTTAAGTTATAATAGTCAAACTAGGGCAAGAAGAGAACAGATGGCCGCTGCCCAGCGCGAAAACCAACCTGGTTTTTTCACAGGAGTCAAGGATGGAGTAGTAGCAGGTGGGATGTCAACAATTGACTTTGTAAAAAGTCTTGGTACACTTGGAGGATGGATTAATCTTGCAAAAGGGACGTTAGCAACTGCAGAGATGGCTAACCCTAGCTCCCCTGCCTTGATGGAGCTTGCCGTTTCGACGTCTGCATCTGCGGCAAACATCGGAGATTTGTCAGCGTATCAATGGGGATATGGTGTTGGATATGGCGCCGAGAAGTTTGGGGAATTTTGGTTGACAAGGAGACTGATGATGCCCACCGCTACTGGCGGCAGAGCATTTTTCTCTGGCGCCGGTACGGAGGCTCAGGCACTCAGTAGAGGTTTTACAACTCTAGGCCAGACACGAGCGGGGCGAAATTTAGCAAAGCTTACCGCCGGTATGCCCTACTATCCAGGCTCACATGCCTATAAAATGTGGGGCCGATTATCTGCACAATGGGCTAAAGGTGCTTCGGGGGAGGTTCATGTATTTCAAAATGCCGCGAAAGGAGTAGAACTCCAAAGTATTTGGAGAGTATATGAATATCCAGCGTTGAGAGCCAATCCCAATGTGACGAACATAATCTATCACTATTAATATTCAAGATATGATAACAATATTTAAATTAAAAGAATACGAAGAATATCATGGATACTATGATGGCTTTTATATGCAAAAGGTTAAGAATGGCATAAATGTCACAAATGACGATGAATGGTATTTAATAGGTAGCCTCATTCAGGATGCTCGACTTGTAAACAAAGGCTTAGCATCGAAAGAATTTTCAGATAATCTGTATAAGAAATTGAAAGAAAATTGTGATAACGATGATACAATAAACGAACTAAAAAATCTTGCTGACAAGGAATGGTAACAATTAGCAAAATTTACCAGCTCAGTCGTGTATCAAGATTGTTCCGATCAGTAATTTGATAATTGAAGATGGTTGCTCAATAAAATTAATTGACACTTTCTAACCTTCATATATTATGAAGCTTACCCTTACCCATCTTTTATTTATCATCTGTTTTGCTCTTTTGAGTTTCGAGGCTTCGTCGCAATCCAATGTTGTTTCCGACCTGACAGAGTTCAACGCGCTGAAGGCGTTATGGGATAGTACGAATGGGGCGGGGTGGACCAACAATACGAACTGGCCTGTGAAAGGCAGCTGGCCCTCGTCGGCCACGGCCGCGCAGATGGACACCTGGAACGGGATCGTTGTTACTAATGGTGATATCACCGAGATAGTGCTCACCGGCAATAACCTGGATGGCATCATTCCATCGGGTGTTGGTAACCTCTCCGCGCTGAAGAACCTGACGTTGTACACCAACAAGTTGCACGGCACGATGCCCACTGCACTTGGCAATCTCACCAATCTTACGAAGCTGTATCTATACGGTAATCAAATAGAAGGACCGATCCCCTCACAGCTTGGCAGCCTCACGAAGATGAACTACATCGACCTTCATAATAATCGTCTTTCAGGAACGGTGCCCCCTGTCTTTACACCGATGACGCAGCTTCTGCTGGTGGACCTCAGCAGCAACCGTCTCACGGGAACTCTGCCGACATTACTGGGTACGCAGATCCTGGTTAATAATAATTTACTGACGGGAGCCTTCCCATCAATATCGAGTACAACTGTCACGCTTCTTAATGCGACCAACAATGGCTTCACCAGCATCCCTTCGGGAGTGTCTTCGTGGGGATCACTACTGACGCTTAATTTTTCGCAGAACGAGCTCACGTCCTTACCTTCCTCTCTTCTCACCCGTTCGGGACGAAGCTCTACACTGCTGAGCATTAATGGCAACCGCCTGGACTTTGGAACACTGGAAGCTGTAGGTAGCGCTGCTTTTAAAACCGGCAGTGTGCTGGTGCCGCAAAATAATATTGCAGATAATCCTACGCAGGCGATGGAGATTGGAAATGCCCTTGTGATCACGGCACGACCACTGGGTTCGAACTCAACTCTAACGTGGGAGAAGCAAACTTCTACGGGTACATGGGCAGCTGCCGGCAACGACCAGGATGCAACGGCACAGACCTATACAAGGAACGCAGCGGCAGCATCCGATGGTGGTGCTTACAGGTGGAAGACAACGAACACGGGATTTTCCGGCACGACGATCATGAGCGAAGCGATCGTAATCAAGACTGCTGCGGGCTTTAAGCTCGATAACTGGTGCTTTCAATATAAGTATGACGAGCGAAGGAGAATGGTTGAAAAGAAAGTGCCGGGTGCCGGCTGGGTGTACATGGTGTATGACGACCGCGACAGGGTTGTGATGACGCAGGACGGCACCCAGCGGTTGAATAAACAATGGATGTTTACCAGGTACGATGTGCTGAACCGCCCGGTCATGACCGGTTTGTACAAGCACACGACAGCAATCTCGCGGGCAGGGATGGACTCACTGATCAGTTCAACTGTCTTTTATGAATCATGGAACGATACAACCAGGTTCGGTTATACAAATAATGTGATGCCGTCCTCATTTTTTCCCGGGACGTTCGAGCCGCTGACGATCACCTATTATGATGATTACAGATTTGTGCGTGGCGATGCTTACTTCGCCTACAGGTCAACGGAGCTTTCCGGCCAGTACAATTACAGCCAGTCGACGGCTTTCACCAGGCTCAGCGGGCAGGTTACAGGTACATGGACGAAGGTGCTTGGCAAAGATCGCCAGTGGATCAGGACTGTTAATTATTTTGATGACAGGGGCAGGGTTGTTCAAACGATAACCGACGATCATAAGAGAGGACAGGAGATCAACACCAGCGTTTATGATTTCACCGGCAAGGTAACGTCCAGCAGGACGACTATCACAGATCATCGTATCGTTTGGAACCAATCGACTTCTGCTGCTGCTGTTATGCAAAGGGAAGACAGGCTTGTAAGTAATAATACTTCTACGAATTCAGCCTATTCATTGCAGCAGATCGCTGCCAGTGGTGACGGTTGGGCTGAGTTTACTGTTTCGAGCGACTCTGGAGCAACGTCGACACGGTGGCTTGGTTTGTCGAACGGAACACCGGGCACTATTGCATATGGTGTTAAGCAGGTTCGCACTCCAACGTCCTGTACGGTACAATCGCTGGAGAATGGTACGTTGCAGGGCACAGCTCTTAACGTGGGGAGTGGCGATGTGATCCGTATAGAGCGAAAGGGAACCACGATGTATTACTCCAGGAACGGCTACGTGTTCCGCAGCGTGTCGTCTGTAAGCACAGCGTCGTTGAGCCCGCACGCGCAGCTCATTACAAACGCTGCAGATCTTAATACAAACAAAGCGGAGTTGTACAACCCGAGAGTATCTGTGAACGGGACCACTCACACAATAGAGAGACACTTCGAATCCGACCATGCAGGAAGATTGCTGAAGACGTGGCACAAGCTTGATGATCAAAGCGCAGTGCTGCTGGTTGATAATAAATATAATGAGCTTGGGCAACTGGCAGATAAAAATCTCCACAGTACCGATACGACCAACTTCCGTCAAAGCCTTGATTATAGATATAATATCCGTGGCTGGCTCACCTCGATCAACGGCGCCCAGTTGAACGCGGATGGCGGTAAGAATCCTGATGTCCACACCAGGAGAGACCTGTTTGGAATAGATCTTCTATACGATAAGGGGGATGACGATCTGGATAACTCAGCATTGTACAGCGGCAATATCTCGGCGATGAAGTGGAGTAACAATTTGGGCCTTGGTACGATGAAGGCGCGGGCATACAAATTCGATTACGACGCGATGAACAGGTTATTGTCGGCGACACAGAAAACGCTTAATAACACTTTATGGTCTTCATCGGGTGCGTATAAGGAGTTTGGGGTTACTTATGATCTGAATGGCAACATCAGGACACTTCTCCGTACGGACGGATCGGAAACGCTGATGGACTCATTGAAGTATAATTATTCATCGGGCAACCTTGGGAGCAACATGCTCCGTAAAGTTGGCGATAAGGGTACGGAGAAAGGGTTCACCGATGCGCTGAGTTTGGCTGACGACTATACGTACGATGTGAATGGCAACATGAAATCGGATAAGAACAAGTCGATCACCCTGATTGATTATAATCATTTGAACCTTCCGAGCTATGTGAAGAAGAGCACGGGTGAATACCTGACGTATACTTACGATGCTGCGGGGCGGAAGCTGGCGCAGGATGTTTACAGTGCATCGAATGTTTTGACGAAGCGGAGCGACTACCGCGGAGAATTATTTTACGAGAACGACACGCTGCGATTCGTTAATCATGAAGAGGGCAGGGCGGTACCAGTTGGCACCTGGACGGCAGCATCACAACTGTTGTCGAACCCTGACATGACCACCACGACGGGTTATGTAGGCTGGGGGACCAGTGTTTCGGTCTCGACGCAAACGATCGGTTCGGAGACTTACCTTAAGGTAGTGAACACTGTAGAGCAGCGCTTCCCCGGATTTTTATCGGGCTCTGTGTACGTTGTTCCGGGGCGGCAGTATAAGATCCGGCTGAAGGGTTACAACACGAGTGCCTCGCAGGTGACCTTGTATGCGCAGATGGGAGGCTCGGCGTCGGGAGATATTTTATACCCTGGACCGGCGCTGGCCAGCAGCGAAGGATGGGTTGAGGCGGTGGTCACCATTCCTAAAAACCAGATCAACTACATACGGGTAGGGGCGCTGTTCATGAACACTGTTGCCACGGGGTCGACGATCTATGTAAACAGGATGGAGGTATATGAATACAATCCGCCCCATGGCACGAGCGTGTTCTCTCAGACCGGTTACGAATACCAGTATCACCTGAAAGATCATTTAGGCAACGTGCGGATGACCTTCACGACGAGGGATGAGGTGGACAGTGCAACAGCCACAGTAGACAACGCGAATGCGACGGCAGAGAATAGCGAGTTTCTTAACTACGATAAGGTGAGGAGAGTAAACCATCCTGTTTATGATCACACGTACGATCATTCCACATCACCGGATGGGACGACGTATGCGATGAGGCTTAATGGTTCCAGCAACGAGAGGATCGGCCTGGCGAAGTCGATAAGTGTAATGCCTGGCGATACACTTAAGATAGAAGTGTTTGCAAAATATTACGAGCCACCGGTTACTCCTAACTCCGGACTGTTCACGCTGCTGATGGCGGCGATCACGGGAGGCACGGCACCGGGTGGTGTTGTTGTGGATGGAAGCGGATATTTGACGAACTACAGCACGACGGTACCGGGAGTTGCTCTTGATGGGAAGTCCAATGAGGACAGTGGGCCACCGAAAGCATATTTGAACTGGCTGGTGTTCGATAGGGATTATAATTTGATTGCGAGCAAGAGTGGGTATAAGCGAATAACGACGGCAGCGAAGGAAGACTCGACGAATGTTCCGCATGAGAGGATAGCACCGGATGATGACCTCATAATAGATCAGGCAGGATATGTTTATATTTATTTATCGAATGAGAATGAGGTGCCGGTGGAAGTGTATTTTGATGATTTTAAGGTGGAGCATATCAAAAGCCCGGTTATAGAGTCACAAAGCTATTATCCTTTCGGTTTAACTTTTGATCACTATCAACGTGAAAACTCAAGCAAGAATAGCTATCTATATAATCAAGGAGCCGATAAGAAGAAGTTCAACACCGAGCGGGTCATTGAACTTGATTTAAATGTTGATCAATCTAAATATAGAACATATGATTTCATCACTGGAAGATGGTGGCAGGTCGATCCCAAGAGCGAAGCAGGTCAGGAGAGTTGGTCCACATATCAATTTGCATTTGACAATCCGATACGTTATAACGATCCGGAGGGTGATTGTATTCCTTGCATTGGCGCTATAGTTGGAGCAGTTGTTGGAGCTGGAATAAATATTTACCAACAATCTCAAGAGGGGACGCTAGATTGGGGTTCAGGGAGGACTTGGGCACGAGTGGGAACCGCAGCCTTGGGAGGGGGAATTGCGGGAACAGGTTACGGTGGAGTTGTAGGTGGTGGTATTGCTGCGGCCGGCGGGGAAGCTGCAGACCAAATGATAGCCAACGGAAGTGTGACAGATCCGCAAAAAGTGTTAATCAACGGAGGCGCCGGTGCCGCGACTGGTGCTGTACTTAAAGGCTTAGAAGCTGTCGCAGTTAAAACGGGAATTGTTGCTGTTGCGAAGGCAGAAGCAAATGCCATAGGAAAAACAGCCTTTGTGGCCGGTGCAAAAGGCCTACGCAATGCTGGTAATACTACGACTACCGGCAGAACCGTTGAAGGCGCGGTAATGAAAGTTTCAAAAGCAACGACGGAGACAATTAATGGTCTCGTCTCATATCTATCCGGTAAGGCTGTAGGTGAAAGCTTGGCTAAACCTAAACCTAAGCCTGAGGAGAAGAATAAAATAAATAAATCGCTTGGACCTATATGATTAAGGTATATATCTACAGAGGTATAATTTCACATGGTCTTAAATTTTGGCCGGGCACTTTAATTCTGATTCTTTACAGTGCTCTAGTACTAAAGGATCCACAACTTCTTGGTATCCAAAAACAATACGACCCAGCTATTTCACAAGATGTACTTTCTTTCGCTGCGCTCGCGACTATGCTCTGCATTGTGCTCCTGCAATTCATTAAGTCATATCTTTTGTTTTTTCCATCGACATACATCGTTTTTGGTCTCGACAAAATTGAATTTCAGGAGAAATTCAAAAAGAATGTGATAATCCACTGGGATGAAATTCAAACAATAGACTTAGACATTGGCGACAATCGATTGTTGGTCCTTAACATTCAAATAAATAATGGAAAGATTATCAAATGTTATATGACGGATCTTTGGTTATTATCCATTTCAAAAAAGTGGTGCGTACGTCATAATTTTTATAGACTGATGACCATTGTAGGTGAGAATGAGAAGCTGAAACTAAAATTGGACCTCGAGCAACTTCGATTTTTGTATATCAAAACTGGAATTATGAGATAAGATCGTCGCCATAATTGAAGTGTACTTTGATGATTTTAAAGTTGGGCACATCAAAAGCCCCGTTATATCATCGCAAGACTATTATCCTTTCGGCTACACATTTAATACAAATGTTAGGGAAAATAGCTTAGTACAAAGAAGTTTATATCAGGAAAAGGATTGGCTGGACGAGCTCAACTTGAATTTGTATGATTTCGATTGGCGGCAATATGATCCGCTAATTGCTCGGACAACCTCGATGGATCCACATGCAGAGAGTTATCTCTTGCTAAGCCCCTATAGCTGGGCTGCAAATAATCCGATAATTGTAACGGATCCCGACGGTCAGGACATCTCTTTAACCGGAGCGGCAGCGCAAGCGTATGTTGGAGCTCTTCAAAAGCAAATAGCAGGTCAAGGATCCAAGGATGAACCTGTGAAAATTTTGACTTTCAACAGTGGAACTCGGGCAAGAAGAGAACAGATGGCTGCAGCCCAGCGGGAAAACCAACCTGGTTTTTTCACAGGAGTCAAGGACGGAGTAGTGACGTCCTCCCAGTTTCAGGATAACTCTAAAGTAGAGTTTCGGGCTTCTTTTTCATAGACTTCTTCAAACTGCTCAGGTGTCATGTCGTCCAAAGAGCTATGAGGTCTGAACGTATTATATTCATTCCTCCATTGATCGATCTTCTGCTGAGCATCTTCCATCGACATGAACCAATGTACATTCAGACACTCATCTCTGAAGCTGCCATTGAATGACTCAATGTACGGATTATCCGTTGGTTTTCCGGGCCTGGAGTAATCGAGCGTGACGCCATGATCATAAGCCCACTTATCCAGATCCTTTGAAATAAACTCACTACCATTATCAACTTGTATTCGCACCGGCAAGGAGTCTCTTTCTTTTACGATTTGATTCATGGTGTCCACTACATCTGTTCCCCGAAGTGATTGTCCGGTTCGAATAGCCAGACATTTTCGACTAAAGTTATCCACTACAGTTAATGAACGAAATTTACTCCCATTGAAGAGTTGATCCGCCACAAAGTCCATGCTCCAACTTTGATTCATACCAAGCAACTCGAGACGATCCAGGCGGTGGGCTGATGCCCTGCTTCTTCGTGGTCTTTTGCTTCTGAGGTTCAATCCTTCATTGCAATAGATCCTGTGCATGCGCTTATGATTATCTTCAAAGCCTTCGCGTCGAAGCAACGTAAAGATCCGCCAGAAACCATATCGAACTCTAACATCGGCTATCTCTCTCATTCTCCTTCGCAATACTGAATCATCCCGCTTGTTTGGAATATAATACCACACTGATGTGCTGATCATGATCAAAGAACAAGCTCGATGGATCGAAATCTTATAATCCTTCATCGCCTTTGAAGCCAGTTCCCTCCTTATCGGAGCTCTCAAGGCTTTTTTTTAAGAACGTCCTGCAGAATTTGTTTGTCCAGACTCAGATCGGCAACCAACTTGCGGAGTTGATTGTTCTCGTCCTCCAATTGCCTAAGGCGTCGCAGATCTGAAACGCCCAACCCCCCATACTTTTTCTTCCAATTGAAAAACGTCGCGTGGCTAATCCCAAGCTTGCGACATACTTCTTCTACCGATGTCCCGGTCTCTGCTTGGCGTAATGCAAATACGATTTGTGCTTCTGTGAACTTCGATTTCTTCATAAGCAATTACTGTTTTTAAGTTATCAATAATTGCCCAATTCATCTACTTTTGAACTATCCGGTTTTTAGGGGGGACGTCATTTCCCACACTCTCCGCATCGAAAGATTTAATTTGAATCTTAGAACTCATCTTAAACGTCTTGGACGAAAAACAATATGTTTCTCAAAGAGCAAAGAAATGCTCGAGCATTGTTTGAGGATATATTTTTGGAATCAGCTAACTTGAATATCACACTTCATTTTTAGAGATTCGTCTGGAGTATGGATTCCTGATCATTACAAGTTTAAATGATTACGGCAAGTAAAAACATCCAATAAAAACGACGATTTCTTAATTTACTTTGGTAATACTCGTTGCTTTTTGAACTTTTAATTGAGCAACTTACATAACACCCTCCTCCATGCTCAACTTCCCCCTCATCGACTCCTACCTCTCCGAGCATTATCGCGTCCCCGCTTCCTATTTCGACGACCTCCTCAAACAACAACAATCCTCTTTTTTAATAGGCCTTAAGATCTTCTTCAACTTCTACGATCTCGGTGTCGATAAATGCGAACAGATTTTAAAAGTTCACTCAGCTACGCTCACCAGCAACGATCCGTTCAAATCATACCTCGGCATCGCACAGTCCGCTATTCTTTTTGAACGTCGACAGGTTGACGAAGCCATCTCCGTTATCAAAAGATCTATTGCACTAGAATCGAATAACAAGTGGTGTCATCTTCAACATTATTATCTGGTGTCGCGCACATCGTTGCCCGAAACTGCGGATGTTCTTTCGGAGCTTGTCAATAAATTTCCTGATTGGCCATGGGCGAAGATGGAACGTGCACTGTCGGTTCATTCCGCCCTTCATGGCGAAGACGCGGCAAGTATCATCCACTCACTTCCTCAAACACTCAGGAACGAAGAGACAGAAGTTTTTCTTGGCGACGTTTATTTCTTCGACAACGACCAACATTATCGATCATTTAAACATTACCAGGACTCACTGAAAATCAAAGAGAATTCAGCAGCATGGTGTGGCCTCGCCAATTATGAAAATTATTATAATGAGGATAAGGTCGCCGCAACAAAGTGTTATCAACGAGCCATCGAAATAGATAAATCATGCACCAACGCATATGCGACGTTGGGATGGTTTGCATTTTATGATGGCGATCATCAAAAGGCGTTGGAGTTTTTTGAGAAGTCAATCGAAGTGGAGACAACCGTCGATAACTATTGGGACCTCGCTTTGTTTTACATCAGGACCAAAAATTTTCCAATGGCTCATAAGTATGTTAATGAGATCAAGAATCATTGGGGCGACACGCACGACAGCGCCGCAAGAATATTAGTAGTTCAACTTTCGGAAGACGATAGCGCCCGCGATCAACTTATTGCCAGCTACATCGATACCTATGGTCCCGGCTCCGAAGAGTTCTTAAGCGGCATCATGGCGGATGCCAATATGGAGCTATAGTGTTTTCTCGATATTAAAAACCTCATTTTCGCCCGGAAAACCTAACATTTTGAGGGGTACTTCGCTTCTTTATATCCTCTGCCAAACCCTATCTTTAGGCATGTCCCGCGCCCCCCGAAAACGTCTCATTAACCTCCTTCTTTTCGTGGGATTCGTGTTCATTTACCAATCCGCCTTCGCCCAAAAACCCGACTCCATCACCCAACATTACGACAGCCTCGCGAAGATCAAACTGCAACAACTCGATTCGTCAGGAAATAGATTTAACTCCAAAGTCGACTCCGCTCAACAGCGTCTCAATAACATCCTCAACCCAAACCTCAACAAGTTCGCTTCGAAGCTCAAACCCAAGAACAAACTCGAAGTTCCCGACTCGCTCCGCGCCACCCACGAACTCGACTCCATGAAACGCGGCATCACCCATACGATCGATAGCCTCAAATCACTTCATCTTCCAACCGATAAATACACACGCAAACTCGACAGCCTCAACGCCATCGGACCTTCGAAATACATCGCAATGGCGAATAAGAAAATTCAGTCTGTCGATAGTAAACTCAATAACTCCGTCAACAACATCGAGAACAAGATCAACTCGAAGATTCCCGATGAGCTCAATAAGAAAGTCTCCGTAGATAATCTCAATCTTCCAAACGCTAACGGTCTTCCAAATACAAATATTAAAACAGATCTCAACGGAGTTACTAATCCGCTAAGTAAGGTCGAGAATCCAATAACTAACATTGACAATCCCATTGCTAAGATTGAGAACCCGATCGGTAATAACATCAATCAACTGAATTCAGCCAAAGAAAACCTCGGTGAAGTCAACCAGGTCACCGACAAACTTCAATCCTACCAGGGCGACGTAAAGAATATTACAAATGGTGATCTCAGTGAAGTAAAGAGCGTCCCCAACGCTATCGAAAACAAAGTAACCAGTCTCAACGAGATCAAAGAGCTTCAAACACAAACCGGCGAGATGAATAAAGCCACCGGGCAGCTCGATGAGATCAAAGGGATGGCCGGCAAAGCCAACGATCCCGAAGCAATGAAAACGATGGCAAAACAAGAATTGCAAAAGCAGGCTGTCAATCACTTCAAAGGAAAAGAAGAGGTGCTTCAGCAAGCGATGGATAAAATGAGCAAGCTCAAGTCGAAATACTCCGAGATCTCCAGCCTGACCGACATCACCAAACGGCCCCCGAACCCGATGAAAGGCAAACCACTCATCGAACGGATTATTCCAGGCGTTACCATACAGGTTCAAAAAACACACAACGTGTGGATAGACATCGATCCCGTTGTAAGCTATCGCTTCAGCGGACGTATCAATGGAGGTCTCGGCTGGAATGAACGTCTTGCTTTCACAAAATGGAACAAGCTGGCTCCGCAAGATCGCATCTATGGTCCGCGTGTGTTCGGAAGCTTTAGTTTCAAGAAAGGTTATGCCGCTAAAGCCGAAGTGGAGAAGATGAATACACTGATACCGTCGTCTGTCGTGTCACCCGACGGCTCGCGCCAGTGGGTGTGGAGCGTGTTTGTGGGCATGAAGAAAGACTACACTTTTATTGGCAGGGTAAAGGGCAATGTGCAGGTGCTGTACAACCTGTATGATGACCATTATAATAGTCCCTATTCCGACAAACTGAATGTGAGGATGGGGTTTGAGTTTCCTATGAAGAAGGCAAAAAGGCCGGTAAAATAGAATTTTCGCGAACCGTCATTGCCCGGCTTGTCCGGGCAATCCCCGTAAATCAATGCCCAATGTAAGGTTTCCCTTCATTCTCAACCACTTCCGTCCTCTATTTTCCCGAATTTCGTTACCTTTGACTGCCCTTTATTTCCCAATGAAAAGGAACCATTTTTTAGCCTTCACCGCGCTTTTTTTTAGCGTAGCGCAGCTCTTCGCACAAACACAGGACGACAAAAACGCCGTCACCTACGAAGAACTGTACGACGAGCCCTACGGCGTCAACAAACTTTTCATCGGGTTCCAGCCCCTTTATGCCGAACTGTTTGCCACCAATACCAACGCCGGCTTCGGGGTCATCGCACACTACTTTCATAAAGACAAGTTCAACATACAGGCGCAGATGAGAATGACCTACGGGTCTAAGTTCTTCGACTTCAATCATCAACTCGCGCTCGACAACAGTAACGTTCAGAACGTCCCCACCAACTTCCGTTACTTCGAATTGGGCGGCACTTATCATATTAAGGACACCGAGGCAACAGGCAAAACCAAAATGACACTGTACCGGAACAGCTACAAAGGCAACAAATGGGCATCGCGTGTTCCATTGCAAACCGAAGTCTCTGCGAAGGTCCGCAAGATCTACGGTGCACGTCTCGGTACCGTTGTTTGGAGCAGCACTACGAACATCAACGGCGCTCTCCGTAAGCAAAATCTTACAAATGCCGATCTCGTGAACGACAGCGGCGAAGGTCTTCCACTTACTTATACTACTAACGGCAAGACAAACACATTCAACGTTTTCAGTAACGTAAACTCCGCCGCAGTTTATCTCGGCGGATCGATCACACGCATCCGCAATGTTGCTGTTGCATTCGATAATTACGAAGGCGGTACCGACGATGGCATTCTCACTTTTTATTTCGACATCATGTATGCACCGATGGTAAAAGTCGATAACATCGAGTTCAACGACATCAGTTATTCTGTCAGCGCTCTCAAGATGAACCCGCTCGGGTTCAGGATTGGAATGGACGGCAAATTCAACAGGACCCTCAGTTGGGGGTATGGCGGAGAGATCGGCTATCGTCCCAGCATCAAGGGACGTTCTTTCTTTACAATGTTTCGCATCGCCATCCCGATGTTTGGAACAAACCTGGAGAATAAGGTTGAATCATTCGTGAAATAGATCACTCACCTCGGGGTATCTTACAAACTCCATTTTATCATTCATAAAATAGTCCTTTATTAGGGAGCTATTTCCTATCCTATGACCAATGATTTACTGATCCTGAACATCAGGGGATTGGTGCAGGTCCGTCATTTGACCACCAATTTCCTTGCAGGCAGTGCACAGGCGGAGCTCCCGATTCTTCCCAATGCTTTCCTTTTTATCAAAGACGGGCTCATTGCCGACTACGGCTCTATGGGTGATCTCAAGCCAATGCAGGTATCCACTCTCGATGCAGAAGATTGCTACGTGCTCCCGAGTTTCGTCGATTCGCATACGCACATGGTGTTCGCTGCAAGTCGCGAATACGAATTCGTTCAAAAGATAAAAGGTGCAACATACCAGGAGATCGCTGCGAAGGGCGGTGGCATACTCAACTCCGCAAAAGTCTTACAACACACAACCGAAGATCGTTTACTCGAGCTCGCTATTCCTCGTGCATGGGAGATCATCCGGTCGGGCACCGGCGCTGTCGAAATAAAGAGTGGTTATGGTCTCACGTTAAAAGACGAGATCAAGATGTTGAAAGTAGCGAAGCGTATCGGGAAGGAAACGCCGTTAACGGTAAAGACAACATTCCTCGGTGCCCACGCAGTGCCCTTCGGTGTTCGGAAAGATGATTACATAAAGATGGTAATCAACGAAATGATTCCGGCTGTCGCGGAACAAAACCTTGCAGATTATATCGATGTTTTTTGTGAAGACGGATTCTTTACGCCCGACGAAACACAGGAGATCGTTGAAGCAGGCAAACGTGCCGGTATGAAACCGAAGATCCACGCCAACCAGTTGGGACGTTCCGGCGGCGTGCAGGTAGGAGTGAAGACCGAAGCCATCAGCGTAGATCATTTGGAAAATATTGGTGACGAAGAAATTCGTTTGCTCAAGGGCTCGCGAACCATGCCGACTGCTCTTCCTGGCGCTGCGTTCTTTTTGAACTTACCTTTTCCGCCAGCAAGAAAAATTCTGAGTGAAGGATTGCCGTTGGCGATCGCCAGCGATTACAATCCAGGCAGCGCGCCGTCGGGTAATATGCCCCTGATGGTTGCTCTTGCATGTATTCGTATGCGAATGACACCGGAAGAAGCGATCAATGCAGCAACTGTTAATTCCGCTTACGCGATCGATCTCTTACAGACTCATGGAAGTATTACAATTGGTAAAATTGCCAACGTATTTGTTACGAAGCCGATGCCTTCCATTGCGTATTTACCGTATTCTTTCGGTTCGAACCTGGTCGATAAAGTGATCCTTAACGGGAAGCAGATCTACGGCTGAAAATAGTAGTAGTTCTTCTTTATTAGAATAAACCCTGCAACGAAAAGAATCCCCGTTGCTACCAGGATCGGAACCTTAAATAAGATCGTCAGTAATAACCCCATCGACACAAAGAAGATCTGTCGCGTGAACGAATCGAAGTCGATACTCCGGACGTAAAGTTTGCCGTAGCCTGCAAGCAGTAGACTGATCCCGAATAATATTGCGGAGAAGTAGTTTGTGATACTTAAGTATTCCGGCCGGTTCGTTGCCAGTATTGCGATTTCCGGGAAACATAAGATGAGCATCGTTACAACGAAAGTGATCATGCGGTTCGTAAATGGTATCGGCAGCGACCGGAACATCATCAGGTCAACGACTTCAAGCTTCTGGTATTGAAATACCAACGCGAGATTCGCAGAGAATGCTGCACATGCAGCCATTAGGTAAAGACGCTCGTCATATTGGTCGTACAAATACAACTGGGTTGCTCCGTAGATCACCAGGCACGCTACTATTTTCGTAACGTAAACCATTCCCGGTTGCGATCTCACAATGCCTTCGCTGAAGATCCACGCTGCCGGCTTCGCAAAAAGCTGGTCGAGCTTTCGTATCGGCGTTGGCGTCGATTTTTCATGGAGCGGATATGTTAATGAGTGACCCAATCGCCACGTCGTAATAATTATCATCGATCCCAACGACACCAGTATGATCGACATCACCAGCCATTGTTGTTGCTTCAATGCAAAGAAGAACAGGAAAGACCCATAGGCAATGATCGGTGCAAGTTGGCCAACTGCAACAGTTACATAAGCCGGTATTGCGTTGCCCAAAGGAAGCGAATACAGGAACCAGTTTTTTTCAAATTTAACTTCTCTTCGATTGTAGATGACGACTTTGATAGTATATAGGATCCACACACCAACCGGTATCATCGCGAGCCACGGCGAACCCACGAAGAAACCCGCCAGTGCTATGTGCTCCACTCCACGCATGAATCCAAAACAGAATCCGATCGCCACCAGGAAGAACATCGCGTTCACGCGATAGAATTCCGTTGTCAGCGTTCGTGTTAAGACCTGCGAGAAATTATTCATTGCTTAAAGTCTTGTTCACGATCCTGAATTTTTCTTTGATATGGAGATCGGATGTGTCGAATGATTGGTGTGAAGAAAGTAAAACAACAACATCTTCAAGATTTCTTATCATCCCGAGAAGAACACCGCGCGCTTGTTCATCTAACGTGATCAACGGTTCATCCAGTATTACAACTTTCGGTTTGCCGAGGAATGCCAGCGCTAACGAAAGTTTTTTCAGCATACCGCTCGAATATGTTTCACAACGTTTGTCGATAAACGCATCGATACCAAACTTCGAAGCGATTTCATTTTGGTGAGCTACATCCGAGCCGCGCGCCGATCCTACAAACCGGAGAAGATCTTTCGCGGTGAGAAATCCGGGGAATAGTGGTTCGGCTTCGCTGAAGTTAACTCGTCGCCGGAATTCGAGCGGTTGTTGCTGAAGATTGATGTTGTCCGACAAAACGATCGATCCTTCGTAGGGGAGAAGACCAGCCAGCGACTTAAAGAGCGTCGATTTTCCGGAACCGTTCTCTCCGCGGATCCAATAAATTCCCGGCGCTAATTTTAACTCAGGAATAGTAATGATGAGGTTGCCATTATATCCTTTCGAAAAATCCTTGAATTCAAGCACACGTTAAATTTAGAATTGTTTCCGTGTTTTCCGTGCTTTCCGTGAGAGTACTTTCCGTGAGAATAACTAATTTGCTTCATGCAGCTAGCCAACTCCATCAAGGCCATCGTTCGCGACGTGAACGATTTTCCAAAACCAGGCATCGTGTTTAAAGATATCACACCCGTGTTGGCAGAACCCGTGATACGAAAGGAAATTATCCACGCCATCGTCGCTAATTTTAAAGATCATAAGTTGGATGCTGTTGCTGGTATCGAAGCACGCGGATTTATTCTCGGTTCATTGATCGCACAGGAACTTCATCTTCCATTTATTCCCATCCGTAAATCGGGAAAGCTTCCATACAAATCGTTACGCGAAGAATATGCTCTCGAGTATGGCACCGCTTCTATCGAAATGCATGAAGATGCGGTCGGCCCCGGCGATCGTGTTTTAATCCACGACGATCTTTTAGCTACCGGTGGAACTGCAACCGCCGCCGGTCATCTTATTGAAAAAGCAAAAGCTGAAGTCGCTGGTTTTTCTTTCCTGATCAACCTCACGTTCCTGCCCGGCGAATCGCGCATTAAAAATAATTTCGACATAAAACCTTTTTCGGTTGTACATTACTGATACATGGACACCGTAAAGATCCCCATGTTCCCTCTCAATATTTTCCCGTTGCCGGGAGAACTGGTACCCTTACACATTTTCGAGCCCCGTTATCGCCAATTACTCCAGGATGCCGAGTCGCGCGACATATCTTTCGGGATCTACCTGAATCATCTTGCCAATACCGAAAAGCTGGGATCCCTGGTAAAGCTCGAAAGTGTCATTAAAAGATACCCCGGCGGTGAATCGGATATCATTGTAAAGTGTAACGACCTCTTTACGATGACCACTTTATACCGCACTTATAGTGATAAACTCTACCCTGGTGGCGAGGTTACGCATTGGCATGCGGATCTTCATAAGGGTGTCGATCCAAAGTTGGCGATAGAGTTCACAGAATATTTACAACTGCTTAATATAAACCGCTCTGCATTGCCCATCACTTCTTTTGGGGTAGCTAACGAGCTCAATCTCACCATAGAAGATCGTCTCAAATTCGTAACAATGGACGATGAGAAGAAGGAAACCTTCCTTTCATCGCGCATCAGGTATCAATCTACACTCCTTCAGCAGGCACAAAAGGCGAAGGATGTTTTTCATCTTAACTGAAAACCGGAATATTCTTCCGGGTCGTCCCAAACGGTGCTTCCCGATTAAGGTTGCAGATATCCCGATTCATCTATTTTTTAAAGTTAATTAACGCAGACAGTGCAACTTTTAGAATCGGCCTCCCGTCATAGATGCAAACGGTTTAGGTTATGAAAAAATTTATCACACTCACAATCACACTTACTGTACTCTCATGTACACTAATGTTCGCTAATGGTACAGATGATGGCAAGAAATCATCTGCAAGTGCATCCGGTGCGGCAGTCATTAAAAATGGCGAGTCAACATTTCGGGTGATCTACAAGTCGGAAAAAGAAGCAGACGTTCGCGTTTCAATCTTAAACGACAAAGACGAATTGGTTTATTCAGAAAAAGTGAATAACACCGACGGTTTTACACGCCCCTACAACTTCGAAAGCATAGGCGAAGGTGACTACACCATCTCTATCGAAGACGGCACAAAGAAACAATTAGAGAAAGTTTCTTATCGTGCTGCAAAGGTTACAAAGACTCTGAATGTTCTGAAACTTCAGAGCGAAGAAGGTAAGTATCTGATTATGGCCGCTGGCCAGGGCAACGAGCTCATCACCGTAAGCATCTACGATGGTCAGAACAACCTCGTACACAGAAGCTACGAATCAACAAGAGGCAACTTCTCGAAGCTCTACAATCTTAAAGCAGTGAAAGGTCACCTCACTTTCTCGATCGAAAACGAGAATGGCGAAGTGAAGACTGTAGCTTATTAATCATAGGTAGTTAGATAGGTTTAGGTTAAGGGAGCCCGGCGTAAGCCGGGCTTTCGTTGTTATTTGAAGTTTTTCCGCAACAATCGCAACCGTTAGCGAATTATTGATGGGCCATATATCGCAGTTGACCACCTACTTTTTGCCACTTTTTTACTCTTCATTAACTCATTTCTCTGCAATTTTTTTCGCAATCGTTATTTCACTTTAAAAATCAACTTTACTTACAACGAACGTCCCCGCGTGCAACCTGCCCGTACATTTACATCAGAATACAGACAGAAAAACAAAAAACAAAAGCAGTATGAAAATCAAATCAATTCTTCTTGCGGCAATGATGATGATCAGTGCAGCAGTATTAGCAGATGAACCTGCGTCACCCAAGTTGGTTGTATTGAGCCAAAAGGAAGCAGGTCTGTTTAAAGTGATCTATGAAAATGCAAAAACAAGCAAGGTTAAGATGACAATCCTTAACAGCGACGGCGATGCTCTCTATAGTGAGCAAATCAAAGTTACTGAAGGTTTCATCCTCCCTGTAAACTTCAAAGGCATGACTCCTGGTGAGTACTCTATCGAAGTTACCGACGGAACAGCAAAACAAATCCAG
This sequence comes from Bacteroidota bacterium, assembly GCA_037200765.1. GTDB lineage: Bacteria > Bacteroidota > Bacteroidia > Cytophagales > Cyclobacteriaceae > ELB16-189. Next base: position 169,538 of record JBBCII010000003.1, on the reverse strand, counting down.
AAAGTTAGCTACATCACCGCAGCAAAAGCTCAACGCATCCACGTTGCAAAGCTGAACAATGAAACTAACAAATATCTCCTCTCTGTTGCTAGCCAGGGCGCTATCAACGTAAGGATCCTCGATGGTGCCAATAACATCATCCACGAAGAAAACGTGAACGTAGACGGTACTTTCGGCGTGGTTTATAACCTCAAGTCTGTATCAGGTGCTCCCACCTTCGAAGTAACAGACAACGACGGTAACGTTAAGACAGTAAAATACTAATAGCTAAAGTTGGTTTTTGAGTGTTGAATTGATAAGGTCCGTCCTTCGGGGCGGACCTCTTTTTTTGTTACATGTTGCGGCGATATTGCCCGCCAACCTCAAACAGTGACTTCGTAATTTGTCCAAGCGAACAAACCTTCGCAGCTTCCATCAGAGCCTCGAAAATATTCTTGTTTTCGATCGCCGTGTTCTGAACGATCGTTAACTGCTTTGCAGAACGATCGCGCTGAAACTCGTGAAGCGATTGAAGCATCGAGATCTGGTATTCTTTTTCAGCAGTCGTTGCCCTGATCACTTCCTGTGGAACGATCGTAGGCGATCCCTTCGAGCTCAGGAATGTATTCACACCAATGATCGGGTATTCGCCCGTATGTTTCAGGTTCTCATAATACAAACTCTCTTCCTGGATCTTTCCGCGCTGGTACATCGTTTCCATCGCACCGAGAACGCCACCACGTTCCGTTATTCTATCGAACTCCGAAAGGATAGCTTCTTCCACAAGGTCTGTCAGTTCTTCTATGATGAACGACCCCTGCAGTGGATTCTCGTTCTTCGCTAAACCCAACTCGCGGTTGATGATTAGCTGTATCGCCATCGCCCTGCGAACCGATTCCTCCGTTGGAGTCGTGATCGCTTCGTCGTAAGCATTCGTATGAAGCGAATTGCAATTGTCGTAGATCGCATACAACGCCTGCAACGTCGTTCTGATATCATTAAAATCTATCTCCTGGGCATGCAACGAACGTCCCGATGTCTGAATGTGGTACTTCATCATCTGGCTGCGGCTGTTCGCACCGTATTTGATCTTCATCGCCTTCGCCCAGATCTTGCGGGCCACACGTCCGATCACCGCGTACTCCGGGTCTACACCGTTGCTGAAGAAGAACGAGAGGTTAGGAGCAAAGTCATTGATGTCCATCCCGCGACTGAGGTAATATTCCACGTAAGTGAAACCATTAGCGAGTGTGAAAGCCAACTGTGTGATGGGGTTGGCGCCTGCTTCTGCAATGTGATAGCCTGATATCGAAACCGAATAGAAATTCCGTACGTCGTTGTCGATGAAATACTGCTGAACATCGCCCATCAATCGCAGCGCGAATTCAGTAGAGAAGATGCAGGTGTTCTGTGCCTGGTCTTCTTTAAGGATGTCGGCCTGCACCGTGCCGCGTACCTGCTTCAGCGTGTCGTTCTTTATTTTATTGTAGACATCTGATGGCAACACCTGGTCGCCGGTAACGCCCAACAACATCAAACCCAAACCATCATTGCCTTTCGGAATATTTCCCTGGTACGATGGTTTATTTTTCCCGCGATAGATGTTCTCGATTTGCTTTGCGACTTCGGCTTCGAGACCATTCTTCTTAATATACACTTCGCATTGCTGATCGATAGCAGCGTTCATGAAATAGGCGAGAAGCATCGGCGCCGGACCGTTGATGGTCATCGACACGCTGGTCTTCGGGTCTACAAGATTGAAACCACTGTAAAGTTTCTTTGCATCGTCGAGACAACAGATAGATACGCCGGAGTTGCCGATCTTGCCATAAATATCGGGACGGTAATCCGGATCGTGACCGTAAAGTGTTACGGAGTCGAACGCTGTAGACAAACGTTTGGCGGGCATCGAGAGACTCACGTAATGAAATCTCCGGTTGGTTCTTTCGGGTCCGCCTTCGCCGGCAAACATGCGCGTCGGGTCTTCACCTTCGCGTTTGAAAGGATAGATACCGGCAGCATAAGGAAACTCTCCCGGAACATTTTCCTGTAAGTTCCATCGAAGCAGGTCGCCCCACGCTTCGTAACGCGGGAGAGCAACTTTTGGAACCTGTGTATGCGAAAGAGACTCTGTATGTGTTTGTATGGCGATCTCTTTGTCTCGCACCAGGAATTTGAACAGCGGCTCTCTATACGTTTTAACTTTCGAAGGCCAGTCTTCAATCAGCTTCCAGTTCTTCGGATCGAGCTCGAGTTTCAACTTATCGAAGAGTTCTTTCAACGACGACTCTTTGGAAAGCTGCATGACGTTGTGGAGCGAGTACAACTTCTGCGCGATCGAAGCCTGTTCGGTTACCCAAGAATCATATTTTCTATTGTTCTCGCTGATCTCGCTCAGGTAGCGCGTCCTGTTCGGAGGTATCACGAAAACTTTTTCCGACATCTCATGATCGCCATGAAACGATGAGTTCAGTGCGGCGCCGGTCTTCGCTGCGATTGTCACCATTATTTGATGATACAATTGATTGGTGCCGGGATCGTTGAACTGCGAGGCGATCGTGCCGAACACCGGCATGTCTTCCGGTTTTTTATCCCACAACTGGTGATTGCGCTGGAATTGTTTTTTCACATCTCTCAGTGCATCAAGCGCACCGCGTTTGTCGAACTTATTCAGCGCGATCACGTCGGCGAAGTCGAGCATGTCGATCTTTTCTAGTTGAGTGGCTGCACCGTACTCGGGTGTCATCACGTAAAGAGAAACGTCGCTGTGATCGAGGATCTCCGTGTCGCTCTGGCCAATGCCGGATGTTTCGAGAATGATCAGGTCGAAGCCCGCAGCTTTCAAGATCATCACGGCTTCTTTCACGTACGCCGACAATGCAAGATTGCTTTGTCGTGTTGCGAGAGAGCGCATGTACACGCGTGAGTTGTTGATTGCATTCATACGGATGCGATCACCCAACAATGCACCGCCTGTCTTTCTCTTCGACGGATCTACCGAAATAATTCCAATGTTCTTGTCTTTGAAGTCGAGCAGAAATCTTCGCACAATCTCATCCACCATCGAAGACTTTCCGGCTCCGCCGGTACCAGTAATGCCAAGAACGGGTGCTTTGGATTTTTCGGCAGCCTTCGTGATCGAAGCAAAAATATCTTTATGCTTGTCGTAATAATTTTCGGCAGCTGATATGAGCTCAGCTATTTTGATATGATTATTAACATTAAGTTCTCCGCTTGCAGTAATTTCTTCACCGGTAGGGTAATCACTCTTTTCAACGAGATCATTGATCATTCCCTGCAATCCCATCGCCCTTCCATCGTCGGGTGAGTAGATCCGCGTGATGCCATAATCCATCAACTCCTTTATCTCGTCGGGCAGGATAACGCCTCCACCGCCGCCGAAGATCCTGATATGACTGGCGCCGCGTTCTTTCAAAAGATCATACATGTATTTGAAATACTCGTTATGACCACCCTGGTAGCTGGTCAGCGCAATACTTTGAGCTCCTTCCTGGATGGCAGTGTTCACAACCTCCTGCACGCTTCGATCATGACCAAGATGGATCACCTCGCAGCCGGTCGATTGAATAATGCGACGCATGATGTTGATGGCCGCGTCGTGTCCATCGAAAAGGCTTGCCGCCGTAACGATCCTTACCTTGTTTTTTGGTTGATAAGTACCGGCATTTACCTTTGTCTTTCCTTCTTTCGCCTTAACAGTCTCAGTACTCATGAAGAGGGTCTTAAAGCCTTAAAATTAGTGAAATTACGCCACCTCTATCGTTTGCTGATCCCGGAGATCAAAGGCGCCACATTTGTTGCCGTAGCCCTTCTGGCGCTTGCAGGCTCGGGAACGGTGTTAGCGCAGGAGTACCGGCTCAAGCAATTCAGGGTGGAGGACGGGCTGCCCAGCAACGTAATAAAGGCTATTGCACAGGATTCCTCCGGTTTCTTTTGGATCGCCACCGACGAAGGCGTTGTGAAATTCGACGGCCACGCTTTTACCAGTTACAAAGGGCCATGCACAGCCAGTATGCCAAAGTTTCGTCCGAAGCCGTACCGGCAAACTTTATGTGTATGGAGATCTTGACCTGATAGAGATCGACAATCGCATAGATACAGTGATGTTCAAATCTGTGCTTCGCGGCACACGCAACCCGACCGACTCAACATTATGGTTTCCAAAAACAGTCTTCGAAGACAACGTCAATGTTCTTTGGATAGCCGAACCACAATCGGTGATGCGTGTTGGCAAAGGAAAGCCTCGTCGCTTTACGTTTGGTATCGAAGACCGGTCGCCCCAGTTTCTCCGGTCGTTCGCATTCTTCGAAGACCGCAAGGGTTTTCTTTACACAACATCCTATGCGGGCAACGTGTACATGTTCGACGACGACGAATACATCTTTATTAAAGAGCCGATCTCGTTTCCACCGCGGTTACCGACGTGAAGGTGATCGATAACGTGGTGTGGATTGCAACGGAAGATGGATTGTATCGCGCAGATCTTTTGAAGCAGGGAGGTTTTTCGAAACCTGCCAGGGTTTCGGAGCCGGTTAGTGCTTCGTATCTCATGCACATGAACGATTCATTGTCGCTGCTCAGCACGTTCGATGAAGAACATTACTTCGTCAACCTGAAGAATAAGACTTTTGAACCGCTGCCGTTCCCGATCAATACAGTTAACTCGAGTTATTACAGTGGTGAGAACGACATCTGGCTCGCTTCCAACGAGGGACTCATCCTTCTTCAGAAGAATCTTTTCTATCCTATAACAACACCCGACCAGCAAACATTTACCGAAGCGATTACAGAAGACACCGTGCGGTACATTATATATCACTGCACGATGGGTAATCTCTATAAAGCGAAGAATAGTTCTATAAATGGCGGAGAATCAACCAGAGTACTCTCGCTTCCAAACGGATATTTCCAGGCACTCGCTTACGGTTCAAAAGGATTGTGGGCAGCGAATGCTTTCTCGGTTTATTTGATCGTCGACGACAAGATCTCGCGACAATGGGATTTTGAATCCCATGGACGCTTCATTCACGATATCGTTCTCGATAACAAGGAGAATCTGTGGCTCAGCCAGGCCGGCAACGACCAGGTAACATCCATTTCTTCAAACCTCGAAGTAAAGCGATACCCGGTTCCATTGAAATCCGAAAGTGTTGTGAATTGTGTTCGCGAAGGAGAGAAGGGAATTTATGTTGCCTCGAACGGAGCCGATGGGTACCTGTTTTTCAAATCACACACCGAATCTGCTTTCACCAACATCAGTATACCAGTCGACTTCGAAACGCACGGCGACTTCAACGTAACAGACATCGTAACGACCGACTCACTTGTTTGGCTCGCTACCTCCGAAGGACTAATTCGTTACAATGGACATTCTCTCCAGCGACTCGATCTTGGTGATGCTTATAGTCACCTGCCTGTGAAGACTGTTAAAGTTCTTCAGCCAGGATATCTTTTGTTTAATAATTCATTCGGACTGTTCCGGTACAACATCGCTACCAACGACTACTGGCGTTACGATGAAAGCAATGGACTTCCTTCGAACACTATTACGACCCGTGGTATTTATGTGGATCATCATGGACGCGTGTGGATCGGAACATCGGTAGGTTTAGCGCTGTCGAACGAACCGTTGATGCACGATAGAACTACACTGTCTCCGAAGTTTACAAGCGCTAAGATCAATGGAGTAGAACAGATGTTCACGAGAGGACTGAAGGTTCCGTTTGGGCGCGTTCTTCACCATCAACATGTCGTGTATTTCTTTTCCGTCGGATAAGATCCAGATGCAGTTCCGCATTGCCTCGCTCGACAGTGCGTGGAAAACGGTGCCTGTAAACGAGTTGACACTGCATGATCTCTCGGCAGGAGTTTATACGATCGAAGCCCGCGCCAAGAAGAATGGCGGTTATGTGTGGAGCGACATGAGTTCGATGGAATTCTATGTGCTGAAACCATTCTGGCAACAGACATGGTTTATTGCGTCGGTGTTGTTAATGGTTGCTTTTATAGCATGGAGTTCGTTCGCGTTTGCGGCGTACATCAATCGCAAGCGCCGCCAGCAACTCGAAACGCCTGGTGAGTCAACGTACTATCGAGTTGAAGAAGATCAACGACGAACTCTCGATGAGAAATTCGGAGCTCGATCGTTTCGTTTACAGCACGTCGCACGACCTCAGTGCTCCATTAAAATCTATTCGGGGATTGATCATGGTAGCGAGATGGAAGAGACAACTCAATCGCAGTTGTCATACCTGCAGATGATGGAGAAGAGTGTGAAGAAGCTCGAAGCGTTTATTGCAGATGTGATCAACTACTCTCGTAATGCACGCAGTGCCGTTCAACGAACGCCTGTAAACTTCGTGCTGTTTATTCAGCAGTTGCTCGATGATCATCAATATGCTCCGAATTATGACAAAATATCATTCGTTGTTGAAGATCATACAGCGAATATTATTCTGTCTGATGAAATGCGCTTAAAGATCATTTTTAACAACTTAATTTCTAACGCGATCAAGTTTCATTTCATCGGAAACCCACAGCAACCGTTTGTTAAAATAACTGCCAAAGAAGAAACAGACAGGTTCGTGTTTAGCGTTGCTGACAACGGTACCGGTATTAATCCCGAGTTAAAAGACAGGATCTTCGATATGTTTTTTCGCGCAACCGATTCCGTACAAGGCTCTGGTCTTGGTCTTTATATACTTCGTGAAACCGTTCATAAGCTTAATGGCACTGTAGAAGTGCAAAGCGAAGTTGGAATTGGAACAACATTCTTAGTAGTTCTGCCAAAGCAATAAATCATTCATAAGTCATGTTACTTTTGTTGTAACCTCTGGTATATAAATGCGTTCTTATGAATGTGTTTTAAAGATTTTTTGACGTAATGTTGATTCAAATCCACCGCAGAATATTTCGAGTGGAACCCGATCGGGAAACAAGTATTTCTCTTCTCGTTGTAGAAGGTCCCGATAAGTAAGTGAAGGTTTAGGACAACAAAATTTTCGTTGGCTAACAGAGGGATGGAACAACATGCGTCGTCCGTGGCGTTTGAATGAAGGATATTATGAATTGGAAGACAGTTTACATCGTTGGAAAAGGCAAGTTTTATGACGACGTCATAAGGCACCTGGATCGTTCCGGGTTACAGGTAATGTCGGTTATCATACCCGTCAGTCAGGAGAGTTACACGAGCTCTTCTGGATCCCGGAAACGATGACAATACGTGAATTCAAGGAAGGTATTGGAGCGAAAACAGTTTTTAAGCACAGACTGCGCTTCTTCGAATCTTTGGAGCAATTTATCGAAACAATCAGCAGCACCGAGTTCACGAAGACGAAAAGAGAAAGGTTGACGGATGAGAATGATGGACTCAGCTGCCTGATTGAAGTAGAGAGTGTTTATAGCCCTGTGGCACGTGCTACAGGGAACCCCGCGGTTTGACGGCTGCGGGGTTTTTTATTTTAATTCTTTTAACACCTCCAACGTCTTATCGATCTCTTCCTGCGTGTTGTACACCGCCATACCCAATTCTCGTTACTCCACCTTTCTCCAGTAAACCAAGATCTCAGATGGCACGCAATGCATAAAAGTGTCCATCCCACGCAAAAATATTCTTCTTCGTAAGATGCCTGCACACTTCCGTCGGTGTCTTGCCTTCGATCGTAAATGAAACAGTAGGTGCACGATGCTCCGACGCGAAATCCTGTCCAAATCACTTTCGCTCCTTTGATCTTATTGATCCCATCGAACAATCGTATCGCGAGCTTGCGCTCATGCTCCCCGATCTGTTTGTACGCATCATCGAGATTAGAACCTAGCGACGAAATGAAATTCACTGCTGCCGTTACACCAGCTATCGCCGCGTGATTGAGTGTTCCCGTTTCAATTTTGTTAGGCGCATTTTGCAACGCCGTCACTGAGCCTGTCGGTCTTCACACGATCGAGTAAGCCAGGGCGACTATTAAGGATCCCAACATGAGTCCGTAAAATTTATAAGCCGAGCTAGAAGGAAATCACAACCCAGCTCCTGCACATTGATCCTGAAGTGTGGTGCATAAGCAACGGCATCTAACATCAGCCACGCGCCGGCCTTATACGCAAGCTCGCGTGCAAGACGAACGTTATTCACAGTGCCCAATGCATTCGACGCAAGACCTACTGCGATCAGTCTCGTTCTTTCATTTACTTTCTCTTCGAGTCTGCTTCGTCGAGTGTACCATTGGGTAACAACTACACTTCACGCACATTTATTCCGAAGTCGCGAAGCATGAGCCATGGACCGCGATTGCCTTCGTGGTCGAGCTGTGTTATCAGGACTTCGTCGCCAGGCTTGAGGTTTCTCGCAATACCGGCGTGCCAGTGCGAAGTTGAGTGTTGTCATGTTCTGGCCGATCGAAATAGTCTCGGGTCCTTCGGCACCTAACAACGCCGCCATTGCTCCGCGCATCGTTGCAACAACTTTGTCGGTTTCGTTGGTCGTAAGAAATTCTCCGTGCGTATTTGCATTACTGGTCTTGTAATAGTTGCTGATGGCATCGATCACCGAACCGGGCACCTGCGTTCCCGCTGGCGCATCGAGAAACGTTAATGGAATGTTGTTGTGAATTGCGTGCAAGCGACGGGAATTGTGTACGGACTTTTGCAGAATCGATCATAAAAGTGTTCGAAAATGAAAATAAACTAATGAAAATCTTTCCCGTTAAGAAATTTTATGAGATCAGTAATAGCAATCCTCCTCTGGTGCATTCTGCTTGTAATGTGCTGGCCAGTCGCTTTAGTTTTGATATTCCTGTTGCCAATACTGTGGCTGATATTATTACCATTCCGGATCGTTGGCTTTACGATCGAAACCGTCTTCAAATTTATTGGCGCTGTGCTGATGTTGCCCTTCAGGATCTTAGGCGGTAAATAAATATTTATCGAGGAAGTCGTTTGCTGAACTTACCTTTGGGATCGAACGTCTTCATGTATCCTTTTAAAAACACGTCAAACTCGGGGTAACGGCTTCTTAAGAACTTTAGGGGTCCATCGTAAAGAGCTTACCCCAATGTGGTTTAACGTTGTATGGATCCAGTGCCTGTTCGATCAATGGTAACACTGCTCTCACGCCATCCCAATCTTTCTTCCACGTAAATGAATAGCAATCGTATCCTGTTGATACATCGGGCTCATGATGATGTTGTCGGCGGCAATGCTCCGCACTTCGGAGATCTGGATCAGCGGGGTGATCTTATCGCGTAAAGCGTAAATGGCTTCGATAGCTTCATAGCCATTTGCCCTCGGAACAAAATAATTCCGCCTGTAATTCTTCGCCTGCACTCGGGGTGAAATCCAATTTGAAGTGAGGAAGTCTTTCATGCCAGGGACCTGGTACGCCCATCTGCGGTGTGCAATTCACCGCGGAAATACTTTCGATAGGATGAAGATCTTGGTCGCAGCTTTTGCACCGAATAATGTTGCGGGAGCATCACCGGGATCGGTAGCTGTTACTTTTTTCTTTACCCACACCTGGTTGATCGTATCCTTACTCCAATCGGTAAACAAGCTCACGCTGTAACCGCTCGAGAAGATCTCGTCGAAGTGTGCTTTAAGATCCGACATCGGTAAGTATTGATAAACCCACTGACGTACTTTATAGGTCGGCTGAATTTTCAGGTCAACTTCAACGATCGGTCCCAGTGCTACACAAGGTGCACGATGAAATTGTTCAACACATCGTCGGGCATATCATTCTGGCTGCCTGCTGAATTCACGTATCTGAAACCGCGTACGGCCGACGAAAGATTTCCATTCTTGTCGCCCCGGAACCGTGTGTGGCTGTGGCAATGGAACCACCAACAGAAATATGTGGCAGCGATGCAAGATTGTGCAGGGCATAACCTCTCGATTCAAGCCACTTGCATAATTCACCATAGCGCATTCCACCCTGCACAGTAACCGTCATGTCTGAAGTATTCAGGCCGACAACTTCGTTCAGTTTCAACATACTCACGAAAGCATACTTGCTGTCGTCTATACCATTGAATGAATGATGAGTGCCCTGCACTCTCACATGATCGTTTGTCCACGGATGATCTGCACGAGTTCCTCGGGTGTGGCGGGTTCGAATACAGTACTTGAAGAATATTGAATATTGCCTGCCCAGTTGTGACCTCCTGTTGCTGGAGTTGTAGTGGCTGTTTCTGTTTTAGACGTCGGTTGGCAGGATTCCAGGGGCGCAATGGCAGCGCTGGCTACGAGCGTTGAGGAGAGTTTAAGAAATGTACGTTTTTTCATAGGAGTGAACGGCGGTTACCAGTTCACACCTAAAATAACGTTTTTGTCCGTTCTCCCCGCCGAAGCGGGGAGAACAAAAACAAATTTTAGAAGTCTGTAATTATCTTCTTATTGTAACCATCTGTAGCGCGATTATACGGCAAGGTGATCACCAGTTCATCGTAGTTATAGAGTAGCTTCTATGTTCTTAAGTTCTATCGATAATGGCAATACGTCCCTGTAAACAACCTTGGGCATATTGATAAGATGCCCGTTCGATTCAACAGGTATTATATAGTAAACCGACAACTCATTGTTGTTGATCTCAGCTTTCACAAGTTCACGATCAACGCCTGGAACACGGACACGAACCTCGCGGCCTGTTGGCTTCTCTACTACGGATAAAAGTGGTTCGCTTACTCCGCCGTGCAGCGTATTCAGTATATCCACTGAAGTTAGCAGCTCTTTCAATTGTTGAGTATAACTAATTTTCCTCCTCGCATACCAGTTCATTCAACAGGTGTACCAACACTAGTTATCCGGTCAGAAAGACCGCTATAACAGGCATATTGGCGATAAAATAACCCGGGGTAAATGAACTTTTCAGGAAACAGGCATAATTGACGGATTTTAACTTGCTTTTATGAGTTTTTCCTGTGCACCCACTGATACGCTATGTGTATTTGCACCACACATATATTATGTAAATTGATCATCGAACCATCTTAAACCAATGAGAAAGATCATCCTCCTTGTTGACTGCACTCACAGTCTTCACCACATCATTCGCACAAACAGAAAGTAAAGCCGATCGCGATAAACGAATGGCGTGGTGGCGCGATGCCGGCTTCGGCATGTTCATTCACTGGGGGTGCTTACTCCGTTCCCGCCGGCGTATACAACGGCAAAGAGATCAAAGGTCTTGGCGAATGGATCATGGAAGACGCAAAGATCCCGATCCCCGAATACGAACAGTTTGCAGAGCAATTCGACCCACAAAAATTCGACGCGAAAGCATGGGTGCGCATGGCAAAAGATGCCGGTGTAAAATACATCGTCATCACTTCGAAACACCACGATGGCCTTTTGTCTTTGGGATTCGAAAGTCACCAACTACGATATCGTCGACAACTCACCATTCAAGAGGGACATACTTAAAGAACTTTCGACAGCATGTAAAGATGCTGGCATTAAGATGTGCTTCTATCATTCCATCATGGATTGGCATCAGCCCGATGCAAAGGCAGCAAAGTATCCGCATCAATCCACCGAACATCCCGATTGGGCAAAGTATCGCGACACCTATCTGAAGCCGCAATTGAAAGAGCTCATCACCAACTATGATCCTGCCGTGCTTTGGTTCGACGGCGAATGGATAGATGAATGGACTGAGCCACAAGGCAAAGAATTATATGCTTATCTGAAATCGTTGAAGCCTTCACTCATCATCAACAACCGCATAGGCAAAGGACGAAAGGGTAATGAATGGAATGAACGCCTACCGAAGATGCAGCGGGTGACTTTGGAACTCCGGAGCAAGAGATCCTGGCGGGCACATCCAACTTCGATTGGGAGTCGTGCATGACGATGAACGACACTTGGGGTTTCAAGACCAACGATCACAACTGGAAGTCGTCGGAAACGCTTGTTCATAACCTGGTTGATGTTGCTGCGAAAGGAGGGAACTACTATTAAATATCGGACCCAAGGCCGACGGCACGGTGCCGCCGAGACCGTTACCCGCCTGGCCGACATCGGAAAGTGGCTGCAGGCAAATGGCGAGGCTATTTACGCGACCAACGCGAGGCAGGAATATAAAGAGGGGGGATAATGTACGGTTTACCGTGAGCCAAAGACGGGAAGACAACCTATGCGATCATCACCAGCCTGCCGGCCGACCGTAAAGTGACGATCAATACGGTTTCCCTTACAGATCAAGAGCAAATATCAGCCTTTTAGGGCTATGGAAGCCCTTAAGACGAGCCGAAACGGCAACAGCCTTACTGTTATCCTCCCCGAGAAACTTCCTGTGAATACGCGTGGACGGTGAAAATTGAGAATTGAGAATTAAGCCGCGCCCGCCGGAGCCTTGGCGAAGGCGGGGGCCCGCTATTTGGGTAATAACACCAAAACAGCTTATGAAAAATCTCAATCAATACTCCACCGGACTTCTCGCCCTGATCTCCGTTTTAGTTAGTTCTGACGGCGAAATCAGCGAAAAGGAGATAGAGTACGTCCAGAAAATTCGTGAATCTGAGGCCATCCCAGCACGCTTATTCGACTCTATCCGCGAGTCCATCCTGGGAAAAACCGAACGAGAAGTGTACCAAATTGGGATCGACTCGATCACCAGTGTACCGAGGAAGAAAAACTTCGCGCCTTCGTGAAAATGTACCAGATGGCCATGGCCGACGGTGTGATCCACGTGAAAGAAGTAAGACTGTTACTTTTATGCCATTAAGATCACGCAGGTCAACATCAACACGGTGGTGAAGATGGCTGAAGCTACGGTAGCCGTTATTTAGTAATCTTATTATTCTGTACTTCGAAGTCAACCACGAACGGCTCTTCGAGTACGCCGAGCTTGCCCAGCAATTCTCCGAATTTTTTGTGCTCTGCATGCGGAAGATACGCGTCCTCTTGCAGCAGCATCGGTGAACGTTAGCAGGTATATATGCGTAAATCCTTTGTTCAGTTTTTCGGGACTGTTGTTGGTTCCGTATTCGAAAGAAACGATTCCAGGAATCTTATCTTTCAATGCTTTGAATGCCGTTGTCACCTGCTCGATCTGTTGAGGTGTGGCGGTTGACTTGTATTTAAATACCACAACGTGCTTTACTTGCGTCGAAGCATTATAAGCGAAGCTGAGGCAGGGTAGCTGATAACAATGCACCAGCGATCAGGAGTAATTGTGTTTTCATATTAGTTATTTGTTGAATCTATTAATTGCATTACCACTAAAGCATCTTCGAGCGAACAGGGAATTTTCGCCATTGCCCTTAAAATATTTTACTACTGCCTCGATCATCGGTTTCTGAATGTTCTCGGGGTATTCCGCTTCGATGATCCTTCCGTTTATTTCTATTGTCGACTTCTTAAAGAAAGAAAAGCGAATGATGCTTCGGTGCCAACGATCTCGCAAACATCCTGCGTGGCGCTTTCGCCAACATTGAATGCCCATACTCCCTGGAGTAAGATATTTTTATCGAACACGACTTCTATGGTAGCGATATCGGGAGCGTTGTAGATATTCAGTTGATTCACCGAATTGCCGCGAGCGCTTTTCGGCTTTCCAAAAAGCCAGTAAGCAATATCCAGCTGGTGTGGCGAGAGATCGTGGAAGAGTCCGCCGCCGCTGATGTCGGGCTGCACGCGCCAGTTGTCTTTGGTTTGCGTGATGATCTTGCTGGGCCTTCGGTTGAAGCGTGCTGAGCTTCATGAGCGTAACGCGGCCAATCTCACCCGACGAGATAAGTTCTTTTACTTTCCTGAACAACGCCAGCTCGCGACGGTAATGTGCTACTGAAACAAAACCATTGAGTTTGTTTTTTGTGTCGATCATCTTGCTGCATGAATCGGCGCTTGTAGTGATGGGCTTTTCGACATACACGGGCTTGCCGGCCTTCAGCGCTTCTTCCATGTACATAGCGTGAGAGGAGGGAGGCGTTGCAACGTAGATGGCATTTACTTCCGGTCGCTGATGAGCTTCGTAAGGCGTCGGAATAATACTTTGGAACATTGTGACGTCGGGCGGAAGTCGGCGGCTTTTTCTTCGTCGCGGCGCATTACTGCAACGAGTTTTGAATCGGGCACTAGCTGAATGCAGGTCCGCTCTTAACTTCACAGACATCGCCACAACCGATGATGCCCAATTTACAGTTCCTTTAATCATTTAAGACTTCTTTGCGTATCCTTCGCGCAACAATCTTCATCTATTATATTCTGTTAACCAGTGAAATTGTTTTTCCGCAAGTTGAAAACGCCTGTCTGTTCTCACAAGATGCATATATATAGAATCTCCTTTGTAATGCGTCCAAAGCATCATGGGTGCGATTCATCGGGAAATTTGTACTTCATCGTCATAAATGGAAGTGAATCGTACGGGTCTTTTCTGATCTCAAGAAGACTGCGGAGCGTATCTGGCTTATAATTGAAATAGGCGCGACCATAACGATGCCAGAATAAAGTGTCGTGGCTTATTAAACTACCCAAACCCCGTGCATCGAAAATTATTTCCTTCCAGCGTGTCGTGTCGGTTGCAAGGGCAGGGATGGTATCTCTATTGTTCTTTACGACAGGTCTACATTATAAACACCTCTCCTGACCGGCTTCGTTTCCGTTCTCGCTTCGAACGACTTGCGGTAATCGTACGATTCGAATATCGGGATAATGACGGTGAGTATCACGAATGCGATCTTTGCGATATTTCTTGCGTATCGCATCCATTTCTTGCGAAACTGTACATTGAAAAACGTATCGGGCGACGTTACACGGTTTAAGAAAAAGAATCTGTAAGCCGTTTTAAATTCATACGAAAGCAGGTATACTGTCAACACCAGTAAATGAAGCTGAGAACAGTTTTACCGGTATGTCGTACGACATGTTCAAGACGAACACCTGCATGAACACACCGGATGCCACGATCAACCCGAGTGTTACCGTTTTTCGGTTGATCAGCAACAGCCCCGCGATAGTCTCCATAGCACCGGAGAATACCTGGTAAAGGCGTTGAATAGCCGATTGAACAGCCACGACAAACGCATCGGGAGGAAATCGCCCCAACGGTGTTGCGAGCTGACTCAGGCTCGGGAAGATCATCTGCATGGCAAACAGCTTGATGATGCCATAAGAAAGACAGAAGAACGAGATGTAGTAACGTACACAGATCCGCAGCCAGTAATCCATTACTTCATAGTTCTTTCTTTTGCGGTCGAGCACCGACCAGATGGCGGTTGCCACGATGCCAAAACATATCATGAACCACAGCTGCGACCAGGCAAAGGATGTATCGCCGCTGCCGTTAACGGGCACGAGCTCGTCGGCTACCGTGAAGAAATGTGTGTTAAAGAGCGTTACGAGCCAGCTCCAGCCCTGGTCGTAGAACTGTGTGACATTGTAAAGCCATGGAATTCCCGAAGTTGGCAATGCCCACGGCGTTGTGTAAAGAATGATGTAGATGAACGCGAACCGGAAGGCGATCTTTCGCCAGGTTGACCATACTGCGCCTTCACGTAGCTCTGGGCGAAGTGAGGCGGGTCCTTCTGTTGTCAGGGTCGTCATTAATTTGGGGCGTTTAAATAAACCGAGGCTTCTAATTTAAGCACAACAATTATATTTGGTAATAAACTTCCCATTATGAAAAGGTACACTTTGATGATGATCGGTCTCGGCCTCGTCGTTTCGATTACATCGTTTGCTCAGAAAGTCACGATCAATCACACTGCGGTATTCGTGGTTGATTGCAAAGCGAGCGCGAAATTCTATCACGACATTATCGGCCTCGATACGATAGCCGAACCGTTTCATGACGGGAAACATGTTTGGATGAAGACCGGTCCTAAGTCGGCACTTCACATCATTGAAGGATCGACAGAAAAGAAAGAATATTATAAGAACACGCACACCTGCTATTCGGTACCATCGGTTGACAAGTTCGTGGAGGTGCTGAAGAAGAACAAGATCGAGTTCGAAGACGTGCAAGGCAACAAGAACGTGTTCTCGTTGAGAGTAGATAAGATAAAGCAACTCTGGCTTCGCGATCCGGATGGATACTGGCTGGAGATCAACGACGCGAAAGAGTAAGATCCCAAAGAATTAGTTAGTCAATAAAAATTCTCATATCACTTGTGTATTTGAGCCCGCACAAGTGACTATAGTCAGCCCCGTACTTGTTACGGGGTCAGGAAAACCTGACGATCTGGAGCAATACTGCCCGAAATGCAGCGATTGCCTCAAACGGCCTTATAGTTTTGGCCATCAACCAAAACAATCGCCCTATGGATCAGAAAGATATTCCTGACAACGATGAGCTGCGCACCAGCAACGAGCTTTTAAAGCAACGACTGGAGCGCGAACACGGCATGCGGTACTATGAGTCGAACGGGCTTAGTCCTGAACTGGAGAACAAGTGGCTCCGGTACATCTGCGACCACGAAGAGCTATACAGGCACTGTGGACGCATCAGCGTGTACGATTACATTAACCGCCCGACTTTTACTGCTATCGAAGACCTGGACAAAAACCAGGTTACCGCCGAACTGGAACGACTCCTGTCGGTCATGCGCGCACACGGCATTCAGCTCGACTGCATGTGCGAATACGACGACAGGGTCATCTACAAGTTTGTAACAACCGAACTGTTCGGCGTGGAGATGGACGACATACGCATGCCTGGCCTGGTGAATCATTTTACTTACGAGGACTTTCATATGAACAACCAGTACGAGATAGAACGCATCGGCATCGATCTGATCAAAAGCATCTATAACCACGAGTGGCGCGCCGAATATGATTCTGTTTGGGTTGGCGCCATCGTAAAATGCAATGGCATCTCGCACGACTTTCACGGATTCAGCTCGCTCGTTATGGGATTTCAGCAGCGACATTCGTTTCTCGAGATCCGTGAGCTGCACGTGAATGAAGTATCTGTAGATGAAGTGAACGGCCGAGGGCAGATCACAGCAACGCTGATCTATCTTTCACAGCAACATTACGGCGTTCGCGAACAGCTGAAAGGCGAATGCGTGATCAACTTTAAGAAAGATACGGCAACCGGTTACTGGAGTGTTGTTGACATCAGCCTGCCCGGCATCACTAGCTTCCGACCTTCACTGGACTAACACCGAATTTTTTCTTGAAAGCTGCAGAGAAGTGATTTGGATTCTTGTATCCAACAAGCTTCGATACTTCCGTAACAGTAAGATCTTCTTTGGCCAGCAGATCGTGCGCGTGTTTCATTCGAAGATCGCCGATGTATTCGAAGATACTCATGCCGAATACTTTCTTGAACACACTCATCAGCTTGTTGGTGTTCGTGGCGAAATGTTTTGTGAGATCATTTAATGTGTGATCGGCGAGATAAGTATTTCCGATATGATCTTTCACGGCATTCGCCATGTTCCTGTCCTTCTGCGAAACATCGGAACGTTGCGCTTCTTCTACCTGGAACAACGAATGAAGATTCAGCAACATGATCTGTACGATAGCTGTTTCGATCATCGTTTGTCCAAGCTTGCCACCAAGCGGACAATTAAGAACAAGTTGTAGTGCCTGTGCCTGTGCAAGTGTGATCGCTGGAGTTCTCTGGCCAAGAATGCGTTCTCTTCGAAGGATGCGCGTCTTTAAATTTTCCGACCAGCTTTCACCATCGGGAAGGAACTGCAGAAAATGATCTGGCGACACAGAAAAATGTGCAATGCGAAACGGCACATTCGCGGGAAGCCAATGACGAAACTCGTTGTTAGGATCGTACTTAAAATTTTGAGTTCCCACCGGCGATTCCATACAGTTGGTATCGACGCGAAGTCTTGTCTTCACATTTCCTTCCAGGAATAAACAACTGCCCAGGTATTCGAGACCCACATTACCAGAGTTCACCATCAACACATTGTGCTTGTACTTGCCCTGCGAGATCCTCATCGCGAAGTTGGGTAAGTGCATATCGAAGAGATTTATATCGGCAAGCTCACGCCGTGTCTCATCGTCAACAATGCTTGGCACTTCACACAGCTCTGCAAATGGAAACTCGGTCTCCTGCTTCAAAGTGACTTTAGGTGCATCGATGGTGGTGAAGTTGTAGATACTGTTCATCAAGGGGGTGTTATGGCTTATAAACAATGGTCCTTCACGAAAAAAAGGGAATTGGGTTTCAAAAATGCATGTTTAGACATGTTTTATTAAATGGAATACGGAGATTTCCTTATGTCGATAATGATGTTTCAATGATGTTTCCTGAAAAGTGATTTCGCGTAGGTAATACTCTTTTTCTCGTAGGATGTCCGGCTAACCCCTGCCGTAAAACTGCTCACAAACAATTCAAGAAAAAGAAAATGAAATCGTTTAGTCTTATCGCTACAGCTGCAGTTGCCATTGTACTTACATCGTGCGACAGACCCGTACGCGAACAACCGGGTAAAGTTCAATTGTCGAAAGATGAATTGATCAAAAAAGGAAGTTATCTGGTCAAGATAGGTGGATGTCATGACTGTCATTCGCCAAAAGTAATGACTGAGTTTGGACCGGTTCCGGATACCAGTCGTTTGCTCTCAGGCCATCCACATGAACAGCCATTCCCGGATGGTCCTTCGCTTCCCCCGGGAACAGCGTTGTTCGCTCCGGGTCAGACAGCCGCGAAAGGTCCGTGGGGAATTTCATACGCTGCTAACCTGACACCGGATGATACAGGTATTGGCAACTGGACTTTCGAACAGTTCGAGACGGCGATCAGGAAAGGAAAGTATAAAGGTCTCGAGAAAAGCAGGCCGTTGATGCCTCCGATGCCATGGCAGATGTACCAGAACTTTAGCGACGAAGATCTCAGGGCCGTGTTCACTTACCTGAAGTCGTTGAAACCGGTAGACAATCTTGTGCCTCCAATTATTACGATGGACAAGCTCCAATCAATTAATACAATCAATCAATAATATGAAAAACGTAACACCCTTAGTACTTGCGGCAACGCTTACTCTCAGTTCATTCTCTGCAGATCGTACGATCGATAACCTGCGTCCTGCAGAAGTAACGGCGCGCGGAATTGTATCGGCACTCCGTCAATCTTCCGAAGCAAAGTTTGTGGCGCTGTTCCCAACCCTTGCTGAGTTTCATCGCCAGATGGACAACAACGAATCGTTCTATGGACTGAATCTCGATGCAGCGAAGAAAGATTTCGCGAAGACTTATTCGATGGAATTATTGCCTGCTGTTCGAAGAGCCTACGCAACCCTGGTTGATGAAGCGGAGAAGCGTAACATCGACTGGTCGGACGTAACGGTTGTGTCGGTGGAACTTCCGGAAGCGACGACTGGCTTCTCGACAATGAAGATCACGTTCGGGCAGGACGGCAAAAAGTTCGACCTGCTGATCGAGCGGAGCCTGATGATCGACGGGAAGTGGAAGGTGAGCCAGTATGTGAAGTTTATATAAGATATGTGAGGTTGATTTAAGTTTTGTGTAGTTGTTTGTCGGGGGTAGCTTTTAAAAAGAGCTACCTCCACTTTTTTATATATTTGCTGCTTATGCGCATAAGTCAGCTAGCCCGAAACCTTGGCATTCCTCCCTCGGATATCGTGGAATTTCTTGGCAAACAAAGCGTAGATGCAAATTCGCGTCTCGACCAGGAGATCGTTGATAAAGTTATCGGCCACTTCGCCCCCGGAAGGCTGGTTGTAACCGGGGAGGTTTCGGAAGTGAAAGAGATCGAAACACCAACGCCAGATGCCGGAGCCGAAGAGCAACCAACACCCGACGCGCCCGTCGAGGTGATCCGTGTTTCAAAAGTCGAACTCCAGGGATTGAAAGTGCTTGGCAAGATCGACCTCCCCGAGCCCAAAAAGAAAGCAGAGCCAACCACCGAAGAACAAGCGGAGCAGCAAAGCAGTCAACAGTCAAAGAGAGAATTCCAGAAGAGAAACAACACCCGTCGCGACCGCGATTGGGTAAATCCTCTCGAACAAAAACGTCAGCAGGAAGCACGCGAAGAGGAAAAGAGAAGGCAGGAGAGTGCTGCGAAACAAAAAGAGAAACGTACCAATCACTATTACAATAAAGTGAAGTCGGTGCCAACAAAAGCTGTTCGGCGCTTCGAAGAACAGACGGTTGTTGAAGATGTTGAAGTTAAGGAACCACCGAAGGGAATCTTCGGTAAGTTCCTGAAATGGTTAAGATCTTAAATTAAGTTCCAGGGCTTCCGCGGTTCACGGCTCAACAGCGCCGTTGCTTCTTTATCGCCCCTGAATTTTTCCTTCTTCGCATTCCATTCAAGCTTACGATTCAATCGCCACGAGATCAACGCTAAGTGCATGGGCATCGTCATCTCGCGTGCATACGCAAGATTCGATTCGGGTTGTGTTCTCGATTTAACTGCATCGATGAAATTCTGCTGATGACCGGGTGATCTCGGGATTGTCTTCGGCACGTTCGGAAGATCGTTTACGGTCTCGCCGTTGATCGTTACCTGCATGGTTTCATAATCGCATACGAGTGTGCCTTTGTCGCCTTCGAAGTATGCACCGATATGTTTGCCCTCGGCACCGGGAACGTCGGGAACCTGGCTGGTCCAATACAACTTCAGGTTCTCGAATTCATAATCTGCATCGAGCCACTTGGGTGCTGTAGCAACACCGTCGGTTTTCTCACCGCGCGCAACAACACTTTTCAAACCTGTTGGACGTATCGACCACCAAACGATATCGGCGATATGACACCAGAAGTCGGCGAACACTCCGCCCGAGTAATCGAGGAAGTAACGATAAGTGAAATGACATCTTTCGGGGTAGTATTCGGCATACGGAGCGGGTCCGAGCCACATGTCCCCAGTTCAGATTTTTTGGTGGCGCCGTGGGTGTTGGATTGCCAAGACCTGGCGAGAATCCTGTCTTCCACAAACGCACGGTGTGAACATTGCCGATGGCGCCGGACCTGATGATCTCGGCAACGCGATGATAATTGTCGCCGGCATGTATTTGAGTTCCGAGCTGGAACACGCGGTCATATTTCTTTTGATTCTTCAGCATGATCTTACCTTCGCGAACGCAGTACGACAATGGTTTTTCACCATAAACATCTTTACCTGCCTGGAAGGCGAGTGTAGCAATCGGTGCATGCCAGTGGTCGGGTGTGGCGACTGTGATCGCATCGACGTCTTTCATATCGAGCACGCGACGGAAGTCGCCAACGAGTTGTGCTTTACTGTTGGGCACCATGTCCTGCAGCTTCTTGAATGTTCCGTTGAGATGATCTTCATCAACATCGCAAAGGGCAACGATCTCCACGCCGGGGAGTTTGGCAAACCAGTTCATGTGGTTGTTGCCCATACCACCGAGACCGATGTGAGCGATCCTGACGGTGTCGCTTGGTGCGGACTTGAGAAGTGAAGGAAGGATGGCGAAGCCTGCAGTAGCAAGGGCGCTTTGCTTAAGGAAGGAACGACGATTAATTTTGCTGGTCATGATACAATCTAAATGATAATCGCCGAATGAAAAAGCCCGATTACATAATGCTTCAGTCTGAAGTTGAATTCTCGACCGCCCGCAGTGGTGGACCGGGAGGGCAAAATGTTAATAAAGTGGAGAGCAAGGTTATCTTGAGATTTGATGTTGTGGGTTCCAGGATCCTTAGTGCTGATCAAAAAGAGAAGCTGAAAGCAGACACCATAATTCTTCAATCACAGGAGAGCAGATCGCAGCTGGAGAATAAAGAGTTGGTCATCAAAAAATTTGACGCACTCCTGGTGAAAGCATTTACAGAAAGGAAAAAAAGAAAGGCAACGAAGCCCAGTAAGTCTTCGGTGCAAAAAAGAATATCACAGAAGAAACGCCATTCCGAGAAAAAGAAATGGCGAGGTGAAAGACCAGACTAACTTTATTCTTTAAACCTCAGTTTGAAGAATAAAATTGTTGAAGCCAGGATCAATGTCGCGAGGTTGGCGGCGATCACCGGGGTATCTTTTGTAAGGATCCCGTAGACGAGCCACAATAAAACGCCAAGACAAAAAAATGAGAACATACCCAGCGACAGGTCTTTGGCCGATCCGCTCTTCCAGGTCTTGATCACCTGCGGCAGAAATGCTACCGTGGTAAGTGAGCCTGCTGCCAATCCTATTACTTGAACATCCATAATTGTTTGATTCTAATTACAAAGATAACGGATGCTGCAGGCACGCAGTTGGTAAACGTAAGGTTATCGCACTTATGACGAGTTAAATCGTTTGCGGGAAAATTACTTGAAATGATAGAGGAATATGATAGTCGCGATGAAGGCCGGCTTTGGATTGCCTTTGATCTCCAGCGACGCACTGAGCGATGCTTTGGCGATGCCCCGCAGGTTCACGATCGACTGCAGGTTGACACGCATTCGCACTTCGCTGTCGACCACAACAGGCTGGTTAAATTTCAGCGACTCGATGCCGTAGTTCACGAGCATCTTTATGTTGTTAACCTGGGCAATCTGGTCCCACAAATATGGGATCACAGAGAGCGTAAGAAAGCCGTGTGCTATCGTTTTACCGAACGGGCTTTCTTTCGCTGCACGCTCCGGATCAGTATGGATCCACTGATGGTCGAGCGTTGCCTCTGCAAACTGGTTGATCTGTTTTTGAGTGACTGTTAGATAATCCGAAACTCCCAATTCCTTCCCCACATATTTTTCGAATTCTGCGAAGCTGTTGATTACAACCATGAAGACGATTATAAATTTCTATTATGGATTAATATCCCCATTTTTTCATTATTTCCAAATCCTGCTTCGCACAATCCAGCGGAGTTTTTCCCTGGTAAGACTCTTGTTCTATAATGAAATGTATCGTTCCCGTCTTCTTTCCCATATCGACCACATCTTTCACCGGTACGATACCAGTTCCAAGGATCGTGCTCTCGTATCTTTCATGTGAATCTGCTCCAGTCGATTTGATCTCGTCTTTTACGTGCATCGATGAGAAACGGCCCGCCCACTTCTTCATAATGTCATCTGCTTTAGCACCACCGTTATAAAGGTTACCGATGTCGAGCTGGTGGATCACGAGATTTTTGTCGGTATTCTTGAGGATGATGTCATACAGACTTTCACCGTCGAGTTGTTCTGCAAATTCGAAGTCGTGATTATGATATCCGAATTTCATTCCGCCATTCTTCTTGCAGAGTTCACCACTCTTGTTGAAGATGTCCATCAACTTAAGAAGACTGTCTTTCGATTTACGAACATCGTTACTCATGGAAGGACTGATCACGAACTGCTGACCAACAACAGCTGCGTCTTCAACTGTCCATTTCCACTTGTCTGTAAAATCTTTGGTGGTTTCGTTCCAGTGTTGTGGGAGACTCAACACGGTGTGACCGCTGGGCATCTGGAGTCCGAGGTCGTCGAGAACTTTCCTGAATTCCGAAGCGCTCCATCCGTAAAATTTCCTGTCGATGTACCAGGCGTGTTCAACATGTTTGTAACCCTGGGCTGCGAGAGCTTTCAGCGTAGCCAAAGGATCTTTCGTCATATCATCGCGGACAGAGTATAATTGTATGCCGGTCAGTTTCTTTTTCTTTGATTTGGCCTCTGCCAATTCCGCTGCGATCGAAAAGGCGGCGATGGAGAGGGCGCTTTTCTTCAAAAATTCTCTTCGTGAAGTTTTCATGTTGTTGGTTGAATTTTGAGGGAAGAACAATTGTTTATTTTGATCCCGTGTTAATTTACGTCTAAATATGGCCAAACAAAAAGTAAGCATCGCTAAAGTATTCAGAACTATAGTCTTACCGCGCTGGAGGATTGTAGCCCTGGGACTTGTCCTGATCATCATAAGCCGCGCGGCGGCACTCGTGATCCCCGCGTCGAGCAAATACCTCATGGATGCAGTGGTAGCACATCGGGATCTTGGGGCGTTGAAGATCCTCTTGCTGGTGGTAAGCGGCGCGATCATCGTTAGCGCTCTCACATCTTATTGGCTTACGCAATTATTAAGTGTTGAAGCGCAGAAGCTGATCTCACAACTGCGTTCACAGGTACAGCAGCATGTTCTTCGACTGCCAGTGAAATTCTTCGACAACAACAAGTCCGGTGCGCTGGTGAGCCGCATCATGGCAGATGTGGAAGGCGTGCGAAATCTTGTTGGTACCGGACTGGTACAATTGTTTGGCGGAGTTCTCACATCTATCGCATCACTGTTCCTGTTGATCTCGATAAGTCCTGTGATGACATTGATGGCACTTGCGCCCATCGCCATTTTCGGATTTATTTCGATGAAAGCATTCGGCGCAATCCGTCCTTTGTTCCGCGATCGTGGAAAGATCAATGCGGAAGTGATTGGCCGCCTCACCGAAACACTCAATGGCGTTAGAGTTATCAAAGGATTCAACGCCGAAAAACAGGAGACGAAAATTTTTGAGCAAGGTGTTGAGCGGTTGTTTCTTAATGTGAAGAAAAGTCTCACCACGACAAGTTTTGTTACCAGCCTTGGAGCATTTCTTCTCGGTGCCGCCAGCATTTCCATCATGGGTTTCGGAGCATCCAGGATGATAGACGGTTCTATGACCACAGGCGATTTCACATCATTCACTCTCTTTCTCGCATTCATGATCGCGCCGATCGTACAGATGAGTAACATCGGGAGCCAGTTAACGGAAGCATTTGCCGGTCTCGATCGTACCGAAGAGTTGATGAACGCCGAAATGGAAGACGACGGCTCCGTTCGAACAGTAAGCGCCGGCCTTATTAAAGGCGACTTCGAATTCAAAGATGTGTCGTTTGCTTACGACGAAGGAAAAGATGTGTTGAAGAACATCAGCTTCTCTGCTCCATCGGGAAGCGTTACTGCGCTCGTGGGAACATCGGGTTCGGGAAAGACAACCATCGCCGGTCTCGTGGCAACATTCATGAACCCCACAGCAGGACTTATCACGCTCGACGGAAAAGATCTCACGAAGGTCTCGCTTGAAAGCTTCCGCAATCAACTCGGCGTTGTGCTGCAAGACGATTTTCTTTTTGAAGGCACTATTCGCGAAAACATTCTTTTCCCAAGGCCGAATGCCACGGAGCAACAAGTGCTCGAAGCGGTGAAGGCCGCCCACGTGGATGAATTTTCTAACCGCTTCGAGAACGGTCTCGATACTTTAATCGGCGAACGCGGCGTTAAGCTCTCGGGTGGACAACGACAACGCATAGCAATTGCCAGGGCGATACTCGCCGATCCGCGTGTTCTTATTCTCGATGAGGCAACTTCAAATCTCGATACTGAAAGCGAATCGTACATCCAGGCAAGTCTCAAGCAACTGATGGCCAATCGTACTACCTTTGTAATTGCTCACAGGCTGAGCACCATCAGACAAGCTGACCAGATCCTTGTCATTGAACATGGAAATATCGTGGAACGCGGACGCCACGAAGAGTTAATAGAAAAGAAGGGAAGATACTTTGAACTTTATACCTACCAGGCAAGAATATGAGAACGATATCAGCATTATGTCTCGCTTTAATTGTGTTGTTAAATGCGTGCAAGAAAGACGACGATCCAAAGTTTTCGTCAGCAGAAGGTAACTGGACTTACACAACGCCCGATAGTAAGATCAGTGTTGATTTCACTCTCACGAAAAGCGGAACGACGTGGAATGTTACGAATCAAACAATTCGAGTAGACGGCACGGCAGGTAATGCAGAAGTTATCTTCGATGGAGTTAATCCGCCAACCATCTCATCGCTCAGGATCAATGCGAACGATTCGAAGCTCACGTATGATTATTCTATAGAGTTCACGAACGGAACTGTGAATTCGGACTTCACTAAAATAGAAGTGCCAGGTGCGACATACACCTGGCCCATAGATAAAACCAACAACCTGACTAATATTTCTATTACGCGTAAGTGATTACACGCTCAATGCGGGAAGGTTCTGAGATTGCTTCTTGATAAAGAGTCTCGAGAACCAGTTCGAAGTGGGTTCCTTAACAAGTTTATCCAGCGTGGTACGCAGATTTACAAAAGCTGCAGAGTTCTTTTCGATCACTTCGTAAGCACCGGTTTTCTTTGCATCATTGATCAATTTCCTGTCGGGCCTGTTCACCATATAGATCACCGGTACGCGCGACATTTTCTTATGAACTTTCTTCAGGAACAGCATGCTAAACCTGTCTTTGTTTTCCATCTTTTCATCGAGGATGATCATGAAAGGTTTTTCATTCGAGCTTTCGAACTCGTCGGCAGTAAAGAACGAACGAACCGCGTAGCCCATAGCGGACAGGTGCTGTTTCATTTGGTTTTGCTGTGAAGGATCAGTGTCGAGAATGAAGACCGTTTTCATAAAAGTGGGAGAGCTTTAATTTTGACGGACTAAATACAAAGCACATACCATGCACAGGCGACCCTGAAAAGGGCATTTTTGGCATTTTCACAGGTTTGCCGGTCCGGAAATAAGAAGATAATTCCCATATTGGGATCAATGGAATATCCTGTTTTAGACATACTCGAAGACCTGCGGGCTGCGCTCCGGGAGCATCCTATTGTTATCCTCCAGGCTCCGCCCGGCGCGGGGAAATCGACAATACTGCCACTCTATTTATTATCAGGTGAAAAGAAGATTGTTATGCTTGAACCGCGACGTTTAGCGGCGAGAGCTGTTGCTATGCGTATGGCTTCACTGAAAGATGAAGAACCTGGCAACACCGTTGGCTATAGCGTGAGGTTTGAGTCGAAGGTGAGTGCTCGTACACAACTTCATGTTGTTACCGAAGGCATTCTCACCCGGATGATACAATCAGATAATTCACTCGAGGATATCGGGATGATCATCTTCGACGAATTTCATGAACGAAGCCTGCAAGCCGATCTCGCGCTCGCGCTGAGTTTACAGGTGCAGCAGGTGTTGCGTCCGGATCTTAAGATCCTGATCATGTCGGCAACGCTCGACAGCGCAGATCTTTCTGCGAAGTTGAACGCGCCGGTAATCACAAGCACTGGCAGGCAATTCGAAGTGGAGAAATGTTATCTCAATATCGACCCTGATGCTCAACTGCACATTCGCGTGGCGAAAGCAATCAACAAGGCATTAAGTGAATCGGGTGGCGATATACTTGCATTTCTTCCGGGTGCGGGTGAGATCTTACGAACACAACACTTGCTGGAAGAAAATAATGTCGGTGCGAGAATTCATGTCCTTTATGGAGATCTGCCGCCGCGACAACAACAGGAAGCGTTGATGCCGGATGCAGGAGGAGCGCGAAAGATCATCCTGGCCACGTCGATAGCTGAAACGTCGTTGACGATAGAAGGAGTGAAGATCGTTGTGGATTGTGGTTACTCGCGTGTACCGCGATATGATGTTCGAAGCGGGTTAACAAGATTGGAGACCGTGCGTGTTACCCGCGACGCTGCCGATCAAAGAGCTGGTCGTGCGGGAAGACTGGGACCCGGAGTTTGTTACCGGCTTTGGCCCGAAGCAACTCAACATCACCTGCAGGCATCGCGCAAGCCGGAGATTGAAGAAGCAGATCTTGCACCGATGATGCTCGAGTTATATCAATGGGGCATTAAGAATGTGAATGAATTGAATTGGGTCACCACGCCGCCGCCCGGAGCGGTGAACCAGGCGAAGGAACTGTTGGATCAACTCGACGCGTCCGACAACAACATCATCACTTCACGAGGAAAAGAGATGTTGAAGCTGCCTACACATCCGCGGATCGCGCACATGTTGCTGGCAGCGAAAGGCATCGGCAATGATGTGATGGCCGTGGCAGCGGATGTTGCTGCGTTGCTGGAAGAACGCGACCCGCTGCGCGATGGCGGTGCCGACCTTTCTCTCCGCATCGACCTGCTCCGAAAATACCGTGCAGGCGAACGGACACAAGCCGATAGAAATGTTCTCGATCGTATCGAAAAACTTTCTGCTTCGTGGAGGAGGATGTTCAATGTAAAGTCATCGTCGGCGATTGTTCCCGATGAACAGGTTGGCGAGTTGTTGGCTGCAGCGTACCCTGAAAGAATTGCAAGGCAGGAAGGCAAACACAGTGAACGTTACAAACTCGCTAACGGTCGTGCCGTCCGGTTACCGGCAAACGACCCGCTGACACGCGAGTCGTGGCTGGCAGTTGCTCATTTGGATGGAGGATCGGGCGAAGGGAAGATCTTTCTCGCTGCGCCATTGAATGAAGACGACCTCAAACATTTGGCGGTAGAACATGAAAGTGTTAAGTGGGATAAAGAAAGACAGTTATTGGTTTCGAGTCTCGATTCCCGGGTTGGCAGTCTCGTATTGAAATCAAGACCACTAACGAAGATAGATCCGGTTAAGCGAGTGGCCGTTCTGTGCGATGTTATTAGTGAGGAGGGTTTGAAAATACTTGGTTGGAGTGACGATCAAACGCAGTGGCAATCGAGAGTAATGAGTTTAAGAAAATGGCGAGGAGCGGAGTGGCCCGACGTTTCCGATGACGCGCTATTGAGCACATTGGGGACGTGGTTGTCACCTTACCTCGAGAATATTTCGAAGAGAACAGAGCTCGAACGATTAGATCTCAACATGATACTAACGTCGATGCTTGAATGGGAGCTCCAGGGAAAATTAGATCGGCTTGCACCTGCAAGAATGGAAGTGCCGAGTGGATCGATGATACGATTAAACTATTCGAATGACGGAAGTGATCCTGTAATGGAAGTTCGACTACAAGAGCTGTTTGGTTTGTTAGAGACGCCGACTGTGAACGACGGCCGGACAAAAATTTTAATCCACCTGCTGTCGCCCGGATATAAGCCTGTGCAGGTAACGCAGGATCTTCGGAGCTTTTGGACGAACACTTATCATGAAGTGAGAAAGGAATTACATCGTCGTTATCCGAAGCATTCGTGGCCGGAGGATCCGTGGACGGCGAAGGCGGTGCGAGGGGTTAAGCGGAGGGAGCAGTGATTGGGTGTTGGTTATTCAATGTTCAATGTTCAATGTTCTGAGCCAGAGCTCAACATACTCTTTCATTTTTTTTCTTCTGTATTGCATGATAAACCTGGGATGCGGTAAAGGAAAAATCTCTTTAAACCAATGATGCTTCTCGTTGAGGCGTGTGAGTGATTTCAGGTTTTTATCACCACCGATACAAAAGACTTTTTCGGGAGACATTCCCATGTCGATCAGCTTATTGAGCGATTCGATAATAAATGGTGTAATCGCTTTCTCCAACTTAGGAATATCATAATAGTTAATATTCTTTCCCCCGGAAATAAATCCCAGCGGGCACACGGACGAAATAAAGTACTTGTCGTAAAACGATTCGATCCCACCATACTCATGGATCATCGCGTAAATGAAGTCGGCCGATAGCTCTACTTTCTTCGGGAGATCATTCGGGATGCCGCAATACTTTTCGAGCTTAACCGGATCGGTAAACGAAACGCCAGTCAGGCCAGAGCCAAATCTTCCCGGATTGATTCCTAGCAACAGTGTTCGTTGCTTGTCGTCGTGATAATATTTATGATAGAATTGCTTGCAGAGCCCGAAGGTCTGTAGGTTTTCATAAGGAGAAAGCACCTCTACACCTTTCGGGAGTTTTGCCGTGATCTTAAGATCTTTCAGAAAAGTGAGAATGCTGTCGGAAACCATTTACTTGTTCCGCAACTGTTTGAACTCCGAATTATCTTTCCATTGAGGCCACTCAGCTCCGAACGCCAGTCGCTTACCAACGAGATAGAGTAAGTTTAAATCGGAGAGTGCTCCATCGGAATTCCACGTTGCCGAATCATATTCATCCGATGGTTGATGATAATGCTTCCGGCGGAATTCATCCTGGAGTTGTCGTCCGTAGTCTGGACCTTTCGTAACGTGATCGATACCTGTTGCTGTGAACAAAGCGGGAATACCAATCTTTGCAAAGTTGAAATGATCGGAACGGAAATAATATCCTGCTTCGGGCTGAGGTTCTTTGGCAACATAACGTCCGGTCTTTGTTGCTTCTTCTTTCAAATAATCTTCGAGTTGCGATTGACCGGTCCCAATCACAACGATGTCTTTCATTTGACCGTAAGAACCGAGTCCATCGATGTTGATATTGGCAACGGTGCTGTCGCGGGAATAGATCGGATTTTGTGCGTAGTAAGCAGATCCCTGCAAGCCCTGCTCTTCGGCAGTGACAGCTAGAAACACAACGGTTCTGTCGGGTTGCTCTCCCGACTTAAATAATCTTGCGACTTCGAGCATGCCTGCGGTGCCGGTTGCATTGTCTTCGGCGCCGTTATTAATAGTATCGCCTGTGTCGTCGGGGCGGCCGATACCGATATGATCCCAGTGCGCTGAATAAAGAATGTATTCGTCGGGCTTTGTTTTACCGGTGATCTTACCGATGATATTATAACTTTTATCATACTTCGTCCTCACGGTCATGCCGACTGTTGCTTTGAGACCGAGTGATTTTCCTTTGAAGCCGGGCTTGCGTGCGGCAGACTGTTCTTCGCCGAAGTTTAATCCCGCGAGTTGAAAAAGTTTCGCTGCAGTTTGCATTGGGATCCAACCCACGCCTGCACATTTGTATTCCTTGCTTGCACCTTTATCGAGATAGAGGTGGGGAGCATTCCAGTTGTTTTGAGGAACGTTGTAACCATAACCTGCAGGGATCTCGTTGTGAATAACGAAACATCCTTTCGCACCCTGGCGCGCAGCTTCCTCGAACTTGTATGTCCAACGGCCATAATAAGTCATGGTGCTTCCTTTGAAAAATGTGGTGTCGCTTCCGCCAAAGCCAGGATCGTTTACGAGCACCAGCACGATCTTACCTTTTACATCGAGGCCTTCGTAGTCGTTCCAGTTGTATTCGGGTGCAACGGCACCGAAGCCAGCGAACACGATGTCGTCGTCTTTAAATTCGATAGCACTGTCGAGGCGCTCGGTCCACATCACGAAGCCTTCGCTGCCTTTTATCAATGTCTCCTGTTTTCCTTTTGTGATGATCATCTCGGGATCAATTGTAGCAGTGATCTCGACGAGGGGAACTTCTTGTAAATAAGAGTTGCCGTTACCGGGTTCGATGCCGATCGTTTTGAATTGTTGCTGCAGGTAATCGATGGTTTTCTTTTCGCCTTCGCTGAAGGGCATGCGTCCCCCGAAATCATCGGAGGCGAGTGTGGCAATATGTTTCTCGAAGATCTGTTCTGAGAGTTCAGCGGATTTTTTCTCTGAACAGGAGAGGAGCGTAGCGAGCAAAAGAAGGGCGAGTGCAGAATTTTTCATGGCGTAAGATTGAAGAAAAATGTCCAATTTCAAATAAGATGAAGTCGAACCCCACCCTCTACGACAGCGTTCTTGAATTCGATCCCGACCAGCCGATGTCGGAGTATACTTTTAGTGTCAGGCTTGCGAAAGAGAATTTCTGGACGTATGATTTCACGCGCCGTGCGATCATTGAATACAAGAGATTTATGTATCTCGCGGCGATATCGGATGCGATGGTTTCACCTTCGAAGATCGTGGACGCAGTCTGGCATCAGCACCTCACATTCACACACTCTTATTCCGATCTCTGCAAGCTGCTCGGTAAGAACATTCAGCACGTGCCGTCGACACGAAGCCGTTTCGATGCAGAAAGATTCCAGGCGGCAAAAGGATATACAAAGAAACTTTATAAAGAGGAGTTTGGCGAAGCGCCGAAAGATATTTGGGACTTCGATACGATGTATGATTCATTGAATCTGCCGAAGGCGAAGTTTAAGATCAGGACTGTGATCATTACCGGGCTGATGATCGCCGCCGTGTTGCTGATCCCAGCATATTTCCTTTTGCGACCGATCTATACTGATCTCGGCAGTGGAATGTTCTTCGCGATTTACATTTCGTCTATTGTTCTGGTTTTCGTTGTGCTGGCAATTATTGATCGTCAGCTGATGCGATCGATCGTTAATTCGTTCGACAGGAATTCTTTCATATTCTCGTTGGATGTATCGGAGCTTGTGTTCTTGAAGAAACAGAAATCGGAATTTGTTGTTCACCTGAGGACGAACAAGATGATTGCCAATGGAAAGCTGGATGTTGATAAGGACGGAAAAATAAAAACTACAGGTAATGCTTTGCCTGTAAGTGCGGAGGAACATATAATTCTTAAAGAATTTTGGGATTCACCGGGTGATTATGGCTCGCGGTTGAAATATTTCGGTTCACAACCTGCATTCACCAATGCTAATAATGTGATGATGGCATTCGGGAAGTTTTTTATAAAGTCGAAGGCATTTGGCAACCTGTTCTATTTGAATTTCGGTGTGATCATGTTGATGATCCTCCCGGGAGCTGCGAGGTTAATGACGGGACTTGTTCGCGAGAAACCTGTAGGCTTTTTGGTCGCGTTATTATTGGGACTTGCCTTTGCGTCGTTTGTTTTCCTTTCCTGGCTTTCGTATGTGCTGATACGGAAGGAGGTATTATCTCATTATGTTAGAAGCAGCACGACCGGGGTTCGCGATAACGCTGAGTGGGATTATTTTTATACCGGTGCGCCGGTGGCAACATTTGCGCCGGTGATTACCAGCTACTATGCTACCTCTTCTTCTTCGGGTTCCGGTTCTGGGTCGGACTTGGGTAGCGAGAGCTCCTGTGGTTCTGATGGAGGGAGCTCGTGTGGGGGATGTGGTGGAGGAGATTGATCTTTTGAGTTTACCTGTTCTGGGTTAGTAAGGTTTTCCTGATGATTTGCAAGTTGACCCGTTTGAAGTCTTTTTAAACGGTGGGTTGGCGATTACATTCGCAGCAGATCAAAATCCAGAACCATGTTAAGCCTATTTAACATTGGTCCCAGTCGCTTGAATACTTCGCTGCCAAAGCCCAATTAAATATCGACGACCTCACTATGTGTATGGCGGGTCTGATCGCACTTATGTTTTGGTTGTGGTGCATCTCAACGCTGATCCGAAAGATTGGGTGGAGGAATGAGAATGATCTTCACCTGCTTTGGGGTGTGACCTTGCCAAACGTCCTGAGCTTTATTACTCTGTGGTACTTTTTCGAACGATTTAACTTTTTATACAATGATTGAGCAAAAAACATTTTACAAAATAGTTTGCCTCTCAGGAGCGCTCCTTTCTATGGCACTCTTTGCATCCATTCCGTCTCTTGTTCGTGGAGACTGGAATTTCTTCGACTTTATGTTTAAAACTTATCTTCCTGGATTCGTGTTCGGCGCGATATGCGGCTTGCCTTTTTGGCTCGTCCTCAAATACGTCAAGCGCGAATAACTATACCTCAAACGCACTCTTATAAAACCCTTTCCCCTGCACAAACTCGATCAACTCCAGATAAAAAGGATGCGATCCTAACGTTGCGCTGTCGCCAATTACGATCAGCTTCTTTTTTGCGCGCGTCATCGCTACGTTGGTGCGACGGATGTCGCCAAGGAAGCCAACTTCTCCTTTACCATTGCTTCTCACAAAGCTGATCACGATCACATCACGCTCCTGTCCCTGGAAGGCATCCACTGTATTGATCGTAACCAGCTTGTGAAGTGACTCTACTGTTGTTGAAGACTCCGCCAGCTTCTGCAAGTGATCTACCTGCGCACGATAGGGAGTAATGATTCCAATGGTGATCTGTTCTTCGACCCAATCATTCAGACCCACTTCATCGATCAGCCTCTCAACCATCTTTATAGTCAACGCCGCCTCTTCTTCATTGAACCTGCTCAATGTCTCAGGGTCCTGCGATTCGTCGTAGCCCGCCCCAGCGGTGTCAATAAAATCTACGGGCGACTGGTACGGACGAAGCAAACCATTTTTCACCGACTCATGTGCTATCAGCTTACCATCGTAAAACCATTTCGACGGAAACTCCATGATATTCTCGTTCATCCGGTATTGAACCGTGAGCAACGAAGACATATCAGGGTGCTTCGAAATACCTTTCTCGAATAACGTAACAGCCAGTCCCGACTTCGCAGCTTCGGCCGACTTGATCGTGGGCGGCAACTGGCAATGATCTCCCGCAAACACAACCCGTTGCGTGCGGAGTATCGGGATCCAACATGCCGGCTCCAACGCCTGCGCGGCTTCATCGATAAACACCGTCTTGTATTTTCTCCCCTTCAATACAGGATGTGAAGCTCCAACCAACGTGCAACAGATCACATCGCTCTTATTCAACAGGTCGTTGATGATATAAAACTCCAGCAGGTCGGCATCGGCCTTCAGCAGTTTCGATTCCTGCATCAGCATTCGTCGTTCCTGCTTTTCGTGGTAACCAAAGTTTCGTTTGAACTTGAAGGCCTGCGCTTTCACCTGCTC
Source organism: Bacteroidota bacterium (assembly GCA_037200765.1). Classification (GTDB taxonomy): domain Bacteria; phylum Bacteroidota; class Bacteroidia; order Cytophagales; family Cyclobacteriaceae; genus ELB16-189. Next base: position 135,350 of record JBBCII010000003.1, on the reverse strand, counting down.
CATTCTTTTTCGAAGCTCTTTCAGCTCAGGGTAATTCGAATGCGCAGCGATGCGAGCATCCAACGTCTTGCTCAATGCCTGTTCCGTTACGCGAGCCGGGTGGCCAATGCGTAAGACATTCAGACCCGCGTCACCAAGCTTCTCTGCAAGAAGATCGACGGCTGCATTGCTCGGTGCCGATACAAGCACCTGTCCTTCGTCTTTAACTGTTAATGAGATCGCCTGCACTAATGTTGTTGTCTTGCCGGTACCGGGAGGTCCGTGAATGAACGCGATGCTTTCGCAAGCATTCACTTTCTTCAGTGCAAACAATTGGCTGTCGTTCAAAACCGAAGCAGGGGCTTCGAAACGTTTCTTGTTGTTTTCTGTGGCTTCACCGTCGCCCAGTAAAATTTCTCTGAGTTCGGCAACACGATTGCCGTCAGCTTTAATGACTTCACGCAAAGCGAACTCCATCTCTTTGTAAGTCATCTCGTCGAACATCACATCGATGCCCAAACCACCATCTTCGATCCAATCGGGAAACTCGTCGCCGTTGATGGTGACTATCATTGTATTGTCGCGCACAAAATTCACGACACCATTGATGTGTTCTTTCTCCGGTTTGCCGGAAGCATTAGAAAAAACGCTTACGGATTTTCCACTCTGAAATGCGTGGGGCTTATCGATATGATTGGTTCTTTCAACTTCGATGGTGAGACGCTCGCCGGTGCCGATGTAATCGCGCTTGAGGCGCACCGGGTACCATGTAACGCCGTCTTCGGTACGCTGATGCAACGATCGAAGCAGAACTTTCTGCCTGTAATATTCAAGGTCGGCCTGCCGCTCCATGCGGATCAGCTCCAATGTCTTTTGCAGGTCGTCGATGGATTTCATTTAACTGGCAATATTAATTGAAAAAAGTTTCTCTACTTTACTTATCTAAACCTACGATCATGAAGAAAAGGCTGATTCTTCTATTGCTCTTTACCGTATGCTTTCGCCAGGTAGCTCTTGCCGACGAAGGCATGTGGCTTGTTCACCTCCTGGGCGAACAAGTTTACAACGACATGGTAAAACGTGGATTAAAGCTCTCGAAAGAGCAGCTGTATAGTCTTAACAAGGCATCGCTGAAAGATGCCATCGTTATTTTCGGGGGAGGGTGTACCGGCGAGATCGTCAGTTCACAAGGACTCATCTTCACGAATCATCACTGTGGTTATTCGGCAATCGCCGATGCAAGTACCGTAGAGCATAATTATTTACAGAATGGTTTCTATGCGAAGTCAAGATCTGAAGAGATCAGGGCCGACGGTCTCACCGTCCAGTTCCTGGTGAGGATCGACGATGTTACCGCGCAAGTAGAAGCAGCGTTGAATGGACTCTCAGCTTCCGAACGTGCAGCCAAACAACTCCCGCTGTTTATAGAGATCGCGGACAAAGCAACAGCAGGCAGCGGCTACGAAGGACGGATCTCACCGATGTTCAAAGGCAACCAGTTTCTTCTTTTTGTTTATGAACGCTATCGCGACATCAGGCTCGTTGGAGCTCCGGCAGAAAGCATCGGTAAGTTTGGTGGCGACACCGACAACTGGGAATGGCCTCGCCACACCGGCGACTTCAGCGTGTTCCGTGTATACACAGGCAAAGACGGAAAGCCTGCGGACTATTCGACAGACAACATCCCGATGAAACCAAAATATCATTTGCCTGTATCGATCAAAGGTTTCAAAGACGGCGACTATTCAATGATCTATGGATATCCCGGTGGCACCAATCGCTACGAAACATCATTCGGTGTAAAATTGAAAACAGACATCGAGAACGGAGCCATCGTCGATCTTCGCGATAAACGACTTGCCTTGATGATGGAAGAGATGGAGAAAGACCCGGCGGTTCGATTGAAACTCGCGTCCGATTATGCAGGCATTGCCAACTACTGGAAATTCTTCGATGGCGAACGAAAGCAATTGATCAAATACGATGTCTATGATCAAAAGAAAAAAGATGAAGATAAATTCATGGCATGGTCTAAGGGCAAACCCGCTTACGAATCGATCTTCACACAATATGCAACAGCGTACGATGAATGGTCGCCGTACACCAGGCACAGAATTTACATGAATGAAGGCATCGCCGGTTCTCCGCTCGCAGCCTTCGCAAGATCACTCGGTCAGTTAGAAAATGCATTGTCGAAGCCCAACGCCGCCCAGGAGCCGCAGAATGCGAATGCCGACGTTGGCAAAATAATGATCGGGGTTATCGCACGACATAATACTTTTCTTTCTTCGGAGGACATTCCGTCCGACAGGAAGATCATGGCGGCGACTGCAAAAATGTTTTACGACGACATCGAACAAGGTCAGTTGCCGAAAGAGTTTTATCAAAAGGTGGCACAACAATACGGCGATCTTCATAACGAAGCCACCTATCAAAAGATGGCCGACGATGTTTTTGATAACACGATGTTTCTCAATGACGATAAGTGGAGAGCGTTTGCCGATAACCCGACGCTCGCTGCATTGCAGGCCGATCCTGCCTATGCTTACGTGAACGCCTTCGTGAAAAATTATAATGAGAAGGTCGATAAGAAGTTCAAGGACTTCACCATTATGAACAACGATCTTGGGCGTCAATATTTAAAAGGTATTCGCGAAATGAATCCCGGCAAGGTGATGTATCCCGATGCCACGTTCACCATGCGTGTAAGCTATGGCAATGTGAGATCGTACAAACCTCGTGATGCAGTGTTCTACGATTATATCTGTACGTTGTCGGGTGTGATTCAGAAATACCAACCCGGTAATTACGAATTCGACCTGCCGGAAAATCTTTTAGAGAACGCGAAGAAGAAAAACTACGGACCCTACAAGGACGTCGTCGCCAACGACCTCGTTGTTTGTTTCATTACCACCAACGACATCACCGGCGGTAACAGCGGTTCTCCCGTGTTGAATGGAAATGGTGAGTTGATCGGTCTTGCGTTCGACGGAAACTACGAAGCGTTGAGTCACAAGATCGCCTTCGATAAAGATCTCAACAGGACGATATGCGTGGATGTGCGATATGTTCTCTGGTGTATCGATGTGCTGGGAGGAGCGAAGAACATTATCTCGGAACTCACATTAAAATGATTGGATGAGAGTTTTGTTTTTTATTTTAATAAGCGTTGGAATTAGTTACGGTCAGGATTTTGACATACTGATTAAAAACGGAAAGATCATAGATGGCTCCGGCAATTCCTGGTTCTATGGAGACATCGGTATCACGAAAGGGAAAATTATTGCTGTCGGAAAATTGTCCGGTACTGCAACGAAGACACTCGATGCCACCGGGTTGATCGTCGCTCCGGGTTTCATCGACGTTCATACGCACATCGAAGGCAACGACCTCACCGTACCTACAGCTCCGAATTTTATCCTCGATGGAGTTACGTCAGTGGTGACAGGTAATTGCGGAAGTTCGAATACCAACATCGCCCGCTACTTTCGTCAACTCGATAGTGTAAAGACATCCATTAATGTTGCCACGCTGATCGGTCACAACGACGTTCGCGAAGCCGTGATGGGCGAGACCCAGCGTGATCCTACCATCGAAGAACAAAAGAAGATGGAAGAGCTTGTGGAGAAAGCAATGCTCGATGGTGCCGTCGGTTTTTCGACAGGACTGATCTACATCCCCGGAACTTATTCGAAGACACCCGAAGTTATCGGTCTCGCGAAAGCTGCGGCAAAACACCACGGTGTTTACGCATCACACATCCGCGACGAAGCCGATGGTATGACCGCAGCTGTCGAAGAGGCCATCAACATCGGCCGTCAGGCCGGCCTTCCCGTCGAGATCTCGCATTTCAAAACAACTTACAAGCCTAATTGGGGAAAAGCCGCCAGCATGGTCGCCCAGGTGGAGCAAGCGCGCAAAGAGGGAATTGATGTTACCGTCGATCAGTATCCGTACATCGCCAGCAGTACATCGCTTAACACAAGACTCCCCAGCTGGGTGTTCTCCGGTGGCCGCGATTCTGTTTTGTGGAGACTGAAAGATCCGGCGACTCGTGCAAAGATTAAAAGATCGATGCAAGACGATCTCATAGAAAAGCAGGCGAAGAATTATAGTTATTGTCTCGTTGCGAGATATGCGCCCGATTCAACGATCAACGGGCTGAACATTTCCGAAGTCAATAAGAAGTGGGGCAACAAGCCCGGGGCCGACAACGAGATTGAAACCATTCTTAAAATGATAAAGGCGGGCGGAGCTTCCATGGTCTTTTTTAGTATGGATGAGAGCGATCTCAAAACGATCATGCAGTATCCTTTTAACATGATTGCGTCGGATGCCGGCATCAACAAGTTGGGCTCCGGCGTTCCGCATCCTCGCGGTTATGGCACGAATGCCCGCGTACTCGGTCGTTATGTTCGTGAGCTGAAAATTGTTCGCCTCGAAGAAGCGATCCGAAGGATGACTTCATTGCCTGCACAGAAATTCAAATTGAATGATCGCGGATTGTTGAGAGCGGGAATGGCCGCCGATATAGTTGTGTTCGACGAGAACACCGTTGGTGATAAAGCAACATTCGAGAAGCCGCATCAGTATGCTGTCGGTTTTAAATATGTGCTGGTGAATGGCAACGTTACCGTCGATGACGGAAAACATACAGGCATTCGTGGCGGCACTGTTCTTAAAGGTCCGGCAGCAAAGTAAGTATGCCTTTCAAAGCGCAAAGGATACATTCCGGTTACCGGTAAGATCAATGGATTCAATACCTTTGAAGAACTCACTTATTCAAAAAGAAATTGAATTCACTTTAACAGCCCTTTCAACCTCGCGAGCTCCAATTGATTCGCCTCCGAGTTGATCGCGTTTACGATCCCTTCTTTCTCTCTCGTTGTCAATCGCCAGCTCAAAGAAGCCCTTGCACTATTCTGACGAATGCTATCCATTTTCTGAAGGATGGGCACATAACTTTCTGCCTGGTACTGAAGATCGACGCGCGCTATCGGCAACTTGAACCACGCACGCGCTTGCCCGATCAAAAGGTCGGCGTTGATGTCCTGGAAGTTTTCGAAATTATTGTACACGCTGCTGATCGGCTGCGTGATGTCGTCTACGATGGTCATACCCGTTTTGGGCAGGATCTTTCCTAGCTTCGGAGAATCTCTTATCGAAACGAACACAACTCCACTTGTATTCTCCGCGATCCATTCTCTGAATGAATACAGGAATCGAACAGCATCGTTCATTCCGAAGTTATCGGAAATGCCGGCATCCATAATTTGTATTGGAGGATCTGTCGGCAATGTTGTGTTTGGAGTGATGTATGGGAACGTTGCACTCATTCGCAGTGCACTCAGGAACCGAAGACTGTCGGCGCCCAGTGATGCAAATGCGCGCTGAAAATCTGTACCGGAAATTTTCGATAGCCGGTAGCCGGGAAGATCTAAGATATCAGCGTTGAAGAAACTTACGGGTCTCGAAGCGATGTACATCTTTCGTCCATCGTTAACAACCGTCGGAGTCAAAACAACCATCGGTATTACACCGTCATCTTCGGGCTTGCGATAGGCGCTGATCGGCTTATCCATCATGCCTTCGGTGATCTGGTTCAACTGCTGCTCGAACGTATACGCCCTGTCTTTTTCGTAAGCATTGTCGGCGTACACAAACTGTGTAAAACCAACAAACAGGTCGTTCGCCAGCAAGCTGAAGATAAGTGGATTAAGATTGTCGGTGGAGATCTTGTCGCGATGGATCGAAGAATATGGTTTCACATTTTCTCCATACGTCTCCCGAAGCTTGAGTTCACGAAAATAACTTGCCCCGATCAATCCACCCGATGCGCCCGTCACCAGCACACTTTGCTTCATCAGTGCACCCGAAGTGAGACTGTCGGCTGTTTGTAATGAATTCAATGCCCACAGCGCTGCCCGTTTGCCGCCACCGCTTACACAAACAAATGCAAGCTTCGGTGGCTTGTCGAACTTCTTTCGCCAGTTATTCAGCATCACCATCGTTGCCTCGCGGTCCTGGTTGATGAAGGTGCTGTCGTTTAACTTTTGTAAACGCTCGATCGAATACTCGATCGGAACTTTGTCATAATCTAAACCGAACGCCTTGTATTGTTTCGAGAACACGCCCTCACCCACGAGGTAATTGAAGAACAGGAACAACGCCAACGCGGCGGTCGACGCCCAGTTGCCAAACCAATATTCGAACGCACCGGCCAGCATCACAAACACCGTGAGGAATATTACGCAGCTTGCTGCGGCCGGCAGCTGGAACGCGGGCGAATCTTTGAAGATCCCGAGTATAACAATCAATGCGAAGATCAATACTTCGATGATAACAAGATTGAACTGGTTCTGATCGAATACCTGGAGGATCGTCTGCTTGTCGTAGAAGGTTGTGTCTTCAACTTTTTTAAAACGAAACTTTTCATCGACATAATAATCGACGCGCTCCTGTCGCTTTCTCGCGATGTCGAGTCTTTTCATTACGCTGGCGCGCGTCACCTTAACGCTTTGCTTGATGCGTTCGTCGATACGACAAACGACATATTTGAAGATGTCTTTATTCGTTAACCTGAAATACACAAAAAAGAGAAGCGTCATTACAGCGTATCCAACCAGGATCCCCGTCACCGTCATGAACAGGTCCATACCTGTTACATATTGATTGTTCTGCTGAAACGAAATGACTTCGATAAGATAAGTGACCAAAAATGTGGCAGGAATAAAACTGTTGTTGATCACGAACTTGGTGAACGGTCGCGAGAGTGTACCGACAAATGAAAACCGGTGACCGTCATTAATATAGCATGTGATGTGAAATGCCGTCGAAAACCCGGCGATCACCATGCCCATGATGAAGAAGCTGCGGAAGTTTACTTTGTTGAGATATTCGGGATCGAGAAATAGGTAAGGGATGCCAAGGTATTTGCCGAAGCTTCCTGTGATCATCGCAAACAAAATGATCCAGCACAGCAACAATACCTGGTTACGCTTCAGGTTGTTTAAGAACAACTGTACAGGAAAGGAGTATGCGATCTTGGGCGTTAAAAAATACAGTCTCCTTAACATAGACTAAGGCAATATAATGATATTTACGGGTTGACAAAGACATTCCATATATATAGGTCATCGGCAGGTTCGGGTAAGACCCGCACGCTCGCCAAGCGATATATACTGCTCGCGCTCAGCCGGCAACCGGAGTACTTCAGGTATATTCTTGCCGTGACGTTCGCCAACAAAGCGACGCAGGAAATGAAGAGCCGCATCCTCGAATATCTCGACGACTTTGCGAGCGGCCGCACCAACAATCTTTCGAAAGAGATCAAGTTGGAATTGGGTATCGACGACGACACATTGAAGTCGCGCAGCCGCGAAGTGCTCGCCATCATTCTTCATCGTTACTCGCAATTTTCTATCAGCACCATCGACGCATTCTTTCAACGCGTCATCCGGTCGTTCACCCGTGAGGCCGGTCTCATGGGAAACTTCCGCCTCGAAGTCGATACCGATTTTGTTCTCGACGAAGTCATCGCTGCACTCATGGACGACCTCGGCCCCGACAGGCAGGACCTCACCGATTGGGTCGTACAATTTTCGAGAGAACGACTGCTGGAAGGAGAGAACTGGAATGTTGAATACCAGCTCAAACAGTTTGCGAGAGAAATATTCAAAGAACAATTCAAGGCGGTCGAAGATAGGATCTTGTCTTCCGAAAATATTATCGAAGACAACCGCCGGATGCTCGACTTCCTCCAGGCCGAAGTAGCCACCTACCGGAACTTCATGCGGTCGAAAGCATCCGAAGCCCTTCGCATCCTGGACGCCAATAATATCAAAGTTGCCGACTTCGCCTATGGCGATTCGGGCACGATCTATTCATGGTTCCGCGATCTGTCTTTGGGCAAAATGCGTTCACGCGATACCAAACGGATCGAATCTGCCGTACTCGGCGCAACCGACTGGTTTAAGAAAGGGATCTATCGCAACCAGTTCCTCGCAATCGCCGAACAACAAGTGATGCCCATCGTAAGAGAGATGGTCGCTTACGACGACGAGAATTCCATCATAAGCCGGACTGCAATACAAGTGCTCAAAAACTTTTATGCTTTCGGCCTGATCACCGACATCGTAAGAAAGCTCCGCGACTATCGCGAAGAGAACAACGTGCTGATACTCGCCGATGCTTCGAAGTTTCTCAACGGCGTTATCAATAACAGCGACACGCCATTCGTCTACGAAAAAGTTGGATCTTATTACCGGAATTATCTCATCGATGAATTCCAGGATACGTCTTCGTTCCAGTGGAAGAACTTCACACCGTTGCTTCGCGAAGCCGGCGACCAGGGATACTTCAGCCTCATCGTTGGCGACGTAAAGCAATCGATCTACCGCTGGCGCAGCGGCGACCTCGAGATCCTCCAACGCCAGGTTGTGAAAGAATTCGGCGAAGCCCGTACCGAGATCATTCCACTCGATACCAACTTCCGGAGCGCAGGAAACATCGTGGACTTCAACAACATCATGTTCAAATCGGCCGCCGAAAAAGTTGCCATGCACGTGAACGACCACCTTCCTGTCGAAGTATTTGCCGAAGCCGAACAGAAAAGATCGAAGTGGGTCGACCAGGGTTTTGTACGCATGAAGTTTTTCGAGAGGAACGAAGACGACGAAGGCTGGGAAGAGCAGGCCATACGAATGATTCCCACATGGATGGAACAGTTGCAGGACAAAGGAGCGAAGCAGAAAGAGATTGCCATCATCGTTCGTAAGAACGACGAAGGACAACGGATCGCTCAATATCTTCTCAACTTCAGGAACACTGCCGATGCAAAACCCGGTTACAGTTATGAAGTTGTTTCAAATGAATCTCTTCGGCTGGATACTTCTCTTTCCGTTAACATTATCATCTCGGCCCTCCAGTTTTTAAAGAACACGCAGGATCGCGTGGCACGCGGGCAACTTGCTTATGAACTTGTCGGAAACCCCGCGAACGATCTTTTCATCAAAGCGGGGTCGAAAGATAAATTTGAAGAGACGCTACCGCCGGAGTTTCTCGCAAGGCTCAAGCACTTCAAACAACTTTCTCTTTTCGAACTTACCGAAGAGATCATTCAACTGTTCAAGCTGGGTGAGAAACCGGAAGAGCTCGCTTACCTGTTGGCTTTCCAGGACCAGGTTCTTGAATTTTCCGCACAAAAGACCAACGATATCAATTCGTTTCTCGACTGGTGGGATTTATATAAATCAAAAAAGTCGATTAAGGTATCATCGAGTATCGACGCCGCCAACATTGTTACCATCCACGGTTCCAAAGGACTTCAGTATAAATACGTGATCGTTCCTTTTTGCAACTGGCGCTTCGGTCACGAATCCAGTACGCCGCTGATGTGGCTCACTCCGACTGAAAAACCATTCAATCAACTTGGTGCTTTAGCGTTGAAGTTCTCGACGGAACTGAAGCGCACGCAATTCGAAGCCGCGTACCAGGAAGAATATGTGAAAGTGTATCTCGACAACCTCAATCTCTTATACGTGGCATTCACTCGTGCCGAATGGGGATTGATCGTGAGCGGACCAGTGTTAAGTTCAGGCCGCATGAATTCCGTCGGCGAAGTAGTACAAGCCGTTCTCCAGGAAAAATATTTTGGCAAATTCAATGGGTTCGACTTCGAAATAGGAGAGGTGAGTACCATGCCCGATACGCAAGTTGAAACGGACATGATCGAACAACAACTCGAAAGATATCCTTCTGTGGACTGGCGTGAGAAACTGGTGATCAAACGCGAAGGCTCCGAGTTTTTCGAAGATGAGATCTCAGAAAAACGAAGCAAGATCAATCGCGGCATTCTCATTCATACCGTGTTGTCACGGATCGAATACAGATCCGACGCCGAGGACAGGCTTGCGGAATTTTTTCTTGAGCATGCCCTTACACCCGAGGATGCAAACGCAGTCAGGAAAGTTGTCTTGTCGGTTATTGACCATCCATTTATGAGTAATTGGTTTACCAAAGAATGGAAGATCAAGAACGAAGCATCGATCCTGTTAGTTAATAATCGTATCGACAGGGTGATGTTTGGAAAGAACAGGACAGTGATCGTTGACTATAAGAATGGTGAAAGAAAATCTGCAGATAAAGTGCAGGTCGAGAACTATGCAAACGTCCTCACGCAAATGGGATATCCAAACGTGCAGGCATTTTTGGTCTATTTGAAAGATCTCAAAGTTGAAGAAGTAATAAGCAAATCGAACTTAAGCCTCTTTTGATGACTCCCTTTCTCAAAGAATTAGCGGGTAGGATTATAAAGGAAAATTCGAAGCTGGATGATCTCACCTTCATTTTCCCCAATAAACGCGCTGCTCTTTACTTTGAAAAATATCTTTCATCGGAGATAAAGCGTCCTCTTTGGGCGCCCGCGATGTACAGCATCGAAGAGTTCTTCAAAAAGAATTCAGACCTGCGAGAACCCGACAAGCTCACGCTTATCTTTCGCCTGTACCAGGTCTACACGTCTGTTCTTAAGAACAACGAGTCATTCGATCGTTTTTATTTCTGGGGCGAAATGCTGCTCCGCGACTTCGACGAGATCGATAAGTATCTCGTGGACGCCACGCAATTATTTAAAGACCTCAGCAAGATCAAAGAGCTCGACGAGACCTTCGATTACCTCACCGACGAACAGAAATTATTCCTGAAAGAGTTCTGGATGCACTTCAGCGAAAACCCTTCCATAACGAAAGACGAGTTTCTTATCATGTGGAAGAAGCTGCCGAAGGTCTACAGCGAATTCACTAAAGCACTCAGGAAAGAATCACTCGGCTACGAAGGAATGATCCACCGCGACGTGGCTGAAAGTCTCTCGAAAAAAATTCCAACATCGCTCAAGAACTCGAAACTCATCTTCGCAGGATTCAATGCCCTTACGAAAGCCGAAGAGAAAGTGATCTCTGCACTCGTCGCCAACGGTGCAAAGATCTATTGGGATGCCGATCAATATTATGTAGAGAACGATTTACAGGAGGCCGGGCAGTTCATGCGTGAATACCGCAAGCACGAACATTTGTCGGCAACCTTCGATGGTCCATTACCGAAGCATTTCCTCGAGTCACCCAAGAAGATCTCGCTGACTGCCGTTCCTCAACGCATCGGCCAGGCAAAGCTTGCCGGCCTCGAGATCTCCGCCATACTCAAACAACTTCCGAAGGACGACCTTCCTGCCGAATTGAGTAAGACCGTTATCGTTCTTCCCGACGAAAGCATGCTGTTGCCAATGATGCACTCGCTGCCCGACGAACTCCTCGACATCAACGTAACCATGGGCTTTCCCCTTCGCGACACACCTTTGTTCAATCTCCTCGACCAGGTAATAGAGATGCAGGTGAAGAAGCGAACATCCCCTGTAACACGTGCTACAGGGTTCAATCACCGCGAAGTAAACGCAATACTCGGCCACGCTTACTTCCTCGCGCTCGCGGAACACGAAGCACAGCACCGCATTACAGACATCGTTCGCAATAACCGTGTGTATGTTCCTATCGAAGAGTTGTTGGGTGAAGACCCGATCTTCGCAACATTCTTCAAGCCTGTCGATTCTGCGCAGGCTACGGATTATCTTCTCGAACTCGTAGAGCATCTCGGCTCACGTCTCACCGACAAGAAAAGTTTCGATCGCGAGTATGCATATCATTTTCATCAGCATATCTCCCGACTTCATACCATATTCAGTGTTTCAGAAAAAGCGCCGGACTGGCGTGGCTTCCAGAAATTGTTCCGGCAGGTAATGATGATGCAGAAGATCCCGTTCACCGGCGAACCTCTGCGCGGTCTGCAGATCATGGGTGTTCTCGAAACCCGTAACCTCGATTTTGACAACGTGATTATACTTTCGTTGAACGAAGGACAATTGCCTTCGCCGCCACGGCAAGGATCGTACGTTCCTCATGCCATTCGTCGCGCTTACGCATTGCCGACATGGGACCACCAGGATGCGATCTATGCATATTTATTCTATCGTTTACTGCAACGCGCGTCCAACATCTCCTTTTATTATAGTACAGAACCCGACATTATCGGCAACGGCGAAATGAGTCGTTACCTGCAGCAGGTGATCATAGAATCGAAGCTGCCCATCGAGAAACGTGTGCTTCACAACCCCATCCACGTTCACGCCATTCATCCCATCGTGGTCGACAAAACTGCAAAGGTCATGCAGTTGCTTGACAAATTTGTGAATGAAACACCGGAGATGAGATCATTGAGTCCTTCCAGTCTTAATGATTATATCGAATGCAGTCTTCGTTTTTACCTGAAGCAGGTTGCTCAAATGAAGGAAGCCGATGAAGTAGAAGAAGAGGTAGATGCCCGTGTGCTTGGAAGCATTCTTCACGACGTGGCGTTCTGGTTGTATGGGGAACTTCGTGATAAACGGAATGGTCTCGTCAACGCAGAAGACCTTAGCGTCTCCGACGAACAGATCGACAGGCTGATCGATCGCGCGTTTCGTGAATTCTATCACATGAAGGAAGACGAACCCGTTGTATATGAAGGAAAGCGGATCGTTGTTAAAGAGATCGTAAAGACATTTCTACGTAAAGTATTGGAGCGTGATTCCGAGCATGCCCCGTTCGAGATCAGGATGCTCGAAGAAGATTTCAATGAGAAGATCGATCTTCCTTCGGGAAAGAGAGTTCGCGTGGGCGGTAAGATCGACCGCGCCGATGCAACCAGGGGAACAGTGCGTATTGTCGATTACAAAACTGGTGTCGACGAGCTGAAATTTGACAACATCGTGTCGCTATTCGATGGTGAGAGTAAGCATAACAAAGCTGCGTTCCAGACTATATTATATGCGTACGTTTATTTCCTTCATCACAACTCACCCACCGAGAAGATCCAGCCTGGACTGATGAACCGTAACAGTCTCTTCGGAAAAGACTTTAAATTTGGGTTGAAAGTGGGCAACGATCGCGAACCAATGGAGGATGTGAAGCCAATGTTACAGGAGTTCGGCCAGCGACTTCACGATGTTGTTGGTGAGATCTTCAATCCGTTTATTCCGTTCAAACAAACGTCGAACACGAAGAGCTGCATGTATTGTTTATATAAATCTCTTTGCCGCCGCTGATATGGATCTGAATAAATTTAAACAGACGGCTACGGGCAAGGCGAAAGAGAATAAGAAATTTCTTTTGGGCCTTTCGAAGACCGGTGACGATCGTCTTGACGAGGCGTTTCACGAGGGCCACGAAGAAGTTTTTGCAGTTACTGACTGTCTTCAGTGCGCCAATTGTTGCAAGACTACCAGTCCAATCTTTTATCCGACCGACATCGATCGTGTGGCAAAGGCAGTTCGAATGAAACCGGGTGATTTCATTGAAAAGTATTTAAGGATCGATGAGGATAACGACTACGTGTTGAAGTCGGCACCCTGTCCGTTCCTTGGTGCCGATAATTATTGTAGTGTTTACAACAGCAGGCCTAAAGCATGCCGCGAGTACCCGCATACTGATAGAAAGAAGATGAGCCAGGTACTGGAGCTAACATTTAAGAACACATTAGTATGTCCAGCGGTGTTGGAAATTGTCGAGAAAGTTAAAGCCCGTCTTAAAGAATAGAATTCTTATACACGTACGTTATCAACTCCGCTGTATTCGCAACATTGATCTTCTTGATCAACTGGTAACGATAAGTCTCTATAGACCTGAAGCTCAATCCCAACTGCTCGCTGATCTCTTGTGTTGTCTTTCCTTTCGACATCAGCATGATGAGTTGCATTTCGCGTTCGGAGAATCGCACGGAAGGTATCTGCTTGCGCAGTCCGCTCATCAGCCACGAAGAAATTGTGTCGTCGAACTTGGAGTGATAATAATAGTCGCCTTTCAAGACGGATGTCATCGCTGCGGCGATCTCTGCACCTTCGATGTTCTTGGTGAGAAATCCTTTGGCGCCGGTCTTAAACAAATTCAGGATCAGCGGTATCTCATCGAACTGTGTTAACACGATGATGGGAAGTGTAGGACGTGCTTCGAGTATTGCCTCGGCTGCATCGTATCCATTCATCTCCGGCATATTTACGTCGAGAAAAATCAAGTCGATTGCGTTATTTGTACACACTCGAACCGCTTCCTGGCCGTTCGATGCAAACAAAATATTCGCGCTCGCATATTCAGTGGTGCGGATTATGTCCTCAACACCTTTCCTGAATAATGGGTGATCATCTGCAATAAGAACTGAGAGTACATTTTTTCGATGGGGCATTAGTGGGAGACTTTATGCGTGTTAATGTAGGAGATATCTACTTAAGTAGTTTTTTTATTCCAGTAAGTAACTGAATTTGAGCTTGATCCGGGTTTATAGTGTTTTCTCGATGTAAGAAATGATGTAAGATTAAGTCAATGATTGCATCACACTTATGTAGTGATAACTCACAAGGGGTAGTTATTTTTCTTAACTTATTAATCATTGTGATTGAAAGGTAATCACGCCGAAGATAATGAAGTTGTACTTCAAAAGAGGAGTGGTGAGCGGATTTATCATCACGATACTCATCATCAACGGCCTGGGCGTTTATGCTTACGTAAGCATAAGGAAGTTGATCGAAGCAAGTGTTGTACAGAGTCGGAGTTTATTGATAACTACCAACGCTGAAAAAGTTTTAGCAACCGCTATTAACCTGGAGACGGGACAGCGCGGTTATGTTATTACCGGTGATTCTAATTACCTCGAGCCATACGATATGGCTCTTCATTCGATGGGCAATGACCTGGAAACACTTCGACGAGCAACCGAAGGTTTCCCCGAGAAGCGTGCAGATGTTGACCGGCTTCAAAAGTTGGTCGATCGAAAAATGAAGATTGTAAAGAATACAGTGGAGGCAAGAAGTAACGGTTTTGAAGTCGCTAAGGCCCAGATACAGAGAGGCGATGGCAAGCGTGTCATGGACTCGATACGTGCAGTGATTAAAAAGATCACGTCAACAGAAACCGATAACTACGTCGTAAAAGCAGCCTCATCGGGTAATCTCCTCGGATCTATTCAATATATCTTCACCGGCGCTCTCATGATTCCTGCCGTTACCGTAGTCGTCTTATTCGTCTCGATAAACTCCAATCTTAACAAACGCGAAGAAGCGGCCCGGCGACTGCAGGCGGCGAACGCCGACATTAGTAAGCTCAATAAAGAACTGGAATCGTTTAGTTACTCCGTATCCCACGACCTTCGCGCACCGCTTCGTTCGGTAAATGGTTATGCCAACGTGTTACTCGAAGATTATGGCGACGTGCTTGATGAAAATGCAACGCGCACGATAAATATTATTGCCAAAAATGGTCGGAGGATGGGCGAGCTTATCGACGATCTTCTTACCTTCTCAAGGCTTGGGCGCAAGGAGCTGATGCATGCCTCTCTGCCGATGAATGACGTGGTAAGAGACGTCATCGACGAGATCCGCGAGACAAATCAGTACGATAATAACATCAGGATTGATGTAAGAAATCTTCCAAATGCGACGGCAGACATGAGTATGATAAGGCAAGTATGGTACAATCTTATATCGAATGCCCTTAAATATTCCGGCAAGACGAAGAATCCTGCCGTTGAGATAGGTTCATTTCTAAGGAACAATGATGTATGTTATTATGTAAAAGACAACGGTGTAGGTTTTGACATGGCTTATGTTGAAAAGCTGTTTGGAATATTTCAACGGTTGCACAAACAGGATGAATTTGAGGGAACAGGAGTGGGGCTGGCGTTGATAAAGCGCATCATCGATCGGCACAACGGCAAGGTGTGGGCCGAAGGCGCACTTAACCAGGGAGCAACCTTTTATTTTTCACTACCAAGAAATACGTAACCCCATGGAAGAAGCAGTCGACATTTTGCTGGTGGAGGACAACCCGGATGACGCGGGCCTGACAATTCGTGCACTTCGCAAAAACAAATTGGCCAATAATCTTGTTCACCTGATGGATGGCGAGGAAGCTCTCAATTTTCTTTTCGCGGAGGGCAAGAACAATATGCCGAGGCTTATCCTGCTCGATCTCAAAATGCCAAAAGTGGATGGGATCGAGGTTCTGAGGCGAATCAAGGCAGACGACCAGAAAAAAATTATTCCCGTAGTGATCCTTACCTCTTCAAAAGAAGAGAGGGATATCGTAGAATCTTATAAGCTTGGCGTAAATGCATACATCGTGAAGCCTGTTGATTTCGAAAAATTTGTAAAAGCAGTATCTGACCTGGGTCTTTTCTGGCTGGTATTAAACCAACCACCAAAATAGTGGAACTAGTCTAACGTCTATGGAAAGGGTTTTAAGGATCTTAATGTTGGAAGATATCGTCGAAGAGGCGGGACTGATCGAACGCGTTCTGAAGAAAGCAAAGTTGCCTTTCGTTAGCATTCGGGTAGATGGCCCCGACGAATTTGTTGGTGCACTCGATTCGTTCAATCCCGATGTCGTGTTGTCCGATCATGCGCTGCCGCAATTCAATTCGATCGAAGCGCTGAAAGTATGCCGCAGTCGCGGACTGATGATACCATTCATTCTCGTCACCGGTACTGTGTCGGAAGAATTTGCCGTGAACTGTCTCAAGCAAGGTGTCGATGATTATATACTCAAGAATAATCTCTCGAGACTGCCCGCGGCAATTCTGAACTCACTCAACCAGCGTGAAATGGAATCGCGCAGGCTGGTGACCGAACTGAAACTCCGCGATCAGAACGAAGAACTGACAAAGACCAACGACCTGCTCCGGAAGATCAATATGGAGCTCGACAACTTTGTATATAGTGTATCGCACAACCTGCGTGCCCCGCTCATGTCGGTACTCGGTCTCGTTACCATTGCAAGAATGGAAGAGAAACGCCAGGATAAATCGAGCGATCATCTCTTCAACATGATCGAGCACAGCATCCATCGTCTCGACGACACACTGAAAGAGATCCTCGATTACTCACGCAACGCAAGAACAGAAACATCTATCTCGGAAGTACATCTCGAAGCGATCTTCAACGATACACTCGAGCGCTTGAGATACCTGAAAGGTTTCGACAGGATTAAGAAACAGATAAGAATAGACAGTGATGTTCCCATCTACTGCGATGCATATCGCCTGTCGATCATCTTCCAGAACCTGATATCGAACTCTATTAAATACCAGGATGTGGAAAAGAAGGAAAGTTTTATCAACGTCGAAGCCGATATAACGGAGAATGAGATCCAGATAAGATTCTCCGACAATGGAATGGGTATTCGTGAAGAGTATCATTCCCGGATGTTTAGTATGTTCTTCCGCGCTACCGAAAAAAGTGAAGGTGCCGGACTTGGACTCTATATTGTAAAAGAATCTGTCGTTAAGCTGGGTGGTGAGATCTCGCTCGACTCGACCTTCAATGAAGGTTGTACATTCAATATTCGTTTGCCGAATGCAACACCGGCGTTTCAGCCAGTACCAAAATAAAAGAGGGCTGCTTTTTCAAGCAACCCTCTTCATTTAGGTTAGAAAAAAATTTCTTAAACGACTTGCGCTTCGAGTTTTTGTGCGAGTATCGATTTCGGAACTGCACCAACTTGTTTGTCAACTACCTGGCCCTTCCTGAACACAAGAAGAGTAGGGATTGAACGAACGCCAAACTTGGCAGTTGTTTGCGGATTCTCATCCACATTCAGTTTTGCTACTACAGCCTTACCATCGTAATCGTTAGCCAACTCCTCCACCGCAGGTCCGATCATTTTACAAGGACCACACCACTCGGCCCAGAAGTCAACGAGAACTGGCTTATCCGAATTGATGATTTCCTCAAAATTTGCATCGGTTAGAATCAATGTTTTTCCCATAATGGTGGTGGTTAAAGTATTGTATTTTCTGTTTTAGTTATTGATAGTTTCAATCTCCAGTTCTTCTAACACTAAGGTAGGGGAATTTGTTCCAATCTTGACCGGCGATCCTGACTGTTTGTTTCCCAGCCAGCGTACGTCGTTTTTCTCGGTGATGAGACCAACGCGCAACGATATTTTCCGGAACTCTTCCACGAGCTGCTTCGAAGGACGGACGGCTATGTTGCGCGCCGGAATGTCTTCGGCGGGTTCTTTGTGATCCGTGAACGACATCTTCAAAAAGCCCTTTCCCTGGTGTTTTTTCAGCAATTTTTCGATGTGCTCCAACCTCTGCGGGGTCAGCTGATCCGGGCTGGCGTCGAGGTAAACCGAGATGCCACTCACTTTTTTCTCGGCCACTTCGTTCAACAGATCCATGTTACGGATCCTGAACTCGAGGTTCTTGTCGCCCCAGGAGTTCCGTTGTACGGACCCTTCTATATATAATTGAGCTCCCGGCAGGAAGAAATTTCTTCTCTGCACATACTCTTTCCCGAACATCGTAAACGTGTACGCTCCGCTGTAGTCTTCCACCGTCATCCTGCCGAAAGGATTCCCGGTTTTCGTGGTGCGCTCTTCTACCGAAGAAACGATCCCGACCAGCTTACACTCTTTTCCTTCGAGAGCCTCCAGGCCATTGAGCTCCGTCAGCCTGTGACTTACAAATGTTTCGATGATGAAATCGAAATTATCCAATGGATGTCCCGAGATATAAACACCGACAACTTCTTTTTCGAACTGTAGTTTTTCGATCTCGCTGAAAGGTTCTATCGGATCTACCCGTGGCATCGGCATCTCGGTGCCGGTGGAGCCACCGAATAAACTTGCCTGTGCGCTGGCCGCTTCCTGTTGGATCTTTGCCGCGTAGCGGATCACTTTTTCCGTCAACGATACATCGCCATCTTTCGACGCGATGTACTGCCTGCGATGGTATTCGGTGAAACAATCGAAAGCCCCGGATAACGCGAGACATTCGTATGTCTTTTTGTTAACAGGCTTACCCGTGAGTCTCTTAGCGAATTCGAAAATGTTTTTGTAATGCCCGTGTGCGTCGCGTTCATGAATGATGCCTTCAACGGCTGCCTCACCGGCGCCTTTTATCGCACCGAGACCGAATCGGATCTCACCTTTTTCATTCACTTCGAAGAACACACCCGATTCATTCACGTGCGGACCAAGAACAGCAATACCCATCCTACGCGATTCATCGATGAAGTACGTTACGCTTTCGAGGCTGTTCTGTGAGTGCGTGAGCACGGCCGCCATGTATTCGGCAGGATAGTTGGCCTTCAGGTACGCTGTATGATAGGCAACCAGCGAATAACATGTAGAGTGTGATTTATTGAACGCGTACTGAGCAAATGCTTCCCAGTCTTTCCAGATCTTCTCTGCGATGCGGTCGGAGTGGTTGTTCTTCTTGCAACCTTCAATGAATTTATCTTTCATCTTATCCAACACATCCTTTTGTTTTTTACCCATCGCCTTCCGGAGAACGTCGGCATCGCCTTTCGAAAAGTTGGCGAGCTTCTGCGACAGCAACATCACCTGCTCCTGGTAAACACAAATACCATACGTATCTTTCAGGAATTCTTCCATCTCCGGAAGATCATATGTGATTGCCTCGCGGCCATGCTTACGATTAATAAACGCAGGAATATATTCCATCGGACCTGGGCGATACAACGCGTTCATCGCAATGAGGTCTTCAAACTTATCGGGCTTCAACGACTTCAAATAGTTCTGCATTCCCTCGCTTTCGAACTGGAATGTGCCAGTTGTTTCTCCCCGTTGATATAATTGATAGGTCTTGAGATCGTCGAGCGGAATTTTATCAATATCTATTTCAATATTTTTTCTCTTCTTGATGTTCTTCAGCGCTGTCTTGATGATCGTGAGCGTTGTAAGACCCAGGAAGTCCATCTTCAGCATGCCGGCACTTTCAACAACGCTGTTGTCGAACTGCGTTACGAGCATCGTAGAGTCCTTGGCGGTAGACACAGGTATCAATTGCGTCATGTCGCTTGGTGTGATGATCACACCGCAGGCGTGAGTACCGGTGTTGCGAAGTGATCCTTCGAGAATAACAGCCTGGTTGAGCACTTGTGATTTCAGGTCGCTGCCTTTTTTAATATCAACCAGCTCGCGAACTTCTTCGAATGCCTTCTCGAGTGTTGTCCCGGGACGTTCAGGCACCAGCTTCGCCATGTTATTCGCATCAAGCAACGGCAACTCCATCACCCGCGCACAATCGCGTATCGACGACTTTGCAGCCATCGTACCGTACGTGATGATCTGTGCAACCTGCGTCGATCCATATTTTGCGATCACATACTGAAGCACTTTATCGCGGCCTTCGTCGTCGAAGTCAATGTCAATATCGGGCAGTGACACGCGATCGGGATTCAGGAAGCGTTCGAACAGCAGGTCGTATGCAATCGGGTCCACGTTGGTGATACCGATGCAGAATGCAACGGCACTTCCGGCTGCCGATCCACGACCGGGACCTACCGATACACCGAGTTCCCTCGCTTTCGAAGTAAAGTCCTGTACAATGAGGAAGTACCCGGGATACCCGGTCTTCTTAATGGTTTCGAGCTCGAAGTCAAGACGGTCTTTGATCTCGTTCGTGAGCTGCGGATATTTTCTTTTCGCTCCTTCGAAGGTGAGGTGACGAAGATAGTCGTCTTCCGTTTCGAAGCCGGATGGTATGTCGAATTTCGGGAGAAGGACGTTACGTTTGAGTTCGTATGTTTCTACTTTAGCGAGGATCTCTTCAATGTTAATAATTGCCTGGGGCAGATCGCTGAAGAGTTGTTTCACTTCATCCTGCGACTTGAAATAAAATTCACCGTTCGGCAATCCATAACGGGTTCCACGACCTTCGCCTATCGGCGTCGATTTGAATTCGCCTTCTTTAATACATAAGAGTACATCGTGCGCATTCGACTGTTCCTTTTCGAGATAGAAGACTTCGTTAGCAGCGAAGTACTTCACGGAATACTTTTCACAGAAACGCAGCAGCGTGTCGTTCACGCGATCTTCTTCAGGAATACCGTGACGATTGAGTTCAACATAGAAGTCATCGCCGAAAGTCTTGTGCCACCACTTAAATGCTTCTTCGGCCTGTCGCTCGCCAACGTGAAGTATGAGCCATGGAACTTCACCGCCCAAACCACCAGTGGTTGCAATAACACCTTCTTTATATTGTTCAACCAGGTGCTTATCGACACGCGGGTAAATACCATACAGTCCTTCGATGAATCCCGTCGAGCTTAGCTTGGCAAGATTGTGATATCCCTTCTTGTTCTTTGCCAGCAATACCTGCGTGTATCGCTTATCGGGATTATCTTTTGTGAACTTGAGCGTCTTACGTGTTTCAGAAACATAGAACTCGCAACCAACGATCGGTTTGATCTGTTGCTTCAATGCTTCGGTTACAAACTTGAATGCGCCGTACATGTTGCCGAAGTCGGTCATGGCAACGGCGGTCATTCCGGAATCTTTCGCCTTCTGCACGATCTCTTTTACATCGGCAGTTGCCTGCAACACCGAATATTGCGAGTGAAGATGAAGATGTGCAAATGGAACATCGGCAAGTGTTGCGATGTCAACGTCCTCACCATAGGTGGAGCGGCGTACCTTTTCTCTCTTGGTCGAGTTGCCCGCATCGAGATTCGGTTCTTCATATACGATAGCGTCGACTGCGGTTCCATCGAACGGCGTTACTACTTTTTCTTTGATGAGTCCAAAGAAACATCTCGCTGTTGCGGCTACATCGTACGATGCATCGTGAGCATCCTGGAAGGGCTTACCGAAAAGTTTTTGGTGCAACTCTGTTAGTCGCGGCATCTTTAGCTTTCCGCCAATACCACCCTGCAACTGGCAGAATTCTATCGACGCAAGGCCAGTGTCCACTCTTGCAATGCTGAGGAACTGTTCTGTTGTTAATGACTGCCTGATAAGCTCAGCGCCGATGATGTTGATATCGAATTCAATATTGTGACCAACCAATTGCTTGGTCTGCTTGAGATCGGTAATAAAATGAGCGAAGGCATCTTTAAGATCCACACCTTCTTCCATCGCACGGCGTGTTGAAATGCCGTGTATTTGCTCTGCCTTGAAAGGGATGTCGAAGCCGTTTGGCTTTATGATATAATTATGATGCGAGATCAGTTTGCCTTTCGCATCGTGCAGCTGCCACGCGAGCTGAACCAGTCGCGGCCAGTTGTCGAGGTCTGTTATAGGCGCAGACTTATTATGCGGAACCCCGGTGGTTTCCGTGTCGAAGATTAGATACATAGTACGTAGTGGTGAGGTAAAGATACTATGTAAAAAAGTCTCAAAACGGGATTTTTTTCCCTTAAGGGGAATAAAGAAAGCCGCTTTATTTCTTACAGTAAATTGATAGTCAATTAGTTAATTCAATGGAGGGTGCTTTGATCTTTATACTATGCTTTAAAATTATGAAAAGGTTCATCTCCCTATTTTTTCAGTTTATCCGTAAAGAATGGTTTCTTATTACTATGATCGCTACGATCTCAGTTATCATTCTTCTCTTTGAGCTATTGAGTTGATGTACCGTTCTTCTATTTAGAATCCATTTAAAGAAGATTTCAATTTTGGTTGCATTGGTTTGGGATGTATTTTTGAATCCATCCAACCGCCTTTAACCAAATTATGAAGTGGATAATTGATCTCTTCGCCAGCACGTTGGGAAGAAAACTCCTGATGAGTCTCACTGGACTCTTTTTGATCTCGTTTCTCGTTGTTCACCTGGCCGGCAATCTTCAGTTGCTTAAACATGATGAAGGGGAGGCGTTTAATCACTATGCTGAATTCATGGGTAGCAACACTGTTATCCAGATCATCGCGAAGTTCAACTTCTTCTTCATTCTTCTTCACGCTATCGTGTCGTTGATCCTTACTAACAGGAACCGCGGTGCACGCGGGGCTGAAGGTTATAAAGCAACTCCAAAGAAGAAATCATCTATCTGGGCGTCGCGCAACATGGGTGTTCTCGGAACGCTGATACTCATCTTCATCGTGATCCACCTGAAAGACTTCTGGGGTGTGTCGAAATTCGGAACACTGGCATCGAAGACTTATGGTGAAGAAACATACGGTGACCTCTATGCTCTCGTAATAGACTGGTTCCACAAGGGCTGGTACGTGGCGCTGTATGTATTTTGCATGTGCGCATTAGGATTTCACCTGTGGCATGGCTTCCAAAGCGCATTCCAGACTTTGGGTCTTCGCCATCAGAAGTATACACCACTCATCAGGTTTGTGGGCCATGCGTTTGCCATCATTGTGCCGGCGCTGTTTGCCTTAATACCACTTGCCATCTACTTCCAACAATAATATCTCACAGACAAGTATGAAACTTGAATCGAAAACACCGGAAGGACCTCTCGCGGAAAAATGGACCAAGCACAAGTTCAATCTTAAGCTGGTTAACCCTGCGAACAAAAGGAAGTATGAGATCATCGTAGTTGGTACCGGGCTGGCCGGAGCTTCTGCCGCCGCTTCTCTTGGAGAACTCGGTTACAACGTAAAAGCTTTCGCTTTCCAGGATAGCCCGCGCCGTGCACACAGTATCGCAGCGCAGGGTGGTATCAACGCAGCAAAGAATTATCAGAACGACGGCGACAGCGTGTACCGGTTGTTCTATGACACTATTAAAGGTGGCGACTACCGTGCGCGCGAAGGCAATGTTTATCGTCTCGCCGAAGTAAGCGTTAACATCATAGACCAGTGCGTGGCACAGGGAGTTCCTTTTGCACGCGAGTATGGCGGGTTGCTGGCCAATCGTTCATTCGGTGGATCGCAGGTATCGCGTACATTCTATGCACGCGGACAAACCGGTCAGCAGCTGTTGCTCGGAGCTTACAGTGCCCTTAACAGGCAGATCGCCGCAGGCAAAGTGACGATGTACAATCGTTCTGAAATGCTGGACGTCGTGATCGTTGATGGTAAGGCGAGAGGAATCATCACACGCGACCTCATCACGGGTAAAATTGAATCGCATGCTGCACATGCTGTGTTGCTGTGCACCGGTGGTTATGGCAACGTGTTTTATCTCTCAACAAACGCGAAGGGTTCTAACGTTACTGCTTCATGGAGAGCTCATAAAAAAGGAGCGTTGTTTGGCAATCCTTGTTTTACACAGATCCACCCAACCTGTATCCCGGTATCGGGCGATCACCAGTCTAAGCTTACGCTGATGTCTGAATCGCTTCGTAACGACGGACGTGTTTGGGTACCAAAGACTGCAAAGCCGGGCTTGACTGCTAAGGATGCTGCAAGTATCCCAGAATCAGAACGCGATTACTTCCTCGAAAGAAAATATCCTTCGTTCGGAAACCTTGTTCCCCGCGACGTGGCTTCACGTAACGCAAAGATGATGTGCGATGAAGGTCGCGGTGTTGGTAAAACCGGCCTTGCCGTGTTTCTCGACTTCGCCGATGTAATCAAACGTATAGGTAAAGAAGGAGTAGCTGCCAAATACGGTAACCTGTTCGATATGTACGCGCAGATTACCGGCGACGATCCATACAGCAGCCCGATGATGATCTATCCCGCGGTTCACTATACTATGGGTGGTCTTTGGGTTGACTACAACCTGCAGACTACAATTCCTGGCTTGTATGCATTGGGTGAGTGTAACTTCTCCGACCACGGTGCAAACCGCCTCGGTGCCAGCGCACTCATGCAAGGCCTTGCTGATGGTTATTTCGTGATACCATACACGATCGGCGATTACCTCGCTGGTATGTTGAATGAAAAGAACGACACCAATCACCCGGCTTTCAAAGAAGCTACTGATCGTGTGAATGAACGCATCAACAAACTGCTTTCAATAAAAGGGAAGAAGACTGTAGACCAGTTTCATCGCGAGCTTGGTCTTACGATGTGGGAATACTGCGGTATGTCGCGCAACGAAAAAGGACTTATCACTGCAAAGAAAAAGATCCAGGAATTAAAGACTGAGTTCTGGAACAACGTCACTGTACTTGGTGGACCTTCGGAACTCAACCAGGAATTGGAGAAGGCAATGCGTGTTGCCGACTTTATAGAACTCGGTGAGTTGATGGTAGATGACGCATTGATGCGCAGCGAATCTTGTGGTGGTCACTTCCGTGAAGAATCACAGACTCCCGAAGGCGAAGCGCTCCGTAAAGACGACCAGTTTGCATTTGCTGCAGCATGGGAGTATAAAGGGGAGAATCAGCCTGAAGAATTGCATAAAGAAGAATTGAAATTTGAGAACGTTAAGTTGACGCAACGTAGTTATAAATAATGTTTTTTGATTTCCCCGCTTCGCGGGGAAATCGCAATAAAAAATACTCATGAAAATATCCGTTAACGTCTGGAGACAAAAAGATTCAAAAACGAAGGGCTCATTCAAAACTTACAATGTTGATCACGTAAGCGACGACATGTCGTTTTTGGAAATGCTTGATGTATTGAATCAGCAGCTGATCCACAAAGGCGAAGATCCTATTGCATTCGATCACGATTGCCGCGAAGGTATCTGCGGTATGTGCAGCCTCTACATCAATGGTCGTCCTCACGGACCGTTGCAAACAACCACGTGCCAGTTGCACATGCGTTCGTTCCACGATGGAGAGTCGATCACCATCGAACCATGGCGGGCGAAAGCATTCCCCGTGGTGAAAGATCTTGTGGTGGACCGCTCTGCGTTCGATCGAATTCAGCAGGCTGGCGGATATGTGTCGGTGAATACCGGCGGCGTTCCCGATGCAAACGTAATTCCGATTGCCAAGAAGATTGCCGACGAAGCATTCGATGCAGCTACCTGTATCGGCTGCGGAGCTTGTGTGGCGGCGTGTAAAAATGCTTCCGCAAGCTTGTTCGTCAGCGCGAAAATATCGCAGCTCGCACTCCTTCCCCAGGGACATGCCGAGCGAAAGGAGAGAGCCGAAAACATGGTGGCCCAGATGGACGCCGAAGGATTTGGTTCTTGCACGAACACATACGCCTGCGAAGCAGAGTGCCCCAAAGGCATCAGCGTTTCAAACATCGCGCGCATGAACCGCGAATATTTTGGTGCTATGCTTACTTCTTACAAAGTTGAAGTGGGTGGAGGAGATGCTTGAGCTGTCTATTCCGGGGGTCCCGCCGCTCATTAATTAACGGCCTGATCTTCGTAGCTTGAGGCGGGATCATGAGCTGATATGAAAGACTATTACGAGATCATGAAGGTCGATCGCAAAGCCTCGGAGGCCGAGATCAAGAAGGCTTTCAGACAACTCGCGAATCAGTATCACCCCGACAAAAATCCGTCTACCGAAGCCGAGGCAATCTTCAAAGAGATCAACGAAGCTTACGAAGTATTAAGCGATCCCGCCAGTCGTCTCGACTACGATCAACGGCTCGCAAGCCCGGCGTTTTTCAATTACCAGTACACACGACCACAGAAGGCAACATACCGCGGGCCTTCCGAGAAAACGATGCTGCAGAACAGCCTGCTCCGTTATTCACGTGTGTTGTTTGTATTTGGATGTATGTGGTGTGGCTTACTGGTCATCGACTTCGTCATCCCAGCCGATGATCTGCAGGGAAAAGTAACATCGGAGATGCAAAAGACTTCGACGTTGAGGGTTCGTCAGCCAAGCAGAGCACTTACCACCGACATCGGAAGAAGCTTCAACATCAGTGGGAATGAAATGAAATTCTTTCCGTTGAACAGCGACATTCATATTTACCGCTCGGCAATCTTACAGGCTGTGATCCGTGTTGAGAATTACAACGGCACTTATGTAATCAACAACCTTGGAAGTATTTACAGGAACTTTGCTTTCGCGCCGATCATTTTATTTGTTGGTTGTATTTTAGGGCTTGTGATCAAGAGCGGTGTCGAGTTTCATGTAAACTTAGGCATCGTTGTATTCCTGCTCATGATATTGAATATTGTACTGCTGTTTTCATCACGAATATGAAACCACCGAAAAAAGATAATGACTGGAAGAAAAGAGAAGGCGTTGTGTATTCAACCAGCAACGATTTCGATTATCAATACCAGTCGAATGAACAACAGGAAACACTTCCGCCACAGCAGCAACAGTTGCGCGCTGGTCTCGACAACAGTGGCCGTGCAGGCAAGACCGTTACCTTAATAACAGGCTTCGTGGGCACCACTGCAGACCTGGAAAACCTGGCGAAGTTGCTGAAAAACAAGTGTGGTACGGGAGGCTCTGCGAAGAATGGCGAGATCCTCATCCAGGGCGACGTCCGCAATAAGGTGGTTGAAATCCTTAAAAAAGAAGGGTATAAAGCCCGTCTCCGCTGAAAAGCTACGTATGCCAAACTCCACTTCGTCGGAAAAATTGCTGATTTTCAGGTATTTGGACGTCTTTTTGAGTCTTAACCACACCTTTCTCAACTGAGTAAGGTTTGCCCTGAAAAAGCGAAATTCAACGCATGTTCCCTCAATAATTTTGTAACGGATAGATTTTTTCAGACGATGCCCCTTCACCGCAGAGCCCTGTATGCACTGGTGACAGCATTCCTGCTAACCATAGGAAGCGCTGTGGCGCACAGCTATTTTCATTCGGGTCTGCTTTCTCCTGTAGAAGATACCACGCACGTAAACCTTTTGAACCGGATGGCATTGACCATTCGCGAATCCGATCATATACTGGCAGAGCAATATGCACAGGATGCGCTCGACATAGCCGAAAAGATCGGCTACCAGAAAGGTAAGGCCGAAGCGCTCGGCAACCTAGGATGGGTGTCGTACCGCAAGACTGATTTTGTAAATACACTTCACTATTCTATCGAAGCGATGCAGATCGCAGAGCAGATCGGTTATAAGACCGAGATGGCGCGGAGTCTGAACAACATCGCGGCTGTGTCTTTCGACCAGGGTCAATATGATAAGGCGATAGCCGAATTCAAGAAAGCAATTAAGCTGGCGTACGATTCGAGAGACGGTAAGACCATCGGCCGCTCTTTGAATAACATCGCGTATGTGTATCTCACGGCGAACATCAACATCGACTCGGCGGATTATTACGGAGCACGCGCCGCACAATACTGTGAGTCGATCAAAGACAACTTCCTGATTGCATTTGCCCTTCGCACCAATGGCGACGTGTTGGTGCAACGCAGTCAGTACGACAAAGCACTGAAGCTATACCAGCGAGGTATTGCCCTGGCGGAGGCAAGTCGCATTCCCGCGATGAGGACAGCGATATATCACCGCATTGCAAAGGTTTATGTTCAGCTCGGCCGCAACGACGACGCTATACAAGTTCTCTTAGACAATGCCGACGACTCGAAGAAGTCGGGGAACCGTGAAGAACTGGAGCGCACCTATAAAGTTCTGTCGGAGATCTATCACAAGCTGGGTCAGCAGGATCAGGCATACAATTATTTAGATCAGTACACATTATTACATGATTCCATTTACACAAGGCAAAACAGCAGGCAGATCGCTTTGCTGCAGAATGGATTTGAGCTGAGTCTGAAGCAGGCACAAATTGAGTTGCTCACGAAAGACACCGACCTGAAACAAAAAGAGATCAGCACACAACGTATTCAATTGTATGCAACGATCATCGGTGCAAGCTGTGTGCTGTTGCTCGTTACCGTGATGCTTTACAGTTTTCAAAAAGTGAAGCGTACCAACAAAGCTTTGGAAGGTCAAAAGGAAGAGCTGGCAAGAAAGAACTTAGAGATCGAAGAGAAGAGCAACGAACTCGAACTGCTCAATCAAACGAAAGACAAACTGTTCTCGATCATCGGTCACGACTTCCGCAGCCCGCTGCACAGCCTTCGCGGATTGCTCGAGCTGATCGGTACGCGTAACATGAGCCAGCAGGAGTTCGAAGTTTACAGTAAGGACCTTCGCAATAAGATCGACGTGGTTTACAACAACCTCGACAACATCCTTCACTGGTCGGTGTCGCAGCTCAACGGTATTAATGCAACGCCGGTTCGTGTGAACATGCAGTCGCTCGCAGACGAAGTGGTGGAGTTATATTCCGAGATCGCTCGTGTAAAAGGAGTGAAGATCGTAAACCAGGTGCCTGCCTCCGCGAACGTGTGGGCCGACAGTGACCAGGTTCGTTTGGTAACCAGAAATCTCGTGAGCAATGCGCTCAAGTTTACATCCGCAGGCGGACAGGTTACGATCGGTGCGGTCTTGTTCGAAGATTCCGTTCGCGTATTTGTGAGAGACACAGGTGTTGGTATTGCTAACGACGATCTCTCGAAGCTGTTCATCAGGCAATCACTATGGTCGGCAAAAGGAACCAACAACGAAAAAGGACTTGGCCTTGGACTCTTGCTGTGCAAAGAGTTTATTGAAAAGAATAACGGAACACTCGATATGAAGAGTGAACCTGGGTTCGGAACGGAAATAGCATTCACACTTCCGGCTGCTGGTGTTGAGATAACTCCTGTCGCTCCACCAAAAAAATTAAAGCCCGTCGTTTAACAGGCTTTAATCACAAATCACTAATTACAAATTACATTTCTCTCACCTGCTTCAATTCATTCTCATAGAAGGCAATGTTGGCCTTTTGATTATCCGGAATATTCTTGATGGCGAGTTCCCAGTATTTGATCGACTCCGCTTTTTTCCCTAATGCTTTGTAAGCTCTCGCGAGTCCAACGTTGGTCGTAAACTTATCTTCGGGATGTGTCTTGGCGTTGTATTGAAATATGGTAAGCGCCTTTTCTTTTTCACCTGCCGCTAACAGCGATCGTCCATATTGATGAATGTTCTGAACGGAAGCTTCGGGCAACTTAATTGCTTTATCCATCACGACAGAAGCTTCAGACGTCTTACCCATCGCAATCAATACTTGTGATTTTGTTGAAAGGCCTGCAAAGTCTTCTTTACCTCCGTTGTTAGGATTCATTGATGCATCGGCCCACGCCAAAGCTTCATCGAGATTTACCTTGTTGCTGGCACAGAACACTGCAGCAGCCTGGTAGTTGGCAACGTCGAAGCCGGGCCATGATCTCAATTGATCACGAAGGGCTGTGATGTAATAATCGTTGATGTTTGGAACTTCGATCCTGAACGGGACTTTCTTCTTTTCCCACTGCAGGAAAGCAGAGGTTGAGTTTGCGTTGCGATCGTCGAAGCTGTAGGTGAGGAACTCTGTGTAAGGTGCATCGACTGCAGTAACGTTTACACGCAATGCATCTTCGGCGGGATTGTAGAAGTAGCTTCCCCAACTGCTGCTGTTCTTCGAAAGGATCAACGTCCACGGTCCATCTTTCGCTACTTCGAGGAACAGTCCATAAGTTCCGGCAGCAATGTCCTTGCCTTCGATCTTAACGGCGTGCGAGAAACTGATGGTTGTGTTTTCATTGGCGCCGGCGCGCCATGGTGCAGCCTTCGACGAGCCGAAGCCCTGGTCGATCAATCCGTAGGGTACAAGCTCGCCCCAGATGTGACCAGTGCGGTCTGTACCATTCGGAGCATGCACGTTAGGACTGTGGTAAGCGATCGTTACTTCGACAGGTCCGATCCATTGGCTGACTTGTGATTTCTGGTTGTCGCCACTCGGTGGTAATGTGAGAACGCCTTGCGCGAATGCCGTGCCTAGAGGCAGGCAGGCGAAAGTTGTTGCAAACACTGCAAATAAGAGAGTGTAAATTTTCTTCATGAGTTATGGGAATTGGTTTTAAACAATCGGTGTAAACGCGAAAACCGAAGGTTCCAGATGAACCCAATTGGGGTATTTTATACGCTCTTGTTATGATTGGGCACCATCATCTTCAATCGACCCGCATCGATGTGTACATCGAATGAAGAAACGGGTTGCTGTGGTTCGCCATCGATATGAAACGCGACGGCCTTCGAAAATTCTATAGAGATCTTCTTGCCCTTGTACATCTTAACGAGTGAAGATTTATCGAGCGAGCCTGTAAACATTTTTGTTGCAAAACCAATGACGTGACTGAACGGCACTTTTTTAATAAAGCAAACGTCGATCAGTTCGTCACACACGGAAGCAAGTGGAGCAACTCTTGCGTTGTTTCCAAATTGTGATGAGTTGGCGAGCGCAATAATGAAGCTATGAGTTTGATGCGGTGTTCCATCGACAACCACTTTAGCTTCGAGCTCTTTGTAGGAAATGAATTCTTTCAATACAAGTTTGATGTAGCCGGCGAGACCGCGTCTTCCGTTTTTGCCAAACATCCCGGCTACGTGTCCGTCGAAGCCGATACCCGACACGTTTACCGATAGCTTTCCGTTCACTGTCATGGTGTCCATGTTGATCACCTGCGATGACTTCATCACCTTGAGTGCTTCGGCGAATTTCATGGGGATACCGAGATGTCTTGCGAGACCGTTGCCCGATCCCTTGGGCAGAATGCCCATGGCAACATGACTTCCGATGAGGCCCTGTGCAACTTCGTTCACGGTGCCATCTCCACCCACGGCGAAAGCCATGTCGAATTTTTCGGCGACGGCCTGTTGTGCGAGCTCCGTGGCGTGACCGCGCTGCTGCGTGTACTCGATGGTACATCCATAATTGAGCGCGGCGCATGCATCGATGATGCGGCCTTCAATCGAGTCCTGGTACCCGGTGCCGGAGAACCTATTGATTATGAAAAATACCTTCTTATTTTCGTTCATTATTTTGCTCACCGATTTCATTCTCACGGAAATCACGGATGCATTGATTAAGTGTTATCCGTGATTTCCGTGAGACATTACAAAGTTAGTTTATGGTTGTTGATTTCAAACCGCGTAAGATCAAGTTCAAAGCCTGGAATACAGACACGCGCCTGCTGATGCGACTCAACAGCATCGATTGCAACAAGGGTGAACTTTTCAAGAAGGATCACTTGTTGTTGCAATTTACCGGCCTTTACGACAAGCAGGGAGAGGAGGTATACGACATGGATGTGCTGCTGATCTATTCGGATAAGTATTTGGTATTCTGGGATGAAGAAAAGGGAGGATGGTTTTACAGCCCACTGGAGAACCGGGCCAACATGCTGCCGTTCCGTGAAACCGACGGAGTGAAGATGAAACGGTTTTGTAGTTATTTTGAGTTGAGTTAGTAAATTGCGCCCATGCAGGATGTACAGAAAAGGATCACGGCTATACTTATTGATAAGTTAGGCATCAATGAATCGGAAATCACTCCGGACGCCAGCTTTGTTAAAGATCTTGGAATTGACTCGCTCGATTATGCGGAGCTTGTAATGGAATTCGAACAAACGTTCGACATCAAGATCCCAGATGATGATGCAGAAAAAATGCAAACCATCGGACAGGCCGTCTCTTATATCGAGAGTAAATTAAAATCTTAAAATAAACTCCGTCCCCTCTCCAAGTTTCGACTTCACCGTAATTCTTCCTTCATGCTGAAGCATGATCTGCTTCGAAAGGCTTAACCCGATTCCGGAGCCTGACTTCTTCGTGGAGAAGAAGGGAATGAAGATCTTTTCCATCGCTTCATTATCAATACCCGAACCGTTGTCTTTAACAGAGATCACAGCCCTGCCTTTCTCATTACTTCTCGCAACAAGATCTATTTTCTTATCAGGCTGTTCGTCGAATGCCTGGATGGCATTCTTGATGAGATTGATCAGTACCTGTTCGATCATCGTCTTGTCGGCAAGTATGAAGAGATTCTCCGGCTCAACACTGCAGGTGATTGCAACGCCATGATCTGCCAGTTCTTTCTTGTGCAGCATCGCCATCTCTTCGAGTAATGGCTTCACCTGGATCTCTGCAAGCTTTGGCTTTGGGATGTGGGTCAGGTTTCTGAATTCTTTCACGAAACGGATAAGACCTGCGCTGCGGCGACTGATCGTTTGAAGAGAAAGATGCATATCGCCCAGCTCTTCATTTTTGATATCCTGTTCGAAATGTAATTTTCTTCCCAGCTCCTCTTCAACAATACCGGCCAAAGAAGAGATTGGCGTAACGGAGTTCATGATCTCGTGCGTGAGCACGCGAACGAGATTCTGCCATGCTTCCATTTCTTTCTCGTCGAGTTCGCTTTGGATGTTGCTCATCGAAATAAGCTTCACTTCTTCATCGCGCAACGTGAGCTCGATGGCAAATATTGAAAGCTGAAGTGTTTCGTCGCCGGTCTTTAAACGTATCAGCTCGCGGCCACCGGTTTTTAATTTCAGAAACGTGTCAACCAGTCCTTCGTCTACTTCACGAAGATCTTCCACGGTGTCGGCCCTGGTAACTTTCAGGAGTCGTTTAGCGGCGGTGTTCATGGTTTGAATAGATCCATCGCGTTTGAACGTGAGAATCCCGATACCGACGTGTTGCACGATGTTCTTGAAGAACTGGTGTTCCGAATCTTTTTCTTTACGGGTTACACGAAGCTTCTGAATTGCTTCATTCAACTCCTGGTGTAAACGCTGAATTGTTGGATCCTGGCTGTCGGTCTTAAAAGACGACGAAAGATCATCGAAGCGAATAGAATCGAGAAAGCTTGTGATGTTCTCATTCGATCTTTCCACGGCGTGAATGAGATCACGCACCAGGAAGAAGATCACACCACCAGCAACGAGAATGAGAAACCAGCTTGGACTATCGCGCGTGATTAACAGGCAAAAGATGAAGATAGCACCAACTAAAATGCCCACGCGTGTAACAAGCGGGGATTTCAGGTTAAAGTCCATACTTTTCCATTCTGCGATACAGGGAAGCTCGTGTTAAACCAAGCTCCTCAGCAGCCTTCGAAATGTTTCCATTGTGAAGCTGTATCGCCTTGGCAACCGCTGCCTTTTCTACTTCGTCGAGATTGAGTGTGTCGGCAGTAGGTGCATCATTTCCTTTGCGGCTGAAGAGAAAGTCGCTCTCCTGCAACGTTGCCGAGTCGGCCATGATCACTGCACGTTCTATTGCATGCTGCAACTCGCGAACGTTACCAGGCCATGGATATTTTTTAAGTTTCGTCAGTGCGTCCGTTGAAATGCTAAGAACTTCTTTACGGTATTTCCTTGCGTAGTACCCGAGGAAGTGGTTAGCCAGTAAAGTAATATCGTCAACACGTTCGGCGAGCGGAGGAATGTTGATCTCGACTGTATTGATCCTGTATAACAAGTCTTGCCTGAACCTGCCTTCTTTCACCATTTGGTGAAGCGGCATGTTGGTAGCACAAATGAGACGAATGTCCACTTCGGTTGGATTATTCGATCCAACTCTTGTTACCAGTCGCGATTGCAGTGCGCTCAATAGTTTGCTCTGCAGGTTCATGCTCAGGTTGCCGATCTCGTCGAGGAACAATGTTCCGCCATTGGCTAATTCGAAACGGCCGGGACGATCTTCGCGTGCGTCGGTGAAAGCTCCTTTCTTGTGACCGAATAACTCGCTCTCGAAAAGTGTTTCGGTTATCGCACCCATGTCCACCGCTACGAATGAAGCATCCTTGCGAAGCGACTTCTGGTGAATGGCACGGGCTATCAATTCTTTTCCGGTACCGTTCTCGCCAAGTATCAAGATGTTGGCCTCGGTCTTTGCAACTTTATCGATCAGCGCGAATACATCTTTGATTGCAGTGCTGTTGCCGATGATGTCGCGGAAGGGTTGACTGATCTGCTCTTCGAGCATTTGTTTGGCTTTGCGAAGTTTGTCGACTTCGTTGTACGATTTCTTCAACTTGATGGCAGTTGAGATCGTAGCGATCAGCTTTTCATTCTGCCAGGGCTTCAATATGAAATCAGTAGCGCCTTCTTTCAATGCGCGTACGGCCATCTCAACATCGCCGAAGGCGGTGATCATGATAACAACAGCATCGGGATCACGTTCGCGGATCTGTGCAAGCCATTCGAAGCCTTCCTTGCCGCTGGTTGTGTCCTTGGTAAAGTTCATGTCGAGCAGGATGACATCGTAACTGTCGTTGTTCAGCAGGAAAGGGATCTTGTTTGGATTCTTCTCGATGATGACGTGAAAATTGTACTTCTTGAGGAGCATTTTGGCCGCGAGAAGCACGTCTTCGTCGTCGTCGACCATGAGGATTTTACCGATTTCGTTCACTTAGATGAGGTTAGCGAGTTTGAGAATGGAAAAATTATGCCATCAAAAAACCTTTGATTTTGAGGAAATTAGCGGCACCAGAATGCAAATATGTTCAAAAATGAACAGCTTTCCGTACAATTCAGGGTGCGAATTGGAAAAACTCTATTTTTTTACCTTCAACCAATATCATTCTGTCATCAGTTAAGAAAGCGAATTGAGCATTGTGTGGAAGGGCGATCTGTCTCTTTTCTGTTGTATATAGATCAACCAATTGAAGCGATGCATTCGAAACGTAATAGATCTCTTCTCCTAAAAAGCCAAAATCAATTACGCTGGCGTCGATCACACGGATCTCTTTGCCGAGATTATTAAGTATATGAATACCCTTCGGGTCGAGCATAAAAAGAAAGTTGAGATATTCTCTCATGTACGTGGCATTCGTTTTTCCGAGCATCGACTCGTAAGCGATGGCAGTTCCTTTCTCTTTCGTTTTCTTCAACGAGAAATCAGCTGAGTCCAGGATCCACAATTCATTCTTCGAAGGACAAACCAGCCAGGCATTAACAGCAAACTCCGGGTGAAGAGGAGAGAAGTCGCCATCCGAAAGATCCGGCGCTATCGATTCGATAGCCTGCAGCTTGCGATAATACGCGAATGCCCTCGTTCCATCTTTCGGATCGAAGATGGTCGGTAACGTGTTGAATTTCTTTTTGCCAATGTTCTTTCCGTCTTTATCGAGCTTGATCGCCTCGCCATTGGTCATGATCACATAAAGATCACCGGGCCTGTCTACCGCGGCATAACTTACTGTGGTCGACAGATCGACAGTCGCGAGCTTCTTCTGAGCCACGCACACATCAACACACAATAACATTATTAATACAATCTTCATGAAAACGACTTGAGCGCTATATCTTTTCCATCATAAACAGCATAAGGTGAATAGTTCACCCACTCACCTAAATTAATATATCTGCTGTTTTCGGAAACTTTCAAGTCAAGAGGAAGATGGCGGTGACCAAAGATGTAGAAGTCGTGATGTTCTTTCTTATCTACGTCTACACAATACTTGAAGAGAAATTCATTCTCATCTTTCAAAAAATTCTCGCGCTTCATGTTGGCAATACGGCTCGATTTGCTCCACTTGTGTGCAAGGTACATGCCTAAGTTAGGATGCACACGTGCGAACAGCCATTGCGTAATAGGATTTGCAAAAAGCCCTGTCTTCAGCACTTTATAGAAACCATCACCGGGACCGAGTCCGTCGCCGTGACCAATAAGAATTTTATGATTGCCAATGCGAAGCTCCTGCGGATCGCGATAGATAACTATGTCGAGTTCTTTCTGGAAGTAGTCGAACATCCACAGGTCGTGATTGCCGGTGAAGAAATAAATGGGAAGACCGGCGTCGCGAAGCTCGGCGAGCTTTCCAAGAAAACGAACGAAGCCTTTTGGTACGGTGTACTTGTATTCGAACCAGAAGTCGAACATGTCACCAACGAGATAAAGAGAGTGAGCGTCGGATCTTATTGACTCCAACCACCGAACGAGTTTTTTTTCCCGTTCGATGGTCGTGTCAAGGTCTGGTACGCCCAGGTGAAAATCCGAGGCGAAGTATATTCTTTTGCCTACTGGAAGATCGATATTAATCACTGTTCCTTTTGAGGCTCAGGAAGAGAACTGTTCTCGTGCGGCAGAGGATTCTTTTCGTCTTTCTCCTTCTGTTCTTTCGACACACCATTGGTAAACTTCTGATAAGTAGTCTGGTGAGCGAAAGGACGCTTGCCGATCAGGCGTTCGAGGTCTGACTGGAACAGGATCTCTTTCTCCAACAATTCTTTAGCGATGATCTCGAGGTGTTCACGATGATCTCGAAGCAGGTTCTTCGTACGTTCGAATGCTCCGTCGATGATCTTCTTTACCTCGATGTCGATACGTTCTGCAGTCGCTTCGGAATAAGGCTTGTTGAAGTTGTATTCCGATTGCTTGCTGTCGTAGAACGACATGTTACCGATCTCTGCATTCATACCGTAAACGGTCACCATGCTGTAAGCCATCTTGGTGATACGTTCGAGGTCGCTCAATGCACCGGTTGAGATCTTGTTAAACACGATCTCTTCTGCAGCGCGGCCACCGAATGTCATACACATTTCGTCGGTGAGCTGTTCCGTCTGGTAGAGGAACTGTTCCTTAGGTAAATACTGTGCATAACCGAGTGCTGCGATACCGCGTGGCACAATGCTAACCTTTACGAGCGGGTCGGCGTGTTCGAGGAACCAGCCTGCTACGGCGTGACCTGCTTCGTGGTAAGCAACGATCTTCTTCTCTTCAGGAGAGATGATCTTGCTCTTCTTCTCGAGACCACCGATCACGCGGTCGATCGCATCCTGGAAGTCAAGCATCTCAACTTCTTTGCGATCGCGGCGGGCGGCGATAAGTGCAGCTTCGTTACATACGTTCGCTATTTCGGCACCGGCGAAGCCAGGTGTTTGTGCAGCCAGTTTCTTCACATCAACTTCTTTCGAAAGCTTGATGGGCTTGAGGTGCACTTTGAAAATATGTTCACGTCCGGCGATGTCCGGCTTGTCGATACTGATCTGCCTGTCGAAGCGACCTGGGCGCATGAGCGCTGAGTCGAGCACGTCGGGGCGGTTGGTAGCAGCGAGGATAATTACACCGCTGTCTGTTGCGAAGCCGTCCATTTCCACGAGCAGTGAGTTGAGTGTGTTCTCACGTTCGTCGTTGGCACCGGGGAGAGAGCCACGTCCGCGTGAGCGGCCGATAGCATCGATCTCATCGATGAACACGATACATGGAGCTTTCTCTTTTGCCTGTTTGAAGAGGTCGCGAACGCGGGCAGCGCCCACACCTACGAACATCTCTACGAAGTCGGAACCCGACAGTGAGAAAAAGGGCACTGCGGCTTCTCCGGCGACGGCTTTAGCAAGCAGAGTTTTGCCGGTACCGGGAGGTCCAACCAGCAATGCACCTTTAGGAATTTTACCACCGAGCTTTGTGAACTTCGATGGTGTTTTCAGGAAGTCGACGATCTCTTTCACTTCTTCTTTCGCTTCGTCGAGGCCGGCCACGTCTTCGAAAGTGACCTTCACTTTGTTTTCGGCATCGAACAGCGCAGCTTTCGATTTGCCAATGTTGAATATTTGTCCGCCGGGACCGCCACCGCCAGTCATTCGGCGCATGAGCATCCAGAATCCGAACAACAACAGGAAGAGGAATCCCCAGTTGATGAGCATACCGGTAATGTCGTTGCGCTCTTCAGTCTGAAGGTCTACCCGCTGTTCGCGCGGGATGTCTTTGGTGAGGTCTTCATATTTTTTGAGGAACCAGTCGGTTGAAGGGATCTTCATTTTATAATGAGGGCCGTTGGGGCTAACGCCGAACGGGCTGTTGCTTCTTTCGAGCTCCTGCTTATAAACTGCATTTTGAAGTGCCTCGGGTTTGAGGGTGATCTCGATGAGTTTTTCGTTTTCCACGAGCACTAATTTCTTGATGCTCTTTTGGGCTACCATGTTCTCGAAACGGCCTTGCTGAATTTCTACAAGTTCGCCTGCTCTATTTACCCAACTGATTATTAAAATAACGGCCACCAACCCCAGGATGATCCACATCTGGTAATTGGGCCTTGGAACTTTCGTTCTATCTCTCTCTTTGTCAGCCATTTCTATTGTGATTGTCTAATAATACTTAGTAATAATTTCTAGTCTTCTATTTCGGTGATTTCGGCGTCGCCCCACAGTTTTTCGAGGGCGTAAAAGGACCGCCTGTCTTTGCGGAAAATATGCACCACCACATTGGTATAGTCGAGAATCATCCACTCTTTATTGTTTTTTCCCTCGACGTGCCAGGGGTTTTCATTAATGCCCTTGTACACTTCGGCGTCGACCGAATCGGCGATGGCATCAAGCTGTTTGTCTGAATTACCGGAACAAATTACGAAGAAATCAGCTACGGCATTTTTGACCTTCCGGAGGTCCATCAATACAATCTCGTTGGCTTTCTTTTCCTGCATTCCCTTCACGATCAAACTGCTGAGTTTTTTGTGCGCTCGCGGTGGAATCCTTCTTTCTTTTACCCATTAAACTAACTTCGGGGTTTAATCCTCTCAATAACCTGCAAAACTAACCAAAAAACCCTTGTATAAAAATCCCTGCCGGCACCCTTTTCTTCGGTAAAAACCTGGTGGTCTTGCCTGAGTGCCCGTCTACCAACACGCTTGCTGCCGACATGAGCCAGGCTGGACAGGCTGGTGAGGGAACGGTTGTTATTACGCATCACCAGACTTCAGGCAGGGGCCAAAGGGGTAATACGTGGGAATCGGGAAAAGGTCTCAATCTGACTTTTTCGGCCGTTCTGCATCCGGCTTTCCTGAGGGTTTCCGATCAATTCCAGTTAAACAAAGCTGTGGCACTTGCTGTTCACGACGTGGTGAAAAACTATACGGAAGAGTCCGTGCGCGTGAAATGGCCGAACGACATCATGATCGGCGACAGGAAAGTGTGTGGGATCCTGATCGAGAACATGGTGACCGGCGAGAAACTTTCGCGGTCCATCGTAGGCATCGGGTTGAACGTGAACCAAAAAGATTTCCCTGTGACGACCGCAAGTTCGGTGTCGATACATTCTAAAGATCCGATCGATCTTGCGAAGATGTTCGATGAACTGATGCAGAGTCTGGAGTGGAGATATCTTCAATTGAAGAGAGAAGATAATGAAAGACTGGATGGTGACTATCTTGAGGCCATGTATAGAATTGATGAAACCCATTCCTTTATTATTAATGATCAGAATGTAAACGGTATCATTCGCGGCGTTGATGATCATGGCAAACTGATCGTCGAGATCGACAGCGCCGCAGGCACCTTCGACCTCAAAGAAATCAAATACGTGTATTAATGGATTTTACTAAACCGAGTCGTGTTGTAATTACCTGCAATAAACGGTTGGCGCCGATATTGGAAGCGGAAGTGAAAGATCTCGGCTTCGTTCCGACAAAAGTTTTTGCGACAGGTGTGGAGCTCCAGGCTTCGCTGAATGATTGCATGAAACTCAATATTCATCTTCGAAGCGCCAGCCAGGTACATTATTCATTGCGACAGTTCAATGTGAAGAACCCCGACGATCTTTATCGCGAGGTGTTGAAATTTCCATGGGAGACGGTGATCGATCGCGACGGATATTTTTCTGTGACGAGTCACGTCGACCATTTCACGGTCAACAACCCGCTGTTCGTGAACGTCAGGATCAAAGATGCAATTGTCGACAAGTTTCGTCGCGAGACGGGAGTGCGTCCCAACTCCGGTTCCGATCTTACGAAGACCGTTGTTCACGTTTACTGGAAAGAAGATACTGCGGAGCTGTTCATCGATACCTCGGGAGAGACGCTTGCGAAGCACGGCTATCGAAAAATTCCGGGCAAGGCACCGATGCTCGAAGCACTTGCATCGTCGACGATACTTGCGTCGAAGTGGGACAGGAAGTCGACTTTCATAAACCCGATGTGTGGTTCGGGCACGCTGGCAATCGAGGCGGTGCTGATCGCTACGAAACGAAAGCCTGGTTTGTACCGCGACAATTACTCGTTCATGCATGTGAATGGGTATAACGAAGACGATTACCTGAAAGAGCTCGAAGCGATGAAGTCCGCTATCGAAGATGTACCCTTGAAGATCATCGCGACAGACATCAGCAGGGATGCCGTCGACATATCGCGGGTGAACGCGAGGATGGCGGGCGTTGAAGATCTGATAGCATTTGATATTTGTGATTTCGAAGAGACTGTTGTACCCGAAGCACCCGGCGTTGTCTTCTTCAACCCGGAATATGGCGAACGACTTGGTGAATCTTCGGACCTGGAAAAGACTTATGAAAGGATTGGTGACTTCATGAAGAAGAAGTGTAAAGGATATTTGGGATATATTTTTACGGGTAATCTTGAACTTGCGAAGAAGATCGGATTGAAGGCATCACGACGAATTGAATTTTACTCAGCGAAACTGGATTGTCGTTTATTAGAGTACGAGTTATACTCTGGTTCCAAAAGAACTGATAAATGATCAGCGTAAAAAATTTAAGCTATCAATATCCCGAAGGTGAGCCTATAGCTTTTGAGAACTTCGAAATAACCCGCGGCGAACACTGCCTGCTGCTCGGTGAATCTGGTTGTGGCAAGACTACCCTGTTGCATTTGCTTGGTGGATTATTGCGTGGCGCAAAAGGAAACATTGCAATCAATAACGTTGAATTGTCTTCGTTGTCGGAACCTGCCCTGGATGATTTCAGAAAAAAGCATCTTGGCTTCGTATTCCAGAAAAATCATTTGATCACAGCGCTGAA
Organism: Bacteroidota bacterium; assembly: GCA_037200765.1. Classification (GTDB taxonomy): domain Bacteria; phylum Bacteroidota; class Bacteroidia; order Cytophagales; family Cyclobacteriaceae; genus ELB16-189. The sequence goes on along the minus strand of JBBCII010000003.1, from coordinate 94,157 downwards.
TGTTCAACAAAACTTATTACTCACAACGAACGATTCATCGCGGGCCGACGAGCTTCTTTCGTCTTTAGATCTAGCTCAACTAAAATCAAAAAGAGTAACAACGTTAAGTCACGGGCAGGCACAACGTGTTGCGATAGCGCGTGCATTGATGAATAAACCGAAAGTTATTCTTGCCGACGAACCAACGTCGGCGCTCGATGATAAGAACTGTAACGCTGTTGTAGACCTGTTGCTCAATGTTGCCAAAGACAACCAGTGCACGTTGGTTATAGCCACGCACGACTCTCGTTTGAAATCCAAATTCCACCGGCAAATACAGATGAGATGAACCTGTTTGTTCTTGTGTGGAGTTACCTGAAGGCGCGACCGATGAATACGATGCTCAACATTCTTTTGCTGGCGATGGGCATCGGGGTTATCACAACCTTGCTGTTGTTCAATAACCAGGTCCGTGAAAAGATGTCGCAGAACTCTCGCGGTATCGACCTGGTGGTGGGAGCGAAGGGAAGTCCACTGCAATTAGTGTTGTGCAGCGTGTTTCATATCGACTTCCCGACGGGCAACATTAAGTTGAGCGACGCACAAAAACTTTCGAAGAACAGGATGGTGAAACGATCGATCCCCATGGCGTTGGGTGATAGCTACCAGAATTTCCGGATCGTTGGAACGGATACAGCCTACACGAATCTTTTCGGCGCACAACTGAAAGAAGGTAACTGGTGGTCGAAAGACCTCGAAGTAGTTGCTGGTTCTGTTGTTGCGCAAGCATTGCAATTAAAGACCGGCGACACATTCGCGAGCGCACACGGACTTACAACCGAGGGACATGCTCACGATGAAAACCTGTATCGCGTTGTTGGTATTCTCGAACCGTCGCATTCAGTGATCGACAATCTCTTGTACACGAATGTTGCCAGCATCTGGCGTGTTCACGATCTGCAAAACATGCCCGACAGCACGCGGGAGATCACATCGCTCTTGATAAAATACAGGAACCCGATCGCGGCCATCCAGTTGCCGAGAATGATCAACACGCAAACAAACATGCAGGCAGCCTCGCCGGCCTTCGAAGCGGCGCGACTGTTCTCGATACTCGGCATCGGCGTGGATGTGTTACTCGGTATCGCATCGACGATCATCGTGGTGTCGGCACTCAGTATTTTTATTGCACTGTATAATTCATTGAAAGAGCGTCGTTACGACATGGCCATCATGCGCGCTATGGGCGTGGGGAGGCGGAAACTTTTCTCGTCGGTGATATTAGAAGGTGCAACGTTAACACTGCTCGGAAGCGTGCTCGGACTGCTGATCGGTCACCTGCTGGTGTTCGGGTTTACCCTGTTGGTGGAGGAGGGAACGCGGACCGGGATTTCGGCGTTTGTGTTTTACAGGGAAGAATTATTCGTGGTGATTGGAAGTGTTGTGCTTGGGATCTTTTGTTCGTTGATACCGGCATGGCAGGCGTATCGTACCGATATTCATAAAGTGCTTTCCGGTAATTAATTTTGGATATGAGAATTGCTGTGATAATAGCGGCTTTTGCACTGATTTCAATTTCGGCAAACGCGCAACCCGAAGGCTGGACATTATTTGCAAAGACAAAGTTCGACGCGAAGTACAACGATAAGACTGCCGAATATGCTTTGATGCCTACATTTTCGGAAGACCTGAAAGCACTTGTTGGGAAAGAGATCACGCTGGAAGGATATTATCTTCCTATCGATGTTGAAGGCGGGCAATATGTGATCATCTCAAAGTTTCCTTATAGCCAGTGTTTCTTTTGCGGCGGCGCCGGTCCCGAATCAATCGCGGAGGTTTATTTCAAAGACAAGCATAAGTTCGAAGCAGATCAGTATATAAGGATCAAAGGGAAGTTAAAGTTGAATGGAGGAGATAGTGATCATGGGAATTTTATGGTTGAAGGAGCTGAGTTAATGGAGAAAAAGTGAGCTGTTGCGCAGAGTTACACAGAGGTAGCACAGAGTTACACAGAGAATTGCTCCGTGAAGCCTCTGCGTAACTCTGCGCAATAACTTTATTTAAACCCAACACCATTCGGTGCTATGCCAACTGTAAATGTCTTCGAGAGCGTTGTATTGTTATAAATATAGATCGCTCCCGGTGATGAAAAATCTGGCGCTTCACAACCAATAATCTCATCGGTGATCGGATCTATTGCAAGACCATAGAAATATTTATCGCCTATCAATGCATTGGCAGGCAATGTACTTGCCGACGTCGAAACAGAGTACACAGCGCCATTGAAGATATAATAAAGATTATCGCCGGCCTTGTTGATATTGAGATGTGCTGCCCCCGGGTATTCAATGTCATCGATCGATAATCTTGCAGCCTCCGTGCCATTAACCACTTTACTTAAAGTAGACTTCGTTGAATGAGCGACGTCGATCGAATAATCTTCATTGTAGGCAAACTGGCCCGTGCTGATAACCCAGAGATTTCCATCTTTATCGAACCGCAGGCTGTTTGGATTATCGCCCACGGTAATGTGCGACGTAACTGCGTCGGTGGAAATGTCGATAATGTCGACAGTGTTGTCGGTGTCGTAACCGCCTGAGTTGGCAACATACACTTTATCTTCTCTCAGGATCAGTTCGTTAGGACCTTTGCCTGTTGAAATGCTTTTGGTAATTGACATGCTGGTGAGGTCGAGAACTTTTACGGAGCCTGTAACTCCATCGGCACCCCAATCGCTGATGTACGCTTTGGTTGGGCTGACGGGAAGAAGATAACGCGGACTTTCGATCCCGTCGGAGATCGTTTTGATGGATGAATAATCGTCGGCATCAATGACTTCGATCTTGGCCGAATGCTGAACGACAACATAAGCCTTTCCGTCGAACACGGTGATCGACTGTGCCTGGTCGCCCAACGCACGACCGTTTTTATCGGCAAACACGTTGTTTGTCATCTTGCCGGTGCTGCGATCAAAGAATGATATGGAAGTGTTGTTGTTGCCGAAGCCACCTTCGTTTACGACGAAGTACCCGGCCGCGCCAACAGGTACTACGCGCGACGGATCGTTTTCACAAGCCTGTACCGCAACCAGCGCCGATGCGAACAGCAATAATCTTAGTAATAGTTTACTCTTCATTTTTGGTTAATTGGTTTATTAAATCTTATGGTTAGTCCTCCTTTAAAATTCCTTCCGGGCAACGGATAGCCAGGCCTTGTGCTCACCTGGCTGTTGAACATGTTGTTCATTTCAATCATGAACATCATTGTCAGTTTTTTAAATGAAAGATCTTTCGAGAGCCAGGCGTTGGCAACATCGTACGCTTTTAACACATCGTTACTCTCGTCGGTGTATTGAAATCCGGTGTAGTTATTGGTGACCGAGAAATAATATGACCTCCAGCCCAGTCGTAACGTGGTGCCAGATTCGTGATGAGGTGTGAATACAAGGTCCTTACCATCTTCGTTGGTGGCGAGCGTATAGCTGTAGCGAACCGTTAATTCACCCGAGACTTTACCGAATGTCTTCCGATACGTTCCCATCGATTCGAGTCCGCGCGTCCATGCCTTGTGGAGATTTTGTGGCGACCATTTACCGGCGGTCTGTGTCCAGTAGATCATCTCGTCTACCTGGTTGCTGAAGAGTGCGAGTTGTCCCTGTATGATCCAGTTCAACTTTAAGCCGGCTTCCTCGCTCCAGCTGGTTTCCATTTTCAGATCGGGGTTGCCTTTCGCGGTGGCGTCGTTCCAGTAGAGATCGTTGAACGTTGGAATTCTGTAGTTGCGGGAAACGTTGCCGAAGAATGAAAGAACTTTGAAAGCGTCGTATTGAAGACCGAATGAAGGAGCGAAGGGAGTTAATTTTCCATTCACCGTCTCTTGTCGCGCACTAAGAACATTCTGCCATTTGCCCGACTGTTGTTTGAAAGCCGTGTACAACGCAAAACGATTCCGGCTCCGGACATCGATCGCATCTTCGTATGTATAGTTAGCTCCCGAAGTCCATTCGAGATCATTTCCCAGGTCGACTGTATTCTCGAACGTATTGATGATACTATTGAAAGTCGTGATCGATACCGTATTCGTGTTTGGGTTCCTGTAATCGAGCATGTGATGTACCTGCGCGGACTGCACGAATAAATGCCCGTTTTTATAATCATAGTTCCAGCCGATCATCGAACGGAAGAACTGGTCGCGCTGTGTTGACTTGCCTGGGATTGTCACCGAAGCGATCTCCGGGATCTCTACGTGGTTGTCCTGGTACCAGAACCGGAGACTTAATAATTGTCTTTGATTGATCTGAAAATAATTCTGTTGAAGAACACCGTGTTGTTCGATGGCATCATGCTGTCGAACATCTTTCTTCGGAGGATTGAAGTTGTCGTTGAGAAACGGAAAGTTGTTCTCTGCGCTTGCCTGGAAAACTTTCGTTGAGGTAATGAAACGTTTACTGCTGTACGAAGCTGAAAGCCCATGGAAGAAAGTTTTGAATGAACCGGCATTCTCAGTCAACGAAACATTCAGACCCTGGTTGAACACCGCTTTGTTATTGAACTGGATCGTTCCGCCAATCGCACCCGAGCCGTATAAACTTGCGGAGCCGCCACTTTGAAGTTGAACATCGTCGATGAACGTGACCGGGAGAAGAGTAAGGTCCGACTGCCCATTGAGTGGACTGATGATATTGATCCCATTCCAAAGAATGGCGGTGTGACTTGCACCTGTACCACGAAACGACGGAGTTGTCAATCCGCCAACACCATACGAACGGATATGTCCGAAGCCGAACTTCCGGAAGAGCTCGGCGGCATTGCCAACGCCCGACAACTTCGAAGTGAGCGAATCGACACGTTGCACGTAGTGACCTATAGCATAGGCCTGCAACCGCGTGTTCGTGATCACTACCTCGTTGAGTAATGTCGTAGTGTCGGCAGCATTCTTTTGTGCGAGAGCATCAAATGAAAGAATGAAACCGAGCACACCGAATACAACTGTAATCAGCGACTTCAGGGCAAATATGTTTTATTAAACATTCGTCGCCTTTGGCCTTTCTCCCGAAAGCTTTCGGCATTAAATGTAGTGGCAGGTCTCCTGACTTATCACCCTGTTGCTTTGTCTTCCCGCCCGGAACGAGCCGGCGCAGTGACTGAAGAATGGAAGCAATAGTTGTTAACGGTGTTTACAGTAGCGGGAACTGCTCCGGATTCTAACCGGTATTCCCTTTTAATCTCAAGGATTTGTTAATACTCGAGAACCATTACGAGTGCAATATTAATGGAGACGGTTGACTTATGCAACCATGCGCACTCTCCATAGTCTTTCGGTTATGATCACAAACTACCTGAAAACCGGCTTTCGTCACTTACTCAGGAATAAAGTAAGTACGATCATTAATGTTGGCGGCCTTGCCCTTGGCATGTCTATCGCAATACTCATCGGCCTTTGGGTGCACGACGAGTTTACATTCAATCACCATCATTCGAAGCATGAACGTCTTGCGAAAGTTTACAAAGGAACGGCCCAGGAATGGCTTCCATATCCATTGGCTGTCGAACTGAAAGAGAACTATCGTCAATCGTTTAAGTCTCTCGCAATAACCGACTACGCTAATGAACATATTTTGTCTTCGGGCACCGAACAGGTTGGTGTTGTAGGACAATTCGCGGAGCCCGCGTTTCCCGACATGCTCACGCTCGAAATAACAGAAGGATCGATCGACGGGCTTCGCGATGCTCATTCGGTGTTATTATCACAATCAACTGCTCGTTTGCTTTTCGGAGACAAGAGTGCTCTAGATCAACTCGTGCGTATCGACAATAGTCTCGATGTAAAGGTTACTGGTGTTTACAAAGACCTTCCGATCAATTCAACTTTCAGTGAGCTGAAATTCATCGCGCCATGGGAGCTGAAGACCATCAACGATCCATTCATTCCACAGCAGGGATGGGATAACCATTTTCTTTTTATTTATGCCGAGTTGGCCGACGGCGCTACGTTCGACCAGGTGGCTCCTTTGATCAGGGATGCGGAGGGAAAAGTGATCCGCAATCTCGATCACATGAAAGAAGAAGCCGAAACAAATCCGCCCGTGTGGCTCATGCCGATGGACCGATGGCATCTTCACTCTACGTACGATCCTTCATCCTTGTCCTTCAGCAACGGACCCATTCAATTTGTTTACCTCGTTTCAGCCATCGGGATCTTCGTGCTGTTACTGGCCTGTATCAATTTTATGAATCTTACCACGGCAAGGTCCGAGAAACGCGTACGTGAAGTTGGCATTCGTAAAGCCATCGGCTCATTGAGATCACAACTCGTTGGACAATTCTATGCCGAATCGTTCCTGTTGGTCTTCATGGGTTTTGCGATAGCGATCGGCCTGGCGTACATGTGTCTTCCTTTGTTCAATGAACTCGCTGGAAAACAATTAGTGTTACCTCTTGTGAACCCAATGTTCTGGATAACGGGATTGCTGATGGCAATAGTCACCGGTATTCTCGCAGCCAGTTATCCTGCAATCTACTTATCATCATTCAGGCCGGCCGTTGTATTAAAAGGAAGGATCACCACGGGGAAACTCGCCGGTTTATTCCGGCGCGTTCTCGTTACGGTTCAATTCACCGTTTCGATATCGCTCATTATAGCAACCATCGTTGTGTATAAACAGATCATGTTCACGAAAGACCGTGAAGTTGGATACACGCGCGATAATCTCCTGATGATACGCGGATGGAACGGAAGCGCGGGAAGAACGATGAGTGCGGCGACGTTCAACGCCCTTCGAAGCGAGATCCTTCGCACGGGTGTTGCCGAAGAAGTGTCGGCAGCCGGTGGAATGGTCACCTCCGCATGGTCGCAGGGTGGTGGATTCGAGTGGGCCGGGAAAGATCCGGAGTTGAATCCGACTATGGGCACGTTGAGCGTCGGTCCGCAGTTCGGTAAAACGATAGGATGGAAGATCATCAACGGCCGCGATTTCGATGAGAACATTCCGTCCGACACATCTGCACTCGTTATCAACGAAGCTGCGGCAAAAGAAATGGGTTTGATCAACCCGGTTGGTGAAATCATTCACTGGAAAAGCAAGTGGCACTTTGTGGACAAGGACTTTAAGATCGTCGGTGTTGTGAGCAACCTGGTGATGAAGTCGCCTTACGACAATGTGATGCCCGCCGTATTTTACCTGCGCGATTTTGTTGCCTACATCCATGTTCGCCTGGGTAATGAAGTAGATACACATGATGCATTATCGAAGATAGAGACCGTCTATCGCAAGATCCTTCCCGATAAACCGTATGAATATCGTTTCGCCGACGATGAATACAACGCAAAGTTTGCTTACGAAGAACGTGTCGGTAAACTGGCAACGGTTTTCTCCGTGCTCGCTATCGTCATTAGCTGCCTGGGATTATTCGGCATGGCCGTATTCATGACCGAGCGAAGAACGAAAGAGATCGGCATCCGGAAAGTTGTTGGCGCCTCCGTCTTCAGCCTGTGGAAGCTAATGTCTGCCGAGTTTGTCGTGATCATGCTGATCTCCTTTGCGATCGCAAGCCCGCTTGCCTTTTATGGTCTCAATAATTGGATGCAGGCTTTTACGTATCGGGCCAATATTTCGTGGGAAATATTTGCCGCCGCCGGCGCCATGGCAATGACGTTAACGCTCGCAACCGTTTCCTTCCAGTTATTAAAAGCCGCTAACCGTAATCCTGTTCATAGTTTGAAAACAGATTAAACAACACTACTTTCATGCTTGCCTGCCGGTAGGCAGGGCCTAACCTAATCATTGATCCGGACTATGAAACGTCTTACGTTATTATTCTGCTTCTTCGCATGCTTCTCAGCTTATGCAGCAATCCCCGATTCTGTTTACGTGAAACAGAACTACGACAAAATGGAAGCTTCCATTCCCATGCGCGATGGAGTGAAGCTGTTCACGTCGATCTACATCCCTAAAGACCAAACTAAAAAATACCCGTTCCTCATGCAGCGAACGTGTTACAGCGTTGGTCCATACGGAGCCAACAAATTCAAGAGATCACTCGGTCCTTCGAAATACGAAATGTACGACGGCTACATCTTCGTCTACCAGGATGTTCGCGGCCGCTGGATGTCGGAAGGTACGTTTACCAATATGACCCCGAATATTCCCGGTAACGACAAGAAAAATAAAACTGCCGTCGACGAATCGTCAGATACTTTCGACACCATCGATTGGTTGTTGAAGAATGTTAAGAACAACAATGGCAAAGTAGGACAGTGGGGCATTTCATATCCCGGCTTTTATACCGCGGCCAGCCTTCCCGATGCACATCCGGCGCTCGTTGCAGCTTCTCCACAAGCACCGATCTCCGATTTCTTCTTCGACGACTTCCATCACAACGGTGCATTCCTTCAAAGCTACCTCGCCGCTTTCGGCGTGTTCGGATACCAGCACGACAAACCCACCGATAAATCGTGGTATGACGATAAGCTGAAACCTTTCTTCGAAAGCAAAGCCGCCGATGGTTACGACTTTAACATGCGCTTGGGTCCGTTGAAGAACGCAACAGCAAAATATCATTCAGACAACTTCTTCTGGAACGAGATCATCGATCACCCCAACTACGATGAGTTCTGGCAAAAGAGAAATATTCTTCCGCACTTAACTGGTATCAAGCCCGCGGTAATGACCGTTGGCGGCTGGTTCGATGCCGAAGATCTTTCAGGACCACTCAATATCTACAAGGCTATCGAAAAATCGAGCCCCGCTGCGAAGAACATGATCGTGGTAGGACCCTGGGCACACGGACAGTGGTCGGCTCCCGACCGCGGCGCTGCCACACACAACCATATCTATTTTGGCGACAGCATCAATACATTCTATCAGCGTGATGTTGAGCGTAAGTTCTTCTCCTATAATCTGAAAGGCGAAGGACAATCGACACTTCCCGAAGCGTTGATGTTCGACACCGGCAAGAAAGAATGGAAGAGCTTCGACGCATGGCCTCCGAAAAACATTCCGCCCGTGAAATTGTATTTCGGAAAGAACGATCGTCTTTCAATCAACAAACCGCTCGACGAAAAAGCAGCGTTCGATTATATCAGCGATCCTGCCAAGCCTGTTCCTTATACATCGCAGATCGAAGGACTTGTATTTACACCACGTGCCTTTATGAGTGATGATCAGCGCAATGCAGGACGTCGTCCCGATGTGTTGACTTTTGAAACAGATCCTTTGACCGACGACGTTCTCGTTGCCGGTGAGATCATGGCAAAATTGAAAGTGGCTATGACGGGAACAGATGCAGACTTCATTGTGAAACTGATCGACGTGTATCCGCAAGACCATGAGAAATATGAACACAACCCGAAGAACATCGTGATGGGCGGTTACGAACAGCTGGTGAGAAGTGAAGTGATGCGCGGAAGATTCCGCAACAGCTTCGAGAAGCCTGAGCCGTTCGTTGCCAATCAGCCTGCCGATGTCAACTTCAGGCTCCAGGATGTCCTTCACACTTTCAAGAAAGGTCACCGGCTCATGATACAGATCCATAGCACATGGTTCCCGTACATCGATCGCAACCCACAGAAGTATGTGGACAATATTTATAAAGCTAACGAAGAAGATTTCATTAAATCGACAATAACAGTTTATGGTTCGTCGGTAGTGGAGATTGGCGGTGAGAAGCTGGATACGAAAATCGAGACCAAAAAATGAGATTGTTATTGTTGCTTTTGTTGATCTCGCTGGAGCTCCAGGCACAACAATCCTGGGATACAATTCCAGTGTTACCTCAACACTATCAGGAAAAGCTCGCAGACTTCAGGCAACAGAAAGTAACAACGGGTCACATTCTTTTTCTAGGAAACAGTATCACCGAGGCAGGTGACTATAAAAAACTCCTCGGTGATACTACTGTTATCAATCGCGGCATCGGCGGCGACATCACGTTCGGTATCATCAACAGGATCGATGAAGTAACGCGCTTCAAACCTTCGAAGCTCTTTCTCATGATTGGCGTCAACGACCTCTCGAAGAATATTCCCGAGAACGTTGTCCTTCAGAATATCTTCGCCATTGTGAATCTTATTCACGCCGGATCGCCCAAGACCATCGTGTATGTTGAAAGCATTCTGCCAGTCAATCCAACGGTTAAAGACTTTCCTAAAGGCTACGATGTCGACGACCGTGCTGTGCTTATCAATCGTGAGCTTGCGAACATGCAGAAACGGGTAAAGTACACTTTCGTCGACTTACACGACAAATTCAGCGACGTGGGAGGGCTGCTGGACCCGCGCTACACAACAGATGGACTCCATTTAAATTCCGCCGGCTACCAGCATTGGCTGAAGATTTTGAAAGAGGGTAAACACTTATAATATTTGTGTTCCCACAATAGACGTTATGAGAATTCTCTCGTTGTATTTATTCTTCATTTCATTCCTCTTTAGCTTCATCGCTTCAGCGCAGATCGAAAGTCAGAAATTAGGTGAAGCTACACCACCTTTTCACACCGGCACATCGGTAGCCGTAAGCCCTCGAAACAATAAGAACATCATCGTATATGCCGGTGGTAAGCTGAAGTACACGAACGACATGGGAGCAACGTGGATCGAGAGCTCATTCGTATTTCCTCCCGACATCGAAACACCCACACTCTCCGCCGACGCAAAAGGAAACTTCTACATATTTTTTTCAAGCGCAAACCAACTCCTGTCTTTTCATTCAACCGACGACGGTAAGACATGGAGCGAACATATTCCCGTTGCTACCAGGCAAGGAAAGGTCATGATCAATCCCGGTGTGGTTGCACATCCGAAGAAAGAAGATCTTTTGATCACGTGGACGGAAATGGATTCGCTCGGCGCCAAGTCAGACGATTGTAAGTCGGAGATCATGATGAGTAAATCCGGCAATGGCGGTAAAAAATGGAACGAACCTGTATTGGTGAACCAGGTGGCAGGAAACTGTATTGATGAAGATTTCACTGTGCGTGGATCGATGCCATTGATCGCATTCGACGGAAAAGAATTTATAACATGGGCATACCAGGGCGCCATGTTCTACGATCGTTCCTATGATGGAAGCATGTGGATCAGCACCGACCTTGCCATCAGGGAACAGGCCGGTGGATGGACGCTCACCGTTCCGGGTTTCGGCAAAGTTGCCAACACACCAAGTTTTACGGGCGACAATAGCCCGTCGCGTATGAAAGGGACGTTGTTTCTTGCCTATTCAGATCTGAAAGCCGGCGAGGGCGATCCCGACATCTGGCTCACAAGGTCTGTAAGTCGTGGCGACAGCTGGACCACTGTTGCGCGGATCAACCAGGATAAGCCGGGGCACCTGCAGTTCCTTCCAAAGATGGTAATCGACCAGGCGAATGGTCACATCTACATCGTGTATTACGATCGTCGCGACTACACCGACAACCAGACCGATGTATACCTCGCATATTCATTCGATGGAGGAAATCAATTCAAGGAAAAGAAGTTAACGGAGAAGCCATTTGTTGCCGATGAGAATACCACCAGCTACCTCACGAATTTTATTGGCATCTCGGCAAGCAAAGGTGTTGTTGTGCCTGTGTGGATTGCAATGAACAACGGCAAGCAGGAGACTTATGCTTCTGTAATTAAAGTAGAAGATCTGAAGTAATTAATTGGCGTTCTCTTTCGCTACTTCATTCAGGATCTCAACAAATGTATCGCTGGGCTGTGCGCCCGATACTCCATACTTGTTGTTGATGATATAGAACGGAACACCGGAAATTCCTCTTTGCTGGTTCATGATCTCCATCTGCTTCACTTCGTAAGCGCCTTCGTCGGAGTTTAGGAACGTCTCTATTTCTTTGCGATCGAATCCGTTGGTCACGGCGATCTCTACCAGGTTTTCGATCTTAGAGAGATCGGTACCATCTACGAAATAAGCTTTCATCAAAGCTTCTTTGAGCGCGGCTTGTTTGCCAGATCCCTTTGCGTATTGAATAAGCCTGTGTGAGTCGAGTGTATTAGGCATCACCGACTGTTTCTCATAATTGAACTTCAGGCCTTCGCCGGCAGCTACGCCCGCTACATGATTGGTAAGTTGTTCGTAGCGATCGGGGCTTCCGAACTTATCGGCGAGATAATCTTTCTGATTGACGCCGGCTTTCGGTGTGTCAGGATTCAGTTCGAAGGGCAGGAAGGTGAGATCGACCTCGTAGTTCTCCGGCAATCTCGACAGGGCAGCTTCGAGCCGTCTTTTGCCGATGTAGCACCATGGGCACACCACATCCGACACTACATCTATCTTGATTTTGACTGTTTTGTTCTCTTTTGACATAAGGATTCAGAAGAATATTCTTTTTAACACAGCCATCGAATCAAAAGGTTCAAAGTGACGGTACGTTCTATTATTTTTGTGACAATAACAACATAATAATGGTAGCTCAAACTCAGAAATACAAAGTAAAGGACATCGCCCTCGCCACATGGGGTCGCAAAGAAATTAAGCTGGCCGAAGCAGAAATGCCGGGCCTCATGGCAATCCGTGAAGAGTTCGGCAAGCAAAAGCCTTTGAAAGGCGCTCGCATCGCCGGCTGTCTTCACATGACCATCCAGACTGCGGTGTTGATCGAAACACTGATCGAGCTTGGAGCGGAAGTGTCATGGTCCTCTTGCAATATCTTCTCAACACAGGATCACGCTGCAGCTGCCATCGCAGCCGCCGGCATCCCCGTGTATGCCTGGAAAGGCATGAATGCCGAAGAGTTCGACTGGTGTATTGAGCAAACCCTCCACGCTTTCAAAGACGGTCAGCCTCTTAACATGATCCTGGACGATGGTGGCGACCTTACCAACATGGTACTCGACAAATATCCTGCGCTCGTAAAAGGCGTGAAGGGTATCTCTGAAGAAACTACTACCGGCGTTCACCGCCTCATCGAACGCATGCACAACGGAAAACTTCCTTTGCCTGCGATCAACATCAACGACTCAGTTACAAAATCCAAGTTCGACAACAAGTATGGTTGCAAAGAATCACTCGTTGACGCGATCCGTCGCGCTACCGATGTGATGATGGCTGGTAAAGTTGCCGTTGTTGCCGGTTACGGTGACGTTGGAAAAGGTTCTGCCGCTTCTCTTCGTGGCGCCGGTGCACGCGTTATCGTTACCGAGATCGATCCTATCTGCGCACTCCAGGCAGCTATGGACGGCTATGCGGTTAAGAAAATGGACGAGGCTGTAGGCCAGGCCGACATCGTAGTTACTGCTACCGGTAACTTCGGGATCGTTCTTGGAAAGCATTTCGAAAAAATGAAAGACAAGGCTATCGTTTGTAACATCGGTCACTTCGACAACGAGATCGACGTGGCATGGTTGAATGCAAACGCTTCTAAAGATGAAGTGAAACCCCAGGTTGATCTTTATACAATGAAGAATGGTCGCCAGGTGATCCTTTTGGCTGAAGGCCGTCTCGTGAACCTTGGCTGCGCTACTGGCCACCCTTCATTTGTAATGTCGAACTCATTTACCAACCAGACACTCGCACAGCTCGAACTGTGGACTAACTCTGGCAAGTATGAGAATAAGGTTTACATGCTCCCGAAACACCTCGACGAGAAAGTTGCAAGACTTCACCTCAAGAAGATTGGTGTTGACCTGGATGAGTTGACAACGGAACAGGCAAAATATATTGGAGTGGCAACAGAAGGGCCATTTAAGCCTGATTACTATCGTTATTAATAGGAATTGCTTCGCTAAAAAGGCTGCCCCCGGGTGGCCTTTTTTATTTTTGTCATTCCAGCGTTCTTTACTCTACTCTCGTCTTACTCTCAAAAGACACTCAAAATGAATTTACGAACCTCACTGATCGGCCTGTTCCTCGTTTTGGCGATAGGCTGTGATACCATGGAGAATGACGTGGATGGAAATGCTCTGAAGGTTAACAACGAGCCCATCACAATGTCGTCTAAAGGCGGGATAATTGATTTAGGGGCGAGAATTGTGTATCCCGGAAAAGTGAAAGTGGAAGTCACTACTACGACGCAACACGGAGCGCTTACGGATCTTGGTAAAGGACTGCTTCAGTACATGCCCTTTAAAGGTTCATCGAAAGACTCTTTTGGATTCAGGGTATTTAATTCGAGCAATCAAATTCTCCGCGAAGATTCTATCGGGATCATTATCCCTGGTGATTCGACTTCGAACCCTGTAGACTCGGTTTCGGCGGCCTGCCGTTTTGTGCTCGCGAAAAATGATTCTGTAATCAATGTCACAGCTGCGATAACGATCGACGTTGCCGCGAATGATTCTACGTGCGCCGACTCGCTCACGATCACCATCGATCTGCCGCCACATTTCGGAACTGCGTCGGTTATCGGTAATAAGATCCATTACGTGCCAGCAGCAGGTTTCGCAGGAGTAGATTATCTCTTATACAAGGCAACGCCGAATAATCCGAACATGGTTGAGGGCTACGCCTACGTACGGATCTATGGCACCAATTGGAACTGTACTCCGCAAGCTGTTGACGACTTATTTTATAAGCCACTCAATGATACTTCGGCAATATGGCTCGACGTTCTTGCAAACGACACGCTATGTGATAGCATCCCCAACGTCGTTCTCGGTAACGCCCCACGCTACGGTTATGCCTGGTATGATCCTACTGCAAAGAAAATTGGTTACAGAAATCTGCCTGCATCGAACAATACCGACTCATTGTTGTATAATTTGTGCGGAGGAGTTGCATGTACACATGCGTGGGTAATCGTGAAACGCAACTAGGTGCACCAACTACAGAACCTCTACGATCGATGTAAAAAGAATGAGCCGAAAGCTCAACGGGAACTGTACGATCTTTTCAAAGCGAGGTTAATGGGTTTGTGCCGGCGATACACCGGCAGCAGAGAAGAGGCCGAAGATGTTTTACAGGAATCATTTATAAAAATATTCACAAAGTTCCACCAGGCCGGCTCGGCCGATAAAGTAGAGAGTTGGATGAAGTCGGTGGCGGTTCGTACCGCCATCGACTATTATCATAAGAGCAAGAGGGAACAACAGTTTTACGAACCGGGCGATGCTTCGCTCATGAATATCGAAGCAGTTTCTATCGACCAGGTCTCCGACGAATATCTCGTAATGCTGATCAATCACCTTCCCGGCAAATCCAGGATGGTCTTTAACCTTTACGAGATCGAAGGATATTCACACACAGAGATCGCCGCGATGATGGACATCACCGAAAGCACATCGCGATCGCAGCTGCACTACGCAAAATCATTGTTGAAAGAAAAACTGAGGGGCATCGAGCGCCCAAACTACTATGAAAGACTTGCACGAGGATAACATGTTCGACTCCATTCGCGAACGGGTAGGCAACTATACGGAAACTCCTTCGGATGAGGTTTGGAATAGAATTGCTTCTTCGAAGCAAGGCAAGCGTGTTCTTTGGCCTTATTGGCTCGCGGCGTCAACAATTGTTGTTTTAGTTGGTGGTTTTTTAATTTTTAATTCAGAAGAACAGAAGGCTGCCGAAGTTAAAACAGATGTAATTGAAATTAAAAAAGAGCAACAGCAGCCAGTTCAAATTACGCAAGTAGCAACAGTAAAAACAGAAAGCATTCAAAGACAGACACCTTCAGAAGAATCACAAGTTGTAACGTTCGCACAACCCGAGATCGTCACACAAACAGAAACTATTAAGCCAAAAGATTCTATAGTAACTATAATCAAATCAAAACCAGATTCCTCTTCGCGAAGCGAAGTCGTTCCCCCTTACAAAAAGCCCAGAAGCAAGTTTCAAATATATTTATCAGTAACTCCCTCATTGAGTTTTCAAAAAATAATCCCTGCCGCCAACGACGAGATTGTCATCCAGGGCTTCGCCAACCGGTCTCCATTCTCCATGAAACGCTTCGGCTTCTCTATCGACGCCGGCCTTCAGTATGACATCAACAAATTCTTCGGTGTGTACGGTGGTCTTTCATTCTATCGCCAGCAACAACAGGTTACCTACAACTACTACGATAAAGACGCAGACGTAACCCGCGTTGGTGACTCGTGGACATTCGAGATCGATCGCATTCAGCACAGCAAAACATTCGATTACACGATGACCAACCTCGGAGCACAGGGTGGTGTTATGATTACGTTGAAAGGAGATAAGCTGAAGAATAAATTCGGAGCAGGACTTAACTACACCCAAAGCTTAAACTCATCGTCGAGCTATCTTGCTTACCAGGTGTTCTACAGGAGCGAGATAAAAATAAATGAGCGGTTCTCATGGTATGTTCAACCCATGTTCACCTACTCATTTATTGCTAAAGAAAAATTGAATGAGCCGTTTACTCTGAAGCCCTACAGGGCAGGAATAACCGGCGGAGTGCTTTACAGGTTCAAGAGATAAGCACAGGGAATCAGTTGCTCTTGCAAACTGAGAAAGCCTGTCTTCCACCTGATAGTCCTTCTACATACGCTGCGCCGATGTTTCCACCAGCGAGTATCACATCGCGGCCTGCTCCCTGGTCGGAGAGGTGAACCTTGATGCATGCTTCGAGATTAACGATGTCCTTATACATGATCGGGGTATCGTCGGCAAGTTTCGTGAATAATGTTTCGCTCTTACCGGTCGACGCAATCACTGGCGACAACAAAGCTGCAACAGCAGCTCCGTCGGTAGCAATTGTTCCGAGGTGAACGTGAACGGGGTGCGTCGCTGTTCCATCAGTACCCTTCAATGCAATCTCAACAGTCGAAAAACCATCAACACGTTCTTTGAACGAGATGGTGCCACTAACATCATACTCCGAACCAGCAACGAGCGCGTACGACATCTCGTTTCCGGTAAATTCAGAAACCGCTTCCGGTTCCTGGCACGCCAGGAGTACCACTGCGAATAAAATGGATGTAATTCCTTTCATAATCCCTTCACAATCAAGGCTTCGCCCTACGTAGCCGCTTCGGCGGAGTAGGGTAAAACTAAGAAATTCCACTTAAAAACGAGGTTAATTATTACACCAGTTACCTCCGGGTTGTCTAATGGCATGAAACTGGCATATATTTGAACGGATTTAGAGATATATTTATTCTGTGAAACCCCTCTCCATTATCCTTTTAATGCTGATTTGCGTTTCGTGTGGTGCGCAAAAGAAGTCGAAAAAGAAGCAAGCCAAAGACGAACCACAAAACGCGAAACCAGCATGGCTTTCCGCCAAACCGGCAGAAGACGTCTATTACGTAGGCATCGGCCACGCGTTGAAAGACGGTACCAACAATTACATCCAGGAAGCGAAGAAGAGCGCCCTCGAAGACCTCATTTCCGAGATCAAAGTCAATGTTTCATCTACCAGTGTTCTCACTTCCCTCGACGTGAACAAAGAATTCAGCGAGAAGTACGAACAGATCATCAACACCACTGTTGCCGACGAGCTCGAAGAATACGAACAGGTAGACTCATGGGAAGACGACCGCAACTACTGGTTGTACTACCGGCTCTCGAAGCAGCGTTATCACGACATTAAAGAACAACAGAAGAAAGACGCTGTGTCGCTGGCTCTCGACTTCTTTACGAAAGCGAAGCAATCGGAACGCGCCGGCGCTACCGTTGAGTCACTCGGTTTTTATTTTCAGGGCTTTCATGCTATCGAAAAATATCTCGCTGACCCGATCCGTCTCACCTTCGAAGGAAAAGAGATCTTGTTGACCAACGAGATCATCGCAAGCATTCAGCACCAGCTCGATAACATTTCTATTACCAATACACCCAACGCCATCGAGATCAATCGCCGCGTTGCTCAAAGCGGTCAGCCTATCATGACCAGGGCAGTATTCAAAGACTCAGGTAAACCAATTCCCGATCTTCCGTTGAGTGCGTTCTTTCAAAAAGGCTCCGGCGATGTTTTTCCTTCTTATAAAACCGATGTTGGTGGCTCCGCGAAGATCATGCTCACGAAGATCACTTCGCGCGACCTCGAGCAGTCGATGGCCGTTAAAGTTGACCCGCTGGCATTCGCAGGCCTGAATCCCTCCGATATTTATAAATTAGTTGTGGATAAGATGGTGGTACCGACGGCTAACGTTGTCATGAAAGTACAACGTCCGCTCGTATTCGTGTCTGCCCAGGAAAAAAGTCTCGGTATCGACAAATCGAACCGCCAGGTAACCAACAAGATCAAGAACTATCTTGCGACAGCCGGCTTCGAATTCACCGACAACAAATCTGCTTCGGAGCTTTGGGTCGATGTACAATCTGATTCTGAAAAAGGATCCGCTTCGGGCAGTATTTATATCACTTACGTGACTGCAATCATTAAAGTAGCCACAACAAAAGACAATAAAGAGATTTACGCAACTACCCTTGATCGTATAAAGGGATACAGTCTTGACTATGAAAGATCGAGCCAGGAAGCCTATAATAAATCTATCGATGCACTGGAGAAAGAAAAACTTCCCGAGCTGCTAAACGCCATTTTACAATAATTTAACAATTCGTGGCCTTTTAATTGTAATCACATAACTAATACACCAAATCTCAATATGAAAAAGTTAACTAATCTCTCACTTATCCTGGTAGTAGCAGCAGCCGTTGTTATCGATGGCTGTAAGAGCAAAGAGAAAATGCCAACAGGGGAAACCGAAGTTGTTGTTCCTTGCTCAGGCCCCGATTATTTCACTACCAAGGATGCATTCCGTGCTAACTCTATTGGCGAAAGCATGGACCAGGTAACATCGAAGAAGAAAGCTCTTACCAATGCACGTAACGAGCTTGCGCAGTCTATCCAGACTACAGTGAAGACTGTAACTGATAACTACGTGAACTCACGCACGATGGACAACAAAGAATCACTCGAACAAAAATTCGAGAGCCTCAACCGCGAAGTTGTTGACCAGACACTTCAGGGCATCGTAACAAAATGCGAAAAGCTTGTTCAGACAAAAGACGGTAACTACAAGACTTATGTAGCTATCGAATTGTCGGCAGCCGACCTTCTTGCTAAATACAACGAACGTCTTTCAAAAGACGACCAGTTGAAGATCGATTACGACTACGAAAAGTTCAAAGACACTTTCAATGCCGAAATGGACAAGATGAAGAAGAATTAATATTCTGAAATAATCAACCGTTCAAAAGCCACCTTCAGGGTGGCTTTTGTTATTTTTAATGATGCAAAAAGCTGTTCTTTGGTGTCTCTTCGCTTTAATCAGCCTCGCAGCCACAGCGCAAATCCGCGTAAGCGATAATCGTCGTTTCCTGGCCGATTCCACCGGACGGCCTTTCTTTTGGCTCGGCGATACCGATTGGGAGTTGTTTCACCGCATGAACCGCGAAGAAGTAGAGCAGTTTCTCGAAACACGACGAAAGCAGGGTTTTAATGTGATCCAGGCCGTGGCACTTGCAGAGTTCGATGGCCTCCGTCAGCCTAATCGTTATGGCGACTGGCCTCTGAACAACGAAGATCCAACAGACCTGAATGTAACTCCCGGCAACAATCCAAAGAATGCTTACGAATATGATTACTGGGATCATGTTGACTACATCGTCGACAAGATCATTGAGAAAGGGATGTATGTGGGATTACTTCCAACATGGGGCGACAAAGTTCTAAAGATGTGGGGTGAAGGCCCTGTGATCTTCAACGCTGCGAATGCAGAAATTTATGCGAAGACATTAGCATTGCGATATAAAGATCGAAAGGACAGGATCATCTGGATCCTCGGTGGCGATCGTCCCGCAGAGCCCGAAGTGCGACCTGTGTGGGATGCAATGGCAAAAAGCATTGAAGGAGTTTTGGGTAAGGGTGCTTTTATTACCTATCATCCAAACGGAGGTCAGTCGTCTTCTCCGAATTTAAATACCAGCGAATGGCTCGACATGAATGCCATTCAATCGGGACATGGCGCGCGTGAAACGGAAGCCTGGAAGATGATCACGAGCGACTTGCAATTGAAACCACAAAAGCCTGTGCTCGATATGGAGCCATGCTACGAAGATCACCCGGTGAACCCATGGGACGGTAAGTGGACAAGAGCCGGACGTGGTTACTTCACCGCTTACGACGTGAGAGCACGAATTTATCGTGGCGTGTTTGCCGGTGGTTGCGGTGTTACGTATGGACATCACGCTATCTGGGGTTTTGCAAACAAGGAACTGTATGCGCCCATCACCAACGGCGACACCATACTTACATGGCAGCAGGCTTCGGAAGCAGCGGCGGCTAACGAAATGAAGTTCCTCAAAAACCTGATGTTGTCGCGACCTTATTTCGTGAGGATCGCAGATCAGTCGATCATTCTTTCTAATGCCGGTACCGACTACAAAGACCTGTTGGTTGCAACCCGCGACGCAAACAATAGTTATGCATTCATCTACCTTCCGCAAAATCAACCGGTAACGATCGACGTATCGCGCATCAGCGGCAACGTAAAGAAAATTTATTGGTATAGTCCCGAAACAGGTAAAGTTATTACCGACACCGAAGTAAGATCGGGACAGCGAACATTCACACCACCCAAAGAAGGAAAAGACTGGGTGTTGGTGATAGATGATGCGACAAGAAAATATTCGTTGCCCGGAACATTGAACCCTGAACATTGAACCCTGAACAACGAACACTGATGGCAGGCTACTCCGGAACACCGCTTTCAAAAAAGCTTGGTATCAAAGAAGGACTTAAATCTTCTATTATTGGAGCACCGGCAGATTATTCAAAGCTCGTTGACATAAAACTTACTCAAGGAACATCCGACCTCGACTTTATCCATATCTTTTCAACCGACTTCAAAGATTTTTCGAAGCAGTTTGTTTCCAATAAAAAGAAATTAAAGAAAGACGGAATGATGTGGATCTCATGGCCAAAGAAATCAGCCAAAGTTCCAACCGACCTGGATGAAAACATTATTCGCGAATTTGGTTTGAAGAACGGCCTCGTCGATGTGAAGGTGTGCGCTGTCGACGACACATGGTCGGGTTTAAAATTTGTCTACAGGTTATCCGACAGGTAATATGAAAAACTCTAATACTGCTTTTGGCTACTCTATTGTGGCTGCATTAGGTGGCTTTCTTTTCGGCTTCGATACAGCCGTAATCTCTGGTGTCGAGAGATCGATACAGGAGCTTTGGCACCTGACACCTACTTGGCACGGATTTACAGTGTCGTCGGCATTGTTTGGAACAGTGTTGGGTGCGCTGATCGCCGGCGCCCCGGCAGAGAAATATGGTCGCAAGAAACTGTTGCAGGCCATCGGTGCCCTGTACCTGGTAACGTCGCTGGCCACTGCACTTACAAACACATGGGAGATCTTTGTTTTATTCCGTTTCCTCGGAGGCATCGGTGTTGGCGCATCTTCGGTTGTTGGACCGATGTATATTTCAGAAATATCACCGGCCGACAGGCGAGGTAGACTTGTTGCGCTTTTTCAATTCAACATCGTATCGGGGATCCTGATCGCTTACATATCGAATTACCTGTTGTTTGGCGTTAGCGACCAGGCATGGCGATGGATGCTCGGCGTACAGGCAGTACCATCAGCGCTGTATTTCATTTTTGTGTTCCTCGTTCCTGAAAGTCCAAGGTGGCTGATCAAGCATGGTAGAAATGCGGAGGCAGTAGAAGTATTGAACAAAATAGGAGAGAAAGAGCCGCAGAAAGCTTTCGATGAAATTTCGAGTTCAATGAAATCGGATACAGGTAAAGACGAGAAACTATTTGCTGGCACTTATTCAAAGCCGATTTTTTATGCCGTCGTCATTGCGATGTTCAACCAGATGGTTGGCATCAACGCCATCATGTACTATGCGCCGCGCATTTTTGAAATGACTGGTCTTGCGAAAGACGGTGCGCTATTGCAGGCAGTATCTATTGGCGCAACCAACATGCTCTTCACTATTCTCGCAATTGCCGTGATCGATAAACTCGGACGAAGAACGTTAATGATCATCGGTTCATTTGGAATAATAGTCTCGCTTGGATTGGTATCGTATGCATTCTTTACGAAAGAATATGGCGGTTATTCTGTAATGATCTATCTCATCATCTTCATCGCCTTCTTTGCAATGTCGCAGGGAGCCGTGATCTGGGTATTTATCTCTGAAATTTTCCCAAACAGTGTTCGATCAAAAGGACAAACTTTAGGTAGCTCTACGCACTGGGTGATGGCGTGGATCGTTTCGGGACTATTTCCTATTATCGTCGAGACTTCGGAGTATGGTGGAGCGTGGGCTTTCGCATTGTTTGCGGCCATCGCTGTGCTGCAATTATTCTTCGCGTGGAGAATTATGCCGGAGACGAAGGGAAAATCGCTGGAGCAGATCCAGACCCAGATAATTCATTAAAGAGTCTTAATAGCATCTAACTCTTCCGACAAACCTTCGATCGTCTCTTTCACAAGCTTGTTGAACTTCTGATCAAGTATCGGGCTGCTTTGTCCATGCTCTAATGCCTGTTTCACTTCATCAACAACTTTCAGAAGTTCGTGGTCTCCAAGCATCGTTAAAGTTGTCTTGCACTTATGAGCTGCCGCCTGGAACGGTTGTGGATCCTTTTGATTCGTCGATGCATTGAGTGCAGTCTTCAACTCTTCGATGTTCCTCATCAAGTGGCCAATCAGTTCTTTCTTGAAATCGAGATTGCCTTCGGTATACATGTCGAGACTGTCGGCGATTGAACCCGTCATGCCAGCAGCTTTTTCGGCAGACGCGTATTTCAAGATCATCTGCTGCAGGTCTTCGGGCTGGAATGGTTTCGTCATGAAGTCGGTCATTCCCGAAGCCATCACTTTATCGCGCATGCTCGTCATCGCGGAAGCCGTAAGGGCAATGATCGGCAGTCGTTTGAAATAAGACTCTTTCATCTGGCGAATGGCGTGCGTAGCCTGGTAGCCGTCCATCTCCGGCATCTGCAAGTCCATGAACACCATGTCGTACATTTTTTTCGTCACCATATCGACGGCTTCCTTGCCATTGTTGGCGATGTCGTACTTCACGCCCCAACGACGGAAGAAGTTCGTAGCAACGACCTGGTTCACGCGGTTGTCTTCAACCAACAATATTTCGATGTCGAGATCCTTAAGGATGTTCTTAGTGTTGTCCGATTTTTTGGGCTCTGGCTTGATGATCCGGCCGCGTTCTAGCTTTAGTGTGAAATGAAAATCGGATCCTTCGCCCAACTTACTGGTCACGTAGATGTCGCTGCCCATCAGTTTGATCAGTCGTCGTGTGATCGTGAGACCGAGCCCAGTTCCACCAAACTTCCTGGTGGTATCACTTGTTGCCTGTGAGAAACTTTCGAAGATCGACTGAAGTTTTTCTTCGGGAATGCCTATGCCGCTGTCTTTGATCTTAAAGTCGTAGAAATAATATTGAAGCCCATTCTCCTGGTGTGGAGGAACGCCGTGTTTCACTTCAACAGAGACCGTACCTTGTTCGGTAAACTTCACTGCATTGCTGATAAGGTTGGTCATGATCTGGCTCAATCGAACCGGGTCGGCCTTTACTTCTTTAGGAAGTCGCGAATCAAAAGTATAATCGATATTGATATTCTTCTCTTTCGCCTTTGGCTCGAGCATCTTCACAATATTCTCGATCGACTGGTCGAGGTTGAAATCTACATGTTCCAAAGTAACCTTATTGGCTTCGATCTTCGAGAAGTCGAGAATGTCGTTCAGGATAGCGAGAAGATTCTGACCTGAGAATCTCAACAGTTCAAGACTATCAACCTGGTCTTGTCGTGGATTATCACCCAACAAAAGATTCGACAAACCGATGATGGCATTCATCGGTGTACGGATCTCGTGACTCATCATGCTGAGGAATTGACTCTTCGCCTTCGTTGCTTCCTCGGCTCTTTCTTTGGCAAGGATCAGTTCGCGTTCGAATTCTTTTCGTTGTGTGATGTCGCGCGCCGAAGTCTGGAAGCCGACCATTATTCCTTCGGCGTCGAAGAAAGGATGGGAGTAGGATTCCATCCAGATGATAGTACCGTCCTTCCGCCGGATGCGATATTCGACCGCGGCAGGTCGCCCGCTTAGTGTTGTTTTATGCGTGACTTCCTGCATTCGCTTCGCATCTTCTTCAACGATGATATCGAAAGGCGATTTGCCGATGAGCTCTTCGGGTGTATACCCGAGAATATCTTTCACGGAAGGAGAGATGAATACGCGTGTTGCTTCTTCATCTGCACGATACAACGTGATGAGGTCCTTCGAATTCGTTGCGAGTAAACGATAAAGCTTTTCGCTCTCCGCAAGTTTCTGTTGTGCTTGCCGCAGCGCTGTGATGTCGATACCTGTTGTGAGAAAGCCGGTGATAAGGCCCTGTTCGTTTCGGAGCGCTACAGTTCTCGTGTTCATCCACGTTTCGCCTCCAGGTGTTTCGGGTGTAACATACTTCACCTCCAGTGACATCTCGCGATTTTCGCTAAGAGCTGCATACCATTCCGCCTCCATCGTTTCCTGGCTGGGTTCCGCGACGGCCGACCAGCCATTTTCGAACAACTGTGCTTCGGTTTGCCCTGTGAGCTTGCACCATCTCTTGTTTACATAAATACACTTGCCATTGGCATCTGATTCGAAGATGCCGACGGGTGCGTTTTCGGCAAGCGTTCTGAAGAGCCGTTCGCTCTCTGCAACACGCAGCTCTGCTTCGCGAAGCCGGGTAACGTCGCGGGCAACCACGCTTACTTTGTAAGCCCAGTCGTTCTTGAAGAACATGCGTACATTCTGGTCGACCCAGATCATGCGGCCCGACTTGCTAACAATGCGTAAGCGGAGGAAGCTCGTCTCTCCATGATCTTTGCGTTGTGCTGTGTAAAACCTTACAACGTCTTCGCGTTCGGCAGGGTGAACGAGGTCCCAGTATCTTTTCGAAAGAAGCTCCTGGCGTGAATATTCTGTTACGCTTTCGAGAACGGGATTGACAAAGGAAAAATTACCGATCTCGTCGAGCTCGTAGATCATGTCGGTGGCGGTGTCCACCAACTCGCGCAGTTGTCGTTCTCTTGTTTCAACTTCTCCCTGCAGGTCGCTGATGTGTTCGAGTTGCGAGCGGATCTCTTCTTCGGACGCAACGATATCGTTATTCGATTGCAGCAGCCTCCTGTTTAGTTTTGACAGCTTGATGTTGTTCGATCGAAGCTTGTTGAGCATCGGAAGGAAGAAGAAGATGAATTCGAGAACGATAACACCGAGTGCAACGGCGGCCAGCATCAACTCGATCCGTTTGATGGTGCGGAGTTTATCTTCGGCTTCGCGTTGATATTGATTCACCGTGCGATCCATCGTCATGAGGAAGAGGATCTCAGTGGCGGAAATTTTTTCGATTGCCGATGCGAGTGTCAATGAGTCCTGTTTCGCGATCACCGATTTGCAAGCCTCGAGTACGGGCTGCATGTAAGTTGTATTTTGTTGGAGGAGTGAATCGATCCTCGCACTGTTTTCACCGGCTTTCGAACGGTCGAGTAACATCAGGTGAACACTTTCCCATTCGTTGGTGATCTTCGTGAGTGAATCGACCTGGTGAAAGTCAGGGTTCAGCTTTCCCCAGCGCGAAACTCCGTTCTCCATATAAAGAACAAGCTTCGAAATACGCTGACTGAGCATGCGTTGGCGGCCGGCCACGTTGATGAGCCTCGCGTCTTCATTTTGTTGATCAAGATCGTACTGCACAACTGCCTGCGTGGCGATAATTATTATGACGATCGATCCAATGAAGATTGAATATCTCTCCTTGAGGCTCCTCCGCGTGGTTTTCATTCACGGAATTTATGAAATCGATCCATCATTTTGGGGGAATTTCGGCTCGGCGGTAATGCATTTTGGATGCCAATCTTACATTATAGAGAAAACCCTATTAAATTCACCTCATGCCGATCGTTCCATCCCTGATCATGAGTGAGTTTCCCGACTTCGACGAGCCGGGCTTCGACATCGACAAGTACAACAAAAGATTTTATAACAATAATGTGCTCATCCGTGCTTCCGCACGCGCTGTGGAATATCCTTTACACTGGAGCCCGCTCTCGGTGAAGTGTTCATTCAACGGCGAAGAATATTATGAAACGCGGCAATCCCGCTACTCCGTGGATGACGAACATTTCCTGGTGTTCAACAATGGAAGAACGTATTCGAGCTGGATCGATTCTCACACAGAAGTGCACTCGTTGACTTTAAATATTGCACCGGACTTTGAACAAATGGCCCTGAGGTCAATCAAATATTCTGCTGTTCACCAGCTGGATGATCCTTTTGATGATACTGTAAATGAATATCTCTTCACAGAAAGATTATACGCCCATGGGTCTTTAGTTACACCTGTTATTCATAAGATCTCAGGATCATCCCAGGACGAACTTGATCCATTATTCTATGAATTGATGGAACATCTTCTCGCCTTACAGGAGAAGACTAAGTTGGATGTTGAACGAATCGACAAGATCAAAGCATCGACAAGAAAAGAGATCTTCGAACGACTGCAACGCGCGAAGGATTATATTCATTCCTGCTATAGGGATGATCTTTCAATCGACGAGATGTCTAACGTCGCCTGCATGAACAGCTTTTATTTCCTGCGACAATTTCGAAAAGCATTCAGGATTACACCGCACCAGTTATTGATCGAACGGCGCATAAGCGTTGCGAACAGGTTACTCCAAACAACTGATCTTTCGGTGACTGAAATTTGTAATGATGTTGGTTTTAGCGACCTGTCGTCGTTCGGAAAATTATTCCGTCGTCGCTATGGTTTAGCTCCTTCCGATCTGCGGATGTACATGAGATCATAAATTGTTTGCCATGTCTTCCCTTCGTCATCGGTGCGTTCGCTGTGCTGGCGGACTTTTCCCGGCGCCATGTTGGTGAATATCAGTCTGCCCGTGAAAGTAGTTCCGTCGGTATTTCTTCCGGTAAACCTGAAACGCATTGCGTTGTCAACATATTCTCCATCGTAAAAGTCCTGAACGTCCTGGCCGGAACCTGCCCATTTTTGTTTCCACTTTTTGTCGATTGCATCGTAGTAGTTGATGCTCATTCCCTCGTGAGGTCCGGTAACCGACTGCCAGTTCTCGAGAATGATGCAACCCTGCGCAACTTTTGTGATACGGTTGAAGCCTGTGATCGAGGATGGATTAGAAGTCGGAGACACGTCCCAGTCGCCGATCCAGAAATCAAACAATTTCGACTCCGGTAGCTTTCTGCAAGGGTAGGAGACATCCATGGAACGTTCGCGTACCTGCGCGTAGCGTGGATCCTTTCGAACGTTCTCCAGCGAAGGATCTGAGTCGAAGAATTTCTCGTTTGCAAATCCGTTGGCAATCGTACTATCGAGCATGGCGATGGCTTTGTCGTTGTTATTCAACTGCGAGTACACGCGGGCGAGTCCGAGCCGGAGACCGGGTTGTTTGGAGTTGATCGTCCAGGCTTTTTCGAAGGGCGGGAGTGCTTTGGAATAGTCGCTCAGGTTGAACCATGAGGCGCCGAGCCGGTACCATGCGCGAACATCTTTGGCGGCAGTTGGGTCTTTGAGTGCCGCGATGTACGTGGTAACGGCGTCCTTGAAGTTGCCGGCTGTAAAGAGAGAGTCGGCGCGGGAAATTGTTGGGGTGATCTTTTTCTTCTGGGCTACGCTGGTCAGCGAGGCCAGGATCAGTAAAGTGAGGTAGACGTTTCTCATAGTGTTGTTTGAGATTAAAATTACAGGCTCACTCCTTTGTGCGATGGGCGAAAATTGACTTTCTGAAAGCTGAAGTGTCTGGTTTTCCTGATTATTTGAGATGCAAGACGGTTGATTTCTGTGTCTGGGGGAAGCACCGCGCATCCCCACCTATTATAACTCACCTCACCCATCTATGCTACCTCCAAAAATTGACTTTCTGGCTTTAAACATGATCTTTGCGCTCAATTACTATTTAACCCCTGGTGGTATATAACTGCGCCCAACGGCATAAATGAGCTCCTTCCTACAAAAAGCCACGCCATTTTTTGAGCACATCGTCATCGGTCTCGCCTACGCCGCGATGGGATATTTTTTTTTCTGGACCTTCAACAAAAGCATGTTAAGTATTTTCGGGATGGTGGCCATCTGCTTCGGCGGACTCAAGCTGCTGATCGGCGTGATCATCTACGGCGCCTGGATCTTTGCGCTCATCTTTCGTCCCGAATATTTAAGGAAGAAAGAACAGGAAGAAGCGAAGACCGACGATCCCGCAACGAAGGGCTGGTTAAGCAGATGGGGAACAACAGTAGAGATCGTTGTATTGCTGATCGGTATTCTCGCGATCGTTATCGTAAAGGCAAATTAAAAAAAAGCGGGAAACGGGGCTCGAACCCGCGACCTATAGCTTGGGAAGCTATCGCTCTACCAGCTGAGCTACTCCCGCGTGTATCCTCCGGAGCTTTAGCGAAGGAGGACTAAATTAATCAAATTCCTTTAAGAACTTCATCCAACTGTTCGTAGGCCTCATTCATTCCTCCTTCCATGCCCGAAGCCACCATGCCGTCGCGATCCATGACAGATTGAAACAAGGTTTGATTGATCATTCGGGTGCGGTTGTTGGGCAGCACTTCGAAGCGACAGGTCTCTAATGCAACATGTCCTTTTTCCGGGAGCCCTTCGAATTCGAAAGTCTGGATGATACGTTCGGGAGCAACCAGTTCATGCGTAACGCCGCGAAAGGCAAATTCATTTCCATGTTCATCGGCGTGAATGTAACGATATGATCCGCCGGTCTTCGCTTCAAATTTTTCGATGCGCATTTTCAGCCGCTTCGGGCTCAACCATTTCGCCACGATCTTCGGATCGGTGAATGCTTAAATAAGAGCTCGCGTGGTGCGTCGAATTCACGTATGGTGATGATTTCCTGTTTGCCTGGCTCTACCGTGAGTGTGGTTTTGTTTTTCATAGAGTTTGATGTTCAGTGTTCAATGTTCAGTGTTCGTTGTTCAGTGTTTGGTTTTTTTCTTCTTCGTCTTCTTCTTTTGTAACTCTTCGAGCACGTCATCGAGTGCCTGGTATCTCTCTTCCACTTGTTTATGGAATCGTTCAATCCAGCCGGTCACTTCGTTGAGTGGCTGAAGGCTTGCTTCGGCAAACCGCTCGCGTCCCTGTTGCCGGATGGTTACCAGCCCGCATTCGATGAGGATCTTGATATGTTGTGAAATGGCCGGGCGACTCACATCAAAATTCTCAGCGATAGAGTTGAGGTTCATCGACTTGTGCGCGATCAGGTTAATGATATCCCTGCGCGTAGGGTCGGCAATAGTCAGGCTAAAAAAATTATAATCTCGAAAGCCGCTGCAGCAGCGTAGGGTGGGAGTAGTAGAAAAATACGTACAACGGGTGCGGATACAAATTGCTCAGCGTGTCGACCGAAAGCTTCTTCAACGCATTTCCCAACTCCACACCACTGTAAGTCTCCCTGGCATATGCATCCGCCTCGTACTCATTCTTCCTGCTCAGCAAGCTCATCAGCAATCCCGTAATCGCCGAGATAGGAGAGAACAAGATCCCGAAGGCGATCAGGTTAAGATGTATCGACTGCTGTGTGCCTCCCAATGCGATCGACAGATCGCTATTGAAGATCATCAGCGACAGGATAAACAACACGAAGAAGATCTGTGCCACCGACAGCACCATGCTAAGAATAATATGCTTCTTCTTGAAATGTCCCACCTCGTGCGCCAGCACCGCCACGAGTTCTTCTGTTGTGTGGTTGTTGATGAGCGTGTCGTAAAGAACGATCTTTTTCTTCGGACCAATTCCTGAAAAGAAAGCATTCGCCTTGCTGCTGCGCTTCGATCCATCCATCACGAAAATGTTGTCGAGCGGGAAGCTCACCTTCTTGCTGAAATTTTCGATAGCCGATTTCAATTCGCCATCAGGAAGAATAGTAAGCTTATTGAACAACGGCAGGATCCACGATGCATAGAACATATTCACAAACAGGATGAATACCGAGGCAACCACGCCAAACAAGATCCAGAAGTTAGGGCCGAACCTGTTGATGAGAAATATCAACGCCGCCAACAGCAAGGCGCCAATAATTCCGCCAATGAGATATCCTTTGATCTTGTCGGCGATAAAAGTCTTCATCGTCGTTTTGTTGAAGCCGAACCGCTCTTCTATCACAAACGTGGAGTAAAGCTGGAAGGGCAACGACAATAGATCCGACGCCACTAATATGACTCCGAAGAAAGCAAGCGCCAACAATGTTTCATTCTGGATATGAGGACGCAGCAACGAATCGACATAGCCGAAGCCGCCGAAGATCAGCATGGAAATAGAGATGAGGAAACTAACTCCGCCGCTCAGGAACGAGAACTTCGTTCTCACGCTATGATATTCCAGCGACTTGAGATATTTGTCTTTATCGTAAAAGGCGGCGACTTCAGACGGGATGTCTGATCTTTTCGAACGATCGTTGATGATCTCCAATACCAGGTCGAATAAATATCCGCCCGTAGAGATGATTACAATTAAAAGAAGGATCATTTTACTAACGCTTTCTCTTTCTCAGCAATTTTTTCGAACGGGAAAGTCTTCAGCACCCGTGTCATCATATCAACGATCGAATCGTTCGACAGGTTCCCGATGCTTCCAACGTGCGTGTGTGCAACTGTTGTTGATGGATTGTATTTCGATTGCTCTATGTCCCTTCCCACCTGCTTGTACGCATCGCGGAACGGCACACCCGACAACACGAGTTTATTAACTTCTTCAACACTAAACAAGAACTTATATTTCCCGTCTTCAAGAATGTTGCTCTTCACGGTTATGTTCGAGATCATGAGGTGCGCCATCTGGAGACATTGTTTCAACTGTTGTATGGCAGGAAACAACATCTCTTTCAACAACTGAAGATCGCGATGATAGCCCGAAGGGAGATTGGCAGTTCCCATGGCGATGTTGTTCGGTAAAGCAACCAGTTGATTACATCTTGCCCGTATGATCTCAAATACGTCGGGATTTTTCTTATGAGGCATGATGCTCGATCCGGTCGTAAGTTCATCGGGAAAACTGATGAAACTGAAGTTCTGGTTGAGGAAAAGACATGCGTCCATCGACAACTTTCCGAGCGTAGCCGCGACATTGCTCAAAGCCGACGCTACAATGCGTTCGGTCTTGCCGCGTCCCATCTGCGCATAAACAACATTGTAGTTAAGATCATCGAAGCCCAACAATGTTGTCGTCATCTTGCGATCGAGCGGGAACGACGAGCCATAGCCGGCTGCCGAACCGAGCGGATTCTTATTCACCACCTGGTAAGCAGCTTGCAGCGTAATAACGTCGTCGACCAGGCTTTCTGCGTAAGCACCGAACCACAACCCAAACGACGAAGGCATTGCTAGCTGCAAATGCGTGTAGCCGGGCATCAACTTATCTTTATGCTCTTCGCTTTTTTGTATGAGAAGATTAAAAAAAGACTCTATAAGATTCGTTACCTGCCTGATCTCACTTCGCAAATACAATTTAATGTCTAATAAGACCTGGTCGTTGCGGGAGCGGCCGCTGTGGATCTTCTTGCCGATCTCGCCGAGCAACATTTCAACCTGTGAGTGTACGTCTTCAACGCCATCGTCAATCCTGAATGCACCTTTTTCTATTTGCGTGTAGATGTCTTTTAACCCGGCAGAAAGTTTTATGAGCTCTTCTTTTGTCAACAGTCCTATCGACTCCAGCATTTGAATATGAGCGAGTGAACCGAGCACGTCGTATGGTGCAAGGAACAGGTCCATCTCGCGATCGAGTCCGGTGGTGAAACGAGTGACCTCCTGTAACGAGTCTTTATCTTTTTGCCAGAGCTTCATATCAATCCTTCGATTAACCGGGTGTAGGTGTTGATGCCTGCGGCGATCTCGTTCACGTAGATGAACTCGTCGGCGGAATGCGATCTTGCGGAGTCGCCGGGGCCGACTTTAATAGACGGTGCGGGTATCAACGCCTGGTCGGATGTAGTAGGCGAACCGTACAACTTCCTTCCTAATTTCTTCGAAGATACAACGAGAGGATGATTGCTGTCGATACCTGATGGGCGCAAACGCAGCGATCTTGGAGCGATGATGCACTTCGTGTGCAACTTAATGACGTCCAGCACTTCCTCCAGCGTATAAGCATCCGTAACACGTACGTCTACCGTAAACTTACACTCCGGCGGAACCTGGTTGTGTGCCTGGCCGGCGTTGATAACAGTAACCGACATTTTCACCCTGCCGAGTGTTTCGGAAATTTTTGGGAACGAATAAGTGCGGAACCACTCGATGTCTTTCAGAGCTTCGTAAATGGCATTCACACCTTCTTCGCGTGCCGCGTGACCAGCCTTTCCCTTTGCAGTACAATCGAGCACCATCAATCCTTTCTCTGCAATGGCAATGTCGGTGAGCGTTGGTTCGCCAACAATGGCACAATCGATCTTCGGCAGCATCGACCAGATGCTTTCAATTCCATTGATGCCGGAAATTTCTTCTTCGGCAGACGCCGCAAATACAAGATTATACCTGAACGGTCTCGAATAAAAGTGAAGGAACGTGGCAATCAATGAAACCAGTGGGCCACCTGCATCATTGCTTCCAAGTCCATACAACTTTCCGTCTTCAATAATTGGATTGAATGGATCGCGGGTATACCCGGGATTTGGTTTTACGGTATCGTGATGTGAATTGAGTAATAACGTCGGTTTGCTTTCATCGAAGCTTTGGCTCTTCACCCAAACATTATTGCCATGTCGATGTGTCGGAACGTTTTTCTTTTTGAAGAAGTCTTCGATAGCCGTCGCCGTTTTGTCTTCTTCCTTGCTGAAGGAGGGGATTGCAATGAGTTGCTGCAGGAGTTGAACGGCTTCGTCCATCACTTCGTTATCAAAGTGCCTTCCGTTTCCTGGCCAGTGTTGCGTGTGAGATGCGTTGCATCGCCAATAAGAACTTCCCGAACGCCGAGATTGATCGCTTCGAAAGCATTTTCAAGCTTAGGAAGAATTCCATCGTGGAAAGATCCTTCTTTCAATAAACGTTGATACGAAAGTAGGTCCAGTTGACGGATCACGGAGTCCTCATTACTTACATCTTTCAATACGCCCTTCTTCTCGAAACAATAGATCAGCCGGACATCGAAATGTTTGCTGAGCGACACAGCCAATACTTGCGCTATCGTATCTGCATTCGTATTCAACATCACACCATCGGCGTGTGTAAGCGAAGCAAATACGGGAATCACATTTTGTTTCAATAAGAAGTACAGCAACGTAGAGTTTACGCTGGCAGGAGTGATGTCGCCAACGAAACCGTAGTCGATATCTTTCACAGGGCGTTTCACGGCTTTGATCATGTTGCCGTCGGCGCCAGTAACGCCCATCGCGTTACAACCCAGCTGCTGGAGCTTCGCAACGATCTGCTTGTTCACCAAACCTCCGTAGATCATGGTAACAACATCGAGTGTCTCGGCATCTGTGATGCGACGGCCCTTCACGTATTTCGATTCGATGCCCAGCTTGTCGCCGATCTTCGTAGCGATCTTTCCACCGCCGTGAATAAGGATCTTCGGAGCCTGGATAGAGGAGAAGTCTTTGAGAAAGATGTTCAAAGCATTCTCGTTGTCGAGAACATTACCGCCAATCTTTATGATATATAGCCTGTTCATCCTTTGAGTATTTCACTCAGCACAGTCTGCGCGGCCCAAACCCTGTTTCCAGCCTGTTGGGTCACAATGCTGTTGCTGCTGTCGAGAATTTCGTCGCTAAGTTCAACATTTCGCCTGACAGGTAAGCAATGCATGATACGGGCATTGTTCGTGTTTTTGATCTTTTCTTTCGTAAGCATCCAGCGCGGGTCGGCAGCGTAGATCTTTCCGTAGTCGTCGAATGTGCTCCAGTTCTTGACGTAAACGAAATCGGCACCCTCCAGTGCTTCTTCCTGGTTGTTGATGATGGTAGCGCCCTGCGTAAACTGCTTGCTGAGGTCGTAATCTTCGGGATGAGTAATGACGAAGTCGGCGCCGCCCCAATAATTTACCCATTGTGCGAAGCTATTGGCAACGCATTGCGGTAACGCCTTTACGTGGGGCGCCCACGTGAGCACGACTTTCGGCTTTCTTTTTTCTTTATAGACTTCGCGCATTGTGATAAGATCGGTGAGACTCTGCAGCGGATGCAGCGTTGCACTTTCGAGACTCACTACCGGTATGCCCGAGTATTTGATAAACTGTTTGATGTACAGTTCACTGTAGTCTTCTTCTTTGTTCTTTAATGATGGAAACGTGCGGATCCCGAGTACGTCGAAATATTTTCCGAGGATCGGTGCAGCATCTTTCACGTGCTCCACTGTTGTTCCGCTCATGATGGCTTCGTCTTCGAACTCCAGTGCCCAACCGTCCTGGCCAACGTTGAACACGATCGATTCCATACCGAGATTTTTCGCGGCGATTTGGGTGCTCAATCTTGTTCGCATACTCGGATTGAGAAACAGCATGCCCATGGTTTTGTCTTTGCCAAGGGTGCGATCCTTCAGCGGGTCCGCTTTATACTCAAGTGCCTGGTCGATCAACTGGTCGAGATTACTTACGTCGCCAACAGAGAGGAAATTCTTCATGAAGCGACGGCGAGATTTAATTCAACGTTGATGGCCTCGATCAATGCCGATGCTTCGTCTTGTTTCATTGCGAGCGAAGGAAGAAGACGGATCGTATTTGGTTTTGCTTCGCCGGTGAAGATGTGATGCTTGAACAACAACTCTTTTCTTAACGACGAAAGATTTTCGGGAAGGTCGAAGCCGATCATCAACCCGCGACCACGAATGGCGGTGATCGATGAAAACGCTTTCAACTCGTTCATCCAATAGTCGCCCAATACCTGTGCGTTCTTAAGAAGATCTTCTTTTTCGATCACTTCCAGCACGGCGAGACTTGCGGCGCACGCAAGATGATTTCCTCCGAATGTTGTTCCGAGCATCCCATGAACACCCTTGATGCCGGGTTGTATCAGCAGGCCACCCACAGGAAACCCGTTGCCCATACCTTTTGCCGTGGTGATGAGATCGGGTTTAATACCGGCAAACTGGTGTGCGAAGAACTTTCCGGTTCTTCCGTAGCCCGACTGTACTTCGTCGAGCACGAGCAACGCACCAACTTCTTTGCATCTTTTTTCGAGGGCAACAAGAAATGAATCGTTGGGGATCTGTATGCCACCAACACCTTGTATGCCTTCAATAATAACGGCTGCTGTTTCTTTGTCGATTGCCGACAACGCATTCACATCATTCATCGGAATGAAAGTGATCTCATGGTTGGCGTTGAAAGGAGATACGATCTTCGGATTGTCAGTCGCTGCTACGGCGCCGGAAGTACGTCCATGAAACGCTTTCCTGAACGCAACTACTTTCTTGCGGCCGGTTACAAACGAAGCAAGCTTCAACGCGTTCTCATTGGCTTCGGCGCCGGAGTTAGACAGGAACAGTTGGTAATCGGGATAACCTGAAAGTTCGCCGAGCTTCGCTGCCAACTGATCTTGTAGCGGATTCTGAACACTATTGGAGTAGAAGGAGATCTTGCTGAGCTGATCTTCGATCCTTTTTACATAATGGGGATGACCATGACCGATAGAGATCACGGCGTGACCGCCATAAAGATCCAGGTATTTTACACCCTTGTCGTCCCACAACCATGAACCCTGTGCTTTCACAGGTTCTATCGGGAACAACGGATATACATCGAACGATTTCATTTTTTTATAGTGTTGATCTTTTCAAACGAAGCGATAATGCCTTTGATGAGTGCAGAGCTTAAACCCTGGTGTTCCATCTCGTTCAGGCCGGCGATGGTACAACCTTCGGGTGTTGTTACTTTGTCGATCTCCATTTCGGGATGCGAATGATTTTCGAGCAGGAGGGAAGCCGCGCCGCGGGCTGTCTGTCCCGCGATGAGCTGTGCTTCTTCGGCATCGAATCCCATCTGGATACCACCTTGCGTAGCAGCGCGGATGTAGCGCATGAAGAATGCGATGCCGCTCGCGGCAAGAACTGTCGCTGCCTTCATCAGGCGTTCTTCGATCACGAGTGTAACGCCCACGCTGTCGAACAACTTACGGATGTCGGCGAGTTGTTTCTCGCTGGCATCACGCGCGCAAAGGCAAGTCATCGATGCGCCGATGGCTATTGCTGTGTTGGGCATTGCGCGCACGATGGCAACTTTCTTTCCGGCCAGTGTTGCGATCTCTTCGGTTGAAACGCCAGTGATCGTGGAAACAAGAATATGCTTGTCGGTAATCGCCGGTGCAATCTCCGCGATGAGGCCGGCCACCTGCTTCGGTTGCACGGCAATAATCACAACGGAAGCAGACTTCACTGCTGCGAGGTTGTCGGACGTTACCGAATAGCCGTCGAACTTAAACTGTTCGAGCTTCGGAAGATGCCTTCTTGTAATTGTAATTGAAGATGGTGATGTCAGCTTTGACTTCACGACTCCGCGAGCTATTGCAGCGCCGAGATTTCCTCCCCCGAGAATGGCGATATTCATATTAGAAAACAGTTGATTTAAGACGAAGCCCGGCATCTTCTTTAAAACCGAACATTAGATTCATATTCTGAACGGCTTGTCCACTTGCGCCTTTCAATAAATTATCGAGCGCAGAATGAACAACCAGCTTATTTCCTTCCTTCTCTAAAAAGATCAAACACTTGTTGGTGTTCACAACCTGCTTGAGGTCTATCATGGAATCAGCCACGATGGTGAAAGGATGCGACTCATAGTATTTCTTATACAATGAATTCAATTCATCAAGAGATAAGTCGCTGCTCAAAACACTGCTCACAAAAATACCTCTTGTAAAATCTCCTCTCCACGGCACGAAGTGGATCTGGTCTTTAGTGCCCAGCGTGCGATTGATCTCACCCATGTGCTGATGTGTGAGCGTTTTATAAGCCGAAATATTGTTGGCTCTCCACGTGAAGTGAGTAGTGTCCTGTAATTTTTGCCCGGCGCCTGTAGACCCGGTAATGCCCGTTGTATAAACTTCTTTAAAAGTTCCTTTCAATGGAAGAAGTCCGAGTTGAATTGTTGTTGCAAAGCAACCCGGGTTAGCAACCCTGCTTGCGCCTTTTATTTTTTCTCTTTGAAATTCCGGAAGACCGTAAATGAATTCTTCGCTTAGCCTGAAGTCGTTGCCAAGGTCGACAAGCTTCGAAGTAAAAGAAGTTTCGGCTAGTAATTTCTTGCTTTCACCGTGACCCAGGCACAAGAAGATTACATCAACACCGTGATCTACATCCGAAACAAATTTCAAATCAGTATCACCAATAAGATCTGTATGAGTTTCATGCAAATGCTTTCCTGCCTGGCTTCTGCTCTGTACAAAAGCCAATTCTACTTCAGGATGATTCAACAGCAGGCGAGTAGTTTCGCCACCTGTATAACCTGCCCCTCCTATGATACCAGCCCTGATCATTGTTTCTCTGCTTCAGCTTTCACCTGGTGGTAAATGCTCACCTGGTTTCCGAATATTTTTGTAAAGCCCTTCACATCATCACCAGTCCAGCCGAGATTCATCTCGCCATACTTTCCAAACTTCGCCGACATCAAATCGTACGACGACTCGATTCCATTGATCTGGAAGCGATAAGGATGCAGCGATACCGAAACAGTGCCGGTAACATGTTGTTGCGAGTTGGCGAGGTATGCTTCGATGTCGCGCATCACCGGGTCGAGATACTGGCCTTCGTGCAACCAGTTGCCATAGAACTGCGACAACTGATCTTTCCAGCTCAACTGCCATTTCGTGAGCACGTGTTTCTCCAGTGCGTGATGCGACTTGATAATGATAACCGGCGCTGCCGCTTCGAAGCCGACGCGTCCTTTAATACCGATGATCGTGTCACCCACGTGGATGTCTCTTCCGATGCCATAAGGACCGGCGATCTCCTGCAGCTTCTGAATAGCGAGCGAAGGATGATCGTACTCGCGGCCATTAACCGAGATCAGCTCACCACGGCTGAAGCCGAGCTTCACTTCTTCTGTATTTTGTTTCGTAACCTGCGTAGGCCATGCTTCTTCGGGAAGCATTCCCAACGAGTTGAGCGTTTCTTTTCCGCCAATCGATGTTCCCCAGATCCCTTTATTGATAGAGTACTTCGCTTTCTCGAAGTTCATCTGCACGCCGTTCTTCTTCAGGTATTCGATCTCTGCCTCGCGACTTAAGCGGAGGTCGCGGATGGGAGTGATGATCTCCACGCCAGGGGCGAGAATCTGGATCACCATGTCGAAGCGTACCTGGTCGTTGCCGGCGCCGGTGCTGCCGTGTGCGATGGCGGTGGCGCCGATCTCTTTCGCGTAACGTGCAGCAGCAAGGGCCTGCGACATACGTTCGGCACTTACGCTGAGCGGATATGTTCCGTTCTTCAATACGTTTCCGTAAATGAGGAAGCGGATCACCTTATCGTAATAGTTCTGGGTCTCTTCAACAGCTTTGTGAGATTTCACGCCGAGGCTGAGCGCACGCTTTTCGATCTGCTGGAGCTCTTCGGGAGAGAAGCCACCGGTGTTCACAGTAAGCGTGTGCACTTCGTATCCAAGGTCTTTCGACAGGTAAATGGCGCAATAGGAGGTGTCCAGCCCTCCGCTAAAAGCGAGTACTACTTTTTTCATATTGTAAAGATAAGAGGCTCCGTTTATCGCGGGAAAAGCAATGACGGTATCACCGAAAACTTCTTCTTCCAGTTCTTTAGAAGAAGGAACTGTTTGAAGCGCGTAAACCTGTCTACAAGACCTGGATTTTCGCCAAAGACCCGTTTGCGGCCACCTTCCTTCGGCTGCCTGTTGATTGGAGGTAGCGGTGTGGGTGGCTCAGGTTTGTTTGCTTCTTTCTCCACCGGATCGTAGAGCATGGCTGTGCAAAGGCAGTTCTTCCTGTTTTTGGCGGTAAGAATATCGAAGTTGACGCAGCTCTGGCAGCCTTTCCAGAATTCTTCGTCGTTTGTGAGCTCTGAGTAGGTAACTGGTTCGTAGCCGAGGTCGGAGTTGATCTTCATCACTGCGAGGCCGGTAGTGAGTCCGAAGATCTTCGCGTCGGGAAACATCCTGCGCGAAAGTTCGAACACGGTGCGTTTGATCTCGGTAGCTACGCCCGACTTACGGAAGGCGGGAGCTACGATGAGTCCGGAGTTGGCCACGTACTTGCCGTGTTCCCACGCTTCTACGTAGCAGAAGCCGACCCATGTGCCATCGACGAGGTGGGCGATAACCGCCTTTCCCTCGTCCATTTTCTTCTCTATATATAGAGGAGAGCGCTTGGCGATACCTGTTCCGCGCGCTTTTGCCGATTCAGCCATCTCGGTGACGATTTGCTCGGCATAATGTTTATCAGCCGGTGTTGCCACACGGACTGTGATTTTTTGTTCCAATTCAGTTAGAAATTAAAATAAGGATAATTGAAAGAAGGTGCTTTCATATCGAGAAGCACTCAGCACAGGACATCGTGGCCCTGGTATCAAATCCTGATTTGCCTTCGGAAGCTCCTGATCACCTGCGGGAGTGAGGTGAAGCGGCTGCAGAGGAGACTCGCTTGGGAGTCTATGCGCGCTGAAAAGAGGCTACTGTTTTTCAATTTCGTTGTTCTTGCTCTGGTGATTCTAAAAGCATCAAAAACATTTTTACAAAATTACGCATGTTTTTGGCCACAAAGACAAACTTTATTCCAGAATTTTTTCTATACAACGAGAAATTTAATAGAAAGTTCATCATCACTCGCTCCGAAGCGACTGAACTGGGTTAGAAGACGCCGCTCTGAACGTTCGTAAGCTAACTGTGATCCACGCAACAACGAGTACAAGAGCACCTGCAGCAACGAACATCAACGCGTTCAATGAAACATGATACGCGAAGCCGGTAAGCCACTCGTTCATGAAGTAATAACCCACAGGAACAGCAATGACAGAGGATATGGCGACGAGTAACAGGAACTCGCGCGACAACATCGAGAGGATGTTGTTCACTGTTGCACCAAGAACTTTACGGATGCCGATCTCTTTCGACCTGCGCTCGACGGTGTACGATACTAACGCGAACAAACCGAGACACGCAACCATCAGTGAGATGACTGAAAATGTCATGAAGACTTTCGAAAAGCGGTTCTCATACCTGTATTGAAGCTGTAATGCTTCATCGTAGAAGTGGTAATCAAATACACTGTTGGGGAAAAATTTCTTCCATGTTGTGGCAAGTTGTTCAAACCCTTCGCGACTGTTGCCCTTCAGCCGGACCGAGATCCGTGAGAAGCCATTGCCGAGAAGATAAATTGCCGTTGGCTCGATGCGATGCTGCAAACCCCTGAAGTTGAAGTCGCCGACAACGCCGATCACCTGTCCCTCGCGTCCATCAAAGTCGAAAGGTTTGCCGATAGCTTCTGTCGGATCGTCGTAACCATAAGCTTTCGTGGTGGCCACGTTTACGATGAAAGCTTTCGTTGAGTCGGCGCTGTTGTCAACGCGGAAGTTCCTTCCAGCAATGAGCTTCATCTGGTAAACATCCAGGTAATCATGGTCGGCCATAACGCGGTAAACTGACGAAGTAATTTTCTCGCCCGACTTGTCGATGGATGTTGCCATGCTGTTGCCGAGACCACCGATGATGGCTGTATTGGATCTCGTAACTCCGTCGATGTTGAGACCCGACATTAGTTCGTTGGCGAATGTTTCGTAGCCGTTCATGACCTCGCGACTTCCGTTCACCCCGATCACCACGAGGTTGTCGTGATTGTAGCCGAGATCTTTCGTGGCGATGTATCTCATCTGTACCTGCACGACGATGACGCTGATAACAACAACGATCGTGATCGAATACTGGAACACGACGAGGATCTTCCGGAGCCATGAGCCTGACATGCCGGCTACATGTCCTTTGAGAACGCTGGCAGGCCGGAGCGCGGAAAGAATGAGAGCAGGGTAGAAGCCTGCGAAGAGGCCAACTGCCGAAGCGATAATGAGTAATGTAACGATAGACTGAACTGTATAAAGTCCTTCGAGTG
Source organism: Bacteroidota bacterium (assembly GCA_037200765.1). Classification (GTDB taxonomy): domain Bacteria; phylum Bacteroidota; class Bacteroidia; order Cytophagales; family Cyclobacteriaceae; genus ELB16-189. The sequence continues at coordinate 53,223 of JBBCII010000003.1, read as the reverse complement.
GTTTACCGGTAATGCTTTCAAACATCGGTCGCCCGACTTCTATCCACACGAATGACATCAGCAAAGAGATCATTGCGAGCATCCATGACTCTGTAAGATACCGCGTAACGAGCTGACGTTTGACTGCGCCCATCACTTTGTGAATTCCAACTTCCTTGAATCGTTCTGCAGAGTATGCGGTAGCGAGATTCACATAGTTGATACAAGCCAACAGCAGGACAATGATGCCGATCGTTCCAAACGCAATCACGTACGACATGCTGCTCGTGGGCGAGATCTCGTAGCGAAGATTGGATTTCAGGTGTACATCGAAGAGAGGCTGAAGGAAAAATTGGAGTTTGAATTTATACTGCGTCATCACTTTGCCGAGATACGCTTCGGCAAACTTTTCAAATTTCGAATCGACAGCGGCCGCATCGGCGTTGGGATGGAGAAGCACATAGGTGAACATGCTGTTGTCTTCCCAACCTTCGGGTCCGAGGATGTAAGGTTTTACAACTTCCCATGTTTTGAATGAGATCAACGACTGGTATTGAAACTGCGAATTGGCCGGACAGTCTTCGATGATCCCTGTTACTTTATACTCTGCACCATGACCATCGGGATCGTAGCGAAAGATCCTTAGAGATTGTCCAATCGGATCGGCATCTGCGAAATACTTTGTGGCCATACTTTGTGTGAGAACAATACTGTATGGATCGGAAAGCGCTGTGCGTGGATTGCCACGGAGAAGCTTGAAGTCGAACACCTCGAAGAACGACGGGTCGGTAACGATGAGATAGTCTTCGATAAAACGCTGGTCGCCAAATTGAACGGTGGCGTCGGTGACGTCGATACGAACAGCATTCTCGACTTCGGGGAAGTCTTTCATCATGGCGGCGGCGAGCGGTGGCGACGTGATTGCCTGTTCGATGACGGTCTTCTCATCTGTAACACGACCTGCTACGCGATAGATGCGACTTCCTTTGGAGTGAAAGCGATCGTAGCCGAGTTCCGACTTCATCCACAAACCGATCATCGCAAAGCATGCAAGACCGACGGATAACCCGAAGATGTTCAGTAACGTATAAGTCCTGTTTTTTAGGAGACGACGGAATGAATAGGTTAGGTGATGAAGGATCATGTGTTCAGTGTTCAATGTTTGGCTATTCGCTTCTCAATGAATCTACAGGATTCGTATGAGCTGCCCTTAGTGCATTGAAGATAACAGAACCAAATGCAATTACCACACAGGCAATTACAGAGATCACAAAAACATCTGCAGTGACATTGATCTTATAGGCAAATCTCGACAACCACAGGTTCATGGCATACCACGACAATGGCAGACCTATAAGCGAACCGAGTGCAACGAGGATCACGAATTCTTTCGACATGATCCTTACGATGGTGGGAACGCTTGCGCCGACAACTTTACGAATGCCGATCTCCTTGCGGCGTGTTTGTAATGTGATTGCTGAAAGTCCGAAGAGACCAATGCACGAGATCACGATCATAAACATAGAGAAGGTGTTGAACAGTACGTTCACTTTATTCTCTTCCTTGTATTGTGCATTCCACTTGTCTTCATAGAAATCGTAGAGGAATACATTGGAAGGAGCGATCGACTTCAGCGTGCGTTCAACGTTGGCCAGCGTGGCCGACATATTTGCGCCGTTGATCTTGAGCAAAAGATTGTTGTTAGCCCCGCGACGATATTCCAGCACCAAAGGTTCTACAGAATTATGGAGCGAAGAGAAGTGATAATCATCTACGACACCAACGATAGGTCCTGCTACATTAGAAGTTTGATTGACAATGCGCGTGTTAATTGCATTCGTGATGTTGAGTGCCTTCAGCGCAGCCTTGTTTACAATGAACGAAGCGGAGTCGTTGTACGCGATGGAGAATGCACGGCCTTCGATAACGGGGATCTCCAATGCCTGCAGCATTTCGTCGTCGATGCGGATAACGCGAACTGTAGGGAACTCGATGTTAGGGTCGGCGCCTTCAGGAATAACTCCTTCAACACTGATTTGGTCACCGGGAAGGTTAGAAGTAAGACCGATGTGGAGGATCGAAGGATCTTTCCGAAGCTCGTTCTTGATGGCATCTGGTGCTTTGTCGAACTTATCCCCGAGATCGCCATACATTTTTATCGAGACTACGTGATCTTTGTTGAAGCCAAGATCCTGGTTCTGAAAATAATTCATCTGTCGAATGATGATGAGCGTGCTGGCGATCATGAAAGCCGACACAGCAAATTGAAAAACGACGAGTGCTTTTCGAATGAATGGTGTTGATGATCCCGGACCTCTCTGGCTCTTCAGTGCTTCGGTAGGTTTGGTACTTCGACATGAAGAATGCGGGGTAAGCGCCGGATAATAAACTAACAACGAGGATCAAACCGATCATGATGCCGAGGTTGTCGAACTTCAGCACATCGACCATCTGAACGTCGCGGCCGGCAAGAGAATTATAATTTGGAATTATTGCGAAGAATAAACAGAGTGCGAGAACCAGTGCGAAAGCGCTTGTTACCAATGTCTCTGCGAGATATTGTTTGATGAGCTGTGAACGCGCAGCACCCATGACCTTGCGTAAGCCTGTCTCTTTCATTCTGCGGAATGCAAGGGAGATGTTGAGATTGATGAAGTTGACGGATGCGATCAAAAGAATGAAGAATGCGATTGCAGCGAAGATGTAGAGGTAAGTGACATTGCTGTTTTCGCCCATCTCCTGTTCCATGTGCGATTGAAGGTGGATCTCTTTCAATGGCTGCAACGCAAGCATCTCGCGGCTACGAAGATTTTCGGGAGTGTCCCAGTTTTCATAGAACTTCGCCTGGAAGTCGCCGAGCTTACTTTTGAGATTAGATAACTGACCGGCTGAACATAAACATAAGTATAGGGAGCCATCCATCATCCCTTGTTGGACGTCCAGTTCTCGGGAATAACTTTATAGAATGTAGAGAACGAAATGAGCATCTCGAACCGGAGGTGAGTGTTCTCGGAAATGTCTTTGACAACGCCGGTAATTGCCAAGTCGGTGTTGCCATTCATCTTGATCGTTTTTCCGACAGCATCATCTTTGCCGAACATGCGATGTGCCAACGATTCAGTGATGACGCAGGTAAATGGTACGCGCAATGAAGCTTTCGGATCACCGCCAACAAACTGGTAGTCGAACATGGCCAGCGCGGTGCTGTCGGCCATAAATGAACGACCGAGGATAGTCTGGTAGTCATTGTAAGACAGGATCGAACCGCTACCAAAATCATAGAACCGGACTGTTGACTCGATCTCCGGAAAGAATTCTTTCACGCCCTGTGCCATGGGAGGTGAACTCTTTGCCCACTCCGGAACGTGGAGCCGGTAGATATTCTCGTAACCGGGGTACATTGTCTCATAACTCACTTCACTCCTGATGTGAAATATGATCAGGAAGCAAGAAGCCATTGCCAATGCAAAGCCGATGATGTTGATCAGGGAGAAGCCTTTGTGCTTGGTGAAGTTTCTCCATGCGATGAGAATGTAATTTTTTATCATAGGTCTAGATGTTTACTCTTTTCTTTTCTGCAATTGATCGATAGATGGCGTCTACGACGCGGATGTCTTTCAGTCCTTCTTCGCCGGGAACCATAACGTTGGTGTCGTTGATGATCGCGAGCGCATCGTCGTCCATTTGTTTCGACTGTTCATTGACGATGGGAGTATTTAATTTTTTGCCGTCGCTGGTTTCGCCATTGATACCATTGTATGCCTGGAATGGTGAAAGCTTATACCAGCCTTTTTGGCAATTGACCATGAGGTCGTTCATTCCCTTACCATAACTTGTTTCACAATGAGCAGTGATGCCGCCGGGAAATTCAAGATCGAAGACAACGGTCTCCGGCACATCTTTGTAGATCCCGGGACGTGTTGTAGAAGCAATGGCAGACACAGATACCGGTTCGAGTCCGGTTGCATATCGTGCGGCATTCAGGGGATATACGCCCATGTCGTGGGTAACGCCACCGCCCATTGCTTTCTTCTGTTTCCAGTGATCGGTACGTGGATCGAAATAACCGGCTGCCGCAGAAACGGTGGTGATCTTTCCATAGGGCTGCGACTTCGCCCACTTCATGATAGTTTGTGTGTTGGCTCGTGGTGCATCCGGTAGCCGATGCTCAACTTTACTTTGTTTTGATTGCAGGCATCGATCATCCGTTGACATTCGGGCGATGTAACGGCCATTGGTTTTTCGCACCACACATACTTACCGGCTTTCGCGGCACGTATCGAATACTCCGCATGCATTGAAGGAGGCAGTACGACGTAGATCACATCGATATCCGGATTGTTCGCGATAGTATCGAATGTGTCGTAACTGTAAATGTTCTTATCGGGGATGTTATATCGTTTCTTCCACTGTTCGGCTTTCGAAGGAGTGCCGGTTACGATGCCCGCGAGATAACATTTCTCCGTAAGCTGAAGAGCGGGGGCGAGGAGATCGGTGCTGTAGTAACCCAGGCCAACGAGAGCTACGCCCAGCTTTTGTTTTTTTTGAATGATAGCTGGGAATGCATTGTATGCTAATGCAGAGCCGGCGGCTATCGTAATGAATTTCCTCCTATTGATCATCGAAGATTTTAAAAGGGTCGCCTTGTGTGCCGTTAGCCAACAATCGAACCAGAAAGGAGAGGCCTAAAAAGAAGAATTTTGGTTTTTGAATCGGTCTGATGACCGCTATCGAACACCACCGCTCGATAGCGCCCAAAGATTGCTATTCAGCTACGTCTGCCAATCGTCCTTGTGCTTCTTGAACAAAGCGCTGGCGAATGGGCACCTTGGAATGATCTTGAAGTTGTTTTCGCGCGCATATTTCACGCCCGATTCCACGAGGAATTTGCCGGCGCCGGTGCCCTTAGCTTCCTCATTCACTTCTGTATGTTGAATGATGAATTTATCGATGCCAGCCCACGAGTAGTACATGCGGCCCAACTCGCGGTCGCCATCTTTTGCAATGAAGTAGCCTTCGGTTCTTGTGTTGTGCTGTTCGAGTGTCATGATGTGAGATTTACAATGTACAATGTACGAAGTACGATTTAGAGAGCCTCAAGTTCTCTTGTGATGTTTTCTCTCGAAGGTTTTTCGAGTTGATCTCTAAAAAATTCCGTTTTGAAAATTGAAGGCATGTTTAAAAAATGCTGAAGTACTTTTTTACGACCAGGTTTATAAAGAATATCAGGATAAATACTGTATTCCTTCCTCACATTTTTTGCATACTGATCATATTTATCTTGCGAGCTGCCGAGGATCGACAGGTCGGCGCCAGTTTATCTTTTGCTACTTCGGCGCTCTGCTCTTCGTTGTCTTTCGCGGTGGATTTATAAACGTAGTCGTGATAGGTAGTGACGTTTTTTAGTGGAATATTCTTTGGCGACGTCATTCCACAAGGAAGGATCTTTACAGAGATCGATAAAGACCTGTTGTAACTCGCTCATTAAATAAAAATATCTCCAATCAAAAATGTCTTTGCCTTTCCACTAATCAGCACCCTTTCTCCCAAATACTTACAGGCAAGCAATCCTTTTCGCTTCGAAAGTTGTATGGCCGAGAGCGCGTCTTTATTCAGACGCTTCGACCAGTAGGGTATCAATGTTGTGTGTGCCGATCCGGTAACGGGATCTTCGTCGATACCGGACTGAGGTCCGAAGAATCTTGAGACGAAGTCGACCTGTGTGCCGGGTGCTGTTATCATTACGCCACGAACAGGCAGTGCTGCAACGGCTTTCAGATCGGGAACCATCTTCAACACATCTTCCTCACTTTCGAAAACGTACATCAGGTCCGTCTTGCCTTTGTAGATCTCGCGAGGTGTAATATTAAATGGAGCCAGCATGGCATCGTTAGGGATCACACGCTCGATGCTGTCGGAAGGAAAGTCGAGGATCAACAGCTCGCCCTGGCGATAAACATTCAATGGTCCGCTGCGGTGTGAGAAGAATGGTATGCCATCACCGGTGAGGCCGAGGTGATTGAACAACACGTGGGCTGTTGCGAGCGTGGCATGACCACACAGGTCAACTTCAACGGTCGGAGTGAACCAACGGATCTGGAACATATCGCCCTGCCTTACGACAAATGCCGTCTCGGCGAGGTTGTTCTCCATGGCGATGTTTTGCATGGTGGCTTCGTCGAGCCATTGATCGAGTGGTACAACTGCCGCTGGATTTCCGGAGAAAATAGTTTCTGCGAAAGCGTCAACCTGGAAGATCTTCATAAAGAATAATTGGAAATATAAAGTTACTCCAATTACTCACTCTTCAACGTCTCTGCGGGATTTAACTGGGTTGTTTTGATCGTTAAGTAACTCAGAGTAGCCCAACAGATAATAATCAATAACACGGCAGCGCTTACAAATATCATAGGAGAGATCTCGATCCTGAAACTGAAATTCTGCAGCCAGTCGCTCATGATCCACCACGTAAGTGGCGTTGCCACCACGATGGCGATAACGATAAGGATCGTGAAGTTTTTCAATAGCAAGAACACCAGATGTGGAATGCTTGCACCGAGTACTTTCCTGATGCTGATCTCTTTCGTTTTCCTGTAGAACGTTAGCAGCGCCATGCCAAACAATCCAAAGCTTGCGATGAGTATCGCGATGCCTGAGAACATGCCCATCACGATGCCGAGTCGCGATTCGGAAACATACTGTTGTTGTAAACGTTCGTCGAGGAAACTGAATTCGAAGGCGAAGATCGGGTCGAACTTGCGGTAGATGCTTTCGATCTCTTTCACCTTCTCCGAAAGATTGCTGAAGTCGGCACGTATCACCATGTAGTTGAACTCGTCATTTGTGAGCTGGAACATCAGTGGACGCAACGGGTCGTGCAGCGACTGGAAGTTGAAATCATTCACGACACCTATCACTCTTCCCCGTTCAATATGATCGTGCCTGTCGATCGAGATCTCGGTACCAACAGGATTGTTGAGATTCATTTGTCGCGCCGTCGATTCATTGATTACGAACGTCCGCGCTGTGTCGGCCACGCTTCCTTGTGTAAACAGCCGGCCTTCTTTAAGTGTGATGCCCATCGTGTTAAAGAAATTGGCATCCACATAACACTGCGATGCGTCGGTGTGATCCATGGGTGAAGCGGAAGCAAACACACCAAACTGGTTGAACGATCCGCCCGGGATGTTCGTAGTTGCCGATACATCGCTAACGCCACTTACCTTAAGCAACTCGTTTCTCATGGCCTCGAATCCTTCGAAGTCGTCGTCTTTCAATGGCACTACAAGAACGCCATGCTGGTCGTAACCGAGACTGTGGTCCGAAAGGAAGTTGAGTTGATTGAAGATGATGATGCTTCCCGATATCAACGCCATCGAAATGGCGAACTGGAACGCGATCAGCACATCCCTGAATTGCGATCCGGACCCCGCAACAAAGGAGGAGCCTTTCAATATCGACGATGGCTTGATCTGCGACAAGTACAACGATGGATATAAGCCCGCGAGCAAGCCAATCGCGATACCGCCACCAACGATGGCAGCAACATGTGGCCACCACAATAATTTCAAAGTCGTTCCGGCTATGTTGTTGAACACCGGCAACACGATCTGTATGATCACAACCGACAATACAACAGCCGCCATTGCGATCAGCAGCGATTCGAAAATAAACTGTAACGCTAGTTGCTTGCGGAGTGCACCGAGTGACTTACGAACGCCGATCTCCTTCGCGCGTTCTGTCGATCTTGCCGTAGTGAGATTCATGAAGTTCACACATGCAATGATGAGTGTGAGAAATCCAGCGGTGGCGAGAATGTACACGTAACTGATATTGCCATTCGGTTCGAGCTCCCAACGGATGTGCGACTTCAAATGAATATCTGTTATGGGTGTCAGTCGAAAACCGTAGTGCGATTGCGCAAGTCCGCGATAGGTTTCGTCGGACCAGCCGAGATATTTCTTCGACCATGTCATCAGCTTGCCTTCGAGCTCTTTCGCGTCGGTGCCCGGCGCGAGGCGAACATAATTGTAATGACCGAAGTCGCCCCACGAATAAAATCCATCGCCGGGGTTCAGATATTTTTCGCGCAGGTATGTTACGAGGAAGTCGAAATGAAAATGCGAGTTGGCGGGAACATCCTGTACAACGGCAATAACTTCCACCATCAGTGAATCGGAGTCGACGGCGAGTTGTTTCCCGATCGGATCTTCATCGCCGAAATATCTTTTGGCAGTAGACTCGCTGATGAGAATGGCGCGGAGATTCTTAAGCGCTGTTTTGGGATTTCCTTTGACAACCTTGAATGAAAACACATTGAAGAATGATGTGTCGACAGCGAGAATGTTCTGTTCATCGTAGCGCTGATCTTTCGCGAGGTTTCTGAACGAATGTGTTTCGCGTGTTAATCCCGGCCCCCAGAGAGGAGAGAGGCTTACGGCGCTTACTACTTCGGGAAAATCCTGCGCCATGGCCTGGGCCATGGGATGTGGTGTGCGCGTCTGCGGGTTGTCGCTGTACCAGTCGATGCGGTAAATGTTTTCGGCACCCTCGTGAAATTTGTCGTAGCTCAATTCTTTTTGAAGATATAGTGAGATCATGAAGATGCTCACCATGCCGGCAGTAAGGCCGATCAGATTGATCGCGGTGTGTGCTTTGCTTTTGAAGAAGTTTCTGAATGCGATCCGGAAGTAGTTTTTGATCATTATTCTGATTTTGGTGAAACTAATTTAATCATAAGGACGCTAAGGTTTTTCGGAGTCGTCTTTTACTATTTCTGTTTTGACCTCGTCGTCGACATCCATTTCCATTTTCTTTGGCGGTACAACGGGAATCCCACACAACGCAAGTAATACCATCATAGCAACGAGGACGTACCTCGCCGCCTTCCTGAATTTCATAATAACGTGATTTTAGTTAGAACTGTTTTAAAAGAACCTGACGATGGGAGCTCTTTATTACAGGGAGGAGTGGTGGTGCTGCGTTTCTATTAGCAGGGATTGCTGATAAAGATGAACGGAAGAAAGAACCGGTTCTTCATTAAGAACGAGAAACACCGGCCTCGGCAAAATGATCTTCTGCGGAGCAGCAATTTCCTTTTTAGAAGAAATAACAATTTCAGTCTGCGCTACCTGCGGCAGCCGCGGGTTTTCTATTGGCGCATCGAATGCGCACAACCCGGCTACGACAGCAAAGACTAAAAATATTTTCTTCAGGATCATTTCCTCCAAGATACTTAATTTGCCTCAATGAAATACCTGATCGCAGGCTTAGGAAACATCGGACCCGAGTATGAGCTTACGCGGCACAACATCGGCTTCCTGGTGCTCGACCGCTGGGCAGATAATGAGAAGGTGCGGTTTAAGACCGAACGTCTCGCCGACAGGGCCGAGATCAAATTCAAAGGACGGCAAATGCATCTCATTAAGCCTAACACTTATATGAACTTAAGCGGTAAGGCGATAGCATACTGGCTCCAGGAGCTAAAGATCCCCAAAGAAAACCTGCTTGTTATTGTTGATGAGATTGCGTTGCCCTTTGGAACATTGCGCATGCGTACAAAAGGCAGCTCTGCAGGACACAATGGATTAAAAAATATTGAATTGCTCTTAAGCGGCCAGGAATATTCACGCCTGCGCTTCGGTATCGGAAACAATTATTCGAAAGGGCAGCAAGTCGATTATGTGCTAAGCAATTTTAGTGAAGAAGAATTCAAGGCACTTCCTCCAATCATGGACAAGGCCATCGAAGCAGCGCAGTCGTTCGCCACTATTGGTCCTGAACGGACTATGAATTTTTTCAACACATGAAAAAACCCTGTAGCGAGTGCTACAGGGTTGTGGTAGTGTACTGAATGGATAAGGAAAACTCTTCCTTGTATTTTTCTATTACTTCTTGTCCTTCTTAGGAGCTTCTGCCTTCTTATCGGCGGCAGGAGCAGCAGCTGGCGTTGCAGCAGCAGGAGCAGCGCCTTCAGCAGGAGTTGCAGTAGCAGCTTCTTCGGCAGCCAGCTTAGCAGCGCGGGGAACTTCAACGGCGGCAATCGCGGCAGCTTTAGGATCGAGGAACTCAAGCTTGTCCGCCTTCATATCACCAACTTTAATAGCGTGGTGGAAGTCGAGTTCGCCTACGTTCACGTCGATGTGATCAGGCATGTCTTTCGGGAAGGCAAACACTTTCAATGCAGCGCGCTTTCTAACGAGCGCACCACCTTTGGCAACACCAGGAGCCTGGCCTACGAGGCGAACTGGTATTTGCATTTTGATTTTACGATCGCCCGAGATACGGAGGAAGTCGGCGTGGAGAAGGATCTCGCTCACAGGGTGGAATTGCACTTCCTGGAGGATCGCTTCGCACTCGTCGCCTTCAATGTTCAGGTGAACGAAGTGAGCTTCGTTTGTGTAAACAAGGTCACGGAACAAAATCATCGGGGCACTGAAATGCACTTGCTCGTTTCCGCCGTACAACACGCATGGCACGTTGCCGTCGTCGCGAACTTTTTGTGCATCAGACTTGCCGAGACTTGCTCTTCGATACCCTATAATCTCAACAGTTTTCATTTGATAAATAAAATTTAGTTAAACAATTAATTACAGTCTTATAAACAATGAGCTGATAGACTCATTATCATGTATTTTTCTTATTGCTTTCGCGAAAAGGTCGGACATCGATAACACTTTCAGCTTCTCTACATTTTTCTTCAGCGGAATAGTGTCGGTCACTGCCATTTCTTCAAGCACCGAGTTCTGAACATTTTCATAAGCCGCGCCCGACATCACCGGGTGTGTACACACAGCGCGCACCGAGTTAGCTCCTTTATCTTTCAACAAAGCAGCCGCCTTGCAGATCGTTCCTGCAGTATCAACGAGATCGTCTACGAGGATCACATCCTTACCTTCAACTTCACCGATCAATCGCATCGACTCGATCTTGTTCGCTTCCTTCCTGTACTTATCGCAGACAGCGAGTTCGGCATCAAAGAACTTCGCAAAGCTTCTTGCTCTCTTGATACCACCAACATCGGGCGAAGCAAACATGATGTTCTTCAGGTTCAGCGACTTCAGGTACGGAACAAAAACATAGTTACCGTCGAGGTGATCCAAAGGAATATCAAAGAATCCCTGGATCTGGTCTGCATGAAGGTCGCATGTCATGATCCTGTCGGCACCGGCAGCAGAGATCAGGTTAGCGATCAGCTTTGCTGCAATGGCAACCCGTGGCTTGTCTTTCCGGTCCTGGCGAGCATACCCGAAGTAGGGAATGATCACGTTCACGTTCAGTGCACTTGCCCGCTTGGCCGCGTCGATCATGAGCATCAGCTCCATGAAGTTGTCGGCAGGCGGAAAAGTCGATTGTACTATGAAAACATCGTGGCCACGAACAGATTCAGACAGGTAGGGCGACATCTCGCCATCACTGAAGTGTTTGTAGTCGACCTTACCGAGCTGTTCGCCATAAGCGTGGGCGATTTTCTCTGCCAGGTAAACCGTTGCTTGTCCTGAAAAGATCTTTACGGCCATTCCGGTTTCAATTAAAAATCCACTCCTTCGCTTCGCTACGGAGTGCGCAGCCTTCCTTCGCGTTACGGAGTGCGCAGCCTCACAAGTGGGACCTAACTTATTGTTGCCCGACCAGGGCTCGAACCTGGACTTTCTTGAATCAAAATCAAGCGTGTTGCCAATTACACCATCGGGCAATCCTGTGGTCGGCGAAGCTTTAAAAAAGCGAAGTCGACCCCCTCCAAAAAGGAGGTTGCAAAGGTAAAATTATTTTGGAGTTTTTGACAAAACGGCCTGAATTTCCTTTTTTCAAGCCCCGCAGGGATCATTCCATTTCGGATGCGTCTTGTACGCCTCTCTCAACAAAGCCTTCGGCCCAGAACCTGTACTTGTCGAGGATGGAGATCACGGCGTTCTTCAGGTGCCTGTTGTTACCGAAATCGATAGAACCGTAAAGCGTGGTGGCATAACCCTGCCAGATCGATCGGTTCTGACGGCGGTCGAAGAACTGAATGAGCAGCGTACCATTTGTCATCTGGTACTTCTGGCGGTCGTATTCGATGTCGTCTTTCTGGCTTTTGATCCAGTCTTCGATGGCGGGCTGGTTGTAGCCATTGAAACGGAGACTGTCCTTATACATCTTGAAACCAATGATGAGGTGAGGGCGGTGGTCGCTCTGCTTATACCCCAGGAACTTCATGCGGCTGATGATCGATTTCTCGATGATCTCATTGGTCATGGTCGTGTCTTCCAGACCCACGGGACGCATGATGTCGAAAGTGCGGTATTTCTTGAAATTGCCCTGGTAGCTATAGTCGTATTCAACGGGAAGTTCTTTGTAGCCCAAACAAGAGCACATAAACAGCAGCACCGGGACTACATAGTAAATATTCTTCATAAGGTGATCAGGTATTTGTCTATGAAATTTACCGAAACGCAGACATTGAACAAATGATTTAGTAGCTATAAAATGATGACAGATTTGGATTTTACTCGAATTGTTAAGCAATGTGCGCGCAGGGCGTTAATTTCAGGGTTCCGATCAAATTCGGGCCGGCTTGCGATGAACAACGAGTATAATAATCTTTATGATCAGGCTGTGGGGTCGCGCTTCCACATCTATAATAGCCTGTTCCTTAACCTGCCATTCCGCAACATACTGCGGACGGGCACGCTGCTTCCACTTCTTCAACAGCAAGCTGAGTCGAAGTTTGAGAAAGGCATCTCCGCAAACGATATAATCAATGATTTTATAGCGAATCTCATTGAGAAACCGACGCGCGAAGAGCAGTTCCACCTGCTGTTCAACTTCATCCAATACGTGGAGCGCCAGGTAGCGCTGTTCGATTCGATAGAAGATGCGGCCTTCGAACAGATCAACGACCTGAAAGGAAAAGGAACGGTGTCGTCGCTCGTGATGCGGGCACGTTATGAAAACAAGGAAGCCGAGCTGCGCGAGCGCCTCGATACTTTCGGACTTCGCGTTGTACTTACAGCCCACCCAACCCAGTTTTATCCGGGGTTTGTGTTAGGAATTCTGAGCGACCTCGAGAAATCTATTCGTGAAAACGACATTCCGCAGATCAACCTGCTGCTTCGTCAGCTTGGGAAGACTGCATTCATCAATAAAGAAAAACCTACGCCTTACGATGAGGCCGTGAGCCTCTCGTGGTTCCTGGAACATATCTTTTACCAGGCTATTCCCCAGATCATTATGGAGCTTTGCGATGGACTGGATATTTCGCCGAGCGACTGGAAGAATGATAAGTTAATAACCGTCGGCTTTTGGCCGGGTGGCGACCGCGATGGAAACCCGTTTGTTACCAGCTCCATCACGGGCCAGGTTGCAACGCGTTTGAAAGAAGCATTGCTGAAATGTTATTATCGTGATCTGAGGTTGTTGAGAAGACGACTGACGTTCGAAGGCATCGATGCGCTCATGCTCGAGATCGAACATAAGGTGTACGACATGGCGTACTCACAGAGAGAAGGATACAACACACCGATGGAGATCCTTACGGACCTGTATGGGATCCGCACGAAGCTGATCAAAGATCACGACGGTTTGTTTTTGGAATTGCTGGATGAATTCATTCTGCGCGTCCGTCTCTTTGGATTTCATTTTGCCTGTCTCGATATCCGTCAGCACAGTGCGAAGCATGAACAGGCATGGAATGTTATCATCCAGAGATTGAATGAAGAGAAGAAATCGATCTCGCTGGAAGAATACAATCAAAAGAACGAGATCGACAAGATCAATTACCTTCTTGGCTTGCGATTGAACCTTGTGTTCTTGTCTATCGAAGACCAGTTCACCGAAGAGGTCATCAAGACCGTGCAGGCGATCGCCGGTGTTCAAAAGAAAAATGGTGAAGCGGGATGTCATCGCTATGTGATCAGCAATTGCCAGAGTGCACTGCAGGTGATCGAGGTGTTTGCGTTAACGAGATTACTGCTGGCCGAAGACAACAGGCTGACGCTCGATATCGTGCCTTTGTTTGAAACGATCGATGATCTTGCTCATGCAGAGAAGATCATGCGGACACTGTATAGCATCGACACGTATCGCGAACATATCCGCCAGCGTGATGGATTCCAGACGATCATGCTTGGATTCTCCGATGGTACGAAAGACGGCGGATACCTTCGCGCCAACTGGTCGATCTTCCGCGCGAAAGAACAACTAACGGCAGTGTCGCGCGAGTTTGGTATCAAAGTCATCTTCTTCGATGGCAGGGGAGGTCCTCCCGCGCGCGGTGGCGGAAACACCCACGACTTCTATGCATCATTAGGCAAAACGATCGACAAAGAAGAAGTACAGATAACGATCCAGGGTCAGACTATCAGTTCAAACTTCGGTAAGCTTGCATCTTGCAAGTATAATCTCGAACAGTTGTTGACATCTGGAATCATGGGCAACGTGTTCGACACCGACGACAACAACCTGTCGGAAGAATCGAAGCAGCTGCTCGACGAGCTGGCGGACGAAGGTTATAAAAAATACTTGTCGCTGAAGGGCCACAAGATGTTTGTTCCGTATCTCGAGAAGGTAACGCCGCTTGCATTCTTCGGCGACACGAACGTTGGCTCGCGGCCCGTGAAACGCAACGCTTCGGAAGGACTGAAGTTTGAAGACCTGCGTGCAATTCCATTCGTAGGATCGTGGGCGATGATGAAGCAAAACATTCCCGGCTTCTTTGGTGTGGGAACTGCAATACAGGCGCTGATCAACAAAGGCAAAGGAGACCAGTTGAAGAGTTTATATAAGAACTCGTTGTTCTTCAGAACGCTGTTGGGCAACAGTATGATGTCGCTTACGAAAACAGATTTTCGTGCTACGAATTACTTACACGACGATAAAGAGTTCGGAGAATTCTGGGACATCATGGATGCTGAGTATGATCTCTCAATAAAGATGCTTCTTGAAGTTACCGGTTTACCAGAGCTGATGGGAAACAATCAAATGATCCGTTCATCGGTATCGTTGCGCGAGAAGATTGTGCTGCCGCTCGTGGTAATACAACAGTATGCTTTGATGAACCTGAGACATCTTCGTGAAGAAGATAAACCGTATGAACAATACTACAGGAGATTGATCATACGGTGTATGTTTGGAATTATTAATGCAGCAAGAAACTCCGCCTGACGGCGGATTTATCATTTACCATTAACCATTTGCCATTAACCATTGTGGAGCAGAGATGATCCCGGGACCCAACAATGGTCAATGGATAATGATCAATGGCTAATGATGAATGGCCAGTGGTTAATGAAAATCATCTCTTCACCGTCACAACTCCCGACGCACCAATCGTTTTCTTATCCGCTTCCGGCGTATTCCATCCATTATCAAAATACCCATCAACAATCTTATTCTCATTTCCTCCCTGGAATAACTGGTAGTCTTTTAAAGTAAACAACGCTTGCAGCGGGGCGGGAACAAACGCGAAGCCTGGCGCCTTGCTGGTTGTCCACCAGGGAAGACCGGAGTTTACCACAACGTAGTGTCCATTGTCGCCGGGAATGACGTAGATCAGTCCGTGTGTTTCGGCAGCAGATGGATTTAACTCGAGTGGCGCGTTGGCACTGTACTTTTCAATAAGCGCGTTGGTGTCTTTCGTTCCGAACAACACGAGGTTAGCTGCTTCGAAATCGCTGGGACGTACTTCTTTGTCTGACAAAACACGTGGGAACACCATGATGCGACCAAGAAACTCACCACGGTACATCGACCAGTTTGCAGCCTGCTCGGCAACGGAACGACGTTTCTTCAACTCTTCTTCCGAAGGACTGCCGGCAGTTCCATAAACATAAACGTGACGGTCGCTCATCGCTGCTGGGATCGGACCTTCGAGGCCTGCCTTCTTTGCAACTGCCGGGGCGGCGTGCCTGGTGTTGGTCCATGTAGGTGTGGTAGTCTTCTTTTTAGGAGGACCGTTCAATTGAAACGAGACAGCATCACCATTCGCGGTTTTAATAACCTGGTTGTCGATCGTTACATTCAATGGCTTGCTTGCATCGTATTGCGGATGTCCCGCAAGCGTTAAAGTAAATGAGGGAACGTTTGCTGTCGTGATCACGAGCGTATTCGGAGCCGTGAACTTCGCATCGATCGTTGCAAGTGTTCCTGGGATTATTTGATCGAATGCTACCCAGTATGCTTTGTTGTACTTGTAGCTCCTTGCAACGTAACGAACTCTTGCAGGATGTGCGTCTCTCTTATACTTCGAGAACCAATCGAAGATCTGTCCATTGGCGTAAGCATTCTCCCAACTGTTGTGATTAACGCCGGGATATTCGGTGTACTCAACTGTTGAACCGAGCTCTTTCAGTTTCTTCGTCCAGTCGCGTGATACGGCAACAGGTACGGCCTGGTCTTTATCGCCATGATGAAACCATGCGGGATAGTTCAATGCGTTAGGTGCGAGATCTTCGGTGCCTGCAGGGGGCGCGGGGCATACCGGCGCTATAGCAGCCCACAGGTCGGGACGAGTCAGTCCAATCCAAAGAGTTCCGCCGCCACCCATTGAAAGACCCGTGAGATACGTACGGTCTTCGTCGATGTTGAAACGCTTCTTCACGTCGGCAAGAATATCCATCACATCTTTTTCAGCAACGCCCTGGTATCCCATCGTACCACGTGCAAACGGAACGGCAACGATGTAATCAACATCTTTCCATTCGGGAAATACGCGGCTCGCTTCAACATCCGTTTCGCCGGGAGCATTACTCTTTCCAAACACACGACGAAGCTCGAGACGGTGATTCGATCCTGCACCGTGCAACATCATCACGAACGGGTATTTCTTTTTTGCATCGTAGTTCTTTGGAATGTAGAGTCCGTAAGGTTGCTCGGTGTCATCGACATCCGAATGGAAGGATGTAACCTGCGGACCTGCCGGTAATGTTTGTCCCATAGCGGTAAAACTGGCAATTATAAGGACGAGACCAAGGAGTGTCTTGAATGTTTTCATTTTTTTCTGAATCATTAGTTTTTTCTATAATGCGTAGTACGTGTGTCGCTGATCACCCCGTTCCAGTTCAATCCAAAACCGAAATCATACTTGTTGCCGTCTTTGTCGACATACACGTTCAGATCCAGGGGAACATCTTCGGCCTGCTTCTCGACCGTTGTCATGTCGGCGGGCATTTGTAAAGGTAACAATGCCGACGGTTCTGCGGCGCCGGTAAGGATGTCGAGCAACGCCTGGTGCTGAACACCGAAGTGAACGAGAATACCACTTGCGTTTGATTCGAACTCGCTGAAGACGGAAGGATTGCTCATCTGCATGATCACGATCACGGGCTTACCTTTCATTTTCTTGTAGGTGTCGTTCACCATTCCAAGATCGGTAATGTTGATGGCCTTTGTCTTTTTATTCTTATAAGTACGGTTGGTGAATTTTTCTAACGGATCGCCACCGCCAATACTAGGATCGCGCGCATCTTTCGCTGTGTACTCATTGTATTGAAGGCTGATCGGGAAATAACCGTTGCCTTTTTTCGTGTCTGCCTTATCGTAACCGAGACCAGTATTAGGACTGCTGATGAACGCCAGTGCGTAGTCGGCTTCGTCGGGGTTGTCGGTAACGTTGAAATATTTTTTCACGGTCTCGATCTTCACGGGATAGTCGAGCGACTCCGGTGTTTCCATGCCCAGGAAGTTTCTCCCTGCAGGAACGAATCTCTTCGGAATGTAAACCGTCTTGTTCTTTTGAAGAGGAAGAACTTTGTTGGAATTTTTTAACAGTACGATTGATTTTAACTGAGTTGAATATCCGGCCTTCATAAACTCAGGCTTCCCAACTGTTGATTTAGACTCTTCAACATTTAAATAGGGGTTTTCAAAAAGTCCCGGTCTGAAAATGTTTTTCAACAATCGCACTGCAGATTCTTCGAAGCGACGACGCATGAATTCTTCACCGTGTTCTTTCACACCAATGGCATAAGCTTCAAGCACCGGCTTCGCATCGTTAACGCCACCAAACTGGTCCATACCCGCCATCAAAAGTTTATAATGACGTTCTGCCAATGTCAATCCTTCAACGCCCCATGGTTTGCCGGCGATAAATACATCGAGAGCAGTTTCGTCGCCAACGATGCCCCAATCGGTACACGCAACTCCGTCGAACTTGTATTTGTCGCGAAGAAGATCTTTGATGATCCATTTGTTATAGCTGTTGCCGACATTCTCTTTGTTAACCTTGTCCTGGTTGAAAGAGATCGTATAGTAAGGCATTACTGCCGAAGCCATTTTAGTTTTTCCTTCAAGCTTGAATGCACCTTCGGTGAAAGGTATCAATGCAGTTTCAAAAGCATTGCCGGGATACACCGCATATTTTCCGAAGCCATAATGTGCATCGCGACCTCCTTCGCCTGAACCACCACCGGGCCAGTGTTTCACCATCGCGTTCACACTGGTGTAACCCCAGCCTTCTTTAATTTCTTTATCTCCTTCCGAAGTCTGGAAGCCATCCACGTAAGCGCGCGCCATATCGGCGGCAAGCTGCGGCTCTTCGCCAAACGTGCCCGACACGCGATTCCAACGTGGATCTGTTGCTATATCAATTTGTGGTGACAACGCCGTAGCAATTCCCAATGCACGATATTCCTGCGCAGCAATGTGACCGAATTCTTTCGTGATTGATGGATCGAACGTAGCTGCAAGACCTAACGATCCTGGCCACATAGAGATGTTTCCACCAGCACCTTCATTGAACTCAGCCGTTGCATCGGTACCGTGACGCGGATCGGAGCTATTGTTGGCAGGAACGCCAAAGCCGATGCCTTCACATAACGCCTGCACATTGTTGTTCCAGGTTGCAGCAACTTCAGGACTTTCAACAGAAGTTACCAGCACGTGACGAAGATTATCGTCGGTGAGAAACTTCTTTTGCCCATCGGAAACATCCGACGGTTTCATGCCGCTTTCATTCAATGCCTTGCCGTTGTAAGTGTCGGCGCGAAAGCCCTGGGCGGGAGCGGGGATTGCCTGGTGCCGGCTGTACAGCATCAGGCCTGCCATCTGTTCTACTGTCATCTTCGAAGCAAGATCGCGTGCACGTTCATCGGCACCCAGTCGCCAGTCTTCGTAAGGATCGAGTGTTCCATTTTTGTTCAGGTCTTTGAAACCTAAACGATCGGCGGTGATGATCTTCACTCCGGACTTTGTTGAGTAACCGAGTGTTGCGCCGCCTTCATTCGTAACGGTGCGGATGTCGCCCTCGCCCGACTCTTTCCATCTGGGTCCGCATGCGATCAGGATGCTTGCGATGACAATAAAACAGATTGCGCCTTTCATAATTTATTTCAGGATTGTTTTCAGGTAAGTGATGCTGTCGGTGATGCTTGCGAATGCATCTTTAGGCATGTCGTGTTCAACAAAAGCATGTTTCAAACCGGCAGTTTCGGATGCAGCGAAGATCCTCTTGAAATCTATCACGCCTTTACCAACTGGCTCGAGCTGAGTATAGTCTGCATTGAAATCTTTCACGTGCCACATCGGGAAACGACCCGGATGTTTCTTGAAGAGCTCAACCGGATCGACTTTAGCTTTCGATACCCATGCGAGATCGAGTTCGAATTGAACTGATTTGTTCAGTTGTGATAAGAAGAGATCGTAAGGAACGATGCCATCAACGGTTGCGAATTCTTTGTCGTGGTTGTGATAGCAGAGTGTGAGGCCGGCCTTCTTCGCGAGCTCGTCGGCTTTGTTGAGCGTTTCGATTGCTTTCTTCACGGCATCTCCCGAAGAGATGTCGATCGAAGCACACACAATGTATTTGATGCCGCCCGAAGCAACATCGTCAATAAGTTCCTGTGCGTTGTTCGTGAGGTCTTTCGGTTTGGGCATGTTCTTGAAAGAGTCCGGAACTTTGGCATCGGGAGGAAGCACGAATGGATTTCCCAAAACATGATGCGAACGCCACGCGAGACCGGTGTCTTTCGTGAGCTTTGCAAATTCTTTGGCGGTGAGTCCGTAGTAACCACCTTTTGTGCTGAATGCCGATTCGAGCTCCGAGTAGCCGATCTCTTTCACCTTCTTTAAAGTGCCTGGAACGTCCTGTTCGATCACACCAAAGAGGGTGAACATACCGAGACCAATAGGCATCATTTTGAAAGGCGCAGCCGACCGGCTGACGGTGTTGAGTGGTTGCGCAAGTACCGTGCTGGCAGCTGCGATGCTGGCGGCAGAAAGCGCAGAACTTCTGATAAATTCTCTTCTCTTCATAAAAATTACGATTTTGTCCTAATAATAGCTGAAATTACAATGTGTATATGTTACACAATATATATTTTTATGGGCTTATATGAGTGAGCAGTTACCAGAATTGGATAAAGACATCGTTGAACGAGGGCATTTGATCTACCTGCGGCACATTTCGGCCGACTGCGTGATATTTGGATTTCACGAGAACGAGCTGCGTGTGCTGCTTTTGAAGTGGAAGGATGGCGGTCCCTGGTGTTTGCCGGGCGGTTTTGTGCGGAAGGAGGATTCGCTGGAGGAGTCGGCGATCAGGATCGTGAATCAGCGCACGGGTCTCGACAATATCTTCATGAAGCAGTTTCATGTGTTCAGCGCGCCGGACCGCGAACGCAAGAAGGAAACGATGCCGTATGCGGCATACGAAGGCTGGCTGACGGAGCGATTTATCACCGTTGGATTTTATGCGCTGGTAGAATTCTCGAAGGTGAGTCCAAAGCCCGATCCGTTTTCGAGTGAATGCACGTGGTGGGATGTTCACCAGGTGCCGAAGGGAATGTTCCTCGATCACAACGACATCTTCGAGAAGGCATTGAGTACGCTGAGGATGAGCTTGAACGATCACCCGATCGGTTACGAGTTGCTGCCGGCTAAGTTTACGATGCCGGAATTACAAAAGCTCTACGAAACCATCCTCGATCAAAAGCTGGACAGGAGAAATTTCCAGAAGAAGATGTTGTCGCTGGGAATTCTCGAGAGACTGAAAGAAAGAAAGACGGGCGGAGCGCATAAGGCACCGTACCTGTATAAGTTCAATAAAGCCAAATATGATAAGGCGTTGAAGCAGGGATTGAAAGGAGGTTTTTAATCAACCCAACAATCTCTCGAAAAACGACTTCTTCTTCTGTGGTGGTTCGATCAGGATCACCTTTCCCGTCCATTCCCTGATGAGATCATGGTAAGCAATCCTGTGGATGTTGCCATCGATCGGGTCCATGACTGTTACACCGACTGAATTTGTTTTGATCACGACCATGAATCTCGATACTGTTTCGATGATCACGGGTGGCGGACAATCGATGAGCCCGATGGTGTCGGTGTGAATATCACACGCAGAGAAGTCGAGACTCTTGAGTGTGTCGATGATGCCGGGTGTGTTTTCATCGACGGGTATGTTGAGTGTTCGAAGCTTGTAGTGTTTACAAATATGTTCGACACATTGGAGGGCGCTGTTAGTGTTTTTCATGGAGACGGATGTAGATGTAGATGACGGGTGCGCTGAACATGACGATGATGAACAGGAAGAGGATGGCGAGGTAGATGAATTTTTTGATTTGCATAGCGGTGGTTTTTTGTGATGATGTCGAATATCAATGGTGATGAAGCGGATAGCAATAGCGGCCAATCGATAATCAGGAAAACCGTACAAGTGCTACGTCAGGAAAGCCGGACATTGAAAGACCTACCTGAAAATTGTCAGGAAAACCAGACAGGCTAAAATCAGACGATGAATTGATTCCTTTCTATATTGACCGCATGAACAGAATCAACATCCTCATCATCGACGACGAAGCCCTCGTTCGTGAAGGCCTCTCCGCTCTCCTCAGACGCGAAGAATTCGTACGCGAAGTTCATGAAGCATCCTGCCTGCGCGAATGCTACGAGAAAATGGCCGTGCATCGTATCGACCTCATCCTTCTCGACATGCGACTGCAAGGCGCTAGCGGCCTCGACATACTCACCGCCCTCAAGAAGAAAAGAGTCCCACCGAAGATGATCGCCGTTACCGGCCTCGAAGGTGCCGAAGTAGTGATCGCATTACTGAAAAAAGGAATCGACGGCATCGTTCACAAGCTCGATGGCTACCGCGAGATCCTCGCCGCCATACGCGCAGTTATGGGACCTCACGGAACATATTTCCAGGAGAAGACCATCAAGATCATTCAGAACAACGCCGCACGTTGGGACGCCGCTCCACCCGTTACCCTCACATACCACGAACGCGATCTTCTGAAAGCTATCGCCATGGGCTACACCACCAAAGAAATTTCTATCCACATGAAAATGGCCGAAGCCACAGCAGAAACGTATCGGGTGCGATTGATCAGGAAGTTGAATGTTGGGAATACAGCTGCGCTGTTGGCGTATGCCTATCGCAACGGAATGCTATAAAAAAAAGAAACCCCGCAGCACGTGCTACGGGGCCAGGGAAAGAGATAAGGGCTCCTTTCTCAATTCCCTGTAAGAAATATTTTACGCCTCAGTTTACGCCCTTCAGTGTTTTTCCGTGCTTTCCGTGAGAGTATCAATCACTCCATTTCCACTCACCAGCAATCTTCAGTGGCTCTTTCAAATTATTATCAATCATAAACTGCTTCGTAGTCTCACTATCCATCTTCTTCGCCGGCAACACATCCGCATCTGCCAACGCATACAACACCATCGTTCCAAAACGCACCGTGTTCGTAAGATGTTCCTGGTTCACAAGACTGAAGTTGTCGCAATCGGAGTGATAACATTTATACACTGCTTTATCGAGATTGCCATTCAATCCAAGTATCGGAACACCTTCGAGCATAAATGGCTGGTGATCGCTATGAAGGCCTGACCTGTTCGAGACTTTTTCTTTGAACGCTGTATCAATTTGCGCGAGCTCGACAGATACGTTCTTGAAGAATGTAGTATCGTCGATCTTGCCACCTGCATTGATGCCAACCGGGTTGCCGGTCATGTCGAGATTCATCATGTACTTTACGGTCCCGATCGATCCGTCGGCAACTGCTTTCTCTACCATCGCTGTCGATCCAAGCAAACCTTGTTCCTCGCCCATGAACATGATGAACTGCACCGTTCTTTTGGGCTGAAGCTTGTTTGCCTTGAATGATCGTGCAATGTCGAGCACAGAGAACGAGCCGATACCATTGTCGATCGCGCCTGTTGCAAGATCCCACGAGTCGAGGTGACCACCGATCAGCACCCGTTCTTCGGGATATTCTGTTCCTTTGATTGTTGCCACCACGTTGCGCGCTTTGATCATATCGCTGTGGTTGGTCATCGCTATGTGAGCCTGGATCTTTTTGGTCTTCAGCTTTTCTTTCAACGCCATTCCATCTTCTTTGCCGATGCATACAGCTGGAATATTCAGGAGCTTTCCATCAACCGAAGCGGTGCCGGTGAGCAGCACGCCACTGTCTACGCCATTGAAAATGATCACACCCTTTGCACCGTTTTTGATGGCCAGCGAAGTCTTCTCACTGCGATGAAGATTCTTTAATCCTTCGGCACTTCCGGGCAGAATGTTGAGATAGACGAAAGCGATCTTATCTTTTACGGCACCAGGCTTTGCCTGGTAATCGGCATCGAGTCCGTTGCCCATGTCCACCACTTCGCCGCTAACGTCGGCCGTTACCGGTGAATGACCGAGTGTAACTGCCGGTACTTTTTTTCCATCGATGTTTACGTCGATGTCGCCGCGCGACCAGGCTTCAACTTCGAATTCCTGGTATTGAACATCGTCGAAGCCGAACTCTTTAAATTTATTGTAAGCAAACTCTTCGGCCTTTGCGCCGTTGGCCGAACCAGTAAGACGATGGCCGATGGTGCTCGTCGCTTCCTGCAGCGCCGGGTATGCTTTTGAATTTTGTTTTACTTCGGTGTTGATCCGTTTGAATGTTTCCAGTCGCGATTCTTTTCTATCGCATGAGAGCAGCGCAATAGCGAAGCCGGCTATCGCAAAGAGAGGTTTCTTCATAGGTCCTAAATATATTAAAATCCGAATGGCCTATGTTTCCCGCTTATCCTATTTCCTGACCACCTTGTCGCGGATCTCTTTCCAGGTAACAACCCTGATATTGTTTTCGAGCAGAAGTTTCTTACACTCTTCGCTCGTAAAGAAATCATAGTCGGCCTGGCGCCATTCTGCTCCGTATTCGGGATGACCAGCGGTAACCGCTTTCATCTCGTCGTCGTTGTGGGCCGCATGAAGTAAGAGCACATTAAGACCGGGTTGGATCGCTTTGAACGACTTTGTATAAAAGGCCTTCATTCCACCTTTGAAATCTTCGGGTTGAGCCATGATCAGGTTGTCGACGAGAACATCATTCTCAGCACCGAGATCTTTCACGTCAGCATTCAAATACATTTTTGCTGCGAGTGCACCCATGAGGACGGGTACTTTGTATTCGTGACCGAGCTTCACGTAAACTTTGGCGACATCAACGGAAGTGAAAACAGAACCCATGTGTGTATCGAAATGAGTTGGATCGATGCCGAATTGTTTTGCACGTTCCACCTGTGCCCGAAGCTCTTTCTCGATATCGGCAACTTTAGCCTTCGCCACATCACCCGTGTTATCGAAAAGAAATCCTTTACCGTCGACCAGCGACGGAACTTCCGTGCGCGGAAGAACAGGTCCCCACTTGTATATATTCCACTCCGCCGTAAGTGTCAAATGCAGACCGAGATCAGCATTCGGGTGTGCTTTTGCATACGCTGCTATTTCGGGCATCCACGGACACGGCACCATGATACTTCCGGAGCTCACAGATCCTTTCTCCAGCGCGTTGATCGAAGCCGTGTTCTCCGAATGCGAAACTCCAATGTCGTCGGCATGGATAATAAGCAGCTTCGTATTCTTCGGATAACCGAGCTTTTCCTGGATAGTTTGCTGCGCAGAAAGGGCGAACGAAAGGAGAGAGGCAACGAATAACACTGCGTATTTCATGTGGCTAAATTTTTATGAAGGTTAAATTACAGTTTTTGTGAATATTTTTGGGGCATGACCCGGTGGACATTCACCCATAAGCTCACTTTCAGGTTTCTTGTAATTTATTGCGGCATGTATATGTTCTATACTTGGCTGCGATTCCAGACAGTTCCGGGTCTCACTCAATTATACCGGCTTTTGTGGCCCGCATGGCGGGGCTTCGTCACGTTCTTCAACGACCACCTGCTGCACGTTCGTGAAACATTGGTCGATCCCAACAACAGCACCGACACTTCATTTTCATGGGCAACACAGTTCACAATACTTGTGGTGAGCATCATCGGCGCAGGTGTGTGGAGCGCATTTGATCGCCAACGCCCGAACTATATTGCCGGAGAATACTGGCTTCGTGTCTCGGTAAGGTATTTCATCGCATACTTCGCCATCTACTACGGCATCATCAAGATCTTCGGTTTACAGATGCCATTCCCGTCGCCGAGCCAGCTCTCGACTCCATTGGGAGATTTCAGTCAAACGCGGATCGCATGGTTGTCTATCGGCGCGTCTCCTTCGTATCAATTATTTACAGGTATTCTCGAAACAGCTGCCGGCTTGTTCTTACTGTACCGCCGAACGGTAACGCCTGGATTGATCCTGGCCGTTGCTGTTTTCGCGAACATCGTCGCCATCAACTTTGGATATGATGCACCGGTGAAGATCATGTCGGCGCACTTCCTGTTGCTGAGTGTGTACTTACTTACCTTTGAAAGCAGGCGGCTCAT
Source organism: Bacteroidota bacterium (assembly GCA_037200765.1). Taxonomy (GTDB): domain Bacteria; phylum Bacteroidota; class Bacteroidia; order Cytophagales; family Cyclobacteriaceae; genus ELB16-189. Next base: position 27,555 of record JBBCII010000003.1, on the reverse strand, counting down.
CGACTTCTTCTTCCTCGATAAGTCAACAGTGCCGGTTGATTTATATGTGGCTACAGTTAACAAATGGGTGCGTATCGTTGTGAAGATTGCTTTCGTTTATGCTTCCGTTGTCGTATCGATCATGCTCTCAGCAAGTGCATACAGAAGCCAGCATCTTATCGTCGACACAAGTCCTATCGAACAAGGCATTTACGATGTGAAACATTTTTCTTTGAATGGAGATTCGGTTTCCAACAGGTGGAATGACTTCGTTATCTACGGAGTGATGGGCAGCATAAAAACGACAGATACAGTTTTCAGGCAGCGCTACGAAAGGGGATATTTTTCTTTTAAAGTCGATAGTGTTTCGAAAAGCTTTTACATCAAACGCGATTACCAGGATTCTATTTATTTGATGTCATTGCGCTACGAAAAGCCCGACGGCAATACTTTGAAGCTTAGAGGGATTCTGCGAAACGACTCGCTATTTGTGATACTGAAAAAGTCAAAAAAGAAATTCCGGCTCTCGGAACCGGAATTTCATTGGATCCAGGAGTCTTCCCAGTAATTAACTCACCTTCGATCCTGGTGAAACTTCATCGATCGGCCTGATCAATCTCAGCTTCCCGTCTTTATCCTCGGCCATCAATATCATTCCGTTCGATTCGATGCCCATCATCTTTCGTGGCGCGAGGTTGGCGATAAACGTCACCTGTTTGCCAACAAGATCTTCGGGAGCGTAGTGCTTCGCAATACCACTCAGTATCGTTCGCTTGTCGAGACCACTATTTACAGTAAGCTTCAAGAGCTTGTCCGACTTCTGCATCTTCTCTGCCGCTACAACAGTTCCCACGCGTATATCCAGCTTCCCAAAATCATCGAACACAATCTCGGGCTTCAATGGCTCTACAGGAGTTGCTGCCGCCGTTGCCGATTTCAGCTTGTCTTCCAGTTTCTGGAGTTGCTTTGCGATCACATCGTCTTCGATCTTCTCAAATAACAATTTCGCTTCGCCTAATGTTGAACCGGTTTTCACAAGATCTTCGGAGCCCGCGTCTTTCCACGTCAGCTCACCGAGTCCTAACATCGTGCGGAGCTTCTGTGCAGTGAATGGAAGGAAGGGTTCTACAATAACAGACAAATTAGCCGCAACCTGTATCGCGATATTCAATATCGTTCCCACACGATTGAGATCTGTCTTCGCCAGCTTCCATGGCTCTGTATCGGCAAGATACTTATTGCCAACGCGCGCGAGGTTCATCATCAGCTGTGTGGCTTCGCGGAAACGATAGGCATTCAGCGCATCTTCAACTAACTTCTTGCTATCGATCAACGCCTTGATCACTTGCAGGTCATATTCATTCAACGGGCCTTTCGACGGCATCTTGTTATCGAAATGCTTCTGCGTGAGCACGAGCGCGCGATTCACGAAGTTCCCAAAGATCCCGACCAACTCGCTGTTGTTCTTGGTCTGGTAATCCTGCCATGTGAACTCGCTGTCTTTCGTCTCCGGAAGGTTTGTGAGTAATGCGTAGCGCAGTACATCTTCCTTGCCAGGGAAGTCTTCGAGATACTCGTGCATCTCCACCGACCATCCACGGCTTGTCGACATCTTGTCGCCCTGGAGATTCATGAACTCATTTGCCGGAACATTATCGGGAACAATATATTCACCTGTCGCATGCAGTATCACCGGGAAGATGATGCAATGGAACACGATGTTGTCTTTGCCGATGAAGTGGAGTAACCTCGTGTCGTCGGCCTGCCAGTATTTCTTCCAGTCGTCGGCGTTTACTTTTCCAAACTTGCGTTGTGGTGTCGAGAATTTTTTGTTGCCACTCGAAAGCTCATCGAACAGCGCGCGTGTTGCCGATATGTACCCGATAGGTGCGTCGAACCACACGTACAAAACTTTTCCTTCGGCATCGGCGAGCGGCACTTTGATGCCCCAGTCGAGATCGCGAGTCATCGCGCGAGGATGAAGCCCTGCTTCGATCCACGACTTACACTGACCATAGACATTCGTCTTCCAGTCATTCTTATGACCTTCGAGGATCCATTCGGTTAACCACTTTTCGTAATCACCCAATGGAAGATACCAGTGCTTCGTTGGTCGCAGCACCGGCGGTTTGCCAGACAATGTAGAACGGGGATTGATCAACTCTTTCGGACTCAACGATGTTCCGCAGCGTTCGCACTGATCACCATAAGCGTTCGGGTTCTTGCAATTGGGACACGTGCCAATGATATACCTGTCGGCCAGGAATACTTTTGCTTCGTCGTCGTAATACTGCTCCGAAGTCTCTTCTGTAAAGACACCTTTATTATATAGCGTAGTGAAGATCTCCTGCGAGGTCTTATGATGTATCGGTTCGCTGGTGCGATGATAGATGTCGAAGCTGATGCCCAATGCGTACAAACAATCGCGCATCTGCGCATGATACTTATCGATGATGGCTTGCGAAGTTGTATTCTCCTTCAGAGCCTGGTTAGGAATGGCAGTTCCATGCTCGTCACTGCCGCAAACAAACACAACGTCTTCGCCGGTCGAACGCAGGTAACGAACATATACGTCTGCAGGAATATAAGCGCCCGCCAAATGCCCTATGTGCTTCGGTCCGTTGGCATAGGGAAGGGCAGAGGTAACAGTATGTCTTTTATACTTATTCATGAGTAGCAAAGATAAGGATGATTAATGACGAATGCGCGTTAGCGCATTTCCTGTTCTTCTTTTTCCTTTTGAGTAAGGACGATAGAAAGATTTTCAGGAATTGTCACAGTAAACTGTGTGTACTTCTCTTGCGTTGTCGAGAAATCGACGCGTGCATAAAGTCGTTCGGAAGCCAGCTTCGTAAGGTAAAGTCCGATACCGCCCGACTCTGAACGTTCCGACGCTCTCACGAACATCTGGAAGAGTTTCTGAGGATCGCGTTCCTGGATTCCGATACCATTGTCGATCACACTGATCTTCACGCCGGTAGGACTTAACGACACCCTGATCTTCACAAACGGTTCGATGCGTTCCGAACTGTTATGATATTTAATAGCGTTGTCGATCAGGTTCTCTAATATGATGCGGAGCACGTGACGGTCTGTGATCAATAAGACATCAGGGTCGACCTCCGAAGTGATCGACATGCGTGGAGGAATTCCCTTCTTTCGCTCGAACACGAGGATCTCGTTGATGAGTTCCTGGAAGTTGATCTTAATAGGATTGAGCACGGCATGGTTGATCTGGTTAACGATCAGCAGCCGTGTTAATATAGAGTTGAGCTTATCGGCACTGGCGTCGAGTTTCTGGAGATAGTCCTGCGCCTTCTCGTCTTTAAGTTCGAGCAAAGCCACGTTAGCGATACCCTTCAGGCTGGCCAAAGGTCCGCGTATGTCGTGCGACGTCTTATATATAAAGTTGTCGAGCTCGTTGTTCACGTTTTGAAGTTGCTTCGTACGGTCCTCAACCCTTTTTTCAAGGGTCTGGTTCATTACCGACAATTCCTGTTTGGCTTTCGAGAGGGCGCGGCTATAACGGAGGAACATGAACGTACCTAATATAGAGAGTACGGCAACGAGCCCTACGAAGAAATAAACTTCGCGTTGTCGCTGCACCATCTGTTGAGTTAGGCTGAGGATCTGGTTCTTTTCTGCGATGGTCTTGATGTTCTCGCGTTCCTCGTAGTTGGTCTGAACACGGGCAAGGTTCCTGATCAGCTCTTCACTATAGATACTGTCTTTGAGCTGGATGTATCGTGCCTGGTACTTGGCGGCGTTCTCATAATCCTTTTTATCCTGGTACAGCTTCGAGAGACGTCCGTATGTATATATAAGGAGCTGGTTATAACCGGATGCTGATGCGAGGTCTTCTGCTTCGAAAAGATATTTGGTTGCCGAGTCGTACTCATGTGTTTCCATATACACCTCGCCGATGTGGAGGAGGTTATCGGTAATGAGCGGACCCTGGCCCAATTTCCTGGAAGACTTGTAAGAGTTTTGAAAATGTTCCTGGGCCCGGTCGAACTCTTTGTTGTTCCAGTACGAAAGACCGAGACAAAATTCTCCCTGGGCGATGATATTATCGTTACAATTATCGCCGCAGATCTCGTATCCTTTGCGCACATACTCTCGTGCTTCGGAGTGATCGCCGAGATGTTCGACGGCGAGGCCAGCATTTATATAGATCTCAGGGTTGAGTGCTGTTTTCGATTCGAGCTTGGCCTGGATAGCTTGCTTGAAGAAATCGAGCGCCTGTTCGGTGTTACCCATTTTATAATAAACAAGCCCGATGTTGTTGAGTGCTGCGCTGATCTCATTTTTATCGCCTTCCTTTTCACGTATCTCGAGTGACTTGAAGTTTAAGTCGAGCGCTTTGTCGTAAAGTGCTTTATAGTTGTATGCAAGAGCGAGTGCGTTGAGGATCCGTTTGGTTTCGGCAACGACCTTATTTCTTTCCGAGATCTTTAATACTTCGACAAAGATATTGATAGCATCATCGAGACGATCTACGCGACGAAGAAGCTGCCCATACTGACGACCTGATTTAACTATTGCTGCGCTATCGCCTATTTGTTTTGCAAGTTCGAATGATTCCTCTGCGTATTGAACTGCCTGTGGGTTATCGACGTCGAATAATTCGTTGGCGATTGCAAAATAAACGAGGTAAAGATCGTGTCCTTTTGCAGTTGAGATCTGGTTCTTAAGTGAATCAACTTTTCTAAGAATAGCATCTGTCTGAACGTCCTGCGAAAGGGCTGGTAATGCAGTGAAGATGGCTAGTAGTATGGGTGCGAAGACGTACCTACCAATTGTGTTTTGGTACATGTGTATCCTTTGCCGTTTTATTCCATGAGGTGTCAAAAATCAATCGCCCATCTTTGAACCGTAATTTAAACACAATCTACAAACCACAAAAATCTAATCAATCATGAAAAAATTCTTCTACATCCTCGTTGTTGCTGTTGCTCTTGCTACATCTTTCACTGCTTGCACAGATGAAAACGTGAAGCCTCAAACAAACGAAGGTGGCGCGATGGGTAGCGGTATCGATCCTAAGTATCCTGCTTAATCAGAGTAGGCGACCCAAGTTCGCTTTTTCTATAATAGATTTAACACCCTAAATAAATATATAGTATGAAGTCGAGAATATTGACACTCATCTCTATCTGCGTTGTGATCGTTGTGTCTGTTGCATTTACAATGCCTGGCAAAAAACAAACGAAAACAGCGCCCGTAACGGCTAAAACCGATGCGAGCAGCCAAACTACTGGCGGTTTCGCAATCGATCCTAAAGACTAATAGTCTCATAGGATCTTAACAGGTCCTTAATTGAGTCCACGCTATTAAGCGCCTCACTGTGCTATGATTACGTGAGGCGCCACAAGTGGCCCCAATGTTTATAAGCATTTCAAAATGGTATCGATGCTATGCCTTCGATACCATGGTAAGAGTTCAAACATACCAGGTGTGAGAGCATCGAGGCGGAGGTAAGTCGCGACGTTTATGACGTCAGAACTGGTTCTTCGACCCCGATGAGGCTCCAGGCGGGGACAAGATGGTCCAATATATTTTGTTCCCCACAAAACCGGTTATTTTTCGCATGTATATAAGCGGCGGGAAATGACGTAAGAATGGCGTTTTGTACAAAATTTCGCCTGAACCTTACATCGGGAAAACCCGACTATTGGGGGGGTGAATGCGCTAAACCTGCCTATTGAACCGGCAGGCGCCAATGACCTCCAGGTAACCAGAAATTAGCCTGCGTTATCACCCAAAATCTCACATTCAAGATCCAAAACGGGTAATAAATCCGTAGTAATAAGCTGTTCACAATCATTACCTAAGCTTTACAGTCTTAAAGCTTTTTTTCACGTGCTATTTGTTGAAGTATATCGGCCAGCGTATCGGCTGTTATATCAATATTCTTCACCAGTTCCGGTGGCATATTCTCATAAGTTGAAGCAATCCTTCCAAGTCCCTTCATCGTGGCCAGGCTCGCGTTGATCCTCTTCGATATCGAGTCAAGAAAAAAGTTTCTCTCTGCTCCCGAACGCTTCAGCGAGTCTACATATTCCTGAAACTCCATGGTTCTCTCATGCATTCGTTGTTCGAGTTCTCTCGCCAGGTTTTTTCGCGACCGGTTTGTCCGGTAAAGAACGAGCGACATGATAGAAATCAGGATGATGCAGATGCAAGAGGCAGTAACACACATCGGATTATATTTTTAATTTATTACTGAACTTCAACCGATCCCCTATGTTCTTTACCGGCAGTTCGGATTTCAACGAACGCGTCTCCATGCGGGCAGCAGAATTCTGCGAGCAGATCATTTTGGAAATGAGTGCCGAGCTGCACGACGAGGTCATCCAAAAACTCACTTCCATGTCATTATACATCGAGCGGATAGAACGATCGGCCGGTGACACATCTGAGATCTTGAACCTTGTTACGCGCATGCGGGGCGAGTTCGACAACATCACGCAAAGCGTTCGGGCAATCTCCAACCGCTTACATCCTGTACAATCTACCGGCATGAGTTTCAACGACAGCATCATGCAGCTTTGCGATCAAATGCAACGTCCTGGTAATGGGCACATTAGCTTTACTACGATTGGCGATGAGCTTTCCCTGAGCCAGCTTTCGTTCACGTATCTCTATCGCATGGTGCAAGAGCTCATTCACAATGCATTCAAACACTCCGCAGCATGGAAGGTAGATGTGTCGATCCGGTGGACGCAGCCCATGCTCATCATCGAAGTGGAAGACGATGGAACACGTCACGCCAGGATGGACAACGTTACCTCGGTGCTACAGGGCAAATACAATACACTGCAGATGAGATCGCAGGCAATCAATGCTACCATCAAATATGTGAAGGGCAAGAAGGGGCTCCTGGTGAGGGTTGATTATCCGTTGATCGGGAATTCCCGATGATGAGTCCTCTGCCTTCCTTCTGAAATTACCTGGATGAAGGGAAAAAATACGGGAGTTTTTTAAAAATTATCCGTACAAATATGGTATCCAGAAAACACGAGGCTTCGCCCTCCGGAGGTTTAGGGCAGTGAGGGTGCCGCCACTACTTTTTCCTGGTTCTTTTTGATGGGGAAATTGACTTGACAATTGTCAGCCCTTGCTTTAGATCCTTTTCATTTTTCACAAGCGACATCGAATAGTCGTATGCCTTATTCATTAGCTCTTTTGCGTAGGCTTTCGGAAACGTCTTAATATCATCTAAAAGAAGATACCTGTACTGGTTGCCTTCGCCTCTCAGCATCTTCTTCGGGTCGGCAATCTTCGAGCCCCAATAAAATCCGCAGTGTACGTTATATGATGTGCGTCCAACAGCGATCGAGCAAAAAGTATGACCAACTTTTTCCGTTGGAGCCCAGCCCACGGCCACAGCGTTGTAGTTGTCGTAGATCAGCTCGTTGGTATTTGGAAACGTCTTCCACATTAACTCACGGAGCCACAGGGCGCGTTCAACCACTTCGTCGGGGAAGGGCTTCAGGAATTTCTTCAGCGCAGCTACATCTTTTAATGCCATGTCAGATCACTTCATGTGTTTCTTTGATCACATCCATAACAAAAATACTCTTCGTTTGCCCGATGCCTTTAATGCCGCTGATGTAGCCGATAAAGAAATCGTGGTACGATTCCATACTTGCCGCAACGATCTTCAGCATGAAATCATAATCGCCGGAAATATTGTAGCACGAGATCACTTCTTTCAAGGCAACGATCTGCTTTACGAACTCATGCGCCGTGTGCTTGTCGTGATCTTTCAGCGACACCTGGCACAACACAACTAATGGTTTATTCACCTTCCGGTGATCGACCAGCGCCGCATACTTTCGTATCACTTTATTTTTTTCGAGACGCTTGATACGATCGTGCGTAGGAGTGGGACTGAGATGGATCTTGTCGGCCACTTCACGCACCGTCAGCTTGGCATCCTCTTGCAGTAATCGCAGGATCTCGATGTCTTTCTCATCGAGCTGTATACTTTGTTCTTCTTGTGCGGGCACGGGCATGTAAAAAAAGTGTTTTGTTCTGCTAAGGGAATACTAACAGGTATTTTGTTCCGAATTTTTCAGGGTCTTTCCGACGTCACATCAAAGTTATCACCTTTGACGTGAACAAGTTATGAAAGCGCGGAAAAACCTTATACTCCTCATCGCCTCCACCGGGGTTTTCTTCGAAGCGCTCGACATAGCGATCGTTAACCTGGCCATGCCGCTGATCCAGCACGACTTTCAACTGGCCAACGACGAGATCCAGTGGATGCAGATGCTCTATATCTTGTTGTATGGCGGCTTCCTGATCATTGGAGGCAAGCTTGCCGATAGCATTGGCCGTCGCAAGATGTTCGTGATCGGCAATTTCATTTTCCTCGCAACGTCGCTCGGTGCTGCGTTGTCGTTCCGCTACGATATGCTCGTTGTGTTTCGCGCCGTGCAGGGCATTGGCGCGGCGCTCATGATGCCATCCGCGTTGTCGATCATCACCAATACATTCAATAATCCTGCTGAGCGTGCGAAGGCCATCGGGATCTTCGGCGCGTTTGCAGCGGTAGGTTCGGGCAGCGGTATGTCGGTAGGCGGCATGATCGCCACATGGTTTGGATGGCAATCGGTGTTTCTCATCAACGTGCCTGTTATTGGTACCACGCTGCTGCTTACGTTCCTTTACATCGACAACGAAAAGATGCAGACTGTAGCGTTGCCGAATATATTCAGATCGTTCATTCCCGCATCGTTGCGTCGCATACCGGATCTTCTCTTAGCTGCCGGTGTGATGATGTTACTCGGTGCATTCTTCACGGGCTTTCTTTTTTTGATATCGATGTTGTTGCAAAACAATATGCAGTTTTCTGCGGCACATGCGGGGCTGTTGTTGTTTCCTTTCAGCTTACTCTCTGCGCTGGCTTCGAGGTTGGCGCCGCCGTATCTCATGAGGAAGTTGATGGTACACCAGGCTGCCGTTATCGGCATGATGCTGATGGTGATCGGGGCGATGCTGGTAGTGGCATCTATGTCGTGGGGATATAATCTCTTCTTGCTGCTACTTTCATTCGCGTGTGTGTCGGGTGTTGGTATGGCGATATGCTTCACGACACTTACTGTTCTTTCGGTGCAGAAAGTACCAACGTCGCAGCATGGCGTTGCGTCCGGTATTGTAACAACAGTTTATTTTTTGGGAGGAGGTTTGGGACTCGCAGCATTATCAACGGTGATGGACTCAACGTCTGACAATAAGATCACACAGTTACCTGTGGTAATGCTGATGATGTTTGCTGTGGCAGGTGTTGCCGGCTTGCTTTACTTCGGAGGCAGGAACCTGTCGGACGCCAATGTTCCGGCAGGCACTGCAGATAATTCCGATGAGATCAGTCAGGAAGCGGCTTGATCATCACGTCTTTGTACCACACTTCGCTGTTGGGATCGTGACCCTGGAGGGCGATTGTTCCGCCAACGAGTTTTGATGTTTCGCCTTCTGTGTATTCATTGATCACTTTGTCATTCACTTTAACGGTGATCTTTTTTCCCTGCACGATCACAGTTTCGGTATACCATTCATTGTCTTTCACGAATGTTTCTTTCACATCCTGGACGCCATACACGCTGCCGGTCTTTCTCCAGTCGGTGTGTGTTTGGTTTACCTGGATCTCATAGCCCTGCGATGGCCATCCGTCTTCCTGGTATTTGGTGTGAATGAAGATGCCGGAGTTGGAGCCGGGCTTTGTCATTACCGTTGCTTTGAATTCGAAGTTCTTGAAGTTGTGGTTGTTTACAGGCCCTTCGTAAAAGGCGTGGGCGCGGTCGCCATGCACAACGATGTGTCCATCGGCAACAGAGAAGGTTGCAGGATGTTCGCTGACCTTCCAGCCGTTGAGTGTTTTTCCATCGAAGAGATTTTGCCAGCCTTCGAGAGTGGGCTCTGCTGGTTTCATCGAGAACAGTGTTGCCCCGATGAAAGCGAGAGCCAGTAAAGAAATACGTTTCATCTGATTAGTGTTTGCTGAATATAGCAATATTCCAATCAGAATGTCAGCGTTGTCCCATCGTCGGGGATCTGTATGTTGGTAAGGTTATTTTCCAAGACGAACTTTTTGAGAACGGCGCGGGTAACGTTGCAGTGATTCACTGTGTCCATGTGAACGGCAACGACCGTGTTCGGAGAAACCGCTCCCGACACTTTCTTAACATCCTGTTCATTCATAGTAATTGGTCCGCCCGTTAGAAATTGAGCACCACCTGCATTGACAATTGTTGTTTGCGGTTTGAATTTTTTGAGTGCTTCTTCAACTTCATTGCACCATATCGTATCCCCGGCAACATAGATGCGCTCGTTGCCTTTGTCGAACACGTACCCAGACACGGTTCCCATCTTCTGCCCGATTTCACCCGTGCCGTGTTGTCCTCCCGTGCGATGGATCGTGATTCCTTTGAAGACCGTTTTATCTTCGATAGCGGCAACATTCGTAAAGCCCTGGCCTTTTATTTTTTCAAGATCGGCAGGCTGACAAAAGATCGGCATCGATTTGTCGATCACCTTTTGAGCCTCGGCATCCCAATGGTCGCGGTGGGTGTGAGTGATGAAGACGGCATCGATTCCTTTTAAAATTTTCTCAACAGACGATGGAAGATCGACCATAGGGATCCGGATGTCGTTGCCTGCATTGGCAACAGGATCTAACGCTCCTTTAGGTGATAACATCGGGTCGATCAGTATTCTAACATCATCTGAATTCAGAATGAGTGTAGCGTGACGGATCAATTGAACCGACCACGTTTTTTTTGTAAACGCCATTAACGGAAGGGTGCTGGTGACTACGATTTTCGCAAATGTTCTGCGATTCATGTTTTCAATATACTACCGTTTTTTTATCGGCAGAAATCCTTTCAACCCGAACTGTATTTGTCACGGAGGTCTCCAGCACAACGTAGTCACCGTTCTTCGCCACGATCAATGCCATGGGTCCCCATGGAAAAGGTGTTTCGAAAACAACTTTCCTCGTTCCATCGGCAGCGATTCGTGTAACTTTCTTGCCACTATAATCCGCGATGTAAATATTATTCCGTTTGTCGAGGGTAGGAGCGCCCGCATACTCGGTCGTGATCTGTCCAAGCTTCGAGATCTTGCCCTGTGCATTTACTTTCTTCAGATCGTGTTCATCCACCAGGTAAATAACACCGTCCTTCGACGATGTCATCCAACGAACATTACCCAGGCATTCGTCGGTCAACACGGTCTTCGATTTATCGGCATTCTTCCGGACAATATGCTGGCACTTCTTATCATCCCGGTCGGCCAGGTACATCCTGCCGAAATGATCGCGGACAAAACTATAATCTTCGTCTTCGAGAAATCCTGCCGTGTCGGGAATCACTTTCTGGAACGTTCCGTCTTTCGTGAGCTTCCAGGCATAATGACCCCAGGTGTTTTTCGCTTCACCGTTGTACCACAGGTGTTCACCAAAAAGATTATCGCTCTCGTCGAGGAACAACTCGTGGGTATGAACATCCGGAACGGCGATGGACTTCCTTCCATCGGGTGTTACTTTCCAGACTTTCGTGAGGTCGGTATAAAATATGTTACCGCGGCTGTCTTCGACAATGCCGATACCGGGATGTGCAATTGCTGCGCTGCCGATAAAACAAAGTATAACAATCAGTTTCATATTAGTAACCTGGAATATTCACACCTAGAATGATGTCGCGTTCCCCTCTCCAAACACCCTCTTTCTTTGAAAGATGAATGATCCCATTGCCACCGCGTTTTTGTTCTTTCTTTCTCACTTCATCGGTAACAAGCGGATCATCGTCGAATAAATATTCATCGATCCAATACAAGGTCAGTCCTTCTTCTTTGATCAGCGGATGTACGTGGGCAGGATTATTTCTTTCGGGGTACGGTGCGGGGCGGATCGATGTAAACTTATATCTTCCGTCGGCGCCTGTTTTCATCCAGCCACGAAGATGTCCATGAATGATCTCCTTTTGGCCGGGGATGTTGGAGTAATAACCTTTTGCATCAGTGTGATAAACATAGAGGATGACGTTCGGGGCGGGAGTCTTTCCGTCTTTCCTGAAGATCGTTCCTTCTATGATCATCGGCTCTCCAGGTTCTTTGTTGCCGAGTGTTGTTTGCCACGACATGTTTTTCGGCATGCCGTCGTACATCAGGTCGCATCGATCGCAGGGTCCGCCAACAGGGCGGTCGGTGCTTATCATAAGAATGAGAAGTAGAAAAAGTATTCGCATATATTTTTTTTCTTGTTTACGAATATCTTTTCAATGCAAACTTCACTCCTGATAAAAGGCTTATTTTTCTTGATGAACTGTAAGTTCTAAAGCCATGTAAAACCGCTAAATTTCATTGTGAAGAAATTCTGGCAATACCGCTCCGATCACGTCATCTTCTGGGTCGTGACCATCGGGTTTCACATCTACACGAAAGCATACCTGGTGGAGGTTGCCGGTTGGGGGCAATTCATTCTCGAGATCCTCATCCGTGATGCGTTGCTCGCAATTATCATTTACGCCAACTTCGAATACCTCATACCTGCATTGGCGCAACAGAAGAAGTTTGTCTTGTACACGTCAGGTCTTATTGTGTGTTTTGGATTTTATGTACTTGTAAAAAATACACACGACTATTATCTCACGGTGTTCACCGGGAAGCCGCCATTGCACTTCTGGCGTTATTCGTTCTACAATTTTTCGATAGCTATGTTTTATATGGCATTCAGCCTCGCACTGTATTTAAGCAAAGAATGGTATTTCCAGCGCGAGCGGCTTCGTGAGCTCGAAGTGGAGAAACTCAACACGGAGCTCGAATACCTGAAGTCGCAGATCAATCCTCATTTTCTTTTCAACTCTCTCAACACAATTTTTTTCCAGATCGACAAAACCAATCACGAAGCACGTAACACGCTCACGAAGTTTTCCGATATGCTTCGGTTTCAGCTATATGAATGCAACGGTCACGAGATGGTCCTCGAGAAAGAGATCGTTTACCTGAAAAATTATGTCGACCTGCAGCGGCTGCGTCGCGACGACAAGTATAAGATCGAGTTCACAACCAGTGGCGACAGTCGTGTTTTTACGTTGGCTCCGTTGTTGCTGATGCCGCTCGTTGAGAATGCATTCAAGTACCTTTCGCATTTCCCGGAAGGGAATAATATTGTGAGTATTCACATTCACAACGACGATCAATCGGTGGAGGCAAGAGTTCGCAATACAAAGGAGACACGCATTGCGGAGCGCAGAGAAGTAGGAGGGATCGGTCTTCGGAATTTGCGCCGCCGTCTTGAATTACAATACCCGGATCGTCACGAGCTTGAAGTGAATGACGGCAAAACTGAATTTGAAGTAATCCTCAGAATAAAAAGCCAGGTATGAAATTAAACTGCCTGATCATCGACGACGAGCCACTGGCGCGCAAGGGCATTGCCGAGTACGTGAAGGAAATAGGTTTTCTTCACTCAGTTGGCGAAGCCGGCAGCGCTGCCGAAGCTGCGAACGCGCTTGCGAAGCAACCCGTCGACCTGCTGCTGCTCGACATACAGATGCCACGCCTTACCGGCATCGAGTTCCTGAAAACATTAAGTCATCCGCCGATGGCGATCATCACGACAGCTTACAGCGAGTATGCGCTCGAAGGCTATAGTCTCGACGTGATCGATTACCTCGTGAAGCCCATACCGTTCGATCGTTTCCTGAAGGCCGTTCAGAAGGCGTATGATTTTCACCAGCTCCGGCATCGTGAAGTGCCCGCAACGGCGGCGTCTGAATATTTCTTCGTGAAGAGCAACGGCAAATTTGAACGTGTTGCGTTCGGCGACATTCTTTATGTTGAGTCGATGCAGAACTACGTGATCATTCACCTCCCGGGACAGAAGCTGATCGTTTACATGACATTAGCCGGCCTGGAAGCACAATTGCCGCCACGGCGGTTCATGAAGGTTCACAAGTCGTTTATAATAGCTCTCGAACACGTTAGTGCCATTGAAAATAACGAGATTATCATTAGGCAGTCTAGGATACCGATCAGCAGGGCGTTGAAAGAGGATGTGTTAACGAGGATATTAGGCAATAACTTGCTCTCAAGATAGTGCAACGTGCAAAGTGCAATGTGCAACGACTGTCCTTCGAAGCACATTTCGTTGCACGTTGCTCATTGCACGTTGCACGATCACTCGCTTCTCAACGCATTCACTGGGTTTCCCAACGCTGCCTTCACCGATTCGAAGCCTATCGTTACCCACGCTATAGCGAACGACACAAGGCCCGCAAGAACAAACACCATCAGCCCAAGCTCTATCTTGTATTCGAAGCTCTTGAGCCATTGGGTCATCAGGTACCAGCCTATGGGCACGGCTACAACAAACGAGATGGCGACGAGCTTGATGAAATCTTTCGAGAGCATGGTAACGATGCTCGGAACAGAAGCCCCAAGTACCTTACGGATCCCGATCTCTTTGATCTTGCGTTCGGCCACGAAGATCGAAAGACCGTAAAGACCCATACACGAAATGATGATAGCAAGGGCTGTCGAGATCGAGAGCATGGTGTTCACGCGGGCATCGTCTTCGTATTGTTTCTCAACACTTGCCGTCAACGGCTGACTTTCAAATGGTGTGGTAAGGATCGTGCGGTCCCAGATCTCTTTCATCTGCGCCGTGATCGCCTGGTAATCTCCGCCTTCGGTAGAAGCAACAAGATAGGTATAACCTTCATTCACAGCAGGCATGATGTAAATCGTAGAAACGATAGGCATGTGCAGCGAGTAGTGGTGATAATCTTTGATCACGCCCACGATCTCGTGTGTGCGTTTGCGTTTGCCCTCGTCCCAGTCGCCATACAGTTTTGCACCGATAGCTTTGTCGGGGTCGATGCCATACGTTTTCAAACCAGCTTCATTGATGAGCACCCTGTTGTAGTTTTGGAATTCGAACGAGAATGTGTCCGCGGGATAAAGCAACTCGCGTCCTGCCTTAAGCTCGATGCCCATGGTTTCGAAATAATGCTCACCCACATTGATCGCGCGACTGATAAGAGCTTTGTCGTAGCTCGATCCTTCTGGATACATCAACCAGTCCTGGAACTGTGGCGTGGACGGAAGACTGTTTGTGCCCGAAACCATTTTTACGCCGGGGATCCTCGAATATTCGAGCTTTAATGTGTTGTATAGATTGCTCGCATCCTTGGTCCGCATAGGAACCATGATGGTATTATCGTATTTGAAACCGAGCGGCTTGTTCCGTATGAAGCTGAGTTGTTCCTGGATAATGAAGATGGATGAGATCAGTGTGATCGTGATCACGAACTGGAATACGACGAGCCCCCTGCGTAACGCCGAAGATCCATCGCTCGAGAGATTCTTTCCTTTTAAAACTCTTGCCGGTTCGAATGAGCTGAGGAAGAACGCGGGATAACTTCCTGCAACAAGACCGGTAACGATCCCCACAGCGAGCAACGCTCCAATGATCAACCAGATATTACTGTTGGCAAATGTGAGTTGCTTGTTCGTAACGTTGTTCATGATCGGCAACGCGACGTACATGATCACTACGGCAAGCACCAGCGACACAGCAACGATGGTAAACGATTCACCCAGGAACTGCCTGATCAAATGTGAGCGATAGGCACCCATCGACTTCCGGATCCCAACCTCACCTGCGCGTTGCGCTGCCTTCGCAGTTGTAAGATTCATGAAGTTGATGCATGCAATCAGCAAGATGAACACACCGATGGAGGCGAGTATGTAGATATAGGTAATGTTGCCGCCCCTGTTTTCGCCAAACGTGTTCTTGAAGTTTGAATGCAGACGAATATCGTCGAGAGGCTGAAGGCCGAGTGATTTTTGGATCCCTGCGTTCTTTAACGTTTCACCGGCGCGTTGCTGCAGGATCTGGTTCATCTTCGCTTCAACTGCTTTGATGTCGGTGCCGGGCTTCAGCTTCAGGTATCCTGAAACGAAGTTGTTCCAGGCCCATGTATCTTCCTGCCTCACGAATTCACCCCAGCCGCGGCTGTTCATCGACATGAAGAACGAAACATCGGTGTGCGATTTCTTTGTGGGATCTTTTTTCAGTACGCCGCTAACGCGGAACGTGTCGACAGAGCGACCGCTGTTGATGATAAGGAGTTCATCGATGCCGCTCTCGTTACCGAAGAGCTTCTTCGAAAGATCTTCGGTGATCACGACAGTTGCCGGTGCATCCAGGGCAGTCTCGCGATTGCCTTCCTTGAATTCATAATCGAATACGTCGAAGAATGTTGAATCTACCAGCAACGCACTCTTTTCAAAAAACTGGTTGTCTTTATAGCGAACGAGATGCTGTGTAACATCGGGAGGCATTACGGCGCGGGTGGCAACATCAACTTCCGGGAGAAGATCGCCCAACTGCGTAGCGATGGGTGGTGAAACGGCCGGAAATTGATTTTCGGTGTTGTCTTTGAATGAAGTGTAAATTCTGTAGATCCTTTCGTGATCGCTGAAATGCTTTTCGTAAGAAAACTCATCCTGGATGAACATCGTGAGCAATACGCAGCAGGCAACGCCAACGGACAGCCCGAAGATGTTGATCAGCGAAAACGTTTTGTTCTTCAGCAACTGGCGGATAGCAATTTTAATATAGTTCGAAAGCATCTGGTGAATGTTTGTGTTTGATGATTATTCGTAACGTAATGTGTTGGATGGATTTGTCATCGCTGCCTTGATCGTTTGCGCGCTCACGGTGAGCAACGCAAGTACGATTGCCGCAACGGCAGAGAAGAAATATACCAAAATGTTCATGTCAATGTGATACGCGAACGTGTCGAGCCACCGGTTCATAAAGAACCATGCTACCGGCCACGCAATCGCGTTAGCGACAAGGATCAGTATAACAATTTCAGTGGAGAGCAATCGAAGAATGCCCGGTACCGAAGCGCCCAGCACCTTGCGAATGCCGATCTCCTTCACACGTTGCATTGTGTTGAATGTTGCGAGCCCGAACAAACCGAGACACGCAATGAAGATTGCCATACCGGAGAAGATCGTGAACAATGTTCCTTCCTTCTGTTCGGCTTCATACAATCTCCTGTAACGATCGTCGAGGAACTGGTATTCGAATGGGCGGCCGGGCAACATGTTGCGCCAGATCTTTTCGAGATGCGCAATGCCGTCACTCATCTTATCGCCTGAGATCTTTACAGCAAGATCGTTCATGCCACTTTGTTTCGCTGGGATGAAGATCATCGGGGTAACGCGCTGATGTAGCGATTCGAAGTGAAAATCTTTTACGATGCCGATCAGCTTTCCTTTCGTGCCTCCATACTGGAAGTCGGTGCCGATAGCTTCTTCATTCGTTTTCCAACCGATAGCTCTTGCGGCAGCTTCGTTGATAACGAAAGCCAGTGTGTCGTCGGTGGTAACTGTCTTCGAGAAGTTTCTTCCGGCAGCGATCTCAACGCCATAGGTATCGAAGAACTGGTCGTCGACGCCAACATATTTCAAGCCAACACCGCTTTGAACGAGACTGTCGCCCTGCATCACTCTCAGTCCGCCTCTCGAATCGAGCAAACGGCCTGTCGGGATCCGCGACGATCTTCCAACGTTGCGAATAGAAGACGACTTCAACATTTCGTTATAGAAAGCATCGTAGTTTTTATCGAGAATTCCATAATAACTAAGTGTGATGACCGAGTGGCGATCGTAGCCGAGACTTCTATTATTGAGATAATTAAGTTGTTGGTATGTTATCACTGTTGCGATCAGCAACACGATCGAGATACCGAACTGCGCAACGACAAGCGCTTTTCGAATTCCCGATTTTCCTTTCGAAGAACCTTTCTGACCTTTCAATACCGCCACCGGCTTGAATGCACTGATCACGAATGCAGGGTAAACTCCGGCGAGCAGGCCGATGATCACCGCGAATGTAATAACACCTGCAAAGATCTGCCAGTTGCCTGCTAGATCCAGTGTGAGAGCTTTGCCGGTAAAGAAATTGAGCCACGGTATTGTAGCAAACGTTGCGGCAACGCCTATCACCAGCGCGAAGATGGCAATCAGGACCGACTCACTAAGATATTGTCCGACCAGTTGATTCTTGAAAGCACCAACCACCTTGCGAAGGCCTACTTCCTTCGAGCGTTTCGTTGCCTGTGCTGTAGAGAGGTTGATGAAGTTGAAGCATGCAATCAACACGATGAAAGCACCGATCACACCCATCATATAAACATTGTTGATGTTCCCGTTTACTTCGATCTCGTCATCAAGATTGGAGTGAAGGTGTATGTCGGTCACTTTTTGCAACGTAAGCTGCGTGGTTTTCGAAGCAACGAAGTTGTCGGGCACATTGGAATTTGCTTTCGTATAAGTGCCGTAATGTTTATCGATGAATTCGGGAAAGCGTGCTTCTATTTTTGCAGGATCGGTACCAGGTGCGAACAGCAAGTATGTCTGAAATGAATTGTTGCCCCAATTTGTTTCGAGACCGGTACGACCATAGATCTTGTCGTCTTCCAGCGTAACGAAAGAGACCAGGAAATCGGGATGATAATGTGTTTGTAGAGGAAATGATTTGAAAACACCTGTTACTTCGAGGTCGATCGAGTTATCATAACGAAGTCTTTTTCCAACGATGTCGGTGGTGTTGAAGTAACGCATCGCAGCTTTGTCCGACAACATGACGACGAATGGCCGTTTGAAATCTTCGGCCGGCGCTCCCGACAATACTTTAATATCAAAGATCCTGAAGAGATCCGGCTCTGCAAGGAAGATGTTAGGCTCCGTGTTGGACACCACGTCACCATCCTTTTCCAGGCTGATCACCGAACTTGCCAACAGCGTTCTGGACATCATCTCGATCTCACCGAAATCATTCTTCAACAACGGGCCAACTGGCGGCGCCACCGCAGAAAGATGCAGCGACTGGTTTCCATCGGGATCGAAGAAGATCCTCGTTACCCGGTAAGTACGATCGGCGTTTGCATGATATTGATCGAAGCTCAATTCATCGGACACAAAAAGATAGATCATGATGGCCGATGCCATCGACAACGCAAGACCACAGATGTTGATGAATGCCGTGAGCTTATTTCTGAAGATAGAACGAAGGGCAACTTTCAGGTAGTTTTTGATCATGCTTGGTGGTTGTTTCTAGTGACCGGTTGAACAGGCAATGGTTGCAGC
The DNA here is from genome assembly GCA_037200765.1 of Bacteroidota bacterium. Lineage (GTDB taxonomy): Bacteria > Bacteroidota > Bacteroidia > Cytophagales > Cyclobacteriaceae > ELB16-189. Next base: position 8,400 of record JBBCII010000003.1, on the reverse strand, counting down.
CAAGATGAGGCCAGCGCAAAAAACCGGAAAATTACGCTGTTTTGCAGGATGACATGTCCGGTTGTGAACAACCTTAGATCAGGCCGGACACCAGTTTGATAAGCAACTCCACACCCACGCCGCTTGTAAACATTCGCTCTTTGCCATTGCTGGTAAGCTTGGCGCACCAGTCCACAAATCCTCCATCGCCCATATTGAACTCCGTTCCTTTGTAATCGACGTTGAATGTGAAGCGCGTATGTTGATAATAACGGTGCTTTTCTTCGGGCACTTCCACGAAACTCATATCGACTCCAGTCAAATGTGGTTTTATAAATTCATAGAGTTGCAGGGAGCGCGACGTATCGAATCCTTTGATGATGATCTTGCAATTGAGCTTCAGGTGTTCGGAGAAATATTTTTTATAGAATGAAAGATGTTTCAACAGGGCCATCTTCTCGAAGTCCAATGAACCGCTGTCTCTTCCCGCCGTTATCGCCGTGAAGATCTTGAAGTGCGGTGTCATTCCCTTTCCACCGATTGACTGTGCGCGAACGTGGCGGTGAATGCTGCACAGGTTTACAACCTCATTATTAAACTTCGAACGCTTACGTCGCACAGCACATTCGAGGGCCATGAGATTGGTAGCATCGGCAACGACTTCAGTGCCACGTGCTGCCGAAACAATCTTGTTCTGATCGGCAAGTCCAACTGCCGAACAATTTCCGAGTGGTGCGAGTGGCGATAGCTCTAGTGGCTCGAACGAACTCTCCTTCGCGAGCTCGAGCATTTCCAGTTCCATCCTGTAGAAAGTTATCGGGTCTACCGCCGAAGGAGCTACGAAGCGATTGGTTTCGTACGACTTTAATAGTTGTTGTGGTGTAATGTTGGATGCGGCCTGGTGAAAGATCTCAAGCAATAGCGATTGCAGCTCGGTAGCCGGAAGTTGTTTGAGCTTGTTAAGTAATTGCCTGTCGTTGATCTTTTCGAGTAACCGATCAATGGTTGGGTTTGCCATACCGATGTTTCACGCAAAGTACGGAAAGAAAATACACTCAAAGAACGCAGAAGCTTTTGTGTATTTCCTCTGCGAAACTTTGCGTGAATTTTTCTTCGCGTCCTTTGCGTGGAAAAATTAAACAATAGACTGCAGATCGGATAACCGGTTAATAACATAATCGGGCTTCTCGTTTCGAAGCACATCTTCCGGTTGAGTTCCGCTTAAGAGTGCAGCAGTCATTACGTTTGCATTCTTTCCTTCCTGGATATCAGCAATCGTATCTCCGACTTTAAGGAACTGAAAATTATTAAGATGCAACTTCACCATCATATCGATGATCATCTCTGGATTGGGCCGGCCCTTGCCGATCTCTTCGGCGGTGCTGATGTAGTCGAAGCCGAAACGTTCCCAGCGAAAATGTTCGAGCAATGTTTGAAGAAGATCGCGGGGTAGCCCGCTGCCGATACCGACCTTTACCTTCCTGCTCCGAAGATGCTCCATGGTTGCGTCGAGATCATTGTTCTCCGAAAACTGGTCGAGGTTGTTATTGAAATGTTTCTTGAAAGCACCGAGGACCTTCGGCTTTATTTTGGGCTCACGTTTGGCCGACTTCAGGATCTCTACGATCATTTCGTCTTTGTCCTTACCGCGATGTTGTTGCAGGGTCTTCTTGTCTACGTCGAGGCTGAAATCTGCGAAGGCATTTTGAAAACAGGTGAGAACGACATCGTTATTTTTTTCGAGGACCGTTGTTCCAATGAAATCGAAAAAAACTGCAGTAATGGCCATCGCTGTAAAGTTCTCACGGAAGGCACGGAAATCACAGAAAGAAACGCTGGTCCGTGCGATCTTGACGACTTGTGCGCACTATTCGTGCCGAATGGCTTCAACTGGATCAAGTCTCGAAGCTCTAATTGCCGGGTAAGTCCCGAAAACGATCCCCAGCAGCACCGCCAGTATGCTCACGATCCCCAGCGTGTTCAGAGTATAGTTTGCGTAGAATGGCACCTTCGTAACGGCGACAATGATCGGCACGATCGCCATCGTTCCAAGAACACCGAGTATTAATCCCATCATGCTGCCGAATACCGACACGGTTACCGATTCCGCCAGGAACTGCAGGATCAGGTCGCGACGGTTGGCGCCGACTGCCTTCCGGATGCCGATCTCGGAAGTCCGCTCGGTGATCGAGATCAAAAGAACATTCATGATGCCGATGCCACCAACAACAACGGAGATGCCGACAATCAACCCCATCACGATTCGAAAAAGCAGGAAGCCCTTCGTAGCCTGTTCCACACGTGCCGAATTTGTCCACACGTTGAAGTTGCCTTTACCGAATTTTCCGTTGAGCCAGTTGGCCACCTGCGTTGTGAGCTCACCAACGTCCTCTATTGTGCCGGCCTCGACTACTATGGTCGGCATATCATTATGAAGCTCGTCAGACGTCATAAGTGTTAATGGAAATGCAACGCGCGGCTGATCGCCGCTGTCGTCGAAGACGGAACTGATGGTAAGCGTTTTATCATGAACAGTTATTGTTTTTCCAACAACGTTCGAAGAGTCGAGACTCGCAGCAAACTTCTTATTTACGATAGCAACATGTTGTTTCGATTCGATCATGTCTTGCGAAAGGCCTTCGCGCGGAGATCCGAATGCGTATAACAGCGTTCCGACTTTCTTCTGGTTGAAAATGATCTCATCGGAAAACTGGGCAACATAATTAATGGAACACGGCTTCGTTAACGTTTTCTTCAAATTCAAAAAATCGTCGTAGCCGAGAACAAAAACAGTGTCCTTCTTTACCCTCACTCCATTTGTCGTAGTATATGCATTGGTCGCGATCGTTATCGAATTCAATGATGTCGTCTTCGTGATCTGCTCCTTGGCGAATTCTTCCATGCCATCTATCAAACTTAGTATCGACACCAGCGCAGCAACACCGATCACGATACCTAATACGGATAATAATGTGTGAAAAAAATGGGAGCGGATATTATGAAAGGCGAGGAGGAAGGAGCTAACGATCTGTCTCATGGTTGCTAGACTTACGGTGAGTGTTTATGTTACAAATTCCTATATTGATATTATGAAAAACATACTGCTACCAATATTCGCTCTTACGGTGTCGCTGTCTTTCGGACAAAAATTAATTATCCGTGGCGACGACATGGGATACACACATTCCGGCAACCTTGCTCTTATCAAATCTTCGAAAGAGGGTATTCAAACCTCTATTGAAATAATCGTGCCATCGCCCTGGTTTCCCGAAGCAGTAAAGATGCTGAAAGACAATCCGACCATCGATGTGGGAATTCATCTTGCATTGACCAGCGAATGGGATAATGTAAAGTGGAGGCCGCTGACGGATTGTCCGAGTCTTCGTTCGCCCGACGGCTACTTTTACCCGATGGTAAATCCGAATCCGAACTATCCAAAGTTGTCGATCAAAGAAAACGCATGGAAGATCGAAGACGTGGAAAAAGAATTAAGAGCGCAGATCGAGATGGCACTCAAACACATTCCACGTGTCAGTCATCTATCGTCTCACATGGGATGCACGTGGCTCAGCGACGAGACCAAAGCACTCGAAAAAAGACTGGCTAACGAATACAAGATCCCGCTGGTCGATGCCGACCTTCAACCCAGTGGTGTTACGTGGATCTCGTACGATGGTCCGCATGCAACATCGAAGGAAAAGATCGCATCGTTTATCAAAATGTTGGGCAAGATCGAGAAGGGCAAGACCTACTTATTTCTCGATCACCCGGGCCTCGATAACGAAGAACTCCGTGCCGTGTCGCACATCGGCTACGAGAACGTAGCGGTGGACAGGCAGGGAGTTACGGATCTCTTTACGAGCGAAGAAGTGAAGAAAGAGATCAAGCGATTGGGTATTCAACTAATCAGCTACAAAGACGTGGTTAAGTAGCTCATTTAGAGCCTAGTTCGGTCAGCGTGTCAACGTCGTTGTTTACCGATAAGATCAACAAACAGGTTGCTGTGCAGAACACTGGACTGGTGATACAATGATGACCGTTCCAGCTTCCGTCTTCGTTCTGGATCTTGAGCAAACGACCAGTGATGTTGTCGTACCATTTGGTCCATTGAGTGTCTTTGGCGATCACCATTCCTTCGCCGGTTTGTAAGTAGCTGAGAAATTCTTCGCCGCCGTTGCTTCCGAAGCCGTCCATTACATCGTCGCGTTGTGCCTGCACTTTTGCCGATTCGTATACTTCGTAAGATGTTGCGTAGCTGCGCGATTCGGATGGCTTGAAGCCGATCTTCTCCAGGTTCTCCGCAGTTACCGGTGCGTTAGCAGGGAGTAAGCCTTCGTCTTCCGCGCGTTTCATTTCCTCTCTTACACGACGGGCTTCTTTTGCTGACGAACGTGATGATCCCGAAACGGAATAAAGTACAACGCCGGCACCCATATCTGTTTTGGAACCACCTGTACCTGCATCGTAATTGTTCTTCTGAAATGTTTTTGCCTGCGCAAGAACTTTGTCGTCAACGTGAATGCCTTGCTTTTGTGCCGACTCCAGTGAGTTTGCCGCGAACGATGATTGAAGTACACCAGCCCAACCCGAACCTTGTGTGCTGCCGTCGGAGCTTTGTGCTTTCTCGATCTTATTCACACATATTTCACTCGCTTTTCGAACGCGTTCTTTCAATGGCGATTCTTCCATCTCATCGAGAAGATTGGAGAAGAATTGTGATGCGAGAATGACGTCGATGTTCTGCCCGAGTTTTACCTGGATCTGCGTGCCCACCTGGTCGGTGATGTTCAATGACTGTGGTGAAGAACTTTCAACAGCATTGAGAAGATATTCGATAGCAGACTTTAATCGCATGTCGTTTGATTTTGTCCCGGTGCGAAGTAGTGCCATCGCTACCATCGAAGTTGTTGCAGGATCGGAGCTCACTGCATGCGGATCGGAGATGTCTTGTCGCATGTGCGTTCCGGCGCCCCAACCACCATCTTCATTTTGTGCTTTTGTCATCCACGAGAGACCACGATCGAGTGAGGTTGCCAAAACTTCCGACGTGTTGTAGATCGACATGTTGTCGGAAGATTCTTCACCCATCACGGTTCGGAAGACACAGCCTTTAGGATAAGGACGAAGTGGTTTTTCTTTTTTAGTGAAAGCAGTGAGTGCTATCGCAATGCAGCTGGTGATTGCGATGATTATGAGCTTAGTTTTCATAATGGTTCTTTTTTTTATTGAAAGTTTACGCTAATTGCTCATTACAGGTACCACCACTTAGTGAACCGACCATTCTACTTGGTCAAAAGCCCCGCAGGGATTGTTAGGAAAATTATACCGATCGGTATATTTTTGCACCATGAACAAAGCGGAGCGCACCCGGAGGCATATCATCGAAAAAACGGCCCCACTGTTCAATATGAACGGTTTTGACGGCACGTCGCTGACCGACCTGTGTCGTGTAACGGGCCTCACCAAGGGCGCTCTGTACGGAAACTTCCGGGACAAAGAGGAACTGGCCACCGAAGCATTCCGCTACACGATCTCGAAAATGCGTTCGGTAGGAAGTCGCTCCATGCTGTCGCAAGCCAGCTATCGCAAGAAGCTCGATGCGCTGCTCACTTTCTTTTTAAATGCGGTTCTCAATCCACCCGTTCGTGGTGGTTGCCCTTTATTGAATACTGCCGTGGAAGCCGACGACCATCGTCCTTCGATGCGAAAGACTGTTGTTGCAGAGCTCCAGAAATCTGTGAACAGTATGATGAAGCTGCTCGAGCGTGGAAAAGAAAATGGAGAGTTTAAGAGAGACTTCGATTCAAGAGAGGTGGCAATGTTATTCTTTTGTGCAATCGAAGGAGCGATTATGTTTTCGAGAGTATCTTCTTCGAAAGAGGCAATGAGTATTGTAATAAAACAACTTCGATCAATCATTAATAACAACTTATGAGACGCGTAGTAATTACTGGCCTTGGGGGCATCACACCGCTTGGAAGCAACATCAAAGATTTCTGGACAAACCTTCTTGATGGAAAGTCGGGTGCGGCGCCGATCACCAGGTTCGATACTTCGAAATTCAAGACGAAGTTCGCATGTGAAGTGAAGGGCTACGATGCAAAGAACTACTTCGATGTGAAGGAAGGTCGTAAGATGGATATGTTTACACAGTTCGCGATGATCGCGGCGACTGAAGCTGTGGAGGATTCGGGAATGCTTTCCGATAAACTGAACAAGAGAAGAGTAGGGGTGATCTGGGGTTCGGGTAATGGCGGGTTCCTCACGTTCCAGGAACAGGTAATTGAATTCGCGAAAGGCGATGGCACACCGCGCTTCAATCCTTTCTTCATTCCAAAAGTTATTCCCGATATCGCATCGGGATGGATCTCTATGAAGTACGGTTTCATGGGTCCGAATTTTATTACGGTGTCGGCATGCGCTACGTCAACGACGTCGATCATCGAAGCATTCAATTATATAAAATGGAATAAGGCTGACATCATTATCGCCGGCGGTTCCGAAGCGGCGATCAACGAGTCGGGTATTGGTGGCTTCGGTGCATTGAAGGCATTGTCGACACGAAATGACAGTCCGGCCACGGCCTCGCGTCCGTTCGATGAAACGCGCGATGGCTTCGTAATGGGCGAAGGTGGTGTTGCACTGGTAGTGGAATCATACGAACATGCCGTTGCGCGTGGAGCGAAGATCTATTGCGAAGTTGTGGGTGGCGGAATGTCGGCCGACGCTTATCACTTAACGAGTACGCATCCCGAAGGCGAGGGTGCGTTCCTGGGGATGAGCCTGGCGCTGGAAGAAGCCGAGCTCACGGCGAAAGATGTCGATTACCTGAATGTTCATGCAACGTCGACGCCGACTGGCGACGAAAGTGAAACGAAGGCCGTTACGCGTTTATTCGGCGATCAGCCTTCGAAGCTCAACATCAGTGCTACGAAGAGTGCAACAGGTCACCTGCTCGGCGGTGCCGGCGCTATCGAAGCAGCGATATGTATTCTTGCCGTGAAGAATGATATCGTACCGGCTACGATCAACACAACAAAAGTAGATGCGGCCGTTCCGGCAGGATTGAATCTTACGTTAGGAAAGCCGGTGAAGAAGACAGTGAACGTAGCGATGAGTAATACGTTCGGATTTGGAGGTCACAACGCTACGCTGGTTGTGAAGAAACTGCTATGAATCAGATTCCTTACCGTATAGATCCTCATAGGTAAGCATTGTTGTTGCTGCACTTGTTCCTTTAACGATATCCAAATGCAACAGCAATGCTCCTCCCATTAACAGGAAGATGATGAGATACGCTGCGCTGAACAACACAGCGTTGTAAGAGAACCATCCTTCGTAAGTAAAGATATCGTAACTGAAGATGGCAAGTCCAAGCAGCACCGACACCGTGAGATAGGTGGCCCCGCGACGTTCATTGATCAATGCCATCAGCACAACACTTGCTCCATATACAAGCAACAGCCCGGCGCTGATCAGGTAAAGAGGCAATAATCTTGTGAACTCGATGGGATCTACAAGAAGCGTGAACACGGTAAACCCGAGGTTCAAAGACACCATCACATATTTCACCCAGCGATTGCCTTCATTCTTAAACAACGCGCAGAGAAACAGTATCGACCAAATCATGGTAAGGTAAAGTGTAATGTATTCTACACGAACCAGCAAGCTCCAGTCGAGGTCGGGATAAAGCTGCATCACCAGGTAATCGTTGCTGAAGATCGACCGGACAGCCCATGTAATGCACAGCATCGAAAAATAGATCACGATAATTTTTCGTCCACTCCTGAAGTAAATAACAAGAAAAACGAGGGCGAGTATGAACAACAATGCCACAGCTGCACTTTTGCCGGCTGTTGAAAGAAATTCTTTCTGCATAAACATAGCCTCGGCGCCAAGTGTGATCGGTTCTTTTACGCCGCCTTTAAAGTGATTGAAGTTGGCAACCTGCAATACAATGCGCAGGGTGTCGTCTTTCAGGTTAAGGGGAACAACCTGCGGCCGCCATTGGGGCACGGTTGTTTCGAAAGTTTTTCCGGGTGTGCCGTTACGTGCGATCTCTTTTCCGTTCACGAAGAGAATATAGCTGCTGTAGATCTGCGGCATGTCGATAGCCAGCTCTTGCGACCCGCGCGGGACAACAACCGTGACATGATAGGTTGCGTAGCCTTCGCCGCTTTCATTCGTGCGGCGTTCATTCCATGTTCCGGGAAACTCGACGGCAAGTCCTTCGTGGTTAGCGAGCTGGGATGGCAACAACAGTTTGCTGTCGTACCAGGTCCATGTTCCCGCAAGATTGAGACGTCCTTTGGTAAAATCGAACGCGCTGGCATCAACAATTCCTGGCTTCGGTTGTTGCGCGAAGCAGGATGTGGCCAGGAATAAAGCAACAACAAGAAGCAGGGAACTTCTATACGTCAT
>JBBCII010000002.1:0-905166 GCA_037200765.1 Bacteroidota bacterium | reverse complement strand
CTTTAATGCTTGTATTATTGGTTAAAATGGAAACGGCGATAGTTATCCTTGCTCTCAGTTATCAGCGTCACTCCATACTTAAATGATTCCCTATAAATTTTAATCAACTGACCACGTTCGTTGTATTCATTTTTGATGAACATGTTATCGTTATCAATTGTGTAATCAAACAATGATAGTCCTCCGGTTGTAATTGTGAAGTCGGGAGGGCTCGGTACATGACAAGTCATCGAAGCGTCGAGCGGCTGAAAACGGAAGTCGTCGAAGAGCGACTCTGCGCCGGCCGTTTTCACACCAACTTCGAGACTCGTCGGAGTTCCTGAAATAGGTATTGTGATATTAACCTGGTACCAATCTCCCGCTTTTTTGCCGGGAACGGTCCCAGACGTAACTGTTGTTCCACCATTGAGTTTGTAGTAGATCTGCCCGTCGGTTGTGTTTGTCCAAACGCTCGCACGATAAGTTCGATTGGGTGTAAGTTGACTCGCTAGTGGCTTGTAAACGAAGGTTACACCTGAAGCCAAGTCTACTACCGCGTCGCCAGTATGAGGAGTAACTGGATCCCCTTTGGATTTATATTTCACTAAACCGTTGCCAAGTGCTACTTCTCCTCCAAAATAGGAGTTGGTGCCATTCAGGTCCTCGGCGCTGCTGAACGCAATCTCCTGGTAATTTGCATTGCTGGCGCTTGCAATAACCACACGGTTATCATATCCCATCTTACTCGCGGAATAAAGACCATTTATATTCCGTGAAGCAAGGGGCATGCTGTAATGATCGTATCGATCGGTGCGACCCGTCATTGTCCATCGGGTGTTGGAGCCAGAAAAATTGAACTCGTTGTCGGTTGTTATCTTGAAGGAGCCATCGTCCTGGCGATCCGCATACTGGCCCATATTGCTCCAACTTTCGTATACACGCCAAACATCTGCGTCCTCAGTTCCGTCTTCAAAGAGTCCCGTTGTTGAATTGTATTTTCTATAGTTATTCCAATCTTTCTTCCACGTTTTTGCGCTGGCACTCAGAAGCCCGAGCTTATCGCCATTTGCGTTACTCCTGTACACATACGTTGCTGCTACCTGATTCAACATATTTTTATTTGTCGCCATGTTTGCTTTTGAACCAAGTTCACTATACGCCCGGTATGCAGGTTTGATTATCGACTTCACATACATCCCGTTATCGGATTTCGAAAGGGTTTGTAAAACCTGGCCCGTCAAAAAGTCCCAATCTTTATTCTCAGTTTGAGTTGTGTATCCATCCTTGGTGGTGACCGTTTTCAAAAGAACGTTAGGGTACGACAAAGAAGTGGTTCGACTGATCTTGTGCACCTCGGTTAAAGCGTCCTTTCGGACACGATCGAACATCAGCACACCACCAGAATAAACACCTTGAAGTTGATCGACACCGTCGTTTAAGATTGCCTCATTATTATCATTGTAGTACATTGTCGTGGTTTCGGCTGATCCGTCTCCCTCGATAGAAGTCGAAAGAAGTCGGCCAATCCTCGCGCTCTTGTCAATAAACTTGTTCTCATACATATTAAACCGGTCGTAATAATCAATGTGTGTAGGCGGAGTGCCAGGAATTGTTACCGTGTACTTCTTTTTCTCTTCATCATCAGCGAATATGTTCCGTGTCAGCGTATAATGCGACGTACTCGGGGTTTCAAATTGGTAGGTCTGCCGAGTGTCCCAATCACTGTCCGATGTAAGTTTACCTGTAAGTACCTTAACGATCCCGTAGATTACTGACGTCTGGGGATATCCCGAAGGGAAATCTAGCCCCGTAGCGCCAGCGCTTCCGTACGCCGGCGATATAGATATGACCCCGCCCGAATATAGATACCTGATCTTTTGGTCAACATTGAAATCATCGTGCATGGTGATCGAGCCAACACGCAAGTCTCCACCTTTTGTTGACGGAAGTATCTTCATTACTGATCCTGACTGACTATCGAACTGTATGTAATCGGTCGAGTTCACAAGCGCACATGTTCCGAGACCCATGTAATCGGTATTAAGATCAATGTATTGCTTAGATACCTGTACACCATTTATGTCTACCATCTCCGTGCCGACAGTAGCTATAGTAAAGTCCTGGTTAACACTCTTATTTTGATAGCTTGCAGTCCCGCACTTATAATAGGCCTGTAACGTAAGCCGGATTTGATCGCCCGCACTGAAGAATCCGTTATGCGTAACGTAGAGATGTTTTATAGGCAACATGCTTAAATACTTTCGCATGCCACTATTGTCAAAATCTACTCCATCCCCGATAAGTTTTTGTCCCGAAATAGTTGTGTATTCATCTTTTTCATATGCGATCCTAATCTCACTACCCAAAGGATTCGTCACTTTAGTTAGGGACCAGGCTGACGCATCCTGATCGCTGCTGGTTGGAATGTGTGAAAATGAGCTTGAAGTACCAGAAGGGTTATACGCACCCCATTCGTCCCAGTAATTTGAATTGTAATTCGGATTAAATCCATATTCAAACTTATAGTCTGGCATGATGGGTAGATCATTGCGTCCCAGGAGTGACAATCTCGTAAGAGTCAGCTTTCCCGAACTTGAATTTGATGTGCCCTGTGCAAGATCGTACGTCGTTGTAAACTTCAGTCGCTTCTCACAATTCAATTTGATAAAGTTGTAAGCGTTAGCTCCCGTCAGGGTTGACATTTTGAGCATCGCGCTGGTGGACCCGGAATAATCTGGCAAACCATAGCCACCGCTTCCGGTGGGTGTTATAAGATTCTTATACTTTTCCTTTTTAATGAGGGCAATTTCGTCGAGGCGCAATGGGGTATGCACATAGTTAAAATCTTTGCCATCCGTCCGATCATTCTTAATAAACAACGCAACATGCGATCTCGTCTCAACGCTGTTTAAGTAGTACATCTGTTTCTTTCCTTCAGTGTACGTTTCATGAGTGTCTCCACTCAACTTCTGGTACCCGGCATAGGGCATACGGTACCAAAAGTCATTGACATGCAACCCATAGTTGAATTTCACAAAGTATCCCCAATCTGTATCGTCGATCATTCCGTTCTGATTTCGGTCAACAAAGTCGGCACCGGTTATACCAGTCAACAACCACGTGTTAGCAAACGCAGCTGGCCTTTTAATCAACGACCTCCTTGCTGTTGGATTCGCCACCTCCCGCGTCTCAGTAATCATATCATAGTCATACACCGGAAGTGCAAAGTGATATGTCGTGCCATTGGCTGCCGTGATGCAGAATCCTCCGATCGAAGTTGGGGACTTGGTAGTCGTAGCACCGTTTAACCTTAACTGTATATCGGCATACTTACCGTAATAGGGCAACAGGCCAGAGTTGTTAATTTTTATGCTCGAAGTCCCAACCGTGTCCACATTGATATTTGTTAACCCTACGTAGTTCGCGGTAATGCCATTATCACGATCGTTTGCATTATTATAGATAGAGATGTACATATCAACGGATGTATTCACAGTAAACTTGCTGATATCTCCAGAGTATATCGGAATCGTGGCACCGATACTTGCAGTGGATGTAAAAACATTCTGTTTTCCGATCGGTAAATTATCGCGGAATAGATATCGTGCAGAACCGGTTGACACTGTCGAGCCTCCACTCAAATAGTCCATAAACCTAGACGTATAAGTAATTCCATCCCGGATCTCTGAATTAGTCAACCAGTCAACATCATTCCCGGCAGGAATTTTCTTCGTCGCTGGTATAGTCGATTTGATCCGGTCATTCTTGAAGATTACATCTGTTAAAACGTAGTCCATACGATCATTTTGACCCGATACTGAATTTAGTGAAGTAGATATGCCAAAATATGGCGTCGGCGTTGTTACCGACGACGCACTTCCCACATGATGAAAATAGGAGTTAGCAAATTGACCATTGTATTTAAATGGCACCTTATAGGTCGATGAGTTAAAATAAGGCACTGGAGCGAGACGCTCATGACCGGCACTCATCTCACGTGGCATAGAGACCGTTCCTATCTCAAGTCTATACGGAGCAATGCTCCCAGAAACTCCTGCTGCCTTTACCGAAAAATTATCCGGCGCGAGGATCACAGGATTGTTTACTTCATAAAATTCTTTTAACTCTTCATTGGTGTCAGGTTGATAATTGATGTCACTGGCCGAACCCTTATTAGCGGCATCTGTGGACAACTGAAATCGTTTTAAGGTCTCGGCCACGCCCCCGTTTGTCATTCCAAGCGACATGTTTTGGTCGAGCCCACCTAACACAAATGTTTCTGTTGGAGCATTACCGAGGTACATCAATCCATACATGTTCTCCGTCCTGGTTTTATCTAACGACACACGATAATTTTTATAAACAATATAGTTGTGCTCTTTCGTTGCGTACTGCCAATAACCAGACGCAGGTGCAGTTATGCTATTTCCACTTACCGCTGAAGAAAATGCACCAATACCGGCATCAACAGCCATTTGAGTTGCAGCCGACTTAATTACGGCAGCTGTCTTTAGTGTTGGACTGGCACCAGCAGCCAATGCTTGTCCTTCTAATCCGGCAGCCCCCAATGTTAGGATGCTTGCGAATGCTATTGCCATCTGGGCAGCATCTGCCTTCATCCCATGGTTTGTAACATTAATGCCCGCTAACCCTACAGATGTTGTATTAGCATCCCAGCTTGAATTAACGATCCCCAAAATACTGAGGCTCCCGAAATGCCCGACTTGGCTGTTCCATCCAAACTTTCCAAACGCTAACGTATTCGCTTCCCAACCCTTTAGACCTACGAGGTCTTGCACTGTCACAACGTTCGCCTCCCCGTTGGCGTCATCCGGAAATTGATTGATGTTCCTGGTTATCGCCCCCGCATTCATCGTCCACCCCAGCCCAACCCACGAAGCCTCTTGCTCAGTACCAATGCCCGCGTTGTATGTTAATGGAAGCGAGAATGATCCTTCCGGACCTGGCACCTCCACCAACGGCAAACTGAATGTAAAATCTCCCGTCGACAGATTTACCATATCCGTAGATCCGGGCGACTCATACGAAGTGTACTCTTGCTGATGCGGACCTGTTGTCAACGCATAGGTGATCGTCGGTTGAAAGATCGACTGAACAATTACAAGGATGAAGAGGCACGCAATAGACCTTCTTCCCATGGGTATAGACATAATACGCATATCAGATCCGGAGTTTGGGGATACTTTTTATTTGATTCTTTTCAAAAGGAAAACTGACCTCACCAAACCCCAGCTCACTCCCATCAATCACCAGGTGAAAATCACTCTCATTAATACCGTCAAATGCAACAAGAAATTCAGACTTGGTCATACCGTAAGATCTCTCGTAAATAAAGTCTGAGACAGGCTTGACTTCGTCGTCAATTCTTACCGATATCTTTTCTGAGAAGCGGGAGGCGAGGTAAGATATCTGCGATGCAAAATCACTCCTCTCCATCACAAACGCGGTCTCAAGATCCTTTCCCTGCTTGCTAATGTCTACGATGAAATAAGAATATTTCGAATACAACTTCAGCAAGGAATCATATTCCTCCATGGTTGTTCCCAGCATCTGCTGACGTGCGATAAAGTCGCTTGGCCTATAAGTGGCTGTTATCCTGAATCCATCAGTCTCCTCACTCTTCCTCAGGCCATTGTCTTCGTCCTGCACATAAGCAACAAGACCATTCTCGTCAGTCCAGCGTGTGCCTGAGCACCCGGCCAAAAGGATAACAATAAATAAAAATGAATGCCTCATTGTTAGGGAGCTACTTTCCGTGAATTCAATTGTTCAAGAACCTCATCGGTTATGTCAGCGTCAGAATTCGCGTACACGATATTTCCCATCGTTGTAGCACCCATGATGAAGTCGTAACCGTGATCATCGCCGTACTTCTTCAGGAACGCGGTTATCTCCTTCAACACTTGCGATGTTATCCGCTGATCCTCGCTCTGGTAATTATTATTGACAGCTTGCTGATATTCCTCATACTGCTTCTTCATTCCGTCGAGTTTCTGCTCCACCTGCTGGCGCTGACGTTCATTCATAGCCTTAGCCGTTTTTTCATACTGATCAAGCTCCGTCTTAAATTCAAGGGCCAGCGTATCGAGATGTGATTTCCATTGGGCAGCCTTTACATCAAACTCCGCCTTCATAACTTTCGCACCGTTGTAGTTAGCCACCAACCTGATAGAATCGACATATACGATCTTCTCTTTCTTGAAAAATAAAATACTTGAAACAACAAGGATTGCAACCGAGCACACAAGTGCCACAATAGAAAACCGATTCATAATGATTTGAAATTTGGGGTGGAGACTACTTCAACTTCAATTGATCAACTTCTTTCTTCAGTTCGATGACATAGAGCGTAAGCTCTTCGATCTTCTTTAGCAGCAACAGATTCATTTCACCGACATTGATGCCATTGGCATCCATTTCTTTTGCAGAAGGCACTTCAGGAAGATGTTGATATTGTTCAATATATTCTTTCAACTTGTCCAATGATGGAAGTTTATATTCCTTAGCGAATACGTAGTCGGGAGCAATGGCTCCGTTGAGATCGACCTTTACTTCCTGTGCATGTACCTGCCCTTTTACGGAGAGTCGCGCATCGGGATTTGTCGTACCGAAGCCGATGAATCCATCCGACTTTCTGAAATACGCCAATGGACTATTCCATACTCCCAATGTTACGGCCGTTGCGCCGTCGATATTAATAGCTCCTGCTGATGCGTTGGCTGAACCGGAATACCAGGTTGGGTCAAAAAAATGAATACTGCTCGACATTGTAGTACCGATAACGCCACGAATGGCATTATAGGATCCGGCAGGTATCTCCAACTCGATGGCCGACTCTATTCCTGTAGCGCTGAAGTTATAACGTCCGGGAATTCTTAAACCCTGAACGTTAAGATATCCTGCTATCTGTGTGTTACCACTGGCATCAAGGGATAAACCCCAGAGAGTGTTATAAAGGCCAATTTTGTTAGAGCCAAGTGCGCCAACAAACATCGTATTAGGATTATTTACCCACATCCCGCCTTGATAGCCCGCATCTCCTGACATGATACGTCCGTTTACTTTTATGTCAACATTGCCATTTCCTGATCCAACAACTTCGAGCTTAGCGCCAGGCGTTGATGTCGTACCAATACCAACATTTGAATTAGTTGACGAACCAATTCCGCCAGTGCCAGACGGAACGTAAACTGTCTGTGCCGACGAAAAACCAGCAGCAAATACAATCATCGAAATGATCAAGATCTTCTTCATGGGAGTGTGAATTTATTAGGTGGATGTCGCGTGAATATATAAATCAAAACACGACAACACCATTGACAACAAATGTCACAGGTTTGTATCGTTGCTGATGACGTACCTCAATGGAGGTATAGAGAAAACACTATTTCTTCAAGTAGTGTTTTCCTGATAATGAGTTAGTTAAAATGAGGGAATTAAAATTTACGCGAAGTGAACATCTCGCGACATAAAAAAATTAAAAAAATTGTTTGACTATTTCGACGGGAGCTTCTCCCTCACCTTCTTCGGCAGTCCTGCCACCACCAGGTCGTAAGAATTGTCAATCCATTTCTTCACGAGCTTATCAGCCACACCGCCGTCCATCAGCACATTGATCCAATGGATCTTGTTCATGTGATAGGCAGGAACAACAGATGAATATTGCTCACGAAGCTCTGCCCCTACTTCGGGGTCGACTTTTAATGCAATGTGCTTGAAGTCATCCACACCAGTGAGGGCAAACATCTTACCCATTACTTTCAACACCAATGTTTCGGGGCCGAATGGAGTTTCTTCAGTAACGCCTGGTTTGGCTAAACAGTAAGCTCTGAATGATTCGATGTTCACAACATCGGCTTTATCACCAACTTAAAGATGATGTAGATCACACCCGCAAGGAATATTACTATCGAGATCTTATTAACCCCATGCATCATGCGGATGTTGATGTTGGTGGGACGATTCGGATCTTTCTTACGGAAAAAATAACCGCCAACTTCCCCCAAAGAGAAAAATTCTTTCAGGCCACCTTTCTTCTTTTCATTTTCCATAATCTTAAATGTTAGGGTCTATCCAAACACCGTCTTCACGGATCAAGCCGATCAGTTCATCCACCGCCTGCGCCGACGGCACATTGCGCTTCACCACATCCTTACCGCGATACAACGTAATTCTTCCCGGCCCCGATCCAACATAACCGTAATCGGCATCCGCCATCTCGCCCGGACCATTCACAATACATCCCATGATCCCGATCTTCACACCCTTGAGATGATTCGTCCTCGAACGGATCTTCGCGGTCGTCTCCTGGAGGTCGAACAGTGTTCGTCCACATGAAGGACAAGAGATATATTCTGTTTTCGAAATTCTTGTTCTCGCTGCCTGCAGAATATTAAACGCAGTTTCGTTCACCACTTTATCTCCACCACAGTTCTCCGCCGCTATAAACAAACCATCTCCTAACCCGTCCAGCAACAGTCCGCCAATGTCAGTTGCCGAATACAACTGTAGTTGTTCCACCGTAAGATCGCGGTAAGCACGACCAACAATGACAGGCACATCACACTTGTTGTTGATCAGTTCCACAAACAACCTGCGCTGCTCCGCCATACCATGTTTATTGTATGTATCGATCAGCAACACTACAGTTGGATCTGCGTTCAGCATAGAGATCAGCTGGGCATCAAGGTCTTTCAGTGTGGCATAAACAAAATTCAGTTGCTCCGATCTCGTTCCGTGATCCCTGTAGTCTTTATGATTAATGAATGGATATGTACGAGGTCTATCTTTTTGTGAAAGCCATGTCTTGTAGTTGTAGATCAATCCCAGCGTACCGGGGATCTCGAAGTCTGCAACGTTATCGCCAAGAAAAGCATAGTCGCATGCCATGTCGGTGATGTTCCACTTATCCAGCGGGACCGAATAATGATAGCCCAACGCAAACAGCGAGGCTGCCGTAATTTTTTCTTTACCTGAAAAATCCGCGACCACACGAGGAACCTGGTGGCCACCGATATTCAACACTTCGCGAGAAGCACGACGCGTATAAGCAAACGGGTTGATCGGGTAACTTGTGATTTCGGGGATCGGATCGTGATCCGCCCGTGCATCGTAACGGGCCGCCAGCGTTTGAGCAACGGGCACTTCTGCCTCCGGCTCCTCCGTTAACGACACGCGAATGGTATCGCCCAATCCATCTTCGAGCAACGTTCCAATACCAACCGACGACTTGATCCTTCCATCCTCACCATCGCCCGCTTCGGTAACGCCGAGATGCAACGGGTAAGGCTGAAATGCCTCTTCATCGAGCTTCTGAACGAGCAAGCGATAAGCCTGCACCATCACCTGCGGGTTGCTCGACTTCATCGACAATACGATGTTGTAATAATTAAGATCCTCGCAGATCCTCAGGAACTCGAGCGCCGACTCCACCATTCCAAGTGGCGTATCGCCATAGCGGCTCATGATGCGATCCGACAACGAACCGTGGTTCGTTCCGATGCGCATCGCTGTTCCATACTCCTTACAGATCTTTACCAGCGGCGTAAACTTCTCGCGGATGCGTTCAAGTTCCGCTTCGTAAGAAGAGTCGGTATAATCTATTTGTTCAAATCTTTTTTTATCGGCGTAGTTACCTGGATTGATCCTCACCTTCTCCACGATTCTCGCAGCGAGCTCGGCTGCATTTGGAGTGAAATGAATGTCGGCAATGAGAGGTGCGTTGTAACCGCGAAGTCTTAGCCCTTTCTTAATGGCTTCGAGATTCTGTGCTTCTTTGATGCTTGGCGCGGTAATACGAATGTACTCGCAACCTGCTTTGATCATGCGGATCGACTGCTCGATAGAACCTTCGGTGTCCATCGTGTCGATGGTGGTCATCGATTGAATACGGATGGGATTGTCGCCGCCAACACCAACACCACCGATATCGACAGCTCGTGTCTTGCGACGGCTGTACTTAACAAGGCTGTTGCAGTAGTGTTGTAATTGAGTAATCGATTTTACACTCATATTATTCGGCGGCCCTCATGGTCCTCATCACTTTGTTCGCGAAAACAAAATCGTCCAGTTCTTTTACACCTGAGTTCACAATGTTGTCACTCGATCCTTCCCACACTTTCGACCCTTTGTACAGGAACATGATCTTCTCGCCAATACCGATCACCGAGTTCATATCGTGGGTAACGACAACGGTAGTTATATCAAATTCTTTCGTGATCTCGAGGATCAGTTCGTCAATCAATACCGACGTCTGAGGGTCGAGACCGGAGTTTGGTTCGTCGCAAAACAGGTAATTGGGATTGTTCACGATCGCTCTAGCAATGCCCACCCGTTTTTTCATACCACCGGAGATCTCCGAAGGCATTTTCTTGTTCACCGACTCAAGGCCTACCCTCTTCAAACAAAAATTCACGCGATCGAGTTTTTCGTCGATGGGCATTTTTGTGAGCACATCCAGGGGAAACATTACGTTCTGCTCCACATTCTTCGAATCGAACAACGCACCGCCCTGGAACAACATACCGATCTCGCGACGGATCTCGGCCTTCATTTCTTTATCTGCCTCCGTGAAATTTCGCAAGTCGTAATAAACATTGCCGGTATCGGGTTGCACCAGCCCCACAATGCATTTCAGCAACACACTCTTACCGGTACCACTCGATCCTATGATGAGATTGCACTTTCCCTTTTCGAATTCATTACCGACGTCGTGGAGGATCGTCTTGCCATTGAATGCTTTCGATATATGATTGATCTTGATCATGAATTATTCGAAGAAGAGTTCTGCAAGAAGGTAATCAGCAACCAACACAGAGATAATACTGTTGGTTACGGCCGATGTTGTCGAGATCCCGACTTCGAGAGCCCCGCCCTGTGTATAATATCCTTTGAATGACGACACCGAAGCGATCAGGAACGCAAACACAAACGACTTCGTAAGAGCAAACGTGATCATCCTTGGATTGAATGCGTAACGAATACCGGTGATGTATTCCGTTGGTGTTACGATGCCAGTCAATGTACCGACAAGATATCCGCCCCAGAGCGCACACACACCAGAGATGATCACCAGCATTGGGTACGTGAGCATCGACGCAATGATCTTCGGCAACACGAGGTACGACGACGAGTTAATTCCCATTACTTCCAAAGCATCGATCTGTTCGGTGATCCGCATCGTGCCCAGTCCACCCGCCATGCTCGACCCTACCTTGCCGGCGAAGATGATGGCGATAATAGTAGGTGAAAGCTCGAGGATGGTCATTTCGCGAACAACCTGCGATATAACGAAGCGCGGCACGAACGGACTCACGAGGTTTCCCGCGATCTGAACCGTGGTTACAGCGCCCATAAACGACGCGACCATGGCGATCATCAACGCCGACTTTAGTCCTATCTGGATTGCTTCCTCGAGGATGAGTTTGTAGTAGGTGGCGAATGTCTCACGACGTACAAACAGGGATCCCATGAACATCGCATACCGCCCGAATTCCTTCATTTTATTGTCCTAAATTGCCCTAAATATAAGAAAATCACGTATGGCGAAGCTCCTGGTTGTAACCGGCGGAAGCAAAGGGATAGGTAGGGCGATAATTAAAAAATTTGCCTCCGAAGGCTTCGACACCATCACCTGTTCCAGGAACAAAGCAGACTTCAGCGACATCAACGGCGAAGTACATCACCTGGTCGCCAACATGTCGGTGAAATCGGAAATAAAAGCCTTCACAGACTTCGTGGCGGGGTTCAACCGGCCGGTGGACGTACTTGTAAATAACGCCGGCTATTTCCTGCCGGGACAGGTTATCGACGAGCCAGAGGGAACGCTCGAGAGCATGATAGAAGGCAACCTGTACAGCGCCTATTATACGAGCCGTGGCATTGCTCCCGCCATGAGAACGTTGAGAAACGGGCACATTTTCAACATGTGCTCCATCGCAAGCATCCAGGCGTATCCCAACGGAGGATCTTACGCCATCTCGAAGTTTGCCATGCTCGGCCTCTCTAAAATGCTGCGCGAAGAGCTGAAAGAATCTGGCGTGCGTGTTACCGCCGTACTTCCCGGCGCCACACTAACTGCAAGCTGGGAAGGGACTAATCTTCCGGATGAGAGATTTATCAACTCAATTGATGTTGCCGAAGCGGTTTGGGGAGCCTATAATCTTTCAAAGAGAACCGTAGTTGAGGAGATCTTGATTCGTCCTCAACTAGGTGATCTCTGATCATTCGTATCGCAAAGAAATCGCCGGGTTCGTCATTGTCGCTTTAAGCGAATGGTATAAGATAGTCCCTAAGGAAACAAAGAGGCAAACAAAAGTAGCCGCCACGAGCGTAAGCCATCCCACATCGATGTGAAACGCGTATCCCTCCAGCCACGACGTCATAGCATACCAGGCGATGGGACAGCCCAATACTGCTGCGATCACTACCAACACCGTGAACTCCGTCGCCATCAATCGAAGCAGGCCGGGAACCGAAGCGCCCATCACTTTACGGATCCCGAGCTCTTTAATTCTTCGCTCTGCAGAGAATGCAGACAGTCCGAATAAGCCAAGACAGGAGATGATGATCGAAAGTCCTGCGAGTACATTGAATACTTTTCCCCGCTGACCTTCTGCTTTATAGAATCCTTCCCAGTCCTGGTTAAGGAACGAATATTTATAAGGATATGCCGGCGCATATTCTTTCCATACTTTCTCCAACGCAGCTATCGCTTCGCTTGACTGACCTTCTTTGGCACGAACGATGAGGCAACCGAAATTTACTTTCGGAGCCACTCGCATAATGAACGGTTCGATAGCCGAATGCAGCGATCCGAAGTTGAAGTCTTTCACAACGCCGACGATCTTACCTTTTCTTCCCCACATAGTGAGCTCCTTTTCGGCGGTGCCGTCCTTGAATCCCATCTTCTCGGCGGCCTTCTGGTTTACGATGTAGCCTACTGTGTCGCTGATAACATCGCGGTTGAACGCACGACCTTCTGCCATGGTCATCTTTAGTGTCTGCACATAATCGAAATCAACATCGATATTCGAGAACAGCATGTTGAGTTCGGGATCTTTTCCTTCCCAGCTAATGCCTACTGTCGAGTTACCAATATCGATAGGCACCTGCGTCGACATCGTTACACTTTCAATCGCCGGCGACTCTAACAACCTGGTCCGAACGGCATCATAGTGCGGAGCCATGTCGCCTTCCATCCATGAATAGAATACATTGTCGCGAACAAAGCCAATGTCGTGGGTTTGCATGTAACCCATCTGGCGATACACAACGATCGTGCTTACGATCAGGAATATGGACAGGAAGAATTGTACCACCACTAACGACTTCCTGAAAACAGAGGCCTTCTTGCCACTCTTTAGTTGTCCTTTTAATACTTGTACAGGTTTAAATTCCGAGATGAGGATGGCAGGATAGGCGCCGGCAAAGATCGACGTCATCACGATCAATGTGATGAAGATGCCAATGATCTTAACATCGAGAAGGTTAAGACTGAGATTTTTGCCAGTAAGATCGTTGAATGTCGGGATCGCGAGTGCTGCAATAAGAAATGCGAATATGGCCGCGAGTGTTACGGTAATGAAAGACTCACCCATGAACTGACGGAAGAGTTGTCGCGGCACTGCACCGATCACTTTTCGAAGGCCGACTTCTTTTGCGCGCTTGCTTGCCTGCGCTGTCGAAAGATTCATGAAGTTGATGCAGGCGATGATGAGCACAAAGATGGCTACGATAAAAAATATCTTCACGTACTCGATCCGTCCGCCCGTCAATTTGCCTTCGGTGAACTCACCCTGCAGGTATGCATCACTGAAAGGCTGAATGAAGAAGTCGGTGTTACTGTCTTTTATATGAGCACGTATCTCGTCTTTGAATTTCTTCTCGAATCCTGCTACGTCCACTCCTTCTTTCAACAACAGGAATGTTCTCACGTTGTTGTTACCCCACTCGTCGAGCCAACCTTTGTTATTCTCGAAGTAGGTTGGAAACGGCAACAGGTAATCAAAAGTAAGCGTGGAGTTTACCGGCGAATCCTTAATGACGGCTGTAACTTCGTACGAATCTTTGGTGTTCATCACCAGCATTTTCCCAAGGGGATCCTGGTCTCCAAAAAGTTTCCTGGCAAACTTCTCCGTAATCACGATCGAATTCTTTCCCGAAAGAGCTTTGTTCTTGTCGCCGGAAACGAAAGGGATATCGAACATGAGAAGAAAATCAGGATCCACCCAACGACCATTGTCTTTAAACGACTTGTCTTCGTATTGGAGCAACGGTGTTTCGGGCCATGTCCATCGGGTGGCTAATTCTATCTCGGGGTATTTCTGTTTTACTTCGGGTGCCATGGGCCCTGGGGTGGCTTCGAAGGTGTACACTTTACCACCGCTGTACTTCTGGTTCTCCATCACACGATAGAGACGATCGATCTTCGAGTGATACTGGTTTACACCCAGTTCATCATTTACCCAGAGGAAGATCAGCAGTGCGCTGGCCATCCCGAACGTAAGCCCGAGGATGTTGACTGCCGAAAATAGTTTACTCCGGAAGATGTTGCGGAAGGCAATGAGGAGGTAGCTTTTGATCATGACAGGTTGGTTTGTAAAATGACTGTTCTCCTCCGAAGAGGTTGCATTCTATTACCTCACAAACTGCATAAAGGTTACACCGCCGGCAGGGAAATAAAGAAGTCTGTACCCTCCGGCGAGGTTTCGAACCAGATGGATCCCCCGCTTTGCTCGATACCTTGCCGCGAAATTGCAAGTCCGAGGCCGGAGCCCGATTTTTTTGTAGTAAAGTGCGGCATGAACACCTTGTCGCGAAGGGCCTCGTCGATACCGCGACCGTTGTCGTGAAAAGAAATGACAACGTTGTCGTTCTTCTTTTGGATGCTGACTTCCACCAGGACATCCTCGCCCGACTGCAGGCCATTTAAAATAATATTTGAAAAGATCCGGGCGAGGAGCTGTTCATCACCCATCACAAACAGTGGTTCCGTAACCGGGTTGAATTTTACTTTGCTATACAACGCAACAACTTTTCCAACCACTTTAACAACATCGATGCGATTGAGTATCGGTGCCGGCATTCGTGCGAAAGAACTGAATGATGTTGCGATCTCGTTGAGGATCTCGATCTGAATCAAAAGGTTCTTCACGGCACCTTCTGCTTTTTCTTTTGGAAAAGATCCGTTGCGCATCAGCATCTCCAGTTGCTGAAGCGTGAGCTTCATCGGCGTAAGCGGGTTCTTGATCTCATGCGCTACCTGTTGGGCCATCTCGCGCCATGCACTCTCCTTCTGACTTCGCGCCAGCTCGATCTTATTCTTTTCGAGATTGGCAAGCATGCGATTGTATTCCTGCACCATCCATCCTATCTCGTCGTTCGATTGCCAGTTGAGCGGTTTGTTCTCCTGCTTCAGCGTTGTGTTACTCAACGAACGTGTAATCATTCGAAGCGGGAAAGTAAACCAACGCGTAACGATGAACGACAGCACCGCAAACAAAAGGAAGATGATGATGAACACGATGAGTGTATTCGAAAGAATAACAACACGACTCCGATCCAGTGAATCACCTGAATTGAAGAATGGTATACTCAGAATACCCAGCACCTCGCCCGTAGATTCGGATCTCAGTAACCGATAGGAATCATTGTAATGAAGTTTGCCAACGATCTCTTCGAGGATGAAACCACTCTCCTTCTTCTCAATTCTCCTCACAGCAGCAGGATTAATAAGATTCGACAGGATGAGGTTGTCGAAGATCTGTACCTGGTTCGTAGCCAGGAGATAACCATTCGGAGAGAACACCGTTGCATCGACACCCGAGAGCCTTGCGGTAGCAACGAGAGCATCTTGCAGGGGTGTAACATCCGTTTGGCCCGAGAGAAACTGGCCAAGAATTGGCGTTACCTGGTCGGCAATCTTGCGGGTCTTGTCACTAAACTCTGTCTTCAGCTCGTCTTCGGCAGACTGGCTGGTCCAATATAACGTGGTGATGCTAACAGCCACCAATGGAATGATGAAAGACAGGAATACATAGAGTTGTATTCTTGTTGCGTAGTTGAGCACCAGGAAACGACGAATGTTAACGAGGATCCCGATCAGCAACGCGATGGTGATCAGTACAACACCAAGCATCGTCCAGAAGGCTACGTTCGAGGCGAGGAAGAATGAGGGATAGATGCGCGATGTGATAACGGCAGAATATCCCTGCTCACCGGTCATCCTTAAATGACGATGATGATCGAACACCATGCCCTGGGGACCATCCGGGATCCTGGCTAGCCAACTCTTGTCGAAGTTTGTTTCGTAGTTGAATGTTCCGAAAGTGCTTACGAGCGTGTCGTTCTTAAAGATAGCATAACTGTAATCGGCAGCCTTGAAGTTTTCCGCGAAACGATTATCGACCAGCAACTCGGGGAACACGGACTCGGGAACGATCTTCTTGAGACTTAGTTCGAGAGCGATGTAGCCCATCGTGCGGCCTTGCCGCACTACGTGAACGATTGCCACGTATCGTTTTGCGGTGCCCGCGTCGGCACGATTCACAAAGTAGATTCCTTTATAACCTGTCTGACTCACGCCCGCTTTATACCGGTCGATGAATGCAGAGATATCGGTATGCGAAAGATTGTCGAGCGGGTCGCCGGTGGCATTGTAAAGATGAACCTGCACGTCGTAACGATTGAAGTACGAGCTCAAATGCAGTTGACGGATCTTCTGACGAAGCGTACCGCGACTTACGAATGGATTCGCGAGACCCGATTGAATGAATGGGTCGTCGGCAATCAGGTTTGCACCTTCATTTAATAAGTATTCACCCAACACGTCGCGTTCGACTAAAAAATTGAGACCAAAGCGATATTGAAATTCTGCCGTTCGTTCGTTGGTGAACCGCTCGTTGCTGAGACTCGACTGAACTCCGTAGCAGAGTATTGCGAAGATGAGATAGAGGAATGTTACATAGGATGTTCTTCGGAGCCCGCGTGTCCAACGGGCGAAATAAAGCACTGCGAAGTAAACTGATCCAACGAGCAACGTGATAAGATAATCGCGGCCCGCAGGAACATAATAAGCCACGAACAACAACGCACCCGCAGCAAGTGTCCCGATAAATCTTAATGGTTTCGAATTACCCGTGAGCCTGTAAGCGTAGTTGAGCCACACATGGCAGAACATGAAGCTGGCGACAGATCCACAAATAACAGACAGGAACGCGACGATGCGCGGACCGTCGAAGAACAACGACTGGGTCCAGTCGAGCGTGATCGACGAATCGTGGAAGATGCTCTCGAAGAAAAGAAACGGAAACAAGAAGCCGAAGAATGCTATCGCAACGCATAATGCTGCAGCGAGAAACTTCTTCGTTGGCGGTAACTGCATCCACTTCCTGAAAAAAGAAAACTGTTGATATGAATACAGCAGGTATCCACAGAACACAAGCACAACAATGGAGTTAGCAAGCAGGTCGAAGATCGTTGGGTTGAATGCCGATGAAGCAAACGCCGCTGAATCGAACGATGGCAATGGGATCCATGCCGCAGGAAACGACGTGACGATCATCAACACCCTGAGAAGTATCAGCAATCCAAGCAGCAACCATAGCCTGCGGGCAACCATGAATGTTCCGACCAGGTAAAATATTACAGCAATAAATCCAGACCAAAAGAGAAATGACGGTGGACTCAACTCGTTGTTATTGAAATGAACAGCAAACAGGTCGTCTTTAGGGGTGAGCGTGATTGTCTTGAGTTGCGGAAAGATCCTTGAATTATAAACTGTGTTGAGATACCGGTTTGTAATCCTGAATCTTTCAATCAACGGTATCACCACCAGCAACGTCTCCCCCGTTGGCGTAACCCACGCCTTCACAACAAAGTCGCCACGCAGCGACGACACATATCGTTCTTTACCCGAATCAGAGAACCACGAAGGTTCCGGTTCATAAAAATTTGAAGACCACGCGATGATCTTATTGCCCTTTCTTAAATAGAATGGATGATTGGAGGTGGTCCAGATCTTCGAAGGATTGGAGACGATGTTCTCTGCTTCAATGGATGCGCTCCCGAGTTCGACACGAAGATTCTCATAGATGTTCTCCGTCATTCGAAGCTGGGGAGCTTCGTTGTTGCGAAGTGCAAAAAAGAATATTAGTGCGAGCAGGAAGAAAAATCCTGACGCAATGAAAAAAGCGAGAGGCTTACGGAACAAAGTTTTAGCCCGTTACGAGCTTAGCTGCATTCTTCCTGCTGGTCCTGTACCAGAGGAATGCGAGCGTGGCGATAGCGAGGTATGGAGTTACAAACAAATAGAGGATGCCGACGTTGATTCCCGTAGCAATGCCAGGTGTTCCGTTGCTCACGTTGTTCTCTAACGTGGCGCGACACATCGCGCACTGTGCAAACACTTCATTGGTGAAACTTCCAAGAATGAATACCAGGCCGAAGATCAACTTTATTTTGCGCAGGCTCATTTGTAGTAGGGGCTGATCATTAAGTAAACCACAACACCGGTAACGGCTACATACAGCCAGATCGGGTAAGTAAATTTAGCCAATCGCCGATGCCTTTCAAAATTGCGGGAAATGGCCCTCGAAAACGTGAACAACACCAGCGGCGTGATGGCAATCGACAACAGGATGTGCGAAATGAGAATGAAGAAATACACATATCTCAAAATACCTTCCCCACCATAAGGAGTGGGCGAACTGGTCATGTGATAGGCTACGTACATCACCAAAAAGGTAGCCGACAGTCCGATGCAGACCTTCATGATTCGCTCATGAAGAATTTGCTTATTGTTTTTGATCGCCTGCACGGCAACGACCAGCAACACTGCCGTAATTCCGTTGATGGTTGCATAGATCGGTGGCAGGAACGACAGGTCGTAGCCTGGAATTTGCACGCCGAATAAGATAGCAACGATCACTGGTATCGATATCGACAGCGCGATAATCAGCTTGCGATAAGGGTCTTGTTGTTCCAATGTAATTTCAGTCTTCACTTCAATACTGTTTTAATAAGATCTTGAGCTCCACTTCCAGCCTGTCGGTTTCCTTTGGACGAATAGGTGTGTAATAACCACGAATTCTTTTCTGATCGTCGACCAGGATCACCCTCGATGAGTCGCCGGCCATCAGCATACACGTTCTTACTTCGTAGGGTGCATCCAGAACTTTCAGTGTTGCATAATCATCTTTTTCAAAAAGATCGGCTATACGCGCAAGGTTGTCTTTAACTCCATTGTTCTCGTTGAGCACGATCAACGTCGCCTTATCGCCTTTCCATCCCCACGCATTCAACGCAGAATCGGGAAGAGTATACGGAGCTGGGTGTGGCTTACAGCCTGCAACGTTTACGCCTTCTGCCCAATACACGCGCACGTCGAACTCATTTCTTCCGAAGAATCTCAGGAAGAAAAAGATGAGGATCGGCAACGGCAGGGCAACAAATAAAATGATCTTCTTCACGATTATTAAAAAACAAACCCCGCAGCACACGCCACGGGGTTTTTTAAATATTATTCAACAAATAAAATCAACCTCCGAAGTTGAGGAAGTTAACTTCTGAGAACTTCATGCCTTCGTAAACAAATGCAACAAGCATCCACACAACGAAAACCATCGGCAATACGATTGCCCACATCAATACTTTTACTTCGTGGCGCAAGTGCATGAACTCACCAACGATGTATGCAGCTTTTACTATCGTCATCAACACGAAGATAGAAGTCTTCAAAACGCCGTGGGGCATTGTGAAGGCAATAATAAACTCCAATGCTGTGATGATACCAAGGATACCAGCTACGGTCCACAGTTGCTTGATCTTCGCTGTATCCGGAGGGATTACTACTACTTCGGGTTCTGAATGTTGGTGTGACATATGTGATGTACGATTTACTATTTACGATGTACGATTTAAACCAGGTAGAAGAACGTGAACACAAACACCCACACAAGATCCACAAAGTGCCAGTAAAGACCAACCTTCTCCACCATCTCGTAGCTGCCCCGGCGGTTGTACATGCCCGTTACCGTTCTGAAGTAGATCAGGAAGTTAAGGCACACACCACTGAATACGTGGAAGCCGTGAAACCCTGTGATGAAGAAAAAGAAGTCGGCAAAATCCTGCGGACCATATTCGTTCACATGAAGATTGGCTCCATGTATTGTTATCTGTGATGAAGTTCCTGTGAATGTGTCGAACACTGTCTTAACAGTACCACCTTCGGTGCCAACGATAAAGTGTGTCCACTCCCATGCCTGGCAGGTAAGGAATGTGATACCACCAAGGATAGTCCACAGCATCCATTTCTGAACTGCAATTTTATCCATACGATGTCCGGCTTCAACGGCTAACACCATTGTTACCGAGCTCATGATGAGGATGAAGGTCATGAGACCTACGAACACCAGCGGAGCTTCGAGCCCGTGAAAGAACGGGATCGCATCGTAGATCTTTTCAGGAATAGGCCAGTATGTTGTTGAAGAATGAAAGTCAGCAGGTGAGCCTGTGTAGGCAGGGTGCATAGAACGCACCATCCCGTATGTGATCAAGAGTCCAGAGAACGTGAAAGCATCCGACAAGAGGAAGATCCACATCATCAGTTTGCCGTAGCTTACACCGAGGGGCGATGAGCCACCATCCCAGGCGCTTGCGGTGGGAGTTTCATGTGCAGCAGACGTAGCGGAAGGAGAAGACATATCAGGTTTAGATTATCGGGTCAATAATAAGAAGACGAACAAATATAGCCAAAGAGCACCTAAAAAATGCCAATAAGTAGTGCACAATTCTATCTGTAAGATGTTTTTCGCAGCTGTTTTAAGCCGGAAAGCATTTCTTAGAATGATGAGCACGAAGACGAACGCGCTGATCAAATGGACGGCGTGTACCATCACCAAAACGAACACAAACGAGCCCGAAGGATTTCCAATAAGGAAGATACCTTCTGAATTCAGTTGCAACCATCCTTCCAACTGGCCCACCACGAAAATGAACCCGAGGATGGCGGTAAGCACCGACATTAACCTGACCGTTTTTAAGTCGTCTTTCTTCGCTGCAACGTATGCCCACTGCATAGTGACACTACTGAGAAGAATCACAACGGTAGTCATCCAGAACAACGACGGCAATTCGAAGTTGGTCCAGTTGCCATCGGCACGACGAACGATGTATGCCGACGTGAGCGCTGCGAACAGCATCACTACCGTTACAAGAAAGATCCACATCCCGAATTTCTTCGGGTTCATTGCCAAAGGTCTCTTCGAGTCTTCGACTATCTTAATATCAATCTGGTTCGATGTCATCTCTTCTTCCCTCCTCTTATACTTTATCTAACAAAAATGCTATTTGAACGATCGGCAAGTACAGGAACGATCCGAACATGATCGTCTTTGCCGATCTCGGGCTTCCTGTTTTCATTAAAGAAAAAGTTGCCGCGAGAAATGCTACGCCACACAATGTTGCCACGATAGCCGAGTTGATACCGGTTAGACCAAACTTTGCAGGAAGCAAACCGAGTGGTATGAGGAACAGTGTGTAGATCGCTATCTGTATCGATGTGTTGTGGTCTTTACCTCCACCCGATGGCAGCAGTTTGAATCCTGCCCTCTTATAATCGTCATCACACACCCAGGCGATAGCCCAGAAGTGAGGGAACTGCCAGATGAACTGGATCCCGAAGATGATCAACGCTTCATGCGTGATGGCATTCGTTGCAGCGATCCATCCGAGAAGCGGAGGCAACGCGCCAGGTATAGCTCCAACAAATACTGCTATCGGTCCTACCCTCTTCAGCGGCGTATAAACGAAGCTGTAGAGTATCATCGATATCACCGAAAGAATTACTGTAAGCGGATTTGTATAGATCCAAAGAATGACAACACTGGCAACGAGACAGATCAACGCAAAGATCATCCCTTCGTTCATCGACAGTCGCTCCGAAGGAAGCGGACGGTTCTTCGTGCGGTTCATCAGCTTGTCGAGATCTTTCTCCATGATCTGGTTCACACTCACCGATGCACCCGACAAAAGAAATCCTCCGAAGGTGAGCATCGTTAATGTGATCCAGTTGATGTCGCCACGAACAGCGAGGCCATAACCGAATGCACAGGAGAACGCAACAAGCATCGAGAGACGTGGCTTCAACATCTCCACGTAAGCACGAAACTTGGTGCCTTTATACTCGTCTAATGTTGTGTTAACTGTTTCCATTCGTGACTCTGAACATCAGCAACGCTTCGGTACCGATAGTTATGGTGGCCATCAGTAAGTGAAGGGGTTGCAGTACCGCCGGCACGCTCAAATAAGCCATCCCGACGCCTGTTAAAAACGTGCCCAAAATTAAGATTAATAAGGGTAGGGATAAAGATTTCACCCCTCCTGTTTTCCTTATTTTTCTGATTAAAATCACCTGAAACAGGAGTACCACCCAGGAGAACGTGCGGTGTGTTATAAACACGTTGCCGAGGTTCTGCACCCACTGCGATCGCGGCAGGTAAGACGACACCCTGTCGACAGCAGCGCGCACTTCTGTACCCATGAAAATCTGCACGAAGAGCATTACAATACAAGCTGCCGCAAGTAAAGCTAATTTGTTGTCTTTAACCCTTTCTGCGCCTTCTGTCTTGCTCTGAAGAGAAACCAGGAGCACTACCATCAGGATCGCCAAAAACATGTGGACCGTGATGGTCCATGTTGTAAGATTCGTCGATACTACGATCGATCCGAACCAGCCCTGGAAAATGACGAGGACTAAAAGGCTTATCGAAGTCCAAAAGATTGCAGGTTCGGTCTTTCTAAACTTCCTGGATTGCCATGCTAAAGCAATAATGAAAAACCCGATGATCACTCCCATCAACCGGTTTACATACTCGATCCAGGTCTTTACAGGATTGAATTCGGTCTCTTGCAGGATCGACTGATCGTTCAGGATCTTCTCTGCCGTGTCTTTAAATCCGAAAGCCGACAAGTACTTCGCAAACTTGATGTTCTTCTTTTCGCGAAGGGCAGCATACTTCTCTTTGTAATCGGAAGGAAGCTGCTCGATTGAAGTGGGTGGAATAAAACTGCCGAAGCAGCGGGGCCAGTCTGGGCAGCCCATGCCCGATCCGCTTACGCGAACAATAGAACCAACAGCTATTAAAACGTAAACAGCGATCAGGGTAGATAAGCAGAGCTTATAAAATCGCCTGATCGCTGTAGGATCCAATTCGGATTAGATCCTAGTGGTGGCCTTGTCCGTGGGGTGGCACTACTATCGGGGAGCCCTTAGCAAGTTCCAGTTTCACGAGCTCATTTTCATGAGGCAGGTTCGATTCCGGAGTTTCAGAATAAGGTACAGTCTGAGGGATGAAGTCATCCGCCGCGCCGGGCTTGCTATAGTCGTAAGGCCAACGATAAACCGTAGGGATCTCACCAGGCCAGTTGCCGTGTTGAGGCAGGCGAGGCGTTGTCCATTCGAGTGTAGTTGCGTTCCAGGGGTTGGCCGGAGCCAAACGTCCGCGGAAAATGCTGTAGATGAAGTTGAACAGGAAGATGAGCTGCGCAGCGAACGTGATGATCGCGGCGATACTCACCAGTGTATTCAAATCGGCAAAGCCGCTGAATGTTTCGAAGTTTGTCCATGAGTAGTAACGGCGGGGGAAACCGGCGATACCGATATAGTGCATCGGGAAGAACACCATGTTCACACCGACGAACGTGATCCAGAAGTGAATAGCACCGAGCTTCTCGTTCAACATGCGTCCGAACATTTTCGGGAACCAGTGGTAAACACCGGCCATCATACCGAAGAACGAAGCGCTACCCATTACAAGGTGAAAGTGAGCAACCACAAAGTAAGTATCGTGCAACTGGATATCTACGGCAGAGTTGCCGAGGAACACACCAGTGATACCACCTGTGAGGAAGAACGACACTAGACCGATCGAGAACAGCATACCCGAAGTAAACCGGATGTTGCCTCGCCACAGTGTTGTTACGTAGTTGAAGATCTTAACCGCCGAAGGCACCGCAATGATCAGCGTAAGGATAGTGAACACCGAACCGAGGAACGGGTTCATACCTGTTACGAACATATGGTGTGCCCACACAACGAATGAGAGGATCCCGATGAACAACATCGAGCCAACCATCGCTTTGTAACCGAAGATCGGCTTGCGCGAGTTGGTTGCAATAATTTCCGATGTGATACCAAGAGCCGGCAACAACACGATGTACACTTCGGGGTGGCCGAGGAACCAGAACAAGTGCTGGAACAATACGGGACTACCACCTTCGTGAGCCAGTGCCTGGCCGCCGATGTAGATGTCCGAAAGGAAGAATGATGTACCGAAGCTCCTGTCGAAGATCAGCAGCAATGCGGCTGCGAACAACACGGGGAACGAAAGGATCCCGATGATTGCTGTGAAGAAGAACGCCCAGATGGTAAGGGGAAGTCTCGAGAACGACATGCCTTGTGTACGCATGTTGATCACAGTTGTAACGTAGTTGATACTTCCCAACAGTGAGCTCACGATGAACAACGCCATCGATACGAGCCACAGTGTCATGCCAGTTCCTGAACCGTCGATAGCCTGTTCGAGCGCACTCAACGGAGGATAGATCGTCCAACCACCTGATGCGGGACCAGTGGGAAGGAACAACGATGCAAACATGGTACAGCTGGACAGGAAGAAGAACCAGAACGACAACATGTTCATGAAACCTGATGCCATATCGCGTGCACCTACCTGCAACGGAATGAGGAAGTTCGAGAATGTACCGCTAAGACCTGCTGTGAGCACGAAGAATACCATGATGGTACCGTGCATCGTAACCAGCGAGAGATAGAATTCGGTGTGAAGCTTGCCCTGTTCAGTGATCCAACCACCAAGAAGTGGTCTCAACCAGCTGAGGTCGGCATCGGGGAAGCCGAGTTGAAGACGGAACAACACTGAAAGTAATCCACCAATCAATGCCCAGAACATCCCGAGAAGAAGGAACTGTTTGGCAATTACTTTATGATCTTCTGAGAAGATGTAGGTCTGCCAAAAACTGAGCTCGTGATGCTCGTGTTCGTGCTCGTCGTGGTGTACGTGTGTCTCTTCGTGTGTATGTGCTGCTGCTGTTGCCATCGCTTAATAATTCTTAGTTAAGTGTGGATTTTGACTCGGGAGTTGTGGAAGCGTGGTTTGTACCACTCGGTTCCAATTCTAAACCGGCTTTGATCTGCGCCACATCGCGGAGTTCTGCCGGCACTCGCTTCAGGTATTCAGGGTTTGCTTTGAGCCATGGAGTCTGTGCTTTCTTCCATGCATTGTATTCTTCTTCTGTTTCAACTACTACAAGGGTTCTCATAGAGAAGTGACCTTGTCCACAGATCTCTGCGCAAGCCAACTCATAGTTAAAGTTAGGATTACCAAGCTCATCGCGCATCTGCGCAGTTGTCTTGGTAGGGACAAACTTGAAAGTTGTAACGATACCGGGAACCGCGTCCATCTTCACACGGAAGTGAGGAAGATATAAGCTGTGAAGCACGTCCTGTGCGCGGATCTTAATGAGAACTTCCCTGCCTACAGGCATGTGGAGCTCCAATGATTTGAAATCGTCGAACGTATTCTTATCGGTAAGATCCAAACCGAACTCATTACCGTTGTTGTCGATCAGCTTATAGTTCTGTCTGCCGAGCTCGTGATCCTTTTCGCCGGGATAGCGGAGCGTCCAGCCGAACTGGTGAGCAACTGCTTCAATCACTTCGGCATCAGGTTTTGCCGGGCCGGTGATGTCGCTCCATGCTTCGAGACCACCGAAGATGAGGAGTGCAAGAACGATGGCAGGGATGATAGTCCAAACCAATTCGAGCTTGTGATTATCTGCAAAGAATTGTGCTTTGCGTGTCTTGCTGTAGCGATAGGCGAATGTGAACCAGAACAGGCCTACGAAGATTACCGTGAATGATCCCACAACAACAGCCATGGTCAACCAGAAAAGGTCGTCGGTAACTTTGCCGTGCACGCTGGCAACAGGGAGTTCGTAATCCTTGATGTGTGCGAAGCTATACCAGTAGAAACCTAGGAGGCTGAAGACAAGGAAGGCGAGGAACAACCAGCCGTGAATACCATTTGCGTCTTCATCGATATCCTCTTCAGAGCCTTTCGCGACTCCCATCAGGTTCCCGATACGGAAGATCATGTACAGGATGGCTAGCACCAGTACGACTCCAATTCCGATAATCAGGCTCATCATAATATTGTTCAATTAAATGTCTAAAGTTCCGAAAAAATTAAATATGGTGGTTCAGGGCCTCTCCCATCATCGGGTCGTTCTTAGCAACCAGTGGATATTTTGCGAGCGACGTTAATGTTACGAACAGGAACGCTGCTGCGAATATGCACAGGATACCGATCTCCACGAGTCCAAACGCACCGTGTGTTTTCATTACACCAGGAGTTACCATGTTGTAGAAGTCGAACCAGTGTCCGAGGATCACAATAGGGCAAATAACTTTCAGTGTATTTGTATGACGTTTCGCGTCTCTTGTCATCAACAGGAGGAACGGAAGTACGAAGTTCATAATGAGGTTGGTGATGAACACCCAGCTGTAAGGAGACACATACTTGCGCTCGATGAAATACACTGTTTCTTCGGGAAGGTTAGCGTAGTAGATCAGCATGAACTGGCTGAACCAGATGTACATCCAGAAGATGCTGAAGCCGAAGATGAACTTACCAAGGTCGTGGAGGTGATTACCATTCACTACTTTGAGATAACCTGCATCTTTCAAGCTTGCTACGATCAAACCGATTACCGCGAGGCCGGTTACCCACCAGCTTGCAAACACATACCATCCCATCATGGTAGAGAACCAATGCGGATCGATACTCATTACCCAGTCCCATGCAGCAATTGAAGAGCTCACTGCGAAGATCACCAGGAATATTGCAGAAAGCTTGCGGGCGTTCAGCCAATGTCCAACACCTCCGTTAAGATCTTCTGCAAGCATCTCCCTGCGGATCCAAACGAAGAACATATACCAGAGTCCGAAGAAGAGTACCATACGGAACACATAGAATACCGGGAATGATCCGGCTGCGAGAGGCAGGAACCAAAGGGCGCTCTTGCCATCGAGGATCTTATCGTAATGTCCGCCGTTTTTGTCATACAGGTAGCTATGTGTCCAATGGAACACATCGTGCTTTACTACGAACCAGAGAATGATCATGATAACACCAGCAATCGGGATCCATGATCCCATTGCGAGTGGAATGCGCTTAAGTGGCGCCGACCACCCAGCTTGTGCTGCGTATTGAATTGCTATGAAGAACAAACCGATGATGCCAAGTCCTGTAAAGAAAACTGAGTTGTGCCACAGTGAAGCGAAGACCCTTTGTTTCATTCCGGGAACTTCATGCTCTTCACCACCTTCTTTTGCGACAGCTTCATGATCGCCGTGTTCCTGCTGAGGTTCGGCAGCAACATCGGAGCTTGCTACCAACTTCTGATCAACAGTAGCAGTCGCGTGGTGTTCCTCACCACCGCCGGATCCGGCTTCATGGTGTTCCCCTGATGGAAGGATCATACCGAGGACAAGGAACAGAACACCCACGATCGCAACGATCATGAGAGTGGTCTTAGTCCGGGGTTGGAAAATGTATCTTTCTTCTTCTAGTTCCATTAGTGACAGGTTATCGGTAGTTCAGTTCTTTTATTACTTCTTCTGAATGGTTGTCTTCACGTAGCGTGCAATCTTCCAGCGATCTTCAGGTGATACCTGCGAAGCATGTGAGCCCATGAGGCCCGCACCGTAAGTGATCACGTGGAAAATATGTCCTTCTGTAATGCCCGTGTTGGGACCAGCTGCTGAAAGGTTGGCAACGCCGGGAAACTTATCAGATACTTTTCCGTCGGCTTCGCCTTTAGCACCATGGCAATGTTTGCAGTAGGTCTCATAGAGGAACTTGCCATCAACTTCTTTGTAAGCTGCTGAGTCAAGAGGGCTCTTAAGATTTGCTGTTGCTGCGGGGGATCTGGTCTTTGGGAAGATTCTGGCTGCGGTAAGGCAACCAGCCAAATGCGTTACGCTTCACAGTGTTTGGAGGCGGGTTCGCGCATGTTCATTCCAAAAGGATTGTAACGATTGGAGTTGAAGAATTCCCCTTTTCTTGCGTCGAGTGAATTCACCCATGCGCCGGCAGTTGTGTCGGTGATCTGCGACAGCGGTTCGTACGCTACCGAGTGATACATGTTGGGCGCATATTCGCGACCGGGGTTATCGCCACCGGCTGCGCAACCCAGTAAGAGGGCGGCTGCGCCACAAACCATCAATGCAGATACTATCTTATTAGATACCATGATTAGAAGTTCTTTTCATTTACTTCACTAGCACCATTGTCTTTCAAAAGCTGTGTGAGCTCCTGCTTCGACAGTTTATTGGTTGCCAGATCGATTGCCATTACGTGCTTGTCGTCTGTGCTGCGATTATCGAATTGACGTGGCCACTTATATGGTTTCATGTCGCTCACGATGATGAAAGTGATCGCCATTCCCCATGAAGCGCACAATACTGTGAATTCAAAAGTCACTGGAATGAATGGAGGCAATGATGCGTGGTTCTTACCACCGATGATCATAGGCCAGTCGTAGCCAAGCATCCAGATCTGTGTGAATAATGCGAGGCATGTTCCGGTAAGACCGAAAAGGAAAGCTGCGATCGGCAAACGGGTGCGGCGATATCCGAGTGCTTCGTCGAGGCCGTGCACCGGGAAAGGAGAATAGACCTCCTCGATCTTTACACCTTTGTCGCGTACACTTCCAACAGCATCCACCAGCACGTCTTCGTCTGTGAATATTCCTAGTACGTAGTTCTTTTGACTTTCCATGATCAATGCTTCTTTTCAGATGTTGTCTTGATGATACTCTTTACTTCGGCCATGTTGATGACAGGGAAGAACTTAGCGAACAACAGGAAGGCACAGAAGAAGAAACCGAACGTGAAGAGGTACTCACCAATGTCGAATATTGTCGGGTGGAACATCGACCAGCTCGAAGGCAGGTAGTCGCGGTGCAGCGACGTAACGATGATCACGAAGCGCTCGAACCACATACCGATGTTCACGATGATCGAGAGCACGAATGTTGCCGAGAGGCTTGTACGGATCTTCTTGAACCAGAAGAGCTGGGGAGAGATAACGTTACATGTCATCATACACCAGTATGACCACCAGTAAGGACCGAACATACGGTTAAGGAACGCGTACTGTTCTGCCGGAACCTGTCCGTACCATGCGATGAAGAATTCTGTGATGTAAGCGATACCTACGATCGAACCGGTGATGATGATGACGATGTTCATCAACTCGATATGGTAGATCGTGATATAGTCTTCGAGTTTGAAAGTCTTGCGTGTTACGAGGAGCAGCGTGAGCACCATCGCGAAGCCGGAGAAGATCGCACCCGCAACGAAGTAAGGCGGGAAGATCGTGGTGTGCCAGCCGGGAATAACTGAGGTTGCGAAGTCCATCGATACGATGGTGTGAACCGACAACACAAGAGGTGTTGAGAGACCTGCGAGAATGAGCGCAACAGATTCGTAGCGCATCCATGTTTTTGCACCACCGTCCCAGCCGAAGCTGAGCGAGTTATAGATCCATGCTCTTGTCTTGTGTCCCATTCTCACGGCGCGGTCGCGGATAACTGCGAAGTCAGGTATGAGGCCGATGTACCAGAACACGAGAGAAACAGAGAAGTAAGTCGAGATCGCGAACACGTCCCAGAGGAGTGGCGAGTTGAAGTTTACCCAAAGAGATCCCCAGGTGTTGGGAAGAGGAAGACACCAGTAGAATCCGAGCCAGAGGCGACCCATGTGCATAAGCGGGAAGCTGGCTGCGCAAATAACGGCGAAGATCGTCATTGCTTCGGCAGCACGGTTGATCGACATTCTCCAGCGCTGACGGAACAGCAAGAGGATAGCGGAGATCAGCGTACCTGCGTGACCGATACCGACCCACCACACGAAGTTGGTGATATCCCAAGCCCAACCTACTGTTTTATTGAGTCCCCAGACCCCTACTCCATTCCAGAGCAGGTAACAACCGCAGTAAAATCCAAAGGCGAGAACAACCGTTGAGATGGAGAAAGAAATGATCCACAACTGCGTGGGTTTGCCTTCTACCTGGCGGCTGATGTCTTCAGAAACATCTCCTACGGTCTTGCCACCGGTTACGAGAAGTTCGCGGACAGAAGAGGAAGCTTGCATAAAATCTAGTTATCCTTTATTCGTTAATCTCATTTATTAAGCGGGCATCTTTTCTGCCCTCACATTCCTGATCTTATTCAGGTAGTAGATGTTCGGCTTCACGCCGATATCTTCCAATACCCTGTAAGCACGTGGGTTGCCTGTCTTCTTGTCGGTAGGCGCTGCACCATGTTCATCTTTTGTGAGTTCAAGAAGCTTGCTGATCTCGCTGCTCGGGTTGTTCATGTCGCCAAACACGATAGCGCCTGTTGTACAAGCTGCTGCGCAAGCTGTGTTGATCTCTCCGTCTTTCACAGGACGACGTTCTTTCTTGGCAGTGAGCTTACCATACTGGATCCGCTGAGCGCACATCGAGCATTTTTCCATCACACCACGTGAACGTACAGTTACATCAGGATTCAACACCATACGACCAAGGTCTGTGTTCATCGCAGGGTTAGACTGGAGGAACTGTTGGTTGTCGTGATACTTGAACCAGTTGAAGCGACGTACTTTATAAGGACAGTTGTTTGCACAATAGCGAGTACCGATACACCTGTTGTAGGTCATCTGGTTCAAGCCTTCAGTGCTGTGAGTTGTTGCTGCCACAGGACACACCGTTTCGCAAGGTGCGTTGTTACAATGCTGGCAAAGCATCGGCTGGAATGTTACTTCAGGATTTTCTGCGGCCTTCTCAAGCTCTTTCCAATCGGTAACTCCTGCTTCAGTGCTATAATACCTGTCGATACGCAGCCAGTGCATTTCGCGGCGGCGGATAACTTCATCTTTACCAACGATGGCTACGTTGTTCTCAACATTACATGCTACCACGCACGCTCCGCAACCATTACATGCATTCATGTCGATTGCCATTCCCCAATGGTGGTTGTTGTAAGTGTGGCCTTTCCACAAGCTGAGTGAACTTGCAGGAACTTCTTCGTCCCATTTAGTTACTTCAGGATTGTACTTGCCGGAGTCGTGTTTCTCTTTGAACGCTTCTAGTGTAGTTTCCTGGATCACGTTCTCACGATTCATCGCAGTGTGATGGATCTGAGTTTGCGCGAGCTGGAAGTTCTCAGCTGTCTTTTCGATCGATACGCCAGTGGTTGCCGAGTAGTTCAGTGAACCATTCAGGCTGCTAACCAAAGCGAATGCATTCACACCGATGCCGGTGCCGTCCATGCCCATACCAACCTTCCCAACTTTGGTACGGCCGTAGCCAAGGGCGATACCGATGGTACCCTGTGCCTGGCCGGGCTGAACGAGTGCAGGAACTTTTATAGTCTGTTTGTTCGCCGTGATCGTGAGGTATTGAGTTCTGCCTTCTGCAAATTCCGCGTGGTCAACTTCAATACCTTTTTCCTTAGCGTCTTTCAGGGAAATAGTAACGTAATGATCCCAAACTGCTTTGGTGATCGGGTCGGGAAGCTCTTGCAGCAACGGGTTGTTCGCCATTGCACCTGTACCAACT
Organism: Bacteroidota bacterium; assembly: GCA_037200765.1. Classification (GTDB taxonomy): domain Bacteria; phylum Bacteroidota; class Bacteroidia; order Cytophagales; family Cyclobacteriaceae; genus ELB16-189. The sequence goes on along the minus strand of JBBCII010000002.1, from coordinate 873,481 downwards.
CCGAGAGGTTCGTAGATCACGACTTCGAATTCGGTGCTGGCAGCTTTGTAGTTCGTTGCGATCGATGAACCGGCAGTAGCAACATCACCACTGAATACAGCGGGAGCTGATGTACCTGCAACATCGAGAACGCCATCGTAGAGGCAGCTATCCCAGAATGCCTGCTGATCCTTGCCATTGCCTGAGCTTGCATGGAACCAGTTGATCCAGTTTTGCTTCACGAACGAGAAGTACTCTACATTCTGCTGACCTGCCCAGATCAGGAGACTTTCCTGAACCTGGCGTGTAGAAAATATTTTAGTGATAGCCGGTTGCGAAAGGCTATATGATCCTTTAACAGGCTCGTAGTCGTTCCACGACTCGAGGTAATGATGATCGGGAGCTTTGAAACCGCAGAGCGCCGAAGTTTCATCTTCGGTGGAAGCTGTAGATATCGAAACTGCTACGTTCTTCAACGCAGCAGCAAGCCTTGCTCCTGCCGGGTGATCGTAAACAGGGTTCGCGTTGTAGAAGATGATGGCATCTACTTTACCGGCTTCAACATCGGCGATGAAAGCATCCATCAATTCGTCGTTACCATGGCGGAAGTTCACCGGCTTCGAAGCATCGATGGTAGAACCGTAGTTGCCGAGCATGTTGTTGATCGCGTTAACGATCACCTGCACTGCTGAATCGTTCGAGCCAGCTACTACCAACGACTTACCGCGGTTTTCCCACAGTTCGTTAGCGGCATCTTCCAGGTTTGCAACGCCGTCGATAGACGCCGACAATGCTGCCTGGCCTGCTTTCGCAGCGATGAGGTTATAAAGTTGTGCTACAACCAATCCTTCCTGTGAAGGCTTGATGGCGGTACGATAGTCTGCATTAGCACCAGTGAGCGAAAGGATCGACTCGAACTGGTAGTGACGAGACATCTCGGGTTTCGCTACAGACACAGCGCGATTGGCTGCGTACTGTTTGCTGAAGATGATCGGTGCAACCCATGTTCCCAGGAAATCGGCAGCAACGCTCACAACGATCATTGCTTTGCTGAAATCATAAGAAGGAATAAATCCGGCTCCGAACGTCTGCTGGTTGGCTTTCACAATACCATAGCTCGACGAGGGGTCGTACTGGATATGTTGAGTTGACGTGAATTTTCCTTTGAATGCGTCGATAGCTGCCTGTGTGCTGGGGCTGAGGAGAGTGTTGCTAACGATGCGGATTGACTTTGCTGCTCCGAGCTTCTCGATGATCTGCGCATCGAGTGCATCCCACTTCACTTTCGCGCCGGCTATATAAGGAGCGCGGAGGCGAGAGTTATCATAGAGTGAGAGAACGGAGGCTTCTACCTGTGCACTGGTACCACCGTGCGTTACTTTCGAGAGAGCGTTGCCTTCTACTTTGATCGGGCGGCCTTCGCGGGTCTTCACCACGATGCTACAGTAGTCGCCACCATTTACATAGGTAGATGCGTAATAGTTTGGAACGCCGGGATCAACATCCGCGGGCTTATTTACATAAGGAATAGCTTTACGGATCGGCGTTTCGCAGGCAGCGAGGGAGACCGCTGCAACACTAAAGCCCATCATTTTCAGGAAGTCCCTGCGTGAATGACCATTGTCTTCAGGTGCGTCACCGAATTCGTTAGACGCGTTCTTGATCACGCTTGCGTCGTTCTTCAGTTCGGGAAGTCCTTTCCAGTATGTCTTATTATTACTCATAAATCGTAAATCGTACTTCGTATATCGTAATTCCTAGTAGTGACACTTACCGCATTCCAAACCACCGATCTGTTCCACCTTGATCTTCACATTGCCCCTCTTCTCAGGATCGTGCAATTCCATCAGCTTATCGTAATAAGCATTGTCTTTCGTAGCCACGTCTGTCTGACGGTGGCAGTTGATACACCATCCCATGGTGAGCAATGAATATTGTTTCACTACTTCCATTTCCTTAATGGGACCGTGGCAGGTTTCGCAGGCAACGCCGCCCACGTTCACGTGCTGTGAGTGGTTGAAATAAGCCAGGTCGGGAAGGTTGTGGATCCGTACCCACTGAATAGGTTTTGTTACGCCAGTGTACTCGCCCTTGTCGGGGTTGTAGCCAACAGCCGTATAGATCTTGCTGATCTCGCTCGCGCCCGTAAGAGTTCCCTCGCGGATCTGCGAGTGGCAGTTCATACAGATGTTCGGAGAAGGGATGTTTGCATTCTTGCTCTTCATTACACCTGTGTGGCAATACTTACAGTCGATCTCGTATTGGCCCGCGTGTATTTTGTGAGAGAAAGCGATTGGTTGCTTTGGCTGGTAGCCTTGCTGCACACCAACAGTATAAAGACCGTCGATGATGGTCTTGAATGCTATTGCCGATACGATGAACACCACGATGAATCCAAATGCTGAGCTTCTTACAACGGTGTTGAATGTATAGGGAGAGTTAACAACCTGGTCGTCGGCTTCGTCGAGCTTGCGCTGATTGATGTTGTTCTTGAGAACCCGGGCCACGATGATGAGCGTAGCGAGAAGGAGAACGAGGATGATCGCCATACCGATGAAGATGGCGTCGAGGTATGCTGCGGGAATACCAGGGTCTTGAGGTTTTTCAGGATTGTCTGTCTTTTTAACTTCAGCTACAACCGGAGCTTCAACATACGCAAGGATCTGCATGATCTGCGCATCGGTAAGGTTGGTGAACGCAGTCATCTGGCTCTTGTATTCGGCAAAGAGGCCAGCACCATAGGTATCGCCGCTGGCGATGACCTTCGAGGAGTTGTGCACCCAATCTTTGATCCACTGGATGGATGGAGCGCGGCCGGTTACCCCCTGCAGGGGCTGGACCCACCAACTTCCGGTCTACCGCGTGGCACGTCTTACAGTTTGCTTTGAACAAGGCAGCCCCTGCAGTAATCTCTGCGGGTTCTTTCGAGACGGTATCTTGTGCAAATGAAACGAGGGAGGTAGTGAGAACGAGGAGGGTGACCAGGGAGAGAAAGCCGAGGATCGGTGCTTCGTCATCATGATGTTTAGGGACTTCGGTTTTATACGAAGTGCACAAATGTAATTGGCAAACGCATTATTTCAAACAAATTTGCGGTATCGTCGGGGAAGAAAGTCAACATTTGTAACTCTACACCTCTCACCAAAATTTGTTTGCAATTGTGTTGAATGCCGGGTTGAATTTTAATAGTGCTGATTGTTATTTAGAATGAATTTAAACTACCTGTAAACGCGCAACTTATTAATTGATAACTTGTTTGCGATCAGTACTTTGAGAAAACAGATGACGCCCTTTGAATACATCGCCGTTCTGATTTCGATCGTGTTGGGTCTCGGTATTACCCAGATCGTTTACCGGTGTTGCCGAAATGATCCACCACTCCAGTAAGATTAAAATTTACTGGCCACATGTGCTGTGGATCATCCTGGTGTTCTTCTTACAGGTGCAGGAATGGTGGTGGTTGTATGAGCTGAGAAATAATATGGGCTGGAAACTACCGGTATTCCTCTACGTACTTCTCTACCCGGTTGATTTATTTATCCTGTCGAGAATATTGTTCTGTGAATTAGGAAAAGAGCGTGTTGACTTCAAAGACTTTTACTTCGCCAACTACAGGAAGTTCTTTCTCCTCCTTGCCATACTGGCTTTGCTCGCGGTAGTCGACGATGTATTCGTTCGCGACTATATGATTAGCGAGGAAGTGCTCCAACTCGTGCTGTTAACTGTTTCGCTCGTGATCTCTATTGGAAAGATCCGCAACGAGTGGGTTCATAAAGCACTGGTATCGATTATACTGGTGGCTGTTATCATCATTGCCCTTACTGCAAATTTCATCTGAGATGTCGACGAACACGTTTGCTCCAGCATCATTCAAAGGACTTACAAGCAACAACGCACGCAAGCTGAAGCATGGCGATACTGCAATCGTTGTTGGTGCCGGCGCGTTTGGCGGATGGACAGCACTGTATCTATTAAGGAGTGGAATTAAAACGACATTAATTGATGCGTGGGGGGCAGGCAACTCGCGAAGCAGCTCCGGCGATGAGACCCGCGTGATACGATCGACATACGGAGCGAATGAATTTTATTTCGACCTCAACGTAAGAGCGCTCACGTTGTGGAAGGAACATCAAAAGAGCTGGAACCGGCAGGTGTTCTTCAACACTGGCGTGCTTTGGTTATGTCATAGTGAAAAGTGTTCGTTGGTCGACGACTCTATTCCCTTTTCGAGGAAACATAAGATGGAGTATGAATATGTGAGCAAGAATGATCTTGAGAAGCGGTTTAACCTCGTGAACCCGGAAGATCTTCATCACGGGTACTTCGATCCTTATGGCGGATACCTGAAGGCGAGAGAGAGTATGCAGCTGGTACAGGAGACTTTTGTGAACGAAGGAGGTAATTATATAAACAGGATTGTATCGCCTGGCGAGAAACTGGATGCAGATACTATTATATATGCGTGTGGTTCGTGGCTGGGAAGTATGTTTCCAAAAGAGATTGGTAACAGGATCACATGCAGTAAACAGGAAAGTGTACTACTTCGGAGTGCCTGCGGACAAAGCGAAGGAGTATGATTCGTTTCCTGTGTGGGTAGATGCAGACGATAAAGATTTCTATTACGGCATACCGGGAAATACCTACAGGGGATTTAAAGTTGGCGTGGATCGTCGAGGAAAACCCTTCGATCCAACGAACGGAGAAAGAGTTTTAGATCCCGAAGTGCTCGCACATGCGCGGGGATTTTTGTCGCACCGTTTTCCGGGTCTGAAAGATGCGCCGTTAGTTGAGAGTCGTGTATGTCCTTATGAAAATTCGGAGGATGGGAATTTTGTCTTCGAACAACATCCTACAGATAATAAGATTTGGTTTTTAGGAGGAGGATCTGGTCATGGGTTTAAGCATGGGCCGGCGTTAGGAGAATTAGTTGCGAGGACTCTTACTACTTAGGAAACACCTGCTCAGTAATCACCGCTTCACCATCATTGATATACACTTCTGCGATAGACTTATCTTCATAGATCTTCAACTTAACTTTTCCATTTATCAATCGCGCCGGGGCTTTCTCGATACTGGGGAAGTTTTTGTTGAAAGAAACATCGCCTGCATTTCTTCTGTCGAAGTAAACCACTCCTTCTTTCTCGTCGTAGCCGACTGTTGCTCCAAGCACAGTAATAGTTTCTGAAGGCGACAGTTCTACATCCTTTCGATGGCGCAGTTGTTATTGCGTTCTGCTTGAGTCGCAAGCCATCGCCGGCTTTGTATAATGAAAGCTCTCGTGCCATGCTCATCGCTCCTCTCCACGGATTTGTTGGAATGCTTCCGGCGTAAGCCCAGTTGTCGGCCCACCCTATCATGATCTTTCTTCCCTGCGGCTCATTGTTGAACGTAATGCCTGCATAGAAGTCTTTGCCGTAATCAACATACAATGGATAACGTGAAGAATCATTGACGGTAAACTTCGTTCCATCGAAATCGCCAACGAAATACTGCATGCCAGGGAATGGGCCGCCTTGCGGATGAGACGCGGAGATCACCATCACCCACTTGTCTGAAAGTGGAAACAGGTCGGGACACTCCCAGATCTTCGTAGTATCACCAACGTGGCCGAACTCACTCATTAGATCCCACTTCGTGAGATCTTTCGATTCATACAAGTTTACTTTATGCTGATCGGGAACAACGGCAGCCATCACCCACTTATGTTGTTGCTCGTACCAGAAAACTTTCGGATCGCGAAAGTCTTTGCGATTGATGTCAACCACCGGGTTGTGTTCGTATTGTTTAAAAGTGCGCCCGCGATCGACACTAACAGCAATACATTGATTCTGAAGATTTGATTTATGAGCAGTATAGATCGCTACAATGCTGTCACCTTTAACAACGGCGCTGCCGGAGAAGATCATTACGCTGTCGCCCATTGCATCTTTATATTCTTCTATGGCTACGGGAAGCTCTTCCCAATGAATGAGATCTTTTGAAACGGCGTGTCCCCAACTCATGTGTCCCCACTGATCGCCGTAAGGGTTGTATTGGAAGAAGAGGTGATACTCGCCGTCGTAATACACTAAGCCATTAGGATCGTTGGTCCAATTGCGCTGAGGGCTGAAATGGAATTCAGGACGATATGGTTCGCTGTCGACGTTCGATTTGTCAGAGCATGAAGCAAGCGCAACAATGATCATTAGCCATTTCACATTGGCCATTAACCATTGTTGACTTCGAAGGATCATTGGATAATGGTTAATGGTCATTGAGTAATGGTTAATGCGCAACGCGTGGTCAGAATATAAACTTATAAACCGTTGTCGACTTATAAGTATCTCCAGGCTTCAATGTCGTTGTTGGGTACTCGGGCCTGTTTGGAGAATCGGGGAAATGTTCCGTCTCTAAACAAAATGCGCCTCTGCGATTATAAGGCTTCCCTCCTTTTCCGGGAGTGCCACTTAAAAAGTTGCCGGTATAAAATTGAACACCGGGCTCTGTTGTCCACACTTCCATCTTGCGGCCTGAAGCGGGATCGAAAACTTTCGCTGCGAGCGAGAGTTCACTGCCTTCTTTCTTATTGAGAACAAAACAATGATCGTAACCGGCGCCTACCTTGCCACCGGCATTTATCTGGTCATCGTTGGCGTTGATGCGTTCACCGATCTTATGTGGCGTTGTGAAGTCGAATGGTGTTCCTTTAACAGGACGAGGCTCGCCCAATGGAATCAATGTGGTGTCGACAGGCAGGAACTTGTCGGCATTGATCATGATCTCTTCATTAAGGATATCACCGCTGCCTTCGCCGGAGAGATTGAAGTAAGAGTGATTGGTTAGGTTGATAACCGTTGCCTTATCTGTAGTTGCTTCGTATTGGATCTTGAGTTCGTTGGAATCGCTGAGGCTGAAGACAACTTTCGCGTTGAGATTGCCAGGATATCCTTCTCGCCGTCTTTGCTGAAGTACGTTTAGCTCGATGCCTTTGCCTTCGTAGGTGGCAACTTCTTTGCCGTTCCAAATAACGTTGTGAAAGCCGCCGGGTCCGCCGTGAAGTGTGTTAACACCGTTATTAAGGGCCAACTGGTATTCTTTGCCATCGAGGGTAAACTTTCCTTTGGCAATACGGTTGCCAAAGCGACCAACTGTTGAGCCGTAGAAGCCCTTGCCGCCTATATAATCCTTAGCCGAATCGTAGCCGAGAACAACATCAGTGAGGTTGCCATTTTTATCGGGAAGCTGGATCGACATAATGTGACCACCAACGGGGGTGATCTTAACCTTCATGCCCGAGGCATTCGACAGTGTAAACGTTTGAAATTGATCAGATGCATCGTTCTTCGGCATGTCGGAATTTGTTTTGGAGTGCAACCGGCCATGAGTACAGCCAGTAAAACAGAGGGTATAACTTTAGATGTCATAAGTACGACAAGGTAGCCAGCTACCTAACACTTGTAAAGGTGCCCGGGGAAAATTTTCTTCCAGTGTAAGGTGGATTCTCAGAATTTTTCGTCAATCTTTGTACTACAATCCAACACGAAAACCGCCTCGATCCATTCGGGGCGGTTTTGTTTTTAATGGGCCAGAGCAAACTAACGATTGTTTAAAAAACTATGTACTACAACGACAACACGATTCTCTTCCTCGATGGGCTGTTTGTGAAAGCGAAAGATGCGAAGATGGATCTGTTCGGTCAGACCTTGCATTTCGGATATGGTGTATTCGAAGGCATTCGCTCCTATCGCACAGTAAACGGAACCAAGATCTTCAAAGCCACAGAACACTACGAGCGTCTTCGCCAGAGTGCAAAGTTGATGGGCATTCCCTTTCATTATAGTGTAAACGAACTGGTGCAGATCACCTACCATGTTCTCGAAAAGAGCAAGCTGTCGGAAGCATATATCCGTCCACTTGTTTTTTGCAGCCCTAACATGGACACTCACTTCTCCGAAAGAAGTGTCGCTGATGATCACTGCATGGGAATGGGATCGTTACCTGGGAGACAACAACCTCCGCGTTTGCATCTCGTCATACCAGCGTCCTAATCCGAAGTCGGTAAAGATCGAAGCGAAAGTTTGTGGTCATTATGTGAACAGCATTCTTGCTTCGACCGAAGCACGTCAGCGCGGATACGATGAAGGTGTGTTGCTCGATATGAACGGCAACATCGCTGAGTGTCCCGGCTCGAACATCTTCGTTGAGAAAGACAACGTTCTCTATACTCCTGCTAAAGGAATGATACTTCCCGGCATTACAAGACAAACAGTGTTCGAGATCTGCAAGCAATTGGACATCACCGTAAAGGAGAAAGCAATAACACCCGAAGATTTTATTGAAGCCGATAGTGCCTTCATCTGCGGAACGGCTGCCGAAGTACTCGGTATTGAATCGGTAGAGGGTCACCCGATGGGTAAGCCATGGAAAAATTCATTGGGTGCAATTATACAGCAAGCATATCGATGTTTGGTGTTGGACAAGAGCTATAGCTATACAATAGTTTGATTTTTTTCTCTTTTCCCCGCGGAGCGGGGGAAAAGCAAATAACAATACAGTGGAACTTAATAAATACAGCAAAACTATCACGCAGGATTCAACACTTCCTGCATCACAGGCCATGCTTCATGGCACTGGTCTTACAGATCATGATCTTAAGAAACCTCTCATTGGAATTGCAAGCACCGGCTACGATGGCAACACCTGCAACATGCACCTCAATGGTCTTGCGGCAGATGTGAAGCAAAGCGTGTGGACCAGGAACTTGTAGGTTTGGTATTCAATACTATCGGCGTAAGCGACGGTATCTCTAATGGTACTACAGGCATGCGATATTCACTCGTGAGCCGCGAGGTTATTGCCGACTCGATAGAGACGATTGTTGGAGCACACTTCTACGATGGTTTGATTGCTGTTGTAGGTTGCGATAAGAACATGCCCGGCGCGTTGATGGCCATGGGCCGTTTGAATCGCCCTTCATTGATGGTGTATGGTGGCTCGATCGCCGGCGGACATTGGAAGGGCCGCGAGCTCAATATTATATCTGCCTTTGAAGCACTTGGTGAAAAAGTGGCGGGTAAGATCTCCGATGAAGACTATAAAGGTGTTATCGAAAATGCATGTCCCGGTGCGGGAGCATGCGGTGGTATGTATACTGCCAACACCATGGCATCTGCTATCGAAGCAATGGGAATGTCGTTGCCCTACAGCGCTTCGAACCCGGCAATAAGCAAAGACAAAGCGGATGAGTGCCGTAAAGCTGCAGCAACGATGAGAATGCTTCTCGAAAAAGATCTGAAGCCCCCGCGACATCATGACATTCAAAGCATTCGAGAATGCAATTACTGTTGTGATGGTACTTGGCGGATCTACGAATGCAGTGTTGCATTTGATTGCAATGGCGAGAGCAGTTGGCCTCAACCTGACGCAGGACGATTTCCAGAGAATAAGCGACAAGACTCCATTGCTTGGTGATCTAAAGCCGAGTGGAAAATACCTGATGGGAGAGCTTCACAAAATTGGAGGCGTTCCGCTCGTGATGAAGTACTTGCTCAAGAATGGTTTCCTTCACGGTGATTGCATTACCGTAACGGGTAAGACTGTTGCGGAGAATCTTGAAAATGTTCCTGACATCAGCTTCGAATCGCAGGATGTTATTTATCCGCTCGAGAAGCCGATCAAGAAAACAGGTCACCTGCAGATCCTTTATGGCAACCTCGCTCCGCTCGGTTCGGTAGCGAAGATCACCGGCAAAGAAGGAGAAAAATTTAAGGGACCAGCGCGTGTGTTCAATGGCGAGTTCGAGCTTACCGAAGGAATACGAAGCGGAAGAATAAAACCAGGCGACGTAGTGGTGATCGCTACGTAGGACCCAAAGGAGCTCCTGGTATGCCCGAGATGCTGAAGCCCACAAGTTTGATCATGGGAAGTGGTCTCGGTAAAACTGTTGCGTTGATCACCGACGGACGATTCAGTGGTGGCACACATGGTTTTGTTGTTGGTCACATCACACCCGAAGCTTTCGACGGTGGACTGATGGCGTTGGTGGAAGACAACGACTGGATCGAGATCGATGTAAAGAAACACCAGCTCAATCTTTTGGTTGATGAAAAAACGCTTGCGATAAGAAGATCGAATTATAAGCCCGAGCCACTGAAGGTGACACGCGGTGTTCTCTATAAATATGCACAACAAGTAAAGACAGCTGCCGATGGATGCGTTACAGACGAAAACTAAGGTGAAGACTAAACATGAAGAGGTTCCGGTAACTAAAAAGAAGATTACTGGCTCTGAGGTCCTTCTGCAGTGTCTCGTCAATGAAGGTGTCACAACTCTTTTTGGTTATCCCGGTGGTGCTATCATGCCCGTGTACGATGCGCTTTACTCTTATGCCGACAAATTGAATCACATTCTTGTGCGTCACGAACAGGGAGCTGTGCATGCAGCACAGGGTTATGCGCGTGCAACGGGCGGCGTTGGCGTTGCTTTGGCAACATCAGGTCCCGGCGCTACCAACCTCGTTACCGGTCTTGCCGATGCACTGATCGACTCCACTCCTATTGTTTGTATTACGGGACAAGTATTCGCTCACCTACTCGGAACAGATGCGTTCCAGGAAATAGATGTTATAAACACAACTATTCCTCTTACCAAATGGAACATACAGGTAACTGAAGCGAAAGACATCGCTCCTGCTGTTGCGAAGGCATTCTACATTGCGAAGACCGGAAGACCTGGTCCTGTGCTGATCGACATCACCAAGAATGCACAGAATGAACTGATCGAAGAAGCAGAATATTCTAAGTGCGAAAGCATCAGGACGTATCGTCCGAAGCCCGTGCTTTCGATGGCACAGGTTGAAACGGCTGCGAACCTGATCAATAAAGCATCGAGACCATATATACTTGCCGGGCAAGGGATTATATTATCTGGTGCGTCGAAAGAGCTCATTGCTTTTTCGGAGAAGACAGGGATTCCCGTTGCATGTACATTACTCGGATTGGGGTGCATTTCCTACGGATCATCCGCTCTACGCAGGATTTCTCGGATGCATGGCAACTATGCTCCGAACGTCAACACCAACGAATGCGATCTGCTGATCGGCATCGGTATGCGTTTCGACGATCGCGTTACCGGCAATGTTGCCAAGTATGCAAAGCAGGCACAGGTAATTCATATCGACATCGATAAAGCCGAGATCAACAAGATCATTAAAGCAGATGTTGCCGTTCACGCCGACGCAAAAGAAGCGTTGACTGCACTGATCAGCAAGTGCGATAAAAAATCACACCCGCTTTGGCTGAAGAGCTTCAGGCACCTGGACGATATAGAGCAGGAGAAAGTGATCGAAAAAGATATTCATCCCCAGGGTAGCGTTACCATGGCCGAAGTGGTGCACAAGATCTCCGAGCTTACGAAAGGCGAAGCGATCCTCGTTACCGATGTTGGTCAGCATCAAATGGTGGCTTCGAGGTATTACAAGTTTAAGACGCCGCTCACACAAATAACTTCCGGTGGCGCGGGGCACTATGGGCTTCGCATTGCCTGCAGCCATGGGCGCAAAAATGGGCAGGCCCGATAAGCAAGTGGTTGCAGTTATCGGCGATGGTGGTTTCCAGATGACCGTGCAAGAGCTCGGCACTATTATGCAATACAAGATCCCTGTAAAGATCCTCGTGCTGAATAATAACTTCCTTGGAATGGTTCGCCAGTGGCAACAGCTCTTCCACGGAGAAAAGATATTCGTTCACCGAAATGTCGAACCCTGACTTCGTAAGATTGAACGAAGCTTATGGGATCTCTGCCGAACGCGTTACGGAGCGCGACGAACTCGACGGTGCATTACAACGCTTCCTCGAAGCCGATGCAGCTCGATTCCTCGAAGTTGTAGTTGGCAAAGAAGACAACGTGTTCCCGATGGTACCAGCAGGAAGCGGCGTATCCGAAGTTTTACTCGAAGCACCAAAACGTTGACCATTAGCCATTAACCAATGATCAAGCAAGAATATACATTAGAGATTCTGGCCGATAACGAGTTCTCTATTCTAAATAGAATAGTGAATGTTTTAAATCGTCGTCGCGTGCGCATCAAGAGGCTTTTGGCCCACGAACACGAAGGAGATTTCAAAAGTGGCCGCGCAATACTTTTGCTTTACACTACTGCCGATATGATCGAGAAGGTGAAACATCAACTCGAAAAACTGATCGAGGTTAGAAGAAGCAATCTATACTGAAGGCAGTCACCTTTTTTATGAACTCTTAGAAAGAAGCAACAACAAACAAGTAATCTAAATTTATATGGCTAAAATTAATTTCGGCGGCGTAGTGAGAAGAAGTTGTAACCGCGAAGAATTCCCAATGGAAAAAGCGCTCTCATTGATGAAGAATGAGACGATTGCAATAATTGGTTACGGCGTACAAGGTCCCGCACAGGGTCTTAACCTCCGCGACAATGGTTTCAAAGTAATCGTTGGTCAGCGCAAGGGTTCAAAGACCTGGAACAAAGCTGTTGAACACGGCTGGGTTCCCGGCGAAACGTTGTTCGACATCGAAGAAGCTGCAAAGCGCGGAACGATCCTCAGTTCCTTTTGTCTGACGCGGGACAGATCGAGCTTTGGCCTAAGATCAAGCCATTCTTAACTGCCGGCAAAACTTTATATTTCTCTCACGGGTTTGGTATCACCTTCAACGATCAGACAGGCATCGTTCCTCCTAAAGATGTTGATGTGATCCTTGCAGCACCGAAAGGTTCTGGGACTTCAGTAAGAAGGTTGTTCCTCCAGGGCAAAGGTATCAACGCAAGCTATGCTGTTTACCAGGATGTAACCGGCCAGGCTAAAACAAGGCAATTGCATTAGGTATCGGTGTTGGTGCAGGCTACCTGTTCGAAACTGATTTCAGGAAAGAAGTATTCTCGGATCTTACTGGCGAGCGTGGTACACTCATGGGTGCTATCGCCGGTATCTTCGAAGCACAATACGAAGTGTTGCGTTCTAAAGGCCACACTCCTTCCGAAGCATTCAACGAAACAGTTGAAGAGCTCACGCAAAGTCTCATGCCACTCGTTGCAGAGAATGGTATGGATTGGATGTATGCTAACTGTAGCACAACAGCTCAGCGCGGTGCGCTCGACTGGAAGAAGAAATTCAAAGCAGCTACGCTTCCTGTGTTCAAAGAACTTTATGAAAGCGTTGCAACTGGTGCCGAAGCAAAACGTACGATCGACACTTGCAGCAAGCCCGACTATCGCGAGAAACTTGCAGAAGAATTGAAAGAACTTCGCGAGAGTGAGTTGTGGCAAGCAGGTGCTGCCGTACGTTCACTCAGGCCTGAAAAAGAAAAAGTGGAAGCTTCGATGATCAATTAATTTGTGAACACAGCATTAGATCAACAACTGGATATCCCGGCAGCCTACGAAACCCTCAAGAATGTCGTGCTGAAAACTCCATTGCAGTTTCATCGGAAACTCTCCGAGAAATTTCAATGTGAAGTTTACCTGAAACGTGAAGACCTGCAAGTGGTGCGCTCCTATAAGATCAGGGGCGCCTACAATCTCATCAACAGTTTGAGCGAGGGCTCAGCGCGAACACGGAGTTGTTTGTGCGAGTGCAGGTAATCACGCACAGGGCGTAGCATTCTCATGCAGGCAGTTGGGTATTCGCGCAACGATCTACATGCCTTCTATCACACCGAAACAAAAGATCAACCAGGTCCGCATGTTCGGTGGTGAAAATATCGAGATCGTTCTCATCGGCGACACATTCGACGAATGTCAGCAACACGCGTTGAAGTTTGCCGAAGAAAAGAACATGACATTCATCCCTCCCTTCGACAACATTAAAGTGATCGAAGGGCAGGGAACTGTCGCTAAAGAAATTCTCGACGATCTTTCGAACATCGATTTCCTTTTCGTTCCCATTGGTGGTGGTGGTTTGTGTTCGGGAGTCGGCTCCTATTTCAAAACATATTCGCCTCAAACGCAAATTATCGGCGTAGAACCCGCCGGCGCTCCCTCGATGAAGGAAGCGTTGAAAGCCGGTAAGCCTGTAAGGATCGAAAACATCCAGCGATTCGTTGATGGCGCTGCCGTTCAAAGAGTCGGAGACCTAACGTTCTCCATCTGCAAAGATCTTATTCGCGACATGCTTCTCGTTCCCGAAGGAAAAGTGAGCACAACGATACTACAGCTGTACAACGAAGACGCAATCGTTGCAGAACCTGCCGGTGCCCTATCGATCGCTGCCCTCGCTCAATACAGCGGCATGCTCAAAGGCAAGCGCGTTGTTTGCATCCTCAGTGGTGGCAACAACGACATCGACCGGATGCAGGAGATCAAAGAAAGATCGCTGCTCTACGAAGGACTGAAACATTATTTCATCGTGCGTTTCGCACAACGCCCCGGTGCGCTGAAAGAATTCGTTAACGAGATCCTCGGTCCCACCGACGACATCGTTCGCTTCGAGTTCATTCAGAAACACAACAAAGAAACAGGCCCTGCACTGATCGGCATCGAAGTAAAATCGCAGGAAGATTTTCAACGACTCATCAACCAGATGGATTCGCGTAAGCTTAACTATACCCTGGTGAATCAGAATGAGAACCTGTTTGAATATTTGGTGTAACCAAACATGTGTTAGTTTTACACTAAAATATAATCATTGCAACTCGTTGAACTAACTCCAGGATTTGCGACTTTTAACCCGTGAGGATAAAAGAAATTTTTACCGCATAAACCAAACCTAGTTCGTTTAGAAACCGCCTCGGTAACACGGGGCGGTTTCGTTTTTATTAGGGCAGTCCAAACTAACGCTTGTTGTGAGTTCAGAGGCAAAAACAATTTTTGAAAAGATTTGGGACGGTCACGTCGTCAAACGAGTCGCCGGGTATCCCGACGCCGTGTTCATCGACCGGCACTTCATTCATGAAGTAACCAGTCCCCAGGCATTCGATGGTCTTCGTAAACGCGGTATCAAGGTGTTCAACACCAGCCGCACTACAGCAACCGCCGACCACAATGTTCCCACCAAAGATCAGCACCTGCCTATCAAAGAGGCCCTCTCCCGCCACCAGGTTGAAACACTAAGAACTAACTGCAAAGAATTCGGAATCGATCTCTACGATCTCGGTCATCCGTACCAGGGCATCGTGCACATCATCGGCCCCGAGTTAGGTCTCACGCTTCCCGGCATGACCATCGTGTGCGGCGACAGTCATACGTCAACACACGGTGCATTCGGTAGCGTTGCCTTTGGTATTGGTACCAGCGAAGTGGAACAGGTACTGGCAACACAGTGTATTCTGCAAAGCAAGCCGAAGACGATGAAGATCGAGATCAACGGCAAGCTGGGCAAAGGTGTCGTCAGCAAAGACATTATTCTTTATATCATCTCTAAGATCTCAGCCAGTGGTGCCACTGGTTTTTTTGTTGAATACGCAGGCGATTCTATACGTGCGTTGTCGATGGAAGCACGTATGACCATCTGCAACATGAGTATAGAGATGGGTGCGCGCGGCGGGCTCATCGCTCCCGACGACACAACCTTCAATTATATCAAGGGAAGAAAGTTTGCTCCGCAAGGAAAAGCATTCGACGATGCCGTTGAGCGCTGGAAGAAACTTGTAACCGATAAAGATGCGAAGTATGATGTCGAGTTAAACTTCGACGCATCCGACATTGCTCCGATGATCACTTACGGAACAAACCCAGGCATGGGAATGAAAGTAACTGATCGCATTCCAACAGTGGCGGAACTGAAGGAGATCAGCGAAGCGAACTCATTCAAGAAGTCACTCGAGTACATGGGCCTCATTGAGGGCACTGGTCTTCTCGGCAAACCGGTTGACTATGTATTCATCGGCAGTTGCACCAACGCACGCATCGAAGATCTTCGTCTCGTAGCACAGATAGTGAAAGGAAAGAAGAAGGCTCCGAACGTAGAAGTGTGGGTGATACCCGGTTCCAAACAAGTTGAAGCCCAGGCAATCGAGGAAGGTCTTGACAAAGTATTTCACGAAGCCGGTTTTGAATTGAGAAGTCCCGGCTGCTCTGCATGTCTCGGTATGAACGAAGACAAGGTGCCTCCCGGAAAGTATTGCATCTCTACATCAAACCGAAACTTCGAAGGAAGACAAGGTCCGAAGTCGAGAACGTTTTTGGCGAGCCCGCTCAGTGCTGCCGCAGCAGCAATCACCGGTAAGGTCACGGACGTCCGCGAATTTATATGAGCACGGGTCGCGTAGCGACCCCTCCTCTGTAGACCAATAAAACACAGAAAGAACATATCGTGCCGTTAGGCACGCATGACAATGAGCAAGGATAAATTCACAACATTAAAAACATCAGCTGTACCGATAGCCTCAGAAAACATCGATACAGACCAGATCATCCCTGCCCGTTTCTTAAAGGCGACAACACGCGAAGGTTTCGGCGACAACCTCTTTCGCGACTGGCGATATGATGGCAACAACGAGCCTATCAAAGATTTTGTATTGAACGATCCTACGTACACCGGAAAGGTGCTTGTGGGCGGAAAGAATTTCGGTTGTGGAAGCAGCCGTGAGCACGCTGCGTGGGCAATCTACGACTATGGATTTCGCGTGGTGGTGTCGAGCTTCTTTGCCGACATCTTCAAGAACAACGCATTGAATAATGGATTGCTTCCCGTTGTTGTATCGGATGCTTTTTTGAAGAAGCTGTTCGATGCCATTGGCAAAGATCCGAAGACACAGGTGGATGTAGATCTTCCCGAACAAACGATCTCGTTCAATAATGAGAAAGAGAAGTTCGAGATCAATATTTATAAAAAAGAATGCCTGATCAATGGGTATGACGATATCGATTACCTGTTGAGTTTAACAAAAGAGATCGGGGAATACGACGTAGCTCATTCATGAATAAGAAGATAATCATATTGCCCGGCGACGGGATCGGTAAAGAAGTAACATCGGAAGGCAAACGCATTCTCGACAAGATCGCGTCGTTGTACAACCACACATTTACTTACGACACTGCCATCATAGGCCACGATGCTATCGAAGCAACAGGCGATGCACTTCCCGCCGAAACACTCACGAAGCTTAAGAACTGCGACGCCATTTTGTTTGGCGCCGTTGGTCATCCCAAATACGACAACGACCCGACATTAAAAGTAAGACCCGAACAAGGACTGCTGAAGATGCGCAAAGAGCTCGGGCTCTACGCCAACCTCCGCCCTATCAAATTGTTCGATGAGCTTCTCGGCGCGTCAAGCATCCGGCCTGAGATCCTGAAAGGATCCGACATACTCTTCTTCCGCGAACTCACCGGCGATGTTTACTTCGGGGAGAGAGGTCGTAAAGACGACAACAACACCGCGTTCGATCTTATGATCTACCATCGTTACGAAGTTGAACGCATTGCACACAAAGCATTCCAGGCCGCAAGAACCCGTCGCAAGAAAGTGATGAGCGTAGATAAAGCGAATGTTCTCGAAAGCTCACGACTATGGAGAGAGACCGTGAATATCGTTGCGAAAGAATACCCCGACGTTCAACTGGAACACCAGTTCGTTGATTCGGCTGCAATGTTGTTGATCAAGAAGCCAACAAGCTTCGATGTTGTTGTAACTGGAAATTTATTTGGTGATATCCTTACCGACGAAGCATCGCAGATCGCAGGCTCCATGGGCATGCTCGCATCGGCATCGGTTGGCGATAAAGTTGGACTGTACGAGCCCATTCACGGAAGTGCGCACGACATTACCGGCAAAGGAATTGCAAACCCCCTCGCTTCTATTCTATCAGCTGCATTGTTGCTCGAGATCTCTTTCGGATTGACGAAGGAATCGAACTCCATCATCAAAGCAGTTGAAGATACGCTTAAGCAAGGCTTTAGAACGGTAGACATCGCAGACTCTACCACATCAAAAGAGAAAGTATTGAACACAGAGGCAATGGGTAAAAAAGTTGCCGACAATCTGAAATAAAAATTATGGCACAGAAAATTCAAATCTTCGACACAACATTAAGAGACGGCGAACAAGTCCCCGGTTGTCAGCTCTCCACCGACGAGAAGATCGTTGTTGCCCGCGAACTCGAAGCGCTGGGCGTAGATGTTATCGAAGCGGGATTCCCGATTTCCAGTCCCGGCGATTTTCTTTCCGTAGTCGAGATCTCCAAGGCCGTTACGGAGCCCGTGATCTGCGGACTTACGCGCGCCAGGAAAGAAGACATCGACGTTGCCTTCGAAGCATTGCAACATGCGAAGCGTAAAAGAATTCATACAGGCATCGGTTCATCCGACATGCACATAAAACATAAGTTCCGCAGCACGCGCGAACAGGTGTTGCAGCAGGGTGTTGAAGCCGTGAAGTATGCGAAGTCTAAAGGTGTTGAAGTTGAATTCTATGCCGAAGATGCCGGTCGCGCAGATCTTGCATTCCTCGCACAGATGACCGAAGCGGTTATCGCCGCAGGAGCAGACGTCGTGAACATTCCCGATACAACAGGATATTGCCTGCCTAACCTTTACGGCAAACGCATCGAGTATCTTTTCAATAATGTTAAGAACATCGACAAGGCAATTATCTCTGTTCATTGTCATAATGATCTCGGCATGGCTACGGCCAACAGCATTTCGGGTATCATCAATGGTGCGCGCCAGGTTGAAGTCACCATCAATGGTATTGGCGAACGCGCAGGCAATACATCGCTCGAAGAAGTGGTGATGATCCTGAAGACACATAAAGATCTCGGGCTTTATACCGACATCATTACAGAAAAACTGTATGGCATGAGCCAGCTCATCAGCTCTATGATGCGCATGCCGGTTCAACCCAACAAGGCGATCGTGGGCAAGAATGCTTTCGCTCACTCGTCGGGCATCCACCAGGATGGTTTCCTGAAACATGCAGAGAACTACGAGATCATTAACCCTGCAGACGTTGGCGTGGGTGGATCGCAGATCGTGCTCACTGCCCGCAGCGGCCGCGCGGCCCTCAAACACCGCATGGAGTTGCTCGGATTCAAATTCGAAGGCACCGAGCTCAATACTCTCTATGAAAACTTCCTCGTTCTCGCCGATGAGAAGAGGGGGATCGAGGACGCCGACCTGGTGACGCTTGCAACCAACTTTGCTTTGCTGACGAAGTGACGATTTGATGAGGTGATGAGATGACGATCGTTACATGTTTCTGCGGACTGCTGCGATGAAACCTAAGGTCTTGGCTTTCACCTTTTCTGACTGATCTCGGATCAATTGTATCTTTTCGATGTCCAGATACTTTCGATCTTCCAGGACATAAGTCATACTTTGGACTTCACAGCATGAACCGTCGGTATAGTCAAGAAACCGGATAAGGTCAGGTTGACTTTTTCTTCGGCCAAACCCTTCCGCAATATTATTCATGCACGACAGCGCCGCCCTTCTGAATTGACTTCGCAGGTCAAAGTCCTTACGAAGTCTTCCTTCATCACAAACTTCAAATACCGTGTTCACAAGTTGCCTTGCCGCTTGCCAACACTCAAGTTCCTCGAATCGCTTTATCATGGAGCCAATCTAATCTCCTCCTTTAGAAAGTGTCTCCGGAAAACCTGACAGCTTCCTCACCTCGTCATATCGTCACTTCGTCACTTCGTCATCTTGTCACCTCGTCACCTCGTACCCCCCGTTTAGAAATCGTCTAAATACCGAATTAATTCCGCTAAAACAGTGTAATTTTCCCCCGTGTAGTAAATTGCACGCGGATCGTTTTACGCAATTTCTTTGTTGCGCATATAGATATGGAGAACTCTAACCTAACCGCTTATCTACCAATAGGGCTCATGTTCCTCTTCGCACTCGGTTTTGTAGTGTTGATCATGGTAGCAACTCACGCTTTGGGCCCAAAAAAGAAGAGCAAAATAAAGCTCGACTCATTCGAGTGTGGTATCGAATCAAAAGGAAATGCTCGTATCCCCTTCAATATCAAGTACTTTGTAGTCGCTATTCTCTTTGTACTCTTCGATGTTGAGGTGATCTTCATGTACCCATGGGCGGTCAATTTTAAAGATCTGAAAATGACCGGCTTCATCGAGATGCTGGTATTCATGGTACTGCTAATGGTCGGTTTCTTCTATATCAAGAAAAAAGGAGCCCTGAAATGGGAGGATTGAGTATGGAAGACATAACAACAACAAGGCGCAATATCTCCATCGGTGAAAAACCCGACGGCATAGAAGGCACTGGCTTTTTTGCAACAAGTTTAGAAAAGGTAGTGGGGATGGCACGTAAGAATTCCATCTGGCCCCTGCCCTTCGCTACCTCATGCTGTGGCATCGAATTCATGGCCACCATGGGCGCACATTACGATCTTGGCCGCTTTGGCGCCGAACGCCTCAGCTTCTCACCTCGTCAGGCCGACCTTCTCATGGTGATGGGCACCATCGCCAAGAAAATGGGACCGGTACTCCGCCAGGTTTATGAACAAATGGCCGAACCCCGCTGGGTGCTCTCCGTTGGCGCTTGCGCCAGCAGTGGAGGCATCTTCGATACTTACAGCGTGCTTCAGGGAATTGATCGCATCATACCCGTAGATGTTTACGTGCCCGGATGTCCTCCGCGCCCCGAACAGATCATAGACGGCGTGATAAAGATCCAAAGACTGGTGGAAACAGAATCGCTCCGCAGGCGCGACTCACCAGAATACAAAGCAATGCTTAACAAATACGGGATCGAATAAAAATGGCCGATAGTCAGGACGAGAAAGTAGTAAACATCCTCAAAGAAAAGTTCGAAGATCAGGTGTTACTGGTCGAACAGCTTTACGATTTCCTGACCGTTACACTAAAGAAAGACAGGATCATCGAGATCATTGAGCACCTGTACGAAAATCCCGAAACGAAATACCAGTTCCTCACAACACTCTTCGCTGTTCATTATCCGCACACCGACGAAAGCAGGCGAACGATCACAGGCCAGGCTTCCGACATCGTAGTTAGCAACGAAGGCCCCGCTGGATTTATCGCAATTGTATACCAGCTTCACAACATGGTGAGCAATCACCGCGTGCGATTGAAGATCTACTTACCCGAAGAAAATCCACAGGTGCCCACATTGACAAACGTCTTTGCAGCGGCCAACTGGATGGAACGCGAGACTTACGACTTCTACGGAGTTACCTTCGATGGTCACCCCAACCTGAAGCGCATATTGAATGTGGAAGACATGATCATATTCCCGATGCGGAAAGAATACCCGCTCGAAGATCAGACACGAGAAGATAAACAAGACGAGATGTTTGGACGATAATGGCAGACACTACCACCGATATCGACAAAGTACAACCGGAAGAGAAGCAATACTCTTACCTTAACCTGGGCCCTACTCACCCGGCAACGCACGGCATTTTTCAAAACGTCCTCAAGATGGACGGTGAAATTATCGTTGAAGCCACGCCCACCATCGGTTACATCCATCGCGCATTCGAAAAACTTTCGGAGAGAAGGCCTTACAACCAGATCACTCCTATCACCGACCGCCTCAACTATTGCTCAGCGCCGATCAACAACATCGGCTGGCACATGACGGTCGAAAAACTTCTGAAGACCGAGATCCCCAAGCGTGTTCAATACATGCGGATCATCATTATGGAACTCGCACGCATCACCGACCACGTTGTTTGCAACGCAGTTATTGGTGTCGATACCGGCGCGCTTACCGGGTTCGTGTACATGTTCCAGCAACGTGAGCTTGTATACGAGATCTACGAAGAGATTTGCGGAGCACGACTCACCACCAACATTGGTCGCATCGGTGGTTTCGAAAGAGATTTCTCACAAAAAGCATGGGATAAGATCGACAAGTTCCTGGTCGAGTTCCCGAAAGTGCTGAAGGAGTTCGAAAATCTCCTTAAACGCAACAGGATCTTCATGGACCGTACGATCGGCTGCGGTGGCATCAATGCAGAACGCGCGCTGAACTATAGTTTCACAGGCCCGAATCTCCGCGCTGCCGGCGTAGACTACGACGTGCGTGTTGCAAAACCTTATTCGTCTTACGAAGAATTCGACTTCAACATACCGGTTGGTATCAACGGAGATGTTTACGATCGCTTCATGGTTCGCCAGGAAGAGATGTGGCAATCGCTGGGCATCATTCGCCAGGCGCTTGATAAGCTTGCGAAGTTGCCTTCTGGTCCGTTCCACGCAGAAGTGCCGGAGTTCTATTTACCTCCCAAAGAGGAAGTTTATAACAACATGGAAGCTCTCATCTATCAATTCAAGATCGTGATGGGTGAAACCGATGTTCCGAAAGGAGAAGTATATCATTGTGTTGAAGGCGGAAACGGAGAGCTTGGATTTTATTTGATCAGCGATGGTGGTCGCACACCATTCCGCTTACACTACAGAAGACCTTGTTTTATATTTTACCAGGCATATTCAGAGATCATTAAAGGTTCGATGCTATCAGACGCTATTCTTACAATGAGTAGCATGAATGTCATCGCCGGAGAACTTGATGCATAATATGGAATTCAGTCCCGAAGCTCTCGCATTAGCAAAAAACATAATTGCCCGCTATCCCGAGGGCAAACAGAAGTCTGCATTGTTGCCATTACTTCATCTGGCTCAATCGGAGTTCGACGGGTGGCTGAGCACCGACACGATGGACTACGTTGCTTCCCTGCTTTCGATAAAGCCGGTTGAAGTTTACGAAGTCGCAACGTTCTACTCGATGTTCAACCTGAAACCTGTAGGCAAGTGTTTAATAGAAGTTTGTCGCACGGGCCCATGCTGGCTGCGTGGTTCAGATGACATCATTGAACATTTTGAAAAGAAACTTGGCATTTCGGAAGGTGAAACAACATCCGACGGAATGTTTACACTAAAGACAGTAGAATGTCTCGGCTCTTGCGGAACAGCCCCTATGTTGCAATGCGGAGCAGAGTTCTATGAGAACCTTACCAATGAGAAAGTGGATGAGCTTATCGAAAAGCTTAAGACTTCCGGTAAGAGAAGTAGTTATATGAAGGATCAAAGAGTAATGAATTGATCTATGGGACGCCAGTTATTATTAGAACATATCAACGTACCAGGCATCGAAACATTTTCGGTGTACCGCAGCAAAGGCGGGTACGCTTCTGTTGAAAAAGCATTGAAAACCATGACGCCCGATGCCGTTACCGAAGAGGTAAAGAAATCGGGACTTCGCGGTCGTGGTGGTGCCGGCTTTCCCGCCGGTATGAAATGGAGTTTCCTCGATCGCAAGTCGACCAAACCGAGATATCTCGTTTGCAACGCCGACGAAAGCGAGCCCGGAACATTCAAAGACCGCTACCTCATGGAAAAGATCCCTCACGTGTTGGTTGAGGGAATGATCACATCCAGTTATGCACTTGGCGCGAATACTTCGTACATCTATGTGCGCGGCGAGTACATGTATCTCATCAGGATCCTCGAGAAAGCAATCCAGGAAGCTTACGCTAATGGATTCCTCGGTAAAAATATTCTCGGCACCGACTATTCACTCGACCTGTATGTTCATCCCGGTGGTGGCGCATACATCTGCGGTGAAGAAACTGCGTTGCTCGAGTCGCTCGAAGGCAAGCGTGGCAATCCACGTTTGAAACCTCCGTTCCCTGCCGTTGCCGGTTTGTATGCCTCCCCTACTGTTGTGAACAATGTGGAGACTATCGCTGCTGTTTGTTCTATCGTGAACTTTGGTGGCGATGAATATGCAAAGATCGGCATTGGAAAAAGTACAGGAACGAAGCTCATCTCTGCCAGCGGTCACATCAACAAGCCGGGCGTTTACGAGATCGAGTTAGGTCTTCCCGTTGAAGAGTTTATCTATTCAGATCAATATTGTGGCGGCATTTGGAAAGGCCGTAAGCTGAAAGCAGTTGTTGCCGGTGGATCATCGGTACCAATTCTTCCTGCCGATCTTATCCTCAAGACAGCCAAAGGTGAGAACAGGCTCATGACTTATGAGTCGCTTGCCGATGGCGGATTCGCTACCGGAACGATGCTCGGTTCAGGTGGATTTATCGTATACGATGAAACATCGTGCATCGTAAGAAATCTCTGGACGTTCACACGATTCTATCATCATGAATCATGCGGACAATGCAGCCCCTGCCGTGAAGGCACTGGTTGGATGGAGAAAGTCCTTCATCGATTGGAAACAGGTCATGGTCACATGAGTGATATTGACCTGCTGGTTGATGTTGCTAAGAAAATTGAAGGCAATACGATTTGCCCATTGGGTGATGCCGCTGCATGGCCGGTAGCAAGCGCTATCAGGCACTTCAGGGAAGAGTTCGAATATCACGTGAAGTATCCTGAAAAGGTGAAGAACCCGAAGCATTTTGAGATCGAGCCTTTTGTAAGTGGAAAAGTTTTGACTGTAGCATAATATGGCAAAGGTTACAATAGACGGAATTGATGTTGAAGTGCCGGATGGCACAACAATACTTAACGCCGCACGAATGATCGGTGGCGAGGTTGTTCCACCCGCCATGTGCTACTATTCAACTTTAAAAGATACAGGTGGCAAATGCCGTGTGTGTCTGGTGAAAGTAACACAGGGCTCCGCAAAAGATCCCCGTCCCATGCCGAAGCTTGTAGCTTCGTGCCGCACTCCTGTAATGGACGGCATGGTTGTTCAAAACATTACGTCTCCCGAAGTTCTCGAAGCACGTAAAGGTGTTGTAGAGTTCCTTTTGATCAATCACCCGCTCGATTGCCCTATCTGCGACCAGGCTGGCGAATGTGATCTTCAGAATCTCGCCTTCGAGCACGGTGTTGCCAAAACGAGATACGAAGAAGACCGCAGAACATTCGAGAAGATCGACATTGGTGAGCATATCAAATTGCACATGACGCGTTGCATCCTGTGCTATCGATGCACATTCGTTGCCGATCAGCTCACAAATAATCGCGTTCATGGTGTATTAAATCGCGGAGATCATTCAGAGATCAGTACTTACATCGAAAAAGCGATCGACAACGATTTCTCAGGTAACATGATCGATGTTTGTCCTGTGGGTGCTCTCACCGATAAAACATTCCGCTTCAAGAGCAGGGTGTGGTTCACAAAACCACTCGATGCTCATCGCGATTGCCCCAGGTGCTCAGGAAAAGTAGTGTTGTGGACAAAAGGCGACGAAGTACTCAGGGTTTCAGCCCGGAAAGATCAATACGGAGAAGTAAAAGAATATATTTGCAACGAATGCCGATACGATCATAAGATCATGAGCGACTGGGTGGTTGAAGGACCACGACACATCGAGCGAAGCTCGGTGATCGCCCAAAATCACTACGAGTATGTCGACATGCAGAAATTGAAAAAAGAGATCGACAGGCAGATCGAATTCCAGAAAGGAAAACAACTCCCTGAGACAGCAACACAAAATGACTGACTTTCTCATATATAAACTGATCATGTGTGGTGGCATCTTCGGCCTCACGCTCGGCGTTGCTGCCTACTCAACTTACGCAGAACGGAAAGTTGCAGCCTTCCTGCAAGACCGCGTTGGTCCCGACCGCGCAGGTCCATGGGGTATCCTTCAGCCTATGGCCGATGGACTCAAGTTCCTCATGAAGGAAGAGATCATTCCCGTTGTATCTAATAAGTTTCTGTTTGTACTCGGACCATGCATCGCTATGCTCACAGCATTGATGGCCGGTGTGTTGATACCATGGGGCAGTACAATTGAGATCAACGGAACTGAATACCCATTGCAGATCGCAGATCTGAACGTCGGTATTCTTTATGTGTTTGGAGTCGTGTCTATCGGTGTTTACGGCATCATGATCGGCGGATGGGCTTCGAACAACAAGTTCTCATTGCTTGGCGCCATTCGCGCTTCGGCACAAATGATCAGCTACGAAATAGCGATGGGTCTTTCTATCATCGCATTGATATTGATGACCGGCACGTTGAGCCTGAACGAGCTCAGTGCACAACAGGCAGGCGGTGTTGGCAGCCAGTGGAATTTCTGGAACATCGTTTATCAACCTGTAGGTTTCCTGATCTTTCTGATCTGCGCTTTCGCTGAAACCAATCGCACACCTTTCGATCTTCCTGAATGTGAAACAGAATTGGTGGGCGGATATCATACAGAATACAGCAGCTTTAAGCTTGCGTTCTACTTGTTCGCAGAGTACATCAACATGTTCGTATCGTCGGCGGTGATTGCAACACTCTACTTCGGAGGTTACAACTTCCCGTTCATGAACGACCTTGGACTGGATCACAACATGATCACGATCCTTGGAACGATAGCACTGTTCGCGAAGATCTTCTTCTTCATCTTCTTCTACATGTGGATCCGTTGGACAATCCCACGCTTCCGTTATGATCAGCTGATGAATTTGGGCTGGAAGGGTTTGATCCCGCTGGCTGTAGTTAATATTCTGGTAACTGGATACATAGTACTGTTGACTAATAAGTAATGCTGACTAATCGCTCGAAACTGGTAGTAAAAAGGGAAATGACGCTTGCGGAGCGCCTGTACATTCCTGCCATACTGAGTGGTATTGTGATAACATTCCGCCACATGTTCAAGCGCGCTGCTACGGTTAAGTTTCCGGAAGTAACACGCGAGATCAGTGCAGTGTGGAGAGGTCAGCATGTTCTTAAACGCGACGACAAAGGTGCAGAGCGCTGTACGGCATGCGGTCTTTGTGCCGTTGCCTGCCCTGCCGAAGCCATTACCATGACAGCTGCCGAAAGAAAACGTGGCGAAGAAAATTTATACCGCGAAGAAAAATATGCATCAGTCTACGAGATCAATATGCTGCGTTGCATCTTCTGCGGTTTGTGCGAAGAAGCATGTCCTAAAGAAGCGATCTTCCTTACCGACAGGATCGTGGAAACGGATTATACAAGAACTGGATTTATCTACGGAAAGGATAAACTTGTGGAGGGTGTGGATGAGCGGATTGACGTAACGAAAAGACAGACGCCTGAAGTTCTGGCGTTCAAACAGAACAAGCAGCTAAGCCATAATAAGTAACGTGACGCTTAACTTCTTCTACTTCCTCTCCTTCCTGGCCATACTGGCAGCAGTTATGGTCGTTGTGTCGCGCAACCCGATTCACAGCGTCCTCTATCTTATTGTAACATTCTTTTGCATCGCTGGTCACTACGTGCTCCTCAACGCGCAGTTCCTGGCTGTCGTGCACATCATCGTTTACGCGGGCGCCATTATGGTGCTCTTCCTCTATGTGATCATGCTCCTCAATCTCAATAGAGAATCGGAGCCACATAAGTCTACCATATTAAAGATCATGGCCACAGTTTGCGGCGGATTGCTGATGATCGTCATCATCGGTTCGCTGAAAGGAACGGAGCAATTGGTGGAGGCGCGTGTGGCCACAGGCGAGATCAGCCTGGTGAAGAATTTAGGAAAAGTAATGTTTAGTGATTTTCTGATACCATTTGAAGTGACCTCCGTATTGTTGCTTGCCGCAATGGTCGGTGCTGTTATGTTAGGTAAATCGGAACACACTGACGTGAAATAGTTTTTTTCATGATCAACAGCGTACCCATAGATTACTATCTCTGGCTCTCTGCCATTCTGTTTAGCATTGGCGTGGTCGGGGTTCTTTTTCGCCGCAATGGTATCATTATCTTCATGTGCATCGAGCTCATGTTGAATGCGGTTAACCTGCTATTGGTGGCATTCTCTGCCTACCTCAACGATCCCGCAGGCCAGGTATTCGTGTTCTTCATCATGGCCGTAGCTGCCGCCGAAGTCGCCGTAGGTCTCGCAATCCTCGTGGTCATGTATCGCGGCATTCGTACAATTGACATTAATGTTCTTAACAGGTTGAAATGGTAGCAGCAGCCCTCATACCGTTATTTCCCCTGCTGGGATTCTTACTGATCTCCCTGAATGTAAACAGGCTTCAGAAGTATGTTGCCGCCACCATTGCGTGCGGCATGATGTTGTTAGCTTTCCTGGTCGGTGTTTATACATTCTTCACAACATCTGGCCCGGTACAGATCGATCTCTTCACCTGGATCAAAGCAGGCAGCTTCGAAAGCACCTTCGGTTTTCTAATAGACCCGCTTTCGCTGATCTTCATTCTCGTTATCACCGGCGTTGGTTTCCTCATCCACGTCTACTCCATCGGCTACATGCACGACGATGAAGGGCAAAACAGGTTTTTCTCATACCTGAACTTGTTCGTATTCTTCATGCTCCTGCTGGTCATGGGTTCGAACTACCTCATCATGTTCGTGGGTTGGGAAGGTGTTGGCTTGTGCTCTTACCTGTTGATCGGTTTCTGGTTCAGGAACCAGGAATACAACAGCGCGGCAAACAAGGCATTTATTATGAACAGGATTGGTGACCTTGGTATGCTGATCGGTATCGTAATGATCTTTATGAACTACGGTTCGCTCGACTACGGAACAGTATTCGGCGGTAATCACAACACGGCAATTACAACAACTATCACGCTGCTCCTCTTTGTTGGAGCGATGGGCAAGAGCGCTCAGATCCCTCTCTACACATGGTTGCCCGATGCGATGGCCGGTCCTACTCCCGTATCGGCGCTCATCCACGCAGCAACGATGGTAACAGCCGGTATCTACATGGTTGTCCGCAACAACATATTGTATCTCATGTCGCCGATCTCGATGGAGGTCATAATGATCGTCGGACTTGCAACTGCTCTTCTCGCTGCATCAATCGCCATCGCTCAGAATGACATCAAGAAGGTTCTTGCCTACTCTACAGTAAGTCAGCTCGGATTGATCTTCGTAGCATTAGGATTGGGCGCATTCACTGCAGGTATCTTCCACGTTGTCACTCACGCGTTCTTCAAAGCATTGTTGTTCCTTGGAGCCGGCAGCGTGATCCACGCTCTCGGTGGCGAACAGAATCTTCGTAAGATGGGAGGTTTAAGAAAATATCTTCCTGTAACGTATCTCACATTCATCATTGGTGTTCTTGCCATCTCGGGTATTCCTCCCTTCGCTGGTTTCTTCTCTAAAGACGAGATCCTCGCGGCAGCATTCGAACACAACAAAATAGTTTGGGCGCTGTCGTTGCTTACATCATTGATGACGGCATTCTACATGTTCCGCCTGCTGTTCATGACATTCTTCGGAAGTGAGCGTGCCGGCGAACATGCCATGAGTCATATTCACGAATCACCAAAGAGCATCACCGTGCCTTTGATGGTCCTCGCAGCCTTGAGCGTGCTCGGTGGTTTCCTAAACATTCCAGAAGCCCTGGGTGGACATCATGCCATGGCCAACTTCCTTCAGCCCGTGCTTGCGCCAGTTGAAGCTCACGAAGCAAATCACAGTACCGAGATCATTCTCATGATCGTTGTAGTTGCTCTCACCCTGGTCGTCATCTTCCTCGCTTACAACATGTACGTAAGAAGAAACGACACTTCTGTCGATCCCGAAGAGACTACAGGCGTGCGCCGCGTTCTCACTTACAAATATTATGTCGATGAGCTCTACAACGCCATCATCGTAAAACCGCTCTATGCTCTTTCAAAAGTGCTCGACAACATTGTTGAACGCCTGGGCATCGATGGTATCGTGAATGGCCTTGGAAAGACGGTCGTGTATGGAAGCCGTGGTCTCCGCTTCTTCCAGGACGGAAGCATTGGTTATTACCTCTTCGTAATGGTAGTCGGAATTATTTTGATCCTGGGTTACACAATCAACTGGTAGCATGTACATCACGGTATTCCTCATATTATTCCCGATGTTCATGTTCCTGCTACTGGTGGGCATGCGTCACAAAAACCCGAAGTGGCTCGCATTGGGCGGCGCCGTTGTCGAGTTGGCCGTATCGATCTACGCGTGGATCAACTTCATTCCCGGTGCAGAACGTCAGTTTTCTATTGTAATCCCGATGCCATATAGTTTCGGCATCAGCTTCAACGTGGGCATCGATGGCATCAGTCTTCCATTGGTGTTGCTCACAACCGTACTCGTTCCACTCATTATCCTCTCCTCTTCGGATAAGAATTTCAACAGGCCTTCATTGTTTTACGGACTGGTGTTACTGATGCAGGCTGCGTTGATCGGTGTATTCACGTCCTTCGATGTCATACTGTTCTATGTCTTCTGGGAACTGGCGTTGATACCGATCTATTTGATCTGTCTCATCTGGGGTCGCGAAGGAAAAGGAGGAAAGATCACGATCAAATTCTTTATCTATACTTTGGTGGGCAGCTTGCTCATGCTGGTCGGGATCCTGTTTGTGTACATGACGGGCGACCGGCCCCTCGGTCCAAATGCTTTCAGTCTCAACGTCTTCTACGAGATTGGTCAGCGCATGCAACCTGGACAGCAACGTTTTGTTTTCTGGATGATCTTCGTGGCGTTCGCCATCAAGATGCCGATATTCCCTTTCCATACATGGCAACCCGATACATATACGAAAGCTCCCACGCAGGGAACCATGTTGTTGTCGGGCATCATGCTGAAGATGGGTATCTATGGCGTGATCCGCTGGTTGATCCCCGTGGTACCATTCGCAGTCGTTCAGTTCTCGAACGTTGCGTTGATCCTTTCAGTGATCGGTATCGTGTATGCTTCATGCATCGCCCTCGTTCAAAAGAACCTTAAAACACTCGTCGCTTATTCATCCATCGCGCACGTTGGACTGATCTCCGCAGGTGTGTTCACACGGAGTATCATCGGCATCCAAGGCGCCATGATCCAGATGTTCAGTCACGGTTTGGTAGTTGTGGGTCTCTTCTATCTTATTGATATCATAGAGCAAAAGGCCGGCAGCGCAGAGTTCAAAGATCTTGGCGGTATAAGAAACGTGGCTCCGAAGTTCACAACGGCTTTTGTCGTTATCATGCTCGGCAGTGTTGCGCTTCCGCTCACGAGCGGTTTCATTGGCGAATTCCTGCTGATCAACTCATTGGTTCAATACCAGGTTTGGATCGGTGCAATTGCGGGACTCACCATTATCCTCGGAGCTGTGTACATGCTCGTCGCATTTCAAAAGGCAATGTCGGGCGAACTGCAACCCGGTCTTGCTTCATTTACCGATCTTTCAATTTCGGAGAAGGTTGTCCTCTACCCTGTTGTGTTGCTGATCATTATCATTGGTGTCTATCCCGGTCCGCTGATGGCGGTTTCCGAATCGTCGGTCAGCGCGCTTGTAAATTCATTACCTGACTTAACCCCGTTCATCCGGCCATGAATACCCTCTTCACTATTGCCGGTGTTGGAATACTGGCATTGATTGCCGAGATCGTCAACTTAAAACGTTGGTTAACACTGGTTGTTATTCTCGGTCTTGCGGGAGCCCTCGCGTTCCTGCCGTGGTATACCAATCACGCCGAAAGCGCGCCTGCGTTCAACGCCATGCTGATGTTCGATGGATCTGCCGTTGCATTTACATGGCTCATCGTTATCGTTACAGTGTTCTGGTTGTGGATGTCCGCAGGATATCTCAGGCAGGGAGAACATCAGACAGACAAAACATCGTTGGTAATATTCGTTGTGCTTGGAGCGGTTATCATGGCCTCATTCAACAACATGGCGATGTTGTTCCTCGGTCTCGAAATACTTTCTCTTTCATTGTATGCACTCGCAGGCAGTAAGAAAGACAGCCTCAGCTCCATCGAGTCGGCGTTCAAATATTTCCTGATGGGTTCGTTCGCCACCGGCTTCCTCATCTTCGGTATTGCATTAGTTTACGGGGCAAGTCATTCATTCAACCTCGGAGAGATCTTCAACTTTGTGAAGGATAACCCGGATGCACTCCCGGCCTATTTTTATGCAGGCGTTGTGTTGATGATGGTTGGACTTGCGTTCAAGATCTCGTCGGTGCCCTTCCATTTCTGGGCGCCCGATGTATACGAAGGAGCGCCAACAGCAATCACATCATTGATGGCAACGGTGGTGAAGATTGCAGCGATCGCTGCCTTCTGGAGGATCTTCGGAATCATTTTCTGCCTCACGGCTTCACATTGGGTCAATATCGTATATGCGATGGTGGTGCTCACATTAGTGATCCCAAACATCACAGCGATCTACCAGCAGAAAGTAAAAAGGATGCTCGCGTATTCGAGTGTCGCCCACGTTGGATATATTCTTCTTGGCTTCGTTGCGCTGGCGAATGGAAACTTTGTGAACCCGCTTCCCATCATTTTCTATCTCGCAGCATATTCGGTTTCATCACTTGCTGCTTTCTCTGTGTTAATAAAAGTGGAAGAGAACGGCGGATCATTTTCAGGATTATATTATCGCAATAAGTGGCTTGCTGTAACAATGATCGTTGCATTGATGTCGATGGCCGGCATTCCTCCGATGGCTGGATTTACAGCGAAGTACCTGGTGTTCATCGCTGCGTTGTCTGCTAACCTGGTTCCGCTGGTGATCCTGGCCGTGATAACATCGGCGATCAGCGTCTATTATTATTTCCGCGTCATCATCCAGATGTTCGACAAAGACGGTTCCGTGGAACCCGTGAATGTCTCCTGGTCGATTGCGATCCTGAACTTCATATTCCTCGTATTGATGATCGTTCTGGGAATCTTCCCCGCATTCGACTTGCTAATGAGGCTAATACAATCCTAATCGGTGTTTTCGGGGGATTTCCTTTTGTAAATTCTTGCAAAAATCTTATTTTCAATCGTTTGTTACCCTAAACAGCGACAAAAATGGGAAAGGTTATCAATATTCTTGAAGGCAAAGGCGCCAAAAAGACTAACGTTTTTTCAGTCACCCCTACCACCATCGTTTACAACGCCATTGAAATAATGGCCGAGAAAAATATCGGGGCACTCCTGATCACCGAGAACGATAGGTTGATTGGCATTTTTTCAGAACGCGACTATGCGCGTAAGATCATCCTGAAAGGAAGGTCTTCGAAAGAAACTACGATCGGCGAGCTCATGACCAAAGATCCTGTCACCGTTACGCCTGAGAGCAGTATCGAAGATTGCATGGAGCTCATGACCACCCGTCGCTTTCGTCACTTGCCTGTAATGGAAGGAAGTACTGTAGTTGGTGTGATCTCGATCACCGACGTGGTGCGTTCTATTATCGAAGAGCAGAAGTCGACGATCTCGCATCTGCAGAGCTACATCGCAGGTCAGTAGGTAGCAGCTTTCAAAGTCATCTCCACCATTACCTTCGAAGGATAAAGGCAGTACAAGATCTTTACGAGATCTTTATTTTCCATGTCGAGGGCTAGATCAAAGCAAAACTGGTATCCTTCAGGACCTTCTTTCAGAATGTCAACGACATTCCAAATTGTACCTGCTCCACCTGCTGCTTTTAGAAATTCTTTGGTCTTCTGTTCTGCGAGATCTTTATCCATTTACCTCGGGCGACAACAGCCGTTTCACCAAGGTAGACCATTCCAATGGCGATACAAAGGAAAGTTTTTTCGACACTTCCGGCTTTGTTGGCTCATGCACGATGGCGGTAACAACGTTGTTATATCTCTTGATCTCGAAGAGCTCTTCGCCTCCCTCACCCTGGCCGTCGGTCAATTCGATAGACATACTCTCGGCTTTACCGGAAGGTTTTTTATAAGTCACCAGTCTTGCAACATGAAGGTCGTTGTCGTTGATCTTTACATGATCGTGAGCGCGTACTTTTCTATTGATGATCCTTCCGCTCTCGTCGCTTATCCTGAAGATCGCAGAAAGGCCATGACACAGCCGGTTCCACTCGCCAATGTTTAACAACCGATGGGTGGCGGCCCTGAACAAACGTTTAGCTTCATTGATGGAGGAAGCAGTTACGCTGTACTCAACGGGGATTACAGATGACATCTCCATCGTTATGAAAGACGAAGTTTATCGGTATCGTCTTTTTGTGGGGAGAATGAACGATTTGCTGAACGAACTACATCTGAGCTTGCTATCAGCACACCAGCCATTTTCTTTCTTGGCCGGGGTTTTCTTTTGTCTTGTAAGTATTCCATTTTGATTAGAATAGGTGTTAAAAAAATAAAATTTTAAAAGAGGCCACATCCCGTGGATGCGGCCTCTTAAGTCAACCTCTCTCCTTTCGCTGGCATTACCCAGTGCTCAAGTTCAAAGGATCATCTCTCAGATGCGACTCAGAAACCTTTTGGGATCTTCGTCAACAACACTCCCTGAGCGATCGACGATAAACCGGATCGTAAATATCGTGCCAGGAAATACATTAAGCGATGGCGAGTTAATTACATTCTACATGGTATGCTACCTCGCGGTGAATATGCTGGAAACCGATCACGAGTAAAAAATCAGTATTGTTTCCTATCTTTTCTACCCCGACATACTAAACCTGCAGCTTCAAGTAAGTGCGCATGTCGGGGCAGGCCCCATGAGTGGAGTAGAATTGATAGGAATCAGCAAGAGCTATGGCGAACGTCTCGTCCTCAATGACGTCTCTGCCATCTTCCCCAAAGAAACACTCACTGCTATCATCGGGAAAAGTGGTGGCGGAAAATCAACGCTGTTAAAGATAATTAACGGGATCGTTGCGCCTTCTTCCGGGAAAGTTATTGCCCCACGCCGGAGACAAATCGGTTACCTGATCCAGGGAAATGGACTATTTCCCCACCTCACTGTCGCACAAAACATTGCTATCCCGGGAAAGATCGCAGGTGAAGAACATCCATCCAGGGTGAAAGAATTGTTAGATCTCACCGACCTTCCATCTTCTTATATAAACAAATATCCGTTGGAGCTCTCCGGGGGAGAACAACAACGCGTTGCCCTTTGCCGTGCATTGTTCCTGAAACCGCCTGTATTACTTCTCGACGAGCCATTCAGTTCTCTGGACGACAATACCCGCACATACCTCCAGGGTAAGATCGTTGAACTCAGGCAACTATTTCATCTCACCATCATTGTTGTCACACACAACGTCACCGACATCGTTCGTCTCAAGGCCGATAGCTTCGTAAAGCTGGAGAATGGCCGCGCCACACAGTCCTTTTATTCCGCAGACTTAACAGAACAATTCCTCACGTGAAGCGAATATTATTCGTGGTGATATTTTGCCTCGCACTGTGTGATAGTAACGCACAAAAGGTCATTCGTGTGGGCTCCAAACATTTTACCGAAGGATACATTTTAAGCGAAATGCTCGCTCAACTGTTGGAGTCGAAAGGGTTTGTTGTGGAAAGAAAATTCAATCTTGGCGGAACCCTCGTGTGCTTCGAAGCATTGAGGAAAGGTGAGATCGATATCTATCCCGAATACACCGGGACCATCACGAGAGAAATATTGAGAGGCAAGATCAATGAGCTAAATAAGCTCGGCCTCAGCATCAGCAAGCCTTATGGATTTAATAACACATATTCACTCGTCGTTAAGTCGGGACTAAAATCGATCTCGGAGCTTAAAGATCATCCGGAGTTAAAAGCAGGGATCAGCTACGAATTTCTAAAAAGACAAGATGGATGGGAAGCGCTGGCGAACACGTATGACCTGCCACAAAAACCAACCGCGTTGGAACATGGCCTTGCTTACGAGGCGCTTCTAAATGGTAAAATTGATATTACTGATTGCTATTCAACTGACGGGGAGATCTCGGTAAACAATCTTATCATTCTTAAAGACGACAAAAACTTCTTCCCCAGGTATGAAGCTGTCTCATTTTATAGATCGGATCTCAATAAAGATGCTATTGAAGTTATCGATCAACTTACCGGCAAGATCAGCGAAGGAGATATGAGCAAGATGAATGCAGATGCCGTGTACGGTAAGAAATCATTTGAGACCATTGCAAAAGAATTCCTCGGCACGAAATCAGAAAAAACAAACAACGATCTCCTCAATAAAATATTGCAGCATCTTTACCTCACGTTTACCGCATTGGCATTGGCGATTATTGTCGCCCTGCCGTTAGGTACCTGGTTAAGCTTTAAGCCGGGTGTCTCCAACTTCTTCCTTTATGTTGCAGGGCTGCTGCAAACTATTCCATCTATCGCTTTGCTTGCGATCATGATACCGGTGTTTGGCATCGGGTCGCTGCCGGCTATTGTCGCGCTGCTTGTTTATGCGGTACTCCCAATTCTTCGGAACACCATCACCGGTCTTCGCGGTATCGATCCGTTGCTGAAGGAAGCAGCAGCAACCCTGGGCATGTCGCGAATGCAGAAGCTGCGCTATGTGAGCCTGCCATTGGCGGCACCTTCTATACTGGCGGGCATCCGCACGGCTGCCGTGATCAATGTGGGCACAGCGACGCTCGCAGCGTTCATCGGGGCCGGTGGATTGGGAGAATATATTGTAACAGGACTCGCGCTCAACAATACGCAGATGATATTGAAAGGAGCAATACCAGCGGCAATACTGGCGCTGGCAATTGAACTGGTCTTTGAATTGATTGAAAGGAGATTAACGCCTGCACATCTTCGCAAGAAGTAATCTCTCATTAGTTCTCTGCAAGATATTCGTGAACAAACTTTATCGCCATCGCTCCTTCGCCCACGGCAGACGCAACACGATTCATCGCTCCCGATCTCACATCACCAGCAGCGAAAATTCCCGGGCTGCAGGTCTCTAACAAATAAGGCTCACGTTTCAGCTTCCACGACTTCTTGAAGTCGTCGTATTTCAAAAGATCGCGGCCGGTTTCAATAAAACCTTTGCCGTCTTTTATAACATTCAGCCTGATCCAATCCGTTACCGACTTCGCGCCAATGAAAATGAATAACGCGGCAGCTTTCACCTGCCTGCGTTCCTTCGTGTTCAGGTCTTCCAAACAAACCTCTTCGAGTTTATCGAAGCCGTAAACTTTACCAACCAATGTCTCGCCGAGTACCTCGATATTACTCGTCGCTGCTATCTGGTCGATCAGGTATTGCGACATCGTTGCCGACAGGTCTTTCTTGCGGATCACGATGAATACACGCTTCGCATGGTTCGACAGGTACATAGCCGACTGACCCGCCGAGTTTCCACCGCCAACGATATAAACATCCTGATCTTTGCAGGCATGCGCTTCTGTATTCGATGCTCCGTAATAAACGCCGGCGCCGGTGAACTTCTCAACATCCTCCGCTTCAAGGGAACGGTAATCGACACCGGTAGTAATGATCACACTACGCGCATTCAACACACCACCGTCTTTCAAAGTAATCACCTTATAGTTATCCTTCATCGAGATGTCGGTCACTTCCTGTGGCGACAAAAACTCGACTCCGAATCGTGTTGCCTGCGACATCGCTCTTCGCGACAGCTCGGCGCCACTCAAGCCGTTGGGGAAGCCGAGGTAATTTTCGATGCGTGAGCTTGTGCCGGCTTGTCCACCCGGCGCGTGACGTTCGATCATCACGGTCTTCAATCCTTCCGATCCGCCATACACCGCTGCGGCCAATCCCGAAGGACCAGCGCCGATGATGGCCACATCGTACATTGTAAGCTTCGCCTGGCTTTGCATGCCGATCTTCTCGCCTACCTCCTGCACCGATGGATTCACGAGATGCGAGCCGTCTTCGAAGAACACGGCGGGCAATTGCGAAGTCTCTATTTTATTAATGTCCAGCAGTTCTTTCGCAGCGGGGTCCTCTTGTAGGTCGAGCCACTGGTACGGCACAAGGTTACCCGAAAGAAAATCTTTCACCTGGTGCGATCGTGGCGACCATTGATAGCCAACGATCCGAATGCCATGGAACGACGGAACATGATGACTCTGCCATTCGTCGAGCAACTCGCTGATGGGCGGCAGCAGTTTTTCTTCTGGCGGATCCCATGGTTTCATTAAATAATAGTCGAGCTGCACATCATTGATTGCACGAATGGCGGCTTCGATATCGGAATATGCTGTCAGTAAAACTCTTTTTGCTTCTGGGAATGCAGACTTCGCCTGCTTCAGGAAATCAACACCCAACATCTCGGGCATTCGTTGATCGGAAAGAAACAGGGCAACAACTTCGTTCTTGTTCTTCAGCTCCGATAGCAACCCGAGTGCTTCGTTAGCCGAAGTGGTGCTCATGATGCGATAATCTTTTCCGTAAGCGTTACGGATATCGCGGGCTGCCGCACGAAGCACCTGCTCATCATCATCTACAATTAACAGTATAGGTTTCTTCATTCAGTTTACTTCGTAGGGAAACAGATCTTAAATGTCGTCGTTCCTGGCTTGGACTCCACCTCTATTCTTCCGCTGTGCTGGTTCACAATATTCTGCGCCACATCCAACCCGAGGCCGGTGCCCTTTCCTATAGGTTTGGTCGTAAAGAAGGCATCGAATATTTTATCGATGATCTCTTTTGGAATGCCCGGGCCGTTGTCGGTGATGGAAACAACTGAGAACTCGCGATCGCGTTCCGTCTTTATTTCGAGAACACTGTTCGGTCTGCCTTCCATGGCATCAATCGCGTTGTCGATCAGGTTCGTCCACACCTGGTTCATCTCGCTTACGAGAATATTTGCTTCGGGCGGCGTATGCCTGAAATCTTCAACGACTTTAATGTTCGACTTCTTCAGCTTATGATTCAACATCGTGAGCGTGTTGCGGATGCCGTCGTGAATATCAACCCGTTGTTTTTCCGGTGCCTGGTCCATGTGCGTGTAGCCCTTCACGGAACTAACGAGTGTGTTGATACGCCGGGATGCCTCATCGATATTATTAACAAGACTTTCCGTTAATAACACCTGTTCAAACCATTCGAGCACAGGACCAACATCTTCTGCGCGAACACATGATTTCAGTTCTTCGAGATCATCAACAGTAAAGCCGAAGTATGCAAACATCTCTGCATCGGCATCCACAGGAACCTCATCCATCCACGCCCGGATGTCGTCTTCCAGCTGCATCTTTTGCGATAACGATAACTTTACGGAAGACCTGTTATCGATCTTTTTAAAGATAATTTTATTCAGGTTATCAACAGTCTCGTCGTTGGCCTGGATCTTCAGCACCTTTTTGAATTTCACCGGTGCTGCCGCCAGTGCTTTCTTCAACTCCTGTGCACTTCGCACAATAGCTGCCGAAGGATTATTAAGCTCATGAGCCAACCCTGCCGAAAGTTTTCCCAGTGCCATCATCTTATCGTTCTGCTGCTGGAATTTTGTGAAGTCACGAACACGATCGGTCATGTTATGAACCAACCCTTCGGTAACGTCGTGACAGGTGCTGATCAGTTCCTGGAAAAGATCGCGATGAAGAAATAACAATTCGAGATTGCCGACAGCGAAGCCTTCGCCATTGGCTGCCTTCATTCGTGAGTAAGGCAGACGACCAAGAATTTCATAGGGTTCGTAAGCACCGAGGTCGCGACGGTTGCCATTCTGAACCATGTAGAGCTGAAGTTTTCCATTCAGCACTATGCTAAAACCATCGACCTCGTCGCCCCTTCCAAAAACTTTGTCACCGTCGTTGTAAGACCTTATCTCACCTTTGTCTGCAAGCCATTGAAGCTGCGCATCGGGAACGGTCTTAAGATCGGGTACAAGTTTTAACTGGGCAACGAGGTCTTTGGTCATACGACGAAGATAGTAAACGGTGAACGGTAAACGGTTAGCGGGTGAAGCTAATTTCGAAGAGGTCCGGAGTTCTTCGAGATCAGGAATACCGCATACCGTTCACCTTTTACCGCTTACGATACAACCACTTCTTGCTTCTTCTTCCTATTCGCAATCTTCATAATCCCAACAAACATCACCGGCACAACAAAGATCGCGAGCGAACTGGCTGCCACCATCCCTCCTGCTACGGTCCAGCCGATGGTTTTACGCGCCTGCGCACCGGCACCTTCGGCGAATGCCAGCGGCAATACACCAAAGATGAATGCGAGCGATGTCATGATGATGGGACGCAAGCGAAGCTGAACGGCTTCGAGCGTTGCCTGCACCACTTCCATTCCTTTGTCGGTACGTTCCTTTGCAAACTCAACGATCAGGATCGCGTTCTTGGCCGCGAGACCGATAAGCGTGATGAGACCGATCTGTGCATAGATGTTGTTCGTGAGGTTCGGTAAGAACATCAGCGTGAGGATAGAACCGAATGCACCGATGGGAACCGCGAGCAATACGGAGAACGGAACGGCCCAGCTTTCATACAATGCTGCGAGGAACAGGAACACGAACACGATCGATATCGCGAAGATCAAACCGGTAGCATTACCTGCCTTGATCTCTTCGCGGCTCATTGCCGAGAAGTCGTAGCTATAGCCTGCGGGCAATACCTGTGCGGCAACTTCTTCGAGTGCTTTGATGGCCTGACCACTGCTGTAGCCTGGCTTCGCAGCACCGTTGATCTCAGCCGAACGGAAGAGATTGTAGTGCGATACAACAGCCGGTGTTTCGATCATCTTCGAAGTAATAAGTGCACTCAGCGGCACCATGTTGCCTTGTGAGTTCCTTACACGATACTGACCGATGTCTTCCAGGCTGCGACGATACAGCGTGTCGGCCTGTGCCACCACGCGGAAGTTACGACCATAGATATTGAAGTCGTTCACGTAACTACTGCCCAACAATGTTGAGAGTGTTGTGTAGGCTTCAGATACGTTAACACCGAGCTTCTTCGCTTTCTCTTTATCGACGTCGATCGAATAGCTGGGAGTTCTTGCATTGAAGAACGAGAATGCGGCAGCGATCTCCGGGCGTTGGTTGGCGGCACCGAGGAACTTACGCATTACTCCTTCGAACTCTTTTATGTTGTCCTGGCTGGTTGTCTGCAGTAACTCGAATGTGAAACCTGATGACTGACCGAGACCTGGGATCGCAGGTGGCGCGATCACGCGTATCGAAGCCTCTTTGATGTCGGCAGTACGTTTATAAATTTCGGTCATCACGTGCGGAACATCCTCGGTACTCAGATCACGATCGTCCCAATGTTTGAGGTTAACGAACACGGTGCCAACATTTGATTTGTTCGAGAATGTGATAACGTTAAGCCCGGCAAGACCACCCGCAGCACGAACGGCATGCATGTTGCCAAGTCTTTTTTGCAACTCGAGCATCATGGCGATGTTGCGGGTTGTAGACGTGCCTTCCGGCATTTCATAAGTTACGAGCACGCGTTTCTCATCTTCAACAGGTAAGAAACCGGTGGGCTTGGTGCTGAACAGGAAGTACAGTCCAACAAACAAACATATCATCATCACGACAACATAGCGTGTTCCTTTGATCCACTTACGAACACCATTCGTGTAGCGATTGGTAACTCTTCCAAACCATTCGTTGAATTTGTCGAAGCCACGCTCTACAATATTCTTCTTCCTGTTCTCATCGGTAGGTTTCAATAACAGCATCGATAGTGCCGGTGTAAGCGACAACGCCACGAATGCCGAGATCATTACCGATACGGCAATAGTGATCGCGAATTGCTGGTACAGTTTTCCAACGATACCGGGAACGAATCCAACGGGAACAAACACCGCAGCGAGGATCAGCGCGATAGCAATTACAGGCGCCGAGATCTCCTTCATCGCCTTGATGGTTGCATCTTTGGGCGACAGCTTGTCGTGATCCATATTGTGCTGAATGGCTTCCACCACAACGATCGCGTCATCCACCACTATACCGATCGCGAGCACGAAGGCAAACATGGTAAGCGTATTGATCGTAAACCCGAACGGGATAAAGAAAATGAATGTACCGATCAACGAAACCGGGATCGCAAGCACGGGTATCAAAGTGGCTCTCCAGTTCTGGAGGAACAGGAACACCACCAACACCACGAGTATCAACGCTTCAATGAGTGTCTTCACAACTTCTTTGATAGATGTTGTGATCACTGAAGTTGTTTCAACAGGAATGATATAGTCAACGTCTTTCGGGAAGTTCTTCTTCAGCTCATCAAGGGCACTCATCACACCGTCGTAAGTCTCGATCGAGTTAGCACCCGGCGCGAGATACAACAGCAGGAACGCCGACCTTTTTCCTTCGGCAAAGGGGTTGTTACCATAATTGAATCGCGCGAGTTCGACCCTTGCTACATCTTTCAGGTACAACATATTTCCGTTCGTGGGGTTGGTCCTCACGATGATGTTCTCGAAATCTTCCTTGCGGTTGATACGGCTATTCGTGAGCACGTTGTATTCGAAAGCCTGCACGCTCGTTTGCGGATAACCACCAACGGAACCGGCAGCAACCTGGAGGTTCTGTTCGTTCAACGCAGCTATCACCTCTTGAGAAGTTATTCCCATGCTCGTAAGCTTATCCGGGTTCAACCAGATGCGCATACCGAAATCGTCACCTACCGAAAAGATATCTCCCACGCCTTTCACGCGAAGCAGCGGATCTTTCAAATAGATGTTGGCATAGTTACCAAGGAATGTTCCATCGTGCGTACCGTTTGGTGACGTGAGCGCGAGGGCAAGGAATATCGAGGGGTTACGTTTACGCACCGTGAGACCGAGGCGTCGAACAACTTCGGGCAACTGTGGCTCGGCAACACTCACGCGGTTCTGCACATCGAGTGTGGCGATGTTGATGTCGGTACCAACTTCGAAAGTAACGGTGATACCGCTCGCACCGCTGGCGGTACTATTGCTCGACATGTATGCCATGCCGGGAGTACCGTTCACCTGCGTTTCGATTGCAGTGGTCGTTGTTTGTTCTACTGTCTGGGCGTCGGCGCCAATGTAGGTACCCTGGATCTGCACCGTAGGCGGTGTGATGTCGGGGTACTGGGCGATCGGCAGCACGCTCATCGCGATGAGTCCGACCAGCACGATTATAACCGAGATCACAATCGAGGTTACCGGCCGTTTTATAAATACATCTGAAATCATAATTCAATTTTATTTTGTGGCAGGTGTCGCTTTTTCTTCAGGCTTGGGTTGAGCTATTGCAACCTTGGAGCCTTCGCGGAGATTTTGAACTCCTTCAACGGCGATCTTATCGCCTTCTTTCAATCCATCGAGCACG
Source organism: Bacteroidota bacterium (assembly GCA_037200765.1). Classification (GTDB taxonomy): domain Bacteria; phylum Bacteroidota; class Bacteroidia; order Cytophagales; family Cyclobacteriaceae; genus ELB16-189. Next base: position 830,740 of record JBBCII010000002.1, on the reverse strand, counting down.
ATAACATTGTTGCCTACCTGCTTTCCGAGTAATACTTTGGTTTGTGTTGCCTTATCTTCGTCGATCTTGTACACGAAGAATTCGCCGAGCATTTCACTTACAGCCTTGAGAGGGATCACGACCAGTTTCTGATCGCTTGGTGATTTCACTTTCACCCTGGCGCTCATTCCTGGACGAAGTACGAGGTCGTGGTTAGGGAAAGTGAGACGGGCACGAATAGAACCAGTTTGTGCATCGACAGCGCGGTCGATAACCGTGATCTGGCCGATGCTCTTATAGTCCTGCGTTCCGATTGCCAAATGGAAAATAGAATCCTGCGGGCGGCTGTTTTGAAGACCGGCAAACTTCACGATCTCTCTCTGGTCAAAAGTGATATCGGCCGCGATCGGATCATCGGCAGAGATTGTGTTCAACACTGTCTGACCTGCGCTAACGGCGGCACCGAGACGCACATTCGAAATGCCGATACGTCCTTCGAACGGTGCGATGATCGAGCTGTAGCGAACATTGGTCTGCACGTTTTGAGCGGCAGCTTTAGCAGCGGCCACCGTTTTCTTTGCAGCTTCGTAAGTTGCTTCAGCGTAGTCTACCTGCTGTTTCGCAATGGCGTCGCTTTTCGCGAGCTCACGGTAACGATCAACGTCTTTCTGGGCTTTCACAAGGTTCGCCTCCTGCACTTCCAGGTTTGCGACAGCTTGCTGATAAGTAGCTTCGTAAGATTGCTGATCGATCGAATACAGCTTTTGTCCTTTCGCGACCTTCGATCCTTCAGTGAAATGAATACCGGTAATGTATCCATTCACCTGCGGACGTAACTCGACTTCGTTGAACGAACGGAGTACGGCCGGGTATTCGTCGAAATATGTTATCTGTTTTACAGGAACATCATATACAGTTATTTGAACTGGAGGTGGTCCGCCTGCACCGGGACCTGCGGCTTGTGTATTGCCGCCACATCGTGCCAGCAACAAGATCAAGCTCATCAAGAGTAAGAATTTTGTAATAAGGTTAGCCATCTTGGGTTTGGTTATTCGTTTCGGTATTGGTTTAGTTGGTCTCGCCTTTTGCGCGGAGCACATCCATCTTGCTGGCGAGAACCGAGTATAGTGCATTGAAGTAGTTGATGCGTGCCGTTTGAAGATCCGTTTCTGCAACGGTCACATCCAGGTAGGCACGTACACCATTTTTATATTGAAGCTGGATCACGTCGTAGACCTCGCGTGCGAGATCCACATTTTGCTTGAGAGCGAGGTAGCGCGCAAGACTGCTTTTGTAAGCTGCGAGCGACCTGCTGTACTCTGTATTCAGGTTGTTCTTGAGTCGTGTGAGCTCCCAATCCTGGCGCTCGAGTGTGTACTTCTGTTGTTGTACGTTGTGCGCCCGTTTGAATCCCTGGAAGATCGGGAACGACAACGTTCCGCCAATATAGAAATAAGGGTACTTCGTAGCGTACAGGTCGCTTATCGCGTTGTTCTGGAAGTTATAGATGTATGACCCGAAAAGGTTCGCAGCAGGAACATACGACCACTTTGCATACTTCACGTTGGAGTTCTGCAGCTCGCGGTTGATGTACTGGATCCGGTAGTCGACATTGCTTGCGTAAGTCAACTCTTCGGTGGTGTCGAGCTGGATCTCTTTTTCCATTTGCAACGTGTCGTAGATGATAGAAAGATCCTGACCTACGGGATAACCGATCTGTGCTTTCAGGAATTGTTTCTTGTAATCGAGTTGCTCCTTGTAACTCTTCAGCGACGCATCGGAGTTGGCAAGAAGGATCTGTGCACGTTTGGGATCGGTTTTGTCGGCGATACCTGAGTTGTAGCGACTGGTTGCATCTTTCAGACTTCGTTTCAGACGAATGATGTCTTCTTCGCCGATGCGGATCTGTTGAATGGTTGCCAGCAGATCGTAGAACGCCTTGGTGGTATTAACGACAACGTCGAGTCGTGAGCGGCCCACGCTGAAGTCGGCCTGTGTTCTTATGTTCGAAGCTGTTTCGCTTGCAAGCACAACGTCTCTATTGAAGATGTTTTGTGTTGCATTCAGCTGGAGTGCTGAGAGGTTGTTTGCTCCAAACTTGATCACGTTTCCGGCGATCACACTTTGTTGCAGGATGATGTTGCGCTGATAGTTATACACAAAGTTGAGTTGTGGATACCAGTCGGCGAGCCGGCCTGCAATTTGTTTGTCGATGATCCTTTTATCGAGTTGAGCCTGTTGTAGTGCAGGCTGGTGAACGAGTGCATATTGAATGATCTGCTCGAGCGATGCCTCGTTGAGCAGGCTGTCGGCTGGTTGATTTTGTGCTGCCATAGGCAACGCAATGAAAGTGCCGCATGCTATCAACAGCCATCTGCACGCGGTTTCGTACGCATTTGTAAATCTCCTCCTCATGATAAGATTGATTTTAGTTCTGGGGTTAGTTGCACTTCCGGCATTTCTTCATTGAAGATAGCGCGGTATATAATCTGTTTTCTGTCTTGCAAAAACTTGCGGTAAGACTGGTCGGTCATTCCGTGAACGGATTTGAGGATCGACTTCGCGAGGAACGGGTAGTTGCACATCGACGAGAGGTTGATCATAAAGTGTTCTACGGTCATGGGCGCGAGCTTGCCGGCTTTGATCTCGGCCGCAAGATCGTCGCGGATGAGTTCGGTGGTCCGTGTTCTTGTGGGAGAGCAAAGCATGTTGGCGCGTTCCGGGTCTCTTGCTGTCTCGGAAATAATAAAGTTTTCCAGGTAAGGATACATCAATCCCTGGTCGACGATAGCGCTGATATAGACAGCGATTTTTTCGCGAAACGACAGCGCAGAGGTGAATATCGCCTTGGCTCTTGCGCGCTTGCGGTTTACGACTTCTTCCAGGATGGAGTCAAGAAGTTGTTCGCGCGAACGGAAATAGTAGTGTATGAGCGCGCGGTTCACTTTGGCTTCATCGGCGATCTCCTGGGTGGTGGCATCCAGGAAGCCTTTTTGGAAGAACAAGACCTTTGCTTTTTCTTTTATCAGATCCTCGGTGGCCTGGTCTTTTACCATTGTCATTTTTGTTTAACAAAATTGTTAACGTGCCCAGGTAAGCTTAAGGTTCCACAGCAGATAAAAATTTATGAGAATTTGAGGTGTTACAAACAGCCGTTCGTGGGGCCCGCATTGAACATTATCCATTTTTCATTGACCAATAACCATTGAGGCTATGGTCAGTTGGAGGGTTTCAACCGATTGCGGCAGGTGTTTATGCTCTTCCCGAAAATGCGAACGAGTTGGTCGCTCTCGTCGATCAGTGATTCGATTGCTTGTCCTATAATATAGCCGTTCATCAAAACTAAACGTAATGATGTTCTCGATTCGCGAAGCTCTTTTAGTCCAACGGACATTTTGTGGATAAAATCCTGGAGTGATTCTGCAGCACATGCTTCTGCGTATAAAAGTGCGGGAGCCGTCGCAGATCTCACAAGCTGATTAACCAGGTTAACACTTGCGGCGCTACCGGGCATTCGTTTCATCAATTGCACCACATTGACACCAAATCGTATAAGGCGATCTTCTAATTCTTGCTGTTTCATGAAAGCAAAAATCAGCAGATAAGATCATCGATTGAAATATCAGACGTTAGGTAAACCAGACAATGTTTCATTGACCATTTTCCATTTACCATTGACCACTGACCATTGCGGAGCCAACAATGGACAATGGACAATGGATAATGGATAATGGTAAATGGTTAATAACTACTGGCTCCGATCAATCTATTAAACCAAGACTTTTCATAAGGTACGTCGCATTCGTCGACACACTCACTCCTCTTCTCAACTTATAATCAAACCTAAGATCTCCATCGCGAAGCTCGCTCTCGAAACAATAATTTGCATAGTGCTCCGGAAACTGCTCTTCGAGCTTGCCGATCACAAGATCGTGAGTCGCCAGGATCGCGAGACAATTATATTCTTTCAGCTTCTTGAAGAACGCGAGCGTGCCCATACGCTTGTCGTCGGAGTTGGTGCCGCGAAGGATCTCGTCGAGCAGCACGATGTACGGTTCTCCTGTTTGTAATAAACCAATAATTTTTTCGAGGCGCTTAAGCTCCGCACGGAAGTACGACGCATGTTCTTCCAAAGAGTCTGTGATACGAATACACGACGCGATCGACACCACCGTGCAACTGAATTCGCGTGCACACACCGGCAGCCCGTTCTGTGCAAGAATAATGTTCAGTCCCACCGTGCGGATGAACGTGCTCTTGCCCGCCATGTTCGAACCGGTAACAATATGCGCCTTCGACGTTACACCCAACTCGTAATCGTTCTTCACCGAAACATCGAACGGCAGCAACGGGTGTCCCATTTCCTTCGCTTTGATGAAAGACGGACCATCGATGACATTCGCGTCTACAAACGCTGGATGATTGAAACGATAATTCGCAAGACTGCTCAGCATATCGATATTCGCCAGCGCTACGATCCACGGATCGATACTATTCTTGTGTTTCAATCGCCACCGCTCTATCGCATGAATGTTCCAGACATCGAAAAGAAACAACCCATTCATCACAGGCCCAACAAGACCGTTCTGCCTTTGCTCGGCACGATTGGATAATTGTGCGAGCTCCATGAACGCTGCAGCAGCTTCATGAACTTTATCATAATGCTCTTGACTTAACGACGTCGTAAACTGTCGCTTCGAAACCAGTTGAAACAGGTCGGAGAATTTTCCGAAGAGCTTCGTCTTATTGCCGAACGTGGCAAAATATACTTTTATCTGCTTGTCGAACAGCCCGCGGATCATAGTATTGATCATGATCCATGCGGCGAAGAACACGACATAAAAATGCCCGACAATACTCATCCATGCAAGGAACGCCGCCGAGATCACCGACACGATTCGTGCAATCCAGATCCACGAAGAGCGACCAATGAAGAAATCACTTTGCGAGGCCCATTGTCGCAATGACGGCATGTCCTTCGGGGTCTCGCCGGCCATCTTGCCAACTACATTAAAACGCTGTCGCCACTCTATTTCCTTTTCGAGTTCCGTAATACTTTCTTTTCTCCGTTGGATCCCGGTAACATCTTTCGGCGGAGCAAGCAGCGTATCGATCAACAGTCCTTTTCCTTCCCACGTGCCGGTTCTGTCGATGGCCTGGAACAATGAACCTTTTCCAAAAATATCGAGGTCGATGGCGTAGATGTGATCCGTTGCCAATTGAATATCACCTTGTGGAAACACCGACTTATTGCCTTGCATAAACGCAAGTTCATCGCGATTGAGCTGCAATGTATTTTCGGTGATCGTCGCTTCGAGAGAAGCAGCGGTGTGCTGATTCACTTTTATTACAAAGAATACAACCAATACTATTACAAGCACGGTAACCCACGGATTAAAGAATACCGCAGCTGCGATGCTCGCTACAATGACTAAAAACAGTATCAATCGTGTGGCTGATATACTTCTCAGTTTGTTATTGAGGGTTGCCAACTCTTTTTCGAGTTGTGAAATGCGTTGCTGATAGAAGGTGGCTTTATCGTACATCCTGCAAATTTGTGGATAACTTTCTCCTAACCAAAGAACTTATCAAATGTATAGTGGTGTTGCCCTTTCACAATTAACCCCGACTAATGGAACAGTCTAGAATTTTGGTAGACATGGCGTTGAAAGCATGGAACCAGCAGATCAGCCGCGCCGATAAGTTCTTCGAAGCTCAAACGGACGAAAACTTCTCGAAGGAAGTCGCTCCCGGTAAGAACCGGATCTCCTACCTGATGGGACATCTTGTATCGTCGAATGATAATATGATGACGTTGTTTGGCTTCGGTCCAAAGCTGTATCCGTCTTACGAAGAGATCTTCTCGAAGAATCCCGACAAAGCCCTGCCTCAACCCGCCGTTGCCGACATCCGCAAAGCATGGAAAGAAGTCCATGCAGCCCTGTCAGGTCATTTCGAAAAGCTCTCTGTCGATGAGTGGCTCGGAAAACATACGGCCATGACCGACGAGGACCTTGCGAAAGAACCGACACGCAATAAACTGAGTGTATTTATCAGTCGTACCAACCACGTGTCGTACCACATGGGCCAACTGGTACTCACAAAGACTACCTGAAAAAGATCGTATTTTGTGACATTATTGACCCCACCAATAATGTCACGATTCCTCACCCTGCTCCTTTTGGCCGCTTCGCTTGCAGCGAACGCCCAAACTAAAGAAGAGCATGTTCTGGCCGGCATTATCAAAGAAGAAGAAGGATATCTCGATGCCGCCCTGCAAGAATACAGGCTAGGGCTTCCGCTTCCGGGAGCGCTGAATGGCGTGGCGTCCATAGAGACTGCTCTTGGTAAATACGACTCCGTTCCAAATTACCTGGCACGAAGCCGCTCGCTCGACTCATCCTCCAATAATCTCATAAAAAATTACCAGGTCGAAGCCAGGTACTGGCAGGCGTTGAACGACTATGATCGTGGAGTGTCTTTTCTTCAGCGCGCGTTAGATCATGCCGTTAGCGTGAATGATGTTCGGAGCCGTGCAATCATCCTCAGCAGCATGGGAAACATGTACTTCAGTCACGAGCCTGATATGAAAATAGTGCGTAGTTATCTCGAGAGGTCGAATGCATTATGTGACTCGTCTGTTCATTATAACATCATTGCACGAAACTATGCGCGCATCGCGAACACTTACTTCGTGGTTGGCGATGGCGTGAAAGCAAATCAATATCTCGCGCGCGCGAAGAAGATCTCCGACCTCTCTCCTAACCTTCCGTTGCGTGCGTACATTCTATCAACGATCGCAATTAATCTTTTCGAGGAAGGCAGGTATCGTGAATGTCTCGCCCTTATGCAAGAGCCGATCCGCATACGAAGAGAGTTGGGTCAAAAGAGAGGATTGCAGAATGATCTCCTGAATATTTCAGAGACGTATATGATGGTAAACGACTATGACAACGCAAGAAAGGCCATCGAAGAGGGAATGTCGATCAGTCGCTCGTTGAAAGATGTTATTTACCTGAAATATTTCTACGAGCGTGCATCTGCATTAGACTCCACGAAAGGAAATTACAAAAGCGCTTTCTCCAACCTGAAGCATGCGATGGCTTACAAGGACAGCGCGTTCTCTGCACAACGGGTTAAGGATGTGAAAGAGATCCAACAGAAGTACGAGGCCGAACAGAAAGAGAAGATCATCGCAGAAAAAGAACTGGAGATAGAGCAGCATAAGTATCAACTGGCTACGGTATCGGGACTTGCCATTACAGCGATCATGTCGTTGGTTGTGGTTTTTCTCACGGTCCGTGCGAGAAGCAGAAGACAACACGATCACCTGCGGTTGCAAACAATAATAAAGACACAGGAAGAAGTTCAGCAACGGATCGCCCGCGATCTGCACGACGGCATCGTTCAAATATTGGGCGCTGCAAAAATGTCGCTGCAGTCCGTTGGACCCACGACTGACCACTCAGTGGTTCAAAAGCACATCCGCGATGCGTCTGATATTGTGGATGAAGCAATCAATGAGACCCGGTCGGTATCGCATGAGATCCTTCCCTACTCATTAATAAAAGACGGGTTGGTATCTGCCCTGGAAGATCTGTTTTCGAGAAGTCTTTCGTCTTATAAGTTCGATCACTCGATGTTTTCGATCCGGGTGAACAATGAGATAACAATACATCTCTATCGCATCGTACAGGAATTAGTAAACAACGTTAAGAAACACGCATCTTCGGCGCACGTGATCGTGGTGCTAATCAGTGATTCCGCTTCAATTAAATTATACTTCTCCGACAACGGAACCGGGTTCGAAGGATCACCGTCGGACGGCGTAGGCCTGATCAATATTCAGACACGCACCGAATTGATGAAGGGAACTTTTAAAATCACGTCCCGCATAAATAGCGGGACAAAAGCAGAAGTAATAATTCCATTGTGACAACCCGCATCTTCATAGCCGACGATCATCGTCTTATACTTGCCGGTCTCGCAACATTGATCGAGAGCATCGAAGGATTTGAGCTTGCAGGAAAATTCAGTTCAGGGAAAGAGCTGGTAGAAGCCCTTCAAAAAACAACTCAGCCTCCCGACATCTGTATTGTCGATATAGAAATGCCGGGAATGGATGGTGTTGAAACGGTGAGAGCGATTCGACAGCATTATCCGAAGCTAAAAGTGATGGCACTCACGATGCACGACGAATGGCATTTCGTGAACAAGATGATTGCCGCCGGCGCCGATGGCTACCTGCTTAAGAATGTTGAGCGCGATGTGTTCATCGAAACGATTAACAAAGTTCTGTCAGGAGCACCGTTCGTGACTGAAGGATTATCAGAAAAAAGATCGCAAGGTCCCGGCGAACTAACAGACCGAGAGAAAGAAATTCTTCGAAGGATCGTGCTGGGAAAGAGCAACAAAGAGATCGCCGACGAGTTGTTCATCAGTGCCCGGACGGCTGACACGCACCGCACCAATATCAAGAAAAAACTCAAGCTCACCACTCTTTCGCAACTGATCCAGTACGCGAAAGATAGCGGTCTCTGATAGTTACGGTAATCACCGTATAACCCCGGGGTGGATGTTCCAGTTTACCCTTTCAAAAACCAAATGAATTTTCAAATGAAAAAGCCCTTTATCACGCTGCTGGCCGTGATGGCAATTGTGAGTTGCAGCCAGGATGATACTCCTGTAGACAGCACCGGCAGCCTGTCGTTTGTAGTAAGCGGATCTGGTCCCAACTGGGGTGCGGATCTTATCCCCGAAAAACTTGTGGTCAGTGTTGAAGATGCCAACAGCAAAACAATATTCGACAACAAAGTTTTGACACTAACATCAAGCAATAACGGCTACATCACCGAAACACTGAAGTTCGATGGCGGTGAATACAGGATCACAAAGTTTCTCGTGATCTCCGGTTCAACGGCGGCTTATGCAACACCGAGGTCGGGCGCCGAAAAGGCAAGTCTCGTCGACCAGCCGTTGCCTCTCGACTTCACTGTCGTTTCGAGCAAGTCGAACGCGGTGACTCCGAAGATCGTTGGCATCTCTCCGCAGGACGTTCCCAAAAATTTCGGCTATGGCGATTTCGGTTACGACACACCGGGAAGTGAGTCCACAGAATGGATCAACGTTCGCGTGAAGCTGGAAATCACCGTTGGTGGCGTTTATTATCCTAACATCGATGCGACTTATACTGTGCGTGGCTTTGACGAGAACAACACAGAAGTGTGGACACAAAACTATAGCTACATTGGCCCCGAAGCGAACGATCTTCGTGTAAAGAATGGATATCATCATTACTCGATCGAAGGAACGAAGTGGGGAAAGACGCTGACGCAGATATTTTCCCGTGCAAGTCTCTACGAAGTTCGTATCAGGGAAGGCGAAGTTCCTGTTACGCTGGTGTCTTCTACAGACATAACGCCGAAGAAGATTGGCAGCACAGTTACATCATTCACACGCATTGATAACGGCTACCCGATCACGGAGCCGTCGAGCAAGACGGAATACGAGTATCTCGATGGTCGTGTTAATCTCATGAAGTCATACACATGGAATAGCGAAGCACTGACTTTCGTTGAACAATCGAGAAGCGAGTTCTTTTACAGTGGGAATGTGGTTAAGAAGATCGTTACGTATGATGTAGACGTTCAGACCACGTTTGCTGAGGATAACTACACGTATGATCTTGATGGCAACGTGAGTCACATTAAACATAAGCCTTCCGGAAATGGCGTAGTTACCGACGTAGAGCTCGTGACTTCGGCGGGCGGAAGATGGGTGAAAGCTTTCTACAAATTCTCGAACGGAACAAGCTTCGAATATGAAGTTACAAATCAGTTCGGCAGCAATAAGTCGGACAGAACAACACGTGGCGGCGAATTGTGCAGCACAGGAGATTATACTTATGATAAGAACATAAACCCGCTGAGCCTGCTTGGGTATGTAGATTATCTTTTCAGGAATTACTCACACAGCAACAGGGTTACGGAGAATGTTAACTATGTAGGATGTGCGTTCCCATCGCTGATGCCCGAGTCGTATACATATGTTTATGATGCGGATGGATACCCGATAAAACAGGAAACGAACTATAAGAAGACGAGTGCGAAGATGATCGTGGAGTATAGTTACGTTGAATAACTATACCCCAGATCGATCTATTCGTTGCGCAGGCTTCTTATCGGGTTCGACATTGCAGTACGGATTGTTTGAGCGGCGAGCGTAATGATCGCAACGACCAGCAACGCAAGCCCGCTTACAACAAACACCCACGCGCTGATCTCGGTTTTAAATTGAAATGATTGCAACCACTTGTCGATGGCATACCATGCGACAGGTGTTGCGATCATGAATGCTATCACGATCAGCAACACAAATTCCCTCGATAAAATAAATACCAGGTTCGATACGGTAGCGCCAAGTACTTTGCGAATGCCGATCTCCTTCGTTCTTGCTTCCGAGATGTAGATTACGAGTCCGAGTAGTCCAAGTAAGCTGATGACAACCGAAAGACCCATTGCCCAATTGAGCAGCTTTGATGTTTGCTGTTCACGGTTGTAGAATGCTGCAATGCTTTCATCAAAGAATTTATAGCTGAAGTCCGCTTCCGGGTAGATTGCATGAAATGCATTGTCGATGCCTGCAATGGATCCCTGCCAGCCATTCTTTCTTGTTGGATCGAGGGCCACGTGAAAGAAGCTGTTGTTGCCACGACTTGCCCTGAAGACGATGTTCCCGATAGGACGATGAAAAGATCCTTCGTGAAAGTTTCGCATCACGCCAACGATGGGGATCGTGGAGCCGTCGGGATTGATGAGTTCCCTTTGCAATGCATCGATCGGCGATTCGAAGCCTAGTTCCTTTGCATAGGCCTCGTTGATCAACGCTTCGTTGATGTTTTTTCCTGCACGAATGTTGCGCCCGGCAACCAGGTCTATCTTATATAACTCTATGAAATTCGGATCGCCCCAACGGATCTGCACGTTTGGACTAATTTCTTCCTTGCCATTGTTGTATTTGATGTTGGTATACGCTCCTCCTTCTGTTGCCGGTGGCAGAAAACCTGCACTCACGAGTTGAACACCGGGAATCGATTTGATCGTCTCCACCAGGCGGTCGACATGACTTGAAACTGTGTCGCGGGGAATATTGAAATTGACGATCGCATCTTTTCTATAACCAAGTTCCTGGTTAAGTGAAAAATGGATCTGCTTGCTGATCATCAATGCAGCGATCACAAAAAACTGCGCAACGGCAAACTGGCTTACGGTAAGAACTTTCCGGAGGCCTTCGCTGCGTGTTGGAGCACCGGCGAATGCGGCGTTCTTAAGCACAGCAACCGGTTTGAATTTCGAGAGATAAAGAGCAGGATACGATCCCGCGATCAGTCCAACAACCAACAAAAGCCCAGTGGGTATCAACAGCAGTTGAGGTTGATTGATGATATCGAAACCTACACCTGCGGGAATGAAATCAGAAAAAAGCTGCAGAAGCAAAGGTACGATGCTGATCGACACGATGGTTGACAGAAACGTTAGTGCCAGCGTCTCGTACAGGAATTGTACTACGAGTTGTTTGCGAGAGCTCCCGATTGTCTTGCGGATGCCGATCTCCTTTGCCCTGTGTGATGCTTGCGCGGTAGACAGGTTTACAAAGTTGATACATGCCAACAACAACAGGAACGCAGCGATCACCAGCAGCGCATACAACGTAGGCATGTGGGCAGTGCGGACACCAAAGCTTGCGTAAGTGGTATTAAAGTGCACGTCGCTTAATGGCTGAAGGCTGAACGACTGCGTGTTGTTCTCGTCTTTATGGGACGCAGGATTATACTTTCGAATGAGTGCATTCAATTGTTTTTCGACACCATCTTTATCGTTGGCAGCCGAAAGCTTCACCCATGATTTTGAATACGCCATCCAATCGTCCCACACGTCCATCATGAAGGTGCTGTGCAGGTTGGTTTCAAAAATAGTGGCGTATGAAATGAACTCGCGGGAGGTGAAATCGGTGACTTCGTTGAAGTCTTTCACCACACCGGTGATCTCCACATCCAGATTTTTATCATAAACGAGACGACGACCCAGGAGATCGACGGGTGCGACGCCAGGGAAATATTGTTTTGCACGGCTCTCGGTAAGAACCACGGAGAATGGTTTAGTTAATGAAGTAGTGGGCGATCCGGCTATCCATTCGAATGGTATCAGTTGGAAATAGTCATTGACCGTAAAGATGATGTCGGGTTGTTTCTTGAACGTTTCGGTGGTCTTGTTACGAACGGCTGACACGTCCACGGATGCATCGCCCTGGAACTGCATGACGGGAATGTTTCCGTCGACTCCGGTGACTTCGTTCCTGATGGCATTTGGAAGAGCGGCAGGCACAGCTGCCCCGCTGCCGGTGTCACCGTTGAACTTGAAGTCCATCACTACGCGATAGATGCGATCGCGGCCGGTCTCGAATTTATCGAAGCTGAATTCATAAGCGACGATGATGAAGATGACGAGCGAGGCACTGATGCCTATCGAGAGCCCGAAGATGTGGATGAAGGAGAAGAGTTTATTCCGCCAAATGTTGCGGAAAGATGTGATGAGATGATTCTTGAGCATGGTCAAGAGAAGGGTTTAGTTTCGGTAATATCGCGAGGTATACTAAACCAGTGCCAAAAAAAATATTGAGTTTATAGAAGAATTGGGGCGATAGGGTGTCCGGTCTCGACCGGATGTGGACGATGGTGGCCGGGAACGAGCGCAGTCAGCCTGGATCATTTGGGCCATACGGGCTCTGCGTTTACGAATTTTTGCGAGGGGCACGAAGGCGTTTGAATATTCGCCATTCGATTAGTGATCTGTAAAATGGTAAAGAAAAACAGGATAATTAGAATAATTGAAACAACTGTAGATACGATATCCATAAGTGACATAAGTTATGGGTTTATACGGTGTCATTCGTTTCGTTTTTCTTTTAGGCAACAATCAGACTGTCTGTCAGGAAAACTGGTGCGAGCAATTGCCGCTCTGAACGATTTGACTAACCCAACTATTTGATTCTTACGCCTGAAGAGCCCTGCTATAAGTCTTAGTACTCTCCGGTCTTCTCAGCTCACGATCGTAATCGCTGCATACCCTTCGTATGCCCTCTTCCAACTCAATCTTCGGATACCATCCCAGGTTGTTGATCTTACTTGTATCCAACTGCTTGCGCGGTGTTCCATCGGGATATTTCGTATCGAAAATAATCTCTCCCTCGAAACCAACTTCACGCTTGATCATCGACGCCAGGTCGGCGATCGTGAGATCGACACCCGTACCGACATTGATAATCTCGGGACTATCATAATTATCCATCAAGAACACGCAGGCATCTGCAAGGTCATCCACGTGAAGGAACTCACGCCTCGGCATGCCCGTACCCCACACAACAACCTGCGAAGCATTCTGCTCTTTCGCTTCCACCATCTTGCGGATCAACGCAGGAAGCACATGCGAATTCTTCAGGTCGTAATTGTCATTAGGACCATAAAGATTAGTGGGCATCAGGCTGATGAAATTACATCCATACTGGCTTCTATACGCCTGGCACATCTTGATACCGGCAATCTTCGCAATGGCATACGGCTCATTCGTAGCTTCGAGATATCCACTCAGCAACGACTCTTCTTTAAGCGGCTGAGGCGCAAGCTTCGGATAAATGCATGACGAGCCGAGGAACAATAACTTCGAAACTCCATGCACGAACGACTGATGTAAGACATTGGTCTGGATCATGATGTTGTCGTAAAGAAATTCACCACGATTGATATTATTCGCATGAATGCCACCAACTTTTGCGGCTGACAGGAAAACATAATCGGGTTGCTCCGTTTCGAAGAAGCGCGCAACCTGTGACTGATCACGAAGGTCGAGCTGGCTCGAGTTTCTCAGGATAATGTCATCGTAACCATTGTCTCTCAGTTTTGCGATAGATCGCAGAGCCCACCATTCCCTTGTGCCCTGCGATAAAGATCCTTGCATGTTTCTCCATTAGAATTCGCTGTTAAAAACTTCAATTCCGTTTTGTACTAAAACTTTGTCGCGCGCCATCGTCTTCAGGTCGCACTCCATCATATCTTTCACGAGATCATCGAGATCGTAAGAAGGTGTCCATCCCTAATTTTCTCTTTGCCTTTTCGGGATCGCCGATCAGCAACTCAACTTCTGTTGGACGGAAATAGTTAGCGTCTACCGCCACCACTTCGGTACCGGGTTCAACCTGGTAATCGGGGGTTCGTACATTCAACAACACTTGCAACTTCATCTTTACCGTTTCCGTCGAAGCCGACGATGATACCAACATGTCTGAATGCCTTATCGACAAAATCGCGAACGGATGTTGTAACGCCGGTGGCGATCACAAAATCTTCAGGAGTTTCCTGCTGAAGCATGAGCCACATTGCCTGCACATAATCTTTAGCGTGGCCCCAGTCGCGTTTGGCGTCGAGGTTACCGAGATATAATTTATCCTGTAAGCCGAGTGCGATGCGCGACACGGCACGGGTGATCTTTCTGGTTACGAATGTTTCACCGCGAAGAGGCGACTCGTGGTTGAATAAAATTCCGTTGCATGCAAACATGTTGTAAGCTTCGCGGTAGTTTACTGTGATCCAGTAACCGTAAAGCTTTGCAACGGCATAAGGCGAACGGGGATAGAATGGTGTTGTTTCGCGTTGTGGGATCTCCTGCACCAGTCCGTATAATTCTGATGTAGATGCCTGGTAGATCCTTGTCTTTTTCGCGAGGCCGAGAAGGCGAACAGCTTCCAGGATCCGAAGGGTTCCAAGGCCATCGGTGTCGGCGGCATACTCGGGCATATCGAAGCTTACTTTCACGTGCGGACATGGCGCCGAGGTTATAGATCTCGTCGGGCTGTACTTCCTGGATGATCCTGATAAGATTGGATGAGTCTGTAAGGTCTCCATAATGGAGTTTGAAGCGAACATCCTTTTCGTGAAGGTCGTGATACAGGTGGTCGATACGCTGTGTGTTGAGCAAGCTGCTCCTGCGCTTGATCCCGTGGACCATGTAATCTTTTGACAATAGGAATTCGGCGAGGTATGATCCATCCTGCCCTGTTATTCCCGTGATTAAAGCCGTCTTTCTGGTTGCCATTCTATCTCGTTTTAAAAATTT
Organism: Bacteroidota bacterium; assembly: GCA_037200765.1. GTDB lineage: Bacteria > Bacteroidota > Bacteroidia > Cytophagales > Cyclobacteriaceae > ELB16-189. The sequence continues at coordinate 815,594 of JBBCII010000002.1, read as the reverse complement.
TTTAACTGTGATTAAAGAAATACAATACTAGGCCTCCGAAAAGGTTCATGACAATCAGAAAAGTCTCATTTTCCTATGATTGTTATCATTGGTCAGGGGTGTATTAATGGGGAAAATTGCATTGTCTTTTAGTAATCTTTATAACGTGTTGGCTATGGAGGGCAGGAATCATTCATCGATCGCCAAAGTGATGATATTTATCATCGATTGTTGGCTTATTCACTTAGCATTTGACCTGGTCAAGTACCAGGGGTTGGACATGGGAATGCCGGAATTGCAGTTCACGACATTCTACCTCGTCTTCAGTCTTACCTGGATCGCATCCGGTTTCTTAAACAAGATCTACCGGCTCGATTCGATCAGCATCGTCCAGATCATCAGCGTGAATTTATTCAACGCATTTCTGACGCACATCATCGTAATGCTGCTGGTGTTCATGGTATTCGACGTATTCACGGTCCAGGTCAGAACACTTGTCTGGCTGTACGGATTGTCGATCGTGTTTATATCGGCGACCAGGATCATCTATAAAATCATCCGCAAATACCTGGAATTTTCAGGCTTCGAAACACGCGACGTCGTAATCGTTGGCATCACGGGATCGGGCAAGGCATTGCACGATTTCTTTGTAAAAGATCCGACAGCTGGATATCGCTTCCGCGGGTTTTTTCACAATGAAGATGTGCCCGGTTATAAGCACATGACCATTGGCGGCTTCGACAATATTAAAGAGTACTGCGTGAAGAACGGGATCAGCGAGATCTACTTCGCGCTGCCGCTCAGCCACCAGCATCTGTTGCGTGAACTTGCGCGTTTCGCCGACGACCAGCTGATCCACTTCCGCGTGGCTCCTGACTTCAGCAACTTCGCGAGCAAGGGAAATACGTTTATGATGAACTCAGTGACGGTGATGACAACCCGTCGTCAGCCACTGGGCATGCTGGCGAACTCTTACCTGAAGCGCACGTTCGATATACTTTTCTCTTCTTTGGTAATCTGCACGGTGTTCCCGATCGTGTTCCCGGCAATTGCGTTGGCAATCCGGCTGGATTCAGAAGGTCCTATCTTATTCAAGCAGCTTCGGCCCGGTAAACGGAATAAATTATTTGAGTGCTATAAGTTCCGCACGATGAAGGTGAATAATAACACGGAGCAACAGGCTTCGAAGAACGATTCGCGTATCACGAAAGTGGGCGCATTCCTTCGCAAGACAAACCTCGACGAGCTTCCGCAATTCTTTAATGTGCTTTTTGGCAACATGTCGGTTGTTGGACCTCGTCCGAATCTCGTATCCCATCTCGAAGAGTATTCGAAGTCGATGGAGGGTTACAAGATCCGTCACTTCGTTACGCCAGGCATTACCGGTTACGCACAGGTGAATGGTCTTCGTGGTGAAACACGCGAGCCCGGATTGATGGAGAAGCGTGTGGAATACGATGTTAGTTATCTCGAGAACTGGAGCCTTGCACTTGATCTTAAGATCATCTGGCTTACAGTTTGGAATATGGTGAAGGGTGATAAAAAAGCTTACTGATCTTTCGATGCAACGTAAATCTATATTTGGCTCGCACATTACATTAGGATCGTACAACAGTTTTCTCGATCGCATTATTACTGTATCGGGACAAAAGATCCCGTCGTATGTATGTTTCGCGAATGTGCACATGGTTGTTGAGGCGACTCGCGACCGTGAGTTTATGAAGGTTTTGAACCAGGCAATGATAGTGGCGCCCGACGGCAAGCCGTTGTCGGTGTTCCTGAAGTTGTTTCACAACATTAAACAGGATCGTGTTTGCGGTATGGATCTCCTTCCAGACCTGATGCGTCGCGCCCAGGCGACCGGCCGCTCGGTTTACTTCTATGGAGGTGAGCAGGCGTGCCTGGATAAGATTGAGGCGAAGGCGAAGAAAGAGTTTCCGAAGCTAAAGATTGCGGGACTGTATTCGCCGCCGTTCAGGGTGCTGACGGAGGAAGAGAAGAGTGAAGACATAGAGCGGATTCGTGAGTCGGGTGCTGACCTGGTGTTTGTGTCACTGGGCTGTCCGAAGCAGGAGAAGTGGATGGCTGAGAATGTGAAGAAGCTGAACGCATGTTTCCTTGGATTGGGCCAGGCGTTTACGGTGTACGCGGAGATGGAGAAGCGTTTGCCTAAGTGGATGCGTGCGCTGTGTCTGGAGTGGGTGTTCAGGTTGGTGCAGGAGCCGAAGAGATTGTGGCGGAGGTATCTATATACGAATGCAGAGTTTTTGAGAATGACGATGAAGTACGCGTTCTCCCGTTAGCCTATATATACATATAAGTCTCCCAGAATGTTGAGGCTCCGAGATATCGGGGCCTCAGTTTTTTGAAGCGTTTATTAAGTGTTCAAGAGGCAAATTCTGATAAAATCGAATTTTCTGGAGGTTTGAAGAGCAGAGTTCAACATCTTAATATTATCGATTGAAATGTGAACGCCGTATAGAGGACCTCTTTGAAGTGCGTAGATCTTGATATTGCTAAAGGATTCTTGTCGACCGGTTGTGTCGCAATTGGCGACTGAGAGAAGGGCAAGGAAGAACGTTATCATATCCGGAGTTGTCACCGGTGTTTTTAATTACGGTTACAACTGTGATGGATATTAATCACGGACATATCGCGGTTCTGGCAGGTGGGTTAAAACCCCACGGTCAGTTTGGAGAAGATACGCGATGACCTAAGTTGCTTCACCCGTTCTCAAGATCTTCTGATAACTCCAGTGGACATCTGTTTCGTCAGTCCCAAGAACCGGCCCCATTACTATGATTTTAATTTATAGAATGAAGTACGCGCTAACGTCACCACTTCTTCAAAGATATCCCTGATCAACTCTTGATTACTCTATCATCGACGAATAGCGGCTCCGAATCTATTTCTCCAGTCAAGGGATAAGCTTCACGCTATGCATTAGAAAACCTGACAATCGTGACAACATCCCACCAAAATCGTATCAAAGCATTCGATCGTTTACTAAATCGAGTCAATTCCGATTGAAGGGGAGATTTCAAATTCCATACCTTTAAGGCATGGAAACCCGAACACGCCACGACCGACCCAATGTTGATCTTCGTTGGTTTTGGGACTTTGAAGTTACCAATATCGACTGGCGCAAAAGTTATATAACGATCATCGAACGAATCCCAGAGCGAGGCTCTCGCCCTGAGTGGCAGGAACTCACTAAGTATTATGGCAATGACAAAGTTGTTAATGCATTAAAACACGAGATCACCTTTCTACCGGAATATATCCTGCAGGATGTCTGTAGTTATTTCCATTTGAATAAGGAAGAACTCTTGTGTTGCACACGAAAACAGTCGAGGCCCGGACACTGGATCTGATACAGCAATTAATGTCAGATAAGAAATTAATTGACTTTCGCCTGGTTGGCGGTACCGCTCTCTCCCTCTGCATAGGACATCGAATATCAATCGACATTGATCTCTTCACCAATGCCACTTTCAATGGTGCTTCCCTCAAAAAACATCTCGAAACATCTTATAAAGCTGAGAAACTGGATCCAGGCTGAAAGATTTTGTCGACGTCTATTACCTTCTCGAGCATTTCTCACTGAATCAAATTATTGCATTCTATCAGGAAAAGTATCCAGAAGCAAATCGATTCCTAGGAGAAAATAGCTTAGGTTGAAGAAAGCCTATCTGAATAAGGAAATAATGTTCAAATAATATCCATCAACTCCTCTCATCCCGCCGTCTCCATCTCATGGACATATTTATTATTCCATTTATTCGACGACGCATGCTTCATCGCAATCGCCTTGTTATAGATCGTGAGTAAAAGATTGTAATTACGTTCAGGTGTAAAATACCTCAGGTACGTCGATCGCGCCTGCTCCGACATCGCATCGACATCGATTTTCTCGTGAAGAATATCATCCATGCGACGAGCCAGCTCGCGCTCACGTCCCGGCTCGAAAAGCAAACCGTTTACTCCATCTTGTATGAGCTCCGCCATCGCCCCATGATTCGACGCGATCACCGGCGTGCCCGCCGAAAACGCTTCGATCAACGTGAGCGGCAAACCCTCGTACCATAACGACGGAAACACCAACGCAGCGCATGCCTTCATGTGACTTATCACCGTCGCCTTGTTCTGCGGGCCGAGATAAACAACATTCGGATTTATTTTCGTATGCTCAATAACTTCTTGTTGCATCGGCCCATCACCAATGATGATCAACCGGAACAAACTTAAAGATGCAGCTTGCAACAACGTGCGGAGTCCCTTCTCTTCAACTAATCTCCCAACAAACAAAAAGTGGTCGCGACGACGCTGTTGTCCCATTCCACAATCTGTCACTGAATTCGGTTTCACCAGGACCTTCGACGCAGGCAAAGGCACTCGAGCATTAACAAACTTACCTTTTGCAAACGACGTAAGTGCGATATAAAAATCTACTTTATGACGCCACGTTCCAATGAGATGATGGAATCCTATCGCAAGAGCCAGCAGCGCCGTCTCAATCACCGAGTCCCGGTAAACACCTTTCATTACGGCATCGAACGGAAATACGGAGTGAAGACTCTTTTCGTAAATAAAATTCTTATGGAACAACGTCGCACTCGGGCATACCAGCCTGAAATTATGCAACGTGAGGATCACCGGAACACGATACCTGCTCGCCACCCAAAACACTGCCGGCGAAACCAGCGGCACAAAATTATGAACATGAATAACATCCGGCCTGAAGCTTTCGATCATCTTGCTGATCCGTTTCGAACTCACCGGATTGTAAAACAACCGCAGTCCGTTCAAACACTTACTCCAAAAACTATTGATCACCGAATTATCCAGAACGATCTCTTCCACCTGGTGACCAAATCCACGCAACAACTCACTCTCTGTCGAAAATACCCCGTCTTCGCCGCCTGCTTGTTTGTACTTGTTGTGTATCAATAAAATTTTCATCGCTTCAATTCAATTTCATAATCGCTCAAAACCGGCAAAACATACAGATCAGGATAATTCTTTTCGTTTTCCGCCTGGTTGGTAACCTTGAATGGCAAACTGATATCGAACGCAGGGTCGTCCCAGCGAAAGCCATGGTCAGTTTCGTCATGATGATATTCGGACATCTGGTACATCAAAAGCGTATTGTCGTGAAGTGTCAGAAAGCCGTGAGCAAATGATTTGGGTATGTATAATGCGAAGCCATTCTCTTGCGAGAGCTCAACTTTAATATATTCTTTGAATGTGGGTGAATTGGGTCTGAGGTCTACGATATAATCGAGCGCGGCTCCCTGCAGGCATGTCACCAGTTTCTCCTGTTGGTAAGGGGGTGCCTGGAAATGCATACCCCTGAATGTTCCCTTGAGTTGATTAAATGAAACGCTGCACTGGACAACGTTAGGATTAAGGCCGTGTTCGACGAATTCTTTTTGACAGAACGTCTCCGCATTATATCCACGCTCATCTTCATGCCTTTCTGGCTTTATAAGATAAGCGCCCGGTAATTTCGTTTCAACGAAAATCATAAGCCCCTTCCCTCTTATTCACATCTGTCCTACTCATGGATCCCGGTTCGAATTTCACTCGTTGGCGGAATCCTTTCAATGATAGATGTGGTGTTAAAGTAAGACTTAGATCATCGCCCTTGTGAAACGCTCAAATCAACCAGGGCATTTTCCGATTCGTATTTTCTGATTTGTTCCAAAGTGAGATCAACGATCTGTTTCGGGTCGTCCGAATAAGATGCTCGTTTGTACCATTCGATCGTCTTTGCGATAGTTTCTTTAAAGTCCCACTTCGGAGCCCAACCGAGTTTATGAAATGCTTTATCGCTCGAAACATGAAGCAAATTCGTTTCATGATTGGCGCGGTCGCTCTTTAAGTGATACCACGATCCATCGCCCCAGCATTCAATTACTTCTTCCACCAACTCCTTTACATTTCTATTGGATGTAACGTTAGGTCCGAAGTTGAACGCATCGCAATACTCCGGATCCCTTGGATGTTGAAGTAGTTTCGCCCCGAGTGTAAGATATCCGCCAAGAGGTTCCAGCACGTGTTGCCACGGCCTTGTATGATGTGGATTACGGACAACGATGCTTTCATGAGCCTGGAGAAAACGAATGCAATCGGGAACGACCCTGTCGGCAGCATAGTCGCCACCGCCAATAACGTTTCCGGCACGCACCGACGCGAGTCGCACCCCGTGTTCATTCAATCTGAAAGGATCGAAGAATGACTTACGCCAGCAATTCACCATCAGCTCTGCTGCACCTTTGCTTGCCGAATATGGATCGTCGCCACCGAGTTCATCGGTTTCGCGATAGCCGTAATTCCACTCATGGTTTTTATAACTCTTGTCGGATGTAACTATTACGATCGCAGCGGGAACATTTGCCTGGCGAACTGCTTCCATGAGATAAGCTGTACCCATTGTGTTTATCTCCAGCGTCTCGAGTGGCGAGGAATATCCCTGGCCTACGAGCGCCTGGGCGGCGAAATGAAAAATAATATCAGGACGGATCCTGAAGATCGATTTCGACAATGTTGTGAAATCGCGTATGTCGGCAACCTGGTGCTGCACATGATCGCGGAGCTGCAGCAGGTCGAACATCGCAGGATTGCTTGGCGGTAGCATGGAGTATCCATAAACGCTGGCGTCCGTCCTGGCAAGCCACAGCGACAACCAGCTTCCTTTGAAACCGGTATGACCCGTGATCATCACTTTCTTGCCCTTGTATGTCTTAAGAACGCCCTGGAGGTTCATCTTCATCTGTTCTTTACCTACGGAAAGATAGAGCCAGTCGCGACAACCAACTTGTGACGTTCGTTTTAAAAAACTGTGATCTTTATCATTGAAGGGTTTTAATTTCTTCAGTTAACTTTTTAACCCGCGTAATGAATTTAGAATGATGACACATGTTTTTAAAAGTGATGATCTGCGTCATTGAATTTCAAATACAACATATCTATACTCTCAACACTTCACCCCTGCAAATCTCTATTTCACCGACGAGTGTTTCCTTCCTTCCTCAAAGTGGGGCATCTTCGCATCGCTATTCGCAATTATCGGGTACCCCTCATAAGATCGACTAGTTATTAAGTAAGAAAAACCCCTCTCCCAATTTTTCTGCTTACTCATGTTAATCCGGCCGTGGCCGACACACGATCGCAGAAAAACTATGTCCAAACGCTAACCGTACTTCATGAAAAAAATTAAATTGTCTCTCATGTACCTGGTTGTTGCGCTAATCTTTTTCCGGTGCTCTGAGCCAGACCCGGTAGCGCCGCAACAAGGTGTAACGGCACAGGAACTCGTAGCAGGCACAACGTATCAAACAGGTAATACTTATTATGTATCTACCTCCGGTAACGACTCAGGAACCGGAAGTTCTACCAGCCCCTGGAGAACGCTTAAATACGCTGTTACAAAAGTTCAGGCCGGGAAGGGACATACCATAAAACTTGCCGCAGGCACTTATGTTGAAAACGGTCTCATCGAAGTTCCCGTCGGCATAAGTATCGAAGGCGCAGGTAAAGATCAAACCGTCCTCAAAGCCATAAGCTCATTCTATTATCATCCAACAAGCCCCGCTTACGCAACAGACAAATTTCTTATTAGCCTCAACGCAGGCGGTTATGTTGCCGGCAAACAGGTTCTCAAGAATTTCACGATCGACGGCGATTCAAAACAATTACACGGCGGTATTTATGTTCACTATCGCAGCAACGTCAACATCGAAAACGTAAAGATCCAGTACACCAACTTCACCGGCATGTGGTTGTGGGATGTGAAAGACAGTGGACTGAAAAGCGTCTCTACAATCAACTGCTCATGGGCAAGCTCAGCATGGCAATCAGGCGCCATCAATGTTGGCAACCTCACCAATATAGAGTTCGACGGCTTAGATATCAATGAAGGTGTCGGTTACGGTATCAAAGGAATCGGACCCAGCGGCTTCAACCAGTTCAATAAATTCATCATCCACGACTCCAAAGTTTCAGTAAACCCGGTCGGCACATGGAATGGCGGATCCGCTCCGAACATCGCTATCGAATTGTGGCAATCGAACCTGGTTGGTTGCCAGATCTACAACTGTTATGTCGACAACACCATTTCTTTGGTGAACAGCAACGGCCCCGCGGCAACAGGCGTTCAATCCATCCGCGTTCACGACAACATACTCGACATGGACGCTCGTTCGAAAGGCGCAGGTTACGCTATCGAACTCAGTATCCACGATGCAGAGATCGATCACAACTACTTCAACAAAGGACAACAGGGTATTGCCAACTGGGACAATGCCATGAAAAACTGGAGCATTCACCACAACATCTTCTACGGCATCCAGGGAACATATCCCGGCGAGATCGTTCGCTCACAGAATAGCGGCCTTCACAACGTGAAATTGTATAACAACACGATCGAGTTCATTGGGACAAAAACAGCAAACGTAGTTGGTGTGTATGGCGGCTCGAGCGACAATGTCGACATCAAGAACAATCTTATCATCAACTCGAATACTGGTTACAATTATTACGCTAACCAGTTGATCCACCAGGAAAATGGCGCGAAGATCTCCAGCCTTTCTGTTGGTAACAACGTCCTTCAGAATCTTTCAGTTGGAAGTCTTGTTGGATCGATCCTCAATAACTTATTGTGTGATCCGAAGATCGCGAGGACTGGCGTGAGACCCACACCATATTATGTACCTGCTTCCGGCAGCCCGTTGATAGACGGTGGTGTGAATGTTGGCCTCGCCTACAACGGCAGCAAGCCCGATATCGGCGCTTACGAATCGGGTTCAACAACAACGGCAGCTACAACTCCAACCACTACTACCAAAACAACAACTACCACCACTTCCTCAGAAGTAAATCTCGATGCATCGCAGGCTTCGCTCACAGGCAAGATGGTGATGGGCACTGATGCTTCCGCTGGTTCATACTTCGGAGTTCCTTCAGGCAACGGCACTAACTATTACATCCCCGCCCCAGGAGCCGCTAACTATACTTTCACGGCTCCCGCCGCAGGTAATTATACACTGTGGGTCCGTGTAAAGTCGGTTAACGATGGTGGTTTTTATGTATACGATGGAAAAGGTCGCTATACAACATGGAGCGCGGGTGTACACTCTTCATGGTCGTGGGTAAAAGTTACCGATGGTTACACCGGATCCGCTGTCAGCTTCTCTTTGGTGAAAGGAAACAATACTGTTCAATTCGGTTGGATGAACGAGAATGTGCAGGTAGATAAGATCGTATTTAGTACAAATACGAATTATGTACCTAATTGAGTAGACTTCTTAGGGCCGCGACGATTCGCATAATTAACTCGTAAGAAAATATCGTCATATGGCTTAGGCGCAGGTCTCGTTGCACCAATTATAACGATACACAATACAAGTGTTCCTACAAACGCACCGATAACAAACAACATCGCGTAAGGCGATTCAGGCCTGGCACTGGGAAGTGCCTTCTCTTTTAATACCAGGTGACGACTCTCGCGACTGGCAGGCCCGGTAACAATACCAGCCTTTGTTTCGAGAGCCTTTAAGTTAGCAAGTGCTGCGTTGTATTCCGTTGTCGCTTGTTGCTGATCTGACCTCAGTTGTGCGATCATGCTGCTGTTATCATTCGCCGGTGTGTTGGTGGAATTCTTCAGCCTTCGAATATCATTCCGGATAGACTTAATATTCTGCTCATGTCGCTGGATCCGGCTTTCGATCATTTCACGTTCACGATCACCAGCGGTGTGAGCCGATGCGGTGGACTGTTGTGCCGTTTGCAATCTTGTTGTCTCGTCGTTCAGTTGTTTGCGAAGCACGTTGATGATCGAATCAAGTTTCTTATCCTTCGATCCACCCTGTGCATAGATGCCCGACAACTGGTCGATCTTGTTCCGGATGGCCTGCACTTTAGAGCTGGTTCCGATATCACCCGATGGATGTTCTTGCTTCGCTGGTTCGCGTTGTAACTTCGAGAGCTTCTCACGAAGACTGGTAAGTTCCCATTCTTCTTCCGTGATCCGCATTTCGTATTCGGCTATGCGGTTCAACTTTGCTCTTTGGAAACGAATGTTGTCGACGGGTCCGGGAGTTTTTGACTTCGGGTTGGCTTCATTCAATTCTCCGTTCTTTGCCTCCATGTTCTTGCGAAGCCTGTCGACTTCTTCCCGGTAATATGCAACGGAGTCGTTGGTTGGTGGCGGAGCGATAACAGATGTTTCGTAGCGGATATATTCCTGGGCGAGTGAATTTGCGGCGAAGGCGGAAAGAAACGGGTCTTCTGTTAACGCTGCTACGTCAATCTCGCTGGAGGCTGGTTTGCGTTTCACACTCATCTCGCCATCGCGGATCCATCGGGCAACATTGTAGTCCATGTTATGGATCACCTGCCCGATCGTTGCTTCTGCAGGAACAGTTTCCGATAATAATTCGAAACCGGAGAGTTTCTTCTCCAGCGTCTTTCGGATCGACTCCGTTCTTTCTTTCGAATATTGAATTGCGGGAGGACGGAATGAAATATCGGTTTCAAGATCGTGTAACAGCAAACGATACGACACCATGGAAGCAATCACTTCCGTTTTCATAGTAGCAACAACGTTATCGTAATACTCACCTGGCTCCACGATGTCGTTTACGGGAATACTTGCTTCAATGACTGCTATCGATTTATACTTACCTGCTTTCTCCGCCGTAAAAAAATAGGCAACACCACCGGCGATGATAGGTGCGAGAAAGACGATCCAAAGCTTTTTATAAACTGCGTGCCACATGACGAGGTCAATTGTACCGGACTTCAACTACACTTGCCGTGCTGGCGCTCCGGCTCACATCGGCAGGAATTAACTCATGGTCAATTACCAGGTCGACACCGGATCTTTTTCGCAGGTAGTCCCTGATCTCTTCGAGACGTTGATCCCAAAGCTGGTTCTTTTCACCGCTGCCATTCACGTACGCAATCAGTTTCAGCCTGCCGGTGCGATTCACTTTGATGACTGCAGCCATTTCATCGAGACGCTTCACGGCCTCGCCCGATAGCACGGCTGTTCCTTTTTCGAATGCGACAAACGAAGACTGACTAACCGACGACAGCGAGTCGTATGTATCGTCGGTGAGATCGGCGATCATCGACGTGGCTTCTTCAACAATGTTGTTCACCTGGAGCTTCGATTCATCTTCAGGTTGCCTGATGTGTGCGCGATAGATCTCGGAGTTTCCGCCACTGCCGGAGCTGAAGAATGCAACGGTGTCGTTCATGGAGAAATATGCATCGAAGCCTTCGGTGTTGATCACGTTACCGAGATTCACCGGCACCGACCACTTCGTCCACGTTTCATCCAGCCTGTCGGAGTAAAAAATATCAGACCCGCCGAGTCCACGATGCCCGTTGCTGGCGAAGTAAAGTCGTTTGCCATCGGCCGAAAGGAACGGCGAGATCTCGAAGCCAATCGAATTGATCGTTGTTCCGAGATTTACAGGCTCCGACCATTCTCCTGATCTCTTCCGGCTTACATAAAGATCTTCCTCACCTACTCCATCATCGTGTTTCATCGATGCGATCACGGTCTGAAGATCGGGTGACACATAGATCCCGAAATATTCTTCTGTTTCCAGGAATGGAATTGGTTCGAGCTCCGGCGACAACCATTTACCGTTCGATCTCTTTGAAACATAAATGCCTTTGATCCTTTTTGAAGGAGATGTGTTGATGTGATATACCGACTGGCCATCGGCGCTCATGCCGACAATGGCGTTGTTGACTTTACTATTAAAATCATCGTCAGCCATCTTAGGACGTGTCCACTCTTTTGTCTTGAAATAATATTCAACAACGAATACATCGGAGCCGGAACCTATGCGTGAGAAGTAAAGGGTCTTGCCGTCCGATGATAAGAGTGGCATGATCTCATCGGCCTTTGTGTTGATCGATGCCGGAAGCTTATTCAGCGACTCGAACTCAATATCCTGGGCCGCAGCTGAAATAACCAATAATGAACAACCAACAACGAATAACCATTTTACCATAAGTAGTTGGTTTGATTCCTGAAGTTATTCAATCGAATACCCAGAACTAACTCGTGACTACCAGATCCAAACTTCCAATCGCCGCCCGTTGCGAGTTCATACGAATAAGCAGCAGAAAACATCTTGTTGATATTGAACCCTAACTGGGCAACACCCATCTGCGTATCGCGATACATAAGGCCGGTCCAAACCACATCGTGGATATAGATCTTCGCGGCGTAATCGAAATTCACATGGTTGCCCTCATTCAAGTAACCAACGACGCTCGGTTTCAACTGGAGGTTTTCGGACAACACGAAATTGTAGCCAGTTTGAAACGTTGCCTTATAAATCGAACTCGCTGTCATCCAGCTTGCATCGTTAAGGTCAAATTTCCAAACCGGCAGGTAACTAACGCCAACATAAAAATTTTGGGAATAGAGAACAGCACCCGCACGAACATTCAGTTGTGTGTTGTTCGTCTTTCCACTCATGATCTGATCATAGATCGGATCCGGATCGGCACCGGCGCCTAAATAGATTTTGTCGGGATCGATGCGAAGGTTCTCCACCATCGCAGACGTCCCGACAGCCAACATAAATTTTTCTGATATCGGAATATGAAATGCATAACTAATGCCGCCTCCTCTCCGCGACATTGCGCCTAGCTGTTCATCGAACATATTGATTCCCATTCCGTGAATGATGCCCGTTGCACGCGTTGTACTCTCCTCATGAGCTGATCCTGTTCTGAAACTATTCACGTTCGCCGCGTAGGGTTCATTGAGGCGAAACTGGTACAGGGCGTTAAAGAACGTGGGCGAATTTGCCCCATACGTTCCGAACTGCGATCTATACTGAAGTTTGATATCGCCAAAAGCATCGATGCCTGTAAATGCAGGGTTGTAAACAGGAGCGAATTGAAACGGCTGACCTGTAGTTGGGAGATATTGGGATTTTGCCGGAAATGAGAGAAGCAAAAAGCCAATCGTTAAGATTTTAATCGTTTTCATCACCTGAGTATCGCCACAATTCCTTTGTATCGCTTTTGTTGTTGTTTAAGATCAATGGTGTAGTAGTAAGTATCTGTTGGAAGCTGTTTGCCCTGGAACGTTCCGTCCCATGCGTTTCCAAAACCACTGGTATCAAAAACCATCGTGCCCCGCTTATCATACACCCTTACCTCCGCGTCGGCAAAATCCGATCCACTTATGTCGGCCGGAGCCAGTATGCGCCATGTATCGTTTGCACCGTCGCTATTCGGCGTAAATGCTGTTGGAATATCGAGATGACTTACGCCCGAGTTAATTTTGACAACTCTTGTTTTAACATCACTGAAAGCAATTCCATCACTTACACGTGCATAGATGCGTTTCACGGTTACGTGAGATTCAGCGGAACCTGAGAAATCGTACTTAATGGAACGAACTGCGTTAACATAGTCGTTGATCTTTGCAGCACCCGTTAATGTAAGTACACCTGTTTGCGAATTGAATGTTCCCTTGATGTTGCCCCTGTCGGTAAACAGGAATCTATCATCGCTGGTCTTAAATGATCCTGCAACAAAACCTATCTCCGCTGTAGCGAGACTATCGTCGTCGGCATCTTCAACGTCGAATACATCGGTGAACTCGATTGGATTACCGGTAACATATCGAAGCGTGTCTGTTTCTTTTTCGAAGCTGGTGATCACCGGTGCTTCGTTCGGAACTTCGGTGACGGTAACAGTGATCGTTGTTGCGTTCGACACTAAACCTTTGTTATCATTCACAGTATACTGGATCGTAGCCGTTCCAAAGAAACCGGTCTTTGGTGTATAGGTTACAACACCTGCTGTACTCGCTTCGAACAATCCTTGCGGTGTACTGTTAGTCTTCTGGACGCCGCTTATTGCCGTGTTAAGATCTACGGTCGTTGCGTCTATCGTTCCGTCCGAATCCGTGTCGTTGACAACCACATTGATGTCAACCTTCGTGTTCATTTTTGTCGTTGCTACATCTTCCCTGGCAATGGGCGCATTCACCGGCTGTACAACGATCGTGATCTTCGCGATGTTCGATACCGCACCGTTGTTATCATTAACAGTATAGTTTAATGATACACTGCCCGTAAGATCTCTCTTAGGCGTATAAGTAACGATACCGATGTTGTTTACCGAAAACGATCCCTGCGGGGTGTCGTTCGTGGCCTGGATGCCGGCGATCGTTGTATTCAAATCAACTTTTGCTGCATCGATCACTCCATCGCTGTCGGTATCGTTCGCCACAACGTTAACGGATGTTGCTGTGTTGGCAGTGGTTGCACCGGTGTCGTCAACGGCAACAGGTGGCGAGTTAACATTCTGCACTGTAATGCTGATCGTTGCAACATTCGACAACGCGCCGGCATTATCTGGAACAACGTATTGACGCGCTGCGACACCTGTAAAATTATTGGCGGGCGTGTATGTAACAATGCCCTGGTTGCTCACTGAGTAAGCTCCCTGCTCGGTATTCGCCGTTACCTGGATGCCAGCCAGAACAGGGTCGAGGTCTACCTTCGTAACATCGACCGTCCCGTCGACATCGGTATCGTTTTGTGTAACATTGATCGTAACCGCCTTGTTCTTCGTAGTCGTCGTGTTATCATTCGCCGCTACCGGCGCAACGTTGATCACCTGCACGGTAATCGAGATCGTAGCCACATTCGATACGGCACCGTCGTTGTCCATCACCGTATAATTCAACGTCGCCGTTCCGATAAACAACGCGATGGGCGTGTAAGTCACAACGCCCTGTGCGTTCACGCTGAAACTTCCCTGGAATGTATTTGCGGTATTCTGAACGCCGGCTACCGTCGTGTTCAAGTCAACCTTTGTTGCATCGATCGTTCCGTCGCTGTCGGTATCGTTAGCAACAACATTCACGGTAACAGCTTTATTGAGTGTTGTTCCGGCATTGTCGTTCACTGCGACCGGCGCCACATTCGAAGGAGTAACTGTTACACTGATCGTGGCGGTGTTCGATGGCGCACCTTCATCATCATAAACCTGGTAACTGATCGTAGCCGTACCCACATAAGTATCATCCGGCGTAAACTTAACGACGCCATTATTGGCCTGCCACTTCCCTTCGGGTGAATTGAAATTCTTTTGAACGCCCAATGCGTTGAGGTTAAGATCGACCTTCGATGTGTCCAAGGTGCCATCGCTATCGCTGTCGTTAGCCACAACATTCACCTCAACAGGTGTATCATTCGTTGTAGCAGCAACGTCATTACCAGCCACCGGCGGCGTATTGACGTGCGTAACATCTATGTGAATTGGCGCCGGGTTCGAAACCAGGTCTGTCGAATCACTAACTGTATACTGGATATCTGCGGGTCCCGAAATATTAGTTGCTGGTGTAAACGTTACAACCCCGGTATTATCTACTGAATAATCTCCTTTCGGTGATGTAAACGCAACCTGTATTCCATCAGTAGTTGGATCGAGATCAACAGTAGACACATTAAGATTATTATTGTCGTCGGTGTCGTTGGCAACAACATTGATCGCAACCGGCGTGTTCTCGGGTGTCGTTCCATTGTCGGGATTCGCATGAGGTGGTGCTGGCGGCTTGTGACCGTGACCATGACCTCGTTGTGAATATACCTGCGAACATGTAAAGATTGCCATTACCAACAGAACCAAAACCCTGCTCCTCATCCGTTTCATAATTTTTATTTTAACCAGAAACCAAAAAGTCTCCTCGTATATCCCGTGAACAATGAAGGCACAATGCTGCCGGGTGGACAGTTCTTAATAGTGTACCTCGTAAAGTTTTTGAGATTGCCCCCTCCTTTTATATTGAATAAATGCTTCCAGTAGTTCGTCAATGTTTTCGCCTTGCGGATCTTGTGATCGCCACCTTCTTCGGGATAGGTATAAAGAACCGCGTCGTAGTTGCAATAGATCCGGAATCCATGTCTCGCTGCCGTCAATGTGAAATCGTAATCGGCCATGTAATGCGGCAGTCGTTCTTCATCGAATAAACCGATCTTATCGAATACGACTTTCGGGATCAACAAACCCCGGGCAGGAAACAGTGAACACTCGTGAAGCCCGGTCTGTTTTTCTTTCGGAAGCTCGTCGAGCAAATACTTCGACGTGCTCCATGTCCAGTTCAGGATCTCGCCACCGTAGTATGGATTCTTACTGATAGAGTCGACATCCAATGCCCCGATCAATGCGTTGGGCTGAAGCTTTGAACCTTCGATCATCTGTTCAACAAACGTCCGCGATGCAATCGTGTCGTTATTGAGTGTCATCACCATGTCGGCACCCAATTGCAGTGCGTGACGAATTCCCATATTGATCGATGCAGTCCAATATAAATTTCCGTCTGCTCGAAGCACTGTAACGTCGGGATACCATTGATTCAACACTTCCTTCGTTCCATCCGTAGATCCATCGTCGACGATGATGATCTTATCGGCACGAATGCTTTGCTTCTCGAGAGAATCGAGACACTCTCTCGTAAACTTCAACCTATTAAACACGGGTATGACTATGCACAACATATTCTTCTTTTTCTAAAACTTCCGGCACTCCCGGATAGATCTTTCTTCTATGAGGCGCTACTGTAACCACAACAGGTTCCGTTACAGATATTCTTGACGCCAGGAAACAAAACAACACGAAGCCCAATCCATCCATGTACACAAATGTGTCTACCTGCTGAATAAACAGGAGGTAAATCACGGGTCCGAGGAAGGCACCTTCGATCTTTCCTTCTTTATATTTCTTTCTGAAAAAACTATACACGCGATACCACACCACGCAGAAGATCGCGTAAGAGATCAATCCCTGGCATATCAATACTTCGAGCGAAGTACTGTGCATGTGAAGGTGAAATACTTCGTCGGTATTCCAGAGCTCCGCAACATCTGTAATGAGACCAAGAAAATAATGACCCTTGTATCCATTGCCCAGCAACAATCCCTCCCTGCTGCCGGCCAGCCATTCGAGGCCATCCTTCCAAAGGAATGCACGGCCATTGAACGTAGTCACGTCTTCGATGTCGACACGCTGCATCACCTCCGACACACCAGGGAGCGTGAGCAGCTGGTACAACAAAATTCCGGAGCTTAATAATATCGGTATCAAGAACAGCGAGACCAGGTAGGTTCCTCTCACGGCGAGGATCTTCACGACGAACATCACAAACACTACCAGGAAGAGCATCAGCGCAAGCCGCGAGTTGATCATATACAACAACGCAAAGTTCATGATGAAATACCCTGTAAACAGCATCGACTCGATAGCCCTGCCTTTATTCGACCGGATCCTGTGAGCGATGAGGAGATTCAATACCGCGAGAACACTCGCGCCACTGTAGAATCCATCCAGGAAGGGCATATTCAATCTTCCTTCGATACTGTGCTGTGCATTGGAAAGTCCCAACGCGAAATAACCAACGAGATTGATAAACAATAGTGCACTCAATCCCTTAATGAGGACCATTGGAAGTTCGTCGGTGTGATGTTCGTTGTAAAGGATCAGAACAACGAATGCATGGAATGGGATCAGTAACAACAACGACCTTATTGTGATCATCGCTAGGTTCGACTCCGGCAAGCCTTTGAAATAGCCGACAAATAAGGAACCAGCTGCCGTCGCGATGTATACCATCATAGCAACATAAACCCAGTTCAACCGAAAACTGACTTTGTTTTTATAGATCAGATCGATCAGGTAAAAAACCAGAATGAGAATATGCGGCAACATCGAAGCGATGTAACCTGCCGATGGGCTTATACTCGCGGAGATAAAAGTTCCGATACCGTAAACGGGGAAACCGAGAATAAACAACCCGTTGATGATATGTCTCTTGTCCATAACAATTTCACACCTTCACGCCCCACTTTCGAAGTTTAGAGATCATCTTATCCTTCAAAAATCCTTTGAAATATCTTTGATCCGACTCCAGATCCCTCATCATAAACGGAGGATGTTTCAGTGGCAACTCTATTTCGTTAGCCTTGAGCATGGATGCTTCCGAATGCTTATTCGAAGTATGTGTTGCATCGTCGCCAAAGCCAATATTTTTAACGAGGTTCACCGAAGGAACAATTGCGAGTCCCGAATTAACATACCGCGCGAAGTCCCATTGATAGTCCCACCAGTCGGCGCGGCCGTTACGTCCTACCGTCTCTTCGAATTTCTTCATGCGATAACGGCGCTCGAGTGGATTCATAAAGAAGCCGTCGAACTCTCCGCGATCTCTTAGTTTATTATAGAGTGAAATATTGAAGTCAAACTTCTGCCATGCTCTTCTCCAGGTTGCCCAGCCCCAGATATGACCGGAGCGTGAGAAGTAATAAGAATAGTCACTGTCTTTCAACCAACCATTCAGGAAGTTATTCCCGCCGATGTGCATCACACGTGTGTCGTCGCGATACTTCTCCAGCAACTCCTGGCAATACCAGAAAAAGCTTTGCGAAGGAAGACAGTCGTCTTCCAAAATGATCCCTTCCGTTTCGTGTTGAAAGAACCAGGTAAACGCTGTAGACGGTGCAACGCCGCAATTCAAATTCTTATCATGAAAGAGCGTTTTTACTTCGCAGTCCCAATCGACACCTTCTACTACTTTGCGCGCCTGCGCACACCTTTCCTCGTCGGCGGGTACATGAGGTCGTGCTCCATCTGCTGCAACGTAGAGTCTCGGCGGCTTCGCTTTTCTTATCGCTTCAAAAACCCGGCGTGTTGTATCAGGCCGGTTAAAAATCACCATCAACACCGCTGTACGTAAAGGCTCCATAAACAAAATTAAACTCGAGGTAAAGTTCCTTTCTTTACTTTTTTATATCAATGATCTGTGTCATTGCATTGTTGTGATACTGGTTTCGGCACATATTGTCGTAAAACGACGTGTAGTCACGTATCATCGAAACCGCCTTTGCGGCAACCGACGATGGTTTTGCATACTGATCGGCGAACCGATAAAAGAATGACTGGCGACGATCGGAATAGCGCACGGAAATGTCCTGGAGAAAATTCCCGAGACGATCTTCGGGCAACACTTCTATACACCCCGCGGCGAATGCTGTGGGCAAAAGCATATTAGATCCATGGAAGCCAATCACAACATGACTATGTGCGTATATACGGCACCACTCAAGCTCTTTGTCTTCCGATACCTGCAAACCGCGGCTGTCCATTGCGAGCTTTCCGAAGCCTTTATTCTTTCCGATGCCGGTCACGAAGAAGCGCGCATCAGGGATCTGTTTTTTGATCACCTTCATTGTTTCGACAGCCAACTGCTCTTGCTGGCTGGAGATCCTGTCATAAAAGAACTGCCTGTATTTCTTAAATCTCCGGCCGAGCCTGTACATCCAATAATCAACTATTGACTTATACCACCACCGGTCTTCGCGGAGTGCGAAAGTGATTGTTGGCTGCGAGCTATTAAAATTTTCGAGAGCGAATGGAGCGATTCCTGTCAACGCCTTCATATCGATCTTCGTGAAATCGGGATGAGAGTATGCGCTGCTTAGCCAGACCTTGTCGAAACGCTTAAGTTCATTCTTGAAGAATTCGGTCATTGAAGGATGCTCGTAAGCGAGCTCATTCAATGAAAGATCGACGATCCATACCTCCGATGCCTCGGCCGGGGCAAGCCATTCGAAAGCGCGCGGAACAATCACAATCAATCCCACATCATCATGAAGGTGACGTTGATAATTGTACAGTTTCAATAAAACATGTCCGTACAGGTAGTCCAGTGTATTCAGGACAATGACCTGCTTTTTGTCTTCGTTAATTACTTTACGGACTACAACGGTGTCGTTGATGGCTCCTTTTCTCGACTTAATAACTACATCGGCAAGCCAGAAGTCCGGGTCAATGTCAGTATAGATCTTTCCGTCCTGTTTGCGTACCGATACCTTATCAGTAAGACAATGTCCTACCGGGTACGTCTGGTAAAATTCGGCCCCGCATTCCCTGCACTTGCAGTCGGCCATTGTATATACGGAGTGCAACAGGGTATCCAGCACCAGCGGATGACTTGCCATGCACTCGGGGCAATAAAATTGATTCTCTGTGAGAGGTTTTATTTCGATCATACAGCTTCTTTTAATTTCCAAAATGAAAGGATACCACGGATCATCAGCTTCAGGTTCCGGGCTGCCTTCTTAAAGAACAGGTCGACAATGAAAATGCTAATGGTAAATGAGATCATGCTTGCCACGACGGCGCCAACGGTACCGTAGCGCGGTATTAAATACCAGTTCATACCGATGTTACTCGCGGCGCCAATCACTACGGTAAGCAATGAATAGGTGAACATGCTTTCGTTGACGATATAAATAGATTTTCCAACACCCATGTTGGAGAAGAACAAGCGCAATGCAAACAATGAGAGTAAGAAACCCGCGGCTTCATATTCCACTCCGTACAACCACGAGATCACATCTTCTGAAAAGAAATAGATCGGTATCGCCATAACGAGAAACGCTGCGAACATGAGCCGGTAAAAATTAACCAGTCGCGCTTCGTACAACTCTTCGCTGATCGCTTTTGCTTTGCTTACGGCCGGCGTGAACGTGCTCATGAGCACCATGGGCACGAACCCGAAGATCTCGATAAACTTCAATGCCACGGAATACTGTCCCACTTCGTAGTTGTTCAGGAGATTTCCCAGCATCACCTGGTCGATGCGGGCCTGGATGTTTAACGCTATTCCATATAATGCCAGCGGCCATGTTTCTTTCAACAGGCTGAGCGCAAGATCTTTTTTGAAGAACCATCTCTTCAGTTGTCCCGAATTCCGCGTGTAGGTGAAGATGTACCCGGCAGCATTCAACACTGCGTTGATGGCCACGATGATCGCAAACCAGATCAGCGAGAAGTGCAACAGCACCATACCGATCTTCGCCAGGCTGATCGCGAGATTAATGAACATCTGCGTGCGCACCACGTGCTTCGACTTAACCTGCGATTGATAGAAATAATTAATGACCTCGAAACACTTAAAAATCTCGGCGGAAGCGATAACAAAAATAAGAATGGTCGTGAACGACTCCTGCCGCATGAACAACATGAAGATTGCCATCACAACGATGAGTACTGCCGATCCGGCAAGTCGAAGTATTACACCAGTACCTAACAATTCTTCCTTTCGTTCCGGATGTTTCGCGAGCTCACGAACAATGATCTGCTCTAGACCGATCGTCGATAATGCCGAGAAAATTCCAACGAAGCTTATTGCATAATTAAGAAGACCGAATGCTTCCGGGCGCAGGTAACGGGCAACATAAATTCCCACCACCATACCGGCAGCCAACGCGAAGCCCTTCTCCATGATCAACCAGAAGGCATTCTCCGCATATTTCCTAAAACGCTGGATGAGTTGCGTCAGTGATGACTGACCAACAGTACCGCTTGTTGTTTTAACCTCAGACATCACGAATAGCTATAACGGTATCCGTTCATCGGTGTGCGCGCATCGTTTAACAGGATGCTCACATTCTTGATCTTGTTGTCTTTGAACAAGCGGTTGATCTTTTCGAGATGCGCGCGGCTTGTGTAATTCGCACGAACCACGTAGATGTTCGAGTCCGTGTACTTCAGCAATATGATATACTCCGATACGATCCCCACTGGCGGCGAATCGATGATCACTGTATCATATCTTCCCTTTAACTCGTTGATCAGCTCTTCCATTGCAGGAAGCGCGATAAGATCCAGTGGATTTGGCGGAATCGGTCCGGATGTGATCACATCCAACCCTTCGATCAACGTGGGCTTCACAACATCTTCCAGGGTATGATGACCGATAAGATAAGTTGACAGACCAGTGTCGTTCTTCAAATGAAAATGTGCAGCCACCCGTGGCTTGCGCATATCGGCGTCAATGAGAACTGTTCTTCGTCCCGACAATGCCAGCGATGCTGCGAGATTGATCGAGCAAAATGTTTTTCCTTCACTCGCGATCGACGATGTGACGCCGATAACGCTATCCTGCAGTCCATGCGTGAGGTATTGCAAATTGACGCGCAACGAACGAAACGACTCACCTACTTCATTCTTCGAATGAGCAACAACTGTGGTCGCGCGGTCTCTCCTGCTTCCGTGTGCTATCGTTCCAATGGTCGGGATCATCGTCGTTGCTTCGAGTTCTTCTACCGATGAGATCGAATCTGTAAAGAAGTCTCTCGCGATGATGAGTCCGAAGGCAAACATGAGTGCGATTGCTACAGCGCCGATCATGATGAGTTTCCTGTTGGGCGATATCGGTCCGGAGCCGATCTGCTTCGCGCGGTCAACGATCGTCTTCTCCGATGTATTAGAGGCTATCGCAATTCCAGCCTCCGCACGTTTCTCCAGCAAGTAATTATAAACGTTGTCGTTGAACTCGAACCTGCGTTGAATGTTAACCAACTGTCTTTCGCTGCCGGGCAGTCGCGACACGGTTCCTTCTACTTTACTGATCTTCGCATCGAGATCCGCAATCGCATTCCTGGTTGTTCCGACAAAACTGTTGACATTATTAAGAAGTGCCTTCTTTTGATTGGCGATCTTTAAGTCGAGTACTTCTGTAACCGGGTTTCCTTCTTTAGTGCTGTACTTCAAGCCTGTACGTTCCTGGTTCAGCTTCGATAACTCGAGCAGCATGCTATTGAGCACCGGGTCTTCCAGTCCAAACGCCGAAGGAGATTCAATACCCGAGAGGTCATCGCCATGCAACGACTTCGAGATCGATTCGTAGTACTTCAGTCTTATATCCAGCTTCGAACGGTCGGTCTCGAGTCGTTCAAGATTCTTGGAAAGATTTTCGGCAGTGGCGCTGATGTCGAGCACATTGTTTTGTGAACGGAACGATTCCAGCGAAGCTTCAACAGTCTTCAGCTCCGTAGAAACTCCCTCCAGTTGCTGATCAATGAACGCTATGGTTTTCAAACCAAGCTGTGTTCTCTTTTCAACTTCGTTCTTCAGGTAAACATCGAGCAGCGTATTGATGAACGCTATCTCCTTACCGGGATTCTTACCCTTGATGGAAATCTCCACCATCTTCGAATCGCGCGCTATCGGCTTGATGTCGAGGTTCTCGGTATACGATTCCGTCATCGAACCGAGATCGTGAATAATAAAGTAATATTTGCCTTCGTCGTTGCCGACTTCGAAAGGCTCGTTGAATTTTACGCGGAACTTGAGGTTCTCATGCGAGAATGGTTCATTCATGAGCCATACCGAATGAATGTCTACATTCTTTACGGTGTTGCCCGATTTACCCTTGTTGAAATTGTAAGTGCCGGCGTTTTCACCCGAAGCATGGAGTGAAAATGTTTTTGCCGAGGTTCTCTCGATATAAATAGGAACGCCAACGATCTGGTTGGCAGCTGAGTCAAGCTCTATCGTGAAAGGGAACGGTTCGTCGTATACTTCAACAGAATTGAAATTTTTCTTCTCGTGATATGAAACTCCGAAATTGAGTTTGCGAAGTGCTGTCCCCACGATGTTATACGACTTCAGGATCCCGATCTCGTCCTCCACATCATTGGTGGATCCAAGAAGCTCCATGCCTTTCATGAACTTCTCGCCCTGCGACGCATTTTGTCCGGGGCTGTCGAGCAGCAGCGAAGCCTTTATTTTATAGATGTTGTCTGTTGTAGCGAGATATAACCACGCGGCAGGCAACATCACTAACAGCGCAATTAGAAAAATATACCATCTCGATAGTAGTTTTCCGATCAGTGCCCTCAAGTCCAACTTCCCATTCATCGTTATAAGCTATTTAATTGTCGCTGTGCTGACTTATGTAACTCATGATTAAAACTGTTGTTGTTGCTGCGCCAAACAGGAAAGTCGCGATTTCCAGGTTCGAACGGTTCGACCTTGCGCGCAAGGGTGCCACATAAAGCACGTCGCCTGGCATCATAAAAAAGTATGGTGATTTAAGCAGGTCGGCATCATTGAGATTGAGGATAACAACTTCCGAGCCACCGGGCGTTGGACGAATGAGCTTCACCGTTTCGCGATTTCCAACGGGTGTTAAGTCACCTGCCATACCAAGTCCTTCAAGAATTGATGCCTGGCTGTTGAATACATAATAGTAACCGGGATTTTTTACCTCACCGAGAACGGTAACCTTAAAGCTGGTAAGCTTTACGATAACGGTTGCTTTAGTGAGGTATTTGTCGGCGGCCTTTTGTATGAGAGCCTGCGCTTCTTCGGTGGTCAGATCTTTTACAGATACTTCACCGATGATGGGCAGCGTTACCTTTCCATCGGGATTAACCGTGTAGCCGTCCATATAGAAGTTGGCCGGGCTTGCAAACATACTTCCGGATGTCTGCGGATTGAGATTGAACTGGTTGGTAACGTTTGTGTCGCCCGGTCCTTTTATCTGTACCGATATGATATCGGAAGGCTGAAGCTTGTACGCAGCCCGGCGGTTCTCAACGAGTGTCGGCTTCGTTGTTGAGAATTGTTTGTTCTCCAGGTATATCAGTTTCTTATTATAGTAGCAGCCCGACAGTATGTTCAGCAGAACACAACATGTTATAATTATAACCAGTGATTTAACTCGCATAAAGATTTTCAACGATGAGGCAAAAATGGAACCCGCCTTAGCGTATGGATGATGATTCTAATCATCATTGTGCAATGATGTGTGTCACATTATTGCCACGGTTTTTGCGGTAGCTTGGTGAGCGTTCGGATGATCTTCATCATCATTTAATAAATCCTCTTGCCAACTATGAACAAGGATATATTGTCAAGCCCGGTAATCGATAAAGCGCCAGAATCACCCGCTGAGCAGCTAAAACACCTGCTTCATCTTCACGAAACGCTGGCCCAAAATTTTCCAGACGTGGTAATAGGTACCCTTAACAGAAAGATGGAGTTCGCACGATTAGGCGTAAATATGACGGAAATCACAGATTTGACATTGGCGAGTGCCGATTCTATTGTGAATAATTTTCCACAACTCGAGGGGGATACTCTCCCCATTATCAGAAGAGCATTTCACGGCGAAATTGTACAGCTCGAAGGGAAGGCAGGCGAACACTATTATAATGTAAGGGCAATACCGATGCGCAAAGCAGACGGTGGCGTAGATGAGGTGCTCTGTGTGTTTCGCGACATCACCGAACAAAAGCGGATGGAAGACGGCCTCATCGCAGCACTCGACCGCGAGAAAGAACTCGGTGAACTGAAGTCGCGCTTCGTAACAATGGCCTCTCATGAATTCAGAACTCCGCTCACAGCAATCCTCGCTTCTACCTTCCTGCTCGAAAATCATTCGGGCGACGACTATAATAAAGAGAAGGGCGTTCATACCAACCGCATAAAAAGATCGGTCAACAACCTCACGAACATCCTCAACGAGTTTCTCTCTCTCGAAAAACTCGAAGCCAATAAAGTAAGCGTCGTTCATACCGACATCAACATTCCCGAATACATCCAGGACGACCTGATCAGCGAAATGGATCTCATCAAGAAAGCCGGTCAATCGATCGACTTCAACCACTCAGGAAAAACGATGGTGCATCTCGATCACCATTTGTTGTGGAGCATCCTTACTAATCTTATTTCGAATGCGCTGAAGTATTCGAGACCTGCGGCAGCTATCAAAGTCACTTCAGATCTCGACGACAAACGGTTACTAATAACTGTTGAAGACAAGGGCATCGGCATTCCTCAAGACGAACAGAAGAACATCTTCGGAAGATTCTTCAGGGCCCGCAACGCTACGAACATCGAAGGAACAGGGCTTGGTCTTCACATCACGCAAAAATATGTTGGCCTCCTCGGCGGCAACATCCAGTTCGATAGCAAACTCGACGAAGGAACAATATTCACAGTAAACATACCCGACGGAAGGAGTACAGAAGCGAATGAAACCACTTTAACAGAATCATTTAAAATATGAGTCACAAGATCGTAGTCATCGAAGACAGCATAGAAGTTTGCGAGAGCATTGCTTCTATTCTGAAACTTGGCCGGTACAGCGTGATCACCGCCAACAACGGAAAACAAGGAATCGAGCTGGTTCAGCAACAGCATCCCGACCTGATCCTGTGCGACATCATGATGCCGGAGCTCGACGGCTACGGTGTACTTCATATTCTCCAGAAAGATCCTGTTACCGCCAATATTCCCTTCATCTTCCTCACAGCCAAAGCGGAGCAGAAAGACTTCCGGCAGGGAATGAACTTCGGAGCCGACGACTACATCACCAAACCATTCGACGGACTCGAGTTGTTGAAAGTGGTAGAGATGCGCTTGAAAAAGAATGATCTCATCAAGACTACGTTTCACAACAACATCGCCGACGTCGACGATTTCTTCAATAAGGCAAAACAACTCCCCGACTTTCAAAAACTATCGGCCAATCGCCGCTCACGACTTTACAAAAAGAAAGAGTTTGTATTCATAGAAGGTCAGCAGCCAAACTACTTATACCTCATCGCGAAAGGTGTTGTTAAGACTTACAAATCGAACAACGAAGGAAAAGAGTTGATCACGGGACTTCACGGCGAAGGAAAATTTGTTGGCTTCGTTCCGTTGCTGGAAAACAAATCGAACAACGAGAGCGCGATTGTTGTGAAAGAGGCCGAGATCTACCTGATACCTCACCAGGATTTCCTCACGATGATCTACACCAACAAAGAGATCGCGAAGAAATTTATTGCCATGCTGTCGAGCAACCTGTACGAAGCGGAGAACACGATGTTCGACCTTGCTTACCAGTCGGTTCGTCAGCGTGTTGCTACCGTGTTGCTCAAACAGATTGAAGCAGACGTAACTGAGAACAAAACCGATAATGCGCCGATGGTACTCGTACCACGGAAAGATCTTTCGAAGATGGTCGGCACTTCCACCGAATCACTGAACCGAACACTGGCCGACTTCAAAGAAGAAGGCTTGATAGAGATACAAGACAAGGGCCTTAAAATCATTCAGCGCTCGAAACTGGAGCGCGCGAGAAAATAAAAACTACCACTATGGAAGCTAAAACCGTAAAGAGAAAAGCAAAAGTCAAAGCTGCTCCCGTGAATGGAACGAATGGCCATGCCAATGGGCATACGAACGGTCATTCCAACGGACATTCATTAAATGAAGATCACATCGATCCCAAACGTCTGCTTCAGGTGTTGACGGAAGTGAAGAACGGAAACTTCTCCGTTCGTCTTCCTGTGGATGAGACCGGCATGTACGGAAAGATCTGCGACACACTCAACGAGATCATCTCGCTGAATGAGGATATGACGCGTGAATTCAATCGCGCGAGTGTCACGATCGGTAAGCAAGGAAAGCTTACACACCGCCTCGACCTGCCCAGCAAACGCGGAGCATGGAACGAAGGCATGGTTGCGTTGAACTCTCTTATCTCCGACCTCGTGCATCCCACGATCGAGATCGCGAATGTGATCAGTTCGGTGGCGAAAGGAAATCTCTCGCAAGAGATGCCGGAACAGATCGGTGATCACCGGCTCGAAGGTGAGTTCCTTCGAATATCGAAGGAAGTGAATCACATGGTGAAGCAGCTGAATCTCTTCTCGATGGAAGTAACGCGTGTTGCACGTGAAGTAGGTTCGGAAGGAAAGCTCGGTGGACAAGCGAAAGTAAAAGGTGTAGGTGGCGTGTGGAAAGATCTTACCGACTCTGTAAACCAGATGGCGGGTAACCTCACCAACCAGGTGCGAAACGTTGCCGAAGTAACGACAGCCATTGCGCGCGGTAACCTCTCCAAGAAAATTACGGTGGATGTAAAAGGCGAAATGCTGGAGCTCAAGAACACGGTGAACACACTCGTGGATCAGCTCAACTCATTCGCATCTGAAGTAACTCGTGTGGCCCTTGAAGTGGGTACCGAAGGACGACTCGGTGGACAGGCAACTGTGAAAGGTGTTGGTGGTACATGGAAGAACCTTACCGACTCTGTGAACCAGATGGCATCCAACCTTACTGGCCAGGTGCGAAACGTTGCGGAAGTAACGACCGCCATTGCCCGCGGTAACCTGTCGAAGAAAATTACGGTGGATGTAAAAGGTGAAATGCTGGAGCTCAAGAACACGGTTAACACACTCGTGGATCAGCTCAACTCATTCGCATCGGAAGTAACACGTGTGGCCCTTGAAGTGGGTACTGAGGGACGACTCGGTGGACAAGCTACAGTGAAAGACGTTGGTGGTGTTTGGAAGAACCTTACCGACTCTGTAAACCAGATGGCATCTAACCTTACAGGCCAGGTGCGAAACATCGCGAGTGTGACAACGGCCGTGGCGAAAGGTGACCTCTCGAAGAAAGTAACTGTGGATGTACGAGGCGAAATGTTGGAGCTGAAGAATACGGTGAACACCATGGTGGACCAGCTGAATTCATTCGGTTCTGAAGTAACCCGTGTGGCCCTTGAAGTGGGTACCGAAGGAAAGCTCGGTGGACAAGCGAAAGTGGCCGGTGTTGGTGGTACATGGAAAGACCTTACCGACTCTGTAAACCAGATGGCATCCAACCTTACCAACCAGGTGCGTAACATCGCCGAAGTAACAACTGCGGTTGCGAAAGGCGACCTCTCGAAGAAGATCTCGGTGGATGTAAAAGGTGAAATGCTGGAGCTGAAGAATACAGTGAACACCATGGTGGATCAGCTGAATTCATTCGGTTCTGAAGTAACCCGCGTGGCGCGTGAAGTAGGTTCGGAAGGACGACTCGGTGGACAAGCCGTTGTGCGCGGTGTAGACGGTACATGGAAAGATCTTACGGACTCTGTAAATAAAATGGCCGACAACCTCACCAACCAGGTGCGAAACATCGCCGAGGTGACGATCGCGGTTGCGAAAGGTGACTTGTCGAAGAAGATCACGGTGGACGTTCTCGGTGAAATGTTGGAGCTGAAGGAGACCATTAACACGATGGTGGACCAATTGAACTCATTCGGTTCCGAGGTAACACGTGTGGCGCGAGAAGTAGGTACCGACGGTAAACTAGGCGGCCAGGCCGAAGTGCGTGGTATAGGTGGTGTGTGGAAAGGTCTTACAGACTCTGTAAACCAGATGGCGGGTAACCTTACCGGTCAGATCCGTAACATCGCCAATGTATCCATCGCGGTTGCGAATGGTGACTTGTCGAAGAAGATCACGGTGGACGTACGTGGTGAGATCCTCGAACTGAAAGAGACCATCAACACGATGGTGGATCAGCTTCGCGGTTTTGCATCGGAAGTAACTCGTGTGGCGCGCGAAGTAGGTACTGAAGGTAAGCTCGGTGGACAGGCCTTCGTGCCCGGTGTTGCCGGTACATGGAAAGACCTTACCGACTCGGTGAACCAGATGGCGGGTAACCTTACCGGCCAGGTGCGTAACATCGCCGGTGTAACAACAGCGGTTGCGAAAGGCGACTTGTCGAAGAAGATCACTGTGGATGTGAAGGGTGAAATGTTGGAGCTGAAAGACACCATCAACACGATGGTGGAACAGCTTAACTCATTCGCATTTGAAGTAACCCGTGTGGCGCGCGAAGTGGGTACTGAAGGTAAGCTCGGCGGACAGGCCGAAGTGCGAGGCGTTGCCGGTACATGGAAAGACTTGACCGACTCTGTAAACCAGATGGCGTCGAACCTTACAGGCCAGGTGCGCGGTATCGCGAAAGTCGTGACCTCCGTTGCGAAAGGTAATCTGAAACAAAAGTTGTCGATCAACGCTTTGGGAGAGCTTGCCCAACTTACTGATACGATCAACGAAATGATCGATACGCTTGCTGTGTTTGCCGACCAGGTAACAACGGTGGCGAGAGAAGTGGGTGTTGAAGGCCGATTAGGTGGACAGGCAAGTGTGCCTGGTGCTTCCGGTACATGGAAGAACCTCACGGAAAACGTGAACCAGCTTGCTGCGAATCTTACAACCCAGGTGCGATCTATCTCCGAAGTTGCAAGCGCGGTAACGAAAGGTGACTTGACCCGAACCATCCGCGTGGATGCAAAAGGTGAGTTGGAAGCGTTGAAAGACACGATCAACCAGATGATCACCAACCTGCGCGAAACAACAACGAAGAACGAAGAGCAGGACTGGCTGAAATCGAATCTTGCCAAGTTCACGCAGATGTTGCAAGGTCAGAAAGATCTTCACACTGTGACAAGACGGATCCTCTCCGAGCTTGCACAGGTTGTGAACGCACACTACGGTGCATTCTACATACTGCAACAAGATGAAGAAACAAAAGAAAGCAAACTTCGATTGTTCGAGTCGTATGCTTACAAAGAAGAACAGCACATACCGAAAGAATTCGCGATCGGCGAAGGACTCATCGGTCAGTGTGCCGCTCAAAAGGAAAAGATATTATTGACGAACGTTCCTCAACGTTACGTGAAGATCAATACAGCGCACGGAAAGATAAAGCCATCGAGTTTGATCGTACTGCCTGTTGTGTTCGAAGCGAAGGTGAAGGGTGTGATAGAGCTCGCGTCACTCGATGCGCTCAGCGAAACACACATCGACTTCCTCGGACAGTTAACAGAATCTATCGGTATCGTGTTGAACACGATCGAAGCGAACTCCAGAACGGAAGAGCTGCTGATCCAATCACAGTCACTCGCCGGCGAGTTGAAAGTACAACAGGGTGAGTTGAGAAGAACCAACGACGAGTTGCAGGACAAAGCGTTGCTCCTCGTGAAGCAGAAAGATGAAGTGGAAGCGAAGAACAAGGAAGTTGAAGAAGCCCGCAGGTCGCTCGAAGAAAAAGCAGAGCAGCTTACACTGACTTCGAAATACAAGTCTGAGTTCCTTGCGAACATGTCGCACGAATTGAGAACGCCGTTGAACAGTTTGTTGATCCTTGCACAGCAACTCTTCGAGAACCAGGATGGTAATCTTACTCCGAAGCAGGTACAATATGCACGAACGATCCACGCCTGTGGCGATGACCTCGTACAGTTGATCAACAACATCCTCGACCTTTCGAAGATCGAGTCTGGTCACATTACTCCGCACATTTCGAAGTCGTCTATCGCAGAGATCACCTCTTTTGCAGAGACAACATTCAAGCCTATCTCCGAAGCAAGAAAGCTTCGTTACAGGATCGAGACCGACACGAATCTTCCCGATATCATCGAGACAGACGTACAACGTCTCAACCAGATCATCAAGAACCTGCTGTCGAACGCGTTCAAGTTTACGGAGCAGGGAGAAGTTATACTGCGCATCTTCATTGCAAGCAAAGGCTGGAGACGAGGCAACCCTTATCTCGAAACGGCAGACCAGGTGATCGCATTCTCGATCAGCGATACCGGTATCGGTATCTCACCCGAGAAACAACAGATCATCTTCGAAGCATTCCAGCAGGCAGAAGGTTCTACCAGCCGTAAGTATGGCGGAACAGGTCTCGGACTTTCGATCAGTAAAGGTCTTGCCGAATTGCTCGGCGGATCGATCGAGATCGAGAGTGAGGAAGGAAAAGGCAGCGTGTTCACATTGTACCTGCCGATCAGGCCGTACCTGCAGGCCGGCGCCACGATAGCGCTGAAGCCAACAGTAAAAGACGAACGAGTTCAAAAAGTACTGGCGAAAGTCGCCTCAGAAATTCCGGCCCTCGCTGGAAAAGAACTTGTTCTCAATCAACATGGCGATACCGTTAATGAAACAGGTGATGATCGAAACAGCATGCAGTCGCACGAGCGTTGCGTGTTGATCGTTGAGACGGATCCTGAGTTCAGCAAAAAACTAATAGAGAAGGCACACGAGATTGGTTTGAAAGCCATTATGGCAACCAACTATCTCGAAGTGTTCGACTTCACCAACAGGTTTGATCCGATCGCGGTGATCATCGACTTTGAAGGAAAAGATTCGAGCGCATGGAAAGTGATCAGCTTATTGAGACAGGATCTCGCGCTGCGACACATACCGATACACGTAGTGTCTTCCGGGCAGAATCGTGAAGCTGCGCTGAAGCGTGGTGCGAAGACATTCGTTGCACGTGATGCAGAAAGCAATTCGGCCGACCTGAAAGCTTTGTTCCAGGACATCGTTTCGTACGGCGCCAACAGGACGCGTAACGTGATCGTGATTGGAAACAACGAAATAGAAGTGAACCGCACAGCGAACGCTTTACGCGACGAACTCGTGAAGGTAACGGTGATCCCACAAGTTGAAAGCGAGCTCGATGCGTTGAACTCGATGGCCTATGATTGCATCATCGTCGACCACCCATGGGCACAATCGATGGGCGACGAATTCCTGCGAAGCCTGAATGCAAGAAAGAAACCTGGTACTCCTGTATTGATCTACAGTGAGAAGAGCCAGGCTGATCTTCACCTTGCCGATGCTACGTTCGACCCAACGATCATCGCAGTGAAAGATTCAGAGCCGTTCGAAAATTTAATAGAAGAAGCCATCTCCCACCTGCACATTCGTCATAAGTCGCTCTCGCCCGAGAAACGTATGGTTATCGAGACAATCCATAATCATCACGACATACTCGCAGGCAAGAACGTACTTGTAGTAGACGATGATGTGCGGAACCTGTTTGCAGTAACAACCATTCTCGAAAGATTCCAGATCAATGTGCTTACCGCCGAAAGCGGAAATGTTGCGATAAAGATGATCAAGGATAACTCGCAGATTGAAATGGTTTTGATGGATATCATGATGCCGGAAATGGATGGTTATGAAACAACGCAGAAGATCAGGAGCGACCGACGTTATACGGACCTTCCGATCATTGCAGTGACAGCCAAAGCCATGAAAGGCGACCGTGAGAAATGTATCGACGCAGGCGCTTCGGATTACATTGTGAAACCCATTAAGATAGATCAGTTGTTATCGCTGATGCGCCTATGGTTCCACAAATAAATGAAAGATGCAACCAACTAAGATCCTGCTTGTAGACGATCGTGAGGACAACCTGATGTCGATAGAGGCGATTCTCGGCCAGGATGGATATGAGTTCTTTCGTGCCTATTCCGGCACGGAAGCACTGAAGATCCTTCTTGCCGAGACTGACTTCGCCCTGATACTCATGGATGTTAAGATGCCAGTGCTGAATGGTTTTGAGACCGCTACGCTGATCTACGAGAGAGAAAAATTGAAGGCAATACCGATCATATTCATTACGGCCAACAACTATGGTGATGACAATGTATACAAAGGCTACCAGGCCGGTGGTATTGATTATATTTTGAAACCCATCAATCCGCAGATCCTTCGTGCGAAAGTTTCGGTATTCGTGAATCTCTATCGTGCGAAGACGATGCTGCTGGAACAGGAGCGCAAGTTGAAATCGATTAACGACAAGTTAAACGAAGAGATCAGCGACCGTAAGGCTTCGGAAGAAAAAGTAAGATACATGAACTTCCAGCTGATCGATAAGATAGATCAGTTGGAGAGAGCTAACGCACATCTGAAGAGGCTGCGATTGATTGCATCCAGTGAAGTAACGATGCCGCTGGAAGACATCAGTCGCAGCATCGAAAAGCTCACGGCCAGGTACAAACATTTGCCCGAAGACGCCGAATCTCTCAAAGCTGTCGAATCGGCCGTCACCCAAATTCAAGCAGCTCTTCACGAAATTCCGGAGCTCGCGGGCACGGAAATATTGGGCTCCCGCTAGATTTTTCCTGTGAGGGTCCCGTAGGGACCCCATGCTCAGTAGCCCAACGTGGCGCCGAATGATTTTTCCGGCCCCGTTAGGGGCCGATGATTTTGACGATTTTTATTCGGGCGGCCGCAAAATCAACAATTCCCCGACTCTGTCCTCTCGAAGATCGCAAAGACCGTCATTGATTTCGGAAGCGGCGTAACCTATCATCGCGACACCGTCGAGATCACAAGGACTGGCAAGATCATCATCGAAAGAACGTTGGGCGCTGTAACGATCACAGAAACAACGACCTTCGAAAATTATACGGTGAACGGAATAAAGATCGAGGGCACGAAAACACGCACATCGAGCTACGATGAATCGACAGGCAATGGCACTTCAACAACTTCAGTTTCCAACGGCAAGATCACGTTAACAGATGGAACGGTAGCAACGTGGACTTCAGAAAGATCGCGCGTGTCGGATCTCGACGCCGGAACTATAACAACGGACGTGAGCGCTTCGGTAACTGCCAACGGCACTGTGATCTACTCGCATAACACAACCACCCCGTTGCTGGAGAAATTCTCTTGCGAAGGCAGAAGACCCGGACCTGTGAGCGGCGACGTGGAAACTGTGTATCGCAGCAACAACATTACAATCGACTTTGGTGATGGATCGTGCACCAGCAGAACAATCACGATCACTGTGAACGGTACCACTACGACGAGAGCTATCGGGGACTAAAGTCGTACTTGGGCAAATTAGTCCACAAGGGATAAATGGTAAAGTAAATGCCAGCGCGTGAAAGCTCGCTGGCATTTCTTTTGGAATGAAGTGTGAGTGGCGAATGGACATGTGGCGAAAGATCATTTATTATTTATCTCATTGGGAAGACTGGCATTGGTTCGCTAAATACATCATGATAGGACCAGCATGGATCTGGTTCTGTATTAAAGCAAGGTCAATTTGGTTCTTCACACCATCAAACCCCGGAATAACGTTCGGTGGCTTCCTGGGCGAAACGAAGCGACAGATCTATCAACAGCTTCCTCCTGGCTCTTATCCAAAAAGCATTTATATCCATCCCAGCCAGGATCTTAACGAGATAACCAGTAACCTTTCTTTTCCACTTGTTGTGAAACCCAATGTGGGCATGATGGGCATGATGTTCCGTAAGGTTGACTCACTCGAACATCTTTACCAGTATCACGCCGCGATGAAGGTTGACTACATCGTCCAGAAGTTTATCGATTACCCGCTGGAAGTGAGCGTATTCTATTACCGGATACCGGGTGAAGACAAGGGCCATATCAGTGGATTCATCAGGAAGGAATTCATGGAAATTACAGGCGATGGAAACAGCACGATCCGTGAGTTAATTTCGAAATATCCACGCGCACAGTTCCGATTAAAAGAACTGTATGCGAAACACGAGAACAAGCTCGACTCAAAATTAAAATATAGGGAAAAATACATCCTGTCCGATGCACTCAATCTCAGTCGCGGGGGGCGACTCGTGAATCTCAATGCTGAGATCGATGACCGACTGCTCCGTGTGTTCGACGAACTTAGTCATCGCACCAATTTCTACTATGGACGTTATGACATAAAGTGTAAATCGATTGAAGAGCTAAAACAAGGAAAGAATTTTTCGATCCTCGAATTCAACGGATGTGGTGGCGAAGCTCATCATGTCTATTCAGGCTACTCTTTTATCGAAGCCTGTAAGATCTTAATTCAACACTGGAAGGTTCTTTACGAGATCTCCAGTAGGAACAGGGAAAATGGAGTTCAGCCATGGAAATACGCTGCGGGATCCGATTTCATGGTTAAGGCCCGAATGCATTTCAATGAGCTCACGAAACTCGATCAGACCTTTCAATTCAAACCCTCGCCGAAAGAACAGTTCGACGATTTCGTTGGCGTGAAAGATTTCCCCTGCATCGCCGCCAAGGCCGCGATGGCAAAAGACCAGTTGCATGTAATGGTCTGTGATCATATTGCATGTCCTAAGGACGACCTCGCCATCACTCAATTCATTCACAGTTTCGTTGACGAATATCGTAGCTCGAAGAAGATGTACACTAGCGCTATTATCATCTTCAAAGGTCCCGAACAATGCTCCGAAGAATATTTCGATACCATGATGTGGCAGCGGCTACAGGGTATATCCGGCCATGATGATCACAATTGGGATCACCGCGTAAGCAACGATCCCTCGGATGTCGATTTTAGTTTCAGTATAAAAGAAGAGGCGTTCTATATTATTGGTCTCCACCCCGGAAGCAGCCGCAAAGCACGACAGTTTCGATACCCGGCAATTGTCTTCAACCCACACGAACAGTTTGAGTTGCTAAGAGAAGCAAACCGATACGATACCATGAAGGAAACTGTACGGAAGCGCGATAAAGTCTTCTCCGGGTCAGTTAACCCTATGCTCGCTGACTTCGGCAAATCGTCGGAAGTATATCAATATAGCGGAAGAGTTTATGATGAATCCTGGAAATGTCCATTCATTCAGAATAATGAAAAAAGTTGAAGTCATTCCCCCAAGAAGCGGCGTCGCTTTCAAATTAAAGAAGGGCGATCGCCTCGTTGTGACCGACATTCTCGGAGAGCAGGTATGTGATTTCGTGTGTTACAATTCTCATGATATCAAAGAATATCTATCGTCAGGAAGAACCATCGATTACGCCGATTCGATCTTCCTGACGAAAGGAAATGCCTTTTATTCAAACAGGAGCAACGTCATGTTTCGCATGATCGACGACACCGTTGGCCGTCACGATTTTCTTCTCACACCATGCAGCACAGATATGTTCAGGATCATTTACGGTCACAAGGAACCTCATCGTGGTTGCTATGGAAATCTCGTCGAAGCATTGGAACCCTTTGGTATTGATGGCGACAGCATTCCCACTTGCTTCAATATTTTCATGAATGTGAGTGTTGATGGCAACACGGGCCGCATCGAAGTGCTTCCCCCTAAAAGCAAGGCCGGCGACTGCGTGGTACTCGAGGCCGACATGGATCTTATTATCGGGATGACGGCTTGTTCAGCAGGAAAATCGAACAACTTCGCATTTAAGCCGATCGGTTATCAGGTACAGAGCAAGATTCAAACAAATGATATCGTCGAACGCCATAGCGGATAAAAGAGAACATAGCACTTTGTTCTGGGGCTTTATTGTAAGCTTCCTCGGATCGTTACCACCCGGAACGACCAACATCCTGATGGTACAACTTACTGCTGCCCGTGGTTACGAAGCAGCCACGTGGTTTGCGGCTGGCTGCATGGTATCGGAAATGTTGTGTGTTAGTCTCTGCCTGTTGATTATGGAGCGGATCAACCGGGCGCCGAAGCTCATGCGTGCACTTGAGTGGGTATCGTTAATGGTGCTGATATGGATTATCGTGTCTTCGTTCGCCACGCTGAAAGGCGTCGCAAGCTCGCAGTTACAGTCTTCCCCAGGATTTCCGTTCCTTTTCGGATTGATCTTAATGGCCATGAATCCTGTACAGGTTCCGTTCTGGGCAGGGTGGACAACCGTTTTAATGCAAAGAGGCTCATTGAAACACGATTGGTTAGAGAAAGTAAATTATGTCTTTGGGATTGCAGTCGGGTCGCTCGTAGCAAGCATGCTGTTCGTTGCATGTGGCCAGGCGATAACACATTGGATGGCCGGTAAAGAACGAACGATTCAATGGACATTCACAGCGATATTTATTGTGATCGCCATGATACAATTAATAAAGATTCTCAGGAAACGTGCGAATCCAGCGCCGGATCGGTGATGCTTTCTTTACCAGTTTCAACACGGCCCGCGAAACGGAATTCCAGGTCAGAAACACGTACAGTTAAATCGTACCACCCAGAGGTCTTCGAAAGATCAACTGTGTTCGAAATAATGGTCGTCTTTCCTAAAGACATTGTTTGAGGCTTTTGTCCGTAGGCATTGTCAATAATCTCCAGGCTCTGAACATTCGAGTTACTAATGATATTAATCGCCACATCTCCATTCTTTGTCTTAGCATAACCGAGGTCGACGATAACAGGATCATTCGCGCTTCCTTTGTATTCCCTCATAAAACCGTTTGGTCCATCGATGCGAATATGATATTTACCATTCTCGAATAAGCTCAGATCAAACATGTCTTTTACCGATCCTCCCGCTTTCACAGCATACGAACGTGTCGCCCACTCTTTACCGATCACGTAAGCAATGAACGGGGCTCCGGCAACGCCCCTGGATTCCATGGTTATCGAAAATGACTTCTTATTATTATCTAATACTCCGGAAACGTGAAGCTC
The DNA here is from genome assembly GCA_037200765.1 of Bacteroidota bacterium. Classification (GTDB taxonomy): domain Bacteria; phylum Bacteroidota; class Bacteroidia; order Cytophagales; family Cyclobacteriaceae; genus ELB16-189. The sequence goes on along the minus strand of JBBCII010000002.1, from coordinate 777,748 downwards.
GTATGGCAATGCATTCGAAGGACGAGTTCCTTTCTCTTGTGAGGGCATCTTATTCATCGGCTGCGGCATCACCGGAACATTCTTAAACTTCGCATTGTAGATCGACTCCACAAACTCCGTCTTCTTCACAAACTCAGGCATCTTCATCGTCTCGCCGTTGTATGGTTTGAATACCGAAGTAAGATCGCCACACACGGTACGACGCCATTCGCTGATGTTTGTCTCTTTGATATTCTTTCCGGTCTTTTGACTAAGGAATTTCTCGAGGAACATCAATATTGAAGTGTGATCATACACTTGTGAATTCACCGCACCTCCCCTGCTCCATGGCGATGCTATCACCAACGGAACACGATAGCCAAGGCCTATCGCACCGCCGCGTGCATAATCGGCAGGCTTGCGCTTCAGATCCATCTCCAGGGTTTCGAACTCATCTGCCTGTTCTTTCGGTGGTGTGAACGGAGCCACGTGGTCGAAGTAACCGTCGTTCTCATCGTAACATAAAATGAAGATCGTCTTCTTCCACACCTCGGGATTCTTCGTGAGGATGTCGATCGACTCCGACAAATACCACGCGCCATACCACGGCGAGCCCGGGTGATCTGAAAAATTTCCAGGAGCAACCAGCCACGACACAGTCGGAAGAGTTCCTTCATTCACATCCTTACGGAATTGATACAACACATCGCCCTTCGGCAACTTCATTTCGCGCGCCGTCCCGTTGTCATCATACTTCACATCAACCAGTTCGTGATATCCGCCCGGATCGTTGATGTTCGTTGTAAATGCTTTCTGGTGAATGTTCTTCTGAAGAGCAGTAAGCTTATTCCAGTTTTCTACTGTATAGAGCTGCTGATCTTTGAGTAACTGATCAAGCTCTTTCTTTAATTTATCGCTGCTGTCTGTCTCGATCTTTTTCTTCAGCCCTTCAATCTTACCAGGCAGAGAATCGATATACCCTTTATTAAATCTCACATTGTACTGGCTGAACCACTCAAGCGGGTTATCCGTAAAGTTCGCAAGCCACTCGTCATGTTCACCCTGGAGCACACCACCAACACTGATCTCGTTCTGGTAAACTTTCCACGACACTCCATTTTCTTCCAGGCGTTCCGGGAATGTTTTCCATTGCGCTTCGGCATCGTAATCGGTCTCTTCATTTCTTACCCGTGCCTGTGACTTCACATCTTCACGGATCTTACCGGTCCACAAATGCAAGCGGTTCGGAGTCGTGCCGGTCAATGAAGAACAAAAGTTCTGATCACATATCGTGAATGCATCCGCCAAAGAATAATAAAATGGAACATCCTCCCGCGTGTAGAATCCCATCGTAAGAGGCATCTCTTTATATTCTTTATGACCCGATTTTTTCGCGACGAGCCACTGATCGCAACGGCCATTATTTCGTGCATCGGTTTGGTCGGTCCAACCGTGCGGTAGCGATCCCATCCACGTTGCGTTGGTCTCTTTAATATTGAGCCGGAAAGGAGCGTAGGTCTGACCCTTTTCGTTGGTCTGGTACCAAACAGGTTTACCGTTAGGAAGCCTGATGGCGCGAGGATCGTTGAAGCCACGAACACCATTCAACGTTCCGTAACAATGATCGAACGAACGGTTCTCCTGCATGAGGATCACTACGTGTTCGGCATCGAGGAATGTTGTTCCGGCAGCGGGGTTGATTTCAAATGCGCGCGCGATCGACGGCGGCAGAACGCTGGCGAGGCCACCCATTCCAGACAGAAGAGCAGCCTTCCTGATAAATTCTCTACGTGAATCCATGCTCCTAATTAAGCAGGAAACTTCCAGGGTGCACGATAAGCCGGTGTTATCAAAGCGTTAGCTTTTGTGTCGCCTGCAAATGTTCTGGACTTATCGTCCCACACCAACTTATTACCGGTGCGATAAGAAACATTCCCCATGTGCGCGAGTACTGCTGAGTTCCTTCCGAAGTCAACATCGCATATCGGCTGCTGGCGACTCTTAAGACAATCGAGGAAATTACGAACATGTTTCTGGTGACCGTCATCTTTTGGCGTTTGTAAGGGAGTTGCTTCCATGCGCGGCTTCTCACCCTCCATCTCGGGTATAATCTCCCATCCTTCGCGGTTAACCACAAGTGTACCGTTGTTGCCGATAAATGCAACTCCATAGTTTCTTCCGTACTGACCGCGGTTCACGCCGCCGACATGATCCCACTCGAGAAGAAAATTTCCGAAGTCGTAAATAACAGCCTGCGTATCGGCCGTTTCGATAGCATTGTTTGGATACGCATAGATGCCACCTGACGAGGAGATTGATTTCGGAGTCGAGACTTTCATCGCCCACAGCGGAACATCCAGCAAGTGAACACCCCAGTCTGTTAACAAACCTCCACCCTGTTCCCAGAAAAATCTCCAGCTGCCATGAAACCTGTGTTGATTGAACTCATGTTTCGGAGCGGGACCAAGCCACATGTCGTAATCGACACCAGCAGGTACGGGTGAGTCTGGAACTTTGGGACTACCACTTCCATAAGAAAAGTATGCCCAAGTTTTTATTTTACGGATCGTTCCGAGTTTGCCCGATTGCACAATGCCTACGATGTCTTGCCAGTGCTGACCGCTTCGTTGTTGTTGACCGACCTGAACAACGCGATTGTACTTACGCGCGGCTTTCACCATGATGTCGGCTTCGGCAATCGAGTTAGCGAGAGGTTTCTCCACGTAAACATCTTTACCTGCTTCGCAAGCGTTGACGGCCATGAGGCAATGCCAGTGATCCGGGGTACCGATGATCACAGCGTTGATACTTTTATCCTCGAGCACTTTACGATAGTCTTTGTATAGCTTCACTTTTTTGCCGGTCATCTTCTCTAATTCGGAAGCGCGTTTATTGAGAACATTCTCGTCGACATCGCAAAGAGCAGCACATTCTACTTCAGGAAATTTCAAATGATCGGTAAGATTATACCAGCCCATTCCATTACAACCGATCAGCGCAACGGTGATCTTGTCGTTTTGTGAAATGCCGGCCCTTAGATTTGGCATGATAAGCGGCGAAAACATAGCAGCAGTGGTAATGGCCGCACTTTTTTGAAGAAAATTTCTGCGAGTTGTCATAAACGAATATATAAAAAAGGTCCCTTCGGAACACATTTTGCATTGCGTTAAGCATTATGTGGGATGCTATTTCAAAGCTCGAATACCGGTTCTCCCCGGTTGTGTGGAACATTCTCATCGTTGGGATCAGTATCGCGCTGGGATTATTGATAAAAACGATCGTTCACTGGATCTTCTCCTTTTATACAAAAAGATCGGATTACTATCTTTTTAAATCCGTAACCAAACACCTGCAGGCCCCGGCGAGTATTCTCATTCCATTATTAACGTTGAATGCTGCTCTGCCATTGATTCACATCGCCGATCATCCTGTAGTGAGACAAGCGATGGAGATTGCGATGATTGCAGCTTTTGCATTTCTTCTTGCGCGGATCGTCGTGGTTGTCCAGGACCTCATCTACTATCGCAACGACATTACCGTATCCGATAATCTTAAGGCCAGGAAGATCCGGACACAAATAAAATTCGTGAGCCAGTTCCTGATCGCATTCATTCTTGTGTTAGCGATAGCAGCCATGTTACTGAGCTTCGACAGCCTCCGTAAAATCGGAACAGGATTGTTAGCCGGCGTTGGCGTCGGCAGTATCATCATCGGCTTCGCCGCGCAAAACACACTCAGCAATTTATTGGCAGGCTTCCAGATCGCTTTCACTCAGCCGATCCGCATAGATGATGTTGTTGTCGTGGAAGGCGAGTGGGGTCGCATCGAAGACATCACACTTACGTATGTAGTGGTGAAAATATGGGACGAACGAAGACTCGTGTTGCCCATCAACTATTTCATAACGAAGCCATTCCAGAACTGGACGCGAGTAAATTCAGAACTGTTGGGAACAGTCTTTCTTTATCTTGATTACACCGCACCAATGGATAAGATCAGGCAGAGATTCGATCAACTGTTGCGCGAAAATAAATTGTGGGACAAGAAGGTGAATGTTATACAGGTCACTGACTGTAAGAAACGTGTGATAGAATTACGCGCACTGATGAGCGCACGTAATTCGTCGGACGCTTTCGATCTGCGGTGTCATGTCCGCGAGAAGCTGCTGGAGTATATCCAGCAAGAATATCCCGAAGCTTTACCAAAAACGAGATCGGAATCTATCATTATGCCTCAAAGGGATATCGTTCAGTAACTTGCTTACTCCGTTCGTAAACTTCTTACCGGGTTCACCATCGCCGATCGCAGCGAATGATAACTTACCGTTATCGCTGCAATCAATAGAGTGCCTCCTATAGCAAGAACAAAACTCAGCGGCGTGATATTAATATGGTACGCAAAACCATCCAGCCACTTATTCATGAACATCCATGCAAACGGAGACCGCCATCAGGAACGCAATCCCGATAAGGATCACAAACTCACGGGCAAAACAACCATAAGATCGACGGCACACCAGCACCCAGCACTTTCCTGATACCAATCTCTTTAGTCTTTCGTATCGCCATAAACGAAACCATACCATATAGGCCGAGACAGCTGATAATGATCGCAACGATCGCCGCAGCCCTGGACCAGGCTCATCGTCTATCGTGTCGTTGCTATAGAATTTTGCAATGTTGTCGTCCACGAAATCGTAGGAGAAAATATTGTCGGGATACGTCTCGCTCCACATTACTTCATACCCGGATAAGATCGACTGCACCTGCGACATATCGACGCGCACCGCAAAACTCCGGAACCAACCATAATCAGATGAGATACAGATTGGCGCAATCTGGTCGTGCATCGAATACGTGTGAAAGTTCCTTTACAACTCCTTCGATCCTCGCCTTCATTGTTCCGCCATTAATGCTCAGCATCTTTCCAACCACATCGGCTGGCGATGCGATACCGAGTTTCTTCACAAATGTTTCGTTCACCAAAAAATTCTGTTACAGAATCCGACGGCATCAGGTTACGACCAGCAACGAGTTTCAAATTGAACGTCGACACATACTGATCATCCGCCTGCTTCATGTTGATGTCCCACGGTTCGTCTTTCTCATGATTATCGTATCGCACACTCGTCTCCACGTTGGCACCGGAGCCTGGCGCAGAAAAACACAAAGAGACATCCCGAACTCCCGGCATCGCGATAAGCCTGTCGCGCAGTGTTTTCATTTTCACTTTGTCGCCATTCGGGATCGTCACCATTACTATGGCATTCTTATCAAAACCAAGTCTGTGTTCATCGAATACTTCATCTGCGAATGAATGATGATGATACAGATAATAAGGGCCTGCGAAACTACAAACTGCATGGTGATCAGTACGCGCCGCAACGACAATCCGCTGCCCGACGAAAGCCTTTGTTTCAAGATCTTCACCGGCTCGAACCGCGTCATCAGTATAGCAGGATAAACTCCGGATGCAATTTACAACGAAGAGAAGTATTGAAGCGAGGAATACTGGCAGTTGCCACTGATCAACAAAATGAATAACCAGCTTCGTTTGCAGCAATGTGTTCATCAATGGCAGCAGCAATTGCGACATCACGCAGGCAACGATCACCGAGAATAGTGCTATCAAACCCGTCTCGACAATAAACTGCATAAAAATGTACAGGCGCAGGCTTCCTAAGATCTTCTCGAACGCCGACTTCTTTCGTTCGATTCAATACCTGTGCCGTTGCGAGATTCACGAAGTTGATGCACGCGATCAATATATCGCGAAAGCGGTAATGCCTAATGTCCCACACGTTCTTTTCACTGAATGATGCGCCAAATCGTGTATCGTAATGCACTTCTGTCATTGGCTGAAGCTTAAAACGAATAAGTACTTACGTCTTCGTCGGTGTAATACTTCTTTATCAACCCCGGCATCGCGGCATCAACCTGCTCTTTGTTAACGTTCGGTTTGAGTTTCACAAAACACTGCATGCCACGATTAAAGCTTCCCCAGCTCTGGTCGCTCGCATACCATGCGTTGTAGTCTTTCAGATTTTCGTACGATAAAAAGATCTGCCGCGAGAAATGTGAATTGATGGGAAAGTCTTTCAGCACACCGACAATTTTGAAATCCACCATTGTTCCCAATGAATTCACGCGGATCAACTTTGTTGATCGCGTCTACCGTTCCGAAGTACTTGAGCGCCATCATACGGGTCATCAGGGCCGTGTTCGGTTCTTTTATTGCGGCCGCAGAACCGATGAGCGTCGGGGAAGTTGAAGATCTCGAAGAAAGCCGGCTCAGTGAATTCAACAGCACCATATTCCTGGAACTTCTTATTGTCCTTCTCTTCCGGCAGCGACACGATCACACTACTATAATCACGAGTGCGGGGCTACTTTCTCTGCGAAATCATAATCGTTAGCAAATGCTTTTCCGAGTGGTTGTGGCACCACGGAATAATACTCGGGAGATTGCCGGTGCTCTTCAACAACAAACCGGTACGTCCTGCTGAGTTCGCCGTGAAAATTATCGAAGCTGAGATGATAACTGATCAGCGTGTAGATCAATATCGCGCAGGTCAATCCGAGCGACAGCCCAACAATGTTGATGGATGCGAACCCGGTGTTGTGTTTGATGTTCCTCCACGAAACTTTAAAGTGGTTTAATGTCATGACATTTGTTGAATAACGTTTTCTCTTCTTGAAAATGAATGGCCGCAGGAATTTGATCGCGTGTATGATATACAGGCGCCGGGCCTTGCGGGCTCCGAAGGTTCGCTCCCACTGCATATACATCTCTTCAAGATCGCCGCCGATCTCGTCGAACAATTCCGGGTCGCAGAATCGTTCGAAGATCTTCAATGGCCAACGAGGCGGGCGGCTCATGCCAGTTTCGGAATTTGTTTCCAGAATTGATCGCGGAGATCCCGGATCTCGCGGATCGCTTTCGTTCCGAGTGTTGTCAGTTCGAAATATCTTTTGCGTCGTCCTCCCCCGCTCCTGCGTGGCCCCGCCGGTCTTCGATTTTCAGAAATCCCTTTTCTTCGAGACGATGTAACGTTGCATGAACAGCACTGATGCTGATCTCGCGATTCGTTACCTCCACCAGCTTATGGGTGATCGCCACACCGTAAGCTTCTTCTTTATACAGCATGGCTACGGTGAGCAATATCACCTCTTCGAGTTCTCCGATGTAAGTCTTTCTCATTACTTCAAATTTAATAGAAGAAATGGAAGAAAAAAAAGGCCCAGAAACCTGAGCCTTTTTTTACGACTAAATCGGCAGACACAATGGGTCGTTCACCTGCCAGATGATCTTCTTCAAGTTCACCGGTTCATAGGTCTTACTTCCCTCCTTTATCTTAATGGCCTGATTCGGTTTAACGTTCCTGAAAACCTGTTTCTCTTTGGTGCCAGGCCACGTGATCTCTATTTCATCCACCACGGTAGCCGTGCCAATACCAATCTCACGACGAAACGGTGACGCTCCAAAGCTTCCGCCTGAATTCACATCGCGATAAATACTGCGACTAACACCATTTTCGTTGATGCTTACTTTGATGCGCGCGCCAATACCATCGCGGTTCGTCCTGGTTCCTTCCAGCAAAAGATAGATCCAGTTATTGTTGTTCTGACCAGGATTCAAAAACAACGAGTTGGGATATGCGTCGCCAAAATAAGCTCCGCCCATTTCGATATGAATATCCTGGTCGCCATCGTTATCCATGTCTGCAAAAGAAACACCGTGGCCCTTTTGCAGGTGACCTACCCGTGCCGACGCAGTAACATCTGCGAAAGCAGTGCCACCCATGTTCTTATACAGTTTGTTCGGAACCAATGATTGATACAATGGATTGCCTGTACCAAGATACATATCCAGGTAACCATCGTTGTCGATGTCACCGAAGTTGCCGCCCATAGAGAATGTTACTTTATTAACACCCAACTCTTTTGCAACGTTGGTAAACGTGCCGTCGTGGTTGTTTCTATAGATCATCATCTTGTCTTCCATACCTTCTTCCCTGCCGAGCTTCTCTGCTGCTGCATAAAAAGCAAGTGACTTTCTGAAGGTATAGTCGCAGGCAAAAATATCGAGCCAACCATCATTGTTGTAATCCCAGAACCATGTTGTAAACGATTGGTTCGGTGCATTATGAAGCTTCGCTGTTTCTGTAACATCTTTAAATGAGAGTTGGCCATTTACGACCCCTTTGTTCTTAAAGAGGATCCGTCCACCACTCATCGTCGACATAAAAATATCCTGTAACCCGTCGTTATCGAAGTCACCTGAAACTACTCCCTTAACGAACATAGAGTAGTTAACACCTGCCTGTGCGGCCACTTCGCGGAACGTACCGTCTCCGTTGGAGAGATACAATTCGCATGGACGTCTTTTATCAGTCGGGTTTAAACTGGTTTCATTGCCGATAAACACGTCGAGAAATCCATCGTTGTTGAAATCATTCCAGGTACCTGTTTGTGTTGGATGAAATGAAAGCAGACCGCTGATGGTTGTAACATCGGTAAATGTTCCGTTGCCATTGTTTTTCAACAATGAGTTCGGCTCTTCACCATAGTTACCTTTCCATGCGCCACGAAGAACGAAGATGTCGCGATCGCCGTCGTTGTCATAATCCACCTGCACCATATTAAGTCCACCGCTTATCGCACTCAAACCGGATGTTTTGGAGAGATCTTCGAAAGTTCCCATCACCTTTATTCCTGAAATAGTGCATCGATTCGGCGAGGTCCATGCTTGAAGTAACGAGGTCGAGATACCCATCACCGTCGAAGTCTTCGACAATACTTCCCCCGGCCATGTTGCGGGTGTCTATCGCAAGACCGCCCGCGATATCCGAGAAGGGTTTCACTTTCACGGCGGTGTCGCCGCCCATTCCTGGTATCAGGAATTCCCTGGGCACTTTGTTTGGATATTCACCGAGCGTCATGTAGGCCAGGTTCAACAGCCATCTTGATTCGAGGTCCTCCGGATCGAGCGCCAGCAATTTCATATACTGGTCGATCGCTTTCTTTGAACCTTCCATGTTCTCGTGAACACCGAGGCCTTTGATTGGCAACAGGCACGATTCTGCCGAGTGGCCCACGATACAATTCGAGCGTTCTCCCCTGGCGGAGATACGAGATAGCAAGGTCTCTTGTGAGAAGTTTCAGCTGCGAAACATTAACAGTTCCAATAAGTGCTTCATAGAGTGCGGTAGCTTCTTCTTCGCGTCCGAGCTCCATCAGGATATTGGCTTTAAGATACTTGCAATAAGCAATCTGGTTGGGGGTGCTGTGTTGTAAACCCAAAGTGAGTCCATGTAAACAAGTTTCGCCCCGGGAGCGAACGTGTTCATGGGCACAGCACCGGTTTTTTCTTTTGCCCGAGTAATTCCAGCATTTCCTCGTGGCAGTAATTTTTACAGGCATCTAACGTGAGCAGAAGCAGGCATATTAGCACTGCTCTCCCCCACAAGACACCTTTATCTTTATGGTAAAACATAATTGCAATTCAAAATTGAACTTGATTGTGAAACAAAAAAAAGAAAGCAACTACGTTCGTGGTGGGGGATAGCTCCACATCACCGGGTACAGTGATGAGCGGATACGAATGATCATTGAATGTGCTTGTGGAGATCCAGCCAGCACTTGCAGAGGCAAGCTGCTGATCGATACAAGAAAATCTTTTTCAAAGCCATTGAAAGCTTTTACTGTTTTACCAGCGGCAGGCGTGTTCGGTGCTTGCATGAACGAAGTCGGCCATCGACTCGAACAATCCTGCTTCGTGATGATCACGGATAACGATGAACGTCAGTGTATCGCGTTCAAGTTTCTGGGCAACGAGATTATAGAATTGATTGTCTTTTTCGAAATCTCCGTCAATGCGTTGAAAGTCATTCCAGTCAGACTGGTATGGGATTGCAAGGGGAACCTTGATCGTCATGGTCTCCTCTGCGGCTGAAATCATTTCGGTCCAGGCGTTCCTTCAACTCCCTGTTGGATCTTTCACGAAGTCCATAATAAACTCCATAGTAGCCTATGAGGTTAAAAAGGAATGCTACGAGGAGCCCGGTTGCTATTAATCTTCTCACGAACCTGCAGAATGGCTATAAAACTACGAAATTAACCCGAAACAATTATTGTAAAGGACAGCGTAATTGTTGTAACATGCCTTTTACTTCAACGTCTGTTTTCTACAAATTCCGGGATGCGTTCTATCGTCGCTTTGGTGGTATTGGTCACAACCCGTTGTGCTTGGCGCGATCCTATATCGTGCTGAATCTCAACGACGTGAGATGAAGGAGGACCTGATCGAGCTTCTCAAGGTGAAGTACGGTCTTTTCAATGTCGACGAGTGGAAGAAGATCCTGTCGGACCTGATCCGGAAAAAAGTTGAGGAAATGAATGTGACCGGCGGCAACCGCGAGGAGATGCGGGCACAGGTAACAACCTTCCCTCGGCAAAGCATTAACGGACCTCGAAGCCGAAGTGGTCGGATCGGGCTCGATGCAGGCTATGATGCTCAAGACGCTCGGCATCTTCGACGAGATCCGCAAATACATTCCCGTCATCACAGAAAAAGTACTCGATTTCCTGGAAAGTCCGGAGAACCGCGATAAGCTCAAAGGCTTCGTCATTCAAAAACTGGATGAGTATACCGCGAATGCTTTTGCGGAAGTTGACTATACCTATCACAACGAAGTGCTCGCAAATATAATTATGATAATCGCGAGGTTGCAATTGCCGGGCTCCAGGAAAAGATCAGTACCATCAACACCGATGTTCTCAAGTATTCCCTGCTTACGGTGATCGGGTTGTTTCTCGTATGGATCTTATTCTCGAAAAACATCAGTAATCTCGAATACCTTCTGCTCATACTTACCTCCTTAAGTTTATTGGTCTTCGGAGTATTGTTGCCCATGATCGAGATCGACGCACGGATCTCATCTATCAGTATGACGTTGCTGGGAGAGCCGATCAGGTTTACCGACCAGGTTCTTTATTATAAGAGTAAAAGTATTCTCGAAGTTGTGCGGCTGATGTTCACCCAGGGAAGAGCCGACGTGCTATTTGTAGGCGTGCTGGTGCTATTGTTCAGTGTGTGTTCCCGATTGCGAAATTGATCTGTTCAATTATATACGTTTATATTCCATCGATACGGGCAAATAAGGTTCTTGATTTCATCGTATTCAAAACCGGTAAGTGGTCGATGGCCGACGTTATGGTGGTTGCGATATTCATGGCATACATCGGCTTCGGTGGAATCATCTCCGACCAGCTTCGGCAGCTCGAAGGTATCTCCAACAGGATCGACATCCTCACAACCAACCAGTCGGGACTGCAACTCGGGTTTTACCTGTTCACTTCTTTCACAGTATTCAGCCTGGTTGTCTCACAGAAAATTCAGGCAAGTCTCAAAAAATAAAAGTGCCCGAAGAAACTCCGGGCGCTTTTTGTAGTTAGACGGTGTTAGGTCAGGTAAGTTACGCTGCAGCAGCTTCGGCCTTTGCGTGAGCCTTGCCATTCTTGGCATGGGTCTTCGTAGCTTTCAGGCTTTTCTTAACGGCTTTCTTGAAGTCGCCTTTGATCTGCTTCGAGATCTTGCCGATAGACTTCCTGGTTTTCTTTGAAGTCTTCTTGATCTCGAGCTTGTCGAGCACACCAGTTATAGCTGTTTGTACTGCTTCTTTGATTTCGGATTTAGATACTTTCTTCATGGACAGTGTTTGAAAAAATGTTTTGTCTCTTCTCAAATCTAGCTCATGTTACAATTAACGTTAAGGGACGTAACAAAAACTTAATATTGGCCCTGATTTTACTGGAATTTAGGCAGATTTCGAGCTTTTTGTTGTGTGTCAAAAAACGAAAGCCCGGTTAACTTTACCTCAAATGGCCGAAAATGCTACTCCCGTCTATTGCCTCGATAATTTCAGCCCAAAGGCCGGGACATCCTCATTATATATAGAAACGCTCGCTGATCACCTGCGCAATCATTCGTTCGTTAACGATCCGCACAAGCATGATTTCTATCTTATACTTTATGTTACCAAAGTGGTGGTGTGCATACCATCGACTTTATAAACTACAATGTAACGCCCGGAAGTTTTTTTGTGATGAGCCCCGGACAGGTTCATTCATGGAAGCTCGAACCAGGTTCGGACGGCTTTATCATTTTATTCGATAGTGAGTTCTTAGAGTTTCCTTCCAACCCGCATATAGAACCGAAAGATACTGGCACGCTGGATGCGATCGTAAAGGAAATGTATAAAGAGGACGATGAAAAGATAAGGCGTGCATGGTTGAATGTACTCTTATTAAAACTCGCTACATATTACGACGAAAGCAGAACGGTTAACGCCACGACGTTCAGGATCCGCAAGCTCGAACAACTGATCGACGTAAACTTTCTGAAGTTAAAGAAGCCGGCAGACTATGCTAACCTCATGAATCTTTCGCCGGCATATCTTAACAATCTCTGCAAAAAAACACCTGGGCAAAACGTTGTCGGATCTCATCAACGAACGAATTGTTTTGGAAGGAAAAAGGTTGTTTGCCTACACGGACCCTTAACGTGGCACAGGTGTCGAACAAGCTTCGGTTTTCGGAGCCGTCGTATTTCGTGCGGTTTTTCCGCAAGAATGCAGGTATTAGCCGGGAACAGTTCAAAGAAAGCACGATTCGTGCTATTCAATAGCTGATTTGTATCATGCTTTAAGAGCCATGAATCCGTTAATATTGCAAAGTAGTTACCCGCGAATGCGTAATCCAGTGTCTCGGAGCTGGATTGCCCGAACAAGTCGTGCAATGACTGCTTCACCACAAAATCTCAAGAGTTATGCTCGCCAAAGGATCCAAACTCTACAGTGTCTTCACCAGAAGTGCCCAAGATGCCAGGAAGGTGATATGTTCAAATACCGGACATTGAGCCCGAAGTTTGCGGAGATGAATAAGAGCTGCGCGGTGTGCGGTCTCGACTTCAACCCGGAACCTGCTTATTATATTGGAGCAATGTATTTCAGCTATGCAATACAGGTTGGCGTGTTCGTTAGCGTGTATCTCCTGCTTCGTTTCAACCTTCGCTCCTGAGTTTTGGGTTTATGTACTTGGGGGGGGGTAAACGTTAGCCAGTATACTGATTCTCCCCATGGAATTTCAGGTTCTCGCGACTGGCGTGGATCAATCTATTTTTTAGTTATAAATATTAACTTTAGGGCTGGCTTATACCCCAGTTCCCTAAAGTCAATTAAAGTGTTCCCTCGTCTCCCGGCAGCCGGCATTATCGCCGTCCTGTTTGTCATGATTATCAACACTGTGTTCGCTCAAACTGCGAACTTCAAATCCGACGTTGCACAGGGGTTGCTTTCCGCTTACGGTAAACTTCACAGACATATCCACCGGGAGCCCAAGCAGTTGGACGTGGGACTTCGGTAATGGCAATACTTCAACTCTTCAAAATCCAGCCGCTGTGTTCCCGGCACCGGGTTCATATAACATAAGTCTCACTGTTTCTAATGGTGGAGCTCCGAGTACATTAATTAAATCTGCATTTATTGTTGTGCACGATTATCCTGCTGTCGATTTCTCTTTCGATGCTGCTTCGGGTTGTGCGCCGCTTACTGTTAAGTTTAAAGACAACACGCCTCCTGCTACAGGCAGATCACAAGCTGGCAATGGGTATTCGGTGATGGAGGCAGCAGCATTTCAGCCAATCCAACGTATGTATTCAATCAACCTGGCGATAGAACAATTTCGTTGCGTGCGAAGGAATGAGTTCGGCTGTGAAGCCATCAAGACTGCGGCAGGCACCGATTGCTGTACTTGGCCCGACTGCCATGTTCATGGCGGATAAGAATTCAGCATGTTCGTCGCCGGCAACGTTCCAGTTCACCAATCAATCGACCGGCAATGGTCTAACCTATCAAAGGGATTTCGGCGATGGACAAAGCGAGCACTTCGAAAGATGTTCGCATTCATACAGTAAAGTGGGCACGTCCACGGTGGTGTTGAAAGTACGCGACAGCAACCGGCTGCGAACAGAGCACTTCATCCAATGTAAATGTCGGCAGCGAAGGCGGTCTCGACTTCACGGCATCATCATATAAGATCTTGTCTCGGTGAACGATCGACTTCACACTCGTGTCGACCGACGCACCGATCAGTTCAGGCTGGACTTTCGGTGATGGCGGAACATCCGCGGTGAATGATCCCCATTACACTTACACAAATCCAGGAACATACACAGTTACTTTGAGTTCGCTGTTGTTGAATCATAGCTGTAACTCATTTGCAACAAAGACAATTGTTGTTGCGAAGCCTGCAGTTCCGAAATTCACTCAATCGCTCGATTGTAACTATAACCTTATGCTTACCAGCACGTCTCTAAATACAAGTCGTGTCGAATGGTTTATCAACGACGTACTGGTTTCGGGAGCAACGTCGTTCATCAGTCCCCGTTCATTCCCCGGGTGGACAAGACATGAGGGCTGGTGGCTTTCGATGTTGCGGGTTGTAATGTGGAACTCGAAACGGTTGTAACTATTCCGTCGAACCCGGTGGCGTCGCTGCGACCAAACAAACAACAGGATTGTGTACTGAGCTCGCTGTCGGGATGTGCGCCATTCGTTGTTCCGTTCGTGAATAAATCGAGGTCTGATGATCCTGTTGCATACAAGTGGGACTTCGGAGACGGTACTACATCGACAGCCACAAATCCAACTCACACATTTACAACGAAGGGACTTTATCCCGTAACATTGAAAGCAACGAACTCCAAAGGTTGTTCGGGAGACACAACTGCATTCGTAATTGTTTCCGACCAGGCGCCGCTTGCAGATTTCAAAATCGATAAGACTTCTGCGTGCGCTGGCGAAGATGTAACGTTCACCGATCTGTCGGCCGGTGCCGACTTCTGGTGCTGGGATTTTGGCAACGGCGATAAAGCTTCGGGAAAAAATGTTGTCTATAAATTTCCAAAGCCAGGTACTTATTCGGTAACGCTCACAGCAAAGAATGCCGGATGCAGTTCAACGAAGACGAAAGTAAACGTGATTACTATTAAGAATCCATACGTGACTTTCGGCGTCCTAAAAAGTTGCAATGATCCACACACATTGCTGCTCACGAATGGTTCTAACAGCTACGATGAAATGCATTGGGATTTTGGCGATGGACAAACTTCGAATGTCATTAACGTTGGAAGTCATCATTATGCACAGGAAGGTTTTTACACACTGAAGTTGATAGGAACTAACTTTTCCACTGGCTGTACTACTATCGCTTACGAACCGATCGTGATCCAGGACATCAAAGCAGACTTCGACGTGAACACCGACAGGCCCTGCAAGGGATCACCGGTTCAATTCGCCGATAAGTCGAATGCAGCTTTCAAATGGGAATGGTCGATCGCGGGAGAACAGTTCACGCAACCCAGTCCATCTATCAAGATTAAAACTCCAGGCAGCTATAGCGCCACGCTCACCGTAACAGATACCGACGGATGCCAGGACACGAAAACTATTCCAATTACAGTAGTCGATATGCAGGGAGAATTCGGCTACACAGCAGCAAGCTCGTGCGAGACTTTTACCGTGAGCTTCGAAAATTTTTCAAGTGGATCGCCGCAACCAACCGTTTGGAAATGGGACTTCGGTGATGGACACACATCGACCGATAAAGAACCCGTGTATACGTACACTGCAGTTGGTAAATACAACGTGTCGCTAGCTGTAACTAACTCCGATGGCACCTGCACATTCTCGAAAGCGGATGCTATCAACTTCACTATTCCAGTGCCTTCGTTTGTTACGGCAAAGTCTATCTTCTGCCCCGGTGAAACGGTGATTGCTGCCAACACCACGAAGAATGCTGTTACTTACGAGTGGGATTATGGCGACGGAAGGCGGTCTGACTTCGTGAGTCCGTCTATTATTTATGATAAGCCGGGCTCTTACGATCTTACTCTCTTTGCAAAAGATGCGTTTGGTTGTGAAAGAAAATTAACGAAGGAAGACATCGTGACAATTGAAAAACCAACGGCTGCTTTCAACGTGGCTTCATCTTCCGCACAATGTCCGCCGTTCACAGCATCGTTTACTGATATCTCGCAAACATCCATCGAACAATGGAGCTGGGATTTCGGCGACGGACATACTTCGATCTTGCAGAACCCGGCCAACGTCTACCTCGAACCCGGCGCGTTCAACGTGAAGCTCACAGTAACCGATGTACACGGATGTACTGATACTAAGATTGCCGACCAGCTTGTAACTGTGGGCGGGCCATATGGAAGTTTCACCGCCGATGTTCCAGTTAGCTGCACGAACATGTATATTGCATTCACTTCCAATACTACGAACGCAACAACATTGAAGTGGGATTTCGGCGATGGTGTTGTCCAGGAATCAACTGTCAACAACATCAATCACTACTACGCATCAGTCGGAACCTTTACACCAAGTCTTACGCTGGTAGATAGCCGCGGATGTCAAACTGTGGCTAAAGGATCACTGCCGCTCACGATCAGCGACACGACAGCGGTAGTTAGTCATGTGTCGTCGGCATGCATTCACACCGACGAACCATTTACTCTTACAGGGAAGAGTAAAGTCGCTAACGATGATCTTACCTGGAATTGGGTAATCGACGGTGTGCCCGTCGGCAGCGGCAACATATACCAGGCTTCGATCGATAAGCCGGGCCTTCATATCGTTCAGGGATATGTGGCTAATAAATTTGCTTGTGTCTCACGCACAGTTGATTCTGTTCGGGTACAAGGCCCGATAACACAGATACCGAATGTGATCACGCCTAACGGCGACTACGCCAACGAAACATTCAGGATCCTCGGCCTCGAAAACAGTATCTGGAACATCGACATCGTTAACCGCTGGGGCTCGGTTGTCTATAAGAAAGATGGCTACAATGGCGACTGGGATGCAAAAGATCAGCCGGCCGGCGTTTACTATTACGTCCTTCGCAATTCTGTCTGCAACGACGTTACTTACAAAGGATACATTACAGTCGCGAAGTAATCTCTTTTAAGAGAACTTTAAGAGATTCGTCGGTATTGAGCTTACTGGTCGGTACAACCAGGTCGGGACTCGTTGGACGTTCGTAAGGCGAATCGATCCCTGTAAAATTACTGATCTCACCGGCACGGACTTTTTTATAGAGTCCTTTAACGTCGCGCTGTTCACAGATCTCCAGCGGGCAATCGACAAACACTTCGAAGAATTTCTCTCCTATTATTTCACGGGCCATTTTCCTGTCGGCTTCGAAAGGAGAAACGAAGGCAGCGAGAACAACCAGGCCTGAATCGATCATGAGCTTAGAGACTTCGGCGATGCGACGAATGTTCTCCCTGCGGTCGGCATCTGAGAAACCGAGATCTTTATTCAATCCCTTACGGATCGCATCACCGTCGAGGAGGCAACATTTGTAATTGAGTTGGACCAGATGCTGCCCGAGTAAAGTTGCGAGCGTAGTTTTTCCCGAGCCGGAGAGTCCAGTGAACCAGATGACCATGCTCAAAGCAAGGAAATTTGCTCACGGAAAGCACAGAAAAAACGGAATTAAATAAAGGGACTTTGCTGAACTTCAAAGATCTCAACGATTTCCGTTAGAGACCAACGGCAATAGATCTGTAAGCTTATCGATAATACGATCAGGATGAGCACCTGCAAGCTGTTCACGTGTGTGTGCGCCAGTCGTAATGCCGACAGTGATCCCACAAAATGCATTCTTCCCTTCTTCTATGTCGATAACGGAGTCGCCTATTTTTGCAACAGTGCTTGCGTCGCTGATGCCCATGAGTTCCATGGCCATAAAGATCATGTCGGGATAAGGGCGTGTTTTGGGAACGTCGGAGGCGGTGATGATGTCGTCGTACTCACGATCTTTCTTCCATCCGAGTTTGGTTACAAGCTGCATGGCGGTCTTCTTGTTGTAACCGGTGTTGAGAACACGATAGATGCCGCGTTTGCGCAGGTCGTCGAATACTTCTTTGGCTCCGCTCATCGGCACAACGTCCAGTTCTTCGTAAGCATAATCGAGCATCTTCAGGAAGTCCTGGTGCATTGCTTCGATCGCCAGTGAGTCTACGGTGGGATCGTACTTCAATGCGATGTCGGATATTGCTTTGGATTTTTCTTTTCCTGCACCGTCGGCGAGCACTTGTTCCAGTGTGACGTTGATGCCACCGTGCTTTAATGCTTTCTGAACTGTTTTGTACACCACGTTGTCTTCATCTACAACGGTGCCTGCCATATCGAACACGACCATCTTTATCATAGTTAAATTTAGGTGGTGATATCCTTTTGAAAAAGGGTGTGGTGCGTTGATAATGATTATTTAATGATCGTAACAGAGGGAGAGTTTTGCGAAGAATAAATTTGCTATTCTCCGTATTTTTTGCGGAGATTAATATCGATATTTACCGTACAATTTGCGGAGAATGGCACGGTACATTTATGAGCGTAAAGAATGGCCTACCTTTAAATGGGACCTAAAAACGCTGGAATCATCGCTCGCCGGCATTCGATATCGTCAGGGCAGGCTCCTTGGTAGACTGGAGACACTCGGCTTTCCTCTTCAGGACGAAGCCACGCTCGAAACTCTAACCCAGGATGTAATTAAATCAAGTGAGATCGAAGGTGAAAAATTACCTGCCGACCAGGTTCGCTCGTCTATTGCAAAACGACTTGGAATTGAAATGGCTGGAGAGATCATTGTCAATCGCAACGTAGAAGGAGTTGTAGAGATGATGCTAGATGCCACCCAGAACTATAATAAAGAATTAAGTAATGAACGTCTTTTCGGATGGCACTCGGCATTGTTTATAACTGGCAGAAATGGGATCACCAAAATTAAGACTGGTGGGTGGCGCAATGACGCTAAAGGACCGATGCACGTTGTATCAGGTCCAATTGGAAAAGAACGCATTCACTATGAGGCTCCCAGGGCACTGCTCATTAAAGGTGAGATGTCGAAATTCATCGATTGGTTTAACAGAAACAAAAAGATCGACCCTGTATTGAAGGCGGCAATTGCCCATCTATGGTTTGTTACTATACATCCTTTTCATGATGGAAATGGACGTATCGCAAGAGCTATTGCTGATATGCAGTTGGCTCGCGCTGATGAAAGCCGGCAACGATTTTATAGTATGTCTGCCCAAATACAACGTGATAGAAATTCATATTATGCAATACTTGAAAGGACTCAGAAAGGAGATCTTGATATCACTGAATGGTTATTGTGGTTCTTCGAATGTCTCGACAGAGCAATATCAATATCAAATGAGCATTTATCTGATGTATTATATAAAGCTAAATTTTGGGAGACACACCAGGTATCACTCAATGAAAGACAACGGAAAATTATTAATAAACTCCTTGACAAATTCGATGGGAAACTTACATCGACGAAATATGCTAAACTAACAAAGAGTTCTCCCGACACCGCATTGAGAGATATACAGGATCTCATAAATAAACAAATTCTTCAAAAAGAAGAAGGTGGTGGAAGAAGTACGAGTTATAAAATTACCGACTACAAATAAACCTCCCACACATAAAACTCAACCCCACTCACTACCTCATCTCTATTATCATCCGCTATGCTGAACATTCCCGTAGCTAATTCAGTCTCTGAAATTTTCTGATCGCCATTAAGATCTAGCGATGCCCCCTTTGCTTTATCTTCTTTATGCTCTCCTGTATTTCTTGTCATTTTCACTACAAGGCTATCAAAATCGGAGTAAGCAAGATCCTGTTTTGAGCTGATCTTGTTGATCATCTTATGTTTTTCAAAGCCCATTGTAAACTCACTCTTATCAATAACGCGGTCCTGGTTAAGATCCCAATCTTCGAAATACCACCAATCAATATCCTTGTCTTTATAATAAGGATGGTAGAAGCATCCTTGCGCTACCAACATCAATAAAACCAATCCTATTGTTTTCATAATCGAAAAATTCGGCAATATTCATACCGACATGAATGAACCAGTTTTCTCTCACGTAGAGCCCGTACTGCCCGTATTCGATGTTCCGGCAACAATCAGGTACTGGCAGGATATCCTCGCATTCCCCAATCAGTGGATATGGGGCGACCCTCCCGTGCATGGCGGAGTTTCGTGGCACAGTGCTTACCTGCAGTTCCACTTAAATCCACAGCAGGCAAAAGCATCGGCCGGCAACGTGATCTGGATCCGCGTGAAATACATAGACGAACTTTATAAAATTCACCTCGAAAGAAAAGCAGAGATCAACGAACCACTCTCGCTACGACCATGGGGAATGCATGAATATGCAGTGAAAGATCTCAATGGTTATCACATCGTTTTCTCGGGACACTCAGCAGAACGAACTAAATCTACTGTGTTTCCCGAAAATGTGATCATTGCCGAACGTAAACCGACACGGGAAGAATTTATCGCACTCTATCATTCAGTTGGATGGTCGGGCTCTTTAAACATGTCGCGGCTCGATGAACTTCTTTCAGCACCGGTGTTGAGTGTTGTTGCCATCGACACGACTACCAACGAAACCATCGGTTGTGCGTTGGTGACCAGCGATAACGCAAGCTTCTATTATATCAAAGATGTGATGGTGATGAAAGAGTGGCAGGGAAAGAGAGTTGGAACAGCGCTAATGAAAGCTGTGTCGGACTGGATCGACAAGAATGGCATCCAGAAAAGTCTGGTTGGATTGTATACGGGTGAAAACCTGGAGCCCTTTTATACTCAGTTTGGATTTTCGAAAGGGTTTGGGATGGTGAAGAGTATCTAATTTTTTGCTTTCAAAAGTGGCTCACGATCACGTGGATCACCTCTCCTTCCCGCTGCAGTTTTCTCTCCACCATTAACAAGGTAGAAGTAAGAACTTCTTAAATAAAACCGATTATAGAAGAGAATGAAGTAACACCCAAAATTCGTAAGCCACTTCCTATGCCACAGCCGGGGCAATTCGCAGCATGGAAGGAATTCAAGGATAAGATCCATTCAATTACATGCGAACTGGAACGGTCAAAAGAGTCAGTGAAAGCACAAATGCAAAACACTTCTTAACTTCTCCCCTATAATCCTTCAAAATGAAACTCTCTTCCAAACTCCTCCTCGCTCTCCTCTCCCTCCTCATCCTCATTCAACTCTTTCGCCCTTCCAAAAACCTCGGAGGCGACCACACTAACGATATCACTACAAAATACCGGGTACCCGAAAACATCAACCTCATCCTGGAAAAAGCCTGCAACGACTGTCACAGCAACACCACCCACTACCCGTGGTATGCCGAAGTGCAGCCCATCGGATGGTGGATCGCCAATCACGTGAACGAAGGCAAAGATGAGCTCAACTTTTCGGAGTTCACTAAAAGACGTCTCGCCTCGCAAAATCATAAGCTCGAAGAGGTGATCGAGACCGTCAAGGAACACGAGATGCCCCTGCCATCATACACCTGGTTTGGAATGCACTCCCAGGCTAATCTCACCGACGAAGAACGTGTAGCGATCACCGACTGGGCTGCCGCTCAAATGGACTCGCTGAAGAGATCCGTTCCCGCCGACAGCCTGGTGATGAAAAGGAGATAATCACTTGTTCGTGAGGAAATCCGTACAACCACGGTAAAAATAATCCTCACATAAAATCATCTGAACCCACACAAACCCGCGTAACGCTTCTCTTTACTCGTGGAATATCTTTTGCCTTTGGTTAAACATGAAGATCGTGGGGTTGATATTATTACTATTCATTTCCTTCTCATCATTCTCCCACCCACGCGACAGCGTTCGTGCCACGAGAATGGAGCGGAGAAATATCCGCACAGAGGAAAGAGCCATTGCAAAAGCTGAAAAAGAAAAAGCGAAGTTTGAACGAAAGCGTGGAAAGATCATGACCCAATGGGATCAGCGCAGCATAGAACAAAAGAGGAATGACCGGCAGGCGCTTCTCTTCCTTGCAATATGCGCGGGCGCTCTCGTACACGTCATGACACTTCATCAGGAATAACTTCCGTTAAAATTCAGCATATCTGCCGCAAAGTGATTTTTCACTTACCTTAACGACATGAAAATCGTTAAGAAAATTGCCAAATGGATCGGCATCATCGGCCTTGTTATCGTAGGCCTCGCGGCTATCTTCTACTTCAGCTATGTGAAACCGGTCTTAGCAAAGATCGAAGCCACCAACATCATTAATTACGACGATAACCTCGTGATCTTCGAAGGTGGCGGCGGCAACAGCGGGATCCTGAAATCCGACAGCCTCGTACTCGTTATCGACACCAAGATGAGCGACGGCGCCGACGCGCTCGCAACACAGGTAAAACAGATCGCCGGCATCAAACCTATACTCATCGTCAACACCCATTATCACATCGATCATTCGCGTGGCAATCATTTATATCCCGGTCAGACGATCATCGCCGGTGGCGGCTATACTCCCGAAACATGGACCGACCAGGGTAAAGAAGAAGACATGCCCACACAGTGGCTCAAAGATCGTATGGACATAAAAATGGGCGACGACACCGCAACCATCATCACGCTTAACAGGCAGGTCCATACTGTCGGCGATGTTTTTGTTTATCTCCACAAACGCAAGATGTTGTTCGGTGGCGACGTGATCCTCAACGGGCAAATTCCCTCCATCGCCAATGGCGATCCTGAAGGATATCTTGCTGCCTTCGACAGGCTTCAGAAAGAATTCGATATTCAGAAGATCGTTCCAGGTCACGGCCCAACCGGCGGCATCGAGATCCTCGAGAACTTCCGTCAATATTTCAACGACATGAAGATTGCCGCCACCGACAAATCAAAACTCGACGAGATGGTGGCGAAGTACAAGGATTGGACGCAGGTCCCTATGATAATGTCGTCTGACGCGGTGATAAAAAAATTCAGGGAAAAGAAATAAAAGGTTTTCATTAGTTTAGTGGGGTCCCCGCCTCAACTATGAAATATTTTATTGCAGTCATCGTCGCACTGGTATTATTCTCATGCGGCAATTCTAAACTCAGTGGCATAGTAACGAGATCAACTCCTTTGTATAAGGATGAGGTTGGATTCGACACTATTCGCATTCTTCCTACCGGCGCTGTATTGAAATTCGCAGGCCCGGCGCTCAACGCAAAATTCAAAGTATTTGTCAACGAACAGGAAGGTTACATCGACAGCGAGTTTTTTGTTCCCAACGGCAAACCTGCCGTCATGAAAGAGACATTCGATACACCCGAGGCTGTCTACCTGGTACAGGACGACTTCGTGGTGTACGATTCCGTGGCCGGCGACAAAGCTCATATCTATAGCAATAACACTCACCGTCGTGCATGGGTCAAGATGACCCATCTCGATCTTGATACTGCAAATGCTACCGTTGCAGCGTTGATCGATGCAATCGAGAAAGATATCACCAACGCAGAAATGCGCGCAACGCTGATCAAGGTTGCGGAACGTCATGCCGATCACCCACGACTGCAGATCCTCAAGGCAGATCTTTCGGAGTTGCCCGATAAAGAGGCCAATGATCTTTACTGGAAGCTTAATGCACTGATCGATAAATCGAATAACCGGATCATTGGTTCAACAAGAACCGTCATCGGAAATGGAGAAGGATACGTTAACGATATTCTTAAGATGCCCGGAGACGGTGACGATGCAGAATACGAAAGGCCCCGATATCGTTATTACTATAATTACATGGGCGCCCTTCCAGTGTTCGTGAAAATAATGGGCAAATCGGCAATTTCGTGGAACGCGGAAGTCGACTCATTGAAAGCATATGTCCTTTACCGGCTCGACCGCAGTCCCGAAAACATCAAAAAGCTATATGATGTCTTTAAGCCTCAGCTGGTCGAATCGCTTTCTTCAGGATTACTCCAGGATGTGAGACCAGAGATGACGACACTCACAGGTATATATGACCACATCGTAGCGATGCCCAATCACCGTGAGCTTGTGGCTGATATCAGCAAGAATGTTGCTGAGTGGGATGTAAAGAATGCCGACAACACGGATATCTATAACAAGCTCATAGAGCAGGCTTCGATCTATGAACCGATCATTGAAGAGGAGAAATTCGACACCCATAATGATCCTAATAGTATCTGGTATCATAGCTTTTGGGTAAGACGGTTTGCGGAAGGCAACGAGAAGGTTGTTTACGAGATCCTAAAAGAGCTCTCGGAGATTCAACCAGATAACCAGCCAGAAGAGGGTGAAGGAATGAGTGAAACAGAAGTGATCACCTGCACATTTAATGATTATGGCATGGGCGATTGTCCCCACATCATGTTTTCCTGCGGCGACTATGGCTTCGCCGATACTTCTGCTCTTTCGAAGGACGAACAAGACTTGTGGTCTGATCTTTCAACTGAACAAGGAGATGAAATTCTTCCAAATCCAGAGTACGTCGGCAAGACCTTTGTCATGCGGGTCGGTTCAACCACCGGCGAAGCATGTAACGAAGGCCAGGGCGGCCGGGGAATTGTTCCGAAGATCCTTGAATTCAGGCTGCAGGAATAGCCTATTCCGATCTCAAGCTTCTTACAGGATTCATCAATGCCGATTTGATAGCGTGATAACTTACCGTGATCAAAGTAATTGTTAATGCACCACCTGTTGCCATTACAAAGATCCACCAGCTAAGATTCGTATGGTACTGGTAGTTCTTTATGCCAGCCGAAAGAATGTAGTACGACACCGGTGAAGCCATAACACACGAGATCATAACCAGCATCACGAACTCACCTGAAAGCAATGCCCAAAGGTTGGTGATCGAAGCACCGAGCACTTTACGAATCCCGATTTCTTTTGTACGACGTTCTGTAACGAACGACGCGAGACCCGAAAGACCAAGGCAACTGATAAGGATGGCGAGTACTGTGAACACAAACGCCAATTGTCCAACACGATCTTCCGTTGTAAACTTTGCGGCATATTCAAGGTCTGCAAACTGGTAATCGAACGGCATGTCGGGAACGATGGATTGCATCGTTGCACTGATGCGCGTCAATGCATCGTTAACTTCCATCGAAGGCTCGAGTCGTACGATGAAATATTTGTTTACGCCTTGTGTAAAAAAGATCGTTGGTGTTGCGGCATCGAATGGTGAACTCATGACCATATCTTTAATGACACCGATAATTGAAAACTGGCGGACACCAAATACACTGTATGGGTCGGTCTTTAAGGTCTTTCCCACAGGATTATTCAATCCCATATATTTCACC
This sequence comes from Bacteroidota bacterium, assembly GCA_037200765.1. Classification (GTDB taxonomy): domain Bacteria; phylum Bacteroidota; class Bacteroidia; order Cytophagales; family Cyclobacteriaceae; genus ELB16-189. The sequence goes on along the minus strand of JBBCII010000002.1, from coordinate 752,551 downwards.
GCAGCTTCATTTAAGATCATTGCGGATGAGTCGCTGGCAATATCTTTCGAAAAATCACGACCATCGACAAACTCCCAGCCCACCGTTGCACCGAAGTCGGGAGCCACATTTAACGTTGCGAATGCGTCCTCCATGTCAGGCGATTTTCCTTCCCATATGAATCCCCCGTTGTACGACCACATGCCCGTAACTTGTCCGCCCGATTCTGCAACAGAAGCAACCGCGCCGGATCTCTTTAGTTCGTCGACGATCGTTTGAGCCTTTTCATAATGAGATTCGGATCTTTTCCTGATCATGATCAATCCATCGCGATCGTAGCCTACCGGCCTGTTCTTGATGAACATCAATTGCTGATAGATCGCGGTGGTACAAATGATCAATGTAACCGAAACGGTAAACTGCACAACCACCAATACTTTTCGTGGCAACGATGAGAAACGGCCAACACGGAATGTTCCTTTCAAAACACTCACCGGCTTGAAAGAGGACAGGTAAAAAGCAGGATAGCTTCCGGCAAGAAGACCGGTAACAATAAAGAATATGAGTGACGAGATCCAAAACCACAATTGCGTCCAGGGCATCGTCATCGACTTACCGGCAATCCCGTTAAAAAGCGGAAGAACAAGAGCAACAACAATCAACATGCATACGAATGCACATCCAACCATAAAGAAAGATTCGGCAAAAAATTGATTGATGAGCTGACTCCGTTTTGAGCCCATTGATTTTCTTACGCCGACTTCTTTTGCTCTCCGTTCGGATCTTGCGGTGCTCAGGTTCATGAAGTTGATACACGCAAGACATAACACAAAGGCGCCGATGGAACCGATGAACCAAACGAGTTGCATCGGCAACGTTTGTAGCTCTCCTTCTTTAAATGTAGAGCGAAGATGCCAGTCGCTCATCGGTATCATGTGAATAGTTGGATTCATCTTCAGCTGATCCTGCATGTAATCGAGACCGCGCGCAGCTTTCAATTCGATATCGCGAATGTTTTCCGAAGCTTGTTCAAAAGAAACATTGGGAGCAAGCTGGGCATAGATATTCAGGATATGGTTGCTCCATCCTTGTCGTGTGAACCAGGGCGCATCCGTCATGTAAAAGTCCCAGGGCTCGAAGAAGTCTACATCATAAAATTCCGAATTACGCGGGAAGTCTTTGTACACGCCGGTAACTTTTACCTCGGTGCCGCTGTTGATCTTGACCGTCTGATCGATGGGATCGTCGTTTCCAAAAATTGCTTTTGCCGTCGACTCCGAAAGAATGATAGTGAGCTGATCGCTCATAGCTTTCCAGTCGCCACGAACCATTTCGAATGTGAAGGCTTCGGGTGCCTCTTCATCGATATACATCCCGGTTTTAAGAATACTTTTCGTCGGTGTGGAGAGTGCTCCCTCCCACTGGCCCGACAGCGGCATTACGTGCGCGAAGTTGGCACTGTAATTTGTCTTTAACTCGTTGATCAAAGGAAAAGGCAGGTAGCGATTGCCTGCATAATGTTTTCCTTCATGGTCGATATCGTTCGTGATCATCACGATGGAATCGTGGTTACGAAAATACTGGTTGAACGTGAGCTCGTCGTAAACCCAGAGACCGATAAGCATGGCAACCGACATTCCGAGCGTGAGCCCGCCTATGTTGAGCGCTGAGTAGATCTTGTTCTTCGAGATGTTTCTCCAGCCGATAACGAAATAGTTTTTGATCATACCTGGGTTGTTGAAGTTCGTGGAATGATGAACGGGCCTGACGATGCCACGGCGAAACAAAAGCAACACGTCGACGATGAAACGGACGTCTGCTTTAAATTTCCCTGACTTTGTTCGCCGCAGGCGATACACTTCCAGCAGGTCGCCCTCTATGTGGTCGACGAGCCGCGGATCGCAATACCAGCGGAAAATTGCCAGGAATAATTTCGGAGGCATCTCAGACTTTTTTCCTAAATGTAGGAATAATATCGGTAACTCAGGAAAATATAAAAGGTTACAGCCTATCAGTTATCTTTGCTCATCCAAAAATGAGCTTCAAAAATCCTTTCGAAAAGCTTCGTCGCCACTTTCCGGTAAGTGACGCAAAATGGAATGAGTACACCGGCGCCTTCCAGCGAATGGAAGTGAAGCCGAAGAAAGTTCTTTTGAAAGAAGGCAGCGTTTCAACGAAAGTATTCTTCGTGGAAAAAGGATGTTTGCGTGCATGGTTCGACAACAACGGTCACGACATCACACTCCAATTTTTTATAGAGGGCCAGGTGGTTTCATCCATCGAAAGTTATCACAAAAAGATCCCGAGCCCGATCAGCATCGAAGCTATCGAACATAGCGTGGTGTGGTGGATTGGCAAGACGGAGCTCGATAAAATTGTTGAAGAGGTAAAAGATGTTCCGAAGCTGCGTGATCTTTTGATCGACGGGATCTTCGAGAGGACGTTCAATTACATGCGGTTGTTCTTCTCCGCAACAAAAGACAGTCCACAAGAGAGGTATCTCAATTTAATAAAGGAGCATCCTGAAATCGTAAAGAGAATTCCTCAGCATTACATTGCTTCCTACCTTGGAATAACAAAAGTTCATCTGAGCCGGATCAAAGGAAAGCTCGCACATCCTTAATTTGATAACATATGTTATCAACCTCCTCTCACTTAAGGCCGTTCCTTTGTTGAGTGAGCACAACTACCAAATTCATCCTCATAACCTGGCTTACAGGCTGCGTGATCTTCGTCACTTCGCCGGGCATTTCACATCTCATCAATAATCCAACGCCGTGGGAGTTTCGTGAGCAACTGGTATTTATCACCGGCCTGTGGACGATGCTGTTCATGATCTTGTGTATGCTGATCTCTGTTCGCAGCGAATGGCTGAATCGCGTTTCGGGAGGGTTGGACAAAGCATACATTATTCATAAGTGGGCTGGAATTTTTGCGTTGGTGTTCGCGGTGCTTCACTGGTCGATCGAAAAAATACCTCACTTCCTTGTTGAGCTGGAGATCATTCCAAATCCTGGCGAGCTTACCGATGGCAGCCAGTTTGCCGAATACCAGGTTGTGATGTTTCAAATCGGAACCACGATCGCCGAATTTTTTGTGTATGTATTCATTGCGTTGATCGTGATCGCATTGGTGACCCGAATACCGTATCGTTATTTCAGGATCACCCATAAGATCTTTCCTGCGATCTTCCTTTTGCTTGCGTGGCATGCCGGCACGGCGCAACTGAAAGAGCGATGGCTGGAGACACCAGCAGGTTACCTGTTACTTCTCGTACTCGCTATTGGAAGTGCAGCAGCGATCATAGCGTTATTCCAGCGAATAGGACGTAAGAAAAAAGTGAAGGCTACGATCCAAAGGATCGAATCGCATTCACATGTCATCGATGTGTGTTTACGAATCGATAGTGATATTAAATACAAAGCTGGCCAATATGCATTTCTAAAATTTGAACACAGCAGCGAGCCACACCCGTTCAGCATTGCATCGTCGGATACACAAACCATGCGTTTTGCTATTAAGAAACTCGGTGACTTCACGAATTCACTGAACGAACAAATTAAGGTTGACCAGACCGTGATCGTAGAAGGTCCGTATGGTGAGTTTACTTTCGAAGATAATTGTGAAGAACAGGTTTGGATTGCTGGAGGTATCGGCATCACGCCGTTCCTTGGAAGACTGGAACATCTTGCCAGTACAGGAGGATCTAAGAAAAATATCCATCTCTGGTACTGCACTCGTGGAGAATTGAGTCTACAGTTTCCTTCGTCATTGCCCGGGCTTTGTAACAAAGCCGGTGTAACCCTTCATCACCTTAATTCTTCCAAAAAAGAATATTTCTCGTCACAAGGACATATCGGCAACGATGCGAGTGTTTGGTTTTGCGGTCCGGCGGAGTTTAGAAAATGTGTGAGAGATGATTTGACGCGGGATGGTTTCGATTTACGCCGCTTTCATTATGATAGCTTTAATATGAGGTAGAGAAAAACCCCTTCGCGGGTTTTTAACTACTTTGCGCCTATGAATATTCTGCTCTGGATTGCACAACTGCTGCTGTCCTCTTCCCTTCTGTGGTCGGTATACATGAAATTAATTTACCCGTCGGACCAGCTTGCAGTGATGTGGCCGTGGACGGCTTCGAACCCGATGCTCGTAAAAGTGACGGCGGTGGTCGATCTCCTGGCTGCCATCGGTTTGATCTTACCTGCGTTGCTTCGCATTCAACCGAAGCTTACGATCTATGCTGCATATGGTGTTGTTGCACTGATGATTGCCGCGTGCATTTTTCACATATTGCGTGGAGAAGGATCACTGATCGGCATCAACATTTTCTTCATGGCCCTGGCGCTGTTCATTGCATGGGGAAGAAGTACGAAGGCACCTATACGGTAATAACTCAAAAAATAATTTCCCTGGCAACTTGTACACGCGAGAAGAAAGTTCATCGATAAGACAAGAGTTCTGGACGATCTTCGGAAAGTACATGAGTCCGGTGCTATCTTCCGGGGGATTGCGAGTTAATTGGATCAACTACAAGACTGGTATTAAAGACGTTCACTTCAGGATGGATGCCCTTGCCGGTTCTGCGTCGATTTCTATCTCTATGGAACATGGCGATGCGGGCATTCGTGAATTATTTTTAGAACAGTTTTTGGAGTTGAGGCTGATGTTGCATGAGTCGCTGCAAGAAGAGTGGGATTGGCAACGGGATGTATTGGTGAATGGGAAGATGGTTTCACGAATAGTTAAGGAGTTGCCGGAGACGTCGGTGTTTAACAAAGAGCAGTGGCCGGAGTTGATCTCGTTTTTCAAGCCGAGGATTGTGGCGCTGGATGGTTTTTGGGAGGATGCGAAGTATAGCTTCGAGACGCTTAGGTAGAAGAGAGAAGGGTTCCAAAAAGATCCTGGTTTGTCAGGAAAACCTGACTGATCGATTTGAAATTTGAGTTTTGAAGGTTATTTGAGTTTAGATTGGCGTGAGTAAAAATCAATAACGGCCATGACAAAAAATATTAAACCCGATGAAATTGCGAAGGTCACCATGAAGATGACTGGTCAAACGTTATCCGAGATGGACGAAATTTCTGAAATGACTGACAATGCTAACGAGGCTACTGTCGTCGCCAGAGCGGTAAACGTGTACAAATACCTACTGGAGCTACAGCGAAAGAAAAATGGAAGACTGCTTCTTCGGGAAAGGTCAGGAAATTTATTGGAGTTAACCTTCGAGCATTAAGTCATATTTGAATCTCCAGCGATCTTACCTCCAAAATAGAAACCGATAATAAGGTTGATTATCCCGAATAAGCCTTGCGAAGAGAACGACCATATCGCCTTCATTGGCTCATTAATACATAATTGCAAGCTAAACGCAAACAGCAAGATGATGCCAATGTAAAGAAATAAGGCTGCTAACAGTATGTTTTTTGCCAGCTTGAACTTATCCATTTCAGTGACATGATTGGCTTTCATTTCTATAGGCGTCAGGCTTTTCACCGGCTCGTCTACCAGCTCCACTAATATCTCCATTGTTATTCGGCGTTTGTTTTCACCAAAGTAGCACTTCAAATCCCTGATGAAACAACTCTAAACACCCTTATCAAAAACCTGTAAGGATTTCCATACCGATCATTATCCCTTCGGCGCCAACTCCCCATAAAACCACGACGCCGTTACCCCACCATCCATCAAAAAATCGCTCCCCGTTATAAACGCTCCCTCCGCTCCCATCAGCAACGCGCCCACGGCTCCTACTTCATCCGGTGTGCCCGCCCTGCCAACGGGCGACAACTCGATCATTCTCCGATAGCCATCACCACGCGGTCCACTTAACTCGTCTTTAGCTAGTGGCGTGATTATGATGCCAGGACTTATCGTGTTGATCCTCGCACCACGTTTACCCCATCGGACAGCTTCGGCTTTCACACGCAATGAATTTCCGCGCTTCGAAAGTTGATACGCGTGAAGTGGATCTGTTACATTTTGCAGGAACGACAGTGAAAGCAACTCTTCAACTGGTGTTGTAGCTAGTGCCTTATCCTGTTCGGCCGTAAGCGCCGGCAGCCGGTGGCCCGATTGCGAAGCGATAACCACCCCAGAACCTCCGTTACCAATCACATTACCAAATTCTTCGAGCACCAACGCAGTGCCATAGAGATCGACTTTCAAAATAACCGCCGATGGCGCCTGCGATGGTGACACACCCGCAGCGTGAATGAGTCCCGTAACATTACCCAGCTTCGTGGCAACATTCACCAACGAATGAACAGACTCACGAGATGATACGTCAACGACTGCAGTACTCGTTTCGAAGCCGGCTTCACTCAATGTTTTGGCAGCCGCCTTCGCATTCGCTTCATTAAGATCACCTAAAAGCACACGCTTACCCGCACTTACCCTCCGGGCGATAGCCTGGCCGATGGAACCAGCGCCGATAACTATAATTACATCCATTGTTCAACAGATTGTTTACAGATTTTTCCGTTCATTATAAACTCCAATCTCCGCGATGGCCGGCGGTGCCGTAAACTCATCGATCAGGATCCTGACACGTCCGCCCCACACCGTATCGAATCGAACGATATTGAATTTACTATTGCTTGTTCCTGAATACAGCTGTTTCCAGGTTCCCTTATCGTAGTACTCAAGCCTGTACTTCTTGATCAGCGATTTGCTCTCATACACAGTAACCATATTGAATGGTTGTTCTTTTCCTAAATCGATCTCGAGCCATGGATTTTTAACCGTCGGATTTGAATTCCACGCGGTGGTGAAGTTATCGTCGTTCGCGAAATCCATGATCCACATGTCGTCGCTCCAGCTCGAGCTCGCTGGACGGTTCTTCGCAATGTTGGAAGATCTGATCGGTTTTTCTGAAGGCGGCAATTTTGAAACCGGTCCTTCATTGCGCCACATTTTCCCGATGGCCTTTAATGCATCCAGCGCATTATCGTCGATCAATCCATCGCGATTTGGTGCAACGTTGAGAATGAAATTACAATACACATTATTAAGCGGCTTGATGTTGTCGTTGACCAGCTTAACGGGGTCTTTCACAGGTTGCGTGGGAAATGCCGGCTTCCAGAACCAATTCACCTGGATGGGATAACATGAAAGAGCGGGCAACGAATTTGCTTCCTTCGAAATATGTTGACCGGCACCTTGCTCGTATGATTTGATGTCGGTATAAAACAATCCTTCCGCCGGATACTTCGCAGCATTGAGATCCATGAGCAGGCATTGAGGCTGTAATGATTTCACTAGCAGGTAGATCTCTTCGAACGGGATGTCATCATACGAAATACGTGACCACGGGGCATCCCATCCATCGATAATGAGCGCAGTTATTTCACCATAGTTCGTGAGCAGCTCGGTGATCTGCGCTTTCACCATCTGGATATGTTGTGGAGTAATATGGCCCTTGCGGAGTTTGTGATGTGTGTCGAGTATCGAATAATATAACATCACCTTAAGTCCGTTCGCGCGAAAAGCGTCGGCGTACTCTTTTACGACGTCGCGTTTCAGTGGACTGTTCATTACGTTGTAGTCTGTGGTTTTCGTATTCCAGATGGCAAAGCCGCTATGATGTTTGGTGGTGAGACATCCGTAGCTCATGTTGGCCGACTTCGCAGCTTTGGCCCATTGATCGCAATTAAGTTTCCCCGGATTGAACAACGCCGGTGATGCTTCGGGATCGGCCCAATCGTGATCCATAAACGTTGGGATATTGAAGTGAATGAACATCCCGAACCGAAGATCGACGAACTCCTGCTGCAATTGATTGAGGGGTTTCTGAGACAAAGCGGGAAACGAAATAAGGACGATTGACCAGATCAGCAATAGTGGCTTTAGGCGCATAGAATAGTTATTATAAACTTTATAAACTTAAGGCTAAGTATATCTCAATCTCTCTTCTTCGATGTCTATCCTTGTGAGATGCTGACGCAGCACAGCGTCGTCGATATCATCGCGCTCATGATTCATCTGAAGCAGGCGCGTTCGTTGCGATTGAAGTGCCTCCATGTGGATGCTCTTATATTCTTTTGAATCCGGAAAGATACTCTCGTTGTTATTCTTTAAAAGGTTGATTGTCTTGGTCAACAACGGCAGGTCGTTAAGCTTGTCCTGGTGGTTGGTCAGAAGATACTCCAGTGTGTGTTCATTGAGATCCTTCCTGATGAACTCATGCGCTTCTTCATCGGGCATCGTATCGTGCATGTAGGGTGTGTCGAGCTTCCTGATGAAATACGGAAGTGTGAGACCCTGTACGATCAGTGTTGTGAGAATAACGATGAAGGTAATGAAGAGGATCAGGTTGCGTTGCGGGAATGAAACTCCGTCCGATGTATAAACAGGAATGGCCAACGCCGCGGCGAGTGATACGACACCTCTCATGCCGGTCCATCCAAGTATAAATGGAGTTTTATACCCGGGGTGCCGGGTATCTGCCACTGTAATGAAATTGCGCATGATCAGCGTTATGATCACTGCACCATACGCCGACAACATCCGGCTCACGAAAAGAGCGCCGGTGATAAGCAGCCCGTAACCTATTGCTGAGCTCAACGGCAGATCGCCCAACCCACCTACAATCTCCGGAAGTTCGAGACCTATTAAGATAAAGACGAGTCCATTCAAGACAAACACAAGACTTTCCCAAACATTGACACCGCGAATGCGCGAACTAGTGCTGAGAAATAAATAACGACGATTGGACAACAACAGTCCGCCGCTGACAACCGCAAGGATCCCGGAGCTACGAAGATCTTCCGCGACGATGTACATGATATACGGTGCAACTATCGTGAGCACGATGTCCATGTTCGAATCGGTGGGAAGATGTTTTTGCACTTTCATGAACACCCACGCGATGATCAATCCAATACCTACACCACCCGCTACCATCCATAGGAAAGTCATCGACGCATCGTACCACACAAACTGGCCGGTGCCAATGGCTATCAGTGCAAACCGGAATATGATCAACGACGAAGCGTCGTTCAATAAGCTCTCTCCTTCAATGATGGATGACATACGACGCGGCACCTTCATAAACTTCACGATAGCACCGGCGCTTACCGCATCGGGAGGAGACACAATGCCGCCGAGAAGAAATCCGAGTGCCAGTGTGAACCCCGGAATAAAATGGTTAGCAACCAACGCAACGGAGAATGCCGATATAAATACAACTACAAAAGCGAAGCTGCCGACGATGCGTCGCCACTTCCAGAGTTCGCGCCATGAGATCGACCAGGCCGCGTCGAACAGCAACGGAGGAAGTACAAAGAGGAAGATCATCTCGGGTTCGATCCTCACCGACGGAAGTCCGGGTATAAAACTTACGATCAATCCTGCCACCACGAGAATGATCGGGTAAGCGACCTTAATATGGTTGGCCAGCATCACGAGGAATACGATGGCGACTATGAGGCAGAGGTAAAACGGAAATTGATCGATCATCGGGTACGCTAAAAGTCTAAATTTAGGTGAAAAGTCAGAACTGACGCGCATTAAATATGCCTACAATTATCCTGATCTTTACGCTATGACAGGTCCTGATATTTTCGGTAATCATGGTGTGTCGCTTCGAAGTCTCGACCTAAGCATGGCCAGAGATCTGTCGGTTATTGCCAATGATGCAGAAGTGGCGAAGCATTTACGCAATATTTTTCCTCACCCGTATTCTTACGATGATGCCGTGGTGTTCACCAGCATTGTGCTCGGGGACAAAGTAAACTCTTCATGGCCCATCTTTTTTAACGACGACTTAGCGGGAATGATCGGTATGATCCGCCTCTACGATGTCTATAGTCACGGCGCCGAGATTGGCTACTGGCTGGGTACCAAATTTCACGGCAAAAGTATTGCTGAAGAATGGTTTTGAAATAGAGGGCATCAGGAAAAATGCAGTGGTGAAGAATGGGGTGATGATGAATGATGTTATGATGGCAAAATGCAAGAACCTAACAAAGCTTGTCCGTAAAATTTCTGAAAGCTCATCATAAGAGGTCTCCACTTGTCGGGGTCTACCCTATCGGTGTGCCCGTCCATCAAGATCGACTCTTCGATGTGAACGCGAACGATCTTTAGTTCGAATGTTGTGATCCTTCCGGCGATGGCGGGATCGTCTTGTCCTAAAAGATTTACGGCCACCACTTCAGCCTCCATCTGCACGGGGCATTCGCTTACCCTTGGTGGTGTTACGACATGCGATCCGTCGCAGGTAAATCCCGACGTCCCAAACTTATCGGGTTCGAACACGTAGCCGCGTTTCTCTTTCACTGGCGGAACGGGATTGGAGCCGGTCTTCAGGGCGAGCCTGTCGACAGCGGCTACCTCTTCTACGGAAGGCATGTTGATGACGCATTGCCTGGTGCGGATAAGATTTTCGGTTGTCTTGTTTCCCGATCCGAGGCCGATGATGCAACGCCATCCGAGCCAGAAGATGGAGGAGATTGGCGCGAGGTTGTCGGTGTTGTCGGCATTTTTCGACGACACAAGTACTACGGGTGTTCCGAAGTAGAGGATCGATGGTTCGCAGGTGATGTGCATAGCGATGATGTTGAATTATGATCCAATGATCGGGATGCCGGCGCCTGATGAAAACCCGATTCTTGCTATGTTCGGAAAACCTGACAATGTGAAGGGAGAAAGAGGAAAAGGATGTGTGTGGGGGATTGGTTGATGTACTATTGCATGGTATTTAAAACGGAAATATTATGAGTACATCAGATTTAATTACGCTTTGGAGCATCGCGGTAGGTCTATTTGTTACGATCATCGGCAGTGCCTTGATGATAATGTTTAAAATTGGAGGGTTCCATGAGAAAGTGCTGGGAATGGACAAGCACTTCGAAGGAAGATTTCATGGAATCGAGAATACAATCGATAAAATACAAACGGCGTTGAAAGAACTTACCGCTACTGTAAATCAAATTCGAATCGAGATTACCGAAATACAGGTAAAGCTTGACATACTATGGCGCCAGCATACTGCAAAGTCAAATTCTCCACTCTCATTAAATGAAGAAGGGCTGCGCGCATTGAAGCAATCCAACATTGGGGCTTTTGCCGACCACCACTATCCAGAATTTCTTTCAAAGGTTAAAGCGCTGAAACCCGAGAATGCATACCAGGCCCAGGAACTCCTGATCTCTGTAGTCAGTCGATATAAGAAAGCCGATGAACACAAGCTGCATCTGCCAGAGGCAGCGTTTTCCAGTGGCTCCGACGTAGATTCGTTGCTATTTGTGGCCGCCTTGTCCGTAAGAGACAGACTCATATCAGACCTGGCATTTAATTAAAAATCCCCTTGCCTTTTTGTGGATTCCTCCCTTTCTGCGCATCTTAGAAATAAACGCTCTTATCCATGACAACCTTCTTCGCAGCCTTAACCGCCCTCTTTGTCCTATCGACAACCAATCCTGGTTATACCGATTTCAAGCTTCCAAAAAACTGGGACAAAGACTTTACCATCAACTCCTCGTTTCACGGGAGCATGAGCGGCGGTGTTACCGACATAAGATTCACTTACGACAGCTGCATTTACACTGTCGAGTCCAACCGCGAGAAGACGAAAAAGAAAATATACCTGATGACTGACAAAGACCGCGTTGCAATCCTGGAGAAACTCCGTTCTCTTGATGTTGACAAGATCGATCCAAAAAGTGAAGTGATGGTGGTTAACGATGGATGGTCACAATCCATTTGCTTTGGCATTCATTGCATAGAAGGCGGCACATCTGTAGAATTGAGTGAAAAAGATAAATCATCGTTCCTAACAGCATACGCCTATCTTGAACAGTTTGCGATCGATAAAACCAAAAAGGTGCGTAACTAAATTTTCAACAACATGAATGTAAAGAGATCATTATTCCTGGTATTCACGCTTCTGTTGCTAAATCACGGATATGCACAACAATGGACACCAGTTGGCGGCGGGATCAATTCCGAGCTGAAGGATCAGCACAATAATATTTACGACCTGCTTGTATACAAAGATGAACTTTATGCAGTGGGATCATTTACGGTTGTGGCAGGCAAGCCGATGACCCACATCGCGAAATGGAATGGCGAAGAATGGTTGCCCGTAGCCGGTGGACTGAATGCTACCGCAAGCAGCCTGTGTATCTACAAAGGTGAGTTGTATGTAAGCGGCTGGTTTACCAAAGCTGGTTCGGTCGACGCGAACTACATCGCCGCCTGGAATGGAAGTGAATGGCATGCTGTCGGGCAGGGATTCAATTCTCATCCCAACGACTTAGTTGTTTATAAAGATGAATTGTATGCCGGTGGTGAGTTTAGCACGGCCGATGGAAAGCCTGCGCACAACATCGCGAAGTGGAACGGCAAAGCGTGGTCGGCGGCGGGCAAAGGCGTGGATGTAATTTCCGTAATGGCTGTTTATAAAGACGTGCTATATACAAGTGGATGGGCGATGGGAAAAAATTCGGAAGGCGTGAACCTGTGGGATGGTACAAAGTGGCTCAAAGAATCATATGATGTTGTGGGTGTTCCCAATTCAATGCTTGTTTATAAGGGCGATCTCTACTTTGGTGGATATTTTCCTCATAAAGGAAAGAAGGTTGAGACATGCATCTATCGCTTCGATGGGAGCACCTGGCCCAAGGTTGGCAGTAAGGGCACAAACGGACATATCTATTCGATGCTTGAACATAATGGCGTGCTCTACACCGCGGGCTTCTTCACGGAAGTGGAAGATCTGGAGACAAACAACATTGCAAAATGGGATGGCGGGAAGTGGATGTCGTTCAATCCGGGCGTTGATTTTCATCCGCAAGCGATGGTGATCTATAAAGGAGATTTGTATGCGGCAGGAGGATATTCATCTTCGGAAAGTGACGAGATGGGGAAAATAATGATTGCTAAGATTGGTATCGAGTAATTGAGGCAATGCAAAATCCTGGCAATGTGCTGCGATGTAAAGGACGTCAGCATACCCAAATACGTTCGGAAAACCTGACAACTTTGAGCGCTTCTGGTTAAATAAGTATTCATCTCTTGCTGATTCTCGTAAATAGCGATCGGATATAAACGATGCAATTATGAGAAATTCTAACACAACCATTTGGATCGGATTGGCAGGTCTCTTTATCACGATAATCTCCAGCTCGGTGTTTTTGGGATTCAGGATCGGTGTTATTGACGAAAAGGTGACTTCATTGGAGAAATCTATGGAGAAAACCATGGCTGATGTTTCAACCTTAAAAACAGACGTCTCCGAGATCAGGGTGAAGGTCGATGTACTCTGGAAAGTTCACCTTTCAAAGACAATTTCATCAGTCAGTCTAAATACCGATGAGTTAAACGCCTTGAAAACATCCGGTCTCGACACGTTCGCCGCCAGTCACTATCCTGAAATACTTTCGAAGGTGAGAACTTTTAAACCTGACAACGCTACCCAGGCACAGGAATTATTAATATCTGTGATGAATGAGTACAAAAGCGAGGATGAATATACAGCTACTATTCGTGAAGCGAGCAGATCTGTTAGTTATGATGTTGACTCGCTGCTGTTTATTGCTGCCGTATCGATAAGGGACAGGATGATTATGGATTTAGGATTTGAAAAGTAACATCACGATCACCTCTTTATAAAGATGTTATTCAATCTTCTCATTAAAGTAAGGCGAATCATTCCATTTAATTTTCTTGTACTTCCCCTCTTTCTTAATCTCGTTCGGCAAACTGTCCCAGATCGCCTTCTTCATCTTTTCCAGGATTAGCTTCTTTGTAAAAGTATCGGCTACCACCAGGCTGATCTCCCGCACAGGCTGCGGATCCCTGAACCTTTTTACGATCGATGTTTTAGGTTCGCTGCCAACCGAAAGCACCGGAACGATTGCGAAGCCGAAATTCGCCCGCACCATGTTCTTTAAAGTCTCGATCGATGTGATCTCGTAAGACGATTGACTGCTGCTATTCTTATCCGTGAGGCTGCATATATCCAGCAGTTGCGCATTGTAGCAATACTCACTGGTCAAAAGAAGCAAGCCCAGCTTGTCATCTTTGTTCAGCTTATAAAATTCACTCTTCGCCTGTGGATGCGATGCATGCAGGTACGCGACAAAAGGCTCCAGAAAAACCGGAAATTCCTGGAGCGACTCTTTGCCGGTTGGCGTGGCCATAAGGGCCACATCCAGCTCGCCTGTTTCCAGGTCTTTCATAAGTTGAACTGTTGATGCTTCCTTGATCACATACTCCACTTTCGGTGTCTCTTGCTCCAGGCGGCTCATAAAGAAAGGAACAAGGTATGGCGACAGCGTTGAAACCACGCCCACCCTCACAACACCCTGCAACTCATTCTTCTTCCCGACCACAAGATCCCGCAGTCCGTCAACTTCCCTGAGAACACGTTTGGCCCGGGCAATAACCTCTTCGCCGATCGCCGTTGGCTTCAGGGGAACTTTCGAACGGTCGAAAATTTTTACACCGATCTCTTCTTCCAGGCTTTTCAACTGGATGGTAAGGCCAGGCTGGGTGACATGGCATGCTTCCGCGGCCCTGGCAAAATGCCTTTCCTGGTCGAGCATCACGATATATTTGAGCTGTTGAATATTCATAATTATAACTATTACTTATCAAGTACAAATATTATTAATTTGATTAATAATCACAACACCCACACCTTTGGCTCATCAAAACACAAAGTCATGAAAACATTAATCAAACTTTTAATCCTTACAATTATGAGCCACACAATCAACGCACAGGTGCGCGACTTCGCCACCGATGACCACATCGACCACGGAACAAAAGCATTCCTCAAGATCCTGAATGCAGGAGGAACTCCTCTCGAAACTTTATCGAAAGAAGATGCCCGCCAGGTACTTATCGGAGCGCAGGCCTCCATCAATGTCGATCTCTCCGGCATAGAAGAGTCGGAGAAAACTATCACTGCCGATGGACATGTCGTAAAGCTGAACATCGTCAGGCCACAGGGCGTGAAAGAAAAACTGCCGGTATTTATCTTCATCCACGGTGGTGGCTGGATCCTCGGCGACTACCCCACGCATAAGCGCATGGTCCGCGACCTGGTCGTTCTTTCCGGGTACGCAGCTGTGTTCTTAAATTATACGCCCTCACCGGAGGCACGATATCCAAAAGCGATCAACGAGATCTATGCCGCTACGAAATGGGTGGCCGAAAATGGTGATCAAATTAATGTGGACGGTAAGCGGTTGGCCGTAGTGGGCAACAGTGTTGGCGGCAATATGGCTGCGGTAACAGCCCTGATGGCCAAAGAGAAAAAAGGTCCCGAGATCAAAGTGCAGATCCTGTTATGGCCTGTAACCGATGCAACGTTCTCCCAGGAATCGTATGCAACATACGGCAAAGACCGTTTCCTTACTACATCGATCATGAAATGGATGTGGGATCAGTACACCACCAACCCGGCCGAACGCAAGCAGATCTATGCATCACCCCTGCAGGCAAGCGTAGAGCAACTGCGATCACTTCCTCCCACTCTTATCCAGGTAGCCGAAAACGATATTCTCCGCGACGAAGCAGAAGCTTACGGACGCAAGCTGGACGAAGCCGGTGTAACGGTGACGACAGTTCGTTATAACGGCATGATCCATGACTTCGGCTTACTGAATGTTTTGGCTGAGCTGCCAACTACGAAATCGATGTTCGCGCACGCAGCAGCAGAGTTGAGACGTTATCTTAAATAAGAACATTTTAGTCATCACAAAAGAAGGCCGCCCCGTTTCCCCGGGATGGCTTTCCTGTTTTTAATTCTGTGTACCCAACCAATATGGTTTTCCTGACATGATTTAGAGTTCGAAGGGCAAATAGTCGCCGTGTCTGTGACAACTGATTTTCTTCGCGCCATAATTACTATGTCGCGATGAAAAAGAAATTTCTTTTGATTGATGAGAGCGGTGATCCAAATTTTTATGGACATCGCAAAAAATTGTTAGTGAGTCAGCCTGGCTATCAACCCTATCTCATGATCGGCATGATTGAGACGGAAGACCGAAGAGCCTTACACGAAGCCGTTGTAAAGTTCCTGAATGAAATCAAGAGCGATCCCCTGTATAACACAATTCCTTCAGTTATCAAGGACTCATGGTATGTTCATGCCCGGGGAGATCATCCAGAAATAAGGGCCAAATTTTTCGAGCTTCTTCGCAGGCTTGAAGGTTTTAAAGCCCATATAGTAACAGCCAGGAAAGACATCTTAATTTTTAACAGAAAACATAATAACAACCCCACAGAATTTTACTTCGATGTATTATATCATCTATTGAATGGCCGATTGAATGATCCTGAGTATCAATACATGATCTATTTGTCTCAACGCGACAACAGCAACATTTCACGGCTCCAGGAAGCGGTGAACAGAGCTCTTCAGACTGGAAACAGCAACGTTAAAAAAATCTCTTGTCATCTTCGGATAGTACCAGGCAAAGAAATGCCAGAACTGAGTATCGTAGACTATCTGATGTGGGCCTTTCAACGAAAGCTGATGACAGAAGAACACCGGCAATTCGACGCCTTGATAGACAAATTTGCAACTATCATCAATCTATATGAATAAAAAACTAAGATGTTCCCACCCCCGTACCAATACTGGCAACACCCATCGCGGATGAGATATGCAAGTGGGAAGACCTTAGTGATGCAAAGATACTGTCGAGTTGTGGCTCAATGCAAAAAAAAGTCTGTCCAATTTTCCTGACAATTTTCACAAATATTACTGCATCAACGTCCTGGCAGAGGTACCGAAATAAAAACGATCCCACTGCACATTATTTCTTCAAGATCATCTTCGCATATGTCTTGCTGCCTGTCTCTCTCCTAACCAGGTAAAATCCGGTTGGCAGCGTTTTGATCACCACCATCGGAAGCGCGCTGTATTTGTCGTTTAAGATTGGTAGTGCTGATGGAAAAATAATGTCAATAGTTCTCTCTGTCGACAAACTCGACAAGAGGATGGAAAGAAATAAAAGAGAGTTAAGAGCCTTCTTTCTACACCACAGGCATCAGAATAATAAACTCACTCCCTTCTCCCTCCTTCGTCTCCACCTTCATCTCCCCGGCATGCGCTTTCACAATATCATAACTCAAACTCAATCCCAATCCCGTTCCTTGACCAGTTGGTTTAGTGGTAAAGAAGGGTTGAAAGATCTTTTCTTTAATATGTTCCGGAATTCCGTTGCCGTTGTCCTTTACTGAAATTAGAATTTCGCTGCCCGATTTTTTTGTGCCGACAGTAATAGTAGGTTCATAATTTGCAGCGCCTGATCTCTGTTTTTCATTTACTGCATAAAAAGCGTTGGTAACTAAATTAAGAATGACCCTGCCGATATCCTGAGGAATGATGTTGATGTTTCCAATGCCTTCATCAAAATCAGTTTTCATTGTCGCATTGAATGACTTGTCTTTTGCACGTAAGCCATGATATGCTAACCGTAAGTATTCATCAGCTAATGCACTGATATCGGTTGGTTCTTTTACTCCACTACTGCTGCGACTATGTTGTAACATTCCTTTCACAATATCACCAGCACGTTTGCCGTGATGGTTTATCTTTTCAAGGTTTTGTTTTAGATCCTTTGAAATTACTTTTGCTTCTTCAACATCTCCTTTGGCGAGCTCTGCATTCATTTCATCCACCAACTCTGTACTCACTTCACTAAAGTTGTTTACGAAGTTTAACGGGTTTTGAATTTCATGCGCAATGCCTGCGGTGAGTTCTCCCAAAGATGCCATCTTTTCGGATTGAATGAGTTGCTTTTGAGTCAGTTGCAATTCGGTTAATGCGTCTTCAGCTTTTTTGCGGGCCGATTTTATTTCGATGAGATCTTGTTCGGCACGCAGTGCCTGTGCTTCTGCTTTTTGCAGATCGAGAAAACGCGTGTAGGTCTGCTCAAAAACTTTTGCAAAACGTATGAAGATCTCATGTGCTTCGGGCACGGGTTCTAGTGTTATAAATAATAAGTAACCGTATTTAAAGTATACAGCATGATCTATTTGCCTTGTCGGAAAAGATTCCCCGGCCTTAATCATTTCGTGTAATGCGTCTCCCATCACGGGTATCGTGCAGAGGTATTCATAGTGCTCTTTACAGACATCGCCTTCAAACTCTTCTATATACAGGGATGATCCTTTTTTCCCGGCTTCATAGTACCGCAAAAAAAATCGTTCTCTCGGTGTTTTATACGGTTGCATGGCCCCCATGTCAGAACTGAACCATTCCGTTGAATCCGTTTCACCATAGATATTAAAAGCACATCCCCGGGTCTTTATACCCAATGCGCGCACCTGGCTATCCAATACAAAAGAGGCATCGGCCAGTTCATCACTGCGCTGCATGGCCATCGTTCGGGCGCGGACTCTTTCTAAGGCTAATTGAATTTGCGATTCTTTTGCCTGTTCTTCTGCTTTTTGCAAATCCAGGAAGCGCGTGTACGTCTGTTCAAAAACTTTAGCAAAACGTTTAAACGCATCCTGTAATTCCGGCACCGGTTCATACGTAATGAACATCAGGTATCCTTGTGCGAAGTAGGCGATATTGAATACCTGAAAATCAGGAAGCTTTACGCCGGCAAGCTTAAGCTCAGCAAGTGTTTGTGCTACACCCGGAAGCGTTGACAAATACTCATAATGTAACGCAAGCGTTCTTCCGCCTATTTCTTTCGCAAAAAAGTCATTCCCCTCCTGTGCCGCTGTATAAAATTCCAAAAATACATCCTCCGAACTTGGAGTATTAAAGGGTCGACCAAATCCTTCTTTGGTCGCATTCCAGGCAACAGCATGTTTTTTATCGTCAGTCCAGATATTAAAGCTGCAGTTCCAGCTGGGTGCGCGCCAGCATTTCAATCTGCTGAAACAAAACCCTTGCGGCATCGATCAACTCATCACTATGCTGCATGGCCATGGTTCTCGCCCGAACTCTTTCCAAAGCTGCTTCTATTTCCAGTTCACGATTTTTGCTTTCAAGTTCTACCGTTCTTCGTCTTACAGCTTCACGCAATTCCAGATTTTCTTTCTCAATTTTTTCGGAAGCAAGCTGCTGTCCTTCTTCAGTACGATGATCGGGAAATGAAGCATGTTGATGCACAGCTTTCCAGCCTCCATCGATGTGTTTTACAATACATGAAATTCTGGCGTGTCCGTAGAAAGTCCACTCGCTTCCAATGAGCACATACAGGTCGCTTTCTTCACGAACAATAACACTATTCGTATCCAGTGGTTGCACGCTGATGTTTCTATTGCGCAGTTCGGCTTTGCCCCGCATCTCATCGGCTGTGGCGGTATAAAACTTCACCGCATCTTGCTTGCTGAAGAAAACTTCGCCGTTGGCCGATCCGAAAATGCTGAAGTCATCCACCAGGTAAGAAGAAAAAGTTTCCATGTCGGCTGATAGATTGGAAACCCAAAAATCATAATATGCCTGAAGCAACTCTGCTTCTGTTTGCTTTGTTAGTTTCATGAGACAGAAATTGGCAGACTTATTTGATTAAGCTACAAACAAAAAACATAAGTCTTAATTTAGTGACGCTAGCTCAAGTTCAATAAAGGCGATATGCCGGGTCATCCGTGCCGAGACTCTGTTTACGTGGTGAAGCGTCCGCAAAGTTCTCCGCTTCTGATCAGCCAATTGATTTATGAAAAGGCTATGTTGCTTCGGATCTTGCTGGATAACTCTTGGATTTCCTTCTGAACGTTTAAACTTCATTGAAATAAGTGGATTCCATTGCTTATTAAATACCTTGAAGTCAAAAATATCCATCATAGTACTTAACATCTCGTGGTTTGACTCCAGTAATTCGTTGTAGTGATTGTTGATCCTCCGCACGCCCTCATAATACAAAAATACACTGTCGATTATCGACCGTTTTTGAATTACACGAAATCCATCATTTTGAAGTAGAGTGAAGGCACCATCCGTTGGATCCAGTCCGGAAACCGAAACAATCATGGAAACATTCATCGCATAAAAATGAAGTTCACGGGATTTATTTTTTAAATTCTCCAAATTGAATTCTGCTATGAGCGTGTCTAAATATGCATTTCGATATTCAAGGTTACCCTTCAAATCATTGAGCTTATTTTTATCCGATTTGAGATCACTTATTAGAAATCGGAGATACTCTTTTTCACGCTTTGCGTCTGATAGTTTCTCACGCCAGTTGTCGGCCCAAAAACCAGCCATCACAGCTACAAAAAGTATAACAAACTCAAAAATATAATGTTTCCAGTTTTTCATGTCTCTTAGACCTTCAGGTTGCTCAAGTTAAAATTATTCATTACGAAACCTGCGTGTTTTTTTTACTTTCCTTAAATCACCAGCGCACGTCTCCGTGTCAAAGTGGAGAAAATGTGTGCGATAAGCAGAAACATAAAAAACATTCAGAGGTCTCGAGCGTACAATTTTCGAATCACTTTGTCCAGGATTTAAAGAGATTAGCTCCACGTGCTTTGTTACCTGCGACTTAATTCTTTTGTAAATCGAAGTCTCATAAATGCTCACCTATTGTCCGTCGAATCAATTCCGTTAAAATGTCCCTTTGTAAGCTCCCCCAAAGTAGACGTTCGTTAATTAGACTTTTCGGTTTGTAATTGTAGTGATATTTGCTGTGGGTTTGTGGGAAACTCCTCAAGAGTTTTCCATAAATCCACGGGACTGCGTCCGTTCAAAGCATCGTGCGGTCGGTGGTTGTTATAATCTTCCATCCATTCTTCAGTAAGTGTTCTGATTTGTTCGAGATCCTCGAAGAGATATGCATCCAGCACATCTCTTCTGAAACTTCCATTGAATCTTTCTATGTATGCATTCTGCGTCGGTTTACCTGGCTGTGAATGAATTGAAGTGCGATGCCTTTTTGTTCACACCAAAGCCCTAGCGAAGTGGATATGAATTCCGGACCATTATCCACGCGAATACGATTCGGTTTGCCTCTCCATTCAGTAACTTGTTCAAGTACACGGATCACCCGCTCAGCTGGCAACGATGTATCAACCTCTATGGCAAGTGCTTCCCTATTAAAATCATCCATCAAATTCAGTGTCCTGAACTTCCTTCCTGACAAAAGTGAATCGGTCATAAAATCCATCGACCAGCTTGCATTCATACTTTGGACGACCTCCAGAGGCCGTAATATCCGTGCAGGCAATCTTCTTTTGCCTTTCCTCTTAATGTTGAACTTCAAAAGTTTATACACTCTGTGAAGCAGAAACTTTCAAATACATGCGCATTAATTTCCTGCCCGGACTATCCATCTCCTCAGTTACCTTCTCTTAAGATTTAAAACATACGGTAAACGACCATGGAAAATCTAACACCAGAGCGCTTCAAAGAAATTTTAAAAAAGACGGCATCTAAGCAACCGTTGAACAAGCCGCCGAAATCCTGAAACTCCTCGAACTCTTCGCTGATATCGTGGTATCCGATTATCTCAAAGAGAACGATAACAAACCATCAGATCAACCAGACGATACAGGCACATAGGATTACGTTGTCTTACACCCCAAGCGGATTCGAACCATTTTCCACTCATTCTAATCCATTTGCAACCGGCCTGTATGCAACAAGGCACAAAAAAAAACCGTCAAACATTAATTTGACGGTTTTTGTATGCTTCGAGGTCCCAAGCGTACAATTTTCGAATCATTTTATGGAAGATTTGAAGAAATTGGCTGATTTAGCGCCGTAGATGAGTTAGGCGAAAACAGATGGGCAATTGTTAAATTCACATACTGCTTCAATTATTTTGATGTCAGTCGCGACTTGGAAGTATTAAGGTATAGATTCAAATGTCAATACAAATACTTACGCAGTAACACTCAAAGACAAGTCGTTCCAAAATCACTCGTCATCACTTTATTTTCTTCTTCCTCAATAATCACAACTTCAAAATCATTCGAATAACTATAACCGGTATAAAGAGGGAGTGCAGACCTAAATTTGGATGGAAATGAATTAATGAGATCATTAGCTTTATCTCGCATCAGAGATTCTAACTCGTAATACGTACCCATTCTTTCGCTTGCCCCTCCATACTTCTTCGAATTGAAATCCAACAAAACGGATTCAGACTTTGACTTCAGGACTGAAATTTCATCTATAGATTTTTCGTAGTCAGCAATATCAAAATCAAATACTTCCTTTATGACGTCGGCATAATTACCAATCATTCTTAAATGCTTTTCCGGACAAGCAGTCGTCGACTTAGATGTAATTATCACCAAATATCGCCCTGGGAGGATCTTATCGATTTTATAATTACCCTGGAGATCGGCAATCGCGGTATATTTTGTACTGCTTCGAACAGAATCGAGAGGGTATAATTTTATTACCGCGCCGGCATCAGCTCGATTCCCAATAAAATCGTTGTATTTCCAATATACGTTCCCAGAAAGGCTGCCGTAATCGCCATTTACGCCTTTACTCACAGTCTTCGTTACCTTATAATCTTTATTTAAAAGAAATGTTATCGACATTGGAACAGTTTCGCCATTAGCGTTAACAACGGTATACGTATGATTAATTTCATAGCAACTCCCTTTCGCAAGAACGCTATCGACTGTGCGGTCCAGAGTGTCGACAATCGAAAAATGAACAGGCGAGTAGCTATCGATGTTTCTAATCTTTTGTTTCATATACTCATTTACAGAAGCAACAGCTTTTTCTTTCGGAGACCGATTACATCCGATTAAAAGAATGATCAGTGTTATGGCTAATAAATATTTCATATTGAAAACAGATAAATTATAATCAGATGGAATTGGTCCATAAAAGCAAAACTAAGTTATGTCCCCTCGCATATTTCCCGATAGATATGATTGACCATCATTTCCACTCGCAAACAACGAGCGAGAGTAGATTAAATTAAATACTCCGAAATGACAATGTCATAACGTTAGTAAAAAGCCCATTGACAGTCATTCTCGAACGACTGTCAATGGGCTCTGAACATTAATTTACTAAATAAATCATTATAGCAAATTCCAGGAAGCTTTATATCACTACGTGAAGCACGTAGGAGGGTATCATTTCGGAGATTTCCTTATGTGCCGGAGTGTGGATATAGTGATTGGGAAGCTATTTGTATTCATTCGGAAATAAATGTTGTAATAGCTAGTCCGTTATCGTCACTTGACCGAATAGGAATAATTCAAAACTCGCAATAACCATGTCACACTTCCTTACAAGAGTTGAGCTTCTCAACTATGCAACAGAGACTCATTATGAGAATTTGCACCAGGCCATGTCAAAGGTTGGATTTTCAAGGATAATAACTGACTCCAATGGCGTATCGTATCATCTCCCTCCGGCTCAATACTATAAGCAAAGCAATGACAAACTCGGGGACGTTCAATCTTTAGCAAAAAGGACAGCCGACAGTATCAAAACGCCAAATCGAGTAATTACCACCGAAGGTACTTCAACGTGGAATGGTCTTGACGTAGCAAGTAACAGATGATTCTCTTCGTCTAATCTATTCAGGATAACAAGTCATCAGATAAGCCAGACAATACAAATAAATAGGATTCAGACGATTCTGAATTTGGCACAACAAGCGGATTCGAACCATTTTCCACTCATTCTGATCCATTTGCAACCATCCTGTATGCGACAAGGCACAAAAAAACCGTCAAACCTTAAATTTGACGGTTTTCAAAACACTTGAGGTTCCGAGCGGATTCGAACCGCTGTAGGAGCTTTTGCAGAGCTCAGCCTAGCCACTCGGCCACGGAACCTTATTTAAGTGAAAAGTGAACAGTGAAAGGTGAAAAGTTTAATACAGCTCTCGCTTTTAACTTTTCCACCTTCACACTCTCACTTTTCACTATTCATTTTTCACTATTCACTCTTGTTTCCCGACATCTTTTCCTTCAGAGCCGCAAGCGCATCAAGATCTCCCAATGTCGACTTCTCAGTCTCGTTGTTGATCTTCTCGATCGTCTTGCCCTTAGGAGCCGCCTTCTTGCCAGCAGGCTTCGCCACAACTTTGTCTTCCTCCTCGTTCGACCACGTAGCCTTGTGACTCAACACAATCCTACGATCATCTTTCGAGAACTCAAGAACCTTAAAGTCTAAGCTTTCTCCTACCTCTGCCTTCGACGTTCCATCTGCCTTCGCAAGGTTCTTCACCGAGCAGAAGCCTTCAAGACCATAAGGCAATTCGAGGATCGCACCCTTGTCGTTCTTGTTCACGATAGTACACTTGTGAACCGAACCAACCGTGAAGATCGTCTCGAAAGTATCCCATGGATTCTCTTCCATGTGCTTGTGACTCAACGCCAACCTTCTGTTGGTCGCATCAAGCTCAAGAACTTTCACATCCATCTTCTCACCTACTTTAGTGAACTCAGAAGGATGCTTGATCTTACGTGTCCAGCTAAGGTCAGATACGTGAACCAAACCATCGATACCTTCCTCGAGCTCGAGGAACAAACCGAAGTTAGTAAGGTTACGAACGATACCTGTATGTGTTGTACCAACAGCATACTTCGTCAACACATCCGGACGTGTCCATGGATCTGTTGTAAGTTGCTTGATACCGAGTGACATCTTACGCTCGTCGCGATCGATCGTCAACACAACTGCTTCGATCTCGTCGCCAACCTTGATGAAATCCTGGGGATTTCTCAGGTGCTGCGACCAGCTCATTTCGCTTACGTGGATCAAACCTTCAACGCCAGGCTGCAACTCGAGGAACGCGCCATAGTCTGCTACGTTTACGATGCGGCCTTTCACTTTCGAACCTACCTGGATCTCTGCAGGCAATGAATCCCATGGATGAGGAGTCAACTGCTTCATACCAAGTGAAATTCTCTTCTTGTCCTGGTCGAAGTCAAGCACAACAACTTTAACTGTCTGATCGAGCTTGAGAACTTCTTCAGGATGGTTGATACGACCCCATGAAATATCTGTGATGTGGAGCAATCCGTCTACACCACCAAGATCGATGAATACGCCGAAGTTGGTCATGTTCTTGATAACACCTTCCAACACCTGGCCTTTGTCGAGGTTGGTGAGGATGGCTGCCTTTTGTTGTTCGAGATCTTTCTCGATCAACACCTTGTGCGATACAACCACGTTGTCGTTCGTGTAGTTGATCTTCACAACTTTCACTTCGATAGCTTTGTTTACATAAACATCGAAGTCGCGGATAGGCTTCACGTCGATCTGTGAACCAGGCAAGAAAGCCTCGATGCCGAATACATCGACAATAAGACCACCTTTCGTTCTGCGTTTCACAAAACCTTCGATCACCTCATCTTTATCCAATGCTGTTTGTACACGTTCCCATCCTTTCACGAGCTTAGCCTTACGACGCGACAGGATCAACTGACCCATTGCGTTCTCACGCTCTTCAATGAAGAGATCAACTAAATCGCCGATCTTGAGGTTGGGCATGTCTTTGAATTCAGCCAGCGGCACAAGTCCGTCCGACTTAAATCCTATATTCAGGATCACATCGCGGTCGTTGATACCAACCACAACACCTGAAACAACTTCACTTTCATTTACTGTTGTAACTGTACCTGAATACAGGTTCAACATGTCTTCTCTTTCTTTCTTAGAATAACCTTCGCCGAAGCCTTTCTTGTCGAATGCTTCCCAGTCGAAGTTGTTAAGATCTACAGGAGCCGCCGCAGCCTTGCGAGCTGTTACGTCGCGGATAATACGACCGATACCTTCTTCATCTTCCTGTCTCTTTTTCTGACGGAGCTCTGCGAGTTCGTCTTTTTCGAGCGGTACTTCGGGTTTGTCTGCTAAAGACTCTTTCGACTTGTTAGTAGTCGTCTTCGAGCTGTTGCTGTCGGTTCTTTGGTTTGTCCTTGCAGGACCTTTGTTAGGACCCTGGTTGCTTCTTGGAGGTCCTGAATTACCTCTTGGGGGACCTGAGTTTCCTCTTGGAGGTTGATTACCCCTGATTGGTTGCTTTGCCATGTTTAATGGTTGCCCTTAATTACATGTAACAGCCGGGCACTGTCACAAATTGGTTTTAAATGCTCGTTTTTAGTCAAAAAACAAGCCCCGTCACTCGACGGGGCTGCAAATTTAATCAAAATTCTCTTCAGAACCGCGTTTTTAGCGCTTTCTGACCTAATTCTTAGTGGCCGTTATATCTTCGGGTTTCAGCGTTCCCACCGAGTATTCCAGCAATATTCTTTGGAATACCAGCGTGTATTCCGCCTGTGCCTTATCGGTCTGCGATTGTACCAGCATACGGTTTGCGTTAGCGTAGTCAACAAAGCTCGTTACACCAAGATTATAGCGTTGAGTTTCATACTCGAATGCGATCTCCGCCGATGACAACTGCGCGGTTGTCACAGCAAAAGCACGCTTCGCTCCGTCAAAATTTCGAACGGCACGGATCACGTCGTTCTTTACCTGGAATTCCAGGTTCCTGGTAGTGATCTTCTGATTCTCATAAGTTACGCGGGCCTGCGTTACAAACGCGCGCTGTTGGAATCCATTGAACAATGGTATATTCAAGTTGAGACCAACCGACTTACGAATATTGTCCTGTGTTATCTGTGTCTTGAAAGGTCGCGGATAGTCCGCAGAGCTCGGATCAACACCATGCCTGAAGTTCCAGCCGGTAAGGTATGTAGCGCTTGCGCTGAGTGAAGGAAGATAACCTCCTCTTGCGGCATACAAAGCGTAATGATATGATTCTTCCTGTTTCAATGACCGAAGGTAGTCGCCACGGAATGCTTTAGCGCGATCCGTCAGCTCTTCGATATTCAAAGGTTGTTCGCCAAGATAATTGGAATCCCAGTTGGGTTTCTCCACTTCGAATTCCATGAAAGGATCGATCAATAAAGTTTGTTGCAGAAGAGTCTTGTCGTTGTTGAGCTGGATCTCGGCCTGCACCATACGAAGCTCCGCCCCTCTTGTGAGCGTGTTCTGATTTTGTTTATCAACATCCGACTTCGATCCCAAGTCCATCATCTCAGTGATCTGTTCGAGTTGTTTATTCAGTGCTTCATAATTCTGTTTTGCAATTCTCAGCAATTCAACATCACGCATCACTGTAAGGTATTGCGTTGCCACGAGGTTGATCGCATCCTGTGCCGTTCTGTTTACGAAGTATGATTGTGCATCCAGCGCTTTTGTCATCTGGCGGATCGTATTGACCCTTGCAAATCCTGAAAAGAGGTTGAGGTTGGCAGATATAGATCCGCTGGCACCGTCTACCGTACCAGACACCACACCAATCTGCTGAATGAAAGTATTACCAACGTTACGCCCAAGACTGGCGTTTGCATTGACGCTCGGCGCGATACCAGCAATTGCCGAGATCTTCTGCATCTGGTTTAACTCCATCACGTTCCTTTGTTGATTCAAAAGGACACTATTTTGAAGCGCTATACTAACGGCCTCTTCGAATGTAAGGATCCTTGATTGCGTTGTATCGTTTTGCGCGCGACCAACAACAACCGTTAAACAAGCAACTAGTAGTAACAGATTTCTCTTCATAGGTTTTTTAAACTTCTTATCTCACTTTATCATCCGAAGCTATAGCGCCATCGGCAATCCTGACGATCCGCTTGCTTCGTTGTGCATTTTCTTCTGCGTGTGTAACCTGTATGATGGTGATACCTTCATCGTTCAGTTTTTCGAAGATGTCCATGATCTGCTTGCCTTGCTCCGAGTGAAGGTTACCCGTAGGTTCGTCGGCGAGAAGCAACTTGGGCTGACCAACAATTGCCCGTGCAATACCAACGAGCTGTTGCTGACCGCCACTCAGTTGTTCGGGGAACAGGTCTTTCTTCGCTACCATGTTGAAACGGTCGAGCAGCTCGGCCACCATGCTCTTGCGCTGGCTTCCTCCAACTCCTTTATATAACAATGGTGTTTCAATGTTTTCGTAAACAGTAAGTTCATCGATAAGATGATATGCCTGGAAGATGAAGCCGATATAGTTCTTATGCATATCGCTCTTCTGCTTCTCCTTCATCTTATGAACAGGTTCATCGAAAAAGTAATATTCGCCAGCTGAAGGCTCATCGAGCATACCGATGATGTTCATGAGAGTAGACTTACCGGAACCGCTGGGTCCCATGATAGTAAGGAACTCTCCCTGCTGAACTTCCATGTCGATGCCTTTGAGGATGAATGTGCGCTGGAAGCGGGAATCGATATACTTATCGATGTTTTTGAGTTTAATCATAAATTTCGTGTGCGTTTAGCCAATAATGGTGCCACAGGCAATTTAGGGGATTAGACGTGCGAAACTGGGATTGGTTGCACGTTTTTACGTCCGCTGATGAAAAAAGGTGTCCGGTAGCGGACTGTGCGTGTGTCTGCTTAAATTTATTATATGATGCGCGGGATGTTGATCGTTGTCACAATGATGCTGTCGGTAGCAACTCATGCGCAGCAGGACGAGATCCGAAAGAGCATCTACTTCGACGGCGGCAGCTGGTACGTCGACGATCAACAGTCTGCCGAACTTCTTCACTGGATCGATTCGATCCCCAACCACCTCGATAAATACCAGATCCAACTCATCAGTCACACCGATCCGATCGGCGGAAAAGAATACAATGAATGGCTCTCGCAAATGCGAAGCAACGCAGTATTCAAACTGCTCATCGATATGGCTATTCCCGAAAGGATTATTTCTGTGAAAGACTGGGGACTCGAGAATCCCGTTTATCAAAATGATTCATGGCGTGGCCGCATCATGAACCGAAGAGTGGATGTGATCATACATCCTATCGTTTTCTAATAACGAAGATGCGTAACGGAACCGTCGCTGATGATCAGCAGGTTTCCAAAATCATTATCAGCAAAGTCTTTGAATTGCTCCTTGCCAATAAGCTTGTTTGCTAATGCCGGAATCGTGTTGGAGTGACCACAGATAACGATAGTTCCTTTTAATCCGGCGAGATCGGGCTGCCTGTCATAGATCGTTATTTGCAGGCCTTTGGAATCAGCGAGAGGTCTTACCGTTTCTTTTGTTCTATTGAAATCAGTAGAGTAGATCGCATCTATCTTTTGTTTTTCAAGAAGTTTAGCCAGGGCTAATGCTCGTTGTTTTCCTTCGGCAGATAAAGCCGGGTTGTCCTTACCGTTGTCTTTCTCTGCGTGACGAACAAGTATGAATGTCGTTTGCGCGAATGTGTTCACGCAAACAAAAAGAAGAACTGCTGCAAGAAGATTTCTCACTTAAACTGTCCTGCGATAACAGGCGGTACATTACATCCTTCCTTCCATCGCGTATCTGCGAGATGAAAGATCTTCCACTTTCCATCGGCACCTTTGTATAACTGGAAAGCGTCGACGCCACAATGACTGAATGTTTTACCCCGGTAGAACGCATACTTCGTCCACACTTGCGCGAAGTTGCCGTCCATCTGGATCTTTGGTTCCCAAATGGGCTCCGACCATTTTTCTTCGTGCGGAGTTCCAACGGCATCAAGGAAGCCCTTGAGGTCCGTTTCCTGTCGCAATACTAATACGCCTTCCTTGTTTTTAAAGATGGTAGCCATCGTTGGCGATTTTACAAACGATGCATGAACCAATGCGCTGTCTCCGGTACTCATTCCTTTGAACAGCCCGTTGATGGGTTCGAGGATCTCTTTATTGTCCACAGCAGTTTGCGCCCTGGACGCGAGGGAGGCTGCTACTAAGCAGCAGATAGTGAGGGTAATTCGCATAATCGCAAGATATGCTTATTTTTAACTGCCCTAAAAATGCGCATAATGAAAATCATACCCATCCTCAGTTGTGTCATCATTTCGGCGGCAAGTTGTTTCGCCCAGAAGATCGATAGCCTCGAAAACGTACTTAAAAAAGCCCAGGGCGATCAGAAAGTGAAGACCCTGAATGAGTTGTTCCGTGCATACATGAACTCCGACCCGGTGAAGGCTATCGGCTACACCCGCGAGGCGCTCGACCTCGCTACGAACATCGGAGACCAGAAGGGCATGGCCGCCTCGTATAATAACATGGGTGTTGCCTATAAAAACCAGGGCGCTCTCGATAAAGGTCTCGAGTATTACCTCACAGCGCTCAAGACCTACACCGATCTCGATAACAAAGAAGGTATTGCAACCACCAAGAATAACATTGCCAACATATACGCGCTGAAGAAAGATTATGCGACAGCATTAAAGTATTTCGAGGAGTCGGAAAGTATTCTTACGCAGCTCGGCGATAAAAAAAGAATGGTGGGCACGATGAACAACCTCGGTAATCTTCACAGCGATCTTCAATTATTCGAGCAAGCATTGAAATACTACCAGGACGCATGGGATCTCAGTGAAAAAATGGGAACGCCTTCGGCCGATCCTTTGAGTAACATTGGCAATCTCTTCTTTCGCCAGGGCAACTATCAACGTGCTGTTGAATATTACCTGCGCGCACTGGGAATGGCAGAGAAAGAAAATAACAAGCTGAATATTCTCAACATCACGGCGAACCTTGGCGAAGTTTATGTTCGCGCCAATCAACCGAAGCCCGCACAAGCATATCTCGACCGCGCGATGGCATTAACTACGGAGATGCAGGCAATTTTCTTCGAACCACAGATCCTTCGCAGCATGGCCGACAACTACGCGCGACAAGGCAGGATGAAAGAGGCGTATGAAACGATGGTGAAGTACGACAAGACAAAAGAGAAAGTATACGGCGAAGAAAGCAGCCGCAAGATTGCACAGATGGAGATGGCACTCGACCTCCAGGAAAAAGAAAAAGAAGTTGAAAACTATCGCCGTGAAGACGAAATCAAAACATTACAGCTTCGCAACACACGAATGA
This sequence comes from Bacteroidota bacterium, assembly GCA_037200765.1. GTDB lineage: Bacteria > Bacteroidota > Bacteroidia > Cytophagales > Cyclobacteriaceae > ELB16-189. The sequence continues at coordinate 721,815 of JBBCII010000002.1, read as the reverse complement.
TCATTACAACCGTGATCATGGGAATTATAATTATCGTTGCCGGATTTAATCTATTCTTCTCCCGTCGCCGTACGATGCCCAGATGACCCGCGAAGAATCCCGCAACATACTGGCGTCGATGACGCAAAATGCCAGCCTGCTCCGGCATATGCGCACGATAGAACTTGTAATGGAAGCCTACGCAGAAAAGTTGGGCGAAGACAAAGACAAGTGGGCTATCACTGGTCTCCTCCACGATGCCGACTACGAAGTATACCCGGACCAGCATCCGAATGTGATCGTTGAAAAACTCCGGGGCATGAATGAGAACGACGTCGCTCACGCGATATCTGCACACTACACCAAATGGAATGTTCCCTATAATTCGCCACTCGATAAGTTCCTCCTCGCCAGCGACGAGCTCACGGGTTTCATCGTGGCATGCGCACAGGTTCGGCCCGAAGGGATCGCCACGTTAGAGCCGAAATCGGTGATCAAGAAACTGAAAGACAAGGGGTTTGCTGCAAAAGTAGAGCGCGACGAAGTTTACAAGGGCACCGAGATGATCGGTATCCCGCTGGACGAGCATATCGGTTTTATCATCAATGTGCTTAAAACGCACGCTGCCGAATTAGGCATATAAAAAAATCATTACCTTAGCCCCACTAAAACTCATAACGATTATGTTTCACCAGGTTGTCGGTAGCGGTGCAAATGCCTTCGTAATTATCATCGCAGTTGTTGTAGGCTTCGTTTCAGCTCTCAGCTTTATCGATTCGAAGAAGACTTTCAAAGACAACGAATCGAACGAACCGTTCGAAAAATAACCTATACGAACCTTTTAGGGGTTCCCGCTGCTTTTTGCTTAACGAGTGTGCTTCGTAGGGTGAGGCGGGACTTATTGACCGCCAGCAGGCTTCGCCGTTGCTGGCTGATACGGAGATACATATTCCGTTCTCGCGTATTCATTGATATCCCTCGTCTTCTTGTAGATGTTTTCACCCACGTAAGAAAGGAAAACATGAAACTCTTCGGGCTTGCGATAACCGGGAAGTGACTGATAACCGGGTAGCACCGGGATGATCTTAAATTCTTCATCGAGGAACACGAAGTTCGGATAGCTCATCTGGTTGTTGAGCAATGCAGCAGCCAGTTGATGATAGCCACGTCCGCCACCTGTATCGATAAATTTAAATGTAATATTATTGAAGACTACGTCGGCGGTTTGCTCGGCGTTGAACTTCACTGCATAAAATTCATCGTTGAGAAGCTTAGCAACAGCGGCATCGGGGAACGTGTTCTTGTCCATCACTTTGCACCAGCCACACCAGTCGGTAAATACATCGACGAATACTTTTCTCTTTTCGGTCTTCTGTTTTTCGACAGCCTGTTCCCAGGTCAGCCAATTAACAGTGGTCTTTGCGTTGGATTCTGCAGGCACGGCGGGGTGCTCCTGCGCCGAGGCATTGGGGGCGTAGATGGCCGAAGCAGCGATCAAAAGCCCAAGCGAAAAATATTTAGTCACTTTCATGTAATTCTGTCTACAAAAGCTCAACAAATCTAAAAAGAAAAGAGGTCACTAGTCTTTATATTTTAATGAGAGTTGATGGTAACCGTACGCATTCGTGTACAAATGTGAACACTTAACAAATTCTTAAGAAGAAAATTACCCCAAAACGCCCGATTTCACGGATGGCAGGGTGTTTGGTAAGTTTGATAACATAAATCTATGAGGCTCTCGAACCGGGATATTGTACTTCTGATAGGCGTTGTGGTGGCGGTGGTGATCACGCTGACAACGGTGGTCTACAGGGACCGGCTGGAAGCAGCCCGCAAGGAGATCGCCCCTCCCAAAAAGACGTCGATGGCAGCACTCGCCCACAAGCTCATCGATTTCATCGGTACGCGTAGTAGTGTAAAACACTCTCAATAGCTTTTCTTATTGCTTTATTGATCGGGTAAAACTCAGTAGTGAGATCCGGATCTATTGAATGAAGCTGCATGTAGTACTGGCTCATCACCGGGAGATCTTTCGTTTCTGAAGCTGCTTTATATTCCGCGGGTTGTTCTGTCTTAATGATGTTGCACGTTACGAGCTCTTTCTCGTCGTACTTATTTGTCCGCGCAGAATAACCAAACAGCCTGCATATCAATCCACGATGTTTATATTCCGTACACAATCCTGCACCCGACTGCGTGGGATTGAGGATCGCACACAGTTGCTCTTCGGATGAAACGAGTTTGTCATACCATTCTTCGGCGCGACCTTCTTTATAAAGATGATGTGCGAATGGAAGAAACTCGAGTGGCGTTGCTTCGATGTCGGGTTTGAAACAACATTTACCGCAACCGAATTTGCAGTGGATCCCTGTTGACGATTGCAATGCAGAGATCTCTCCGTCCAGTTTTTGAAAGACGGCTTCCACTTCATCTACTTTATCTTCAAGGGTCATTGCATGAACTTGTCGAGACTCCTGCGGGCAGTGTCCCGTACTTTATTCTTTACAACAGGACTCCATCCAAGAAGAGTTCCACTGGTGCCTAATGCTTGTCTTGACCATTTCCAGAAATTGAAATGATCATGATGCCGATAGATGAGCCCATCGCGAAATTCGAACGTTGCGTCGATGATGTTGTGAACCTGGCGGCCTGTTCGAGAGAACGAATACCACGCTTCCCAATGGGCGGAGCCAGACTGATCGTTTGAGTGAATGTCGCTGAACTCGATGCGAAGATCTTTCGAAGACGTGAGCAGCATCTGCCACATCGACTTTACTTCTTTGCTGTTGAGATTGCGAAAAACGGGATCGTTGAAAGTTGCTTCGGGATGATAGCAGGTTTGCATGACCAGGAAGTCCTTCTGCTGGAAAGCAGAATAGAACTTCGTGATCAGCTTTTCGTTGGCATTCATTCGTTAGGCGAGCGAAGCCTCCATGGTGATGCTGGTATTGAGCAGTTTCGAGATGGGGCAGTTTGCTTTAGCGTCGGCCGCAGCTTCATCGAATTTCTCTTTGGTGATGCCGGGAACTGTGGCTTTCAATGTGAGATGTGATTCAGTGATGGCGCCGTTCTCGAAATTGATAGCGCATGTAACGTTGAGTTCGGTTGGGTTGAAACCACCTTCCTGGAGAACGAAGCTGAGTTTCATTGCGAAGCATCCTGCGTGCGCGGCAGCGATGAGCTCTTCGGGATTTGTTCCAACACCATCGGCAAAGCGGCTGTTGAACGAATATTGGGTCTTATTAAGGACAGTGCTTGCTGTTGTGAGGTTTCCTTTACCATCTTTTCCTGTGCCATTCCAAATGGCGGTTGCGGTTCTTTTCATAGCTATCTGAATTTTTGATTAAGCTACGAAGATAGAAATGGTGTGGTATTTTCGCCAAGCATTCTATGTTGCCATAACGTTTCGTAAATTCATTATTATGAAATCCCTGACAGCAGCCCTGATGGTTTTGATCGCGATTTCTGGCGCCAACGCCCAATCGTGGACACCCAACTTCAGCACCAGCTACGTTTTCACCACGCCCACACGCGGCATGAAGCAGTACATAAAGTATGGCAATGGCTTGTCGATGAGCCTGTTGGCCGAAGCCCCGTCGCACCGCATTGCGGCCGGCCTCGAGTTCAACTGGAGTGGCTACGGCCACAGTAAAACCGAACAGGATTACACTTTCCCCGACGGCAGCGTTGCCCCAATGAATGTTGTGGTCAACAATAGCATCACAACACTAATGGCCACCACCCGACTGTATTTGATCCTGAAAGGGCCGGTTCGTCCCTATGCCAGCGTAAAGGCAGGCTATTCGTTCTTCAGAACAAAATTATTGATACTGGATCCGGATGACGACGACAGCTGCAAGCCCGTGGAGAGCAACCTATTGAGTAAAGACGGAACACTTGTATACTCAGCCGGCGGCGGCGTGCGGATCGATGGCTCGTGGATCTTCAAGAAATGGGAGAAGAACAAATACTTCATCGACTTCAGCAGCCAGATGACCCAGGGCGGAAGGGTAAACTATATGAATGAAGACGCGCCGGCATCAGCCACATCGCACATGGGCATGTCTACGCGCGTAAAAGAAGTTGATGGGCAATTCATCAACACGCAGACCCAGGTAATCCATTCTCATCACGTGGGCTACCTGTACAACAGCTTCGTTCAGATGATGGACTTTCGCCTGGGTATGACCGTGAATATCGGGTACTAGTATTTCGATTGATTCTCTTCCAGGAGCTTGCGAAGATCCTGCATGATCGAAGCCCAATTCTTTTCAGTATGCTCTTTTGCCTCTTCGGTTTCGAGACCTTCCTGTTCAACAACAAACACCGTGCTGCCGCCGAGATCGTTGAGCAGATACGTAACATAATGATAGTTTTCAGGAAGATCAGGCTTGCCCGACCATGAACTGTAATACGAATACTTCAACAACTTGTCTTTCTCGATATCGATCACAACTCCCTTGTCTTCGTATTGCTTTCCGTCCCACTCGCCTGTGAATTTGATCGGATCACCTTTCTTCCAGTTGGATTCAACTGTTGTTCCGAAGAAGTATTTTTTCACCAGTTCGGGTTTCGTGAGCGCTTCCCAGACTTTTGTGCGAGGTGCTACTATTGAAATTGATTGCTTTGCTGTGTACATGCTTTTATGATTGAGAATATTTTAATGTGATGAGTCCTGAGCTATACGTGATTGTGTCTATCAACTTGAAATTCTTCCGTGTATCGATGTTTTGAAACAGGGGCTTTCCGCTGCCGAGAACGATCGGGTGAACTGAAAGCCACAGCTCATCCACCAGCTTGTTGTTGATGAATGCTGTTGTGAGCTCTGCACCGCCAAATAACCAAATGTTTTTTCCAGGCTCTTGTAATATCGTGGCTACTTCATCCATGCTCCGAATGATCTTCACATCTTTCGAAGGAGATTCTGTGAGCGTGTTCGAAAAGACATACGTTTTCACTCCTTTCCACATGTTCATTCCGTCATTCGCAACGGCAACTTCGTAAGACTTTCGTCCCATGAAAATTGTATCGATGCTGTTGAAGAAGTCGGTGAGGCCGTAGTCCTGGTCGGTAAAACACCAATCGTATTCGCCGTTGGGACCTTCGATCAGGCCGTCGAGACTGACTGCAACATTTAAGACTATCTTTCTCATACTTTGATGTTCAATGTTCAGTGTTCAGTGTTCAGTGTTAAGCGATTTCCTTTTGGAAGTATTGAAACCATTCAGTCACGCTGGGATCATCTGATATAGCGAGTGCATCAAAAATATCCTGTGCGAACTCCACTGATGCGGTGCCATTTGCTGTGATCAGAAATTCAGTTCGCACGGAAGGCATTGCACGATACAGTGCCTGTCCGCGATAGACGTTCGAGCTTGAAGACAAATAGTCCATGCTGTTGCTGGTATGTTCGGCGCGATTGAGCAGGCCGAGCTCCGCAAGGAAAATAGTAGCGCCACAAATGCCAGCAACAGGGATACCGTGCAGCAAACAATGAGCTACCAGCGGAGTGATCGCTTCGTTCTTACCCCTCTCCCATGCCATTCCGCCTGGTAGTATTAACATGCCGGTATTATCCCTGTCAAGATCTTCAAGATCGTGGTCGGCCATGAAGTCGAGATCGGGAATAATCGTAACTCCACTCATCGACCGCACCGGGTCTTTCCTGATCGCAATAGTTTTGAGTTGATACTCATCACTCATGCCGATGCCGGTTGCTGCCAGCGAGGTTTCGTAATCTGCAAAGCCATCGAAGACAAAGAGGTAACAGGTTTTTTTCATCGCACTTATTTTTACTTCACTCCAAATTGTATCACCGTAACATTTGCATCGCGATCGCTGAAGTCTGCATTGAGGTAGATCTCGCGTGTAACTTCAATGGGCTCGAGATGTTTGCCCGCGATAAACTGCATGATCTTTTCGTAGCTGGCCGGCAGGCTGTCCCATCCACCTTCGTGGGTCAGGGTTACGCACCGAAAGGACTCGGTACGTTTGAAATGGAAGTTCCCATCGTAACCCGCGATCACATGCGACACCGGCAGCGAGATCTCGAGCGTAAACGAACTGGACGCATCTCCACTAAACCCAAAATAGTGCCAGTGAACAGGGCCGGTAACGTGAAGGTTGTAATTAATTGCTTCCCTGAACAGCTCCATCGTTACGGGCATAAAATTCGCCAACTGGTCCACACGAGTCTCGGTGCGGAAGTAGAGAAAATTGATCGGCTTAACTTCTTTGATTGAAGGTTCCATAGCTGTGTGTTTGTTGATACGAATCAACTACCACATGATGACAACTGTGTGTCAACAGAATGGACTCTTTTCGGAAATATTTCAGGAATTTTTCTGAGGGACTGACAACTGTATGTCAGCAGTATGGTAAGCGGTGGGCGGTATATGGTAAACGGTACTACATATATCGAGGCTTGACGGAGTAACTCGTTGGTCTGAATTTACCGTTCACTGTTTACCGTTCACTGTTTACCGTTCACTGTTTACCGTTCACTGTTTACCGCTTACTGTTTACCCACAAGAGAGTAATGTTCATGCAACTCCTCGACAAGCTCACCAAGCGCAATTCGCAAGGCTTCAGGTTCTTCGACCTCGACGGCAGTGCCATACATCAGCAGCCAGCGTGCGATGTAGTTCATACTTTCGACCATAAACTCGGCGCGGACCTTATCGCCAAGGTCGGTCTGCGTGATGCTTCCATACAAAGGCCGTCCACGAAGAACAGACTTCTCAAATACAACGACAGCCTTCGAAAGATTGGCGTTAGACTGGAACATCGACTCGAAGTATTCCTTCATGGAGATAAGGTTCCGCCCTTCGAATGACTGGCCGGTAGAAACGAGTGCTTTTATCCTGTCGGCGCGGAAGTCGCGGTAGCCATTGCGGAGCCTGCACCAGCCGATGAGATGCCAGGCCATGCTGTAATAGAAGATGCCGATAGGCTCTACTTCGCGTTGACTGAGTTCTTCTTCGTTGTTGGAGTAATCGATCCGAAGCACTTCTTTTTTTGCGACAGCTCGTTGGATGTCGGTCATGAAGTGATCGGGAAACCCTTCGCGTTCTTTTACTTCGTAGCGCGAGCGAAGAAAGACCTCGATATGAGATTCGAGATTCTGAAGATGATCTTTTTCGGATTCGTTCAGCACCGATTTGATCTTGTGCATCGCCGATTCGTAAGCACCGCGAACGGATTTGTCGGCCATCTTATCCACAAGCTTCCCGGCGAGCAACATAGAGCTCGCTTCATCCTGTGTGAACATCACCGGTGGAAGGTGATAGCCGTCGACAATGAAATATCCTTTCCCTGCTTCAGAGCCGATAGGAACGCCGGCTTCCATTAAAGCCTTCACGTCGCGATAAACGGTGCGAAGACTCATACCGAAACGGTCGGCGATCTCTTCGGCTTTGACGACTTTCTTAGTCTGAAGGTGTATGAGGATTGCGGTGAGGCGATCGATGCGATTCATTGATCATTATTCATTACGCATTACACATTAGTCATTACACATTACACACTAGTCATTAACCATTTACCAGAACACTATGTAAAGAGCAGCTATGATGCCTGAAACCAAAAGAACACCAACCGCGAAAGGACCCGAGATCCTGAACATTTCTGCGTCTACTTCCACCTGCCCGTCGCTTGGCTTTTGTGGTTTGATCAAGCTTACGATCACCATGATGGCAATCAGGATCACGAACACATAACCCATGCGGTGGAGGAAAGGAATATACGGCATCCATTCGTTGAACGCCAGACCGAGTGGCATCGTAAGAAGCGCTGCGATCAGAGCTGCGGCGCCATTGGCTTTCTTCCAGAACATACCGAGTAAGAAAATTGCTACAACGCCTGGCGAGATTAATCCTGTGAAGTCCTGTATAAACTGGAATGCCTGGTCGAAGCGACTGAGCGCCGGTGCTACGAGAATGGCGATGATCATCGCCGCTACGATAGCAACCTTACCCACGTTAACGAGGTGTGTTTCCGAAGCATCTTTCTTGAAATACTTTTTATAAAGGTCGAGCACGAAGATCGTAGAGATACTATTTGCCTTTCCGGCCAGCGATGCAACGATAGCGGCTGTTAATGCAGCGAACGAAAGTCCTTTAAGACCTGCGGGCAACAAACCGAGCAACACAGGATACGCTTTATCTGATTTCAACACTTCTTTCAGTGTACCGTCGTCCTGGGTCACGGTGCTCATCATTTCCGAATTGAAGATGCCATTCTTATACAACACGTATGCAGCGATACCGGGAAGCACCACGATGATCGGCATCAACAGTTTCAGGAATGCGGCGAAGAGCAAACCGGAACGCGCAGTTTTCAAGTCAGCACCAAGTGCACGTTGCGTAATGTATTGATTGCATCCCCAATAGTTAAGATTAGCGATCCACATCGCACCGATCAACACAGCGAGACCGGGCAACGCCTGGTATGCATCCACTTTTCCGCCCTTGCCGTCGGGCATCATCATTTGTCCTTTGTTGAGGATCATGTGAAAGTGATCGGCAGCATCGGTGCGGATGAAATTAAAAGCATTACCAAAGCCCCCGAGATCCAATTCAGTGTTAACCTTGTTGATAGCGAGGTAAGTTGTAACAAGACCGCCGGCTACCAACACCAATACCTGGACTACGTCGGTGTAACCGATCACCTTCATACCACCAAGGGTGATGAACACTGCGAAGACAGCAAGACCAATGATACAAGTTGTTGATCCGAGACCACTGATGGTATCGACCGCCAGCGCGCCGAGGTAAAGAATGGAAGAGAGATTGACAAATATGTATACCAACAGCCAGAACACAGCCATGATGGTTGCCACGGTTGGACTATATCGTTGCGCGAGGAACTGCGGCATTGTATAGATCTTGTTGCGCAGATAGATCGGCAGGAAGAAAATGGCTACGATAAGCAATGTTGCTGCGGCCATCCATTCGTACGATGAGATCGCGAGACCCATCGCGAAGGCGGAGCCGGAAGTTCCTATGAATTGTTCGGCAGAGATGTTGGATGCGATCAACGATGCACCGATAGCCCACCACGTGAGCGATCCTTCTGCAAGGAAAAAATCTTTAGAGTCAGTTTCCGCTTTCTTCTTGCGGACGTAGATCCAATATCCATACGACGAAACTGCAATGAAGTAAACAAAGAATACGACGTAGTCTTGAAGCACGAGGCTTTGCATAGCAATTACAATTAGGTTAAGAGGGTTCCGTTACTCTTTATGAACCCCATCAGAGAGGTTCACTAAATAAAAGTCAGGTTCTTTTCTAAAAGTAGCAAAATATTCTTCGTGAACGTAGCCTTTTATAAAGTCGACCTTCGAATGATGTACGAGGTTGATCGTACAACCGCCAAAACCACCGCCCATCATACGAGCACCGACAACAAGATCTTTCTGTTCTTCGGCTAACGACACCAAAACATCGAGTTCTTCGCAACTTACGTCGTACTGTTTACTGAGACCCCAATGGGTTTCGTATAGAAGGGAACCGAATTTTTCGATGTCTCCCGACTTAAGAAGCTCTGCGGCTTTTTTGGTTCGCGCTATCTCGTCGACAACATAAGAGCACTTAACGTAGACTTCCTCTCCAAGCTCATCCTGGTGCTGATCGAGCATTGTGCGTGTGGCGTCTCTCAGGGAATTGATCTTTAAGATCTTTACACCCGCTTCGCAGGAAGCGCGACGATCGTTGTATTCTGTTGAGGCCAGGGAATGTTTGACTTTTGTGTCAATTAACAGGATGCGGTAGTCGCCCAGGTTTGCTGCCACTGTTTCATATTCCAGCGACCGGCAATCGAGAAGCAGCACTGAATTTTTCTTGCCATGCAGCGAAGCGAACTGGTCCATGATGCCGCACTGTACCCCGGCAAATTCGTGTTCGGAGTACTGACCGATCTTCGCTAACTGCAATCTATCTAAGCCCAGCTTAAAGATGTCGTTGATGGCGAAGCCAAAGCCACAACACAATGCAGCGGAAGATGACAGGCCTGCTCCGACCGGGATTGTACTTCCAAACACACAATCGACGCCCCTCGCGCGCAGGTCGGAGAAACCGTCGATGACACCCATTAAATAATTCACCCAGCTATCGCCGGCTTTGATGCTGGAAAGATCGAAGGATGCAGTTTCATTATAATCGACTGCGTAAAAGTTGAACGAATCTGTTCCATTCGGTGCTATTGCGAAGGTGATATGATAATTGATAGCGGCCGGCATCACGAAGCCTTCGTTGTAGTCGGTATGTTCGCCGATGAGGTTGATGCGACCGGGCGCAATGAACATCAGCGGCGTTCCTTTAAACTTCTCTGAAAAAACTTCTTTGATTGTCTTCACGATGGCAAAGATATAATTTGCACAATGGAGTTCGTGAAAAAGATCCCCGCCACCATCGCGCTGATCGTTATCAACTGCGCGGTGTTTGCGTGGGTGTACCTGGAGGTGGGGTCGTTCGAAGAACCGGCGTGGTCGCGGGGGCTGCTGAACAGCGGGGCGTTGTATAATGCGTTTACATTGAATGGCGAATGGTGGCGGTTGTTTACCCACATGTTCCTTCATGGGTTTGTGTTGCACTTAGCATCGAACATGGTTGGATTGTTCTTATTGGGGACTTATGCAGAAAGATTAGTCGGCTCGGGAATATTTCTATTGGTTTACTTTATCAGTGGGCTGATAGCAGGATTATGCAGTCTGTATTTCAACCTTTTTACAGTTGCCGTCGGTGCCTCAGGAGCGGTATTTGGCCTACTTGGATTTGTGGCTGTTATCTATGCCTTAGAAAATCGTCACGATGAACGAAAGCTGGTTGCCGGCGCAATTATTGTGATTTCGGTTCTCGTCATAAGCTTCGGTCTTGAAGGAATTGCTCCTACTGATATTGCTGCTCACGTTGGAGGATTACTATGCGGCATCTTCCTTGGGTTTCTATCCATTTTTCAAAAACAAATTCTCATTCTCTATCTTTCCATTGTTCCCATTTTTATCATTCTCTTTCTTGCTCTTCCCCGATACCAGGTCAATTATTACAACTTCTTTCAGAAAGTTCTCGAAGCACAGGATTCATCAAGCTACGTCCTCAACAATTCCGATAAGAAATCGAATGAACAATTCGTTACCGACTATCGAAGAGTCAATCTCAAATGGGACACCGCGTTGAACATGCTCAACGCCGAAAAATATCTTCCCTCTGAACTTTCCAGCGACACCTTCAAGCTTCGAAGGTTCATTCACTATCACAAAGCAGAAGCAGACTATCGAAGCACTATGGTGGAACGCGAATCGTACATCTACGCCGACAGCATCGACATTGCTTCAGATTCCATTCGCAAATACACGAGGCTCCAGTATATTCTGAATTTCAACTACACTCCTCCCGACACCACACAGCAACCAGAAGGACCTCCACTCGAGACCATTAAGATCTGGTACGACAGCAATTGGGTGGAGATCCCCTACCCTCCTTCCAAATATTTTCGCATCGGCCAGCGCGACACCGCCGGACTCTGGCAGGGACCTCTCGCCGATTATTTTAATAACGGCATCATACAGATGAAGGGCTCTTATAAAGACGACGCGAAAGACGGGATCTTCATTTACTATACAGTGAAGGGAGCATATTCTGCCGCCGGTGTTTACAACAACGACCAGCGCGTTGGCAAATGGGAAACATTTCATCCGAATGGAAAAATAGAGAGTGAAGTGTATTACCGCGACAGATACTTTCTGAAAAGCTATTGGGATTCGACCGGCGTTCAGATGGTGACAAATGGAAAGGGAAAAGAGATCCATCGTTACCCGAATGATGTTGTTGCTATCGAAGGAAATTATGTTGATGGATACCAGGAAGGTTACTGGTATGGTCGTCATAAAGACGGGTCAATGTACTTCGAAGAGAATTATGCTCGCGGTCGTTTGGTGAATGGCAGGTCGAGAAGCAGGAATGGACGTACTGCCGTTTATGATGAAACTATCTTCTTCGCGCTGCCCGACGGAGGTTACAAGAAGTTGAACGAATACATTCGTTCGCAAGCGGAGCCGCAAGGAAAAGGAACAGTGAAGCTGTCGTTCAGAGTTACGGTGTCGGGACAGCTAACTGATTTCAAAACAGAGAAGAGTGTTTCAAAAGAATTAGATCTTCGGGCGAAACAAATTATTCTTGCAGGTCCGCGCTGGTTGCCGGCGAGGTTGCACGGTTTGGAACCAACGGATGGGTTTGCGGTGGTGAGTGTGGAATTTTAATTTTTACTTCCCTTTCTTCAAAAACGAGATCACCTCCATAGAAAACTCCTTCGATCTCGAGGTGTCGTTATGAACACCGGGCACACGTTTGTAAGTGGACCTGGGAATTAGCGCCGCCAGCTCTTTCGAAGAACCGTTATCTTCATCCTTATCTCCACAGATCACCAACACCGGCTTCTTTACCTTGCTGAACTCTGCACGTGAAGTCGACGGTTGTGCCTTCTGCATGTACGCAAGGGCGAGCTGGTCCAATGTGGGATCGCTCTTCACCCTGTTCACCAGTGGTTCGAGCTCCGGCACCGGTTCGCCACTGAGTGCTTTATAGAACATGATCCTCCGCGGCCACTCGGGATTCGTGAAGTCGGATCCCATGCCACCCAGCACAACGCTGCTCACCCGCTTATCGAGCAATAACAATCTCGATGCTATGATCGCGCCGCGCGAATAACCAACGGCAGAATATTTTGTTAAACCCAATTTATCGGCAAGCACTTCCAGGTCCATCGCCTCCGCATCGTTCTCATAAGCTTCGGGTGTGTGTGGCTTGCCCGACTTGCCATTGCCACGAAGATCTACCGTGATCACTTTATAACCTGATGACACGAGGTCGGAATACAACGCCGTTCGTTTCCATGATTCGCTGTTGACGATGAAGCCATGAATGAGCATCACTGGATAGCCTTTGCCCACTACCTCGTAATAGATCCGGGTGTCGTCGAATGATTTAAAGGATGCTGTGTCGGGAACCTCTTGTGAATAAGCAGAGAATGCGATCAATAAGAGTAGTACACATCCGATAGTTTTCATGCCGTGGCGGGTTGTTTCTCTCTAAGTTCGAGAAACAGCGCGCCAAGTACAACTATCAACAACAATACCGACGATGCCATCGTAACTTTATTGCCGATCACGTAAGGCTTGGGCTCGAATTTAAACTCGATGGTATGCTTCCCGGCAGGAACTTCCAGCGCCCGCAAAGTATAGTCTGCACGATAGATCGGGACTTCCTGTCCATCGATGGTGGCATGCCAGCCCTTGGGATAATAGATCTCCGAGAAGACGGCAAGTCCACCGGAAGACGATTGGGATTCATACTTCTGCCAGTATGGTTTCTTTTCTATGAAGCTGATCGTAGCACCGGCATCCGTGTTGGCCTTGTTTTCTTTTAGCTTCACGCGCGACTGATCGACCACAACAACATTGCGTGTGTCGATCTCATTCACTTTCACGAGCTCTTCGTTAGCTGAGTTTACGTTCACGATCTCGCCAGGGAACCATGCATTGCCATTGGCAAACTGATTGACAAGAACCTGCGACGCTTCGCTGCCATAGATGATGTACTTTGTGTTGAGCATATTGAACACACCGTACTTCTGCATGTTAAGCCCGCCATTCTGTGCATCGTTTATCATTTCATCCGCTTCGCGACTGATAGCGGAATCATACAATTCCTGGTAGCGTTTCAACCGAACGCCGCTGTAGCCACCAAGAGAATTATGATAGAATGAAGTTCCGGCTTCGTAAAATCCCTGGAGATTGAACACGCGATAATACGATTTATCTTTTAATACATAATTATCCGCATTCGACGGGGGAAAATCACCTGCCACAGCTTCAGGCACATAGTTGTCGCGATTGAAATATCTTGAATCAACAATACCGAGATCGAACGCAATCATGATCGCGAGAAAAGCAAAGAAGCCGAGTGGCGATATGCGCTTCGGCACGTTGAAGTACAACATGATCGCGATCGCGAGTATGAATCCCAGCGAACGCACAGCATCGCCACGAAGCAACGCCTTACGATCGGACTTCAGTGCACTTTGAAACCACGCCGGCATTTGAGATTCTATCTCCTTCCGGAAATTGAGAATGCCAGGAATAACGATAAGGATCAAACAAATACCGCCCACGATACCGAGAGCGATCAGCAATTTTTTCTTCATCTCTTTCGATGTGCCATCCTGTAAAAACTTCTCGACACCAAGGCACCCAAGCAACGGCATCGCGAAGAAGACCATGATAAGAGCAAAGGTTACCGACCTGAACTTATTGTAACCGGGAAGATGATCGAAGATGAAATAGTTGAACGTTTCAAAGTTGCTTCCCCAACTCATCATGATCGACAGGATGCTTACAGGCACCAGCCACCAGATATATTTTCTGTCGGCAACGAGCAGGCCGAACACAAACAGGAACACGATGATCGAACCGGCGTAGTACGGCGTTGCAAGTGGCTGCGGACCCCAGTAAGCAGAACTGTATTGCGCGAGTTGGTTGGCGAGACGGTTGTCTGCCTGGTTGCTGAGAGACTTCAGTGTCTCGCTGTTCTGATCGTTCACCAACGCGTCGCTGCTCGCACCACCGTAGAAGTTAGGGATCAGCAACGTCATCGGTTCGAGGATGCCATTCGAGTATTCGAAAGCAGAGCTTCTCGGCAGACCATCGCCAGCAGTATTCTTCGATGTACTTGTTAAGTCCGTCTTTCCACGGTGCGAATAAGTTGCGATCTCCGAAGCTGCCCACAGTTGACCAAACGTAGTTCCAACGGCAAGCACAACAGCGCCAATCAAAATGCCCGATGTCTTTGCGAAGTCCGCAATCTTCTTCTCACGAATAGAATACACGAGCTGGACGATACCATAGATGCCTATGATGATCGCCATGTAGTAAGTGATCTGCAAGTGACTCTCGCGCAGCTGCATTGCCATACCCAGCGCAGTAACAGCAAATCCGAGAACCTTCTTTCCGCTAAACGTGAGATGAACGCCAGCTACCACCAAGGGTATGAATGCCTCGGCGCCTACGCGCGCATTATGACCGGCCATAATGCCGATGATCATAAATGAAGACAACCCGAATGCTATCGCACCGGCAACGGCAAGATACGGTCGCACGCGGAATGCCAGCAACATAACGTAATAGCAGAGGAATGCGAGGAAAATATTATTAACAGGGTGCGGAAGATAAAACGAAACGATCCTTTTGATAGCAACGACAACGCCGTCGCTCCAGTCGAGGCTGATCATATATGCGGGCATACCGCTGAACATCGCACCGGCCCAAAGACCTTCTTCACCGGTCGCTTCACGGAAGTCGCGGATCTCTTTGCTGCTGCCCAGGTATTGGTTAATGTCACTCTGGCTCAGGGCCATGTCGCTGAAAAACATGGGCCGAAAGAACAGGATGGTAACGATGAGGAAAAAAGCAACCGCGAGTGCGTGCGGAAGGACGTCGGTGGTAAAGTTGATCTTCTTCATTAGTGAATACTTTGCTCACGGAAAACACAGAAAACACTGAATATCTGCATGTAAGGCTCTTCTTTATTCAGTGCTTTCTTTGCGTTCCGTGAGAGACCCGGCAAATTACTTAATTTGATAATTATGAGACGAATGCTATTTCTACTGTTTTGGGTAACAAGTGCAGCTGCTTTTGCCCAAACATCCGTATCAGGCAGAGTATATAACGAAGCCAGCAACACGGGCATCGCCGGTGTAGCGATCTCCGATCAGTCTACCGTGGTTGTTACCGACGCCAATGGCAAATACCAGATCACAACAACACCGGGCAGATCTTTCATTATGATCTCGATGCCCGACGGCTACTCTGGTATTTTTTACAATAAGATCAGTAGTGAAGTAAATTTTCCCCTGAAAAAAATTGCCACCAAAACAGAATTCAGTTTTATACATGCATCCGACACGCACATCAGCAAGGAATCGGAAAACAGAACGGATAAGCTTCGGGCTCTGACCGAATCATTGAAACCTGATTTTGTTCTGATCACCGGCGATCTTGTGAAAGATGCACTTCGTGTTCCGGAAAATGATGCGAAGAAATTATTTGAAATGTTCGCCGCGGCAGTTAAGAAGTTCCCGACGCAGGTATGGTATGTGCCAGGCAACCACGAGATCTTCGGCATCGAAAGACAGACCTCGTTGGTAAGCCGCGACAATCCACTTTATGGAAAGAAGATGTTCGCTTATTACCTCGGACCTAACTATTATTCATTCAATTATGGAGGAATTCATTTCGTTGGACTGGATGATATCGACTACGAAGACACATGGTATTTTGGTCATGTAGATTCATTGCAGATGAGCTGGCTGAAACAAGATCTTGCATCGGTACCGGCGAAGATGCCCGTTGTTACATTCAAGCATATTCCATTTTACTCGGGAGGATTGAGCCTTACGCCGTTCGAAGAAGCGGGAGGCGGAAGAACACTGGAACGAGAGAAAGGTGTTCTTCAATTCAGGCATGTTGTTTCGAATGCGAGTGAAGCAATGTTGCTATTGCAAACACATCCGTATCCTTTATCGCTGTCGGGTCATTATCATGCGCGACAGATCTTTCGTTATGAAAGCACAGGACAAAACACAAGGTTCGAACAAACCGGTGCGGTTGTCGGAAACGGTGGTGACGGAAATTTAACTATGAGATCCGGGGTGGTACTTTACAAAGTAAAAAATGGGATAATTGATGATGGTAAGTTTATCCCCTTAGACTAAAAAATTGTACCTAGTTCTTCGCTCTTACTTTCAATGTCTTAAGTCTTGCTTCAACTTCGTTCTCCTGGAGATTGGTCCAGGCGCGATTAAATCTCTTGTAAAAAGAGGGATCGGATTGTGGGAGCTTTGACCATGAAGACTTTGTGAATCTGAAATTGATCATAATTCTCAAGTTTTTGTGACAGGACTAAAGACGAGGGCCAGTCGTTTTTAGTTTACGTTTTCGAGAGAATTTTACAGCCTGATGTCAGTTTTCAGGGTTAAAACTGCATTTTTCCGAAAGCAATCGGTTTCGGAACCGAGGTTTTAGCTACTCTTTTTTACAGAGCCACCCGAACTTGAGTCGGTATTTGTAGTGGTTGGATTGCCGCGATAGCGGATACTTCCGCCGCTGCTGGCATCGGCACTGAGTGACTTCGTTACGTTTACTTTAGCGCTTCCGCCAGATGCTGCCGTAGCATTAACTGTTTCACACTCGAGATTGTAAGCATCCACAGAACCGGCGCTGCTTGCTTCGAGGGTTAATCTTTTTGCTTTTCCTTCGAGCACAATACCGCCTCCGCTTGCAACATCGATCGATATTGACTCGGCTTCAACTTTCAATTCAACAGTGCCGGCACTGGCGCAGGTGATGTCGAGTGTACTGGTCTTCAAAGTGCTGCCTTCTTCATTAAACACATTCGCAGCTGACGATGAAGAGATCCTGCCGATATCGACATAAGTAACATGCACCTTAACAGTTCTATGGTTCCTATAATTTCCTGAACGCATCTGGATCCGAAGGGTATTGCCGGCTACTTCCGTCTCAACATCGCTGAGGTTCACACCGTCTACCTCTACACGCGCAGATTCTTTATCACCTTTCTTCAGGTATACATCGATGGCCTCGCCTACACGAATGCCATTGAACTTAGCGAGTTGACGCGTCTCCTGCTGCTGGGCGAATGCCGCCGAGGCTACAACCACAAGAAGAAGAATGACACTAAACTTTTTCATAAACTTAATTTAGATCAAAGACCATAGCTCTACAAAATAGTTGCTTCGCGCGATTTCAAGAGGGTTA
Organism: Bacteroidota bacterium; assembly: GCA_037200765.1. Lineage (GTDB taxonomy): Bacteria > Bacteroidota > Bacteroidia > Cytophagales > Cyclobacteriaceae > ELB16-189. The sequence goes on along the minus strand of JBBCII010000002.1, from coordinate 704,009 downwards.
GAATTTTTTAACGGCGTGTAAGAAATTATCGTTTTTTGCCTAAATTTCGCTATTGCATGCGTATAACTTTGCGCTAAATACAAAAAGTTTATGATCAAAGAGCAACTCAACGTACTTATCAACCTTGCCGCCAGCGATTCTAAAGTTGCGGAAAAAGAAGCTAAGGTGATTCACATGATCGGCAAGGCTAACGGGATCTCGAAAGAGGAAGTTGATGGCATGCTAAAATCTCCGAGGCCGATAGGCGACCTTTCCAATTTTTCGGAGGATCAGAAATTCGAAAACCTCTACCACCTTATCCAGCTAATGAAGAGCGACGGCCAGGTCTTCAAAAGCGAAGTACACTTCTGCGAAGGCATCGCCGAAAAACTCGGATACAAGAAAAGTGTTGTAATGGAATTGTCGTCACGAATCTACAGCGATCCAAGCATTACATCCGATCGCAAACTGTTGATGGAGCGGGCGCACAAATTTCTCAAGTAAGTCTATTTCTGATAGACCACTTTTCCGTCAACGACCGTCATCTCAATCTTAGTCTTTAAGATCTCGTCATCGGGTACTGTCATGATGTCCTGTGAGAAGACTGTAAAGTCCGCAAGCTTTCCGGGCTCTATCGATCCCTTGATGTTCTCCTGGAATGCTCCGTATGCTGCGTCGAGTGTGTAGGATCTTAATGCCTGCACGCGTGTCATCTTTTCTTCAGGTTCATAACCACCGGGAGGATCGCCGGCCAATGTTCTCCGGGTAACGGAAGCATAATAGCATGCAATGGGATCTATCGGTTCCACCGGGACATCGGTGCCGTTCACAATCTTCGCTCCCGACTTCAATAATGATTGCCACATGTACGCTCCTTCTTTAATGCGCTTCTCTCCTAACCTGTCGATTGCCCATGGCCTGTCGGACGAAAGATGAATGGCTTGCATCGAAGCAATGACTCCCAACTTTGCGAAGCGGGGAAGATCTGTTGGACTTAAATGCTGTGCATGTTCGATCCGGAAGCGTGCATCTTTTGCTTTGTCAGGATCTTCTTTGAACGCTGTTTCGTAGCGATCGAGGATCTCGCGATTGGTGCGATCGCCGATAGCATGTGAGCAAACCTGGAATCCATATTTCAATCCTTCCTGTGATGTCTTCAGAACAGTGTCCATCGATATTGTTGCCATCCCCGAAAAATCAGGACGATCCGAATAAGGTTCGAGCAACCACGCACCGCGCGAACCGAGTGCTCCATCGCAATGAAGCTTGATAGAACGGATCGTGAGCCACGCTGTCGAATCGATCTCCGGTCCTTTCTTCAACCATTCATGTACCAATGGCCTGTCGGAGCCGCTGATCATCACATAAAGCCTCGACTTGAGCTTGCCTTCCGATTTAAACTTGTAGAACAAGTCGATGGCCTTTCGTGCAGCATCTGCCTCGTGAAAGCTGGTGATGCCATTGCGGGCGGCCGCATCCATCGCAAGACTCAATGCTTTCCTGTCGGTTTCTTCGGTCGTGGCAGGAACATATCGTGCGATGAGTCCCTGTGCATTTTCATTGAAGATGCCTGTTGGATTTCCAAGTTCATCGCGAATGATCTCGCCGCCTTCGCCAAGATCTTTTGCCAATCTTTCTTTCGATAGATTGGTGATGCCGGCGATCTGCATGGCCTTAGCATTGGCGAATGCTGCATGTCCACTGACGTGAAAAAGAACAACGGGATTATCGGGAGATACTGCGCTGAGCTGCTGATGTGTTTGAAAACCCTTAACGAGCTTCGAAGGCTTTGTGCTCCACTTGTCCTGGTGCCATCCCGAGCCTACGATCCACTGACCCGGCTGTGTTTTGGCAACGGCAGCTTTCACACGATCCACGATCTCATCGTAGCTCTTCACGTCGGAAAGATTCAGGGTGAGTTCACTGTAACCGAGATCCATGATATGACCGTGTCCTTCAATGAAACCCGGCGTCATAGTCTTGCCCTGCAAGTCGATAAGCTGCGTGTTGTCGCCCTTGTATTTCATTGCTTCGCTCTTACTGCCGGCGAACACGATCTTCGTTCCGGAGATGGCGACGGCTTCAACTTCGGGTTGCAACTCGTTCATCGTGTAGATCTTGCCACCGGAGATAATGGTATCGGCAGGAGTTCTTTTCTCAGAACAAGAGAAGAGAAGGATGAGAAGAAACAAAAGGGAGAATAGGCGCATGTGTAAAAGTATATATTTGTGTTGAATGAAGCAGCGCCTATTGCTCTTTGGGACATTGGGATTGTTTTGGCTGGTCTTTTTTACGCTCGCCCGAATTCTTTTCCTCATTTATCATCACGAACTCGCTGCAACTCTTTCGTGGAGCAACATCTTTACAATTATGATCCTGGGCAGCCGCATGGACGCTGCAATAGCGGCCGACTGCCTCATATTGACAGGATTGTTATTGACCGTGTCGTGTATCCGTAACTGGAAGTTTATCGCAATCGCGAATCATGTTATCGTTGCAATCTTCATTGTGATCGCTGCGATCGTTGTTGTGGCCGACCTCGAACTGTATCGTCACTGGGGATTCAGGATGGACAGCACACCGCTGATGTACATTGGTTCGGAAGGCGCACAGAGTGTCGGAATATCCGTTTGGTTATTGCTGATGTCGTTATTGCTGTTGTTGATCGTTCCTTCCTCGTATTTCTATTGGAGAAAGATTGCGCCGCGTTTCAAACAACTGCCGGAGATCAAAGCATACAATGCTGTTTATATGTTGATCGCAACGGGACTACTCTTCATTCCTATCCGGAGTAGCTTTTCGGTAGCGCCATTGAATACAGGCGTTGTATATTTTCATAAGACGAATCCGTTCGCGAATCACGCAGGCATTAACGTGGTCTGGAATTTTTTCCAGAGCATTGCCGACACCAAGAAGAATCTTTATCCCGATAAGTTTTACGATAGTCAGAAAGCCGAAACGATCCTTGCCGATATCACACGCGACTTCGGCGAAACGAAGCACGTGCTCTCGAAGGAGAGACCGAATATTATTCTAATTGTCCTCGAAAGTTTTACGGCCAAGATCATCGAACCACTTGGCGGGATGCCCGGCGTTACACCGCAACTGAATCAACTCGTTCACGACGGCATCCTGTTCGATAATTTCTATGCCAGTGGCGATCGCACTGATAAAGGAATTGTAGCGATCCTGAGCGGATACCCGGCGCAGCCGCGAAGCTCTATTATTAAGTATCCCAATAAAACGCAGTCGCTACCGTTTCTTTCACGGTCGCTGCAGTCGTCTGGTTATCATACATCGTTCGTGTATGGCGGCGACATCGGTTTTGCAAACATGGAATCGTACCTTACAGAAGCGGGTTTCAGCAACATCACCGAAGACGACGACTTTCCTTCGAAGCTCGACAACTCGAAGTGGGGCGTTCACGATCATTATGTTTTCGATCGGTTGCTCGAAGAATGTGATACGGCACAAGGTCCATTCTTTAAAGTAATGTTGTCGCTGAGCAGCCACGAGCCGTTCGATGTTCCCATGGATCCGCCATATCTTAGGGGGCCGGACGAACGCAACCTGTTCCTCAATGCTGCTCATTATACAGACAAGAGTCTCGGTGAATTCATCGCGAAAGCGAAAACAAAGGAATGGTGGAAGAACACCTGGGTGATCATCACAGCAGACCATGGTCATCGTTACCCGGATGCTGAAGAGCTCGCCGACGAAAGAAGATTTCAGATCCCGATGTTGTGGCTTGGTGGCGCCTTGAATGAATCGGATACGGTGGTGCACACCACGGGAGGACAAACGGATCTTGTTAACTCGGTGCTCTCACAAGTAAATTTGCCTTCGAAAGAATTTAAGTTTGGGAAGAACATGATGGACAAAGGCGTGACACCATTCGCAGTCTTCATTTTCAACAACGGCTATGGTTACGTTGACGGAGCGAATGAAAATATTTATGATTTCGATCTGAATGATTATGTAATGAAGAAAGGGAATGCCGAAGATGTTGGTAAGGCGTATATGCAAATGTTGTTCGACGATTATAATAAAAGGTGATGAAGCGATATATAACTATAATCATTGTTTGTCTATCGATACAAGCCCACGCGCAGGAGTTTGGTCTCTCCTTCTCTTACTTCATTCCGAAGAACGGTGACTTCTCCACTCCTATCAGTCCCTTTTCATTTCGTGGTGTAGGTGTGAACATGGGAAAGTATTTTGCTCTTGAAACCGGTATTACTCTTTACAGGATGTCGGGTCTGAATATGAAGGATCTTCCGTTCAAGTCCAATCATTCGTTGGTGGGTCCGAACTTTACTTTCTTTGTCCCCGGTGAGCTCGTGATACAATTCCCTGCGAACGGCTTTGAGTTTGATATCAAAGGTGGCGGCTTTGTTTTCTATGGAGTGAATCAGAAACTCAATTACGGAAATTTCGACAGGGCAATAAGAAACATGGAGGGATGGGATGTGGCCAACTCGCAGTTTACTTTCAGGAACGGTCCGGGTTATGGGCTACATGCCGGCGTTGAATTGAATGTAAATATTACGAAGCAGTTCGGAATGTCATTTGAAGTGAATTACCTGGTGGGAGCTTCGGGGTTGCCATTGAAAGGAAGTTATACCGGCGGAATGCTAGGCGGCAGCAACGTAACGAAGAATGTGCAGTACGACGATGCGAAGGTTGATTTTACAGGGCTGGAGGTTTCGATTGGGGGATTTATGAGGAGTAATAGCGGGCCACCGAAGAAGGGGAAGAAGCGGAGGTAGTTGACAAATACTTTGCACTCTTAATTTTTTTTCCTTATTTGCTTTACAAAATATAAGCATATATATGCCTAAAGAATATCTCGGAGAATTTGAAGAGCTCGTCCTCACCCTCGTGGCGGCTCTGCAAGATGACGCCTACGGTGCGGCCATCGCCGATGAGATCGAAACACGACTCAAACGCGAGGTGAACCTCAGCGCCGTTCACGTTACACTCTATCGCCTCGAAGACAAAGGCTACATCAAGTCGAGCCTGGGTGGAGGAACCAACGAACGTGGCGGTCGTCGCAAAAGGATCTACACGATAACAAGCGCGGGGATGGCGATGCTCCGTGCGTTGAAAGAAGTGAGGGTGGACTTATGGAAAATGGTCCCTCAACTTAAGTTAATAGTGAAAGGTGAATAGTGAAAAGTGGCTCGAAAGGGTACTTGGTTTGTTTTGTCCGCCGGAGTTGCAAGAAGAGATTGAAGGAGATCTGCTGCAAAAATTCGCAAAGGATAAAACGAAGCTGGGCAATAGTCGTGCGAAGCTCAGGCTTTTATTAAATACAATAAAGTTTTTCCGTCCGGGAATTGTTTTCAGAAATCATCTCTCATTTAAAAGAAACAGTATGATCTTCCACTACATCACTCTTTCTTTCAGAAGTATTCTCAGGAACAAAGTATTCTCATCTATCAACGTGATTGGTCTTGCTGTTGGATTGATCGCATTCTTTTTGATCATCCAGTACGTGACGTTTGAAATGGGGTTTGACCGGTTTCATAAAGATCACGAGCAACTTTACAGGGTAGTGCATCGGCAGGTGAAGAATAGTGAGGTTATTAATTCTTCAGCAAAATCTTATATAGGTGTCCGGCAATTGCTTCACGATCATTTCCCCGACGTAACGACAACTTCATTTGTCGACGTGCCGATCGACCTGGGAATAACCTATGGCTACAAGGGCAAAACGCTCTGGAATCGTGGCAAGATGATCCAGGCCGATACCATGTTCTTCAAGGTCTTTCCGGATCTGCTTGTAAAAGGAGATCCGGCAACGATCCTCACAAGCATGAATGGCGTAGTATTATCCGAAAAACTCTCATTCAATACTTTCGGCCATAACAACCCGGTTGGCGAATTGCTCGATGACGCGGCCGACATCAATGAATCGGATAGTGCAGATGTGATCGAAGTTACCGGTGTATTTAAAGATCTTCCGGCCGAATCACATTTTAAGTTTGAAGCAATACGTGGTATCGAAACGGATGGTATCGAGAAATTCTATTGGGAGACCCCGGGATGTCATACTTACATCCGCATCTCTAGTTCATCAGATGCAAATCAAATTCAATCGCGACTCAATGAGTTACTCGCGGAAGTTGCAAAAAGTTTTCCGAACATCGCCGGCGCGCAAGTGTCCCTTCAGCCGATCAGCGACATTCATACAACGCCCGGTATCGGCGACGAGCTCACTCCCACCACGGACACATCGCTGCCTTTAATTCTTTCGGCGATCGCATTATGCATTCTCTTCATTGCGTGGATCAATTACATCAATCTCGAAACGGCCCGATTTGTTACGCAGGCGAAAGAAGTAGGTATGCGAAGAGTGATCGGTTCAACAAGAAAGGAGCTGGCACTTCAACACATCATTCGCTACCTGGTCTTGAATGTAATTGCATTCACTATTGCTGCAATTGGAATCATATTGATCATTCCTTACTTCAGCGATCTTACAGGCATTCCCATCGACCGGCTCACGTTCAACAGGCCTGTTATCTGGATCTCGGCATTGTCGTTGTATCTCTTCGGTTCAATTATAGTCGGATGCCTTCCTGCATTGATGTTATTGAAGCTTAACCCGGCTTCCATTATGAAGGGCAACATTCTTCCTTCGGCCAGCTCTGGTAAGCTAAGAACGTCATTGGTCGTAGTTCAATACGTTGCCTCGATATCGCTTATCATATTTGTTGTGGTGGCGAACGATCAATTGAACTTCATGCGATCAGCCAATAAGAAGCTCGACATCGAACATGTGATCGCTATCGAAAATCCGCTGGCATACTCCGGGAATTTCGAGGGTAACTGGGATGTATTTCCTGCCCTCGAAGAAGCCTTTCGCAACAATCCTGCCTTCAGCCAGATCTGTATGTCGTCGAATGTGCCGGGACGTCCCATCAACTTCACACTTGTGAACGACATCAAGCGACACGAACTGGACGCATACAATCCCACACGATTCAAATTGTTGTTCATCGATCACAGCTATATGGATCTCTACAACGTAAAGATGAAGGCCGGGAGGAGTTACAATTATCATTACCAGACTTATGATGAGAATGATCTTGTGATCGTTTTGAACGAGTCTGCGGTTTATGCATTGGGTTTCAAATCGGCCGAAGAGGCGATCGATCAGCATGTATGGCTAAACCTTTGGGGTTCGAAAGACCGGAAGATCATTGGTGTTGTTGAAGATCATTACCATGAATCGGTAAAGCAACTGGTTCCACCCACCATCTATTATCCCAACAGCAACGCACATCAGCAGGTTTATTTTTCCATACGTTTAAATAAAGGCGCCGATGTACAGGAAGCACTTACGTTTATCGAAGCAGCGTATAAAAAAGTCTTACCGAAAAATCCATTTGCCTATTTCTTCATCGATGAACTATACGACAAACAATTCCAGTCGGATCTTCACTTCGCGAGGGTATTCGGATTGTTCTCCGGTGTTGCGTTGTTTCTCGCATGCCTTGGAATTCTAGGCATCACATTATTCGAAGCCAACACCAGGCTTAAAGAAATTAGTATTCGTAAAATACTCGGTGCATCTGTTACTGGTATCGTTACCATGCTGTCGAAGAAACATATCCGCGTTATCACCATCTCGTTGCTCGTCGCAACGCCGCTCGCATTTTACGCGTCTTCGCAGTGGCTGTTGGAATACCCGGTAAGAATAAGTCTCACGGCGATGCCATTTGTAATCGCCGGCGCTTCGATCACCATACTGACCCTCGCAGCGTCGATTGCTCAAACGATAAAGGCAGCTTCAACGACCCCCGTCGATCATTTGAAAAATGAATGATATCAGCAAGTGGTTGTTTTTCGTGCCGGGGCAACTTCGTGAAGAGATCGAAGGTGACTTGCTGCAACGTTTTGAAAAAGATAGAAAGAAAAGTGTTCGCCGAGCAAAGCTTAGACTCGCGTGGAACATCATTCGGTTTTTCAGGCCCTCAATTATTCTTAGAAATAAAATTAAAATCCGGCGGAGCTATATGATACGCAACTACATCAAGATCGCCTTCAGGAACATCCTGAAACAGAAGTCGTACTCGATACTGAATATTCTCGGTCTCTCGCTCGGTATGGCCGCAAGCTTACTGATCCTTCAGTACGTGAAATACGAACGGAGCTTCGATACTTTTCATGAGAGGGCGGAAGATATTTACAGGATTCAGTACAACGGCTACCATAATGGCGTCCTGAATTTTGAAAGCGCCGTTGCCGTGCCTCCGATCACCACGTTTCTCAAAAAGAATTTCCCGGAGGTTGAAGAAACGACGCGTACGTTCCCACGCAGTGCCGTTATGAGCTACCAGGATCCTTCGGGCGACCTCATCGCGTTCCAGGAAGTGAAGATGCAATTCGCCGCACCAAGCTTCCTCGAAATGTTCAACTTCAGGATCATCGAAGGCGACCGGAAAACCTGCCTGGACGGTGGCAACAAGCTCGCGATATCTCAACGGGCAGCTAAAAAATATTTCGGCAACGACGATCCGATCGGCAAGCAAATGACCATGAACAACGACCTGCCGTTCGAAGTGTCAGCCGTGTTCGAAGATGTTCCCGAAAACTCCCACATTCATTTCGATTTCCTGCTCTCTTACGCCACCCTTAACAAGTGGACTGATGATGGATCTGAAATTTCCTGGGGTTGGTATGACTTCTATTCGTTTGTGCGATTAAGACCAGGTACTGATGTTACAGCATTACAGGCGAAGATCGACGCACAACTGGAAAAAGAACGAGGCGAGGAATGGAGAAAAGCGAACGCCAGTCAACAGTTCATCCTTCGTCCATTGCTCGACATTCATCTCAATTCACACCTGCTCTACGAAGCCGAGCCCAAAGATCAACGCGATGGCGACAGCATTTACGCATTGAGCATCATCGCGTTCTTCATTCTCGCTATCGCGTGGATCAACTACATCAATCTCGCTACGGCACGTTCATTAAATCGCGCCAACGAAGTGGGTGTACGAAAAGTGATGGGTGCGATCCGCAGCCAGCTCATTAAACAGTTTTTAACCGAATCTTTCATCATGAACGTGATCGGTTGCGTGCTGGCGCTGATCATCGTAAGATTATCGTGGCATTCATTCTCCCAATTGTCGGGATGGAATATTCCCCTGGCTTACATCTATCACCCGGAATTCTGGATCATGGTGTTGAGCCTGTTCGCGATGGGAACAATTCTCTCGGGCTTCTATCCTGCTATCGTACTGTCGTCGTTTCGCCCGGTTGCCGTGCTCAAAGGCAAGCTCATGAGATCATCGGGTGGAAATATTTTACGAAAGTCGCTGGTGGTATTCCAGTTCGGCGCTTCGGTGTTTTTGATTATCGGATCGATCATAGTGTACAATCAAATACAGTACATGAAGAACCAGGATCTCGGTGTGAAGCTCGACCAGACAATGATCCTTAAAGGACCGGGAGTGATCGACTCGTTATTCAGCAGCAAGTATGATGCTTTCAAAAATGAGATAGTGAAGATCCCCGGCGTTAAAAGTATTACTTCGTCCAGCACGATCCCAGGCGACGAAATATACTGGACAAGCAACATCCGCCTGTTCACTGCACCAGAAACTCAAAACTTCATTACCGCCGGTGGACGAATAGATCCGGACTACATTCCATCATACGGCATCAAAGTATTGGCCGGAAGAAATTTCGACAGGCACTTCAACGACGACGATAATGTATTGATGAATGAAGCGCTTTCGAAAACCCTGGGATTTAAACAACCGGAGGATGCCCTTGGTAAAAAGGTGATATTCATGGACGACACGCTCGAGGTTGTCGGGGTGATCGAAGACTATCACCAGATGTCGATGAAAGATAAAGTTGCCCCATTGGCAATCCTGGCAGGCAATACGTCGAGATTCTTTTCAGTGAAAGTGGAAACAGAAAATTATCATTCTGTTGTTGATGCTATCACTGACCCCTGGAACAGTTTCTTTCCCGGTAACCCAATCGATTACTTCTTCCTCGATGAATTCTACAACAGGCAGTATGAAAAGGACGATCGTTTTGGCCAGGTGTTCACACTCTTCACAGTAATGGCAATCTTTATCGCTTCACTCGGTCTTTTCGGTCTCGCATCGTTCATGGCGCTTCAGCGCACGAAGGAGATCGGGATCCGGAAAGTTCTTGGCTCAAGTGTATCGGGCATCGTGATGTTGCTGGCGAGAGGATTTCTTCAACCGGTGATCATCGCTAATCTTATTGCGTGGCCATTGGCATGGTGGGTAATGGGTCGCTGGCTGCAATCATTCCCTTACCACATTTCTGTTAGTCCATTGTTCTTCATCATCGCGGGTCTTGTCGTTACCGTGATTGCATTCGTTTCAGTGTCATCGCAGACATTAAAAGCGGCGATGACAAAACCGGCAGAGACATTGAAGTATGAGTAGGATATTGAAGTGGAGTTCGATTCTTCAGGCTCTTAATTATCTTTAGAATAAAATTAAAATACAACCACCCATGATGCTCGGAAATTATTTCAAGGTGATGTGGCGCCACATGGCGCGTCACAAAGTGAATGCTTTCGTGAATGTGTTAGGTCTTACAACGGGTATCACGTTTGCGCTGGTGATCGGCGTGTATGTGTGGAGTGAATTGCAGGTGAACCAGCAACTGAAAGATGTAGACAGGCTGTATGTTGTCGACGGCACCGATGCGAAGGGCAACTGGGCCGGTTTCTTTGCACCAGGTCCGATGGGAAAAGTGCTTGCCGAAGAAGATCCGCAGATGGTCGAGAATTATTATCGCTTCTACGACAGGATGCTGAAGCTCTCTCATGGCGATAATCATATCGTGTTCCAGGGTATTATGGGCGACTCTACATTGCTCACAATGTTTGGAATGCCGGTGTTGTATGGCGATCCCGCAACAGCGTTGGTCGAACCCAACTCGATCGTAATCACCGACAAAGTTGCTAATGCCTTGTTTGGACGAACCGATGTTTTGGGTGAGACCGTAACGATACCAGGCTTCGATGCGAAGAAGCAGGAATACAGGATCACCGCAGTGATTCCGCAGCTCGCAAGAAATTCCGTGACCGACCTGGTCAACATCAACGCGCAGGTAATTCTCTCCAGGAAAAACAACGCCAACTTCGCTTACCCGGATCCCGACCAGTGGGATGTGGGCGGAAGCATTACGTACCTGAAACTCGCGAAAGGTGCCAATGTTGAAGACGTGAACAGGAAGATCGCAGAGCTGAAGAAAGAACGGGTTCCGGCTTCATTGCAAGACGATGTTGTCGTGACGCTGAAGAGTTTAAGCAACTATTATTTGCTCACGCAGAATGGTGCCGCACAGAAGATGATCCTCACACTGTCGGGTATCGCCGTCTTCATTCTCATTCTTGCCACGATCAACTTCATTAACCTGTCGGTCTCCGGAGCAACCGCAAGATTGAAAGAGATTGGTGTAAGAAAAGTTATTGGAAGCCTGAAGAAACAAATAGCGCTGCAATTTCTTACGGAGTCAGTAATACTGACACTCTTCGCGGGGATCTGCTCACTGGTACTTTATCTTCTCTTCAGGCGATTCTTTGAAGATGTTCTCAATACGACACTTCTTCCGGTTACCGGGTTTAGTCCGAAGTTCTGGATCTATTCATTCATAGGGATAACATCAATAGGCATACTTCCCGGGCTCTACCCTGCCCTGCTTCTTTCATCATACAGAACCGTCGACTCGTTGAAGGGCAAACTGAGATCGGTTAGTACAGGAAGCTGGCTTTCGCGCGGACTCGTCACGCTTCAATTCACGATATCGATCTTCGTATTCATCTGTGCCATCGTGATCAACGACCAGGTGTCGTTGTTTTTAAATAGTGATCTCGGTTACGACAAATCTTATCTTCTTACCGTTTCTTCGGTTCCACGGATCTTCAACCAGCAGGGGTTGAACCAGATGGACGCTGCGAAGCAGGAGTTCAAACAGCTTCCGCAGGTGGAATCCGTAAGCCTGTCGTGGGAGATCCCGAATGGCAACAACAGCGGCAGCATCAGTCTTTATCCCGAAGGCGGCGAGAAAGCAAACGCAGTGAGTGTATTGCAATTGCAGACCGACGAAGACTATGCATCTGTTTATAAGTTAAAACTCATCGACGGAGATTTCTTTGTACACGAAGGTGAACAATGGAAACGCGACGACATCGTGATCAACGAATCGGCTGCGAAGGCGCTTCATGTTGGCGTTGGCGATCGCGTGAAATCGCTTTTCTCCGATACTGTCGTATATAAGATCAAGGGCATCGTAAACGACTACACCGAATCGTCGATGCGCTCGCAGCGCAGCCCGATGATGTTCTTTCATCCGCGACAGGCCTTGTCGTATAGATACTTATCGTTCCGGTTGAAACCGGGAGACATACAGGAATCTGTTACCGCTCTTGAACAGAAATGGCACGATGTATTCCCGGAAGACCCGTTCGACTACGCTTTCATGGACGACCGTGTGGCTGCGTTGTATCGTACGGAGCTGCAACTACAAAAGGCTGCCGGCATCGGAACAGGCGTGATGGCAGTGATCGTGGTAATAGGATTACTCGGAATGGTTTCGCTGGCGGTGTCGCGAAGAGTGAAAGAGATCGGTGTACGGAAAGTTCTTGGTGCTTCTGTGTGGAGCATTCTGAAATTATTCTCGAAAGAGTATGTGACTATCATCACCGTCTCGTTTGCGCTGGCTATACCCCTTGCGTGGTTGGAGGTCGACAACTGGCTGCAGGCATTTGCATTCAGGATCGATCTGCAATGGTGGATGTTTGCGTTGCCGGGAGCCGTGCTGCTGATACTTGCGTTAAGCGTGATCTCATTCACAACAAGAAAAGCGGCGGTGTCGAATCCTGTTGATGCCTTGAGATCAGAATGAACATAAAAGGGATCTTATTTTTTGTTCCTGAACATCTTCGCGAGGAGATTGAAGGCGACCTGCTGCAGCGTTTTGAAAGAGACGTTCAAAGAAAAGGTCATCCCCGGGCGAAGCTTCATCTCGCATGGAACATCATAAGGTTCTTTCGTCCCGGAATTCTCTTCAGAAAAAATAATAACAAAAAACCCATCCCAGTTTTTATGTTGAAAAATTACTTCGTGATCGCTATCAGGAACATGATGGCCCACAAAATGAGTTCAAGTATCAACATTTTGAGCCTGATCATAGGCATTACATCTGCACTTGTAATGATGTCGGTGATACAATATGAACTCAGTTTCGATAAGTTCCATACAAACGCCAGCCGGATCTACCGCATTGTGAGAACCAACGAGACTGGCTGGGATTCGAGGGGCTCAGGTATCGCGTATCCCGTTACCGATGTTTTCCGCGATGAAGTTTCCGCCATCGAAAAGATCACCGGTGTTCAATATTACGGCGGTGGCCAAATCGATGTTGACCTGCATGGAACTGTTAAAAAAATGATCGAGACAAAAGGATTTGCATTCGTCGACCAGGAATTCTTTAACGTCTTCGATTTCAATAACACAGGTTTCAAATGGATCTCAGGCAATCCGCAAACTGCGCTGGCAGAACCATTCTCTGTCGTGATCACCGAATCGCTTGCGAAAAAATATTTTGGAGATACCGATCCCCTCGGCAAAACAATATTGCTTGAAGGTCAACTCGAGTCTAAGATAACCGGCGTTGTTTCGGATCTCCCCGGCAACACCGATCTGCCATTCACCCTAATGGTATCTTATTCTACCCTGAACCTGATTGAAGGTGAAGAGCGAATGAAAGACGACTGGAATTCCATCAATGCCAATCAACAGGCATTCGTATTGGTGCCTCCAGGTACATCCGTCGAAGAAGTCGAAGCACAGTTCGACAAAGTTCACGCACTGCATGTGAATAAAGACATGGCCAATACCCGCAAGTATCGTTTACAGGCTTTAACTAACCTGCATAAGGATGCAAAACTTCAAAACTTTAATGGCCGCACGGTCGACGAAACTGCGTTGCTCATCATGGCTATCACGGGATTATTGTTGCTGTCGGTTGGATGTATCAATTCCATTAACATCACTACAGCACAGTCCACGATGCGAAGCAAGGAGATCGGTGTGAGAAAAGTTCTGGGCGGACAAAGGAAACAACTCATCCTGCAGTTCCTCAGCGAGACGTTTGTGCTCGGGATGATCGCCAGTGTTTTGAGTCTTTTGTTGGCCGAGATCATTCTCGTTAATGCAGGGTCCCTCACCAACACAGTCTTGCAGCAACACCTTATTCTCGACCCGTTCATTTTGGCTATGCTCGGGATACTCGTGGTGTCTGTTACGCTTATTGCAGGGCTTTACCCGGCGATGGTCGTATCTGCGTCGGTAATTACGACGGCACTGAAAGGTCTCACGGGCAACCACACCAATAGCGCGTACCTGCGAAAAACACTGGTGGTTGTTCAGTTCACTGTAACACAAATGTTTCTCATTGGCGCGTTCATTGTGATCAACCAACTTCAGTATTCAAGAAAAATGGATCCCGGCTTCGACAAGGAAATGATCATCAATATCAGTGTTCCGCAGAATACAACGTCGAAGATGAACAAGCTTCGCGCCATCATTTCGGGTATTCCCCAGGTATCGTCGTTCAGCATCAGCTCTTCGTTCCCGGCAGGTCCTCATCGCAATCATTGGTTCGTAAGTGTAAGAAGGCAGGAAACGATGCAGGAACGCGAAACCATCACAGAATACCAGGCTATCGATACGGCATTCCTCAATTTGTATGGAATAGATCTTCTGCAAGGCCGCAATTTTATTAATGGCGATTCGGCTTTGGCAATCGTCAACCAGGCTGTCGCCAAAGAAATAGGTTTTAAGAATGATGAAGATGCAATCGGTGCGCCTATCATTCTCGACGGCAAAAATTATAAGATCGTCGGAGTGTGCAAAGACTTTCACAACGGCTCAACAAAAAATAAGATCGGTGGTATGGTATTCGTTTACAGGCCGGATTTTTTCTACACATCGAGCATTAAGCTGAATGGCGATCTTGAATCGATCCAAAACACAGTATTCGCTCTCGAAAAAGCATGGGCTGCAGTTTACCCCGACATGGTTTTCGATTACACATTCTTCGACGAAAGCCTCGAGCATTATTATCGCGAAGAGAAAAAGTTGAGCACACTGCTGCAGATCTTCTCCGGCGTGTTCCTGTTGCTCGCATGCCTCGGACTTTATGGACTGTTGTCGTTCGTGATCAACCGCAGGATGAAAGAAGTTGCCGTGAGGAAAGTCTTCGGAGCCGGGATCAACAACATCATTACGCTTATTTCCAAAGACTACGTGGTATTGATCCTCGTGTCTTTTGCGATAGCAGCTCCTTCCAGTTATTACTTCATGGATCAATGGCTTTCAGGATTTGCTTATCACATGCCCATCACGTGGTGGATTATCGTGATCCCGGGAGCAGCGGCGTTGGCAATCGCGATGATAACACTGAGCGGGAAGTTGTTGAAGGCTGCGTCGAGAAATCCGGCGGAGACTTTGAAACACGAGTGAAAAGTAAACAGTAAGCGGTAAGCAGTAAACAGTGGTCACTGATCTCGAAGAACGACGGACTTCTTCGTTATGAGTCGGCACCGTTTACTGTTCACTGTTTACCGTTTACCGTTTACTATATTTACGGATGCCAAAAATCTTGTTGACCCGCGAATATCCATCGATAGCAAAGCAACTTCTTGAAAAGGAGGGTTATGAGATAACCACCTGGACCGAGCCTCGTCCCATGATGGCCGACGAGCTTGTGGTTTATGCAAAAAAAGCAGATGCAATACTCTGCACGATCACCGATAAGATCACGCCCGAATTCCTTAAGGAATGTCCGCACATTAAAGTGCTCGCGCAATTCGGTGTTGGTTACGATAACATCAATGTGCCCGAGTGCACAAAGTATGGCATCGCTGTCGGCAACACACCCGGTGTACTCACCGATGCAACGGCCGACACCGCCTTTGCTTTACTGTTGTCGGTAGCGCGAATGACCTTGCATGTTCACAAACAAATTCTCGCAGGACAGTGGCGGTCGTTCGAGCCCAACAGGCGACTCGGCATCGAACTGAAAGGAAAGACGTTGGGCATCTTCGGCCTCGGCCGCATCGGCGTGGAAATGGCGCGCCGCTGCAAGGGCGCTTACGGCATGACGATCCTCTACACCAACCGTAACAACAACATCGAAGCCGAGAAAGAACTCGGCGCGCGGCTCGTTTCGTTCGATGAGCTTCTCCGCGAAAGCGATATCGTTTCAGCACACTGCGCACTCACCAACGAAACACGCGGCATCTTCAACAAAGATGCTTTCGCAAAAATGAAAAGCACTTCAATATTCATCAACACCGCTCGTGGTGGTGTTCACAATGAAGAAGATCTTTATGATGCATTGGTCTCGAAGCAGATCTGGGGCGCCGGCCTCGACGTAACCAATCCCGAGCCCATGAGGGCCGACAATCCATTGCTGTCCATGGAGAATGTTGCCGTGTTCCCGCACATTGGCTCCGCCACCATCGAAGCAAGAACGGGCATGGCGAGATTGGCTGCGCAGAATATTATCGGGTATTTCAAGAATGGTGTCGTTCCGAATTTGGTAAATCCGGGTTACAAGAAGTGAGTCAGAGGTCTACAAGTCTATTTCAACTGGCAGTGATTGTCAGCGCCCTCGGCTTCTTCGTAGACGTATACGACCTCTTACTCTTCAGCATCATTCGCATACCAAGTCTCAAAGCCCTTGGTTCCACCCCCGACGAAGTACTCACAAGAGGCGAACTCATCATCAGCGTTCAAATGCTGGGACTGCTGATCGGCGGCGTGATCTGGGGAATACTCGGCGACAAGAAAGGCCGATTGAAAGTTTTGTTTGCGTCGATACTCATGTATTCGATAGCCAATATTCTAAATGGAATGGTCAACACCGTTCCTCAATATGTTGCCCTTCGTTTCATTGCGGGTATTGGATTGGCCGGCGAACTCGGCGCCGGTGTTACACTCGTAAGCGAAATTCTTCCGAAAGAAAAAAGAGGGATGGCTTCGGCGATGATCGCATCGTTCGGAATTCTCGGTGCTGTAGGCGCGTTCATTCTCAGCAAGCTCGTTGGTTGGCGCGAATGTTATTACATCGGCGGCGCGCTCGGCCTCGTGCTGTTAGCGCTTCGTGTGTCGGTAAATGAAAGCGGGTTGTTCAAACAGGTTCAGAGCACGTCGGTTGTACGTGGAAACTTTCTCATGTTCTTTAACAATCGCGATCGCTTTCTTCGATTCTTCAAATGTTTATTGATCGGCATTCCCGCATGGTACATCATAGGTGTGCTGGTTTCGTTCGGCGATCAGTTCGGTTCTAAGATGGGCATCGAGGGAATCGATCCCGGGCAAGGCGTAATGTTTCTTTATCTCGCCATCGCATTCGGCGATCTTACGGTTGGATTGCTCAGTCAATATTTCAAAAGCCGGAAGATGCCGCTCTTTATATTCTACGCCATCTCTATCATCTTTGTGATCCTGTTCTTCAACCAGCAAGGCGGATCGGCGTCAACATTTTATATGATCTGTGCAGGTCTCGGTTACGGAGCTGGCTTCACCGTAGTTTACATCACTATGAGCGCCGAACAATTCGGAACAAACCTTCGCGCTTCGGCAGCGATCAGTATTCCAAACATGGTAAGAGGTGCGCTGCCGCTGATCATTATGCTGTTCAAGTTTATGAGAACTCAATTCGACAGCTATCTCGTTGGCGGTTGGGTTACCGGCGCAATACTTTTTGCGATAGCGATACCAGCAGCGATTTTTACGAGGGAAACTTTTGGAAAAGATCTGGACTTCGTAGAAACCTAGTACTTACGTCTGCGCATGAGTACGGGATTCGAATTCGGCAATTGAGCTTTAATATCAACCAGTGCCTGTTCTGCAATCTCTTTATCATAGAACTCACCAACTTCATTCGACCTTTTTACCTCATAGAATTTTGCGACAGTCGATGCCGTATCGATGCTATCAACCGATATGAAATATACCGAGTCGAGTTCACCAATATCCAGGTTATGATCTTTAAACAGCTTCCTTGAATCGGAAGCAAACTCTCTCATTAATGCCCTGGCTGACTTCTCTGCAATCAACGTCGTATCCGATTCAAATTGCTGAACCGGGATGATGTGGTACTTCTTAACTGCATCCCGGTAAACAAACTGCAGCAGATACTCCGCCGCGTCGATATTCGTAACACTGTCGGTTTTATAAAGGTCCACATACAACATCCCTCCGCCATTCTTGTACCGCGAACTTTGTCCCGACACGAAATTCCCCAGCGAATAAACAACCAACTGATCTGTATCTTTCCTCCACTCCATCGGCTGCAGCACATGCGGATGCGAACCGATCACCAGCTTCACTCCTTTCTTAAAACAAAACTCCGCAATACTCTTCTGCGATCTATTCGGAAGTCGTTGATACTCGTCGCCCCAATGAAAGAACGCGATAATGAAATCGGGCTTTTGTTCCTTCGCCTTCACGATGTCCGCCGCGATCAATGTCGTGTCGATGTAGTTAACGATGTTCGGCTTCGTTACTGTGATGCCATTCGTTCCATACGTATAATTCAATAAGCTGATCCTGAAACCATTCTTCTCCAGCAACAACGGGTAAGTATTCGCACGATGCGCAGAGTCGACGAACGTGCCGGTGTGTGGAATACCGAAGGTATCGAGAACGGCAACGGTTCTTTGAAGTCCCTTCCTGCCCCGGTCCAGGCAATGGTTGTTCGCAGTAACGAGAACATCCACACCACTCGCGATCAACGTCTCAACGATCTCATCGGGTGCACTGAAGTTTGGATAACCATGATACGGTGCACCGCCGAGCGTGAGTTCGAGGTTACCGATAGTCATGTCGGCACTTTCGAAGAGGGGCTTTACATTTTTAAAACACCCGGTGTAGTCATATTTTTTTGTGGTTGCATCGAAGGCTGCAGCGATCTGCGTATCGTGCTGCATGATGTCGCCAATGAAGAGGAGTGAAAGTTTTGTTGTGTCTTGTGAATAGACCGTTTTCGAAATAAATAATAAGATGATCAACGACACTCTCATTTTAACGCCGCTTCATTATTGATCTCAATCACTTCATGTTCAGCAATTACAAACACCTGGTCTCCCTTCACCACACGCACCGGGTACAATCCAGTAAATGAACCAAAGGCAGGTAACAATCCCTGCAGTTTTCCAAAATGAAAGCACGGCAACAACAATGCCTGTCGTCCCTTGCCATACAATCGTGCGCCAGGATGAATATGTCCCGCGAGGTTGTAAACACCAGGCGGCGGATCTTCCAGCGGCGCATGTGTCAGCAACAGGTCTGCGATGCGAAGCTCTTCATGATGGATCTTCACGTTGTGACGTTCATACTGAAGTGTGCTCATGATATCGTGATTGCCCATCACAAGTTCGAAAGAAGTAGATGTGAAATGCCGGATCACCTGGCCAAGTACTTCCCACTCTTCATTATAATGACTGTGAAAAAGATCGCCAAGAAATATCATCTTTTCAGGCTTGTGATGATTCAACAGGTCGATGAGTACAGCAGTGTTCTCATCGTTGGCTTTCGTGGGCACAGGATATCCTGCTTTGCGATAATGATTCACTTTACCGAGATGCAGATCGGCAATCAATAAGGTTTTCTCAGAAGGCAGAGAGATCGCCTTCTGAGGAAGCAATTCCAACGACAAATTTCCAACAACCACGCGCATGTCGAATGATACTAATTTTTTGATTATCAACGTCTTGCGATAATCGTTATAATTCAAAATATTTTAATCCGCAACCTACTTTAAATGTTAACATTGTCATAACATTGGGCGAGAATGCCCGGCATAAATTGGGCCTTTCTTAAACTAAACACCCTTAAAATACCCGCACATGTTTGAGTTAGAGCTCTCCTACTCCATACTACTCATTGTGTGTCTGATTGCTGCGTGTGGCTTCGAATTTGTCAACGGTTTTCACGACACGGCCAACGCAGTTGCTACCGTTATTTATACTAACTCACTGAAACCATGGGTTGCCGTAATATGGTCAGGCTTCATGAACGCCATCGGTGTGTTCGCAGGTGGTATCGGGGTGGCAATGGGTATCGTTAACCTGCTGCCCGTCGAATCGCTGGTCGATCAGAATATTGCCCACGGACTTGCCATGATCGGTGCCTTACTTTGCAGCGCCATCACATGGAACCTTCTCACATGGTATTTCGGTATTCCATGTTCCAGCTCTCATACATTGATCGGATCGATACTCGGTGTCGGTATAGCATACGGATTGCTTCCTGAATCTACCGGTGTAGCGGTAGATTGGTCGCAGGCTTCGAAGATCGGCATGTCCTTATTGATATCTCCCGCCTTCGGCTTCACACTCACCATCGGTATCATGTTCCTCATTCGCGTTCTCACGAAAGGCCGTGCCGATAGCGAGGATCTTTTCAAAGAGCCAAAGAAAAACTCTCCACCCCCACCATGGATCCGCGGCATCCTCTTACTCACATGTACTGGCGTTAGCTTCTTCCATGGACAAAACGATGGACAGAAAGGTGTTGGTCTCATCATGCTCGTACTTATCGGTATCGTTCCCGGCTTCTTCGCACTCAATGCAAACCTCGACAGCAAAGAAGTTGCACCTAACCTTGAAACGATAAGCTCCATCGTAAATACTGTAGATGTACGGAGCCTCGCTGCGGTAGACAGCGTGAAGATCACAGAAACGAAAAGGATGAGCGAAGAGCTTCGAATGAAATTTGCCTCTGTGCAGGGACTCCGTTCCATTCCACGCAAAGAAAGGTTCGCCATCAGGAAAGACATCCTCCTCATCGACCGCAACATTCGCGGTGTGATGAAAAAAGACGAACTCCGCATCAGCATCGCAGACCGCAACACGCTCGACAAAAATCTGAAGTCGCTTCGCAGGGCAACTGACTACGCACCAATCGGAGTTATCGCTATGATCGCCTTGTCACTTGGATTTGGAACTATGATCGGCTGGAAGCGCATCGTAAAAACGATCGGTGAAAAGATCGGTAAACAACATCTCACATACGCACAAGGAGCAAGCGCCGAAATGGTGGCAACAATAACCATCGGCCTATCGAGCCAGTTCGCACTTCCCGTAAGTACAACACACGTGTTGTCGTCTGGTATCGCCGGAAGTATGGTGGCCAGCAAGGGCATCAAAAATCTCCAGGCCGACACGATCCGGAACATCCTTCTCGCATGGTTGCTCACACTTCCTGTCGTAATGGTGTTGTCGGGAAGCTTGTTCTTACTATTTAGAAATATCTTTTAACTTCCTCGCAGTCTCTTCGCTCTTCGGATTCAGCTTCAAAGCTTTCTTATAGCTTTCAATAGCACCTTTGGTATCTCCATTGGCTTGCTGTGCATCGCCATAGCTATCGTAAACATTAAAGCTATTGGGATATAGAATGGTGTTGATCCTGAAGAGATCCAACGCAAGCTTCTTGTTTTTCTCAAGCTGCTGATATCCCTGTGAGTTTAAGTTGTCTTCATTTACCGAACCATCATTCGGGTCTGCTTTCTTCAACGCCTCGTAACCCTTCTGCGCATTATCGAACTCGCCCTTGATGAGATATTCATAAGGGGTCATTTCTTTTTCGTCGGCCCTCAAATGACTTCCACCATGCTGACCGTCATTCGTTATCACGAGATCGATCGGTTTACCTTCAGTCTCTTTGAACTGGACAAGGGCGCGCGATCTTCCAATGATGAAAGTTGAATCGCTTACCGGCGTCAGTTCGTCAGCTTTGTCTCTGCGGATGTACTTAAAGAACAACTGGTCACCTTCATTCGAAACGGTGATCCGGCCATCAGTCCCGTTGCGATAACGTCCAACAACTTTATCGACCTTGGTTTTATTAGCTGATTGCTTCTTAAACACCGGGACGTAATTGTCCCAACCATATGCACGTGCAACAGAACGAATGACTTCGGTAATAAACTGCGGATGATTGGAGTTAGTAAGTATTACAACACCATAACCTTTATCGCGATGCGCAATGAGTTCGCTTGAAAATCCTTCGTCCCAACCGCCATGACCAAAATAAACATCACCATTAAGATTGTTAACACCTAAACCGAGTCCATAACCTGCATCTACAGGCGTAAGCATCTTATCGGCCATTTGTTTCGATATGATCTTGCTCTCGCCCTTCACTGCCAGCTGAACGTCGATAGCAAACTTCGCAAGGTCTTCCGCAGTAGTCCACAACCCGGCAGCCGCCATTTCGGGATAGGTGTGTCGTTTGCCTTTGGTCTGTTCGTGGTTTGGAAGATAGCCCGTTGCGGCCGTCTTCACTTTTGTTGAATCGAGAGGTTGTTCGTAAGTACTGTTGGTCATCTGCAGCGGACCAAGCACAAGATCTTTCTCGATCTCCGGATATGTTTTACCATAAACGTCGATCATCATTTGCTGCATCACGCTGTAGCCTCCACCGGAGTAACGAAAATTTCCACCGGGTATTTTGTCCACACGAATGGGTGGCGAGTTGGCGGGCGGTGTTCCATCGAGCACCTGCATGAGTGTGGGAACCGGGAGATCCGGACTGTAACCAAGAAAACCGTGAACGGTAAGTCCGCCGGTGTGACTGAGCAACTGCCCTAGTGTAACTTTCTTTTCTTTTGTGAATTCGTTGTCGGGAATTTTCCAGGTTGTGAGATACTTGTTCACTTCGTCGGTCAACGTAACTTTTCCTTCTTCGACAGCATGCAGCGCTCCGTAAGCAGCAACGGGTTTGCTGATCGACCCGGCCTGGAAGAGTGTTGTTGTGGTAACGGGCTCTTTGGTCTCTTTGTCCATGATCCCATAAGCCTTCGTCCAAACAACTTTGTTGTCTTTGATCACCGCGATGCTCACACCGGGAACGCCGTACGATTCCATTCGCTCCTGGATTGTATAGGTCTTGTCTCCATCAAAATATACCTCGCCATCAATAAGACCGTTTTCAATTTTAGATGTGATATCATCAGTGACAGGTTGCTCTTTTTGACTGCACCCACTAAAAATGATAAATAGTAATAATAATTTTTTCATATATCGTGCGGTAAAACTTTTCACTATTCACCTTTCACTTTTAACTCTCGTCCCAGTCCATCATCATTCTCTTCACCCTATCCGCCAACTTCTCAGAGGTAAGTTTCTCTCTCGTTCTATCAACCATAATCGGGAACGCGAATGGCGTCGGTTTATCCGGTTCTTTAACGATGATCTTCTGGTTGCTGATCCGCTCGAGTGCTCTTCGAAGCCTGCTTTCTTCCAACTGAAAATCCATCACCTCTTCGTAGGCCTGCAGCAACAGCAGGTTATTGGATTCATACTCATGGAACACGTTAAAAAAAAGCTGCGATGAAGATTGAAGATGCTTGTCTTTGATCTGTTTCCCGGGAAATCCTTTGAACACGAGTCCTGATATGGCGGCGATGTCGCGAAACTTGCGGCGCGCCATTTCGGTGGAGTTGATGCTTGCCTGTATGTCTTTCAAAAGGTCGTTCGACCCAAGCACATCCGTCTCGATTGCTTCGTAGATCGGGATCTCCTGGTCCGACAGCAGTTCGAACCCGTAATCATTCATCGCTATCGAAAAAGTGATCGGCTGGATCTGTGCAATCCGGTATGCTACCAGCGCCGCCATCCCTTCGTGAACATTCCGTCCTTCGAAAGGATACATCACCACATGATAGCCTTCACTCGTATGAAAATACTCCACCAAAAATTCGTCCTTCGCGGGCAAGTGCGATCTCGTCCGCTGAAACTCCATCAAAGGCTTAATGAATTTCATCTCTGCGTCACTCTCTTTGTTCTTCGCAGCTTCATCGATCTTAAATCGGATCATTTCACTGAGCTGCGACGATAACGGCATTCTTCCGCCCTGCCATGAAGGAACTTTGCCCGACTTGCGTTTCGATTTTCGCACATGCGCTTCGTTCTCCTTAACACGAACAAGCTCCAGGGCCTGGCCCGCAAACCAGAACACGTCGCCCGGATTCAGTGCCGCGATAAAATACTCTTCGATCATGCCGAGATATTTTCCACTCACATATTTTACCAGCAGCGAGTTGTCGCCAACAATTGTTCCGATCGAGAGCCTGTGACGCATCGCGATCATCCTGTTATCAACATAGTAACGCCCGTTCTCGAAGAGCACTTTACGGTATTCGTTGTATGCTGTTAGCGAAGAACCACCTGTTGTAATAAATCTCAGGCACCAGTTAAACTCGTCGTCGGTTATTGTTGAGTAGCTGAATGTGCCTCTTACTTCTTCCAGTATTTCGTTGGCCGTGAAGCCATCGGAGACCGCGAGTGTTATTAAATATTGAACCAATACATCGAATGATCTCACGTATGGAATTCGTTCTTC
Source organism: Bacteroidota bacterium (assembly GCA_037200765.1). Classification (GTDB taxonomy): domain Bacteria; phylum Bacteroidota; class Bacteroidia; order Cytophagales; family Cyclobacteriaceae; genus ELB16-189. The sequence goes on along the minus strand of JBBCII010000002.1, from coordinate 679,605 downwards.
AATAATATTACGATTCATCGCCTCGCGAAGCGCTGCTCCTTCTGTAAGCTCCAACGAATTCGTCGGGAGAAAATAAATTCTGCTTGTGGCACCGGGCTGGTGACCGCTTCGCCCGCCGCGCTGTAAGAATCTCGCAACACCCTTTGGACTTCCCACCTGGATCACAGTCTCAACCGGCCGGAAGTCGACGCCAAGATCCAGGCTCGATGTGCAGACAACGCACTTCAAATTTCCTTCATGCAATTGTTCTTCGACCCATTGTCGCAATTGCATACTGATCGATCCATGGTGCATGGCGATCTGGCCAGCAAGATCGGGAGCAATGTCGAGCATCTTCTGGTACCAGATCTCCGCGAACGATCTGGTGTTGGTGAAGATCAACGTACTCGTGCTTGCCTTTACAATTGGAATAACTTTCGAAAGCAATTGTATTCCAAGATGCCCTGCCCACGGCATTCGCTCTACTTCATCGGGGAAGATCGAGATGATGTCTATTTTCTTTTTGATGTTGGCGCGAATGATCGTCGTGTTCTTCCTTCGATAATAATCACCGAGCAAAACTTCCACCGCCTGCTCCATGTTACCGATCGTTGCAGAGATGCCCCATATTTTCAACGATGGCGAAACCTTCTTCAATCGCGACAACGCAAGTTCCATTTGCACACCACGCTTCGATCCCATCAGCTCATGCCATTCGTCAACAACAACAGCATGCAGGTTCGCAAAATATTCGGCGTAACCTTTCGACGCCAGGAGCAGGTGAAGACTCTCTGGCGTTGTTATCAAAAGCTCCGGGGGTCTTTCGCGCTGACGTTGCCTTTTTGCAAGTGAAGTATCGCCCGAGCGAACGCCGACTTTCCAGGGAAGATCAAGTGCTTCGATAGCACGAGTGGCAGCATGTTCTATCTCTTTCGACAGCGCACGGATCGGGGTGATCCAGATCGCACGAAGGCCAGCGTTCTTCGGCTTCCTTGGATGATCCCGTAGAAACTCGAGTAGTATCGGCACAAGCAACGAATAAGTCTTGCCACTGCCGGTCGGCGCATTCACCAACCCGCTTTTACCGGAAAGATATGCCTCCCAGGCCTCCAATTGAAACGCGAACGGCGTCCACCCATTCCTGTCGAACCACGCTTTGCCAATCTCGATCATTGCCCTAATTTAGGTGCGGAAGTCCACTTATGGGAAAATATTCTATCAAGGAACTCGAACGCCTTTCCGGCATCAAAGCCCATACAATACGGATCTGGGAGAAACGCTATAAGCTCATTGAGCCCCATCGTACCCCAACCAACATCCGTTACTATTCCGACGACGACCTCAAAAAGATCATCAACGTCTCTTTACTGAATAATCACGGTGTTAAGATCTCACACATCGCAGATCTAAGCAGTGAACAACTGATCTCAAAAGTCCTCGAGTTCGCGCAAAAGAAAACCGACGACGATGTGTTCATCAACCAGATGATCGTGTGTATGATCGACCTCGACGAAGAAATGTTCGAGGAGCTGCTGGGTAGGTTGCAGGAGGCCCTGGGCATCGAACGTACTATCACCGAAGTTATCTACCCGTTCCTCGATCGCATCGGTGTTCTCTGGCAAACAGGTAACATTACACCGGCACAGGAACATTTCGTGTCGAACCTCGTTCGTCAAAAACTCATCGTTGCCATCGACTCGTTGCCGCTGGCAGAGAAGTCAGCAAAGCGCGCCGTGCTCTTTCTTCCCGAATACGAGCTTCACGAGATCAGCTTATTGTTCTGTCATTTCATACTGAAAAAAGAAGGTCTCCGTGTCATCTATCTTGGGCAGATGGTTCCCTACAATGATCTCCGGGCTATTGGCGACTCGCATCGTCCACACATGTTTGTTACCTCGATCATCTCGGAACGGCCGCCCAAAGAGCTACAGAACTTCTTCAATACGTTGTCGCAGGATTTTCCCGGTGCCAAGATCATTGCCACAGGCGGCGCGGTTTCAAAAATTGCACTGGCTTTTCCTCCCAATTTCCACCTGGCCAACAACATCTCGAAGCTTAAACAATTTGTTTAACTTTTTATATATAAAAGTTAAACAAAGCGGCTTTTTTGCTTAAATTTTGACCTTCAAAGTGAAGAAGATTGCCGTTATAGGGTCGGGTTTCTCTGGACTTTCCGCTGCTGCGTGCCTTGCGAAAGATGGCTATGACGTTACCGTCTACGAGAAGAATGGCATCGCCGGCGGGCGTGCGCGCACCTTTTCATCCGAGGGATTTAAGTTCGACATGGGCCCGAGTTTTTACTGGATGCCTGATGTATTCGACAGGTTCTTTGCTCTCTTTGGCAAGAAGGTTTCCGACTACTATGAATTGATACGATTAGATCCTTCATACAGGATTTGCTTTGCTGCGAATAACCACATCGATGTTCCTGCGCATTCAATAGATGATCTCTTTGAACGATTGGAACCGGGCAGTTCAGCAAAACTTCATTCGTTCCTGGATGAAGCGAAAATAAAATACGACATCGGCATCAACAACCTGGTTTATCAACCCGGTCTTTCATTAACTGAGTTTGCTGACATCAAACTTCTGAAGAACGTCTTCAAGCTTCATGTCTTCTCATCGGTGTCGTCGTATGTGAGAAAATTCTTCAAAGATCCGCGCATCATCCAGTTGCTCGAATTTCCCGTGTTGTTTCTCGGCGCATCTCCGAAAGACACACCGGCATTGTATACTTTAATGAACTATGCTGATATCAGTCTTGGCACGTGGTATCCGAAAGGTGGCATTTACAAAGTTGTGGAGGCGATGGTTGCGTTAGCGCAGGAGTTGGGTGTTCGATTTCATTTCAATGCAGAAGTCAGCAAGCTCTCGATAAAAGATAACCGCATCGACGCTATTTATGTTAACAACGAAAGAATTGCTGTCGATCATGTTGTTGCAGCAGCGGACTACAATCATGTAGAACAAGAATTGTTGCCTGCCGGATCTCGCCGGTACACCGAAAGCTACTGGCAGAAAAGAGTGATGGCACCGTCGGCACTTCTGTTTTACGTGGGACTTAATAAAAAACTCAAGGATATCACACATCATACTTTGTTCTTCGACGAAGACTTCGATGTGCACGCGGAAGATATCTATAAAACTCCGCGATGGCCAAAGGCCCCGCAGTTCTATGTGTCGTGCACGTCGGCCACCGATCCAACTGTTGCCCCGGCAGGTTGCGAGAATCTCGTGTTCTTAATTCCTGTGGCCTCCGGTTTAGACGACACACAAGAGCTTCGTGAGAAATATTTCCACATGATCATCGAACGCTTCGAACGATTGACGAACCAATCTATACGCGACAACATCGTGTTCAGCAGGTCTTATGCGCATGCCGATTTCACGCGCGACTATCATGCATGGAAAGGAAATGCTTATGGTCTCGCAAATACACTTAAACAAACAGCGCATTTGCGGCCGTCTATCATCAGTAAAAAAGTGAGGAATCTATTTTACACGGGACAATTAACAGTGCCTGGTCCGGGAGTTCCACCAGCGATCATCTCGGGACAGGTTGTTGCAAAAATCGTACATCGTACCTCGTAAATCGTAAATAAAAAAGGATGACAGCGAAGGATCTATTTGATAACGTATCTATAGAAGTTTCGAAGCTTACTACACACGCTTACAGTACGTCATTCTCCATTGGCATTCGTTGCCTTGGCAACGAGCTCCGCAACGCCATTTACTCCATCTACGGTTTTGTTCGTTTCGCCGATGAGATCGTTGACTCGTTTCATGATTACAATAAGTCTGACTTACTGCTCCGCTTCCGCAATGACACGATGACGGCCATCGATGAAAAAATAAGTCTCAACCCGGTACTCAATAGTTTTCAATCTGCCGTTCACGAGTACGACATCGACATTTCGTTGGTCGATACGTTTCTGAAAAGTATGGAGATGGATCTCACGCAGCGATCGTACGATCAGCGCGGCTTCGAAGAATACGTGTTGGGATCGGCCGAAGTGGTTGGATTGATGTGCCTGCACGTGTTCTGTGTTCGTGATAAGCAGTTGTTTGCGCAACTGAAGCCCAACGCGATGAAGCTGGGTTCCGCGTTTCAGAAGATCAACTTCCTCCGCGATCTCAATGCAGACTACAATGGGCTGGGAAGGGTGTACTTCCCCGGTGTCGACATCGAAAAGTTTGACGAAGGTTGTAAAAAGAAAATAGAGCAGGGAATAAAGCAGGATTTTGAAATGGGTTTCGAGGGGATCCGTAAACTTCCAAGATCTTCGAAGTTGGGTGTTTATGTTGCGTATCTTTACTACCTGGCACTGTTCAAAAAGATCAGGAATACCGCCCCGGGATTTGTTATGAAAGAACGCATCAGGATCCGAAACCGCCATAAGCTGTCTATACTCTTTTACTCGTACGTTAAACACCAGCTAAATCTCATCTGATGGAGCAGGTAATTCTTGTTGACGAGAACGACAATGCGATCGGCACCATGGAAAAGATGGAAGCACACCGTAAGGGATTGCTTCACCGTGCGTTTTCGATACTCGTCTTCAATTCGAAAGGACAGATGCTTTTACAGAAACGTTCGTGGAAAAAGTACCACAGCGGTGGGTTGTGGACCAATGCCTGTTGCAGTCACCCGCAGCCCGACGAGAACATCGAAAGTGCGATGCGACGGAAACTCAAACAGGAAATGGGCATCGACGCCATCCCCGAATTTTCTCACAAATTCATCTATAAGACAGCCCTCGAAAACAATCTTACGGAGCACGAATACGACCATGTATACATTGCCCGTTATGATGGCGAGCCCCAAATCAATCGCGACGAAGTAGATGAGTGGCGCTTCGAAAACTTGTCGAAGTTGCGTGAGGAAGTGAGAAAAAATCCAGAAGAGTACACATATTGGTTCAGGCTCATTTTAGATCATCCTGAATTGGTCTACAATTTGTCTTAACAGAAAATAATGAAATTATTTAAGTTAAGATCGCTTATCGTAGCCGCGCTGTTGGCTGTAGCGATCAGTTGTAATAAAGACGATGAACCGTCTCCGTTTTTAATCAATGCAAGCGTTCATCCCGTCGATTTTCTTACCCAGAACACATATACCACGTTAAACATAGAAGTAGCTTATGTTGCTGGCTACCAGCCTAACGCTACCTCTCTCAATAACCTCGTCACTTTTCTTAATGCACGATTGAATAAGTCGGTAGGCATTACAGTTACCCAGCATGCAATTCCGAAAACAGATAAAACCAGGATCGACGTCGACGAGATTCGTGCGATAGAGAAAGCGCAAAGAATAACTACTACTTCCGGGAAGACGATCACCGCGTGGATCATGTTTTTGGATACAGAGTACACCGAAAGCACCGACACACAAAAAGTACTGGGCCTCTCATACAATGCGTCTTCGATCGTCATCTTTGAGAAATCCGTTTACAATTACGTAAAGCCCGATATGCCTTCGGTGGTAACGCTGGAGTCTGTTGTTATTGAGCATGAGTTCTGTCACCTTCTCGGATTGGTCGACAACGGAACGCCCATGGTAACATCGCATAAGGACACAGATCATGGTGCACATTGCTCCAACACAGAATGTTTGATGTACTGGAAGACTGAAAGCAACATCAACCTTACTAACGTATTGGGCGGAGACACCTATCCTACTCTTGATGCTAATTGCCTTGCCGATCTGAAGGCTGCCGGGGGAAAGTAAAAGTTATTGATTGGTAAGATCAAAATTGTAAGTCGCGTTTACCTGGAAGCCAAAGTTATTCTCCTGCTGAACGCCATTCAGCTTCACGAGCATGTGATATAAGAATCCTCCAGTCATCGTAAACTTCTTGCTTGCCTGGTATCCAACGCCAGCAAACAAACGATTCTGGTCCGGTGCACGGTGAACAACACCCTTGCCCCATTCAATAAACGTTTCGTTATAGAAGCTTGCGAACGTCGTCTTCGGAGCGATCTCCGTTCCCTTGAAAGGAACATTCACCATCAGCCTGTAGCGAAAGCGGGTGAGGTAACGATCATAACCCTCGTTAATAACTTCACCATTCTCCATTGTATGAACCTGGATGTGTCGTTCTTCGAGACGGCCGCGGTGCGAGAAATGAAACTTGCCTGCATGATGCTTATAGAACACCTGTTGGTAAAAGCGATGTTCGTTGTTCACGTATTGCGCAGGCTGCTTGCCGTAGGTCGGGTTCCATGTGTAAACATAGCCGAGCGGCATCACCGAAAAGTTTTTGGTGATGTGAATGTCGGCGCCAGTCCTGAACTGGAACTGCATCGGCTGGAACTGGCCCGCAAAACGGAACTGCCCTTCCACCAAAAAGCTCAGTCTCTTGTGTACTTTAATGTTGTTGGAGAGCGAGAACCACTCGATTGCCTGCGATACCTTGTCGGTAGGATGAGATTGCGAAAATGTTACGGAGGGAAGGGTGGCGGCAATCAAAATCGCCAGGGCTGCTTTTCTCACGGCGGTCAAAAACAGGATTTTTAGCTGTTTCTGGGGTTAAAAATACCGTGAGTAATATTACCGTAAAGTTGTATTTATAACCTGCACGTAACATTGACTTAACATTAAGCCGATTACATAACCGGCAAAACCAGTAACTTCACAAACCGTTCGAGATAACTATCATGAATCTGAAATTCTGGAAAAAACAACAGCCCAAGAAGCCCGTATCAAAAGGCCGGGAATGGTTTAACGCCATCACATTCGCAGTCATCGCTGCCACGCTCATCCGGTGGACCACCGTGGAAGCATTCGTGATTCCAACACCAAGTATGGAAGATTCTGCCCTCGTTGGCGACTTCCTCTTCGTAAGCAAATTCCATTACGGCACCCGCACCACCAGCGCGCCGTTGCAGATCCCACTCACACATCAAACGATCTGGGGCACCGAGATCCCGTCGTACCTCGATTGGATCGAACTGCCCTCCTACCGTCTCCCCGGTATCAGTCACGTTAAGCAGGGCGACGTTGTCGTGTTCAATGTACCCGACCTCAAATCCAACAAGGGTGTAAGACATCCCATAACATTGAAGAGCAATTATGTAAAAAGATGCATCGCCCTTCCGGGTGATCGCCTTGAAGTTCGCGATCGCCAGGTGTATGTAAATGGTGTTGCGTTCCCCAATCCACCCGGCTCCAAGTTTAGTTACATCGTTGTTGCTACCGAACAGATCAGCGAGAAGAATCTGCAGCGTCTCGGCCTTGGTTCCGACGATCAATATTATGGCGGCGATGATTCCAGGGGCAAAGCGCTCTACCGCATGTGGCTCACGGCCGACAAGGTTGCCGAATTAAAACAGCTGAACTATATCGAATCCATAGAGCTCGACCAGGCACGCAGCGTATTACCCGAACCCGACATTTTCCCGACCGCCCGTTATGGATGGAATCAGAACAACTACGGACCACTCACCATTCCTAAAAAAGGTATGACCATACAGGTCAACGACAGCACGATGGATCTGTATGGCAGCACGATTAGCCTGTACGATCACCAAAAGAATGTCCAGGTCGATAAGGGCCATCTTATCATCGACGGCAAAGAGCTAACCGAATATACTTTTCAGCAGGACTATTTTTTTATGATGGGCGATAATCGCAATAACTCCGAGGATTCGCGCTACTGGGGCTTCGTACCCGACGATCACGTGGTGGGAAAGGCATTGTTTGTGTGGATGTCGATCGACCAGGAAGGTGATTTCTTTAACAAGGTTCGCTGGAAAAGGTTATTTTCAAGAATACAATAACGTTACGCTCACGGAAAGCACAGAAAACACGGATAAATCCTAAGCAAAAATTCAGTGTTTTCCGTGCTTTCCGTGAGAAAAGCCTGCATCCTATGAAACTTATCCTTTTCGCATTCTTCCTTTGTTTGCATTTAACTGCAATCGCACAAATTGGCATTTTTGAAAACCACCAGGACATCGGAAATCCAAAGACGAAAGGATCGATCGTCTATAACAAGGAAGATCAAACCTACACAATGACAGGCGGCGGCGCCAACATGTGGGACACCAGCGACCAGTTCCATTTCGCATGGAAGAAGATCAAGGGCGATTTCATGATGCGTGCTACCGTGCAATTCGTTGGTAAAGGCTCTGCTGATCATCGTAAGATCGGCATCATCGCCAGGGATCAAGCTACTCCCGACTCACGTTATGTCGACGGCGCCGTTCACGGCGACATACTCACATCACTACAGTATCGCGACACAACGGCTACTAAAACGGATCACATCATTCTGTCATCATTCCACCCGACAGAGATCGAGCTCGAACGCATCGGCAATACATTCACGTTTTCGGCAGCGCCTTATGGTGAGAACTATAAGTCGGTAACGAAAGAAGTTGCGCTCAACGAAGAGATCCTGCTGGGCTTATTCATTTGTTCCCACTCCGAAGATGTTGCGGAGCAAGCTATCTTCAGCAACGTTCAGATCATCATCCCGCCTTCGAAAGACTACCGCCCTTACCGCGATTATCTCGGAAGTCACATCGAGATCATGGATATCGCAACGGGCAAACGAAAGATCATTCACAGCGCTCCTAATTCATTACAGGCTCCAAACTGGACTCCCGATAACAAGTATCTCATTTATAACTCCGAAGGATTTTTGTTTCGTTACGATCTCAAGTCGGGCAGCATCGAAAAGCTGAACACCGGTACTGCGACGTCTAACAACAACGACCACGTGTTGTCGTTCGACGGAAAGATGATCGGCATCAGTAATCACGTTGGCGAAAAAAGAACCTCCACGATCTTCACGTTGCCAGTTACCGGATCCGATAATCCAACGAAGATCACCGATGAGAATTCCGGTCATTCCTATCTTCACGGCTGGTCGCCCAATGGAAAGACATTGCTCTTCACTGGTCAGCGCAACGGCAACTTCGATATCTACGCAGTTGATGTGGCTTCGAAAAAAGAAACGCGTCTCACGGATGCGGTATCGCTCGATGACGGTCCCGAATATACACCGGATGGAAAGTCGATCTGGTTCAACTCTGTTCGGACTGGTACAATGAAACTATGGAAGATGAAACCGGACGGAAGCAACCAGGAACAGGTAACGTTCGATGAGTACAACGATTGGTTCCCACACTTCTCACCGGATGGCAAATGGGTATTGTACATCTCTTTCCCTAAAGAGATCGATCCGAGCACACATCCATTCTACAAGAAGACATACCTGCGATTGATGCCGACAGCAGGCGGCGTTCCAAAAACCATCGCTTATATATATGGTGGACAGGGCACGATCAACGTGCCAAGCTGGTCGCCCGATGGTAAGTTTATTGCTTTCGTAAGTAATTCGAAGCTGTAAGGGATCTATTTCACAGACTGGATTGCCTTCCACATTTCGGCAGCGACAAACTCATTGCCCTTGTCGTTAAGATGAACGCGGTCGGTCGTTAAGATTCCCTGTTCCTTATTCTCGGGATTGTTCTGTTTTCCGTATTCGATGAAGCCCTTGCGAAGATCGACCAATGGAAGATTGTTTGCAGCCGCAATGGAACGAATAAGATTGCTGTATCGATTCAGATCTCCGTCCAACTGGTTGCTGTTGTCGGTACGTTCGCCAATAACTGCAGGCGTTGCGAGAATAACCTTGATATTCTTGTCTTTGAATTTCTTCAACAGAGCGTTGTAAAATCTTTCGAACTTATCGTAGTCGGTGCCGGTGCCTGAAGATTGCTTGTGCCACACATCGTTCACACCGATGTAGATCACCACGATGTCGGGACTCTTCGAGAGCACATCGTCTTCAACGCGCAGGTAGAGATCATATACTTTATTCCCGCCGATGCCAGCACCGACAAATTCATATTGGTCTGCCTTCTTATCCTTTGCGGCCATCTCTCCCACTTTCGTGATGTAACCGGTGGGCTGAACGCCAGCTTGTGTGATAGAATCGCCAAAGAAGATTACTTTCTTCTTGGTTGCAGTTTGAAAGAACGGCATCGCAAAAATGATGAGTGCGGAAAGAATAAGTTTCATGATCAGAATTTTGTGAAGTCAATTTAACGAATGTCATTTAATATCCTAACCGTTGTTATTTGGCCCTGATGGCCTGGCCGTTGCGAACTTCTTCGCTGGCATGTCTCACAATCCGGTCGCCTTCCTGCACTGGTCCGAAAACTTCGACAAGCGAGTCGACCGAATTACCTTTCCGAACACTGACCCACTCGGCCATATTGTTGTTCACCTTTACGAGAAACACACCTTCGGTGGAATGAAGTACGGAGCTCCGCGGAACAAAAAGTGTTGGACGGTTTCTCATCACAGGAATAATTACCTCGGCATACATTCCTGCTTTCAGGTCGCCATTCGTGTTGATGAAATCATACTCGGCCAGCATCGTCCTATTGTTCTCTTGTAACGAGTTCGAGCTCCGGGCAAAGTCGGCCTTGTACTCTTTCAATGGATCGGCTTCGGTTGTAAACGTCACCACACTTTTTTCTTTCACGGCGTTCGAAAGATTCTCAGGCACGGCTATCGTGAGTCGCAATTTTGAACGGTCTTCGATGATAAACATCGGTTTCGATCCAGGCTCTGGCCCCACGAGGTCGCCAGGGCTCACGTTTCTTTCCGTGATGTTTCCATCGAACGGTGCTTTTACCTGCAGGTATTGAACGAGCTGCTGTTCCGAAGCCAGTTGTGCCTGTGCAGCGCGAAGATTTTCTTCGGCAGCTTGCGACAACGCACTGTCGGACATCATGCGTGCGTAAGCAATATCGAGTTCGTTAGCCGATACCGCGCCCGCAGTCTGGCTTGTCTCGAGGATTCGTTTGTATGTGCTTGCACTGATCGTCTTTTTCGATCGCTGTTCGATCACATTCGCTTCCGCCGATGCCACCTGTGCCTGTGCATGATTGAATGATGCCACGATCTCCGGCGCCTCGAGCACAGCAAGCAGTTGACCCTTCTTTACGATCGTTCCGCGATCTACCACCACCTGTCCCACGTAGCCTTTTACTTTCGGATGGAGATTACTGCGATTCCATGGCTTGAGCTCACCCGGCAATACAACCTGCATCGAAGGCTGGAGGCTTCGCACGGAAGTAACTTCGAGTAACGGCGCCTGCTGGGCTTCTTTTGTTTTCCTCTCTTCCTTTCCGCACGAGAGCATTGCGATCGATAACAGTATGAATAAGATCCTCTTCATGACTCATTAATTAAGATTTCTTGAAACGATAGTACTTGCTCGCTTCATCTTCAGGATCCAGCGAGACTGATATATAAGAAGCTTTCTTCTGCACGATGGAGAACACAGCCGGTAAGATCAGCAACGACACTAATGTTGAGGCGACCAATCCTCCAATCACGGCCTGGCCTAACGGGGCAATCTGGTCGCCACCTTCACCCATTCCTGTTGCCATCGGTACCATGCCTGCAATCATCGCGATGCTCGTCATGAGAATTGGACGAATACGACTGCCTGCCGCAACAACACCCGCGCGCATCGGATCTTTCAACTCAAGCCGGAGATTCTCGGCGTTCGTGATCATCAGGATCGCATTCGCAACCGACACGCCCACCGACATGATCATGCCCATGTACGACTGCAGGTTGAGCGTAGCACCGCAGATGAGCAACGAGATCAATGATCCCGCAAGCACCGCGGGCACCGATGAAAGTATCGCGAACGCGAGCTTGAATGACTGGAAGTTTGCCGCAAGCATCAGGAATATGATCACGATAGCGATAGCCAAACCTCCCTGCAAGCTTGTTAATGTCTCCTTCAATAATGGAACCTGTCCTTTGAAATCGATCACCATACCACGTGGAGGTTCCCCTGCTTCGGCTATTGCTTTATCAACAGCTTTACTCGCGGTACCGAGATCTACGTGGTGCAGGTTGGCCGTGATCGTCACAAGCCTGTTAGGCCCCGAACGGTCATACTGACCCGGCGCAGTTTCTTCCGAAAAAGTAGCCACGTCCGTTAACGTCGGGTGAAGCGATCCGCTCTGCAATGGAATATTCCGGATGTCATCCACCGACGACATTTCATGCTCAGGGATCTGGATCTGGACCTGGTACGCAAGCCCTTTGGAATTATCGAGCCACAGGTTCTTATCTGTAAAACGACTCGACGATGTTGCAGCGACAAGTGATCTCGCGACCTGCGTCGGCGTCACTCCCATTTGTCCTGCACGCTCGCGATCCATTTCTATTTTCAGGATCGGATAAGCCATCGGCTGGGCAATCTGCACATCGCGAAGGAAACTTATCTGCTGCATGTTTCTCACGATCTTCAACGCGAAGCGCTCGGCCTCTTCGATGTCTTTCGCTGCCACGTTCACTTCAATCGGAGTTGCTGCACCCTGGCTCATAATCTTATCTACAAGCTCGATCGGCTCGAAAGAAACCCGGAGCTGTGGCATCGCCTTAGCAATCCTTTCACGAAGATTTTCTTTGAGCTGGTCGATACGAACTTTGTAATGCTCATTCAGCGACACCTGGATCACAGCTTCGTGAGGACCGCTGTTGAATACGAACACCTGCGATGTTCCATAGCTGGTTGGCACGTTGCCTACGTAAGCCGAAGAGATGTCTACGTTATCGCTCACTTCTTCTTTAATAAGATCGAGGATCTTTAACGTCATCTGTTCGGTACGTTCAACGCGGGTTCCATCCAGTGCACGGATCCTTAATTGAAACTGGTGACTGTTTGCTTTGGGAAGAATGTCGGTTCCGATAATAATGAAGCTTCCTGCAATAACAAGAACGGCAACCGAGATGTAAACAGCCGTCCACATCTTACCACGCTGCATGATCTTCCGAAGAACGGAAATATACTTGTCCCTAAAGCGATCGAAGCCGGTAACTTTATGTTCATGCTGTACCTCTTCATGACCTTTCAGCAACCAGTTGGCCAATACCGGTACGAAGGTTTGCGATAAAAGAAACGATGCGATCATTGCGAAGCCCACGGCCAACGACAAGGGAAGAAACATCGAACGCGGAATACCGGACATCACGAAGGCCGGCGCAAACACAGCAAGTATCGACAACAGGATCAGCAATTCGGGAAACGCAATTTCCCTGCACGCATCCCAGATCGCTTCGGCCTTCGGCTTCTTCATCTCGAGATGCTGATGAATGTTCTCTATCGTAACCGTTGCCTGGTCCACCAAAATACCGACAGCCAGCGCAAGACCACTTAACGTCATGATGTTGATGGTTTGTCCAAATAGATTCAGCAGGATGATCGCACTCAGCACCGATATAGGTATCGTGATCACAACGATGATCACGCTTCGCCAGTCGCGAAGGAATAACAACACCATCAATCCGGTCAACAACGCACCTAAGGCCCCTTCCGTAACGAGACTCTTCAGCGAGTTAGTAACATAGGTCGACTGGTCGAACTCGTAGGAGATCTTCACATCTTCCGGTATCGCATTCTGAAGACTGGGAAGTGCCGCGCGAATGTTATTCACAACGGATAACGTCGACGCATCCGACTTCTTAACAACCGGGATATAGACCGCACGACGTCCCTGCACCAACGCATAACCAACTGTTATATCGGCAGCATCTTCTACTGTACCGATATCTCTTATGAAAACTGTCGGCCCATGACCAACACGAACAGGAATATTAAGAAAGTCTTTAGGTTTATCGATCAACGAGTTTACAGGTGTCATCAGTGCCTTGTCGCCAATACGGATGTTACCGGCAGGCGACGGCGTGTTGTTCACAGTAATAGCACGAATAACTTCTTCAGGTGTAAGCTTATAGCTGCGCAAACGCTGCGGATCTACTTTGATCACAATGGTCCTTTGATTTCCACCGAGCGGTGGCGGGCTCGATACACCTTCGATCTTCGAGAACATCGGCCTCACGCGGGACGATGCATAGTCCTGGATCTCGTTGAGCGATCTTGTAGAGCTTGAGAACACCAACTGCCCAACGGGCACAGAGCTCGCATCGAAACGAAGAACCTGTGGTGGCACTGTTCCTTCGGGCATATAAGCCTTCGCACGTGAAATATTGTTAGCCACTTCAGCCGCTGCCTGCGCCATGTCGGTGCCCGGGTAAAACTGGAGCTTTATCAGCGACATACCCTGGATCGTTTTCACCTCAACATCGCGGATCCCCGAAACATACAGGAAGTGATCCTGGTAACGTGTCGTGATAAAACCGTCCATCTGGTCGGGAGCCATTCCCCCATAAGGCTGTACAACATAGATGGTCGGAAGGTCGAGATCGGGAAAGATGTCGACAGGTATGGATCTTATTGAAAGAATTGAGAAAAACACGATACCGAAGATCCCCACCATTACGGATATCGGTTTTCTCAACGCACTACGAATGAGTTCATTCATCTTAAGAAGCTTTTACTGTACTGATTTCATGAAAATTGAGAAGTCGCCCTTCGCGGCGGCAACGGCAAGCAATGAACGCCAAACGTTCACATAAGAAATTGCCATGTCCGCTTCGGCCCTGTTGAGCGCAAACATGCTTTGCAACAATGTCGGCAGATCGGTAAGACCGCTTTTGTACCTGGCGTTCGCCTGTTGATAAGCCACACGTGCTGCCGCAAGCTGGATCGGGGCCATTCGTGCCTGCTCCATCGTAACATCGAACTGCATGTCGGCATCTCTCAGTTGGCGTTGAACACTCAAGGCCTGTTCGTTGTAAAGCTCCTGGTCTCTCACCGTGCGATACTGTTCGCCTTTATATCGTTGGCGTACGGCAGCGAAATCGCTGATCGTCCACTTCAATGCGCCTCCCAGCAAATAATTGCTCACCTGGTATTTGGTGCCTGAGCTGAAGTCTGTTGTGAACGTGTCGTTACTCGAAACACCGGAACCACGTGCCCACGCAGCACCAACAACAGTGATCGAAGGAAGGTAAGATCTCCTTATCGCGATGCTTCTTGCCTGCGTTGCATCTACGCGCTTGCGAAATGATGTAAGCAGTGGATTCGTCGTTACATTAAATTCTTCGAGCGACCTTGCCGGAACGTTCGTAAAGAAACCGATGCTATCGATCGACACAGACGATTGATCGGCAACACCCGAGAGTTCAAGCAATCTCAGTTGTTGCGATCGATAGCTGCGCTCCGCATCGAGCATCAGTAATTTTGTTTTCGCATACTCTGCACTTGCCAAAGAGCTGTCTACGCCGGCACGCATCCCTGAGATCACGCCCGCTCTTACGGCATCGCGAAATCTTAGTGCACGCTCCACGTTTGTTTGTTGTATCGCCGAAAGCTTTTGAGCCATCAGCGTAAGAAGGTATGCGTCTGCAGTTCGTATTTGATGTTGAAACAATTCGTTCTCGTATGCAGCCTGGCTGCTCTCTGCGATGGAGCGCGCGGCTTTCACCGTACCACTCACCTTTCCGAAGTTGAATACATTCCATTCCAGCAATACAGATGAATAGCTTCCCCACGTAGCGGTGTTGATGTTCCCATCGCGAATACCACCCGACGGCGAAAGCACTACAGGGTTCGCGTAATAAGATCCCTGCACGCTGTTGCTCGTGGCGTATGTGTATTGATGTTGAGCCTGTATTTTCGGAAGATATTCGAGTGCAGCAGCCCTCGCATCGCTGGTCGACCCGCGCGCATCTGCTGCTCTTGCTTTGATCGAAGGATAGCTCGTTCGACCCATTTCCAAAACCTCCTCGAGGTTATAGGTTTGACCGCGCACGACATGATGTCCGAAGACAACACACCCGACCGCCAAAAGGACTGCAGTTAACTTCATCCTGCAATCCTATCACGGGAGTCTGGAAACATTTAGGAATTTGTGGGTATAGGGCTAAAAACCACGGATTATTTGAAACTCCAGAATATTTCCAGCTTTGAAGGCCTAATTTTGACGCGTGAAGGTTCTGATTATTGAAGATGAGCGCATACTGGCCGATGGCATCGCAAGCCACCTCGGTAAAGACGGCTTCCTCACGGAGGTCGTTTATACGTACGACGAAGCTGCCGAAAAGATCCACCTCTACAGCTACGACTGCGTAATAGTCGACATCAACCTGCCCGACGGCATCGGCTTCAATCTCGTCGAAGCGCTTCGTTCCATCCGTTCATCGGCTGGTATCATTACCATCTCTGCACGCAACGCCGTCGAAGACAAGATCAAGAGTCTCGACATTGGCTCCGACGATTACCTCACTAAGCCATTCCATCTTTCGGAGTTGAATGCCCGCGTGAAGTCGTTGCTGCGAAGGAGAAATTTCGATGCTGCCAACGAGATCCGTTTCGAAGAGATCCGCGTCAACTTCAACGCTCGGAAAGTGTATGTTCAAGACCAGGAAGTAATTCTCTCGAGAAAAGAATACGACTTACTGATGTTCTTCATCTCGAACCAGGATATCGCTCTCACTAAATCGGCGATGGCAGAGCATCTTTGGGGCGACCATATCGATTCCGCCGACTCGTTCGACATACTTTATTCACACATCAAGAACCTTCGGAAAAAACTTGCAGACAAAGGTTGCACCGACTACATTCAATCGATTTACGGTATCGGGTATAAATTCGGGAAAACGTGAAGCTCCTCGCACGGACCAATCGTTACTACATCTTCTTTTCGATCATCACTTACGCTATCGTTGCAGGCAGCTTTTATATCGTTGTCGAATACCTGATCTACAAAGAAGTAGATCAAAGACTTGAAGTAGAGCGCCGCGACTTCGAGCACTTCATTCAAACTCACGGTTACTGGGACGAAAGCTGCTACTTCGTTGAGGACAAAATAAGTCTCGATCCTGTTGACGTGAATTTCACAGCAGCTCCTGCATTCACCGACACGGTAATGATCAATCGTTACAACAATGAGTTCGTACCGTTTCGCGAATATAGCTTTGTAAACAAAGTTGCCGATAAAGCTTACCTGGTCAGTATCCGTAAATCACTCATCGAATCGAAGGAATTGCTGCAGTTCATAACGGTGGTAATGCTGATTGCACTTTCTGTTGGATTGCTGTTGCTCTACTGGTTCCAGGTAAGGATTTCGAAGACCATCTGGCAACCATTTTACGGTACGCTTTCGAAGGCCAAATCTTTTGATGTCAATGAAGGTGAAGGGCTCTCGCTCCCGAAAGAAGATATTTATGAATTCACAGAGCTGAATTCATCGCTCAACAAAATGACCACCAAGATCGCCGACGATTATCGCAACCTGAAAGAGTTCACAGAAGATGCTTCCCACGAAATACAAACTCCCCTTGCGCTGATCAATAGTCGCGTTGAAGAGCTGATCCAGGCGAAGGATATGTCTGACGAGAATATGCACTGGATCCAGGACATTCACGAATCGACTATGAGACTGTCGCGACTCAACCAGGCGTTGTTGTTGCTGACGAAGATCGAAAACCGTCAGTTCCACGATAAGGAAACGTTGAACGTCTCCGATATAATTGACACAAAAATCTCTAAAATGGAAGAGATTTTCAGTCACCGCGGAATTGCCGTTAAACACGACATAATTCATCCGTTTCTTATTACCATCCACCCGGCACTTGCCGATATTTTGGTGTCGAATCTCCTGAACAACGCCGTAAAGCACAACCTTCATGAAAAGGGAAGGTTAACGATCACATCGGATGAAAAAAAGCTGGTGATCGCGAATACCGGGTCAACCCTGACCGTTCCGCCGGAAGAATTGTTCGAAAGATTCAAAAAACAAAACCCGGCGTCTGGTTCGCTGGGGCTCGGATTGGCAATAGTGAAAAAGATATGCACCGTCTATCAGCTCGACATCGTGTACGAGATGATAAATGATATGCATTCGATAACGATTAAAAGTAATGTCTGATGTTGTAGCCTGGCTTCGTCGCGATCTCCGCCTCCACGACAACGCCGCCCTGTATCACGCTTTAAGAGACAACAAAGACGTTCAGGTAATTTTCATCTTCGACACCAACATTCTCGACAAGCTCGATGATAAACATGATGCGAGAGTTGCTTTCATTCACGACTCTTTGAATATTTTGAAGTCAGAGTTGGAGAAAACAGGCAGCTCGTTAAAAGTATTTCATGGCAATCCCGTTGAAGTCTTCAAAAAACTAAAGCCAAAAAATGTCTACGCCAATCACGACTACGAACCATACGCGATAAAACGTGACGAAGCTGTGAGTAAGATCCCGGGCATCACGCTTCATACATTCAAAGACCAGGTGATCTTCGAGAAGAAAGAAGTTGTGAAAGACGATGGCACTCCCTACACTGTCTTCACTCCGTACAGTCGTAAGTGGAAGGCAAAGCTCAATGCATTCTATACTAAAAGTTATCCTACCGAAAATTATTTCGGCAATCTGATTAGTGCAAAACCAACTACGCTGCCATCGCTCGAATCGATCGGATTTCAAAAATCAAATGTCCCGTTTCCCCCGAGATTGATCAAACAAGACGTTATCAAAAAGTATAAGGAACAACGCGATTTCCCTGCCATAGAGGGAACGTCGCGGCTCAGTGTTCACCTGCGATTTGGCACCGTCAGCATTCGCGACCTCGTCCGGCTTGCACTGAAGAAGAATGAAACATGGTTGAATGAATTGATCTGGCGTGAATTCTATCAAATGATCCTCTCGAATTTTCCGCACGTTGAGAACACCGCGTTCAAGCCGGCGTACGACATGATCGAATGGCGCAACGATCCTGCGGAGTTCGATAAGTGGTGCAATGGACAAACCGGCTACCCGATCGTGGACGCAGGTATGCGCGAACTTTCGGCTACGGGCTTCATGCACAACCGCGTTCGCATGATCACCGCGAGTTTTCTTACCAGGCATCTGCTTATCGACTGGCGATGGGGCGAAGCATGGTTTGCTTCGAAGCTGCTGGATTTCGACCTCGCTTCCAACAACGGCGGGTGGCAATGGGCCGCCGGCTCCGGTTGCGATGCAGCTCCTTATTTTCGTGTGTTCAATCCCACCACGCAAGCCGAAAAATTCGACCCGAAAAATACCTACATCAAAAAATGGGTGCCCGAGCTGGGAACAAGTAAATATCCGGCGCCGATTGTTGAACACAAGTTTGCAAGAGAGCGGGTGCTCAACGCCTATAAGACTGCATTAGCTACTAAAGCTTAGTATCTTTACGCTATGTTGTATGTGTGGTGTAGTTTAATTGTAATTGGCACGTTCCTCTCCTGGGAGTTCGTTGCGTGGTTCACTCACAAATATGTGATGCATGGTTTCTTGTGGGTGTGGCATCGTTCTCATCACACCGTTCACGATCATACGCTCGAACGAAACGATTGGTTCGCCGTGGTCTTCAGCATCCCTTCCATTGCGTTGTTCTACTATGGATCCGTTACAACATACAATCCTTATTTGATTGCCGTTGGCCTCGGCATCTTATGCTACGGAATTTTTTATATGATCTTCCACGACGTCATTGTGCATCAACGTCTCCGCTGGCGCCCAAAGAAACCGGGTAAGTATTTGCAAAGAATGATCAATGCACATTATGCGCATCATACAAGACACACCAAAGAAGATTGTGAGGCTTTTGGATTTCTCTATGCTCCGAAGAAGTATGAAAAAGGTAAGAGGTAGGCGGTAAGCGGTTAACGGTGCATTCAGTTACGAAGTCATACCGTTTACTGTTTACCGCCAACCGTTTACCGATCACTCATATCGCAACGATTCCGACGGATTGGATCTTGCTGCTTTGATGAAATGATAACTCACAGTAAGCCACGCAATCGCTGCTGCTAACACTCCGCTGATCACAAACGCACTGGCCGTTAACGGTATCCTGTAAGCGAATGAACTCAACCATTTATCCATAGCGTACCATGCGAAGGCCGATGCCAGCACAAATGCAATTCCAACGAGGATCATAAACTCCTTCGAAAGCAACGAACTTACTGACGACACCGAAGCGCCCATCACCTTCCTGATACCGATCTCCTTGGTACGTTGCTCTGCTGTGAACGACGCCAGTCCAAGCAAACCAAGACACGCCACGAAGATTGCGATGCCGGTAAGCACCGAAAACACCTGGCCCAATCGCTGCTCTTCCCTGAACAACTCGTCGAAATTCTCGTCGAGGAAAGCATACTGGAACGGATCGTTCGGAGCGATCTTTTTCCATTCGGTCTTAACTTTTTCGATAGCCTCTTTTGCAGATCCTTCATAGCGGACGGCAATGTTGTTGCTCTCGGGTGTGAACTGGATGATCAACGGTCTTACTTTCATCTTGAACGATTCGAAGTTGAAATCTTTCACGACGCCGATCACCTGCATTGCAAAAGGTTTGTCCCCGTTGTAGTTCATGATCTTCCGCTTCAACACATCGCCATCCCATCCGAATTCTTTCACGGCGGCTTCGTTGATCACGCACACCGACGAATCGGCAATGCGCCCTTTCGTAAAGAACTCACCCTGGAGCATTTCAAACTTCATTGTTTTCGCCTGGTCGTAGTCTGCGTAATAGGTACCGAGGATCCTGTCTTGTTCCGTACCGGCAACGCGAAATACAGTTGTGTTGTTGATTCCCGGGAACACGTTGTTGGTATAGCTCGATGCAACAATACCCGACTGTGTTTCGATAGCTCGTTTGAAACTCTCGCGATTTTTATCGAGGCGTTCGGTGTTCCGGAGGATCATCACGTTCTGCTTATCCATGCCGATATTCTTCTCCTGGAGATAGGTCAGCTGATTATAAACAATGATAGTGCTGATGATCAACATGATCGATATCGTAAACTGCAACACCACCAGCACGCTGCGGATCCCCTTGCTCTTCATGCCCGACTTCATCTTACCCTTCAATACATCCACTGGTTTGAACGACGTGAGATAAAATGCCGGGTAACTGCCCGCCATGAACGACACAAGCACGAAAACCCCTACAACCCCCGCCAGCATGACCGGCTGGAACATGGCACTGAAAGTCATTTCTTTGCCTGACAACATCTGGAATGTCGGCATCAGCAGGTACACGGCGCCAATTGCTATAATGGTGCCCGCCAGTGTATAGATGAACGACTCCGAAAGAAACTGGAGCACCAGCTTGCCTCTTTGTGAACCCAACGTCTTTCGCAAACCAACTTCCTTCGCACGGCTCGCCGAACGCGCCGTCGATAAATTCATGAAGTTGATACAGGCAATCACAAGAATGAATATTCCCACAGCAGCGAGGATATACACATAAGTTATGTCACTCCTTGGCGTAAGAGAGTCCATCAGTTCCGACTTGTACAAATGAATGTCTTCTGCCGGGAAAATGTAGTATGAATAAATGCCTCCGGCCTTTTCAAACTGTTCGAAGGAAGTGCCAAAGCCCTGCTCGATCTCCGGGCCAACATGCTCTTTCACAAGTTCTCTCAGCCTGTTATCAACATCAGCTATGCTGGTGTTAGGGTTCTTACGGATATAAGTATACAGGCCATTGTTCGTCCAGTACAGGCTCTTCATGTTCTCGTCGGAGCTTGCCGATAAAAGAACATCATACTTGACCGACGAATTGCTGGGGGCCTTGGCCGCGATGCCCGTCACTTTATAAGCACGGTTATCATTACCCACTGTAATTATCTTTCCAACCGCCTGTTCATTTCCGAAATAGCGTCGCGCTGTTTCGGTTGTCAGCACCAACGTGTTGGGCTCTTTAAGAGCTTGTTTAGGATCTCCTTCGATCAACTGGAAGGTGAAGAAATTGAAGAAGTTGCTGTCGGCAAATAACGCCTGAGTTTCT
The DNA here is from genome assembly GCA_037200765.1 of Bacteroidota bacterium. Lineage (GTDB taxonomy): Bacteria > Bacteroidota > Bacteroidia > Cytophagales > Cyclobacteriaceae > ELB16-189. The sequence continues at coordinate 657,925 of JBBCII010000002.1, read as the reverse complement.
GTAAATGATTTGTCGTCGAATTTCATCACCACGTTGCCATAATGACGAAGACGTGTTGCTCCTTCAACACCGGGAATGCCCTGCACCATTGCCTGCGCTAACGGTGGACTCGAGCTGGCAGTATAAAGCTCCTGCCCTCCTATCCTTCCGTGCAACGCAACAGAATAAATGTTCTCATGATTTTCATGGAATCGATCGTATGTGAGCTCATCGAACACATAAAGTCCGATGAGGAAACAAGCAGCAAGACCCAATGCAAGTCCGGAGATATTGAGCGCGGAGTAGAACTTGTGTTTAAGAATATTCCTGAATGCGATCCTAAAATAATTCTGGAGCATAGTTTTAAATTTTATTCGTCACGCAATACATGCACTGGATTCATCTTCGCCGTATTGTAGGTCTTAAACGCTACCGTAAGCGCCGAAGCTACCAGCATGATCACCGACGAGATCACCATCGTCTCTACTGTTGTTTGTTTGAAAAAGCTCCAGATGGAACCCATCAGTGCTTCAGCCATGAACTTTCCTGTATAACCACCGATCAGGCACGATGTTAAGAGTATGATCACAAACTCTGTATTGATAACCCGCGAGATGTTGCCTATTGATGCACCAAGTACTTTTCGTACACCGATCTCTTTCATCTTCCTGATAATATTCAGCGACACGAGCGTGAACAATCCCGTAACCGAAAGCATTAAAGCAACGCCGCCAAGGAACACGAACATTGTTACCACGTTGGCATTAACGTCATTCGATTCTTTCATTTCATCGTCCATGTATGCGCTTGAGAACTTCCTGTTTGGGAATATGCCGTGCCAGTGATCTTCCATGTATTTGTTGATCGACGACAGCTTCGAAGTTGCGGCACTGATACTCAAATGCTTGTAATTGGCTGGCGGTGAATAGCGAAACATCATTGGTTCATACGGACTCCAGAGCCCGCGATTATACACATCTTTCAAAACACCGACTATGTAAAATTTTGCTGTATCCATCCACACGATCTCTTTTCCTATCGGGTCCTTCATTCCCAGCATCGACGCAACCTTCTCGGTTATGATCACAGATTCCTTCCGGTCGGTCTCCGAATCTTTTTCGAAGTTGCGGCCATCTTTAAGTGTAAAACCAAGCGTTGGAATATACTCGGGACTCACATGCAGAATATCCACTTCGATCTCTTTGCCCTCATGCTTGATTGGGTCGTTGTAGCGATTCGACATGATCTGGTGTTCAGAGCCGGCAATTGATTGTACATCCGGGTTCTGCAGCATCACATTGCGCAACGCATTGTATTCGTCTTCCGAATTCACCCACGTGAACAATGTACCCCTCTGGTTGTAACCCATATCGAAGTCGCGCTGATACTTTGCATTGTCCAAAAAAGCGAGACCGCATACTATAGCCATAAGGGAGATCGAGAACTGCAATCCCAACAAGATCTTCGACAGCCAACTGGCGCCACCGAATTTCTGCTTGCCCTTAAGTATTGTACCCGGTTGAAACTTGGTGATGTAGAATGCGGGGTAAGCGCCTGCGAGAAGGCTCGTGAATATCATCACGGAGATGAGTGTTATTACAAAGCCGATGTTATTGAAATAATCTGGCGTTAACTTCATATATGGCCAGAGCGAATTGAACGACGGAATGAGGAAGAATTGGGCGATCATCAACCCGATCAGCAGAGCCACAAAGCAAACAAGAGCCGTCTCACCAATAAACTGTAAGATGAGTTGTGTTCTCATGCTGCCCATCACCTTGCGGATCCCGATCTCTTTCAATCTGCGCGACGACATCGCGATGGAGGTATTGGTAAGATTGAAGCATGCGATCAGCAAAACAAAGATTGCCATAACAGCACAACCGGCAACAGCCGCAAATGGAGATCCTGAGCGCGTATTTACACCGTTCCTGTCCTCGTACCTGTCGCGCGTACCCATACCAACCAGCGGGTCCAGCTCGAAACCACTGATCACAAAGTCTTCCCTGACCTTATTATTATTCGCTGCGAACGGATTCAACTGATTGATTATAACAGGGCTCCTGTCGGCATCTGGCAGCATCACGAACATCGTGGTTCGACTCGACCAGTTAGTACCATTCTGAAGGTCCGGGTTCCTGTCGAGATAAGTATCATAAAGCATGTACGACCCCTGGTTGAAGCTCGAGTTCATCGGTGGAAGCTTATACACGGCACCGACTTCATATACTTTTCCCGGCACACCATTTTCGATAAGTGTCATTGTTTTGCCAACAGCTTGAGTTGTCCCAAACAAACGGATCGCATTCTGATCACTAATAAGGATCTTCGTTTTGTCTTTGAGAGCGCCTGCGTTGCCATCGATAAATTCGAAAGTGAACATGTTGAACATATCAGGATCGGCATACGCTACCATGTTGTCGAAGACTTCATCGCCAATTCGCATGTCGGTATACTCAACATTATATCGCGTAATTGCGGTGATGTCCTTTGCATTGGCACGTGCGATTTCGGGCAGAGGTAGTGGAACAATACCGTAGCCCCGGTCATTGTCCTGGAAGTGACGAATAGAGTTAACGCGGTAGATCGACGCAGCATTCTCGTGGACCAAGTCGAACGATGCATTGAAATTCCAGTTGAAATAAGCGGTGATACAGCATCCGATGGCTATCGCCATACCGAACATGTTAATGAAGAGGTAGACTTTACTCTTCAGCATGCTTCGCAAAGTGATGAGGAAGTAGTTTTTAAACATGGGCCGGGGTTGAAGTGAATAGATCTTAGACGCCACTATGACACCCGATGTTGCATCTACCCCTACAGAATCAAAATAAAAAAACCCTGCAGTTGTGTACTACAGGGTTTTTCCTAACCTAAACCTAAACTATGAAGAACGCATCAAGGTACCGCCCCGACAGATCGGGGACCTTGAAATCTTAAGTGTTCTAAGATCCGCGCCTTGCGGCGCGGATAATATTAAATGTGGAAATGTTCTTTGATGTTCTCAGTCACAACCTTACCGTCGAACAAGTTAACGATACGGTGTGCGTAGTTTGCATCATAAGGTGAGTGCGTTACCATTACGATGGTCGTTCCTTCTTCATTCAATTGCGACAGGAGCTTCATTACCTCTTCGCCGTTTGCAGAGTCGAGGTTACCTGTAGGTTCATCGGCGAGGATCACTCTTGGTTTCGCAACAATGGCACGAGAGATAGCAACACGTTGTTGCTGACCACCCGACAACTGCTGAGGGAAGTGATTGCGACGGTGCATGATGTTCATGCGCTCGAGAACTTCTTCTACTCTTTTCTTACGCTCATCTGAAGGAACCTTCATGTAGAGCAAAGGAAGCTCAACGTTTTCATATACAGTAAGCTCATCGATCAGGTTGAAGCTCTGGAATACAAAGCCGATCGAACCTTTGCGAAGCTGGGCACGCTGACGTTCCGAATATTTTGATACTTCGTGCTCGCCGAAATGATACTCACCATTAGTAGGATTATCGAGTAAGCCGAGGATGTTAAGGAGAGTAGATTTACCGCAACCTGAAGGACCCATGATCGCAACAAACTCACCCTCTTTGATCTCGAGGTTGATGCTGTTGAGGGCCGTTGTTTCTACCTCTTCTGTGGTATAGACCTTCTCGAGGTTTTTCAGTTTAATCATGCTCATGCGTTTAGCTGTTTAAGTTTAGATGTTGGAGGAAAGAATTTAGTTTTATGGAGTACTTGTTAATTTACAAAAGGTTACCGGGGTATTTGCCAACCAACCTACAATTAGACGCCGTCTTACTCAAATAGTTGCATCCCCTGCGTCAAATTGCTGTTATGTTGTAATGAACCGGCTTAATTCAGTATCAAAACCTCGTTGTTACCAAAGTTTTCATACGACGAAGTGATCACGCGATCGCCCGGCTGCAGTCCTTCCAGCACCTCGAAATAATCAGGACTCTTACGGCCCAGTTTAATATCGCGCTTCACTGCCTGGTTATTATTATCCAGTACGAACACCCAGTTTCCACCAGTGTCTTTATAGAATCCGCCTACAGGCAACAACAATTCTTCCGACGACATACCGAGCTCGATCCTTAAACGAAGTGACTGACCTCTGCTTATACCATCCGGTGCCTCGCTTTCGAACTCCATGTCGACTTCAAAACGACCCGCAACAACGTCGGGATATTTGTAAGTAATTATAAGACCATAAGTTTTACCAGCGTATTCTGTGGTTGCGTGAAGCCCTGGTGAAATACGAGGCTTATACAATTCATCGATCGGCACACGCACCTTGTACTCACCAAGCACATCGACCTGTCCAAGGCGCTGACCTGTGTTTACAGCTTGTCCGAGATCCCAATGCTGGAGGAATGAAAGCTGGCCATCGATAGGAGTCTTGATAGAAAGATTGTCGAGGATCTGTCCGATACCATCGAGAGACTGGATCATCTTCTGCTCCGACAAACGTGTTGAAGCGAGTGAACGGATCCGGTCTGCAGAATCCAATTTATAAGCCTGGTACTGGATCTCGTACTTGCTTTTGTTAAGGATATAGTTCGATTCAGCGATCTCGAAATCCTGTTTTGAAATGAGCTTCTTTCCATAAAGAGCGCGGGCACGTTCATATTGCGGACCGAGGATGTCGAGCTGCTGCTGGATGGTAGCGAGGTTGATTCGCTGTTCTGTGTCCATTCTTTGGAGCTGTACCTGTGTTTCACGGGCACGGTTGATACTTTCGTTGAACTGCGCTTCCTGTCCGAGCACCGAAAGCTCGCGATTGAAGTTCGACAGTTCCATGATCACGTCGCCAGCCTTGAGCATTGCGCCGGATTCTTTCAGGATCTTCTTGATGTTACCGCCTTCGAGCACGTCGAGGTAAACGGTGTTCTTGGGTCTGACTTCACCTGTCTGCGGGATGGTCTCCTGGAAGATACCACGCTTAACTTCGGAGATAGTGATCTTATTCATGTCGACCTTGAGCCTGCTGCGGCGGTCGGCAAAGAGAAACTGGTAAGCGATGAAAATGATCAGAAGAGCGCCTCCACCCCAGGTAGCGACCTTCTTGACAGTGAATCTTTTCTTTTTGATCTGTTTATCCATGAAAGAGAGTGGTATAATGGTTTTAGGCTGCCTATTGCCAACAAGCGTGCCAACGAGGGAACTCGCTATTTTGATGCGTAATAGACCTTTTTCATCGATTTTTCTCGTTCAGCACTGAACGCAGCTGTCCGTATGCGGACGTCTCCCCGATTCGAATCCGGTCAAAAACCTTCATTTTCCACTAATTTCGAAATCCTGCTTTCCGGCCTTATTGTTGCCCGGAGGCGGACAGTACCGACCAATTTCAACCACCTATGTCTGAAAACAAACAGGGAAAAATTCTGATCGTCGACGATAACGAAGACCTTCTTAAAGCCGCCAAGATGTTCCTGAAACGCCATATGGCCCAGGTCGACATCGAAAAGAATCCCGAAGCCATTCCCGCCCTCATGAGCAACGACAACTACGATGTGATCCTGCTCGACATGAATTTTACGAAGGACGTAAGCAGTGGCAGCGAGGGTTATTTCTGGCTCGAAAAGATCCTCCAGATCGACCCTTCTGCGGTGGTGGTATTGATAACAGCGTATGGGGATGTGCAGATGGCGGTGAGGGCGATCAAGGCCGGCGCAACAGACTTTGTATTGAAGCCATGGGAGAACGACAAGCTTCTCGCTACGCTCTTCTCGGCGATGCGCCTGCGCGAATCGCGCGATGAAGTCCACACGCTTCGAATCAAAAACCAGGAGTTCAACCAGGTACAGAACGAAAAATATTCGGACATCATCGGCAACGGTCCCACGATGCAGAAGATCTTCCAGACCATCGATCGGGTAGCACATACAGATGCCAATGTGTTGATCCTGGGCGAGAACGGAACTGGTAAAGAATTGATCGCACGCGCTATACACAGGAACTCTGCAAGAAAGAACGAGTCGTTTGTAAGTGTCGATCTCGGATCGATCACTGAGACACTTTTCGAGAGCGAGTTATTCGGTCACAAGAGAGGTTCGTTCACAGATGCGAAAGAAGACAGGCCCGGCAGATTCGAGATGGCTAACGGTGGCACGTTGTTCCTTGATGAGATCGGGAACTTGTCGATGCCGTTGCAAGCGAAATTATTGACGGTATTACAAAACCGGAGAGTGAGTCGTGTGGGTGCCAACAAAGAAACACCGGTAGACATCCGGTTGATCTGTGCTACGAACATGCCGTTGTACGACATGGTGAAAGAGAACAGGTTTCGACAAGACTTGCTTTACCGCATCAACACGATAGAGATCGAGATCCCTTCGTTGCGCGACCGTATGGAAGACATACCGTTGCTCGCCGCACATTTCTTGAAACAATATTCCGGTAAGTATTCGAAAAACATTTCGAAGATCAGCGAAGCGGCGATGGCGAGGATGCATAAACATCCGTGGCCTGGAAACATTCGTGAGCTGCAACATTCATTGGAGCGAGCGATCATCCTCAGTAACTCGTCGGTGCTGCAACCGGAAGATTTCAATTTCACGGTAGGCACTTCGAAGGAAACAGATCAGAATCTTTCGCTGGATCAGTACAATCTCGATGAGGTTGAGAAGTTGCTTATCAGGAAGGTTCTTAAGAAATACAACGGAAATATCACCCAGGCTGCTTCAGAACTTGGACTTACAAGGTCATCGTTATATCGAAGACTGGAGAAGCATGGTCTGTAATGGCGAGCGGTAAACGGTAAACAGTTAGCGGTAGGCGGTAAAAACCAGGCACCGTATACCGTACACCGCTTACCGCTTACCGTTCACCGTTTACTGTTTACCTTTAGAGAATGGCCTTCAATGACTTTCGCTTTCGGGTCGCCTTCAGGGTGGTGCTAGTCGGTATAAGCATGGCACTCATGGTATACATGGTAAGCCGGCCCAACATGATATTCGCTGCGGGACTTACCGGTGTCATTATCGTGCTTCAACTCCTGGAACTGTATCGTTTCAGTTCGCAGACCAATCGAAAGCTTACACGTTTTCTTGAATCCGTAAAGTATTCAGATTTCATCTCGGGTTTCAATACCGACAACAGGCTCGGAAAAAGTTTTCGCGACCTCAACGTCGCATTCAACGAAGTGCTGGAAGCTTTCAGAAAAACACGCACAGAGAAAGAAGAACACTGGCAATACCTGAACACCGTGGTGCAACAAGTGCGCACCGGTATCTTTTCGTACGACACCGATGGAACTGTTCAGCTGATCAATACCAATGCAAAGAAATTTCTCGGTGTAACATCAACCATCAAGAATATCTCGGAGCTCCGCGACAGGAAACCGAACCTGTACGAGATCATCATTGCAACAACACCCGGCAAGAGTTCGCTTTACAAAGAAGGAACAGAACTGCAGCTGACGATACAGGCAACTGAAATGCGGATCCGCGCCAGTGCTGTCCGGCTGATCACGATGCAGAACATCCAGACGGAATTGCAGAAGCAGGAACTTGAAGCGTGGCAGAACCTCACGCGCGTGCTTCGCCACGAGATCATGAATTCAATAACGCCGATCTCTTCACTCACTTCTACCCTTCGCGAGATCCTCGACTATGATCTTGTGAAGAAAGAGAACGGTTACGAATTAAAGAATGAGGGTGCAGAAGATCTCCGCGAAGGCCTCGATACTATTGAATCGAGAAGTAAAGGACTGATCCGTTTCATCGATGCTTATCGCGAATACACTTCGCTGCCGCAACCCAAGATCAAAACTGTGCGGGTGACGGATCTCATTGACCGTGTTGGTCAATTCATGAAACCACAGCTCAAGAAGACAACTATCGATTTCACTTATTCGTGCGAGTCGGAATACTTAACCATCCAGGCGGATGAAGAGATGATAGAACAAGTGTTGATCAATCTCGTGAAGAATGCGATGGAATCGTTGAATAACTCCACCAACGGAAAGATCATTTTAAAAGGAGGAACGGTCGACCACAGCGTGTACATCGATGTGATCGACAACGGACCTGGCATCATTAAGGAAGCGCTGGTGAAGATCTTCGTGCCTTTCTTCACAACAAAAAAATCTGGTTCGGGGATCGGGCTTAGTCTTTCGCGACAGATCATGCAAATGCACAATGGCACGCTTACCGTTGAAAGCAAACCCGACGTGCAGACTATCTTCAGCCTGAAGTTCTGAGAAATTTTAATTCTTGTTTTCCCGCCGGAGGCGGGGAAAACAAGAAAAGTAAAATGATTTACTTTTTCGTTTGTTCTAACGTCACCTGCATTATTACGGGGGCGGTGAGGCGCGCGGAGAAGGAAAGATTTGCACCACTCCACTTAGTAGGTTGCAACGTTACAGACAGGGCAACGCGAATATCATTGGGAGTTATTACTTTCCTGCCCTTCAACTTTTCAAGTAAGCCATAGAGACTGATCGCCGACGGAGAAAAGATAAAGTAAATATTATTCTTTCCGGGTGGATCGCTGAGCATTACTGCAGGCTGATCGTCGGGAGCACGGAGCGAAGTAAAACTTATCGGCATCGTGGTGGCTAGTCGCGGATAAAGCGGGAAGAGGTCGTTGGCCGGATCCACGCCGAAACAATAAACATAAGCCGGCAGCGTGGTCGACATTTGTATGGTGAACGTTGTACCAGTGGGATATGGCTTCCAGAATTTGTATTGACCTTCGGCGCCTTCAACCTGTACACGCATCTCTTCGCCGTTGATCTGGATGAAATTAACGGAAGCTTCGAATGGAATATCGCACGAAGCGCTTCCTACTTCGAACAACCCAAACGCGTATGGAAAATAATCGGCGAAATCTTTATAGCGGATCCAGGTAAAACCCTGTGCTCCCCAATCTTTGCCCCATGTGTTCACCACTTCGAAAGCACCGCCAAACTTTGTATCATCATAACCCACAACACAAACGGCGTGACCACCCTCCTGCGGATCGGGCGACTGCTCGTGAGGTTGCCAGAAATCTCTCGCGCCCTGGAATGATGGCGGGCAAATCATTACACCAATTACTGCCTTACTTGAGTTGATAGCATTCTTCACCGATTGAACCTTCACGTTCATCTCATCGCTGGTGTTGAATAATTTAAAATAACCCGACAGCGCTTTGTCGTGTGCAGTTTGCGAAAGCTCCGTCGGTAATTCGTTAGTACAGAACTCACGAAATTCTGAGAAATATGGAGTGCCTTGCCTCACCATCGATTCGAGCAGATCGATAATGCTGATCGCACTTTGGCAGTCGGGAGTTTTTCTGACGATCGCGTAATTATACGCAGGAGCAAACGCACCCTCGGTGATTTTCTTCTGATCGGTTTGATTGCATGCAATTGCTTCGGCGGCGGTACGTGCATTCCAGACTGAGGCCCATGCAACGCCGGTGAAATCCATTTTTGGTTGACTTACAACGCGGGGATAGAATGCTTTCAGGCTTCGCGCAGGCGGAAGGTTTGTCTGCGAGCCATATTCAACGGAAAGGGCATTATAACGATTGTCCTCCCAGATCATTCCGCGCTCAAACTGATTTTGACTGAACGCTAAATTGATCGAGAGGACAACGGATAATACTGCTCTTATAAAATTCTTTAGGATCACCTCGCTTGAAACACAAACTCGCTGCCGGGTTCGTTATCGCCGAATGCGCCAAACTTGGGTTCGGGTTTAGCGGTTTCAACCGACAACCATATCTTGCTGGCGGTGAGAACACGATAGGTTCCACCATAGCCGCGGAGTGCTTCGAGGAACTTCGATGCAAACGGTGAGTGTTTGCCGGGACGTCCATCGGGAACATATTGCTTGCCACCCGAAGTCATATAGATACGAGTCTTGAACTTCAGCTTCTTGCTGATGTATTCTGCTTGCGGGATGTCGCTGTACAATGCATCGCCGTCGCCACCGCGTTTAGCAATAGCCTGGTCGAATGTACCGCCGAAGCAAACGTCCATTGTGAGGAACACGTGCTTTGCAGGATTGTTGTCGATTGTTGTACGAAGTACCGAGAATGGAATGTAGGTGTCGTAAGTGTCGTCGTTGAGCCTCGAGTCCCTGGCTACGATATAACCGTCTTTACCGATCTCATCGAATTGTCCGTGACCGGCGATGAAGATGAAAAGCTGGTCGTCTGTGCCGTAATTCTTTTTCGCGTATTCGCGGATCTTGGTTACGATCTCCTGCTTGCTCGAGTTGAAGAGTGTTTCCACTTTGAAACCATAGTTTTCGCTGAGCTCGGTGGCGATAGCCTTTGCATCCTGAACGGGGTTCGTGAGATCGCTCCAGTCTTTATAATCATTGGTGGCGATGATCAACGCATAATCGGTACGTGTTTCAGAGTTAGCGATGGTAACTGTGGGAGTTACGTTTACGATGCGCGACTCGGTAGTTGTTTCGCCGTTGTCGTTAACCGCGATGATCTTGATCTCGTTGGGTCCGGCCGACACCGACATTTTTTGTTCGATGAACCTGGTGAACTTCGAAGCATCGGGTGAAGTAACCTGGAAGCCGCGCGATTGTTGTGGCTGACCATTAATGAGGATGGTGACGTTCTTCAGGTTAATGGTTGAGTTGATGCCCACCTTGATGGTGACTTCGGCCCCGTTGATAACGGACGAAGTTTGTTCGGGCGAAAGCCACACCATAATGGGTGGTGAAGATTTCGCTTTCGAGCTAATCTCTAAATGGACGGGGTTGCTCTTGCCTTTGAGTGTCTGGGCAAACGCCGGCATCAACGCACAGAGAGCAACAATGATCACGACCAGCCTTTTCATATTTTGTTGGGGTTGTTTGTGGCTTTTTATTTAATCACGAGACGCTTTTGAAGTGTAGTTTCACCAAATTTCAAAACGCTAATATACACACCTGCAGCGGGTTTTGTTCCCTCGTCTATGTTCCAAACAGCCTGATGGTAACCCGCGGGGAGCGTGTCATCTACTAATTTAGACACCTTTTGGCCCAGCGAATTGTATATACTCAGGTTAGTTTTTACGTCTCCATTCGAGTCAGGCACGGAGAATGCAAGCGTTACGTTGCCAGAAGAAGGCACGGGCGATACTGAATGGAACACGGCCATATTCGGCAATGTTTCCTGCTTCACGAACGATTCGGTGCCGTAGAAGATCTTGAACGTGCCGGCCTGGCTCCTTTCAATTGTATACCTGTTTTGAGTTCTCATGTCGACAGCGCGCTGTTGATTTACATCCCAAAGCAGTAACTGCAGTGTAGAACTTCCGAAATAAGAATTATCCCAGCTCAACTCGATCACATCGCTATCTACATTCGATGCGAGCTGGAATTCCCAAACGTGCTGTGTTGATGTTGGAACGATGTCTTTCGTGTAGAATGAGCCGAAGAGTTTTTTGTTGTAATTCAATTCGAGGTAATCCACGAACCTCGGTAACGTGAAGTCGTCGAACCTGTCGCTTTGTTCGCTTGCGTCGGGATGCATTCCGAAGCCGGCGAATGTATTTTCCATGTCACCCGATTTCACCAGGAGATCTACGCCCCAGGTGTCGGAGTCGATTGTTTGTGCGAAGTTGGGTAGTTCGGGAGCGGCAACACGCGCATCCTTGTCTACGGGGATAACCAGGTTTCCGTCGCCTGCAACACTCACCATGACGAACGCTCCTCCCATTTTCTTGAGAGTTGATGCATCGTTGAATTTACCTTCGTATGATTTAAACTTGGTGAATGTTTTATCGGTGTTGTGGGTAACAACGAGGTTCCAGCTAACCTCGAAGTTGTAAGGGTTACCCAGTTGGTTCCAGCCGTTGGATACCGGTATCACAACATCTCTATCGAGGCCTGTTAATGCCGTTGTGCCTGCACCTGAGTTAACCGTTCCTTTGTTCTCGCTTGCAATAAACCAATATCCTTTTCCAAGTTCGATGTTGGATGTACCCGAAAGTTCTGCAACGCTATTGTTAGCGTAATGAAACAGCCTGTACTTCGTCTTATCGTAGGTGGTTCCAAACTCATCGAACACATCGGTCACTTTTGGACTTGTAAGATTCAATGGCACTGAGATGATACGATAGCTCGTCTTGTCTGATCCGAATGCATAAGGTATTTGCAGACCGGTACCTGTATAGTTTAGAATAACGGACTTAAAGTATGTCTCAGTTTGATTGCCGGCAACATCCACGGCCGTGATCTTGTATTCAATGCCCTGGCCTTTGTTGAAAGACGAGGGGATGGCAAAAGTGTAAGTATCTCCCGATGAATTAACAAGATCATGGTCGCCGTAGTCGGCAGTGTTGATTGGATAGTATTCAACAAATGCATAGTCAACACCGGATTCGTCGTCGGTAATGTCAACAGAAATGGTGACGCCCTCGGTGGGTCCGATGGATGTTGGTGTATGATCTGTTATCGTCGGGGATGTTGTATCGTCGGCTTCGAGTGTTGTGACGTTGCCTGTAAGGGGTGAAGTTGTAAGATAGTTTATGTTGGTGCCTGTTCCATTGTATGCGTAAATGGTATAGTAGTATGTTGTAGATGGTGTTGCACTGGTACTGTTGTAGCTGGTGTTGGTCTTCATAAACGCAACAAAACTACCGTCGGCATTAGTAGATCCTTCAGTCAACGCAACGCCGTCGGTTGGAACGAAGGTTGGAGCGGAACCTGATTTACGGAAACCAATGTAGCCACCTATGTTTGAACCCGTGCTCGCATCAAACTTGTAGTCATATCCACTGGAAGTTTCATTAGAGAACACGAGATTTTTAGGTTGTGCTGTTGGTTCCGCAGCTCCGAATGTTCCTGTAATGGTTGTGGGTGGACTTGATGTCCTGTAATTAATAGCACCGCCGCTTCCGTTATAAGCATATAGCTTGTAAGTGTACGTGGTACCAAACGCAAGGCTGCTTTGGTTGAACGTGGTTGCAGATCCTACATAAGCAACAGTTGCGTTGCCCAGGGATTGACCAACAGTATAAGTTATGCCATCAACAGGATCGGTATTAGGTGAAATGCCTGTGCCTGATGCGCGTAGCGCGATGTACCCGGTTGGCGGGCCTGGAGCTGCCGTATATGAAATCGTTAAAGAGGATGTTGTAATGTTCGTTACCTGGACGTTTGATGGCTGGCCTGTCGGTTCGGTGCTGAGCGATAATGTAGTGACCCCGGCTACGACAGGACTGGAAGTTTTATAGTTAATGTTTCCATTGGCACCGGTGTATCCATTGTATGGAAAGATCGAGAGATAATAGTTGGTGCTCGGTGTTAAACCCGTGATCGTGTAACTGGTGGCCGGGCTGGAATTAAGGGCTTTACCAGTGCCACCACCAGGGCTGGCCTCACGAGCATATACAGTGTTGTCGACAGGGACTGCAGTAGGAACTCCGGAGTTGTCATAAAGCGTAATGTATCCGTCGTTATACTGAGGAGATGAGAAAGTTACTGTGAAGCTGGTTGCTCCAAGATTTGAGAATACGATTGATCCTGATGTTGCCGATGCACTTGGTTCTACAGGGTTGAAACGCGTTATGAAGCAATCGACCGAAGAAGTGTTCGACGCTTTCACGTTGCTGCCCGAGGAAGGATCAAGATCTACATTTCCGGCAAAAGCTCCTGCGATATAGATATAACCACGATCGTCAATTATTGAACGCCCCGCCGAGTTGGACGATGCCGAAGCGAGCGTGAAATTTGTAACGTATGCACCGCCCAGGTAATTGTACTTCACAAAGTACGTATCGGCAGTTCCGGTAAGATTCATGTTAACTGTGGCTGCTGATGGATCTACATCCATGGTACCCAAAAACTGACCCGTTGCATAAACACTTCCCGGATCTGCGGTTATCGAGGATAGGAAGTCACTGCCTGTACTTCCGAAACCATTAAGCCATACTAGGTCATAGTTGTATGCATTATACCGGGCGACAAAATTGTCTAACAGACCTTTCGACGTTACAGATTTGTTGTTCACCGATCCATACATCGATGCTGTACCGCTGAATACTCCGCCTACATAGAGACCGCCGCCTCCGTCGAGTGCAAGTGATGTAGCACTATCGTCGCCGGAAGACCGGATAGTACCTCCTCCATACAAAGTGCCATCGGAGGCGTAGTATGATATCGCGAAACCATCGCTCCCTCCAAGGTTGCTTATGGTCTGCGAATAATCTTGTGGATCCACGTAGAATGTATCCGAGTATTCTCCACTAATCCATACCAGGGTTCCCTCGGTTACCACGCTGGTTCCGTAGTCGTCACCCGTTGAACCGATGTCGATCGACCACTGGTAAGTTCCGGTTGTTGAATAGCTAGCAAGAAAGATGTCACTTCCTCCCCATGAGATCTCGACGTGAGAATTTGCAGAGGGATCGAAATCAATATCGCCAATGAAGGTACCTGTTACGTAGATCGAGCTGCCGCTTACGGTTATCGACCTTCCATAGTCGGTGCCTGTATCTCCAAATGCATTCACGAACAATAAATTGCCATTCGTTACATTGTATTTCGCAACGAAGATATCGTAACTGCCTACTGCAACTTTTGTAGTTGTTCCAACCGGGTCGAAGTCTGCCGTATTTTGGAAATAGCCGGTAACGTAAACACCGTTAGCATCGGCGGCGACACCATAAGCGCCATCGCTGCCGGACCCACCGAAAGTTGTTACCCATTGAAATACACCCGCCGAGTTAAATTTCACAAGGTACCCATCGAGGTCGGCATCGTTTGTCGTACTTCGTATTGTGGTACCTGAGCCTGGATCAAAGTCAACACCGGTGCCTGCGAAATAACCAACAACATAGTAGTTGCCGGATGGATCGGTGCACGAAGCTTCCATGTCATCATTCCCCTTGCCTCCGAAAAAATTTCCCCACGCTGCCGCTGGCGTCTGCGCGAAAGCGGCTGAAGTGACTGACGAGATAAGTATTATTAGTATGTAGAGTATCTTCATAACGTTCGATTCTTGCTTTTACTAGTTGGCATCTGTAACTGGATCAGGAGGCGTTGGAAGATCTTTCGAACCTCCTCCTCCTCCACCCTTCGTGGCAACGAACGCAACTACACCCACAACCACGGCTGCAGGAATGATATAGACGAGCGCTTTTGTTTTTGATTTAACTGAGAACGGATTGCTGGTTGCTGTTCTCGCTCCCGATGTTAGTCGCACCTGGTAGTCGGAACCTTTTTCAGCATCAGCAGGAACGGTCCACGTATATTTATACGGATCGGTAGTGGTTCCAATCTGGTTCACAACAACACCAGCTTTAACAAGGTCGAGCTTTACACTTTCGCCGGGATTTACTCCGGAGTAATTGATCGTAACTGTTTTTCCTTTCTTCATCGAGCCGGGTTGTCTTACAGTAAGGGGAGCTGCTATGAGATCGGCATGGAGCTCGAACGTAACATCACCGGAGTATTCAACCATTTCTGCTTTCGCATTCCAGATGATCCGCTTCCCGGTACCGGGAACAACATCGTTAAGGTCGCCTGTTACCTGTGTAAGCGGCGCTGTGTAAGTGTTGTGAGAACTGTAAACCCTGACGCTGTACTTCTGGTCGGACGAAGCACCGGAGATATCGTAGGTGATGATGACCTGTTCTCCGCCATTAACGGCCTCTGCCCGGATGTTTTCCAGGCGTTGTGCGAAGAGGTGAGAACATAGTAAGACAAGGACAAGCAGTAAAGGTATTCTCATGCGGATTTGGGGAATGAAGAATCTTTAAAGGTAGCCGAAAAGCGACTAAGATTCAAGGAATTCGTCCCATTCTTCCTGCTTCATTCCGCTGATATCGCGAAGAAAAAGCGCGTAGGAAGGCTTGTAGGGTTTGCGATGCAGATTCATGCCCGATTCTTCGAGCGTATAGTCGCCTTTCTTTGCATTGCAACGCTTGCAGGCCGTAACCAAATTGGTCCACGAGTGAATGCCGCCGCGCGAGCTGGGCATTACGTGATCGAGCGTAAGATCTTTCTTCGTTCCACAGTACTGACATTCGAAGTTGTCGCGCTTAAAAACATTCTGACGAGTGAGATTCACTCCGCGATACGGAGCATGAACATACCTATTTAGGCGTATAACAGATGGCATCGGGAATGTGGTGGTCACCGAGCGGATCCTATGGCCGTTGGCGCTTCGCACAAGTTCACTCTTGTTAAGAAATACCAGTACAAAGGCACGCTCCACGGAGCATACCATCAGGGGACTAAAGTCCTGATTCAGTACCAGTACACGATTGTTCATGGCCTTTAAGATAAAAAAAATCAGAGAAACTCTTAAGCGAGAACTCTGCGGAAGCCCGCCAATGAATGTGTGTAGAGTTTTGTTTCGGCAACAAAAATTCCTTCCTCCAATAAGATGTCGATCCTTACTTTACCCGAACAATGAATAATCTTTTGTTCGTCGAGGAGAATTCCAACGTGGTTGATCTTTTCGTGTTTGTCTTTAAAAAACACAAGATCTCCCGGCAAAGTGTCGCCGGCAGGTTTGGTGTGATTCCACTGTTGCTGAACATCGCGCGGAAGCTGGTACCCGGCGAGGCGGAACGACATCTGCGTGAAGCCGGGAGCGTCGATGCCGAAAGGACTTTTACCCCCAGGAAAATGCGGGGCATTGAGATACTTGCATGCGATCGACTTCAGGAACTCGAAGTCCCTTCGTTGACCGAGACTTTTCGTTTCGCCATTGAATGCAAACTGCTCTTCCATTTTGAAGAGCTCCGATGCAGATATCGGTACGATGCTTCCCATAACAATGGTAAGCTGGCTCTTCTTATACAACATCGTTGAAGCGATGTCGGTAGTGATCTTGAAATTGGCGAGACCAATTTGTTCGTGATATTCTTTACTGATAGCATGATGCTGAAGGCGATCGATCCAGCCTTCAGAATTATCGGCGTTGACGATGACCGACAACCACTTCTGATCTTTCGAGAATTCTACTACTTCGTAGTGATCGCCGAAAAGCAATTGAGTAACCGGCTCGCTCTTCTGGTCGGCTTCTTTCCTGGCTGTTACTATTGCCAGCCTGCATACACCATAATCGATTGCCTGGCTCATTGGTTTACATCTTGATCCTGCCGAGCTCGCGTTTCATATCGCGATCTTTAATGCTCTCGCGTTTATCGTGAATTTTCTTACCGCGGCCTAATGCGATTTCGAGCTTCGCAAAGCCACGATCGTTGATAAACAAACGCACGGGTATTAATGTGAGACCTCTCTCTTCCACTCTTGCCTCCAGTTTCTTAAGCTCCGACTTCTTCAATAAAAGTTTCCGGTCGCGGATAGGCACATGGTTATAATGTGTTCCCTGTTCGTAAGCGGAGATGTTGATGCCTTTCACGAAAGCTTCGCCATTAGAGAAAAAACAATAGCCATCCTGGAGATTGATCTTGCCCTCACGTATCGACTTGATCTCGGTACCGCGCAATTGTATGCCCGCGATATATTTATCGAGGAGCTCGTACTCAAAGTGAGCTCGTTTGTTCTTTACGTTTACGTCTTTGGCAAATCTTTCCGCCTTGGCCATCGTGCAAAGTTATGCAAGATTCGGAACTGGCGATGCTTCCAACGAACTAAACTCTTTTCTTAAAAACTTTAAATGCGCTGCCATTGCGATCATCGCAGCGTTGTCGGTGCAGTATTCCATTGGAAGAATGAACACTTCCCAACCTTTTTTCTCTGTGATTGTTTTGCGTAAACCTGAGTTAGCCGATACTCCGCCTGCTATAGCAACCCGGTTGATGCCGGTTTGCTGTACAGCCAACTCGAGGCGACTCATCAGCATCGTGATCAATGCCCGTTGAAACGATGCACAGATGTCGTTCAGATTTTTTTCGATGAACATCGGATCGTTTGCTTTCGAGTCGCGGATAAAATACAGGAATGCTGTCTTGATACCACTGAATGAAAAGTCGAGACCCGGCACCGATGTTGGAGGAAACGTGAACTTACGGTCATCTCCTAATGCTGCATATTTATCGATCAACGGACCACCGGGGTATGGAAGGCCAAGAATCTTGGCAGCCTTATCGAATGCCTCTCCTACTGCATCGTCTTTTGTTTCACCGATAACTTTAAGGTCGTTGTAATCTTTTACAAGAACTATTTGCGTGTGGCCTCCGCTTACTGTGAGGCATAAGAATGGGAAAGTCGGCTGATTGTCAGTTATAAAATGGGCCAAAACGTGCGCTTCCATGTGATTCACTTCGATCAACGGGCGATTCAAAGCCAGGGCCATGCCTTTGGCAAACGAGGCCCCTACCAGAAGTGCGCCCATCAGGCCCGGACCACGGGTATAAGCGATGGCATCCAGGTCGGCATTCGATATACCAGCCGATGTCATGGCGTCGTTAACAACGTGGAGGATGTTTTTCTGATGAGCACGGGAGGCAAGTTCGGGTACTACACCACCGTATTTCTGGTGTACACTTTGCGACGCAATAACATTATTGAGTACCTTGCCGTTCCGAATAATCGCAGCCGAAGTTTCATCACAAGAAGACTCAATGGCAAGGATCACAGGCTGCATACGTCGCGAAAATGAGGTGGCAAGTTATCAAAATTCGGGTGTTCCGGTGGATCCGAAATATTGTGCTTTACAGCATATATATCGGCATTGTGTTCGCACTTACCGCTTTCCTCTTACTTCAAATACCTTCCGTCCAGAAAGCACTCATCGAACAATACACGGGCGACCTTAAAGAGGTCATCGGGTTCAACGTAACGTTTACCTCCATCAACCTTAAGTGGTACGACAGGCTGGTGATCAAGAACCTCCTCGTTGAAGATCCGGAGCACAACGAAATGATCCGTGTTGGCGACCTGAGAGTAAATTTTCGTTTAGCAAGTCTTTGGGAAAAGAACGAGATCAACATCGACGGCGCAGCTATCGAAGGAGCGTCGGTGAATTTAAAGACCATCCAGGAAACCGACAGCACTCGTGATCTCAACATCAACGTGTTTATCGATCGCATCAACAACATGTCAACCAGCACGGGAACGGGCAAGAGTCCGAAGGTTAACATTGGTGAGATTGTTCTTGATAGCTCACAGTTTATTTACAACCAGGCCGACTCCGATTCGATCAAAGAAGGTTTCGATTACAAACACTTCAAGCTTGCGCTCGACGACGGTGAACTGACGAGCTTCAAAGTAATCGGAGATACCATCCAGTTTCAACTGAACTCACTCACTGCGGTTGATGCGGCAACGAAGCTCGATGTTAAAAGCATTCAGACATTCTTTCTGATCTCACAAACGTCGATGGAGTTTCTTGGCGTGCATGCCAATGTTGGGAAGAGCATCATTTCGGATACACTAATCTTCACTTACAACAGCCAGCGCGACTTCAACGATTTCAACAACAAGATCAATTTCAAAGCACAGTTGAAGGACACTTATCTTCATCCCGACGATCTTGAATTGTTTGCGCCGGGTGCGAAAGCGATCGGTCAACCTGTAACACTCAGTGGGAATCTCAGTGGCCGGGTAAACAGGATTCACTATACCAACATGGATCTTCGTGTTGGCAATACAACGTTGAATGGCTCTGTCGATCTCGATGGTTTACCGTCGATCAACGAAACGTTTATACGGCTGAAGATAGATAAGAGCAAGGTCGATATCGACGATCTTCATTTTGCTTTTGACGATTTCGTGTATGAAAGATTGAAACCGTTGGGCGATGTGAATGTGCAGGGAACATTTACCGGTTTCGCGAACGACTTCGTTGCCGATGCTACGATAGCGGGCCGTTTGGGTTGGATCCGATCGAACATCAACCTGAAAGTGAATGATCAGAATTTCGACAAGTCCTTATACAAAGGCGGTATCGAGCTCCGCGACTTCGAGATGGGAAATTATTTTGCCGACACCACCATGTTTCAGAATGTAACGCTGAGAGGAAATATTGTTGGTCGTGGACTGACGTACGAGTCGGCAGACTTTACGCTGGTGGGGACGATCAATTCCGTCGGCATTATGGGGTATGATTATGTAAACATCAATACGAATGCACGGTTCGCTAAACAATTCTTCTCGGGTTCGATAAAGATCGACGACCCGAATCTTCGGTTTAACGCTGAAGGATCTATCGATTTCAGGAGCTCGAAAGATATAGTGCAGATCCAGGCAAATCTTGACACGGCGTTGATCCACAAATTAGGCTTCTCGAAAAAGGATCTGTCGATCAGCTCGTATGTCGACATTAACTCGCATGGATTACAGGTTGATAGTTTATTCGGAGAAGCTTTGTTCAAAAACACCAAGATCCATTACAACGACAAATTTATAGAGCTCGACTCGATGCACCTTATTTCGGAGCAGAAAGATCTCGAACGGCATATCACGTTTCGGAGCTCGTTGTTCGATGCATCGATGAAAGGCAATTATTATTACTCCACTCTCTTTTCTGATTTCACAAGATTGTTCCAGGAGTTGATGCTCAGCATCCGGAACGATAAGAATGCTATTGCTGCTTATTACAACAGCAAACGCAAGAGTACGCAGGAGTATGAAGCAAACATCGAGATCGACCTTCACAACATCAACCCTTTGTTGACGCTGGCGGGCATCGACCTGGAACTCGGCAGGGGCACAAAGGTGGAAGGACGATTCACGAATGGACAGACGTCGATACTGCAGGCTTTCACCAACATCGACACCATTACTTATCAAGGCAAGAATTTTATTACCAACGAGATCGAGTTCACAGGCTCAAAGATCCGCGACAGCGCGAACGTACTCGCGATGGCCACGATCCGCTCGAACCGGCAGGTGTTATCGAAAGCACTCACAACCAACAATCTTCTGCTCGAAGGCATCTGGAATCGCGATCACGTAGATCTTGGCCTCGATGTAGACCAGGAAGGGTTCAATAACAAAGTACGGCTTCGCACGGAAGTTGATTTTCTCGACGACAGCACGAAGATCAAAGTGCTGCCATCGCGCATACTGGCACTCGATCGTGAGTGGGTGGTCGATCAGAAAAATTATATTCTCTTCAAGGGAAAGGAGTTTACGATCAGGAACCTAAGACTTCACAACGATCAGCAATCAATACTTGTCGATGGAGTGATCTCTGAAGACCCGGCGAAAGAATTAACAATGACGGTCAGCAACCTGAACCTCGACATCATCAATACATTCAGTACCGAGAAGTTTTTAGGGACGCTGAATGCAACGTTGATCGCGAAAGACATTCATCACCGCGCTTTTATTCAGAATGATATCGACGTGAAGGCATTAACGGTAAATGATTTTCTGATCGGTGATGTGGACGGAAAGAACGAATGGAACCCGGAGAAACAAAAGTTCGACATCAATTTTTCGATCGACCGGTTGAACGAAAGAACGCTGGTGCTCACAGGCATTTACGACCCCGCAGCAGAAACAGATCCGCTGGATGTGAAAGCTACGCTCAGCAACACTCGTCTTAAATTACTGGAGCCCGTTCTTCGTGGTTTGTTCTCCGAGATCGACGGGGAACTCACCGGCGAGTACGAGATCCGCGGCACGTTTGCCAGTCCAACATTGAATGGCGAAGGCAGAGTGAAGGATGGAAAGCTGAAGGTCGACTATCTCAGCACGCTTTACTCATTCAATGGTAAACTGGGAATGTCGCCGAGCAAGATCATATTCGACAACGTGGAAATGATCGACGCATACCAGAACAAAGGAACACTGCATGGATACATCGCTCATAAGAATTTCAACAAGTTTGTGATCAACCTCGATGGCGACTTTGTAAACTTCCAGGTGTTGAACACGACAAGTAAAGACAACAACTTGTTTTATGGACAAGGCTACGCAACGGGCAGCCTCAACATCTTCGGACCATCGTCGAACCTTAAGATCTCCGCGAACGCGCGCACCGAAAAGAACACCAAGATCTACATACCGATCAGCGGCACGTCGGAAGTCGACAAGAAAGACTTCATCACCTTCGCACATTTTACCGACAGCCTTTCGACACATGGCGATCAAAAGAAAACGGCGATCAGGAAGGCACTCACAGGCATCACGGTCGACATCAATCTCGATATCACGCCGGCTGCGTACGCCGAGATCATCTTCGATATCAAATCAGGTGACATCATTCGCGGGCGTGGTAATGGCGACCTTCGTTTGCAGCTCGATACAAAAGGTGAGTTCAATATGTTTGGCGGCATTCAATTCACGGAAGGCGCTTACAACTTCACACTGTACGATATCATCAACAAAGAATTTAGTATTAAGCCGGGCAGCAGGTTGCTGTGGTATGGCGATCCGTATGCCGGTATCATGAACATTACCGCCGGCTATCGGCAGCTGGCATCACTGGCGCCGATCTACGATAAAGACACGGACGCACAATCGGATCCCGCCGTGAAAAGAAAATACCCGATAGAAGTTCAGCTGAAGCTCGATGGACCGATGTTGTCGCCACAGTTTGCTTTCGATCTTGTCGCTACCGATCTGCCGTCGACCATCTCGCTTGCGAATGGAACGTCGAGGCGATTGAGTTTTGACTTCGCTGCATTCAAAACGCGTCTCGATGAACAGGAACTGAAACGCCAGGTGTTCTCACTGATCATCTTGCGAAGACTGTCGCCACTCGATGCGTTCAGTACCAGTGGCTCGCTTGCCAATAGTGTGAGCGAGTTGCTGTCGAACCAGCTGAGTTACTGGCTTACGCAAATGGATCAAAACCTGGAGATCGATCTCGACCTTGGTGCGATGGATACGGAAGCGTTCAATACATTCCAGCTGAGATTGTCGTATTCATTTCTGAATGGCCGTCTTCGAATTACACGCGATGGATCTATTTATTCGCAAAACCCGGCACAGCAACAGAGTGTGGCGGCAATGGCGGGCGACTGGACTGTTGACTATCTTTTGACCCCCGATGGAAAATTCAGGGTGAAGATGTACAGCCGCTCCAACTTCAACGCGATCTCGAGCTCACTGGGCGCGCAGACGGCGGTGACCACTGGTTTCAGTTTGATGCACACGCAAAGCTTCAATGAAGTTAAAGATCTTTTGCGTGGCGCACGCGACAGGCGTCGTAAAGAACTTGAGTTAGAGCAAGAGGTAAATGATCTGGATTCATTGAATGATGTGCCGCCTGTTCCGAAATCAGGAAACAACTAAGATTTACGATGTACTATTTGCGATGTACGATTTTGTTGCTTCTCTGCCCATTGATTTCTTCAGCCCAAACAGATTCAACTGTCAATAAGAAAAAGTTAATCATTGCATCAACTAGCGTTGGTGTTGCTTACACCGCGTCGATGTTGGTGCTGGGCAATGCGTGGTACAGCGATGCATCGAAGACGTCGTTCCATTTTTTCAATGATGCGCCTGAGTGGAAACAGATGGATAAGGCCGGGCATTTCTTTTCGGCGTTTCATTTATCCGACAATGCGTCGATGGTGCTTCGAAGCTGTGATGTTCGAAAGAGGAAGTCGGATCTTATTGGGGCGGTAACGGGTGCTGTGATCATGTCGTCGATAGAAGTATTCGATGGATACTCGACTGCGTATGGAGCGTCGGTGTCGGATGTGGCCGCTAATCTTACGGGCTCGTTGTTTTGCGTGGGTCAGTCGTGGGCGTGGAATGAGGTGCGGATCCATCCGAAGTTTTCGTTTCATCATACATCGTTGTCACGTCAGAGGCCGGATGTGCTGGGCAGCGGCATGTCGGAAATCCTGAAGAACTACAATGGTCAGACGTTATGGTTGTCTGTTGATGTGGCGAAGTTTGCGAAGGGTTCGTCGTGGCCGAAGTGGCTGAGTGTGGCCGGTGGTTATGGTGCGGAGAATATGCTTTACGCGCGCGACAGTCAGAATGTCGCTGTTGGGTTAAGGCCCTACAGGCAGTATTATTTAAGTCTCGACGTCGATCTTACCGCGATCCCAACGCGCTCTAAATTTCTTAAGACGGTGTTCCGTATTGCGAACATGGTGAAGATACCGGCACCGGCTCTGGAATTCTCGAACAAGGGTGTTAAAGCGCACGCCTTGTATTTCTAAAAAGTTTCCGATATTTAACTACAATTAAATTATGGACTTAAGAGCCTTTATGCGTCGTTACGCCGAGGAGATCGGCGGCGAGTACAACGAATACTCACCTGAATTTATCATCATCATTATTCCTGTTTCGGGAGGACGTGCACAAACAGTGTTGGCGGAAGTTCGCCAGAGCGACCTTTATAACCGCAAAGTAATAGTGTTTTCTTCGAAGGTGTGCCCGGCGGGAAACGAATTGGATTATCGTTCACTACTTTCTCAAACCTCATTTCTAACATACAGCCGCTTTGCAGTGATAGAGAATTATCTTCAAGTGCAAGCTGCCGCTGACTACGACCATGTTGGTGAGTCAACCATAAAAGAAATGATTCAAGAGGTTGCTAACGTAGCAGACCAGTTCGAGTTAAAAATTACTGGCGCTGACGTTCAATAATTCATTTGATGAATTCATTGAAGTAGCTCTCCGGTTGTAACCCAATCCATTCCTTTCTATTCTTATCGAAGTCTTCGAATGTAAAAGACTCGATCTGTTGTTGTGTAAACCTCAACGAATTGTTGTCGGGCCTTTTAGTAATAATGCCCAACCCCTGGTCGGTATCCAGTACGAAGGCTGAAAGATCTTTCCGGATGCTCCTGATGTGCAGGATCGCCTTCCACACGTCGCCATTCCAGATTCCGGTAAAGCCTCTCCTCTCGTACTCTGCGAAATTTACTTCGGCTTCTTTGTCTTTGGGACTGCAATCGTGAACAACGATCACTCCGTCGTCTGAAAGATATTTCACGGTGTTCTCGATATCTCTAAGCGCGTAAGCATACTCGTGCATGCCGTCGATCAGCGAGATCTCGACTTCTTTATCGTTGAACACATCCGGTGCATCTTCTGCGAAGAATGCATCGCTGGTCTTGCTGTAATACTGGTTATAAAGATTGTAAGGATTAACGATCGTCTTTCCCGCTTTGCGCGATGCGTCGAAACGAAATTCCGGATCTACGGCCACCTTGAAAGTGCTCTTGATGCGGAAAAAAATATGACCATTGAAAACCCCGATCTCAAGGTAGTTGTTGAGCTTCCTTTTCTTCATCAGGGTCTGAATAATCGCTAACCTGTCCATTTATTTTATTGAGTGATCAAACAAAAAAAACAATGCAAGCCTTATAAGCCGGGTTCTGTGCCCACGGTTAAGTGAGCTCCTATCATTTATCTAGTCCTTCCTTCGCAGAAAGGATCGAGCGACCTACCCGCCACAACACCACGTAGCATAGCCATGTGGAAGATCGAGCAGATCATGATCGTGGCCTATTTGGTCTTACAACTCGTAAGGTTTACCATGCCCCTGATGTCACCACCAGGGCGGTGGGCTCTTACTCCACCTTTTCACCTTTACCTCATCCGACACGTCGGACGAGGAAGTCTGTTTTCTGTGGCACTATCTGTCCCCCGTAATACACTTTCGCGACTACGCGGTCCTTCCTGTTAGGAAGTACGATGCTCTGTGTTGCCCGGACTTTCCTCTCTCCGCCAAACGACGAACAGCGATAGAACCGGCTTGCATTGCTGCAAAGGTAACATAGATAGAGTGTAATGAAAATGAGATAAATTGCCCGTCTATGCCCAATATTTTATTGATCGAAGACGAAGCCTCCATCCGCGCCGTCTTGAAAGACATACTCAAAGACCAGAAAGAACTGAAGATAGAAGTTGAAGAAGCCCGCGATGGACAGGAAGGTCTCGCCATGCTGGAGAATAAAAATTTCGACGTTGTTTTCTGCGACGTGAAGATGCCGAAGATGGATGGAATGGAAGTGTTACAGAAAGCAAAAGAGAAAGGCATCGGAACAACATTCATCATGATCTCCGCGCACGGCTCTACCGAAATGGCCGTCGATGCTACGAAGATGGGCGCTTACGACTTCCTCCAGAAACCACCGGATCTTAACCGCCTGCTGATAACACTCCGCAACGCTCTCGACAAAGGCAACCTCGTTCGCGAAACCAAAACGCTTCGAAAGAAAGTCGCCAACAAGTTCCAGATGGTTGGCGAATCGAAAGCTATCGAACAGGTAAAGGAAATGATCTCGAAGGTCGCTCCTACCGACGCACGCGTACTCATACTCGGTCCCAACGGTTCGGGCAAAGAACTCGTCGCCCGCGCGATACACGAGAACAGTCCTCGTTCAAACGGCAGCTTCGTTGAAGTGAACTGCGCTGCCATTCCTTCCGAACTTATCGAAAGTGAATTGTTCGGTCACGAGAAAGGATCGTTTACTTCTGCCATCAAACAACGCATAGGCAAATTCGAACAGGCCGACGGCGGCACATTATTCCTCGACGAGATAGGCGACATGAGTGCATCTGCCCAGGCGAAAGTTCTTCGCGCGCTGCAGGAGAATAAGATCACGAGAGTTGGCGGCGACAAAGACATCCCGGTCAACGTGCGCGTGGTTGCTGCCACCAATAAAGACTTAAAGAATGAGATCGCAGAGAATCGTTTCAGGGAAGATCTTTACCACCGCCTTGGTGTGATCATCATAAAGGTACCTGCATTAAAAGACCGCGCCGAAGACGTTCCATTGCTCACAGAAAAATTCCTGGGCGACATAGCCGACGAATATGGAGCGAAGAAAAAGAATATAGATAAGAAAGCGCTAGATGAGCTAAAGAAACAACCCTGGTCTGGAAATATCCGGGAGCTTCGTAATGTGGTGGAGAGGCTCGTGATCATGAGCGATGACAAGATCACGGAGGAAGATGTGAAGAAATACGTCTAGAAGATTTTTAGATCTTCTTCTCGGCAACAGCCGGCTTCACTTCTTTTTTGCTGTAAGTAGGGCAAGTGTAAGTGCTGCATGATGACATGATTGCTGCGATTACAACGATTGCGAGTACTTTCTTCATGACGATGCTTTTAGTGGTGGATAACGAACAAAAATAGGATTCCTGCGGGTTAAAACAAACGCCGGGCCGACATAATTCCCGTTCACCGAAAAAAACGCAGCGTCCACCGGGCAGGCGGCCCTATTCGACCAATAGATTGCAGCCGCGGATATCCGAATTATCCATGCGGCCAAGTACCTCAAACTTACCTTTTTGCACCATCCTGCCTAAATCCTGTGTTTCAATGAAGGCACAGGTGTGAATATTCGCCAGGTCGATTATGTTAATTCCTCCCCGCTCCCGATTTCCACTTACATCCCGCGGATCTTCGGGGTCGCGCAGCACGATCTTCATCCACGGAGGGCATTCAAAAACGCCGTCCTCCTTCGAATAAGCCTGCGACATCAGTTCCGTCATCCCATATTCCGAGTGAATGCCCGTATGAAAACGCCTGCCCAGGAATTCATGCAGCTCTTCCCTGGTGATCTCCTGCCTCCGCCCCTTCATACCGCCTGTTTCAAACACAATGCAGTTTGAAAGATCCAGCTCTTGTTTCTCCGCAAGATCGAGCAACGCGAAAGTGACACCCCACAGAATGACCTTCTTGTTTGTCGTTTTCCCGAGTTGCTCCAGTAAACCAGGCAAGTTGTTATGATAAAATCCGCCGTCGCCGAGATCAATGAAGTGTTCTATCATCGCGATGAGCGACGAACCAGTGCGTTCGGCATACGACGGCAATAGCGCCAGCGTCGTGTAGCCCGAGGGATCTCCGTAGAAGAACGAGAAGCTCTTCACGGCATTCGACAGGTAGAAATTTACGTCGTATACCAGGTGGCGGGCCGACACCATACCGGTTGTTCCACTGCTGGTGAAAATGCCTTGCTCCTGCCAGGTGCCGGTCCTGATGTCGTGGTTCTTGAAAAAAGATACCGGCAAATACGGGATATTCAGGATGGAATTAACGGAGGCGGGACGAACCCCGAGATGCTGTATGTATTCGGCGTATACAGGGTTGTTTCTTGCCTGAAATTGGAAGAGTCCCAGGGCAATTTCTTCAAAGGACTGATCGTTTACGTGGTATAAACTTTCCTCGAAACTCTTAAAACTCTCCAAGGGTTTGATTAATTTTCACTTTCGTAAAATTAGAAGAATGAAGTTGCTACAGCGGTTGTTGGTGTTTGTTTTTTGCGGTCCACTGATCATCTCTTCGTGCTTCAATCCTCCCGAATATCCCGATACTCCCGAGATCGTTTTCAAAAGTGTTGACTTCGTAAAAGGCGGCACAACAGCCGATGGTACGCCCGCTGCCGATTCTGTCATTCTGAAACTTAGTTTCAAAGATGGCGATGGTGATATTGGTATCGCCGCTGATGAGATCTATCCGCCATTCAACGATCGTTGGTATTATACCAAATCGCGACTCGGTCCCGACTTCACCAGGCCGCCTGGTTACGACTGCTCAGGGTACATAGGCAAATGCGATTACCTGACAACGTTAGACGAGCTCCCGAAATATGTTGACTATGCCGACCGCACCAAAACTCCGGGTTACGATACATTGAAGCCCTTTATCAAGCCGTTCAATTGTACGAACTGGGAGGTTGTTTCTTACGATCAGGACAATGATCCCACAACTGCACCAGTTATTTTGGACACACTATTTTTCGTACTTAATCCGCACTACAACAATTTATTTGTCGAGTTCCAGGTTAAGACGGACGATCCCGCCAATCCCTTTGAGACATTCGATGAGGATACGTTCTTCAACTATCCTTCATGTGGTATTCGCACGTTCTATGGTCGTATACCGATCCTTTCAGAAAATCTTAGCCGAAGCACACCGCTTGAAGGTGAAATAAGATATGCTATTCAATCGCGCTTCTTCACAACGATCTTTGGTGCGAAAACACTAAGGCTCCGTGTATACATCGAAGACCGCGCGCTGAATGCCAGCAACGTGGTGTTCACACGTGAGTTTAATCTTAGGGAGAATTAGTAGAGTGGCTTAAAGCTCTGCGGATCCGCTTCGCTCATCACTTCATACACAACATCAAATACCTCTTCTGCATTGGGCTTGCTGAAGTAATCTCCATCGCTGCCGTAAGCCGGCCTGTGTTCTTTCGCTGCGATGGTGCGTGGACGTGAATCAAGATATAGATAAGCTCCCTGCTCTTCGAGCACCTTCTGCATCATGAATGCAGTTGCACCACCGGGAACATCTTCGTCGGCAAAAATTACCCTGTTGGTTTTCCTGATCGAGTCTATGATCGAATGACTGAGATCGAATGGCAGCAGGGTCTGCACGTCGATCACCTCGCAGGAGATCCCGACTTTCGCGAGCTCATCTGCTGCTTCCATTACGATGCGGCACATAGAACCGTAAGTAACTATAGTGAGATCCGAACCTTCGCGAAGAATTTCAGGAACACCTAATTGAACTTTGAATTCAACGATGTTGTCGGGAAGACGTTCTTTTAAACGATAGCCATTGAGACACTCGATGATGAGTGCAGCATCGTCGGATGCGAGCATGGTGTTATACATACCGGCAGCCTGCGTCATGTTGCGGGGAACGAGAAGATAGATGCCACGAAGACTTCCGAGTATCATACCCATCGGCGAGCCTGCGTGCCATACGCCTTCCAGGCGATGACCGCGTGTACGAATGATCAATGGAGCTTTCTGACCACCGGCAGTCCTGTATTGAAGACATGCGAGATCGTCGGAAAGTATTTGAACAGCGTAGAGAAGATAATCGAGATACTGAATTTCTGCGATCGGTCTTAAACCACGAAGCGCAAGGCCGATGCCCTGGCCAATGATGGTACATTCGCGAATGCCTGTGTCGCTTACGCGAAGATCTCCGAATTCTTTTTGCAAGCCTGCGAAGCCCTGGTTCACGTCGCCGATCTGTCCAACGTCTTCACCGAATGCGAGCACGAGAGGATCTCTCTTCAATGCAGCTTCGAAACATGCACGAAGAACTTCGCGACCATCGAGCACATGAGAGTTGTCGGAAAAAATTGCATCAACTTTTTCAACTTTCAGCGCCGACCATTCCGACTGGCTGTAAAGATGCGAGCTGAAGCGCTGGAAATTTTCGGCGGCAGTGCGACGGATCCACGCAGCGAGTTCGGCGCGAACGGGAGCATCTGAGTCGCGAATGAGACGGAATGTCATCTTCGCAGCTTTCTGATCGTCGAGACGCATCGGGTTGATGGTCTCTAACAGCGTACGACGAATGTCTTCGACTTCACCATTCACTTCGGTTGC
Organism: Bacteroidota bacterium; assembly: GCA_037200765.1. Classification (GTDB taxonomy): domain Bacteria; phylum Bacteroidota; class Bacteroidia; order Cytophagales; family Cyclobacteriaceae; genus ELB16-189. The sequence continues at coordinate 627,828 of JBBCII010000002.1, read as the reverse complement.
ATCGGAAAGTATTTTCAGCAACGACTGGTGATCGACGTTCATGTCGGCAACGAATGCTTTCCATGCACTATCACGGGCAGCTTTTGCGCGAGCCTTGCCGTCCTTCTCGATGCGGTCCAGCTCTTCGGGAGAAGCGAAACCCTGCGCGATGATCCATTCGCGGAACTTGTGGATACAATCGTGCTCGACTTCCCACTGAAGGCGTGCTTTCGTTTTATATCGTTCGTGCGAGCCGGAGGTTGAATGACCTTGTGGCTGCGTCATTTCGTCGACGTGAATGATAACCGGAACGTGCTCTTCGCGACAAACTTTTTCGGCTTTGCGATAGGTGTCGCACAAAGCTTCGTAGTCCCAACCTTTCACATTGTAGATCTCGAAACCTTTTTCGTCTTCTGTGCGCTGAAAGCCGGAGAGTATTTTAGAGATACTTCCTTTTGTTGTTTGAAACTCGTTCGATACGGAGATCCCGTAATCGTCGTCCCAAACAGAAGTGAGCATCGGCACCTGTAGTACACCGGCAGCGTTGATCGATTCGAAGAACATTCCTTCGGAAGTAGATGCGTTGCCGATGGTACCGAATGCAATCTCGTTACCGTTGTTAGAAAGATTTTTATAAGCCGAGAGACCTGGGTTTTGTCTGAATAATTTCGACGCGTAAGCGAGGCCGAGAAGACGTGGCATTTGTGCGGCTGTAGGAGAAATATCGGAGCTGCTGTTCTTCAGCTTCGAGAGTTCTTTCAATTCACCTTTCTCGTCGATCATGCGTGTGGCGAAGTGGCCATTCATGAGACGACCGGCGGAAGCGGGATCGGCTTCCACATCGGGGTGCGCATAAAGCTGCGCGAAATATTGTTCGAGCGTGAGCTCGCCGATGGCGAGCATGAGCGTTTGGTCGCGGTAATAACCTGCGCGGTGATCGCCGTTGCGGAATACTTTGGCCATTGCGATCTGCGCCAGCTCTTTGCCGTCGCCGAAGATGCCGAACTTCGCTTTGCCGAGAAACACTTCCTTGCGGCCAAGAAGACTTGCCTCCCTGCTCTCACAGGCAACACGGAAATCGGCCAGGATGCTGGCGATCTTTTTCTCCGATTTTGTCGTAGTTACAGTTTTAGGGGCGCTCAACTCTCAAACGTTTGTGCCAAAATTAACTAAAAACAGTGGGTGCTTCAAAGGGAGGCATCCCCACGTAATATTATACTTTCATTAATGTGTTTCACGAAAGAAAGTTACCCAATCGCCGTCTTCGACATAACGATAATTTCCCGGCTCTTTATACAGGTAAATTCCAGCTTCGACTTCATCAATTTTCACAAGCTCCAGGTAATATCCCTCGTCCATTTCCAGTTTGTGGATCATTTCTCTTGTAGACCTATCGATAATGTTGAATACTTCCACGACAATAGAATCTGATAACGACGAAGATTTCACTGCAAAAGGAAATTCTCCCATCGAATAAAGTCGGTAGCCGCGAAGGCGTGCTGAAAAAAGATATTTCAAATGATTGTCGTGCAGCGAATGATTCTCCATGCCGCGCCGCAGTGATCCGTAGAATGCAAAAACAGTTGTGTTTTCCATTATATTTGCACGCCCATTTTAAGGCTTTAATTCCATTAATCGAAACTAAAATTTCTCAATATGATCATCGGCGTTCCGAAAGAAATCAAGAACAATGAAAACAGGGTTGCGCTTACGCCAGCAGGTACTGCAGAGTTGGTAAAGCGAGGTCATACCGTTTACATCCAGACAAAAGCTGGCGAAGGCAGCGGCTTCAGCGATGAAGAATATGCTGGCGCCGGTGCGAAGATCCTTTCGAAGGCTGAAGAAGTTTTCAGCATTGCCGAGATGATCATGAAAGTAAAAGAGCCGATCGAACAAGAATATGACCTGATCCGCAACGATCAGTTAGTGTTTACATACTTCCACTTCGCTTCGTACGAACCTCTCGCACACGCGATGATCAAGACAGGTGCTATCTGTCTTGCTTATGAAACTGTTGAACGTCCCGATGGAAGTTTGCCGTTGCTCGTTCCAATGAGTGAAGTTGCCGGACGTATGTCGATACAGGAAGGTGCAAAGTATCTCGAGAAACCTTTGAAAGGTCGTGGGATCTTATTGGGCGGAGTTCCTGGTGTAATGCCTGCTAAAGTATTGATCCTCGGCGGTGGTGTGGTTGGAACGAATGCTGCGAAGATCGCTGCAGGTATGGGTGCCGATGTTACGATCACCGACGTGAACATCAACCGTCTTCGTTATCTCGACGATGTGATGCCGAAGAACGTTCATACGATGGTGTCGAATGAATACGTGATCCGCGATCTCGTAAGAACACACGATCTTATTGTTGGTGCTGTGTTGATCCCCGGTGCCAAGGCTCCGAAGCTCATCACCCGCGATATGCTGAAGACGATGCGTCCCGGTACGGTGCTGGTGGATGTCGCAGTAGACCAGGGCGGATGTATTGAAACCTGCAAACCTACAACTCACGAGAATCCTACGTACATCATCGACGACGTTGTTCACTATTGTGTTGCCAACATGCCTGGTGCTGTTCCTTACACATCAACATTGGCGCTCACGAATGCAACGTTGCCTTATGCGATCAAACTTGCAGGCAGCGGATGGAAAAAAGCAGCGCAGGAAAGCCCGGATCTCTGCAAAGGATTGAATGTGATCAACGGAAAAGTAGTATACAAAGCAGTAGCCGATGCATTCGGACTGCAGTACGTTGACGTGAAATCAGTATTGTAGGTGCTTCACAGTTAATCCATTGTTGATTAACTGTTTCAACGATCCAATACCAATCTTAATATGCATCTCGACGAAGTTGGTGGTAACATGCTTATCACTGACTTCTGTCTTCACACCTTCCGGGTTCATGGGCGAATCGGATACGAGCAAGAGTGCGCCTGCCGGAATTTCATTATAGAAAGCTGTTGAGAAGATCGTAGCGGTTTCCATGTCGATCGCCATGGCACGAATGCGTTTCAGGTAGTCTTTGAAATGCTCGTCCCACTCCCACACGCGGCGGTTGGTTGTGTACACGGTGCCCGTCCAATAGTCCTGGTTGAAATCGCGGATGGTTGTTGATGTTGCTTTCTGCAAAGCGAATGCTGGTAACGAAGGAACTTCCGGCGGGAAGTAGTCATTCGATGTACCTTCGCCACGGATGGCAGCGATAGGAAGAATGAAATCGCCGATCGAGTTCTTGCTCTTCAAACCACCGCACTTGCCAAGAAAAAGACACGCTTCGGGTTTAATGGCAGTGAGGCAATCCATTACGGTTGCAGCATTGGGGCTTCCCATACCGAAGTTGATGATGGTGATGCCTTCGGCTGTAGCGCAACGAAATGCGCGGTCGGTACCGTGAACTTCCACGTTGTGCCATTCAGCAAACAACCTGACGTAGTTGTCGAAGTTGGTAAGCAGGATATACTTACCAAAAGCATCTAATGGCATTCCCGTATAACGTGGTAACCAGTTTTCTACGATTTCCTGTTTGCTCTTCATATTTTTGGTCCGTGTATAAACTAAATCTTCCTGAAGCGGCGCTGTCCTTAAAGAAAGAGGAAGGCAAAGTATATATTTTCGACATCATTAGAAAAAAATACGTGGTTGCCACACCGGAAGAATGGGTAAGGCAACACTTTATTCATTTCCTGATAAACCACCTGAAATATCCGCGATCATTATTTCGTATTGAAGGAGCACTTGCATACAACAGGCTTCAGAAACGTTCGGACATTTTGATCCGCGACAGGGAAGGCAAGCCGTGGATGTTGGTTGAATGCAAGTCGCCTGTGATTAAGCTAACGCAAAAAGCATTTAACCAGATTGCTGTTTACAATATGACGATTGGTGCCACGTATCTTGCTGTTACAAATGGAATGGTGCACTATTGTTGTCTTGCACCGAAGGCAGGTGAGGATGCTAAGTTTGAGACGAAGTTTCCTGAGTTTTAATTCTGTTGGTCAGTACCAAACCAATAAATCCAAAAGCAAAGAATACAATTAAGCTCAGTACTGAGTGCTTCATACCAAGAATATCATCGATGTATCCAAATGTAAATGTCCCGATAACGATCGCGATCTTTTCTGTTACATCGTAGAAGCTGAAGAACGACGCCGTATCTTCTGTTGCGGGCATGAGCTTGCTGTAAGTGCTTCGGCTGAGTGCCTGTATACCACCCATTACCAATCCAACGGCAACAGCGAGCCCGTAGAAATAAAACTCTGCCGAATATCCTTTCTCTTTCAACATGGCAACTTCGTAGGCCGATATACATATCACCACCCAGAACAACACCACACCCATAAGAACCCTCAGGTTGCCATAGCTGCGCGAGAGTCGCGACATGAGGAATGCACCTGCTATCGCAACAAGCTGAATGAGCACTACGGTCACTATAAGTTTATCGGGAGGAAGGCCTAATGTTTTTTGTCCGAACATCGTAGCAGCAAGCATTACAGTTTGCACGCCCATACTATAGAACCAGAACGACGCGAGGTATGAACGAAGCTGCGGAAGTCCTTTGAGTTTGTGCCACACTTTCCGGAGCTCGACAAATCCGTCGACCCACATGTTGTGCCCGTGCTTCGCACGTTTCGGCGGACTTGGTAATCGAATGAATGTGATCTGCGCGAAGCCGATCCACCACAACCCGACTAACAGGAATGTTATAAGCGGACCTGAAACTTTATCGCCTTTGCTGCTGAAGTAGAGCACGAGCGCGAAGCCTACCATCTGGAGGATCACGGCGCCGATGTAGCCCATTGCGAAGCCGCGTGCGCTTACGCGATCCTGGTTTTCGAGAGAAGCGATCTCGGGCAAATAAGAATTATAGAATACAAGGCTGCCGCAATAGCCGATAGTTGCCAGTATGAAGCATAAGATCCCCCATTCAACACTTGGTTGCTCGCCCTTGAACCAGAACAAACCGATACATCCCAGTCCACCCATGTAGCAGAAGAACTGCATGAATCTTTTTTTGCTTCCACGCGAGTCGGCTATCGAAGAAAGTATGGGCAACAATAATGCGATCGACAAGTAAGCGATCGAAAGTGTGTATTGATACAACGGGGAGTTCTTGAAAGTCATTCCCAGGAACGGCACGGTGTCTTCGCCATAGGCGGATTTCGTGACGGCAAGGAAGTAGATGGGAAAGAAGGTGGTGGTGATAACAAGGTTGTAGACTGAGTTAGCCCAGTCGTACATGGTCCACGCCCTGATAATGCGGGGCTGGTCGGGGATGATCTTAGTGGTCATTTAGAAAGGTGTCAGGGACTCAATATTATGAAAACATGAGGCATTGAGTTTGACAATTTTATCTATTTCTTTGTGGGCTTTTTGGAGAGGTGTCCGAGTGGTTGAAGGAGCACGCCTGGAAAGTGTGTATACCTGAAAGGGTATCGCGGGTTCGAATCCCGCCCTCTCCGCATGAAAGGAATGATCCTCATCGTTCCTTTCTTCATTTAAGCCAGGTTTGATGGACAGGCTCGAAAAGAAGAAACAGGTGGCTGGTCGAAGTGTGTTGAGGTTTTGGATTAAGGGTATTAAATTTTGCGAATGGATCCCTTAGTGATATCGAAAGCCATGAGACCGGATATTCTGTCCCGGTTTCACCAGGGAAAGCTCGATGAGATGAATACGCTTTTGGAAACGACACGAGGATTCGTATACACAATATTTAAAGCATGCCTGGCGGGGACACTGGATCCGACCAATTACGTTGCTACTCATCAAAATAACTACAAGCGAGGTTATATCGAGGACTTACAAGAGCTATTCCGGATAGTGCTGGTTGTTGAAGACCTCGGACAGAAGGAACGAGAACATCAATTGGCAATGACGCTTCTTGAGTGCATTAAAGATGCAGCTGTTATATATGAAAAGGAGGAAACGAAGAGTTGGCGCGATGTTATGGGAGCAAACGCTTTGGCAAAACAGTTATCCTCATACTTCAACAGAAAGCAAGACCGGGACAATGAATTGGAGACGCTTCGATTAATGGCAAGGTTATCGCCGAGCATTTCGGACGACAATTACTCTTATGTAATCCCCCACCTTGTTACTGTTGCATCACAAATCGAAGCGTTGGGTGATCTTGACACTCCTATAAAAATCTATTTGACGATAGTCAACGATCTCACCCTCTACGGCGGAGACGAAGATGAAGCTCTTCTGAAAAACTCAATCGAAACTTTAGAAAAACTCAAACTTCTTGTGTCAACTCCCCGCTAACGGACACCGCAATCCTCTTCTTCGTCTCCTCCACCCCATACTCACCAATCAATATCATCAGCTTCGTTAGCGCTGCTTCTGTTGTCATATCCACACCGCCGATAACACCAATCTGTTGCAGGTGCTTGCTGGTTTCGTAACGACCCTGCATCACCATGCCACCAGGACATTGAGATACATTTAAGATCAGGAGTCCACGATCGATGGCGCGATGGAGCATGTCGATGAACCACGGCGTTGTGGGTGCATTGCCGGAGCCGAATGTTTCGAGTATCAATGCCTTCAATCCGGGTGTGTCGAGTATTGCTTCGACGGATGCAGGCTGAATGCCGGGAAATAATTTAAGGATCGAGACCGAGCTATCGAATTTTTTCAACAGTTGAAGTTTCTCGTCGGGACCTGGCGAATGAATAGACGAAGTATTGTAGTCGATCTTCACTCCTGCTGTCGCCAATGGCGGATAATTTCCCGATTCGAAGGCATCGAAGTGTTCGCTCTCTACTTTCTTCGAACGGTTACCGCGAAGCAGTTGGTAATCGAAAAAAATACAAACTTCGGGCACAACGGGACTGCCATCGTTATGACGGCTCGCTATCTCAAGCGATGTAATTAAATTTTCACGTGCGTCGGATCTTGGTTCGCTGATCGGGAGTTGTGCACCCGTTAAGATCACCGGCTTGCGAAGTCCCTGGATCATGAAACTCAATGCCGATGCAGTGTATGCCATGGTGTCGGTGCCATGAAGCACCACGAAACCATCGTGATCGTTGTAGTGATCGAAGATGATCTGCGCGATGGTGATCCAATGTGTTGTGTCGATGTTCGATGAGTCGACCGGATGTTCGAAGGAAATGACGGTGAGATCGAGGAAAAGATTTCGGAGTGTTGGAAGATGTTCCAGTATCAACGAGAAATCGAATGGCACGAGAGTACCGTTGCTATCGTGCGACATACCGAAAGTACCGCCGGTGTAGATGATCATCACCCGCGATTTCGGCTGGCCCGGCCTGGCCGTATTAATTCTTAGTTTTTTGTACGTCATGATTAAACAATCTCGTGGCGTTCCTGGTGGTGATCGCCTGCAATTCTTCTTTAGAGATCTTTTTCAGTTCAATGATCTTTTCGGCGATGATCGGAATATACGACGGCTCATTGCGTTTGCCGCGATGTGGCACCGGCGCGAGGTATGGGCTGTCGGTTTCCAGCACAATATTATCCAATTCAAGATCAGGTATGATCTTGTCGACACCACCATTTTTAAAAGTGGCAACGCCACCCAGTCCCATGTAAAATCCCAACGACGTGATCTTGCGCGCCTGCTCGAGCGAACCTGTGAAACAATGAAAGATGCCGGTCAGGTTATCGTCCAGCATCGGTTCCAGAAGGGCGATCGTTTCGTCCATCGACTCGCGGCAATGAATTACGATCGGCAACTTTAATTTCTTCGCCCAGCCTACTTGAATTTTGAAAGCCTCTTGTTGCTGATCCCAAAAAGATTTGTCCCAATAAAGATCGGTGCCCATCTCTCCTACCGCTGCGAATTTTCTTTTGAACAGCCATTCTTCGACGATGTAGAGTTCTTTTTCGAAGTCTTTCTTTACGGACGTAGGATGCAGACCCATCATGGGAATACAGGTGCCGCGAAATTTCTCTTCCATCTCCAGCATGCTGTCCACCGAAGTATGATCGATGTTGGGCATGTAGATCTCTTTCACACCGGCGTCGATAGCGCGACCGATGATATCGTCGCGGTCCGGTTTGAATTGTTCCGCGAAGACATGTGCGTGTGTGTCAGTCCAAAAATTCACGAAGTGTTTTCTCCAACAGGTTTTCTTTGAAATAATTTTCCGTGAAGCCGGAATAGTCTTTCACGCGATCGAGAGCAGCGGCCAGTGAAAATTCATTTTGTAAGATCATCGGTGCTATCTTTTTTCTTTCGAGCTCTTTGGCAAGATACAACTGTTCCGTTTGTCCCGGTGTGGGCACAAAGATCGCTTTCTTATTGAGCGCCGCAAGGTCCATGATGGTACTATAACCCGAGCGGGCAATAACAACACCGGCAGACTGTATTACCTCATTCAGTTGTTGCGCAGGCAGGTGATTGAAGATAGGTCCGTCGGTTTGTTCGTTAGACGGGAGGCCACGAACAATTTTATACGAAGCATGATCCTTAAGTTGTTTTGCCAGGAGCGTGTCGAAGATTGTTCGATTTGGCTCGGGACCAGAGACCAGTCCCAGGACATCAAACGGCCTCGCAGAGTTTACCGGTTTCATCCGCGAAAGCGGACCAATAAATTGATGAGGAATGTTGCTGACCGACAGTTGACCACTCAAGGCATGATTGGGAAGATCAGGAACCCAACACGCGCTGAAGCGACTTATAAGTTTCCTATTGTAGTGATTGGCAATTGAATTTAGCGGAGCCTGAATAGATAGTTGATGTGTGATGATTGCAGATGGAATGCTTTCATTGTAACAGCCGTAGCGATTGTCGGAGATTAAAAAGTTAATCTTTTCTTTTTTTATAATATCAGCTACCTCTTCATGTTCTTTCCTGATAACACGAAGAACGGCAGGTATCTTCATAGAAAGATGAACAATAAGCGGCAGCCTGCTTTTATAACTAATCCCGTAAGAAGCGATCTCGAAGAATTTATTTGAAGGGAATTCGATCTTAAGAAGATCCAGGCTCGGGCCGCTGCCGGCGATACTTACAGTGTGCCCTTGCCTTTGAAGTTCATAAATAACCGGTACGCACCGCGTGGCATGGCCAAGGCCCCAATCCAACGGGGTAACGAGAACATTCATAGCGCCTTGAATGAATAACCGTTGGACAAACAGCTCTCGATAAACCTCGGAAGAACATACGTGAGATTCTTCTCTGCTTTCACGCTATCGTGAAACACGATGATGGAGCCGGGACGAACTGCTTTCAAAGAACCGTTCAAACATCTTTCGGAGTCGAGTGACTTGTCGTAATCAAAAGTAAGAACGTCCCACATCACAATCTTATAATCATTCAATAAAGCGATCTGCGATCTCTTTATTCTTCCAAACGGCGGACGGAACAATCGTTTTGAAGGAAGTAAGTTCTGACACAACGCAGTGTTCTCCTTATAAGCAGAAGGCGAAGACGACCAGCCATTAACATGATTGTAGGTGTGGTTGCCGACGCTATGACCACCGTCAATTACTTTTTTAAACTGCTCAGGATTCTTTCGGACATTATCGCCGATACAAAAGAAAGTGGCTTTTATATTGAAAGTTTGTAAAGTCTGTACGACGTAAGGTGTAACTTCAGGAACTGGTCCATCATCGAAAGTCAGGTAAAGATCTTTCTGATCGGTATCAACCTTCCACAATAGCGATGGATAAACAAATGGAAGAATGCCCGGTGTTCTGAAAAATCTCATGGGTTCGACACCCTGCAACTCAGCAACGTAATATCGTCGCGGTAACTGTTGCGACCTTTGAAACCGTCGAGTGCCACGATGATGTCCTGGTGGATGGTCTTGAGATCTTTGTCCTTGTTATTTTCGAAATACGTTATCAATGACGAGAGCCCGAACTCTTCGTCTGCTTCGTTGGTCGTTTCCGTAACACCATCGGTGTAAGCGAAAAGAGTGAAGTTCTTAAGGTCTGTTACGAAGCCTTCATTCATAAATGGCAGCGGGTGCATGGCGCCCAACACTGTACTTCCATCTTCGAGCAAACGAATGCCATGGTCGGGCGTGATGAGTATCGGTGGATTGTGGCCTGCATTTACGTACACCATCGTGTGCAGCGAAAGATCGTACACGGCTCCGAAGAACGTGATGAACTTCTCGCCTTTCGTGTTCTCCAGCACCTGGTAGTTCAATGCCTCCACGATCTCGGTAAGATTCGGGGTTTGACGAAGCAGTGTACGCAGCGAAGCCTGGAAGTTCGACATCATCAACGCCGCAGGAATTCCCTTCCCACTTACATCGGCAACACAAATAAGAAACTGGTTCTTATTGATCGGAACGTAGTCGTAGTAATCGCCACCTACTCTATCGTGCGGCAGGTAGCTTGCCTCCACTTTAAGACGATCAGTATTAGGAAGTTTTTTTGGGAACAGGAACTGCTGTACGTCGCTGGCAATCTCGAGCTCTTTGCGAAAGGCTTCCTGTTCGAGTTGCTTGCGGGCCAGCTTCTTGTTTTCGATAGCAACTATAATGATGTTGCTGAGCGCCTGTATGAACTTAAGACTTTCGGCCTGTTCGTGCTCCGAAAGGATCTCGTCGAGCTTGCCGATGAAGATGAGGGCAAGCGTGTCGGTCTTGTGTGCAACGGGTATCACGAGGTCGAACTCATCGAAGTCACAGTTGTCGAATTCCGACATGTGGTGAATATTCTTGATGAGTTTAACACGCTCGTCGAGACGGGTCTTGGAATAATTCTTTTGAGTGCCGAACTGTGCCTTGCAATTCCAGATCTCGTCGAGAACGAAGAGCGCCATCTTGCGGAGGTTGAGGTTCGAGCGAAGGGTGAAGTTGAAGATCTTGTAGAGTGAATCTTCGGGGAGATTGCTGTTGATCGCCTGCGTGATCTCCAGGAGAGCATTTAGCTCCATCTCTTTCTTTTCAACTTGTTTCTTTAACAGCAGCTCAGTCATACCAGGCGTCAGGGAGTAAAATTAACAAATCCGTCTAGACCTTCTTAACTACCGCTCTCCCTTTCCAACCCGACAAAAGGATCTGTGACAAGAATCCGGTGCAGATAACGTAAAAGGAGTAGATGAATTGCAGTGCGAAGAATGAAATCCAACGCCATTTTACCCTGAAAAATTTTGCGGCTGGGATCAAGAGCAGTGCTTCGGCGAAAACCTTTGCGCTGGCTAGTATAATGAAAAGTTTCCACGTGATGAATCCAGCCAAAGCGCTGAGAGCCATAGTGATGAAAGCAAGGTGAAATAGCCAAACTACCATCGCGAAGAGCCTGGTTTGGATGGAGATATTAGACTGCCATTTACCGGCCCACCGGAGCCGCTGCCCGGCAAATTCTTTAAGAGTTGCCGACGGACCTGTTGTGACAAGCGCATCGCCGGAAAATAAAAATGCAATGGAATCTTTCGATGTCTTTTTAAGTGCATTCATCAAGGCTTCGTCGTCACCTGACGAAATATTTTCATTGCCTTGATAACCGCCAACCGCCATGAAAGCTGTGCGACGATAGGACAAGTTTGCTCCATTACACATTGTAGGAAAACCGAGGCCGAGAGTACCGGCACCTGTAGCGGCAACACTCACAAACTCGAGAGCCTGCAGCCGGGAGAAAAAAGTTTCGTTCTCTTCTATCCTCACACCACCGATCATCATTTGGATCTTCGGATCCTGGAAAGCGAGGTTGATCTTTTCGAGCCAGCGAGATCCAACAAGGCAATCGGCATCTGTGGTAACAATGATGTCGCTGGCTGAGTTTTGAACAGCGGTTGTAATGGCTGCTTTCTTTCCGTGACCGGGTGATTGAATGAGGCGAATATTTAAACCGCCGGATACCAACTTATAATTATCCGTTGAGTGGTCGTCAACAAGAATAATTTCCCACTTAGGATATTTGATTTCCGCGAGGCTTCTTAAAAGAGCTGGAAGATTTTGCGCTTCATTTCTGAATGGCACAACAACGCTTATGGAATGAATGATTGTCGCTGGTCCTTGTGGTTCTCTTAGTCGCCTGAAGCCAACAAGCAGCACCAATATCATCGCACAATAAATAGAAACTATGATAATGAAGGCCATTGTGGTTAACTTCGCGTCTGAACAAAAATGGATAAAAAAAACCTGGCCAAAGAAAAAATCATCATGGGTCTCGACCCGGGCACGAATGTGATGGGCTACGGCATCCTGCTGGTGAACGGGCAAAAGCTCACGTTACTTCAATACGGAGTTATCCAACTCTCGAAATACGAGTTACACGAAGTTCGTCTGAAGCGCATCTTCGAAAGAGTGCTCGCCCTGATCGAAGAATTTAATCCTGACGAAGTTGCTCTCGAAGCGCCGTTCTACGGAAAGAACGTGCAGTCGATGCTGAAGCTCGGCCGCGCGCAAGGTGTAGCCATGGCTGCGTCGTTGCACCGCGGACTGCCAATCGTTGAGTATGCTCCGAAAAAAGTGAAGCAATCTGTTACCGGCAACGGTAATGCTTCGAAAGAACAGGTCGCTAAAATGCTGATGAGTCTCTTCAAGCTGAAAGAATTGCCGGACCTGCTCGACGCAACGGATGCTCTCGCGGTAGCGATGTGTCATCATTACCAGAATGGCCCCGAAAAAAAGAAAAAGAGTTCGTGGGAAGGTTTCTTAAAAGAGAATCCGAAGAGACTTAAGTAAACATTCGACCGTATAACTCTATTAATCTCTTAGCCTCGTGTTCCCAGTTATACTTTTCAAGAACAAGTTGTCGTCCGCGTTGTCCCATTGCGGCAGCTTCGGTTGGGTTTGCCAGGATGTGCTTTATCGCGTCGGCGATCTCGTTGGGATTCAAAGGGTCGACAAGAATTCCTCCCTGTGCTTCGGCGACGAACGCTCCCGACTCGCCAAACTTCGAAGCAATAACGGGCATGCCTGCAGCCATGTACTCGAATGTCTTTACAGGATAATTGGTCTTATATCTTTCAATTGGATGCGCCACGATCATACCTGCACGTGCGTCCATCATGAGGTCAACAACTTTTGCGACAGACATCCACGGCAAACACTCGACTGGATATTTATTAACAATCTCGTTGCGAAGTTCCGACGGAGAAAAATCGCCGGCGAAGATCACTTTGAAATCGGTACCAGCTTTAGCGATCCCGGCGGCTTTCGCCATCTCGATGGCTCCGCGGGGCCGGCTCAGCAAACCGACATAAACTACATTCTTCGATCGTTGAAGATAAGGATGATCGCTATCCGGGAAGTCAGAAGTGATCGGAAAGTTCCTGACAAGCGTTGTCTTCGCTGCAGGAAAATATTTGGCGATCACCGGCTCTGCAATGACGACAGCATCGAACATGCGACCACAGATCTTTTCTAACAGGTAATAAAACCACGCGTATGGTTTCCGGAACAACTTCGGGATCCAGTGCTGATAGCCTATCTGCAGCGGCGTGTCTTCGTGCGCGTCGTAGATCACTCGTCTCGCGCGGAGCTTCAAGAGGATGCCGATCCAAAGCAATTCGGAATCGTGTAAATGAAAAATGGAATCCTTCGGGAGTTTCAGCGCGCGTTTGTATAAAAGCCATGGTGAAGTGATCAGCTTCTTCCATCCTTTCGGATGTCTTGCAACCGAAAGGATCTTTACGCCATCGCGCTCTTCATCTTTATCGTGGGGAACCAGAAATGTAACGTCGAAGCCAGCCTTTGCTAACGAACGCGCTTCCTTTTGAAACACACGCGGATCGAACGCACGGTGTCCCGGGTTGGCCATCATTACGATACGTTTGGGCTGTTCCATCTTCCTTAATCCGTCTAGAGCCGCGTCCAGCCGGACGGCACAAGATCTTTCGTGTTATAAAATCTTACAGGATAAACGGGTTCCTTCTTCGATACCCATGTGTTGTGAAACCATGTAGAAGGTGCAATCACAGTTTTATTTCGATTGTCATTCAACCAGGCAGCCCACCAACTGAAAGTACTGTTGGCAATAACCTGGTTGCGACACGCCGACATTACCAAAAGATCTTTGAAAGAATCATCTCCCTTGTTGTGATCGACAAACGTTGCATCTTTCAGATCACTCAATTGTGATCTACTCCACGCGATATCATCAGAAAAAATAAAGTAACGTGGGTTGCTGATCTTTTCATCGATCGACTTCAAAGCCTTCCGGTAATAATCCATCGGCATGGGTTGAAAGAACGAACCCGGGTTGTAATCGGTACGGCGGATATGAACCGACACGCTATCGCAAGCCCTTACAGTCGATACAAGCTCTTCGTTCTTCGCATCCAGCTTCACCGAGCCAGTGATCATCTTCCTTACATCATTTGCAACGCTCACGAAATATCTTTCACTCTGCCAGTAGCCCGACAAATAAACAGGAACGGGCAACGAAAAAAAATCGTCGTAATAATGATAGTGAGGCTGCGCAAACACCTGCGGACAATAAAAGTAATTGCTCTTCTTATTGAGATACCGCTGAACGGCGTTGCTTCCCGTAAACCGATGAACTTCTTCCCGCGACGCTTCGGGAAGGGGGATGTTGAAATGATGAAGCTCGTATTTCCTTAACGGATGTTTCGTGTAGGTGTAAAGGTCCGACTTCAGCTCTGTATTGTTGTGACGGGCGAGCGAGTATGCTGCGGCAAACTGAAACAGCTGGTTTCCCAGGCCGCCCCTGAGACGAACGATGACCATTTTCAAAATTAGTTAAAATCAGTTCACGATCTACCTGTGTATCGCCAGGTAGTTTGCCGATTGATAGATCTCGAGCTTCTCCGAATAGGATGCCAGCTCGCGAAGTCCATGCGGCAGGATGCGGTAGATCCTGTACTTGGGTGAAAGCAGTTGATAGAAATCTTTGAAGAAAGTTCTTGAGTCGAGGCTGGTTCCGCCAAACTCGAACTGGATAACTTCGACAGCATTTCGTTCCATCATGCTCTTCGCTCCTTTGAGAACACCGAGCTCGTGCCCCTCCACATCGATCTTCAGAAGATGAACGTAGTCGATCTTGTTATCGTCGCAAAACTGGTCGACAGTTATTACTGTTACCTGTTCTTTTTCATTAAAGAAAGCATTCACATGAGAGAGATCGCGCTGGTAAAGAGAACCAAGCGCTGACGATCCGCCGGAAGGAAAAAATAATTCGGCAGTACCAACTTTGTCGCCGACTGCTTTCTGCACCACATGAACGTTCGGAGCATTACCGATCCGTGCCACCAGTTGTTCACTTGTGCGTGCCGACGGTTCGAAAGCATAAAGCTGGATGGGTTTGTTGCGAAAGGCTTCGAGGATCTCGAGTGTAAACTCGCCAACGTTGGCACCTACATCGAATAGCGTCACGTTCTTGTCGCTCCAGCGACGAGCGAGCTGCCTGAGAGAATACAATTCGCCGTTGGTCCTGTACTTCGCTGCGCTGCCGAAGTTCATCTGGCGCAACGAAAGCGAGTAAAGTTTTTCGAAGAACAGGTTCCAGGTCTTATAAATAAAATTCATCTCGCGGCAAAAATAGGTAATTTGGCCCCAAAGAAGGAGAACGGTTTCTAATGGGTTTAGTAGTTCGTCAAAGTATTTTCACCACCATCATTTCGTACTTCGGTGTACTCATCGGGTACATCAATGTCCTTTACCTCTTTCCTAAATTTTTAGATCCTTCGCAGATCGGACTTATCCGCACAATCCAGGATGCTGCAATCCTGTTCTCGCCTTTCGCGCAGTTTGGACTCTCGCACAGCCTCATCCGCTATTATCCGCAGCTTGTAAAAGAAAAGAGTTCGCAGGGTGGTTTTCTCGCATTGATCCTGATGATGGCATTGGGAGGATTCGTGATCTTCCTTGTTGTATTCAACACGTTCGAGCAGAAGATCCTGGCGTACTTCAGCGAGAACGCCAAAGAGATCATTCAATATGTGCCTATCGTATTGTGGCTCACTTTTATTTTGTTGATCACAGGAATTATCGAGTCTTATTCGAGGTCGTTACTAAAGACCGTGTTCCCAAACCTGATGCGCGAAGTAGCGGTCCGTTTCATGATGGCTATTTTAGTCACGGTCTATTTCCTGGGCTGGATGTCTTTTGAAACGTTTATTGTAACGACGGTTTTCGCTTACCTGCTTTGGTTGATTGCACTGCTGATCTATCTCGCCGTCGGGAAAGATCTCGCGTTCAGTACAAAGTTTTCCTTTATCTCGAAAGAGAAGGCCAAGGAGCTTGTCGTTTACAGCCTGATGAGTTTTGCCGGTGCTGCTGGCATGATCATCCTTGGCAAGATCGACAGCCTCATGATCGCCGGGCTCATGGGATTGCAGTCGGTAGCTATATACACCACGGGCTTTTATATGGCAAGCGTGATCGAAGTACCGAAGAAAGCATTATCGTCGGTGGCAATGCCGTTGATCGCACAGTCGTTCGAGAAAAACGACCTCAAGCATATTCATACCATCTACCAGAAGACGTCGTTGAACCAACTGATCATCGGCGGCCTGTTACTCATCGGTGTGGTGATCAACCTCGACAACATTTACGGAATGATGCCCAACAACGAGATCTATGTTGCCGGAAAATGGGTCGTGATCATTGTCGGCATCGGGAAGCTTACGGATATGGCTTTCGGACCCAGCAGCGAGATCGTCGTGCTCTCGAAATACTTTTGGTTTAACATTATTCTCATCCTCTTACTGGCAGGAACGTCGATCGCCGCCAACAACATTCTCATTCCGCGATATGGAATTAATGGCGGCGCTATCAGCGTAGCCTTCGCCGTGATCACGTTCAACGTGGTGAAATATATCTTCCTGCAGATCACCATGAAGATCCAGCCATTCACCATGGCAACGTTTATCGTGTTGGGAATTGCCGCCGCCACAGTTGGATTGAATTACATCCTTCCCTCTTTCGATAACATCTTCGTTGATATCATCTTCCGGTCTTCGATCGTGACGTTGTTCTACGGTGGCGCGATCTTATTAACAAGGGTAAGTCCCGAGATCAACAACATCTTCCGGAAAGGATTGAATATAGTGGGACTGGTAGACTAAGTCTACGTTCTTAGGTTCCCTGCGATGCCATTCTCGACAATGCAAAGTCGTTCACGTTAAGTGAACCTGTTTCACCGAGCTTCTTCCACACAAACGAAATCCCCTGTTCGGTGAAGATAAAGCCGGACTGCTTGAGAATTTCTATTTCATTTCTCCCGGTTTCGTTATGAGTGAATCCCCAGAAGCGAAGCACTTTCGCTTTATTCGAGAGATCGCTGATCACGTTGTTAAGAAAACTTCTCTTCGTTTCGTCAGAAAGATTCCGGGCGAAAGCAAGGTGCATAATGTACGCAACCTCTTCGGTCTGACTGCATATAACAGAAGCAACCACCTTACCTGATTCATTGAGAAGCGAATAGTACAGATGATTGTTCGGATACGGATTATTTCTCAAACGCCATCCCATGAATTTGGAATCGTGGTGTAAAAAGAAAACACCGGGTTGCGACGGAGCCAGGTCTTCGAGATGATCCCGCACGTTCTTCGAGACCTTATATCCTTTGGTGGTCCGTGATCCCATGTTGAACATGTACCTCAGCCGCGAAGCAATGGCGAGTGCCGCGATCTTAGACTTCTCGACAGATGTGCGTTTGTCCTTTAATGAATTGAAGTAGTTGTAACCGCCAATTGAATCGAATACGATAAGTCCAAAGTTGCAGCGAAAAGGAATATCGAAGCCAAGTTTAGCAAATGGCTTGATGGCGTAGGTGAATCCCCAAATGGAAACGATACCCGCCTTACGACATTCATCGAAAAGCAACGCATACATCTTCTCGAAAATACTCTTACCACGATAGTTCGAATCGACCAACGTGTCTTCAGACTTCGCTGTGAGGATCAGCTCTCCCGATGCATTGGTAACATAGAGGGGAATGGCACATTGGGTGCCGACAATTTTATTTGCTTTCGTGTCGACAGCTACAACATAAATAGAAGGACCCGCAGGACCTTGCTGGAATTCCCACCTGAACTTCTCTTCAGAGCGATGAACGCCGTATGCTTTTTCGTAAAGAGCATTGATCGACTGGATGTCGTCTTCGCGGAGCAGCCTGATCTCTATTTCTTCCATGCGAATTCTTTAACGATCTCACGCGGGTTAATGCTGCGCATGTCGTTGTCGCGAATATACTCCAGTATTTGTTTGTAAACCCTGAGGTACCCGCCAAACTTATAGTCGGTAAAAAAAGTGTTGTGCCATAAGATCGAGATCAAAGAACCCGTCTTATTTTTTTCGAGAAATGAAAGGATCTGCGGAGTCGTTTCATTCAACGGCACGTTGCGATATTGTTTCAGTGTTCCGTCCATCACCATCAAGGGAACTTCGAGGAACGAGTATGGCTTCCGGTTCTTCATGTCGAACGGATGAAATGGAAGACCGTAACTGTTTCGAAAGCCGACCGCTTCGGCGAAGCCAAGGCTCGCATCCATCTGCAGGCCACTGGCCTCGATGTTGTTGTAAAGATCGGGCAACCGGAATTTTAAATAGTGGTTGCGATTGGCAATGGCAGGAACCTGGAGCTTCGACAATTCCTGTTTGTAACTATCGGTCGAAATGCTCTTGTGAAGCCCGTTCTCCCAGCCATTCTTCTCAACAGAATTTACAACGCCGCGCATCCGTGGACTGTTGATGTTATAATCGGAGTTTACTTCACGCTTGTTCAACCTGCCCTTATTCACGAGCCAGAAGAATGTGGACTTCAACGAATGCTCGTCTTCGATCTTCATGATCTTGTCCATGTTCAGCCAGTCGGGACGACCGAAGGCTGCGTTCATCACAAGCTTAAATACCGGCAGCGGGTTTCCTTTTTTCAAAACATAGAGACTGTCCTGGAGAACAGCTCCGTTTACTGAATCGATGTCGTGAGAAAGAAAGATGCGCGACTTTACTGGTTGTGTTTGGGTAAAGATCTTGCGGGAATACTGATCGACGAGATTGTCTTCAACGTTGCCGAATTTATTTTGATAACTGTCAGAGTATTTAAATCGCCCGATCTCGTCGCCGTCTTTATTGTCATACTCCTGCAGGCTGTTGATCATGTAAAAGATCGTTGAGAGATAGTCGGCTTCGCCATTGGCATGCCGGATGACACAATCTTTTTTGAAATGATGTTCGTGGCTGAAGTTGCCTGATGCCATTGCTTTCCAGGAGTCTTCGGAGATGTTGGGTACAAACTCCGCTGCCTGGGATGTCCCGACAAACTCGACGGCAGTATTATTGAGATGAGCGAGCGTTCGGAGTACGTGCTTGATCTCGTCGGTAAAACTTTTGTCAGGCTGTATAAAAACCCTCATATTCGCAAAATTAAAAAATCCATGCTCATGGGTTTCAGACAAAAGCTCAAGAACATTCCCTGGCTCTACAATATAATGTTGTCGTTGCTGAACAACACGGATTATTTCAATCGCCGTTTCAACAGCGCGTTTCCAAAATATAAGGTGTCGCCCTACTGGCGTGCGCGGATCGATAAGGTAAAACAGAGCACCGACAACAACCGGATCGACCATGTGACCGATTCCGGCAAGGTATTCCCAAATTATCAACTGATGCACAACGGCATTCGCATCACGCTTGGAAGTTATTACGACTACGGCAACACGCAGCTGCTTATCGAGAATAAGGGTGTTCACGAACCACAGGAAGAATATATTTTTCAACAGGTTCTCCCATTCATCAGGGAAGGCGGAACGATGATGGAACTCGGGAGTTACTGGGCATTCTATTCACTTTGGTTTGCTTCGAAGGTGAAGAATGCAAAATGTATCATGATCGAACCCGATCCCCATAAAATGAATTTCGGAAAGCTCAACTTCAGGTTAAATGCTTTGAAAGGTCAGTTTCGTTTGGGCTTCATCGACGGATCTACCGACACCAGCAAGAGTATTCCAACTTATGATGTCGATCACCTGATGAAGGAGTTTGAGATTGATTTTCTCGACATCCTCCACAGTGACATACAAGGTTATGAATTGAAGATGCTGAAGGGCGCGGCCGATGCGTTGGCAAATCAGAAAGTTGGTTATGCTTTTATTTCAACACATTCGAATGAGCTTCACCAGCAGTGTATCGATGAATTGAAGAAGTATGGTTATGTGATTGTAGCGGATGCGAATTTGGATGAGAGCTATGCTACGGATGGGGTGATTGTAGCGAGGGGGAAGGGAGTGAAGGGGCCTGAGGTGATTGAGATTAGTAAGGCCTAGAGATTCTTCTTCGCCCCTTGAAGATTATCTTGTAAAGCACGGTCGTAAGGAGCCATGTTGAGGCGAGAAAACCAATAATCAGAAAGGTTCTTTCAAACTGAGTGTTGCATTTTAATTCCAAAAGAGTGTCCCGACAGAAAAGCAACAGCGTTACAATTCCCTCAACTCCCAGAATGATTTCGACAACATGAAGAAAGTCTGAACGGGTCCTTCTCCTGTAAAAATAAATTAACAAAAAGAAGAACGATATCGCCATACCTATCTGCCACGAATATCTAACCACGTAAAGAAACTCACTCATTTACATGGGTATTATGTTCGGGTTCTGTTTTCTTGTTTGCTCGCCACACGTCTTCATAAAGCTTTATTGCTGCTCCTATAAAGCCTCCTACAATTATCCACCGATCAGACAGGGTCAGGAAAGCAAAAAGAACCATTCCGCTCCACCATCCGAGAAATGCAGACGAAACCAGATCAATCATTTTCATGTTTTTCATAGCGTTGATTTTTAATGATACACAAATCAACACACACCCATAAACAAAAACCACCGCAACACCCATAACCTGTACGGTATTCCTTACATCCGACCTCAAAAAAAATTCTGATTACAAAGATTCGAGGATGCCGATCAGCTGTTCCGTCAGCTTCTTCCTCGTAAACGGCGTGGCATCGGTAGTGGAAACAACACTCCCCGACCTCCAAAGATCATAATGCTTTCGAAGCATCGCCATCATCGCAACCTCATCGTTCCGCTCGAAGATCTCCCCCGCTTTCGACTGGTGAATAACATCCGCCGCATCACCCACCACCGGGCCTATTGCCACAATCGGTATTCCCGACGCGAGATATTCGAACAACTTGCCCGGAAGATTTCCAGGCGCAAGGGCCGTATGTGCCAGTACCAGCAACAACAAGTCCGTTTCACCATACAACTGCAAAAGCTGTTTGTGAGGGATCGTGTTAGTGAACTTAGTGATCGAAGATAAAAGAGGGTCGCTTGCAATAAATGATTTGAACGACGAGTTGACATTGCCAATAAACTCAACAACAACCTGCATGCCTTGCGTGCTCTCAACAACCTTCTTCAATGCCAGCATGAATGGTCGCGGGTCGCGCAACTCATCAACAACACCTGTATGACGGATCGTAAACTTCGATGTCTTCACACGCTGCACTTTCGCAAAGTCGTCTGTATCGAAACCATTGGTGATTAAATCAACTTTCCTTCCGCCGAGTTCTTCGAAACGCTTCACGTGGTATGGAGCAATGGTGATCACGCGATTAGCATTCTGCAAAACTTGCCGTTCGAGTGTGCGATGTCGTTCGCGAGCGGCTTTCGTCAGCAACAAAGTATCGAGCAGGTCCCATTCACTCCACGGGTCGCGGAAGTCCGCAATCCACTTCACTGCCGGAAATTTTTTCTTGATCTTCAAGCCGATCAAATGAATACTGTGAGGCGGACCTGTTGTAATGATCTTATCGATGTCGCGACTCTCCACGAGATCTTTCAAAACTTTCGAAGCGGGCTTCACCCAAAACACACGCGGGTCGGGAATCAGCATGTTGCCACGAAGCCACGTGCTGACGCGTTGGAACATCGGCATCTTTCCTGTCGAGATCATGTCCATCGCTCCCGGTTTCTTCTTTCCCAAAAAACCGGCGAGCTTATAGAATGCATCGTAAGGTTCCCATATCGGCAGCTTAATAACTTCGGTGTTCGCAGGAATATTATTCAACAACGAAGGGTCCGACATCTGGAACGAAGGATTTGCCGGCGTCACAACAATTGCTTCCCACCCTGCCTGATGGAGATACTTCACGAACTTAAGCCAGCGTTGAACGCCACTTCCGCCCGACGGCGGCCAGTAGTAAGTAACTATCAGTACTTTCTTAGTCATGAAGATGCAAGATTAAGGATTTCATCTAATTGACCTGGCATCGCCTCGCCGGAGCCTTGTGCGTAGGGAGGACGAAACCATGTAAACTCCGGATCTTTTCTGAACCACGTCATCTGTCGCTTGGCGTAATGACGTGTGTTTCTTTTTAGTAATCGGATCGCCTCCTCTTTATCGTAAGCGTGATCCATGAATGCAAAGATCTCGCGGTAACCAACAGTCTGCAGCGCCTGCAACAAACGATGCGGATACAACTGCTCCGCTTCTTCGAACAAGCCACCTGCGATCATCTGGTCCATCCGGTTATCGATACGATGGTAAAGTTCCTCCATCGGGAGTTCGAGACCAATTTTGATCACATCAAACTCGAGCTGTCGTTTGGGTTGTGTATGGCGGTCCGACATCTTCATGCCGGTCGACAATGAAACTTCCAGGGCACGCATCAGCCTGTGTGGATTTTTTTGATCGACTACTTCAAAATATTCGGGGTCATGTTTCTTTACCTCGTCCTGGAGCCAGGTAAGTCCCTTTTGTTGATATTCTTCGGTAATTTTTGTACGGACATCCTTACCGGTTTCAGGAATATCATCGAAGCCTTCAAGTATCGCTTTAATGTAAAGTCCGGAACCGCCGCAGAGAATTACTTTATCATGAGTTTCAAAAAGCTTCCTGACCAGCGCCAGTGCCTCGTCTCCGTAAGCGGCAGCGTTATAATCGCCGTAGATAGAATGCGTGGAAATAAAATGATGTGGAACGAGCTTCAGCTGATCGGCGGCAGGCTTTGCAACACCAATGCCAAGCTCCTTATAGACCTGCCTCGCATCGGCCGAAACCACCTCAGTATGAAAGTGTTGTGCAAGTCGAATGGCAACGTCGGTCTTGCCGACAGCCGTAGGGCCCGCGATAACGATCAGTTTTTTGTTACTCACCTATCGCAAAAATAATCTTATCTTTACAGCAAAAGAATCACTACGAATGGTCAAATACACGAATCAATTCCTCACTAAACTGGAAGAACTGATCGCAGAGTCGGATTACATTCTCCGCTATGAAAAGGGAAACTTCAAATCCGGCTATTGTCTCCTCAAAGAACAAAAGATCATGATCGTCAACAAGTTCTTCGCCGTGGAGGGAAAGATCAATGCGCTGCTGGATATCCTGAAAGGAGTCGAACTCGATACCACCAAGTTCTCCGAAAAAAGCATGAAACTTTACGAAGAACTCTCGCAAGCCGAGGTGAAGATCTAACTAACAATAATCTCTTAACAGGGTTTTGAAAATTACGTTTCTCGGCACCGGCACATCTCAAGGCGTGCCCGTGATAGGGTGCCAGTGCGACGTATGCCGTTCCATGGACTATCGCGACAAGCGACTCCGTGCTTCGGTCCACATAGAAGTGAACGGACTCAGTATCGTTATCGACACAGGTCCCGACTTCCGGCAGCAGATGCTTCGCGAAAGCATCAACCATCTCGACGCCGTTCTCTTTACACACAGTCACCGCGACCACCTCGCCGGCCTCGACGACGTTCGGGCCTACAATTACCTGCAGAATTCCGACATGCCGCTCTACGCAACATCCGACGTGCACCAGCAAATAAAGTCGGAGTTCTATTATGCGTTCAGTCCGCAGCGATATCCAGGCATTCCACAACTGCAGCTCAACACTATCGATCATACTCCATTTATGATCGGCAGCACGACGATAACGCCGCTGCCCGTAATGCATTTGAAACTGCCGGTGCTCGGCTTCAGGATCGGGAACTTCAGTTACATCACCGACGCGAACCTTATTCCCGAAAAAACTTACGAACTGTTAAAAGGCTCAGAAGTCCTTGTGCTTAATGCCCTTCAGAAAGACAAGCACATTTCTCACTTTACGTTGGCCGAAGCCCTCGTGGAAGCGAAAAAGATCGGCGCAAAGCAGACGTACTTCACCCACATGAGTCATAAAATGGGACTTCACAAAGCTGTGCTGAAGGAGTTGCCCGAAGGTGTAGCTTTGGCCCATGATGGATTGAGTATTACTCTAAGTGCACAATAACTACTACTTCTTAAAGCAGGTAAGCAGTCGTTTACAGGAACAACTGGCAGGTTTCACTTTAGTCTCCTGTTTCAGCCAGGCGAAGGATGAGATCGTGTTTGAATTCAACAACGCTAAGAGATCATTTTTCATAAGAGCAGATCTTCAGGGCGACTTCACTTGTCTCACGTTCCCAACTGGTTTCAAAAGAGCAAGAAAGAACAGCGTCGATCTTTTTGATGATGCCATCATGAAGAAGGTTATCGGATTGAATCAATTCGAAAATGAAAGATCGTTTGCAATTTTACTGGAAGATGATCTCGGCATCGTTTTTAAAATGCACGGCAACCGCTCGAATGTGTTGCTGACTAAAAACAACGAGACCCTTCAGCCCTTCAAAAAAAATAAGGCCGGCGATATAGATAAAGACCGAATAATAGATTGGTCGAGGGAAGCTTTCGAAAAGAACATCGATCATCTGGAGAAACTTTACTTCACGTTCGGCAAACCCGTTTGGATCTACCTGAAGAAAAAAGGATTCAATGAATCGAATGCCGATAAAAAATGGGAACTGATCCAGGAAACCCTTTCGATCCTCAATAACCCGGACAAATATTTTATTATTGATCACGGCATCAGTATGTATCTCTCGTTGGTTCCTTTCGGATCGATTGTTGATGAGTACGATGATCCCTTCACTGCTGTTAATCAGTACGCAACCAACCGCGCAGGCCGATTAAGTTTTAACCGACGGGTTGAACAAAAATTCGCACTTGCAAACAAAGAAGCTAAGGCCACAAAAAAATATCTCGAAACAACACGCGAACGTCTCGCCGGGATCGAACACGATGATCATTATAAAACATGGGGCGATCTGCTGATGGCCAACCTGCATCGTATAGAAAGCAATAAAGATTCCGTACAGCTCGAAGATTTCTATAACAATAACCAACCGATTGATATTCCCTTAGACAAATCTTTATCGCCACAAAAAAACGCGGAGCGCTATTATCGCAAGAATAAAAACCAGGCCATCGAGATCAGCAAGCTTAAAGAGTCGATCGATAAATACGAGAAGAAACTACAGGAAGCTGAAATGGCTGTGTTAATCTTGGGCGATACGAGAGACGACGAGCAATTTCAGTTGTTGATCGAACAGGTAGAAGCCGAAAACAAACAGGCAGAAAAAGAGTCAATCCCCTTCTGGCAGTTCGAGTTTAAGGGCTTCACCATCTTCGTTGGCAAGGACGCAAAGAACAACGACGAGTTAACGACGAAGTGGGCTCACAAAAACGATCTCTGGCTTCACGCACGCGACGTTCCCGGATCACACGTCGTAGTACGGCATAAAGCCGGTCAGCCATTCCCTAAAGATGTTATTGAATATGCAGCAGGTATCGCCGCCTTTAATTCAAAGCGAAAAGGAGAAACATTAGCGCCTGTAATTTTCACCCCGAAGAAATTCGTCCGCAAAAAAAAAGGAGCCGCAGCGGGCTCCGTAATAGTCGATCGTGAGGAAGTTATTTTAGTAGAACCAAAAAATCCTACTGCGTAATCCGTAGCATAGCGAAGGATTACTTCACCACGTTTACCTTCAACATGTTCGTCCTGTTCTTCTCATGGATCGGCATGCTGGCAAGAGTGATAAAAATATCTCCCGACTTCACATGTCCGTCGCGCTTCAGAATTTCTTCCACGTCATGGATAGTTGTGTCGGTGCTTTCTTGTTTCTCGTAATAATAAGTTCTTGTTGCCCACACGAGGTTCATCGTGTTAAGGATCGGCTTGTTGCCTGTAAACACAAAGATGTTACAGTTCGGTCTGTGCGACGAAGACTTGAAAGCCGCGTAGCCTGAATTCGTGAGGCTCACGATAGCCTTTGCTCCTACGTCCTTCGCAAGCTTACACGCGGCGAGGATCACGCTGTCGTTAACGAAGAACGGGGCGTTCTCGTCGGCTTCTTTAAACTTATAGTAGATCGGTGCCTGGCGTTCCACCGAGTTGATTGTGCGCACCATGCTTCGGATAACTTCCAGTGGATATTTTCCGGCAGCAGTCTCGGCCGACAACATCACGGCGTCTGCACCATCGATGATCGCGTTGGCAACGTCGTTCGTCTCCGCGCGTGTAGGGCGGGGATTCTCGATCATGCTTTCCATCATCTGCGTTGCAACGATCACAGGCTTCGCATATTTATTACATTTCTCCACGAGCATCTTCTGCACCATGGGAACTTCTTCCATAAGGATCTCCACACCGAGGTCGCCCCGTGCCACCATCAACGCATCGGTTGCCTGCACAATAGCGTCGATGTTCTCGAGGGCTTCGGGCTTCTCGATCTTTGCAACGATACGTGTGGTCGACTTCCTGCTATCGATAATACTGCGGATATATTCGATGTCTTTCGGCTTACGCACGAATGATAGCGCAACCCACTCAACATTATTCTTCAACCCGAACTCGAGGTCTACTTCGTCTTTCGCCGTAAGCGATGGAGCAGAAACTTTTGTGAACGGAAGGTTGATGCCTTTGCGTGACTTCAGTGCGCCGCCGTAAACAACTTCGCAGATCACTTCAGTACCCTTTACTTCTTTTACTTTCAATTCGATCTTACCGTCGTCGATCAATATCATGTCGCCCGACTTCACGTCTTTGGGAAGGCCTTCGTAAGATGTGCTTACGATGTTGGCGTTTCCTTTGAGTTGTTTGGTGGTGATGATGATCTCCTGGCCGCGAACGATCTGGGTCCCATCTTCAACTTCATTTACCCGGATCTTCGGACCCTGCAGGTCCTGGAGCAATGCGATCTGGTACCCATATTCTTTGTTGATCTCTCTCACGAAGTTCACCACCTTCTGATGATCGTCGTGGCTGCCGTGCGAGAAGTTGAGCCGGAATATGTCCACTCCTTCTCTTGCGAGTGCCAGGAGCATTTCTTTGGTGTTGGACGCGGGTCCTACTGTTGCGACGATCTTGGTCTTGTTGTAGATGATTTTTTCCATAGAGAGAGGTGTGTATCAAATACACACTAGAAGCATTAGAAAATAAAGTTGTCTTTCGATTTTAAAGCGGCCAAAGGTAGAAAAGCGACTAGTTCTATGGAAGGAATATTGCGCAAGACTTCCTGCAAACGTTTGCTGGCCACGTCTTCGTCGCCTTTTGTGTAAAGTATATAATCCAGGTGAGAATGGTCCGGAACCAGGAACTGGTCGCCCTCGCTGGCGCGGTTGCGGAAAAGCTTCACGGTATTTAATGAAGACTGGTGCTCGAAAAAAGTAAAGAAAAATTCGCCCTCTCTGGTAGTCATTTTAAGGTCGTCTTTCCGGACAAGATCAGTGCCCAGCACATGATTGATCTCCCACGCCAGCTTGTATCCACGGGCCGAGGATATGAGCCCCGTAAGTTCAAAATCATATGCAAAGTCAACATCCAGCCGCCTCTTTTTCATGGCTTGACAATATTGCACTAAATCTCTTTATTTGCACTGTTTTTTAAATCTCTAAACCTTAATAACATGTCTGAAATCGCACAAAAAGTAAAGCAGATCATCATCGACAAATTGGGCGTGGAAGAATCTGAAGTAACACCTGAGGCAAGCTTCACAAACGACCTCGGTGCTGATTCGCTCGATACTGTTGAGCTGATCATGGAATTCGAAAAGGAATTCAATATCTCAATTCCCGACGACCAGGCTGAAAACATTGCAACCGTAGGACAAGCGATTTCCTACCTTGAAGAACACGCGAAGAAGTAATCGGGCAATAGCCACCAAACCTTTATTATGACGTTTAAGAGAGTAGTTATCACTGGTTTAGGTGCGCTCACACCAATTGGCAATACCCGCCAGGCATACTGGGAGGGTCTTAAAAATGGACAAAGTGGTGCGGCGCCAATCACCAAATTCGACACTACTCTTTTCAAGACGAAGTTTGCATGCGAGCTTAAAGGTTTCGATCCCGCGAACTTTATGGATCGCAAAGACGCCCGGAAGCTCGACCCATTCGCACAATATGCAATGGTTACGGCAGACGAAGCGATAAAAGATGCCAACCTTCCTCTTTCTGATCTCAACCCCGACCGCGTAGGCGTTGTCTGGGGATCAGGAATCGGAGGGTTGCTTACTTTCCAGGAAGAAGTAAGAGCATTCGCAGCCGGCGACGGCACTCCTCGCTTCAACCCGTTCTTCATTCCAAAAATGATCGCCGACCTCAGCGCAGGTCACATCTCCATCAAGTACGGATTCCGTGGCCCTAACTACACCACCGTGTCCGCATGCGCATCTTCAACCAACGCACTCTACGACGCTTACACCTGGATTAAACTCGGTAAGTCGGACGTAATAGTGTCGGGTGGTTCCGAAGCTGCCGTATGTATTGCCGGTGTTGGTGGTTTTAACGCGCTGAAAGCACTCTCCGAAAGGAACGACTCGCCCCAAACAGCGTCCCGTCCCTACGACAAAGACCGCGATGGATTCGTGCTCGGCGAAGGCGCCGGTGCCCTGATCCTCGAAGAATATGAGTTCGCGAAAAAACGCGGCGCAAAAATTTACGGTGAGATCATCGGCGGCGGAATGACTTCCGACGCTTATCACATCACCGCTCCACACCCCGAAGGACTCGGCATTACCAAAGTAATGGAGCAAGCCCTTGCCGAAGCCGGCATTCAACCTTCGGAAATTGATTACATCAACACGCATGGCACTTCAACACCGCTCGGCGACATTGGAGAAATAAAAGCCATCCAGAAAGTATTCGGAGATCACGCCTATAAAACCAGCATCAGCTCTACCAAGTCGATGACTGGTCACTTACTTGGTGCCGCCGGGGCTATAGAAGCTATCGCCTGCCTGCTGGCCATCAACGAAGGCGTAATCCCTCCTACCATCAATCACTTCACTGACGATCCAGAATTAGACCCCAAGCTGGACCTGACATTCAACAAAGCAAAAAAGAAAGACGTGCGTGTTGCATTAAGTAATACGTTCGGATTTGGAGGACATAATTTCTCCATCATTATAAAGAAAGCAGAGTAGCAGGTGTGGAGTCTCTTAAAACGATCCGGACAGGTTTCTAAGAAAGAAAAAGACAAACTGGTAAATGCGATAAAGACAATTGGCGGATTTACACCGTCGAATGTTGCACTCTACCAGCTTGCAACCATTCATAGCTCCAAAGCCAAAGAAAAGGATGGCTTCCGCGAGTCGAACGAACGACTCGAATATCTTGGTGACGCTATCCTCGGAGCGGCCGTAGCCGACTATCTCTTCAAAAAATATCCATTCAAAGACGAAGGTTTCCTTACCGAGATCCGGAGTCGCATCGTTAACCGCGAGTCGCTGAATGCTCTTGCGCGCAAGATCGGTATCGGCAACATTGTTCAGTTCGACAACAAGAACTCTCAATTGCAACAGGTGATCCTCGGCAACACACTCGAAGCCCTTGTCGGGGCCGTGTATCTCGATAAAGGATACCTGCGCTGTAAGAAATTTGTGATCGATAAGCTGATCCAGCCGCACTTCGACCTCGACCTCGTCATCTCATCGAATGCAAATCATAAGAGCCGCATTATAGAGTGGGCTCAACGGAACAATAAAGAGATCAAGTTCGAGATCCTCAATGTGAAGAAGGCCCGCAATGGCCGCGAGTTTTCTGCACAGGTATTTATTGGCGAGCAGGCGTATGGAACTGGTTATGGCTTTACAAAGAAGAAGGCCGAACAGGATGCTGCGCAAAAGACCTGTGATATGTTAGAGATAGCATGAAAATAAATATTGCTGGCGCTTCCCTCAATCAAACTCCCCTCGACTGGGAAGGCAATACCTCGCGCGCAATAGAAGCCATTCAGACTGCAAGAACTCAAGACGCGCAAATCGTCTGCCTGCAAGAACTCTGTATCACCGGCTACGGTTGTGAAGATCTTCACCTGCACGAATGGATGTGCGAGCGCGCGTGGACCGAGCTCGAAAAAATTGTTCCTCACACCAAAGGCCTCGTTGTTTGCATCGGCCTTCCGATCCGTTACAACAATAAAGTTTACAACGGCGCTTGCGTGATCAACGACGAAAAGATCCTCGGTATCACGCTGAAACAAAATCTTGCACTCGACGGCGTTCACTACGAACCACGGTGGTTCGAACCATGGAAGCCTAACGAAGTTCATTCCATACAACGCAATGGAAAAGAGATCGCGATCGGCGACCTTGTTTACGATGCACTCGGAATTCGTTTCGGTTTCGAGATCTGCGAAGACGCCTGGCGACAGGTACGACCCGGCGAGATCCTTTGTCAACGCGGTGTTGATCTCATTATTAATCCCAGCGCCAGTCATTTTGCTTTACAAAAAAGTCACGTACGTGAGACGCTTGTTACCGACAGCTCCGCACGATTCAATTGCGCCTATGTTTATGTGAACGTATTGGGCAACGAAGCGGGCCGCATGATCTACGATGGCGATATCCTCTTCGCACAAAAAGGAAAGTTGTTGGGTGTACACAGGAGATTATCGTTCAAACCATTCCAGGTTCAAACGTGTGCGATAGATTTCAGCGATCCATCAAAATCACAAACCCTTCCGAAGACCGACATCACCAACCGCAATGAAGAGTTTGCACAGGCGGTGTCGCTTGCATTGTACGATTACCTGAGGAAAAGTAAATCGAAAGGATTTGTGTTGAGTCTCAGCGGCGGCGCAGATTCGTCGTGCTGCGCTGTTCTTGTTGCCGAAATGGTTCGGCGCGCGAAGCTCGAAGTCGGCTTCGATAAAACTGTCGGAGACCTTCTCACGTGCGCTTACCAGGGAACGAAAAATTCTTCGGAAACAACGCTGGAAGCTGCGCGCGAACTCGCACGATCGATCGGCGCCGAGTTCCATAGCTGGACCATCGACGACGAAGTAAACTCGTACACTTCGAAAGCAGAGAAAGCGCTCGGAAGAAAACTTCAGTGGGAGACAGACGACATCGCGATGCAGAACATCCAGGCACGCGCCCGTTCCCCGATCATCTGGCTGCTGGCCAACATCAAACAGAGTATCTTAATTACTACATCCAATCGAAGCGAAGGCGACGTTGGCTACGCAACGATGGACGGCGATACGAGCGGCAGCCTCGCTCCTATTGCCGGTATCGATAAACCTTTCATCATGCAATGGCTCAAGTGGGCCGAAAGCAATTTGGGTTATCATGGATTGAAGTATGTAAATAATCTTCAGCCCACCGCCGAACTGCGTCCGCAGGAACGCGCGCAGACCGACGAAAAAGACCTGATGCCTTATCCCGTGCTTGTCGATATCGAAAGACAGGCATTTCTATATCGTAGATCTCCAGCGGAGGTTTACAAGATCCTTTCTGAAAAATATAATCCGGCTCAGCTGAAAGATTGGGTTAAAAAGTTCTACAAACTGTGGGCAGCAAATCAATGGAAGCGCGAGCGCCTGGCGCCGTCTTTCCATTTGGATGATCTGAACGTCGACCCAAGAAGTTGGCTCAGGTTTCCGATCCTTTCCGGTGGCTTTAAATCGGAATTGGCGGACCTTGATTCTTGATTATCTTGCAGCCTTTATAGCTTTTTATCATTAGTAATTAGTGTTTTTCGAATGAATTTAGATTACATGATCTGGAACGGTGGCCGTGAGATCTTCTCTTACGGCTGGCTATCGTTGCGTTGGTATGGATTGCTTTTCGCAGGCGGCTTCGTATTAAGTTATATCATCCTCTCCAGGATCTTCCGCAAGGAAGGAAAGCCCGTTACCGATGTCGACACCCTTACCGTTTATATGGTGCTCGCAACAGTCCTCGGTGCCCGTTTGGGTCACGTGCTTTTCTACCAGCGCGAGATCATTACAAGCGACCCGCTCAGCGTTTTACTTCCGTTCCAGTTTAATCCAACTTTCGAATTCACAGGCTTCCAGGGCCTCGCCAGTCACGGCGGCGCATTCGGGATCCTGTTTGCACTCTGGTTATATACACGTTACCTGATCACATGGTCGCCAAAGAAAGGCGATGACTTACCAGAAAATTTCAACGACGGCAACAAAGCCATTAAAAGCAAGATCAAGAAAGGATTCAACATCATTCGTCGCGATAAGCCTGGTCAATCATACATACAGATCCTCGATCGCATTGTGATTGTTGTTACGTTAACCGGCGCAATGATCCGTCTAGGAAATTTCTTCAACTCAGAGATCATCGGTAAGCCTACAGATCAACCATTCGGTATCGTGTTTGCCGGCGACCTTCGTGAGATGTTTACAAACACACCCGGCACCATTGTCGATTATGTTTCAGTAAAAAAGAATCCCGATGCTCCTGTTGGTGTGGAAGGCCGTGTGCCCGTACATATTTACCTGGTCTTTAAACCCGGCACCGCGAAAGCAGATGCAGATCACTTCATGGTGCAGCAAGCAAAGATGAATCTCATTCGCGACCGTGAATTTTTCGAAGAGCCAATGGGCCAGAAGCTCGATTACGTATTGACCGAAGACAAAGGCGACACGGTTGGAATGATAACCACGACTGCGATTGCTCGACATCCCGCACAACTTTATGAATCGATCTCCTGTTTCCTGTTCTTCATACTGCTGTACACCTTGTGGGCCAAAGGTTTGGCAGACAAGTACCCAGGTTTAATATTCGGGGTGTTTATGATCATCCTGTGGACCCTTAGGTTCGCGTATGAATTCCTGAAAGAACCACAGGTAGATTTCGAGCGCACTATGACGCTCAACATGGGGCAGATACTCAGCATTCCGCTGATGATTGCAGGTGTCTTGATTTTAATCGCAGCGCTGAACGGAAAATTCCAAAAAGCCTGGGGAAAATAAGATCATAAAAAACCTGGTATGCTCGCTCTCCTGGTTTTTTTAAACAGCCTGATCAATCTACAACCACCTGCGCAAGCAACGGCAGTAACATCATCGTCGCAAGTCGATACACTCAGCGTAAGAACATTACGCATTAACAGGATCCTGATCATCGGCAATAAGATCACGCGTGCGAGAATTGTTGTTCGTGAGCTGAGTCTTAAACCCGGCGATACGATCTCGTCGTTGAGGATCGACAACCAACTTGTCCGCGACCGCGCCAAGATCTACAACCTTCGTCTCTTCAACACGGTTGTTGTACGATGGCTGGAGTACGATCCTTCGAATAACCTTGTCGACATCATCGTGGAAGTCTCCGAACGATGGTACACGTTCCCCTCTCCCATCTTTGAGTTGTCCGACCGTAACTTTAGCGAGTGGTGGCATAACTACAATCACGACTGGAAGCGCGTGAACTATGGATTGCGATTGTACCAGACCAACTTCCGGGGTGCCAACGAAAAGGTACGACTCACAACACAGTTCGGTTATACGCGTAAGTTCCTCCTCACCTACAGCATTCCTAATATTGGTCGCACACAAAAGCATGGACTCATCTTCGACATAGGTTACGACGAACCGAAGAACGTAGCCTACTTTACAAAAGACCATAAGCTCGAGTACCTCGAAAGTAAAACGACGTTGAAGAAGCAGTTAGGCCTGGCTGTCACTTACACGTATCGCCGGTCGTTTTATGAAACTCATGGTATCACGCTCGAATACCAGACAACCAACATAGCCGATACGGTAGCGAAGCTTAACGACAATTTTTTCAAGAACGGAGATACGCGGCAACGACTGGCTTCGATAGCTTACTCGTTTAATTCGGAGCACCGCGATGTTGTTGCTTACCCGATGAAAGGATACCAGTTTACTTTCTATGCACAGAAGACCGGACTGGGCCTGGGGTTGGATGTGAATATGTGGGAAGCGAACGCCACGTTTGCGAAGCACATGGATCTTGGCAAGGGTTTCAACCTCGCCAACTTCAGTTCGTTGTATGCGAGTGCGCCGACCAATCAACCTTATTCGATGTATGGAGCGCTCGGTTGGCGACGACAGTTTATTCGTGGTTATGAAATTTACCTGATCGAAGGGCCGCAATTCTTTTTGAATAAGACCACGTTCAAGAAAAAGATCTTCTCACATGCCTGGACATTGGACGATATGCCGTTGGAGCAGTTCAACTATTTCCCGATCGCTTTGTATCTGAAGGCTTATTTCGATTGGGGTTATGTAAACAACTATACGCGGTACGATGATTTGGGTATCAACACGCGACTCTCCAACAGGTTCCTCGGCGGCGCCGGCGTAGGACTCGATCTCGTAACGTTGTATGACAATGTCTTCCGCTTCGAGTATACGTTCACACGCGAAGGCACGCACGGGTTTTTCTTCAACATCAAAAAGGAGTTCTAGCACTCATTGCACATTGCACGTTGCACTATTTCCTTACCTTCTTCATCGATACCTCTTTTCCGTCCCTATACATCCCTATATATCGAAGCTTTCCCTCCTCCGAATAAAATCTCCATTCTCCGTCCTCTTTTCCAGACTTATAATTTCCTTCCTGCATAACGATCCCGTTCTCGTAATAAGCTTTGGTCGCTCCTTCCGGTAAGCCATTAACATAAGTCACGATTCGTTCAGGTTTTCCATTAGAAAAATAATATTTCCATGCGCCGGCATATTGCCCATGCTCGTACTTTCCTTCTTTCTCCACTTTCCCATTCCTGTGAAAATATTTTGCGGAGTCTTCCATCGACCCGTTCCTCCACGATTCTATTCCCTGCTTCGATCCGTCGGAGTAAAAATATTCGACAGCGCCATCTAACACTCCATTCTTAAAATGTTCGACAGCACTCACCTTCCCGGTGTCGTAATAATAAGTCCACGTTCCTTCTTTCTTTCCATCAACAGTTTCCCCGATAGACTTCTGAGCTATCGCAAAGACGGTTATCCCACAGAAAACCTGACAAAGAACCAGGCGCTTCAGCCAATTACTGTTTTCCAGGAAGTCTATGAACTTCATTTGCGCATGCTTTCGAAAATACTTTTTGTGGCGATGCTCTTGCATGCTCTAAATATAAGAGCGCAAACCGTGCTTTCTAATACCGGCGCAAAGAATGAAGCGCTCGGTTCGTCAACCTCCGTTTCGGCCGACGAGTGGTCGCTCTGGCGAAATCCGGCCGGTCTCGCTTTGTTAGAGCAGACGATGATCTCATCGGGCGTCCGAAAAACGCAGGGCATCAATGCTTTCACAAGATCAGTTGTTGTGGCATCGTCCACACGCTTCGCATCACTCGGCGCCGGCGTGTCGTCTTTCGGCGACGATATATATAATGAACAGGCGGCGTCTGTTGCGGCAGCTCATACCATTGGGCTCGCATCGATCGGTGTGCGTGGCGACATCATGCAGTTGCGGATCGACGGCAGCAGTACAAAACGAGCTTTCGGAATAACGATCGGAACCATTGCCCGGATCACACCACGATTGTCGGTCGGCGCTTGTGCGCACAACATCAACCTTCCGCAATGGGCACGTGGCCAACCATTACCTGTTGTACTAAGTGCAGGTCTGCTCTATCGCCCAACTGAAAACTTTCTTTTGATCACCGAGGTCGAAAAGAATACCGACTTCGATCCAACATTCAAAGGCGCGATGGAATACTCGCTTCGAAAAAAGTTTTTCGTGAGAACGGGTTTCAATCTTTTTCCGAACAACGCTTTCGGAGGCGTCGGACTTCGAACGTGGCGGTTGGCATTCGACTACGCGATCCGCTTCGGCTATCTGCCCGGTTATTCGCAGCAATTGTCAATCGGTGTAAACGCAACAAAGATCAAACAACGAAAATGAGATCACTCATAACCATATTAATTCTTTTGTCGACGGTGATGCGATCATGGTCGCAACAAGCAGTCGTCGACAACCTCATTCCGCCAGGCGATGCCGATCTGCCTTACGAAGATCTTTATGAAAACATTGCACAGCTTACCGTCAACAGGATGGACCTCAATCATGTTACCGCCGATGCGCTGTTGTCACTCGGGATCCTCACTCAAAAACAGGCCGAGGCAATTATCAATTACAGGAAAACCAACGGCGACTTCCTCGAGATCTATGAATTACAATCGGTCCCCTCGTTAGAGCCTGAAACGATACGAAGTATCATTCCATATGTAACTGTTCATGCGCCGGCGTTAAAAGGAAATTCGAATACCTATTTCTTCACGCGCTACGAGAGAACATTGGAAACCGCGCGCGGATACATTCGCGGCCCCGACAGCTCAGCAAAATACAACGGCGATCCCGGTCGGATCTATTCACGATTCCGAAGCACGACACCCGGAGTTATGAGTGTTGGCATTACGGCAGAGAAAGATGCCGGTGAAAAATTCCGGTGGACTAAAAATCAACACGGTTTCGATTTTTATTCATCGCATCTGCAATTGATGAACAGGGGTCCGGTCGTCAATGCGATTGCAGGCGACTATGTTGCACAATTTGGCCAGGGACTTACACTAGGCGGAGGCTTCGGCATGGGTAAAGGCTCCGAAACGATTACCACGCTTCGACGAAGCTCAACTGGTTTCATGCCTTACTCTTCGGCCAACGAAGCCGGGTTCTTTCGCGGTGGCGCAATAAGTATTGCGTTGCCTTCAAACTTTGTCGCTCATGCTTTCGCATCATCATTACAACGCGATGCGTCCAACAGCGAAGAAGGATCGTTGGCAGTGCTGCAGTCAGGCAAACATCGGACTGATACCGAGATTGCCGGTCGTCATCAACTTACAGAAAAGAACTATGGGGCCAGTATCGAATACAAAGGCCGTTCACTCGACGCCGGCGTTGTGCTTCATCGAACATTATTTCCCCACCCGATCAACAAGTCACCAACTGTTTACAACTCATTCGATTTCTCGGGAACATCGAACATGAATACAGGTGTGTTCGCCAACTACAATCTTCAGAACTTTAGTTTGTTTGGCGAACTGTCCCAAACCATTGGAAATGGTCGTGGATGGATCTGTGGCATATTGGGAAGCATCAGTCGGAACATCGATGTATCGTTACTGGCGCGAAGGTTCGACAGGAACTTCTATACATTCTACTCGAATGCTATTTCCGAAAGCACGACTCCGAAAAACGAGGCAGGAATTTATTGGGGATGGAAACATGCGATCAACCGAAAGTTATTTTACACTGCGTATGTCGACCTGTTTACGTTTCCCTGGCTTCGCTTCCGCGATTACATTCCCTCGGCAGGAAATGAATCGCTTGTACGGTTAACCTATAAACGATCGAAGAATTTCGATCTCTTCATCCAGTTTCGCGATGAGAGGAAGTCAAGAAACATAACCATGGAACTACCAACATACCAGGCTGCGATGGCAACGCGACAGAACTGGATCATCGGATCGTCTATGAACTTTGGGAAGCTGTCGCTCAAAACCAGGATCCAGCTAAGCTCATTCAGACAGTTAAAGACGTCGCATGGTTTTGCGATGGCTTTTGATGCAGCTTATGACTGGAACCGGTTCTCCATCGCAACACGGTTTGCCGTCTTCGACACCGACAACTTCGACAATCGTCAGTACATGAATGAGCGCGATGTGCTGATGTCGTTCTCTTTCCCGGCGTATTATGGTGAGGGCACACGCACCTACGCGGTAATTCGGTACCAACCAGTCCGCTGGCTGGACTTCTGGCTAAAGCTGGCGGAGACCAATTACTTCAATTCAGTGACTTCGGGTTCAGGCTATGACACTATCAACAGCAATAAGCGCCATGACGTGAAAGTTGAGCTTGTTTTCCGACCTGGATAAAAAGCGTTCGCATTGCCATCCGTAGCTGCTTCAGCGAAGGATGGTGTTTTCTGTGCCTTCCGTGAGAGTATCATTCCGTGAGGAAAGCGTACCTTTGCCCCATGCGTGCAGTAAGCCTCATCACCCCAGGGATGTTCATCACGATGATTGTCGGTGTTATAGCTTTCATCATCATTTATCGGCTGCTTTTCCGCGAAAAGTAAGCCGCATCCGGAAAATTGTACATCGTACATCGTAAATGGTACATCTTTCTTACGATAGCGGCGATGATTGACATCTTATCGCTAAAAATGTCAGATTGTCGATTCATAAACCCTTGATTTATTGGGCTTTTGCACCTTAGATTTGTCAAAACCCCTTAAGCACGCCCCGACGCGGTCCGGGGTCCCATTCTAACCCACTTTTTGCAATGAGAAAGATTAATTTCCTTTTCGTACTGGTACTTTTTACCCTGGTTCTTTTGTCGGTAGCTTCCCTCGCTTTCGCTCAAACAACGACCAAGACATTGGAGCTTTCGGAATTCCAAAGCATCTATGTGAACTCAAACTACACGGTCTACCTGAAGCAGACCAATAAACAGGAGGTGAAGGTCGAAGCGCTGACCGACATTTATTCTCTTACAGAGATCAAAGTGGAAAATGGAGTGTTGATGATCAACGTGGAAAGAAAACCTGACAATCCTAATAAAAGCATCTGGGCAAAGATCGATGACATTAAGCTCAACCCGACTATGAAGGTATATGTGAGCGTGAAGAACGTGAACGAACTGATGGTTAACGGTGGCGGCAAGATCGTTTCAGAAAATTCGATAGCGTCCGATAACCTCACGATCGGCGTGGCCGGCAGTGGCGTGCTCGATCTCGACATCAAGGGCAAGACCATTAAGACAGACCTGAGTGGCTCGGGCACTATCATCCTCAAAGGATATGCTTCATTCAATGATATCAACCTGAGTGGCAGCGGCAACCTCAATGCTTTCAATCTCGAACTGGAAACAGCGAAGATCAAAGTGGCGGGTTCTGGTCTTGCAGAGATCACGGTGTCCAACTCGCTCGACGCGATAGTGATGGGCAGCGGGAACGTGAAGCTCAAGGGTAACACGAAGACCGTTACCAAGAAACAGTTCGGCTCAGGGCTCGTCGACAGGGCCTATTAAGCCGGCAAAAAAATAAGTCAACCCTTACTTAGGTAAGTTCGTCGGGCTTTTGCGACCAAATAACCGGGAAATCCTTCGATTTAACGCAAAAACAAAGGATTTTTGGGGTTGGAAAACTCATAAATAAAAAAAACCTATCTTTGTAGTTGTTAATAG
Source organism: Bacteroidota bacterium (assembly GCA_037200765.1). Lineage (GTDB taxonomy): Bacteria > Bacteroidota > Bacteroidia > Cytophagales > Cyclobacteriaceae > ELB16-189. The sequence continues at coordinate 588,778 of JBBCII010000002.1, read as the reverse complement.
AATAATTTCTCTGCGTGAACATTTAACTCCCACCGGCTTAGTTACTCCGTTAGCAAGACCATTTATCACTTAATTTCACAAAACCAATGAACATTTACGTAGCCAACATTCCCTGGAAGGCTTCAGAGGACCAATTAAAGCAACTCTTTTCAGAGTACGGGGAAGTACACTCTGCGAAGATCATCATGGACAAGGTAACGCAGCGCAGCCGTGGTTTCGGATTTATCGAAATGCCCGACGAAAGCTCTGCCCGCAACGCAATCAACAGCCTTAACGGTGCTGATTTCCTCGGAAAGAACCTTGTCGTTAATGAAGCTCGTCCTCGCGAAGATCGCCCTAACAACTTCCGTAGCAATGGCGGCGGTGGTTACAAGAAAGGCGGTTATAGCCGCAACGACGACTAAGAATAACTTTTATAATATATAGGTTATTGTACCCTGTAGCTCAGCTACAGGGTTTTTTATTGCCTATCAGGAAAACCTGTCAACATCAAACTTATTCAGATCAATCGAAGACCTTGTTCCATCAACAAGATCCAGCACAAACTCACCTGTCGCCGGCGCAAGACTCACTCCCATCATCGAATGCCCCGTGGCAACAACGAGATTGTCGATCGATCGAGGCCTTCCAATGTATGGCAGTCCATCCGGCGAACACGGCCGCAGCCCATGCCAGATCTTCGAAGGAAATTCAATCTTCATGTCAGGATAATATTTAGGGATCGTCTCAACGATCCCACGAACCCTGTTCGTATTGATGTCGTGATTGATCCCTCCTATCTCCATCGTTCCACCAAAACGCAATGAGTTACCCATCGGCGTAACAGCAACACGCCCTTCCAACAATATCGACGGGATCCTGATATTCTTCGCAACATCATTGATCGTAAAACTATAACCCTTGCCCGCCTGCATCGGTAACTTCAGTCCGAGTTTCTTTCCCATCTCTCCCGACCACGAACCCGCCGCAAGCACATACTCGTCGAACGACAGCTCGCGATCGCCGACACGAATGCCTTTAATAGTTTTGTTCCAGGTAACAACATCCAAAACTTCCGACGAAGTGATGAACTCAACACCTGAAGCTTTCAAGTGAGAGATCAGTCCATTAACAAATTTCTGTGGAGTGAGATGCGTATCACCTGGGAAGTAAACACCACCACGAACACTCACTCTCACATCGGGCTCCAGTTTCTGTATCTCCTCCTGCGACAACACTTTGGCTTCTACACCCAGGTCGTTAGCCATCTTCGCAGTCTCCGATTCTTCATGCTCCGCTTCCTTCGACTGGTACAACATCATCAAACCCCGCTTATGATATTCAAAATCAAACGGAAGCTTTGTGAATACATCTGTGTAAAGATCACGACTGTGCACGCTGATATCACGTAAAGCTTTCGCTGAACTCGTTACATGATCTTCATTACTGCTCTTATAAAAAATATAACCCCACTTCAAAAGATCGAAGTCCACACGAGGCTTTACGTAAAACGGGCTCTTCGAATTGAACATCCAACGGATGCCCTTGCTGATCATGCCCGACGCAGCAAGCGGAATGAAGTGGCTTGGAACGATCATGCCGGCGTTACCGAATGAACATCCGTCGGTAAGATCACCTTTGTCGATGATTGTTACTTTGTAACCAGCACGGTTAAGATAGAAGGCAGAGCATAATCCAACGATACCACCACCAATAATCCCGATGCGTTTACTCATATCACCTGGAAACCGTAAGCGTAAGGATCATCATCAGGATCGATGGTGATCGTGTTGTGACCATAGATGCGTGCCCATCCTTCAACACTTGGAACAATGGCCGGCTTGCCGTTCAACGTCGTCTCCTCTTCGATACGCCCGATGAACTTCGAGCCGATAATACTTTCGTGAATGAACTCTTGCCCGCGTTTCAATTTCCCTTTCGCATACCATTGTGCAAGGCGGGCCGAAGTGCCCGTACCACATGGTGACCGGTCGATAGCCTTGTCGCCATAGAAAACCGCATTCCGGGCCGTCGACGTCGGATCGATTGTCTTGCCAGTCCAGAGAATATGACTGCATGAATTGATCGTCGGGTTTTCGGGGTGAACGAATTCATACTTCGCGTTAATGTTCTTTCGAAGCTCGCGACTCCACGAGATCAATTGATCCGCTTTGAAATGCTCAAGTCCCGGAAAATTCTTCTGAACATCAACGATAGCATAGAAATTACCACCATAAGCAACGTCAAGTTGCAGTGTCCCAAGGTCAGGACATTCAACTGAAAGGTCCTCTGCTGCGAGATAGGCTTTCACGTTCCTGATCTTAACCGACTTTACTTTATTTCCAATCTGTTTGTATTCGATCTTAACTACGCCAGCCGGCACTTCCAGCGACAACATACCCGGAGTTTTAGGGATCACCAGGCCCTCTTCTATAGCGATCGTAACAGTTCCGATTGTTCCATGACCACACATCGGCAAACATCCGCTGGTTTCAATAAACAACACACCGATATCATTCGCGGGATCGACAGGCGGATAGAGAATGCTTCCGCTCATCATATCGTGGCCGCGCGGTTCAAACATCAATCCCTTACGGATCCAATCATACTCGCGAAGAAAATGCTGACGTTTCTCGCTCATGTTGTTACCAATCAGGAGAGGCCCGCCGCCAGCGACAACCCGCACGGGATTTCCACACGTGTGAGCGTCGATACAAAAGAAAGTTTTAGAGGCCATTTATTTTTTCCATTCGCCGTTGAAAAGGCGCCAGATCTTCCTGGGATTTGCAGTCTTTAATTCTTCGGGCAGCAACGATTCGGGGAATGATTGAAACGCAACCGGCCTGATGAAACGTTTCACAGCATCCGTTCCAACCGAAGTGAATCGTGAATCCGTTGTTGATGGATATGGACCACCATGTTGTTGCGAAGGACAAACTTCAACACCCGTAGGAACTCCGTTCACGATCAATCGTCCGGCCTTTTCAATAAGAATATTCATGAGGTCTTTGTGCTTCGCAATCTCAGCCTCATCTCCAATCACTGATGCTGTAAGCTGACCATGTGTCGTATTAACAACAGCAGTCAGTACATTAAGATCTTTGCAACGAACGATCAAGGAGAAAGGACCGAAGACCTCTTCAGCCAGTTTCGGATTCTTGAAATATTCAGCCGCATCTACCGAAGCAACTAACGCGCGACCTTGTGCATCGTCGCCTTCGTTGGTCGATTGTCCTTCCACCTTTACACCCCGTTGTGCCAACGCCTCGGCAAGTCTCTTATGATAATTGTCGACGATGCCCTTGTGAAGCATCTTACCGGGAACAGCCGCTGCGATATGTTTGTCTAGTTCAGCAATGAATTTATCCAGGCCCTCTCCTTCGATCGCGAAAAGCAAACCGGGATTGGTACAGAATTGTCCAACACCTAACGTAATTGAACCTGCAAGCAATTGCGCAGTCTTCCCCGCATCGCGCTTCAAAGTTTCAGGAAGAAGAACAACAGGATTCACGCTGCTCATCTCCGCAAACACAGGTATCGGTTCGGGGCGTGAGTTCGCGAGATCGAACAATGCCTTACCGCCGGCGAGCGAACCGGTAAAACCAACACCCTTCGTAAGAGGATGCGTTACCAATGCCTTTCCGACTTCAAATCCATTACCATGAAGATGTTGAAATACACCCTTCGGCATTCCAGTATTGAGCAGTGCCTTGAAAACAGCCTCCGCTACCAACGAAGATGTCTTGGCATGTGCCGGGTGAGCTTTTACGATCACGGGACAACCGGCAGCAAGTGCCGAGGCAGAATCTCCACCCATGGTTGAATACGCCAACGGAAAATTTGCAGCACCGAAAACAACGATCGGTCCCACGGCAACCGACATCTTACGGATGTCGGGCTTCGGTGCCGGCGTGCGGTCGGGAATAGCAGTGTCGATCCTCGCTTCAATGTAAGATCCTTCTTCCACATAATCGGCGAACATCCTGCAATGACCCGTTGTGCGACCGCGCTCGGAAATGATCCGGGCCTCGGGAAGGTTAGTCTCTTCCATCGCCGTCTTTACCAACAGGTCGCCCAGTGCCTCGATCTCATTCGCGATGGCACGAAGGAACTCAGCCTTGCGTTTGCCATCGAAATTTTTATAAGTAAGGAATGCCTGCTGCGCATCTTTCAGCGCCTGGTCTACGTCCTGTGTTGTTGCATCTTTGAAAGCCATCTTGTTGATTTATTTTAAAACCACTTTTGAATCTGTTGTTCCATGAGGTTGCTGCCCGTAAGCACGAGTACAACCGTTTTGTTGGTAAAAAGGTCAGGGTTTTCCAGCATTGCCGCAAGGCCAACCGCTGCCGACGGTTCAACTAAAAGACCGGCGTGCACCTGGAGCAGTTTCATAGCACGAACGATCGTCTCTTCGTAAGCCAGGTATCCCCTGTGGACTAAACTGCGCATGTCATCCAGCGCCAACGGTATCGGAACGCGCACCCCGATGCCATCCGCGATGGTATCTATTTTTTCATGAACGATCACTTTTCCGGATTTCCAGGATTCGATCATCGCCGGGGCATTCGCCGACTGGGCCGCGGCCATGGTCGTCTTCGGTGATAACTTCTCAAATACTGTCGCAATGCCATTGATCAGCGCGCCGTTGCCTAAAGGCACCATGACTAAGTCGATGAGCGAACCCATCGACGCAAGCTCGAGGCCGATCGTTCCGGCGCCGATCACCGTTTCGACATCGACGGCATCTTCAACGAAGCGGACATTGTTCTTTCCTGCAGCCTCGCATGCGATCTCTTTCGCATCATCGAAATCTTCTCCTTGCTGAATCACTTTCGCACCGAGTTCTTTCATACGCGACACTTTTAATTCGTTCGCGTGAACACTTGCGTAGACGGTGAGATAAATTCCGCGCTTGCGACAACTCAATGCCATCGCTTGTCCGAAATTTCCAGCACTGGGACAAATCAATTCTTTTTCTTTCGAATTACTTGTGAGCAACTCCGATCCGCGACCTTTAAAAGAACGAATAGGATTAAGCGTCTCAAGTTTCAGGATAACGCGACAGTCGAGCAGTTTACTTAATGGCTCGCAATCGAACTGGGGAGTCTGCAGGAAGATCTTGTCTATCTTCGGAACTGCCTGAACTATATCCTGGTAAAAGAAACGAGGCATTAAAGCTTAGGTCTGTTCTTCACGCCCTCGCGAATGATATTAAGAACACGATCACGTTCGCTTCCTTCAAGTTTCAATCGAGGGGCACGAACGATCTCGGAACCGATACCAACCTCTTGTTCGGCAAGCTTGATGTATTGAACAAGTTTCGGATGAATGTCGAGCTCGAGTAATGGAAGGAACCAGCGATAGATCTTCAGCGCTTCGTCGATCTTGCGGGCCTTAACGAGATTATAAACAGCAACGGTTTCTTTCGGGAATGCACATACCAGGCCGGCAACCCAACCATCGGCGCCCATCTGCAACTCTTCCATCGCGAGTGGATCAACACCACAAAGTATTTTATAACGATCACCAAACCTGTTGATCATTCGTGTTACGTTGGACACATCGCGTGTCGATTCTTTCACAGCCTGGATGTTCTTCTTGTCTTTCAGTTGATCGAACATATCGAGTGTTACTTCGATCTTATAGTCAACAGGGTTGTTGTAGATCATGATCGGCAGGCTGGTAGAATCGGCAACGGCTTTAAAGTACGTTACGGTCTCACGATCGTCGGCCTTGTATCGCATAGGGGGCAACAACATGAGTCCCTGCACGCCAATCTTCTCTGCATGTTGTGCGAGCTTTACAGCTTCGCTGGTGCTGCCTTCAGCGATGTTGAGGATCACCGGGACTTTGCCTGCCACTTTTTCGAGCGTGAATTTCACGAGCTCAAACTTTTCGTCGTTCGTGAGCACGCTGGCTTCGCCGAGGCTGCCGCCCAGTATTACGCCATTCACGCCAGCGTCGAGCTGGGCACGGAGGTTCTTTTCAAAAAGCGGAAGATCGAGTTTGTCGTCGGAGGTGAACTTGGTAGTAAGGGCAGGAAAAACACCGGTCCAGTTGATGGGCATATCTATTAAGTGTAGTTTTTACAAATATAATTAATCACCATTCCAAAGGCTGCTTATTTATGAACGCTGAAATGCCTTTTTTACAGTCATCGGTAGACCTCGCATTGGCATTCATCCTTGCCGCGTAGGCAAGAGCATCTTGCAATGAAAGCGACTGTACTTCAGCAATCATTTGCTTCGTGGTGGTCATTGCCTGCGCCGAATTGGATTTGATGAGTTTGTTTGCGAAGTCGATAACCTCGGCGGCGATGGCTTCTTTATTACTTATTTTAAAAACCAGGCCTGACTCCTGCGCCGAAACAAGATTTCCAGATAACAATAACTGTCGCGCGCGCTGATCGCCAATCTTGCGGATGAGAAACACCATAACAATAGCCGGAATGAAACCGATCTTCACTTCGGTGTAACCGAACTTCGCTTCGGGAACGGAGAAGATGAAATCACACACGGTAGCAAGTCCACAACCGCCGGCGATGGCGTGACCTTCAACCTGGGCGATCACGACTTTATTGAGTGTGTAGATCTTATTGAACAATTCCTTCAACCGTGTGGAGTCGGCAAGGTTATCGTCGAACGAAAAGGTTTGAAGATCCTGGAGATAACCGAGGTCTGCACCGGAGCAGAATGCTTCGCCGTTAGCCTTGAGGACGATCACCTTCACGGAAGGATCATTCGAAGCCTGATCGAACGCGACCGCCAGATCCTGAATAAGTTCTTCATTGAGAGCATTTCTTTTTTCGGGGCGGTTGAGCGTGATGAAGCCGATCCTGCCATCAACATTGTATTCAACTATCATAGTCAGAATGAATATTGGAATGCACCATTGTGAGCCACCGAGTGTACATGGACGCCTGACGGCGTCTTTTCCCTTAGCAGTTCATCTGCAATATAAAGGGAATTGCTGCTATCGATGATGATTTTTTTGCAATTGACTGGAGGCAAATTTCTGAATGCATTATTTGAAAGGATCAATATATCGGTTTCAAGACCTGGCTGGATTGGTCCTTTCGCAATAAAAATTCTTACACCCTTCCAGGTCACGAAGTTACCCGAAAGAGTTTTCGAAGATCGAACTCCCAATCGAACACGATTCGTTGTCATGCGAAACGGGTCGAACTCACCATAGGAATAAAGTTCACCATTGCTGATCAGGTCGATCGTTGTCTTTCCATTGATGTTGTACACCGTGATATGATTTTTGTTCACAACAGAATAAACATGAATCCAATCGGCAACAGAGAAACCGATCGACAGCAACAACGCCAGCCAGAGCCAGCGAATATTTTTCAGCAAGAAACAGAGCAACACCGACAACGTAATTCCCGCTAGTAGCAATGCCTGTAGTCCATCGATATAAATGCCTCTTATCACGGCAAACGGAAGAGCGCCAATGATTACGACGATACTGTTCATGATCCAGATCACCCACTGCAAACCAAATCCGACAACCGATGCGATTACCGGCACGAACGCAGCGGGAAGAACGGCAAGTCCCGCCACCAGCACAACAAACGATGCAGGGATCACCAGCAGGTTGGCGACCAGGAAGTAGTTCGGGAATTGATGAAAGTAATATAAGCTGATCGGCACCGTGGCGATCTGCGCCGCTATCGAAACACTCGTTACCTTCCAGATCTCGTCCCACAAACGACGCTTCGGTTCCCAAAGAACATACAGGTGCGGATGAATGAACACGATCCCGAATACCGCGATGTACGACAATTGGAACCCGACCGACATCAAAAAGAAAGGATCATATAACAATAAACAGAAAGCCGACGCGGCCATCGTGTTGTAAATATTCGTGCTCTGTTTCCACGGTCGCGCCATGGCCACAAACGTGAACATCATCACGGCACGCAACACCGACGGCGACCACCCCGTAACGAACGCATAGATCCACAGCAACACAACACTGATCACGGCAAGTATTGCCTTTCCCGACTTCAATTTCTCGATCGGCTTGCCCAGCAATAAAATGATCCAGTAAATAATACTGACGTGCAAACCGGAAACGGCAAGTACGTGCATAGCACCGGTAGATGCGTAAGCCTGGAGCAGATCAGAATCGAGACCATCGGTTACGCCCAGCACGAGCGCCGATGCGGTAGCCTGTTCCCGCTCGCCCTTCACATACGTCTTTAGCTGCTTGTCGGACCACAACCGTACTTTAATTGCAGCAGCGATAAACGGATTACCATCCTCATGGCCGATCAGGATCACCTGGCCGGCTTTTAAGTAATGTTGATGATGGATGTTCTTGAAATGCAGATTTTGTTTCAGGTCGAACTCACCGGGATTCGATGGAGCTTTTACCAACTGCGGCGCGCCTTTGATCAGTAAAACATCTCCATAAGAGTATGGCTGGTAAAAATCTTTCTTCGAAAGATAGAGTAGAACTCTGCCGTGATCTGTGGTTGATTCAAGCTTCCATGAGTTCGCTTTCTCTTCGGCGTATCGTGCAACGACAGCTTTGTAATGGGTAACAGAGATCTGTGTGTCATTCTTCTCTGTGTGGATTTCCGTACGAACATATCCGAAAAGAAAAATGGTGATGAGCCCGACAGCACCATTTCTGAAAACCAGGTAGAGTAATGTTCCACCGATCACCCACTCGATCCCAAATATTCCCGGAAATTGTATGGCCACACCAATGCCGCTCACAAAGAAAATTGTGACACGCACCATAGCATAAGGGATCCACCGAAACATGGCGGATAAATTACACTAACAGGCTACCGGTTGGGAAGTGTTACTTTGAAGGATTGTCAGGAGTTCCTGACAAAGTGTTGTAAGCTTCGATGATATCCCTCACGAGCTTGTGACGAACAACATCTTTTTCTGTGAGCTCTACAATGCTGATGCCCTTCACGTTGTCGAGGATCTTCACGGCCTCCTTCAGGCCCGAGCTTTGTCCCCGTGGTAGATCCACCTGCGAACGGTCGCCCGTAACAACCATCTTCGACTCCGGACCCATACGCGTGAGGAACATCTTCATCTGCATGGGCGTGGTGTTCTGTGCTTCGTCGAGCAGAATGAACGCATTATTCAAAGTGCGGCCCCGCATGTAAGCCAGCGGTGCAATCTCGATGATCTCGCGCTCCATGTAAAACTTCAGCTTTTCGAAAGGGATCATGTCGCCCAAAGCATCGTAAATGGGACGGAGATAAGGATCTATTTTTTCTTTGAGGTCACCGGGCAAAAAGCCAAGGTTCTCCCCTGCTTCCACTGCTGGTCGCGTGATAATGATCTTCTTAACGACCTTGTTCTTGAGGGCACGAACGGCCATTGCTACGGAAATATAAGTCTTACCGGTACCGGCAGGCCCTAACGCAAACACCAGGTCGGTGTCTTTCATGGCTTGAACGAGTCGCTGTTGGTTGGCGGTCTTCGCCTTGATGGGGTTGCCACGGGTTCCATACAACAGGATGCCTTCATAATCGCCCGGGAGCTCCTCGGGTTTCTCCTGTTGAATATAGCCGCGTACATTTTCGGTGGTCACCTTTCCAAACTGGTGGAAATGATCGATCAGCGACGAAAGAATATCGGAGATCTGGACAACTTCCTGATCGTCGCCTTTAACGACGATCTCGTTGCCTCGCGAGATGATCTTTGACTTCGGAAAAGCGGCTGAAAGTTCGTTGATGTTACGGTCTTCGACCCCAAGAAAATCGATTAAAGAGACGTTGTCGAGCGTGATGGTTTTCTCTATCAATGAAGTAAAGTTGTTGAAATGACTTATTTTTGAAGTAGCAAAATTAGCGAAACTCCGGCTTACAAGGCAAACGACGAAAGCCGGTGCAAAGTTCAGCGATGGCGATCGTTACACTATTAACCGATTCGGGCGAAAGCGATTTTTACGTTGCTGCCATCAAGGCAAAGATACTCGGCACTAATCCCGGTCTCACACTCGTTGACATTAGTCACCATATAGCATCGTGCGACATAGCCCACGCGGCTTTTGTACTCCGTTCCGTTTTCCGCGACTTCCCGAAGGGCACCGTACATCTCGTTGGTGTGGATGCCGGTGGCAGCCGCAACGACGCGATGATTGCTATTCAGCTGGAAGATCATTTCTTCGTGGGTTCCGACAACGGCATCTTTGGATTGACGAGCGATAAGGCTCCACAGACCGTTATCGAGCTCAACAAGATCAATAAGATCAGTACCACATTTCCCGAAAAAGATATTTATGCTCCGGCTGCCGCTAAGCTCGCCAGCGGTGTCAGCATCTCTAATCTCGGAATACCGTTGCCGCAGATCAAAAAAATGACCGACCGGTATGTGAAGGCAACGAAGAAAGGGATCTCCGGTCACGTGATCCGCGTCGATCATTCGGGCAACCTTATCACCAACATCCCGCGCGATGCGTTCGATATTCTCAGCAAAGGAAAAAATTATGTGATCCAATTCGGTGGCGAGAAATTCAGGAAGATACAGACCAGCTACAACCAGGCCGAGCAAGGTGATTGCTTCGTGATGTTCAACAGCCTGAACTTATTGGAGATTGGAATTTATAAAGGAAATGCTTCAACACTTCTCGGGCTCCATTATGATAGTCCCGTGAGTATTACTTTCGAAGAGTAAGAGAGCTGTTGCACAGAGTTTCGCTGAGGTATCACAAAGCTTCACAGGGGATTGCTTATGTTGCATTTCTCTGTGCAACTCTGTGCTGCCTCTGTGTAGCTCTGCGCAATAACCTTCTCAGCTCAGTTTATCCTCGCTATCACCTGGCTTATCGAAGTCTTCCCTCCGAATATTTTTAAAGAAGAAATTTCTCATTACCCTGAATACACCCCACACAAGAACGGCGGGTAATGAAATAACAAGTATCAGTGAAATGTAGGGCATCCATTTGTCGCTGAGCTGATGGCCTGCATCGTTGTCTTTCGCTATCAGCACAACAATAATGGTGAATGCCAGGCAGAAGCCCGCAATAATGGCCAATCCAGCAAGTATGTAGGTGAAGACCCTTTTCATGGGTGACAACTCACAATTTATCAATAAATGCAATTTTTTGAAAGTACAGACTTTCTACAAGATCGATAACGAGTTTCGCCTTAAAACATTATGAAAAAACTAATCATCTCTACCGCATTGATCGGTATAACCCTAATTGGTTATTCGCAATCGCTTAAAGAAAGCGAGGTTCCTGTTGCAGTTAAGAATTCTTTTAAGAAATCTTTTCCCGATGCCACGGACGTGAAATGGTCGAAAGAAGGCACAAACGAATTCGAATCTGAATTCAAATCAGGCAAAGAAGAAATGTCGGCCGTGTTCGACAACACCGGCACATGGATCAACACCGAGACTGAGATCGAAGTGAAAGATCTCCCCGCTGCCGTTCAATCTTCCATCAGGAAAACATATCCCGATTTTAAGATCGAAGAAGCCGAATTGCTCGAAACTCCGGATGGCGTAAAGTCTTATGAAGTCGAGATCAAGAAAGGCTCAAAGAAACACGAGATCGTCGTATTGGCTGATGGCAGGATCACAAAAGCTTCTTAATAAGAGAAATAGTATTTCGAATCCCCGAGTCTTCGGATTGCGTATTGCCTTCGAACTCAACACCAATGTATCCGCTGAAGCCTGACGACTTCACGATAGCGAGCAGCCGCTGATAATCCATCAGTGGTTGCTCTCTCTTTTCATTGAAGTCGTATGTCTTTGCACTGACAGCTTTCGCATAGGGCATCATCTCTTCGACACCTTTATACCGATCGTAAGCTTCTTCGCACCCATCCTGCGTCGATCCCCACGGATGTGCAATGCAAAAATTTCCGAAGTCGGGAAGCAAACCCACGTTCGATTGATTAACAGCTTTCACTACATCAACAAGCCATGTTCCTTTAGAAGAATCGCTGCCGTGATTTTCGACAACGACGTTGATGTCCAGCGGCCGTGCGAATTCACTGAGTCGCGACAGGGAATCAATTGAAGCAATCTTCTTGTCATTCGAAGGACCGTCGCCATGAAGATTGACGCGGACCGTTGAACACCCGAGAAATTTTGCGGCTTCGATCCACTTCTTATGATTGTCGACTGCCTGCAGGCGTTCGTCGTCGGACGGCACTGCTAGATTTCCTTCGTAGTCGATCATGATCAGGTGATTCGTCACACCGGCATCGCTAGTTCGTTGTAATAACTGTGAAAGATAAGTTGAGTCGTAACCGGCAAAGAACCGGTTAACATATTCAACAGTGTCGATGTTGTATACATGTTTTGCGATAGCGGGGAAGTCGAGGTTACTGATCTTTCCTTCCTCGAGAGTACGATGAAGCGACCATTCGGCTAAGGAGAGCTTGAGATTCATCGAGATAAGATACACACATTTTTTTCGTTATCTTATCTATCTAAACTGCCACTTATGATCTCCCACTTCCTCCGGATCTTTTTTCGTGCGCTGAAAAAACGCGCCACCTATTCACTCATCAACATCTTCGGACTGGTGCTTGGTATGACAGCATGCCTGCTCATTGCATCGTATGTGATCTATGAAAAAAGTTACGACCAGTTCCATGTTAAGAAGGATAACATCTACCGCGTTCGGCACGACCGGTACACCAATCACGAACTCACGCGGCAGTTCGCTGCCGGTCCGATGGGCTTCGGCGACGACTTAAAGAGAAACTTCCCGGAAGTGATCCGGTTCACACGACTCAATCGTGGTACACCTCAAAGCTCCATCATCCTGTCGAACGGAGACGTGCGTTTCAAAGAAACCCGTGTGTTCTACGCGAGCGAAGACTTCTTCAAAATATTCTCATTCGATCTTATCGTGGGTGTCGACTCGCTGGCGCTTAAAGATCCATGGACGATGGTGGTTTCCGAATCGACAGCTAAAAAATATTTCAGCGATGCGAATCCTATCGGCAAAACACTGAAAGGAAACAGCAAAGAAGAGTACACAATCACCGGCGTCTTTCGCGACACACCCGGCAACACGCACATGAAAGTCGACGCACTCTTTTCATTTCCCAGTCTGCATAAAATTATAGGTCCCGAGTGGACACGCGACGCCATGGAAAGCTGGGGATGGGAGGGCAATTACACTTATGTAGAACTGCAGCCCGGTACCGATATGGCAGCATTTGATACAAAGGTGAAAAAGTATGTAGATCGCGAGACTGAAAAGTTTTCGAAGACTTATAACGAACAAATGGCTTTTGTTTTTCAGCCGCTCACATCCTTGCATCTCAACAGCGATTGCAAAGATGAAATGGAAGCCGGCAACAGCGAGGATCTCGTGAACTTCCTTTCATTGGTGGCGATATTCATTTTAATAATCTCGTGGATCAACTACGTCAATCTTTCGACAGCCCGATCGATCGAACGCGCTCGCGAGGTCGGCATACGTAAAGTATTGGGAACACGGAAGTCGTCGATAGTTCTCCAGTTCATCTTCGAATCTTTCGTCATGAAACTGATCGCACTGGTGCTAACGATCGTCACGGTGTTCAGTGTTATGCCTTACTTCTCGATGTTCGTTGGCCAGGAACTTTCGATCAGCATTCTTACAGATCCTGCCACCTGGATGTGGATTGCGATAGCATTTATTTTCGGCGTGATCGGCGCGGGCATTTACCCGGCGCTGGTGATGTCGGGGTTCAAACCGGCGCTCGTGTTGAAAGGCAACTTTAAGTCATCGCAAAAAGGGACGAACCTCCGCAGGGGCCTAGTAACATTTCAGTTCATGGCGTCGATCATTCTCGTAACGGTTACCCTGGCGATGTTCTGGCAATTGAAATACATGCAGCGTGCCCCGCTCGGCATGGATAAAGATCGCGTGATGGTTGTAGTGGGGCCAAATGCTTACGACGAGGCGCGAAGGATCGATATTAACAAAGAGCTCATGGCGTCGATGAGTTCATGGACATTCGTAGAGAGCGTTGCTATCTCTACCGATGTTCCAGGTCATTCCGTGCGATGGTCAACCGTCGGGCGCATCGACGGCAAACAGGAAGACGAGGGCACACACTTACGATCCATACAGTGCGACGAAAATTATCTCCCAACTTATGGACTGGAACTTATTGCCGGAAGGAATTTCATGCCCGCGAAATCGGAAGAATGGCAAAAGGCGATGGTGAATGAATCGGCCATGAAGAGCCTGGGCTTCGAAGATCCTTTGAAGATACTTGGTAAGAAAGTTTTTATATGGGATCATAATCTCGAAGTCGTCGGTGTCCTAAAAGATTATCACGGCGAAACATTGAAGCGCGCTGTCGACAAGCTTGTGTTTGTGTGCGACCGCGAAGCAAACGATTACCTGTCGATCAAATTCGGTAAAGATGCAGATCTTGGTACGCTGATCTCTACAGCGCGAGACGCTTTTGATGCAGCTTATCCCGCGAACTCATTCCAGTATTTTTTCATGGATGATTATTTCGAACGGCAGTACATCGCCGAGAATGCCTTTGGAAGAATAACCGCTGGCTTCGCAATACTGGCGACGTTGATCTCATGTCTCGGTCTCTTCGGACTCTCTTCGTACATGATCATTCAGCGCACGAAAGAGATCGGGATCCGTAAGATCCTGGGTGCTACCGCAAGGCAGATCGTTTTACTGATGTCGAAAGAATACCTGGGAATTATCGTGATCGCGAATGTAATCTCATGGCCACTCTCCTACCTGTTGATAAGAGAGTGGCTGAATGGATTTGCATACCGGGTGGATCCGGGCTTGCTATTGTTTTTGATACCGGGAGTTACCGCCCTGGTCATTGCCTTCTTCACTATTGCAGGACAATCGGTGAAGGCTGCGGTCGAGAACCCGGTGAATAGTTTGAGATCGGAGTAAGGTTACAGTTTCACTACCCTTTCGGTATGAACTAAATTATCTCCTATCACCTGTATGACATAAACACCTGCAGGCAGATCTTTCATCATAAACTCGCCGGTGGCGCGTGAAGAGCTCTTCGCTACCGGGATCCTTCCCACTAACTGGCCAAGCTGATTCGCCACGCGGATGTCTCTTACCTGGTCTGCTCCTGTGATGATTACCGTCAGCTTATCGCTAACAGGGTTAGGAGCAAACTTCACGCTGAACTCCTGTTCGTCGCCAAGACCTGTAACGGTGTTGTCGACCGGCGGAGGATCTTTAACTACGAAGTCGAACGAAGCAGAAGTTACATCGCAACCATCGGTGGTTACGCGAACCTTATAGGTGGCTGTCTTCGTAGGTGTGAATGTTGCCGCGGTTTGTCCGCTGATCTCAACATCGTTCATCAACCATTGATTTCCTGTAGTGTAGCTCGATGTAAGAACTCCCGATGCTTCCGTGATGGTTGCATCGGCAGGTTTCTTCACTTCGGCAAGTACACTTACACGTGCACCTTCGCAGCCCCAACGATCAACAGCCGCAACGAAGTACGTATGTGAATCGGAGATCGAAGGAGTTGTGAACACACTTGCATTTCCAGTTAATGCAACCTGGCTGTCTTGCGCATCATACCAGTTATAACGACCGGTATCAGGTGCACCGGAAGCAGAAAGCTGAACGGGTCCTTCTTTACATACGGTGCCGTTAGTTGCCGTTGCGTCGTACTTCTTGCTTACAAAATTCAGTACGAAGCGGTTCGAACCTGATGTGTTCGCGGCGGTCGTTACCGTGAAACTGTACGTAGGGGTTGTCAGCACATCAACCGATGTCGATGTGAGATTATCAACAAGAGTTATCGCAGTTGCATTTCCGAACGATTCGTATTCAGAGAAATTAAGAGTATAGTTACCTGCCGTAGCACTGGTAATGTTGAGTTTCACCGAACCTGTACATCCCTGCAACGCGAGTGAGTTGATCGCAAGACTGGTAGTACCGGCCATGGAGCTGAAGTTGAATGTCTGGTTCGGAAGCTTCAATGCATCCGCATGACTGTCGAAACCATTTGTGGCATCTTCCCTGAAGTGAATAACCGCTTCATCACGAACAGCACCTTGCTTCATCGTTATTCTCAAAAGGTTTTCAGGAGCCGCAGTGCGGAAGAAAGTTGTTGATGTCGACGTCTTTACATTTTCGGTCGCTGTAAGAGCTGGGCTTGTTGCTTTAGCCTTCACCCAGAAGCCCTGGCCAGTTGCAATGTAACGCGTTCCGCCGTTAGTGCCTGTTACACCATTCCATGTGGCATACTGTCGAACGGGCTGACTGTTATCTGTAAGATAAATTGTTGAGTCAAGGTTAGTTTTTGTCCACCCCGATTTATTCCAATCGATCGCCGATGGATAAGGATTACCTACGAGGTTCCATCCGTCGTTCACGAGGGTTCCTGAAGAAGTAAATGAAACCGGGAACGAGACTGGAACATCATTACCCTGCACCACGGTGCCTGTTATATTCCACAAAGCAGATCCCGAAAGAAGATTACCTCTTACGTAGATCGCATAGCCCTGGCCTGTAGCGAGTGTCTCTCCGTTATCGCTATCAGGGAAGTCAACATATCCGTCATTGTTGTCAGCAATGCCGTTGTTGTTGGCATCGGTTGTAACTGTTTCGTCGTAAGCGAACATGCTTTGACCCGAACAACCCGAGCAATTGCTTTGGCCTGCGAACGACCCTGTAACAGGGATCTCATTCTGAATATCGGCAACGGTTCCACCCTGTACCGGTGAGCTGATGTAGCGATAGATCCGATCGTTCGGAGCAGAGAAGATCGTCATGTAACGTTCAACCGTAATTTTTCCTGAAACGCTTGCACCTGAAGGCAATGCACCTATCGAAGCATCTTGTGTGGGCTGGTCGCCGAAAGATTTCAGAGTAAACACTGAAGCGTCGGCGCTACCGTCCGGATCGAAGATCACGTCGGTATCAAGACTGAGAACACCTAATAAATTCTGATCTGATTCGATCTGCAAACCAGGTGATGCTGAATTTGAAACACTGATATCATAGAAGTTCACCAGGTTACCGGTGATGCTCTGCGTGTTCGTTCCACTGAATGATATGGTTGTTCCGCTTGCAATATTAAGGTCACCGTTGTTTGTCAGGTCTGCCTTAAGATCCAACGAAGCTGTTCCACTCATTGTAAGCGCAGCACCACCATCGATCGTGAGGGCTTGGGCCAACGCACCGGCTGTCGAGATCTCGGGTGAGAAAGGAGTTCCAGAAGCGATGTGCACATCGATAGATGAAGTGGGAACGCCACCGCACCAGTTAGAACCATTGTTCCAGTCTCCATCGGAGTTACCAGTCCACTCGCCAACAGGAGTAACTGTGATCGTTGCGCTGCCAGTAAGATCAGCAGGTATCGAAGAACAGTTGTCGTCGCTGAGCGTAGCGATGGTGTAGATAGTTGTAGTGCCAGGCGACACCGGCACAATGACCTGGGGAGTCACACCACTGAATACATCGCCGGTGCTCAACGTACCACTGAGGTTACCAGTACCAGTAATATCTAGCTGAAGATCTGTCGAGCTGCCTGCACAGATCAGTGCAGTACCAGAGATCACAGCAGTAGGTCTTGTGATAACAGTTACTGTTGTTTGCGCTATCGAAGGACAGCCGCTTACATCTGTGATAGTTACAGTGTACACTCCTGCAATCGCACTTACTGAAGGATTCTGCACAGTCGAGATCACCGCGTTAGTTGGATCTGTCCAGCTATAAGTAGGACTTACCAATGCACCTGGGCTGGCTGTGAGATTAACCAGTGCTGCTTCGCAGACCGGTGAGTTGTTGCCTGCACTAACGGCTGCCGAAGCGTAATTGAATTCATAAGCCCCGATATCAGGCAAAGTGCCGCGTGTTACATTATTAATATCGATGCTGATAACGATCGGTGAAGTGATCGGCGTCGCTGTGTTGTTGAGCAAACAGTTTACAAGGTTGCTCGGCTCAAGATCGTGAGTCGACGCAATGAACGTAACTGGCTGTGTCACTGAATGACTGTCGCCACCCGACAATGATTTCCATTGCGCGAATGTTACGTTGCTGGCCTGCCACTCTCCTACGGTGCCTGCGCTATAGAGATCGTTGTAGTCGGAATTCCAGTTTGTACTTCCAAATGTGTTGCTGATAGCGTAGTTAGGACCAGAACCTGTACGGGTGTTGAGGAAGATGTTGTTTCTCAAGAGCACGGTTCCGCTTACAGTCCTTACGAAGGCCGCGGTTCTCGATGTACCCGCACCGTTGCCCGCAATTACTACCGTATTATAGATATAGCTTCCGGAAGCTGACGTTCCGTGAACGATACCATACAATCTTACAGCGTTGGTGTTGGCAGAGTTATCAAGCTTGATTGCGTTGTCGTAAACATTGTACGCTCCATTGAACGCAATGATACCGGAGATACCAGGCAGTGTTACCGAACCAGTCGCGTTGTTGACGAGTCCGTGTATGCGGTTCTGGAAGATATTTCCAGCGCTTGAAGATCCCGAAGCTGCGATACCCGACATCACCACGTTCGTGTTCGCCGAAGAAGATGCAGTAAGGGTAAAGATGGTGTTGCCCGAAATCACCTGGCCGCTTGCGGTACCTCCGTTCAGGATACCAACCAACGCATAACCCGAAGGATCGCCTGTTTCGGTAATTGCCGTCTTGGTAGAGGCAGTGCTCAGACTTGAGATCATGTTGCCCGAGATCGTATGAGCAGCGTTGCCCGATGCCGAAATACCTCTCAATTGTACTGAGGTGCCTGTGCCGCCTACTGTTATATTGGTAATGGTGTTGTTGCTGATGTTAGATGGTGCCTGCGATGAGATAGCGTTGTAAATACCAGAACTGCCACTCGAGTTCGATGCGGCAGTAATGTCACGAACGGTGTTGTTGGTAATTGTAACAGATGCACTGGTAGACGCACCGTTGGCAATCCCGGCAAAGCTACCTGAGGATGTTGTACTCAGGTTCGACAGGTTTTGTACCGTATTACTATCGACAGTTAAAGCAGAAGCCACGGATGCGCCGATCGAAATACCCTGCAACGCAGGCGATGGACCTGCTGACGTCGATGTAATGCGAATGCTGTTCGCGAACGTGGTGCTACCAATCACGTTGCCACTTATAGGTGTGGGCGGTGTTGCATTATTCACGCGAATACCTCTCACTGTCGAACCTGCAGGTGTTGTGCCTGCGTTCGTCACGTCGATACCGCCGATCTTGTTTGCTACAATGGTACCACCAGTGCTGGCTATGTTGATACCAGTTACCAAAGATGTATTTGATGCGCTCGTTGTTGTGGTAGTGATTGAGATAGCACCATTCACCGATGTGGAACCGATGGTGTTTCCTTCCCCAACTCCAACTCCACCGATGGAGATCGCCGTGCCAGTTGATCCCGTTTCGATACCAGCAAACGCTACTGAGTTAGCGCCTGTAGGAACCGACAATACTGTAATACCTGTAATCGTGTTGCCCTTGATTGATGATGCCGGCGACGCACTTGATGTCGTAACAAGGATACCGCGGAAAGCTACATCACCGCTCGATGAATACACCGCATTCGATCCCGTTGCGTTTACCTGGCTGCCACCAATAAAGTTGTTCGATACGTTATACCCTGCACCGGTTTGTACACTCACACCATAGATCGAAGATCCCGACGCATAAGCTGGTATCAAACCGGTTACGTCTCCATTGTAAACACTATTGCCTGTAATAGTCCAGTCCGACGAAGCAACGGCTACGTCGATACCGCGGTCAGCGAAACCATGAATGGCATTGTTCGTGATCGAGATCGTGGAGTTCGCTTTACCCGACGTACCCTTGGAATAGATAGCTACGCTACCAGTCTGCGACCCAACGGTTGATGTGATGGTACTATTATCGATAGTATTATTGGTATTACCGGTTGCACCGGTTGATGTATTGAATAACACAGTTCCCGTCGTCGAGTTTGTAACCGCCTGGATCTCCGAATAGCGAACGGTGTTATTGGTTGCACCATTCTGGAAGATGATCGCAGCGCCGGTTGATACACTCGTATTGGTGTTGATGAATTTCAGGTAAGCACCAGAACCTCCGCTACGTCCGTCGATGGTAACGCGGTCGGCATCATTGAATATGATCAAACCGTTAACAGCGTCACCGGAAATTGTCCTGAATGTTGCTGCGCTAGGCTGAATAGTTACTGTGTAACCACCTGGTCCGCTTTCAGTCCACTGGTTCAATGCAACTGCACCGTCTTCCGAAAGATTCGATGTCACGTTTACGATGATGTCACCACCCAAACCTGAAGCGTTGATCGCTGCAAAGAGACCGTTCGATTTCGTGAGCGATGTAAATACTTCCGTAGAACCTACATTATAAGTTCCGGAGAATGTGATCAGGTAGCTGTTGATCGTGCCCGTAAGCGGGAACTGGTTGGTCGTTAACGCAACACTTGTTGGTATATTGGCAAAAGTGCCCGAGTTGATAGCAACGTTCGGCACCGTAGCATTATCCTGCGCCACCACGAAGTACTGGATCGAACCTGCGATACCTACCGCACCACCATACAATAATGAGTAGTCGATCGTGAACGAGAATGGTGATGTACCGTTCGTTGCTTCTGTAAACTTCCAACCGTTCGTAGTTGAGGTGTTATCAGCTAAAGCATTGGCATCACTGGAACGCTTATAGTAAATACGCGGCTTTGTGCCGGTCAATACATTAACGCCGCTTGCATCCGTAATTGTAACGCTGCTTAATGTTACATTCGAGGTCGAACCTGTATTCGGCAGCAATGTGTAAGTAATAACAGGAGGAACTGTTTCTGCACTGAAGATTTCATCGGCACCGATATCCGGTTCCAAAGAAGAACCAGAGAAGCCTGGATTGCCAGCCCTGACCTGTCCATCGAAATCATCTGTAATGCCAGCGATGTTCAGTGCTCCGCTTTCGATGACCGTAGGTAAGGTAGAGTCGATGTGAAGGAACAGTCCCGAAGAACCGGTAGTGCTGATGATCTTGGTCGAAATATCTTCAGTAACGGAAAGGTTATCGGCCGAAGCAACACGCGTCATGAACGTTGCAAGGGTCTGGTCGGAGTTCGTTGCATCGTAGTAGATCAGGTGTGTCGTGCCCGGAGTGCCTGCATAATACAAGTTGTTATTCGAAGTCGATGCGTAGTTGTTCAACGCAGCAGCCGATCTGCGGAATGCCACCGCGCGGCCAACACCTTTCGGTGTCGAATAGTTGACGATGATGTTGTTACGAAGATCCAGTGTTGCTGTTGTCGACGTTGCGCTGGCAGCATGATAAATACCGGTAGTGCTGAATTGAGCACCGGAAGAAGTTCCAGCGATATAGATCGTATTATAATAAATGTTGATCGTTGCGGTGGCCGTTGACGTGATGTTGATACCACGCACAAGGTCAGTTCCGGAGCTTACGTTTGGATTTCGGAGATCACCGATGAT
Organism: Bacteroidota bacterium; assembly: GCA_037200765.1. Lineage (GTDB taxonomy): Bacteria > Bacteroidota > Bacteroidia > Cytophagales > Cyclobacteriaceae > ELB16-189. The sequence goes on along the minus strand of JBBCII010000002.1, from coordinate 567,404 downwards.
ATTGTTATAGATCGTGGTTCCAACAAGAGTCGTTCCCGAGATAAGGATACCGTTTACCACACCGGCAGTAGCGTGTGTAGACTGGATGTTATAGATCTTATTACGGAATACAGTACCTGTTGAACCCGCTGTGATGCTGATTGCAGTAACTGCAGAGTTGCCAGAGCTCGTCAACGTATTAATGTTGTTCTGCGACAACGCCTCGTTTCCGGCTGTGATCATCGCAGTTACAACACCTCCACCGGAGAAATTCGTGATCGTGTTGCTCGCAACGGAGTTGCCTGTACCCGACAGGTTTGTCGAGATCGCGGTAATCGACGACGTACCACTGGTCCAGTTGCTGAACGTGTTGCCAGAGATGGTGTGATTACCCGGACCCGAGTCGGTCACAACCCAACCTGCAACCACAGTACCAGTAGTAGACGTGATGCCCGAGAAGTTGTTGTTGTTATGGGTGAATACAGCACCCGATGACGATACGCCGGTTGTGCTCGTAAACAATGTTATTGTTCCACCGGTCGCCTTTGTGAATGTTCCAACGATACTATTGCTGCTCACATTCTGAGAACCAGTTCCCGATATAGCTACGTTGTCGGAAATGAATGTGAAGTTCGCAGCGGTGTTGACGTTCAGGTTTGTGAACGTGTTGCCAGTGATCGCCTGTGACAGCGTTGCCGCAGAGTTGATGATCATGAAGTGTGCAGCACTTGGCGCAGTGGTATAGTTGATACCCTGGAAGTTGTTGCTGGTGATCGCCAGCGTAGCCGTTGCAGCACCTCCCGAGTTACGGATGTAATTCTGCGCTGTGGCGTTTACCACGCCCGTAAATGTGATAGGTCCGCCCGCTACTGTACCTATGTTGTTCGAATTGATCGTAATACTTCCTGTAACTGCCGCTGCGTTGTAGATCGCATTGAATGTGCCCGATGTAGATGTCGATGTATTACCGACGATCGTGTTGCCATTGATCGACAATGTTGTTGAAGCAGCATTGGTGAAGATACCGGCAAAGAGACCACTCATGTCGCCGGCAGCGTTGTTCGAGAACGTGTTGCTGTTGATGGCGATCGCGGGTGTGTTCGCACCGGATGCAGTAACGCCGTAAATGAACCCGGAGTTTGTAGATGTGCTCGAGTTGGCGGTGATCGTGTTGTTACTGATGGTTACCGATGCAGACGAAGCTGCCGTCGAGATACCAACCAACGAACCCGCTGTTACAGCAGTACTGTTAGTAGATATAATGTTGTTACTGATCGTTACAACAGAACCCGTTGTACCACCGTTGGTGATACCTGTAATACCTGTTGCTGTGCCTCCTGTGTACTGGAAGCTCATGTTTTGAATCGTGTTTCCGTCAACAAGGATTGTTGACGTAACAGCGGTGCCCACAGCAATACCAGTAAGTGTTGTACCAACAGCGCTGGAAGTTGACAATACACGAATGCTGTTCGCAGTTGTAGTGCTACCGACGATGTTGCCGCTCACCGGTGATTGTGCAGTAGCATTGTTTACAAAAACACCCGTGAAGAATGACGGACCTGCCGCCGCCCCGCCGTTGCTGATATCGAATCCACCAATCTTGTTGTTGAGGATGGATCCACCTGTGCTGGTAGAGCTGATGCCCCTGATATATGAACGATATGTATTGAGCGCTGTGCTGGTCGTGATCTTGATAGAACCGGCTACCGTGGTTGAACCGATCGTGTTTTCCTCTCCCGCCAGTGTACCACCAACGGTGATACCGGAACCGAGGGTTTCAATACCAAAGAATACAGGCTGTATAACAGTTGCGCTATTCGGAGAAGCAGTCACGCTTATAGCGGCAACTGTGTTTCCTTTGATAACGGATGCTGGTGTAGCACTGGATGTTGTAAGCTGAATACCTTCGTAAGCGAGGATACCTGTCGATGAGGAGTACGATGCATTTGCACCGCCGGTCAACGCCGCACTACCACCAACATAGTTACCATTGATAGTATATCCCGCACCACCTGCAACCCTGATACCATACAGTGTTGTTGCCGATGCGTAGTCGATCGAACCTGTTATGCCTCCATTAAATACGCTGTTACCCGAGATCGTCCAGCCTGTAGAACCAGTTGCAGGAATATCTATACCACGGTCGCGATAATTAGAAATGAAGTTGCCCGACAGAGTGTTGCCAGTATTTTCTTTGCCAACAGTTCCGGCAGAGTAAACAGCGACACTACTTGTGTTTGCACCTACCGTTGCAATAATGGCGTTGTTCGACAACGTGTTGTTGTTGTTACCTGCAGGAGCAGTGGAGGTACTGAACAACACAACGCCGGCTGTTGCGCTGGCATACGCCGACATTGTTGCGTACTTAATAGTGTTGTTAGAAGCACCGTTTACAAAGAGGAATGCTGTACCTGTTGTACCCGCGGTGTTGGTGTTTGAGAAGTTCAGGTAGCTGTTCGATGTGCCCGCACTACCGTCGATCGTTACGCGGTTAGCTCCGTTGAAACGGATCAAACCGGCAAGCACGTTTCCTGTAATGTTTCTTAAGGTCGCAGCACTGGGTTGGATCGTCAGTGTATATCCGCCAGCCCCTTGTTCCACCCATGCAACAAGCGCGGTAACTCCATCTTCTGTAAGGTCGGACGTGATATTAACGATCGTGTTGCCACTTAACCCGAGGCTGTTGATTGCGGCAAACAAACCACCGGTACCAGTAAGGTTAGGGAAAGTCTGTCCTGTACCGACGGTGACCGTGCCTATGAGACCTGTTGCCTTGGCTGCATCAATTTCATCGGCACCGATATCAGGTGCTGATCCGCTCCCAGAATATCCAGGATTACCCTGGCGCGTATCGCCATCGTAGTCTGTTGTATAAGTAGCGATGTTAACGGCGCCGCTTTCCACCTGCGTGATCTTGGTTGCATCGATGTGAAGGAAGTTAGATGAAGATCCGGTAGTACTGAGGAATTTTCCAGTAAGATCTTCGGAGATAGACTGCGATTCCATCGGGCTTACCAGTGTTTTTAACGCAACGGGTGTTTGAACAGAGTTCGTTGCATCGTAATACAGCAAGTGTGTTGCTGAAGGCGTGCCTGCAAAGAACAAGTTGTTGTTCGAAGTAGTAGCATAGTTGCCTAACGTAGCTGCCGATCTTCTGAAGGCAACCGTTCTACCGCTACCGTTCGCTGTCGAAACGTTGTAGACGATGTTGTTCCTCAGATCCAGTTGTGCTGTGGTACTCGTTGCGTTAGCAGTGTGATAGATACCGGTGGTACTGAAGTTGGCACCAGCTGATGTGGCAGTGAGGTAAACCGTGTTATAATAAACATTGATGGTCGAGTTTGTAGACGTTGCAGTGATCGCGATACCGCGAACCACATCGCCCGTTGCACTGGCTGTGGGCGCTTTCAGATCGCCAATAATGTTGTTATAAACGCTTGCTGCTACTACCGTAGCACCACTTACCGAGATACCAACTGAGCTACCGCCGCCAGCGCTGTTCAAAGAAATGTCGTAGATCTTATTGCTATACACATGGTTGTTGGTACCCGCTGTAACCGAAATACCGATCACGTTAGAACCACCACTGGTAGACAGTGTATGGATCGTATTCGAATAGATCTTGTTGTTACCCGCTGCCGTTGCGATACCCGTTACGTTACCTCCACCACTGATGCTAAAGATCTGGTTATCATGAACGCTTCCGTTGGCGCTGCTGATATTGACGTTCATCGCGGTGATCGTACTTGTACCACCGGTCCAGTTACTGAAGGTGTTGTTCTTGATCTCCTTTGTTGCAGAACCAGCATCTGTGTTCACCCAGCCGGCGATCGTTGTTGCGCCGCTTACTGTGATGTTCGAGAAGTTGTTGTTCTGCATCGTGCTGGTACTACCCGAAGCCGATGTTGCCGATGATGTATACAACGTTACCGTACCACCCGCTGCCGCCTTATTGAATGTTCCGCTGATCGAATTAGTACTGATTGTTTGCGAACCTGTAGAAGAAAGCGCAACGTTGTTGGAAATGAAAATGATGTTGCCCGTTGTGTTGATGTTCAGGCTGGTGAACGTGTTGTTCGTGATTGTCTGTGACAATGTTGCTGCACCGTTACTGATGTAGGTGTTACCTCCCGTACCAGCCACGCCATAGGTGATTCCCTGGAAGTTGTTGCTGTCGATCGTCAACGCAGCTGTCGCGGCGCCATTCGTGTTGGTGATGAACACCTGGTTTCCAGAGTTCGCAACCGAGTATGTTACCGGGCCTGCTGTGCTGTTACCAACCTGGTTGTTGCTGATGTTGATAGTGCCTGTTACCGCACCACCATTGTTGATCGCATAGAAAAGACCACTGGTTGCAGCTGTAGAGTTACCCTGTATGACGTTGCCTGTAACAACAAGATTGGTAGGCGCCGCAGTGTTATAGATGGCATAGAATGCACCGGTAGTCGCAGCGGCATTCGTACCATTCACGATCTGGTTGTTGGTAATGCTGATCGTGTTAGTGTTTGCAGTAGAACCGGCTGCGTTTTCGATCGCAGCCACATTGGTTGTCGCTCCACCACCGTGGATCGTAATGGTATTACTCGAGATCGTTACCGAAGCGCCCGGCGCTGCGTTGCTGTGAATACCACGGATCAATACGGGGTGGTTAACTCCTGAGCCGTTGTTGTTATTGATGGTGTTGTGCGAGATGTTGATACCATACTGGTTCAAAGTCCGGATACCACTTGAAGGGTTCGTTGCGCCTGCACCACCACCGAAGTTGATGATCGTGTTACCTGTTCCTGCCGAAGAACCACCCACGTCGTTGCCTGTATCACCAGTAGTATAGGGGCTGGCAGCCGACGAGCCTATGAGTACAATACCTATGTTGACATTCTGGATGGTGTTGCTGTAGAACTTGTTGTTGGACTGCTGACCAGTGGCGTTGGTTCCCAGGTTGGTTACAGCGGCTGTTGGCGTGGAGTTCATTACCTCGATACCTGCCGATCCTTCCGTTACCGGGCCGGCGCCGGTGACGTCGTTATCACGGTTCAGCGTGATTGTACAGTTCTGGATCGTTACGTTTTGGCAGCCGTTTCCTACCGCTGCCTTGTACAGGGCATAACCATATTCCATCATGGCGGTTCCTGTGTTGGCAGGGTTGTCCATAAGGTCTATGGCCGAGATAGTTACATAGTCGGAGCCGACCAATCGCCAGATACCGTCCTGAACGGCACTCGCCGGGGTTGCGGTACCGCCAGTGTAGGCAGTTATTAATGGATTTGCACCGACCGTGAGGGGATCCTTTTGAAAGATGATCTGGTTCGACGCAGTACCCGTGACGGTTATGGACAGAGGGGCCGAAATTGTTTCAGTATAGCCTGCGGCGATATTGAAAGTGACGCCTCCGCTGCCGACGCCGGAGCTGTTGAGGGCGGTAATGGCGGCGGTTACCGTCGCGTAGTCACCTGGGATGTGCTTTGTTCCCGAAAGTTGCGCAAAAGCTGGGGACGAGAACAGGGTTGTTAATAGCAGGCAAAAACCCGCCAGTGGTAAAGGTTTCAACATCTCCTAATCAGTTCGTTTTTTAAGGGTTGCCGAGGTCGATTTTGGCATATTTGGCATTTATACGGTTTAACCGGGCGAGGTAAAAGACCCAACCCAAAATCCCACACGCCAAGTCATACCAAATTCTGTGGGAAAAGCACTCAATTATTACCAAAAGATCACAAAAACATCATGAAAACACGGTAACAATTTGGGCACAATGTCCGCTTTTTTTTCCACACGGTCCCCAATTTGCTGGGCATTTCTTAGAAAATGGGAGTATGATACGAAAGCTTACGAGTGGCGGATACCGCCTCTATTCACGCAAAAAAAACCCAAAAACGGGAAAGCGTCGCAACCTGGGGACATTCAAAACGCTGGCCGCAGCAAAGAAACACGAACAGGAAGTTCAATACTTCAAACGTGCGGGCTGATCACTTCTTGGTCATCTCGAAGATTCCGAATCCAAACCAACAACCCAGGTTCGACGAAATAGCTTCCGGTGTGAGTTCCACATCCCGATGAAGCCTGCTTGCATCATCAACATATGAGAAGCGATCAATCACATACTTCGGTTCGAAGATCTTCAATAAGTATTCAAGACTGAATGTACGGTGGGCATTGAATTCTATACGCTGCGGACCAATCGGTGTGGAGAAATAGAATTTACCGCCGGGCTTCAAAACCTTGTACATACTATCAAGACCCTTGAGATGTCCGTCAACATCAATGGGATCGCCATAACGACCAAGACCGAAGTGTTCGATCACATTGAGTGACGACAACGAATCGGAATAATTATGAAGCTCCGGCGCTATGTTCATGAAGTCGGCCGTAACGAACTTAACGTTCTTCACAACAACCTCCTGCGGACGAATATCGAAGACTTCTATCTCACGAAAAGTTGCAATGTGCGCAACGAAGCCGTCTACTCTCGATCCAACATCGACGTGCTTCACAGGTTTGTTCTCGAATATTCTTTGTGCTACAACAAGATCCTCGTGAAAGTAATGGCTGAGACTTCCGTTGCTTTCATAACGATCGCGCAGCACGGGATAAAGACTCATGATCTTAAAGTCTTTGTTGCTTCGAAGTTGTTTTTTGATGTCGCGAAGGTCGCGACGAAATGGCCCCCACCCTTTAATGCTCGTCCACACGAGCTTTGGCTGAATACTGAAGGCGGCAAGAAACCGGAAGATCTTCCTGAGCATTGACTAACGTTGGGCCGGCAAGTTAAGTCATGAATTATTGTCGACCAATTGTTTCAGCTGTTCCGTTGTGGCAACACCCGATTGACGCCACAACACCTCACCCTTTCTAAATAACATCAGCGTAGGAACACCCCGAACCTGGTAAAGATTGGCGGCAGCTGGATTTAGATCGACGTCGATCTTCACGATGCGGATCTTATCTCCGACCTTCGATTTTAACTCTTGTAGAATAGGTGCCTGCATCTTGCATGGTCCACACCATTCGGCCGAAAAGTCGATTAACGTGAGTGTGTCGGAGCTGATAAGGTCTTTTAGCGTCGAATGCGGCATTGGATATAATTCTTAATTAAAGATGCCGAGCAAATTTCAGACCCTTAGACGAATGCCTGCTTTTTGTTAGATTTGTCGTTGGTCTTTGGCGTAATCGATGAAAAGAATCGCTGTTCTATTAATAATCAGCCTTTTTGCAGCTGATCTCCTTGCCCAGACAGCCCCCGGTGGTGTCTCTACCGGCCTCCGTTGGTGGTTGAAAGCCAATGCGGGTACATTCCAGAATACTGGTGGTACAACAGCCGCGTCGACTGACGGCGACCAGGTAGCATTGTGGAAAGATCAAAGCACGGTTCTGAATAACGCAAGCCAGGCTACCGTAGCAAACATGCCGAAGTTCTACAACGGTATTGCCAACGGTAATCCTGTATTGCGCTTTACAGGCGACCTGTTTCTTGATGGCACGTCAACTCCAGGCATTGCTGCCAACAACAGTATGCACATCTTCCTGGTGTTCCTGCAAAACTCTTATACCGGCGGCGGAAACGATGCCCTGGGATCTTTCATTATAGATCGTCCAGGCGGCACGCCTGCCCTGGCATCGCTGAAGATGGTGACACCCGACAAATATTTTTATCAGAAAAGAAATGACGCCGGCAACAATCTTGCAGGTCCTACAAGTAATACCAGCGCGATAACGGGCATTTTCACAGAGCTTTCGTACTACAGGAATTACAACAACTCAGGCGACGGTTACGGCATCTACATCAATGGACGTAGTGATGTGCACATGGCTGGCGACGCAGATGGTATCACTGCACCGATCCTTCGCATTGGCCGGCACGCTACAAACACTGGCGGTGGTCTTCATGGGGATCTCGCGGAGGTAATTGTTTACAACACGGCTCTCAGCAACACCGACCGTCCAAAGATTGAATCTTATCTCGCGATCAAGTATGGTATTACGCTCGATCAAACAACAGCAACGGACTATGTTAATGCAGCCGGAGTGCCTATCTATCCTGCTACAGGCACTCACGATAATTACGATATGAACATCGCAGGCATTGGTCGTGAGTCTGCTTCTGGTTTAAACCAAACCGCCTCGCAAAGTCAGAACAGTCAAAGCATGGTGAAGATCTCCAATCCTTCAGGTCTTGATGACGGAGAATGGTTGATATGGGGAAACGACTCACCAGTAGTATGGAACTCTACTGATTATCCCACGGGTGGTTCTTTGGTGAACCGCATGAGCCGCGTGTGGCGTTTTTATCAAACCGGTGATGTAGGGACCTTCACGGTATCATTCGATGTCGGTGGTCTCGGTATAGACCTTTCAGACCCAAATAAGTTTGCTTTGCTTACAGATAGTGATGGTGGATTTGCGGATGCTACCGTCTGGACTACAGGCCGTTCGATTTCCGGCAATATTATAACGTTTACAGGTATTTCTGTTGGCTTGCAAGATTTCTTCAGTCTTGCATGTCCTTTGATCCCTGGTCCTGGTGGTGTTGCAGCAACAACAGCATGGCTTCGTGCTGATGAAGAAGTTTATACACCAGCAGCTACAACTCCTCCTGCGAACAACGGGTTGGTGCAGCAATGGAAAACAAAAAATGGCAGCGCTGCCGCTACGGCAACTCAAGCTACGGCTGCAAACCAACCAACATATATCACCGGTGCAGCAAATGGAAATCCTGTATTGCGTTTCTCTACATCGCCTTCTAATAAATTCATGGACTTTGGTTCGCTGAATCTCTCTGGCACTAGTGACCTGCAGATGACAGTGGTATTGAAACCAACGTCGTACACAGCCGGTTCAACAGGAATGACCGATGGCAGTTATTTTTTCGACAGGACAAACTCTACACTACCCCAGATATTCGCATTGAAGGCTGCCAATACCAGCAAATTCGCGTTGCAGGAAGGACGTGATGCAGGGGGTGGTCTTACATCGCAGGTAACAACGTCGTCGATATCAACAACGACGATGCAGATCGTTGATTCCTATCGCGACTACGGCGTAAGGTTTGGCGTTCTTTACAATGGTGCACAACAAGGAGTACTGACCGAAAGTGGTGGTTCACTAACATTGCCTTCACTCCGAATTGGATCGAGGGCAACGGAAACTAATGGTCTTGACGGAGATATGGCGGAGGTTATTTTATTCAATCGCATTATCACGACAGCAGAACGAAATCGTATCGACTCTTACCTCGCGATCAAATATGGTATTACGCTCGACCAGGTAACCCGCACTAACTATACTTCTTCGGATGGTACCGCGATTTACCCGGCAACAACATCATTCTATACAAGCTATGTGTCGGATATTACCGGTATCGGAAAAGACGTGGTGTCGAGACTTACACAAACATCTTCGAAAAGTATCAACAGCAGCGCTGTCGTAACAATAACCGCGGCATCTACCCCGGCTGATCTAAATTTCTTTGTCTTTGGAGATAATGGAGGAACACTCACAACTGGAACCAGTGCAGGCGTAGATGGAACTGTTATAAAAGGAAGGCTAAGCAGGGTGTGGCGTGTTGCAGAAGTTACGGGAGACGTTGGTGACTGTACGTTTGAATTTGATCTCAGCGCGGTTCCAGGATCTAAATCACAGTCCGATCTCCGCTTATTGATCGATTCAGACTTTGATGGTTTCAATGATAATGACACTCCACCAATGACCGGAACATTAGTAGGCAACATCTTTACGGTGACGAACGTCAACATGGTTAATAAAGCATTTTTCACAATCGGAACAACCGATGCCACAAATACAACGCTACCTGTGCGACTCACCAACTTCGATGTTGCTATTGCACGGAATGGAATCCAGGCAACATGGAGAACACAATCGGAGCTCAACAACGACTACTTTACATTGCTTCGTTCGTACGACGGAGAAAAGTTTGAAGAAGCGCTGCGTGTACCCGGAGCCGGCACAACTGATAAGGTGAATTTCTATGAAGCACTCGATAAGCCCGGAACGACGGGCGACATCTATTATCAGTTGATGCAGACTGACTTCGACGGAAAGACTTCCCTTTCGGAGATCCGCAAGGTGTCGCTGAAGGCAATACCTTTCAATGTTAAGATCTATCCTAACCCGATCGACGGAAGTGAGTTCACTACCGAAATTCCTGTCGATAACAACATCGTTGCAATGGAAGTACTCAATGCAGCGGGCCAGGTTGTATACTCAGGAGTTGCACAAGGTCCTGTGAACAACTGGAACATTGGTGATCTTCCCAGGGGTATTTATTTCGTGAAGGTTATCTCCGATACGGGCGCCGACGTACAGAAACTGGTACTTAGGTAATTCATGAAGGACGTCATCCTCGCGGCGGTGCTGTTAAGCTCCGTGATCTCTTCCTACGGGCAAGCTCCTTCAAAGACGGTTCATCATCGTGAGCAGGCATGGCTTGCTTACTTCAATCAAACGCGACTTACCAATAAGTGGGGCTTGTGGCTGGATGTTCACTACAGGATGACAGACAATTTTGTTGATCGCCCGTTTCAATTACTGATTCGCCCCGGTGTTACTTATTTTATTAAAGATAATCTCAGGGCAACGGCCGGTTACGCGTTGGTTGAACATTACCCGGCCCAGGGACTTCACACGATAAGAACGGAGCATCGCGCGTGGCAACAGATCTTATGGAATCAGAAATATCCACGACTCGCAACAACACAATGGCTTCGTCTTGAAGAAAGGAATGTTGAAAGGACTGTGAACGACGTGAAGACCGGTGGTTATAATTTTACATGGAGAACACGTTATAACTTTTCATTCTTCGTACCGCTGAAAGGAAAAGAGATGGGCCCGAAAACTCCGTATGCGATGCTGCAGAACGAGTTGTTCCTGAGCTTCGGAAAGAATGTTGTCTATAATACTTTTGATCAGAACAGGTTCTTCATTGGTCTGGGATATCAATTCAGTTCACGGGCAAACGTAAACGTCGGGTACCTGAATGTTTTTTCTCAGAATGCCTCGGGTAACGAATATTTTTCGTCGAATAATATTCGCTTGTGGTTCTTCCACACATTCGATCTCAGGAAATCCTGACATAAAAAAACTCCCCATCTACCCCTGTAATGTCTATATTTAGGCAGACTTAAAATCTATATCATGATAAAAGTATTCTCAACTGTGTTCGCAGCAATTCTTTCGATCACATTATTCGCACAAACTCCAAATCCCCTCGAAGGTCGTTGGGATCTCGTTGTTGAAAAAGATGGCAAACAACTTCCTTCGTGGCTCGAGGTTCGTCATTCAGGCAATCACACATTTGTTGGTCGTTTCTGCTATGCCTTCGGAAGCGCACGTCCCATATCGGAAGTGAAGTTTACCGATGGCAACTTCAGCTTTGCAATTCCTCCACAGTGGGAACCTGGCGACAAGAACATGGAGTTCACCGGAACCCTGAGTGGTGAAACTTTGAAAGGCACCATGGTGTATACCGATGGAAAAACTTATAGCTGGACTGGCGTTCGTGCCCCCCTGTTGAAACGCGACAAAGAACCGTCGTGGGATAAGCCTGTGATGTTGTTCAATGGCAAAGATCTTTCTGGCTGGCACGCACAAGGCGAAAAGAACCAGTGGATTGTTGACAAAGGTATCCTGAAGAGCCCCGCAAGCGGATCGAATCTCATCAGTGATAAAGCATTCACTGACTTCAAGCTTCATGCTGAGTTTAAATTTCCGAAAGGAAGCAACAGCGGTCTTTATCTCCGTGGTCGTTACGAAGTACAGATCGTTGACAGCAAAGGATTGGAACCTGAAGATGGTCTTGCCGGTGGCGTATATGGATTGCTGACTCCGAATGAAATGGCAGCCAACGCTGCTGACGAATGGCAGACTTATGATATTACGTTGGTTGGAAGACTGGTGACGGTGGTTGTGAATGGCAAGTCGGTAATTATTAACCAGACAATCCCGGGAGTTACGGGTGGAGCTATCGATAGCAAGGAAGGAGAGCCGGGACCGATTATGATCCAGGGAGATCATGGACCGGTGGAGTTCAGGAATATCACGATTACAACGGCGAAGTAATTTTAAATTTTGTTGTTTAATGAAAGGGAGTACGTGAGTGCTCCCTTTTTTATTGTTAAAAGTTGTAAGGTTTTCTGGGGGGAGAATTTTTGGAGAAGGCGTGCAGGCGTGTTGATCTTTGTGTTATGAGAAAAACGCTTCGACCGAATGGAGACGGAATTTCACAAAATGGACGTTCGTGTCAATACACTCGGAACGCAACTCTGATGAAAGCTATGAGAAATAAAAAAAACAATATCGATCGATCGATTGGAGTAGCATCCCTGATAATATCAGTCATTTCCGTGGGGGTAAGCCTCGTCTGGATTGGTGGCTTTCAATATTCTGAGATCAAGCACGACATACGTGATATGAAGGAGGATATAAAGGCTATTAATGTCCGTATGGATAAAATGGATGCTCGTCTGGAAAGAATTGAAGAGGACGTACACAAGCTAGACGTGCGTGTCAACGTCCTCGAACAGCGCAAACCCTGATCAAAAACTCTTATAACTCGCGAGAGCAATCTCCGCTATCGCCTTCTCCAGCTCACTCAACTCACCCTTGGCTCTCCCCACGTACACCACGATAGCGAAATATTTCCCATCAGGCCTCCGCACAATACCAACATCATTCACCGCTCCCCACTTCCCATCCGTGTTCCTGTCGCTCAGTCCCGTACGATGAAGAACTTCCGTGCCCTCCGGCAATAGCCCCTTAATCCTATTCGGTCCGGTCGACGTCTCCTCCATCATCTTCCAAAGCAACTCCTGGCTCGCGGGCGACAATAACTTCTTATCATAAAATAACTCCAGCAGACGGAGCATCGCACGTGGCTTACACCAGTTACTGAATTGTATGTCCCACGCCGTATGCATCTCCGCTTCCGTTGCTTCGATGGCCATCTCTTTCACTCCAAGACTTTCCACATACTTATGAACATACTTGGGGCCCTTCATGATATTGAAAAGAATGTCGCATCCGTTGTTGTCGCTATGAGTTACGGTGTACATAAGAACTTCCTCCAACGTCACCTCTCCCCCGTTCGGATATTTATCGCGAAGCGGGCTCCACGTATCGGGCAGAAGATTGGCTTTCGTGAGCTTGATCTTTTGATTCAACTTCAACTTGCCCTGGTCCACTTTTGTTAACACTGCAAGTGCCAACGGAAACTTATAAACGCTCTGCATCGCGAAGATGCCATTCGTATTGTATAGAAGAGTGTCCTTTGTAGAAAGGTCCATGATAGCAACGCCAACCTGTCCATCTACAGTTGCCGCGAGTGATTTTATCTTTTTACGCAGTTGTGCTTGCGTATTGAATGAAAATGCGAGCAGTAAAAGCAGTGCAAACGATCTCATATCTCAAACTAAACCTTAAAGCTGAATTAAAATATATGACCCCGTCGAAAAAATACCCCGCAAGGCATTTTAACAGCAAAAATCACTGCTATTAGTTGGCCCTCTTGTCTTCACCTACTATACTTGCACGCTGTTTAGAATCAGTCTAAATCTTATGAGGCGGTTACTTATCTTCCTGATAACCTGTATGATAGCAACAAGCGCGTCGGCGCAGGTCTTCACGCGGGAAGACTCATTGCAGGCCGGTCTCGTTCGCTCTACCCAGCAAACAGTTCTCTCCGGTTATGGCCAGGCGAAAGTGCAATACGACCTCCGGTATAGAACCGGTGAAGCAAACCTTACGCGTAACGTCCTCTTCATCGGTCATAAGTTCAGTCGTCGCGTTTACTTCTTCTCCGAACTGGAACTCGAGAACGCCGGCGTTTCATCAACGGGTGGATTCAAAGGAGAGATAAGCATGGAACAATTGTTCCTCAAGTTCAATATCAATAGAGATATTTATCTCACTGCTGGCTTGTTCATACCGCGTATTGGTATCATCAACGAGAACCATCTTCCAACAACATTCAATGGGAACGACAGAACGTTCGTTGAAACTTTCATCATACCGGCAACATGGCGCGAGCTGGGCATAGGTTTGTACGGCAACAGCCGCCGAATCCCAGGACTCAACTATTCATTCGCTGTGTTGAATGGATTGAACTCCGCCGGTTTCAAAAACGGAACAGGTATCGCCGATGGAAGATTTGAAGGAAGCCAGGCAACGGCTTCGAACATTGCAATCACCGGCGCGCTTCTTTACTACTATCGCAACTTCAGGTTGCAGGCATCAGGTTACTTCGGGGGAACGGCCGGATTGGTGAAACGAGTTGCCGACAGTCTTCAATTAAAATCAGGTGCGTTTGGAACTCCACTCGGTTTGGTGGAGGCAAACGCCCAGTATCATAAGAACGGCCTTGCTATTAAAGCATTGGCCGTATCGGCGCACCTGCCCGATGCATTTCGTGTAAACAGGGCTTACGCAAACAATACACCTTCTTCGATGATGGGCGCCTATGCGGAAGCAGGATACAACATCCTGAAAATATGGAGCGATGGTACCACGAAGAATCTCACACTCTTCCTCCGCTACGAATGGATGGATCTTAACCGAACGTTGCCTTCGAATGGGATCATTAATCCAACGCTTCGAAAAACATACGTGGTAACGGGAATAACATTCCAGCCAACGCAGGGAGTGATGGTAAAACTGGATTATGTGATGAGGCAGACAGGCGAGCGTAACCCGGAACTGGTAGTTACACCGTTTCCTTCGGCACTACCCTACTATACCAGCAATGGATTCGTGAACCTGGGATTTGGATATAGCTTTTAATGGATGATGATCAACAGGAGAACATTTATAAAGTCGTCGTGTGTTGCTTGTGCATCGGGAATGCTTTTCTCTGAATTGATGTCGTCGTGTGCACCGGCGCTTCCCACGTTCAAGACGGCAATTGAAGGAAAGAGCATCAGTGTGCCCGTCACTTACTTCGCAGCTTCGAACGTTGCCATTGTTCGTGATAACATGGCGGAGTACGACATCCTCGTGGTGAAAAAATCGGAAGAGCAGTTCGATGCGATCTACATGAGATGTTCGCACCGCGAAAATCCTTTGACTGCAACTCCAACAGGCCTGCATTGTTCTGCGCACGGAAGTTCGTTCGACCTGAATGGACAGGTTACGAAAGAACCGGCGACAGCACCACTTCAAAAGTTTCCTACTGAATTCGATCGAACTAACGGTACTATCTCAATCAATATACAATCATTAAAATTATGAAACGTGTTACTCTACTACTCTCTGTTTTAGCAGCCGGCGTGGTTTGGACGAGCTGCAGCGATAACAACGATAATGTGCCCGCAATCGACAAGACGGAAAACACTGTAATACTTACAGATTTTTCTGCGCAGGTAGCTGTACCTATCTATACTAATCTCGCCGCGAAAGCTGCTTCACTGTACAGCGACGTACAGGCTCTCAATACAAGCAAATCGGCAACCGATCTTGCGAAAGCGCAGACCGACTGGAAAGGCGCGCGTGAATTGTACGAACAATCTGAAGCCCACCTGTTTGGCCCGGTGGCTACAGACGAAGTAGATCCGCGCATCGATACATGGCCGGTTAACTTCACGGATCTCGATCAACAGTTGGCAAGTGGTAATACATTCACAGCAGAATACATCGATGGTCTCGATGATGCATTGAAAGGCTTCCACCCGATCGAATACCTGTTGTTCGGAAAAAATGGACAAAAACTCGCTTCGGATTTCACTTCACGTGAACTCGAATACCTCGTTGCTCTCGCAACGAACCTCCGCGATCTTACGGCAGACTGTGCTGCAAAGTGGACAGTGGATGGCAACTACAGCGCCGAAGTTTCAACAGCCGGCAATGGAAGTACTGTGTATACAACTCAACTCGCAGCGTTCGAAGAGATCGTGAAAGCGATGGCCGACATCTGCGATGAAGTTGGCAACGGAAAATTGAAAGAGCCTTATGATGCACAGAATGCTGCACTCGAAGAATCTCCATTCTCAGGAAACTCTATCATCGACTTCACCAACAACATTAAAGGTGTAAGGAATGTGTACACCGGCAAATATGCGACAGATGGTCACGGTCTCGATGATCTTGTGAAACAACACAATCTTTCACTCGATGCTGAAGTGACTCAAAAGATCGATGCCGCGATCACTGCTCTTGGAAACATTACGGTTCCATTCGGCCAGGCGATCTCAACACAGAAAGTACAGGTCGAGAATGCAATGAGTGCCATCAACGACCTTCAAGCAACCCTGGAAGACAAACTGTTGCCCTTCGTTCAGGCTCACAGCAACTAATCATCGATGAAAGAGAAGACTATTATACAGATCGCTGCCCTCGTAGCATTTGCTATAGTAGTTTATTCATGTATCGAACCCGATGAAAGAATGGAGACACCTGCCGACGAATGGTTGGCAGGTGGTTCTCAAACTGTTTTCGAAAAAGGTGTCTCTGCATTCAGCTCGCAATTCCCGGATCTTCTCAATAATCGCGGTCGCGTTCACCAAATTGGCGATGGGGGCTTCGGCGCAACATTCGTCAGCGCACCTGCACCGGTCAATCCAGGTCTTGGTCCGATCTTCAACAACGTGTCGTGCGTGTCGTGTCACGTGAATGATGGTCGTGGCAAACCTCCTTTGTCGGGCGAACAGAACACTTCTCTATTAATTCGATTGAGTGTTCCCGGCACCGGCGCTCACGGTGGTCCTAATCCGGTACCTGGCTTCGGCGGACAACTTCAGCAACGCAGCATCTTTGGCGTTACACCCGAAGCGAGCTTTCGCGTTCAGTACACTGAGTTTTTTGTTACTACGAATGATGGAACGCAGTACTCAATGCAGCGTCCTACGTACATCATCGAGAATCCTTACATTCCTTTGCCTGCCGATTTAATGACGAGCCCTCGCGTTGCTCCGCCGGTATTTGGTCTTGGCTTGATTGAAGCGATCGATGATGCCGATATACTTTCACGTGTCGATGAAAACGACCTCGATCACGATGGTATCAGCGGCAGGGCCAATCACGTGTGGGATGAATTGAAGCAACAAACCGTTCCTGGCCGTTTCGGATGGAAAGCAAACAACCCGAATCTTCTGCAACAGTCTGCAGCTGCATACAACGAAGATATGGGCATCACTAATTTTATCTTTCAAAAAGAAAGCAGCTATGGACAATCGCAGGGCATCGTAGATGTTAAGTATGATGTTACCGATAGTCTTCTTCAGTCCGTAAGCTTTTATATCCGCACGTTGGCTGTTCCGGCACGTCGCAATGCCAACGATGCACAGGTGATGCAGGGCAAGGCGATGTTCTTACAGGCAGGCTGTGCATCATGTCATGTTCCCAAACAAAAGACGAAGACGAACGTGGCGTTTCCAGAGATCTCGGGTCAAACGATCTATCCTTATACAGACCTGTTGATCCATGACATGGGTGATGATCTTGCTGACCATCGTCCCGACTTCGAAGCATCGGGATCTGAATGGCGTACTGCGCCACTTTGGGGCATTGGTCTCACGCGGGTTGTGAATGGTCACAACAATTTTCTTCACGATGGTCGTGCACGTTCTTTGATGGAAGCGATCTTGTGGCACGGTGGCGAAGCGCAGCAGGCCCGCGACAATGTTCGCGCGATGTCGAAAGACAATAGGGATGCTTTGATCAAGTTTCTTGAGTCACTGTAGTTTGATATGCTTTGCCCAACATTGAAGGTAAAAAAACTATCTTAGATGTTATGGAAAAGCAAATCGTAAAGATCCTGGAAGCAGAGCTCGTTACCCACAACGTAAGGCGGTTCAAGCTTCAAAAGCCCGACGCTGTTAAATTCATTCCGGGCCAGGCGGCCGATATCAGCATCAATAAAGAAAAGTGGGCCGACGAAAAACGTCCATTTACTTTTACTGGCCTCACCCACTGGGATCATCTCGAGTTTACGATCAAGATGTACCCCGATCATCATGGCGTTACGGAACAGTTGGGTTTATTGAAACCCGGGGATGAATTTATCATTCACGATGTTTTCGGGACCATCAATTATAAAGGCGACGGCGTATTTATTGCGGGCGGTGCCGGCGTCACTCCCTTCATCGCGATCCTCAGGCAACTTGAATACGAGAAGAAGATTGGCAAAAACATGCTGTTGTTTTCAAACCGCACGGCTAACGATATCATTCTCAAAGACGAGTTTGATCGCATGCTTGGCCCGGGTTTCGTGAACACACTGGATGTGCCCACGCCCGGTTTCGACAACCGGAAGATCGACGCCTCTTATATCAAAGAGAAAGTGAAAGACCTCTCACAGTATTTCTACCTCTGTGGCCCCGACCCGATGGTGGAAGCGTTGAAGAAGGCAATATTGAGTTTGGGCGTTGAAGAAAAGAAGATTGTGATCGAACAATTCTAGCCTGAACCCGGTTAAAAATCCCTTTTACAATTCTTTAACATTCGCCCCCGCAACCCTTCATTCAAATTAAGCGTTCTTTTTCCTACATTTAGGAAAATAGTTTCTCATGAAAAAATACCAACTCGGCGAATTCGAGGAAATTGTAATCCTTACCATTGCCGTGCTCTACAAAGAAGCGTATGGTGTAGCGATCAAGAACGAGATCGAAACGCGGATCACGCGCAACGTAAGCATGGGTGCCATGCACACCGCGCTCGTCAGGCTTGAAGACAAAGGTTACATCAAGTCGTTCAATGGCGACGCAACAGAAGACCGCATGGGACGTCCGCGCCGGTATTACCAGATCACGGCGCTGGGTAAAAAAGCAATGGAGTACTCGCGCAGTACGCGCAACGATCTCTGGAACTCGATCCCTAAAGTAGCATTGGATCTTAAAATAGTTGGCTAACACGGCATGCGAAACGAAATCATGCCTCCAAAATTCTTTCACCGGTTTCTCCGGTGGTTTTGCAATCCACGTTTGCTGGATCGCATCGAAGGAGATCTGCTGGAGGTTTATTTCGACCGCGTTCATCGATCGGGAAAACAAAAAGCCGATCTGCGATTTATAATTGATGTTATACTCTTGCTGCGGCCCGCTATCATCAGGCGCACCGAAATGCATTCTTATTCAAACACTGGTATGCTGGGAAACTATTTCATGGTTGCGTGGAGAAACATTCTTCGCAGCAAAACATTTTCATTCATCAACATCGGCGGGCTGTCACTCGGTGTCACCTGTAGCCTGTTGATCTTCTTATGGATCAACGACGAACTGAGTGTCGACAAATTCAATTCGAATCCTGATATCTACAGTGTTTACGAGCGTGTGTTCTCCGAAGGAAAGATCGACGCTGGTCCATGGACGCCCGGTGAACTGGCCGCAGAGTTGAAGCACCAGGTTCCGGAAATAAAATATTCGTCTCCAATCTGGAATCACAACGAAGAGCTATTCACCCTCGACGATAAGAAGATCAACTATAGAGGGATCTCGGCCGACAGCGATTTCTTCAAGATGTTTAATTACACACTGCTGAAAGGAACACCCGAGACTGCGCTGAGAGATCCAGATGCAATTGCTGTATCGCGGAGAATGGCCGAAGCATTTTTCGGAAGTCCCGAGGAAGCGTACGGCAGCATGATCAGGATCGGAAACCAAAAAGATCTGAGGATCACGGCGGTGTTCGAGAACGTTCCTGATAATTCATCGGAAAAGTTCGAGTTTGTTGGTAACTGGCATTACCTTCTCGAAACTGTTCAGTGGCTGAAAGTGTGGATCTATCGCGCTCCATTCACGTACATTCAATTGCATCCTGGAACCGATCCCGCGAAAGTTGAGTCCAAGATCAAAGACTTCCTCACTCCTTTCCTGACTCCCACACACGGCGAAGGATATAAAACGGAACTTGGCCTTCAGCCTTATGGCGATATGTACCTTCATTCAAGATTCGAAGAAGGAGTTCCGGCAGGCGGACGCATCGAAAACCTGAAGCTGTTTGGATTGATCGCGGTATTCATACTTCTCATTGCGTGCATCAACTTCATGAACTTATCGACAGCACGGTCGGTAAAACGTGCGAAGGAAGTTGGCGTTCGTAAAACGATGGGTGCATTCAGGTCGTACCTGGTCACTCAATTTATTGGTGAAGCGATGCTCCTTACGTTCCTCGCAATTGTGCTGGCGATAGGATTAGTTGCCATCACATTGCCATACTTCAATCTCGTTACCGAGAAACATATTGCGTTGCCATTTACTTCATTGTCCTTCTGGGGACTATTGATCGCATTGCTCGTCGTAACCGGTTTTATCGCGGGAGCTTACCCGGCTTTCTTCCTGTCGTCACTCAATCCAATCAAAATATTGAAAGGATCGCTGAAGGCAGATCCAAGATCATTGTTGTTCCGAAAAACGCTGGTGGTATTTCAATTCATCCTCGTTATTATATTCATTGCCTGCACAAGCACCATCTCACGACAGGTCGAATACATGCAGTCGAAGAACGTTGGCTTCGACAAGGAAAACCTGGTTTACATTCCTCTACAAGGCGATCTGTACGTCAAGTTTGAAGCTTTCAAACAACAACTATTGAATAAGCCCGGGATCGTAAACGTTACCCGAAGCACCAATGCACCGACAGACATCAATACACATGAGTATGATCTTGAGTGGGAAGGAAAAAATCCGGAAGATAAAGTTGTTGCAATCCACAACGGGATCGGTTACGACTTTCTGCCAATGATGAACATCCAGATACTTCAGGGGAGAAATTTCTCGAAGGAATTCATATCCGACACAACAGGTTTCATTATTAACGAAACGGCACTGAAGCTCATCGGCTACGACGACCCTATCGGCAGGCCATTGAGCTTCTTTCAAAAGAGAGGAACGATCGTGGGCGTCGTAAAAGATTTTCATCTGAAGTCATTAAAAGATCCGATCATGCCATTGATCATGTTTCTTGGCGAGGACGCGCATTGGGGATATGTACTGGTGAAGACACAGGCCGGAATGACACAGGAAGGAATTGCAGGCATTGAAAATGTATTTAAAGATTTCGAGCCGGAATATCCGTTGCGCTATTATTTCGCTGACGAAGAATTTCAGAAGCTGTACAGCAGCGAACGTACCGTCAACAAATTCTCGATCAGTTTTTCGGTGCTCGCAATCGTTATTGCGTGCCTTGGCCTGTTTGGATTAACGATGTTTACTGCGGAGCAGCGCAAAAAAGAGATTGGCATTCGTAAGGCCATCGGCGCCACTACATTCAGCATTGTAAGCATGCTCTCGAACGATATTGTGAAGCTGGTGATTATTTCAACCGCCTTCGCCCTGCCCATCGCGTGGTTTGCTATGGATAAGTGGATCGCACAATTCGCTTACCAGGCCAGCCTGAGTTTTTGGTTGTTTATCGGTCCCGCACTGTTAACTTTGATTATAGCACTCGTCACAACAAGCTTCCAGGCAATCAAAGCCGCGATAGCAGACCCGGTGACGAGTCTGAAATCAGAGTAAATGAAACAAGCCTTATTACTGTTCGTCATTGCGATACTTGTTGTTTCATGTAAGGATCATGTTGCGGAAACTCCCGCAGAAACGACGGTCACCAGGAAACTCAATTCATATCTGACTGAAACTGTCGATCGGCTGAAAATCGCCGGGCTGACGGTAGCCATCACGCGCAACGACTCTGTTATCTACACGAATGCGTTCGGCTATCGCAACATCGAAACGAAAGAGCCATTAACTACCGGCAATATTTTTCATTGGGCCTCGGTATCGAAGACATTCGTCTCAACGGCCATCATGCAGTTGTGGCAACAAAAGAAGATCGACCTCGACGAAAAACTTATCACTTATGTCCCGTACTTCAAGCAGGCCGGTCCATTCTATAAAGAGATCACCATACGACAGATGCTGAATCACACTTCGGGTATCGGCGATGTAGATGACTACGAATGGAACAAACCACAATATGATTCAGGCGCACTCGAAAGATTTGTGAGAAGCATCGCCAATGATAAGATGTTGTTTACACCAGGGACGGATTTTCAATACAGCAACAGTGCATACGAGGCTTTGGGCGACGTGATCGCGAAAGTATCGGGAATGTCCTTCGAAACTTATGTGCGCAGGAATATTCTCGATCCACTTGAGATGAACACAACAAGCTTTCTATATCAAGAGATCCCGGATTCGCTTCGTGTCAGCGGACATCTCTGGCTTGGTGGCGCCGTTGTCAGTGAACACTACCCGTACAATCGCATGCATGGCCCCAGTAGTACGCTCAACTCCAATGTGCTGGAGATGACGCATTACGCAATGGCACACCTGCATCGTGGTATTTATAAAGACAAACGAATTCTTCCAGATTCCATTTACGATCTCTGGTGGAAGAGCTCAGTCGACCATTTGGGAAAATCACACATAGGGTTGACGTGGTTTCTCGAACAACGCAACGGGACAAGAATTGTAAGTCACTCCGGTGGCGATAAAGGCTTTCGCAGCATGTTCATGCTTGTGCCCGATAAGAACATTTCGGTAATCCTAGTTGGTAATTACGAAGCACTGCGGCCCTATGATCTTGCAGCAGCAATGCTCGACATTGTGATGGATATAGAACCTTTACCGGGAAGGCGACAGATTGGCTTCGAAGTCGGCGAGGTCATGAAAGCTAAAGGGATCGATTCAGCAAAGGCATTTTTCAAAAAGACCAAAGCAGATTCGGCCCGGCGAAAGTATTATTTATGGCGTGAAGATGAAGGTGCATTCGGGTTGCCCGCCTATTTCTTCTACGATGGCGAAAAGTACGCCGAAGCAGTGGAACTGTTCAAACTGAATGTGGAGGAATTCCCAAATTCTAGCGATGCTCAGTCACTGCTTAAAGATGCCGAAGCTAAATTGAATAAATGAAAAAACGATTAGCAATTTTAAGTGTAGTAATTCTCCTTACAGCCTGTAACGGCAGTCACTACACGCTCAACGATTTTAAAGACGTTAAGAAAGTAGATACGCACTTTCACTTCGACGCCGAAGACTCCGTGCTGATCAATCTTGCCAAAGAGGACAACTTCGTCTTGCTGACGATCAACGTTGATGCCCCACGGGCCTGCTTCCATCGATGAGCAGGAAAAGATTGCCCGCACGCTTACATCTCTATATCCAAAACAAGTTCAGTACTTGTCAACCTTCGGGATGAAAGACTGGCCGAAGACCAGCTGGCACGATTCAACACTATTGCGTCTCCGGCGATCGTTCGATCATGGTGCGTTGGGTATCAAGATCTGGAAGAACATAGGGATCGAAGACCGCGACTCTACGGGCGAATTCATTATGATCGACGACCCGACATTCGATCCCATCATTCAACTGTTGATCGATAACGATAAAACGCTGTTAGGTCATTTGGGTGAGCCGAAGAACTGCTGGCTTCCGCTCGACTCTATGACGGTGAACAATGACAGGAATTACTTCAAGTCACATCCTGAATATCACATGTACCTTCATCCTGAATATCCGAAGTATGAAGAGGTCATGGCAGCACGCGATCACATGCTGGAAAAACATCCGCAGCTGCGATTTGTCGGCGCACATCTTGGAAGTTTAGAATGGAGCCTTGATGAGCTTGCAAAACGACTGGATCTGTATCCGAATATGGCTGTCGATATGGCCGCGCGGATCCCACACTTGCAATATCTCACACAGAAAAATCGCGAACAGGTTCGTTACTTCTTCGATCGTTACCAGGATAGGATCATTTACGCAACCGACAGTGGTATCGATCCTGACTCAGATCCACAGAAGACGAAAGATGCTATTCACAATGTCTGGATAGCTGACTGGAAATTTTTCGCAACTGATGAAACACTCTCTTCTCCGAATGTGAATGGCGAATTCCAGGGACTTAATCTCGATAAGAAGATCATCAACAAGATCTATCGCGAGAATGCGATCAGGTGGTTCAAGATGAGGACCGACTAACGAAGCCGATCAGCGTTTCAAAGGAATAGCCTTTCAATAACATCCAGTCCAGTAGTTTCGAGAAACGGGAGATCATATCGGCGCCGGAATTCTTTCTGATCAACCACGGTAATTTCAATTGTGGGTCTGAAAGATCCGTGAACTCCCATGGATGGAAATAAATATTGAGATATCCATCACGACGTATGGTTGTGTTGCACGCCAACTTATAATACCACAATGGCAGGTGATGAAACGAAAGCCAGAAGAGTGGAACGCGTAATAACGGTGTTGCGGAAGCCGGAAGCTGGATCAGTCCGTGTTCTTTAAACATCGTGCGTGGACTTGAAAAATTGTTGTAACGACCGGGAAGATAAACCGGGTTGAGTGATGAGTTGTAGACGTAACCTGCATTCCTGATCGCCTCATCGTTAACCTCCATCATCCTCGCCATCCTGAAACCTTTCACGTCACGCCCCGGAAATTTTAGCCAGCTCATCTCTCGAAGCCAAAAGATCTTTATCCTCGAACTTTGAATTGAAACCATCCATGCGAAGCGAGCTCATGACCTTCTTCTATGATTCGCCGGATAACCTGCGGGGCATTACTGTGCAAAAGTAACAGTAGAGAAAAATGTCGCTTTCACTTTATAGTTATGAAGAATATCAAGGATCGTCAACGTTCCTTCTGCCGAGATCTTGATCTGTTCTAAAGAGATCTTAACGCCATAGTCTTCGACGGGCACATCGAACTCTTCGATATCGAACGAAAGCAATACCTGTTGACCTGATGGCATCCGCTATTTGTAATTAGTGGACCTGACGATGTACAACGGCCTGCTGCGCGACTCCGCCACCAATCGGCTCATATAAACGCTCATGATGCCCATTACAAGAAGTTGTGAACTGAAAAAGAAAAGAAGAACATTAAGAACTACGGCGAACCAGTTGGGTTCACCCGTTGTAAGCCAATCGTAAGCGATCCACGCAAACACGGCCATAGAGATCATGAACAGGAAGAACCCGGTGTATAAAATAAAAAATAACGGTCGTGTACTAAATGAGAAAATGCCCTGAACTGCAAATGCCACCATTTTCCTGAAGGTGTATTTGCTTACGCCACTATGGCCGGCTGTGTGCGTGATATTCTATTCTTGCCTGTTTAAATCCCACCCACTTCACGAGTCCACGAAGAAAAAATCCGCTTTCGCCGAGACGCGAGATCGCATCGACAACATTCCTGTTCAACAAACGAAAATCAGCCACACCACTCTCCAGCTTTGTATCGGACAGGATGTTCAATGCCTTGTAAAAAAAAATCGGAAGTTTTGCGCTTCACCCAGGGAAGAGTTTTATCGGGCAAACGTTTGGTATAAACCACTTCGTAACCCTGCTCCCACTTTTCAATCAGTTGAAGAACAACATCTGAAGGATGTTGAAGATCGCAGTCCATAGAAATAACACAGTCGCCCGTTGCAAGATCCATTCCTGCTTTGAGTGCATATTGCTGACCGAAATTCCTGGACAACTCAACATAAAAGATCCGCATGTCTTGTGAACCGAGATGACGAATGATTTCAACAGAGTCGTCGCTGCTTCCGTCGTCGACGAAGATCACCTCGAAAGTGTGATTCACTTTCATCATTACCCTGGTCAACTCCTGGTAGAGCGCCCTGATGTTAGCTGATTCATTGAATACAGGTATAACGAATGAGATCTTTTTTGGAATCATGAAACGCTTAAGATGTAGTTGTTACGCGTGGGGTGCGGTGTCATATCTTTGACTATCTCCAACTTCAAAAAATTCTTTTCAGCCATCTGCCTCATGAAATCCGAAGAAAGCAACAGTAATTTATTGTTCTTCGACGTCTGCCTGTATTCAGACAACATTAAATATAGAATAAACCTGGCAAATGCGACTACCTTACCGCTGCGAATACATTGGAGAAATATTCCGACCGCATCTTTCGCCGATGAAGTATTCTCGTCGAGAACATCGGCGATAATGATCTTGCCACCGGGCTTTAGATATTTTTTCAGAAGGTTCACAACATCTTCAACATCCTGGAGAGAATTGAAATATTGAACAATACTTAACAGGATGATAAAGTTGAATTGCTTTTTAAATGTAAAGTTTGGTTCACCCGAGAGCTGTACGAATTCGACGCCGGGAAACTTTATCCTGTTTTGCTGAAGAAAATGTTCGTTGATGTCGGCGCCGGTTACATCGATACCCGATGCTACGAAATTGCTGACAAGAAATGCTGGTCCGCAGCCGTAATCCAGAATAGTGTCTTCCTTCTTTATGGGGTATTTCCTGGTGAGCTGCCGATAAAAAAAATCGGTAGCTACTTTCATAACGCGATTGAATGCGTCGTTCGGCTTCTTCCAAAAGGACGACCAGTTTGAGGGCATGCGGTAATCGGGTTCTGCTAACCGGCCGTGAATATATTATTTGAAAGCGAACCCTCCCAGCCTTAACCTTCCATTAAAAAGGCCACACTCTATTACAGATACGGCGGGATTCCGTTTTGAATCTGTATTTTTGGGGGAAATCGGGCCTGCCTGTCGGCAGGCAGGCTAACCCCCAATCGATGAGGCACTTCCTGTTGGCGTCCGGCCTGATACTGTCAATCTCCTGCTCACTGCAAGCGCAAAATATATTGTCGCTTTCCGATGCCGTAAGGCTCGCGAGAAGCAACAATACCGTATTGCAAGCCGAGAAACTGAACATCAACGCCGCCGAGGCCGACCTTATTACCGCGCGACTCAGGCCAAACCCCGTCCTGAACAATCAAACACTGCAGCTCGCAAGACCATCGTTGTTCCCGAACGACACTCGCTGGACGAATGCTCACAATCGCCAGGTGTGGTGGCAGTTAACGAAACAATTTCAATGGCCTGGCATACGCCAGGGTAAGATCGATGTTGCAACGCAGGAAGTAATGCTTGCCCAGAATTCTTACTACGACGTTGAAAGAAATCTTACGTTCGACGTCGCTTCGCAATACCTGGAAGTCTGGAGACTGAAGCAAGTGCTGTCGAATCTCCAGCAAGCGCAACTCAACTTCGATAGTCTTGTAAACATTCAGCAGGCACGTTATAAAAGCCAGGTGATCACGTCAACCGAACTGTTGAGAACACAAATTCCTCTCGAACAATACAAGCTCCAGTTGAGAACAACACGACAAGAGTACATCAACGACCTACAGCAATTAAAATTCTTACTCGGCTCGCCCGACAGTGTCGACGTTAGCGAAGGACCACTGACAGAACCCATTTCAATCACTGGTTCTCAAGACAGCCTCGTTGCACGTGTGCTGAAAGAACGACCCGATGTGAAAGCGACATTGAACGAGATCAACGTATCGGAAAGTAATATCAAGCTACAGCGTTCACAACGCATCCCGATACCGGAGCTTGGTGTTATCTGGAACCCGCAGAACACGATACCTTATCTCGGTTTCTTTGGAACGATCCAGATCCCGATCTTCTCGAGGAACCAGGGTGGCATCGCTGCTTCGTATGTTCAGCGCGACCAGGCAAATCTTCATCTCAAGACAATACAACTCCAGGTAAATACAGAGATCAGTGCAGCATGGCAAACGTATCACCTGCAAAGAGAAACCATCGGTCGTTACGAACAGATCCTTCAGCAATCGAGAGATGTGCTGAGGTCGGTACGATATTCATATTTTAGAGGTGGCACCACGCTGATCGATTTGCTGGAAGCGCAACGGTCGTGGTACGATACACAGAAACTGTATCATGAAGCACAATTCCAGTATTATCAAAGCTACCTCCAACTTTTGTTGGCCGCAGGAGTAATCACTCAACTCTGATCATTTATGAAACAGTGCATTGTTCTTTTGTTGATCTTACTTACTGCTTGTCGTGGTGGCGAGAAGGATCATACAACTGTCAAAATTGAGTCGAAGCCTATAGTTTCTGCCGACGGCGTCAACATTAAATTCACAGATTCAATGAATCTCACTTTCATTAAGACGGCGCACATCAGTGCATCGTCGTTAACATCGGAGCTGCATTTTCCTGCGCGCGTTGCTGCAACATCTGTTGCTTCACAAGAGGGTGCCGAAAGAAACATCATCCTGTTCGAAGACCCTGAGTTGACCGACAATTACATGGAACTCATTCGCGGCCTGATCACTGTTAACCAGGTGAAGAATGTGAACATCAAACAGAAATCCACGGAGCTCGATCGCGCGAAAGATCTTGCAGCGAATGGCGCGGCCACCGGTAAAGATGTTCTCGAGGCCGAGACGGCGCTGGCCATTGAAAATGCACACCTTGGAAATGAACGCGCGTCGCTGATCGAACATGAAGCAATCCTGAAACAGGCAGGCTTCGATCCGGACGAATTGATCAATGCACGCCCCGGCAGATGCTGGATCCTTTGCGAGATCCCCGAAACAATGCTGATCGGTATTGCAAAAGGCGACGAATGCCTGATGATGTTTGGTTCATTCCCCGATGAAAAATTCAAAGGTCTTATTGAAGCTGTCGGCGAGGTGGTCGACAGGAATACACGGATGGTGAAAGTCCGTATTGCTGTAAGAAATGCCGACTCACGTTTAAAGGCCGGCATGTTTGCTAATGTTTCGTTCGACAAAGCTGTAAAGAATGCCGTCACTATCCCCAAGCAGGCAATCATTACGGTGCAGGGAAAAACTTATTGCTTCGTGAAGGTCGCTCCGCTTCAGTTCGAGCGACAGGAAGTAAAGGTCTCTTCTCTGAATGGTGATCGTGCGGTGATCGCTTCAGGGATCGATGGATCCGAAGAAGTGGTGACCGAGGGCGCGATGCAATTAAAAGGTCTCTCGTTTGGCTACTAAAAAACCACTCTCACCCATGTTACAGGCACAGATCTTCTTCGACAAAGACGAACTGCACGGCAACCAGTTGCTGAGCGAGTTTGTCATGAAGTTACTGATCAGGAACAAGATCATAGGCGCTACTGCTTTCAGTGGCGAAGCTGGCTTCGGCAAGAACCAGATCCTCAACAACCCATCGAGGCTGTTCTCGTTCGACGACTCGCCATCGGTGATCCTGTTTATTGACGAGGAAACAAAAGTCCTGTCCACACTCAAAGAACTGAGGACAGTGTATTCAGGTGGATTTATAACAACCCACAAAGTGGACAAATTTGAATGATCCGTAAACTGATCATCTTCTCGCTGACCAATCGCTGGGTCGTCGTCTCGATAGCAATCGCCATGTCCGTAATTGGATATTGGTGTTTCACGCAATTGAAGATCGAAGCTTATCCCGACATCGCCGACACGAACGTGATCGTGGTAACGCCATTCGAAGGAAGAGCAGCCGAAGAAGTTGAACAACAGGTAACGATCCCGATCGAACGGGCACTGAACAATGTTCCGCGTGTACTCGATCGGAGAAGCCGTACGATCTTCGGACTGTCGGTTGTGCAGTTAACATTCCAGGACGGAACGAACGATTACTTCGCGCGCCAGCAGGTGACGGAACGACTCCAGGCCGTACAACTTCCCGACGGTGTTGTACCGGAGCTTGCGCCGCTAACGACCGCTGTAGGTGAGATCCTTCGTTATGTTGTTGAAGCACCTCCCACGTACACGCCCATGGAGCTTCGCGATCTGCAGGATTGGGTGATACGTCCGTACTTATTACAGGTTCCGGGTATCGCCGACATTACCACGTTCGGCGGACCGATGAAACAGTTTCACATACTGACGTCGCCCGACAAATTGTTGAAATACAATCTTACGCTAAATGATGTTATCGATGCCGTTCAGAAGAACAACCAGAACACAGGTGGCAATGTGATTGCACAGGGCGGACAGGGCTTCGCGGTTCGTGGACTCGGTGCCGTTAAGTCGGACGATGATATCGAGAATATCGTGCTGACATCGGACAATGGAGTGCCGGTATTTATTAAAGACATTGCTTCGGTAGAGATTGCTCCCCCACCACCTTCAGGTGTGCTGGGCTATGCCGTGCCGAGAGATTCGGTGAATGTGAAGAGCGGAACGGAAGGCATCATCCTGCTTCGAAGAGGTGAAAACCCGAGCGAAGTGTTGGGACTTTTGAAAACGCAGATCCAACATCTTACAGAGAATGAATTACCTGAAGGTGTTACGTTGAGGATCCTTTATGACCGAAGCTTCCTGATCGATCACTCACTGACAACCGTTGGTCATACACTGTTCGAAGGCATCAGCATCGTTGTGATCATATTGATATTCTTCTTCGGAAGTATTCGATCGGCGCTGGTTGTTTCTATCACGATACCGATCTCTCTTTTATTTGCATTCATTCTAATGAGACTGACGGGCATACCGGCGAACCTGCTCTCGTTGGGAGCGATCGACTTCGGCATTATCGTTGACGGCGCCTGCGTGATGGCCGAACATCTCATCCGGAAGTATCGGACCGCTGATGCAGAAGAACGAAAAGATGGAATTGTAAAAATAACACTGCTCGCTGCACAGGATGTTGGACGTGAGATCTTCTTCTCCGTTACGATCATCATTTTGGCTTACATGCCGATCCTGCTGATGACACGCGTTGAAGGAAAACTATTTTCACCGATGGCATTAACGTTAGCGTTTGCCGTTATCGGATCGATGATCGTTGCGTTGACGTTGATCCCGGTGTTGATCTCATTCGCCTTCAAGAAAAAATTATTGTCGAACGAACCGCTGAAGGAACGAAGAAATCCTGTGCTTGAACTTTTCGAACGCAGCTACGAAAGAACACTGGGTAAAACGATGACATGGTCGAAGACGACCGTGGGAATTGGTTTCGCGATTGTGCTGGTGCTTGTCGGCATGGGTATAAAACTCGGTACTGAATTTCTTCCCCAGCTAGATGAAGGTTCGATCTTCTTACGATCGTTCATGCCTTCGGGTATCACGATACAGGAGAATGCGAAGATTGCTCCCGAGATAAGGAAGATCGTTTCAAAATATGGACCGGTCGATTATGTGATCACACAAACGGGCCGCAACGATGATGGCACCGATCCATTCCCGACCAATAGAACGGAGATCCTGATTGGTCTTCGTGATTATCACCTGTGGACCGATACGATCTCGAAGGCGGACTTGATACAGGCTGTGAAAGGTGATCTTGAAAGACATTTCCCCGGTGCCAACTTTTCGTTCGGTCAGCCGATCATTGACCAGGTGATGGAGATTGTAACCGGTAGCGCGGCAGATCTCGCGATATCGATTGTTGGCGACAGCCTCGAGATGATGCGAAAGAAAGCGGACAGCATCGCGATCATCGTAAAGAAGACGCAGGGTGCTGAAGCGGTGAACATCGAACAGGAAGGTCCCCAGGAACAGATCAGTATTAAATACAACCGTGAGAATGCCGCGCGCTTCGGAATTAATGTGAGTGATATTCAAACGATGATTGAAGCTGCGATCGGCGGACAGGCGATCGGCAACCTGTATGATGGACCGAAGCGTTACGACATCGTGATCCGGTACCTTCCTGAAAGCAGGAATACGATTGACCGCGTGAGACAGCTCCTGGTTCCTTCGGCCTCGGGTGCACTGGTTCCGGTCAATCAACTGGCGACGGTTGACTTCATTGAAGGGCAGACGAACATTTACAGGATCAATGGTAAACGTATGATTACGGTGAGGACCAATATTCGTAATCGCGACCAGGGAAGTTTTGTGAAAGAAGTGAGTGCCAAGATCAATAAGAGCATTAAGGTTCCGAAGGGCTACGAGGTGATCTACGGCGGACAGTATGAGAATTTGGAGAGGGCGGGCAAACAGCTTTCCATTACAATACCGCTGACGATCGTCGTTGTGTTTCTCTTTCTATTCATGCTCTACAAGAACATGACCAGTACACTCATTACGATGTCGTGTATCCTTTTCGCGTTGGGTGGTGGAATTGTTGCGTTGCTGATCCGCGGTTATCACTTCAATGTATCGGCTGGTGTTGGATTCGTGTCGATCTTTGGGATCTCGGTGATGGCGGGTGTATTGCTGGTGTCGTCTTTCAACAGGCTCAACTTCAATTCGCAGGAAGAGTTATTTAAAGGAGTGAAGCATACATCGGCGGAACAGTTGAAGGCATTGCTCTCGATACTGGTAGTTGCGATCGTGGGTTTGGTGCCTGCAGCAATATCGAAAGGCATCGGCTCGGATGTTCAGAGGCCACTGGCGACGGTGATCATCGGCGGGCTTACGTCTACGTTGATCTTCGCTCCTATCGTGATACCTGCACTCTATTATATAGTGTTCAGATCGAAGCTGCCTGAGAAGACTTCCTGAGCTGATCTATCACAACATCACCTAATGGCGAAATGCTGTAGCCGATCTCGTGGCTAATAGTGAGTCCGAGGTTTTTCAATTTCCTCACGTTGAGTTTGAAATCGAGTTTGTCCATCTTCATGATGTCGGCGAGGTCGCCTGCGCGACGTTCGGGAAATCTTTTAATGAGTTGTAAAGTTTTCAACACCCAGGGTCCGCGTGTTTTATCGAGCCGATGAAGCTTCGCTATAATTTTACCGGTCTCTTCATTCGACAATCCTGTGTTTTCGCGAAGCTCGATGCGTGGGTCTTCGGAAAGATATTTGACCTTGACTTTATAGACTTTCCCGGCTTTCACTTTATTGACGGCAGTCATCAGCGAAGCGACGCTGTCGTAACCAGCTTTGCTGGCATCGGATCTGGTGATCGACTTTTCATCGACCGTTTCGACGCTGGTTACACCAATAACGCCTACGGCGGTTTTCATTTTACTGCCTGGTTTTACATTGGGTTTTTCCCACCGGCGAAAGGCAAGGGTGATGGCTCCGGATCTGATTGAAATGAGTTGGTGGGATTTGAAGATCATGGTTTGGGAATACTATGCACGGGATCCCGCACGAGCAGCGCTTGAATTTGCCAGGCGTCTTCTCTTTGCTTTCAGTTTCTCTTCTTTTTCGATTTCAAGCATGGCCTCCGCCTCCTGATAGAATTTTTGGAAGCCTCTCTCAAATTCTTCACGTTTTTTAGTGCCGCGTTTGCCGTACTCTCGATCAAGATGTTCGGCGTTTGTCGTGATATTTTTCATTTTCATAGTCTTTTTTGATTTTGATTGCACGGTCAATTTCATTTTGCGGGATTTTTTCGGTTTTCTTTTGGAAGCCATCACAGACAACGATAATTCGATTTTTATCAAAGAAACAGAATATACGAAATATATTACCTCCTACTTGTATCCTTATTTCGTATAAGCCATCTGTTCCCGAGATATGTTTTAGATACTGTTCCGGTATTATACTCATGCTTTCAATCAAAAGGGTTGTCCAGTTGATTTTGGCTTTGACTTGCTCAACTTGCTTTGAGTAAAAGTCATCAAAATAATTCTTGTAATAAATTAACGTCCTTTTCTTCTCCATAACAAAGAACCACAGTCGTCTTTTGACCCTGCGCCCTTTGCGAAAAGTAACTTCTAAAGAAAGCGACTCACTTCGAAACGATCAATCGCTATTGAAACTGTCAGGAAAACCTAACGTTTCTAAAATACCTCCCCTAAATTCCCAAAAAAACTATTCGACCCACCCTTACCAACACCATAATCAATAGCCACATTGGTGTTCGACAGCTTATTGAACTTCAGTCTCAACCCCACACCACATGCAAATGAAACAACTTCGAAACGATTACTAAACTCCGAAAGAGATTCAGCATTGGCAAACAACACTCCGCCAACAAGACCATTCTTCGTGATCGGGAACCTCAGCTCGGCTTCGAGATCAACCATATTCTTTCCCAAAAACCTCCCCTGCTCGTAACCCCGGCCCGTATTATTATATGTATCTCCTCCCGTAGCCGGAAGATCAAGATACGGAGGATTGCCACGAAGCGTAATAACATTATAACTCCACAGGGCAAGGATCATGTTGTGCGGCAACCGAAAATACTTCCTGATGTCGATCAACAAACTACTCCATTGCTTATCACTTCCAAGCGCCGACAGGTTATCGCGGAACTCCATGTTCGCATAAAATCCACCTGCCACCGGGTTGATCGAATTTCGACGCGTATCATAAAGTAAATTGAGACTAAATCCCGACGACACAGACCTCGGAGTATATCCATACTTCGTAAAGTCCGTTACGAACGATGGATCGATCTCGATCTGAACAATGTTCCAGTGATGATCAAGCTTATACCCAACTCCTGCATAAAAGTTTTTGAACACCTTTCTATAAGCCACCTCGTAAAATCGGAAGTATTTATAGGAGACCGTGTACACTCCAGTTTCCAAAGTTTTTCCACCAAAGCCATACGAATCCTGCGGATAGTGCATGAACCGCATATCGCCTAATAAATAAAACCTGCTTCCCGGAAACCAGATAGAAGACTGAAGAGGGAGCAAAAATTGTTTCCGTTGCGTGTACTTAACCGTAAGTAACACCGACGACAGGTTCGTGGAACGCGATGTGTCGGTAAGAAATGCCCCATTGACCGCGGCGCCATAGGCAACACCGGTAGCTTTCAGGTATTCGATAATGGGGCCGGCCGAGACCTTAAGGCCCGTCTTAATCTCCTGGTTGTTTTGAGTACGGATGCCTGGATCTTTATGCAGGATCTTCATGCCAATGTCGATCGCATCAGTCTGATGGACTAAAGAATCTTTTAGATTTTGCGAGTAACAAACAACACTCACCAGGCACAACGGGATCCACAAACGACTGAGCATGCGGAACCACAACGAAAATTACGTGCCAATCCTACCGGATGGTCAATCAAAATGTAAATTGAACGAGAGATTGAAACGAGTTTCAGTATCTTCATGAAGTTAATGTCGTGAAATATGAAGACCATCAAAAGGGGTATAATCCTGTTCTGTTTCGTAACAATTATGTCATACAACATCGCTGAAGCCCAGGACAATCGCGTGATCAGGATCGCCAAGATCAAGATAGATGCTGCACATATCGAAGAATACAAAGTTGCTGTAAGGGAACAGATCGAGACCGCTGTACGTGTTGAAGCCGGGGTGTTGACATTATATGCAGTTCATGACAAGAAAGATCCTACGAGCGTAACGGTGTTCGAGATCTACGCCGACCAGGCCGCATATCAATCACACATCCAGACCGAACATTTTAAAAAGTATAAGACTTCAACTGCGAACATGGTGAAAAGCCTGGAGCTGATCGATGTGAGCTCAATTGCCACGGAATCAAAAAAATAATTTCATGAACAAGCCAAAGATAATTTGTCACATGGCCTCTTCTGTCGATGGACGCATCATCGGGAAAGATTGGGGAAGCAACCTGAAATTGTACAGCAAATTGTATGAAAAATGTCACAACAGTTTCGACAGCCAGGCGTGGATGGTGGGTCGAGTAACGATGGAAAAAGATTTCACGGAGGGCAAACAACCGGAACCTGTCAAGCCATCCAAACAAATTGCACGCGAACCGTTCGTCGGAGATACATCTGCGACATCCTTCGCCATTGCGGTCGACGCTAAAGGTAAACTCGGTTGGGACGAAAACGAGATCGATGGCGATCATGTTATCGAAATACTTTCCGAATCTGTTAGCGACGGATATCTACAGTACTTACAAAATAAAAAGGTGTCTTATTTATTCGCAGGTAAAGAAGACCTCGACTTCGCAAAAGCGGTAAGTCAACTGTACGATGTGTTCAGGATCCGGACATTGATGCTGGAAGGCGGCGGAAATATCAACGGCTCGTTACTCAACGCCGGTCTCATCGATGAGCTCAGCCTGTTGATCATTCCTATCGCCGATGGAACGCCCGGCAACGCGACTACATTCGAGGTGGCCGACTATCTTTCAAAAAAGGGTGCCCGGCAGCTGAAACTGATCGACGTAACGAAGCTCGAACATGACGTAATCTGGCTGCGATATAAAACATCTTGAATTTTACCGGCAGTACAACTAACATTATAAAATGTGAAAGTTTGTTTATAGATTAAACCAAACTTTAAATCCCTCTTTCATGAAAAAAGATACTTATAGCTCGCGCAGAAAATTCTTACAGCAAATTGGTGCAACCGGACTGATGATGGGCACCATTCCCCTGGCGTCGCTTGCCGCGAAAGAAAAAGCTGAAGAGCGCATACTGACTTATGAAAGAAAGTTTTCGTCTGCCGATAAAGTTCGCGTTGGCGTGATCGGCTACGGTGTGCAGGGACACTTCGATCTTCAAACAGCTCTGAAAGTACCGGGTGTTGAACTCGCCGGCATCTGCGATCTTTATACAGGCCGCATCGAAAACGCAAAAGAGACTCACGGCAAAGATCTCTACACCACTATCAACTATAAAGAACTTCTCGACAGGACAGATATCGATGCAATATTGCTTTGCACCACAGACGTATGGCATGCACGCATTGCTATGGATGCACTTGCAAAAGGCAAGCACGTGTATTGCGAGAAGCCGATGGTGTATAAGATCAGCGAAGGGTTTCCTGTAATTGCAGCGGCTAAAAAAGCAGGCAAAGTATTCCAGGTTGGAAGCCAGCGCGTGAGCAGCATTGGATATGCGAAGGCAAAAGAACTGTTGGCCGCCGGCGAGATCGGCAAGCTCAATATGGTGAACGCAGTTTATGATCGCCAGGGCTCCATCGGCGCATGGGAATATACGATCCCGAAAGATGCAAGTGCCACTACATGTAACTGGGATAAATTCATAGAGGCAACCGAAAAGATGTCTTTCGACGCGAAGAAATTTTTCTGGTGGAGAGCGTTCAAAGAAGTGGGAACAGGTGTTGCCGGCGACTTATTCATTCACTTGTTGAGTGGTGTTCATTTCATTGCCAATTCAAAAGGTCCCGAAACCATCGTGAGCAACGGACAATTCAGTTACTGGAAAGATGGACGAAACCTTCCCGATGTAATGGCTGGTATCATGCAATACCCGGAGACCAAAGAACATCCCGCCTTCGAATTGACTCTTCAGGTTAATTTCATCAGCGGTACAGGTGGACAACAAGTGATCCGCCTCGTTGGATCGGAAGGTGTTATAGAGCTTAACAACAACAATCTTGTTATCAAGCACAGTATCATGCCAGAAGCCCCGGGCTTCGGCGGTTACGACTCCGTATTTACTTTCTCGAAAGCCATGCAGGACGAGATGCAAAAAGAATACGACGCCAAATGGACGGCTGAGCAGCGCAAGCGCCCGAAGAAGGAAGACGTTGTGTTCAATGTGCCCGTTGGTTACGACGATCACCTCGATCACTTCACAAATTTCTTCGACGCGATTCGCACAGGTAAGCCAGTTGTTGAAGATGCAGAGTTCGGTTTCAGGGCAGCAGCGCCGGCGTTGGCATGTAACGAAAGCTACCTCACGAAAAAGATCATCAAGTGGGATCCGAACGCGATGAAGCTGGTATAAGCAAATGTCGAGTCTGGTCATTATTCGTCACGGACAGTCCGTTTACAATCAACAGAATCGTTTCACCGGGATCGTCGACGTTGAGTTGAGTGATCTTGGTCGCTCCGAAGCATTGTCGGCTGCGGGAAAGTTGAAGGGCAACAACTTCAACTTTTCCGATGCCTTTGTTTCGGTGCTTCAAAGGGCAAAAGAAACTTTGTCGATCATCCTGAAAGAGATTGACACTGCGGGTAAAATAAAGGTCCACGAATCTGCGGCGCTGAATGAGCGCGCTTATGGCGATCTGCAGGGGCTGAATAAAGCGGAGACTGCGCAGAAATATTCAGATGAACAAGTATATGAATGGCGCCGTTCGTTTGCAGCTACGCCTCCCGGCGGAGAAAGCTTGTCGCAGACTTATGATAGAGTTATCCCCTACTACAACAATTCCATTAAGCCAGTTCTTTCAAAAGGAAATGATGTGCTTATCGTTGCTCATGGAAATTCTTTGAGAGCACTGATGATGTTGCTGGAGAATTTCAGTCCCGAAAAAATAGCAGAGGTGGAGATTGCCACTGCGGCACCGAGGGCTTATAGGTTTGATGAGAATATGAAGGTGGTGGAGGTGAAGTATCTTTAGATGATCGTCAATTTATCTTAAAAAGATCCTTCATCGCTCTCTTAGCTGCATGATATCCTCCCATGCCATGAACACCTCCACCAGGCGGTGTTGATGCAGAACAAATATAAATTCCTTTCGCCGAAGTACGGTACGGGGAAAGACGCAACGCCGGTCTCGTAAACAATTGATCGATGTTGATCGAACCGCCATTGATATCTCCACCAATGTAATTCGGATTCTTCTCCTGCATTTGTTTCGTGTTCCTGGTGCTGCGGGAAATAATGGTCTCGCGAAAGCCCGGCGCAAATCGTTCAACCTGTTTTTCGATCACCTCCGTCATGTCTACCACAGAACCATTCGGCACATGGCAATAAGCCCAGGCCGTATGTTTGCCCGCCGGCGCGCGCGTTGCATCGAAGACACTCGGCTGCGCCAACAGCACAAACGGCCTATTGCTATGCTTATTATTTCCGGCCATGTATTCCGATTCCTCGATCTCTCCGAAAGTATTTCCCAAATGCAGCGTCCCCGCCAACCGTGCATCCTTCGAAGTAAACGGGATCTGATTATGCAATGCCCAGTCTATCTTAAAGACACCCATTCCGTACTTGTACTTTTCGAGCTGCCAGCGATAGATGAAAGAAAACCGGTGACCAGCTATTTCTATCAACTGCTTTGGCGTGACATCGAAAAGTATAGCCCGTGCACTGGGCAACTGTGATACCGACTTCACATATTCTCCCATCTGAATTTTTCCTCCCAGCGATGTGAAGATCGACGCCAAGGCATTCGCGATAGATTGAGATCCTCCCTTCGGTATCGGCCATCCCTTTCTGTGTGCATTCAGTAACAATACTAGTCCAATGGCCGACGTTGCCGGTTCGGATAACGGCATGATGGAATGCGCAGCCATTCCCGCCCAAAGTCCTTTTGCTTTCTGTGTCGAGAACTTCTTCGAAAGAGATCTCGCCGACCTTAATGCATTCAATCCAAACATCGCCATCTCGATTGGCCTGCGCGGAATCGTTAACGGACCAAGAACATTTTTATCGATCAACGGCCAGTCGTTCACCAACGGACCGATCAATTTCCGGTAAGCATTTTCATCTTCGCCCAACGACGACGCTGTCGCATCGATGTCGGTTACAACGCTGGCACTTGAACCATCATCGAACGGATGTGCTGCATGAACCGTGGGATAAATAAACTGAAGGCCGTGTTCTGCCAAAGGAAGCGTTTCAAAAAATGGAGAAGCAACAGCCATCGGGTGAACGGCCGAACATTCATCATGAATAAAACCAGGGAGAGTCAACTCCGAAGAACGAAGTCCGCCGCCGATCGTCTCACTGCCTTCGATCAATAAAACAGAAAGTCCATTCTGCTGCATAGTGATTGCCGCAGCAAGTCCATTCGGACCAGAGCCAACAACAATAGCATCATAATCTGTTTTACTCACTTAATTATTTTCCGGCATCCGGATTCAACACCACGACACCGTCGCGTTTGACCCGCCATGCAACAACAGGATTGTAATGATAACCAGATTTTCCGCCACGCGCATCCGATAATTGTTTATATGTCGGTTGACAATAACCAGTTTCATCGTAAGCGCGGCTCATGATCTCGGTTTCTTCACCAGTCCAGTTCCACAAATATCGGAAGATGGTGTGAGCTTTATCGAGTATCGGTTCCTGTAGATTTGCCAACTGCCAGTGTTTTCCACCGTCGACACTCACTTCCACTTTCGTGATCTTGCCTCTTCCGCTCCACGCAATGCCGCGGATCTCGATCCATCCCTTCTCAACCTGTCGCGGATAAGTTGGAAATGTAATGATCGACCGCGCATCCATGACAAAGCTAAACTGCCGGATCTTCTTATCGCCAATGGCCTCGGTATATTTCGAAGTCTCTTCCCGTGTCATGAATGGTCCATCGGATACTTCTATCCTGCGGATCCACTTCACGCTCATGTTTCCCTCCCACCCTGGCAGGACCAACCTGGCGGGATAACCCTGCTCGGGCCGTATTGCTTCGCCATTCTGACCGTAAGCGATCATGGCGTCGTCCAACCCTTTGTTCAGTGGAATGCTGCGGGTCATCACGGCTGCGTCCGATCCTTCGGCGAGAAACCATGTGGCTTTCGGCTTCACTTTCACTTCGCGCAACAATGTCGAGAGCATTACGCCGGTCCATTCGCTCTGGCTGGTGAGTCCGCAGATCTCCTGCGGCGTGAGTTCTTCTTTGCCACTTCGATAGTTGCCCGAACATTCAATGAAAAATATGCGCGATACTGCCGGAAATTTCTTGAGGTCTTTCAGGGTAAAGATCATTGGCTTCTCGACCATACCATGAATGAGCAATTCATATTTTTCCGGGTCGATGGCCGGAACACCATTGTGATTTCTTTCGAAGTGAAGATCCGACGGCGTAATAGAACCTACAAGATCCTGTAATGGCGTTCGTGAAGAGATGTCGGAAGGTTTTTTCAGCACTTTTTCGAAGGGCGAACGTGTTCCGAGTGTACCCGATGGAACACCTTGCTTCTTCGTTGGGTCTTCAACTTGTTGAAACGCTTTTCCGAAAGCAGTCTGCACCATTGCCACACCTGCGAGTGCAACACTTAACATCGTTCGCCGGTCGATCTTCTTATTTGTCATCTTACTTCTGGTCCGCCCTTACGATCGTCGGGCACAAACATTTTCTTTGCAGGCATTTCTATTTTCGGAAGCGTCTGCCAATCGACAACCATTGTCGAATCGATGATCTTATTAGAATAAAGAATGAATGCAGTTAAGTCGTAAACTTCTTGTGATGTGAGTGAACCTGGCTTATCGAAAGGCATTGCCCTGTTCACATAGTCATAAAGCGTGGTTGCATAAGGCCAGTAATTGCCAACGGTCTTCTTCGTTGAGGCGGTATCGTTCGGGTCGGTCACTAACGCTCCGAATGGACCATCGGTGCCATCTTCACCGTGACACTTCGAACATTTTTCGCGATAGATAATGGCGCCGGACAATGCTTTTCCTTTTCCCTCATGAAGAAGTCCAGTACCGTCCGGGCCAATATCAATATCTTTTATTGCGATCTCTTCGGCAGTCGCCTCGCGACCGAATCCAAAAGTTTCCGGCGCGCGATTGTTATCATCGTTAGTCGAGCATGAAAAGAAACATACTGCTGCGCATGCCGCGAAAGTTATTCTCATTCGTACTTGCCGGCGTTAAGCGTACTCTTCGAAAGAGCATACTGACGATCGACACGATCGAGAACAACATAGATTGAATCCTGCTCTTCGTTAAGTCCCTTCAGGATCACATGCCTGCCATCGGCAGTCTCATAGTTCAACAGCATCCGGTTTCTTTTATCGTAGCCTTTCACCGAAGCGAAGTCACGATCTCTGCGTGTTGAAGCAGCGCGGTCGTCGATCATTTTATTCTCATCGCCAATATGTGCGAGAGCCTGGCGGCTGATCCAATCGTCGCTATAGATGCCACCCGTTTTCTTCGGGTCTACCTTCTCTTTAGGTCGTTGCTGCTCCGCGCCGCCATCGCCGCCAGCACCGGCAGTTACGTTTCGACGGTCGGCCATTTCTTTGTACTTGTCTTGCAAATACAGAGTATGTTCGGTGGTGTCGGCGAAGTAATGAAATACACGCCGGCCACCACCTACACCAGCTAACTCAAAAGTCCGGTTGATGTCGCGCTGCGGATCGCCACCGCCGTTAGAAAGATCCAATGGTACTGCACGATTTACTTTATAGGTTAATGTTGTCCAGTTCTCGAATGTAGCCTCCGACCATCGTACCGAGTCGAGCGGAGAGTAAGCGATCTCCTTACCATTCACTTTAAATTCCGTTACGTTGTAGCTGCCACGAAGCGCGGTAACGCCTTTCGTTGCGGGCTGCTTGTATGGATCATACAGAAAATTCACCAGTTGCAGGTAGAAGAACAGGACCAGGAAAATTCCGATCACCGCAGTCTTTAAACCAATGCGCGAATATTTTTGCCATGGTTTCGAAAGCGAAGGATAATAATAATTGGGCAGTGTTCTTTTTTCGAGGATCAGGAGCTGGTACAATTGAGGCACATATTGAATGATGAGGAATCCCGAGAGCAGAACGAAGTAAGAGCTGTATACATGCACACCGCCATCGTAAGCAAAGTTCACATAAACGATGTCGGCCAGGGCTCCGAACAACAACACCGATCCGAGTAATGTCGTTTTCCTGAAGAACAACAAGGCGCCTGCAGTCACTTCAACAATGCCGGCGAAGACCTCATACCACGGAACAATGCCAATCTGCAGCCAGTAGATCTTCTGTGCTGTGAGATCACCGAAGTCGGTGTTCAAAATTCCGAGCGACGGATATGGCAATTGCAATGGAAGAAGCTTTGTAAACCCGAAACCAATGATACCGATACCAGCGCGGTAACGGACAACAACACGCAACCAATAGTACAATAAGTTATACTCCTTCGGTTGATTCTTGCGGCGACTGTCGATGAATGTCCAGATCAGTCCGACGATAGTTGCAGCGATGAGTGTGATCACCCAGTTGGCATAACCACTCAGTGAACTCCCGAAGATGCTGTTACCGAAAATATTCAGACCCGAACCGAACCGCGCGATATCATAAAGATCACGATAGTGGAGATTCGTCCAGTCGATGTTGACCACAAACTTATACCACTCAACACTGTTGGGAATGCTGATGGCGATGAAGAATATGAACGCTATCCTGAAAAGTATTTTCTGATATGATTTCCAGGGCTTTGATTCTTTTACGGTTATTTCGCTCATATACTTATAGTTTTAAACCTCTGCGACGACCGCTCTTCGCAGCCTCATTCAATAAATATTTCTTGTCGATCTTGCGGAGCAATATTTCAGTAGAGCCATTGCTCAACGTGATCGTATTCTTATCAGGCTGTGTGTAATTCAGCGGCGGAAGCTCCTGGGATGTGTTGTGTGCTTTGAAAGTCAATACGTGGTTGACCGTATCGAATTCGTAAGAATAAAATTCTCTTCCGGCAGTTTCGCTGTATTCGTATTCACCCTTTCCCAGCTCCGTTGTTCCTGCTGCCAATACCTGCGCCTTCGTATTACGACGAATACTTATTGTATTCCATTTCTCGAACACAACATCCCGCCATCTTACCGGGTCGGTTTCTGACGGAGGTATGTCCTGTTGATTGACTCTATACAATTCAACATTGTAGATCCCTTCCACGCCGGCCAGCCCCGGCGCAGAGGGATACACCAATCCGGCATTTTTATAACCAATTCTTGCCGTTAAACCAAGTACAAAGACGAACAGGATTAAGAAGAGACTCTTTGCAACGAGTCTCCCGTATTTCTGCCACGGCAACTTAAACGAAGGCCTGTAGGTGTTTGGTGAAGTTGGCCTTTCAAATGAAGTTAGTCGTGCGATACGTTTAACATCGTATGCAAAGAGGAACAGTGCAAAAGTTATTATCAGGAAGCTGTACACATACTCTCCTCCTTCGTAAGCAAGATTGCTCACGAACACATTACCAGTGAGCGGGAGGATAATGAAAGCTCCGATCGAAGCCGTCTTCCTGTTGAGCAACAACAACGCTGCAACGATCTCTACCAAACCGAGGAATGATTGATAACCGGGAACGATACCAAGGCTCAGCGAAAAGATCTTCCACGCTGTAAGATCTCCATAGTTGGTATTGAGATCGCTGATCGACGGAAACGGAGCCTGTATCGGGTAAAATTTAATGAACCCGTAAGCGAGCAGCGCCAGCGCCAACCGGTATCGTACGATCACTCTCAATACATAATAGAGATCGTCGTATTCCCTGCGCGACCTGTCGAGGACGCTCCAGATAAAAGTGCCAACAGCCGCAATCAATCCAACTGCAAACCAATCTGCAAATACCGGCACCTCCGAAAAGAACCTCGGCGTATATCGCGCGAGGTAAAAGAAGTCGACCACACTTAACGGCGACCAGTCGAGAGACAAAAGATCGCGATAGTATTTCCAGTCGAGCGGAACGGCCTGGATCACAAAGTAGATGAACACGAAACGAAAAAGGATCTTCTCATAACCTTTCCAGGGACGGCTTCCGAGTTTTATCGCGGGCACCTCCACGCGATTCTGAAGTCCAAGCCTGATTTCCTTGGCTCCTACTTCAACAGTTTGTAATTGGCTCATAGGTGTTGTGTTAATAACCTTCGTTTTGTTTCAGCGCGTTGTCGGTGATGATTTGAACTGCGGGTATCGGCATCACCAGTTTGTTCGGGTCGGTAATGTTGAGTACGGCCTGTGCCCTGCCTGTTCTCACAAGGTCGAACCAGCGATGGGGCTCCTCTCCAAATTCAACACGACGTTCATTCTCTATCGCAAGAAGAATATCGTCTTTGGTAACAGCCGCCGTGCCCGTTAAACCGGCGCGATCACGTACAGCATTCAGATCGAGGATCGCATCGCTGAGCTTATCCTGGTTAGCACGTGCTTCCGCTCTTATCAAATAGAGTTCGGCTATCCTGAAGATGAATGAAGGATCGGAAGCTGGCGTGCGATAGTATAAGTTGCCATACCAACGGTTCTGGTTGTCTTTAGCTACCAATGCACTGCGGGTTCCGCCGATCAACGGGTTGTTGACAAGCGCCACGAATGCATCATTCGGTGCCCACTGACGTGTTCCACCATTGGCCTGCGGTTGCCACTGTCCACGATGTGCATTCGTCTCCGTTGTTCCATTGTAGAAGATCTCGAAGATCGATTCCTGTGTTCCTCTTGCGTTGTTAGCGAAGAAAGAATTGTAGGGTTTATTCAGCTTGTAGTTGGTATCACCGATGAGCTTGGTGGCATAAACTTCAGCGTTCACATAATCTTTCCGGTATAAGTAGTAACGCGAAT
Source organism: Bacteroidota bacterium (assembly GCA_037200765.1). GTDB lineage: Bacteria > Bacteroidota > Bacteroidia > Cytophagales > Cyclobacteriaceae > ELB16-189. Next base: position 522,654 of record JBBCII010000002.1, on the reverse strand, counting down.
AAAGTGCCCACACTGTTTTCTTGGTTGCCCTGTATCGATCTGTTGTTTCAGCCAACAGTGGTTCGGCAGCCTGGAGATCGCTGAGTACCTGTGCATAAGTTGCGTCAGTAGTAGTGCGTGGTATACCGCTGTTGTCAGACGGCTGAAGTGTTGGTGTTGTAATGATGGGAACACCACCCCATGTTCTTGCGAGATCGAAATACGACAGTGCACGGATAAAGTAAGCTTCACCGAGATATTGTTTTCTCTGTGCATCGGTAAAATTCGTATCATCAACATTCGGAACCTTTGCGATCACATTGTTGGCCCTGTTGATCGTGCGATAGATCGCCACCCAAACAGATGCAATCGTTGCATTATCAGCCCTCACATTGTGATTAATAAATTCCTGCACCTGCGATTGCGAGCCGGTCCACTGGATATTATCTCCAGCCAAATACCCGATCGACTGGAAGCTTGTTCCATAATAGTCGCCATTGGCGAGCCCACTGTATGTTCCAAGCAACGCAGTCAATGCCGACGCTCCATCGAATATTGTGAACTCATCCGAAACCGAATCCTTCGGTTTCACATCCAGGAAATCGCTGCACGAGCTGAATATGCTGATGAACGCTACAACGAAAATGGTCTTTGTATAATTTGTATAAGTAGATTTCATGTGGATCTCTTATTTAAATGCCAATAGTTAATCCTACCTGTACGCTCCGCGGCTGTGGCGGTGTTCCGAGGTCTATACCCTGTTGATTTTGATCGCTGCTTGCAGCAGACTCAGGATCGAGCCCGGTATATTTTGTGAGCAACCACAAGTTGGTTCCCGATACAAACGCTCTCAGCGTTCTTACCCTAAGCCTGTTCAGAACCGGAGCTGGTAACGAGTAACCTAAGGTCGCCGAACGAAGTCTCAGGAACGATCCATCTTCGAGCCAGCGACTTCCGCCATCCAAATAATTATTCACGTTGATACCATCGGGCTTCGGAACATCCGTGATGTCGCCGGGCTTTTGCCAGCGCGCGAGGTCACTCGCCAGAATTACACGGGCCGCGTCGCGTGCACCTCCACCTTCACCAAAGAAGCGATTGTGATTGTACACCATGTTGCCATAAGAGTATGAGAAGAATACATTCAGGTCGAAGGCCTTGTATTTAAAGTTGTTGGTAAGTCCTCCGAAAAATTTCGGCCAGATACTACCATACACCTGCCTGTCAACAACCGTTGTCTTGCCATCGCCATTCACGTCCTGGTAGACAGCATTTCCCGTTTGCGGATCTACATATTCCTGCCTGTAAACCCAGAAGGAATACAACGGGTGACCTTGTTGTTGCATGATGAGATCACGACTTCCATACTTCAGCGGCGTTGCAAGCTTCTCTATGTTGTTAACGTTACGTGAGATGTTGAAACTCGTAGTCCATTGGAAACCTCTTCGTTCTATGTTGGTGGAATTGATAACGAGCTCGAAGCCTTTGTTGCTGATCTCCGCAGCGTTGTTCCAATAGGTGCTGAACCCGGACGTACCGGGCAGGGTAACCTGCAACAATCCATCGGTTGTGTATTTATCGTACACGTTGAATTCAAGATTGAGACGGTTGTTCAGGAAACCAGCATCAATACCAATGTTCGCCTGGCGTGTGCGCTCCCATTTCAGGTTTGGATTGGCAAGTTGTAACGGCGCCGTCCCGGGATTTCCCTGGTAGCCATTTCCGCCCGACCATAATCCCTGTGCGGAGAAGTTCCCGATACCATTCTGGTTACCGATGATACCGTAGCTCGCGCGGATCTTCAGGTTAGTGATCGCGCTCACGTCTTTAAGAAATCCTTCTTCTTTCAAACGCCATGCACCACCTATCGAAGGAAAATATCCCCACTTGTTCTGCGCTCCGAACTTCGACGATCCGTCGGCGCGAACGCTTACATCAACAAGATATTTGTCTTTGTACCCGTAAGAGATGTTTCCGAAAAACGAAGCGAGCGTGTTCTTCGTCCAGCTCGATGAGCTTGTAGACGTCGAAGCGCTTGCAATCTGTGTGTACGAGTTATTCGGGAAGCCACGGCCTTCGGCGTAAGTTCTCGATTGTACATCGCGCTGAAGTGTATTACCAACCAACGCTCTTATTGAATGGTCTCCGAAACTCTTATTCCATGTAAGTGTCTGTTCGTTCAGCAATGAAGTAAACTGCGTGATACCTGAAGTTGCATAACCTCCCTGTGCTCCAAGCAACAGGAAAGTATTCCAGTATTCCGATTCGTTGTAGTTGTTGTAGTCAGCACCCCAGCTTGTCTTGAATTTCAGGTTCGGAAGGATCTCAGCCTCCGCAAAAAGATTCCCGATATATCGAAGACTCGTTGTGTGAACATTATAATTATCGATAAGAAGAGTTAGGTTATCGAAACCGGCACGGCCCACCAACACACCCTGATCATTGGTTGGAGAAAGGTAAGTCGGTGTATGCAGCGCAGCTTGCAAAAGTCCGCCCTGCGGTCCATCACCGGCACGTCCCTGGTTTCGATAGGTTCTTGTAAAGGCATTGCTTACGCCAACAATAATTTTATCATTCACATGTTGGTCGATGTTGACTTTAAAGCTTGCCCTGTTGAAGTCGATCGGCTTAATGATTGCCTGCTGATCGTCATAACCGCCAGCGATATAGTAACGGGTATCTTTGTTACCGCCATTCAGCGACAACGAATAGCTTTGAAGACGTGCCGTGCGGAAGAGCTCACTCAACCTGTCGTACGTCTGTTGTTCTTCAGGAAGACCACGGCCTCCTTCGCTTACCGGTCTGAAGGGCAACACTTGTCCCGTGTTGGCGGCCCATTCATTCACGAGTGTTGCATGCTCCGGACCTGTTGTAAGATCCCAAAGCTTTATTGCCTTCGCCCATCCCTGCGACACGTTGAAAGTAACCTGTGGCTTTTGATCATACTTACCACGTTTGGTGGTGATGATCACAACACCATTCGCTCCGCGTGAGCCATACAATGCTGTGGCTCCTGCATCTTTTAAAACTTCGATACTCTCGATGTCGGCAGGGTTGAGATCTGCGATAGGTGATGTTGACTTGCCACCGGTGCTGATCTGCTGAAGACTATTGCTGTTGATGAAGACACCATCGACAATGTATAGCGGATCGTTGTCGGCATTGATAGACGTTGCACCGCGAACTCTTACGTTCACCGATTCGCCAGGCACCCCGGTGTTGCTCGAAATCTGTACGCCGGGAACTTTACCCTGCAACTGCGCATCGAAGCTTCCGGCCTGTATGTTCCTCGTTTCGGAAGGATCGACTTTCGACACGGCGCCTACAAGATCTTTCTTTGTAACGGTGCCATATCCAACAACCACCACTTCCTGTAGTTGTCTCACATCTGCCTTCAACTGGAGGTCGATCGTGTTGCGTGAGTTGATCTGGATCTCTTGCGAGAGATAACCGATACTCGATATAACCAGCGTGCCATTAAACGGAGCGACAATAGAAAATTCTCCCTTCGCATCCGTGATGGTTCCTATGCTCGTTCCTTTAATAACCACGTTCGCGCCAGGCAAACCATCGGTTAATTCGTCGGTCGTGATCCTGCCGGTGATCTTACCGCTTGTCTCCTGGGCAGTTGCGTCGGCAACCGATCCGAGGAGAAGGATTGTCACCAATGCCGGCAGGAATAGCTTTACAGGCAATTGAATTCTTTGTAAAAAATACGTCATGATTGATTGGTTGAAACTTTACTCTAAAACTTCGGACAATGTTTTAGAGAGCAGGACTGCTGCGTGGAAAGGCATTGCGAAACGCAAGTCTTTCACGGTTCCAACATTATGGCTATTTTAGCCCTAATGGTCTGCTCTCTAGGGATCGGATCAGGCTAGGGAGGAGGAGATTCCAAGTTTTCGCGAGCGAAGAATCCCTCTCCCTTTATCCTGAACTACTAACTGGTATTGCTTTTCATCTCTTTTTATAAGTTGTCAGCCAACAGTACGTCGACTTCTTTGTTAAAATCGTCTATAAATTTCTTGTAGTATTCGCCGGTCGCCGGGCCATCGTAGCCGGTGTGGATCTTTCTCACTTTGCCCGTTCTATCGATAAACAAAGTGGTGGGAAACGACAGGAATGTATTCAGCTCCGGAAGCTTCTCTGCAACCACTTTTTTATCGGCAAGTCCACCGAACAAAATATCGTATTGAACATCGAAGCGCTTGATAAATACATCGAGTCTCTTTTTCGCGAAGACGATGTCGTCTTTTCTTTCGAACGACAGGCCGATGATCTCTACACCGCGATGTTTGTTTTCCTTATACCATGGCGCAAGAAATGCAGCTTCGTCCACGCAGTTCGGGCACCAGCTTCCAAGCACAGTCAGTATCACAACCTTTCCTTTGTACTTGTCGTCGGCTAACGAAACTGTATTGCCATTAAGATCGGGGAATGAAAATGAGAGATGGTCTTTACCATCCCTCAGGTAAGTAAGTGCATAGGCATCGGGTAACTTTGCCGTGTCACTTTTAATGGCAACGATCTTTGTTCTTCCTCCAGGTGAAATGAATTCACCTGAAAAGTGAAGACTATCGGAGAACTGAGCATCAATTAAAGTCGGGTTCGATCCACTGAATGCAGACAACTTCAGTTCGTTGCCATCAACAACGCCTTCAAGAAAACGATAGTCGCCGGTGGTCGTCATGATCGTTCCGGTAACTTTGTTGTCCTTTTGATCGAACAAGCCCACGGTATATCGCGATGTTTCCTTGCCGTCTTTTTCCGAAGTCAGCGTAACTGACCACTTACCATCAACATGAGATGAGGCGTTTGGGTCCTTGACTTCGAATCTCGAATTTTTTCCAGGTTCTGCTATAAAAGGGATCCCCTGTTTTCCTGATTGGTTCTTACGAAAGAAACCTTTCACCACGCCATTATCGATCTTACCTACCAGCAATGCATCGTAGATATCGATGTTGATGATCACCGAATCGGACCTGTAATAGATACTATCAAGTTCAGCTCTTTCATCGCCATTCAATAAAAATACATGAGGCTTCGACTTCTCGTCCTTCGTTACTTCGAAGTTGAACGGAACACTCTTATTATCCAGGAAGAACTCCCCTCTCCATGTGCCGAGGTATAATTCTTCATTTGCCTTCGAGCACGATGTTGCAAGCACAACAATAATGACGAAGAAGAACAGCAGGGTAAAAATTCTCATGGTGATTTTAATTATCAGTCGAGCAACTGAGGTTCACGTTCATACGCTGGCCAGAGGCGGTCTTCGATGTAATCGACGAAACTGGCGGTCGGATCGAATCCAATCACATTAACTGGATTGTTCACGAAATTCGAAAGTGCTACGATATTGCAATAGTACACCTGGTCTGTTTTGCTGTCGATCACATATTCGATAGCACCAGAGTCTAACCGCGCTGCTTTCGCGATGATCTCCACGTCGCGCACGATGTGCTGGGGAGGAGAATACGCTTCAACTTTAAATTCTGAGTCACAACTTCCGGGACGGAGGTTGAATGTTTCCTTTTCTGCGAACACTTTCACGGCATAAAGAAATTTGCCGTTGAGTGTTTCCACGCGCACAATATGATTGTCGCGCGACTCTATATATTCCTGCACAATTGCCGAGTGATCGACGCCAAGGCTGATCTGCTCGAGACTCACGGCACGCTCCAGGCTTGTGAGCGTGTCGAACTTCCTTACGTTGGTGTTGTACACGGGAAGACTTGTTTTAATGACAACTGGAAAACGTAATCCTTTTGCAGCGGGAATTACCTGGCTGAGGTGATTGACAATTCTTGTCTTCGGAAAAGGCATTGCAAGCGACGCGAGCAATTCAAGCTGACGTGCCTTCGAGCCTTCGATGTCTTGCGCTTGTGTGCCGTTCAATACGGGAATTCCGAGTCGCTCAACGTGAGCTATGTAACGGCTCGATTGAAAGATGCCCTGCACATTTCCGCGACGATAAGCTGATGAGCTTACACGATTGATCAGGATGCTGAACGGTACTTCGCGCTCGGCGGGATTGTATGTGTGCTCTGCTGCGTTGATCCTTATAAAAGGTATCCGGCGTTTCTGAAGCTCGTCGAACAATGGTTGAAACCAAACCGGGTGCTCATAAAAGATAGCAACCGGACGAGTGTGCCTGGTAGTGGTGGGGAGTGCCTGGGTCATGATTATTTCCGCGTTTTCTGTTTGAACTGGGCCAAAGGTAAACATAAATTTCACATCACCTATTTAGTCTATAGATTTTATAGACTATAATTGTACAAAAAATTGCTAATGAACTTCACTGCCCTCATAGTGCCCGCCTTCTTCCTTTTTCTTGGCTTGGAATATGTAATCGCCCGAAGACAAGGAAAGAATCATTTTTTCAATTATGAAAACTCTGTTGCAAACGTTTCCATCGGTATTGCCGAACGTTTGTTGAACCTGTTTATCATCGGGAGCTTCTATGAGCTCTATAATTATATATATAACCACTATGCTCTCCTCCACATCCCGAATCATTGGCTGGTGTGGGTAACATTGTTGTTGGCAACCGACCTGGTGTGGTACTGGTATCATCGCCTCGGACATGAGATAAACATTCTTTGGGGTGCTCACATTGTTCATCACCACAGTGAAGATTTCAACTACACGGTGTCGGCAAGGATAACGACGCTTCAGTCGGTCGTGCGAAATGTATTCTGGTGTGTTCTTCCTTTCATTGGATTTCAACCGGCGATGGTGATCGTGATACTCGTTGTGCATGGTACGTATTCATTCTTCACACACACGCAAGTAATTGGTAAGCTTGGCTGGGCCGAATATATCTTCATCACTCCTACCCATCATGGAGTACATCATGCTTCCAATGAAAAGTACCTGAATAAAAACTATGGTGACATTTTTATCTTTTGGGATAAGATCTTCGGCACATTTCAAAAGCAGGAAGAAAAGCCGGTGTATGGGTTAACGCACCCGCTGAAGAGCCATAGTTTTCTCTGGCAGCATTTTCATTACTTCTTCGAATTGTGGGTGGCGTGTCGTCGCTCGAAAAGTATTGGCGGTGCGTTGAAAATACTATTTGGCCGGCCTGAGGTGCTTGATCAGAATATTCGTCCGGCGCTGGAACGCAAGCTGCTTCCGAATAAACAACGTGTCTATCACTCCTTCAGGTTCAAGGCATACCTGAACCTGCAACTTACAATTACGCTTGCGGCGTTATTTGTATTCACACTCTTATTTAATCGCATCGATGAGACTCAAACACTCGTCGTTGTTACCGAGATCATTCTCACCCTCGTTATCTGCGGCGCCATGCTGGAACAACGGCGTTGGGTTTATTACCTGGAGGTGATCCGGTGTCTTGTTTTGATTGCGTTGTGAGTTATCTCACGGAGAGCTATACGCTGTTTGTGTTCAGCGCAATCTTCTTCGTCATGATCAGCCCGGTGGGGAAAAAGTATTATTACAGGGCTGTGTATTGAAATGTTCTACTTTATTGCTCCAAACGCTGCGAAAGAAGAAATCTTATGCAGAATATCAATCTTCGTAAACCCAACCTTCGCAAGCAACGCCAACTGAAAATTCAATGACCGTGGAGTATCCTCATACTGAACATAATCCAACACCTTCTTTCTATACTCCACTCCTCCCAACGTTTCCAGGTAAGCACTATACTTATCTTCAAACAGCTTCGTGATCACCTCCGAGTTGTGCGATATAAGATCTGAGATCCAAAAGCTTCCGCCAGGTTTCAAAGTCTTATAGATCTTCCTGAACATCAACTCCCAGTCATCATCGTCGCGGAGGTGATGCAACGTTGCGGCAGCGAGAACGATATCGAAACGATTGTCCGGAAGATCCACATTCCTCATATCATCCTGGATGATCGTAACCGTTCCCTTCGTTTGTGGCGACACCCTTTCCTTCGCCTTCTCCAGCATCGGCAAGCTCAGGTCGTTTAGCACACAATTAAGGTTCGGGATCTTGCCCAGCATCTTCAGTGTATAATTACCAGCACCACATCCAATGTCGAGAAGCTCCGTTGCATTTGGGTTGGCATACTTTGCTGCCTCGGTACAAAGGTCCATGGTTACCGGCGCGTCGATCGTAGTCTGCTGACCCGTTTCAAGATTCGAGAATCGTTCCGTGTCTTTATCAAACCTTTCGCGGATCTCTTTGTTGGTCGCCTTGTGGGTGTAGTCCATTTTCATTCTTTTAAAAGACCCGACAATTTAAGATAACCGAGTTGAAGTATATCAGTCATCCTCGAATTATCGGGAGTCAAAACAATCTGGAACTTATCCTTATCAACGTTAGTAAGTATGTCCTCGATCTGATAAAGATCGTCAACATCAACTCCATACTTGTCGTCGATGTGACTATTGGCTCCTTCGAAAGAATTTGTCTTAAAGAATAATGATTGTTTGGCTTCGGCAAATGCAATTGCTCGATCGGCCTTCACGGTAAGAACAACATAATGCTGTTCCTCGAATTTGTTTTCCTGGTAGCCACCCAGGTTGATGAAGAATAATTTCATCGGAGATGCTGGCACATCTTCTTCACGAGTGTGAATAGATACACGATAGCCATCCACCATCGTAACCTCACGCCATCCATCGATGTGGATCTTATCTCCTGCTTCCGGCCAGAATGCTTTCATTGCAGGCACAAGATCTTTTAACGACCTCGCGATCCCGAAAAAGAAATCATGCTGCTCCACGTGACGACCCGGGGCTTTGGAGCCCAATAAGATCATGAAGAGTTTTAAATTGTCGGTGGTAGTCGCCATAATTCTTAGAGCGCGACAATTTAAACAAAAAACTATTTCACTTCTTTTTCCAGATCCTCTTTGATTCCCTTCACACCGTCCTGGAATTCACGTACTCCTTTACCAACACCTTTCATGAATTCCGGCAGCTTCTTAGCACCGAAGAAGATGAAAATGAAAAGTCCGATCAACAGGATCTCCTGCACGCCAACTCCTCCTAAAAACAACAGTATTGCATTCATAAAAATGATTTAAGAATAATGATCTATGATTTAACGAACGGAGTTACGATTGCCAGCACCTGTTCTTTCGTCAGTGCTTCATCGAATGCTTCGGTCTTCGCATCTGCCGAGATGCTGCTCAACGAACTCAAGCTAGCCAGGTTTGCCGTGCCCTGTGTTTGATTGTCTTCACCGGCATAGATCGCCGCAGGCGCACCGTTCGATTGATCGCCCGTGATCCAACCTTTGATGGTCATACCGGAATTTGCACCTCTCAATCGCCTTACCTCAGAAGCGTGACGCGCCTCAACACTGTGGATCTGCAGAGCAGCTTTCAGCGTGCCGTTGTCACTGATAAGATTGCCAGCCTGTCCTTTGTACGCACGAACGCCCGTATCCTCGAACGATTGCGACAATGCGAGAAAAGTAGTGTAGTTGGTAAGCGCATCCGGGAATGTACCGCCTGCCGTAAAATCAAACGTCGGTTTGGCAATTGCCGAGGTACCGAGAGCGGTCTTCAAAAAGGCAACGTGTGCACTCTCGTGTTTGCTGATCTGCATGAAGATCGCGCGATCGGATTCAGGAATAAGTCCTGATGCCGCTAACGCAGCTTTGTAAAACTCATCCTCGAGATATTCGAGTGTTAATGCGAAGTTCAGAACTTCGGGTATCGTTGCAGTTTTAGCGAACGCTGCTTTGGGCAACAGCGCAAGGATAATTGCCGGCGCAGCCACCATAGCTGCCTGCTTTCCAAAACTTCCCGCCGATTTAAAAAAGTCGCGTCGTCCGAATGACTTATTTTCATTTTGATCCACATGCTGGTCAAAAGTTGAAATGATCTTTTTGATGTTCATATGAATGTTGAATTAAGTTGTGGGAAGATTGTTCGCTGTCACTTTAGTTTTAATGAATGGCCCGGCAGCTGTAAGCACTTCCATCGGCATCTTCGCACCGTCAAAGCCGTTGGTATCAACAACGGTATCGCCGGCAAAATCGGCCGACTTCGGGTTGATCATGTCACGAATAGCCGATGCATGACGAGCTTCCACGGACACGATCTTACCTGCTATCAAAAGATAATTCGGATCCGTTATCAGGTTGCCCGCTCCATTATAAGCCGACACGCCCAGGTCTTCGAAAGTCTTCGCTGTAGCCAGCACACTATCGCGCTTGGTAAAGTCGACCGAGCTGAAGTCCACCTCCAGGTCGGCAATAGCTTTATCGCCCAACGCGGCTTTCAGAAATTCGCGATGCGTGATCTCGTGGTCACGGATGTCTTTCAGCATAGTTTGTTCGGCAGCTGTGAAGATGGTCGCGAACGCGCCGTTCGATGCTACTGAAATGTAGAATGCCGCTTCGAGTTGCTCCAATGCATAGGCATAATTAAGTATTCCAATATCTCCCGACCCGAGATCGACAGTGCCGGCGGCTGGTGTGTTGTCGTCGTCTTCTTTACACCCGGCAATCGTAAGCATGGCAACGCCCGTTGTTAAACCAGTGTACTTAATAAAGGACCGTCTCCTGATCGATTGATCTAAGGCAGATTGTCCTGTGTTCCGCTTTTCAAGATTTTCTTTCATTTGTTGTTTTGTTTAATGTTTAGCCGCAGATGAAAAAATATTTTGGATGTATTTCTCTGCTGCGATGCGATTAAATACCACAAGTCCCGAACCCATAACAAGATGTCGTTATGAGATCGGGTTGAATGAAATCAAAAAATGTTTGACTGGATGAAACCGTGATGTTCCACAGCGTGAGTCGGTGCATCACCACGATACACACTGTGATATGTTGACGCAGACATTAAGCGGCGGATATCTTTCGTTAAACAAGAAGATCCGACCGCTAAGTCAACTTCGTAAGTACGTCGATTAAGTATCCCGAGGGAATTAAACCCTGAGGGAATTATACTTTAACGATCCTTACGGCATTCATGCCTTTTGGACCGCGTTCCGTTTCGAAGGACACCTGGTCTGACTGGGCGATTTGAAAATTGGCTGATGAATAATGGAAGAAGAACTCTTCCTGTGATTTGGAGTCTTTGATGAATCCGTATCCCTTGTCCTTTTCGAAGAACTTGACGATACCGGTTCGTGCCTCCAGTGTTGTTGATCCGCCCTTGTTTCGGGAGGTCAGTTCGATGTCGCTTTCGCGGATCGTCTGCTTTTTGGTCTTGTCGGGGGGGGTAGAAGAAAAGTTGCCGTTTTCATCTACGTAGGCGATCATATCTTCGAACGATTTGCTCTCTTTGTTGGCTTTTCGCTCCTCTTTTCGCTGTTCCTTGTCTTTTTGCTTTTGAAGCCTTAGTTTCTCTTTTTCTCTTTTATTAAACGTTTCTGATGATTTTGCCATTCGTGTTTGTTTGGTCCTGGAATTATTTCGGGGCAAAGATACGAATTTGATCGCATCTTACCTGAGGTGTATATTGCTGTAAATAGACTTCCATGAACAAGTTCCTCCTGTTTCTCGCCACGATCTTTTCTGCAACGATTTCGAACGCACAATTTACCGTTACCGCCGTCCCCGCCGAAAACGGATCCTATACGATCGATCCGAAACTTCCGGCCGACGGAAAAGTGGCCGCCGGCACCGTTCTCACCGTCACCGCCAGCCCTGCATCCGGCTATAGCCTCGACGCAGTCTACAACACTTTCAAAGGCGGCATGTGGGGAACAACAAGCGTCGAGAGCTTTACGTCCCCCACGAAGATAACGGTCGACAAAGACATGTCTGTGGGCGCAACATTCATCGAAAAATCTCTCGTGGAGAATCTCAACGTAACACAGGATGTGGTCTATGCGAAACCTGGCGTTAAGCCATTGAAATACGATGTGTTTTCACCCAAAGGAGCGCGTAACCTTCCGTGCATCGTCATCATTCACGGCGGCGGCTGGTCTTCCAACAACGAAGACATCATGCGCGCCCTCGCGCTTGAGCTTGCGAAAGGCGGACGTTATGTTGTTTTCAGTGTCGATTACCGTTGGGTCAACAAGCTCGATGGCGACGCCAAACCGACTTACATGCATCAGCTTATCGAAGATGTATTCGGAGCCATCGCACACATACAGGAACACGCTGCGCAATATGGCGGCGATCCCAAACGTCTGGCAGTTACAGGCGACAGCGCCGGCGGGCACCTGTCGGAAGCTGCCGCAATGTTCTCAACAATGATCGGCGAAGGTGGTTTCGGAGAGAAACCTGGTGTCTATCAATATCGCCCCACTTATATCCCGAAAGGAAAAACTGTTGACCAGGTCGGCAAAGAGATCACAGGAGCAATCAAAGCCGTTGCCCCAAGCTACGGAGTGTCTGATGCCCATGACTTCAAACAATTCATCGAGCAAACCAGCGATGAATACTACGATGCCGTTTCGCCCATCAAGCATGTACCGAATGTAAAGGAGCGTGCACTTCCACATTTCATTACCCGTGGCACCAAAGACCCACTGATCAAAAATGAAATGATCACCACTTACGTGGATGTGCTGACTGCAGCCGGTCAGAAATCAACTTACCTCCAGGTGGAAGATGCCAGTCATGCTTTCTTCGATTGGAAACCGGATGCCACCACAAGAGCGACCTTCGCAAAATACGGCGTGAAGTATGCCGACGAGATGAGGAAGTTCTTTGATAGTGTGTTCTATCAGAAGTAGCGCTTTAATCAGCTTCTTTTTTTCGTAGATCAAGGTTGTGAAAAACAAACAACCTGATAGCATGCGATATGATGTACTTGTTGCCGGTGGGATCTTGTTGGAAAATATTCATATAACCCAGGTGGGCGTTAAGATGCGGAGTAAATTGATACCCCATGCCCACAAAGAACCTGTTTTGATCGAACGTGTTATAGACGACATTCTTCCCAAAATTTATGAAGAGCTCGTTCATGACTACTGCGAAAGGAGTCTTCGCAACGATCTCCTTCCCTTTCAGGGGAACGAAAAAAGATAAGTTATAACGAACGCGGTAAGTGAACGTAAAGCCATCCTGCAGAACGTCATTCGCAATCTTGCGATTAAATCGCTCCTCCAGTCGCAGCCACTGAAGCGTTTGCAGTCCCGTATATTTTTGACTCCACCATATTTGTTGCCAGCCCCGGTGTTCTGGTCGTGATGTGTGCAGCCCTTTAGCCGGAAAGTTATTCACATAAGTATAACCCAGGTTGAAGCGAAGATTGTCTTTGATAAACCACGTCACCGCCGGACGAAAGAGGAACTGGTAGGGTCTGTCAATAAAATGATCTGTTTGCCGGTAATGAACGTCCAGCCAGAATCCAAACTTATTGGTGAGGCGCGTTTGGTTGAAATAGCCAAGCCAAAGCTGCTCGCGGGAATGGATATCTTTTGTCTGCGCAAAAGAGCTGCCGATGGAGGCACATAAAGTGACGACTACGATAATCGATCTGTACATAAGTACAACGTTATCATTGTCGTTTTCCAAATGATAGAATGAATTTTACCTTTTGTATGGAGTTTACCTTTTGCTTCGCTTTTTTCTGTATTCCGACGGATTCTTCCCGGTAACTTTCTTGAAGATCCTCGTAAAATGGCTTTGATCGGAGAAACCTGTCAGATATGCGATCTCTGCCAGCGATCGGTTTGAATCTTTCAACATCTCAAGGGCTTTGTCGATCCGAAGTTTGCGGATGTAGTCTCCGAAAGAAAGATTGTCGAAGTACCGCGAGAATTCTCTCGACAGGTAAGTTGGATGAACATCGAGGGTCTTTGAGATCTCCTTTAGGCTCAACGTCAGGTTAGTGTCTATCTGGTCCTGGATAATCTCCTTAAGTTCGCGAGCCCACGAAGGAACTTTCTTTTCACCAGACTTCTTTTTCAGAAATTTTTTATAAACATCAAGAAGTAACTTTTCACTGCTGTTCTCAGTATGTTTTTCATGTTGAAGAAATTTCGCCCACGAATAAAGAGCATCATACAATAACATCCCTTTTTCGAGAAGTGCCTGGTCGTCTTTTATGTTATGAGACAATCCCGAGGAGATTGCCCATAAGCCAGAGGACTGCGCGGCAAGATCATGCCGGTCAGTATCCGCTCCGCGAACTATAACAGCGAGTACCTTTAGGGCGGGATCAATCAGATCGTGCTTTTTGATTATAAAGTCGAACGTGCATTGATCATTATAATGAGTATACTCAACACCTGTAACGTCGAACGGAGTAGCACCGAGCTTCTTCGATTGTTCGATCACTTTATCGGCGGGAACGTAAATGAACTCTGCTTCTGTATCGACAAAGTTCTTAATAAGCCAGGGACAAGCGATCCGGTCGATCTTGGGACGTTCGCGGGTGATCCATTTCATTTTGAAAAGTATTATCAGAAGAAAATAGTCCAGCTGGCCTTTGCGAAGAATGGAGTTCCCGGCGTGAAATGGATCTCGTCTACAGGCTTCGCTTCATTTTTCAAACGACTTTCGGTAGCAAACTGCGTCTCCATCCATTTCCGGTTAAACAGGTTCTGGATCGAGAGTCCGAATGCAGATCTGGTCATTGTGTAATTTAACTGGGCATCGACAATAAAATACCCTTTGGCCACGATAGAATTATCTTCATTCGCCGGGCGGTCGGCCATATATCGATAGCGAAGACTTCCGCCGAAACCTTTTCCTCCCGAGTAAGTCAAACCGCCCGTTGTTGTGAGCACCGGCGCCAGCGGAAGATAATTCTCACCGGCAGGAACTCCGATTGCACGTGGACGAGTCGCATTGAAGTCAATGTCTAAATACAACGGACGGAGCAATTGGTAACGCACAGAAACATCGACACCTTGTCTTCTTGTTTTACCACTCGGTTCCACAACGCCTTCGTCGCCAACATACACGAATTCCTGGGCAAGCCACAGGTACCATGCCGATACATTAACGAGCATCTGCGGCACCGGCTTGAAAATGATACCAAGATCGGATCCGTAAGCGGCGGGAAGAATTTGCTTTCCTCCTTCGGCAACAACAACACGCGTATCATTCGAGTGAAAACTCTTGCCGGCGTTCAGGTAAAATTGAGTTCCCGAAGGAAGCGTGTAATAGAAATTCAACTTGGGAGATACAATGTGCGCATTTGCTTTGAGCATTACCTGCGTAGGCTGTAATAAGTCTTCATACTCATTATGAAAATAATCGAAACGCAGACCGGCATTCATCGTCAGTCTCGGTGACAATGTAACGAGTTCATCGATAAACAAACCGGCGTTGGCTTCATTGATGTTTCCAAATTTATATCGTTCCAGTGTTATCGTTCTGTCCAGCGTATGCGATAACTCTGTGTGACGAGTAATATCCTGGCGATAATTGATACCAATGGTAGTATTCCATTCGAGATTGAGCCAGTGCTTTGTCTTCACGTAAGAGCCGTTATAGCCGAAAAGATTTCGTCTCTCCTTCTGTCTTATCTGGTCGCCATTGATCGAATCCTTTAAGAAGAAGGTGAAGTTAGAATACAACTCGAAGTTGTAGTTAGTATAAAAGAACTGGTTCTTGATAACGCTGGTGTTCTTCCCGATGGTGACGAACTGCGCGTTAGCATTCGTTCTGCTAGTCTCTCCGCCTTCGGTCGGATCGACGGAGCCAAACCAATCTATTGCTCCCGACTCGACGGCGCGCAATGGGATCTGGCCCGAGTGATCCCACTTGCTCCAAAATGTGGATGCGGTAAACGTGAGCGATGTATTCTTCGAGATCTTTCCGTTGTACTTGCCGATAAGATTCAGTCGCTTGAAATGTTGGGGATTATCGAAATAAGAATTTGAGTAATTGTATTCACCAGCAACGAATGCCGACTGTCCTTTCTTTCTTAGACTTTCGGAGAGAAGATTGAACCCGGCAACGGCGCGATAAGTATCGAACTGCCCGCCTTCGAGCTTGAAAAAATTACGATCGAGTGTTGCTCGTGTTCTGAAGTCGATCCAACCTGCTGTTGTTTGATTTCCTTTGTCGGAACGATAAGGGCCTTTCTTGAAATCGACACCCTGCACCATTTCAGGAATCACAAAGTGAAGATCGGCATAACCCTGGCCGTGAGCATGCGACACCATATTGACAGGCATACCATCGACGGAGATCTTGATGTCGGTTCCGTGATCAAGGTCGAAGCCCCGTAAGAAGATCTGTTCTGCTTTGCCACCACCTGCATGCTGACCGATAAAAAGCCCAGGGATCATTCGAAGAATCTCCTGCGAGTTGTTGATGGGACGAAGGTTGATGTCGACAGCGGAAACTACTTGCTGGTCGTTGATGGTTGGCGCGGTTACAACAACTTCTTCCAGTTGGACTTTGGAATAGCTTAATGTAAAGTTGATCACGTTAATGTTTGAATTGAGTGTAATGGTCTGGCTCAATTTCCGATACCCGACATAACTCACTTCGAAAGTATAGGTTCCGGGTGTTAGTGAAGAAAATCCGAAGAAACCGTTTTCGGTAGCGGATGTATTCTTATCGAGTTCTTTGATGTGAATGGCGGCACCATAGATCCCCGCGCCGGATGTGCTGTCGTAAACGAAACCACGGAGTGAAGCCAGCTGTGCATAGACAGTGGAGATCAAAAGATAAAAACAAACTGTAAAGAATAGCTTCTTCATCCGCCGGCAAAAATATTGGATTACGACTTGCCGAAAATATTTTTTTGATGGCGGAATTGTGAGATCAGGTTATCGAAAGTTAAGACAACCCAATAGTAATTAATATGATCGAAATCTTTGCCCGAAACCCTTTCCTGGAATCCATAGATATATCCTACAGACAGTTTTACATTCTTAAGGATCTCATAAGCTGCACCGCCATACAATCGATTCTGATCGAAGATATTCGGATTGCCATGGACTGATTTTCCTGCCTGCAAAAAGATCTCGTTCGAAATCGTGAACGTAACTGGTTTCGAGTCTGACAAAAGTCCCTTAACAGGTTTATCAAATCGCATCATATAACGGAGACGCCAGTTTGGTTGCCAGTCATCATTGTTCTTCAGATCACGATACCTGTATTCTGCAGTCCACCGATTGGCGAAGTTCAAATATTTTCCGTTGGTTCCCTGCTCTACGCGTGCACACCACCTCCACTCCTTTACGGGTGCGAGATCTGCATCGCCTGGCTGAACATTCAATACATAACTTTTGAAATATCCGAATGGCGAGATTGAAACGCGGAGATTCTTATTCACTGAATAATTCAACCAAAACCAATAGCTATCGAACTGGTCGGAGTGAAATACATTGGCATCGCCGGCATAATCGTTTTGTGTTCTTTTTTGGATGAACATTTCCCAACGAAGACGTGAATTAATTGTGTCACTCAGGATGAGACGACCCCAGAAGACCTGGTGATTAGCCCACTTTTGAGCAAAGGACTGGATGGAGACCAGGAGGAATAGACAAACTATGAGAGTTCTCACACGGGGTAAAGAGTACCCCAAAATAACGAATAAGTCTATAAATCGAATAGACTAAGAATTCTATAGCCTAACTCCCTGTATGCGAACGGCATTCAATATGGCGAGTAAGGCGACGCCAACATCGGCGATCACTGCTTCCCAGAGGTTTGCAACACCACCGGCGCCGAGTGCGAGCACAATCACTTTCACTGTCATTGCGAAAGCGATGTTTTGCCACACGATAGTTCTTGTGATCTTCCCGGCTTTGATTGCTGAAATGATCTTCGAAGGCTGATCATTTTGAATTACGACGTCTGCAGTCTCGATGGCCGCATCACTGCCAAGTCCGCCCATAGCGATGCCCACATCGGCTAAAGCAATAACGGGTGCATCGTTTACACCATCACCTGCGAAGGCGATCGTTCTTCCCTGGTCTTTCAATAATTTAACCTCTGCAACTTTTCCTTCGGGCAACAGGTCGCCAAAAGCGCTATCGATCCCCAGCTGTCGCGCGATGTTATCGACGACTGACTGTTTATCACCAGAAAGTATTACCGTCTTCAGGTGAGCGGCATGCATCGCCTTAACAGCATCTTTTGCATCTTCCTTGATCTCGTCGGCGATGGTAATGAAGCCAGCGTATTGTTTGTCGATAGCTATGACAACGATCGTATCAACTTCTGCTGATAACTCTGCAGGTGTGTCGATCGAGAATTTCTTCATCAACTTCAGGTTGCCGGCGAGTACTTCTTTGCCATTCACAACACCTTTCAATCCATGACCGGCGATCTCTTCAACATGTTGGGCTGCCATGTTTGGTTCAACCCCTGCGCGTTCGATGATAGCTTTCCCGACAGGATGAGTAGACCTGCTTTCGATAGCAGCTGCAACTCGCAACAACTCTTCTGCCGATATATTTTTCGGCTGAATGTTCTGCACCTTAAAAACACCTTTCGTAAGCGTGCCGGTCTTGTCCATCACCACGGTGTCGACTTTTGTCATGACATCGAGATAGTTGCCGCCTTTCAATAGGATACCGTTGCGCGAGGCCAATCCTATTCCACCAAAATATCCCAACGGGATAGAAACAACAAGGGCGCACGGACAACTGATCACGAGAAATACCAGCGATCGATAAAACCAGGTATGAAAAGAGTAGTGGTCGACGAAAAAATACGGACCAAAACAAACGATCACGGCCAACGCAAATACAACCGGTGTGTATACTTTTGCAAACTTGCTTATGAACAGTTGAGTTTGTGACTTGCGTGAGGTTGCGTTTTGAACGAGCTCGAGTATTCGGCTTAACTTACTGTCTTTGAAAAGCGCCGTGACTTTAATTTCCGTTGATGTATTCAGGTTGATCATTCCCGCCAGCACCAGGTCGCCTTTCGTTTTCGAATCGGGCTTACTCTCGCCGGTGAGCGCGGCGGTGTTGAACGAACCACGCTCTGAGATCAACTCTCCATCGAGGGCTACTTTCTCCCCTGGCTTAACGTGAATGATTTCGCCGGTCTGAACCTCTTTAGGATCGACTTCGACCGATTTACCATTTTGTAATATCGTAACACGGTCGGGCCTGACATCGAGGAGCGCTTTTATATTTCGTTTTGCTTTATCGACCGCTGCATCCTGGAACCACTCGCCGATAGAATAGAATACCATAACGGCAACGCCTTCGCTATACGAACCGATTGCGAAAGCGCCGATGGTGGCAACACTCATCAAAACGAATTCATTAAAGATATCAAGACGCAACGCCTTTCGCACAGCAAGAAGCAACACATTGTAACCGCTCAATAAGTATGCGGCGAGATAAATTAAAAGATCAAACGGAAAAGGAGGTATTGCCTTAAACGCGTATTCGGCGATGAGCATCGCAAAAAGGATCGCGAGGCCGGTCAATAACTGCCAATGTTCGCGCCATGTATTTTTATTATCTGGTAGATCAGGCATAATTTAATAACATGAAAGTTATGCCGATGGTTACGGAAAAAGAATTTTAGACGCCATAAAATCAGGTCATTGCAACAACGTTGCACGGCAGGCTTGGCCTGGATATTGAGTCACCTGGAAATAAAAAAAATCATGAACAATTTATTCAGAGGCTTACTTGCAGGCGCTGGCGCCAAATGGCTTGGCGGCGGACTTATCAGCACCATTATTATATTTTTTATCCTTTGGGCAATATTAGGTCAATGTCAATAGTCCACAATCCTGTGGATTATTATTCCTGATAATTATGGGTGAACCCTGCGTCTTTCTCTAACATGATCCGTCATAGTGTTGGCTAAAGAGGCCAAATCATTGGCGTGATATTTTTGAGAACAGGTATAATATCTCGCGACCGATCTCGAGGGAACGCTCGCGGTATTTAATCGACTCGAGTTCCGTTCCGTCGAAGTCTTTCGGATCGTCGAACGGTAAAGAGAAGCGAGCGTTGGCACCAACAACCACGGGGCAATTTTCATCGGCATGAGTACAGGTCATGACTGCAACAAAATCACTGGCCGGATTGGACGGATCATTATATTTCTTCGAGTACACATCTAACGATGAATAACGATCAGACCAGCGAACAGAATACACAGGATTAGCGCCAGTTGTCTTCTGTTCGATTTTAAATCCAAGGCCCCGCAATGCATCAACAGCGCGTGGGTTAAAGGCAGTGGCCTCCGTCCCACCCGACCATGAGCGGACATTTACACCATAGTAATCTGCCGCAGTCGACGACCAGACCTGGGCAATATGACTTCTGCGTGAGTTGTGTGTACAGATAAAGATCAACTCTGCTTTCTTCTTCTGATCAATGCTGTTCTCGATGAAAGAAGCAATCCGTTCGAGATCGATCTTCCTTTCTTTGGAGATCAGGTCGAATTCGCCCGTCAGTTGTCTTATCGTTTTCTCGATGAAAAACATCTTAACAACAATTCTGACCTGTGAAGGTGTTCATGAAGTCATTCACTTGCTTCTTCGCTTTATTCCAAGCCTTTTCGTCGATGCAATAACACACACTTGGGCCGTCGATATTTCCTTTGATCAGGCCGGCGTTCTTTAACTCTTTCAAATGCTGAGAGACTGTTGACTGTGACAACGGCAGTTCGTCGACGATGTCGCCGCAAATACATGATTTGGTCTTTATCAGGAACTGCAGGATTGCAATTCTTGCAGGATGGCCAAGTGCCTTGGTGATCACTGCAAGATCATTCTGTGCTTTTGTAAATTCTTCGGCCTTCGTTAGTCCCATAATCTGATCTATCGTAATATTACGATAATATAAAGAAACAAGCAATAGGGACTTCGAATACCACACGGCGGGTGACGTGTATAAATTCTCTTCTCCCCATCTTTACTCACCTGACCTCGCCAATATGAAAATCATTTTAGTCGCCAGCATCCTCTTTGCCATGGCGATCGACACCCACGCACAAAATTCTACCACGAAACCTATGACTGAACAACAGACAAAGGAAAAGCTGAACATTGCTCAAAATAAAACCAGGGAGTTATTCAAAGAAGTAGAGAAGCGTGGATTGATCATTGCCGGAAAATCAGAAAGTCAACTAACATCTGAGATTGTAAAAATTGCGGATGAGAAATTCGGAATGAAAGAACACTGGCACAAGAAAATTGTAAGAGCAGGTGTAAACACGGTGGAGTCGTATAGCAAGAGTCCGGCGGACCGCGTAATTCAAAAAGATGACATTGTAATTCTCGACTTCGGGCCGAACTTCGAAGGATGGGAAACAGATCTCGGAAGAACTTACGTGTTGGGAAGTGACCCTGATAAACTGAAAATAAAGAAAGACGTAGAAACTGCATGGCATGAAGCAAAGGCGTGGTATGATAAGCAGGATAAACTCACTGGCGTTGAGTTCTGGAATTATCTCACGGCGCTGGCGAAGCGTTACGGTTATGAATTCGGAGGAGAGATCGGTGGTCATATCATCGGGCATTTTCCGCATGAACAACCGGATGTGAAAGGCGCGCTGGATCTCGACGTTCATCCTGACAATCTGGTCAGCATTTTATCGCTTGACAAAAATGGTCAACGCCGCCAGTGGCTGCTCGAGATGCATTTTGTGGATCGTGCGAAAGGCATTGGCGCGTTCTATGAAGATCTCCTGAATTGATCTAACTTTCTTTCATGGCATTTTCATCGAGCGACAGACCCGCATTACTCCTCGTCGATCTTCAAAAGGGCTTTTCAGATATTGCTTATTGGGGTGGTGGACGAAACAACCCCGATGCAGAAACGAAGGCCGGTGAATTGCTGCAGTTATGGCGTATCAAAGATCTGCCGGTCTACCATGTGAAGCATTGTTCCACTACTCCGGTCTCGCCGCTTCGTGCAACGCACCCGGGAAACGAGATCATGGATATTGTGAAGCCCATAAATGGCGAACCTGTTATCGAGAAAAATGTGAACAGTGCGTTTATAGGAACTGATCTCGAAGAACAGTTAGATCGCGCGGGTATCACGAAGCTTGTTATTGTTGGCATGACAACCGATCATTGCATTTCAACAACAACGAGGATGGCCGGCAACCTCGGTTATGAAACTTACCTGGTTGCAGATGCGACAGCAACATTCAATAAAAAGGGCTTCGACGGAAAAACGTATCCAGCCGAACTGATCCATGAAACAGCGATGGCGAGTTTAAATGATGAGTTCGCTACGGTTGTAACATCGGATGTTGTGAAGCGGATGATCTCATAACTTCGCCGAAAGCAATTTAAAAGCATCTGCGTGTACTGTTCGGTGGTTTGGGAGCCACCGCTGCCCAGCTCATCATACTTTGCAAGGACCTTCTCTTTTACCAGTTGATCGGCTGTTTTTCCTTTCTTGATGCCAGTCTCAACAATAGAGATCGTTTCCTTTAACCATCATAGTATAATTCTTAAGATCATCGCAGTCTTTAATTCCAGATCTCGTTCATGCTAGTCAACACGAGCGGCTCTCCCTCGGTAACAACAATAGTATGTTCATGCTGTGCCATGAATCCTCCCTTATTGCCAACCATCGTCCAACCGTCGTTTGTGGTTTCGGCATACGTTGATGTGGTCGAGATAAATGTTTCAATTGCGACAACAGAATTTTTCTTGAACCTTCTCGGGTTAATGCTGTCACGATAGTTCGCGATCTCGTGTGGTTCTTCATGGAGGCTCTTTCCTATTCCATGTCCTGTCAGGTTTTTGATAACCTTATAGCCACGCTTCTTCGCTTCGGTTTCGATGAGATGGCCGATGTCGGAAATGCGAACGCCACCTTTGATACTGTAAATAGCTTTGTGAAGGATCTCCTTCGAAGCGTCAACCAGTTTCTGGTGTTTGTTCACATCTGCGCCAAGCACAAAAGAACCACCGTTGTCGGACCAGAAGCCATCGAGCTCGGCCGACACGTCGATGTTAATAAGATCGCCTTCATTTAAGATCCTCTTCTCAGACGGAATACCGTGGCAAAACTCGTTGTTGACGCTGATGCATGTGAACCCGGGAAACTTGTAGGTGAGGAACGGGGCCGACTTTGCCCCGAAATCTGAAAGTATTTTGGCTCCGTAGTCGTCGAGCTGTTTGGTGGTCATGCCGGGCTTCGCATAGTTGGTCATTTCTTTCAGCGTGAATGCCACGGCCTCGCTTACTTTCTGCATGGCGAGGAGTTCGGTTTGGGTAGAGATGGACATTTGAAACTAACTTGATTAATTCAACAAAACCTCAACAATTTATTATAACAATGGGGCGGAAAATTATTGAATGTCGGCCAAAAAACGTTGCAGATCACCACCTCGCTTTTCAATCAGATCAGATACTTTAGCTATTGTCTTTTGAAAATTTTCCTCCTCCAGTTCTGTAAACTTACGTTCTCGTTCAGATCTCAGCAATTCAATTGCAGATTCGAATGCAACTGGGTTTTGACTCGAATAAATTTCATTTAACCCAAGACTTTCACTACGGGAGTAGATCACCAGTCGATCAATTGTGTTACTGCACTGATTCGCGATCAGCATTAAATTATCTGGAAGTGCATGATAATTTCGGTTATGTACATCCATACTTACCATTCGTTCGCGAATCCCAAAAATGGCCCCTGTCTCAAAACGATAATAAATGCCAAGTCTACTCACTCTTGAGTTTACGGCCAAGAGGTGTATTTCATTTCGATAACCAGCTTCTTTTAAAGAGGTCAGACGCGAAATAAAATGATTAACATTTCCTCCAAGAGTAGAGTCGAGTATGATGTTGCACCTGGCATTTACAGCGTCGTTAAATAAGCGGGAACTCCATTCGACCGAATCCGGATTAACACGATAGGATGCCCGCTCGTTTGACGCCAGGTCTTCTAAAAGGGAATTAAATTTAGGATGAAACCAGCGCAGGTCGTCAGTATTAACAACTACGGCCTCGCCATATTGGCCAAGTGCCTGTCTTAGGATGGTCTTACCCGAACCGGGCTGCGCCCCAAGGAAATATGCAATTGGATTTGCTTTACCTCGACTAACACGTTCAAATCCACTACTTAATATTAATTGATAGAAGCTTTCGTGATCGCTTTCGCTGAGCAGATATGGAATTTGCTCATTATCAGCCGTGCGCATGCAAACTTATAATGCTTTTTCTTTAGAAAGAACATCATTCAGTTCGTGCTGAAATTTTTCGATGTTCCTTAACTTCTCGGGATATGAAAACCGCCCAACATCATGTTTCAATTTGCCGAGCTCCCGAAAGCGGTTTTCAAAAAGAACCCGGTATTTGTCATCCTTTTCTTTTCTAAATGTTAGACGTGCGTACCCTCCCAATAATTGGTTAAGCAATGAGAATAATTGCTCATCAATTCGAAATTTTTCAAACCCAAGGATATCGTCTTTCAGTTCATCCATCTTCACAAAGATACAACACTGATGGTAATCATTTAATTCAAATTTTCTCAATCGCCTGTGCCCCCAAATTCTGCCCCGAATAACCCTTATATTAGTAAAATGGCCAAGTCCCTCTGCCTCCTCGCCGCCCTTCTCCTCTCTGTCGTCCTTCATGCACAGGACTACGAGGTTACCCCTATCACCGGTCTCAACTCGAATCAACACGACCTGTGCCTCGCCATGTTGCCCGACTCAACGATGCTGATATCGTCGTACCGCGAGGGAACGTGCAGGTGTTTTCAAATGGTATGGAAAGATACCACGTGGGTCAGGATGGAATCGCGACTGGCCGACATGATCAATGCGCTTATGCCCAGAACGAGTTCCGAGCCGCACTTCCGGTTTAGCGACGACTTCACCCACGTTGTTGTTACGATACAGGAAGATGGACCGCATCGCTACTTCGAAAGTGTGAAAACAAATGGTGAGTGGAATTTTTTCACTCCTATTAATATAGACCCAAAGCTGGACATCTGGCATGGCCTTGCGATGTCGTCCGACTACTCGAAACTTTATGGGCGCGCAAAGAATGGAAGTATTTACCAGTTTGATCGCGAGGGCGAATCGTGGAGCGCCGGAAAACGATTCGACGTCTTCGACCAGGTTTCCAAGGGTCACGAGACAGTGGAAGATGTGCTCACAATTGGAAGCAACGGCGTGCTCGCCCACATTCAATATGAGGCGAACAAAGGAGAAACCAAAGAGTTTCAAAAAAAGTATCGTACTAACGGTCTAAAGCAAGCATACTTCTATACAAGGATGCAACCCAATGGAACGTGGACTGCGCCGATGCTTCTTCCCGATGTTCACCCGCTCGCAGATAATCTCGTGATCACGCCCAATGGCGACTGGATGTTATTTATCGGGCCGGGCAACGGATCGGGATACGACTTCGGAAAAACGCCGACGTCGAAACTACTCCGCGCGGAGATTGCATCGACTCGTAAACCCCAGGTGCCGGTAAAGACTGAACCCGTCGCGACGACAGAAACTCAACTAACTAATAACACGCAGGCGTCGGAAAGAAAATACTATGCGTTGCTGATCGGCAACGCCGATTACAAAGTAGATAAGCTCGACCTCACCAAACCTGTATTGGATGTACAGATGCTCACAAAAACTCTGACCCAGCATTATCAATTCGAAGAACAAAATATCACACAACTTATTAATGCCGACAGGAACGCCATCTTCTCTTCATTGCAACAGCTTCGAAATAAGATCACTCGGCGCGACAACTTGCTGATCTTCTATGCCGGCCATGGTTTCTGGGACGACGTGGTGAAGCAGGGTTACTGGTGGCCGGTCGACGCCTCGCCCGACAACGCAGCCAACTGGTTATCGAACAGCGATCTCAGGGAACAGATCAGCGGAATTAATTCGGCCCACACTTTACTTATCTCCGACGCCTGTTTCAGCGGAGCAATATTCAAACAACGCGGCGGCGAGGAACTAAAAACAGCAAGCTACGACACGCAACAACTCTATCGCCTTCGAAGCAGGAGAGCGATTACCAGTGGAACATTACAAGTTGTTCCCGACGAATCTTCGTTCATTAAATATCTCGTTCAATTTCTAAATGACAACCCCGACAAGTTTCTTTCTTCGAGCGACCTGTTTTCACGCATGCGAAAAAGTGTGATCAACAACAGCACGACCATTCCGCAGGAGGGTGTGATCATGAATACAGGCGACGAGGGCGGAGATTTTATTTTTATAAAAAGATGACAGGGAGCATTATGATCGATGGTTTAATGCAAGATGGAATTCTCTCCATTAAGTATAAAAACGAAGAGCTTGTTCCGGCGAACACAAAGATCACGGTATTGCCAACCATTTCTCAGCTCTATCAATTATCGGGAAAAGCCGGTGATGCACTCAACATACGCGGCACCGGGTTCAGCAGCGACGCAAATCAACTGGTTGTAAAGATTGGCGACGTACAGGTGCCGATATTCATCTCGAATTTGCAATCTATTATTGTGACCATAACTGCCGATGTTAAGACAGGGCGAGTGTCGGTAACGAAGGCGGGCCATACAGCTCTCAGTGTTGACCCTTATGCTATTCATTCCTATGACGAATTCTTTTGCCCGGTGTTGCCGCCAAAGCCGGTGATAAGTAAAAAACAGGATGGCTCCTATACACTAACGTCGTCGAGTGAAGGTGGGAACGAATGGTTTCTCGACGGCGATATTATTTCCGGACAGCCGGGGAAAGCGTTGACACCAAGAGTATCGGGTAGTTATTCGGTACTTGTGAACATCGACGGATGTCGGAGTGATATGTCAGACCCTGTAACAGTAGAGTTACCGGAAATCACAGGACTTGGCGACGATCCTGGTTTCACTGATGTATATCCGAACCCGTTTGATTCGAAGCTCTCGATCAATCTCTCGGGTTATTCAAATCCGGTTTATATAAAACTTTACAATGTGCAGGGCGCGTTGGTGCTTGAAGATGAGAGTTTCGGCGAAACAACTTTGCAGCTCAACACGGCTTCTCTCCCACCCGGACTTTTCTTGCTGACAATAAAGTCGGGCGATCGGGTGATTACTAAGAAAGTGATCAAGAAGTGAACGACCAACCAATCATCCCTCAATAAATCGTTCTCTCAAACTCATAACTCCTGAACCTCTCGAACGCCGCTCGCTCCAACGCCTCCCTGTGATTTGGGTGCGCAATACTTATAAGCTCCTTTGCGCGCTGCTTCATGTTCTTGCCATACAGGTTTGCAATGCCATACTCCGTTACGATATAATGTGCATGAGCCCTTGTGGTAACTACGCCGGCACCTTCCTTCAGAGTAGAAACGATCTTCGACAGACCTTTTGCTGTCATCGATGGTAAGGCAATGATCGGCTTCCCTCCTTCCGAGAGCGCGGAGCCACGCATGAAGTCCATCTGGCCGCCAACGCCGGAGAAGTGATAAGTGCCAATGGAATCGGAACAAACCTGGCCGGTGATGTCGACCTCCACGGCGCTGTTGATGGCCGTCATTTTAGGATTTGTCCTGATCACGGCTGTGTCGTTGACGTAGTCGATGTTCAATACTGCAACGGATGGATTGTCATCGACAAAATCATAGAGTTTCCTGCTGCCGAGAATAAAGCCGGTCGCAATCTTACCGCGGTGCTTCTTCTTAAATTCATTGGTGATTACACCTTTCTCTACGAGCGGCAGCACGCCATCGGAAAACATCTCGGTGTGAATACCGAGTCTCTGGTGTCCTCCAAGACTTGCCAGGACGGCGTCGGGAACCGAACCGATACCAGTTTGCAACGTTGCACCGTCTTCGATCAATGATGCTACATTCTTTCCGATCAACCCACATACTTCAGAGTTGCCATCCTGCGAAACGATCTCGGGAAGCTCTTGCTCTGCATACACCATCGAGTTAAATACTTTTACGCTCACCATGCTGTCGCCATGTGTTCGCGGCATCCGGGGATTTACCTGGGCGATCACGTGCTTCGCACACTTGATAGCTGTGGCGGCAACATCAACGGAAACTCCCAACGAACAAAAGCCATGTTTGTCGGGCGGCGACACCTGCACCATCGCCACATCGATCGGAAGAACATTTCTCCTAAAGAGGTTGGGGATCTCGCTTAAGAAAACAGGAACGTAGTCGCCCCTGCCTTCATTAACTGCCTTACGCACCGGCGCCGACACGAAGAGTGAGTTAATAAAAAAACTTTCCTGGTATTTTGGATTAGCAAACGAGATGTCTCCCTGCAGCGAAATGCTCACGAGCTCCACATTCCAGAGTTCACTCGCTCTTTCCACCATCTTATTGATGAGGTGATGTGGTGTTGCTGCACCACCGTGAATAAATACACGGTCTCCAGGCTTAATAATTTTAACCGCTTCTTCTCCTGAAATATATGTTGGGTTCATAATTGTATTATTTATTGTCGAATCAAATTAAACTACTCTCTGTAAGTTGATCGGGCATTTCCACGTTCCAACCTAAGGTTGCTTCTATCTTCACACGAAATGCATCGCGCGAAATATTTTCTCCATGAACCAGGAATAATTTCTTTGGAGGTTCAGACATCTGGCCAAGCCATTGGATCATTTCCGATTGATCTGCATGACCCGACATCGCTCCCAGCGTGCGCACCTGTGCCCGGACGGGATAAAAAGATCCATGCATCTTAAGCTCCGTTGCTCCATTCTGCAACGCCCGGCCACGTGTTCCCTCCGATTGAAATCCCGTGAGGAGAATAGTGTTCTTCCGGTTCTCCATATACTTCTCCAGATAATAAAGTACACGCCCGCCCGTGAGCATGCCGCTTGCCGCAACAACAATCTTACTTCCCGGTGTATCGATCACTTCCAGCGTCTCTTCGAACCGGCTCACAATACTTACCTTGTCGAACATCGAATTACATTCATCGACAGTCAGCTTATGCCACGAGGGATATTTCCTGAGAATTCCTGTTGCGTTCGCTCCCATCGGCGTATCGAGATACATGGGAACATCGGGTATACGATTTTGCTTTTTGAGTTCATTAACCAGGTGCATGAGCTCTTGCGCACGCCCAACTGCAAAACTCGGGATCAGGACATTTCCCTTCTGTTGTATAGTTTCAACGATAACATCGGCGAGCTGATCTAGTACCGAGGCCGTTGGATGTACGCGATCGCCGTAAGTGCTTTCCATCACGACGTAATCTGCCGGGACGATCGGCGTTGGTGCGTTCAATATCGGCGAAACTGGTCTTCCAACATCACCAGAGAAAAGGATCTTTTGGCCCAATGCTTCTACGACAACATAACACGATCCAAGTATGTGTCCATTTGGGTAATAAGTAACGGCAATATTTTGATCGACCTGGATTAACTTCTTCGGCTCAACGACTTCGAATAACTCAAGCACTTTTTTTACCTGCTCTTCGGTATAAAGCGGAACGGCAGGCTTGTGTTTCGAAAATCCCTTCTTGTTTGCGATAGCTGCGTCTTCTTCCTGGATCTTTGCGCTGTCGCGAAGAATGATCTCAGTGAGATCTCTTGTAGGCGCCGAACAATAGATCTTCCCGCGATAACCACCAACATAAAGAAGCGGAAGAGCTCCGCAATGGTCGAGATGTGCGTGCGTGAGAAATACCGCTTTTAGTTTACCGATCTCGATTGGTAACGCCTCCCAGTTTTTAATACGAAGAGCCTTCAATCCCTGGAACAATCCGCAATCGACCAGGTAATTTCCGTTTGGGGTCTTTAATAAATGCTTCGAACCAGTTACAGTGCCAGCAGCGCCGAGAAATTGAATCGATAAAGAGTTGTTATTCATTATTCTGACCCGGATGGTTCATGGTAATGTAATCTTTTTCAGATAGATCTCTCAAACCGCCCGGAGGCAAATTATTTATGTGTCGAATACGTCCACACCGGGCATTGGATATGATTCACAACATCTTCGGCTACGCTGCCGGAGAATAAGTGATTCAAACCTTTTCTACCATGAGTACCCATGGCGACAAGGTCGGCTTTGCTATCGTGCAGGTAGGAAGCAACACCGCTTTCTACATTTGTATCGTTGCGAATAATGAGAGTGAAGTTTGAAAGATGATAGTGGTTAACAAACTCCTTCATCTTTTCATGGATCACGGGATCCGGAACGAAGTGCCCAGGCGTGTTCACCCAAAGCAGGTGAAGCTTCGCGTTGAAGAAAGACTGGAGATCTTTAACACGTTCCACAAGGTCGCCCTGGCCCAACTCAAGATCACTCGGAAAGATGATATTCCTCACAGAGGCTATGTCGGGTGCATTTCTTACGGCAATTACCGGCACCGGCGAAAATCGCACGACTCTCTCGGTGTTGGAACCCCAAAGGATTTCTTTCATACCATTGGCGCCATTCGTACCCATCACAATTAACTCGATGGGAATTTTACTCATGACATCGAGAATAGCATCGAGAACTGAGTTAAATCGGATCTCGAGTGTCGACTTAATGGCACTCGGGTGATGTAACTTCATTTTTTCGAACGACTCCTGGGCTATCGACAAAAGCTCGTCGTTGAGCTCTGGAGTATATACATAGGGTTGAACATCGAAACCCGCAGCAACAACAGGCAGGTTCACCGCATGAACTACAACAATCTCCATTCCCGTAATACGAGAGAGATCCAAAGCAAATGCAAAGGCTTCCGTTGCAGGAGTTGAAAAATCGGTTGGGACAAGTATCTTTTTCATTGGGCTGGAGTAATCGTGGATCTGTCAGAGAGTTTCATGCCACCAAACTACCACAGCGTCTATAGAGCATTCTTGATAAAAATCAGGAGCGCACATGACTTTTGTCAAGTGATCCCTATACTTTGAGAAGTCTTGCGTTGAATGCTACCAGCACAGTGCTCACACTCATTAACATAGCGCCTACTGCAGGACTGAGCATAATTCCGGCACTATACAAAACGCCGGCCGCGAGTGGTAATGCAATTACGTTATAACCGGTTGCCCATGCGAGATTCTGGATCATCTTCCTGTAGGTCGCCTTTCCGAAGAGGATAAGATTTGCAACATCTTTTGGATTGCTGTTGACCAAAACAATATCGGCTGTTTCTGCAGCGATGTCGGAACCCGATCCTACGGCAATGCCAACATCGGCCTGCGCGAGAGCAGGCGCATCGTTAACACCATCGCCGGTCATGGCCACGAAGTTTCCCTGTTGCTGAAGCTCTTTAATGCGTTCCAGCTTTTGATGTGGAAGCACTTCGGCGATGAAGCCATCCATGCCCAACGATTCGGATACTTCTTTCGCTACTTCTTTATTATCGCCGGTAAGGAGAAAGCATTTTATGTTCTGACCCTGAAGGATCCTGATCGCTTCCGCAGATTCGGGACGGATCTCGTCAGCCAGCGCAACAAGACCAACAACTTTATCATTGAGCAACACAAATACAATAGTCTCTGCTTTCGAAGAACTCTTTTGATCGATCGAAATATTATGCTCCGTCAAATATCCCGGGCTTACAACTTTCACAGAATTGCCATCTACTTTTGCTTCGATCCCTTTTCCTGTTATTGCTTTAAAATCCGACAGCGCAAGTGGCTGGAGACTGAGACTTTCTGCTTTCCTTGTGATACCCGTAGCTATAGGATGCTCGGAATTTTTTTCGAGTGTAGCAGCAAGCCGGAGAACTTCTTCCTTACTCAAACTATTATCGAAACTTTCGTATCTCACTACATTGAATTCACCCTTCGTTAGCGTACCGGTTTTGTCGAACACCAGCATCGAGATCTTCCTGGAGTTCTCGAACGCAGTGCGGTCTTTGATCAACAGACCACTTTGTGCGGAGATGGCAGTTGACCTCGCAACAACCAATGGCACGGCCAGTCCCAACGCATGCGGACAACATATTACGATCACCGTTACCATACGCTCCATCGCAAACGCGAGATCTTTTCCGATCGCGAGCCAAACGATGAACGTAACGGCCCCGCTTAAGAGGGCAACAACAGTTAACCACATCGCTGCCTTGTCGGCAAGGAGTTGAGTCTTCGACTTCGCCTCTTGCGCATCGCGAACAAGCTTTACAACTTGCGACAGGTAGGAGTCTTTTGCCCCATGAGAAACCTTGATCGTCAATGAACCCCCTCCGTTAATAGCGCCTGCGATCACTTTATCTCCTTTGCCCTTTTCAACCGGCTTCGATTCGCCGGTAAGCATCGATTCATTCAATGAACTCGTGCCTTCCATGATCACACCATCAGCTGCTATTTTCTCTCCTGGCTTTGCGAGAATGACATCTCCGGCCTTCAAAGAGTCCGTCTTCACATCCATTACATGATCACCATGAACCATGTGCGCGTCGGAAGGCATCAGCTGAACCAGTAACTCGAGTTCTTTCGAAGCACTCATGATCGACTTCATTTCGATCCAGTGACCGAGAAGCATGATCAGTATCAACGTGGCAAGTTCCCAGAAGAAGTCCATTCCCTGCAGGCCGAGAACGATCGCAACACTGTAGATGTAGGCAACAGCAATTGCTATCGCCACCAAAGTCATCATGCCGGGCGACTTTGCTTTCATCTCTTCGATAAATCCCTTCAAAAATGGCCAGCCTCCGTAGAAGAAAACGATAGTTGACAACAAGAGGAGTATGATATGTGATCCAGGAAATGACCAATCGACACGAAGCCAATGCTGGATCATCGGCGAGAGGATCATGATAGGTATTGTTAAGATCAGCACGATATAGAAGCGCCGGCGGAAATCATCGAACATCCCGGCGTGATGCTGATGATGTTCGTGGGATTCGTGTTGCCCGTGAGATTCCTGGTGTTCGTGGTGTTGATGATGTTCGTGTTCCATGCCTGAAATAACGGAATTAACACCAGGGCGGTGTTACACAATTTTCAGGAAGAATTACATCTTATTTCAGTGCGACATTATAAACGGAGAAATTCTCCTCCGCTGTCGATTGAAACACTCCACCGTATTCAACAGAAAACATAGAGCTGCTCAACGCCAGGCAGGCTGCGAACTGCTCCGTTGCTATAATTGAATTAGAAGGAGCAACTTTGATCATTTCGACAGCACGACTTACGGTCTTGCCGGAGATCTTTCCAGCCTCCGAAATATTTACCGGTCCGCAATGCAGACTGATCCTGAATGATCCTTTGTTTGCCACAGATTTCAGTGCGGCAATAACGAAACGGACAAATTCAATAGACTCAGTCTCGTTAGTGAACGAAGCAAGAACAGTTGAGCTGGCAGAGTCGGCGATCAACGTTGGGCGACGGTCGTTCGTATCGTCTTTGCGGTACTCCAAAACTTTTTCAAGAGAGCCGGATAACGAACCCGACAAATCGCAATTCACAAGGTAACGCACCGGCTGCTTAATAGCCGGCTGCGGAAGCTCATTCGTGGTTGCTGAAGCATCTATTACGACACTCCTGTCAGTAATGAACAGGTCGGGATTTATGTTCGTATGATTTTTCGGGAACGGCCACAACCCTAACGTATCTCTTGTTCCACCTTCGATGCGTTTCAGGTCAACGGCCGACATCACCGTAAGCAACTTAGGGCTATCGCGATTCGAGTGGCTTCGCATGGCAGCCGATCCAAAGATAACTTTCGTCTGAAGCGTGAAGATATCATCGAGTCCACCAAATGGATCGGTGGAAAGATAGCTAACCGGGAATTTTTCAATCAACGCGTTGAACCGGTTTACCCATCCTTCTCCCGCAAACTGAACACTCGTCTTAATGAAATCGGATTTCGCGAAGGGAAGAAAAATATTTACTTCTCTTCCTTCCTCCGCCATTGCTTCGGCAAACAAAATATCGCCTCCGCAAGCGAGTGAAGTATAACCGATGTGAACATCCAAAGATCTTACCTGTTGAACGATCGCGTCTTTAATTTTTTGTTCGATGGCTGCGGGAAAGCGAGCTTCCTTCCGTTGAGGGTCGTCGATCATGTGCCCGACAAACGAAACAACTCCAGGAGGAAGAAACAATCTCATCACATCATTCGGAACAGTGATGTAATGATTGAGTAGCCACAGTTGGTTGTGGACGCTGGTAACTTTGCCCCAGTCGCTACCGGCCGCTTTACGGGCGCGTACATAATATTGAACGGCGTTCGCTTTGTTCTTCGTAAGAAGATAAGCTTCGCCTAAAGTAGCCAGCACCCAAAAGTCTTCAGACTTTCCTTCTATCAACGAGATCACTTCCGTTGCAATCTCGCGGCCCTTTGCAGACTGGCCGGCCATAGCCGACATTGTTGCGGCGTTGATACCGGTATAATAGTTTTTTGTAGCCGCGAAATTCTTCAGGTAGGTATCGCGCGATTTGATAGCAAAAGGATTGCTCTGGTTTTTCTTGAACAACTCTTTATATATACTACCCATAATCCCGGCCGACTCGGGATCGTCGGGAAACGCGGCGTAAACGGGCTCCATAAATGCAAGGGCGGCTTCGGGTACACCTGCCTTTGAAAGGGCCAACGCGTATAACTGTTTGGTCCGCAAATCATTCGAGCCCGTGAGCAGTGACTCTGTTCCTGATCTGGCCTCGAAATAACGACCTTGCTCGATCAGTCTCTCGATTTGTGAAATAGTACTCGACAAAATCTCTCAGTTTAATCCGTCACATCATATACTGCCATTAGTGCCGCGTGACTCTTCAGCACCGCTTCTCCGACCTTATTGCCATTGAACGACGACTTCACTTTTTGATATACCGATTCGTTGATCAGGATCTGTCCGGCGGCGGCGGTGATCCCAAGATTCAATGCAGTACTAACGACACTGCCTACCACCGTATAATTCATTCGCTTCAACGTAGACGAACCGATGTTACCTGCAATCAATGCCCCGCTGTCGATTCCTATTGCCAAGGGCACTTCAACTTTCTGACGCAACGCAAGACATGCTTCTATTGCATTGTCCAGATGATATTCGCCACGGAAAACAGCCATCAATGCACCACCAAAAAATTTATCCACATGTCCACCCTGCGAAACGATCTCCTGCACAATAATATCGAAATAATTATTAAGCTGGTTCACCACCGTGTCCGTAGAGTTGTTTTCCCCGGAAGTAACATTACAGATATCGATGAATGCAACCGTTGCATCAACAGGTTCGCTGGTGGTTAAAGCAGATTCGAATTCACGACCCGACATGAAGTTGATCACATTCTCATCCACGTACATGCGAAGGATGTTGTTCTCCTTGATCGCCTGCAGTGTTTGACGCACCTGGCTAACGTGCACCATTGTTTTCTGCATCGTTGCTTCCAGGTCTTCGAAGTTTACGGGTTTCGTTACGAAGTCGAATGCGCCGCGATTCATTGCCGTACGAATATTGCCCATGTCACCGTAGGCAGAAACAATTATTGTTTTCACTAACGAGTTGTTCTCTCTCATCTTACTGAGCAACGTGAGTCCATCCATGCCGGGCATGTTAATGTCGCAAAGCATCACATCGATATCGGGGTGCAGATCTAACTGGTCGAGTGCGTCGTTTCCATTTACAGCGAAAACAAAGTCGTACTCACGCTGGCGGATCTTCAAACGAAATTTTTGTTTTATCAGTGTTTCCAGGTCGATCTCATCGTCGACCACAAGGATCTTTGTCATTATCTATAGAATATTCAGTTTCAATTTTTCCTTCAGAACGGTAAAGTCTACGGGCTTCGTCAGGAAATCGTCGGCGCCGAGTTCCTTCGCAATGCGGTGATTTTCCGCGTCGCCATAGGCCGTGATCATCATCACCACTGGAGGTGGCTTCATGTACTTCTTCTTGACATTTTCAAGCAATTGAAGTCCACTCATGCCGGGCATGTTAATGTCGGACAAGATCAGCAGGGCTTCGTGTTCCCAACGGTTCAGTTGCACGAGGGCGTCTTCTCCTGAAAAAGAGAACACAAACTCAACCTGTCCACTCTTGATCTCTTTTCTGAATCGTTGCTCGAACAGTGTCTTTACATCCTGCTCATCGTCCACCACGAGTATTTTCATAACAGTTATTTACTTGGGAAGAATTACTATAAACTCGGTGCCCTCTCCTTCTTTCGTTTCTACTTTTATTTCACCGCTGTGCGCTTTGGTTACGATATCGTAGCTCATGCTTAATCCGAGTCCCGTTCCCTGCCCGGCGGGTTTGGTGGTGAAGAAAGGCTGGAAGATCTTATCGAGAACTTTCTGGGGAATACCATTGCCGTTGTCCTTAACAGAGATCTGGAATTTATCACCGATGCTTTTAGTAGTTACCGTAACCGTAGGTTCGAACGTTCCATTCAGCTGTCTCTTCTTCTCTGCAACTACATAGAAAGCATTCGTGATAAGATTAAGAACAACTCTTCCGATATCCTGTGGAACAATGTTCACCTTACCGAGATCTTTATCGAAATCGGTCTTCATGGTAGCATTAAACGACTTGTCTTTTGCACGAAGGCCATGATATGCGAGTCGTAAGTATTCGTCCGACAACGCATTCACATCGACAGATTCTTTGCTGCCTGTGCTGCTGCGGCTGTGCT
The DNA here is from genome assembly GCA_037200765.1 of Bacteroidota bacterium. Classification (GTDB taxonomy): domain Bacteria; phylum Bacteroidota; class Bacteroidia; order Cytophagales; family Cyclobacteriaceae; genus ELB16-189. Next base: position 486,408 of record JBBCII010000002.1, on the reverse strand, counting down.
GAAGCATTCCTTTTACAATGCTGTCGGCACGCTTTCCATGAAACATGATCTTCTTCTCGTTCTCAACGATGTTTTCAGCGAGCACCTTCACTTCTTCGATATTTCCCTTTGCAAGCTCGTCTTTCATTTCATCGATGAGCTCGGCGTTCACTTCCGAAAAGTTATTCACGAAGTTAAGCGGGTTCTGGATCTCATGTGCGATGCCGGCAGTGAGTTCGCCAAGTGATGCCATCTTTTCGGCCTGGATCAGTTGTGATTGGGTGGCTTTCAATTCGGTGTAAGCTTTCTCGATCTCTTTTGCCTGCTTCAATTCCTTTTCGCGACTTCTTTCGCGTTCCCGGATCTTGATGCTTCGTTGCAGAATTCCATATCCACCATACACAGCGCTTACCAATACGATCACATACAGGGCATATGCCCACCATGTCTGCCACCACGGCGGAAGAATAGTAATGTTCAATATCTTGCCTTCTTCATTCCAGATGCCGTAAGCATTGGAAGCCCTGATCTTGAATTTGTAATCACCGGGATCAAGGTTGGTATACGAAGCAAAATTCCTGTTATCGTATACCCAGTCTTTATCGTAGCCTTCCAGCATGTGTGCATATTGATTCTTTGCAGGATTGGCATAATGCAACGCCGCAAATTCGAAGCTGAGGTTGTTCTGCTGGTATGACAAATGAAGGTCGTCGGTATCAAAGAAATTGGAATTCAATGGCCCGTCTTCTCCCATATCGTGCACCGATTTATTCGATATCATCAGGTTGGTGATGAGCAATGCAGGGGGAACTTTATTTGTTTTGAGAGTTGAAAATGTTGTGAGGCCATGTTCACCTCCGAAGTAGAATCGTCCATCTGTTGCACGGGTTCCTGCCAACGAAAGGAATGTATCGCCACCAAGTCCATCCTTCGAATTATAGTTGATGAATGTAACTTTGCCGAGTGCTTCGTTCGGAACCAATTGCGAAAGACCATTCTGGGTTCCGATCCACATCTCGCCGTTGTCGCCTTCTACGATGTCGTCGGTTAAATTGGTAGAGAGTCCATCGCTTTCCGAATAGTGTGTGAAGTTTTCCGTGGCTGGATCAAACTTGTTGAGCCCGTCGTAGGTGGCCATCCACATAGTTCCGTGGCTGTCTTCGAGAAGGCCCATCACCATGTCGTTACTCAAAGTATTTTCATTTTTTGGATCATGTGTATAATACTTCGCTGTATTCGAAGCTTCATCGATCCGTGTAATTCCGTATTCTCTTGCGCTCACCCAAACGCCGGACTTTGCAGGCTCGATGTCGAGGATGCTATATCCATTAACAGCGAGCTGTGTATTCTGAGTCAGCATATTCTGGAACGATTGCGTCTGTCTTTCATCGTTTGACTGTACCAGCGCAAGACCAAAAATGCTGTCACATTGGGAGCATCCGCGTTCCATGATCCAAACGCATGACTATCGTCTGCTTTGTACCGGAGCTTGTATTTGCCGGGTTGAAGCGTGACAGCCTGAATTTTGATCCTGTTTTTAGGAGCACCGCCGGCATAATACGACTCCCTCAATGCAGGAAAGCTCCACACTGTATCCTTTACGTCATTTTCTATCCAACTAAAATCTGCACGTGATACGCGATCGCCTTCTCCAACCGCCATTACATAGTAAGTTCCCGCCGTCCCTATCTCTATCTCCACCGTTCTGTCTTCGTTATTACGGACTGAGTCAATAACACCTACTCTCTGCGGAGAGACTATAAGCTTCTCCATATCATTAACCAATTTCGAAGGATAAGGCCGGGCATCGTTACTAACGACACGTTCAAATTTTTCCGTACGTGGGTCGAAGATGTTCAATCCATTGTCTGTACCAAGCCACAACCTGCCATCTTTTTCCCTGCTTGATCACTTCGCACCTGGTTATTCGAAATGGTGTTGTCATCTTTTGGGTTGTACTTATATTTTTTTATTTCGCGATAGTTCTTATCGAACTTAATTAATCCATCGCCCCATGTTCCGACCCACAACGCTCCATCACTGGTCTCTGCGATGCTTCGTGCTGAGCCGCCGAACCTGTCGTCAACTACTTTATAAGTGATCTTATCGAATGTCTGCTTCGTGGGGTCATACACATTAATGCCGCCACCTCTTGTGCCCACGTAAACAATTCCCGGTTTAATTTTAGAAGCGAAGATCCCATATACACCATTAGGGCTAAGGCTATTTGGATTGGCCGGATCATGAGTCAAAACCGAGAATGGTTTATTGACCGGATCATATTTCATGACACCATATTGCAGGGTACCAAACCAGAAGATCCCGCTGCGGTCTACTGTAAATCCACTGAACGTGATGTTCCATCCGTGGCCTTTCATGATCAATTTGCCCGCTATCGAAATTTCTTCATATTGATCCGAGATGCCGTTGAATTTCAATATGCCGCGAAAATTATTTGCGATCCAGACATTTCCGTCATTGTCCATGTGGATACTGTTCAACCCAGTCCACACATCATCCCCGTCCGGGTATACTTTAATTGTCTTAAAGCTTCCGTTGTCGGGATTGTACTTGTAAACGCCGTTTCGCGCGGCGATCCAAATTGTGTTCGTTGAGTCTGTATACATCGCCGTGATGAGATTGTTGAAGCCAACAAAATCAACATTGCCAATCTTCTCTGCGGGTACCGCCGTAAACTTATCAGCGCCTTTCGGCTTATGCATTAAACCCTGGTCGGGTGAACCAAACCACATTCCACCCTTCTTGTCTTCATTTAATGCAATTGAAAATCCCTGGTGGATCTGGTTGTCCACGGTGTCCGATTCGAACTTGCTATACTTCCATTTATCGGAGGCACGATCGTACTGAACAAGCTGCATAAATTGAGTGCATGCCCATATATTATTTTCCGAGTCGAGGAAAACTTTAAATGTCTGACCTCCTCCTGCTTCTGTATTGAAAAGAAGAGTAAAATTATAATTAACGAACCCACGCGTATGCCTGTCGTATTTAGAAACACCTGCTCCATTCGCGACCCAAATATTATGTTCAGCATCTTCAATAAGACTCCAGGTTTGGTTATCCTGTAAGCTCACTGTTCTACCAGGTACACTTTTAAATGATTCGAACCTGTAGCCATCGTATTTCTGAATACCGTTGCCGGTTGCGATCCACATCAGTCCATAGCTGTCCTGCATTACGTCCAACACTTCGGGTGACGAAAGACCTTCGGCGATCGAAACATAAGTGGGCTCGATTACCTGCTGAGCTTGAATTCTCAGGGCAAAGAAGAACACTATGAGCAGGCTTGAAAGTGCTTTTACGGGGGTCATGGGAAGGATTTAACCCTTAAGATAAGGGCAAAATCACGATAAATTCAGTCTCCTCGCCCTCTTTTGTCGATACTTTTAATTCGCCACCATAAAAATTTTATTTCCCTGCTTCTTCGTAGAGACAATCACAAGAGACAATCACAGTTGGCTCATGAACCCCTTTTACCGCGTGGAACGCATTGGTCACAAGATTCAGGATTACTCTGCCGAGATCCTGTGGCACCACATTAACCGTTCCAATGCTTTCTTCGAAGCTGGTTTGCGACCAGCCTGCGTGAAAGATGGTCAACAGTAACAGCAGAGAAAAAATTTTTTCTTATCATGTACCGGGAAGCTCCGATTTTAACTTCTTCAACAGCGGATCAACCTGCCACCATACCAGGTCCACATCGTTACTCTCCTTTGCATTCTCCAGCCAAAGTTTTACTGAAGGCAAATCGCCCTTCGCACCAAACACGTGAACCAAATAGATGTTCACTCCTTTGTCGCCGGTCTCGCTTCGTTCAATTAATTCTTCAGTAAGCTCTTTCGCCTTGTCGTCTTTCTTCAATCTTGTGTATGCCAACGCAAGCCATGCTACCATCGAAGGCGGCCTGATCTTCGAAGCGGCCAATGACGAACTGATCACTTCTATCGCGTCCTCATTTCTTCCCTGCGAGAGATAGATCCGTGCGAGAAAATCCTGGATGCGTAAAACAGATGGATACAACCTTGCAGCCTCTAATACATTATTGAGTGCATCCTGCGTTTTACCAAATAAATAAAGACACATGGTCTGGTAATAGTAACTCGAAACAGACAACGGATCGATAGCCTTTGCCTGGTAAACAACGTTCAGTGCTTCTTCGAAGCGGCCCATCATATTCAGCAAATAACTATATGTATATAGAGCAGTGGTATTGGCCGGCGCCATATCGATGACCTGCTTCAATAATTTCTCAGCACTTGCAAAATCTTTCTTCACGAAGAATTCCACATACGCCTTTGTGAGATAATCATTATCCGACGGTCCTCGCTTCCACGATTCATTCAGATAGCGATCGATATTTTTCTCGGCTTCGTCGGGAGAGAGATCGCCGTTCCACGACATGCGCGCAACATACGAGGTGGCGAGATAAGAATAAGCTTCAATAAACTCTGGATCTTTGGCGATGGCCTGTTTGAAATATCCCGTTGCCGCGCGATAGCCATCAACGTTCCAAAGATTCAACGCATGTCGTCCTTTCAGGAAAAGATCGTTGGCTTCGGGATTAACAATGTGTTTCTTTTCAGCAACAGGTATTGGAACAACAGCAACAGGCGCTTCGCGGTGTTCTGCTCTCTTCGGTTCTTCTGCTTGTTTCCTTCCGGGAAACCGCATGCCGTACATGATCTCTTTAGCTGCGTTGGCAACCTTGTTGATCTGGTCTCTGTAAAACAACCGGTTAAGATTGTCTTCACGTTTATCGTCGGCGCGTAATGGACGATTTACACCGGCCGATTTAAAAATAAACTCGATCGCTCTGAGCGGACCGCTGAGTTCTTTTTCGAGGAGCATGTTATCCTCAATATCGAGATCGTGGATCTTTACCGGGAGAATGCGGCTTGCAACGTTTCCATTCGCAAGCCTGATGTCTCTTCCGAACATATCTCCCTTCGACAACGCATTGAACACGACGAATTCATTCTGCCACGCAAAACTTCTCGTGTCGCAATAAGTTTGTGATATGATCGGGATGAATACAACACTCTTTAGTTTCGCTTCGAGGCTCTTGTCAACATTATGAGTCTCGAGAAGGCCATCGTAAGAATTGCTGTCGAAGTATACGCGGATGTCTTCCTTGAACGTGGCGCCGATCTCGCGATTGAGGTTGGCCACGAAGTCTGTAACCCAGCCGTCGTACTTATTATCCTTGTGGCGATAGGAGATAAAAATGTCGTATTCGTAGCCAGGGATCAGGGAAGACATGCAGGGGCAATTATCCCCGTAAAATAACAAAAAGGAACTATTTAAAATCGCTCCGGAGCTTGATGGGCCTGTGAATAATGTAACATTTATTGGATGGCCTGTAACGCGATTGGCTCTGGGATAACGAACTTTATGATATGAACGATCCAAACATCAGCGATAATAAATTCCCACGGGGAATGTTTATATACGCAAAGGTCAATCCTGCGCTGAAACTCATCATTGACGACTACAAACAACGCATCTACTATTGCGCTGTGGCTGGCAATCCGGAAATGAAACACTTTGCATATTTCGAACGGGAACTTATCGACCCACGTGAAGGAACTTAACCGTCACATGCAATGTAGTACACTATGATTGGCTTGTTGAAACTGTATGAAGAACAACATTCTCAAAATCGCCATCACTACTGCTCTTGCGATAGCAAGCTTCGTGGTATTTGCACAAGATCCTATTCTTGTTGCCCAGGTTGTTGAAAGGAGCGCCTGCATCGATTCGGCGGCCGATTATCAGAATTTCAAGACGAAAGCGGAGTTGAATATCGCCAACAATGAAAAGATCATCGAACAGTTAAAGGCACACAAGTCGAAAGGCAACAATGAAGCAAGGGGCGAATACAGGGTCCAGGTTTCTGACCTCGAGGAAAGAAATGATGAAATGGCAATAAAGATTGGCATTTCCGACATGATCCAAACAAGTGCATGGCCATCGTTCAAACGCGGCTTCAATAAAGAAATGACAGAGCTGATGAATGCTCTCAGGAAAACTTCAGATAATTATTTAATCGATTAACATAATGAACAGCAATATATATATGAAGGGCGATGTTGGCTTTAAGCCTGTCGTTCTCGCAAAACTCGGTGGCACCTGGATACATGGTTGCGAAGACTACGACAAGGATATCCTCAGCTTTTCTATTCCAGAACACATTTTACTGGAAGACTTTAAGGAAAAGGTTGGTACCAATAACATAGTTGCATATAATCTTCTCTTCATGGATGAGCCTACCGAAGAAGTGCCAAAGAAATTTATTCCCGGCGCCGCTATCACGATGAGTATCTGGACAAGCGCAGATTACCACCTGAATAAGAAATAGCAAATAGTTACCCCTCGTTCATACTTTCACCTCAGTTACTCTCACCTTGAACTGGTTTTATCGTCATTTGGTCGTTGTTTAATGTTTGAAAACAATACCTTAAACGGTATATTTTCTCCACGAACCCCTTCCCTTATGATCGTACTGTACGTCGACGATGACAGCGACGACCGTGAAATATTCGGCGCTGCCATTAATACAATTATTCCTGGTGTCAGGTACAACGAGTTTGAAGCTGGTCAGAAGATCATCGAATTTCTCGCGAAGAAGAAAGAGAAGCCTGATTACATTTTCATCGACATTAATATGCCGAAAATGAATGGCTATGAGTGTGCGCAGGAAATACTTTCGGTATATGGAGTTGAATGCTCCAGGATCGTGATGTATAGCACCACATTCAGTCCGCCCGACATCGCACGATTTAATAAAATGGGTGTTCACATGCTTCAGAAAGCAAACACTTTCGATGAACTCCTGGGCAATCTCAGGAAACTGTTAGCAGGAACTCAGTCATCATCCACTGCTTCTATCGCACAGGGAGGATAATTGTAAATGTTGCACCGGCGTTTAAGATCCCTGTAGCGTAAATAATTCCCTCGTGCTCATCAACTATCTTCTTGCAAATTGCAAGTCCAAGACCGGTTCCATCCTTACTCTGACGTTCGTTTAACTTCTGGAACATCTGGAAGATCTTATTGGCGTACTTCTGCTCGAAGCCAATCCCGTTATCCATAACGTCTATAACGATGTACTCTTTATTCTTATCGAGTTGGGGATAGGCCGCTAATTCGGAGGGGTCCAATATACTTCCGCTGATCCTTACTACAGGAGATGCTTTGCTGAACTTCAATGCGTTGCTGACGAGGTGACAAAAAAGCTGGAACAGGTGTTCATCATACCCTTCAATCGTTCCTAAACCTAATCGTTCTATTCGTGCCGATTTCTCTTTAAGTATCTCCTCGTGATATTTTTCAACACGGTCCATAATTCTATCCAGGTCCACCGACTTCCTGTCGTCGGGATCGGTTTTTAGTAGTGTTGCATACCGAAGCAATCCCTTTAACAGTGAAGACATTTTCTCTGTCGACGCCTGCATTTTCAAAACATACCTTTTCGAATATTCATTGAGATTTGCGTCTTCACGACTAAGGAGACTTGCGAAGGTGGTGATCTTTCTCAACGGCTCCTGCAGATCGTGGCTCGAGATAAACGCGAATTCCTCAAGTTGCTGGTTCACGTGTTTTAAATTCTCCAGTGCCGTCTTCAATTCGCCCGTTCGTTGGTCTACTTTCAATTCCAACGCATCCGACTGCATCTTTCTGTCTGTTATGTCGATACTTACCCCGATCATCCTTTCAGGTCTTTCGTCGGTGCCATAGTAAACATGTCCTTTCGACATGATCCAACGCACGCTCCGGTCGGGTCGTCTTATCCTATATTCGATCTCCACAGCCGAGCGCTCGATGATGTTCCGTTTCAACGCCTTCTGAACAGTGGAAAGGTCACCCAGGTCAATCAGGTTTTCCCAATCTGCGTACGTTCCGTTGAATGTGCCTTCCTTTACGCCGTTAAGGATCTCGTTCTCGCGCGACCACTTCATTGAATTCGATTTAAGGTCCCACCACCATGTTCCGATCGAATCGCCAATCAATGAGAGCTTCAATTGTTCCTGCGTTTTTAGCAATGATGACTCTGCATGAAGTCGTCTTGTCACATCATCGAGCGCGAGCAGGATCAATGTTTCCTTTATGTCATCATTCTTTTCAAGCTTATAGGCATTCACCACGAGCATCTTCTCGCCCAGGCCCGGAAACATGTGCTTTAATTCAAAATCCTTGAATGAGCTTTTGTCAGGGAACAGGTCTTTAAGATGCTCGCGCAGCGCGGCAATATCCCATGCGTTATCGCCTAGTTCATAAAGGAAGCTTCCTTCCGTGCTTTCACGATCGAGCTTAAAGGTTTTATAAAAAGCACGGTTGGCCATTCTCACCTGCAGGTTCACCGTGAGCACCAGTAAAGGATTGTGAACTGTCTGGATGATGGCGTCGGCAAAACTTTGAGATTCTTTTAAGTCGAGGTTCCGTTTGAACAGTTCCTCGTTGATGGTGGTGAGCTCCTCGTTGGCTGACTGGAGTTCTTCTTTCGAAGTCTCGAGTTCCTCGTTAACGCTTTGTAATTCCTCGTTAGAGGAAAGGATCATTTCATTGTTCGTCTGGAGTTCCTCGTAAGTCGATTCGTATTCTTCGGTGGTGGTCCGTATGATCTCGCGCGACTGCATCAATTCCTGCTCGAGTCTCACGAGGTCGTTATTACCTTTTGCCGTCTGCTTATTTTCCTTCACGGTTTTGGCAGCAGTGGTGGCTTTCTCCCTGAAGATCACCAGGTAATAAGGCTCGTTCAGGTTGTGTGATACGGCAGTACTTCGATAGAAACACTTCTTACCAATTTCTTCTCACGAACAATGATGTCCCTACTTACTGCGGGCTTTATACTTTTTTGAACCGCCTGGATCAAGCCCCTTAGCTCCACAACCAGGTCCTCTCTTACCATCTTGAGAACATTGAGTGTTGCCTTGCCGGTAACCGGCGAGAGATAGGAAGATGTGTTTCCGAAGAACTGGACGATTATCAGGTTGTTGTCGATCACTATCCCCGGGAACACGAATCGCGACAACATTATTTTCTCGATCTCCTTACCGAAATCCTGGTCGCCCTTTCGCGGAATAGACTGCACGCGCCCCGGCATTGCGCCTGCGGGTCGTATCAAAAAATCTATTTGCTGGGCACGCGTACTTTTGCGCGCAAAAAATTTCACCTTCTTATCGAGCGGTTCGAATAGCTCGCTCGCAGCCGAGGTGGTTTCCGACTTTCCTAAAAAAGAAATCCTATTGGTTTCAACGCAAAATGAAAGGACTGCAAAATGCGCCTCTGTGGCTTGGGCTCCATGTATATGAGCACATTCTGACAGCTTACGATGTCGATCCGTGAAAATGGCGGATCGCTCAGCAGGTTATGTTGAGAGAATATACAGATTTCCCTCAACTGCCGTGAAACCTGGTAACTCCCATCTATCTTTTTAAAATAGGTGTTCAATCTCTTTGTGTTGACATCAGCAAGAGAACTCAATGAATAGATCCCGGTACGGGCCTTTGCCAAAGCCTGGCCGTCGAGATCGGAGCCAAAGATCTGGACCGCAAATGATAGCTTCTTTCTTTCCAGGTATTCCAATATGCAGATAGCAACCGAAAAAACTTCTTCACCGGTAGAACAACCGGCAACCCACACGCGTATCGGATCATTATGCGCCCGTCCTTTCGTGAGCGAAGGCAAAGCCCGGTCGTTTAACGTTCTGAAAAAATCTGCGTCTCTGAAAAAATTCGTGACGTTGATAAGAAAGTCATCATAAAGAGCATCGATCTCCTTTTCATTTTTCGAAATCACCTTCAGGTAATCACGCAGGTTGTTGCATTTATTCAATGCCATTCGTCTTACGACACGACGGTAGATGCTTGCGCGTTTGTAATGAAGATCGAAGTCTGTTGCCCACCGCACCTTCACGAGTTGAAGTATCTTTTTCAGTGCTTCTTGTTCAGCAGTACCCACCTGAACCTCTTCAATTTTTTCAAGTGGCAGCGCCGCATATGTCTTAACAATCCTCTCTAACTCCTTTGCTATCTTCTCGGGCGGAAAAACATAGTCGACGAATCCGCTCTCGATGGCATTGCGAGGCATTCCAGAGAACTTGGCCGACATGTCTTGTGCGAACGTGATGCCCCCGTACGACTTTATAGCTTTGAGTCCTAACGTTCCATCGGATGCGGTGCCGGACAATATCACGCCTATCGATTTATTCTGATAGATCTCGGCGAGCGTGGTCATGAAATAATCGATCGCGAAGTTTCCCAGAGACGTCATCGACCGTGGAGCAAGCCTCAGGTGGCCGTCCACAACACTCATAAAAGTATTGGGCGGAATTACATACAAGTGGTTTGTTTGCAACTTCATCCCGTCTTTCACGGAATGCACGGGCATTTTTGTCTTGGCCTGGAGTATTTCAGGAAGCGCACTCTTGTGGTTAGGAGACAAGTGCATGATGAGCACGTACGCCATCCCAAGATTAGGCTTCAGTTGAGATAATAAAGCGGAGAACGCCTCGAGACCGCCTGCGGAGGCGCCAAAGCCTACAATCGGAAATCGGGGAGCCGGAGATATGTCAACCTTTTCAGTTTTGCTGTGCTGTGAAGAATTACTCTTCTTTTTCTGCAATTTAAAGTCATCCCGACCTTTTGATAAGAATGTTTTTATAAGATACGAATTAATGATGATTAAACCGGGTAAAGCGAGTTAAATATTTCGTCACTATACATTTAAAGGCTTCAAACCAAGCTGTTTCAGAAGGTGAAGATGTTTTATCAATGCCTGAAAGAAGGTATCGGTAGTTTTATACGGCAGCCCGAATTCGAGAGCTGTAGTGCTCACGATGCGGGAAATTTTCCTGTAATGTACGTGACAGATATTGGGAAACAAATGATGCTCGATCTGGAAGTTCAATCCTCCAACACACCATGAAAACCACCTGCTCCTGTTGCCGAAGTTGGTTGTGGTTAACAACTGGTGTATTGCCCAATTGTTTTCCAATTGGTTGTTTTCATCCGGCAAAGGAAATTCCGTTCCTTCAATCACATGCGCCGGTTGAAAAATGATGGCGAGAACGAAACCTGTTATGTAATGCATGATGAAAACGCCGAGCAAAACCTGCCACCACGTCAATGATGTGAAGATCACGGGCAAGGCGATGATGTATCCTATATAAAATAACTTAGTAGCGATAAGTATAAACCACTCTTTAACAATCTTCGCGTTCTGCTTTTTCGCCAGCCCGTTCTTATGATAACGGATCATCCGCGCGAAGTCTTTAACAAACATCCACGTTAGGGTCATCAGGCCATACAAAAACCAGGCGTAGATGAATTGAAACCGGTGCAACTTTTTCCATTCAGTGTGCGGCGTAAACCGCAGAATGCCTCTCGATCCTATATCTTCATCCTCTTCATAAACATTCGTAAACGTATGATGCAACACGTTATGCTGCATTTTCCAGTTGAATGCATTAGCGCCAACGAGATTCAGTGAATATCCCAACAATGTATTGACCCATTTATGTCGTGAATATGCACCGTGATTGGCGTCGTGCATTACCGACAGGCCGATACCGGCCAGGCCGGCGCTCATCGTTAAAACAGAGATGATCAAAGGCCAAACTCCTGTAATAACCCCTGTAATGATCAGTACATAAGGAACCAGGTAGGCAGCAAACATGCAACAGGTCTTTACAACCATCTCGGCATCTCCGTGCTTACTGAGATTCTTTGCCTTAAAATATTCGTTGACGCGACTGTTTAACGTTACCGTGAAATCACGGCGCGTTGCGGGAAATGTTATAGCATTCGTCTTTTGCATTGATTTAAGCTGATGCCTTGTTAAGTCTCAGTCATCGCGTTACCGGTAAAGATCTCACCCATACGACCTAAAGTATTAGCGCTTTCCTGTTCCTCCTTAAATGTTTGATTGAGGAGGCTGGCAACTTCCGTATATCCAAGCCTGGTGGCAAGGTCGGATAAGCCTTTGTAAACGATAATTTCGTAGTACTCAACCTTCAGGCATGCAAAGTTGATAGCAAGATCTCGGACAGCTGTTCCCTCTTTGGTCTCTTCAATTGCCTGTTCGCCTTCGAGGATCAGACCTTTCATTGCCTCGCATCTCCTGGAGATAGGCTTCTCTCCCAGGATCTCGAACATTTTAACGAGCCGCGCAACATGCCCTCTTGTAATTTCGAGATGTTGATCGATTGCGAGTTTTAGCTGGCTTGCTTTAGCAGCGTTTTTCAATTTCGGCAATGACTTTACCAGGTGGTTTTCGGCCCAGAAAATATCTTTTACCGAGTCAAGAAAGAATTCAGCGAGCTGTGATGAGTCTTTTGACCTTTGTTTCACAGTTTCGCGGGCAGGATTAATTTTTTCGTTAATTGGCATTTAGAGGTTTCGCCATACCATAAGAAAACTCATGCCAGGGATTTTTACCGAATAAGTTATTGCCGGGTATTGAGAAGATCATCTCAAACCGGGATCATCCCCAAATAAGGGCGCACGTTGCCCACAGCTATTCCCGATAACGTCTAAACGGCAATACCACCACCCATGCACCCTGCGGCATGGTATTAGTCTTTGAGACGGAACTCCCTATTTAATAATCAAAACATATTATGGCTAAGAATAACAATAGAACCGCCGCGACGCGGAAGAAAGCTTCTGAATCGCAAACAAAGGAAGAATCAGATTCAATGCTCCTCGAATTTTTTGTAGATGAGATCAAGGATATTTATTGGGCAGAAAAACACCTGACCAAGGCTCTTCCGAAAATGCAAAAGGCAGCCACTACAGGTGAGCTTCAGGATGCATTTGAAAAACACCTCGAACAAACAACGGGACATGTGGAACGTTTAGAACAGGTGTTCGAGCTGTTGGAAGAAAAAGCTGTCGCAAAAAAATGCGAAGCCATGGAAGGAATCGTCAAAGAATCACAGAGCATCATCGAAGACACAGATGAGGGAACTGCTACAAGAGATGTAGGACTTATCCTCGCAGCTCAAAAAGTAGAACATTACGAGATCGCTACTTACGGAAGTCTTGCTACCCTTGCAAAAACTCTCGGACGTGACGACATCGCACGGATCCTGAACGAAACACTCGAGGAAGAAAAAACCACGGATGAACTGCTCACCACCATTGCCGAAAGCAAGGTTAATTACGAAGCGTCGGCTGAAGCGAAGAAGCTTAACCAGGTTAAAACATGAACGCTTCACCGCGCATAACAAAGAATAAGAAACGTAAAGAGAAATCGGAAAAGGTAGGGTCGTTCCAACGGCTTACTCCCGATGCTCTCTTTTCGTTCTTTACAGCCAGTGTCATCAGGGACAGGGTAACATTCACCCGTTGATCACCAATGGTGGTAGATGAGGCCATAGCTTTCTTCGGATAGGGCAGCTCCGCTCCTGTTGTTCGGTGTGTACAACAAACTTGTTAAACAAGGTGGACACGACCAGGAAGACCAGGATCCCGATTGATATTAAATCACTTGTGAAAAAATAAAGCCCCGGCCCTGTTAGCCGGGACTCTTCTGAAGGGTGATCAATTATTTGATTCTCGTTGTACTCCTTTTCCGGCACGTTGTCAATAATGAAAATTTGAATATTCAGGAAACTATACTTTCGATCTATGAAAAGATCAATCGTATTAGTACTCCTCTCCTGCCTGTTCTTTCAAAAGTCTTTCTCCCAGAAGAAAGTAACAGTCGCTTCTTCTCATTTCATTTCAAAGGCACTCCGTGAAAACAAGACCGGCCTCGATTCAAATCGCAACGTCAAAGTATACTTACCTCCATCGTATGCATCTTCAAAAAGATCATACGCAGTAATTTATTTCTGTCTCAATCTTAATAAGACGCCGGAACAAATGCTGGCAGACGGCAACCTGTTAAAGTTTCTTGACTCAGGCTTTTCGGGTGGCGTTGTCAAAGAGTTCATCCTGGTAACAGCAGATTACAGCACGCCTACCATCGGCAGCTGGTTCGAGAATTCATCTACAACCGGACGTTGGCTTGATTACACCGTAAACGAGCTCGTTCCTTTTATCGATAGTCATTTCAGAACAATTGCGAATCGTGACAGTCGCGGAGTTGCCGGTGACTTTATCGGTGGATACGGTGCACTGAAGCTCGCGATGTTATATCCCGACCTGTTCAGCGTGGTGTATGCAATGCATCCTGTAGGCACCGGAATCGGTGTAACTCCCGGCTACACAAAGTCCGACTGGAAGAAGATCTTCAACGCAACCACTTTCAGCGATTTATATAGTGTTGCCTATGGGCCACCCTTCGTAGCGATGGCCCAGGCATACCTGCCGAACCCTTCGCGACCACCGTTCTATTGTGACTTTATGGTCGACATGATAAATGGCGAGGCGGTTCCGAACGCTGAGAATATTCTGAAATGGGAAAATGAATTCCTCCTCGACCACATGGTTGAAAAGAATTTACAGAACCTCCGGCGTCTCCGGGGAATTGGCTTCGACTGGGCGCGCTACGATGCGAACCCCGATCATGTTTATTCCAATCATGCCTTTACTCATCAGCTCGACCAGTTTGGACTAGACCTCGAAGCGGAGGAATACAGTGGCACACCTACCAACAAGACGTGGACCGACGATGGTAGATTTTACACACGCCTTCTCCCCTTCTTTAACAAGCACCTGGTATTTGATCCTAAATAAAAACTGATGAAAGTTAAACTGGCATTATTTTTCCTGCTTGTCTTCAGCGCCATCGACAGTCATTCACAGTCGGATAGTGAGACGGTTTCGTACCTCAAACAATTTCGTGTCGACTACAAGCGAAGCATGATCGAAAAAAATCCGGGGCTTCTTTCTGTTTATTACTCTTCCACAATAAGACTGATGCCCGAGTTTCAAAAAACGATCGTTGGGAAGAACAATGCATTATTGTTTCAACGATTATTTTGTGATCGATTCGAAGTGAAGGAATATGAAAGAACCGAGGTCGAAATTCATGATCTGAAATCTAAAGTTCTCGAGATTGGAATGTTTACGATGAAGGTGAAGCTCATGAACACAATACACAACATTACTGGAAAATATTTTAACATCTGGGACAAGTCAACAGGCGGTACGCTTTTACTGGAGACTGAAGCATGGAACTACAATCACAAAATCGACTTCGGAGATCAGCTAAAATTCAACGAAGTGCCTGTCGTCGATGTTGCTATGGCTTCGCACGTGCCCATCAATGACAATATAAGTTTTGAGCTGGCAGCGCTGAATAGTTTTATAGAAGCGATTGTAAGCAGTCACGACCCTAAGCTCTGGCTGCAATTGTATACGGACGACGGAATGTTCTGTTATTCCGGCAACCCGATAAAAAAAGGTAAAAAGGATCTCGGGGAATTTTTTATCGAACATTGTAAGGATCTTCCCGTCTTCGAAAAACTTAGTGTCCGCAACGATCACATTGATCACCTTGGTGAATTTATTATTGAATATGCAAGTCATGTGGCAGTAATCCGTTCAGGCGATTTCTCAGGCGTATTCACAGGGAAAGACCTTGCGATCTGGAGACGGGAAAAAGACGGATCGCTGAAGATCTTCAGGCATATAGGAATGTATGACTAGAATTATTACAAATGCTAAATTTGATGAAGAATCGATTTAATGAATAGTCAGCACTGGTTCTTCAGGTATAAACTTCATCACATTCCGTTCTGGGTGGCGTATCACTTTCTTTGGTGGACGCTTCGCATCGGAAATCCTATCGATGTTCTGAACAGTTTTCTTTTGCCCCACGCTGCGTTGAAGTTCATCTTCTACCTCGTGTTTCAAATGACAGGCGTTTACTTCAATCTCTATTACCTGATCCCCAGGTTTCTGGAGAAAGGGCGTTATGCTTACTACGTTTCATTATTATTACTGACAATTGTTGTCTCCGCTTCATTCATTGTGGGCGGATATTACTTCAGTGCATATATCTCCGACAAGACATTCCAGGAACTGTTTAACATGGATCCCGCCAGGCCATTCTACATCTTTGAAAGCAGTGCGTTGCCTTCTACTGCCGCGGCCATGACGCTTGCAATGAGCATTAAGCTCACACGGAACTGGATCCAGGCGAAGCGAAGGGAGAAACTTCTTGAAACTGAAAAGCTCGAGACGGAATTGAAGTTCTTGAAATCGCAATTCAACCCTCATTTCCTTTTCAATACGATCAACTCCATTTTTGTATTGATCAACAAAAATCCACAGATGGCTTCTGAATCACTGGCCAAATTTTCGGACCTGCTTCGTTACCAATTGTATGAATGTAACGAACACCAGATCCCATTGTCGCAGGAGCTTGGGTACCTGGAAAATTTTATTGCGCTCGAGAAATTGCGCCGCGATCAAAATACAGAGTGGAATTTCCAGATTGAAAACCCGATCCACAACAGTCTTGCGATTGCCCCATTTATACTAATGCCCTTTGTTGAGAACGCTTTCAAACACTTGTCACAATATAAAGACAAGGTCAATTGGGTTCGTATAAACCTGTATTGCGAAAAACATCTGCTCCATTTTACCGTTTCCAACAGCAAGTCGGCTCTTCAAAATCCGACAGGTGGTGTAAAGCAATACCAGGGAATCGGGTTACATAATGTTCAGCGCAGGCTCGACCTTATTTATCCCGGCCAGCACAAGCTGACAATCAGCGATAACAAGGAAGACTATACGGTGAATTTGATTTTGAATCTGAACTAGATGGAATGCTGAAGTGTGTAATCATCGACGACGAACCGCTGGCACGTGAGTGTATTGCCGGGTACATCGCGAAGGTCGAGTTTCTCGAGCTTGCAGGTGAAGGGACCAATCCGCTCGATTTAATCGCATTGCTCGACAAAGAACATGTTGACCTGGTGTTCCTTGATATCCAAATGCCTGTAATGAATGGCATCGACTTCCTGAAGACGGCGCAAAATCGTCCGATGGTTATCATCACCACTGCGTATCCCAAATATGCCCTTGATGGTTTTCAACTTGATGTGATGGATTATCTCGTAAAGCCAATCACGTTTGCGCGATTCGTAACTGCCATCAATAAGGCGAGAGATTACCATAAGCTCCTGGCGAAGTCGGGTGCAACCTCCGCGGAGCCGGGTTCAACCGATGAATACTTTTTTATAAAGTCCGACTACCGTTACGAAAGGATCTACTTCAACGAAATCCTTTACGTTGAAGCCATGCAGAACTACGTAACATTCTACACGACGAAAGGAAAATATATCGCGTTGCTTAACTTAAAGAACGTGGAGCAGAATCTCAACGATCAGTCATTCATGCGCGTTCATAAATCTTATATCGTTTCGATTTCTAAGATCGACACAATTGAAGATAACGAAATACTCATACAGGGCTTTCGAATCCCGGTGAGCAGGAATTATAAGGATGATTTGATAAAGAGAGTTGTGGAGGGAAAGCTGTGGAGGAAGTAAGCGAACCGATCTCTTGAATCTTTAATCATTTTAAGAGACCTTGCGGCATGGCTCTTCAAAACAAGTTACGCATTCTCGTTGTCGGTTGTGGCAACATGGGTGCATCGCATGCGCAGGCTTACCATCAAATGGAAAGTGTGGAGATCTGCGGCCTCGTTTCAACAGGAAAAAGTAAAGATGCCGTTAATGAAAAGCTTGGCGGCGGATATGCACTTTACACCGACTACGAACAAGCCTTGCGCGCAACCAAACCCGACGCGGTGTGCATCTCAACTTATCCCGACACCCATGAACGTTTTGCTATTATGGCACTTGAACAGGGTTGTCATGTATTTATTGAGAAACCACTGGCCGATACTGTTGCAGGTGCCGAACGTGTTGCCGCGGCAGCGAAGAAAGCCAATAAGAAATTAGTTGTCGGTTATATACTCCGTCATCATCCATCGTGGGAACGTTTCGTGGAGATCGCGCACGAACTTGGTAAACCGTTGGTGATGCGAATGAACCTGAACCAACAGAGTCACGGACAGATGTGGACGGTACATCGCAACCTGATGGAAAGCCTGAGCCCGATTGTTGACTGCGGCGTACACTATATAGATGTGATGTGCCAGATGACGCGCTCGAAGCCCATACAGGTATCCGCCATTGGCGCCCGCCTCACCGACGAGATCCCTGCCGGCAATTATAACTATGGCCAGTTGCAGATCCGCTTCGAAGATGGATCGGTGGGCTGGTATGAAGCAGGCTGGGGACCGATGATGAGCGAAACAGCTTTCTTCGTGAAAGATGTGATAGGTCCAAAAGGTTGTGTATCGATCGTTGCGAAAGAAGCCGGCGGTTCAGGAAAATCCGATTCGGTAGAGTCGCACACGAAGACTGAATCGCTTCGCTACCATCACGCCGCCCTCGACAAAAAAGATCAGTTCATAAAAGCCGACGACTGGATCAACCTGGAAGATGAACCCGACCACCAGGAACTTTGCAACCGCGAGCAGCGATATTTTTTAAAAGCAATAGGTGAGAATATAGATCTTACCGATCATGTGCAGGATGCGGTAAACAGTTTGCGCATAGCGTTTGCCTGTGATGAATCGGTGAAGACGGGGAAGGTGGTGATGTTGTGAGATGAATAATGCGATGGTCACCATCCATGTTGGGAGAGGGAGTAAAGTGCATAAGCCCAAAAGATCGAGGTTAGACCTGCACCAATTATCATCGACCATCCGAGAATTTTCTTTTGATTAAGAATCATTGCCATTCCAATCACGATGGCAACGACAGTTGAAAAGGCAAGTGCTGAGATGAGATCTCCGAGTTCTTTCTTAGGCATTAGAAATCGTAATCCAAAGGCAAGGAGGTTGATTGAAGCACTTGTGATTAAGGTGAAAAGAATGATTTTTAGGAACTTCATTGTGCTTAATCTATTTCAGCAGCCGACACTTCCAATTCAAAAAAGAGTTCAAGATCTCAAAATTAAGGGCAATCTTCTTAAATCTCTATGACCGCTGGCGAACACCATTTCCCACTTTAGAGCGCCAGCATCATTTGCGGACGGCATTTTAAAGCATTTACACACTCCAACTTTGGCGCGCTAGTTGGATATAAGTCGATGTCGATCTGTTACCTTTAAACCACTTATGCGCCTACTTAGAACACTAAGCAAAAACATATTCTTTTTTACCATTAACATTGCGGGCCTCTCGATCGCCATCGCCGTGTTTATGCTTGTTTCACAATATGTGTTCTTTGAAACTTCTTACGAGGATTTTGTACAAGAGGGCGACAATGTTTACCGTGTGGCGTTGGAACGTTACAACGATGGTGAGCTCGAAACCCGCACCGCCGAAAATTATCCCGGCGTAGGACCGGCCCTGATGACCCAGCAAGGAGTCGAAAGCTACGCACGCCTCTACAATCTCGGCTATAAGAACAACGTGGTTCTCACCAACGAAGAAGCATCAGTCCCCATAGCGATCAAGCAGACAAAATTTCTTTATGCTGATTCTGCATTCCTGCTTATGATGGGATATACACTCACACAGGGCGATATCACCACGGCACTCGCAAAACCTGGCACGGCTGTGATCACGCAAAAGATGGCGAACATTTACTTTGGCGAAAGTGATCCATTGGGAAAGGTTCTTCACATGCACGATGATGATAACAATAACGAAACCGTGGTGGTGACTGGCGTTGTCGATAACGTTCCTGATAACACTCACCTTAAGTTCGATGTACTTTTTTCTTATAACACTTTATTTACAAGAACATATCCTGGTCGCAACATTACCGATTATCTCCGCGAACGCTTCGACGGTTGGTCGCGCAACGACATGTACACGTATATCAAGGTAAAGGAAGGTACCGACGTTGCCACGTTGGAATCCAGGTTTCCTTCACTGGTTGATTTTTATAAACCACAAAGTAAGAACCCGGGCGAACGGAATGTTCTATTCCTTCAGCCGCTTCGCGACATTCATTTAACATCTAACCTTGCAGAAGAATGGGAGGCTAATGGCAACGAACGTTACGTGCTGATGCTCGGCCTTGTCGGCATCTTTGTTCTTGTAATTGGTTGGATCAACTACATCAATCTCTCAACGGCGAAGGCGGCAGAGCGAGCGCGGGAGGTTGGTGTTTATAAAGTCATGGGTGCACTACGCTCCCAGCTCATTACAAGATTCTTAAGTGAAGCTGCTTCTATCAATGCAGTCGCAATACTCTTCTCGTTTGCAATCGCAGGTGCCGTGTTGCCTTTATTCAATTCTATCTCCGGCATCGATCTTTCGGTTTCCTGTCTGGTATCATCGTGGTTTCTATTGTTAGTTGTAGCCATATGGCTGATCGGCACTTGCCTGTCGGGGATCTATCCTGCATTTGTGCTTTCTTCCTTCGATGCTGCCAAAGTGTTGAAAGGAAAACTTCATCGTTCCACCAGCGGTGTCGCACTAAGAAAATCGTTGATCGTTTTTCAATTCACCGCTTCGGTTGTTTTGATCTCGGGAACCCTCATCGTCTTCAACCAGCTCAAGTACATGATGAATGGCGATATCGGCGTAAACGTAGATCACGTGCTGGTGCTACAACGCCCGGGTATCGGTGCTCCGCGCAGCGGGAACAACGAGATGGATGCTTTCCGTAACGAACTAAAAAAAGATCCGTCGATCGTTGCGGTTACCGGCTCATCGACTATTCCCGGTATGGTGCGTGAGTATAAGAATAATGTGAAACGTTACGGCGCACCCGACGACACACAGATTACCGTCAGGCTTAATAGCATGGACTACGATTTCAATGAAGTGTTCGAAATGAAAGTGATCGCCGGTCGAATATTTTCACGTCAGTATTTGAACGACAGGGACACATCGGTGGTGATCACCGAATCTGCCGTTCAGTCTCTCGGTTTCAAAAGTCCCGACGACGCAATAGGCCAGGCTATAACGGTGATTGGCTGGGATTGGAACCCGGTCGTTGTTGGGGTTGTGAACGACTACCACCAGGTATCTTTTAAAGAACGACTCGAACCAACTATGTTTTACTGCGATCCGTTTGAAGGAGAATTCTATTCAATAAAGATTGCCTCGTCCGATCTTCCTAAAGTAGTAGATCATGTAAAGGCAGCGTGGCAGAAATCATTTCCTGGCAATCCATTCGATTACTTCTTTTTGGATCAATACTTCGACAGGCAGTATAAAGGTGATGAACAATTTGCAGAATTGTTTACGGCATTCGCGATCCTCGCGTTGCTTACAGGTTGCATAGGATTGTTTGGACTTTCTTCTTACACGATGATACAACGCACGAAGGAGATTGGCATCAGGAAAGTATTAGGTTCGAGTGTGCCTGCGCTGTTCGCGTTGCTCGTGAGAGATTACATACGACTTATCCTGATCGCCGCCGTCGTTGGTATTCCGTTGGTATACCTGGTTATGAATGACTGGCTGGAAAGTTTCGCCTTTCGCGCGCCGATCTCCATTCTTGTCTTTATTATAGCGGCGCTATCGGTACTGTTTATCGCCGTTGCCACCGTAAGCTTTCAAACGATCAAAGTTGCGTTGTCGAACCCGATCGACGCGTTGCGTTATGAGTAACTGATTAAAGAGCCACAAGAAGCGGCAAAAACGTTTGATAATACCCCAATCTTTCGGTATCATTAACGGTCTTTTTCTAAACCACCCCGCTGTCTATGGCATCGATCTTTCCCGATCTCGAGTACGATATTTTTATCAGCTACCGCCAAAACGACAACAAGTACGATAAGTGGGTCTCTGACTTCGTTCACAACCTCTCGCTGGAACTCGTAGCCACACTCAAAGACAAGCTTTCAATCTATTTCGACGAGAACCCCGACGACGGACTGCGGGAAACCCACAACGTCGATAAATCGCTTGCCGGAAAACTAAAGTCCCTGATCTTCATCCCGATCATCTCAAATACATATTGCGACACGTCCAGCTTCGCCTGGCAACAGGAGTTCCTCGCTTTCAAAAAGTTAGCCGCCGGAACGTCGCTTGGGATCGATGTCGGGTTGTCCAACGGAAACGTTGCCAGCCGCATCCTGCCCATCAGGATCCACGAGATCGATACGGAAGATGTACAACTGCTCGAACAGGAGCTGTCCGGAAGCCTTAGGTCCATAGATTTCATTTACAAATCGTCGGGTGTTAATCGCCCGCTTCGCCACGAAGACGACTCTCACGGTGCCGGCAACCAGAACGCAACGATATACCGGAACCAGATCAATAAGGTCGCCAACGCGGTCAAGGAGATCGTACAGGGCATCAAACGTTCGCGGCAAGGCCCGCCGCCGCTGAATACAGCGCTCACTTCATCGTTAAAAGAGTTTACAGTTAACACGATCAGCGCCTCTGTTCCCGAGAACATGCGATATGCAATCGTTAGAGAGAGTGCTCCCACCGTATATCTCGCCTGGACTTCGTTCGAGTTGAAAGCGAAACGCGAAGAAATGGCCATCGTACTTCAGAAGGCCGGCTTCAACGTAGTTCCGGGTATCGATTGTCCCTCGGATGAAAATGCGTTCCGCGAGAAAACGTCGGAAGCACTTGCGAAAGCTCAGTGCTCGCTGCACATCGTTGGTAATGAGTTCGGGAGGCGTTTCGAAGAAAATGAAGAAATCTCGTTCCCGGCATTTCAATTCGACGAAGCCAAAAAGCGTTCTGCTGATGCTTCACAGGAGTTTCAAACATTCGTGTGGTTTACTCCCGAAGGCGGGCAAGAGATGAAGCCCTCGCAGGCAAAGTTCATCAACTACATCCGCAATACCATTACACGCAACATGACCTTTTCCAACAGCGCTGGCGCCATGCAACTGGTTGATGACATGCGTGTCATTATGTTGAAAAAGGAACATGTTCAGCTCGACACAAAAGATACCGACATCTTCTTCATCTTCAACCAGCAGGATGAGCAGGAAGCTCAACACATCACCGACCTCATCAGCAATGTTTACCCCATCGAAACGATGAACATTGCGCCCGATGGTGAAGATGAATACCGCGAGCTTTCGAAACAACAGATCCAGCGAAGCAAGCTGGCCGTGATCTATTTTCGGTATGCTGCCGATTGGGCGCTCCCCTTTGTAAAGCAGATCTGGAAACAAGTTGGCGGTGCATCGTCACCAACACCGATCATGCTCGTAGGCGAAGATGATCCAAAGACGAATGCAGCAAGGATCTTCAAAGCTCCGAAGGTTGTTTCTTTTGTTGTTCCGAAGAAGGAGGTTCCCGAAGAGATCAAGAAAGTTTACATCAAAGTCATCGAACCATAGACTTTCCTTTACATGTTCGAAGACTACAAGACATGTCCTTACGCCGGCTTACGTCCTTTTACCGAGGACGAGTCGATCTATTTTAAAGGACGCGACTCACATATCGACACCGCCACCCGGCAGCTCGAGCAGAATAAGTTCATCATGCTTACGGGTGCATCGGGCGACGGTAAGTCATCTCTTGTATACGCCGGTATCATTCCGAACGCGAAGGCAGGTTTTCTCAAAGCATCGTTCTCGAACTGGTCGATCGTCGACTTCCGGCCTGAGCGCAGCCCGTTAACAAATTTGAGCAACGCCCTTGCGAAGCAACTGGACATCAACCCCGATACGGTAAGGACCGAACTCGGCTACGGATTTTCGGCACTCGTAGATATTTACAAAAGCTCCGCACTCTATTATGATATGAAGTCGCCCGAGTGGGCCGAAGAGAGCGAGCAATCCAAAAAAGAAAAAAAGCGCAGCGCATCAAACCTGATCATACTTGCAGACCAGTTCGAAGAATTCTTTACAAATCCCGAGAATTTTGAGAACGGCGTTCCTTCGCAGGAGGCAAACTCGGTAACAAATCTTTTATTGGAGACAGCCCGTCTCGCACTGGAAGAAAATCTGCCGATCTATGTCGTCATCACTATGCGGTCCGACTTCATTGGGCAGTGTGCTGCATTCCGTGGTCTTCCTGAATACATAGGTTTCTCGCAGTTCTTTGTTCCGAGATTAAATCGCAATGAACTTCGTGAAGTGATCGAGGAGCCAGCACTGCTTAGTGGCAACACAATTTCCCGGCGACTCACAGAGCGACTCATTCACGATATCGTTGAAGGCACCGACCAGTTACCAATACTTCAGCATGCGCTGAACCAGGTTTGGAAAGCTGCCTATGACGGCGAGGTTACCATGGACCTTATCCACTACGCTATGGTGGGTGGAATGAAAGGCATTGAGTTACCAGAGGAAGACCGCGCGAAATTCAACACGTGGTTTGCAGGCTTACCAAAAAATGTTCAGCAGTGCTACGACCAGCCCGACCTGCAGAATGTACTCAACACACATGCCGACAAGCTGTATATACAGGATGGCGGATATCTTCGCGACAAGTACAAAGAAAACATCAGCGACGATGATGTGAAGCTGGTGATCAAGGCGGCATTCAAATGCCTGACGAAGATCAACAATGGTCGCGCTGTACGAAACCGCATGACGCTGGCCGAGATCACGGCTATCATCAACGTACCTCATTTGAACTCAAAGGTCGTAGGAAGGATCCTCGATATTTTCCGTGAACCTGGCAACACTTTGCTGCGTCCTTTCGCCGACGAAACTCCCGAGCTCAAAGAAGACGACGTTCTCGATATCACCCACGAGAGCCTGATACGAAACTGGGAGAACCTGGAGCAGTGGGCCAAAGAAGAATACGACAGTTATACTATATCGCGCGACTTCGGTCACCAGCTCAACCGCTGGATCTCGCACAACAGGTCGGACGACTTCCTCCTGTACATGGGACCTCTCACCTACTTCGAAAAATGGATCAGCGACGAGAAGCCGAATGCCGCGTGGATCGCGCGCTATCTTGAAGGAGAAGGTGATAAGGCAACAAAGCTCGCACGCTCAAATGCTATCGACCAGGATTCAAGAGAATTCTTAAGACGAAGTGCCCGCAAGCATATTATAACAAGAACAATTGTTCGTTATGGCGCGGGTAAAATTGCCGCCGTGTTTGCAATCATCTCACTTCTTACGTTCTCATCGTTCCTCGTGCGGGATTACTGGCAACGACAGGATTCTTATGTATTGAATAGCCTGAAACAGAAGTCGCTTGCATTTGCCGGCAACAAGAATATCCTGATGACATACCGCGCTGTTGCTTTTTGTGAAGAGATCATGCACGGCGACATCACGATCGCCGACGTAGCAGCTTCCGTCAATGACCCGATCGAACGGATGAACATTATCACGGGTATCACATCGCAGTTGGTATACCAGGGAACAACCGAACCTCATCGCGAGATCATGCAGGGTCTCACGCTTTCCGACAGCCTGCTTGGATCGTTCAAAGTGTCATACAGTAATGGCAAGGAGTTGGGTTCTTTCGTTAAAGAAGTAGTTGATCTTTCCGATATCCTTGAGCTCGCGTATTTCTATAAACCGGCGGCTGATATCGGGAAAATAAGGAACAGCAATGGCAGACGTTGCGCACAACTCGTGTTGGACATTCTTCACAACGAGCCCTCAACGTTCGTGGCAATCGAACACTTCGATCGCGCTCTTGAACATGCCATCAACAGGCATGCGTTCACATCCGACGAATTAAATGAGATCATCACAAAATTGTCCCCCTTCGCTGAAACACCAACTAAATCGGCATGGATTGCGTCGAAGTTTGCGCGCGACAGGCTTGTGGAAAAAGGCTTCTACCAATGGGGCTTTAACTTCAATGGCCTGTACCAGGAGTTGGGATACCTGTTCGCAACGAAGGGAAATGCGAAGCTCGCATTGGCTGCCGTCGATACATTGCTGACCTACAATAAAAGTTACTTTCAAAACGATTATTCAACGATGCCCGACAATGCTTATCACATTGCCGGTACTTTCTTCGACTACGGAAATCTTGAGGGACTGGATCAATTTGTTGCAGATTATTGTGCGAAGGTTAACATAAAAGAATCGGATTTTTACGCGAGGCTTCTTGCTCGCTGCAAACCGTATGAATTCACTACTGCAGCGATCGAGAACGATCAACAAATCGATTTATCGTTTGACTTGAACCTGGAGTATAGCAACAATAAACAGCTCGACTTCTTCTTTTCAAAATACCGCGAAGTACTGCAAGCCACCGAGAAGAACCAGGATGAAAGGAATTTCCGAACGGCTTTATCGTATAAGGACCAGGCAATTATTCACATGAGAAAACTGCAGGTGAGCGATGCCGATTCACTCCGCGTGAATTACACGCCGTTGTTCGACAAGGCTGTTGCACTATACATGAGTGTGAATCCCGCCTATCTCGAAGGAAAAATTCCGACCATAGAGATCAGCTCGAACGACGAGATCATGATGCCGCGCAAGTTCCTCTTTCTTTACCCGGATATCCGAACACCATTTCATCCGAATGAACCACAAACTGTTCCACTTCTTCTATACCACCGAAGCCTTCCTCGAATACACTCTCGATCACGACCTGTTCAATAAATTTTATCCAACGGAGGCAGAGCTGAAATACTTCGAGTTGTATTTGCGCGATTATCAATTTGTAGCAACCGACGTTGTGTACACTGCATCACGAATAATGCCCTACCGTGTTATGGCAAAACTGGAAAAGGCCCTCGCTGCCAATCCCGGGTCGAAGCGGGTCAATCTCGCATTCTTATACCTGTATGCTGCGCGCGGAGCCGCCGAAAACAACGAGCCCGAAAGGCTTAAATACTATACAAGCCAGGTCAATGCCGACCACCTGAAGGCATTGTTCTATAATTCTTTCAACACGGGGTTCACGGCGACGCTCACAGCCGAAGTTATCGGCGACCTGGTAAAATTCGACATGTTCGATGATGCCCAAAGGATAATCAGTATGTTCAGTTCGCAGGAGAACCGCGGAGCGTTATATGCATTTGGCGCAGAGAGCGCATTGCTGTCCAACATTAAGACACCCATCGTCGACCGGATGATGGACTCTTCAGCTGTGTGTACGTCGCGATTAAAGACTCTTGGAAATGTTCAGAGCAACAAAATAGCCCTCGCAAGCGCACTGGCTCTTCGTAATCGGCCCGGCGACCTCGACGCTGCTACCGTCACTATTAAAAATGTAAGAGTGAAATACTTTGGGCTGAGCTTGATCGTACGCGGGTTAGCGAAGAATGGCAACACATACGAAGCCGCTAACTATGTAAACCGAAATATCTCTGTGGTGGGCTTTGCAACTGCAACCTCGAATATTTTCTATGGATGCAATTTGCGTGATCGAACCGTGGAGACTCATCCTGAATGGAGATCCTATGAAATGAATCGCCCGTGGTTTTTAAATCGTCCCACAGCGTACGTCGATGAAAGCAACTGAAACTAATATCTGTCCATACACCGGCCTCCGTTCCTTCACGGAGGAAGAGAGCCTTTATTTCAAGGGTCGTGAAGAACAGGTAGACCAGGTTACAGCGCAATTAGAAGAACGAAAGTTCCTCATGCTGACGGGCGCTTCAGGTGAAGGTAAATCTTCATTGATCTATGCTGGATTGATCCCGAATGCACGCGCCGGTTTTTTCAAAGCGAAGTATGCAAACTGGACCGTCGTTGATTTCAGACCCGAGCGTTCGCCCATAAAGAATATCTCCAAAGCGCTCGCCAACTCCTTTCAGCTTCAACAGGATACGATCGAGACCGAGATGCGCCGTGGATTTTCTTCGCTCACCGATCTCTACCTTAATTCCGATCTCTACATCAATGAACAGGATGAGAAGTGGCAACAGCTTTCCACTTCTGAAAAGAAAATCAAAACAAGAAGCGCATCGAACCTGCTGATCCTTATCGACCAGTTCGAAGAGTTCTTTACGAATCCTGAAAATTATTTTAACGAAACGCCTTCACAAGATTCGCAGATCGTAGTGAATCTCGTGCTCGAAACGGCGCGGATCGCCGTTCAGCAAAACCTGCCGATCTACGTTGTGTGTACGATGCGGTCCGATTATATCGGGCAGTGTTCGTCGTTTCGCGGTCTCCCGGAATATATCGGGTACTCCCAGTTCTTTGTTCCGCGACTTAAGCGCAGGGAGTTAAAGCAGGTTATTGAAGAACCCGCCATACTTAGTGGTAACAGGATCACGCAACGTCTTGCCGACCGTTTGGTGTATGATCTTTCGGAAGGTGTTGATCAACTCCCGATACTGCAACATGCACTGAGCCAGATCTGGCTGCAGGCAAACAACGGCGAAGATGAGATGGACCTCATCCACTACGCAATGGTTGGCGGCATGCCCGCATCGGAGTTACCTCCCGAAGACACACAGCGATTCGAAACGTGGTTTGCTTCCTTGCCCGACTACCAGAAAAAATTCTACGAGAAGACTGGTCTCAGCAAAGTGATTGAAAATCATGCAAGCAGGTTATACGAGGGCGCAGCAGATCTATACAACAAGCGACACACGGCTCATCCTATCTCCGGGAAAGATGCAAAGAATATTATCGCTTTAACTTTTTCTTGTCTTACCAGGATCGACAACTCGCGTGCCGTTCGAAACCGGATGACACTCGGCGAAATTACAGCGATCATCAACCGGCCAGAAATTACTTCTGCTATCGTCGGCGACGTGATCGATGTCTTCCGTGAAGAAGGCAATTCGTTCATCCGCCCATTTAAAGACAACGTAGCAGAGTTGTCGGCCGACACCGTGCTTGACATCACCCATGAAAGTCTTATTCGCAACTGGGGCAAGCTTCGCAAGTGGGCTTCGAACGAATATGCTTACTACAATACATTTCTCGATCTGCGCAAGCAACTCGAACGTTGGAAGCAAAGCGGCAAACGATCGGGCTACCTGCTTCCGGTAGGACCTCTCACCTATTTTGAAAACTGGTATGCGACTTCCAACCCGAACACCGGCTGGATCAACCGATATGCCGAGCGATCGTCCGATCCTTTAACAACATGGAAGGAATCGGAGAACCTCCTTAACGACATACAAGAGTATCTAAAGAAAAGCGCCAACCATGTACGTGTAACGCGGGCGTTTATGAAATACGGCGCCACTAACATTGCTCTTGGCGTTGCCGTTTTGATCGCCGTAGTGCTCTGCACATGGTATTGGTACGAAGGCAACCGGAGTAAAAATGAAAATGTAGTTGCACAGGTTCGCGAAGCCGCCATACCACTTCTGAAAAGCAGTGAAGTGAGCGTGATCACAAAAAGTAATTACCTGATCACGGAGGAACGACTGGCCACCGGCAGTGCCAATGCCTTCATCGAAAACATAAAAGATAAGAACGATCGTATCAACCTCGCCAATTCCACTTATCGCCTTTTGATGTTGGTAGACAAGAGCTTCGATGTCCCATCGAAGAAACAACTCGTCGGCCTGCTCGATCGCGATCTCGATCTGAAGCAATCTGTAGATGGATCCCGGGCATTAGAGTTGTTACAGTCGAATGACTTTATCTACAGCCTGGCCTTCGATAATTATTACAATCCAGGTCGCGATCCCGAAACAGTTTTGCGTAAGCAAGCGACTCAACTCTATCCACGAATTATTCATTTCTTTACCGATTCATTACATCTCAACCCGACGTTAAGCGCCAACCTTAACCAATCGATACAAAACTGGCTCACCTTCGGAAAAGTATCCGAACAGGAAGTAAAAGATCTGCTCAATATCATCTCCCCTTCTTCTGGTGAACGTGCCCGTAACACATTTGATTTCTTTTACCCGAGAGGAAGCTATGAACCCGATGGTTTGAGGGCAATCAATTACAAAGGTGGATACCACATGCTTGCGTCGTTGTATGCTGCAGTTGGCGATACTGAAAAGATCAAATGGTGCTTTACCCAACTGGGCGATCAACCCGACTACTTTGGCGGCAGGTTACTTAACGACTACTCTGGCATCATCGGGTATCTTTACCAGTATGGACATGACGATAAAGCCCTGGAAATAGCAGCACAGGTTCAAAAATATTTTCCTTCCAACACACCTGCAACTGGTATATCGCGACCTGATCTTACGATCGGGATACCTGACACAGTTCTATCGCCTCGATTTTTTTCCAAGTAGCAATCGTGGCCGTTCTGAAGATGGGACCTTCTTCCTGAATCTTACTCTTTCTGATCGCAAGCAATTTCTTGCGATCGTATCGGATTATGAAAAAATGCTCGCAGCAATCAGTAATGCAGACGAACGAAACTATTTACTCGCCATGCACTTTAAAACGTGTGGCGATGTATGAATCAAAATATTATTACGATCGGAAACTTTCCCTTCAACCCGGATACCTCGACACTTACTTTGATAAGGCATGGACGCATTTTACGAAAGTGAGTGATGCATACCTGGCCGAAAATATTTCATTGGATTATACAGAGATCGCGCGCACTACGGTGACCAGCAATACGCGACGTGCGAATTTTATTTACCCCGACTACCGAGGAGGATGGCTGAGTCTTAACAGTCACACCAGCGCATTCTATAAATATATGGAGCGAAAAGGTCTTTTAAATCAAGCCTTTCGCACCGCACAAGAGCTCGACCAGTTACATTATTGGACCGGCTTCAGCCAGTATGTTTTCATAAGTGTAGATAGGCGAATCGAATCTCAGACCGATTGCAATTGCATCGGAAGGACGCGCATCGATCTCTGTCTTTTTTAGGCCGTCGGTGCAAACGATCTTCGCGAAGAACACACCTTCCTTAAGATCGGAGATCACGATCTCTTCAACATGAAAATGGAATGTGCTTGCAAATGATTTGAAAAGGTCGTGGGTCATCGGACGGTTGGGAATGATCTTCTCGATCTCGATTGCGATGGCCTGCGCTTCAAACATACCAATAATAATCGGCAGTCGCCTGTTTCCCTCGGTCTCACCAAGAACGAGTGCAAAAGAACCCGTTGTAGACTGGCTGGATGATAGACCTAATATTTCAAGCTTGATTTTCCTTTGTGCCACGCGCCCTATCTAGATTACGATATTACTATAAAAAATGGATAAATACGACCTGCCCGGGTAATCAAAAATTTTATTTGGCCGCTTTAATTGCAGCAGTCAATTTCGGTACCACATCGAATGCGTCGCCAACGATCCCGTAATCTGCTGCCTTAAAGAAAGGAGCTTCAGGATCTTTATTGATCACGACAATACACTTCGACGAATTCACTCCCGCCAGGTGTTGAATAGCTCCCGAAATGCCAACGGCTATATAAAGCTGTGGCGCAACTTTCACGCCCGTTTGTCCAACGTGCTCATGGTGTGGTCTCCAGTTCATATCAGACACAGGCTTGCTGCAACCCGTGGCCGCATGTAATTCCTTTGCCAGCTCTTCAAGAATTCCCCAGTGCTCGGGGCCTTTCATACCACGGCCTCCCGACACAACAATGTCGGCTTCGGGCAACAGTATTTCGCCGGTAGCTTTTTCTGTCGATGTTATCTTTGCGTTAAAATCCGTGTCCGGCAAATTCACGGGATAGTCAACCACCTGTGCAGTGCCGCCAACCTCTTTCAATTCGGCAGCATTCTTTTTTATAGCAATGATCTTTTTTGCACCGGTAACTTCAACTACCGAAAAAGCTTTACCTGTATAGATGCTTCTCTTCACGCTAAAGCCGGAGCTTGTATCGGGAAGATCTACCACATTAGAAACCAATCCTGCCCCGGTGCGAATAGCAACCTTAGCAGCAACAGGCGTTCCCAACGACGAGTTGGCAAGCACCAGCACTTCGGCGTTCTCATCCGTCAATGCTTTTGTAATCACTGTTGCATACGCCTGGGCAATAGGCTGATCGAGTTTGCTATCCGAAGCATGAAGAACTTTCTTAGCTCCGTATTTACCAAGAGCCTCTAACGAGGCTCTGCCCGCAGACCCGAGAGCAATTGCAGTTACATCAGCACCCATCGCATTTGCGTAAGCAATAGCTTCTAATGAAGTCGACCTGATCTTCTTATCGTCAATTTCAACAAACACTAATACTTTCATAAAACTCTAATGTTTCCCAAACACTCATTGCACGTTGCACGTTGCACTTTTATAATACTTTCGCTTCATTCTTTAATAATCTTACCAACTCACCAACATTATCTGCCGGTATCATCTTCACCGCGCCCTTCGGAGCAGGAAGTTCAAACTTTTTCAATTTCACTTCTGCGTTCACTGCTTTCGGTTCAACAACTTTCAACGGCTTCGTTCTTGCACTCATAATACCCCGCATGTTCGGGATCTTCCAGTCGGCAATCGGCTCCTGGCATCCTAACACCAACGGCAGCGATGCTTCGAGAAGCTCTTTACCACCTTCGATCTCACGCGCCATCTTCGCAGTAGTGCCGTTTATATCCAGCTTCATGATCGGCGAGAACGACGCAATACCCAACATCTCTCCCACCATGGCGTGGACAACACCGCTGTTGAAGTCGATAGACTCACGTCCCATTAATATTAAGTCGAAACCTTTTGCGTGCTCCGCAATCTGCGACGCCACGAAGAAAGAATCGGTAGGCTCTGCATTTACACGAATGGCATCGTCGGCGCCGATAGCCAACGCTTTGCGAATGATCGGCTCTGTATCGGCAAGTCCTACATTCAAAACTGTAAGTGTAGTGCCGGCGTTTGCTTCTTTTATTTCGACAGCACGCGCAAGCGCATAATCATCGTAAGGTCCCACGATGAATTGAACTCCGCTGGTGTCGAATTTTGTGTTATTATCTATGAAATTGATCCGCGATGTGGTGTCGGGAACACAGGAGATACACACTAAAATCTTCATACCGGGCAAGATAGTAATTTCTCACGGAAGCCACTGAAAACACAGAAAAAGTAAACTTTAAGTCTGCTCAAAGAGCCAGTCGTTATAGGCGCTCGTTAATTCTTTCAGAGCTTTCGCGTCGTTAAGTTGACGGGCCATTTCTATTCCTTTCTTAAAGATCGTATCCGTTTTGACGTCTTGTTGTTCGATAAGTAATTGCGCCAATGGATAATATGTCGGAAGATAATTTGGATGGGTTTCTATCAGAAGAAAAAAAAGATCGCGCGCTTTACCGACGTCCGACTTCAAATATTCTAAAGCAAGCGCATAACTGTTAAACGGATCTTCAGGATCTTCTTTCAGAAATTCCTCCAGCTGGTGAAGCCTATCCATTCACGAGAAAAACAATCTTCCCAACCTTGTTAGGCCGCGTGATATCGGAGAAAGATTCAGTGATGCGTGAGAATGGTCTTATCGAATCAACCATCGGTCTTATCTGGTGCTTGCTTACAAACTCCAGCATTTCGTTGAACTCGTTGTCGTTACCCATCGTAGTTCCCTGCAACGAGAGATGATGCCAGAACATACGATACATGTCGACCTTCGAAGGATTTCCGTTGGTAGCTCCATAAAATACAACACGTCCGTGCGGACGAAGCACCTTAATGAAGTTATTGATCTGGTCGCCGCCAGCGCTGTCGATCACGATGTCGAAGCCACCTTTCGTCTTCCAAAGATCAGTGTAGTTGTTTTGTTTCTTGTAGTTGTAGGCTCCCTTCGCTCCCATCTTCAACGCCTTCTCCACTTTCTCGTCGCTGCCGGAAGTAACATACACGTTGGCACCGGCCGCCTGCGCAAACAGGAAAGCAAACTGCGCCACCCCACCTCCGAAGCCCGAGATCAATACGTTATAGCCCGGCTTCAATCCCCCGCGACGAAACAGTGCACGAAAGGCCGTAAGCCCACCGAGCGGCAGCGTCGACGCCTGGAGAAAATCTAAATGAAAAGGTTTATGCTGAAGCCTGTCGGTGTTCACGAGAATATACTCGGCAAAAGTGCCGTCGACCGGCATACCTAAAATGGTGTACCTGATTGACTGTACTTCGGGGTCCGGACCCCAGTCGATATTCGGGTTGATAACAACCGCTTTCCCCATCCAGTCATGATCTTTTTCGTCACCGACTTTTTCTACGATGCCGGCGCCATCAGAACCCAGGGTTCCGCCAAAGCGAATGTTGGGATACTTGCCTTCGCGGATCCACTCGTCGCGGCGATTGAGCGAAGCCGCTTTAATTTTAACCAATGCTTTTCCAGGCGTTACCAGTGGAACTGGAACTTCTTTTAATTCTATCGTGCCTGGTCCCGTAAGAACAAGAGCCTTCATAGCACTAATATAATCTAAAATGGAGTTTCGTCGTCAGCCGGTGGAGGCAGCGGAGGCGGAGGACTATCATTGTTGAATGAATTCAGCCTGCTCTCTTTCGTGATCATACCCGAGAAAGGATTCTCGTTGCCGACAGGCCCGTCGAAGTCTGCGAACTTCGTGTACTTGCCTATGAACTTCAGCTTCACGTTCTCCAGCGATCCGTTACGGTGCTTGGCTATCACAACTTCGGCAAGACCCTGCGTAGGCATTCCTTCTTCGTCTACCGTGATCTTATAGTATTCGGGACGATAGAGGAACATAACAATGTCTGCGTCCTGTTCGATAGAACCGGATTCACGAAGGTCGGACAACTGGGGTCTCTTATCGCCACCGCGCGTTTCAACACCACGACTCAATTGCGACAGTGCTATCACAGGGATGTTCAATTCTTTCGCAACACCTTTCAGCGCACGCGAGATCGACGCGATCTCCTGTTCGCGGTTCCCTCCTGCCTCGCCTTTCATCAGCTGCAAGTAATCGACAACCACCATCTGTATGTTGTGCTCCGCTTTTAAGCGACGGCACTTGGCGCGAAGCTCGAGTATCGACAACGCGGGTGTGTCGTCTATAAATATAGGAGCGCTCGTAAGACGGTTGGTCTTCGTAACCAATTGTGTCCATTCGTGAGGCTGGAGATTCCCCTTCTTTATCTTTTCCGATTCAATTTCAGCTTCAGCGGAGATCAGTCGATTTACGAGCTGCAGCGAAGCCATTTCCAAAGAGAAAATAGCGACGGGATAGTTGAAATCGACGGCCGCGTTACGCAATGCCGATACGATGAATGCAGTCTTACCCATACCAGGGCGGGCGGCGATGATCACGAGATCCGATTTCTGCCAGCCCGATGTTACACGATCGAGTCTTGAGAAGCCGCTCGGTATCCCGGTGAGTCCGTCCTTGTGATTCTTCTTTTCATTCAGCTCCTGTATCGCCTGGAACATCAACGACTTCATAGTGTCGTAGTTCTTGCGAAGGTTGCTGTCGGATATTTGAAAGATGTTCTGTTCTGTTTTGTCGAGAAGCTCGAATACATCGGTGGTGTCTTCGTAGGCATCATGATGTATCTGGGATGCGATCTCGATGAGACTGCGTTTGATCGCCATCTCGATGATGATCCTGGCGTGGTACTCGATGTTTGCTGCGGAGCTTACTTTTGAAGTCAGCTCGGCGATCTTGAAGGCACCATTGCCGTCGATCATTTCCAGCTTGCCGTTCTTGCGAAGCTGGTTAACAACCGTACGCATATCTACCGGCTCGGAGTTCTTAAAGAGATCGATGATCGCTTCGTAGATGAGCTTATGTGCTTCCGAATAAAAATGTTCGGGGCGAAGGAATTCGATCACGGCAGTGAGCGCATTCTTTTCAAGCATCAATGCACCAAGAACTGCTTCTTCCAGATCGGGCGCCTGAGGCGGTAACTTACCCAGGCTCTCGGAGATGTCTCTCACGAGCAACTTGGCTCTATTACCTGCACCGGCGGATGCCGATGCCCTCAGTGACGTCGATCTTTGCTCCATACTTCGTGGTTGTTGTACGAGTTTTCTTTAAGGCCTGCCCGCCGAAGCGGCTACGCGAAGGCGAGGGAGACAAACGTACTCGTACGCACAGTATCGGTATCCCCAAAAATTCAAACTTGTCAACATTCAATAAACACCTTAATTTGTGTATAAGTTGTTCCTTAGAACAACAATAGTTTCATTTTATTTGCTATCGTGGATAGGACTAAAAAGTATCACTTTATTGCGACAGGTAGTGACACAACCGAGCATGTCGCCGCTGCACTACGCAAACTCGGTCACACCATTACAACTTCAGGTGAGCCCGATAAATCGGTCGACGGAGTAATCATCGGTGTTTCGGTTAATCGAAGTAACGCTGAACTGCAGAAGGCACAACAACTTGGTTTAAAGATATATACGGTGCCCGAATTCATTTATGAGTTCGCTAAGAACAAGCAGCGTCTCGTTGTTGTCGGCACCAGCGGACGCACCGAGATCGCATCGATGATCGTGCACGTACTCAAAGTAGTCAATCATGAAGTTGATTATGTACTTTCAGATGAACGTGCTAACTCAATCAGTCTCAGTGATGCACCGCTCATTGTAATAGACGGAAGCGCCAGCCGTTCTTCCGCTGTATATCACACACCACAATTCAT
Organism: Bacteroidota bacterium; assembly: GCA_037200765.1. Classification (GTDB taxonomy): domain Bacteria; phylum Bacteroidota; class Bacteroidia; order Cytophagales; family Cyclobacteriaceae; genus ELB16-189. The sequence continues at coordinate 450,149 of JBBCII010000002.1, read as the reverse complement.
TCACTACAAGCATCACATCGGCGTTATTGCCGAAGTTGAATACGATGCCCAGGCCGGGATCTCCGAGAATGATTTCATTCGTCAGTACGACCTCTTCGCCGACGGCACTCCCAAAGGTGGCATTCTCATTTATTGGGAACAGGACAGGATCGCTTCGGTGATCTCCGAAAAACAAAGAGCAGATGTACTGATCCTTCCATACAAAGCCCAGGCAAAAGACAAGCTCCCTCTTGCAGCTGCGCTCGAAGCGCTGAAGAAAGTAGGCGTTACCGTAGACCAGTTCAACAAGGCAATAGCTTCTTACAAATGAAGCTCAATCTAAAGATCCCCATCTGTTTTTTCGATCTCGAAACAACAGGAACAAACATTCAGCACGACCGCATTATCGAGATCGCTGTTACGAAGATGTTCCCTTCCGGGGAAATCGTTCGTAAGGCGAATCTCATCAACCCAGGTATTCCTATACCGGCAGAGTCCACCGTGTTTCATGGAATCACCGACGAGGACGTGAAAGGCAAGCCCACTTTCAAAGAAGTGGCGCGCGAGTATGCCAAGCTGTTCGAAGGAAGCGATCTCTCCGGGTTCAACATCATGAAGTTCGATGTGCCCGTGCTCGTCGAAGAGTTTCTAAGGTGCGATGTCGAGTTCGATTATTCGAGAAAGAAGATCATCGACTCACAGAAGATCTTTCACATGATGGAGAAGCGCACGCTGAAGGCCGCCTATCAATTCTATTGCAAGAAAGATCTCGACAACTCTCATTCTGCCGAGGCAGATACCGATGCAAGCATGGAGGTTTTGCTGGCACAGATAGAGCGCTACGAGAGCCAGGAAGTTACCGACACCCTTGGCAACAAGGTAGGCCAGATCGTTAACGACATGGAAGTCCTTTCGAAGCTTACCTCTCAAGGAATGGTAGACCTCGCCGGTCGCATGATCCTGACACCCAAAGGCGATGTTATCTACAACTTCGGAAAGCATAAGGGCAAAGAAGTAAAGTCAGTGTTCAAAGACGATCCAGCCTTCTACGATTGGGTTATGAATGGCGACTTTTCTCTCGACACAAAGCGCAAGCTGACGGAGATAAAGCTCAGCATGCTGAAAAAATAGTGTTCTATCAATTCGATAGGAATTCAGTACCTTTGCCGAATGTCCCTCGCTGAAATCCGATCCGCGGTACAGAACTTAGCTCCTGAGGAAGCCCTTAAGTGGTTTGCCGGCCAATTCGGCCCCGATGCCCGTTTCTCCACCTCTCTCGGGCTCGAAGACCAGGTGATCAGCTACTGGATAGGCACGCGCCAACTCCCCATAGAAGTCTTTAGTCTCGACACCGGTCGCCTCTTCCAGGAAACGTACGACGTACTCCAGCTCACCCGCGTCAAATACAAGCTCCCGATAAAAGTCTATTACCCGAATTCCGACCAGGTAGAACAGTTGGTCCTCGCAAAAGGCCCCAACAGTTTCTTCGACTCCGTAGAGAACCGGAAGGAATGCTGTTTCATTCGTAAGGTTGTGCCATTGAAGCGCGCGCTAACCGGCGCTAAAGTCTGGATCACGGGCATCCGCGCCGACCAGTCGGTCAACAGGCAGTCGATGGAACTCGTTGAGTGGGATGATGCGCACCAGGTGGTTAAATACAACCCGCTCCTTCACTGGAGCTTCGAAGACGTTGAGAATTTTATCAGTAAGAATAACGTTCCGGTAAATGCGTTGCACAAGAAAGGATTTCCGAGCATAGGATGTGCTCCCTGCACAAGAGCTATCGCACCGGGCGAAGACATTCGCGCTGGAAGATGGTGGTGGGAAACATCGGCAAAGGAATGTGGCTTACATGAAATTGAACAGAAGGTTGAACAGAAGAAGTAAGAATAATGGCGATAGACAGAAAGAAGTTTCCTGAAGATCTCGAATACGAAGCGATAAGTATTATGCGCGAAGCTGCCGCACAATTCGAGCGGCCCGCGATCTTATTCTCAGGTGGCAAAGATTCAATCACACTGGTACGTCTTGCCGAGAAAGCATTTTACCCCGGCAAGATCCCATTCCCTCTCGTTCACGTCGACACAGGACATAATTTTCCTGAAACCATTGAGTTCAGGGATTGGCTGGTGAAGAAGATCAACATCGACCTCATCGTTGGTTACGTGCAGGATGATATCGATGCAGGTCGCGTTACCGAGGAGAAAGGAAAGTATGCAAGCCGCAACACCCTTCAGACCACTACCCTTCTTCGGATGATCGAAGAGCATAAGCTTGATGCCTGCTTAGGTGGTGCCCGTCGCGATGAAGAGAAAGCCCGTGCAAAAGAACGGATCTTCTCGGTGCGCGATGAGTTCGGACAATGGGATGCGAAGAATCAAAGACCAGAACTGTTCGACTATCTCAACGGAAGAATAAAGCCGGGCGAAAACGTACGCGTGTTCCCTATCTCCAACTGGACGGAGCTCGACGTTTGGAATTACATCCGCGAAGAAGAACTCGCTATTCCGTCGATCTACTTCTCGCACGAACGTGAAGTGATAGAACGCGACAATGTGCTTTGGCCCGTGTCGGATTTCATTTATCGCGATGCGAATGAAGTTATTGTAAAGAAGAAAGTACGCTTCCGTACCGTTGGCGATATGTCGTGCACGGCAGCGTTGCCTTCGGAAGCAGATAGGCTGGATACAGTTATCGATGAGATCCTCTCGTCGGTGATATCGGAGCGCGGTACACGTTTGGACGACAAGCGTGCCGAAGCAGCAATGGAGTTAAGGAAAGTCAGTGGCTATTTTTAGTTATGGAAGTATTACGTATTTCGACTGCAGGAAGTGTAGATGATGGTAAGAGCACATTGATCGGCCGTTTGTTGTATGAAACCAATTCGATAACGGTCGATAAGCTCGAAGCAATAGAACGCGCCAGTCAACGCAAAGGCATTAGTTTTATCGACCTCTCTCTTCTTACCGATGGCCTGATCGCGGAACGTGAGCAAGGCATCACCATCGACGTAGCTCATATCTACTTTCACACCAGCAAGCGCAAGTTCATCATCACCGATGCACCCGGTCACGTTGAGTACACACGGAACATGATCACCGGAGCCAGCAAAGCCGACGTCTCCATCATTCTCGTCGATGCACGCAAAGGCATTCTCGAACAAACACATCGTCACTATTACATCTCCAATCTTCTTCGCATCAGCAAGGTTATTGTTTGTGTGAACAAGATGGATCTCGTTGATTTTGCGGAAGATCGTTTCCGCGAGATCGAGAAAGAGTTTCTTTCATTTACAAAAGATATACAGTTTTCGGGCCAGGAGATCACCATCATGCCCGTATGTTCTTTGCTGGGCGACAACATCACACGTCCTTCGGCGTCGATGCCGTGGTTCGATGGAGAACCGTTGCTGAATCTTCTCGAGACGATACAGGTGAACACCGATCTCGATCGCAAGCCAACAAGATTCCCTGTTCAATACGTTATTCGTCCACGCAACGAATCGCATCGCGACTTTCGTGGTTATGCAGGGCGTGTATTGAGTGGTACAATAAAAGTGGGCGACGAAATTGTCGTTCAGCCTTCAGGAAGAAAAAGCAAAGTGAGTCGCATCAGTATGTTCAACGAAGAACTTCAGCAGGCTTCGGCACGCGAGTCGGTTGTTGTTGAACTTGAAGACAATGTAGATGTGAGTCGCGGCGATTGGCTGGTTCCCGAATCACAACTCACTACACTTAAAACTGAATTCGAAGCATCGATCTGCTGGCTTAACTCGGAGCCATTCAATGCATCGAAGGTATACTTACTTCAAAATGGTACTGCACTTACGAAAGCGAAGATCACGCATATAAACTTCGTACAGGTACCATCTACTCTCGAGAAAACAACACCGTCGTCGTTGAAGATGAATGATATCGGAAGTGTGAAGATCAAAACAGCAAAGCCATTGCTGATCGACAGCTTCGATAAGAATAAATCGAATGGCTCTTTCATACTCGTTGATGAGTATTCCAACAATACAGTAGCTGTTGGTGTAGCGTTTTAAGGAAACCTTAAGGGTATATTTCTGGCTTTGGCATAACTGCCACCGTTAGTTTGTTACAAGGCCTAAATTACCTTGTATATGAAAACGCATATAGCACTGAGCCTTTTGTTGCTCGCTTTCATGAGTTCCTGCGCCGTTGTTCGTCCCGGCCAGGTTGGTATCAAACAAACATTAGGAAGAATCACACAAGACCACATGCAACCGGGTCCGCATTTCTATAACCCGTTTGTATCGACAGTGAAGAGGATCAACACGAGAACTGTTGAAGCTCTTAATGATCTCGATGTACCAACGAAAGAAGGATTGACGGTAAGATCCGAGATCGCATTGTTGTATCACGTCAAGCCAGAAGCGGCGAAAGAAGTTTATACGCGTTATGGCATGAACTACCAGGAAGTGATTGTTGAGAGTAACTTCCGGGCGGTGTGTCGTCATATCTTCGGCACCTACTATGCGAAAGAGTTATTTGCTATCGATCGGAAGAAGATCGAAAACGAGATCCACGACGAACTTGTAGTTGGTATTGAATTAAAGGGTTTTGTTGTTGATGCAGTGCTCGTGAAGTCGATCACAATGCCTCCGCAGATCTTCCAGGCTGTGGAGACCAAACTTAAGATGGAACAGGAAGCATTGCAGATGGAATATGTGATCCAGAAGCAGCATAAAGAAGCAGAGCGTATGCAGATCGAAGCCGAAGCGATCAAGAAATACAACCAGACTGTAAATGAAGGCCTGACTGAATTAATGATCAAATGGCAGGGTATCAAGACACTACAGGAGCTTGTTACTTCGAACAACGCAAAAGTGATCATCACAGACGGCAAGTCTCCGATGATCCTGAATACCGATAAATAATCAGATTACTTCTTCTTCTGGTAAGTCTTAGCCTCCGGAATCCACTTCTGCAAATCCCTGATACGAGTTTCGTCTGCCGGGTGAGTAGAAAGGAATTCCGGGGGCTTTTGTCCTCCAACGGATTGCATCCTTTGCCAGAAGATCGGTGCCTGCTCCGGATCGTAACCAGCCATCGTCATAAATATGAGCCCGATATGATCCGCCTCCGATTCATCTTCACGTGAAAACTTAAGCATACCTAAGTTTGCGCCAACACCTACCGATTGAAGAAGCAGTTGTTGTGTAAGAGTTGGGTTTTGTCCAACGGCAGTACTGAGTCCGCTCAGCAAACCATTTGCTAACATCGCTTCGCTCATGCGTTCGCGGCCGTGATTGGCAATAGCGTGGGCAACTTCGTGGCCCATAACGATAGCGATACCTGTTTCATCTTTACAAATTGGAAGAATGCCAGTATAGAAGGCAACCTTACCGCCAGGCATACACCATGCGTTAACTGTTTTGTCGTCTTGTATGAGGTTGAACTCCCACTTGAAGCCTTTGAGCTGGTCCGACAATCCTTTTTGTGCCATATAACTTTCTACAGCACCTTGAATTCTTGCACCAACGCGTTTGATCATTGCGACCTGCTCGGCGTTGGTAGAGAGCTTGCTTGAATCCAATACATTCTTATACTCAACTGCCGACTGTGCAATGATCTCATCGTTGGAGACAAGACTGAGTTGCTTGCGGCCGGTAACGGGGACGGTGGCGCATGACCAGGCAGCGACGGCCAATAACCAAACAGTAAATACCTTCTTTATCATGGTTTTTTAAATCTTAAATCGTGTAAAGTTAAAATTCTTTTATTTTTACAGAAAGCAACAAGTGTATCATGAGAATATTCGCGATCGGTCGCAACTATGCAGAGCATATTAAAGAACTGAACAACGAACGACCCGACGAGCCTGTCATCTTTACTAAACCTGATACCGCGATCCTCAAAAACAATGCCCCCTTCTACTATCCTGACTTCAGTAAGGATATTCATCATGAAGTGGAACTTGTGCTGAGAATATCTAAGGAAGGAAAGAACATCGATCCTAAGTTTGCGGGGAATTATTTCGACGCTATTGGTGTGGGTATCGATTTCACAGCACGCGATCTTCAGCAAAAGGCGAAGGACAAAGGCCTTCCGTGGGATATAGCAAAGGGCTTCAATGGCTCCGCTCCCATTTCGGATCGTTTTTTGCCGGTCAGCTCGTTCAAAGATCTGGCCGACATCAATTTTAAACTCGAGATCGACGGACAATTAAAACAGCAGGGCAATACAAGCCTCATGCTTTTTCCGTTTGATGTTATTATAAGCTACCTGTCCAGATTTTTTACACTGCGTACTGGCGACCTGATATTTACCGGAACACCTAAAGGCGTCGGACCCGTGGTAGTTGGCAATAAATTATCCGCTTATATTGAAAATGAGAAGTTGCTGGAATTTGAAGTTAAGTAGCGTAGTACTTTTTGTTTTAGGTTTTCAGATCTCATTCGCGCAAGGATACTTATTCCCTATCAACTCGGGGAGGCCGGCATTGCTGGCTGGAACAATGGGCGAGCTTCGCTCAACACACTTTCACGCTGGTCTCGACATTCACGCAAGCATAGGAGAAGCAGTGCACGCCGCCAACGACGGTTACATCTATCGTGCTACCGTGGCAACAGGGGGTTACGGCACCGTTCTCTACGTTCGTCATCCTGATGGAAAAGGAACGGTGTATGCACACTTAAGCGAATTTGTTGGTCCCATTGCCGAATACGTTTTACAGGAACGGTACAAGAGAAAGCAATCTGAGATAGATCTGTTCCTGGCACCAGGACAATTTCCCGTAAGCAAAGGCGATGTGATTGCAAAGTCCGGAAACACAGGCGGCTCCGGCGGACCTCACCTTCATTTCGAACTCAGGGATGCTAACGAAGAAGCACTCAACCCCATGACCCTCAACTTCGAAGAAGTGAGAGATCATACTGCTCCGCTCCCACAGCGCGTTGCGCTGCGAACGATGGACATCAACTCACGTATCAACGACCAGTTCGGACGATTCGAATTTCCTGTCACGAAGAAAGGAAACTCGTTTGTGATCAGTCAACCCGTGAATGCCAGTGGACATATCGGTCTCGAAGTTCTTGCGTATGATCGCATGGAGAACTCATCGTTTCGCTTTGGCATTAATCTCATCGAGCTATATGCTAATAACGAAAAGATCTTCACGCAAAAGATCGAGAAGATCTCGTTTGCCGAATCGAGAAACATACTTGCACTTGTTGATTACAAAACGATGGAGACACGCGGCTATCGTTACAATAAACTTTATGTTGACGATGGCAACAAGCTGCCCTTCTACGATGGCACCAACCTGAAGAAAGGCATCACTGTAAAAGATGAAGATGTTAACCTCGAGATCAGGCTTATCGATTACAACGGCAATACGTCTTCCATCATTCTTACATTGAAACCAGCCCCCGAATCGAAGACTACTGACTTCGATGAAAATAGAATACGGCCAGTAATCACCGACATCAGCGGAAGTGTACTGACATTGAATGTAACGATGTGCGATCCCCGTGACGAGAGTGCGATTGCCGGCGGCATACAGCTTTATAGCAACGGCAGCATGCGCACTCTTCAACCATCGTATTCGGCAAGGGCACACAATGTGTTCCTGGTAGATCTCAACAAATATCAGCCAGATTCAATAGTAACATGTTCGGGCACGTGGGTGTCTAACTTCCGCGACAGGATTCCTTCGAACACAGCATACAAATATTACAGCGACCTGGTAGACGTGGAGTTTCCAGCGCGATCGTTGTACGATACCTTATTTCTTTCGACAGCTTATGATTCTACATTCCGTGAAACCTTCACGGTTGGAACACGCATGACGCCATTGCAGCAATCGGTGCACATCCAGCTAAGACCATTGAAATCATACCCGCCTTCGAAGTCGCCCGGCGTTTATCGCGTAGATCATGGCGGCTACACTTTCATGAACAGCTACTGGAAGAACGGCAAGGTTGGTTTCAATTCTTTGTCACTCGGACAGTTTACGTTCCTTTATGATTCCGTGCCGCCAACAGCACGCGTGGTATCGCTTGGTTCGCAAGCGGTGAAGATGAAGATCCGTGATGAACTTTCGGGAATTTCGTACTTTGAAGCAAGTATCAACGGCGAATGGCTGTTGATGACTTACGATTACAAGACCGGGCTTATCTACTCCGAACGTCTCGACAGGTCAAGACCTATTCGCGGCGAATTCGAACTGAAGGTGGTGGACAATGCCGGCAACGAAACAATCTACAAAAAACGAATCCCCTGACGCATGGATCTAAAAGTTGGCGACAAAGCACCCGAGTTCAAAACTAAAGACCAGGACGGCAACACCGTTAGCCTGTCCGACTTCAAAGGAAAGAAAGTTGTTCTCTACTTCTACCCTAACGACATGACACCCGGTTGTACTGCCGAAGCCTGCAGTCTTCGCGACAACTACAAAGTATTGCAAAAGCAGGGATACGTTGTGTTGGGCATCAGCTCCAACGATGAGAAGACGCACAAGAAATTTATTGCCAAAGAGAAGCTGCCGTTCAGTCTTCTTGCCGACACCGATAAGTCGGTTCATGAGAAGTATGGAACGTGGGCCGAGAAGTCGATGTATGGCCGCAAATACATGGGAACGTTGCGTGTTACTTTCATCATTGACGAGAAAGGTGTGATCCAGGAGATCATTGAAAAGGTTGATACTAAGAATCATGCTTCGCAAATTCTTGCTGAAAGACCTCCGAAGGTCAAACCACCTGTTCGGGATAGGCCGGCTCGAAAGGCTGTGAAGAAAAGTAAACGGTGAGCGGTAATCAGTAAACGGTAAATCACCGCTTACCATTTACTGTTCACTGTTTACCACTATATTCGCAGCCATATCTCACTCATTGATAATGGCTGAAAACTACGACATCCCTCAACTCAAAAGAATCGCATCGCAGGTACGCCGCGACATAGTACGCATGGTACATGGTTGCCAGTCGGGACACCCCGGCGGCTCGTTGGGTTGCACAGAATTCTTTGTTGCACTGTACTTTAAAGTACTTCATCACAACAAAAACTTTAACATGAACGGCACAGGAGAAGACCTCTTCTTCCTGTCGAACGGACACATCTCGCCTGTGTGGTATTCCACGCTCGCCCGCTCCGGCTATTTCGACGTGAAGGAGCTCGCAACGTTCCGCCAGTTGAATTCACGTCTCCAGGGACACCCCGCCACACACGAGCATCTTCCCGGTATTCGCGTGGCTTCCGGCTCTTTGGGACAGGGCCTGTCGGTTGCCATTGGCGCCGCACTCACCAAGAAACTCAATGGCGAAAGCACGCTCGTGTATGCATTGATGGGCGATGGAGAGCAAGACGAAGGACAGGTTTGGGAAGCAGCCATGTATGCCGGCGCGAAAGGTGTTGATAACATCATTGCAACGATCGATTACAACGGTCAGCAGATCGATGGTCCTACCAAAGAGATCATGGACCTGAAAGATCTTAAAGCAAAATGGGAAGCTTTCGCATGGCAGGTAGTCACGTGCAACGGCAACGATATGGAGGACATGCTCGCAGCCTTCGAGAAAGCGAAGACGATGACAGGCAAAGGCAAACCTACCTTGATCCTTATGACCACGGCAATGGGTTATGGTGTCGATTATATGGTGGGCTCGCACAAGTGGCATGGAGTTGCTCCAAATGATGACGAGTTGAAGAAAGCATTGACACAGTTGGAGGAAACCCTGGGAGATTACTAAAAGACTTAAATCATCATGATCAAATTTCCTTTTACAGAAAAGAAAGATACACGCTCTGGCTTCGGTATCGGACTCCACGAGCTCGGCAAAGCCAACGGTAACGTTGTTGCTCTTTGTGCCGACCTCACCGGTTCACTGAAGATGGATGCTTTCAAGAAAGATTTTCCTAACCGCTTTTATCAAATCGGTATTGCCGAAGCAAACATGATCGGCATTGCAGCCGGTATGACCATTGGCGGTAAGATCCCGTTCACGGGAACGTTCGCCAACTTTTCGACAGGACGTGTGTACGACCAGATCCGCCAGTCGGTAGCATACTCCGGTAAGAACGTGAAGATCTGTGCATCGCATGCTGGTCTCACGTTGGGTGAAGATGGAGCAACGCACCAGATCCTGGAAGATATCGGGATGATGAAGATGTTGCCGGGGATGACTGTTATTGTTCCTGCCGATCACGCACAAACAAAAGCAGCGACGCTGGCTCTCGGCGAACATGTAGGTCCTGCGTATCTCCGCTTCGGAAGACCGAACTGGCCGATATTTACTGCAGCACGTCCCTTCGTTATAGGTAAGGCCGACAGGATGATCGAAGGCAAGGATATAACGATCATCGCTTGTGGTCACATGGTATGGCAGGCTGTTGAAGCCGAAGAGAAGCTGGCTGATAAAGGCATCAGCGTTGAGTTGATCAATATGCATACAATTAAGCCGTTGGATGTGGAAGCGATCCTGGCTTCCGTTTCGAAGACTGGTTGTGTTGTTACTTGCGAAGAGCACCAGATCAATGGTGGTCTTGGCGATAGCGTAGCACAGGTGTTGTCGCGATTCAACCCCGCCCCCATCGAGATGGTTGCTGTGAATGATTCGTTTGGTGAAAGCGGTCAGCCTACAGAGCTTCTGAAGAAGTATGGACTGACTCCAAATAATATTGTTGACGCGGCAGAGAAGGTTCTAAAGAGAAAGAAATAATGACATTCGTGCAAAGTGAAATGTGCAACGTGCAACGAAAATTAGCTTCGAAAGAACATCTCGTTGCACGTTGCTCATTGCTCGTTGCACTTACATTCTTTATATCGACAGCTGTTGTTGCACAAAACCTCACAGGCTTTACAAAAGAGAAATCAGACTCCGAAGTAAAAGCCGAACAGCAGTTCGACAGCTACCTGAAAGCGCAGAACCTGAATGACTGGATGAAGAAGCTCACTGCGAAGCCACATCATCTTGGTTCGAACACAGGAAAAGAGTATGCTGAATTCATCCGCGACCAGTTCAGGAGCTGGGGCTACGATGCACAGATAGAAACTTATAAAGTATTGTTTCCAACACCGAAGGTTCGATTGCTGGAACTTACTGGTCCCACGAAGTTTACGGCATCGCTCGAAGAGCCTGCGTTGAAGGAAGATGCAACGTCGCCCAAAACTGCCGAACAACTTCCCGTTTATAATGCATGGTCGGGCGAAGGAGATGTTACCGCCGAGCTCGTGTTTGTTAACTATGGTGTGCCCGCCGATTACGAATACCTCGAGCGACTGGGAATTGATGTAAAAGGAAAGATCGTTATCGCGAAGTATGGCGGATCGTGGCGCGGCATCAAACCGAAGGTTGCGTACGAACATGGAGCTCTCGGATGTATCATCTATTCCGATCCGCAGGGCGACGGATATTTCCAGGGCGATGTATATCCCAAAGGTCCTTTCAGAAATCAGAATGGGGCGCAACGCGGCTCCGTTCTCGACATGCCCATTTATCCCGGCGATCCTTTAACTCCGAACGTTGGCGCGACAGCCGACGCTCAACGCCTCGAAAGAGAAGCTGCAACAACGATCCTTAAGATCCCTGTTATACCGATCTCTTACAAAGATGCCGAGCCGTTGCTTCGAGCACTGGCTGGTCCCGTTCCACCCGATGCGTGGAAAGGCGGATTACCATTCACTTATCACATTGGACCCGGTCCCGCGAAAGTCCATCTTAAACTTTCGTTCGACTGGAAGATGGTTGATTGCAACAACGTTATAGCTAAGATCAAAGGAAGCGAGTTGCCCGACGAATGGGTGATTCGTGGCAATCACCACGATGCATGGGTAAATGGTGCTGCCGATCCCATCAGTGGTATGGTTGCGTTAATGGAAGAAGCCCGCGCATTGAGTGAACTCATGAAGACCGGCTGGAAGCCCCGTCGCACAATTGTTTATTGCGCGTGGGACGGTGAAGAACCGGGATTGATCGGTTCGACAGAATGGGTAGAACATCACGCAAAAGAACTACAGGAGAAAGCTGTTGCCTACATCAACTCCGACGGCAACGGTCGTGGATTTCTCGGAGCCGGCGGATCTCACACGCTGGAGAAATTGGTGAACGAAGCAGCGAAAGATGTAATCGATCCACAGACCGGCATCAATGTTCTCGAGCGACTGAAATCATACCAGGCTTCACACGCAGCAACATCCAAAGCGAAGAAAGACATCCTCACAAAAACCTCCACTCCCATTGAGGCGTTAGGTTCTGGAAGCGACTTCACTCCGTTCCTTCAACATCTCGGTATTCCTTCGCTGGCTCTCGGCTACGGTGGTGAAGACGGTGGCGGCGAATATCATTCCGTGTACGACTCTTATGATCTCTATGTGCGTTTCAAAGATCCGAAGTTTGAATATGGAGTTGCGTTAGCGAAGACTGCCGGTCGTATCACCATGCGACTTGCAAATGCCGATGTGCTCCCGTTCGACTTCAAGCCATTCGACAAGGTAGTGAACACTTACATGACTGAAGTGATGACATTGCTCGATAATACCCGTGAGACGACTGATGTTGAAAACCAGATGATCGACGAGAAGCGATATTCGCAGGCAGCAGATCCGACTCAGAAGTATTTTCCCCCGGTGAAGAAAGATGCCGTTCCGTTCCTGAATTTTTCGAGCTTGCAAAATGCAATGACATCACTCGACAAAGCTTCGGAACAATTCGCGGAGCTCCAGGCGGTGAACCCGGTACCGAATACAAACACGGCCAATCTTAATAAGTTACTCTACCAGGCCGAACAGAAGTTACTGATCGACGTTGGTCTTCCAAGCCGTCCCTGGTTCAGGCATTCGATCTATGCTCCGGGACTTTACACAGGTTATGGTGTTAAGACGTTGCCAGGCATTCGCGAAGCGATAGAGCAAAGAGATTGGAAGCAGGCGCAGGAGTATGTACAGAAGACGGCAGCTGCGATCGAAGCGTACACTGAACAAATCAATAAGGCTTCGAAAATTCTTATGATGAAGTAGTACATTAGCGGCCTCATGACGCCAAATAAGTTCTTCGTAATCGATTTCGACAGCACTTTCACCAAGGTAGAAGCATTCGACGTGCTCGCGGAGATCTCTCTCGACAGTCATCCGCAGCGCGAACACCTGAAGAACCAGATCAAAGAGATCACTAACAAGGGCATGGATGGATCGTTATCGTTCCGCGAATCGCTGGAGCAACGACTCAAGATCCTGTCACCCAACAAACGTCATTTGCAACAACTCGTGGTTGCACTGAAAGATAAAGTGTCGGCGTCGTTTGTTCGCAACAAAGATTTCTTCGAGAAGTATGCAGATCGCATCTTCATTATCTCGAATGGCTTCGACACTTTCATTGAACCAATCGTTACCGAGTACGGCGTTCGTGCAGAGAACATATTCGCTAATAAGTTTGTGTTCGACGAACAGGGAAATGTAACAGGCTTCGATAAGAACAATCCCCTATCGGCTAATAACGGCAAGGTGGAACAGTTGAAGCGTTTGAACCTGCCCGGCGATGTGTACGTTATTGGAGACGGTTATACAGACTATGAGATCAAGGCTTCGGGTCTCGCTAATAAATTCTATGCATTCACCGAAAATGTGGAACGCGAAAATGTATTGGCGAATGCAGACCACGTTGCACCAAGTCTCGACGAGTTCCTGTACCTCAACAAAATGAATACGGCAATATCTTATCCTAAAAATCGCATCAATGTTTTGCTGCTGGAGAACGTACACCAGGTAGCTGTCGATGCATTGCGCGCAGAAGGTTTCAACGTTGAAATATATCCTGCTGCCATGACTGAAGATGAGCTTTGTGAAAAGATAAAGAATGTATCGGTACTCGGTATTCGTTCGAAAACACAGGTAACAGCAAAGGTTCTCGAGAATGCAAGTCGCCTGATGGCGATCGGTGCGTTTTGTATCGGTACAAACCAGATCGACCTCGTTGGAGCAACGAAGAAAGGCATAGCCGTATTCAACGCACCGTTCAGTAACACGCGTTCCGTTGTTGAACTTGCGATAGCAGAAATGATCATGCTCATCCGCGGCATCACCGACAAGTCGGCGAAGATGCACGTGGGCAAGTGGGATAAGTCGGCCAAAGGAAGCTTCGAGATCCGTGGAAAGAAACTCGGACTTGTAGGCTACGGCAACATCGGTACGCAACTTTCTGTTATTGCCGAATCGTTAGGCATGACCGTGTTGTATTACGACGCCGAAGAGAAATTATCGCTCGGTAACGCCATCAAATGCAAGTCACTGAAAGAACTGCTCGAACAGTCTGACGTGATCTCGATGCACGTTGACGGACGCGAGTCGAACACCAACCTTATTGGCGAGAAAGAATTCGGTTACATGAAGAGCGGAGTGATCTTCATCAACCTCAGTCGTGGCCACGTTGTGGATATCAAGGCGCTGAAAGATAACATCGTGGGTGGAAAGATCGCCGGTTGTGCGATAGACGTGTTCCCTTACGAGCCTGTAAGTAACAACGAAGAGTTTGTATCGGAACTTCGCGGTTTACCAAACGTCATTCTCACGCCGCACATCGGCGGAAGTACTGCCGAAGCACAGGAGAACATCGGTAACTTTGTGTCGGGCAAGTTCCTGGATTACATCAACACCGGAAGCACATCTAACAGTGTGAACTTCCCGAATCTCACGCTGCCGATCTTAAAGAATGCACATCGGCTGATCCACATTCACAACAACGTTCCTGGTATTCTTGCGAAGATCAACCATGTGTTGGCCGAAGGCGGGATCAACATCGTTGGACAGTATTTGAAAACGAATGAAGAGATCGGTTATGTGATCACCGATATCAATAAAGAATACGATAAAGAAGTGATCAAGCAGATGAGAGAGATAGATAACACTATCAAATTCAGAGTGCTCTACTGAGTACGTCATAAATAAAAAATCCCCTCGAACCTGGAGAGGTGCTGAACCCCGTAAAGACAAGTTTTGGGCCGCCTTCAGCCGCAACCTTCCACCGTTAACCTGCTTTTTGGGCGAGGATCCACCGCAGCTTGCGCGAAGGTGGACTGAGGCCTGGTTTTGTCCGTTAGCTTAACCCGGCATTGGTTTAATTGTTCGGTTCAGCGAACATGTCCCAAGATCCGAGTGGATTTATAACTCAAACGTACAGAAATCTTCCAATGATACACTACTTGATTTCTTTCTCTTTTTTTATTACTTGTGACCATCGAAAAGACGATGAAGATAAATTTCACTCCCGGCCCTTCGCAGCTCTACGGCACCGCAGCGTGGCATGTTAAATCAGCCTTTAAAACCGACATTCCGTCGATCTCGCATCGCAGCAAAGAATTTGAAGCGATCTACGCCGAAGCAGTGAACGGTTTGAAACAGCTGTTTGACATCCCCAACAACTTCTACATCGTTTTCACTTCATCCGCAACCGAGATCTGGGAACGCTCCATTCAATCGTTGGTTGTTGATGAATCACTCCATTATGTGAATGGCGCATTCTCAAAAAAATATTTCGAGATCGCACAACAACTCGGTCGCAAGCCAGTGAAGATCGAAGTTGACGACGGACTTGGTTTTCATAACATCGAGATTCCGAAAACGAACCCGGAACTTGTAGCACTCACTCATAACGAGACCAGCACAGGTGTTTCATTGTCAACCGGCTTCATTCATTCATTCAGGGACAAGTTTCCCAACGCGATCATATCTGTAGATGCTGTGTCGTCGCTCCCCTACCCGAAGTTCGACTTCAGTAAGATCGACATGCTCTACTTTTCTGTTCAGAAAGGTTTCGGTTTACCTGCAGGACTCGGTGTGTGGATCGTGAATGAGAAATGTGTTGCAAAGGCCGATGATCTTCTCTCCAAAGGTTATTCGGTGGGCTCTTATCACTCGCTGCCTTCGCTCATAAGCATGACAACAAAAAATCAAACTCCCGAAACACCGAATGTTCTCGGGATCTATCTGCTTGCAAAAGTTACGGGCGACTTTCTTGAACGCGGGATTACTGCAATCAGGCAGGAAACAAATTACAAAGCAGCGCTTTTATATCAGTGTCTCGAAAACACCGGCTACGCAAAACCATTTGTGAAGAATGAACACGATCGTTCACAAACGGTGATCGTTGCAGAGACCGGCACACACACCAAAGCAGTTACCGAAGCGCTGCAGGCAAAATGGTTGTATCCCGGCGATGGTTATGGAAAAGCCAAAGCAACACAGCTGCGCTTCGCCAATTTTCCCGCTCATTCAAAAGAACAATACGAATTGCTTGTCGACAGCCTGAGTTCGATTAAACCTTAGCGTTTCTTTATTGTCTAAATTACGGCACCTAACCAGCTACGCTTGGAAGACAGTGAGTTGCTGAGTAAAATCCGTAACCCCGATACACGTAATTACGGTATCAATTTGCTTGTTCGCGCTTACCAGCAGCGGGTCTATTGGCACGTCCGGAAAATGGTAATCGATCACGATGACGCCGACGACCTTACCCAGGAGGTTTTCATTAAGGTCAACAACGCCATAGACCGGTTCCGGGAAGACGCGCAGCTGTTCACGTGGATCTACCGGATCGCCACCAACGAGTGCCTGAACTTTCTGAATAAGAAACGACGACGGTTCTTTTTACCGATCGAAGATGTCGGTGCCGAGTTAGAAGCGAAGCTGGAATTGGATGGAGACGAAATCCAGAGAAAACTACAGAAAGCCCTTTTGAAACTCCCTGATAAGCAACGACTTGTGTTCAATATGAAGTATTTCGACGATATGCCCTACGAACAGATTGCCGAGATCACCAGCACCAGCGTCGGTGCCCTGAAGGCCAGCTATCATCACGCGGTGAAAAAAATTGAAGAATTTATCAATGACTAATTAAACCCTTGCCAGGAAAACCTGTCAAATAAGGTAACATCTTACTGAGATCATGCGAAAGCTCGAAGACATCCCCAAACAGAACCCCTTCAAAGTACCCGACGGCTACTTCGACCAGCTGCCTACGGTAATCCAGTCGCGGATGACGAAGGATACACGCCATGCACCCATGGTGCGGGTCATTAGCTTATCGTTGAAGCTGGCACTGCCGGTAGCCGCCCTCGTAGTAGCTGGCATCTTCTGGTTCCGTCCCGCCACCACGCTCGACGACCAGCTGGAGGGCATCGACACTGAACAGATCGCATTGTACCTAAGTAACACCGAGCATGCAGACATTGACGAAAGCCAGGACAATGCAGGCTTCACAATACAAGAGCTCGATCAACTGCAAGACACGATCTATTCTAAGCTTGAATATTCTGACGAAGATCTTTTAGACGACATCGACCTGGAAAATCTATAGTGTTATGAAAAAAGTATTCACCCCTCTCTTGATGCTTTTGTTGATTGCATTCGGCGCCGGCAAGGCCGTCGCGCAACAACAGGATGACGACAATGATCAACAACAACAGGTAGATCCTAAAGCCCAGGAGAAGATCAATAGTTTAAGAATTGCATACCTTACCGATAAGCTCGGGCTCACTTCCGACCAGGCTGAAAAGTTCTGGCCCATCTATCGCGAGTTTGCAGAGAAGCGCAGGGAAATAAGATCCGAGCTTCGCACCGCTGCGAAGGGCATCGATCAAAAAAATCCCGACCCGAAAAAACAGCAGGAGCTTGTTGACCTGTCGTTGAAAATAAAACAACGAGTGCTCGATCTCGAGAAAGATTATTCCGGGAGGTTATTGAAAGTGGTAACTGCCGAACAAATGCTGCGGCTTCCAAATGCCGAAGCAGAGTTCAGGGCTTATCTCAACGACCTGATCCAGCAACGAAGGCTCAACCAGCAACGACGCGAAAATTTCCGGGAGAAGAACCTGCGGTTGCCCCAAAGAAATTAAGATTTGAAAAAGGTCGTACTCAGCCTGCTCGCGACCTGGCTGTTTTTAACAGACGTCCGAAGCCAGACACCAGTGTCGCCGGACTCCATAGATTTTTTATTGAAGTCTGATCCTATTCTCGCGGAGATGGATTCCATTTTGAATTCGTCCGACTCAACATCGATACTCGATCTTATCGATAGCATACTGCTCGCTCCATCCGCGAAGCTCAATTCTCAATTGGCGATACGTGCAGGCTATAACAACAACATCGTAGCCAACGGGGCTTCGAGTATTTCGCAATATGGATTAACTGCCGGAGCAGCCTATTATCATAAGTCAGGTGCCTTTCTCGATGTATCGTCATATTACAGCGATCAATACAAACCATCGGTGTACCTAACGGTTGGCGCTGTAGGTTATCTTGGATTGATCAACAAGTACTGGTCGGTAATGGCCGAGTATGATCATTACTTTTACACGCCGGTAAAGAATGGCGAGAGCAGTTATACCCCGTACACAAATAATTTATATCTCTCTAATTACTTCAAAGTAAAAAAGGTTGTCTTCCGCTTCGACTACAATTTCTTTTTTGGCGATCTGAAGGCACATCGTTTTACGCCGGCGATCGGGCTCAACCTAACGAAGAAAAAATGGTTGGGTATGGATCGCATCACGTTCCTTCCATCTGCCGGTCTTTGGTATGGAAGCGATACGGTGAGCGAATATGTTCCCAACTTCTCGAACAGAAGAGAATGGCTGTTGCTTTTACTGCGCGGACAGCCGCGATGGCGCATGGAAGACAAGACCGTTTGGGGCATTGTAAATTACTCATTGTCGTTCCCGGTTTCGTGTATGTATAAGAACTGGTCGCTGCTGCTGAGTTATAATCTCAATTTTCAAAAGGGACTTCCGGGAGAGAGTGTTACGAGTTCAAGGATGGGGTACTTTGGGGTGTGTCTCACCAAATATTTTGAGTTGTAGGGTGGTGGCGCAAAGGATACGCGGAGGGAATAAAGGATACGCAAAGATTTGATGCTGCAATTCCTCTGCGTATCCATTGCTCCCTCCTTTGCGTGTCCTTTGCGCAACAACCATTCCCACATAATTCACATTTGAATCACGCTCCCGATTTAATACCTTTTCGACGAAATCGTTTGAAAAATGAAGCTTTTGACTGCTGCGGGACTTTGCCTGCTCTCACTCACTTCCATCGCCCAGGACTATCGCTGGCAACAACGGGTGGAATATACCATGAACGTGGCTCTTAATTCTGAGACCAACATTTTAAACGGCACTCAGAGGCTCGTCTACCACAACAACTCCGGCGATACGCTTACCAAAATTTACTATCATCTTTTCTTCAACGCCTTTCAGCCCGGAAGCATGATGGACATTCGGTCGGGCACCATCAGCGATCCCGACAAACGTATCGGCACCAGGATCTCGAAACTTGCAGACAACGAGATCGGCTACCAGCACATTTCGAACATGAAGCAGGACGGAAAAGCCGCGAAGATCAAAGTCGATGGAACAATTCTCGAAGTGGAACTCGCAAAACCGTTGATGCCTAAATCTAAAACAGTTCTCGAGATGACGTTCGAAGCACAGGTGCCCATCCAGATCCGTCGCAGTGGACGCAACAGTGCCGAAGGTATCGCCTACTCGATGACACAATGGTACCCGAAGATCGCTGAGTACGATTACCAGGGATGGCACGCTTATCAATATGTTGCAAGAGAGTTTCATGCACCGTGGGGCGACTTCGACGTAACGATTGCTATCGATTCATCTTTCGTTGTGGCGGGCACTGGCGTGTTACAAGATGCCGATAAGATCGGTCACGGATATGGTAAAGAAGGCAGCAAGCCTGTACGTAAAGACAAGAATTTGAAATGGCGATTTGTTGCAAAGAACGTGATCGACTTCGCATGGGCTGCAGATCCCGATTATGTTCACGAAAAGATCAAAGTTCCCAACGGCCCGGAAGTTCACTTCTTCTACCAGCCTAATGAAAAGACTTCTGCTACATGGAAGAACCTCCAGCCTTTCGTTGCTCAGGTGTTCACATTCATGAATGAGACATTCGGTAAATATCCATACGATACCTATTCGGTGATCCAGGGTGGCGATGGTGGCATGGAATATCCGATGTGCACGCTCATCCTCGGAGAAGGCAAGTTCGAAGGGCTCGCAGGAACTGCTGCCCACGAGATCGCACACAGCTGGTACCAGATGGTGCTGGCTTCCAACGAAGCTTTGTATGCATGGATGGACGAAGGCTTCGCCGATTTTTCAAGTGATGAGACCATTGCCTTTATCACCCAGACAAAAAATGATCACTTCGGCAGCTATAAGAATTATTTCACGATGGTGACTAATGGATTGCTCGAAGTTCCTAACCAGCATTCAGATCATTTCATTACGAACCGTGGATATAAAACCGGCTCGTACACAACCGGTGCATTGTTCGCCAACCAGCTCAAGTATATCATGGGCGAGCAGGCCTTCTACCCTGCCATGCGTCGTTATTACAACACCTGGAAATTTCATCATCCCGAGCCCAATGATCTCATTCGCGTAATGGAAAAATCGTCGGGCTTGCAATTGCATTGGTTCATGAGATACTGGATCGATAGCAACAAGAAGATCGATTACCAGGTGAAAGAAGTTTCGGAGACAGGCGAGCAGACTAACATAACACTTTCACGCATCGGCGATATCCCAATGCCACTCGATGTGCTGGTTACGATGAAAGATGGATCGAAGCAGATGATCTACATTCCTCTCAATGAAATGATGGGTGGAAAACCAAACGAAATCCCTTCGATCGACCGCACACAACTCACTGAATGGTATTGGGTGAATTCAACCTATAATGCGAAGATCAATAAGCATCTCTCAGAGATCGCATCGATTGAGATCGATCCAAGCATGCGAATGGCAGACGTGAGCAGGGCAAATAATAAGTGGGAGAATGTACCTGGACAGGAAGGCAACTAACGTCAAGCGTTACAACTGCTTTCCGCTCTTGCTGTCGAGCACGATCAGTTTACTCTCTCCGCCGGGCGATGTGATCTTCACCGATAACTCGCCGGTATCTGGCGCGAGAATGAGCTCCGAAGGAATGAAATCGAACTTATGATTGGTGGTCCACGCCAGGCCCTCGGGCTTCGTGATCTTCACGATGGTAACGGGGAATTTGTCGCCGGCTTTTGTTTCGCTGTAGAGCACTGAATAGTAGATCGTACCGGTATCGTTGGCCGTAACGAGCTCTTTCGTTACCGCGAGGTTCCGTTTAGCAAACGTGGCCTTATCCACTGTAAATGAGACCTTTACGTCAGGAATCCGGTTGGGTGTAATCGTGTAGAAGAAACCGGTAGCAACAGAGTCTGCGCCGTACTTCAGACCCGATACAAACCTGTCGGCCGACAATGCCAGCGGAAAATGATTAGGTCTTTTTAGTCGCAGCTGCCCGATCGCCACAGAGTCTTTCTGATCGATCACCAGCCAGTTGAGTGAGTTCGACAGTCGCGTGATGATATCCTCGCGCTTATGTTTTTCGTGCTCCGAAAATTCCTTTGTGGATACGATCAGGCTCTTCAAAACTTTCGTGCTGCCGTAAGCATTCGTAACAAAATGCTGGTAGTTCTCGGTCTCTTTATCAATGTCTTTGGCTTCAAGAATACCCGCGATGCTATCGAGCTTTTCAAGCCCTTTCAACTCCGACCTGATCGCATTTAACCGAACTGCAAGGCTTGAAGAATCTCTTTGTTTTTTATTGTCGATATGAGCGGAGCTGAACCGGAGCTCTTCCACTTTCATACGAAATAAAAGTAAAGGCATCGGCATTGCATCGAAACCAGACAAAGGATTCGTTTTTATCTTCTCTTCGACAGGCTTTATCTCTTTCGTAACTGAAGTGGAGTCTTTACGGATCTTATCGAAGAGCTTGTTGATCTCTACGTCGTAAGCGACAAGTTTTTCTCTAAATGGCTGAACTTCGTTCTCGATTCGACTGAGTTCACGCGTTGCCCATTCATCATAATTCCATGCTTTGAGATCATCTGCGTAAAAGTCGGGCAAACCACGACCATCCTCCTTGAAATTCTGGATCTTCTTACTATCAAAGGTTTGGTTGTAACCGGTCTTGCCTAATTCCGACAAAGTAGTCTTATATGCACCGAACATCAATGTGCACGAATCGAATATAGACTTGATCGTCTTTAATTTATCGATGGTCTTTTGATCTGATTGAAGGAGCAATTCCTTTTCTCCGGGCACGCTCTCTTGCAGGGCTTTGAATTCAACGGCAGATGATTGATATAATCTCTCCCACGCCACAAACTGGGAACGGAGTTTCTTTACTGTATTCTTCCGGTCGGTAAGTTCCTGCGTTTTCTTTTCGATGTCGAGTGTGATATCAGAAAGTTTGATACCGAATTCGCCGGTACGTTGGTCGCGGCGGCTATATTGCTGGTAGAATTCGTCGTTGCGTTTGATCTCCTTTTCGGTGATGCCCTTCTTGGCCAGGTCGAGGTAGAGTATCGATGAATCGGCGTTGCTTGCCACTGCGTCGGCCGCTTTCAACACGTCGGCCTTCATGCATTTCTCCTGGAGAATGAATCCCATGAAGAGATATGCGTTTGGATTATCAGTGTTGTCCTTCAGGTATTTACGAAGGAACGGTTCAGCATCTTTAAATTGACGTGAGTCGAGTAAAACGAACAGATCTTTGTACTTGATCTTTTGCGCCGAAACTGTTGCTGAAGCCAGCAGTAGAAGGGCCAACGTGGCCCCCGAGGTGAGAACCGAAACGAAACGATTCATTGATAATTTTTATTGCCCGAATTTATCAATTTACAGACATTTGCTGAAACAATCTAAAGTTGACACAGATCCTCTCATGGCTTAAACCGCTTCTCGGAGCATTCATCCTGATAACACTATTGCAGGTAACTGGCCTTATGGGCAGCGTTTCATCGTATGCGCAATCCGCGTTGTTGAAAACTGGTGTTCGCAATGCAAAGGCGAAGACATTAAAAAACGCTGAAACTTTCGATTTTAATTTCACGATCAGGGATCTGAATGGCAAACGAGTGCCTTTCGAAAAATATAAGGGCAAAGTTATCTTCCTGAATTTGTGGGCTACTTGGTGCGGACCGTGTCGCGGGGAAATGCCGACCATTCAAAGCCTGTACGAAAAAGTTGATACCAGTGCAGTGAAGTTTGTCATCCTCTCTATCGATCGCGACTCGGATGAAGCGAAGGTTGGTAAGTTCGTAAGCCAGTATAATTATACATTGCCTATCTATCGTCCATCCGGTTACCTGACGAAGCAGTTGGATGTTGATTACATCCCAACAACTTTGATCATCAGCAAAGAAGGAAAGATCGTGAGTAAAGAAATTGGCGGGACTAATTTCGACACAGCGAAGTTCAGGAAGTACCTGCTATCGCTCACGCAGTAGTATCTCTTTCACTTTCTCCATACCAGTACTTGCTTTCTCCACGATGAAGTGAACATTCGGTCCTGCCGAAACCCCTGGCTTATTGGGATCCACAATGTACTTCGGAACTTCTCTCTTCACATATTCAATCAAACCCGCTGCAGGATATACGAGCATCGATGTACCGGCAACGATAAAATAATCGGCAGCATCCGCGATCTCCGCCGCCACTTCCATCATGGGCACCATCTCACCAAACCACACGATGTTTGGACGAAGCTGAAAGCCCTTCTCGCACTTGTCGCCCAACTTCAATTCCCATCCTTCGATCTGGTACACGAGCGTTTCATCGTTCGTGCTCCGCGATTCGAACAGGCTTCCGTGCAAATGAATAACCTTCGAAGAGCCCGCGCGCTCGTGAAGATTGTCGACGTTCTGTGTGACGATCGTGACGTCGAAAAATTCTTCGAGTTCCGCAAAAACAAAGTGACCACGATTGGGCTTTACATCAAACGCCTTCTTTCGTCGCTCGTTGTAAAATTCCAGTACCATTGCTGGGTTCCTCTCCCACCCTTCGGGTGTTGCAACGTCTTCAACGCGATGACCTTCCCACAAACCGCCGGCATCACGAAATGTGGGGATCCCACTTTCCGCGCTGATGCCAGCACCCGTTAGCGCAACAACTTTCTTCTTCATCGCTATTTCTTTAACTGCTTATCGAAAAATTCTTTCGCCGCGTCGAACACTTTCGCCCATGTCTCATACCTGAGAAAACCATGAACTTCATCGGGGAATACGATCACTTCTACAGGAACATTCTTCTCGCGAAGCTTCGTTGCGAGATCAGTTGTTTCCTGGAAGGCTACGTTCCTGTCGTCGTCGCCGTGGATCATGAGAACTGGTGCCGTCCATTTAGAAAGATCGGACGAAGGCGATGACTTGAATGCTAGATCCATGTCGTTCTTTCCAATGCCCCAGCCGCCGCCGGGAGAAAAGTTGCGTGCACGGAAAGCCCAATCGTGAACGCCGTGAATATCAACACCGGCCTTAAACAACTCGGGGTTGCGCGACAATCCCATAGCAGTTAAGAAACCACCATACGAACCTCCCCACAACCCGATCTTCGCTGCATCGACTTCGGGGAGTGTTTGTAAATATTTACCGGCTGCCACAACATCCTGGTATTCACTTGCGCCGCGAGGTCCCTGTGTTTTTATTCTCCTGAAGTCTCTTCCGTAGCCTGTACCACATCGATAGTTTACTGCAATCACAGCATAACCCTGGTTAGCGAGATATTGATTGAACGCATACGTGTTGATATAATAATCGCCGTAATGATATCCGAGTAACATTTGCCGAACGGGACCACCGTGCATGAACACGATGCCGGGTCGTTTACCCTGGACGCTCCTATTGATGAACAACTGTGCATGAATGCTCGTGCCATCCGCCGATTTGATGATCACTGGTTCGGGTTTCACAAAATCATTCGGAGCATACACTGCTACCTTCTGCGGATAAGCCTGCACAACTGCTTTTGCAGCTTCTTCTATACGAACCAGTTTCTTCGACGTGTTGTATGTTGTTTGAAAACAGTACGGAATTGTTCCTGCAAATGCAGGCGCTGTTTCGATGCCTTCACCCGATGTAACGGCTTTCACTGCACCCGTCGCAACATCCGACTTCCAGATGTGACGACGATCGATGTCTTCGCGATTGCCATCGAAATAAATATTAGCACCTGTGGGATCGATCACAAAATTCTCAACTTCACCATCGCCGGGAGTTATGTCTTTCACATCGCTGCCAACAGGCGTCATCGAGTACACGTGGTTCCAGCCCGACTGTTCCGAAAAGAAAAGCAATCGCCCGGTCTTCGTCCATGCCAGCGGTTGATTGGTGTACCATTGAGAAAATCCTCCATCGTCGCCAGGCGATTGCCACACAATGTTTCCTTTGCCTGTCTTCGCGTCGGCAACCACGATCGAAAACTTATTGCCTGCAGTAATATTACTGAGCTCGTCAACTTTCTTTCCTGGTGTGCGGATGAATGCAACCTGGTCACCGCCGGGAGACCAAACGGCTTCAATGTCGTTGCTTACGTCGGGCCACATCCATGTGATCTTCTTCGAATCGAGATTGTATGAACCAATGAATGAATGATCATCTCGATCGCTGGTAAATAATACGCTGCGACCGTCGGGAGAAAACTGCGGATCGAAGTTGGAGCCACGTGCAATGAACAATTGTTTTGGTTGTGCATTCACATCCAATGTAGATTCATAGATCTGTCCATCGCGACTGAATAAAAATTTGATGCCGTCTTTGAAGAAGACTGGTCCACTCCCCTTGGTGATCTTCGCCGGAGGACTGGGACTCTTGGAGGTGAGGTCTTTGAAATAGATTGCCTGCTCTGTTCCTTCGGCCAGGCTTGCTGGATTCGCGGAGCTGCCTCTTACAAAGAGAATGATAGTTCCGTTGGGGCTGAATACTATCTGCGAAATGTCCTGCCCGTCGTCTTGCGTATAGCTTGTAAGAAGCTTTGGCATCTCGGTGCCAGTCTTAACGATGATGTTTCGTTTGCCGTGATCGTTGATGACCCACGCAATGTTTCGTCCATCTGCGGATGATGCGAAGTTGTTCTCGATCGGGTGGCTTACGAATTTTTCGAGCTCAGGAGATTGAGCGAATGCGCGAATGCCTATCAGGGCTATGAAGAACAGAAGGTGTTTCATCGGAGTTTTAATTCGATGAAAGTTATTCAAAAAAGCACGAAGTGCTGAGTGCTTAATGCGAAGACCTGCAAAGTCATCAGGTTTTCCGTACACTCAGCACTTAGAACTTCGCACTCTTACGACGCTTTCTTCTTAAAGAACCTTCCCTTTCTTTCGGGAGCCTTCTCCGCTAACTCAACACACTCGGCAAGCGTTAACTCTGCCGGCGTTCTGCCTTTAGGGATCTTTACGTTCTTCTTACCGGCTTTGATGTACGGACCAAATCTTCCGTTTAATATCAGGATATCCGGATTCTCTTCGAAAACTTTAATGGTCTTGTTCGCATCAGCAACCCTCTTCTCTTCGATCAATTGAACTGCACGTTCAGGTGTGATCGCATAAGGATCTTCTTCTTTCGGGATCGATACAAACTTCTTGTCGTGCATCACGTAAGGACCAAACCTTCCAATGTTCACAACAACAGGTTTCTCTTCGAACATACCCATATCACGAGGCATCTTGAAGAGCTCCAATGCATCATCGATAGTGATGTTCTCGAGGAATTGTCCCTGGCGAAGAGGTGCAAACTTAGGCTTGCCTTCTTTACCATCTTCAGGGTTCTCTCCTAACTGCACATAAGCACCAAACCTTCCAAGCTTCGCATAGATCTTCAAACCATTCTTGGGATGAACACCCAGCTCGCGACTCTTATTGGCAACCGACGAACGTTCTACTTTTTCTGTTTTCGAAACAACTTTATGGAAAGGCTTATAGAACTCGTCGATCATCTTATGCCATTCAAGCTTACCACTGGCAATCTCATCGAACTCCTGCTCGATCTCGGCGGTAAATGAATAGTTGGTGATGTCCGGGAAGTGCTCGACCAAAAAGTCGTTCACGATCATGGCCATATTGGTCGGGAACAGCTTGTTCTTCTCTGCACCGGTGATCTCGGCTTCGCTGCGCGCTCCAACCTTGTCGTCCTTGAGCAGCAGCACCTTGTAAGGGCGCTCGGTGCCCTCGCGACTCTCTTTAATAACATAGCCACGCTTCTGTACGGTGGAGATCGTGGGAGCATAGGTAGACGGGCGGCCGATGCCCAATTCTTCCAGTTTCTTCACCAGGCTGGCTTCTGTATATCTTGGTGGATGCCGTGTGAACGTCTGCGTTGCGGTAATCTCGTCCAGTTTAAGGTCCTGCCCTACGTTCAGTGGCGGCAGCACTTTTCCGCCCTGTTCTTCGTCGCCATCATCCTCATCCTGCGACTCCATATATATCTTGAGGAAGCCGTCGAATTTGATCACCTCGCCGGTAGCCTGGAGCTGGCGGTCGCTGGTGGAAATATTGATGGTTGCGGTAGTCTTTTCGAGCTCGGCGTCGGCCATTTGCGAAGCAATGGCCCTTTTCCAGATGAGTTCGTACAAACGAAGTCCATTGCGGTCCACACCGGGGTCGGTAACCGAGAAATCCGTGGGGCGAATGGCTTCGTGAGCCTCCTGCGCGCCTGACGACTTGGTCTTGAAACGACGATTGTGAACGTACTCTTTGCCGAAGGCAGACTCGATCTGCCTTGTAGCGCCGCCTATGGCCTCCTCCGAGAGTTTACGGAGTCGGTACGCATATAACTGATCTTACCCGCTTCGTAGAGCTTCTGAGCTACGACCATGGTCTGCGACACGGAGAAGCCGAGCTTGCGGCCTGCCTCCTGCTGAAGCGTTGATGTTGTAAATGGAGGAGCTGGCGATTTCTTACCGGGTTTCTTCTGAAGATCGCCGATGGTGAACTTCGCGCCTACGCATTGTTCGAGAAACTCCTGTGCTTCTTTTTCGAATCGAATTTATGCGGAAGGTCTGCAAACAGTTGCTTGCCTTTTCCAAGATCGAAGATCGCCGTTACTTTGAAAGACGACTTCGCTTCAAACTTATCGATTTCACGTTCGCGCTCAACAACCAATCGCACTGCAACTGATTGTACCCGACCTGCCGAAAGACCGGTCTTGATTTTTTTCCAAAGTATCGGCGACAACTCAAAGCCAACGAGGCGATCGAGAATACGACGCGCTTGTTGTGCATTAACGAGATCGATATCGATACCACGTGGTGACTTCAATGCATTTTGAATTGCATTCTTTGTGATCTCGGTAAATACAATCCTTCGTGTATTTGTATCATTAAGATTGAGAACTTCTTTGAGGTGCCATGATATAGCTTCTCCTTCACGGTCATCATCGGATGCGAGGTAAACCATCTCGGCTTCCGCTGCAAGCTTCTTCAGCTTACTGATAACTTCTTTCTTATCGGGACTTACTTCATACGTTGGCTCGTAATTATTTTCAGATCGATGGAGCCTTTTCCTTTTGGCAAATCACGGATGTGTCCCATGCTTGACGTTACGGTAAAATCTTTACCTAGATAGCCTTCAATCGTTTTAGCTTTAGCCGGAGACTCAACAATAACAAGATTCTTAGACATGCTTAGTTTTTTGCAATAAGGGGTTCAAATATCCGATTTTTTTAACAATCACAAATTTGCAATGATTTTCAGGCACTTAGTTAAGTTAATTACCTTTGCCCTTATCAATGAAACATTTGATCCTTATACGTCATGCAGAAAGTGCCGAAAAGGTAACCGGCACAACCGATGAACAAAGGGAATTGACGTTAAACGGAATGCATCAATCAGCATTGTCAGGCACGTTTTTGCGCGATAAGTTGCCGATTGATATAATCTTTTCAAGCACCGCAGTTCGTGCAAGCACAACGGCACAAATCATTGCCGAACAACTTGGATTACCAGCCGATGATATTGTCGAAGAAATAAATCTTTACCAGGCATCGGTCGGAACGCTATTTAACTTCATTCGCGATACCGATCAGCACCAAAACATCGCTATTGTCGGGCATACCCAACCATGACTTATTTTGCCGAATTCATTACCGATAGCACCATTGAAGAAATGAAACCGGGGGTGTGTTTTGATGATAAAGATTGATATAGGAAACTGGAAAGATCTTGCGAAGGGCACAGCTACGCTGCTCGATCGCTACGATGCTTTTGCCGCCGGCTGAACAGGCTGATAGTTGAAGAGATTATGATCTTTGATCGCTTCCATCACTTTCCTTGGAACAAACTTCTCCATCCTTCGTCGCCATTCTTGATCATCGCCAGCACATTGTCTGATATGATGTGAAGGTTATTCACGTTGGCATCCTTAATGTCTTCGAGCTTGTTGTTTTCAATAAGATACCTGAACAGCTTCGTAAGTTTACCGGTATGGTCTCTTCGAAATCTTTCAGAGTAAAAAGATCTCTCGAATCCTTCTTGACCGCCGGGTAGATATAAAGCTTCACGTTGGTTCCAAACAACGAACCGAAGCTTTCCATGATTCCTCCGCGTAGATTATCATACGTCTTCTCTTCGAAGATCTTCTGCAACGCATAGATGCCCAGTATGATACCGATCTTCTTCCCTTTCGTGATCTTTGTCAGGTATTCCGTCAATCGATAATACTCAAAGTAATTCGACACCAACACGGTCTGACCCAACGAGCAAATGATATCGGCACGGTGTAAAAAGTCTTTCTCGTCAATAGCGCCATCAGCACTCAGATCATTCAGAGTAAGTTCCGTGAGCACTACGATCTTCGAACGATCTACATCAGGTTCATTCCTGAAATGCCTCCGCGATGTCAACAGCATATCCACATTCACATGCGTTACAGGACGAAAACGTCCGCGCAACACAAGAACATTCTTCTTATACAACACTTCCGACGGCTGCATTACAGTACCATCGGGACCAAACATCGCTGCCTTGGTGAAGCCATTCTTCACAGCTTCAATGCCATGAGGCGATTATCCACGTTCTTGAAATCGGGACCGCTTAACCTGAACGTATCGATCTCCACACGACGTGTTGTAAGTCCGTCGAGCAACGACATCATAATGGTCTCGGGATCGGAAACAAACATGCATCCGTAGATCATGTTCACACCGACAATACCAAGTGCATATTGCTGTTGAAGCGGATCGTTATCGTGAAGCTTTACGTGGACAACACAATCGTTCGGAGGTTTGCCCGGCTGAAGCTGGAACCGGAGACCGATCCACCCGTGGCCCTGGTTAGTTCTTTCGTAGTTGAGTACTTCGATCGTATCGGCAAACGCGAAGAACTGCGTGCGGCTGATCCTCTCTTCAAGACGCTCAGGAAGGAGCTCGTATTCTTTGTCGAGCATCGATGAAAGCCTGTCTTCACACACGTAGCGATCGCAATGTCCGTAGATCGCGTCGCTGAATTTCATGTCGTAAGCAGAGATGGTCTTGGCGATAGTGCCAGACGCACCTCCCACCTTAAAGAAGTTTGCGGCCACCTCTTGTCTGCCCGATCTCAGCAAAAGAGCCGTAAACGGCCTTCGATAAGTTAATTCTTAGTGCTTTCTCCTGGGTCGAAAGTTTCTTTGGGTCATCCATGCTGCTCTAACGTCAGATTGCGTTTGTAATTTCAAACATTTAATCCGCTTTTGGTAACCGTATTTGGAGGAAATTAGTTTATCGAAGGCGTTAACGCAGCATTATCTCCGGATCACGTTCCATTTTATACCAGCCTGCACCGCAGCGTTATTGTCCAAATAAGGATTGCCTGCGATCCAACCGTTTGTTTTAGCCGATACCCTGGTATATGCCTGGATATCACCGGTTATGCTAACGAATGTTGTTAATTGTGCAGCGCCACCCAAATGCTGCTGCTGATCAAGATAACTCTTCGGCTGCGACCATACCGATGCCCCTGCATTCAACCTCACACTTCTTCCGATGCGCACATCATACGTTGCCAGCTCCGCGCCGAATGTATTCATCGTCTTGTTCGAAAATCTATTCGCAACAACGAGCAGCTTTGTTCCTCCTATCTTCATCGGCAGATTCACCGATATCGAGTTTCCGAAATGTGTCGGGCTGATAAGATCCGAACACATTGAACGAGAACCCTCGCCCGATCTTTATTCTTTCAATCATAAAGATCGCCGGATTAATAAAGTTGATCAGCGAAAGCGTTCTTTGCTTTGAAAGAAACCGTTGTGCGTCCGAAGACAAGTCGCTATAGCCAATCCTCCGGTTAACACCTTCGCCATTGGGAAACGGCGTCCTTCCTGTAGTATATGCACGATCCGGCGTAAACATGTCGTTCGCCCACGCAGTAAGATCTGCGCCAGCAAAATCGCGCTCATTGTCGAAGCGGGACTCAAATTCGGGAGCTTTAATTTTCACGGAATCACTCAGGGCCCCGGTCGAAAAGCGGAAGTAATTCCAAACATACCATGCATTGTACAGGTACAGTGGCGCTTTGGTGTGCTTCGCAGGAAAAAAGAAATCGTTGACAACATTTTCTTTCGTAGCCATTGTTTCATACTGAACGCCGGCCACATAGCTATACAGCAAACCGGAAGGATTGTTCTTCTTTAGACCTGTTAGTTGCTGATCACTGACACCGAACACCGTTCCGTCCCACCGCGTACCGATCCAGTTACCGTTCTTTGAATGGATGCCGGAAGTGCTGAGCACACTCCGATGAAACTCTTCGTGTGCCCAAACACCAAACGGTATGGGTAACTCACTCCCATAATATGCGAAGCCCAATCCCAAAGCATAGTCGGCAGCCTTTCGCGCAAAGCGAGAGCGTCGAAGGACCATACGGTCGAGGCGATAGATCCCATAGTAGCTCAGTTCATAAAAATTATTGCTGAGCTCCAGCGATTGAGTCATCGATGGAACCAGTCGTTTGTTCTGTGGTAAGTCGATCAACGACAAACCGAGTCGCAACGAATAATGTGTAGTGTCTTGCGCAGTAGCTGATGCACTGATCAACGCGATCATTGCTATCAATAAGATCTTTTTCATTGGGGATGTTTTATCCCCTTCATCGAAAAGAAATTATTCGAGTTGTAACGAATTGTAACTTACTGCTCGCGACAGGCTGAAATACGGTGAATACCGTATGTATCAGTCAACCCAGTCTGCTACAAACAAATTTGTATTCCTGGTGCCGCCATTGTGCCTGTTCGAAGAGAAGATGATCTTCTTTCCGTCGGGTGAAAACATCGGGAACGAGTCGAATACCTTATCGTACGTGATCTGTTCCAGTCCTGTGCCGTCGGTGTTGATCATGAACAGGTTGAATTCGAAACCGCGCGTGCCCTTATGATTCGAGCTGAAGATGATCTTCTTGCCTGAATGCGTGTAGAATGGAGCCCAGTTGGCTTTGCCAAGGGTAGTCAGTTGTTTGAGGTCTGAACCATCTACGTTGCACGTGAAGATCTCCATCGCCGTAGGTGCAACGAGACCTTGCTTAAGATAACCGAGGTATTCGTTCTTCTCTTCTTCCGTCTTCGGACGCGACGCACGGAACACGAGCTTCTTTCCATCGGGCGAAAAGAATGCACCGCCATCGTAACCGATTTCGTTTGTTACCTGTGTTACTTTCTTCGTCTTCACATCCATCACATACAGGTCGAGGTCGCCATTGCGCGTTGAAGTGAACACGATCTTATCGCCTTTCGGAGATACAGTTGCTTCCGCATCGTAACCGGGTGTGTTGGTGAGTTGTTCGAGGATCTTTCCGTTTGTGTCGGCGAGGAAGATATCGTACGTGTCATAGATCGGCCAAAGATATTTGCCTGCCGAACGTGAAGGCTCCGGTGGACAATCCTTGCCACCCAGGTATGTTGAAGCGTACAAGATCGTTTTATTGCCCTTCATGAAGAACGAACATGTTGTTCTTCCTTCTCCGTTGCTGATCATCTTAGGTTTGTGGCCATCGCGAAGATTTTCAGTGATGGGCATCGTGAAGATCTGGTCGCAGTTCACTCCCCACACTTTATTATTCGATTGGAATGTAATTGCCTTGCTGTCGAAACTCCAGTAGGCTTCGGCATTGTCGGCGCCAAACGTAAGCTGACGGAGGTTCTTGAGATGTTTTTCTTCGGGGTAACGAAGAGAGTCCTGGGCGAAAAGGGTGATTGAGAGCAGCAGTGCTGCGAGGAGAGATATAGTTGGTTTCATAAAGTCGGTTCTTTTCACGCAAAGGGGCGCAAAGTAAAATTCTACGCAAAGCTCCGCAAAGTTTAATTCGAGCGATACTATCGCTTTGCGAAACTTTGCGTGCATTTACTCCGCGTAATTTGCGAGAAATGCATTTTGCGTGAAATTAAATGAAACCAGAAATTCCTTTGTAACCGAAACAGGATAATTTATGCCGCTTTCGCCTTGCCCGACTCCTCTTCTTTCAGGATCCGGCGTATAATCTTGCCCACGTTCGACTTCGGAAGATCATCGCGGAAGACCACGTACTTCGGAACCTTGTAGTTGGTCATGTTTTTATGGCAATATTCGATCAACTCCTGTTCGGTGAGACTCGGATCTTTCTTTACGACGAACACTTTAATTACTTCTCCCGACTTTGCATCGGGTACGCCGATGGCGGCAACTTCGCGAACCTTCGGGTTGCTTGCGATAACGTTCTCGATCTCGTTGGGAAACACGTTGAATCCCGAAACTTTGATCATGTCCTTCTTACGATCAACGATCTTGAAAAAACCTGTCACGTCCATTACACCGATGTCGCCGGTGCGGAACCAACCGCCGGGGAAGAAAACTCCGTCGTTGTCTTTCTGCCAGTAGCCACTCATTACTTGCGGCCCGCGTGCACAGATCTCACCCGACTCCCCGGGCGCAACCTGGTTTCCTGCATCGTCGAACAAAGCAACTTCGGTGCTTGGGGCGGGAAGACCAATGGTGCCAAGCTTTTGCGTTCCATCGAGCGGGTTACAACACAGCAACGGCGATGTTTCGCTAAGACCGTATCCTTCAACGAGCGGCCTGCCTGTAACTTCGAGCCACTTTGTTGCTACAACGTCTTGTACCGCCATGCCACCACCTATAGCTCCGCGAAGGTGACTGAAGTCGATGGTCTTGAAATCAGGATTATGTAGAAGTCCATTGAATAATGTGTTCACGCCGGTGATGACACTGAACTTATGTTTATGAAGTTCTTTGCAGAACCCGGGAATGTCGCGAGGGTTTGTGATCAATACATTCTTTACACCACATGAATACATCAGCGTTCCGTTAACACTCAACGCAAAGATGTGATACATGGGCAGCGCGGTGATAACGATGTCCGTGTGATCGACAGTCATGATCGGTTTAAACCATTCGATGCACATCTGGTTATGTGCGATCAGGTTTTTATGCGAGAGCTGTGCTCCTTTCGAAACGCCGGTAGTGCCGCCGGTGTATTGCAACAGCGCCACGTCTTCAACATCGAGCGCAGGCTTGTCGAGCTTTAATGATTTGCCTTTGCTCAATGCCGACTTGAATGATATCGCATTCGGTAAGTTGAATGCCGGCACCATCTTCTTCACGGTCTTCACAATGAAGTTTACCATCGCTCCTTTCAGGGTGCCGAGCATATCGCCCATGTTGGTAACGATGATGTGTTTGAGGTCGGGAAGTTTTCCGGCGATCTCTTCGAGGTTCTTCGCAAAGTTGGCCACGATGATAATAGCGGAAGCACCCGAGTCTTTGAACTGGTGCTCCATTTCTCGCGGAGTATAAAGAGGATTGGTGTTGACGACGATCAGGCCGGCTTTCAGAGCGCCGATAAAGCAAACGGGAAACTGGAGGAGGTTCGGCATCTGTATCGCTATGCGATCGCCCTTCTTCATTCCAAGATCTTTCTGCAGGTATGCACCAAAGGCTGTCGCCAGCTCATCTGTCTCGCGGAAGGTGAGCTGTACGCCCATGTTCTCGAAGGCAACCTTGTCGGCAAACCTGCGCGACGCGTCTTCATAGAGTTCAACGAGGGAGTTGTGTTGAAGAGGTCCTATTTCTTTTGCAACACCGGCAGGGTACGACGACAACCAGGGATAGTCTTTCATTGTAAATGGAAATCGATTGAAATGACTCCCAAGTTATAAAAAAAAGAAACCCACCTCGATTGCTCAAGGCGGGTTCTCTAATCCCGTTCCTATCGGAACTTCTCTTTTTTAAGCTGTAGAGGGAGGGGTCGAACCTCCACGAGGCAGTTAGCTGCAAGACATTAAGAAAACTTTTTAGTGGTCAACCCATTACCTTGCGTTTATCCCGTTTATCCTCACCCCCGAGACAGGAGGGCTTGTCTGCCAATTTCAACACCCTACAGTGTAGGTTATCTCGTCCGCCGTCCGAGGCGGGCGGTGCCGTCTGCGTGATAACGATACAAAACAGCATAAAACCGCGACTGATTTCAACAAATACATCTATTTTATGTATTATTTTTAAAAAATGATTGCTAATTTTGAATATAATACAAGACACCACCCTCATGTCAGCAAAAAATTATGAGATCGATAATACCGATCTCAAGATCCTGGAAATCCTTACCCAGGACGCCAAAAAGCCCTATACGGAAGTCGCCAAGAAGGTTTATGTTTCACAGGGAACCATCCACGTGAGAATGAACAAAATGGAAGAAGCCGGCATCGTGGAGCGCACAACCCTCCGGCTCAACTACTCAAAACTCGGCTACGACATCACCGCCTTCATCGGCATCTTCCTACAGAAGAGTGCCCTTTACGAAAGGTGCTCAACGAACTCAAAAAGATCCAGGAGATCACTAACATCCATTACACCACCGGCAATTATTCGATGTTCGTAAAGATCCACTGCCGCGATACCAATCACCTTAAAGAAGTCTTGCACGATAAAATGCAGCAGGTAGAAGGCATCGAACGAACGGAAACCATGATCTCTTTAGAAGAAAGTCTCGACAGGAATCTTAAGCTTACAGAATGAAAACACTTGTCGTTATCGGTGCTCTCGCCATTGGCTTGCTCCTGTCGTGCAGCACCGGGAACAACGACGAATCATTTCAAACTCCAGAACACAGCGCGATATCAATTGCAACTATTCCACTGTTTGCCGATTCATCGTACCTCGCCAACGGCAAGCCATTCAAATTTCTCAAGGCCGGGGAAGTTGTTTATACCACCGGCGATACCATCACCACACCCTACTGGAAAATTACCCGGGTAGTATGGGGCGACTCTTCGGCCTATGTGCCTGTGCGTTGGTTAATGCCACAGGGAAAAGAAGCAGTGATGGTTGCCGACAAAGGCATTCTGAATTTTTATGCTGATGCCGACTTGATCACCAACAGGCTGTGGACCCAGGAAAATATGAGGCTCGTGGTGGCCGGTGCAAGCCAGGGCAATATTACCCCCATTCTTTATAAGTTCGGAGAAGACCCTGATTTTGCTTATGTATCAACATCTCAACTTTATTTTGACTCGCTAAGCCTTGCCTTTTATCATGAATACTTGAAAAATCCGGATTTGAGGAATGAGTCGAAATACGCGAATCTGGCGGTGTTTGCAGCCGTATTTCCGAATATTGACGAACGCGGGGACTCCGAAACAGGAGAAAATCCCTGAGTCGCAACTCTCCCAGAAATCGTTGCCGCCCTTCTTTCCACAAATTCCCGCGCTGTGGAACCTAAAAACCGGACTTTTGTTACTAATTTTGAAGTTATTTAAATTCAGTCTAAATAGGATCGATGAGCAAGGACAATCAGGTTCTGGAGGAATTCACATCCAGGGAGTACGAGCACGGCTGGGCAGTGAATTTCGAGACCGATTCGGCCCCGAAAGGCCTGAGTGAGGACATTGTCCGTTTCATTTCCACCCGCAAGGGCGAACCCGAATGGCTGCTCAACTGGCGCCTGGAAGCCTATCGCAAGTGGACCACGATGAAGGAACCGAAGTGGTCTAACGTACACCACCCTCCTATCAACTACCAGGAAATTATCTATTACTCCGCTCCGAAGGCGAAGTCGACCAGGAAAAATCTTGAGGACGTAGACCCTGAGCTCATTAAGACATTCGAGAAGCTTGGTATCAGTCTCAACGAACAAAAGCGATTGACAGGTGTGGCGGTTGATGCAGTGATCGACAGTGTTTCGGTAGCAACAACATTTAAGGATAAGCTTGCGGAGCTCGGTATCATTTTCTGTTCGTTCAGCGAAGCGGTGAAAGAACATCCCGAGCTTATTAAGAAATACCTGGGCAGCGTTGTCCCGGCAAACGATAATTACTTCGCAGCACTGAACTCTGCTGTGTTCTCCGACGGATCTTTCGCTTACATCCCTAAAGGTGTACGTTGCCCGATGGAACTCTCAACATATTTCAGGATCAATGCAGCGAACACAGGTCAGTTCGAAAGAACACTGATCGTTGCAGATGAAGGATCTTATGTAAGTTATCTCGAAGGCTGTACAGCGCCCATGCGCGACGAGAACCAGCTTCACGCAGCAGTTGTAGAACTGTATACGCTGAAAGATGCCGAGATAAAATATTCAACAGTACAGAACTGGTATCCTGGTGATAAAGAAGGCAAGGGCGGGATCTACAACTTCGTAACGAAGCGCGGACTTTGTGCCGGCGATCATTCGAAGATTTCGTGGACGCAAGTTGAAACTGGTTCGGCCATTACATGGAAATATCCTTCATGCATTTTGAAGGGCGATTATTCTTCGGGTGAATTCTATTCGGTTGCTGTTACCAACAATTACCAGCAAGCCGATACCGGAACGAAGATGATCCACATCGGTAAGAATACAAGATCACGTATCGTATCGAAAGGTATCTCTGCCGGTAAGTCACAGAACAGTTATCGCGGACAGGTACACATCATGAAGCGCGCGCAGAATGCTAGGAACTTCTCGCAATGCGATTCGTTATTAATGGGCGATCAGTGTGGTGCACATACATTTCCCTATATCGATGTTGAAAACAACACGGCTCGTATCGAGCACGAAGCAACAACATCGAAGATCGGTGAAGACCAGATATTTTATTGTTTACAAAGAGGCATTGATGAAGAAGCAGCCGTTGCGTTGATCGTGAATGGTTATGCTAAGGAGGTTTTGAATCAGTTGCCGATGGAGTTTGCTGTTGAAGCACAAAAGTTGCTTGCGCTTACTTTAGAAGGATCAGTTGGATAGTATTCGTTTTTTGTTTTCCCGCCTCCGGCGGGAAAACAGTACAAAATAAAATGATGTTAAAGATAGATAATTTACAGGCTCGTGTTGCTGAGAAGCAAATCCTTAACGGGATTAACCTTGAAGTTAAGGCCGGTGAGGTGCACGCCATTATGGGACCGAACGGTTCAGGCAAAAGCACGCTCGCTTCCGTTCTCTCAGGAAGAGAAGATTATGAAGTAACAGGTGGCACCGTGAGCTTCCAGGGAAAAGATCTGCTGGCGATGGCGCCGGAAGAACGCGCCCGCGAAGGTGTATTCATGGCATTCCAGTATCCTGTTGAAATACCCGGTGTAAGTACGATCAACTTCATGAAGACCGCGCTTAACCAGATCCGCGAACATCGTGGACAGGGTGCGTTGGATGCAGTATCGTTCCTTCATTTGATGAAAGAGAAGATGAAGCTGGTTGAGATCGATCAGTCGTTGCTCAATCGCTCGCTCAACGAAGGATTCTCCGGTGGTGAAAAGAAACGCAACGAGATCTTCCAGATGGCAATGCTGGAGCCTCGTCTCGCTATACTCGACGAAACAGATTCAGGTCTCGACATCGACGCGCTTCGCATCGTATCGAACGGCGTGAACAAACTTCGCTCGAAGAACAACGCAGTTATTGTTGTAACCCACTACCAGCGTTTGCTCGATTACATCGTGCCAGATTTTGTGCACGTGTTGTACAAGGGACGTATCGTAAAGTCGGGTACGAAAGACCTTGCTCTCGAACTTGAAGCAAAAGGATACGACTGGATCAAAAATGAAATGGCGCAGGTGTAATGGAAACACTTGTTGATTTTTTCAGGAACATAGACTTCCCAACAAATAAGACTGAGGAATATCGTTTCACACCAGTAATGAGAGTGCTGCAAAAAGCATTTCCAAACGGTTTTACTGCTGGTTCCACCAAAGAGATATCGCCTGAAGAATACCTGATACCAGGTCTTGATTGTACGGTCATAGCAGTGATCGACGGTCTGTACAAAAGTGCGGCCGAGCCTAATCCCTCCAACGATCCATTCGATAAATTGAATGCTTCGCTTTCAAATGGAGTTCTGGAGATCAAAGCAACTGACGGCAAACCCGTGTTGCTCTTAAACATCAATACCGGCTCGACTAATATTCACAATCGCTATTCGATTAAAGTAGAAAAAGACTCTTCTATTTCCGTTATCGAAAGAACGATCAATCTCTCTTCGTCGCCCGTATTTCAGACGGTAAGTCACGAGATCTCGGTGCTCGAGAACGCACGCCTGGAATATTTCAAGATCCAGGATGCTCCGAACGTCATTGAAGTTTGCAACACTTCCATCGTTCAAAAAGATAACAGTCATGTGAATACATTCACATTGCTGACTGACGGAACACTGGTTCGGAACAATCTTACCATCGACATCGACGGTGAACGTTGTGAGTCGCATTTCCATGGACTCAGCCTGTTGAATGGCGAAACCATCGGAGATCATCATACGGTAGTTGATCATCGTAAACCGAATTCGTTCAGCAACGAGCTTTACAAGGGCGTTATGGACGATCGTTCGAAGGGCGTATTCAACGGAAAGATCTATGTGCGTCCGCATGCACAGAAGACCAACGCGTTCCAGTCGAACAGGAACATACTATTGTCCGAACAGGCTACGATCAACACGAAGCCGCAACTCGAGATCTGGGCAGATGATGTAAAGTGTTCTCACGGTTGTACTACTGGCCAGCTCGACGATGAAGCAATGTTCTACTTACAGTCGAGAGGCATCAGCAAGAACGATGCAAGGGCTATGCTTTTGTATGCTTTCGCGATGCAGACAACGGAGCTGATCACTATCGAACCACTGAAGGCATATATCGATCGATTGATATCGGCAAGACTATACGCTCAATGAGCACTACCTCCACTATACCCGCGATAGACGTCGTAAAGATCCGTGAAGAGTTTCCCATTCTTCACCAGAAAGTAAACGGAAGAGATCTCGTTTACTTCGACAACGCAGCAACGACACAAAAGCCGAAGCAGGTAATCCAGGCGCTGGTAGATTATTACCAGGGTTACAACGCCAACATCCATCGTGGGATCCACACGCTTGCTGAAAAAGCAACGCGTGCTTTCGAAGACACGCGCGATGCGGCCAGGGGCATTCATCAATGCGAAGGAAAGAGAAGAGATCATTTTCCTTTCCCGTGGAGTGACCGAAGGTGTGAACCTCGTAGCACATTCATACGGAAGAACGTTTATCAAATCGGGCGACGAGATCGTTGTCTCGGCTATCGAACACCACTCGAACATTGTTCCGTGGCAAATGGTGTGCGAAGAGAAAGGTGCAAAGCTGCGCGTGATCCCCGTTACCGACAACGGCGAGCTGATCATCGAAGAATACCTGAAGCTTCTCTCGCCGAAAACGAAAATGGTCGTATTGAATCATGTGTCGAACAGCCTCGGTACGATCAATCCCATCAAAGAAATTATTGCAGCAGCGCATAATGCTGGTGCCGTTGTACTGGTAGACGGTGCACAGGCAGCCGCTCACCTTAAGATCGACGTACAGGAACTTGATGTCGATTTTTACGCAATCTCATCTCACAAGATGTACGGCCCCACGGGTGCCGGCATTTTGTACGGCAAGCGTGAGTTACTCGAAAAGATGCCTCCCTTCTTCGGAGGCGGCGAGATGATCAAGCAGGTGACATTTGAAAAGACAACTTACAACGATCTCCCTTACAAGTTCGAAGCGGGTACACCCAACATAGCCGACATCATAGCACTGAAGCCGGCCATCGATTTCATCAACGGTCTCACGAAAGAAGCCATCGGCGCTCATGAGCACGAGCTGCTTACGTATGCTACGGCGCAGGTCGGCAGCATGAAAGGCGTGCAACTGATCGGTACCGCTAAGAACAAGGTCGGTATTCTCTCTTTTATTGTTGAAGGCATTCACCATTTCGACATCGGGCAGATGCTCGATGCACGTGGTATTGCCGTAAGAACTGGACACCACTGTACACAACCGTTAATGGATCGCCTGAAGATCGAGGGAACGGTTAGGGCATCATTTGCTGTTTATAATACGAAGCAGGAAGTAGATCAATTAATTGAGGCGCTAGATCGCATCATCAGTTTTCTGAAATGAGCATCAACGACATACAGGACGAGATCATTAGCGAATTTTCGTTGCTCGATGGCGACATGGAGATGACGATCCTGTATATCATGGAGTTGGGCCAAAAGCTTGCCCCGATCAAAGACAGTGATCGCGTCGAAGACAATGTTGTGAAAGGATGCCAGTCGACCGTATGGCTGGTAGGTCATGAAGAAGATGGTCGTGTTTATTTTGAAGCCGACAGCAAACACTGCTATCACTAAAGGCCTTGTGAGTTTATTGATCAGGATCTTCTCTGGTCAGACCGCCAGCGAAATTTTGAACGCCGACCTGTACTTCATGAAAAAGATCGGCATGGAAAGGTTTATTGGAACCCAGCGATCGAACGGTTTCGCCGCGATGATCAAGCAGATGAAGTTCTATGCGCTGGCATTCAAAACTAAAGCAGAGGTTAAATCTTGATACCCTGATAAGCATGGCTGAGGAAGTAAATCTTCGTGATAAAATTGTGGAAGCACTCAAGACCGTTTACGATCCTGAGATCCCCGTAGATGTATACGAGCTGGGACTGATCTACGAGATCAATGTGTTCCCTGTAAATAATGTATATATAAGAATGACGCTGACTTCTCCCTCCTGCCCTTCGGCGGAGGTGATTCCCGGCGAAGTAGAACAGAAAGTGAAGGCGGTTGAAGGTGTAAACGACGTAAAAGTGGAGCTGACGTTCGATCCGCCCTATTCGCAGGACATGATGAGCGAAGTAGCGAAGCTTGAACTAGGATTCATGTAATTTTGTTGTAGCTAACGGACAAAGATTTTAATTCAAAATAAGATTATGTATCCCGAACAATTGGTTGCCCCGATGCGCCAGGACCTCACGGTAGCCGGTTTTGAAGAGCTCAAGAC
This sequence comes from Bacteroidota bacterium, assembly GCA_037200765.1. Taxonomy (GTDB): domain Bacteria; phylum Bacteroidota; class Bacteroidia; order Cytophagales; family Cyclobacteriaceae; genus ELB16-189. The sequence continues at coordinate 408,122 of JBBCII010000002.1, read as the reverse complement.
CCCCGACGAGGTTATTAAGAAAGTAAAAGACCAGAAGGGCACTACCCTCCTGGTTATCAACTCGGTTTGTGGTTGCGCCGCAGGTGCAGCTCGTCCGGGTGTAAAGTGGGCGTTGCAGCACAGCTCCAAGAAACCCGACCATCTTGCAACGGTATTTGCCGGTGTAGATAAGGATGCGGTTTCGAAGGCACGTGAGCTTACGCTTCCTTATCCTCCTTCATCGCCTTCTATCGCTTTGTTTAAAGATGGTGAGCTTCTCCACTTCGTGGAGCGTCATCACATAGAAGGACGCAATGCTCAAATGATTGGCGAGCATTTGCTGGAGGTATTTGACGAATATTGTTAACGAAGGCTGGATTGCCCGCTTGCGCGTGCAATGACAGCTTCGATCACATAGCAGGCTGATCCGTTTCAAGGGTCAGCCTTTCTTCTTCCAGGTCGAGTTCATACTCTAACTTACGGTGAACCTCGTCGCCTATAGTTTGGGTGTTGCGCAGCTCGAGTATCACGTTTCGCTCGGCCTTTAGCAATTCATTCTGGATCCGCTGGAATTCGTCGATCTGTTCCCTTGTCATTTTCCGTGTACTCTCCTCTCTCATCTTTTCTATACGCAACTCATACTTCGCTTTGATCTGCGAAAGCACGCTGTCGCTCAACGATAGTGAGTAATTCTCTTCGATGTGTTCAATGATGGACGACGCAACTCTCAAACGAGCGTCGTGCTCCTGTTGCTCTGCTTTGCCATCGGGTTTAATACCCAGCCACTTGATCAATCTTGGTAACGTGAGTCCCTGCAATACCAGTGTTGCAAATATTACGGAGAACGTGATGAACAAAATGATATCGCGGTTAGGGAACGGATGCCCGTTGATCACCACCGGCAAAGCCAGTGCGGCCGCCAGTGAAACTACGCCGCGCATGCCCGACCACGCTATAACGGTTGTGTACCTGGAGCTGAAATCTTTTTCGCGCTCACGAATGCTTTTAAAGATCCATCGTGGAAGATAGGCTCCGGGAAACACCCATATAATTCGAAGGATGATTGTTACTATCGAGATCAACGCCCCGTAACCTAATGCTTCGGGCAACGAAAAATCTCCCAGCCCTTTCATGATCAAAGGCAATTGCAACCCAATGAGAATGAAGATCAGCCCGTTGAGTATGAACATGATCGTATTCCAAACATTGTAAGATTGCAGGCGCGTCAGGTGACTGAATATGATCGATGCCCTTGGGCTCAGGAATACACCCATCACCACAACGGAAAGCACACCCGAAGCATGAAAGTGTTCGGCAGTAAGGTACGCTGCATACGGAGCGATGAACGTAAGCACTGTATCGTTGGTAGGATTATCCGGCGTGATCTTGTGGATGTAGAAAAACAGGAAGCCCATCGCAAGCCCGATGATGATACCGAGGCCCGCAACGTAAAAGAAGTTGATACCTGCGAGCCAGAACACAAATGCGCCCGAGCCTGCCGCAGCGATGGCATACCGGTAGGCTATAAGACCAGTAGCATCGTTCACGAGGCTTTCGCCTTCGAGGATGGTGATGATGCGTTTCGGAATGCCGAGTCCTTTGGTGGCCGCTGTTGCTGCTACGGCATCGGGTGGCGAGATGATCGCACCCAGAACGAATGCTTCGGGCCAGCCGAAACCGGGAATGAAACTGTGAGCGATGATCGCCACCATAGTTGTGGTGAACAACACACAGCCAAATGCAAGCAACGAGATCGGTCGGATGTTCGCTTTGAAGTCGGGCCACGAAGTATTCCATGCAGCCGAATACAATACGGGCGGAAGAAACATCAGGAAAACGATGTCGGGATCGAGCGTGACGTTTGGAAGCCATGGCACGAGGCCGATCGCAATACCCACAAGCACCAGCAGGATCGGTCCGGGGATCTTAATGCGATCGCCCAGCTCCGACAGCGCCGTAACAACGGTAAGAAGAATGACGACGATGGCTACGTTATCCATGAAACTTTTTCACCGTTACAATATGCTATATTTACGCTGCATGTCTTACGAGGAAGTCCTGAATTTTATCAAAAAAGAGATAGCAGAAGAAACGAAATTATCTATCGAAAAAATTGACGTCGACGCCTCCTTCCATTCCCTCGGTCTTGATTCCCTCAGTGCTGTTCTCATTCTTCATAATATCGAAAAGGAATTTAGTGTCGATCTGAATCCCATTCACTTCTGGGACTATCCTACTCCTGCATCGTTCACGAGTTTCATCATTAAAGAACACGTGAAATAAAACATCCGAAAATGCTTTGGTCACCGTTCGATCCATCTCACATCGGCAACCCATACCCGATGTATGAACGCCTTCGCAAAGAAGACCCGGTGCACCGATCACAAACAGGCGAGTTCATTATCACTCGTTATACAGACGTGAAACACGCATTGAAAAGTTCCGACTTCCGAAGCGGCAATCGCCTCGAGTGGCTAGCACACGGCATCGAATATTTTAAGAACCACGACGAAGATCTCGGCAACATTTATAAGGCCGTGAACTCGTTCATACTTTTCATGAATCCTCCCGATCACATGGCGATCCGGAATTTTGTGATGAAGACCTGGGACGATCGGGAGATCGATTCAATGATAACCGACGTTGTTGAGCGACAACTGCAAAAACTTTCGGGCTCATTCGATGTCGTAAAAGATTTCGCGCAGCCTGTTCCCGCAATGGTGATCTGCGAGATCTTAGGTGTGCCTGCCGACGAGTTCGAATACCTTCGTGCTCTCGGCGTAAAAATGGTTCGTGCACTTGATCTCTATCATTCCATGAAAGAGCTACTGGAGCTCAACGAAGCGTCGGGACAGTTTGTAAAATACTTCGGCGACCTGATCCGTAAGAAACCAAAGAAAGGATTGCTTGGCAAGCTGGTTTCAGCCAACGAACGCGAGAAATTCTTAAGCGAAGAACAAATGATCTCGATCGCGATATTTCTCTTCATAGCAGGCGAAGAAACTACCGCGAACAGTATCGGAACGGCGTTACATGATTTCATCGGCACCAATAATTATCAGCAACTAAGAAGTAATCCCAATCTTCTGCGTACGACTGCGCTTGAGGAATTTTTTCGTTACGACGGTCCCGTTCACCTGCTCGGTAGGATCTCGAAAAAAGAAACAGTTATTGGCAACATAACTATCCCGATGAACAGTCCTCTTACTTTGGTGATCGCGGCCGCCAACCGCGACGAAGAAGAGTTTCAAAATGCCGGCACACTCAAGATCGATCGCACTCCGAACCAACATCTCGCATTCGGGTATGGTACGCACTTCTGTTTGGGCGAATGGCTCGGCAAACTTCAGACGCGTATTGCAGTCGAAAAATTTATTTCGAAATTCCGCAGCGCAAAAGTCGGACAGCAAAATATCGCATGGCAAAAGAACATCGCAGTGAAAGGAATGACATCACTGATCGTTAACACCGAAGAATGAGCGAGCTACCTCCATTTTCATGCGTTGCAACGCCTGGCTTCACCCGGCTCATTCACGAGCTCCGATCGAGCATTGCTATCAGCACGTACCAGGCTGGTAAAGTAATCTTCCTGAGCGCGAAGAACGAACGTGAGCTCATTCAATTTCCACGTTCATTAAAAAAAGCAATGGGCATTGCGCTGTCGGGCGACAAGCTCGCGATAGCCACACAAAATGAAGTTGTTGTTTATTCGAATAGTCCGGGGCAGGCAAAAAGATATCCGAAGAAGCCCGACACTTACGATACACTTTACATACCGCGCGCAAAATACTACACCGGCGAGCTCGACATACACGATCTTCACTTTACGAAGAACGGATTACTTGCCGTTAACACCCGGTTCTCCTGCGTTTCATCGATCGACGACAACTTCAGTTTCACAGAAGTGTGGAAGCCATCGTTCATCACAGAATTAAAGCCACAGGATCTCTGCCACCTCAATGGAATGGTGGTGGTTGACGATCAACCAAAATACCTGACAGCACTCGGCGCAACGAATTCGGAAAAGGGTTGGAAGACTAGTAAAGCAAATGGTGGAGTATTAATCGATGCGGATTCGCAGGAGTTAATATTAACAGGGTTGCCCATGCCCCACTCACCAAGATTATATAAAGAAGGATTGTTTGTATTGCTTTCAGCAACGGGAGAACTGGCACGTGCAGACATCGCGAAAGGTTCTTACGACGTTATTCATCGCTTCGATGGATTCGTGAGAGGAATGGATCGCGTTGGCGACTTTCTTTTCATCGGGCTCTCAAAGCTTCGAACAACATCCGTTGCTTTTGGTGATCTTCCCATCGCTGCACATTCACCGGTGTGTGGTGTCGCCGCATTTCATTTGCCTTCCGGCAAACTTATTGGTCAATTGAAATATGAGACAAGTGTGGAAGAGATCTATGAAGTGAAAATGCTGCAGAACACAGTTCGTCCCGCTATCATGAGTATAGAGAAGAACGACCATGAAGGCGTGATCACTGTGAGCGACGGAGTGTTCTGGCCTAAATTGTCACCCCTTTAAAATAATACAGTCTTATTTGTCGTCCTGATTTATCGTTGCCGATGAACACCATCTTCGACGAAGGCCATACGGCTTTGGTACGTTTTGCTATGAGCTGCGGGTTTTCGACAAACGTGAGTATGCCGATGCATTTATTCTCTGTTTGTTTTTCGGAGAAGGCTTCCAGTATGTCTCGTGTTTCCACGATAAGCTTCGATTCAATTCCAGGTATACGGAACTCAGGAAGCACGATCATCCTGAAAATAAAAAATATGTTGCTGTTCAACGGTTGATACCTCACAACTCCGGCCGAAGTCAACCCAACGATCTTTCCTTTATGACGGAACGTGAGCACGATCTGTTTGGCGCGCTCCTGCACATCCACGTTGGGCTTTAACATCCTGTTTGAAGTCCAGAATTCAATGATCTCCTGCCCCAGTTCCGGCGTTATTTTCATCCAAACGTTGCTGATCTCGAAGTCGGGCGTCATTATTTATGTGTCTTACTGGTGACCAAAATAGGTCAATTTGTATAAATTTACTGGTTCCAGACACCCGGCATTTAACAACATACAATGAGTAGATCACTCATCCTGTCCTTTAACTCTGCAGTCGCAAAGTATTCACGCTTAACTAAAAAGGTCCGCAAAAGCATTTCGAAGGGCGACTTCTTCAGGTTCACCCGAAGGAAGCGTCATCATATGCTCGCGCGTATCGAGAAACTAAGAAGGCGACTGATGGAGCTTCGCACGCAGATCAGGTTTGCGGGCATGGGCATTGCGGCAGCAGCAATATTAAGTGCAACTTCGGCCGAAGCGCAGAAGACTACGATCGGTCCTTTCGTCGATAACCCGATCAAAAATCCTTTACCTCCCCCGGCATTCGACAATCTTACCAATTCAGCAATATCATATCTTGACTACGACAATGACGGTGATCTCGATGTGATCCTCACAGGCGAGAACAAATCGTATCGGTATTATACAAATGTTGGTGATAAGAATGTTGCAAGATTCCGCCAGGGAGGACTCGACAACTATCCGTTCGAGATCAGTCTTCCCGGTCCAACGGGATATGGACCCAACCCAGCACGTTTTGCATTTGCAGATATAGATCATGATGGCGACCAGGACATGGTAGCAACCGTATTCCAGTCGACTTATTTTGACGATCCTGACCCGATCCTTTTTTTCAGGAACACGGGAAATGATAAAGAACCAGTCTTCACAGACGACGGGACGAATCCATTCGGAGAATTTTCGGTTCAACGAAACGGCACACCTGCGTTTGCCGACGTTGATGGCGATGGTGACATGGATCTTGTAGTCGCAGGTTATTACAACGACAAAGCCAATCCGGCGTCGATGCAATATTTCCGGAACGATCAAACGGATAACACTCCGGGCGTCGACCCTACATTTACCAGGCTTGCTGGTGAGGATAATCCTCTCTATCTCGACGGCGACTTCGGCGAGATCAGTTTAAACTTCGGCGACCTTGACGAAGATGGAGACCAGGATTTGATCTATACTTCTGATTCCGATTTTGGATTGCTCCATTACAAGAGAAATGATGATGGAACTTTTGTTGAACAGGACGACGATTGGGTCTTCAACGAACAGGATCATAGCGCAACAACCGGAAATCCATTAAAGCCGCTCTCGCTTGTTGAAGGTTATAACGACTATAAATCGATAACACTTGCCGACCTCGATGGTGATGGCGATCTCGATGCAACGATCTCTATTAATCTTCATGATTATGGTACAGGAGACACCAATTACGTTTACTTCGAGAATGTAGGTCACGGAGTATTTAAGAAAAATACCGATGGCATTAATCTTCTTTCTGGAACTGTTATAGGCAGCAACGCCGCATCCTTCTTTTATGATTACGATGGCGATGGCGACCAGGACATTGTAGCCACCAGTACAACTTCTACTGGCAGCGGATGTGAAGGAGGCTACTGCGAAACGTACACGTATAAAATTGGCCCCACCGTTTACTATAATGATAACGGTAAGTTTACTCCACAGGGAATTTCACTCAACCCTTTTCCTGCAGATCTTCCTGACTATGGTGCAGCGAAACTGGTCGACATTGACGGAGATGACGATCTCGACCTGATGATCATCACTCCCTACGATCCCGAGAACGGGAGAGCTCTGGGTGTTGACTACTACGCCAACGAAAACGGAGAATATGTTAAAAAAACCGGAGCCGAAAACCCGTTTGATTTCGTTAGCGGGCTCGACACATACAGAGTCTATTTAGATCTCGCAGATTTGGATGACGATGGTCTCCTCGACCTTGTCATACACGAAACCGACCAGGATCCATCAGCTTACCAGAACACGGGGACTAAAGCCAACGCCGTATTTACCCGCAACGATGAATGGTCGGCGGGATTTGAAGAATCATTTATTTACCAGGATGCTTCTGTTACTCTGAATGATGTCGACAACGATGGCGATTATGATATCATTATAGGCAAGTACGGTGAAATCTGGTACTATGAAAATCAGGGTACTGCTGAAACTCCTGCATTTCATTTGTACCGCAGGTCTTCAGGCGAAGGCGATCCGACAGGATGGGACAAAAATCCATTCCAGGATATAATTATTTCAGGTTTGAATGTTCCGAACCTTGCAGACATCGATGGTGATGGAGACCTTGATATGCTTGCTGTCGACAGCTACTATGGCACATTCGGGTTCCTCGAAAATCAGAACCCCGCTCCCGCCGTTGCAACTAAAGGATCGACAAGTTTTGACCTGGTAGTGAATGAAGCCATAACGCTTGGTCCCGAACTTACCATCTTCGATTCGGACAATGACGCAATTGTAAAAATTACCGTTGCTATTGCTCCCTATGAAAAGGGAATTGAGAAGCTCCAGTTGCCTGCAGCAGGATCGTATCCGAATCTGGATATCAGTTGGGATGACGATAAAGGTATACTGACAATCACCGGCAACGCTACTGTTGGCGACTATACTGATGCGTTAGACGATGTTCAATACTTATACACTGGCCCCGATTCAGGTGGCCGTAAGGCAGGAAGAAAATCGAGTGCTAACAGAACTGTTTCGAAGACGATAACTTTTACAACACTCGACGCCGACCTTACGGTCGGTCCATCGAATACTACGACCTTCAACATTGGTCACTCGAACGAAGCACCGGTAATAACGCCCACATCTTTCAGTGCTGCGTATACAAACATCCAGGTTGCTGCGTTCCCTTCCATTGTATTGTCTGATGATGACGATGCTAACTTGGCGTCTGCTACAGTAAGCTTCGATGCATCTTACAAGCCTTCGGAAGACAGGCTGGTCATGAATCTTACAGGCAGCATAGCTCCCAGTTTCAACACAACTACTGGTGTCCTTACGCTCACCGGCTCTGGCACTGTTGCTCAATACCAGGCAGCCCTGAGGGCAGTGATGTATGATAATACTCTCGGCGCTTCGGGAACATCGGGCATTCGCGCATTGAATGTTACGGTGAACGACGGTGAAACCAACAGTAATGTTGGAACAACGCAGCTCAGTGTAAACGGAGCCGTGAACACACCGCCAACTATCAGCAGTGGAGCAGCGGCCCCCTTCTATGTCTCCGGCGATCTCGTGATCAACAACACGATTGTTGTTGGCGATGCAGAAGGAGTTATATCCGGCGCAACCATCACGATCGGTTCAGGATTTCAATCGACAGAAGATCTTCTTTTGTTCGACGATCAGAATGGAATTACGGGTAACTATTCGAGTTCAAATGGAACGTTGAGCTTAACGGGATCTGCTACTGTTGCCAACTATCAGGCTGCACTTCGGTCAGTTAAGTATAGAAACGCAACAGCATCACCATCTACCGACGACCGCATTGTTACTTTCAGCGTAACGGATGGTGGTACTCCTGTGTCTATAACAACAACGATCACGATCAACAAACCGCCGGTTATCAAGGCACCCGAGAAAAAAACGGCCGCCTCGAATGGCAACGTTGCTTTCCCGATCACTGCCATCACAGATCCTGACGACAACCTTGATATCAGTACACTGGTTGTAACCTCTACTATCGGTACCGTATTGATCCAGGATGGGCTCATTACGATCGACTATACATCGAACGGTGATAAGAAAAATGTCGATGAGATTACAATCACAGTCTGCGATACCGGCGGTCGTTGTAAAACTCAAAACATTGAAGTCGAGCTCGGCGCATTAGCCATGATCTACGATGCAATTTCACCAAATGGCGATGGCATTAACGATTCCTTCTACATCGAAAATCTTCCGAAGCAAACTCACGTGGCGATCTACGATCGCTGGGGCGATGCAATCTTCGAAACAGACGAGTACGACAACGATGATCCATCGAAACGATTCGACGGGAAGAACAAGAACGGCAACGACGTAGTAGGCGGCACTTATTTCTACAAGATCAAATTCAAAGATCAACAAGGAACACAGGCAGGCGTTATAATCCTTAACAGGTAGCTAATGAGAAAACTTTACTTATTCATCATCACGGTTCTCTTCTCTGGTTACTGTTACGGACAGCAGGATCCGTTGTACGCGCAGTATCTCACCAACCCGATGATCTTCAACCCGGCCTATGCTGGATTGAATAATGCCTTCAATGGTTCCGTTAGCTTTAGAAATCAGTGGGCTGGTTTGAATGGCGCGCCAACAACGTTAAACTTCAACGCTCACTCATCATTGGTTGACAATAAAGTTGGCGTTGGCGTTATGGTGATCAACGATAAAGCAGGTCTTCTTAAAAACAATGAGGTTGAATTACTGGGATCGTATAAGTTGAATTTCGATAAGTATACTTTGAGCTTTGGTATGCAGTTCGGTTTCCTGAACTCGACTTATCAATACGGTAAAGCCAATCCTCAAACTCGCCCCGATCCTTCCTTCCCCGATGGTAATCAAAGATACTCGTGGCCAAACGTTGGTGTTGGTGCGATTCTGAAAGGCGAGAACTTCATCATTGGTCTTTCGGTTCCCCGCATGACTCAATCGAAAGTCGACAGCAGCAACTTCCTCGTACAAAGTCAGCACGTGTATTTGTACGGAGCTTATGTTTATTACCTGGGCACGAGACTTCGTTTGAAACCTTCGGTGCTCTTCCGTGGAACCAAAGGCGCTCCCCTGTCTACCGACATCAACTTCAATGTCAACATCGATACTAAATACTCTGCGGGTGTATTCGTCCGCAACTTCAAATCGTACGGTGTGTTGTTGCAGGCATGGGTGTTCGATAAGTTCAGGTTCGGATACGCATTCGAGCTCCCGACGGGAGCCTCGTTAGGCCCTCAGTACACGTCGCACGAGATCACATTGGCAGTGAAAATGGCCCTTCTCAACTCGCACGACAAGTCGTACAGCGAGTTCTAGAGGAATCAACGAACTATTCACATAAATATCTGTTCTTGTCGTAATGAAGGTTGCCGTCTCACGAAAAGAACATTTCAATGCTGCGCATCGTCTCAACAACCCACAGTGGTCGGTTGAAAAAAACCAACGCGTATTCGGGAAATGCAACAACCCTAATTATCATGGTCACAACTATGAATTGATAGTGACACTGATCGGCGAACCGGATGCACAAACGGGCTATGTGTATGACATGAAGGAGTTGAGTGACATCATCCGCGACAACGTTACCAGCAGATTTGATCACAAAAATCTTAATTTAGACCTCGAGTATTTCAAAGACCTTAATCCCACAGCGGAAAACATCGCGATTGTTATTTGGAACATTCTCCGCCCGCTCATCCCGTCACCGTACGAAGTCAGGGTAAGGCTGTTTGAAACTGAACGAAATATTGTTGATTACCCTGCCATTTAATCAAGTGAGTTATGAGCCTTCGACCGATCCATCCTCTTAAGCCCAGTCATAATACAGATGATCATGATGATGATCATCCGTTGAGTTCGATCGAAACACCGCTTCGCTCCGATGCTTTCGTGATGGACGATGAGACCAAGATCGACAAGATCGAAGGCCACTTTCGTGAGATCATGAACATCCTGGGACTCGATCTTACGGACGATAGTCTCAATGGAACACCACGTCGTGTTGCCAAGATGTATGTGAAAGAAGTATTCGCGGGATTGAATCCAAAGAATCAACCGACAGCCCGTTTGTTCGACAACAAATATCACTACGACCAGATGCTGGTTGAAAAAGAGATCACATTCTATTCGCATTGCGAGCATCACTTTGTACCCATCTACGGTAAGGCTCATGTAGCGTATTTCTCTACCGGGAAAGTGATCGGCCTCTCGAAGATCAATCGCATTGTGCAGTATTTTTCGAAGCGTCCGCAGGTGCAGGAAAGGCTTACGGTGCAGATAGGCAGAGAGATCGAGCGCATTCTCCAGACACCAGACGTGGGCGTTGTTATCGACGCAAACCACATGTGCGTGGCGTCCAGGGGCGTTGGAGATACCAACAGCAAGACCGGAACAGCCTACTTTTCGGGGAAATTCAAGGAACAGAACATTAAAAAGGAGTTCCTGAACTACATTAATAGCAAGTAGAAAACCGCCTTTCTTAGCGAAAATTCCTAATTTAGGGCACCAATACTACCATAAACTATGGCATTTGATTTAGACATGATCAAGGCCCTGTATTCTGCCATGCCTGGCAGGATTGCAGCGGCCCGTAAAGTGGTAAACAAGCCACTCACTCTCTCAGAAAAGATCCTTTACTCCCACCTCTTCGCAGATCAGAAGCTTGAAAACTTCGGTCGCGGAAAATCATACGTCGACTTCGCGCCAGACCGCGTTGCTATGCAGGACGCAACAGCGCAGATGGCGTTGCTGCAGTTTATGTCGGCCGGTCGTCCAAAGGTGGCGGTACCTTCTACGGTTCACTGCGATCACCTGATCGTAGCAAAGACCGGTGCTCAGGATGACTTGAAAGTTGCCAATACAGAAAGCAAAGAAGTTTTCGATTTCCTCGCTTCTGTTTCTAACAAATACGGTATCGGCTTCTGGAAACCAGGCGCCGGTATCATTCACCAGGTTGTACTCGAGAACTATGCATTCCCCGGCGGGATGATGATTGGTACCGACTCTCATACAGTGAATGCCGGTGGTCTCGGTATGGTTGCGATCGGCGTCGGCGGTGCCGATGCAGTAGATGTAATGTCGGGCATGGCATGGGAGCTTAAGTTTCCCAAGCTGATCGGCATAAAACTCACCGGTAGGTTAAGTGGCTGGACAGCAGCAAAAGATATCATACTAAAAGTTGCAGGAATCCTTACCGTGAAAGGCGGAACCGGCGCTATCGTTGAATACTTCGGCGAAGGTGCTGAAGCATTGAGCTGTACCGGTAAAGGAACGATCTGTAACATGGGTGCCGAGATCGGTGCAACCACATCTACCTTCGGTTACGACGAGTCGATGGCGCGTTACCTTTCAGCAACCGGTCGTGCCGAAGTTGCGAAGGCAGCTGAAGCGATCAAAGAACATCTCAATGGCGACCCCGAAGTATATGAATCGCCCGAGAAATATTTCGACCAGGTAGTTGAGATCAATCTCGATGAGCTCGAACCACATCTCAACGGACCATTCACTCCCGACCTCGCTACGCCTATCTCTAAGATGAAGGCTGAAGCTGAAAAGAACGGATGGCCTACAAAAGTTGAAGTAGGTTTGATAGGTTCATGTACCAACTCTTCTTACGAAGACATTTCACGCGCTGCGAGTCTCGCACGCCAGGTTGCTAATAAAAATCTTAAGACTAAATCAGAGTTTGCGATCAACCCCGGCTCAGAACAGATCCGGTATACGATTGAGCGCGACGGATTCATCGCTACGTTCGATAAGATCGGAGCGAAAGTGTTCGCGAACGCCTGCGGCCCTTGCATCGGCATGTGGAGCCGTTTGGGCTCTGAAAAGAAAGAGAAGAACACGATCGTTCACTCATTCAACAGGAACTTCCAGTCCCGTAACGATGGTAACCCTAATACATTTGCGTTTGTTGGTTCACCCGAGCTTGTAACTGCGCTTGCTATTGCCGGCGACCTCACGTTCAATCCCGAAACAGATTATCTCACGAACGAGAATGGTGAAAAAGTAAAGCTCGACGCTCCTACCGGCGACGAACTTCCGACAAAAGGTTTCGACGTAAAGGATCCCGGGTACCAGGCGCCTGCTAAAGACGGCAGCGGTGTGATCGTTAAGGTTAGTCCCACTTCCGACAGGCTCCAGTTGCTGGAACCATTCAAGGCATGGGATGGTAAGAACCTCACTGGCCTGAAAATACTTATTAAAGCGAAGGGCAAGTGTACAACCGACCACATCTCGATGGCCGGCAAGTGGCTGAAGTATCGTGGTCACCTCGATAACATTTCGAACAACCTTCTTATTGGCGCTACAAACTTCTACAACGAGAAGATCAACAGCGTGAAGAATGGTTTGACTGGCCAGTACGATGAAGTACCTAAAGTACAGCGCGACTATAAGTTGCACGGTATCGGTTCTATCGTAGTGGGCGATGAAAACTACGGTGAAGGTTCTTCACGCGAACATGCGGCGATGGAGCCTCGTCACTTAGGTGTTCGTGCGATTTTGGTGAAGTCTTTTGCCCGGATCCACGAAACCAACCTGAAGAAGCAGGGTATGCTTGCGCTTACCTTTGCGAATAAAGATGATTACAACAAGATCCTCGAAGACGATACGATCGATATTATCGATCTGACTTCATTTGCACCGGAAGTTCCGTTGACACTGCAGCTCAATCACGCAGATGGCAGCAAGGATACCATTAAGGTAAATCACACTTACAATGCTAACCAGATCCAGTGGTTTAAGGCAGGTTCTGCTCTTAACCTGATGGGTGCAAAGTTCAAGAAGGAAGGGCCGGCAGCTCCGAAGACCAATGGTGTTGCCAAGACAGCGGTGAAGGCTGTTAAGGAAGTTGTGAAGAACATTGCTAAAGCAGTGAAGAAGGCTGTTGCCAGGAAGGTTGTTAAGAAAGCTGCTGTGAAAAAAGCTACTGTGAAGAAAGCCGTTAAGAAGGTTGTGGCGAAGACGAAAGTGGTGGCGAAAAAAGCGGGGAAGAAGGCAGTAAAGAAAGTGGTGAAGAAGGTAGCAGCTAAGAAGAAGGCGGTTAAAAAGGTTGTGAAGAAAGCAGCTAAAAAGAAGAAGTAAGATTTGATTTTAGATTATAGGCCGCCTGGATTTTACCCCGGGCGGCTTTTATTTTTTTATATCATCTGGTTTTCCTGACATTAGATAAGTTTTCAACTGGACATCACTTAACCGGGAATATATCTTGGCTGCAAAAAAGAAAAAGAAGATGAATGCATTACAACTAAGCATTGAACTTAGCTTTGATCAACTTGCAGCTATTGTTAAGAAGCTCTCCCCCGGCGACCGGGAAAAACTGATGATAAAGATGTGGCAGGATGACAAGCCGGAAAAACTCACCAAACAACAAAAGGAGTTTATCGATAAGCGTATCAAAGCGGCTAAGGATAATCCCGAACGCATGATCCCTTTAGACACCTTCGTAAAAAGATTGCGACAAAAGTAGGTGATCTCGTTCTCCGTATCGATTGATCCGGATGCACTCGAAAATATTCAAACGGCAACAAACTGGTACGCAAACCATTCCCCTGCTCTTGGTGAAAAATTTCAGACTCAGGTAACTAAAGACATCCTTTCCCTTCGAGGCAATCCGCTACTTTACGCTATACGTAGAGGCAAGGTACGTTTTATGTCATTACAAGGGTTTCCTTACCAGGTTCTCTTCCTGGTTAACATCCATACGAAAACTGTTAGGATTCTTAACGTTCTTCACAAAAATATGAATCCAGATCTCTTGCCCCGCTCCTAACCTTCTCCCTCCATCACCTCACTCACCACCATCCTAAACTCATTCAACATCATCGCCGTCGCTCCCCACACCATCTCGCTATCGACAATAAAATGCGGAGCCTGCAGCTTATAAGTCTTCGCCACAACAATCTCACTCACATGAATCGCTTCGGCCGGCAGTAAGCTCCGAAGATCTCCTTCAAGGATGCGAACAACCTCTACGTTGTCGGCAACGAAGTTTGGTCGCTTCGTGGCGTAGCCTACCACCGGCGTCACCATAAAATTGCTGGGGACAACGAAGAAGTTACTGAGCACACCCAGCACCGTTACCTCCGACGGGTGTACACCAACTTCCTCCTCCGCCTCTCTCAATGCCGTCTGTATCGACGTTTCTCCCGCTTCGGCGCGTCCGCCCGGAAAACCTATTTGCCCCGAATGAGTGCCCGGGTACTCCGCCCTTTTTACCAAAGGAAAATGAATAGAACCGTCAACGCCCGGGTAGATCAATATCAACACACTGCTCGGCTTCGGGGGAACGGAATGTTTGAACTGCGGCGGCTTGCCATTAGCATCCACAGCCCGCATCACCTCATGTGCCAACGCAGCAGGCAGTTGTTGCCCCAGGCGTACCTCCAGTTTCTGAATGAGTCTCCCGAAAGTCATTTCACTTCTTTTTCGGGATCTGCGAAAGATACTCGTCAACCAGTTCGGTGTTGGGGTCCATCTGCTTCGACTTCTTCAACAACCGTTCTGCTTCATCGAAATTCTTCAACTTCAATTCAATGATCCCTTTGTTGCGATAAGCCCACGAGTTGTATGGATCGAGCATGATGCTTTCGTTAATGTCGGTACGCGCTTCGTCCAGTTTGCCCAGTTCCATGTACGCAAACCCGCGGTTGTTTAGAATATATGGTTGCCGTTGGTCCAGCTCCAATCCCTTATTCGCCTGCTTTATTGCTTCGTTGAAATCTTTCTTCCCGATAGCGATCAGCGCAAGCGAATTATAAATGAGCGGTTGCTTTTCATCCAGCTTCAAACATGCTTCGAGCTCCGACTTCGCTTCATCAAATTGTTTCAGAAAAACTTTCGACGTCGCGATGTTCACACGGCACTCCAACTTGTTTGGATAACCATGATCGAGGGCTTGCTGAAATGCGGTAACGGATGATTGATAATCCGACAATTTGATGAAGACCAGCCCCTGTAAGAAATAAACTTCCGAACTATCGGGCGATTTTTTCACGAGCTCATCGATGTCCCTCAAAGCACTACCAAAGTCGCCCGACTCATAATAACTGTTAGCCCTATGCAACCTTGCCGGGTAATACTTAGGGTTGCAATTCAAGGCATTGCTGTAACTTTCAATTGCCTCGCCATAACGATGTCCTTTGTGATGAACCGTTCCGATGTTGTTCAGCGCATCTGCGAAACATGAGTCGAGCTTAAGAGACTCCGTGTAATAATAGAGCGCCTTCTCATCATCGCCCTTAACGATCTCTTCGTTTCCCTTTAACAGGAAGCTTTGAATGCGGGTTTCTTTACTTTCGCAGGAACAAATAACAGTTACTACAACGATTGCGAGGGTGTATTTTAGCATGATATCAGCCCGCCTGTCCGGCGGACGCAGCAAATTTACGACTCCATAGCTTGTTTATTAGAGCCTCATACCCTTTCTTTGTCTTACCGAAATGAAACACACAACTACAGCTACTTTCCATCACCACCATCATTCAACCATGATGAGTGGCAATGCATTGTACTGACAGTTCGAGATAAATCACTGAAAGGCTTGCCACGAAAACGGCAAGCCTTTTTTATTTAAAAAAAGTATGAGTACACTATTAAGAATTGCAATTCAAAAATCAGGACGGCTCCAGGAAGGCTCCCTCGAACTTCTCCAGGAAACAGGGTTATCATTCAGTCACGGCAAAGACCAATTGAAGTCGCAGGCACGAAATTTCCCCGTCGAGATCCTCTTCCTTCGCGACGACGACATTCCTCAATACATCGAAGACGGTGTGGCCGACGTCGGCATTGTTGGCGAGAATGTTTGGAAGGAGAAGCAGAAAGTCACCGCCCTGATCAAACGTCTCGATTTTGCCAAATGCCGGTTGTCTATAGCCATCCCGAGAAATGAAAACTACACGGGTATCAATTTCCTCGAAGGAAAAAATGTTGCAACGTCCTACCCGGTTATCGTTAGCGAATATCTTAAGCAGAAAGGAGTGCGCGCCGGTATTCACGAGATCAGCGGCTCCGTTGAAATAGCCCCCGGTATCGGCCTGGCAGACGCCATCTGTGACCTTGTTAGCAGCGGAAGCACACTGATGAGCAACGGGCTCAAAGAAGTTGAGGTCGTGATGCAATCCGAAGCTGTTCTTATTGGCAGCGACAAGATCTCGGATCAGAAAAATGAGATCCTTAAGAAACTATTGTTCCGCATCGATGCGGTGCAATCGGCCAAGAACGCCAAGTACATCTTATTAAATTGCCCCAATTCATCAATAGAAAGTATTACAAGATTGCTGCCCGGAGCCAAAAGCCCAACCATCCTTCCTCTCGCCCAAACAGGCTGGTCATCGATTCATTCAGTCGTTAATGAAAATGATTTCTGGGAGAAGATCGATCAATTGAAATCACTCGGTGCCGAAGGCATCCTGGTTATACCCATCGAAAAAATGATTGCCTGACTATGCGAACCTTCATCAATCCTAACATTGCCGACTGGCCTTCGCTATGCGAACGACCATCATTGGAACTCGAGTTTCTCGATAGCACGGTTCGCAACATTCTGAATCGCGTGAAGACGTCGGGCGACGATGCACTGAAAGAATTTTCTTTGCGATACGATAAAGTCCAGCTCGACAACATTGAAGTTACGAAGGCTGAGATAGAAGCAGCTTCGACTATGATCAGCAATGAGTTGAAGGCCGCGATAGAAACAGCCGCGTCGAACATCCAGAAATTTCATGAATCGCAGCGCCGCGAATTCCATAAAGTTGAAACGACCCCAGGCGTTACGTGCTGGCGCAAGGCCGTGGCGATCGACCGTGTTGGCATCTACATTCCCGGTGGCACCGCGCCGCTTTTTTCCACGGTATTAATGCTCGCAATTCCCGCGAAGATCGCCGGCTGCAGCGAGGTTATTTTATGCTCGCCACCCGACGGCTCCGGCAAGATCTCGCCTGCCATTCTATATGCTGCTTCGAAGGCAGGGGTATCGAAGATGTTCAAAGCCGGTGGCGCACAGGCCATCGCTGCGATGGCTTATGGAACCAAAACAATCCCTTTCGTAAATAAGATATTTGGCCCTGGAAATCAGTACGTTACGAAGGCCAAGCAAATCGTTAGTCAAGATGGAATTGCCATCGATATGCCGGCAGGCCCGTCGGAAGTCCTCGTGGTGGCCGACCAGTTTGCAAACCCTTCTTTCGTCGCGGCCGATCTTCTTTCGCAGGCCGAACATGGTAAGGATAGCCAGGTGGTTTTGGTCGGTTTTTCTGATGAAACAATTAATAAAGTAACGGCTGAAATAGACCGGCAATTGACTGATCTTCCCCGAAGGGATATCGCGCGCGAAGCACTCAACAACAGCCTCGCCATCGTACTCGATTCTGACGCAACCGCAATGGAGTTCATCAACGAATATGCTCCCGAACATTTGATCCTGAACACGAAGAATGCCGAAGAGCTCGCCGCTCTCGTTCGAAACACGGGTTCCGTTTTCATTGGGGAGTGGTCGCCGGAATCGGTCGGCGATTATGCTTCTGGTACCAATCATACTCTTCCAACGAATGGTTTTGCAAAAGCATACAGTGGCGTCTCGCTCGAGAGTTTTCAAAAGCACATCACGTTCCAGTCACTCACACAAGATGGCTTGAAGAAGCTCGGACCTGTTGTCGAAACTATGGCCGAAGCCGAAGACCTTATCGGTCACAAGCAGTCGATCAGCATACGCTTAAAAGAATTGAAAGGATGAAGATTGAAGAAGTACTATCGTTGGTAAGACCACACTTGCGGGATCTTCAGCCCTACTCATCGGCAAGAGATGAGTTCGATCAATCGGCTGTAGAGAAGAACAAGTTCATTTATCTCGATGCTAACGAAAATCCATTCGATACAGGATATAATCGGTACCCGGATCCGTATCAACATGACTTGAAAAAAAAGGTATCGTCTATTAAAGATATTCCAGCTAATCAGATCTTCCTCGGCAACGGAAGTGACGAAGCAATAGATCTCATTATAAGATTATTTTGCGGTGAAGGTGATAATATCCTGATCCCGACCCCTACCTATGGAATGTACAAAGTCTCGGCAGACATCAATAACATAACTGTAAAAGCCCAGTCACTCACCGAGAACTTTCAGCTTCCTCAGTCTTTTCAGCCCGACGAGCGCACCAGGGTTGTGTTTCTTTGCAGTCCGAATAATCCATCGGGAAACCTGCTTGATATTCATCTGCAAAACTTCAATTGCATTGTTGTTGTCGACGAAGCCTATATTGATTTTACCAGCAACCCGTCTTTTACAAAAAAGCTCGATCAATTTCCGAATCTCATTGTTCTTCAAACATTATCAAAAGCATGGGGACTTGCCGGACTTCGATTGGGGATGGCGTTCGCCAGGCCGGAAGTCATTTCTTTGTTAAATAAGATCAAGCCTCCGTATAATATTAGTTCGGCAACGCAGCAAATTGCGCTTAAAGAATTACAAAAAGACAATACGTCGATCGTTCAAAAGATTATCTCAGAACGCACACGTCTCGCCAATGAACTTCTTAAAATAAAAACCATAAAAAAAGTATACCCTTCCGATGCCAACTTTCTTTTGGTGAAGATCGATGATGCCGGCAATGTGTACACAAATCTCATCATCGACGGCATCGTAGTTCGTGATCGCTCACGAGTGAAGTTGTGCGACGACTGCCTTCGCATTACCATTGGCACACCGGAAGAAAACAATAGATTACTCGAAGCATTGAAATCAGCCTCATGAAAAAAGTCCTCTTTATAGACCGCGACGGAACACTCATCTTCGAACCAGCCGACGATCCGCAGATCGATTCGCTCGAGAAGCTCGAGTTCATTCCCGGTATGTTTACGGCACTAAGCACGATCGCACAATCAGGTCAATACGAACTGGTTATGGTTACCAACCAGGATGGCCTTGGCACCGAGAGCTTTCCCGAGCGCGACTTCTGGCCAGTGCAAAACAAGTTACTGCAGGCTCTTGCGGGAGAAGGCATTCGCTTCTCTGCTATTCATGTTGATCGCTCACTGCCTTACGAAAACAAACCGACACGCAAGCCAGGCACAGGCATGCTTACCTCCTATTTCAGCAACGAATACGATCTGAAGAACTCTTACGTGATCGGCGACAGGCTTACCGATATCGCGTTAGCAAAAAACCTAGGAGCCAAGGGCATCCTCCTGGCAAAGAAAGAACTCGCAGACCAACTCGAATCGTTCGGCTTAGCGGAATGCTGTGCACTATACACCACCTCGTGGACCGACATCACCAGGTTGTTATCATCAGCAGGCCGCTCGGTAACTGTTAATCGTAAGACCAAAGAAACAGACATCACAGTATCATTAACACTCGAAGGCCAGGGGAAGTCGAAGATCACCACAGGCCTGGGATTCTTCGACCACATGCTCGATCAGCTTGCCAAACATGGACTCATGGACATAGAGATCAACGCAAAGGGAGACCTTCATATCGATGAACATCACACCATAGAAGACACGGCCCTTACGTTAGGTGAAGCTTTCACAAAAGCATTGGGCGACAAACGAGGTATCGAACGGTATGGATTTTGTCTGCCCATGGACGACTGCCTGGCACAGTCGGCAATCGATTTTGGAGGTCGTCCCTGGCTGGTTTGGGAAGCTGAATTCAAAAGAGAAAAGATTGGCGAGATGCCAACGGAAATGTTCTATCATTTCTTCAAGTCGTTTACCGATGCCGCGAAATGTAATCTCAACATCAAGGCCGAAGGAACGAACGAGCATCATAAGATCGAAGCGATCTTCAAGGCATTTGCGAAGTCGATAAAGATGGCGATACGAAAAGATCCTTACTCCAACGCACTGCCATCTACCAAGGGAACATTATGAAAGTAGCGGTGGTAAAATATAACGCGGGAAATATCCAGTCGGTGTCGTACGCGCTGGAGCGAATGAATATCGACTTCGAAGTAACTTCGGACCCGGAGAAGATCACCAGTGCCGACAAGGTCCTCTTCCCCGGCGTGGGTGAGGCCAGCACGACGATGACCTTCCTGAGATCTTGTAAGCTCGATAAGGTGATTGTGGGCCTGAAACAGCCCGTTCTCGGGATCTGCCTCGGAATGCAGCTCCTTTGCCGGTTTTCGGAGGAAAACAACACCGACTGCCTTGGGGTATTCGACGAAACTGTAAGGAAATTCGAACCTTCGCCGAAATTCAAAGTTCCTCACATGGGCTGGAACTCACTGTCAAAAACGAAAGACTGGGTTGGTGAAGGCGTTAACGAAAAGTATGTATATTTTGTACATAGCTACTACGTGCCTGTGAATGAGTTTACGGCCGCCGAAACTGATTACATTGTTCCATTTAGTGCCGCTATGAGAAAGAATAATTTCCACGCTGTTCAATTCCATCCTGAAAAGTCGGCCGAAGCAGGCGAGAAAATTTTAAACGCATTCCTCACACTATGAAAATTATCGCCGCTATCGATATCATGGAGGGCAAATGTGTACGCCTCACGCAAGGTAACTTCGGTAAAGTGAAAGTTTACGACGAGGACCCGGTTGACATGGCCCTCAAGTTCCAGGATGCAGATCTCGAGAACATACACGTTGTCGATCTTGAAGGTGCACAGACTGGTGCTGTTGTAAATTGGAAAACGCTCGAAGACATCCGTGCCAACACCGCATTGCGTATCGACTTCGGTGGCGGAGTAAAAACAACCGAAGATGTTGAGTCATTGCTCGAGCTCAATATCGACAGGATCAATGTGGGAAGTGTTGCCGTTCGTGAGCCCGAAAAGTTTAAAGAATGGATCGAACGTTTCGGAGCCGATAATTTTATCCTCAGCACCGATGTAAAGGGCAACGAGATCAAAGTGAATGGCTGGCAGGATAAGACCGGCGTTACCATCTACGACGTCATTCAACAATACGAACCAACGGGTATCAAACATGTAACGTGTACCGACATCAGCGCCGATGGTATGCTGGGCGGACCCAACGTAGCTTTATATAAAAAATTATTGAAGCGTTTTCCGGGAATGAAGATCACCGCGAGTGGTGGCGTTGCTTCGATGGAAGACCTCGAGAGCCTGAAATACATTGGCGTTCACGGCGTGATTATCGGCAAAGCCATTTACGAAGGCCGCCTGTCGCTTGCGCAGCTCGCCGCTTTCAATCGCTGATCTCATGCTGACCAAACGGATCATTCCCTGCCTTGACATAAAGGACGGACGAACAGTGAAGGGCGTCAACTTCGTCGACCTGCAGGATGCAGGCGACCCCGTTGCTCTCGCGGAAGCATACTCCCAGCAGGGTGCCGATGAACTGGTGTTCCTCGATATCTCTGCAACACTCGAGAAGCGAAAGACTCTAACAGAACTGGTTCGCAACGTTGCCCGGAAAGTAACAATACCATTCACCGTTGGCGGTGGTATCGGCAGCGTGGAAGATGTAGGCCCACTGCTCGAAGCAGGCGCCGACAAAGTAAGTGTCAACTCGGCTGCTGTCAATAATCCGAAACTCATCGACGAGTTAGCGAGAGCATTCGGATCTCAATGCATCGTACTTGCAATCGATGCACGAAAGATCGGCAATCAATGGACTGTGCACACACATGGCGGCCGGAAAGCCACCGAAGGCAAATTGTTTTCGTGGGCTAAAGAAGGACAGGAACGTGGTGCCGGCGAGATCCTTTTCACAAGCATGGACCACGATGGCACGAAAGCAGGTTTCGCCATCGATCCATTGGAAAAACTGAATACTCTTCTCTCGATACCTGTGATTGCTTCCGGTGGCGCTGGCAAAGCCGAGGACTTCGCCGAAGTTTTCATCACCGGTCGCGCCGACGCCGCACTCGCAGCAAGCGTCTTTCACTATAGCGAGATCCGTATCAGCGATTTGAAATTATACCTGTCTAAAGTTGGCATCCATGTTAGATATCCAGAAAATTCAGTTCGATAAGCTTGGCGGCATCGTTCCCTGTGTCGTCCAGGACTCGGTCACGCGTGTCGTCCTCATGCTTGGGTTCATGAACCGCGAAGCGCTCGATAAAACGCTCGCAGAAAAACGAGTTACGTTCTACAGCCGATCCAAAAAACGGCTCTGGACTAAAGGTGAAACTTCAGGAAACCACCTGGATCTCGTGGATATTAAGGTAGATTGTGATAATGATACTTTACTGGTCGCCGTAAAACCACACAGCCCAACGTGCCATACCGGCGCCGACACCTGTTTCAATACATCCAACGACAGTGCTGGTATCGAGTTCCTCGAAAGAATTATAGCAGACCGGAAGAAGAACCCGAAGCAGGAATCTTATACTAATAAGCTACTGAATTCGGGTATCAATAAAGTTGCACAGAAAGTTGGTGAAGAGGCCGTTGAACTGGTGATCGAAGCCAAAGACAACAACCGTGAATTGTTTTTAGGCGAAGCGGCAGACCTCATGTATCATTACCTGGTGTTGCTTGCCGCGAAAGATCTTACACTCGAAGACGTTGCGAAAGTTCTTCGCCAGCGTCACTCATCGCGCGGATGATTGCATCGCCGCTTTCGGCGACAGCTTGATGTACGTTAGCTTGTAAGTGATCGTGCGGTTGTTGGAGTTATCAGTCCGAACGCCCTCCAGAATATCTTTCGACTTATCGTATGTGAATGTGTACGAAGTGCTCCTTGCTTTCGAATCGAAGTGTTTATACAAAAGCAGGTTGCTCTCGGCCATCGTGCTGAATTCACCGTACACGGGAAACCACGAATGATAATCCTTGTCGAGCACGATCTCGATGTATTCGCGGCCCGCTTCGCTGTGATCGCGGATGATCGCCACCTTCGAATAATTCTCTCTCCTGTCGGTGATCCTCTCCTTTTCCCTCGCAGAAAAAACAGCCTTGCCTTTTTTGCTCACCACAGCCGACACCGAATAGATCCCTTCAATGGTCCCGATGCTGCTCTGGTCTTTCGCCATGTAGCGTTCCACCATCTCTTCGAGATTCACCTGCTCGAGTGGCGACGCCTTTGCCTTCGCATTCTGTGCCTTCGCTATCAAACGTTCATACGAGCAACCCGATAGCGACGACATAACCAACACGCAAACGATCAATAGTCTCATACTTATCTAAAAAAGAATGTTGTGATACTCTCCACCGGTGAAGCTTTTGCACGACAAGCGACCCTGTAACGCGGTAGGCTTGAACATAGACTTGCCCATCAACATACGGGCACATTCCTGGATACCTTCGGTGATCGAAGGGTGAGGATGAACGCACTCCGCAAGTTCTTCGATGCCTTTGTCCATAGAGATCAGCAATGCAACGGCCTGTATAGCACTCGACGCATGGTGACCAACTACTTTCATTCCAAGGATCTTCATTGCATCGTCGTTGGTGACGAGCAGCTTAATGAAACCTTGTGTATTTCTCTTCGCGATCGCTCTTGGAATACAGCTATAGTCGAGCGTAACTACTTTATAGTCGATACCTTTTTCCTTTGCGTGAATTTCATTGAGCCCCACCCCCGCTACTTCCGGGTTGAGGAACATGATGGTACTGATGTTTTCGTAAACGAGCTTGCGTTTCGGTTCCCCGAAGATCCTTTCGACAGCATAACGACCTTCGAGCTCACCAACGTTCACCAGTGAAATGTCGGCCGTAATATCACCGACAGCATACACATTCGATACGCTCGTTTGTGTATCGGCAGCTTCGAGACCACGCTTCGAAATATTGATGTTCACTTTATCGTCCCAGAGATCTTCGAGGTTCGGCACACGTCCAACGGACACCAATGCCTTTTCCACGTTGAAGACTTCTTTACCGCCGTCGGTGTATTCGAGCTCGTATTCAACACGGCCGTTCTTTACTTCCATTCGAACGAGTCGCGAGTTGCGGTGGATCAATACACCGTTGTTCTCCATGTTGCGTTCGATAATTTTCGTGATGTCTTCATCTTCGAAAGGAAGAATGCGATCGCCTTTATCGATCAAATGAACTTTAGTGGCACCGAAGCCGGAGAAGATAGTTGCGTACTCGCAACCAATCACACCGGCACCGACAATCACCATGCTTTCGGGAAAGCCTTCCATATTCTCGATGCCTTCACTAGTCATAACGATCTTCTCATCGATCGGGAGATCGGGAAGATAACGCGGACGACTTCCGGTGGCGAGAATGATGTTCTCTGCTTCCACAATTTCTTTATGAGCACCGTGTGTTATCTCAACTTTGTGTTGATCTAACAATCGTGCAATACCTGTTTTGAATTCGAGAAGATTGGCGTAGTTGGAATGTTGTAAGAGCTGCATGTGCTCTTCAAGCATGTCTTTTCTTTCTTGCACCGCCTTCTTCACTTCAGCCTGGATCTCTTTGAAGTCGGCCGCGGGGGCTTTCATGTTATAGCGGTTAAGGCCTTTGCGGAAGGCAAAGTTTTCGCGCGATAACTCCCACCATGTCTTCGACGACAATGCGCCGTTGGTAACGCCGGCTCCGCCCACTTTGTGGCGTTCGATCAAAAGTACCTTTTTCCGAAAGTCAAGGGCCCTCATTGCAGCAGCATATCCCGACGGGCCAGCACCAATAACTACAAGATCGAACTTGCTCATTTCCAACTATTTACAGCGTTTAGGTTACTTGAGGGATTAAAGAAAATACTGCTCCTAATATAGGCAATGGCGGCATCGTTAGGAAAGCCTTAGATTTGATTAGTTTCGCGTAATGCTGCTCTCGTTGCTTCACGAATTAATGGAATGGGACCGCCAGCTATTGGTGTGGCTGAATAGTTTTCATGCCGACTGGCTCGACCCTGTGATGTATTATACGACCCAGACTTTGTTCTGGCTGCCGCTTTATCTGTTCTTAATCTGGCTGATGGTCAAAGACTTCAGGAAAGAATGGTGGATCCCAATGATCGGCATCTTCGTCACGATCCTGCTGGCAGACCAGATCACTTCTTCGATCATGAAACCGTACTTTGCACGACTCAGGCCTTCGCAAGAACCTTCGCTGCAAGGCATCATTCATCTTGTGAGAGGTCACGACGGTGAGTTTTACACCGGGGGACTATACGGCTTCGCATCGAGCCACGCAGCAAATACATTCGGCACTGCTACATTCTTCGCGTTACTCTTCCGATCGAGACATCGATGGATCAACTGGTTATTCCTTTGGGCTGCAGCGATGACTTATACGCGGATCTACCTGGGTGCGCACTATCCAGGCGATATCCTGGTGGGAACAATCGTCGGCGTTGTGAGTGCTCTCGCTGGATATAAAGTCTTTCAGTGGGTTAAAGGGAAGATTGACCAAGCAGACGCTTCACATACTTCCCAATAATATCGAATTCAAGATTTACGGTATCGCCAACTTTCAGCTGCCCGATATTGGTATGCGTGAATGTGTATGGAATGATCGCTACCGTGAATGAACTAAGTTTCGAATTGAAGCAGGTGAGACTGATGCCATTTACAGCGATAGATCCCTTCTCTACCGTAACGTTTCCCTGTTTAGGATCATATTCAAATTCAAAGAGCCAGCTCCCCTGCCGGTCAGTAATTGACTTCACTTTGCCTGTCTGATCAACATGACCCTGAACAACGTGACCATCGAAGCGGCCGTTGGCGATCATACAACGCTCCAGGTTCACGCGATCACCTTTCTTTAATTCACTTAGATTCGATTTCACAAGAGTTTCATGAATGGCGGTAGTCCAGTAGTTGTCGTTCTCTGTTTTGATAACAGTAAGACAAACGCCATTGTGCGAAACGCTTTGATCTACTTTAAGCTCGTTTGTAATGGGTGATGATATTTTGAAAGTCTTGTTTAAACCCTCCGTTTGAATTTCTTCGACGGTGCCGTATGTCTCTATGATGCCTGTAAACATTCAGTAAATTAACTATAATCACTACATTAGTAAAAAAGCAAAAAGATGGAATTCGGCAAAGTAACGCCAGAGGAATTAGAAGAGATCGATTTCACACTTCCGCCCGATAAGCCGGAAACCACAGCTATTCTGAAGAAGAATCCATCACCCGATCCGAAGATCTTTGTAGGCTGCGCAAAATGGGGACGTAAAGACTGGGTTGGGAAGATCTATCCAAAAGGAACAAAGGAAGCCGACTTCCTAAATCACTACGCACGTCACTTCAATTGTATAGAACTAAATGCTACGTTCTACCGGATGCCTACGAAGGCCCAGATGGCTACGTGGAAGAGCAAGGTCACGCCGGGTTTCAAGTTCTGCCCGAAGTTCGTCAATACGATCACACACATCCGGAGATTGAAGAACACCACGGCCGACGTAGACCGGTTTATGGAAGCAATGACGGGCTTCGAAGATGCACTCGGCCCCATATTTCTCATGCCGCACCCAAGCTTCGGCCCAAAGAACATCGACACGCTCCGCAATTTCATACAAGAACTTCCGAAAGACATTTCACTATTTACAGAGCTTCGCCAGGAAGAATGGTATTCCGATAGCACGGCCTACAACGAAGTCTTTCACATGCTCGAGGAAAATCATTCAGGCTCTATTATCACCGACACCTCCGGACGCCGCGACATGATCCACATGCGCCTCACAACACCGGAAGTATTTATCCGGTTTGTCGGCAATGGTCTCCATCCTACCGATTACACACGCATCGACGATTGGGTTCAGCGCATCAAAAAATGGAAAGACGAAGGGATCCACACCGTTTACTTCTTCATGCATCAGCACGAAGAACTTCACTCTCCCGAATTAAGCCGATACCTGATACAACAACTCAACAAACACTGCGGCACATCGATACCTGAACCACAGTTTGCCGAAGACAACACCGCGTCTCCCGAACTGGATCTCGGCATTGAGGCGAAGCCAAAGAAAAAAGAAGCGAAGCCTAAAAAGGTTGCCGCGAAAAAGAAATGAAATATTACCTGTCGTTGCCATTTTGCATCACCATGCTGGTGGCAACGATCAGTTGTCACGAAAAAGATCCGGCTCCCGCTCTCTGTAAGCCTCACGTACTGACATACACACACGACTCCATCATTTACAACTATGAGAGCGAACGAATAAAGACTGTTGCTTACTATATTTCAGGAATACAAACCAACCAGGATCAATTCGAGTACACGGGCGATTTTCTCACAGGCCTGAGCAAAATAACGATGGAGTTCGACGGAACTCAAACACTCGATGTTTATTATACAATTCATTACGACAACCAGGGCAAACCCGATTCTCTCTTTTCGGATTCCTATGCCGGTCATTTCGAAACATATTTTACACACGAGAACGGCAGGCTCACGACGGCAACAACAGTGTCGGGAATTGCGCAGGTGTTCTTCGTTGGCACAACGCGCTATGAGTTCAACAACGATGGGAATGTTCCCAAAGTGTTTTACACTATCAGGCAGAATGGTGTGAAGACTGAAGTTCTTGCCCGCGAGAATCTCTCCTTCGATGACAGTGAGAAATTTTACGCTAATACACCGGAGCTCAGGATCGTCGATGAATATGTGTATGGATATCTTCCTGGTAACAACAATTGCCTGAGCTCAACAGTGTATTACTACAGCTATGCACAGCATTTCGCGGCACCACAATCCGTATCATTCACGTCGGCTTACAATGACCAGGGCCTGATACAAACCCTTCAATACGAAGGGACCCCGACCCAATTGAACTCGGGCGAGGTCCTCTTCAATAAAGTATCTTATAGCTGTAATTAATTCGAAACGATATCGGTAAGCTCAAGATCGTAGATCACGTTCGAGTTGGCCGGTAAGCTGGTTGTTGAATTGTCGGAAGGACCGAAAGCATGTATTGAAGGAATGTAGACCGTGATCTTCCCTCCTTTTCCGATCTTACGCAGGCCGAATTTGATCCCGTTAATGAAATCAACCACCCGACTTGAAAACTGGTCGCTCGGTGTAGCAACGCCTGTAAAGAATGTATTGCCGGTAGTCAACGCTTTTCCGGTGTAATTAAACTTCACCTGCTGATACCATGTTGGCGGGTCGCCTTCTCCCGGGTCAGTGATCACGTAAGCAATACCCGTCGAATCTTTTATAGCGTTCACTTCATGGGTCTGAAGAAAAGTAGCGATAGCTGTCGTATCGTTAGTAAACCTTGCCTTTTCGGCATTCGAAAGTACCACATCAGCGAGCTCAACATCGAACACGAGGATCGAGTTTGGAGGAATTACAGAGTTGGTCGAACTGTTACCGTAGCCAAGCGGCGACGGAACATACAAAGTTCCTTTGCTGCCCTTAGGCCAAACCGAAATACCGTATTGCCATCCAAGGATGAATGATCCGAGTGGTGACGTGATCGTAGGACCCGCGTCGAATACAGTGCCATTCAGGAACTTGCCGGTATAATTGATCTTCACCGTCTGTGAAACGTTGGGCGGAAACCCTGTACCAACCACATCCAGGTGAAAACGAACACCCGAAGGATCTTTAATCGCTGTGATGCCACTCGACGCGAGAAAGTTATCAATAGTTTGAATATCCTCTGTCAATTGCTTACCTGTGTCGAAATCACTCTGATCCAAACAGCCAGTTACCAAAAGCGAGAACAAGGCAAAAAATGCCCATCCTGATCTTCTCATTACTCTCATATCAATCTTTATATTATTTCCAATCTAAAAAAAACGAACTTAAGTCTTACTTCAGCGCAGATACGTCTACATTCATTGACTTTCCATCGACACTATGAACTGTGAGGGTTTTTGCATCGGCGGGTAACCGGAGTTTCCTTCCCGACTGCGACAGATAACCGGAGCCAAAATAGAATTCCTGCTTCCTGGATTTGCCGCTGCCAAGTTTGACCTCGCACCATGCATCGGTGTTTTTGGGCGCGTAAACATAAGTGTTTGTCTTGTCGACAGCAAATGCCTTCAATGCACTCCTGTTTTGCGAAGCCACATACAGGTCGCGTTTTCTTTCGGTGATCTTCACGAGTGCCTTCGCGTCGCCCGGCACATTGAAACCCGAGTTGGTTGCCAATACAGGTGTGAAATTGCCTGCTCCGTCGCCCGTTAATACCATCCCGATCAGCGCATCGTAACGGCCCGCAAACACCTCGTTACCATAGTCATTTCCAACCATGATCACATCCAGATTATCATCGCCATTCACATCGTCGATTATAATGCCGTTTACAGGACCAACCTGTGCCTCAATCGGTAATGCTTTTAGTTTAAACTTTCCACCGCCAAGATTTTCGATGTAGCTGGTGCTTACCTGGTTGGCTTCGTGTATTACAACATCTTTCATCTCTTCAGGGGTGAAGAGTTTATCCATGTTCACTCTGCTGAACTGCTTGTAGCGGGTGAACTTCCTCCTGAATTTCGGACTCTGCTGGTTCATCTCGTCCCAGAAGTGAACCGGGAAGAGGTCGCGAACTGTGTCTTCCATTGTTACGCGCATGTAACAAGCCATCACGGCATCGATACTTCCGTTGCCATCAAAGTCTTTCGAATAACACTTTAACGGGTAGCCTTCGCTTACCTGGTAGTTGTTGTTCCATCCAAGGTTGCCGGCAAGATAGTCTGTGTCTCCATCATTGTCGAAGTCGCCACCGGCTACACTGTTCCACAATCCACTCTGATTTTGAATGCCTGTATCGGAAGCCTTTACAAGCTTTCCATTTTCGTTATGAAAGAATGTGACCGGCATAAACTCACCAACGATCATAAGGTCAACCTTACCATCATTGTCATAGTCGGTCCATAATGCATCGGTCACCCATGCCGATGTTCTTCAGGCCAGCAGCATCTGCAGTGCCATCCGTGAACTTGCCCTTATTGTTTATGAGCAAATAGTTATCGGGTGATGTCGGATAAGCGTTGGCAACTACTCTCCCGCCTACGAACAGGTCAAGATCGCCATCGCCGTCGAAATCCGCAGCGCGAACACAGGAACCGCTGGCTACCGTCTTCGGAAGCGCGGCCGTGTCGAGTGTGAAATTTCCTTTGCCGTTATTGAAATACAACCTGTCCCTGAAATCGGCAGCGGACGTTCCTTCGAAGCCACCACCAACGATATAAAGGTCGAGGTCTTTATCGTTGTCCGCATCGAACAACAGTAATCCTTCGTCTTCTTCTTTCTTCTTTTCGTTGCGCGACGACTTCTCACGACTTACGAATGTTCCATCCTTCTGACCAGTATAAACAGACTGATCATACTTCGTTGAGCCACCAATTACGAGATCGTCGATGCCATCGTTATTGATGTCACCCACAGCAAGACCAGGTCCTGATTGGGAAAACTTATGAGGAATGGTTCTTTGACTATTGAAATCGATCGCGTCTTCATCGATATGCTTGTAGCCACTGAAAGTCGACGACACATCCCGGAATATTGAAGTACCTGCAGGCACCGGTGACTTCGCTGCTTCGCGAGACGAGTAGCTGATCGTTATAAGCTGGTTCGGTTGAACGTTGGTCTGCTTGCTTCTTTCTCCGCTCGGCCATATTACAACTACAGAATCTACTTTCTGTGTGTTGCCCAGTCCAAAGTGGACTTCCGGATCGACAGACGAGAGATAACCACGATAGATGGACTCTTCACAATACTGGATGTTTCCACCTGCATACAATGTTACCTTGCTGCCTATAGCCTGCTTATTACCGGGGCTTCCTTCGAGCTTGATGTTCAAATAAGAATTAACAGGCTTCGTTTTATCATTGGAATCATTAAGGGTATTCCGGAATACGAATGCGGCGCCGTTTATGTTATTGGTCACATAGTCGAGATCTCCATCATTATCGAGATCTGCAAACGCAGCGCCGTTGGAGAATGAATTGAGATGAAGTCCCCACTTGCTCGTGACATCTGTAAATTTCAAATGTCCATCGTTCTTAAAAGCATAGTTGGGGATCTTGATCACCGGTATCGAATCGATCAGTTGTCGTGTGCTTGCAATGTTCCCAACGTCGGCACGATAGTTTGAAAAGTCCTTGTCGGTTATATCCTTCGGAAAACCATTAGTGATAAACAGGTCGCGATAGCCGTCGTTATCGGCATCGATGAACAAAGGTGACCAGCTCCACTCTGTCTGGTACATGCTTGACATCTGCCCTATTTCACTGAATTTCAGTCCTTTATCGAGCCCATTATTGACGTGCAGCATGTTTCGAACGTATTGGTATTCGTAGTTATACTGCTCATTGTTGATATAGGTAGAGTAGCTCTTGTTACCTATAGTTGTCTTCTTCCGTGCATTGGTCTCAGGAAGCATGTCGGTTGTTACGATGTCGGGCAATCCATCATTGTTGATGTCTGAAACATCGTTGCCCATCGAGAACTGGCTTTGATGGCCAATGTATTCACCGATCTTGTTGGTGAATGTGCCGTTGCCGTTATTGATATAAAGGCAGTCGTTGGAGAGATAGTCGTTGGAGACGTAAATGTCGGGCCAGCCGTCTTTGTTCAGGTCGGCGATCGCCAGGCCAAGGCCATAGCCTTCTAATGTAATGCCCGCTTCATTGGTAACATTGGTGAACGTGCCGTTACCATTATTTCGATACAGCCGGTCGTTGTTCAGCGCGGTGCCGTCTGTGATCTTGGGGCGGTAGTTCGTGGGCACGTTGTTCATTCTCTGGTTGATGAGGACGTACAGGTCGAGGTCGTCATCCTTATCGTAGTCGAAAAACGCGGCCATAACGCTATAGCCGCCGTCAGCTATCCCATAAGACCCGGCCTGTTCGGTAAAGGTTGGAATGCCGTCGGCGTTGAGGCCGTTGTTGATGAAAAGCATGTTTTTCCGGTCCTCGTCCTTCGGCTGCATGGTGGCAGTGACATACACGTCGAGCCAGCCGTCGTTGTTGATGTCGACCACGGCGACGCCGGAGTTCCAGCGGCCGGGCACGTTCACATTGGCCACAGAAGTGACGTCGGTGAACTCAAAATTTCCTTTATTCAGGTACAGTTTATTCGAAACCAGGTTCCCAGAGAAGAAAACATCCTTAAGGCCGTCGTTGTTAAAATCGCCGATGCCTACCCCCCCGCCGTTGTAGATGTACTCGTAAGTGAGGATGTTAAAGGTGTCCTGTTTCGGGTATGGTGTTGTTGAAATCGATCCCGGACTCGTTGGCCGGGATGACCTCGAATAAGGTAGTTGGTTTCTTGTTACAGGAAGCCAATAATAGCCCGGCGAGTACAGCAACAATCAGTCTCTTCATAGGGGGTGTAAAAAAACAAAGGCCAATTTACATTGGCCTTTGCTTACTGAAAAACTTTCTTAATTAATACCCAGGGTTCTGCTTAACAACTTGCTCAGTTACGTTGAGCAGGTCAAGCTGGCTCTGAGGAATAGGGAGCAATTCGTCAACACCTGCATCGAATGACGCACCGTTGAGGGCACCGAGGCCGTACTTGGGAGCTTCATAAGCGATGAATTTGTTGAGTTCTGATGCAGCTATACCCCAACGAACGAGGTCATAGAAACGATGGCCTTCAGAGTGAAGCTCAAGCTGACGCTCGAACCTTACTTTAGAGCGGGCTTCGTCGTCCTTAACCCATGTGTCGGCGTAAAGTGAAATCACATAGTTAGCAGCGTTAGTACCGTCAGCACGTTTCAGGAACGAGTTGGCTGCACGTGAGCGGATCATGTTTACATAATCCCTTGCTTTCATAGGTGTTCCAATCTCGATTTCACACTCAGCAGCCATCAAAAGAACGTCTGCCAAACGGATGATCGGGAAGTTGATCGCAGTATAACCAGGAGTCCATGAGCTGTTGTCCTGGAGGCTGCCTTTATCAGATTTGTAATAAACGAACTTCTTAGTCTCATAAGGACCAGCGTTCGGCTGGTTACGAATCCATGCTTTACCAGGGAAATCCTGCCAGTCGAGATAAGGGATACCGCGACGACCGATAGTGTGGTCGATACGGGGATCGAGCGGACCAGAATCCGGTGTGAATGCATCGCCAGATTCTTTACCCATGTCAGTTACGATCTGGCCAGTAGTTCTAAATGAACCATCGAGCAGCGGGAGACCAGCAGATGTACGATACCAGTTAGCCGATTCGAATGTAGGCTGGAAGAATGAGCAGCAGTTACCAGGACCATCGGCACCTGTGTTGTAAGGCCAGTTCAGGTCGAACTCAGGGTTGGCGTTGTTCACGCTACCTGTGTTAGCTGCCGACTGGTAAGCCCAGATCACTTCTTCGTTGTTATCGTTCGAAGCTTTGAATATATCAGGGAACTTAGCAAGGAGAGCCAGCTTCTTGTTATTCGAAGTCTTACCGTTGGTGATAACATCGTTGAGCAAGGGCAGTGCGTTGGCATAGTCAGATCTCCACATGTAGATCTTTGCAAGGTATGCCTTAGCTGCAGTCTTGTTTACGCGACCAACCTGTGATTGCGTTTCAGGAAGACTGTCTACAGCCGCTTTCATGTCCTTCACGATCATAGGATAGATATCCTGGTCGTTTTTCACGGCCTCGATACCAGAACCATAATCTATGTTCTCATCAACATAAGGAACATTCTTATAGCCTCTGAGCAATTCGAAGTAGAAGTGCGCGCGGAGGAACTTAGCCTGTGCACGGATGCTAGCGATGAAATCTTCAGTAACATCTGCATCGGCAGTCTTAAGAAGTCTCAGCACTGAGTTTGCACGGGCAACACCTTCGTAGTTACCAGCCCACTTGTCGTTGATAACGTCGCCAGTAGGGAGAGCGGCATAACGTTGTACTGGGTTGATTGTGCTAAAGTCACCAGGGTCAGTACCCTTGTTTGCATCTGCACCACGAATACTTCCCCACACCCAGTTCGAAGGGCTGGCCATACGATTACTGCGGCCGTTTACCTGCGAATAGACCGCAAGAAGAGCACCATCAAGACCGAGACGACCGGCCAGGATGTTCTTGTCCAGCTGTCCCGTTACGGGGACATCCAGGAAGCTGTCTTTACAAGAGTACATTAGCACGAGACATGCCAGTACACTCAAAACCAATTTATTTGTCTTTTTCATATAGTCTTTCAAAGCTTATTAAAATCCGAGGTTAATACCTGCTGTCAAGCTCCTTGTCATAGGATAGTTACCAACATCGATACCAAAGTTAGTATCAGCTGCACCACCTACTGCAGGGTCGAGACCGCTGTACTTAGTGATGGTAAACAGGTTGTTAGTTGCTACATAAACTCTGAGCCTTGTCAACTTAGCTTTGTCGAGAATTGCAGCAGGAAGCGTGTAACCGAGGGTAAGGTTCTGCATCCTGAAGTAAGTACCGCTCTCAACATACCATGAGTTAGATTGAGTGTTGGTACTGAAGTTCGAAGCTGATTCGAAGATCGGTGTTGAAGCACCAGTGTTAGTAGGAGTCCATGAATCCTTCACGCGTTCGCTGATGGCAGCTCCCTGGAATGAAGGATAGAAATCTGTGAACCACTTAGACTGGTTAAAGATCTTGTTGCCTTGTGAAGTGTAAGCATAAGCTACGAGGTCGAAGTTCTTGTAACGGAATGTTACAGTGATACCACCTGTGAACTTAGGAACAGGGCTTCCAAGATATGCGCGGTCGTTTTCGTCGATCTTATGGTCACCGTTGATGTCTTTGTACTTGAAGCGGCCTTGAGCAGCATCCGGCTGTGAAGCAGAAGCAGCTACATCGGCAGCGTCTTTGAAAAGACCGTCAACAACATAACCGTAGAAAGAAGAGATCGAGTAGCCAAGCTGGTTACGGATCGGGTTGATACCGCGGAAACCAGGGTTAGCTGTCGTGAGGTAAGTCAAACCAGGAGCGAGAGCTGTGATCTCGTTGTGGAGGAAGCTACCATTCACGTTAACTTCATACTGGAGACCAGGGATGATGTTACCCTTAGTTCCCAACGCGATGTCGATACCTTTGTTAACCATCTTACCGATGTTTACAGAAGGAGCGGCAGCGTTGTAACCAGCAGTTTCAGTTACAGGAACCTGGAGGAGAAGGTCCTTAGTTTCTTTCTGCCAGAAGTCGATGATCACATCCAATTTGCCGTCGAACAGCAAACCGTCGATACCGATGTTCTTAGTAACTGAAGTTTCCCATTTCGCATCAGGGTTACCGATACGGGTTCTGTAATAACCAGTTTGAGCATTGCTGTTGGTACCGTCGATATCGTAAGACGAAGCGCCTTTATCACCACCATACAAGCTGTACTGGTTGTAAGGATCTACGTTGTTCGAGTTACCCATTGTACCGAAACCACCACGGATCTTCAAGTCGCCAACCCATGGCACTGCGCTCATGAAGCTTTCTGAAGATACGCGCCATGCACCAGAGATCGCAGGGAACACGCCATAACGGTTAGCAGCACCGAAACGTGATGAACCATCACGACGTACTACAGCACCGAGGATATAGCGGTCTCTGAAGCTATACTTCAGGTTACCGAAGTAAGAGCTGAAACGAACACCTCTGTAAGGAGAGTTACCATCCGCGCTTGATATCTGCACCTGCGATGTGTTCGCGATGTTGATATAGTTAGGATCCCATGAGAAAGGGTTCAAACCAGTTTGGCCATAGTTCCAGCCGCTACCAGTGTCAAGTGCTTCCTGACCAGCAAGAACTTCGATGTTGTGTTCGCCAAACGACTTCTTGTAAGCAAGAGTGTTTGTGAATGTCCATGAAAGGCTGTAACCGGAATTCTGGCTGTAGCTGAACGCTGAGTTGTTTTCAGAGTTCTCATACTGCCAGCGACCGTAAGAACGACCGTTGTAAGCATTGTACCTCGCACCGATGCTTGTGCGTGCAGTCAAACCAGGGATGATATCCCATTCTGCATAAAGGTTACCGAAAGCCTGGGTGTTGAACGACCTGTCGTTTCTCTGGCCATCGCGAGATGCCACAGGGTTACGAGGGTTGTTGAAACCTTTCGCCACTGTACCTGCATAACCACCGAATGAATCGTAAACAGGAATGATTGAAGGCATACGGAACGCTGAGAGGATATCGTTTTCGTTCGCAGCAACACCGGCACCATTTCCGTTTGGAGTATTATTTCCATCCTGGCCTCTGATTGCCAGATAAGTCACCTGCATGTTTTCACCGATACGGACGTTCTTGAGAACGTCGAATTCGGTGTTGATCCTGGCTACATAACGTTTGTAGTCATTCTGCTCAAGGATACCATCCTGTGTTTGAGCGCTCAAGCCTACGAAGAAACGGTTGTTGTCGCCACCACCGCTGAAGCCCAAAGAATGTCTTTGAACAGGTGCTGTGTGAGTGATCGCCTTGTACCAGTCTGTGCCCTGCTTGTTAGAAGGGATAACCTGGTAAGTAGAACCGTTACGGGGGTCAACGTTGTATTTCAATTTCTCAGCAGCAAGATCCACAGGGTGACCTGCGTTGATCTCACCCTGAACAACCGCACCAGTCTTATCGCCAACCTTCAGGTAATCGGGAATAACAGGCGTAGGGCCGTTACCGAACTGAGGGTGGTTGAAGTTCTTGAGAGCTTCAGTAGGATCCTGGCCATTCTGCAATGCTGTGTTCTTGATTGCATTCCATGTCCAGGTAGCGAAATCCTGGGGATTCATCATCTTTTGTCCTTTGCCAGGGTTAGTAGCACCGAACAATCCATCATAAGTTACATTGAGTTTCTGACCGCGTTTACCACGCTTAGTAGTATACACAATCACACCAGACGCAGCACGAGCACCGTAGATTGATGCAGAAGCAGCGTCCTTAAGAACTGTAGTCGATTCGATATCGTCAGGATTCAGAAAGCTGATATCGCTGGTAGGCACACCGTCTACTATATATAGAGGGGCGTTACCACCGAATGCACCGAAACCACGAACACGGATCTGGCTGGCAGTACCAGGCTGACCGTTTGTGATAACTGTTACACCGGCAACGCGACCTTGCAACATCTGCTCTACGTTACCCGTAGGAGCGAATGTCATGTCCTTGGTCTTAACGGTAGATACCGAACCGGTCAACTCTCTTCTTTTATCTATAGAGTAACCAGTTACGACAACTTCTTCAAGGGATTTCACATCGGGAGCGATTGACACGTCGATAGCCGACTGTTGACCAACCTGAACTTCCTGCGTGATATAACCGATGAATGAGATTGTGAGGATCGAGTTAGATCCAGCCACGTTCATCGTGTAGCGCCCTTCAGAGTCCGTTGTAGTACCGTTAGCAGTACCTTTCTCAACGATGTTAACCCCGGGAACTGGCGTGCTGTTTTCGTCAGTGACCACACCACTTACACGTGTTTGTGCAAGCGCGGCCGATGACAGGCCCACAAAGAATAGTATGGCTACCGCGTAACGGAACATACCACCCAGGCGACCTAAGCTATTATTAATATTTTTCGTCATGACTTAATTGGGATATTATTTTACTGTAAGGGTAACTGTGTACCGTACGTTGTAAGTAACGCCTCCATCGGTCACGGGAACTATGAAGGTAACGGGCTTGGTGAAGTTGACCGTGTCGCCTGCGTTGTAGTTAATAGCAGGGTCAGAGCCTTTATCGATCTTTATCTGACCGATTGTAGCACCACCAAAGTCAAGAGTCGGCTTGAGGGCCGCCACCGTTGTACCTGTGAGTACGTTAAGGTTTACAGCAAAACTTCCGTCGTTTGAACCTTCAACAAGGGGGTTCAATGCCGGGAATGATACAGTAAGCTCAGGAGCTGCTCTGAATGCGAGCGTATAATCAACTCTTGAAGAATCCTGTGCCACTGCAGTCACTGTCTGATCTGAACTAAGATCGAGTGTGTCTTTGTCAGACAGTTTGTGTGTTCCAAGCTTCACATAACCGAATGAGTTATTACGCGCGAATGTGAAGGCAACTGAATCATAATCGTCAGGATCAACACCAGCTGTATCGTACACTACGATAATATGGCCTGTGTTGTCGAGAGAACTGGGAAGCGCACGACCTGCTGCATCACCTGTATTGGCAATAATGCCGCTTGCAGATTTGAATGAGTGGTCGGTTTCAACAGGTGTTGTGTTCACAGTTACGGTCCAGTCTTGAGAAGTGGTTCCGTTCTGTGCTTTAACAGCGTAAGTAACAGGGCTGCTGAAGTTGTTAGCTGAGGTACCGCTTGTTTGAGCAGTGCCGCCAACTGTTACTGTAGCAAAATCGCTTGTAGTAAACTTCGCCTTCAGACCAGTGAGGTCTGTGCCGAAAGGTACTGTTACAGTGATTGTGTGTGCAGTAGTATCGATAACTGTCTTCGTGCTCTTGTCGAAGCTGAAGTCAGTGATCGCGTTACGATTGCTGGTAATCGTGATGGCCTGGGGAGCAGAAAGTGTGTTCTTCACGCTCAGTCCGTCGCCGGTATGGTTGTTGGCAACCACTACCGCATTGAAAGTACCCACTTTAGAGTACACGAATTTTACAGTGGCCTTTCCATTAGTGAATGAAGAGGACGGTACGAGTACACCCGCATCGTTTGGATGGTCTTCTCCGTAAGGAAGAAGCGACACGGCGTTACTACCGACCTGATCGATAGTGAACACGAACTCTGTGCTGTTGTACAATCCTGAAGTTCGGTCAACAGTAAAAGTTGGTGTAGGCGGTTGAGACGCCTCATCATCTTTACAACTGTTAACGCTAACCCACAGGAGACAGAGTAGAGAATAGTAGAGAATTCTTCTCATGTTGAATTGGTTTTAGTTTTAGCGTTTTGTTTGGTTTAATAATTGGTTTGAACAATTATTTATCCCTTAAAATATGCGTTTTCAATCGATTTAACTGCTAAATTCCGATATAATTTTGTAGCAATCGATTCCGCAAACGTTTGTTTAACTGTGTGAAGGGGGTTTTGTGGCGAAAAAATTAATTCTTTGTTAACCCTTTTGCGACCGTCGAATTACTAATTCCGGATGATGTGTGCGCACACACATTGTCATTTTCGATGAAAAAAAGAGCCACGTAACCCCATGCCCGAAAAGACAATTCGCATAAAAGATATTGCCCGGATGGCAGGAGTTTCCATCGGCACTGTCGACAGAGTTCTACACAAACGGGGAAAAACTTCCCAGGAGGCTACCTCAAAAGTGCTGTCGGTCCTCCAAAAGATGGAATACAAGCCAAATTTTATAGCCCGCAATCTTGGATCAAACCGAGAGCTCAGAATTGCAACTCTCGTCCCCCACGCTCCCAGCGACGAATACTGGATACAATGTGAAAAGGGACTTCAGGATGCCGCAAACGATTGGGGTCATTTCAACCTCACAATTGAACCCTATTTATTTGAGCTCGACAACAGTGCATCTTTCACGAAGGCTGCCCATGCAGTATTGAAGGCAAAGCCCGACGGCGTGCTCATGGCCCCCCTCTTTCATACAGAAGCGCTGGCTATCGTAAAGTTCTTCACAGACGAGGCAATCCCGTTCGTCACAATTAATACAGAGATAACAGAATGCAACGGCATTAGCTTTATCGGGCAGAATGCCTTCCAGAGTGGCAGGCTCGCGGCCGAACTCCTTTATTTAAGGAATCTCCCCGGCGAAGAGCCGGCCAGCTATGCCATTCTTCACATCAACGAAGACATCGACAACGCCATACACCTTATAGAGAAGGAACGAGGTTTCCGGGAGTTCTTCAAGGAAGCGGGCAAGACAAGTGTAGTCACCCTATCTATAATAGATGTAACGGGCGCCGAGTTTGCCGAATCACTCGACGAACTCCTGGGAATGCGTTCGCTGCGAGGGATCTTCGTAAGCACTTCTAAAGCCTTCGAGGTGGCCAACCGCATGATCGACAAGAGAAAGGTGAGTCTCGTTGGCTATGATCTTCTTTCGAAGAACCTCGACTACCTCAAAAAGGGATTGATCGATTTTCTTATACATCAAAACCCGCGACGCCAGGCTTCACAAGGCGTTAACACTTTATCTAATTACCTGGTATTTAGGAAAGAGGCGAAGCAGAGAGATCTATTCCCTTTGGAAGTTATTACGAGAGAAAACCTGCAATCTTATCTAGGCTCCGATCTCTAAACTATTTGTACTTTTCGGACTTGAAAATTTTATGCAGTTCGATCAGTACCCCATCTATTTAACAAATTCACTTTCGGGCGAGAAGGAAAAATTTGAAGCGATCATCCCTGGACACGTCGGCATGTATGCCTGCGGCCCCACCGTTTATAGTAATGTGCACCTCGGTAACGTAAGAAC
Source organism: Bacteroidota bacterium (assembly GCA_037200765.1). Taxonomy (GTDB): domain Bacteria; phylum Bacteroidota; class Bacteroidia; order Cytophagales; family Cyclobacteriaceae; genus ELB16-189. The sequence continues at coordinate 367,444 of JBBCII010000002.1, read as the reverse complement.
GTTCCTCACATTCGATATCGTAACACGCTACTTCAGGTTTCTCGGGTACAAAGTTCGTTATGTAAGAAACATCACCGACGTGGGCCATCTTGAGAACGATGCTGACGAAGGTGAAGATAAGATCGCGAAGAAAGCACGGCTCGAACAACTTGAGCCGATGGAAATAGTGAAACGGTATACCGAAGACTTTCATTCGGTGATGCGTGCATTCAACATTCTTCCGCCGAGTATCGAACCCACAGCAACAGGACACATCATTGAACAGATCGAGATCATACAAAAGTTATTATCGAAAGGTCTCGCTTACGAAGTAAACGGATCTGTGTATTTCGATGTGAAGAAATACAATCAACATAATCACTACGGAATACTTTCGGGCCGCAACATTGAAGAGTTGCTCGAAAGCGGCCGCGATCTCGACAGCCAGGATGAGAAGAGAGAAAAGATAGACTTTGCACTTTGGAAGAAGGCCTCTCCTGCTCACATCATGCGCTGGCCTTCGCCATGGGGAGAAGGCTTTCCCGGATGGCATATTGAATGTACTGTGATGAGTACAAAATATCTCGGCGAAACTTTCGACATACATGGTGGTGGCATGGACTTAAAATTCCCTCATCATGAATGCGAGATTGCGCAGGCAAAAGGAGCAACTGGAAAAGATCCCGTCAGGTATTGGCTGCATTCCAATATGCTCACTGTAAACGGACAGAAGATGAGCAAGTCGCTGGGCAATTCATTCCTGCCTGCCGAATTGTTTTCTGGAAATCATAAGCTGCTCGAACGTGGCTATTCGCCGATGACTGTAAGATTCTTTATGCTTCAGTCGCACTATAGTAGTACACTCGATTTCTCTAACGACGCATTGGCCGCTGCCGAGAAAGGATTTAAGAAATTGATGGCCTCGCTTTCTGCCGTTAAAGAAATGAATGTTGCTGGAAACAGTAACGATATCAGCGAAGGCCTGAACAAGCTTGTGGACGAATGCTATGAGTGCATGAGTGATGACTTCAATACTGCGAAAACACTTGCTGTATTGTTCGAGATGTCGTCGAGAATTAATGATATTAAAAGTGGCAATGGTACTGCCGATGCGGTAACGTTCAACAGATTTAAGTCAACGTACATCGGGTTCATGGAAGAAGTTCTTGGTTTGAAAGAAGAGACCAATGGTGACAATCAACTGCTCGATGGAACGATTAAAGTACTGATCGAGTTAAGAAAAAAGGCGCGGCTCGACAGGAACTATGCGTTGTCGGACAGGATCAGGGATGATTTGAAAGAGATAGGAATCCAATTGAAAGACGGGAAGGACGGAAAGATCTCTTACAATATTGAATAATGAACACTGAATAATGAACATTGAACATCAAAGACGGTGCTCAAGAAACTCTTCATATTACCAATCAAAATATACCAGGTGGCGTTGTCGCCGATGCTCGGCGCGCACTGTCGTCACACACCTTCTTGCTCTCATTATACTATAGAGGCGATTAACGAATGGGGAGTTGTTAAAGGCTCGTGGCTTGGAATGAAACGGATAGCGCGATGTCATCCGTGGGGAACCCAGGGCTACGATCCCGTTCCGAAAAAGGATAAGTAAGGCATAAGTCGGACTGTAATTTTCCTTTTGAATACATTCAAAAGAATTTACATTTAGACAAACTTACTTTCAATCCTCTCATGGCCGATTTTCAAATTAAGAAGAACCCGAAGACGTACGATGTTTGTATAGTTGGCTCGGGCGCTGGTGGTGGCATGGCAGCATACATGTTGGCACAGGCGGGAATCAAAGTTGTGCTGCTTGAAGCCGGCCCGATGTATGATCCGCGCAAGAACGTAACACAGTTGAAGTGGCCCTGGGAATCGCCGCGTCGTGGTGCATCTACCAAAGAACGTAACTTCGGTGACTTCGACGCTGCATATGGTGGATGGGAACTCGACGGAGAACCGTACACACATAAAGATGGAACGAAGTTCGGATGGTTTCGCTCACGCATGTTAGGCGGACGAACCAATCACTGGGGACGTATCTCTCTTCGCTTCGGTCCTAAAGACTTCAAAAGAAAAGACCACGATGGAATGGGCGACAACTGGCCGATCGGCTACGATGATGTTGCTCCTTATTATGATAAAGTAGATCAACTGATAGGCGTATTTGGTTCGAAGGAGAATCTTCCTAACGATCCCGACAGTATCTTCCTCCCTCCTCCCAAACCGCGTTTGCATGAATTGATGATCAAAGAAGCGGGAACGACTCTTGGTATCCCTGTAATCCCTTCGCGACTCTCTATATTAACAAAAGCTCTTCCGAATAATACCGACAGGGGTGCATGTTTCTATTGCTCGCAATGTAATCGCGGATGTAGTGCAGTGTATGGTGACTTCTCTTCGTCGTCGGTTCTTTGTAACCCGGCTATTAAAACAGGCAACGTAGATCTCATCACGAATGCAATGGCGCGTGAAGTGATCACGGGCGACGATGGTCTTGCGAAAGGCATCTCGTATGTGGATAAGACCGACATGCAGGAATATGTTGTGAATGCACGTGTTGTTGTTCTTGCGGCGAGTGCATGCGAGTCGGCACGATTGCTTCTTAACTCCAGGTCGAAGTCGCACCCGAATGGTCTCGCTAACTCGAGCAACATGGTTGGAAAATATCTTCACGATTCAACTGGTGCTTCGATGGGCGGAATTCTTCCGCATCTTGTTGGACGTAAGCGTTACAATGAAGATGGTGTTGGTGGAATGCACGTGTACACACCGTGGTGGTTAGATGACAAGAAAGCGAAGCTCGACTTCACACGCGGTTATCATATTGAATACGGCGGAGGTTTCGATATGCCTGGTTATGGCTTCGGCTTCGGTATGCAGAACACGAACGGCAAGTTTGCTGGTCGCGATGGAAAGACAAAACCTGCGGGTGGATACGGAGCTTCATTGAAAGACGATGTTCGTTACTTCTTTGGATCTGATATCGGTATGGCTGGCCGCGGTGAATCTATCGCTCTCGAATCAAACTTCTGTGAAATAGATCCTAATGGTGTTGTAGATAAGTATGGTATTCCTGTATTGCGATTCCATTATAAGTGGAGCGACATGGAGATCAAACAAGCGAAGCACATGAAGGATACATTCCGTGAACTCATCCATAAGATGGGTGGCGTGATAACATGGGGCGATAATGATGGTCCGCACAATGACTATGGTCTTGCAGACCCAGGACAGATCATTCACGAAGTGGGAACAGTAAGAATGGGCGACGACAAAAAGAAGGCACCTCTCAACAAGTACAGCCAGGCTCACGATTGCAAGAACCTGTTTGTTGTTGATGGCGGTTCTTTCGTATCACAAGCCGATAAGAATCCTACGTGGACGATACTGGCGCTGTCGATGAGAGCATCGGACTATATCGTTGAGGAAATGAAGAAGCAAAACATATAAGATTTACGAAGTAAGATTTACTAAGTACGATTTATGGATAGAAGAAAATACTTAAAAACATTAGCACTCGGTACTGTTAGCACCGGCGTGTTACTCGAAAGCTGCGCTCCCGGCGAAGAAAAGAAAGCAGCGGCAAACGAAGTTGCTCCACTGAACTACGATCGCACACCGGTTGAAGCCGAGAAGTACAAAAAGCTGATGAGCGAAAAGTTCTTCAATGAACACGAGATGAAGACCATCGGTGTGCTTGCCGACATCATCATACCAAAAGATGAAACGTCGGGAAGCGCGACCGAAGCCGGTGTTCCCGACTTCATCGAGTTCATTGTGAAAGACATGCCTCAACACCAGACGCCATTGAGAGGCGGACTGAAATGGCTCGACATCCACAGCAACAAAAAATTCGAAAAATCATTTGTCGATTGCACATCAGCACAACAGATAGAGATGGTAGACGAGATCGCTTACCCGGACCAGGCAAAACCTGAAGTGCAACAGGGTGTGACATTCTTCAATAAGATGCGTGACCTCACCGTATGCGGATTTTATACCAGCAAGATCGGCATCAAAGATCTTGGTTACATCGGCAACGCACCAAACAAATGGGATGGCGTTCCGCAAGAAGTATTGGATCAATATGGAATGAAGTATTCCGATAGAGAGTTAAATGAATCTGTAAAGCACGACGCCTAAACGACCTAAAATAAACCAGTATGAAGAGAAGAACTTTTTTATCACAGGCGGGCCTCGCTGCTGCCGCCTTTACAATCGTACCACGCCACGTAATCGGTAAAGGATACAGAGCACCCAGCGACACATTATACGTAGCCGGTATCGGCGCAGGTGGAAAAGGTAAAAGTGATATTGCTGCTTTCGCGAAAAGCGGAAAAGCAACGATCGCTTATCTCTGCGATGTAGACGACAGACAAGCTGCCGACTCAAGAGCAGCATTCCCGCAAGCAAAATATTTTAAAGATTATCGCGAGCTGCTGGATAAAGAATCAAAGAGCTTCGACGCTGTTTCGGTTTCAACACCCGACCACATGCACGCAATACAGGCGTTGTCGGCAATGGAACTCGGCAAGCACGTATATGTTCAGAAGCCACTCACACACGACATCTTCGAAGCACGTCAGCTTACAGAAGCTGCGTCAAAATATAAAGTGGTAACTCAAATGGGTAACCAGGGTGCATCGAACGAAGGTGTTCGCCTGATGCGTGAATGGTACGATGCTGGATTGATCGGTGAAGCTCACACGGTTTATTGCTGGACCAATCGTCCTATCTGGCCCCAGGGTATTGCGTGGCCACAGGCATCCAACGAGATCCCTAAAGAACTCGACTGGAATCTCTGGCTCGGCACAGCTCCACAGAAAAATTATGTAGATAACCTCGTTCCGTTTAACTGGCGCGGCTGGTGGGATTATGGTACAGGTGCGTTGGGTGATATGGCATTGCACATTATCGAACCTGCATTCCGCGTCCTTCAGCTTGGATATCCAACTTCAGTCGAAGCAAGCGTAGGCACACAATATCTTCCAGGTATCGGCAAGAGAGCTTATTACCCTGAAAGCTGTCCTCCTTCTTCACACATCATTTTGACCTTCCCGAAGAAAGGTAAGAATGTGAAGTTCCATTGGATGGATGGTGGCATTCAGCCTGAACGCCCTGATGAACTCGGACCAAACGAGATCATGGGCGACGGTGGTAACGGTGTGATTATCGTAGGCACAAAAGGAAAAATGATGTGCGATACTTACAGTAATAATCCACGGTTGTTGCCTACAAGTAAAACAAAAGAAGTAACAGCAAAAGTAAAACAAACAATAGCACGTGTTCCAGGTGGCGCCGAAGGTCACTATGGACAATGGGTGGAAGCATGTCTCGCGGGTTATGGCAAGAAGGAAGTCTCTTCTCCGTTCGAGCTTGCAGGTCCTTTAACTGAAAGTGTATTGATGGGTAACCTTGCGCTTAGAAGCTATGATATCCGCAAGCCTGGTGAGAAAGAAGGTCAGTTTACTTATCCGGGTCGTTTCATTAAACTTCTCTGGGATGGACCTAACATGAAGATCACCAACTTCGAAGATGCTAACCAGTTTGTAAAACGCGAATACCGTAAATTCTAAGAGTGAAAAGTGAATAGTGAATAGTGAAAAGTGAAAGTTGAAAGTAACTAAGCAACGATAACCATGATGAGCAAGAAGGGCATTAACAGGAGACAATTCATCTTACAGGGAGCCACTGCAGCTGCTGCATTTACTATAATCCCACGTTTTACATTGGGTGGTAAAGGCTTCATCGCGCCAAGCGACACATTGTATGTTGCCGGCATCGGCGTTGGTGGCAAAGGTGAAACCGACCTTGTTGGCGTTGCCGGAAGTCCCGACGGAAAGATCAAGGGAAATCCAAAAGCCAAAATATCTTTCTTGTGTGATGTTGACGACAGGCAGGCTGTGACTTCGCGAAAGAATTTTCCTGAAGCGAAGTATTACAAAGATTATCGCGAGCTGATGGATAAAGAAGCCAAAAACTTCGATGCTGTTACTGTTACAACTCCCGATCACATGCACGCTGTGATTGCGATGGCTGCTATGCAACGTGGCAAGCACGTGTATCTTCAGAAGCCACTCACTCACGATATCTACGAAGCACGTATGATGTCGGAAGCTGCGAAGAAGTACAAGGTTGTAACACAGATGGGAAACCAGTTTGGTTCTGCCGACCACGTGAGAACAGCAAAAGAATATGTTGATGCAGGTCTTATCGGGAATGTTACGAAAGTAATTACATGGACGAATCGTCCCGTGTGGCCGCAAGGCCTCCCCTGGCCTAAAGCAGCCAACGACATTCCAAAAGAACTCGACTGGAATCTCTGGCTCGGAACTGCTCCGCAAAAGAACTACGTGGAAAACCTGATCCCGTTCAACTGGCGCGGCTGGTGGGATTATGGAACAGGTGCATTAGGTGATATGGCTTGTCACATCATGGATGCTCCGTTCAGGATCTTACCGATCGACTTCCCCAGTGAAGTTGAATGCAGTACTACAACCGAATGGGCCGACTTCTTTGTTGAAGCTAACTATCCCGATAGCTGTCCTGCTTCGTCTATCATTCACATGAAGTTCCCAAGAAAAGACGGCAAGGGAATTATCGACTTCACATGGATGGATGGTGGATTGCTGCCGAATCGTCCTGAAGAGCTTCTCCCCGACGAAAGACTTGGCGATAGCGCTGGTGGTTATATCTTCGAAGGCACTAAAGGTAAGTTGATGGGCAACTACGCAACAGCGCCTGTATTGCTTCCCACGAAAAGGATGAAAGAAGATAAGCTTCCGAAGCAAACGATACCACGTATTGCGGGACAAGAATGGGGTCATTACACAACCTGGGTCGATGCTTGCATTGCAGGTTATGGCAAAATGCCTCTCGCATCTTCATTCGACTTCGCCGGTCCAATGACTGAAGCGGTGTTGATGGGCAACCTCGCACTTCGCAGTTATGCTATGAAAAATGGCGACAAGTACCCTGGAAGGAAGAAACTTCTTTGGGATGCGAAGAACATGAAGATCACGAACTTCGACGAAGCAAATCAATTTGTAAAAAGAGAATATCGCGCGGGCTGGAGTTTGTAAGGGATTTACGAAGTACGATTTACGAGGTACGATTTTTTACCCCTCTTAGGGGCACGTAAGTTTTTTTCGTTTTAGTGTACTTCGATCAAAAGTCCACGACAAATGAAAACACTTCTATTAATCTCCTTCGTTGTAATCGTTTCTTTTAATGCGAGATCACAAGCACAAGTCGCTACACCGCGAACACCAAGTCCTGGTGCTACGGTAACGCAAACCATTGGCATTTCAACAGTAAGTATAAATTACTCCAGGCCTTCTGTAAAAGGAAGAAATGTTTGGGGAGAGCTTGTTCCGTTTGGATGGAACACCAACGGAATTAACGATGCACCATGGCGTGCGGGCGCTAACGAGAACACTGTCATTGAACTCTCCAACGATGCTATGATCGAAGGCAAGAAAGTGCCAGCCGGTAAGTATGGTTTCTTTCTTGTGATCAACAAAGACAACACTGGCGAAGTAGTTCTTTCGAAGGACTCTCGTTCATGGGGACACTTCCGTTACAATCCCGCTAACGACCAGCTTCGTGCGCCGATCACAGTTCGCGATCATGAATTCACCGAGCTGCTTACTTATGATTTCATCAATCTAACAAAGACAAGTGGAGAGCTCGTGTTGAACTGGGAGAGAAGAAACAATTCCCGGTAAAGATCGAGTTTGATGTAGACGGAATTGTGATGGCCAACGCGAAGCAGGAGTTGATGGGACAGAAAGGATTTACATGGCAGGCTTACGCAAGCGCAGCTAACTACGCATTGGCAAATAAAGTAGCTAACGACCAGGCTATCGCGTGGGCCGACCAGGCACTGAACATCAATCGTAGCTTCCAGACATTACAGATCAAAGCAAATGCATTACAGGCAGCCGATAAAAAAGAAGATGCAGAGAAGCTGATGAAGGAAGCGGTTGCGCTCGGCAACGAAAATGATATCAACAACTATGGATATGTGTTGCTTCAACAGGGGCAAAATGATAAAGCTATCGAAGTGTTTACGATGAACACAACGAAGTTTCCCACCAGCGCAAATACATTCGACAGTCTTGGTGAGGCTTACGTAGCAAAGGGCGATAGCAAGAATGCGATCAGGAATTTTAAAAAGGCACTTACGTTAAGCCCGCCTGCCGCAACGAAAGCGAATTCGGAAAAATACCTGAAACAACTCGGGGCGATGTAATGTGACGTGCAAAGTGCAATGTGCAACGAAATTGGCTTCGAAAGGACCATCGTTGCACTTTGCACGTTGCACGTTGTACATTTGCAGGTGCTCAAAATCGACTCGCATACCCACATCCTCCCCAAAAAACTCCCTGACTGGTCGGGCAAATTCGGGTACGGCGACTTCATCTACTTACAGCATCACAAAGCCGGCTACGCGAAGATGATGCGTGGCAACCAGTTTTTTCGCGAGATCAGGTCTAACTGCTGGGACCCGGAAGTACGAATTGAAGAGTACGCCCAGTTCAACACGCAAGTACAGGTTATTTGCACCATACCGGTAATGTTTGCCTATTGGGCGAAGCCACTCGACTGTTTCGACATCTCGCGGTATCTCAATGACCAGATCGTGAAGGTGATCGATAAGTATCCAAAGAATTATGTTGGCCTGGGAACGCTGCCCATGCAGGACACAGCGTTGGCGGTGAAAGAACTCGAGCGATGCAAAAAGATCGGGTTGAAGGGCATACAGATCGGCTCGAACATCAACAACGAAAATCTGAATGAAGCCAGGTTCTTTCCCATCTTCGAAGCCTGCGAAAGATTAGGTATGGCGGTGCTCGTTCACCCCTGGGAGATGATGGGCGAAAAACACATGCAGCGATACTGGCTGCCCTGGCTGGTGGGAATGCCAGCCGAGACTTCGAGAGCCATATGTTCTATGATCTTCGGAGGGATCTTCGAGAGGCTTCCGGGGCTCCGTGTAATGTTTGCGCACGCAGGCGGATCTTTCCTGTCGACCATAGGCCGCATACAGCATGGCTTCGATTGCCGCCCGGATCTTGTCGCAATCGACAATAATAAACCCCCTGTAAACTACCTCGGAAAATTCTGGATAGATAGTGTGACCCACGACCCGATGATGTTGGAATATGTAGTTAAATTGGTGGGTTCAAAACGCGTAACCCTCGGCTCCGATTATCCATTTCCCCTCGGCGATTTAGAAATCGGCAGGTTTATTGAGGAGACGTCGTTGACCCCGGAACAAAAAGAAGATATTTTTCATAACGCTGCACTGGAATGGCTGGCTTTGTCGCGCAAGGAATTGAAGGCATGAAAAGATTTCACGTCGTTGTTTGTTGTTTGATATTGTTGATTGTCGGTAGCACCGATGCATTTGCGCAGGATACCGAACGCGAGAAGATCCGGCAGATGGAAGAACAGAAGCAGAATCAAAAAACAAAGTCTATTCGCGCGGAGCTCGACTCTGCCATCGTACTCACGAACATCAATCGATACGCCGAAGCAGATGAGAAGTATCGTTATGTTTTAAAAAATCTGAAAAGCATTCCCTCCGACCTCACATACTATTTCGGTAAGAACTCGTACCTGCTTGGTAAATTTTCGCAGAGTGTCGATTGGCTGAATAAATACATTCAATTGAAGGGCACGAGCGGACAATACTACGAAGAAGCAATAGAGTGGCTGCACAAAGCCGAGAAAGAGGTGGTGCAAGAGCACTCACAACAGTCGGCGGAGGCAACTACGGTCCTCTCCTCGCGCAACTACGACATCGATTGTGGTCCCAGCGGCAAAATAACCTGTCCCGTTTGTGGCGGGTCCACCGTGGTTATCAAGAAGACTTACCTCGGAGATCAGTACAAAACCTGTTCGTACTGCAAGAAACTTGGCTACCTCAGCTGCGAGGACTACAACAAGGTGCTTCGTGGCGAGTTTAAACCAAATCAGTAAATTTGCGGTTTGTTTCTGCAAATGAGCCTCAGAAATCGCGTAAACGGAAAGGTATTGAAGGAAAAGATGCGCTCCAGCACCGAGCAGCGCACCACGCTTTCATTCTATAAATATCACCACATTGCCGATCCCAGCCAGCTTCGCGACGAGTTGTATCGTGAATGGTCGGGCCTCGACGTACTCGGAAGGATTTATATCGCTACCGAAGGCATCAATGCCCAACTGAGTGTCCCCTCTTCTTTCTTCGAAGAATTCAAAAAGCTGATCTATAACGTTTCGTTCCTTAACGGCATTCGACTGAATGTTGCTATCGACAATAACAACAAGGCATTCTTTAAGCTGAAGATCCTGGTGCGCAGTAAGATCGTTGCAGATGGAATTACGGATCCGAAATTTGATGTGACCAACAGTGGTGTTCATGTGAACGCAGAAGAGTTCAATAAACTGGCGGGCGAGAAAGAAACGATCATAGTAGACATGCGCAATCATTACGAGAGCGAGGTCGGTCATTTTAAGAATGCAATTACTCCAGATGCCGATACGTTTCGTGAGGAGCTTCATCTCGTAAGCGAGATGCTGCAGGGAAAAGAAGATAAGAACGTGATCATGTATTGCACTGGTGGGATTCGTTGCGAGAAAGCAAGCGCATGGATGAAACACAAAGGCTTCGAACATGTGTTCCAGCTGGAAGGCGGCATCATTGAATACGCGAGACAGGTAAAAGAAAAAGGGCTCGAGAATAAATTCATCGGGAAGAACTTCGTGTTCGATGAACGCTTAGGCGAAAGGATCTCGGATGATATCGTAGCGGTGTGTCACCAGTGTGGCAATCCGTGCGACGATCATACGAACTGCAGGAATGATGGATGTCATTTGCTGTTCATTCAATGCAAGGAGTGCGCAGAGAAATACGACGGCTGTTGTTCGGCAGAGTGCAAAGAGATCGTACAGCTGCCGGCAGAAGCACAGAAGGAGATCCGCAGGGGTGTGAATAAAGGTCGGCAGGTTTTCCGCAAAGGCAGGGCGTCGCATCTCCACAACGAATCGGGAAAACATCCTTCATGATCCGTATAGGAATCATTAATGTGTCGGATCGCGCCAGCCAGGGCATTTACGAAGACATTCCCGGCAAGGCAATCCTTACAACTTTAAGAGAATACATCAGGAGCGAATGGCACGAAGTTTATGTGGTGGTGCCCGATGAGCAGAAGCTCATAGAAGACACCATGATCCGTATGGCCGACCACGAAAAATGCTGCCTGGTAATCACTTCCGGTGGCACTGGTCCCGCAAAAAGAGACGTAACTCCCGAAGCAACCGAGGCCGTTTGCAACAAGATGATGCCCGGTTTCGGTGAACTCATGCGCGCCACCAGCCTTCAGTACGTGCCCACAGCCATCCTCTCGCGGCAGACTGCAGGAATCAGAAATCAAACTTTAATTGTAAATTTGCCCGGTAAACCTAAAGCTATACGACAGTGCCTGGACGCAGTTTTCCCGGCCATTCCTTACTGTATAGACCTTCTGGAAGGGCCATTTATAGAATGCAACGAAGCGGTGATAAAGCCTTTCAGGCCAGCCTAACGGTTGACCCGGTGGCCCTGAAACCCTGACAAATTATGGCGAAAATTAAGTATTACTACGACACAGAAACCTGTAAGTATGAACGCGTGCGCACCACAACGGGCGACCTCGTTCTGAACATCCTGGGGATCTTCTGTATTACACTCGGACTTGCCTTTGGACTGATGGTTTTATACATCAGTTATTTTGAGTCGCCCAAAGAACTCATGCAACGCAATGAGATCACGGAGCTCGAATTTTATTACAACAATCTTCAACAGGAAGTCGATAAGCTGAATGTGATCCTTGCCGACATGGAACATCGCGACGATAACATCTATCGTGTTGTTCTTGGCGCCGAACCCATCGAGAGCGCCATTCGCGAAGCGGGTGTTGGCGGAATGGATCGTTATGCAGAGATCAAAGACAAAACCATCATACACCAGGACCTGATTGTAAGTCTCCATGAATCTGTAGACAAACTTCGCAGAAAGATCTACATCGAATCGAAATCACAAGACGAAATTGTAAAGCTCGCTGAAGATAAACAGAAACTTTATGCAGCCATTCCTGCAATACAACCAATCGCGAACAAAGAATTGCTTGCGCTCGCTTCCGGTTTCGGTATGCGCGTTCATCCAATCTATAAAGTAAAGAAGATGCATGCAGGTATCGACTTCGCGGCAGTGATTGGCACACCGATACATGCAACAGCCGACGGCGTTGTGGATGTTGTACAGGTTAGCTTCAGCGGTTACGGAAAAATGGTAGAGATCGATCACGGCTTCGGTTACAGAACACGTTACGCTCACATGCACGGCTTCGCAGTACACCAGGGTCAACGCATCAAACGCGGCGAGCTCATCGGCTACGTGGGCGATACAGGTCTCTCGACAGCACCTCACCTTCACTATGAGGTGATGATCAATCGCGCACAGGTGAATCCCGTTCACTATTTCTTCAACGATCTTAATGCAACTGAATACGAGAAGATCATCGAGTTGGCATCGATCGAGAACCAGGCGTTGGGCATGTAGAATGGTAAGCGGTAAGCAGTGAACGGTACTTCCGGTATCGATTAGCATTGTCAATCTTCGAAATTAGCAGCATCGTTTACCGCATACTGCTCACCGTTTACCTATCTTAGCGAAGCATGAAGCTCTTCCCACTCCTTCTTCTGCTTTTTTGGTCAACATTCGTCTACAGTCAAGGCTGCAGCGATGCCGGCTTCTGCACGATGGGCGCCATGAAACCCGATCAGCCGTACAGCAAACGTATCGCAGTCAAGCTTCAATCGGCCGAGATCAGTTTCTATCGCGGAACAACTACACTAACACCGGTCATTTATGTTGCTACCGCCGATCTTAATTTCTCCATCAAAGGTAAGAACACCTTCCAGGTAAAATTACCTTACCAGGCTGTCGATGGCCGCCTCGCAAAAACACAAGGCATGGGCGACATCTCGCTGTGCTTCACAAGAAACATCTACACTTCCGATAAATTCAGTCTCAATCTTTCATTCGGTGGAAAGATCCCGACCAACCATTCGGACAAGACGGTTAAAGCACCGACCGGCGAAGATGAAAGATGGGCGTTGCCCATGTATTACCAGACAAGTCTCGGCACTTATGATCTCATCTCGGGTATTTCATTGATCAACAGAAAATGGTTGTTCGCAACAGGCATCCAGGTCCCACTCAATCACAATCACAACCAGTTCGTGTGGTCTACGTGGGCTGAAGCTGAAAGCAGCCTGAAATCATATGCCGATGAATACAACCAGGCAAAAGATCTGAAGCGCGGTGTCGATGTGATGTTTCGTGTTGAACGCAACTTCCGGTTTTCGAAGTTCAATTTTTCTGCCGGGCTGCTGCCGATCTATCGCATCACACGCGACCAGTTTATCCGATCAACAACAACCGACGAAGATGCTCCATCTATCAAAGTGAAGCCTGCGGGCGCACACGGACTTGCATGTTCAGCAATATTAACTGCGGGTTATAACTTCGATGTTCGTTCGGGTGTGAAAGTACTCGTTGGTCACGTGCTCAAGCAACGCGAAGTGAACCCGGACGGCCTAACACGCGAACTCGTTTCGTCTATCACTTACATCTACCGTTTCTGATCGATGAAATTTCTTCTTGGCATTATCCTTCTCGTTCCTGTTTGTGTTTACTCACAAACGTTCGATGAACTGATCGCCGCCGGAGATTACACAAAGGCAGAAGCGTTGATTAAGACGCTCGATTCTGGTAAATGGGGATCACCAAAAAGTAAAGCCGTATTTCTTACAAACACCGGTGTTCTCTATCTCAACAAAGGCCGGCAGGATCTCGCTCTCGATAAACTCCAGGAAGCATACAGCATCTTTCAGCAAAACAACAGCGAGCACACCAAAGAAGCAGCCAACTGTTTGTCGTGGCTGAGTCTTACCTACAACGCTTCCGGTAAATACAACCAGGCAGAATCGAACGGACTTATCGCATTACAATTGCGCCAGGAATTGTTCGGCGAACAAAGTGAAGACGTAGCGGCTTCGTACAACGACCTGGGTTTGGTGTACAGCCAGATCAATCCCGATAAGGCGCTCGAATACTACGAGAAAGCGCTCGCCGTCTACAAGAAAATTCACGGCAACGATCACCCGAAGATCGCGATCGCAAGTGCGAACATTGGAGGACTGTACAGGCAAATAGAATTATTCGGCGACGCTATCAATAATTTGGAGGCCGCTTCGAAGATCTGGCTGAAAATTTATCCCGACGGTCATCCCAATCTTGCATTCGTTTATCGAAGCCTTGGGCAGACTTACGTGAAGATGGAGAACAGTGAGTTAGCACTCACCTACTTCGAAAAAGCATTGGAGCAATACCGGAAGTCGTTCGGAGAAAAACATCCTGACATTGCCTCTACGCTCAACCAGATCGGCGCCGTTCATTTGGATCAGCAACTGTATAACGATGCATTGAATGATTTTCAACAGGCTTTAGTAGCCAACATTCCAACCTTCAACCAAAAAGATGTTGACGTCAATCCATCGATCGGTGAGTTCTACAACGCAAAGGTCTTGTTGTTCTCACTCACGCTGAAGGCGCAGGCTCTCGAAGGACGTCACTTTGGAAAAACATTAAAGTTGTCGGATCTGAAGCTGGCGTTGTCATGTCTTTACCTGTGCGATTCATTGATCGACGACATTCGTCACCAGAGCACCGACGAAAGCGACAAGCTCTCGCTCGGTTCGTTGGCCAACGATGTGTATGAAGATGGCGTTCGTCTCTGTTCGACTATCTCGGAGATGACTGCCAACGCGAAACATTATCGCGAGGCTGCATTCTATTTTGCTGAAAAAAGTAAGTCGGCGGTTTTACAGGAGTCGATTGCCGATGCACAGGCAAAATCATTTGCAGGACTGCCGGGCGAGCTGGTCGACCAGGAGAAGAATTTAAAGTCGGGCATTGCATTTCTTTCGCAGAGGTTGAGTCTCCGCCCTCCGGCAGATGAGGAGAAATATCTTCGCGAGTCGTTGTTTGTATTGAATGAAGAATACAATGCCTTCATCCGTAAACTCGAAAAAGATTATCCGAATTATTACAACCTTAAGTTCAACAACTCCTTCCCTACGATCAAAGATCTGCAGGGCTTGTTGAAAGATGATGAAGCGATCGTTAGTTACTTCGTTGCAGAACATGCTTCGAAGATGTACCAGTTTGTTATCACGTCGAAGACCTTCAAAGTTTATGAACGCACGATGCCTGCCGACTTCGAAAAACTGGCGAAGGGAATGATCAACGGCATCTATTATAAGCAATTCGACACGTATGCAAAATGCGCAGGCGCGCTTCGATATGTTCTTGCACCACAGACAAAGAAACCGAATGTTATCATCATCCCGTCGGGACGAATGAGCACCATTCCTCTTGAGGTGTTGCCGTTGGGTAAAGTTGGGGCCAGCTTCGCTACCACAAAATACCTCGTTAACAAATATGCCATCAGCTCCGAATTTTCTGTTGCCTTGATTGCGACGAAACGCAGACCTACAACAGCATCACAACAATCGATACTCCTTTGTGCCCCGGTGAAGTTTCCAGTGAGTGATAATCTCGACGAGTTGCCGGCAACCGAAACAGAGATAAAGACTATTGCAGGTTTATTCCCTTCCGGCTCAACCGAGATGTTGCTGTTTGCCAACGCCAACGAAACCCGCGTGAAGTCGAACGACATCAGCAAATACAACTACCTGCACTTCGCAACACACGGAGTTGTCGACGAAACCGATCCCGAGCTCTCGCAGATCTTCCTGGTTGAAAACAACCCGGAAGATGGACATCTCTTCGCAGGCGAGATCTATAATCTTAATTTAAATGCCGACCTCGCAGTGCTCTCTGCTTGTCAGACAGGTCTTGGTAAGTATTCGAAAGGAGAAGGTGTGATTGGACTTTCGCGTGCGCTGGTCTATGCCGGTGCCAGGAATCTTGTAGTGTCGTTCTGGAGCGTTGCCGATGAATCGACAGCGGAATTAATGACAGACTTCTATTCGATCTTATTGAAGAATCAAAATAAAGGGTTCCGCTACGCGCTTCAGCAATCAAAAATAAAGATGATTGCCTCCGGCAAGTTCGCAGAACCCTATTACTGGGCACCGTTTATCCTTATAGGATTTTAGTTATTTAATACGGTATCTAAAACCCCCATACAACATCCTCCCAAACACCGGTCCCCACACCATAGAGCTATCGAAGTACGGACCAAACGGATCATTCGCACCAACGATCGGGCTCTTCAGTTTGAAGTTTGTAAGATTCTCCACTCCAACATAAATGCTCCAGTAAGCGCCGAAATCCTTCGTCACCTGTGCATTCATGATCCAGTATGGATCGGAGAACGCGGGCAACTGGTACTCCGAAGGATTGGCCGAAGTTCCCGGGATCCTCTGGCTGCCGATACGTTGCATTGTATAATCAAAACCCCACTCCGATTTCGTTTTATAAGCAAGATTGATGAACGCCCTGTCTTTCGGGATCAGCGGCCTGCTCAACCTGCCCTGTAAATAGTCTGTCTCAACATTTACTCTCCTGTAAGCCAAACGAACGTCTAATCTCCGAACCAGTTGATAATCTACCTGCACCTGGAAGCTGTGTGAGAACGACTTTCCATTCAACCCGGTGAAATTGATCTGGTGAATGTTGTTGTCGTAGTCAACAACAACCTGGTTCTGAAAATAAGTGTAGAAGTAATCGACAGTGATCGTTCCCGGCCTGTAATTGAATTCGAAGTCTTGCGATAAATTAAGACCTGCATTCCATGCATTGTCGGGCTTGAAGCCATAACCTTTTGTCGAGGTGAGGTTCGACAGCACGAGCTGACGTGACGACACCAGGAAGTTACTGTTCTCCGAAATGATATTAGCCACGCGAATACCTCTTCCTCCCGACAATCGAAGCGACGTTGTAGGGGTAACGTCGTATTTCAAATGCAATCGCGGCACAAACAACACTCCGAACAGGTTGTGATGATCCACACGGGCGCCCGCTATCAAAGAAAACTTCTTCAGGTCATCGTAGTTGTACTCAACAAATGCTCCCGGCACAACTTCGGTACGATAAAAATTAGCATACCCGCTTTGAAGCGACAGGTTTTCGCGATAACGATCGTACAGGAAACTAAAGCCGGTCTTGAACTTATGCATCGTGCTGCCAATGATCGACTGGTATATAAGATTCGAATACACCGACTTTTCATTCGCATCATAAATGTTATAACCGAAGTAACTATCCTGGTCGTGTGTTAATGCATTCACTTGTAAGCCGACACTCTTGTATGGATGCAGTGGAAATGTATAAGCCAGTTTACCTGTGAACTCATAACGGTTGGTGTTGATCTCGAATCCGTATCGATTGTTGGTGAACTTGTCGACATCAGCATTGTAACCAAGTTGTCCGCCCTGCTTGCCGTCTTTCAACACTTTGAAACTCATTTGCCCGAGCCAGCCATTGCCTGGATTATAAACCCAGCGATTGATGAGGTTCACCTGTGAGCCTGTGGGAAAGTCGAGGAACGAATCGTGGTTTTGGTCCATTTCGTTGGGACGAACGCTGCCGTGAAGCAACACGGTAGTTGCCCACTTCCTGCTCGTTTGTCCGCTCCAGATGGCATTCATCTCCGAACGACCCGAACTGTTTACATAACCATTCAGGTACAACTTGTCGCTTTCCTGTGGCTTCTTCAGCTCTACGTTGATCTGTCCCGCAATACTCTCGTAGCCGTTGATAACAGAGCCCACTCCTTTCGTTACCTGTATCGAATTGATCCATGTACCGGGAATGAATTGAATTCCCTGGCTCGATGCGAGTCCGCGTACGCCGGGCATGTTCTCGAGCGAGATCATCGTGTTGGGACCGGAAAGTCCCAGCATCTGGATCTGCTTCGTGCCAGTGATAGCATCGGTAAACGCAACGTCGACCGAAGGATTCGTTTCGAAGCTTTCGGAAAGATTACAACATGCCGCTTTGAACAATTCCTTCTCGTTCATCACGGTAATGTTGATGCTTTTCGAATGATCGATACCCGTTGATGGTTTCCATCCCTGCACCGTTACTTCATTCAACACCTGTTCGGACCGGAGCTCGACCTTGATGTTGGTCTGATCGGTGATCGTAATGGTATCGGAAGTATAACCCACAAAGCTGATGACCAGTTTGTCGGCACCTTCAACGCGGTCGATGAGGAACACGCCGTTGTCTTTTGTGGTAGTAGCCTTCGAAGTACCGCTCCAGTACACGTTAGCGCCGGGAAGCGGTTGTTCTACACCTTTGGCGGTCTCGACCACAACGCCCATTAATTTTTGCGCGCCGGCATTAGTCCATAGAATGACCATGAATGCCATAGCAATCAAAATTGATCTCATAAAAAGTTGAGATTAATGATTGCCGTGATCTTGATCCCGGTAGAGGCAGCAGAACGGAAGATCGGCGTATACTTCGTCTTTGGCTTTCACCTTATCGGTATCATGGCCAACGGCGGCGATGATCTTGTGAATGTCCATCTCGCTGATCTTCGAAGAATTGTATGCTACGGTAAGCTCTTTGGTCTTTGGATCCCACGAAGCCAGCTTGATGCCTTTGGTATCGAGGGCTGTTTCGATGCGTTTCTTGCACATCGTGCAGTTGCCGTAAACTTTGATCTTTGCTTCAACAATTTTCGCTTGCGCGAAAGAAACATTGGCGAGAAGAATGAATGAGAAAAATATGATTATTGATTTCATGATGATTAATTTTTTTAGTGATTACTTATTGGATTAAGCGATCACGGCATCATCATAAAAAATAAGGGAACAATGTTTTGTGAAGAGAGGAATTTTCGGTGGAGGCAAAAGAGAATCTGCCGAAGTGAAGTCAACCGTTGAATCGTTTTGAATTTGATTAAGAGGAACAATTATGTTCCTTATTTCGAAAAACGCTGGTACTAATGAAACAACAACTGAAGCAGATTGATCATCATCAATCTTCAACACAGCGTGTTCATCTTTACAACAATCAGACTTGCTGTATTTAGCTAGTACGGAACAAGGACACTTAACGGATTCGTAGGAGTAGAGGACCTGGGATTTGACCCGGCCCATACAGTAGTGAGTGGTTTGCACCACACCTACTGTCAGGGTCAGGTACACACATGTGAACGCTATGGCAAAAAGCTTTTTCACTGTGCTTTAGAACCCCAAAGTAGCCCTTTCAGTTTCACTTTTCCTAAAGATTAACTAAAACTTTGCAAAAGGATGGAAAATGCCGTTTTTGCCCCCGGACAGCGTAATTGCGGCATAAATTCCATCCACAAATCATCCACACAGGAAGGGAAATGCCGGTTTTCAGAAGCCATGGAAGATTCATATAAAACCAAGGGGTTAAGGAACAAGCTAGTGAAGAAACTGGCAGGGAAAGGCATCCGTAACGAGGCCGTTCTCGCAGCCATCGGGCGCGTTCCGAGGCATATCTTCTTCGACCAGGCTCTCCTGTCACACGCATACGAAGACAAGGCATTCCCAATTGGCGAAGGCCAGACGATCTCACAGCCCTATACCGTGGCATTCCAGACCGAGAAGCTGGAGATCAAACCGAAAGATAAAGTGCTTGAGATCGGGACCGGCTCCGGCTACCAGGCTTGTGTGCTCATGGAGCTCGGTGTGGTCCTTTACAGCATCGAATACAACAAAGTGCTCTACGAGAAGACAAAAGACCTGCTCCCGAAGCTCGGTTATAAGTCGGCGTTCCTGGTGCACGGCGATGGATCGAAAGGGCTTCCCTCGAAGGCGCCGTTTGATAAGATCATTGTTACGGCTGGCGCGCCTGTTGTTCCGAAAGCATTGACCGACCAGTTGGCCGAAGGCGGGATCATGATCATTCCCGTGGGCGGAAGAGAATACCAGAAGATGCTTCGCATCAAAAAACTTAACGGAAACTTGATCGAAGAAAAGTTCGCAGATTTCGCTTTTGTACCTTTATTAGGTGAAAGCGGATGGGATGTGAAATGAAATCACTCTTCACGATAGCGATTCTATTAGTCGTACTTACTTTCCCTGGTTGCCTCGAAGAAACCGGGTTACACGGCTTGCCTGAACTTACAACCAACGGCTTGAATACAATTGGGTGCGTCGTAAACGGCAAGACCATTTACAATGCCTACACTTCGGCCGCAGAAGCGCATTGGAGCACTGAAAGGCAGCAGCTATATATGGATATCCAGTTTAACGACCACTCGCAATTGATTGTGGATCTATATGCGCCTGACACAAAAGTGGTTGACTTTAAGATCGACAGCACTGACATTCCTGATAGCGTTTACTACAATAATGATAGCCATTTCAGTAATGTGGTCTACTCAGCTGGTGACGGTTGCACTTATTCTGCAGGGTTCCCATCCTCTACAGCCACCTTTAATTCAATGAATATTCATTTCGTTCGATTCGATACTTCGGGCGACTCCGGGGTGATCAGCGCAACGTTCGATCTCACCTTAAAAAAAGATGGATGTCCTGATCTGGAGATCGTCGAAGGCCGGTTCGACATCATGATCGGCGACAAGCCTCACATTGGACCATTCTAGAATCTCAAAGAAGACCTTTTACGTCCTCATAGTTGCTGCCGACAACGACACTGCTCTTATTTTTTTCTGTTAATCTTTCGAGGGCATCGGGCAGCTTGATCTTCTCTCTTAAAGTTCCGCACCCAGCTCTAATGCAAAAAACCACCAGCGATCTTTCTTATCAGCAGACACTCGAAAATAGAACTGATTTATCGAGAAAACACTAGTCAGGATTTCCTTATGGGAAAGGAATCAAAACTTTTTTAATATAAGTTCGTGTTATATCTTTCGGACAGACTTACCGAATTCGCTAAAATTGAGCCCTTTTAGCGGTTTCAACTTTAAATTAATGACGGAACTAATTGATAAGTCGCAGCAAAATATCGAGGCTGCGTTGGCTCTTCGTACAAGCCTAAATTTATTAGCCCCAAGCGTTCATTGTGCTTATTACAGTTGCGTACAACTGATGATCGATATTCTTATCCATGATTTCGAGATCCCTGATGACGAGATTATTGACGAAGCTAAAGCGCATGACATGGGTACACACGAATTTGCAAGTAGTAAGATATTTATGGATTTGAAAAGCAAGAAGGAATTCCAAAGCGCAAACAACTTCAACAATACGGTTGGACGTCTGCGTCGTAAAAGAAATCTTGCTGATTATAAACTATTTACTGTGACCCCTCAAACCTCAAAAAATGCTTACGAAGAGGCTCTTATTATCAATACTATTTTAAAAAAACATTATAACATCGAAGATTGATCTACTATGAAATCAACCGAGTTTTTACTCAACATTCTTAAGAAGACTTTGGATCAATTCCCAACTCTTACATTTGGATATCATTTTGATTCAATAATGGCTCAGCACATCATTCGGGTTAGTCCAGATAGTATTTTCGAATCCGATGATTTTGCACAAGTACAGAGTGAGATCATTGCTGACTTCTTACTGTCGCACCCCAACGAATCACTGATGTTCATATCTGTTAACGATGGAGATGAGACATTACCAGAATCATCTGTTTTATTGGGTCATGCAAATCCTAAAACAAGCTATCCAATCGAAACCGCCGTGATCAGTGTGAAGTTGATTGAAGCTGATCTCCCATTTCGTTATCCGGATATTCCTTTAAGTAGCGAAAATTTATGGTTTCAAAATAAGCCGACTCTCTTAGATGCGACGGTCATCATTAACTATTACGCAGAACAAGCGGGCGAAAATAATTACGCCATGGCCGCATAACGATGGAAACGAAACCCACAATCCAGATTGTCAGCATTTTACTGATTGAATCTTACTTCAAACGAGAAGTAATTTTGGATGATCAGTATAATGGCTCTATAGGAACCATCGACGTCCAAACGCAAAAGGTAGAGCCTATTGATAACGTCTTCTCTGTTTATTTGACTATCACTTTTAAGCAGCAACTAAATAGCACCGTCTTTTTAGAATGCACAACTACTATGGCAGGAACGTTCAGAAGATTGCCTGGCGTAACGGAAGAGTTTTATCAAAATTTTTGCAACATTAATGCTCCAGCAATAATATTCCCCTTTATAAGAGAAATCATTGCCTCACAGACAATGAAAGCTGGAGTGCAACCTGTGGTTATCCAGCCTATAAATTTTGTCGAATTAGCTAAAAGTGATGATAAAAAGGTAACAATCGAAAGACCCTCTCGGTAGTTATTTTGCTTAGAGTAATTTTTTTATTTCATCAAACGATTTACTCACCAACACGCTTTGCTTTGCCTTATTTTGTAGCAATTCCAGCGCCGCCGGCAGCTTGATCTTCTCCCCTAACGTCTCTTCCACTACCTCATGAAATTTTCCGGGGTGTGCGGTTTCCAAAAACATGCCTACAACCGGACTTGCACACTCGTCGATAAACCTTCGTGCACCGAGATAACCAACGGCGCCGTGAGGATCGAGTATGTACTTATGTTTTTTATAAACCGATCTCATCGCCTCGCGGGTCTCATCGTCGGTGAATGAATAGGCCGACATTCCGAAATGATCGCCCAGTAATGTCCGCAGTCTTTCGAAGTTACTCGGGTTGCCAACATCCATCGCGTTGCTGATGGTCTGTTTCGAAGGACGTGGGTCGAATACCCCCGTGTGAATGAACTCCGGCACAACATCGTTTACGTTCGTTGATGCAATGAACCTGCCAATCGGCAATCCAAGTTTCATCGCAAGGACGCCAGCCGTTATATTTCCGAAGTTGCCACTCGGCACCGAAACAACAACAGGTTTATTGAGCTTACTCAGCTCCGCCCATCCTTTGAAGTAATAGAACGATTGTGGTATCAACCGGCCGAGGTTGATCGAGTTTGCCGATGTGAGTAAATATTTCTTGCGAAGCTCTTCATCTAAGAACAACTGTTTCACTAATCGTTGGCAGTCATCGAATGTACCCTGCACTTCCCATGCTGTGATGTTGCCACCGAGTGTTGTCAGTTGCTTCTCCTGCAGCGGACTTACTTTTCCGGAAGGATATAGAATGATAACACGAACGCCTTTCACGTTATAGAACCCACTCGCTACTGCACTGCCGGTATCGCCGGATGTAGCTGCGAGTACAACGATCTCGCGATCGAGATCCTTTGCAAAATGACCCATGAGTCCCGACAGGAAACGCGCACCGAAGTCTTTGAATGCAAGCGTTGGTCCGTGGTATAATTCTAGTGAATAAAGATCAGGAGTTATTTCTATGAGAGGAGTATCAAAAATTGTTCTTTCAACAATATCGCGCAAAGCATCAGCAGGTATTGTATCGCCTAAAAGTTGTTTTGCAATATCAAATGAAAGATCGACAAATGATTTCTTACGAATAGTCGAGAAATACTCTTTAGGAAAAGCATTAATACTTTCCGCCAGGAACAGCCCACCATCCGGTGCGAGTCCCCTTATAATCACATCTTTAAAATCCCAGGCTGTCGATCGATCTCTTGTGCTGTAAAATTTCATATGACTTTTGCTCCCTGCGAATTAACTGGCGACACAATGAGATCGCTCTTAAGGTGACTTAATGAAAAGTGATTTACAATCTTTTCTCCAACCGCCCGCGCGATGGCGAGATCGTTACACAATGCGAAGACTGTCGGTCCCGAACCAGAGATGCCACAACCCAATGCACCGGCATCTTTGGCAACTTGTCGGAGTTGATCGAACCCTGGAATAAACACCGATCTCAGTGGTTCCGCAATGACATCTTTCAACGATTTACCAATCAACTCAAAGTCCGACGTCATTAACCCGATCATCAGTCCCGCTGCATTGGCGCTCTGCGATACAGCGTCGCGAATAGTTACGGAGTTACGAAGGATCCTCCGGCTGTCTTCCGTTTTTACTTCGAGGTGCGGATGCACCAACACACAACAGAGTTCTTTTGGAAACTGTACTCTTCGAAGATCCAACGGGTGATAGTCGCGGATCAAGACGAAGCCGCCGAGTATCGAAGGCGCCACGTTATCGGCGTGACCGGTACCACATGCAACGCGCTCCGCTTCCATCGCATGCGGAACGAGTTCCATTCTGGTCATGGGTTCGCCCATCAACGTGTTGATTGCCACCAGTGCAGCGGCAGCGCTCGCCGCGCTGGAGCCCATTCCACTGCCGAGAGGCAGATGCTTATGTAAAACGATATCGATGTCTGCAGTTTTTCCCAATGCTGCCAGGTAAGAATTCACGGCAACGGAACAGGTGTTCTTACTCGCGTCCATCGGGAGCTTACCGTCGTCGCCGGTGATCTTCACCATCTTGACCCCGGGCGTATCCGAAAAACTTACTTCAACTTCATCGCCGTTGTCGTCTATGGCAAACCCGAGAATATCGAAGCCGCAGCAAACATTGGCGACGGTGGCAGGTGCAAATGCTCTTACTGTTTTCATCGGTCTGCATAGTTGGCAATACGAATGATATCTGCGAAAACGCCGGCGGCTGTTACTTCCGCGCCGGCACCCGGTCCGCGTATCACCATTGGTCGTTCGTGGTATCGTTCGGTTGTTATGAGGATAATGTTGTCGCTGCCTGCTAGCGAATAAAATGGATGTTGCTGACCAACACCCGCAAGCTGCGTCTTCACGCCGCTTTCATCGAGAACAGCCATGTAACGAAGCTTCTCTCCTTGCCCCGCGGCATCGGAACGAAGCTTTTCGAAATGATGGTCGTACTTCGGAAGCAGCTTCATAAACTCGTCTACACTCTGAACCTTCTGAAGTTCCTTTGGAACCAGGTTCTCGATATCAACCCTGTCAAATTCGAGCTGGATGCCTGCTTCGCGTGCAAGTATCAGGATCTTACGCCCTACGTCCATACCGTTGAGATCGTCGCGGGGATCGGGTTCCGTATAACCTTTCGTTCTCGCCTCTTCAACAATAGTGCTGAAGTGTTTTCCTAACGTGAAAGAGCTGAAGATGAAATTCAATGTTCCGCTAAGAACAGCTTCTATACGGATCACCTTATCGCCGCTCAGCAAGAGATCGTTGAGTGTGTTAATGATCGGCAGACCGGCACCGACATTGGTCTCGTATAAAAATTTCACACCGCGTTTTTGTGCGGCAGCTTTCAACTCCACGTATCGCGAATAATTTCCCGAGTTGGCTTTCTTGTTCGGCGTAACGATCGAGATGTTTGCATTCAAAAGATCTTTGTAATAGTCGGCCACCAATTCGCTCGAAGTACAGTCTACAAAAATACTGTTCGATAAATTCAACACTTTGATCTTGTCGCGAAAAGCAACTGCGTCCAACGTTGTTCCTTCGTTCAGCAACCTGTCGAGTCCTGTTTCCGGATCGATGCCGTGTTCGTCGAACAACATCTTCCTGCTGTTTGCCACACCAACCAGGTTGATCTCGATAGAGTTGTGGTTACTTAATTGCTCGCGCTGCCGTGCGATCATCTTCAATAAAGTATTACCGATCAAACCCGTCCCTGCGAGAAACATATTCAATACTTTCTTGTCTGACAAAAAGAATGCTTCGTGCAAAACATTTAATGCCTTCGAAGTATCCTCCTCGCGGATTACTGCAGAGATATTCAGCTCCGAAGAGCCTTGTGCTATTGCGTGTATATTGATACCGCTCTTACCGAGTGAATTGAACATACGTCCGCTTGTTCCTGGATTGTGTTTCATACCTTCTCCTACTATGGCGATGATCGACAGGCCGTCTTCTGCATAGACCTCATCCATCTCGCCGCTTTTTATTTCGTATTGAAATTCCTGTTCTATCATTGCCTTTGCTGTGGCTGCATGCTTCGTTTCTACCGCAAGACATATCGAGTGCTCCGAAGATGCCTGGCTGATAAGGATCACGTTGATCTTTTCAGCAGCAAGAACCCCGAACAGTCTTCGTGAAGTGCCTACCACTCCCAGCAAGCCGCTGCCTTCAACGCTGAGAAGACTAATGGCGCCCATAGATGAGATCCCTTTGATGGCATGCAGCTTTCCATTTGCATGCTCATGGATCTGTGTGCCCGCGAACGTCGGATTGAACGTGTTCTTGATCCAGATCGGCATGTGCTTCGACATCACCGGCTGCATCGTAGCCGGGAAGATCACCTTCGCGCCGAAGTGCGAGAGCTCCATCGCTTCGGAGTAAGTCATCTCGGGAACGGTGAATGCCTTGCGAACTTTACGTGGATCGGCTGTCATCATTCCATCCACATCGGTCCAGATCTCGAGGTCGGTGGAGTTCAATGCGCCGGCGAATATCGCTGCAGTATAATCGGAGCCGCTTCGTCCCAGCGTGGTTGTTTCCCCCGTGGCGGAGCTTCCGATGAAACCAGTAATGACCTGAAGCCCTTTGCTGCTTTGAAAGTAATCCTGTATCTGTTTGTCGGTCGTTGCGAAGTCTACCTTTGCGTTGCCAAAATTATTATCGGTACGAACAAGTTTTCTCGCGTCGACGAATGTGGCGTCGATCGCTTTGTCTTTGAATGCTTCGGAGATGATGTAAGCACTGAGTCTTTCACCGAAGCTCATAATGAAGTCGAGTGTTCTCGGTGTTCGTTCGCGTACCAGGAAGATGCCGTGAAGAACATCTTCGAGCTCGTTGATCACAACTCTCACTTGTGCGAGTATGCTGCTCTGGCGTTGCATGCCGATGAGTCCTCGTACCGCATCGAGGTGACGCTGATCTATTTTTGAAAGATGTGTTTTGAATTCTTCTTTTCCCGAGAGTGCAGCCGTGCTTGCCTGTATGAGCAGGTCCGTGACACCACCGAAGGCCGATACAACCAGGGTATTGAGCTCGCCCTTGTCGAGATAAGGTTTTACGATTTCGATTACCGATAAAATTCGTTCGGGGCTGCCCACCGACGAGCCGCCGAATTTGAGAACCTTCATATAAAGGATTTGAGATTTTGAACTAAAGAGACCGCGATGTGAGAGTTCTGCAGGTAATATCGGGCGCTACCCCGTAATAATAGTGGTGGTGATCGTAATAGTGTATGTAGCGCGGAATTGCATTGTGACGCTAAATAATCTTTTTAGACCTTGCATTCCTATATTTTCCCGAAGATTATCTTCGCAACCGATTTCGACCACCTATGACAAGAAAGAAGAAGACACCGAAAGAATCGTTCGTAAGCATGACTGAGCTCGTGCTGCCGAACGACACCAATACACTGAATAACCTCATGGGCGGCCGCCTTATGCACTGGATGGACATCGTGTCGGCTATCGCCGCACAAAAGCATTGCAACCGTATTGTTGTAACCGCTTCGGTCGACAACATCTCGTTTCGCGAGCCCATTCGTTTGGGTGACGTCGTTACTTTGAAAGCCCGTGTTACACGTGCGTTCAGTTCATCGGTCGAAGTCCGAATAGATGTAATGGCGGAGAATATTCCTTCGGGTACCAAGACCGAAAGTAACAGTGCGTTCTTTACCTTCGTGGCTGTAGACCAGAGCGGAAGGCCTATCGATGTTCCCGAAGTTGAACCGGAGACCGACGAAGAAAGGGAATTATATCACGGGGCGCTGAGACGTCGTCAGCTCAGGTTGATATTAGGCGGACGTATGAAGCCACACGAAGCGAACGAATTGAAGTCTATCTTTGATATTAAGAATGATTGATCAACAGAGTACATTCAACGAAGAGATCTACCTCATAAAAGATAAGCCCACCGTTATCTTATCCGAACCATGGGAGAAGATCCCGGACGCAGATCGACTCTTGTTGCAAAAGATCCTTCAGTCAGTGAAGCTCAATCTTGCTTCCGTGAAGATCATTCATCAAACATCACCGGCAGTAGCCAAAACCCGTTGCATCTACTTCGGGGCTAACGAGGTAAAAAGCGAAGGACTCCTCGTACAGGCACCAGCGTTGTCGCAGCTCCAGAACGACCCTGCGGGCAAGCAAAAGTTGTGGGGCGCCCTGAAACAACTCTTCGGCCTGTAGCCTCGCCCGTCGTCATCTCGTCACATCTTTTTCTTATTTTCAGGTCTATAATGAGAAACCTTACCATTCTCCTTTTCTCACTGTCGATCACGATAGTTCATGCTCAGAATGTGGCCGGAAAGTGGAAGACAATCGATGACGAGACCGGCGACGAGCGCTCTATTGTCGACATCTTCGAAAAGAATGGCAAGGTATATGGGAAGGTCGTGAAGTTGTTTCGGGCTCCGAATGAAGATCCGGACCCCGTTTGCAACGAATGCGACGACTCAGACGATCGGTTCAACAAAAAGATCATCGGCATGGAGATCCTGCGGGACATGGTGAAATCCGGCGATGAATACCAGGGTGGAAACATCCTCGACCCCAAGAATGGCCGGGTGTACCGGTGCAGCATTTGGGTGGAGGGCAACGAATTGAAGGTGAGAGGTTACTGGGGTCCGTTCTATCGTACTCAAACCTGGCTGCGTGCACAGTAGCGCATTTAAATGACAGCCTGGCGGAAGAATATGAGTATTGGTCCCGATATATTGCAGTTTGTCTTTAACTAAAGGTTACCAGACGTGGCGTTCAGGGTATTTAAATCGGGTTTACAAGTTGACGAGAAAGAACTGTTTGACAGGATCTGTAAAGGCGACGAGAAAGCCCTTGAGTTCATTTACAAGAAATATTACCGGATGATGACCAAGCTGGTCATCACCAACAGCGGTACAGAAGACGAGGCGAGGGACGTTTACCAGGACGCCCTGGTGGTTTTCTGGCAGAAAGCCCGGTCGGGCAACCTGGTGTTGACCTCAAAGATCAGCACTTACGTATACAGTATCTGCCAGAACCTGTGGAGAAAAGAACTGGACCGCAAAAAGAGGCTCTCGAACGAAGAGAAAGATTCAGCAGAATCACTCGACCTCGATGGCCCCGAACGCGAGAAGATCATCGCCAAATGCATGGAGCAACTGGGCGAGACTTGTCGAAAAGTTCTGATGTACTATTATTTCGATGAGATGTCGATGCAAGAAATAGCTGATAAGCTTGGATTCGCAAACACCGACACCGCTAAGACCAAGAAATATAAGTGCAAGCAGAAATTAGATGAATTAGTAAAAGCTCAGTACACTGAGCAGGATTTTCTAGACTAAGCGTAAGAGCGAAATGAGTAACTTTGAATTAATAGACGACTACTTGTCTAATCGGCTGGGGGGAACAGAGAAAGAGGCGTTTGAAAAACAGTTGAACAATGACCCGTCCCTTAAGTCCGATCTCGACTTTCAAAAACAAATAGTAGAAGGCATCCGCACTGCACGTGCTGCCGAGCTCAAGAACATGCTGAGCAAAGTACCTGTTGGCGGCACTTCAATATCGATGGATTTTTCAGTGATGAAGATGGCCGCAAGTCTTATTGCAGCCGGTCTCGTTGGTGCATCGATCTACTTCTACGTAACACGCGGTGAGACCCCTCCTTTCGATAAGGCAGCAACCGATCTCAACAAGACAACTGAAGAGTTAAAGAAGCCCGAAGAAATCAAACCCGATGCAACTACTGTTGTTCCTGATTCAAGCAAGGAATCAACACCAGCAGTAACTACACCGGAAAAAGAATCGAAGAAGGAGCCAGCAAAAAAACAGGTTAAGCCTCAACAGGAAGTTAAAGCCGCTGAGAAACCCAAGATCGAAGTAGCAGACCCCAGCTCCGAACTCGAAAGCAGCGACAACACAAAATCAGAGAATCCTACGGCCAACATTCGCCGCAGCGACATCACTCCTTCACAGATCCAGGTAGACATCGACTCTTCGAATAAGAAGTACGACTTTCATTACCAGTTCGTTAATGGCAAGCTCATGCTCTTTGGAACATTCGATAAGAGCCTGTATGAAGTATTAGAGATCACTGGCGGTAAGCACGCCGTTTTTCTTTTTTATAAAAATGTTTACTACCTGCTCGATGAAAATCAGCACAAGGCAACGAAGCTGGAGCCGATCACCGACACAGCCCTTATCTCTAAACTGAAAGAATACAGGCAGGGATAATGAAACGATACTTACAATGAGAAAACCTGGTGCAGCTACCAGGTTTTTTTGTTTTATGTGTATTTTGTTTCGGTGAATAAAAAGATAACCCTCTTCGCTTACGTCAATGCGATAGCCGGAATTGCTGCAGAGCTGGCCGGATCACTTCCATTTGGAGATCAACTTACGCTACACACGGTCCGTAATTTTTTCGAAGGCTTTTGGCTCGACATCCTCGATTTCAGATTGCTGTATTGGAACTACCTCAATGGATTTAACCTCCTGGCGAACATACTGCTATTGCTTGGGGCACAACAATTTTCAAGATCAGGAGGTAAGAAGAGCCGGCTGCTCAGCTACACACTTGCCGTGTTGATGATCAGCAGCACATTTAGCCTTATTGAAGTCGCCTTCTTCTCTTCGTTTTGGTTAACCGCTATACTTAATGGATTGAAGTGTGCCGCGCTCGCCTGGTTCTCGTGGGTATCCTTAAGGCACCTTAGCAACACGCGCGAGCCGGATGCTGCCAGCAATTCGAACGAAGGACAACGTGCGCTCAACTGGCTGATTGATACCACTACAATCTTCCTCGCTTTTACGCCATACATGTTTGTATCTAACCTCCTTCGATCCTACATGTCGATGGTTATTTTCCTGGTCATCGCACGGTTGATCTATTACATATTCTTCGAGATAACTTTAAGGGCAACGCCGGGCAAATTAGCCACAGGCACCGAAGTGATGAGCAGCGACGAGCTTCTGCCAAACCCAGTGCAGATCGTGGTGCGCACACTGTGTCGCTTTATTCCTTTCGAAGCACTTTCATTCTTCGTAACTCAAGGGGGGCACGATACACTGTCGCAGACGAAAGTGGTGAACAGTAAACAAATAGAATAATCGTTTATCTTTGATCCTTAATGGCAGAGTTCAAAGTCAGAAAAAAGAAGTTAGGCAGTTACCCATTCGTCAGCACCGTCTTCAGCATCACGCTGGCTCTTCTCGTCATCGGTGTATTTGGCACCCTGCTCATCTTTTCGAAAGAGCTCGAGCGATACATCCGCGACAACGTAACGATACAGGTTTACCTGAAACGCAACGTGAACGAAGCTCAACGACTTCAGATAGCGAAGAATCTCTCGGCACAGTACTTCATCCCGAAAAACGGAAAGGAAACAAACATACGCTTCGTGTCGAAAGAGGCTGCTGCCGCAGAATTCATCAAAGACACGGGCGAAGACTTCCAGACATTGCTGGGCGAGAATCCCCTCTCCGACTCCTACCTGGTGTTGGTGGACTCGAAATACCAGGACACGACAAGTCTCGCGAAGATCCGGACAACCGTAGAGCAGATCAACGGTGTGCTGGATGTAGATTACCCCAAGAGCACCATTTCCAAAGTGAATGAGAACATGGCCACGATCGGGTTGGTACTTATGGGCGTCGCGGCGCTGTTGCTGATAGCGGTCGTGGTGCTGATCAATAACACCCTACGACTTGCTCTTTTCTCGCAGCGGTTCCTGATACGGAGTATGCAGCTGGTGGGCGCCAAAAGCTGGTTTATACAGAGGCCTTTCCTGCTGCGGGCGGCCATTCACGGGCTGGCGGCCGGCCTCATTGCCTGCGCAGCTATTTACGGGCTGGTCTACTTCGCCACACAACGCCTTGAAATTCTGCAACTTGTGCTAAATAAAGCCCGATTGACGACGCTCCTTGGCAGTCTGATTCTTATGGGTATTTTTGTGGCCGTTCTCAGCACCTATCGTGCTGTTAGCAAGTATTTGAAACTTTCTCTCGACGAGCTATACTAGATCCATGAACAATCTTCCCTTCGGCAAAAAGAACTATCAACTGATGGTAGCGGGACTTGTAATTATCACGCTAGGATTTATCATCATGACGCTGGATAGAGAACCTCATGGCTTCGGCTTTTTGGGTATCACACTCAGTCCCATTGTCGTATTGACCGGCTTCGTGGTTGAGGTCTTCGCGATCCTTTACACACCAAAAGACGGGAATAACAAGTAGTCATGTCGTATCTCGATGCCATTATCCTGGCAATCGTCGAAGGGCTCACAGAGTTCCTCCCGGTGTCGTCGACGGGACACATGATCGTTACCACGGCGCTGCTCGGAATTCAACCGACAGCTTTTACAACAACATTCACGGTTGCCATACAACTCGGTGCCATCTTGTCGGTTGTTATTCTTTACTGGAAAAGATTCTTTAAGTCGTTCGATTTTTACATCAAGCTATTCGTAGCATTTCTTCCCGCGGCTATCGTTGGATTTCTTGCTGGCGATAAGATTGATGCTTTGCTCGAACGGGTTGACGTTGTTGCTTATGCGTTGATCGCCGGCGGGATCTTCTTTTTGCTTGTCGATAAGATGTTCCACGATGCAGAAGAAAAAGGAAGCTCCGAAGTAACGACAAAGAATGCGTTGGTGGTTGGCTTGTTCCAATTGATTGCCCTTGTCCCTGGCGTTTCGAGATCTGCTGCAACCATCATCGGCGGTCTTAGTCAAAAGTTAAGCAAGACAACGGCTGCGGAGTTCTCATTCTTTTTAGCGGTTCCAACTATGGCAGCAGCAACAGGATATAAACTTCTGAAATTCATATTAGATGGTGGTGAATTCAGCAGCAACGAGATTGGGATACTCGCTGTCGGCAATGTGGTTGCGTTTATCGTTGCATTGATTGCTATCAGATCATTTATATCATTCCTCACCAAACACGGCTTCAGGTGGTTTGGATATTATCGCATCGCAGTTGGTGTAGTTATCCTGATCCTTTACTACTTCTACGGTGGACTTGCAATCGCCTGATCGTGTCCTCCTGGTTAATAAACCATTGGAGTGGACTTCGTTCGACGTTGTGCGAAAGCTCCGCAACAAACTTAAGATCAAAAAGATCGGTCACGCCGGAACGCTCGATCCTTTAGCAACTGGGTTACTCATTCTCTGCACCGGTAAGATGACCAAGCGTATCGATGAATACCAGGCGCAGGAAAAAGAATATACAGGCAGATTCGTCCTCGGCAGCACAACGCCTTCGTACGATCTTGAAACCGAAGTAAGCGAAGGAAAAGATATCAGTCATATTACTGAAGAAAAGATCCTAGCAGCGACGAAGAAATTTATTGGCACCATCGACCAGGTTCCACCGATGCATTCAGCAATAAAAGTGGATGGCAAAAGAGCATACGAGCTCGCACGCAAAGGCGGAACCGCGGAACTGAAGAGCAGGCAAATAACGATCTCTGCGTTCGACATCACAGCTATCGAACTTCCGTCGGTGAGCTTCAGGGTTGTGTGTTCCAAAGGAACATACATCCGGAGTCTCGCGCATGACTTCGGTGAGACACTCGGCGTTGGTGCTTATCTTGCGGAGCTTTGCAGGACCAGGATCGGCGAGTTTCATTTGGAAGATGCATTGCAGATCGAAGAAATTGGCGGAGCATGAAGATCTATTACAGTGTCGACGATTTTAATCCACTACCTAACGCTGTCGTTACCAGCGGCACTTTCGACGGCGTGCACGTGGGTCATCAAAAGATCCTCGACAGGCTCAAAGAGATCGCGTCGGATTGCGGTGGCGAAACAGTAGTGATCACGTTCTGGCCCCACCCGCGATACATTCTCAAACCCGGCACAACACCTCACCTCCTTCTCAACACCTTCGAAGAAAAAGCAGAGTTAATCAAGCATCAGGGCATTCAACATCTTCTGCGAATACCTTTCACCAAAGAATTTTCGCAAATGACGTCGCTAGACTTCATTGAAAACCTCCTCGTGAAAAAGATCGGTACACAGAAACTTGTGATCGGCTACGATCACAAGTTCGGTAAAGACCGTGAAGGATCTTTCGAGCAGCTTCAACTCAAGGCACCGAACTACGGCTTCGAAGTGGAAGAGATCCCGAGACAGGATGTAGACAACATCGGTGTGAGCTCATCGCGGATCCGCCAGGCGCTGGAAGACGGTGACATCGAAACCGCCAATCATTTCCTGGGCCGTCCTTATTCGTTAACCGGTCGGGTTGTGAGTGGCGATAAGCTCGGTCGCGTGCTCGGATATCCTACGGCGAATATCGATATCGACTCGAATGATAAGTTGGTTCCCGCGCATGGTATCTATGCAGTAATAGTAGAACACGAGTCGGAACGCCTGAAAGGTATGCTGTACATCGGCAATCGTCCCACCGTAGATGGTACGAGGCTTGCGATTGAAGTAAACCTGTTCGATTTCAATAAAGATATCTATGGCGAAACGCTGAAAGTGAATTTGATCGCTGCCATTCGTAAAGATGCTAAGTTCGATGATCTCGAGACGCTGAAAAAGCAAATGGCGCTCGATAAAATTGAGTCGTTGAAAGTACTCGCCAATCAAAAACTATGAGCGAGCGAAAGCTTTTATGGGAACCGTCGCAGGCGATGATCGAGAATACAAATCTCAGTCGATACATGCAACGAATGTCTCATAAAGACTATTCGTCATTGTGGAAGTGGTCGGTTGATAACAACACAGAATTCTGGAAATCGTTGATCGATTACTTCGAGATCCAGTACGATGGATCATATACGGATGTGATCAAAGGAACTATGCCGCACGCAAGCTGGTTCGAAGGCATTCGTCTCAATTTTGCAGAGCACGTTTTCAGAAAGCAAACGGATAAACATCCCGCAATCATCTGGGGAACGGAAACAAAAGAACCGAAGGAGATCTCATGGAAAGAATTGAAGCAGAAGGTAGCATCCTTCGCATCGCTCTTAAAGCAACAGGACGTTCAACCCGGCGATCGCGTGGCCGGTTATCTTCCATGCATCCCCGAAGCAACCATTGCATTCCTTGCCGCGAATTCCATCGGCGCGGTGTGGTCGAGTTGCTCCCCCGATTTCGGAACACAGTCGGTTGTCGATCGCTTCCTGCAGATAGAACCGAAGGTACTGGTTGCAGTAGACAGCTATACGTACCAGGGAAAAACATACGACAAGCAACCGGTTGTTTCGGAAGTAGTTCAACAGATCACATCTATCAAGAAAGTTGTGATCGTTGGGCAATCCAGCTGGGACGAAGCGACGAGTAACGTCAGTGCACAGTTGTCTTTCACACGTGTGCCCTTCTCCCATCCTATCTGGATCTTGTATTCATCGGGTACAACAGGTCTTCCGAAAGCGATCACCCATTCGCATGGAGGCATCCTGCTCGAACACCTGAAGTATCTTACGTTTCATAATGATCTTCACGAAGGTGAACGGCTTTTTTGGTATACAACAACGGGCTGGATGATGTGGAATTACGTGCAGGGTGTATTGTTATGCGGAGCAACTGCGGTTCTCTTCGATGGACATCCCGGTTACCCGGATCTTAATCGTCTCTGGGAATTTTGTGAGCAGGCAAAAGTAAATCACTTCGGCACGAGCGCTGCTTTCATTTTGTCCTGCAGAAAATCTGGTGTGCAGCCTGGTGATCTTAAAGATCTAAGATCGATCGGGTCGACCGGCAGTACGCTACCCGAAGAAGGATTCGAATACATTTATCAGCACATCAAAAAAGATCTTTGGCTTACGTCGATGAGCGGCGGTACCGACGTCTGCAGTGCTTTCGTGGGTGGCAACCCGCTGTGGCCCGTGTATTCGGGTGAGATCCAATGTCGCGCGTTGGGCTGCAGTCTCGAAGCGTGGAACGACGATGGTAAACCTGTAGTTGGTGAGCTCGGCGAAATGGTGATCACTAAGCCAATGCCGTCGATGCCCGTGTTTCTCTGGAACGATAAAGATTTTTCGAAGTACGAAGACAGTTACTTCAGCACGTATCCGGGCGTGTGGCGTCATGGTGATTGGATTGAAGTAACGGAACACGAAGGCATCGTGATCTACGGACGAAGCGACGCAACTTTGAATCGCGGCGGCGTTCGCATCGGTACCAGCGAGATCTATTGCGCTGTCGATAAAGTTTCGGAGGTACAGGACAGTATGATCGTGTGCATCGAAAAGACCGGCGGCAAATTTTATATGCCATTGTTCGTTGTGATGAAAGAAGGACATCATTTGGATGATGATATCATAAAAAAAATTAATACGGTACTGAGGAATGATTATAGTCCGCGTCATGTTCCGGATGAGATCATTGCGGTGAAAGAGATCCCTTATACCATTAGTGGTAAGAAGACCGAAACGCCTGTGAAAAAGATCCTGATGGGGAGAGATCCTTCGAAGGTTGTTAATAGCGGTGCGCTCCGGAATCCTGAATCGATGAATTTCTTTGTGAACTTTTACTCAACCATGAAAAAATGAAAAACTCGACCATCCAATTCAATATTGCTCTCGACGGCAACAATGTTCCCGAGAAAATACAGTGGGATGCCAACGACAGACCCGAAGAAGGCCTCACCGATACCAAGTCCATCAGTATCTCCGTGTGGGATCACGAACAGAAGAACACGCTTCGTATCGACTTGTGGACCAAAGACATGCCGGTTGACGACATGAAACGGTTTTACATCGAATCGATCGGTGGCATGGCACAGAGCGTTCTTCGAGCTACCGGCGACGAATTCATGGCCCGCGAAATGGACGCACTCTGCGATAAATTAGTCGAGTACCTGAGACGGAATGCCTCCGCCGGTTGAGGGAGTAGTGACACTCAATCGTTTGTTTTTAGGGTTTTTCTTGTAATTTGTAGCTATCTACAACCTATTCTCAAACCGATCATGAGGAGATTTTACCTGTTCATTACATTCCTGATTTTTTCCGCCGCCGCTCTCGCCCAGAACACCAGTATTTCGGGCCAGATAACTGATGAAAATGGTGAGACTCTCGCCGGCGTTAACATCATCGTAAAAGGCCGTGTCATCGGAACCGTCACCGACATCGACGGTAAGTTCAACCTCGTTGTCAACGATAATCCTCCACTCACTTTAGTGATATCGTTCGTTGGCTTTACAACACAAGAAATAAACATCACAAACCCCAGCGTTACGGGTCTCAACATAAAAATGGAAGAGTCCACGCTGCTTGGACAGGAAGTGGTGGTATCCGCCTCTCGTGTTGAAGAAAAGATCATGGACTCACCGGTGTCGATCGAAAAGATGGACATCCTGCAGGTTCAAAACACATCTGCCGACAACTATTACAAAGGTCTCGCAAACCTGAAAGGCGTTGATGTAACTACAAGTAGTATCAACTTCCAGATCATTAACACACGTGGATTCAACTCAACTGGTAACACGCGCTTCGTCCAGTTAACAGATGGTATGGACACGCAGGCTCCGGCGCTCAACTTCCCGATCGGTAACCTCAATGGTCCTTCGGAGCTCGACGTGGAGAGTGTTGAACTGATCCCTGGTGCTTCGTCGGCACTTTACGGACCTAATGCATTCAACGGGATCTTGTTGGTGAATAGCAAGAACGCGTTCGACTACCAGGGCCTGAGTGCATTTGTAAAACAGGGTGTGAATCACATCGGAAGCTCCGATCCAAAACCACATCCAATGTATGAAGCGGCAATCCGTTACGCGAAGTCATTCAACAATAAGATCGCATTCAAAGTCAATGGATCATACATGCAGGCGCTCGACTGGTATGGTACCGATGCAACCGATCGGGAGAGTGCAAGAACTCCTACCGATGCGAATGGCAAACCATTGTTCAACCTGCAGGACACCAACTTCCCAACAACAGGTGGAGTTCACAATCCGGGTGCCGATCGTCTTCACTACATGGGCGATGAAGCATCCATCAATCTCGCGATCTTTCCTTTAAGTTCAAGCTGGCAAACATTTGCGAGCACCAGCAATCCATATTACAGCAACATTTTTGCGCCGGGTCTTTCGGCGCTTGATTATGCTAAAGCTGGAGACCTTCCAAGCACCGTGGTCTCGGTTACTCCTTACAAAGAGCAGGACCTTATCAGTTACAATGCGAAGAACGTTAAGGCAAATGCCGGTCTTTATTATCGTTTGAATGATAAAGTTGAATTGAGCCTTTTGTACAACGGTGGTTTTGGAACAAGTATCTACACTGGTGCACAACGTTATTCACTAAAGAATTTTGGTATTCAACAAGGAAGGATCCAGCTTCGTGGCGATAACTTTTTCCTGAGGGCATACAGTACATTCGAAGACTCCGGCGATTCATATATCACGGAGTTTCTTGCGAAGCGTGTGAACGACCTTGCTGTGAGCGGCGCCAATCCTTTATTCAGTGATGTGTCGGGTTATCTTGCCACGTATGGTACCGAGTATCTTCGCTATTTGTATAATTCAGGATTGCAGCCAGGTGACATCAATTCGTTGCCCGCTGCGGAAAAACAACAGATCCAGAACTCTGCGTTTCAATATGCAAGGGATGCAGTAGATCAGAAATTTCACCTCGACCCGAACTCGGAGGCGTTTAAAGCCCTGAAAGCAAAAGCCCTTAACGGCACCATTCCTCAAGGACCGAAGTTCAGCGATCATACAAGGCTTTATCACGGTGAAGGTCAGTATGACTTCAAGAACCAGATCAAGTTCATGGATCTCCAGGCCGGGGCCAGTTACAAAGTATACGACCTTCGTTCGAACGGAACGATCTTCGACGACAAAGACAGTCCTATTACTATCAGCGAGTTTGGTGCTTATGCACAGGCCGGCAAGTGGCTGGGCGATCATAAGGTTCGCTTAACAGCATCGGGCCGTTACGACAAGAACATCAACTTCAAGGGACGTTTCAATCCGCGTCTCTCGGCGTTGTTCAAGCTGAACGAGAACACCAACATCCGTGTCTCCTATCAAACGGGTTTCAGGATCCCGAGTACGCAAGGGCAGCACATTGATCTTAGTATCCTCACGGCAAGGTTGCTGGGTGGTCTTGAAAGGTATTACGACAAATATCAACTCGGAAGAAAATCAAGTACAGGAGAAAACCTAGCCTTCGAAGGTTTCTCGGTCGAGAAATATGCAAAGGCAGTGTTCGATGGAGGTTCAACACAGGCTGCGATCAAAGATCCAACTAACATCGCATTGTTGAAACCATTCGAGTGGACTCCCGTGAAGCCCGAACGTGTTCAGAATTTTGAAATCGGCTTCAAGAGCCTCATCAATAACACGCTGATGATCGATGCGGCGTATTATTACAACATCTACAACGACTTCATCACACAGGTTCGCGTTCGAATTGCCGATGAGTTGCTCGACGGATCGGGCGACAAGACCGGATTACCAAACTACGGCACAATACTCAACGGAACTGCAGTTACGATCGACCCGGTTACAAAGGCCATCACGGGCAACACCGCGCAGATCTATACCAACTTCACCAGCCGTGTTACATCGCAAGGTGCGGTGCTTGGATTAACCTACAGCCTGCCGCGCGGCTATACGCTGGGTGGTAACTACAACTGGAACGTGCTTCAACATGCGCCGTCGCCCGACCAGTTCATGTCGGAGTACAACACGCCAAAACACAAGACCAACATTAGTTTTGGAAACCGTAAGGTGACGAACAATCTTGGTTTCAATGTTACATGGAGATGGCAGACATCGTTCCTGTGGCAGTCGTCTTTCACAATTCCCGCCAACGGTATGGTACCGGCGTATAACACACTCGATGCACAGGTCAGCTATCGCATCAGTGATATCAAATCGGTACTTAAGATTGGTGGATCGAACCTGATCAACAAGTCTTACATTCAGAGTCTTGGTGGTCCGAACATCGGGGCGATCTACTATGTTTCAATTACCTTCGATGAAATGTTCCGTTGATTGGGGCGTTAGAATATAAATGAAATCCATTTCCATCCTGAAAGCATACCTGTGCATT
Source organism: Bacteroidota bacterium (assembly GCA_037200765.1). GTDB lineage: Bacteria > Bacteroidota > Bacteroidia > Cytophagales > Cyclobacteriaceae > ELB16-189. The sequence goes on along the minus strand of JBBCII010000002.1, from coordinate 327,621 downwards.
GCCCTGGTATGCTTTGTTGTATTTGCCTGTAAAAATGACAATGATGTTGTACCGGAGCGCGTCCTTATCAGCGCCGACAATGTTCTTAACAGGTCGTCCAGTGAGATGCAGTCGCTGATTGCGTTGGCCAATCTTAACCTTGATGTGAGTATTCTTAAATACAATGTTGATGTCTACAAGATCACGTACAAGACTACTTACAACGGGCAGGATGTAACTGCATCGGCTTTAGTATCGATGCCGGTAAATGCACCATCAGCGCCTATTGTTAGCTTTCAGCACGGAACAATTGCAGCTTACACACAGGCACCTACGGCGCTACAGTTGTATGATGGTGAAAGCGTTCTTTATTCTGCACTCGCGGCTCCCGGATTCATCTCAGTGGCACCCGACCTGCTTGGCTTCGGCGCTTCGAAGAGCATCCTTCACCCCTACTATGTTGAAGATCTAACGGCTTCGGCTGTCCGCGACGCCATTCGTGCAGCGAGAGATCTCGCGTCCGACAAAGGAATCAGTTTCAATAGAAAGCTCTTTCTCGCAGGCTATTCGCAGGGAGGTTATGCAACGATGGCAACTCATAAGTCGATCGAAGCAGATCCGCTCGAAGGTATTAACCTGGTGGCATCGTTCCCCGCTTCGGGTGGGTACGATATCAAAAACATGCAGGAATATTTCTGGGGACTGGAAACATATCAACAGCCATTCTACCTGGCGTTCGTAGCACAGGCTTATAAAACAACTTTTGGCTGGTCGCAACCACTAACAGATGTCTTCAATGAACCTTATGCAGATAAAATTCCGACTCTTGTAAATGGCACGAAGACCAGCGATCAGATCAACGACGAGCTCACGTACAATATTTCCGATCTCGTTACTGCCGACGTCCTTGCACATATCGACACCGATACCAAGTATAAGTATATAGTCGACGCTTTTGTCGATAACAGCGTGAGCGACTGGAAGCCAACGATCCCGATGTACATGTATCACGGCGATATCGATACAACAGTGCCATACAGTAACTCAGTTGTTACTTACAATAAGCTGATCGCTAACGGAGCTTCTGCTTCCGTGGTTACGCTTACTACATTGGATGGAGCCGATCACTACACAGGTGTGTTCCCATACATCGAGCTGGTAATTCCGAAACTCCTGTCTCTAAAATAGAAAAGCCCCGGGTTCCCGGGGCTTTCTTACTATCTGTTCTTTTCTTTTCTACTAAGGAAGGATAATTCCACCTACAACTTGCAGAACTCCATTCGCTATACCAGCCTGCGCCGATATATCAGCCTTAACGATTGGCGCAGTTGAAGAACCACCACCAGTTTTTTCAGCTCCGAGTACTACACCAGTTGTGCACTGGCAAGTGCCTGCAGGCACGCCTGTAGTAACAGAGATTACTTTGCCCGAGATCGCAGATATCGTTGAAGTAGCTCCGAATTTTGTTGTTCCTGTGCTACCCGCTACTGTATACTTCGTAGTAAGCAGGTGATTATTCAACACAGCCCTTGCAATAGCAGGACTTGAAAAAGCGGTAGTGATCGCTGTCTTAACCTGCGCATCTGTTGTACTACCTGCCATTGCCTGGAATACTGGATTAGGGATTGCGAGCAGTGTAAGGTTACTACCTGTTGCAAGCTTTGTGGTAAACTGATCTGCAGCACCCACGCCGGTATCGGCATAGCCAATCAGATATGCCATGTAAGTGAAGTCCTTACCAAGGAGAACCGATGCAGCAAGCGAACCGAGGATCGCCGAAAGCTGGCTACCAGTTGCGTTAGGGATCAACACAGTAGCGGTTGTGTGAACAACACCGTTAGTTGTAAGCTGATCTTTCGTAGTGATCTGGATGCTCTTGTTTGAAGATCCGGTGAGCAACGAACCATCTGAATTCACAGTGATAACGTCGTTGGCCGAAGCGCCTGGAGCCTTGTAGATCGTAGACAGTGAAGCACCTGCCGTGAGGTCGGCACTTGTCTTTTTGCCCTGCACCATGTGGTAAGCGAGAACGCCCTTAATGATGTCGGGATTTACCTGATCGGGGTCTGCAAGACCTGGAAGCGCTGTAAGGTTCTTGAACGCTGTATTACTGGGAGCGAACAGCGTGAAATCTGTTGTGCCTGTCAGGTTTGCCTTAAGGTCTGCGTATGCAGGATAGTTAAGATACATTATCAGGGAATCAAGAGCCGTATCGGCGTTGCCGCTGGTGGCCTGCTTGAACTGGTCCTGGTTAATATAATCCCATATCGTACCAGTGAAGGTAGTTGGTCCGTTATCGTCGTCGCTACATCCGCTGAATACAAGGAACCCAGCCATGACGGCGGCAACTACGCTATAACGGAGAACTGCAAAAAATCTCTTAGTCATGTTGTTGTCGTGTTTTGTTTACAAGCAATTATAGGCAAAAAAAGTATGCAAGCCGAGTAAAAAGTGCCTTTTCAGGGTGATTAAATCGAATGCGGTCCCCGAATACGGATTTTCAGCCGTTTTGCCCGCCTAAAACAATTCCTTCGCAATCCGGTAGATCGGGTCTGATTTGCCCATCGAATAAAAATGTAGGGTGGGTACTCCCTTTTTCATCAGCTCCCTGGATTGCCCGATGGCCCATTGGATCCCTACTTCTTTCACGCCGGCGTTGTCTTTACACTTCTCCGCTTCTTCCGAAAGGGCTTCGGGTATGTCGATGTTGAACGTCTTCGGAAGGACCGTCAGTTGCGCTTTACCCGTAAGTGGCTTGATACCTGGAATGATGGGGACATTGATACCATTCTCGCGACACAAGTCCACGAAGTCGAAGTACTTCCTGTTGTCAAAGAACATCTGCGTTACGATGTATTGCGCACCCATGTCCACCTTCAGCTTCAGGTACTTAAGGTCCGACTTAAGATTCGGCGCGTTGAAATGTTTTTCGGGATAACCGGCAACTCCGATACAGAAATTGGTATGGTCGGCCACAACCAGCTCTTCATCGAGATACTTGCCGTTGTTCATACCAACCACTTGTTCCAGAAGTTCTGATGCGTAACGATGTCCATCGGGTTCGGCAACAAACTTCGACTCACTCTTGATGGCATCGCCTTGCAACACAAGCACGTTATCGACACCCAAAAAGTGAAGATCGATCAACGCGTTCTCTGTCTCCTCGCGACTGAATCCACCACAAATGATGTGGGGCACAGTGTCGACTTTATAATGATTCTGTATGGCAGCGCATATGCCAACCGTTCCGGGCCGTTTGCGTGTGGTGATCTTATCGAGAAAGCCGTTGGGCATTTTACGATAGACGTACTCTTCACGATGATAGGTGACGTCGATGAAAGGAGGTTTGAACTCCATCAGCGGGTCGATGTTATTGAACAGGTTACGGATGTTCTCTCCTTTCAGGGGAGGAAGGATCTCTATGGTGAAGAGTGTTTTGCCGTTGGCGTTTTTTAAGTGGTCAGTTACTTTCATTGGTTAAGGCGCTAAGGGTTTCACGCAGATTACGCAAAGTAAATTTTTCGCGAAGGACGCTAAAGGTTGTTTACGATTCTGTGGATGCCTGATTTTAATGACTTCTCGTTGAAGTTGATAAGGAGTGCCAATCTCTTGTCCGCCAACCTCAGGTATGTCAGAGTTTGCGCATAATGTACCGGCGCGAGTGCCTCTACAGATTTCATTTCAATTAGTACTTTGTCATCTATCATTAGATCCACTCTATAAGCCGATTCGAGTTTAATGCCTTTGTAAATAAACGATATCGGGTACTGTCGCCTGACTTCAAGTCCCTCATTTAGAAGATCAAAAGCAAACGCACTTTCATAAGCCGACTCCAGCAAGCCCGGTCCAAGCTGTGAGTGCAGCTTAAATGCAACTCCGATAATCTTGTATGACAGTTCATTTTCATTCATATCCGAACGTCTTTATTGTGACATTCGAATCTCTATATTTTCAAAAAATCCTGGCCCCAGAAAACCTTACAAATTTTCTTACAGCGCACTCATTGCGTCCTTTGCGTGCAATTTACTTTGCGTAATCTGCGTGAACCCCTTTAGCGCCCTTTGCTTACTTAATAAGCTAAAACCGGGGCCAACCATCTTTCAACATCCTGGACAGACATTCCCTTTCTTTTAGAATACTCTGCGACCTGATCCTTATCAATCTTCCCCAACCCATAGTACTTCGACTCAGGGCTCGCGAAATAATATCCACTCACCGACGATGCCGGGTACATCGCGTACGACTCCGTCAGTCTGATACCTGCCTTCGCCTCCGCATCGAGTAACTCGAATATTGTCTTCTTCTCTGTATGATCGGGACACGCAGGGTAACCCGGGGCCGGGCGGATACCCTGGTACTCTTCTTTAATCAGTTGCTCTTCGCTAAGGTGCTCGCTCTTCGCATACCCCCAGTATTCTTTGCGAACTCTTTCATGCATCATTTCAGCAAAAGCTTCGGCCAAACGATCGGCCAACGCCTTCGCCATGATCTCCGAATAATCATCCTGGTCTTTCTTGTAGCGATCAACAAGGACCTCGAGGCCAACACCCGCAGTTACTGCAAACATGCCGATGTAGTCAGTCTTCACAGGTGAAATGAAATCACTGAGGCTAAAGTTGGGAAGGTTCTGTGCCTTCTTATTTTGCTGACGAAGGAAATGCAATGTCGTAAGCTCCTTGCCATCTTCGTACAACTTCACATCATCCGTTGCAGTTGCCAGGGCTTCATAAAAACCAATGACGCCATTTGCTTTCAACGACTTCTCTTTAACGATCTGATCGAGCATCTTCTGGGCATCGTCGAATAACTTCTTTGCCTCCTCTCCCACTTTGGCGTCATTGAAGATACCGGGATATCGACCATACAACATCCATGTCTGGAAGAACGGAGTCCAGTCGATGTACTTACGAATGTCTTCCAACGGGTACTCTATAAAAACTTTGGTTCCGAGAAACGAAGGTTTCGTTATAGGGTGTGTGGCCCAATCGATGGGCACACGGTTCTTGCGCGCATCGGCAAGTGTTATGTAATTCTTCTCTTGCTGACGACTCTCGTGGTCTTTGCGAAGGGCGCTGTATTCGTTCTTGATCTTCTGCTTGAACTTGTCGCGCGTTTCGTGACTGATCAGCTCACTGGCAACAGGTACCGATCGAGATGCATCGAGAACGTGAACCACCGGTCCATCGTAAACGGGATCGATCTTCACAGCTGTATGGATACGCGATGTCGTCGCTCCACCGATCAGTAATGGCAACGTCATTTTTTCATGCTGCATTTCTTTGGCAACATGCACCATCTCGTCGAGCGACGGAGTAATTAGACCACTCAGTCCCACAATGTCGACCTTCTCTCTTTTCGCGGTCTCTATGATCTTCTCGGTAGGGACCATCACACCGAGGTCGATGATCTCGTAGTTGTTGCACGCGAGCACAACACCGACAATGTTCTTACCGATGTCGTGAACGTCGCCCTTCACTGTCGCCATCAATACTCTTGCGGCGGCTTTGCCCACGCCGCCATTCAGTCTCTTCTCTTCCTCGAGGTACGGCAGGAGGTAAGCAACTGATTTCTTCATTACACGCGCACTCTTCACAACCTGTGGAAGGAACATCTTACCTGCGCCGAACAAATCGCCCACCACGTTCATACCAGCCATCAAAGGACCTTCGATCACGAGCAATGGTCTTCCATATTTCACGCGAGCCTCTTCGGTGTCGGCATCGATAAAGTCTACGATACCTTTCACCAATGCATGCTTGAGTCGTTCTTCAACGGGAGCGCTCCGCCATTCTTCGTCAACAGTTTCTTTCTTAGCCGATCCCTTAACGGTTTCGGCGAATTCCAGCAGACGTTCGGTAGCATCGTCGCGACGATTGAGCAACACATCTTCTACGCGTTCCAAAAGTTCTTTCGGGATCTCGTCGTACACCTCTAGCATTGTAGGATTGACGATGCCCATGTCCATTCCGTTCTTGATCGCATGATACAAGAACACGGAGTGCATCGCTTCGCGTACTTTTTGATTTCCGCGAAAGCTGAACGACACGTTACTGACACCACCGCTCACATGGGCGCCGGGTAAGTTCTCACGGATCCATTTCGTAGCACGAAAGAAATCGATAGCATAATTTCTGTGCTCTTCAATACCCGTAGCAACGGGAAAAATATTCGGGTCGAAGATGATATCCTCCGGAGGAAAATGAATAGTATTCACAAGAAGATCATACGCTCGTTTGCATATCGAGATCCTCTTCTCATAAGTGTCGGCCTGTCCCTGTTCGTCGAACGCCATCACAACAGTGGCAGCCCCGTAACGCCTCACCAACTTAGCTTGTCGCAGGAACTCTTCTTCGCCGACTTTCAGACTGATCGAGTTAACTATACCCTTTCCCTGGATGCACTTCAGTCCCGCTTCTATCACTTCCCACTTCGACGAGTCGATCATCACGGGCAGTACAGCTATCTCCGGTTCCGAAGCCATCAGGTTCAGGAACTTTACCATAGCCTCTTTGGAGTCGAGCATGCCTTCGTCCATGTTCACGTCGATCACCTGCGCTCCGCCTCTTACCTGGTCGAGTGCAACTTCGAGTGCTTCTTCGAACTTATCTTCTTTTATAAGCTTAAGGAACTTTGCAGAGCCGGTAACATTGGTACGCTCACCGATGTTTACAAAGTTCGATTGAGGCGTGATGGTTACGGCTTCTAGTCCGCTTAAGCGAAGGGGTTGGGGATTCATTAAATAACTTTCTTAAACAGTTGCAGCTTCCTGTGCGTGAATGGTTCTAGGTTTATATTTCGCAGCAGCTTCTGCAATCTTCCTGATATGATCTGGTGTTGAACCACAGCAACCACCGATAATATTCACGAGACCTTCTTTCATGAACTCTTCGATCTGCGCTGCCATCTCTGCCGGCGTCTGATCGTACTGACCAAATTCATTCGGGAGTCCTGCATTTGGATGAGCGCTCACGAAGAACGGAGCCTTTTCATTCAACACCTGCAGGTATGGTCGGAGCGCCGCAGCACCGAGCGCACAATTAAGTCCGATGCTCAGTAACGGAACGTGTGATACAGAAACAAGAAATGCTTCGGCAGTCTGTCCCGAAAGGATCCGGCCGCTGGCATCTGTTATCGTTCCTGAAACCATCACTGGTACTTGCTTACCTGTTTCGTCGAACAATTCCTGTATCGCAAACAACGCAGCCTTCACATTCAATGTGTCGGTGATCGTTTCCGGTAATAACATATCGGCGCCGCCATCGAGCAATCCTCTTGCTTGTTCTTTGAATGCACCAACGAGATCATCGAACGAAATAGCACGATAGCCCGGGTTGTTCACGTCGGGCGACATTGACGCCAGTTTCGTAGTTGGTCCCATTGAGCCCGCCACGAAACGTGGCTTGCTGGGATCTTTCGCAGTAAACTCGGCAGCAACTTCCTTTGCGATCTTTGCCGCTTCGAAGTTGATCTTGTATACCCACGACTCAAGATGGTAGTCGGCCTGCGCTACCCACGTGCTGCCGAAAGTATTCGTCTCGGCGATATCGGCACCTGCTTCGAAGTACTGGCGGTGTATTTCTTTAATGATATCGGGACGTGTGATGCTGAGAAGATCGTTGTTGCCCTTCAACGGGTACGGATGATCTTTCAGAACTTCGCCACGAAAGTCATTCTCTTCCAGCTTATGACGCTGAATCATTGTGCCCATGGCGCCATCGAGCACCATGATCCTTTTCTTTAAGATGTCTGTGATATTCACTTCTCTTCCTGCTATTTAATTTCAATACCTATTCAGAAAGAGAGCTCGAATGAGCTTTTGCCTATCTGCTCCCTACGATTCGGGATTGGGATTTAGCACAACGCCCATCTAGTGGACAGGTTGCTAAGACGTCAACGGGCCCAGTCCCTCGGTCTTTCTGAATAAGCGCTACAAAGGAACATAAACAGGGAGTTAATTGCAACAGTTCATTTCACTGTAATCGATTGTGAAAACAGAAATTATACCTGTGATATTATTAAAACAAGAAGGTCTTGTTCTGCGCTTCTAACTAAGCCTTTAAAATCCGATCTTTGTAACATGAAGTTAGCTGCTGTCGATATCGGGTCCAACGCAATACGTTTCCAGATCTCTACCGTTCTCGACAAAGGCAATCGCGTCCTCTTCAAGAAGCTTGAATATGTTCGCTTCCCGCTTCGTCTCGGTCACGATGTATTCTCCACCAATCGCATCAGCGAAAAAAGTATGGAGAAATTCGTGAAGCTCATGAAAGCCTATAAGCTTCTCATCGAGCTCTACGAAGCCGACGACTACATGTTCTGCGCAACGTCAGCCATGAGAGAATCGGAAAACGGAGAAGAGCTTGCCAAACGTGTTTACGACGAACTCGGCATCACCATCAACATCATCAGCGGTCACGAAGAAGCCGACATGGTAAATCGCGCTATCGCTTCACACCTCGGCGACAAGTCATACATCCACATCGATGTGGGCGGTGGCAGCACGGAGCTCAACGTTTACGCTGAAGGAAAAAAGATCAAGACACGTTCGTTCAAGATCGGATCGGTGCGAATCCTCGAACACACCGACTCTCCTATCATGTGGCAGGACATGGAAGCGTGGGTGAAAACTAACATCGATAGAGACCACGGCAAGATCACCGCTGTGGGAACTGGTGGTAACATCTCGAAGGTGTTCGAGCTTGCGAAAATGAAGCCTCAAAAACCGATGACGCTCCGCAAGATCAAGACCATCAAAGAAATGATCCAGGACAAAACACTCGACCAGCGGATCTACGAGTTGCAAATGAACCCCGACCGCGCCGACGTTATCGTTCCCGCGAGTGATATCTACATCAAAGTGATGGAATGGGCAAAAGCCAATGAAATGATTGTTCCTGAGGTTGGTTTGAAAGACGGTATCCTGTTACACCTGCTGGAGAAAAACAGACAGCAGACTGTCTTATTCAAATCGTAACGATTCGATAGGATCCAGCTTCGATGCCTTAGACGCAGGGTACCATCCAGACAAGAGTCCCACCACAACGCATACTGCCATCCCAAAGAACGTCCAGAACCATGGCATGACGAATCCTTTTATATCCATGAGGCTTGCAACCAGGTTGCCGATGAGAATACCGAGTATGATCCCAACGATACCACCGAGAAGACATACTACAATAGCTTCGATCACAAACTGCTGACGAATTCGCATCGGTGTTGCACCGAGTGCCTTGCGCACACCTACTTCTCTTGTGCGTTCAGTAACCGAAACGAGCATGATGTTCATCAAAGCGATAGCGCTTCCGAGAAGTGTAATAAATCCAATACCTAAACCTGAACCCTGGATCACGCCCATCACGCTATTAAGTTCCGACAGGGTGTCGCTCTTTTCTATTTGAAATGAATCGGGATTCCCGAGGCGATCGTGACGAATAGATCTCATGAGTCCAGTAGCTTCTCCCATAGCCATATCCAGCAATGTAGGATCGGAAACACCGACCGCGAGCACATAATCGAGGCCGCGTCCGCTGGCCATCTGGTTGGCGCAAAGGATGGGGAAAATCACCATGTTGTCGTAGTTGTCTTGCGACAGTTCACCTTTCTCCGCAAGCAGGCCGATCACCCTGAACTGCGTTCCTTTAAAAGATATTTCCTTGCCTATTGGCGTTTCGTTGTTCCCGAATAATTGTGTGTAGATCTTATGGCCGATGATGGCAACCTTGGTCCCGTAGTCGACCTCGCGTTTTGAGAGATTGCGTCCCTGCTCGATCGTTAAAGAATTGAAGGCGATATATTCGTCGTTTGCACCCTCGAGCACCACGTTGGGGTTCGACTTTTCGAATGGTATTTTACTTCGGCGATGTCCGAAAGTTCGGCATTGAGCGCTACGATGGAGTTAACCTGGTAACGATCCATAAAGCGCTGAACATCATTCAATTGAAGCTTGTTGAAACGTCTTTCGTTCAAGCCATTCATCTGGCGGTTGCGATACTGTTTCGACTGAACGTAGAATGAGTTGGCACCGAGCGACACAAGACTGTCGTTGAACTTGGAGCGGATGGCTTCCACCGCTGTGAGAGCTCCCACGAGACAGGTGATACCGATGGCAACAATGAGGGCGGTTAAGACCGAACGGAGAAGGTTCGCCTGAACTGAACGGAGACCTTCCTTAAAATTTTCGACTAAATTCATGAAATTATCGGCCTGAAACTTGACAAATTTACCCTTTCGGGACGTTTACTGTGAGACTGTCTGCAATATTAATTGTTACAGGGGTCTGGACTAATTGCTGAAACGATGCGCTTTTCGATTTTGTTTTCCCTGCTTTTGATCTGTCGGGTGGCCTCGGCCAACTACCTGTTCATCCCGATGGACGAAAAACAGACGGACCACCTGAAAGCGTACGGCATCGCCTACTGGGTACTCAAGAAGGACACTGAAGTTGACTGGCTTCTGAACTACCGTGGCGGAAGCTTCATGACCAAGTACCATCCTACTATACAGAACGAGCTCGTGATCAGGGGCGTGAGCTACGAGATCATCAGCGATGCCCAGGCCAACCAGATCATCACCGAGATTGCCAGCCCCGCTGCCAATACCGACATTATGAAACTGGAGAAGTACCCGAAGATCGCCGTGTATTCTCCGAAGAGCAAGCAACCGTGGGACGATGCCGTGACGCTCGTGCTCACCTACGCAGAAATTCCTTACGACATCATCTTCGACGACGAAGTATTGAATGGTGAGCTTCCAAAATACGACTGGTTGCATTTGCACCACGAAGACTTTACAGGACAGTATGGTAAGTTCTTTGGCTCGTATGGAAACATGCCATGGTACATTGAGCAACAAAAAGAATCTGAAGATCTCGCCAGGAAGCACGGCTTCAGAAAAGTGTCCCAGTTGAAATTAGCTTCTGCAAAAAGAATAAAAGAGTTTGTAGCAGGCGGTGGATTTCTTTTCGCGATGTGCTCGGCTACCGATTCGTTCGATATTGCCCTGGCAGCAGATGGTGTTGATATCTGTGAAAGGATGTACGACGGCGACCCTGCCGATCCGGCCGCACAGGACAAACTCAACTTCGATAACACATTTGCATTTACCGACTTCCGTCTTTCACGCGATCCATACGAATACGAGTTCTCCGACATCGACAATAAACTGCAGGAGCGCGGACTTCGCCAGGACAACGATTACTTCAGCATCTTCGAGTTCTCAGCCAAGTGGGATCCGATCCCGACTATGCTCACACAAAATCATACGAGAGTTGTAAAAGGATTTTACGGTCAGACCACCGGTTTCAAAAAACATCTTGTTAAACCCGATGTGGTAGTGATGGGAGAAAACAAAGAGATCAAAGAAGCAAAGTACCTGCATGGTGTTTTCGGCAAAGGCTTCTGGACATTCTATGGTGGCCACGACCCGGAAGATTACCAGCATACTGTTGGTGAAGAACCCACCGATCTTAATCTTCATCCAAATTCTCCCGGCTTCAGGCTGATCCTGAACAACGTATTATTCCCTGCTGCTAAAAAGAAGAAACAGAAAACTTAATTGAAGCACGAATGTTGAAGATCCTTGGGTGTTGGCTATTGTGTGTTGTATGTTCTTCGGTTGCCTTTTCTCAGAATGAGATCCAAAAAATCGACAATAAGGATAAGCAGTTCACGCTTATCAAGAACGATACTGTTAACACTTCCGGAATTCCCGTATTGAAATATAAGGTGATGCGCAATGCCGATAAGCGTATCGTTGTTGAAGGATCGGTAACGATGGGAATATTAGAGTGGACTGCCGATTATGAACTCACCGAATCGAAATCGCTGGGTGCAGGACAATCAAAAGAGAGCCAGCAGTCACGAAGGATTGATCTTCGCCCCTATCTTTTAAAAGATTAATGCATACGATCGCCGCGAACTTCCAATGTTCGTACGATCTCTGATTCGGCGACAAGGATCTCGCGCCAGCGCTCCATCACTTTATCGGCTTCCATATATTCTTTCGCGAGCGCGAGGAAGTTCTTGTAATGACCTGCTTCCGAAACCATCAACTCGTAATAGAATTGACGAAGGCCTTCATCGGAGATCTCTTTCCATAACAACCGGAAGCGTTCGCAGCTCCGCGCTTCTATCAGGGCGCTCATCAGGAGTTTCTCAACCAGCTGCTCATCGCGGCTTCCTCCCTTCTTCATGATCTTTTGCACGCGGTCTACATACTCATCCTTTCGGTTGTGACCAAGACTATGTCCACGCTTCTTCAATTCATTAACAACGCGCTCAAAGTGACTCCATTCTTCGGTAACCATGGGCATCAGCATCTCTACAAGTTTATCGTAACCGGGATATTGCACGATCAACGACACACATGTAGACGCAGCTTTCTGTTCGCACCATGCATGATCGATCAGGATCTCGCGAATGTTCATCTCTGCAATGTTCACCCATCGCGGATCCGTTGGTAGTTCCAGTCCGAGAACGTGCTTGTCCATCAATTAATCGAATAACATTAGCTCGAAACCGAAATCGAGGATGCTGGAAACACCGCGATAGTATGGTGTTGGCATATAACCTGTGCCCACGAATTTTTGAAGAACGTTGTGGTACTTTATAAAGAAGCGACCTCGCTTGATCTTTCCATTCAGGAAGAGATCAGCCAGCACGTACGAAGGCGGTTTAATGCTATACTGGTTGTAGAAGGTTTGCGTGGCGGGATCGTATCCCATGGGCTGGTATGATGAATGCCAGTGCGCATCGACACCAATCTGCACCTGCATTGCTTTCTTGAAGAGATCGCCCTCGAAGGCAAGCTGACCATTCATGAAGAATGCAGGCACACGAAGAGCGCTGTCGCGGTCGCTTAACACTTTGGTGTACAACACCTGCGGCCTGAAGTGCATCTTACGCAAAAAACGAATGTCCATGCTCACCTGCGGTGAGGCATATTGAACAGGCGAGTTTGCCTGGACCGGCAGAACTGTCTGTTTGGTATCGGCGTAGACGTCCTTCTTGAAGTAGATGTAGTTTACGAATGCGGTGTAGGTAAGTCCGGGCGAGAGGAATAACGGACCCAACTTAACTTTCGGAAAAGCCGCGAGATAGATCGACTCAACATTTTTGAAATTGTTGTTCCATCCATCGAACCTGCCGGAATAGGCCGACTGCAACATGGTTGGCTTCGAGATCCGGTGGACCGCTGTGAAATCGAACCATCGCATGTGCCCGGTAGATTCGATGCGCGAATATCCACCCGTAAGCACTTCGATGAGACCGGTGATGTGTTGAATTGAATCGAGAGCATACTGGATCTCGCCACCGATATATTTTTCCGTAGCATGAGCTTTCTGGTAAATGGTGTCGGTATCCATGTATTTATTCCAGAAATCATAAGTCCTGAACTTAAGCCATCCGTTGTAGAACAGGTTATTCTTTTTACCGATCTGACCTTTGATACCGACCTGGTTCGAGAAAGTCTTGAAGCTGGTACTATCTACTGAAACACCTTTGATCGAATCGATCCTGTTGTAATCGTAATAAGCAATTGGATCTAACGACAGATCTTCGCGATACCAGTTCATCTGTCGTTCCATATCGAGGATGTGATATGCCTGCACCTTTCCTACATTGAATTGCTGGAATACATGGTACTTGTTGTGTTGTTCGTAGCTGTGTGCGTGTGTAAGGTTTGGACTTACAGTCTGAAAGAATGCCTTGTATACCCTGTTGAATGCAGTGTCAAGTTGTTCTATACCATTAAAATTAAGACCACCGTTTTCGATCACATGATGCCGGATCCGCTGATAGGCTGCAACAACTTTGTATCGATCGTCCTTGGTTGTGTAGTGTGTATAGAAATCATAGTAGTGACTGATAACATTCCGTCTGCTCTACCATTGCGAAGCACTTGTTTATCGGTAAGGATCGGCCTGTAGTTGAAACTTACATTCCACTTCTTATTGATGTTGCGTGAGTATTCGATGCGGGTGGCGGCCCGGCCTTGTCCGCCCCACACAACATACATTCTTGTGTAAGGAGATTTAGTGTCGAACAACCGAAGCTCCTCATTCCAGTACGGGCATACGCGTTGAAGCCCGGCGTTGCACCGATGTTTGCCGGTACTACCGGGAAGATCGGGTTGAGCGCAGTTCCGTTGTTGCCCAGGTCATGAAGGAAATTGGCAGACTTCTGTACGTAAGTCCACCGGTGATAATTGTTGATGCTTGTATCGAGCGGGCGAAAGTTAGTCTTCGCTGTGAACATCTCGCGTTCGGTAGTCCACCGTGTGGTGGCGGGGCCGTAAGGGTTACGCGAGCTGTCGTTGACAATAGAAGAGCCCTTGCGTGACTTTTGGGTTGGAGAGATCGGGACGGCTGTCTTGGTGCGAACTGGACGTCGGACGCTATCACTGCCAACTTGCGAAAAAGCATTGAATGCCAGGAAGATAAAGGCTACGAATAAAAGGCCACGTACGAGGTACGAGGTACGAGGTACGATTTTGCGCCAGGACCAAATCGTACATCGTAAATCGTAAATCGTAAATTCTTTCACGGATGCAAAGATAATGGAGGCGTTCAATCGCGCTTTAGCTGTCGCGCCACGAGCGCATCAAAATCCGAACCATTTTTAAGAAACTCCACTTCCACCGGGATGCAGAACCATGCATGCTCCGCTACCGATGGCGCTGAACGGAGTCGCACCATGTCTTTCTCGGTAGTAACGATACACGCGTCGGACAACTGTGTGCTTCGTAGTGGATCTCGTTGATGTCGGACTCGGCGAACGAATGGTGATCGGCATAGCGAAAGTGTTTGAGAATTTCGAAATGCATTTTAAGATGATCATACAACGGGTCGGGATTGGCGATACCGGTAACGAGTATGATCCGTCCCGAAGGGGAAGAAAGATTTCCGAACGCAACAAGGTCGCGATACTTTAATGTTGTGAAGAACACGGGCTTGTTGCCGGCATACCTGCGAATGTCGTTCGTGAGAGCGTCGATACTAAGTTTTTGCGAAGGACATTTGGTAACGACGATCACATCGGCGCGCGATGCACCCCTTCGCGACTCGCGAAGATTACCGGCAGGCAAAAGATAATCCCTGGTAAAGGGATGATTGTATTCTGTAAGCAAGATCGAAAACGATGGAGTAACGGAGCGGTGCTGAAATGCATCGTCGAGAATAATTGCGTCGATGTCTTCGTGATCTTGCAAGATGTTGGCTATAGCGAGGGCGCGATCTTCTCCAACAGTAACGACGACATTCTTACCAAACTTGAGGAACATTTGATATGGTTCGTCACCAATCGTTGTTGCGTTATCGTTGTGTTCGCGATACGAAATCCACTGCTTCGTCTTTTATATCCGCGACTTAAAGTTGCAAGCTTGTAATTCAACGACAACAGCCGGATTGATGTATTCGGTCATGGGGGTCTTTCCTGAACCTCCGGCGTTCAAATTGCCAATGGAGATCACGGGCACGTCGAAACGGAATGATGATTTGCGCCCAATGTTATAAAGGTAGTTCCTCGCGCGGGTGATTAAATCGTAGATTATGGAAAATGGAAAGAGCAGCAGTCTCAGCATCGAAGCAAATTCAACTGGATACTTTAGTACTTTGGTTTCAAAACTAATCGAAAAGCACTTATGATTACCATCGGCGACGTGGTGAAGCATCTCGAAGCGCTGGCACCACCCGCTTTCCAGGAAGACTACGACAACAGTGGCCTTATTACGGGCGACTCCAATCTCGCGGTAACGTCGGTGCTTCTGACCCTCGATTGCACGGAAGAGGTAGTTCACGAGGCGATTGCTTTGGGTGCCAATCTTATCATCGCACATCACCCGATCGTGTTCCGGGGACTGAAAAAACTGACGGGAAAAAATTACGTTGAGCGCACGGTGATCAAAGCCATTAAGCACGATGTGGCGATCTACGCGATACATACCAATCTCGATAATGTTTATGGTGGGGTAAATCGCAAGATCGCCGAGCAGATAGGGCTCACGAATCTCAGGATCCTGAAGCCAAAGAAGGAGACGCTCGGAAAGCTGGTGACTTTTATTCCGAAGGAAAATACGGAGAGTGTGCTGGCGGCATTGCATGCGGCTGGTGCCGGCAACATTGGGAACTACAAGAACTGCAGTTTCACCGTTGAGGGGACAGGTACCTTCATGCCGACGGGTTCTGCGCAACCACACATTGGAGAGACTGGTATCCAGGAGAAAGTGAATGAAGTCAGAGCCGAAGTCATCTTTCCCGTACATCTTGAGTCGAAAATTGTAGCCGCCCTCAGGACGGCCCACCCATATGAAGAGGTGGCTTACTATATTCACCACATTGAGAACGAGAACCAGGAAGTAGGTTCCGGAATGATTGGTGAACTGGATGTTGCTGAGGAACCAATTAAATTTCTTGAGCGTTTAAAAATCAGCATGAATACAAATTGCGTCCGGTATACTTCCATTGTGAAGCCGGAGGTGAAACGTGTGGCGGTCTGCGGCGGCTCGGGAAGCTTCCTGCTGCAGGACGCGATACGGGCAAGTGCCGACGTGTTTGTATCGGCTGACTTTAAATACCACGAGTTTTTCGATTCCGACGGGAAGATTATCATCGCCGACATAGGGCACTACGAGAGCGAGCAGTTTACCAAGGAATTGATTTCGGAGGTTTTGAGGGAAAAATTTCGTACTTTTGCGATCAATTTTTCAAGGACGGTTACCAATCCAATAAGATACCTGTAAATAATGGAAAATCAATCAGTTGCAGCAAAGCTCGAAGCGCTGGTCAAACTTCAATCTATCGATTCCAAATTAGATGAACTTAAGAAACTGAGAGGCGACCTGCCCGACGAAGTGCAGGACCTTGAAGATGAAATGGAAGGATACAGAACACGTTTGACGAGGTTCGAGGCAGAGCAGAAGGAAGTAGAGGATGTCATCAAGAAGAACAAGGAAGGCATTAAGGAAGCAGAGAAGCTCGTTAAGAAATACGGTGAGCAACAGAAGAATGTAAAGAACAATCGCGAGTTCGACGCGATCACCAAAGAAGTAGAACTCCAGGAACTGGAGACCCAGATCTGCGAGAAGCGGATCAAGGAAGCAAAGGAAAAGATCGAGCAGAAGAAAGAAGAGATCACCAAGATCGAAACGCTGATCAAAGAGCGTAACGAAGATCTTGAAAATAAGAAAGGTGAACTGAACAGCATCCTCGGCGAAAGCCAGGAAGAAGAGAAGCGCCTGTTGGCCGAAAGAGAAAAGGCCGGTAAGAAAATCGAAGAAAAGCTCCTGAAATACTACGAGCGCCTCCGTGCAAACCTTTCGAACGGTTTGGCCGTTGTGAGGGTTGTTAGAGGAGCAGCCGAGGGTTGTAACATCATCATCCCTCCTCAAAAGATCGCCGAGATACGTGAAAAGAAAAAGATCGTTATCGACGAACACTCAGGAAGAATTCTCGCAGACGTAGATGATACTTCGTTCGAGGAAGAAAAACCCAAAAAGGCAGCTCCGGTAAAAAGAGCAAAGAAAGTTGGGTAATAAGAAAATCATAGGCATACAAAAGGCAGGCGTTTTCGTCTGCCTTTTTTTGCTTCTGGGAATTCCTTCGAAGTCCACCGCCTCCGATAACGTATGGATCTTCGATCCTGAACTTCAAAAGGCCCACCAGTTAGTTCTTAACCTTCAGACCGACCAGGCTTACAAGCTCCTCGAAAAGATCAAAGCCGACCAGTTCCAGGTGATGTACGTTCGCAGCCTCTGCGAGACACTCGACGTACTCATTACCGAAGACGAAGACAAGTTTCAAAAGATCGAAGGCAACTTCCGTGACAGACTGAAATACTTATCGGGTCTTACTCCCAGTGCAGATGCATTGTTCCTGCAGGCTGAACTCAATCTCCAGAGAGGATTTAATTTTCTGAACCTTGGGCAGGAGTTCAATGCCGTGTGGGCAATCAAGAGTGCTTACAATCTCACGCAAGAGTGCTTAAAGAAATATCCCAACTTCATACCGATCAAAAAAACGAGCGGTGTTATCGAGGTAATGATTGGATCGGTGCCCGACAAGTATCATTTCTTCATGGGGCTGCTGGGCATGAAGGGTTCGGTGGTAACGGGACAGAATCAACTGCAACAGCTCCGTGAATCACAATCGTCGCTGAATATAGAAGCCAACCTTCTGTATTTCACGATCAAGGGGTTGATCAATCAGCAGGTTGACGAAGCGGAGAAAGGATTTCTCAAAGTACTGAAGACCGATCCCGACAACAAGCTTGCGTTGTTTCTCGCAGTGAATATGATGATGAAGAATTCGCAGAGCGAAGAAGCACTGAAATTGATCCACACGCTCGACGAAAACCCGGCCGGTCTTCCCGTGTATTACATTGAATATCTTCGCGGTGAGATCCTTCTCCAAAAAGGAGATTACACTAACTCGATCCTCTCCTACCAGAAATTCATCAGCAACTACAAAAGTCAGAACTTCAAGAAGGATTCATACTATAAGATCAGTCTTGCCTATTACCTCCAGGGGAAGCAAGATCTCGCCAGGACCAATTTCGATAAAGCGAAGTCTACCGGTCGCGATGTGGCAGAACCCGATCATCATGCGGATGCACAGCTGAAAGATGGACACTTTCCGAATGCAAAGATTTTAAAGGTGAGATTGTATACCGATGGCGGCTATTACAAAGAAGCTAAGGAGACTTATCAAACGATCACTCCCACCGACCTGAAAAGCAAAAAGGATGAAGTAGAATATTACTATCGCAAGGCAAGATTGGCTCACAAGACGGGCGACACCAGTGCAGCGAAAATATTCTACCAGCATACGATCGACATGTCCGGAGACAACCAATGGTATTTTGCACCCAACTCCGCTCTGCAACTTGGATACATTGCGCAGGCTGGTCACGATTATCCTGCCGCGAAGAAGTATTTCGAGTTGGCGCTGACTTACAAGAAACACGAGTACAAGAATAGTATTGATGGCAAGGCCAGGTCGGCGCTCGAACAGCTGAAAGCCTAACTTCCGACCTTAGATTGTTGTCGCAGCCCAACAAGATGACCGGTGTAATTGTATTTCTCGATGCTGAACATCGTTCCGGTTTGATTCAATAGATAGAGACAAAGATTTTCGTGCTCGAAGAGGTCCATCGACTTAAGAGGATAGTTGAGCAACTGGCACAACAAGATCCTGATCGCACGGCCGTGCATGCACACAAGAACACAGTTATCTTCAACGCGGGAGAGTATTCTATCGATTGCAGGACGTTGACGAAGCGCGACATCGTCGGGACTCTCTCCACCTTCAATCTTCTGAGATGTGTCTCCTTCCTGCCACTGGCGTAACATCCAATGATAATAAGCATCCTCTTCAGGTGTGATCTTCTGACCTTCTTTGTTGCCCCAGCTGATCTCGTTGAGGCCCGCATGTGTTTCGTGAGGAATACCGAGATCGATAAATCCCTGCACCGTTTCTTTCGTGCGCTTCAATGCCGACGTGTAGATCCTGTCGAACTTCACATCTTTAAAGTGTTCGAAGAATGCTTTCGCCTGGCTTATACCGTTTTCGTTAAGTGAAGAGTCGACTCCGCTTCCCTGCACGATACCACGCATGTTGAAATCGGTTTGTCCATGACGGACGATGTATATTTTTTTGGTGATCAAATTTTTCTAGGTTTGTTCGCCTTCGCTAAAGCTCCGGCGAACGAAGGCTTTGCTCAATGTAGCCGTGTGAATGTCGGGCCGTGCCCGACGTAGCCCTGGCGAAGTCGGGCGCAAAATTAAACTAATTACCCGATTGTCCAGCTCAGCAGGTTTTCTTTCAAAAGGCATTACTGTACCACAGCTTAATGCTCTCTCCGTCAACACGATGATGGCTCACCTGGGTATAGAGATCACCGATCTCGGCGAAAATCACATCACGGCAAAAATGCCTGTCGACCACCGAACCCATCAACCGATGGGGTTGTTACATGGCGGAGCTTCCGTTACACTCGCTGAAACGTTGGGGAGTGTTGCTGCTTCCTGCTGTGTTGATCAGAAGACCCAATACATTGTTGGCATCGAGATCAATGCAAATCATGTGAAGGGTGTAACGTCGGGCTACGTGTTTGGCACTACCACTCCGATCCACATCGGGAAGAGAACACACATTTGGGAGATCAGGATTGTAACAGAAAAAAATGAGCTCGTCTGCATCAGCAGGCTCACGATAGCAGTTATTGACAGGAAGTAGTATGCAGGAGACAAAAGTTGTTTCGAGTACACGGCTGAGGGAACTGGACCTGATCCGCTCTGTACTCAACTCGTTTCTCGAAGAAGGAAAGGCAGTATCGTTGTGGCGCTTGCCCGATCAAACGGAGAAGAATGTTATCATTTGCAGCAATGTGATCGACATTCATCCCGATCATTTCACCATCGAAGATTCACAGCCGGGTTTTGTGGTCTCCAGGTTCGACAGGGACGCACAGAAGTTATTTCTTCCCGCCGACATTCATCTCAAGATCAAGAACGGCGAGATAACACAACATCGTGGAACACCGATACCAGAAAGCTTCGCGCCAGCCAGCAAGTTAAAATTACACTTCACTCCTATACCTGAAGCACACAGCGAACTGAACTCGGAGTATTACCAGCAACTTGTTGCAGATGGTGTTGACGCGATCGACAATGGTTTGTTTCAGAAAGTGGTACCCTCGCGACGACAGTCGTTTCATGTTCCCGAAGAGATCGACATACTCGATGTATTTGACCGCTTATGCGAACAACATCCTCAAGCATTGATAACGTTGGTATCAACACCACAGACCGGTACGTGGATGGGTGCGTCGCCGGAATTGCTGGTGAACGTAAACGGAAAGTCAATCTTTAAAACCACGGCTCTTGCGAGTACGCAGGTTTATAAACCCGGCACCGATCTGAAGACAGTACTGTGGAATCAGAAAGAAATTGAAGAGCAGGCGTTCGTGACTCGATATATAGTGAACACCTGTTTCAAAAAAGTGAGAATAAGAGAATACGAAGAAATCGGCCCGAAAACTTTCAGAGCAGGAAATCTCCTTCATCTGAAAACAGATTTTATGATCGACATGACCGCAACTAACTTTCCGCAGTTGGGCACCGTGGCGCTTCGACTCCTCCATCCTACTTCGGCCGTGTGTGGAATGCCGATGGAACCCGCATTGAAGTTTCTCAAAGAACGTGAAGGTTATGATCGCGAATTGTATGCCGGCTATTGGGGACCAGTGAACATCGATGAGGAAACTCATATCTATGTGAATCTCCGATGCATGCGGGTAGGTCAACAGGAAGCAATATTGTATGCAGGTGCCGGTGTAACGATCGACTCTGTTCCCTCACTCGAGTGGGAAGAGACCGTGAATAAAATGAATACCTTGCGGCAGGTTATTTTGTCTTAGTCTCACGGAAAACACAGAAAACACTGAAGCCTTTCATGCGATTGCAGCCGATATTTGATATTGCCGCTCTCTGCCATCTGAAAGGAATTAAAGATGCTATTGTTTGTCCAGGATCACGATGTGCGCCACTCACCATATCGTTTGCGCGACACCCCGGAATAAAAACAAGAACGATCAGCGACGAACGAAGCGCGGGATTTATCGCGCTCGGAATTGCTCAACAAACAAAGAGAACAGTTGTATTGATCTGTACATCGGGAACGGCAGCGTATAACTTTGCGCCCGCAGTTGCCGAAGCATTCTATCAAAGGATCCCATTGTTGATATTGACTGCCGACCGACCCGTAGAATGGATTGGTCAGTGGGATGGCCAGACTATCTCACAGCAAAAGATCTACGGCGATCATGTATTGAGATCATACCAGCTTCCGCAAGACTATGATCATGCCGATTCGAAATGGTCGATACAAAGAATAATCAACGAAGCGATCAACGTCAGCCAGGGAGACGTACATGGACCCGTTCATGTGAATGTTCCGTTGCGTGAGCCATTGTATTCTGAGTCGATCTCGTTTTCAGATGACATTCGGGTCATAGAAAAAATTCCAGTTAACCACTCGTTACCTCCAAAAACATTCGCTTCGATCAATTCTTTCAAGAAGATCCTTGTTGTAGGCGGACAAGGCAGACTGGATATCGATCTCATTAATGCATTGAATAGTTTCGTTGCAGCCGGAGATATTGCCATCGTTGGCGATGTGATCTCAAATCTTCACCCACTCCCATCGGCGGTTCGATACAGCGACACATTTCTTCCTGCGTTGGATCATAAAACGAAGGAAGCGCTTCGACCTGATCTGCTGATCACAATCGGTCAGTCTGTTATCTCAAAAAATCTCAAGCTTTTTCTAAGAGCATTCAAGCCCGTTGCGCACTGGCATGTTGACGAAAGTTCAAACGAGATCATTGATCCCTTTCAGTCGATGACCACGCAAGTATGTGTAAGCCCGGAAAATTTCTTTACAACTTTTGCACAGGTCGTTCAATCGAACAATAAAGATTATTCGAAGCGCTGGATTGATCTCGATCAAAAAGCTCACAGCACAACGAGTGATTTTTTCAATTCCGAAAACACTGGTGAATTCACTTTTGTTGACCGGCTGTTAAAATCTATTCCCGATCATAGCAACCTTCATCTTGCCAACAGCATGGCGGTTCGTTACGCCAACTTCTGCGGACTTGCTGAAAATAAAAAAGGCGTACAAGTATATGGCAACCGCGGCACCAGTGGCATCGATGGATGTACGAGCACTGTAGTTGGTCATGCCATGAGCTCCGATGCAATTCATACACTCGTTACGGGCGACGTTGCATTCTTCTACGACCGGAATGCATTTTGGAACAACTACCTTACTCCTAATCTCCGTATTGTTGTTCTCAACAATCACGGCGGTGCGATCTTCGGGATCATCGACGGTCCCGGCACAACACCCGAAGGCGACGAGTATTTTATAACGCGACAACCGCTTACAGCAAAACATCTCGCTTCAGAATTCAACCTCGACTACAAATCGATTTCGGATAACGAGAATATTAACACCACCCTGGAAGAGTTTTTCAAAATGGAGGGCCGTCCGAAAATTCTCGAATTCGAATCGGGCAGTAAAGAAGCGAAGGAATTATTTTTGCGATTCAAAGAAAAAGTAAAGAACAGTTATGCAGCTTAAGTATCCCTGGAAACCAGTAAAAGAGTATAAAGAGATCCTCTTTCATAAATACAACGGCATTGCGCGCATCAGCATCAACAGGCCTGAAAAGCACAATGCATTTACACCCGACACCGTTCAGGAGATGATCAGCGCCATGAACATCTGCCGCGACGACAATGAAGTTGGTGTGATCATTCTCACCGGCGAAGGCGGGAAAGCTTTCTGCAGTGGTGGCGATCAGAGTGTGCGAGGTCACGGCGGCTACATTGGAACCGACACCGTTCCGAGACTCAACGTTCTCGATCTCCAGAGAATCATTCGTTCGATACCAAAGCCAGTTATCGCTGCCGTTGCCGGCTGGGCTATCGGCGGCGGACATGTTCTTCACGTCGTTTGTGATCTGACGATCGCTGCTGAGAATGCACGCTTCGGTCAGACCGGTCCGAAAGTCGGAAGCTTCGACGGAGGATTCGGTGCATCGTACCTCGCGCGTATCGTTGGACAAAAGAAAGCGCGCGAGATCTGGTATCTCTGCGATCAGTACGACGCAAAAGAAGCAATCGAGATGGGCCTCGTTAATAAAGTTGTTCCGTTGGATATGCTGGAAGAAACTTACGTTGAATGGGCTAACAAGATCCTTACGAAGAGTCCGCTTGCAATTCGCATGTTGAAATCGTCGTTCAATGCAGAGCTCGACGGACAAGCCGGCATACAGGAGCTCGCAGGCAATGCAACGTTGTTGTATTATCTCAGCGAAGAAGCCAAAGAAGGCAAGAATTCATTCCTCGAAAAACGCGAGCCAGACTTTTCGAAATTTCCCAAGTTCCCTTGATGTTTAACGAATGAGCAAAGGAGACTTTCTTGCATTCAGGCTGAAACCACACCAGGATCTTAAAGTAGAGATCCTGAAATTTGCAGCTGTGAATAATCTTAAAGCTGCGGCAATTGTCTCTTGCGCAGGAAGTCTCGAACAGTACAACATTCGCTTTGCCAATCAACCCGACGGAACTTTCGTGAAAGGTTTCTTCGAGATCGTTTCGTTGTCGGGAACATTCTCCGATACATCATCACACCTGCACATATCGGTATCGGACAGCAATGGAGTAACGACCGGCGGTCACCTGATGAACAACAACCTCGTTTATACGACTGCAGAGATCGTGATCGTCGAATTGAGTGATCTCGAATTTGTTCGCGAGACTGATCCGACTTACGGATACCAGGAGCTCGTTGTGAAAAAGAGAACATCATGACCAACAAAGAGAAAGCTGATCTCTTTTGTAAGGAATGGTCCGAAGGCAAAGAATGGTTTTCTTTAACGACATCGGGATCTACCGGAACACCAAAGACAATTAATGTTCATCGCGATCAAATGATCGCCAGTGCGAAGAAGACCATCAAGGCTTTAGGACTACGCGAAGGCATGACTGCATTGATATGCCTTGATGTGAATTTTATTGCCGGCAGGATGATGGTTGTTCGAAGCCTGGTGGCTGGAATGAAGATGATCGTTGTGGAACCCGGTTCGAACCCGTTCGGGAGCATCCAAAGTAAGATTGATTTTGCAGCGCTCGTTCCCTACCAGGTGGCAGCCGCTCGCAACCCGGAGCTTTCAGGAAAAATAATTATCGGTGGAGCACCGATCAGCGCAGAGCTTCATCAAAAAATAAAGAACGTAGAACACGCGTCGTGTTATGCAACGTTCGGTATGACTGAAACCTTGTCACACATCGCTCTTCAAAAACTGAATGGCTACGATGCGCAGGATTTTTTCGAAGTACTGGATGGAGTAGACATCAGTTTAGATGAGCGACAATGTCTTGTTATCGAAGCCGACTATCTCAAGGATGTTGTGATCACTAACGATGTCGTTGAACTTATCAACAACAAACAATTCCGTTGGCTGGGCCGGTGGGATAATGTGATCAACACCGGTGGCATCAAAGTGATGCCGGAAAAGATCGAGAGTGCCGTTGGCGATCTCCTAATAACCAACAGGAATTTTATTTCCGGTTTACCACATGAGCAATTAGGTCAACAAGTGGTTTTGGTTATTGAAGGAACGCTGAGCCGGCACGAAGAAGAAGCCCTGATGGCCGCGCTCCGCAAAAGATTGTCGAAGTACGAAGTGCCGAAGCAAATCCTTTATAGCAATGAGTTTGTATTTACCTCAACTAAGAAGATCAATCGTAGCGCATCAATAAATAACGCCCTACCCCGTCCCGGTCTTTGATCGACCAGGAACGAAGGTATGGCTTGCCGCTAAGCTATTCTTTGATTTTTTTATTTCTTCTTATCCGTCTTCAGATCCAATAATTCTTTCTGAAGATCGAGAACGAGTGCTGCGAGCTGTTCGACAGACACGTCCGCTTTATTATCTATGTCGGGAAATTGCACGCTCACGTAAGCTTTCGCTGCCCACGCTTCCAGCACCTCCTCTGCCGCTATCTGGTACGGAGCATACTGACGGTTATCCGACACCAGGAATAACTTTCCGTTCTCGGAGATGTAGTTGAACACCCGCTTGTAAACAACACCTTCGCGTTGTGTTACAAGTACATAAGTCTTGCCGTTCTTGAGATCGTGAAGATCCTCCAGGAACTCCCCGATAACAATTGTACCGGGCAGTATCGGCAACATAGAATCGCCGCTGATCTCGAATGCACGGTACGTTCCCTGTTTGAGCAATGGCAGTCGAAACGAAGTAAGCTCTTTTACATACTCGGGATCGGCGAAACCATTGAGATATCCGGCCGCCGCCTTCTGTGGCACCAGGGTTATATTGTCACGCTGATGTTCGTCGACCGTAACAACCAACACTTCTTTGCCTCTCTTCAGATCGGACGATGGTGGTGACTCTATCATCATCCCTTCCATGAAAGAATCGAGCGAAATACCTCCAAGCGCAGACATCTTCTGAAGCAGTTCCAGTCGCGGCTCAGCCCTTCCTTCTTCGTAAGCGCCAATTAAGGATCGCTTCACCCCAAGTTTAGCCGCAAACTGGTCCTGCGTCAGTCCTAGTTTCTTGCGTAGAGTTCTTATTGATTCATTTAGTTTCATAGCTTAAAAAGTGTAAACCATAATGGCTAATGTAAATGGTCAATGGCTAATGGTCAATGTTATGCTAGTCCCTCATTCGCAGCGCCGCGACGAAAGATCATCACACGACCCGAATTCACTTCACGCCTGCTCAACGAGAACAGGTTTGGCTGAAAGTATTTATCCGAGCTTTGCATTGCACCCACATGTCTTTGGATCTTCTCCACCACTTCGCGCAACGAAGTGCGCGGCTCCGTCAGCAGGTATCCATAGTAGTCCATTACAAAACCTTCGGTCGAGAAATTCACCTGGAACCTGCCCGATTCCAGTTTTTTGCTCTTAAGTCTCAGCTTGAAATCCATAGCCGCTAAAAATTTTAGCTAAGTAACTACCGCTTTACTAAGAAAGCAAGCATTTCAACTAATTTTTTTAGCTAATTTCTTCAAGATTCCACGAAATCTTCGAATTCATGACCAATTGGCCGTTTTTAGACACCTCCAACGGGCTCTCAAAATTGTCGTCATAGATAGCGCCAGTACCCAAACCCTGGGGAATCTCTACAGGGTATTGGCCTACGAACTGCGCCAGCGCGTTCAAACCCACACTCGACTCGAGCGATGAGGTGACCCACCAACCGATACCCAGCTTCTGTGCTTCTTCTATCCAGGCGGATGTGCCGGAAAGTCCCCCATGGAGGCTCGGCTTTATGATAATGTACTGGGGTTTAAGTTTCTGAAGCAACTCCGCCCGCTGCCCGCC
Organism: Bacteroidota bacterium; assembly: GCA_037200765.1. Taxonomy (GTDB): domain Bacteria; phylum Bacteroidota; class Bacteroidia; order Cytophagales; family Cyclobacteriaceae; genus ELB16-189. The sequence continues at coordinate 300,722 of JBBCII010000002.1, read as the reverse complement.
ATATACTCCCGACAACTCTTCATCGAGTGCAACAGGTATCGGGCTCTTCGCACAAACCTCCGCCAGGTATTCCGAGCCTTTCTTTACAGGCTGCTCTATCGAATGAACATTAAACTTCGAAAGCTCATTGAGTTTATACAGCGCATCCTCGTTCTTAAATGCTCCGTTGGCATCGAGCCGTATCGTGATGTTATCCCTGAAATACTTCCTGCGTACATACTGAAGGATATCGCACTCCTTTTCGAAATCCAGCCCGCCTACTTTCAGCTTAATGCACCGGAAGCCATCGCGGATCTTGATCTCGATCTGCTGCAGCATGAAGTCCATTCCTCCCATCCAGATCAGCCCGTTGATCGGGATCGCCTTGCCTTCATTGAAAGAGCTTTTGAAGATCACCCTGTTGCCACCGTTCGACAGGTCGAGCAACGCAGTTTCAACCGCGAATAATATTGACGACATCTTTTCGATCGAAGGAAACTTCGAGATGATCTCGTTGAGATCCGAAGGGATTGTATTGAGGCTAAACGATTCGACGAACTCTTTAAGCTTCGTTTCAAAACCATCTTTAAGTTCGGGACTCAGTCCCGCCATCGGTGCACATTCACCAATACCAAAAACCGACGGGTCTTTTTCATCGAAGACTTTAATAAACCAGCAGGTCCTGTCTTTCATCACGCCGCGCGACGTGCGTGCTTCGAAGCTGAAGTGAAAGACTTTTTTGTGGAGAGTTGCTTTAAGCATGCCTGGCTCCAAAAGTAAGCACTTAACTTGCATCGTGAACGATGTGATCGACATTAACGAGTACACGTACGACCTGCCGGCCGATCGAATAGCCCTCCACCCGCTGGCACAGCGCGACCAATCGAAGCTCCTGGTCTATCGCGATGGGAAGATCGATCACACAAAATTCTCGCAAATAATTGATTTACTGGAAGATAACTCACTCCTCGTGATGAACAATACGAGAGTGATTCCTGCCCGGCTGAAGTTCAGAAAACCATCCGGGGCCGCGATAGAGATCTTCCTGCTCAATCCCATTCAGCCGTCAACCCTCGTACAAGAGGCAATGATTGCTCGGGGATCTTCTACATGGCAGTGTACGATTGGCAATGTAAAGCGATGGACCAATGGAACGGCGCTCGATCTCGATGACCTTCACGCAGAGCTGATCGATAAAGAAAGATCGGTCGTGAAGTTTACATGGACGAGCAACCTCACCTTCGCAGAGATCATAGAACGAAGCGGGCAGACGCCTCTGCCTCCGTATCTGAAGCGTGATGCTGGCGCAGACGATAAGAATCGATATCAAACTGTGTATGCAAAACATGAAGGAGCAGTGGCAGCGCCAACTGCAGGGCTGCACTTCACCGACGAGATCCTTCAGAAGTTAAAAGCAAAAGACATCATCCCTTCTTGGGTGACGTTGCATGTGGGCGCCGGAACATTCATGCCGGTGAAAACGCAGAACGCGCTGGAGCATACCATGCACGAAGAGCAGGTAGTCGTAACCCGCGACCTTATCGAACAACTATTAAGCGGACGAAGGATCGTTGCCGTTGGAACAACTTCGCTTCGAGTATTGGAGAGTATTTACTGGTATGGCTGCAAGTTAGAGCAGGATAGAAATGCAGAATTTGTGATCTCGCAGAATGATCCTTATCAAAGCGTAAAAACCATCGAGACAAAAAAGAGCTTACAGAACGTTCTTGAAACATCGTTTCCCCTTGCCGGTAAAACCTCTATCTACATTCATCCCGGATACAGGTTTCATCTCTGCGATGCGCTGATCACCAACTTTCATCAGCCTGGTTCCACCCTTATGTTGTTAGTTGCTGCATTTGTTGGAGCCGACTGGAAAAACGTGTACCAACAGGCATTACATAACAACTACCGGTTTCTCAGCTACGGCGACAGCTCGTTATTGTTCCGTTGATCATTTTAAGAAATATTTAATCACCGATGAACGCGGGTTAAGATATCTGGAAAACAAAGTCACGTACCCCAATTGGCGATACGTTTCAAGGGCTTGTGTTTACGTACAATTCCGTTAAAAATCAAATCAAAACCGTTCGTAAATAGGTTTTTTTCCGCTGTTATTCAGAAATTGGTGGTTTAGTCCATACCTCAATTGTATATGAAGGAACGTTTACAGAGGCTGCTCGGGGTAGAATCTAACGAGGTCGGGCCTGTTACTCTCCTGCTGGCTATCAGTTTTTTGATGGGAACCTTCCTGGCGACCGTCACTGTGGCGTCGCAAACATTGTTCCTTCAGTCGAGTCATTTCAGTGAGAAAGACGACCTCCCATTCTATCTCCTTGTATCAGGTGTCTTCGGTATCGTAGCAACGGGAGTCTATAACTTCCTGCAGGGCCGGATTCCTTATAAAGTGCTTGCGATCGGAAGCCTTGTAGTGGTTATCCTTATCACGGGAGGTATTGAGTTCGCTGAATTCTACCTGCATCACTTTATTCAAGATGCTATCCAGGACGAAAGCTACATCGGTGTAATTGGATTCACCCAACTATTGCCATTCACATTCATCTGCCAGTTGGTGTTCTGGGGTGCATTCGGCCGTCTCTTCAACCTTCGCCAGGCCAAACGTGTTATCGGTAGCGTCGACGTTGGTGTGGACATCGCACAGATCATTGCGTTCTTTAGTATCCCGTTGTTGATCCAATATGCTAACCTTCCTCTTGATTCGCTCTTTACGATCGGGCTTGTCAGCATTATTGGTTATCTCATCCTGTTCATCATTCTTGCCAGCCGTTATCTCTCTAAAGAAAAGGTTTTAAGAAGCGATGTGGGCGACGACCATAAGCTTGAGAAGCTCGGCCTCTTCGATCTTTTCAGGAACCGGTTCCTTCTCGCGATGTGCGGCTTTGTTGTAGTCTCGATCGTTGCGTTGCGCTTCCTCGACTACTCATTCTTCAACGTTGTAACAACGCAGTTTAAGGGTAACGACCTCGCTTCATTCCTTTCATTGTTCGAAGCGACCATTGTGATCTTCGGATTCTTGTTCACCACATTCGCCACCGATTGGATTATGCAGACTTACGGGTTGCGTGTGGCGCTGCTTGTAAATCCGATACTTCTTATGCTGTTCACCGGTGGCGCCGCCATACTTGGTTCCACGTTTGGCTATCAGACTGGTGACGCCCTTGTATACTTCTTTATCATGATGGCGATGAGTAAGCTGTTTGTGAATTCCCTGAAGGGGGGTCTTGATGATCCCGTTTTCAAGATGTATTACATCCCAATGGACAAAGCTCACAAGCTGGATGCGCAGACTAAAGTTGAAGGTATGGTTACATCATTGGCCAGTGTGGTTGGTGGTGGCGCTATCGTGTTGATGAACAAATTTTCCTTCTTTACTCTCCTTTCGGTTACGTTCGTAACACTGCCTGCCCTTGGTCTCTGGTATTGGTTTACCAACAGGATGTACGCGGGTTATCGCGACACACTTCAGTCGTCGCTGCAGAAGAGCCGCAAGATTGTTGAACAACACGAACAAAAAGAATACACGCTCGATCGCGTGCTCGAGAAAGAAATACAGAGCACCGCAGAAGATAAAGTTATCTATGGTCTCAAGCTCATGGAAAAACTTGAGCCCGCTCTCTTCGAGAACGCAGTGATCCAATTGGTGAACAGCGACCTTCGAAGAGTTAAGAAGTTCGCCGAAGAGCGTGCGCAGGCAATCGGTTCCGGCCAGGAAGGCCCGGAGACGCGAGGTCTTGCCGAGCTCGCCAAAGGTGGCGCAGAAGACAGCGACCTTCTATCCATATCATCCGAGAAGCTGATGAAGCTCAGCAAGTCGGTAAAACAAAGCGACCGCATGCTTGCCGCAAAGCTTCTTCGCAAGCTCATCAGTCAGAAAACAATCTTCATTCTTCTTGAGCTCATGCGCGACCCCGACGCGCGAGTTCGCAACGAAGCATTGCTTACCTGCCGTCGCGTGAAGCGTTCGGAAACATGGCCGGTGCTTATCGACTTACTGTCGTCGCCCGCCTATTCATACCAGGCGGTATCTGCATTGAAAGAAGCTGGCAAGCCGGCGCTCCAGGTGCTCGAAGCTGCATTCCATAAGTCGGGCCAGTCGGACATCGTGATGCTGAAGATCATACAGATCATCGGTCACATTGGTGGGCCGGAAGGCATCGCGTTGTTGTGGAAGAAAGTAGATTACCCGGATAAGCGTATCGTTAAACAGATCCTCTACTCACTGCGATTCATCGACTATCGTGCGAAAGGCCGTGAAGCAAGCGCTGTGAAAGATCTTCTCGATACAGAGATGGGTAAGGCATTGTGGAATCTTACTGCTATCGACGAGCTTCCCGACGAACCTCAATTCGGTTATCTCCGCCAGGCCATTCGCGAAGAGATCCGGGAGAACTACGACCAGATAACACTGTTGCTTTCATTGCTGTACGATCCCACTTCTGTGCAGCTCGTTCGCGAGAACATTCTCGCCGGAACACCTGATAGTATTCAGTATGCACTCGAGCTTCTCGATCTTTTTGTGGACGTCGATCTGAAACCGAAGCTGGTTCCGCTGCTCGATGATTCGAAAGTATCCGACAAGCTTGAAAAGCTTCAGACGTACTTCCCGCGCGAGAGCTACAATCCCGTCCAGGTAATTAACTACGTTCTCAACCGCGACTTTAACTACAACAATCGCTGGTCGAAAGTATGTGCAATACATGCTGCTGCATTTGTCCCCAACTTCCGCGTAAGCCGCGGATTGATCAGCCAGATGTTTAATAGCGACAGGCTGCTGCAGGAGACTGCTGCATGGGTGATCTATAACAAAGACAAGGCTGCTTACGAAACTATTACCGAGCGACTTCCTTCGAAAGACAAGAGGTTCCTCGATACTGCTATACGCAACAACCAGCTCCTCGATGGTCTCGACGACGGGTTCTTCCTTCACATAGAAATGATCCTCTTCATGAAGGAGCTCCCCGTGTTTAAGGGCATTGCAGGAAATCTATTGAGCGCGCTGGCCGATAAGATCACGCCGCTCGATGTTAACGTTCGCGATCGCGTGAATTTCCCCGACGAAAATCCTATCCTCATTGTTGCGCATGGACAAGTGACATTGAAGAATGAAAATGAAGAGATCGGCGTGATGAAGAAGGGTGATGTGATCGGCGATTTATTCCAGGAAGGTCCCCCCGTTAAAGTAACAGGTCTCACCGCCACCGAAAGATCCGTGGTGTTCAAGATCACGTTACACGATTTCTATTTCGTAATGGCTAACAACCACGAACTGGCACAAGGTCTCATTAAAAATATTACTGGAAAGGCTTTGATACAGACTGATTAACATACCCCGGAAGCTCTGATAACATAACTACCACACTAATGAACTTCGATGTCGATGTACTGATCACTTTCGCTCAAAAAGATAACGACACTTCGTCTAAAACAGACAGCGGCTGGGTATCGCACTTCAAGAAATTCCTCGAGTTGATGCTGCAACAGGTACTTGGAACGAAACCAAACATCCTCCTCAAGGACGAATTCGATTCTGTTACTGCATCAACCATGGACAACATTGCCGTTGTGGTTGCAATTCTCTCTAAAGATTTTGTTCAGTCCGGAAGATGTCTCGATACACTCGAGGCTTTCAGCAAGGTTGCGTCCGGTTCGAAGGCCAACAGGGTCTTCAAAGTAATGAAGTCACCCCTCATGCTTCAGGAACAACCACCGAAGCTCAGGGATCTTCTCGGCTACGACATGTTCCAGATCGACACCGAGACAGGCCTCATGAAAGAGTATTCCGACTTCTTCAGTGCCGAAGCTGAAAAGCAATACTGGATGAAGATGGTCGATCTTGCATACGATATCCACGAATCACTTCTCTTCCTTAAAGAAGGAACGAAGTCTGAAGTGAAGAACCTCTTCCGTCGCAAGACTATTTATCTCGCAGAAACCGGTCACGACATTTCAGTACAACGCAACATCATTAAGCGCGAGTTGCAACGACACGGCTACCTCGTGCTCCCGAAAACCACGCTGCCCAACAATGGTGCAGAGCTGGAACGCATCGTGAAGAAAGATCTTGAAGAGTGCTCATTGTCGATACACCTTGTTGGCAGTGCCTATGGTGAGATCCCCGAAGGAGCCGACAGGTCGGTGGTTGACATTCAGAACCGCGTCGCTGCAGAGTTAAGCGCAGTGAAGAGACAGAACAAAGAAGATTTTTCACGACTCATCTGGATCTCACCCAACCTGAAGAACGCCAGCGATCGTCAGCGCGCTTTTATCGACAACATCCGCCGCGACATCGAAGCACAGGAAGGAGCCGAGATCCTGCAGAATCCACTCGAAGACTTTAAGAACATCATGCGCGAAGAGCTTCTCGACGCACAGGACGCCACTTTCGAAGACTACCATGGCAAGGCGATCTACCTCGTTCACGACCGTATCGACGAAAGTGAAGTGAAGCCTTTCAAAGACGCCATTGAGAAATCGGGCTTCAAAGTTCTGCTTCCCGCCTTCGAAGGCGACTTACTTGACGTACGTAAACAGCATATAGAGAATCTGAGGAACTTCGACGGAGCCATCATCTTCAAAGGCAAGGTGAACGACCAGTGGGTGAGAATGAAGGTGCTCGACCTGTTGAAGGCACCCGGCTTTGGACGTAAGAAACCCATCAAGGGCAAAGCTATCCTCTCCGCTTCGCAGCCTACAAGCACGATGGAGAGCTTCCTGAGCCAGAACGTAACATTGATATCGGGAGAACAACCGAAGTCTATAGAATCATTGAAAGTATTCTTACAGGAGTTTTAAGGAATTAACCGAATTAGCCAGGTTATGAGCCAACAGAATGAAAATGTAGTAACATCGACGGTAGACATTTCTAACCCGTTCCCGGGATTACGGCCGTTCAAGATTGAAGAGAGTCACCTGTTCTTCGGCCGCGAAGGCCAGAGCGACGAGGTCCTCCTCAAGCTTTCGAAGAGCCGCTTCGTGGGCGTGATCGGTCCGTCTGGTAGTGGTAAGTCATCGTTTATTTATTGCGGTGTACTTCCTATTCTTTACGGTGGATTTTTAACCGACGCGAGTCCGAACTGGGAAGTAATTGTTACACGTCCCGGTGCCGGCCCGATCGACAACCTCGCCGAGGCGTTGCTTAAGAGCACCCGCGAATACAACAACGCCGACGCCGAAGACAAAAAGATCAAGCGTACCATCGTATCCACGCTGCTCCGTTCGAGCTCGCTGGGTTTGGTGGAAGCGATACAGCAATCGCGGCGCTCCGAAGATGTCAATTACCTGATCCTTGTCGACCAGTTCGAAGAATTGTTCCGATTCAAGGACAGCACCGATCCCAACTCTGTTGACGAAACACTCGCATTCGTAAACCTATTGATGGAAGCAGTGAACTACGAGGACTCTCCTATCTACGTAGCTATCACGATGCGTTCCGACTTCATCGGAGATTGTGCGCAGTTCCCCGACCTCACACGCAAGATCAACGACAGTCACTACCTGATCCCCCAGATGACACGCGATCAGAAGCGTCGTGCTATCGAAGGACCGGTTGCCGTTGGTGGTGCCAGGATCGCTCCGCGCTTAGTACAGCAACTTCTCAACGACCTTGGTGATAACCCCGATCAGCTTCCAATTCTTCAACACGCTTTGATGCGTACATGGAGCTACTGGACGAGATATAAAGATTATGATGAAGAACCTGTAGACCTCAAACATTACGAGGCTATCGGTACGATGAAGGAAGCTTTGTCGCAACATGCGAACGAAGCTTACGACGAATTGGATGACGAACAGAAGCGTATCTGCGAAGCATTGTTCAAAGCCATTACCGAAAAACGTGGTGAGAACTTTGGTATTCGTCGTCCCACAAGATTAAATGAGATTGCAGCCATCGCCGACGTATCGGAAGAGGATGTAATTGCAGTGCTCGAAAAATTCCGTGAGCCCGGAAGATCATTATTGACACCTGCTCATGGAACGGCCCTACAAGGTCGCGCCATGATCGACATCTCGCACGAAAGCTTGATGCGTATCTGGACAAGATTAAAGAACTGGGTTGATGATGAAGCGGAAGCCGTGCAGATGTACCTGCGCCTCGCCGAAGCTGCTGCCATGTATCAGGTAGGCAAGGCCGGTCTCTGGAGACCACCGGATCTTCAGCTTGCATTGAACTGGCAGACTAAACACAACCCTACGTTGGTTTGGGGTCAGCGATATCATCCGGCCTTCGAACGTACGCTCATCTTCCTCGAATACTCCAAGAAAGAATTCGAGACCGAGCAACGGATCAAAGAACTCGAACAGAAACGTAAGCTCCGTAACGCGCGGATCTTCGCTATCGTGCTCGGTACTGCTACAGTTATCTCGCTGTTGTTCCTGGTATACGCTCTTGTACAGCGTACTACAGCGATCAAGAACGAAGAACTGGCAAAGAAAAGTGCTGTTGAAGCCATTGAGCAGAAAAATGAAGCTACTAAGCAGAGGGATCTCGCGGAAGCAGCACAGATCCGCGCCGAGGAAAACGAGAAAAAAGCTATCGAAGCCCAGGCCCTTGCCGTTGCCAACGAACAGAAAGCTGTTGCTGCCGAAGCTCAAGCTGTGAAGAACGCAACTGAAGCGAAACGCCAGGAAGGTATCGCCGTGAAGAACGCCGATGCAGCGAAAAGAGCGCAGACACTTGCCGAGACGAACGAAAAAGAAGCAAAGAGGCAAGAGCAACGCGCACAAGCCGAACGTTATCGCGCTATCGCAAAAGCGATGGCCATCAAGTCGAAAGAGTTGGGTAACAACCCCGAGCAAGAGGCGCTCATCGCACAACAGGCTCACAACTTCAACGATAAGTACAACGGTTACAAATACGACAACGACATCTACAACGGTCTGTTCAGGGCTCTCGCCAATAACAACGACCCGATGACGTTGAGCTTGGAAGGTCACACCAACGGTGCAGCACGTGCTCTCGAAACGCGCGTGAACAGCAACCACATCTACTCTGGTGGCAGCGATGGCCGTATCATCCGTTGGACGGTGAATAATAGTGGAATGTGGGATGCCGAAAAGATCGTCGACTTACGTACGGATTATCTCGTGTTCACACTCGATATCAGTCCCGACGAACAATGGCTTGCTGCTGGTGGATCTTACCCTGCCAACAGGAACGCAAACTACGTGGAGCTCTACGATATGAAAGATATCAAGGCTACCCCGAAGAAGATCGCTGGTTTTGTTTCTGATATTGGCGACATCCACTTCACTAACGACAACAAAGGTTTCTATGCACGCGACAATTCAGGTCATAGCATTCGCTACTCCGATCTGAATACAGCTAAAGAAGTCATACATATTACCGAGAAGATCAACTATCTCGAAATAAGTCCTGATGGAAAGAAGCTGGTTGGCGCTGGTAATGATGGCAATCTTTACATCTGGGATATAGCAAACAACTTCGCTCAAACGGTATACAAGATCGAGAATTCGACAGGTCGTGGTTTGACTGCTGCGGCATTCACTCCTGATGGATCGAGGATCGTAGTTGGAAACGTTCGTGGTTTGTTGCGTATCGTGGATACCGGCGTAGTTGTTCGTGAGCTTTCAGGTCACACATCAGCTATCGAACACATCAAGTTCAACTTCGCAGGAACATTCATGGCAACTGCAAGTAAAGACTTCTCTATTCGCTTGTGGGAATTCAATAAAGGCGGCTTGCCTGTAGGCTCACCGCCAATGGTATTGAGTGATCACGACTGGGTTTGGGGTGTTGCATTCTCTCCGAAAGATGAGCAGCTGATGGCTGGTATCAACAGCGTGAAAGAGGAGATCGGAACTACCGGAAACCTTAAGAGAAATCAAACAATACATGCATGGCCTACCAACATCAGTAGTATGTCTGATAAGCTATGCGGATACACAAAGAGGAACATGTCGAGAGAAGAATGGGATTTGTATGTGGGTGCGGATCTTCCTCAGGAAAAGACCTGTCAGAACTTACCCTTAAACGACAAGTAACCCAATGAGACTGCTTTCTGTAGTTGCTGCTTTAATCTTGATAATTGTTGTTCCCAGGTTGGCAATGGCCCAGCAAAAACAACAACAAACGACGTGTGCCCAAACGCTTCGCCTGGCGAGATCGGTTTACGAAAACGGTCGTCTCCATGAATTGGAGGCATTGCTGGACGGTTGCGTAAAGGCCGATCAGTGGACCACCCAGGAACGCGTGGACGCTTACAAGCTTCTTACGCTTGCTTACATCTACATGGAAGAACCTGAGAAGGCTGATGCAATGATGCTCAGCATTCTTCAGACCGATCCCGAGTTTCGTCCCAACAACAATATCGATCCTGCAGAATTTGTTGCTCTCTGGAGCACATTCCGTACGGAACCGGTTTATCGTTTGGGTGTGAAGGTTGGGGCTAACGCAACACAACCGAATGTTCATCAATACACTCCTTTGAATGGCGGCTCTGAGAATTATAAGTATGGCTATGGATTCCAGGTGGGCGCTACTGCAGAGATCGGCTTGTTCAACGGCATGATCGTTCTCAATCCCGAACTCTATTTCCAGTCGAAAGCATTCAAGATCAACAACACCTTCTTCGAGGGCGATCAGTCAACAAGCGGTACAGTTTCGATGAGAAGCATCAGCTTGCCTGTATCCGTTCAGTACCCATTGCCTTTCGGACAAAAGACAGATGGCACCACCAAGTGGCGATCGTATGTCGGCCTTGGCTTGGCAACTGATTTCCTATTGAATGTTAGCACGGAACTTCAAACTGATGTGCACGGACAGTCGCCCGTTAACACCACTTCGACAGAGAAGTCGCAGTACAAGTTATTCAACTTCGCTCCTATTCTTAGTGCCGGTTTAAAGTGGAAGGTGAAAAAAGCAGAGATCGTTACAGAGATCCGTTTCAATTACGGCGCGTCCACGATCTTCAATAAGCAGAAGTTATACGATAGTCAATCAGAGGTCTTCGGGAACAAATTTGTCCACGGGCCATTCTCACTGAATACCCTGTCTGTATCGGCAGGATACCTGTTGAACAAGTACATTCCTAAGAAAAAAACTACACACTAACGCATGGCGCGCTCTTTACTGCTACTCTCCCTGCTTCTCTTCACCTGCAATGCCTGCAACAACCTCGAGGACGCCAACATACCTGAGCGGAAGACCTTTATTCGCTTTTTCGGAAGCACCCGGAGTTATACCGCGGCTGTTGTGGAACGCGACGCTGACGGCGGATTTATTATGGCCGGCAACATTGCCGAGCTGGACGAGGAAGGTGTAACCGACTCCGCAAGGCGTCCTGGAATTATTATAGTAAAAACAGACAACCAGGGGAACAAGCTGTGGGATTTTCCTTACCTGGGCGCGAATGTGCACGCGATAAAACCTTTGGGCGGCGATCCTGCAGGTTACCTGATCACGGGCGAGGGTATTGAATTAGACCCCAATAATCCCGAAAGCTCTGAATTCGTAAACTCTCAATTTCTTCTAATGAAGATAGTTCACTCAGGAGACAACACCTCAATCGTCCAGCAGTTCGCGAAGGACAGTTCGGTAGTGGCTACGCGTGGAACCGGGAACGTTACACTGAAGGTCGACTTTAAGGCGATATCTTCTGTTTCCGTTGATGCCAATCAAATTGCCACCCTTGGATCTTACCAGGTGCCGGGCAGCCAGGAAAGAACAATAACGATGGGATTCAATCTCTCCGATGTTACTACCCCCGTCTGGAGAAAGAACCTGGATCTTCAGAGCTTCGATTATGTAAGTGCCCCATTCCTTGGCCTGTCGGGACTCGATCTTATCTGGGCCAGCACAGCCAGTCCAACCAACAACAACGCATCGAAGTACCTGAGTGTTATTGCTGTACCACCCAACTACGCATCTCCTTCCAACAATAGTTTGTTCGGACAAAACGAAGATGGGAATCATGATGTGAGAGACTTTCAGCCTTCAGGAACGGGCTTCGCAGCCGTTGGAACATACACGACAAGAACCGGCGTGAAGAATGGTTTTTTTGTGAGGATAGATCGCGCCGGCAATGTTATACCTGCCTCGATTTTGTATTTCGATTGTGCCCTCAGCGGCGCAGATATGGTGATAGCAGATAAGACTGTCAGTACAGGCCAGGAAGATGGTACAGCAATTACTTACACAGCCGATGGCGGTTTCGTGATCGCGTTCTCTATGTCACAAACACCCGACAAGGGAAACGGTGGGACTGACATCGTACTGATCAAGATCGACGCCTTTGGAAACTACAAATGGGATAAGCTATTGGGTGGCAGTGGTAACGAAACAGCCACATCTATCCGCGAGCTTTCCGATGGTACCCTGTTAATCTCAGGTACCTCAACCATCAGCAACGTGTCATCGATGTTTATTATCCGCACGGATGGCAGCGGCGATACAAAGGAGTAACGAGAAGAGTAATAAGTTTTAACACAGACATCTAGAGTATAAAATATTTCTACCGGGTTATGAAGAACGCTATAGTCAAGCTGGGCTTTTGTCTTTTGCTTTTTTGTGTCGCGCATGCTGCTTACGCCACGCCTCCGACAGTAACAGTAACCCGCGTTACTTCAAATCCTACTAAACTGACCAGCGGGATTCAATTCACCGTAACCTTCAGCGCTTCCGTTGGTGGTTTCACCAACACAGACGTTGTTCTTACCAACGATGTCGGAACCCCCACATCAGGCGCCACAACAATCAGCGTTACTCCTGCAGGACCTGCAGCGGTGTACACCGTTACTGTCGACAATGTTACTGCAGGAACATTTTCCGTTTCGATTCCCGCGGCGGCTGCAACTGAAACAGCGGTGCCAAATGACCCCAGCGTGGCAAGCGCCGGCGGAACCCCACAGATTGTTGTAGATACTGTAGGACCAATCGCAACGATAACAGACCCGGGACCGGATCCAACTACAGGTGGAACGTCCATTACGTTCAACGTTTCTTTTAACGAAGCTATCGATCCCGCTACGTTTACATCAAGCTCGGTTGCCTTTACAGGTAGTGGCGGCGGTGTTATCGGGTCGCTCAGTGTTAGCGCGATCACCGAACTGGCTCCGTTGGATCACACCAAGTATGAAATTGTTGTTGCAGTGAATAGCGCCACGGCAACGGGAAACCTCCACGTGCTCGTAACGCTCCCTGGTACTGTTAAAGACCCGGCGGGAAATTCGAACACGAGCGTGCTCACTGACAATGATGTTATTTACGCCGGTGTGCTTCCGACTTTAGCTGCACCTACGGCCACTCCTACCGACGTTAACTTTACAGTATTCGGCGAAGTATTAACCTCTGGTGGCCGGAGCGTGACTGATCGCGGAACCGTGTGGAGCTTAACTTCACCCGTTGGCCTTAGCGATCACAGTGCTAATACAGGAACCGGTACCGGCACATTCAACCAGGTTCGCGCGACATCGGTGACATCTCACACGAAGTATTACTACGCTACATGGGCGACCAACGCAGTTGGAACGGCATTGGGACCACAGAGCTTTGTATGGACGCTCGATGACGCTCCTGCAGCAAGCGGCAACATGACGTCTGCAACTGCTACGTCGGGCTCGCAGATCGATCTTGTATTCCCTGCCTTCGGTTCAGGTGCAGATGGCCTTGTTGTGATTCGCAAGAACGGTGGCACCGGTTATACATCGAGTGATCTGCTCCAGGGAAAAGCTCCGAATCAACAGCCCGGTTATGTAATGGTGATCTCATCATCGTCCGCAACAACATTTTCCGACACCGGACTTAGCGGTGGACAACAATACACTTATTCTGTGATCCCTTACACGGTATTCAGCACACAGGATTCAACAACGAATTACAAAACAACTTTCAACACCAAGACTGCAACAACGATCACTGCGCTTTCGAGGATCATTCAGAATACATCTGCCGCAAACACATTGGACTACGCATCGAAGCAATCTATGACGATCGACGCAGCAAGCAAAGGTCTTTCCCTTGCCGACGTGAAACTGGTTGATGGTAATTCACCTGCAGACGATCCCGATACCAACGATACCAATCTTAAAACCCTTACTATACACGTCGACAACTTCGCGTTCGTAGGACACGTCGCCATACTCAAAGGTTCTACCATTGTTAGTGAAGGAACATTGGATGTTGCAGGTAACATCACCTTCAACATTGCCACAGGTGTGTTGCAGGCTACCGATAACGACGACAACGGTCAGCAGTTCAACATCATTGCAAACTTTGCAGCGGTGGTCGATGATGGCGCTGTTATCAAGGTAACGATCACTGGCGCTACTGTTTATGCAGGAAGCTCTGGTTTGGTGGATGCCGCAGCTGGCGGCTATAGCACAGGTGCAACCAGGAATGCGATTGCTGTTGTTGCAACAAAATTCGTATTCAGCGGAGTGACCAATCCGGTTAATCCGGGTCTTCCCTGGGGTTTTACTGCAACGCTCAAAGATGACCTGGATAACATCGATACAAATATCGGTGGCAACCTTACCATAAGTGAAGCGTCGCTTACCGGTACATTGATGAACCCTATTACGTTGGGCGTGGCAAGCTTCTCGGGCCTTACTTTCGCCGATGCAGGAAGCAAGTCGGTAATCCTGGATGCGAGTAACTGGGGTGGATCTAACAACGGAACTCTTGTAATTAACTGTGAGAGTCTTGGTGTTGCTATCCATGGCCCGGTTAATCAGGAGTTCTGCTTAAACAACAGCGATACAACGAAGGCAACTTTCACAACACTTAAACCTATCGGCATTGTAGAAAGCGATAAAGGTGACTTTGGTGCCGGCAACGGCCAGACTTTCTCGTTGCAATTGCCCCCTGGTTTTATTTTTTATACGAAGACGACAGGTACTTACAAGAACATTCCTGTGTTCACGAAACAAGGCAATGAAGTTAGCAACATCACCTTCGTTAGCTACCCGGCCAACAACGTTGTGCGTTTCAAATACGACGTGTCGGGAACGACTAACACGACTTTGGATACCATTGGTATTAAAGGGCTCCTTGTGAAGTACGCCGGAACAGATACAGTTTGGGGAGCTAATATTATACGTGTTGGTGGAACTGCTTCGCAGGATGGTAATGCCGACACCGATGGTAAGTCGCTCGGTACGCTTCGGGCTGTAGGCGGTTCAACGGGTGTGACATTCGAAAATGTGCCAGGCCCAGGGTATACCGCAAGCCAGACAGCGTTCGATAAAAATGTGGCGTGGGGACCCGTAACTTTATTGGCAAGAAACTCATCGGATAACTCAATTATCTCCGGTTCCAATGCCGTGTTCTCAGGCGATGGTGTAGTCTACGATGGAACGAACTACAAATTCTATCCCGATAACCTTGTCTCGGGCAGTCACAATATTATGTTTACTTACACGGATGTAGGTACTCAACACTGTATCAGCACAGCTGTTAAAACTTACGTGTTGTTCGAGTCACTTATTTCAAGTCTTAACTCAGCTTATTGCTATCGCGATCCTGTGGATCCAATTGGTGGACCAACGTCATCGTATGCAACATCAGCAGCACTTGCAGGAACATGTCTTGTAACCATATTCCCAACCGTCACCTATCAAAATGCTTATTTACCCAGCTACGTCTACGAATACCTGGAGATAGACTCTGTGAGTCAGGCTTCCTCATATCAGCCGTTTCCAAGCTTATCACAATTCAATCCCAAATCACCCCAGTGGGCATACGAGGTCCGGAACAATCACCAGGTACAGATCCATGCTTATTATCCCCTTAACCCAGCTTGTATCCTGTGGTTCGGTGCCTCCACTTACGATCTGGGAACTTCAATCGTGAAGGTGTGGCCGACCCCTACCATGAACGTGTTTCCCAAATTTCCTGATGGTGCTTGCGGAACCGATGGAGTAACAACGTTGAGCGCTGATCAATACGATGCAACCAACGGCTACGACGAATTCTGGAGTTCGAAAGAGAACAATCACAACATTGCCAAAGGAGCAATTACAGGCAGCCGCGCTACCGTTTTCACATTTGATCCCAAGTTGACCAATAATGCAGCTGCCGACGATAGAGTACAGATCAACTATCGCCACAAGGATATCCACGGCTGTTTCAATACAGACTCCGCTGTTGTTGTAAACGTCTGGAAGAAGCCGGCGAAGATGAGCCCAACGCAACTCAAAGTGAATGGCGTGGCGTTGACTTCAAACACTTATGCTTATTGTTATAAGGACGCTACTGCATCTTTCACGATCACTAAGAATCCACTGATTGCTTACACGTGGGGCTCAAAACGTAACCCGCAGGATGGCAACGTGTTTCCTATGGATGTAAACGATTTTAGCAGTGTTACAGGCGGCCTTGCGAATATAGGGGCCACTGCAAACTATACCGTTCAGCAGATCACCCATCGAACTTATACAACAAGGTTTAATTTTTTCACCTTCCAGTTCGATACACTGGTAAACTACGCCGGATGTAAGAGTGATACGATCAACCTGAAAGCCTTTATCAGGCAACCTACTATTGCATCTGTAAAACCTTCAACAACAATATGCACCGGGAACCAGGTTGCGTTGAAAGATCCAGCTCTTGTTGGAGCAAGCATCTCTTCTCCGGTTGCCGGCGCGAATGGATACTGGAAAACCAGTAGCACTGGCGCCGCAAGAGGAGTATTTAAAGACGCAAGCGGTAATGTTGACAGCACCTTTCTCGGAGCGGCCAAATATTATCCGTCCACACAGGAATACAGCGGTAAATCTTTCGTGCTTACGTTAACCACCTTTCCGCCTGTGGGACCTTTGGAGCCGTGTCTCTCAACCTCCGCGGATATAACCGTATTCATCAACCCGGGTCTCAATATCGACTTCCCTGTACCTAGCCCCCGGCAATGCTCTGCAGATGCCTTGGCAGTCCAGGCATCCCTCCTGAACAACGTCTTTAACGTGGGCGCTACATGGACTACAAATGGCGACGGTACTATTGATGTTGCCCGCGCGCTGCCCGTAGTTTACAGGCCGAGCCAAACAGAAAAAGACCAGGGGAAAACTGTACGATTTATCCTGACTACAGATGACCCTGATGATGTTGCTGGTCCTTGCCTTGCAGTAAAAGACACGATCTTCCTGGTTATCGATCAGCGACCGCAGATCGCGCTGCCTGCCAACTTCAGTATTTGTAGTGACACACTTCAACTTAAGACCGTTCCTTTACAGGCGACGCTCCCTGCTGGTAAGAGTTCGGCGGTTACGTTCCGGTGGCACAACCTGACTTCCGCCAGCACTGGTGTCATTCAGGACAGCACTGCAATCACAACGATCTATAAGCCAGTTACAGATACGACCAGTTCTAATGTTGAAAACCCCGGCGTCGTCCGGCAGCAGTTCAATAAGACGCTTACGTTCAATGTGACGGCCTATGCGCCTATTGGAAATGTCTGCCCCGCAGAGACTCCAGTGGTACCTCTAACGGTAATAATAAACGGCACACCACGAAGGCCCAAGGTTGACAATCCCGATATCAAGTATTGCGTCAATGATGTTATCTCGAACTTAAAGACAAGCGTTCCCGGACCTACGTGGTATAAAGCCAATAGTAGCAATCTGCCGGTGTTCCACTCGGCGCAGGCGGAAGTTTCATCGGATGTGCTCAATACCTTTGAGCAACAAAAGGTGCAATTCTGGCTTACTCAAAAATTCGATGGTTGTGAAAGCTACTACACGCCGTTCACGATCACAGTAAACTCAAATCCCGTTGCCGGCTTTAAGTTTAAGAATCAGTGCTTTGGCGACATCATGCAGTTCTCTGATTCGTCTTCTCTGCCCGATCCGTTCAGCACAGGCCGGACCATTGCAACTTATGAGTGGTTGTTCGACGATGGTATTCAAACTATACCTGGTGCTCCAACAGACGACGTTGTTGCCAAGAACACTACTGGTAAATTCAATGGCCCCAACCACAAGTACGATGACATCAGGAAATACAATGTTCGCGTGAACGAAGTTTCATCCGACGGCTGCAAGAGCACATTCACGAAACTGAACATCGAAGTGGGGCCTGTTCCCGTTGCAGGTTTCACTACAAAACTCGTCTGCGACCAGGACAATACCGCGTTTACATCGAGCACTGGTTTGCCCACTGGAACGAAGACATTTTACAAATGGGACTTCGACGATGTCGCCGCAGTTGATACTGCACGAAATCCAATGCACAGGTTCACTGGCGTTGGAACATACGATGTGACCATGATCGCCAGGACCAAGCTGAATTGTGCCGACACGATCACACAGGCTGTTTCCATTTTCCCTTTCATTAAAGCAGCACAATTCCCGTATGCGCAGAACTTTGAATCTGCAAATCACGGTTGGGTTGCCGAAGGCTTCGTTTCTAACGGCACGACAACTACAACGAAGACAAGCTGGACGCGACTCACTTCTGCTGGAAGCATTGCATCCGACCCCGCTCCTGCTGCCGGTTCAACTTTCTGGGCAACACACACAAGCGCCGGGAATGATAATTCAGGAAATCCCCTGTACTACTACGACAACGAACGCTCTATTCTCTACGGACCATGCGCCGACATTTCCACATTGGCGAGACCCGTTGTTGCATTGGACTATTTCACCGATACCGAGGCAAAAAGCGACGGCGCTTATCTCGAATACAAAGATGAAACGACCAACGTCGACACCGTGTGGGTAAGATTGGGTGACAGTAACTCCGGGTTGGACTGGTATAATGACAGCTCTATCGGTGGTCTTTCGCAGTTTAACAACGTAGGTCAGACCCTTGGCCAGTACGGATGGGATGGTACATCGACGGCATGGCAGACAGGTCGTTACAACCTCGATGCAATTGCTAAGAAGAAACGTGTACGGTTCAGAATTGTATTTGGCTCGAACACAAGCCCGGTAAACACCGACACTTATGATGGATTCGCCCTTGACCTCTTTAAACTTGAGTCGCGTAACAGGCTCGTGCTTGTCGAGAACTTTACGGCAGCCAGCACTGTCAACACAAATGTTGCAGCTAACAGGGATGCCTTCAAGACCTTCCCTTCGGTGGGCGCATCGAGTGAAGTAGTTAAGATCGAATACCACGTTGGTATCCCCGCAAATGCCGGCGACACAGAGGATCCGATCTACACACAGAACCCGATGGATCCCAATGCACGCGCATCGTTCTACGGATTAAGCGCCGTGCCACGTGGTTACATTGATGGCTACTCAGACTTCACTCACAATGGATTCTTCACCGTTGCCGATGGATGGGCTGCAAAAGAATATAGTACCGAGTCGTTGAGGACATCGCCCGTGAAGGTCACCTTCACAGGCAACACGATCACCAACGGTGTGATGAACATCAAAGGTGAAGTGGTGCCCACCGACTTCGTTCTACCAGCGAATACCTACTCGTTGTACATTGCCGTGGTTGAACAGGTGGTCGATAAAGATGCCTTCGTGCTGAGAAAGATGCTTCCGTCGGCAGCTGGTATCAAGATACCCCTTACCGCAGTGAACTCATCGTTCGAGTTCGATGTGTCATGGCAGATTGATAAGTCCTACCTGTGGGCGGGATCGACTACACCGCAATTGGTCGCAGTTGCCTTCGTTCAGGCCGACATCATAACCCCCAATTCTACAGGTTCTCCGAGGAGACAGGTGTTGCAAGCTGCTTACAGCAACGCACCGACTGTGACCTTCACTACCGGGCTCGAAATACCTGCCATCGAACAGATCGTAGTGTATCCGAACCCAGCCGATCGTACAGTGAATATCATGTTGCCAGAACCCACCAACTCGGGCGCGGAAATCGCTGTGTATGACCAGGTTGGACGTTCGGTAGGAAACGGCAGGATCGCCGCCGGAATGCAATCGACGACCTTAGACACCAGCGAGCTGGCTTCCACGATCTACTTCATTCAGATCAAGGAAAACGGGGTGCAGACCACCCGCAAATTGCTGGTGACACATAAACATTGACGGTTTCCAGGAAGGGGTCTCCACGCAGGGGACCCTTTTTTAGTCCTTTTTTTTCTATATTTGAAAGCATTAAAATATCGATGACGAGTTCGTTTCGACTTCTTGTAGTAGTGTTTCTCCTGGCTGATGCGACAGCTTCTTTCTCACAAAGCTTCTACGCAATACGAAGGGAGAGATCGTTGATTGGCTACGTTGGTGTTGGAAGTGCGACTTACTTTGGTGAGTTAGCCCCCCCGAAAAACAGCCTTACACCTGCAAAGCTGGGTGTTAACGTGGGCCTTGAACACTTTATAACAAACCGCATCAGCGCCCGCGCCGAAGCCACCTGGTTCCAAATCTCAGGAACTGATAAGGGCATGGTGGGACGTGAAGCCCGCAATCTTTCTTTCCAGTCCTCTAACGTAGAGGCCAATGTAGCCGCAACTATTAATCTCCTTCCGAATGGCCGGAGGTTCTACCAGCGCCAGACAATTAACTTTTACGGTTTCGTTGGACTTGGCTTCGTTTACATAAACCCAAAAACATCATATAACGGCGAGATGGTCGCCCTCCAGCCGTTGATGACAGAAGGTGTTAAATACAGCAAGTTCCAGCCAGTGATCCCCTTCGGTGGCGGAATGAAAGTGAAGATGGGGCCTTTCTTCAACCTCGCCATCGAGGGTGGCATGAGGAAAACCTTCACCGATTATCTCGATGATATAAGCAGCCGCACCTATCCCGATCCTGCTACCCTTTCGAGCGATCTCGCAAGACAGCTTTCTAATCGCAGCGTGGACCATTCGGTCGCTATTCGTGGCAATCCAGAAACCAAGGATTGGTACTTCATGCTGAACGCCAAAATTCAGTATTACCTGCCGTACGATCTCAGTTCGATCAGGAGGAATAAGCTGTATACTCAGAAGAGAAGATATAATCGTCGACGCTGACGCGTCTCGCATTACACATTAGTGTCGCGGTCCTTTATCCAGGATCTCAAATCTCGAATAATTGCTCTTGTACTCCGGAACGATGTCCTTCATGAGTGCTACGACCTTCAGCTCATTCTTGTCTTTCACAAGATCCTCGAGGAGATCGAGGTAGCTGTTGATCCTGTTGTATTCGTAGACGGGCACTTTGGCCTTCATGATCTTGTCGTGGTGCGTGGGCACTGTGTTTTCAGCATCGTTCAATAGCTCTTCGAAGAGCTTCTCTCCTTCCCTCAATCCTGTAAAGATGATGTCGATGTCTTTGCCTATCTCGAGCCCCGATAGTTTTATCATCTGGCGTGCGAGGTCGTAGATCTTCACGGGTTTGCCCATGTCGAAGATGTAGATCTCGCCACCGTAACCCATTACGCCGGCTTCCAGCACCAGTCTGCAAGCCTCCTGGATGGTCATGAAGTAGCGAACGATGTCAGGGTGCGTTACCGTTACCGGTCCTCCTGCTTCTATTTGCTTGCGGAAAATAGGAATTACGGAGCCATTAGATCCCAGCACGTTTCCAAAGCGTGTGGTGACGAAGCTGGTGGAAACGCCCTTCTCCGAATGCAGGTGGTGGAACAATGCCTGCACGTACATCTCGGCGATACGCTTCGTACATCCCATGATGCTGGTGGGGCGAACAGCTTTGTCGGTCGAGATCATCACAAATTTCTTTACTCCGATTTTTACCGCGATATCAGCTAGTATTCTTGTGCCGAATACGTTGCATATCACAGCTTCGGTGGGATTGCGTTCCATCATCGGGACGTGCTTGTACGCAGCTGCGTGGAAGATCACTTCAGGTCTTTCCTCTGTCAATATCTTTTCGAGCTGAAGAGCGTTGGTGACGTCGCAGATGTAGATCGAAAGATCAACCAACAGGCCAAGTTTTTTCAGGTCATATTCTGTTGTAAACAACGGCGACTCTGACTGATCGATGAGTACCACTCTCTTCGGACCGAATTGAATGATCTGCCTGCAGAGTTCGCTGCCGATTGAACCTGCAGCCCCGGTAACGCAGATAACCTTGCCCCTCATTTGTCTCTCGATCTCCTGTGCGCCGATGTCGATCACATCGCGGCCGAGTAAGTCTTCGATCTTTATTTCTTTGATCTGGCGAAGGCTGAGTTGTCCTTTGATCCACTCGCTGGCGGGGGGGAACTGCGCGAACCTTGATTCCGAGGCGAAGGCAATCTTCGGCGATGAGATTTTTCCTGGTAACCGAAAGATTATTTACGGCAATGATCAGCTCCTGTACCCCCTGTCTTTAACCAGCGAAGACAATCCTTCGGGGCGAATGATCTTATATCCCTGGATCTTCTTACCGATCTTGCTGGGATCGTCTTCAATGAGGGCAATGATGCGCAGGCCGCTGCCGGGAGTCGTCTCGATCATCTGTTTGACCGAAAGCCCGAGGCTTCCGGCGCCGAACACGGCAACATTGGTCTTCTCTACATTATTGTCGATGTCCCTTGACGTAGGCGAAGAGTTCTTTAACCGAACAGCCTGTAGAAGAACAGCTGGAAGAAGGCAAACGGGAATGTTATCAGCAGAACAGAGTAAGGAATGGCGTTGCCACCCGTGTTGTAGTAATACAACAGGTTTACGAACGACAGGATCAACAAGGAGATGACTGTTTTCGTCGCAATACGCTTTCCGTCTTCGATGCCTGTGTATCGAACAATACCGGCATAGCTTCTTGTAATTGAGGTTAGAGACGAGCCCGGCAACGCCGCTGAAGACGAGGCCAAGCACGAAGTCATGTCGCATAATCTCATCCCATTCGAAATTGAAACGAGAGAGTGTAGGCAACAACGGTTGACTGAAGGATGATCACCAGGTCAATGATGATGATGATCCATCGGGGAAGGATTGTTAGATTCTGAAAGAACCGTTTGACCACTTTATTTCTTTCGTGCTTTTAGCAACGACCGGATGCCATACAAAATGCCTCCGCCAAGGAGGTACTCGATACCTGTGATTGGAATGGGGTTATCTGGCGGATCGGGGTCGCCGGTTGTCCAAGCACATCGGGAGTTAGAAACACGAACAGAACGAGCGTGCCATATCAATACAAAGAGGATACGTCTGGCTGTCATTCGGTTTCGTTACTATAAATTTCGTTCACTGACTTTCTTATGCGGCGCCAATACTGCGCCGTAAAGTTAGAATTCAAAACAAGTTGGCCATTGGGCTGTTGCCGACTCCAAGGTAATTTGGACGGTAGATAACGCCGCTGCAAGCTCTTGACCATTCTTCACAATACAAGCGGGCTTAAGAGTTGGACGCAACGTATGCTTGCCCCGAACGAGGGCTAAACGATGTGAGAGAAACCAGGATTAAGCAAACTATGACGTAGAGACCTATCATCAGATTATCTTAACTGCGAAAATAGATAAAAATTCAACAATACTCGGGTTTTATACAGATTTCGGGCCTTTTTGTAACCTTTCAGGGGTAGAAAAATGTAGTAACCGATATGGAGTCGTGTTTACACGACTCCTTTTAGACCTGCAACAATACATCCAAGATTTACGGAGTCGAGGGCCGAGCCGGATGGCAGACAAAGGCCTTCATTAAATAATTTTTCCGAAAGTCCATCACCGTAGTAAGGAGCGCTCTTAAACACCGGCTGCAAATGCATAGGCTTCCATAACGGGCGGCTCTCGATATTCAGTGCTTCGAGCGCCAGGCGGGCCTTTTCGGGCGTTACACCAGGCGTTTTCAAGAGGACGGTAGTGAGCCACCGGTTAGAAAATACCCCGTCAGGCTCGTTCAGGAATTCAAAATCTGCCCGGTTTTCCAGGCTGCCCCGATAGAAAATCGAAGATCGCCCTGCGACTTTTCACACGCTCGTCGAGATATTTGAGCTGGCCGCGCCCTATGCCCGCGCACACGTTGCTGAGGCGGTAGTTGTAGCCAATGTGCGAGTGCTGATAGTATGGAGCGTTGTCGCGCGCCTGCGTGGCCAGGAAACGGGCCTTCTGAATGAGCTCAGCATTCTTGCTCACCAATGCACCTCCCCCGCTTGTTGTAATTATTTTATTTCCATTGAACGACAGGATCCCAAATTCTCCAAAAGTGCCGAGCTTACGATCGTGATAACTCGATCCAAGGGCTTCGGCTGCGTCTTCTATAACTGGTATTTCGAATTCTTTCGAGATGGCGAGGATCTCGTTAAGCTTCGCAGGATTTCCGTACAAATCGACAACGATGATAGCCTTTGGTTTTCCTCCCGGTCTTAGCTATCCGATCGGTGATCGCTTCACGAAGAGCGACCGGGTCGAGATTCCATGTTATACGCTCGGAGTCTACAAACACGGGTGATGCCCCAACATAAACGCAGGATTACACGAGCCGGAAAAAGTGAACGAAGAACAGATCACTTCGTCGCCCTGCTTTACACCGAGAATGATGAGTGCCAGGTGTATTGCCGCGGTGCCTGAACTTAATGCGGCTACATGAACGCCCTCACCGAGATAGGCTGCAAGCTCTTCTTCGAAAGCTGTGATATGCGGACCTGCCGGTGAGATCCAGTTCGGTGGCAAATGCTTCATCCACATACTGCTTCTCGAGGCTGCCGATATGTGGCGGAGAAAGATAAATACGATCCATAAAAAAACTTACTGTTTCGTTCCGCCAGCGCGGTTTCGCTGGTAATATACTGCTGGTATCAATAACACCATAAGAGTTGGATTAACAATCAACCTGTGAAGCTGCGATAACAACGGTATTGAAATTTCCGCGTCGCCCTCATAGTTAAGTTTAATAACAAGATAAACTGGTAGCAACACGAGTGTATCGACTAGCTGTATATACCACGCAAGACGCGTTACGGAGCGATCCTGGAAAAGCGCGTGGATAAATAAGAGCATGAACGAATCGTTCAATACAACGCGAAGCAGCTTCTTCACCACGAAATGAGTATACGGGTGAAAGGTGCAGCTTCCGCAGATCTTGAGGATATCGACCCGTTGAAAAAGGAAGACCAACGCAAGGCCGACGATCGCGATGGCCATCATCGTTAAACGCTCGCGCGAAAACGATCGCAGATATTGAGTCAGGCTTTTGTCGGCCATACTTTTCTTACCCAAAAATACCAGAGCATGAAAACCAACCCGTAAAGCAACCCGGTGAATAAGTACTTATGAAAGAAGTAGAGATTGTTGGGGTAGTACTCTGCAATGAAATACAGGAGACTTACACGAAAGAGATTGAAAATATAGATCAATGTAAGGCCGACGGCGCAGAACCATACTGTTTTCTTCAAAGTGCCGGTGTAGGCAATCACAAACGAAAGGAAAACAAACATTACGTTGAAGCTATTACATCCTTCGTAAACATTTACAACTACACGACCGTCTTTAAGGATCGGAACATTCGGCGACGTTGTCATGGAGCCGATCGTGACATTCTTTTCGGTAAGAGATATACATGCCACCGACTGGCGTGTTACGATCTCTGTAATCGGGTCGGGCAATGGTGCATAGGATGAGACCCACAAACCATAAACCGTATTGAGAACAACATACAGTGCAACAAACTTCAGGAGAAAAAATAATATAGCCTTTTGATCTTTCACTTTCGATTGTGTGGGCGAGCCGGTATTCCAACTACAGTAACTCCGGGTGCAACATCGCGGGTAACAACAGCACCCGCTCCAACAACAGCGCCCTTCCCTATCGTGAGTCCCTGCAGTATGGTTGCACCGGATCCGATAAAAGCACCCTCGCTGATCTTCACATTGCCAGAAACGTTGACGCCGGGCATTATTGAAACAAAATTACCAAGAACAACATCGTGACCGACCGTTGCATTGAGGTTAATGATCACAAATTCCCCGATGGATATATCGACTGTAAGACGAACGCCGGCGCAAAGAATACAACCACGACCAATTTTATTCGATGCATGCACCGTTACTGAATGATGTATGAGCGGATGAAACGGAAATTGAAAACTATTGAGTCGTTTGATAATATTCTCACGATCGCTTGTTCGTGCCACGGCAACAACAACGTCGTCGATGGTATCGGGATTGGCAACCTGGTTTTTCTGTTGAACATCATCGATGAAACCAGCGAACGTAGACTGGCCGTTGTCGTCGATCACGCCGCGAACTTCTTTACCAAAACCTCCCGCTCCGTATATCGCTATCCTCGGGTTCATGAACGCGTTTTTGATGGAACACCGACTGCAACAGCAAACTCAGGAATGTCTTTGGTAACAACACTGCCGGCGCCGATCACTGCCCATTTGCCAACGGAGACACCAGGAAGAACAACGGAGCCAGCACCGATCAATACGCCTTCGCCAATTCTTACGTCGCCACAAAGAACAACACCGGGGGCAATATGAACATAGTCACCAATAGAACAATCGTGGTCGACACTCGCCATTGTATTGATGATTGCATGTTTACCAATGATTGCTTCCGCCTGCACGATTCCTCCAGCCATCACAACTGTGCCTTCATCGATCTTTGCCGATGGCGAAATGGTGGTTGACGGATGAATAATGCTACCGAAACGATGGCTGACTTTCCCGGCTATCTCTTTCCGGATCTTATTGTTGCCCACTGCAATCAACAACGTTTCATCAGGGAATTTGCCCTGCTGATATCTTCCGTCAACATTTTTACCAAGGATAGTTTTAATAGAATCGTTGTCGTCATAAACGGCGGTGATCTTTCCACCGGAAGCCATCCATGCTTCGATTGCTACTTTGGCGTGTCCGCCTGCACCGTAAAAGATCATCAGTTGTTGCCGTTGAATCTCTCTACCGTTGCAACGCCCTGACCCGATATTCCTTCGGCTTTGAAGACCTTAACAACGGTGATGAATATAATCCTTAAATCTAACCAAAAGCTTTGATGATCCACGTACCATGTGTCGAGTACGAACTTGTCGCGCCATGCGATGCTGTTCCTGCCGTTGACCTGTGCCCATCCGGAAATGCCTGGCATGACCTGGTGGCGACGGTGCTGTTCGGCAGAATACAATGGAAGGTATTCAAGAAGCAACGGTCTTGGCCCGATGAAGCTCATTTGACCCAGAGCTATATTGAATAACTGCGGCAGTTCATCGAGCGAAGTTTTTCTGACAAATGTTCCTATAGGTGTAAGTCTTTCTTTATCGCTCAGCAGTTGGCCATCCGGACCGATCTTGTTATTCATAGTCCGGAATTTTATCACGTGAAAGATGCGTTCCCGATAACCGATGCGTGGTTGTGTGAAAAACGGATTGCCTCCCTGGACAACAATCAGCAACAGTGCTATAGTTATCAATAATGGAGAGGTGACTACGAGGACAATAATTGCGACAAGGATATCGAGCGGAGCTTTGATGAAGTTGCGATAGAACATATCAAAGATTTAGATGATCAACATACTTCTTTGCATTTGCTGAAGTAAAGTTAAGGGAAGCTTCCCTTGAATTCGTTTTAAATTTCTGGAGCTCAGAAGGATTGGATGAAAGAAAAAGTATATGGTCCGCAAGAAGTTCGGGCTGGTTGGGAGCTACAGCATACCCGATGGATGAATGTTGAACGATGCGGTTCAATTCGGAGTCGGCAGGACTTATCGTGATGATCGCCAGGCCGGCAGCCATGTTGATGTACGTCTTGCTCGGAACAGAGATTCCTTCGCCGCCGGTTCCCAACGTTACAATACCGACATCCGCTGCAGCCATTGCAAACGGAAACATCGTTGCATCCTGGTATGGCAGAAATAAAATGTTGTCGTAACCGGCAGAAAGGCTTTGAAGCTTATTCAGCTTGGCGCCACCGCCGATAAAGACAAAGATGATGTTACTGGCACGCTTCAATTTTTCAGCCGCCCCTACCAGTGATTCAAGATCATGAGTGAGTCCCATGTTACCCGAATACAACACCACGAACTTACCTTGCATGTTATGCTTGATCGTAAATGGGTTCGACTGTTTTTCGAGCGGACGAATGTAACTCGTGTCAGCCCAATTGAAGATGATGCTTATCTTACCAGCATCCACGTATTGAGAGACAGCATTCTTCATGGACTCGCTGAGTGTAATGAGACTTGCTGCTCTTCTGAAAGTCCATCGATTATTGGATTGCCATTTTCTAAAGAGCCACCCTGTGCCCGATGAGAGCCCGGCCTGTTGCAATGCTTCAGGATAGAGATCAAATACTACAATATGAAAAGGTATGTTTCGCCAACGTGCTACCAACGAGGTGATAAAAGGAGCTATTGGAGGGTTGGTGACAACGATGATGTGTGCGGGCTTTTTACAAAACACGAGGTAAAAAAAATAATGAGTAACAAACAATGACCAGGAAAGGAAACGAGAAAATGTTGACGTGCGATCGTATGCGCGGGATTTGACAATCCGGACTGCGTTTGAAACGGGAACATTACCGGGTTCGATATGGCCAGTGAATAGCCGCGTGTCTTGCCCGGCATTGGCGAAGGCGTTAACAACATCGGTGAATACAGGAACGGTGTGCTGGTTTACCAGTAAGATCATCTTGTCTTCCGGACAGGTTTACTGATCTTGCGAATTGCCATCGCGGGATTGCCTGCAACGAGCATTCCGGCTTCCACATTTTTCAACACAACCGACCTTGCTCCAACAACAACGTTATCGCCGATAACAACACCGGGGCCGATGAATGAATCGGCGGCGATCCAAACATTTTTTCCAATGGTTAACCCAGTGCGTTGCAATGTAAATTCGGGCACATTGAAATCGTGAGTGCCGCCACAAAGATGAGTGTATTGCGATACGATTGTGTTGTCGCCTATTGTGATGGCACCCAGGTTATACACTATTACGTTCCAACTGATAACCACGTCGTTGCCAACCGTGAGCAGCCATGGGTACATGATTTTGGCTGAAGGAAATATCTTAACACTGCGGCCGATCTTCGCTCCGAAAATCCGCAGAATAAGATTCCGCCATCCGTAAAGTAAACGCGGCGACAATGTGAAGAACAGCGGTCGCACGATGCCCCACATCACCCGTTGCATCTTTTCTTTATTGGTGTAGTATGGAGCCATCGGTGAGGTGTCGATAAAGTTCAAGCAGCTTCTCTCCTGTTCTGTCTTCGGAGAAATGTTCGCCAATGTAGTCGTGATTTCGTTTTGAAAGGATCTGATCGAATGGCTTATTCCGCAATATCGTCAGTTGTTCTGCGATGTTGTTTTCATCCTGTTCAACACGAACCCCCAGGTGTTCTTTGAAAACTTCGGGCAGATTACATCCATCAGAGATCACCGGGATCAGCCCAAAGCTCATACCCTCCAATACACCGGAAGGAAGTCCTTCGCTGCTTGTGGGTAGAACAATGTAGTGACTTCCTTTCAACAGCTTTATTTTATCGTCGCCACTAACGAAATCAAGATATTCGATATTGCCGTTAATGAAGGGACGTATTTTTTCCAGCTCGCCTTCGTCGTAACCGCAGATGACCAGTTTGGCATCTGCATCGCGCATGGATTTATCCCAGGCTTTCACGAGTGGAAAGATGCCCTTCTTATAGTGAAGACGTGCCATGTACAGGAACTGCGCAGTTCCATGAGGCTTTGCAGAATATCCATGCACGGGAACACCATTAGGAATTAACTGGATACTGCGATTCAAAAGACCATTAAGGTTCTTTTGTTCGATGGCACTTACGGCTCTCACGGCAGTAGCCCGTTGTATGAATTTGTTCTCGAACAACGTATAGTAAATCTTCTTCTTTAGCTTCTTCTGGTTGAAACTCCATGGTTCAAGCATGCCTTGCGGGACATAAACCCATCGAAATCCCACTTTTGCCAACTCATATCCGAAGCGTGTTGGCTTCAACCAGGAGCCGTGTGTTACAATGATAGTTTCGTTGGGCGAAAGTTGTTTGCTCTTCACGAGCCCGGCAAGCTGGTCAACAGAAAAGTTATCGATAGAAATAGTTTCAAGCGAACTGTTAGCATTTTTCACGTCGCCGGATGTGACCCAGAGCGACGATTCAACGCCGTGAGATCTGAGAAAAGCGGCTCCAACAGTAGCGGCCTTCCAGACTCCGAAATTAACCGGTGAAACGTCGGCCACAATATTGATAACGTTGTGGAGTTTCATCATGCAACTGTATCCAGTGAATGTCGCGAGTAATGCTTCCTCGCCTGCCTTAATGCAAAATAAATCGGAAATACAGAGAAGAAAAAAAGGTTAACAACCTGTGGAAGGTATCCACGTGAAATAATAACATAAAGAAATGTCACCGTTACTGCATATAATGCCATTGCGAACGGCTTACGCGAATTTGCCAGATACCAGTTCCAAAGTTTGCGGTAGAACCATCCGATCGCCCCGCAACCGAGTATGATTCCGACCCAGCCAAATGCAAGATAGTACTCCGCATATGACATTATTGCAGCGCCTTTACTAACAGTCTTGCCATAGATTGCGTCAAGGGCGTCAAAGAGATATTCCGCAGAGTTCTTTTCGGGGTAGATAGCACTTGGAATTGGAAATAATATAGTTGAAATCAGCGGTTGAATTCCAGCATGGGGATGCCGTTCTGGCACGATGTCTATGATGGCGCCAGAAGTCTGGAAGATTAATGCTTCACGAAGACCGCTGGCATAATAACCTTCGGTGTCCTTGCCTTCAAGCTTCGACACATTCAAACCCGCTCCATATTGTCTTGAAAGATTGATGACACCCATTAGGGAGATGAATACAAACACCGCCAGTGAAATAAGGATAACGTTTGGTCGTCTTCCCTTTGCATAATAAAATACTATAACCATAGATGCAAAAAGCAATACAAGGCGATAGCGAAATCCAAGAGTAACAAAGATCCCAAGGCTGACTAAAAAAGGAATTGCAAACCAAAGTAGCCTTCGATTAGTAAGGATGTAGTAAAGAAAAAGAAGCGTAAGCCCCGGAATTACAAAGTTCAATGAAAGTCCAAGATAATTCGCCAGACCACCGCCAACCGCTTCAACATATTGTGCATCTAATGGATTGATTAGTCGAGCAACGTTACCACCTGTGGATATGGTGAATAGAATAAATCCAACGATAAACACGCGACGACCATAGATAAAAAGTATTTCGTTAGAAAAGTCGGGCACGGGCCGAATCCTGTTCTTTCTTCCATGCAACCAGAAACCGGCGATGTAAGCCATCAGTGAGATCCATGCACCCCACAACGACGACTCGTAAAACTTGCGCATATTCTGGAGGCGGTCGTATGTGTCGCCAGTGGTTACTGCATGATACGGTCCGAGGCAGCAGTAGTACGCATAGATAATCATGATGATAGTGAGAGGCGACCAGAACTCGTTGCGGTTGCGAAAGTAACTTAACACAAGTGTGGCTATGACTGTGAACAGGATCCCGAAGAACGGAATTGCCTCAGCGGGTGTAAACCACAGATTATCGGTCATGATCATTGCAAAAGTAGCGCTTTCAGGTTTGCCGCAAAAAGGGCTGGCGAATAGCTACTGATAATTGACCTGGACTGTTGGCCCATGGCCACAAGGTCGGGTGATGCAGTTACAAGGGCGTCGAATATATTCGTGAGTGACGTTTCATCCGTGGCGGGGAACGTCCAACCATTTATAGTTGGCCGTAACAGGTCGGGGGCACAACCTACTTCATTACTAATGACGACAGGCAGGCCGGCCGCCATCGCTTCGTTAACGACAAGTCCCCATGGCTCGAAAGTACTCGGAAGTACAAACAGGCAAGCCTGCCGATAAACCTTCGGGAGTTCGGAGTACGACTGCCAGTCGAGCAACGAGATTGGTTTATCGATCGCCAGTTTCGAGAACGTCTCCTTTAACTGACCTCCGCCAACGATCATGAGGTTCCATCCACTACCGGGAAGCATGCTGTTTAAAAACGCCCGGATCATTGTCTCAATATTTTTTTCGGGAGCGAAACGGCCTATGCACAAAACCGTCTTTGGGCGGGCGGTAATTGATGATGCAAAATGTGCATTATCAACCACGCTGTAGCCGATGCGGATCTTTTGCTCCGTAACTTTCAATCGATTGACGAAATGATCTTTAGCACGTTCGCCTGAAACCAGGAAAGCATTGCAACACCAATTCAAAAAAGCGGACTTGAACTTATCGACGAGATTGGACGAAGGATACCAGCTCTCGGCGAATAAGAGCACTCTCCGGTTTGTAAGACGGCTGTATACCAGGAACAGAATATACTCGGGGCGACCGTAGCCTGCAATGCAGACATAACCGATGTCTTTCGATTTGAGAAGGCGAATGAATTTGCGGATGCGGCCAAGATCGAACTTCGCGGGATTTCGGTGCGACAATTTAAAGTGCATGTCTTCGCTCGTGTCGCTCCAGCTGTAAAGATTATCACCACCACCGAGATCGGCAGCAAACACCGAACGGTCGTTTAACAACGTTCGTGTTGCATGCCACCGTGCACGATGATAGTCTCCCATGCGGTCCCACACCATTAGAACATTCTGCCTCTTCATAACAATTCCATCATTGCTTTCAACCGTTGTGTGTAAGCATGCCAGCTGAATTGCAAGGCTTTGTTTCGGGCCGACTGTCGCATTACATTCAGTTCGCCGGGTGATTTTCTTAACAATGTCCTGATTGCATTGACAATTGCGGGTACATTACGGATAGGAACAACATATCCATTCTCGTCGTTGACGATCAGCTCCGGTCCGATGCTATTGGGCGTGGTGATAACCGGCAAACCGGCGGCCATCGCCTCGATCACAACGAGTCCGAATCCTTCGAAGATGGTTGGTAAAGCGAGCACGTCGAAATCACCATAGCGTTCAAACAGTTGCGCTTGAGAAACGGGTTGATGCAATGTGTACAAATCGCGATACGGTTGCAGACCGGCACCGCTGCCATGCAAATGCCCGATGATGTGAAGCTCGACATCGGATCGATTGAATGAACGCATTGCTTCCAATAAATATTTGATGCCCTTGCGTTGCGTGATGCGCCCGGCATACAAGATCTTCAATGGCTTCCTTTCGGTCGTCGATTGACGAATGGCAAATGGGATCTTTTCGACGTCGAAACCAAGAGGGAGATACTTCAACTTGTGTTTAGCGATACCAGATTCTTCGAGTGTACGCAACGTGAACGACGAAGCACCAATGACCCAGTCTGCTTCTATCGGTTCGTTACAAAGTCTCTCGAAGTAGCCGGGAGGAAATTCCAGATTATCGAAGCTATCGGCCCATTCGGGGTGAAGTAATTGTTCTTCGCCCAGTATTTTTTTGGCCATAGGCGCGTGAGCAGTTGACAGCTCACATAAAGTGAGCTTACCAGATTTCCTGGCAGCGATAATGCTGTCGTGACTACTACCCTGGAACCCCCAGAATATATCGCCAGATAGTTGATGCATTTTGGAAGCGACATATTTATCGAAACGAACGTCGCGTTCGTAGACAGCATTCAATGTTTTTGCCGACTGACCATGCAGCTTACTGTAAATGATCTCTTTTAACTCGAATCGCCAGTTTGATTCGACCATTGACCCTGGAAGCCCGGGTTGGAACCGGCGCGACCAGTATTGATTATTGCCTTCGGTTATTTTCTTTTGCAACCATGCCGAACGAATGTACGAACTCGTATAAAATTTCTCGAGATGCCCGAGGTCGAATAATGATTTCGCAACATGATATGAATGCTGCTTACCGGAGTGCGATAAGATAACTCTCTTACTCAAAGTGTGGCCGGTAGTTGAGAGAATAAGTCAACTGGTTATTTCTCTTCCTGGTAAATTTTGCGGGATTGCCCGTCCATATCTCGCCGGCAGGGATAGATCTGGTAACCACGGATGAGGCGCCAACAACGGCGCCCTCGCCTATCGTTACACCGGGAAGAATGACAACACCGGATGCGATCCATGCATGATGTGATATAGTGACAGGGCCGCCCACTGTTTCGTGTGTGGCGGAATCGGGTGAATGCCCGAGTGTCCAGATGCGTGTATATGGACCGATGTCGGCATCGTGATCGATAACAATTGGATACCGGCGGCAATCGAGCAAAACATATTGATTGATCACGGCCCGTGCTCCTACTTCAACGCTCCAGAAATTCAATATCCGAGTATGCATCAGAATCACACACGAGCGTGATATTTTGCTGTTGAACACCCGCAAGAATCCTTTTCGAAAAATGCGAATAGGAATATGAGTGACTACGTCGTTCCAAAGGAAATTAAGAAATCCTGCAACGTAAATCTTAAACCACATCGGCATATTTGTTTTTCAATGCATCGAGCACAATATTAACATGATTTTCCCACGACGCATATCGAAGGTATTCATTCCATTGTGCCCCATCGTCAAAGTGTTGATCAAGGACC
Organism: Bacteroidota bacterium; assembly: GCA_037200765.1. GTDB lineage: Bacteria > Bacteroidota > Bacteroidia > Cytophagales > Cyclobacteriaceae > ELB16-189. The sequence continues at coordinate 266,473 of JBBCII010000002.1, read as the reverse complement.
GCCGTTAACACCCGAACGAGGTCATCAGGATCATCCGGATCCACGAAATGACCAATATTATATTTGGCGGCGGTTGTTGCCAGGCCGCTCTCGGTTTGTGAGATGATAATGGTTTTCTTAAAGGGTGCAATCAAATTGAAGATGCCGCTCTGCGACGCAAACGTTCTCTTATAGTTCAACAAGATGACGTCCGACGACTTGATTACTGCGCACATCTCCGCAACCGAAAGATATTTGATCACAAAAATCACCCGATCAATAATATTTAAATCGGCAGCCATCCTTCTCAGGTCATCCACGTCAATTGCCGAGCTCGATGGTAACCCGGCGATGATCAGACGGATCCCAGGGATTTTGGCAGTCGCCTGAATGGCTATCTCATAATTCTTTTCCATCCTGATGTTGCCCGGTATAGATACCAGTTTACAACCATTTCTCCGAGACTGCAGAGTCACCATCATTTCGGCGTTCACCTGTTGCTGATCATACTGACCATGAGGCACACTGAGGTATTGAGTCTTACCATTTGGCCGATAATATGGCTTATCCGGTAGCCTTTCATGGAACAGGCCGAACGACATTATGGACATCATCTTCTTCATCGACATTTCGGAAAATCTCCTTGAAGGCGGATAAGCATCACGGTCGGGATCATGAAGCATTACCGCAAAATAGTGCCGGCTCAAAAAGAGTCTATAAAGTGGCACCCAAAAAAATGCGGTCGTTTGTTCGAAGTCGTTTAAGATAACAAATCGCGTGGACTTTTTACCAAAGAGGTACCCGAAGAGTTTCAGCGGGTTAATTAACGAGCGATATAAAAAACTAAGGCGACTTACTAGCTTACCGCTTGCATATCCGCGATCGTTGCGCAGTATCTTACGAATGCCTTTTCCAGACAGCTCTGAAGATGACGGGATGATCCATTCAACCGATCGTAATTCTTTGTGATTGCTGTATGCCATAAATAGTTGTTGCGAATAGTCGAAGTTGCCACCGCGCGAACTTGATTCATACAGGACAATGTCCATTGAGAGTGTATTATTTTACTTTTTGCAGATATATGCTTCCGCCGCGCGCCAAATCGGGGCAGATCGAGCTCAGGATATCGTCTTTACCAATAAAATTATTAAAGAGAACGATCCTGTAATATTCATTGTGCATCAGAAATGCACGAAGAAGGTATATCTCATTCCATGCAACGCCTTGTAAAATCCAGTCCTTAGGATATTCGAACGGATAAAAGATGTCGTGAAAATGCACGATGACCCCTTTGTTCAACTTTGGTAGAATTTCAAACATCAGGTAGTTAAGATCGCTGCCGACCTTCGAGACATGAGAGCTGTCGACAAACAATAGATCATTTTCCTTTAACTGCATGAAATCGGCCGGTGGAACATCCTGAACTTTTGTTATGCGGATTCTCGATCTGGAATGATCGGCCGGCGTGAGCAAAGAATTCAGGCGATCAGGATACGGCTCGATGAACGTGAGATGCGGCGTTCGATTGTCGCCATAACGATCACGAACGTCCAACATGAGGGCGGATGAGAATCCAGATCCAACTTCAATTACGCGTTGCGGCGCGAATGACCTTAGTATAATGAACAGCGCAAGGGCGTCCGATTTATTAAAGAAGATGTTATTCGTGTAATATCTGAAATTCACAGATTTGTTTTCCGGAAAATTAAATTCGGCCATTATAGATCTGTTCCTGTTGAGAAACGAGGCGATACCATCACGATCGATATTTATGGCTCCAATGTCTTCGGGCTTTTTGTCTGCGAATATTCGTCGCGCTTCACGTTCAACTTCTGCCGTGTCTGGAATGACGCTGTAATAAGCCCCCGGCCGATAGGCAGATTTAAATACCTTTTTTAGAACGATGCCTTTTAATTTATTGATAAGGGACATCCGAATTTATTTTAGGAGTATATCAACAAATCGATGACCTGAGTAGTAGTCGCGCGCTGCCGACATTTTCATAACTGCGGTCTTTTTGTATTCGTTTATATGAGCCGCCATTGTTTCTATTGCATTCACGAGCTCGTCGACCGACCCGTCTTTTATTCCAATACCCGCGCCGTATTCCACCACGTGCTCTTCCAGCCAACCGCCCTTTGTATAGATCATCGGTATTCCCAGGAACGCTGCTTCGATAGCCACGCGAGATAGGCGGGAGTGATAGGACGAGTTGCGGTATGGCAATAACATACAGGTGGTATTCTTCAATTCTTCAAGGTATTCATTTTCATTTAAAGCGTGGGTGATCAACGTGACTCGTTTATTGTTTTTCAAATTATCTGGACCACAATCGGCTCCATCCGGCATTCGAAACGTGTCGATCCATTGAACACGGAAGTGTATGCCAGGTACCATGTGAGCTGCTTCGATGCTGTTAACAGCGGATGCGAGTAAGTCGGATCCCTTTTCATGGCGGGCAAATCCGTAGCAACAAAACTCCAGGCAGAGGGAGTTGGGAACAGGCGCGGGCGATACATCAAACTCAACGGGGTGAGGGAACAAAGTAAACTTTAGGTCGGTCATAGATTCATACTCCTTCAAAGCGGACGTTGTTTCAACTCCTAGCCGTACGTCCTTTCGTCTCCGAAAACGACGCAGCAAAAATCTCATCAGAATTGACGAACGTGGAAATTCTGATTTACTCAAATCCTCATTCCACACACCTGGTGTTGCCACGAAAAACAAAGTAAGTCTCCTGGGGCGATTGGAATGGAAATTCATAATCACCCACCATGCGAGCAGATGTTGCACGAGCACCGTAGGAACAAAAATTTCGTCGTAAGTCTCCCCTTTCTTCAATAAAGGCCACAATGCTTTCAGCATTCTGTAGCTATGAAGAATGAAACTATAGAACCGCTCGCCGGGTAACTTTCTACGATGCTGATCGAGATAAACCGAGTGACCGAAAATTGGAAATGAGTTAAAGGCACTAATGATGTCCGTGTCGGCTTTAAAATTACATGCGACGTCGACTTTCATACCCCTATCGGCTGCGGCTCTTGCAATGGTCTTTATATAAGAAAACCAGTGTGCCTTCCGGTCGCGAAGGGCTTCTTCAATAATAAGGAGACGTTTTAACATTCACGTTACAGTGACAACGCACACCAGTTTTCGTGAGTCTCAGCAAATAGAGCGATCTCTTCCAGAATATTCTCCGTTGTTTTAGCTGGCGCCCAATCCCAGGTTTCGTTTGCCAGCGAAGAATCGAGAACCATCCATGGAATGTCGAAAGGTCTGTGAGAATCCCCACTTGTTATAATTGAGGTCCCGATGCGCTTTTGACACCAATCTGATAGCTGGCTCAGCGACATGGCGCTTTTAACTCCGCCACTGACATTTGCTATTCTTGGCATTTTGCTCTCACCAGTTTCGTTCATTTGCTTTATTAGCAGCGGCACAAGGTCACTGGGATGAAGACAATCGCGAACCTGGTAACCGGTACCACCGAAACCAATGTAGCTTAAAGGCCTCTTTTCCCGGAAACTGTGTATCCAATAAGCAAAGATGCCTTGCATGGGATGTCCAAACTGGCCCGCTCCGGCCATCACTCCACATCGATTGATCCATACTGGAAAACCGAACGTTGCGCCGTACTCCAGCGCAAGATGTTCCGATACAACCTTCGAACTACCATACAACGAAACTGGCGGCATAGTCGAGAATTTTTCAGATACTCCAAGCGGAGAAATGCCCGTTGGAAATTCCTGATCTGGATTCGGCAGAAACGCTCCATCAACTACGTCCATTTTTAATGCAGCGAGTGGTGGAATTGAATAAACCCTGCTGGTCGAAAGCAATAAGAATCCTGAGCTATTGCGTTTGCAGTACTCCAACAGGTTGATTGTACCGACAACATTGTGGTGAATTAGTTGCAAACTGCTTGACTTTCCATCTATTCCAGCGAGAACGCTTGGATTGGCCGCTGCATCGATAACCCAGTCTGCTTTAGGAATAACTGCCAGATCACTTTCATTCCTTATATCACCGTGAAAGAAATGCGTGCACATTTTTTTTATCTCGTCCCTGTTCGTCCAGCTTCCCGGGCGGATAAAATTATCTATACCAATAATTTCATAATTGGGGCTTGCGGCTTTCAGGGTTCTGGCAACAGAAGAACCCACGAAACCGCAAATACCTGTAATTAGAATTTTCATCTTCAGTTAACTAGCTCATAGTTGGGATCGATCATGCTCAAATACGATCTGACTGTTTCCGTATTAATAATTGATCCGTGCCTCGGCTGCCAGTTCGTACCGGTCTTTATTCGTCCCCATTTTTCGGAAACGCGATGCAAAAAACGAGTCACAGTGAAAATCCAGCGTTCGCTATCAAATGGAATTCCGTGAGCCCATGGTGCACGTGCATTCTTCTTAAGAACGCGGGCAATATATGTTTCAAAAATAAGAATGTCGATCCTATTTACTGATGGATCCTCTCGCAGCTCTTTAAGAACATCCATGTAACAGGCGATCATATCAAAGTCGCGCTGCGGATCATTCATGTTTTCTCCAGTAGATTGCTTACCATGAAGGCGATATAGAAAAGCACACTCATTGGAATGTATTGGTGATGGCTCATATTTACCAACGCGCCACAAATAATCCCAATCTTCATACACAGTAAGACCAGGTCGCCAGAGACCAACTTTTGTCAACAGGTCACGCCGAAATAAGATAGCCTGGTGATTAATCAAGAGACCTCGAATCATGTGATGACGAATGGAAAATTGCGGGGGTATTGGTCGATAATACAAGATGGCGGGGTCATACTGTTTCCACTTGCCAGGTGAAATTTCCTGTGCCTGGAAGTATGCAGAATACGTGAATCCGCGCGGGTTTTGATCGAGGATTTTCGATTGGACTTCGAGCATATTAGTCGTCATAAAATCGTCGGAATCCAGGAACTTGATATAATCCCCTGTTGCCAACTGGAGGCCGGTGCTTCTGGCTGCGCCGGGTCCCTTCCCGTTATTGTATACACTCAATACCCGGTCACCATACTCACTCTTAAGGAGGTCCATGGTGCCATCAGCAGAGTGATCGTCAATGACAATGATCTGATCTGCTGCCTTCGTTTGTTCGTTGACATTCTTCAGCGTGGATCGAAGAAGATGCCTACGATTGAATGTCGGAATAATTACAGAAATACTACTCACTTTAGTTCGCTAAAATGTATCGCCGATAAATATTTGCCTTCGAAGTATCTTCCGACCGACGAAGGGAAAAGTAATATAATGTCTTAAGAAGATAATAGAAAAAGGTGTAAAGCCGTCCTCGCGTTTTTATCATCCAGGCGTGCTCATTTGGCAATATAGAGCTAAAATATTTTGCATCTCTGTCTGCGCCATTCTTATCACTCTTACCCAGATAATGGATGATCCTGGGACCAGGTATGTAGACTACCTTCTTTTTAAGAGTTGTCTTGAAATGATAACACCACTGCACATCTTCATAATACATAAAAAAAGTTTCCTGGAGCTTATTCCCTGGAAACCCGTTCAGAGAACTCTTACGAAACATGAAGAAAGCACCCCAAACCCAATCAACCTCCGTGGCCAATTCATAGTTCCATTCCGTTCCAAGATAGAATTTTGATCGTTGAGCACTATCAAACAATCTTGAAATTCTAAAGAGATCGATCATGATATTGCCGACAGATGGGAATCGGCCAGCAATTGGCTGCGTAGATCCCTCGGGATTAAGCAATCGACCGGACAGCACCCCGATATCCAGGTCTTTTTCGATAACATTTTTCGCTTCGGTAACCGCATCATTCACCAACACTGTATCAGAATTCAGTAATAAAATATATTTGCCGTTTGCTTCCTTGATACCAATGTTGTTCCCGCGGGAAAATCCCACGTTCATTGACGTGTTAAGGTAAGTTATCCAAGGGAAACGCTTGCCAAATTCATCCTCTTCAGTTTTTGTTGACCCATTGTCAACCAGGATAATTTCATAAGTAGTCCCTTTGGTCTTGTCGATAACCGACTGAATGCAATCACATGTAAGTGAAAAAGTATGGTAGTTGATAATAATGATACTTACCTCAGGCATGCTTGCTTTCCAGAAGTTTTGCTACCTGCTCTACTAACGTGCGATGGATAGAGTCGGGGTTGAGAATGGTATCTGCCGCTTTGCGTGCTTTTTGTCCGAGAGCAAGCCAGTCTTTTTCGTTGTTAGTCGTCCTGTTAATAACCTCCAACAGCGCTGTTGCCTTTGGATCTGAAGCGATTGCGCCACACTGATATTTTTTTGCAAACACAACCCCGCTACAGTAGTCAGGGCCCCATACAAAAATTGGCTTGCCAAACGGCGCATAGTCGAGCCACTTGGTTGTGAAACTTGTACGCACAAAAGGTTCTTGATCTTTTTCGAAGCTCATGACGGTCAGGAATGCGTCGCATGAAGCCAATTCTATTTTCAATTCCGGGAAGGGTAAGAATTTCTGATAAATACCAGCATCGGTCATCTCCGTGATCTCTTCGTCGGTCCAGTCTTTACCCACGGGAAATATTTTCAAATGAATGTCAGGCGAGGTCTTTACCAGTTTCGCGAAAGCAAGAAGCATTCGGCCATATGCTCCATAACAGTTCCCGGCATACACAAGTGTAATTCGTTTGTTGGGCAGCGCTGCCTTAACGGGCTCACGAGTGATATCAAAGTCACCAATGGGATAAAGAACATGCGCGTTCTTACTGCCCCTGAAGTAATCAAGCATGCCTTCACTTGTATAAAATGCAAGGTCTGCTGCTCTATTGAGGGCGAATGTTTTTCGAAGGAGCGTCTTACGGATCCATCCGTAAGGTTCCATAAAGCGAGGAATGAATCTCGACAAAGGAAAAAGATCCTGAAAGTCGACAATCAACGGAACGTTAAGTTTTTTACTGAGCCCAAGCGCAAGGCCGCTGTGCGTGTTGTCGGGCACAGTAAAGATCGCATCGGGCTTAAACTTACGTGCAAATTCCAACAAGTCTGACGGAACTCTGTACCAATTCGCCAGGTATTCGGCATTGTATGCAATCCTTGAAAACCTGCTATGCATCAATCTGTCAACTAAGCGACTACGCCTGATCGTAAATTTGTTGTTGATCATCGCATTTTCCGAAACATATCCCGCGACGGCAATATCAAAATCGTGCTTCAGGACAAAGTGCCTGTAAATGGCTATGTGCGCCCCAGAGCTTGTGTTCGGAAGGATGGAAGAAATGTAAAGCAATCGGGCGTGGGACGAAGTCATCTCAGGCAATCTTTGATTGGAAAAAAATCCATTCCTGATCGAGCTGTTGATGTCTCATTCCTTTCGGGGATTGCATTGTTAAATCAAGATCTTGTCTTCCACGACTCAACGATCTGCCTTATCGTTTCTTCGACGGATATGGTGATGTTCCAGTTTGGATAATGCTTAATCATCTTGCGAAGATCACTGTAGTAACAAATATGATCTCCTTCTCGATTCTGATCTGTATAAGTGTAGTTCATCTTCTTCCCGGTAAACTTCTCGGCAATCTTAAAAGCTTCCAGTATAGAACAGGTATTGTCTTTACCCCCGCCGATGTTGTATACTTCGGCTATCCCGGGTTTGTTGATGAACTCCTCGATAAACCGAGATACATCGTGACTATGAATATTGTCACGAACCTGTTTCCCTTTATATCCGAAGACGGTGTAAGTCTTACTTTCGAGATTGCATTTAACGAGATAACTTAAAAAACCGTGCAATTCCACGCCGCTATGATTCGGGCCTGTGAGACAACCTCCTCTTAATACACAGCTCGGCATATTGAAGTAACGACCATATTCCTGCACAGAAATATCACCGGCCACTTTAGAGGCGCCGAAAAGTGAGTGCTTGCTCTGATCGATCGTGAACGTTTCGGGAATACCATGCTCGTAGGCATCGTCATCGTAATCCCATCGCGTCTCAAGCTCTTTGAGCTTAATTCGATTCGGTGCATCGCCGTACACCTTATTAGTTGAAAGGTGAACAAATGGAACTTCGGTACTGTATTGCCTGGTGGCCTCCAGCATATTGAACGTTCCAACTGCGTTCGTATCGAAGTCGTCGAAGGGAATAGCGGCAGCACGATCATGACTGGGTTGAGCAGCCGTGTGCACAATAGCATCGGGTTTTAACTCGCGGATTGTTTTTAACACTCCTGCCCGATCACGGATATCGAGTTCGATGTGGTGAAAATTCTTAAGCTCTTCCTGGAGTCGCTTTTGATTCCATCTTGTGTCTCCCTTTTCACCAAAAAAAACTGCACGTTGATTAGCATCGATGCCGTGTACTTCCCATCCAAGATCGTGAAAATGCCTGCTTACTTCGGAGCCGATCAGACCAGAGGAGCCGGTCACCAGTATACGCTTCATAACTATTATTCAGATAGATTTAAGGGCTTCTTCGAGGCGCTCCAAGTTAACATAGAAATCAGAATTGTGCGGGTCGTCGCCCATATTTTTACACTCAAGGAACCTATACTTAAGATGAAGTGCATCCGCGAGGTTTTCAAAACAAAAATTTTCTTCATTCTCGCGGCGCAGTTCAAAAAGCAGCTTACCCTCACCCATAAACAGCATATTGGTAAGTCCCGCACCATGAAGGCCGATCAGTACATTTGCATTCGACGCCATGTCGCGCTGCTCAACGAACGATAATTTTTCACAGTCAACTATCCTGAACCGGTGCCTTTCAAGAATTTCGATCACTGCCGCCTCGTTGCTTATTTTCCTCTTCGCAGCAAGTCGCCTGCTGATGTAGATCCGCTCAGGTGCACTGGTTGCTGTTACAGTTGCTATAAATAAATCGCGCAGCTTTCTTATATACGGCGGATTGGCCGTGCTGGTAATCGCCACATTCAGCGGTAAGTATAATTTGCTGCAATAAGCGATCTCCGAAATATCATCGAAATACTCGTATCGAAGATTCAAGAGTTTCATACTGCTTTCATGAAATCCCGACTTGCTGAATGAAGAAGGAACCAGGATCGTAAACTCGCTGAAGGGTCGCCTGACTGAAAGGATTTTTGTAAGACTTTCGACCAACCAATGATAGTAGTTCCCCGACCATTCATCGACTACCCATAATGTATTTCCCGATATACGCCTGGTTTTGCGACGGAAGTAGTTGATCCAAATAAACTTAAAGTAATTGACAGGCTTACGATAATAATCCGGCTCTACAAGGTTCAACTTCGATTCATTCAGAATATTGAAACCCCTCCAGAAAATCAATTGGCTGTTGACGTATACATTTCGAAGAATTATACTATTGGAAGTCAAAAGGTCAACATACCTGCCAGGTTTCACTTGATCGTCTTCTTAAGTTTTAACTATTCGAGAGTGTATTCCAATTACCAGTTCCTTCACCAGTCAGCCTTTCGTCATTGGCTGGATCATTTTTCCGAGTGCCCAACACCACGCGTTTTACGAAACCCCATGGCCATCGTTGAAGGATTGTTGCGGGGTATCGCATGATAAACTGAAACAGGACCCGAAGTACATCAAAGCGCTTATTGGCTTTAAGAAGCAGTGCAGCCCGTAGTCGCGTAACATGTCCTTCCTGTCCCTTCAAACGATCTCGCGCATCCTTCGTCTCAATACCGTGCTTTTCACAAAAAGACGTCATCAACTTGAAGAATTCTTCATGCAGCTTAACCGCATTGAAACTTTTAGAGCCTTCATGCACCCTTTGCGCCGACAGCATCTTTTGTATTAAATAAGGACTATATCCTGCGGCCTCCATTCTTAACCAGTAATCATAGTCCATCAAGTGGTAGGCATCAAACGGACCAACATCCTCTACAACACTCCGGTGCAAAAACGTAGAAGGGTGATCTATCCAACAACTTGCCAGAAAGGTATAGCCCGCAACTGGAACCGGCTCCACAGGGCTCATCTCTCCAATAACCTGGTCATTTGAGTCGTACCTCAGGGAGCCGCCTGTTAACCATTTCACCCCCGGATTTTGTTCGATAGCTTCTGCAACTGTTCGTAATGCACCCGGCAGCAACACGTCATCGGCATTCAATACACTCCAGTAGTCACCCGACATCTTGCGAAGGCCTTTGTTATTGGCTTCGAAAGTGCCTTTATCTCTTTCAGAAACCCAAAACGTAATATGTTGCGAGTGGCGTTTAATGATCTCAACAGAGTTGTCGGTGCTGCCACCGTCGATCACAATAAGTTCCTTATTCGGATAATCCTGATCTATGACGGATAAGATGCATCGCTCCAGGAACGTATCATGATTATAATTGGGGACAATGACTGATATCTTCGGGTACATTGAATTAATCGTGTCGTTTTACGAATTCTTCCACGTTGAAAAAATCCTTCTCGACCTCCAACAATCTTTCCTCAGGCCAATCCCACCATTTTATTTTCTGAAACTTTTGAATGGTGGGCTCATCAAAGCGGTATCGCACGATCCGGATTGGGGAACCGACGGCGATGGCGTAGTCGGGAATGCTTTTCGATACGATTGCGCCGGCACCAATTACCGCGCCGTCGCCGATCGTTACGCCGTCGAGTATCGTGACATTGGCCCCGATGAACACGTCATTGCCAACTGTAATCGAAGCGCGTTCCTTGATCTTATTGGTGTCCGATAAACTGGAGCCATTCTGTCTCAACGTCGAATAGAACATCGGGCTGGTGCTGATGCCATTAAGTGGATGAATTCCATATCCTGCGAACAGGTTAGGTCCTATCGAACAAAATTTTCCGATCGTAATCATGTTCAGTTGCGAGCCTGGTGCGATGTAGGTGAAGTCACCAACGTAAGATCCGTACATCTGGAAGGGAGGATTTACCTTTGCTTTAGGGCTGATGTGTCCGTCAATCCGTACACCATCGATCAGGTAATTAATTGCGCTGAGACGACGGCCCTGTTTGCTGCGAATAAAAAACGCATCGAAAATGGCCGAAGCCATTGATCTGATACCTCGCTTTAGATAACCGGACATCGACTAAACTATTTCTTCAAATTTAACCCTTTGAAACACGTTCAACATTCCTCCGTTGGTCGCATTAACAATACTAACAGACCTTGATGAAAGAAATTCTCTCATCAACCGATATTGTTTCCATCGCATATAATATTCATAAAACCACCGTTCCATGCTGAAGTCGCTTAGGTGTTCCTTATCCGAAACGCCCTTATTCTCGGCATAGAAATGATGGTTTTCCACTCTTGTAATATCGGAAAGATAATCGTGATCGCAACCCACAAGAATGATTTCGCTGAAGCCAAGAAAATACGCGAGTTGAATGGCCGGATAGATCACAGTACGCAATTCGAACGGACCTTTCATGATATCCCATGTGCTTTCATTCATATATGTACTCTCATCCAATTGCCCGGGAGTGGAATAGTTGAGGAACCACGTTTCATTCTTAAAGCGGTCTGAAAACCGACTGTCCGACTTCGTGAGGTAATTGAAATATGAATGATCAAAGTAGTCGGTATGACCCAATAAAAACCGGATGTCGTTCCGATCCTTATAGATAGTATAGAGCGAGTCGAACTGTTTTTGATTGGTCTTGTCATCGAATGGAGGATGAAGCGGTGCCAATACATGCCACTTTGGTCTTATAGCCTCAATATGCTCGTGCAAATGAAACCAACTTACAGCAATACAGTTTTCACCTTTCAGACGCGAAAGATCCTGCGTTTTTATCGAAGGTCCTGTTGCCAAAATAAAACATCGCTGCTGTTTGTTGCCGCCACGAAATGTTTCAAGATTCGCAGATGCACCGGGAAGTTGAAACACACCGGGTTTTTCAATTTTTTTCTCTTCACCGATGATAGACCTTGCGATCCTGAGATAGCCAGGGGGAACCAGCCAGTTTCTTATAAGACTCCTAACGCTCATCGATAAAGTATAAAACGGTTCATCAACTTCTCGGCCGCTGCCCAATCGTCGGGTTCGTCGATATCTACATTCTTATATTCCGGCATTTCATAAACTGCGATCTTCCCCGACAGACGATTGTTGTATCTTTCAATATTCCCAACGGTATTGATATAAAATGCACCGTTTTCCATCAGCACGCCGTTGAAATCCTGCCGGCGAGGACGACGTCGATAGTCGTAGTTCATGGACGTTCCATCGTCGTTCCACAGGAACTTCTTTACCCGCACACAGGTGAGCAGGCTGTCGTAAGCTTTATCTGAAAGATACTTCTCAAGGGCTGCATTGAAATCGCTTGTCTCGGAGAGTGGGCTTGTCGCTTGAACTAAAATGAATTTATCATCGTCGGCAAAATCCTGCTTTCCAATAAACTCAAGCATCACAGACTCTGTGCTCGACGTATCCTGTGCATTCTCTGGGTCACGGTCGTAAATTTTAACTTTGGAGAACGAGAACCCGTTAACAGTGTTTTTTATCTCCTTACAGTCAGTAGCGACATAGATCTCGTCGACGTTCGAATCTTGCAGGGCCTTCACAGTCCAGTACACCAAAGGCTTTCCACAAAAAGGTTTGATATTCTTTAGAGGAATCGACTTGCTGCCACATCTGACAGGCACGAATGCAATGACTTTCGACATTTAGCCTAGATGATATTATCGTACTTACCAAGTATCTGCATGGCCTTGTATGTACCCGCTCCATTATGAAGGTGACCACTCCAGATCTCCGTTACCCAGGTATCTTTGTAACCCTTCATTTTATCGAATACGGCATCGAGGTTCATTTCGCCTTCACCCAATTGAACACCTTCGCCATTTATTCCACGTGCATCCGATAAATGCAGATGCTTTACGATAGGCATTACGGTCTCGGTATACTTTACAATATCTTTATTGTGAACCTGGCAATACAGGAACGCGTGACAGATATCGTAGGTCATTCCGAGTCCGTAGGTCTCGCAGAAATACCTCATATCTTCCGCGGTAGCGAAACCATGCTGATACCATTCGCCTCCGAAATACCACGGCCGTGACGGAAGATTCTCGGGGAGAATATCGAGATCGTCTTTGTATTGATGAAAAGGTTTGAAGTTGCGGATAGCATTGTCCATCATTGGCCGCGTGTCCTTCAGATCGCGAACGTTGAGCGACATTCCACCCAGGTGGATCACCATCTTCGGTTTCTTTGCAGGAAAATATTTTGCAAGCTCGAGTGTCTTATCGATAGAACGTTGCAGGATATGAAGTGATCGTTTCACCTTCGTTTCATCGTCGGAGCAGATATCGAACAGTTCACGATCGAAGATCTCAGGAGCATGAACAATAAGCTGCGAAGGATTCGGCGACTCCTTTGGCCTGAAGTCAACATCGAGGTCGGTCTGCGAACAATGGAACTCAACCGACGGCGCGTGCAAAACATTGTAAGCTTCAAAGTCGTGGAACCTGCATTTGATACCCCAGGTGCTGGAGAACTTCGGCAGTTTCCATTCCCCTATCGTGATCACATTTTCGAAATCCGTCTTCGCGATGTAATGATTCGCCTTAACGTCGTTCTTCAGCACCTGGCCATAGTACTTGATGATCTCATGGGGGAAAATCCCTTTTCCGGGCGACTTGAGCTCTACGTCCTCCGGTACAAGTATGTGGCCCGCTTTTATGTCGCTCTTCGCAACGGCTGACTTTGCAAAAACTTCACGGTTGAGCTTCTCTGCCTGGTTCACTTCCTTGCGCGCACCGAGCGATTTCTCCAACATGCGGATGTTGTGAACCATGTCTTTCCATTCTTCAGGAAGCATCGAAGCTTTATGGTCGGGACCTATTTCATTACGATCGAAAGTAATGTGTTTCTCGATCACTTTACATCCCATCGCAACTGCGGCGATCGGAATGAACGTGCCTCTTTCGTGCCCTGAAAAACCTACAGGGTTCGATAGCTTCTTCAATTCTTCGATGAACTTGAGATTCAATGATTCATAAGGCGACGGATAGGTCGACTGCGCATGAAGCAGGATGTACTGAATGCCTTTGTCCTTGTACCTTTTAACACACGTTTCGATATCCGACTTTTCCCACATGCCTGTTGAAATGATAACGGGCAGGCCGTATGATCCGCACTTCTCAACGAGTGCAAGGTTGGTCATGTCTGCTGAAGCGATCTTAAAAGCCGATACGCCGAGCTTTGCAACAAATTCGGCGGAAGAGAGGTCGAATGGTGTAATAATAAGATCGAGTTCGAGGTCGTCGCATTTCTTTCGAATGATGCGGTAGTCGTCTTCCGAAAGCTCATACTCTTTCAATAATGGGATCATGTAATCGAAATTCCATTCGGCGCTGTTAGCGTCTTTCAGAATGGCTTTTCCATAAATATCAGGGAGGCTTCTCTTCTGAAATTTTACGGCATCAACGTCAGCTTCTTTAGCGGCATCGATAAGCTCAAGCGCTTTTGCCAGAGAACCGTTGTGATTGATCCCAATCTCACAAATAATATATACCGGTGAATCCGGTTTTTCAATTAATGTCCGGATGCGATTACTATTATACATTCTGTCTCCAAAAATTTAATGTGTCCCCGACTGTCTGTCTTAAAGTATACTGAGGCTTGAATCCAAGTTCTTTTAGTTTTGTAGTATCTGCCAACAACCTGCTTGCAAGCATGTTCTTGCGTGCCGCAGAGTCCACAGTTCTCTCTATCCTGATAGACTTTTCTTTGTAAGTGGTTAGCTCCAGCAAAATATCGAGCAGGTCCTCGATCGCAAAAGAAATACCGGAAGCAAGGTTGTAAACATGGCCGGGAACTCCGGCGTCGAACAGCAGGCAGTAAGCATTGGCCGCATCTCTCACATCGATGAAGTCGCGTTCGGCGAGCAGGTTACCAACCGTCATTTGCGGTTCCTTCAAACCCTTCTCAATCATCGCAATTTGCTTACAAAACGACGATAATACAAATACATCTCTTTGAAACGGCCCTATCGCATTAAACTGACGCACGTGCACTACCGGCAATCCTTTCCATGCATAGTACATGCTGGTGTCGTAAAGAAATATTTTAGTAAGACCGTAGATGGATGTAGGATGAGTTGGTGTCGACTCTGCGATGGCATTTTGGTACTCGCGACCATATTCTGCTGCCGAGCCTATTACCAGTATCTTTTTAATGAAATTAAATGATGAATGATTTTGGAATATTATCTCTAATGTTCCTAACGTATCCATTACGTTCTTCGTGATCGACTTCCCGATATCAATATTATCGCTGACGAAAGAGTCGCCCGTTGCAAACAATAAGTAGCCCGGCTGATAAGTCGAAAGAATATCTAATGTGTTCCCCTCCTTCCGCTTCACCTGCTTGCCCTTGTCAATTCCTGGAACGGTGTGCTCATTATAAAGTATACACACATCTCCGCCGGTCGACAAAAACTGCCCGGCAATATGTTTGACAAGGAAACCAGAACCAAAGACAAGCAGCTTGTCACGCATTTCAATATTGGTTTCGCGGAAAATCGGTGGCAAAATTAATCTTACTGCTCATAAAACCATTGTCAGAACCTGCCGAAGAGTAACGTTTCGGTTCGGAGCATTACCGATCGGTAAGCCCTCCGGAGAAACGAGGTCTTCTTTTGAAATTGCTTCTCTGTGTTTTCCAGGTAGGATATCACATTGTCGCCTTCGTGGGTAACATCGACTCTTCCAATCCTTTTCGATGCCTTCGAGGCAATACAGTTAATTTGTTCATCAATGTAATTGACGTTGAGATCATTCATATTAAGAATAGCGGTCAACGTAGTTTTCGTGAAAGACCAGCAGTGGGCGTTTTGAAGGTATAAATGCAGGTTACCGTTGTAGGTTTCGTGTATGTACTTGATACCTGGCACAGCTATGAATATTTTACCAGCCGGAGTTAGAAGTGTTTTCACCTTCCCCAGGAAATTATTCAGGTCCGGAATATGCTCAATCACATGAGACAGAATGATCAGGTCATACTCCGTCGATTCCTTCAACAGATCGTCGACCGACTTTACGTACAGGTTGAGATCGAATTTGTTACCGAGAGAGATAAACTCTGGACCTAGATCGATACCAGTCACCTGCATACCCGCCAGTTTGAAAGGTATCAGGATGCCCCCCATGCCACAACCGATCTCGAGAACTTTATCTTTTTCTTTCAGATCATTCTTCAGGAGTCTAAAATACCCTGAGCCACGATCGATCTGCTCGCGCAGAACAACATCTCTTGAGACTTCGTTGTTGCTATACAGATCGCGATAGTAGTGAACATAAAATGTGTTTAGATAGTCAGTTGTATAAAATGGATCCGTCCGCATCAGGCCGGTGGCTTTGCACACCACCGTGCGTTGCGGAAGCCCATAACGGTCGGACTGACTTATCAAAATATCCACTGATCCATCTGGTTGAATGAGATCTTTCAGAGGGTGCCAAACTTCCTTTTGAATAGTTTGCTTGTAGACAATATCCCTCACGTTCTTATTTGCAGGTGTTACGAGATTTGATTGATTCTTCTCCGGAGAAATGTATTTCAAACGCGAGAAGAGTGGCGCTTCACCTGTTTTAGCTATCTGTATGTCCTCGATCGCTTCCATGTCAAGTAAGCTTTACGGATTGATCTTTATAATCCAGTCGAGCTTCGGCAGGATTGCACCGCTTTTTCGATTAAAGATCGGATTGTCGTGCAGGTCTGGGAAAACCTCGAAGATCAGAACATCTTCGTGAACCCGAAAAACCTCGCGTTGCGGGATACCCCAACTCAACTTGATAGAATATTTTCCTTCATGAAGTATATGGGCCGGAATCCGGATGTGTGAATTATACACTCCTTTGCGCTTCATTACATATCGCGAATAATCTCCATCGGAATCGAGTGATCCAAAAACGATAGTTTTATCAGGTGTGGTAACGTTCAACGCAACTCCGCTGTTTTGAACGTCCTCGATCAGTTCATAGCGCAAGTCAATGTCGATGTCCTCAGAAAGTCCAAAGCGGACCTTACCTGCTATAAACTCCACCGAAATAAACCGGAGACTTTGATCGAAGTTGTGTTCGTTGTTCCATTTACCCTTGAGCTCTTTATTCGCGAGCTCTTCAAAGTACTTCCTGACCACGTCAGAACTTTCCCCACTGTAGGTCTGTCGTCCTTTTTCGAGAACAAATGCCGTTTTTGTGATGGCCCTGATCGAGTCCATATTATGACTTACGAAGATAACTGTTCTTCCTTCGTTTCTGCTCACGTCCTGCATCTTGCCAATGGCTTTGTTCTGAAACTCAGCGTCGCCAACAGCCAAAACTTCATCCACGATCAGGATCTCGGGTTCGAGAAATGCGGCAACTGCAAATGCGAGACGCACCTGCATGCCCGACGAATATCGTTTCGTTGGTGTATCTATGTATCTCGCAACGCCAGCAAATCGATGATGCTGTCGAGCTTTGCATCGATCTCTCTTTTTCTCATGCCGAGGATCGTCCCATTCATATATACATTCTCCCGACCGGTAAGCTCGGGATGAAACCCCGTGCCGACTTCAAGGAGCGATGCAATTCTTCCTCTTACTTTCACATATCCCTTTGTGGGTGCCGTTATTCTTGAAAGGACTTTGAGAAGTGTTGACTTCCCAGCTCCGTTACGTCCGATGATCCCTAAAACATCTCCTTGTTCAAGTTCGAACGAGATGTCCTTGATCGCCCACACATAATCAGCTGCGCTTGCTTTTGAAGTACGGTCGTTGGATTGTCCTACTGTGGCGAACGGATCTTCTTTTCCACGGATCCTCGCAAGCCACCGATTTAGATCATGAGAAATGGTTCCTGTACCCACTTCACCGAGACGATACATCTTTCCCAGTTCTTCCGCTTTGATAACAGTCCTACCCATCCCGGTTAAACAGTATCCATAAAGTTCTGCTCCATTTTATTAAAGATCAGGATGCCTACGATGAGGGCAACAAGAGTAAAACAACAGCTATAAAGCAAGGCTCCGGGATTAAAAGTCCCCGATCCCAGGTAAGCATAACGGAATGTTTCAACAATAGCAGTGAGTGGATTTCCCAGAATGATAAATCGGTACTTCTCGGGAACCAGCGATGCAGGATACACCACAGGCGTAGCATACATAAGCAGTTGAATTCCGAATACGATAAGAAAAGTCAGATCGCGATACTTGGTTGTGAGGGAAGTGAATATGATACCAAGGGCCTAGACTTATTCCTGCCATCAGAAGCAGTAACAGCGGCGTCATGAGAACCCATATATTCGGATGCACATCACTTCCGTTGAGCCAGAAAACGAAAAGAATTACGAGGAAGAAGCCAAACTGAATGAAGAACTTCATCATACCGGATATCGTCTTTGATATCGGCATGGCAAGTCGGGGGAAATATACTTTTCCAAAGATCGAGGTGTTATCGATGAATGTGCGCGACGTTGCGTTGAACGTATCGGCGAAGTAGGTCCAGATGACAATGCCTGATAAATAAAAGAGGATCTTGGGAAGCCCGTCGGTGGAAATGCCGGCAATGTTTCCGAATATCAATACGTATGTAAGCGTTGTTAAGATCGGTTGGATCACAAACCAGATCGGTCCAAGGATCGTCTGCTTATAAACAGTAACGATGTCGCGCCTGACGAACATCCAAATCAGGTCGCGGTATTGCCAAAGCTCTTTTAAGTCGATCTGGAACAGCGATCTCTTTGCGCTGAGCACCGTGTCCCACGGCTCCTCATCCTTCCTTGTATTTACTGCGGTTGTGCTCATAGATCATTTTTCACTACTTCGATTCGGTATAATAGCCATAACCGTTCTTCGATTTTCCGTAGCCATAGCCATAACCGTAACCGTAGCCGTAACCGTAGCCATAACCGTCGCCATAGCCATAACCGTAGCCCGATCTATAAATATCATTGAAGACGATACCGATGCTTCTCAATTTACCTGCACGATAAAAGTCTTCTGAAGTTCGCAGCAATCCTTTCGGAGTATAATTTTGTCGAACAACGAAAATGGTATGATCAACAAACCCAGAGAGCATGAACGCGTCGGTAACAAGAGCAAATGGCGGCGTGTCTATAACTATGTAATCAAATTCATTTTTCGCTTCCTCTATGAACTCTGCCATTTTCGTGCTGAGGAGAAGCTCGGAAGGATTGGGGGGCACAGGACCACTCGCCACCAGGTACAGGTTATCAAATTTCGTTGCCTGTACGATATTTGAATATCCGGCCAACCCGGCGAGATAGTTACTAAGGCCAACCGAATTGCTTAGACCAAAGTCGGGATGTAAACGAGGCTTGCGTAAGTCGGCCCTCGGCCCCGATGATTAATGTTTTCTTTCCCGACAAGGCCAGCACTGATGCCAGGTTGATTGTCGTGAAAGTTTTTCCTTCACCGCTGATCGAGCTGGTTATCATGAAAATACCTTTGGTTTTCCGGCCATGAAATAACTTAGGTTTGAGCGCAGGGCTCTGAATGATTCGGCGATCGCGGACTTGGGAGATTGAAGTACCTCCAGGTTGTTTTCGCCATGCTTGTGTCCGACGCCTCCAATAAATGGTATCGTTGTAAGTTTCTCGATGTCATCTCTCGACTGAATCCGAACATTGAAAACCTCGAGCAACAAGAACGCGAGTAAAGGGAAACCCAGCCCCGCCACGAGAGCCAATATATAATTCTGAGTAATTTTTGGAGTTATAGCGCCTGCGGTTTGCATAGGGGGATTCACAACAAGTATATCACTTGTGCTCGACGCTTTCGAAATTCCCGCTTCGGCACGTTTCTGTAAAAGAAAGAGATATAGACTTTCCAGTAACGCATATTCTCGTTTGATACTATGAATTCACGTTCAGCGCCTGGTAATGTATTCATCATCTTCTGTACATCATTTATGCCCTTGTTGAGGAAATCGAGACGAAGTTTATCTAATGACTGTTGATTCTTGACGGCCTCAATGATGCTGGACCGTACTTCCTGTATCCGTTGCTTTTTCCTCCAGTACCAATGGATTAACCGATTGTTCTTTTCCACATTCAGTTTCAAGCTGGTTTGAGCGTCAATCATTTGCTCCACCAATTGCGACAAGATAGCATCGCTGATCCCAACAGAACTGGGAAGTATCACATGATCAATCTCGTTGTTAGACCGATATGTATTTGGTTAGATAGTCAAAATAGTTTCCCCGAAGAGACAGCTCCGTTTTTTGAACCTCGAGATCCTCCACCTTTTTATACAGGCGTTCGGCCTCGGTGCTCAAATCGGTCAACACATTTCTACGTTTGAAGCTCTCAACGGCCATCTCGGCGTTTCGCAAAGAGTCGGTGATGCCATTAAGCTGAAGCGAAATAAATTCGATGGCAAGAGTGGCCGCTGGTTCTTCTTCTCCAGGTCATATTGCTGGTATTGCCTTATCACCCCGTTAAGAAAGTCGATCTCTTTCTGGGGAATCGGCCCGTTTGTGAACAGGTTAATAACGCCGGCACCCTCTTCCGCCCAGGTCGCATTAAGCTTACCGACGTATTGCCCTGTAAGAATGGATGGATGTGAATACGAAAAGACATAGCGTTTATTGTAGTATTCTTTGAAATCGGGCAGCATATGAATCCCAATTTCAATCTATTGTAAGAAATGGTGTCACCGAAATTGAACTTCGATTCTGTCGGATTTTCCTCTTCCAGAGGGCTCAAAGCAAACTCCTTCTCGTTGAGGATAGTGAAATAAAACTTTGCAGAGCCAACAGAACGTGCTTTGTCCACGAATGGCTTCACAGGAAGCGATCTATAGGCTTCAGACGTCAGAAAGTTACCTTCCTGGTAAAAAGTCGTTTCAAATTCCAGCTCATCAACAGCAGATTGAATAAGCGGATATGATTTTAGAGATATAGCTCGTTAAGATAGTTTCGGTAGTAACTACCAGAGGGTTGTTGTATAGGAGTTTTCCGCTAGATGGATCTTCCTTCTCTTTAATGATAATCGATGCACTTACGGGGTAGATCCTTACGGAGTACCTGTTAACTAAATACGCGCATGTGAAACAAACACCCAGTGAGAGCACTATCAGGTACCAGAATCTCAGCGCCCTAAATAGAATTCGCTTTATATCTATCTGAACACCCTGCACAGCCACCGGCTGGTTTGGCGCAGTAACATTGTTCGCATTAGGTACCAATGTCTAGTGGGTGGTTAGAAGGTTATAGGTGAGTAACAAGACAGACACTGACGATACTATCAGGGCGAGGTTCGATCCGAAATATCTCCTGAAGGCCCTTTGCTTTAATGGAGGCACAACGATGATATCGTTTTGATGAACATAGTAGTAAGGGGATTCAATAAACTTCTCATCCAACAAGTCGATGTATTGAACCGACGCCTCGTTACCAGATTGGCGTATCAACTTCACCTTCGTACGGTCGGCCAGCTCGCCCAATCCTCCCGCTAACCCGATAGCCTCCATCATATTCACCCTGTAGTTAGAAAGTGTGACCTGGGTTTCCTTCGTTACTTCTCCCAATACAGTTACACGAAAATTCAAAAGTCGTACAGTCACCTTTGGCGATTCGAGGTATTGGTCAGCAAGTTGTTGCAGTTTTTCTTGGATCTCAGACACGCTGAGCCCTGTAACTTTTACCGTACCAATCACCGGGTAATGAAGCTCTCCCTCTGCCGATACAAGTTCGCCGGCGAGAGGCACGGAACCGTTAGACACCATCGGCACCTGTTGGTCCGTTTTCAAAAAATCAAACTCCTTATCAGTAAGACTCTCAAACCTTATCAAAAGGATATCCCAGGGTTGGATCTTATAATCGTAGGGAATTACTGAGTATTTGTGTACGGTGCTGTCTAACGGAACTTCCTTATGGAGGTCATTATTCTGCAGGTACACGATTTTCCGGTTCTGAACGCAGGAAGATAGCAGGATGAGTAAAAACAGAATACCGAGGGAATACTTCATTGATCCTTATTCAAGTCCCAAAATTGCTTTATTTTTTTGACAAAATCGCTCATTTCTCGCAGAGGGATCATATTCGGACCATCGCTTAAAGCTGTTTCAGGAGTCGGATGCGTTTCAATAAAAAAGCCATCCACGCCCGCAGCAGCCGCTGCACATGCCAGCGTACCGGTATATTGACGATCTCCACCGCTCTTTCCTCCCAACCCACCTGGTCGTTGTACACTGTGCGTTACATCAAACACAACGGGTGTATACTGACGCATTATCGGAAGTGACCTGTAGTCTACAACCAAATTGTGATATCCGAAGCTTGAGCCACGTTCAGTGAGGAATACTTTATTGTTGCCTTCGCCCCTCACCTTCTCCACGGCAAACTGCATGTCTTCCGGAGCCATGAACTGACCTTTCTTGATCTTCACCGGCTTGCCTGTCTTACCAGCAGCTATGAGGAGATCTGTTTGCCTGCAAAGAAATGCTGGTATCTGAAGCACATCGACAACGGAAGCCACTTCTGCACATTGTGCACTTTCGTGAACATCTGTAACAATTGGAACCTTCAGTTCTTTTCTTACACGCTCTAAAATACCGAGACCGGAATCTATCGATGGTCCGCGATACGATGACGAAGATGTACGATTGGCTTTATCGAACGATGATTTGAATACATAACCGATACCAAGCTCTGCACATATTGCTTTTACTGCGGTGCCGGTCTCCATACAGATGTCGAAGCTCTCTGCGGCACAAGGACCGGCAAACAACACCATCTTATCACCACCCAACACTACGTTGTCGGCGATGCTTACTTTATCTTTAAATCGTTCCATGATCAAAGGCTCTTTAACATTTTTTCAAAATAACCACGCGACGCCAGCAAGAGATCGGCTGCCTCACGCATAACACCCTGTCCTCCCTTCGCATCTGTTGTTACCTCCGCAATCTTCTTTACATAGATCGGAGCATCGGCAGGACAGATCGAGATACCGGCCTGTCGTAATACAGAGACATCATTAATATCATCGCCGATATAAGCCGTTTCTTTCTTCTTCAGATGATAGTAGTCAATCAATTTCAGGAACACTGAAGCTTTGTCGATAATACCCTGGTGACAAAAATCGAGTTTCAACTCGGAAGCACGTTTACTAACTGCGGCAGACTCGCGGCCCGAGATAGCGCCAACGACGATACCAGCCTTTCGGAGGTGTGCTACGATCAAGCCGTCTTTCACGTTGAATGCTTTTATTTCTTTTCCCGACTCGTCATAGATGATCTTACCATCGGTAAGCACCCCATCGATATCGAATACAAGAGCTTTGACCTGTGACGCCCGCTTAACAAGGGCTTTCGGGTATTTTTCGAGGATCTCTTTCACTGAACAGTTTAGCCTGCCTGCCGGCAAAGCAGGGCCAAAATTAATCGGAAATCCTTTTAATTTTAAGAGAATTTAGCCCAGGCAATCGTTTTTCGTAGTCTGTCTGCTCCCTCAAAGCATGAAAACATTTAAAGTACTCATCTCCCTTATTATTACTGTCTCGCTCGTTTATGCGCTCAACCGTGGCTGGGGTGCGATTCCTGCCCTTGGAACTGTGTTGGATCCCTTTCATGGGATCCCGCGTAACGCGGTGATTGAACCCATTCCCGGAACCCTTGATGTTCCCGGGCTCAAGGGTCAGGTGACCGTCATCTACGACAGCGCCATGATCCCACACATCTTCGCCACCAACGATGAGGATATCTACTTTGCGCAAGGATATGTTACAGCTTCGATGCGGCTATGGCAGATGGAGACCCAGATCCGCGCGGGCAAAGGACGTCTCGCTGAAATTCTTGGACCCGGTTTACTTGAACGTGACAGGTCGCAACGCCGGCTGGGAATGGTGTATGCAGCAGAGAATTCCCTTCGTGAGATGGAAGCAAATCCGGGAAGCTTTAAAGCGATTACAAGCTATACTGCTGGCGTGAACGCATTCATTAATTCTCTCGACGACAATAAGCTCCCGTTTGAATATAAACTGCTCGGCTATAAGCCCGAACAATGGACCAATCTCGACTGCGCGATGTTGCTGAAGAACATGGCTCAAACATTAAACATGGGCGAGAAAGATAAAGAGATGACGCGCGCCCTTGCGATGCTTGGAAAGCCTGCGATAGACCTGCTGTGGCCCGACAATGAAAATGTTGGCGACCCCATCGTTGATCATACAAAGAACTGGAAGTTCAAACCAGTGACACTCGATACTATTCCGCTTGCTGTACCTGGTGGGTTGGTGGATGTGAGATCACATCGCATGGCCAATAAGGACGTTGGGAGTAACAATTGGGTGGTGAGCGGCAGCAAGACTGCAACGGGCGCACCACTGCTGTGCAATGATCCTCATCTCAACTTATCGCTCCCGTCTATCTGGTTTGCCATTCACTTAAATACCCCCGACATGAACGTGATGGGCAGCTCACTACCAGGTGCACCCAGTGTGATCATCGGATTCAATGACTCTATCGCATGGGGAGTTACCAATGCCCAACGTGACGCCGTCGACTTTTATAAGGTCAAGTTCAAAGACAACAAGCTTGACGAATACCTCAGCGATGGCGCGTGGAAAAAATCACGAAAGGTTATCGAGAAGATCGGGATCAAAGGACAGGAACCGTTCTACGACACTGTTACTTACACGCACCAGGGGCCGGTCGTTTATGACATGAGCTTTCACGGAAAAGATCTCGCCAATCTTTATGCATTCAGGTGGCTATCGCACGATGGATCTAACGAGCTTCAGACTTTTTACGAGCTCAACAGGGCTCATAACTATAATGAGTTCATGAGCGCACTCGATCACTTTCAGACCCCGGCTCAGAATTTTGTGTTTGCTTCTACCGCAGGTGACATTGCTATTCGTGTGCAGGGAAGATTTCCCGTGAGAAGAAAAGATGAAGGCAAGTTTATACTCGATGGAACGAAGACTCAGCAGGAATGGAAAGCATTTATTCCTTTCGATCAGAACGTGATGGATAAAAATCCGGCTCGCGGATTCGCCAGCAGCGCTAACCAGTATCCTGCCGATGCAACCTACCCATATTATATCAATGGCTCCAGCTACGAAGCCTATCGCAACGCGCAGGATCAACGCTGTGCTCGGTGCACTTACAAAAGCCACGCCGCAAGACATGATGAAGCTGCAACAGGACAATTACAACCTGAAAGCATCAGAGAGCTTACCTTATTTCCTGGGCAATCTCGATTCCACATCACTCAACGAATCCGAAAAGAAAGCATATCAGGTATTGAAGTCGTGGGACTATAATAATAACGTAGACTCCGAAGGAGCTTCCTATTATGAGGCGTGGTGGGACGCCCTGATGCCATTGACCTGGGATGAATTTGCCGACGACAATAACTACATCGACCCGCCTACAACATTCACCACTATTAAATTATTGAAAGAGCAACCGGCACTTCCGTTCTTCGATATCAAATCGACCAATGAGATCGAAACGGCGCGCGAGCTCATTCGCAAATCATTCAAACTCGGAGTTGAGGCTGTTGAGAAATGGAAGAGCGATCATAACGAAGATCCGAAATGGGCCGATTACAAAGGCACTGTTATCAATCACCTGATGCAGCTGCCATCGCTTGGCGTACGAACCAGGGCAGGTGGCAATCACGACATTGTAAATGCAACAACGCGTACACATGGACCAAGCTGGAGAATGATCGTAAGCCTTGAGAAGACGGGTGTGAAAGCGTGGGGTGTGTATCCTGGTGGACAGTCGGGCAATGCCGGCAGCCCGTACTATTCGAACATGATCGATATGTGGGCGCACGGAAAGTATATAACACTTCAGTTCTCTCCAGCCGATGCATTGAGCTCATCGGCACTAGCAACAACAACGCTTAAACCAGCATCAAAATGAAATTCGTTGCCCATATAGTTATCGTTTTGTTAGTAAGCTGGGTGTTGCAATTATTTCTTCCCTGGTGGACGATGGCGCTCGGCGCTTTTGCAACGGGATTTTTTTTCAGGCAGAGTGGCTTCGCATCGTTCGCCGCTGGGTTGCTGGGTGTCGGATTGCTGTGGTTCATTATGGCGTATTCAATTCATTCGTCGACCGACGGAATACTGAGTGAAAAAATTGCGGGGATCTTTCCCACGAAGACTGTTGGCTGGTTGTTGTTCGTAACGGCACTGATTGGCGGTCTTGTGGGCGGCTTTGCGAGCATGACCGGAGGACTGATCTCCTATAGAAAGAAAGCGAAGTACTGATACAATGATGTGAATTACGAGGAGGGAGATTGAAGACGTTTCCAAACCCACACTGTTCTAAAGATCACAACGCCGATCAGGAGCAGCCAGGAAATTATAATTCTCCACATACTTTTGACGCCCATTGTTAGCATTTTTGCATGGATCAAATTTCGCTAACTTCATGATGTTATGAAACCGATCATACTCCTCATTTTTACGATCTCTGCCATCATCGTAAGCGAATTTGTCATACACAAAACGCCGGCAAGTCAGCAAGCCACCGACATTGCTATGTGCGGCACACCTGCCAAAGACGCCATTGCCGGCGCCGACGGTAAGTTCATCCGCGCGCTCAGTGGCTGGGGTAAGCTCCACTACCCTATCTCTACGAAAAACGACAGCACACAATTCTATTTCAACCAGGGACTCAGCCTGTACTTCAGTTACCATTTTCCCGAAGCCGTTGCGTCGTTTCGTGAAGCAGCGCGCTTCGATCCATCCAACGCCATGGCGCATTGGGGACTTGCGCTAGCAAAAGGTCCGTTCTACAATACTTATGTCTATCAAATGCCGAAAGACGTTCCCGGTATTGTGACCGAAATGATGAAGCATTCGACGAACGTTACAGCTAAAGAAAAAGATCTTATTGATGCGTTAAGCAAAAGATATTCGGACGATCTCACGAATGCAGACCGGAAAGAGCTCGACAAGAATTATGCAGCAGCGCTGATCGCACTCACAAAAAAATATCCCGACGACTACAACATCAAGGCATTATATATCGATGCTATCATGCTCCAGCATAAGTGGGACTTCTGGGATCATGAAGGAAATCCAAAACCATGGACCAGCGAACTGGTATCGATGTGTGAAGAAATTCTGAAGAAAGAACAGCATCCTGCGGTGATGCACTATTTCATTCACATAACCGAAGCGTCGCGTCAGCCGAATCGTGCGCTGGCTGCCGCCGATATGCTGAAAGACCAGGTGCCGGGTGTCGGTCACATGGTGCACATGTCGTCGCACATGTATCAACGCAACGGTCTGTATTCGAAAGGCGTGAAAGTGAACGACGAGGCGAATGACGCCAACAACGAGATCAACCGGGTTGCTCCGGGTGTCGGTTATGGTAAAGACAAGTCGATACATTACTATGCTGTTCAGTCTTACTGCGCCATGACTGCAGGCATGTACAGCAAAGGGCTTCGCATCTATAAGCGCGCCCGCGAAAGACAGGTGGCGATGAATCCCGATTTCACGACCGACAATTATGCACAGTTTGTTTATATGATGCCTACCATAGCACTGGCAAGGTTGGGTAAATGGGACGAGATCATCGTCTCCGAAAAACCTTCGGCGTTCTGGAAGTATGCCGTGGTGCTCGACAACTTCGCACGAGGCATGGCATACCTCGGGAAGAAAGATCTCGGGTCGGCAGAACAGTCACTCAATGCACTCGAAGATGCGATGGAGGATGAAGGATTGAAGACACGCTTCATGCCGTTCAACAGTCCATACCAGTCGTGTACCATAGCAGACGACATTCTTCGCGGGCGCGTGCTGTTTGACCAGGGAAAGCATGATGAAGCAATAGCAGCGTTACAACAAGCGGTTGCCGAAGAGGATAAAATGGTTTATCGCGAGCCGCAGGATTGGTTGATACCTGCAAGGCAATATCTTGGAATGTATTTATTGAAAGTGAATAAGGCTTCGGAAGCAGAGAAAGTTTATAGGGAAGACCTGGTGCACAACCCGGGCAATGGATGGTCGCTTACAGGGTTACATCAAAGTTTGAAAGCGCAGGGTAAAGATGCAACGCATGTTGAAGCAGAGATTAAGAAAGCATGTGAAGCGGCGGATGTAACGATAACGGCTTCGGTGTTTTAGATAATCAAAACACAACGGTGGCTCCGTAGCCCTGAACAAACGCATGGCCATCCGTTGTCTTCCACGCATCGCTGAACGCTGTGCCATTCGATTTTTGTCCGCCGAAGATCCACGTAGTGGGCGTTGTTCCTAAAGTTCCAACAACCGCCTGGTGCAGGTATCGGCTCCCGAAACGAGCCCCGCCACCCGAGTCACTCAATTGCGACCAGGTAACGCCATCGGCCGACGTCCATGCGTCATTGTAAAGATAACTATCGTTCACCCCTGCGATCAGGCACAGCAAGCCCGACTTTAAGACAACAAGCTGATGATGATAACGCGTTCCAAAAGTTCCCGCAGCGGTTGTTCTTGTCCACGCTACACCGTCCGTCGATTTCCAGACATCGCCCAAAGCATGTGAGCCGTCATAACCACCAGTGATCCAAATGGCATCTTTGCCTGTGGATGGATCTTTTGCAACAATTGATTGATGTGCTGTTCGTCCCGAAAAAATGCTACCTGTCGTAGTAACCTTAGTCCAGTTAGACCCATTGGCAGATTTCCAGACTTCATTATAACGAACGCCGGCAGTCGATCTTCCTCCAATAAGAAAGATCGCTGGTGAACCGGTAGCAGGATCTTTCATGGACGCGAGTGAAAATATATATCGCGAAGAAAAAGTTGTACCCTCGACCTCTACTTCCTCCCACGTTGCTCCGTCAACGCTCTTATAAATATCATTATACGCGTTCGTACCATCGGTGCCACCAATCAGCCACATCGTTGGTTTGTCCTGGTTGCCAGGGTCGTTCATTACAACAACGCGATGAAGGAAGCGTGGAGCAAAAGGAGCATTGAGCGTAAGCGGCGTCCAGTTAATGCCATCCATCGACTTCCATACATCGTTGAGCATTGCGTTTCCATCTGTTCCGCCGATCATATAGAATGTAGTAACAGAAGTTTCGCTGTTGGTCATGCCAACTACCTGGTGACCATACCTTGATGTAGGAAGTGATGCAGTGTCCGTTTGAAAGGTTGAGGTATACGAGAACTTGCGGATCTTGCCGATGCCATCCGTTATCGTGTAGTCGACGTCGTCGTATGAAAGGTCGGCATCAAATAAGGTAACGGGCGCGTCCAAAGGAACTTTATGAGTGCCCGTTATTTTCGTTTCCCTGAGTTGATCGTTGTAACTTGTGGAATTAAGTGTGAGCGCCGTCGCAGTTGTCCATTTGGGATAGCTGAACGAAAGATTGAATGTTCCGGGTCCGGCCCAAAATCCTATGTTCAATTCGCCGGTAAGACTGTTCGAAGCTGTAGGAGCCGGCAATCCATCGTCGGAGCACGATGCTAAAAGAAGAATCGCTGCAATTACAAAGGGTTTATATGTTGCTCGTATTTTCATTGATCAAACGAGAATGAAAACCTGATTCCCTTCCTGAATATTTTTCCATCGGTAGATTTCCAGCAATCATTCTCAGTTGCATTCTCAACTTTCGATCCGGTTCCACCCATGATCCACATCGTATCGGAATTGTTATTCGATTTATCTTTCATAACGACTGCCGAATGAAACGCCCGTGCTGTTATTGAAGCGCCGGTGTCATTAGTGATTTGCGTCCACGTTTCTCCATCACTGGATGTCCAGATGTCTTTTTGGAAATAATTACTAAAGCCACCGATCAACCAGATCTTTCCATTCAACACGAAGCATGAATGAGCTTCTCGCGCAGAGAATCTTTCGCCCGTTGCAACGGAGGTCCACGTGATGCCGTCGTTGCTCTTGCGAACAACGTCTTCTATGTTGCCACCAACCAGGAACATCGCGGGCTTTCCCGACTTATCATTATTAACAACAAGCTCCGAATAATATGCGTTGTCTATTTGAGCCCCGGCTGTCGTTACTTTCGTCCACGACTCCCCGTCGGCCGACTTCCAGACATCCGTCTGCAAGCTTGTACCATTGTATCCGCCAACAACCCAAAGTGTCGGTTTACTTTTATTATTCGGATCGGGAAACACAGTAACGCTGTGACCATAACGGGGCCCGAAGACGTCGGTGGTGGGAATGACCTGCGACCATGTAATACCATCGGATGATTTCCAGATGTCGTTCATGGTAGAATACTGATCTTTTCCGGCGATCACCCAAATCGAGTTCTTGTTGTTTTCGGGATCGACCATGGTAACAACCTGGTGACCGTGACGATTGGTAAAGTCGGCCGTCGGTACAACCACGTCGGTCCACGTGAGGCCGTCCTTCGAATAAGAAATACTATGATTGAATGTTCCCGACACGCCGCCGATC
This sequence comes from Bacteroidota bacterium, assembly GCA_037200765.1. Taxonomy (GTDB): domain Bacteria; phylum Bacteroidota; class Bacteroidia; order Cytophagales; family Cyclobacteriaceae; genus ELB16-189. The sequence goes on along the minus strand of JBBCII010000002.1, from coordinate 236,175 downwards.
AACCAGATCGCATCAGCGTTCGAATCATCGGGATCGGGAAACACAACTGCCTTTTGATAAGCCATGGTTGTTCCAAGCGCTGCAGGACCATTTCTTACCCGCTCCGCTCCTGTTTGCGACGGGCCTGTTGTTGCCTGCAATCCTGCGGTAATGAATGACTGAAATAAGTTTGCGTCCGTTTTCTTCAATTCAACACCCGTCAGTGATCCAGCAAGCGTGATCTTACTGATTGGCTCTGCAGTTGTACATGGTGTTGTCGATTGCCTGAAGTACTGGCATGAATCGGGCGCTACGAATCCATTCACATCGACATTGTTCTTCCAGTTCGGATAGTAGATCGACACTTGAGGTGTAACGTTGCCACCAATCCAAACACCCATTGTTACGTCGCCTTTGATCGGGCTCACTGCAGATGCATCATCGCTGTTGTCGCAACTGGTGATGAACGTGAAGAGAAATAATATGGCCACGATCCTCTTCATTTCTCCAAAGTGAATTTTCGGTTTGTCCCCAGCCTGAATGAACTTCCGTCGGGTGACTTCACAACATAGCCGAGTGAAGTATACCCTGTTGATAATATGCCGCCGAGAATGAACATGTGATCTTTGCTACCGGAAGCAGGATCGGGAAACACAACGACCTGGTGTGCAGTAAGAAAATTCATGTACGGTCCCGTGTTGGTGATGCGTGTCCAGCGAACGCCGTCGGCTGTTTTCCAGACATCGTTCATGGCAGTAGTGCTTGTCTGTCCGCCGATCACCCACAGGTAATTGATCCCGTCGTTCGGATCTTTCATCACAAACGCCTGGTGCTCTGACCTTGCAGCAAATGGCGGTGTCGCCATTTTCGTCCAGTTAACTCCGTTGGGAGATCTCCATACTTCATTGGAATAGTTGGTTCCGTCGAATCCCCCGATCAACCAAATGTTATCGACACCAGTCTGATCTTTCATAACGACAGCCTGGTGGTCGCGGCGTGCACTGAAGTAAGTGCCTGTCGGCGTTACCTTCGTCCACGTGTTTCCATCAACAGACTTATACACGTCTTTGAACATGGTATCATCTGCGTTCGTATCCCAACCTTCGCCCGCGATCATCCACATGGTTGGTTTATTCGCATTGCCGGGATCTTTCATTACAACAACAGCATGACCCCATCGTGGTGGAAATGGTAAATCGACTAATGAACCTGCATTCACTGTTGTCCACGTGGTACCGTTGGTTGATTTCTTCACATCATTCATCGGGTACGATCCCTGGTTTCCGTAATCAAGTCTGCCTCCTATCACCCATGCGGTCTCAACATTGTTGTTAGTGGGATCCGGCATCACAACTGCTGCATGCGAATCGCGGCCACCGAGGTTGGTAGTATTGTCAGTCCATGTAATGCCGTCGAAAGATTTTTTGACGTTGCTGGTAACTCCATATGTTGTTGCGGGACTTTGGCCGAAAGAAGTGTAACCACCGGTGATCCAGATCTCCGTTCCTTTTTTCATCACTACAGCACGATGATAACTTATTGGCCTGCCGATACCTGTGTAGCCTTCATAAGGACCTCCATAAATAAGGACAGCAGAGCTATCATGGGCATCACGAATGCCAAGCGTAAGTCCATCTATTTTACTGATATTCTGCAAAGCAGTATCGAGTGTCGTAAACTGTCCCTTCAATTCCACTTTGGGGATCGACTGAAATCCATAGCTAAGCACACCCGCCGGTGAAAAGATATCGTAGGTTATTTCGTAGGCCGAACGAAATTCTATCTCCGTATTTTCTGTCCAACCCGGGTAATAAAATACAACCTGCGGACGATCGGTTGCCGAGATCCACATATTGAGATCGAATTCGCCGGTAACCGGAGATCCCGAGAGGGTTGATCTATCTTTTGGCTTGATGACATCAGGATCACAACCGGCAACGAGTATCCACATCGCTGTAAGAGCAATGATGATCGAGTGATATCGTTTGGTTGTCATCATTTTCCAAGCAATATAAATGCACCCCAATCTTGCGGAGCCGGGAATTCTTTTCTCAAATCGATCTGCGCCGCTTCGAAAGCTTGCTGTATGTTCTTCCCTGCAATCAAATTTTGATAGAAGCCTGTCATCAATAACTGTGTTGCCCTATCGTCCACTTTCCAGAATGACATGATGATGTTCCTGGCACCGGCGATCTCAAATGCGCGCTGCAATCCATATACACCTTCACCGGACGTAACAACACCGAGACCTGTTTCGCATGCCGACAAGATCACGAGACTTGTTTTATCAAGCTGAAGCGCTGTTGTTTCGTAAGCGGTGAGGATCCCATCGTCGTTTATAGGTGCACCTGGAATATCGACGCCAGTAAATACGAGACCGGTCTGCAACATCGGGTCGGAGTCGGTGTTCTCTTCAATGAAGAACCCGTGTGTTGCAATGTGAAGGATCGTTGGATTAACGACAGACTTCACCATACGTTCGTTGGCATTCTCGCGGGTGAGTGTCTGCGTTGTCCATCCCGCCTGTTGAAGGATCGACTGTACGGACGTAATCTCGTCGCCTGTACCTGGAAGGTCATTGAACTCTGTTTTGTGAAGCTCTTTCAGTGAACTCGCGATGGAACTCCGATCGGCACCAGCCTTCGAATTAAAATTCGCCCAACCGATCAACGTAGCGTTACCAGCCGTTGCCAGCAAAGGAACGGACGGCTTCAGAATATCTTTCAGGTTCGTGAGGTAAATGAAATCATATTCGTCGATAAGATACTTACCGTGTTCATAGAGCACGTTGAGGTTGATCTTACTGTACACGCCATCGGAAGAAAAGAAGATCTTATGCTTGTTGCCAATATGATTGCTTAAAGGCTTCCAGAAAAATTCAGTGACAAGTGAATCTTTTATCGTTCCAGCATCTACGATGGAGTTCCTGTAATATTTCGCGGCGCGTCCATCGAGATGATCACCATTATCGATAAACACCGTCGAGATCTTTTCGCGGTCGATGAAAAACGCGAGGTATGCACTGGAAGAAGAAAGTCCGTAACGATTTAATTTAGTGTTCTTCGCATCGGGTGTTGAAGAAAATTTTTGGAACTGTATGATCTCGATGGCCATCTCATCGCGACCGAGTTCATTCATGATGGTGCCTATCGCAATCGGGGCCGACGTTCCCGCGCGATGCATCTCGGCACTCAATGTTCTTTCTACCAGTTCAATCGAATCGCTCAACGTGGCAACCAGTTGAACTTCATCTTTGATCAGCGCAGAGGCATGCCGAAGCTTGAGACTTTGCAGTTGCTTATATCTTTCCTGGGCAACGCCAGTTGCGGTCTTGTAATAATTCTGGAGCTGTTGCGTATGTTCAAGAAGAAGACCTTTTGTCTGGATGCGGAACTCGAGAAGGTCTCTTTCATACTGATCTCTCTTCAACGGGTTGTCGATCGATTCGAGAACCGATACGAGCAGGCTGAAGTCGAAGTGAACGTTCTTATTGAATTCGGATTTCTCGTCTTCCGTAAGATCGGAGAACACTTTTCTTACGTTGCTCAGGTCGATCTGCATGAGTTGTTTGCCAACCTGGAATGCTTTTTCGAAGTCGTGCATCTCGTACGCGGCAACGATCCGCAGTCGCAACGACTCCGGGTATAACTTCAGCGAATCGACACCCTCCTGGTTCAAGGTTGATGAAAGGCGGAGAGATCCGTCGAGGTCTCCCCTTCTCAGCAAAATCCTGCTTTTCAGTAATTGTAACTCCGCATCCGGAATGCTACTGCCGAACCGTATCGGTTTATATACTTTTAACGCCTTCTTATAATAGTTATTGGCGCGCCGCATGTCTCCCTGGCTCAACATCACTTCGCTCATTTCTTTATAGTAAGCGAAGAACAGGTCGTTCAAATAACGCGATGATTCCCTGGTGCGGACCATCTCTTTTTTGAGAAGACGCAGGTAACGATAGGCAGAGTCGTACTGTTCTTTACTTAAGTGATAAACACAAAGATTGCGTGTGTTCTCGATCCGGCTCACCGACTGCTTCGTAAGCGATGCAGACTTCAAGCGATACGCCTGGTTGAGATAAGAATTTGCCTTGCGATAGTTACCCGTTTCTATATAGAGCTTGCCGAGATAATCGTAGCAGTCATACACTGATAATACGTTTCCGAATTTCGTTTTATTAAAATGCGTCTTCTGAAGTTGAACAACATTTTCGAGCAACAACTTTTCCGCTTCGTAATACCTGTGGTTCCCGATAAGGGTGTTGCCCAGTAAGTTTTTGATCACGAATACTTTCGCAGAGTCGCCGTCTTCGCGTGCAGCATTGAAATAAACTTTATACTTCGATGGATCGGTCTCATCGATAAGAAGTTGGATTTCGTGCACTGTTTGGGCAAACAGCGACTGGCATGCAGCGGCCAACAGGATGGTTAAAATGTATAGCCTAAGCATAACATTAATTGTCCGATTGGTTTATCAAAATATTCGTCGAAGAAACGGGAGCGAACATTGTCTTGTAACACTACGGGCCTGCCGGTTACGTCTCCTTTTTTCAGACTTCCATACCATGTGAAGCTGAGTGACATTCGCCGGAGCTGAACGCCGCCACCGAAGCCGGCATAATATCCGAACCTGTCTTTGCCCGAGATAGGGTTGGCATCGTACTGGAATGCGGGTGCGTCTGTTCCCACGGTGTGCATGGTTTCGGTAAGGTGCGCCGACATGGTTGCGCGAAAGCGAAAGCTTACATCAAGAAATACGCGTTTGCGTCCCTTCATACCACCAAGTACTTTGTTCGACCACATCATTCGAAGTCCAACGGGCACCATTACGTGTTTGGCTTTGAACAGATCCTGGAATTGTGAATACATGTACTGCGGACGAACGAAGAGATACGCGGCCTGTCCATCATATTTTTTTGAACCGAGGCGATGTGCGAGATCCACTCCTCCCATCCAATCGAAGAATTCTGTTTGTGTGCCCGCCACCACCGTCACTTCGTTGGAAGCAAACTGCGACCAGCATGTTGTTGCAGATAATATCATGAATGCTATCGTGAGTATTCTTCTCATTAATAGATCCGATAGCCGATGGTTAGATTGATGCCATGTACACGCAGGTCGCCCGTACGATAGAGTGAATAGTACAATGGTGCGATGTGTGCGTTCTTATCCTGCGCGTTGTTCATGGCGCCGGTGAGAACATTTTCGGAGACGAGTGATTTCGAAAACGAAAAATATTTTGCAGAGAAAGCGAAGCTTCGCCATTTGAATGTCAGTGATACGAATGGTGCTGTGTTGATCCTGTTAACAGCGTGGGTGGCGTTGTAGCTGTATCGTGCATTCAACGTATCGGCCATGTCGTTCATGGTCGATTTCATAACGACATTAACATCTACACCGGCAGCGATTCCGAACACTCTTCCTTGTGGTGAAAATGAAATGCCGATTGGAATGTTAACATAAGTTGTTCGCCAGGTGGATTTTGGTTGATAGTTGGTATAGTCCTGCGTGTAATAGCCTTTGGGGATGAGTACGTGGTCCTGTACGGCGTACTGTTTCCTGCCGGAGTTCAGTTCGTAGTTCCAGGCGGTGGCGCCGGTAACAATAGCGAAGTTGTAGTTGATGTATTGTTCTATGCGAACGCCCAGGGTTGGCGATGTGTAATTGAATTTCTGTTTGTCGTAAAAGTTTCCGTTGGCGGAGACCTGGTATTCTGGTGCGAGTGTGGAGTGACGGTTGAAGCCGGTCTCGACCCAAATGCGGGTCTGGCCGTGAGCGAAACATGCCGATGTTAGAAGCACCAGGAGAAGGAGTGCACGCATACGTCAACTATAGACCTCTACAATATAGTACACAGCGTTGACTGAACAAACGGGTTGCGAAAATACCGGGGGTACTGTGTAACAGCAATCGATAGCTATCGGTGGATCTCAACCAGTATAACCCACGCGTCGACGACCGACTTCATGAAAGAAAAAATCACGGCAGGCAGAAGCCAATACAATCCACCAATCCCATATTCCAGGATCGTCGCTCCCGCGATGATGTAAGGAAGCGTAGCAAGTTGATTGAACGGGATCATGGCGCGATAATGTCTTTTGTATGGCCGTTCCGTAACCCGGTAAATCGCTAGATCCAGCATTAATATTATGATCCACAACAGGCTGCCGATGAACAAGAGCAGGCCGCCCAGCAACTCATGAGAAAATTCACGCGCAAGGCAGATACACGAAACCACAAGCACCGTCATGAGCAGGATCAATGCTTGCGACGCGCGGTCTGGCAGACGCGGAATTGCGAGCATCCTCGACAAACTGAGCGACACCCCGACAAAAATTAATCCCGTTAAAGCGGCTGCCGAGCCAGCAACAGCCACGAAGAATTCACGCCATTGTTCCATCGTTTTAATTTTGTCAAATGTCCGCAAGCGAGTATGTTACGACACTGTAAAAATGCGACAAACTGAAGTTTCCGCTGAACTACACAACTGCTTCGTCGGTTTTTGATTAAATTGGTCGACACCATGGAAGGCCAGTACACCATCATTAAAGTCGAGAATAACTCAAGTCAACCGGTTCACACGGTTATCCTGCCCGACAATTCTCTTGTTCTCGCGCTTCAGTATGGCAATGCTGTTTACGAGATCATTGGCGGAAAGAAGGTGGCGCTCCCGGAGATACATCTATGCGGTCTACTGACCCATAAAAAAGAATATGTGCGCGAGCCTGGCGCTAAAACAATACTTGTCAAATTTCAACCATGGATGTTCAACCGGCATTTCGACGGCATGCATGAGATCGTCGATTGTAACGTTGACTGTTCTGAACTTGTAATCACGGAAGACATTTACCCGGAGGGCGATAAAAAGATCCTGTCGCTCCTCAATAAAGTATTGTCTTTCAAACAGGCCGACGCTTCCGTTTCAAATGCCATCTCTATTATCAAAGAAAAAAAAGGGCAGGTAAGAATAGATGATCTTGCCGAAGAAGTCTGCAACAGCAAAAGAAACTTTGAGAGAAAATTCAAAGCAACAACGGGCCTGTCACCAAAAACATTTATCCAAATGACAAGACAGTCATACTCCAGGTTGTTACTGAAGCAATCGTGCGGGTTGAGCGATGTAACTTATGATTGTGGCTTCTACGACCAATCGCACTTCATTCACCAGTTCAAAGAAGTTACAGGTACCACACCTGAAAGTTATAAGACAAACATTCTGCCGATCGAGAACTGGGCATTGGCTTCAAAGAATGTGTTGTAGTTGTCGCCTTTATACAATCCCAACCCTCTCCTGTTCCATTCCTTTACATCATAAACAACTTAATGATGTATGAGAACAATCGTTTTAGGATTGTGTATGGTGTTTGTGGTTACAGGCACTAACGCACAACTACGGATCAATGACGCGTTTACATTTCCATTGAATCCTTCGGATGTATTTACTGATCGTTCGGGTCAATTTATATCTTCCGGTGTGCCGGCGACGACTCTTGCAAAGGCAAAGAGTTCCATCAAAGATATGTGGACCAATGGTGCGGGAGGATGGATCTATGAATGGTCTGAGTTGGCGAAAGAAGCCGAAAACAAAAATGATTATCTGCAGGCCTCATTGTTGTATGGCATTGCAAAATATCCTTGCCTGATCAACCGATCGCAACGCGAAGCTTTCGACAAGCAGCTTCATGTGTACATGAAAGCAATAAAGGACCTTCCATACAAAACTGAACGCAAGGTCGTGATGGTGGATTATAAGGGCATTACGACGCCAGTGGTGTATCACATTATTTATGCGGCCCAACCGACGCAAGCGCCGGTGTTATTGTTGAGCGGAGGTGTTGACACATACAAGATCGACATGCACGGCCGGGCTGCCGCTTTGGTGCCGGCGATAGGTGCCAACGTGGTGATGATCGATATGCCCGGAACTGGTGAATCGCAAGTGGCGCTTTCGCCGGATGACATAGAGCTCTACAAGAATTTCATTGCACAGGTTCGTCCGATCGGCAACGGCAAAGTCGGCTACCTCGGTTTCAGCTTTGGAGGATATTGGGCGGCGCGTCTCGCGATGCTTAGGATAGTGGACGCTGCAGTGGCCGCAGGTGCACCGCTCAACGATGCGTTTCTGAATGAACGCCGATCGGACGGGATGGTGTTGCAGCCGCAGCTGGGAATGCGCGGCGTTCTGTCTTATGCTTTTAAGTATGATGGCATCGCGCCCGACTCTACGTTGCTTAGGGAGTTGAAGAGATTCTCTCTTACGCGACTGGGCGAAATGAATGATATAAAGACGAACCCGTTGATCCTCGTCAATGGCGACGACGATCCGTACATACCCAAGAGCGATGTGACCAGGTTTGAGGGGATCTCTAATATAGAGACCCGGCTACTTCCTGGTGGCGGTCATTGCGGAGCCAAAAAACTTGGCGAGGTTATGCCCTGGATTGTGGGATGGCTGAAGGAAAAGTTGAACTAGCGAATCGTGATTGGGCTCAGCTCTCCTGTGACTTGTTTCCTTTTTGTTGTTTGAAAAGAGCGGAGATGACTCTCACGATGATCAGCGCCACGATGACGGGCACGGCGATGAAAACGATTTCGGTGAACATGGGTGTTTGTTTAGGATGTTATGGTACGACCAAGATAATACACCTATATAAATTGGAGTGGGTTCTCTACCCCTCAAATGAAACCGCTGGTAAAATTCTAATATGGTTGGGGTGCATTTTGACAATTTTGTCAAGAAGTATTTCGGTTGTGAACTCATGCAACTTAGTCCAGGAATAATTTCACGTTGGACTTACTCTCTCATCCGCATTTATATGTTGGGAATTTTATTGTGCAGCCCCTTGCCAAAACACCCCTTGGGCGTATATTTGCAGTCCTTTTAAGGGCCACTGGGCCTTTTTAAGGTGTTTTCGGGGTGTAGCGTAGCCCGGTATCGCGCTTGGTTTGGGACCAAGAGATCGTCAGTTCGAATCTGGCCACCCCGACGTCAATGAAAAAAAGGCCTTTTCTTAATCAGAATGGGCCTTTTCCATTTTCTAGTGGGGAAAAATAGTAGGAGAATTTTTAATTAAAAAATCCTTCAATTAGGACTTAAGCAACACAAAGATAGGTCTTATTTTGCCCATCGTCATGCTATCTAATGCACCGCGATGAGTGACAGATAGCAGATCCGCCGCATTACAAAAGTTCGCATCCCCAAAATCTGATCCTATCCTAAAATTGTTTGTACCAATACCCGATGTACTCAATGAAATTGTTGTTGTGCTGACATCGTAGTTCCGGTTACTGCGATTCCATATGTTGAATCGAACCCATTAAGAACCCAATACAAGTATACCAAGTATTGGTCGATAAATTCACACCCCTACGTACACCACTCAATTGAAGCTGAGAACGGTTAAATAAAGCCCTGCGAGTGTTTCTCATAGCAATGATTGTTTGATCGCCAGTAAACCCTGTTGGAGACTTGAATTGTTATCAGATGTAAAGCGGTGTTGTATAGGAAACAGCCACTTGTGATTTGAAATCTTCGCTTAACAATCTTCGATTGAAGCAAGTTGATACAGGTAAAACTGTTGAATTACATTCAGCGCGTCCAGCCGTAATATTGTTTATCGAATTGACCTTTTGAGCTATGTAGTCAGGTCGATCTTGGACAACTACGTTCTTTAAAAGTGCTCGTTTTACGAATACGTCTTTGAAAGTCATTTAGAATTCGTACCACTATAAATACTTACTTTTGCAAGTAGCAATTCACTATGCTTTCTAAAAGAGTAAAATTGGCGGCAATTGATATTATCGGACTAACTGTCGACACCAGTAGCAAATTACCTGTCTCAAGTGTTGTTAAGTCATTATCTAAACTTGGCTCATCATTGCGTAAGCGGTTCCTCGAAGAAAAAATTCAGAAATTCCTTATCGAAACCAGTGATTTGTCGGATAAAGAAAGAATTCAGATGATGAAACTTGTTGATGACTATGGAACTGATTTCTATGAAAGGCTTTGGCAAATCATTGATAGAAACGATACGGTTTATAAGACGCAGATAATTGCTCGACTCACAAAAGCGGTCGCAAGACGAGTACTAAATATTGATGACTATCACATTCTCTGTAAGATTGTTAATGATGCACATACCAGTGACCTCAAATGGCTATATGCGTGGATATCAAAGAAGATAGCGAAACAAGCCACCAAAGAAGATAGCAAAATTCGTATCAGAACATTGCAACGACTTGCTGTAGTCGGATTGACAAACACAGGTGGGATTCACCAGTTAACACCAGATTGTCGAGAGCTATTAACGCACGGATTTGAAAAATCCCCCGACTTTAAGGCGTTTGTTAGTCTTTAGTTTTCATTTGGATTGTTGTTGAACATCGAGGGCATAGATAACAGTAAACAAGTCCAGGTTGTCAATATCATCGTTCATGATGTTCTTCGTAAACTCATACAGTTCAAAAGCGGGGTTACTTGAGTTGTTGGATACTGTGCTAATGATAAACTTGTGATGATTCTCTTGAGGCTGCAAACACAAGTGGTTGACTGTTTAATATTCCACAACCTAATATGAAATGGAGAGCTAAGAAAGCGGCAAAGGTTGACTTACTGTTTTTCTTTGCAACCAAAGAATTGTGAATAAAGTCTTTCGGCTTCTGTTTTATAAAGTCCAACGATTAAGGTTAAACCACATAGTGGAAGTCCATCAATTCTCATTGCTTCGCCTAGTTCCTGATCTGAATGTTACATAAGATAAAAAAGCGAAGAGCCTTGAATAGTTCCCGTTCCTTGTAGATGTATTTTTTCTAATGATCGATAAAACGCAATACCGCATTCATACAGTAAATACTATCTTCGTTGGGTCAACACCATTTTTTTTGCCATGTCCGCATATGAACTAACGTCTGTTCTAATGGCCTTTGTCGCCCTAATTGTTTCAATCCTTTCTTGGATGAGCGGTTCTATAAGCTCAATTAAAACTTGGAGAGAGGCTGAAAGGGCAAATGAAACTGCCGAAAAAGCTTATCAATTAGCGAGAACGGAATTCGAATCTCAATTAATACCCTTGTTAAGCCTTGAATGCTTTGTTTCAATTCCATTATCGAATATCGAGATTGATGACAATGAACGGGAAGAAACAATCTTTATAGAGGTAAGAAATGAAAAGCCAACAAGATCATTATTACCGACATTAGTGTTATTGGATATTTCAGAATTGCAGAGACAACAAATGAATCCTTCGTTCCAGTACACCTGTTATTGAATAATACCTATGTTTCTTATCTCACAATCCATCCAGTTTATCAATCGAGTATTGATGCAGAGGTTAAATACGAAAATGAATATAAATCTAAAGGAGACGAACGTACTCCGTTACAGGAAACTTACAAGAATGTGCTCTATAAAAGACTTCGTTCGTCATTCTTTTTTGTAAGGATAACGGATGAAACAGGGAAGCATTATCGGTGTCGCTTTGTGTGGAGCAAGGAGAAGAGGGATTTTGTATTTGAGCCAATTAGATTCGAATAACGATGATAGATAAAGACCCTAATAAGAATATTCAAAGCTTAATCGTAACCGGGCTAGACACTTATTTTGCGATCAAGTTTCAATTATCTCCTATCACAACCATTTTGTCGCAAGCTGGGATATTGATGATGAGCCTAAAAGATGAATTTCTGAATAAGAAACTAGCCGTGTTTTTTAGTAACCTTAAAGATTTGTCGGACTCTGAACGAGTAAAATTCCACGATCATTTAGGAGAAGACAAAGAAGAATTCTTGAAAGAACTTCTGAGGAAGGTAGATTCGTTAGATGAGGTATATAAGGCCGATTTACTTTCGAAAATCTACAAAGCTACCGTGCTCTTTCGTCTAGACATCAGATCATTCAAACGCATATCGGTCGGAATTGATAGAGCGTTGGGGGATGATCTTAAATACTTTCTATCGTCAATGGCTGACTGTAATACTAGTGACAAGTTCAACTCTGATAGGTTTCAGGGCTTGATGACATCTAGGATAATGCAAGGTTTTGGTGGAGTCCGATCGTTAGTGAGTAATGAATTTGTTGAGCAAGCCACCCTTAATATGTACGATCAAAAGGATGTCACGGAACGATTTAGGCCAACCAAGACTGGTTTGCAATTCTTTGAAAATATTGACTAAGTCTCATTAAGAAACCTGTAGAGACTCAATCCGCTATCTTTCTTTTCTATTAGTTTATGACAACGAATTTATTCTTAATCCGTGGCTCGGGTAATAGATTGAAAATCCTGGACAATTGTTTCTTATCGATACTGAAGTATAGTATATGGAACTTTTCATATACTATATCTAGGGTATCATTAAAGAATAAGCGAAATTCAAGATTTGTGTCTTCAAATTTGATTTGATAGATTCCAGCCTACCTACGGTCTTGGGTCTCTGAATGGGTTTCAAATTAGTACTAATCATATTGATTAAATACTTATTCAGTTGCGAAAAGTCTTAACCGTAAAATGACTTTGATTAAATATTTTTTTAGATTAGTCAGATAACACTCTGACTCATGGAGAAGAATAAAATCGAATCGAGCCTAAAATGGTATCATTGGCTAATCTTCGCTGGGGTATTACTATTATGGGGAGGTGGTTGGCTCTACGTCGGAAATAAGTACAAAGCCTTAACTGATGCGGGACCTTTCGGTGACCAGTTTGGATTTGTAAACTCCCTATTTAGCGGATTGGCGTTTGCCGGAATTATTATCACGATAATTCTACAAAGTCAAGAACTGAAAGAGCAAAGGAAAGAACTCGCGCTGACTAGAGATGAATACAGAAAGCAGACTATTAACCTGAAGCGCCAAAGATTTGAGACAACCTTTTTTAATATGATCGACATGCAGCAACGAAGTTTAGCGTCAATAAATTTTAATGAAGGCGTTGGTGTTCAGGGAATTTCACAGTTCATGAGTCTTGTCTACCAGAAATTTACAAATATGAAGGGACTAATTTCTTATGAGGAGCAACACGATGCTTATATCAGGGCGTTAATCGGTCATACCTTTGAGGGTTTTGTTTCCTCATACGTTAATAGTTTGAACAATACATACGTTTTTGTGAAAGGCGCAAAGTTAAATAAGGATGCAACCGAACGTTACTTGTTAATTTTAAAAAATTATCTCTCGCCAATCGAAATTGAATTTCTGTTTGTTCACGCTATGTTTTCGTACAGAGATGATTTGACTGTACTGAATACACTTGAACTAGTTGAGTTCTTAAATGATGTTCAGTTAACGACTTCTGTTCATACATATATACGGCAGAAACGCGGGCTTACATTGATGTATCCGCCAAACCTAAAATAAGATACTGCTCTTCGAAATTCTTCTCCAGAATCAAACCAGTCTTTTCAATTGTCTTTAGGTAACGACAAACGGCGCACGTATGTATGCCAAGTGCAACGCTATATCGTTAGGAGTGTAATGATTCTTTGTATTTCCTAGCATAGTTAATAAAGCGCTATGCCGGGTGAAACCCGATGGCAAAACGAGTGACTTCTGGTCTTCTAAAAATCAATCAGTTAGTCCTAAACGTCCTTCAGTCCGTTGGAATCCCCTGCCAGATCAGTAACTTCCAATTGTCATCGAAACCGATTTCTGCGATTCAAATTATTTCATTTTCGTCCCGGGGTATCTTGGCGATCATTTCGTTATCATCGGAATGTTTGATTACAAACTCACAGTCACCAATGATAAATTACTAATCAGCGTTGGCGTGCCAACGATTGTAACATGTCTAATCGCTTAAGGTCTCTGGTATTTACCTTATTTAGAAAGAGAACCAGATAATTCTCCTCAATGTCGACCAGCACTCACCCCGAACTTCCTAACCCTCTCACTCACTCCTCAAACTCTTCACCGGATTAGCCCTTCCCGCCCTCACCCCATGAAAGCTCACGGTCAGCAATGTGATCAATAACACCCCTGCACCCGCCACCATAAAGATCCACCAATTGAGTTCTGTGTGATAATGGAAAGTCAAGAGCCATTGATCCAGGTAGTAGTAGGTTATCGGTATCGCCATCAGCAACGAGATCGATACCAGGATCACAAACTCTTTCGATAACAACATCCAGATATTCAACAGCGACGCACCAATAACTTTTCGCACACCTATCTCTTTCGTCTTTTGTTCCGCCATGAACGACGACAAGCCAAATAAACCAAGGCACGAGATAAATATTGCAAGCGCCGCGAATACCGACGCGAGGTTGCCGATCCGCTGCTCAGCTTTGAATTTATTTCCATACTCTTCATCTACGAAACTGTATTCGAAGGGCGACGAAGTCACCAGCTTCTTATGCATCGCTTCTACTGCCGACAAAGATTCAGCAGTGCTTTTGTCGGGGTCGAGCCTTACGATCAATTGCCCGAGACTGTTTTCAGTTAAATTTTTGTCCAACCAATAGAAACCCGGGGCAACCGCCTCATAAGGACTTTCAATGATCAGGTCTTCCACCACCCCGATAATTTCCCGTCCCGACCCACCATTCGAGATCACTTCACCAACAGGATTTTCGAGGCCGAGATAATCTGCCGCAGCCTTGTTAATGATCACACTGTTTACGTCTGTCGAATGATCGCGCGAGAAATCTCTCCCTTTCAATATTTTCCATTGAACAGTTTTGCCGTACTCCTCATCAATCCACGTTACCGTGAAATTCGGATCGGAGTCGGGATCTTTTCCCCGCCAGTTAAACCCGCTCCAGTTGTCCCAAATAGCAGTCAACGGACTGCTCGAAAACGTAACGTCGGTCGCTACACCACTCGAAAGCAGTTGATCTCTCATAGCGAGCTTTTTCTTGTCGAATTCCGCATCATGAATAGCGATGCGGATCAAATTTTGTCTGTCGTAACCAACCGGACGTTGCTGCGTGAATTGAATTTGTTGATACACTATGATCGTTCCGATGATGAGGATGACAGAAACACCAACCTGGATCACCACAAGAACCTTACGTGGCAGCGAAGCGAACTTACCAACCCGAAATGTTCCCTTTAAAACTTTAACCGGTTGGAATGACGAAAGATAAAAAGCAGGATACATTCCCGCGAGCAATGCTGTGATGACGATGAAGGCAAGACTCGACATCCAGAAATAGATATTTGCAAAAGGCAGCGCAATTTTTTTGTCGGCCAACTGGTTGAACGAGGGAAAAACTAAAGCAACAATCAGCAATGCAACTGCAAATGCCAGCGCGACAATCAGGAACGATTCACTCAGGAATTGATTCACGAGCTGTGATCTCATCGAGCCGATCGCTTTACGCACACCAACTTCGCGCGCACGTTTTTCACTTCGTGCAGTACTTAAATTCATAAAGTTGATGCAGGCGAGCAGCAACACGAATGCTCCAACTATTCCAAACAACCACACGAAGGTGATTCGGCCGGTGGCGGGATAGCCATCTTTGAATTCCGAATACAGGTACCAGTTCTTCATCGGATTCAACCACACACGAGTCTGATATTTTTTAGAATATTCCGCCACTCCTTCCGGAGTATCTTTAATATAGAGATCGGCGATTGCAGCACTGGCTTGCTCAATCGAGACGTTGTCGGCAGTTTGAACGACAATGCGACTGGCGTTATTTCCCCAATTTGTTTCGTTGTTTTTTAAGTTAGACCCGGGGCTTTTCAGTGCTTCAAAATTTCCAAAGAACTGAATGTCGCCAAACATTGAGTTAGCAGCAATGTCTTCATACACACCCGTTACCATTGCATCCCTCGATCCACTTATCCTGACCATTTGGTTGATCGGATCCTTGTCACCGAACATTGACTCGGCAGTTGATCTTGAGATAATGATCGCATTCGGGTCGTTCATGCTTTCTGCATTTCCGCGGATCATGTGCAATGAAAACAGGTCGATCACCGATTTATCGATGTATTCTCCCTTCTTGAAAAAATTCCTATCTCCAACACTCAAGGGGTAGTCTGTTTCCCACCACATGATCGCGACGTGTTTGAAAAGGTGCCCGTATTTTTCTGTTAAGACCTTTGCCACAGGCTGGGGCGTGCCGAACCAACTCACGACGCTTGTTGGGTCGGATGGGTCGACGTTGTGACGATAGAACGACGCGATATGATCGTGGTTGCTGAAGTTGCGGTTGTAGCTCACCTCGTCGTACACCCATAATCCGATCATGATTGCCACAGACATGCCGACGGCGAGACCACCGATGTTGATCAGGCTATACATTTTGTGCCTGAGCAAATTCCTGAGAGCGACTTTGAAATGATTGCGGATCATAGCGATTGACGGTTTGGTACGGAGGTACTACCAGATAATTCCGAAATGGTTACATCCTCACTTAAAACCCACAACTCCTTTCCCATCATACCTATACACTCCATCCGTTCCCCCAAACCAGATTTTCCCATCTTTATCTTCGAAGATCCCGAAGATCCCTCGCGCGGTTCCGTCGTAGGGTGAGTTTATCTCGGTTACGGTTGGAATCCTGGCGGGCAACAAAATTTCATTATAACGGGAAAGCACCCATTGCTTGCGCGAATCTGAGCTTGTCCAGATGTTTCCATTTCTATCTTCATAGATATAACCAACAAAATTCCAGGTGATGTTGATGAATGTACTGCCGTCGTAAAGCCAAAGGCCGTCGTTGCCACCGAGCCAAATGTTGCCTTTCTTATCTTCGATTAAAGTGCGAACATTCGTGAACGGCTTGCCCTGGTGGGTGAATGTGGAAAATTTCTTTCCATCATAAACGAACGTGTGACCTCTCGTAGCAAACCAGAACTTTCCCATTCTGTCTTCAATGATAGAATTAACTTCCATAGGAGGACGTGTGAAATCGGGAAAAGTCTTCCCTGTTCTATCTTCAATCATAGAATCTCCTTCGATCATATAATTTAAAAATGACTTCCCATCGTAGCAGCTTACTCCCCCATTCGCACCAAACCAAATGTTACCAGCTCTGTCTTCGTAAATACTCACGATCTCATTGTTAGGAAGTCCATCCTTAATTGTGAAGTTCTGAAAGGATCTTCCATCATAACGATAGACACCCATACCGATAGAGCCGAACCACATGTTGCCGTTTCTATCTTCCAAAACAGAAAAGAAGCGCGCGGGACTCACTGCCTTTGTAACATTGGTAAAAGCCAATCCATCGTATCGGAAAACACCAGCAAATGATGCTATCCAGATCTTACCTTCTTTGTCTTGTTCTATGTTGCGAACAATTGCATCCGGCCCGGCATAGGTGCCTTGCCCTTTACATAGATTGAAAGCAATCAACATAAAGAACAAAGTGTACATCACATGTCTCATCATGTCCTATATTTTTCTTGCTACGATCTTCACACTGAGCTCAATGTCATCCGAGATAGTTTCATCAGCTAAGCTGGAAAAGAACTTTGCTGAATTATAACGAACATCCCATTTCGTCCGATCAAAGATCAATTTACCCTCGGCGTTAGCGATACCGTCCTTAACTTTTATGCTGGCCGGGAAAGTAACTTCATGTGTGATCCCTTTGATCGTAAGGTCACCGGTAACATTTATTTTTTCATCCTTCGTTGATGCAACCCTGGTGATCGTGAATGTAGATATCGGAAATTTTGCGGCATCGAAGAAATCAGGCGACTTCATGTGCCGGATAAGGTCATTATCGCTTCCATGTACTGGATCCGTAATTGTATTCATGTCGATCTCAATGGCGCCGCCCACAAGCCGGTCCTTGTCAAAGATCAATTGCCCCTGCGATACATACACGTTCCCGACATGTGCATTCGCTGGAACAAACTGCATGGAGCCTTTCCAAATCACGATGCTTTCTTTTTTATCCAGGGCATATCTCTCTTCGGTAACATGCCTGGATGGTGCGAAACTTGCGGAGAGCAATGGAGCAATAATTAGAATTGAATAAAGGATTGAGATCCTGTTTTTGAAAAGTTTCATAAGCAAAATTGTTTTTATCTTCACATGATCTAAACCTACGCCACCGACCTGCCGCTCAGTGTAAATGAATTGTAAAAAGAAATGTAAATGAGTGTAAATTCTGCCAACAAGGGCTTTTTCAATAACAGATTGGCGATGAAGCCCGGTATCACCGTTGTGGTGATTGCCATCTTTTTAATCGCCTCGTCCTTCACAAAACATCCCGGCGACCTACGGATGAAGCAGGTGAACCTCATGATCCGTCAGATTGGACACCGGTTGCTGCTGCTGGCGGGCGATTCAACGTCGCGTGTGTTGCCCGTTACGAAGATTAAAGAAGGTACGTTTCAGCTCACGTTCGAAAAGGAATTTTCTTTCAGCGACGACTCGCTCATCATGCTGTCGCAGGACTTGCTTCCGAAAACGGAATTCCCTTCCGGTTACACCGTCACGGTACACGAAGCAGCGAATGAGGACATCGTGTATGGTTTCCAGGTCAGCAATACTCCACCAGGCATCATCGCTTGCCAGGGCAGAAGTCAGCCGTTGGGTCATTACAGGATAGAGATTGCGTTTCCCGATCTATATGAGAAGGTGGAACCGAAGAAAAGCATAAAGCAGGAGAAAGCTGAGATAGTTCAACCGGTCGAAGAACCTAAACCGATAGCCACAGATCTTCAGCAAGTCGTTTCAAAGCCAGCAGAACTCAAAACGACAACGTTGCAAAGCGAGTCACGGATTGAGCCTCCACCGGGTCTGTCGTATTCATTGATCACTCTCGCTTTCAGCGGCACGTTGGTGTTGTTGGGTGTTACCTTGTTGCTTGGTCGTCTTGGAAAGATCTTAAACCCGGTGCCGGTGGCGAATCCGGATCCACCAATATCAAAAGAGTTCCGTCCGGAATTCGCAGCTCTCGGAAAATTTTCATTCGATGTGAAAGGTCAGCGTTTACTGTTAGGTGATCAAGTGATTAGTCTCACCGAAAAAGAATGCAGGATCCTCGAATTGCTCAACAAAAATTTTGGTGAACTGATCCCTCGAGAAACATTGATGCAGAAGATCTGGATCAGTGAAGGAGTTATAACAGGTCGAAGCCTGGATATGTTCGTATCGAAGCTGAGGAAAAAACTAAGTGGGGATGTAGAGTTGAGGATAACGAATGTGCATGGGAAGGGGTATAAGTTGGAAGGGGTTTGGGATCGTAATAATTTCGTCGACCGATAAGAATAGCTGTTACTAAATACTTAGGTTCGTGCGCTCTGAAGAGAGGTTAAGTAATTCTCAATCTGCGACACGGCATAATAGGGCAAATTCAACAACCTAAAGTCCTTTCCTCCCGGCGTTGTTGCCTTTGTAATTGAATACTCTCCCGCATAAAATCTTACCGCAATATCATGGGGCGCTTCCTCCATAAACAAATGCAATGATCTAAGGCTCCCCTCCTTTCCAGACTTAACTTCAATCGGAATGAGTTTATCCCCGAACGGAAACACATAATCAACCTCAGCGACAGAGGTTTTCTTTTCGCGTGTCCAAAAATGTAATGCGCTAAGTGATTGGTGTTGAAACGCAAGCAACTCCTGTCCAACCAAATGTTCAATCATTGATCCCTGGTACACCTTGCTCAAATCGTCGGTACTTATAATCTCACGTTGGATGCCTGCGAAGTAGTTCATTAATCCAGTATCGAGAACATGAAGCCTTGGCGACTTCTTGAGATCAGGAAGCAGCGGCAATGTAAAGCCAGTCTCAGGATAGACGAGATAAAGCAATAGTGCTTTTTGTAGTGTCCGTAACGCTTCACCCATTTCACGGGAACCATAATTCGAATTGCCAAATCCCTGGAATTTGATCCTCTTCCCCGCTTGCGCAAAAGAGGATCGTATCGCGTGACGAATCACCTGCATCGCCGGTTCACTCCTCGCATACTTTTCAGCATCATCCATGTAAGACGTGAGCAGCGAATCATATATCTGCGATAGCGCTGTTAGATCCCGATTAGTCGCATAATGTTGAACGGCTTCCGGCATCCCACCGATCAAAGCATAGGTATGAAATAATGACAATAACTTCTGATGCGCAAAAGCTGCGACCGGCACTTGTTGCAACTGTTCAAGCGCTGCTGTTTCATTTATTGCTGATAAGAATTCCGGGAACGAAACCGGCCGTAATACTTTATATTCTACACGGCCGACTGGAAAACTTACGGACTTATCAAACAATGTTTCGAGCATGCTTCCGGCAGCGACTACAAAAATTCCCGGCTCCTGTTCATAGAAATATCTTAGAATATTGATCGCTTCAGGTGCAGCCTGAATTTCATCAATGAATAGAAGAGTTCTGTTTCGTTGCGACAGACTCTTGTTCTTCAAAAAGAATACTGCCTGAAGCAGCGATTCAATGTTAGTAAACTGTTCAAACGGTTGACGGTCTTCGGGAAGCTCGAGATTGAGATAGATGTATTGATCAAATCCCCTGGAAAACTGATTAATGACAGTGGTTTTACCTACCTGACGGGCTCCCCTGATTACCAAAGGCTTTCGCGATGGCTGATTTTGCCACTTTTTGAGGTCAGAAAGCAATTCCCGGTCAAACATGCACAAAGTTAGGGCAATTTTGATATAATTATGTCACAGAGTTAGGGCAATTTCAGCATGATTTTGTCACAAAGTTAGGGTAAATGTAGTTTGGGTGGTAGCGCCTGCCGTGTCAAGCCATGACAGTCGATTCAAAAAATCCTTAACTTTCTTCGTCGCATTCTCCTCATTTCAATATTCCATGAACAAAGAAAAAAAGATAATCAAGCCTCCCGTCTTATTTGCAAAGACACAAACGCTTATCAAGAAGATCGAAAATTTAAAGGGAATCAAACTGTTGTCATATTGGAACTCTGTCAACGGATCAGTGTGCCAGAATGATGTTAGCTCTTTTTATGAAATCATTAAGGATTGGCCAATTCAAAAGGAAATATTTCTTTTCATCAAATCCGACGGTGGCGATGGGAAAGCCTCATTACGCATTGTCAATTTACTGCGTGAGCACTCTAAGAAGTTGACCGTACTGATTCAAGGTGAATGCGCTTCAGCCGCAACAATGCTGGCTCTTGGGGCAAACGAAATCCAAATGGGACCGCTGTCATTTCTCTCAGCAGTTGATACATCACTGACGCATGACCTATCTCCTGTCGATAAGAACAATTCGCTGGTAAGCGTTAGCCAGGACGAACTCACGCGGGTTGTGAAGTTGTGGAAGGATGCAAAAGATACGGACAACCCATTCCCAAGTCTTTATCAACACATTCACCCACTGGTGTTCGGCGCATTAGACAGGGCAAGTTCCCTTTCGATAAAGCTATGCACTGATATACTCTCGTACCACATGACAGATCGTGAGAAGGCTGCAAGCATCAGTAAAAAGTTGAATTCAGACTACCCATCCCACAGTTATCCGGTTATGTTAAAAGATGCTAAAGAAATCGGTCTGAATGTCAAGCCTATCGACAAGGAACTAAATAACCTGCTTTTCGAACTTAATCATCTCTATTCGCAAATGGGGAAGCGCGCGTTAACCGACTACGATGAAAACAACTATCATGACAATGAAATAAGAAACATTATCGAGGCCGCTGGAATTCAAATACATTATCAAGTTGATAAAGATTGGCATTACAGAAAAGATGAGCGTCGGTATATTCCAATGAACGACAACAGTTCCTGGTACACCATTCGAGGAACACCGAAGAAATTTGAAACTAAACCATTTGAAATCAGATAGGACTTTTGAGATAGCAACACAAAGACAACGCAATCGGGATTGTCTATCTAAATACTGAAACTACAGGATCATATTCACTTGAGGTCAGTCTTCCCATTCAAGATGCTTCTCAGAGAACCCGATAATGATACAACAACTTTCACATTTCCTGGTGCGATCAACTTCTTCGATGAGAACAGAGACTTGGTTCCTATTCAAGGACCATTTGATTTCAAAATTCAAGAATGGTGCGAAAACGACGGTGGAGTTCAAACTCGCCCTACGCTGAAGTTAGTTATCAACAAAAGTAAGTTGAAGAGAAAATTAACGCGGCGAACGAACATACAGAATATTGCCTGCTTCGTCATTGCCAATCCATCAGCTATTCAAAATAAAACGACCAATAGCGTCTCCAAAAACATTGTAATGACAGGTGACCGCAATAATGATGGCCAAATCGATTGTTTCATTTCGACCTATTATGATGAAGCCGAAAATTGCGATGGACAACCACTGAACCATCTGAGAATTAATCTCAATGCCGGTGGCATTACTTATGCACTTAGATGCTGTGGTCCTTGAACGGAATGAGAGGTTAGCGACCGAATCCTGTCATTGATGGCCCAACCACCACAGATACCCATCATAATCCGTTACCGGTATTTCTCCCTTCACTCCCAACCTGCGGCTCATCGAAACAACCTGGCCGCGATGATACGTACTGTGATTCACAACATGCAAAATAAATTCATACCTGCTCTGCGTGCTGTCGCTTGACTTAATGATTTCAATCAATTGTCTTTCATCGAATGATGTAAAACTATCAATCAGTAGTTGCGAACTTTTTACCAGTTCGTTCATCATTTCTTCAACTGCATGATCTTTCAATACGAAATCGAAGTCTTTAATTCTGCCCGACGTAATGAGTTCGTGCCAATACAGTTGAGCAGTCAAAAGATGTTGTATCGTCAGGTCGATCGTGGCGAAGCTTGAACCAGTTTCTGTGTACAGTATTTCCCGGTCAATCGATTTCAGCCACGACGTAAGCCGCTCATTTGCCCAGAGGTTGTAACGCAAAAGCCGAAAGACTAAGTTTTTTATTGGCATTTCATCAAGTAATCGTTGCTACTCATCCCTATCCCTGACCAGACACCCCTCTCATTCAGTTTTAATATATAAAAATAAAATTATGAAAAAGCTCATCCAAAATTCATGGACCGCTGCCGCATTGGTCGCCGTCTTCTTCGTGCTCTCATCGTTCAGGATGCCGGGGGTGCATACTTTCCAGGTGTACATGGATAGTAAACTGATCGCCGATCAATACGTGTACACAACACGTGAATTATCTATCCCTAAGCTGACGCTCGACCACGCCACGTCCATCACGATCAAATACAGTGAGTGTAACAAAACCGTCACCGGTCGTACACTCACCATTAAAGACGAACAAGATAAAGTTTTGAAAGAATGGCACTTCGACGGGACGACATCCGGTTACAAAGATCCAATGACAATCAAAGTTAGCGACGTTATCGCCCTCCGGCCCAAAGCCACACTGAAGCTGATCTATTCATCCGAAGAGTTCACCGCCGGGCAGCAAGTGGCCAGCATCGTTACCGGGAAAGACGCATAACGTCACTTACCGAACGTAAACTCGTGCTTGCCGGTAACCGAGGTTACCCGTCCCGGACCTAACGACGTCTGCGACCAATCGAGCGCCAGCTTGAGATTACCCTGGTCAATCGATTCTATCGTAACAACAACCTGGTCGTCGCGTTTGAATGCTGTCGCAGTATCATCCGTGAAAGCCCACGTGCCACTCGTCGGCCACACAGGCGTACCGCCGGTCGACGAGTAGCCGCCGGTTGCACCGAACGTTATCGCGAGGCCTGGGTAGCTGCTCTTCGCAACACCATCGATCATCAAGCTCTTGATCTTCCATTGTCCCGATGCAAGTAACGCCGTTACTTTTTCTTTCGGTGTTTGTTCAGCGGGACCTGGATCGTTGCCGCCACCACCACATGAATCGAATACAATCACGACCATTACGAGTAGTGCAATCGATAAGAATAACTTAATGATGCTTGAAGTATTTAACTGTTTCATGTTGATCTCTTTTATTTCTTGATGAATTTCATTGCAGGACGTTCGCCGGTCTCATCAGTGATCCTCACGATGTACATGCCAGCAGAGTAATCACGAACATCAACCTCCAATAACTTCTCCGATGTCTGATGTTCCGCCGCGATACGTCCGTTCATATTGATCAAAGTGACATGCTTCCGGTTTCCTCCGGGAAGGATAATGTATAATCGTTCCTGTACAGGATTCGGATACAATGAAATCGTATTTTCATTTTCTTGGATGTCTCCCGTAACGATCACAGGAAACTGTTCGGACAACGGGCTTGCACAATCCTCCACGGTAGACATCACCGTATAAATTCCGACAGCATTCACTTGCATCGTCTTGGCCGTTGCGCCGGAGATCTGGACTCCATCTTTATACCATTGATTGCCATCGGTGACCGACGAGCTCAACGTCATCACCGAAGTGTTCGCACCACTGAAGCTGATCGTTGGCTTGGCAGGATTGACACAGAACGTGAGTTGCGCTTCAACCGCTGCGTTATACGAAGCATTACCAGGCTGGTTTGCTTTTAGGGTAGCCTTGCCGGCTGCTACAAGTGTTACGAGGTTATTCGCAACCGTGATCTTATTATTTCCTGCGCTGAATGTTACTACATCTCCCGATGTTGCCGTGGCTGTCGGCGTAAATGTTAGCGGTCCGCTTAATGTCTTATCAGCAATCGGATCTATGGTAATTGTCTGATCATGACGGTATGCGACGCCCGTTTGCTCCAACGAAACATTCTGGGTGAAGTAAGCGAGTGAGGCTGGTATGTCTACTTTCTTTATAGCTATGTTCGTTGCGAGATCGTATTCAAAAACCGTAGCAACGTTGCTGGCGAGACCAGTCTGCAACGTTCCATACATCCTGCCATTCTGTGCCAGCAAAAGTTTACCAAGCGGACCGGAGCCAACCGTAAACTCGTGCTTCTTCGTGTAAACTCCACTCGTGAGATCATACTCATAGATCACACCCCGACTGCTCGCTCCACCGCTCGATGTCATCCCGTAAAGTTTACCGTTCAATTCAATCATACATCCAACAGGAAGGCTGCCCGTTGCATCGTCGAATTCATGTTTGATCGAATATGTTCCTGCGTCAATGTCGAATTCAAAAAGACCACCACGTGTATGCACGCTTCCGCCACTATTGAAGGTTCCGTAGAGTTTATCATTGGACGCCATCATTACACCGTTTTCAAGATCGTAACCATCTGCCGATGTGAGGCTGTACACTTTTTTAACCTCGCCGGTAATCGGATCCAGTTCGAGCACCGCGCCGTTACCATTATCTCCACCGGAACTTGTTATTGCGTAGATCTTTCCGGTCTTCGTCGACACGGCAACCTCGCCACGTTGACTTCCACCGAATGCATACGGACCATTGTTCGCAAGAATGCGAAGACCATAAGAAGCCGGGTCAAATTCGAATATCGTTCCGCTATAACCTCCTGCCCCACCTTCTCTTGTTGCTCCGTAAAGCTTTCCATTGATACCCATCGTTAGCTTCGCCTGTGGATGCGAACCTGTAGCGTAATATGAAAAGCTCACAACAGTACTCACTTCGTCGGTAGCAGGCTCGTATTCGAAGATCGTTCCATCGTCGTTGGCACCGCCGTTGTAAGTAACACCATACAATTTACCGTTGGTTGCTGCCGTCACTCCACCACGCGGGTAGTAACCTTCGTTGGTTCCGCTTCCGAAGTCTGCAGCGCGTGTAACAATTTTAGTAGTGTAGTCGAATTCAACCACGCTTCCGATGCCGTGTCCACCACCTTCGGCAGCTAACGCAATAAACTTATCGTTCAATAAAACGAAATCGCCAGCGATCGACTGTCCAAGGCTTTTATCGACAAGCGATACAATTCTCAACAGGTTATTGGCTGGATTGAAATCGAAGAAGAATTCGCTATCCTGTGCGGCGTAACCCGATCCATAGAAAATGCCATCGGGGCCTTCAACCATATTCGGACGGGCAGAACCATAAAAGAATGGAAAATCTGCCAGCTTATTTATCGTGTGACCAATGGGGTCGTATTCAAAAACATATCCCACCTGGTTGGCACCACCAAAAGTAGTCTGCCCATACAGTTTTCCTTTCGATGAACGTATAAGTCCATGTGGCATGTTGGTGTTGAAAGTTGATTTAGGAAAATCGGCTTGTTGGGTGACAGTACCTGCAACAGGATCGAATTCAAAAATGAATCCATCATTTGCCGCTCCACCGATCTGCGTTGTTCCATAAAACTTACCATTCAACTCCACCATACCGGTCCTGCTGAAATCGGGAGTGGTTGTTGTTTGGGCTTTGGTTGTCACATTGTTGGTTGTCGGATCGTATTCAACAAATACGGCCCCGGTTCCAAACGTACCGGCTACATACATTTTACCATTCGATGCGATCACGAAGTCGTAAGCATAACCGATAACCGATGTAAGAGCAACCTCTTTTGTGAATACACCCGTAGCTACATCGAACTCGGCGATAATCGGGCCTCCCGTTCCATCGGCTTTTAATGATTTTACTCCGTAGATCTTTCCATTCGGGGTGGCACGCCATTTTTGTGTAATGGTTTCGAAGGGCTGAACATCATACTTCTTCACGATCTTCTTTGTGGCAGGGTCGTATTCGAAGAAGATGCCGTTTCCATTTGCTCCGCCTTCAGTTGTGAAACCGTAGATCTTTCCGTTCGATGCGAGCACCGGCGTGCCCGTTCCGCGACGGCCTTTATCAGTTTCACCTGTGAATGATTTCGCGATCACCACGCCGGTCCCATCCGAGTTAGTCTTATAAATAGAACCCGACTTGTAAGCCCCACCATAAGTCTGTACGCCAAACAACTGACCTTGTGCCGTTACACTAAGCGCCGGACCTTTAACATGGATCGGCTTACTAACTGTTGTGGTTGCATAATTAGCATCGCCTGCTGTAGCGGAGATCACTACATTGCCTGAACCAACAATGGTTACTGTATTTCCGCTTACCGTTGCAACGTTCTGATCGCTGCTGGCAAATGTTATTGGTAAAGCAACGGGGCTTGCAATTGTGATCACATCGAATGGAGCATCGCCGAATGTTTTTTCGGCAGGAACATCGCCCATCGTTATCACGAGCTGATCTTTTACATTAAGCGTTCGTGATGCCGACGCTGCAAAATATCTGCTGTCTGCATTATACGACACTGAAATGGTGGTTGTTCCTTTGCCAACGATGTTCACCATGTTGTTGATGATCTTGGCCACAGCGGTGTTGGTGCTCGACAATTGCAACTGTTGTGTCTGGTATCCGACATCAGGAGTTACTGCCGGCCGGAATGGAAGGTCACCAACAATTTTGTCAGGTATCGGCGCCATCGTAACATTCAACGTGGTTCTGTTGACTACAATGTTTTTCGTAATCTGCGCCGGCAGGTAGAGATCATTTCCCGCCTGCTTCGCTGTGATCGTTCCGTTGAAGCTCGTGTAGAGGTTTACAACATTTCCACTGATCGTGATCTCACCGGTGGTTGACGAACTTTCGAATGTTAATGGCAGGCCACTCGAAGCCGAAGCCATGATCAGGTAACGATAAGGCGAAGCGTACGAGAGAGTTGGAATATCCGGGAACGTTATTGTTTGTGTTCCTTTCGATATCACAAGGCTTGCAGTAAGATCCGTTACTGCATCGAAGCTGGCGTTGCCGGCATTGGAAGCAGTTAATGTTGTGGTACCAATACCAGTCGGTGTAATGATCCAATTCGTCCCGTTGAACGCTACAGTCGCAGCAGAAGTGTTTGAGCTCGTGAGGGTGTACGGCAGGTTGCTCGATAGATGAAGTGCAAGCGTGATGTTGGTTCCATACCCGCCTGTTGCCGGCAAAGTTCCCACCCACGACTGGCTTCCTTTCGTAACTGTGAAAGATTGATCGACACTTGTTGCTGCCGCATACGTAGCATTACCGGCCTGGCTTGCGGTAATAACAGTTGCTCCGCCACCAACAACTGTTACAGTGTTACCACTAACTGTAGCAACGTTGGTATTCGAGCTTACATAAGACACTGTAAGCCCCGAGCTTGCCGTAGCGCTCAAAGTAAACTGACTTGACCCGGCGGGCTTCGATGACAGTGGCCCGAATGTGATCGTTTGACTTACCTTATTGATCACAAGATCGTGCGTAACAACTGTTGCTGCATTGTAGTTGCCATTGCCCGCCTGGCTTGCTGTTATAGTTGTTATTCCCGCAGCAACAATAGTCACGGTATTCCCACTTATCGTTGCCACATTGGTGTTCGAGCTCGCAAAACTTACAGTGAGTGTCGATGTAGCGCTCGCCGTCAGCGCAAACGGAGCATCGTTCACATTCTTTGCACTCAACGCATTGAACGTGATGGTCTGATTTGCTTTGTTAACTGTTAATGTCTGTTGCACCGCAGCAGCAGGGTCGAATGTTGCATTGCCGGCTTGCGTTGCCGTAATCACCGTTGTGCCTGCATTCTTTATAGTAACCGTCGATCCGCTGATCGTAGCGACATTAGTATCAGAGCTCGAATAAGAAACTGCAAGCGCCGAAGATGACGTTGCCGTTAACGCGAAGTTTGCATCGCCGAATGCTTTCGCCGGAAGTGCATTGAACGAGATCGTCTGTTCCGTTCCTGGCGTGTACGAATACCACGTTACACTTTCTCCACCCAACCCGATACCGGTGCCGATATAAGCCTTACCATTTGCGAAAGCGGCAACACCATTCACCAAAAAAGGATCTTCAGGAAAATCTGCTTTCGGTGTCCACGTGTTAGTAGCAGGAGAATAAGAATAGATCGACACGTTGTCGCCCAGCGCTACATATCCCCGCGTGCTTGTCGCGAAAGAAACAGTACCCGCCGTAGCCAGTGGATAATTTGCCTTCTGAGTCCATTGATTTGTTGGCACATCGTATTCCCAAAAATCATTGAGCGATGGATCATCGTCGGTCATCTGCCCGGTGCCAACATAACCTTTCGTTCCTATCGCAAATGCCGCTGCATAAACTCTCTTCGCTGCGGGCAACGATAACTTTTGTGTCCACGCATTGGTAGCGGGGTCGTATTCCCAAAGATCGTTGTAGCCAACAGTCGGACCTTCGCCTGCGCCGATGTATGCTTTGTTGTTAACAACAAACACGAAACTCCCCGCGCGCGCGCCGCCGGGGAAATCAGCTTTCTTCGTCCAGTCGTCCGTGGCCGGATCGTATTCCCAGAGATCGCTGTAAGAGTTGCCGGTTAGATCGCCGCCAAGGCCAATGTAGCCTTTACCATTAATGCTGAAGCCGACAGCGCCTATGCGCTTCGCTCCTTCGAAATCATTTTTGTGAGTCCACGTGCCTGAGGCAATGTCGTACTCCCAAACATCTTGTAAAGGAGCAAGTGTGGATTGAATGAGACCGGTGCCAACATAAACTTTGGAACCGATGGAGAAAGAGGCCGAGAGATCTCTCCCGTTGCCTCCGAAATTTTCGAGAGAAGTCCAGGTGTTTGCCTGGCCAAAACACAGGTTGATAGCCAGTACCAACGCCGCAGAAATCAGGTGTTTCATGTAATGGGGGTTTGAAATTGTCTGATCTAGAATATTCAACTACCCAAAAGTGATAGCAATAAACTGACGAGACCTGCCAAAAACCCTCAAAAACCTGCCATTCTCTCAGATAAACATATCTCTACACCCGTCTCAAAAAAAAACTCTCACTTGCGGTGAGAGTCTCTCTTATTAGTCGTTAGCGTCGTAATCTTCATCTGGCCTGAATTCCCAGATATCATCAAAGCGACTCGACCCGCTTTGTCCCGTTCCTACGAACGGCCTGCCGCTGAGGAGGAATGCAACCGCATCTGTTCTCGAAGACCCTTCAAACGAAGTAACCTGTACCCACTCTTGTGTAACAGGGCTGTATTGCCATGCCGTGTTATCTGCTACACCTGTCGAATTGATGCCGGTTGCAAGGTATGCCATTCCGTTCATCGTGAATGTAACGGCACCGTAACGGTGAACCGCCGTTGTGAAGCTTGCATACCAATCTACGTCAGTGGTTGGTATCAGGCTGGTCCATGATTTCGCAACAGGATCGAATACGTAGAAGTCATTATCGGTGATGCCGTTGTTGCGACCTCCACATACATAGGCCTTTCCATTCAATACGAACGTAGAAGCTTCTTCGCGTTTCTGTCCTTTGTAGCTGGTAACCTCCGTCCATGAATCATCAACGGGATTGTATTGCCAGAAATCACCAAGGTAGTTCGAACCATCATTGCCGAGTCCAACATAAGCGCTCTCATCTATTACGAAGCTCACTGAATTGTAGCGTGCCGATCCTCCGAAGTCTTTAAGCTGCGTCCATGTGTTTGCGGCCGGATCGAATTCCCAGAAGTCTGCGAGCTCTTGTGTTGTCTGGTCGCGATTGTAACCGAGGCCTATGTATGCCTTACTTCCTATCGCGAAAGCGACAGCACGTTCGCGTGTAACGCCGGGAAACGGAGTCATCGTTTTCCAGAAACCGAGATCGAGATCATATTCATAGATGTCGGTGAAGTAACTATCGCCATTGAAGCCGAGCCCGATATAAGATTTGTTGCCGATCACGAAAGAAACAGCACCGGAACGGCGACTGCCCTTAAATGGTGTTGTTCTTATCCAGTTACCTACTTCAGTAGTATCCGTGTCGTTGTTGTTGCAAGACAAGGTTACAAGAATCATCATCGTGAATAAGATCACCGATGTCCAGGAGTGTTTCATACTAATTATTGTATCGTTTTATATAAAGACATTAATAAACAAGACATGTGATCGTGAGTTTCATTTCACGATCGCCCAACTGATCATCGATGTACACCCGGTTCACAGTGGATCTGAATGCCGATTCCTCAGTTATAAAGACAATTGCATTTTGGTTCGCTTCTTCCAACGCTACCTGTTGCTTCACGTAAGTCGTAACATCGACACTGTAATGCGTGTCCCGCTCCAGGTAATAGTCTTCCACCAACACTGCCTGCTGAGCATAAGAGCTCACCAATTGGTTCTTATAGTTTACCCTTTGCATCAGCAGCGGGGCGGGTATTGCTGCGTTTCTATCGTCGTTGTCGCGCGATGGAGAGATCTCCAGCTGGGCACTTAATATTGTTAATCCTGCATGCTCTAACAGGATAGATCGCAAGTAAGGGATTTCGAGACGCAAGCCGAGACCAACGCCCGCCTGCATATAACCTTTTCCACCGGCATCATCGGCGTCAATATGATTTCCTGATTTCAATCCGCTGAGTGCAGTGCCCGATCTGTCGGAAGAGATCTTGTTGTATTTCAGAAGATCCTGGTAGGAAAGAACAAGATATGCTTCAACACTCGGTGTCACCGCAGTATTGAGATAATAGATCCTCACTTCAGGTGTTACTCCGAAACCCACGATAGGTCCGCTTGTTCCGGTTGGAACGATGGCAAGACCATAGAAGTATGTCAGAAATTCTTCAGTCGACGATACTTGCGTTGCAGAGCTCTGTGCGAGCCTGATGAGGTTTTGTCCAAACGTTGCCGATAAAGGGATCTTAACTGTATCTTTTAAAGAAGGCTTCACTTTGTAAGTCACCGAGCCCATCGGTGTCGGGTCGTACTTAAACTTGCTTGTGTTATATATATTGTCCGTACGAAACTTCAATTGCTCTTTCAGCTGGTGAACAGCGAAAGAGATCGATTGGGTTGTGTCGTAATAAGAATAGCCGTCGTGGATCAATCGAAGTTCGACGCGTGTAAAGGAACTCGTGGTCCTGTCGAGCTGGAACAAACCCTGGGTGCCTAATTGAAAAAAAGCAGCCGACTGTACTTTACCCAAATCTGCATCTTCGTGATAGCCTACAAGCAGACGCGGAGCATCGGCGGTAGCCAAACTATCGAACAACATTGTAGAGGTGCGTATCGTCAGGGTATCGATAGTTGTCATGTTGATCGCACCGCCGCCGTTGAAAAAATCGGATCCGATCGGTGACGCTTCATCGTTACATGAAAACAACAATATCAAGGGTGCCAGGAGGTACACGCATTGCACAAAGACCTTCATTCACAGTGTAATCAGCCCGTAAGTAAGGTCCAAAAAAGAGATGCGGTCAAAAATTATCGACGAACGCGAGCATATCGTATACGAATAAAGAGGTCCCGGATTTTGTATGTTAAAAAGAGGAGTTCATGAGGTAAAATGCCTGTTTCGTCCACTTTGTTTTCCTGCAGCTGCAACGGCTATAATTTGCGTCGTTCATTTTACTGCATTTGAGAAGTTTCATCATTGTCTTCATCCTGCTGGTATCCGGCAGCGAACTATATGCGCAGATCTCTGCGTCGCCCTATTCGGCATACGGCATCGGCGTAATAAAAGAAAGAACATCGGCGATGAATCGCGGAATGGGTGGAACGGGCTTTGCGCTTCGTGATCCGCTCAATCTTAATAATCTAAACCCTGCAGCTTATTCGTCAATCCAGCTCGCCACGCAGGTGATGGAGACCGGAATATTCCTGGAGTCGGATCGATATCGGAACACTACCCAGTCATCAAAGTTTACGACCGCTAATCTAACGAACGTAAATTTCTGGCTCCGCTTCACAAAAAAGTGGGCGGGCACCGCAGGGATGTCGCCGCTCAGTTCTGTTAATTATCATATCACGTCGGGCCAGGGCATCGGCGGAAATTCTTCGTTGGAATACCTCGGTTCGGGCGGCGTAACACAGTTTTACTTCGGTAATGCTTACCAGATCACCAAAAATCTTTCGGTCGGGGCAACGGCATCTTACTTCCACGGATCGATTGCTCGCAGAGAAATCATAACTTCGGGACTTGCTTTGGGTACAGAAGTGAGCAATAACGTTTACATCAATCGCGGTAACATCGACTACGGGCTGCAATACCAGTTCTTCCTGAAGAACGAACGCGCCATTACCATCGGCGCCGTGTACAACAAGCAGCTTCGTCTCAACACGTCGCAGCAAACAGCGGTCTACCAGCAAAACGACACACTCAGCAACAGCAAAACCGATGTTGCCGACTACGTGCTTCCGCAAAAGTTTGGTGGCGGGCTCGCTTTCCAGACAAAGCGGTCTACGCTAACCGCCGATGTGTCGTACCAGGAATGGGCCAAGGGCAAGCTTGAAGATCATCTCAAGCTTCGCAATACCAGGCGAGCTTCTATCGGTTACCAGTTCAGGGGAAGCTCTATGGAGTCGTTCTGGGGTGGTGTTGTGGTTCGGGCCGGTTACTACGTGCAGGAAAATGCCATGATCCTCCAGGGAATTTCATTCACCGATTGGGGCGCCACCTTCGGCGTGGGCATCCCTGTAAGCGCCAAAAGAAACTCAATTAACTTGTCGTACAGCTACAATCATTCGGGCACAACCGACAAGAGTCTTATCCAACAGCAGTCGCAAATCATTTCACTTGACGTAACCTTTCGCGACCTGTGGGGCATCAAAAGAAAATTCGATTAACACTCCTCGCACTCGCACTATCTACGGCATGTTTCGCACAGGAACTTGTAACGGTGAAGGGCATCGTTGTGGATTCGGCGAAGCTTAAGCCGATCGCCTACGTGAATGTTTTCGTGAAGAAACTCAACCGCGGAACAACTACCGACACCAAAGGAAACTTCACGATCTCGGCACGTCCCTCGGATACCATCCGTTTCTCATTCGTTGGTTATAAAACACTGGAGCTGCCGGCAAGAGATTGGGAACCGAGTGTGATCATGATGGCAGAAGAGGTCACGATCCTTAAAACACTCACCGTTCACGGCGAAGCTATCGGAAGTCGCTACGATGGACTGTTCGACGAACAGAACAGGAAACTGGAACAATCCAGGAAGTCACTGCCATTCTATTATGCAAAAGATAAAAAAGAGCGGATCATGGTTGCCCGCGCGAAGAATGAATCGATACGCGTAAAGCATTATGTAGATCTTCTCGTGAAAGACGATAAGATCAAGAACGAGCTGATGAAAAAACACGGACTTACGGAAACGCAGTACTACGATTTACTTGCAAAGTTCAATCAAAGGAACTACGCCGTTATGTACTATCTCACCGACATAGAGCTGCTTACGCTGCTCTACCGGTTCTACGATGCCAACGCCGATCAGTAATCGATCAGTCGTCCTGCAACAACCTGTTGATTGAAAATGTCGGCGTATGAAGCGCCTATCGGAATGTGACGATCCATCACCAGCACCTTCCCTCTTCTGAATGATTTGATCTTCTCGATAGAGATGATGAATGACTTGTGGATCCTCACGAATAAATTCTTCGGCAGGATCTCTTCGAGGCTGCGGAACGTGAGTATCGTCATGATGGGCCTCGGGCCTCCTGTATAGATCTTCACGTAATCTTTATATCCTTCAATGAAGTAGATGTCGGAAAAGGAGATCCTGATCACGTTGTGTTCCGATTTCACAAACATGAAATCATTCAAAGGCCGTACGCCCTCGAACCTGTTTTGAATCACTGGCTTTAAAATACCAGCCTGTCCAGGCATGAGAGCCATCTCCATACATTTCTCAACTCTTGCTGAAACTGTCATAACTAAAATGTTTTAAAGTAAATCCAGGAGCGGGGCAGGCTTCAACACAAAACAACCCCATCCGGCTTACCGCCCCTGGCTTTATGAAAATAAATCGTCATCAGTAAGACAGGTCACAGGAGGTGACCTACTATTCGAAAAGAATTTTTTCTGGAATTTTTATCTCCTTTTAATATTCCCGCTTATAGAAGTTGATGCGGTACTGGAGTGATAGCTCCCATCCTATCCACTGGTTGGTAAAGCGAAGTGTTGGGTCCCTTCGGTAATCGAGCGGTGAAGGATTGAGCGGAGCTTTATTGATGGTCTTTACCTGGTAGTTAAAGACCGGACCTGCTCTCAAACTTAAATTTTCGCTAAAAGAATATCGCAACGCAAACTTAACCTGGTGCTGATGTCGCACTTCGTTTTGACGAACGACTTTATGAAGTACCTGGGTGGCAGTATACCCGGAATAGACATACATGGAATTGATCGAGAAATGACCACTCAATTGCAATGTATTTCCAATACCGTAAGCGCCATAAAATCCGTGATCGATCGCCCACCGAGGAGTAAAAACACCATAGACATAAGATAGACCTCCCTGGAATTCTACGCCCGAAGCATTGTCGCTAACGTAAGTACCGATTGCTGCAAACCAACCTTTATGCCTGTTGTCGAAGTTGATGCGATTCACATAATACTTCGGAATGTTGTGCGGAACATTGACACCAAGCAGTTGCTGAAGCTCGAGGATCCTTCTGTTCAGGTTGCTTTCGAGCTGACGTGCCTGGCTATCGAACGCTCTTACAGGTATTGTCCGGCTGTTAGAAGTAAGCAACAGGCTGTCGTTCGACTCTAGTGCTGGCATTGGCTTTATGCTCGCTATCGCTTTTTCGTCAGGACGTTGTATTACTGGTGCAGGCTTCGGATTGCTCTTGATAACTATGTGACGATCGTGCAGCTTAAAAGAAATATTTGCCTGCCGTTCGATCAGCGAAAGGACTTCATTGATCGACTTGTTCTTCACGTTTAATGAAACAGGCTTCGTAACATCAACGATGCTCTTGCTATAGATGAAATCGTATCCGCTTTGTTTTGACAGGGAATTGAGAACCGTTTCAAGCTGCGTAGCCCGGCACGTATAAGTTATGTTTTGAGAAGATGAGGATTGCGCGTGAGTTGTGAATGCAAGTAAAATGAGCAGACTAGTGAGGGCAGCTACCTTCTCCTTCAAGAATAAAGACCTTGCCATTTTGCTCGAGTTTGACATTCAGGGCATCGGATATCAAAAGTAATACTTTGTCGACAGAATCATTATTAAAATGGGCTGTGATCGGGCATTTATTAACGCTATCGTTTGTGACTGAGATTTCGCATCCATACATCTTTTCGACCGTTCTTATCACTTCATCGACAGGCGTGTCTTTAAAATCGAGCACCCGGCTTGCATATGCCCATGTGTTGGGATCTGTTTCTGATGTTGTCGCTTTCTTATTAATTGCAAATCGTGCGGCAGAACCTGCATCCAGGTAGACACTATCCACATTGCTTGTAACGAGCACGCGGCCTTCGCTTACAGCAACTTCCACTTCGTCGCCCTTCATCGAAACATTGAATTGCGTACCAACAACTTTAATATCTGTGAAAGATGCGTGGATAACGAATGGCTTCGCGGGATCTTTAGCGACGGAGAAGAATGCTTCGCCGGCAAGGAGTTTCACTTCACGTTTGCTGCCAGTGAACTGCTCCGGAAATTCGATCGAAGTGTTTCGATACAATGTGACTTTAGAATTATCGGCAAACGTAACACCACGTGTGGTGTCGGTAGTAACGACACTTAATCCCGTAACAACTGGTTTCTGAACATACAGCCACATACCAACAACAAGTACTAACATAATCGACGCTGCAATACCTATTCTAAAGTTCCTACTGATACCTAACGGCTGCGTGGGTTGAATTTTCCTCCATGCTGCCTCTTTATTGATTGCTCTTACTTTACGTGATGGGTTAACATGGTTCCATGTGCTTTCGAGTTCTTCGAAGCGGATCTTATTGGCGGGCACTTCGAGCCAATCGCTCAAAGCTATCGCCTCCTCTGGTGTTGCTTCACCGGAGAGATACTTTGCAATCAAATCGTCGTCGATCGTCATGATAGTTGATCCTTTAGCGCTTCACGCAATAACTTCAGTGCTTTGCAAACCTGGTTCTGTATCGTATTAACAGAGATGCCGAGTTTGTCGGCGATCTCCGAGTATTTCAATTCCTCGTACCTGCTCATAATAAAAATCGAGCGGCATTGTGGTGGCAATGCATCAACAGCTTTGCGGATGTTTTCCTCGAGTTCTTCGGGAAATACACCTGGCTGTTGTTCATCGCGACCTGCCTCCAACCCCGCGGCTTTATCGTACTTGGCTCTTACTGCCTTATGTTCGAGATGGTTGATACATTGGTTGTATACCGATCTGAACAGGTACGATCTAACCGACGTGTTGATGTCGACCGATTCTCTCATCTCCCACAATTTCATGAACATCGACTGCACGATGTCCTCCGCTATATCGGAATCCTTCACGATGGTACGGGCATACCTGCAAAGGTCTTCGTAGCAGGAATCGAAAACCTTGTGAAAGGTGTGTCTCGTGCCATCCCATCCTGGGGATTCGGGTTTCATTAACGCAATCTAAGTGAGAGACAGTTAAGAAACGAATGAGCACTACCCTGCAAATAACTTTCTTTTTCGTTGGTTGGCCATTCCGTTATGTCGACGAATGTCGCTCGGTCATCTGTATTATAAAGGCAAGTGGGAATGGTTTCGTAGCGTTGTTATGTATGATGCGCTTCTTTGTACTTGTGTTGTTACTTTTAGCAATGATCTCATGCAACGATGATGATCGTCAGTCCTTATCGCGCGATGAGCTCGAGGCAGAGATCATAGACATGAACTGGTATAGTGGTGTAACAGATCTTTATGTACCGGAAGTTTTTGATTTGGAGTCGTCGCTTGAACAGCCACAGCAATTCAGTGAGATCGGGAAAAGCAGGGTACGAGAAAAGCCATAAAGTTCCGACCAATGGTCAATGAATAATGGCTATGTGTAATGTGCGCGAAGCGCGTTCGTGATCCGGCAGGGAATCGAACCCCGAACCGTCAGCTTAGAAGGCTGATGCTCTATCCAATTGAGCTACCGGACCAGGTAAAAAAGTCGCCATCACAAAAGCTCCGGCGACTAATTCTGGTTTTGGCGGACCGCGTCCGCCGTAGGCCACCTCATCAACCGTCCCAACATACACTGATGTTGTATATCGGAGTCGACCGATGGCCACCTACGCCAAGGCTACGGTGGCCGAAGGCGGAGAAGGGGGGATTCGAACCCCCGGTACGGTTTGACCCGTACGGCGGTTTAGCAAACCGCTGGTTTAAGCCACTCACCCACCTCTCCAAGGACAGCTTACCCGTTCTGCGGGGTCGCCTTAAAAATGAAGTGCAAATATAATCGGCCGACCGGTTTATCCTCGAAACAGGGCGATTTTTATTGAAAGGGGGCTCAGAAAAGGCATTTATGCGCCTATGTTTACCTGGTAGGGCTACTGCCCAACGTCGTCGTGCAAAGACTCCATTTGCTGGGCGAGTCGTTCCTTATTGAACCACGCTTGCTTGTAGAATACTTCCTGTGAAGGCGTGATGATGTAGACCATGTTTGGCGCTTGTCCGAATTTATTCCAGTAGAAGTTATCGGGTCCATCCACGAGCACGGGAAAGTTGATCGAGTTCTCGGTCATCCATTTGCGTGCGAGGTCAACGCGTTGTTTGTAGGTCTTTGGTTGAGCGGCTTTAATGTTGTCGCGAATATTGTTTTTCGCTATCCACACTTTTCCTTCGGGAGAGTAAGGGCTGCCGGTATCGAATGGATGTGCGTCGATGGTGTACACCATAAAGAAGACTGCCTGGTCGCCGAATTGGTCGTGGAATTTTTTGATGGCGTCCAGGTTGCCGCGGCTTACGTCGCACGTATAGCTTCCGCTGATGAGTACGATAGGGCGGCCTTTCTTGAGTTCTGTTGAGAGGCGGAATGGTTTTCCTTTTTCGGAGAAGAGGGTGAAGTCGGGAACGGTTTCACCTTTATGTATGCCGAGTTGTTCCCAGTTGCCGAGCACGCCGCCGGAGATATCGGCGGTGATAGGATCGGATGGTGATGGCGGGCTGACCTTGACGGAGTTGCACGAAGATGCAAGTATGATGATTGCCAGGGGGAGAGATCTGATCAGCACAAGGTCATCTTTTATTTGACATAAATGTCAAACTTTTATTCTGACATCTATCCCATTTTACATTTTGGGCCCTATGGATATGTGGACCCTGCCGGTCATCTGTGACAAATACCGCCCTTGTATCAAATCATTTATAAACCGTATATTGAAGTATATCCCCACTTATGGCCAAAGCCAGGAACACCGAACAACATATCATAGACACAGCACGAAAGATCTTTCTCGTGGAAGGACGACTCCACGCCACCACGGAAGACATAGGCAAGGCGGCAGGGTTGCCACGCACTTCGGTACACTATTACTTCCGGACAAGAGATGTGTTATTCAAGAGAGTGTTCACCGACGCACTCGAAGATCTTACAAGTAAACTTAATAGTATCGTTGAGTCGGACCTCCCCTTCACGACCAAGATCGGCCAGTATGTTGAAACATGGCTGTTGTTCTCGATGATGTATCCTCACCTCGACACGTTTGTGGTAACGGAGATCATTAACAAGGAATACGTTCCGGTGGATAAGAGTGCCGGAGCGAGGACGAACGATTTCCTGAAACAAATTCAAGCGGCGATGGACAAGGGGATCTTGTTGAAGATGCCGCCAGTGCACTTTATGCTCAATCTCTTTTCGCTGCTGAGGTATCCTTCGATAGCGGCGCCGCTGTACAAGCAGCTGCTCAACGTAAGTGATAAGCAATATCAGAAACTGCTGAAGGAACGGAAGGCATACGTATTGAAAGCCCTTCTTAAGAGGTAAGCCAATAAATTTCCTATAAGCTTTTAAACTGTTTTCACATCCCACGCAACTTTGGGTATCGCCTTCCAGAGGTCGTTGCGTGTGGTGCGGG
The DNA here is from genome assembly GCA_037200765.1 of Bacteroidota bacterium. GTDB lineage: Bacteria > Bacteroidota > Bacteroidia > Cytophagales > Cyclobacteriaceae > ELB16-189. The sequence goes on along the minus strand of JBBCII010000002.1, from coordinate 196,724 downwards.
TATATTCCATTGCTTTTTTGCCATAGGCGGTGATGCTGAAGTATCGCTTAGGCCGGCCGGCGCGTTCCTGGGTGGCTTCCCCTTCGCGGGACTTGAGATAACCTTTTTCTTCGAGACGTTTGAGGGCTGTTTGCAGGGCGCCGACGCTGACTTTACGGACGAGCCGTGTCTCGATCTCTTTCTTTATGGAGACACCATAGGCGTCTTCATTGAGTATTCCGACGGTGAGCATGACGATCTCTTCGAATTCGCCGAGCTGGAATTTTTTCATGAGGCAAATTAATTCCTAAATGTAGTATTAATTGTGAATTAATTAAAATGCCCTGGCGCGGTGCTTGCGTTTCTTTTTGGATTTCTTGCCGGCAATCAAATGAGGCCATTCGATCATGATAAAGACATATATAAGGAACAGCTGCAGAATACCGTAAAGGAAATAGAAACCGATGTCTTGAGTTGTCATTAATGATTTCGTTTTTTCGACGTTCCGTTATAAGTTTTAACGTAAAGATATATGAGCACAATAATCACATTCGCCAGCAGGCAGCCTATTAGGGCAAGTTTCGCTCTGTTGACGATTGGATTAAAGAACTCTACCGCAAAGGCACCCCCCAAGGCCAACAGCAGCAAATGCAACATCTGCGCGAGCGATAGAAAATGTTGAAGTCGCTTCATCCTCACGCATACAAAAGTACCTTGTGAAGGTTCCAACACCTACAAAATCACCAACAGTAAACCTTACAAAAAATGAAGATTAATTTTTTTGATGTCAGGATGTCTTTATCCGCGCCTTGTGTTTCTTTTTCTTTCTTTCACGTTGATCCTGGAGTTCCAGGCGAACGGCAAAGATGACAAGCCCTGCCATGATGAAGATTATGTACAATGCCATTGCTGCCCCAAAAACACGCATTATCTGATGATGGTCCATAATTTATCTTTTCATTCGTTTTGTTGAAAAATAGATGACAGTATAAAGCGAAATCGCGGCAGCTCCTGAAATGAAAAGTCCTATGGATGATATTGCAACCATTAGAACCTCACCATCCGGCTTAAGTATCTCCTCAAAGAAACGTCCGCCCGATGCAACCATAATCATATGCACAAGTGCGAGCAACGACAAGTGAGCCAGCAGCCTCTTCATTCGCATGTCACAAATGTAACGTGCGAAGCAGCCGATGGTTAAAAAATCACCAACAGTAAACCTTACAAAAATGAAGATTAATTTGTGTGAGTAGCGGACAACAAAAGTTACTTATAACCTTTACTCATTCCTCAACGTCTGCGCCGGGTTAACGCGCGCAGCGCGAATCGTATTCATACTCACCGTGATCAGCGTGATCAGAAAGATCGACCCCGCCCCTATTAAAAAATACCACCACGAAATATCAGAACGGTAAGCAAAACCAGACAACCACGATCGCCCTGCAAACCAGATCAACGGCACACCTAATAAAATCGCCACCGAAACCAACATCGTAAACTCAGACGACAACAACCTCATGATCGTTATCTCCGACGCTCCAAAAACTTTCCGTACACTGATCTCCTTCATCCTCCGCTCCGCCGTAAACGCTGTAAGTCCATACAACCCCAGGCACGATATCACGATCGCCAACCCCGCAAAGATCCTCGTCAATACCGAGATCCGTTGCTCCGAAGCGTACATCGCATTGTAGTCATCATCCAAAAACCGGTACTCGAAAGCAATACCAGGAAAATATCTTTCATACAACGCGCGCACTCCCGCAATCGACGCATTCATATTGTCACCATCCAGCTTCACCATAATGCGCGGAGCCGGCGGAACCAATTGTATCAACACCGGCTGGAGCTCCTGGTACAACGACTCGTAATGAAAGTCCTTCACAACACCGATGATCTGCCGGTCTCTTCCCCAAAGTTTTATAGTTACACCGATCGGATCCTTCAGACCCATCAGTTTAATCGCCGTTTCATTAAAGATGATCTTCGAAGCCTCATCAGAATATTGCCGCGAATAGTTACGGCCCTGCACCATCTCCACTCCCAGCAACGGAATAAAATCATAACCCACTTCCAGGTTGTTGAAACTCTCCTGTGCATCCTTGTCACCCGGCTCCCAGTCAACACCGCCGAGTCGTCCGTGATAACCAGTAACATCATGATAGGCATTGGCCACACCAACTACTCCTGGTATTCTCCTCGTCTCATTCATGATCGTTTCCACCCGCTGCTCAAATCCTCCGCCCGGGCCAAAATAATTCGGGTCGGTGCTGGGCTCAACTTCAAGCTCAAAATGAATAACGTGCTCGCGATCATATCCAAGATTCATCGACTGCACATAATCCACTTGTTTATAGATAATGATCACGCCGACGATCAGCATGAATGATATCGTATATTGAAAAACCACGAGACCTTTCCGTGCAAACAATTCACCAAAGGAGTTACGGAGCCTGCCCTTCAACATCTCTCCGACTTTGAACTGCGACAGGTATAATGCAGGATAACTGCCCGACACGAAACCTGTAACACTAATAACAACGGCTGCCAATAAAACAAACGTCGCGTCGAAACTCAATACGATATGCTTACCTGTAAGTGCATTGAACGACGGTATCAATAACCAAACGATCGCGAGCGCGATGAAGGCTGCGAGCCAGGCGAGTGTTATCGACTCCACCAGAAATTGTGTGGCGAGTCCTCCGCGTTTTGCACCGATCGCTTTCTTGATGCCGACCTCTTTCAATCGACGCGTTGCGCGCGCGGTAGACAAATTCATAAAGTTGATACAGGCGATGGTCAGTATCACCAGGGCAATCACGATAAACAATCTTACGTACTCGATCCTTCCTCCTACCGCAATACCTCCTTCGTAACGATTATAGAGATAAGTATCGGCATAGCGTTGCATCATCAGCGAGTTGCTGGTCTCTTTCATCTTCGTGTTCAGGAAGCCCTGGAGTTTTCCGGCAACTGCGTTGGCATCGACACCGGGTTTCAATACCATGAACGTTCTTGGATCGCTGTTGCCCCACTCCCGAAGCCAGTTGTGGTCGTCCAAAAAGTTTTCGTAGTTCATCAGTACATCGTAGGGATCGGTAACATGATCGGTAAGACGAAACACGCCAGTTACCTCGTACATCTTCTGACTCCACTCACGAACTTCAATTGTTTTACCAATTGCATCGTCAACATTACCGAAAAGCCTGATGGCCAGATCTTCCGACACCAACGCATTCGATTTCTTCGATAGCGCCGTTTGTGCGTTACCACGAATCAGGTCGGGCGTAAAGACTTTATAAAAGTCTTTGCTCGCATATTGCTCCAGCACCTTGATCTTCTTGTCGTTGTGAACAACCAGTGTTCTCGAATTGAACCAGTACGGGGGAACGATCGATACAGCACTCTCGACTTCAGGTAATTCGGAAGCAAGCGCGTCGGCAAGTATCCCCGGCGTACCTCCACCAGTTGAAATATGCCCATCTGTTTCTTTCCGGGTCTGGAACACCTGGTACATCCGGTCGTCGTTATCGTTGAAGCGATTCTTGCTCGACTCGTCGTTCACCCAGAGATAAACAAGAAACACGGTCGCAAGGCCGGTAGATAGTCCCGCGATGTTGATGACGAAGGTGCTCTTGTACTTCATGAAATTCCGGAGCGTGATGAGCAGGTTGTGTTTCAGCATATCGAAAATGTTATTGCTATATCTTGAACTAAAGCGGCGAATGAAAGCAGGCCGGAAATGCTTCATCACATTCCATCTGAAATTTCGTCTCGCGTGTTTTGGTGAGGATCTGTAATCGTGCTCGAAGATCTCCGTAAGATTTCCTTCGATCTCTTCGACGTATTCTTCGCGGCAAAACCAGCGAAGGAACTTCAGTGCATATTTCGGAGGAGCAATCAATCAGCTAAAAGATATCTTGGGAATCTGTTGATAAATGCTCGTACGCAACGAATACTGGTTGTCGAGCACTTTCTTTCCAAGCGCGGTTATTACATAATACTTTTTCCTGCGGCCTCCCCGGTCGGTCGTGATCCCGCCGAAGCGTGACTTCACAAAACCTTTGTCGTCGAGGCGCTTCAATGCAACGTGAACAGCACTGATGTTGAATTTCTTTTTGAGTTTCTCTTCAAGGCTTTCGAGGATCAATACGCCGTATGCCTGGTCGTGCAACGCAGCAACCATGAGAAGAACGAGTTCTTCGAATTCACCAAGGGAGTGTGAGGGAGTATTGGTGGTGGTCATGCTATAAATTTTTTCTTCTTGTTTATTCTTTAATAATAAAAGAAAAGCAAAGGCCCGCCTCCAGGCGGATTTACTTAACAAACGTGAAAATAATTGATTAGTTTTATATCTGTTAAGTAAATGGCTAGAATTTTTTTTAGGGTAGATTTAGAACATGATGTCGAGATGCTTGCTGCTGATTAGCATAATACTCCTTTCCTGTAAAGAAAAATCGCCGCAAGCCATCGATCGATTAAGTCTCGTTACACGTCACAACGTCGTCATAACCAAACCCGACACGCTCGGTTCCTTATCTGTTGGCAATGGCGAATTTGCTTTCACCGTCGACGTCTCCGGGCTTCAAACATTTCCCGATGTTTATGAAAACGGGATCTCTCTCGGAACACAGGCGCAATGGGCGTGGCACGCGTTTCCGAACACCAACAAGTTTAAACTTTCAGACGTCGCAAAGACATTCGCATCATGCGACGACACCAAAGCTCCGTACGCAGTACAGGCTTCAGAAGGCCGTGCCGGCGACGCCACTAATTATCTCCGGTCGAATCCACACCGTCTTCATCTTGCCCAGGTCGGCCTGATCATCACGAAAGCAAATGGTCAAACAGCAACCATCAACGACCTCACGAATATCGATCAGCAACTCGATCTCTGGCGCGGCAAGATCGAATCGAAATATGAAATCGACGGCAAACCTGTTAAGGTCACTCTGCTTTCTCTCCAAGACGACGATGGTATCGTTGCGAAAATAGAATCGCCCCTGCTCAAGAGCGGCAACATCAAACCAGTCATTCGATTTCCTTACGCGAAAGATTGTCATACCTGCCCGGGCTACGACTGGAACAGTCCCGATAAACATACCACCACCGTTGATTCGACAGATACCAACTTCGCAATCGTCTCCCGTGTTGTCGACAGCACGCGTTACTTCACCAACATTACCTGGAGCAACGGCAAGCTTAAGCAGAGCACAAAGCACGAGATCCAACTTACTGCCGACGATGAAACGTTAGAGTTCGGTGTTGTCTTCAGTCGTGACCGTCGCCCTTACGAAGTACAATACGAACAAGTGGTTGCTTACAACATTCAGCATTGGAATAACTTCTGGATGGGCGGAGCTGCGATCGATTTCTCGGACTGTACGGATCCTCGTGCGCAAGAGCTTGAACGAAGAGTGGTGCTGTCGCAATATCTTACCAAGATCCAATGCTCCGGTTCGTTGCCTCCACAGGAAACGGGCCTAACCATGAACAGTTGGTATGGTAAGTTCCATCTCGAAATGCATTGGTGGCACGCAACACACTTCGCGCTCTGGGATCGTGTGTCGCTCATGAGTCGCAGTCTCGAATGGTATCACAAAGCAATTGTCCCTGCACAGGCAACTGCGGCATGGCAAGGTTATAAAGGTGCGCGCTGGCAAAAGATGACCGACCCGCGTGGTAAAGAGAGTCCTTCCGACATCGGTGCGTTTATCATCTGGCAACAGCCTCATCCCATCTATCTCGCCGAACTTATTTATCGCGATAACGGGGATCCCGTGACGCTTGATCGTTACAGTGAAATTGTTTTTGCCACTGCCGACTTCATAGCGTCGTTCATAAAGAAACGCAACAATGAATATCATCTTTGTCATCCATTGATTCCCGCCCAGGAAATTTTCAAAGCAACAGAAACCGACGACCCGACTTTCGAGCTCCAGTATTGGAGATCTGGTCTTATGATAGCACAACAATGGCGGATCAGGTTAGACCTGCCAGAAAATGAAGAATGGAAAGACGTCATTGATCATGTTGCCCCGTTGCCAACATCAAACGGTCTTTATTTACCGAACGCAACTACGCCGAATGCATATACCGATGAGCAATTCCGTCGCGATCATCCTTCGGTGCTTGCAGCGTTAGGCATGCTTCCTGCCGATAATCGCATCGACAACATGATTATGCAGAGCACGCTCGATAACATCATGAACAAATGGCAATGGGAATCGACCTGGGGATGGGATTATCCTATGATGGCGATGACTGCTACGAGGTTGAATCAACCATCTAAAGCAGTCGGTGCTTTGATGATGGATGAGCCGAAGAACACGTATCTCGTCAATGGCCACAACTACCAGGATAAACGTCTTCGCCTTTATCTTCCGGGCAATGGAGGATTGCTGGCAGCCGTTGCAATGATGGCCGGCGGTTGGGACGGGAGCGACGAAATGAATCCGGGGTTTCCAAAAGACGGCACATGGAATGTGAAGTCGGAAGGATTTCGAAAAATGCCATGAGCACCAGGAGTCGAATTGCGATCGTTGGAACCGGCAGCCGTGCGTTGCGCATGTGGTCGAAAGATGTTATCCAGGCTTATTCCGATAACGTAGAGTTCGTCGGCCTTTGTGATATCAATCACGGTCGCCTGGAATATTTCCGTAAAGCTGCGGGTCTCTCCTGTCCTATATTCATTGACTTCGAAAAGATGATGAACGAAACGAAACCCGACACGCTCATTGTAACAACTGTTGATGCCACACATCATGAGTTTATTATTCGAGGTATGGAGCTCGGTGCGAACATCATCACTGAAAAACCAATGACCACCGATGAAGAAAAGTGTGAAGCTATTCTCAAGGCTAAGGAGAAATTTGGGAAGAAAGTCATAGTAACATTCAATTATCGATACTCGCCACATCGTGCGAAGCTTTATGAGTTATTGAGAAGTGGTGAGATCGGTGAACTTACTTCTGTTGATTTCCATTGGTACCTGGATACTCGTCACGGTGCCGATTATTTTCGTCGCTGGCATCGTCTTCGCGAAAATAGCGGCAGCCTATGGGTACATAAAGCAAGTCATCATTTCGACCTGCTGAACTGGTGGATCGAATCCGATCCCACGGAAGTGTATGCGAGTGGATCGCTGGATCTCTACGGAAAGAATAATTCATTTCGCTTTACACATTGTCGCCCTTGTCCTTACAAGACCAATTGCAATTTTTATTTCGACATCAATACACAACCACAATATGTGAAGCTGTATGTTGATCACGAAAAGCACGATGGTTATCTCCGCGACGGATGTGTGTTCAAAGAAGACATCGACATCTTTGATAAGATGGCGGCTACGATCAAATATGCAAATGGAGTTCACGTAAGTTATTCGCTCACGACTTATGCACCGTACGAAGGATACAGGATCGCCTTCAATGGAACCAGGGGTCGTATCGATGCGTGGATTGAAGAGTCGAATCCCGTTGAACATAAGTCCTACGATGAGATTATCGTCACGAAAAGTTTCGGAGCACGCGAGTTCATCCGCGTTCCACACCAAACCGGCGGCCATGGCGGTGGCGATCGTCTTTTGAGGGAAACGATCTTCGGTGGTACCTCGGAAGATCCGCTGCACCAGTCGGCCGGGATCCGCGACGGGGCGTTCGCGATACTGGTGGGCATTGCGACAGGGAAAAGTTGTGATAGAGGAAATCCGGTGAAAATCAGCGATTTAACAAGCCTTACACCAGAAAAAGCAAGGAAATTCGTGGGTTAGGTAACTTTTTGAATTTCGCGGAGTATTATATTGAGTAACCCAACGTGTAATGAAAACAAATCTACTCCTGGTCGCGCTGATGTTGATAACAACAGTTGCCTTCTCTCAAAAGAAAGACGAATCAAAGTCAGACGAAAAACCTCTTCGCAAGATCGCCGGCGGTACCGGTGCTAAACAGATCGAAGAAGACGTTGAGCGCGAGGTAGAGCGCGCTATGAAAGACCTTAGAGTAGAGCTTGACGACCTCGACATTAAAATCAACCTCGATGTGCTTCAAAGCCTCGAAGGTCTTGACGAACTGATCGAACACAACGTCGAAGTAAATCTCGAAGGCCTTGACGTTCAGATCGAGCAAAGTATCGAACAAAGTCTTAGGGTACTCGATCACCTCGACATCAATATAGACCTCGACAATATTGATGTGGATCTAGATAACGACAGGAGCATCGAAGAATTCAGGAAGGAAGCGTTGAAGGGCGTTCATGACCTGGACACTCCGAAAAAGGATCCCAAGAAAAAAGACTAAGAAGATATATATTTAGGGAAGTCCCTTTTTATGAAAAGACTTCCCTCCATCCTCCTGGTGGCGATTGCCTTCGCCGCCTGCAACAAAGACAATACAGGTTATAACAGCTGGCGCGTAACGGGTGGCTCGAAAGAGAACATCCGCTACAGCTCGCTTACCCAGATCGATACCACCAACGTGAAAGATCTTTCCGTTGCGTGGACGTATCACACCGGCGACGCCGACACCGTTAATCATTCGCAGATCCAATGCAATCCCATCATCGTCGATGGCGTGATGTATGCAACTTCGCCCAAGCTGAAGCTCGTTGCTGTTGATGCATTGACAGGCAAAGAGAAATGGGTGTTCGATCCCACCGATGGTATCGACGAAGGCAACCAACGCACGCGGTTTATAATGAACAATAATCGCGGCGTTACCTATTGGGAAAACAGCGAAGACAAACGCATTCTCTACACGGCGAGTTCTTTTCTTTATTCGATCGATGCCAACACTGGCAAGCCCGTAACATCATTCGGGACCGATGGCAAAGTCGATCTCCATGAAGGACTCGATCGCGATGCCGGCGATCTCTTCGTTACATCTACATCGCCCGGGATTATTTATAAAGACTTGTTGATCCTCGGTACACGCGTGTCGGAAGGAAGCGACGCAGCTCCCGGTCACATTCGCGCTTACGATGTGAAGACAGGCAAACAGGCGTGGATCTTTCACACCATACCACATCCCGGCGAAGTTGGTTATGAAACATGGGAAGACACTGCCGCTTATAAACATGTGGGTGGCGCCAACTCATGGTCGGGTTTTAGTCTCGACGAGAAACGTGGGATGCTCTTCGCTCCTACCGGCTCCGCCTCGTTCGATTTTTATGGAGGTATGCGCAAGGGCGCGAATCTTTTTGCGAACTCAACACTCGCACTCGATGCGGCAACCGGCAAATACATCTGGCATTTTCAAAACATACATCACGATGTATGGGATCGCGACATCCCAACACCTCCTTCGTTGGTGACTGTGGTTCACGACGGAAAAAAGATTGATGCTGTCGCACAACCCACGAAGACGGGTTTTGTATTCGTCCTCGATCGTGAAACCGGTAGGCCGTTGTTTGACGTGAAGGAAGTTAAGGCGCCGTCGGTAAGTCAGCTCGAAGGCGAAAAGCTGTGGCCCACCCAGCCAATGCCCATGCTGCCGAAGGCTTTCATGCGACAGACGTTCGACCTGCACGACCTCAACGACTTGTTGCCCGATTCATCTTACCAGGAGATCAAGAAGACATTCCTCGCTTCGAAGCATGGTAATTTTTTCGAACCACTATCACCCGAAGGCACCATATTCTATCCCGGTCTAGATGGTGGTGCCGAATGGGGCGGCGTTGCATTCGATCCTGAAAGTGGCTGGATGTACATCAATGCCAACGAGATCCCGTGGATCATCGGTAGTCGCGACCTTTCCACGGAGCCGAAGAAAGAAGAAAGCGAGCTTGTTGCGGGAGCACGACTGTACAGCCAGCATTGTGTGGCCTGTCACGGTGCTGATCGTAAGGGCACTGGAAATTTTCCGAGCCTCATCGACATTCATAAAAAATACCAGAAGAGCGATGTGATCGCGTTGATTGGAAGCGGCCGAAGGATGATGCCCGCGATCAACATAGGTGATCCCGAAAAAGAAGCGATCGCAGCTTATGTGTTAGGATTGAAGTCGGACAAGAAATATGTGGCAACGCAAAGAGCTTACGATCCATATCGCGACCTGCGATACTCGATCACCGGCTATAATAAATTCGTGAGCAAAGAAGGATATCCTGCCATCAAACCGCCTTGGGGAACATTGAATGCAGTGAACCTGAACACCGGCGAGATTGAATGGAGAATTCCGTTTGGCGAGATCGCCGAGTTCAAAGCAAAAGGGATAGACACAGGCTCCGAAAATTATGGCGGTCCCGCCGTAACAGCATCAGGTGTTCTCTTCATCGCCGCCACACCGGATGGGAAGTTCAGGGCATTCAATAAAAAGACGGGCAAACTCCTCTTCGAAGCGGAGCTGCCGGCGCCGGGATTTGCAACGCCAGCAGTGTATGAAGCCGGCGGCAGGCAATTTGTGGTGGTGGCTTGCGGGGGAGGAAAGCTCGGAACGAAATCAGGGGATGCTTATGTTGCTTTCTCACTGAAGTGATTTTCTTCTCACGGAAGCATGCATTCTTCTCACGGAAAGCACGGAAAACACGGAATTTTAATACTGCATTTTTCCGTGAAGTCCGTGCTTTCCGTGAGAGGATTTAATGCTGCATTTTTTCCGTGAGGTCAGTGCTTTCCGTGAGAAGATCTAATGCTTTCAGTGAGAGGATTTAATCCTTTCAGTGAGATGAATTAAATTGCGCGATGATTACGTTCAGAGAGCTTGGCATTACCGGCTACATAGCCATCACCCTTTTCGTAGGACTTTACTTTCTCTACATCAGGCGCGTGATCCTCATTGGCCGTTCCCTGAACACCCCTTACGGAACAGTCTTCATTAAGCTTGCCATAAGAACTCTCTTCTTCGCACTGGTGATCATAGCATTCCTCGGTCCATCGTATGGCGACTCGCGGCGTGAAGTGAAGGCAGTGGGAAAGGATATCATGATGTGTGTGGATCTTTCCAAGTCGATGGATGCCTTCGATGTACAACCATCGCGACTCGAGAAAGTCAAGTTCGAGATGAAACGCATCGTGGAAGCGTTTAACTCCGACAGGATCGGCATCATCATTTTCTCTTCAGAGGCATTCATGCAATGTCCGCTCACCTACGATCAGAATGCATTGAATCTATTTATAGAGACTATGAATACGGGTCTCGTGCCTGCTACCGGAACAGACTTCGCTCCCCCACTCCGAATGGCGTTGAGCAAACTCGAAGACCAGGAAGGTCCCAGCACCAACCAGAAATCGAAAGTAATCATACTGATCAGCGACGGTGAAGATTTTGGTGAAGAGACTTCGGATATCGTGAAGAACATTGAAGACCGCGACATCAAGTTGTTTACACTCGGCATCGGAACAGAGGTCGGAAGCCCTATAGGTACACAGCGTGGTTATAAGACCGACCGTTTTGGAAAGACGGTTGTGTCGAAGATCAACCCCGCTTCTTTGAAATCGCTGGCCAGCCAAACCGGCGGACAATACTTCGAGATCAATGATACCAGGAACGAAGTATCGAAGATGATCAATACGATCAACAAGATTGAAGGACAATTGAGGGACGCGCGTTTCGTTGATGTTTCGGCGAACCGGTATTACTGGTATCTTGTAGCAGCGTTGCTGCTTCTCGCAATCGATGTGCTCGTGAACGTAAAAACTGTGACGATATGATCCAGAAGGGAATATTGATTTTAATGTTGCTAATGACCGATCCCGGTGATATCGGGAAGATCAACGCTACAAAATCGGAAGCCAAGAAAGCGTATCTCGCCGGCGATTATAAAACGGCCATAGAAAAATATACTTTCCTGGTAGATTCTATTGGAGTTAAAGAAGACGAGGTGATGATGAACCTCGCCAACTCCTATTTTCAACTGAATGATACGTCGAACGCGATGAGTGCATTTCAGCCGCTGACGATGAGCAGCAATCCAAAGTTGAAGTCCGTCGCTAACCAGCAACTTGGTGTTCTCTCGAACCGCAAGGGAAATTTTGAAGAAGCGCTCACTTATTTCAAGCAGGCCTTAAAAGCCAATCCGGCCAACGACGATGCACGGTACAACTACGAGATGGTGAAAAAGAAACTCGAAGAGCAAAAGAAGAAAGAACAGCAGAAGCAGGATAAGAATAAAGACAAGAAAGAACAGCAGGACCAGGAAAAGAAAGAGGACAAAGAGCAGGAGCAAAAAGATAAAGAACAAGAGCAAAAAGATCAGCAGAAAAAAGACCAGGAAAACAAAGACCAGAAAGACCAGGAGAAGAAAGAGCAGGACGAGAAAGAGAAAAAAGAAAAAGAACAAAAGGAGAAAGACAAAGAGCAACAGGAAAAAGAAAAGCAGGACCAGGAGAAGAAAGACATCCCTCCCTCGGTAAAAGAAAAATTGAAGGACATGGATATGAGCGAAGAGAAAGCGAAGATGATCCTCGAGGCAATGAAGAACCAGGAGATCCAGTATCTCCAACAGAATAAACGCAAAGCAACCAAGCAACGCGATAAAACTAAACCTGACTGGTAATGAAAGAAGTATATATCGTTTCGATAGGACGCACACCCATCGGCGCTTTCGGTGGCAGTCTTTCAACAACTCCCGCAACAAAACTTGGTTCTATCGCCGCGAAGGCCGCAATCGCAAAGATCAATCTCGATCCTAAACTCATCCAGGAAGTTTACTTCGGCAACGTGATCTCTGCAGGGCTCGGCCAGGCTCCTGCTACACAAGTGGCTGTGGGCGCCGGCTTGGGTTATGACGTTCCCTGTACATTAGTTAATAAGGTATGCGCTTCAGGAATGAAGTCGATCATGCTCGCTGCGCAGTCGATCATGCTTGGTGAAAACGACATCATACTCGCCGGTGGAATGGAGAACATGTCGATGATCCCCTACTATCTTCTCAAAGCGCGTTATGGTTTCAAATACGGCAACGGCGAAGTAACAGATGGTCTCACACACGATGGTCTTACTGATGTATACAATCATTGTGCGATGGGCGTTTGTGCCGACAACACCGCGAAGGAAATGAAGATCAGCCGCGAAGAGCAGGACAAGTACGCTATCAATTCGTACAAGCGTTCTGCCGAAGCATGGAAAGCCGGTAAGTTCAAAGATGAAGTAACACCCGTTGAGCTTACGGGCAAGAAAGGCGAAGTAACACTGTTTGCCGAAGACGAAGAATATAAGAACGTGAACTTCGACAAGATCCCGGCATTGAAACCGGTATTCACAAAAGACGGTACCGTTACCGCAGCCAACGCATCGACGCTTAACGACGGTGCAGCTGCTGTTGTGCTGATGAGCAAAGAGAAAGCGAAAGAGCTTGGCGTAAAACCTATCGCAAAGATCCTCGGCTTCGCCGATGCAGCGCAGGACCCGATGTGGTTTACAACAACACCTTCGATAGCTATACCAAAAGCCATTAAGGCTGCGGGTATCGATAAGAAAGATGTTAGCTATTACGAGATCAACGAAGCGTTCTCTGCTGTGGCAATCGCCAACAACATGAAGCTTGGTCTCGATCCCGAAAAAGTAAATGTTAATGGTGGTGCGGTTGCGTTGGGACATCCACTTGGCGCCAGCGGTGCAAGGATCACAATGACACTTGCAAACATTCTTGGTCAGAACGGGGAAACGATTGGCGTTGCCGGCATTTGCAATGGCGGCGGCGGCGCATCGGCCATCGTGATCGAAAAGCTTTAATACTAAAGAGATTGAAGGTTCGTTTAGGTTAGACTATGAAAATACAGTTAGCATTTATCTGTGTGATCTGTGCGATCTGTGAGAGTTATTCACAAAGGCACGTCGTAACTTACTACGACCCCGAAAAAAAGCATCTTCAAGAGGACTACTTCGTACTTCCTGACAACAACGACATCATTAACGGCAAGTACAAACGCTACTTCGAAAATGGTAATGTTGAGGTTGAGGGCATGTTCGAAGATGGAGTTCGCAACGGCACCTTTCTCGAATATCATGAGAACGGCAAGCTGCTTCGCAAGATCAGCTACGTAAATGGAATGCGTCACGGTGCCGTAGAAGTCTACAACGAAGACGGCGAGTTTGTTCAACGCGCATTTTATCAAAACAACTTACTGGTCGATTCCATCCGCGCATTCTACGAAGGAGGTGCGTTGCGAATGGAAGGCATGTTTGTAAAAGGCAAACCCGACGGTGTTGTGAAAGAATACTATCCTTCCGGCAAAGTCTGGAAAGAGATCACCTACAAGGATAAAAAACCAAACGGCGTATCCAGGACATTTTATGAATCGGGCGTCATGGAGACCGAAGCCAACTTTAAAGACGGCATCGTGAGTGGTTTCTATAAAACTTATTATCCCAATGGTCAACTCGAAACCAATTCAACCATGAAGGATGGTGAGAAAGTTGGCAACTTTAAGAACTACGACTCCGAAGGACACCTGTTGCTCGATGGATTTTTTGAGAACGGAAAACTTCATGGCGACAACACCGGCTATTACAAAGACGGAACCGTTCAGCATAAGTTCAAATACATAGAAGGCGCGAAGACCGGCGCCAACTACGAATATTATCCCGATGGAAAGATCAAGACCAAAGAAGTAGTTGCAAGCAACGGTATCGACACACGTGAAGAATCATTCACACAGGATGGCAAACAGATCTACGAAAAGAATTACCGGAGGCTGAAACCACAGGGAACGTGGACGTTCTACGCGGGTGACGGAAAGACACTGACGCTGAAAGAACAATACGAGAACGGGAAACTTCACGGAACACGCACGACTTACTATACCAACGGCTCACGAAGGACGGAAGAAGAATGGCAGTTCGATCTCATTACCGGCACTGTAAAGAACTATTACGAGACCGGCGAGATCATGTCGGTTTCAGAATATCGTGCGAGCCGTCAGCATGGTCCGTTCACTGCTTATCACCCGAATGGAAAGATCAAGGAAACGGGGGACTATGTTGCTAATAAGAAGCATAAGGAATGGAAGGAGTATGATGAAAACGGTAAGCTTGTGAAGACGTATGTTTTCAAAGCAGGAATTCTCGTAGAGGAAAAATAATTACCTTGGTCCCCAATGAATTCTATCAAGGAGACCAATTTCAACTTCCCAGGTCAAACCGGTTTTTATAGAGGCAAAGTTCGTGACGTCTATTACTTCGGCGACACGATGGCTATGGTTGCATCCGATCGCATCTCTGCTTTCGATGTTGTTCTTCCCCGCGCAATTCCCGACAAGGGCCGGGTGCTGAACCAGATAGCCGCCATCAATCTCAACGCCACGAAAGATCTTGTGCCCAATTGGGTATTGAAAACTCCCGATCCGAACGTGACCGTTGGTTTTCGTTGCGATCCATTTCCTGTTGAGATGGTTGTTCGCGGATACCTTTCGGGCCACGCTGCCCGCGAATACAAAGCTGGCCGCAGAAGTGTTTGTGGTGTTCCTCTTCCTGAAGGATTGAAGGAGAGCGATCCGCTCCCCCAGCCCATCATTACTCCGACAACAAAAGCTAAAGTCGGTCACGATGAAGATATCTCTAAAGAAGAGATCCTGAAACGCGGGCTGGTTTCAAAAGAAGATTACGAGCAACTCGAACAATACACGCTTGCATTGTTCCGTCGCGGAAGCGAGCTGGCAGCGAAGCGTTCTCTCATACTTGTGGATACCAAGTATGAATTCGGAAAGCACGATGGAAAGATCTACCTGATCGACGAGGTTCACACGCCTGATTCGTCACGGTATTTTTATCGCGACGGCTACGAAGAACGTCAGAAAAAAGGCGAGCCACAGAAGCAATTATCGAAGGAGTTTGTGCGCCAGTGGCTCATAGAAAACGGCTTCCAGGGCAAAGATGGTCAGCGTGTTCCGGAGATGACGGATGCTATCGTTGCGTCCATTTCTGAACGATACCGGGAGCTGTACGAACAGGTTACTGGTGAAAAGCTGGCGGACATAAATTATGATCAGTTAGAGGACCGTATTCAGAAAAGTATCGCTACTTTTAGGCTTTAATGACAATCGTTTTCCCCGCCGGAGGCGCGGAAATCAAATAAATAAAGAATCACACATGAAGTATACTATCGACAAGCAGGAAAAGTACACACTCCTTCGCCTCCACGAAGAAAAGATGGACTCGAGCATTGCCCCGAACCTGAAGTCGGAAATGGTAACTTTACATGCCGAAGGAACCCGCAACATCATTCTCGATCTCACGGAAGTGAAATACACCGATTCATCGGGACTTAGCGCGTTACTGGTTGGCAACAGGATCTTCCAGGAGGAAGGTGGAATATTTGTGCTCGCATGCCTGTCGGATCATACCACGAAGCTGATCAGGATCTCCCAACTTGATAGTGTATTGAACATACTTCCCTCGGTTGAAGAGGCAATTGATGCTGTATTCATGCATGAGATCGAGAAGGATATGAAAGACGGCGAGTAATGCGTCAGTGTCATTTCAATTAACCATACTCGGAGCCAGCGGCGCCATTCCCGCGTACGGCAGGTTTACATCTTCACAGTATCTAAGCATCCAGAACCGTCACTTTTTGATCGACTGTGGCGAAGGTACGCAACTGCAGATCGCCAAAACGAATATCAGCGTTCAGCGTATCAGTCACATTTTTATCAGTCACCTTCACGGTGATCACTACCTGGGTTTAATGGGACTACTGTTCTCGATGCATCTCAATCATCGCGAATCGGATCTGCATCTTTATTCACATCGCGGTCTCGACGAGATCATTCTCACCCAGCTAAAACATTCTCACTCCGTATTGAATTACAGGCTTCATTTTCATGAGCTCACTCCCGGCAAGCATGAAGTTATTTACGAAGATGATCTTCTCACTGTTGAAGCCTTTCCGTTGATGCATCGATTAGCATGCTCGGGATTTTTGTTTCGTGAGAAACCGAAGCCACGTCGTATCGATAAAGATCGCCTGCCGATCGATATGAAGCTTCAATACATCGCACAGCTGAAGTTGGGGAACGACATCCACGACGAAGAAGGGCATCTTTTATATAAGAACGAGAACTTCACGCTGCCGCCACGTCCGTCGTTGTCGTATGCATATTGCTCCGACACGGCATTCTTTCCGGAGCTTGCGAGATACGTTAAGGATATCGATCTCCTGTACCACGAGGCTACGTTCATGGAAGACGAACGTGAGAAAGCTACCGCCACGTTTCACAGCACGGCTGCAGATGCCGCGAGAGTTGCGCAGATGGTGAATGCCAAAAAGTTATTGATCGGCCATTTCTCCGCGAGGTATCGTGAGTTGGATGGTTTGTTGAATGAGGCGAGAGCAGTGTTCCCGAATACGGAAGTTGCTGTTGAGCTCGGTACTGTTGAGGTAGGAGTTTAAAAGAACTTTTCGTCGTCTTTATTCGAATCGGCTATCATCTCTGTTGCCATTCCTTTTCCTAAATATTTATCGATGATATTATGCCCGAAGTATATCGCGGGTGTAAGAACAACGGCCACAGTAAACTTATAGATGTAGTTGGTGATAGCAATGGCTATTAATACTTCATTGCTGAATATGCCGGCGAAAGCGATATAAAGAACAACGAAGCTATCGACAAGCTGGGACACGATGGTAGAACCTGTTGATCTCAACCAAAGCATTTTACTTCCCGTCTTTTGCTTGAGCTTATGAAATATGAATGCATCGACAAGCTGCCCGATTAGAAATGCCGTGAGCGATCCGATGATGATCCTCTGCCCCTGTCCGAATATCGTATTGAAAGCAAAGTTCATATCGAAATAATTTCCGGCGCTGTCCTTACTGTAGCCATCGAGCCAGAATTGAGCGGGTTCCAGCCGGATCGTTACAAAGATCACTGCAAATGCATAAGCGATAAGAATTGCTGTGAGATAGCTGATTCGTTTCACACCGGGACGACCAAAGTATTCATTGATCAAATCGCTGGTGATGAATACAACCGGCCAGATAACGGCGCCCGCGGTGAGGTTGAAATCCATCACGTTACCGAAAAGATTCAGGTGCACCGGATTGAGCCCGAGTGTAGCTTCGGCAGAAAAGATCTTTACGCCGATCATTTCGGCCACAAGAGCATTGGTAATGAAGATGCCACTAAGTACTATGAAGAGCCTTGTGCGCTTTTGTTCGGGAGTAATACTCATTTCTGTCTCTTAATATTATCCAATATAATCGCAGTAGCGATACTTGCATTCAGCGACTCGGCATTTCCAAATTTTGGTATTGTAATTTTCTGCGTAATGTGTTTTGCAACATCCGAAGAAATCCCGTTCGACTCGTTGCCAATAACAATAAATCCTCCCGCACTGAACTTCATTTTATGAACATCGCTGCCATCTAAAAAAGTACCATACACCACGTTCGCTCCTTCCAGGAATTCATTCAGAGAAGTATAAAAGACACTTACCCTGCAGAAAGATCCCATTGTAGACCGGATCACCTTTGGATTATAAAGATCTGCTGTTTCTTCGGAAGCGATGATGTGACGAATGCCATACCAGTCGGCGGTGCGTATGATGGTGCCGAGATTACCGGGGTCGCGAATGTCGTCGAGCACCAGTGCGTATTCGTTTGCACCGATGGATGGACTCACATTGTCTTTGGTGCGGGCGACCGCTAATACGGAGTCGTTACTTTCTACCGAGCCGATGCTCTCGAGTTCGGCAGCCGTTGCTTCAACTACCTCCACTCCTTCCAGGTCGTGGCTTGCGATGAAATCCCTGGTTCCAAAAACAGTGGTTATCTTAAAATCCGACTTCAGAAGCTCCTCCACTCCCTTCCTTCCTTCCACCACGAATGATTGTTCCTGTTTTCGGTATTTCTTTACTTGCAGCGATTTGATGAATTTGGCCCTGGATTTAGAAATCATTGTGAGGAATTACCGCAAGAAAATTAGACAAATTTCGGCTGTTATAATCCTGCCTTTGATCCTCTCAGGTTGCCTTGGCACCAAATACTTACAAAAAGATCAAAAACTCCTCAACCGTCAATACACCAAAGCACCGAAAGGACTGAGCACCGAAGGGATGTCGGAGCTTTATGTACAGAAGCCCAACCGCAAGCTGTTGGGTCTCACTGGCCACTATCTGGTATGGATGTATTATCCCGGCCAGAAACGATTCAACGATCCCACATCGCGCTTCAGCAAAGATCATTTCATCAAAAGAAAAGAAGAGCTCACGAAGAAGTTCGACAACAAGATTGAACGGTCGAAAGACGCAAAGAAAAAACAACAGCTCCAGTTCCGTAAACAAAAACGGGTCGACGCGCTCACGAACAAGATCGAGAACGGAAACCTCTTCATGCAATGGGGCGAACCCGCCGCCGTGTTCGACACCGCCGCCATGCGGCTCACCACCATCCGCATCACCGACTTCCTCTTCAACAAAGGATACTTCAAGAACACCGTCACAGCCACACCGAAGATCCACCCGAGAAAAGTTACTGTTGTCTACAACATCAGTCCCGGTCCGCACTACCTCTACGACACGCTCATTTACCAGATCCCCGACACTGTTGTGTTGAAGTATGTAAAAGAACACGAACACGACAGCAAGATCAAAAAAGGAAAATCATACGAGCAGGCTGGCATTGGTTTGGAACGCGAAAGGATCGACCTCATGCTAAAAGATCGCGGGTATTACGACTTCAGCCGCCAGTATATTGACTTCGATGTAGACACATCCTACAAGACCCCGAAACATCTCGTGGCCGTGCTGGTGAAGATCTCCAACCCCGCACGAAGAGATTATCATAAACAGTTTATCGTAGACTCTGTTGCCATGCAGCCCGATGTCGGTATCAAGGTACCTCCTTCCATAAAACGGTTCTCGAAAGTTTACCGCGACATCACCTTCAACTACTATCATGACATCTATAGTCGCAAGGTTCTCAGTCAACGGATCTTCATTCACAAAGACAGCCTTTACAGTCGAACGAAAACATTCGACACACAGCGACAGCTTGCCAACCTCGACGTCTTCAAGTTTGTGAATGTAAACTACGACACATCCGGCGGACGTTTCGTAGCAAGCATTTTCACAAGTCCACTCGATCGTTATGCGTGGTCTAACGAAGCAGGTGTCAGTCTCACGCAGGGATTTCCCGGTCCGTATTACTCGTTGTCGTTCAAGAAGCGAAACCTGTTTCGTGGACTGGAAACATTCGAGCTCGCGGGACGATTCGGCTTCGAAGGTGTTGCATCGGCAGCAGATAGAAACAACGTGTACAAAAGCACTGAAGCCAACGGCAATGCGAGCATTACGTTCCCTCAATTCCTTTTCCCGTTGCCTGCGAATGCATCGTACCGGTTAGGCCGGTACAACCCCCGAACGAAATTACTCGCCGGTTATACTTACACGGATCGACCCGAGTACACGCGATCGATCGTAACCGTATCGAATACCTACAACTGGGAGACTACGAAGAAAGCGCAGTATTCATTTACTCTTGTCAACCTCAACGTTATCCGTTCAACGAAACGCGGCAACTTCGATTCATTGCTCAATGCATTGTACACCGAGCAGGGAAACAATCTCCGGAATTCATTCAAACCTTCGTTCGTAAGTAGTATGATCTTCCAGGTGATCTGGAACCCGAAGAACTATGGTAACACCGAAACCAGTTCATTCTTTTTAAGAGCCGCTGCAGAAAGTGGTGGAACGTTCTTCAACTTCTTCGATCCCGCTTTCATCAGGAACGAAGGTCTCGAGATCTATAAGTATGTTCGATTGAGTCTCGACTACCGGCATATTAAAGTGATGGACAAACATACCGTTGCCGCGTTCCGGTTTAATTCGGGTGTTGGATATTCGTACGGTGCTAACCATACATTGCCCTACGAAAAGTTTTTCTTCGCCGGCGGTAGCAACAGCGTCCGGGCGTGGCGCCCACGAAGGTTGGGTATAGGAACGTATCCTCCGCAGCTCTCGGCAAGTCCAACGAAAGACGGACTGTTCGACTATCGCTATGAGAAACCGGGACAGTTGCTGATCGAAGGAAGCGTGGAGCTTCGAAAGAAACTTTTTGGTTTCGTGAATGGGGCGGTGTTCGTTGATGCCGGTAACGTGTGGTCGTTCTCCGAAACAGCGCCCGCGAAACCATCGGCAACTACTGCCACCTGGACAGGATCTACCCAGTTTAATGTGAAGGAGTTCTATAAACAATTCGGCGTTGGTACCGGCTTCGGCCTCCGCTTCGACTTCACGTTCCTCATCCTTCGTCTCGACGCAGGTATTAAAGTGTACGATCCGGGCAGGGATGATGGCGACAGGTTTGTTCTTAACAGGTTCAGATTCTTCAAGCCATTTGGAACAGACAAGGAACCGGTGATTTATAATGTGGGTATCGGGTATCCGTTCTAGTTCTACCGCAAATCGCGTCAGCCCGTCAAATTCTCGACATTTTGGAAATGTTTGCCTCCCAATAACTACCTCCCGGTTATGGTTCTTAATCCCCAATTCTCTATTTTTAAACAGTCGGATTTGTGCACATGACGAGACTTCTACCACTACTCCTAATCCTATTTAGTTTCTTAGTTTTCGCCCCGGAGGCCGCCATGGCCCAGACCTCGCAGCTGTCGGGGAGGGTCTTAAACGCAGGCGATAATACCGGGCTCCCGGGTGTGAACGTGGTGGTGAAGGGCACACCTAACGGAACCATTACCGATGCCGACGGCCGCTTTACGCTCGAAGTCCAGGCTCCCACACTGCTCAGCTTTTCATTCATCGGCTATAAAACACAGGAGATAATCTATAACGGTCAGACCAATCTTGAAGTCCTTCTTGAAGAAGAACCGAAAGAGCTCAGCGAAGTCGTTGTAGTAGGATACAAATCGATGGAAGCCCGGAATGTTACCGGTGCCATTGCGACCGTTAAGGGAACGGCATTCAAAGATCTCTCCATTAGCAGTGCAGACCAGGCCCTGCAAGGACAGGCTGCAGGTGTACAGGTGACCAACTCATCGGGAACTCCCGGTGGCGGCGTGTCGGTGCGGATTCGCGGTGCCACGTCTATAAGTGCCAGCAACAGGCCGCTTTATATTATCGACGGTGTGCCCGTTGAAACCGGCGCGCTCACAGGCCGAGACTTCGGAGGTCAGAGCGATAACGCGCTTTCGCTGATCAACCCCGGCGATATCGAAACCATGGTGCCGTTGAAAGATGCGGCTGCCAAAGCACTGTATGGCTCGCGTGCATCCAACGGCGTTGTGGTTGTCACCACCAAGAAAGGCAAGGCTGGTCAGTCGCGCGTAACCTTCGATGTACAGCGTGGTATCGTAGACCCGGTTCACAAGATCGATCTCCTCAACTCAACAGAATTATTAACGCTTCAGCGCGAAGCTGTGAAGAATGCCGGGCAGGATCCCGATGCGCTGGGTCTCATTCCAGGTGTAACGGATGCTGTTAACACCAACTGGCAGGATGCCGTACTCCGCAGGGCCATCATGGAACAATACCAGGCTTCGGCATCCGGTGGCGACGACAGAACTACTTACTACATCAGCGGCAACTATCGCAACGAGCAAGGCATCCAGCTGAACAATAAGTTTCAGCGATACGGGATCACCATGAACTTCGATCACAAGGTGACACAGCGATTTAAATTGTCGACACAAGTGATCTTAAGCCGCTCGCTGAACAAACGCGTGAAGGGCGACAACTTCCTCGACGGCGTTTATTCAGGTGCGCTGCAAAGTCTTCCCTACTATACTCCTTATGATGAGAACGGACACCTCATCGGTCCCGGATCTCCGCTCTACGCAGCATTCCCCAACTTCAATCCTGTTGGACAAGCATTGATCCCCCGCTTCAATACGATCACGATGAAGACACAGGGATTCCTGAAGGGCGAGTATACGATCAGTGAACATTTTTCTGCTGTTGGACAAGTGAGTCTCGACTACGATAACGTAACGGAAGATCAATACGAGAACAGCCAGACTGCAATCGGCGGTTGGGATCAATCTGTTGGTGGACAAGGGTTGGGCGTTTTCAATTCAACATCGAACATCAATGTGATTTCCAGCGGCCGGGTGTTGTACAACCAGGATTTCGGAAAGCATCACGTCAACGCTATTGCGGGTTCTGAGCTGCTTCAAAACTTTTCACTCAGCGGTGGTGTAAGTGGCCGTCTCTTTCCGAGCGATGACTTTAAGTATTTGAATAGCGCAGGTTTGATTGACCAGGGTGGTTCTATGAGAGATCCGGCGCATACCATATTGTCTTTCATTGGCTCGGCCGACTGGGATTACGACGACAGGTTTTTGGCAAGCGTGAGTATGCGTGCGGATGGATCGTCGAACTTCGGAGCTAACCATAAGTTCGGATACTTCCCTGCAGCGTCGGCAGGATGGAGAATCTCGAATGAGAAGTTTTTCAAGTCGAAAGTTGTAAATGACCTGAAAGTTCGCGGAAGCTTTGGCCTTACAGGCAACGAGCGCATAGCACCTTTCACTTATTTGGGAACATGGGGAGCTACTACTTACAGTGGAAGCAGCGGCTTCGCACCGTCTAGTCTCAATAACCCGGACATCAAATGGGAAACAACACGCGAAACTAACCTCGGTGTCGATATTTCATTGTTTGAATCAAGGATCCAGGCTTCGGTCGATGTTTACGACAAGTTTACATCCGACTTGCTGCTGGCCAAACCCTACGCATCAACAACAGGCTTCTCTTCTATTACTTCAAACATTGGAACGATGCAGAACCGTGGCATCGAGTTATCGGTCACCACCGTGAACCTCGATGGTGAACTGAAGTGGAGAACTTCATTCAACATCTCGAAGAACATGAACAAAGTGCTCTCGCTCGTAGATTCAGTGCCGCTCTACAGTGGTTATATCCAGGACGGCGTGAGCGCTACAAACATTATCAAGCAGGGACAACCGATGGGAAGTTTCTGGGGATTGAATTTTCTCGGCGTCAATCCCGCCACCGGCAACGCCATGTATGAAGACCTTAATAAAGACGGCGTCATCAACAACTCGGACGGTGTGGTGATCGGCAATGCACAACCGAAATTTTTCGGTGGTATCACCAACACGCTCGCATACAAGGGATTTGATATTTCGATCTTATTCAACTTCTCTTACGGCAACAGCATTCTCAACCTCACGAAGTCGAATCTTGTAAACAATGGCAAGACCATTCTCTATAACCAGATGCGCGAAGCGCTGGACAGGTGGCAAAAGCCCGGCGACATCACCAATGTTCCGAAGTACGAGCTCAACAACACATTCAATTCATATCAAAGCAATCGCTTCCTCGAAGACGGATCATACCTGCGTTTGAAGAACGTAAGCTTTGGATACAACATCCCTCCTGCGCTGATCAACAGGTTTAAGGTGAGCAAGATCCGTGTGTACGTAACGGGCACCAACTTATGGACATGGACGAAGTACGACGGCTCCGACCCTGAAGTAAGTACACTCGACGGCTCGACGGCAGCACAGGGCATCGACCTGAACACGCTGCCACAGGTAAGAACTATTGCGGGAGGCCTAACGATTACATTGTGAAGAAGTATCTCATCATATCGACTATAACTATTGCGGGTCTCCTGGCCAATGGCTGTCACGACCAATTGAACCCGGAGCCCATAGACCTGGTGGTGAACGACGTCGTGCTCAACGAACCCAAAGACATCGAAGGTGTGGAGATCGGTTTGTATCGCGCATTCAGGTTAACGATGGCCAGCACCGTTCTTGCCGGCGATCTCACTGCCGATAACCTGATCCACAACGGAACATTTGCACAGTATCGCGAGATCGCCATCAAACAGATCACCACCGGTAACGCAACGGTAAGTGAATTGTGGGGCACGCTGTATGGCGCCATCTACATCGCCAACTTCATGATAGAAAGGATCCCGACCATCGAAGGTGTTACAGCCTCGGTAAGAAAAGAATCGATGGCGACAGCTTACTTTATTCGCGGACTCTGCTACTTCAGGCTCGCTGCTACATTCGGCGGTGTTCCTAAAGTAACAACAACAGATATCGAGACTAATCGCAATATCGCGCGCGCCACAAAAGACGAGATCATGGCTCTTGCCGAAGCAGACTTCCTGCTGGCCCTTGGCAACCTCGGCGGCAAGCAGGCAACGCCGGCAACAGCATGCGACAATGCCGTGAACGCAGCGCTCGCAAGATTCTATCTCTACAAGAAAGACTATAATGCCGCAATACAATACTCTACGGCCGTGATCAACTCGAACGACTACGTTCTCGAAGAAGATTATGTAACGATCATCACAAAAGATTTTACAGATGAATCGATCTTCGAAGTTGGCTATACAATTTCCGATGATGGTGACGGAACGAGTCTTAATGATCTCTTTGTGAGTCGTCGCGAAATGATCCCTTCTAACAATATCGTGCCGGTCTTCGATTCACTTGCCAATCGTGCTCTCGGTCGTCGTAACAGGGCTATTAAGTTCAAGACAGCAAACCTTAAGGGCACCGACAATGGCTGGGAGGTTGCGAATTACGGTACAGCCGTAGACAACAACAACAACATCGTTGTGTTCCGTCTTGCCGAAATGTATCTCATCCGCGCCGAAGCACGTGCGATACTGGGCAATGTAGGCGGCATTAACAGCGCGCAGTCCGATATCACGTTGCTTCGCAAGAGGGCCAACTTCCCAAGGAACCTCTCGAAGAAGATCACTCCAAAAGATACGGTGAAGGCGCACTGGGTGGTTGATACGCTCGCTACGACTCCCACACAGGCGCAGATGATCTCACTCATCGAAGTAGAGCGTCGTATGGAATTGTCGTACGAAGGACATCGATGGTATGATCTTGTGAGAACAGGAAGAGTGGAGCAGGTAATGCCTCCATTCAACAGCAACTGGAAAGCAGCTTACGAACTGTGGCCTATACCACAGCGGGAAATACAAAACAACCCGGCACTGGCCGGCGAACAAAACCCGGGTTATTAGGATGATCAAAGTGAGACAAATTTTATCGATAGGGTTTCTCATCGCCATAGCATTTACGATGGCATGCGAAGCGGACAAGCATTTGTTCGAAGGACCTTATTTTGTTCGCTTCACGGATGAGGTCGCCACACAGAAAGAGAGTCACAGTGCGCCGATTGAAATCCAGATTCACAACGCAGGCCCTGCACCTAAGGAAGATGTAGTGATCAACTATTCTATCGGCGGATCGGCACGCCAGGGAATCGACTACACGATCAACGGAACACCCGGAAAAGTAAAGATCAAGGCCGGCGAATATTTCGGCAACATCGAAGTTCAGCTCATCAATAACTCGAACAACATTCTTCGCTCGCAGGATATCGTATTCACTTTGATAACTATCGACGACGATACAGATGGTTTGCAGGTTGGCCAGGGCAAGAGCCAGATGGGCAAAACGTTTACACTAACGATCAACGACGATTGCATTCTTGGAGGTGACTACTACGGAATTCGTACTACCAGCGATGTACCGATCACGGGCATCGAGGTTTCCAGCACAGACTGCGAAAGCTACACGCTTTCGAACTGGGACATCTACATCTTCCAGTTTGCACAGATCCGCTCGCTCACATTTATCGACAACGGTGACAACACGATCACCATTGCTCCACAACACGACGCGACATTGGGAAGTACCGATAACACCATCGATGGATATGGTGTGGTAGATCCCACAACCCGTATTATAACATTGACTGTTCGACTGGTAGATTATGATGGATCGCCTTCGTTTACTTTCGAACTGATACCCGACTGATATGAAGCTGACGAAATACATAACGATAGCTGCTCTCTTTTTGCTGCTCGCATGTTCGGAGCCGTTGAAGGTGGAACCGCTCACCTACACGCAGATCTTCAGCGGTAAAACAAAAAAGACCTGGACCATTCGCAACGTACAGCAGGTAACGAACGGAAAGGGCACGCAAACATTTTCTATGGATCCATGCATCACCGACGATCAATACGTTTTCTCTAATGATTTCGGAAGAACATACCAGGTGCTCGATGGAACTATTAAGTGTAATACCGATGATCCTAACGTAATAGTCGACAGCGATTGGTCGTTCGTAAATGCTACTGCCACGCTTACGATCATCATGCCTTTGCTTTCCGATTCACCACTACCTTTTATCGTAAAGGATATTGACGATACCAAGATGACGCTCGATATCTATATCGATGATGATGCAACAACTGCGTATCGGTTTAATTTCAAATCTTCTTCGGGGGACTAGTGTATGAAAAGATTGCTGCTGCTTTTGGGGTTGATTACTTTCTGTGCGGTTGCTTATGCACAGACACCAGTTGTTCAGAATTGCGGTACCGTTGAACAGGATGCGATCAACAGGTTGAAGTATCCGCAAATGGGTACCCAGGACGACTTCGAAAATGCGTTGCGAAGAAAGATCGTCGAGATGGATGTTCTCCGCAAGGCAGGCAGAACGGAGGCAACGATCATCACCATTCCTATTATCGTTCACGTGATCCATACAGGCGAAGCTGTCGGCACCGGGCTCAACATCAGTCAGGCACAGATCCAATCACAGATCGATGTACTTAATGAAGACTATCGAAGAAAGGCCGGCACGCCCGGTGAAAACGATAACCCAGTTGGCGCAGACATAGGCGTTGAATTCTGCCTCTCTCCTGTTGACGAAGATGGAAACCCGATGGCAGAACCAGGCATCGATCGCGTAAGAGGCGCAAACACAACGTGGACCAAGAACCAGATCGAAGGAACGCTGAAACCGCAGACCATCTGGAACCCTAACCTCTTCTTCAATGTGTGGACTGTGAAATTTGGAGGCACCGATGCCAACCTCCTCGGCTACGCACAGTTTCCCGATCAATCGGGCCTCGCCGGACTTAATGATATTGGCGGCCCTTCATCTACCGACGGTGTCGTTGTTCAGTATTCATCTTTCGGCTCTATCGATAAGGGAAGTTTCCCGGTGATGGTGGCTGCAGCTCCGTACAATCATGGACGCACTTTATCGCATGAAGCTGGCCACTGGCTCGGCCTCCGCCACATCTGGGGCGATGGACCATGCGCCAGCGATTTTGTTGACGATACGCCCACACAACACACGGAGAACCGTGGATGCCCGACAAGCAAGCTCAGCTGCGATGGCGTAAACGTTGAAATGCCGCAGAACTACATGGATTATTCCGACGATGCGTGCATGGATATTTTTACGCAGGGACAAAAGGCAAGGATCCTCGCAGTGCTGGAGATCAGCCCACGACGCAAGCAACTGGTGACTGCCAATATTTGTAGCACCAGCGCTTCGGCTCCTCCTGTTGCAAGCTTTACGTCCGACAAACAGAATGTGCTTCGTGGCGGCGAGGTTTCGTTTACGGATCTCTCGTCGAACTTCCCTACCGGCTGGAGCTGGACTTTTGAAGGTGGCGATCCATCGAGCTCTAATCTTCAGAATCCGCACGTGAAATATCCGAACCCTGGTGTTTTCAAAGTGACGCTTACGTCAAGCAACTCAAAAGGATCGTCGAATACATTGACGGTTGATGCATACATCACTGTTTCGGAAGAAGGATTGTGCAGCACTGTTACGAATTTCAAAGACACCTATACGCCTTCCGTCCTGAAGCTGAAAGACTTCGTTGCCGACAGCATCGGATATCTTACCGGGCATAATAATGTTGGCACCAAAGCGATGTCGGAGTTCTTTGCGAACGCGCAAGGCTACAGTTACATCAGTTCGGTGAACATCAAGTTTGGAAAAGTCTATTCAACAGCGGAAGATGCAACGGTGACTGTTACTGTCTGGAATGCGCGCGGCGTTCAGAACGGTCCGGGAAGTATCATCGAACAAAAGACAGTGTTGCTGAAACAAATACAGGATGATGTTGCCGCAGGCCGTGCAACGTCGGTAAGCTTCGACCGCGAAACGCCTGTGTTCAGTAAACCATATCATGTAGGTGTCGAACTTACGTATGAGGGCGATACACTGGCTGTCGAATCATCGGCGAATGGTGAGGCCACAAATTCAACTTCGTGGGTTAAGAACGTGCACGACACGTGGACACCGTTTGCTATCGCACGCGGTGCCAACATAGCGATGAACATCTCCCCTGTCGTGGGCATGAATCCATCGGTGCAGGTGTCGGCCTCGAAAGTTTTTGTGAACCCAGGCGAGACGGTTGTATTGAATGCACACGGCGCCAGCATCTTCACCTGGAACTCCAGCGACAACACGATACAGAATATTTCCGGTCCACAGATCACCGTACGTCCAGTGGAAACCACAACATACGAGACTGCCGGTTCGGGCCTCGAACTTTGTAATGCGAAGGTATCGACTACCATCTTCGTAAGAGAAGGTGCAATAGCGGGTATGTATGAAACAAACAACGAAGACGTAACGGTCTACCCTAACCCCGGCACAAATTCATTGAACGTAAGATTTGTAAATGCCTACCGCGGAGATGTGCAGGTGCAGGTGAGATCGATCCTGAACCAGGCAGTAAGGTCGACGAGCATTAACAAGTCGGAGGATCTTTTCGAGAGCAACATCGACACATCGGCTCTCGGCAGCGGAGTTTACATTGTAGCGATCAAGATCGGCGACAGCTGCAGCTACGTGAAGTGGATAAAAAATTAAAGGCCCGTATTTCTACGAGCCTTTGATTAGTGTTTTACGGATTAACTCGAATTGGCTCTACCGAAAGTATTATGGCTCCTGTAGATATCGTCTTAGTGTAGTATGAAGGCGCAATTGGGGGGCCAACTTTCGAAGTAATTACCGGATCAAACCAATTGAGAACTGCTTCGCCCAACTGATTAGATGTGGTCGTAGTCGAAATTGTTGTAGACTCAGAGTCAGTTGTAGTTGTCGACGATCCATATCCGGATCCTATCTTAATCACAGCGCTTAGTTCGGTACTGTAGCTAAAATTGGAAGAGTTAGTTGTCGAGTGACTCGTCGTTACACTAGTTGTGGTTCCTGGGTCGTACTCAATGACATTAAACTTCCATTTGTCACCATATACGTTCATTTCCCACGGAACAAGGACCAATGGACTACTACCGAGCGGATCCGCCCTGATCGTTTTAACATGACTTGCATCCTCATTGTAAAAGGCAGTTTGACTTACGTGGTAAACTTTCTCGAGTTGAGTAAGCGAAGAACCTCCAATGAACATAGCGATGATATGTAGTTCCAGATCACCTTCTGTCCAATTGCTGGTAACGGTTTGAAGAGCTGTTATGCTTTCAAATTGAAGCTCTGTGACTGCTTCGCTAAAATGCGAATCGAACGGGCCTTGATCTATGTTTTCCGACGGAGAAATCCCATAGTAGATATAATCCCGATGATAACAGTTAGAGCAGTTAAGCGATTTAGTGTACGCCGATCTGACTTTTGTGTCAAAATTTGGTGACGCTGCATACCTAGAGTTATCTGCATTCTCACCACCATTATCATTCAAAAAATGATATGAAAATTCTCCGTTGCTAAAGATCGAAGAAGCCCTTCCGTTGCTGCTCGCTTCAGACATTAAAAGGCCAACTCGTTCATTCTCTTTAAGAACGATCACTGGAAATTCCGGTTTATCGTTTTGCGAAATCCATTGAGATTCATTAGATGAATTTATCACGCGGATTTCATTATTACCTCTCACAAACTGTGCTATCGCAACTTGCGGAATTTTGTCATTATTGACATCCCACGTCTCAGCGTTAAAGTTGTCTAGTCTTGGAATATAAATCGATAGCAGTGGATATTTTCTAAGAAGAGTGTGTACATCCTTATCCGAGTATTGCTGAAGTAATTGTGTAACCGTTTTCCCATCGACAACCTCTTTTTCTGCAATCATCTGAACGAGGATATCATAATCATCATCAAACTTCTTTAAAGTCTCATTCTTTATCAATGCACGTAGGTCAGCATTCCGCAATGCTTTTGCGAATACTACTCCAATTTCCACGATCTCATTCTCAGCTTGTGACTTCTGTCCACTAAAATCTGTAGCGGGCTGATCATGACATGCATACATTATCCAAACAATACTCATCATCAAGCAGAGTTTTCCCAACGCCTTGCTCAATCCACATAGGTCTTTCACTGATGTCTTCATCATTTTTAGTTTTGTTTCTACTCTGAAAATTTAGAAAGTGATCGCCCGGGGTTCGATCACGAGTTATTCACGTGATGATGTAAAGGAGTGCGCAAATTTTAAATCGATGAAGTCGGCAACGATCAATTAACGATCAATGGGGTCGGATGGGAATGAGTACCGTCTAGTTTACCAGTTGATTAGTTTAACCTTATTTAAATATCGAGTTAACACTATATAATAAAAAAGCCGGTATTTAACCGGCCTTTGATCTGAATCCATTAACAGATTCTTAAAGTTTATCGAAAATATACTGCAAAGTGATATCCACTGGTTTGAAGTCGTCGTTAGTTGGAGTCTGTGTAGTATCGAAACTATCAGGCAAAATATACACCGTAACAGACCTGCTTAACGTCATTCGAATTGCCGTAATGTCGCCTACAACAGTAAACTCAAGTCCCGGCGTACCATAAGCATCGATCTTATCCAGATCGTCGGCATCATCAGGAGCAACCTTTAAGGTTGTGCCTTCAAGCGTCCATTTTCCTTTGTCATTGATCGAGGGATATCCACCGCCAACTTTGAATGCGCGTGTATATGATCCGTCCTGGTTGAAGAGGAATGTGTAACCCACTTCAATACCAAGTATCTGCACATCTTCGTACCCTTCGTACTTAGTGAATCCAGTAGGCAGTTCGGTCATTTTGTAAGTATTGAGCGTCCACGTGCCAGCAATGGCAGGCGGAGCAGGATCGTCTTTCTTACACGAGTCAATAACCAGGATAAGGCCCAACAGCACTACCCCAAACAGAGATTTTTTCATAGAAGGCTTTTTTGATTTCGGTGGAAAGTAAAAATACGAATTCATCTACAGTAAATAAAATGGACAAAAGCGGTGAGTTTATCGACGCAGGGCGGTTGGTAATTTATCCCTTAAATCGCGGTACCTTAGTGCAACCGTATGCAATTTCAAACAATTTAAAAACCCCTTCTTCGTTACAGGTTCGCATGCTCATCTCCCGTGTTGGCATTTTTATCTGCCTGATCCTCCTCTGCTCCAGCTGCTCAAAACCTCTCGCCGTCTTCCACTGGAGCGCCAAGGATGCCGCGATGGTCAAGAAAGGACGTACATCGTTTGGCGGCAAGAAGCCCTTCGGATATCCAGCCCACAAATGGTACTCCCGCGTGGTTTGCTTCGACGACAAGTGCCGTAAGAAAGCCGAGTGGGTGAAGAAGCAACGCGAGCACAGGTTCAAAGGATTTAAAGATGGCGGCAAGCTGCCGGCACCACCGCCGCGCAAGTCGCAACCGGATACTACGGTGATGATCGCTTCGAAACCCAACAAACCGCCGGTACAACCACCACAACAACAAGAACAACAAGACGTAGCGCCGCCGGCAGCCGAATCAAAAACTCCGGAAACAGTTCACACAAGATCCGACAGCCTTATCGTGCTGAATGAAGTGCTGTTCGAGGTGAACAGTTACAAGCTGAAGAAGGAATTATATCCGAAGCTCGATTCAATCGTGATGTTCTTAAAACAAAATCCGTCAACGAAAATCGAGATCTCGGGTCATACGGATAACACCGGAAGTGAAGCTCATAATCTTAAGCTCTCGGAAAATCGCGCAGATGCTGTCGCAGAGTTTGTTGTCGACAAAGGAATTGAAACCTCGAGAGTTACATTTAATGGCTACGGAAGTGCAAGACCGATTGCTCCAAATAACACCGATCAAGGCCGAAGAAAGAATAGAAGAGTCGAGATCTTAATACATAATCGACAATAGCCTATTCGTACTTCAAAGTTCTCGCAGGATCTGCCATTGCCGTTCTGAGAACTTGCGCACTGATCGTTATTCCAGCAATAACAACGATCAACACCACCGGCAATGCAAACATCATCCATCCCATCGTAATGCGATACGGGTAAGCCGCAAGCCACTCGTTCATAAAGTACCACGCAATTGGGAGCGACAATGCTGTCGCAAACAGGACAAGTTTTATAAAATCGCCCGACAACAATGTAACTATACTCACTGTTGTGGCTCCAAGAACTTTACGGATGCCGATCTCCTTCGTGCGCTGAATGGCCGTGTACGATGAAAGGCCGATAAGCCCGAGACAAGAGATCACGATACCGAGCACAGTAAAAATGCTGATGATCTTACCGAAACGATTATCATCGTTGTATTGATTGTTGTAACGTTCCTCAAGGAACGAATATTCAAAAGAGTTGCCGGGGAAAAATTTCTTATAGATCTCCTCCGCCTTTGCAATTACCTGCTTGTCCTCTCCCGCCTCTATCTTAACCGACGTTGGTGCATACGTGCTGTAAACAGGCCGGAACACAATAGCCTCTTTGGGTTTCTTCAGCGACTCCTGGTGGAAGTCGTTGACCACACCGATGATCGCCCATTTACGATCTACAGGACCGATGGTAACGCCGGCACCAGAACTCTTCGGCGCGTTTGCAGGACGATTGGTCGTTCCCCAAACCAATTCTCTTCCAATGGCTTCTTCATTGCTGGGAATGCCCAGAAGCTTTACGGCAGATTCATTGATGACAACTGACTTTAGTTCACCAAAGTCGGGGTTATGATCGGTTACCGCGAACTTACGGCCCGCCAGCACCTTTACACCATACACATCGAAAAACTCGTAGTCTACACTGTAGTTGCTCAAAGTATATTTTTGATCGGCAGGCATGTCGGCCAAACGGATCCCGAATGATCTTCCGAGTCGCGAACCTGGCAGGCGGCTGCTGATACTGACTGACGAAATACCCTTTACGCTGCTGAGCGTAGTCTTATAATCTTCCACCCTGTTGATGAAAGTCGAATCCCATGGCGTGAGCTCCGGACCGTTGATGATGAGGGTGTTTTTGATATTCATGCCGAGGTCGGCATCATTCATATAATTCAATTGCTTCGATACGATAAGCGTACCGGTGATGAGCGCAGCCGATGCGGTGAATTGAAACACGACGAGTGACTTACGGAGAAAGTTGCCTTTTGCCGATCTCTGGAATTTCCCTTTTAGAACTGTTACGGGTTGGTAGGATGACAAAATGAAGGCCGGGTAAAATCCCGAAAGTAAAATTCCGATCATCATCAACGCAGCTAATCCGATTATGCTGGTGGCACTCAATTCCGTGAACACTTTTATCCACGAAAGATTTCCGCGAATGATCTCGTTGAACGAACCCTGCAATGCCTGTACGATGATGATTGCTACCACAAATGCAATGAGACTCACGAGTACTGATTCGAAGATGAATTGTTTCATCAACTGGTTCTTCATCGCACCCATAACTTTGCGAAGCCCTACTTCTTTCGCTCGGTCCATCGCCCTCGACGTTGTGAGGTTGATGTAATTGATCCACGCGATAACGAGAATGAACACAGCAACGATCAACATTCCCCACACGGCTTTTCCGCTGGCTGTGTCGGCGATGTCGTACTCGTAATCTGAATAAAGATGAGCCTGCTTTAGTGGTTGCAGGTAAAACTTTTCAACGCTGCCGCTTACCTTATCGCCCTGGAAATAACGATCGCTGAAGGCGGGAAACTTCGCTTCGAATGCTTTATAATCAACACCGGGTTTCAGAACGAGGTAATGACGCATGTCCGACCACGTCCAGCTGATGTCGGCACCTTTATCGTCGCCGGTATATAAACTCGAATAAGAAGCCAACGCGTCGAAATGAAGATGTGAATTCTCCGGAAGATCTTTCAGGATGCCAGTCACCTTGTAAGTATCACCTAATCCCCACACTAATGTCTTGTTGAGCGCTTCGGCAACATTGGCAGCGGGCAATTGAAAATATTTTGCGGCGGTTTCTTCTGTTAATACTAGTGAGTAAGGCTCTTTCAGCGCTGTCGCCCTGTCGCCTGCGACCATGGGATAACTAAACACCGACAGCATGTGTTCGTCGGCGAAGATCACGTTCTCGCCGCGGTAGTTCCGGTCTTCGATCTTCACGTTGAGATCGCCGCCGGGCATCATGCGCGTGTATTCCTCAATTTCCGGGTAGTCTTTCGCCATCGTGGGACCGATGGTTGGGTACATGATGGTGCCGTGCTGGATGAGCTTTCCGTGCTGAAACCTGTCGTTGGTAACGCGGTAGGTGCGATCGAACTTCTCGTTGAACGTATCGAAGCTGAGCTGGAACGTTACGAACTGGAAGATGAGCAGGCATGCAGCCAGGCCAATACCGAGGCCGAAGACATTGATCGCCGAGAACACCTTGTTCTTCAGGATGTTGCGAAGGGCAATCTTGAGGTAGTTTTTGATCATAACTTGGGACGGTTCGGAAGGAAAGATAGTTCTAAGAAGTACTCCCGAATATCTTAAAAGTTACAGATCATTCATACTTCAACGTCTCTGCCGGATTTATGAGCGACACCCTGATCGCATGATAACTCACTGTAATTATCGCCACAGCCAACCCCACCACCACACTCAACGCAAACAACTCCCATCCTATCGGTACCTGGTATTGAAAATCCGAAAGCCACTTATCCATTACGTACCACGAGAACGGCATTGCCAGCGCGAATGCGATCAGCGAAAGCCATACATATTGCCTGTTCAGCAATATGAAAATGTTCTTCATGTCGGCGCCCATCACTTTTCGGATGCCTACTTCTTTTGTTCGATTTACGGCGTTGATGCCGGCGAGCCCAAACAATCCCAGGCATGAGATCAGAATTGCGAAGCCCGTGGAGATTCCCATGATACTCATCCGTTTTTCGTAGCGATCGTATTGCTTAGCCACATTCTCATCGAGGAAAGAATACTGGAACGGTTTATCGGGAAAAAGCTTGTGCCATGTTTCTTCGAGTCGCGTTATCATCGAAGGCATGTCGGCGCTGTTTACTTTAATGAGAGCATTCTCCATGTGTCCCGCTTGTTTCACGTACATGGAAAGCAACATAGGTTCTACAGGGGCTTCCAATGAACGGAAGTTGTAGTTCTTTACAACACCAATCACCCGGGCACCGCGACTCGTCGAGTCTTCGAGCCAATTGAGATACGTATCATCAGTGAGTTCTTTCCACCCCATGTCTTTCATCAGCGCTTCGTTCACGATCACGGCAGTAGAGTCGGTAGCTATTGCGGGATCGAAGTTGCGACCGCCAACGAGCGTCATACCTAACGTTGGAATGTAGTTCTGATCGATCGCATATACGTACGCACTATAGTTGATGTCGTTGATCTTGTATCCCCAGCGATTATATCCATCGTTGAATGAGATACTCGCGCCGGCGACGTTCGAAACCTCGGGCCACTGAATAAGTTCGTTCCGAAGTTGGTTGTACGCAACATCCGCTTTGTTATTCCAGCCAGCCTGCATGGGAACCACAACCACAGCATCTTTATTGTAACCGAGATCCTTGGTGCTGATGAATTTCATTTGCCGGTACATAATCACTGAACTGACGATCAAAAATGCCGACATGCTGAATTGCAACACGACCAACGGTCTTGTAAAACCCGCCTGCAATCGCGTCGTGAATCCGCCTTTGAGAACTGTGGCCGGTTTGAAACGGGCCAGAAAAATTGAAGGATAGCTTCCGGCTAAAATGCCGACGATCAATGCCAACAGAAAACCTATGAGCCCGAACTGCCAGATGTTGGCAGCATTGAAAGAGATCCCCTTCTCGGTGAATTCATTAAATGCAGGAAGGAACAATACAACGAGACCAATCCCAACCAACAGCGAGATCATCGACAACACAATGGACTCGAGTCCGAACTGGTACATGAGCTGCTTGCGAACAGCGCCAACTACTTTGCGAACACCAACTTCGGTGCGACGTGCCGCGGATGTTGTAAGGGCGAGCGCGATATAGTTGATACAGGCGATTAAAAGAATAAGACCAGCAATGCCACCAAGAATGTAGGAATATTGAATGTCACTTACTTTTGACCAGCCAACTTCCTTCATCAAGTGGATCTTGACGAGCGGAGTCGGGAAATATTCGATGAGTTCCTTATCCCGCGGTGCGCCGTCGTTATTCCTCCAACGTTCTATCGTTGGTCCCATGTACTTGTCGCGAACGCCTGCGAGCTTTTTGCGAAACAACGCGGTGTCGGCATCGGCGCGAAGCTGCACGAAACATGGAGTGCTGAAGTTGCCCCATTTTGTCATCTGTTGTTCGAAGTTGGGTCTCAGTTCAACGCGGATGAGCATCGTGAAATCAATACTCGAATTGGCAGGCGGTGCCTCGATAACGCCTGTTACTGTGAATGATCTATTTCCGTCTATGTCTAACAGTACCGTTTTACCGACGGAATCTTCGTCACCGAAATATTTCCGGGCAATCTCAGGAGTGAGAACGATGTTGGATTTATCGGCGAGAACGGAAGATACATCTCCTTTCAAAAGTTTGAATGAGAACATCTTAAGAAAATCCGGTTCTACGTATGTAAAATTCTCGATAAAAATTTTGTCGCCGACGGTCATCGTTGCCGTGCCTTTGTTGAACCGGGTGCCTGCAACAACTTCCGGACACTCGTCCTTGATCGCCGACAACAGTCCAACCTGGAGCCACGCCTGTTTACTCCAGCGATCTTTTTCCGGGATATCTTTCTGCCAATAGTTGTATGATCGCGCATCGATGCGATAGAGGTTGGCTTTATTTTCATGAAACCGGTCGAAGCTGAATTCGTCCTGGATGAAGAGCCAGATCAGCATACAGAACGCGATGCCGATGCTAAGACCGAATGCATTGATGAAAGAATACATTTTTCGTTTCTGTATGTTTCTCACTGCAACTTTGAAGTAATTACTTACCATAATGGCGTTGATTAATTTCACTGTAAAACGATTTCTAAGAAGGATCTCGAACCTGAAGAACCGAACAACATTCCACGCGAATTTTCTTTTTGCCGTCGAGAGGCCATGCAATTCGGCATCTGCATAAAACTGTTCTACCAGGTCGCCCTCGATACTCTCGAGGAGCTGCGGTGGGCAGAATTTTTCGAGAACCCTGATCAATATTTTTGGAGGCCCGGTCATTCCTCTTTCAAAACACTTGCGGGATTTACCGAAGCTGCACGCATCGACAAATAAGCCACACTCAACAAGGCAACAGCCATTACGGCAAGGCCGGAGAACACAAACACCATCGGGCTGATGTCTATCTTGAATTCAAATGTGTTCAGCCAGTTGTCCATCGCATACCATCCGAGCGGTGTCGAGATCAGCAGGCCTAACGCGATCAATTTCACGTAACTGCTGTTCATCATCATAATAATTGTTCCTCTCGATGCACCAAGTACTTTACGGATCCCGATCTCTTTCTTCCTCACCTCGGCAGAATAAGCAACCAGTCCAGCGAGACCAATCATCGCGATAACGATCGAGAGCGCGGCGAAGATCGAGAACAGGTCGCCCAGTCGTTGGTCTTCTTTATAGTTTTGTGCGAGATCGTCTTCGAGGAAGGAGAATGACATCGGTGTTTGTTCAACCGTAGCATTCCATTTCTTCTCTATGCTTTCTACCAGCTGCGGAAGATCGTTGGTCTTATATTTTATGGCTACCACACGCATATCGCCCCAGCTTTCTGATTCCGTACTGCTGAAGACCATTGGATTGATGGAGCGGCGTAACGAAGTAAAGTGAAAATCCTTCATCACACCGATGATATGTGCTTTTGAAAAGTCGTCACCAGGATAGACGATAACTTTACCAAGCGCTTCTTCCGGTGTCCAGCCAAATAATTTCACCGTAGTCTCGTTGGCGATGTAACCATCCTTATCTGCTGCGTTGTGTTCCGTATCGTGAATGCGGCCGGCGATCAACTCGAAACCCATCGCGTTGAAGTAATGATCGTCGATCTTCACAACAGTTACTGGCAGCTTGATCGTCGTTCCTTCTGCGGTGTAGAAGTCTTCGTAAGTCTGGCCGCGCGGAACATCCATCGCAACTGCAGCGCCTATCACGCCGGGCATCTTCGCTACCTCGTCACGGAAAGGCATAATATGATCTCCGAGCTTTTCGGCAAAGTTGATCACCAGCGTATTCTCTTTTTCATAACCTAAATTTTTGTGGCGTATGAAATTCATTTGTTGCACAACGATCACGGTACCGATCAGCATTGCAATGGAGATCGTGAATTGTATAACAACAAGCGTGTTGCGAAGAACCGAGTTACCCATGCCTGTCGCCACTTTTCCTTTAAGTACCTGCACAGGAAGAAATGACGTGAGGTAGAATGATGGATAAAGTCCAGCAAGAAATCCCACCACGATGGCAATTACAGGAAGTGCGATGAGGAACATCGGGTCACTCCACAATGAGAACGGCAGATCGTTCTTCATTATCGACACGATTACTATTCGAAGAATTTCCATCAATGGAATGGCGAGTAGCATCGAGAGCAGCGCAAGGAAGATCGACTCTGCCTGGAATTGCGAAACCAACGAGCTCCGAAGAGCACCGAGTGCCTTCTTCACTCCTACTTCGCGCGCACGTTTCGTTCCGCGTGCTGTGGACAGGTTTACGAAGTTGATAGCGGCAATCACCAGCACAAAAAATCCGATAGCTCCGAATGCATACGCATAACGAACATCACCAACGGTACCCAGCCTGTTGTCAGTGGATTTCAAATGAATGTCTTTCATTGGCATCATGAAAAACTTCCATGGTTGTTTGCTGCGCATGAACTCATCCCAGTTCATTCCCATCGACTGAAAGAATGGTTTGATCGTGGTCTCACCCAGCTTCGCCAGTTTGTCTTCCAATGCCTGCGGATCGGCGCCGGGCTTTAGTCTAACGTATGTTACCACCTGCGTCCAGATCCAGCTCCACTCGAATTTTTTTACATTCGGATTGGTTGGCATCGAGACCAGGTAGTTGAATTGAAAGTGCGAGTTCTCGGGTTGCTTTTCTGTTACACCGGTGATCTCGACAGGCTTGCGGTCGTTGCCCAACTGGATGATCTTCCCTAATGCCGGTTCTTTACCGAAAAGCTTTTGCGCGATCTTGTCGGAGATCACAACTTTGTTAAATCCTTTTAACGCTGTCGATTGATCTCCTTCTTTCAGATCGAACTTGAAGAAGTTGAAGAAGTTGGAATCGGCAGCGAAGATGTACGTCTCATTAAAAGCAGATACGTTTCCATTCTCTTCCGTGTATCGAACAACAAAATCGCCAGGCGTATTGATACGCATCACCTCTTCAACCTCGGGATAATCGTTCGCCAGCACCGACGACAACACTGGCCCCGTAGAACCAAACGTCCCTCCGTCGGGACTCCAGAACAAAGTCTGATCGACACGATAGGTACGATCTATATTGGGATGATAGTTATCGAAACTGAATTCGAACAACATGTAGTTGGTCGTTAAAAGGCAGCATGCAATGCCTAATGAAAGTCCGAAGATGTTGATGAATGAATATCCTTTGCTGCGCGAGATATTGCGGAGCGTGAGTTTGAGGTAACTTTTTAACATAGCGAGGTGGTTGTTCCTGTACACAATTTTTTTATTCCTGAGTAAGATCGACAGCCTGAAGAACTTGAGTGTGTTCCATACGAGTCGTGTCGATGCTATCTTCTGTCCATGCGCAAGCCTGTCGTCGTCGTACGATTCGAGCAGGTCGCCTTCGATTCCCTCCACCAGCGTGTCGGGGCAAAACCATCGCAGAAAGCCGATGGTCCAACGTACCAGTTGCGGATCTTTAGCCGTCACAAACCTGAACCAACGATCTTGAGTTGAGGCACGAGCTTCCAAAGGTCGGTGCGTGCTTCCTTCATTGACTGCAGCATGGCGATGCCGGCGTTTGTTACCTGGAACATGCGCTTGCGCCTGCCGCCGCGTGAGTTGGTGGCCCCGCCCATGTTCGATTTCACATAGCCCTTGTCTTCGAGACGGTAGAGCGTTACGTGCACGGCGCTGAGGTTCACCTCGCGACCGATCCGTTGTTTGATCTCGGCCACGATGGCGTTGCCGTAGGCTTCTTCCTGCAGGATGCCGACCATGGTGAGAACCAGCTCCTCGAATTCGCCCAGAAAGTCTTTGCTCATTTCTATATAGTTTGTAAAACTAATGTACGGATTAGTATATATTTTGTTAAAGAAATGAGAAGAATTCTTTATTCGTACTTGAGAGCGTCGCTGGGATTGATCCAGGAAGCGCGCACAGAATGGAGGCTCACGGTGATCCAGGCGGTAAAAAGCGCCAGGGCTATCGCGAAAATAAACACCCCCGCTCCGGCGAGATCTTGTAGGCAAACTCGTCGAGCCACTGTGACGCCAGCCATGCGGCGGCGGGAACGCTGACGATAATGGCGATGAGCACGAGGACGGTAAACTTGCGATTGAGCATCAGTACGATCTGTGATGAAGATGCACCGAGCACTTTTCGAATGCCGATCTCTTTGGTGCGCTGCTCGGCTGTGAATGCGGAGAGTCCATACAAGCCAAGACATGAAATAAAGATCGCCAGGCTGGTAAAGAAATTGATCGCCTTGCCAAACACTTCGTCTTTCTTCAGGAGATCCGCAAAGTTGTTATCGACAAAGTGATAAGTGAATGTTTCGTTGGGCTGCATCTCCTTCCATTGTTTTTCGGCAACGGCGAGGAAGTCTTTAACATGACCGGGATCCAGTTTGAAACTCAGCTCACCGTAATCTTTGGTAATCCTGAAAGCCATTGGGGCGATAGTTTTATGAAGTGATTCCCAATGGAAATCACTCACAACACCGATCACCGTTTCACTGTCATTTATTTTTGCGCCGATTGGGTTGTCGGCAATATCTAGCATACGTGCAGCTGCTTCATTGAGAATGATCGAAGCGGTATCTGACTTAAGATCTTTATCGAAGTCTCTTCCCTGTATAATTTTTACGCCAAGCAGACTGAGGTAGTCGGCGTCTCCGAAATAAGTTTGGAAACTTACCGGTTCCGGAACCAACGGTGTCTTATACATGCTGAACGACATGAAGCGATTACTGCCGGGTTCACCTTTATGATGAGCCGAAGCAATGACGCCTGCATGTTGAGAGAGCTGGCTCCTGTATGCTTCGGCGGCCGTTTTGCCCTTGAAGTGATACATGTGATCGATCGTGAGGATGTTATTCTGATCGAAGCCGAGTTCTTTGTTTTGCACGTAATGCAATTGCTGCTGAACGATGAATGCGCATACGATCAATATCATCGAGACAACAAACTGGAACACGACGAGAATATTCCTGAATGAAGACCCGCCGCCTGCAGTCATGTTTCCTTTCAGAACTTTTACGGGATTGAATGCAGTGAGGTAAAACGCAGGATACAAGCCTGAACAAATACCAACGATAACTGAGAACCCTGCAAACAATAAAACGGTAGATGGATTCTTCCAGATGGTAGTAAGCAATGGCGCACCGGTAATGTATATGAATGCCAGCAGGAAGATCTCCGAGAGTATCAGCGCAAGGACCATCGCCACGGTGCTGATCATCAACGACTCGCCAAGGAATTGAAAGATGAGTCTCTTCCTCGATGTTCCCATGGTCTTACGAATACCTACTTCCTTCGCACGGCGCGACGCTCTTGCAGTAGTGAGGTTGATGAAGTTCACGGCAGCGAGCACCAGGATGAATACCGATATCGCGGAGAAAATATAAATGTTTGCTTCGTTACCACCGGGAGTCATTTCGAAGTTGAGTTTCGACTTCAGGTAGATGTCCCTGAGGTTGTGAACAAAAAACTTGATGCTGATCGGGGCGTTCTTATATTCTTCGAGGGTTTTGAATCCCATCGGGTTAGCAGTGAATACATTTTTCTCGATCACGCGATCGAGCGCCGCCCGGAGATCGGCTTCACCGAAATTTTGTTTCAGCAACACGAAATTATAGAACGACGCAGAGCTCCATGTAGGATTGCCATCGAGGAACTGGTTGATGGCCACAAACACATCTGCCTTTACGGTAGCATTGAAGTCAATGCCCTTCACAACACCCGTCACAAAAAACTCCTTCTTCTCGCTGTCGACCTTGATCGACTTACCGATAACATCGGTCGTGCCGAAATATTTGAGCGCTGCTGCTTCGGTCAATACTGCATCGCTTGGTGCTTTAATTGCGCGGCCCGAAACAAATTCGTAATGAAAGACCTTGAAGAAGTTGGAGTCGATGTAAAACATAGCCGGCTCGCGAAACGATTGATCGCCGATCCCGATCGCCATATCGCCCCTGCGCCGCACACGGGTCGAAGCCTCAATCCCATCGAACTGGTCGGGCAACACGTCGAACAAGGCTTCCGGGCCCGGTCCAAAATTCCCGATGTTGAAAAATGAGATGCCTACTTTATAAATTCTATCCGAGTTCACATAACCACGATCGTAGCTCCACTCGCCATACACAAATAGAAAGATCACCAGACTGCAGGCGATGCCGATTGCGAGACCAAGAATGTTGATGATCGAGTATGAGAGCTGACGGGCGAGCGAACGTATCGCGACCAAAAAGAAGTTACGGAGCATAGTATTAAGTGTTCAATGTTCAATGTTCTGTGTTCAGTGCGTACAGTTTTGAAGTAGTTTTTCAGCATGTGAGCGGCGGAAAATTTGGTCTGCAATTTTAGGTCAATATCAGGCCAATACTATTTCGATGTTCTGAGTGGGAAAAAAGTTGACGACACGCGAAATTATTGGATAAGTGTCCGGGATCGGGCGGTATGAACGACAAAATTATATCTTAATCCTTAATGTTGCCAGATCACTCTCGGAATGACGGACCTGCCACAAGAGAATCCCTGGTTTATCGAATTTCACCTATACAGCCTTTTCTTATTCACGCTCCTTGCGATAGGATTCTGGTATT
The DNA here is from genome assembly GCA_037200765.1 of Bacteroidota bacterium. Taxonomy (GTDB): domain Bacteria; phylum Bacteroidota; class Bacteroidia; order Cytophagales; family Cyclobacteriaceae; genus ELB16-189. Next base: position 152,904 of record JBBCII010000002.1, on the reverse strand, counting down.
TAATACCTAAAGCGCGGGCATCTTCGTGATGGGAGTCACTTCAATATTCCTGTAATAAACTTCAGCGCCTTCACTTTGAAACTGGATCTTACCTTTCTTCAACGGGGTGTTATCGGGCATACGCGAATGATAGAGTTTCATAACGACTTTCCCGTTAACGACATGAACGGCGGAGTCACCAAAACAATAAAGATCTAACGTATTCCATTGACCCGTCGGCTTCTCTCCATCGGGGTCTTTGATAACGTGACGGTTGTGCGGACTCTTCTCGCTGAAATTTTTCATCGAACCTGATGAAGAATAAAGATACTTGTCTTTGGTGCCCACAACCGGAATATCGAAGCCCGCGCCGGCAACGCCCCAGTAGTCGCCACAATCTCCTTCCTGCACCTGGAACTCCTGGCTGCGGAGCCAATAGCCATCGCCGGTTCCCTGTTCGCCAACACCATGATACAACAGTCCGCTGTCGCGTTTCTGATCGAGCTTCGGAGCATACTTCGCTTCGCCCCATTTGAACTCTACCGATAAATGATAGTTAGAGTATTCACCGACAGTAGCGATGCCGCCAAAGTGTTGTCCCGAAATTTTTATTGCGGGAGTGCCGTCGATGGTAACAACTGAGAATACTTTGTCGGGATCGTTGTTGAGACCGGTTTTAGGGAGATAGGTATCCCAACCTGTGAGGTCTTTTCCATTGAATAAATTTGTTTCGCGGAGGATTCGCAAAGGAGCGGAGGATACGCAAAGGATAATGCAAAATATAAATGTCTTCACTATAAATAAATATCTAGTTGCTGAATATAGGCTTCCCTCTCTGGTGTAAGAGTGAAAAATACATGAACGTCCTGTTTCTCGCACTTGATGGTAAATGAACCACGTAATTGATTCTCCGGAGTGATATCCGAGACGCTAACAATCTTTCCTGCTTTACCGAATACTTCTTTGATGCTCTTCTGTCTCGAGGCCGCAGTATGATCCAGCCAAAAATTTTCACCGAATATTTTCTTCGATTCCGCATCGTTAAAATCGGGAAGCAGGCTTACGATCTCATCTCGTCGTTGCTTCAGGATATCGGACGCTGGCAATTCTCTTTTCTTCAGGCCAGCAAGTTGAATGAGCGTGTCGAGCACAACACCATTCGGGAAACCGGGAGCGCCATAGGTATGATTGGCAAACGAAACAATGCCGATGTTATACTCAGGATAGATCCGCCATTCGCTGCCGTAACCGGGAAGGCCACCGCTATGCGACACTCTTACGAGCCCATTACAATCCTGTCGCCAACCTAGGCCGTACCCATAACCGCCGAAGGTGGGACAAGGAACACCTGTTCTCGTTTTAGCATTCGCAGTCATACCACTTATTCTCCATGGCTGATGCATTTCGCGAATAGAACTTCTTTTGACCGGACCATTGTCGGACGTGTTGCGCGGAGGCCATGCAGACAAGTGAAGGCTTATATATTTTGCGAAGTCTTCGATGGAACAGATCATCCCTCCCATTGCACCGTAAGTTCCATCGTGAAGAACAGGTTCTTCTTTCCATGTTTTGTCTTCCCATCGATAGCCTTGTGCAAAAAGCTCCGGAGATATTTCAGAATATTCCCACTTTGTGTTCTTCATGCCGACTACGTCGATTACATTCTGATTGATATACGATTGATATGGATTGCCCGATACTTTTTTGATGATAATACCTAGCATTGCGAAACCCATGTTGCTGTATTCGAATGTAACACCGGGAACATTCGAGAAAGCGATGCCATTCTTAATTTGATCGATCAATTCCTGGTCTTTATCGGCAAGCTGTCGATCGCCCCATGGATTGTCTTCCGGAAACCCGGCCGACATGGTCAATAAATTCTGTATGGTGATTGGTTGCGCGTCTGTTGTAAGTGCACCGCCGCCGTTGATCTCGGGAATGTATTTTGAAACGGGATCGGTGAGACTCAACTTACCTTCATCGCGAAGCTTGAGGATAGCCATTGCTGTGAAGCTCTTGCTCATGGAAGCAATGCGATATAAAGTTTTGGTGGTGGCTGCACGTTTGTCTTTTACGTTGGCGAGACCGGTAGCGCCGGAATAAACAAGGCTATCGCCTATAACAAGTCCGTAGGCAATGGACGGAAACGAGTTGCGCTTCGCATATCGTTTGAAAACGGTATCGATGATTGGGTAGAACTTGCTAACGTTCGTGAAAGAGGCACTGTCGGTAAAGACGGGCAGGGAATATTTTTGGACGGATGCGAGTTTTGCGTTGTTTATTGTAGGGGCCGTCTGTTTGGTATTGCTATTACATGCAAGCACAATAACCGCCAGTATTAGTAAAGATCCTCTCATAGATTATTTTTTATACTTATCATTCAATTTAATACCGTCGGCGCAAAGGGCAACGACTTTCTGAATTCTTTGGTCGCGTGTTTCCTGCCTCTTAGCTGTTTCGACTAGCTCGATAAATTCATTCTTATAGCCATTGGCAAGTGAGTCGAAGAATTTAAGCGCAGCAGGTTTCTTTTTAAGGGCTTTGAGAAGATCTTCGGGCGTTGTGGCTTCTTTGGTCTGCTTCACTCTTTTGAAACCGGATTTATTGAGAGCGGCGGATTCTTTCACATAGTCGATAATATATTTCTCGTTGATCTCACTCACGTCGTTGAACTTGATGCTCCGGCTGAAGTCATTGTCCATCCCGAAGTTGAAGAGTTTGCGGGGATCTTTCATTGCCTTGCCGTTGAAGAAATGGAGCGCAGCATGTTTTTTGAAACCACCAAGGCCACACACCATGCCGTTATAATTATAGTTAGGTCCCCACTTCCAGTCCTCTTTTATATCGGGAACTGCTTTGAGGATGATGGCTCTTAGTTTGGTGCAGATTGATTTTGCGGGCTCGTCGAGAGCCGCGATGTAGGAGGTGATTTCTTTGGAAGGGTCCGTTTTGGTGGGCATGAAAGAAGTCTTTACGATAAAGATAGCAGAGATCGGCAATACTGGCTTCTTAAGAATTGCGATTATGGGTGTGGGGTTTTAACCCGGATTGTCGACGTCGTTGAGATTAAGTTTCAACGTATTGGGGGACCAGGGATAATAACTTTAAAATTTCCCCTTATCGATATCGGCTCACTCCAGCAGTCGTCAATGCATTCACCTTTATATTCAGTGTAACCTCTGATCTCTTTTCCTTTTTTAAAGTCGAGTGTGTTCAGGATAAGTTTCGATTCCAACGTGCGGGCAATCCTCTTTACATTCTCCCCGCTGGTCCTGAATTCATAATAAATAAAAAATTTATTGTCAATTATTGAAATACGATATTGATGATGGAAAGCAGGATTGGTTTCATAAACGAGGATCTGCAACGTGTCGCCGGCAAAATTTGCTTTCGCGAAATGAATATTTATCCAATCGCTATTGTTGAAGTTTAAGTCGGCCGTTGTTGTATCTGCATACTCCGGATATTCCCGATCAAAACCATTATAGATCTCACCCTCACTCTTGACAGTATAGTTTCGTTTGGGGTCGACAACGACGGTTCCCTGCTGACCAAATGCAGAACAGGTCAATCCAGCCAAAACCAACATCACAATTACTCTCATGCAGCTCTTTGTTTACTGATCATTCGTTGCAATGTTTTTATTGAAGGCTCCACTCCTGCACCGAGCGTCATGAATGTCTCGGTTACTTTTGGCTGAACGAGGTACGTTTTGATGTCCCGCCTGCACTTCAACCTGATCTTATACATTGTTGAAAAATAGCTATCGACAGAGACAATGTCACTGAGTGGCACTTCGGCAACCAGCTTGCTTCCGTCGAAGATCTTCATGCCATAGATGTCGAAATAAACGTCGCGGAGGCGGCGGAACACGAGGAAAGGGATGAGATAAAATAACGGTGGAAAGAAGACGATCGGTGCCCAGTGCGGAGTTAATCCCAGGGAAGGAATGAAGAGCATTGTTATCAAAGAAATCCAAATGAATGCGATCACCATCGGCGCGATGAACCGGTAGACGAATGTGAGTCGGCTGGTGAGGCGGATCATTTAGTTTCTTTTTTAGATCTCAGCCTGTTCCAAATTTCGCTGGCGGGCATATAACTTTCAGGGGTGATGCCAAACTCAATTCCATTTCTTTCGAAGAATTTTAATATGGCTTCATACTTTTCGTCGCAAAACTTTCCAACCTGGAGATTCGACGGTGAAATGTCCTGGTCCCGACACGCAAAACATATCTCTACATAGCCGATAATCGCGCCTTTGCTATCAAAGAATAACATTGCGTTTCTTGGTTCGTAGCAGGCAGAAATTGAACGAGCTGAATCTCCCGTGTCGTAGTTTACAAGTATGTTGAACAGGCTGTCTTTTCCGGAACCGCTGACTTCCTTCAATTCCAAAAAGCCATTAAGATCAATATTATTATTCTTGTCTCTTGGCATCTGCTCGCGCGTGTCGAACGATCCTAGTTTTACGGCAGCTATATCCTTATAAACAGGAAGAGTCTTTATTTCGGAAATGCTGACGAGTTTCGTCTTGCCGCAACCGCCAAAAGCACTCTTATAATCATTGTTATGATTTGAGCAAGAAAGAAGGGAAAACAGGACAATAAGAACGAAAAATCTCATCGCGCGAATTTTGAGTCTCTACTAAGATACTCAAGGCGGGGAATAAATTTACACGGCGTACCTCCATTTTGATTACGGGGAGTTGGGGAATTGCTCCCTTGATCTTGATTTTCGTTATGCTAAAGAATAGAATCCTGAGGTCCTCCCAGTTTCAGGATAACTCTAAAGTAGATTTTCGGGCTTCTTTTTCATAGGCTTCTTCAAACTGTTCCGGTGTCATGTCATCCAAAGAGCTGTGTGGTCTGAATGTATTGTACTCGATCCTCCATTGATCGATCTTATCCTGAGCATCTTCCATTGACATGAACCAGTGAACATTGAGACATTCATCTCTAAAGCTGCCATTGAATGATTCAATGTACGGATTATCCGTTGGTTTTCTGGGCCTGGAGTAGTCAAGCGTTACTCCGTGATCGTATGCCCACTTATCCAGATCCTTTGAAAGGAACTCACTTCCGTTATCGACCTGTATTCGTACCGGTAAACAATTTCTCTCTTTTACAATCTCTTTCATAGCTTCGACAACATCAGTTCCTCTAAGGGACTGACCAGCACGAATAGCCAGGCATTTTCGACTAAAGTTATCCACTACAGTTAAAGCACGGAATTTACTGCCATTGAAGAGCTGTTCGGCTACGAAGTCCATGCTCCAACTTTGATTAATTCCAAGTAACTCAAGCCGGTCAAGTCTGTGTGCAGAGGCCCTGCTTCGTCTTGGTCTTTTGCTTCGAAGGTTAAGTCCTTCATTACAATAAATCCGGTGCATTCGCTTGTGGTTATCGGTAAATCCTTCACGACGAAGCAAGGTAAAGATCCGCCAAAAACCATATCGAACCCTTACCTCAGCAATCTCTCTCATTCGCTTTCGCACAACTGAGTCATCTCGCCTGTTGGGAATGTAATACCATACTGATGTGCTGATCATGATCAACGAACAAGCCCGATGGACTGAAATCTTGTAGTCCTTCATCGCCTTCGAAGCAAGCTCTCGCCTCATCGGAGCTCTCAGGGCTTTTTTTTAAGAACATCCTGGAGAATTTGTTTGTCAAGACTCAGGTCAGCTACCAGTTTTCTAAGTTGATTATTCTCCTCTTCCAATTGTCTGAGACGGCGCAAATCCGAAACACCCAATCCTCCATACTTCTTTTTCCAATTGAAGAACGTTGCATGGCTAATTCCAAGTTTGCGACAAACTTCTTCCACCGACGTTCCTGTCTCGGCTTGCCGTAACGCGAATACAATCTGTGCTTCTGTGAACTTCGATTTCTTCATAAGCAATTACTGTTTTTAAGTTATCAATAATTGCCCAACTTCTCTACTTTTGAACTATCCGGTTTTCAGGGGGGAGCTTACACAAGTCCATTATATTTCAATCAATTTAATCCCCGCATCTTCAAACACGTTTATAGGAGTTGAACCAAAAAATCTTCTATCGAAAAATGCTGAGGAATCTTTGGACCTGCGTTGTATCATTGGATAAAGATTCTCATAGACTGAGAATATTGTTCCGTTCGATTTAATCAATGGTGAATAGTAAGGATTGTATGAACCGTAAACTTTTTTTACAACCCATTTTCCATTCAACTCAAGTCTTAGCAGTTCACCCATAAGAGCTCCAAGCGCAATAATTGGGTAAGGATAGCTCGATTTGTCTTTTAACACCTTTTGATAGTAGCTTTGAATGATTTCTCTGTTCAACTCAGTGAAATTGAAACTATAGCGGTCGTTGAGGTAACCTTGGTAATAGGCCAAGTTTGACCCAATGGATTTTAGTCGATCAGCATCATAATCTTCCAATTGCTTGTCATAGTTCTCGATAGGAAAGTGATCAATTGAAAGGCACTCAGCGAAACATTTTTCGTCTTGAAAAACAAGACATCGTGGTCGGCTGGCGGTTGGAAGGGATGGTAATAGCACGACTTGCCCCGTGTGAAGCTTATAGATAAATGCATAATTCGTTTCCAATTGATAATCGAAGTCTCTCATCGGATCCTTATGATGATCGGCAAGAAGTTTTTGGAATGATGAGTACTCTATGATGTCCACGCAATCCATACAATATAAGTTTATTTGACATATAATTCGAATATGGAAGAGTAGTGAAATCATATTCGCCATCCTATTAAAATAAGGGTTTAAAAAAATCATGATCCAAGTTTACAGTAACGATGGCTTTATATTCCGATAGTTCTTATTCCAGAAATGATTAATAGTCGCTTGTTCCCCAGCTATCAGTTGAAGGGAATTTCTTTACTACTACTTTGTTTGGAGTAAGAAATGATCAAAACAGCAAACAAAAGAACAAAGTACTTCATTGTTAGGATTATAAGCCTTGACTATTTTTTAAGCGAAATACTAAAAGTGGGCAGACAGGTCGATATAAACAAAAACACGATATAGGTGCCATCCTTGCCTAAGACAAAGCGGGTCTGAAGCATTCTCTATTTTTAGATTATCCAGTTTGGCGGGGAAGCTCACCATTAATTATTTGAAACTAATTCAACAACACTATCACTTCGTATCATTACCCCTAATACATCTGGTGCACCTAACCCCTGATAATATTGATAAATGATCACATTATCATTGAAGTGATAAATCGTGTCTGGATCACCGATGATCTTCTTTTGAAATTCCTCGTTTATTCGGATACATCTTATGATATCTTTCTACCTTCTGAAAAGCTTTCTTCTTTCCTTCTAACAGTACCATAATCTCGATCCTCGCAATAATGAACCAGTTCGCTAATAGAATCCTCTGCAACCCATTCATCATACTTGTTGGCAGCCTTTGCAATTTCCATGCGCGGGAAGGCAGATCAATATCGAGAAAAATACGATAGACATACTGTGGATCATCTTCTTGCGCCTGTTAGTCGTCCCATTATATCTCAAAGTTATCCATGAAATTAAATAGATAATGAGCCAGAATAAGCGAACCAATAACAGCAAGAGTAGCTTGGATATATTGCCATTTCCCTTCACGACCTATTTCGGTAACCTCTTGTACGAGTGTTCCTGCTACAATATCTCCGAGTCTCCTTTTGGGCGAAAAAAACAGAATCAATGCCTCTAATGGCCATATCAACAAGAATAAATTCCTGACGACACATTGAATTGGGTTAGCAGGATTTCCAGTTCCGGCGGATACTACTCTTAGTCCCATAAAATACTTACCGATGCTCCTCCCAAAGAAAATGTCCTTGTTCAAAAAAAATGAAAAAACGATTATGGCAGTGTTAACCTCAATCCTATGAGTTTCTTGGGGGCGGAAGCAAATACGTCGCATACTGAAGAGATCATGGACGCAAGCGCCAGGCTAATCAGGTCAATTATTGACGATAAAATTCTATTTGGTAATGCTTTTATTACTTTATTTATCAAAGCCATCCTTGCGCTTATTAACAAATTTTACTTGTTCTTCCCAACAAAATTTACACCCGGCAATTTTTCACGAAGCTCAAAAATGACGTCGCTCGGCATGGTTTTGTCGTATACAAACGTCTTAAGGTCTTTTAACTGTAAATCGCTTCGATCAATGATGACGCTTCAGCAAATTGAATTTTATTAAAGTCAATATGTGTAATGGGAAGTCCACTAAGCACGATCAAATTTGATAGATCAACGTCTACCAACGACAACATTTTAATATTAGGCAGTCGAGCAAGCCACGAAGGGATTTGATTGAACTTTACCGTAGGATAGGTTCCAAAGTTACCAATGACTAGAGCGTTAAGATTATCAAATTGTTTCTGCAGGCTGGCCGGGAGTTGCTTGGGATCAAAGTTGTAAGTTGCACAAACATACTCGAGGCTATCGTTTGCATTGACCATCAATATGTCATCATCTTTGTAAAGTATGTTTTCGCCTTTGGATTTGTTAAGGCCAAAAGTTCCCGCACCCCAACTAAATAGAACCACGTTCGAATCGCCAGTCATGTTTGGTGTTATCTCGACATTTTAAATAAAAGTAAAGTCAGCCCTATGCATTAAATCAAGATTTGTTAGCAACAAAGACGGCATCGTGGTAACAGCTACTAGAAGTTAGCCTTGAAATAATCGTTCAGCGGATCGTAGCGCATTAACCTTATCTTTGAATAGCTTTTACACTTTTTCCCGGAAAACTCCAACTGCATCCATATACATCCCGAGTTGCAAACTCCTTTATTTTCCAATCGCCATTTTCATAAGCTAGCCTAAGATCAAACAGATGTATCGTCCCCACATCTCCATCAACGCAATAACAAGTCGTTTTAAATTTAATCCTTGCATTTTTTCCTGAGATCTGTATTTCGTTAAAGACAAGATAATATTTCACGTTACCATCCATATTATCCGCAACAAACACTGTGCTCGAATCATTCTTGATGTAGGTCATCGTATTGAGCTTTCTTTCGGATCCCCATGTAGTCGCCAATCTATATTTAATATCAGGATAAGCCAGTTGTAAATTGGAATCAGGCCATATAAAGACATATGTGCCTCCAGGAAGCACCGAAGTAAAATTTCCAATGCCCTCATATTCAAAAAATACTTTGTCGTAAACTCTGGTGTCATATAAGGCAATATTGAGAATATCTTTCACCCTATCATTTTGAGCATGGATAGACGAAGAACAAATAAACAAAGTAGTAAATATTAAAAATCCTCTCCTCATGCATACTCAATTTACAGCCGGAATTTTCTGAAATCTCAAATTCAACAGGAGTATTGATTACTTGATTTTACTCAACCATCTGGCAAGCAATATTTGCGAATATCTCAGATGTCGTTAATAGCTTCTTCTTCCCAGGAACAATACGATAATCGTTCGGTCGCCCGGTTCCTATAATAACAATTTTGTCTTTGAGAAATTTAATATTCTCTTTATTATCATAAAAATCCTGAATATTAAAGGTCTTGAACTTACGAGAATGCCCATCATTGATAGGCAAGACATTTGGATGTGATTCAATGAAGCCTGTCGCTGATTTTTTATTCAGCTTGAGTGCTATTTTGACGGCAAAATGGTAGCTCAAATCCTGACCATATTTGTTACTGATCTTGAACTTTCCTACTTGATTCGAGTCTCTGATGTTGTATATTAAGTTAACAAATCCGATTGACGTCATTTTTGGATATAAGAAAGGGCATCCTATAACTTCGCCGGAATCTCTTTTGCTAAAAGGTTGAAGCCTTGATGGCATCAACAGATCAAGTGACGCACTCAGCTCTTGCAACAACTGACTTTCAGATTTGGACTGGATCATTTCAGTTGATATTTCTCCATTATCGCCGTGGCTCGTCGGAAATTCGGTCACACTATCACATTCATCTAAATCTAAATTGAGAGCAATCATTTTGGGATGGCTTGTGTTCAATAACCTGAGCGTCTTTGCCAATTCAACGCGGTCATTTTTGACCATGATAATAACTATATCTCTTTCATATTGATATCCAGAAAAAGAATTGGCGCCAATTAGAACTAAAAAAAACTTCCAGAGATTCATAATAGTTGAGGACTTAATATTTAATCATCTATGAGGCGCATGGTTGATTGAACAGAATCTCCTGAATCGAGAAAAAACACGATATGGTGCTAATTTAGCTTCTTCGATTTACCGGGATACACATACTTACATCCTATAACATCGTGGGTTTCAAATTTTCTGATCTCCCAGTCGGTCTCCTTTCTGGCCAGCAGGATGTTGAAAAAGTGAATTGTTCCAATCTCTCCACCTGAACCAGATCGAGTGCCTTGTATTCAAGAAATACTTTTGGATATACTCTGCTGTCGTAAAATATCTTCTTAATTATTTTATATAACGAAGAATCGCTTTGAGCTTTCAGTGTAAAACACAGAAATAAGAGGAACAGGATCGATGTCAATGTTTTCATTCTATTGGCGTAAAGTTTATTATAATATAGTATGTTGTGCCTCCTGGTGAAGTTATGTTTATCGGAGCTGCCGGTTGCACCAGACCTGGCACCATGTTTTCGAGTAGTAGTCCTGGATTCTGCCAAATTGCTTTATTAAATATTGTGTTCGCATCGGGTGGAGCAATTGGCATAAGTAATCCTGGATACTCTCCCCGGATAAATTTTTTGAAAAGTGGTGTCTGGACAAATGAATGCATAAAGGCCTGGCAGTAGAAAAAAATCTCCTTTCCAATCGCTGGTGTCGTAGTGAAAGAAAATATTCCCCTCAACTTTTTCGCTTAACAACAGTGTGACAATTGCTTTAGCGTGATCGGGCGCAATCTGAGCAAAGGTGGATTGATATGATGCAAAATACGTCAAGAGAAGGGCAAAGAACGATCTCATCACAATACACTTAAGCAATAACTACCTTTATTATTCGATAATAAAGCAGAGATAACATCAAGACAACCTTCGTTAGTCACTGTTAAAGAATAGAATCCAATAACAAGTTCAAATTTTGAAATTCCCGTTTATCCAGATACATCTTATGATATCTTTCTGCTTCCTGAAAAGCTTTCCTCTTTCCTTCCAACAGTATCATAATCTCAATCCTCGCTATGATGAACCCGGTATCACTAACAGAATCTTCTGCAATGAACTCATCATACTTGTCTGCTGCCTTATGTAATTCCATCCGGGCAGAATCGATGTATCCTTGTTGTCCATATAGGCCGGCCGCAAAGCGATGAAAAGCGGGTCTTCATGAATTGACATCGCAATCTTTGTAGTGGCAAGTGCAGTGTCATACTCTTTCATTGCCGTAGCAACCCTGATCTTGAGCCATATACTTCTGACCGAGTTGGGGTTACACGTTAGCGCCTTGTTTGCCCAGATCAGTGCTTGAGGCCGTTGAGTTTTTTCACCAAACCAAAGAAATGTTTCAAGAATTTGATTTCCCTGCGTGAAGTAGGGAGTGCAGTCTTGTGATTTCTTGCTGTTTGATCCACACGACACTAGAAGGAGAAATAGCAAAAGGAAGATTTTCATTTACCAACTCGAGTTCAACCATCTTGTTTCTGTACTGAGTAATCCTTATAGATAAACGATCAGTGTGAGTTCAATTTTTGCGATGTTCCCGGGTAAGTCCATCTACAACCAACCTCATCTTTTGAACTAAGATCAGTTATTCTCCACATCGCTTTTTCACGCACCAACGACACGTTAAATCGATGGCTAGTTCCAATAGTTCGTTCCCCACAGTCGCATGACGTTCGGAATTGAACCCTGGCCTCCGTTTCTGAAATTTGAATTTCGTCGAAAAGTATGTTAAATAATGGATTCGAATCTATGTAATACGACACAAAAACAACACTCGAATCATTTTGAATGTATGTCATCGTGTGTACTTTGTGCTCTCTAGGCCATGACCATGCGAGATCTTCATATATCCCTGGATAGCAATTCGTAAAAACTGAATCAGGAAATATAAATGCATATTTCCCTGGTGGAAGAACAAATGAATCGTTTTCAATACCCTTAATGTCGATAAAAACTTTATCGTAGACCCTTTTATCGTAGAAAGCCACTTTCAGTACTTCAGAAAGTCCACAATCCTGACCTGCGGCTTGGGTCCATATTAGTAAAAAGAGCAATGTTACATTAACAAATCTCACAATATCACTTTTTATTGCTGTGGTGGTGAAAGCTAGCCTTCCTTTGTCACATTTGAAACTATAAAATTCCAGTTGGCATTTGCTCCCGTGTATCGAATGATCCGAGTTTTACGGCGGCGATGTCCTTATAGATACGAGGATTCTTTATGTCGGCGATGCTTACGGGTTTTTTTGTTGCCACATCCGCTCTCCAATTCACGGTTGTTGTGATTCGTGCAGGAAATAATAAAAAGAAGGAAAATAGGAACAAAGAGCCTCATTGTCAGGATTTTGAGCCTTGACTAATTTAAGCAAATACTGAACGTTGTAGGCCAAGTCAATATCGATAAAACGCGAGGGTGCTAGAGAATGGAATCTAACACTAAGTTTAAATCTTTAAGTTCCGTTTTATCTGGGTACATTTCTTGATACCTCTCAGCCTCTCGAAAAGCCTTCTTCTTTCCTTCTAGCAATATCATAATCTCAATCTTGGCGACGATGAATCCTGTTTCACGAATAGAGTCATCTGCAATCCACTCGTCATATTTGTCCGCAGCTTTGTGTAATTCCATTCGGGCAGAATCGATGTATCCCTTTTCTCCATATAGGCTAGCAGCAACACGGTGAAATGCAGGATCTTCATGAAGTAATATTGCCTTTTTTGTCACAGCAAGAGCAGTATCATATTGCTTCATTCGGCTAGCAACCCTGATCTTGAGCCATATATTTCTGACAGAGGATGGATTACACGTTAGCGCCTTGTTTGCCATGTACAATGCTTCAGGCAATCGAGTTTCGCTTTCACCCCAAAGGACCGATTCAAGTATTTGATTTCCCTGGGTGAAATAAGAAGTACAGTCTTGTGTTTGTTCTTTGTTTTTTGATGTACAAGAAAACAGTAAGATTAAAATTACAACAAGTTGTTGTTTCATTCCCTTAATGTTACACCACCGTTAATCATAATTGTTGAGAACATGTTAGCCGGGGACACGTTAGTCGGAGTAACGTTTCCATTAACCAACCAACTACCTTGGAAACGAATCTCGACGCTCCCTGACGAAGGAACAACAAAACTTGCCATGCCAACAAATTTATTTTGATTATCATCCCCGTAAACGGCATTATTTGGAACCGCAAGGAATATAACTTTTGACGCTGACTGATCGTTCACTACCAATTGCGCCTTCATCCATGGTTTCACACTCAATAAATTTCCAGCAGAATGATAAGAAAATGCACGAATTTCAGCAACCCATAGTTCTTGCCCCTCAACCGTTTTTTTATAGTAATCAGTCACAACCGTCATTTTATATTCTGATAGATGGCCTGTTACTACTTTTTGTCGACCACCTTCCGCCTCATCTCCAGCTATTGAGCCCCAAAATTTAAATTCTTGCCTATTACTACCACCTTGATCCTGAGCGTCAGCTTCGGCATAACTGTTGCTTGGCCCTCCAGCCGATGGCCCTCCCGTTGCTCCACTCCCTAGCTCATCTTCATATAAAATGCCAACTAACTTGCCGCCATTTGACAAATTGAGAGACTCACCACCATATTTCTGTGTATACTCCTCTATGGACATTCGTCCCCATCTCACATCTGCCGCATCCGACCACATGTTACCACTGCCACCGCCACTACCTCCACCTCCCATCGGTCCGCCCGAATCCTCGGCCCATTGAGCATATAAATTATACAATTGCTGACGATTCTCTGCCGCTATCTGCATCTGAAATACATAGTCCGGATTCGATATCGAATTCGCATAATCCACCATCAATCCACTCGGATCATTCGAGTTGACTGGATTATTCCCAGCATAAACAAACGGTGACATCGTGTGATCCGAACCTGCCATCAGATCCACCTGGAAAAATCTTCCCAATGCCGCATCGTAATTCCTGTATGGAAGATCATACAAAACGCTTGTTAAGTTCAACTCACTTCCCTCGTTATATAAGAAGTTATTTTTTGTATCGCCTCTCGTCCAACTACTGGCGGCCTGCAAACCAAACGGATAGTAGTCGTTCGATTGTATCACCTGAGTTGAAAGTGAGATCGTAACATCGTCGAAATACACATCTTTAACAGTTGAATTCTCATTCGAAACATAAAGATAGGCATAACCGGGCTGCGTAATCACATATGAAGAACTCAATAAGCCCGGTGAGCCACTCGAAGTAACCTGGCTATAAGCAAAATCCAGGAGAGTATAATTCTTATCGAATATTAAGATGTTCACATATGCTTTTGGGTGAACTCCATCGGTTCCATCGCCTGAACCTGATGCGGCTAGCGATCCCCAATTGTTAATTGCCGATGATCCAGTTCCTGTTTCTCCACCAGCAGGCGCCGACAAATTAAATGCCGCCAATAATGCAGCAGCGAAGTTTGCGATGTTACTGGTTCCTCCGCCGCTGGCTGCGTCGTACATGGCATAAGCTGAAATTTTCACCGTGTCGCCCGGTACCACGGCATAGCTCTTCGCCACACCAACTTGAGATGACTCACTGCCATTCAAAAGTTGCGATTTTGATCCACCAGAGGTGTGGTTATGGCTGCTTACATTGTCTATCCCTGTGCCAGAAGGATAACTATTAAACCATAGAGACTCACTTGTCTGAGTCCCGCTTTCAAAAGTGGCTGTCATCTTTTGAGCAATTGAAGTGAACACAACTCTAGTATTGTCCTGATGATCCTTTATGAAATATTCATACTCGAAGCTACTCCCATTCTTTTTCACTCGTCCTTCAGGTGAACTAAAAAAATCCAGTGAGCCATTATTGTACACAAAACCACCAACATAGTCAGTGGTTGTTGTAGTGCCCGATACCGTTACGGCCATCTTAAGTTTTGCACCAGTAGCATCATATGTATAGACAATAGTGCTTCCACTACTAAATGTGATTTGCTGGGGTTTACCTATAGAGTTATAAGTTATGCCTGATATACCTTTGTTGTTGTCTGCCGTAAGGTTTCCATTCCCATCGTATGTATATTCTGTTGTGGTGTTAACGCCGTTATTGAAGCCATCTGTAAGTGCAGAATCCTCAACCTTCGAAAGGAAGTTCCCGCTTGCATAAGTATAAGTAAGTCCGTCCATTAATTGTGAAGCACCACCTGTCGGGTTCTTCCTGTTGCGTTGCAGGGACAATATGTTACCATTATGATCGTAAGTCATCGCCTCATTGAGAATATCCAGGTCAACGTTCCACGATGTAGCACCTCTTGCTTTGAATGTTGCCGCCAGGAGTTTGTTTGTCTTATCGTAACTAAAGTTGTAGCTCTGCTGACCGGTTACTCCTCCTGCCGAGCCAGCGCTCTTCCACTTCACTGCGCTGCTAAGGCCATTGAAAACGGCATTATTTCCTAAGCCAGAGTCGTAGGTATCATACAGGAGTTCCATTCCAAAATAATCATTTACATCTCCATTGGTAACGTTCCCGTCGCTGTTAAGCTGTGCGTTATTGATCGAAGTAAGCCATCCATTGACACTATAGCGGTAGTCAACATTTTGCATATAAGTTGAGCCACTCACGTTGTGAAGTTGCTTCATCACAAGCTGACTAAGCTCATTATACTGGTAATTTACTACCTTCTTACTTCCAATACCGTTTATGTTATGCTGCATATACTTCACTCGTCCATGTCCATCATACGATGGCGTAAGATCCACCGTGACGACATTGCTTCCCGGGTTATGATAGTTCTTTGTGGTAATCACTTTACCCTCAAAGTCGTAACTGATACTGGTTTTATCTGTTCCCGACGTATTCAAATGATTGTTTCCTTGCGTTTGTATAACGCGGCCAAAACTATCATAGAAACTGGCAGTTTTAAGCCACGTCGAAGTTCCTATGATCTTCCTCGTTGAACCCGTCGGAAATCCGACAGTATAAGTCCGTGCAACGCCCGACAATGGAGAGCTATCGAAAGTGTAGTCAACAGTTCCGTTCTTGTCAAAATCGTAATCATTGAAATAACTAACAGTCATTACGTCCAACGCACTCGCATCCGCATTTTGCGTGGGAAAGCTTTGCTTTGTATAACCCATTAAATCAGTACCTGTGATCTCATACCAAACACCACTGGAGTACTGTGCATCCAGGATTTCCTGCACAGCCGATAATGTCGTTTGTGTAGCATTGGTATACAACCCAGCCATAACCGCGCGGCCCCGGATATCATATTTGATAAACGCCCACTTGTTCTGAGATCTTATGTTACCATCCTGGGTGAGCACCAGGCGATTAAGCTTATCATATCCAAAATAGATCCAGTCCTGACCTGGCGTTTTCTTCTTTGTCACTCTCCCGCGATTGTCATACACAAATTGATACAGATGTCCATCGAGAATAGCCTGAGTAAGCACCCAGCTGTTAGCCTGCAGAGCTGCGTATCCGCCTGGCGGAATAATATAATTGAGCCTGCCCATTTCATCATACACATAAGCAGTCCTCAAATAATCTACGCTAACAGAATTTATCGTGCCATCCAGCTGCTTCTTGCGCATCAGCGTCTGACCTGCAAGGTTTGCAAACACAATCTCGGTATGGCCGTTTTCATCTGTCACAGTCGTTCGCATTAAGGTATTATCAGAATACGATGATGATGTCACCGCACTGCCAACGCTGAACGTTGTATTGAAGATCCGGACATCATCACCTTCAGACGATTTATTAAAACTGTACGCGATTATGCTTTCATGCGTAGATCCCGGTTGCCATTTCTTCCCCACCTTCCCGCTTTTTAGTGGACGGCCTAACGGTGATAACTCATAGGTTGTTTGGGAATATGCCGCACTGTCATTGGCAATCTTATCGCCCGATGCCAGGTAGAATGAAAATTGATTGGCCTTGTATGAAGATTGGAATGCAGGCAACGAATTTCCCGTCACCGAATCCATCACATGAGTCAACGAACCGGTGTATGGCAAATACTGTTTGGAATTACGACCGTAGCTATCGTACTCTACCGGCATCACGATATCTTTCTTTCCTGGACTTGCATTGATCGAGATTACCTGTGCAGCACGTGACAACCCGTCTGCATAAGTAACAGTAACAGACTTCAGGCTATCCGCCGAGATTCCATTTACATCTCCATCGGTGAGTTTACCTGAAACCCGAACAGTTTCTTCTATGATCCTTGCGGGATTCACCGTTCCAACCGAGATCGCATCAACACGTGTTCTCGACGATTCACACGTATTGCTTCGATTCTTGAATGAGACATAATAGGTGAGCGCATCACCAAGCGAAGTATTGATATGGACGTTACCTGTATCTATCGGCGTGGTGATCGTTGACGTTGTGTACCATTGTGTTTGCGCGTCTTTTGGTTCCGTCGCAGTAAACTGCAGCGGCACTACTCCATAGAAAAGCGGTGGTGTTGGCGAGGGTGCCTCCGGAACGTTGCGGATTGTTACTGTTGCCGAGGTGGGTGCACTGGAGCACAACGTACTATTTGCAAAGACCTGGTACGTTACCGTACCATCGTTAATTCCATCTATGTTACTGTAGTTGCCCGATATCGTGGATGAAGTTGACGTGTTAAAAACGTCGGCATTTACCAGGCTTGTTGTCCACGCGAACGTAGTACCTGGCATACTATTCGGATTAGTTACAGTTATTGAAGCAGATTGCCCGGAACAGATCGTCTGGCTCGCCGACGATACACTTACGGTGGGGGCCTTGTTGATCTTAACAACAACATCATCGGTAGAATTGGCGCAAGGACTGTTTACGGTCGTCCAACGAAGTGTGTAACTCACATCTACAGTACCGGTAAAACTTGAGGTCGGACTGGCCGTATTTCCAAAGCTCCCACCCGATCCGCTTACGACTATCCAACTTCCAGAACCGACTGTTACCGCTGTTGCCGCCAGTGTTAGTGAAGTAAGTCCACAGGTAGAAGCACCTGTCTGATCCGGACCTGCATTCGCGCCGGTCGGTGTTCTGTTAAAAGTGATAACCACATCATCTATGGATGTACATGTACCATTAGTTGTAGTCCACGACAATGTATATGTCGCACCGGCGCTTCCTGTGAAAGTAGACGTCGCGCTTGATTGGTTACCAAATGAGGGACTCCCTCCTCCGTTCACAGTTATGCTCCAACTTCCGGTTCCGACCGACGGTGTATTTCCGGCAAGCGTTACAGTAGTAAGACCGCAGGTTGCTGAACTTGTCTGGTCTGGACCAGCATTGGCAGTTGTCGGTGCCGTGAGCACAGTAGCCGTTATAGAGACTTTTCCACTGGTACATCCGTCTTCGGGGCGGTACCAGGCGACCATATAACTTGTTGTAGCGGAAATTGAAGGAGTAGTCCACGAAAGACTACCGCTACTCGTAAACAGTACTGTTGTCCCAGATGAATCAAACCAACGGGCAACAAAATCTGTCGGCGCGGAGGTTATTGACAAACCAACCGTGCCGGTTCCACAACGACTTCCGGGGACGACGGTTGGCGAGCCAGAAACACACGGAGGCGTCACTTCACCTCCTGCGTAAGTTTGACTAGCGGCGATGAGAAGCAGGATCAAAACGCCGAGCGAAAGATTGAATGTCTTTATCGTTTTCATAGCAGCGATCGATTAGTGGTTGATAGTTACAGTAATAACATCCGAGTCGATCGTTCTGCCATCATTTGCAGAAACAGTACACATTAACTGGAAACTATTCATAGTACTGTTCACTGTCGCTTGTGGATAGGTTCCATTCGATCCCGTTACGTTGTTCCACGTCGATGCCCCGACGTCCCGCTTCTTCCATTGATAGGTAAGAGTCGAACCGTAAACATTTCCCGCCGTAACATTGACTTGTATCTTTCCATCCGGAACGGAAGGTGTGATACAATCATAACGCGACGTCGTAACATTGCTGCTGTTCATTGTCTGCACTCCACCAGCGCATGTGGTCTGCGTCAACGGCGGTCGCACAACAGTGATGACAAAAGATTTCGTAACAGGTTGTGCATAGTCGGCATGAGTGACCTTAAGTGTAACAGTATCATTACCCAAAGAAAGATATGTATGAGATGGCGACGTGACGGAAGTCGAGGCGGTACCAAATCCGCTTCCTTCGCCAAAATCCCAAGCGTATAATTCGCCGGCAATACAAGTGTTATCCTGTGCCGTGAAGGTGTCGGTTCCGTCGTAGTAATAGTTACCGGTATGACTTGCCACTGCCGCTATCAATAGCGGACTCACCTGGCCCGGCATGTTGTAAGTAAACCGCTTTCGGATGTTATAGTCTTTGTCGCGTATGGTCTTTACTCTTCCCAGGCCATCATAAGTTGTAAATGAAGTCGTTCCAAGTTCGTCGGTTTGGGTGTTTGCGCCGAAGGGCATATCATACGTAACGGTTGATATCGAGGCATAATCGGGATAAAACGCGACGTCGTCCAGCATCGGCAATAAAGAGGGTGAACTGCCTCCGCCAGGAGCCGAAAAAGACTGACCGGTGATCTCAACCTTGAACTGCGATGGACATGACGATACGTCAATTGATTGAATGAAATACTGGTAATTATTACTGTTAAGCGTAAACGCATAATTATGTGCCGTGCCGATAATTGTATTACTCATATCGCGCAACGTTACCACCAGGGTTACAGAACTACTTGTTGTGTTCTTCAACCAGAAAGTCAAAAGATATGTTGATGCAGTGGATGGCTTAGAGATGGTACGTTTGAGAGTGGCATAAGGATAAACACCGGTTGCGCCGGTTCTTCCAGTGCCCGTATACACATTGGTCGAGTCGAAGGATGCGTTGTTGTGTGTCTCAAAATCAGAAAATGCAACTTCTGAAGCCCTGGCCATACTTACTTGCGCTACAGCAACACGGGTCTTATAGCCGTAAAGCATAGTGGACGTTCTTCGATCCTCACCGGTAGAACTCAAAGGAACATCGTAAGCGGTATATTCATTGATTGTTGTAATATTTTCGTAGCGACTGTCGCTGGTGAAAGCATTGCTGGTTACACCGGAAGGCACGAAGTCTGTTACTGGTGTTAGCGGGCGAAACACCGCAGAATACTGAAGAAGCGGTTTATAAAAAGAAACTGGTCCAAACCGAATCAGCGATGCGCCAGTCGTTTTCTCCGTACCTCCAAAATATTTAATGGTACTCTGCTGTTCAATTGGGACAGCATTTCGATTCTTCGCTTTCAGCTTCAGGATCATATTCAACTGCGTATCGGCAACAGTATCCAGCGTCGCCGGGTAGTCGAGCGTGTATTTTATCGAAGTGCCATATACAGTTCCTTCTGGAATTGTACGTGTGATCTTTGTTGGATAACGATGATAACTGCTGCCATAGGTGTAATGCGTGGAATCTTTGACATGTTTCGAAGAGCTGGCCTCATCATACGTTGTAACGGTCTGCGACGACACAACTTTTGCAACATTCGCAAGTGTCTTGTAGCGACCGAATAAGAAAATTTTTCCGGTAGTGCCGTCATTGCTTCCTGCATATAAGTCGTATGCAAAACCAGCAACGGTATCCGGCTGTGAACCTTTGAAGATATACTGATACGTGTTCTGTGTATAGCGCACAAGAACATTGGAATTATTGTATTCCGACTGTGCCAGCAACAGTCCCCGTTCATAATCATATAGTGCATTCGGGAAAGGTGAATATTCTCCAGGCTCACCTTTTAAAATGATACCCATCTTTGCTGTTGATGACGGTCTGAGGAACTTTGTTGTTGTTGGCTTCCATTTGGTATTATCCGTTCCAGCTCCAGTAGCGCCATAAGAAGCAGGAAGCGTGTAATCAAACACAACTTTACCACCTCCCGGTCGCGACACCGTTACTTTATTATAACCAACTGCCGAACCTGATGTGTATGCCTGATCGCTAAGATCCCAACTCGTAAGAAGAGTAAGATCCCGATATCTTGAAGTTATCGCGAGATCTGAAAACAGTTTACTGAAGCCCGTATGAGTTCCAAAAGTTGGAACTATATACTTGAATAACGGGATAGAAAAAGAAGGTCGCGAAATCAACCGGCCTGTCGAATGTCCACTCCCATCAACGTAGGTAAAATTCTTCGTGACGTTTGGGGTTGGATCGATCCCATTATAGTACAGGATCGATTTAATACGCAGTCCTCCTCCATATTGATCGCGCCCAGCCTTCGAGTCCCAATACCTGTGAGACTCAAATGTGAAGTCAGACTCACCACCCGTCGGATATACGAGTCGCAACAACGTGCCATGAGTTATGTAGTTTGGATTTGGAACACGATCCGCATTACCATTCAGCACATAGGTAGTGTCGGTGTATGCTGGAATAGGATACAGCCGATACCTTTCGTACGCATTCTCTCTTGGGTACACATAAACAGAAGGGACATTGGTTGTCCTGGAACTGCCGTCAGACAGGTGCTCAGTGTTGTCGATCGCACCATTGAAATATCCCCAGAAATCCTGAGCCTGCATCGATGTTCCTTCAGGCAGCGGATAATCGCTTGAGTTAGCGTAGTACATCTTGTATGGCGGCATTTGATTGCAATGCGTATGATCGGTCTCCGTAACTGCTGTCAGAAAGCTTCCGCTGTATGTGAATATGAATTCCTTGAAGCTATCGGTGGGCGACCGAAACGGATCGTAAACCTTCACGCCATCTACCGGGTCCATGGAAACACTCTGCCCCGTCGATGTCTTAATGGTGGCAACATATTTTATGGTATCCCCCACCGATTCCGACATCAGCGAAAAATCACCAAGCTGCACAAGGTGTTGTGCATCCACCTGCCATTTTGCATCGAGCACCAAAGCCTCCCTTCCACTAGTATGGGCAAGAGAAAATTTCTTTGAATAGGTGTACGTAAGCTTTGCAGCCGATGTAGACAGCGCAGTGCTCAACATCCACGATGAATAGTAAGTCAGTGACGTCTGATAGTATTGAAAGTCACGATCAAAAGCATTCAACATCGTCTCATTTACACCCTGCGAGTCATTACTCGCCTTAGAGAGACGATAGGCCGATGTACATTTTTCAGCCAGCGTATAAACAACTCCATCGTTTGTCGTGACGGTCCACTTGATGATCGTTTTATCAGAACTGCTTTTATAGGTTGGAACTATGAGTATATCCTGGTAAGGAACAAGCTGAATGCTACCATTATTCCCAAAGAGAAAATTTCCCGAACGGCCTCCAATAGAAAATGTAAATAAGTCCGGCTCCGTATCAATCGTATCTGCCAGGTTGTTAACCCACGTCCATCCCGATGATTCATCGTAGGTGGATGTAAGTGAATCTGCATTTGGAAAAGTCAGCGAGTAATGATTGTTGTAGAGCCATCCTCTTCTTTTGTCGCCGCTTGTTCCTCTATAATCATCTGGAAGACCACGCACTTTACGGGAAACCTGGCCTCCAACCGAAATGTCCCAGCCCACACCGTAACGATGCTCGCTGTTCAATCGAAGATCTCCAGGATTGTAAGAGAGACTTATATTCTCCGATAGATCATGATCACTGAGTGTATAGAGATTAATGAAGATGCCGGGCGTTCCCGTATACATACTCACCGGGATCTCACCTTGTCCAAAAATCTGAGTTGTTACCAGGATTGTAAATACAAATCCTGACATGAATTTAATGTTCATGATATAGGGGCTTAAAAAAATTAAGAATGATCGGGGTCCGCAGCTCATTCCAACATCACGCACGATTCTAACAATAGCAATAGAATGATGCAATACTCCTTTCTTGCGCGAGCACGCTGAGCGACAGAAAATTAATGACGTATTAATTTGAGATTACCCCTAAAGAAGTATAGAGAAATCACGATAAGGAAAACCGGATAGAGTTGCAGATCAGAAACTTAGAACAGCAAACAAAAATGCAAGGGCTGCATTTCGACTTAACAAAAAGAAAATTTTTTGAATAAAAAATTATTTGAGCAGGACTGCTCTCAATTCTTCGCCTGTATCAACAAGATCTTCCCCTCCACTATCCTCGAGCTGTGCAGCCCATTCAGCGCCTTGATGCTTTTCACGGAAGTGTTATACTTCTCCGCAATCTGACCAAGCGTATCGCCCGGCATCACTTTGTATTCGATCACATTCGCATCTCTTACTATGGGCGACCTGGAAGTCTCTTTTTCTTTACGAACGGGTGCGGCGCTCGCTACCAGGTTCGCAGGCGCGCTGGTGCGCATCGCGCGATGTGGTATCACCAACGTCTTTCCCGCCACTATTCTCGAATTCTTCATGTGGTTCGCCGTCATGATCGACGTCACCGTCACGTTGTAACGATCCGCTATAGTAGAAAGAGATTCTCCATTCCTGATCTTATGCCGGGTAGTGATCATCTCCGGCATCTTTAGCTGGTTCGCTATCAACGTGGAGTCGATGTTGAAACCCGACACTCCATTCATCATCACCAACGAATCCATCGACGCATTCTCTTCAAACTTCTGATACGTATGAGTGAACGCCTGCGTAAACAACCTTCCCTTCAACAAGTATCCCTCCTTCGTAAGATGTATATAGTCTGGCCTCCCCAATCTCGCCGATACCCACTTCGCCATCGAGTATTGTCCGCCCGACACGCGATACCAATCATAGAATGCACAATGCTCCTGCTTCGCTATCTGTCGCACCATGTTCGAGAATGCCTTAGCCGCCTCGATGTTCGCACCATGACGATACATATCCTGTGCGCTCGTGAGCAGTACCGCCGCATCGGGGGCAAGCTGCCGTACCCAGTTGATGGTTTGAATAATCTGTCGTCCTAGTGTTGCCGGGATCTTTCCGGTGTAGAGGAAATCATTCGTACCATAATCGAGAATAATAAGATCGGGTTGTAATGCGGGAAGCTGTGAATCGATCATCACCTGTTCCAGCACCGCCGTATAAGGTGCACCGCCAACACCGAGCTGGTGATAAACCAAACCGTGATCCTGGTCGCTCTCGAGACTCACACCGTAGAATTCGAAGTTCAATTGTTCGTCGCGCGACTTCAACATCTGCACATGAACGAAGTTGGTGCTGTCGGGAATCACCACTTCAACATACGGCATGTCTTCGGGAAGGGAGTTGGCAAGCACAACGGTCTCGTAGCCGCGCGTCATCACACGCATATCAAAACTCTGGGGACCTGGTTTAAAGAACAGCTTTAATTTCCTGTAATGCGATGGCAACGGTTGGCGAAACGTGATGTTGAAACCGGCAGCGGGATCGATGGTGCGAACGGTCATACCGGAAACACCAAGTGGCATACGTGGTCGTGGCTCCAATGCCTTCGAGTAAAGCCACTTGCCATAATGAATAGTCTTGTAATCGAGAGGTGGATATGTTTTTGCAGCTGAGTACGGGAAGATCATTCCGTAGCCACCATCGCCTTTTTGATTCTGCATGAACCTGCGTACTTCACCACTGAAGATGCCGGGCTGTATGTGCGAGTCGCCGAAGTGTGCGATGGTGATCTTCGGAGTGGTGTCGTCTTTCCACTTGTTGAAGAAGCTGGCAAGCGCTCCGCGATCATAGAATTCAATGAAGTTGAATTCATCGTGAAAGAATTTAAAGCCAGTGGTGTCAGGAGCTATGCCCGATGAATCTTTCACCACTGCTGCAAGAGTACCGGCGCCGGTAGAATCCGACGGCGTTTCTTGCGCGAATGCGCCAACGGCGCATACTAAAAAGAAAAGCGTCAAAAAATTGGCTCTCATAATTTCAAAAAATCCTATGGGTGTTTAGCAACCGTATCCTCCTCCACTTTAACATTCTCCTCAGCGGGTTGTACTGCCTTCGGTTTATAGCTCAAAAAATAGCGTCCACGGTAGGACGTATACTTATTATTAACTGCAAAGGTATTATGTAAAAACATAATTGCAGTAATTCCATGCAATTTTACGAAATCTGGCAGATTCACATCGTAATAACGGTAGTCCATAACATAAACCGTTCCGAAATGGAGGGCCATAAATGGGGCCGCCGCGTTGCCAAATGAGTCCTTGATAATCAGCAATTTCTGAGTGTTCACTTCACTCTCTATTTTGATCAGCGGATGGTCTCCGCCAAGGAAATTTGCGTAGTTCGACACGTTGCTGAACAGGTTGGTCTTTTCGAAGCGCTGGGAGTCCAGGTTGTACCTGTACGTCTTCGTGGGCACCGGCAGCTTGTAATATTCAACACTGTCCTTGACATCGCGCAGGCGTTTGTCGAGGGTGATGCCGTACAAAGAACCGAGGAATTTCTTCTTCAACTTCTTCTTCTCGAACTGGCTGAGATCATACGGTTCGAAGCCCGCACTCTTACAAAATCCGCGGTAAGCGTAATAAGCACCAAGGCCGGTCCAATGGTGATCGGTGTTGAAGTAGATGTAACGATCGGTATGTTTCGCGATCTCCGAATACGCATCGCCGAATACAACCGACGAGTCGAGCGACTCTTTCACGAAGTCGATGTTATTCTTTTCGTAGTTAGATGACCGCTTGTATTCTTTCGGCAAATAGAAATCAATTGGCGTTGGAGCGATCACACAATAGATCTGGAGACTATCGAATGTCTGTTTATATAAATTCACCATCTCCGCATAACGACGTGCTGTTTCTTGGGTGCCGCTAAACATTTGTATCGCCTTGCCTTCATAAACAATGATCGATGAAGATTTGTTGTAGTCGCCAACATTATTCTTCGTGGTATCTTTTACAACCCTATTCTTAAGTGTGTCGGCCTTCACAACCTCGAGTGTATCTGTTAACCCGGTTTCACCTTCTGCGTCGCCGCTTGTTTCGTAGTACTTTACTCCTCCTGAAATTCCTGCGAGCTCTTTGATCGATGACGCAGCCTGGACGAGATCTTCACGCAACGGAAAATTATCGGAGTAATAAAGACTGAGACTGTCGGTGTAAGATCCTTGTATCAACGACAACATAGAGAACTTCGGAAAAGGAACAAGTGCACGATTCTCGATCTCCGACACGCCGGTAGATGGCATCAGCACAGAGAACAATCCTCCAAGGCACAACACGGTAACGAAGAACGCGCTGAAGATCAGCCCGGTCCTGTTGTCGGGAAGTAGTTTGCTATTTTGATTCTCTTCGCTCATGTCCTTTTATTAGAACCTGAAGTATAAAAATGGGTTGTATGTTTTTCCAACCAACAACGTTACCGAGAGCAGGAACAGTATGAACGCAACACATGCCAGCGTCCAGAAATGTGCTTTGGCATTCATTCGTTTCTCCATCGCGTCGTTCACCCAACCATACACGGGTAAACAAAATACGAGTGCCAGTATCAGCCACCATACGTGTCCCTTCAAAGACTCCATCAATGAAATGTTCCATGTATCGTTCTTACTTCCGCCAAAGAGTACTTTAAAGAAGTAGCCCAGTTTAGTGATATCGGTAAAGTAAAAGATCGCCCAGCCGATTAAGGCGATGAACAACAGGTACACGTGGGAGATAAACTTCGGAATTCGTTCGAGTGTCTTCAAAAGGAAGGCTCGTTCTATCCAGATCAGGAATCCAAAATAAAGACCCCAAAGTATGAAGTTCCAGCTTGCCCCATGCCACAATCCGGTAAGAAACCATACAATCAATAGATTTCGGGTGGTGTTGCTTCGATTGCCTCCCAGCGGTATATACAGGTAATCGCGAAACCATGACCCAAGCGAAATGTGCCACTTTCTCCAGAAATCAGTTGCAGATGTGGCGGTGTAAGGATATTTGAAGTTCTCCTTGTAATGGAAACCATACATCCACCCGAGACCGATGGCCATATCGGAATAACCTGAGAAGTCGAAATAGATCTGGAGTGTGAACATCAGTAAACCATACCAGCTTCCTCCTACCGTAAGGTCGGTGGTGGGAATATTGAGGAACTGCCCAACCAATTCACCGGCTATGTTTGCGAAGTACACTTTCTTAAAGAGTCCGAAACAGAATCGCAGGAACCCGCGTGCCATCTGGCTTCCGGAAATGCTGCGGTTGTTGATCTCGTGCTCTACGTGCGCGTAACGCACGATTGGTCCCGCCACCAGGTTGTGATACATGGACACATACATGAGGAAACGCAGGTACGACTTCTGTGCTTTTATTTCACCCCGGTAAACATCGATCACATACGACAATGTTTGGAATGTATAGAATGAAATACCGATGGGCAGTGTGTTAGTAGGAATGGGTATCGAAATACCGAGAAGGGCGTTGACGTTCTGGCAAATGAAAGTTCCGTATTTAAAGGTCGCCAGCAAGCCCAATTGCACGACGAGCGAACCGACGAGGAAGAGCTTTCTCCGGTGCCGGTATCGCTCTATCATGATCGCATTTACAAAATCGACAGAGCCTGAGAAGACCAGGAGTATGATCCAGAAGGGTTCGCCCCACGCGTAGAAGATAAATGAGAAGGTGGTAAGGGTAATGTTGCGCCATACCTTATCGCCCGACGCGAAATACAGCGTGAGACTGAGCGGGAGGAATACGAAAATGAAATCGAGACTTGCGAATAACATTAACTCCTGGCAACCGTGGCCTTGCGCTGTTTATAAATGCCGCGAAGATAAGAGAAATTCAGAAGACAACAGGGTTCTTGAAATGGAAGAGCCCAAACAAAAAGATGGGTACAATCCTGAGCAGGTAGCCGGTCATAACCTTGTAGGTCGCCCAATCCCTGATGATAAAATAAATGAAGGCGACCGTAGCGATGGCCAGTACGGTACAGCCCGGGAACAACAGCCGGTCGCCGTAAAGATTGAGGATGTTGAACATGCTTCCCAATACAACCATCGCGCAGGAGATCATCGCCACCTTCGGCAGGATCGTGAACCCAAACAACGAAGCGAAGTCATGTTCGGCAGGTGGCGGTGCATCGATCGGTATGAACGAGCGAATGAAATAAACGAGGGCGAGCAACGGCATCGAGAGCAACAGGATGTCGTTGCCGCCAACGAGATGTAACGCTTTAAAAAAGAGTCCGATGAGTGCTGCGGCCAGGAAGATAAACTCCAACGGCCGGTTGATCTTTGCCAGTAATTTCATGTAGACAAGAAGAGGGTTTACATGAAATTACTGAAAAATCTGAAATTATTCGCTCTTTAGAATCTCAGCAGGGTTACTGCGCGCTGCTTTCAAAGTCTGAGATCCAATCATAAGGCACGCGATCACCAACACACCCAATAGTCCGGCAAACAATTCCGTCACTCCTATCGGATCATGGAAAGGGAAATTGGTGAGCACTACGGTATCGAAGAAGAAATAAGTTGCCGGTATCGCGATGGCTGCAGACAAACCAAGCAGCAACATAAAATTGCGGCTCAGCAAATAGATCAGGTTGCCGGAGCTCGCTCCCAGTACCTTTCTGATGCTGATCTCTTTCAGTCTTGTTTCGGTTGTGAACACTACCATTCCAAACAATCCCATCGATGCAATAGAGATGGCGAGGAATGAAAGGAAGCCGATGATCTTTATCATTGCCGAGAATTCACTGTACGCTTTTTCGATCGCCTCATCATAAAACCCTGCCTGGAATGGATGCACTTTGTCGATGCTCTTCCATATCGATTCAATCTTAGCCATGGTAGCTACGGGATCGGCAGACTGAATCTTGATATTGAGATAACCACTTTCTCCACCTGTGAGATATGTAAAGATCACGGGATCGATCGGGCTATCCACTTTGCCGTAGTGATAGTCTTTCATAACACCGACGATCTTTAGCTTTTTGCCATCGAGTATCACCTCTTCACCGAGAGATTTGTTAGCGTCGGCCAGGTGAAATCTTTTGAGCAGCTGTTCGTTCACAATGACCTCCGATGTTGCATCGGCTGTTGTTGGACGCGAGATGAAGTTGGTGCCGGCAATCAGCTTATGTCCGTGCAGTGGAATGTAATTTTCGTCTATCGAATTATACCACACCATTGCGGAATCTTTCGTGTCTTTATATTTCATGTGGCCGCCATAGAATGTTCCCACGCTGGTAACCATTTCCGATTTGGAGATCCCGGTAACTTCCGGCAACTCGTTAAGGCCCTTCATCACAACCTCCGGTTTATTGCCCTGCAACCGGAGATTGAGAATATTTTCCGTACTGAAACCGAGATCGAAAGAAAGGAAACTCTTGTACTGGGTGTATCCGATAAAAGTAGCGGTAATGAACATCAGCGTAAGCGTGTATTGCACAACCACCAAAGCCCTTCTGAAGCTAACACGTCTGAATACTTTTACCGACGATGCGTCGCGGAGCGCGTTGATAATGCTCACTTTGGAGAAGAACAACGACGGCAGGAACCCGGCAAGCACGCCCACCAGGATCGAGAATGTTATAAACGCCGCCACCATGGGCAAAGTGATCTCGAGCTTCACCATGTCGGCAAGTTCTGGTGCCATGTTAACAAACTGCGGACGAAGCACGAGGAACATACCGAACGAGATCACCAGGGCAGTGAGCGAAATGATAACGGCTTCGGTAAGAAACTGCTGGCGCACCTGGCCTTTGCCGGCACCAATAACTTTACGAAGACCGACTTCCTTGAATCGCCTGAATGATCTTGCGATAGAAAGATTGGTATAATTAAAACATGCCGAGAGGATCACGATCATGGCGAGCCCCCCGATGATCCAGATCACAATGGATGGCATCGCGGCACCGATGGTGTTGCTGAGGTCCTCACCAAGCACAATATCGTGCAATGGAAGAAGTGCAAGTTGGATCACTGTGTTCTCGTCGGCTTTATTTTCTTCTTCAGCAACGGCATCGAGCTGCGCCTGTAGCGAATGCAGGTTTGCATTCTCCGGAATCAATATGTACACATAATTCTGCCACATGTTTGTCCACTTACTAAAACTCTGGTCATCCTTCTTTTGAAGTTCGAACGTTGATAAGGAACAGAGCGATTCGAAGCGAACGTGAGAATAGAACGGAACGTCTTTCATGACACCGGTTATGTGATACTGAACAGTGTCGAGCGTAATGATCTTCCCGATTGCATCTTCATCGCCAAAGAATTTCTTCGAAGCAGTCTCAGTCAGCACGATGGAGAACGGATCTTTCAACGCCGTGGCGGCGTTGCCTTCCACCAATGGAAATGTGAAGATGCGGAGGAATGCCGGATCGGCCCAGATCCCACTGATGGGAATCACCTTGTCATCGATCTTTGCATCGCCACCGAAATTAGAACGGACCGTGGCAACATCTTCAACACCGGAAACTTTGTCGGCAATCAGCTTGCCGGTCTTGATCGATGTTGACGCAAATTTTGAAGAATGTTCTTTGTTGAACGTAGGCAAATTCGTGATGCGATAGATCCGGCTTCCGTTCTCATGAAACTTGTCGTACGATTTCAGATCGACAAGGAATGCGATCAGCAATAAACCAACCGACATACTAATGGCAAGTCCGACGATGTTGATGGCCGAGAACAGTTTGTTCCGCATCACGTTGCGGCCCGATGTTTTGATGTAGCTTCCTATCATGATCCAGTTAACTAAAAGGTTGATAAATTTTATGCTCCGTACGGTGTATGGCCTGAGAAACTTAATGGCATCGATAACATAAATGATCTTCGCGCGACGAGGGCCGAGCTGCTCCACGTTTCGTTCGAAATACTCGTTGAGATCGCCAAGAAGATCTTCGGCAAGACCTGGCTTGCAGTACCACTCAACGAAACGTTGGGCCCAACGAGGAGGATTTACGTTATTCATTACGCATTATTCATTACTCATTACGCATCACTCATTTTTGAGGACTTCGGCAGGATTGCTGCGCGCAGCTTTCATCGTCTGGGTTCCAATCATCAGGAATGCAATTGCCAACACCGCCGCCAATCCACCAAAGAGATCGATCATCCCAACCGGCGCATGATATGGAAACCTGACCAGGAAAATTCTTTCGGCAATAAAGTAAGTTGCCGGGATCGCGATCGCTGCAGATAATGCAAGCACGAACACAAAGTTGCGGCTGAGCAGTGCAACGAGGCTGCCGACACTTGCTCCCATCACTTTCCGGATACCGATCTCTTTAAGTCTCGTCTCCGTGGTGAACACAACCATACCAAACAATCCCATCGATGCAATGGAGATCGTGAGGAACGCAAGCACACCGATCGTTTTTATTGCAATCGAGAATCCCAGGTATGCCTCTTCGAGAGCTTCATCGTAAAATCTCGCACTCACCGGGTGGATCTTGTCGACCTTCTTCCATGCTTCTTCGATCTTCGCCATCGTTGCAGGAAGATCCGATGAATGGACTTTCAGGTTGATGAAGCCACCGTCTTCGTGAGTCATATAGCCAAAAACAACCGGCTCGATCTCGTTCTGGAGCGTTCCGTAGTGAAAGTTTTCAACAACGCCGATGATCGAAAGCTTCTTGCCCTCTAATAAAATTTGCTCACCAAGTGCAGTCTCGGGTTTGCCAGGCGTGCCGATGCTCATTCGCTCAAGAGTTTTCCCGGTAACGATCACTTCCGTTTCCTCACCCGCTTTAAGAGGCCTCGCTTTGAAATTGGTACCCGCCACAAACTTATGATCGTGCATGGGCAGATAGTTCTCGTCAATATTATCATACAACATGCTCACCGAATCGTTCATGTTCTTGTACTTCACATGGCTGCTCCAGAAACTTCCAACACTCGTAACAAGACT
This sequence comes from Bacteroidota bacterium, assembly GCA_037200765.1. Taxonomy (GTDB): domain Bacteria; phylum Bacteroidota; class Bacteroidia; order Cytophagales; family Cyclobacteriaceae; genus ELB16-189. The sequence continues at coordinate 121,153 of JBBCII010000002.1, read as the reverse complement.
TGATTTTGAAACACCTACGACTTCCGGGATCTCCTCGAATTCTTTGATCAGTATGCTGTGCTTATTGTTGAATGTTTTCACGTTAACGATGTTCTCGGTATCATAGCCAAGATCGAACGTGAGGAAGTTCTTGTACTGTTTATGACCTATGATCGTTGCAGTAATGAATGCGAGAGTGAAAGTATACTGCACCACCACCAGCCCTCTTCTAAGGTTGAGATGCTTGAACACTTTCACAGACGAATTATCTTTCAGAGCCTGGATAACATTAACGCGTGCGAAGAACAGTGCCGGAAGAAAACCAGCAGTAACACCGACAAATATCGAGAACGCTACGAAGTAAATAACCAGCATTGGCGACAGTTCCAGTTTCACCAGTTGCGAGAGCGGCGACACCAGCTCGAGCACCGCCCGTGACATAAACAGGAACAGGCCGAACGATAACAACAGGGCGGCCAGCGAAATGATCACAGCCTCGTAAAGAAACTGCTGACGCACCTGGTGCCGGTTGGCGCCAATTGCTTTACGGAGACCGACCTCCTTGAATCGCCTGAGCGAACGCGCTATCGACAGGTTAGTGTAATTAAAGCACGCAGAAAGTATTACGATGCCTGCAAGGATGCCGAGGCTCCATGCTTTTTCCGTTTCCATCGTCGGGCCTGTCGCGTTACTGAGGTCTTCGCCCAAAACGACTTCATTCAGCGGTTGAATGTCGAGCTTGATGTTAGTGTTTTCGATAGCCTCATTCTCGACTTTCGCAATCGCATCAAGATTGTTTCGAAGCGTGGAAAGATCGGCGTTCTCCGGCAACAACAAGTATACATAAGTACCCCACATGCTGGTCCAGCGCATGAGGCGCGCATCGTTGTTCTGCCGTTCGAGTGTGGATAATGAAGCAAGAGCTTCGAAACGAACGTGTGAAAAGAAAGGGACGTCTTTCATCACGCCTGTCACCTGGTATTCTGTCGTGTCGAATTTGATCAGCTGTCCTAATGCCTCTTTATCGCCGAAGAGCTTTTTGGCTGATTCCTCTGTGAGTACAATGGAATAGGGAGCTTCGAGAGCTGTTTTCTCGTTGCCTTTGATCAACGGGAAAGTAAATACTTTGAACAATGAAGGATCGGACCAATATCCTTTTATCGGAACGGTGTTGTCACCAATCACGGCATCTCCACCGAAATCACCCCGGAGTGTGGCTACATCTTCGATGCCTGAAAGTTTTTCCCTGGCAAGCTTGCTGGTCTTGAACGACGTTGATGCGAACTTGCCCCACTCGTCTTTACCGAATGTTGGCTTGCTGGTAATGCGATAGATCCGATCGCCATTCTTGTGAAACTTGTCGTACGAATTGAGATCATTGAGGAATGAGATCAACATCAATCCGACCGACATACTGATTGCAAGACCAACGATGTTGATGGACGAGAACAGTTTGTTACGCATCACGTTGCGGCCCGATGTCTTGATGTAGCTACCTATCATGATCCAGTTGATTAGGACGTTTACAAAATTTGGTCTGCGTACTGTATAAGGTCTGAAAAACTTAATTGCATCGATGATATAAATGATCTTTGCGCGCCCCACTCCTTTCGACTCTACATTTCTTTCGAAGTATTCGTCAAGATCACCAACGAGATCTTCAGCAAGTTCGGGCTTACAGTACCATTCAATGAACCGTTGAGCCCATCGTGGCGGACGAATATTGCGTTGACTCCGCATCACTTTTCACTATTCACTATTCACTTTTCACTTCCATACGAGTGATGGGATCTTATCCCACAGCTGGTCTCTCATCGACTTAGCTCTCACAAGCGACGACTTGCCAGGAATGGTGAGCGTATAGAAGCGTTTGCGTTTACCACCGCGTGCTTTGGTTGCCTCTCCAAGTTGACTCTTCACGAGACCTTTTTCTTCGAGCCGGTTGAGTACTGCATGCACGACGCCGAGCTTTATGGTGCGGCCGGTGTGCTTGGCAAGCTCGTCGCACACGGCAACGCTGTACGCGTCGTCCATAAGGGCTGCAATCGTTAAGAGCACGAGCTCTTCGAATTCGCCTAGGTTAGTGCCTTTCATAATGTAATCAAATGTATGTAAAATGAATTTGATAATACATACAAAAGATGAATTTAATTTGAGAACATGGAAAAATGATGGGATCGGGATCTTACCACCACTTCAGCGGCAGCTCAACAGATTGGATATCGTTCACGATCATATCGGGTTTGAACGCGTAGTTATTAAGATCTTCTTTACGCGATACGCCACTCAATACAAGAATTGTCTTGTAGCCCATCTGGACACCACCTTGTATATCTGTATCCATGGTATCACCTATAATAGTAGTCTCGGCAGTTTCCAGGCCAATGTATTTGCGGGCGGAGCGCATCATCACCGGGCTGGGCTTACCTATCACGAACGCTTTCTTGCCGGTAGCTTCTTCAATCATCGCGGTGGTTGCCGCGATACCAAGATTATCCCATCCTTTTCTCTTCGGCGACGGGTCGCGGTTAGTGGCAATGAGCTTTGCTCCTTCGAGGATCATGTTCACCGCTTTGCCAACCATCTCCAACGTAAAGTTTCTCCCCTCACCTATCACAACAAAATCCGGTTCGGAGTCCACCATCGTGAGACCATTCTCTGTAAGACTTGTGAGAAGTCCACCTTCACCAAGAACATACACAGTACCATGTGGCGCCTGGCTCGCAAGAAAACTTGCTGTTGCCATCGCACTCGTATATATATGTTTGTCTTCAACAACAATACCGAGTCGCTTCAGCTTACGTGTGGCCTCAAGTCTCGTGCGCTGACTATTATTGGTCATGAACGTGAACGGAATGTTTTCTGTAAGAAGTCGTTCGATGAATTTATCGGCGCCAGGGATCAGCACATTGCCGCCGTAGATCACACCATCCATGTCAATTAAGAGACCGTGAGCCATCTTTAGAGAGGTTTAGTCCTAAAGATAAACATTACTCCCTGATCTCCTTTAACATGTTCCCCACTTGCGAATCGCCGTAACCATAGATCCCTTCAGTACGATTGAACTGCGTGAAGATCTCGCTGAAATCAGTATATCCTTGCGCAAGCAGATCTTCCAGCACTTTACGTGGGCGTGAACTGCGCTTGCGTTCCATCTCGGCCTTGCAAACTTCGTCGAGAGATGGGAAACAGGGCGACAACGACTTCGAAAAGAATGCCAGTGCAACAACATCTGCATTGCGATACGCGTCCCAGAGATTTTCGCCCAGCCTGAAGTCGCCCTTCGCAAACGGCTGACGTTTCTCGTAACACAGCTGAAGATCGGTTGAGGTGTGGCGACCAAATCCTTCCCATTTATTGGAATTGCGAATGAGCGGCGAAACGCGGTAGACGTTCGTGAGGCCTCTCTTGTTGAGAAGCGATATGGTAAACCACATGTTAGCCTGGCAGAAGAGATCGTTCTCGAACCAAAGATTTACTTCGTCCTGGTTAGTGATCTTATCAATCTTATCGAATTCAGACTTCACATTGGAGTAGTATTCATCGGGATCGGCGTTGAATGCATCGACCACAAACTCGCTGCGTTTTTTCCAAAACACACCGGGCTCGTTGTCCGACACGGGGCCGTCGATAAAGCACTCCCGGCAAATAATAGCAGTGCCGTTAATACTCGTTCTCCTGAACGTACCAGCAAGTGCATCGCCCGTAAGGATATGGTATTGGTTCATCCGAAATTATTCATACCGTAGCGAATTCACAGGGTTAACCAATGCAGCGCGAATCGTTTGATAGCCAACAGTTATCAAAGTGAGACCGACAGCAACTGCCAACGTCCACACGAACAACAACGGACTGATCTGCATCCTGAACGCAAAACCCGACAGCCATTCATTGGCAAAATACCACGCTACCGGGATTGCAACAACGTTGGCGATCGTTACCAGTATTATAAATTCTTTTGATAATAATCTTACGATGTTGAACACACCGGCACCAAGAACTTTACGCACCCCGATCTCTTTCGTTCTCGCAACAACCATGAACGATACCAGTCCGAGAAGTCCTATCGCGGCAATAACCACCGTAAGCGTCGCGAACATTGCAAACACGCGGGCCAGCTTCTCTTCCGATTTGTATTGTTCGTTGAACTTATCATCGAGGAAGAAATAATTAAAATCGTAACCTGGAAAATGTTCTTTCCAGAGATCTTGTAAAGTACCGATCAATTGTTTGGTGTCGGCAGCTTTATAACGGATCGCATACATGTAGCTGCTGTTGGGATTGAAGTCCATCACGAGCGGATTGATCTTCTGCTGAAGTCCTGCATTGTGATAATCTTTCACCACGCCGATCACTTCACCGGCAGGATAGCCCGAAGGTGATTCTATCTTTTTGCCAATTGCACTTTCGGGCGACCATCCCATGAGGTTAGCGGCGGTTTCATTGAGCACGAGTCCGTTGTCCATGTCGGTAGTGCGACGGATGTCGAAGTTGCGGCCATAAAGAACTTCGAGGCCCATGGTAGGAACATATTCAGCGTCCACGGCCATGTATTCAACCGAAACGGCATCTTTGCCGGAGCGGCCTTCAGGATAAGCAACCTGTCCGTCCCATCCGGGAACGCCGGGAAGGGCATTGTTGAATGTGATCTTATCTACGATCGCAAGGTCTTCTACCTGTTGTTTGAAAACGGCGCGACTATCTTCATGTGCCGGCTTCGCACGAGCGAGATTCACAACGATGATGTTGTCTTTATCGAAGCCGAGCTTTTGCTTCTGCATATAGTCGAGCTGATCGAGAACGATCAATGTACCCGTCGCAAGTATCGATGATATCGCGAACTGGAAGATCACGAGTGTTCTCCTGAGTTGTACTCCTTTCCCGCTGCTCTGCATTCGTCCTTTAAGGACTTCCACGGCATTCATCGACGACATTACGACTGCAGGATAGAGACCGGCAAGCGTTCCGATCAGCAGCAACAACAATACGAGACCGGCAATGATCTTCACACTAAAGAAAGAACCAAGCGTGTAATTCTTCTGCATGAGTTCGTTGAACAGCGGAAGCGACAGCCACGTGAGAAACATCGCGATAGCGAACGAAAGTATAGTAAGAACAAAGGATTCGGTGAGGAACTGTCGCATCAACCCAGCCTTCGAAGAACCCGACACTTTACGAAGTCCTACCTCCTTCGCACGATAAACAGATCTTGCGGTAGCGAGATTCACAAAGTTGATACAGGCAAGTATGATCACGAACACGGCGATGCCCGACACCAGGTAGAGCCGGTCTAAACTTCCAAGCGGACCAATGCTGTTCGAAGACCTTGCTTGCAAATATGTTTCAGTGAGTGGTTCGAAGATCACGTTCGATTTCACTCCCCAATCTTTAAGCATGTCGGCAGCCCGGTCGTTGTAAATGTTAAATGCTTTCGCTGCAAATAATTTGGGATCTGCACCTTCTTTCAACATCACATAGTTTCGCATGTTGATGTTGCCCCAGCCATCTTCATAACTAAAGTCGGGAAACATGCTTTCGAAGGTTGCGAACGATGCAACCATGTCGAGCTGGATGTGTGAATTGGACGGAATATTTTTCATTACACCCGATACCACGAAGTGAAGGGTATCGTTGAGCGTCATTGTTTTATTGAGAGCATCCTGGCCATTGAAAAATTTCTTCTCCATGTCTTCCGAGATCACGATCGAATACGGATCGTTCAATGCTGTCGAAGGATTTCCTTTCACCAATGGAAATGTGAACATGGTCAGAAACTCGGGCGAGGCGAACTGTATGCTTTGACGAAGCCGTTTGTCGTCGTGGTTGATGAGCAGGAACGAAGCGTTGCGCATGTAGACAACCGACTCCACTTCGGGAAAGTCGCGGCGAAGGACGTCGCCAACGGGCCATGCATTGCCTTCACTGCCGGTGTCGCCTGCACCATTTTCGGGTGTATAAAATTGAGTGAGTACGCGGTAGATGCGGCCGCGGTTCACATGAAACTTATCGAAAGAGAGCTCATCGGCTACGAAGATCATGATGAGGACGCCGGCCGTAAGACCGAGCGAAAGACCAAACAAATTGATGATGGCGAATCCCTTGAAGCGAAGCAGGGTGCGTAAAGCAATCTTCAGGTAGTTGTTTAGCATAGAAATTAGTTTGGTGTAACAAATTAAGGACGTGTCCCGAAATCAAAAAGTTGCGTTGAGTAGACGGATACTCTATTTTTGGCAACCAAAATAGACCTATGGGACGCGTATTTGAAAAGAGGAAGCACAAAATGTTCGCGCGGTTCGACCGCATGGCGAAGACATTCACACGTATCGGCAAGGACATTGCGATTGCAGTAAAACAGAACGGACCCAATCCCGACAACAACCCGCGCCTCCGCATGGCCATCCAGAACGCGAAGGGCGCCAACATGCCCAAAGACCGTGTGGATAACGCCATCAGAAGGGCTTCATCTAAAGAGGAAAAAGATTTCCAGGAAGTTATATACGAAGGTTACGCTCCACACGGCATACCGGTACTCGTGGAATGCGCCACCGACAATCCCACACGCACCGTTGCCAACATCAGGCTTCACTTTTCAAAGAACGGCGGGTCGATGGGCAACTCCGGCTCCGTCGGTTTCATGTTCGAGAGAAAAGGCATCTTCAAATTTGATCCCGCGAAGATCGATCTCGACGAACTGGAGCTCGAGCTGATCGACGGCGGTGCCGAAGACATCCAGAAAGACGAAGACGAAGTGATCATCTACACAAAGTTTGTAGACTTCGGTCACATGCAGAAGTTTTTAGAATCGAAGAAGCTCGAACCGAAGAGCTCCGAATTGCAGTATGTTCCAACAACAACGAAGGAACTATCGGAGAAAGAACAGGATGAGGTGATGGAGTGTATTACCGCTCTTGAAGCCGACGATGACGTTCAAAACGTGTATCACAATCTTGCGTAGTCGTGCAATGTGCAAAGTGCAACGTGCAATGAGCGGAACCTCATATCGTTGCACATTGCACGTTGCTCGTTGCACTAATCCGCGCCGATAGTACTTGCTCCGCTCGTTGTCACATTCACCGTCGGATTTCCTCTATATCTCACATCACTCGCCCCCGACGCCGTTGCATTTAGTTGTTGCGTAGCCAGCACACGGATCTTGCTTGCACCGGAAGCATCTACCGTGGCCGTTGTTGTTTCGAGGTCGAATGCGCGAAGCTCCGAAGCGCCCGATACGATAGCATGGAGGTTAGTTGTGCTGCCGGAAATCTTTAACTGCGAAGCACCCGAAAGACTTATGTCGAAGTCGCCTTCTGTGGCGAAGCCTGAAACTTTCGAGTTGACTGCTCCCGAAAATGAAACTCCTTTCAATGCCGGCATCGTGATCGTAACATAAGTGGTGTATTGCCTGTTGTCGTTATGATTCTTGTTATGGTACTTCATCCGAAGCGCGTTGCCAACCTTGTTTACTTCGAGATCGTCGATGTCGCGGCGGTCGCCATTAACGCTGATAGAGAACATGTTTCCCTGGTTCACAGTTACATCGAGCGCATCTCCAATCTCCAGCCGTTCGAAGTCGAGAATTGAGTATTCCTTTGTTTGTTCCTGGAGAGGACCGGGATCTTCATTCACGCAGGAGATTATTGTAAAAAGAAGAGCTACGAATAAAATTGACGTTTTCATTTTTCTGATTTTTCTCAAAAGACAACCTGATCCACCTGTACCCCTACGCCTATTAGATTTTTTAAAAAAATTACCACGATAAGGGCGATAACGGCGCTCTTATAGTTTGCGTTAGAAATAGGACTGACCATAAGCCAAATCGATCTACGATTCAAAATGAAAGCCTATGGTCACCCCAATACTCACCCTTCTATTTGTCCTTTCATCGCTTTCTGCTATTGCAGTTGGCGGATATGATTTCCTGAAAGGAAAATCCAGCACCACCATTCACTTCGAAATGTTCAGGAATCTCATCGTTATTCCTGCTACGATCAACGATTCTGTTAAAGTGAAACTGATACTCGACACAGGAACGCGGTCGATGTTACTGTACGGCAAGCGATTTGCGTCCATGCCCAACCTCACCGGCTCACGACATGTGAAAGTTGCCGGCTGGGGATCTCCTCTCGGCGTCGACGCACATGTGAGCTATCCGAATAATATTATCCTTGGCAACATCAAAGGAGAAGCACTCGGAGTTGCCGTTATCCCAACGCGGAAATTATTCGACGACGTGCCCGGCATCGACGGAATTATTGGATACGAACTGTTCATCAAATTCGTGGTGGAGATCAACTACAAGGCACGAACCATTCGTCTCTTCGGAAAATTACCTTACGGCCACGCCGAAGGTTTTACGTGCATACCGCTAGATATCAACAAGACGATGCCGCAAGTACAGTCGAGTATCGTGTTGAACGATAAATCTACTGTTAACCTTCAGTTGCTGATCGACACAGGCTCTTCGCTAGGACTTACTGTATTCAGCAAAGAAAAATTTAAGAATTACTGTGGTGCAGTCGAACACACAGTTGGTATGGGACTCAACGGAGCTGTGAAAGGATTCGATCTTTATCTCAATCATTTTATTCTTGGAACCTTAAAAGTGAAGTCAGTGTCTTCGTGCCTGGTGAACGTCGAAGAACATCCCGACGATTCTTTTACCTATTGCGGATCGGTAGGCGCCGCGTTTCTGAAGAAACACATCGTGATCTTCGATTACCCATCAAGTAAACTATTTCTAAAGAGCTCCCGGCAGCGAAATGGATAATGGTTAATGGCTAATGGTTAATGACTGCGGTCCTTCCGTTGTAAGATTATCATCAACCATACGATTATTGTACTGCTGAATGTAGGCCTTCAGCACACGCTCCATCGACTGAACGGTGTCGGGTAATTGGGTAACGAGATTCTTCGAAAGATAAATGTCGTTGCGAAAATCATAGAGCTCAACAGACTTCTCTCCATCGAAACGCAGCACATAATTCCCGCGGAAGAGCTGGTAAAGATTGTCGATATAATTGAAAGCGAACGGCTGCTTCGCACCAAAAACATTCCGGCCAAACGAAATGTACGGCTTGTCGTAATGAAGCGATGAAAGTATTGTCGGCATAATGTCGACCTGCTGAATGATGTCGTTACTGAATTTCGATTGCCATTGCGGATGGTAGAAGAACACGGGAATGCTGAAGTATCCCCAGGTTGTATTGTACTCTTTATATTTTATTTCTGCGGACGCGTGATCGGCCGTGATCACAAACAAAGTATTCTGAAACCATGATTGCTTCGAAGCGTAAGCAAAAAATTCTTTTAAGGCGTCGTCAGTGTACTCGATGGTCTTGTAGATATCGCGATCGCCGCCTTTGTACTTCGACTTATCGGCTTCGGGAAGATTGTAGGGATGATGTGAAGAGACCGAGAAGATGGTTGCGTAGAATGGTTTTTTGAACGTGGTGAGCTTCTTACCAAAATATTTAAAGAAGGGTTTGTCCCAAATACCCCAGATGCCGTCGTAGTCGTCGCTGCTGCCGCCTTCGGGATCCGACTCGTATTCGTCTTTACCATAATACTGATCGAACCCGCAGAGATTGGCGAAGGCATTGAAGCCCATCGATCCATTCGGAGCGCCATGAAAGAAACCCGTTTGATATCCTTTGTCTTTCAACAACGACGCGAGACTATTCACTTTATTTCCGGAGAAGTGCGAGAGCACATACGGCACCTCAATACTTGGGATGCTGCAGATCACCGACGGCATTGCGTCGATAGACTTGCGGCCGTTGGCCAGCGAATACTGGAACGCGCTGCTTACACCAACCAGTGAATCGATAAATGGAGTGTAACCCTGGTAGCCTGTTATCGGGAGATTCTTATTGTAGGCACCGATAAACTCCTTCGAAAAGCTTTCGAGAATAATAACAACAACATTGCCCGGAACAAACGATGTGGAGTCGGGTTTCACAACGGGACTGAACACTGCTTCGAGCGATTGATCGTCGGCATAATAATGAGATCGCTGGATAACGTTGGCTCCGGCCGTGCGCATCAACGCGAACGGTGTGTTGAGAACGAGGTTGATGTCTTTCGGCACCGCGGCATATTCGGCGGCATTGCTCAGCGTGATAGGCCGTGTGCTGTGTTTAAATCCGCCGCGCGCACCGCCGATAAAAAGATAGATCACAACCGGCATCATCACCAGGCCTATCGAATAGAAAGTGATATTGCCCTGCACCTGTGGTCCCTCCCACTTAATTTTCTTCTGACCAAAATACAATCCAACCACGAGCACAATCCACGTCATTAATGCATACCAGTAGTCGATCATGAAACGGAAGAACAGCCCGAAGCCGTTCTGTTCATTTTCAAACTGCGAGAAAACACTCAGCGTGGTTCGTCGCAATGTAAACTGGTAATAAACGGAGTCTGCGATGTTCGTCGCGAGCGCGAATGCATTCACAACAATGAACAGCCATTTGATGGTAATCTTAAACCAGTTGCTGAATCTCAGCTTCAACGGGAGGATCATCAGCAGCAGCAAGAGACTATTCGAATAAAGAACAGCAGTGAGGTCGAAACGAAGACCGCCGCGCATGATCGTCGTCCAGCGCGAAAAGGTCATGTCGGGAAAGAATGCTGTATTGAAAAAATAAAATAAGATCCGGCAAACGGAATACAACAACATGGCGAGCAGCAGGTATTCTGCAAGCGCGACATAAATATTATTGCGAATGTTCTTAGTGTTGATCAAAGTAACTTGTAGTTCCTGTATTCACCGGGTATCCAGCCAAACATCTTAAACATCGTTCTTTTGAACCGATCTTTGAACGAACGATAGTCGAGAGAAAAGTCCGGATTATAGTCCCAGTTCTTACGGGCAATCCTTTCTTTCATTACGGCAGGATGAGTGTCGTCGAAACGCTTGATGGGTTCGCGACCTTCTTCGTACTGGTACTTTTCCGATTTTTTGAGGAAACTCGAGATCCAGGTATCATCGTGATACAGCTTCACCATCGATTCTACTTTTTGCTGAAGCGCTTCGGGCTCGCGCGTATATCCATAGTGATAGATATAAGCATCGATCAACACAACATTCAGCTTACGGTTCGGCTTTGCGCGGAAGCCCTGTGCATCGCGGTATGAAAAAATATCTTTCCGGTTTCTCACGATCCTTATCTCCCTGCGATACCATGAGTGCGCCTGTCCAACATAATCGTACGAACCAAAGAAGTGAAGGTACTTGAAGAGCAATCCCTCAACTTTGGTATTCCTGAGATTGTCTTCCATGGCTTTTCGAATGACGGGCAGGTACCGTTCATGAACAACCTCGTCGCCCTGTATATAAAAACACCAGTCGTATTCGGGTGGAATGGCCTGGAATGCTTTATCGGTTTCGAGTGCCAGCACGCGGCCGCCTTCGCGAAAGCCTTCTTCCCAAACGGTGCGGATCACCTGCACTTTAGGGTCTATGCTTTGCACCATCTCGGCGGTTCCATCATCACAGTCGCCTACTGCCACAATGAAGTGATCACACAAAGGAAGTATCGACCTTATCGCTTCTGCAGCCGGGTAGTCGAACTTAACTGCGTTCTTCAGAAATGAGAATCCACAAACTTTCATATTACGAGTTTGCTCCCTATCTTGTAAGATTGGAGGGCGTTCAAAGGCCAAAAATTAGACAATTGTTGGATTCTCTTCATTGTAATTTATCCTAATTTTGGCCGTTACAATGAGAGCGCAGCTCACAGGTGCATCAGATCCCAGACCCCGAATATGACCGAGCGTCGGCTTAGGAATCTTTCCATAGTTTTTCTTCTGTTCGCCGCTCATATCGGCGAGGCACAACATATAGAATCGTACGGCATTTTCGCTGGGATAAACTTCCCATTCACTATCGACCAGGGTCTTCAGAAAGATCCACGCTACTACGGACGCTTCACATTGCGTGGAACTCCCATCGGTATCAGTTATGGTTATGATAAAATCGGTCACGGTTTCGTTGTCACTCCTTCGTTCGTAAAGATCGGTCAAAAGTATTCTATAAAGAACACAGCAGGCGGCGATGTTGGTACCCGCGATATCAACATGGACTACCTTTCTGTACCCATAGCCCTTAAGCTTCATCTCAACGACCTTGCATTCTTTAGATTGAGCGCAGTTGCTTCTATCAACTTCGATTACTTATTAAATGGTCGTGAGACGATCACGAACGAACCCGCGAAAGTTAAATATCCTCCGGGTGTTATAATCCCAACCGACCCGGGTTATACAGTATCTTATGATGGCGTGTTTATTCCTGCTGTCAACAAGCAGGATTATGTTACGAAGGACAAGTTTAAGTCTTTCCAGGTCTCTGCTGGCGTGGGCTTTCGCTCCGACTTTGACTTTAACGATAACTGGAGTTTGAATTTCGATGGACGTGCGATCTTCGGCATCTTCGATCCACGCAAGCAAAGCTATATCAATGATTTGAAGTCGGGCAGCAGCAGCAATCCGCAGCCGGATCTTTATGGCCAGCGGAGAGACGTTTATCTATATGCAACTGTAGGGCTTTCCAGGATCTTCCAGATAAAACAGCCGCATAAGAATTCCAAGAAAGCCGGGGTAACGATGAATAGGAGCCGGCGACCCCGTAATAAATAAGCTAAAAAAGGAAAAGGCCCTGCCTAACTTTTTAGGCACGGGCCAATTCACCAAACACCCTTTCTTAAATTTCTTATTTAGAAGAAGTAACAGCGCTATTAGTGTTGTCAGCCTGCCCTTCCGCCTGCGTCGCTTGCGAGATCAGAACACCCATGATGATGGTAAATACCAAAACAATAATCTGCCTGATTCGCCTCTTAATGTTCACGTTTACACCTCTCGAGTACATTTTGCTTGTGGTTTTTTGTGTTAGATAACAATACAAAAATGCAGGCTTTGAGGGTGAGAATTTTAGCTTTCGTGGGGCAAACCATACATCCGTATCCTAAGGTGGGGCTGGGCGGCAAGAGGCTGATTATCAGCATCATACTTCGAAATGAAAAAGCCCCGGATGTTAGTCCGAGGCTTTCCTTATAGTTAAAAGACCTGCTTGCTCTTAAAATTCCGGGAGATATTACAGCTTCGCAAGTTCCTGAACCAGATCCACGAGCTTGTTAGAATAGCCCCACTCATTGTCGTACCATGACACCACTTTTGCAAAGTGTTCATTCAATGAAATTCCGGCCTTTGCATCGAAGATTGAAGTGCGTGCATCGCTGCGGAAATCCTGTGATACAACTTCGTCTTCGGTATATCCGAGGATACCTTTCAGTTCGCCTTCGGAAGCCTCTTTCATAGCGGCTTTGATGGCTTCGGCAGAAGCAGGCTTTTCGAGACGTACAGTCAAATCGACAACAGAAACGTCGGAAACAGGAACGCGGAATGACATACCTGTAAGCTTGCCTTTCAATTCGGGAAGAACGAGGGCAACGGCCTTCGCCGCGCCTGTAGATGAAGGGATGATATTGTCGTACGCGGCACGGCCACCTCTCCAGTCTTTTGCTGAAGGACCATCGACAGTCTTTTGAGTTGCTGTAACTGCGTGTACGGTGGTCATGAGACCTTCTACGATGCCGAACTTATCATTAAGAACTTTCGCGATTGGCGCGAGGCAGTTCGTGGTACAAGAGGCATTCGATACGATCGTATGTTCTTTGGTAAGTTTCTTATGGTTAACGCCCATTACGAATGTAGGGGTGTCGTCTTTAGCGGGCGCAGACATAACTACTTTCTTAGCGCCGGCTGTGATGTGCTTTTGTGCGTCTGGTTGGGTGAGGAAGAGGCCTGTTGATTCGATAACGATCTCGGCACCTACTTCATTCCATTTCAGGTTCGAAGGATCTTTTTCTGCTGTAACGCGGATAGTTTTTCCATTAACGATAAGGTTTCCACCTTTTGCTTCCACGGTGCCTTCAAAGCGACCATGTACGGAGTCGTACTTCAGCATATATGCCATATACTCGGGATCAACGAGGTCGTTGATACCAACTACTTCAACATCTTTGCGACCTACAGCTGCGCGGAAAGCGAGACGGCCGATGCGGCCAAATCCGTTTATACCAATTTTTGTCATTGCTTAAACGCTTTAAAATTTTGCGATGCCAAAAATAACTTTCGGGGGAGCTAAAACAAACGAATTCGGGTAGGCATATTCAAAAATATTAGCGCACCGGTTTGCAAATCGTGGTAGGCGGCATATCTTTGCGACACTTTTTACAAAACCGGCCCGTTCGTCTATCGGTTAGGACACCAGATTTTCATTCTGGTAAGAGGGGTTCGACTCCCCTACGGGCTACATAAAAAGCAGACCCTGAAGCGATTGCCTCAGGGTCTTTTATTTTACTTCGAGTTCCGTCGAAGATTGTCGTTAATTCTTTAGGAAGTATGCTTCAGCGTTGCTTCGTCAATCCATCTCGTACATATTCTCTTTAGTAAAAAGGATCAACTGCTATACAGAATTTACAACCAACATTGAGGAACGTGTAAAAAGTCCAACTTTCCACGTGCCGAACAATAAGAATAATTCGACATATAACTAGTTTCAAACGACACACAATGGTAATCTTAAAAGCCATTAAGCGTTAGAGTCATTAGTAATTTGCTGATGAATAAACGTTGAATAGTGTGGGGAACCGAACGCAGTTGATTGATGATGATTTATGCAGTGCCGTCGCAGCCGAAATTGCAGTCCAAATACAATCGCAGGGCGACCATCTAATAACATTAGAAGAATTGATCCTGCAGGTCGACGACCGGGTTCAAGTACCCGGAAGCATTGATAAATCATGGCTTGTAGTTCGTGTCAAAAACGAGATGCTGAATCAAAAACTACTATATGCCTCCTTCGAAAAACCGATGCGCCAACTTATCGGGCTCACGTCGAAGGGTAAGCTGAAATACAGGTGATTGTTGCTTTGGAGTGCTTAGCACCCCACTCATTTCCTTTTAATTTCTCGTTCAAGCCTATCGAACCACGTTTTCTTGGCATTGGCATTATACTTAAGCCGAACCACACTCTCCTGCATCAGGACGCGGAACTCCATTAAGTGTATCTTCAGCCTGGTGCATCTTGCGCCGCTAAGAATAATCGGTTTTGTCGCAACAAGCTTGTACTTACCTTCTTCCATTGGCAACACAGCAATACCTTCTGCTTCGTAAATAACTCCAAGAATATTATCTGATGATTTCTCCCAGGCGCCATCGACAGCGTTTTCAAAGGAAAAATCGAATATGCCACTGAATGCCATTAACAATGTGTCGTCTTCAATGTTCGTCATTAACCCCGACGATTTTAAAGATTCGAAACCAGAATTCTCAGGATAGTTTGTAGAAATATGAAATGAGGCTACAGTGTAGAGTAAGTCAACGTCATCAATTTTACAATCACCAATGTCATCGATAGCAGCGTCAATTTTCTTAACGAAGAACGTATCCAATACTTGCGCCACACCAAGCTCCGTGTCCGTGATAGCAATGATGTCCTGTTTTATGTTGACCAAAATTTGTTTGGTTGCCCGGTCTTCGTTTTTGTTCTCCCGAAGATTTTCAACCCAGAAGGCGATAAGCAACCCGGTTGTGATTATGATCAGTTGCTCGAAATAAAACGCCAATTTCTTCGCGACTATTTTCGACCTGATTTTATTAAAGAATCGATGGACTTTACTTTCCACTTATGATACCATTTAACTAATTCCAGTTGGCGAGAGCGGGAGGCAACAACGGCGACCTTATGGACATCCCTAAGTTAATAATTAATGGTAGTCACTTCAACAGATCTTCCATCGACTTTTTGATCTCTGAAAGTTTTACCGGCGGGGAGTGCATCGCGTAAACAAATTCTACATCGAGCTTTTCACGTTCAATGGCATCGATCACTTCGAATGTGTAGTGCTTTTGCCAGTTGCCAGGCTGGTAAAGATCGCTGGCGTATAGCAGCTTGTGTTCCGGAAAATAAACCATCATCATTCTTTCACCTGCCTCCGAGTTGAATGGTATTATCTCGACCCTGTTCGCGCCAGTTCCCAGCGTCGTTCTTCCATTGATGTAACGGACAACGGGATTCTTCTTCTTCTCAAGCTCCCATCGGTCTGGTTCGGTACGATAAGGTGCCTTCAGGATTCGCTCCAGCAACTCTTTGTTCCGGCTCAACGCAACAACTGGTGCCTCCAAAGCTGCAGTCCTGATGCCTCCGCAGTGAAGCCATGCATCGGAAGTCGTTATGATGTTCTTTACCGGAACGCCGGGATAAAGCTCTTTTGCCATGTTAACTACTTTGTCGGTGTAACCTGATGAATGCGGAGCTTCTATCAGGGTTAACCCATCCGTCTGCCTGATAACTGTCGCCGTACAGTATCCTGGTATCATCCACACATCCTTCGCTATCTCGGATTTAGCACTCATCATTTTTTCCACACGGTCTAAAAAAACATCTTTCGAGCTAAGACATAATGTTCTGATGTTCTCCGGGATCCTTATTGAGTCTGCCGACAATGGCTTGTTGATGTTCATCTCACGGATAAGTGTTGATTCCCACAGTTGCCCGTTAAAATAGATATCCTTTTGCATGGGAAAGTGCGCACCATTCCCGAGCAGATCCCACCATGTGTATAGCACCACTTTTCTACTATCGCCCCAGATATTGAGATAATAATCGTAATAAGGTTTTTGAACTTCTATACATGTATACAAGTACGTGTATGGATTGAAGCTGATCCTGACAATATGTTCCTTCCAAACAAACTGGATTCGTCTATTGGATAGTCCATGAATTGCTGAATCGGGCAAACAGATCAGGGAATTACTTTGAAGCGCAGTCTTCAGAATTGCGAAGGGATTCAATTCAGGTTCGTCCTGGAGCACTTGCTCCCGCACCCATGGCGCTGTTCTTCCATGGGACGTGAACGCAATAGCTTCTTTATCGACCAGGAATTTTAAGCTTGTATTAAACAATTGGTCTTTCGCATCCATCAGAAACAATTGATTCCCGAGGTCGGCTATACCACGGAAGGTAAAGTTCTGAGCAATGAAGGGTCCTTCCGGCCGCTCCGATTGCTCAAGAAGATTCCTGTGACCGTAGCCGGTAAACTGAAGATTACGAATAGTATCAATCCTGCTCCTGCCTCCAAGCGCTTCATATGATCTCTCCACGAGGCTAACGGCACACGGCTGATTTGCCTGGGAGACCGCAAACGTGACGCTGCCGATAGTAAAGACAATTGTAAAGAGTAGTTTCATCGTTATTCAGGTTAATGAGTTATATGTTGGTTATTCACATTACGCCGTAAACGCTTGAAAGTTCCGGCCATATGACGAAACGCCTTCGTCATTAAACTCTTCCCGCTTATAATTTTTTTTACTCTCTTTGGAATCATCCTTCAATGACACAGGTACTTAACGAAATTATTTCTGCTGTACTGCAGGTCGGCATACTCACACTTGTGCCTTTCATATTCTTCTTATTCCGGAAAAATAAGGCAATCGGTTTTTCCGGATACATCGGCCTAACGAAGCCCACTCAAAAATCGGTGGTGTATGCCATTGCAGGCTCGCTATTGTTCATCTGCTCTACGGTCGGAATAATTTTTATCGATGCAGATGTAAAGCAGATGGTTACCTCCCCTCCCAGCGTCACAGGTAATTTAAGATCGATGGGAATTACCCCGGTCTCAATCATAGTATGGTTGATCACAGCCCTGTTCAGGACTTCTTTATCCGAAGAGATTTTTTTTCGTGGCTTTATTGGGAAGAGGTTGATCGGTTTATCCGGATTCAAAACCGGAAATGCTATCCAGAGTATTGTCTTCGGAATGGTTCACCTCCTGCTCTTTTTACGGCTGCCCCATTCCACGGCGGGCGCGGTGATCTTCATATTTATTATGTCTACCATCGGAGGATGGATGACGGGCTATATCAATGAAAGATCCGGCGGCGGCAGCATCCTCCCGGGATGGATTGCTCATGGACTCGCAAATTGTCTATCATATTTCGTGATAGCTTTTCTACTGCCGTGACCTCTCTTTACCTTCGCTAAGGGCTTTCACTCCATGCCGGTGATGAAACGCAAGACAACTAATTTCATAATTCGTACACTGGCCGTCTACGTGGGACTGATAGTAATATCGTTCCTGTATGACTTTGCGTTGGTTGAAAGTGGCGGCAACGTTCAATACGTTAAATTCTACGGCGTTGCGAAATGGACCACGCTTACGTATGCCTGGATTGTTTTTCACAACAAGGTGCTGGTAACGCAACTCTTGCTGAACGGAAAAAAGATCTACTATGCTCTCCTGGTTGTACCGGCAATAGCCATTTATGCATGGCTGTTTCAATACGCGATGGGAGAAGTGGATATGTATAGAGGTACAATCACTTCCCTGTTAGTTTTTACCATTATTGGCACAGCGATCTATCTGGCATGGCTGTACATAGACGAGCGCAGTAATTTCTTTCAGCTTTCGGCACTTAAGCGGGAACTTGAAATACAACAATTAAAAACCCAGCTTAACCCCCACTTCCTGTTCAACTCACTCAATAATATCTATAGCTATAATCTGAAAAATGACACTTATGGAAATGACCTGATCCTCAAGCTCAGCCAGCTCGTCAGATTTATCGTTGAGTCGTCTAAATTGGATGCCATCCCTATAAAAGACGAGATCTCATTCATTGAAAATTACATCGCATTCGAGAAAGAACGACTTGGGACAAGATGTGAGATCAAATTCGTAAAAGATCTTTCAGACCCGGAGCGAAGGATTCCTCCTCTCATCCTGTTCCCGTTTATCGAGAATGCGTTTAAGCACGGGTCGAACACAATCCGGAATTTCCTCATCGAGATCTCAATCGATCAGGATGCGAAGCAGATCCGGCTATTCACTAAAAATGTGATCTATCCTTCCGTATCAACTTCAACAAAAACAGGATTGACCAATATTCAAAGACGTCTTGAGCTGCTCTGGCCCGCAAGTCATACGCTCGATATCAAAACCAAAGGAGAATATTTTATCGTAGACTTAGTTATTCAAGGCCATGCGAATTAGAGTCATGATCATTGACGATGAGCCGAGATCTCATATCATACTGGAAGACTACATCGAAAGAATTCCTGAACTTCAGCTCACCGGGAGTTTCCTGAATGCCATATCGGCCCACGAGCACCTGAAGACAAACAATGTGGACCTGATCTTCCTGGACATTACGATGCCGGAAGTTGACGGATTTTCTTTCCTGCGGATGCTAGATCACCAACCTCATATCATTATCATCACCGCACACTCGGAGTTTGCACTCGAGAGCTATGAATACAACGCCGTTGACTACCTCAAGAAACCTGTCTCGTTCGAACGTTTCACAAAGGCCGTCAACAAGGTAATTCAACAGGTAGATCACCTTCCGGGCAGACTTACCACAGGCCAGATCGAATTAAAGATCGATCGCGAGATTAAAACAATTCCCTTTAACACGATACGGTACTTTCAAAGCCTTGGCAACTACATCAAAGTAATTACCGAACATCAAACCTATTTGTCGCAGGCAACCACACAGGACATAGAACGGCTTCTTCCAAGGGAACTCTTTATCAGGATCCACAAGTCGTACATCGTAAACAGATCCAAAATAGAAAAGGTGAACGAAGACACCGTCACGATAGGAACCATTCACCTGCCGATAGGCAAGACATTTAAAAAGTATGTAAGGGATTCGGTAGCCAAGTAGTATGTGTCGCTATTCCTGCGAAGGTTCAGCGGACTCCTTTCCAAGGGTTCCAAACTGAAGTACAACGGCAATGAAGCCGACAACCTTGCAAAAAACCGGGATGTCTGCGGACTGCCACAGTAAGTTCGCTCCTGTCATAAGCATAACAAAACCACAAAGTTCAACGAACTGCTTCTTCTTGATAAACCAGATCAGGAGAAGCCCGGTGGCCGCGGGCAAGAGCACTTTCCACAAACCGAAATCCGATTGCCAGGCTTTGTAAGAAACTACCAGTAAAACAAAATATAAGGCAAAGGAGATAGCTTGCACAACCGGTTGCCATGTATCGTGACTTTTACTTTTCATGTGTTTGGTAATTTTTCTTTCTCCAATTTCATGAATCGGTGAGACAAAGCAATACGAATAATGACAAAAGACATTCGTCCGATAAAAGAGAAATGAATTCCTTCCCGATGTCGGTTTACGTATCATTTCCATGTAGTGAAAACGAAGATATTTCTTGCCTTGCTCACATTGGCTCTTGCGGCAGCGTTGATTTTGCGACAACAGCGCCAGGAAGCACAGGAATTCACAAAATGGATCGGAGCCAATACAGTTTCCTTTTCCATTGAAGGATTCAAAAGCAACAGGGCAATTCAGGCAAAGCTGAAGGAAGCCCTGGGAAACAAAAAGGTTGTAGCGATCGGGGAAGCTACTCATGGAACAACCGAGTTTTTTCGGATCAAGCTCGATGTATTCCAGTTCCTTGTAGAGGAACTGGGCTTCACAATTTTCGGGCTGGAGGCAAGCTATTCGAGATGCCGGTATATCAACGAATTTATCCAGACCGGGAAGGGAGACCTCGACACTGCCGCCACCATCCATGGCTTTACATCGTGGGGCACGGAAGAATTCAGAAATGTAATTCGATGGATGAGAACATACAATGAATTACACCCGGAGCGTAAAATCAGTTTTATTGGATTCGATATACAGTTAAATGATATCGGTGCCCAGGCTCTGTCGGACTACATAGGGCGAGTGGACCCAATGATAAAAGTGCAGGTCGATACCTTGCTGAAGCGTGTGCTGAGATCAGAAGAGACCAGGGGCATCTTCTCGGGCGATACAACCATTAGAACATTGATCATACCCATGAAAGATCTCATCAGCGGTATTGCTGATAAAAAAAGTATCTACATCAGGAGCAGTTCACATTCCGAATTCAATGAAGTCCTTAAGCTAGCCAACACGCTTCAGCAATATGTTCTCGCCTATAGCTACGACGCATGGAGAGATGGTTCCATTGTTCAGACACGAGATTACTTCATGGCCGAAAATATTCTTTCGTGCCTCGCCGCTTCACCTGGAAATAAATTATTCATCTGGGCTCACAATGGTCACGTGGCTAATGATTATGTGAATGGGATTTCATATCCAAGCATGGGTAGTTACGTGAAGTCGGTATTGAAGGAAGAGTACTATGCTGTTGGCTTCGATTTTTACAACGGAAATTTCCGTGCGGACGATCCCGATCTGAAAAATTCCCCCGGATGGGAAAAGCAAGACATCGAAGACGCACCCAGTGGCAATCTTGCCAACTATTTTGTAATGGCCGGTGAAACGAATGGGCTCATCGATTTTACGCAGACTGTGAAAAATAAAATCGTCGAAAAGTGGCTGCACGATAAATACGTGGGCATGTACAGCATCGGATCTCAGTTCTCAAAAAAATGGTCACAGGATCGCTATATTTCACACGTCAGGCTATACAATTCTTTTGATGCAGTGATTTTCATAAAGGAAAGCCACGCAACAACACCTTTGCCTATGACGATCAAACGAAGGGCACTTCGATGACGAACGACTTTAGAGTAATTCTTCATATTAAAGAGCTCGTGATGCTGGCGGGATATTTTCTTTCGTGCAATCTTTAAACCCATGACAATGATCGACCCGAAGATCCTGGAGTTCATAAAAACCGGCAGGAACGCCGAATTGGAAAGTGTAATTATTCGTTGGGACTCTCCTGTTTTTTCGGACAGTATGAAGTTGCGGAATTACTGATCAAAAACGGTGCAGATGTAAACAGACCGTCTAATAACATGTTTAAAGTGGCACCCATACACTCGGCCTGCGCCATCTCAAGTTACACTATCACCGAGCTTTGTTGAAAAATGACGCAAACCCAAATGTTACACAGCAGGACGACATCACGCCCATACATGAGGCTGCACATCATGGTAAAACTGCATTGGTAAAATTGCTTGTCGAGTACAAGGCTAATGTAAATGCGAAAATGAAAGATGGCAAAACACCATTGTCGATGGCTCTGGAAAGATCCTTCAACGAAACGGCGGAATTGATAAGGGCATTGGGCGGACATTAAGCATGAAAGTTCTGCTGATCATCCTGTCGAGTCAATTCGTGATATTGGTTGCCGGAGGCCAAACAGTAGGTTCATTTCTTCCTAAGGCAATCAAGAGTAACGAGCGATATTTATTTTACCAACATGGCGCGGTGGTGACCGAACTTGGTAATAACGCCATCAATCAATCTGTTCCTGAATGGGGTCCTTACGAGTACCTGAATATTCTCGATTCACTTCGAAGCCGCGGATTCAACGTCATTAGTGAAAGAAGGGTGAAGCAGGTACCTGATTCGCTTTATGCTCATAAAATTGTTCTTCAGATCGATAGTTTACGCAGCGCAGGTGTCGGTACAAAAAACATCATTGTCGTTGGCGCGTCAGCCGGATGGAACATCACCCTCCAGGTTGCTTCTGCCCTTGAGAATAAAAAAATGAAATATGTTATGATGGGAGGCTGCTGGCCAGATACCTATAAGGAATACGAGCACGATGTTCTGCATGGCCGTTTCCTTTCTATTATCGAAAAGACCGATCCGCATGGAACCTGCTTCATGATCTTTAAAAATCGAAAGGTAAATCGATACCAAGAGATCACGCTGGCAACGGGCCTTAGTCACGGGTTCATCTATAAAGGATACGCCGAATGGATCGACCCCATGATGAAATGGTTCAAACAGAATTAATTCATTCTATGATTATACTTAACCTTTTAAGTCTATGAAAAAGATCTTCAGTTACGTGGCAATCCCGGCAAATGATTTTGAGCGCGCCTTTCAGTTCTATAGTAAGATCACGGATGAGCTCATCACGAGAAATAAGAGCATTCCTTTTCCAATGGCATACTTCGTTGATGAGCATAACAACAACGTGGGACATCTTTTTCAGCTTACAGGATTCAACCCTTCCGCCGACGGACCGATTGTGTACATGGAGCTGGCAAAAGATTTGGATGAAACACTTAGAAAAATTGAAGCTGCCGGCGGCAGAGTAATCATGCCCAAGACTATGATAGCTCCGCAAAAAGGATACTGGGCTTTATTCCTGGACACAGAGGGAAACAAGCTTGCGCTGCATTCTTCAGTATAAGCACGTAGGTGCCAGATCGACATAATAATCTATTTTTACGGCCGCCAGCAAGAATCCTATGAGGCTCCGAAAAATCGACTTCCTTCGCGGTGTTGCCATTATCCTGGTAATATTTCGCCACCATCCCTTCATTGCTGATAAAACATTGGCCGCAGGATGGATGGGCGTCGACCTCTTCTTTGTACTCAGCGGATTCCTGGTTTCAGGATTGTTGTTCAATGAATACAAACGTCGCGACAGCATAAACATCGGCCGGTTCTTCGTGCGACGTGGCTTCAAGATCTACCCGCTGTTTTATGTAACGATGGCGTGCGTCATTATACTGGATTATCTTAATCTCAACCACTGGCCACTGGCAACCGAAATATTATCCGAGATCTTCTTCCTGCAAAGCTATGTCCCCCACCTCATACCTGTTACGTGGTCGCTCGCCGTTGAAGAACACTTTTATATACTGCTAATGTTTGCGATGGCATGGCTGGTGTCGGTACGACAGGTCAGGAATCAGAAACTTGTTTATGGTGGCTGGGCCTTTGTTGCAATTGCATGTCTCGTGATGAGGATTATCACTCGTGTGGGTGTGCCTTACGAAGAACAGGTTCACGCGTTTCCCACGCATCTTCGAATTGATTCACTGCTGGCCGGTGTGATGATCTCATACACGTTGCATTTCAATTGCCGAAGCATTCACGAAGTTCTTTAGCAAGAATAGAGTGATCCTGTGGATTATTTCGGCTGCGCTGATCTCGTTACCATTCTTTATTCGTGAAACAACAGTGTTTATGAACACCATCGGGTTCACGTTGGTGTATGTTGGTTTTGCGTTGTTATTATCATTGTTCCTTATGAGCGAAGAAGTTGATAATGGGCTCAACAAGATCTTTTCGAAGCCTGGCGTCGATGTAATCGCGAAGATCGGATTCTACTCTTATGGAATCTACCTGTGGCATTCGGTGATGCTCATCTTCTTTTACCCATTAGTAGTCTCTATCGCGCATATTCCCGATATCACGATGCTGAGGTTTACCATCTATGCATTGATGGGAATTATTTCAGGGACCGTAATGTCGATTATCGTGGAGCAGCCATTCTTGAAAATACGGGATAAGTATTTTCCCCATAGCTAAGTAATTTTTCTTTAATCCTTCAACGACGATACCGGGTTTGCAACGGCAGCCTTCACCACCTGTACACTCATCGATACAAATGCGATGATAAACGAAATGCCTGCCGCCGCTACAAAGAATCCACCAGTGTACATTAACCCTGTAAGCAAAATCCTGTAGCCACGTGCTCATACCCCATGCAACCAACGGTGTGGCAATCACAAACGCGATCAATACAGGACCATAAATTGACGTGAAAGCATCACAAGAATTTGCTGCGCATTTGCACCCAGTACTTTTCGGATGCCAATCTCACGAACACGCTGTTCCGCCGAAAATGTACTGAGACCAAACAAACCCAGTCCAGCTATGATCACGGCTATCGTGGCAAAAGACGTGAAGATCCTGCCCGTACGTTCTTCGTTAGCATACAACGCACCAAACTTCTCGTCAAGAAAAGTGTATGAAAAAGGAAATAACGCTATCCGAATTGTAATGATCCCAGCGGGCTTTCATGTCAGTAAGGAAAGCCTGTATGTCGGGAGTGCTGAGTTTCACAAGAATCGAACCCCTGTTGTATCGAAGCATCATCACCAGCGGCCCCACCTTTTGCCGCGGCGAGATGTAATTGAAATCTTTGACCACTCCCACCACATGATATTCTGTTTGACCCGAGGTTACAAGGATCTTCTCGATCGCTGTTTCAGGGGTCCATCCCAATTCGAAAGCTGCAGTTTCATTGATCACAATCGCGGAGGAATCGGAAGGAAAGTCCTATGAAAAATTTCGTCCATGAGCCATTTTGATTCCGAGCGTAGCGAGGTAATCATAGTCGACATGAAATATATCTATATGGATCTCGGACCCGTTCTCGGCTCCCCTCCGCTCCTTTGCGTAGGCTTGTGTACCATCCATGTTGCTTTCGCCAGGCATCTGGCTCGAAATACTCGCATTGATCACCCTGCTGTCGTTAACTAATTCATCGCGGAAGATCTTCTCGTTAGCACGAAGCGCACGAGTGTCTTTAATAACCAGCACCTGGTCTTTACTGTAACCCAGATCTTTATTCTGCATATAGCTGAGCTGCTCGTACACTACCAGTGTTGCCACGATCAGGGCGAATGATACAGCGAACTGGAAGACCACCAATCCGCTTCTCAAATGATCTTTCCTGCCCGAGCCCGGTGTCGTTACACCCTTCAGTACTTTGATCGTATTGAATGACGAAAGAAAGAGTGAAGGATAAATGCCCGAAATAAAACCGACGAACAGTGTAGCTATCACAACGACCACGATCGTCGATGGCATCACAAAAAAAGAAAAGCTGTTCGTCTTGCCTGTAAGATCGCTGAAGAGTGGAAGAGCAATTGCAACAATACCGTAAGCGAAAATCATTGCGCTGAATGCGAGCAGCAGCGACTCAGTAAGAAATTGCCATACAAGTTGCTTCCTGATGGAACCCATTACTTTCCTCACACCTACCTCACGTGCACGTTTCGTCGAAGTTGCCGTAGAAAGGTTTACAAAATTCACGCAAGCAAGGAGCAGGATAAACACGGCCAGCGCACCAAGAATGTACAGGTACTTTATGTCGCCGTTTACACCCAGTTCATTGGAAGTATGCGAGCCCAGGTGAATATCGAGCAAAGGTCTTAACGTAAAGATGAAAGTGTTGACGGACTTCTCCGCTTCCTCAAGGCTCACACCCATATCGGCCTGCACTTCCGGCACAACATGCTCCTTTACAAGTGCGGGGAATTTACTTTCAAGGGCATTAACATCAGTGCCCGGTGCCACCTGTATGTAGGTGAAGTCGCCGATATTACTCCAAGACTCTCTTCGTTGTTTGAATACTGTATATGAACTGACAAGCGCATCGAAATTGAAATGAGATCTGTCCGGCATTTTATCGAATAAGCCCGTAACCTTCCATGCACCGTTCGTTCCCACACTTAGTACTTTTCCCATCGGATCTTCATCACCGAAATATTTCTTCGCAAAAGCAGTAGAGATCACTACCTGGTTCGGTTCGGAGAGCGCCGTCTTACTATTACCAGATAGCAAAGGCAACGAGAAGAAATTGAGGAAGCTGGAATCAACGATACCCATATTCTCTTCCTTCGACACGATATCGTTATATCGCAGGTAAGGCGTATAGCCCTTGTTGATCCTCGTCAACGAAACGATCTCAGGGTATGCTGCTGCCATGCCGGAACCAACTCCATAATCGACATTGGAGTAATCTACCCAATTGCCATTGCCCAGCACCTTCACCTCCACGCGATAGATGTCGCTGGCATTCTTTGGATACGTGTCGTACGTGAGCTCGGAAAAGATATACGAGCCGATGAGCAACGCGCACGCAATACCGATCGACAATCCAAAAATATTGATAGTATAAAATGTTTTATTCTTGAGCAGGCTACGCCACGCCATCAGGAAATAGTTATTGAACATGATTAACGAATTTGATTGTGTAACAGTGGATGCTCTCCAGAAAAAACGTTTGAACAAAAAACCTATTCCATTCAGTGCATAATTCCTTTTAGCCCGCGAAAGAGAGTGACGTGAAATATCAAGTTGAAATGTTTCGTACAGGTCGCCACGAATTTCCTCCGCCAGGTCCGGCGGCGACAGCCTGTCGATCAACCGGTCGATCCATCGTGGTGGTTGCTGGTCGCTACTCATGACATTGCCGGTTTCGACATCATTGCCCAAATAGAGTTGCGGGTAGTGCGAAGATCTTCGAGGGTATTTCTGCCATAGGCGGTAATGCGAAACATGCGCTTACGCCGTCCGCCGCGTTCCGTGGAGGCTCCACCCATCTTCGATTTCACAAAGCCCTTCTCTTCGAGCCTGTGAAGTACGGAGTGCGTGGCGCTGATCGTGATCTTCCGGTTGGCCTGGGCCTTCAGTTGTTCCGTAATTGAAACACCGTAGGCATCATCGCCAAGCAGCGCTACCATCAGGAGTACCAGTTCCTCCAACTCCCCAAGGTAAATTCGATTGGTCATGTATTATCTCAACTTTTGTAGAACTAATATACGGAGAAAGTATCATTTGAGTTGACTAACTTGTCAACTCTCTTTTTTATGGATTACAGCGAAGAAATATTCCTTCATCACCTCGCCCCCACCAATCCCTTCCCTTTCCGAATACCGGTAGAAAGAGCCGAAGGCGTTTATTTATATAGTCCGGATGGCAAAAGATACACCGACCTCATCTCGGGCATCGGGGTTACCAACATCGGCCACCGGCATCCGCGAGTTGTGGAAGCAATCAAAAAACAAGTCGACAAGCATCTGCATGTAATGGTGTATGGCGAATACATCCAGTCATCGTCAAACCTGCTTGCCAAAAAACTTTCGTCGTTGTTGCCACCATCGCTCGATTGCACTTACCTCGTTAACTCGGGAACTGAAGCTAACGAAGGAGCACTCAAGCTCGCGAAACGACTGACCGGCAGAACCGAACTCGTGTCTTTCAGAAAATCATACCACGGGAGCACCCACGGCTCCATGAGCGTTTCGGGTAATGAGATCAAGAAGACAGCGTTCCGTCCGCTGTTGCCTGACGTGCGATTCATCGAGTTCAATAACATAGACGACCTTCAACAGATCACAATCAGAACGGCGGGAGTGATCATGGAAACCATCCAGGGCGACGCCGGTGTGCGGATACCTTCGAAAGAATTTATGAAGAAGCTTCGTTCGCGTTGCGATGAAACCGGAGCGATGCTCATACTCGACGAGATCCAGTGTGGTATGGGTCGCACAGGTTCTTTATTTGCCTTCGGGCAATTCGATATTGTGCCCGACATTCTCACCATCGGAAAAGCATTCGGCGGCGGGTTGCCGATCGGCGCTTTCATTTCAAGTTACGATCGCATGCAGGAGCTCTCGCACGATCCCATGCTTGGACATATCACAACGTTCGGAGGCAATCCCGTTTGTTGTGCTTCGGCATTGAGTACACTCGAAGTTCTCACAGAAGGCGATCTCCTTCGCGACGTAGAACGAAAGGGCAAGCTGATAGAATCGTTGCTCGTTCATCGTCACATCCGCGAGATCCGTCGCGCAGGTTTGATGTTTGCCATCGACTTCGATACGGAAGAAAGAGTACAACGGATCGTAGAGACTGCATTGAAAGATGGTGTGATCGGCTTTTGGTTTCTATCTCATCCTTACAGTTTCAGGATCGCTCCTCCTCTTACCATCAGCGATAACGAGATCCGCGAGTCGTGCGAGGTTATTTTGAAAGCGATA
Organism: Bacteroidota bacterium; assembly: GCA_037200765.1. Taxonomy (GTDB): domain Bacteria; phylum Bacteroidota; class Bacteroidia; order Cytophagales; family Cyclobacteriaceae; genus ELB16-189. The sequence continues at coordinate 92,636 of JBBCII010000002.1, read as the reverse complement.
GAAAAATCCTGAAATTTAAGAGACACCCATGATGATAGACACACCGAAAAAATTAGACCACATCTATAAACTAATGGTCATCCTCGCCATCGGCATCCTGGGCGTAGTGCTGATGCGAAGCATCATTATTCCACTTGCATTCGCTGCGTTGTTTGCACTGGTATTAAATCCACTCGTAAAGCGGATAGAAAAAAGAACTGGCCGCATCCTGGCGATCTGCATCGCGTTGATAGGGGCATTTATCCTGGTTGGACTGATCATCTGGTTTATCGTAGGCCAATTGAAAGCACTTGTTGTTAGCCTGCCCGACATCGAAGAAAAATTCTACTCGTGGGTACAAACCATCAATCTCTACGTCGAACAACAATTCGGCATCAGCACCCATGATCAAACGACAATGATCACGGACGGACTGAAGAATCTTTCGGTGTACATGGCCGAAGTTGTATTATCTACATCCTACCTCGCGTACTTCTTCGTGCAGGTTCCGATCTATATCTTCCTGTTCTTATTATATCGCGAAAAGTTTCGCGACTTCTTCATGGCATTCAATCCCGACGGCGAGCTGAAGTGGAAGAAAGATATCGACGGAGTTGTGCGTGGGTATCTCAGTGGTCTTGCGATCGTGGTACTGATCGCGGGCTCGCTCAACAGCATTGGCTTGCTGGCGTTGGGGATTGATCACGCTATCTTCTTTGGATTTTTTTCGGGGGCACTGACGATGATACCATACATCGGTATCGCGATCGGCGCTACGTTACCGGCATTGTTCGCACTCATCACGAAAGATAGCGCATGGTATGCGGTGGGTGTCGTTGCCGTTCATGCCGCGGTTCAGTTTCTCGAAGGCAATTTCATTACACCGAAGATCACAGGCTCACGCATTAGCGTAAACGCCCTTGCCGCGATACTCGCATTGTTGATCGGTAACTTGTTGTTAGGAATTGCCGGGATGATACTTGCTGTGCCGGCAGTGGGAATTTTGAAGATCCTGATGGCAAGTTCAAAGTCGTTGAGGCCGTTCGTGATCTTGCTCGAAGATAAGCCGACGCACGTGGAGATTCCACACGTGATAGAATCTCCTACGCCGCCTACAGACAGTCCGTCGTAGATCTTTTCAGATCCACCTTTTCTTAATCGCCATCCGGATGAGCTCAAACGTGTTGTGAGCTTCCGACTTGCGGAGCATGTTTCTGCGGTGCACTTTCACGGTCTCGAAACTGATTTCGAGCTTCTGTGCAATGCGCACCGACGACATTCCTTGTGCAATTAGCCCAAGAACCTGGATCTCGCGATCCGTGAGGTTCGTCTTGGCTAGTCTCATCGTTTCCATAATAATAAATATTGGGTGTATTTATAACCCCAATTTGCTGGATGAGACGAGGCGAGTAAATACTACTTAAGAGGTATTTTTACTTACTCCTGAAGGAGTAGCTGTTCCGTCAGATAAGGTTGTTGTCGAAGCCTATTTTAAGCAATTGTGAAGTATTTGAGGCGTTAAGTTTACGGAGCATGTTCCGACGGTGGGTCTTTACTGTATTTAAGGTGATAAAAAGCTGACCTGCAATCTCGTAACTATTCTTGCCCTGCGCGAGAAGCCGCAAAATCTCCAGTTCACGCTCCGAAAAATGTTGCGTGGGCACAATCTTCTTCTGTCTCTTCGGAAAAACTTTCTGGTCTGCACAGATCTTATCTAGTTCCTGCACCATTTTATTGCTGTCCATCGACTTGTGCAAAAAACCATATCCTCCCAAAGCCATTATTTCCTGTACAAATTCATCGCCTTCGTGCATGCTGATCATCACCACTTTGGTTCCCGGAAAACGCGACAGGATTCGTTTTGCCAGATCGATACCGTCCACACCCGGCATCTGTATATCGGCCAGCACAATGTCGACGGGCGTGCCCGAAAGAAAATCAACAACCTGCAGCGGGTCATTGATCTTACCTGCCACCTCGTAATTTCCTGTACGCTTCAGAAGCAACTCAAGTCCATCCAAAAACATGAGGTGATCATCGACCAGCAATATTTTGAACATAATGCAGAGCTAGAACGGTATATCAAAGTTATAAAAAGTCCCCTTATGATTCGACTCCCATGTCATTCTTCCATTCAATGAACGAACCCGCGATTCGATGCTGTGAAGTCCAAGTCCTGTGAAACGGCTTCCGATCATACCGATGCCATTGTCTTCGTACATGATATTGATCTCGTCTTCGAACTCATTGATGTGGATCCTTATTTCCGAAGCACGCGCATGTTTCAGCGTATTGTTAATTAACTCCTGTAAAATTCTGAAGATCGTGATCGAGATCGGGGCTTCGACCTCACGCTGACCATAGTAGTCGAATATAACGTCAATGTCGCTGATCTTATTGAGCCTGTCGACAAGACTTTTGAGACCCGATTGAAGACCATATCGTTCGAGGCCGGGCGGATGAAGATCGTACACGATCCTTTTGATGTCGTCGATAACGTCGGTGAGATTATCGTTGATCTCCTTCCCTCGTCCAGGACCTTCGTCTTTCCTGTCGCTCATCGCATCGGAGATCTGCATCTTGATGCTGCTTAATGTTGCCCCGATGCCATCGTGAAGGTCGGTTGCAATCCGTTTTCTTTCGCGCTCCTGCGTACGTATTTCGGAGTCGATAAGCTTCTGCTGGTGAAGGTTGATAAGCTCGAGATACTTTTGTTTTCTCCTTATTGCCCCGATCCGCATCCAATATGCAACATAACCGAGTGCAATAACCGTGAGTACAACAACGATCTTGAACCACATGGTGGTCCACCATTTTGCCATCACTTCTATGCGAAGCGTGTGTCCTTTTGTCCAGTCAGTATTGCCTGTCGAAGCCTGGATCTCTACATTATATTTATCGGGTCGCAGGTCCGTTAAGAATATACTTCCACCTGATATCATTTTCCACGACTGATCTTCTTTGAGGCGATAGCGGAAAAACGTGGGATGATTTTTAAAAGTGATGGGACGTACATCGATCACCATGTCTTCCTCTTCGGTCTGCACGCCAAATAGATCGGCGGAGATCGTACGGTCTTTCAACAAGATGCGGTTCACATAAAACTTCGGTGCCACCTGGTTCTCGCGGAAGTGACCCAGCGGAACGGCAGAGATACCGAGATCGCTTATTGCCCAGATGTTATCACCAACGCGGCAGACTGCATTGATCTTGCTGGCAAGTAATCCATCGGCTTTCGAAAACGTGTTGAGCACCAATGCAGATGTATCCTTTGCAAAATCCAACTGGAACAGCCCTTTGTCGGTTCCGATCCACAATCGTCGTTCAGACCAATCGCTGAGCATTGAATGAACATTGACAACATCTGCAATAGGGATTGCCTTCACGACCTGTGTTACCGCATCGTAGGCATAAAGCCCTTTAGCAGCGGTGCCCATCATCACAAACCTGTTATCAACTGTATGCAACGTGGAGATCCGCGCTTCGAGGATCGTCGTTCCACCTGGCGATAGGTCCAACGGGAGTTCCTCCACACCGAATAGCCCGCCGAGATAAATGGCGTCGCTGGTCTTCGTTATCGACATAGGTCTTTTTCGAATCCTGAATCCATCCATCATATCTCCATTCAGGGCAATCTTGTACACGCCCATCGAGCTGCATCCAAGAAGATACCCTTCCGCCTGTGAGAAGGACTTAAAGGTTTTAGAAAGATTGCCTGCTCCGCCAACGTACTTACCTGTCTCCAGAATATGCGTACCGGAGCCATCGACTACCCATAACTTGCTTTCGCTATCAATAAACAGGGCTCCAACCGGTGCTATTACCTTAGCCTTGAGAGCAGGAATTCCATTTCTATTGATCTTATAGATCTCACCGCTGTAATTGCCTATGTAGATCTCATCGTCTGAATAGGTGATCGCGCTCACGCGAGTGTTGTTGGGAGGATCGTAATTCTGAATCGTGAGGTTCGGGAAATAATACACGCCCTGGTCGAGCGTACTGAGCCACATACCGCCTTCGTAGTCCTGCATGATACCACTGACGGAAAGACCTGCAACAGTTTTCAACGTAAATGGGTCGGCGAGCGACTCGTCGCTGAACACTTCAACACCATGATTGAAATGACCGGCCCACAAACGATCCTGCTTGTCGACATACAAAGAGATAAAGGAATGATCAGAAGTATAAACCTTTCTCACTGCCTGGCCGTCGTACGTGAAGATGTTTTTATGTATCGTGAAATACATCCTGCCTTTCCATTTCACCGAAGCAACAAGCCAGTTGCTTTGATTCACACGATCATCTACTTCGATGGGAAATTCTTTTCCACGGAGACGTATCGCGTTCACGTTTCTAGGCAAACCCGACGTTACCACCAGCGCTTCGTCGCCAACGTAAGCCATGAAACGCTCCCCTGCTTCTGTCTGCTTGGGTGTCAATACAGAAGCAATTCCTTTCGAATCGATCTTGCCTGCAAAAGCATCCACGGTAACACTGAAGTACAATTCATCGAGACTGTCGTAGCGTATCGTTACGAGGATCGATGCATTGATTATTGACTTCAGCTGTGCGTTGTATTTATATGGCCGGATGGTGTCGTTCTCGTAATAAGACAACGCACCATTGTAGGTCCGGAACCAGATCCGTCCCTTGTTGTCTTCATAAAAGCCGAACACCGTGTTATCGGTAAGACCATTGGTTGTGTTGTAGGTGATGAAGTCGTGACCATCATATTTCACAACGCCGTTGTCGGTCGCTACCCACACAAAGCCCTTGGTATCCTGGTATACCATGTAACTCTCGGAGCTCGGTAAACCGGAACCTTCTTTGAAGTTGGTCGATTGAAAATATTGGGAAAAAGCGGGCGAAGAGGATAGTAGCGAGACGGTAAGCAAGATCGTTGCTACGCGACTCAAAACGATTCTATCACGAGGTTATGGTTTGTATAAATGCAGATGTCGGCAGCGATGGTAAGACTTTCCTTTACGATCTCGGCTGCAGACAGATGTGTAGCGTGTTTCTTTAATGCCAGCGCAGCAGACTGCGCATACATGGCGCCGGAGCCAATAGCTGCGACGGCATGATCGGGTTCCAGTACGTCGCCGGTGCCGGATATCACCAGCAGCTCGTCTTTGCTTGCAGCGATGAGCATAGCTTCGAGCCTGCGAAGGAATCGATCCGTTCTCCAGTCTTTTGCAAGCTCGATAGCGGCGCGTTTCATGTTGCCACCATAAGCGCTCAGCTTCTCGTCGAAGCGATCGAGCAGTGTAAATGCATCGGCCGTAGAGCCAGCGAAACCAGTCAGCACTTTTCCATCCTGGAGCTTACGGATCTTGCGCACATTGCTTTTCGCGATGGTGTTGCCCATCGTTGCCTGTCCGTCGCCGCCGATAGCAATATGGCCGTTGTGACTAACGGCGAGTATGGTTGTGGAGTGAATTGATTCCATTTCTTGTTGTCGTTGCCCGGTTTATCCGGGCAATCCCGCGTCGTGAGACTGGATTGCCCGCATGCGCGTGCAATGACGGTTTAAATCAAAATCCTAACCGGATCTTCCAACAGTCCCTTCAGCGTTTTGAGGAACGCGGCGCCAACGGCTCCGTCAACCGCCCTGTGATCGCACGAAAGTGTAACCTTCATTAGGTTTCCGGGAACAAGCTGACCATTCTTAACGATCGCCGTTTCCTTGATGCCACCAACAGCGAGGATACATGCATCCGGTGTGTTGATGATGGCAGTGAACTCGTCTACGCCGAACATACCGAGGTTAGAGATCGTGAATGTCGTTCCCTGGTATTCTTCAGGTTTCAATTTTTTATCGTGTGCTCTTTGCGCGAGGTCTTTCACTTCTGCAGCGATATGCGAAAGCGATTTGTTATCTGCAAAACGTACAACAGGTACGATCAATCCATCGGGAATAGCAACAGCCACACCGATGTGTATGTGATGGTTCTTACGGATCTTATCGCCCAGGTAGCTCACGTTCACATCAGGATTCTGACGCAACGCTGCTGCTACTGCTTTCAGTACCATGTCGTTGAACGAGATCTTAACAGGCGAGATCTCATTCATGCTCTTACGCGCTTCTATCGCCTTGTCCATGTTGATCTCCATGGTAACATAGAAGTGCGGAGCTGTGAACATACTTTCAGACAAACGTCGCGCGATAGCCTTGCGCATCTGCGACACCGTTACGTCTTCGAAGCTTTCCTGGCCCACAACCTGTGGCAACACAACCGGTGCCGACTCTTTGCCCTTTGCGGGAGCTTGCTGTGTTGAAGGAGCTGCAGAAGGCTTATAGCTCTCTACATCTTTCCTGGTGATACGACCATTGTCGCCGCTGCCATTGATCTTGCTGATATCGTAACCGAGGTCTTTCGCCATCTTCTTCGCGAGCGGCGATGCCTTTACGCGACCGTTGGTAGCTTCGTTGTGCTGGCCGTTAACAGGAGTTGCTTCTGTCTTTGCGGGAGCCGGTTCTTCCTGTTTTGCTGGTGCAGATGATTCGGCAGGTTTGCCTCCACCCGACTGGAATGCACTTAATAATGTTTTCCAGTCTGCATCTTTATCTCCCACGATAGCGAGAACGCCATTCACGGGTACTGATTCTTTTTCTTTTGCGCCGATGTACAACAGTGTACCTGCATCGTATGCTTCGTACTCCATCGTGGCTTTGTCGGTTTCGATCTCGGCCATGAGTTCGCCGGCTTTCACCTGGTCGCCGACTTTCTTATGCCACGCGGCAATAACACCTTCGCTCATAGTGTCGCTCATCTTTGGCATCTGAACGATCTTGGCCTTGATGTTACTTGTGTCGACGGCCGGTGCAGCTACTGCAGTTGCTGCCGGTTTCGTTGCATTTGACGATGTAACTGCCGGTGCTTCCTTTTTTGATTCTCCTGCGCCTGCGCCGCCTTCCAATAAAGCTTTATAGTCCTCACCTGGTTTCCCTACAACGGCAAGTATGCCATCGATCTTCACTGCTTCGCCTTCTTTAGCGCCGAGGTACAGAACGGTGCCTGCGTTGAACGACTCATAGTCCATCGTTGCTTTGTCGGTTTCTATTTCCGCCATGAGCTCGCCCGACTTTACTGTGTCGCCTACCTTTTTATGCCACTTGGCGATAACACCTTCACTCATGGTGTCGCTCATCTTGGGCATCCTTACGATCTCTGCCATAATGCTGTTAAAATCTTTAGAAAGAGGTCAAAATTAGGCCAAAAACTCTAGAAATTCAGTGTTCCGAGCACAAATTCCACGACCCACTTTCGCGGGTAGGCGCCATCGGGGTTGATGAGGGTGGTGCGAAGGCCAAAGTTGAGCTGCTGCAGCAGCCTCATAATATTCACATCCACAGTGAACTCCGCTCCCGTAGACTGGTAATTGCGGTTGCTGGTGGAGTAATAGATAGCGCCTTTGTCGGAATAGAAGTAATTGCTACCAACGGCCTGCCCGATGTCGTAGAAGAGGTTTACGCGAAGGCGCTGGATGTTCAAAACCGGCCCGAACTGGAGGTCCGGATACAGGAGCGGTAGCGCATAATTTGTCGAAAACGACCGGAATTCCGAATCGAACGGGTAACTGAAGCCTCGCGGCCTGAATACCCTGTTCCTGAACGAGTATCGATTAACATCGAGACTGGACGTACCAACCTGGTAACCTCCACGGATCAGCAACGAATGATGCTTGAGGATCCCCGGAAAATAGAAGGATCCTCGAACAACAGTAAGTTTACCTTTGAAATCACCACCATACGGAGTAGTGTAAGATTCTATATCGAGGAGCTGTGCGAAACGTGGATTGAAATCGCGACGACTTTGTTTGAGGGTCCTGGAAAAAGAAAGTGTAGCCTCGTTATAAAGAAGTCGTCCGTCACCAACCTGCTGATCGAACACGAAACGAAGGCTGTCGTTCACGTGCACGATCCGGTCTGTTCCCTTATATATAGATCCGTTCCGGGTCGCCTCGTGAGTGAAGCCGGTTACTTGTGTAAATCCAACCCAGTTCTTAAGGGTGAGGTTAACATTGTATTTCGATCGCGTGAGCAGCAATGGAATTCTTACGCCGCCTGTAACCGTCGTTTCTTTCCAGTCGAAGAGAACCTTCGTGTTGAGTGCACTGCTGTTCGCCTGTCGTTTTCCCGACAGCACATTGAAATCAAGTATCGGGTAAAAACCCTGGTAGCTCACACCTGCATAATAACTTCCTGTGCGTTCGTTGATATCGAATTTATAGCCTGCATCGATCACCGTTGTTCCTAAAAGATTGCGCGAAGAAACTCCGAAGCTCGGTTGAGTGATGTCGCTTTCGAAATACGGTCCCCAACTGTGAACGTTAACGAGACCCTTCGCATACTTGTATCTACTAACAGGAAACTGTGTCTTCGGAACTTCACTTATAATATCCGGATGTGATTCCTGCGACACCAGCTTATCATAAAAGTGTGATTGCGGTACATTCAGTTCGCTGATGTCTTTCCATGCCGAAGGATCGTACCGGGCACTGACGATATCCATTCCATTGCGCGACTGGTCGTTGTAAATGATCGTCTTGCCATCGACAGATATAAATGGATTGTAAGCACCGTACTTCGAAGAAGTGACCTGTAGTTTTTTTCCTGATGAGATCTCGAGAGCGTAAATATTGTCGATACCACTATAAGGTGAATTGTAAAACAAGTATTTACCGTCGCGCGACATTACCGGGTGACCGACGTTCTCGTTGCCTGCGTCCATCAGATCGGTAACGCTGCCTGTTTCATAATTATAGAGAGATACTTTCTTCCCTTCTTTTGAAAGACGAACGGCGACGATCGATTGTCCGTCGGGTGTCCATCGTGGCATGATGATCCAATCGTTGTTGGGGTTGTCGAACTTTTTCAGGATGGCTTTCGAGTTGTAGTCGATCACAAGCATCGTTGCTTTGTAATCAGAAGTTGACTCAACGGTTACAACTTTGGTTCCATCGGGAGAGATGGCGGCGCCGGCATAACGACTGCGCTTCGAAAGATCTTTATTTGTCAAATGATAGGCATCGAATCCCTTCACAACCGTAAAGTTCTTTACGGTCCATCGAGGGTCGAAACGGTATTCGTTCCACACTACTTTTCCTTTGGCCGTAGATAACATTCCGCCATCATTCAACGGACCTGTAGTGAATTTCTCGTTGAACCCTGGGCTTCCTGGTTTGAATGTAACGACCCTGGAGATCTGGCCTATACCTGTAATGATCGCTACGATGTCGCCATTTTCCATTTGCTGGGGATACAGGTAGTCGAGGTATGCACCGGATATTCTCCTGTTAAGGGTATTGAAATCCGTGAGCTTGAGAGATTCAACCTGCTTCGTCCATCCATTGCGAAGGCTGTCGGCCATTTCGTTAAACAACTTCGAAACGCCCATGCCTGTCTCTTTCCTGATCGCTCTCGAAAAAGCAAAAGGGATATATGGATTAGACCATGATCGTTTAACGATCTTATCCCAGATGTCGGCATCGTTCGTTCTGTTTCTCAAATACGTGATCATGTGATACCCGAGCACATAGTGATCTGTAATGTTGTGCTTGTACGAACGAACGTATTGCTTTTGATAATTGAAGGTTCTTCCTTCCAGGAAGTTGGTTCTCAATACCAGGTTGAAGTTTGGAATGCGGCCGCGGCCGGCTTGCGTGAAAGCTGTTTCTGTTGCTACAGCATCGCCTTCCCAAAACCATTGTGGCGCCGCAGCGAATGCAGTGAGCGAAAGGGCTTGCTGACCAAAGATGTAGTACACGAACTTATTGAAACCGACAATGCTTCGTTGAAATTGCACGACGTGACGGTACTCGTGCGATGCCAGTAAGTTAAGCCAATCGTTGGTACCCGCCACCGAGGGATTTTGCGGCGGCATCGTATAGAATTCTGAACGACGGGGCCCCATTGTTACGAAAGCATTCGAGACCGACGATTGATTCTGAAGGATAACGGAGATCGGGCGTGGCTTCACTCCCATCGATACAGCTTCGGGCTCGCGAATGAATTCGAGCGTGTTGGCAACTCTCATTGCCTGCTCTTCGAAACCTTTCGGAAATAATACCTTGAAGTGTGGTGTCTTTACTTCGTACCACTTCAACAAAGTTGGGTTAGTGGCCTGGACAGGAATTTCCTGCGCCGAAACGAAGGAAGCTAAAAACAAAAGACTAATGAGGACAGCGAACGCTCTTCGATTCATGCAGGTCAGGATCATGCAATTTAATGTTTGCAATCACCTTACGATCATAAGGCGACCCGAATTTTTAAACTCGCGGCCTGCAGTTTTTACAACTAACACATAAAAGTAAAGTCCCTCCGAAATGCGATTACCTTGAGAATCGAGACCCGTCCAGCGCAATTGATTCATCCCTACTCTCAATGAAGGTGCGTCGTCTCCCGTAAAATGCGCGATGTCGCGACCATTCCTGTCTATGATCGACAGGCTGAGATCTTCCGGCGCAGTCTCACCAGCCGCATCGAAGTCGAAATTAAAACCGTAAGCCGACGGGTTCGGATAAGGATCGAAGAAGATCAGCCCCGGGTCGCGATCAACCACGAACGAGATCTCATAGGGTGCCGCACCACTCGGGTTGCCTGTAGCATCTTTTCCATCGGCGTATAACATGTACGTTCCTTCCTGGAGATCTTTCGGAGTAAACTCCATCACCAGCGCTCCGTCGATCGATCGCCACTTTACATCAGTCCTCGAATAATTGATCCTTGTGTTCGGACATTTCGTGCTGTTGCACGGATAGATCATCGTTACGTTGAGGAAGGTTGTGTCACTCAACGGGAACAGCTTATTGTTATCACTAAGAACAACTCTTATCAACGGGTTGGCCGAAACAAAATCGCCATCGGAAAGATATCTTCCATCGACCGTCACTTCAAGCACAGGGTTCGTTTGGTCTTTCAGCACTTCGAGATAAGAAGGCAACTCCACCGAATTATTCTGTAAGTATTGTTCGGCTACGAAGCCAACGTTCACCGCGGCACTAACGTCGTTGAAACCAACTTTACCGAGAGTACCCATCGTTCTCGAGAACTTTGTGGTGTCTCCAACCGCAGGACCTTTGATGTTGAACGACTGCGTATCTTTTTTTCTCGTGCTCTCCGTAAACAAAGTGTACGACGATGCAAGCGAGTCGGGAAAGTCGATGTTCGAGATGTTCACAAACATAAAGTCTGCTTTGTACGGTGTGCCTTCGGCAACCGAGACAGGTTTCATGGAAGGATCGGGTAACAAGAGTCCATCCGGTGCAGGATCGAACGACACCAGCCAGTTCTTTAGTTGAGCGGGCGTCAGGTTGTCGTCATCGGTTGTGCGATACACGAGCTTCAGGAATGGATACTTCGAAGCATCAACACCTTCCAGTGAAATATCGGAAGCCTGTTGCTGCAAAAGCAACGTCTCACTGCCATCGAACCCGACACGATAAACATCCACACCAGTCTCGTCGGTCGTTTCTTTTTCTTTGAAACGCTCGTACATAGAATGCCATTTCAACGCGGGACCAATAAGCACGGAAGTGATACTGCCCGTCGTTACATTGCCGGTAAGTTCTTCGCTTACGCTGATCTCCTGCTCGAGTGGATTAGCATCGGTGCTCCGGATGATCTTCGCCGTTCCCGCAGCAGCGCCTTTGCGCGTAAGGATGATGAGCGGTTCACCCGGAATGAAGTTGTCGTATGCCGAACTGCTGATACCAAGCTCTTCCATTTTCGTCTTCAGTGTTGGCGGATACGAAGCAAAGTCGGGATCGCCAACAGTAAACAGTATGACCGAATCTCCTTTCTTGAGATTGTCGATGTACTGGAACATGTCGTCGCTATGCCCGGTTGCAACTTCGTTCGACATAAAGCTATTGATGATCTGCGGATCGCGTCCACACGAACGGCCACCGGCCTCCGAAAGACTAAATGGAATACCGGCATACGGAATAACTGTGCTTTTATCGAAGGCAACCAGGTTAATGGTATTGGGGCGGCACGAGAACTGCGCCGGTGAATAATAATATTCATTTCCATCGATGATCACAGATGGGGTAATGGCAGGCTCGGGATCGTTGCTTCCGAAAGTCTTCACGATCACATCAACATGCGTGGTGCGGTAATCGAATCGTTTCTTGTTTTCATTGGGAACAAGATCGTCGAATGAATCGAAGAGCAGTTGTTCGAAGGCTATCTGTGCCCAGCCGGTCGGACCGTTCATGATGTAACTGAATGATGTTGTCTCCCATTCCTCATCCGTTTTATCGGTAGGCTTCGAACGCCAGTAGTATGCCGTAGAATCTTTGTCGAGCAACGTAAACGTCGACCTCAAAAGAATTTTTCCCGTTACAGTTTTCGTTTGTAAGAATGGCGAATTAAAAAGTCTCGTGGTGTCGAGCTGCAGGTCATAAGTCTTCTCTCCTGTTAAAACATCCGTATCCTGGAAGAGTGCATCAATTGTCTTTGTTGTTACGATGCCGAAGTTCGCCGGCTGCAGGTTTTGTGTTCCGTTGAACACGATCAGCTTCGTCCACTCGCCGGTGTTGTTGCTTTCATCCAACTCGTCGATCTTATTCCCGGGATCGAGGAACACTTCGATCTTATTGTCACCGTAAAAATTTCCACTCCCTCGCGATATCGCCAACCTCAACGTATCCTCGAACAACACGCTGTTGTATTGCATCTCGTATTCCGTTTCGATACCACCAATGGTATGAACGACTTTCACATTGAGCGGCATCTTCGTGGTGCGGCCTAAGTTGCGGGTGATGATCTCCACCTCCAATGAATCTGAAAGTGCATGTATCGGTTTACCGTCGGATGAAACAACATTGATGTCGGCACTCGACGTCTGGAAGTCGGGCTTACTGGCTCCGAACAATTTCATGGCGGGATCGCCCAGCAACACCATTTGTAATACCTGTGCGGTGTAGAACGAACGGGCTGTGCCGTAGGCAGCCATCAGCTGGCGAGCGGCTTCCTGTTGAACGTCACCGATGCCTCTCGTGATGAAGAGCGAATCGGCAAAGCCGATATTGTACAGGTACTTTGTATAATCCTGCAGCGGAAGCTCAAACCCGAATGAACTGTTGGCGATGAAACTTCTCGCGCCTTTATTGGGCGTCATCACCCAATTCTCACCAAAGCTTTCGCCATCGTTAAAATATTCGCCGGCATTACAGCCATTAAGAAGTATCACCGGGTATTTTCCGGGATTGTTGTAATTAAGGAGCGGGTCGGTAACAAAGCCGATATCGATATCTGTAATATTCGGAGCGGAGTGACCGAAGAACGTTATCATGTTCAACCCGGCATTTACTTGCGTCGTAACGTTGATGATCTCGATCTCATCGAAGCCGTGCTTGCTCAATGTTGTAACGTTGCCACCATAGTAATCGCCTCTCGCAATTTTTTCGAAGCCGCTAACGTATTCGCGAAACCTCACGATCTCCGATGGATCGTTGCCTCCGCTTAAATGAAGAACCTGTTTGTGCCAAAGATCATCGAACGCCTCCCCTTCTACTTCTTTCACTTTATTAAGATAGGCAGCAACCTGCGTTGATGTATTCGCAGTAAGACGACCCGTGGCTATCGCGGGAACGAACGGATCTCCTTTTAACCCGGCTGTGAACAACATGTCCGACGCAGGATAACCAGCGGTGGGAACAAGATCTTTCATCTCTGCAGGCCCCGGCGTGTGACGATAGTAGTTCTGCGGGATCTCCCTGCCCTTACCAATCAGGAAAAGATATTGTGGATTGCCATTGCCAATCATATACCGCATGAACTCGGTGATAGCGCCGGGCGATGTTTCACCGTAGTTGAATTGATCGTACAACTGATCGATCATTACGGTAAGCGTATCATATCCCCCGCCGGCAGCACTGGCCCGATAACCTGCAAACGCCCTCACAGGATCGGCATAATCCAACCCGGGTTGTGTGAGCACTTTATTGCTTACCACGATATAGTTGGCCGCAGTATTCAGGTCACGAAACGTTCTTTGTTTTATACTCGAAACATCGGGCACCATGAACGTACTCGATGCATAGATCTTTCTTGCAACATTGGTATTCGGAACAACCGCAGTGAGTAAGCTTCCCGACGGATGTGTGCCTACCTGTACGATGTTCGACAGGTCGGTGATATCCCAAAGACGAGTTCCCGACGGTGCGTTGTCTATCTCTATATATGACTTCGCGCCGGGATCTGAATTGGTATTAAGTTCCATCGTCTTCGTTGCGGCCGATACGAGGTCAAATTTTTGTTGGGCCCTCACTTTTATATAAGCCACGCTGATCCTGTCGCGGATACCAGCAATGCCAAGTGCTTTCACCCTCACGATCAATCTTCCGTCAGAACCAATATCCGTGGATGCTATTGGCAGGCTGATCAACGCGTTGGTGTAATCGTTGAAGATCTTCGATGCCACGAGACGTACCGAACTCACATTGGGTCCCACATAAACTTCTGCACTATGGCCACCATCGATCCGGCCTGTTAATAATACTTCCAGTGCAGGTTGACTCGAACCGACAACATTGGTCAGTTGATCGAGTATAAAATCTCTTTGATCGATACATCCCCCGTTAACCGTACAGATCGTTTCGCCGGTCCATCCCTCTCCCTCATCGAAATAACTTTGAATACAATTCTGTTGAATCGTGAAACCAATATTATACTCCGATGTATACACCCGAAGTTGTTCGTTGATCTGCGACGTCTCTTTCGGCAGCCCGGTGTTCACCTGGTCGAACTGCCCGATCCTCTTGCCCTGCACCGGCAAAGGGTTCACCGTAAGAAAGTAAGCCGTTGTATCGCTGAAGAGATTGTAGTACTTATGAGGCTGTACCGAAGCCGGCATGTACAACTTCGAATCGAGTTCGCCATCGTTGCGATGACCATAGAATTCGAGATATTCCCCGGAGTCGAATTTATTATCGGCAGGCTGTTGGTTGTGCTTGAAGAGGATCGCCTGCTCAACACCTCTGTGATATACCTGGATCAGTCGCGGGTCGATAGAATTTACGGGAACGCCGGCCAGCTGAAGCTGGTCGTAGGTGAGCCGGAAGATGCCGGTGCTCGTAACGCTTATCTTATAATAGGGCTGATTGTATTGGACCCAGTTGTTGGAATGTTGAGCATAGCACGCTGCCGAGGATAGAAAAAGGACAAATACGGCGATCCAAACCCTCATCTGCAGATGTCAACCTGGTTATATACCAAATTAACCCCGAAAGTAAGTTTTTTAAGGATACCGGTAGAAGTTCTTACCTATAATTCTCCAACCCGCAGGATCTTTCGGAGTAGGATTGCTATGATTTTTCTATCAATTTATAAAGTATAAAGAAATACTTTCTCATCCCTTCCCCGAAGTTCAACCTCACCAATCAATCTTATGGCAGGTAATGACGCCCTTTCGAGAGAGTTGAAAAGCTGTGCCGACATGAGGATCTCAACATTATAATTATTACAAAGAGATTGAATGCGGGCGGAAGTGTTAAGAACATCACCAGTGAATATAATTTCTCTTTTGATGACGCCGATCTCACCGGTTGTTACTCTCCCAATGTGCAAGCCGGCCTTAAACTTCGGAAGGACTCCAAAAGCCTGGATATATTTATCCTCCATGTTTTTCAGTCTTAGTTTCATTGCAAGAAAGCATTCGATGCAATTGTTGGTTCCTATTCCATTAACGACCTTCCACGATATCACAATTTCATCCCCGACGTACTGATAAATTTCTCCGCCATAATCTATGATCGGCTCAGTGAGATCGGCGAAATACTCTTTCAACATCTGAAAGTACTTTGCATGACCCATGCTTTCGGCAATCTTCGTAGAGGATTGCATATCGAGAAACATAAAGATCCGGTCTTCCTCAATTGGCTTGTGATACTTACCTCGAAAGAAATTATTCAACACGCCAGAGCCGAGACTTCCACTCACTTCATCAAAAAATAAAGAAATAACGATGCCATACGAGATAAAAATTCCTACACCCCAGAACGAAAATGTTGAAAGGAACAAGCCGGCGTTTTTCCAGACAGCGCGATCAGTCAATGACACATTCAGCTGAAAGGCGTTGGCGGCAACAGAGCTCCCGAACAGGAACGCGACAATTATCGTAAAGTAGATGAGCACTTTCACGAGCATCTTTTCAACGAAAGATCTTTTAATGAGCAGCCGGCTTAAGTAAAATACTTCGACACTACCAATGATCAGTCCCGTTACCGATGCCATCGCCGTCGTGATGAAAAGGTTGTTTACAAAATTGTAAGGGTTGCCGGTTGACGGATAGTAATCGAGCGTGCCGAGAATGCCTCTCTCGAGAAAGGTGTAGACGAGACTGGATATACTCCAGATGATACAGAATGGAATGATACGAGCTATTGCAAGCTGGCTTCTCGGGGTGATCATAATGGGGGTACTCTCCTTTCGAATTTAGCAGGCTTCGCTTGTATATTTGATCAACATGAAAAGTTAATATTTTAAAGAAAGATCGAATTGGCGATATTGTAATCCTCCCAACCCCTTGACTTTATGAGATGCCTTATCCTCCTCCTGGCTGCATTTCTCTTTTCACCTGTAGTGTTCTCACAAAGTAAACCCGACAGGTTTGCACTGGTGATCGGCGTATCGGATTACGAAAATACTCAGCCGCTGAAGAACTCATTGAACGACGCACAGGACATGGCAAAGGCATTGAAGTCACGCGGGTTCGAGGTGATAGAGTCGTACAATGCCAGGACGAAACGTGAGATGGAAGATGCAATTCGTCAATACCACCGTAAGGTTTCCGAGCATCCCAGCGCAACAGGCCTTGTTTACTATTCGGGTCATGCCATGCAGGTTGACGGTTCCAATTACCTGATGCCCGCCGCGGCCAATCCCGCATTGAAGGCTGACCTTGGTGAACAAACCGTACGAATGGATTTCCTGATGCAGGTGATCGAAGAATCCGGAGTGTCATTGAGTATCATTATCATGGATGCGTGCCGTAACAATCCATTCAGAAGCTTTGGCCGTTCCGCCGAGAAAGGCCTCAACCAGGTAATAGCGCCTAAAGGATCCTATGTTGTTTATGCCACGGCGCCCGGATCGGTTGCTTCCGACGGAACTGGTCGCAACGGTTTATTTACTTCGAAGCTGTTGAAATACATGACTACATCCGGCGCTTCGCTGGAGCAGATCTTTAAATCGGTTGGCCGCGATGTGCAGACCGAATCGAACGGAGCACAGGTGCCCTGGATCAATTCCAGTTTCACCGGCGATTTCTATTTTACTCCAAAAGATTTTAGTGAGGCCGTTGAACCGTACAACGGCGTGGAGTTCTATGAAGGAGAAAAGCTGGTGGGCGCGTTCAGCGTTGACTATATATTAGTGCGCATGCCTGAGTTTAAACAGGCAGATGAAAAGATGAAGAAATTGTCTAGCGACCTGGAGGCTGAATTGAAGACAATGTATAATGACTATCAAAATAAAATGGCCACTTACAATGCATTGCCCGGCTCGACTTCCCAGCAAGACAGGAAGCCTCTTGAGGACGAGCTCACGTCGTTGCAAGGTAAGATCACAACCTTTCAACGCGATGCAGTCACGACTCTTGAGCTCAATCAAACCAGGCTGATGGAACCGATCTTCTTAAAGCTGGGCCAAACTGTTGACGACATCTGCGCTCAATACAAGTATAAGTCTGTCGAGACCCAGAATATCACTGTGAGGCCTGACGCTGCTATCACGAGAAGGGTCCTCGATAAGCTTGGCATTAAACCCTGAGCCAGTAAGATTTTTAAAAAAATTTTCACGGAAGGTGTACGGTTTTTGTGCTCGATTTTGAACATAAAATAAGCCCAAAATCATCCTGATTTTGATTGCCACCGGGGCATTCTGTACACTTGCGAACACCGAAAACCTCCAAATCAGCCTGAAATCAATGAAACATTTGACCAAGTACTTGGCCATACATAGTACTTTCCCGTATAATCGAGGAGGTAATCCTAAAACGAGTGAAGTATGAATCTTGAAAACACCCAGGTGCAGATGAGAAAGGGGATCCTGGAATACTGTATCCTCCACATTATCTCGCGCGGCGAAGTTTACGCGAGCGACATGCTCGACGAGCTGACCAACGCCAGAATGATTGTAGTTGAAGGCACTCTCTATCCCCTCCTCACCCGTCTAAAAAATTCCGGACTCGTCGAGTACAAGTGGGTCGAATCAAAATCGGGTCCGCCCCGCAAATATTATAAACTCACCGACATGGGAAATTCGTTTCTTGCCGGCCTTACCGAAACATGGAATGAACTTGTGCTTTCAACCGAATCGATTACAAAAAGATCTCAAACCCCTGCTTAACTTATACTGAATCCTGTCGACTATGAAAAAGAATATAAGCATCAATATCAGCGGCATCATCTTTCACATCGAGGAAGATGGCTATGAGATCCTTCGCAAATACCTCGACTCGATCAACAGGTATTTCTCTTCGTTCGAAGACAACAGCGAGATCCTGGCCGATATCGAAAGCCGTATTGCTGAATTACTATTATCCAAACTGAGTGAAGGCAAGCAGGTGGTGACATCGGAAGATGTGAATGCCCTTATGGCAACCATGGGTAGCGTAAACGACTTCAAAGCTGCCGAAGAACAGGAAGTTAGCAACAACTCTCCTGGTTCCGAACAACGCGAACAACGTCGCGAGTCGAAAAGCTCTTCACAATCTACCGTCAATCGCAAGCTCTTCCGCGACAACCGGAAGAAAATACTTGGCGGTGTTTGTTCCGGTCTTGCACATTACTTCAATGTAGATCCTGTTTGGCCGCGCCTGATCTTCGCATTGCTCGCCTTTGCAACATACGGCGGTCTTGTTATTGGTTACATCATCATGTGGATCGCAATCCCTGCGTCTGACACGTTGGAAGATGAATCTTCTTCGAAGAAAATGTATCGCGACACCGACAAGCGTGTTATCGGTGGCGTTGCTTCGGGCATTGCAGCCTTCTGGGGCATCGACTCAACAATTATCAGGGTGATCTTCATTGCAACAACATTCGCGGGCGGATTGGGACTTGTTATTTATGTGATCATGTGGATCGCATTGCCGGAAGCCAAGACCATATCCGAAAAGATCGAGATGCAGGGGGAGGCCGTTACACTTTCCAGCATTGAATCCTCTGTAAAGAAAGGGCTCAATGAAAAGGATGGCGCCGATGAAAGTGTATTTGCCAAAATTGTACTCTTCCCTTTCCGTCTTCTCGCAACGCTGATCGATGCCATTGCAAAAATACTTGGGCCCGTATTCATATTGATAGTAGACGTGTTCAGGATCGGTATCGGTCTCTGCATTACGTTAACAGGCGCTATGTTAATCTTCGCGCTGATGGTCGCTTTCGCAATGCTGTTCGGGTTAATGAGCATACCCGTAGAGAGCTCATGGAACGACATGTACGTTAATGGCACCAACTTTCCTCTGGAAGTAATGCGCCATAGCTTCCCTTCGTGGACCGCGACATTTGCTTTCATCGCTGCATTCATTCCCGCGCTTATGTTGTCGCTGCTCGGCGCTTCGATCATCGCGAAGAGAATTGTATTCAACTCTTATGTAGGCTGGGCCATGTTCGTTCTGTTCTTCGTGAGCGCCGGCGTTGTTGGATTTACGATCCCAAGGATCGTCTACAGCTTCAAAGAAGACGGTGAATTCAAAGTGGAGAAAACATTCCCGGTAAAAGGAACACCTGTCTTCAGGATCAATGAAGTTGGTCTCGACGATTACAAAGTTGCCGACATCAACATTCGCAGCTACAATGGTAAAGAATTGAAATTGGTTCAACGTTTCGAAGCGCAGGGACACAGTCGTAAAGAAGCAGGTGAAAATGCGCAGATGATCGAGTATAACGTAACTCAATCCGACAGCATCCTGACGTTCGACTCGAACATCACGTTCAAGAAAGACGCGCTGTGGCGTGCACAACGCCTGGAAATGGATCTCTACGTTCCCGTGAACGCACCCTTTATTATGGACGACGGCATGTGGCGACTGATCGACAATCGTTGGGACGGAAGCTATTACCCGGATCGCGACGACAGCCAGACCTGGAGAGTAACCGAGAACGGTTTGCTGGAGTGTATTACCTGTTACAAGAAAAACGAAAGCGGCGACGACTATCATCCTTTGGAACGTACCATGCGCGACGAATATGGATTCAGGGATTTCAATTCGATCGATCTGCAGGGAGCCTTCGACGTAACCATAGAACGCGGCGACGATTACTCCATCGAAGTTGAAGGTGATGACAATCAAAAGAGTCGTTACAATATCTACACCAATGGAGAGACACTCGTAATCGATTTTGATGATGATCGTTCGAACTTCTGGAAACGAAAGAACTTCGATGACTTCAGGATAGAGATCAACATAAGAATGCCCGAGCTTCGTGAGATCCAGGCAGCCGGCGGTGGTAAGTTGAGATTCCGCGGCTTCGATGAAGATGACGTGAAGATAAAACTCACTGGTGCTGTAGAAGCCAACGCAGGCATCAACGCCCGCAACCTGGAGATCGATATGACCGGCGCATGTTCGCTCGACCTCGCCGGCACCGGCGATTACCTGGATGCCGACATTACCGGTGCTTGTGGACTGAGCGCCTTCGGCTATGAAGTAAGAGAAGCCGATGTGCAGGCGCACGGAGCGTCCAATGCCAAGGTTTATGTAAAAGAAAGGCTCGAGATCTCGAAGGGCATGGCCAGTACCGTTGATTATAGAGGAGATCCCTCAACGGTGAGGGAAAACGATTAGCAACGAAGTGCCGTCCCGCCCCCCGCTACGAAGAGCAAAACTGCAATAGAACGCAGCGGGACCCCCCTCAAATCAAAGTGCGAACGTTTTTCATAGAGCGTTCGCACTTTTCGTTTTACTCACTAAAAATATCCTCCACCCCCAATGCAACCTCATTCCGGGTTTGCGCATCTTCCCAATGTAAACGTAAATGGGCTATAAGATTTACCACGCTGTAGACAACGAGTTAGTTGACGGATGCCGTAAAAGAGACCGCCACGCGCAGCGGTTCCTGTACGAGCACTATTCCGGACGCATGCTTGCCCTGTGCTACCGCTACGTGAAAGACCGGATGGATGCCGAAGACGTGATGGTCGTAGCCTTCACGAAGGTGTTCGACCGGATCGGCCAGTACAAAGGCGATGGAAGCTTCGAAGGATGGATCCGCCGCATCATGGTAAATGAATCACTCACCTATTTGCGTAAGAACAAAAGCATGTACCTGGAAACAGACATCGAAGCAGCCGAACGCGAACCCGACTACGACAAGCTGGGCAGCGAGCTGGAAGCCGAAGACTTGCGAAAGCTGATCGCCGAACTCCCGACCGGCTACCGCATCGTCTTCAACCTTTATGCTATCGATGGATTCTCGCACCAGGAAATTGCAACGCAGTTGGGCGTAAGCGAAAATACGTCGAAGTCGCAGTTGAGCCGCGCGCGGGCATTACTGCAAAAGAGATTAAGTGAAGCAGATAGTGGAAGGATCAATAAATCAGAGGGAAGACATGAGCAACAAACTGGACAAACTGTTTAAAGAGAAGCTGGAAGAAAATTCTCTTCAGCCTTCGGCCCAGGCATGGGAAAAAGTAGAAGCACATCTCGGAAAAAAAAATAAGATGGTGCTTTGGCTCAGGGTGGCTGCCGCGATAGCGGTTGTGGGGCTGTTGACTTTTGCTGCCTTCAACTGGAACAGTGGTTACAAAGAACCAAAGCAGGAGATCGTGAAGAAGGAGATTGAGAAGGTGGAACCTGTTAAAGAGGAACCCAAAGAGATCATCGAGAAAAAAGAAATCAAAAAGCAAAGGGTGCAGCCCAAAGTTGTGATACCTGTTATTGAAAAAGTTGAGGAGCAGGAACAAGTTGCTGTTGTTCCAGAACCAACGATAGAATTGGTTCCTGAAATAAAAAATGAATCAAAGGTTGAAACCAAAAAAGGCATCACCCTCACCTACTCCCTCCCTCCTGTCAAGAAAGAAGAAGCTCCCGCAATCGCTGAAGCAAAACCAGAAAAGAAAACTGGTCTCGAGCGCGTAATCGAGATCGCCAAAGAAGTAAAGAGTGGCGACGCCCTTGGTGAACTACGACAAGCCAAAGACGACATCTTCGCCCTCGATTTCAGAAAAGACAAGAAACGTAACTGATCAAAGTTGACTAAAGACATTATGAAAAAGATATTTAGTGCAGTTGTATTGTGTGTGATAGCAATCTCTACAATGAACGCACAAACAAAAACCGACTCGGTTATCATCAACGTCGGGGAAAAAAGTAAAGTGATCTTCGCCATCGGCGACAAAGCCGATCTGCAGACGCTGAAACAATACAACTTCCAGGCAGTAGTAGATGACCTCGTTGCCAAGCTGGAACAACAGGATTCGAGCAAGCTCGACAAACCTGCCGATAATTATTTAAAGACCGAAGAACCACAGCCCGCGCAAACAACCGACGAGGCAACGATAACACGCGAATACCGCGATGGAGGCGGCAATAACAACAGGTATCGTGACCGTGACCGTGATCGCGATCGTGATCGTGACAACGACGACGACTGGAACAGCAGCTGGAACGAACACCAGTATTCGTACAACGATAGCGACCGGAAGGAAACACGCAGGTACTATGGTCGTCGCACGCATCACTCGTTCAACTTCGACTTCGGTACCAACAATTTTCTCACGGCTTCTAATGGCTTCCCCAATTCCGACAATGCACCGTATGCTGTTCGTCCCTGGGGCTCGTGGTATGTGGGCATTAATTCGATTGAACGCACACGCCTCTCGAGAAAGTTCTTCATGGAATGGGGCTTCGGCGTAAGCTGGTACAACTTCAAATTCGAGAACGACAAGACCATTATGTCTAAAGACGACAACGGTGTGATCTTCAGCCAGGACCAGCGCGATGTGAACTTCATCAAAAGCAAGCTCACAGCAACATACATCAATGCATCACTGGTGCCCGTGATCGACTTCGGAGGTCGGAGCCGCAAACAGATGATCTTCAACGGCGGACATGGTGATTCATTCAGGATGGGTCTCGGCCCCTACGCAGGATATCGCATCGACAGCTATACGAAGCTGGTGTTCAAGGAGGATGGCGACAAGCATCGCGAAAGAGATCACGACAGCTATTACCTGAATAACTTACGTTACGGATTAAGATTGCAGGTAGGATTTGGCGCTACGGATCTTTTCTTCAACTATGATTTGAACGAAGTGTTCGCAACTAACAAAGGACCACAGTTACACTCATTTAGTTTTGGACTGACCTTCTAATGCGTTTACCAACTCATTGTACCAGTCTTGTCCATACTTTCGAACCAATGGCACTTCCAGGAACTTATAGAGAGGAACCTTCAGCGACTTACCATAACTGCACGCTGCGGAGCAGATACTCCACTTGTGATAGTTAACTGCTTCGAAGTCTCTCTTCTTTGTGATCCGGATAGGATACAGGTGACACGAGATCGGCTTGCGAAAGCCGATCTTGCCGTCTAAATACGCCTGCTCGATGCCGCACTTCAGAACACCTTGCTGATCGTAATGTGAATAAGCACACTCACGGCCCTTGATGGTGGGCGTTGAGTAATCGCCATCGTCGTCGAAAATGTAAGGGCCTTGTTCTTTGATCGCCTTCTTCCCGTCTTCGGTAAGGTAAGGTTGCACTTGCTCCTGGATGTCTTTCATTAACTGGAGCTCGTCGTTTTCGAGGGGCGCGCCAAGGTCGCCCTCGACACAACAAGCGCCTTTGCATTTCTCGAGATGACAAACGAACTCAACGTTCCTGATATCATCCGAAACCAGTATTTCACCAACTTTTATCATGAGTCAAACAGATCAAATTGAACATGGTGCGTTGCTTCCACGGCATCCTGTATGCTTCGCGCGGGCACGGTTTGAGAATAGAACCCCATATAATAGACCGGAAGTTCCATGAGACCCGAATCGATCTTGTGTACCGATGTACTTCCATTGAATCCCATACCGAGGAGATTATTCTGGTAGATTGACACCATTCTTTTATAAAACGTGGTATTGCTGTCGACATTCTTTTCGAGGCGTTCCAGGTTATCGGCTCCGAGAAATTTCTTGAGACGCTCGCGGCTTTCAACCAGGTAGAATTCATAGTTCACACGGTCGTTGAGTGCAAACGTGAATGGGATCAGGAAAGAAAATCCCCGCTCCGAAAGCTGCTGCACAACACTGAATGGTGTCTCGAGCGAGAACGCATCGCAAAGACAAATAACAGCCGACTTATAATTTCCTTTCGATGGCGGAACGTAAAGCTCCAACCGGCTCATTACGTCTTCCGGCCTGCCGTCGAGGAGAATAACATTGCGGTTCCGGAAGTATTTGTTCACCCGGATCTTGAGTGTGTTTAATCGGTCGTGATCGTATTCACAAAAAACATAACGCGATATGGGAATATCGAGAGCGAGCGACATGAGTGCCGACGAGGGGAAGAGTTCCTTGCGGGAGCCCATGGAGTACAAACCATTACCAGCGTAAAGGTCCACGAAAATTATGTCGTCCACTTTGCCGGCGAGCTGACCTGCGAAGGAAGTGAGATACTGGGAAATGATGTTGACCTTGGTTTTCACCCAGGGCTCTGCGGCTACTGATGGAAGGTTGTCGTCGGGGAAAAGGAGTTCGGCCATAACAATCAATAAATCAGCATCTTTCAAATTCTAGTTAAACTCCAACATCAATCGTAACTGCAATCTGAATTAATTATAAGGAAAATTGTTTCTAAATAATCCACTTATGCCTCGAGTGGACAATATAAATTGCGTGGATGATTGATTTTTTGCAGAGTTTGAACGAGCCTCAACGCGAAGGCGTGATCAATACCCAGGGGCCGTGCATGCTGATAGCCGGTGCCGGTTCCGGAAAAACAAGAGTACTTACGTTGCGCATAGCGCATTTGATGTATAACCAGGGTGTGGATCCGTTCAACATCCTTGCACTTACATTTACCAACAAGGCCGCCAAAGAAATGCGCGAACGTATCGAGCACGTCGTTGGTGGCGAAGCAAAGAACCTGTGGATGGGAACCTTCCACTCCGTCTTTGCGAGGTTGCTCCGTGCCGAAGCGAGCAGGCTCGGCTATCCAAGCAACTTCACCATATACGATACCGACGACTCACGCTCGCTCATAAAGTCTGTTGTGAAGGAGATGGGTCTAGACGACGCTCAGTACAAGCCAAGCACCGTTCACAATCGCATCTCAGCAGCGAAGAACCGGCTGATCTCGTGGCAGGATTACCAGCAGAACGCCGTGCTCATCGCCGATGATGCTTCGAACATGCGCCCGGAGATCCACAACATCTATAAGAACTACGCACAACGTTGCTTCAAGTCGGGTGCTATGGATTTCGACGACCTGCTGTTCAACACCGACAAACTTTTCAAAGAACACCTCGATGTTCTCAATAAATACCAGCATCGTTTCAAATACGTGTTGGTCGACGAGTTCCAGGATACCAACCTGTGCCAGTACGAGATCGTAAGAAAGCTCGCATCGGTAAACAGGAACATCTGCGTGGTAGGCGATGATGCACAGAGTATCTATGCCTTTCGCGGCGCGGATATCTCCAACATCCTGAACTTCGAAAAAGATTATTCAGATCTCAGGATCATCAAGCTCGAACAAAACTATCGGTCTACGAAGACGATCGTTGACGCAGCGAATTCTGTGATCGCAAAAAATAAAGCACAGCTCCCCAAGAATGTCTGGACCGCGAATGAAGATGGTCAACTGGTAGAGCTCATCAAGGCTGTGTCGGATAACGAAGAAGGTAAGCTCGTAGCTACATCTATATTCGAAGAGAAAATGCATTCGCAACTCAAGTTCAGCGACTTTGTCATTCTCTATCGTACCAACAGCCAGTCGCGTGCAATGGAAGAATCGCTGCGACGGATGAATATCAAGTACAAAGTTGTCGGCGGTCTTTCATTCTATCAACGGATGGAGATCAAAGACTTACTGGCATGGCTTCGTTATTCGATCAACCAGCAGGACGAAGCATCGTTCCGCAGGATCATCAACAAACCCAAGCGAGGCATCGGCGACTCCACGATCGATAAGATCATCGTAGCAGCTAACGATCACGCAATATCTATCTGGGAAGTTCTCGAAAATGCTTCGCATTTCGTCGGCACTCGTGCTGCCGGCCCTATCGACGACTTCATCACGAAAGTGAAACGCTTTCAAATAGAAATCCAGACCAAAGATGCTTACGAGTCTGCCGCAGAGATCGCAAGATCGTCGGGCATGCTGAAGGAGCTTTATGAAGATAAAACTGTTGAAGGCCTGAGCCGCTACGAGAACGTACAGGAATTGCTGAATGCAGTGAAAGACTTTGTAGAGCAGCCCGACCGTGAAGACAAAAGTCTCGGCGCCTTTCTCCAGGAAGTGTCGCTGATGACGAGCACCGACGAAGACAAAGACCACGATCCCGATAAGGTTACCCTGATGACCATTCACATGGCGAAGGGACTCGAGTTTAAATACGTGTACATGGTCGGCATGGAGGAAGATCTCTTCCCTTCGCAGATGATGCTGAGCTCGAGGGCAGACCTGGAAGAAGAAAGAAGGCTGTTCTATGTAGCAATCACCAGGGCACAAAAAAGGTTATTCCTCTCCTATGCACTTACCCGCTACCGGTTCGGCAGGCTGAAGAACTGTGAACCCAGTCGTTTCCTCGACGACGTAGACGCGCGATACATTAAGGTGAGCACTAAGTTCGCCAACATGATGGACCTGCCCACGCCGAACCCGGGGTATGCACGGCAGTTCGTTACCGGTATGAAGAAAACTATCAGCTCGCAGCCGGTTGTCAGGCAATCGAGCTACAAGGCGCCTGTGGATTTCACACCTAGCGACACCGCCGGACTTAAAGAAGGAATGAAAGTTGAGCATCCGAAGTTCGGCTTCGGCACCGTGGTGAAGCTCGACGAGACGGGCGCCGACCGAAAAGCCCGCATCAACTTTAACGATTTTGGAGAAAAGACATTATTACTTAGCTTTGCTAAACTCAGGATTCATGAGAACTAGCCCCCGCCTTCGCCAGGCTACGGCGGGCGCTTCCGAAAACAAGCAACTAACTTTATTAATTGAAACAATCATTCATGGAATACAACACACAACGTGGTGCTATTACTCTTAAGGAATATGGCCGTAACGTTCAGAAGCTGGTAGACTACATCCGCGACCAGCCAGACAAGGAAAAGAGAACGGAGATGGCTTACACGTTGATCGAGCTTATCAAGCAACTTGCTCCCATTGCCAAAGACACTCCCGAAAATCCCCAGCGCAATTGGGATGATCTCTATATTATAGCAGACTTCAATCTTGATCTTAACAGCCCCTACCCGATCCCCGATCGTGAGGTGGTATTCAAGAAGCCGGCAAGGATGACTTATCCCCAGACCGACGTGAAGTACAAACACTACGGCAAAAACGTAGAGCGTTTGATCAAGGAAGCTTCGCAGAAAGACAGCCCGGAAGAACGCGAAGAAGCGATCATCTATCTCGGCAAGCTCATGAAGACTTTCTATTCCAACTGGAACAAGGAAAGTCTCGATGATACTGTGATCGTGAGAGACATTCGCAACATATCGAACGGCACACTCAACGTGAGCATCGATAAAGTGAAGGAAGATAATCTTTTCGAAAAGCTTTATCGCGAAAAGAAGAAGCCTCATGGACAAGGTGGAAACGGCGAACGCGGCGAGCGCAACGACCGTGGAGATCGCAGGCAACGTCATGGCGGAAAACCATTCAACAAGAACAGGGGTCATAACCAACACCGCAGAAGGGATCAATGAGTTCGTTCCGGATCAAGGGCGGCGCAAGGCTCAAGGGTGACATTCATCCACAAGGAGCCAAGAATGAAGCTTTGCAAGTACTGTGCGCGCCGCTTCTCACCTCAGAGCCAGTAACTATTCACAACGTTCCCGACATCATTGATGTCAATAAGCTCATCGAGCTCATCGGCGACCTTGGATGTAAAGTGGAGAAACTCGCAAAGGGTTCTTACAGGTTCACAGCTTCGAACATCAACACAGAATATTTAAAGTCCGACGAGTATCGCAAGAAGGCTTCGGCTTTGCGCGGGTCGGTTATGTTACTCGGACCCATTCTCGCACGCTTTGGGTCGGCAAGTATTCCGAAACCAGGCGGAGATAAGATTGGCCGAAGGAGGTTGGATACTCACTTCATCGGTTTTCAGAATCTCGGCGCGAAGTTCAAGTATGAAGCCGACGGAAATTTATTTCACATCGATGCCTCCCATCTTACGGGTAAGTACATGTTGCTCGACGAAGCATCGGTAACGGGTACTGCCAACATCCTGATGGCCGCCGTATTGGCAAAGGGAACAACAACCATATATAACGCCGCGTGCGAACCTTACTTGCAACAGTTGAGTGCAATGCTCAATCGCATGGGTGCGAAGATCAGCGGCATCGGGTCTAATCTTTTGAAGATAGAAGGTGTAACGAAGCTCAACGGCACGGAACATACCTGCTTGCCCGATATGATCGAGATCGGCAGCTTCATTGGCCTCGCGGCGATGACGCAATCGGAGATCACGATCAAGAATTGCAGGATCGATATGCTTGGGTTAATACCCGAGATCTTTCGCCGGCTTGGCATTAAGATGGAGTTTCGTGGCGATGATATTTACATTCCTGCACAGGAGCGTTACGAGATCGAGACATTTATTGATGGTTCGATATTGACGGTGGCCGATGCGCCGTGGCCGGGATTTACTCCCGACTTATTGAGTATCGTTCTTGTTGTGGCCACGCAGGCGAAGGGCACGGTGCTTATTCACCAGAAGATGTTCGAGAGCCGTTTGTTCTTTGTTGACAAGCTGATAGACATGGGAGCGCAGGTGATCCTGAACGATCCACATCGTGCGACGGTGATTGGCCTTGACAGGAGAAATCCATTGCGGGGCATTAAGATGTCGTCACCTGATATTCGTGCGGGCGTTGCCCTTTTGATTGCGGCATTGTCGGCACAGGGAACGAGTGAGATCTCAAACATCGACCAGATAGATCGTGGCTACCAGGATATAGAAGAGAGGTTGAAGGCGTTGGGTGCGCAGATAGAGAGGGTTGCGTAAGGTTTCCAGTACATTTTACCTTGAATCTCAACGACCCGGAAGTCTACTCTGGAACGGATTGGTTATCTTTATACATAAAGTCATCCTTATGAAAAGATCAGTAGAGGCTTCAAAAGAAAACTCCATTCTTACGGAAGAACAACAAAAACTACTTGATCTTACCATAAGAGAACATAAACAAGGGCGCTCAAAATCTTATTCGTGGGCTGAAGCTCGCGACATGATCCAAAAGCGCAATGGTACGCAGGCTTCGATTAAAGGCCCAGGCAATAGACGACGTAAGTGAAGCTTATGACTGGTATGAAAGTCAAAAGGATGGGCTTGGAACGTCTTTTCTCGATGAGCTCGAAAAGTACCTTGATACAATCACAAAAAGACCGGAATCATTCAAACATCATGGACACCAACGGGTCGCCGTCATGAGTCGTTTCCCATTCAACATTGTATTCGGAATTGAATTCAGTACGATCCTCGTGTACCGGGTATTTCACCAGAGTCGCAATCCCGGTCAATTAGCAAAGCACTAATCGACTTCTATCTTAAGTCCAACAGGGCAATGATCGGATCCCATATACTGATCATATACTTCAGCACCCTTAACCTTATCCACCAGGTTCTTTGAAACCAAAAAATAATCAATCCTCCACCCTACATTCTTTTCCCTGGCGAACGTCACGTAGTTCCAATAGCTATACTTCACCTCCGTTGGTTTCAATAACCGGAACGTATCGGTAAAACCGGTATCGAGCAATCTTTGAAACCCATCGATCTCTCGCTGTGTGTATCCCGCAGATTTATTATAGTTCTCCTTCGGCCTCGCGATGTCGATGTCTTTATGGGCAACATTTAAATCGCCACAAACAATTACCGGCTTTCGTTTCGCCAGCCAGTTCACGTAATTGCTGAACGCCGCATCCCATTGCTCACGATAATCCAATCGTGCGAGACCATCGCCGGCATTAGGAGTGTAAACAGTTACGAGAAAATAAGTGAGGAACTCGGCAGTGATCACCCTTCCCTCCTGGTCGTAATCTTCAAGACCAATGTCGTAAGTAACGTTGATTGGATCTTCCTTCGAAATGATAGCAGTGCCCGAATAACCCTTCCGTGCCTTCGAAGAATTTACATACACATTATATCCGGTAAGCAGTTCGAGTGTACTGGCAACTTCATCCTGCGCCCCTTTCGTTTCCTGCAGGCAGAGAACATCCGGGTTCATCTCCTTCACATCTTTCAGGAAGTCCTTCTTGATGATAGCACGGATACCGTTGACGTTCCAGTTAACAAGATGCAGCAATGCCATCCTTTATTCCTTAAAAAATATGTCTCACAAACGCCTCAATCGCTTCATACTCCGCAAGACCGAGTTGATTGTACAACTCTGCCGTTGCATGATTCCTGTCTTCGGCACGCATCCAGAACTCGCGCTTATCATTGCCAGGAAATAACGCACTGTCTTTCTGTGACTGGTGTTTGAAGATCGCTTTACGTTTACGCATGAGCTCATCGGGGCTCAGCGGTACTGCCATTTCAATTTGATCGATATCCCACTCCTGCCATGCACCACGATACAACCACACATAACAGTCTTTCATCCACGGTTCGCCTTTCAATCGGTCGAGTGCGCGGAAGATAGCGTCGAGACAAACACGGTGTGTTCCGTGCGGATCGGAAAGGTCGCCTGCAGCATAGATCTGGTGTGGCTTCACTTTCCTGATGAGGTCGACAATGATAGTAATATCGGCTTCGCTCAAAGGTTTCTTCTTCACCTTACCGGTTTCATAGAAGGGCATGTCGAGGAAGTGCGCAAAGTCGTCGGTGATACCTGCGCTACGACAGCCTGCTTTCGCCTCACCACGACGGATCAATCCTTTGATTGCAAGGATCTCGGGGCTATCGACCTGGCCTGGTGTTTTTTCGCGAAGCTCTTTTACAACGCGCTGGTAAAACTTCTCTGCATCTTCCCTGTTAAGTCCAAACTGTTGATTGAAGTCGCGAACGAAGTCAGCAAAACGAATTGCATCTTCATCGAACACGGCAATGTTTCCGGAAGTCTGGTAAGCAACGTGTACTTCGTGACCCTGGTCGACGAGACGAATGAACGTACCTCCCATCGAAATAACATCGTCATCGGGATGAGGACTGAAAATGATGGCGCGTTTTGGGAATGGCTTCGCCCGCTCGGGACGATTCGAGTCGTCGGCGTTTGGCTTACCACCGGGCCAACCGGTAATGGTATGTTGAAGTTCGTTGAATACGCGAATGTTGATATCGTAAGCTGAGCCGAATTCGGTGAGCATATCGCCCATGCCGTGCTCCATGTAGTCGTTGTTGGTGAGCTTGAGTATCGGCTTTTTGATGTATTGACACAACCACACAACGGCACGACGAATAAGTTTCGGACTCCATTCGATGCTGTCGACCAGCCATGGAGTTCTTACTTTCGTGAGCTGCGATGCTGCTGCACTGTCGACAACAATGAGTGAGTTGGGATGATTCTGAAGGAATGTCGCCGGGATCTGGTCTGTGATTGGTCCCTCAGCAGTCTTCTTGATCACTCCGCCTTTACCTTCGCCCCATGCCATCAGTATGATCTTCTTCGACTTGAGAATAGTGCCAACACCCATGGTGATTGCTTTCTTGGGCACGTTGGCTTCACTGAAGAAATCACTTGCAGCGTCGATACGTGTTACCTGGTCGAGCGTGATCATACGAGTGCCAGACTTCTCGGGAGAGCCGGGTTCGTTGAAACCGATGTGACCGGTACGACCGATACCTAAGATCTGCAGGTCGATGCCACCGGCGCGGTCGATCTTCTCGTCGTATTCTTTACAGAAATTGGCAACGTCACTTTTTGGGAGTGTGCCATCGGGAATATTAATGTTCTCTTTGGGTATGTCGATCGAATCGAACAGGAGTTCGTGCATGAACCGCACGTAGCTCTGCAATGAATCGGGCGGCATGGGATAATATTCGTCGAGGTTGAACGTGATTACATTCTTGAAGCTCAGACCTTCTTTCTGGTGCATGCGTATCAACTCGGCATATACGCGTGTGGGTGTGGAGCCGGTAGCTAGTCCCAATACGCAGTTCTTACCTTCTTTGGCTTTAGATCGAATGAGGTCGGCGATCTGTTGAGCTACAAATGCAGATGCGGTTCTGACTTTTCAAAAATCTTGAGGGGAATTTTTTCGGGAGATACCTGTAACATGATCTGAAAAACTTAAGCTCGTAAATTAATAGGATTTACTTCGGAAACGAAACTTTGCCCATCGAAACGGAGGGTACTTTACTGCGATTTCCGAAGCTTGTGGAGCCGCCTGCAAGGGCCTCGTTTGCAAGCACTGCGAATAACACAGCTTCCTTTGCGTCGCCGTCGATACCAAGATCGGATGTTGTGGAGAACGTGCAATTCGGTAATTGCTCCGAGATCCAACGGGTCATGAGTGGATTATGAGCGCCGCCGCCACTTAGAAAGATCTTTTGCGGTTTATTCTTTGTGGCAAGTTGATTGCCGCCGCGATGGTGTCGGCGCTGAATCGTGTAAGTGTGGCAATGATGTCTTCTTTAGCGATAGATCTTCCCTTCCGCGCTTTATTGAGATAATTGAGATTGAATTGTTCGGGGCCTGTTGTCTTTGGAAATGGCAATTCGAAGAACCGATCTTTCTTTAGTTCTGAAAGAAGATCTTCATTTACAGTTCCAGACAATGCTATCTCTGCATCTTTATCGAATGTCTTTCCCTTGAAGAAAGATCTCATCGCCTGGTCGATCATCGTATTACCGGGACCAGTATCGGTAACAAAAACTTTGTCGCGTTTCAATGAACCGGGCAGATACGTAAAATTGCCGATGCCGCCGATGTTCAACATGATGCGATCTTCATTCTTCTTCGAGAACAAAAGATAGTCGCCATACACGGCAAGAGGAGCTCCTTCTCCGCCGGCAGCAATATGTTTCTGACGAAAGTCACTCAGTGTGATAATGCCGGTTGTAACGGCAATGTGATCGCCATCGCCGATCTGCAATGTTGAGTTAACAGAGACTCCCGGTGTAATGGCCATCGGAGCATGAAAGACAGTCTGACCATGCGACGCGATAATGTCGACATTCGATGGTTTCACTTTCCATTTCTTAAGTGCCGACAGTATCATGTTGCCATGAGTGATGGCAAGCCATGCATTTAACTCGCTGAGTGATTTGAATTCGATGTTGGGTTTCGCGAAGATGTGCAGGATGCGTTTACGTATGTCGTCGCTGTAAGGGATGGTTATAAATTTATTGATCACCACTTTGGTGCGTGTGCCGGAGCCTGCGACGTTACATAATGCGATGTCGAGACCATCGAGTGATGTGCCTGACATGAGGCCGATGATAACGCGGCTTTTTTTGGAAGATATCTTATAAAGTTTGCGGATATTGTCGTTCATGGAACAATTCAGGACGGAGCTGCCGATCGTGCCGAAGCCGATGATCGATCATACGACTTCGATCATAACGACGGGCTCCTGTTTTTCGGATAATATCGGGCAAAAGCTCTCTGAAAGCAAGTTCGGTGTTGTAGTGAATCCGCTGGGCACGTGTTACAATCCGCTTTCGATACACAAAGGACTGATGATGACGGAACCCGATGAAGACCTGTTTGTGGAAAGTGAAGGTGTGTGGAAGCATTTCGACTTTCATTCGAAGTTCAGTGCTGCGAGTAAGGACGAGCTTCGGAATATTCTTAAGAGCACATTGATACCACGATCCAGTGATGTCATCATGATTACTTACGGAACAAGTTGGGTTATAAACATAAAGTGACCGGTAAGATCGTAGCGAATTGTCACAAGCGGCCGCAGGTTGAGTTTGAGAAGATGTTGCTGACACCGGAAGAGATCATAGGATCTTTTGAAGCGTTGCGCTCATCGATAAAGGGAAAGATTGTTGTGACACTGAGCCCGGTAAGACATATCAAGGATACATTGGAGTTGAACTTGGTAAGTAAGTCGATACTGCGTTATGCGATCAGCAGGTTTAATGATGTTGATTATTTCCCGGCTTATGAGATCATGATGGATGATTTGCGGGATTACAGATTTTATGATGATGACATGATCCACCCGTCGACTGTTGCGATAGAGTATATATGGAAGAAGTTTGGTGAGAGATATTTTTCAGATGAGACGAAGAGATTGAATGAAAGATGGCAGAAGGTGTTGAAGTCGATCAATCACAAGGTGTTTAATGAAGGAACGGGGCAGCATAAGAAGTTTTTGGAGGGAGTGTTGACAGAGCTGGTAGAGTTGAGTGGGGTGCTGGATGTGGAGAGGGAGATTAGTGAGGTGAAGAAGAGGATGGCATACCGCGTCTCTATCGATAAAACCTGAACCTTTCTTTTCTGTGTAAGGTTCAAAACCATGCTTTTTTAAATGTCATACACACACCTTATAAGTGATCAGCCGAAGCTTTATTAAAATCCCACAACTGTATGAGATCATCAGGAAACCGTACACGATTCGGTTACTTTGTCAATCATCAGGAAAACCTTACAGACTAAATTCTTGTTACACATCAATGCCTAACAGCCTCGTCCACTCCACCAGCCCATACCTCCTCCAACACGCCCACAACCCCGTAGACTGGTACGAGTGGGGAGCCGAAGCCATCACAAAAGCCATCGCCGAAAACAAACCAATACTCGTCAGCATCGGCTACTCCGCCTGTCATTGGTGCCACGTCATGGAACGCGAGTCGTTCGAAAATCACGATACCGCCAAAATCATGAACGACAGCTTCGTGTGCATCAAAGTAGATCGCGAAGAACGTCCCGACGTAGACCAGGTATACATGGAGGCCGTACAGGCAATGGGCATCAACGGCGGATGGCCGCTCAACGTATTCCTCACCCCGATCAAAAACCATTCTATGGCGGAACCTACTTCCCTCCTCCCAACTGGCGCAGCGTGCTCTCGCAGATAGCCTCAGCATGGCAACAACGTCGCGAAGAGATCAAACAGTCTGCACACGATCTTGCCGAACACCTGAAGCGCAGCGACCTCCAGCGATTTGCTTCCGACACCGGCAGAAAATTCGAGCGGGCAACACTCGACAATATGTTCGCAACATTAGAATCACGATTCGACAACGAATTTGGAGGTATGGACAAGGCACCCAAGTTCGTGATGCCCACCATCTGGATGTTCCTGCTCCGATACTATAAGATCACAGGCAGCCAGGATGCTCTCGATATGGTGACGATCACATTACGTGAGATGACACGCGCTGGTCTGTACGATATCGCTGGTGGTGGATTCGCCCGGTATTCCGTGGATGGTCAATGGTTCGCTCACACTTCGAAAAAATGTTGTACGACAATGCGCAGTTGTTCACACTTTACTCGGACATGTATCGCGTTAGCAAAGACAATTTCTATAAAGAAGTGGTCGATGAAACTTTCGAATGGCTTCAACGCGAAATGACTCACAACGATGGCGGGTTCTTTTCGGCACTCGACGCCGACAGCGAAGGTGTTGAAGGAAAATTCTATACATGGACAGCCGATGAAGCCAAAGAAGCACTCGGTAATGACTACGAAGAAGCTTCAAAGTATTTCGGCATTACACCCGAAGGCAATTGGGAACACGGTCGCAACATCCTGACACGCGACGTAAGTGTGTCGTCTGACGAAAACATTACAGGCTGGAGGCGGAAGTTGATGGCCGCGCGGAGCAACCGGATCCGGCCGGGTCTCGACGACAAGATCCTCGCCGGTGGAACGCCATGACGATCCGCGGCCTCGCCGATGCTTACGGTGCTTTCGGAGACAAGAAATTTCTTGATGCAGCTCTTCGCTGCATGTCGTTCATTGAAAACATCATGATGACCGATGGCAAGGTCTTTCGATCGTACAAGAACAAGCGATCGACAACCGAAGGATTTCTCGAAGACTATGCTTTCATGATACAGGCATATACAAGTCTATACCAGGCAACGGCCGATGAGCTGTGGCTCACGAAAGCAAAACAAATGTGCGAATCTGTTGTTACGAACTTCTACGATGAATCGGACGGATACTTTCATTACACATCTTCCGAAGCGGAGAAACTGATAGCGAGGAAGAAAGAGATCTACGACAACGTGATCCCCGCTTCGAACTCCGTAATGGCTCTTAACCTGTTTGTGCTTGGAACGATGCTGGACAACGACGAATGGAAAGAACTGTCGTTCGGAATGGTGAGTAAACTTCAGAAGACGATCGAACAAGAGCCTGGTTATCTTTCGAACTGGGGTATTTGTCTGGCTCTGATGACCAAAGGCGTTTCGGAAGTAGCGATTGTAGGGCCTCGTTCGCCAGAGTTTCTGCAAAAGTTTTCCTTACAATTTCTACCCTTTACATTAATTCAATCAACCAAAGAAAAGAGTGCTCTTCCCCTACTGCAGGGCAAAGAAACCATCAATAATGCAACAACAGTGTACGTTTGCTTCGATCGTACCTGCAAACTCCCGGTCACCTCCGTTGAAGAAGCGATGAACCAATTGAAGTAGTTGGGGGATTTCTTTATATAGCACCCGATGAGCGAAACCATAACACGGTTTGTAGAAGTTATTCTCCCGGTACCCATCCCGAAACTGTTCACATACAGGGTGCCTGTTACGCTTACCGACAAGGTGAGAGCTGGTCAGCGCGTCATCGTTCCGTTTGGACCAAAGAAGATCCTTACAGGTATCATCGCGAAAGTTCACGAAACACCTCCTCGCGATTACGAAGCAAAATATATCCTCGAACTCCTCGAAGAATCGGAAGTCATCAGCGATCAACAGTTTAAGCTGTATTCATGGATGGCCGACTATTATATGTGCACCCCCGGCGAAGTGCTGAACGCGACATTACCGTCTGGACTGAAATTATCAAGCGAATCGATGATCCAGCTTCATCCTTCATTTGATGAAGAGACCACGACCTTCGATTTTTCAGAGAAAGAAAAATTACTCCTTCATAAACTGAAACAAGGAGTTATCAACTACACCGAAGCCGCAAAGATCCTCGGAGTAAAAACGATCTACAGTTTACTGAAATCGCTTTCATCGAAAGAGGCAATCATTCTTTACGAGGAAGTAAAAGATAAGTACAAGCCCAAAACCGAAAAACGAATCAGGCTTTCCGAACAATACCTGAAGAAAAAAGAGCTCGAAAAATTATTCGAAGCGATGTCGGCCAAACCAAAGCAGGAGGCTGTTCTTTTAAAATTTCTGCAACACGTTCCGGTTTTTACAAATCCTGATTTAAATAAGAAAGGAATTGCCAAAAGCGAACTGCTCGATCACGAGATCTCCGAATCATCGGCAACCACTCTCATAAAGAATAAGATCCTCGAAGAATTCGAAGTCGTTGTTCCGCGTTTCAAACCTCACGAAGGAACACCTGCGTCACCCATGCTTCTCACCGAGAAACAGGAAGCCGTCAGAAACAAGATCCTTACCGGCTTCGAAGAAAAAGGAACAGTCCTTCTATATGGAGTGACCGGTAGCGGCAAGACCGAGATCTACATCGATCTCATTCGCCGTGCACTCGAAGGAGGATCGCAAGTGCTTTATCTTCTTCCCGAGATCGCACTCACCACGCAGATTGTCGAACGCATGAAACGGGTGTTCGGCGAAGAGATGGGCATCTATCATTCGCGGTTCTCCGACAACGAACGTGTTGAAGTTTGGAACGGCGTGTTGCAGGGAAAATTCCGGTTCGTAGTCGGCGTGCGTTCTTCTATCTTCCTCCCCTTCGACGATCTTGGCCTCATCATTGTCGACGAGGAACATGATCAGTCATACAAGCAACAGGAGCCTTCACCACGTTATCATGCCCGCGACGTTGCCCTGGTGATGGGGCAATTTCATTCAGCGAAAGTTTTACTCGGCAGCGCCACGCCTTCGCTCGAATCGTATTACCAGGCCATGCAGGGAAAATATCACTGGGTCGAACTCACCGATCGCTTTGGCGATTCATCGTTGCCCGATATTGTTCTTGCCGATCTTATTGCCGAACGAAAGATGAAGACTAACAAAGGATCTTTTTCTGGTCTTTTACTTCGTGAGATTGGCGATCGCGTAAAGAAACATGAACAGGTGATCCTTTTCAGAATCGTCGCGGTTATGCACCGGTGGTTCAATGTGAAGATTGCGATTGGGTCCCTAAATGCATCAATTGTTCGGTAAGCCTTACGTATCACCAATACAGGCATGCAATGGTATGTCATTATTGTGGCTATCGTGAAGAACTTCCGAAACAATGCCCAACGTGTTCATCGAAGAGAATACTGACTGTCGGTTATGGAACCGAGAAGATCGAAGAAGATATGTCGCTGCAGTTTCCCGATGCTACGGTAGGCCGCATGGATTTCGATACAACGCGAACAAAGTCGGGCTACGAAGAGATCATAGAAGCATTTGAAACAGGCAAGACGGACATTCTTGTCGGAACGCAGATGATCACCAAGGGTCTTGATTTCGATAACGTGACGTTGGTTGGAATTTTCGATGCCGATCGCATGATGCATTTCCCCGACTTCCGGTCTTACGAAAGAGCGTTCCAATTGATCACACAGGTGAGTGGTCGTGCGGGCAGGCGTGCGCAAAAGGGAAAGGTGATCATTCAAACACATAATCCGAAGCACGAGATCTTCAGCTTCGCACTTCGCAATGACTACCTCGGTTTTTTACAAACGCAATTACACGACCGCGACACACATCGGTATCCTCCGTTCGCGCGGTTAATCGAGATCACATTGAAACAAACGGAGAAGCCGGTTGTTACCCAGGCTGCGACAATATTTGCCAACACGTTGAAAGAGATGGTACAAGGCGTGAGGATCATGGGACCTGGCGAACCGATGGTGAGCCGGGTACGCAATGAATACCTGATGACGATCCTGGTCAAGATCCCGCGCAACCAGGGGAAGCTGGCGGAGATAAAAGCAACGCTGGCTTCGCTGGCGGAGAGATTAGTGGAGGATAAGGCGTTTAGGAAGGTCAGGGTTGTTTTTGATGTGGATCCGGTTTAGGATTTATCAATTAATCTTTCTCAAGCAATCCTTCGCGTTCCAACATGTCCATATGTTCGACGAAGCGTTTGTATGCTTCCGGAAACAGATCTTCTGGTTTGGTTGTGGCCAGCATCTCTTCTACAAGTTTTTGACGTTCTTCTGTAGTCAAATTGCGACCGTAATCATCTGTACGTACTTTTTTCTTTTTCATAAAATTATAAGGTTAATGATTTATGTTTACTAACTACTATAAACTCATATTCGATTCCCAATTGAAAAGCCTCCAATTTTCCTTTTGTATGTCCATGGACATCAAATAATGGTACAATAAAGTTGTAGTAATCTTTGATAAGCTTATGATAATAAGCCCTCCTTATGGAATTGCTTCCATCGATATGAACAACTTTGTCCGGGAAATCTTCAAAAAACATCTCAAGTGTTGACGCAACTGTCTTTAACACTTTGCGCATGTCACCATTATCGGTAACTACAAGGTCATCGGTGCGCCCTGTCGTTCTATTATAGTCACCGAATTCGAGATTATAGTACTTCCTACCCTGGCGAAACAAGGGAACATACAACACGACCTTTGTTACCGGGTTGTCGCCTTCTGGATTGTTACTCTCAAAAGTGAACTCCATATCATCAGTGCGCGTGATTATATACACAGAATGATTCATGCGCGACTAAAGTAGCGCATGCCCCACCCTACACACAGTAACTTATTGTATTGAGATTAAGATTGTAAGGAAAACCTTATCCGAGAATATCCCACTCCTCATTCAGTATCGGCAACGTCTGGTGTGCAGTAAGATCGAACTGGCACGGAACAACCGACACATAATTATTTGCTATCGCCCACTCATCATTATCCTCGCCCTTATCGAAGTTCACAAAATTCCCGACCATCCAGAAGTAACGACGTCCATTCGGATCGAACCTCTGGTCGAAATCTTCTACCCACTTCGCATTTGCCTGCCTGCATACACGGATGCCCTTCACTGGCTCCGCCTGCTTGCGCGGAATATTCACATTCAACGCCACGCCCTTCGGCAAACCTTTCGCCAGCACCTGGCTCGTTACCCGCTTCACAATCTCTTTCGTGTGCGAGAAATCGGCATTGTGACTATAATCACACAACGAAAAACCAATCGCAGGTGTGCCTTCAATCGCAGCCTCTATCGCTGCCGACATCGTACCAGAATACAACACGCTGATCGACGTATTGCTTCCGTGATTGATTCCACTCACAACAACATCCGGCTGTCGCTCACCTTTCAACACAAAATGCCGCGCGATCTTCACACAATCGGCGGGCGTTCCCGAACATTCGAAAGCTCTCGCTCCTTCAAAAATAAAATTCTCTTCGAGGCGCAAGGTATCTCCAACGGTGATCGCATGACCCATGCCCGACTGCGGACCATCCGGCGCTACCACCAGCACATCGCCAAGCTCCATCATGGCCTCCACCAATGTGCGGATACCGCGTGATGTAATTCCATCGTCGTTAGATACAAGAATAAGGGGACGCATGCTGATTTGTTTTTTTGAGCATGCAATATAGCTACTGAAATAATGAGTTGTAATACTCAACGATCTTCTGAAGATCGGGCTTCGCATCGAAATTGAGCTTATTGCTCCTGGCGTACTTCTGTACGTCTTCGCCCTTGTTGCCCATGGCGTAAATCCAGTCGTTCTTTTTGCCGACAAACTCTTTGATCTCGCCATTCTCCTCGAGCAGATAATACCGGTATACCATCACGAGACGCGTATACGATCCATAATAATAAAATGAAGAATAGGTGCGATACTCTAAATTCTCGCGCGACAACAAAGTCATCTTGCCTTCGGTAAGCAATTCAAAGAAAACGGGCGACTTATATCCACCCTGTAGCGCATAGGGCAATGAAAAGAACCGACGATATTCCCGTGTAACGGAATCGAAGATCTCCATAAAGACAACCTTGCGCGCCGTGAATGTTTCTACCTGGCTTTGATTCTGGAACTGAACCAGGTCGGCCTGCATGTTATACTTTATCTGCCCTCTCAGCGTATCGCCACCTTCGAGAATGAGATAACCTTTGTGCCAGTGTTCGAAAGAAAAGTTATTCGTCTGCTGGCAATAACCGGCTGTTGCAACCAGCAACAGCGACAGAAAAATGAATCGCTTCATCAACCTTTTAAAATCGAATGCCCGAGCTTGTCGCGTTTAGTACGGAGGTATTTTTCGTTATGTGGATTAGGAGCAACTTCAATCGGTACGTTCTCCACGATCTCGAGACCATAACCCATTAATCCAATACGTTTCTTCGGATTGTTAGTGATCAGCCTGATCTTCGAAATACCAAGATCATGAAGGATCTGCGCACCAATTCCGTAGTCGCGGTTGTCCATATCGAAACCAAGTTGAAGATTGGCCTCCACGGTATCGAGACCTTCCTGTTGCAACTTATAAGCTCTCAGTTTATTAAGAAGGCCGATGCCGCGTCCCTCCTGTTTCATATACAACACCACTCCCTTTCCTTCTTTCTCTACCATCTCCATTGCGTTATGAAGCTGCGGACCACAGTCGCACCTGCACGAACCAAAGATGTCGCCCGTTACGCATGATGAGTGAACGCGCACCAACACCGGTTCGTCTTTCTCCCACGTACCCTTCACCAGCGCCATGTGGATCTCCGATGTTGCTTTTTCTTCGTAAGCAACCAGTTGAAAATCGCCATGCATGGTTGGAAGATCTACTTCAACCTGGCGTTTTACCTGGCATTCCGCTTTCATGCGGTAAGCGATCAGGTCTTTTATGGTAACCATCCTCAGACCAAAGCGATCTGCAACTTTACGAAGGTCGGCGAGGCGTGCCATCGATCCGTCTTCGTTCATGATCTCCACCAAAACACCTGCTGGTCTGAAGCCGGCAAGTCGTGCAAAGTCAATTGCAGCTTCGGTATGACCGGTACGGCGCAACACACCTTCTGTCTTCGCTTTCAGCGGGAAGATATGACCGGGACGACCGAGCTCTTCAGGTTTTGTTTCGGGATCTGCCAATGCCTTGATCGTTTTGAACCGATCGTGTGCAGAGATACCGGTGGTACATCCGTGACCGATCAGGTCGACCGAAACAGTAAACGCCGTTTCATAAACGGCAGTATTTTTTCCCACCATCATTTCGAGGCCAAGCTCCTCGCAACGCTTTTCGGTGATGGGGGCACATATAAGACCGCGGCCATGCGTAGCCATGAAGTTCACGATCTCGGGAGTGATACATTCGGCAGCGCAGATGAAGTCGCCTTCGTTCTCGCGGTCTTCATCGTCAACCACCACAATCACTTTACCGTTGCGTATATCTTCTATTGCGTCTTCTATTCTATCTATTTTGATCATACTGCTATTAACACAGTTACACTAAAATCAGTTTCTTAACCAGTTTCTTAACCTTGCTGAAGTATCCCGGACGAAAGGCGCTGGATAATTCTTCCCATCGAGGTTGAAATATCCTTTTTTGCATTCTGAAGATGATACTGGAGTTCCAGGAGATCCGCACGGTCCTGGTCGGTTTTCGTGTCCTGCATCTGCTTCAATCCGTCGTCGATCATTTTCATCAGTACACCAAGTTTCAGCCTGTCGACAACCCGGTGCGCCGAAGCCGGTTCGTATTCTTCACCTATGTAGATCTTATGTTCTTTCCATCCCTCGCTCACAGTGTACTTAGACACCACCAGTGTTGCCAGGTACGTCTGAAGATGTTGTGGCACAATAGTCATGAGAGTTTCCGGTGTGGGCAGCTGACCTTTTGCTACCTCAATTTTATAAAGGTCCAGTAATTCCACGTGGCTTTTAGAGACGAAATTGACATCATCCGTTTCGTAAAACAGGTATTGATAGACGAACTCGTTATCCGACTCCTTCTTGTTGCCGATATTGATCAGCACTTTACAGAATTCCTTCTCCAGTTCTTCGAGCTCTTTCGATGAGTCGTAGAGAAATGATTTCGACAGCTCATGAACTTCGGCAAGCGTAAGTGGCTTCTCAGGTTCTACAAGATTCGGCTGATCTTTCTTTGCACGGCGTTCTTTGATCAGTATCTTATTAAGTTCGGTATTGAGGATCTGCAAAGAGATCGAGAAGATCTTGCTGACCTCCTGCAGGTATGTTGTTCGTTTTAAATAATCAGGGATCAACGACACCGACTTGAGTATGTCCTGTATCGTCTCTGCTTTCTTTAGCGGATCGTTACCAGCTTCGCCCAACAACAGACCCGCCTTGAATGTGACGAAGTCTTTAGTGTTTTCCTGTAAGAATTTTTGAAAATCCGTAGATCCAACTCTCCTGGAATAACTATCGGGGTCTTCGCCATCGGGAAACAAAACAACTCTAACGTTCAGTCCTGTTTCCAGCAACATATCGATACCACGAAGCGCGGCTTTGATACCGGCTGCATCGCCATCGAACAACACAGTTACATTTTGAGTAAACCGTCGGATGAGTTGTACCTGCGAAGTGGTTAACGCCGTGCCCGACGATGCCACCACGTTCTGTACATCGCTCTTGTGCATCGAGATCACGTCGGTATAACCTTCCACCAGGTAACAATTGTCTTTCTGACGGATCACATTCTTCGCCTGGTAGAGTCCATAGAGCACATCGCTCTTGTGATAAATTTCTGTTTCGGGAGAGTTAACATACTTCGGTTGGTTCTTGTCCTTGCCGAGCATACGTGCTCCGAATGCAATCACTTTACCCGAAAGATTATGAACCGGGAAGATCACCCTTCCGCGAAAGCGATCGTACGATGAACCGTCTTCTTTCTTTACAACAAGACCGGTCTTCTCGAGAAGATCTTTACTATAACCTTTTTGAACTGCTTCCTTCGAAAAATTTTCCCATCCTTCCAGTGCATACCCAAGCTCGAACTTCTGGATGTCGCGGTCGTTGAATCCACGCTCGCGGAAATAACTCAGACCGATCGATCTCCCCTCTTCGCTGTTCGTAAGGATGTCTTTATAATACTCCTTCGCGAAGTTCATGAGTACATACAGGCCCTCGCGTTCACTTTGCTGCGCCAGGTACTGGTCGTTCGCTTTGGTCTCGGCGATCTCAACACCGTATTTTTTTGCGAGATAACGGAGCGCTTCAACATAGGCCATACCCTCATGCTCCATCACGAAAGTGATAGCATCGCCTCCCTTTCCGCTGCTGAAATCTTTAAAAATGCCCTTGCCGGGAACGACGTAAAATGAAGCCGTTTTTTCATTCGAAAAAGGGCTCAACGCCTTGTAGTTGGCGCCCGATTTTTTAAGCGTCACGAAATCGCTGATCACATCGACGATGTCGATGCGGTTCTTGATGTCGTCTATGGTGTCTTTTGAGATCAGGGTGTAAAGATAATGTATTAGAATGCGTTTTTTAACTCTAAATTGCGCCC
The DNA here is from genome assembly GCA_037200765.1 of Bacteroidota bacterium. Classification (GTDB taxonomy): domain Bacteria; phylum Bacteroidota; class Bacteroidia; order Cytophagales; family Cyclobacteriaceae; genus ELB16-189. The sequence continues at coordinate 48,029 of JBBCII010000002.1, read as the reverse complement.
CTCATGGCACTCCAACAAAAGGATATTCTCGCTGCTCTCTCTACCGTTAACGACCCCGATATTAAACGCGATCTCGTTAGTCTGAACATGATCAGGGACGTGGAGGTCTCTGAAAAAGCAGTTTCATTTACCGTAGTACTTACAACACCCGCCTGCCCGCTTAAGGACCTGATCCGCAAAGAGTGCGAGGCCGCTGTACGAGCAGTCGCTGGCGACAAGATCGACATCAACATAAAAATGACTTCGTCAGTAACGACGCTGCGCGACAACGCGCCGCTGCTTCCCGGCGTGAAAAATATTATTGCAGTCGCTTCGGGTAAAGGAGGCGTCGGAAAATCGACCGTTACAACCAACCTGGCAGTGTCGCTCGCGATGGCCGGTGCAAAAGTCGGCCTCATCGACGCCGACATCTACGGACCTTCGATACCGGTGATGTTCAACACCGAAAAGGAACAGCCCGCCGTGAAAGTCGTGAACGGCAAGAACATCATTATTCCCCTCGAACAATACGGAGTAAAGCTGCTTTCCATTGGATTCCTGGCCCCTGCAGATAGCGCGATCGTATGGCGCGGGCCGATGGCCAGCTCGGCGCTGAAACAATTCATCAGCGATGCCGACTGGGGTGAGCTCGATTACCTGTTGATCGATTTGCCTCCCGGAACCAGCGATATCCATCTTACACTCGTACAAACGGTGCCTGTTACGGGCGCCATCATTGTTACAACACCGCAAAAGGTAGCGCTCGCCGACGCAATAAAGGGCGTGGCCATGTTCCAGCAGCCGGCGATCAATGTGCCTATACTGGGTGTGGTCGAAAACATGTCGTGGTTTACTCCCGAAGAGCTACCGGATAATCGCTACTATATTTTTGGAAAGGATGGCGGATCGAACTTAGCGGAGAAATTCGGCGTTCCCTTCCTTGGACAGATTCCCCTGGTGCAGGGGATCCGTGAAAGCGGCGACAGCGGCCTGCCTGCAGTAATGAAGGAAGGAATTGTGGCCCAGGCGTTCCAGGAACTGGCAGAAACGGTGGCCCGTCAAATTGCCATCCGAAATGCTAACTTTGTACCGTCCCGGAAAGTTGAGATGAATGCATGATATGAACACCACTACTACACTTATACAAAGGATCGAGGAGTCGCTCAACAACATCCGGCCTTATCTCGAAGCGGATGGCGGCAACGTGAAGATCCTCGAGATCACCAAAGACAACGTATTGAGACTCGAGTTCGTCGGTAACTGTGGTAACTGTGCCATGTCGCACATGACATTCAAGGCAGGCGTCGAAGATGCCATCAAACGTTCGGTACCCGAGATAAAATTGATAGAGGTCGTTAATTTGGTACAACAACACTAAGGTTGTCGATAAATTCGTTATACCGGTCGGCTTTCCGTTCGAGCCTTAGATAAGACCGTGATCTTTCCACGTTATCTTCCAGTAAAACTTTCGTGTTTGTGAGTGCATTTTACCGGATCCTGATTGTTGTTGCCGCAATAATGTCCACTGTCGCCAGCTACGCACAGGAAAGATGTGGCACCGACATCATCGAAAAGAAAGCCCTTCTTAAAAACCCCAATGCCCGTGTACAATTCGAGCAATGGATGAAGAACAAACTCGTCGAACGTTCATCACCAGGCCACGCACGGGATAAGACCAATTTAACTTACATCATTCCCGTAGTCGTTCACATCATTCACAATGGTGAAGCTCCCGGCTCCGGCTCCAACATTCCCGATGCACAGGTCCAGTCGCAGATCCGCGTATTGAATGAGGACTATCACCGACTGAACGCCGATGCTGCAAATACTCCTGCAGAGTTTGCTCCGTTTGCTTCCAGTATCGACATACAATTTGTATTGGCGAAGCAGGATCCCGACGGACTTCCAACCAACGGCATCACACGAACACTGGGATCGAGGAACAGTTATACCGACGCTAACGATACCGAACTCAAAGCACTTTCATACTGGCCCTCACAAAATTACCTGAACATCTGGGTGACTAACCTTGGCGGAGGTTTTTTAGGCTACGCGCACTTTCCTATAACGTCACTGCAGGGAACCGATCCTCCATACGATGCAGCAACCGATGGTGTGGTGATCCATTATAAAGCATTCGGTTCGCAAGCCGATGGTTCATTCGGGCTGATGGCAAAGTATAATCTTGGTCGTACAACTACACACGAAGTCGGGCATTATCTTGGGCTCCTCCACATCTTCGGAGACTTCAGTGGTTGCAGTACAACCGATTACGTCGATGACACGCCGATACAATCGGATCGCACATTTACATGTCCTTCGGCTCCGCTTACACAATGTGGTCATCACGTGATGTTCCAGGATTATATGGATTACACCGATGATGCGTGCATGAATCTATTCACTGCCGGACAGATCGCAAGAATTCAAACGGTGATGGACAATAGCCCGAGAAGAGTAAGTCTTTCATCTTCGCCGGGATCGCAGGATCCAACGGTGCTGGCGCTCGATCTTGAAGCGAAGACAGTTGTTGCCCCGTTAGCTCTTACTTGCGGCCAGTCGATCGTGCCGCAGGTAACCGTTCGCAATCGTGGAACCACCACTATAACTTCCGTGAAAGTGAATTTCGTTTTAAATGGATCGACTGTCGAAACGAAAACATTCTCAGTTAACCTCAACAATCTCGATGCACAAACATTGAGCTTCAGCACGACAAACCTTACTGAGCCAAGTACCAACACGGTTTCATTCAACATACTGGAAGTGAACGGCGGCACTGATAACAACACAGGCAACAACACGGTATCAACCAGTTCACAAGTGAATGCACCCACTGCAACACCTTTCCTGGAAGCTTTCAACAGCACTCCGACAAACTGGCTGATCGTAAATCCCGACAACAGTACGACGTGGATGAACGTAACGGCGCCAAAGGCAACGGCCACCAACAAGGCGATGTACATCGATCTTTTCAACTACCAGAGTTTGTCGGCGAAAGATCAGCTCATCTCCCCTTTCATCAACATACCATCGGGCGATGCGATACTGAAATTCGATCGCGCTTACGCGATGTATAACACATCAACTATCGAAACACTAAGAGTGCTGGTGTCGGCTGGATGCAGTACGGACCTTTCGGCAGCAACCGAAGTTTACAATGCATCGGGAAGCGCCCTGGCAACAGCTGCCACAACAACTTCGAAATTCGTCCCCACGGGTGAATCGCAGTGGGCGTCTACCGGCATCTCGCTATCTGCGTATGCTGGTAAAGTCGTCCGTATTATTTTCGAGTCCACGAATCAAAATGGCAATGAGTTGTATCTCGACAACGTGCAGGTGAATGCAGGCGAGATCAACGATGTAAAAGTTATATCATTCGTAGCACCGGGGCCTGTGTTCTGCGATCCGAAAACAAAACCTGTAATTGCCGTACAAAACCTCGGAACGCAAACCGTGACAAAACTACTTGTCGTTACCGAAGTGAATGGTGCCATCAACGCTTCGCAAACATTAACGGGTTTATCATTGTCGTCCGGTGCAACCGCAAACATTACGCTCGAAGCATTGAATCTAAAACAAGCGAGCAACATTATTAAGATAACGATCAGCGATCCCGATGCCATTGTCGACGATAATCCCGCCGATAACGTCACTACAGTTACGAGGGTATTCAATACTACAGCCGACGACATACCGTTGCGGCAAAATTTTGATGGCAACGCACCGGCATGGACCATCTACAGCGATGGCTCTCAACCGAAATGGCAGGCAACATCAACAACGCTTTACAATAACGGTTTGGTCTATAAAGCTTATTCCGATGCCACTATCGGCGACCAGTCGTGGGTGGTTTCTCCCGTGCTTGATCTTTCTAAGGCAAACCAGGGAAGCTTGTTCTTCGGCACGAGTTACGGCGCCAGGTTGGGATATAGCGACAATCTTAAAGTGATGGTATCGGAAGACTGCGGCATCACATACGATCAACTGATCTTTGAAAAAGAAGGTCTCGATCTTTCGAATCAAACGGTGAGCACCGAATGGACACCAACTGCCGAAAGCGACTGGACCAATAATTATATTTCGATCAACGACTTTGCCGGTAAGAAAAATATAAGGTTTGCATTCATCGCCACCAACGGTAAAGGCAACGATATCTACCTCGACAACATCGAGTTCTTCGTTGAAGACAATCCAGATCCTCCAAAGACAGACGCATTGTTCTCTGTTTATAATTCAGAAAGCAATCCATACGAATTTTACATTACGTTCAACCTGCCCGACAAACAGGATGCGAGGTTGGTAGTGTACAATACCATTGGCCAGGTGCTCATCGACAGCCAGCTTCCGGAAGCGCTCAACCAGACGTACACCGTAAATCTATATGGTCAAAGCACGGGCATTTACATCGCCCGGTTGCAAACCCCGTCGAGGACGAGCAGCACGAAACTGTTTGTGGGTAAGTAGCCTTTCACATACTATATTTGGGGATGAGTAAAAAAAGGGTCGCCATCCTTTTCGGGGGCCGTTCTGTAGAACACGGTGTTTCAATCAATTCGGCAAGGAACATCTTTGAATATATTGACCGCGAACGTTTCGAACCGATTCCTATCGGCATCTCTACCCGCGGCACCTGGTACCTCACCGACACTGTTTCAAAAGACATAGAGCAAGGTCAACCTTTAAGCCTTACGCTCAATGCAACAAAGCCTGTCTTCAGAACTTCAGACAAGGACATAGAGTTCGACGTCGCTTTTCCCGTGCTGCATGGTACCGACGGAGAAGATGGATCGATACAGGGAGTCTTCAAGGCAATGTCGATACCGATGGTGGGCACAGGTGTTCTCGGTTCTTCGGTCTCGATGAACAAGCTCACTTCGAAACGACTTTTGGAGAAGGCGAACATCCCGGTTGCACCATACCTTACTTATTCATTCGCCGAAAAAAGCGCGATGTCGTTCGAGACGATCAGCAGCAAGCTTGGGCTCCCTTTCATGGTGAAGGCAACCAGCCTCGGTTCGTCTGTCGGCATTTCGAAAGTGAAGAGTAAAGAGGATTTCCTGCCTGCTGTAGAAGAAGCATTCCGCTACGACAACCAGGTGATGGTTGAAAAATATATCAAGGGTCGCGAGATTGAGTGTGCCGTATTGGGCAACAATCCTCCCGAAGCATCGCTGCCTGGCGAAATTGTTATCAGCGATCGTTATGAATTCTATACCTTCGATGCAAAATATGTTGACGGCACTGCGGTAGATATCGTTGTTCCGGCAAAGCTCGAACCCCGCATACAGGAAGAGATCCGAAGACTCTCGGTAAAAACTTACCAGGCGGTACATTGCGAAGACTTTGCCCGTATCGACCTCTTCTATGCCGACGACGGAAATGTTTATATCAACGAGATCAATACTATACCCGGCTTTACCAATTCAAGCATGTACCCGATGATGTGGAAAGAAAGAGGCGTTTCTTTCGCTGATCTTATTTCGAAGCTGATCGATCTTTGCGTGGAACGCGATGAAAGATCGAAAAGGATCGAAACAGAATTTAAGTCATCGCTAAAATTCTAAACTATAGGAATGCGGATCCTGGATTTCTTTAAGAAGAACACACTGGGTGGAGTGCTCGCTAATCTTGGTGTAGCCTTCGCCGTGATCATCGTTATCAGCATCTGTTACTTCTACATTTACCTGCCGAATTCAACGTGTCACGATTGTTCTATCACCGTACCCGATCTCGCCGGTATGAAATACGCCGATGTCGAAAAATTCCTTGGCGATCACGACCTGCGTTTCGAAGTTGAAGATTCAGTGTATCATGATCAATATCCTCCGCTCACAGTTCTTCGTCAATTTCCCAAAGCAGGCGCTATCGTAAAACCCAACCGCATTATATATGTGTCGGTAAATCCCGTGTTGCCACCGATGGTTCCCATGCCCGACCTTGCCAACCCGGCCAACGCAATATCGCGCATCGGCGCCGAAGCCATCCTGAAAAGCACCGGGCTGAAACGGGGACGCATCATTCAAAGACCACACGGAGATCTTAACCTCGTGTTGGAAATCCGGTACCAGGGTAAAAAGATCGAACCAGGCACAAAAATACCTAAAGGGTCTGTCATCGACCTGGTGATCGCCGATGGCAACGGGACCAGTGATTTTGTTTTAGGATCGCTCCTCAACGACACCTACAGCCTCGCGCAGCTCAAATTGGATGGCTGGGGACTTCGCCTCGGGCAGGTGTTTCCCGAGAATACCAATACTATTACCGACGACCTGATCGTTTACAAAACGAATCCTCTCCCTGGCGATTCTGTAAGGGCGGGCGACCCGATCGACCTGTATGTTTGTCCGAAAGACAAGATCCCTGAAGAAGAGCTGGAGGAACCGGACGACAATACCGAAAATAAACCGTGATCCTGAGAAGGGCTTTCCTGCTCCTGTTAATATTGAGCCTGCCATACGCCGGCTGGTCGCAGGGTATTACGGTTATCGGTCTTCCCAATAGCACCAGGTCTCCTGGCAAGGACATTCATCCGGCCGGTCGTACGAAAGCGCTGACGCTTCCCTTCTGGGATGATTTTTCAGACACTGAAACGGTTTATGCAAATGTGGATCGCTGGCTCTACGGCCAGTCGGTAAACGTGAATACCGGCCTGGCGATCAACCCTCCCTCCCTGCGCGTTGCTACATTCGACGGACTCGATTCGTTAGGTAAACCTTACAACGCAACCAACATTCTTGCGAAAGGATATTCCGACAAGCTCGTGTCGATGTCAATAGACCTTAGCGTTATTCCCGTAGTAAATCGCGACTCTGTATTTCTTAGTTATAAATACCAGGTAAAAGGATTGGGCGAACTTCCCGACGATGGCGATCGGTTGCTCGTATCTTTCCTTGATAAAGACTCCCACTGGATCCCTGTCGACACCGTGAACAACGACGGCACCCTGGAGACCGACATCTTCTACACATCTTTCATACAGATCACCGACCCTCGCTACTATCATGCAGATTTCAAATTCATGATCCAGAACTTCGGAAGACAGTCGGGTCCGTATGATGCATGGCATCTCGATTACATTTATCTCAACAAAAAAAGGTGGGCTAATGATGACTCGTTCCCGGATCGTATGATCTCCACACCACCCACGAGTTTATTCGGTAAATACTGGATCATGCCTACCGATCACTTCCTCGCGAACAACGGCGTGATGTCGAAACCATCTGTCGTTGCAACGAGCTTACAGGCAGCCCATCCGCAACCGTTCGACTTTTCCAGCTCGGCAGATATCACTGTGTGGTCGAATAAAGAAAAGAGTGAATCGATGCAGAACCTGGATGTCGATCAGCAGTTCGATACTGCGTTAACAGTTGGAATATTCCAGAAGGTAGTTGCAAAAACAACACCCGACCTGCTGACTGCTTCCGCAACGGCTGACTCGATCACCGTACTTTACAAGTTTTGGATCAACACACGTGATAATGAATCGATCTTTCCCGATTTTCCCGGTGACACGATCTTCGGTGATTACGATCCGCGCATCTATTCGCCAATAGATTTCAGGAAGAACGATACAACCTATTCAGTCTATCGTCTTTCGGATAAATATGCGTATGACGATGGTGGAGCGGAGTATGGCGCAGGACTCAATCAACCGGGTGCTCAACTCGCTTATCGTTATGATCTCGTTGGTGTGCAGCAGGAGAATATTACGTTTCTCGAAATGTACTTCCCAAGGTTCGGCGATGAGTCGTCGCAGACAATAGAGCTCCGGATCTGGAACACACTCGATGGAGATCCGATCTACACGGAAGTGACAAGCTTGCAACGATCGCAGCTCAACCAGTTCTGGGTGAAACAGCTTACAACACCTGTTCCTGTCAAGCAATCATTCTATATCGGTTGGAAGCAAAGCGCTGCAGCGGTGATCGCAGTCGGCCTCGATAAAAACAGCGACACTGGCGACAGGATGTCGTACAACACGAATGGAACGTGGGTCGCCAACGACCCGGTAACGGGCGTTCACGGAAGCTTAATGCTCCGCCCCATCTTTGGGCCCGGCTTGAACATCGATCCTAACGGATTGGAAGATGAAACAACATTAACGGTGTATCCCAATCCCAGCAATGGTGTATTTTATTTTCCGGGGAACGCCGAACAAATTTCAATCTATGATATGGCGGGCAGAACGATACCACACCATAAAGAGACAACGCAGACTGAAACGATGATCACGATGTCGAATGCATCGCCTGGTATTTACATCATCAAGGCTCACGTAAACGGCGGCGTGCGTACCGCGAAAGTTTTGATCCGCTGATCAGAGGATAACGTCGAGAGGCTTCGGCGTCCAGCAGATCACGAAGATGATCAGCGCAATCCAACCCAAGATCTTTCTTCCTGTCGACAGCGGTTCCTGGATCTGTGTTGGCGGATGTGCTACAGGCATCATTCGTCCGATGAGTGCTGCAAACAACAGCCAACCTGAGAAACCGCTAATGCCGGGGAATACCAACAGCAACACATATTGAACTGCAACAATGCCAAGAGCAACCATGGTTGTTTGCGTTGCCGATACCCGTAAACCTTTCAGGCAGAAGAACAGCAGCGCTACCATAATGACGATACCGGCGTAGTGCGGCACTTCGTAGGTTCCGAGCACATTCATCGGTTGACCGGGTGTAAGCATTCCCAGCGTTGCATAACCGAGAAACAATACGAAGATCACGGACGCCACAATACGATGCTTCTTTGTTCCGATCAGTCCATACAAAATGTGACCACCATCGAGCTGACCGATCGGCAGCAGGTTGATACTTGTAAAAACGAGCGACCAGAACGAAGCAAAGAGGATTGGGAAATGTGTGAGCTCGTGATGATTCGGAATACGTGCGGGATCGCCAACAAAATTTTCGAAGAACCAGAAGAGAAGATTATTGCCAACAAGGATATCGGCGGCATTGTTGAGATAGCTTCTTGCATATACTGTATCGGCATAGTGTTCGCCAAACTGTTTGTACTCGGGATGTATCTGAAAAATATAGCTTGGGTCGGGCAATGTCATGAAGCCGTAAAACATCGCACCGATAGCAACAATAAATCCGGCCAATGGCCCGGCGATGCCGATATCGAAATTTTCTTTCTTCGAAAAGATCGCGCTCTTAATGCGGATCACGGCGCCTAATGTTCCGAGGAAGAATTCATAAGGCGGAAGTGGAATGTAGTACGGCAATGTTGCCTTCACCTTATGATACATGGCCGTGAAATAATGACCGAACTCATGCACAGTGAGTATCAGGAGAAATGTAATAGAATACGGCAGGCCGAGTTTGAAATCATCCCATGTGTACGCCATGTTGATCGTAAGCATGGTAGCCATGAAATACTTGCCGCTTGTCCACCATGAGCCGGCAATCGTTGTCGTAATAAAAGTTATGACAAAGAGACCACCATGTATGAGCGCCGACCTGAGGCGTGGATTCATCGGAACAAGGAGAAGATGAGATCCGGATGCGTTACATGAAAAGTCTGGATGCCAATGGAGGCTGCGCCTTTCAGGTTCGAGAGATTATCGTCAAGGAAGATTGTTTCTTCTGCTTTCAGTCCGTTCTCGCGAAGAACGAATTCATAGATCGCAGGCTCGGGCTTGCGCATGTTTATCAGGTGCGAGTAGTACGCTTTGTGGAACAACGGATCGAGCGACTCCAGATTGTGATCCTTGTTCACCATTCCTGTAAAGAAGTCGAGGTGAATGGCGTTGGTGTTACTTAAGAGGAACGTCTTGTATTTTGATTTCAGTTCTTTGAGCAACTCGATGCGTTCTTTGGGGATCTCGCCCAGCATGGAATTCCAGCCCGCGTCGATCTCAACATCGGTGTGATTGATCCCAAAAATCTCGCGGAGAATTTTCCTGAATGCATCATTGGAGATCTCTCCTTTTTCGTATTGCGGGAATTCGGGGCGTGAGTTGCATAGTTCGATGACTTTATCGACCGGGTGCCCGGAGAGGGCAGCAAATTCTTTCATTGTCGACTCTACGGAGAGATTGAGGATCACTCCTCCAAGATCGAAGATGATGTTTTTGATTTTGTTATCCAGCACGAATCAACAAGAAGTAGCCGTGCCGCAAAATGCTACATTTTTGGACATTCTCCTATAACACTAAATCCTAAATCTCAGGTCGGGGTTAGCTGTTGTCAATAAAAAAGCCGTCCCTCCGGGGACGGCTCAGTTAATCATCACAACACCCTCAATTCAGATTATGCTTCGTTACCTTCTTCTCACCAAGGAGAAACAGGCTTTTTCCTTCTTGCTTTATTCCATAACGAAAGCCCTTCAGGTATTTGTAGCTGCCGCGTTGCCTGCCGTCCTCCAGGTCGAGAACAAAAAGACCGTCATCGTTGGACAGGAAAAAACTGTTGCCGATCTGCTCGGAGTTGGCAATGAACGTGTCCTTAAGTTTATACGCAAAACTTAAAGTGCCTGTATTCGAGAAACCGGACAGTCCTCCTTCAGAAAACACGTAAGGATTTTGGTCGTGGGCAAAAAGATAGATGGGTTTTCCTGTTTTCGTCTCCTTCATGGCCGATGTGAAATTATTTTTCCCCGTCTTCACATCAACAGAATACAGGTTCGACGCGTCGGCAACGTAAAGTGAATTACCTACAGGCAAGACATTGGTAATACGGTCATCGAATTTTTCGGACTCCCAAAGAAGCTTTCCGTTTTCGCCATCAAATGCCTTCAAACCAAACGGTCCCTGCCATTCCCACTTGCTGAAGTAAGAACCATTTGCCTCCCCCTGCAGATTCACGTAGCCACCGATCTGCGCAAGCAAAACTCCATTAACCAGTGCAAGACTGGGGATGATCACCTTACGACCGGCAACAGAAGTTTCCCATAGCAGCTTACCCGTCTCCAGGTCATACTTCTTCATCGACTTGTCACGACCTTCTTCGAACGAAGCAACATAAACATGTTTCTCAGTAAAGTATGGCGACGCCACAGCGCCGTACATCTGGGCAGAACCACCCAAACCGCGGCTTAGTGAAACATCGTACTCTACTTCCCATATCTTGGTTCCCGAATTCAGGTCAAGCACTTTTAATCCATTGTACACCAGCACCAGCTTGTTGTTGTATGTGTATAGGTCAACCAGAACATTTCCCGAACCAATACCTTTCTCTACGCCGGACAGCGCCCAATCAAAACCAGTAAACGTGCGAGATGCGTAACGCTTGATCTCTATCACACCTTTGAATGTGGTCTTCCATACGGTAGACATCTTATCGAGATCAATACAAAGTATATGATTCTGTAAACCGGAACCGATTGCCTTCAGGGAGTTTACCTGGTAGCACAATACGATCAATTGTTTCTTCTCCGGAAGAAATACCCAACGACCAGGAACGCCGGTAATGCCGTCAACCGAGCCTTTTTCAACACCCGTCTTCGCATCGATCAGCACAAGTCCTTTCTTCAGGATCACCATAAATGCGTTTACCTGGGCAATGTAGATCACGTTGTTAAGGTCGATGTCGTTGTAGTTAACATTGCTCCACAACTTCTCGCCGGTTTTCAGATCCACGCAGAACAGTTCATCTTTTTTGTTTTGGTTACTGATGAACATCAGCATTCCTGCTTCCTCCAAAACTTGCTGCGTACCTGCTTTCTTCACACCAGTGAGATCCATAAAAGTTTTGCTCCAGAGCTGCCTGCCTGTTGCTCCATCCAGAACGCACACGTTCTCTTTGGTGGTGCCGATCACATATTCGCCGTTCACCGTTGTGTACTTCATGTAGTCGGCTTCGTTATCGAATTTCGACTCCCACGCTTGTGGGAACGTTGCCTGTGCACATAGCTGCAAGGCTGTCGTACACACGAGTAAGACTAAGATTATACTTTTCTTCATATGAGGTGTTTTAGGTGTTTTGATTATCAACCAAACCTAAAGACACGCTGAAGCGGGATCAATAACACTTTAGTAGCAATTTGAAACCGCAGAAGTGGATCACTCCTTGTTGCCAAACACTTTGTTAAGTGCTTCGATCGCCGAGTTGACCTGGAGTTTTTCGTAGGTATTCCGGATATGTTTGCGAACCGTTTCTGTACTGATGGATAGTTGATCGGCGATCTCTTTGTAGCGCAATCCTTTCGATAAAAGATCGATGATCTCTTGCTCGCGCGCGGAGAGTTTATGTCGTTCTGGATTCTCCTTTTCGACAGGCTGGAACGACTGAACGATCTTTCTCGCAATATGGCTGCTCATAGGCGAACCGCCGTTAAACACATCCGTAATGAAATCCAATAATTTGGAGGGCTGAGTGGTTTTTGTGATGTATCCGCTAGCGCCAGCCTTCAATGCATTGAAGATGGAATTCGTGTCTTCATAGGAAGTACACATCAGGAATTGCGTCTTCATACATATCGGTTTGATCGCGGCGACACAATCGATACCTGAAGCACCATTGAGATTAATGTCTACCAGCACAACATCGAGATTGAGCGACGGAATATCGCGTATGGCGTGCGCGGCAGTCTCGAAAGCATTCTCGCAACTAAAGCCTTCACTTCCATTGATGAGTATGGTTAGGCTTTCGCGGATCTGCTTTTCATCCTCAATTATGCCGACCCTGATGTTCATCCTGTAAAAGTAACTGGTATTGCTGGCCCGCGCGTACTACTAAAGTAGTATTTGATGTTTCCCGAGACTATAGTGCAGCGTGATCCGTGTTCCGGCGTCGCTGCTTAGAATATTGAGAGATCCGCCGATCAGGCTTATCCGGCTTTTCATATTCACCATCCCGTTTCCTTGCCTGTCGGGATGATCGGCAAATCCAATTCCGTTGTCGCGGAGATCGATCTTTAATTCACCGCTGCTCGTGTCAACTTTTATATAAACGTGTGTTGCGCCCGAGTGCTTTACAATGTTGTTCAACACCTCTTTCACCGTCATGAAAATATTCCGGTATACTATTTTACCTAAGGGTGTGTCGGGAATTGCGGCCGGGTAGTCCGATATGATCCTGATCGGCAAATCCTCGAGGTAGTCGGTACTGTACTCCCTGATCCTTGCTACCAGGTTGTCGAGGGAAGTATCTTCCGTATTGAGTTCCCAAACGAGATCTCGCATGCTGTCGATAAGACTCCTGGAGATCTCGATCACCGACGCCATGTTTTTGGAGATGTTTCCATGATCAGCTTTGTACATCAATTCTTGCGACAGGAAATGGATCTTTGAGAGGCCGGACCCCAGGTCGTCGTGTATATCTTTCGCGATACGTAACCGTTCGCCCTCTTCCGCTTCTGTTATCGCCCGCTCCCGCGACAACCGGTTTTTCAATTGCTGCTGACGGAATATGAAGAATGCACCGGCAACTATTAACAACAAAAACAAAATGGTCGAGATAAGAATATAGTTATTGATCTGTTGTGTTTGCTTTAGTGATCTTATTTCACCCTCATTTTTCTCAGTTTCGTAGCGGATCTGAAGTTCACTGATCTGTTTCGACCTTGTTTCATTAAACAAGCTGTCGTCGATGCGGCTGAACACCATGTGGTAGTGCAGTGCATCCTTGAAATTCCCATTTAACTCATGGCACTTCGAAAGATATTCGTAAGCTCGTCTTTCGTAGTCCTTGAAGTTGATGCTGCGACATAGCGAAGCGCATTCCGTAAAATAGGTTATCGCGTCAGTATACTTTTTTTGTTCGAAATAGATCTCGCCCATCGTCATCAGGCTTTGAGCAACAGCATAGGTATTGTCGAGCTTGCGGCGCATTTCGAGTGACTGGTATTCGTAATAGAATGCTGAGTCGAATTGATGGAGTGCCTTGAAAGCTCCCGCCATGTAGTCAAGCGAGTAAGAGATGCACAGATCACATTTGAACGCTACATAAAGTGCTTTCGATTGACGGTAGTAGGTGAGTGCAGCTTCGAGGTCGCCCGACATTTCATGGATGATGCCGAGGTTGTTCAGCGTGGTGGCAACACCATTCGTATCGTAGGCAAGTTTGTACAGATCAAGAGCGGCGTTCACGTATTCCCTGGACTTTGCCGTGTTGTTGTTCTTCCTGTGAAGCACAGCGATCTCGTTGAATATCGAAGCCTCTTGAGCAGGAAGTTTAAGTTGATGGTAGAGGCCGGCCGACTCGAGATACAATCCCAACGCTTCCTGGTGGTTGCCATAGGTATATTCTGTCTGGCCCATTCGCATCAAAAAATCTGCGAGACGATCGACGTCACCAGTAGCCCTCATCAGCGGAAGCAATTGATAGCCGGCAATCCGCGCCTTTCCATAGTCCTTAGCACTGTATTTGTTGAACACCCTTACCAGTACCTCCAGCCGGGTTGAGTCGGTTCCACTTTTTGTGATGACCTTAAGACTATCGTCGAAGCTTGTTTGCGAATAAGCTGGTAAAGAGAATTGGATCAGCAATACAATGACCAGCTTTGAAAGACGCATGGACAGGTGGAGGTTTGGGGTAACTAAAAGTAGACATTTGCGTGCAGATCGTTTCAACAAAGCATCTACGCAACCCGTATAGTTTTATGCCTCGGCATGCAAACTAGCCAGCCATGGCATAATCTGATTCACCAGCCTGAAGTATAACGGGAATATGAACTTTACCTTTTACAAGTTGAAGTGTGTATCCGTATGCCTGCGCGATCTTCAAAAAAGAAGTTGTAAGCTCCCCCAAAGTAGACGTTCGTTAATTAGACTTTTCGGTTTGTAATTGTAGTGATATTTGCTGTGGGTTTGTGGGAAACTCCTCAAGAGTTTTCCATAAATCCACGGGACTGCGTCCGTTCAAAGCATCGTGCGGTCGGTGGTTGTTATAATCTTCCATCCATTCTTCAGTAAGTGTTCTGATTTGTTCGAGATCCTCGAAGAGATATGCATCCAGCACATCTCTTCTGAAACTTCCATTGAATCTTTCTATGTACGCATTCTGCGTCGGTTTACCTGGCTGAATGAATTGAAGTGCGATGCCTTTTTGTTCACACCAAAGCCCTAGCGAAGTGGATATGAATTCCGGACCATTATCCACGCGAATACGATTCGGTTTGCCTCTCCATTCAGTAACTTGTTCAAGTACACGGATCACCCGCTCAGCTGGCAACGATGTATCAACCTCTATGGCAAGTGCTTCCCTATTAAAATCATCCATCAAATTCAGTGTCCTGAACTTCCTTCCTGACAAAAGTGAATCGGTCATAAAATCCATCGACCAGCTTGCATTCATACTTTGGACGACCTCCAGGGGCCGTAGTATCCGTGCAGGCAATCTTCTTTTGCCTTTCCTCTTAATGTTGAACTTCAAAAGTTTATACACTCTGTGAAGACGTTTATGATTCCACGCCAATCCTTCTTTTCTTATTCGATAATACATCTTCCAAAATCCTTCGGTGGGCCGCTGCTCAGCCATAATCTGGAGCTTTTCAATTACTGGCTGATCATCCCGATGGCTTTTGTAATAGTACACCGACCTTGACAGGTTCATTATTTTACAGGCCCGACCCAGACTAACGTCATAAGTCTGCTGAAGATGGGAAACGCGAACACGCTTCTCGGCAGGCCTTAAAACTTTTTTCCCAGAACGTCTTTTAGCATTTTGTTGTCTAGCGCCAGATCCGCATACATCGCCTTGAGCTTTCGATTTTCTTCCTCCAACTCCTTGATGCGCTTCAGCTCGTTGAGTTGCATGCCTCCGTACTTTGCCTTCCAGTTGTAAATGGTTGCCTTGGATACTCCATGTTCCCTCGACAGGTCCTGGATGTTTTTGCCAGCGTCATACTCCTTGAGAATGTTGAAAATCTGGGCTTCAGTAAATCGAGACTTCTTCATGTTTAACAGTTTAAATTTAAGACTTTCGTCTAACCTCAAACTGTCTAATTTTCAGGGGAGCTTACAAGATAATTAGGGTTGATTCAACCTATGCACATTCTGAGGTTGTCAAACCAACATTAGCACTTCTATCGAACAGAAAATTTGCTGGAGCTAACGAAGAATATCTTAAAGCTCATGAGCATTATCGACATGGTCGCAATAAAGAGTGTCTTACCGAATGTTTGAAATCATTAGAAAGTGCGATGAAAATAATTTGTAAGGAAAAGGGGTGGTCTTTTCAGCAAACGGACACGTCCAAAAAATTAATTCAGATCTGTTTTCAAAACAACTTGGTGCCAACCTTCACTCAAAACCAATTTACATCTTTACAAAGCTTGCTGGAGAGTGGCGTGCCTGCAATTCGCAATAAACTAGGAGGCCATGGCCAAGGCCAGGCCCCCCAAAAGGTTGATGACGGAATGACTCGGTATGCCCTAAATTTGACAGGCGCGAATATCATTTTCTTAGTGGAACAGAGTGGCCTTTAAACCTACTATAAAAGCGAGAACCGGACTGATTCGGAACTGAACCTAATAGGCGTTTGATATCGAACAGTTTTAAAGATTGTAATATGAGCATTCTTATCTGGCTGATTTACTATTACACAACAGACAGTTTATAACGCAATTTTTCAAATTTCTTAACAGAGCACCTTAACAGAAATCCGACTTGACTCGCCAAATCTTATGTTAGACCATAATTTCCAAATCACCACACCCACGACCCCCTGTTCTCTCCCGAAAAACAGGGTCGCAATAATTATAAAATCTTTGATTTAGACGAGAATTGTGGGCCCAGCTGGGCATGATCCAGCGACCCCCTGATTATGAGTCAGGTGCTCTAACCAGCTGAGCTATGGGCCCGAGAAGGTACGATGTAAGATGTACGATGTACAATTTGCAGCATGTAACTCATTACACTCCTGCCAAATCGTACATCGTAAATCGTCCTTCGTACATCCAAAGAGGGTGCAATTTTAATAAAAAGTGAACGATACTCCTACTTTCGAAGACCAGTCGACAAATCTATCTCCGACAGGTTTCCTTCTGTAAGTGGCTTGGAAAGAAAACCGATCACGTTGTCGAATGTTGCGGCCCGGTCGCGGTCGAGTGCGCTGCTGGAACTGGTGAGGATAATGATCTTGGTGGGTGCGCCCTTCACCTGCTTACTGTATTGTTCGAGGAAAGAGAACCCGTCGATCTCCGGCATGTTCAAGTCGAGGAAGATCAGGTCGGGGAATTCTTTCAGGTTGCTGTCGGACAGGTGGTTGAGCGCTTCGCGAGATGACCGGAATGTTATCACGCGACTGGCAAAGCCGCTCAACTCGATGAATCGCCGCTGGACAAACAGGTCGATATCACTATCATCGATCAAAACAACGGACTCAACCGATTGAGGGGTCATACACTTTGGGTCGGCTCTTAAGATAACCAAGATGGTTCAGAAACATGGCTTGTCAGTAAGAAAATAAAATATCCCGGCGTTAAATGAATTGAAAAATGTGTAAAATTGAAGGTTAAACCGAAAACCCATGAAATTTACTCGCCTCTTATGCCTGGTCATTACTATGTCTGCCGGCCTGATTCTATGGTCGTGTGGCGGATCATCCGAGAACAAGGATGACAACGCCAAAGATTTCGAAAATGCCGAAGAATCTCTCAAGGATCAAATTCAGGATGTAGTTTATAATATACCTTCCCCCTCTGAAATCCCTTACCTGCTCGAAGCAACCGGGGCAGAGTTCAACCAAAGCCTTATCAACGACCGCAAGAAAGCAGAATCTTACGCTACAAAAAGCGATAAGGCCGCTCTCAATCTCGGAGTTTACGCTGCCGACATCGGCTACCTGAGCTCTTATGGAAAAACACAGGAAGCTATCGACTACCTGAATACAACTAAAGGCCTCGCCGACGGACTCGGCGTGGTTGGTTCTTTCGATGTTGAAGTGCTCAAGCAATTCGAATCAAACATTTCCAACAAAGACTCTCTCGCCGCTGTGTTGAACCGCATGGTTCAGAAAACAGATTCTTACCTGAAAGACGACAGCCGTAACAAGCTCGCCGCCCTTATGGTTACAGGAAGCTTCGTGGAAGGTCTCTATATCTCTACCGGCCTCATAAAGTCGTATCCTAAAAATCTTCTTGCCGACGATCAGCGTAACCTCGTCCTCACTCCTCTTATGCGTGTTATCCTCCAGCAGTCTGAATCTGTTGGCGAGCTTCTCAAGATGCTCAACACCGTTGAAGAAAACGAGACCATCACCTCAATTAAAGCAGATCTCACCCAGCTTGAAGCAAGCTACCGTGCATTGAATATCGAAGAGCAGATCAAGAACAACAAAGCTAACCTCGTTCTTTCAGACAAAAACCTGATCGACATCACCAACATTGTTGAGAAGCTCAGGAAGTCGATTACCGACTAACACTAATGAAATTGTAAGAATAGAGAGGACCGACAAAAGACGGTCCTCTTTTGTTTTAAAATTGATAATATGAGTGAACCGATACTCAATGCCATCATCAAGCTCTTCGCCCTCGTTGCCAAAGAAGATCTTGTAAACAAACAGGAAAGAGATCAGATCGAAGCGTTCCTCAACGACCACGTTGGTCAACGCTCCGTCGGCGCTCACCTCAAACAGTTCGATGACTACTGTAAGCTTATCGCCAATCACTCCTATCAGCAAGAGTCGGAAGATATCCGCACCATCGCTGCCGAGATAAACCTCGAGGTTGCTCAAAAGCAAAAGAACGTGATCATGATCGAACTCATGAGCATCGTGATGGCCGACGGTACCATCACTCCTCATGAAGACAAGATCAGCCGCGCTATCGCGAATGCGCTCAACGTGAGCCAGGCCGACCAGGAACTGATCAAATATTATGTACTCGGACAACGCAAAGGCGAATTCGAAAGTGACGCTATTCTCACGGTCGACTCCGATGCAGGTTATACAGGCAAGGGCAAGCACATCTATCGTGAAGACCTCGATGGCCTGATCGCGATACTTTACCTCGCCAGCACAGAAAGTTTCTTCTTCAAATACATCGGTCACACCGACGTTTATCTTAACAGCGTTCCTCAAAAGCCGGGCAACATCAATGCCCTTGCGATAGGCAGCTTGATCCGTTGGGGAACTACGGATCCTGTTTACTACGGCGATATCCTTAGTGTCTTTAAGAAGATCGGCAACGTTACGCGTACGAGCTTCGAAGCGGTCAACATCTCTTACACGTTCAAGAATGGAAGGCTGGGGCTTCGCGATGTTACGATCAATGAAGAATCCGGCAACCTTATCGCGCTCATGGGCGCCAGCGGCGCGGGTAAGTCTACGCTGTTGCATGTATTGAATGGCACGGAGAAACCATCGGGTGGAAAAGTGCTCATCAACGGCATCGACATCCACCGCGATCCCAAGAAGATCGAAGGTGTGATCGGCTTCGTGCCACAGGATGATCTTTTGATCGAAGACCTTACAGTATACCAAAATCTTTACTTCGCTGCGAAGCTTTGCTTCAGTCACCTTTCGGAGATAGCTGTAAACAAGCTGGTCGTTCGCACGCTCGAAGACCTCGGCCTGATGGAGACACGAAATCTGAAGGTAGGCTCTCCCCTGCGCAAGACTATCAGTGGCGGACAACGCAAGCGTCTCAATATTGGTCTCGAGCTCTTACGTGAGCCTGCCGTATTGTTCTGCGATGAACCTACATCGGGGTTATCGTCGCGCGACTCGGAGAACATCATCGACCTGTTGAAAGAACTTTCGCTGAAAGGCAAGCTTGTATTCACCGTTATTCACCAGCCGTCGTCGGATATCTTTAAGATGTTCGACAAGCTCGTGATCCTCGATACGGGCGGCTTCCAGATCTATTACGGCAACCCGGTAGATGCAGTCTCTTATTTCAAGCAGAACATCAACCTCATCAACAGCGAAGAGGGCGAGTGTACGCATTGCGGTAACGTAAACCCCGAACAGATCTTCAACATCATTGAGACGAAGGTCATCAACGAGTTCGGTAACTTCACCTCGGAACGGAAATTCTCTCCCGAGCAATGGAACCAGATCTACCAGCAGCGATCTAAATCATCGATCATTGAAAGATCGAAGGAGGAGCCGCATTCAACATTAAGCATACCGAAGTGGCTGAAGCAAACGAGGCTCTTCTCTGCACGCGATCTTCTTTCGAAGCTGAGCAACCAGCAGTACATGGTCATCAACCTGCTCGAAGCCCCGTTGCTTGCATTCATACTCGCGTTTATTGTTCGTTACTACAACATCGACGATCCTTTCAAAGCCGGGTACATCTTCAGTAAGAACCTGAATATGCCCGCGTATTTGTTCATGAGTGTGATCGTGGCGCTGTTCATGGGACTTACCGTGAGTGCCGAAGAGATCATTCGCGACAGGAAGATCCTTAAGCGTGAAGCATTCCTTCACCTAAGCAGAAGCAGTTATATCATTTCGAAGATCGGGATCCTGTTCATGATATCGGCGATCCAAACGGCGATGTTTGTGACTATTGGAAACTGGATCCTCGACATCCAGGGAATGTTCTTCACACATTGGGCGATCTTGTTTACTGCGTCGTGCTTCGCCAACCTGTTGGGCCTGAATATCTCGTCGGCATTCAACTCGGCAGTGACGATCTATATCCTGATCCCTGTATTGCTGATACCACAACTGATCTTAAGTGGTGTAGTGGTGAAGTTCGATAAGTTGAATCCCGTTATCGGCAACGAGGCAACCGTTCCATTCGTGGGCGACCTGATGGCATCACGATGGGCATTCGAAGCCTCGATGGTGGCACAGTATAAAGACAACCGCTTCGAACGACAGTTCTACCCAATGGATAAAGTGATGGCCGAATCGGACTTCAAAAAGATCTATCACATCCCCGCTCTCGAAACAAAGCTTGCCTTCATTAATATTAATTTGAAAAGCCCTGAGCCCGGCATCAAAGAAGAAGTCAATAAAAGCTTCTTGTTGCTTCGCAATGAACTTGCACGCGAACTGGAGTCGGTTCATAAGACGGACTTCAAGTCGATGGACAAGCTCAACGCAGAATCTTACGATTCATCCGCGTTCAGGGAAACAACAAATTTCCTCGAAGCGCTAAAGAAGTTTTATGTCGGCAAATACAACGCTGCCGATCGTGAAAAAGAAAAGCTGGTCAATTCGATGACAAACTCGTCTGAAAAAGAAAAAGAGTTCGAGTCGCTGAGGCAATCGTACCAGAACGAAGCTATCCTGGAACTGGTGAAGAACATGGCGGAGACGAACCGCATCATTGAAAAAGAAGGAAGGCTCGTTCAAAAATTCTACCCGATCTACAAAGACCCGGATCCCGATCACATGGTCGACTTCGATGCCCAGTTCTATATGCCGGCCAAACACTTCCTTAATCAAAACATAGACACGTTGTACTTCAATGTAGGTGTGATCTGGTCGATGACGATCGTGCTTGCGATAGCACTGTACTACGAACTACTTAAGAAAATAGTCGATGGACTAAGTAACATCTCCAATCCTTTGCCAAAACGGATGTAGAATGTTTTTCATCTTTTCGAAGATACTCGCGTTTCTTGCGCAGCCTCTTGCCATTATCGGCATCCTGATCGTTGCCGGTTGGATCGTAAGAAATCAGCGCTGGAAGAAGATCCTGTACACGACAGCGGTCGTTATCTTCTTTTTCTGTTCCAATTTTTTTATCGCCAACGAAGTAACGCGTGCGTGGGAAACGCCTGTAACACCGTTTGCTTCTATCACAAAAAAATACGACTACGGGATCTTACTCACCGGAGTAACGAAGACGGAGATGAAACCGAAGGACCGCGTGTATTTCAGTCGCGGGGCCGACCGCGCTACGCACACGCTGCAGCTTTATAAACTCGGTATCATTCGAAAGGTGATCATCTCCGGGGGCAGTGGCCGTCTCGATGGCGGCGGTGTTCTTGAAGCCGACGATCTTGCGAGTTTCCTGGAACTTGCCGGCATGCCCGACGAAGATATCATTATCGAAAACAGGTCGAAGAACACGCACGAATCGGCTGTGAATGTTGGCAAGATCCTCTCGAAGATCGAAGGACCAAAAGAATTGTTATTGATCACGTCGGCCTTTCACATTCCAAGGTCGATGGCATGTTTCAAAAAGATGGGAATCCAGGCCGACGCATTTGCCACCGATCCCAACGCCGACGAACGGAGTTTTAATTTAGGCAACCTGTTGTTGCCGCGTCTCGAAGCGATTGCCATGTGGCAAATGTTGATACGCGAATGGATTGGCTTCGTAGCGTACTGGTTTGCAGGCTACATATAGTCTATTCGAGAGGCAGTCCCTTCTCTTTCCATGTCTTCAGTCCGCCGGCAAGCGTGAACACATTCGTGAAACCATTTTGTCTCATGATCTCTGCGGCTTTACCGCTGCGAACACCGCTGGCGCAATAGACTGCGTATGGTCGCGCTTTGTCTAGCGTGAGGATGTTGGCATCAAAAGAAGGATCTTTGAAATCTATATTCTGTGATCCGGCAATGTGACCATTACTGTATTCTTCGGGAGTGCGCACATCGAGCACTGTTGCTCCGCCGTCTATCTTACTTTTGAAGATCTCCGGTTGCAATTCTTCGCTTCCTCCTTCGGGAGAAGCACACGATGCGAGTATGATAAAAATAAAAAGCGCCTTCTTCATATTTACTTAATTAAATGAACCCATCCTTTGCATTGCACTTCGCCCAACACGTCGGCTTCGAAGTAGTAGATGCCTTCGTCGAGACCGGCACCGTTCCATTCGTCTTTATAATCTTTCGATTCAAAAACACTTACACCCCAGCGATCCATCACCTTGAGACTTACTTTGAGGTTTGCGCCCGACAGCGGAGAGTCTCCGTACCTGATTTTGAACGTGTCGTTGAGTCCGTCTTCTTCGCCGGGCGTAATTACATTCGGCACCATTAAAGTTACTATCGGAACATCCTTGCTTACCTGGTATGTGCAGAATTCTTTCGTAGCCTGGAGTGATACGGTGTATGTGCCATCCCGTTCGTAGGTATGAACGGTTTCAGTTTCACCAGATGATTGTCCGTCTCCAAAAAGGAACGTTGCTGCTTCATCTTTTTTGAGCTGCGAAGTGCTTTCAAGTTTTAACACCGGTCGTGTCTGGCAATCATAGATCCGTTGCATGTTGAAAGAGAGATCGATGCCCGGAACAACATTCACGACAACGGTATCTTTCAAAATACAACCATCGGCATCGGTCATAGTTACGAAATATTCTGCTGTATCCGCGGGAGCAACGAGAGGCTCCTTCGCATCCGATGAGAAACGGGTATCGATAGTCTTCCACAAATATTGCGCGGCGCCGTTCGCCGTAAGGTGAGTAGACGAGCCGAAGCAAATGGTTTGATCGGGACCTGCATTCATGTTGGGTCTGTATACCTCCACAACAGTTGTCACCGAATCTTCACCAATACATGTACTGTGGTCGATAGCTTTCAGCTTCACGGTGTATGTACCGGGACCTTTGTAATAATGCTTGATGTTGTCTCTGCTGATGTAAGTCTGTGTGGGACCGTCGCCGAAATTCCATTCGAAGATCTCGCCACCGATACTTAAATTCTGAAACACGATAGAGTCTGGCAGGCACAGCCGGTTGAATCCAGGCATGGTGAGCTTCGTGTTGTTGGTCTGCAATCCGGCGCGCAGCGACGAGAGGTCGAACTTGAATGCTGCGTTGCTGCAATTCGGGCTGCGATTGGTACTTCGCGAAACAGGAACGTTGTAAGCCGGAAAGTCATTCTGGAATCGTCCGCAGCCGGCGCACACTGCATGATAAACAATACCGCGCTTGTCGAAACGACTCGTTCCGCCATCAACGTGAGTCGGTGATATGGTACCACCGAGAAACGTTGCGTACACGAGCTCCTGTGCGTTGCCCGTTAACACCATGAAGTAAAAATCGTTGCCGAAGCTTGTCTTCTGCCATGCGTCGGATGTAACGGGCAGACCCGTTGTATTCCCGCCGATGTAGTTGGTGTGAACATTGAAGTGATCGGGATCGTTAACTTCTCCGCCCCACCCTGCCATGTAAATGTTATCGCATGCATTCACAAGAAATGCTGTCGGAGAAATGTCCGGTGCATTGCCGCCTTTGCCAAACACTGTAGAAAAAACGGTGGTCTTAAGATTCGGTGTCAACCGATGAAGGAATTGTCCTCCACCAGGATTCGAGTACACACCATTGCTGATCGGGTAAGAGCCTCTTGTTTGTCCGTATACCAGAACATCTCCGTTGGTGGCAACATCAACAAAGTATACCTGGTCGTACTTGCTGGTACCGATATAAGTTTCATTGATCACCTGGTCGCCAGCGGCAGAAAGTTCTGCGATCCAACCGTCGATCTCGCCGCGGAATGTTGTGAAGAGACCATTCATCCCGGCAATGTCAGTGCTGGTAGTACCACCGGCTACGAGAATATTTCCCGCTGGTGTGAACTTGATGGAGAACGCAGCGTCAGTTCCTGAACCACCAATTAACCGGCTCCATACCATCGATAAATTGGGGTCGAGCTTCACAACGATACCATCATGAGTACCTCCATGATAGTTTGCATTTGGATCTGTATTGATGACCGGAAAATTTGTGGAAGTTGTATTCGAAGCTACATAAACGTTGCCGGAAGCATCGGTAATAATGTCACCGCGAAGCTGGTCGCCATAATTTCTCGAGAGCGGGCTCTCCACGAAAGTAGAAGTTCCAATATCGCCCGACACAAAGTTGATAGCATCATTGCCGGTACCACCGAGGTATGTTGACTTCAACAGCTGAGAACCATCCACACTGAGCTTTGCAATGAATATATCGGTGCCGACGAAATAGTCGACACCGTTAAGTGGATCTACAAACGTGCCTCCTTTAAATGTACCCGACGTTGTGCCAGGGAAATTGGTTGAGCTTGTCGCACCAAGCACGAGCAATTCGTCATTCTGATTTACTACCAGGCTTTGTGGTGTCTCCACGCCGCTGCCACCGATGTAGGTAACATATAAAACATTTGCGCCAACAGAATCATATTTCAAAATACCGACGTCCCATGTTCCGCCTGCATGATTCTTTTGAAACGCCCCTGCAGTTGTAGGGAATGTTCCAGCCGTATAGTCCGCCACCATTCCGCCTGAGTAAAGATTGCCTTTGCTGTCGGGAGTTGCAGAGTTGCCCCAGTTGTCGAGTGTGGATCCGGAGTAAGTTGAGAAGATGAGGAATGGGTCGATCACCAGTTCGTAGTTCGAATCGAAGCCTTCGGGAAAAATGAACGACACTATACCATCGTCGATCTCGAACGCAGCAGCTACCGCACGACGATGGCCATTGACAACCTGATAAGCATAAGGTTTTGTTTCAACGACTTCACCGAGCTTGCTTTCGATCACCAGGTTTTCGTCGCGCAGCTCGAGGTGTTCTACACCTTTGTATTCAAAACGAATGTTTCGATGATCGGCACATGGTGAAACGATCCAGTCGTATTTCATCTGGTCGCCTTCGGAGTAAACTTTCAGATCGATCCCTTTATAAATTCCGGAGTACAGGATCTCCCCGTAAGCCGCGGCCTTGCTCGCCCACTTCGATGGATCGTTGCCGCTGAAATAATTATAGATCGTCTTCTGTTTCTCCGATGCTGTGATCGAAGCCTGCAGCGCATCGATAAAATTAAGTTCAAACGTGGCAACCGTCATTTGATCGGAGCCGTGAAGATGAGATTCCTTTGCAGGATCTGTTTTTAATTTCTTTTTCGATTTGCTGTCGTTGATCTCGAGCGTATGCTGAAGGAAAAAAATGCTCGCGTCTTTGAGCATCACTTTCATTTGAGGGAAATCGGCGCCGAAATGAAAATCGGCGGGCCACTGATTCTTATTCTCGACGTAATGAACCGGGGGATTCGCAAAGCCTGCAGATCCGGTGAAGGATAATAAAAGGCCTATGAACATCCCCTTGCACTTGCCAATCATGCCCTTAATTTAATGAAATGCCATGAAGGCTCAAGACTCCCTCCGAAGGACCTGCAATGGTGGCGTCGTAATCACTTCCCGCGAGTTCCACCAGCCAATTCCCACGGTGAGAGCCGTAACGCCTACGCCGATAAAAATCAGTTGTATGTAGTCTGCCGAAAAGCCCACGTCGAAAAAAAAGCGGGTTAAAAGGAATCCGGCGACAAATGCGAGCACAATCCCGGTCAATGCAGCGAAAAGTCCCAGGTAAGCGTACTCTATTAATGTTATCCTCACGATCTGTTTCGTCCTCGCTCCCATCGTTCTCAATAAAGCGTTCTCTTTAATGCGTGCGAACTTGCTGTTCATAACTGCGCCCGCCAGCACAACAAGCCCTGTGACGATGCTGAACAGCGCGAGGAATCGAATGATGAGACTTACTTTATCAAACAGCTCGTTGATAGTGCTCAACACCAATCGAAGATCGATCAGCGACACATTAGAATAGTTGGTGACTAGCTCCTGCTGAAACCGATTCGACACTTGTTGATCTTCGATCTTTGTGGTCGCCACCCAGATCTGCGGAGCTGCTTCGAGTACACCCTTCGGGAACACAAAGATGAAATTCGGTGGATCTTTTGGCCAGTCTACTTTGCGAATGCCACTGATCCTTGCTGCGATCGGAACGCCCTGCACATCGAATACGAGCGAGTCGCCAACGGCAACTTCAAGTGATTCCTGCATGCCTTCGGAAATGGTTACCCAAACGGAATCTTTCTTATTTTTTTCCATGTGATGTAACGTTCCTTCAATCAACTCTTCAGAATGATGAAGACTGTCGCGGTATGTTACGCGGTACTCGCGTGTAAGCGCCCAGTTTGGAATATGATCGGATGTGTCGCGCTGAACGGAGTCGATGCTCTTACCTTTTATTTCAGCAAGCCTGCATGTAATGATAGGAACAAGCTGGTCGACCGGCAGCTTTTGTTCGTTCATAAGCTTCACAACTCCATCTTTTTGCGAAGGCTGTATGTCGAACAAGATTGTGTTCGATTGATTTTCGTTGCCCGTAAATGCTACCTGGTCGAGCAAACTGTTTTGGATAACATTCAGTGTTGCGATGATGAACGCACCAAGGCCGATCGTTACCAGCAAAGCCTGCGTTTGGTTGTTGGGTCGAAAGAGATTCGACAGCGCATGACGCAATACGAACGATGCGTTGGACGGAAAGAATTTCTTCACGAGATAAAGTATCCCCAACGCAACCAATGCCAGTAATCCAAGCGCGGCCATAATGCCCAATGCGAAGAACAATCCATAGATAAAATTACCAGTTTGAAGTGCAGCCGATACAACCGGAAACAATACGATCAGCGTGATCACTACAATTCTTGCGCGTGAAAAAACTCTTTCTCCCTGGAAATCGGCCCGCAGCACGGTGAGTGGTGGTACAAAGCGTACCGATATCAGCGGAAGCACAGTAAACAGTATCGACACCACGATGCCCAGCAACAATCCCTCGATCACAGCCGGCCACGAAATCCCGAATTGCAATTCCACAGGGACGAAATCTGCAAACACAAGCGGAACAACCTGTTGCACTCCAACGCCCAACGCAGCCCCGGCAATACTTCCCAACAACCCCAACACTGCCACCTGTATGAAATAAATATTGAATGCCTGCCATCCCGATGTGCCAACACACCGGAGAACGGCGACCTCTTCTCTTTTCTCGCGTGCATAAATATGAACGGAGCTTGCAACACCAATACAGCCCAGCACCAGCGCTACGAACGCCAGCAGTGAAAAGAAACGATATACCGATTTAAAATCACGACCGAGATCTTCTTTCCGCGTATCGACTGTCTCCAGCCAATGACCATACTTGCGGAGCATGGGTCGCAACACTTTCTCTTCCTTCGCAGCCACGTCGTCCGAGGGCGTCTTGAAGAAACGTTTGTATGTAACACGGCTTCCATATTGGATCAGCCCCGTTGAGTCGAGCTCTGCGTGTGAGATATAAACCGACGGTGTGAACGAAGAGAGAATGCCTGTGCCACCAGGAAAGCGACGCACAACACCGGCGACCCTGAATGTAACGTTGCCAACTTTCAGTGAATCGTCGGTACTTACCTCGTACTGACTCGCAAGCGATTCGTCGAGCATCGCCCAGCGACCCGTCTTCATTTTCGCATAACTATCTTCCGGAAATGTTTCGATAGCACCGTAGAAAGGAAAATTTCCTTCGAGGGCAACAAGCCGTACCAATCTCGACTGACGATTATTCATGAACATCACCATCGAAGCCATCTCCGACTCCGATGCCTGCTCAAATTTTGTTGAGTCGAAAGCTGCAAGAACAGCAGGTTCGAACTTCTTATTGCCATTGGCAACCATATCGGCGCCCAGCAGCTCTTTTGCATTCCGATCGAGGTCGTTTTGAAGAGAATAGTTGAGTGAACCGATCGAAACAACGGCGGTAATACCTGTGATGAGCGACGCTGTAAACAACATCAGTCGCGATACATTGTGACGTGCATCGCGCCACGCCATCCTCCACACCCACCTATCAGTAAGAATGTTTTTGGTCTTACGTTTTATCTTGATGATGTACTCGATCATGACCTGATTTCATCTATGATATGACCGCCTTTCATCTTCAGGATCCTTTCTGTCTTCTGTGCGAGTTCGAGATTATGAGTTACCAAAACCAACGTCGTCTTCTCTTCTCTATTGATATCAAACAAAAGCTTTGTTATGCCCTGTGCGTTCTCGTCATCGAGATTGCCGGTTGGTTCATCTGCGAATAATATTTTCGGTGATGTAATGAAAGCGCGGGCCATGGCAACGCGTTGCTGCTCGCCGCCTGATAGTTGCGAAGGAAAATGATGAAGCCGGTCTTCGAGTCCCACGCGTGCGAGAAGGTCTTTCGCTTTTCCTTCTACATGTTTCTCACCACGAAGCTCCAACGGCACCATCACATTTTCGAGGGCGGTTAATGTTGAAAGCAACTGGAAGTTCTGAAACACGAATCCGACATATTGATTTCGTATGTATGCACGATCGTCTTCGCTCATTGCATTCAGGCGAAAGCCCATCAAAGAAATTACGCCGCTGCTTGGAACATCGAGGCCGGCACAAAGTCCGAGTAATGTTGTTTTGCCGCTGCCCGAAGGGCCTATGATCGACATTGTTGTGCCCTGTTCGGCTGTAAATGAAACTCCTTCAAGGACTGTAAGCTTCCGGTCACCCGATGAATATGTTTTGGAGAGATTCTCGGCCTGGAGTACGGTTTCTGGCATAATATTTAAAGAAGGAAAGAAAGTCAATATTCACGATTTTTACAGAATATTTGACATAACACAGACTATAAACTATGGTCGGCAAACTCATCCTTTTTATTGCATCGTTTGTTATGATGATCGCCCCTGCGCCCACGAAGAACATTCTCTTTTTCGGCGACAGCCTTACGGCAGGCTATGGTCTCTCTCCCGAAGAGGCGTTCCCGGCGCTGGTGGAGAAAGAGCTCAATAAGACTTCGCAACAAGTGAAGGTTACAAACGCAGGGTTGAGCGGCGAAACATCAGCCGGTGGACTGAGTCGTATCGATTGGATCTTGCGACAACAGGTAGATATTTTTGTGTTGGAACTTGGTGGCAACGATGGTCTTCGTGGTCTGCCGCTCGACCAAACACGCAAGAACCTTCAGTCGATCATAGATAAGGTGAAGGCGAAGTATCCGAATGTAAAGTTCGTATTGCTGGGAATGATGGTGCCGCCCAACCTTGGCAAAGATTATACGAATGATTTCAGGAGCATTTATCCCGACCTCGCGAAAAAGAATAACGCTACGCTGATGCCCTTCTTACTCGAAGGTGTTGCAGGCGATGAGAAGTTGAACTTACCAGATGGCATTCATCCGAATGTTGAAGGGCATAAGATTGTGGCGAAGAATCTTACGAAGGTTATAGTCCCGCTTTTAAAATAAGGTCAACCCACTGACCATACTGTTTTCCCGACGGATGTAAGTCATCCGATGCAACTAACCCCGGATCATCAAGTCCTCTCCTGCTGATCTCAGTTATGTAAAAATATTTCACTCCGTATTTCTCTGTAATGGTCTTGCTGATATTATTATAGTCATCGAGCTCTTTCGAGATCTTCGGCTGATTGGGTTTACCAAACGGCGTGTATCCATAGTCGGGTATCGACACAACAAACACATTCTCCTTCTTTCCTTGTGCAAGACGAATAGCTACGTTCAACAGCTCTTCGAATTCTTTTCGGAACTGATCGATCGGTTTACCCTGGTATTGATTGTTGACACCTATTAATAAAGAGACGAGACCATATTCGGGTTTCAGGTTGGCGATATTGATAGCGTTACCGAGATTATCGGTACGCCACCCGGTTGTTGCGATGATCTTCGGTCCTTCTATTTCACGTCCTTTCTTGCGAAGGGCTTCGGCCAATTGCACGGGCCAGCGTTCCCCTTCCGTTACACTTTCGCCAATTGTGTAGGAGTCGCCAAGTGCGAGGTATTTGGTGGTTGATTGCGACATGGCAACTGTGGTGATTAAAGTGAAGAAGAGTAAGAGGACTTTCATTCGAGGTTATGATTTTGAGGCTCTGTTCCTGGTGACTCCAGAAAAGAGACATCGGGATCCAGTGGCCCGGTTTTCACGCCATGTCTGCACTATATATACGTATGGTTTTCCGTTGTTTTTCATTCCGGACCACGAATGTCGCTACACTGAAGCTTCGGCGACCGAAGCATTGCGGCTCATCCCCCGAAGGTCGCGTGTAAGCGCGACCGAAACATTGCGGACCGCGTCCGCCGTAGGTCGCGTGTGGGCGCGACCGAAGGCGGAGAGAGAGGGATTCGAACCCTCGGTACAGTTGCCCGCACACCGGTTTTCGAGACCGGCCCATTCGACCGCTCTGGCATCTCTCCTTACTATCTATAACCGCTCAAAATAAACCTTTGATGTCGCAACAACCTCTTTTGTTGCAAAAGATTTCTTCTGTTTTTGCCCAAAATCCACCACAATTTCTCGCTTAAAATTTGCTAAAAATAACATCTGTGTGAGAGGACGGTTTTTAGACCTCAAAATTTTTATTATTGGTGTCTTTCCTTAATTTGGAAGTTCGATTTAGAGAAGAACCACAGCCGCACCCTATGAGCTTGGACTTGTTCCTGAAAGCCGATACATGGCTAGCCTTACTTACACTATGCTTTCTGGAAATTGTTCTCGGCATCGACAACATCATTTTCATTTCCATTGTGTCCAACAAGCTCCCGGAGGAGCAACGCGCCCGCGCCCGCAATGTGGGTCTCGCGCTGGCCATGATTGTCCGCATCTGCTTCCTCCTCGGTATTACCTGGATCATCACCTTCACTGAACCCCTGTTCACCATACCCAAGAATTTCATCATGCAACACGCGATGGCATTCAGCGGCCGCGACCTTATTTTGGGTTTCGGCGGACTGTTCCTCATCGCGAAAAGCACCATGGAGATCAACCATGAAATGGAAGGCGACGACGGCGAAGACGGTGAGAAAAAGAAAGGCCCGGCTGTTACCCTCTCAGGAACCATCCTCCAGATCATCTTATTAGATATCATTTTCTCTTTCGACTCTATACTTACAGCGATCGGGATCGTCGATAAAGTGATCATTATGATCATCGCCGTTATCGTTTCGATATGCGTGATGATGTTCTTCTCAGGCGCGATCAGCCGGTTTATTCAACAACACCCGTCGATGGAAGTGCTCGCTTTGGGCTTCCTGATATTGATCGGCTTCATGCTCTTCCTCGAATCTTTACACTATGTGATCCCGAAAGGATACATCTACTTCGCAGTGGCATTCTCGCTGCTCATCGAGCTCACCAACATTCGCGTGAAGAAAAAGCGAAAACCTGGCGAGGGCTCTAAACCCGTGAAGCTTAAGAAGGGTTACACCGACGAAGAGCTTACCGAGGCCGTCACAGAAAAAGATTAGCCCAATGACAGATCCGAGTTACCCGATCGGCAAGTTCCAACCAAAGGAATCTTACACTGCCGAAGAAATAACCTCATATATTGCCCGCATCGAAACACTGCCTGCACGACTGGAAGCAGCCATCAAAGGCCTGACCGACCAGCAGCTCGATACACCTTACCGCGATGGCGGATGGACCGTGCGACAGGTCGTTCACCACGTGCCTGATAGTCATACCAATGCTTACATCCGCATTAAGTGGACCCTTACGGAACCCACGCCTTTGATCAAAGCTTATAATGAAAAGGATTGGGCTGTGACTGCCGAAACGAAATTAGCACCGGATATTTCTATTAATGTACTGAAGGCGCTTCATGTAAAGCTGACAACCGTTATGCGCCTGTTGACCCCGGCCGATCTGAAGAAAGAATATACTCATCCCGAAACCGGTAAGAATGTGAGCCTTGAGCGTCTCGTTCACAATTATGCCTGGCACGGCGATCATCACCTCGCTCACATCACAACCTTAAAAGACCGGATGGGATGGAAATAGGGTATGGTTATCGTCCGCCCTCCCTTCTCTTCAACAAACATCTTGAAACCATCTACCCTGCTCTGTTCAGGAAAGTAGATGTTGGCGGCTTTCGCCGCGAACGTATAGCAACACCTGATGATGATTTTTTAGACCTGGATCTTCTCGAAGGCGGATCCGATAAAGTTGTCATTATCTCTCACGGTCTCGAAGGCAACAGCTCCCGCGCGTACGTAAGGGGAATGGCAAAGGTATTCTTCAATGATGGATACGACGTGATTGCCTGGAACTATCGCGGTTGTGGCGAAGAGATGAATCGCAGGCTGCGATTCTATCACAGCGGCGCCACCGATGATCTTGATGTTGTTGTTAAACATGCATCCAATAAATACAAAAAGATCTTTTTGATCGGCTTTAGCCTGGGCGGGAACATCACACTGAAATACCTGGGCGAGCAGCAACGAAAAATAGACGGTGCGGCAGTGTTCTCGGTTCCTCTTAATCTTGAAAGCAGTTGTGCAAAAATTTCATGGCCGTATGCCGACCGGTTTCTCCGAAGCCTGAAAAAGAAAGTCATCGATAAGTCGAAGCTGATGGAAGGACTCGACATAGCAAACATCGAAAAGATCGCGACGTTAAAGACTTTCGACGATCGTTACACGGCTCCGCTTCACGGTTTCAAAGATGCTGTACACTACTACCGGTCGTGCAGTTCGTTGTATTTCCTTAAGGATATCGGCGTACCGACGTTGATCGTGAACGCGAAGAACGATCCGTTCCTGGCCGAAGATTGTTACCCGACACATATCGACAATAAGTTTATCGAGTTCGATTATTCGGAGCACGGTGGTCACGTGGGTTTTGCGATGTTCAATCAAAATGGACTATATTGGTCCGAACTGCGTGCACTGCAGTTTATCAGCGCAATAGAAAAATGATCGACAGGTATTCATTGGCAGCGGGAGCCGACAAGGTTCAATCTTTCTTTTCGATCGATCCTCATGGACTCGAACGGCCGCGCTATAATGCCGCGCCGGCGCAGCTATTGCCCGTGATCACGCTGGGAAGCGCAGGCCTGTCACACTTCTATTGGGGCACGGCACCGGAGTGGTCGAAGAACAAACCGATCGGCGAGAAGATCATCAACGTCCGACTCGAGCAGATCAACGAACGACCGACGCTTCGGAAGCAATTAAAGAAATCGAGATGCATTATTCCAGCCGACGGATTTTATGGATGGAAGAAGATCGGAAAGAAAACGACAGTCCCCTATCGTGTTGAGCTAAAGCCAAAGGGATTGTTTGCAATAGCCGGACTTTGGGATGAATACGATGACGAAGAGGGCAATATGGTCCACACGTTCATGATGATCACAGTTCCATCATCGGGAATGGTTGCAGAGATCTCGGAACGGATGCCTGCCATATTAATGCAGGAAGAAACATTGGTGTGGATGAATGCCGAAGCTTCGGAAGAACAGTTGGTGTCGTGTCTTCATGCCTTCGAAGGAACAGTTGAGACTTTTTCGGTGTCGCCAAGAATTGCAGATCCGAAAGCAGATGATGCTACGCTGATTATTCCAGTGCCTCCCGCCGATCAGTTCGGTAACCTGACGTTGTTCAGTTAACCGTCATTGCACGGCTCCGTCCGGGCAATCCAGTCTCGACACGGGCTTACCCGCATGCGCGGGTAATGACAGTTTCAAAAACCATCATTCTCATCCTTCTTCGCATCCTCTTTCTTTTTGTCAGGCGCGGCAGGATCTTTCTTCTTACCACCAAACATTCCCTTCAACCCTTTCTTCTTCGGAGGTGTGGAAGTTGTATCTGTTGCTGTTGTCACGGTCTCTTCGACAGCCGTTGAATCGGCAGCGGGTTTCTTTTTCCAGAACATGAGCTTCTGGAAGAAGTTGCCTTTCTTCTTTTCGGCCTTCGCAGCTTTCGCTTTGTTCTCGGTCTGTGTTTCCATTGCCGCACGAACATCAGGCAACACTAATTGATCGCGGAAGTACCACATGTAGATGTCCTGGTCTACGTTGTACTTCTCTTTTGTTTTCGTGATCGCATACACGCTGTCTTGCTGCGGAGCGGCGGCGCTGTCGATAACATCGCGTTCGGCGAGAATGAGATCTTCGCCCTTGTTGAGCTTAAGAGAATCGGGTATTACGGGATACACCGGTTTCATCTCCACCGTTTTTAGTCCGCGCATTTTCTTGCGATAGGACTCGGGTACGGCGATGAGGTATTTGGTCTTGCTGGCGGTGAGGATCTTCGGCGTTGAGTCTTCTTTGAAGTAACTGAATTTCTTTCGGAGCGCTTCTTTGTCGTAGATGAACGAGCTTTGGTACGCCGGGCAGATCATTTTCTGGGTACACGACGACGTCGCGAGCAGGACGACAAGTCCAACGATCAGGGTAAGGGCGCGGGTCATTCGTGCGTGCACGTAATATGCAGAATCAGCAAAAATAACGAAATTGACGAAAGAATATTCTGTTAGTTATAATTATTTGATTACCAAATAATTAACATCACATATTTAAAGTAAAGATTATATAGATCGGTCGATATAGCCGTAAAACTTTGCTTTGGTAAGTATTATTGCAAATTCCTTCCAACTGGCATTTTGAGACCCCTTTCCCTCCTTCGTCCACGCAAGCATTGAGTCAAGGTGATTTTCTATCGTCACATTATACCATGTTTGTGCATTAGTATAGAGGTCGTCTCTCAGTGCCTGGAGGAATATAATAAAGTCCTCCCTGGAATTAATATTTTCGATCATGTCTTCTGGTTTCATTTTTATGATGATTTAAGTTTCATTATTTAATCACTTCAATAAAACCTTTTATTGAAGGGCAGCCCGGCATTGTGTATAGATAGTAGTATGTTCCAGGCGCAACATCATTTCCGTTCACTGGCCATTGATCTTCGTACTTGTCTTCCCGGTAAACCTCTTTACCCCATCGGTTAAAAATCCGCATGGCGCCTAAGCCTCCGACAATATCTGGTTGCACTTTCAGCAGGTCATTAAGATTGTCACCGTTAACGGTTATAACGTTTGGAACAACAATATCTTCAGAAGCAAATATGCGGACTTCATCATGAGCTTCGCCACATTGGTTTGCCACGGTAACTCTATAGTTGCCTGCAGCATCGGGAGTATATAACGAATCGACAGCACCAGAAGACCATGTGTATGTATCGTATCCTTTACCAGCACGCAACGTGGGAAAACGTTTGGAGCACAGGAAGAGGTCGTCACCGAGATCGACTTTCGGAATTGATTTTATACTTACTTTCATTTCGTCTTGTGCCTGGCAGTCCAGACTATTCGAAACTGTAACACCATAAAGTCCTGCCTTACTCACTGTGATGAATTCGTTCGTTGATTGATCCTGCCACAGGTAAGAATGATATCCGTTGCCTGCATGAATGTTTATAGAAGTTCCGTCGCAGATGGTTGTATCGGCTGGAAGTTCGACGGTGAGTGTTGGATGAACATAAACAGTGACCGTGTCTTTGACTTCTTTCCCGCATCCCCGGGTTGTAGCGAGATAAGTTGTCGTCTGCTTTGGTGCTGTCGTAAAATGTGGTCCAACACTTACAGTGTCTGTTTCGCCAAGCTTCTGCCAGATCACGTAGCTGGAACCTACGTTGGCGGCTATCGTTGTTTCGTCGTTGACACAGATGACGGTGTCGCCGCTGAAGGCAAATTTGTCATAAGGAAGCTTCTCGAGTGAAACATCGTCGACATAGTAATAAGCCGCATCAATATTTTGTACGGGGCCGTGAGCCTCAACAAACGATGTCAGAGGGTCGGTGAAAAAATTTCCGATGACAAGGTAGTTAAAGGCTTCTGTTGGAGTGATAAAACCACCGAGCCTGGTCCAGTTTGTAAAGTCTTTCAACGATTTATCGAAATATATTTGGGGCGAGAGTTTCAAAGCGTTGTAACTGATTGGCCATGCGAGGTCGACACTCAACGCCATGCCGAGTCCGTTTGAGGCAAATTTTGAGAAGTCTGCAAGTGACGCATACATCTCGAAACAATAGACATCTCCGGGCACAGTGGGCTCCGTTAATTTTATTTGGAGATATTCGCGATACTCATTCTCATCGGGAGTTGCCTGGGGATTTGGATAATTCCATGTGAATAGTCCGGCGAATCTTTGACCGGTATTTGGCAACTGATCGCCAGTGGCGCTGTGAGGATTTCCTTCGTATGGCTGATGCATCATACACTCCTTCGGAAAAACCTTTGTGCTGTAGATATCTGTTGTTCCCCCACCTGATATAAGCCAGTCGCACGCGTAAACAGAGAAGATTTCTTCCTGGCTTCCCTGAAACGCGCCGCAAAAATCGTAGCCACATTCGAAGCTGGGATTGAGGATCATGTTTTGGGCAAAAGAGAGATGACAGAGGAGCTGCGCGAGGAAAAAGGCAATCGCTGGTCGAATTGGGAAATGCACTTTTTTAAGTTAAAAGGCCGTGTACGGAGTTGCTAGATTACTGCTTTGTTTCGATTAAAGAAAACGCTGACGAATGGAAGAAGCGTTGATCGGCAGACTTTTCTGAAAGGTTATAGTGGTGTTCTCTGATGTAAAATAGCAAGGCCCCTCACGCGGCTTTTGCTTTATAAAATTTTTGTCATCCAATTTTTTAAATCTGTTTCAAACTTCACAAGGTTAAAATCTTCTAATCTATATTTCGTGATAATTGGGGGTATCTCTGCAATGAGTTTATTCACAATCATTTTCTCTCGTTCTTTTTGACTTACTTCAACAAAGTGGGGCAAGTCAAGCATTATATCTAAATATATTTTCCTTTCCTTTTTTGATAACCTAATTCTTTGCTTCAAGTTCAAATTTGGGTCTTGACACGTTAGTATCACCGTTAACCCTTCTAAAGAAGTGCCATAATCTTGCTCCGCAAAGTAGTGTTTATATCCTGCGTCATCAATGCGGTCAATTACCTTATCAACTCGAGCTTCCCAAAAACTATCACGCGTTATAAAAAATCTTATAATCCATCTTACAATCCTATTACCTGCTGGAAGAAAATCCGTTTTGACCGCTAAAATTGAAAATCTTCATTCGTTCCAATACAGTACCGGAATCGGTCCCATTAACCGGATTACTTCTCATCTCACATAAGGACTCGCAAACTGATCTTTTGGATCAGGGCTTGTCCATCTTCCAAACCTTGCATCATACATTCGTCTGATAAACTAAGTTAGTTCCCCCTCAGTGGCCATTACGTACAGCATACGCAACCTAAACTTTATTCCAATGCTTTAAAGCCAACCTCAATTCCTTTGCTGATTTTAATAATTTTCGCTCTAACTCGTCATCCGCATCAAACTTATCAAAGTCTTCGTTATTTTTTTTAATTTCATTTTTATCAATTCCAAAAAGAATCATTTTATTCAGCTCATTCAAATGCAACGTATGTGTTTTGTCATCATAATCTGGAAGCTCTCCGTCTTTCAACTTAAAGACTATCACTTGTAGATAATCTTCTATATTTTCATAGGATATAGAAACAACTCTCCCTGAGTCACTATACTCCACATCATAAAATGCATTCCCATTCTCTGTTTCTTTTGATAGCCTAAATCCAAATTCAGTAATCATAAAAGAAAAAAATAGTTTTACTATTTCTATATATTTTGTTCCATCAATCATAGCTCTTATGGTTTTATTACTTGAAATGCATTTGGATGAAGTTTTAAATAATTTCTCATTATATTTTGCTCCAAACGATGACATACTGGTGTTATAAGCAGTGCCGTCTACGACCATGCCGATGGTATGGCCTGAGATCTGGCTTATCAGGATACAAGCTATTCGCCAACCTCATTTCGTAGGCAACCGAATATTGAGCTCTGCTGGCTACCGCTTTACGGCAACATCAACTCTACGGCACTCTTGTCACAATTCCTTCTGCTAATATTTCTGAAGCTTCTTGGATCGTAATCCTACTACCTATTTTTTTTTCGTTTTCAAAATATTTTGGTTCAATAAAAGACACAGCTAATTCAAATTTTTCGTTTGTTGACAACCTTGTAACTGCAATGACTTTTCCAGTCATGCATTTTTTATCAATGCAAAAAAGAAATACTCTATCCCTTAGGGATTCTTCATTTCCGGTCCAAGGCATATGACAATATAAATCTACTTGCTTCATCACCTTATAACTTTAGTAGCTGAATTAAATGTAGACATTCTCTCGGGGTTTACGTAGTAAAACAGTCGTCCTGCATCATATCCATTCTCATATATGAAGCTGTCATTAACTTTCACTTTGAGAATTACATCATCTGCACCCTTCCAACTCTTGAACCATTTTGCATCGTCAATATTTGACCAAAAGAGTTTACCTTCGTAAGACGAAATTTTAGAACTGATTGGAGCTTGTCTGAAGCCATTAACGAGAACATCGGCAGCTTCCTCTTTAGAAACTACACGATAGATTGTATGAGTACTTTCCTCAGCGACATTCCCGATTCCGGCGGTGGTGAATAAAAGAGCAATCTCAAACTCAATGAAAACAGGTCGAATACCATCACCACCTCTGGCGATAATTTTGTCATAATTTGATAATTTATCAATCTGGATCCTATTGTAATGCGCTGTGGCCCGTTCCAATATGGGATCAAGTTGTACCCCTCTGAACCAACTCCCGCCATAATTACCAACATCGAAATTTTGAACAATAACCCCTTCTTCACTAACAAAAGATCTGGTTCCGGATGCGTGCCAATTACCCTCGAAATCCTTCCATATAGCCTCCAGGTGTAAACGCAGCTGCTAATTGTGCTCGAAGCCGACCGAAAAGACCTCCATCGGAATCGGTCCCATTAACCGGATTATTCCCCATCCCCACATAAGGACTCGCAAACTGTCCCTTCGGATCAGGGCTTATCCATCTCCCAAACCTCGCATCATACATTCTCAAGTGAAACGAGTTCCATCCAGTCAAGCTATCCTTCTCCGAATACTGTCCCTGGTATCCAAAGCGATAATTCTCCTGCGTCATTTGCCTTGTATCGATTGGCAATCCAAACGGATAATAATCACCACCTGATACCACGGTTCCATGTACCTGCGTGACTTTAAAGTCATCGAAGTAAACATCGACCGGTGAGCCCGTCGGTTCTTCGTTGCTCAGGAATGTATAGACATAGCTCGGCTCGTTAACCGTGAACGATGTGGCCAGTCTTTCATGAGCAACGTTCTGACCGTACTCGCGAGCTGCACTGCTGAGCCTTACGTACCCGCCATTCATAAGAGTATAATTGCGATCGAATATCAGCCAGTTGAGATATGCCTTCGGTCCTCCTGTACTACCCGACGTATTGACCAATCCACCGAATCCAAACGATGACGTGCTGGTGTTATAACCTGTTCCATCTACGACTACCCCAACGATATGAGCAGAGACCTGGCCTATCAACGTATTAAAAGCCGCCGTCCAGTTGGCACTGTTGGTGTCCACGTACTTCGCAAAGACCTCGAGTTTCACAGTGTCGCCCGGCATTACACTTAATGATCGTGCTACACCATATTTTTCATTCGCCGATCCATTTAGCCTTTCCGCATAAGCACCACCCGGTGACAGGTTTTCAATCAACATATTATCGAGATAGAAATCCCTCGGCCCTGTAGAACTGTTGTAAAAAAGATCCGCGTCGACGAGGTCATCGCCGTGAAATTATAAGTGTAGGTTCCAGTACTGCTAACGTTCACAGTCGCAAGGATCTGTCCAAGGGACTGATCGTTTGCATAGATCACCATGGCTGGGCCCGCTGTTCACATCTACATCCACCGTTACTTTGTAGGTTGATCCTGCGGACGTTGCGATATCCAAATAGACCTGGTTATAAGCACCTGCATTAGTGGCTTTCAAACGACCACTGACAAGACTAAGAACAATAGTTCCATTACTCTGTATTGGCGTGCGTGATGCACTGAAGTCGTTAGTGTATAACGTTGTAGTCATCCCTCCCGTACTCTCATTCGTATGATCAAAAAGCGGAGAGCCTACGCGCCGGGCGTTGTCGTAGCGAAGGAAATTACCTCGCTCTGATGTGGCATTCACGTTCTCATACGTGGCAACGGGTGACTCAGTGGTGGGGTCGCCGACAACCGCGCGCACGTTGCCCAGGTGATCCTTAACCTCGTAGAAGAATTTCGATACACCGCTCTTCCACTTCAACATCCCTATGCGTCCACTACCATAAACGGGCTGTTCAACCAGCGAGGTAGTGCTTCCAACAGTCTCATAGATCGCAAGCGGATTGCCGGAAGCATCTCTGGCATACCAGGTGGTTTTGTGCAGCACTCCTGCGTTGTAAACTGCTTTTTTTACCAGGTCGCCGCGATCATCATAGAAGTAGCTCTCCATGAGATTATTGCTGGCATCCTTTACGTCCTTAACAAGACCCGAGGCATTGTAGCTAACCTTCATGGTACGGGTGCCTTCAACCTGCTGCTTCATCTGGCCTATCGAATTGTACGTGTACAATACAGGACTCGACCCACCTTTTATTGAATCTACCTTGTTGGTACTGTTGATATAGTGATAGGTGTAATTGCCAAGAACAAGGGCATCCTTCCCGTTGCGTGTAAGCGATTGGATATTTCCATTCTTGTCATAACTTCCAATTGCTTCCTTAAATGATTGAGGTGACGCTGCGGAGAAGGAATAGCTTCCCGCGGATCCTGAAACGGCATTCTGGATGCACACTTATTTAAAACGCCGGAGGATCTACGCGATGTAACTGAGGGGAGCTTTCACCGGTACACTAAGGCCCGCAAGGCTTACGCGCATTAAAAAAAGCCCAACCGGTTTTCGATTGGGCTCTATTCATAGATCTACGATCAGCACTAATAGTCAATTCGCTTTAAAATGTTCTGCAATTCATCCTGCAATTTTGAGTTATTACTTGATGACAAATCTTTAAGTAGTGCATTAAGATAGTTAATAGATTTTTTTCTCTCATCAAGAACATAACTTATATCTATTATACTGTTTTTTCGAACAGTAATTTTAAATGACCCCATTTCATAAGCACTTTGAGCATTGAACTCAGTAGATACTTTTTTGTCGCTCACAAATTTCTCTATTGCTTGTATTTCATCTTTACTAACTACTATGCTTTTATCAAAGGCTGATTCATTACAATTAGCTAAAGATACACTCATACAGAGCGATGGGACCGGCTTGTCACTAACACCCACATGATCAATTCTTATTGTTGTGCCATTATCTGGCTGAAGAATGGCCAATGCTACGATTATGTTAAAGAATATCGGTGTCATTACCTTGCGCTTTTAATTGTTCTTCTTTGGAATCCTGATGGCCTTACTTCTCTTATTGGTTTCAGCTTAACTGCTCCGTTCTTGATCTTGAATCCATAACGCATAGTTCTAACTGCTTCATATCTACCTGCACTATTTTTTCCAACAAGAGAAAGTTCACCTTCCCATCTTATTGTTTTTCCTGGAGTAGGTCTCCTGGAAGGGACATCAGAAAATCTTGAATCGGATCCTGGAGATCTACCATACGTAATTTCCTCTGGATCTGTCCAGTAAAATGGTTTACCATCGTCAGGAGGTTGGGGATCATTGTATGGAGGATCAGCTCCACCTAAAGGGTCGTTTGTTCTAATTGTTTGTATCCATCTAAAATCCGCCAAGCCACTCAATAACCCCTTCTTGAACAACAACTCTACATTTAAACCATTTCTTGTCGCTGTAAATGTTGATGCAGTCATAGTATGACCAGATGGATAAATCCTTCTTAAATATTCACGACCATTCGGAGCGGCTCCTATTCCCCACAAATCATGCGTTCCCCAAACACGTATCTTAGCGAAATCACTTGTTAAAAAACCACCGGCTGCTGCACCTCCAAGTGCATACCAGCCCCAATTATCCTTATCAACTGCTAATCCAACACCAGCGCCAACAGCTGCACCTATAAGCGCTCCTTTCCAACCAAACATTGAAACCCATCCGCCATCGGAATCAGCGCCTAAATGAGGAACATTTCCCATGCCAAGATACGGGCTCGCAAACTGTCCATTCGGATCCGGGCTGATCCATCTCCCAAACCTCGTATCGTACATCCTCAATTGAAACGAGTTCCATCCCGTCAAGCTATCCTTCTCCGAATATTGACCTTGATATCCAAACCGATAATTCTCCTGCGTCATCTGTCTTGTATCAATTGGCAATCCAAACGGATAATAATCACCGCCTGCTACAACAGTTCCGTGCACTTGCGTGACTTTGAAGTCATCGAAGTAAACATCGACCGGCGAGCCCGTCGGTTCTTCGTTGCTCAGGAATGTATAGACATAGCTCGGCTCATTGACCGTGAACGATATTGCCAGTCTTTCATGAGCAACATTCTGACCGTACTCGCGAGCTGCGCTGCTGAGCCTTACGTACCCGCCATTCATAAGAGTATAATTGCGGTCGAATATCAGCCAGTTGAGATATGCCTTTGGTCCTCCTGTACTACCCGACGTATTGACCAGTCCACCGAATCCAAACGATGAAGTGCTTGTATTATAACCTGTTCCGTCTACGACTACCCCAACGATATGAGCGGAGACCTGGCCTATCAACGTATTAAAGGCCGTCGTCCAGTTGGCACTGTTGGTGTCTACGTACTTCGCAAAGACCTCGAGTTTCACAGTATCACCCGGCATTACACTTAATGACCGCGCTACACCATATTTTTCATTCGTCGATCCATTTAGCCTTTCCGCATAAGCGCCACCCGGCGACAGGTTTTCAATCAACATGTTATCGAGATAGAAATCCCTCGGCCCGGTAGAACTGTTGTTAAAAAAGATCCGCGTCGACGACGTCATCGCCGTGAAATTATAAGTGTAGGTTCCTGTGGTGCTAACGGACACAGTCGCAAGGATCTGTCCAAGGGATTGATCGTTTGCATAGATCACCATGGCCGGCCCGCTGTTCACGTCTACATCCACCGTTACTTTGTAGGTTGATCCTGCGGACGTTGCGATATCCAAATAGACCTGGTTATAAGCACCTGCATTAGTGGCTTTCAAACGACCACTGACAAGACTAAGAACAATAGTTCCATTACTCTGTATTGGCGTGCGTGATGCACTGAAGTCGTTAGTGTATAACGTTGTAGTCGTCCCTCCCGTACTCTCATTCGTATGATCAAAAAGCGGAGAGCCTACGCGCCGGGCGTTGTCGTAGCGAAGGAAAT
Organism: Bacteroidota bacterium; assembly: GCA_037200765.1. Lineage (GTDB taxonomy): Bacteria > Bacteroidota > Bacteroidia > Cytophagales > Cyclobacteriaceae > ELB16-189. The sequence goes on along the minus strand of JBBCII010000002.1, from coordinate 4,420 downwards.
TACCTCGCTCTGATGTGGCATTCACGTTCTCGTATGTTGCAACGGGCGACTCTGTAGTGGGGTCGCCAATAACCGCGCGCACATTGCCCAGGTGATCTTTGACCTCGTAGAAATACTTCAACCCGCCAACCTTCGATTTCATCATTCCAATTCTATCTGCTCCATATACCGGTTGCTCGATCAAACTAGTTGTGGTTCCGATCGTTTCATAAATAGCAAACGGCTTGCCTGACGCATCGCGTATATACCAATTTGTTTTCTTTAAAACTCCCGCATTATAAATCTCTTTCTTTACTATATCCCCATTGTCGTCGTAAGTGTAAGTTTCCAGGAGATTATTAGCTGCGTCTCGCACATCATTCACCAAACCAAAAACATTATAACTAATCTTCATCGTATTTGATCCCTCTACTTGCTGTATCATCTGCCCGATAGAATCATAGGTATACGATACAGTGTGAGTTCCCCCGGTTATGGAAGTTAACTGATTATTATTGGCCGAGGCATAATTATATGTGTAGTTGCCGAGGACATTTGTGCCCTTTCCATTACGAGTAAGCGACATGATATTTCCATTCTTATCGTAAGACCCGATCGATTCCTTAAATGATTGTGGTGAGGAGGCACTAAACGAGTAGCTCCCGGATGACCCGGTTACGGAACCCCAGTTGGCGGATAGAAGTTCATCAACTGTGTCATAAACGTAAGCGTAACCCGCCTTCGAATGATTATCTACGGCGCTATGCCAGCGCTGTGCTTTTATAAGGCCGGTGAAGCTATCAGTGTAACCTGGCGTAGTCATAGAACCAAGCGTGGAAAAGTTCGCTCCCGTATAATCTCCCGAAAAGTAATCCAACGCCATTCCAAACACATCCCGAGGAAACCCAGAACCAGCACCATCATTACCCGGATCGAGCAAAGGATCGGAATGATTAATCGCCTTTAGTGATCCCTCGATGTTGTATACATAATCGATTCCCTGAATTTTATTTGATCCACTTAAGAGTTCAACACGTTTCAACGGGCCGTGTTGGTAGTAATAATATTTTGCCCGTAAAGTTTTTATTGTTCCATCGGGGCTGGTGTAAACGTTGGCCAACTTTTGTTCAATGTCATACTCATAGTGATGATAAAATGCATCCGCCTGCCCCGCCTGGTACGCAACTTGAGTGACGTTTCCTAAGTAGTCATATGTATAGTCAATCCTTTTACTTCCCAAAGCTGATATGCTCTGGATCGTCCATACAACATTACCAAATTCATCATAGCTGTACCACGTGGAAGCATTTGCATTCTCGGTCTTGCTCACACGTCCGATGAGGAAGTTCTGGACAACGGGAGCCCCGCTACCGGCTACATCATAAGTAAAGTAAACGTAGTCTGTACATCGCACATTATCAAGTGTACGACTCACGCCCGTGAATCCGGTATTATCAATAAGGTTAAGAACGCTATATGTTGAAGGGATGTTCGTCGTATAGGGCTCAAAAACATACGCACTGCCAGTAGTGGTGGAATACTCTCCAGATTCTATTTGTCTTCCAAGGTTATCGTAGTTAGTATATGAAAATCTCTTTATTGTCGCATCTCGCTGTATTTGACTCTGAGAAAAACGAATCTTACCGTCAGTGCTATAAACGAACTGCGAAGTCCCCTCATCAGGAGAACTACTTTCAATCATTCGTCCCAATTGGTCATATTTAAAGATTGTTGCGGGAGGGCGAAGGCCGGAGACGGTGTTTATATCTTTCGGCGCGACTGTAGCCAGAATTTCTCCTGCGTCACTGTGGTAGGAGTAGTCCCAATAATCGTATGAAAGTGGCGTTACGCCGGGTGCGGAGATAACAACAGCCGAAGCCACCTCATATCCATCGGGATCGACGAACGTAACCGATCGCTTTCCATCTCCGTCAGTGGAGATGAATTTATAACCAAGGTAAAATGACGGCGAAGATTCATGAAGCTCGATTGCTTCAAGAGTAAAGGCATCCCCAGAAACTCCATTGCTATTCCAAACAATGCCGATGTTTATTGCTGTAACGCCTCCTGGTACTGTAAACACGCCGGAGTACCAATGATCTTCGCCGGTTGGTATTGCCTGTACAAGTAACTGAGTAGATGTGGTCGTCGTAACATATAGACTTGGCGAATGTGCGCCTGCGCCGACTGTAAAGCCTTTAACGCTGAAAACATATTTTTTATTGGAAGCTACTGTGATGGCACCACCAATTGGATAGGCTCCTGTAAATGTTCCAGTTGTTCCGGCCACGATACCAATAGTTCCTGTTACCGATGTTATTGAGGCTCCATTTACAGCAGTCCAGCCAGCTGAAGAATTTACATTGATTGAGGCCGAAAGTACGGTTGGATTTGATGTCAACGGAGTCGATACAAAATAAGGGCGGAGCTGATAGTAGTGATCGAGCTCTCCGCTAACGATCGGCTGCCGTTCGGACTTACCTTCGTGCCCTGCCCCCATCCGGAATGCGTCGCCAGCATCTGCAGATATGTCTATTGTGGGATCAGAGCCTTCCGGAATGAACTCTCGTGAATAAGGGAATTGCGTTGTGGCGGTGCGGGATTCATAGTTATTATTGCTGCTATAATACCAACCGATAGTTCCCGGCTGCGTTCCAACAGGAGCGGGATAATTTATCTCACCCGAGCCAGCAACATTGGTGTTAGTGCGCTTGTCAAAATCATCCGCTGAGTACGGCGATCCGGACGCGTCAGATAAAAGACCGGGTTTATAAATGAAATTATTCTCTTGTATTGGCGCTGATAGTGAACTTCCCACTGATTTGCCGTAGCTATTAAATAGCGTTTGTACTCCCCAAACTTTTCCATTTATATAATCCATCGTCATAGCCTGCATCTCAATCCCGCTTCCATTCAAATATGTCCTGGCATCACCTATTACTGCTCCATTTTGGTCGTATGCGATCGTCTCGGTCCAATTAACCTGATCGTTACATTCGCTCGTAATCGCAATCCTTCCTGTGAAAGGACTTCCTGCCGCAACAACAAATCCAGGCTTGAGACTTATTGAATGTGTTGCCTGCACAACGGGATTTGAAGATTGATAAGATGTCAATTGAATATCAACAGGATCCACATTAGTTGACACTAACACCGGAGTGCTCCACAAGGTCAGTGTACTTGCCTTGGCCCTCACATAATAATTTCCATTTGTTGAAATTGAATAGGAAGTTCCAAGAGGTGTACTCGTATCGGTTCCAGTAGAATTGGTTCCCTCCCAATACCAGGTAACATTAGTCGGGCTCGCAGGCAATGTTAGTGTTTGGGCCGTGCACGTATTTGTTGATAGGCTAACCGCTGGCGGACTTACCACGAGGTTGAGTGTAAGACCCGACCTGCTTCCAGATGGTGTTTCACATCCTGTTGCGCTAACGATTCGAGACGCTGTATAACTGTATGACGTCGCGGAATTAAGGGGTCCCACGACCGGGCTTCCACTTCCCAAAAGAGTACCCGTGTTGTCATACCATTTATAGGTTTCTCCGGCGAGTGCACCGCTTGCTGTGAGGGTCTTGGTGGTATTATACTCAACGATTTGTGGCGATGAGACCGTCGGGGCGGGCGGTGTATAGTTGAGATTTACAGTATATGGATCACTGTCTTGCGTAAAGCTGCACGATCCACCGCTAAACGCTCTTACGGTCACAGTCGCTGAGCCACTGTACGCAGCATTCCAGCTAACAGTGCCTGTTGATGTTGAGCTACCCGCACTGCCTGCAGTTGTTGGAGTAATTATCCATTGATAGCTGCTTACGTTCGTCGCACTGGTGGTGTAACTTGTACTTGCAGTTCCCTGGCAAAAGGAACCTGGTCCGGACGGCGTTGTAGGCTTAGTAACTTTCGGCGACACATTCACCGTCCTGCTTGCATTCCTCGATGTATTGCAAACGGGTTCTGTACCGGTTACGGTGTAAGTGGTATTCACCGTGGGGCTAACTGTGATAGAGGCGCCAGTTGCTCCCGTGTTCCAGGAGTAGCTTGAACCACCCGATGCCGTAAGAGTGACAGAATTTCCAAGGCATATATTCGGATTTCCGCCGCCAATCGAAATGCTTCCTCCTGAAGAAGTTGCTACCGTAACAGTATTGGAAGTGAACGTGCTACAGGTGCCTCCCGATCCCCTCACCTGGTAGGAGTTGCCAGGATTACAAGTGAATTGATTGTATGGAGGACTTGGATTTCCGGTGAAGGTAGTGCCACTGGCGCTTCCATTAACATACAATTGATAATGGGTGGACCCATTGGCGCCCTGAAAAACCAAAGTGCCTGTAGTTCCCGAACATAGAGACGCAGGTCCGTTCAAGCTGCCACCACACTGGGCCTTCACCTCCATTACAAAAGAAGCTAGGATCGAGGCCAGAATTATTGTTAAGGCTTTCAC
>JBBCII010000001.1:0-2841523 GCA_037200765.1 Bacteroidota bacterium | reverse complement strand
GGTTCAATGACGAATCCCGCATATTTTGCAGTACTTCATTTTTTCCGGCGGACGCTTCTTCGGTGGTTTACGATGTCCGAAGTATTGAAAGTCGGTGTACTGTGGAGTAAGCTTAGCCTTCTCGCTCTTCCTCCGTTGCTTGTTCACATCATCCAGCCTGTCGTAAAACTTGTCGCGTGCATCGTACGTCGGACCTTTGGTCTTTTTCTTCTTCGAAGTTTTCGGAGCGTAGACTTTTGTTGGAAGATTGGGCTTGAGGGATGAAGGTGCCGATTGATTATTGGACTGACCGTAGGCAACGGCGCCTGCCAGCATCAGCACGATCAATGTAGCAATCCCTTTCATGAGGGTACAAAGATACGAAAAGAGGAAAAATCAAAGGATAGACGGCGGATTAATCAGTGCCGGATCCCGCATTCGCCGCAGTACCGCATTTTATTCGCCGCCCTGCGCTTCGGAATACGTTTGTGGCCGAAATAGCGAGGGTCGGAATACTGTGCCTTGGCCAGTTTTCTTAACAGGCGTTGCTTTTCTTTCGCAGCCTGCTCGATCCTTTCATAGAATTCGTAACGGGCAGTGTGCTTTACATTCTGCCGGTGCGGGGAGAAGAACGACTTGTGATGTTTCTTCTTCGACGTGGTTGTCGTTGTTTGAAGCATGGAGCCTACCTCCTTGCTTTTCCCGGGCGACAACGAATTCGGTGCATCCTGTGCCGAAGCATGAACACCGATGATAAGGGAAATGAATAAAGCCAGGCAGAATGAGACAGTCCTGTGTGCAAGCATAGCGTATGATTAACGCGCGTGAGTTTATTATATTGTGAACCATGAAACAACATATAACCCTGGCGCTACTTCTTGTATCGCATTTCCTGTTCGCGCAGGACCCAGAGCCATACGCTGCTCTCATCGAACCGAAAGCATTAAAAGAAAACCTGTCCATCATTGCATCCGATGCAATGGAAGGCCGGTTCACAGGTTCGAGAGGTCAGAAGATGGCCGCTGCATTTATTGCAGATCACTTTGAAAGATTAGGACTCGCCCCGATCAATAACGGAAGTTATTATCAACCATTCAGTTTGTATTCATACAAGCAGGGCGATATCAGTATCGAAACACCGAAAGGCAAGTTCACGTCGCGTGAAGATGTAGTGTATTATGGCACCGCAGATAGTGGTGGACCGAAACCAATCGAAGTTGTATTTGTTGGCGCTGGCACAGATGATGATCTCGTGCAGGTAGTCGTAAAAGACCGGATACCATTGTTGATTGTAGCCGATCTCGAGTTTGGTAAAGTGATCCCCATTGTAACCAAGTTGAAGGCTGCAGGCGCTGTAGCGGTGATGGTATATTCATTGGTACCTGATGCCGAATACAAAACCTTTATGGCCGAGCTCCAGGGAACGTTAACGAATGGAAGGATGTCGTTGGACCGCTCGAAGTCGGATGCGATGCAATTGTATATCGTGAGCAAAGCAGTTGTTGAGAATATGTTTGGACCATTCGATAAGCTGCGGCCGGTGATTGGCGGACAGAAGAAAGGTGCGTTGAAGAAGATGAAGCCTGTGAAAGCAACTTTCAACGTGCAGATCATTGAGAACACTGTGAAGAGTGAGAACGTGATGGGCTTCATGGAAGGTACCGATAAGAAAGACGAGGTATTGTTGATAACAGCTCACTATGATCATATTGGTTTAACGAATGCTGCTACGGGCGACCAGGTTAGCAACGGTGCTGACGATGATGGGTCGGGAACTGTTACAGTATTACAGCTGGCGACGGCTTTCGCGAAAGCGAAGAAAGATGGTCATGGCCCGAGACGCAGCATTTTGTTTATGACTGTTGCTGCCGAAGAGTTGGGATTATTCGGATCGGAGTATTACACCGACACGAACCCGATCATACCATTGGATAGAACGGTTGTTGATTTAAATATAGATATGGTTGGGAGATGGGATCCGCAGCATGCTGGTAAGACGCCGTATGTGTATGTGATTGGTGCTGATAAGTTATCGTCGGAGTTACAGGATATCAATGTAGCGAACAACGATAAGTATACGAAGCTGGATTTTGATTACACTTATAATGATGAGCATCATCCTACGAACTTATACCAGCGTAGTGATCATTGGAATTTTGCGAAGCACAAGGTGCCGATCATTTTCTATTTTGATGGCATACATGAAGATTATCACAAGCCGAGTGATGAAGTGGGTAAGATTGATTTTGATTTGTTGGCGAAGAGAGGGCAGTGTGTGTTTTACACGGCGTGGGAGGTTGCTAACAGGAATGACAGGTTGAAAGTTGATAAGTAAATGCGTGCAGCCTTGATGGGGGTCCCGCTTCGCGGGATACAAATAAAAAAGCCTCGTATTTCTACGAGGCTTAATTAATAAAAAAAGGCAACGACTTACTCTCCCGCGTTTTACCGTAGTACCATCAGCGCTGGTGGGCTTAACTTCTCTGTTCGGAATGGGAAGAGGTGATCCCCACCGCTATAGTCACCTTAGGATCTTGGGTCATTCGTTTATGACTTGCTTTAATATCGTTGACATGCATGTCCCTTTTCAAAGGACATGAAAGAAGAAAGAATAGTATTAAGCGAGCAACAGAGGTGATAATTGTATTTCCACGCCGGAGGCGTGTTATCATAATTGTTGTTTCAGCCCCGGTAGTTTCCTGCCGGGGCTTCTTGTTATGAAGCGTTTGGGTAATTAGTACTGCTCAGCTTTGCCATTCCTGGCTTTACACCTGCAGCCTATCAACGTCATAGTCTTTGACGTCCCTTGTAAGGAAGTCTCATCTCGAGGTGGATTTCGCGCTTAGATGCTTTCAGCGCTTATTCCGTCGCAACATAGCTACCCGGCGGTGCCGCTGACACGACAACCGGTACACCAGCGGTTGCTCCAACCCGGTCCTCTCGTACTAAGGTCAGAGCCTCTCAAACTTCCTGCGCCCATCACAGATAGGGACCGAACTGTCTCACGACGTTCTGAACCCAGCTCGCGTGCCACTTTAATGGGCGAACAGCCCAACCCTTGGGACCTTCTCCAGCCCCAGGATGTGACGAGCCGACATCGAGGTGCCAAACCTCCCCGTCGATATGAGCTCTTGGGGGAGATCAGCCTGTTATCCCCAGAGTACCTTTTATCCTTTGAGCGATGGCCCTTCCATGCAGAACCACCGGATCACTTTATCCCGCTTTCGCGCCTGATCGACTTGTCTGTCTCACAGTCAAGCATGCTTATGCTAATGCACTCCACGTACGGTTACCAAGCGTACTGAGCATACCTTTGAAAGCCTCCGATACACTTTCGGAGGCGACCACCCCAGTCAAACTACCCACCACACAATGTCCCAATTTCTTGGTTAGGTATCGGAAAAATAAAGGGCGGTATTTCACCGTTGACTCCCCGGAGACTAGCGCCCCCGGATCATTGCCTCCCGCCTATCCTACACATCATCTTCCCAATACCAATGTGAAGCTATAGTAAAGGTTCATGGGGTCTTTCCGTCCCGTGACGGGTAAACGGCATCTTCACCGTTACTACAATTTCACCGAGCTCATGGCTGAGACAGCGCCCAGATCGTTACACCATTCGTGCAGGTCGGAACTTACCCGACAAGGAATTTCGCTACCTTAGGACCGTTATAGTTACGGCCGCCGTTTACTGGGGCTTCAGTTCAAAGCGTCGCGATTGCTCGCTAACTTCCCCCCTTAACCTTCCAGCACCGGGCAGGTGTCAGGCCATATACTTCATCTTGCGATTTCGCATAGCCATGTGTTTTTGTTAAACAGTCGCCTGGGCCATTTCTCTGCGACCTCTCCATTGCTGGAGGAGGCAACCCTTCTCCCGAAGTTACAGGTTTATTTTGCCGAGTTCCTTAGCCATGAATCTCTCGAGCACCTTAGGATTCTCTCCTCAACTACCTGTGTCGGTTTGCGGTACGGGCAACTGCAAAATATGCTTAGCGGATTTTCTCGGAAGTCTGCTTACGTTCACTCAATTTGGCCGAAGCCTCCTTGTACTTTCGGATTTCAGCAAAAAAGACGGACTTGCCTGTCTCTCCTATACCTACGTCCTTAAACGCCCTTTCGTCTGTGCGCGGAACTTTCACTACTCCTTCTCCACATCGCTCTTGCAGCCGGTACTGGAATATTAACCAGTTGTCCATCGACTTCCCCTTTCGGGTGCGCCTTAGGACCCGACTTACCCGCGGCTGATTGACATTGCCGCGGAAACCTTAGTCTTTCGGTGGGCAGGGTTCTCACCTGCCTTATCGTTACTTATGCCTACATTTGCTTTTCTATTCGCTCCACCTCCGGGTGACCCCTCGGCTTCGCCGCAAATAGAATGCTCCCCTACCACAGCATGTGTATAAATACACTACTATCCTGAGCTTCGGTACTATACTTGATGCCCGATTATTATCGATGCTCTGTCGCTCGACCAGTGAGCTGTTACGCACTCTTTAAAGGAATAGCTGCTTCCAAGCTAACCTCCTGGCTGTCTCAGCAACTGAACCACCTTAGTTCAACTTAGTATAGATTTTGGGACCTTAGCTGCAGGTCTGGGTTCTTTCCCTCTCGGACACGGACCTTAGCACCCATGCCCTCATTGCAAGGTATATTTGACACCATTCGGAGTTCATCTGGATTTGGTAGGATGTGACTCCCCCTAGTCCAATTGGTAGCTCTACCTGTGCCAAACTTAACCCTCACACTGCTCCTAAAAGCATTTCGGGGAGTACGAGCTATTTCTCAGTTTGATTAGCCTTTCACCCCTACCCTCAGTTCATCCAAAAACTTTTCAACGTTTACTAGTTCGGACCTCCATCCCGTGTTACCGGAACTTCATCCTGACCAAGGGTAGATCACAAAGTTTCGCGTCTAATACCACTGACTATGCGCCCTGTTCAGACTCGCTTTCGCTCCGGCTGCGGATCTATATGACCCTTAACCTCGCCAGTGACATTAACTCGTAGGCTCATTATGCAAAAGGCACGCCGTCACTCCATTACGGAGCTCCGACCGCTTGTAAGCGTATGGTTTCAGGTTCTCCTTTCACCCTCCTGTTCGGAGTACTTTTCACCTTTCCTTCACAGTACTGGTTCACTATCGGTCTCTCAAAAGTATTTAGCCTTACCGGATGGTGCCGGCAAATTCAAACGGGGGCGTCTCCGACCCCGCCCTACTCAGGATACTACCACTACTCGCACGCTACGCTTAAGGGGCTATCACCCTCTGTGGCCGGCTTTCCCACGCCGTTCAGCTCTCGTTTGATTCGATTATGTAGTCCTATAACCCTCTACCAGCCTTAACTGGTAAAGTTTGGGCTCTTGCGCTTTCGCTCGCCACTACTGGCGCAATCACTATTGTTTTCTCTTCCTCCAGGTACTTAGATGTTTCAGTTCCCTGGGTTTGCTCCATATTACTATGGTAATCCGCCCTACGGCGGACTGGGTTGCCCCATTCGGACACCTGCGGATCAATTCCTGTTTGCGGATCCCCGCAGCTTTTCGCAGCTTACCACGTCCTTCTTCGCCTTTGAGAGCCTAGGCATCCCCCATACGCCCTTCATTACTTCTATAATCTCTGACCTCACCTTTGTTAAATGGATCAGAGCAACGTATCGTATTCATCTGAACTTCGCAGTCTTCGATGACAGATTTTCACCTATTGTGCTCGCTTAATGATTCCCCTATGACTTCACAGTCATAAGAGAACTTAAAATTGTAATTAGTTAAATGTTTTGTGTTTACTCCGCTTTTGCGGATTTGACACACCACTACTACTAACTCTTTTACTACTCTTTCTTCAACATGTCAATGAACTCTTATGATAGTCTTTCTAGTCTCGATGTGACCGGGAACGGCTCGTTCCTGATCGGATCTTAACATCTATCACCGTGGAGAATATCGGATTCGAACCGATGACCCCCTGCTTGCAAAGCAGGTGCTCTAGCCAGCTGAGCTAATCCCCCCGACTTCCCTAATGCTACGTCGGGCAACGCCCTTCATAGTCTCTTAGTTTATCGCTTTGCACACCGTAACCCCGTATGGGCCAAGGTGTGTGGGCATGCGTGGACTCGAACCACGGACCTCTACATTATCAGTGTAGCGCTCTAACCACCTGAGCTACACGCCCCTGCCTTTCGGATCAAGTTGCCTGTAACCGCGGTGCGGCTTACTGCTCCTTTTGCTTCTTCAAGCTTACAATAATCTTAAGTGAATTTCCTGATAGCGGACCTAACCAAGGTTACTGGCATGAGCTCGGCAATTACTTGCTCCACTAATTCCATCCAGTTCTCCAGAAAGGAGGTGTTCCAGCCGCACCTTCCGGTACGGCTACCTTGTTACGACTTAGCCCTAGTCATCGGTTTTACCCTAAACAGCGCCTCTCAGCAACTGGCTTCAGGTCCTCCCGACTCCCATGGCTTGACGGGCGGTGTGTACAAGGTCCGGGAACGTATTCACCGCGCCATTGCTGATGCGCGATTACTAGCGATTCCAACTTCATGCAGGCGAGTTGCAGCCTGCAATCCGAACTGAGACGTCCTTTTTGTGATTGGCTTTCCATCGCTGGATCGCAACACTCTGTAGACGCCATTGTAGCACGTGTGTAGCCCTGGGCGTAAGGGCCATGATGACTTGACGTCATCCCCTCCTTCCTCTCCGCTTGCGCGGGCAGTCTCTCTAGAGTCCCCACCATGACATGCTGGCAACTAAAGATAAGGGTTGCGCTCGTTGCGGGACTTAACCCAACACCTCACGGCACGAGCTGACGACAGCCATGCAGCACCTTGCTCCTTGTTCTTGCGAAAAAATCCATCTCTGGATCTGTCAAGGGCATTCTAGCCCAGGTAAGGTTCCTCGCGTATCATCGAATTAAACCACATGCTCCACCGCTTGTGCGGACCCCCGTCAATTCCTTTGAGTTTCACCGTTGCCGGCGTACTCCCCAGGTGGATTACTTATCGCTTTCGCTAAGACGCTGGCAGTGTATCGCCAACATCGAGTAATCATCGTTTACAGTGTGGACTACCAGGGTATCTAATCCTGTTTGATCCCCACACTTTCGTGCATCAGCGTCAGTTACTCCTTAGTAAGCTGCCTTCGCTATCGGTGTTCTGGACGATATCTAAGCATTTCACCGCTACACCGTCCATTCCGCCTACCTCATCAGTACTCAAGCATCCCAGTATCAATGGCACCTCTCCAGTTGAGCTGAAGTATTTCACCACTGACTTAAAATGCCGCCTACGCACCCTTTAAACCCAATAAATCCGGACAACGCTTGCCACCTACGTATTACCGCGGCTGCTGGCACGTAGTTAGCCGTGGCTTATTCACCAGGTACCTTCAATTCCGGACGCATCCGTATTTTATCCCCTGGCAAAAGCAGTTTACAACTCAGAAAGCCTTCTTCCTGCACGCGGCATGGCTGGATCAGGCTTGCACCCATTGTCCAATATTCCCTACTGCTGCCTCCCGTAGGAGTCTGGCCCGTATCTCAGTGCCAGTGTGGGGGATCAACCTCTCAGTTCCCCTATTGATCATCGCCTTGGTGGTCCGTTACACCACCAACTAGCTAATCATCCGCATGCTCATCTGGAACCTCATTGATTTAATCAGAACATGATGCCATGTCTTGATATTATGGAGAGTTAATCCGGGTTTCCCCGAGCTATGCTCCAGTTCCAGGCAGATTGCATACGTGTTACGCACCCTTACGACGCTCTCATAGTCCATTGCTGAACCATTTACCGCTCGTCTTGCATGTATTAGGCCTGCCGCTAGCGTTCATCCTGAGCCAGGATCAAACTCTCCATAGTATTAATCTTTATCCCGATACATCGCTGTATCGAAACGATCTGCTCCTCATTCATTCGTAGAACGAATCAAGAAACAAATCTATGTCGTTGATCCTCGGTCTCATCTAATCTTTGTCCTCGTACCTCTTCACAGAGGTACTCCTTTAAAGAATCGACTCGTCGTACCCCTCTATCGAAGTACAACGGGTCCGCTATCAGTCATTCACTCAATGAACGTTGTGCTCCAAAGTCTCCGGAGCACCTGTGGTTATGAACATTTTCAAAAAACCTTCAAAACCTTCCAAAATCCGCTGATTTTGGGCTTTCCCCTCAAATGGGAGTGCAAAGATAGAGGGGAAATGATGATCTACAAACTTTGAGTAAAAAGTTTTTTGGAGGGATGGGCCGTTTTTAAGCCGTTTTAGCTCTTTTAAAGATTGGGACTGTGCTGCACGGTTCGCCATACATAACACTCGCCGCCACAGCAGCAAGCTGCGAAGTGGCTTCCACATAGGCAGATACAGGCACCTGTACGTCACTGCATCCCTTCACAACCACCTTCGCCCCACGATATTGTCCCCAATCGATCGACAAGAGCTTTTCGTGAAATAATTCTTTGTCCATCTCCTCCACCGATCCAAAAAATACGCGACGTGCATAAGGCTTCAGTGCAACAGCCAACAACATATAAGCCCATGTAGGAACAACTGCATCCGCAGTGCAAACAATACTCACCAGCTTATCCTGATAATCAGACCATGAATGATCTTTCACATGCTCACGAAAATCTTTCTCGCGAAGTATCAAACCCTGGAAAAGATGATCCTTAATATCATAAACCACACGCTCGCCAGGAACATGAAGCGTTTCGAGATCGAAGGTGATCAGGGAACTGTTGGCTACGCGATTGACTATTTCCTCCATTTAAAAGTGCAACGTGAAATGTGCAAGGTGCAACGATAACACTAAACTAATGATTTTGGTTTTTTGGCAATGAAGTCTTTCAAATAGGCCGGCTCGAAATCGGCAAGATCTTCGAACATGTTTGATTTGAACTTCTCAAAAGCTATCGAACCCATGTGCTCTGCCGATGGGAAAATATTATCAATAAAGATAGCATTAGGATGCGTGATCGTTGACTTGCATTTATCGGCCCCATTACCGAAGAAAAGGATCTTATTTTTTTGTAAATGGTCTTCGTAGGAATGTTCATCGATGACTTTCGCTTCAACAGGAGAAACTACATTCAGGGTTCTATCTAATAACATTGTATATACCTCCATGCGACGTGCATCGATCATTGGGCATAATAATGAATATTGAATATCGAACAATGAATATCGAATCTGATTGGCCATCAGCTCTAGCGTATTGACAGAAAGTAATGGAATCGATAACGCGTAACACAAACCCTTTGCTGTCGCAACGCCTATGCGCAAGCCCGTATAAGAACCCGGACCCGATGAAACAGCAACAGCATCCAGTTTTAAGTGCCGTTTCAATAACTTATCGATCATTACACCAAGCTGACTTGCCGCAGAATTTGGAACGTGGGTGATCTCAAATGCTACGAAGTTGCCGCCATTGTGAAGAGCTGCAGAGCAGACTGTGGTTGATGTTTCAATACTAAGTATCACTGCGGGAGCAACATCTTCTTATAGCCAGGCTGATCGGCCAACACCTTTATCGCCTGTTGAACATCGGGGTCGCGATCGATGGATGCTTCGGCCTGGCCTGCGTTCAATGCATAGTGAAACGCAATCTCCATTTCGAGCAGCTCGGATATTTCTTTCCTGAACTTCGTGAAGTCATTCTCGCGATTGGCAACGATCTTACTCTTAAGATCGGTAAGACTCGAGCTCAATTCATTGTAATACTTTTCATTCTTCGCGGCTGTGATCAGGTCATCGGCGCGTTTCTCTAACGCATCTGTATACTGAAACTTTTGTGCCTTCACCCAGGCAACAAACTTCGCATACTCTGCATCCGATAAACGAAATCCTTTCAATGAAACGGGCACTGCATTCTCTGCACAATACGATGATGCATATTCGAACAGCAATCCAGAAGTAAGCAACTCCGATGCTGCCGAACCGAAAGTCTCGGGTTCAACCTTAACATCCGGGTCAAGTCCACCGCCGTCATATACAGTTCTTCCATGCGCTGTTTTGAATTGAACCTTCATGGAATCAGCAACACGATTTACAGTACCATCTTTTTCACGATGAGTATAATCCAGCGCCTGGATGCAACGTCCGCTGGGGATGTAATACTTTGCTGTCGTTACTTTCAGTTGTGCATTGTACGCAAGGGGACGTGTTGTCTGCACCAATCCTTTGCCAAAAGTGCGTTCGCCAATCAACACAGCGCGATCGTAATCCTGGAGCGACCCGGCAACGATCTCAGATGCTGAAGCGCTGCCTCCGCTTGTCAATATCGCCAACGGGATCTCCGTATCAACGGGCTCGTTGAGCGTAACGTAAGTCTTGTTCCATTCGGCAACTTTGCCTTTTGTTGAAACCACTTCTTTGTTCTTAGGAATAAAGATGTTCACGATGTTGATCGCTTCATACAATAAGCCACCTGGATTATCCCTAAGATCGAGAACGATCTTCTTTGCACCGGAGAGTTTCAATTTCGTAACGGACTCTTCAACTTCTTTGCTTGCACCGGGAGTGAAATCATCTAGCTTGATATAACCTGTGGTTGCGTCGAGCATTCCTGAATACACAACGTTTGAGATCTTGATGCGCTCGCGTTGGATCTTAAACCTGATGTCGTCTTTCACGCCGGGGCGATGAAGAACAAGTTCAACTTCGGTCTTCGGCTTGCCTTTCAGGGCGGCGCTTACGGCACTCGAAGGTTTGCCACGCATGTTTTGTCCGTCGACAGACACGAACTCGTCTCCAACTCTCACGCCGGCACGATAGGCGGGAAAGCCGAGGTAAGGATGAGTGACAACTGTTTTGTTATTGACGATACCGATGAGAGCGCCGATGCCGGCGTACTGACCTGTAGTTTGAATGCTGAATGATTCCTGCTCGTCTTCGGAAATGTAAACTGTGTAGGGGTCGAGATTTTCGAGCATGCCGTTGATGCCGGTGTCGATCAGTTTCTTTGGATCGACTTCGTCGACATAGTAAGCATTAACTTCTTTAAACAATGTTGAAAAAATGTCGAGGCTCTTAGCGATCTCGAAATACTTCTCCGCGGTGGGAGCTACGAATGCGACCAATGCAATTGTTGATACCAGTACCAACGCCATTCTTTTTCTACCCTTCTTCATTTTTTAATGAACTGATCTTTTGAATAGTACCAAGAACCTTATGCTGGAACGTCTCTGAGGGGAGTATCGTCTTAGCAGTATAAATATACGCAATGAGCCACTTTCGGGGTTGGGAGAGGGCGGACTTATTCAGGCGGTAAGCCTCGCGGAGCCTTCGTTTTATGGTGTTGCGGTCGACAGCACGTTTAAACTGTCGTTTAGAAACTGAAAAAAGTACCTGGTTCGTGGTGCTCCCCGGGTCAGGATGGGGCAGGTAAAGCACTTTAAAGGGATGGAAATAAAAAGAGGAAGCGTTTTCGAAGAGGTCTTTAATTGACGTTTCTCTCGAAAGGCGTTCCTTTTTCTTAAGTGAATATTTGCCCATAGGGGATTCCTAAGGGCAAATATTCTTAATTATTTACTTTTAAATGTTTTCTCGTCAGAAACCGTCAGTTTCTTTCTTCCTTTTCTGCGGCGGCTTGCCAGTACACGGCGGCCGTTAGCAGTAGCCATTCTTTCACGGAATCCGTGCTTGTTCTTTCTCTTCTTCCGCGATGGTTGGTACGTACGTTTCATGAGATTCTATTTATTCCAAAAAGGGCTGCAAATATGCATTTTTTTCTCACGGAAAACACTGAAAACACGGAATTTATCCAGATGCTATTAAAGGATGCTATTGAACTTTAAAGACTGCGTCGTCAACTTTCGGGTTCATAATCGCTTCAGTTAGCTCAAATTTCAGGGTTAACGGGCCGAAAGGAAGCGTAAACGTAGTCGGAAATTTAATTCCACTGTAATCTTTATAGTCAGAGAACTTGACGGCCTGCGACACCTTGGCTCCGTCGGGGCCTTCGCCCACGGTCACCTGCTGTACCTTGAAACCGCTCTGGGTATCGTAATAAGCAGTCTGTTTCTCTCCTTTGGGCAGGGCGATCTCGACAACGTAAGCGTCTTTACCCTCCACTTCCTCAATACCCACAAGCGTCAGCTTCGCGCCCATAGCCCCGATGTTCGTTTCCTCAACCAGCGCTGCGCTGTAAATGGTAGACTCCTTGTCTTTATCGGCAACCGGTGCAGCCATTCCCATTTGTGTCATCGATACATTCTTTCCGTCTGAAACGATAGACTGCATTGTTTGCGGACCAACCTTGATCTCGAGAAGCATCTTCAACTGATCTTTCCTTGTGTTGATCATCATTACTTCGTTGCCCTGGAAGCTTGCCTTGTAAGTGAGCTTCGATGACTTCGCAGCCTGGATGGTTTTAAGACCACCGACAGCATTGATGTAAGTGTCGATAACCTTCTGTGCTGTGAGACCTGCAGGCAGCGGCTTCGCCGGCTTCGTGGCAGCCACTTCGTTGCCATATATATCGAAGTACCTGATCGCCCCAAACTTCTTGAGCTTGTCGGAGATGTCGGAACCTTTACCAACCACAACGATGTGTGCGTGAGTAGGAAGGATGTATTGCTTTGCAGTTGATTGAACATCGGCAATGCTTACTGCATCGATGCTCTTGAGATAATTGTTGTAGTAATCTTTCGGGAGATTGTACTTCGCGGTGTTCACTGCGAACGATGCGATAGTCTGCGGACTTTCCAACGAACGGCCGAAAGCGCCGGCAATACTTGCCTTCGCAGCCAGCAGTTCGTTGTCGGTAACGGGTTCGTTCACGATGCGATTAAGTTCGTTCATGAGCTCGAACACAGAGCTGTCGGTAACTTCGTTGCGAACACTGGCGCCGGCCTGGAATTGTCCGACCAGGAAGTCGCTGGTCAACTGCGAGCTTGCGCCATAAGTATAACCGTGAGCTTCGCGAAGGTTCTGCATCAATCGCGCAGAGAAGCTACCGCCGAGTATTTGATTCAATACGCGAGCTTTGATCGCTTCCTGTGAACCAGTCTTTAAGTTAACAGGATATGCAACGCTGATAACAGACTGCACGGAGTTAGGACGATCGACCAGGGCAACGTAAGTAGCTGCGGGCGGCTGCGGCTGTGCGTATGTAGGATTGGTAACAGCGCCTTGTGTCCACTTGCCGAAATATTTTTCGGCAGCGGCGGTGGCTGTCTTTAAATCGATATCACCAACGATAGCGAGGTACGCGTTGTTGGGTTTGAAATATGTATTGAAGTACGCTTTACAATCTTCGAGTGTGAAGGCTTCGATAGTTTTTTCAGTTTCGATCTCACCGTACGTATGATCTTTACCATACACCAATGATGTTCTTACGTTGGCGATGATAGCATTGGGATCATCTTTATCTGAAGCCAGCTCAGATTGTTTCTGAGTCTTCAGCTTCGCTAGCTCATCGGGAGAGAATGCGGGATTGAACAATACATCCGACATCAGTTCGAGAAGCTTGTCGCGGTGCTTGGTGAGGCTTGAAGCAAAAATTCCATTCCAGCTTGTGTTAAGTGTAGCGCCAATGAAGTCAACTTCTTCGTCGAGCTGGGCTTTGCTGCGTGTTGTGGTGCCGGTTCCGATAAGATTGCCGGTGAGCTCTACGTAGCCCACTTTATCTTTCTCCAGGATCGGGTCGTTTTTCAGTTGCAACGAGAACTGAACACGCGGGAGCTTATGGTTTTCGACAACGAATACCTGTAAGCCGTTCTTGAGTGTAAACGTCTGGTATTCGCCTATTTTGATCTCACGAGCCGGTGCAGGCTTCGGAGCTTTTGTGCGATCGACTTGCGCATTGGCAAATCCACACACAAGGGCAAGTATGATTATAATGAGCTTCTTCATAGATCAATTCTGTTTGATTTGTGTGTTGTCGGGTTTTGCTTGCGACGATTTGGGAAGGTAGAAGAGAGACACACGGTTCTCTTTGGTGAGGTACTTCTTTGCAACACGCTGAAGATCTTCGCGGGTGATCTTGTTGTAGCGACTCAGCTCGGTGTTGATCAAATTCGAATCTTTGAAATACACATGATAGTTTGCGAGCTGTTCTGCAATGCCAACCATTGAAGCGTTCTGTTGTACGAACTGGCTTTCAACCTGGTTCTTCACTTTCTGGAATTCTTTTTCGGAGATCAGTTCGTTCTGAACTTTTACGATCTCGGCATCCATTGCTTTCTCGAGATCTTCTACAGGTATGCCCATATTGGCAAGACCAAACACGAGATAGAGACCCGGATCTTCGGAAGCGAAAGGGAATGATTGAATGACGTAAGCTTTCTTTTGTTCGTCGACAAGCGCTTTGTACAATCTCGAGCTTTCGCCACCGCTTAACAGTGTGCTCAACATATCGAGTGCATAAGACTCGTCGGTGCCTTGTGCGGGCATGTGATAAGCATGTACAACGGCAGGAAGCTGGATGTTATCCAAAACAACGTCGCGCACTTCTTTGGTCTGTTGTGGTTCAACAACTGTGGGACGTGGAATTGGTTTTACTCCTTTGGGGATGTCTTTAAAGTATTTAGCGATTGCTGCTTTTGCTGTAGGGATATCTATGTCGCCGGCGATTGAAAGTGTGGCGTTGTTTGGAACATAGAATGTTTTATAGAAGTCGATGAACTCATCCAGTGTTGCTGCATTGAGGTGATCGAGTGATCCGATGGTAGGCCAACGATATGGGTGAACAGTATAGGCATGCTTGAGGATCTCGGTGAGAATGCTGCCGTAGGGTTGGTTGTCCATCCGCTGACGCTTCTCTTCTTTCACAACTTCGCGCTGGGTTTCGACACCAACGGTTTCGACCTTCGCATGCATCATACGTTCTGATTCAAGCCAGAGACCGAGGTCGAGCTGATTCGAGGGAAGTATTTCGTAGTAGAATGTGCGGTCGTTGGAAGTGTTGGCGTTGTTTGTGCCACCTGCGTTGGTGATATACTTATCGAACTCGCCACGCTTGATGTTATCGGTTCC
This sequence comes from Bacteroidota bacterium, assembly GCA_037200765.1. Classification (GTDB taxonomy): domain Bacteria; phylum Bacteroidota; class Bacteroidia; order Cytophagales; family Cyclobacteriaceae; genus ELB16-189. The sequence goes on along the minus strand of JBBCII010000001.1, from coordinate 2,826,577 downwards.
TTCGAACAATAAGTGTTCGAAGAAGTGTGCGAAGCCTGTTCTTTCAGGATTTTCATTCTTCGATCCAACATGATAAAGAACGGACACTGCAACGATTGGAGTGGTGTTGTCTTTATGGAGGATCACGTGAAGTCCGTTGTCGAGATCGTACTCTGTGAATTCGATCTTGCGAGGCCCGGATTGTCCCCAGGAGGCGGTCACTGCAAAGAGTGCCATACCCAGGAGGAGGTAGCTTTTACGCATAGCGTTGTTTTGATTTTTTGGAATGTAAATAAAAGAGGTAAAGTTTTAAAGAGAATACCGTGAAATAGGGGTTACGCACTAAGTTCAGCGAGAATTTTCTTTACATCGGCAGTCCCGAGACGTGGTCCCCACTGCGAAACAACCTTCGATGCGGCGAGCGACGCAAGTTTCCCGGCTTCGGCCCAGCTGTGGTGATGCGTGATCGCATAGAGAAACGCACCCGCAAACATGTCGCCGGCGCCGTTGGTATCCACAGCAACAACTTTATAAGGTTCTATTTGAATGAATGTATCCCCATCGAAGATGAGAGCTCCGTTTGCGCCGAGTGTGATCACGAAACGTTTTGCAAACTGCCTGAGCTTCTCGCGTGCGACGTTAACATCGGTGGTGCCCGTGAAGATCATTGCTTCTTCGTCGTTGCAGAACAGAAGGTCGACGCTGGCGCCGACGATCTCCTGCATTTGCGAAGAGAAATATTTCACCATGCTCGGATCGGAGAATGTGAGCGCAACCTTTACGTTGTTCTTCTCTGCGACGCGTTTGGTTTCCTTCATCGCTTCGAGACCTTTCGGACTTGCAACGAGATAGCCTTCGAGATAAACATATTGTGAATTCGTGATCGCGGCTTCGTCGAGATGCGATGGAGAAAAAAATGAGTTGACACCGAGAAATGTATTCATGGTGCGTTGCGCATCGGGCGACGTCATTACAAGGCACCGGCCGGAATGTCCTTCGGGACAATCTTTATAATGTATGTTGGTGTCGACGCCATCTTTACCGAGCGTCTCAAGAAAAAAGTTGCCGAGAGAATCTTTGGCAACGAGACCTGTGAAGAAACTCCTGCCTCCGAATTGTCCGAGTGCAGTTGCCGTGTTTCCGCCGGAGCCACCGCCACTCATTCTACTCTTCTTCATGTCGATAGCCTGCATGAGCTGAAGCTGGCGCTGTTCGTCGACGAGCGTCATCACTCCTTTTTCAACCTGGTTCTTCGTGAAGAAGTCGTATTCAACTTCAGTAACAATGTCGACAATGGCGTTGCCGATCACATAAGCATCGTATTTCATGGGGCGAAAATAATATTTATTTTTTGCCCTTTATTTTGAGCGTGAGTCCCAATGCTTTTGCCCTGTCGGGATAGTCTGTTATCAATCCATCCACTCCCCATTCTTTCAATTCTTCCATCTCTTTAGGATCATTGACGGTCCAGGGAATGATTCTCATTTTTTTCAGGTGGCAATTACGGATCTCTTCTTTCGACAGCAGGTGATATTCGGGACTATAGATGGCGGGAGTGAATCCAAGCTCCGCAAGATTTTCATCGATTGTGTTGAGATTATCGACAAGGGCGGCAAGACGAACACCGGGATGATTTTCGTGCCAGTACTTCAACACCCTGAAATCGAATGACTGGATGATAACGCGGTCCCATGGAAGATATTCGTCGATGAGATTAAATACGAGCTCCGAAAATTCTTTCACCTTCGGATGAAACTTGTCGTCTGTCGAAGGCTCTGCTTTTATTTCGATGTTGTAGTCGACTTCGTACATCGCATGACCTTTGATGTAGTTTTCGATATTGATGATGACGTCTTTCAACAACGGCTTCGACACTTTCATTTTCTTCTGCTCGGGAAACTGTTCGTTGGTTTTGGAGCCGGCATCGTACTTTGCAACATCCGTGTAGTTCATCTTATAGATGTTGTGTTTCTTTTCGTCTTTCTCTTTGATGACCTTGCCTAACGAATCGAGTACCGTCGCTGCCGACATCCAACCTTCGTGCGATACAACGAGCTGTTTGTCTTTCGTTACTGCGAGGTCCATCTCAAGAGTAGTTACTCCAAGGTCGAGTGCATACATGAATGCAGGAATAGTATTCTCAGGCATCAGCCCACGCGCACCGCGATGACCCTGTACATCGAATTTGGGATTGTATACCTGCGCTGAAGAGCTGGCGTGCATTAGTCCTATGAATGTTATTATCGCAAAAAGTCGTACCATTTTCGGACACCCCCGGGCGGTTCTGAACGTCAAATTAGCTGATTTTGAAGAAAAAAGGTAGTTCAAGACAAATGGCATCATGTTAGCAAACAAAGTCGTTATGCTCAATAATTACACCAGAACCGCATGGAGAAGCCTGTCGAAGAACAGGGTTTTCACACTCATCAATATACTCGGCTTGTCGGCTGGTATTGCTGCATTTCTTTTCATCACGAGCTACGTGCGGTTCGAGCGAAGCTACGAAAGTTATAATCCCAACGCCGACAATATGTGGCGTATTACACTCGATCTATATAAAGGCAGTGAATATCTCGCCACCGACTGCGAAACTCATCCGCTGATGGGATCGATCCTGAAAAGCAAGTTTCCCGAAGTGCTCGACTACGTAAGGATGTTCGACGTTGACGGCATCCGGCACATCCAGGTTGGAGACAAAAAGTTTAATGAAACCGAGATCTACTTCGCAGATCCGTCGGTGTTCAAACTGTTTGATGTGCAGGTGTTGAGCGGCGATCCATTGAAGACATGGAACGAACCGTTGCAGATGGCTCTTTCAGTGTCGCAGGCAAAAAAGTTCTTTGGACGAGAAGATGTAGTTGGCGAACAACTAACTGTTGACGGAACTTTGTACAAGATCACAGGCGTGATCAACGATCCTCATCCGAACACACACCTTAAGTTCAGCATTCTTCTTACACACGAGAGCATTAAGACAATGCGGCCATGGTACACCGACGAGAACGCGTGGAATGGCAACAACGAGTTCACTTACCTGCTGATGCAGCCAGGAACAAACGTTGACGAGTTTAACCAGAAGCTGATGACCGTTAACGACGAGTTGAAAGATAAGCTCAACGGCGGTAAGTACAGGGCTGAGACGATGAAGTCCATACATCTTTATAGTCACAAGACATTTGAACCGGAAGTGAATGGCAACGCGAAAGTTGTTTCGTTCCTGGCGATCATCGCGCTGTTCATCATCGTGATTGCATGGGTTAATTATATGAATCTCTCTACGGCACGGGCAGTTGAGCGTGCAAGAGAAGTAGGCATCCGTAAGGTGATGGGATCATTGAAACTTCAGTTGATGATCCAGTTTCTTATCGAATCATTCCTCGTGAACCTGATGGCTGGATTTATAGGCCTCGCGATATTTCAATTGGCCATGCCGTTATTCAAATCATTGACGGGACTGCCAGATGCTGTTGATATTACAGGTGATCCTCTGTTCTGGATGATCTTCGGAGGACTTGTGATGATCGGGGCGGTATTGTCGGGACTTTACCCTGCCTTCGTGTTGTCGTCATTCAAGCCAGTTGCAGTGCTGAAAGGAAAATTCCGTTCGTCGTCGCACGGACAGCTTTTGCGAAAGACGCTGGTGGTGTTCCAGTTTGCGACCACCATGATATTGATCATCGGTGTTACGACGGTATACACGCAAGTGAAACATCTTCGCTCTGTTGACATCGGCGCAAATCTCGACGAGACCATTGCGATCCGAATGCCTTTGATCGACATGTCGGATTCGGCATACAGTGCGCTGCTTGGCCCGCTGAAGTCGGAGATGATGACGAACCCTGCAGTGCAGTCTATCACGATGGCGGATGCGATGCCTGGTATTTCATTAAGTGAAGTGAGCACATCGATGTTCTCGGTGATTGGCAAGAAAGGTGGTGAAGGCGAATACGAATACTACTGGTATGAGATCGATGAGAACTTCGTGAAGACGATGAAGATGTCGATGGCAGCCGGTCGTGACTTCGAAAGAAATAATGAATACGGAAACATTCTCATCAATGAAGAAGCGGCGTATCGATTCGGTTTCGACAAACCTGAAGACGCGGTCGGGGCACAAGTGTCGTTCACCGACTGGAGAACGAAGAAACCATCTACGATAATTGGTGTGATCAGGAACTTCTACCAGCGATCACCCAAAGAAGAACATATTCCAATGGTGTTTGTCTACAACACGCAGTGCAAATATTTCACGGCAAATCTTTCTACAACCGATATGGCTGCGACCCTTACCGGTCTGAAAGAATCATGGTCGAAAATATTTCCGGGTGAACCGTTCACTTACTTCTTTGCCGACGACCGCTTCGATCAGCAATACCTTGCGGATGTTCAGTTTGGCCAGGTGATGGGAACGTTCTCTGTGCTTGCGGTGATCATTGCGTGCCTTGGGCTGTTTGGACTGTCGTCGTACACAATTCTTCAAAGAAGAAAAGAGATCGGGATCCGAAAAGTTCTTGGTGCCAACATATCGCAGGTTGTTCGGCTGCTTTCGGGGAGTTATGTGAAGATCGTACTGGTAGCGACAATATTCGCGCTGCCGGTTGCGTGGCTCGCAGTTGACAACTGGCTTGCAGGATATACCACGCGGATCACATTAAACATCTGGATGTTTGTGATACCAGCGGTTGTAATACTTGCAATGGCGTTGATAACGGTGAGTTTTCAGACGGTGAGAAGTGCGTTGATTAATCCGGCAATATCTCTGAAGGATGAATGACGCGCGAGACGCGGGGTCATTAACCATTAACCATTTTACATTTGCCATTGACCATTTGCGGAGTCGCGATGATCTCACTGACCCGCAATGGATAATGGTAAATGGCAAATGATTAGTCACGCATAATCATTCTCATCCCCGGTCCTCCTCCTCGCCGCCCTCCGCCGCCCATCGGGTTGAGTTGTTTGTTGAGTGAATACACGAACGTGACCATGTAATATCTTCCAAGATTGTTATAGGTGTTCTGCTCCAGGTAGTTTACACTCGACGTTTGAGATACGCTGAGACTCTTGTTGAGCGCGTTCACTACACCCAATCGCAATTCACCACTTTGTGCTTTGAAGAAGAATCTCGAAACAGAAACATTCACAAGTGGTATCGACTGACTGAATCCAGTTGTCTTACTGTTGTACATGTAGTAATCGAACTCTGCGTTAAACTGGTAGTATTTCGCTATCGTGATATTTGTTTCGGCAGTGTAAGTCTTGTTGATGTACTTCTGGTCTTGCAGGTTAGACGAAGCTGCATCGGTGTCGTAGTGTGTTGATTGATCGCTGACGTTGGCACTCAGGTCGAGTGTAAAATAATCTTTGAAAGTAAAATTATATCTCACAGTTCCACCCAATGTATTCTGCTGACTCGACACTTCTGCGTCATTCAACAGGATGCGGCTGTTTCTTTGTGACACATTGGGACCAATGGTGAAGCGGCTGTAAAGTCTCCTGTATGGAAACTGGAAGTTGAAATTACCAGTGACGTTGCTCGCATTCTTCACGTTCACCGGCTTCGTAAGCGATGAAAGGTTGGGGTTGATCGTTTGCTGGTACGAGATGGCGTTGCTGGTGTACGTTCCATTCACGAAGGCGAAGAAGCCTGTACCCTTTGCCGGTTCGAAGATGTTGAAGTTGACACCCATACGGTGATTGTAGCCAGGCTGCAATTCGGGATTACCGACCGACTGGTTGATCTGGTTGGTTGTGTTGTCGATCACCGGCTGAAGTTGCTGGATCGTTGGCGCCTGCATCGACGTTTCGTATTCGAAGCGTAAATGTTTCAGGTTGCTGAAATCATAATTCAAACGAACGACAGGCAGTAAATTCTGGAATGATTTATCGATGTCGAGATCTCTCAAAACCAAACGTCCTGCAATAGTTGTCTTCTGCCAGTTAACGCCCATTGAGAGATTATACTTGGTGCGATTGATACGCATGCTTAAGCCGGGCCTGTTATAAAAATAGTTGCTGTGATAAAGATTACTGAGTGTCATGTTCTGGGTGCGCGTACCGTTTGCAACATCAAACACATCGCGTTCCACCTGGTTGCGGTTGGTACTGAAAGTGTACGATGCTTCGAGATACTTGCGGCCACCGAGAGGCTCGATGTAGGCCGCTGTTGCTGTAACAGTTTGATTGTCGGTGGTCTGGTTGTTCACCTGCGACACATTCTTCTTTTCGCCAGTGTCATAGAATTGATTGTCGGCCGTGAGCTCGCCGTTGCTTTCATTTTGCGAGAGCACCGTGTTGAGATTGGCGGAGAAGCTTCGTCCTTTCTTTTTGAACCTATGACGATACAACAGGTTGGACGTTACATTGAATCCATTGCCTTTCGTGTGATTGTTGGTGACACTGGTGTTTTGCAACTCGTCCTCAGTTGTCATGGTCTGGCTTTCACTGAGCGTGTTAAGAGTTGTGTTGCTCAACGAAGCGTTGGTGGTAAACTTCAGCGAGTTGGATGAATCGATCTTGTGATCGATCGTAAAATTCAACCGGTGATTTTCGTTGCCGTTCCTGGTCTTGCTGAACTGATTGTAGTTGTAGTTACCGGTCGGTAGAAAATTGATACGTTCGGTTGTGCGATCGACGTTCTGATCGAGATGGTTATAAAAATAACTTCCGTTGATCTCTGTCTTCTTGCTCAGCACGTTGTTGAAGTTCAATCCACCGGCATAGTTCGTCATGATACCATTCTGACGCCCACCGAGGTTCATTTGAACACCGCTCGAACCACCACCGGCGTCTATTTGCACGGCGCCACCGCCGCCAATCAGTGAATTCGATCCGCCGGAGAAGTTCATATAATCGGTGATCGAAAAACCCTGCTCGTTCACGTTGTTACCCATGCCGAGGAACGACAGTTGTTTGCCCTTCTGAAATCTGTTTATGTTAGCACGACCCTGGAACCGGTTGTTGGTACCAGCCCCCGCCTGCATTGTGCCGAAAGCCCCGTTTCGTTTCTCTGGTTTCAATTCGAGGTTGATCGTTTTCTCGCGCTGACCATCGTCGATACCCGTGAATTGCGACTGGTCTGACTTCTTATCGAACACCTGTACTTTATCGACAGCATCGGCGGGAAGATTTTTAGTTGCCAGCTTGGGATCGCGTCCGAAAAATTCTTTCCCGTCGACGGTAACGCGCTGCACTGTTTCTCCCTGCGCGGTAACACTACCATCGCCGGCTACATCGATGCCTGGCAATTTTTTTAGGAGATCTTCTACGTTGGCGTTGGCTTTCGTTTTGAAAGCAGCGGCATTGAATTCGATCGTGTCGCGTTTCACGACAACGGGAACGACTTCGGCCTTCACAACAACTTCACCTAATTGAGTAGACGCGGGTTGAAGTTTAATGCGGCCGAGATCAACATCGGTAACACCTGTTTCGGGAGCAATAGTGTGCAGGTACGTTGCATAACCCACGAACGTCACTTTGAAAATATACTTACCGTGAAGAATGTTCTTCAGCGCGAATACACCTTTGGAGTCGCTCGTTCCGAAAGTGACCAGTGTAGAATCTTTCGCGTTCAACAAAATCAATGTTGCCATGGGAAGCGGGCTGTCGAGTGTATCGACGAGTGTTCCGTGCACGGTGAATTTTTGTGCGAAGCTGAGTGAGGGAAGTATGAGGAGGATAAGCAGTAGACGTCGTGTCATTCAACGGTCGGTTTTAATTTCTTATAATGAAGCCATCGCGGCCACCCATTTTTTTCATTTGTTCTTCAACCATAGCGCGATACTCGGCTTGCGTCATCTTCACACCGCTGGTCGGTTTCTTCAACTCGTTTTTCTTGAGTGGACGGAGCTCGATAGACTGCGCGACAATAACACGTTCTCCGTTGTTGATGTCGACCGCGAGAATAGTACCGGGCAGCGATTGATATCTGTCGGGTCCGAGGAATGGGCGAAGCTTATCGGTGTACCATGCTGTTATTTCCATCGGCTGATCGCGGCGGCCTTCATCGGTATAGTAAGCTTGTTTGCATTCGTAGCCCGCGATGACTTTAGTCTCGGTACCGAATTTCCATGGAGAAACTTTTAATGTGTCGCTGATCAAATATTCTTTGCCCATAAAGTCTTGCGCGACGAGTCGTGTCTGATCGGCATTATCGAGATAGACGGTGAGGTTTGCAGATCTCATGATGAGGCGAGGACCACCGCCGCGACCATCGGGACCGTTGTTGCCCGAAGCCATATCGTCTTCGGAGTCTTCTTCCACTTTTTTATAGAGAGATTCGTTGCCTTTGAAAAACAGTTGTTGTTTCTCGGTGCGGTATTGAGGCACCATTGCTTTCATATTCTCTCGTTCCTTCGGAATGCGCCGATGCATGTCCATCTTTACTTCGTAGTTAATAACGCCTTCCAGGTCCTGTGACATCACGTCGACACCCGCTGCTAACGACACGAGGATGCCGAGCAGGATGATAATTCGTTTCATGGTGGTAGATAATTTCATTTGATGTTAATGCCTCTCACGGATCGCACAGATAGCACGGAAAAAATGCATTTCATTCTGTGATATCCGTGTGATCTGTGAGAGAACAATGCAAAGAACGCGTTAAGGATGAATAGAAGGGGTTAATAGTCTTGAATGGAATGTTAATTATGGTTAAAGAAGGGGCCGCGGGATTTCGAAAGCCGTTACCTTTGAAAGATGAAAAGCAAGAACATCCTGCCTATTGTTCTTATGGCTGCCAGCATCGTTCTGCTGTTGTTGCTGCAGACGCTGTGGCTGGTAAATTCTTACGACCAGGCATATAACGACGTGCGCCGGAGGACCAGTGATCTTTTCAGGGGGACTATCATGGAAATGAGAGATTCCCTTTTCATGAAAAATTTCGAGAAGTTTTCACCCGACACGATCGTGCGGGTTGGCGAAAAGGCAATGTTCTTTTCGATGAGTATAGATACCATTCACGTAACAACAAGAAGACCACGACATTCAAGAGCCGAGCTGATCATTTCCGGTGAAGACGACGCGTCGCCGAAGAAAGTGATGTTGCGCTTCAGCCCCGATACACTTAAGCAGGACAGCATCATCTATCATTATAAGAACGCATTAGCGAAAGAGGGAATGGATCTTTCATTCACGTTAAAAAAAGATAGCCCCACATTGTCGGCAGTCGTCCGCGACGAGATCGTGAAGGATTCACCAAGAAAAATGCATAAGCGTTTCGCGGTGGCTGATGACGAAGCGATCTCAACCAACAAAGGAACGATAGCGACAAACTGGACGCACCTGGGTCCTGGCCTTCGTTATGCAGCCATCTTCGACAATGTTCGTCCATACATCTACCTGCAGATCACGCCGCAGATACTTTTCTCAGTTGCTCTTACGCTTCTTACGTCAGCCGCATTTTTCATGATGTATAGAAGCATGCGGTCGCAACAAAAACTGATGGAGCTGAAGAACGATTTCATCAGCAACATCACGCATGAATTAAAAACACCGGTAACAACGGTGAGCGTTGCCCTCGAAGCACTCAGGAATTTCAAAGGACTCGAGAACCCGCAAACAACACGCGAGTATCTCGACATCGCACAGGGCGAGCTCAACAGGCTCACGTTACTTACGGATAAAGTGTTGAAGACCGCAGTAGCGGACAAGGGCTCGTTTAACTTCGAAAACGAACAGGTTGATCTTCACAAGACCGTAGACCAGATCCTGCATTCGATGAAACTCATCTTCGAAAAACAGAAGGCCAACGTGACATTCGAAAAGCAGGGACGAACGTCGTCTCCGGGAAACTCATTTACCATACGTGGAGGATCTATTCATCTCACAAATGTTGTTTACAACCTGCTCGACAACGCACTGAAGTATAGTGTAGGTGAGCCGCAGATCTCGATCAGTCTCGAAGAAGATGCCAACCGGGTGATCCTGAAAGTTGCCGACAAAGGCATCGGCATCCCGGCAGAGTACAAAAAGAAGATCTTCGAAAAATTCTTCCGCGTTCCTACCGGCGACGTTCATAACATTAAGGGCTACGGACTCGGGTTGAGTTACGTGGAAAGCGTGGTGAGAAGTCACCGCGGACTGATCGAAGTGGTAAGCAAACCGGGCGAAGGAAGTGTGTTCACTATTTCGTTGCCGAAAAGTTTTTAGGCTTCTGACAAATGGAGAAGACGAAGATCCTGTATGTTGAAGACGAGCCGTTCCTCGGTCGCATCGTGAAAGAGAGTCTCGAGAGCCGCGACTTCGAAGTAAATATGGCGAACGATGGCGCGAAGGCTGTCGATCTTTTCCGAAAGGTATCGCCCGACATTTGTGTTCTCGACATCATGTTGCCTTCGAAGGATGGTTATTCGATTGCGAAGAACATCCGTCAGGTAAATCCCAATGTGCCAATCATATTCGTGACGGCTAAAACGCAGACTGAAGATCTTTTGAAAGGATTCGAAGCCGGCGGCAACGACTATCTCCGAAAGCCATTCAGCATGGAAGAACTGATCGTGAGAGTGAATAACCTCCTGAATCTTTCGAAGCGACATAAGCCAGTTGGAGTTTTGACGCTGGGACGATTCGAGTTCGACCCGACACGATTCGAGCTTAAAATAGATTCATCAACGCGAAAGCTATCGCATCGCGAAGCGATGTTGCTCCAGATCCTTGCCGAGAACAAACATTCTGTCGTAAACAGGAAAGATATTTTAATGCGCATCTGGGGCGACGACTCATTCTTCAATTCGCGGAACCTGGATGTGTACATCACCAAGCTGAGAGATTACCTGAGAGCCGACCCCAACGTCGAGATCATCACTATAAAAGGTATTGGATATCAAGTCGTAACTTGATGTCCGATAATGAATATTCAGCAACTCGAATACATTTTAGCTGTCGACAAACACCGGCACTTCGCAACGGCAGCCGGCAAGAGCAATGTTACCCAGCCTACGTTGAGCATGATGATACGCAAGCTCGAAGATGAGCTTGGTGTGCGGATCTTCGACAGGTCGAAGCAACCGGTGGAGCCTACGCCTGAAGGCAGGGAAGTGATTATTCGTGCACGTCAGATCCTGGCGGATGTAAGCCAGTTGAAGGAATTTGCGAAAGGATTGAAGAACGACATCAGCGGCGATATTCGCATCGCGATCATTCCAACGTTAGCTCCGTACCTGTTGCCCTTGTTCCTGCCATCGTTCGTAGAGAAACATCCATCGCTGCGTGTTAGTATTTCGGAGCTTGTTACGCGCGATATCATCAATGCACTTAAGAGCGGCGATGCCGACATCGGCTTGCTGTCAACACCGCTGCACGATCCAAAGCTGGTGGAACACCCGGTGTTCTATGAAGAGTTCTTTGCGTATACGTCAACCAATCCGCATGCCGGACGCGGTGAAAAGACTTCTAATAAAAAGTATCTACTTCCAAAAGACATAGACCTCAGTAAACTCTGGTTGCTTGAAGAAGGACACTGTTTTCGAAACCAGGTATTCAATCTTTGCGAGCTGAAGAAGAAAGATGTTGAAAGCGACAGGCTTCACTACCAGGCTGGAAGCCTGGAGACGCTGAAGAACCTTGTCGATCACAACAAGGGCATCACGATACTTCCGTTGCTTGCTACGAAAGATCTTACGAAAGCACAACTGAAAAAAATAAGATCGTTTGCTCCTCCGAAGCCCGTTCGCGAGATCAGTCTTGTTGTGAATTCAAACTATTCAAGGAAGAGCATCTTAAATGCAATCAAGAAGGCGATTGAGGAAGTGGTTCCGATCGAAGCATTTGCAAAGCAGAAAACACAAGTGCTCGAAATTTCATAGTTAAGAGTCGAAGCTTCGCCTCGACTCTTAATACAATATCAGAAAGCTATGCCGAGCGTAAGGCCGCCACGGATACCAAAGTTATTAAAGAGTGAGCCAGAAAAATTATCTGATCCCTGCGTTACTTTGATGGTAGAGCTCTGGTACTTCGGACCGATGAAGATATCGAACGTAACGCGTTCTTTGAACACCCACTGACGTCCTACTACTACCCCACCACCAAACTGGGTGACCGTAGCTTTGTTCGTTGTGTTGTCGGATTTATCTTCTGCTGTAAAGCTGTTGTAACGGATGAATGGTGCCACATAGAATCCGTCGGGTGCTGGACTTTCTGAAAGATAGAAGCGGTACTCAGGTGTGAGTCCCCATCCGCTGATCTTTGTGTCGCCTACTTTTGCACCACTGTAAAAGAATCCAAGTTGAACCGATCCGTTTTCGTTGATTGCATGTTCGTACGCGAGGTTAATCGTCCTTACTACGGGGCTAAGTAAGTTGATCTTGATCGCATTTGTTGGTTGCGCTATAGCAGAACCTGCAAGAGCCACAAATAAAACAGAAGCGAGGAAGTTAATTTTTCGCATTGTGTTGAGGGTTTATTATTTAATTGTGTTGATTTAAGATACAACATTTTCATCATCCGTCACATTTGTATCATTAATGATATACAAAGGACGTTGCCTTAAGTTGGCATCCATGCGGATAATATATTCGCCAATCAAACCCAGGCAGATCAACTGTATGCCACCTATAAATAATATGCTTACCATGATCGAAGCCCAGCCTTCAACATAGTCACGAGAAACGAAACGTGCGTAAAGAGTGTAGACGATCAACAAGAACGAGGCAAATGAAATACCAAAACCAATCCATGTTGCAACCTTCAACGGTATGTTGGAGAAACCAGTGATGCCATCTATTGCGAAACGAAGCATCTTACTGAATGTATATCCTGTTTTGCCTGAGTGTCGCTGATCGCGATCGTACTCTACATAAGTCTGCTTAAATCCAACCCACGACACCATGCCCCTGATAAACTTATGTTGCTCGGGCATTCGATTCAATACCTCCACTACTTTCCAGTCCATCATCCTGAAGTCACCGGTGTCAACAGGAATGTCAACAGCCGTAATGCTCTTGAGGAGCCTGTAAAAAACTCTTGCGGTAATTCGTTTAAAGAAACTTTCTCCTTTTCGCTGGCGACGGCGTGCATAAACAACATTCCACCCTTCGTTCATCTTTTGTTCCATGTCGGCGATGAGCTCCGGTGGATCCTGAAGGTCGGCGTCGATGATCACAACACGTTTGCCTTTCGAAAAATGAAGGCCGGCGGTTACGGCCACCTGGTGACCGAAGTTGCGGCTCAGGTCTATGTATTTAACATGTGGATCTTTCGAAGCGATCTCTTTGAGTTTACCCAGCGTGTTGTCACGACTGCCGTCGTTTACGAAGACAAAACGATACGTTTTATTGAGTGACTTCATTACACCTAACAGGCGGTCGTACAATGGTATTACATTGTGTTCTTCATTGAAGACGGGAATTACAACAACCAGATCGACCATGGCGCTATTTCAATTGTGAAAAGTAGAATTTTAAACGTTAATTTTAAAACTCTCATGATGACGAAGATACTTTACGACAAAAGATATGTAACAGCCCTATGGTGTATCGTGATCATATGGACATTTGTAAAACATAACTTTCTCGTCTCCGATTTTTCTAACAATTACTTGATATTCAAGTACACCACGATTCACTCATTGAATGGAGAGAATATGTATGGCTTCCATCCTGGTGAATATATCGACAAAAATCATTACGGACCTTTGTTCGCACTATTATTCGCGCCATTCGCACTCCTTCCCAACTGGCTTGGTCATTTATTGTGGGTAACTTTTCTTACAGCTTCACTTTACTTCGTTATCCGGAAACTTCCACTGGAAGAATGGCAGAAGAACGGCATCATGCTCATTTGCGTCAACGACTTGCTCACAGCTTCGTTCAATGTGCAGTTTAGCATACCCGTAGCCGCAATGGTTCTCTACACATTTATTTTGGTGTGGCAACGAAAAGATCTTTGGGCGCCGTTGCCAATACTCATCGGTGCCTTTGTAAAATTGTATAGCATCGTAGGGTTGGGATTCTTCTTGTTCGTGAAGAACAAAGGAAAGTTTATTCTTGGCTGCATGGTGTGGTCGATTGTCCTGTTCGTGATCCCGATGGTGCTGTCATCGCCAGCGTATGTTATCGACATGTACGGCCAGTGGTTTAAATACCTGGTGATCAAAAATTCTGAGAACGCAAGCCTCGTTTCATGGCAGGATATTTCAATCATCGGCTTTGTAAGAAGATCATTGGGCGACCCGACTATTCCCACATGGCCGTTCCTGCTGTCGCTGGTCGTTCTTTATGGAGCGTCGTTACTGAGGTTCTCTCAATATAAAAATCCTGCTTACCAGTTTTTATTTCTCGCATCCACATTGATGTTTCCCGTGTTGTTCAGCACGGCTTCGGAATCGTCGACATACATAATAGTGTTTGTTGGTATAGCTATCTGGTTTGTGATCCAACCAAAACACGACTGGAAGATCTGGGCGCTGCTGATCTTCGCGTTTGTGTTCGGAAGTCTCAATACCGTCGATATTTATCCGCAGGTGATGAGAACCTGGCTTCGCGTTCATTCTATCAAAGCATTACCGTGTACTTTGATCTGGTTGCGGATCCTTTATGAGATGATGTTTAAAGATCTAACAGGTTATAAAGTGTTTTTACCTGGGCAAATAGAGAGTACGACTGTCGGGCATGTACAGGTTAAAGAAACCTAACCCACCCACAACATTTGTCGGGTAGTTGACAGGCTCACCCAAAGCCGCTTCTATTCCGAAGCGCGTATCCTGCCGGAGCTTCATGTAGTCGTAATACTCTTTAGTGATACTCGAAAGCCTGATGTTCACCGTATCACCGGGTGCCACTTCATCGAACAGGATTTTAAAAGTGTCTTTCTTGATCCCGCCCTCGAACGCAACGTCATCGTACATCCGGTACGTAACTCTCGGGTTGAGCACCTTCGCCCCCGGGTCGTTGCCGGTTAAATGCTGACCGCTTACCATGTACCAGTTGGAACCGCGCTTGTCGGCGAAAGAATAGTTTACGAGCGCAAGACTATCGCGACCATTAACATTCATCTCTGCAGAGATGTTTGTGAACTTAACCTGGGGCTGCAGGATCGTAGTTGCCGTAACAAGACCATACTTCGTGCTGCCAACATTCAATGTATAAGTCTGGCCGACTATCAGCGGCATAGAAGAAGTACTATACGCTCCATCGTGATAATTAAGAGTATAAAACTGTCCACTTCCCGACTGTATCCTTACCGTGGCGTCACTGACCACAATATCTGTGAGCAGACTTACCCACGAGGTATTGGCATTGGCATCGAGCGGACCGATCGATTTCGTAAGAAGAATAGTTACGGTGCTCCCTAAAATTTCTGAAGACACAACGATCTTCGGTTTCTCCTCCACCACATTCCTCACCTCGATAGGATCGGGTATACATGAAGTCATCACAACGATGATCATCATTATTGATATGGTCTTTATCTTAAAACCTGATCCCATAGCTTATAAAAGGTAAAAGTCCAAACAATCCAGGTTGCTCATATTTCATCTGGCCGGTTGCTTCGTCCGTCGTTACGAGCATTGCGATTGGATTAGCGCGGTTGTACGTATTGTACACTCCCGCGAAGATCTGCCACTGGAAAAGTTTTTCCGGCCTGCTCTTATATTTCACACCGATGTCGAGGCGGTGCGTGTCGGCCATTTTTATACTGTTGATGGAGGCATACACGGGTACGAGATCGAAACCACTGAGTGCCGGCGATGCTTCTACGTATTGACCTACAACGGGCGTGAACCGTGCGCCGGAAATATATTCCCACACGGTAGACACCGCCCATCGCGGCGTAATTGAATACTGAAGTACGATGGCCCCGTTGTGTCTTCGGTCGTAGCGCGCATGAAACCACTGGTTGTCGTTGATCTCTGCATACCGGCGGTACGACCATGCTAACGTATAGTTGATCCAGCCCGTGAACTTGCCCGCCTGCTTTCGCAAAAGGAATTCGAAGCCAAATGATTTTCCCTGGCCCTGGATGAGACTGTTCTGAAACTGTGTATTGAAAAACAGGTTTGTGCCGGGCTTGTAGCCAACAAGCTGCGACATCCTTTTGTAATAAGTTTCGAAGCTGAAGAATGCATTGTACCTCGGTATCCCTCTTTGGAAGGCGAAAGAAATTTGATTAGCTGTTTGTGGTTTGATGCTGTCGGTAACGGGATACCAGATGTCTGTTGGTGTTGAAACTGCTGAGCTAGACACACGGTGAATGTACTGTGCCATTCTTGCGTAGCTTATTTTTATCGAGGACTTCTCATTAAGCAAATACCGTAAAGCTATACGTGGTTCGGGATTGAAGTAAGTCTTGTTTTCGACAACTACTCCCGACTGGCGAAAGCCGACACTCATAGCGATCTTCTCTGTTGCACGAAGCTCGTACTGAATGAATGCGGCCATCTCCGTTGCCCTTCGTCCACCGGAAGAATTACTTTTCAGGAACTCGGAAATAATGCCCGACGTGTTTACCACGTTTGGACTCAACGCGTGATTGGTAAGTTCTCCGCCGAAATAGAGAGCCGATTTGCCGGTAAGCGAATCGTTACTCAACTGGAATTTCCCGCCGATGTCGCGGATGTCGGATATAGCTCGCAGTGTGTTGTTGCGAAAATCGCTATGAAGATTATACTTGTATGATGTCCGGAAGGCGTTGACATCATGATACCATGACTTGCCGTAGTTGTGATTCCAGTGAAAAGATTGTGTGCTGTTGCCTGAATTATATCCTGTAACCTGTCCTTCACCATCGTTATTTCTATCACGCAGGTACGAAAGCTTATCGAAACCACTGTAGTGACTTAATTCAATCTTGTCTTTTGAAGACGGGCGGAAAAGAATTTTGCCGTTGAGGTCATAGAAGAAGTACGGCAAAGAAAGGTTGGCAAGCTTCGCAACCTGGTCGATGTAAGTTCTACGTCCTGCGATCCAGATGCTTGCTTTGTTTTTAATCAACGGCTGTTCAACAAACAACCGCGTAGCGATAATCCCCGCGTCTATCGAAGCATGAGTACGGTCTGGTATTACATCTTTGGTGGAAACATTGAGTATCGACGACAGACGTCCTCCGTATTGAGAGGGAAACCCACCGTTGATCGACTCTACCTTCGAAACAACATCCGGGTTGAACACCGAAAGGAATCCAAACAAATGAGAAGTGTTGTACACCGACGCGCCATCGAATAAAACAAGGTTCTGATCGGCAGCGCCGCCACGAACAAACAGGTCGGAACTTCCATCAACACCTTTCACGGTGCCAGGCAGCAACTGCAATGTTTTGATCACATCCGCTTCGCCACCAAGAACGGGTATCGACCCAATATCCTCGGCTGTCAATACATTCGTTGACGATCGTGTCGATCGTATTAAGGCCTCGTTTGGAATTCCGTTGGAGTGCACCTCCACTTCCTGGAGCTCTTTTATTTCCGGCTTCAGCTGGATGTTGTACGTAACATCGCGCATCACCGAAACCAGGCGCCGGTAGCTTTCATAGCCAACGTAACTGACAATGATCGTTTTGTTTCCAGGCGGAACGCTGATCGTGAACGAACCATCGTTGCCGGCTGCGGTACCCGCTGAATCCGGTAACACTAAAATGTATGCGACTGCAAGCGGCTGGTCGGTACCTCTCTCTTTAACAGTACCCGAGATGGTAACGTTTTGAGCAAAGCACACGGCCGATACCAACACCAACGCTATCGTAAAAAGAAATCTCATTCATCATCTCACGGCCGTATAAGTAACACCAAACTGGGTATTGACTTCACTTCTGAAAGTTGTAGGGAAATCGAATTTGTTGTAAGAGAAATTGTACTTCTTCTCGTTGAACTGGATGGGATTGTTTTTCGAGAGCCAGAAAAGTTTTTGAAGCGATAATGTATAGATGTAGTCTGGCCCTTCGCGGTAGATGCAGTTCTTCTTGTCGTGGCCTACAGTAACATTCACCGTAGTGTCGCCCGTGCCGGCGTTGATTGTCATGAGTTGTGCAACATTATCTCCTTCCCACGTAAGTTGCGCGTTCTGCTCTGTCATTCCCGTTGCCGGGTATAATTTCTGATTTACCGCGATTGGCTTTCCGTTCTCGTCGTACGTTACGGTGCGCACTGAAAACAACACCGCGGTAGAATCGGTATAAGCCACCGTGCTATCGACAACGGCAGAGCTTCCGAATCCATAAAACCTGTCGATCTTCCACGAAGCAGTAGTGCTGTCGATTGCAATGCTGATCAACTGGCTGCCCGAATAATGAAACCGCATGGAAGAAGTGATAATGCCCGACTTCGCAGCTTGAAATGTGTACAGGCGGCTGGCGCTATATTTATAAGCAACGCTGGTGGCCGAATCGTGATTGACTATGCCCGCGACGGCGAGATTCGCATCTTCGTAAGGCTCATTTTTGCAACTCACCGCTATCGCGGCGGAAAGTAAAAGAAATACAACAACCCTCATCCGGGCGTAAAGTTACTCCGAACGAGGAAATATTCCTTTCGCAACAAACTCCTCCTGTAAAAACCGTTCCCTCGGCGCAGCTTCCCTCACCTGCAGAAATTCGGGCAACGAAGCAACGTCGCCGGGATAACCGACAGCGATGAAAACGCCGGGTATAAAATTGTCGGGGATCGACAGGTTTTGCTTCACCTTCTCCATATTATAACCAGCCATCTGGCGTACCTGCAATCCCAGCTCTACGGCTTGAATGGCAAGGAACGAATTCGCGCCACCGAGATCATACAGTGCATGAGCGTTGTCGATAGCGTGGCGGGTAAACTGTTTGCGGGCCATGCTGAAGATGAGCACCGACGCGCCTTTCGCCCAGATCTTGTTATTGTCATTAAGACAATCGACGTACTTGTTCCACAGCTCGGTTTGGTCGCTGGTAACATATAAATAGAACCACGGTTGTTCATTGCTGCTCGAAGGGGCCCATCGCGTTGCTTCGAACAACGAACGGATCTTGCTTTCGCTAACGGGCTCTCCCGAAAAACTGCGGACGCTACGCCTGTTCCGGATGAGATCCGAAACAGGGTGAGCAACTTCGTGTGATTTCTGCATGATTACGATTCAATAAGAACTCCCATTTTTCCTACCTGGTAATCCCTCATGGCTTCGAGTATCTGGGTCTGGTTGTTCATCACAAACGGACCGTGCGAAACTACTTTTTCTTCGAGAGGTTTACCAGTTAATAACAGCACTCTTGTGTCTTCGAGTGCCTCAAAACCAATTCCCTCGCCATCCTTTTTGTATAAGACGGCATTAAGTCCCTCAACAAGGCCATGCACCTCAAGGTTCAGCTTGCCATCGAGAAGATAAATAACGGCGTTGTGATCTTTTGGAATCTCTGCCGAAAATTTTCCTCCCTTCTTCAATTCAACGGTTGCGGCATTCACTTCTGTATAAGAAGATATCGTGCCCTTCAGTCCATCGATCTCGCCGGCGAAAACTTTCAACAAAACGTTGCCTGAATTCCTTTGAGGAACATCTTCCGAAGCCAGCGGGAAATAGGCGGGCTGATCCATCTTATGTTCAGCCGGCGTGTTGATCCAAAGCTGTATGATCTCCTGGCGGCCGCCGTTCTCGTGAATGTCGAGCGGGGGACGTTCGCTGTGGATCATGCCCATACCTGCGTTCATCCACTGTGCTCCGCCAGCATATACTACGCTATCGTTGCCGCGACTATCGCGATGATGAACACCACCTTTGAAGATGAATGTTACCGGCGAGAAGCCGCGGTGCGGGTGTGGACCAACACCGGCATGATCGGGATCAACATGCTTCGGAACTTTCACATCGGCATGATGAAGCAGAAGGAATGGATCGATCTGCTGTACGTTGTGAGTAGGAAAGGGTTGACGGATGGGCATGCCGCCCATGTCGAGCTTTTCTGCATAAAGTATGTGGGAAACGCTACGCGATTTCATAACATTGGTACCTCCATTAATAATAACTTACTGTTGCTGTTTGCCTTTATTGATAACGCTTCTGTTTCAGAAATTCCAATCCCATCTTTTTTGTTGAGCACTGTTCCATTCACATCAATATCACCATCGATCACGAATGCATACACGCCGTGTGATCTATCGTGAAGATCATAGTTCACACTTTTGCCTGCTTCAAGATCGGCAAGATAAAACCATGCATCCTGGTTGATGTGTACACCACCGTCGTTCGGAGAAACAATCTCCTGCAGTTTGTTCACCCTGTCTTCAGGTTTGAAAGTCTGCTGATCGTAACGTGGTGTTATGTTTTTCTTTTTCGGGAACACCCAGATCTGCAGGAAGTTTACAAGCCTGTCTTTATTCTTATTGTATTCCGAATGCTGAATGCCTGTACCCGCGCTCATGATCTGCACGTCGTTCTGGCGAATCACACCGGAGTTGCCCATGCTGTCGCGATGTTCTAGATCACCATTCAATGGTATTGAAATGATCTCCATGTTGTCGTGCGGATGCATACCGAAACCCATGCCGCCCTGCACGATGTCGTCGTTCAAAACCCTGAGTGCTCCGAAGTGGATCTTTTCAGGATCGTAAAAGTGCGCAAAGCTGAATGAGTGATGACTGTCGAGCCAGCCGTGGTTGGCGTGGCCGCGTTCTGTGGATTTATGGAAGGTTGTTTTCATGACGCTTTTTTTGATTTTCTATATGGAAAACCAGAGGGCGTCAATAAAAGTTCATACAACTATTGTATAGACAAATGTGCATTCGCGGGAGTTGGTTAGTTCTCCAACATAATGAATGCTCCCCAATAATATGGGTGTGGAAACTGCTTTTTGAGGCTAATTTGGGCACTTTTTAAGGCTTCCGCCTTAGACATCCCATTCATCCAGTTAGTATAAAAGGACGTCATGAGCTGCTGGGTGGCGGCGTCATCCACCTTCCAAAGGCTCATCACGATAGTTTGGGCGCCGGCAGTCTGGAAGGCGCGTTGCAGGCCATATACACCCTCCCCATTCTCAACTTCACCCTTCCCTGTTTCGCAGGCACTCAATACTACTAGGTCTGTATTATCGAGATCCAGGTTGGCGGCTTCGTAAGCAGTGAGGATCCCATTCTCTTCTTCCAGTCGCGAACGATTTTGAATGAAGTCGGCAGCGCCTGCCAACAAAAGACCGGCACGCAGCAACGGGTCGCTTTCATTACCGGCTGCTATCGCCAACGCGCTATTCATATCTTCAACAAAGAAACCGTGCGTGGCAATGTGCAACACACGCGGATGTTGGAGTTGCTTGATGGCATGTTCGCTCGCCTGCTCATTCGTAAACACATCGGCATGGATCTTATGCGATTGAAGTATCGATCCAACTTTCTGGATCTCTTCCTGTGTTCCGATCAATGGACTGATGTTGGTTTCATTCACCTCGCGTGTTGAACCTCCCGGTCTCTTATCACCACCACCGAGGAAGTATGTCGGGAAACCGAACAACGTTGCCGACGACAAACTCATCCTCCGTATCTTCCGCGACTTGATAGCAATAAGATCCTTCGTGTTCGAGAGGATAGTAAGATTCTTATCATCTACCAGGTAACCGCCCCTGGGATTCCTCAGCGTATTCAGGTTGATCTGGTTGTAAACACCATCGAGTGAAAGATAAACACGAGATTTTCCTTTCAACGCACTTTCGAGTTGCGACCAGTACTGACGATAAGAGAGCGTGTCAATATTCTGCGACGCAATGCTATTCCGATAATATTTCAGGTAACGGCCTTCGAGATGTTTGCCGTCGTTGAGCACGATAAATTTCGGATACTGTTTGGTTTCAGAAGTTAAAACCATAGCAGCATACACAACGCTGTCGCGCCAGTAACGATCGTAGTGTTTGAAGCGAATGATCTCAACCGCGGCTTCGTCGGGACCGAGTGTCGATTGAACGTTCTTCCAGGTGATGGCCGATCCTCCTTTGTCTTTCGAAAGATCTTCCGCGCTGATGTTCATTTCTTTTTCCAAAAGTTGCGCGGCAGTCTCCAGCGAATCGATGGTCAGTCGCTGCTTTGCATCGATGGCTCCGGATGAATACAATTGTGCGAGCTGTTCGCGTTTGCGGGTCCACTGGTAGTACATGCTCACCATCGATGTGTCGCGGCTGGAGAGAATGCGTTTACGGATCTTGTTCGAAGCACTCAATAATATAGCCTTCGTTGCGAGCTGTACGTTATACATGTCGGCAATGACTGCTGGGTTTTGTTTGAAACGTTTTGCTGCGAACGAGTGGAAGATCTCGAAGTAACCGTTGAAGCTTTTCCAGAATTGTGCTTTCTCTTCATCGGTCATGAAATAGAAATTGTTCCGTGAAAATTCGAGCAACGCTTTATTGAGTGTTGCCCACGTTGCTTCGGCCTTATCCATTTTGCCGGTTGCAGCATAGTACGAAGCCCAGTTTGAGAGCGTGGCCGCATAGTTGTTCTGGCTCTCCCTGATATTGTATTTCTTGCGGATCTCTTCGGCGGTGGTGAGATGTTTGCCTGCATCTTCATAATTGCCGAGACACAATTCGATACGGGCAACATTGCTATAATAAGTTGCAAGCGAGGCCTGGTCTATCTCGGTGAGGACTGTCTTTCGTTCCGAAGCTTCGATACAGAAGATGAATTCTTTACGCGCATCTTCAAACTCCGAAAGATCATCGTGAATTATACCAAGATAGTTGTGGATCCGGAGAACGAGCCAGTTGTCCTGGCCCCTGATCTCTTCGAGTATCGAAAGAAGTTCGGCAGCTTCGGTCTTCGCTTCATCATACTGACCCAGTCTATAATACATGTACACGAGGTCCTGCCGCGTCTGGCAATAGTATTCTTTCTTGCCTTCGGTTTGCTCAACCAGTTTCGAAAGCCGGCGGATCAAAACCTCGGCTTCGCGAAAACGTCCTACCTGCGAATAAAATCTCGCGAGCTCCAGCCCGGCATCCACGTAAGTAGACACATTATTAATGGAGTCTCGCCGTGCAATGGTGAATCCTTCGTTGAAGAGATCCTCTGCTTCTTTGTTCTTCTCGAGTTTCAAAAGTGAATTCGCGAGGTTATCGAGATACGCGGCAATGGCTGGCGAGTTGCGATAATCGGAAGAACGCATGATGTCGACAGCTTCCGATTGCATTTGCTTCGACTCATCGAAGCGATTGCGCCGATCGTAAAACTTGCCAAGTCGTGAAAGGTATATAGCCGTTGCCGGGGCATTGGCGCCGTTGAGCGCTCTCGAAACCTCCACCGCCGACACGAATCCCTGCTCTGCAAGATCATACTGGTTGAGATTGTCGTGCGATTGTGAAAGGATCACGACAAGATCGAGATAGAGATCGCTATTCGCGGTGTACTTCGTTTCGATCAACGACAATAACGGCTCACCCGATTCGACGGCCTTTTTGAAATCATTCATCTTATTACGGATCTCAATGATGCGCACCTGTTGGGTGAGCGCATCGGTGCTCTCGGCTCCGTAAACAGATGCAAGACCTGCCGAGGCCTCATTGTAAGCCTTTATCGATTCGGTATTCAAACCGGCACGTTCGTATATCGAAGCCAGCGACGATACTCTATAATAATGATAACCGCTCTTCTCTCCGAACAACTCTTTAGCCGTGGATATCGATCTCTTCGACCATGCAACTGCCTCGTCGAAGTTTTCGATGTACTTGTAACATGATGACACGTAACCGAGTGAGTTCACATAACTATCTGCGAAGTCGCGCGGATGTTGTTCGTAGTATGCTATGGCTTCCTTGAAGTTCACCATTGCTTGCTTGTAATGCCATTGATTGTATTCGATCTCACCAAGCTCCTGGTTACATTTCGCAATGGTGGGCAGGTCGTTCTCGTCGGTGGCGATCTTCTTCACTTCTTTTGCAAGCTCTGCGGCTCTATCGTATCGCTCGGTCTGTAAGTAGAATTCAGAAAGCTGCCGGAGTGAATTATAGAAACCCGGGGTATTCCTTTTTGAAAGCTTGCTTCGGATATCGATCGACTTAAGGAAATAGCCTTCGGCCTCAGCGAATCGCAACCTGTTGCTATACATAAGCGAGAACGCAAGACTCTGCAACACTGCGGCCTGTCGCGAGGTCTGTCCTTTGCCTGCAGCATTAAAACCTTCTTCCGCTTTTTTGAAAAGCTCGAATGCCTCGGGATACCGTGCTTCGTTGTAAACTTCATTACCTAAAGCGAGGTAAGCTTCGGCACGCGTGGTAGGATCGTAAGCCCCTTTCGCGTACACCGCCAGTTTTTCGGAGATGATCTTGTCTTGTCGCGCCGATGCGGTATCGAGAACATTGCGTGTGTTGTAGATATAAAACAGGCTGGCAAGAATTTCACCATACGAAGGCGTGTCTGTTAAGTTGTTACGTTCCTGGTATTCGGCAGCATTCCTGAATGGTTTCACGGCATCCCAGTTGCGACCGCCCCAGTTGTAATAAACCTGTCCGAGCCTGTAGTTCGCGTCGAACCAAAATTCGTTGTTGTGTCTTTCTTCTGCGTCGATGTCGGCAACGAGATCTTTCAACAACACTTCCGCCTTTTCATAAATTTCCGGTCGATCGTAGTAATAATCACCTGCTTCGTAACGCAGGAACCACGCAGCACTGGAGTCGGGTCCATATAGTTTGTTGGCATTCTCAAGCTCGCCATCCAGCAACGCCGATGCTTCGCTGGCGCGATTGGCATCGTAAAGACAATACACTTTATTGATGATCGTGCTCCAGTAATTATAGACGAGGCCCTGGGGACGCGCCGTCTCTATCGCGATATCGTAATACTTCAGTGCTTCATCGTACTTGCCCATGTTGTGAAGTGCAGTGGCAACGTTGTGAAGCGCAGTTTTATAGTTCGACGATTGCTTGCCTTCGTATTTCTCTACGGCCTTCAGGTATTTCATGTCGGCGTCGTAGGTCTTCGGATAATCCTTCATTGCCGAATAGATCCGGGCTGTCGTGGATATTGACAGTGTACGTCCGCCAGGATCCTTAAAATCCCTTTTCTCGACAGCCTGCAACCACTTTACTGCTGCGAATGCTTTATCGAAGTCGCGGATGCGAATGAGGTGATCGATGCTGTCGCGAACATTGTCGACAGTCTCTTTCCATCCAACAACATAATATTGTTTCTCGGTCTCTTTTCCTTTTTCGTTGTAAGTGATCCTGGCACCGTGGCGTTTGCCTTTCAGGAACATGCTCGATTCCGTCAATCGGCCGGATGCTGAATCGTAGCTCAGCCATTTGCCATCGTAAAGTCCGTCGACGAAGCTTCCTTCCTGGTCGAGGTTGCCATTCATGAAATAAAACTTCGCCTTACCATACATGATGCCGTCGCGACGTTCCGACTCGGATCTCACTTTTCCGTCGGGATAGTAACTAAGAAAAGCGCCATTCTCTTTTCCATCCGCGTATGTATTGATGTCGGAAAGTATTCCAGTTGGAAAATAAAATCTCCATTCACCATCGCGATGTCCATCTTTCATGTTACCGATGGCATTCGTCTTCCCGTCTTCGTAATAACCGATGTACGTGCTATCGGCATTGCTGTTTCTATAGAGCGCACGGTCTTTGATCTTTCCTGAAACGTAATATTTTGTGGTGATCCCATGAAGTACATCGTCCCTATACCACGCTGTTGTCGAGAGCTCACCGGTTTCATAATAAAATTTCCAAAGGCCAGTTACTTTACCGTCTTCGAAAGCTCCTTCGTTGATGAGCACGCCCTGCTCGTTCCAAATTTTCCAGTACCCGTGAGATTGCCCGTGTTTCTTTAAACCTTCCTCCTGCTTTTTGCCATTCCGAAAAAACAAAGTATAGTTTCCATCCAACGTGTCCCGTTTGTATTGGGCTTTCACCTTCATCGCTCCATCGTCGTAATAAGTGATCCATTCGCCTTCGCCCAATCCGTCGACCAACGATCCGCGGTCGCTCATCTTTCCGTTCTGGTAATAATATTCCCAAACACCTGTCTCTTCACCGTTGTCGTCGTACCTGCCCTTGTTCTTCACCTTACCATCTTCGTAGTAGTAGGTCCACGGGCCAACCTGTTTGCCATTTTTGTAAGCGCCGCTGTTCATTGTTGCACCGCTTTCGTAGTATTCTATGTAGGGCCCGGTCTTGTATCCCTTTTTATAATCGCTATGATCTTTCAGCTTACCGCTTTCATAATAATTTTCTCCGATGCCATTGAGTGTGTCGGCCTTGTATGTAAAGAGGCCTGTCTTATTGCCTTGTTCGTTGTAGCGTAGCGACACGCCTTCGAGCTTTCCATTTTTATAGGTGCTCTCCTCTTCAACTTTCCCGTTGTTGTAATAGAATTTTATCGGGCCGGTCTTATCGTTCTTTGAAAACGTTAATTCAATCTGGAGCTTTCCGTCTTCAAAGAAGTATTGCCACTTGCCTTCCTGCATGTCTTCATGAAACTGGCCGGTAGATTTCTCATTACCGTTCTGATAATATTCTGCGCAGGGGCCTTCTCTTTTACCTTCAACATAGATCTGCCGGTAGCTGAGTTTTCCGTTTTCATGATAAAAGTTCGACTCGCCGTGGAATACGTAAGGGTCGATGCTCTTTGCATATCCATCCCAATATTTAAACCCGCTTCTGGAGAAGTCGCGGATCTTGCCAACGGGCACACCGGCTTCGAAACGAATGAGGCGATAAAAATCTACGGAGTCGGGATCGTGAACGAGATTGAAAGAGCTGTCGTAAAGAATCGTCCAGTGCCCTGTACGTTTTCCGTTTTCGTCGAGGAGGTTTGGAGAGACAGGGAACTGAGCATAGGAAGAAGTAACTATAAGCAGCAGCGCAAATCCAAAAAATCTCATCTTACAAATATCGCCATTCCCAAAGCGATAGCGTATACCTACCGCTACGGATTTTTACCTTTTGCTTCCCTGATCATCATCCCGAAATGTTTTTGTTGCGAGAGCGATGTCACTGCCATCGTTATTCTTTTCGCACGGGTTGTTTCAGTCTTCGCATCTTCAATCCATTTACTGAAGTAACGTTGGTGCGAAGGCGGCAGTGTTTTGAAGTATTTTTCGGCAGTAGGTTCGTCTTTGAGGCACACGAGGAGATCGGCCGACAGTTTTACTTTGGCACTGTCGACTTCAAGTTGGAGCGTCAGTTTATCGCCAGCTTTTTTTCCGGTTGCTTTTCGCATCGCTGCGTTGATTGGCAACATGAAACGTTCGCCCTTCACGGGTAATATCGAAGTCTGTTTGATCTCCAGGTTATCGAGCTTTCCTTTTATGCGAAATCCTGTTCGCACACCGGGATTGAGTTTAGTAGAAAGAGTCTTATTGATGATGATGAAAGACCATCCTTTTTTCTCGGGATCTCGCGAATCCTGCTGAATTAGCGCGGTGAAACGGATCATTTCCCAAGGTAAAATTTTTATAAAAGAAAAGAGGAGAGATAAAATCCCTCCTCTAAACGTTACAGCAAGCGAAAAAAAGGTGGGCGGTGAACAGTTAGCGGTAAGTGGTGTTACTAAATCCGAAAAACACCGTCCTTCGTCGCTATCTGTCAGTACCGTTCACTGTTTACCGTTTACTGTTTACCGTTTACCGTTTACCATCACGGCAACGGGCTCGCCAACAACTTTTACAGTCTTAACGATCCGAGCAGCAACTTTGTAAGGATCTGCAGCTGAGTTCGGTCTTCTGTCTTCCAGCCAACCTTTCCATCCACCTTCAACAGTTGCAATAGGAATGCGAATAGATGCACCGCGGTCTGAAACACCATACGAAAACTTGTCGATCGATTGTGTTTCATGTTTACCTGTAAGCCTCAGGTGATTGTCGGCTCCGTAAACAGCGATATGTTCTTTTACAAGGGGAGCAAATGCCTGGCAAACCTGTTCGTAGATGTCCTTCGATCCGCACTCGCGGAGAAGTCCATTCGAGAAGTTTGCATGCATGCCCGATCCATTCCAATCGGTAGCACCGAGTGGCTTGCAATGCCAGTTGATTGCGATGCCGAACTTCTCTGCAGTTCTTTCGAGAAGATAGCGCGCAACCCAAACCTGGTCGCCAGCCTCCTTGGCGCCTTTGGCGAAGATCTGGAATTCCCACTGTCCAGTTGCCACCTCAGAGTTAATGCCCTCAACATTAATCCCAGCAGCCAGGCAAAGGTCCAGGTGTTCCTCCACGATCTCCCGCCCAAAGGCATTCTTTGCACCAACGGAGCAATAATATGGTCCCTGCGGCGCAGGGTATCCATTCTCAGGAAAACCAAGCGGCTTGTCAGTCGCAGGGTTCCACAGAAAATATTCTTGTTCAAATCCAAACCAGAAGTCGCGATCATCATCTTCGATCGTTGCACGACCATTCGATTCATGAGCTGTTCCATCAGGGCTCAACACTTCACACATCACAAGGAACGCCGACTTTCTTCCTGGATCCGGAAAGAGCGCTACCGGTTTCAACAAACAGTCGGATGATTTACCCAATGCTTGTTCCGTAGAACTTCCGTCGAACGACCACACAGGACAATCGTCCAGTGTGCCGTCGAAGTCTTTCATAATTTTTGTTTTACTACGAAGGCTTTGTGTTGGTTTGTAACCATCAAGCCAAATGTATTCGAGCTTCGTTTTAGCCATGTCGATAATGGTTATTGGTTGTCCGGTATTCGATGTTAGAATTTGTAGATAGCTGCTACACCCAATGTTGTTTGAGTGTTCTTTGTGAAGTTGCCGTCAGAGTCCATAAACTGTTGTGAATTCTCTAAACCAGCACCGCTGAGCTTCTTGAATTGATCCAAACGAAGCTCAGGCTTGATCAACAAGCTGCCGCCATCGAGACTGAATGTACCAGTCAGTGTTACTGTGTTTGCCGATGTTCCAGCATACGTCTCTGTTGCTGCATTGTAGCTGCGGAGTCCGCGAGCACCTTCGTCGTTGTTGAACATTTCTGTGCGAAGACCGATGCTGAACAGGTCAGATGCAGTGTACACGAAGTACAGGTTAGCACCCCACCAGTGTTTAGTCTTGTCCACATCGCCATCGGCGGGGATGAAGGTACCAGGCGAACCGAGTGTACCATGTTGCATACCGTAGATGAACCAGTAACCGATATAGAATTTGTCGGAGAATGTGTATGCACCGTTAAGGTCATACAGCGTGAAATTACCTTTCGGGGTTTTGCCTGTTGCGTCAGCGTTAGCTTCGTTGGTGCTGATGAAGTTCAAATAAGTGGTAAGACCTTCAACGGGAGCTAAAGCCAACTGGCCGATGACCCCTTTCTTACGGTTGTTATCGTGAACGTAGTCGAAGCCGTTTACAACACCGAGCATCAACGACACTTTATCGCTGAACACATAAGTGCCTTTAAGACCTGTGTGATAGAAGGGTACGCCACTGTTGAATGTGTTGTTGATGGAGTAGAAGTAGTTGAGCGAAGCTTCAATCAATTCGTAGCCGATGTGCGTACCGAATTGTCCCATCGTGAACGACAGCTTATCGGTAGCGTTGTACTTCCAGTATGCTTGCTTGATGATAACAGAAGTCCATGTGTCGTTACCGATCGCGTAGCCATAAGCCGGTGCGAAGTTTGGAACGTTACCATAGTTACCATACTGAGCGCTTGGACCATAAGCAAGGTCGGCGATCATTTCAGATTTCTTCTTGGTGAATTTGAAAACGGTTTGCACCATACCAAGCTGGAACTGATCAACACGGCGATCGAAACCACGACCAACTCCGGATATACCAAGGTTGTCGCGCGATGCGGGCTTGTTGAAGTTTGTGAAGTAGTAGCTGTCGATATAACCGTTCACAGACAGTTTGCCTGCGTCTTCATCTTCCTTCTCTTTCTTTCCTTCGTCTGCTTTTTCTTTCTTCTCTCCTTCGGTCACGATCTTTTCTTCTTCTTTTGTGCCGACGGGAAGTCTTCTATTATTAAGTGAGGCTGTTAGGTTGTCTTGTTGAGCGAATACTGCAATGGGTGAGATAAATAATACGACGAGAAATATGAGGAAACGGTGTAGGGGATTTTTCATAATTTTGAAGGTGTTTTTAGTAACAATAAGCTAAAGTGGCCCGGGCGGGAGCGCAATTCCCTCCCGGGCGCTTTAGTGATTCCCGCCTTAAGCAGGTTTCACTTCGTATGTTGGCAGAGCTTCGTCGTGCTGACTCAGATCTTGTCCTACTGCTTTGTCTTCCGCGCTTACGCTGAGAGGTGACACGAGATCGGTGATCTTCAGGAGCACGAATGATCCGATGAACACGAACGCGATCACAAGCACCAAAGCGATCATGTGAACTTTGAAGAGTGTGAATTCACCGAACAGCAGACCGTTGCCGGTTGTGTTTGCTGCGTTAACAGCCTGGTGTGCAAGCAATGCAGTCATTACCATACCAACTGCTCCACCCACGCCATGGCAAGGGAACACATCGAGTGTATCTTCGAGCGATGTCTTCGACTTCCAGTGTACAACCACGTTACTGATAATCGCGGCGAATGTACCGATGAAGAGACTTGAAGGGACCGTAACGAAACCAGCCGCAGGTGTGATGGCAACAAGGCCTACAACAGCACCGATACAGAATCCGAGTGCCGAAGGTTTCTTACCGCGAACCGCATCTAACAACACCCATGCAAGACCAGCAGCTGCCGATGCAGTGTTTGTTGTTGCAAAGGCAGAAGCTGCAAGCGGTCCAGCGCTCAGTGCACTACCTGCGTTGAAGCCGAACCAACCGAACCACAGTAATCCGGTGCCCAGCAATACGAAAGGAATGTTCGCAGGAGAGATGGCGGGTTTCTTTTCAGTCTTATTCCTGAGATAAATAGCGGCAGCAAGTGCGGCAAAACCAGCCGACATGTGTACAACGGTACCACCGGCGAAGTCAAGCACACCAAGTCCGAAGAGGAATCCATCGGGGTGCCATGTCATGTGTGCAAGCGGCGCATAGATGAGCAGCGAGAACAACACGAGGAATATCACATAAGATTTGAAGCGAACGCGTTCTGCAAATGAACCAGTGATAAGCGCCGGTGTAATGATGGCGAACTTAAGCTGGAAGAATGCAAACAACACCAACGGAATAGTTGGCGCAAGCGACCAGGGCTTGCCGTCGAGTACATTCTGGAACATGAAGAACGTGCGGGGGTCGCCGATAAAGCCGCCGATCGATTCCCCGAAGGCAAGGCTAAATCCAACAACGATCCACACAACACTGATCACACCCATCGCAATAAAGCTCTGGAGCATAGTCGAGATAATGTTCTTGGTGTCGATCATACCGCCATAGAAATAGGCGAGACCGGGTGTCATCAAAAGGACAAGGGCGGTGGCTGCTAGCATCCATGCCACGTCGCCGGCTACAATACCTTCAGTCACGATAGTGGTAGGGACTGCGGGCATTATTAGCGCCAGGACGCTGACGGCTATTAGGAATAGTAGCAGAATCAGTGGTTTTTTCATACGCTCGAGGGTTTAAGGTTTGTTAATTGTTTTTCTGTTTGACTTAACAAATATTTAAAACACGAGGGTAAAAAAGACCCTTATTTGAAAATAAATCACCGCAACGGATTACGAGAGGGTAAAATTTGAGGCTATTTCAAAAAAAAGTTGCGGTTTTTTAAAAAAGTAGGGTCGAAATTGGTTCCCAACGGTTAAAAGACTATTTCATTTTTTTGTGAAATGCGGAAGTGGCAGAATTTTATTTTGTTCCTGTTCGTGTTTGGGGCATGCAACGCATTCGCCCAGCAGTATGAATTGTTCCGTGTCGAACAAAACGACGTGTACTGGTCGTGCACCTATACTTATTCTGGTAATGCCGACAGCTTACGACGTGAAGTCGTACAAATGCTGAAGTCGAAGTTCTTTACATTCAATGTTATCCGTAATGAAGAAGGATACAACGGCGAACTCAAACACTTTAAAGTAGACTGCAGAAGATATGGAAGGAGATATTCCAATACACCACGCATGTACTGGTATGGAGAATGGGTCGGTAAGTTTATCGTGGAGGTGCTCGACAATCATTACAGGGTTACCGTGTATGCTTTGTATGCTGAAAAATTTCAGCCTGCCGCCAACAACAATCGCGGCCAGCGAATAACAACCGGGCGTTACATCGAAGCTGTAACAAAAAAAGACAGGATGACTTTCAGGAAATCAGAGTATGCTAATCTCGACCTGATGAGTTTGTCGCTGAAAGCAGAGTTTGATATAAGGAATACAGTTATTCCGAACCCTTAAGCTTATCCAACAGTCTATTTAATTCCGCCGCTTCTACTTTCGAAATATTCTTCAGCGAATCGATCCACTTCTGTTCTTCGGCATCAACGGCTTTCAATAAAGTCAATCCTTTTTCGGTGATCGAAATATCAACCTGCCTCCTGTTCGCCTCACAAACTTCACGTTTCACCAGATCTTTCTGCCGGAGCTTTTCAACAAGACGCGTTGCATTGCTGCTCTTATCGATCATACGATTCGTAATGTCGGCGAGCATTAATTTATTGGGATGACCTCCACGAAGAATGCGAAGCACATTGTATTGTTCCGGCGTGATACCATGTTTTTTTAAACGAGAGGTATCGGAGCTATGAAGCCAGCTCGCCGTCTGCAGAATATTGATGGCAACTCTGTGATGTTCACTTACCATAGTTGTATATACAATAATCTAAGAAAAATCGTTCAAAAAGCTTTATTTTAACATCCTATCGCACTTATTATGAAAAAAGATCTTCGCTCACAGGGTTGGTTTGGAAAAACCGGAAAAGACGGATTTATCTATCGCTCATGGATGAAAAACCAGGGCATTCCAGACGAGGAGTTTCGCGGGAAGCCTGTGATCGGCATCTGCAATACATGGTCGGAGCTTACACCCTGCAACGCGCACTTTCGTGAGCTTGCCGAATCTGTGAAACGCGGTGTGTTGCAGGCTGGCGGATTCCCCGTAGAATTCCCGGTGATGTCGCTCGGCGAGACTTTGATCAAACCGACAGCGATGTTATACAGGAACCTCGCAAGTATGGACGTGGAAGAATCTATCCGTGCAAACCCGGTGGACGGTGTTGTGCTGATGTGCGGATGTGATAAGACAACTCCCTCATTGGTAATGGGAGCCGCCAGTGTAAATATTCCTACGCTGGTGATCTCAGGTGGACCAATGCTCACAGGAAAGTTCAGAGGAAAAGATATTGCCACCAGCGACGTGTGGCGTTTCAACGACGCTGTGCGCGCCGGCGAAATGACCGAAGAAGACAGTCGCGAAGCCGAAGCATGTATGAGTCGCAGTCGCGGACATTGCGCGGTGATGGGAACAGCATCAACAATGGCATGTATGGTGGAGTCGCTGGGACTTACATTGCCCGGCAACGCGGCAATACCTGCTGCCGATTCGAGAAGGAAAGTGTTCGCGCAGAAGTCGGGTCAACGCATTGTGGACATGGTGAATGAAGACCTGAAGATGTCGGATGTTCTTACGCGTGAAGCATTCGAGAATGCGATCATCACCAACGCGGCTATCGGTGGCTCCACGAATTTCATCATTCACCTGTTGGCTATCGCCGGAAGGATAGGTGTTCAATTGAACCTGAAAGATTTCGATCATCTCTCGAAAGAAGTTCCACTGGTTGCCAATCTTCAGCCATCGGGAAAACATTTTATGGAAGACTTCTATTACGCCGGCGGACTTCCCGCTGTGATGAAAGAGCTCGGCAAGTTTTTACATACCGATATTAAAACCGTTAGTGGCAAATCGGTAAAAGAAAATTATTCAACTGCGGAGATCTGGAATAAAGATGTGATCACAAGTGTAGATAAACCTTTCAATCCATTGTCGGGCGTTGCTATTCTCCATGGAAATCTTTGTGAGAATGGATGTGTGATAAAACCATCGGCGGCAAGTCCACATTTGATGAAGCACACCGGTAAGGCTGTTGTCTTTGATAACATTGAAGATTTTCATGCACGTATCGATGATGACAACCTCCCGGTTGACGAAACAAGCGTTCTTGTTTTGAAAAACTGTGGACCGATCGGTTATCCCGGCATGCCTGAAGTTGGAAACATGCAGATCCCGAAGAAGCTTCTGACAAAAGGAGTTACCGATATGGTTCGTATTTCGGATGGACGTATGAGTGGAACAGGTTTTGGGACGGTTGTATTGCATGCATCTCCCGAAGCTGCGTTGGGTGGAAATTTCGCATTGGTGAAAGATGGTGATATCATTAAGCTCGATGTTCCTGCGCGCACGCTGACGATTGAAGTAAGCGAAGAAGAATTCAAGAAAAGAAAAGCAGCGTGGAAACCAACACATAAACAGTACGATCGCGGGTACGTTCATTTGTACCAGACCAACGTAGAGCAATCGCATCTTGGTGCCGATATGAAGATGTTGAAAGGCGGAAGTGGAAGTAGTGTTACGAGAGATTCTCACTAGTCATTACACATTATTCATTACTCATTGAGCGGTTTCAAAAATCAGACGGCGATTGTAACTGGTGCGGGGCAAGGAATTGGTCTTGCTATCTGCTTAGATCTCGCGAGCAAGGGCGTTAACATTATTTTAAATGACGTTGAAGAATCGCTTGCTGCCGAAGCTGCTGATAAAGTGAGGAAGAGTCATGGTCGTTGTGTTGCCGTTGCGGGTGACGCCTCCGATCCATCTTTCATACAATCGATGGTAGATGAAGCTGTTCGTTCGTTTGGCACGTTAGACATTGCGATCGCCAATGCCGGCATTACTTTGTTCGGAGATTTTCTTGAATACAAACACGAAGATCTCATGAAAGTTGTTGGATTAAACCTCGGCGGAAGTTTCTTCCTGGCACAGGCAGCGGCGAAGCAGATCAAACAACAAGAAAGCGGCGGAAGTATTTTATTTATGTCGTCGGTAACAGGACACCAGGCGCACAAAGATCTTGCGGCATACGGAATGACGAAGGCGGCGTTGGAGATGCTTGCGAAGCATTTGGTGATCGAACTCTCTCCATATAAGATCAACGTTAACTGTATTGCACCCGGCGCTACGAAAACTGAACGCACCATGCAGGATCATGATTATGATAAGACATGGTCGCGCATAACACCGATGGGTCGCGCAGCGATGCCGGCCGACATTGCAGCGGCGGTGTCATTCTTAGTGAGTCCCGCAGCACGTCACATCACGGGACAAACGTTGGTTGTAGATGGCGGATGGACGAGCGTAAGTCCGAATCCATAAACGTCGACTGAATCCCTTCTTAATTTCAAATTAAATTTGTACCCGACAGGGGTATATGATTGAGGTTCATGACTCTTCTATTCTATAGATTCGTATAGAAGATGGAGGGTAAATCGTCATGAATCGTTGTGTTATTATCGTCGTTGGCATGTTGTGCTTTGGATGTAATCTGTGCAGTGCACAGTTTGTTATTATGCAAGGCTCAGCCATACAAATACCTGGTGAGATTGTTTATAACGACGGCACCACGGCAAGGGCAAACTTCGAAGTAGTTGTAGTTCTTCACGGGTTCTCCGTGGAGTACATGCAGAATAAGGTTCGCTACTTCGATGAAAATGGCAAGAGGCATAAACTTCGCCCGAGTGAAGCCAAAGAGATCCGTTTTCAATGGCGCGAACAGGAGGTGCGAATGATTACGCGGAGAGCTGTTCATCACACCAACAAGCTTCGGTTTATGCACCTGATAATTGATGGTAAGGTGCGTTTATACGAGTATATAAAAACGTATCGATACTCCGGCCGCCAAGGAATGAGTTATGCGCGGATCCGAACCGCAGTTTATTGGTATCTTGAGCGCGACGAGGATGGTACGGTGATCACGCCGCATTCGCTTGGCTTCAGGCACCAGATGAAAAATTTTTTTACTGGCTGCGAAACATTAACTGAAAGACTCGATGCGAAAGTTTACAAGCTGCGGGAAGTACCGGCAATCGTGACGTTTTACAATCAAGACTGCCAAAAATGAGAATCGCTATTTTAATTTTCCTGCTGCCGCACTTTGTCTTCGCCCAAACAGAAGCCATCAACGACATCAAAGAGTTTCAAAAGACAATCAACAAAGAGTTCTCTACACCAAGCACTTCTCCGCTTGAAGGAAAAGAGTTGAAAAAATTCCGGTCGCTTCCATTCTATGAGATCGACCTTTCTTTCCGCGTCAACGCAACGCTTCATCGTACCGACGATTCTGATTTCAAACCGATGAAGACCACAACCGCACGATTTGCAAACCATCGCGTTTACGGTATCCTGGAGTTTACGCTGGAGGGTAAGAATTTCCAGCTCCCTATCTACCAATCGAAAGACCTGCTAAACAATCCCGAGTACAAAGACTATTTATTTCTTCCATTCACCGACCTCACGAACAACGACGGTACTTATGGCGGCGGACGTTACATAGACCTTCGCATCCCAGCGGGCGATACCATTGTTGTTGATTTCAATAAGGCATATAATCCCTCATGTGCTTATAGTGCAAAGTACTCGTGTCCCATTGTTCCTTCGGAAAATCATGTAGACCTGGCGGTTGAGGCAGGGGTGAAATATGAGGGCAAGCATTGACACAATTTATTGAATGCTTATTCGATGGTCCTCTATGTAGCTGCCATCAGAGACCCGAAGTATGTAGATTCCTTTTGTTAACGCTGAAACATCCAGGTCAAACTTTTTGGTTTTGTTTGTAAACGCTTGAGAATGTTTATTCTGTCCATCTGCACCGATGATGCTCACAGATTGAATCGTCAGTTCATTTTTCACTTCTTTATCGCCCTCGCTCGTCGAACTCAAAGCTGAAACACTATTGCATGGCGGAGGAATATTGGGAACGATTATACTAATCGTTGTACTCGATGGATTGGGAGAAACCGCGAACTGATTGCAACCGCCGCAGTTAATAGACTTAAAATAATAGTCCTTCGCAAGTGTACCGCATGCGTTGCTTGACGTATGCCTGAACACTGCTGTTTGGTTTACCGCAAAAAAGGAGAACTCAATATTGTTTCCCAATATGCTCCAATAAGAGTTGGTGGGATTTGCGGAGACCCTTTGCCACGAGCCATTTGATGTTCCTCCAATTTGCATATCGGCAGTCGCCAAAACTCCACTACATAGCGTGTTATAAATATAGGTGGGATCTGGAATGGGTGAGTGATATGAAAAAGCCATCTGTTGTCCATTATATGTTCCATTTACGGAAGGCAATCCAACCCAAACAGTTTGCGGAGGAATTTGAACCATGCCACAGCTTGTTGCAACAGTCTCGGCTACCGTAGCCGATCCACTTTGTAAGTTATTCCCAACAGACAATGTGAAGCCATTTGATACGACGGGGTCAAATGTAAACGAACCAGAAGCTGTTGCGAATAGGTATG
The DNA here is from genome assembly GCA_037200765.1 of Bacteroidota bacterium. Classification (GTDB taxonomy): domain Bacteria; phylum Bacteroidota; class Bacteroidia; order Cytophagales; family Cyclobacteriaceae; genus ELB16-189. Next base: position 2,789,344 of record JBBCII010000001.1, on the reverse strand, counting down.
ATGGAGTAGCAGTCCATGAAATTGTTGCATTTGCCGGGACCTTATTTAATATAAATTGGCTTCCCCCTGCGCAGGCACTGGAACCCGTTAGAGAAGGTGAAGTGAAAGGAGGCGTAAAGATCCCACTTGTTAGCGTTGCACCACATGTCAAATTTACATTGGCCTTAATTGGATTCGAATCCGCTACCGTGCCACTGGGTCGAAGTGTAATTGAATTACCGGTCTGACTAACGAGCGACCAACTTGGTGGAAATAGCCAGGTATAACTACTGATACAACCAAGCGCCACACTCGTGGTTGCGAAAAAAGTAACGGGATTTGTATCACAAAGAGAGCCGCCTGTATAGCCAGGTTGTGGTCCTACCGTCACAACCGGGTTAGCTCCATTAAGCGAGATAGTAGCCGTTGCCGATTTTTCTGCGGAGTTACAAAATGGGCCTGCGCCGGCAAGAGTACCATAAACGGTGACATTGCCCGGCTTTGCACAAGCAATAGGTTGGATGGTAATGAAATTTGTTGTGGTGCCAAAAGAGCCTATCCTGTTTGTTCCGTTTTCTTTCCATCCTGAAGGTAATGTCCATAGATAGGCAGCTTCAACTAATGGTGGTTGTGCAATGCCCCCGGTTCCCTGGACCAACATGCGGGGTACAAGTAAATCAACTTGTGTTGTTGTGCAGTAGTCTACATTTACTGATGATCCGTATGGGTTCCAGGCTTGATTTTTAACCGATAGAATCAATTCGGTTTTGTTCGACGTAACGCCTTCATTTGGATTGCCGCTCCCGCAACCAGAAAATTTCACTGTAAGAGTGGCGGTAGCTCCGGGAATGTCGCTCCACACGACTGATACTGTGCGCTTATTATCATCGCCGCTAATAGCTCCATTGGTAGCAGTCCATTTAATGTTGCACGATCCAAAATTATTGGGAATGCTTACTTTATAATCTGTCAGGCTGGTTGGACAAACCGTGCCGTTAATAACGGAAGGCGTTTCTTTAGTTATAGTTTGGCTGGAAACATAAAACGAGATGAACATTAACGAAAGAAATAGGCACAGTGCGAGGGGATTGGTTGGATTCGAAGCTTTCATACCTGGTTTTTTGATCGCGGTTATCTGGAGTATCGGATGCCTAATGACAATGATATATTATGGATGGTCATGCTTTGTTTATTTTGACTAGACGTATAGGACAAGCCGTATTCACCTTGAATTCTGAAAGTGCCTTCAATCCTTCTACTGATTGGGTGACAATACCCAATACCCATTAGAGCGTTAACAACCTGCTTCCTAAACCCATCGATGGTATTGATAGAAGGCTGAACTATAGATTGTCCGGCAGAAAAATCAGTATCATAGGCCATAGAGTGACTAAGAAATGCATAAGAAAAGCCACTAAAAACATGTAGTTTATTCTTGAATAAGAAATATGTTGGAACTAAGGAAAGGACCAGGTAATTATTCTTTTGATCGGTTTTTGATCGAGCAGTCACATTGTCGTTAAAGTCTAAGTATTCTCTGTTTTCAGAATATCTGGTTTTTGAGAATGAAAATTTTCCTTGTATCTCAAACCTGCTGTTAATCGAATGCACTATGCTTAGCCCCATTTGATATCCTATCTCCGAATTAGCCTTGTAGATCGTTCTGCCATCGCTTCCCTTAAAGACAAATTCGGCCCAGCCATGATCGTTCGGTATGTACAAACATGGTCCTCCAGATACCTCCACTTTGTCAATGAATTTTTTCTTCGCTTGAAATTTCAAATCCGGTGCCGACTGTGCCAATCCGTTGCACGGAATAAGGAGCAGAACGGCGTAGTATAATATCAACGTCTTATTAAATCTCACCACCATGTTATTGCGGTTATTGCGCAAAGTGTTTGTGTTTATTAATAAATCAGTTATCGAATTTAACGACTCGAGAGAAGATTGGTGCAGGTAAGCACACTTATAAAAGTGTCGAGAGAAAGTCGGAGGAGATGTTATTATTGAAAAATAAACTTCCCCATTATCACCAATACGGTGGCCTTGTGGTTGTTCCTCCCTGTACACGACAATCGCCACATTCGGGACTTGTAAAAATGTAAGAGACGATGTCATCACCCCTCATTACCACGTCTGTTATAATTGTGGCGCTATTCAACTCTGAGAGCCGCGTGCAGGGAGAAACTGAGACCAAGCCAAAGGGACAAGTTTGCAGAGGTACACATGTGCTTGGAGGTGGTGTTTTAAAGTCACCAGGAAGAGTGTGTGTGTCTTCGCCTATAAAATATCGAAGCTCTCTTATCTGTTGACCTCGGAACCACCCAAGTACAGTTTCGCCTGGATTCCTGGTGGAGTGTACGTTGCTAATGGTGGTGGCAGGTATTGGTGAAAATAATGATCCGGTTTTTTCATTGGCTATCAACTCTCTTTGAAAATCAAATTCTTCCGGGCTTACAGACCTTAATCGTGCTAAGATGCTATATCGGATTAATAGCTTATGTGAGGTTGCCTCGATGGTAGAAATGACCATTCCGCTTATCACCGTCTTTTTCAGATTATTGGTGTTGGTGAGAACACTTGCGCCGATTTCATCACGCCAGCAAACGTAAACCTCTTCATTTGGCGTTCGTGGTATCGCCTTTCTATCTATAAAATTAAAATTCGATTGGAGTTCAGCGTGATACTCGTAAGTTTCAATTCCATTAGCAAGATAAAGCCCGGGTCCATCCGGGTTATCGTCATGACTGTCCAGCATTATCTCAAGTCGATTGGCTCCATTGACTGACCAATAAACACTATCGATCGGTGGAGTAGAATAAATGTGAACATCATCTGATCGATAATCATTATTCTCTGTAACTACGTGCACTGCGTAAGTTGAGATCTTATCAACATTGAGATTGCCGGCGGTGTATGTTCCGGGTTCATCTTCATGCAACTGAAAAGTTTCACCGCCCGATGATTCTATTGTGACGGCTGCTCCGGTTACTGTGGGCGGGGTGTCGCTCGCACTCAATGGCACGCCTGTCGATAATTTCACAGAGGCCGATCCATCGAGGTCGATATACCCGTCGACAACCATGGGATAAATGTTCCCATCTAAGCCCGCCGGATTGTATGGTTCCACACAACTCGTCAGAATAAATACTATGGCAATAAGTCTTCTCACTGTGTACTTATGGATGTCGTTAAGTTACGACAAGATTGAAAAATAAAAACTGAAGACTCTGAATCGGTTGGCGTTTCTTAAAGAAGTTATTCCTGCGACCAATAGAACATGTAGCGTGATGTGATTAAACTGAGGTGGGTTTAGTCCAATGCCTTTTTAGAATAGAACCTAAATAGAGCTTCAAAGTCGTCCAGGCTTAAGAAGTTCGGCTTGTGCGACTTGTTTATGTATACTGTTGGAGTTGCCCGAACATCATTGACTGTCCCCCAGTTAATCCAGGCATTCACGATTTCTTCCGTCTCTACCTTATACCGTTCATAATTCTCGATAAAGGCCTTCTCTGTTAACGACTCAATTGTTTTTCCATACCAGTTTTTAAGATATTCAATCGCGGCCTCGTCGCCGGCGCTTAGCTTATGAGTCAACAGGTTCTTGGACACAACCTTAGCGCCTTGATCTCCGATATGGATTATGATATTAAATTCGACGTTGGTAAATCTTTTTGCAATCCGAATCACATCACTAAGCATTTTTGAACAAGGCACGCAAAATAAACTTAGAACAACTATAACCTCACAATTCCCTCCCGAGTTGATTTTGATAGGATGCAGAGGCGATAATAAAGTTGTTGATCTATAAACACTCAATGTCTCATTTATCACTGTTCCTGAATGCAAGAAAAACCCAAGCTTCTTTCTAAGAGACCGGGTAGTCGACCCCTCAGAAATTTGTCCTTTGAAAGCAAACCAGAATAAGATGGTCAGAGAGTATGAGAAAATGGCAGGAAGCGCAAACGGCACGCTAATGAGATTCATCGAGATCGATACACCTCCGAAAAACATCGTAAAAAATTCGAGCCATATAACAACCATTGTAGCTATACATAAGCTGCATAACTGTTTCACCACGAAAACCTGATAGTATATCGAGAAAAAAGTATATGGTAGTGATGCTATGGTTAAAACAAATAGTAATCCCAGATGTGCACGAGCCGTTTCCGTCAACAATGAAACAATTGTATAGATGAGTCCTCCAACGAAATAAAACAGACCAATCTCACTCATCCTGATAATGCCAAAGAATGAGCTTGCTTTTGACTCAGACACTTTGTTACATCCTACTTTGTTGCTAATGCCACCGAGTGTGCAAAATTTATCCGAAATAGTTGTGCTCATACCTATATCATTAAAAATGAGCATCAAAGAGATCGCAGTTCCAATTATTTTAAGCGCGATGATAGGTATCAATATTCCCTCAAATCCGGGATTAAATACAAGTGATGTAAGAATTAAGAAAAGCAGAATAACACACACGACATTACGAGACCATTTTTTACGAGTCTTTTTTGCAAACTCATCATTGGATCTGCTGTTCGATAAATGGTCTGCCTCCATAAGAAGCGCTACACCACTCCATTTTTTTTCAAAATCTGTAAGAGTTTCTGTGACCATCCCTACAACAGGATCGAAATAACTCACCTGCCGATTGGTCACCTTACTTTCAATAAGCACAAAACGTTCCTCGTTTTCCACCTTAATATAGGCTACACATTGAGCAGTAATTCTCATTAGCTGTTCGGAAGAGATCCTCACACCGACTTGATTGATATTGAAATCATCCAGCAACGCGGCTAGTGATGATAACGACGGATAATCCTTATGACCTTTCAAAAACTCTTCGACATATTCAAAAGAAAATGGTATGGAGAGTTTAGTTAATGCTCCTATAGCAACAGGTATGATGCTCGAGTTGGGGCCATCGTTTTGCATTGCAGTAACTTATTCCTTAATACTTAACTCTTGACTTTGAATCTATCAATTTATAGATTTATTATAACGAAGAGGAGTCATTAAAATTGACTAGTAAATTCTTACTAACTCTTTAGTGGTATAAAATATAACTCATTAGGGGTAGTGTATTTTACTCATACGATGTGATTAGCATTTCTAAACCAAAATAAATTTCAACGATGAGAAATCTATTATCTTCTTTCGACTTGAAGCCAGAGAATATGCTCAGTGCTTCAGACCTTCTTAATTTCAGAGGGGGTCATTGCGATGTTCAGATCTGTGTTAATTGCAGTGTAACTGCTGTCGGTTTGGGTTATGGGGGAAACTATGGAGCCTGCGGCTATAGTTGTGGCTGTGGTGACTGCGGCTGCTATAGCCAATGTGGCCAGAACATGCTTGGCCAATGCTTCACCATGTACGGCAACGGCACCGGATGCTATTGCGGCGGAGGAAATCCTTAAATTTTTCTTTGATGGATTTGCCTTACTCCAAAGTTCCCAGGCAAGGTCAAGGCTCTCCCATAATAATTTTATGGATTGCCTTGACTCTATTTTCAAATGTATTGTTTGCTCAGTCTGCCAATGATGTTCTTGAAAATTATTTCAAGGTGGTTTCAAATGGAGACATCAACAATTGGGATAAAATCAAGACCGCTTATCTAGAAACGTCGGACACTTTCGTTCAGCCAGGGAATCAAAATGTTCCTTCGTTATTGTCTCAAAAGGGGTCGAGGCAAAAGATGTATCGTGTGTGGCCGGATATGAGCATGACTGAAGTTTTCGATGATACAGTCGTGAGTGCTTCGTATTACCATGTAAAAGGGAAGCACTTTCTTATCTTCAAACAAAACCCTCCTATTCCTCTTCCAACGGGTCCGTACGAGCCATATTTTGAATTTGAGCCCGTGATGGTCTATCACGCTCTAAAAAAAAATAAGCAAGTTGAAAATCTTGGTCTGAAGAACATCGGGACCTGCGAATGTTTTGATATTAAAATTGTCACCAAAAATCTCATCTGGCATTTCTATATCAATCCCGACAATTCTCTTCTAGAATATTGGAGTAACTCAACAGATGGCGAGGAAACAACGATTACACGGGTCTTTAACTATGCGAAAATCGACAACTATTTGATCCCTCTTTCGGAGAGTAAAAGCAGAGACGGCCACGATTTTTTTTGGTCGAAGAGGAATGTTGTGAAGCTAAACATACCAATCGATCCGAATAAATTCGTCTATACGGCCAAAGGCAATTAATTTCTAAGAAGTCTTCGATCATCGCTCCTCAACAAGCTTCGTCTTCACTTTATGCTGCCTTTCCCGTTCTATCAACAATCTGAATCCGCTGATTGCGGACCAACCTGTCTTAAGATGATTGCCAAATACTATGGAAAAGACGTTAGCATTGAGTCAATTAAGGATCAGAGTTATTTGGATAAAAAAGGCGTATCACTCTCAGGGTTGAGCAACGCTGCCGAGGCAATTGGCTTTCACACTCAGGGCGCTCGTATTTCGTGGCATCAACTACGCGACGAAGCTCCATTACCTTGTATCGTTCACTGGAATCAAAATCATTTTGTCGTCATATATGAAATAAAGAATAAAGGATGGTTCGGCTTAAGAAGGAAAGAGAAAGCAATCATCCGGGTGGCAGATCCGGCATATGGACGCCTCGATTACCGTGAAGAAGATTTTATAAAGCATTGGCAACAACACACAAATCAATCGGGAGGTATCGCTTTTCTTCTTGAGCCAACTTCAAAATTCTACTCGTCCGAGAGTTCGGAAGAACAAAAAAAATTGGCCCTCTCGTATTTGCTGGCCTATTTGTCGCCGTACAAGAAATATCTTATTCAACTGGTATTGGGGCTTATCGTTGGCCTTCTGATTAGTCTTGCTTTGCCCTTTATAACTCAGTCTATCATTGATTCCGGAATCGGCAACCACGATGTAAATTTCATAATCTTAGCATTGTGCGGACAACTATTTCTTAATATAGGACAGACCACCAATAACCTGATACAGGGATGGATCGGTTTGCATATTACATCACGTGTAAGCATAAAAATGATTGCCGGATTCCTGGCAAAACTCATGCGGCTTCCCATGTCCTTCTTTCAGACCCGATCTATAGGGAACATAATGCAGAGGATTAATGATCAGAATAGGGTGCAGAATTTCATCACAACGTCCTTAATCAGCATCCTATTCTCGGTCGTAATGATAATAATGTATTCGATAGTGATGTGGCATTATGACGTGAGGATATTAGTGATCTTTTATCTCGGCACTTCCCTATATCTAAGTTGGATCTATTTATTTCTCAAGCTACGAAGAGAGCTTGATTATAAGCGGTTTCAACAGGCGGCAAACAACCAGGATGCGTTGGTAGAACTGATTTCCGGAATGCAGGAAATCAAGCTTAGCGGGAGCGAGATACAGAAACGCTGGGAATGGGAGCAAATTCAGGTTAAGCTATTTAAAATCAGCGTCAAGGGTCTTGCGCTCAGTCAAAACCAAATTTTAGGATCGAATCTCATTGACCAAATAAAAAACCTCCTGATAACATTCGTCGCTGCATACGCAGTCATCGATGGACAAATCACTTTAGGAATGATGGTCGCAATTCAATACATAACTGGCCAGCTGAATGCGCCGGTTCAACAATTCATCGGATTCATTCAATTAGGTCAGGACGCAAAAATAAGCCTTGATCGGCTAGACGAGATTTACGCCAGAGCCGACGAAGAAAATTCTTCATCCAACTTGCAGCGCGAGATCCCAACAGGAAACGCAATTCACGTGAGAGAATTATCATTTCAATACGAGGGTGCCGCTTCAGAGCGAGTACTCGACAAAATAAGCTTCACTATTCCGCCAAATAAAGTTACGGCCATAGTAGGCAGCAGCGGATGCGGAAAAACAACGCTGTTAAAAATATTGCTTGGGATCTATTCACCCACAGAAGGAGAAGTGCTATTGAATACCACGCCGCTTGTGCAGATCAGTCCTGGCAGCTGGAGAAAAAATTGCGGTTTGGTAATGCAGGACGGATACATATTTTCAGACACAATAGCCAATAATATTAGTTTAGGAGATGCAGTTTCAGATTTTCAAAAGATTGTTGCCGCCGCCAGAATCTCAAACCTAACCGAATTCATTGAAACGTTACCGCTCGGCCTTAGTACTGTTATAGGAAAAGACGGCCATGGATTAAGCGCCGGTCAAAAACAAAGGATACTTATAGCCAGGGCAGTTTACAAGAACGCCGAATTTCTTTTTTTGGACGAGCCAACCAATTCGCTTGACGCAAAAAATGAATCTTCGATAGTGAAAAACCTCGATGAGTCGTTTAAGAATCGAACTGTGGTGATAATTGCACATCGGCTTAGCACTATAAAAGATGCCGATCAAATTCTTGTCTTAGATCGGGGAAAAATTATTGAAACAGGAAATCATGAACAACTGATGAATCAAAAGGCATTCTATTACAATCTTTTTGAATCCCAATTCTCATAATGGATAGTCACAATCAAGAGAAAGAAGAATTTGAATTTCGCCTGAGCAGCGAAACTCAAGAGATTATCGGATATGTGCCAGCGTGGACCGTTCGGTTCGGCATCTTGCTGATCTTCGTTATCATTTTCTCATCATTGCTCTCTTGCTACTTCATAAAGTATCCAGACAAAATATCAACACCCATGCATTTAACCACGCTCAACTCGCCAGCGCCGCTTGTCTCTAAAACGGCCGGAAGAATTGAGACCTGGTTTGTTTCCGATGGCGAAAAAGTAAAACACGGCACCAGGATAGCCCTTCTTGAAAACGGTGCAGACCTGCAACATGTGGAAATCATAAAACAGAAACTAGCCGTACTAAGTGGAGATTGGGAGAATGACGTCCAACGGGTCAGTTTTCCATCCAAACTATCACTCGGAACTTTACAAAATAGTTACTTGAATTTTTATAACGCCTATGTACGATTAAAAGATTACCTGGAATTGAACTCCATCAGTGAAAATGTATCATCAAAAAAGCGGCTTATCGCCTTTGCAGAAGATCACTATAAACTGGCTCTTATTCAGAAACAAATCAAGAACGAACGGTTCAATATTTCCAAAAGCATGTTCACAGATGATTCGACTTTATTCCGGGAAAATCGATTCGGCATTCCAAAAAGAGAGTACGATTTGTCAAGACAAAGTTATCTCCAGGAAAAGGAAAACTTCGTCGCTTTCAATGCGTCGTTACAGACCATGCAGTCTTCCATTGTTCAGATGAAGTACGAGCTATCTGAGTTAATATCTAATCATAATTCATTATTAAGGGAATATCAGATTGCCCTGAATGAAAATGAGCAATTGCTACTTAAAGAAATTGGATTGTGGAGTGAGTCGTTTCTCATTACGTCACCAATAGAAGGTACCGTTACTTTTACAAAGTATTGGAGCACCAATCAAGTCATAAACACCGGCGATCGTCTTGCAACAATAGTTCCAAATGAGCTGCCACTAATTATCGGTCGTGCATCGGTGCCGTCGTCATCTCTAAGTAAGATAGTAATCGGTCAAAGTGTGAAGATCAAACTAGCAGGATTTCCCTCGTTAAAATATGGAGTCCTTAATGGCAATATTAAAACAATCTCAATGGTGCCCGACGAAAACGGATATGCCGTGGAGATTAAATTGTCTGATGGAATGGTGTCGGACTATCGAGAGGAACTGAAATTTGTTAGAGAGATGGAGGGTATTGCTGAGATCATAACTGAAGATTCCAGACTTATTTACAAGCTGCTCCCCTCCAAAGCATACTAATTAAGGGTTTGTCAATTGGGTAAGTTCTCCTGAACTCTCTTTTCCTCTATTCTTCCTCTTATTCTTAATGAGAACTACATCCAGTCGATAATTCACGATGCCTTCGATCGAAAGATCTTTTTCCAGCATCTTATAACCGATCAATACAAATGATAACGTTGATTTTCCAGGCGGTACCTGGATGTTGTATTGACCATCCCAATCCGACACCGTTCCATTTGGTGATCCTTTTATTAAGACGTTAACACCTCTTACGACCGAACCGTGTTCGTCAACTACTTTTCCTGACACGTTCGATGTTTGTGCCACACAGACGGCCCACAGTATTTGAAAACAGGATAAAAAGCTTAAGGTTCTAAGCGAGATCATCGTGGATTGATTGAGAAAATAAAAGGCACTCACATTTTCTGCAAGTGCCTGATAATCAATGTGGGAGCTGAGGGGTTCGAACCCCCGACCCTCTGCTTGTAAGGCAGATGCTCTGAACCAGCTGAGCTAAGCTCCCCCTTCCAACGGATGACGAAACGTTTTTCCGTTTTGGGACTGCAAATGTAGTAGAGAAATCGAATTGTGCAAAGAAAAGAAGGACTCCATAAGTAACCTTTCGTCTTCGAAGTAGTTATTTACTTAACAAAAATGAAAGAAATTATTATTTTCACGTTTGTTAAGTAAATGAGCGACCAGCATCACACCCCTCCAAAACTCCCTCTGAAGTTCCTTCGATGGTTCTGCCGCGAAGACTTCATCGACGAGATCGAGGGAAACCTGGTCGAGATCTTCGAAAAAGAAAATGAAACCAACTCAACCAACGCCCGCTGGCAATTCATCCTCAACGTAGCCCGGCACTTTCGCCCCGAATACCTGAAAATATTTCACTCAAGAAAAAAGTCATCATCATTCTTACCGGCCATGATCATCAACTACCTCAAGCTCGCTTTCCGCAACCTGCGCAAAAGAGCATCCTACTCCTTCATCAACATCGTTGGACTTGCCCTCGGCGTATGCGCCGCCCTGCTCATCCTTAACTACATGGACTTCGAAACAAGCTATGATAGTTTTCATGCGAACGCCGACCGGCTGTATCGCATCAAAAGAACTTTCACCAAAGGAACAGAAGAGCCCGGCGCACCAAACGTATTCACCACCCACGGCCTCGGTCCAACAATCGCCAACGAAATTCCTTTAGTTGAACGATACATCAGAACCCATCCGGGTGGAAGTGTTGTAACATATCACCCCAGCAACGGAACATCTATTGGATTTCATGAAGACAATCTGCTGTTCGTCGACTCTACATTCTTCAAAGCATTTACATTCGAACCGTTGGCCGGAGATCTGCCAACAGTGCTCGACAATCCAAACAACATCGTGCTTACCGAATCTATGTGGCATAAGTATTTCGGCTACAACGATGCTATCGGCAAAACGATAGAACTCGCTGGTGGAAGAGTAAACGGTCTTTATACAGTTGCCGCGATCATAAAAGACGTTCCGGATAACTCTCATTTCAGTTTCGATTTCGTTGTGCCCATACATAACCTCCTTCTTACCGATCAGTACCAAAGAGACGATGGTTGGGCTTGGAATAATTTTTCTACTTACGTCGAACTTCATAAAGCAACCGAATTTGCATCAGCAGAAGAAAGACTCTCCGACCTGGCCATCCGCTGGATCGATCCGAAGTGGAAGAACATCAACGGTCATACACGGCTCAATCTCCAGCCACTCCTCAACATTCATAATGAACCTGGTATTCGCCACGATGTTGAAACCATTGGACGCAGTACTATTTACTTCTTCGGGTTGATCGCAGTCTTCATTCTCTTCATTGCATGGATCAACTATGTAAACTTGTCTACTGCACGTGCCATGGAGCGGAGCCGCGAAGTTGGTATCAAGAAAACTATCGGCGCAGCGCGGAGCGAACTTGTAACTCAATTCCTGTTAGAGTCGATCGTGATCAACGTGATTGCTATCGTATTGGCCGTTGGGTTCGCAACACTCTTGTTGCCCGTACTCAGTGGTATGATCGGGAAGCAGCTTCCATCGCACTTTGGCGATCTTCGGTTCTGGGGTGTATTAGCTTCCCTGTTTGTTATCGGAACGTTGGCGTCGGGCATATATCCTGCATTTGTGATGTCGGCTTTCCGTATCACGAAAGCGATCGGCAAGACAAATGAAAAAGGATTTACACTTCGCAAAGGATTGGTCGTGTTCCAGTTTGTTTCATCGCTGGTATTGATAACGGGAACATTTGTTGTGTATCAACAGATCCGGTTTATGCAATCGCGCGATACAGGTTTGCAGCTCGACCAGATGCTGATCATAGAAGCCCCGGGAACCCTGAAGTGGCAAGACAACAGGAACCGTATGAGGATCTTTAAAGAGGAAGCGAAAAAACTCCAGGGAGTTGAATCGATCGCGACATCGGGAGCTATTCCATCCGGCGGATATAATTGGGGTGCCGACATTCGAAAGGTGGGAGAGCCTGAAAGTTCAATGACACTGGGTTGCGTCGTTTTTGTTGACCCTGATTTTATTCCAACCTACAACATCGATCTCATCGCGGGTCACAACTATAATCTTAACAGCGCTACGGATATGAAGTCCGTCGTTATTAACGAAGCTTCACTGGAAGCGTTCAAACTCGGAACTGCCGAAGAGGCGTTAACGCAAAGGCTTGTTATCGATGATACATTCAACATCGTTGGTGTTGCGAAAAATTACAACTGGAACTCATTGAAATCAGAGTTCACTCCATTTGTCCTGATGCCCGATACCATCATGCCTGGAAAAATTTCGGTGCATCTGAAGGGTGGATCGATACCTGCAACGATCGATGAATTAGATAAGCTTTATCGCCAGCTGGCACCGGCCGATCCTTTCGAATACAAATTCCTCGACGACACATTCAATCTTCAATACAAGAGTGACCAGCAGTTTGGTCGCATCTTCGGAATGTTTGCCGGTTTGGCGATAGCAATCTGTTGCCTGGGACTGTGGGGACTTGCATCTTTCACCACTTCACAAAAACTGAAGGAGATCGGCATTCGAAAAGTACTCGGCGCTTCGGTACGAAGCATCGCTTACCTGCTGGTTCGCCAGTTTATGATCTTAATCGGGTTGTCGGCGATGATTGCGATCCCACTTTCGTGGTATGGAATGGATTCGTGGCTCAATGGATTTGCGTTCAAGATTGGAATTGGCTGGGTATTGTTTGCCATTCCGATAATGATACTAACAGGCATTGCGTTGCTTACCATTGGTTTGCAAGTAAGAAGGGGTGCGGTGATGAACCCCGTAGATGTCTTAAGATCAGAATGATCATTCGGCCTGACATTTGCCTGCGTATGACTACTTTTGCAGAACGATTTTTTAAACTTGAAAAGGCTCAAACGAATCCTTTTTTACTTCGTCCTGACCGTGGTGACCCTTATTGTGGCCCTGCTGGTGTCGGTATATGTTTTCAAAGACCGGATCATCAACCAGTTTATACAGGAAGCGAATAAAAGTCTCAATACGCCGGTAACGATCCGGAAGGTAGACGTCTCCGCGCTGTCGGATTTCCCGAGCCTGGCGATCGTGTTCCACGATGTGTACGTGGAAGACAGTCACCCCGGCAAAGACACCCTGCTTGCGGCCAAACAGATCTCGTTTCGACTGAACCCTATCGAAGTATGGCGTGGCAACTACGACGTGCAGGGGCTTCGGGTCGAAAAGAGCATCACACGGCTTCGCATCAACGCAGTAGGCAAGAGCAATTACGACGTCACGAAAGAAAGCAGCGGCGCGACCGGAACCATTAAGTTCGATCTGAAGAACGTAAAGCTCATCGATACCGAAGTTTCTTACGACGACAAATCGGCCAAACAATACCATCTCTTTCGCAGCGATGCCCTCGATGCTTCGATCGGCATAGAAGGTGATCTCTATAAGATCCACGCCGAAGGAGACGTGACCACCGAAGAAATCGGGGTCGGATCACAAAAGTTTCTCGTTCACAAATCGTTCGACGCTGTTGCTGATGTCGATTACGACGACGAGAACAAAATCGTAACCATTAAGCCATCCACACTCGATCTTCAGCGGTCTACATTCGAAGTAACGGGAACATACACGTTCAAAGAGAAGAACCTGATAGACCTGCAGGCTCACGGACAAAACACCGACATACAGACTGTGTTGAAATTATTGCCCGAAGGATTCAGCGGGCAGTTCAAGGAATACCAAAGCGATGGCGATGTTTACTTTACATTCACGGTGAAAGGCGAGATCAGCGAGAAGAAAGATCCGTTGTTCTCGGTTGCTTTTGGCTGCACCGATGCCACCTTGTTCCATCCGTCGTACAACTCGCGCATCACGAAAGCAAACCTCGAAGGATCTTTTGCAACACCGTCGTTCTCCAGCCTGGCCGATGCACGACTGTTCCTCAGAAAAGTGAAAGGTGAGTTGAACGGTCTGCCTTTCGAGGCCGACTTCGGCCTCAGCAACTTCGACAACCCCGTGATCGACGTCGTGTTCAAAGGCGACCTTGATGCGAAGTCGATCATGTCGTTTTACCCGATACCTGGTGTGAACGAAATGAGTGGTAAAGTGAAAGCAGACTTCTCATTTTCAGGCGAAGTTGGTTTGTTAAAAAAGAGAACCACAGCTCAGCAAGTACGCGCACAGGGAACACTCGATCTTTCTGACATTCATTTGTCGTTGGGCAAACGTCCCGTGATCGTTGATCGATTGAATGGATCGTTGCAGTTCAACAACAACGATCTCGCGTTGAGCAACTGCTCGGCTACGATTGGCAGATCTGATATTGTGTTGAATGGACTCTTCAGGAACAGCGTTACGTTCCTGCTGTTTGAAAACCAACCGATCGGCATCGAAGCCGATCTTCAATCGAAGTTCCTGGATGTCGACGAACTGTTCAGCATCGCATTTGGCAACGAGTCGTCGGGAGAATATGAGTTTTCGATACCGCCGAGTCTTCACATGAACTTCAATTGCTCCGTGGGTTCATTGCGATACCGGAGGTTCAGGGCGCGTCATGTTATGGGCAACCTGTTGATCAAAAACCAGATGGCGGTGTCGCGGAAACTTTCGTTCGACGCGATGGGCGGATCCCTTACGATGGACGGCATCGTGGACGCAAAGAACCCGAGAGCTATCGATGTGGTGAGCGGGTTCAAGCTCAACGGTGTTTATATCGACAGCCTGTTCTATGTATTCGAAAACTTCAAACAGGATTTCATCGAAGACAGGCATCTGAAAGGACAAGCTACGGCCGAGATCAATACCGAGATGAATCTCAACGAGAAACTTAATCTTTACCCCGAGACTTTAGTCGCCGACATCAGTGCCGTTATCAAACATGGTGAGCTCAACAACTTCGAACCGTTGAAGAGTCTCAATCGGTATCTCGACGATGAAGGACTGGCGAAGCTACGTTTCGGCGATCTGAAGAATGATATTCATATCGAGAACAAGATGATCATCGTTCCACAAATGGAGATCAGCAGCAACGTAACTACCATTCAGTTAAGCGGAACACATAACTTCGATGGACATATCGACTATCGTGTAACGGCGCCCCTGCGCAACAAGAAGAAGATCGATCCCGACGAAGCCTTTGGTGCCGTTGAAGATGACGCCGGCGGAAGAGCAAAAGTTTTTTTGAAGATCACGGGCACAACGGATGACTACGATGTGAGTTATGACAAACAGGCGTTGAAGAAAAGTATCTCGGCGGGATTGAAAAAAGAAGTGCAGGAGTTGCGTGAAGCGATTAAAACGAAAGGCACTAAGAAGAAGAAAGAAGTAGAGTTGTCCGACGATACTTTCGATTGGGATAATTAACACTTACCTGCCAAAGTATACAAACGGTGCCCAGAAATTCGGGTGCTTGAACTCATCTCCATAATCTCCTTTAATAAACTTCCTCTTCAGCTCCGAAACAATCTGCCAGTACGGTTTGCCTTTCTGCGCTTCCTTATACAGATCACTCATGAACAAGCTCGTCGATGTATCATTCACGGGCCACAATGATACGAGCGCGGCATTAGAACCGGCAACCAGCAACGACTGCGTGAGGCCGGTAACACCTTCGCCAGAGTAGATCTTTCCAAGAGCCGTCTGGCAGGCCGACAGCACGGTGAGATCTGCGTTGAGATCCAGTGAAGCGATCTCATTCACGTTCAGAAATCCATCTTCTCCGCCCTCTTCGTTACTAAACACACTCATGGCAACACCGGAGAGATCGGGAATCTCCTCCACCACGAAGCCGTGCGTTGCCAGGTGCAACACTTTGTATTGCTTCAACGCACCGCTCTTCGACATTGCCTTCAACCTGTTCTCTGTGAAGTCGCGGCCCGAGAAAACATCGGCGCTCGGTACGCTCTTCGAGATGCTCTTCACTTCATCGAGCGTACCGGGCAATGGATTCATCGCCTGGTTGCCGAACAGTGCTGCGTATGCTCTTCTTTGCGACGTACCTTTCCCGATATTCTCCGCAACTTCAGTAGTGAGCGCATTAAGATCATGCTGCGTTTGGATCTGCGGCGCAACGGCAAGATTCGGTTCGTAGATCGCGCCACCCATTGCAATCAAAGGCTTACGTCCATTGGGGTACTGACGCTCCTGGATGAGCCTAAGGGCGCCGGTAGAATTCAAATAACGAACGCCATACTTCTCAATAAGATATTTCCCGTCGTGCATGGTGAGTGCTTCGAAAGGAATGTAGTTCAACACATCATCAGGAGAGATCAAAAGATTTTTAACACCACCAAGCCTGTTGAGCACCGGCAGAATTAGGAAACGATAATATCCCTGCAAATATTCTTTCAATATATCGTCGGCAATGCCGGGCTTCTCGAAGAACTTCCGTGTAAGCTCCGTCACTTTAGTGAAGTCGGCCATCGCAACACGGGTCTCACGGTCTACCGCGTCTTCCTGTCCTCTTCGTTCGCCGTGCTCTTTCGCCAGTCGTTCTAAGTATTTGTCTTTAATGTTGCCGATGAAAGTATCGTCGGTATGTACTACTACCTTCGAATACTTTTTAGTGACAACGAGAATGATGACCTGTTGTCCTGAGAACAATGAGTAATAGATCGCAGCTTCGTCGGCTTGCAAGAGGTTTTGAAGATCGGTGAGTGATCCGGCCTTAACGTCTTTGCCCTTCGCAAGTCGTTCCGTCAGTACGCGACTCCGGCTGCCTTCGATTGCTTCGTAAACTTTCTGTGGATTGTCGAGATAAGCATAACATGCGGTGAGAAACTGGTATGCACTGATCTGCGATTGATAGAATGTAAGTTTATCGCGGGCACTCATCGTTGTCATGCCCTTCTCTGCAAGGGCTATCGACTCTTCGAAATACTCTGCGGCTTCTTTGTAACCCTTGCCGTTGAACATCATTGCACCAACGTTGTTGAGCGCCAGTGAAGCATCGTCCCACATTTCCTTTTGCTTGTAGATCGCAATGAGACTACCGTACATCCTGATGGTTTTGGACTGTGCCTCGTATGTTCCGAGCTTGTAATACGCGAGGCCGAGATTTCCTTCGATGCTGCCAAGCAGATCTTCGAAATGATATTTCATGCCGAGCTGCAATGCTTGTTCTCCATAATAGATCGCATCGTTCACGTCGGTGTCATCAATCTTATAATTGTATGCCCCGCAAAGCCTGTTCGCAGCCTGCACGGCATCGAAGCGGTTAACCGATTTCTCCGCAAGCTTGTACGCGAGCCTTGCAAGATTTCGTTCTTCTGTCTTTTTGTTGAGCCGACCGTAAGCTGATGACGCAAGTATCAACGCACGAACATCATACACGTGAAGTGGAAGTTTATCGGAAAGCGAAACGACCTCATCTGCGTAATCGACAACCTTCTCGTCGTTGCCCAAATACGAATAAGTATTCAGCAATTGGTACAACATCTGCGAAGCCAGGTATGGATTCTGCCCATAACCGTTCTTCACTAAATAATTGAAGCCAGCTTCGCCAGCATCGACAGCTTCGCTGGGACGACCCAGCTCGCGAAGCCAGACACACGCGTAGCCGTAAACTGCCACAGCCATTTCGGGCCACTTCAGAGCGGTGTACTTCGCAGCGTAGCTGTCGGCAACCTGCCGGATCTTCGAAGGATCTTTCGACGCTTCATCAAACGCATCTTGTAACGACGGATATTTTTCCTTTACAACTTTCAGTTGTTGTTCATACCAATCGGCCAGTTGATTGAATACAACTGCCTTGTTCATGTTACTTCCAACCTTCCGGATCTCGTCGAGGATCTCTTTCAGGTTGTAGGTTTCACGATAAAGTTTTATCGATTCGGTGAGGTACTGTTTTGCTTTTGGAACGTCGCCTTCAATAGCATAATAATACGCTGCATTGAAGTATGTAGAAAAATTAGTGGCATCGATCGCGAAAGCACTATTGATATAACCATTCGCTTCCTTATGTCTTCCGAGATTGATAAGATCGAATGCAACTATGATATGCGCATAGATCTCGCCGGGAAATGCACCATATACTTCGTAAGCTTTCTCGAGCGACGACGCATACTGACCGGCGTTGGCTTCGTCGATCGCAGCTTTCTGAAGTTTGGGATAATAGTCGTCTTGTGCATATGCCTGCGAAGTAAAAACACAGAGTAATAAAGCAAGGGCCAGTCCTGCCAGACCGGCCCTATTACACAATCCAACCCTAGCCTGAAACATTATTTGTCAAGATTCACACGTGCGAACCACAACTGACTTCCTTTCTTGTTCTCACCGAGGTAATTCACCTGGTTGGTGTTGCTGAACTTCAGGTAGTTGAGGATACCACCGTAGTGTGCGAAGTTGTCGCCGCCACCGTACTCAGAATATTTCACGAATGTTCCTGTACCGAGGTCGAGCTTCGCCATCTTGGGCATCGCGAGAGGTTTGTCGATCTGGAAATCGAGTTCCTTCACAAGCTTCGTATCGATGTTGTCGAAGAACGTCCAGTACATGTATTTTCCGTCGCTGCTGAATTCGAAGATCTGCACATCTGGTTCCGTCGCAGACTTCTTCTTGTTCATCGTGTATTCCGAGATGAGCTTACCAGTCTTGTCGAAGTGGAACATTACCAGGTCTTCATATTCGCGGCCGATCACCTGTCCTTTTGCATTTCTTGCCATACCATAGTTCTGCCCGGCGAGAACAATGTCGCCGATCGGGCTTACGAGCGCTTTGTTGAACGCTACACGACGGCCGTTGTACGCATCGCCTTTCTTGCCATCGGGCTGAGGTTTGATCTTCGCTTTGAATTCATCCATTGTTGTGGCCGTTACGAATTCCATTTTACCATTGGCAACTTTCGCGAGCTGGAATTGAGGCCACTTGGTTTTTTCGCTCGAAACCTCTGCCCTGTTCACGTAGTATTCGTCTTTCTCATCGTTCGAAGGACCGTAGAAGTAAACTGCATTGTCGTCGGCCTTCATGAACTCATCGATACGCCAGAGGCTGTTGGGTGAGTTGAACGTGATGCGATCAATCAGCTTGCCTTCGTAAGAAACGCGAACGTAAGTGTACACGGTAGGATCTTTGCCCCAGAACTTTCCTCCGCCAACGTAGCGTGGAACTTTAGTTGTAGCGAATACGATAACGTAGTCGGTCTGTTTGTCGTCGTCGTTAACGAAGCTGTAAGTGCCAGCGATAGCCTGTGGTGTTTCGAAGTTTACTGTTACGTCGGCAAGTTTCGTGAGGTTGATGTCGTACTTGAGGATGTGATAGCTCTGCATGTGGAGCAGCGGGTTTTCTTTGTTGCCCTTCTCACCTGCAAGGATCATCGCGGTACCGTCGCTGTTCTCTTCAATGTGGTCGTGATAGAATAATTTCTTGTCGTCGTCGGTCTTCGCTTTCAGCTTTCCTTCTACCGAAGTAGTTACGCCGTACTTTCCGTTGAACCAGTTCCACTTGAAGTGGCTGATCTTGTGCTTCAGCACCAGGGTTCCCAGCATGTTGGGTTCTACATAGAGACCTTCAACATCGAAAGCTTCGCCTTTGTAGCGCTTCGGACGATACTTCGAAGGAATTCCTTTTTCGACATTTATCGTGGTGTCGTTCTGGCTAACGAGATTAAAGTTGTAATCAAAAGAGTAGCCGAGGAACTTGATCTGGTCTCTCTTCGCGCGCACGCGATAGTAGACTTCAATCTGTTGTTTCTGTTCGTTGTTTCTGATAAGGTGAATGAAACCCTTCTGGGCTTCTTTCGAGACGTCGAATGTTTTCTCGACGTCGATAGTCTGGCTGTTGGCTACGAAGGCCACGAGCAACAGAGGCAGGAACGAGTATTTCATGGGGAGTGTTAGATTTATGTTCTTCAAAGGAACACCCATCAAAGTCCGCCTTCAATCCGTACATGCTGGTAATTTCGTATACCTAGTGGTGGGTATCTGCTGTCCGTGCCACCCCTTAACTTGAACTGAACTTTACCGATGTTAACGGTTTGGGGGTAGATAATTATTAACTTTCAAACAGGTTACGAAATGTTACGCCCTCTACCCCTCATCCTTACCCTTTTGGTGCTCTTGGCTATTGACGGCTATGCACAAAAACCAGGCGACCGCGATAGCATCCAGTTCATCAACAAGAACTTTTATAAGATCTATAGCGCCGACTTCGATCGGGCGAAGGAGATTGCCAAATGGGCAGCCGAGACATCCCATAAAAATCATTGGGCCAGCGAAGAAGCCTGGTCGCAACTCAATTGGGGTGTTGTTACCTTCCTTTCAAGCGACTACAACAACGTGCTCCCGCGTTACTTCCGGTCGGTGCATCTTTTCGATTCGCTGAAAGATCAGACGGGCCTTGCTTCCATTTATAACGAGATGGCAGTGTTCTACCACAAGCAGAAAGATTTCGAAAAATCGGAAGAGGCATTGGACAATGCCGAAGAAAATGGCCGTGCCGGGAATAACCTGGAGCAGCTGGGAACCACACTCAATCACCGTGGCAACTGGCTGGCGGCGGAAGGAAAATATAAAGAAGCGCGTCCCTACTATAAAGAGGTGCTGAAGATCCGTAAGCAGGTAAAAGACAGCGTAGGTCTCGGTTACATCTACCTGGACTTTGCAGAGATGGCTATCAACGAAGGCGATCTGCAGACTGCATTAAAAAATATTGACTCCTCCACAATTGTTCGCAGGAACATAGGCGACATACAGGGCGCTACTGTTAATCTTGTGAACAAGGGCGAGACCTACTTCAGAGCGGGAATGTACCGCGACGCCCTGCCGTTGTTCCTGCAGGGATTGGAAGAAGGAAAGAAGATAGGATACATGGATCTTGTTCGTCACACGAATGGTTTCGTGGCGGAGACGTATGTTGCTTTGAATGATTATAAGAACGCTTATGCATACCAGCAAAAAGGATCTCAGTTAAAAGACAGCTTGTTTAACATTGAAAGAACGAAAGTTATCCAGGATCTGCAAGCCAAATACGAGACCGATAAAAAAAATCAGACCATCGCATTACATGCTGCAACCATAGAGCGAAATTATTTTATTATAGGAGGTCTAATTATAGCCGTAGTACTTCTTATAAGCCTTTTCCTGATGTGGCGCTCTAAAAATCTTCAACAACACAGAACCATATTACAAGAGCAAAAACTCCGCTTACGCGAAGCTCAAATAAACGCCGTCATTGAATCACAAGAACAAGAACGAAAGCGATTTGCTACCGACCTTCATGATGGAATGGGTCAACTGATCTCGGCACTGCAGTTAAACATCTCATCACTACGTCAGCAGAGTTCTTTCGAGAAACGCGACCAGTTATTTGAATCATCGGAGCAACTGCTGGGCGAAGTTCATGATGAAATAAGAAACATCGCCTTCAACCTGATGCCACCGGTATTGGTGAAAGAAGGATTGGTGCCTGCGGTACATGAGTTGGTCCGCAAGATCAATAAAGCCGGCAGTATGAAAGCAGAACTGTCGGTCTTCGATATGAACGAACGGTTGGCGGGTGTTGCCGAGGTTTCATTATATCGTGTGATCCAGGAACTGCTCTCGAACATCATCAAGTATTCACGCGCAAGCGAAGTAACGCTGTCGTTCACCGGCTACGGCCACGAAATGGTTCTCACGATCGACGACAATGGCGATGGTTACGACCTCGAAGCATTCCAGGAAAGCAAGGAAGGAAACGGTTGGAGGAATGTTCATTCGCGCATCAGTCTCATCAAAGGCTCGATCGAGATCGACACACAACAAGGAAGAAGAAATAACACAGTAATAATAACGGTCCCCCTGGAAGTAGGAGTTTTCGACGCTAAACCGATCCAAAATACCGAGCAGCAGGTATAGCAAAGAGGTTATAGTTTGTAGTGCTTTGAAGCATGTCGGACAAGTCCTGGTTCAAGAACCCGTTTAGCAGAGCAACTCCTATGATTAAACGGTCCATTCTCCTGGTCGACGATCATCGTATCCTTTTGGATGGCGTGAAGAACCTGTTGTCCGAATCTCCCGACTTCGAAGTAAAAGACACCGCAACGTCGGGCAAAGAGGCGTTGCAACTGATGAAGTCGAACGAGTACGACATCATGGTTACCGACTATGAGCTTCCGGAGCTTACCGGTCTTGAACTAATTCGTGCTGCAAAGTCCGTTCTCCCCGACATGAAGATGATCGTGCTGAGCATGCACGACGATCCCGCCGTTGTAAAAGAACTGCTTCGCGCAGGAATCCATGGTTATATCTTAAAGAAAGACACACACAAGACGTTAGTAGACGCCCTTCATAAAGTTGTTGCGAACAGGAGGTTTCTGAGCGACGAGATCTCCGACCTGTTAATTCAAATGGCAGACGAGCCTGAAGAAAAAGGAGTTCTTACCACAAGAGAAGTAGAGATCTTAAGACTAGTGGCAAAAGAGTATAGCAGCAGGCAGATTGCAGAGATCTTATTTATAAGCGAAAGAACTGTGGAGACGCACAGGAAGAACATTTTGAAGAAGACAGGCGCAACAAATCTCGTAGGATTGATCAAATATGCTTATGCTAATAATCTGATCTGAAGAAGTCATTCATCATAACCCTGTTCATTTTACTTTTTTCAGGGATGCTCGAACTCGCAACTCGACTTCCCTTCGTAGACTATTTGTTTCCCGAACAGGGCGCATTACAGGATTTCGAGTTCACCGATTTCATTTTCTCCAAAAGATCCAACGATACCGTCAGGCATAAAAAAATTACGGTCATCAATTTCGGAAGTTTGGATCGAAGGGGAATTGCTCGTCTCCTTGATACTCTGAATCGATACAATCCCAGCGTAGTTGGTGTAGATGCTTTCTTCAATTGTCCTCCCGGGGTTACCGATACAGCGAGGTGCCCGCGGCTTCGCGACCCGGAAGCATCACAGCTCCTGAGCTTAGCAATCCAACGGACAAAGAAAATAGTACTTGCTTCCGCACTCCTGAACCGGCAGGGCATCTTTGAAGGCGATTCGTTAGAGGTCTCCGATTCTATCTTTTCTGTTTATTCAAAGCAAGGATACAGCAGCTTTCCCGTTACATCGAACTCAGTAGCGATCTTGCGAAGTTTCTTGCCCACGTTAAACGTTATGGGCACCGACGAGCTTGCTTTCTCTTTGCAGGTTGCATGGCAATACGATTCCGTACATGCAAAAAAGTTTCTCGCCAGGAATAAAGAAGAAGAGTTGATTAATTTTTCGGGCAACGCTTTTTTTCCGCTCCAGGATCAACCCGAACAGGGAGGTGCATTTACTCTTCTCAATGTGAAGTCATATCTCACGCTCACTTTAGCATCACTTGCCCTCTCGGGAATTGCCATCAGTTTGTATGAGAATTTTGAGAGCTGGCGATCAAAGTGACTTTGCTTTATTCCAGTATTCATCCATCTCCGCCAACGTCATCTCTCCCAACTTCTTTCCATCCTTCTCCGACTCTACTTCAAGAAACTGGAATCTCTTTATAAACTTCTTATTCGTTCGCTCCAACGCTTCTTCCGGATCGATCTCCAAAAACCTCGCGTAGTTCACTAATGAAAAGATAAGATCTCCAAACTCCTGCATCTTCTTCTCCTTGTCTGCCTCATTCTTAAACTCACGAAGTTCCTCTTCAACTTTCTCCCACACATCTTCCTTCTTCGCCCAATCGAATCCAACACCACGTGCTTTGTCCTGGATCCTCATAGCCTTCACCAATGCCGGCAACGTTTTTGGTACACCTTGTAACACCGACTTATTACCTGTCTTCAGTTTGATCTTCTCCCAGTTTGCTTTCACCGCTTCGTCGTCGTTGGCGATAACATCGCCATAAACATGCGGATGTCTTTCAATCAGCTTATCGCAGATAGCATTCAGCACGTCGGCCATGTCGAACATCTTTTGCTCCGAACCTATCCGCGCATAAAAAACATTGTGAAGCATGAGATCACCCAATTCTTTCTTCACTTCAAGCCAGTTGCCTTCAATGATCGCGTCAGATAACTCGTATGTTTCTTCAATAGTAAGATGACGAAGAGTTTCCCAGGTCTGCTTTTTGTCCCACGGACAATTCTCGCGTAACTCGTCCATTACGGTAAGCAGTCGGTCGAATGCTTCTAGCTTTGCTTTCCTGTTGGGATCGGGTGTTGACAATGGCTTTTTCATGCTGGAATTAAACTTATCTTTGCGGCAATTTAGTTCAATAAGTGACGCTCATTAAGTCAATTTCGGGAATTCGGGGCACCATTGGCGGAACACCCGGAAATTCCCTTACACCGGTAGACGTTGTGAGGTTTGCTTCCGCGTTCGGGACCTGGGTAAAAAAACGCAGAGGAAAAAAAGTTGTCATAGGCCGCGATGCCCGGATCTCCGGTGAAATGGTGAGTACGCTCGTCGCCAATACACTCAAAGGCCTCGGCCTCGACGTGATCGATGTTGGTCTTTCTACAACTCCCACGGTGGAGCTTGCCGTGATGATCGAGAAAGCCGGCGGCGGCATCATCCTTACTGCAAGTCATAACCCCGCACAGTGGAACGCACTGAAGCTCGTTAACGAAAAAGGCGAGTTCATTTCAGCTGCCGATGGCGCCGAAGTGCTTCGTCTCGCCGACAAAGAAGAATTCGACTTCGCTGGCATCGATAAGATCGGCCGCCAAACATTCAACACAACATACATCCGTCGTCATATCGACCTCATTCTGCGTCATCGGCTTGTTGATGTGAAGTCTATTAAGAAGGCGAAGTTCAAAGTGGCTGTCGATGCCGTGAACTCAACGGGCGGTATTGCTGTGCCGATGTTGCTGAAAGAGCTGGGAGTTAAAGTGACCGAGCTTCATTGCGAGCCCAATGGCAAGTTTGCACACAATCCAGAACCACTTCCGGAGAACATAACAGAGATCAGTCACCTCGTAAAGCGTTCGAAGCTCGACCTTGGAATTGTTGTGGACCCCGATGTTGACCGCCTGGCTTTCGTATCGGAAGACGGCCAGCCTTTCGGAGAAGAATATACGTTAGTTGCGATAGCCGACTATGTGTTGAGCCGTCGTAAAGGTAATACTGTATCGAACCTGTCGTCGACCCGCGCGCTCCGCGATGTAACGGAGAAAGCCGGTGGCAAATACACAGCCGCTGCCGTGGGCGAAGTGAACGTGGTTACGACCATGAAAGAAACGAAAGCTGTTATTGGCGGCGAAGGCAATGGCGGGATCATTATTCCCGATTTCCATTACGGCCGCGACGCATTGATCGGCATTGCGTTATTCCTCACGCACCTCGCAAAATCAAAAAAGAAAGCATCCGTGCTTCGCGCCAGCTACCCCGCTTATTTCATCTCCAAGAACAAGATCGAACTTACGCCACAAATTAATGTTGATAAGGTGCTGGAGGAGGTGAGAGAAAAATACAAATCGGAAGAGATCAATACTTCTGACGGGGTTAAGATCGATTTCGAGAAGAGTAAAGAATGGGTTCATTTGAGAAAATCAAATACGGAACCGATCATTAGAATTTACGCAGAATCAAAAAGCGAACAGTCTGCATCTCAACTTGCACACAAGATTATCGCTGACATCCAAAAGATCATTAAGCTTTAACATGAGCATTTATCTCGATAACGCAGCAACGACTCCCCTTGATCCTGAAGTGTTCGAAGCCATGAAGCCCTACATGCTGGACGACTTCGGCAACCCGTCGTCGACACACACACACGGTCGTAAAGTGAGAGCTGGTATTGAATCGGCTCGCAAGAAAGTTGCCGAGCTGCTCAACTGCACTCCCGGCGAGATCATCTTTACGTCGGGCGGAACGGAGGCAGACAATACATTGATCACAAGCACCGTTCACACGTACGGTATCAAACACGTGATCTCATCGCCTATCGAACATCACGCGGTGTTGCATACAATCGAAACACTCGAAAAATCCGGCGCTGTTGAATTTCATAAAGTTCAGCTTGATCAAGATGGTCATGTCGATCTTACACATCTTGCGAAGCTGCTCGAACAATATCCCGGCGCACTGGTATCGCTCATGCACGCCAACAACGAACTTGGAAATCTTCTCGATCTCGAGAAAGTTGGCGAAATGTGTAAAGCTTCGAATGCATTCTTCCACTCCGACACCGTTCAGACTGTCGGCCACTATCGTCACAACATGAAAGAGCTTTTCGTGTGTGGAATGACAGCCGCGGCACATAAGTTTCACGGACCGAAAGGCGTGGGCTTCATGTACATTCGCAAAGACAGGAAGATCCACCCGTTCGTTCATGGTGGCGCGCAAGAACGCAACATGCGCGGTGGCACCGAAAACGTTTATGGTATCGTTGGATTGGTGAAAGCATTGGAGATCGCTTATCGCGAAATGGATGAGCACCAGAAATATATCGGTGCACTGAAGGCGAGGATGATAGAGAAACTGAAAGCAGAAGTTCCTGGCGTTAGTTTCCATGGCGACTCAGCCAATCCCGAAAGAAGTTTGTACACCGTATTGAATGTAAGTCTTCCCGAATCGGACGAGAACGATATGATCCTCTTCAACCTCGACCTGCATAACATTTCTGCATCAGGTGGAAGTGCTTGCTCGAGCGGGGCGGCAACAGGCTCGCATGTTCTCGGGGCATTGTATCCCGGGTCGAAGCGCGGCGCTGTAAGGTTCTCGTTTAGCAAGTATAACACCATAGAAGAGATCGACTACGTGGTGGAAAAATTATCTGAACTCGTAGGCACCAAAATATCTAACTGATAAAAACCATCGTTTCTTTTATAGGATCCGGAAACCTCGCATGGCACCTCGCCCCGGCTCTCGATAACGCCGGGTTCGTTGTTAAAGAAGTTTTCAGTGCACGACAAAAGAACGCTACCGCACTCACCGAAAGATTATACCAGGCCGAAGTAAAATCGTCGCTCGATTTCTCCGACAGCCCTTCCGACATCTTCATCATCGCCGTATCCGACGAAGCGATATCAGACATCGCCAAAGAGATCGTTCTACCCGAGAATGCAACGTTGGTTCATACATCAGGTAGTCAGCCCCTGAGCATCCTTGACTTCTCCGCTGCCGCGAACACCGGCGTGTTATATCCTCTTCAGACGTTCACCAAAACCCGCCCGATCGATTTCAAAAACATTCCCGTATTTATTGAAGCGAGCGACTCCGTTGCAGAGAAGAAACTGACGGCTATGGCTAAAGGCATCACCACGAAATTCAAGAAGATCGACTCCGAAGAACGGAAGGGACTTCACGTGGCGGCAGTGTTCGCATCGAACTTCCCCAACCACATGCTCCGCATTTCCAAAATGCTGATGGACGAACGCGGGCTCAACTTTGAATGGCTGAAACCGGTGATTCTTGAGACTATCAACAAAGCACTGTCCGTTGGCCCCGAATACTCACAAACGGGTCCCGCCGTTCGTGGAGACCTTGAGATACTCGATGAACATATGAAGTATCTTAAGAGCGATAAGACCCTGGCGAAGATTTATGAGATCATAAGCCAGGATATTATCGATAAGAACTAAATTGTCTTAATTAACCTAAAACTTTATGCGTACCCTCTTTGTGATAGCACTCAGTGCATTATCAACTGCTGCCCTGGCCCAGGGACTTAATCGTAACGACATGGATCCGAAAGTGACCGAGTTCTATGATCTCAAACCTCAAAAAGTTACTCCCGGTGCAACACCACAAGATGCTCCTTCCGATGCCATCGTTCTCTTCAATGGCAAAGACGCAAGTGAGTGGGTTGCAGCTAAAGATGGCTCCGCTCCCAAGTGGGATGTGAAAGACGGCGCCATGACTGTTGCCAAAGGTGGTGGTGACGTGAAAACGAAAAAAGAATTCCGCGACTTCCAGCTTCATATCGAATGGCGCACACCAGCCGAAGTTGTTGGCGAAGGACAAGGCCGCGGTAACAGCGGTATCTTTCTGCAGGGACTTTATGAATTACAGGTGCTCGACAGCTACGAAAGCGTAACGTATTCAAACGGACAAGCTGGTTCTATCTATAAACAAGAGCAGGCTGTTCCTCTCGTGAACGCAACAAAGAAACCTGGCGAATGGCAAACGTATGATGTGATCTTCACTGCTGCGCGCTTCGGCAGCGGCGGACGAATGATCATTCCCGCTTACGTAACAGTGCTTCACAATGGTGTGTTGATCCAGGCACATACTGCGATCACAGGGCCTACAGAGTATAAAGGTCTTCCTGTGTACAAGGAGATCGACAAAGGACCTATTCAATTACAGGACCACGGAAATCCTATAAGCTATCGCAACATTTGGATCCGCGAACTTTAAAGAGTAAGGAGAAAAAAGAAAGGGCCTCGAAGAATCGGGGCCCTTTTTATTTAAGTCCTTTCTATTACTTGTTAGTAACAGGTGTCTGCGTCACTTCACCTTTGATGAAGAGTTGAACAGAACTGTTAGGAATATTAGCAGTTACAGTAACAGCTTTGTTGAAAGCACCAACAGCAGCTGCATTGTAAGTAGCCTTAATAAATCCTTTGCCACCGGCAGGGATTGGCTCCTTCGACCAGTCGGGAGTAGTGCAACCACATGATGCCTGCACGTTGGTAATGATCATCGGAACTTTACCAGTATTTGTGAATTTAAATTCGTGAGTAACAGGAGTACCCTGTTTGATCTTACCGAAGTCAAAATTCTGAGCTTCGAAAGTAGCGACAGCGAGATCGGCATTAGCGACCGGTGTAGTCTGGCCGAAGCCTTTCACGGCCACACCTGCCAGCACAATCATCAGGAAAAACAGCTTTTTCATTTTTTAATGTTTTAAAAGGTTTACAAAGTTACAAAAAGTCCGTTCGAACGATACAAACATGGCACCAAAAACCAAATAGGGGTGTTAAAAGGCCTCTAAATCATGTTAACGACCTGTTAAATATGAAACCCGCCGTTAAATGATCGTTACTTTTACACTGTGAGCAGACTGACCCTACGTATCGTCATCATCCTCGCGGGCCTCAGCATCGCGGGAATTACTTTTACCCAGGTATACTGGGTGCGAAAAGCTTTCGATATTCGGGAGAACCAATTCTATCGCGATGTTGATGCGGCATTGAGAAATGTTGCCAACCGGATTTTCGAGATCAACAAAACTCCCTCTACTTCTAACAATCCTGTCAATCAGGTTTCAACCAACTACTACGTTGTAAACATCAATGGCCCTGTCGATCCGAAGATGCTCAACTTCCTTTTGGAGACTGAGTTCGAGAAACGAAACATAACGACAGACTTTGAATCGGGAGTCTACGATTGTATTTACAAGTGTATGGCCCACGACTCCGACGGATCTACCGGCAATACAAGAATGGTGAATGAAGCCAATCTTCCTGCATTTGAAAATGTGCCTGCCGACGGATATTATTTCGGAGTACAGTTTCCGCGCCTCGAAGCAAACCTGATAAGCCAGATGGGTATCTGGTTGTTCTCGTCGGCCGTGAATCTTGTTGTGATCTTCTTCTTCGTGTATACAATTTTTGTGATCCTGAAACAGAGAAGACTGTCAGAGATCCAGCGCGACTTCATCAACAATATGACGCATGAGTTCAAGACACCAATATCTACCATCGCGATCTCTGCCGAAGTGTTGAAAGATCCTTCTATCGTTAATACACCGGAGCGTTTGCTCAACTATACCACGATCATTCAAAACGAGAACAACAGGTTAAAGCAACAGGTGGAACGCGTGTTGCAGATGGCTCGTTTGGATAAAGAACAGATCAAGTTGAAAAAAGAAGTCCTCGATGTTCATGATATCATCAACGAAGCAGTTAAAAATATTTCCATCAGCAAAACAACCCCTGACAGCAACATCGAACTGAATCTCGGCTCACCCGACTCGAAAGTTCATGCCGACAAGCTGCACCTTACCAATGTTTTCTTCAACCTGCTCGACAATGCGATCAAGTACTGCAAGGAAACTCCGAAGATCATCATCAGTACAACCATACTGAACGACCTGCTGCACATCACCGTCAAAGACAACGGCATCGGCATCAGTCCCGAAAATCATCGTAAGGTGTTTCAAAAATTCTTCCGCGTTCACACTGGCAACGTCCACGACGTAAAAGGATTTGGCATCGGGCTTAATTATGTGAAACTCGTTATGGATTCACATAAAGGAAAAATAAACCTGGCCAGTGAATTGGGTAAAGGCAGTACATTCACTTTGATACTTCCTGTTGCATGAATACGAAAATCCTATTGGTAGAGGACGACGCGAGTCTTGGCTTTGTGATCAAAGACAACCTCGAGATGAGGGGTTATCACGTTACTTTGTGTAATGACGGCGAAAGTGGTGAAACTACATTTCATCAGAACACTTTCGACATCTGTATTCTTGACGTGATGATGCCACGCAAAGACGGGTTCACCGTTGCCCGCAACATCCGTAAAAAAGATCAGCAGGTTCCGATCCTGTTTGTTACAGCCAAGTCGATGCTCGAAGATAAAGTTGAAGGCTTCAGCGCCGGCGGCGACGATTACATCACCAAGCCATTCAGCGTTGAAGAGCTGCAGATGCGCATCGAAGTTTTCCTGCGCCGCTCTACCGGCAAAGACAGTGTAGACACAGTTTTTAAGTTGGGAAAGTTTGAATTC
This sequence comes from Bacteroidota bacterium, assembly GCA_037200765.1. GTDB lineage: Bacteria > Bacteroidota > Bacteroidia > Cytophagales > Cyclobacteriaceae > ELB16-189. Next base: position 2,758,522 of record JBBCII010000001.1, on the reverse strand, counting down.
GATAGCAGCAACCTGACCTTAAGAACCGAAGGCCAGGTTCGCACACTTACCCAAAAAGAATCGGACGTTCTTGGTCTCCTCTGCAAGAATCGCGAGCGCGTTCTGAAGCGCGAAGAGATCCTGAAAGCCGTTTGGGGCGACGATGACTATTTTTTGGGAAGGAGTATGGATGTGTTCATTTCTAAACTTCGCAAGTACCTGAGGTACGATCCGGCAGTTCAAATTGTGAACTATCATGGGATCGGATTTCGTCTCGAAATAAAGTAGGCTTACTTTTGGGGATGGCACTCGCATTCCCCCGTCTTCAACCTCTTCTACGGATCTCCAGATTCTGGAACCTGGTTATCATCGCGGTTGCCCAGTATTTTACGGTAGCATTCCTCGTAGACCACAAGCTTTTATTGGACTGGCACCTCGTCGTGCTTTCGGCAGCAACAGTTCTTATAGCCGCGGCGGGATACATCATCAACGATTACTACGACGTAAAGATCGATCTCATCAACAAGCCCGAACGGGTTGTTGTGGGCCGCGGTATCTCGCGACGATACGCTATCCTCCTGCACAGTGCGTTGAGCATGGTGGGTATTTTGTTCGGGCTCGTGCTGGGCTGGAAGATCGGCGCTGTTAATTTCTTTAGCGTGTTCCTGCTTTGGTTGTACTCCAACTTATTGAAGCGACTTCCCTTCATAGGAAATTTTGTTGTTGCTTTTCTTACAGCAAGTTCCATTGCCGTGTTGTTATTGCAATACCCGTTTGCTCAAAAAACAAACATCTTGATCTATACGTTGTTTGCATTCTTCATGACGCTGGTGCGCGAGATCATTAAAGACATGGAAGATCTGAAGGGCGACAATACATTTGGATGCCGAACACTGCCCATCGTTTGGGGACTGCGTCGCACGAAGAACCTGATCTATTTTCTCACATTCATTTTCGTGGTGAGTGTTTTTCTGATCGATGGATTAGTAGAGCCACTGCCAATGATCTATTTTTCCGCATTCTTGTTTGCACCAGTAGCGTGGCTGATGATCCGTCTTGTTCGTGCCGATACGAAAAAAGATTTCTATCAATTAAGCCAGTTGTGCAAGTTGATCATGGTTTTGGGCATCTTTAGCATGGCGCTGATCCGCGGATGAAACATCGCCTTGCAATTTTCGTTTCCGGTAATGGTACCAATGCCGAAGCTATCATGAATTATTTTCGTGATCACGCTTTGATAGAAGTAGATCTCCTTCTCACCAACAACCCGAATGCATATGCAATCGAAAGGGCGAAAAAATCCGGAGTTCCATCAAAAGTCTTTTCAAGAGAAGAATTTCGCGGAGAAGACGTGGTTCGTCTGCTTGCAAGCCGGGGAGTTACTCATGTTGTGCTTGCAGGTTTTCTTTGGCTGATCCCAGAGAATCTCATCAAAGCATATCCCGATCACATCATTAACATTCATCCTGCGCTCCTTCCAAAATATGGTGGTAAAGGGATGTATGGACTTAAAGTCCACGAAGCAGTAAGAGCAAGTGGAGATACACGCACCGGCATCACCATTCATTTAGTAAATACTCAGTACGACGAAGGAGAGATCCTTGCACAGGAATCAGTGGAGGTTGAATCGACTGATACCCCAGAAGAGATTGCAAGCAAAGTGCATGAATTGGAGTATAAGTATTATCCGGTGGTGATTGAGAAGTGGGTTAATGCGGAGGTTGCGCCAAGGATACGCTGAGGCGGGAAAGGATACGTCAAGTGCATTTAAAGAAATCTTCGCGTATCCTTTATTCCCTCTGCGTATCCTTGGCGCAACAAGATCATTGCTCACTAACAAACGCCCTCACCGGAAACGTCCCCACCCCTTTAAACTTCGGTGGCACTGCAGTAAAAAACAACTCCCCATCCGGCAGTGTATTAAGGTTACACAAATGTTCTACGATCAGGATCTCTGCCCCGAGTAACGTTGTGTGCACCGGTCTCGACCTCGTCCTGGTATCGTCGATGTTATGCGAATCGATGCCAACCAACACTGCTCCTTTATCTCTTAAATAGATCGCTGCCTCTTCTGTTAGGAACGGATGATTTTCAAAGTATTGATCTGTTCTCCAATGCTTACTCCAATTGGTGTTCACGAGAACAGCCTTGCCTTCCACATCGTGCTTTTCAAAAACATTCGCGCCAATGCTTATCTCACCAGTGCGAATAACGATAGCCGGGATGTTTACAAACCTCTCCAGCTCCACATCATTCAGATCTTTTCCATTTTCATACCGGTGAAATGGAACATCCACATACGTTCCCGTATTCGACACCATCTCGATCTTCCCGATCTGGAACGTCGTTCCCTCCGTATAATTCTTCTTCGAATCTTCTCTCGATAAGTAATCACAGATTATAGGAGCAGGAAGACCTTTATAAGTAATCATTCCATTTTCGATAGTATGACTAAGATCGTACACCCGTTTCATTGCACATTGCTCGTTGCACTATTTCTGTTTCGGCGTGAGCCATTCAAAATCATTCGCTTTCGGTATGTTACCAAACAACGACTGTATGAACTCATTCGGCACCGTTAGTTTTCTTTTAATAAGATCCATCCACGCCCCGTCAACCGTAATGATCGTGCACACTGTGCCATCTGGTTTTGTGATGTTGTGCTTCAGCGACCACCTGCTGTAATCGGGCAATGCTCTCAAAATCGTAAAATCAATCTCAACTTTGTCTTCGAGCCTCACTTCTCTTTTAAACACAGCCTCCTCGCGAAACAAGATAGGCCCTACTTGTAGTTCTACCAGCTTCTCGGTCGTAAGTCCATGACTGTTGAGATAATTCATACGCATCGCTGCAGCGAAATCGTAATACACCGAATGCCTGAGATGCCTGTTTGCATCTATATCGGCCCAACGAATATTAAGAGGTTCTTTATAGAATTCCATTATTGAACATTAGCGGTTTTAAGTTCCGACATACGTTGATTGAAATCGTTAGTCACGTTAGCAACCTTCACGCTTTGGAACAGGTCCATCATTTTAGAACTATGTTCCGCCTTGCGTCCATCTTTCAAAGCGATATGAACAAACTTCGACCAGAGCGCAGCCTTCACGTGAGTCCGTTTCTCGTCGAGCATCTGCATCTCGACAAGAATGTGGTTTGCGGAAAGGTCAACGATGGCTGAACGCATAATAACTGGTTCATTTACTTTAGCGGAGCGAAAGTATGCCACCTGGTTAGAGCTGACAACCCAGCCAATACCTTGCTGTGCAAAATCGGCAAGAGTCATCCCGTACGATTCAGATATGTGATCTTCCCTCGCGTCCATGAAATATTTTACGTACTGAATATTGCTGAGATGGCCATAAAGATCACAATCCGAAAAACGCACAAGCATTTTCGATTCAGGCCACTTTACAATAGCATTTTCAATTGCCTCCATAAAATTTCAGTGTTTTCCGTGCTTTCTGTGAGAATCATTCACGCCTTTAGATCGTTCGTTATTAAGCTCTTCAAAAACTCCAGTGATTGGTTCAACTTCTTATGATCGTCCAAAGCTTTCGAAATGAAGATGGCACCTTCGATCTGGCTGTAGATCAGCGTTGCATACTTCTCGCTGTTCACATCTTTGCGAATCTCGCCCAGGCGTTTTCCTTTTTCGATTACCCTATACAGGTCGTGAAGTTGCCGTTCGAGCGCCGACTTAATGTCTTTCTTCAGTCGCGGCATGGTGTCGTCGGCTTCGATACTGTAGTTGAGTATAGGGCATCCGCCATCCACCGGGCTGTTCTTTGTGTAGTCTTTGTAGTAGTCGCAGATGGCCAACAGTTTTTCGAAAGGGCTTTCTTTCGTAGCGGCGGCAGCTACAACTTCACTGTATGCTTTTTCGAAGGAGTATTTAAACGCTTCACGTGCGATCTCTTCTTTGCTGTCGAAGTTTCCGTAGAGTCCGCCTTTCGCCAGTCCCGTTGCCTGCAGAATGTCGCTCATCGACGTTCCTGCAAAGCCTTTCCTGTTAAAGATAGGCGCTGCCTGTTCTATGATAAATTGACGGGTTCTTTCGGATTTCGTGAGCACGGGTCAAAGGTAATAAAAAAGACCGAACGGTCTAAAATGATAATGGTGGCATGACTTAAATGATGCCACCACTTTCAACAATCGCTCCGGAATCGAAACACCGCCAGTTTCCCTAACATCCCAAACACCAGAAAACAAGACGAATTTTTCTAACTTCCGCTATGAAAACCATCACCCTCATTTTCATTCTGGTCCTTTTATTTTCAGCATGTTCCCCAAAACCCGCAGACGAACACGCTCCCGAAACTTCTCTCGCCGACCTCAAAGTATTTGAAGGCCTCCAGGTGGAGCTCTTCGCCTCCGAACCTATGTTCAGCAACCCCACCAACATGGACATCGACGCACGCGGCCGCGTGTGGATCACCGAAGCATACAACTATCGAAATCAATACAACCCAAAAAATCCCGTCAAGGAAGCCGGCGATCGTATCATGATCCTCGAAGACACCGACCACGACGGCAAAGCCGATAACAGTAAAGTCTACTACCAGGGACCCGACATCAACGCAGCATTGGGTATCTGCGTGTTGGGAAACAAAGTGATCGTTTCATGTGCACCGAATGTATTCGTATTCACAGACGACAACGGCGATGATGTTCCCGATAAAAAAGAAATCCTGTTCCAGGGAATCAAGGGCGTTCAACACGATCACGCCATCCACGCGTTCAACTTCGCTTACGATGGACGCATCTATTTCAACATGGGCAACGAAGGCAGCATCCTCGTCGATGCGAAAGGTGATACGGTGATCGACAAGAACAATCATAAAGTTGTAACCAACGGCAAGCCCTTCCGCGACGGGCTTGTGCTACGAATGAACGAAGACGGAACTAAGGTTGAAGTAGTTGCACACAATTTCCGCAACAACTACGAGCTCACGGTCGACCCTTACGGCACCATCTGGCAATCGGACAACGATGATGATGGCAACAAAGGCACTCGCATCAATTTTGTAATGGAGTACGGCAATTACGGTTTCAAAGATGAGATGACCGGCGCATCGTGGCCGGCACGTCGTACGAACATGGAAAAAGAAATTCCGCTTCGTCACTGGCACTTAAACGATCCCGGTGTTGTACCGAATCTTTTACAAACCGGTTCGGGATCGCCAACGGGGATTACGATGTACGAAGGCGGCATGCTGCCGAATATTTTTTACGGTCAGTTGATCCATGCAGAGCCCGGTCACAACGTGATCCGCTCCTATCCTGTTGAGCCGAGCGGAGCAGGTTATAAAGCAACGATCGTCAACATTCTCGAAGGACAGAAAGACCAGTGGTTTCGTCCCGCCGATGTCACAATTGCGCCCGACGGATCTTTGTTTGTTGCCGATTGGTACGATCCGGGTGTTGGCGGTCACCAGGTTGGCGATCTCGATCGTGGTCGCATCTATCGCATTTCGATCAACAAGTCGGAGTATAATGTCGATCCTCCCAACCTTACTGACACCGAACAGGCAAAGCTGGCAATGCTTAGCCCTAATCCCGCCACACGATACCTCGGTTGGAAAGCACTTGAAGGTCTCGGACAATTAGCAGAGCCCGATTTGAAAGAAGTATGGACGTCTAATGTTCCCCGTCAACGTGCAATGGCATTTTGGCTGTTGATAAGATTGCCTAACGGAGCCGAGTACATCGAACAGGCAATGAAAGATAAAGATCCAAATTTCAGGATCATGGCGCTTCGGGCCTCGAGGTTATTGAATAAGGATGTGTTGTCGAATGCAAGCAGGCTTGTGAACGATTCATCGGCACAGGTAAGAAGAGAAGTTGCTATTGCTATTCGCGGAAACAATTCAATCGAGGCTGCCGACCTGTGGACGAAGCTTGCACAGCAATACGATGGAAGAGATCGTTGGTATCTCGAAGCACTTGGCATTGCAGCAGAGGGCAACTGGGATCTTTATTTCAGTAAATGGCGAGCAAGTGTTGGAAGCGCATGGAATTCACCCGCGGGTCGCGACATCGTTTGGAGAAGCCGGAGTCGCGCGGCGATGCCGTTGCTTGCCGACCTTATAAAGACATCCGGCGACTCTGCATCGCTCCGTTACTTCCGTGCATTCGATTTTCAGACCGATGCTTCGAAGCAGCAGATCCTCGCTTCGCTCGTACCCCAGGTGAAAGGAGAAAAACTTTTGTATACACTCAAGCACATGGATGCTTCGAAGTTTAAAATGACTCCTGCAATCAATGCTGCGTTACAAAAAACTTTAAGTGATTATAAAGACAAAATAGAATTCGTAGAGCTCGTGAATTCATTCGAGATGAAGGACCGTGCTAAAGAACTTCTCGCTCTCGCCATAAAATATCCCGATAGTTTACAGGCTCGTGAAGCAATGCGGACTTTATTACGATGGAATCGCAGCGACATCATCGAACCAGTACTTCGCGGCAGCAACAAAGAAGATGCTATCGCACTGGCACGCGTTGTCGATTCGAGCATGGGCAACGAACAGGCGATAAAGATGATGGAAGGTGTAATGATGGATTCCACCCGCGACCTCGAATTGCGTAAGCTCGCTGTTCGCGCATTCGGCGGCCCATGGCAATCGGAAGACAGGCTGTTGGTATTGGCGAAAGAGAAAAAGATCCCGGCCGATCTTCAGAGTACTGCTGCTGGTGTGTTTCAAACGGTGTGGCGTGCACAGCTTCGTGAAGAGGCTGCCAAATATCTCCCGATGCCCGGCATCAAAGATGGTAAACCGTTGTCGGCAATATCAACATTGGCTTATCGCCAGGGCGATGTTGCCAAAGGACAAACTGTTTTCGAAAACAACTGTGCTCAATGTCATACTGTAAAAGGAAAGGGCACCAACTTCGGTCCCGACCTGAGTGAGATCGGCGACAAGCTTTCGAAAGAGGGAATTTTTAATGCCATTTTATTTCCCGACCTCGGAATCAGTTTCGGCTACGAGGGCTACTTATTGAAACTTAATGATGGCACAACAGCCGTTGGACGTATAATATCGGAGACAGCCGACAAGATCGAGTTACAGTATATGTCGAACACGCAGACTCTGAAACCATCCGACGTTGCAAGCAAAACCAAGTTGCCAAATTCATTAATGCCCGGAGATCTTCAGAGGCTTATGACAGAAGATGAACTGGTGGATCTTGTTGAGTACCTGAAACAACTTAAAAACCCGGCTACGGCGTATTCACCTCATTAAACCCACTCTTCGGATCATTATCCGTCCAGCTCAAAGGATAGTTCTTATCGAGGTACTCCAACGAATCTGTTGTGAGATACAATGGTCTGAACGTATCTACCATCACTGCGAGCTCATGAGTTTCTTTCGCGCCGATGCTCTTCTCCACGGTTCCTGGGTGCGGGCCGTGTGGAAGTCCGCCGGGGTGTAAAGTGAACGAGCCGCGTTCAATACCGCGACGGCTCATGAAGTTGCCCTCGGCATAATACAACACTTCGTCGCTATCGATGTTGCTATGATTGTACGGAGCCGGTATCGACAGCGGGTGATAATCGAAAAGCCGCGGCACAAAAGAACAGATCACAAAATTGTGCGCCTGGAATGTTTGATGTACCGGCGGTGGCTGGTGAATACGTCCTGTTATCGGTTCGAATTCATTTATAGAAAATGCATACGGCCAAAGAAATCCATCCCACCCAATAAGATCCAGTGGGCTATGATCATAAACATAGTGATGAAGAAATCCCTGCTTCTTGATCTTCATGAGATACTCACCTCTTTCGTGTTGCGTGATCAGCTCTTGCGGAGGACGAATGTCGCGCTCGCAATACGGTGAATGTTCTAGTAATTGTCCCAACTGATTTCTATAACGCTTCACTGTTTCAATGGGCGAAGCCGATTCGATGATCAGTAAACGCAGCGGACCTTCTTTGAACTCGAGCTTATAGATCACCGTGCGTGGTATCACCACATAATCGCCCTTGCGTATCGACAGCTTACCAAACTGCGAGATCAATGTTCCCTCACCATCGTGGATGAAAAGAACTTCGTCGCCTTCGGCATTCTTATAGAAGTAGTCCATCTTCCTCTTCGTGGGAGAACAGATGGAGATTGAACAATCGTTGTTCTTCAACAAAACTTTTCTTGCTTCGAGATAGTCGTCGCCGGTAGTGGTGACCTTCGAAGTGTTGAGATGTGTTTGACGAAGCGCATAGTCTTTGATGATCTGCGGACCGTAAGGCTCCTGTTTGTCGATGCCTTTGATGCGCGTTGGCGCGTAGATGTGATACAGGTTGGAGTAGATGCCCGAAAAGCCTTCGGAGCTCACGAGCTCTTCTTTATATAAACTGCCGTCGGGTTGCCTGAATTGGGTGTGGCGCTTGGGAGGAATTTCTCCTAACCGATAATAGTACATACCGAAATCGTTTGCACGAAGTTATAACTTCTGCCTGTTCAATTCCGGTACTTTATCAAACAATTTAATCGCCTGCTGGAGGATCTCGTTGTTCTCATTAAGGATGGGGTAATAACCATCGTTGCCCCAGATCCTCCTCGCCACTTCGGCCTTAAGATAATTTTTGATCGAAGTCTTATGAGCCTGCAGGTCGCCGTACATTGGTTTTACACCACCGCGTTTGCCGAGCTCGATCACCTGGTTCATCATATCGTCCGTGATGTCGAAATCTGCCTGGAATTTTTCGAAGCCCATCTTTTCGAGACGCTCTTTGTTCTTCGCAGCATAGTTGAATGCAAACTCGCGCGGAGCATTCACATTAAACAGCTTATTAAAGTATGCACTGTTCTGGGTTGTATCGAGCGGCACAAAATAATCGGGCATGATACCACCGCCACCGTAAACGGTACGACCGTGTACAGTTTGGTACTTCAATGAATCATTAAACTTGATGCTGTCGGCGTTAAAGAATTCGCCGTGCTTGTATCGGTCATACACTTCGCGTGCATACTCATCTTCCGTTCCATAAGGTTTCTGGATAGAGCGGCCGCTTGGTGTGTAATATCTCGAGATCGTGAGTCTTAACTCAGAGCCATCGTTGAGATCGAATGGAGTTTGAACGAGACCTTTACCGAAAGTTCTGCGACCAACGATCAGCGCGCGGTCGTTGTCTTGCAGCGCTCCCGAAACAATTTCCGATGCTGAAGCGCTTCCTTCGTTCACGAGAACAATAAGATCGCCTTCTTCGAAGTCGCCCTTCTCGGTTGTCATCGCTTCCTGGTCGTAGCGTTTGTCTTTGCCTTTCGTGAAGACGATCTTCTCGCCCTTCTTCAGGAATTCATCCGAGAGATCAATTGCCTGGTTGAGATAACCGCCGGGGTTGCCCTGGAGATCGAGCACGAGTTTCTTCATACCCATTCCTTTCAACTTGGTCAATGCAGCTTTGAATTCTTCATAAGTGTTTGCATTGAACAGGCGGATCTTTACATAACCGATCTCTTTGTCGATCATATAAGAAGCTTCTACAGAGAACTGCGGGATCTTATCGCGTGTGATCTTGAAGTCGAGTGGCTTGTTGTTGCCGTTGCGAACAATTTCGAGTACGACTTCGGAGCCTTTAGGACCTTTGAGATATTTATAAACGTCGGTGTTGTTGAGGCCGATGCCGGCTATCTGTTTGCCGTCGACCTTTACGATCTTGTCGCCCGAGCGAAGACCGGCTTCTTCGGAAGGACCGCCGCTGAGTGGCGATACTACGACGAGTGTGTCGTGGAAAATATTGAACTCGATGCCGATACCTTCGAAGTTACCGCGGAGATCTTCGCTGGCTGCCTCGCGATTGGAAGCCGATATGTACGATGAGTGAGGATCGAGTTTGGTGAGAAGATGTTCGATAGCTTCTTCGACGAGCTTGTCGGTTTTCGTATCGTCGACGTATTCGTTTTGGACGAGTGATAATACTTCTCTGAACTTTTGAATTTCGTCGTTGCTGTCTTTCAGCCCGGACTTCGAATTGAGGTTCGTGCCTATGAGGATGCCGGCGGCAAGACCAACACAAAGAATTAGAGGAAGTCTAATTTGATTCTTTGTGTTTTTCGTGGTTTCTGTGGATTGAGGATTCTCGTCAGTCATCGTCAAAATCGAATAAAATTCTTTCTTTTAACGGTTTAAGGTACGAATAGTTCCAAACAGAAACTTCACTATCTTTACTCATTATGGACTTAAAGAATAAGCGCATCGCGGATCTGGTGGACCAGGACAGTGTTCGCGCTCATGTCCTTTTTTACTTTGGTATAAAGTTCTACGAATATTCGGAGCACACCCTCGAACAGGTTTGCCAGGAAAGAGGACTCAAGATCGAGCAGGTGCTGAAAGAACTTGAGTCGCCAGGCGAAAATTTTCGTGAGGCCGATCTTCCATTGATCTCTTACCCGATCGATCTCGTCGTTGAGTATCTCAAACACGCTCACTTTTTATTTGTCAAACATACTCTCCCGTATATTGGGCGGTTGGTCGAAGGCTTTCGCCCCGACGACAAGCGTTACGAAACGGTAGCAAAAGATCTGAAGATCCTCTTCCCGTTGTTCATCGAAGACTTCATTCATCACATCTATAAAGAAGAAGACACGCTGTTCAAATACATTAAAGTGTTGGAGCGTGCGCAGGCCGGCGGTTACAATCCTGCACGACTTTACTACATGATGGAAAGACATTCGCTCCAGCGATTTGCTATGGATCACGAAGCGCATGACGATGAGATGACCGGCATTCGTAAGATCACCAACGACTATCAACTTTTTCCTGATTCTCCATTGCATGTGAAAGTGATGTATGCAGAGCTCGTCGCGTTCGAGAAAAATCTGCAGACACATGCACGTATCGAAAACGAGATCCTTTTTCCCAAGGCAATGGCATTGGAGAATAAAGTGAAGCAAGCGTTTGTTGATAAGACCAAATCCAACTAGTGGGTCGTATTCTCGCAATTGATTACGGCAAGAAACGAACAGGTCTTGCCGTTACAGACCCTCTTCAAATTATTGCCACAGCCCTCGACGTTATTGAAAGTCCAAAGCTGTTTAACTATCTGAAATCATACTTTCAAAAAGAGCAGGTCGATACAATTGTCATTGGCCTTCCAAAAACCCTGATGAACCAGGACGACGAGATGACTTCCGTTGTCCGCAACGTTGCTCAGAAAATTCAAGAAACATTTCCCGACAAGCCGCTGCATTTTCTAGACGAGCGTTTCACTTCGAAGATTGCTCACCAAAGCATGCTTGAAAGTGGAATGCGGAAAAAAAACCGGCAGGTAAAAGGCAATGCAGATAAAATTGCTGCTACAATCATCTTACAGGACTTTATGTCTTCAAAGAAGTAGCTAACTTTGTGCGATGGTATTCCCCATTGTAGTCTACGGAGATCCGATCCTGAGAAAAAAAGCTGTTGATGTCGCGAAAGGCACTGACGTCAAGCCCTTTATTGCCGACATGTTCGAAACGATGTATGCCGCTAACGGCATTGGCCTCGCCGCCCCGCAAGTGGGTAAGAGCATTCGTGTTTTCGTTGCCGACGGAACCTCGCTCACCGACGAAGAAGAAGACATGACGGGCTTCAAAAAGGTATTCATCAACCCGGTGATACTGAAAGCCGAAGGCGAACCCTGGCCTTTCGAAGAAGGATGCCTGAGTATTCCGAACATTCGCGAGAAGATCATGCGTCCCGAAGCGGTCCTGATCAAATACTTCGACGAAGAATGGAATGAACACGAAGAAGAATATGATGGCATGAAGGCAAGGATCATTCAGCATGAGTATGATCATATAGAAGGCAAGTTGTTTATCGATTACCTGTCGCCGTTGAAGAGAAAGATGTTGAAGGGTAAGTTGAATGATATTAGTAAAGGGGATGTAGATACTGAGTACCGAATACTCGCTCCCAAATAAGTGCAACGAGCAATGTGCAACGAGCAACGATTGGCAGCCAGGTTCTTTGCACATTGTACGTTGCATATTGCACTATGATTAAGTCCCGCCTTCCAGAAGTTGGTACCTCTATCTTCACAGTCATGTCGAAGATGGCACTCGACCATGGTGCTATCAATCTCTCGCAGGGTTTCCCAGATTTTCCTGTTTCAGAAGAGCTGATAGAGCTCATATATAAAAACATGCGCGATGGTCATAACCAGTATGCGCCAATGCCCGGCGCTCCCGCGTTGAAGCAATCTATCGCGAAAGTTGTAATTGAAACATACAACAGGCCGACCGATCCCGATACCGACATCATTATCACGGCAGGTGGAACCGAAGCTTTGTATTCGGCTATCGCGGCGTTCATTCGCGAAGGCGATGAAGTGATGATACTCGATCCTGCTTACGACTCGTATGATCCTGCCGTCCGGTTGAACGGAGGCGTTCCCGTTCATGTGAATCTCGTTGCTCCTTCTTTCGCCGTGCCGTGGGATGAAGTTGCTTCGAAGATCACCAGGCGAACGAAGGCGATCATGATCAATACTCCGCACAACCCGACGGGCACGGTGATGTCGGACGGAGACATGAAACGACTCGAAGCAATTGCAATAGAACATGATCTCATCGTGATCAGCGATGAAGTTTACGAGCGACTGATCTACGACAACGAAAAACACCAGAGTGTTCTGAAATTTCCGGAGCTTCGTAAGCGAAGCATCGCATGTTTTTCATTCGGGAAAACTTTTCATGCTACCGGGTGGAAAGTTGGTTACACCGTTGCTCCCGCCGACATTACCACCGAGATCCGCAAGACACACCAGTTTATCACGTTTGCTGTAAACACCCCGGTACAGCTCGCTATCGCAACGTATCTTCAGAACCCGGAGAATTATCTTCACCTGGGGAAATTTTACCAGGCAAAACGCGACTTCTTCCTCGACCAGATCAAAGGGTCGTCGTTCGAGCCATTGAAGAGCACCGGGAGTTATTTTCAACTGCTCTCCTATCGAAACATCAGCAACAGATCCGAGATCGAAATGGCAGAGTGGATGACAAAAGAGCACAAGGTTGCTTCCATTCCTGTATCGGTTTTTTATAAGGATGGAACCAGCCAGCAGCTGCTGCGATTCTGCTTCGCAAAACGCGAGGAGACGCTCGAAAAAGCAGGGAAAATTCTGAAAAAGCTTTAGAAAAAAATCCTTTCTTTGCGGTCCGATGCAGGACCTCAAAATCACGTTAGTTCAGGCCGATTTACACTGGGAAGAGGTAGACGCCAACCTCGCCATGTTCGAGGAAAAAATATGGCGCATCGGCCAGCAAACCGATGTGATTATCCTGCCCGAAATGTTCAACACAGGATTCACCATGGAAGCCCGCAAGCTTTCAGAAATGATGAACATGAAAACCACCAAGTGGATGAAGATGGTGGCCGATCAAACCGGCGCCCTCGTCATGGGCAGCTTCATAGCAAACGTTCACGACCGTTACTACAACCGCCTCCTCTGGATGGAACCAGGCGGAAATTTCAAAACATACGACAAGCGTCATCTTTTCCGAATGGCCGATGAGCACCTGGTGTATTCACCCGGTGAAAGTCAGTTGATCGGTCACTGGAAAGGCTGGAGAATTTGTCCACTCATCTGCTACGACCTTCGCTTCCCCGTGTGGAGCCGCAACCGCTGGAATGCTACGCTGAAGAAACCCGCTTACGACCTGCTGGTGTACGTTGCCAACTGGCCGCAGGTAAGAGCCACCGCGTGGGACACATTGCTGCGTGCAAGAGCTATTGAAAACCTAAGCTATGTAGCCGGTGTAAATCGCGTCGGTTTTGATGGCAAAGGCATCGAATACAGTGGCAACTCGCAAGTGATATCTCCCAAAGGAGAATCGATCTTCTCTGTCGATGCTGTTGAAGAAGTGAAGACCATCCAACTGAACGCAAACTCGCTTCAAGCATATAGAGATAAGTTTCCAGCCCTGCTCGACGCTGATGATTTCAACCTGGAAATCGGCGAATACCAGGAGCGGGAATATCCCACAGGTCTCAGTTAACCGGTAATGAAAAAAATCACTCGCGCACTCATCTCTGTCTTTTACAAAGACAATCTCGAACCTATTATTCACACACTGGGCAAAAACAACGTTGAGTTCGTCTCTACAGGGGGAACGCAGGAGTTCATAGAGAAACTCGGCTATAAAGTAACAAGAGTAGAAGACCTCACCGGTTACCCAAGCATCTTCGGCGGAAGAGTGAAGACGTTACACCCTGCCGTGTTCGGAGGCATCCTTTACCGCCGCGACAACCAGGAAGACTTAAGCCAGGCTAAACAATACAACATTGGTCCGCTCGATCTCGTGATCGTGGATCTTTATCCTTTCGAAGAAACCGTTGCCAAAGGAGGAACCGAAGATGAGATCATTGAGAAGATCGATATCGGTGGGATCGCTTTGATAAGAGGAGCGGCGAAGAATTTTAATGATGTTTTGATCGTATCATCGCGTGATCAATATCAAGAGCTACTCGATCTTCTCCAAAAGAACAATTGCTCTTCAGATCTGTCCGACAGGAAGTCTTTCGCTGGTAAGGCCTTCCAGGTAACTTCTCATTACGACACTGCGATCTCTAACTTTTTCAACGGCTCGCAAACACTCCGTTACGGAGAGAACCCTCACCAGAAAGCGACGTTCCACGGAAAGCTGAACGACCTCTTCGATCAGCTCAACGGGAAGGAACTATCTTATAACAACCTGGTAGATGTAGACGCTGCGGTTAACCTCGTTGGCGAGTTCGACGAAACTGCGTTCGTGATCATTAAGCACACCAACGCATGCGGATGTGCTACCGGCAGCACCGTACTCGAAGCATACCAGAAAGCACTCCAGGCCGACACCATCTCCGCTTTCGGCGGCGTGCTGGCATGTAATAAAAAGATTGACGTTGCGGCGGCCGAAGAGATCAACAAGCTTTTCTTCGAAATACTGATCGCTCCTGCTTACGACGAAGCGGCATTGAAGATCCTGCAGGCAAAGAAGAACCGCATCATCCTGGTACAAAAGCAAAAGCTCACGAATAAACGCCAGTCGAAAACCCTCCTCAACGGGGTGCTCGAACAAGATATCGACTGGAAGACCGACAGCGCCGAAGACCTGAAGGTGATGACGAAAAAAGTCCCCACCGATAAGGACATCAAAGCACTTCTCTTCGCGAGCAAGATCTGCAAGCACACCAAGTCGAATACCATCGTTCTTGCCGTAGATGGCCAGTTATTGGCGAGCGGCGTGGGCCAAACCAGTCGCGTGGATGCCTTAAAGCAGGCCCTCGAAAAAGGTCGTTCGTTTGGCTTTAGTTTCGACAATGCGGTGATGGCATCGGATGCCTTTTTCCCTTTCCCCGATTGTGTGGAGATTGCCGATAACAATGGGATCAAGTCTGTAATTCAACCCGGAGGGTCTATCAAAGACGTGGACTCGATACGGTATTGCGACGAACACGGCATGTCGATGGTATTTACCGGCTACCGGCACTTCAAACACTAAGGCGTGCAATGTGCAAAGTGCAATGAACTGTGCCCGCCGTTGCACATTGCTCGTTGCACCCCAAGCCTCAGCCGACGCATGTAAGTTTTTAGCGATAACCTGTATCACTTTCGGGAGATTATTTAGTTAGCTTTGCGTCAATTTTTTACCACAATCACGGAGGGACTATACTGAATGGGACTTTTCGACTTTTTTACAAGTGACATTGCAATTGACCTGGGTACAGCCAATACACTGATCATTCATAAAGACAAAGTTGTTGTTGACGAGCCATCGATCATCGCGCTCGACAAGATGAACGGCAAGGTGCTGGCCATCGGCCGGGAGGCAATGCAGATGCACGAGAAGACTCACGAGAACATCAAGACCATCAGGCCTCTGAAAGAAGGTGTGATCGCCGACTTCCACGCTGCCGAAATGATGATCCGTGGCATGATCAAGATGATTGACACGGGTAAAAGAATATTTCCGCCTTCGTTGAGGATGGTGATCTGTATCCCGTCGGCAATCACGGAAGTTGAAAAGCGCGCCGTTCGCGACTCTGCCGAGCACGCCAACGCAAAAGAAGTGTACATGATCCACGAGCCCATCGCCGCTGCGATCGGTATCGGAATAGATATCGAGCAGCCCGTTGGAAATATGATCGTCGATATTGGTGGTGGCACTACCGACATCGCCGTGATCGCTCTCTCGGGTATAGTTTGCGACCAGTCGATAAGAATTGCCGGTGATACATTCAACCGCGACATCCTCGACTACATGCGCCGCCAGCATAACCTGCTGATTGGCGAAAGAACTGCAGAGCGTGTGAAGATCGAAGTAGGCTCGGCACTCACTGAGCTCGACGACGGTCCGGATGATTTCGAGATCCGCGGTCGCGATCTCATGACCGGTATTCCGAAGACTATCAAGATCTCTTACTCCGAAGTTGCTTTCGCACTCGACAAGTCGATCTCGAAACTTGAAGAAGCCGTATTAAAGGCTCTCGAACTATCACCGCCCGAACTGTCGGCCGATATCTACGAAAGAGGTATCTATCTTACTGGCGGTGGTGCTATGCTCCGCGGTCTCGACAAGAGGCTTGCGTTGAAAACAAAACTCCCTATTCATGTTGCCGACGATCCGCTGCGTGCTGTTGTAAGGGGAACCGGTGCGGCGCTGAAGAATCTCAACCACTATCGTAAGGTATTGATGACGTAGATGGATCGCCTTCTAAATTTTGTCTTTCAGTACAGGGCTTTCTTTACTTTTCTTTTGCTGGTACTGTTTTGTTCATGGCTTATTGTCGAGAACAATCAATACCAGAGCACACGATACTTCAACACTTCCAATCGCCTCGCGGCAAACATCATAAGCTTCTCCCAGGGCGTACGCGAGTATTTTTCTCTTAGGAGGATCAATGCCGACCTGGCAGAAGAAAATGCGAAGCTCCGTTCTCAACTCGAACGTTATGCTGCAACCGACAGCATGTACACCGACACCACGCGCCGTTTCGATTTCGTGAGCGCAAAGGTGATCAACAATTCCACCCAGATGTTCAAGAACTACATCACCGTAAACAAAGGTGAAGACGATGGCATTCGTCCGGGCATGGCGGTGATCAGCGCAAAGGGTGCTATCGGAAAAGTAAAGAGTGTTTCAAATCATTATTCGGTGCTCATATCGATGCTCAACGTAGACGACCAGGTGTCGGCCAGCATCAAGAAGACGGGCCATTTCGGTACAGCCCAGTGGGACGGAACAGACCCACGCATGATCAATCTCAACTACATTCCACGACACGTGAGCCCGCAGGTTGGCGATACCGTGGTGACCTCCGGGTTCAACGCAGTTTTTCCGCCGGATATATTGATTGGAGTTATCAGAAGCGCGAACTTAAAAGACGAATCCCCATGGTGGGAGATCAAGATTGAACTCGCGCAAGACTTCGGACGACTCTCATTTGTCGAGATCGTGAGAAGTTATCAAAAGGGAGAAAAGGATTCACTCGAGTTAAGCACGACGGGGGAAATAAGATGAAGTAAAAATGAACAGGGTCGGGATCTTTAATGTTGTCTACTTTGTCCTGTACGTAATAGCGCAGGTACTCCTTTTTAAACGACTTGTACTTTTTAATACCTCTTTCTGTTTTCTGTATGTAGCTTTTATACTGTTGCTGCCCGTCGAAACAAACAATTTGTTGTTGATGTTGCTGGCATTCGTTCTCGGTTTCATAATAGACATATTTTACGACAGCCTTGGAATACATGCGCTGGCACTGGTTACGGTAGCTTACCTGCGTAATTATTGGCTGAGTTCCATTACGCCGCAGGGCGGTTACGATGCGGGGTCGAGTCCCGCGATAAGCAACGGTGTGCAATGGTTCCTTGTGTACATCGTTCCTATGGTATTCGTGCATCTTGCGCTGTTATTCTTTATTGAGGCCGGGGGTTTTGGTATGTTCTGGTTCACTATGCTGAAGATCATGGCGAGCCTGTTGTTTACTGTAAGTGTGATGTTGATACTCCAATTTTTTAGCGTGCCGCGATTATGAACGAAGGAAGAAAGGAAGTAATCCAGATTGTGTTCATCGTTATCGGGATCGTATTCCTGGTAAAATTGTTTTTCATACAGGTTGTCGACAGCAGGTATAAAGATCTTGCCGACGGCAATGCCATTCTTCCACAGGTAGATTACCCCTCGCGTGGATTGATCTACGATCGTAATCACAAGCTTATCGCCTTCAACAATCCTGAGTTTGATGTTGAAGTCATCTTACAGGACGTAAAGAAATTTGACTCCGCAAGATTTTGCGAAGTATTCAAGATGTCGATGCCGGAGCTCAAGAAGGCTTTCGCCGACATGAGGCTTCGAAGAGAATACTCGCGTTTCAAGCCAACCGTGTTTCTCGACCAGCTTTCGGCAGCAGAGTATGCACGTGTATCGGACCACATGGACGAGTTCCCCGGTTTTTATATAGTAGCCCGTACAGGCCGGTCTTATTCGACAGCGTCGTTGGCGAATGCGCTTGGTTACGTGAGCGAGATCAGCAAGAATCAACTTGATGACGACAGCACTAATCTCTACAGGCAGGGCGACTACATCGGCCAGAGCGGCATCGAAGCATTTTATGAAGACGTGTTGCGTGGCAAGCGCGGAATGAGATACAAGCTGCGCAATGTGAAAGGTGTTGTGAAAGGTTCGTGGAACAACGGAGCTTACGATACACTTTCAATCCCCGGCACCGACCTCGTTACAGGTATCGACCTGGAGCTGCAACAATATGCAGAGATGCTGTTGAAAGGAAAGTCAGGAAGCATCGTGGCTATCGAACCATCAACCGGTGAAATACTGGCGTTCGTATCGGGACCGTCGTACGATCCAAACCAGCTTACAGGAAGAAAGTATTCAAACAACTACAAACTGATCAGCACCGATACGATGAAGCCATTGTTCAATCGTCCACTCATGGCTCAATATCGTCCCGGCTCGATCTTCAAGATCGCACAGGCGATGTCGGCATTACAGATGGGCGTGATCACTCCCGAAACAAGGATCTATTGCGACCGGGGTCATCCTATGGATTGTCACGGTGCGCATAGTAACGAAGATCTTCGTGGCGCCATCACTAACTCATGCAATCCATACTTCTATAATGTTCTCCGGAAAATGGTGAACAAGGGCGCCACCAACGATCCGTTTACCGACTCACGTATTGGGCTTGCGGACTGGAACAAATATATCTGGAGCTTTGGCTTCGGACATAAGCTCGGCATCGATCTTCCGAACGAGAAGGGAGGGTTGATACCCACTCCTGAATATTATGATCGTGCTTATCGCGGACGTCCCTGGAAGTTTTCAAATATCTATTCTATATCCATCGGTGAAGGTGAAAACCTGGTTGTGCCGATACAGATGGCAAACTTCGCTGCAACAGTTGCCAATCGCGGATACTACATCACCCCGCACGTAGTGAAAGCAATCGGCAAAGACGGCAAGCCGCTGCCACAGTATGTTGAAAAACATTACACAAAGATCGAATCGAAGAACTTCGACATAGCCATCGACGCCATGGAGGCGGTAGTGGACCACGGAACCGCGACGCGCGCAAAGATACCTGAAATAATTGTGTGTGGTAAGACCGGCACTGTGCAGAATGAGCCGCATCCAACACACTCTGTGTTCATCGCTTTTGCGCCCCGCGATAATCCAAAGATCGCCATCTCTGTTTATGTTGAGTTTGCAGGACAGGGCGCAAGAGCCGCTGCTTCGATCGCCAGTTTGATGCTCGAGAAGTATAATACCGGCACCGTGAAGCGCAAGTATCTTGAAGATTATGTGTTAGCTGGTAAATTCCTGTAACATGATCTTAGATCAGCATCGCAATCAAAGAAGCATTACCGGTGGCAACATCGATTGGCCCACAGTAGGTCTGTTTGCTGCGCTGTTGATGATGGGCTGGCTGAACATCTATGCTGTTGTATACGACGACACGGCAACGAAATCATTCTTCGATCTCAGCATTAACTCCGGAAGACAAATGATCTTCATCGGCGCTTCCATTGTGATCATCGTACTTATCATGGTTATCGACATGCGGTTCTATGAAACCGTAGCGTATGTGATTTATGGCGTTGCCATTTTTGTGTTGTGCCTTGTGCCCATCATCGGAAAGGAAGTGGGTGGTAACAAGTCGTGGCTTGGCATCGGCTCGTTTGGTGTGCAGCCGTCGGAGTTTGCGAAGTTTGCCGTGGCGCTTGCCGTGGCTAAATTCATCGGGTCTGTCGGTTTTCGTATGGACAACATGCGCAACCAGGCTATACTTTTTGCGATGATCGGTGTACCGATCGGGTTGATCCTTTTACAGAAAGACTTCGGAACTGCGTTGGTATTCTGTGCATTCTTACTGGCATTCTATCGCGAAGGAATGTCGCCGTTCCTGTTGATTGTAGGATCGAGTGCTGCAGCGCTGTTTATTCTTACACTCGTTGTTCCCAACCGGCATTACCTCGAACTCGCTGTCGCAATAATTCTTGGTGTGGTGATCTTCATGGGAAAGAAGAATGTTCGCAGGATCACTATTCTTTCTGCAGGCGCGCTCATCATTGTTGGATTCATCGAAAGCACGCAGTACATCGTAACACATTTAAAACCACACCATCAAAGTCGTATCAAAGTGTTGATCGACCCAAGCAGCGACTTGCAGGGTGAAGGATGGAACGTAACACAATCGAAGATTGCTATTGGCTCAGGTGGATTTATCGGCAAAGGATATTTGAATGGAACGCAAACAAAATTCGACTTCGTTCCGAAGCAGAGTACCGACTTCATCTTCTGCACGATTGGTGAAGAGTGGGGCTACATCGGAAGTATTTTCGTGGTGGGATTATTTATCGCGTTGATACTCCGCATCGTTCATTTGGCAGAGCGACAGAAGAATCGCTTCGCAAGAGCGTACGGTTATTCGGTAGCGAGTTTGTTCTTCGCGCACTTTGCAATCAATATTGGAATGACGATCGGGTTGTTCCCGGTGGTTGGGATTCCGTTGCCTTTCTTCAGCTATGGAGGATCGGCGCTGTGGAGCTTTACTATTCTCCTGTTTATTCTTTTGAAACTGGATGCAAACCGCGGACAGGTCCTTCAAAGGATGAATTAGCACCCCATTTTCGGGGTATCATTGTCTCCCATTTCCGGAAATTCAAGCATCTGTTCTTTGAGCAGTCGGCAAGTCTTCTGTTCTTCGAAGCATCCCTCAATACATATCCAGTATAATCCTTCGAAGACATGACCAATTCGCTGGTGCTGAATGCTATCATTGCCATTGTCCTGGTATTGTTTGCGTTCAGTTCAATCACTTCAATCTTCGTAGAGTGGCTAAACAATCGTGATGGCCGACAGAAAAGGCAGATGTATTTGTATTGGAGCATCAGGAATGCGTTGAACGATGCTGGCATGAGTTGGGGAACCCTGATCTATCGTCAACCCCAGATCAGGATTTTTAAAAGTAAAAAAAACCGTTACCCGGTTTATATCCCGGCATCGACGTTTGCTGACGCGCTTATTAATGTTCTCAAAGAATATTATGTGGCAAAGGATCTTAGGCCCAAACCAAGAGGCACACCCGCTGATCGCTCCCTACAGACGAAGACATTAAAAGAGGCAGACATTTCCGATTACCAGACCTTTCTCGATGCCATCGATGCAATTGAGGATGGAAAGTGCAAGCGTCTGTTGATATCGTTCCTTGGCGTACCCGCCGAAGAAAAAGATAAAATGAAGGCCGTCCGCGAGAACATCAAAACATGGTTTAACAACTACCAGGACAGGGTGACGGGCGATTATAAAAAAAGCATCAATACGGATCTGAAATGGGTCGGGATTGCACTTGCGATGATCTGTAATATCAATGTTCTGACCATCTCCAGTACAATACTTAGCAACGGTAACCTTCGCGATAGTCTTGTACACCAGGCGGAGTTAACGGTGCTTGACACCGCAGCGGTCGATAAGTTCAACTTAGTTACAAGCGGAAAAAGCGGAGACGAAACGTTAGATGCCTTCGACAAGCAATACAATCAATTGGTGGACCAGCAGATGCTACGTTTGGATTCAACTGCTAACTGGTTCAAGACTTCCGGTTTGCCGATAGGTTGGGAAATGCCGAGAACAAAGAACGAGTTGTATGTGGAATACTACAGGAGACAGGTTGAACTGCTAAAGGAAATAAGATCCGATACGGTTCAAAGAACGCGCGGTAGGTATTGTATGGTCAACGCTCAATTCGACCATGCTAAGATCAATAAGGATTCCCTTCACAAGTTTATAACGAGACTTATCACAAATGATGGGATCACCCGACCTGCCATTGACACCCTGGCAGAAGGGTTTGGGTTAAAGATAGATCGTGAACAAGCGGCAACAATTCTGTACTTCTTTAATACACCCGCCGACTCGTTGAACTTCGGTAAGTGTCTTCGTAACGGTGATGCAAAAAAAATTTACGAGGAATGTCTCGCTGACTGCTCGTGCATTGAGAGGAACATTTTCGAAGAACAGATACTTGCTGACATCGATACTAAGATTGCAAATAAGAATCAACTCATGAAGATGTATGATAAGCCTTTCAAGTTTTGGCCGTGGATAAAGGACTTTTTTACACGACCATGGAAGGCGGCGAGTTATAATCTTCGTTCACCTCGTGATTGGGTGGTGTTCTTTATCGGAACCATCTTAATGGGCCTCCTGGCTACCGTTGGAGCCAACAATTGGTTTCAATTACTGGTGACACTCTTCAAGATCCGAAACGCAGGTAGCAAGCCAACCAAACGCGATTGACCGAATGAAGAAATACTACAATACACACATACATCTTTTCCACGAACTCTGTGCGCCGTTCGGATTCTATGGGCGGCCTTTGTTCCCTTTCGTTGAAAAGATAGTGTACTTCCAAAAGATACGTCGGGGGTTGATCTGGATCCTTGAACATGTTAACATCTTCAACACTTTCGATAAAGCAAACAAGCTAGCCGCGATGTTGAACATTGCGGGCCATGAAACTCAGGAAGATATCTTCCTGAACCTTGCTTCCAACTACCAGGATTTTCCAGAGATGCGCTTTTGCGCGTTGTCGATTGACTTCGACTACATGAGCGCCGGAGAGCCCTTGATGAATTATCCCACACAGTTGTATGAACTGTCGGTTCTCGCCTATAAGTATCCGAAACAAATACTGCCGTTCGTGTGCATAGATCCACGCCGCAAACAGGGTCAGGACTTAAGGGCCTTCGCAAAATATTACATCCAAGAGAAGGGTTTCGTAGGTTTCAAAATGTATCCAGCGCTTGGCTACTTTCCCTTTGATCCAGCGCTATATGAGTTTTACGACTATGCTGAAAAAAACAGGATACCGATTATTACTCATTGTGATAGGGGCGGATTGTATTACCAGGGAGAAACAACGTCACAACATTTAAGGCCGAGACATTTAAAAGATCATCCACTTGAGATTTATACCAGGCAGAAGTTCATCGATGATAATGAAAAGCGACTCGAGAGAATAGATGGTTATCCAGCACCAACCAGGATGCGGGACATAACACATCAGCAGGGTGAAAACAAAAGGATAGACCTTTATCTCAAGTCATTTAAAGATGAAGAGATGCCTCGATTTAAGGACAACTTCACAGATCCTGCGGCATTTCGCGAAGTCCTTAAAATTTTTCCCAAGCTAAAGCTTTGCTTCGCTCATTTAGGTGGCGCCGAAGAGATAACCAAAGCAAACAACAATAAACAATCGTGGTCTACCGAGATACTTAAGCTGATACGGACGTACCCGAACGTTTATGCAGACATCTCTTATACGCTTCACGATAAGAATACACATCGTTTTTTATTCGACGCTATAAAAAAGAAAGAAGATCCAAAGGAGGACACCAGCAAAAAAATTCTTTTCGGGACGGACTATTTCCTTGTGGCAAGAGAAGAAAATGAAACAACGTTGGTACGAACTTTTATCGATGAGCTCAATTCATGCGGAGGAGATCTTTTCGACCAGATTGCGAGCATAAATCCGCAGCAGTTTCTATTCGACGGCAAGGATTCCGATGACAGGGATTCTGAATCACCAACCAGGAAAACCTCACCCGTAAAACCGGTGTCGCCAATAGATGTAGAGGTAGTCAGTGAATCCATCAAAGCTCAAGTGAAGTTAGTCCTCGGATCAATAAAATCACTAAGCCAGTCAGAATGAGAGCGATTATCCTGATCATAACATGTGTATCGGTCTCTTTGCCTGTAATAGCACAAGATGCATTTGGGTGGAAGCCCGGAGATACAATAAAAGTCGATCTCGCAACAGGGATGTTCAGTAAAAAGTATATACCGTTCGATGTGCCGTTTGTGATCTATGGAAACAGTAAAGGAATCAAGTCGGTAAAGCTGCAAATTATCGATGCCGATTACCAGACTTGTTCGCCTGATTATCCGGACCGGGCCACAAGAGAAAAGAATTGCTCTAATTGCGACTGTGCCTGTCAAAGCGTAGTAGAACAACGGATCAATTTTTTCAAAACAGTATTGCGGATCAACAATAAAGACGATGTGCACTTGCTGGACAGCATACGCATCTATACCGGGGAGATTCGAATGCTGGAAATGGAACGGAAAGGAATTCTCGAAATGAAGATGGACTCATCGTTAACAACGTTTACAGCGTCGGTGACTTTGATGATCCAGCTAGAGTCTCTACTGGATCCCGGTGATAGTGTTCTCTTCTACGTTAATGAATACTGGAACAAAAACAGAAATCGTGTGACTCAATTCGACGAAGCATTCTCAATACCTGTGAGTGACACGTCGAAGCGAAACGCTTTGGTCAAGGCAGCGGCTCAAATGTCACTTAAATTTCAGAGAGACATACTAAAAATCGCCAACGTAGTCAAAACAAAAGACCTGAAACGGTGCAACGACAAGTTACTCGTAGTTCGGAATGAATTCAATGAACTGAATGAGTTCAACAAGAAATACAGGACCTACGCCTATCCAAGAATGTATGATGTTTATTTGTACCCCTACATCCCCAGGCCAATCGAACTACCGCGGCCACACCTTCTTCCCGAAAAAACGGAACAGGAAACTCGCTGGAATAACTACCTGTTACACGCAAAAGACTATTTACAGAAAGATCCACCTTCTCTTGCCAAAGACGGTGAGTTTGATCCAAAGCAATGTAATGTTGTCTGTGCGTGGGCCAATGATGGAATAATCTCCTCCAGTAATTTCTATTTACCTATACCGGCGCTCAAGGCAAATAAAACTTACAGTTTTTTCTTCAGTGTAACACGCGAGATCGATGATTCACAAAAAGAATCAATAAAAAACAAGGTGGTCTTCAAGTTGCTTGCCGAGCTTGATACTGTCACTGGAGTTGTTATTAACCAGATGCTCGACAATGGGTACTCGATTGATGATATTCGTACCGAGATCATCGATAAGAATAGTGAAACATTTGTGGAGGCTAAACATATTGCTCAAGTTATCCGCCAGCAATTAATCCTCAATTCAAGAATGAAAGTTCCAGAAGAGAATCAACTGGTGATCGATGACACTCGATCTGTAAAGAGCTTCCTTAATTTCCTGATCGGACACAACATTTATAAGCGTTACATGGCCAACGTGTATAACGCTCAAACCCATCCTGGTCCATACAGTAAACTGGGACCTGAACTCAAATTCGGCGGCCTGTCTCTTCACGCTTATCGGGACGCGTTCTATAAAGAGAAGCACGTTGCATATTACCAGATGCTTGATTCGCTTAATTACGTGATGAGCGCCGACAACTTCGGCACAATCCTAAGGTATTTTCATCCCTCTCAACAAATAATCCGTGATGCCTCTGCAGGACTAGTTCCATTTAAGGACCTTCAAAGTGTAGGCCTTCGAAAACTCAACGAGGTAAATGATTTTGATACTAAAACAATTGAGGCTTACATCCGCGCGACGAAAGGTTATGCTGACTATCTCGGACGCTTGAACAACTTTCTTGAAATGACGCTGGTTTATGGTAAGGACAATATTCGCACCAAGCTCTTCGCCTCGGGTATGGTTGGCAGTGAACTCGTGACGAAAGCCGAAATGGATAGCAAAGACAAAACGATCAGGAAATACCTCGTTGCGCTGACCGAAACGATTCAGAATCACAGGCATGATGTCGTTCGACTTCTCAACATCTACAACGACTATTCAACAAATCTCCAGACACTCAACGCTCAGACATTATTACTGATTGACAATGTTCTTAAAGATAACCCTCCGCTTGAGGTGGAAGTGAATCGTCAGACCGGTGGTCTTAGCTCTGCCGATTTCAAAACACGCTCCGAGTGGGCCGTAACAGCCGATGTGGGCATGGCTTACATTTTCAGTCATCGTGCGACGCCAGCCGCACTTTCAACATACTTTGGAGCGAACTTCAATTTTCACCCCGTAAACCGGGAAGTAAACTATAGCCTATTCCCTACCGTACTTCGACTCAGTAAAAAGAAGTGGCCAGCTTATTATGAACTTTATGACGGATCGAAGGTTAGAAAGTATCGGTCTCCTGTACATCTTCATCCGATGTGGGAACATTTCTTCAGCGCCTCCAGCCTCGTGGTTGGTGTAACGGTAAACGACTTGAAAAGTAATGGCGAACGCGAAAATCTCCTTGGTGGCAATCTCAACCTTATTACGAGCTACGGACTTCGCCTTACCGACCAGGCGAGAATAAGTGTTGGAATGGTCTGGACCAAAACCGTCAATTCAAATCCTACTATCACACGACAGCACATCACCCCACTCCCCTGCCTGTCTTTCTCCTGGGATATTGACGTCGTAAGCGTTCTTGGTAAAGTAGGAGAGCTATTGGGATTTAATAAATGATGTTATGAGCCGTTTTGTCATACTTCCATTAGTACTCTTGCTGGCTTGCGACAACGACGACACAAAGGACATCGATCCCGACAAAATTGTTAAGGTTGCGATACCAAACAAAGACTCCTACGCCGCCGATGGATTCACTAAAATTCCAGTGATCATAACTATTGATAAAGATGCCGACGTTGCCTTTAGACAACCAACGATTACAACAAGCCAGGGAAAATTCGAGAACAATGAAACGACAATTCAACTCGATCTTAGAAAGAAAGAAACCGATACCACCTACATCACGCCCGGGCTTAACGCCGTGGATGTGATCGTGAAAGCCGAAGTGGGAAGTGACCCAAAATATTCTAACCAAGAATCACTCACTTTACAATCATTGGAGATAGGACGCGTCTTTAAAGAGGTAACGACCACTCATGATCCCATCTTCGAAGCCGATGGAACCAGTGAAGCGACTATTAATATCACCCAGGGTATATTATCGCCCATTCGTTTCGTAACAGAGAAGGGAACACTTCGGCAATTTGGCGGAGAAGCTAAAGAAGAAATTGAGATCGATGGCGGAGAAGAAAAGAAGGTTGCAGCTATCCTTAAAGTTGGACGCCAAGCTGGTAACTACAGGATCTTATTCAATACCACTCTTGCACCATACACTTCTGAAGTAAACATCGATGTTCCAAACGCGTATCCCGAGAAGCTTATCGTCGATCTCTCCACAATAAGAATCGATAGTACTGGCGGTGATGTGAGTATCACAATTCAAACCATTAGAACACAGGGTCTCGTAAGCATCAATCTTCCTGTAACTGTTAGTGCCTACAGCGAAAATGATCCTGACCTTTTCGATTTCACGCGCTACCTGAAAACATCTGAAGCTGAAACGATAGCTGTGACATTCAAATATCCGGGTCAGCTTATGAAAGTAGGTGAAAATATCGTGATCGAAGTAAGTGTTGACGCGAAACCTAATCCGCTAACCTCATCCAGAAAGGTAAAGATTTACAAACCGTAAATAAATTTCTATGGCCCTACGTCAAATCATCAGGGAAGTTAAACAGGGAGCATTGTATACAGTGTTTTTTGTCGCAGTCATAGTACTCTGCACCCTGGGTGTATTGTTTATCATTGATCTGGCAGGTACCCCTGATGCCGAAGGCTGTTCCGACATTCCCGACGGACACGATCTGATCATAAGCAGTGGTGATACTTATAAGTTAGCGGCCGGAGAAGTGCACGAGTACGAAAGCATACTTATTCAAAAGGGCGGTGTTCTTGAAATCTATGGTGACAAACCTACATGGACGACCCTTAGATGTAAAGGCGATTTCCAATTACAGGGGAAGATCGTCTTCACCGGCTTTAATCCCGATTATTACAATACACAACTTCCCAGGATAGTGAAGAGTCGCGATGGCTCACAGGTGTTTGAACTTCCGGAATTCAGTTATGTCAAACCCAACAGCGGCGGTAAGGGCGGAAGCGGTGGCCGAATGACTGAGTGTAAATTGGGATCATGTCTTTCAATGTCCAAGATCCTCGGTTCAAAGGGAAGTAGTGGTGTGGGAGGAACTGGCGGAGCTGGTATGTCACGCACGCAGATCAATAAATGCAACTCAACTGGCTCCTGTAAAAGTTGTTACCTTCTTAATGGGTCTAATCATCCAACTCTTACTCTTAAGGACACAATGAATTGTGAATTTTTCGAAGACCCGGATCCGGTAAACTATTCGCCCGGCGTTGGTGGTCCTGGTGGTTCTAACGGCAAACTCGGCGGCTTACTTCACATCGTTACATGTGGAAGCTTTCTCGGCACAGGTGGAGAAATAGACGTGTCGGGGAAGCAAGGTGGAAAAGGTAAAGACGGAGAGTCGAACAAATATACTGGCGGCGGCGGCGGCGGGGGGGGCCCAGGCGGCCATGCCGGAATGATCTACTTCGACGTTGCTGGCGTATACGAGCCAGGAACTACAAACATATCAGGAGGTGGTGGAGGGAAAGGCGGAAAGGGAGGATCTCCACATCCTCAATACGGCCTCGCAGGATACGATGGAAAAGATGGGGCAACAGGTAGTGCCGGTAAAGATGGTGAAGTAAAAGAAAAAGACAGATAAAGCTGACTACCCAAACCTCTTATTCAATAACTCAACAAACTCCAAATACTCTTCTGTTTCCTTATCCCACTCCGGGTAATTCTCATCAAAATATTTTATCGCTTGCGCGAAGTTGTCGAAGCGGTCGAGCTTATCGATGGCCTGGCTGAAGATCTCGAAGTCGCCCTTGAACAACATCTTGGTGAACATAAACTTCTGGTTGATCGTGAGGCTGTCTTTTACTGACGAGATCTTTTTGAAGTTGGTGTTATTGTTATTTGTCGGTTTTGGCGGAGGGGGCGGTTCGGGTTTCTTTACAACAATTGGCTCTGGCTTCTTTTCTACGATTGGCTCAGGTTTCTTTTCATATAAAGAATCGATCTTTAAAGAAACTACTTTCGAAAACTCCGCAAAATATCCATCAAGATCTTCCGGCGTAAAATTCACTTCCTCCAGTATCTGGTCCAGCAGGCCGAATGCCTCTTTTCCCGAAATAGTTTCGAGCTTCTTCTCTTCCATTTTCGACGCCAGCCTTTCGAGCGGAGCTTTATTGATCCGCAAATACCGGATGTCGTTCTTCAGATCTTCGACCCTGACCTGTTTATCGAGCACGTTGGAAAAAAAATCGTATGGATCGATGATGAGAAACAGCGCCTGGTTAACTGCCTTCTTGAGCAGCGGCTGGAAATTCTCTTTATTGATGAGAATGTGGTTCGACAGGATATTCTGAAAACGCTCGAGCTCTTCCTTTACTTCAGGTGCATTGTAGTCAAAATACGGGCTGCGAAGTTTTTGTCCTTCGTGTTGCCACGCACGCAGCAGTTCGCGAATGATAAAGAGGTTGACCTGGTGTACCGACGACAGCTTTAAGATCTCGGGTCCGGTGATCTTATCCTTTTTAGAGAAAAAGGAAGCTGTTACTTTCGAGGCGAAATCCTCGCTGTAATCTTCAACTGCCTTCAGGCTTAGTCGTTCGTCCATTGATGGTAAAGATAGTAATTGAAAATCTCGCTCAAAAAGAGATCATTATAAATGACCCTGCGAAGCCAGTGCTGCGACTGATCCAGGAATCGGGTACCGACTGGATGACGGGCTGTGGCGGAAAAGGAAGATGTACAACATGCCGGGCAATCGTTGTAGCCGGCGCCGAAAACCTCACGCCCATCTCGCCTGCAGAGACGAAGTACAGGGATCTTGGGTTGTTACTCCCTAATGAAAGGTTAATGTGCCAGGCAAGGACTAAGGGCGATTTGGTGCTCAGGGTTCCCGACGACTCCAAGCTCCCGCACATGAAATATTCCGAATAGCTCTCACAGATCGCACAGATAGCACAAGCCAGCCATCTGTGCGATCCGTGTGATCTGTGAGAGATTGCATTTATATTGCACGATGTTCCTGGAACCACAAGTGGCGAGAGACAGCACCAACAGCAAATCCGGGTGGATTGAAGTTATCTGTGGCTGTATGTTTTCCGGAAAGACGGAAGAACTCATTCGTCGTCTTAACCGCTCGCTGATAGCACAACAGAAAGTAGAGATCTTCAAGCCTTCCATCGACAAACGATACCACGACGTGAAGATCGTTTCACACTCCGAACGCGAGATCCGTTCCACGCCCGTAGACTTCGCCGACGACATTATGCTGCTCGCTGGCGAATGCGATGTTGTCGGTATCGATGAAGCGCAGTTCTTCGACAACAGTATTGTGGATGTTTGTAACAAGCTGGCGAATAGCGGCAAGCGCGTGATCGTTGCGGGCCTCGATATGGACTTCGAAGGAAAGCCGTTTGGACCTATGCCATATCTTCTTGCGGTAGCAGAGTTTGTTACGAAGGTTCATGCCGTTTGCGTGAAGACAGGCGATCTTGCATCGTTCTCGTTCAGGCTTACACCAAACAGCTCGCAGGTGATGCTGGGAGAGAAAGATACTTACGAAGCGAGAAGCAGGAGAGCGTTTGTTGACGGCATGAAAAATAAAGTGAAAGGTGATAGTTAATGGCATGAGGTACGTTGAGCTCACTACGGTTAACGATTCTTTCCAGGCTTACTTTCTAAAGAAGGCACTGGAAGATGAAGGCATTCAGTGTATCGTAGCTAACGAACATTCAAGTTACATGCTGCCAATACCTGGTCCGCTAGGCCTTGTCATACAGGTGCGTGTTACTGAAGAAGATTTCGATGCAGCTCAAAAGGTACTTGCGAAACTCAGGGTCGATACCGATGAAGTGATTTGCCCCAACTGTGGATCGAAGGATGTTACGCTGGGCCTCGGCTCCACGAACAAGTTCAAAAGGATTGTGATGCTCATGATGTCGTTTGCCTTCTTCGCTACCCCGGGAAAAGTTACCCGCGTCTACACCTGCAATGTCTGCAACACCGAGTTTGACAAGAATAAGTATTAATGCTTGCGAAAACCACCGGCGTCGTATTCCGATTCATTAAGTACGGCGATACGTCGATCATCGTAAACATATTCACTTCGCAGTTTGGCCTCCAGAGTTATATCGTGAATGGTGTTCGAAGCCGTACGGGCAAAGGAAAGATCGCCTTATATCAACCGCTCACACTTCTTGAACTGGTTGTCTACCATAAAGAGACAACCACCATCATGCGGATCAAGGAAGCGAAATGCATCTATGCGTTTCAACAGATCCATGGCGACGTAAAGAAAACCACCATCGCCTTATTCATCGAAGAGCTGATCAACAAGTCGATCCGCGAAGAAGCACATGCAGCAGAGCTTTGTGATTTTTTGATTACCTCGCTTATAACATTGGATAAAAGCGACAGACCTGAAAATTTTCATTTGATCTTCATGATCCAGCTGGCGAAGCATCTTGGCTTTCAACCACAGAACGCGCAGGAAGTCTTAGGTGGACGAGTAATGGACTTTGACGAAGAAAAAAGTCTTAACCTCATCTTAAAAGATTCGAACGTGATCCTCACTAATTCTCAACGAAGGAATATTCTCGACGCGCTGCTGCGATTTTACAGCATGCACGTCGAGAACTTTGGGACAATGAAAAGTTTAAGTGTCTTACGGGAGATCTTATCGTAATTGACGGTTAAAATCGTAGCGCCACCATCCCCATAACATTCGTTCCGGCCTGCGGATAATAATAATTCTGCCTGATCTCGCTGCCCGCAAAATATCCATAGGTATAACCATTGGACTGGTACTTCACATCGAACAGGTTATTCACAAACAAACTGACCGCGATCTCACGCATAAACTTCGGATGCATGCTATAAACGACTCTCAGGTCGTTAACAAAATACGAATCGATCTTCCTGCCTTCGTTCGAAGTATTGTCTAAATATTGTTTACCAACAAATTTCGTCAGCCACGATAACTCCATTCCTTTAAACACAGTGTAAGAAAAGATCCCACCCGCAATCACATTCGGAGAAAACGAGATGTCCGTTTTCTTGTAGTTGTTTTCGATAACATTGAACTGGTCGTAGTCGGGACCGTAATCATACAACACCTCTTTAAAATTCAAGACCTTGTTCTGGCTCAATGTTAAGTTGGCGCCGAGTGTAAATTTCCTGCTCAGCCTGCCCGTTGCTTCCAACTCGATGCCGGTCCGATAGCTTTTATCGACATTGGTTCTCAACGAAGCGCCAACATCATTCAGTGCGCCGGTAAGCACTAACTGGTCGCGATAGCCCATGTAGTAATAATTCGCAGACAATGAATAACCTCCTCTTCTGAAACGCCAGCCCGCCTCCACATCATTCAGCTTCTCGGGCTTCGGTTGTTTGTCGGCAGGCGCATCAACAAAATCGTCGCGGGTTGGTTCGCGGTTTGCGCGACTAAACGAAGCATAAATGTTTTGCGTAGGCGTTATGTTGTAGGTGATGCCGACTTTCGGATTGAAGAAATTGAAGCTCTTGCTGATGTCGAAAGTGTTCTGATCATTCTCTACTCCATTCATGGTGTGTGAAACCCTGCGATACTGGAGATCGAGGAAGCCAGAGAATTTTTCCGTGAACTCGTATGTGTTCTTGAAATAAATATTAGCATCATCTTTTACGCCCTTGTTGGAATAATACTGGTGGTTGGGAGGAACACCGTTGTTGTTCGCAATCCAGGTGATGTTGCCATAATGATCTCCATCGTATCGGTTAATGCCACCACCAAGTATCGAGCTGAAGCGTTCACCATCATAATTCAACGAGAACGTTAGTCCATAGAAATAATTTTTCAACCAACGATCGCGAACGAGGTCTGATGTTGCCGTATCCTGTAATCCATAGTTAGCCAGCTTCTGTCCATACTTATACTCTTCGTAATAACCACGGCCATACGTGAGGTGTGTAGATGCGTTGGCTGTGAACTTCTCGCTGAACCGATGCGAGAAGTGAAGCTGGTAATTATCCTGTTTGTAATTGTCGACCTGGTTGGGATAAATAAACATGTTGAACGTACGCGATTTCGAGTTCAGCAGGTTGCTGATGAGATTCGGATCCGACCAACCGAGATCTCCCAGCGTTACTTGCAATCCTTCGGGATCATTGTTCAGCTTCGATTCGGGAATGCCATTCCAGCTTTGATAAGTAACTTCCTGTCCACCGAAAGCAATCGCCTTCACGATTGTTCTCTTGCCGTAATATCCGCCCGACAGGTAGAATGATTTCAGGTTAGAAGAGCCGCGATCGATAAATCCATCCGACAATATTGTTGATACTCGTCCGTCGAAAACAAACTTGCCGTTGATCAAACCGGAACCAAGGCCGATGGTATGACGATGTGTTCCGAATGAACCGAATGAATTCAGCACATCGGCGTAAGGCTTGTCGTTGCGAACATTGGTCTGCAGGTTGATAGAACCACCGAAGGCCCCGGCACCGTTGGTGGATGTACCAACGCCGCGCTGGATCTGGATGCTCTGTGTTGATGTGGCTATGTCGGGCACGTCGACCCAGAATGTTCCCTGCGATTCGGCATCGTTGTAAGGAATGCCGTTGATGGTAACATTGATGCGGGTGGCATCGCTGCCGCGGATGCGAAGGCCGGTGTAACCAATACCTGCGCCAGCGTCGGATGTTGTTACGAGCGAAGGCGTCCAGTTCAATATCATCGGAAGGTCCTGCCCGAAGTTTTGTTTCTGGAGCGTGAGCTTGTTGATGTTGCTGAACGTTGCGCCCATCTTTTCGGTAGCGCGTGTAGCAAGCACAATCACTTCATCGGTGAGAGTTGCATCTTCTTTTAAAAAGATGACGACTTCGTTTGCAGCAACGAGCTCAACGATTTTTTTCCTGTAACCCACAAAGCTGATCTCGGCTTGCCCTGGATTGATCTGGAAGAAACCGTTCTCATCGGTTGTTGTTCCATTGTTGGCGACAACTATTGTTGCACCCGGCAATGGCGATTGCGTGAGCGAATCTCTGACATATCCACGCACCACGCCCTGGGCGTAGGTGGATATCGATAGCACAGTCATTGCGACTGCAGCGATCACTTTTAACATTTGATTTAAGTTGTTTAAACCCGCAGGCACATAGGGGAATGTACCTTACTTACGTTTTAAACTTTGCCTCCCTTCGTCCGCATTACCGGCATCAGGTTCAGTGGGTATAATCTCAGCCCGTTATTTTTAAGGCACCCCTTGGTCAATCGACCGGTACAAATGTAATACATTTGAGATATGTACAAGGCAACCATCGACGGCAAAACATTCGACGTGGAAACTCCCGACTGGGATGCTGTTGAATATTCACCCGGTTGTTTTCATATCATTTATAAGAATAAGAGCTATCGTGCAGAGGTTGTTAATGCCGATGCGGCAACGAAAACATTCGTTATAAAAGTGAATGGCGTCGTTCAGACTGTTGCCCTGAAAGATAAGTTCGACTTGTTGCTGGAGAAGATGGGAATGACTTCGGCGAACGCGTCGAAGATCAACAACATAAAAGCCCCGATGCCCGGGTTGATCATTGATCTGAAAATAAAAGCTGGCGATTCCGTAAGTGCCGGCGATGCACTATTGATACTGGAGGCGATGAAGATGGAGAATGTGTTGAAAGCGCCTGGACCCGGCACGATCAAAGCTATCAAAGTTAAGAAAGGAGATAGTGTAGAGAAGGGCCAGATACTGATTGAGTTCTAGCCCTTTCGGGAACTACTTGCCGTCTTTTTTCGACCGCTTTTCCGCGCGTTTCTCCTTAAGAGTTTTAACGGGCTTTTTTTTGTCCTCTTTGCGTTTGTCCTGACCTTTTGCCATAACTGTAGAGTTTTTTAATTCTTTTCAATATTAAGATATATTTGCAGGATTTCAACCGAGCCTCCTTAATGAAGTATAAACGTATCCTCCTCAAACTAAGCGGCGAAGCCCTGCAGGGATCTAACAAGAGTATCAATTTCGATCACAATGTGCTCGAACAATACAGTGCAGAGATCAAGACAGTGAAGGAGCAAGGCGTTGAGCTGGCGATCGTGATCGGCGGAGGCAACATCTTCCGCGGCGGCCAGGCCGAAGCACTGGGTATCGACCGCGTGCAGGGCGACTACATGGGCATGCTCGCCACCGTTATCAACGCCATGGCCCTCCAGAGCGCCCTCGAACGTCACGGTTTATATACGCGACTGATGGCCGGCATCAAGATGGAGCAGGTTTGTGAGCCCTTCATTCGTCGCCGCGCTATCCGTCACCTCGAAAAAGGAAGGATCGTGATCTTCGGCGCCGGTATCGGAAATCCTTACTTCACTACCGATTCTACCGCCAGCCTCCGGGCCATCGAATGCCAGGCCAACGTGGTACTCAAAGGCACACGCGTAGACGGTGTGTACACCAAAGATCCCGAGAAGTTTAAAGACGCTGTGAGATACGATAAGCTCTCCTTCCAGGAAGCATACGAGAAAAATCTGAACATCATGGACATGACGGCATTCACACTCTGCATGGAGAACAAGCTGCCGATCATCGTTTTCGACATGAACAAAAAAGGCAACTTGCTGAAAGTAGCCAACGGTGAAGAGGCAGGAACATTGATCAGTTAATCGTAATCAACTATGGAGGAATTAGAACTCTTTCTGGAAGACGCACGAGAACAAATGGGCAAAACCCTCGCCCACGTTTCAAGCGAACTCGTGAAGATCCGCGCTGGCAAAGCTTCACCATCCATGCTCGATGGCATCATGGTGTCGTACTACGGCGCGATGAGCCCGCTCAACCAGGTGTCGTCGGTAACGACTCCCGAAGCGCGTACACTTTTCATTAAGCCCTGGGAGAAAAGTCTCATACAGGAGATCGAAAAAGCGATCATGGCTGCAAACCTCGGCCTCACTCCCCAAAACGACGGTCAACAGGTTATCATCAATATTCCAATGCTCACCGAAGAACGCCGCAGGCAACTTGTAAAGCAGGTGCATGGCGAATGCGAACAAGGCAAGGTGAGTGTCCGCTCTATCCGCAAGGACATCAACGAACAAATCAAAAAGATCAAGGGCGTCTCCGAAGACGACATCAAGAACGGTGAAGAGACGGTGCAAAAAACAACCGACGAGTTCATCGCGAAGATCGATGCGTTGATGAAGAAGAAAGAAGGAGAAATAATGACGGTGTAGTGCACCCCGTCTTATTCAAGCTCGGTTCAATTACAATTTACACTTACGGTTTTCTCATTGCTGTTGGCTGCATCGTAGCCTTCATCTATATGTGGCGTGCCTCGAAGATGACATTCGACCAGGCGAACACACTCTTCATCTTACTGATCATAGCAGGTATTGTTGGCGGAAAGTTGTTCCTGGTCTTTGAAGACATTGGCTACATCAAAAATCCACAGCGGCTTCTTTCGGGTGGCGGATTTGTATTCTATGGATCTCTCCTGTTCTGCATTCCTACCATGCTGTTATTCTTTCGAAAGAATAAGTTGCCGATACTCAGCATGCTCGACGTGATGGCGATCGTTACGTGTATCGTGCACTGCTTCGGAAGGCTCGGGTGTTTTATGGCGGGCTGTTGCTACGGTGTGCCTACCGATGGTTTCCCCGGCGTGATCTTCACCGATCCCGTTTGCCAGGCAAAGCCGTTGAACACGCCGCTTCATCCAACACAACTTTATGAAGCCACATTTATCTTTTTGTTGTTGGTGGGACTGCTGGTCCTGAAACGCCGGAAGACATTCGATGGGCAGGTGTTTCTTGTGTACTTGATTGTTTATGCAACCGGTCGTGGCATTATCGAGTTGTTCCGTGGTGATATCGAACGCGGTTTCGTGATAAAAGACATCCTGTCGAATTCACAGTTCATTTCGTTGGTGATGGTTTTAGTGGCGGTGTGGTTTTATGTTAAGTTGAGGAGAAAAGCTAATTTAGTTGCGCAAAGGACACGCTAAGGAGCAAGAGGATACGCCAAGGTTCTTTTTCCATCATCATTGCGTATCCTTTTTTTTCTTTGCGTATCCTTTGCGAAACCCTTGTCTTTATGATGAAAATCCTGAAACGTACCCTGATCGTCGTAGTCGCACTCGCTATCTGCATCCTCTCATTCCTCTATTGGGGAAGCTATGAGAAGGGAGAAATGGCCGGCAAGGTATTGAGGATCAGTGAGAAAGGATTCGTTTTCAAGACCTACGAAGGCAAGCTGAGCCTCGAATCGTTCGGCGCTTTGAAAGGTGTAAGCCCCGTTGCGGAAACATTTGATTTCTCTGTAGAGTCGGGTGAAAAAGACGTGCTCGAACAACTTAACCAGGTTGCCCTCAGCGGCGAACGCGTTAGTCTTCATTTCACAAGAAGATTCATGAGATTTCCTTGGCGCGGCGATACCAAGTATTTCATTACACAGGTAGAACGATCTAAGCCATAATGGCTAATAAGCTCTAGATCAACCTCCCCGCTTTCTTCGCTGTAACAATCTCAGTATTCATCCCTGCCCAATGCAGCGTGCCAATGTAACGGCCATGCTCGATCTTCAGGCACTTATCCATCACCACCGTAAGGCCATGGTCTGTTGCAAGCTTCGCGGCATCCCTGTTCACAATTTGTAATTGCATCCAGATCGCTTTCGCCTTAATGGCGATCGCCTGTTCAACAATCGGCACGATCTCATCGGGACGACGAAAGATGTCGACAATATCAATTGGAAATGGAATGCTCTTAAGATCCGGATACGACTTCTCTCCCAACACTTCACTGAGATTCGGATTAACGGGAACGATCTTATAACCTTCCGATTTCAAATAAGAGCCAACGAAATTACTCGCGCGTTCTCTTTTGTCCGACAGTCCAACGATCGCTATCGTGCGTGCACGATGTAAGAGATCGCGTATCGTTTCAACATCCTGGTAAAGTTTTCTCTCCGCCTCCGTGAGGCGTGTGTTCATCGAGATGTCGCATGCAATGCTTGTTCCAAATCCCATAACAAATCGTCAATTGTTTCCAGTCCTACAGATAACCTAATCAAACCCGGATTAATTCCGGCGGCAATCATTTCGTCATCCGAAAGTTGCTGGTGCGTGGTTGACGCCGGGTGCACAACTAAACTCTTGCAGTCGCCGATGTTGGCAACATGCGAAAACAGTTGAAGCGCTTCAATAAATTTCTTACCAGCTTCTCTTCCATCTTTCGATTTGATACCAAATGCAAACAATGCACCGGGTCCTTTCGGCAAATACTTCTTTGCACGTTCGTGGTGTGGATGTTTTTTGAGACCGGGATAGTTTACCCATTCCACCAACGGATGTTCCTCCAAAAATTCTGCAACCTTCTGTGCATTCGATACATGCCGTTCCATACGCAACGCCAGTGTTTCGATGCCTTGCACAACCAGGAATGAATCGAATGGTGAAAGACAAGCGCCGGTGTCGCGAAGTGTTTCGACACGTGCCTTCATCAGGAAAGCATAATGTCCGAATGTCTCGTGGAAGTTGAGATTATGATACGGTATCGACGGTGTTGTGAGCGCCGGGTAATTACTGAAATCGAATCGCCCCGAATCGACGATCACACCAGCGATAGAATTACCGTGTCCATTGAGAAACTTCGTAGCAGAATGAACAACGATGTCGGCGCCAACATCCAACGGCCTGCACAAGTAAGGTGTGGCGAGTGTGTTGTCGATGATCAACGGAATGCCGTGAGTTTTCGCGAGGGCCGACACTCCTTCGAAGTCGAAGATGCTTCCCGCAGGATTGCCGATCGTTTCACCATAGAGTGCTTTCGTCTTTGGCGTGATGGCCTTCTCCCAATTTTTTATATCACTGATGTCGACAAACGTTACTTTGATCGATAGCTTCTTGAACGTGTGCTCGAATTGGGTGTATGTGCCTCCGTACAAATGTGAAGATGCCACGAGCTCGTCGCCGGGACGAAGCAACGTCATGATCGTAACCAACTGTGCCGCCATGCCGCTGGCTGTTGCAACAGCACCGGTACCATTTTCCAGCGACGCAATTCGTTCTTCGAAGACTGCAGTTGTTGGATTATTGATGCGCGTGTAAATGTTTCCGTATTGTTTCAACTCGAACAGTTGCGCGGCCTGGTCGGGGCTGTCGAACACATAACCGGAAGTTTGAAAAATAGGAACGGCACGGGCGCCGGCGTATGAATCGGGAATGTGACCCGCGTGAAGCATGCGGGTTTCAAAACCAAATTTTCTTTTTTCTTTCATGATTTAAATATGAAATACCCATTCTTTATACTGGGTATCTTTTGGATTAAAGGTCTCGCTCAGTTTGAAGTGGCTCTCCATCATTTCGACTTCTTCAATATTATCGAGAACGATGTTGCGAAAGCCTTCTTTGCCGCCGGGCTTCGTAAAGCCCATTGCCTGCCAACAAACCAAAACAATCTTATTTGCCGACGACCTGCAGATGCCGTAAGGATGAACGACACGCGTCAATGGTTCGCCTGAAATCTGGATCCGGCAACACCTGCGTTTCTCCGCGGCTTCCCAAAATAATTTTGTGAACTCTTCCAGCATTAGTTTGTCGCGAAGTTATCCGGATTTCCTGACATGTCGAGATTGGTTTGGTGCGATCTTTGAAAGTGGTGGCATCACTTAAGTCGTGCCACCACCATTAGCTTCCAGCATTAGTTTACAACGATGATGCTATCGCCACGATCTTTGAATTCCCCGAATGGCTTAAGGTCCCATCCAAACCTGGTATGAACAAAAGCTTCGAACTCGCTGCCGTGACCTTCTTCTACAGCAACCAGCAATCCCCCGCTGGTCTGCGGATCGGCAAGAACAACTTTCTTGTCGTCGGAGATCGGGCTGATCTTGTTTCCATAGCTCTCCCAATTTCTTTGAGTTCCACCGGGAGTTGACTTTTGTTGAATGTATTCGTCCAGGAATTCGAACTTCGGAACTCTTGAGAAATCAATAACGGCAAACAAACCACTTCCTTCGCACATCTCGGTAAGGTGACCGAGCAAACCGAAGCCGGTAACGTCGGTCATCGCCGAAACATATTTGAGCTTGCCGAATTCGGCGCCGGCTTTGTTGAGCGTTAGCATGGTGTCGGTGGCGCGCTTGAGATGTTCTTCTTTTACGATGCCTTTCTTCTGCGCGGTGGTGACCATACCAATGCCGATCGGCTTCGTGAGATACAATATAGAGCCGCGCGTAGCAGTGTCATTTCGTTTCAAATGTTCTTTGCGAAGTTTGCCGGTAACGGCCAGGCCAAACACAGGCTCCGGACAATCGATGCTGTGACCACCGGCGAGAGGAATGCCGGCCTCTTTACAAACAATACGGCTTCCATCGAGAACGAGCCCTGCAATTTCGGCGGGAATTTTATTGATGGGCCAACCTAGTATTGCTATTGCCATCACAGGCTCACCGCCCATTGCATAAATATCACTGATTGCGTTCACGGAAGCGATCGCACCAAACGTAGCAGGATCGTCAACGATGGGCATGAAAAAGTCAGTAGTGCTAACGATACAATTGCCGTCTCCCTGGTCGTACACCGCAGCATCATCTTTCGACTCGTTGCCTACAAGTAGTTGTGGATACGAAGCCTTCGGAAAATCTGAATGAAGAATAGTATCGAGTACAGCCGGCGCGATCTTACAACCACAACCCGCACCATGTGAATATTGAGTTAGCTTGATCATTTGGAATTCATTAGATGACTTACAATGGCGTTGGTGTCCGTTCCATTCCACGGAACCCGTTCAATAATTCTGTCCTTCTTGTTCTCGAGGCCAAGGCGGTAAGCTTTGTCATAATAAGTAAGCAAGATATCGATCGTGGAATACATATCGCCTTCCAATAATTTTTCTTTCGCCGCCTTAAAATGTTGCCCGCCCAATCGTGTCGTGATCCTGGTCATGGCTTCGAGAAATTCGTCGCGATTGGCCGGGCCATACTCGCTTACAAGTCTCTCGATTCTTCTTCCGCGGTCAACCTCGATCTCTACAACAGGACTTTTCGACATTAAGTCCCAAAAGTCATTTGGTAAAAAGATCTTTCCCACGGCCAGTGATTCATCTTCGATCCAGATCGTCTTATTCGGATCCAATGTCATGATCACTTCGAAAAGATTGTTTTGAAATTGTTCGGTTGTAGGCTGTGGTGGCATCATCAACGCACCAAAGGCGGAGCCCTTATGATTCGCGAGCATTTCCAGGTCTATCACTTGCGCGCCATTGCTTTTCAAAGCTCTTAACACTTCGCTCTTTCCGCTACCGGTACTTCCGCCGATCACACGCAGTTGGAGCGGAAGCCTGAACGACTCCAGTGCTTTCTGCCTGTAAGTTTTATAACCTCCTTCGAGCGACTTCGCCTGGATGCGTGCCATGGAAACGAACTGGCAAAAGTAATTCGATCGCATGCCGCCGCGCCAGCAGTGAACGAGAAGCTCTTTGCCTGACGAAAGTTTTTCGGCGCTCTCAAGAATTTCCGGAAGGCGGGGACCAATGAGCCGGAAGCCGGTCATGATCGCTTCCTTCTGACCTTTCTGTTTGTAGTCGGTGCCTACGTATTTTCGTTCGGAGTTGTTTAAGATGGGCAGATTGATGGCCCCGGGAATATGGCCGGCATCGAATTCATTTTCCGAACGAACATCGACGACGGGGAGGTTGTTGCGCAGCGAAAGGAAGTCAGAAAGATCCACGTCGCGAATTTATCCGGATTTCCTGACAAGTAACGAGCGCGTCGACGCTCTTTGGTGCGATGTTTGAAAGTGGTGGCACCACTTAAGTCATGCCACCACCTCACCTCAATCATTGAAATTAACAACAATGCTGCTGGCAATCCCTATCCTGAAACCAAAATTAGCATTGTGGAAATCCGTGTCCTGGAAGCCCATAGCACCCTCGATCCTGAAGATCCTCGCTATACCTTCTATTGCATAACCTACTTCAGTATACTGCGCATGTCGCGTGGTAAGATGGTTCACAAAAACATTCTCAGACAACCCAAGCATTCGCGCCTTCGGGAGATACGTCAATAAAAACTTTCTGAAATGATAATGGGCATGACCTTCGAGGTAATCATCCGACGTGCTATAACGATAGTAGTCCAACAAACGGAACGACGAATTCGGGTCGCCCGTAATAAACGGCGTGCGATTGCCGGCAAAGTGTTTGTAGTCCATGAAGAACATGCTGCTGTTGTTGAAGAACGTTCCTCCTCTCACCGTTAGCTCCAGCGTTCCGCGAATGCCAAGCTTCACCTGCTTGCGAACAGTAAGCTCGATTTGATCGAACCTTACGTCGCTATTAAGAATATTCGAGAAACCTTTCCGGTACTCCAATGTAAATATCGGTGTACTGTTGTTTACACGCTGACGATGTCCATTGCGGATCCTGTACTTCTGCCACGGCCGCGCATCGAGCGCCACACTGCCTATGAATGCATTGTTGGGTTGGAACGAAGTCGATGGCACCTCAACATTCACAGGTTCATTCGGAGTATACTTTTCCTTGTTCCCTTTGAACAACGTATAGTTGCTATTGTTCGCCAACTCGTAACGTCGCGCGAAAGTCCAGTAAGAACGAAGCGTATACTTGTCGTTGAACCGATGCCTGTAATTCAGATCTACGAAGTCGCGTTCGTAAAGCTTCATGTAATTGCCACCCAACAACAACGTTGTGAATGTGTTCACGAAAGAATGTATGGGCTCTGCCGCATTATACTGCGCCACATATCTTCCTCCTTCGGCCCAGATGCGATAATCTTTTCCACGGAATTCAACACGCAAAAAGCCAGTGAGCTTATCGCGGGCAAATGAATAACGGAGCACAGGACTGATCTCAAGGCGATAGTTCTTCAATGCTTTACCTGCCGAATCTTTCACAGTCCAACGTTTATAAAGGCTAGTCCGGTAAATGATATTTGCACCTTCAACCGTGTTGAAGCCACCGTATGGTGTGTGGATCCTAAAGCTTGCAGTCTTGCCGAGACTATAGTTATCTCCTGTAAGAAGATCCCACGGTTGAAAACCCTGCCTGTTCTTTTTACTGGAATGACGAAGCGTGTCGCCCTCATTCTTCTTGCGATCGGCATCGGCCAGGCTGTCGTCTTTCTGATAACTTTTTACTTCTTCTTTCGAGAGAGGCGCCGGACGAATGTCGTTCCAGAATGTAGAATCTTTCTTATACGCGAGAGAGTCAACGGCGAATGTAGACTCCGAAATAACATCGGGTTCTTTCGATGTCTTCTTTTCTTCTTTCTCGTATTCCTTTACCAATTGGCGAAGTTCTTTGTCTGTTACCTGTTCTCCCTGGGCCAGCTTCTCTTCGGTCTTCTTCACTTTAACTTCTTTCTTCTTTATGGGCTCCGGCTTTTTCTTCTCCTCCTTCTTTTCTTCCTCTTTTTCTGTCTTCTCATCAACCACAACAACATCGGGCGGCAGCTTGGGATTTAACGAGATCTTATAGTCCTTCATGTTCGCGAAGTAATTTCCTTCGAACTCGAAGCCGAAGATCTTGCCGGTAACTTTAAATGTTTGTGAAATGGGAAGCCATACTTTGTCTTCGATAGGATTATAGATCTGTTTTACGTTGGCTGTAATGCCGAGCTTCGTCACATCAAAATCGAGACTGTGAATACTCCACCAGTCTTCAACAATATTCAGTGTTCCCTGCACAACATTATCTCCTCTCGAACGCGGAGTTACTTTGATCTTACTGATGTCGAACCCGTGATCTTTGAACGTTCCGAGATACTCGAACCGGTAATATGAAAATGATTTTGGCGACAACGGCGAAATGGTCTCGGCAATTTCAGGTTCATAAAAACTTCCGAACACATAAGCATTGGGCGAAGCGTGTGTTTCATTCTTGC
This sequence comes from Bacteroidota bacterium, assembly GCA_037200765.1. Lineage (GTDB taxonomy): Bacteria > Bacteroidota > Bacteroidia > Cytophagales > Cyclobacteriaceae > ELB16-189. Next base: position 2,714,357 of record JBBCII010000001.1, on the reverse strand, counting down.
CTGTTGTGTAAACGGCAATCACTTTTTCTTCGAACTTATTCGGGCGTGTGTATTTGATGTCGCTTACCGATTCCTGGATGAACACGCGGTCTTTGGTAATGCCTTCTTTCTCCAGGGCTTTCTTCGCGAGCCACGGATAGTCTTTCAGTTGACCTTTCCCTTTGATGTAAACCCGTGCAGTGTAACTATCGAGTTGCTGTGTGTGATATTTCGCTTTCGCGATGGCCCGACGCATGATGGCGTAGGCGGGATCTTCCTGGTCGGCCCTAACAGTTACCGACTGCAACACGACGGTTGCCGTTTTCATCGTGATGTCCATCACGATCCATTCTTCTTTGATTTCTAATTTTTTTACTACGGATTCGTAGCCGAGATATTGCCATTGAATGTCGTACCAGCCGGGCTTGAGAGCTACTTCGTAGTAGCCGTTAACGTCGCTTACTACGCCGGTCGCTATTTGCTTTACGTAGACTGTTGCGTATTGAAGGGGACTGCCGTCTTCGCCTTTTATGATCCCTTTAATTCCTCTACCCTCGCACCAAATAGCTGACAGAAACAAAATGCAGAACACCGCAATTAGTCTCATATCAACTCACTTGTAAAAATTTTTCATTCTTATCATATTTTCAACCGTTTCCGGAACGAGATACCTGATGGATTTATTGTCTTTGATGCAGTTCCTGATGTATGTCGCCGAAATGTCGAGCAGTGGTGCATCCACCATTTTTACGTTCGGATGACGTTTTAGTTCCGAATTTGTTACACCAGGGCGGGGATACACATTCAAACCGTAGTTGTCGAGTATCTGTTGATAATTCTTCCACTTCTCGAAATTCACAAGGTTGTCTTCACCTATTATGACTCGAAAAGACTTGCCGGGGTTGCGTTCGGTAAGATGAGTAAGTGTATCTATTGTATAACTGGGCCGTGGCAACTGGAATTCGATGTCGCTAGCTTCCAGCTTATAGTTGTCGGCAATGGCAGCCTTCACCATATCATACCGGTCAAATTCATGAAGCAATCCTTTCGAAGGCTTGAAAGGATTTTGCGGCGACACAACAAACCATACTTTTTTGAGGTCGGCGTTTTCGGCCATCGTATTGGCTATGATGAGATGGCCAACGTGAATGGGATTAAATGAACCGAAAAGTAAACCGATGGTCACGGTTATAGAATTTAAAAGCTAAAAAGACTAAAAGAGGCTTGGTTCCTTGCGAATAAAGTCGTCGTATAATTTTTGAGCTTCGGCAGTGGACTTATTGAGGTCTTCATTCAAAAGAACAACATCGAATCTATCGGCAAAAGCCATTTCGAACTTTGCTTTGAATAATCTTCTTGAAAGACTTTCTTCCGATTCGGTGCCCCGGTTCTTAAGACGATCTTTTAGTGCATCATAGGAAGGCACTTTTACAAAAATTGCGAGAGCGTTGTCTCCAAAATAATTCTTCAGCTTGATGCCGCCCTGGACGTCAACGTCGAAGACGACATCTTTTCCTTCCTTCCAGATCCTTTCGATCTCGGATTTCAGTGTGCCATAAAAATTGCCGGCATACACTTCTTCCCATTCTATAAAATCACCGCTGTCGATCTTTTGTTTGAAGTCTTCGGGCGATAGAAAATAATAGTCTTTTCCATTCTCTTCGGTGCGGCCACGCTTATCGCGCGTAGACGCGGATATAGAGAACCCGAGTGTGGGATTGTTCGCGAGAAGATGTTTGACTATGGTAGTCTTCCCTGATCCTGAAGGAGCGGAAAAAATCAGGGCTTTTCCCGGCATCAGGAAATTTTTTGCGAAATGGTTATACGGATATGTTCTACGAGATCGGCCGGTGCATCGCCACCGCAGCACTTCGACTTAACCAATTGTTTAATTGCCATGTCGAGTTCATAACCTTTGAAGCAAGGCAGGCACATGTCCATGTGCTCTTTGAAGTACTGTTTCTGTGCTTCGGAAGCTTCACCGTCGAGTATCACCTGCAGCATCTGGAGGCAGGTCGATTTCTTTCCATTGGTGACAAATGGATTGGGGGTAGAAGGATTCATATACTGGTGTTATTATAACCCATCGACTTTGCGTAGGTACTTAATTTCTCTTTCAGGAGTTGGCGTGCCCTGTGCAGGCGACTTCTCACGGTTCCAATTGGAATGTCCAGTATCTTTGCCATCTCCTCGTATTTAAATCCTTCCAGGTCGCACAAAATTATAACTGTTCTAAAGTCTACATCCAATGAATTCAGTGCGTTCGAGATCTCATCGCCGATCATGTCTTTAAGAGATTCAACTCTTAGGTCGGGAGTGATCTGCCTGTCTACATCTTCTGAGTTATAATATGTCTCTACCTCCTGGTAATCTACCTTGTTTGGTTCTTTGCTTCTCTTACGATAATCGTTGATGAAGCTATTCTTCAAAATCCGGAACAGCCATGCTTTAGCATTAGTTCCTTTTTGGAATGAATCTATAAAGCGATATGCCTTCAGGTAGGTGTCTTGCACCAGGTCTTTTGCGTCGTCACCATCCAGCGTAAGCCTGTACCCGAAGTTGTACATCGAGTGGATGTGAGGCATAAACTCCCCGTGAAAGATCTCCTGCTTCTCCTTTTCAGAATAGTGCGTTTGCGGTGCTTCCGCCGATAATTCCTTCGTTTCTTCAGCCATTGGGACGCAAAAATATGAATTTATAGGCATTTTTAAGGATGCCACGTATTCTTGCCGTCGTCGTGCTCTATTTCCCCTCCAGGCCCTTAGAACACATCGTTGAGAGCTTTAAAAGCCACGTGGACGACATCCTGGTTGTCGACAATACTCAAAACAACACAGGCGTTGCGGCAGCACTGAATCTCGGGTTAAAAAAAGCGCTCGAAGAACATTATGATTGGTGTTTAACCATGGACCAGGATAGTTTCTTTGAGAAAGGAGCTTTAGAGAAATTAAAAAATATTGCCTTCGAAGCAGATGAAAAAGTTGGAATGATTTCACCGTTTCACAAGACACAAAAGAGTGAAAAAAATGTACGAGGTACGATTGACGAGGTACGATTTACTATGAGCTCCGGATGCCTGGTAAGAATAAATACGATAGGGTACTTCGAAGAGAAGCTCTTTATAGATTCTGTCGATACTGAATATTGTCTCAGGTTAAGAAAGAATGGGTATAAAATTATTAGAGTGAATGATGCTGTATTGGATCATGAACTCGGAACACTTAAGAAAAACTGGTTGGGTTTTTCTACGATCGTTCATCCTGCGTCGAGAAGATATTACATAACAAGAAACATGTTATATATAATGTCTCTATATCCTGAGATCAGGATGTTTGGAATAAAGGAGTTGATTAAAGCTTTTGTCTTAATTGTAATAGCAGAAAACGATAAGCCAGAAAAGATAAAAGCATTTTTCCGTGGCTTCCGCGATTTCCGTGAGATCAAAAACGCCAAATTATAATCCTGTTCAAGCTGTCTCCAATTCTCTTCGCCACCTGTGCAACAGTAAGGTTCGTTCCAACCTTCTGCGACAACTGTTCGAATCGCTTCCTCGATTCCTTAAACTTCTTTCGGCCTTCGAAAAACAGTTTGATCGACTTCACATAATGGAACCTGAACGACACCACCCTCACGAGACATTCAAAAAAGATCTGCGGGTAGTAGAACATCAACTGGAATGAATTGAGATGTATGGCATGAAGGAACATCTTGTTCCTGTAGTAGATCGTCTGTATATGTTGTTTACGGCTCTTCGACTTAATACTCGAAGATGTTTTGTGCCTGCACATCGCGCGGTGCTCGTAATAACATTTCCAACCCAAACGCCACGCGCGCAGCGACAACTCGTAATCTTCGATATAGTAAGGCGCAAAGATCTCATCGAAGCCTCCAAGCATCTGTAACTTCTCCCTGCTCACCAGCGCTTCCGCACCCGACAAGTACATCGTTAACAAAGCCGGTTGTACCGGTGTCTCCGAGGGCAAAAAGTTTTTGAAGGTCTTGATCTTCGCACCCTGGAACGTAGGAAGCTTTGCACCATCCTGGATCCGGTCGTCTTCCCAGTTCACGATCTGCCCCATTACTCCGAATGTATCGTTGCTCTCGAAGTATGGAATGAGATACGTGAAGTAATCGGGTTCCAGTTTCACATCGCTGTTCAGCAGGAACACGAGATCGTACATCGCTTCGCGAATACCATTGTTAATGGTTGGCGAAAATCCCCGGTTTACCTTATTCACGATCAGGCGCACTTGCGGGTAATCACGCGTGAGCATGCCTGTCGAATCATCCGTAGAACAATCGTCGACCACGATGACTTCGTAAGGCAACAAGCTGTTCTTCAACGCAACGAACAGTGGTGGCAGTGTTTGCGGGAAGAGTCCAACGCCGTTGTAGTTTGGTATTACAACAGAAATTCCCCGTGTTTCTTTCAGCATGTCCTCCGACTCAACGGGCAATTGCGTTGGCAACGCGAGTGTCTTCTGGTTTCCGCTCTGCCAGTCTTCTTTCCAGAACGCAACGGTACCATTGCCGAGAATATTCTTCCATTCGCTGGCAGGCGTTAACGGCGTAATGCGATTCGCATCCACACCAGAAACAATTTTACCCTTCCACGCTTTCGATTTATGCTCTTTCAAAAAACTTGTCGACAGCTTCGACTGGTCTTTGAGTACAAGTACATACTCTTCTTTCGCGATGCTCACTGCTTCATTAAGGGCCGACGTGTTTACGGAATCGACGAAGCGAATAGGTGTTGGGAAGTTGGCAATGATGCCGGGAACTTTTGTTGCAGCGCGAGCAAGCTTACCGTTAACGATCACTTCGGCCGGCAGCTCTTTTTGATTCCTGATGGATGTTAATGTCTGCTCGAGATCCTCCACTTCCCCGGACGATTCAACGATAAGTGAAACACGCACGGTCCTGTTGGCTTCGAGCAACTTCGCATACTTGTAAAACACCCAATGAGCTGTTGAACCTGCAACGATAAGACCTTTATATCCATCGAGCACGCCGCCTTTGAGTATGTATGCTTTGAAAAATGCAAATGCAGTCTTGTACAGGATCTTGGCGGCCGACGATGAAGTACGGTAGCGGTTTACCTGCGCATGTATCGTGGAGTAGTTCTGATTCTTTTGGAGGAACTGCGAGATGTTGTCGTAAGCGCGGTGATACAGATCGCCTTTGATGGCTGATGTTGTAGCCCCTTCGATCAACTCCACTCTTTCGTGAACACCATCGCCCTGCCATTGCCCTTTGCGACGATCCCACAATCTTAATTTCTGATCGGGATACCATCCGCATGTAGTGATCCATGTTCCTTCGAAGCTAGAGAGACGATTGAACATGTAGCCATCTTTCTTCCAGTCGCCCTTTACTTTGAGTATGGATTGAGTAAGCTCGGATGAAAGATATTCGTCGGCATCGAGCGAGAGCACGATGTCGTTCGAAGCGAGATCGACGGCGCGGTTCTTTTGTCTTGCGAAGCCCTGGAAGTCATGTTCATAGAAAGTGGCGCCGTGGGCTTCGGCGATCTGGCGTGTGCGGTCTTGCGAATAGCAGTCGAGTATCACCACTTCATCTACTACCGGCTTTACCGATTCGATGCATTTGGCGATGTTCTTTTCTTCGTTGTAGGTAATTATGACCGCGCTGATCCGTATCACACTGAGAGATTTTCGCTGCGAAATTACGATTATATTTCCGCAATGTTCATTCGCCAAAAGTCCAGTTCGCTGAGCGACGCCGACCTGCTTTCGCAGTTCCGCGCCACGCAAGACCTGACGCTGGTGAGTGAACTTTTCGGGCGATACACCTCCATGATATACGGAGTTTGCCTCAAGTACCTGAAGGACCGCGACGACGCGAAAGATGCCGTGATGCAGGTGTTCGAGAAACTTCCCTCCACCCTGAAAGCCCACGAAATCGCTAATTTCAAAAGCTGGCTGTACGTTACCACCCGCAACCACTGCCTGATGCAGATCCGGGCCAGGAAGACAAAAATAACTCAAGAAATCGGGCCGGAGCTTATGGAAAACGAGCTGGCGCTGCATCCGGAAGAGGAGGGCGAGCTGGAATCCGACCTCTCGAAGATGGAGAAGTGTATCGACCAACTGGATGCGCCGCAACAACAGTGTGTCCGGCTGTTTTACCTGGAAGAGAAGTGCTACAAAGATGTGTCGGCTGCAACGGGCTTCGATCTCAACAAAGTGAAGAGTTACATTCAGAATGGAAAAAGGAACCTGAAGATCTGCATGGAAAAAAATGAGTGAACTGAAAGACGATATCGAAAAGTACCTGAAGGGTGAGATGTCTCCGAAGGAGATGCATGCGCTGGAGAAGAAGGCTTTGTCGGATCCGTTCTTAGCAGATGCTCTCGATGGTGGGGCGTTGATCGATCAAAAGGATTTTAGTAAAGACATAGAAGAGCTCGATCAATCGATCTATAAAAAGAAAGAAGTATTCTTCACACCGTTAAGAATTGCGGCGGGCATAATAATCATAATTGGAGCTGCTATATTTTTATTATGGCCCTCAAAAAAATCAGAGCTCATCGTAGAAAACAAAAAAACGGAAACGCCCGCCGATACATTAAAACCAGAACCCGCTAACCAACCGTTAACGCTTTCGTCGGAAAAGCCCCGCTTAAAAAAGAAAACAACTTCAACACAACAACAAGAAACAGAAGTTAAGACCGCTCCTGTTGTTACCAGTCTTTTAGAGCACGATAACGACAGTACAACAATTGTTAAAGTAGAGCCCGCGCCTGTAGTCGTTGCTAAAAACACTCATGTGATCTCCGGAACAGTGAGGACCAAAGAAGACAACCTTGCCCTTCCCGGCGTTACGGTTCTCGTTAAAGGAACAAATCGCGGAACAACAACCGACGTAGATGGCAACTATACTCTCGAAGTAGCCGACACTGCTTCGCTCTTATTCTCATTCGTAGGAATGCAGACCAACGAAGTTGCAACGAATGAAAGATCCACCATCGATATAAAGATGAATGAAGATGTTTCGCAACTCAGTGAAGTCGTGATTGCGAGAACGGCTCTTCCCAGCGATGATGAAGACGAAGACGGACCCGTAGTACGACTCGCCGCACCCATTGGTGGCGTTCGCGCTTACAACAAATACCTCGAATCAAATCGTCAGTATCCACAACAGGCTCTCGACAACGATGTGAAGGGCCGCGTAATCGTTGGCTTCGATGTTGGAAGCGACGGGACCATCAGCAACTTTAAAGTTATCAGGAGCCTGGGCTTCGGTTGCGACGAAGAAGTACTGCGACTGGTGAAAGAAGGGGCGGCATGGAAGCCCACTACGGAAGACAACAAGCCCGTGGAGAGTACCGTGCACGTAAAAATGAAATTTGATGCGGTGAAGTATAAGAAGAGGAAGAAGTAATTCACGAAATTGCTGGGATGTCTAAAAAAGCCACCGCTAAATCAATCCCCCAGGAGATCCTCGACCTTGTCAGAAAGGAGTTCAACTCATCCGAATTTGTTTTTAAATCGAGAGGCACAGGCAAATGGAGTTTCATACCGTTGCTTCAAAAAGCACTTCAGCATTTTCTCGAAGCAAACAAAGACGAACTCCCGAACTACATTCTTCATTACCCACACGGTCCTACCGAAGATCTCCTTCGAAGAGCATTCAATTTAAAAAGTCCTCCCGGCGCTACGAAGTCGTTAAGAGACCTGCTGTGTTTGTATGGCACTCAACTTAAGTTCGACTGGAATGGTGTTATCAAAAATTATTACCCGGAGAAATATGCTTCTCTGATCGACGTAGATAAACCGGAGCCACACGAACAACAGGAGGCAGCACCGGTTACTCCGAACATGGAACGTTTTGCCAACCAGGTTGCCGACCTTCTTCTCGAAAAGCTTTCTGCAAAAGAAATTGAAGTGGTGAGAAAGCAGATCATGGAAGAGAAGTGGAATACCGACAGCGCTCCTGCTATCGAAGTTGAAAACATTTCCGTTCCTTCCTTCAACGATCCTGAAAGACCTGAATTTCCGCCGAAGCCTTTCTTCACACCGAAGTTTCCCGCATCTCAAACACGGAGAATAAATGTTCCGGGCTTCACCGACGTTTGGCTGAAAGATGAAAGCACGAACCCCGGTGGCACTCACAAAGCACGCATGGCGTGGGAAGTTCTCATTAAAGCGAAACGATACCAGATCAAAGAGATCTCGCTGATCTCATCGGGAAGCGCGGCAGTTGCTATTCAATACTTCTTCAATCTCTTCGGCGCAACAACTGTATTGAAAGTACTCGTAGATCATCACATGAAGCCCGAGATCAAACAGTCGCTGAAAGACATGGGGTGTAAAGTTTACGAAACAGATCTTTCCGCGAAGCCACTCACAGGTAAAGAGATCAAAGAGCTTACGGATAATCATACAGGTATCGACATCACCTACCGCGAGATCCTCGACCGGTACAGCGATAATTATTACGATTGGTTGTCGTACGAAATTTTGAATGAAAGTCCTTCGCATTGCTTCATTCCATTTGGAACGGGTGACTTGTTCATCAACCTGCTTATCATTGCGGAGCGCGAATACAACAACAGGATCTTCAAGCACGACCCTCGCTTTCGTGGCAACATGAGTGTGATCAGCAAGTGTAATTTTTATGGAGCAACATCGCATAATGCAAACACACGGCTCGACAAACTCTTCTCTTATTATTTGCCTTCATTAAAAGATTACAACGACTACCTACACTCGATGATCGAGAATGCGCGCATTGGTCCGCATTCCGGGATCCTCGACGTGGAGGAAGAGTTTATCGATGAAGCATTATCGATTGCGAAAGGACAGGGAATTAAGTGCGAGCCCAGTGGCATTGCTGGATTGGCGTTGCTGTTGCAGGTGCGGAATGATATCCCGAATGATGAGAAGATCCTGATCGTGAATACAGGGCTTACCGACTACGCCGGAGTGGCAAAACTACCGGTCCCGCCGCTCAAGTAAAGCCCATATTACCATAGAATTATTATTATTTTTAGCCTTTAACTAAACCTTCTTCCTTCTTCTCTACGCCTATGAGCCTATTCGTAAAGAAATCATTGACCCAGTTGCTGGCATCTGCAAACAACGACACGGGTCTTAAGCGAACTCTCGGTCCAGCCAACCTTATTGCCCTCGGTATCGGTGCAATTATCGGTGCGGGTCTTTTTGTAAGAACCGCACAGGCTGCAAGCGAGGCAGCAGGATCGGCAGTAATGCTGTCGTTTGTCGTAGCTGCTGTCGGTTGCGCATTTGCCGGCCTCTGCTACGCCGAATTCGCTTCGATGATCCCCGTTGCCGGAAGCGCATACACTTACGCGTATGTTACGATGGGCGAATTTCCCGCGTGGATCATTGGATGGGCGCTCATACTCGAATATGCTCTTGCTGCTGCCACGTTAGCAATCTCGTGGAGTCAATACCTGAATAAATTATTGGGCGGGGCCATACCGTATGAATGGTGCCACTCGCCATTCGAATCTGCTGGCGGCGTGAGTGGCATTATAAACATACCTGCGTTAGTCATTCTCTTCCTTCTCACATTAGTTCTTATCCGCGGAACGAAAGAGTCGGCAACACTGAATGCAGTGATCGTCTTCATCAAAGTTTTGATCGTGTTGTTGTTCATCGGTCTCGGCTGGAAGTTCATCAACCCAGCTAACCACACTCCTTTCATGATCCCCGAAGGAACTCCTGGCCACGAGTCATGGAAAGAATGGGGATGGGGCGGCGTACTCGGCGGCGCTTCGATAGTTTTCTTTGCATTCATTGGATTCGATGCTGTATCGACAGCCGCTCAAGAGGCAAAAAATCCCAAGCGCGATATGCCGATCGGTATTCTCGGTTCGCTGGTAGTGTGTACAATACTTTATATTCTCTTCGGTTGGGTGTTAACGGGAATTGCCCCGTGGGCCGAATTCGGTGCTGCGGGTAAAGAAGCTTCTGTCGCCTGGGCAATCGAGCACGGAATGCCTGGTTATGATTGGCTGTCGTTGTTTATCACGGTTGCAATTCTTGCAGGTTTCTCTTCCGTAATGCTTGTGATGTTGATGGGCCAGTCGCGCGTGTTCTACACTATGGCGCAGGATGGACTGGTGCCGAAAGTTTTTGCCGACGTGCATCCGAAATATTCAACGCCTTATAAGTCTAACTGGATCCTTTTGATCTTCATTTCTCTCGGCGGCGGTTTCCTCCCGCTCGAGATCGCCGGTGATCTTACAAGCTTCGGAACATTATTCGCGTTCGTGTTAGTTTGCATCGCCGTGTGGATCATGCGTGTAAAAAATCCAGAGGTGCAGAGAGCATTCAAAACTCCGCTCGTTCCTTTGGTCCCAATCCTCGGCGCGTTGATCTGCACACTCCTCATCATCTCGCTGGACGACTTTACGCTCACAGTTGCCTTTGGATGGATGTTGGTGGGCTTAGTGATTTACTTCACGTATGCGAAAAAACATAGCAAGCTGCAAAATACAAAGAGTGAAAAGTGAAGAGTGAAAGGTGAAAAGTTAGAGTTGAAAGATGAATAGTGAATAATGGACTGCGGCCCACTTTTCACTATTCACCTTTCACTTTTCTCTCTAGTTCAGTTGATCACATCTGATGTTATGGTCAGATAATTTCCCGCAAGACTCGCATTGTACCTTTGTAACGGACGCCACGCCGGTCCCCCTGTAGGGTTCCCCTCTTCAAAATTGAAGTTAGAGCTGCAGCTCGGATCCTGGAAGAAGAGATTCGAAGAGTGGATATTTATTGTAGATCCCGCGGCGTTGGGATGATATGAACAATTGCGTTCGTAAGCGCGGTAGGTTGTTGAATTCACGCGATAAACGTACACTCCACGAACGCCAATGTTGTCTATAGCATAAATCCCGCCATCGACGCGAAGCTTACTGTACGTTGGGAGACTGAGGTTGATCACAACAGGATTGAACGTCACCAATGGAATGGGATCATCTACCAGTTGTGGCTCACAGCTCATCAACAACACTAATCCAATCACAAAAAATACACGCATCTAAATGAGGGTGTTGAACTGCTTCAGGAAACGAATATCATTCTCCGAATACAACCTAAGATCGTTCACATTATACAGCAGCTGCGCCACGCGCTCCACTCCCATACCGAATGCGAAACCAGTAAACTCTTCGGGATCGATATTGCAATTCTTGAGAACATTCGGATGAACCATTCCCGACCCTGCGATCTCGACCCAACCCGAATGCTTACACACGTTGCAACCTTTGCCTTTACAGATAAGACACGAGATATCGATCTCGGCGCTCGGCTCCGTAAACGGAAAGAACGATGGACGATAACGGATCTTTATATCCTTACCATACATTTCTTTTGCGAAATGATATAGCGTTTGCTTAAGATCTGCGAAGCCAACATTCCTGTCGACGTATAAACCTTCTACCTGGTGAAAGAAACAGTGTGCCCTTGCGGAGATCGCTTCGTTGCGATAAACACGTCCGGGCATGATGCTCCTGATGGGAGGCTTGTTGTTTTCCATCAACCGGATCTGCACGTTCGACGTATGTGTGCGCAGAAGGATCTCCGGGTTACGTTCTATGAAGAACGTGTCCTGCATTTCGCGTGCAGGGTGATTGGGCGGAAAGTTGAGCGCGGTAAAGTTATGCCAGTCGTCTTCGATCTCGGGACCGTCGGCCACGCTGAAGCCAAGTCGTTCGAACACTTCAATGATCCTCAGTCGCGTAAGTGTAAGCGGGTGAAGATTGCCGGTCTTGTTGGCGATCGGCGGAAGCGTAAGGTCGATATCAGTCTTCGAAGAAGAAGCGGTCTCCTGCGATTCGCTGAGCGTCTTGAATTTTCCTTCCGCGAATTTCTTGAGGTCGTTCAGGACCTGACCTGCAGATTTCTTTTGGTCGACGGGAACATTCTTCAGCTCTTCGAACAGCTGCGACAATGAACCCTTCTTGCTGATGTATTTAAGACGAAACTCTTCGGTAGTTCCGTTGAAGCTTTCGATTTCACTTCTCAGTGATGAGACTTTTTCCTCCATTTCGTTCGTAGCGCCTTTGGGCGACTTTAATTACCTGGTTTATAACGATGCATGCCCCGAGGGCAGCTGGCAAAATTACGGTATCTGTTCTATTCCTTAAAACCAGGGCCATCAAAACAAAAAAGACCTGTATGGCTGCTATTATCATCACCGATTTGGAGTGCGAGAAGCCAAGTTTTAAAAACTGGTGGTGCAGGTGATTTTTGTCGGCCTTAAAGGGCGATTGGAGCTTGCGGAGCCTGAGAACAATAACGCGCAGCGTGTCGAATATCGGGATGATCATGACCATAACGGCGGTGCCGACCGACGACTGGAACCTGATCGGTGAACTGCCGGGCAGGCTGTAATTCGAGTTGATGAACCTGATGGTCAGGATCGAGAGCAGCAATCCAATTACGAGTGCACCGGTGTCGCCCATGAAGATGCGCGACGGTTCCCAGTTGTAAAACAAAAATCCGAGGAGCCCACCGAAGAATGAAAGTGAGATGAGCGAAAACGTGAGATCGCCCGCGAGGTAAAACCATACTCCGAAGATGAGCAGTGCAATACAACCAATAGTGCCCGCAAGACCATCGAGACCATCGATAAGATTGTAGGCGTTGGTAATAATAACGATCGTGAAAATAGTAACGGCCCACGCTACAACCTCCTGAAAGACGAGTCCATTGAAGAACACTCCGTAAAACGACCACAGCACAGTGTCGCCAAAGATCACAACGATGATCACGGGAAGGATCTGGCCGATCAGTTTTTCGCGTGGCGATAATGTAAGTATGTCGTCGCGAAGGCCGGTGATGAACATCATGGCGATGGCGATGTAGAAATATTTGAGCAGTGCCCATTCGCTGAAAGGAAGCCCGATTACCTGTGCGAAAGCAGCGCCCAGCGCGATACACACACCGCCCATCGATGGAATGTAGTGCTTATGGATCTTATGCTTGCCGGGCGAATCGAACACCTTCCATTCCGACAGCAGCTTGATAAGCACCGGCATAAAAAGGAATGTGATCGTAAAAGCACACGCCGAATAAATAAGTAAGAGGTAAGGTTTCACAGTCTTTAAAATGCTTTATCACTGCCCCGGATCAGGCTCACTACTGTGAGAAAGATGATCTTCAGATCGAACCAGAAAGTCCAGTTTTCAATGTAGTATCTATCCATTCTCACACGATTCTCCATATCGATAAGATCTTTCGTTTCTCCACGATAGCCAAGACACTGTGCGAGGCCGGTTATTCCAGGCTTCACATAATGACGTCCCATGAAACGCTCTATTAATTTACTGTACTCGTCGGTATGTTTCAACATGTGAGGTCTCGGGCCCACAACCGACATAGAGCCCATAAACACGTTGATAAATTGTGGCAGTTCATCAATACTGGTTTTGCGGAGGAAGTGACCGAGTTTTGTGATGCGCGCGTCGGTGCGCGAAGCCTGCTTCGAGTCGGAGTCGGCGTTCACTACCATGGTACGGAACTTCAGGCAACGAAATGGTTTGTTGTTCTGACCGCTTCTCAGCTGCACGAAAAACACCGGTCCTTTCGAATCGAGCTTAATGATGAGTGCAATGATGGGTATGATCCACGACATGAAGAACACGCAGAAGAAAGAAGAGAAGATAAAATCGAAAATCCGTTTGATGACTTGATTTCGTGTTGCATCGAGTGGAATGGTGGTAACGTCGATGCCGGGCATGCGGTCGTGCGCGTCGAGGTTGACCGACTGCTGCGAAGCGGAAGGATTGGCGATCACTTTCACCTTGATGAGTGTGTCCATTCCGAAGTTGATGAGCATCTGCATGTCATTCTTGCTCATGTCGGGCACACAACAATAGATCTCCTGGATCTCTTTTTCGAGGCACACCTCTCGGACTTTCTCCACGGAAAAGCCGCCGGGTTCGAAGTCGATGTATCCCTGGAACTTATAACCGGAGTCGGGATTCATGAGATAAAATTTCCGGATGTCGTTCGAGAGCTCGTTTCTCCCGATGAGCATATAATTCCTGATCGATAACTCAGTAGCGAAAACCTTTCGCAGGTAAAGCGTGATCAGCCGGATCACGAAGAACAACGGGACGAACAACAGGTAGATCAGCCCCACTTCGAAGAACGAATATTTCTGCCTGAAGAAAAGTACCAGCGCAATAACAACCAGCAGGTGAATGAAAACAAAAGCCAACTGACTCTTGACGGTCTTCGCGAGCGACCATGCTTTCGTAACATTATATGGTGCCGACACCATCACCAAAAAGATCCATGCGAGGTTGCTGAATACCAACAGGTAAATATTGTTCACTCCCTCCTGCATCCAGAACGCTCCTCCGTAAAAATTCAGCGACGCAACAATGCACAGGTTAAGCAAAAGTAAATCGCCTATGAAGAACCAGATCTTGAGTGAATCCGACATTCGCTATGTTGATTTGAATGATACGGATGGCTGCAATGACGAATAGTATGAAGTGTATAGCTGGCTGAGCAACGCGAAGAAGACCACGCCCTGGTACCGGCCCATAAAAACTTCGTTCATACCATAGATCACAAACGGAAAGAATACGAGGATCCCGATGGGCGATTGATTTCGTAACGCCAAATACATCGGCTTAGCCAAAATAATGATCAACGCGAGCAATCCAATTATTCCGGTGGCCAGATAAACCTGGAGCAACTGGTTGTGAGAATTATAATTTTCATTCGCGAACTTCTCGAGACCGTGCTTCATGTAGTAATCATTCAACGCCAGCTTGTCATCGCCGGTACCAACTCCAAACAGCGCATTGGGATTGGCCCGCAACGCAGCTTCCCACAACGACGAACGTTCCCAGTAATCGCTCTTAACTGTTTCGCTTGTTTGCCAGAAGTCGAACGTGTTGATGATGAACAACGAAATGATCATCAGCGAAACCATGACGATCACAAATTGTTTGTTCGACGACCTGTCTTCGAGTGTGAACTTTAAAATGAAGAAAGAGAAGATCAGCAACAGGCTTATGAATGCAGTGCTGCCACCGGTGAGCATCAGCATCGCGAAAGAGAACACCAGCACAACTGCAATCAATGGTCGAGGCAATTCCGTTTCCCTGTAATACAATTGATACAATCCTATGGTGATCACATAAATGAGAAAGTAGGCCATGTAAGTTGGGTGCGAACCGATGACCGAAGTAAGTTCATAATAGAAGAATGCGTTCGCATCGGATGTTTTCGAGTAAACGATGAACGCATTCACAAGACAAACGATACACGCAACGATTACACCGAGGCCGAAGCTTTTGAAAATGTTGTTGAGATCTTTCTGGGTAATGATCCCGAATCTTCCAATTACAATTGGCATGGCCAGTAATGAAAAGTACGTTTCGAGTGTACGAAAACCGGAGGGCATGTCGGTGGTCCAGGCGAGGCCGAGCAGCAGCACTGCGATGTAAAGAAGCACGTCCCACGAACGAACGAAGCTGAGGCCGATGGAACGATAGTCGCGCGTGATGAGTGAGGCTGCAACTACCACTACCAACAATCTCACGCTTGCAAACGATGACAGAGGGATGGTGAAAGCGAACAGGTAAAAGAACTTCTTTATCAGTTCTGTGCTCTTCAAAATACAGGTGTTTCGGGCCGCAAATTACAGGAATTTGTCGGCGTTTTTCAGCACTTCCTCAACGGTGATCAGGGCCATGCAATTGCAGTTTTCGTTGCCGCATTTGTATTCGAAACCGAGGTTAAGACAAGGCGAATCGGGATGCGGTGATTTGAGGGCAACGGAGTTCGTGTTGAGCGGACCCCATCGAACTATGGACGTAGGACCATTTAACCCGATGAGGTTAACATGAAGGGCGGCGGCGATGTGCAGGATGCCGGTATTTACCGAGATCACGAGCTGTGCTTTGCTTACCATCGCTATCGTGTCTTTTAGTGAAAGCGTGCCCGCGTAATTTTTAAAGTCGGGAAACGATGCAAATTTTTTCGCGAACTCTTCTCCTTCGGGTTTATCGGCCGGTCCGCCCGTGATACTTACAGTGTAGCCTTTCCCGAGAAAATAACGGGCAACGGTTTCCCAACTCGACTCGGGCCATTTCTTGAGATAAGCTTTCGCTCCGCTCGGGAACATGTGAAGCACGATTGATCTTTTATCTGTCGGTTCCCTGGGAATTTCTATGGTAGGAACATTAACAGCAGGAACCGATATCAACGAAAGAAGCCTGCGAAAATTTTCGATCTCGTGTACCTGGTCCGAATGTGTTTGTGTGAGATCGTAAACATAGTGCCTGTGTTGTCCCGGTGTTTTGAAACCGACCTTGAGCTTCGCTTTTGCGAAGCCGGTATAAATGGCGCTGATGCGTGGCCACGTCATGAGGTCGACGAACACATCGAACTTACCTTCCTGGCGGATCAAAGAGATTGACTTTGCCGGGTTGGCGAGCGGAAGCCGTATGATCTTGTCGGCGTACTTGCTGAGTTTTGCGATCTCGTAGTTGGTTGGGCCTACGAAGAAGGTTATTACGGAGGTGGGATATTTCTCCCGCACGTCTTTGATCACGCCAAGTAACAGCACGGTGTCGCCAATAGCGTTACCTTCGAACAGGGCGATGGTGTGAATGCCGGCTGGTTTCTTGCGTCGGATCCTGAAAAATCCCAACAGTGCAACTAATGGTATGCCTACATAACGATCTATAAAATGAAGCTTACCATCTCCTCTTTTCATTGACTATCGTAATTTTGCCACAATAATAAGCACTCAATACCAAATAAATGCAGTCGTGCCTTATCCTTGGAGGTTCTGGTTACATCGGGACTAATCTTGCCAGGTATCTCTTAGCGAAGAAAATTTTCGAGCGCGTACACCTCGGCGACATTAAACCGAGTTCGCTGGCCGGAACTCCGAATATTGTTTTTCACCAGATTGATGTTCGTAAGCCGATACCTGATGTTATTCCCGCCAATGAGAAGCTGGAGTGGATCTTCAACTTCGCCGCAATCCATCGCGAACCTGGACATCAGCCCCACGAATATTACGAAACGAATATTCTTGGTGCAGAGAACGTAACGGTCTACGCAACACAAAAGGACTGTAAGAACATTTTCTTCACCGCAAGTATTTCCGTGTACGGCCCAACGTTGAAACCCACCGATGAAGAAGCGCTGACTACACCCAACACACCGTATGGTATTTCGAAGCTTACTGCCGAATACATACATCGCGAGTGGGCACAGAAGCTGCCGGAACGCAGGCTGATCAGCGTGAGGCCGGGCGTGATCTACGGACCCGGCGACCCGGGCAACATTCTCCGGATGATCCGCGCGGTGAAGAAGGGATACTTTCTTTTGCCCGTTACTCCTGAGATCAAGAAATCGTACGGATACATTTACGGACTTCTCGAAAGCATGGAGTTCATGATGTCGCAACCCGACAAGCTGATCATCTACAATTATGTGGAAGCGAACACCGAATCGCTTCGCGAGATGATAACAACCATCAACAAGACGTTAGGTTTCAACGGGAAGATCATAAGATTTCCATTCTTCCTACTGAAGTGGGCGGCTTCCATCTTACATACGATCAATCCAAACATCAATGGCATCCATCCTGAGCGCGTAAAGAAAGTTGCACGGCCAACGCACATCATTCCGGGTGTGCTCATCAAACGCGGGTTTACTTTCAATTACGACCTCGGGAAATCTTTGATACACTGGAAGAACGAAAGCGCTAAAGACTTCGAATAGGATGAAAGTCTGCGTTGATGCGAGGATGGTTCTAAATTCGGGTATCGGCACCGTTATCCAGAATTTCCTTATTAACTATTCGGGTGAATTTGAGTTGTCGGTGATAGGCAACCCGGATGATCTCGACTATAAAAAGAATTATCAAATCATTCCTTCCTCCACCAAGATCTATTCCATAAAAGAACAAACAGAGTTGCCGCGATTGATCCCCAAATGCGACATCTTCTGGTCGCCACACTACAACGTTCCGCTGTTGCCGATAAAGGCACGCAAGCGTGTTGTTACAATTCACGATGTGTTTCATCTCGCATACCGCAGTGAAGCAAGTATAGCGCAACGAATCTATTCGTCGGTGGTGATGAACCAGGCAGTGAACAGGTCCGATAAGGTTATTACAGTTTCAAAGTTCTCTGAATCGGAGATAAGGAAATATCTGAATGTTAAGGCAAATAAGATCGAAGTGATCTACAACGGCGTAGATCATAATTTATTCAGGATCATCAATGACAATGCGGGATTGACTGCCATCAAAAAGAAATACAACCTCCCCGATCGATTCATACTTTATGTTGGCAACGTGAAGCCTCACAAGAACCTGCGCAACGTGATCGAGGCGATGAAGAAACTAGGTGGCGATCATAGGCTTGTGATCGTTGGCAAGAAGCATGGATTTATTACGGGCGACCCGTTGCTGTTTCAACAGATTGAACAGGACAAATCATTTGCAGGCCGGGTGATCTTTACAGACTTCGTTCCGAACGAAGATCTGCCTTACCTGTATAATCTCGCGTCGCTGTTTGTTTTTCCGTCGTTCTACGAAGGCTTCGGGCTTCCCCCGCTCGAGGCAATGGCTTGCGGTTGCACCGTTGTGGCTTCGAATGCAGCAAGTATTCCTGAAGTTTGCGGCGATGCTGCAACTTATTTCGATCCATTCAACGTAAATGAAATAGCATCGAAGATCTCCGAAGCATTGAGCGGCAACAGGGAAGAACAAAAAAGGAAGGGAGTAGAGCGGGCTGCAATGTTTTCATGGAGCGACTTCTACAAAAAACAAACACAGGTCTTTAAAACACTCTTGAGCTAATCCTTTTTAATCGCGAAAGCGAAAAAGGAATTGAAGAAGGCGAAGAGAACTATTCCGCGTTGCACTGACAGACATGTTTCGGTGAGGCAACATGAAAAGAACAAGATCACGAACGCGAGGTACAGATAGTTCCTGTCTTTGATCGCCCTGCGGCAGGCGAAGAATACCACAGCAAGCAATGCAAGCAAACCAATAATACCCGCATCGAGCCAGATGGTAAGATATTCACTGTGTGCATTGTAAACACTGTTGCCGATGTCGAGATACATGGGAATAACGCCGAATGATTCCCACATGCCGGGCCGTGCATAGCAAAGATCCAGTCCAACCTGGTGGTCGAGACCGTAGCCGGTGAGCCAGTTATAGTCCTGGGCGAGGAGCTCCGCCGAACAGGTCCAGATGGCGTAGCGCATGTTCATACTTAAGAAGTATGTCCATTGGTACTTCGAATAATCGAAGCCGTCGCGATGAATGATCTTTACAATGATGGTACGTAAGTCGTCATTTAAGGTGATGAGCAATGTCGTTCCCAGGATGATCGCGAACAAAAAAGATCCCAACGCGAGGTATTTTTTTTCGACAGCCAGCCAGATGATGAACGTAGCCGTAATGGCAATTATGAAACTCCCGATCGCCATCTTGGTGAAGATCATAAACGTGCAATAGGCGAAAGCAATGGCGATCAATCCAATGGCCGCGCGATAGATGATTGTCTTGGCCTGTAATGCGAGGTAGAACGTGAACAGCATGGCCGTCATCAGGTACATGCCGAAATAGGGGCGTCGCATAGGAAGCCAACTGTCGATGTCGGCAGTACTTGGTACGCCGGTCAGGAGCTCGGGATGAAGGATGGCAGCGCGGATCTCCGAAAGTCCGACTGCTGCAACGAATGTTGCGAGTACAATAAGAACTTGCTTTTTATCGTAGCGATCGCCGTTGGCCATCATCAACGGAAGTATGAGCAGCGAAAACTTCTTTTCGATGATGAACCCGAAATCCCACTGCATTCTTAGTACGATCACTACGAGGTAGATCAGGCAGAGTGAAGAAAAGATCCACGCCTCCGGCCATGTTTTCTTAACATCGAACTGAAAGCGACCAGCGATGAGCGAAAGCACCCATGCAACGGCCCACGAGATAATAAGGGCACTATTGAGTACTGTAACAAAAGGAAGCGTTACCAGTATCAACAGCAACAACACGAACTGCAACCTTCTTAAAAGCTCCTTGATGTTCATACCGGGTTATTGATACGCTCTTTTTGATAAAAGAACAGTGCAAGAAACATCATGAAGAAGCAGTTGAGCGGGAAGTCGTACATGAATGGGATGAAACAACTTCCGACGAGAAACATGTACACGTAAAATTCGGGCACCGTTTTGTTACGCGATATTAATGCATTCACCATGAAGTAAAAGATCAGCAGTGCAGCGAATACGGATATCGGAAAATAATTAAAAAGAAAGCTGTACAGCCACGTCTCGTGAAACTGCAGTGGCCCGTTGAGCAACGGGATTGGGGAGAACTGAAGATCGAACGAAGAGTGAATGCCAATAGATCTCTGTTTGAGTTTTATGAACGCCGAAATCCTGTCGAAGTAAGCTCCCACTGCAATGATAGTTCCAACGATAAACAAAGCCAGCATCAAAACCATGTCCTTGCGGAGCCGAAGGGAGGCGAGACCACTCCAGTAGAAAAATCCCATCACCAAAAGTACAAATGCCGCGAGCGAATACGTGAGAAACGCGCATGGCAAAAGCAGCAGGCAGACGAAATACCTCTTCCCGATGAAGTTCAAGTACAGGAGGAATATGCACATAAACCCGAATCCATTGGGGTCGTCCCAAAGACCGCCGAAACGTACCAGGGTGCTCTCGAATGCCAGTGCCGGTAAACGACCGTAAAGAAAATAATTACCCACCACGAACATTTGGGAAAGAACCAGGAACCACGTTGTGATGCGAAGTAGTCGCGGCAACTTATCCTGTATGTAATCAAGAATACGTGTATCGATAAAGAAGAATGGGAGAAAGAGCAGGAAGTAGATCTGGTATTCGAGCTCGTCGAAAAAAACAATTCCATAAATAATAGTGTTGAAAAAATTCACGATCAGGAAGAAGATCAGCAGGCCAAGAAGTATGATCGGTGCTTTCGTTTTAATGCCCTTCCTGAAACGCGTAACTCCGTATAACACCGCAAGAATTATAATGAGGATAATGTACTTGAGGATCTTCCAGAAAAAAGGAGTATCGGAGTAGGTGGGCGATGTTCCAGTGAAATTAACTTTAAGTATATACCTGTGGCAGTTGTACAGCAACAACAACAGGTAAAGACTCGCCAGTGCGATACGCGCTATGATGTTTGGCTTCGGCGATTGCATCAAGATCTTTTACGCTTCGTCACCCGAATTCTCGTTAACGAACCGATATTTTTTTACCTGCTTCACAAGGAAAGTCTGGTTCTCGGGACGAAAATACCGAAGAAAGAACTTCGACAACAGTGCGTAGTTTTGAAACCCGACAATAAACTTAACCATCCGCGCACCAACATTGATGATCCTGATCTTCGAGCCAAAGTCCGACAGGCTTCGCTCATTCATCCTGTCGATGTTGCGTGAGTTTGTTGGCTTCACGAGCATCCTGTTCGACTTCATCAACTCGTAGAACGAATCGGCACCCACCGTAAACGGATCGTTGAACTTCCATCCTTCTCTCACCAGCTGCTTGTAGATCCTTCGCTGGAACTGAACGACGGGCATCTTGTTGGAATAGAAATTATAATGATACGGCAGCTTGATAAACCTGTCGAACTGGTGACGAACAAGGTCTTCTTTATATCTCGCATAGAGTTTCTCAAGTCCCGGGTAGTTGCTAATGCTTACCATCGGGTAGTTCTTGTGCACGAGCGAAAGATTGTTTGCGTCGAAACCCGCAAAGTGAAAAAATGTGAGTGGCACAGAAGGATATAGGCCCTGCTTGTGATGGATCGTGATCTTATCTCCATCGATCTCTATTCTTCTTTCGTGCAGGTTCCAGACCGACATGTTATACCCGAGGTTTCTCGATATTGCGACACCGGTTCCGAAATATCCGGGTATGAAATCCATCCACTTTTGGTCGGTATGAAATCCTTCGAGCTTGTCAGCGTAAGCCTTATCACGAAGCCTGTTCATCCACCACGACACCACGATGTTTCCATTGGTATCGTTCTTCAGCGCCACGAATCCGCAGTTGTAAATGCCTACGAACAAGATCAGTCCTTCGGGAACAACGCCCGTATAATTTACTTCCGGTGTAATGTAGTGCGGCGTTAAGACGATGAAGTTGTTATCGAGATCGTTAAAGATGCCATCAAGAGAATTGAGGACATAGATATCCGGATCGAAATAGATGGCTTTGGTATACCCTTTCCTGAAAAGATAATCGAAGCAGAATGGTTTTACGGCCGTGCAGAATTCGGTTACGTTGTATTTGAACGCCATGTCCTGCAGGTTGTCGATGCCCATGTTCTTAACTTCTATTACGGGCACGTTGATCTCTGCAGGATCGAATGAACCGAGAATTTCATCAGCAAGAAAAATATAGAAGTCCATGCCGGGATGATGGACTTTCACGCGATCGGCCAACGTCATTGCGAGCGGCAGGTAGTTTCTTGCTACGATGGTGAATATAACGTTCATTTCTCCTTATTGTAATTTCCTGATCACTCTCGCTGGTACGCCGGCCGCTACGCTATCGGCGGGAATGTTGCCCGTAACAACAGAGTTTGCACCTATAATAGAATTCTTACCAATAGTGACGTTGGGCAACACGGCCACGCCTTCACCGATCCAAACATTGTCTTCGATCACCACTTTTCCGGGCGATTGAACCGTACGTTGTGCCGGGGGTATCGCCAGCGCTTCGGCGTTTATCGTTCCATGGTAATGATCTGTGATGAATACTTTACTGGCAATCAATACACCATTACCGATACTGATGCTATTCACAGCCGCTATATGACAATCGTAATTCAAACTAACATTGTTGCCGATCGTTATCCTCGGGTTGAAGCGAACGCCGTTGTGCTCCGAATATGCTTCGAGCCGCAGTCGCGCGAAGCACAGGAAGTTGTCGCCGATCTCTATGTGTTTTCCACCAAGTACCTGTGCATCCCGCTCGATGAAAAAGTTAGATCCGGCTTTCGCGAATGTTCTTTTTACGCTTGCAGAATAAATAAAATTGATGAAGCGGCTGACCTTCCGGAAAAGATTGTAGGGATAGAAAACCGATAGCATTGCTGCTACGAGTAACACGATCTTTTTTGCGATGCTTTTCACTTTTGAAGTTTTATATCGCCTGTTACTTTTCCAATCGCATCACTCGATACGATCAACAGCTTCTTCCATGCCCTGCAGAAAAATACGCCGATGCGCGAAACAGCTATCGGCAGCTTGAATGCCGGCACCGTACAAAGCCAAAAATAAAGATTCCCGCGGTACAGCGGCAATAGGTGTGTGTATCCCTCATCGGTGGTAAAAGCGCCCTGGTTCTGCCGCAGACGCGTGATCCATAAGGGATAAAAGGCTATGAGCATTTGGTTCTCTACGATCCTGAAGTAACTGGCATCATACCCGGCATCAATAAAATGACGGTGGACTTTCACAATGTGTGTTCCAAAAACTTTAAAGATGTTGTAACCTCCGGTGTTCTCTTCCTTTACTGCAACAAGCTTCGTGTCGACGTAAGCGTTCTCGCTCGCATCGAGCAACGCCTTGTAGTGCCACGACATCTGAACGAGATTGGTGTCGAGCGACCATTCGTAGTCGGGAAGGCCGATCAGCTCTTTATTGATGATTGTGCCCGAGATGAATGTCAGTAAGTAGTTCGTTTTGCGAATAAACCTTTTCTTGTTTTTATAGACGAATGCCGTAACGGATGTGGCCTTCGCAGATGGCTGATAGTTGCCGCTGAATCCGAAACTATTCAGGTGAACGATACCATAATTCCCGCTGCTCAATAATTTGAGGATCCCATCAATAGCTCCTTCGATCAGCACATCATCGTCGGAAAAAACGACAACGTATTTGCCCGTTGCCATTTTAAAAGCCTGGAGAATGTTTCGATCGGCACCTACGTTCTCTTCATTTCTTGTGTAAGTGATCTTGTGCCCGGCATCCTGGTATTTCTTTACAATGGCCGGCGTGTCGTCTGGCGATGCGTTGTCGGAAACAATCAATTCAACCAACCCGGGTTGTTCCAGTTGCTTGCAGATCTGGCCCAGACATAAATCGAGCAACGCAGCCCGCTTGTATGTTGGTATAGCAATCGAAAGCAATGGTTTGGTCATGCGAGTTGATATTTCTTTTTACGATCGAAGAAGACCAGTGTGGCCACCACCATTATTGTCAACTGTGCTGCCGTGTATAAAATTATCATCAAGTCGATAGAACGCAGCCACCACAACGAAACTGTGATAACGAGTGTAGACAGTATTGCATTGCCGACCGAAAGAAATAGGTATGGTTCCCGTTTGAATGCCCTCAGGTAAAATGCAAAGTTGAACACCACAACGACGGAGATCTCGCTCACGAGCAGTATCAGCATTTCGCGAATTGGTAATACCCGGTCCTGCCATCCAAAGTATGGGAATACGAAAAGCAACACACCAATTACACCAATCACACCAAGAATATAAATACTGAGACTTTGAAACTGTATTCTTTTAATGAGCGCATTCATTTTTGTGAAATCTTTCCGGCTCACGTGCATGTTCAGTTGTGGTATCTGCACCGTTCCCCACGCCGTTGCTATGTTGCTCAGCGCACGAATTATGCTTATCGAAAGTCCGAGCTTCCCGGCCTCCACGGCGCCGATATAATAAAGCACCAGGGGCGTCATTAGGTTGAAGATGAAATAACCGCAGATCCAGCTTACAGCAAACTTCCATTGCAGCGACAGCACCTGGCTGGAAGGACTCTCGTGTTTCTTCAAACTCTCTTCCCTGAATTGACCGATCAGTGACGGGTATTTTCTTACGAGAAGATAAAGGCAGGTAATAAAGTTGATGATCCCACCGATCCCCAACGCCCAAAGATCAAGTCCAAGCCACAGGCCGAGCACTAGCCCAACCGTTCCAAGCGCGCTTCCAAAGAAGAGTATTCTCTGTGTTGTGGAAATATGACCAAGTCCCTGCACGATCGACGATCCTATGGTAACAATCAGCGTCAACGCGCCCGACAGGCAATACAACACCCATGCAGCAATCGAGATCCAACCTATGTCGCCTTCGTGGGCACGCAATAAAAATACAGATCCGAATATGGCCAGCACCGCAAAGGCCACCGGTATGATCCTGGAATATAGCCGCACCGAATATAGCACAAGCGACGACAAGCGATCGACATACTCGGAAGGGCCCGATAATTTTCCGTCGTTGAACGTAAGATGTGCAAACTCGTGACTCACGAGCTGCGTGATGACCGCCGTGAAACCAAGCTCCGCAAAAACAGTAAGAGCTCCCAGGTTAATGAAAGTATACCAATAACCCTGTTGTGTTTCGTCGAGATAAATAATGATGAGGAAGATCGTGAGCGGCGACCTGACTAATCCCCAAAATTTATACATCAGCGAATAGACGAGGTGTTCATCTATATCCCAAAGCTGTTGAACGCGGAAGAGTAAGTTGGCAATCTTTTTCAGCCTTTGGAGAATTTCTTGTAAAGATACTCATACTCGTCCATTTCAAGATTCCGGCCCATATTCCACAAACACGGGATCTTATACATCAAATAGAATTTGTTGAGATCGACATTAAAATTATCGGCGACAACGGTGCTGGTCTTGTTGTGATTGATGTGATAAAAATAAGATGTAGTTATCCTCATCATCTCGTTAATGTAGAGCTCGATCGTGCCGGGACTCATTTCGGCAAGACTATAAGAATTAAATACAAGGTTGGCCGATTGATTGGGCAGGCTGGTGATGCTGAAGTTGGGAAGCAGCACGATATCGTGATTGTGGATTGCTTCTCTTGTGATCTCGCCTTCTCCGTATAACAAGATCTTCTTATCTGGGAAAGCATGCATGAGGTAATATGCCGTAAGCGCCATGTTCTCCGGAAGATCAACGTCCACATAAGAGATGTCAGGGTTGTCGCGAACCAGGAAGTAGGCCATGCCCCCAAAGCCACCGCCGATCTCCATTACTGCCTTTCTTCCACTTTCGTCAGAAAGCAATCGTCCTATCTGCGTTGCATAAAAGTGAAGATAATCTGCCGTTGCACGTATGAATTTCCCGTCGAGCTTATAACCATACGGATTGCCGATAAGCGGAGTCTCCAATGCATCTACGGGCACGTGGGGACCAACCAGGCTTCGCCACATCCGGTAACGATGAAGAACGTCGGATATGTAAACCAATTTATCCTTCAGTGAGATGCTGTTGCCATAATACCGTTTGGTCATGTCGCCACCAATTCCATGCAGGCCAACACTGCAAGATTCCCTGAAAAAGTTTTCGTAGATAGCGGCTACTTTATTTACATCCCCGTCGGTCAGCGCCTGCATTGCCTTGCCCATGTGTTGCTTGTAGATGCCGATCCATTCGTCGCCGACCTGGAAACGGGCGTCGAGACCAACCTGGTCTTTCTTCGCGAGGTTGTACGACTTTATGATCCTACTGATGAAAGCCGGGTTCGATTTGAAATTCGGATCCTTGTGATCTTTGAACCCTTCGACAACACGTTCGAGACCATAATTCGGATCACTCCTGTTTATCTTTCTCTTCTGCCAAAGCAGTTTCATCAAAGAAGCTTCTCTTCGGACTTTATTCCGGATCCTGGTTGCAATGCCTGCCATAATACGTCGGGGTTACATATTCAATCCTGAAAGACTTCTTAGATACTCCTGTGTTCCTGCCACACTCACAAACTGGTCGGGAATTGCAATTCGTTTAACATTTGGAATGGTGTCGATCTCGCCTGACTCTTGAAGATCATGAAGACATTCGAGAACAGCCGAGCCGAAACCAGCGCTGCGCTGATGTTCTTCCAGTGTAATAATATTAGAGTGCGTCTTCGCAATGTCGCGCAACGTTGCCGAATCGATGGGTTTCACAAAAGGGAAACTGTAGAGGCTATAGTTCTTCTCTTTATTCTCCTTGTGTTCGAAGGCATACATCAACATAGCGCCGGTAGTTAATACGGCGGTGCGTTGTCCTTTTCGTACGCAGATTGCTTCGCCAACGCGAATAGAATCCAGCGACGTATGAACTTTCGGTTCGCCTGCTTTTCCTAAACGGATGTATGCAGGGCCTTTGTGTTTCGTTAATGCCGTGGTGATCGCTCTCGCTTCTGCGGGATCGCCCGGCGCGCACACGACCATATTCGGTATCGTGCGGATCATACCGAGCTCTTCGGTTGCGTGGTGCGAAGCTCCTAACGAAGCGTATGCATAACCGCCGCCAACAGCCACTACTTTCACATTGAGATTATGATAGGCGACATCGTACCTGATCTGCTCCATGGGACGAAGCGTGGGGAAGTTCGCGATAGAATACGTGAACACCGTATAACCTTCCATGGCAAGTCCTGCCGCGAGGCCGGTCATGTTTTGTTCGGCAACACCGGCGTTCAAAAAACGATCGGGAAATTCGTTAGCGAAAGGTTCCAAAACGGAAAAACCGAGGTCGCCCGTAATGAGAAAGATCTTTTCGTTCTTCCGCGCCTCTTCGATCAGTTGTTGTATAAAGGCTGTTCTCATTTGCTCAATTGCTTCAGGGCTTCTTCGTATTGTTCCTTCGAAGGCGATTTGTAATGCCAGAGTAACTTGTGTTCCATATAGTCTACGCCCTTACCTTTTACCGTATGAGCAATAACAACCGACGGCTTTCCTTTTGCACTCGCAGCCTTCGAAAATGCTTTCTCGATGTCTGCATGATCGTGCCCGTCGGCTTCGATCACATTCCAGTTGAATGATTCGAATTTCTTATCGAGAGGACTCAAACCAATTACCTCCTCCACATCTCCGAAGCTTTGTATTTTGTTGTAGTCAACGATAGCCACAAGATTGTCGAGCTTATACTGCTGAGCGAATAAAATTGCTTCCCAGTTCGATCCTTCGTCGAGCTCTCCATCACTCAGCAAACAAAATGTGCGGAACGATCTTCCTTTTCGTTTTGCTGCGAGGGCAAGACCACACGAAACCGACAATGCGTGTCCAAGACTTCCTGTCGATAATTCAACACCCGGAACTTTGTGACTCGTGTGCGACAAAAAGCTGCTGCCGTTCTTCGTGTAGGTATCGAGATCTTTCAGGTCGAAGAATCCTTTCAATCCAAGTACGGCATACAGCGAAGTACACGCATGACCTTTCGATAAAAGGAATCGATCCCTGGCTTCGTCTTTAGGAATAGCCGGGTCGATCTTCAGAACGTTGTCGTAAAGAACCGCCAGCAGGTCGGCCATCGAGAAAGCTCCGCCAATGTGCGAGGCATTTGCTTCGTATACCATCTTCAGCGCTGTTGCCCTGATGTCGCGAGCGAGGTTCACGGATGTAGCCGACATAATTATTTCTTATTAACCTTTTTATAATCGTTCACGATCTCTTCGAGGTTGGCATCCATGGTGGTGTTAGTCCTAAAAGAAAAACGTGTATTGAATTTTGTTGAATCACCCTCCATGTGCATCACCTGGTTGGGCCGATAGGGCAGCGCACCGAAATTAAATTTTGCCGCGGGATTCACCAGCTCACCAATCTTCGAGATCAGGTCTTTCAAACGAATGGAAGTGTTCGACGATAGATTGTAAAGTCCCGAAGCACCTGTTGAATTCAAGACTGCAATGATTGCTGTCGCAAGATCTTTCGTGAACAGGTAATCATATCGTTGCTCACAACCGGTAAGATCCATCGGTTTGTTGTTGATGGCATTGCTGATCACCGAAGGAATAAGCCACGTGCTGTCTTCTCTCTTTCCGTACGTTGAAAACAATCGCAGCCAGTACCATTCCATGCCGTGTTGCTCGCAAAACGATCTGAGCATTTGAAATGTGGCGAGCTTCGCTGCACCGTAAGCGCTCACAGGAACGGCCTGTGTTTCTTCATTGATGCGTCCGTGGAAATTTCCGTACTCTGCCTGCGATCCTAACCCGATGATCTTTTTGATCTTCAGTTCTGCCGAAAGCAAAAGCAGTCCAGTACTGAATTTGATGTTCTCTGCCTGCGCTTCCCAATCATCGCGGCCTTTCGCAGAAACACCACTCCACGCCGAATGGATGAAAGATGCAGGTTGAAGTTCAACGAGATGTTCTTTGTAACCTGGTTCGTCGGTGTTTACAAACACGATGTTGTCGCTCTTGAAATCGTCGAACCTCTTGAGGCTGGAAGAATTCCTGGTAAGGGCAACAACTTTAAAACCATTCAACGCGAGATCTTTCGCGAGGCTTGCGCCAAGGAAACCCGTTGCACCGGAAAGCAAAACTGTTTGTGACGTTCCGCTCAATTACTTTAATAATTTATTGAATACGTCAACCACGTAGGATGTCATCTCGTCGTTGATCATGGGCGTTACACCAATCCAGAATGTATCGTTCAGAATAGTCTCGGTGTTCTTGAGATCACCAACCACCCTGTAATTGATATCTTTAAAATAAGGCTGCTTCCTGATGTCGCCTGCGAAGAGAAGTCGCGTACCGATCTTTGCTTCGCCTAACTTCTGTACCAGCGTATTCCTGTCGATACCCGCGTCTTTTCTAAGCGTTATCAAAAATCCAAACCATGAGGGGTCGGAATTTGGAGTTGCTTCCGGAAGAATGATCTTATGCTTCAACCCGGAAAGTCCATCGTGAAGCGCTTTGAAATTTTTCTTCCTGGTTTCAACGAAGCCCGGAAGCTTGTCCATCTGTGCAAGACCCAACGCTGCCTGCATGTCTGTGATCTTCAAATTATAGCCGAGTCGCGAATAGATGTACTTATGGTCGTAACCGAAAGGAAGATCGCCCAACTGCCAGCCGAAACGTTTCATACAGGTGTTGTCTTTTCCTGAATCGCAATAACAGTCGCGTCCCCAGTCGCGATACGACTCAATGATCTTCTTCAGTCGCATGGTCTTTGTGAATACCGCGCCGCCTTCACCCATAGTAATGTGGTGCGCGGGATAAAAACTCAGCGTAGCCAGGTCGCCAAACGTGCCAACGTGTTTACCGTTGTAGGTTGCTCCCAGTGCATCGCAGCAGTCTTCAACAAGCCACAGGTTATATTTCTTAGCTACACGCGTTACTTCTTCCAGGTTGAAAGGGTTGCCGAGGGTGTGAGCGATCATGATACCCTTGGTCTTCGGAGTAATAGCTTCTTCAAGCTTCGCTACATCGATGTTGTACGTCGGAATATCGACATCCAAAAATACAGGCACCACGCCATGCATCACCATCGGGTTAATGGTAGTTGGGAACGACGCTGCTACGCTGATAACTTCATCGCCGGGACGTATCGCGCGCTCCGCAAGTTCGTGCGCGGTGAGTGTAGAAAACGCAACGAGGTTGGCCGAACTCCCGGAGTTAACCGTAATCGCATTGTTAGTCCCGATAAACTTCGCAAGACGTTTCTCAAAGTCTTTATTAAACCTGCCTGTCGTAAACCATCCATCCAGCGCAGAGTCTACAATATAATTTAACTCGTTGTGATCGAATACCTTTCCGCTGACAGGCACATGTGTTTGGCCCGCAGTAAATTCTTTGTTGCCGAATTTCTCGTTGTGATATTCTTTTACGAGTTCAAATATCTGGGCTTTAAGCTGATCCGCTTTTGAAGGCGAAGTAACATCGCTTTCTAGTTTGTCCATTTGATTCCTTTATTTTTTGCGAGAGTTGTATACGCTTCGATTTGTTTTACACGATCTTTATAAACATCACCACCCGATAGTTCACTCCTGTATCCATCGACAGTAACTTTTACGGTCTCTGTAAAGTTGAGTGTCGGTGTCCAGCCCAGCATCTTCGCTGCTTTCGACACATCGAGCTTTAATAAGTGTGCTTCGTGAGGCCGACCTTCTACAGGAGGCGAATTGAAATCGCCTTTACCATATTCTTTGATCAGCGATTCGATCAATATTTTTACAGAATAGTGATTGCTGTCGGACGGACCGAAGTTCCATCCTCCCGAATAGCTTTGTCCGTCTGTATATAATTTGGCCGCCAGGTGCAGGTAACCGCTCAGTGGTTCGAGCACATGCTGCCATGGACGAGTATGATCTGGATTTCTTACGACGAGACTTTCGTTCTTACTGGTTGCCCTGAAGAAGTCGGGCACTATCCTGTTCTCTGCCCAATCGCCACCACCAATAACATTACCGGCGCGTGCCGATGCCACAACGGTGTTGCTGTTCTTCGAAAAGAATGAATTGATGTATGCCGATGTAATGAGCTCCGAACATCCTTTCGAAGAGCTGTACGGATCCTTTCCACCCATGGGATCGTTTTCACGATAACCCCACACCCACTCTTTGTTTTCGTAACACTTGTCGCTCGTTACATTCACCGCTGCTTTTACATTCGGAAGATTTCTCACGATCTCGAAGAAATTCACGGTGCCCATAAGATTGGTCTCGTAAGTTTCTCTTGGATTATCGTAAGAATAAAGAACCAACGGCTGTGCAGCGAGATGAAAAGCGATGTCGGGGTTGGCTTCCTTTGCAAACGAAAGGAATGAATCGTAGTCAACAACATTGCCATCACGGTGAGTTATCACGCGCGACAATTTTGTTTTAACGTAGTTGTCATTGTCTGTCTTGGGTGGAAGTGCGTAGCCGAATACTTTCGCGCCAAGCTCATGAAGCCAGGTGCTTAACCACGATCCTTTGAAGCCGGTGTCGCCGGTGATGAGTACACGTTTATTTCTGAAGATCCCTTCGAATGCGTCGTTCATCTATTTCCAGGTTTTCCATTCGGCCTTACGTGCGGACCACATGGCTTCGAGCTCGATCTTGTCGCGCAAGGTATCCATGGGTTTCCAGAAGCCACCGTGTTTGAAAGCTGTCAACTGCATATCGTTAGCGAGGTTCTCCAAAGGTTTCTTTTCCCACACATCGGCGTCGCCATCGATGTACCCAAATACTTCGGGTTGACAAACAAAGAATCCGCCATTCACCCACGCACCGTCGCCTTTGGGTTTCTCCTGGAACGACAATACACTGTCGTTGTCATCGAGGTTCAAAGCACCCCAACGTCCAACGGGCTGAACGGATGTTACTGTACAATATTTTCCGTGACTCTTATGAAAATCCAACAACGTTTTGATGTCGATGTTGGCAAGGCCGTCGCCGTAGGTGAGCATGAATGGTTCGTTGCCAACAACATGCTGCACTCTCTTGATGCGACCACCGGTCATTGTCTCGAGGCCGGTGTCGATGAGCGTTACTTTCCATGGCTCTGCCTGTGATTGATGCCACGTTAATTCATTCTTTGCCATGTCGATAGTTACGTCCGACTGGTGAAGGAAATAATTGGCGAAGTATTCTTTGATCACGTAGCCTTTGTACCCAAGGCACACTACAAACTCTGTGAAGCCATAGTGAGCATATATTTTCATGATGTGCCAGAGAATCGGTCTGCCCCCGATTTCCACCATCGGCTTTGGCTTGTGGTCTGTTTCTTCGCTGATACGTGTGCCGAAGCCGCCGGCGAGGAGAACAACTTTCATATTTGGATGTCGGTGGTTGGAGTTAGCTGGTTGTTTAGACTAAGACACATCTTTGGCGCCATTCGTTGTACTGACAAATTTTCCCGTAAAAGGGCACAAAGCTAATGATTTCGGGCCTCTGGTTAAAACTCTGGACTACCCCCGTCCGAGTGCTCCGAGGATCGTTCTGAAGATCTCGTTGGCACTCTTTTGTTCGATTACACCGTTTGAATTGGGTCCGAAATAAGCTAAGAAAACAGTGTAGGCTTCGTCGGTACTTTCGGGTCCGATCAGCAGCCTGAACCCGTGGTCGCCCTGTATCACAACGATTGCATTGGGCGAAGCCGTCCTGATCTTTTTCACTGCCTCGAATACCATGTTGTTCAACCCAATGATCTGGTTCACATAAGCCTGCTTGTTAGACTTTCCACCCTGTTTTGTGAAAGGAATTTCGTTGCCCAACGAGTCGATAACAAACGGGGGATGGGGCGAAAGCACGTGCGAGTAAACAAACATGGGCCGGTCGTGCGGTACCTCTGCGACCTGGACAGCATTCGATAACACCGCTTTGTGTGTCGAATACATGTTGCTGTCGGTGCCAAAGTATTCGAACAACCAATGAAACACGGTGCTCTGGAATACCATGTTTACAAAATGAGGCTTCACTTCATAAGTGATCGTATAAAATCTCTTTTGATCGAGAATGTCAAACAGCGAAAAGTTCTTCACTTCATATCCCCACGATCGAAGCGTTCGTGCTGTAAGACTCGTCTTTACCAACTGCAGCAGGTCGCCTTTATAATATTCACCAAGACTATCAACGTTTGCGAGGTTGAATGTTGAAGCCATCGACGGAACCGTGTTAAGATATCCCGAAGCTTCCTGGTCTTTTACAGTGAACCCAAGATCTCTCAGTTCGTTCGTGAACTTGCTGTTGCTGAAATCGAAATATTTTTCGAGGCTCGCGTTGCTGGTGTATGAGTCGAGAAGAAAGAAATAAATGTCCGGGCAATCCGTACAGGTCTTTGCATACGCGGGCGCGTTGTATTCTATCCTCTTCGGATGCAATGATGAGAATGAAAAGATTAATTCGAAAAGAAGGTATCCTAAAAATGCGAACGACACCAGGTTGAGATATTCATTTATCCGGAACAATTCTCTTCTAGATCGGATGATAACAATGGCCACAGCGAGTGTAACAAGTCCAACCATCGGTATCATCCATCGGATCCTGACGTTTCCGGTCTGTACTTCCATGAAAAACAAAAAGATGTCCTGGAAGAAGAAAATGAACACGAACACCAGCGCTGCGAGAAGCGCAGCGTTAACGCGTTGAAGCCGGATCTTGAAAAGAAAATAGCTGCCGAATGAGATCGCGAGACACAACGCAAGAGCCGCAACGAAATTAAACAGCTCCGCAAATATCGACTGGCTGCTGGATGTAATGATGCCAAATAAATGCTTGCCGATGTAGAACAGCGGCAGCGCGAACAGGTAATAAAGCTTTTCCTTGAAGTTAAACACCTGGTTTTCGTTTTAATAAAAGCAGGCTTCGCTGCGTGGCTTTAACAGCGATCTCATTTTCTTTCTCATAGAACTTACCGAATGCCTCATCGAAGTTCGACCTGTTGTATCGATCCTTCCCCGACGTATGCGGAAGCACTTTCACTTTGTCGTCCGTTTCCGGCACAAACTCGATGATGAGCCACGGGGCGAGACCAGAAAAATATTCGGCTACCGCTTCAAACGGAATGTTACAAGTTATAGTAAGATGATGGATCACGGCAAGGGCCATGATCAGTCCGGGCTTCGAACGAAGCGCAATACCGGGTCTTTCTTTGTTCGCCCAACCGATAGATGCCGTCGGGTTTACTGCATCAACGATCAACGGGTAAACGTTGTTGATGTTCTTCGTTGCGTTGGTCCTGAAATTCTTCTCCACCGCCAGCGGATCGAAGTCCATCGAGATCACTATGTTATTATCCGATGCTATCGCCCTGCTGTAGAGTCCATCGTTAGCACCAACATCCCATATCACCGAAGCACCAGCGGTCGAAGTAAAATCTTTTATGATCAAAGCCTTGCTGGCTTTCGCAACATCATTGTAGTGCGTTTGCTGATCGTAGTCGCCCCATTGCGTTTTCTCCAGTCCCTTCAACTTCAGCGACGATACCGTGCTGCGAAGATGATCTATCAATGCTATTAAATTCTTCTTCGAAATAGAAGGCTGTGTAGCCGGGCGCTCCGAAGAACCATTGCGCGATATGGCCTTTGCGTGTGCATGTATGTGCATAAGCGCCGCCGGCTGAAATAATGTTGTCCACGGTAAAAGCTTAGACGCAAGTGCAAGACTCACTCCCTCAATCCTTGAGCCTAACATAGGCTGAAAGTCGAGTCCAACTTTCGAATACAAATACAGCGGCGCCAGGAAATGTTCGCAGAACT
Source organism: Bacteroidota bacterium (assembly GCA_037200765.1). Taxonomy (GTDB): domain Bacteria; phylum Bacteroidota; class Bacteroidia; order Cytophagales; family Cyclobacteriaceae; genus ELB16-189. The sequence goes on along the minus strand of JBBCII010000001.1, from coordinate 2,679,445 downwards.
GCCGATAACCATTCCACGGTTGTCCTTCTGTGTAAAGCGCAAATGAGAGTGTGTCGATGAATACCGGCTTCGTTCCCCTGAACTGCACATTATAAGCCGACCCATCTTTCAGGATCATCCCGTGCTCGAGAGAAACATTCAATACATCGAGAGTAAGAAGTGCAGCTTCCTTCAGTTGACTAAAACACCATTCGGAAGGATAAGAGATAACGGGAAGAAAATCGTGTTGAAGAACAACGAGTGGATCGGGGTAACCCGGAAGCTTCACATCCGTTTCGCGGTGATTAACGATCCATCCCTTTTCAAGAAGTTTGGCAAACAAGCCGGATGAATTCAGGTGGGCGTATTCTTTCGAATACTCTTTAGACACCCATCGGTATATGTTGTTATTGTCTTCGAAGACAAACCCGCTCGAGTCTCTGAAAGAGGCTGTGTTCCTCAACATCTCGCTTACTTTGGAGGCTCGTTCTTTTTCCTCGTAAAGATCGACTTGATCTTATTGCCGTAAACTTTAAGAGTATAAAAGAAGCCAAGAACCCCGGCGATGATCGCCTGTATGATAACACTGCCAATGCCCGGATCGATGTATAACAATATGTGTAGTATCATAATCCGCAAAGATAATCATCTTATAGTTATTAGACAGCGCCCGCCGTAGCGTTTACGCGGAGGCGAGGTACCAATCGACAGTCTTCACAATGCCGGTGTCGAACGTCTCGGCGGCCTTCCAGCCCAGTTCCGTTTCGATCTTGGTGGCATCGATAGCATAACGCTTGTCGTGGCCTGCGCGGTCTTTTACAAAGGTTAAAAGTTCTTTGTACGACTTGCCCGAAGAGCGCGGTTTCCGCTTGTCGAGGATGCCGCAGATGGTGTCGGCTATCGTGTTGTTCGTTCTCTCATTGCGGCCACCAATGTTGTAGGTTTCTCCGCTGCGTCCTTTGGTGAATGCTTTGTCGATCCCTTTCGCATGATCGAGTACATACAACCAGTCGCGAATGTTTTTGCCATCACCGTAAATAGGGATGTTCTGTTCAGCCAATGCTTTACGAATGATTGTCGGGATCAGCTTTTCCTTGTGTTGTTTAGGACCGTAGTTGTTGCTGCAGTTAGTAGTTACTGTGTTGAGTCCGTAAGTGTGATGATAACTTCTCACCAGCATATCGCTGCTCGCCTTCGAAGCTGAGTAAGGACTGTTAGGAGCGTACGGTGTTGTTTCTTCGAAGAGACCGGTTTCAGCGAGTGTTCCGTAAACTTCGTCGGTAGATACGTGCAGGAAGCGATTGTTTTCCATGCCCGGCTTTACTTCGAAGGGTGCACTCAGCCACGCCTTTCTTGCAACGTCGAGTAATGTAAATGTTCCGTTGATGTTTGTCCTTATGAATGCTTCAGGGCCAGAGATCGAATTATCGACATGCGATTCGGCAGCGAAGTGAACTACACCGTTGAAAGAATATTTTGCAAACAATGATTCTACGAGAGCACGATCGCAGATGTCGCCTTTCACAAAAACATAACGGGGATTTGATTGTACCTCCGCTAAATTTTCGGGATTGCCTGCGTAGGTAAGAGCATCCAGGTTTATGATCGTATCGTCGGGATGTGCTTCGAGATAATATGGAACAAAGTTCGATCCTATAAATCCCGCTCCTCCCGTAACAAGAATATTCTTCTTCATATTTCAAGTTTATTAAGACACTCCTTCAAACTGTGAGACCAGTGAGGAACGTCTACACCAAAAGTTTTTTTGAATTTCGTTTTGTCGAGCACACTAAACTTCGGACGAACCGCTGCTGTTTTGTACTCCGATGTTTTTATCGGTTTGATGTTGCAGTTGAACCCGTAATGATCTTTGATGAACATTGCGAAGTCGTACCACGTTATCGCACCTTCGTTGGAGAAATGATAAGTACCCGGCGCATCAACATTCGAAGTGATGATGGTCATGATCGCCACCGCGAGATCTCTCGCATACGTTGGAGATCCGAACTGGTCTGCAACAACAGTGAGCTCCGGTCTTTGTTTCGCCAGGTTGGCAATAGTTTTCACAAAATTCTTTCCGAACGTAGAATATACCCACGCCGTGCGAATGATGTACGCATTATCGAGCGTTTCCGTTACACGTTTCTCTCCGTCGAGCTTCGTAACTCCGTACACCGATAACGGTCGCGGCGTTGCCGACTCATCGATAGGCTGGTTGAATTCGCCATCGAAAACGTAATCGGTAGAGATATGAATGAGTCTTATATTTTTTTCCTTCGAGATAGAAGCAAGAGAAGCAACCGCATCTGCATTCACCTTCGCACAAAGAGCCTTGTCTTCTTCGGCCTTGTCTACAGCCGTATATGCCGCGCAATTGATGATGTAGTCGAAAGTGTTCTTATCGAAAAACGGCTTTAGGTCGCCCGTTAAATCCAACTCCTTTACATCCACGAAAGTGAACTCAAAGGGATAGTTACCGGAAAGAGCTCTAAGCTCGCTTCCCAGTTGTCCGTTGGCGCCTGTTACCAGTATTCGTTTCAAAAGTCAAATTTAGCTTCGCGTATGTGTGGCAGGTTCTTGTCTTTGTCGGAGATCAGCGGATCAGGTCCCCACGCCACGCCGGCCGAGGTATAATGAATGCCTCCATCCGACTCCGGACGATAAAACTCGTCGCACTTATAAAACACTTCTGCAGTTTCACTCAACACCAAAAAGCCATGTGCAAATCCTTTTGGTACGAGAAACTGTTTTTTATTCTCTGCCGTGAGCTCGATCGAAAAATGTTGTCCGAACGTAGGCTCCTTCTTCCTGAGATCGACAACTACATCGAGAATAGATCCTGAAAGGACACGCACGAGCTTTGTCTGCGCATGCGGATGTCTTTGAAAATGCAGCCCACGCAAAACACCTTTCGCGGAACGCGACTGGTTGTCTTGCACAAAGTTGATATCGATACCGTTCTTCAGCATCGTTTCTTTGTTATACGATTCCATGAAATAACCACGGGAATCGCCAAGCACTTTTGGCTCGAATATCAAAAGATCTTTAAACGGGGTAGTAACAACATTCATAAAGTTCTTTGTGGCTGGTCAACGAATGAATTTCTCATTCATGATCTTCATCAGGTACTGGCCATACTGATTTTTCAACAATGGTTTCGCCAGTTCTATCAATTGATCTTTAGAAATGTATCCTTTCCTGAATGCAATCTCTTCGAGACATGCAACTTTAAGGCCCTGGCGTTCTTCGATCGACTCAACGAAGTTCGAAGCCTGCAACATCGACTGGTGTGTTCCTGTATCGAGCCATGCCATGCCGCGACCAAGAAGCTTCACATTCAAAGTTTTTTCTTCGAGATAGATTTTATTGAGGTCCGTGATCTCGAGCTCACCACGCTTCGATGGTTTTATGGTCTTTGCTTTTTCGACAACAGTGTTGTCATAAAAATAAAGACCCGTAACAGCGTAGTTGGACTTAGGCTCTTTCGGTTTCTCTTCGATCGACAATACGTTTCCGTCATCATCGAACTCCGCCACACCATATCGCTCGGGGTCGTTCACATAATAACCAAAAACAGTTGCGCCTTTCTTTACCTCGCCGGCTTCAACCAATAACTTCGTAAAATTATAACCGTAGAAAATATTATCGCCCAGCACAAGACAACAGTTGTCGTTGCCGATAAACTCTTCGCCCAGCAGGAATGCCTGCGCGAGCCCGTCGGGTGAAGGTTGCACTTTATAAGAGATCGAGATGCCGAGATGTTTACCGTTGCCGAGAAGGTTTTCGAAAAGGCCGATGTCGGTAGGTGTCGAGATAATAAGTACATCGCGGATGTTGGCCAGCAGGAGCACCGACAGCGGGTAGTAGATCATCGGCTTGTCGTAGATCGGCAGGATCTGCTTCGAGATCGCCTTGGTGAGCGGGTAGAGTCGGGTTCCGGAGCCCCCAGCCAGTATAATGCCTTTCATATTGGCCGTAAAATTAAGAGGATTAGCTAGAATTTCGTATTTGATATACCAAGTCGATAGAAGGTTTCGCGTCTGCCAATCCGAATCCGTTTCCGGAGAGGATATTTGAGTAGCTGCGGGTATGAAGTTCTGTAAACCCGTCGCTGAATTCGATCTCTTCGCCCTCCATTTTCAAAGAGCGATAGGTCCGTTTCCCGGCTGCGCGAACGGCTTCGGGGATCTGGTTGTAGTCGATGCTCAGGTGCCAGTTTACACGGGCACGTTCCAGCTCCAGGTATCCTTTGGCACTGTCGGCATTCATGCTCTTCATTTCGATTTTCTTAACACTGCCGAAAATCCACAGTAACATATCGAAGAAGTGAATGCCAATGTTGGTGGCAATACCACCCGACTTCGATGTATCTCCTTTCCAACTGATGTGATACCATTGCCCGCGCGATGTCATGTAAGTGAGATCTACATCATAGATTTTATCCTTCGGACCATTGAGCACTTTCTCGCGCAACGCGATGATGTTGGGATGAAGACGGAGCTGCAGGATCGTATTCACTTTCTTGCCCGTTTCTTTTTCCATCTGTGAAAGTGCTTCCACGTTCCACGGACTTAACACCAGTGGTTTTTCGCAGATGGCATTAGCGCCCTGGCGCAATGCAAACGGATATGTGAATCGTGCAGGTAATTCGGAGAACAAATGCTCACATAGTCTACAGCATTACCCTGCCTCTTCATCTTATCGAGTTGACGATCGAATCTTTCGAACTCGGTAAAGAATTGCGCCTGCGGAAAATAAGAGTCCATAATGCCGACGGTGTCGGACTTATCGAGCGCGGCAACAACCGTGTTGTTGGTATCGCGTATGGCCTGCAGGTGTCGTGGCGCGATGTATCCTGCTACTCCGATGATTGCGAATTTCTTCAAATTACTTTTTTTACTTTACCATTGTTTCAACGAATATTTTCCCGGCTCTCTTCGCAAATTGCATACCCTCTTTGTCGAATGTTAATGTGTGTCCCGATTTCACTTACCCATCCTTTTTGTCGGGCGGGATTTCCAACAACCAATGCGTAAGGAGGAACGGGTTTGGTAACAACTGCACCGGCGCCAATGAAAGCAAACTCACCGATGTCGTTACCACACACAATAGTTGCGTTGGCCCCGATGCTTGCGCCGCGCTTCACCAGTGTTTTCATGTATTGATCCTTGCGGTTCACGGCGCTGCGTGGATTGATCACGTGGTGAAAACCATCGACGGGCCAAGAAAAACATCGTCTTCACAAACAACACCCGTGTAGATAGAAACATTGTTCTGCACCTTCACATTCCTGCCAAGAACAACACCGGGAGAGATCACAACATCTTTGACCGATGTTGCAGCTTTCGCCAATCACACAGCCGGGCATGATGTGGCTGAAGTGCCAGATCTTCGTGCCCTCGCCGATCGTCGACCCATCGTCGATCACTGCCGTGGGATGTGCAAAGTATTTATCGAAACTCATTTACTGACTTGCAAATATAGTTGAGTTGGTCTTCCGTCATTTCGGTATGAATTGGCAACGAGAGTACTTCTTTTGAAAGCTGTTCTGTTACCGGGAATGATTTGTCCTGGCGGTATGCGTTTTGATGATGAAGAGGTACAGGATTAATAGATCATGGTTGGGATGTTTTTCTCCTGCAAGGAAAGCCTCTCAGCTCATCGCGACGTTTTACTTTTATCGTGTATTGATGAAAAACATGTGTGAGTCTTTGAACCTTGTTGGTATAGTTACTCCTTTTAAATTCTTATCATAAAAATCCGCCACCGCGTTCCTCTTCTTCTCATACTCATCCAAATACTTTAGCTTCACTTTGAGGATGGCGGCCTGTAACGTGTCGAGCCGGCTGTTAACACCAATTCTTTCGTGGTGATATTTTTTCTTCTGTCCATGATTGGCAATGATCCTGAGTTCCTCCGCGAGCTCTGCCGACCTGGTGAGTATTTTGCACCACCGTCGCCAAAACATCCGAGGTTCTTCGAAGGAAAGAATGATGTGGTGCCGACATCGCCAATCGTTCCGCTGTAATTGCTTTTGTATTTCGCCCCGATCGATTGGGCTGCGTCTTCAATCACTTTGATGTTGTGCTTCGAAGCAACAGACATCAACGGATCCATGTCGGCACATTGTCCATATAAATGAACAGGCACGATGGCTTTGGTCTTCTTTGTAATCAACGCCTCGATCCTGGTTACGTCCGATGTTGAATGTTGCAGGGTCTACATCAACAAACACTGGTGTGAGCCCGAGCAGTGCGATCACTTCGGCTGTCGCAACATAAGTATGCACAGGAAGGATCACTTCATCACCCGGTTTCAAACCGAGCGCCATCATAGCGATCTGGAGCGCGTCGGTTCCGTTGGCACACGGTATTACGTGCACACCGCCCAGGTATTCCGACAGGCTGGATGCAAACTCCTGTACTTCTTTTCCCTGGATGAATGCCGTAGAATCGATAACTGACTGAATAGCTTCGTCTACCTCAGTTTTAATCCTGAGATATTGGTTATCAGATCAACCATCCTGATCTCCATTATCTTTTCGAATCTTTAGCGAGCTTTTCTTCCCACTGCATGCATGCAGCAACCCGTCTTCGATCGAGAACTTCGGTTTCCAGTTCAACTCTTTAAATGCTTTCGTGGGATCGGCGTAAGTTTTTTCAACATCACCGGAACGGCGTGGACCAATCGAGTAATTCAATTTCACACCGGTAACTTTCTGAAACTTGTTTACCAGCTCAAGTACCGACACGCCAACACCCGTTCCGAGGTTGAATACATTGTAAGTAGCTGTTTTGTCTTTCTTCGAAAGATACTCCATGGCCTTTATGTGCGCCTGTGCAAGATCTACTACGTGAATAAAGTCGCGCAAGCAAGAACCATCAGGTGTGTTATAGTCATCACCAAAAACAGTAAGCTTCGGTCTCTTGCCGATAGCTGTCTGTGTAATGTAAGGCACCAGGTTGTTGGGAACACCCATAGGGAGCTCGCCAAGCGCCGCCGACGGATGTGCACCGATCGGTTGAAGTAACGAAGCGATACCACGCGAAGGCCCAATGGATAAACGTCTTCCAAAATTCTTTCCGACATCTGCTTCGTAGCACCGTAGGGCGACTCGGCTCTTTTCATCGGCCGCATCTTCGCCCACAGGTATGTGATCGGGTTCGCCGTATACCGTGCACGATGAAGAGAAGATGAGATCCTGAACACCGAACGACTTCATCACATTCACCAACGCGATCAGCGAGTTGAGATTGTTAGAGTAATACATCGCCGGAAACTGCACCGACTCACCGACGGATTTAAACGCTGCGAAGTGCATCGCGCACGCAATGTCTTTCTCAACGGAGAATACTTTCTTCAGAATTCTTCGTCGGTACAATCGCCTTCATAGAATGGTGGCTTTACACCAAGGATCTTCTCGATTCCATGCAGCAAAGTCCTGTCGCTGCGCGAAAAGTTGTCGACAATTACGGGGTCGTAGCCAGCTTGTGAAAGTTCTACTACAGTATGCGCGCCGATATAACCCGCTCCACCTGTCACCAATATTTTTTCTTTGTCATAAACGTGCTGTTACAATAGATCTGTCGAGCGTTCCTTTCACATCATACACAACAGTTTCTCATGCCTGATTGTAGTCCAGTCGAGATTCTTGAACTCCACATGATTAACAGCAAGTATAATAGCGTCGTATTTCTTTAAAGGTCGTTGGATCAACTCCAGGTTGTATTCATTCTTCACTTCTTCGCTTCGGCAAACGGATCATAAATGTCAACGTTCGTTCCGTAGCTCTGCAGTTCGGTAATCACATCCACTACTTTGCTGTTGCGGATATCGGGGACAGTTTTCTTTGAACGTAATTCCTAACACAAGAATATTTGCCTTATTGATGGGCAGCTCGTGTTGTGCCATCAGTTTGATAACGCTGCTGGCCACATGCTTTGGCATGTTATCGTTAATACGGCGTCCGACAAGATCACTTCAGGACGATAACCAACCACCCTCCGCTTTGTACGTGAGGTAATACGGATCTACGCCGATGCAATGACCACCAACGAGACCGGGTTTAAAGTTGAGGAAGTTCCATTTGGTAGCGGCCGCTTCAAGAACTTCGTGTGTATCGATGCCTATCTTTTCGAAGATGAGAGCGAGTTCGTTTACCAAACGCGATGTTCAGATCGCGCTGCGAGTTTTCGATCACCTTCGCTGCTTCGGCAACTTTTATCGACGAAGCCTTATGAGTTCCAACGGTAACAATCTTCTTATAGAGTTCGTCAACTTTCGTTGCGATCCCCTGGTGTGCTGCCGCTCGTTACTTTCTTGATGTTTGTAACACGATGTTGTTTATCGCCGGGATTGATCCGCTCGGGCGAATAACCACAGAAGAAATCGATGTTAAATTTTAGTCCGCTTGTTTTTTTCGAGCACCGGCACACAAACTTCTTCGGTGCACCCCGGATACACCGTGGATTCATAGATCACGACGTCGTTCTTCTTCAACACTTTACCAACAGTGGCGCTGGCGCTTTCTAATGGTCGTAAGTCAGGCTTTTTAAATTCATCTACAGGTGTGGGAACAGTAACAATAAAAATGTTAGCTGTTTTGATGTCATTCAGGTTAGACGAAAATTTAAGTTTTGCTGATGTTTTTAATTCATCAGAAGTTACCTCGTCAGTTCTATCATAACCGCCGGATAACTCCTTTAATCTTTCTTTATTAATGTCAAACCCAACCACGTCGATGATCTTACCGAACTCTACAGCGAGTGGTAGTCCAACGTAACCCATTCCTATTATAGCAAGTCTGTCCATTACTTAGCGTGATAGTACCCGAGATACCAATCGACAAATTTACTGACTCCTTCTTCAATCGGAGTGCCGGCTTAAAATCTATTTCATCATACAGGTCTTTCACGTCGGCATACGATTGAGGTACGTCGCCATCCTGCATTGGCATGTTTACACGTATTGCCTTACGCCCCAGCTTCTTCTCCAGGTGATCAATGAACTGCGAGAGTTCCACGGGATCGTTATTACCGATATTAACACCCGGGTATGGTGCGTAGCTGGTAGATGGGTCCGGGTTCTGGTAATCCCACGAGTATTTGCTTGTGGCACTTTTGAAAGAAGTCGCTCAATACTTTCTGTGATGTCGTCAACGTAAGTGAAGTCGCGCTTCATATTGCCGTTGTTATAGACATCGATCGGTTCACCGGCGATGATCTTCTTCGTAAAAACAAAAAGCGCATGTCGGGCCTGCCATACGGACCATACGCAGAGAAGAAACGAAGACCGGTTGTCGGCAACCCGTAGAGCGATGAATAAGAGTGAGCCATCAGCTCATTCGCCTTCTTCGTAGCCGCGTAGAGCGACAACGGGTGATCTACGTTATCGTGAATGGAGAATGGCATCTTCCTGTTTGCACCATATACCGAACTTGAAGATGCATACACAAAGATGTTTCACATTGTGATACCTGCAGCCTTCGAGCACATTCAGGAATCCAGTAACATTACTTTCAATGTATGTGTGCGGATGATCTATCGAGTAACGAACACCGGCCTGTGCGGCGAGATTAACAACATACTCGAATGCGTTCTCTGCAAATAAGTTTTTCATCCGTTCGTTGTTCGATATGTCGATTGCATTGGAATGAAAACGATGGGTGTTTTGAGAGAACCTTGATGCGGTCTTCCTTCAGCTGCACATCGTAATAATCGGTTTACGTTATCGACACCAATTACAACATAGCCTTTACGCGAGAGCAGGTCGCATAAGTGAAACCCAATGAAGCCCGCAGCACCGGTAATTAAAACTTTGACGCCTTTTGCCACTGAAGAAGATATTCTAATTTCGAACCTTTGTTTGCCTTGCAAGCTCAAAACTAAGTAAGAAAGTCAATAAACCCCCTATGGACAGCAACAAGCCCGACACCAAAACCGAAGAGATCGACCTGGGCCAGCTATTCACGCGGATCGGCAATTTCTTCTCGGGCATGTGGAGGGCTTCATGCGATTCCTCGCAACCTTGCGCCGGCTCCCGTTCGAGAACAACTGTCGTTCTTCCTCATCATCCTGGGAAGCATCATCGTAGGCTCGACTTTCACATTTTTTATACGCCAAAGTTATTACGAGTCGAGCATGATCCTCAGTTCGGATTATCTCAACAAACGACTCGCAGAAAGTGCCTATCGACAAGCTCTCGGCGCTTGCCGGGGAGCAAAACAAAAAAGGTCTCGCGAAAACACTCGGGATCCCCGACTCATTGGCGAACAACATCATTAGTTTCAGCGTGAGACCTTTCGTAGAAGAACAGGATCTCATCAAGACAGAAGTTTTGAGAGAACAACTCCGCAACGCCCAGGCCAACGCAAAGAACCAGGAAATAATACAGGAAGTTAGACGAACGAATAGAGATCGAAAACCGTCACGCTTTCGAGATCACGTTCGTACTTTGAATCCAGGAGTGATCGGCAACCTCCAGGAAGCAATCGTCGGATACTTCGAAAGAAATCCATACATCAAGAAACGTATCGAGATCAACAAGAGGAATCTCACGGAGAAAAAACAAAAGCTCGACCGCGACATCCAAAAGCTCGACAGTCTCAAGTTCGTGATCTATGAAAATTATAAGAACATGGCCGAGCAGAATCGCGGATCGAACAATGTTATCCTCAGCGACAAAGCCGTTAGCGATCCCATTCAGATCTATAACAAGGACACCGACATTTATAAAGACTACCAGGAAGTAACTGAAGAACTCTTTCTCCAGAAAGACTTCGAAGTGGTGGAAGGCTTTACGGAGTTCAGTGAACCGGCCAGCCCCAGTATCGCCATCATGTTGATCTACTCTATCATCATCGGTATTATAGTTGCCTACGCCGATGTAGCTTTACGTAATTTCAACACGTATCTCGCTGACCTCAAATAAGCGGTGCTAACGCTGCTACAAAAAGAATTCACGCTCGACCTTCGCCGGAAGTCTATCGTTCTCGGCATCGTGCTGTATTTATTAAGCACCACTTTCATTTGCTATCTCACATTTTCACTAAGAGGCAATTCGATGAGCCCTCTTGCCTGGAGCGCGCTCTATTGGATCATCGTTATGTTCAGCGGTGTGAACTCGGTGGCTAAAAGTTTTATCGGCGAAAAGAAGGGCGTCGATATCTATCTCTATTCCGTTGCCGATCCCCACGACATTATCCTGTCGAAGATCATTTACAATGCGCTGCTCTGCGGTGTGATGTCGCTCGTGTGCTTTGGACTCTTCGCAATTTTCTTTGGTAATCCCGTTGTCGATATGACAACGTTCTCGCTGGTGTTGCTGCTTGCGCCGATTGCTTTTTCGGGAGCGTTCACGATGTTGTCGGGAATCGCTTCAAGGTCGGGAAATAGCAACGTGGTGATGGCTGTACTCAGTTTCCCGGTGATCATCTCGACACTGTTGCTCGTTGTTAAGATCACTAAGAATTGTATCGATGGCCTTGATCCTTCTATCAGCACCAACGATCTGCTCTCGCTCGCGGCAGTAGATGCACTGCTCGTGGCGTTGTCTTACATCCTGTTTCCGTTTGTCTGGAGAAGCTGAAGAAATTCTGCTTCGTAAACTCTCTTTAACCCGGTCTTCAGATCGATCCTGGGTTTCCATCCCATACCTGTAAGCTTCGATACATCCATCAGTTTTCGCGGAGTACCGTCGGCTTCGTTTTGTCGAACACAATTTCACCGGTAAAGCCAACTATCTCACGGATCAGCATTGCCAGGTCTTTTATCGACATGTCTTCGCCAACACCGACGTTCACGAACTGCAGACCCGAATAATTATTAAGAAGAAAACAACGACGCATCTGCGAGATCGTCCACGTGAAGAAATTCGCGCAACGGTGTTCCTGTTCCCCAAACTTCAACCGTCTTGCTTCCCGAAACTTTCGCTTCATGCATCTTACGGATCAGCGCAGGAATTACATGTGATTTTTGTAAGTCGTAGTTATCATTCGCCCCATAAAGATTCGTAGGCATGGCGCTAATGAAATCACAACCATATTGCTGGCGATAACTTTCGCAAAGCTTGATACCGGCAATCTTCGCAACAGCATACGGCTCGTTGGTTTCTTCCAGGTATCCCGACAACAGCGAGTCTTCTTTTAGCGGCTGCGGTGCAAGCTTCGGGTAAATGCACGACGACCCGAGGAACAACAGCTTCTTTACTTTCGAGAGATAACTATGGTGGATCACGTTCGACTCTATCATGAGGTTCTCATAAATAAAGTCGGCGCGATACGTATTGTTGGCTACGATGCCGCCCACCTTCGCAGCGGCAAGCACCACGTGGTCGGGACGTTCCGTCTTAAAAAACTTTTCTACATCGGCCTGCGAACGCAAGTCAAGCTCCTTCGATGTTCGGAGCACGAGATTATTATAACCTTCCGATTGAAGCTTCCGAACGATAGCCGACCCCACGAGACCGCGATGGCCAGCTACGAATATCTTTTCCTGTTTATCTATCATTCAGATCTCTTGAGGATCTTATGTCCACCTTCCAACAAATACGCTTCGCGACGGAATAGTTCATAATCGCTGTCGATCATATCGGCAACAAGTCCGTCGAGGTCATACTCCGGCTTCCATCCCGTCGCTTTTTCGATCTTCGAAGGATCGCCGATCAGCAGCTCTACTTCGGTAGGCCTGAAGTACACGGGATCGATCTTCACAACAACATCACCGGCTTTCACTTTCACTCCTTCTTTCTCAACCGACTTCACGTAACCAACTTCATCAACACCTTTGCCTTTGAAGGCAACTATGATTCCCAGGCGTGCAAAAGATTTCAAAAGAAACTCACGCACCGAAGTTGTGGTGCCTGTAGCAACAACAAAGTCGTCGGCAACGGAATGTTGCAATATCAGCCACATGGCACGCACATAATCTTTCGCGTGACCCCAGTCGCGTTTGGCGTCCAGGTTTCCTAAGAACAATGTAGACTGCATGCCCAGTGCGATCTTGCAGGCAGCGCGTGTGATCTTCCGTGTTACGAATGTCTCCCCGCGCAAAGGCGATTCGTGGTTGAAGAGAATACCATTGCTCGCGAACATTCCGTATGCCTCGCGATAGTTTACAGTGATCCAGTAAGCGTACAACTTCGCAACACCGTACGGTGATCGCGGGTAGAACGGGGTCTTCTCACTTTGCACAGACTCCTGCACGAGACCATAAAGCTCCGATGTCGAAGCCTGGTATACCTTCGTTTTCTTTTCGAGCCCGAGTATGCGAACAGCTTCGAGCACACGAAGTGTTCCGAGGCCGTCTACGTTGGCCGTGTACTCTGGTGTATCGAAGCTTACGCGCACATGCGACATCGCCCCGAGGTTGTAGATCTCGTCGGGCTGAATTTTCTGTACGAGACCAATAAGGTTGGCCGAGTCGGTAAGGTCGCCGTAATGCAGCCTCAGGCCGGGTGCGCCTTCGTGAGAATCTTCATATAAATGGTCGATCCGGTCGGTGTTGAAGAGCGAAGTCCGCCTTTTTATACCGTGTACTTCGTATCCTTTCTGCAGCAGTAGTTCGGCGAGGTAGGCTCCGTCCTGTCCCGTAATACCTGTGATCAGTGCTTTTTTCATTATTGATGAGTGGCGTCAAAATTAATCAAAAAATAGCCTGCGGCGTTTATATTTGTCCCCGCTATGAAAGCATCCTGGTGGAAGATCTTCGCGGTTATTTTATTGATTTATACCGTTATCGGCGGGCTTCTCTTTGAAGTGCCCCGACTCGACATTGTTAACGAGACCATTCGGAACCTGTACTTCCACGTGCCAATGTGGTTTACGATGATCTTATTGTTTGGCACCTCTTCGTGGTTCGCGATCAAATATTTGAGAAATCCAGATCCCAAATACGACATCTATTCAGCACAACTTGCCAACACAGGCTTTGCTTTCGGGATGCTTGGGATCTTCACCGGAATGTTGTGGGCACAATATGCATGGGGAACATGGTGGCATGGCGATCCAAAGCAAAACGGTTCGGCAATTACGCTACTCATTTACAGTGCATTCTTTGTGTTAAGAGCTTCTGTTGAGAATGAAGATCAACGGGCAAGACTCAGCGCTATCTACAACGTGTTTGCGTTCATCGCAATGATACCATTGTTGTTCATCATTCCACGAATGCAGGATTCGTTGCATCCCGGAAGCGGCGGAAACCCTGGATTCAACATGTATGATCTCGACAACAGCATGAAACCGGTGTTCTACCCTGCCTGCATTGGTTGGATACTTCTTGGTTTCTGGATCGCTTCTGTTCGCATCAGGATTAAATTGATTGAAGAAAAATATTTCGGATAATGAAAAAGCTCCTCTCTATACTTGTGTTCATATTCTCCTCGGCTGCAGCCTTTGCACAAGAGAAACCGGAAATGGCCGATGGCTTGCGCGCCAGCGGCAAGATCTACGTGGTTGTGGGCGTTATCCTGATTGTGCTCGTGGGACTGTTCATTTACCTCTTTTCCATTGAAAGGAAGGTGAAAAAGCTGGAACAGAAGATCGAGGATAATCGTTAACTTTGCACGGCGCAACCGCCGATTGGTGGAAGCTCGTTTCAGGCCCTCTTAGTCATGAAAAAAACATACATCGTCGCTTTCGTGGTGATTGCCGCAGCCATCGGCATCATCGTAATGTCTGCCGGCGAATCCAGCACCTACGTTACGTTCGACCAGGCTTTCCAAATGGCCTCTACCGGTAGCTCCAGGAGCATTCACGTGGTGGGCGAGCTCAAGAAAGACGCATCCGGCGAGATCGTCGGAATTCACCCCGGCCACGACAAAGTATCATTCTCTTTTTTGTTAATAGACGCCAACGGCAAAGAACAGGAAGTAGTGTACAACGAACCTATGCCAGCCGACTTCACACGTTCGGAGAAGGTGGTTGTCATTGGCTCTTATCACAACAATACATTCGTAGCCGACAAGATCCTCCTGAAGTGCCCTTCTAAGTATGTAAACGAGGAACTTAAAGCGGGCGTCTGATCGTGGATAATGTTATTCACCTGCTGATTGGCGATGTAGGGCATCTCTTCGTAATCCTTTCTTTTGTTAGTTCGATCGTATGTGCTTTTGCATACGTGAAGGCCCGTTCTAAATCTGATCTCACCGAAAAAAATCAATGGCTCATCAACGGACGCATAGGTTTTTATGTGCACGTCTTCGCCGTTCTTGGTGTGATCGCAACATTGTTCTCGATCATCTACAATCACTACTTCGAATATCATTATGTATACGAGCACTCCGATAAAAGACTGCCGATATACTATCTGATCTCTACGTTCTGGAACGGGCAGGAAGGAAGCTTTTTACTCTGGATGTTCTGGCAGGCACTGCTGGGCATCGTTATCATCTTCGCTCAACGCGAATGGGAACCGTCGGTGATGGTGATCGTCGCCCTCGTGCAGGGATTTCTTGCGTCGATGATCCTCGGTGTTGTTATACCATTGGTGAGCCTGAAGATCGGCAGTGATCCATTCATCCTCCTCCGCGATGTGATCCACGACCCCATCTTTAAAACCAATCCCAACTTCATTCCCAGTGACGGCAGGATTGAATCCATTGCTCCAGAATTACTGGATGGTGATACATCCTCCCACGTTGTTCCTTGGCTTTGCATTAACATTATTTCCCTTCGCCTTCTGTCTTGCAGGACTGTGGGATAAAAAATACTCCGAATGGATCAAGCCTGCACTGCCGTGGACAGTCCTCGCCGGCGCCGTTCTTGGCCTCGGGATCTTGATGGGAGGGATCTGGGCTTATGAAACACTGAACTTCGGCGGATACTGGAACTGGGATCCCGTTGAGAACGCTGTTTATGTTCCATGGCTTGTGCTGGATCGCTTCGATGCACACGATGATCACCTACAAGAACAGCAGCACCGCTCTTAAAACTTCGGTGATACTCGTTGTCTCCGTATTTATTCTCATCCTTTACTCAACATTCCTCACACGAAGCGGCATCCTTGGCGATGCATCGGTTCACTCATTCACCGACCTCGGCTTATCGGGACAGTTATTGGTGTATCTCGCGTTCTTCATCCTCGTTTCACTTGCCATAATTATTTCGCGGTGGAAGGAAATACCTGCAAGCAATAAAGAAGTGCTCACGTACTCGCGCGAGTTCTGGATCTTCCTCGGTGCAACAGTTCTTTGCCTCATGGGCTTCCAGGTATTGGTACCAACTTCATTTCCTGTATGGAATAAAGTTGTGGCATTCTTCGGAGGTCATTCCAACATTGCTACACCTGCCGACCAGATTGGCTTCTACTCGCGCTTTCAACTTTGGTTTGCCCGCAACTGTCGCATTGATCTCAGGCACCGGGCAATTCTTCTGGTGGCGCCGTATGGACAAGAACACATGGAAGAGTGAAGTGATGCCGGTTGTTCTCGTGTCGCTCATCATCTTCGCCCTGATCATCACCGTGGGTCGCGTTACGAAACCATCTTTCGTAGCATTGGCGTTGGCCGGAACCTATCTTATTGTTTCAAATATCCGTGTCCTCATTTCTCTTCTTCGTGCTAATCCCAGGATGTCGGGCGGCGCTATTGCGCACATTGGCATTGGATGATGTTACTCGGGATCTTGTTCTCTGCGGGTCAGTCGAAAGTTGTTTCATTAAACAACAGCGACTTCTCGTGAACAGGGAGATGGGAACGGAATTCAATCGCGACAATCTTTTCCTGTTCATCAACGAGCCAAGAACAATGGCCGACTACGACATTGAATATCGCGGCGAACGACTCGAGTTCCGGAACAAGAAAGGTTATGTAAAGAAAAGCGAAGTAGTCCCGACCAACGATAAACATATCGTTATCGCGATGAAAGACCTGTTCTACGAAGGAAAGAAAGTTTACAACAAGTACGACACCTTCGAAGTGTATGGAGAAAATACTTACTACGAGATCGAGCTTCGCAAGAACGATAAACTGGTAACAACATTACTCCCCCGCATACAGGTTAATGAGGGCATGGGCGGCTTCGTTGCATCTCCCTCCATCAAGAAAGATCTTAGCCGCGACATCTACACGCACGTTACGGCTTATGCCGATCCCGAAGAAAGTTTCGAGTGGAGCAAACCCGAAGAAGTAACGATCTCAATGGGTCAGCAGTTCTTCGTAAACGATTATGTGGCCGTGCTCGAAGATGTGCTGCGCATCGATACGATCATGGGGTACAAAGGTTCGCCCGAACGACATAGCCGTACAGGCGAAAATTAAAAGTGCAGGGCGAACACCCAGGAATATATGCAGAACCTATCTCTTAATCGAAGATCAGAAGTCGGCAAGAGCATTACCTGTAGAAGTAAATGATCTCGGCATCACGCTGGGTCTCATGAACATTCACCCGGAGACGAATACATTCACGATAGCGATGTCTTCACGTCAGAAAAATTGGGTGGTGATCAAAGCGAAAGAGTTTCCGCTCATCAACATGCTTTGGTTAGGAACAGGAGTACTTATGGTAGGATTTATTGTCGCACTGTTCAGACGCTTCGCGGCTCGCGCCAGCTAGCTTACTTTCTTAATCGCCAGCACCAGATCTTCCGACACCCTCTCTGCCGAAACCAGCGCTCCATTCAGGTTGCCTGCATCGCCACTGATGTCCGTTGCTTCACCCGCAAAGAACAACCTGTCTTTTACCGGCGCACCCAATGCCGAACGATCATCGAGCGTTGTTCCTACAAGCGGGTACGAAAATCCTCCCTGTATGTACTTCTCTTTCGTCCAGTCTTTAATGAAGTAGATCATCTTCTGGTCGTCGGGAGGAAGGCCGGTGCGAATAAACTGCGTTGCCTGTTTGTTGTAGATCTTATCGAGCTCTGCAAGAATTGCTTTCACAATGGTATCACCGTCGGCAATGTTCGACAGCTCGAGTGCTTTCGGACCGTTTACAGTTACTGTGAGTGTTTGATTGAACTCACTCCTGTTCAAACCTGCGCTGAAATAACTTGGCGATGTCGTTCCGCCCCAGATCAATGAAGAATCGTCGCCCCAGAAATTCTTTTTGAAATCAAGTGCCACACGTATCGACGGATCCATGCCGATATTCGCAAGGGCTGAGGTCTTTTCGGATGGCAACGCTGGCGTGAATGTGATCCCGTTCTTCAATATGGTTACGGGCACGGTAACAACAACTTTGTTGGCCGTTACTGTAGAACCATCTTCAAGTGTAAGAACGATCGGGTCTGTTGTATAATCGATCGCCTTCACTGGCGAATTGAATTGGATCTTCGGATAAACGTTGTCGAACCTCGAGATCATGAGGTCCTGCATGGCGTTCTTCTTCAGAACATAATATTTTGTGTCGTGGCTGATGAGCTTCAGTTGCTCTGAAATTCCTTTTATGCCAACGCGATCGGCAGAAGAACCATAAAAATTTCCTGCTGCCGAATTGATGATTGCCAACGCCTGTGCACTAGCGCCACCAGCTGCATCTTGCACAGAAGTAGTGCCGCCAGCGTAGGTCTTCAGGTTAGCAATAAATGCCTGTGCAAATTCGAAGTCGGCGTTGCCGGTCCAATCGGCCGCAGACTTCACGGCAGTATCGATGATGTATCGCTTGCTTTCGTCGGTGATCTCTACTGTTTCGAGATTGAGATTGGCTATCAGCTTACCGAGTGCTGAGTCGCTGCCCTGCCAGTATTCGGCGCCGAGCTCCACGGGGAAGTCGGCTATCGACTGGTATGGAAGGTCCTGTTGATTCCTGAGTGATGCTACACGTCCGCCAACCTGGCTGCTTGCTTCGAGCACGGTAACGTTCAGCCCGCGTGTCATGAGGATGTCGGCTGCGTAAAGGCCTGCGGGGCCTGCGCCGATCACGATCACGTTTCCATCATATTGGATCTCGGGGCCGGGATCGTCCTTTTTACACGAAGAAAGCCACGATGCGCCGACAATAGCGGAAGAAAAGCCAACTCCCAGATGCCTAATGGCCTGCCTGCGTTTCACCTATGGTGTTGTTTAAACCTGAAAGATAGTAAAATCCCTTCGAAGGTGTCATCCCGCCCTGGGCCCCGAAGTGCTGCATCCTGGGAGAAAAGAGGCGGGATCCCCCGATCGTAACACCAAAGTTGATGGTTAATTTGCAGCTCAATGCAACAACACACTGACATTAAAAAAAATCTGCATCCTCGGGCCCGAGTGCACAGGCAAAACCGTGCTCTCCGAAGCTCTTGCGAAACGGCTCAACACCGTTTGGGTAGAAGAATATGCCCGCGCATATCTTAACCGCCTCAACAAACCGTACGAAGAGGCGGACCTTGTTATGATCGCCCATGGACAGATCCGCATGGAGGACGAATGGCTCGCTGACGCGAACAAAGTTCTCATATGCGATACCAATCTTATCGTGATCAAGGTGTGGAGCGATTTCAAATACGGTCGTTGCGACCAAAGCATTCTCGATATCATCAATGAACGCAAGTACGATCTCTATCTTCTTACTTATATCGACATCCCCTGGATTGCCGATCCGCTTCGCGAGCACCCGGATCGTCGCGAAGAGTTGTATAATATCTATCTCCGCGAAATGAAAAACCAGCCGGTGCCTTTTATCGAAGTGAAAGGCAGCGAACAACAACGACTTGATACAGCAATGGCAGCCGTCGACAAATATGTCTTTTCAAAATGAGTGATCCGTACGCAGTCCTTCGGATCGCCGACTTCCGGTACTACATCTCCGCGAGGTTTTGCGTAACACTTGCTACACAAATACAGGGTGTTGTTGTCGGTCTGCAGGTTTATTATCTCACAAGAGATCCTCTCGCGTTGGGATTGATCGGTTTAGCTGAAGCCATTCCTTCGATCGTTGTCTCGTTGTATGCTGGTCACGTTGCCGATGTGGTTAATCGTAAGAAGATCATCGTGTGGTGTATGGCTACATTGTTGTTATGTTCTTCGTTGCTGTTATTTCTTTCTACCGAAGTTGGATCGTTAGGAGTAATCCCGATCTATTCAGTTATCTTCCTCAGCGGCGTAGCGCGCGGATTTCTTACGCCCGCAAATTTCTCTTTCATGCCCCAGTTGATCCCTCGTGAGTTGTTCCCGAATGCAGTTACCGTTAACAGTACGATATGGGAAACAGCTTCAATAGCTGGCCCGGCAGTAGCGGGCTTGCTTGCTGCGAAGCTGGGGATCCCCATCGCTTACACGATTGACGTAACGCTCACTGCCGTTGCATTCCTTTTTGGTGTTGATGGTTAACAGTAAACCATTGCCTCCCGAAAGCGATCAGCAAGGGATGGTTGAAAAGATCAAGGCAGGATTAGAATTTGTGTTCACCAATAAAATTGTTCTTGCAGCAATATCACTCGACCTGTTTGCCGTGTTGTTCGGTGGTGCTGTTGCATTACTTCCAATCTTTGCCGAAGAGATCCTTCACGTGGGCGAAGTCGGCTTCGGAGCATTGCGCGCCGCTCCATCTATCGGTGCGTTGCTGATGGCATTCGTGATCATTCATAATCCCATCAAAAAAAACATGGGCCGGCTGCTGTTGTGGTGCGTGGCTGGCTTCGGTTTCTGTATGATCGGCTTCGGACTGAGTACATATTTCTGGCTGTCGCTATTCCTCTTAATTGCCAGCGGCGCTTTTGATTGCGTGAGCGTGATCATTCGCACCACGCTATTGCAAACATTAACACCTGAGAACATGAAGGGCCGGGTATCCGCAGTGAATAATATATTTCTCGGTTCATCGAATGAGATCGGTATGTTCGAATCGGGATTGGCTGCCCGTGCACTGGGCACAGCACCAAGCGTAATATTCGGTGGCTGCATGACAATCGCTGTCGTTGGCACCATCTCATGGTTAGGAAAATCATTAAGAAGACTTCAAAAAGTAAGCTGATATGGAGATGTCTATAAACACACCCGCACTGTTATTTCCGGCAATAACCTTATTGATGCTCGCTTATACCAACAGGTTTCTCGCCCTGTCTACACTCATCCGCAATCTTCACGGAAAGTATAAGCAAGGTTTCGAAGATCCGGAATTGCTTCGTGGCCAGATAAAAAATCTGAAACGCCGCATGACACTCATCAAACAAATGCAGGCTACGGGTGTCATCAGTTTTTTTTACTTGTGTGCTCTGCATGTTCTTTTTTTACATCCGGTACGATATGGTGGCGTATGCTGTTTTCGGTATCAGCCTCGTCTTGTTATTGATCTCCCTCGCGCTCTCATTGAATGAAATCATCCTCAGCACTAAAGCACTCGAGATCGAGCTGGGCGACATGGAAAATTCGTAGTTAATTTTCGGTAAGATTATTACCTTTCAATAATCCCTTATCCTATGAGTTCCCGAAGAAACTTTATTCAAAGAACACTCGGTGTCGCTGGCGCCGTAGCGTTAACACCGATGGCCGCAGCAGCAGCCTCCGAAAACGTCTCTGATGCATTGTTGTCGCTCCAAAAACTTTCGCCAACGGCAGCAGCCTCCGACGAAGAACTTTGGGCACGCATGGCGCAGGCATATACGGTTTCACCCAACATGCTTAATCTCAACAATGGTGGCGTAAGCCCGCAACCTAAAGTTGTGCAGGATGCCGTAGACCGTTATTATCACCTGAGCAACGAGGCACCTACATATTACATGTGGCAGATCCTCGACAAAGGACGCGAGCCACTGCGCCGTAAGATGGCCGACCTCGCCGGTGTTTCAAATGAAGAACTCGCTATCAATCGAAACACGACCGAAGCACTCGGAACATTCACATGGGGCATCGATCTCAATCGTGGCGATGAGATCGTAATGACAAAACAGGATTATCCCAACATGATCCACGCATGGAAACAACGCGAGCTCCGCGAAGGCGTTAAGATCAACTGGATCAGTCTCGACCTCCCTCTCGACAACGACGATGTTGTTTTGAAAGCATACATCAACGCAACAACTCCGAAGACAAAGATCTGGCACATCACGCACCTCATGACATGGACCGGCCAGATCCTTCCCGCTGCGAAGCTCTGTGCGGAAGCACGCAAGAGAGGAATTATCTCTATTGTCGACGCTGCTCATTCATTCGCGCATCTCGATTATAAGATCTCCGATCTCAACTGCGATTATTTTGGAACCAGTCTTCACAAGTGGCTCTGCGCTCCTTTTGGAACCGGCCTGATGTACATCCGTCGCGAGCATATTGGAAAGACGTGGCCGTTGTTCCCGACAGCAACGCCTCAAAGCGAAGACATCCGTAAGTTCGAAGCACTCGGCACACGTTCATTCGCACCCGAACAGGCTATCGGCCAGGCTATCGATTTTCAGCTTGCCATCGGCGGCCGTCGTAAACAGGAACGTCTTCACTACCTGAAGAAATACTGGTGCGATGCTCTTGTACAGAATCCGAAGATCAAACTTCACATCTCTCTCAAACCGGAATACTCGTGTGCGATCGGAACATTCAGTATCGATGGAATGAAACCTGGTGATATCGTTAACACATTGATGGAGAAATACCAGATCATCTCTACACCCATCACATGGGAAAATGTAAGCGCTGTGCGCATAACACCTCATGTGTACACGACAACCAAAGATCTCGACAGATTTATCGAGGCTGTCGGAAAAGTTGCTGTGTCTTAGTGATTGTGTATTTTTGTTGAATGATAAAAGGGTTCGGTATCTCCAACTTCAAGTCGATCCGTGATCTCCAGATCGATTGTAAAAAGATCAATATCCTAATCGGCGAGCCGAATGCGGGGAAAACAAATATTCTTGAAGCGTTGTCAATTTTTGGACTACATCACGGAGGATTTCAAATTAGCAACTTCGTTAGGTTCCGAACACTTACCGAACTGTTCTACAATAACAAAGTCGATACACCTGCAAAGGTTGCCACTGACACAGTGTCGGTCGTTCTGGAATACAATTTCGGCCACAATAATTTCACACTGAGGTATGTCACAAATCAGAATCTCTCAGGAAATGTTTCTTATCAAATCAACGGATCTCCATTTAACATATACGCTCCTCCCCTCGATATAAACTGTCGATATTATTCATATAAGACCGGCATCATTCCCAATAATCCGCAGCCTGGTCCTCTGATGAGTCCGTTTGGTGAGAATCTTACCAGTATCCTCATTACTGATAAGGAATTCCGATCATTTTGCAACAATTTTTTCAGGGCAAAGGGCTTTGAACTTTATCTTAGAACTGCCGAACGAGAATTCGAAATTTATCATAAAGCCGGAGAAGATACTTTTGTACATTCCTACAATAGTATCTCCGAAACATTGAAAAGAATTGTTTTTTTCTCCGCTTGCTTGGAAACGAATAAAGATGCTGTTCTAATTTTCGATGAACCTGAGGCGAATACATTTCCCTTTTACACGAAATATCTGGCCGAGCGAATTGCTCTCGATGACACAAATCAATATTTTTTTACGACGCACAATTCATATTTATTACGTTCAGTTGTGGAAAAGGCAAATAAAAAAGATCTAAATGTGTTGATTGCTTATATGGAAAATTACGAAACCAAGATTCGCACCTTGACAGAAGACGAGTTAGGTCAAATTCTGGATATTGATATCTTCTTTAATCTTGACCTCTTCATTAACAATGAAAATCGCCCTTGAGTGTAAGCCTGATGAACGTCTTGTTATGGGCTTAGGCGTACCAAGGAAAAAAGTTTTACATCAAAATGACAAAGGAGATGTTTGTAACTTCCTTCAAAAGAGTATTGGTAACATTGGACTAATTGATGAAGATCCGAATGGATCCCAACCCAGACTGCTAAGTCAATTCAAAATTCTCTCCGAAAATCACAGGATTCGCAATCTTACAGATAAGAAGAATAGCCTCGTGGTCATTTGTCCACGTTTGGAAGACTGGATAGTCGAAGTATGCCACAATGCGGACGTCAAACTATCTGATTACAGCCTGGCATCTAATCCGAAAGACCTAGCTAAAGAAATAAACTATAAGCTTGATAAGTTCGATCGTCTGATAGCTGCGCTGCTGGTCGCCAAAAGCCCGGAACTTCTACACTTACAGTCGCTCCTCAAAAATTGAAGCCGGCGTTTAAGCCGACTTCATTATAGCCCACTCTATCGTATCCTTTTCCCGACGTGAGCTAATTGTCTGTCAACATTCTGTTAAGCATTTTCCTTTCTTTTATCCTTGAGATGTCAATCCTCCTACCGACATCTACTTGCCTCACCAGCTGATTGTTGAGATCGTATATTTTCACGACCGATGTTCCGGCTGCGCTCGTTTCTACCACCCAGTAATTCTTTTGCTCTTGTGCATTGGCAACCATTATGGTCACCATCAATGCCGCGGTAATCATCATCTTTTTCATGATGTGATTTACGACGGCGACCGACCATGTTTTCAGACTGCATCCACAATGCCGTAGTTACTCGACCAACAGGTGTGATTGATGTTATGAAAAGTGCCCGTCTTCTAAACCGGCATTTTCGTCGACAAACTGAAACTTTGTCGACAGAAATCAGTATGCTTCATAATGGATAGTTTCTTCACCCGGCTTGTCCTGTCGAACGATCACGCAGAGCGGATCGGTCGCCACGTGATCTTTTGGATCTTTGCGTGGTTCTTCCAGGGCGTGATCTACGCCTTCATGTACCCGAGGATCGAACCCATGACGTTCGTCCTCTCTTTCACCGAAGCGCTGCTGTACCTGCCCATGCACATGTTTCTCAGTTACAGCGTGAGCTACATCGTACTGCCAAAATTGTTATTCAAAGGAAAATACTGGTTGGGCTTCGGAAGCGTGCTTGCGTTGATCGTGATGACGGCATTGCTATCGCCGGTGTCACTTAATCTTTTGATCGAACCCTTCCGTGGATTTATCGGCGCACCGAGTAAAGCGAGAACCATCTTTTATTCATTCATGGGTGGCTTGCGCGGATCGCTTACAGTGTCGGGATTTTTTATTGCGATCAAGTTATTGAAACACTGGTATCTCAAGAGCTCCGAAAACGAAAGACTCGAAAAAGAGAAACTTCGCGCCGAGTTAGAACTTCTGAAGAACCAGTTGCATCCTCACTTCATGTTCAACACATTGAATAGCATCTATTCGATGGCACTTCGCAATTCACAACACACCGCCGAAGCCATTCACAAACTGTCGAACCTCATGCGGTATATGATTACCGAATGCAATACGACGGCGATTGCACTCGAACAGGAGATCCGGGTCATTCAAACATACATCGAACTCGAAAAAGGCAGGCTGGGCGATAGGCTCGATCATTCTATGAACATCAACGGCGAGTTGTCGGGGCACATCATCGCACCACTGTTGCTCCTCCCTTTCGTTGAAAACAGTTTCAAGCACGGGGCATTTATGGTGGAAGACCAGGCGTGGGTGTCGCTCGATATAGTGCTCAAAGACGATCAATTCGTGTTCAAGCTGATCAATGGAAAAAACAACACAGTAAAACCCCCGCAATCGGGCCTCGGCCTTGTTAACGTGAAAAAAACGACTGAACCTGCTGTATCCGCAGGCACACGACTTACGTATCTCCGAAGACGAAGAAACGTACGTAGTAACTCTCACCCTGATGCTTAACAAGATTGCAGTCGCCTGACATGAAGATCCGTTGCCTGATCGTAGACGATGAACCCCCGGCACTCGATGTACTTCGTGCGCACATCACCAACACACCCATGCTCGAAGTAGCGGGTGAATGTCATAACGCTGTCGGCGCTTTCGATTTTCTTCAACGCCAGCAGGTTGATCTGCTGTTTCTCGATATACAAATGCCAACGTTGTTGGGTACCGATCTGGTGAAGACACTCGCCGATCCGCCGAAGGTGATCTTCACAACGGCACATCGCGAATATGCCATGGATGGCTTCGATCTCAACGCCGTCGATTTTTTATTGAAGCCAATCTCCTTCGATCGATTCCTGAAGGCAGTTCAGAAGGCTGTGCAACCCAACGTTCGATCATCGAAAGTCGATAAGCCTTTAGCTGAATCCCCAAGGTTTCTTTACTTCCGCGTCGATCGTAAGATGGTGAAAGTATTTATCGACGACATCAGTCACGTCGAAAGCCTGAAAGATTATGTGAAGATCCATTGTAAGGGACAACACCCGTTGATCACCAAGCAAACTATTATGACCGTCGAAGAGATGCTGCCTGCCGATGAATTCTTACGCGTTCATCGATCATTCATCGTGGCATTGAATAAGATTACATCTTACAGCCCTCATGCAGTGTTCATCGGTAAAGAAGAAATTCCGATCGGACCACTGTACAGATCCGAGATTCAAAAGAAACTCACTTTGATATAAATGGCATTCTCTTGAATGGTTTCGATCTGTCAAACAGGAATCTATACGTTGCGTGTGTCTTCCAGATCTCCGTATTGATCTGTTCTGCCACCCTGATCATCTGCGGGTTGAAATCGCCGATCCAGTTCATTTCGTATTCGTCGTAGCGTTTATAATCTTCCTGCATCAGTTTCCTGAAGTGCATGATAATAGCACCGTCCAATCCCTTGCCCTGGTGCTCTGGTACGATCCCAAATAAGATGCCGAAAGCTTTACGGTCTACCTTCCTGAATTTATGCCACACAAACTTGATCTTACCCAACAGATCCATTCTCCCATTCACATACTTGAACACCTGGTTCACTTCGGGCAACGAAAGGAAAAAGATCACCGGCTCGTTTTTATAAAAACCGAACCACAACAAATGCTCGTCAATGATCGGCCGCATCTGGTTCACGATATGTTTGGCCTGCGCTTCCGTTAGCTCCGGAATTTCTCCGCGACTCGCCCACGCTTTGTTATAAACATGCTTGATCATCGCGGGCATTTTATTGATCTCCGATCTGTCCAGGTGACGGAAAGTATAGTCGGGATTGTTCTCCACCATCCGCGACTTCTTCCATAGACGTTCACTCAACGGGCCAGCTATTAATCTTCCGAAAGTGTATTGATAAAAGTATACCTGGAAACCATAAGCTTCGAAGAGCTCCCGGTAATACGGAGGATTGTAGTTACACTGGTAATTCGGATCGCGATCAAATCCGTCGATCAGCAAGCCCCACCACCGGTCGCGATCACCAAAGTTGATAGGGCCATCCATAGCTTCCATGCCTTTTTGCTGAAGCCATTGTTTGCACCTATCGAATAAAGCGAATGCTATCGCACGATCATTCACGCAATCGAAAAATCCAATCCCACCTGTCGGTTGTTCATTGCCCTTCGTTGCCGTCTTCTTGTTCACGAAAGCAGCAACGCGACCAACAACATTTCCGGAACCGTCGAGCATGATCCATCGCTCACATTCACCGTGACGAAATGCTTTGTTTTTTTCAGGATTGAACACAGCCTCCACGTCCTTGTCGAGTGGACGGATCCAATGGGGATTATTTTTATTTAGGGTATTAGGAAGTTGTAGGAAGGCCCCAATGTCTTGACTGGAAACAACCTCTTTGATCAAGATCTTTGATTCGGTAGGATAATTTTAAATTCCGTTCCCTGGAGCGGCCTGCTAAACACATCAATCTGTCCTCCCAGTTTTTCGACAGCATTCTTCACAATGTAAAGCCCAAGCCCCGAGCCGTCGGATTGAGTGCTTGCGCGATAGAACATCTCGAAGATGTTGAGAAGCTTGTCTGGTTCTATGCCGATGCCATTGTCGCTAAAGCTGATGTCGGCCTCCGTTTCGTTGATGCGCACTGTAACTTTAACCGTAGGACGTTCTATGTCCATTCTCCGGTATTTGATCGCATTCGAGATCAGGTTTCTGAAGACCTCGGCTAACCTCCAGCGGTCCGTATAAAAATCGCTGCCCTGTATGTCGATCTCTGTCGTTACTACTTCGGCAGTGCGGAGATAACTAAGGTCTGTGAATGTATTCGCGATGATCTGCTTCAGGTCTACCTTCTCGATCGTTACGTCCTGCTTCAGGTTCTTCGAGTGACTAAGCACATCGCTGATGAAGTGATCGAGCTGCTCCACCTTGCGACCAATGAGTGCCATGTAAGTTCCGGGGTTGTCGTCGTTGCCCGGCATGTTGGCAAGATTCACCAAACCAAGTATCGACGATAACGGTGCACGCAGGTCGTGCGACACTTTATATACGAAATTATCGAGCTCTGTATTCCTGATCTTCAGTTCCTTCTCGATCTTCTTCTGTTCCGTGATGTCTACATACACGCCGAAGATGCCGATGGTCCTGTCTTCCATGTGAACGGGTACGCCGTACACGATCAGCGAAAGCATCTCACCATCTTTACGCCTGCGCTGTGTTTCGATCTTGATAACTTTATAACTAGAGATGAGACTGTTCAGGTCATTGCCTTCTGCCTCTAGTTCTTCAGGTACGATGAAAGCATTCAAACCATGACCTTTCAATTCATCGATGCTGAAACCAAACATCTCATGAAAGCCCTGGTTGATCTGCACCACGTTTCCTTTGTCGTCGAGTATAACGATGGCCATCGGTGAGTTTTCGAACAGCTGCGTGAACAACGTCTCCGTTTTACGCATCGATTCGATCACTTCCTTTTTCTCGGTAACATCTTTTACGATGATCTGCACGGCAGGCATGCCCTGGTGCGAGAATGGATATGCGGTGGTCTCCACGTCGATAACTTTTCCATCGAGGCGGATAAATTTCTCTTCGATTGGCGGAACTTCGAAACCCTGCGCTGCAAGCTTCATGCGCTCACGGATCACATCGCGATAATCCGGATGTACGAAGTCGATAACATTTCTGCCAATAAGATCCTCTTCGCGCACGGCGCCCATCATGTCGTATGCATGACGATTGGCATAAACAAGTTTGCCCTGCGCATGAATAGCGATGGCAAGAGGAAGATGGTCAACAAGGTCGCGATATCTCTTGTCCGATTCGCGATGGCGCTGTTCGAGATGCTTCCTCTGTGTGATGTCGGTAATGATACCGTGACATACCACAACTCCGTCGGACATGCGTGTGGGCATGCCACTGGCTTCGATCCAGATTACCTGGCCACGGCTGTTCAGCCGGCCTTCCCACTTCCATGGTTGAAGTTTAGCAAGGCTCTGTTCGGTGCTTGTATGAAATGTATTCCAGTCTTCGTGATAGATGAAGTTCTTCATCGGCACGATACCGCGAAGAAGAACTTCCTGGCTTACGCCTAAGATCTCTTCGCATCGTGGGCTGATATAAGTGAAGTCGCGTGTGCCGTCGGGGAATACTGAATACTCAAATACTACAGCGGGCAGATTGTCCAACATCTGCATGACGTTGCTTTGGTGAGACAGGCCAACTGAGTTACGCATTGTTTAACGACAAAGTAAAAACAAGATAACTCTTTCATCATCATTTGTTTGCAGAAGCGTAAGAAACAGGTAAGAAAATGCGGGTAATTTTTAGAATGGAGCGCTTACTTGTCTAAACAAACGCACCGCTAACGTTTACTGACGATAAAAATCTACAGTAGCTCGGGACTTTTGCTTCGAAGCCATTCGCGTGCTTCGCGGATAGATTCGAAGTAACGGACGGTTATAAGGCTGGCTCCGTTAGTCATGTCCTGGATAGTCATTCGTGTGAACACGTTGCTCGGCATTACGATAGCGAGATAACGCACGCCGGCTTTCTCCATCTCGGGCAATATCTTTTCGCGGAAGTGTTGAACATCTTCTTCGATAACGGGACCGGCAGTCCGGCTATCGGTGAGCATGTGGAGGAGCTTATGTCGCTTCATTCCTTCGCGCATCAAGTCGAGTCGCTTGCGTTGTACAAGTTGATAGTGTTCACTGAATCGCGGCATGCCTTCAAGCTTAAGCTTAACGCACGGTACCGACTCGTCCAGTTCGAGTGTGGCGTATTCGTCCTGGTAAAAAAGCTTAACAGCAGGCATAAAGCGCTGGGACTGTCCCCGGCTAAAACGGGGCTGGTTTCGGTTTTCGGTTAACGACAAGTGCCTAAAATTAAGGTTATATCAGCGTTTAGATTACGAGGTAATCGACTAGATACATGTTATCACAAATATATTTTTACCGTAAACTGGGGGGCGACAGTCTGTAACTCATTTGTTTACATTTGTCTTTCACCCAAACAAAAATGGAACAGAAAGTCATAATCCCCGACGTGCAGATCGGCCCTAAAGTACAGGAGGTATTCGAATCGAGGAACATGAAACTGTCGGACCTGGCCGACCAGCTGGGAACGGTGAGGCAGAATGTGTACCGGATCTTCAAGAAGAAAGACCTGGATACCGGCCTGCTGATCAAGATCTCAGAAGTGCTGGATCACAACTTCTTTCATTACTATAAGACGCCTGAACCAGAGATCAATCAGCCTATCGATCGTGAACTGGCGGAATTGAGAAATCAACTGGACCTCGCGAAGAAAGAGATCGATTATTTAAAGAAGATCACAGTGCTGATGGAAGAGAAAGCAAAGCTTCTGCAGGTTGCTGAAGTCAGGTAAGGAGAATAACGGGTAACAGGAATATCGCGTCGCCATAAAGACGATAGCGATCATCGTAACGGAAATACTTCGTTACGAATATCACCAGGAGTATCAACTCCATTACGAACAGGATGATCAAGTCTGATGAAACATCCTGTATAGCCTGGTAGATCATTACACTAAAACTTATCGCGAAGACAATCGAGATCAATGTGTTCATTGGTTTCACACCCATGATGGTGGCCAGCGACTTTTGCCGGTTCAGCATGTCTTCGCCTATGCTAAAGCGTGCAAAGATGAGAAGGTTAGTGAATGCGATGAGCGTGAAGATGATGATGAGCGTTAACTGGCCGGCAGTGGCGGGTTGTGTGTGAAGAGACCATGCGGGCAACAATACGCCGCCGGTATAGAGCAGGGAGCCTGTG
Source organism: Bacteroidota bacterium (assembly GCA_037200765.1). Taxonomy (GTDB): domain Bacteria; phylum Bacteroidota; class Bacteroidia; order Cytophagales; family Cyclobacteriaceae; genus ELB16-189. Next base: position 2,648,621 of record JBBCII010000001.1, on the reverse strand, counting down.
AGTTCTTTAAAATATTTGAGCCCACGATTGACGAGCAGGTAGGTGACTACAAAGACGCTTAAGACAATACCGGCGCTGATGAGTTGTATGCGGATGAGAAAGATGAGGCCGGCGGCTACGATGCCGGCGCCGAGAAATGCGAGGAGTATGGTGATAAAATGTTTTTGATGAAAGCTGTGGCGCTCGGAGGTGGCGGCTTCGCGCATAGTCCATGCGTCGAGCAGGTGGTCGGCGGTGTAGATGAGCCACACGATGATGCCGAGGAGCAGGTAGCCCTGGAGGAGGACGTGAACGCGAAGGATCTTCGCGAAGAACGCGGCGCAGATCACGGCGCCGAGGGCAACGTCGAGGCTGAGGAGGTTGAAGATGCGATAGTAGCGCACGAAACGAAGGTAATATTTATGTAGCGGTGCTACGCAGCATCTTCCGATCCATTGTCTTTTTTACGTTGCTCTTCGTCGCGTTTTTTCATGCGTTCCATCATTTCAGAGTGGACTTCTGCGAAGGTTCTGACCCGCCGGTTTGGGTTGGAGGTTACGTCATCACAAAGTTTGCGCCAAAGAAAATTTCCATTTTCGTCAGTATAACGCGCCTTGAACGCACGATCTTCGTCATCATCCTCTTCTGCACCAATAATGTTCGATGTCATATTCTGTTGCAAGTTTTATGTTTTGAAATATAAACCTGTTGTCTCTAAATTTTAGAACTATGATCAGGCACCTGGCTCGTTCACTAAATCCGGTGGATATCCAACGACAATGTTCCGGGTATTCCTCCAAGAAATCGTCAGTTGCCGTCCGCGCATTCGAAATAACTTCCTTCACTTCTTTGATTGAGATTCCGTGAGCGCGCATGTAGTTGAAATCCACTCCCGAAAATTCAAATTCCGGTTGCAGGTATTTGTCGATGTCCATAATGCAACATTACGAACATCAATAGCCCTTAACTCCTCAATTCCAAAACCACCAACATCATTGTCAGGTTTTCTGGAAGGCACTCCATGCTACTCTTCAAAAATCAAAACTCTGCCGCTGTTCATAAAAACAGACAAGCACCGGGCAACACCATTTACGGTCTCCACGTCAATCTTCAATTTCAATATTCCCTTTAGCGCAAACTTCATCGATGCCAGTACGGGTCCGAAACCGGTGGGATACTCCAATTCCATTACCACATCTACATCGCGTGATACCGACAGCATGCCTCGCGAAAAAGAAGCACGAATGGTAACACGCTTCAGGCGCTCGTTGCCGAAGAATGCGTGCAGCAAATCAATATCACGACCAGAGAATTCCATCGTGATCACAAGAACGACATACTCACAGACGAAAGATCGATCGAGGGGAGAAAGATGATGAAATGATCAGGAAAACCGTACAAACAAAAAACCCTGCAACATCTGCTACAGGGTTTTTCGATATTAAAACCATTAGAAACTAATACACTCTAGCTCGACTTCAACGCCTCCGCTCCCGCTACAATCTCCAGGATCTCCTTCGTAATCGCCGCCTGGCGCGTACGGTTGTACGTCAACTTCAGATCCTTCAGCAAGTCTCCCGCATTCTCTGTCGCCTTATCCATCGCCGTCATACGCGCACCATTCTCCGCAGCATTCGAATCCAACACAGCCTTGTATAACTGCATCTTCAACGACTTCGGAATCAACCCATCAATAATCTCCTGGCGATCCGGCTGGTAGATATAATCAACTTCCTGTGTCTTCTTATCCTGTTTTGGAGTGATCACCGGCAACATCTGCTCGGTACGTAAGATCTGCGTTGCAACGTTCTTAAACTCGTTGTAAACAATCTCTACTTTATCGTACTCCGCCTTCTTGTATGCATCAATGATATATTCACCAACTTCAGCAACGCGTTCGAATGAAAGATTCTGAAACACGCTTACAAAGGAATCAATAACCTTTACATTTCTCTTAGAAAAATATTCGTAGCCTTTCTTACCGATCGGCAACACCGTAACATTTCCTACCTTCGCCTGTGCGCTATAAGAATCCTGGATAAGCCTGTTAGCAGCCTTCGTAACCGAACTGTTGAAGCCTCCGCAAAGTCCACGATCGGAAGTGATGATCACGACCAGGATCTTCTTCTCTTCGCGAACAACATTATACCATTCAACACCATCACCGGATGCCGATGAAAGGTTCTTCAGCAGGTAGTTCAGCTTTTGCGCAAACGGACGCATCATCAGGATGCGGTCTTGCGACTTACGCAGCTTCGCCGCCGCCACCATCTTCATGGCTTTGGTGATCTGCTGCGTCGACATTACCGACGAGATCCTGCTCTTAACTTCTTTTAAGCTCGGCATTACTGATTAATATTTTGAAGCGAGGTCTTGTGTAAGCTTCTTCAGCGTATCGAGGTCAGCATCTTCGAACTTACCGGCACGGAAGTTATCCAATACCGGCCTGTTCTGAAGTCTCAATAAGCTCAACAATTCTTTTTCGAAATCTCTCACTTTCGCTACGGGCACTTTATCCAACCAGCCCTTTGTAGATGCTGTAAGGATAGCCACCTGTTCCTCAACAGGAACGGGAGCATACTGGGGCTGCTTCAACACTTCGGTGTTGCGGCGACCGCGCTCGATCGTAAGCTTCGTAGAAGCGTCGAGATCAGATCCGAATTTCGAGAAAGCCTCGAGCTCACGGAACTGTGCCTGGTCGAGCTTCAGCGTACCGGCAACTTTCTTCATCGACTTGATCTGCGCCGAGCCACCCACACGCGATACCGAGATACCTACGTTGATCGCAGGACGAATACCCGAGTTGAAGAGGTTGGTTTCGAGGAAGATCTGTCCATCCGTGATCGAGATCACGTTGGTCGGGATATATGCAGAAACGTCGTTCGCCTGTGTTTCAATGATAGGAAGCGCAGTAAGCGATCCGCCACCTTTTACAAGATGTTTGATAGACGCAGGAAGATCGTTCATGTCTCTTGCGATCGCATCGTTGTTGATGATCTTAGCAGCACGCTCGAGCAAACGAGAGTGAAGATAGAACACATCACCAGGATACGCTTCGCGTCCGGGAGGACGGCGGAGCAACAACGACACTTCACGATATGAAACTGCCTGCTTCGAAAGATCATCATAGATCACAAGCGCAGGACGACCAGTGTCGCGGAAGAATTCACCGATAGCGGCACCAGTGAACGGCGCGAAGAACTGCATTGGTGCAGGATCGGCTGCCGAAGCAGATACGATAACTGTATAAGCCATAGCGCCGGCTTTCTCCAACGTGCCTGCAACACCCGCTACTGTAGATGCTTTCTGCCCGATAGCAACATAGATACAGAAAACAGGCTGACCCTTTTCGTAAAATTCTTTTTGATTGATGATCGTGTCGATCGCAACGGCAGTCTTACCAGTCTGGCGGTCGCCGATGATCAACTCACGCTGACCGCGGCCGATCGGGATCATAGCGTCGATCGCTTTGATACCAGTTTGCAGCGGCTCGTTTACAGGCTGACGGAAGATAACGCCGGGAGCTTTACGTTCCATCGGCATTTCATAAAGGTCGCCAGCGATCGGTCCTTTACCGTCGATCGGGTTAGCAAGCGTGTCAACCACGCGGCCAAGGAGGCCGTCGCCAGCTTTGATAGAAGCGATAACGCCGGTACGTTTTACTGTGTCGCCTTCGCGGATCTCTTTCGATTCGCCAAGCAACACGGCACCTACGTTGTCTTCTTCCAGGTTGAGGGCCATTGCACGAAGTCCGTTCTCGAACTGGAGGAGTTCACCTGCCTGTGCTTTCGTGAGGCCGTAGATACGTGCAACACCGTCGCCTACCGTTAACACGGTACCAACTTCTTCGAGTTGCGCATCGGTCTTCGAATGCGCGAGCTGCTCTCTTAATATTGCTGAAACTTCTTCGGGTCTTATTTCTGCCATGATAACTTCTTTATTCGTTATTGGATGTTCTTTGTTCGATGTTAAAATTCCTTTATGTAAGGGTTCTCACTAAACTTCAATTTCAACTTCTTGAGGTTGTTCCTGATCGAAGCATCAATCTGTTTGTCCTCAACATTAAGTACAAACCCGCCGATCAAATCTTTATCTACTTTTTCTTCGAGCTCAACTTCTTTCCTGTTGCTGAGTTTCCTTACGATAGCTTCAAACTCTGCGCGTGTTGCTGCGTCCATCGGCACAGGAGTAATAACACTTGCTTTGCCAATGCCTTTGTAGACATTGAAGGCATTGTGAAACTCCTTTGCGATCTCCGGCAACAATGGCTCACGATTTTTCTTTGTAAGAATATCCATGAAAGCCATGGTGAGCGCCGATACTTTCGACTTGAATATAGCTGTGAGTATAGCGTTCTTCTTGTCGTGCTTGATCACCGGGCTCTTGAGCATCAGCTCGAGATCGCGATTCTTCCCGATCGTGTCGGCAAAAAGCTGCATGTCGGCATGCACCGTCTCCAGCGATCCCTGGTTAACTGCCAGGTCGAGCAACGACTTCACATATCTCGATGCAACGCGTGATGCCATTCGATCAGTTCAGTTTAATGTCTTTGATGTAGCTGTCGATGAGATCCTTCTGAGCTTTGTCGCTCTCGAGGTTTTTCTTCATCAGTTTTTCAGCAACCTGCAGTGAGAACAATGCTACTTGTTGTTTCACATCGCGGAGGGCTGCCTGCTTTTCAGTATTGATAACTGCTCTCGCGTCGGCAATAAGCTTGTCGGCGGTCTTCTTAGCTTCTGTTTGAATTTGCTCCTGTAAAAGGCTTGCTGCCTGGCGTGCGTCGCGAATGATCTTGTCGCGCTCTTCGCGTGCTTCCTTCAAAAGCTTTTCATTGCCTGCCTGCAACTGCTGCATCTCGAGCTTTGCACGTTCTGCTGAATCGAGAGCATGTTGAATTGACTCTTCGCGTTCTTTCAATCCAGAGATGATCGGTTTCCACGCAAACTTCGCGAGGATAATGAACAGGCCAAGGAATATGACCAGTTGCCAGAAGAATAAGCCGGTTGAAGGTGTTAGTAAATCCATATTTTTTGTTTTTGAATGCGCGCTCCGCGCGCCCTCAAGTCCATTTTTAAAGTCAGGAAAAAAACCCGCCCCGGCCCAGTGCCTAAGGGCAGGTCTTTAATTTGCTTAAGCTCCTTCTTTGAGGGAAATAAGCAGACAGATAACGAGCGCGAAAAGCGCCGCTACTTCCACAAGAGCTGCGATCACAAGCATAGAGGTCTGCAGCTTGTTAGCCGACTCGGGTTGACGAGCCATAGCTTCCATAGCTGAACCACCAATGCGGCCTACACCGATACCCGCGCCAATTGCAGCGAGACCAGCGCCGATACCGGCACCCATGATTGCGTAGCTGATGTCGAGAATTAATGAAATCAACATAACCTAACAGTTAAAAGTGAAAAGTGAAAAACTAAAAACTAAAGTCTGGCTGTTACACCAGAGTATCGTGCTCGTGTTCATCGTGGGCTCCGTGTTCCTCAACAGCTTGCCCGATATACAATGAAGTAAACATTGTGAACACATAAGCTTGTATGGCGGCAACCAGCAACTCGATCAAACTAATGAAGATGTTGACGAGTGAAGTGCCGATACCAACAAACCAATTTTTAAATAAGAACGTGAGTGCCGTAAGCGCGAGGATCACGATGTGACCAGCCGTGATCGCCACAAACAAACGCACGGTCAATGAGAAAGGCTTCGTAAACACGCCGATCACTTCGACAGGCAAAATGATGATGCGGAGCCAATGAGGAACGCCGGGTGTCCAAAAGATATGACCCCAGTAAGTGCCGTTGCCATTCACATTCACAATGATGAACGTAAGAAGCGCGAGACACGCGGTAACTGCAATGTTACCAGTAAGGTTTGCAGCGCCAGGCAACAAGCCGAGGAGGTTTCCCAGGAATATAAAGAAGAACAACGTAAGCAGGTACGGAAGATACTTTGTGTACGTGGGGCCAATGTTGGGCTTCACGATCTCGTCCTTCACATAAAGGATCACGGGCTCCATGAAAGATTGGATTCCTTTCGGAGCAAGTCCCCTGCGCTTCGCATAACCTCTTGCGGCAGCAATGAATATCAACAGCATCAGTGCAGCATTGATAAACAACATCGCTACGTTCTTGGTGATCGAAAGATCGAGAACCGGTTGACCTTTATATAAAATATGTTCGTGTTCGAGAGTATAGTCGCCGTAAGCAACGGGATGATGATGTTCGAAGAAGTTTCCTGAAGAGAAGATCTTAAGACCGTCCTCCTTAGTGTACACAATCACAGGAAGAGGAATTACAACACTTTGTGTGAAGTGCCATATGTGCGAATCCTTTACGTGCTCGAGGATTACATCGCCAACTTTCAGTTTCTCCTCTTCAGCTACCTCCTGCCCAGTGACATGCTCGTCATGCTGCGCAAAAACGGGTGAAAAACAGGCCAAAAAAACTGGCAGCAAAAGTGCCAAAAATGTGCGTTTCTGATGTGAAAAGAGCCTTTTCATGTGGGCCTGGTGGGGCTTTTTAAATCGACTGCAAAACTATGAATAACTGCCTCAAAAAGAAATGTCACGAAATCTTTTTTGGCTTCGATTTTAAGAGAAGAAAAATGACTTCAGCCGCCGTAAAAATGACATAGCCCACAAGGAAAAAAACGGCGTTGTAGTCAGCGTTCGGCCTGTCGAGAAGGATGAACGCGATCACAAAACCACACGAGAGAACAATTTTGGATGTAATGCTTAAAAGATAACCCAGCATAAGGTCCTGCCCCGACTTCTTTCTTAACAGGAGATAACTGCCGAGGGTGATCGCCACCAGGAAAACAACGATAATGGCCTTAATCATTAAGCGATCTCAAGAGCCACCACATCGATCCTCCGAACGACAGCAAGACAAACGCTAACAGGAAGGCAGGAAATTTCAGCCCCAGGTATTTGTCGAGAGCGTAACCACCCCAGGCGGCCAATCCTATTGTTAACACGAGTTGGATGCCCAGCTGTGAATATTTCAGGTATGGACTAGAGGGCTTTGGCTGTTTCTTCGGGTCTGAGTGACCTTGATCCACCGTCGGCGATTTTAATGTCTTTAATTGCAGCTCCCATCTTACAGCTTCCATTGAATACTGCGCCGGGCTCCACTACCAGCTTGCCGGTAAGAATGTCGCCATGTACAACAGCTGTTGATTTCAACACGAGCAGTTCACCTATTTCAATCTTTCCCCTCACTTCTCCTTCTATGTCTGCGTTTTGTGCGATGATGTTGCCATCGATCTGGCTGCCATTGCCTAAAGCGATCTTCGACTTTGACTTGACGTTGCCGTTTACCTTTCCTTCGATACGGATGTTACCGAAAGTTTCGATATCGCCTGTGAGTACAGTGCCTTTACCGATAACGTTGCTGGAGTTGCTGATCTCTTCGGCTACGCGTTTTTGTTCCTTAGTTGTTAACATTTGGTAGAAGTTTAAAAAGTTACGAATTCTTCAGGGTTGAGGGAACTACCATTGTACCACAACTCAAAATGTAAGTGTGGCCCATCGGTCATTTCTCCAGAATTGCCAACTATAGAAATGATCTCACCTGCGTTCACAAAAGTACCAACTTTCTTCAACAATTCGGCATTGTGCTTATAGATAGATATCAGGTTCCCAGCGTGTTGCACTGCAATTACGTACCCCGACTCCTGCGTCCAATCCCTGATAATTACGGTGCCATCGGCAATACATTTAACAGGCTCGTTCTTCTTCGACACCACGTCGATACCGAAATGACCTTTCTTCGCATCGTAATGATCGGACACGTAACCTGTAATGGGTGTGAAGAAGAATGTATTCTGAAGGTCGCGATATTTATTAGTGGTGAGAGTGACGTTCGATTTTTCAAACTCCCTGCGAAACACGGAGTCTGATTGCGAAGCACTCATGTTTCCAACGATCCTCACAGGCCTCTCACCATTGAGACTCTGTGCCGGGTCCACAAATGCAGTACCTGTATCGCCACTAAGTACTCTTTGAAAGTTTTGAATGAATTTTTCTTTCCGCTGATCTTCGAGAGCCAGCGAGTCCATTTTTTTTGCAAGCTCAAACAGTTGCTTGTTTGCTTCGAGTTGTGCGTGGCGCGGGTCGAACCATTTCGCGAGTAAGGTCTCCGCCAAAAAAAGACTCACTACAAACAACACCACGAACACCACCACCGAGAACACAAGCACCTTTGCGTAAGTGAATCCAAGGGTCGATTTCTCCGAAAGATTCTCCTCGTTACGGATCACCAATTGGTAGCGCGTCGTGAACCGGTCGGATAGTGTCTTTTTGGGTTTCAAGAGGGCCGAATTTCGTGCAAAATTAGATATTCTATCCGATTATAATATTGAATATCTGTTTTTTACGTTTGTATTGGATGTTCCGTCGGTATTCAACATTTGTAGTCTTTTTCCTGCTCGTCTCGTGTGGAGTGGAACAGACCTCCATTACCGCCAACATCTTTCATAATACAACGGCACACTTCAACGGGTATTTCTACGCCGACCAAAAAGCTACCGAAGTAGAGAAGACCATTCTTAAAAGTCTCGACGACGATCACAATCTCATTCTCCGTCTCTTTCCAAAACTCGATACCGTACTCGCAAAAACTTACGAGAAGGATACCGAAGAGATCATCAAGATGGCGTCGATCTCCATTCAACGTCATCCCAACAGCAAATGGGTTTATGAAAACTATATTCTCGTTGGCCGCGCACGCATGTACGACTGCGAGTTTGTTGATGCGATACAGACTTTCAAATATATTAACACGAAAAGCAACACGGCCGACCTTCGTCACCAGGCGTTGATCTATCTCGTGCGAACATTTACGGAGCACGAAGAATATGAGAAAGCAGAGGAAGCATTCCTGTTCCTGGAAAAAGAAAAGCTCAATAAAGTCAACGCTAAAAATCTCTTCCTCGAAAAAGCATATTACTACCAGGTAAGAAACGACTACGATAAGATGGTTCGTAATCTAACCAAAGCCGATTCATTGCTCACAAAAGCCGATCGCAAAGCACGTATCTACTTCATCATAGGACAGGTTTACCAGCAACTGGGTTTTGGTGCCGAGGCTTACAATTACTATCGCAAAACGTTATCGGCAAATCCTGAGTACGAGATCGACTTCTACGCAAGGTTGAATATGGCGCAGGTTGCGCGTCTCGATAACCGGAGAGATGTGAAAACAATCCGCAAGCAATTTCAAAAACTGTTGAACGATGCGAAGAACGCAGAGTTCAAAGACAAGATCTATTATGAGTTAGGTGAGTTCGAACGAAAACAAGATCACTTAACTGAAGCTATCGATAACTATAAGCTTGCCGCCCACGCAGGAAAGAACAAGCGTATCCAGGGTATGGCGTACTTACGAACAGGACAGTTGTATTTCGATTCGTTGAAGAAATACGACCAGGCCAAGTTGTATTACGATAGCGCCGTGCAGTCGCTGCCAAAAGAATTCGAGAACTACGCTCAGATAAAGATCAGGCAGGAAGTGCTGGGCGACTTCGCAAAATATAACGAGACCATCCGCTGGCAGGACAGCTTGCTGATGATGGCAGCAATGGATACAGCAACGCTCCGAAAAACACTCGACTCAACATTGACACAACGTGCACTGAAGGCCCAGGTGAAGACGAAGAAGAGAAGATTCGGCTTCGGTTCCGGAACCGGTGGTGGTGGCGGAGCCGGTGGATCACTGAATGTTTCGGAAGACAATTCAACGGGCAACTGGTACTTCGATAATCCCTCTGCTATCGCAACAGGTGAAACAGAGTTCCAACGGATCTGGGGTAACGTTGCCCTCGAAGACAACTGGCGTCGTTCGAATAAAGCGGCTACGATACAAAATATTCCCGGCGCCGAAACTGCCGCTGAGAAAACTCCTGACGGGGGTGACGACAAGGCAGCCCAGGCGAAACCTGCAGATCCGAAGATCGCCGAGATCAACAAAGTGATCTCGCAATTGCCAACTACCGACGAACAAAAGAAGGAAGCGCTGAGTAAGATCGAAGAAGCATACTTTGGTTTGGGCGACCTGTATTTCATTAAATTAAATGAGAAACCGAACGCAGCCACATCGTACACGAAACTGATCGAACGATTCCCGGCGTCGGAACATACGCCGGAGGTCTTGTATAAATTGTATCTCATAGAGAAGGAGAAGACCGACGGTGACCCGGAAAAATATTCGAAGCTGCTGACGACAAACTATCCCAACTCGACTTTCACGAAAGTATTGCTGAACCCGGATTACCTGAAAGAGACAAGTGTGGCAACGGAGAAACAGAAACTCATCTACAAAGACGCTTACGAAGATTACCGTGCGGGCAACTTGCGTGACGCGCAGGATAAAGCAGCAACGGCACTTACGTTAGGTGAAACTGGTTTCACATCACAGATCGAGTTGTTGCAGATCCTGATCATGGGTAAGACGGAAGATGTGACGAAGTACCAGTATGAGCTCGAAGGGTTCATCAAGAAATATCCCGATGGACCGATGACAACCTATGCAAAGACATTGCTCGAAGCTTCGAAGACATTCCTGAAGAAAGTGGAGAAGGCAAAAGGCATTCGCTTCGCGAATGAACCTGGGGCTGTTCATTATTATGTGATCGTGTACCCGATCGCCAACAAGATCACCGATAAGATCACGGCCGATATAGAACTATACAACACAAGCGTGCTTCGCGACAAGAAGCTGGAAACGAGTAACCTCGTTTTCAACGACGACCTGGCCCTGACAATGGTGACGGAACTAAAGGATAAGACGGCAGCGTTAGATTATTTCGATAAACTCAACAGTTGGCTGGCTCAACGGCCGTCGTTTGCTAGCTATAAATTCGATATTTTTGTAATTACTAAGGACAATTTCCAGATTTTTTACCGAACAAAGGCACTGGATGAATACCTCACCTTCTACGACCGGAACTATAAAGTCCAAAATCAGTAAGCTGCTCGCCTTACATAAACCGTGGTTCCGCAAAGTCACTAAAGGCATTTGGATTGCCTTCTTTGTAATAGTGATTGGCTTGCCACTGTATCTTATTTGCGTGAGCGTGGATCTCTTTGGCCTTTTCGGTGGAATGCCCGACGTTCACGAGATCGAAAATCCCAAAAACGATTTGTCGTCGGAGCTGATCTCTGCCGATGGAGTGTCACTGGGAAGATATTATCGTTCCAACAGGAACCGCAGCCAGGTGGCTTACGAAGAACTCTCACCAGACGTGGTCAATGTTCTTCTTATTTCTGAAGATCACCGGTTTAAACAACATTCTGGTCTCGACCTGCAAGGGCTTTTACGGGCTGCTTTCGGCGCGATCACTTTCACCAACCAGGGCGGCGGCAGTACACTCACTCAACAGCTTGCAAAAGCATTATTCACACGCAACGCAGATCATTCGCTCGACGGTCATCTTGCAAAACTTGGCGATCGTACTGCGCGCCTGATCCAGAAAAATAAAGAGTGGATAATTGCTGTATACCTCGAAAGAAACTTCACGAAAGAGGAGATCCTTACGATGTATCTCAATACTGCAGAGTATGTACATCAATCGTTCGGAATTAAAGTGGCTGCGGAGAATTTCTTCAAGACGCAGCCCGATAGCCTGAACCTGCAACAATCGGCGTTGCTTGTTGGAATGCTTCAAAACCCTTCGTTGTACGATCCCGCAAGACATCCCGAGCGTGCTTTGCGAAAAAGAAATGAAGTGTTGGCCAAAGTGTGGCAACACAAATACAAGATCAAAACTCGCGAACAGTACGATTCAATAACCGCCCTTCCGCTTGGTCTCGAATTCAAAATTCAGAATGAGAATGAAGGCGCAGCAACATACTTCAGAACTGTAGCCCAGAATTACCTTCTTGCCTATTGTAAGGCCAGAAATATAGATCTCTATAATTCAGGACTGAGGATCTATACTACTATCGACAGCCGTCTCCAGAAATACGCTGAAGAATCTCTTACTCAACACATGGCAGGTTTGCAGAAGGGATTCTATGAAGAATGGAAGAAGAGAGGAATGGATCCATGGCTCGACGAAAATGGCCACCAGTTCAAGGACTTCCTGGCAAGAAGGGTAAAGCAGACTCCACAATACAAAGCTTATGTTAAGAAGTGGGGCGAAGGCGCCGACTCCGTCAACATAATGCTGAAGCTCAAGAGACCTATTAAGGTCTTTTCATGGACCGGCGAGCGCGACACAACTTTCAATGTATACGATTCATTGAATTACTATAAGCGATTCCTCCAGTCGGGTATGATGGCGATGGATCCAACAACAGGGGCTATCAAAGCGTGGGTTGGTGGCATCAATCACAAATACTTCAAGCTCGATCACGTACGTCAGTCGCACAGGCAGGCAGGTTCTACATTCAAGCCGTTTGTTTATGGATTGGCTATGGAAAACAATTATTCGCCGTGTTTCAAATTGTTCGACATCTCCCCGGCCATTCCCGTTCCCGGTGGCACCTGGTATCCGCCGAATTCTGATGGCACCAAAGGTTCCGGGGCAGAGATGACCATTCGTCATGCAATGGCTCTTTCAATCAATACCATCACTGCTCAAATGATGATGAGAGTGGGACCACAGAACGTTGTTGAGTTTGCAAACAGGGTTGGTATCGAAAGTAAGCTCGATGCAGTGCCTTCGCTGTGTCTTGGTGTTAGCGACGTATCCGTCTTTGAAATGGCCGGCGCGTATTCAACATTCGTGAACAACGGAATCCATACAAGACCAACATTCATCTCACGAATAGAAGATAAGAACGGCAATGTGATCGAAGCATTCGTACCACAGACAAAAGAATCCATCAGCGATCAAACAGCCTATAAGATGGTGTACATGCTCCGTGGTGGTATCGAAGAAGAAGGTGGTACATCCGGTGGTTTGCCCCGCGAACTGAAGATCGACAACGAGATTGGCGGCAAGACCGGAACAACCAACGATGCATCGGATGGATGGTACATGGGCATCACCCACGACCTCGTGGTCGGCGTTTGGGTTGGTGGCGACGAGCGCGCTATTCGCTTCCCTTCATGGACATTCGGACAAGGTATCAAGACAGCCAGGCCTATCTTTGCCAACTTTATGTTGAAAGCATACGCCGACAAAGAATCAGGTATCACGAAAGGAAGATTCCCTCAACCACGCACCGGCATACCATTCCTTGGCGACTGCTCCAGGTTCAACAACTCCGACACATTGATCTTAGCACCCGAACCCAAATGGGATCTGCAAAATGACTAACGACGGCATGGATGCACTTAAAGAGCAAGTTGCATCCCTGCCCGATTCGCCAGGGATCTACCGCTTCTACAACAAAGAAGACGTACTCATTTATGTTGGCAAGGCCAAGAGCCTGAAGAAACGCGTATCGAGTTACTTCAACAAGCAATCGCAGTACAACGCCAAGACGGAGAAGCTGGTTAGCGAGATCCGCAGGATCGAGTATACACTTTCGTTATCTGAATTTGATGCATTGCTGCTCGAGAACAACTTCATCAAGCAGAACCAGCCGAAGTACAACATCCTCCTCAAAGACGACAAGACTTTTCCGTACATCTGTATTCTGAAAGAACGATTCCCCCGAATCATCTCTACAAGAAAATACATTCCGTCGCAGGGAGAATATTTCGGTCCGTACACCAGCGTGGTGTCGATGAAGAGCGTGCTCGATCTTATTCGTCACCTGTATTCGATCCGCACCTGCAATCTTCTTTTATCGGAAGACAACATTGCAGCGAAGAAGTTCAAGGTGTGCCTCGAGTTTCACATAGGCAACTGCAAAGGCCCTTGCGAAGGACTGGTTGACGAGCAATCGTACAACGATGAAATTGCACAGGCAAGAGACATCCTCAAGGGACACTTAAGTCTCGTAGAGAATCATTTCAAGAACGAAATGAAACGGGCTTCGGAAGCAATGGAGTTCGAGCTGGCGGCACGCTACAAACTCAAGCTCGAATATCTCGACAAGTTCCAGACGAAGACCATGGTTGTAAGTAATAAGCTTACCGACATCGATGTTGTTTCTATCTCCAGCTCGAAAGACGAAGCATTTGTGAATTACATGATGGTGAAAGAAGGGGCCATTGTGTTCTCCACCAATCTTGAAGTAAAGAAAAAGCTCGACGAAAGCGATGAGGAAATTCTTTCGTTAGCCGCGCAGGAACTAAGGGCACAGCACAAGAGCACGAACAAGATCATCTATACCAACGTGCCCATCCTTGTATCGGGCGACGAAATCGAAAACACGGTGCCACAGATTGGCGACAAGAAGAAGCTGGTGTCATTGTCGCTCGCGAATGCACTTCACATTAAGACCAGGAAGGAGATCGAGCGAGGCGAAAGAAAAGCGAAGACCAGCGAGACACTCGTGATCATGCAGCGCGACCTTCGTTTGCCCACCATTCCCGACATCATCGAATGCTTCGATAACTCCAACTTCCAGGGAACGAATCCCGTGGCTTCGATGGTGAGGTTCGTTAATGCGAAGCCCGACAAAGGTGGCTATCGTCATTTCAACATAAAGACTGTTGTTGGTCCGGACGATTTCGCTTCGATGAAAGAGATCGTAGGAAGAAGGTATAAGAGGATCCAGGAAGAGAACGGCGTGTTCCCACATCTCATTATCGTAGACGGTGGCAAAGGACAACTCTCCAGTGCTTGCGAAGCATTGAAAGAGCTGGGCATCTATGGACTGATCCCGATCGTAGGCATTGCAAAAAAACTGGAGGAGATCTATTACCCGGAAGATCCTATTCCTCTTCATATCAGCAAGAAGTCGCCGGCGTTACTCTTAATCCAACGCATTCGCGACGAAGCACACAGGTTTGCTATCACTTTCCACCGTCTGAAGAGAAGCAAGGCAACGATTAAAACCGAGATGGAGGATATTAAGGGCATTGGAAGGAAGACCGCTGATCTTCTATTACAGCGTTACAGGTCCCTCAAGAAAATTCAGGAAGCGCCGCGAGACGAGCTAATTGAACTGATTGGCGAGAAGAAAGCAGACTTGATTCTAAATCAACGGCCAGAAAAGCCCACAAACTGAAAGTGGCCTTGCGGCCACTTTTCACTATTCGTTTTTCACTTTTCACTCTAGTATTCCCAGAGGTTGTGCTCCTTCTCCATCATCTTCATTTCTTCCCACTCACGCGCCCATACAGTTTCTTTGTAAGGCCTGTTGTTCGCTGAGTACACGTCGTAGATAGTTTCGTTGTCGGGGTTCTCTACTTTGTAGATCACACCGTGGAAAAGACGAAGGAGGAATGCTTCTTCGTAGTTCTTGTTCTCTGCTGTATTGTAGCGGTTAAACCAGATAGCATCGGCTGGGTGATTTCTGAAAACCTGCACGAGGTCTTTGTAACGAACCGTTACAATATCAAGGTCACCACCGAGAGGGTTGTCTTTGTCACCAGGCCAAATAAGCGTGATAGACTGGATGTCATAATACAACCTCGATCTGCGTTTGTCGAAGATCACGTCTTCAACCACACGAAGAGCGGCAAGCTGGTAAGGCCGAGCGTAGTTACCCGAACCTACAGAGTTGTCTTTTGCCCAATCATCGGGAGAGGTGCCGGGGTTTTTACCACGGTTGTCTCTCTTCGCCTTGTAGTATGTACCGTTGAAGTCAACAGCATCGTCGGCATAGTAGTCGTTGTCTGGCAACCATGCATCCGGTTTTGTTCCTTCAGAGATGAGCAGTTTCTTGGTCATGTCTGCTTTCGACACTTTTGTTGTCAAAGAGTCGTTAGCATAGATGTCCGCAAGCTCGCCTGAGTTGATAGCGTCCATGATGAGCTTGGTGATCTCATTGTTACGGGCGAAGTAACCTTTGTTCTGTTTCTCATCGAGCCTTACATCTCTCCAAACTTTCACCTTGTACAATTGCTCGTACCTGGGAATAGGATTGAGTGAGTTCGGGTTGTACTGAGGAATTTCTTCCTGTGCAATCACTGATGAAGCACAACAGATAGCCAGTAAAAAAATGATCGACCTTCTCATATCTCTGAAATTATTTTCAGCTGTTAATTAGCAATAGGAATACTGATGTACTTGATGTTAGTAGTCAACACAACAGGTTCGTTTTCACCTTTGAAAGTTCTGCGTGTTACGCTCTCCAATTCGAAAGACAGAACGTCGCCAGGCTTCGCAGATTGTATAAACGCACCAAGGTTGAGTGCTTCTCCAGTGAATTCGATCGGTGTACCGAGAGCAGTTCCTTTACGGAGGTACACGCGGCCTTTACGGATCCTGAATTCAGCGTCTTTAGGTACAGTGCTTGCGAAGTCTTCGTCAGCTTTCGCGTTGATCTTCAACTGTGCAAGTTGTGAACGTGGCACACCGTCTTTCGAGTTCTTTTCCTGTCCGCCGGCAGATACAACGATCTGGGGAGCGGGTGCAGTACGAACTTCGAATGTTACGGTCTCAATAGGAGTGCCTGAGTTAGACACAGCCATTTTCACTTTAGCCTTGCTCTTAGGGATCACGGTGATAGCACCTACTTTATCGCTCTTAATGATCTCGGCTTCAGCAGAGCTATAGCCAGGAACGAAGTTGGTTCCGAGACCAGGGATCTCGACGTTCATTTCGTTACCGCAGTTGATGTACAGTTTCGAAAGAGCACCTGAGCTGATCTTTACAGTAGGAGCAATTACGTTGTATTTAACAACGCTTTCGTAAGGTGTTCCTTTTACAATGATCTTGGCAGCATAACTCTTTTCAGCAATACCATTCTTGTAACCACCACCAGCAGCAGTGAATTCTACTTTACCATAAGAAATACCTTGTGCATCTTTCTCAACAGGAAGCTTACCGCCGTCTTTGAACATATCGGGCACAACAGCTGAGTTTGAAGCGGCGATGTACATCTTAGCAATGTATTTAGAACCTGCGATTACGCTGTTAGATTCAGGGATGATCATAGGGAGAACCTGATCAACCTTAAACACGGCAGCGTCTGCAATAGCAGCAAGCTTACCGAGTGATCTTGCTTCGTAAGCATATACCTGAGACTCCATCTCTGTGATTGATGCGTAAGCAGCAATGGGAGGTGTGTTCTCGAACGTAAACTCGATGAAGGACTTGTTCTTGTTTTTCTCGTCATTCTTGAACTCTTCCATTTCTGAAGGAGGAACTGCAAGCTTGTCGAACTTCTCGCCCATGCTAAGAGCCTCGAGCTCTTTAGAATAGTTGTTCAAAAGAGCTTCGTAGTCTTTACCTTTTGTACCACGCGGGTCCATCATTGCATAAGCAACTTTAGAGCTGTGGTCGTTAATAAATCTTTCGTCGATCTTATCAACACCAGAGATATCCATGAAGTCCTTCTTAAGGGCCTTCAGCTTGTCGATAGTAGCTTTAGTAAGAGTGCGAACTTTTGCAGCGTTGGCTGCAGCTTGTCTCACTTCGTCTTTTGCCTGGGGAGTTACCGCAGCCTGGATCGCTGTGTTCTGAGCGTCGTTCTTCTTATCTGTTTGGTCTGAAAGCATGATCAGGGAGTCGTTGATAAGAGCAAACTTCTCCAGTACCGCGTTACTTACCTGGAGCGCGAGGAGCGCAGTAAGTACGAGGTACATCATACCGATCATCTTTTGCCTCGGGGATTCTTTTCCACCTGCCATGATCTGATTATTTAAATGTGGTTATAAAAAAATTCTAAACGTACAATTAGTTAAACGCTGCCTTTCATAGCAGTGAGCATGCTGCCATAAACTTTGTTCAGCGCCGTCATGTTGTCTGCAAGCTTGCCGAGTTCTGAAGTGAACTTGGTAGTATTGTCTCCGACCTTTGTAAGGCCAGCCATAGCACCGGTGAGGCTTTCGTAGAACTTGTTCATGTTCTTCACGTGTGTATCGGCGTCTTTCAACTCCATTTCATACACAGCGTTGAGTGACTGAAGGTTCTTGGTAACTGCCTTCATTTGTGTGTGATACTCACCAGTATCTTTAGAAGCATCGGCCATTGCCTTAACTGCTCCCATTGCGTTGCCATATGATTTGTTCATCTCTACCAAAGATGCAGCTGCAGTCTTAACGTTAGTAGCATACTCGTTGGTAGCTACAGCGGCGTTCGACAAGCTGTTCATTTCTTTTGCTGAAGTAGCAAGGTTAGTTAAACCTTTGCCGAGATTATCGAGGAGATTCTGATCAACCTTAGCGGTCTTCAGCATATCGTCGATCTTAAGGAGCGGTGAGTCACCAGCGCCCTGGCGGTTGCTGATGCGTGTAGGTGTTGCAGGTCCTTCGAAGTCTTCTGCGAGTTCGGGATATACTTTCTCCCATTCTGGTTCTTTGTGCGCAGGTTCAAAGGCGCTCAAGAAGAAGATGACTGCTTCAGTCGTAAGACCGATCATCAACATTTCGTCAGCACCGTTGAGGTGAAGGATCTTAAACAAAGCACCAACGATAACTACTGCTGCCCCGATACCATAAACCTTGGGCATGATGGTTTTGTACAGTAGTTCCATGAATCCGCCTTTTTTCTTGCTCATTGTGGTAGAGATTTAAGTTTTGCCAATTAGTTTCTATAAAGATAAAGTAGTGTTTTCAATAATTAAAATTCAGCGCCAGACGAACGTCCGAGGTGCGTCATTGCGCAACGGAAGCCGATGTAAGCTCTCACTGAATCTCTGAATTCATAAGTTCTTGTACCTGTTTCGAGGTAGTATGCAACGTCTTTCCATGAACCACCACGCACAACTTTCTTGGGAGCAATCTTAGCGTTGTACTTCTTGCTTTCAGGATCTGTGCGGGGATCGATGTACTGAGGGTTCAAGTCCCAAACTGTAGGAACTGAAGCAGCATAGAAGTCATCGAGACACCATTCCGAAACGTTACCACTTGTATCGAAGATACCGTAGTCGTTAGGGAAGTAAGATTGTACAGGTGATGTGTAAGCAAATCCGTCGTCGTAGAAGTTACCGCGGCCAGGTTTGAAGTTCGCGAGCATACAACCTTTCGAGTTACGGATGTAAGGGTTACCCCATGGATACTTGTTCATGTCGCGGCCGCCACGTGATGCATATTCCCATTCAGCTTCCGAAGGAAGGCGGAACTCAGGCATCGGGAACTCGCCAACAGTTTTGCGATAGTCGTTGAGATAAGCAGTTCTCCATTTACCGAAGAACACTGCAGCGTCCCAGTCGATACCAACAACCGGGTAGTCATCATAACCTGGGTGCCAGTAGTAATAGTCCTGTACGGGATCTCCCATGTGGTGAGCGAAGTCGCGAACCCATACTGTTGTATCGGGATAGTAGCTCTTGCGGAAGTCGTCGGTGCTCACAGCGGGGAAACCTTCGATGGTACCGTTGTCGACCAGGAAGAAGTTGGTGAACTGACGGTACTCGTTGTTTGTGATCTCGGTATCGTCCATGAAGAAAGGACCGATGGTAACCTGCTTGTTGAAGTTGATCTGCGTTGAAGCAGGATCTTCATCGGCCTGGCCCATGTGGAATGTTCCGGCAGGTACTGGCACCATACCATAGGGAATGGTCATTACCCATCCTTCGCGGTTAGGTACCCCGATCAGTTCGCCCTGATCGCCTCCTTTTTTCCCTCCTATACCCAGCAGACCGCAGCTCGCTGCGAAAATCGCCAGCGCGAGGATGGTGATTAAGCTCAATAGCCTTGGAGAAACCTTACTGATCATATTGTGACGTGTTTTAGAGTCGAAAAGAATCGAAATTTAACTGTTTAGCTTCTATAAATAACAAGAGGCACCACCAAATTCTGTAAAATCCACTAAAAACCAAAAAATCATCGCCTAGTGACGATACCTGGGGGTCCGAACGACCTTTTTACCAATAGGCGTAACCGGCAGTTCGTACGTTAGCATAAATTCATGCGACGTGGGTTGCTTCGCTGCCTGGTCCTTAATTACGTAATCAAGGGCATAGCCCAGTTTCAGCGACTTATCCTTCAGGAAGGAGTATCCCAACAAGAGGATTGCTGCCTCTGACTGACGAAACGACAAACCGCCCCACATAGTATCTTTCAGATAAGCTATTCCGCCAACATCGAAGCTGGTCTTTGTGAAGTCTGTTTTTACGAGAGTCATAAACTGGAATCGTAAATCGACACTCACATCGTAGTAATAGCCACCGGTGAAGTACATGTGTGTTTGCAGAGCGCTTCTCTGGTTAACATCGAAGTCGAAGTTAGCATGAGTGAGGTGGTCGAAGCTTAAACCTGCATACCATTTTTCTTTACGGAAGTACAATCCCGCAGCAAGATCGAGACGCTGTTGTGAAGTAACTCCGCCTTCTTGTAAAAGAGGATCTTTCTTATCGATTGGATTATAAAGATTCCAGTTGATTGTTTGCGAGTACATACCGGTTCTTATACCAAGGCTCAGCTTTCCATCTTTCACCTGGAGATGATAAGCGTAGCTAACCTGTGCTTCGAGGTTTGTTTGAGGGCCCAGACGATCATTAACGATGTATGCACCGATACCACTGTTTGCTTTGAACATTGGTGTGGTGAAACTTACAAGCTCTGTTGTTGGTGCTCCACCCGAACCGATCGTTGGAGAATAACCGAGCCATTGTGAACGATGTATTGCTGTGAATTTTGTAACACCTTCAACGCCTGCAAATGCAGGGTTGTAGTACAGTGTGTTGAACATGTACTGTGTAAACTGGGGATCTTGCTGAGCGTAGGCATACTTCATCGTTAGCAGAAGTAGCGTCAGGAAGAGGAGGCCTTTTCTCACAGGTATATCAAAAAATGAGTCTTAAATATACGTTAAAGTTAATTATACCACCTAGGGTATGTAATTAAAGTGTAAGAAAACCCAATTGTTAGTAAAAACTTAACAGTGAACCGGTTATTTGATCCCGTTCGCTTTTTTTACATACAATTCTATTGCTCCGGTCATTGATGGTGCATTGGGGAGAGGGGCCTCGATGTCCAGGGTAAGTCCGGCATCACGAACGGCTTTGGCCGTTGTAGCTCCAAACGCCGCTATTCTCGTATTATTTTGTTTGAAATCCGGGAAGTTGACGAACAGCGAGTTGATGCCGGAAGGACTGAAGAAAGCGAGGATGTCGTAATAAACATTCTTCAGGTCGGCGAGGTTGGATGCAACTGTATGATAGATGATTGCCTCGGTGAAGTTATATCCATTCTCCCTGAGAAAGTCGGGTATGTCGTTCTTGCGGATGTCTGAACAGGGGAAGAGAAACTTTTCGTTCTTATGTTTCTTGATGATCTCCAAAAGATCTTTTGTGTCTTTAAGGCCGGTAAAGATCTTGCGTTTCCGAATGACGATATATTTCTGGAGGTAGTTAGAAGTTTGATCAGAGATGCAAAAGTACTTCATGTCGGCAGGCATCTCGAGTTTGAGTTCCTGGCAGATGTGAAAGAAATGATCTACTGCGTGACGACTCGTGAAGATGATCGCGGTATGCTGAAGGATATCGACCTTCTGTTTTCTGAACTCTTTAACCGGCACCGCCTCCACTTGTATGAATGGTCTGAAATCTATCTTCAGCCCAAATTTTTCAGCAAGCTTAAGGTATGGTGAGTTAAAGTCGGTCGGTGCTTCCTGTGTGATCAAGATGCTTTTCACTTTTCGCATCCTGTCATTGGCAGTGTCTGTCATACTTCGCTACGTCGAATCGCTAAAAGAATAAGCTCTTGAAAAGGATGATCATCGGAAAAAATTCCGATGCGCAAAGGTAGGAAAATAAATGGAAGACTGAGTAAGTGGATTTATTCAATAATTTCAAAAAGATAAGGACGCCCCAGCCAGCCATGATCCAGGCGGTGATCACAATAAGATTTTCGTAGTAATGCGGACTTTTTGTCGTGAGAATAAAATAGAACAAAAGTATGATTGACAGGATCATTAACAGGAAGCTTATCAACCTGAAATAATTCAACACCTGGATCGATCCACCCTCCCGCAACCTGAATACAATCGATAGAGCGAGCACAATACTTACTTTGATAAAGAGAATGAGGCCCACCATAAACGTGAGTTGTCCCCACTTGAGGAAGGCATCGCCAACACTTCGTATGGTGAAGTCGCCGATGATGATCCAGTCTTCGCCGAAGTGCTGAAATGTGACGAGAAAAAGATAAGCGCACCACGCCGACAGGTACAGGTAAATGAGAATGCTGAAGCGCGAAGTGATGCGGCCGGCCACCAGGGACTCGTCGCGTTCTTGTAACGACAACAATTTTGTAAAATCGAAGTAGTCGAAGAGCATGCGGCGGTTGTAGCGAAGCATCACGAGAAATCCGAGCACGAGTATGAACACACCAAGTACCGAAAAATCGCGCAGGTGATTTTTCTGGCGGAGCACTTCTTCTTCATCGGGTGAATGAGCGGAGAAAGTGATGATGTTGGTTTTCATGCGCGACAATCCTTTGTGTGCAAAAAGACCGACGGTCATGGGAGTATGATAGAGATCGGAGAGACTATCGATGTCGAAGCGGAGTAACCCGCCTGACGATTGCTTAATGAGTTTGCCATTGATCCACACGGAGAACTCGCGGGCACCGTAGATCTCGAGCTCGTCGCTGCGAAAGCGGGCGGCATCGAGCACGAAATAAATTACGTCACTGCCGGATCTTGCGGAGCCATAATCGATGTATTTATCGGAGTCTAATACTTTCCAGTCCTTCGATAGGTCGTAGATCGGGACGCGTTGGGCGGAGGCTACGGATGAAACCAGGACTAAAAGAAAAAATAATCGCACGCACAAATATACTTGTGCAACGTGCAATGTTCAACGTGCAACGAGGGTTTCGAAATCATTGCACTTTGCACATTGCACTTTGCACATGATTACATTTGTGCCATGGCTGGAATTTATATCCACATCCCCTTCTGTAAACAAGCATGTTATTACTGCGACTTCCATTTCTCTACAAACCTGGAGATGAAAGACCAGGTGGTGAAGGCCATCGTGAAAGAGATCGGGATGCAGAAAGATTATCTCGGGGGTGAAGAGATCAGTACCATATATTTCGGAGGAGGAACGCCGTCGCTCTTGAAGAAGGAAGATTT
This sequence comes from Bacteroidota bacterium, assembly GCA_037200765.1. Classification (GTDB taxonomy): domain Bacteria; phylum Bacteroidota; class Bacteroidia; order Cytophagales; family Cyclobacteriaceae; genus ELB16-189. The sequence goes on along the minus strand of JBBCII010000001.1, from coordinate 2,625,614 downwards.
ACTGAGGATAATTAATGAGATCAGGACACACAACAACCTGATTCCCGATACGGAGATAACGCTTGAAGCAAACCCGGATGATCTCGATAAAAAAAAGGTGGACGACCTGAGATCGGCAGGCATTAACCGGTTGAGTATCGGCATCCAATCTTTTGATGACAACATCCTGAAATTTTTTAACAGGGCTCATAATAGTGATCAGGCTGTTGGATCTCTTGAACAAGCGAGATCAGCAGGGTTTGACAATATTAGTATTGATTTAATTTATGGAGCACCTGGACAAACCAATGATTCATTAGAAGGAAACCTGTCAAAAGTTCTTTCTTTTAAGCCCGAACATATCTCTGCTTATTCATTAACGATAGAAGAGCGGACTGTTTTTGGAAAATGGAGAGATGCGAACAAGCTCACACCCATGAATGATGAGTTGGTTGCAGAACAGTTCGAGATCCTGATGGACAAACTGACGCAAAAAGGCTATGACCATTATGAAATTTCGAACTTCGGTTTGCCTGGATTTCATTCGAGGCATAACAGCAGTTACTGGCGTGGTGTGAAATATTTGGGAGTGGGTCCGAGTGCTCACTCGTTTGACGGGATATCGCGACAATTCAACATCTCCAACAATTCTATTTACGTACGTAAGATGGATTCGGGTGAAATACCATTCGAACGTGAAGTATTGACACTGGAGGATAAGATTAATGAGTACCTATTCATCAGCCTTCGAACATCGGCGGGCAGCAACCTGGATTTTATGATGGAAGAGTATGCTTTCGGATTAAATGATGAGCAGGAAAATTATATAGAGCAACTTGTACAACTCGGGAAAGCATCGTTTGATGGTCATATTTTAAAATTAACTAACAAGGGTAAACTTTTGGCCGACAAAATAGCCTCCGACTTGTTTGTGAGTTCCGAATAAGTCAAATTGAAGTATGTTTGCTGCCGCCCAGCCACCCTCATCATCGTCACCCATGAGCCAACAGGAAAAACGTGTTTATATGCTCTTGAAGGCTGTGATTTATTATTATCACGGCCTGGATGAGCCTGAGCGCAAAGATCTTGAAGAGACTGCTGCGAAGCTCGATGCGGAGACGGAACACCGGTGGGCGATAGAATTTATTGCGAAGGATTATGTTTCCGCGTTCGAACGGGCGCGCACCTATCTTAACGACATCATTGGCGACTATCCCAAGAATCAGAGAGTAGAGCTAATCAACATGGTTTGGCAATCGAACAACGTTAAAGGGTACGTAACTGAAATGGAAGTTACCGCCATGTTAAGGCTTGCTAAAGATTGGAATGTTGAGCAAGAGTTGATTGCTTTGGTGTTGAAATGAAAACAGTTTTCTGCGGGATCCTCCTCGCCGTCTTTTTTACCCCCTCGTTTCTTATAGCCAGAAAGGTTTTTCAATTGGAGCAGTTCCATCGTGGGTTGAAGTTCAGCCTGTGACTACTGAGATCCCCGACACGGCGGATGTATCGGGCTATTACAACATTCTCAACGATTTCCAGGAACACGCCGAAGAAGAACAGAGCTATGTTCATGGTGCGGTGAAAGTGATCAATGATTCGGGTTTGTCTTATGCAAGCTCGTGGGATTGGTCTTACGATCCTTCGTACGAGCGAATGACATTTCACTCCCTGTATGTTATTCGTGGTAGCCAGAAGATCGATCATCTCCAGAGAAAAAATTTCGAGATCATTCAGCGTGAAGAAAATCTTTCGCGGGCATCGTACGACGGAAGTCTTTCCGTTATCGTGAACCTGAAAGATGTAAAGACGGGCGATATTGTTGTTTACTCTTATTCGAAGAAAGGAAAGAACCCCGTATTCAAGGGTCATTATTTCCAGATGGTGTTCTTCAAGTTCGGAGCACCGATGGGTAAGATCTCTTTCCGGTTGGTTACCGACGCGAAGCGACCACTGCAATTCAAGAATGTTAATAACGTGCCCGAAAGAAAAGAGACCTCGAAAGGCACTCTGAAGATCTATTCGTGGGAAGCGTTGAATGTTCCTTCATTTGAAAGCGAAGACCGTACGCCCCGATGGTACTCCGGGAACAATCGCCTACAGGTTACCGACTTTGCCGACTGGGATGAGTTCTCGAAGTGGACTGTGAATCTCTTCAATGTGAATAAAGTGAAGTCGAAAGCGCTCACGAAGTTCATCGACTCACTGAAATCGATCAGCAACCACGAAACACAGGTACTCACCGCCATTAAGACGATACAGGATAAAGTAAGATATTTTTCATTCGTGGATGGAATGAGTGCGTATCGTCCTCACGATCCTGCCATGGTGTTTGGCAATAAGTATGGCGACTGTAAAGACAAGTCGTTGTTGCTTTCGGAGATCCTGAATGAGATCGGTGTTGAAAGTCACCCGATCCTTGTAAACACAGAATACGGAAAAGCGATGGACGAAAGATTGCCATCGCCCTGGAACTTCGATCACTGCATTGTTCAGTATAAATACAACGACTCTGTTCGCTATCTCGATCCAACCATTACGTGGCAACGCGGCTCGATCGATAAGATCGTTACACCAGATTACTATTTCGGTGTAGTGGCCGATGCAAAACAACCGGGACTAACGAAGATCCCGACAACGAAGAACTCTACGGTGATCAGGGCAAAAGAAGACTTTGAAGTTCTCGATATCGGTGGTGGCGCGAAATTGAAAGTGGAAACATACTACACTGGTTCCGAAGCCGATGCCTTACGGGATGGTTTCAAAACCCGGACGAAGGCGGAGATAAATAAAGACTACGTAGACTTCTATGCAAATGAATACCCGGAGATAAAGATCGCGAAGCCGGTGACCTACAAAGACGACACCGTGAACAATGCATTGACGGTGTTCGAAGAATACGATATTCCTAAGTTTTGGGAGTACGATTCTTCGAAGAGCCTTTACATCGCCGAAACTTATGCCCGTGTTATATCGAGCTACCTGGTGAAGCCTTCAACGAAGTCGAGACACACTCCATTCACCATACGTTACCCGTTGGATGTGCAGTTGATAACGAGAATTCATGTTCCCGACGAATGGAATGTTGATGATTACACGAAGGAGATCGTTGGGCCCGCGTTTGACTTCAGTGCACGATGGGGTTATTCTGAAAAAGTAATTCGCTTGCAGTTCGATCTTCACAACTCCGAAGGTTTCGTTGAGCCATCGAGGTCGGTGGAATATGTTGACAAGATCGATAAGGTGTACGACGAGCTTGCGTTCCAGGTAAGTCATCCCGGCGACGATGAAGTGCTCACCACAACATCAGACAAGAGTACTTCCAGCGAAGACAGTCGATTGCTGTTATTGATACCTGGCCTGGCGGTGGGATTGTTCTTCGCGGCGCGAAAGCTTTACGACTTCGATCCGCGATCGCGACAGCTCGAGGAAAGATATAATACGATTGGTGGTTGGTTGTTCCTCGTGGCTTTTGGCCTGACGATTGGGCCGTTCAGGCAATTGTACGGCTTCGTGAGTGAGTGGGAAAGTCATCGTGCTATATTTGAGAACACACCGTTTAGTTCCACTAAGGCTTATTTGCTTGCCAACCTCGTAACTGGTTTGATCTTGATAACGACTGCATCAATGGCGGCAATACTTTTCTGGAATCGTAGAACAAGCACGCCTTACTTCTTTGTGGCAATTTACGTCCTCAACCTGTTGAGCACTTTAATGCATATAACAGTGGGAATGGTTTTGTATGACCTGCCGGCTGATCGCGACAATGTCAGGAATCTCATCGTGATAATTATATCCGGAGCTATCTGGATCCCTTACATGTTGATATCAGAAAGAGCGAGAGGAACTTTTATCGTGAGGCTGGAGAAAAAATTCTGAGTTACAGGCTCATCATATCTTTAAACTTCGCTGCCTGTCTCCTGCTCACTTCAACTTTGTCGCCTCCTCTTAACTTCACCATTAACCCGCCGTTGAACCAGGGCTCGATGCCTTCTACCCAGCTGAGGTTGATGATGTGCTTACGGCTTGCGCGAAAGAATGCGCGTTCGTCGAGCTTTTCGTCGAGAGCGTTCAATGACTTGTGGATCATCGGACGATTGGTGTCGAAATATACTTTGATGTAGTTGCCATCCGATTCGAAGAGACGAATGTTGGCGAGGCTAACGAACCAACAACGTTCGCCGTCTTTCACAAACACCTGGTCTTCAAGATCGAGCTTCTTATCGCGTGGACGGCCAGCCTTCGTTTTTTCTTTGTCCTGAATTTTATGGACTGCTTCGGCAAGACGTTCGGCAGTAATAGGTTTCAATAAATAGTCGAGTGCATTCACTTCGAAAGCTTTCAGAGCAAACTCATCGTACGCGGTAGTGAATACAACGAGCGGAGCAGAGTCGAGCGACTCGAGCAACTGGAACCCGGTGCGGCCGGGCATCTGTATGTCGAGAAACAAAAGATCGGGATTGAGTTCTTCAATCATTTTCTCTGCCTCGTCGGCATTCATTGCTTCGCCTGCTATTTCAATGGATGGATGTTCTTCGAGAAGCTTAATGAGTTCCTTTCTTGCCAAACGCTCGTCGTCTACGATCAATGCTTTCATGTTAATAGAGATGTGGTATTACAATTTCAGTGAGCACAAAATTATCCTTTTCGGTTAGAATTCTGAATGACGCTTCGTCGCCATAGATCAGCTTCAGGCGCTGTTTGGTGTTCTCCAGGCCCAGTCCACCGCCTGTGTCTTTTTTATGACCGTTGACAACAAACTTTCCGCTGTTACGGATATGTATTTTCAAATGATCTCCGTCCACTTTTGTTTTTATTTGAACGACTCCGCCTTCTGTTAACTGCGAAATTCCGTGTTTAATGCCATTCTCCACGAGCGTTTGGATCATGAGCGGAGGAACCAAAAAATCTTTCGATTCTGGGTCGAGATCAAACTCTGTTTTCAAACGTTCTTCGAAGCGGATACTCTCCAAACCAAGATAATCGCGAACGAGTTTCAATTCTTCATCGAAGCTTGTGAGTCCTCGTTTCTCTGTAACCAACGAATTCCGAAGGATACTCGAGAGTTGATTGATAGCCTGCTTCGCCTTGGCAGGGTTCTCATCGACCAACGCACGAATACTATTTAACGCGTTGAAGATAAAATGCGGATTAAGTTGAGATTTAAGATTGCTTAATTCTATCTCCTTCACAGATGCTTCGAGCTGCAGCGATCGATTGAAAGTCTCGAAGTAATTGTACATGAAGTGCAACACAGACCACAGGAAGAAGAAGAAAGTGTAATAGAAAATACCCGAAGCCATCTTGCCCAGGTCGAATGCGTTGCCTGGAATAAACGTTCCTAATATTATTGAGAATGGGATCCGCAAAAAGTACGTGAAGATGCCCATGAGCAACACTGCAGCGATAACATTCGGTATCAAACGGGCCAGGCCCATGTTGAGCCACTTGCGTTTGTTGATGTAGTTGCGATAGTAATGAGTTACCAGTAAGCAGAGAAATGCTTCGGCAACGAAGAAAAGTAAACGCGAAGTTTTTGGCTGCGCTCCCGACGCAAGTACACTGGTAATGATCTGGATGGCGGCGTAGATAGTCCAGCCACCAATCTGCAATGTCCAGTATAGTCTTGTTTTATTAACCATTTTCTCTCACGGAATACACAGATCACACGGATAATTCTGCTTTCAGGAATTTACCTGTATAACTCGCCGCATTTTTTGAAACTTGTTCGGGTGTTCCCAGCGCAATAATTTTTCCTCCTCTTTCGCCGCCTTCAGGGCCTAAGTCAATAACATGATCGGCAGCCTTAATAATATCCATGTTATGTTCGATCACCAGCACGCTGTTGCCTTTCTCTACCAGCTTCTGTAAAACATCGAGCAAATGTGCGATGTCCTGGAAGTGAAGACCGGTGGTTGGTTCGTCCAATATATATAATGTCTTGCCCGTATCGCGCTTCGAAAGCTCTGTGGCCAACTTCACACGTTGTGCTTCGCCACCAGATAACGTAGTTGCATGCTGTCCTAACGAAATATAACCGAGACCAACTTCATTCAGCGTTTGGATCTTGCGAAGGATCTTAGGCTGTTTTTCAAAGAAAGTTACGGCTTCTTCTACCGTCATATCGAGTACGTCGGCGATAGACTTTCCTTTGAAGCGCACTTCCAGCGTTTCGCGATTGTAACGCTTGCCCTTGCATGTTTCGCAAGGCACATGAACATCCGGAAGGAATTCCATTTCGATCAATCTCAACCCAGCGCCTTCGCATGTCTCGCAACGACCGCCTTTCACGTTGAAAGAGAAACGGCCTGTCTTGTACCCGCGGATCTTCGCTTCGGGCATTTGTGAAAAGAGATCACGTATGTCGGAGAAGACGGTGGTGTACGTAGCAGGATTCGAACGAGGCGTGCGACCAATCGGGGACTGATCTACTTCAATAACTTTATCGATAAGCTGAAGCCCGTCTATTTTCTTGAACGCTAACGGTTCTTGTCGCGAATTATAAAAGTAACTGTTGAGTATCGGGAACAACGTATCGTGAATGAGTGTGGATTTTCCACTTCCCGAAACGCCGCTGATGCACGTGAGTGTTCCAAGAGGAATGTCGAGCGTAACATTTTTGAGGTTGTTGCCGCTGGCGCCGGATAATATTAAGTGCTCGCCAGAACCTTTGCGACGTTCTTTGCCGACTTTTACCCCGATCTCGCCATTGAGATATTTTGCAGTGAGGCTTCCTCCTTTCAGGAAATCTTTCGGAGCACCTTCAGCAACAACGTTGCCACCATGACGGCCAGCACCTGGACCGATGTCGAGAATGTAATCCGATTCGAGCATCATGTCTTTGTCGTGCTCTACAACGATCACGGAGTTACCGAGATCGCGAAGATCTTTCAGCGCTTTGATCAGCTTCACGTTGTCGCGCGCATGAAGACCAATGCTTGGCTCATCGAGAATATAAAGAACACCGACGAGCTGAGTTCCAATCTGAGTTGCCAAACGAATACGTTGAGATTCGCCGCCACTGAGTGTTCTTATTGGCCTGTTGAGATGTAAGTAGTCCAGGCCGACATCCAACAGGAAGCCGATGCGCTTGCGGATCTCTTTTAAGATCTCGGTTGCAATGATGCGTTGCTTTTCGGAGATGCGTTGTTCGAGACCGTCGAGCCATTTGCTGAGCTCTATGATGTTGATCACCGAAAGTTCGGCGATGTTTTTACCGTCGATCTTGAAGTGCAGCGATTCTTTTCTTAGTCGCGCGCCGTTGCATTCGGGACAGGTCTTCGTGATCGTAAAATCTTCGACCCATCTTTTGATTGCTTCGGAGCCTTCGTCTTTTTGTTTCTGAAGGAAGTTGATGATGCCTTCAAACTTCGTGTTCCATTCGGTGCCTGGATATTTCACAGAAGTAACTGCAACTGGAACATCATCTCCATACAACAACACACGCATGATCTCTTTGGGAATGTCCTTGATCGGCGTTGTGAGCGTGAGCTTGTTTCGTTTGAGGATCGCTTCAACCTTTTTGAAGATCCAGATGTCGCGATATTCGCCGAGCGGAAGAATACCACCGCGGCTGATACTTAATTTCTTGTCGGGGATAACAGACTCTTCTGTGATCTCTTCGATAACCCCGAGACCATTACAGGTTGGACATGCTCCGTAAGGTGAGTTGAACGAGAACATGTTTGGGGCCGGCTCGTCGTACGACAGGCCGGTCTTCGGATCCATTAAATATTTCGAGAAGTGATGTACGGCGCCGGATTCTTCCATCACCATAACAACACCTTTACCTTCTTTCAAACCTTTGCCTATCGATTGAGCGATACGCTGACGGTCTTTCGGATCGGCAACAATACGATCGATCACCATTTCGATGTCGTGGATCTTGAAACGGTCGACCTGCATCTTCGCGGTGATCTCGAGCAACTCGCCATCGACGCGAACTTTAGTAAAGCCTTGCTTGCGGATCTGTACGAACAATTCGCGATAATGACCTTTACGACCACGGATGATCGGCGCGAGGAGCGTTAATTTTTTTCCTTTGAGATTGGTAAGAATGGCATCGATGATCTGGTCTTCCGACTGTCGCACCATTTTCTCGCCGGTGAGATACGAATATGCTTCGGAGCCACGCGCGTACAACAAGCGCATGAAGTCGTAGATCTCAGTAACCGTTCCGACGGTAGAGCGTGGATTTCGCGAGGTGGTTTTTTGTTCGATGGAGATAACAGGACTTAGCCCGTTGATCTTGTCGACGTCGGGGCGTTCGAGGTCGCCGATAAAGCTTCGCGCGTAAGCGGAGAAACTCTCCATATAACGCCTCTGGCCTTCGGCATAGATGGTATCGAACGCGAGTGAAGATTTCCCGCTTCCGCTGATACCGGTAACAACCACCAGTTTGTTTCGCGGGAGCGCTACGTGAATGTCCTTGAGATTGTGCTCGCGAGCCCCGATTACTTCGATGAATTCGTGCCCACTTGAGTCGATAACCTTTTTCCCCGCGTCTTGCTTAGTCATAAAAGAAGACTACAAGATTAGGTGGGAAAATAGTTCCGGCAAGGGAAAAATTGAAAAGACTTTATGGAATTTCCTCCGCGGGGAGGAAGGCTCCGTAATGGTCCAGCATCGTGTTGTTGGCATCGGTTTAGCAGAGTGGATTAGCGGCGAATTTTTTGATGCCATTAAAACGAATTGACAAAATCCGATTTAATTTCCCAATCGCACAGTCCCATCAGCTTAAGTCTTCGTTTAGGATTATCGGTGACTGATGGCGTATTCACGTGTGCTCGGTTGTCTACAAGTGGAGCATGTGTTACTGTAAGGTCATAATAGCGAATTAATCCAGTTATCATCGAGACGATACTGGTTTTTGCAGGATTATTGGCTCGATTTCTCGATTGTGCCGCTGTTGAATATTTTATCCAATCCGTGGAAAGGCCTTTTTGATCTCCTTCGCCATGCTCCCTAAATGCCCCAGGAATAAGGAATCCATCAACGACATGGCTGTCATGCACACGTAAAAACTGAAAGTCAGGATTGGGTATCTCCTCAATCGGCCACATTTGACTGTTCTGCTAAAATTAAAGCAAGGCCTAGTTTAGTCTCCTCTGGATTAAATACCCCCTCTATAGTTTCTTTATCATAATCATCCCCGTAAAATTTTCCAAGTGAATCTTTGTCCTTGGGTATGTTTACGAGAAGCTGATATTTATCATTTTTCCACAAAACATCGATGCTACCACTTACAGAATGATAAATCCTCGGGGCTAAAATAATTGTGTTATAATTTTGCAGAACAAACATCGCATACCTAGCGACGAATTTTGTCGCGCGGGCCCACACATCTGGATCGTACTTAGGACTTCCTTCATCATCCCAATTATCTTCAAGCTTCAAGATGTATTTTGATCGTTCGATTGATGCTGCGACTAAATCTAATTCACTGTTCAGCAGTAACCGTTCTTCCAGGATATCAATTGGAATATTTTGAGATGTTAAATTATTTTTATCGAATATTATGATTTCCCGATCTCTTCGTACCACGTAGCCTTCCGTACTAATAAAATACATCTTCGGAAAACTCCCCATTAAGAGGCCCTTCAAGTCGGAATTTACTGGCTCTGACCAATCTTGTTCGTTTCCTGTCGTTGCCAACTTCCATTCATTGCTTTCATTATTTAGAGCTTCAAGCAATGCTACTCCTTTCCATTGGGTTTTATTAGCCATTACTTATGTCAATGATGTTTAATCCAGAACCTTCCATTCTCTTCTTAAGTGCCTTTTGTTTTTCTTGAGCTCGTTGAACAAGTTTACTCAGTTCGGTCAAATCATTCTCGTCAAGCGCGAAAACAGCCCTTTGTCTCGTTGCATTTTCAATGAAGTCAATTCGCAAACTATGAATAATAACAGAACCCTTTATGCTTCCACCATCGCGATCTTCAAAGACCGGTCTCAAATCTGTCAGAATTCTAAAATTCTCTGTTAACTTCTCACGTTCGAAAGCAAGTACTCGCGCTTTAAGTTGAAGTTTAAATCCTTCTTCCCCTTCAACTATTTGCTGTAATTGCAATTTCAACTCATTTTCATCATGTCGTGGCTCATTCGTTTGATTGTAAAATGCCTCCACGATCGCCTTTACGAATGCTGTCGAACTATCACCTAGCCGATCCTTAGCGATCAAGAGACTTGTAATCGCTAAAGCGATTTGTTTTGATTTCTCGGCTTGCAAGCCTAACTGGCTGCTAATCTCGTCGGCAATATTGGTTGAGTTTCCAACATTTAGAGTTGTAACGATTAAAACAATCTTTTCTCGGTCACCCTTGCTAAGCTGTACGAATTCTTTGAATCCTTTAACGTGCTGTGCTGGTATGCGGTATGCGCTCATTTTTGGATAGCAATGTTAATATACGGTTTATTGAAACAGAAAATAAACATCGATTGTTGCTTGAAACGGTTTAACAATGTTAAAACTCGAGTTAAAAAATAACGCAAGATATTGACAATCAATGAAATCCGATTATAAATTTCGTCAGGGAAACCTGATCACTTGTTGTTTGAAAATGCATAATGGTCCAGCATCGTGTTGTAAGATTCTGCGGCAGCGCCGTTGCCCCAATCGTAGATTGTAAACTCTCCAATCCCGAGCCCTTCGGCGTTGTTTTCGCCACCGTGGCCGTAGTTTTCCATCATGAAGCCGTAATCTTTCTCGTTGAAGAACGGGTATACTTTTTCCCACTGCGCTTTGGTTTCGGGATTCTCAGGACAATACATCATAACGAATGCTGCGCGCAGGGCTGAAAGTCCCCGGTGAACGTACTCGTCGTTATTCAATTCCTTTCCATAGCGGACGATTGTCTCGGCAAAAAGACATTGACGCGAATCGTTCCATTCGCCGTCGCCATTCATAACACCGAAACCACCAAGAACGGGAATGGGAATATATTGTGGTTGCCAGGTCTGCTGATACATCAGCATGTTGTCGAGCACACGCTGACCCGTTTGAAGATAATGTTGATCGCCCGTTGCTTTATAGAAATTGAGAAGGGCATCGGCGGTCCAGTACATCGAAAGTGTGTTCTGCTTGTAAGCATCGTTGCGTTCGATCTTTTTCCCAACCAATGAATCGAGCACGCGACTGCACGACCAGTAAGTTTCGAAATCTTCCCAACGACTTTCGGGAACAACGTCTTTCACGACGACGTCGATTGCCTTGCGGGCAGAGGTCATGTATTTTTCGTCTTTCGTGATCCCGTACAACTTCAATAAAAAATTCGCAGACATTGATGTCTCCGGGGTTTCATTCATTAAAGACAATGGCTTCAATGTTCTAATATCGAGCCAACCGGGAAAAAATCCTTTGGAGTCTTGCAAAGTGATAAGCTTATCGGCGTAACGTTTTGCGTAATCGATGAGACGCTGATCTTTTTCGAGTTCTTCGTTCCAGACAAGCATCAGGTATGCGGTCCAGCTCATGTCGAGAATATGATAAGGAGCGGTGGCGGCGTCGCCCCATGTGTTTTGAGGATTGCGATTTGAATTGCCAAAGAAGAGAGTGTTCCAACCGAGCGACTTCTGGTCTTTCATTTTAGTAGCTGCTACGGAAGGAAAGAGTCCATCGGTTTGAGGGAACGACAGCGCGAGCTCTTTAGTCATATTGGCTTTGCGAAGCAGTTCGTCGTTGTGTGTTCTTCTTGCGTAGCGATAAAGTCCTTCGGCAGACCTGAGTGAGCTGAACCACGCTTGGTTCCACACCGATCGGAACTCGCGTTCTTTAACTTCTCCCGGGTAGTTGGGACTTTGAGTAACATTGACGATGAACACCGGTGCACCGACCTTCTTACCATTTACTTCGAATTCCTGCCACACATTTTTCTTCCATGTGTTGAATGCCCAGTTGTAGGTGTGTTCCACGTAAGGATCGAGAGGACCTTTGATGGGCTGGCCTTGCTGATACAATGGTTCGCCGTATTGCTTCCACATAAGCGCGAGTGGTTTCCTCCACGGATCGGCGAGGTCTTTCTTGTCTTTTGATGTGATCACATAAAAAGCAACCCGAAATTCTCCCTGCGGAATGATCAACCCGGGTTCACGTTCGAACAAAACATGTGTGGTGACTTTACTTTTCGAAACACCGAGTTTGATCTCGTTGGTCCGGGCGTCGAGGTCCATGTACCACTTCACGTCGCTGTTGCCTATCAAAGAAAGATCGGGGATAACAGCAAGTTGTTTCGAGCTATCGCCAACGATAATTGCGGGAGCACGAAAGACGTGTTGAGCAACGATGTGATTATCGGTTGGCGTGAGATGTGGTTGCCAATGGAATGTTGCGTTGAACGAAGGATGGATGGCGATGTGCCAATCGTCCTGTGTTACGGGAGCTTTAAGGTTGTAGATGAATTCGTAGCGAACTGTATTGCTATCGATCACATCTCTTTTAATTTGTGGTTGTTCGGTTCCGAGTGGCGCGATGTAAACGGAAGAGATGAAGTCGTCTTTTTTCTTTGAGCAGGAAAAAGAGAGCAGGAGAACCAAAATGAAAATCAGGTGTTTCATACATTGCACGAATAATCAAGATAATTGAATTTCACCAATAACATATTCTACCTCTCCGCCACCGATCTCTCCAATCACCTCAGCTGCCGGCACCTTACCGAACTGAATCGAAAAGTTGCGCTGAAGGAGTTGGAGCGACCATACTATAATGATCCTCAACTCGAGATCTTGATTGAACGTGGACACGCCCACGAAAAAGCATACGTCGAATTCCTGAAGCGACAGGGAAAAAATGTTGTTGACGGAAGAAGTGTTGGTTTGACCGAAGCGATGCGACAGGGTGCCGATGTGATCGTGCAGGCTCCGTTAGATCTCAACCAGTGGAATGGTCTTGCCGACATACTTATTAAGGTGCCGGGAAAAAGTAAGTTTGGCGATTGGCAATACGAAGTGCAGGATACCAAGCTTGCACAGAATACAAAAGCCGGAACGATACTGCAGTTATGTCTTTACACCGATCTTCTTTCGGAGCTGCAGGGAGTATCGCCGGAGAAGTTTCACGTGATCAAACCGGTTGAGAATTTTGAACCAGAGTCGTACCGGTTCGATGACTTCAAAGCATACTATCGCCTGACCAAATCCTCCTTCGCTAAAGCTACGGAGGATAAAACCGAACCACGGACAGAAACTTACCCGGAGCCTGTAGACCATTGCGGAGTTTGCAGGTGGTGGAAAGTATGCGATACACGTCGTCACGATGACGACTACCTTTCTTTGGTTGCTGGAATCCGTTCGTCGCAGATAGAAGAGTTGAAGACACAAGGCGTCCGGAAGCTGGAAGATTTCGCGAAGCTCGAAAAGATTGCGGAGCCGAAGCGCGGTAATGTTGAATCTTATGTACGACGACAGGCGCAGGCGAAGATCCAATACGAAGGACGACTCCAGGAACAACTCATTCATAACAACCTGCCCGTGGAACCGGGCCGCGGACTGAATCGATTACCAGAACCAAACCCAGGCGACATCTACTTCGATATCGAAGGTGATGAATATTATCCCAATGGTGGTTTGGAATACATACTTGGTTATTGCTACCAGGAAGATAATCAGCTGGTCTATCAGAATCGTTGGTCGAAGAATCGCCTCGAAGAGAAACATGCGTTCAGCGACTTCATGAAGTTCGTGATGGAACAATGGAAGCGACATCCGAACATGTACATCTATCACTTCGCTCCGTACGAACCAACGGCAATCAAACGACTGGCAAGAGTTCACGCTGTTTATGAAAGAGAAGTGGATGACTTGTTGCGCGCCGAAAGATTTATCGACCTGCATGCAGTCTTTAAAGAAGCGCTGCTCGCAAGTGTCGAAAGTTATTCGCTGAAGTCGCTGGAGCTGTTTACAAAATATACCCGCAAGGTCGAGCTCGTCGACGCAAGTCGAGCAAGAAAGAAAGTGGAGGTAGCGCTGGAGTTGAATGACACGACGCTACTCACGAAAGAGATTGTAACAACAACAGAAGACTACAACGAAGATGATTGTCGCGCCACACAGGCATTGCACGAGTGGCTGGAAGGTGTTCGAAGCAAAGCAATAGCAGACGGTAAAGAAATTACGCGGCCTGTTATTGGAGAACCCGAACCGAATCCTGAACTGGCGGCTCAAGAAAAACGATCGGAGCAATTATATCTTTCTCTTACCTCACGACTTCCCGAAGAAAGACAAAACTGGACGGACGAAGATCGCGCGAGATGGTTGTTGGCTCATCAACTCGATTACTTCAGAAGAGAAAACAAGAGTGCGTGGTGGGAACATTTTCGTCTTCAGAAACTGGAAGAGGACAACATCGCCGACGAACGAAAGGCAATCGCTGGTCTTGAATTCATTGGAGAAGTGCAATCATTAAAGAAGAGAAGCACATTGCCGATACATCGCTATAAATTTCCACCGCAGGAACTTGGCGTTTCGGTGGGTGATTCATTGATCATCGTGAACAGCGTTACGCCCGAAGAAAAATATGGAAGAACATTCGGTACCGTCGAAGCTATATCGCACGAAGAGCGAACGATCGATATCAAGAAAACAAAAAAGACAATCGAGACTCATGCGCGGTCGGTGCACATGCTGGAACCCATTGATACTGGCGTGCTGTGGACTTCGCTGATGAACATTGCTGCGGAGGTTGACGAAAATGGTCTTGATCACAAATGGCAATACCGCGCTTCGAAAGACCTGTTGATGCGGAGAGATCCGAAGCTTATCGACGGCGGTAAGATGGAACCGTTGGGTCTCGATCGAAGCATACTTCCTATTCAAGGTCCGCCTGGCACCGGTAAATCGACAGCCGGCGCCCGCATGATCATCGAGCTGGTGAAAGCGAAAAAGAAAGTCGGTGTTACCGCTGTAAGCTATAGCGTGATCACAACTTTATTGAGCAAAGTGAAAGAGCTTGCCGATAAGAACAACGAGAACATCGGGTTTGCATTGAAAGTCACCAACACGATGGAATCTCTCGACGACTGGATCGCACAGCTGAAAGACAAAGAGAAGATCATAGAAGCTATCGGCGAAGGTAAAGTTGTGGGCGGTACGGCATGGCTGTGGGCGAATGATGATCTCGTTGATAAGCTCGACTATCTCTTCATTGACGAAGCCGGCCAGATGTCGTTGTCGCAAGCGCTTGCTGCTTCGAGAGCGGCGAAGAACATTGTATTGCTTGGAGATCCGCAGCAGCTAGAACAACCACAGCGTGGTGCGCATCCGGAAGGTAGCGACGTTGCTGCGTTGAGTCACTTATTAGAAGGCCATAAAACGATGCCTGCGAATCGCGGATTGTTTTTGGGAACCACCTATCGATTGCATCCATCTGTCTGTGAGTTTACGTCGGAGATCTTTTACGAGAATAAATTGAAGTCGGCACCGGACTGCAGTAAGCAATTAATAAGTGGAGGGACTGACTTCGATGGGGCCGGATTATTTTATGTACCAGTAGATCATCGTGGAAATCAAAACAACTCGCCCGAAGAAGTTGAAAAGATCTACGACATCATACAGGATCTCTTGAAGCGCGGTCAATGGACAGGCCGTGAAGGAAAGACCCAGGCGTTGACGAATAAAGACATTCTTGTTGTGGCTCCGTACAATGCGCAGGTGGCGGCGCTGATCCGGAAGATGCCTGATGTGCCTGTCGGCACTGTCGATAAATTCCAGGGTAAAGAGGCGCCGGTCGTTATTTATTCGATGACGAGCTCATCGCACGAAGATGCGCCTCGTGGTATGACGTTTCTGTTTAGTCCGAACCGGTTGAACGTGGCGACGAGTCGTGCGAAGTGTATCAGTATTCTTGTGGCGTCGCCGCGGTTGCTGGAACCGGAGTGTAAGACGATCGACCAAATGAAGTGGGCCAATGGTTTGTGCAGGTATGTGGAGATGGTGAGGTGACATGGATTAAAGTGATTCCAGCATCCGAAGCCAGTTGCTAAAATGCGGACAATGTTGACGCAGTTTCGTTAAACCAATCGCTTCCGCTACCATTGGTCCAACTTGTGCTTTTTGTCCCCCATAATCGGGCAAATATTTAATAATTCTCTTTGATGGTGCAGTTTGCGCTGACTCATTGATCTCCTCCGGTCTAATTCCGTTTATTTCCTTCTTTAAACGATTAACCCCATTTTGGCCGTCCGGATACATTTCTAGTAACTTGTCGGGCTCCACCAGTAGAAACGCTTCAAACTCATGGAGTTGAACATATGGGATGAAGTTCGGTTTATCAATATCGGCGGCAATTGCGCGCTCCAAGGCTTCGATTCGGTGATATGGGTCAGTGATCTCTCGGATCTCTGGTATATATGGACTTTCACTGTCTGTTGGAAAGGCATATAAATCCAGCATGCTTGTATACCAAGTATTCGGCCGATCGCGATCAGACTTAATCCAACGTAAAACATCGTTTCGAAATTTTGAATACTTTAGCAGACCACCCTTTGCTGGCTTTTGTTCCCTTCGATCCCATCCAGTCGTAATACGTCGGGCTGAAAGGAAAACGTTGGCATCTGCGAAATGTTTAGCAAGAACATCTTTCACAAAAGTTTCCTCCGAACTTCCCTCAACAATGATGTTAACACATTTCACGGTCTACCTCCGATAATATTTTTCTCCCATATCTGTCCGGTGGAAAATTCATCAAGATAAAGTTTAAGCGCATCAGTTGGCGGTCGATGATATTCCGAATTTCGACCCTTTCTCTCTATCACGACAAGATCATCTAACTCGAAATTATTAACCATGCTGATAGATTGGGTCGCGACAAATACTTGACAGTGTGATGAGGCAGCTTTAATCAATCCAGCGACGGCATCAATTGCGCTTGGATGTAAACCCAATTCGGGTTCATCCAAAAAGAGCACCGCAGGCAAATCGTTGGGATTCTGTGCCAACAAGCTAATCAACGCTATTGTCCGAAGCATCCCATCTGACGCTTGTCCTGCATTAAAAATTTTGTTCGTTCCATTCTCCCTCCATCTCAACAGTACATAGCCAAACTCATCGTATAAATCGAAGTCATCGAAAAAAGGAAGAACAAGTCTGATATACTTCACAATTTTCATATAGTATGGGCGCTCCGATCGCTGCAAACGGAATAAAAAACTCCCAAGATTTTCAGCGTTTTGCTTTAACCAACGTCCGTCGGCACTAGACCATTTAAGTCGCATCGACGCAGTGTCACTAGTATTATGGAATTGATATACGATGAGTTTTCTAAGGAGCGTTAAAATAGCGTTCGCCGTGTTATTGTTTACTTCTGGGAGTCTGGCTTCCTCATGTCCCACGCCACAGGAACTCCACTTAGCGTCTCCAGCCTGAATATTTCTAGAGAATCTATATTTCTCTTCACTAAAAACAAGCCTATCAGGTTTTGCAAACATTAAGCTGAACATGTATTCGTTAGTTCCAGCTGCCGTTTTAAGCTTGATGTTAGCGGAAATCATCTTTGTGACATCTGCTCCGTCATGCAAAATGTCATTTGCGCCCCCGAGATAGGCTACGTGCTCTTGAAGGCGTCCGTCCGAATTAAGCATCCAGCTAAGAAACTTAAAGAACGATATGAAATTACTCTTCCCTGCACCATTTGGTCCAATCAGAATATTGATAGGTCTTGGCTGAAAATCCTCGATAGCCCTTATGGTTCGGTATCCTTTAACTGTAAACGATTCAAGCTTTATATCCGGCATGTTAATGCTTGTTATAAATAACGAAATATTGCACCTTAATCATGGCTTTTTTCACCTTGCAATTTAGCAAACAAAGTGGCGAGAATCTTCCCTACAAAATTTCTCAATATAGAATGAGGTGCTTTGACGAAACAATAAATCGGGGAATTGTCTCCAAAACGGAGCACCTACCTCTACCTCCGGCCTGATTGTAGCCCTCAATGTGTAATTTCGATGCAAAATTGTCATTATCCTCCTTTTAGATTCAGGATTAAAAGAGATTTTTCGTAAAAGCGGGGTGATTTTATTTTTCGCTACCAGATTGTTGATATCACGTATATCAAAAAAACATTAACCATAAAATAAATTATGCAGTTTTGAATGCAAGGTTGCTGAAGGGTTGATCGCCTGAAGGTAATCCAGATTTTTTATCTTTAGTTAGATAAAGCTCTCCCCTTTGCGTCTTATCCTTCTTGTTCTCCTGGTGATTCCACTCGCGGGCGTCGGACAAACATATTCCGACTACATCCGTCGTGCTAATAATGCTGTAGACACGCTGGCGAGTTTCAGAGACAAGGCAGAAGTCTGCGCCGTTCTTGTCGGCATTTATGATTCTGCTTTTGCTATCGGCAAACCCAATGGCGACGAACTTTATAATGCAGCTTGCGCTAACTCGGTGGTAGGAAATAAGGAAAAGGCGATTCAATTTCTCAGGCGCGCCTTTGCAGGTGGCTACAAAGGGTTCGATTGGATGTACTACGATCTCGATCTCAATTCATTGAGGAAAGAGCCCGGGTATCTCGCCCTTGAAAAACAGTACCGGCCCGACTCTGTAATCTATTTCTTCGATATCCTCCGTCAGTTGAATGAGAAGGAAGATGTGGAAGTGTGCAACCGACGGCTGTCTCTTCTAGAGCCGTTGATCTATCGGTATTCGATGGCTGACATCATGGAGCGCGCAGGCATCAATTTTAAACTCACGTCGGATAGTCTCATCGATTTTTCCGGAAAACGATTGACGATCTGCAATGCAACATTCGAAGATCAATATAATCGCTATAATACTTTGGAGCGAATGGCGTTGGCCGACCTGATCATAGACAACTGTAAAGGAAGCCTGATGCTTGCCAATCTTAAAGCAAATGCCCTCCGCTTTTATGAAGGTCCGCGAAAAGGGAATCATCTCGAAAAAGTAATGATCGACAACGTTACTGTTACCGGATGGGCACGTCTCGATTCGCACGGGCGTGAATTCATTTGTCAGAACTCCACTTTCAATGTTAATATCCCGGACTTCGATCCATACCGATGGGGAGTGGTTATGAATCTACAATATTCAGAGTGCCAGATCCTGAACTCCACATTCAACAGCGTTCAGGAGAAGGGAACATTGGCACCCTTCGAGTTCTTTTTCATCGACATGAAAAAGCTGAAGATCGAAAAATCGAAATTCAATTATGATACGCGTCTCAACGGCGCCATCGGTGAAGTTCTGACGGTACGGAAGAATACATTTGGTAAGCACCTCGACATCGTTGGACTTGAGTTACCCGACTTCAACGCCTACCTCCCATTCTCGCAGGCAAAGAATACGAAGCTTGTCTGGTTCGACTACACCGGGAATGTTCCCAAAATCCGGGGCGACAGCATTGCAGATCTTTCCGATGAAGTTTTGTATGACGATCTCACCGGTTTGTATAAAAGACTATACGATAACTACCGGAGTCGCGCCGACATCACATCGGCCAACAGCATTTACGTGCTGATGAAAGATCTCGAGATCGCACATCTGAAGTCTATTGAACACAGAACTACCGAAGAGACTACGCGCCTTCGCATAAACCAACTGATGGGATTTTACACCGACCACGCAACGAGTCCAGGTAAGGCGCTGATCATCTCATTTTATATCATTCTCGTCTTCGGAGTCTTTTATTGTTTCTTCCCGTCCGACTGGGATAAAACGAGTAAGAGTAAGGTAATTGCAGACTTTAAGATCTTTATTGAGAAGAATGAGCACGGCTACGTGAAGCCGTTCTTCAAGATGATGAGGGGCCTGATGATGAGTTTGCTGAATGCGATGGCATTGAGCCTGAATGCCTTTATCACTCTTGGGTTTGGGAACATACCGACAACGGGTGTTGCACGGTACGTGTGTGTGCTGCAGGGTGCGTTGGGTTGGTTCTTGTTGAGTTTGTTTACGGTGGCGCTGTTGAATCAAGTGTTGTTGTAATGCTCACTGAAAGCACGGAAAACACCGAATGCTACTTCTTCTTAGGCATTTCCAAGGTGATCCTCAACTCTTTTCTATGCCCATTGAAGTCCTCGAGTGTTAGCGGGCCCGATATGAATGTCTTGATGTAGTTGCCACAATCTTCTTTGCCACAATCTTTATCACCTAGCGCGAAGTCTTTGTTGATGATCCAGTAGCTTTCTTTTTTACTGGAGATGTTAACGGTGCGCGCAATGATCCATTGGTCGTTCGAACGGGAATCATCAACATATTCATTGTCGACGGCTGGTATCACTCTCATTCCTTCGGAGCACGGCTTCGTTTTATCGGGACAGTAAAAGATCTTTTTATCCTCGTCTTTATCGCCTTCGATGAGTGTTATGTTTTTGCCCAGGGAGTGTTCGCCTGTGAAGGTGCTGCAAGATGCGAGAGAGAGTAAAACCAGGAAGCAGAAGAATGTTTTCACGGGTCGAAGAATGATGCACTTAAAAGCATACATTTTAGTACCCGGGACGGGAGTTGAACCCGTACAGCAATTACTTGCCACAGGATTTTAAGTCCTGCGTGTCTACCAATTCCACCACCCGGGCAGCATAAAGAACATCAAACAAAAAAAGTGTGGGGCTTACCCTCACACTTTTTTGTTACCGAGCGGGAAACGAGACTCGAACTCGCGACCCTCACCTTGGCAAGGTGATGCTCTACCAACTGAGCTACTCCCGCATTGTCCTCCGGAGGTCGAAAACTGCCTTTTCAGGTCGTTTTCCCCCAAAAGGGACTGCAAAGTTAACTACCGGAGCGAAATATGCAACGGTATACCCTATTTTCGCAGAACTATGCAAAACCTTCCCATCCACCCTGCCGGTCCCACCTTCTCACGAATTATAGCCGGAGCCTGGCGATGGAACTCCATACCGTCGAGCACCATCGAGCAACTCATCAACACCGCCCTCGACGAAGGCATCACCACATTCGATCATGC
This sequence comes from Bacteroidota bacterium, assembly GCA_037200765.1. Lineage (GTDB taxonomy): Bacteria > Bacteroidota > Bacteroidia > Cytophagales > Cyclobacteriaceae > ELB16-189. The sequence continues at coordinate 2,604,721 of JBBCII010000001.1, read as the reverse complement.
CGATATCTATGGCGACTACAGCAACGAAAGATCTTTCGGCGAAGTGCTCGCACGTCAGCCACAGCTTGGCAAAAAGATGCAGCTCGTTACGAAGTGCGGCATCAAGCTAACATCTTCCAAAAAACCTGAACACAAGGTCAAACACTACGACTCTTCCAAAGAACATATCCTACAATCGGCTGAGAATTCGCTCAAGAACCTTCACACTGATCGCATCGACCTGCTTCTTATACATCGTCCCGATCCGCTCATGGACATCCATGAAGTTGCCGATGCATTCACGCAGCTGAGAGACCAGGGCAAGGTGTTGAGCTTCGGCGTATCCAACTTCACCACCTCGCAATTCGAATTACTGCAAAGCGCTTTGTCGTTCCCGTTGGTCACCAACCAAATAGAACTTTCGTTGTTCTGCCTGGCTCCGCTCTTCGACGGAACCGTGGAACAACTTTATAAACACAAAGCTTCCGCAATGGCGTGGTCGCCGCTCGGTGGCGGAAGAACTTTCGTTGCCGAAGATGAAGTAACGCGTCGCCTCAAAGACAAAGTGCACGAACTCTCGCACAGGTACAATAATGCAAGCACCACACAATTCTTTCTCGCGTGGTTGCTCAAACATCCCTCGAACATCTTCCCCGTTATCGGCACATCTAAACCCGAACGACTTCGCGAAGCAGCGAAATCGATCGACCTCAAACTCGAAACACAAGACTGGTACGAAATGCTGAAGGCCGTTAGGGGAACCGATGTTGCGTAATCAATGATGTCGCTTTTCTCTTACGAGTTCACAACTCCACAGTTACTTCTATTTTTCACTGTTGCTTTGTGTGTCGGTATGTCGAAGACCGGCGTGCACGGCGCAGGAAATATTTCGGTGCCGTTGTTAGCAATCATCTTCGGCGGACAACTCTCCAGCGGAATCATGCTGCCCATGTTATGTCTCGCCGATGTAATGGGCGTGTGGTACTATCACCGGCACGCTTCGTGGGTTCATCTCAAAAAATTATTGATCTGGTCGGTCGGGGGACTGCTACTTGGAACTGCAGTCGGCGGAATGATCGACGACCACCTTTTCAAATACATCATGGTCGGCATCATCTTCGTGAGCGTGGCCATCATGATCTGGATGGAACAGGGGCATAAGGAAGACATCCCCGACTATCATTGGTTCGCAGCCATCTGTGGTGTTGGTGCAGGCTTCACGTCGATGATCGGAAATCTTGCGGGAGCATTCGCTGCCATTTATTTATTGTCGATGCGATTGCCGAAGAACTCTTTCATCGGAACCAGCGCATGGTTCTTCCTGATGATCAACTGGCTCAAAGTTCCGCTTCACGTGTGGGTGTGGAAAACAATAACATGGAACACATTCTTCCTCGACCTGCTTACCCTTCCGGTGATTGCACTCGGCGCTTGGTTAGGAATTATTATCGTGAAGAACTTAAGTGAAGGAGGTTATCGATGGTTCATCATTGGAATGACGCTGATCGCAGCGATCTTCATGATGTTAACGTGAGAACTATTTTTTCTCTGCTATCATAATCATGTTGGTTACAGGGAAATCGATCGACGATCCGTTGAGATCAAATAATTCAACCTTGCCCTTCAGCCTGTTGTTCACGATCCATTGATTCGTATAAGCATGCGATCCGCTGGCAATTCCAAAGCCGACTTCCTCCAGCTTCTGTTTCCAGTCATTAAAATCCCAGAAACAAAATGTCTCGTGCATTTCACTTTCCCAGTTGTCTACATAATCTTTCCTGCTCATAAATTCACAGGCATCTTTCAAAAGGAGCTTAATGTTGTCGGCGTCAAGGGTGTACTTTAATTGATATCCTTCTTTTGCACGAAAGTCTTTCGCGAACCTTAAGAATCTTCCGTAAGTCGATAAACCTTTCAGGTATTCGGCAAGGCTTTCGCGGGTAGAGTGTTTCTTATCGAAGTCGTCGTTCCTTCCATCGGTCTTCGACAATTTCATCAGCACCATGTTGTCGCGATCTTCGGGACCAACAACATCGCGATTGATCCAGACTCCACCGGGAGCAAGCTCTTCATAACGGTTCTTAATGAACGACAATAACTCCTGTCGGCTTCCATAAGATTCGATCTCATGCGTGAGCGATGAAGTATGGATGGTATTCATCGAGCCCTTGTCGAACGCGAGACCGGTAACGGCATTGCGTTGAGAGAAAAACACGAATGGATTATTGAACTCACCGTTGTGCTTTCGTTGCTGGCAGATATCAAAGAGATGGCGGGCAACTTCGATCCCGTAGAAATCAGATTCACGCCAACGTTCGTCGTTACAAGCAAGCTTGATCCACGAACCAACGGCACAGCCGATGTCGCCGATACGACCGGCGCGAATGAACGGCGCGGTTTCGTCGTACTTCAATACGGCGATGTCGTCCATCTGGCGCACATAAGTATTGTAATCTCTTGTTGTGGTGATGTCGCCGTCGTCGGAGATCATTTTGTCGCGGAACAGCATCTGTACTTTATCGCCACAGCGATAGCGCGTCCACACGTCGATAGAAGTGGGGTGCATGTTTTCTGAGATCCACTGTTCGTGCATCCATCGTTCGGAAGACGCGATCTTCTCAACGATATCCCACGGCATCACCGAATGATGTTTCCAGGTCTTTCGGTCTTCGAGTTCGGCGGTGAGGATGCGAAAGCCTTCCTTCTCATACATCTCGAGAACGGGCGTAGAGCAAACAACGACCGTGTTCGTTGGCTCGAGATCGAAGAGCCCTTCACTTTCGTGATGAATTCGTTTGAGTGTGTACGACGAAAAGTTCTTCACATTATTCACGTCGTCGATACCATAGATGTAGCAAGGAACATTAAGAGACCGTCCAAACTCTTCGATCTGAAGAGCTCTTAAGTAAAATGGTAATGGATTACGACGGGTGTTGCTGTGATTTGCGGAGGTGACGGCGAAGATGATCGCGTCGATCTTTTCTTGCTTAATGATTTGAGATAAATATTGACTTTGAAAAGTTGTCAATAAATGATGGCGCCCGGGGATCAGTAAAATCATACTTCCTCAATACTTCTCTAAAACCTTTTTTACCAACACCCAATCCTCCTCCCCGCTAAACCCCGCCTTATCTTCGAACAACACGTTGAAGTAAAACTTGTCGCGGTAATAACCATAACCACCGTCGGCCACTTCGGGGTTTGTGTTGACGTAGTGAAAATGAATTCCGTGAGAACGAAACAATTCAATATACTGATCTATTTCGTGAGGATAAGAACACGTATATAAAATTCTCACTATATCGGTACGTTTGCTCAACGCCTGCATCACTTCGATAGCATGCGGATAAAACTCCGTTGCAATTACGTCGCGACGATGATTGGGCTTCAAAATGGTACCATGGATATCGAATGCCCAGTAAGTTTTCGACCAGCCACGATCTCTTCCATGTTTGAATGCATTTTCGATAGCGCGAGTGATCATAGCTGGCTAAGACTTTTATTTTGAACAACGTTCTCGATCGCGTTAGACAATATCGAAGCGCAGCTAACGATCTCGATCTTCGGATGATTGATGGTTTCGATCACAGTGTCGGAAATGTATAGCTTTTCAATTTTACTTTTCTGGATGTTGTCAATCGCCGGTCCGCTTAAAATACCGTGCGTGCAATAAGCTCTCACCGACTTCGCACCCTGGCCTATCAAAAGATCGGCAGCAGCGCAGAGCGTTCCCGCAGTGTCAACAAGATCGTCTACAATAATGACATTCTTTCCGTGCACGTCGCCGATGATCTCCATGCTTGCGACGGCATTCGCTTTCAGTCGCTCTTTATTGATCACAACCATCTCTGCATTGAGATTCTTCTTATAGGCTTTGATCCGTTTGATGCCACCAAAGTCCGGACTGCACAAACATAGATCGGGAAGATCCTGCTTGCGGATATGTTCGATGAACAACTTCAACGATGACAACGGGTCGACCGGAATTTTATAGAAGCCTTCGATGGCGTTGGTGTGCAGGTCGAGTGTTACCATGCGGTCGGCACCCATTACCTGGATCATGTCGGCCACCATCCGCGATGAGATGGCGGTGCGTAAGCCCTCGCGCCGTTCCTGGCGACTGTGTGGAAGATAGGGTATCACGAGAATCACTTCGCGTGCCGACGAACGCCGTGCAGCGTCGACGGTCATCAGCAGCTCAAAGAAATTTTCGTAAGGCATGTGGATCTTCGCCACGAGAAAGATCACCTGGCCGCGAACACTTTCGTCGAACTTTACGAACAGCTCGCCATCGGAGAATCTTTCGACTACGGTGCGGCAAAGCTTAACGCCAAGGTGTTGTGCGATCTTCTCGGAAAGCGTCGAGGCGGTTGAGGTGCAAAAGAGCTTAGTGTTTTCCATTACTGATAACTTCTTCAAAACTATAACTCTTTTTTATTTCCCCATTTTCAAAAACAGTTTCCAGCAGGTCTTTTCCATCTTTCATGGTCGTTACCCTTCCGGCCTTCGAAGCCTTGAATGAAGGAATGATCTTTCCTTCGGCATTCATCTCAACGGGCGATTTCTTTACGTCCACTTTCTCGCCATTAACTTCTGCGTAAGAACATTTGATCGCAAACTCCTGTGTGTCGCGATTAACTTTCTGCAGCAGCGCCCCACCCATTCCCAACACCAGGTTCTCTGCCGAAATGTTGTTCTTCAACAAAGTCTCATAGATCGATCTTATCGAATCATAATCGATACCGTCGCCCTGGATCACACGAACCTGCTCGGGCAGAACTTTAAAGCCTTTCGAATTAACAGTGAACCCAAACTTATCGAACAGGATCTCGAAAACTTTCAGCAACGTCTTTACAGGATCACCGGAGTCGGGACGAATTACAAGCCGGCCATTTCTCTTCAGTACCTGTTCTTTAAGCTCCGTTCCCCACAATTCACTTACGGCGTTGAAGATGTTGTACGAATCACTCACCACCGACACGATCCCGTTCGGGTATGCATTCAGTACGTGCGCAAAAACCTCTTTCTCTCCTTGCGGACCGAGTAATGTCATGATCGAATGCTCCGTTGCGGGCACCGACATTCCATAAACTTTTTTTGCGTCGTAATATTTCTTCGCGAATTGCGAAGCATACACTGTGTCACTTCCCCGGAAGTTGATAAGATGCGCAGAGCCGCCGAGGCCCGCACTTTCGACAGAGCTCACTCCACGGAAGCCGAAATCATTCAGCGCGAAGTCGATCGCTCCTCTTGCCGCGTCATCCGCAGTTTTGCTGAAATATTCTTCAACCACTTTCCTGATCTCACGCGAAAGCGTAGCAACCGTTGACGGATACCAAACCTGCATGAGTAAAGTTTCGAGGAAGTTTGTGAGCCAGAAACATTTCGGGTCGGTGTTCTCTATTGTCATCAGCACGTTGTGCGTGGGAACCGAAGTGCCTTCAGCAACAGCCCTGATTCGCACCGGCAGTTTGCCATTGTATGTATTGAGAATGTATTCGAAGTTGGCACGATTGAAAATTCCCTTCGTCCCAAACACACCGTTCAAAAGATCTTCAGCTTCGTCGATGTTATCTTTCGTGAATGCCGGGCCCTGAAGGTATTCTTTTAGATAATATTGAAGACCATAGAAAACAGTGTTGTCAAACATGCCACCACGACTTTCGAGATATGAGTAGATCTTCGTGGTGCCGGGAACATATAATTTATAGTGGGAGTACTTATACGCATCGGCCAACAGCAACAAGTTCGCTTTCATAAATATTTCTTGATGAGTATAGTAAGATGAGGGAAGTGTTCGCTTGCAGTTTCTTTTACCAGCATCATCTCGTTTACTTCGCGCAACGAAAACCATTTCACTTCGGCGATGTCGTCGGCTCCCTTCAGATTTCCCGAAACGAAATCGCATGAGAATAAAGTTGTAATGATCTTGTCGGCTTCATTCCGGTAACGCCAATCGTTTACACGAAACGATCCTTCGTATTGCATTGGTGTGTTGTCGATCTCACCACATTCTTCGGTGAGTTCGCGCTTAGCGGCAGCTTCATAATTCTCATCCGTAGGATCGCTGAAGCCACCGAGGAGTCTCCATTTATTATCGATCGTCTTTTTTCCGAGAAGGATGTCGGTCTTGTTGTTCCTGAACAGCGCGATGTCCACGGTCGGGTAAACTTTCAGGTATGTGTTTGAGTACGCGTAGATGATGCCCGTCCGAAATTCTTCGGAGTCGAGAACGCGATCGGAGATCTTTTCGCGGATGAGGGTGGAGCTGTTGGTGCCGTGACTTTGGATCTCATTGGTTTCGAATTTACCGGTGTAGAACGGAAGGAAGCTGTCGCGACTTCCATACAGGAGAAATGATTTGCCGGGAAAAGTTTCGGCGAGGATCTGATCCAGGTTTTGCGACCACTGTGTGTCGATAGGATGATCGCGCAACGGGAGGACCATGAGATCGGGATATTCTTTCTTGATCATCCGTTCGCGCGTTTGAAAGTCGAGCGGGTTTTTGCGGCTGCCGAGCACCGGTGAGACGCCGAGAAGAATGACGGCCTGGTTGTGTTTTGCCTTCACCGCATCGATAAGGGCGCGGTGGCCTTCGTGCAGGTAAGGGGTTTGAAATCGTGCGACTATAGCGCCTATTGCTTTCATATTGGGTTGGTTGATCTATTTGTGTAATATATACACAAATATAATAAAAATGATTTGTGTATTCTATACAATAATTCAAAGAAAGAGATCGAAATTGTAGCCGCGTTTAACCAGTTCCTCATAACGCTTCTTATTAAAGCGAAAAAGGGCTGCGGGGCGGCCTGCCCCAGCCTGTTTCTTCATTTCCTTCGTCTCCTCCAGGAACCCATACGCCATGATCTTCTTCTTGAAATTCCTCCTGTCTAGCTCGGTATCCAGGAGAACCTGGTACAGCTTCTCCAGGTCGGAGAAAGGAAATTTCGGTTCCAGCAGCTCGAAGCCCACGGGTTCGTACGCCAGCTTGCCGCGCAGCCTTGCTATCGCAACATCAATAATGTTCTTGTGATCGAACGACAACTTCGGAAGGTCTTTGATGTTGAACCACTTCGCATCGTCGGCATCGGTCTTAGCTACCAGCCTGAAGTTCTTGGGGCGAACCAGTCCATAATGAGCAACGGTGACTGCGCGATTTCTCGGGTCACGATGGGGATCACCGAAAGTGTAGAGTTGTTCGAGGTATTCGACGGAGATGCCGGCCTCTTCTTTCAGTTCTCTTTTAACAGCGTGCTCGAGTGTTTCATCTTTCTTAACAAGTCCGCCGGGCAATGCCCACCAGCCTTTGAAGGGATCGATGTTGCGTTTTATAAGCAACACAGAGATCCCTTCGTCAGCGTCGTAACCGAAAATGACGGCGTCGACTGAAAGATGAATTGTGGGGTGAATCATTTGTGTATCGGTCACACAAATATAAAAAACTGGTGGCACGACTTAAATGATGCCACCACTTTCAAACATCGCGCCGGGCTCACATAGCAATTGGAAAACCGAACATTAATCATGTCCCGAAAACCTGATCAAAAGACATATTTCGCCGAAACAATAAAATTACTCCCAAGCTCATTAGCATAGTACCTAAACCTGTTGGTGTACTCCCTGTAACTCGTATTCAGCATATTCTCGACCGAAGCACGAAACTCATACCTTCCCTTTTCTGTCGGTACTTGCATGCCTGCAGAAACATTCCACAAAAAATAACCTTTCGGAGCCGCCATGAAATCGAAGTTCGACGGATCGTCCTGGAACGGGTTGGTGCCGTTCTCCTGGTACTGCTTCAACACAGGTATCGATATAACTCTTGGAGCCCTTATTTGTCGCATCGTATACTTCCACTTCGATTCGAAAAACAAACCCATGAGCTTCTTCCATTGGTGCACATCATATCGCGCACCCAACTCAAACCTGTTGGCGGGAATAAACACGAGGTAATCGTGATTGGTATAATCCGACGCACGTAAGAACGAGATCTTCGTGATCAACGAAATATGTTTATCGATCGCCTGCTGCGCACTGAGATCCGCACCCAAGAATAACGCGTCGGTCTGTGTATAACGAAACGCAGGTAACGTGCCGCGCAAAGTTTGTGTAATGCCGATCGGCTTCAGGTAGATGTAATTAAAAATGAAATTCGAATATGCTGTTGCCTCGAGTTGAAACCGCTCGCGTTGTATTCTATAAGTATTCACCCATTTCGCTGCCTTCTCGATCTTGAAATCAACATCGTTGATGTTCATCACTTCGTTGGTCTGTGGATTCAACAACAATCCATATTCATTCGCAGCAGCTCCCTGGTGTGTGCCGAGACTATACAGCTCCGCAACATGTGGCGGCCTCCACGCAGTGCTCACGCTCGTGGAGAACGACTGTTCCTTCTTCATCTGCACGGTTGCTCCCGCCGTTCCACTCACGTTTTGAAAATGAAGGTTGCCGTGAAACAAGTCATTCTTATAATCATAACCTGCCACGTTATAGTGACGATAATCATACCGCACGCCAACATCGATCGTCCATGCTTTCACATAAAACTTAGAGATAGCGAATGGTCCGCCGGAAAAACTATTGTAGTTTGGAATAAATGGAATCCGGTTTGTACCAAACACGTTGCTATTCTGTTGCAACATTCCGTTAGCACCAACACATAATAAGTACTTGTTTTCTTTCGAGAGCTCCCACTCTCCATCGAATGAATGAGTATTCAACTTCAGATCTAATGCTGGCAGGTTAGCAAATGTGCCGATGCGTATGTCGTACTCTTGTCGCGCGTTGTTTTGAAATCCATATTGAAACGTGAGCTTACCATGCTCGAGCTCTTTGTGTATGTTGAGCTTCGCAAGATTATGAACAACATGCTGTCGCGGAGCGGCGATGTTGTAACTGAAGCCTGAAGTATAAGCAGGTGTTGTTCGTTCCATCGCAGCCTGGAGATCGTCGGCATTGTTGATAGCTGTGCCTTTCAAAATACCGAGTTCGGTTTGAAAGTGGCTGAAGAATACTTCGGCTCCGAATGTTTTTCCGTGATAGCCGGTAGCACCAGAGAAATCGAGCTCTTTGCTCCCAGTGTTCGTCAATTGATATGTTGGTGTATGATAGTCGCCGGCCCGTTTGCCGGTGCCTTGAATGCGCCAGCCCCAGCCCTCGTGGTTTTTCAAGCCACCTTCGAGCATGCCGGAAACAGTTCCTGCACCACCATTACTTTGTCCAACGAGGTTCAACGATCCCCCGAGCCCGGCTTTCTCCGGAAGCTGTGGCGGGTTCACGATCACCACTCCGCCCAAGGCATCGGCACCGTACTTGATCGCCGACGCGTCTTTCACAACGATCAGCTCCGAAGCAACGAAGGGGTCTACTTCAGGTGCATGCTCTGCGCCCCATTGTTGACCTTCCTGGCGGATGCCGTGATTCAATATCAACACGCGTGTGCTATGAACACCGTGTATCACTGGTTTGAAAATTCCCGGACCAGCCTGTATGGTGTTTACACCAGGGATCTCTCTCAGCGTTTCGCCTAACGATTTGCCTGCAGTTGCTGCAAGTTCTTTCTCGCCAAGCGTTACGAAGTTCTGTGCTCCTTCGATGTTTTGTTTTTGTTCTTTAATAACAACTTCATTTAGCTGCGTGGTCTCTTCTTCGAGAACGATGTCTTGCTTAACATCTTTATCAATATTGATCTCGAATGATCTCGGTTTATAACCGAGAAGGGTTATTTGAATTGTATAAGCACCAGAGCAAATACGAGCAATGGAAAAATTACCATCAGCATCGGCAACAGCTCCTTTTTGTGGAGTAAGAATAACAACAGCGCCAGGAAGCGTTTTCCCGGAAAAAGAATAATTACAGTCCTGACCTAAGACGGTAAAAGGAAATAAAATAAATATGAATAGAAGTCTCACATAGACGGCATAAGAGATTTAACATAAAGAACCAGAGGAGTTATCCAACGAATGGTGGAGCTCTGTCTTTTGTTAATAGCCGTGAGAAAGATGTAAACGAAACGAAATCGAAAGCAAAAGATACGAATGATCGAACCTGTACTAACTCAATACTATTATTACCTATTAAAAATTGATGGATGAGATCAACAGCACAAACCTTGCAATGCTCACCATGTTTAACAAGCATGGTGTGACTGCGATCAACTACTTTCTCGTGTGCATCATGTTTATTATGAAAGAACCCAACTCCCAATTGTCCGAATGCCAGCGCCACAATGAGCACTACAGATTGGACCTTATGGAAGATGGTTTTGTTCATTTGATGCCGTCTGTAAAATGCCTGCGCCCCTTCTCTTCGCTAAACTTATCCTTGTTGTATGAGGCCGACGTCCCCTTTGGAATAGAGAGGCTGGTAAACGAATCTCCCTTAAGCGCCTTTGCATGAAAAATTATCTGGCCTACATGGGAGGGATAATGTGCGAGCTGGCGCTGAATGGCTTCGAGCACCGACTGGCCCTCGTTGCGGATATAAATAACCTTCGAAAGATCTTCGGGTTTCAGACTTTCGAGAGCATTCAACAAGCAACTCCAGCCTTTATCCCACGCTTCCATCATCGTCTTCTTGTCGGGATAAGATTCCTCGAATTCGGCTTCGCGGTTGCGCCACGATTTTTCGCCGTCGCTTGTTAGAAAATCAGTCCATCGCGACAGCATGTTGCCGCTAAGATGATGAACGATCAATGCAATGTTGTTGCTGGCTTCGTTAGGACGTTTGAGGATGTCTTCGTCGTTGAGTTGCGCTATCGCACCTTCTCCAAGTTTTTTGTAATACCTGAAGAGCTTGATCGCGCCCGTGAGAAACTCAGAGTTCAGCGTGTTCGGGTTCATGCTCGTGCTCATACTGCTTGCGCAACTCTTGTGCGTGGGCTTTGTTTTTCGAATGCAATATGTGCTTAGGCACTCCCTTCAGATCCCAGATCAATCCGAGCCATGAAAGCAACTTCAAACCATAGTAGGTAAAATCAATTTCCCACCAGAAGAATCCCTGCTTCGCAGTTACTTCATAATAGTGGTGATTGTTATGCCAGCCCTCACCGAGTGTCAGCAGCGCAAGCCACAGGCTGTTCTTGCTTTCGTCGTTCGATTCGTAGCGTTGCTTTCCGAAATGGTGCATGATCGAATTGATCGAGAATGTGCCGTGGTACAATATCACTGTGCTCAGGAAGAACCCGATAAACAATGTTGACAAACCGAAGTGAGTGAACATCAATAGCGGACTGCCGCCATTTACCCAAGCACCTGCTGCAGTAACGATCACAGCAAGTGTAACTGGGGGAACGAGGTAATGTTTGTTCAGCCATACAAGCTCGGGATACTTTGCGTAGTCGCCGATGGTCTTGTAGTCTGTTTCTTTGAAGTCGGGGCCAACGATCCAGCCCACGTGTGAATACCAGAATCCGTAGATCAGCATAGAGTGAGGATCTTTCGGGGTGTCGCTATGACGATGGTGATGACGATGATGTGCTGCCCACCAAAGAACACCCTTCTGTGCAGATGTCATTGCAGAAAATGCGATCACAAACTGGAACCAGCGCGAGGTCTTATACGACTTATGAGCGAAGTAACGGTGGTAGCCGCCCGTAACCCAAAACATGCGGGTTACATACAAAAAGGCGCAAACAGCCCAGTCGAACCAGGTTGCGCCCGTCCAGATTGCCGCCAGTGGAATCAGGTGCACGATCAGGAAGGCAACCTCCTGCTTTACGATCGGCTTTCGGCGGTTTTCGGGAACTAATGTTGTGGCATCTTTAACCATCACACAATATTTTGAGGCTTACAAAGGTCGGGTTAATATTTTAAAGTTCAAATCGTACCTTTACTGTAACACACAGGGAGAGACGTGTTAAAATGACCCAGGCACAGACTATACAGCTTTATCAGCCACTGCTTCAGCGCATCGCTTATAATCTCGTAAAGAGTAACGCTGATGCAGAAGATATCGTTCAGGAAACCTTCCTCCGCTGGCTTACTATCGATCAAAAGAAAATCGAGAACACAAAGGCATACCTGATCAGGGCTGTAACGAACAATTGTTTGTCACATCTCGAGACGCTGAAGCGGAAAAAAGAAGAATATCTCGAAACGCTCAGCTCCAGCGAGTTTGTGCAAAAGTTAAAGGAAGTAAACTTTAGTCACCTCGATCTCGATGTCGACCTGAAGCAGGCATTCAAGGTATTGCAGGCTAAGCTTCAGCCACTCGAAAGGGCAGTATTTTTACTCAAGGAAGTTTTCGATTTCGACTACGATTCACTCACAAAGACGCTGGATAAGAAGAAGGACCATTGCCGCCAGTTGCTGGCAAGGGCCCGGAAAAAGCTTGCGGAAAAGACGTCTAACGTGCATATAGAGCTCCCTTCGCAGCTCATGGAGAAGTTCAGGACCGAGAACATCTCGGAACTCATCAGCCATCTTAAAGAAGACATCCGAAAAAAATTCTAAAAAAGGTTTAAGTTTTTGTCACAACTGGATGACTTTCATGTCTTACAGTGAAATTATTCTCAATGACCCTCATTCTTTGTTTCTTCGCAGCACACTGGTACCTGTCTTTATTCTTCCAGACGTTCTTCCTTCATCGTTATGCAGCGCATCATGCGTTCACGATGAGCAAGACCACCGAAAAGATCTTCTACATACTAACATGGATCTTCCAGGGTGCGAACTACCTGAGTCCTTATGGTTATGGTGTTATGCATCGCATGCATCATGCTTATGCTGATACGGAGAACGATCCGCATTCACCCATGTACGATGAGACCATCTGGAACATGATGTGGAAGACGAAGACCATCTATTCGCAGCTCTCTAACAAGACGATGGTTGTTGATAAGAGATTCACTGAAGGTGTGCCCGACTGGGCTTCGTTCGATCGCTTTGCGCGTTCGTGGACGTCGAGAATATTCTGGGGTGTGTTGTACACTTCGGTGTATGTGATCTTTGCGCCAACACCATGGTTGTACCTGTTGTTGCCTGTACATTTCCTGATGAGCCCCATCCACGGAGCTATCATCAACTGGTTTGCTCACAAGTATGGCTACAGGAATTTCGAGGTGAAGGATACTTCGAAGAACTTCCTGCCTTTCGATTTCCTGATGATGGGAGAGAGCTATCACAACAATCATCATAAGCATGGTTCGAGGGCAAATTTCGGAGGAATCAGGTGGCATGAGATCGACCCAACTTACCTTGTTATCAAGCTTCTTAATGCTGTTGGGGTCATTCAGATCAGCAAACACCGCGAGTTACGAGTTGAAGAGGTCAAGAAAGCCGCATAATTCTTTATATCTTAGGGGGATTTTTTTAGACTAAATTCCCTTTTTTGACCTTCCACGAGTTCAATTTCGATAACCGGATCACCGACAGTCTCGACTCGATGGGTTTTAAGAATGCCACACCTATCCAGGAACAGGCTATTCCCATCATTCTCGAAAGACAGGACCTGATCGCCTGCGCACAAACCGGCACCGGCAAAACAGCAGCGTATTTATTGCCCATTTTGGACAACATCGTTCGCGCGGAAGTCCGGCATCTCAATACACTCATCATTGCACCTACGCGCGAGCTTGCCCAGCAGATCGACCAGCAGGTTGAAGGATTCTCCTACTTCGTTGGCATTAGCTCACTATCAGTTTATGGTGGCGGCGACGGAGCCATGTGGGACCAGCAACGCAAAGCATTAGACGAAGGCGCCGACATCATCATTGCAACTCCCGGGCGTCTCATTGCCATGCTCACTTCCGGAACCATCAAGTTCGACCATCTCGAACACCTGGTTCTGGACGAAGCCGATCGCATGCTCGACATGGGATTCTTCGATGACATTGTTCGCATCATCAGCTATCTCCCGAAAGAACGACAGACATTGTTGTTCTCGGCAACCATGCCTCCGAAGATCCGCACACTCGCAAACAAGATCTTACGCGATCCGAAAGAGATCAACATATCTATCGCAAAACCAGCTGCCGGCATTCTGCAACAAGCGTATGTTGTTTATGACGAACAGAAAGGTGCACTGTTGAAACATGTGCTCCGAACAGCGAAGTGGAACAGCATTATCATTTTCGCTTCGACCAAAGAAGCGGTGAAGAAATTAGATACAGCATTTCAAAGGGCTGGTCTTCCTGCGAGGGCTTTTCATTCCGACCTCGAACAGGCCGAGCGTGAAGACATCCTTCGTGGTTTCAAGAACAAGCAGATCACGATATTGATCGGTACCGATGTGTTATCGAGAGGTATCGATGTTGAAGGCATCAGCCTCGTGATCAATTACGACGTGCCACCCGATCCTGAAGATTATGTTCATCGCGTGGGTCGTACTGCCCGGGCCGAAACTACCGGCACCGCGGTAACATTCATCAACGAAAGAGATCAAAGAAAATTCCAATCAATAGAAAGGCTCATCGGGGACACTATCGTGAAGCTGCCGTTGCCGGAAGAATTGGGCTCGGGCCCCGCTTATGCTCCCGGGAGTTCAAAACCGCACGTAGGCAAGCGAAATTTTAACCGTCGAAATAAACCGGTAAGAGGTAAGCGGTAAACGGTAGGCAGTAAACGGTATTGACTGATCCCGAGTAACGCCGGAGTTTGTAGAAATCAGCGTCACCACTTACCGTTTACTGTTTACCGTTTACTATCTTCGAGGTGATGTCCTCGATCAAAAACTTTTACTCCCTTTTACTTTTCGTGCTCGTTGTTGCTACAGCCTGCAACAAGTCGTCTGAAACTACTTCGCTTCCCAAAACAGTAGATTATAATTTTCACATCCGCCCGATCTTCTCGGACCGTTGTTTTAAATGCCACGGCCCTGATGCAAGACAGCGCAAGGCAAACCTGCGCCTCGATACGGAGGAAGGACTTTATGCTGCACTGAAAGACAATCCCAACGCTCACGTTATCGTGCCCGGCGATCCAAACACGTCGGAAGTTTATAGCCGGATCTCGTCGGGCGACACTTCTGTTTTAATGCCCCCGCCATCGTCGAACCTGAAGCTGTCGGAACATGAAATTGCCCTCGTAAAAAAATGGATCTCGCAAGGTGCAGAGTACAAAAAACACTGGGCGTTTGTTGCACCTCAACAGCCTGACGTTCCGAAGTCGGGAGACGATTGGGTTACGAATGAGATTGACGAGTTCGTTCTCGCAAAGCTTGATGAGAAAAACTTAAAGCCTAACGAAGAAGCAGACAAAGAAAGACTTCTGAAGAGAGTTTACCTCGATCTGATCGGCTTACCGCCGACGATAGAACAACAAGATGCTTTCCTGAAAGATGGCAATTACGAAAAAGTTGTAGATGAGCTTCTCGCTAACAAGCACTACGGTGAAAAGATGGCCATTCAATGGCTCGATGTTGCCCGTTATGCCGATACGCACGGTTACCAGGATGATGGTCTCCGCACCATGTGGCCGTGGCGCGATTGGGTGATCCACGCATTCAATGAAAATTATCCTTATGACAAATTTCTCGGTTGGCAACTGGCCGGCGATCTCATGCCTGATCCTACGAAGGAAATGTTGCTGGCAACTGGTTTCAATCGCAATCACAAGATCACACAGGAAGGCGGCGTAATCGACGAAGAGTATCGCATCGAATATGTTACAGACCGCACGAACACTTTCGGCAAAGCATTTCTTGCATTGACGTTCGAATGTGCGAAGTGTCACGATCATAAGTATGATCCTATTTCTCAGAAAGAATATTACAGCACGTTCGCGTTTTTCAACCAGGTAGCAGAGAAAGGTTACCAGGGAGATATTTATTCAGGCACAGCTGCAGACGTTCCGCGCATAACAATAAAAGATGAAGACCTGAAGGGCATTCTGAATTTCGTGAACAAGAAAGATTCGGGTATCGTGAAGGTGATGGTCATGCGCGACAGCTCGCTGTTCCGTCCAACGCATGTGCTGAAGCGCGGTGCTTACGATGCTCCCGAAAAAGAGACGTTGCCATTCGCTACTCCGAAAAACATACTGCCTTTCGATACCACACGGTTTGCAAAGAACCGGTTGGGTCTCGTTAAGTGGCTGCTCGATGAAAACAATCCTCTTACTGCGAGAGTCTTTGTGAATCGTGTTTGGGAACAACTGTTTGGGAGAGGTATTGTGAAAAGCTCGGGCGACTTCGGTTTCCAGGGCGATCTTCCCACGCACCCCGAGTTGCTCGACTGGCTCGCGACAGATTTTGTGAAGAACGGATGGGACATGAAGCGGCTCGTGAAGCAGATCGTAATGTCTAGCACTTACAAGCAGTCTTCGAAGATCACGAAAGAATCACTCGCGAAAGATCCTGAGAACATGTACTTATCGCACGCGCCGAGGATCCGTCTTACTGCGGAACTGTCGCGCGACCTGGTGCTTGCCAGCAGTGGCGAGTTAACTCAAGAGATTGGCGGACCGAGTGTGAAGCCGTACCAGCCGAAGGGCATTTGGGAAGTAGCATCGTCGGGCCGTGGACTTGTTCATTACAACCAGGATCACAGGGATCTGCTTTATCGTCGCGGACTCTATACTTTCATCAAGAGAACCGTTCCGCCGCCATCGATGCTCGTGTTTGATGGAAGCAGCAGGGACCAATGTGAAGTGAGAAGGCTTCGTACCAACACGCCGTTGCAGGCGTTGGTAATGATGAATGACCCGCAGGTGAATGAGGCTGCGAGAGTACTTGCTGAGAGTTTGATTAACGATGACGCTAAAATTGAGAAAGCATTCAGGCTGATCCTTTGCAGGAAAGCGAGCGATAAAGAGATCGGGATCCTGAAAGATTATTTTGAAACTGAGAAAAAGACTCTTAGTTCAGAAGCGGCGGATAAGTTGATTGCAATTGGAGAGTATTCTCATAAAGATGTTACCGATAAGGTGAGTCTTGCCGCGATGATCGAAGTGATCATGACTATTTATAACATGGAAGAAGCGATAGTAAAATCATGAACGAATTTTTTGAAAACCGTCTCAACGTCAACCGCCGCCACTTCCTTGGCAAACTAAGCCTTGGTCTCGGCACCGCCGCGTTAGGATCTTTATTGATCCCCGATCTATTTTCTTCTTCGGGCGAAGAACAAGCTTCTATCGTTGGACTGCCGCATTTCGCACCAAAGGCAAAACGAATAATTTATTTACACCAGAACGGTGCACCATCACAGCTCGAAAGCTTCGACTATAAACCGTTGCTCAATACAATGGCAGGACAAGACCTGCCTGAATCTATTCGCAACGGTCAACGCCTCACGGGCATGACTTCCGATCAGAAGAAATTTCCATTGATCGGTTCATACTTCAAGTTTGCACAATATGGAAAAAGCGGGGCATGGGTAAGTGAACTCTTTCCACACATGGCCTCGGTTGTAGACGATCTCTGCATCATTAAGACCATGCACACCGAAGCGATCAATCACGATCCTGCATTGACATTTATGCAGACCGGCGCGCAGCAGGGCAATCGTCCGAGTATGGGTGCGTGGCTGAGCTATGGTCTTGGCAGCGAGAACAAGAATCTCCCGGCGTTCTGCGTGTTGTTGTCGCGCGGAAGAGGAAACGGGCAGGGTGTTTATTCGAAACTGTGGACGAATGGATTCCTCGATTCGATACACCAGGGTGTTCAGTTCAGCAGCAGCGAAGAGCCTGTGTTGTACTTGAATGATCCGCAGGGAATGTCGAAAGAAGGGCGGAGAAGAATGCTCGACAAGTTGAGCGAGCTGAATTCGATGAACTATAGTGAGTTTGGCGACCCGGAGATCCAAACGAAAGTGCAGCAATATGAAATGGCGTATCGCATGCAGACTTCAGTGCCAGAGATCACAGACCTTACGAAGGAGCCTGATCATATTATTAAAATGTATGGTCCCGAATGCCTGATGCCGGGCACCTATGCTGCGAACTGCTTGCTTGCGCGAAAACTTTCGGAGTCGGGAGTGCGGTTCGTGCAGATCTATCACCAGGGTTGGGATCAGCATGGTAATCTCGTTGGCGAGATGCCGTTACAGGCACAAGACACCGACCGCGCTTCGGCAGCGCTGATCACCGATTTGAAACAGCGTGGCTTGTTAGATGAAACTTTGGTTGTGTGGGGTGGCGAGTTCGGAAGAACTAACTATTGCCAGGGTGATCTTTCGAAGGACAACTATGGTCGCGATCATCATCCTCGTTGCTACACGGTATTGATGGCCGGCGGTGGAATAAAGCCGGGTATTGTTTATGGCGAGACGGATGATTTCGGTTATAACATCGTGAAAGATCCTGTTCACATCAATGATTTTCATGCTACCGTTCTTAATCGCATGGGGCTCGATCATGAAAGGCTTACGTTCAAACACCTTGGAAGAAGATATCGTCTTACCGATGTTGCCGGAAAAGTAATTGAACCTATACTTGCATAATGCAGCGAGTCGTCGGCAACATTCTTTTTGTTTTAAACATTCTACTGCTGTTCTTTTTGATCTTCGATCAACGCATGGAATTTCCTGCGTGGCTTCAATCGATCGGAAGAATTCATCCCTTGCTTTTGCACCTGCCGATTGGTGCGGTAGTGATCGTTGTTATTGGTTTATTCTTGAAGAAGCCGATCGATTCTATTCTTACGTTGGCCGCGATCACTGCAGCACTTACGGCGATCATGGGAATTATTCTTTCGAAAGAAGGAGGTTATTCTGAAAATGACCTTGCTATTCATAAATATTCCGGTGCGTTGTTGAGCTTCATTCTCTGTGCTGCCTACTTCATCAGTAATAAAAAGATCATCGTTGCTGCTAGCTTCATTGTTCTCCTGGTCGCTGGACACTTCGGAAGCATTCTCACCCATGGCGATGAATTCGTTCTCGCCCCATTGATCGCAAAAAAAGAAAACAAACTGATCGCGAGCGACAGCACAAGTCTTTACGCTGCCGCAATCCAACCCATCTTTCATCAAAAGTGTACGGGTTGTCACAATGAAAAGAAAGCCAAGGGCGATCTCGTGCTGTCGACATTGGCGGGACTGGCAAAAGGTGGTGAACATGGAATTATTTGGAAAGCGGGAAGTCCACAAACAAGCTTGTTGATGAAGCGGGTCCTATTGCCGGAGACTAACGAAGATCACATGCCCCCGCAAGGCAAGGCGCAGCTCAGTGCCCCGGAAGTTCAGCTGTTGTATCAATGGATCCTTTCGGGAGCAGATACGGCAAAAGCATGGACGCGTTATCATCCTTCTGATACGGTACGAAAGCTTGCCGATCAGTTCATCAGGACAACGTCGGCGTCTACTGCGCCGCACTATACTTTTGACCCTGCTTCACCGGAAGTTGTTTCGAAGCTGAATGATCCATATCGTGTAGTGGCCCCGGTTGCACTAAACGAACCTGCGTTGTCGGCAACGTTCTTCATCAAGAATGAGTACAAGTCATCGCGGCTCGAAGAGCTTTCGGCAGTGAAAGAACAACTGGTAGAATTAAATCTTTCGAAGATGCCGGTGAGCGACGCCGACTGCGAGACGATCAGGAAGTTCGAACATCTTGAAAAGCTGAATCTTAATTTCTCTTCCATAACGGAGAAGGGACTTAAAACACTTTCATCGCTGCCAGAGTTGACTTCGATCTCCGTTGCAGGCACGTCGGTGACTAACGAAGCTGCTTTCAAAGATTTCAAAAAACTGAAGGAGATCTTTATCTGGGACACAAGCGTGGATCCATACAAGAACGAGACTCTTGCTCTTTCGCCACCGATACCGACAACCGATAAAACGATACTGGACGAAAAGTTGGTGCTCACGCATAAACTTCCGGGCACTGTGATCCGGTACACAACCGACGGATCCGATCCTGACTCAACAACATCAAAAGTTTACGACGGTCCGATCGATATCAGTGGATACACAACATTAAAAACGCGAGCGTGTAAAGACGGTTGGTTCTGCAGTCGTGTAGGAACTTACACGCTGTATAAAAAAGGAGTGACACCCGTGGATGAAAAACTTCTGACTGCGCCGAATAAAGACTACAGGGGAGAAGGCATCGAAACACTTGTTAACAATAAGACCGGTTACGTGGACTATCATCGCGATATTTCATGGGTCGGCTTCAGAGAGAACCCATTGTCGGCGGAGTTTACGTTTGCCGATAACACGAATGTTAAAGAGATCACTTTGTGTTACGATCACAATCCTGGTGCGTGGCTCTTTCCTCCTTCGAAGATCGAGATCCTTGGTGGCGATGATCTCGCGCATTTGAAAGTGATCAAAGAAATAAAGCCGGGGCAACCGCAAAAAATGGAATCAACTCGCAATGCAGCCATCGTTATCCCTGTTGAAACTCATAAAGTTTATAAGATCATTGCGTGGCCTGTTGCACAGTTACCAAAATGGCATCCGTCGAATAACAAAAACACGAAAGATCAGCGCGCGTGGCTGTTCGTAGATGAGGTGATCTTCAACAACTAGGATCTTTTGAGAATCGAAACGATCTCGTTCAACTTCAAAAGCGCTTCGACAGGACTCATTGTATTAATATCGATCTTCGAAAGGATCTCCTCCACTTCTTTCGTCTTCGGGTCGAGCTCGAACAAGCTCATCTGGAACTTCGGCATCTCTTCCAGTTTCTTCTTCCTTTCGTTCTTGTGCTTGTCTTTATCCAGGAACTGAAGGATCTCGTTGGCACGCAACACTACCTTGTTGGGCATGCCCGCAATCTGCGCCACGTGAATTCCAAAGCTGTGCTCGCTTCCACCTTCTTTTAGCTTTCGCATGAAGATGATCTTGTCGCCAACTTCTTTCACACTGACATTAAAATTCTTCACGCGCACCAGGTCTTCGGAAAGTTGATTGAGCTCGTGATAGTGCGTGGCAAACAACGTCTTCGGCTTTACATCTTTATGGTTGTGAAGAAACTCGACTATCGCCCACGCTATCGAAACGCCATCGTAGGTGCTGGTACCGCGGCCAATCTCGTCCATCAATATCAAGCTCCGGTCGCTCAGGTTGTTGAGGATGCTCGCCGTCTCCGTCATCTCCACCATGAACGTAGACTCTCCTCTCGAAAGATTATCGGAAGCGCCGACACGCGTAAAGACCTTGTCGATCATTCCCACACTCGCCGATGTTGCAGGAACAAAGCTCCCGGTTTGTGCCATCAGCACGATCAGCGCCGTTTGTCGCAACAATGCCGACTTACCGGCCATATTAGGCCCGGTGATGATGAGGATCTGTTGCTTTTCGTTGTCGAGATAGATGTCGTTGGGTACATAGGCTTCGCCGATGGGCAACTGTTTCTCGATTACCGGGTGACGACCATCTTTGATGTCGAGGATCGTTGTATCGTTGATAGCGGGGCGTGTGTACTTATTCAGTTTTGCAATGACCGCAAATGATAACAACACGTCGATCGTTGCAACGATGCGTGCGTTCTGTTGGATCTGCGAGATGAAATCGGCAGCATGACGAACCAACTCGAGGAACAATCGTTGTTCGATCACCGACAATTTTTCTTCGGCATGAAGGATCTTTTCTTCGTATACTTTTAATTCCTCGGTAATGTATCGCTCGGCGTTAACAAGCGTCTGCTTGCGGATCCAGTCCGACGGTACTTTGTCTTTATTCGCGTTGCTTACTTCGAGATAATATCCGAATACTTTATTGAATGATACTTTCAGTGATCCGATGCCGGTGCGTTCGATCTCTTTCTTCTGCACCTGCAGAAGATAATCTTTGCCGGCAAAGGCGATGCTACGAAGCTCATCCAGCTCTGCATCGACACCCGTTTTGATAATGCCACCCTGGTGCACGAGCATTGGCGGCTCTTCGTTTAATTCTTTTTCGATCTTCTCGAGAAGAAACTCACACTTGTCAAGTTGAGCTCCGAGCTTATGAAGCTCTGCCGATGGATTTTTCTCCAGCAATTCTTTTACTGGCACGATGGCAAGCAACGAACGACGGAGTTGTTGAAGCTCGCGGGGATTAATACGGCCTACGGCCACTTTCGAGATCAGTCGTTCCAGGTCGGCAACTTGTTTAAGCTGCTCGATTACTTTATCCGAAAGATCTTCGTTGCGAAAAAACTGGTCAACGATCTCGAGACGCTCTTCGATAGCCTGTTTCTCTTTCAGCGGCAATATCATCCACTTGCGAAGTTGCCGCGACCCCATGGGAGTAACGGTACGATCGAGCACTTCCAGCAACGGAACACCGCCGTCGTTCTGTGAACTTACAAGCTCGAGATTACGGATGGTGAACTTGTCCATCCACACATATTTGTCTTCATCGATGCGCGAGATCGACGAGATGTGGTCTGTTCCTTTGTGCTCCGTTGCTTCGAGGTAGTGAAGAATAGCACCCGCAGCTATAATCGCGTCGTTCCACGATTCGATACCATAACCTTTCAGCGAAGCAGTCTTGAACTGCGTGATCAGCTTATCGTGGGTGAAATCGAAAGCGTAAACCCAATCGTCGAGTGCGAAGCTCGCATACTCTTCGCCGACGTGATTTTCGATCTTCTCGCGTTGTGCTTTACAGAAAATAACTTCGGCAGGCTGAAGACTCTGTATCAGCTTGAAGATGTAGTGATCGTTGCCTTGCGCGCAATAGAATTCGCCGGTACTGATGTCGAGAAAAGACACGCCTACGAAAGTCTTACCGATGTATACAGAGCAGAGAAAATTATTCTGTTTGCGTTCGAGTACGGTGTCGTTGAATGAAACTCCGGGTGTTACGAGCTCTGTGACGCCACGCTTCACGATGCCTTTCACCATCTTCGGATCTTCGAGCTGGTCGCAGATAGCAACACGATGACCGGCACGAACGAGTCGTGGCAGGTATGTGTCGAGCGAATGATGTGGGAAACCGGCGAGTTCTATTTCCGAAGCGGAGCCGTTGCCTCTTTTGGTGAGAACTATTTCGAGTACTTTACTCGCGGCGATGGCATCCTGGCCAAAGGTCTCGTAGAAGTCGCCCACACGAAAGAGGAGAAGTGCTCCGGGGTACTTTGCCTTGATGACAGAGTACTGTTTCATGAGGGGTGTATCCATTGCTGCCGGTCCGGCCATAGCGGGCAAATATATAGTTTGTGCGTCTATTTAGGGGATCCCGCTGCACGGGATTTGTATGGAAATCCTTACAGCATATCTTTCAGGACTTTATGAAGAAATTAAAACTCGATGAACTCGGTCGTTTATCGGTCACAGAATTCAAAACCTCCAAAAAAATCCCTGTCTGTATTGTTTTGGATAATGTAAGAAGCCTGCACAATGTTGGATCGGCATTTCGCACCGCCGACGCTTTCAGCGTTGAGAAGCTGGTGCTCACAGGCATAACGGGAACGCCACCTCACCGCGAGATCGAAAAGACAGCACTCGGCGCAACAGCCTCCATTTCGTGGTCTTATTCTGAAAACTCACAACACGCAATCAAGGCATTAAAATCTGATGGCTGGAAAATTGTAATCGTAGAACAGACTACCGAAAGCATTCCCTTGCAAAAGTTTTCCCCTGAAACATCAGACAAACTCTGCCTGGTCTTCGGCAACGAGATCAACGGCGTAAGCGATGAGGTGATAGAGCTTGCCGATGTGGCTTTAGAGATACCACAGTCGGGCACTAAACATTCCCTGAATATTTCTGTTTGTGTCGGCATTGTTGTGTGGGAGATCTATCGAAAAATCTGACCTTTACACCCAATGAGTTCCGATCGTTACAACCAGCGCGGCGTTTCCGCATCGAAAGAAGATGTTCACAAGGCCATCAGCAAACTCGACAAGGGTTTGTTCCCCGGCGCGTTCTGTAAGATCGTTCCCGATATGTTGGGTGGTGACGAAAATTATTGCACTGTAATGCATGCCGATGGCGCCGGCACGAAATCCTCGCTTGCTTATATATATTGGAAAGAGACCGGTGATATGTCGGTGTGGAGAGGCATTGCACAAGATGCAATTGTTATGAACACCGACGACCTTCTGTGTGTTGGTGCTACCGGCCCGATCCTGTTATCGTCGACCATCGGGAGAAATAAGAATCTTGTTCCCGGCGAAGTGATCTCGGCGATCATCAATGGCACCGAGGAAGTGCTGGAGATGTTGCGCAAGCACGGCATGGACATCAGCAGCACCGGCGGTGAAACGGCAGATGTGGGAGATCTCGTGAGGACGATCATCGTAGATAGCACCGTAACAGCTCGCATGAAACGCAGCGATGTGATCGACAACCGGAAGATTGCTGCGGGTGATGTTATTGTCGGCCTGGCTTCGTATGGCAAGGCCGTTTACGAAGACGGTTACAACGGCGGCATGGGAAGCAACGGGCTCACGTCGGCACGTCATGATGTTTTCGATTCGGTTTACCGTGCGAAATACCCGGAGTCGTATGATCCATCTGTTCCGAAAGATCTTGTGTACAGCGGAAAGTACAAGCTGACGGATGAAGTTCCTGGCGTGGAGATCAATGTCGGCAAGTTGGTATTGTCGCCCACGCGAACTTACGCGCCGGTAATTATTCCATTACTGAAAGAACTTCGACAGCAGATCCACGGCATCATTCATTGCAGTGGCGGCGCTCAAACGAAGGTGATGCACTTTGTTGACAAACTTCATGTTATCAAGGACAACCTGTTTGATGTTCCTCCCCTTTTTAAGTTGATACAGGAAGTGAGCGGCACATCGATGCAGGAGATGTATAAGGTTTTTAATATGGGTCACCGCATGGAGATCTATTTACCGGAGAGTTATGCAAATGAAGTGATCTCTGTTTCGAAGTCACTCGGTGTAGACGCAAAAATTGTTGGACGGGTAGAGAAGAGTGGCGAAAAGAAGTTGACGATAAAACATGGCGGCAAGGAGAATATATACGATTGGTCACTCAACGCATGAGATCAACTATTTTATAGATCTCCTGCAAGGTTATAACATCGACTGTGTTGTTGATGTGAGAACACTTGCTGCGAGCCGTTTCAATCCACAATACAATAAGTCGGCGTTGTCTGAATCTTTGAGAGATCATAAGATCACTTATATCCACATGCCCGAAGAATTCGGGGCGAGGCATACCGACCCGGCGTTACTTACCAATGGCCGTGTTGATTTCGATAAAGTAAGGAAATCGGAAACTTTTAAGAAAGGTGTAGAGCGGCTTCGTCACGGGGTGAATAAGGGTTTCACGATAGCGTTGATGTGTGCGGAGGCTGATCCATTGGACTGTCATCGTTTTTCGTTGATCTCTTTCGCGTTGAAAGATGAGTTTGATATTGTTCATATCTTAAAGGATAAGAGTTCAGTTACGCAACAGGAGTTGGAGCAGGAGCTGTTGAAGAAGTATAAGAAGAAGTTGCTGACGTCGGACCTGTTCCAGTCGGCGCATACGTACGATGAGCGATTGCGTGCCGCGTATAAACTTCAGAATGAAGAGATCGGTTATTCTGCCGATGCTCAGAAATAATTTTTGATTTTTGTAAGGAAAGCTGGTGGTGGTTTTTTTGACTACCGGGTGTGTGTTGCTTTAGCTTTGAGGTATGAAGATGAAGGAGCAGAATGCTTATATGGCTGTGGGAGGATTCTGCCAGTTATTGTTTTTAGGCAGCGGGGGAGCCTTTGTAACTGAAATGGTAAAGCCAGAACGAAGTATGATCTGGACTGTAGGCGCGCTGTTCCTGGCTCTAGCGTCGCTTATTGTAGGAATAGCTTTATACGCTGTGGTGTTTAAAGAAGCGAAACGAAAAAAATAAGACTATGGATTTTGTCGAGATCGCGGGTGTTTCTATACTAGTTACGGGTGGCCTTACCTGTTGTGTATTAATCCTCTATGCCTTACGTCAAACCAAACTTCGCGAACAACATCATGCCGAAATGAAAGCCCGTAAAAAAGAAAAGAAACGCCTGAAGAAACTCGCGAAAGCAAACGCCAACGCCCAGGCTATGCTTCAAACCGGATCCCCGTCTGCTTAGAAATATCCTTAAGATCATCAATCACAGGCTGCAACAGCGGGATCCCTTCCTTCGCCCTTATCAACTCCTCTTCCCTCTCCGGATCTCCCGGTATTAGAACTTTTATGTTCGGTCCGCCTGTCTTCGTATTCCTGAAAACTTCAATCCACTCATCAATCCGTTTCTTAAACTCCTCCACTTCCATAAACCCGTCGATCTCCATAGCTCCGAAGAAGTGACCGATACCTTTACCTACACTCCTCGAAGGGATCTCCTGCCGCAACGCAAAGGGGGGAGCAAATGGACCCCAGTTGGCACCACTCAATACACTCGTCAGTATGTCTACCATCGCCGACAATGCATAGCCTTTATGTCCACCCAACTCCCTTTCGGAGCCGAGTGGTAACAATGCACCTCCATTGATCATATCCATCGGATCGGTTGTCATCTCACCTTTGTTGTTGATGATCCATCCCTTCGGAACGGGTGCGTTCTTCCTCTTTGCAATTTCAATCTTGCCGTAAGCGGCAGCGCTTGTAGCAAGGTCAATCACGATCGGGGGATTCTTCAATCCCGGAAACGCAATGCCTATAGGGTTTGTACCAAGCATCCGCTCGGCCCCCCACAACGGCGCAACAAGCTTGGTCGAGTTGGTCATGGACCAACCGATCATGTCGCGCTCCAAAGCTTTCAGTGCATAATAACCTGCAATGCCATAATGATTCGTGTTGAACACACTCACCCATCCCGATCCATGCTGGTTGGCCTTGTCCATCGCGATAGTGTTGGCCTTGGGCCCCACAACCAATCCCAAACCATTATCACCATCAACCGTGGCTACGCTTTTCTTTTCGCGGAAGATCTTTACGTTGGGCTTCGGGTTGATGCGGCCCAGGGTAAGCATATCGAAATACGTGTGCAGTCGCGCAACGCCATGCGAATCGATACCACGACAATCGGCCTTGCTCAGAACTCCGGCTGCAAGACGTGCGTCGTTCCCGGGAATACCGAAGTACATGAATGTTTCGGTAGAAAAATCTTCGAGAACCTTCGCAGAAAATCTTTGGAGTTTGTCGCTCATAGCTGGAAGATCTTTGTCATCAGCATCCACTTCTCACCCTGCTTTGCATAAGGCAATGCCATCTGGTACTTCCACATCAGTGTTTCCCACTCTTGTACCCTGGGATTGTATTGATCGACGAGGGCTTTATGTTCCAAAGAGAAGTCGTCTTCGGTCTCCATGATCATGAAGAGACGATTACCTGCACGATAGATCTCCATGTTCAGTATCCCGGAGTTCTTGATGCTCTCGATGATCTCGGGCCACACCTGCTCATGATACGTTTCATACTCTTTGATCATGGTGGGGTCGTCCTTGAGGTCGAGAGCGAAGGTGTATTTCTTCATCTTACTTTATAGCCGTTCAACGAGTATAGGAAAACAACAACGAAACAAACAGTCGGTATCACAAACGCTACCTGGATCCCGACATTATCGGCAATTATCCCCATGATGGGTGGAAAAACTGCACCTCCAACAATTGCCATAATGATGAATGAAGATCCGAGCTTCATATGAATTCCAAGGTCCTTAACCCCCAATGCAAAGATCGTTGGGAACATGATAGACATAAAAAAATTAACTGCCAATACAGAACCCACTGCAACCATGCCATCGGCTGTGGTTGCCATAATACACAACACAGCTGCAGCTACAGCAAATAATCTCAATAGCTTATAATCCTTTATCCACGACATGATCATTGTTCCAACAACCCGCCCCACAACAAATAATCCCGTTCCGATGGGCATATAGTTAGTAGACGCAATCTCTTTGGTTGTTCCTGGCAAAACATCAATGATGTAATTGATCGTGATCCCCCAAATACTTGCCTGCGCACCAACATAAAAGAACTGCGCGATGGTTGACCAAACAAGATGCTTATGTGTAAAAATCTGCTTGTCGAACTTCAATTTCGAACTCGATGAAAATTCCGGCATCCTGGCTATAGCTACCAGGATCGCAATCAATAAAACGCCTACAGCAATAAGAGTATAGGGGAAGATCACGGCGTTGGCGGCTTGTTCTTTTGCAGCCTGCGTTTCCATCGACCCTTCGTTGCCGGCGAATATGAATTGTCCCGCGAGTATCGGACCGACAATCAATGCAAGCCCGTTAAACATCTGCGAGAAATTCAATCGCTGAACGGAGCTTTCCGGTTTTCCAAGCATCGTTACATATGGATTGGCCGCAGTTTCGAGAAAGGCCAATCCGCTTGCGATGATGTAAAGTGCAAACAAAAAGAATCCGAACGTCAGGAACTGCGCGGCGGGTATGAACATCAGCGCGCCGATAGCATATAAGATCAATCCGAAAAGTATTCCCTTCTTGTATGAATACTTCTCCATGAAGATGGCCGCCGGGATTGCTATAGTAAAGTATCCAAAGTAAAATGCCGTCTCCACAAGCAACGCCTGTGCCCTGCCAATCTCAAACAATGGTTGAAACTGTGCGATCAACGCCGAGTTTAAGATATTTGCAAGTCCCCACAAGAAGAACAGCGTCGTTACCAGCGCCAATGGTAGGACATAAGACTTACCTGGAGTAACTTCTTGCGTCGGTGTTTCCGTAGGAACAAATGCCATATCTAAATTTTAGCTAATACTCCTGTCCAAATTCAAATAACCGCCATCCACACTCAACCACTGACCCGTAACATGACTTGCACGGTCCGATAATAGAAACACGACGGTATCTGCTATCTCTTGTGGTGTCGTGAATCTCTTCTCCAACGGGATCTTATTTTCAATCTGTTTCTTCTTCTCTTCGGGATTGCTGAATGTAGCGATCCACGACTCGTATAGCGGCGTCCAGACTTCTGCCGGAAGCACTGCATTCACCCTGATCGAATACTGCAGCAACTCTACGGCCCACTCGCGTGTCAACGCCAGCACGGCTCCTTTCGCAGCGGCATAGCCGCTGGTATTGCCCTGGCCGGTCAACGCAACTTTCGAAGCGATATTCACTATACTTCCTTTCGATTTCTTCAAATGCGAAAGGGCAAAGTGAACCATGTAATAAAAATGACCAACGTTGCTTTCAACAGACTGAAGAAACTTCTCGGGCGTTCCTGTCTCGAGACCAACACCATCGTTGCGACCGGCATTGTTCACAATACCATCGAGTCGCTTATACTTTTCATAAGCAGTCTGAATTACACGATTACAAGATTCGGCATCGCTAAGATCGACGTCAATAAAGAGCCCGTCATTGAGTTTCTTGAGGAGCTCTTTACCTGCCTGCTCATCTTTATCCGCTATTATTACATAAGCTCCTTCCGCCGATAGCAATTCGCAGATAGCGCGACCAATGCCCCTGGCCCCGCCTGTAACAATGAAAACTTTTTTAGATAGATGTAAATCCACTTATTAAAGGTTGTAAAAATGAATTGCATTTTCGCCTAGTATCTGTTTCTTCTCCGAAGCCGAGAGCTTTTCGATAGCCTTTTGAACAACACCAAACTGCTCTTCGTACGAACCCGCCACAAGACACACAGGCCAGTCGGAACCATACACCAATCGCGATGGACCAAAACATTCGAGCACCGTATCGATATACGGAGCAATATCATCATACGTCCAGTTGTTCACATCTGCCTCCGTTACCATACCCGACAACTTACAAAAAACATTCTCGTGACTAGCGATAGCACGCATGTGTGTTGCCCACTGTTTGATCTCATGCTTTGCAATGGCAGGCTTCGCAATATGATCGATAATAAAAGGTTGATTAGGGAATTTTTCTATGAAGGGTTCAACCTGAAGCAACTGGTGGTGATACACAAGTATATCATAAGTGAAATTATGCGACGACAAAGATCCGATGCCCCTGCAAAAATCATCTCCCAGTAAAAAATTCGGATCGCTCTCGCCCTGCACGATGTGACGAAAGCCTTTGATTTTATTTTCTTCAGAATAATACTGCAGACGTTCCTTGATGTTCGTTGCACGAAGATCAACCCAGCCCACAATTCCTCTTATGAAACCATGCTGCCGGGAAAAGCCCAACAGGTATTCATTCTCTGCTTCGGTCTGTTCTACCTGTACAGCAACACATCCATCCACATCATTATGACGATAGATCTGTTCGAGTTCTTTCGGAAGAAAGTCGTGGCGAATGGCCTTCATATCATCCGTTATCCACCCAAGACGCTCCGGGTTGTATCTCCAGAAATGTTGGTGGCCGTCGATGATCATCCTTTATATGGAAGGGCCGTTTGTTTCTGTTCGCCCATGCCGTCGATGCCGAGCTCGATCACGTCGCCAGCTTTAAGGTAAGTGGGTGGCTTCATTCCCAGGCCCACACCGGCAGGCGTTCCTGTCGAGATCACATCGCCGGGAAGCAATGTCATGAATTGACTGAGATATGATACGAGGAAAGGCACTTTGAAAACGAGATTTGCAGTTGTTCCATCCTGCATCATCTTACCATTCACTTTCAGCCAAAGCCTGGTGTTGTCGATGTCTTTCACTTCGTCTTGCGTAACGAGGTACGGACCGATAGGAGCAAACGTGTCGCAGCTCTTGCCTTTCACCCACTGGCCTCCACGGTGCAATTGAAACTCGCGTTCGCTGTAATCATTGATCAGAACATAACCGGCAACATGAGTCAATGCATCGGCTTCGGAAACATAACTTGTCTTCTTGCCGATCACAACACCAAGTTCCACCTCCCAATCTGTTTGAGTACTGTTCTTTGGAATAATAAGGTTGTCGTTCGGTCCGCAAAGCGAAGTTGTTGACTTAAAGAAAACGATCGGTTCTTTCGGCAGATCCATGTTCGACTCTTTTGCGTGGTCGGCATAATTGAGACCTATGCAAATGATCTTCGAAGGACGAGTAACTGCAGATCCAAATCTCGAAACGGATACTTCTTTCAATGTTCCGCTCTGGATGAAGTTACTGAGCCTGCTCAATCCATCCGTTTCAAAAAACTTTTCTCCGAAGTCTTCGCCAAACGTTGAAACATCGAAGTGTTTTCCGTTGATCAACACTCCTGGTTTTTCCTGGCCTTCAGTACCGTACCGAAATAATTTCATTAGTTATTGAGTTTAATAAATCCACCGTCTATCGGGTAATCTGATCCCGTGATGAACGAAGCTTCATCTGAACATAGGTAAAGTGCGAGATAGCCGATCTCGTCGGGTGTTGCCATCCGTCCTATCGGTTGTGTCTTCGAAAGTTTTTCAAACATCTCCTCTTCCTTGCCGGGATAATTTGCTTTGATGAAACCATCCACGAAAGGTGTATGCACTCGTCCCGGCGAAATGCAATTGCATCGAATGCCATCTTTAATAAAATCCTTCGCCACCGACATTGTCATACTGATCACCGCGCCCTTACTCATGCTGTAGGCAAAACGATCGGGTATGCCAACCGACCCGGCTACCGAAGCCATATTCAATATCACGCCCTTCTTTTGCTTCTTCATGATTGGCACTACGGCGCGCATGGTGTTGTATGTGCCTTTAACATTCACGTTGTAAATACGATCTATGTCTGCCTCTGTCGTGTTCTCGAGATTCCCAATGTGCGCGATGCCCGCTGAGTTCACGAGAATATCAACCTTGCCGATGGCTGCAATTGCTTTATCGACATCGGATTGAATGGAAACATTAATGCCTTCGGTAAGATCCAGGACTTTCACGGTTGCCCCGGCATCGGTAAATACTTTCACGATGGCTCTACCTATGCCGCTGCCGCCGCCTGTTACCACAGCAATCTTATCTTTTAAACTAAACATCGTTGCTAATATCCGGTTTTTATCCCTTTCTCTGTTGCGGGCACACCTTCTTTCATCCACGTGGGCATCGGCGCGTCTTTCAAATAATGATCGAAATACTGTTTCATTCTCACCTGGAAGTCCATCCTGTTTTCACGCTTCACCGGCCAATGTGGTTCACCATTATAATTCAACATCCACACGGGCTTCTCCAATCTACGCAACGCCATGTACATCTCTATGCCCTGGTACCACGGCACCGCCCCGTCGTTGTCGTTGGCCAAAAGAAGAAGCGGGGTCTGGATCTTATCGGCAAAGAAGATCGGCGAGTTCTCTATAAACAGCATCGGCTTCTCCCATAACGTTCCTCCAATACGACTCTGCGAATGTTCATATTGGAACATGCGGCTCAGTCCCGTCTCCCAACGAATTCCACCATACGCACTGATCATGTTGGCTACCGGCGCTCCTGCTTCGGCTGCCTTAAAGAGGTTGGTCCGTGTAACGATGTAAGCAGTTTGATATCCGCCCCAGCTATGACCTTGTATGCCCACATTCTTCTCGTCAACAAAACCTTTCGAGATCAATGATGTTACGCCGGGAAGTATCGCATTGTAAGCGCTCTCGCCCGGGAAGCCGATCTTGTAAA
This sequence comes from Bacteroidota bacterium, assembly GCA_037200765.1. GTDB lineage: Bacteria > Bacteroidota > Bacteroidia > Cytophagales > Cyclobacteriaceae > ELB16-189. Next base: position 2,572,436 of record JBBCII010000001.1, on the reverse strand, counting down.
CGATATCGGGTACAAACACCAGGTATCCATCGCTAACGTACGTCGACCTGTTGATTGAAGAACGAAGTGGCGTTGGCGAAGTGTGCGCATTGAGATTATCACTCTCTTTTTCGTAGAAGTAAACGATCATCGGGTACTTCTTCTTTGGATCGAAGCCTTCGGGCTTATACAGCAAGCCTTGCAACGGAACATTGTCGAGTGAATTCCAGCTAACGAGCTCCACCGTTCCCCACGAATAATTTTTCATCTGCGGATTGGCATCCGTCACCTTCTTCATTCCACCGAGGTTTAGATCCGACGTCCACACATCGGGAAACTCCCTGAAACTTTCGCGTGTAAACAACAACTGGTTTGCTTTCGCAGCTTTCACTGTCCCCGCAAATCGATAGTTGTCCATGATTAATTTGGTCATCCTGCCATCTTTCAATGAGAGCTTATAGAAGCCCGATTGCTTCGTTGTCTCGTTGAATGCCGACAACATCATCTCCTTATTCGGATCGATGAAACGTTCTTCAGGATCAAGTCTCACGTAACGAAACACGGTCTTCTCCTGTCTTCCCGTCTTCGTAAGATTGATCGGTGCGCGTGTGTTTCGCGGGTCGAACGACCAGATGTCGTAACGATCATAGATCAGTATCGCGTCATCATTCGCGGTCCAGCCTGCCGATCCGTATTGCGATGGATAGTCGGGATGATCATCTTCTTCGTCAGCAAACTTCGTAACACCCTTCAGCTTCATGGCCGAATCTGCAGCGATGCTATAAACAAACCACGTTGTATCCAACGCACTGTACCAATAAACATAATTTGCTTTGGGCGACAACTGTGCATTGCCCTTCACTTTCCTCGCAATGTCGAGCATCAAACGACTCTTTGTATCGAACACATAGAAGTCGCTATAAGCAGATCCTTCGTAAACAATTGCCTTCTGGTAGGGCTTGCTCGATTCCAACAAAATTACGGAAGCATTTCCTTCGTCGCCAAACTCGGCAGACGGAATGTCTTTCGAAGCGATTTGAGTAACCGACTTCGCGGTGAGATCCAACACTGCCAAGTACGATCTCTTGCGCTCCGATTCAAGTTGCTTGTTTTGTTGCGGATAGATAATGTTGTCGTTACCACCCCAGATCTCGACACTCACGATTTCCTCCGTGAGCTTCATGGTGTCTTGTAAGACCGGCACCGGCATTGATCCGAAGAACAACTTGCTTCCGTCTTTCGAGAACACCGGGGTATACGCATCACTCAGCAACCAACTTGGCGGCAGCGCCAACGAATTCTCGATGTCGTACTGATGAGCAGCAGTTTCACCATTCTTCCACAAGAACAATTGATTGTGACGTATCGACGCCTTCGTTGTATCTGCATCGAGCATGAAAGCTACCTGCGTTCCATCCTCACTGATCGATAAAGCTTTGTATTTAAATTTCTGATGACCCTGGTGCAAAGGCTTAAGTTGATTGCTTGCGAGGTCGTGCCAGTAGGTTCCGGCTTTATGAACACTATCGCCTGTTGTTGTGAACAACAGTCCGGAACCTTTTTTGCCGAAGAGATAGTCTTTTACATAAGGATACTGTGTACTCTTACCAGTCTGCAGGTTGCGAAGCAGAAGTGTGTACCCGTGATCGTCGGTGTTCTTCTTTACTTTCTTCTTCGACTTATCGTCTTTCTTTGCTTCCAAAGTATAAGCGACCCATTCGCCATTCTTTTCGGGAATTTTATATGTCTTCACTTCCGCTATCTTCTCAAGTTTCTTTGAAGCCAGGTCGTAGATCGCCAAAGTGTCTTTCGGCAGATCTTCTTTCTTCTTTTTCTGCCTTCTCAGATCTTTTACCATCTTTTGTTGTGGCTTGATCTTGAATACAGCATACTTGCTATCGAAGGTGAGTGTTATTGCGTCGGCGCGTTTCACAGAATCCTGCGCGCCAGTCTTCAGGTTGTAGAATACTACTTTACCGTCGCCATCCTGCGGGTTGATAGTAATGGCTGCGAAGTTGCCGTCGGGCGTAATGTTCTTCGAGCCTATCTCTTTCCACTGGTCATAGACTATGTGCGAGAGCGGCTTCTTTTGAACGGGTGCTGTTGATTTCTTTTGAGCAAAAGAAACAGTTACTGTAACAAGTAACAGCAGGCAGATGATCGGCTTCATGCAGGCGAATGTATCTAAATACAGTCGCTTGAAAAAGGAGAGTTATGCTAGTTATTGTTGCCTTTAAAAAACTTATCCTCATCAAAATCGGGGTCGTCCTTCTTTTCCTGGACGGCGCCAATCTGGAGAATACGGAACTCGGTGCGACGGTTGCGCGCGCGACCATCAGGATTGTCGGTACCGTCGGGGTTGGTGTTGCGGGCTACAGGCCTTGATTCACCATAACCGGTTGCAACAAGACGTTCTCTTGCGATTCCTTTCTTCACGAGGTAATCAACTGTTGACTGCGCACGACGCTGCGACAGCGCCTGGTTGTAATCTGCAGACGCGATACTGTCGGTATGCGAGCTAAGCTCCACTTTCAGGATGTCCGGATTGTCATTTAGAATATCAACAATCTTGTCCAATTCTTTTGCTGATCTCGAATTGATATTGGAGCTATCAAGGCCAAAGTTGATATTCTTCAACTGATAGTGGATGGCAATATTCTTCCTGTCAAGGAACATTACCGTATCAACAGTAATATTTGTAACAAGCTCTTTCAACTGCTCCAGCGGAGTGCCTTTGCCGATCATCGTGAAGCCCTGGCGTTTCGCGATGTATCCATCCGCTTCGCCCGTGAGTGTGTAGCTCTCGTTGTCATAAACACGGAAGAGGAACTTACCGTCATTACCAGTAACGAAGTCCTGCATCACGTTGCCGCTTGCATCGATCAGCTGAACTTTAGTATCGGGAAGGATCTCTTTAGTGCTGTCTGTTTTCAAAGTGTAAGTAGTACCGGCGAGATAATAATTCACTACGCGAAGATTCGGGTCTTCATTCACGAATGTGTAGATGTCATCATCACCTTTACCTCCTTCGCGGTTCGATGTAAAGAATCCACGGTCGGGGCGGAACAGGAAAATTCCAAAGTCATCACCCGTGCTGTTTACGGGCTGACCCATATTTTCGATAACGGTCTTGCCATTCACACGATTCACGACAAAGAGATCCAGCTGGCCGTAGCCGGGATGTCCGTCGGAGGCGAAATACATCTTGCCGTTTTCGGCAACGTAAGGGAACATCTCATCGCCTGCAGTATTGATCTCTGCACCAAGATTTTTCACGCGGGTAAAACGACCGCGCGAATCCATTACGGCAGAATAAAGATCGAGTCCGCCAAAACCTTTGGGACGATTGGAAGCGAAATAGATTGTTTTTCCATCCATCGCGAAGGAGGGACTTGATTCCCAGTTTAGCGGCGTGTTGATACCAATGGCTGGAGTCGGATCGCCCCACACTCCATTGCGGAAGCGGGAAACATAAAGGTCAACATCAAATGCACCTTTCTTCTTGCCGGTATTTCCTTTCGCAAACACCATGGTTCTTCCATCAGGTGTAAACGTGATGCAACCTTCATTCACATTAGAGTCATTGATCGATGACGGCAATGCCTGGATTGTTGCAACATCAACGTTAGCACCTTTGGTCGTTACTTTATAGAGATCGGTGAAGGGAGTACCCGAAGCTTCGTAGATTCTTCCATTGGTACGCGATGATGTGAAGTATAATTCGCTATTGAGATACGAAGGCCCATATTCAGCAAATGGTGTATTGAGTGCATCAAGATTTCTGATCTTGTAATAGCTTTCTTTCTCATTAAGCTTGTCGAGCCCGCTTAGACCTGCAATTTCTTTCGAAGCGCGTTTGCGCATCGGCTCCGTCTCTGCATTCGCTTCAAGCTGTTGAAACTGTTCGCGTGCTTCGCTGTATTTCGCATTTGCCTGCAAGGCCTTCGCATAATACAACTTTACAGAGTCGTCGTTGATCTTCGGACCTTTAGCTTTAGCATAGAATGGCTCGGCCTGTCTTATCCTGTTCGATTGACGAAATGATTCAGCTACAAAATAATTGGCAACACCATCGTTGGGGTTCTTCTCTAAAACATTGGCGTAATAGTCGATGACCTTCTGGTATTTACCCTGCTTGAAAGCCTTTGTCATCTTCTTCTCTGCGGAGCAAGACGCAAGCAGAGCAACGATCGCCACCACCGATAAAAGCTTGAAGATTTTCATAGTCGTAGAAAAGTAAAGCTACGGAAAAACGCTTAGAACTGACCTAAATTAACTAACCCCGCATTTTCTAAGCTAACGTAGAATTAGGTAAATATTTTGTCAACCATGTTTTTTCAACCGGTATCCTCCAGCCGGTTTTCAGATCGCCCACAGAGGGCACGAGGTTGTTGAAGGTTATTGTGCCGCCGGTCAATTCTCCCGACTGGAACACGGATTTTAATTGACTCAACGAATGGCTTGAAACTTCATTCTCATTTAAAAAAGCCACTTTGGTGCGATCAAAAAGGTCGATGCCCAATTCAGCCTGTAGTTCTTTCAGCGCCCTCACAGAGCTATCGATAGAACAGCCACTCGGCTGATGATAGTCTTCGTCGGCAGCAAGTATCACAAACTGGTTATGTTCAATTGAAAAACTGGTCTTCAGCTGTTGATTATGCGCAACCCAGCGTTCGCAGAAATCTTTCAGTGCTTCGTCGGCAAACTTCTTCTCTTTGTCCGAAAGTTTACGGTTGGCCTGGTAGATCCAGATGCGGGAATAGTCAGGGAGTGTTTCAAATGGTACGTACATAGATCGACAACATTGATGCTTCGCAATGAGTTCGGTATCCGGTGTTCAGTGTTCAGTGTTCAGTGTCATTGATTCAGCAATCAATTCCGCAAGATCCTTAACCTTAACTTCAGTTTCCTTTTCTTTATTCTTCACTCCGTCGCTCATCATCGTCATGCAAAAAGGACATGCCGTTGCAATGGTCGTTGCGTTCGTCGCGATTGCTTCCTCCGCCCGTTCTATGTTGATGTCCTTCCTGCCGTTCTCCGGTTCTTTGAACATCTGTGCACCGCCGGCGCCACAACATAAGCCCGTTGTGCGGCAGCGCTTCATCTCAACAAGATCGGCATCCAGCGCTTTCAAAACTTCGCGTGGGGCTTCGTAGATGTTGTTGGCTCTTCCGAGATAGCAGGAGTCGTGGTATGTGATCTTTTTACCCTGGTAGCTTCCTCCTTCCTTCATCTTCACTTTGCCTTCGTTGATGAGCGACTGAAGAAACACGGAGTGATGTATAACCTCGTACTCACCACCGAGCTCACGATATTCGTTCTTGAGCGTGTTGAAACAATGCGGGCAGGCCGTAACGATCTTCTTGATCCCGTAGCCATTCATCACCTGGATGTTATTCATTGCCTGCATCTGGAAAAGAAATTCGTTGCCGGCTCTCCTTGCAGGATCGCCGTTGCACATTTCCTCATTACCTAGAACGGCGTACTTCGTGCCCGTTGCCTCAAGGATCTTCGCGAAGGCGATAGTTACTCGTTTATACCGGTCGTCGTACGAGCCGGCACAACCAACCCAAAAAAGTATTTCGGGTGTCTCACCTTTCGAAGCAAGATCAGCAACGGTTGGGATCTTCATAGGCACTTAAACATTTTCGGACCACTTAAATCTATCGGCAGCAGGAAATTTCCACGGCGCAAAGTTCGTCTCGATATTTTGAAACATAGAGTTCCATTGTGCCGGCGAACCCGACTCTTCCATAGCAACGTATCTTCTTAACTCTATTATGATGTCGAGCGGGTTTATGAGCACCGGGCAGGCTTCCACACATGCATTACAACTTGTGCACGCGTTGATCTCTTCTTTCGTTATGTAATCATTAAGAAGAGTTTTTTCTTTATTAATGCCATTACCAAGATCTTCCATGCGATCTCTTACATCCATCATGATCTTACGCGGCGATAATTTCTTGCCGGTAAGATTCGCGGGACATTCCGATGTACACCGGCCGCACTCCGTGCATGAATACGCAGCCATCAAATGAACTCGTGCGAGGTCGTTTACATCCTTCGCCCCGAATCTGCCCACCTGTTCGGCGGTTGGCGCAGGCTCCGTAGCTAACCCAAGCATCGACTTCACTTCGCGTGTAACAACCGGCATGTTGTGAAGCTCGCCTTTCGGTTCTTCACGCGCATACCACGTGTTCACGAAAGCCATGAAGATGTGAAGATGTTTGGAGTACGTTACATACACGGCGAAGCCAAGGATCCCTATGATGTGGAACCACCAGGCGATCACTTCAATGGCATGTGCTGTTGAATCATTAAGCGATCGAAACATAGGCTCAATCATCGAACTGAAAAAGAATGGCCCGCCCTCACGATCAGTGGCATTCATGGTAAGAATAGCAAACATCAGGACAATCTCCGTGAACAATATGATGTTTGCGTCTTTGCGAGGCCAGCCCTTAAGCTCCGTGCTTTGAAAGCGCGGCAGCCTGATAATATTTCTCCTTATAAGAAAGATCACGCAGGAAGCGAGTACTGCTACCGCGAGAAACTCGAAGATGTTCATCAGCACATCGTAGAACGAACCCAGAAATGGTTTGAAGATCCGATGCGTTCCCGCAAGTCCATCGATAATGAACTCCAGCACTTCAATATTGATCACCAGGAATCCTATATAAATAAAGAAGTGGAAGATCGCGGGCAATGGACGCTTAAACATCTTCTTCTGCCCGAATGCCACGAGCAGCACATTACTCCATCGCTTCGATGTATCGCCAGCTACCTCCTCATGTTTTCCAATAGCAATATTGGCCCTGATCCTCAGCACTCTCTTGCGCACGAAGAACACAGCAACACCCAGCGTGATCAAAAAAGCAACCTGTTGAACGATTGTCATGTAAACAAATTACTACTTCTTTCCCAAGTTTCTCAACACCAGTACATCAACCGGGTTCTCTTCCCAATGCGTCCTGACACTTTCCGTGATCTGGTCGTCGAAGTCGAGAGCGCCAAGAACAATATCGGTATAACCATCGGCATCCAGGTCTACCGGCTCCATCACCAGCCAACGACCATCTGCCGATAGCGGAGTCGTGTATGATTCCATCTTGCCATTGTTGTTCTCGAAGTAAACAAAGGTACGCTCCGGGTGTTTTTTAAAATCGGGAAAGAACGAGATCGTGGCAATGTCGATATCGCCATCCTTATCGAAGTCGCGGCCAATAGCTATCGAACAACCATAGAGATTTTGAAACCATGATTCTTCGAAATGATTTTTACCGTCGTTGAGAAATACTCTCACGCCATGATATGGCTTTAAGATCTTCGAATAATCTGCGTTATCACCGTTGGTGTAAATGATGTCCCAGTGCCCGTCTTTATTGAAGTCTACGATGTCGAAATAGCTCGAACCATATACTGCGGGAAATTTCAGAAGGGTCGTTACCCTGAACCGGAAGTTGCCTGCGTTGGTGTACAACGAGATCTGCTCGTCGCCCTGCGAGAACATAACGAGAATGTCTTTGAGACCGTCGTTGTTGAAATCTCTCACCACTGTTCTGCGGGCTCCGGGCAGCGAAGCGATCACGTGCTTGCTAAAACTACCGTCGCCTAGTTTTTGAAACACGAGCAGCTGGCCGGCATAATTTCCAAAAGCACATACTACCAGGTCTTTCTTTCCGTCGTTGTTGAGGTCCTCATACTGAAGATCGGCAGGACGTTTGAGTGAGTCTACGAGCGTTTGTTTTTGCAGCGTCACTACCGAACCTCTCGGCTGATCGTTCGGATCCATAACACCCATGAGTGTGATCAATGAGTCGGCCTTGCTCGAAACGGGGCTTGGCATCTTCATCGAATCAAGCTTCTTGAAATCGTAACTGTATTTATACAACATCAGGTCCCTGTTCGACAGCCAGAGTTGTTTATTTATGGTGTCCGCTTTCACCATACAGAGCGTGGGACGGCGCTTCAATAACTTTAATGGTGTTACTTCAAATTGATCAAGGTCTTTAGTTTCAAAATCAGGAAGCAGTGTCAACGAATCGGGAGCCTCGCGTTCATAGTAAGCTGCGATCAGGTTGTAATCATGTTCCGATATTATTGGACTCTTCGGCAGCGTTGCGATCACATAAGGATAATCGGCTTCGCTTAGGCTCATGAGGGGCCCGATGGTGATGCCCATCCGCACTGCCATCTGCGGCATCACGTCGCGCCACGATGACTTGTCGAGTAAAGATGGTTCGGGGAGAGAATGACAGGTGCCGCAATATTGACGGGCGAGTAGTTCCTGTTTCTGTTCTTCAGTTGTACACGAGATCGTAAGTGTAAATATGATTACGACCAGCCCAATTAATCTCATTCTTCAATATTGAGGGAGCCAAGATGGCGATTTTATGACTTGCTCTAAAACCCGCCACAGAAAACCTGACAATTACTAATTGAAGCTTAAGATCGATGGCGTGATGCTGATATATGTCCGGTAGTTTTGCATAAATCCATATCAATTATGACATTGACTTCATCGGATCTAACTGCTATTAAAGGAGTTTTCAAAGAAGAACTGAAGCCCGTTTTGATACGGCTTGATAAGATTGAAATACGCCTTGACAATGTTGAGACACGTCTTGACAAAGTCGAAAGAACACTTTCTCACATCCAAAAACACGTGAGAACAGAAAATGAAGCAGACCTTGAAGAGTTTGAGAAAAAGCTTAACGAAAAGCATAAGCGTCAATATCCATAAGATTTTTGCGTCGAACCTAAATTTCCATACTTTTGTGCCCCTCACAGTCGGCTGTCGTTAAAACCCGATGGCTGATCGCTAACAAAATGGTGACGTAGCTCAGTTGGTAGAGCAAAGGACTGAAAATCCTTGTGTCGGGGGTTCAATTCCCTCCGTCACCACACCTTAAAAGGCTGTTCTGAAATTCAGAATGGCCTTTTTTCTTACATATCCCATAAAGGCCCCACAACGCCCTTTTTTTGTTTACCGGCGTCCACTTAACTTGATTCCCAGAGCCCTGACGTAAGCCACATTTATTAACCATAAATGGAGATGAAGGATATTGTAGCGGCGCAGACTCCAGTTCTCTATCTGGCCCAACTAGTACTTGGCCTGGGCATAGCCCTAATGCTCACTTATTTCAGCCGGGTCTACCCTCGCATTTATCTTAAAACATGGTCGTATAGTGCCTACACATTTTGTGTGCACGCTATCTCCTTTGCCTACCTCACGTCCGACTTCGGTACTAACCCCATGCTTCGAACAACCGCCGGCCTGTTATCGGCAGTCTTTCACAACCTCCACATTCTATTTGCATTTATCGGGATCTACGAAGCCATTCACGAGGTGAAGATCAAACCAACAACCAATCGCTTACTCATTGTACTTACGATCGGCGCAGGTGTTGTCTCCACTGCAGCGTTCGCCATCGATCCAAAAGATTTCATTTATCAAATAGGAACACTCGACCTTCTCACCGCTGCATGTTTCACCATCAGTGGTTCAATGTTATTGTTTGCACGTAAGCATGGCATCGGTGTAAACCTCGTTGCATTTTGTTTCGTCGCCTATGGTCTCACTCACCTCTATGATCTCAGTGCCGTGATCATGTACATCATGGGCCAAACAATGTTGCTGCCTGAGGTGCTTGGCGTGATCAGGATAGTGGTAACTGCGCTCGTCGGCTTCGGACTCGTTATCTGGTTGCTCGAAGACGAGCAGGTGGAACTTCGCAGGTCGAACAAAGAGCTCGATAAATTCATCTATAGCACCTCGCATGATCTCAAAGCCCCGGTGGCGTCGGTGCTGGGACTGATCAATGTTGCCCGCATTAATGTGATCGACGACAAGACCTCGGAGTTCCTCCGGCTTATCGAAGACCGGGTGAAGAAGCTGGACCGGGTGATCACCGATATTTTGAGCCTTTCGAAGGCTAAAAAATATGAACTTAAGTATGAAATAGTCGATTTTAATGCTCTTTTCGCTGATTCCGTCGCCGATGTGAAATTCCTGGCCGACGGCAAAAACATCGACATCCGCTACCTGGAGTCGTCGTCAAACCGGTTTCTCGGCGACTATAGTCTCTCCAAAATGGTCCTCGGCAACCTCCTGAGCAACGCCGTGAAGTACCACAGTCCCCACAAACCCGACCCGTACATACAGGTGGATTTCGAGAAGACAATAGGTAAAGTGTCGTTCACCATCGCCGACAACGGAGAAGGCATCGACGAGCAGCATCATCAGAAGATCTTCGACATGTTTTATCGTGCTTCTGAGAATTCGAATGGAACAGGGCTTGGACTCTTTATCGTAAAAGAGACGCTCGAGCGTATTGGCGGGAGCGTGGAGCTGGAATCAAAAAAAGGAACTGGAACGACAATTAAGATTACATTAAATCAACCAGGCTAACGTCGTTTCTTCTTCTTGTTCGACATCGGTTCACCTTTAATGAACCTGTTAAGTTTAACCGTAGCCTTACCAAACGCATATCCCATTCCCATAGCAAGCGGGTAATCGCTTGCCCAATGAACATCGTTATTGATCATAGCTAAACCAACCAGCGAGATGATCGAAAGTCCAACTGGATGGATCCATTTCTTCTCCGGATAATTCTCAGTGATCACGACATAAGTCGATACCATGGTGCCCATGTGACCGCTTGGAAAAGCGTCGTACATCGACACGTTCTTCTGATAAATGGAAGGCTTAGGGAACGGTCTCCATTTGCCGCCGGCTTGTGTTGCCCTGAATGGACTTTCGCGGCCCGAGGTGCGTTTCAGGAATTGGGTCATGAATCCGGTGGCCACGGTTGCCTGCACTATTTGCGAAGCTGTGGACCGTGCTCGATAATCATTTTTAATGAGCCCAAATCCCCATAAACCAGCGCCAATCACTAGCGGAGGAATGCCTTCGCCAAGACTATAGATGCCTGAATTCAGGTTCTTCGGCACATCATAAACGTCAACCCGTGTGCCTCCGATATTGAACGCAAGGCTCTTTCCGTAACGTCGTGTATTATCGAGCCCGATGTAATTTGAAAACTGGTGTAGCTTATTAGCAATGTCCTGATCAACCAACAAAAGCACTGCTGTTGATCCGGCTATAATGCCCCAGGTCTTTAGGCTTTCTTTTCTGAATGCTATGCGTGCAGCACCGGCATAAGTCGCTGGAAGTTTAGTAACGAACGCGAATTGTTTTGGCCTCGGATAATAATATGTAGTGTCGTTGACGTTATAGGCCTGGAACAGCGAATCCGATCTTTGAGCAGAGGTTACTTCGGCAATGCAAAAAGTAAAAACTAAGAGACAAACCAGTTTTTTCAATTCCTGTTTTTTTCCGAATATGTAGAAAGTAATTTAAAAAATTACCACCCTAAACCTCGATACGTGAAGTTTACCCTGCTTGTCGCAGCGTTGGCCATTTCTAATCTAGTTTGTGCTCAGCATGCCGACTCAATTGCTGCTGGCCGTACTCATCCTTTTATGCGTGCCATCGCAGGTCCTACCATTCTTGTAGCTGCCGGTCTTGCAATCAAGAATCAGAACGAGAACATTCAAAAGCATTTTTACGACCCGGACGACGGTGCACGACACACACCTCGCAACATCAGTGACTACACACAGTTTGCACCTATCGCCATGGTATATGTTTTTAATGCGATGGGCAACAAAGGCGAACACAAACTATTGAAAACAACATCTCTCCTGTTACAATCCGAAGTGTTGATGTGTGTTATAGTTCGTCCGCTTAAAACTCTTACGCATGAAACACGACCCGACGGTGGTTCCAACTCATTTCCATCAGGACATACAGCACAGGCGTTTGTTGCTGCCACGATCCTCCATAAAGAATATGGATATAAAAGTCCGTGGTACAGCATTGCTGGATATACTATGGCCACCGGTGTTGGCTTGTGCCGTATGGCGGGCAATAAACATTGGGCCTCGGATGTATTGGTAGGTGCAGGTATCGGTGTGTTATCTACAAACATGGTGTACCTGTATCACAAGCACAGGGAGGCTAAGAAGATGCAGATAACAGCGTTGCCGACTTATAATAAAGGGCCGGGGTTTTATCTCCAGATGAAATTGTGAAAACGTGCAACGAGCAACGTGCAATGAGGGTGTTAGTTTATGACATCGTATTGACCGCGGAGGAGATCTTCTAACTTATCGCGATCTCGTATAAGCTTTGCTTTGCCGTTGATGACTAAGACTTCGGCAGGGCGTTGGCGCGAATTATAGTTCGAAGCCATGGAGTAACCGTAGGCGCCTGCATTCTTAAATATCAAAAGATCTCCCTCTCTTACCTCGTTCAGTTCACGATCGGAGCCGAATGTATCGGTTTCACAAATGTTTCCAACAACCGTGTATGTTTTCAATGGGCCTGTTGGATTTGATACGTTCACGATCTCGTGATATGAATTATACATCATGGGACGGATGAGATGATTCAATCCTGAATTGACGCCAACAAATGTAAGCGCCGGGGTTTCTTTCACTACTGTTGTTTTCGCCACGAGATAACCCGACTCGCTCACGATATATTTTCCGGGTTCGATCCAAAGCTGGAGATGCCTGCCGGTTTCTTTTTCGAAGGCACTGAATTTTTCGGCAAGCCTGGAGCCGATCGCAGGCATGTCGGTTGTCTTGTCTTCTTTCTTATATGCCACCTTAAATCCTCCACCGAAGTCGATAAACTTCAGTGCAGGAAAATCTTTCGCGATACCGAAAAAGATCTCTGCCATTTGCATGAACACGTCGGTCTCTACGATCTCCGAACCGGTGTGAATGTGTAATCCCTGCAGCGTGATGTTATATTTCTTAATGATGTCTTTAATCTGCGGAAGTTGCTGGATGGAAATTCCAAACTTCGAATTCACATGCCCCGTCGAGATCTTGATGTTGCCTCCGGCCATGATGTGCGGATTCAAACGAACACCACACGGATAGCCGGCGCCATACTCTTTTCCGAATTTCTCCAGGGCGGGAAGGCTGTCGAGATTGACACTGAGCTTTAATTCAACACCCTCCTGGATCTCCGAAAAGTCGGCAGAGCTGGGAGTGAAGTTGATGTCTTCGCCACGAACGCCGGCAAGCATAGCAGTGCGTGCTTCGTTTATCGAAACGGCATCCACGCCGACACCATTCTTCTGAAGCAGCCTGATAATGGAAATATTGGTGAGCGCCTTACAGGCATACTTTATCTTCAGGTCGGTACCCTCAAACGCTTTTTTGAGATTGGCTACTTGTGATACGATCTTATCAGCGTCGTAGATATAAAGAGGTGTGCCGAATTCGTTTGAGATGTCGGCAATATCGAGTCCCTGTATTTTCATTGAATCGCGAATATACAAAGTGCGTATCTTTCGATCATGAAATTGTTCTATCGGGAAGCGGGGCAGGGCACAACACTGATCATCCTTCACGGCCTGTTTGGTTCGTCCGACAACTGGTTTTCTTTGTCGAAAGTATTTGCCACAAAATATCGCGTGTTCACGATCGATCAGCGCAACCACGGCCAGTCGCCACACAGCGACGAACACGACTACAAACTTCTGACTGAAGATCTAGAAGAGTTCATCGACGAGCATCAGCTGGATAAACCGATCATTCTCGGCCACTCCATGGGCGGAAAGGTTGCGATGAACTTCGCGCTGAAGGAACCGGATAAAACCGGCAAGTTGATCGTGGTCGACATTATGCCGAAGCCATACCCGTTACATCACGATCATATTTTAAGAGGAATGAAGTCGCTCGACCTGTCGGCTCTTCAGTCGCGCGGCCAGGCCGAAGAGATCCTTGCATCGCAGATCCCTAAGATCGACGAGCGACAATTCATTATGAAGAACCTGGCAAGGAATGAACAGAAAGGCTTCGAATGGAAACTCAATCTCGCTTCGCTCGATGCAAACATTGGCAAGATGGGAGAAGCGTTGCAGTATGATGGGAAGTATACCGGGCCTACTTTGTTTATTCGTGGAGCGAAGTCGGGCTATTACAAACCCGGTGATGAAAAAGAGGTTGAAAAATACTTCCCTAACGTGGAGTGGAATGTGATGGATACCGGTCATTGGGTTCAGGCCGAACAACCTAAAGAATTTGAAAAAGTAGTTCTCGATTGGCTCTCTATTTAATACCGACAGTTATTGCCGAAGGGGCAAACCATACGATATCGCCACAGGTGTTATCGGTGCTTCCTTCAATTAATGTCTTCCTGGCCGAGAATGTTCGTACAGCACGCAGATTCTTAAGTAGTCTTAAGATCTACGATTCCATTGAAGCCCTTACTTTCCATGTTCTCGATAAGGATACCACCAACATATCTGAGATCATGGAGCCAATTAAACATCAAAATATTGGAGTGATCTCCGAATCTGGTTGTCCTGGTATCGCCGATCCTGGTGCCCTTGCGGTAGCCTATGCTCACGCCAGCAACATCCAGGTAATTCCGCTGGTTGGACCGTCGTCGTTGCTGATGGCTCTTATGGCGTCGGGACTTAACGGGCAACAGTTTGTATTTCATGGGTATTTACCGATCGATTCCAAACAGGTTGCTGATCAGTTGCGGGCGATGGAAAAGGAATCGAAAAAGAAATCGCAGACCCAAATGTTCATCGAAACGCCGTACAGGAATAACCAGTTGTTTGAACTGATGCTGAAAACGCTTCAAAAGACCACACTTCTCACGGTAGCAATCGATATAACGGGCAAGCATGAAAGCATCCGAACGCAGTCGGTAGCCAACTGGCAATCGATGAGATCACAATGGCCAAAAGAGCCTGCTGTCTTTCTTTTCCTTGCTTGAGAAATTCTTAAATTTGCGCGCTTTAAAAATCAAAAATTAAAAATACAAGATGCCTTATTTGTTCACCTCCGAATCAGTTTCAGAAGGTCACCCCGACAAAGTTGCAGACCAGATCTCCGATGCGTTGATTGATTACTTTCTCGCGTATGACGCAACCTCCAAAGTTGCTTGTGAAACCCTCGTTACTACAGGCCAGGTGGTTTTGGCCGGCGAAGTGAAGTCGAAGGCATATCTCGACGTGCAAGACATCGCACGCGAAGTGATCAGGAAAATCGGTTACACAAAGAGCGAATACATGTTCGAGGCAAACAGCTGCGGTATCTTCTCGGCTATCCACGAACAATCTTCAGATATCAACCAGGGTGTTGAAAGAAAAAAGAAAGAAGACCAGGGTGCAGGCGACCAGGGTATGATGTTCGGCTACGCAACCAACGAAACCGACAACTACATGCCACTGCCTCTCGATCTTGCTCACTCAATTTTGCGTGAGATGGCAGTAATCCGCCGCGAAGGAAAAGTGATGACCTACCTTCGTCCCGATGCAAAGTCGCAGGTAACGATCGAGTACGCGGACGACAACACACCCAGCCGTATCGACACTATCGTTGTTTCAACACAACACGATGACTTTGACAAAGACAACGCGATGCTCGCGAAGATCAGGGAAGACATCATCAACATCGTTGTTCCCCGTATCAAGAAAAAACTTCCGAAGCGTGTACAGGCTCTCTTCGGCAGCGATATCAAGTACCACGTAAACCCTACAGGCAAGTTTGTGATCGGTGGTCCTCACGGCGACACTGGTTTAACTGGCCGTAAGATCATCGTGGATACTTATGGTGGTAAAGGTGCACACGGTGGTGGTGCGTTCTCAGGAAAGGATCCTTCGAAGGTAGACCGTTCGGCAGCTTATGCTACACGTCACATCGCGAAGAACCTTGTTGCTGCCGGCGTGTGCGACGAAGTACTCGTGCAGGTAGCTTATGCGATTGGTGTTGCGAAGCCTGTTGGATTGTATGTGAACACTTACGGAACGGCGAAAGTGAAACTGAACGACGGTGAGATCGCAGCGAAGATCGAGAAGATCTTCGACATGCGTCCTTACTTCATAGAAGAACGTTTCAAACTTCGCACGCCTATTTATTCGGAGACCGCTGCTTATGGACACATGGGCCGCGAACCGAAAACTGTTGAGAAAGTTTTCAACAAGGGCAAACACAATGAAGTGAAGATGAAAGTAGAGTTGTTCCCATGGGAGAAACTCGACTACGTTGACACCGTGAAGAAGGCATTCAAGATTTAAGAATTAAGAATTGATAGCACGACTCCTCTTCCTGGCTGCGTTTTGGACATTGTTCTTTGCCTCGTGCAAAGAAGTATCGTTCCGTGAAACGCAGCCAGCGGGAGTGAAGCCGTTAACAGAAGTTCCCGAAGCGCTTCGCGGGATGTACATTCCGCACGACGCGAAACCCGACGACAAAGGCGACACGCTCATCATCGAATCGTGGGGTTACCATTTCAAAGACTCGAATGATAAAGACTGGCTTGGACGCGGAACAATCAGCGATTCGCTGGTCGTGAAGTTTTACCAGGATTATTATTTCGTCAACTTTCGATCGGGTGATCAATGGGTACTTCGTCTTATCAAACAGAACAAGAACGGCAGCATAGAATTCCTGTCGATCGACCTGCAGAACGACGAAACTTCGAGAGCCAAACTCAGAAAGCTGTCGAAGAAAGTAAAATATACAGAAGTAAAGCGCGGCGACGACACCTTCTACCAGATCAATCCCACTCCGGCCGTTTTAATGACGCTTATCAACGAAGGTTTCTTCACAGGGATCACCATGGATCGTCGCCAGAAGTAGAAGGCGTTTTTTCGTACTTTTATTAGTTCTTATACAAATACCCTTAAAACATGAAAGCTAAACTTATCCTGTTGGCGGTTGCCTTTGCGGTGGCCTCCGGTGCACAGGCGCAAGTGCTCAACAAGTTGAAAAACAAAGGCGAGCAAGAAGCTGGTAAAGCAATCGACAACCTCTTCAGCGGAAAGAAGAAAAACTCCAACAATGGAACTGGCAACGGCAGCAACAACGGAGGTAATGGAACGGGTAACTCTGGCTCCGGCAGCAGCAACAGCGGTGGCAATGGCAATCCCTCTAACAACAGCGGCGGTGGTCTTGTCTCCACTCCTCCCGATGTAAATCAAAATCTTGCCGATGCCGACGCAGCATATAAAAAGGCCAGCTACGGCGAAGCACGTTATGCAGTGCAACAGGCAATGCTTGGAGTAGAGCTCGAGATCGGCAATAAGATCCTCAAGTCACTTCCTGCATCAATAAGTGGCATGAATCCTGACCAAAGCGCCGACCAGGTTACGAGTTCGGGTTATGGCTGGGCCGGTCTCATGATCCACCGTGAATACGATGGCGACAAAGACCGCGAGCTTCGCGTAACAATCGCCAACAACTCTGTGTGGATGGCCGGCATCAACGCTTATCTCGCCAACGGCGGATATGCACAACAAACAAACGGACAACAGAACTGGAAGCAAACGAAAGTGAAAGGCAATCGTGCCATCATCGAATACGACCAGAGCAGCGGTTATAAACTCAGCGTTCCTCTCGGGCAGTCGTCGTTGATTATTTATGAAGGCGTGAACATTGCGAGCGAAGCCGACATGATAAAGGCAGCTGAATCAATCGATATCGATGGTATTAAAAAACAACTTGGAGAGCAATGAAAAAGATCTTTTACATAGCAACGATATTCGTTAGCACCGTAGCTTATTCGCAGGACTTCGACAAGAACCTTGCTACTGCAAAATCTTCTTATGGCTCCGGCGATCTCGACAACGCGAGGTTTGCGATGGAACAAATGCTCCGCGACCTGGACATCCAGATCGGAAAAGAGATCCTGAAGTTGTTACCAACACAGATTGGAACACTGAAGTCGGATGAAAAGAAAGACAATCTCACCGGTGGCGCCGGTTATGCTGGCGGTCTGTATGTTCAACGCTACTATGGCGCCGATCCGAAAGAAGCACAACTCGAGATCATCAATAACTCACCTTTGATCAACTCACTAAATGCAATCCTGACCACTCCCATTCTTGGCGGTATGATGCGCGACGAAAATCAGAAGCAGGTGAAGATCCAGGGATATAAATCACTGCTCACGAAGAGCGTTAACAGCACGACGGCAAAGACGAACTACGAATTACAGATCCCGATGAACAACACGCTTGTTACATTGAAGATCGACGACAGCAATGAAGCCGACATCACAGCTGCCGCGAATAATATCCCGTTATCGAAGATTGCACAAATTGCCCAGTGATCTTCTGGATAGCACTGATATTGACAATCGTAATATGCTCACCCTTCGTGGTGGGCATTTTACTTTCAGCGCCCACCTACGACGGCCCCGTTAGCGATCATTTCAACGGCAAAACATTCATCAATCCGAAAGGAATAAAATCGCAGGGATTCAGCGGAGTTATCAAATGGATGCGCGAGCGCACCAAGGGAAAATGGGTTGAAAGAAAAGGTATCATGCCGGGGCCTCGCCCGTTGCCGCGATACGACGGCGGCGTAAGAATAACATTCGTCAATCATTCAACATTCCTCATACAGGTAGACGGCATCAACATTCTTACCGACCCTGTGTGGAGCAAGCGCGTGAGCCCGTTCACATTCGCTGGTCCGAAACGCATGCGCCCGCCCGGGATTAACTTCGAAGACCTTCCGAAGATCGATCTTGTGCTGTTAAGTCATAATCACTACGATCACCTCGATATCACAACACTCAAACGCATCCACGATAAGTATAATCCGCAGTACATCGTACCACTTGGTGTGAGTGCGTATCTGCGACGCAAGAAGATCGATCTAGTACGCGAGCTGGATTGGTGGCAGACAACTTCGTTCGGAACAAACTTTACGATCGAAGCCGTACCCGCACAACATTTCAGCGGACGCGGCACATTAGACCGCGATAAAACTTTGTGGTGTGGCTATGCTATTCATGGCAATCATGGTAACATCTACTTCGCTGGCGATACTGGTTATAACCCGGATACATTTAAAGAGATTGGTGAGAGAACAAAGCCAACGATAGCAATCATACCCATCGGTGCTTATAAGCCGGAGTGGTTTATGTCACCCATTCACTGTTCTCCCGACGAAGCTGTAGAGATCTTTAAAGACCTTGGGTCGCCACAGGCTATAGCGAGTCACTTCGGTACGTTCCCGTTGGCCGATGATGGTGCCGATGATCCGACGGAAGGGATAAGAAATGCGATGAAACTTAAAGGTGTTCCGGAGGACAGATTCCTAATATTGAAGGAAGGGTTCGCGAAAGATTTTTAAGAACGTGCAAAGTGCAATGTGCAACGAAATGTCCTTCGAAGACCAGTCGTTGCTCGTTGTACATTGCACCTTGCACAAGATCAGATGGATTTTTCGAGCGCTGCAATCCTATCGTTTGCTTCTGTCTTTCCTTCCGAAGCCGCAAGCTTGTACAGTTCCAAAGCTTCTTTCTGGGTTGTTTTCTTTTTCTTCGGCGCAAAGTGTGTTCGCTTTGCTGCTTCTTCCAGTGCGAGAGCACGTTGATAATATGAGTCGGCGAGATCGACCTTAGCCTTGTCTGTTACTTGTTTTACTTGCACTGTAAGCTGGTCAACTTCCTGTTGTTTGGCGGAAAGCTGTTCTGCTTTGTCGTTGATCTCTGCGGTCTGAAGCTCGAGTGTTGTTACGAGTGTGTCGTTCTTGGCTTTGTACATCGCCACTTGCTCGGTGAGCGCCGTAAGTTCCTGTGTTTTAGTTTCGAGTTCATTCTTCAGCTTCTTGATCATTGCTGCGAAGCTGGATGCAGATCCTTTGCTTTGCTTCAATGATTTTTCGAGCTCGTCGATCTTCGCCTGGCTGGCTGCAACATACACGTTGATCTCGCGCATCCTGTTGGTGTAGTCTGCATACGATGTTCCTTCAACAAGGTCGGTGCGAAGCGAGTGCCTGTTCGCATCGATGGAGTCGATCATCAATCCGATCTCCTGCAGACTTTCAGCCATCTGCCGGTTGGTTGTCACTTCAACCCGAAGCGAGTCTACCTGTTTTTGTAATGCGAGCTCTTTCTGTTTGTTACAAGCCGATAAAGCCACTACCATGACGAGTACCCCAAACAGTTTTTTCATGTTTTATTCTTTTAATTGGTGAGTCAAAATAAATTAGATGTACTCTAATTGGCATTATGTGTGTAGCTGAGGGGCCTATTACGACGACAGAACGAGATTCCCTTCGATGAAAATTCGTATGTTTGCGAGCCGGTATGAGAAAAGTATTTATTCTTTTAGCTTTTTTCCTGATAACAGCTGCGAATACGGCTGTTATTTCTGTCATTAACGACAATGACAGGGACGACATCGAGATGCCCATTGAAGAAGACAAAGATATCGCGGAAGATGACGACGATGAATTCAGCATCGATCACCTTTGGATCTCCAGGGATAAAACATCCGATTCCAATCTTCACATCTTATATCAGGAGATCCTTTTCAACGATCTCGACATCGAGGTTATAGTCCCTCCGCCCAAAGCGTAATTCCTCTCCTTGCTTATTACTTCTTTTTTTTGACGACGCACATGTGTCGTTACCTATTACGCTTTTAAAATTTTATGAATATCAAAGAGTATTTTTCTCACGACCTGCTTGCGTCGTTAGTTGTCTTTCTTGTTGCACTGCCCCTTTGCCTCGGCATTGCGTTGGCATCGGGTGCGCCTTTACAGTCCGGCCTTATAGCCGGTGTTATTGGTGGAATTATTGCCGGGTCGTTAAGCGGTTCTCCACTGAGCATTGCCGGGCCGGCGGCAGGCTTAACCACCATCGTTATCGCTTCTATTGCAGAGCTTGGCTCGTTCGAGGCATTTGCCTTTGCAGTTGTTCTCGCCGGTGTTCTCCAGATCATACTTGGATTTGTTCGCGCGGGTTCCATAGGCCACTTCTTCCCGGCCTCTGTCATCAAAGGAATGCTTGCGGCCATCGGCCTTATACTGATCCTGAAACAGATACCCCACGCTGTAGGTTTTGATGCGGACTTCGAAGGAGACGAAAGTTTCTTCGAAGACGGCGGCCGCAACACCTTTACCTCCATCATGGACGCAATGGGCGCTTTTAGTGGCGGAGCTATCATCGTCTCATTGCTGTCCATTAGTGTGATCGTTCTTTTGGAAAGAATAAAACATAAACAGATCTCGCTAATACCCTCCGCATTGATCGCAGTCCTGATCGGTGCCATCGTCGGCAGATTCTTAGACATAGATCCAAAACATTTGGTGAACATCCCGGACTTCCTTCATCAGCAAGGCCCGATGTTCATGTATCCTGACTTCAGCCAGTTCAATAATCCGGCTATCTATAAAATTGCTTTAACTATTGCGATCGTTGCGTCGCTGGAAACCCTGCTTAGCATTGAGGCGTGTGATAAGATGGATCCTTATCGCCGTATTACGTCCCTCAATCGTGAGCTGAAGGCCCAGGGCGCCGCTAACACGTTGTCGGGTCTGTTGGGTGGACTTCCGATAACGTCTGTGATCGTCCGAAGCTCGGCGAATGTAAACGCAGGGGCGAAAACGAAGGCTTCGGCGATCACTCACGGCGTTATTCTCGCAGCATCAGTCTTATTTCTTTCGTCCTTGTTGCAACTCATACCTTTGTCGGCACTGGCTGCCATATTGATCACGATCGGTTATAAGTTAACAACACCGAAGCTGTATAAAGAGATGTATGCAAAGGGCATATCCCAATTCCTGCCTTTCATCGTTACCGTGATTGCGATCGTACTTACTAACTTGCTCGCCGGTGTGTTTATTGGGATACTTGTTTCCGTGTTCTTTATCCTGAAAACCAACTTCCAGGAGGCAGTTATTATGGTGGGAGACGGAAAGAATTATTTATTAAAATTCACCAAGAGCGTATCGTTTCTGAATAAGTCAACCATTCGCAGTAAATTTCAATTGATCCCGAATAATTCAACCCTCACGATCGATGGCTCCGAAGCACAGTTTGTAGACCAGGACATCAAGGAGGCGATCAGAGATTTTATGGAAACTTCAAAAGCAAAAAAAATAGCAGTAGAACTCAAACACTTAGCAATATGATGGATAAAGTAAGAGCCGAGAAAGATTATCAACAACTGTTACTTCAGAACAAAGTATGGGTGGAGCAACGCAACCAGGAAGATCCTGAGTTCTTCTCTCGTCTTTCGGGGCAACAAAGTCCAAAGTTCCTGTGGATAGGATGTTCCGACAGCCGTGTTCCCGCCAACCAGATTACCGGAACAGATCCTGGTGAGATCTTTGTGCACAGAAACATCGCCAACATGGTTGTTCATACAGATATGAACATGCTGAGTGTTCTCGACTACGCCGTAAATGTGTTGATGGTAGAGCACGTTATTGTATGCGGACATTACGGATGTGGTGGTGTTCGTGCCGCCATGGGCCAGAAACAGTTTGGTATCATCGATAACTGGATCCGTCACATTAAAGATGTTTATCGTCTCAACGAGAAAGAGCTCGATGCCATCAAAGATCCGCTCGAGCGCGAGAATAAGTTTATAGAGATGAATGTGATCGAACAGGTACTTCACTTGTGCAAGACGTCCATTGTTCAGAATGCATGGGAGAAGCGCCAGGGGCCCTACGTGCACGGATGGGTTTATAGCATTTCAGAGGGGCTTATTAAGGATTTGGATGTGACGTTTCATGATAATTCAGAGCTCCCGGAAGTGTTTAAGTTCAAGTACTAAAAATAATAAGGTTTTCTTAACAGCGGCGAGGTCTGGTTTTCTTTTGGATCCCTGGGCCTGGCATGGCTGTTGTCAGTGGTGGCATCACTTAAGTCGTGCCACCACTTTCACCAAAAAAAATCTCTCAGAAGCATAGGGGTAGACACCGCACAAATTGTCATAACCTCAGAAGCCCAAAACCGTAAATTGCACTGACTTCTCAATCAAAAGCAGTGGATTTACTCGAACAGCAGGTCTTACAAACCCTGAAGGAGGGCAACGAAAGTGCTTTTGAGATGGTATTCAAGACTTATTATCGACCGCTTTGCAAATATGCCTACTCCTTCCTCAACGACAGGGATGAAGCTGAGGAAGTAGTACAGGCAGCCTTCATCAACGTCTGGGATAAACGACAACAGGTCGAGATCCAGACCTCCCTCAAAGCATATCTATACAGGATCGTCAGGAATTCCTGCCTGAATGTTATCAAACATGAAAAGGTGAAGCAACAACATGTTGCCCACCAGATGGTGCATGCCGAATCCACTCATGAAGGTGTAAGTCAGTCCGTAATTTCTTCGGAGCTCGAAGAAAGAATCTCCGTGGCGATGAAGGCCCTCCCCGAACAATGCCGACTGGTGTTTCAACTAAGCCGCTTCGAAGAGCTTAAGTACTCCGAGATCGCAGAGCAACTCGGCATTTCCGTGAAGACAGTAGAAAATCAAATAGGTAAAGCGCTGAAGATTATGAGAGAGCAGTTGAAAGATTATCTGCCAATATTTTTGATCCTGTTCCTTATAAAGTGAAAGGTGAATAGTGAAAAGTGAAAAGTACGATATCGACGACTTAATTGGAAAGGTGCTCTCCGGCGAGGCTACCGTCGACGAGACGCGAGAAGTTGACACATGGCGTAGTTCTTCTGCCGACAACGAAAAATATTTTAATGACATCCAGGTAATCTTTTCCAAAGCGGCCAGCAACGAAGTGAAGATCGACTTCGATGCAGATGAAGCGTGGAGAAAAGTTCAACGCCAGCTTGTAAAGACAAAAACAGTATCCTTCAACTGGCAACCACTGAAGATCGCCGCCGGGATTGTGTTGGTTGCCGTGGTCGGAATATTTTCATGGCGATCATTTAACAAACCCGTACAACGACTTGCATTCTCTTCGGAGAATAAAGTTGTACAGGATACGTTGCCCGACGGAAGTACAGCAGTGCTCAACAAACAATCGTCGATAGAATTCGAATACAACCCGCGTCAGAAAACACGCAAGGTGAAACTGAAAGGCGAAGGATACTTCGATGTAAAACACGAAGAGGAAAAGCCCTTCGTGATCGAAGCAGATGAAGCACTCGTCCGCGACATCGGTACTTCTTTCAATATCAAATCGTATCCCGGCAAAGACTCTGTGGAAGTGATGGTCCAAAGCGGCGTAGTTCAGTTCTATACACTGAATAACCCGGGTATGACGATCAGTGCCGGCGAAACCGGTTATTATTCGAAGAGTTTGAAAACATTCTCGAAGCTCGAGAAAGCCGATACCAATGTATTGTCGTACAAAACGAGAGTGTTCTCATTCCACGCGACTGATCTTCGAAGCGCGATCGAACAGATCAACGATGTGTATGATTCAAAAATCAAACTGGCAAACGACAACATTGCCAATTGCCAGGTAACTGTCACATTCCGCAACAACACGATCGATGAGATTGTAGACATCCTCGCGGAGACGATGGGACTAACGGTTGAGCGAACCGATCAAAACGAAATTATTCTGAACGGGCAGAGATGCCAGTAAAAAATATTGCCGATGAGACTACTTTTACTCCTTAGCCTGCTACTGCTTTGCTTTTTCGATTCCAGTTCGCAGTCAAATACCCCGATTCTCGACCGCCGCGTCGATGTTTCTTTCAAAAACGAGAAGGTAACAACCGTTCTCAATCGCATCGGCCAACTCGGAAACTTCTCTTTCTCGTACAACGCAGCCATCATTTCGAACGATGATGTTGTAAGTATCGAAGGAAAGAACCTGACGGTTCGCGAGATCCTCAACGAGATCTTCAAGGGATCGATGAACTACAAGGAAAAAGGAAATCATTTGATCCTTACGCGCGTGCCCGTAAAAGCTCCGAAGGCAAACGTGACTTCGATGATCATTAGCGGTTATGTGGAAGACTTCTTCACCAACGAAAAGATTGTTGATGCGAGTGTGTACGATAAATCATCGATCACTTCCGTTGTCACCGATGAATTTGGATTTTTCCGGTTGAAACTTGAAAAGCATGAAGAGAAAGATCTCGTGTTAACGATCAGCAAGCGCGATTACTTCGACGAGAATATTATTATCACCGAAACAGGCAATCAATACTTTCATGTGATCATGAAAAGGCCAAGGCCACTCACGCCGATCGATACTGCATCTATCGAGGAAGAACCAGTTGCACAAATAGATTCTACTGCATCTGATCTACCTGGAAAAGCAACTACCGAAGAAGAGGTTCCAATGCCTTACACCACTTCGCCTAACGTTGAAAACATTCGCGACACATTATATCGTGAGATCCAGATCTCCCTTTTGCCTTTCGTTGGCTCGAATGGTTCGTTGAGCGGAAACATCATCAACGACTATTCTATCAACATGTTTGGCGGTTATTCCATGGGAACACGGCAGATCGAGTTGGGATTCTTCTTCAACGTAGACCGTGGTGACGTGAGCTTCCTCCAGATCGCAGGCTTCGGAAACATAGACGGTGGCAACATGATCGGCGTACAGGCTTCCGGTTTCTTCAATCTCAACGGCGGTGAAACGAAAGCAGCACAGGCAACGGGCTTCACGAATATAAACTTCGGTGACTTCCAGGGCGTGCAGCTTGCAGGTCTTGCTAACATTAATCTCGCTTCCGCAGATGGAGTGAAGGCTGCCGGCCTCATGAACTTCAGCAATGGAAATTCGGTTGGCGTGAGCGCCGCAGGTCTTGGCAATTTTCACCAGGGAAACTTTCGTGGTCCGCAGATCGCGGGCTTCACCAACATAAGCTCACATGGATACCTGAAAGGCACACAGATAGCGGGCTTCTTCAACTATGGTCATAAGGTTTATGGAACCCAGGTCGGTTTCCTCAACTATGCCGACAGTCTTACCGGTGTGCCTATCGGCTTCCTCAGCATTGTGAAACATGGATATCATAAACTGGAACTCTCCGCCGACGAAGTGTTCTACGGCAACATCGCATTCAGAAGTGGTGCGAGAGCATTCTACAACATTCTCTCTGCGAGTTACAATCCCAAAACACAGATCGGCAGCGATGCTATGTGGTCGTTCGGTTATGGTGTCGGCACAGCAAGAAAGATCTTCCGCTGGCTCGACCTCAATATCGATCTCACCTCACAACACGTGAGCAAAGGTGGTTTCACATCGGCACTCAGCAGCCTGAATAAACTGCAGGCCGGGTTTGATTTCAGGCTCGCGAAAGGTTTCTCGATCTACGTTGGTGGATCACTGAATGCGTACCTCACGAAAACATCTTACAGCGATTATCCCACACTCTTCTCCGACATTAAACCAACTGTGTTCTACGAAGACACATATCATGGCGATGTAAATATGAAGATGTGGTGGGGTGGTAAGGTGGCGTTAAGGTTCTTCTAAAACAGTAATTATATTCCATCAGTAACCTTTCAGAAAAGCCAGAGTAATCATATCAAACGAACCGAAAAGATGAAAAAGCTGGTATTGATCATTGGAATTATAGTGGCGGCGATCAGCATTACGACTGTGCGTGCGCAGGCACAAGACACTAAAGAAGAAATTAAGGCTCTTACAAAAGAGAGAAAAGAAGAGCAGAAACGCGAGAAGGAAGAGTTCAGGAACGAACTTAAGGCGAAGGCAAAAGTGGAAAAGGAAGAGAGCAAAGAGCGTAAAAAGGCAGAGAAAGAGGCCGAAAAAGAAGAGCTCAAAGCATACATCAAAGGCAAAGCAAAGAGCAAAGACGAAGAATAGGTTAGCGTATATATTCAGGTTCGGTTGCGAAGAGCCAGATTTCTCAGTCTGGCTCTTTTCTTTTACAAATACTACAAAATAGCTTTTACGTAAAATATTGTCATGAAATACAATACTATAAAATAGTATTGCCTACTTTCGTTTCATGATCGGAGAATTCGAAGAGCTCGTGCTACTCGCCGTGGGCGTACTGCATGGCAACGCATACGGCGTCACTATCAAGGAAGAGATCGAGCAACGGACCAAACGCGACGTGACGGTCGGAGCACTGCAGGTGACCTTACGACGCCTGGAAAAGAAGGGCTTCCTTACTTCGAAGCACGCCGACCCCGATACAAATCGCGGGGGGCGACCGAAGCTCTATTTCACACTCACGGCCTACGGCAAGAAGACACTTCAAGAGGCATTGGAGGTCCGCATTGGCTTCTGGAAATCATTGCCCGAA
This sequence comes from Bacteroidota bacterium, assembly GCA_037200765.1. GTDB lineage: Bacteria > Bacteroidota > Bacteroidia > Cytophagales > Cyclobacteriaceae > ELB16-189. The sequence goes on along the minus strand of JBBCII010000001.1, from coordinate 2,545,415 downwards.
ACAATTCTCAAGCTCAACTGACAAGATGCGATCGTTGAAATTCCTTCGATGGTTTTGTAAGCCGGAATACCTCGTCGACATCGAAGGCGATCTGCTGGAGATGTATGAGAAGCGATCGAAAAACATAGGTCAAAGCAAAGCCAACTGGTTGTTGTGGCGTGATGTGATCTTTCTTTTCCGGCCAGGAATGATCCGGACTCCTGAATCGATACACAGCAATAATATGATCGCCATTACACATCACAACATACTGATCTCGCTGCGCAACTTCACGAGAAACAAGACTGCGTTCTTTATTAACCTCGGAAGTCTGACGTCGGGATTGGTGTGTGCCCTGCTGATCTATCTATGGGTTGCCGATGAAGTGTCGATGGATAAGTTTCACGAAAACGATGCTCGTCTCTACAGGGTGAATTCAACTTACATGCGGCCAACAGGACCGTCGATGATTGAATGGACACCTTCGCCACTTGCGGAAGCGATGGTAGCGGAGTTTCCTGAAGTGGAGCGTGCGGTTTCTATGAGTTCGTTCCGGTTTACGGGAGTTGGAATTGTTTCCTACGAAAACAAACAGTTTAAGACAGAAGGGTTCTTCGCGAGTAAAGATTTCTTCAAAGTGTTTTCGTATCCAATCTTGTTGGGCGACAACAGTGGAGTTATGATCTCGAAGAGTCTCGCCGAAAGACTTTTCGGAAGCAACGATGCAGCGATTGGCAAGATGGTAGAATGGAACAACCGGTTCTGGGTAAAAGGCCCGCACATAATCAGTGGTGTATTCGAAGACGTTCCTAAAAATTCGACTGAACAGTTCGAGATCGTGTTTGACTACAAAAAGATGTATGAGACCGATGTTCATTCGGATAAGTGGAACGGTGGATATGCAAAAACAATCTTACTGCTTCGCGATGGAGTAAACATTGATGAATTCAATAAAAAGATAGCTGGGTTCTTAAAGACCAAAGAGCAACAGAACCAGGGGATCTTGTCGGTGAGCCTGTATTCAGACAAATATCTCGCCGACGGAAGGATCTATTATGTGCGACTGTTTTCTCTCGTGGCAATCTTCACGCTGGCGATCGCCTGTATCAATTTCGTGAATTTGTCCACCGCACAGGCATCACGAAAAATGAAAGAAGTTGGTGTGAAGAAAACATTCGGAGTAAGTCGGGCGACGCTGATCGGTCAATTTCTAAGTGAGTCGGTAATGCTCGCAATGATGTCGCTGGTACTGGCGTTGTTGATAGCTTTCATATTACTGCCGGACTTCAATCAACTTACAGGAAAACATCTTGAACTCACGATCGACTCCAGGATCTTTTTGATCACGCTGATGATCGGCATCGCTGCTGGTGTTTATCCTGCGTTCTTTCTATCTGGATTCAGACCTGCGTCAATTCTTAAAGGCAAGATCATGAACTCGTCGTTTGCGGAAGTGTTTACACGAAAGGGACTTGTGATCATGCAGTTCACGGTATCGGTAATTTTCATTATCGGTTTCATGATCATCAATAAGCAGATCGAGTTTGTGCAAAGCAAAAATCTCGGTTACGACAAAGAAAATGTAGTGACGTTCAGCCGCCGTGGAGAATTCGACTGGAACAATTATGAAACGCTGATCCGCGAGATTAAGTCAGTGCCTGGTGTCGTCGATGCTTCGAGTATGATGGGGAGTGTTGTAAACCGCGAACTATCATTACACAACGGCCTTACGTGGGAAGGTGCCGACGCAACTGTATACCAGACCATGTTCCCGTATCCTCCTGTTTGTCACGATTGGGTGGAGACGATGGGAATTGAACTGAAGGAAGGGCGAACATTCAAAAAAGATCTTCCTAACGAAGACACGAAGATGATCATCAACGAGACGGCTGCAAAGATGATAGGCTTCGAAGATCCGATCGGTAAGATTGTTATGTACGGTCCCGATCCGAAAGAGATCATTGGTGTTGTAAAAGATTTTAAGTATGGATCGTTGCACACGGCTATGGAACCGGTGTTCTTTGAATACCGCCCGATCAATACGAACATTGTTGTGAGGTTGGCCAACGGTTCACCACAAGCTACGCTTGAACAACTGCAGATCATCTATCAAAAATTTCATCCGGGATATCCGTTTGAGTTCACATTTCTTGATGATGATTACAAGAAACTATACGAATCGGATACAAAAGTCTCCATGCTCTCGACATACTTTGCAATTCTTGCCACGCTGATATCGTGCTTGGGATTGTTTGGCCTTGCCGTGTTCTCATCGGAACAAAGGACGAAAGAGATCGGCATACGGAAAGTTTTGGGTGCAACCACTTCGGGTATTGTTCGCCTGCTGGCGAATGATCTCGTGAGGCCGGTGTTTGTCTCCATTCTCATAGCGATACCCGTAAGTTTCTTCGCGGCTAACAGTTGGCTCGAAGGATTTGCTTACAAGATTGAATTGAGCTGGTGGTTCTTTGCAATCGCGGGTGTGATTGCAATCGCGTTGACCTGGTTTACGGTGGCATTACAAACGGTGAAGGCTGCGCGTGCTAACCCCGTTTCTTCTTTGAAGAGCGAGTAGTTTTTTTCTTTTTAAAACTGTCGTCGATCATTGCGGCTTCAAATAATAAAGCTCTCACCTGGTCTTCGTCGATGTCTTTGATAGTTTTAAAATACATCGCATAAACCTGCTTTCTCCCTTCGGCCAACAACACACCATCTTCATTCGACATAAGATATCCCTGGTTGAAACCTAATGCAGTTCCTTTCCTTGCCTGTGTTTCCGCGGAGCGGTTGGGTCCCCAGTAGAGGGACTGCGGCCAGACAAAACATATGAGGCGGTTGTGCCGGAAGAATGGCAGGCCCATATCGTAATAAAGTTTTTCTGTGGCGTTTGGAATGCATTCTGTGATCAACGATCGGAGCCGGTTTACTAATACCTGTTCCGTCCTGGGCAGGGTAGAGATCATTTCTTCAACGCTACTGAAATTTGGCATCCGGGTAGTTACTAGGTTTTCCGAACAATTGCGCCTATGATTCTCGCATTCTAAGTCTTCGGCGCGGTTGTTGTAATGGTGGCACCACTTAAGTCATGCCATCAGTCACATTTCAAATCTACATAGTATTTTTGGCGCTATGATCCTCGTTCTCGACATCGGCAACAGCGACATCACAATTGGCCTTTGGGATGGTTCGCAATGGAAACACACCTGGCGAATCCCATCACGTACCAGTCAACCCGAATTATTTTATGGCGTAAAGATGCGCGACTATTTTTTTGAAGCGGGCGTTGAAGTGTCGAGCGTGAAAAAGATGGTACTGAGCAGCGTGGTGCCCGGCCTCACAGAAAAAATTCAGAAAGTGATACGAACACTCTTCGGTAAAGAGCCTTTGGTGTTAGGCCCGGCCGTTTATGAAAACCTGCCTATCGAAGTTTTGAATCCATACGAGATCGGTTCCGACCTGGTGGCGAATGCCATGGGTGCCTACATGAAACTGAAAAGCACTTGCGTGGTGGCGGACTTCGGAACGGCACTCACGTTTACGACTATTTCTAAAACCGGTAAGATCCTCGGCGTCTCCATCGTTCCCGGGCTTCGCACGGCCATCAAGGCATTGTCGCAAAACACGGCGAAGCTTTTCGATGTGCCTCTCGAAACGCCGACGTCGGCGTTAGGAAAAAGTACGATCACGGCAATACAGTCGGGACTTGTGATCGGCTACGATGGACTGGTGAGAAGTATGATCACGGCCATAAGAAAAGAACTGAACGAAGAATGCCCGGCTATCGCAACAGGCGGATTGTCGTTTGTGATAACATCGTTGAAAGGATTTTTCGCAAGTATCGAACCCAATCTTACTTTAGATGGGCTTCGAGAGATTGCTGAATATCAGAAATGAGATAATCGGCATCTTCCAGGCCGACATAGAATCTTATCAACCTGTGAGTTGGATTCGAGGCATCAAACTCCTCCGGTTTGATACTAACAGCTGATGGTATTATTAAAGACTCGTGTCCTCCCCAACTTACTGCCATCAGAAATCTCTTTAGCGAATTGCAGAAGTTTTCGATTTGGCTCAGCGACTTTGCTTTGAACACGACACTGAATAAACCACCCGCATCTTTCATCTGCTTCTTCGCCAGCTCGTACTGCGGGAACGAAGGATGAAAAGGATATATAACACGTTCCACTTCGGGACGTGCCGCAAGAAAATCGACAACCTTCTTTGTTGTGGCACATACGCGTTCCATCCGGAGGTGAATGGTTCGCAAACCGCGGATCAGCAGCCAGGCATTCATTGGCGAAATGTTTCCGCCTATGTTTAGAAATTCCGCATCGAAGATCTTCTTGATCATTGCCTGCGAGCCGGTAACGACACCGGCAACAACGTCGCTATGACCACCGATAAATTTCGTAGCCGACTGGGCCACGAGATCAACACCCATCTTATAAGGTTGCTGGTTAAGCGGGCTGGAGTAGCTGTTGTCGATCATCGTAACGATGCCTTTCTTCTTTGCAATGGCCACCACTGCAGGAAGATCCTGTAACTCGTACGTGAATGTATTCGGCGACTCGAGATAGATGAGCTTTGTATTTGCAGTGATTGCTTTTTCGAAGTTGGATGTGTCGGTGCCATCAACAAACGTTGTGTTGATACCAAACTTCGGCAGCAGTTTTTCGAACAACTTAATGGTCCAGCTGTAGGGCTTGGCTACGCTCACAACGTGATCGCCTGTTTTTAGCAAGGCAATGATCGGGATCGAAATGGCGGCGACGCCACTGCCGAACACAAGGGCATCTTCGGCGCCGTCGAGGGCCGCAAGCTTCTTCCGAAGTATGTCGACCGTAGGATTGTTGCCGCGCGAATAGACCAGGGTATGATATTCATCGGCGAGTCCTTTTCGAAAGTCGGCTACTGTTTTGTAAGCGAAGTTGCTGGTCTGAACGATGGGCGGAGAGATTGCATTGAAATAATTCTCACGGTCTTCTCCCAGCTCGTTCAGTATATACGATAACTCATCCATTGACAATTTTCTTTAATACAAAAAACAGCGGCCATCCCGAAATAAACAATATAAAGCCCATCATTGCTGCAAAAGGATTTGATACAAGGATGCTGACGTTGACGAGCGCGTAAACGACTATGAAAACTAAAGGCAGCCAGGGATAAAAAGGAATTTTGTAAACGTCGGTATTCAGTTCGTTAGAAACGGCTGCCCTTTTTCGTAACACGAAGATCGCCGCGGCGGCACTTATCAAAGCAATGCTGTCAAAGAACATTACGTAGTTGAGAACTTTGGAGAAAGAAGACGTGAGGAACAACGTGATCACCATGAACGCAACGAAGACCGACGTGGAGAATCCCAGCACCTGCGTTTTCTCATTCAGCTGCGCAAAGATCTTCGGAAGCACTTTATCTTCCGCCATCGCGTAATAAACACGCGGGTTCGACATGATCGACGCATTCACGTAGGCCATCACGGAAAGGAACATTACGACTGCGATCACTTTCGATGCATAAGGTCCGAAAATAACGTAGGCCATATCCGATGCAAGGGCCATCGAACCACGCATGCCGTCCATTCCGAGTACATAATAATAAGAGATGTTGATCAGCATGTACAACGTAAGGATGATGGCGATGCCATAAAAGATGGCGCGCGGCATTGTTCGTCCCGCGTTGGGCACATCCGATCCAAAGTTCATTGTTTGTTGATAGCCGCCGTATGTGAAGAACACGGGCACGAAGCATAGCCAGAGGGAATTTAGTTGCGTGCCTATTGGAATAGATGCAGATGGAGTTTCTGGCGCTGCGCTTGAGAAAAACACAGCTCCAATCAATAGTATCATTAAAGTTATCTTGATCAGCATCAAAACATTCAATGTTCTTGCGCTCATCTTGATACCGATCATGTTTATTCCGTAAAGAATAACGATCGCTGAAATAGTTGTGATCTTAATTCCCAGGTCGTGATCGACACCAGGCATGATCAACGGGTTGATGTACTCGGCCCCGATGATGGCTACGATGGCAGTAGAGCTTGCGTTGGAGATCACCGTCATCCAGTTTACCATGAATGCGAAGGCCGGGTGATAGCAGTGCGAGAAGATCCGGTAGAAACCGCCGGTAACATGGTACCGCGAACCGATCTCCGCGAAGGTGAGTGCTCCGAAGAGACTTACGACTGCACCGAGGATCCACGCGGCAAAAAAGATCGTTGGTGTTGAGGCCTTGTTGGCGACATCTACCGGCGTACCGAAGATGCCCATCCCAATAACGAGACTCACCACGATCATGGTGAGATCGAAAAGACCAAGTTTAGGTTTAATTGCCATCCTTATAAAACGAGCCCAAACGCAACTGAAGTCCTACCGCGAAATGAAGGCCACTGTAGTTGTAATAATAGTAATAATCTCTCAACGCTACGTTGACTCCTCCCTGAAAGTATCCGCGTAAAATATTCCCCATAGGAAACCTGCCGGTGATCGATGGCTCGAAGAACGTGTGATAACCCTTCACTGGCTTAAACAAAAATGAATACGATTGATCGGGATAAGGCGTGAAGCTTGTGAAGTTCACAAACGAAACACGCGACGTAAAAATAAGATTGAACTTCTCGAAGTTGGTGCTGATGGATGGCTGAATGAAGATGCGATCATACCTGCCCGATGCAAGTCGTTCTTGCTCGTCTAACACACGACCTGCATTGCTGAGGCTTTTGCCCTTACCATAACCACCAAACAATTCGAAGCGATAGTCTTCTTTCGCCAGGTAGTAGCCGAGACCGGCTTCACCAAAAAAATGACGTCGCTTTATGGAATCATCTACAGGTTGATCGAGGGTCTTCCATTTTGCACTCACGTTTGCCATTGCAGCAATGTGATCTGTTATTGAATACGCAACCTGGACTTCGGTTCCCGAAAATCCATAGGAAGCATTAACAGCCAGTTCGGCACCTTTTTCAAATAAAGGAACGTTTCTCGAATTAGGAACATAGGCGGGAGAGCAACCGGCAACAGCAATAGCGATGATTATAAACGATATGTATCGTTTAATAAACACGCGTACGAAGCTGGCCTGTATGGATCTGGATCCCTATAGAAGCCTGTACGGGAACGTAATTGAAATCGACCTCTTTTAAGGACCGGTTGATGCCAAGTTGAAAGAAGCCGCGGAGATTTCCTGCAAGATGAGCTCTTGCTGTGATCGAAGGCTCGAACATAACCTGGTAGCCGGTGGGCTTGTACACTTTTGGCGTAGCGATGGGATCGTCTGTAGTATATTTTTCGAAGCCTACCATCGACACGCGTGCAGTGAAGATGAGATTGAATTTTTTCTTGTTGGTGCCGATAGAAGGCTGGATGAAAATCCTGTTGTAGTTGGCTTTCGTGATCACCTCTTGCGATTGTGTATGAAAAAAGTAATACGATTCGTAGCTGGTGCCGCTGCCCATTCCATAGCCTGCGAATAATTCGAAGCGCGATGCTTTAGTTCTCGTGAAATAACCGAGCGCTCCTTCGCCGAAGATGTGATCGCGATTGAACGATGGTTGTCCTTCGGGCGAATATTTCTTTTGAACAGTATTGAAGTTTGCCATTACGGCAACGTGGTTGCTAACGGAGTATGCTGCCTGTACATCTACGCCCGAAGACAAAGCAACACTGCCAGCGAACTCGTTTGCTTCGCCAAACATAGGTGTATTACGGGTGTTGGAGATGTAAGCTGGCGCGCACGACGTGAGGGCAAGGCCGACCAGTAGGAGTAATCGGAACATAGGAGGTGTTTGGCCTGGTAATTTAAACCATAATTTTTCTCTTTGCGTTACCTTGCCAATAAATTATCAAATCTATGTTCGATGTTAATGTTGTGAATAAGCTTATTCGTGAACGCCGTTCGATATTTCCGCGCGATTATACCGGCAAACCTGTTGATGATTCTATAATACAGCAGATACTTTTCAATGCGACGTGGGCACCCAATCATAAAATGACGGAGCCATGGAGGTTCATGGTGTTCACTGGTGAAGGGATAAAGAAGCTGGCGGAATTTCAGGGCGAATGTTACAAGCAGGTCTCTACAGCCAAAGGAAAATTTGAGCAGGATAAGTACGAAGGCCTTCTTACAAAACCATTCCAGTCGTCGCACATCATTTCTGTTGGGATGAAACGCGACCCAAGAAAATCTGTTCCTGAACTTGAAGAGATTGGTGCTGTCTATTGTGCTGTCGAAAACATGTATCTCACAGCAACAGCGTATGGCGTTGGAGCTTATTTGAGTACAGGAGGAATTACGTTCTACGAAGAGGCGAAGCCGTTCTTCAATCTCGGCGCTGACGATAAGCTTTTAGGATTTTTTCATGTGGGGAATACAGAATATGTATCTCCTCAAACAAGAAGAAAGCCGGTGGGTGATGTAACGACGTGGGTAAATGGTTAATGGATATTGGTAAATGGTAAATGCACCGCGAACAGCGGCGGAATTTTTTCTTCCCATTCTGATGCCTCTTGATATGCTTTTGCGAAAGCAACAATCGCGGCTTCACCATACAGCTTTCCCAAAAATGAAATACTCGTTGGTCCTCCTTCTTTGTTGAAACCATTCGGAACAACAAGACATGGATGGCCCGTAAGGTTGGTCGTGAGCAATTGAGTGCCCGCGAAGCTCGGAGATATGATCACATCGTATTGTCCGAGCTTTGCGTGGTATTCTTCTATCAACTGTGCTCGTGCACGCGAAGCATTCACATAATCGACGGCGGGAATGAATCGTGACGCCCTGAACGTATTCGGCCACGCCCATTTTCTTTGATCCGTCAACTGATCGTCGATGTTTTCTCTTGTAAGAAAATCGAATGCTGCGCCTGCTTCGGCAGAGAGCATGATGCGGATCGCTGAAACAGGGATGTCTTTCGGCATCTCTACCTCAACAGGATTGTAACCGAGCTTACGAATTACATGCAATGAAATAGAATCGTTGCCCGAATATTTCGCTTTGAAATACGCAACCTTCAGTTCTTTCGGAGCTGCGTTGATCGACGCTAAAACATTCAACACGAGACCACAGTCGAGCGCCGAACGGCATATCGGCCCGATCTTATCCATCGTCCAGCTCAATGTCATTGCGCCGTCGGTGCTCACAACTCCGTAGGTTGGACGAAGCCCGCTTGTGCCACAACGTGTAGAGGGAGATACGATAGATCCAAGTGTTTCTGTTCCGATAGAAAATGCAACGAGACCTGCCGCTGTTCCCGAAGCCGACCCTGCCGATGAACCGGAAGATCCTTGTTTCATGTTCCACGGATTCTTTGTAACACCTCCGTACCAGATGTCGCCCATGGCCAACGATCCCATTGTAAACTTGCAGATCAATATGGCACCGGCGTCGTCGAGACGCTTCACTACTTCGGCAGTCTTATTGATCGTTTGATCTTTGAAAGGTGCTGCTCCCCACGTGGTCTTCGTTCCTTCTACAGCGAGGAGATCTTTTACACCATAGGGAATTCCATGCAGCGGGCCTTTATACTTTCCTTTCGCAATTTCTTCGTCAGCTTTCTTTGCCGCTGCCATGGCACGATCTTCGAGTAATGAGATCACACACTGAAGTGTGTCGGAATATTTCTTTATTCTCTTAATGTATAGTTGCGTGAGCTCCGTTGATGTGATCTTCTTGTTCCTGATCAACACAGCAAGTTTATAAACAGGATAGAATGCGAGCTCTTCTTTATTAGCGGGCAACTGAACATCTTTTGGAAGAATCCAGTTGGAGGCTGTAATGCCGGCCGGAATTTTAAAACCGGCAGGCTTCGGATCAAACTTAATCGACATGCCCACCGAGTTCTCCATCTTATATTGATGAAGCGCCTGCAGGTCTTTCTGAAGACTCTCAAGATTTCCTTTTAAAGAGTCGCGTTCGGCATCCGTAAAATTAAGATCATAATATGGCTCAATACTTTTGGTGGGATATTGATCCTGTGCTGCAACCGTTAGCGAGACGAGTAACAGAAAAACGATTCTTAACATACAGTGAATTTTAAACCGAAGATAGTACCTTCACCACCCTATGAAAGAGTACTTTCAGAAACTTTACCATTACAACGAGTGGGCGAACAGGCGCGTACTCGGTGCTATCGAACGTCAGAACGTTACAACAGAAAAAATTCTCAGCATTTTCAGTCACCAGCTCAGCGCCAACTTCCTTTGGCTTCATCGCATCAAAGGACTTCCTCCGCCGGACCTTGAGCTCTGGAAAACTTATCCTGTCGAACGCCTCCGCGCCATGGTTGATGACGGCTCGAAGCAGTGGATCGAGTTCGTAGAATCCACCGATAATTTCAACAGGATCCTGAAGTATAAAAACTACGTCGGCGAGTATTACGAGACCAACGTGGAGCATATCATGATGCATTTGGTGAACCACGGTACTTATCACCGCGGACAAGTGGCGTTGCTGCTCAGGCAAAATGGTTTCGAACCGATCAACACGGATTTTATTACCTACGACAGAGTTATCACCGGGCAGTGGAAGGATTGATTATCTTAGAGTTACCATGAAAAAAGTAACTCTATTATTCTCATTTATAGCTGCTGCCGTCGGTGCTTTCGCGCAGGACCAGGCAGAGCCTGTTATTTGCCACACATCATCGATAGAAAAATTCGCTGCCTTCGCATCTGACCCTGAGTTCAATGCAGAGCATCTAACACCCCGCGTGTACACGCACATCTCGCAGGCCGGTGGTAAGATGATCAAATTCAAAACTCCCGATGGACAAGAAGCCAACGGTTACCTGCTCGAAGCAAAAAATAAAACCAACAACTGGATCTTAGTTTACCAGGAATGGTGGGGATTGAACGACAACATCAAACGTGAATCTGAAAATCTTTACAGTCAACTCGGCAACGTAAACGTACTCGCTCTCGACATGTACGATGGTAAAGTTGCAGCTACTGCCGAAGAAGCAGGAAAGACCATGCAACAATTTAAACCCGAACGCGGCACTGCCATCACGAAAGGCGCACTTGCTTACATCGGGCCACAAGCGAAAGTCGGAACTATCGGTTGGTGCTTTGGCGGTGGACTATCGTTGCTCGCTGCTCTCGAAGGAGGCAAGCAAACAGTTGCCTGTGTGATGTACTATGGAATGCCTGTGGACAATGTCGATCAACTCAAGACACTCAACAGCGATGTGCTCAACATCTGGCCAACAAAAGATCGTCGCATCAACAAAGAAGTGATGGATAAGTTTGAAGCCAACATGAAAGCTGCCGGAAAAAATCTTACAGTTAAGTCTTACGATGCCGATCATGCCTTCGCAAATCCAAGTAACACTAACGGTTACAACGAAGCTGCCGCAAAAGATGCCTGGAAGAATACTATTGAGTTCTTAAAGGCAAGAATGAAGTGACGCAATGACCATGTATTATAAGGGGTATAAAAGATTTTTTTAACATTCGCGGGGCCACTATTTTGCATACATGAATAGTTGGCCCCTCGTTCTTCTATTAGCCGTTACAACATCTTTTGCGAAACCTTCAGAGCAAGTTGTGCCTTTGATCGAAAAAGGTACGATCGACCTTCGCAACTGGGACTTTCAACATCAAGGTACTGTACGCCTCGATGGCAAATGGGGCTTCTATTGGGAACAACTGCTCACCCCATCATCCGGATCTTTTCAGCCTACGAAGTTCCAGCAGTTTCCCGCTATATGGGACCAGGGCCAGGGCTTCGCCACATACACAGCAGATATCATTATCGGCCACGACATCAGCATGCTGTCGATGGAAGTTCCAGACCTTTATACAAGCTACCAGCTTTGGGTTAACGGAATTGAAGTAGCATCTAATGGTGAAGTAGGAACGAGTCGCCTCGAGACCTCACCGCAGTGGCTTCCGAAGACCATTGTTTTTCCCGCAACAGATACACTGCATGTAATGATGCAGATCGCCAACTTCCATCACATCCGTGGCGGATCCAACGATCATATTTATCTCGGCTTACCCGATCAACTTTATCAAAAAAGAGAAAGCGCAGTTGTCACCAACATCATTTTGTTCTCTGGTCTTGGATTGATCGGTTGCTTCTTCGTGATCTTATTCCTGTTTTTCAGAAAAGAGAAAGCTGCTTTGTATTTCGCAGCGATCTGCATTACATGGGCGTTGCGTGCTGTGTTCACCAACCTGTACCTGTTCGCCAACTGGTTCCCCGGCATCGACTGGGAATTGATGGTGAAGATCGAATACCTCACATTGTATCTTACCATGATGTGGAGCTTGCTTTACGTTGGAAAACTTTTCTCCGAAGATGTTAACGCGATCTTCAAATACAGTTTAATTGTATTGAACTCCATTTTCATTTTGTTCACGATAGCAACGCCGGCGATTACATTCACCAACCTTCTTCCGGCCTATAAGTTTGTTGCGTGGCTCATCCTCGGCTACGTAGGGTTCGTGGTTATCAAAGCGATCATCTACGATCGTGCTGGCGCATGGTTCTCCGCAATAAGCATTATTCTTGGTGTGCTGATGTTCAGCTACGACATGCTCACGTACGAGGGCTTCATCAACTTCAGCCCGTTGTTGTTCAACATTGGTTATCTCACGATATTCTTATTGAATGCAACGGCATTCGCTTACCAGCTGAGCAGCCGGGGTCAGGCGAAAACAACTTTCGTATTCAGCGAATACCAGGAAGGATACGTCAATAAGTAGATCTTCTCCACTTCGTTCCGTTTTACTTTCAGCGACGGCGTTAGCAGGCCATTTTCGATGGTCCAGTCCGATTTCATAACTACTATGGCCTGCAGACGCTCGTAGTTTTCAATTTCTTTATTCACGCTTGTCAGCGTTTCCTCCAGGCTCTTAGAAACTTCTTCTTTGCTTTTTGCTTTCCCTGCTGCCGTATACTTGATCGTAGCAACTTCATTCTCATCGAAGCTTATCTTCTGAATGCTTGCGGGAATTCCATCTTTCTGACTCTTATAATCATCGGGTTTGCCGATGAAGATTACCTTCGGATCGCTGTGTTTTAGGATCTGATCAATAGAATGTGCGGACAAGGTGGGGTATAGAGGTACGGAGATATGCCCCGCCATTAAGATCGCCAGATCGGCCATCATCCAGTGTGCACAATTCTTCGACAGGATTGCTACGCGGCTTCGTCGTGGAAGATTTTGCAACTGAAGTGCTGTTGCAATTTTTCTGATCTCCTGCCCTGCCTGGGCATAAGTCCAGATCCGGGTTCTTCCCGCTAACGGTTGCTGAAAAAGTAAGTGATTGGGTGTCTGCGTTTCCCACTGATAAAATTTCGAGAGAACGTTGCTCATTTTTGCTCAAAAAAGAATATACCCCCTCTTGCGTTACGCCTCCCTAATACCAATTAACCCCAGGGTAGTGTTATGATCGCAATTTTTTAGCGATATTTTAACACAAACTAACTCTTAACTTAATCTATGAGGAAAATTCTACTAGTTGCAATTGCATCATTACTGTCGCTGCAAGCAACATTTGCACAGGAGAGGCTGCTCTCCGGCAAAGTTACTGCCGCCGAGGACGGTAGTCCGATGCCGGGAGTGAGTGTGGTCGTCAAGGGCACCAACTCCGGAACAGTTACTGACATCGATGGCCAATTCAAGATCAGTGCGCCAACGGGTTCAGAAACAATCACCTTTTCTTTTATCGGATTTCTAACACAGGAAATCGCCATCGCGAACAGAACTGTGATAGACGTCAGCATGACTGCCGACATTCAACAACTCAACGAAGTTATTGTTGTTGGCTATGGTACCCAGATCAAGCAAGACCTTACCGGTAACATCGCCAGCGTAAAGGGCGATGAGTTGAAGAACATCCCCGTTCCCAACTTCTCTCAAGGTTTGCAAGGCCGTGCGGCCGGTGTGTTTGTCGAAAGCAACAGCGGTCGTGTAGGTGAAGGTATCAAGGTCCGCATCCGCGGTGCTGTTTCGTTGTCGGGTTCTAACGAACCACTGTATGTTGTCGACGGTATTCCGATCAACACATCTTCATTCAACAACAACCAGGGCGGTGGAACAACGAACAACGGTAGTGCACTTGCATCGATCAACCAGAATGACATCGAGTCGTACGAGATCCTTAAAGATGCGTCGGCTTCTGCAATTTATGGTTCGCGTGCTGCCAACGGTGTTGTGATCATCACAACCAAGCGTGGTAAGCAGGGAAAGACGAACATTAGCGCGAATCTTTCTTACGGCTTCAATGCTCCTACTAAAGCACATCGCGGTTTCCTGAACGCAAAAGAATACATCGATTACTATAAGCAGGCTGCTATCAACGGCGCCAAGTACGATTACAACCGTAACGGCAATCCCGATGGCTACGGCAGCGAACAAGAAGCTATCGACGACTATAGCAGTATCATGGAAGGCCGCTTCACCCGTTACTCTGGCTGGTCTGACTGGACTAAGCTCCAGACAGATACAGATTGGGAAAAGCAGGCTTATCAGAAGAATCCCGTTATAAAGATGCTTACACTCTCTGCTTCGGGTGGAACGGAAAGAACGAAGTACTATATGAGTGGTGAAGCTTCGAACCAGGACGGTATTCTTCTCAAGAATAATTTCCAACGTCTTTCAACCCGTTTGAACTTAGACCATGAAATAAGCAAGAAGTTCAAGATCGGTATGAACATGTCGATCGCGAGAACAGTGGTTGGTCGTACAAGTAACGACAACGACTTCGGTACACCGATGCAGATCGTTGCGCTTTCGCCGATCACGCCACTTCATGATCTGAACGGCCAGTTGTACGACAGGCCTACAACTACCTATTACAATCCTTTGCTCAACGCAGAGAATGGCCACTACACTTCAACAACCTTCCGTAACATCGGTGGTCTTTATGGCCAGTGGAATATCATTGAAGGATTGGCGTTCCGCACTGAAGTTGGTTACGACGTTCTCACACAGAACGACGACCAGTATTTCGGTCACCTTACACAGTCTAAATCGACAAATGGTTTCGGTCAGTCCGACTGGTTAAGAACGTTCAACTACAACACCAACAACTTCTTTACTTATAATAAGATGATTGGTGAGCGTCTTTCATTGGATGCCACGTTGGGTATGTCGTTCCAGAAATCGACAACCGACATCACAGATGTACAGGGACAACAATTTCCTTCCGATGATTTGCAGAAGATCACCAGCGCAGGTAAGGTTACCGGTGGATTTTCTACGCTCTCGGCATATACATTCCTTTCTTACTTCGCTCGTGTGAACCTAAAGTTTGCCGACAAGTATTTGCTTTCAGCTAGCGGTCGTATCGATGGTTCTTCACGTTTCGGTAGCTCCAATCGCTACGGTGTGTTTCCTGCAGTATCAGCAGGCTGGATCCTTTCTGAAGAAGGCTTCCTGAAAGGACAAACTACGGTTAGCTTCCTGAAGCCCCGTGTGAGCGTTGGTACAGTTGGTAACGCAGAAATCGGTACTTACCCATGGCAGGGTCTGTGGTCGTCGGATAAATACAATTCCAACGCTACACTTTACCCCAGCCAGTTGGCTAACCCTAAGCTCGGATGGGAAACCACAACACAGTACGATGCTGGTATCGACTTTGGATTTCTCAACAACCGCATCACCGGTGAGATCGACTACTATGCAAAGTATACACACGGTATCCTTTACAACAGGCCTGTACCTGGTAACACCGGCTTTAGCACCATCACAGACAACGTAGGTAAGATGGAAAACAAAGGCTTCGAGATCGTGATCACTACAGCGAACATTCAGAAGTCTAACTTCAAGTGGTCAACATCGGTGAACTTCTCTCAAAACAAAAATAAGGTTACACAACTTGATGGTGATGTAACTGAAGTTCCCGGTAACGATGGCCGCTTCCTTAACTCACTCATTGTAGGACAACCTCTTGGTGTGTTCTATGGTCCTAAGTATGCAGGCGCCGATCCCGCTAACGGCGACGCTCTGTACTATAAGGCCGACGGCGAAACAACCAACAACTACAACGAAGCAGGAAACTATGTAGTAGGAAATCCTAACCCGAAATTTTACTACGGTATCACGAACACATTCAACGTTTATGGTTTCGATGTGAGCGTTCTCCTGCAAGGTGTTCAGGGCAACAGCATCATCAACGGTGGTGGTGGATTTATGTCGGCAAACGGCGACTGGTTCGACAACCAGACACGCGACCAGTTGAACTCATGGAAGAAGCCTGGCGACATTACGCAAGTGCCCGAAGCTCGTTGGAACTGGAGTGGTCTGATCCCTAACGGAACATCTGCTTCGAGCAGGTATGTATACGATGGTTCTTATCTCCGCGTGAAAACGGTAACAATCGGCTACAACATTCCTCCATCGGTGCTCAGCCGCCTGAAGGTGAATACGCTGAGAGTGTATGCTACAGGTCAGAACCTGTTTACGTTCACGAACTACCCTGGATGGGATCCTGAAGTGAACGCCGACTATCGTGCTAACGGTTCGAACCTGAACCAGGGCAACGATTTCTACTCGGCTCCGCAGATTAAGTCAGTGACGTTTGGTATTAATGTGGGGCTCTAAAATTTTAAGAAACATGAAAAAGATCTATATAATCACATTTCTACTGGCACTTGTTGCCTGTAATGATGAACTGACACAGAAGCCAACTGCATCGCTCGATCAATCTATTGCGTTGTCAACTGAATCGAACGTTAAGACGGCATTGCTTGGTGCATACGATGGCTTATCTGGTTTCAGTGCGGCCCTCGGCTCTTATGGCTTCATGTGGGGTGGCGATCTCATTCTTTACTCCGAGCTGCTTGCAGCGGATGGAGAGATCACCTGGGTTGGAACTTTCAACCAGCCTCGTGAGATCTATGGAAAGAAGATCCTCACCAACAATTCATTTGTTCGCAGTAACTGGACTGGTGGATTTTATACCATCAACGTTTGCAACAACATCCTCGATGCGATCGATGTTGTAAACGAAGATGACCAGGATCAGATTACAGGTGAAGCTTTGTTCATCCGTGGTTCTATCTATTTCGAGCTCGTAAGATTCTTCGGACAACCTTACAGCGCTGGAAATACAAACACAAATCTTGCTGTGCCGCTGGTGTTGAAGCCAACTACAGCCATCACGGCAGAAAGCTATCCTGCAAGAGCTACGGTAGAGCAGATCTATCAGCAGGTTATCGCCGATCTCACGCAAGCCGAAAGTTTATTACCCGATGAAAATGACGTGTATGCAACGAAGAGCGCTGCTGCCGCAATTCTCTCTCGCGTATATCTTGGCATGGGCAATTTTGCAGATGCAAGAGATGCTGCCGACCGCGTAATTGCTTCAGACTTGTTTGAGCTTACTCCTACTTACGATGGAGCGTTCAACAACGCAAGCAATTCTTCTGAAGACGTATTCGCGATCCAGGTGAACGACCAGGACGGTACCAACGACATGCAGTTGTATTGCTCGATACCAGACTATGGCGGACGCGACGGCGATGTTCAGATCGAACAAAAACACCTGGACCTTTACGACGATGGAGACGCACGTCTCGACCTGTTCTACGAAGGAAATGGTGCTGTCCGTACAGGCAAGTGGAAGCTACAGTACAAGAACGTTCCTATTGTAAGACTTGCAGAGATGTATCTTACAAGGGCTGAATGTAATGTTAGGCTCGGCACAAGTATCGGTGCAACAGCAGAGGACGACCTGAACCTGATTCGCGATCGCGTGGGCCTGGGTCCTATCTCTGACCCGGACCTGGCTACCATACTGAGAGAACGTAAGCTCGAGCTTGCTCTCGAAGGTTCTGCTATCCACGACCTGAAGAGGTTGCAAGGCAGCGCCGATGGTTTTGCATACAACGCAAATGCTATGGTGTTCCCCGTTCCCGCTCGTGAACTTAGTGCGAACAAGAACCTCGAACAGAATCCCGGCTACGGTGCTAACTAAAATTAAATCGAACATCTGGGTGGGGACTATGGTCCTCACCCTTTTTTTATTTTCAACCAGGGCAACCTGCCAGACTTACGCCGGTGGCGAATACTCGCAGGATATCGATGGCACTCCATTTTTTGCTAGAACATACGTCGATGTCAATGGCAATCCGTATCTCTTCGATGACTTTGAGACCGCCAACATCACGTTGTTCAATGGACGTGTGCTGAAGAACGTTAAGACCAATTTCAATCTCGTCACTAACGAGTTTCTTTTCATCGATGAAAAAGGTGCTACGATGATTGGCAGCATTTTATTGATCAAGGCAGTGGAGACCGGCACAAGAAAATTTATTCCTTTAAAAGAAAAGAAAATGTATTGCGAAGTGATCTCTGGCGAAGGCAAGGCCACCCTGCTTCGGATCTACAAAAAGAGGATTGTTGAAACCAAGGCGTTCAATTCAGCTACGGCCCAAAAAGATTTCGTGTTGAGCGATAGCCACGCTGTTCTTATCGGGGAAAATTTAACCAACGTAAAATCTGCCGACGACCTCTATGAAGTTTTAGGTTCCGAAGAGCTTAAAGACTACGCAAAAAAGGAAAAACTCAAAGCGAAATCGGTGAATTCATGGATAAAAATTGTGAACTACTATAACTCTATCTGAGTTACATTGCATCCTGAAGCGTTTACTGCTTCAGGACAAATGGCCGATCCGAAAAAACTATTCCTCCTCGATGCTTACGCGCTGATCTATCGCGCACATTTTGCTTTCACAAAAAATCCACGCATCAATTCGAAGGGCATGAACACATCCGTGGCCTTCGGCTTTACTAACACGTTGCTGGAAGTGCTCACGAAGCAGAAGCCCACACACATTGCCGTTGCATTCGACACACCCGGTAAAACTTTCCGTGACGAGATCTTCAAAGAATATAAGGCCACACGCCAGGAAACACCTGAAGATATCCGTACAGGAATTCCTATCGTGAAGGAGATCGTTCGTGGCTTCAACATTCCCATCCTCGAAGTTCCCGGCTACGAAGCCGACGACATCATCGGCACACTCGCGCTAAAGGCTGCCGAAACCGGCTTCGATGTTTACATGATGACACCCGATAAAGATTTCGGGCAGATCGTGCGAAGTAACATCTGGTTGTATAAACCTGCTTACATGGGCAACTCGGTCGATATTCTCGGACCAAAAGAAGTTTGCGAGAAGTGGGACATCACCGATGTAACACAAGTGATCGACATCCTCGGGCTGCAGGGCGATACATCGGATAACATTCCCGGCATACCCGGCGTTGGACCGAAGACTGCTGCCGATCTCATCAAACAATTCGGTACGGTAGAAGAAGTTGTAAAGAACACCGACAAGCTCAAGGGAAAGCTGAAGGAACGCGTTATCGAGTTCGGGCAACAGGCGTTGCTTTCGAAAACGCTGGCCACCATCAACACGAATTCTCCTATCGAATTCAATGAAGAACAACTGAAATATCAAGGGCCTGACAAGACGAAGCTCGAGCCAATCTTCGATGAACTCGAATTTAAAGGAATTGCCGGCAGGGCATTCACTAATTCGACTTCGACGTCAGCTTCTTCCGCGCCAACCGTAGCAGTAAATCCAAAGGGATCTCAACTTACAATGTTTGGAGAAGCTGCCGGAGTTGAAGAACCTGTAAAGCGCGTTCTCGACGCGTCTGTTATCAATTACTCAAAAGACATAACCCTTCTTATTGAAAAACTCTCCTCTAATAAAGAGTTCAGTATAGAAGTTGTTACCGACGACGAATATTATTTCGATTTCAACGTTACCGGCTTCACATTCTCGACAGCTCCTGGTGAAGCGTTCTTCGTTCCCGTAAAGACCGCAGACGATCTTAAGAACATCGATAAGTTTCTTGCCGACGATAAGATCAAGAAGGCAGGTCACAACATCAAAGCAGTGCAGGTGGCCTTGCGAAAGTTGGGTCTTCAACTCAACGGGCAGCTGTTCGACACCATGCTCGCCCACTACCTCATAGAACCCGAAGCCGCACACAATCTCGAAACACTGTCAAGTTTTTATTTGAACTATGCGCTTGGTCCGAAAGGAAGCGATCCCGTTCAGCTTGCCAGCGAACGCGCCGACGTCATTCTCCAGGTGAAACAACGACTGGTAAAAGAGCTCGAACTGCGAATGCATTCGCTGCTGATGCGCGACGTTGAGATGCCGTTGGTTTCGGTGCTTGCAAACATGGAGTTCGAAGGCGTGAGGCTCGACGAAGAGACACTGAAGTCGATGTCGGAAAGTCTTCGCAAAGACTGCGACAAAGTACAGTCGGAGATCTTTAAACTTGCAGGCACAGAATTCAATATCGGCTCACCAAAACAACTCGGTGAAATTCTTTTCGAGAGACTCAAGCTTCTGGATAAGACGAAGAAAACACGCACGGGTCAGTACTCAACAAGCGAAGATGTTCTTCTGAAGCTTGCCGAAGATCATGACATCGCGAGAAAGGTTCTCGAATACCGTGAATACGAAAAACTTCGCAACACGTATGTCGATGCGTTGCCACAAATGGTTAGTCCACTCGATGGCCGCGTGCACACAGACTACCAGCAGGCCCGCGCCGCCACAGGCCGCCTGAGCTCGAACAATCCAAACCTTCAAAACATACCGATCCGTACAGAGAAAGGACGACAGATCCGCGGCGCTTTCATTCCGCGTTCGAAAGACTACCTGTTTATGTCGGCCGACTATTCACAGATCGAGCTTCGTATCGCTGCAGCGTTCTCGAAAGACAAAACGATGATCGAAGCGTTCCGGAACAAGAGAGATATTCACACTACAACGGCAGCGAAAGTTTTCAAAGTAGAGCTTAAGGATGTTACGCCCGACATGCGCAGGAAGGCAAAGGAAGTTAACTTCGGAATTCTTTACGGAAGCACGGCATTTGGTCTTGCGCAGAACTTAAGGATCTCGAAGACTGAAGCAGGCGAGATCATAGACTCGTACTTCAAGGAATTTTCGGGCATCAAGAGATACATGGACGACAGCATCAACTTCGCAAGAGAGAAGGAGTATGTTGAAACCATTCTCGGCCGCAGGAGATACCTGAGAGACATCAATTCGAGGAACATCACAACAAGAGGCTTCGCCGAACGCAACGCCATTAACGCACCGATCCAGGGAAGCGCTGCCGACATCATCAAGATCGCGATGGTGAACATTCACCGTTGGCTTCAGAAAGAAAAGCTGAAGAGCCGCATGATCATGCAGGTCCACGATGAATTGATCTTCGACCTTCACAAAGACGAACAGGAAATTGTGAAACCACGCGTACAGGAATTAATGAAACACGCGGTGAATCTCGAAGTACCGATGGAGGTCGAAGTGGGAGTTGGAAAGAATTGGTTAGAGGCTCATTGAGTTTAAGGCTCAAGTATTCTAAACTCGATCCTCCTGTTCATTCTGCGGCCTTCCATTGTATCGTTGGTTTCCAGCGGCTTCATTTCACCATAACCAACCGCTGTGATCCGGTTGCCATCCGCACCACCCTTGATCATGATGTTGCGAACAGCCTGCGCACGGCGAAGGCTGAGGTTTTCATTATAGCTATCAGGCCCTTTTGAATCCGTATGCCCGCTGATCTCAACTTTCAGCGTGGGGGAATTTTTCATCATCACAAGAAGATTGCGAATACCCTCGTACGAGATCGGGTCCACTCCATCGTGAGCGAAGTATACATTCATGATGTAACCAACATTCACTTTGGGATCTGCAGGAAAGTTATTTGTAGTAGCAGGAGACGAAACAATGATGTGATAATTGATAACCGAAGCTGACGTGCTGTCTACCTGGATGCTGTTTTTAATCGGATTATTATTTTCGTCCGTAATGTTTAACACAACTTGTCGTTTTTTATAACGCGGCTGTGTCTCGTCCTTTTTTTCCTCTTTTATTTCTTTAATCTCTTTTGCTTGTCCCGGCGCATCTGCAAACACATCAGAATATTCTGGTCTATCGAGATAAACAGGCTTCCACCGCTGCATGTCTACCTTGTAAATATCTTCTTCACCGAAATTTTCTTTGCGAAGCGACGAGATGTAAGCATACTTCTCATCGGCAGTCAACACAAAATAAATGTCGTTCTCAACAGAGTTGATCGGATAACCGAGATTTACAGGTTCACTCCACTCTTTCTTCGCAGCATCATACGTGGATCGATAAATATCGAGATCGCCCATGCCTGCAAGTCCATTCGAGCTGAAGTATAAATGTTGCCCGTTGGCCGAAATGAAAACACCCTCTTCGTCCATCTCTGTGTTCACGAGCGGACCGAGGTTCTTCACGTTCACCCACCTTCCATTCTTTCCAAGCTCGCAGCTGTAAATGTCGGTGCCACCATAACCGCCTGGACGATTGCTGGTGAAATAAATTGTCTTGTCGTCTTCTGTTATGGTTGCTGAGTTCTCTACATATTCTGTATTGATGCCATCCATCGGTTGTGGTGTAGACCAGCTTCCGTCTTTGCCTTTGGTAGATAACAACAGGTCGCCACCGCCAGTGTCGTGGTAAACGATGATCTCCGTTCCGTCGGGAGAAAGATTGACAGCTGAGTTATGATACCCGGTGTTCAATGGAGGTCCGGGATTTCTTGGACCTGACCATGCCCCGTTGATCTTTTCGGCTACGAAGATCTCTTCGTAGCTCTCATGATCTTCGGCAAGACGATCGTTCACGTTGTCGCCGGGACGACGGCTCGTAAACACCATCACAGTTTCATTTTCGTTGATGGTTGGTGCGTAGTCGGCGTATTCAGAATTTACTTTGTTGCTCAGGTTCTCGATCGACACATCAACAGGATGTTGCATGTACACGATAGCATTACGGCACTCGAACATCTTGCGGTTCACTTCATTGATCTTCTTCGACTTTTCGTAGTTCAATGATCTTGCGAGGATGCGATTATAGCGATCGTAAAATATGATGGCGCTGTCGAATTTTTCGGAGTAATGATATGCCTGCCCGATAAAATAAAGGATGTCGGGGTCTACGTTGGCATCAAGGTTCCAGGCACGACGAAAGTAATCGAGCGATTTTTCTTTTTGTATGGTGAGAAGGATGGACTTGCCGGCCATCAGTTGGGCCTTTGCGTTCTTAGGGTTTACCTGCGTAGCGAGAATGAAGAGCTCGCCGGCCTGCTTGCGATGAGCGAAGCCGTAAACTTCCATACCCTGGTTATAGTATTCGTTTGATAAAGCGACGGAATCGGTTTGTGCGTAAGCAGTGGCAGTTGTGCAAACAAATAAGGCAAGAGACCTTAAAAAACGCATAATCGGGGGTGTTGGATTTACAATGTACGATGTACGAGGTACGATTTGCAAGTAGCTCAAAATCGTACATCGTAAATCGTACACCCCAAATAAAAGAAGGTACGGTCCGTTGGAGCTGCCCTACCACAAGCAGATGCCAACAACCGTACCTAAATTAAACCTCTAAACCAGTTCTTTATCAGGTCTTAATACGGCTCTGAGCCGGTATTAGAACCCATAAACCCACCCCAATATTCTGAACTTTTGTTCAAGTGAGCATTTGTTTCGGGCCAATGATCCTTGTCGAAGCCGGGTGCTTTTTCGAGCACGTCTTTGCTTTGACGGAAGATGAATGCATGTCTTTTAGTATCGATCTCGAGGGCTCCGAAAGGAATTGCGAAGAACTTGCTTCCCATTCCGATGAACCCGCCATATTCGAGTACCACGTACTCAACCGTACCATTACTAACATCGAGCATTATTTCCTTAATGCTACCCAGGTCCTCGTCGAGATGATTGTAGATCTTGTCGCCGATGATCGAAGATGCAGTAAGAAATTGCACCGGTCTGTTTGCATTGCCGGTGTGATTTTCGCCCGTCATGTTTTCTTTCTCCAGGTTTGTTCTTTCATCCACTTTCATGACATAAAACTTTAGGTTGAAAATCAATTTCGTTTTGCTTTACACAAGTTTGGTACCACTGAAAAGGCGCTTATTTCACGCAAAAACGGGGGTCGTGTAGAACTGTTTTGGCAGAATCTGTTGCAGCCATGTAGAAATTACTTCACAAGGCTTATTTTAGTGAATCATGCTAACAGATCTCCTGGATATTGAATACCCGGTTATAGCCGCGCCGATGTTTTTAATATCGAATACGAAGATGACCATCGCGGCTTTGAACAGCGGTATCAGCGCAGCCTTTCCTGCATTGAACTATCGCACCGATGAAGAGCTTCGCGCCGCGATCAATACCATCAAAGCTGCATCAAACAAACCATTCGGTGTCAATCTTATCGTCAACAAATCGAATCCTAAATACAAGAAGCAACTCGATACACTGGCAGATGTAAAAGTTCCGTACATCATCACGTCATTAGGAAGCCCAAGAGAAGTTATCGAACGCTGTAAGCCATTAGGCATTAAAGTCTTTTGTGATGTTGTCGATCTGAAGTATGCACAGAAGGTTGAAGAACTCGGTGCCGACGCGGTGATCGCTGTGAACAATCGCGCGGGTGGACATTGTGGTCCCACAGACCCAAAGACACTCATCACTATTCTGAAAGAAAATTGCGGGCTGCCGATCATCTCGGCTGGCGGCATAGGCACGGGGCAAGACCTGGCGAAGGTTATAGAATGGGGCGCGGCTGGCGCTTCTATCGGGACGATCTTCATTGCATGCGAAGAATCCGACGTGTCGCCTGATTACAAACAGGCGATGATCGACTACGGTGAGAAAGACATCGTGCTCACAACAAAGCTTTCGGGCTCACATCTTACTGTCATCAATACTCCGTATGTTCAGAAGATCGGGACGAAAGCAGGTTGGTTTGAGGGGATGTTGTTGCGTAACAAGACGCTGAAGAAATGGGCGAAGATGTTCGTAGCATTTCGAGGTATGAAAGCAGTAGAGAACGCAGCAACCAAAGCCACATATAAAACTGTGTGGTGTGCTGGTCCATCAATAGAATACGTTACCGCTATCAGGCCAATGAAAGATATCATTGGTCAGCTGGTATCAGAATGGAAAAACACTAAACCCCAAAATACCCAGCCCCATGAAAAAAGCGCTTAAGATTGTCGGCATCTTACTACTGATCGTTGTTGTAGGAGTTGCCGGCTTGCTTACGTATGTAAAACCGCTCTGCCAGATGTAGGCGAACCGGACAACATTACGATCGACTACACACCGGATCGTATTGAACGCGGAAAATATCTCGCCAACAATGTAAGCGTGTGCATGGATTGTCACTCAACACGCGACTTCACAAAATTTTCAGGACCACTCACAGAAGGAACACTTGGTAAAGGCGGCGACCGCTTCGATCAAACAGTGGGCATGCCTGGTGTCTTCTTCCCGAAGAACATCACTCCCGAAGGGATCAGCCGGTATACCGATGGCGAATTGTTTCGTGTCATCACCGCCGGCGTTACAAAGGAAGGAAGACCGATGTTCCCATTAATGCCGTATCCATACTACGGTCGTATGGACAAAGAAGATATCTATAGTATCATCGCTTATTTGCGAAGCATTCAACCGATCAAGAACGATGTGCCTGATTCCGAAGCCGACTTTCCTGTGAACTTCATCTTACATACGATACCTAAGAAAGGAACGCCCGAAGCCCGTCCTTCGAAAGACAACCTGGTTGAGTACGGAAAATATCTCACGAATGCCAGCGGTTGTCGCGAATGTCACACACGCGCTGAGAAAGGTCAGATCGTTGAAGAGTTTGCCTTCGCAGGTGGAAGAGAGTTCATGTTCCCTGATGGATCTCTCTGCCGTTCTGCCAACATCTCTCCCGATAAAGAGACAGGCATTGGTGCCTGGACACCGGAGGTCTTCGTAACGAAGTTTAAGATTTACAAAGACTCAACCTATCAATTGCCCACGGTGGCTAGTGGAGAATTCAACACAATAATGCCGTGGACTATGTACGCTGGTATGGAGAAGGGAGACCTCGAAGCAATTTTTGCTTACCTGCAAACTTTAACTCCGATGAAAAATCAGGTTACCAAATTTACTCCGGCCTCTCAACCGACGTCTCTAAATAATTAACACTGGTTTTTGATACCCATAATACTTTGGCGTGATTCTTTCACGTTGAGGGTATTATGGGTTCAGAACTATTAATTAAAGCTATCGCTTGCCTGCTTATCGTCTTTGGAGCAAGTGGTATCATCGCCGGCCTGATGGGCTTCTTCGGATCTCCCTGGTTGCTCACAGTTTTTGGATCACTCTTCTTACTGTCGGGTTATGGTTTCATTACCCGCGACCTCGATGAAATCAAATAACTTATCTCATTCCTGGTAATCCCGCCGAAGGCGCTATCTGGTCTGTTTCAAACGATGGCGCTTTCTTCTGTGCCGGATAAACCTCGTCCAGCGTATTTCCATCATACAACCTTCCATTCTTCATCACCTTACTTACGCTGTTGGTGTTCCTGATATTCTCCAAAGGATTCTTATCGAGTATCACCAGGTCGGCAAGCTTACCGGCTTCGATAGAACCGATGTCGCCATCGAGACCAAGCGCTGTCGCACCAAGTATCGTTGCAACCTTCAGTGCATCGTGGTTGTTCATGCCTCCCGACTGGATATTCCAAAGCTCCCAATGATATCCGAGTCCCTGCAATTGTCCGTGTGAGCCAACACCAGCACCACCGCCTGCTTTCACAAGGTCATTAACAAACTTCGCATGATCGGGGAACACATGTTCTTCAAGCATAAACCATCCTGGCCTGCGGCGCGACTTCTGGTCGAGCTCCGCCTTCGATGAAAAGTGGTTGAGCTTCGGATCGCCATTCACATTCTCGGTTGCATAGTAATAGTTCTCTGCCCATGGACCACCATAAGCAACAAGCAACGTAGGTGTGTAAGTCATCTTCGCTTCTGCAACGGCTGTCACCACATCTTTATACAAAGGATAGATCGGCAGTGAGTGTTCATGACCGGGATAACCATCGATGAGGTTGGTCATGTTGAGCTTGAAGTCGAGACCACCTTCGGTTGTTGGCATGAGCTTCTGCTCGCGACAAGCCTGTATGATCCACTGGCGATGCTGACGATTGCCGGTGAGATACATCTTGATGGTCTTCGTGTTGTAATACTCTGAATATTGCTTCAGGATATCTTTTGCCTGGTCGAAGTCTTTCAGGTTGTAAGCCCAGTAGCCAACGCCGGGACCTGTTGAATAAATTCTTGGTCCGATGATCTCGCCGGTTTCAACCATGTCGCTGTAAGTAAGCACGTCGGTGGTTGCTGTCTGAGGATCGCGTGTTGTTGTTACACCGTAGGCGAGGTTGGCTGCATACATCCAAACCTGGCTCTTGTGAAGTCCCCATGCGGGCCACATGTGCGCGTGCGTGTCGACAAAACCCGGTACAATAGTCTTTCCAGACATGTCGATCTTTTGGGCGTCCGTGGGGATCGATCCTGCGGGACCAACCTGTTTGATCCTCGCATTTTCAATAAGAATATCTCCGCGCTCAATTACTTCAGTTCCTTTCATCGTAACGATGCGGGCATTTTGAAGAAGGACTTTGCCTTGAGCAATGTCCTTTTGCACAGTGACCTTTACACGAAGCTCAGCAGGTTTATATTCTTTCGTTTTCTTCTTGTCATCTTTCTTATCGTCCTTCTTTTCTTCTTTCTCTTTCTCAGCAAGTGCTTTTTCTTTCTTGATGATATCATCTACCAACTTTCCTGAATCGAGGTTGTAGTTGAAGAACGCATTACCCAAAGAGAAGTAAACATTCTTTGCGCCCGCGCCCCATGTAGGAAACTCACCACCAAGCTTCGTAAGCTTTCTTGCCGGGAACGACGCCTTGTCGGCTTCGGCAACGGAGATCTTCGGAGCTTCGCCACCAAGCTTTGGAACGGTAATAACATAAATTTCATTGTTGATCTGTGCGAAAGCCTGGTCGCCCTTCGGTGCCATCTTAATGATGTCGGCGTTCGATGGCTCGCGTTGTGGTTCGGTAGCAGACTCTACCATCATACAATGGAATTCTTCATTCAACACGCTTCCGTAAGTCATGATACCACTAACTTTCAAATGCACTTTCTCGTCGGTTCCATCCCAACGGATCGAGAGCAAACCTTTCTGACCACTATAGAGATAGATCCTTTCCTGGTTCTCTGTAAAGTGCGGAGCTGATCTTCCGGCAGCACGCGCTATGAAGTTCACGGCACCACCATCGTCGCTGATCCACACAATTTCATTTTCTGCATTGAAGCCTGTTGGTCCATCCTGGTCTTTGAAGTGCTGACCTCGGGTGCGGATCATCACGATACGTTTGTTGTTCGACCAAACTGGTTCCGTATAAGCATGCGCCTCTGTTGTTAAACGCACAGGCTTCGCACCTTTTACTTTGAGATTGTACTTATAAAGATGTCCTCCATCTTTTCCTTCCCATGTTACCCATGCCAGTTGCGATCCATCGGGACTCCATATCGGCATTGCTTCGGTGAAGTTGTTGGTTGTAACTCTCTTCGGAGTTCCGTTGGGGAGATCCATGGTGTACAACTTATTGAGCGCCGTAAACGCAAGCTGGTTACCGAGTGGCGACACAGAGATGTCGCGGATCTGGGTAACGATCATGTCTTTGTCATCTTTGATCGGGTACTTGAAATCTACACGCGGCCCGAGAAGAAGTTCTGAGTTCACTTCGAACGGAATGTTAACGGCTGCTCCACCGGCAACCGGTACGCGATAGATCTTTCCGCCATACGATGCAACGAGCTCTTTACTATCGGGTGTAAACGACATCGCGGGCAACACACCAAGTGGTGCAATAGATTCTTGCTCGTCGCGCTGTACGGGATATGCAAGCCAACGCTCGTCACCATTTTTCAGATCACGAAGGATTAAACCGGTCTGATCGTTGTGTCTTGATCCATACACAAGCCATTTACCATCGGGCGATAATGTTGGAGCGAATGCAGATCCGTATTTATCTGTACGTCTTTCAACTTCGCCGGTCTCACGATCATAAATAGCGAGTTGATATTGCGGAAGCTGTGCGTTGTAATTCCATGCGCCGGTGCGTTGCGAAAACCAGATGTAACGACCATCGTTGCCGAATGATGGCTCAACGGTCTTGAGGTTATCGGGTTTCGAGATCAGCTGTGCGCCGGAGCCACCGTCCTTGTGATACAACCACAGTTTAAGATTGCGGATGCCGCGCGACCCAACGATGAAACTTCCATCGGGTGTCCATTCGGCCGACTGGTAATGTTCGTTGTTGCCTTTCGAAACCTGCACGGAGTCGGATTTATCGACAGCGAACCACCAGATGTTTTCGCCGCCACTGCGGTCGGAGATCATCAGGATCCGTTTGCCGTCGGGGCTGAACTTCGGATGTGAGTCGAAAGCCATGCCACTGGTGAATTGCGTGGCTTTGCCGCCGGCGATTGGCATGGTGTAGATGTCGCCAAGGAAATCGAACGCGATTGTTTTTCCGTCAGGACTAACGTCGAGTGACATCCATGTTCCTTCAGTGGACTTGATGGGCACACGACGACCTACTTTTAAAGGGAGGTCTTTTTTCTTTTTGTCATCCTTTTCGGTTGAGTCTTTCTTTTCCTCTTTTTCCTGTGCAAAAGAGAGGACGCTGCTCGCAAGAAACGCAAACAGAAATAAAATTTTATTCATTGAGATGGGATTAGCGACTAGCAATTAAATGAAAAAACTTTTGATTCGGATGATGAACTTGAGTGGATGGAAAAATCCGACATGCTTTTAAATATTTCCGAGAGATTGTTCGTAGAACAATGATGGGTTTTTTGGTATGTCGAGTAGTTGTCTACCCAGATTTACGTTACAAATTATTGGTGCGGAGTTGAGATATTCATTGAATGAGCTGTGACGCCACATGCTTAGTTCCTCGACAAGGTTCGCCTTTAATGGGTTCCGGTGTATGTATCTGAAACAGTTCAAAGCGTCAGCTTGCGTTGGCAGTTGCTTTTTCCTGGTGTTTTGCTGAAAGAGGGAGCCTACAAATTTTTCCTGGTTCTGGATTCCACGGGTGTAGGAACTTAGCATTTTACCAAGTCGTTTTGAGAAGGATTTGTAGTCAAAGTTTAGGGCGGTGTGGATCATGAAATGAAAATGGTTGGGCATCAGGCAGTATGCGAGCACGTCTGTATCACTGAGAAATGTTGCTTTTACTTTTTCGAGAAAGTAGTTGTAGTTCTGGTCTCTGAGAAAGATCTGTTGTCTTTGATTGCCTCGATTGAACATGTGATATGTGGTATCCGCGAGCATCATGTTGCAATTGTAGCTGAATGTTATTTGCCTGACTAGAGGGCGGGTACGATGATCTGGTTTTCTGTACAATGGGTACGTCTGGAAAAACAGACGTGTGGAGGAAGGTGGGCAGGTTTTTTGAAAGTGGTGGCATGACTTAAGTGGTGCCACCGGTCATCTAGCATCATGAAATATGACACCCATCGCATACCGCTCTCCCTTTATCACCTCACTCACTCCATGCTTCAGCTTTGCCCTGTAATAACCACGACTGCCTTTCACCGGCCGGAAGTTCGTCGTGAAGATCACAGCGTCGCCTTTATCCGCATTCACAACACGCGCCATCGATTGTGCGCGAGGCACCTGTTCGGTTAACACGAATTCACCTCCTTCATAGTCTACTCCCTTTTGGGTGAGCATAAAAACAACCTGGAACGGAAAATAAACATCACCATAAAGATCCTGGTGAAGCGTGTTGTACCCACCGGGGCCATAGCGAAGGATGAGCGGCGTGGGGCGGAGTTGTTGATGCTTGCGACAGGCGTCAATAAACTCTTCGTGCGTGGGCGGATATTTAAGATCAATCGAAAGTTTTTCGTGCCACTCGTTTGCAAGTGTCGCGAGCGACGGATACAACTCCGTTCTTATCTTTTGAATGATCGACGGCAGCGGGTAATCGAAGTATCGATATTGTCCTTCGCCGAAGCGATAACGCTTCATGTCGATGGTATTGCGATAAAGCTGGTCGTTGCTGTAATTATCTATGAGATCTTTACACTCATCGTCGGGAAGGAATTTTTTTATTACGGCGAAGCCCGTGTTGTTAAGTTGTTCAAGCTCTTTCATGGATCGAAAGTAGCCTGGGCCTTACGGCCACTCAACCCGATTCTTGCTGTCTCTCACAGATCGCACAGATCACGCTGATCAATGCATTTGTCTGTGCGATCCGTGTGATCTGTGAGAGATAATTTTCCTATCAAGGATGTGAAGCGCTGTTACGAAGAGAACTCCAAACACAACGAGTCCCCAATATCCTTTGAAGAAAGTAAAGATCCCGACCGTTGGTTTGAACTCGACAGTTAAGAAAACAAACACAAGTGCGCCGATCATGCTCATGATTCCGACAATTAACCACAACCTGTCGCGCTTCGCTTCCGCCTGCATTGCCTTCTGTTGGATCATCATCACAACGCGGTCGGCAAAGTCGTGCGGCAGCTCGAAGCTTGAACCCTTCGCGAGCGCATTGGAAACTACATCTTCGAATTTATCGTCGTCTTTCATGCCAATTCTTCTCCAAGATACTTCTTTGCTTTGTCTTTTAACAACTGCCGCGCCCTGAACAAATAGTTCTTAACCGTTCCTTCGGGCATCCCGGTGATCTCACCGATCTCGTTATAGTTCTTCTGCTCCAAATGATAGAGCGTGAGAACGATTTTGTAATGTGGCGGAAGCGTGTCTATCAGTTTAATAACATGTATTTGTATGTCATGCTCCTCCACTTCCTGTTCGTCAATCACAATCTCGTTACCGGTAAACTCCGTCACCTCAAGCTTTTTCTTCCTTAAATAGTTGATCCCCTGCCGGTAGGCAATCGTCGCAATCCATGTACTTAGTTGCGACTGGAATTGAAACTCGCGAAGCTTTTCGTATACCTTCATGAACACGTCCTGGCAAATCTCTTCGCGATCTTCCTCTATTTTCACCAACCGGCCCACCATGTGCGCAACGAGCCTTTCATGCTTTTTGATCAGAGCACGAAAAGCCTGCATATCCCCATCTAAAACACGGGAAACCAGCGCCCGATCGTCAACCATTGGCTCGTTAGACACAGGAGGCTTTCAAAATGTTGCAGGTAAAATTTATCGATTTAGCTGCAACATAGCCCTAACTAGTCGTGTCTCACGAAACAAATCAACAAAACCATGGACAATTCACTCAAGGAAGTTCTTATGCCAATCACGATCGTCGGAAGCTTCGGAACAGCCATCTATATGTTCACAAAAGTCATGACCGACTACATCCTCAAGAAAAAAATGATCGACAAAGGCTTCGTAAACGACAGCACGCAGGCGATTTTCAAATCACCGGAAGGCGACACCAATAAATATGCGTCGCTGAAATGGGGATTGATCGTGCTTATGGCCGGTCTCGCTCTTATTCTGCTCGAGTATATCGATACACGCCCGGATTCACCACTGCCTTATGGCCTGTTGGCTGTCTTTATTTCCAGCGGATTTCTCGCATATTATTTCATGGTACAGCGCAATAGCAAATGATACGCAACTACTTCACGACGGCGATCAGGAATCTTCGCCGTCACTCTTTCTTTTCGGCCATCAACATCTTCGGGTTGTCCCTGGCGATGTCGATCTGCATGGGCATCATCATGCTCGTTGCCGATCAGCTTCAGTACGATGCTTACAACACAAAGAAGGATCTCGTCTTTCGTGTTAACACCATTCATCTTGACGAGAAACTTCAGCCCGACGAAAACAATATCGTCAATTCAACTTCACCCATGCCCTTGCGTGAAGAGCTCGGAAAATTTGCCGGTGTCGACAAAGTCGTTCGTTTCAAACGCGGGTTTGGAAATGGATGGATCGAGTTCGAGAACCAGGATGTGAACATTCCTATCGGTGGATACTTCGCCGATGAAGCAGCTCTCGACATGTTCGAGTGGGAGCTGCAATATGGAGATGCATCCACTGCTTTGCGCGATCCAAATTCTGTTGTGATCACACGCGCAGCTGCCGATAAACTTTTCTCCGACGAAAATCCCCTCGGTAAAACGATTAAGGTCGGAGACCTTGGACTGTATACCGTAACAGGCGTCCTGAAAAAGACAGAGAACAAAACACATATCGCCTTCGAAGCACTGGCCAGCATGAGTTCCCTGAAGGATCTCAACAAACAAGACCAGGATTGGGACAACTTCTGGAGCGCGTGGACTTACATTCAATTGAAGCCCGGTGCTAATCCGAACGACATCCAGGCGTTGCTTGAAAAACTTTTCGATGCGAAGATCGCCACCAAGACCGACAAGGATGCCACGAAGATGCGCATGAGGCTTCAAAGCCTCACGTCAATGACACCCGGTCCTTTTGTGAATAACCCGATTGGTCCATCGCTGCCGTGGATCCTCATGTATGTCCTGGGTGGACTTGCGGCGGTGATACTATTAACATCCTGTTTCAACTTCACCAATCTTTCGATAGCGCGATCGCTTACACGTGCTCGTGAGATTGGTGTGAGAAAAGTAAATGGTGCCTCGAGACTCCAGGTCTTCGCACAATTTATTTCGGAGTCGATCATTGTGTCGTTCTGTGCGCTGCTCCTTTCGCTGGCGCTGCTGATGGTTGTGAAGCCGTTGATCCTTCAACTCACTTTCGCCCGGATCTTCCGTTGGGATCTCGCTTCGAACTTCCAGGTGTATGGCGTGTTCGTGTTGTTCGCCATCGTTGTTGGAATTCTTGCGGGAATATTTCCTGCCGTCGTGTTGTCGGGATTCAAGCCGGTGAAGGTGCTGAAGAGCCTCAACAACATGCGACTCTTCTCTAAAATGGGACTTCGAAAAGCATTGCTCATCTCGCAGTTCACATTAGCATTGATATTCATTCTTTCGGTAACGGTGTTGTACAATCAACTCGATCTCTTCCTCCACAAGGACCACGGCTTCAACATGAATAACCAGCTGTCGCTGAAGCTGAACAGAACTGCCGCCGGACCTCTGAAGACTGAATTATTGAAACACAGTAACATCGTAAATATCGCCGCCGCATCACATCTCCCGGCTGCTGGTACTACTTACGGAGATGGCTTCAAGAAACCTGGCGAGAAAGACTGGACTACGCTGAGTCACTTCCTTGTTGACGAAAACTATCTGGAGAACCTTGAACTTCCGATGGCAGCCGGAAAATTCTTCGATGCAGAGCATGGTGAGTCGAACAGGAATTTTATCGTATTGAACGAAACAGCCGCGAAAGCATTCCACTTCGAAACACCGATCGATGCTTTAGGAGCACAGCTTTTGTTCGTGCAGGATTCTGCTATGTTGACTGTTATTGGCGTGGTTAAAGACTATAATCACGAAGCATTATTCAGTAAGCTCGAACCGATGGCTTTATTGTATCGTCCCGATCGTTGGCAGGTTTTACAAATTAAATATTCGGGCACCTACGATGATGCTATGAAGTCGACAACCGAAGCATGGAATAAAGTGAACCCGGGACTTAAGATTGATGCGAAAGACATGCGCAGCGAGGTCATGATCCTTTACAACACGATCTTCGGCGATGCCGTAGAGGTGTTTGGATTCATTGCGTTCCTCGCGATCGTGATCTCGTGCCTGGGATTATTGGGAATGGCAACGTATGCTGCCGAAACAAGATTGAAAGAAGTATCGATCCGTAAAGTTCTCGGCAGCGGCGACGGTGCGCTGATCTATCTTTTATCAAAAGGATTTTTGATGATCATCCTCATCGCGATCGGCATTGGCGTGCCTGCAGCTTATTTCCTCAACATGATGTGGCTCGAACTGTTGCCGTACCATGTAAACTTCGGTTTGCCCGCGATCGTATTCGGGGTAGGGATGCTACTACTATTTGCGATAGTAACGGTAGGTTCACAAACATATCGTGCCACGTTCGTGAACCCTGTTGATAATCTTAAGAGCGAATGATTATTTAAAATGCTTCAATCTTACAATCTCTTCACTCTTCAAAAATCTCCACTGTCCTCTCTTGAGATCTTTTTTGTCGAGACCAGCATAAACCACGCGGTCGAGCTTCACCACGTCATATTCAAGTGCGTTGAAGATACGTCGCACAACGTGGTTCCATCCGATGTGTAATTCGATGCCGACGGTCTTGCTGTCGTCACTTACGAGAGCAAGATCGTCGACCATCGCCTTACCTTCTTCAAGTTGAATACCGTCGACTATTCTTTGGAAGTCAGCCTTCGTAAGAGCCTTATCGAGTTCCACTTTATAGATCTTCTTCGCGTTGAACGAAGGATGTGTGAGTTTCTCCGTGAGCTCTCCATCGTTGGTGAGCAACAGCAAACCTGTTGTGTTCCTGTCGAGGCGGCCAACGGGGTACACACGTTCTTTGCAGGCCCCGGCAATGAGTTCCATCACCGTATTTCTTTCCTGCGGATCGTCGGTTGTTGTAATGAAGCCTTTCGGTTTATTCAATAAGATGTAAACCGGTCTTTCGGCAGTGAGTTTCCTTCCTTCGTGACGAACATCGTCGGTAGATTTTACTTTGAAACCCATCTCGGTGATCGTTGTTCCGTTCACCGTGATCAATCCCATCTTGATGAGTTCATCTGCCTCGCGACGTGAACAAACACCGCTGTTCGAAATAAACTTGTTGAGACGAATGAGTTCGTTAGCGTCCTGGAATTTTGCCGGCGGATTTTTCTGCTGCTCGGGTTGCTCTACGCGTTCGCGGTGACTTTGAACTTTTGACTCTACGAATGAACGACGTTCGGGTCTTTCACCACGCTCTTTCTTAAAGGGCTTATCGAACGGCTTATCGAAAGATTTCTTACCGAATGATCTCTTGTCTCCGAAAGACTTTCTTTCGCCAAAAGGTTTCTTGTCTCCGAATGATTTCTTGTCGCCGTATGATCTTCCTTCACCTGAAGACCTTCTATCACCGAATGGTTTCTTGTCGCCGAATGATCTCTTCTCTCCGTAGGGCCTTGAAGATGATCTTCTTTCGCCGAAAGGTTTTTTATCACCAAATGATTTCTTTTCTCCAAAGGATCTCTTTTCTCCGAATGACTTTTTCTCTCCGAAAGATTTCTTCTCTCCAAACGATCTTCTTCCTTCACCGCCTCGCTTGTCGTCACTTCTTCCTCCGCCACCAGAAAACTTACGTCTTCCTCCTTCATAGCTGCTTCCGCGGAAACTTCTTCTTTCGCCGCCACCTTCGCCTCTTGGGCTTCTTTCTGGCCTCTCGGGTCTCTCGCCCCTTCCGCTTCTTTCACTTCTTTCAGCTTTCTTTTTTCTGAAGTCATCGTCGGCGCCTTGCCTTTTGCCGAACGACGTGTTCCTGTTTCTTCTTCCTTGTTGCTTTGCCATAATTGGTTTGTTTAACTGCCTCTCGGCGTGATCTATTTATTGACTAAAAAGGCTCCGTCTTACGGAGCCTTTTTATATCCATTCTTTTTTAATTCTCCGGCACTTCGCCGATCGTATTCACTTCATTAGTGAAATCTTTCGGTGTTGGGAGATCAGATATGTCGTTGATACCAAAGTACTCCATGAACTTCGGGCTTGTTCCATACAACATCGGCCTTCCGATAGTGTCGGCCTTGCCGCGAATTTCTATCAGTCCTTTATCGAGCAGCTTCTGTACTGCATAGTCGCAATTCACACCACGAATATTTTCAACATCGGTCTTCGAAACTGGTTGCTTGTAAGCGATGATCGCAAGTGTTTCCATTGCCGAAGTCGACAGTCTTTTCTTCGACTGTTGTTTCAGCATGATGCCGATGCTTGCCTGGTACGCGGGCTTCGTTAAGAAATGATATCCGCCCATCGACTTGTTGATCGAGAATGAATATTCATCGCTCGCATATTTCTCTTCAAGCTTCGCAATTGCATTCGCGATGTCTTCTTCTGGCACGTCGGCATTGAACATCTCCGAAAGACATGCTTTGATGTCGGCAATCTTAGTTGGGACCGGCGAGCAGAATATGAGGGCCTCTACGTGGTTTAAAAGAAAATCCATTCCGTTGTCTTCGTTAGTCTGTCTGCATCATCTTCGCTTCGATCGACTGCGTGGTGTGAGGCACGGCGATGAGGCGTTCTTTAGGAATAAGCTTTCCTGTAACGGTGCAGATACCATAAGTACCATTCTTGATGCGCACGAGTGCGTTCTCGAGGTTCATGATATATTTCTGCTGACGGGCTGCGAGCTGGCTGAGGTTTTCTTTCTCTGCAGTTTCGGCGCCGTCTTCGAGAACTTTCGTGTTGCCACCTGAAGTTGCGTCGGTGCCTGCGTCGTTGTTACGATTGAGAGTTTCCTTAAGTATGCGGAACTCTTCGCGAGCCTTGTCGAGCTTCTTGTTGATGAGTGTTTCGAACTCTTTCAGTTCCTCGTCGCTGTAGCGTGTACGATCGTCCACGGGTGCCTTGGCATTCTTGTGGGCGATAGGACGCTGCGTGAGCATCGGGAATATGTTGAGCTGAGGAGAATTCAATGGCTTCGCCATCGCCTCCTGCCTCTTGGTAAGCTGAACCACTTTCTTTGTGGGATCCGGCTCAGCTGCCTTCTTCATTGTCGGTTGTTTCCTGGGAGCTTCTGGGGCTTCCTTCTTAACTACTATTGGGGCGGCTTTTTTAGCCACGGGTTTTTCTTTCTTCACTTCTTTCGCCTCCTTCTTAGCTACTTTTTTGACTGCGGGTTTTTTGGCCTTAGGTGCTGGTGCAGCCTTTTTCCTGGCAGGTTTAGCTGCCTTCTTTGTTGTCTTAGCCATGATTACGTCGTCCGTTTTACGGGTTTTGAAAAAGATTGGCAAAAATACGGGGTCAGACCCTAAACAAAAAATGTAGGGGGGAGAAATCCCAGGTGGTTAAAAATGTGGGAATTGGTCTGAATTTGAGGGCTTACGTGGGGTTTTTATGATGTCTAATGGATTTCTAAAGTCCCACAACAACCCTCCTCCTATAAGTCTTCACCCCTCCCTCTATATCGAACACCTGGAACCAAACCATATAATACCCTGCTCTCGCAACGCCACCCTCGTCCCTGTCGCCACTCCACTGGAAGGATCCTTCGGAGCCGATAGTTTCATTGCTGGCTATCGTTTTGACAACGCGTCCTTCGATGTCGATGATGGATGCGTTCACAACCAACCCGCCATGGTCGAAGCGATAAAAGATCTGCGAAAAGCTTTGTGGCTGAATGACCTCCGGAACAACAGTCAGGGCATTCTCAGCAACAAAGGCAGGGCGTGAATTTGAATTCAAATATCCGGGCGTAGCATAGCCAGCCGATGCATTGCACGAATGCCAGTCGTTCTCCCGTGGATTGATCCGCTCAAGCGAAACACCTTCGGTGTCGCTTAAGATCGAAGAGTGCATGTCGTCATTGTAATAGAGATGATCGATCGTGTCGCCCTTGATATCGATCAGGTCAACAACTCCTTCATCATCGGGCATCGACGGAAGCGACATCTCGAATAGTGAAACAGCAGAAGTATAATTTGATTGTGTTGATTGTATCGAAGACGTGAATGCCAGGTAACTTGCTGGCGACATCATATAATTGGTGTCGATCTTTTTGTCCGACAACTTCCATCCTTTGAGATTGATGTATTTGTCGCTCCGATTGTAGATCTCGGCAAAGTCGGCGCCGTTGGGACGAGGATTGAAGAGAACTTCGTTGAGAACGATATCGTGAGGCGCTGCCGGTTCCGACAATGCAAAACTAAAAGTTGATGGATCCATTCGGTTTCCATTACAATCAGCGACATCAGTGACAATGATGGAGTATAAAGTTTTGGTTTGAAGTTTCTCTGAGACAATAAGAATTATAGATCTATCATGAATAAAAGCATTGCCCGCGATCGAATAAGTACCAATAGTGAATGGTCTCTCATCGAAAGTGAATTGAACCGTATCTGCAGAAATCGCAAATACACTAAGTAAGGCCGGTGGCGTCACATCGGGCTTGTTTGCAAACACCGAATTGATCGTGCCCGGCGTTCCTCCATCAATATCTTCCGATGCCGTCCAGTTGTCGCCTTCACCGCAGGGATTATTAACGTCGATCAACTCGAGCGACCAGCCACCGTCGGCTTTCTCGGTGCTGTGATACCACGAAAGACTATAGGCAACTGAATCTATTGCAACGCCGGCTGATTCGCGTAACACGATCCGATCACCAAGATTACCTAACGAAGGAAATGAAGTGACGCCGACAGCACCGGCGAATTTCGAAGCGTTGGTTGTTGATGTTAATAGCAGGTATTCGTTCGGCATCAGTATGCGCGACGGCAGTTTCGCCGATGTGGTTGGATCTTCGAGATGCCATCCAGAGAGGTCGACAGGGTTTGACGAACGATTATATAATTCTACATACTCCGCTTCGGGTAATTGAACAACGGGCGCCGGGTCGGCCATCATCTCAGTGATGATAAGATCCTTATGATTTACTGGATGTGGAATGAAGTAGGTGAATGAATAGTCTCTTGGAGTTAAAGGATTGCCAGCGAGATCCGTGATGTTAGCAAGTGTAATTTTATAACTCACGCCATTTGTAAGGTTTTCCAGGTGAATAATGGCAATTGTATCTCGATAGGTTGTTTTATAACCTGCGATATCAGCGCCAACCACCCGTTCCGTAAACTTTACAGCAATCGAGTCAATAAAATACTTTATCTCAACAATCTCCGGTGCTTTCGAATCGGGATTCCGTCCAAACACAGAGTTCCTCGCCCCGGGCGTTCCACCCAGTTCGCCCTGCGACACATACCAGTTCGTAACATCACCCGACGCAACATCAGGATTCAGTCGCTCTATCGAATAACCGCCGCCCGACTTCGACTCATCCTGGTACCAATCGAGACTGTAGTTGACAGAATCAATTAACACTGAATGACTATCTACGATCTTTATCACATCACCGCCATTGTTCAACGATGGTATAGAAGTTAACACAACATATTCACCAGGATGAATCACAACCGACGGCATCGCGACCAAACTCGTCGCATCTCCGATCTTCCATCCCCGCAGATCGAAAGTCTTCGAACTTCTATTGTAGAGCTCAACAAACTCCTGCTCCGGAAGTCCAACAGGTGGACTCGGATCCGGGAAGAATTCGTTGATCACTACATCATACTTATCCGCAACATCGAGTGGCAGCGGTGGTAACTTAGGCGAACCTGCATAGATGTCATCAAAGAAAAACTTATTGGCATTACCTGCAGTGTAAACACAAACAACACCCATCCATCCGCCCGACGGGTAAGTTGAATCTACGCCACTCGCTGCTTCATTATAATCGGTACCGGCATTGTAGTCGATCAATAATTTCCAAAGCCCATCCGTGCGCGTTACTTTGATCTTTATGGCAAACGAAGAAGCGATGGTTGCATTCGTAGCGCGACATACCGATGTCAACGCCGTTCCACTCTGCCTGAAGAGTTCTACAGCATCATTGCTTCCCGACTCCCCCAACTGGAGGAAGTATCCATTCAATGAAGTTGTAAGGTTTGCCTGATCGCTTAACAAATAAACGCGGCCATAGTTATTAGCCGAACCCGCGAACGACTGCTTTACGTATACATTCCACTCGAGATTAGCCTGGTTGGGCGCAAACGATGTAGAGGTATATGATGTTGATGCAACTGTATTGTTGAGTTGCAATTGATGACTTGCATTAACAATAAAATGGGAGACAGTACCACTCCATGAACTGAGATCATTGTTATTGAAATCATAATTGATCTCTGTTTGTGCCGAACAGATGTTCGTTATGAGAATGAATATGATCGAATTATTTTTCATACAAACCAAACGTAGTACTTTTGTAATATGAAACTCGCAATAGTCGGAGCTACTGGCCTGGTTGGTCAGGAAATCCTTACAGTGCTCAGGGAGCGCAACTTTACTTTTGATGAACTCTACCTCGTTGCTTCAGAGAAGAGCGTGGGTAAACAGATCGAATTCAAGGGTAAGAAGTACGCTGTTATTAGCATGGAGGAAGCGGTGAAAATCGCCCCAGATATCGCTATTTTCAGCGCCGGCGGCAGCACTTCTACCGAATGGGCACCCAAATTCGCAGCCGTAGGAACCATCGTTATCGACAACTCTTCGGCATGGCGCATGGACCCTACTAAAAAACTCGTCGTGCCCGAGATCAACGCCAATGTCATCACTCCCGAAGACCGCATCATCGCTAACCCCAACTGTTCTACCATCCAGATGGTGGTTGCCCTGAACGACCTTCACAAAAAGTATAAGATCAAACGCATCGTTGTTTCAACTTACCAGTCTGTAACAGGCACAGGCAAGAAAGCTGTTGTTCAATTAACAGACGAACGCAACGGTGTCGACGGACCTAAAGCATATCCTCATAAGATCGACATGAACGTGTTGCCTCATATCGACGTGTTCCTCGACAATGGTTACACCAAAGAGGAAATGAAAATGGTAAATGAAACACGTAAGATCATGGGCGATCAATCTATCGCTCTCACGGCAACAACAGTTCGTGTGCCCGCCGTTGGTGGTCACTCCGAAGCAGTGAATGTTGAGTTCTACAATGAATATGATTTGAAAGACGTAAGAAATGTTCTCGAGAACACTGCCGGTGTGATCGTGCAAGACGATGTGAAGAACAATATCTACCCGATGCCGATCAATGCCCACCAGCGCGACGAGGTTTTCGTTGGCCGCCTCCGCAGGGACGAGTCGCAGCCAAAAACGCTCAACATGTGGATCGTTGCAGATAATTTGAGGAAGGGAGCAGCTACGAACGCCGTTCAGATCGCAGAATATTTGAAGAGCAAAAAGATGGTTGGCGTCCCTGCTTAACCATTATTGTACCGGAGTAAACCTAAGCGAAGTCGGAAAACAGCTTAAAAGCTCTCGCCAGGTCTACATTACCACCCGATAAAATAATCCCAACCTTTTGGCCCCGGAAACGGGGCTTTTGCTTTAGCACCGCGGCGAACGGAACAGCACACGATGGCTCCACGATGATCTTCAGCCTCTCCCAGATCATCTGCATCGCGTTCACGATCTCTTTGTCCGAAACCACGATAACTTCACTCACCATCTCGCGGATCAACGAAAAAGTTTTATCACCAAGCGATGTAAGCAATCCATCGGCAACTGAATTCGCTTGCGACTTTTCGATCTTCCCACTCTTCAACGATCGATAAGCATCATCGGCACCTTCAGGTTCGCCCGCAAGCACAATTGTATCCGGTGAAAAATATTTTGCTGCGAGTGCAGTACCACTCAGCAGTCCGCCACCACCAACGGGAGCGATGATCACGTTAAGATCACCCACATCTTCGAATAATTCTTTTGCGGCTGTCGACTGACCTGCGATAACATCATAATTATTAAATGGATGGATCTCTGTTGCGCCGGTTCTTTTGATCACTTC
Source organism: Bacteroidota bacterium (assembly GCA_037200765.1). Lineage (GTDB taxonomy): Bacteria > Bacteroidota > Bacteroidia > Cytophagales > Cyclobacteriaceae > ELB16-189. Next base: position 2,503,135 of record JBBCII010000001.1, on the reverse strand, counting down.
GGCTAACGTTGTCTCTCTTGCTTCGAGTGTTGGTTCGCATTCGAAGATCTCGCCACCAAAAGCTCTCACTCCTTTCTTCTTGATCTCGGGAGCGTTGCGGGGCATCACGATATAACTCGGTGTTTCGAGGATGCGCGCAGCACGTGCAAGCGCCTGTGCATGGTTGCCCGACGAGTGTGTTGCGACCCCTTTTTGAAGCTCGGCGGGCGACAGCGACAGGGTGGCGTTCATAGCCCCACGGGCCTTAAAAGCCCCTATTTTCTGGAAATTCTCGGCTTTAAAGTAGATCTCGGCCTCGGCAAGCTCGTCGATACTATGGCTGGTCAATACGGATGTTCTGTGAATGTAAGGCTTGATCCTTTCGTGGGCTCTGATGATGTCTTCTTTGCCGGGGACTGAATTCATAACTATATTTTTTGACGTGAGGGTACCTTCGTTAGTGAGGGTTTATAGCCCGACTCTTTAAACATCTTCTGTGCGTCACTGTTCTCCATGATCTGTTTCAACGATTGGTCTGGATGATCTTCGTGGTATGTCTCCACTATCCTCCATCCAACCCAACGGCCGATACGGCCGGGACATTCAGGACCGACTTCCAATGTCTTCGGTCTTTCATTGATATAATTCTGCCTGTCTACGCCGCTTGTTGAAAACAACACCTGGTCTTCAACTAATCTCGACCATATCAAACTTTCGTTGGCGCGCGACCCATTGATCTCTCTCGATGTGTAACCTATCAAAACACTGTCGGGTGTGCACGGCGACATCTGTTTGGCGAAGTAGTATGCTTTTCCATACGAGATCATATCTGCAAGCATTGTACGGTCCTGTTGATTAACCTTATTGTATTTCGAATCGATACCGAACAACAGCATCACTGACGGCACGATGTAACCCGGCTGGTATCTCCGGGTGATGTATTCATAAGGAATGTTTTGGATCTGGTACTTGCGTGTTGGCCCGATGAAGTAATCGAGGCCGATGATCACGAGTGTGTCGCTCACATACACATCGGCTTCGAGGCCGGAGATCATCGTCTTGATCTTCGGAGGTTGGAAGTCGGGATAATAATATTTGAAGTTGGCGAATGCTTTTGTGAATTCTTCTTTGAGCTTCGAGCCATCGCCGAACACACGATGGGTGTCGGTGACCAACGTATCCATGTATGGACTTGTGAAACGATCCATCAGTGATTTTGTAAAAAGAGAATCTGAAGGATATTCGGAGCGTCCGAAGAAAAGCTCGCGAACATCGGCGTGTTTGTTTAGAAATCTCTTGAGCTGTTGTTCGTTGGTGATTGAGGGAAGAGAATCTTCGAGCGATTCCCACTGAAGATCGATCTTGATGTCGTCGGTGTCGGGACGAAATGCACACTTTTCAGTTTTATCGTTATTGCAACCGGCGACGATCAAAATAGAAATCAAAAAGTAAAGGACAGTGTTCTTCATAAAATGGCGCACAAAGATCAACGAAAAATAACGATCTTCGAAGCCCTTAAATTATCGTTTGAAAAAGATTAAACATATAGCCGTCGCTGGCAACATTGGCTCCGGTAAAAGCACACTCGCCGACAAGCTGGCAAAGCACTACGGCTGGACATCACTGTTCGAGTCGGTAGACCAGAACCCGTACCTCCGCGACTTCTATAGCGACATGACGAAGTGGGCGTTTCACCTGCAGATCTATTTTTTGAATAGCCGCTTCAACCAGGTGCGGAAGATCCGCGAGAGCAGCAAGACCGTGATCCAGGACCGCACGATCTACGAAGACGCGCACATTTTCGCGGCGAACCTCCATTCCAGCGGGCACATCAACGATCGCGATTATCAAAGTTATCTCGACATCTATAATTCGATGATCAGCTTCGTTGAGCCGCCCGATCTTTTGATCTATCTAAAGGCCGATATTCCGAAGCTCGTTCAACAGATCTCGAAAAGAAATCGCGACTTCGAATTCAACATCAAGCTCGAGTACCTGAAGAATCTAAATGAACATTATGAGAAGTGGATCTCCAGTTATAAGCATGGAAAGCTGTTGATCATCGATGTGAATAACCTGGATTATGTGGCGAGGATAGAGGATTTTGCTTTTGTTGTGAGCAAAATAGACTTTGAGATGAATAACTTATTTAGTTGATGAAGGCGTTGACCTTTACAGGAATAGGTTCTGTTTCCTATGAGACTATTCCCGATCCTGAAATACTTTCTCCAACCGATGTTATTGTCAAAGTAAAACTCTGCGCCATCTGCGGCTCCGATCTTCATGTGTTTTATGGAAGAGAACAGGGTATCGATCATCATACAGCCATGGGACATGAATTCAGTGGCGAAGTTGTTGAGGTTGGTCGCGATGTGAAGTCGTTGAAGAAAGGCGATCTCGTTATGAGTCCTTTCACGACTAGCTGCGGCAAATGTTTTTACTGCATGCGTGGTCTCACGTGTCGTTGCGTGAACAGCCAGTTGTTTGGTTGGGTTGAAAATGGCAATGGCCTTCAGGGCGGACAAAGCGAATACGTTCGTGTTCCGATGGCCGACGGAACTCTCGTAAAAATCCCGGAAGGCATTACCACAGACGAAGCCCTTATGATGGGCGACATTCTTTCGACCGGATTTTATTGCGCGAAACAAGCAAGGATAAGTGCTAACGACACTCATGTTGTGATCGGCTGCGGACCTGTTGGTTTAATGGCGGTGATCGGTGCGAAGCACTACGGTTCCGATAAACTGTTTGCTATCGACACAATACCCGAACGCCTCGCGATGGCGAGAAAATTCGGAGCAACAACAATCGACGCGTCGAAGGAGAATGCTATCGAAAGAATAAAAGAAGTTACCGATGGCCGCGGCGCCGATGCAGTAATGGAGGCCGTTGGCAGTGGCGGAGCCGGCAGGCTTGCTTACGATCTTCTTCGCCCAGGCGGAATTATTTCAGTGGTCGGTGTTTGCAACGACGCCCATCTTTCATTCACGCCTGTTGAAGCATACAACAAGAACATCACTTATACCGTTGGCCGTTGTCCTGCAAGAGCAATGATCGATGAGTTAACACCGTTCGTTCAAAACAAGACGGTTGACTTCACATCGATCGTTACACATAGGATGAAGCTGGGTGAAGGAGTGAAGGGCTATGATATTTTTGCGAACAAGAAGGACAATTGTCTCAAAGTCCTTCTCGAACCTTAATGCTTTCTGCAAGGACTTCCCACATTACCTGACTGCATCTCAAACTTTCCAGAAATGAAGAGAATAATTCAAAACTGTTTAACTATCTTCAAATAGTTGATCGATCCAGAGCCCACAGATCGATTCAGGAAACGACGTGTTCCTGCGTTATCAAGACGTGTAAAAATTTTCATCTTATGTGGGCTGAACTCCAAAACTTTATTGGCCGGTATGTCGACAAGAACTGGGCTCTTGTAATTATCCTGTTAGCAGGTGGCGGCGCTATGTCGTTATTGGCATGGGCACTTGGTCCCCAGGATTCACGTCCGTGGGAACACATTTTACTTGACGGTGCGGGTAGTTTAGGTCACACAATTCTTGCTGCCGGCTTCTTCGCTGCCTTCTTAAAGATGTTTCAGTTTATTGGCGTATTCAAAGATGCCATGAGCCGGCTCATCACCAATGATGCCGAATTCAATCAAGGTATTCACAAGCTTATGTTTTCATCTGATTCGCCTAATCGTGCTTCATTCGATAGTTTGTTCAAGGGTTCTATTAAAGATATCATCATCAATGACCAGGTATTCAGAAATAACCTTCGTGACATACTTCTCCATCGTGATTTCCTGGCCCTCTGCTCCCTCGACGTAAAAAGGGAAATATGGCGCAACGCAACCTACTCGATTTATGATGGATCCCTTCCGGAGAATGGAGATTCTCTCCTGGCAGACAAAATACTCAAGTCATATCTTCCTAAATCAGTCGAGTTCATCCAAAAAGATTTCGTGGTTCGATACGAGGTCAGTTATGACGGTGGTGACGTGGTCTACAAAGAGAAGTGTTCCTACGATATTATTCCATTGACAGAAGACGCTGAGTTTAAGACCTCATACTTCGTTTGGAGAAGCATGAAAGAGAAGGACAGCAGTGCCATCACTATCCATACATTCAAATTTAATGACGATGATGTTAAAATGGAGTTTGCCTCAACAACTTCTCAAGTTCAAAAAAAACCAGGACGTCAGGATTTCGAAGTCACTAAAAAGACACTGAATGTTCCGTTAAAGAAAAAATTAGGGCCGACGTTCAGTGTTAACAAAGCCATCAACGTAAAATCGGTGATTGAACTTCGCTTTACTCCGATTGTATCACCTAGTTTCAGGTATACGTTTAGCAAATACACCCTCGGATTCGAAATTGATTATGAAAACAAGAGTCCCGACGATATAACAGTCAAATTAGAGCTATTCGATGACCGTTTAGATCTACGAGAGATACTCGAGGATTCAACTGGACTAAGAAACAAAAATGAGTTACTTTTGCCCTCTGACGGCTATTTATTAATCGTTACACCAAAAAAGTGGAATCATGAGAAGCATGGATAATTGGGGCGGAGGCGGAAACCAATAGTTAGTCTGCCACACTTAGTCTGCCACACTCCTGTTTGGTTTGCTGGTAAAAGCTCTTAGTTCCCTACCATAAACACTGCATTCGCAAACAGCATCTTGCCGTTTTCCCAGAATGTTCTGAACAAGGGATTATCTACCAGGTAAGTAACGCTTCCCTGTCCCTTGTCTTCAACACCGAACACGAGGCTGTTCGAGATCTTCTTGTTGATCTTATATCCTGCGAAACCCTGTACCGGCTTTGCGTTTCCTTTGATAACACCCACGTTCCATCCGCCATCGAGATAGCCGTAGCGAAGCTCGTTGGTCTTCAAAGTGTAATAAGTGTCGCGAAGACCGTAAGCGAGCGGATGAGATTTGTCGACCGTTACTTTATAGATCGCTCCTGAGATTGCTTCCGAAATTTGTTGGCGCTCTGCTTCGTCAACACGCTTCAACAGGTTCTTCTCTTTTTCTTCTTTCTCTTTCTTCTCGGCCGCCGTCTTCTCGTCGTCGGTAGCGTAAGTCTTCAAACCAAATCCTTTCTTCTCCGCAAATGAAGTAAGTCCATTTGCGATCACGATCAGGCGACCGCCACCTGATACCCAACCCGAAATTGTTTCGAGCGTACCATCGTCGAACATCCTGTAGTATCCTTCGGGCACGATAAGCACATCGTATTTTTTCAGATCTATATTTTTGAAATAGTCTGTACCAATCTGGGCGATCGGGTAATGCAAAGTCTGCTCGAACAAATGCCAGATCTCCCCGCTGTTCAGCGACGAAGTTTGTTCACCAAACAACGCAGCAACTTTCGGAGCTTTGAGATAACCAACATAACCCGAACCGAAGTCCTTTCCTTTTTCAACGAAGCCTGTTGTTGTAGTATAAATTTTCCTTTCAGCGTTCTTAGCTAATGTCTGTACAAGGTTGTCGAAGTCGGCTAACGATTCATTATTCCTCCTCGGCACAATCAACGTTCCCGGTTCAAATGCTTGTCCGCCAGCCGTAAACTGCAGTGTTGCCACACGAACCTTCACATCTTTCGACAGCAACAACGCCAGGAACTGTGCATCTTTCAAACTCTCATATTTAAAAATGTACGCGTATGGCTTCGTAGAAATTGCAGCATTCTCAACTGTCTTCTTCTTGAACTCCTTCGAAGGCTTAATGCTTTCTGTTAACGCATAACCTTTCAGGTCATAGTTATACATCATGTTCCACGCAGTGATGTCGTACGTTGCAGAGTCAGGCAGCTTCGACTGCGGTTCGAACAACGTCGTAATGAATCTCGACTTGGGCTGATTGATGTTGATAACAATATCATCCGTTGTAAGATTGAAATTGTTCTGTGCTTGTGTTGCGTAGTCAAATCCTTTCGATGCTTTAGCAGCAGGAGCATATCCATAAGAGATCTTATGTGTGTCCAGCCATTCGGCGATCTTATTGATCTTGTCGGCATTGTTATCGCCTTTGATCACATACGTTTTATAAAGCGTCGAAGGACCACTTGAATTCTCTTTGAAATATTTTTCGAATTCATCGAGTACGCGCGCCGAATTGAGCGACGTGATCTCAACAGTAGAAATGCCTGCAGTGTAATGATGTGTCAAACGGTCTTTCAACGTGAGCGGATCGCCTTCGCGTGTCGTAATCGTTAATCCGGCGAAACCACTTCCGCCCTGCTCGTAGGTCATACCGATAGCGCCGCTGTATGTAGGATAAGTGTCGCCGTAGCTGGGATAATACAAGTCAAAAACTTCTTTCGTGAAATACAACCAGCCCTGTTCATCGAAATATTTTGCGTTGTTCTTACCGATCATCGTCTGGAACTCACGTTGCCAGTTGCTGATCACTTCATGAAATGGTTCGGCTGCTGGTGCGAAGTAGTAAGGATTGTTCGGTCCCTGTTCGTGGAAGTCAACATGTACGTGTGGCAACCATTCGTTATAAACTTTAATCCTCGATTGTGTTTCGGTCTGTGTTTCCCAGGCCCAGTCGCGGTTCAGATCGAACAGGTAATGATTGGCACGTCCGCCAGGCCATGGCTCACGATGTTCTTTCGAATCTGTGTTCGGGTTCGGAGGAAACTGTCCGTATTGATTATAAAAATTTGCATAACGATCGCGACCGTCGGGGTTGATACATGGATCGAGGATAACAACCGTGTTCTTCAAGAACTCTTTTGTCTTTGCGTTAGCAGGATTTACTAACTCATACAATGTCTTCATCGCAGCTTCGGTAGAGTTCGCTTCGTTGCCGTGAACATTGTAGCTCAGCCAAACAATTGATACTTTACTTCCCGACTGTGCTCCGGGCATCACGCCGGCGCGCTTGAGATTGTCGGTGCGGATCTGTTCCAGGTTCGCGAAGTTCTCTGCCGAAGTCACGATTGCAAAGATCAGCGGACGATCTTCGTAGGTCTTTCCGTATTGCTCAACTTTCACGTTGGCCATCGCATCGTCTACATGCCTGAAATATTCAACAACCCTGTGATGACGGGTGAATTTATCACCCAAATTGTACCCCAAAAATTGTTCGGGGGACTGAAGTGTTGTTTGTGCAAACGATGTTGCCGTGCACAAAAGCAAAAGCAGGAGGAGAACAGGTCGAAACATGCGGGATGGTTTTTTGAAAACGTAAGATATTCGGAGCTACTTAGTCTTACAACTCTTTTTTATAGCTGCCTTCGCTTCGAGTGACCCGAGGTCTTCTGCGCGTTTCAGATCCAGGCAACCATCGTAATTGTTGTTCATTAGCAATTTCACGAGTCCTCGCTGTAAGTAAGTTTCGGGATCGCCGGGATCGAGGTCCACGGAGCTCGAATAATCTTCGATGGCGCCGGGATAATCTTCTTTCTCCGTTTTGCTCAACGCGCGGTTGTCGTAATACACGGGGTTTGTATCGTCGAGTTCTATTGCTTTTGAAAAATCACCGATGGCACCCACATAGTCTTGCGTGTTGTGTTTCACTACGCCGCGCAGGTTGTACGTGTCGGGATCTTCGTTATCCAATTCTATCGCCTTCGAATAATCTTCCAGCGCTCCTTTGTAATCCTGTTTTGCAGCACGGGCCAACGCACGATTCTCATACTTAACAGGATCTTTCGGGTCGAGCTTTATTGCCTGGTCGTAATCGGCCAAAGCTTTGTCGAAGCTCTCAACATTATAGTAAGCAACGCCACGGATGTTGTACAGATCGAAATCAGATTTATCGAGCTCCAATGCCTTCGAATAATCGTCGATGGCGCTGATGAATTCACCGAGCTCCGCTTTCACCGTTCCCCTGTTGTAATATTTATCACCATCGGGCGGACCGAGCTCCAGTGCTTTCGAAAAATCGAAATATGCTCCTTCGAGGTCGTCGATATAATACTTCGCAAGGCCCCTGTTGGTATAAGCATCGGTAAACTTCGGGTTAAACTTTATTGCTTTATCGAGATCGATGATCGCCGACTCATCATCGAGTAACGCGATCTTCGCTTCGGCGCGATGATTTAATGCTTCCGCGAAAGTCGAATCGAGCTCCAACGCATACGTAAAGTCGCTGACGGCCCCGTAAAAATCTTCGAGACCGATGCGTGCTTGTCCGCGCAGGCTGAGCGCAGCCTTATTCTTGATGTTGGTGTCGAGGATCTTCGTGAGATCGGCCTTCGCTCCTTTGAAATCGCCAACGGCAAGTTTCTTCTTTGGTCCATCTAACGGGTCTTGACCGCTGACGGAAAAGATGATGTTAAAAGCCAGTACGACAGTTAGGATTGCTTTCATTAACGATAAATTGGGAACAAGTTAAAAAGAATATTACCTATTTTGAGCCCCATGCTGTTGAAACGACATATACCCGTGTTCATTGCGATAACATTCGCAGCAACGAATGCTTTCTCGCAAGAAAAACCCCTCGATATGAAGATGGACTTCGAAGAGTACGACCCGCCGTCAACACTCGTGGTCGAAGAGCACCATCTCACCCATTCGAAGTTTCCGTTTATCGACATCCATAATCACTATGGCAACATGAACAGCGGCGACCTGTCGGAGCGCGTAAAAGAAATGGATAAGCTCAACATGGCCGTTATGGTAAATCTCAGCGGTCGTGGCTTCGGTGGCTCGAATGGTGGCGAACACCTCGAGAAATCAGCAGAGAACATAAAAGCTCATTATCCTAATAGATTTGTGTTGTTCACGAACGTAGACTTCACCGACATCGATAATCCCGAATGGGCCACCCGTATCCGAACTCAATTGGAGAACGATGTGAAGCGTGGAGCAAAGGGATTGAAGATCTATAAAACACTAGGACTTTTCGCGACGGACAAAGACGGTAAAGTGATTGCCATCGACGACCCACGTATAGATCCCGTGTGGGATAAATGTGGTGAACTCGGCATTCCCGTTCTCATTCACGCTGCCGACCCAAAACAATTCTGGCAACCGATCGACAAGAACAACGAACGATGGCTTGAGTTGAAGCTTCATCCCGGTCGTCGTCACGACACCGACCCGATAAAATGGGAAACGGTGATCGCACAACAACACAATGTTTTCAAAAAACATCCGAAGACAAAATTCATCAACGCTCATTTAGGTTGGTATGGAAATGACCTGAAGAAACTTGGAAGTCTTCTCGACACGTATCCAAACATGTATACCGAGATCGGCGCCGTTATCGCGGAGTTGGGACGTCAGCCGCGCGCCGCAAAAGCGTTCTTAACCAAATACCAGGATCGTGTGTTGTTTGGCAAAGACAGTTGGGTTCCCGACGAATACGAGACGTACTTCAGAGTGCTGGAGACGGAAGATGAATACTTTCCGTATCACAAGAGATATCATGCGTTTTGGAGAATGTATGGCATTGGGCTGCCGGATGACATCCTGAAGAAGATCTATTATAAGAATGCGATGAGCTTGATCCCGGGACTCGACAAAAGTCTTTTTCCGAAATAACTACAAAGACAATTTTAATTCCTCTTCATGATCAATGGGTATCCTCAACGGAAACCCATTCACATTCACTTTAAGATATCCTTTATACCTCACCTGGTATTTCTTCCCCATCAACATACCCAACAACAGATCTTTAATCTTAACACCTTCCGATAAGTTGAGCGTTACGGGTATAGTAAACTCCGACTTTGCTTTCGCAACCACTTTTGTATCCTGGTTTATGAACGCCGACTTATTGCCATCGAGGTACACGTCGATCTTCACTTGCCGGAGTTTCATCCGCGATGAATTCGGATTATAGAAAATTGCATCGCCCGACAACGCCTGTGTCGAACCTAAAGTCGCCAGTGAAAAATTCTTTACATCACGCAGTTGCACCGAATCTTTCGGCAGGCAGCTTATCGCGATAAGCGCTATTAAAATTACTAACAGTATAGATACCTTTGATCTCATGGATGAATTGAGCTTTAATGCTATCGCCGACGATCTTGCCGAATTGGGCTATGCTGTCGTCGATAACTTTCTCGACCGCAAAGAAACAGAAGAACTTGTACAACTCGACGTCTTTCAAAGTGGTTTGTTACACATGCGAAAGGCCGGCATCGGTCAACAGTCCGACTTTCGTATCAACGAGTCGATAAGGGGCGATTACATCCGTTGGATCGATAAAGCTTCGGCCACAGGCCCGGTGAAACTGTACATCGACCGCCTCAACGAGATGATGAAGTTCATCAACAGGTCGCTGTTCCTGAGCCTGAAGGACATTGAGCTTCATACAACGGTATATCCTGCCGGGGCTTATTACAAAAGACATCTCGACCAGTTTAAACCCGGCGATCATCGCAAACTTTCCGTTATCTGTTACCTCAACAAAGACTGGACAGATGATCTTGGTGGTCAATTGAAGATGTACCTAAAAAGAGGTACCAGGGAAGTGTTACCAATTGCCGGCAGGCTGGTATGTTTTCGAAGCGACATGATAGAACACGAAGTACTTCCTTCGAAGAAAGAAAGATTAAGCATCACTGGTTGGATGCTGGACCAGGAAGCGGAGCTTAAATTTTTATAATATATTTATGATATGACTACAAGTTGGCTGATCATACTGGGCGTTCTGCTGCTGATCAGTATCATACTTCTCTTCATCTTTCTCAGCAAATATCAAAAACAGAAAGTTTTACTCCGGGTACAGAGTACTGCTATCGAAAACCAGGTGCGTGAGCTCACTGCCCAGAATCAAACGCAGGCTCAACTCAATCACGAAAAGAAACAACTGATCCTCCTCGTATCGCACGATCTCAAAGGTCCGTTCAACAGGATCTTCGCACTCACGCAATTGCTCGAAATGACAGGATCTTTCAGCGACGAACAAAAAGAATACGTCAATAAAATGTATTCAATTGTTGGAGATGGTCTCAACATGGTGCGCAACATCGTCGATGTAAGAAAGATCGAAGAGAAAGGTCTCGATCCTTATCCCGAAAAATTAAATCTCCCTGCCGTCATTCTTCCTATCATCAAACAATACAATGTTCTTGCCGACAAGAAAAAGATCAAGATAGAATACAAGAGTCCCGAAAGAGTGGAGATGTTGACCGACAAGAATTATGTATGTCGCGTCATGGAAAATCTTCTCTCGAATGCGCTGAAGTTTTCCGAGTCCGGAAAAGAAGTCGCCGTCACTGTTCAGCAGAACAATGGACAAGTGCAGATCTCTGTTGCCGACCAGGGGCCGGGCCTGAGCGAAGAAGATCTTGGTAAGATGTACATGAAGTTTACGAAGCTCACACCAAGACCAACCGGTGGCGAAAGCTCACAGGGTTTGGGATTGAGTATCGTAAAAACTTTGAGTAATTGTTTGGGTGGAGATGTAGAGTGCAAGAGTGCACTTGGCGTAGGCTCTACTTTTACAGTGACGTTCGCCGCCGAGCTTCAATTGAATAGGTAATAGTCGTCCTCGTTTCCTTCGAGGATCGCCTTCAGAGAATCGACAACATTCTCGTCTTTGATCACATAGTCTCTCACACCCTTCTGGATGAAACCGAGTACCATCTGCCCATCGTCGAGGGCGCTGAGCATGATTACTTTATTGTGTTCTTTCACCTTGCTCTTGATGCGATCGTAAAATTCTATACCCGAGATGCCGGGCAGTTTGTAGTCAATAATAAGTACTTCGGGGAGTTTGCCGTTGATGGCTTTCTCCGCGTCTTCGCCAGTGATGAAATGCCTGATTTTCCACTCCGCATTTTGACTAAGCAGCGACTTGCGGATGAACTCCGCGTAAATCTCGTCGTCTTCGATCAAATAGATATCCATTACGCTGCTTTGGATATGCAATATACTAACGTTTGCTTACTTTCAAGTACCCAAAAACCTTCCTGTATATGAAGTTTAACCGGCTTTTCTGCGTCGGTCTGCTCGTGGCCATCGGGTGCACAACTGTGTCCGATAAGAAGACTTCCGGCGCAGCCCTCCGTTTCTCGATATCATTCACCAAAGAAATGAGCGACCAGGCACAGGACGGCCGACTGCTGTTGATGCTCGCCAACAACGACAAGTCGGAGCCACGACGCCAGGTCGGCGAAGGTTTAAATGCACAGTTGGTATTCGGTATTGACGTAGACGGAATGAAACCCGGCGACGAGATCATCATCGATGAAAATGCATACGGTTTTCCCTTCGCTTCCGTAAATGAAATCCCCGCCGGCGACTATTATGTACAGGCGCTCATCAATCGTTACGAAACATTCAATCTTAAAACAGGTCAGACCGTAAAGCTCCCGCCCGACCAGGGTGAAGGTCAGCAATGGCATTCGAAGCCCGGCAACTTTTACAGCAAACCTTTCAAAGTTTCACTCGACCAAAGTAAACCTACAGTTACCAAAGTGGTGATGGACCAGGTCATTCCTCCTGCCGAAGAACCGAAAGACACGAAATACATCAAGCACATCAAAATACAGAGCCAGTTGCTCACAGAGTTTTGGGGAAAGCCAATGTACCTCGGCGCATGGGTGTTGATCCCGGAAGGTTTCGACGAACATCCTGAAGCGAAGTATCCACTCATGGTAAACCACGGACACTTTCCTTCCGAGTTTGGCGGCTTCAGCACGGAACCTCCGCCGGCAAACATGGACACCACCGATTATTCGGAGCGCTTCAGGATCTATGGATACAATAAGATCCAGGCACAGGAAGCGTATAATTTCTACAAGCAATGGACAAGCAAAAACTTCCCGCGCTTTCTCGTGATCGAGGTACAACACGCCAATCCATATTATGACGACTCGTATGCGGTAAACTCTGCCAACATTGGTCCTTACGGCGATGCCATCATGAAAGAATTAATTCCCGAGATCGAGAAAAAGTTTCGTGGCATCGGGCAAGGTTGGGCCCGGTTCACTTACGGCGGATCGACAGGCGGATGGGAAGCACTCGCTGTTCAAATGTTTTATCCCGACGAATTCAACGGGTGCTTCGCGGCATGTCCCGATCCTATCGACTTCAGGGCCTATTGCACGGTAGACATCTATAAACAAAAGAATGCATTCTACTACGAAAGTGATTTCAAGAAACTTGCTATACCAAGTCTTCGCAATTACCTCGGCGCATTAACGAGTACCGTAGAGCATAGCAATCATTTAGAGTTAGCATTGGGCACTCACTCCCGCTCCGGCGGACAATGGGACATCTGGGAAGCAGTGTTCTCGCCACAGGGTGAAGATGGTTATCCGAAAAGAGTGTTCAATAAACTTACCGGTGATATAGATCACGCGGTTACTGATTACTGGCGTGAGAATTACGACCTGCGTTACATTCTTCAGCGCGACTGGTCTAAGCTTGGTCCGAAGCTCCAGGGCAAGATCCACATCTACTGTGGCGACATGGATAATTATTATCTCAATAACGCAGTGTATTTAATGGAAGACTTCCTTAAGAAAACGAAGAATCCATTTTATGCAGGTGAAGTAGATTACGGCGACCGTGCAGAACATTGCTGGAATGGTGATCATGAAAATCCAAACCAGATCTCGAGGCTTCGTTACAACACGATGTACCTGCCGAAAATTTTGAAGCGTATCTCTGAAAGCGCGCCCAAAGGGGCGGATGTAAAATCGTGGCGTTACTAAATCGGATCTGGAGTTGGGCCTGGAGGATCTTCAGTCTCCTTTTTGTATTACAGTTGGCCTACATCCTCATGCTTCGTTGGGTCGACCCGCCAATCACGACAACACAGATAAGTAGATGGTTGGGTGGCGAAGGTTTCACGCGCGATTATATTGATTGGGATGAGATCTCGGTGCCGATGAAGCTTGCTGTTATTTCTTCGGAAGACCAGTTGTTTCCTTTTCACGATGGCTTCGATTGGGGAAGCATCGATAAAGCCGCTGAACGAAATAAGACATCGAAACGTGTTCGCGGGGCATCAACCATCAGTCAGCAGGTTGCGAAGAATGTATTCCTATGGCAGGGCCGCAGTTATTTTCGAAAGGCACTCGAAGTGTATTTTACTTTTATGATTGAAGCAGCGTGGGGAAAGCAACGCATACTCGAAGTTTATCTCAACGTTGCCGAAACAGGTAAGGGAATGTTTGGTGTTGAAGCGGCGGCAAGAAAGTATTTCAGGAAGCCGGCGAGTAAGCTCAACCAGGCCGAAGCTGCGATGATCGCTGCATCGTTACCGAACCCTAGAAGATATACTGTGAACCCGTTATCGAAATACGTGGCGAGTCATTACGGCCACGTGGTAGTGCAGATGAATAACCTGGCGGGAGTGCCGGAGATAGCTAACCTAGTTAACGCTGATTAGCCACACCACGATCGCGATAGCGATCCCTACCAGGAGTGTGATTTTGCGGTAATTAAACATGAGTGTGCTCATTTGACACTCAAACATATATTGACCGTTGGAAACGGCGAAAAAGAAAGGGATGAACTGGGAATTTAGATCACTGAAGTGCCCGTAAATACAACCGAATCGTATTCTCCAATCCCAAATAAAGAGCATCTGCGATCAGCGCATGCCCTATGGAAACCTCATCCAGCCACGGTATAGACTCTCTCAGAAACGCAAGATTATCCAGGTCGAGATCATGGCCGGCGTTCACTCCCAGCTTCACTTCACGGGCAACCTTTGCTGCTTCAATGTATGGCTTCACCGCTGTATCGCGATCCTTATGATAAGAGCTTGCATAAGGTTCCGTATACAACTCCACCCTGTCGGCTCCAGCCTTCGCTGCACCTTCAACCATCTTCACATCGGGATTCACGAAAATGCTCACCCTCGCTCCATGCTTGTGAAGTTCTTTGGTGATGTCAACAAGAAACGATTGATGTTGCACCGTATCCCAACCGGCATTAGAGGTGATCACATGCGGACCATCAGGTACTAATGTTGCCTGTGCAGGTTTTGCTTTCGCGATGAGCTCCATGTAACGATCATCCGGGTAACCTTCAATGTTGAACTCCGTCGTAACAATATCTTTCAACTGCATCACATCCGCGTAGCGGATATGTCGCTCATCAGGACGAGGGTGCACTGTTATTCCTTCGGCTCCGAACCGTTCGCAGTCGAGTGCCGTTTTTATCACATCAGGGTTGTTGCCTCCACGCGCGTTGCGTAACGTGGCAATCTTGTTGATATTTACGCTTAATCTGGTCATCGCACCGTAAAATTATAAGTAATGAGCCTTAAACAACAAATCGACGCCGACATTAAGCAGGCAATGCTTGCGAAGAATAAAGAAGAGCTCGAAGCCCTCCGTGCCATCAAGTCTGCCATCCTTCTTGCCGAAACAGAAAAAGGCGGCTCCGGCGACATTGCACAGGATACCGAGATGAAGTTGCTCACAAAGGCCGCCAAGCAACGCAAAGAGTCCATCGAGATCTTCGCCAAAGAAGGCCGCGACGACCTCGCCAAACGCGAACAGTTTCAGCTCGACGTTATATCACGCTATTTGCCCAAGCAACTCAGCGAAGCGGAGATCACGGAAGAAGTTAAAAAGATCATCGCTGCCGTCGGTGCCAAAGGCCCGCAGGATATGGGCAAAGTAATGGGCACAGCTACGAAACAACTTGCAGGAAAAGCAGATGGTAAGATGATCTCGGAACTCGTTAAGAAACTTCTCGCGTCTTGAGTAAAGCCGACATATTCATACTTGCACTTATTTTAATTGGCGCCTGGAAGGGCTACAAAGACGGCTTCCTCATGGGTCTCGTAACGATGCTTGCACTCGTACTTGGAGTGTTCATCGCATTCAAACTCACCGGCGAAGGAATGGTATTCCTGCAGGATGAATTCAATGCCGACAAACATGCGCTGCCTTACATTACATTCTTCGTCATCTTCATCGTTGTTGTTGTACTCGTTACCTTGTTAGGTAAATCGATGCGTGCTTCCATCGATAAAACCTTTCTCGGTCGTGTCGACGAGATCTGCGGAAGCCTGCTTGGCGCATTCAAAGTCCTGTTTATGCTGAGTGTGATGCTCTGGATCGTCGACTCATTTAAGCTCACCGTCCCTAAACATCTCACAGAAGACTCTTATCTCTATCCTTTTACTGTGCATCTTGCACCATGGTTGGCGCGGGGGCTCGCAACGTTTTTGCCCTTTTTGAGGGAAATCTTCCCTTCTTTTTAATGACCCCGCCCTTAATTTGCCTGGCACCTCAGGCTGCCTGAGGCGGGGATAAGGTTTTAGAAGCTGCTTATTTTTTTGTTATTTATCGCAAATTATCTCCTCTGGTATGGGTCTTAACGTGAAGGAAAAGGATGGATTCAGATTCGTTGATGAAGGCAGCGGCGGCGAGGTCATCATGTTACTTCATGGACTGTTCGGTGCCCTCAGCAATTGGGAAGAAGTTGTCGGTCGTTTCTCGAAACGATTCCGTGTTGTCATACCCATGCTTCCTATCTATGAAATGCCCATCAAAGATGCGGGCCTCGAAGGCCTTCGCAGCTTCGTTGAAGACTTTGTGAAGATGATGAAGATCGATAAGTCGATTATCATGGGGAACTCACTCGGAGGACATGTCGGCTTGCTGTACACGCTTCATAATCCCGATAAAGTTTCGAAGCTTATACTTACCGGCAGTTCCGGTCTTTTCGAAAATGCCATGGGCGGTTCTTATCCCCGTCGCGGCAGCTACGATTACATCAAAGAAAGGGTGTCGTACACATTCTACGATCCTAAGGTCGCTTCCAAAGAACTGGTCGACGAAGTATTCGAGACCACGAAGAGCATTCCGAAAGCAATGCGTATTGTTGCTATCGCAAAGTCGGCGCAACGAAACAATTTGTCGGAAGAGCTGCATAAAATAAAAGTGCCAACGTTGTTGGTGTGGGGATTGAACGACACCATTACTCCAACTATGGTGGCGCACGATTTCAATCGCCTCATACCTAACTCACAACTTAAGTTTATCGACTTTTGTTGTCATGCTCCAATGATGGAGCATCCCGAACGATTTAACGAGCTTGTAGAAGACTTTTTAGGATCAGCCAAATGATTGCAGAGGAACTTATTAACCACATGATCCCCCCATTGAAGGTGACAGACGATGCTCACAAGGCTATCGTGTGGATGGAGGAATTCCGTTGCAATCACCTGCCCGTTATCGACGAGGGCAAACTGATGGGCTTCATCTCCGAAGAGATCATTCTCGAAGCCAACGACATCGAAAAGCCATTGAGAGAATTCGAACTTATTGGCAAAGATTGCTTTGTGCACAACGAAACTCACGTGTATGATATTCTTCGTGTAGCCAGCGATCACAAGCTTCAGATCGTTGCTGTCTTAAATGAAGAAGATCAATACATAGGCATTATCACCATCCAGGATGTAATGACATCCTTCGCACAATCGGCCGCCATACAAATGCCCGGCAGTATCATCGTGCTTTCTATGAATCTCATCGATTACTCGCTTGCAGAGATCGCACGGTTAGTGGAAGAGAACAATGCAAAGATCATCAGCTTTATGATGGTCGAAGACCCTCTCGATAAAGGAAAAATAAAGCTCACACTGAAGATCAACCAGGAAGACCTGTCGCGTGTGGTTGCCACGCTCGAACGATTCAACTACCGGATCATCGCCCGCTACCAGGAAAATCATACCGATCCTTCTAACGAAAAGGAAAGATTGGACATGCTAATGAGGTATCTCAATATCTAAATGAAGATCGCTCTTCACGGTCGCGATACAAGGAGCTCATCCACTGGCTTTATGGAGAAGCTCTTGGAACACCTGCTCGATAAGAACATCAGCATCACCGTCTCCGACAAGCTCCTTCAGCACATTCCTTCGCGCGACCGGAAAAAGTTTAGACTCAAATCATTCAACCACAAAGAAGGACTCTCTAAAACAGACTTCTTCATCTCCGTTGGCGGCGACGGAACTCTTCTCGAATCCGTTACATATGTTGGTAAATCAGGTGTTCCCATTCTTGGCATCAACACCGGTCGCATGGGGTTCCTGGCAACCACTCATCGCAACGATGTACACCAGGCTATCGAAGACCTTGTTGAAGGGAACTTCACGATAGACGAACGCATCTTATTAAGGCTTTATTCAAACAAAGCCCTGTTCAACAACATACCTTTTGCACTCAACGATATGACGATCATGAAAAAGGATTCGTCATCGATGATCACAGTGCATGTTCATGTTGACGGCGAGCTTTTGAATTCGTATTGGTCCGACGGCATCATCGTTGCCACGCCCACCGGTTCAACCGGCTATTCGTTGAGCTGCGGCGGGCCACTCGTTTACCCGAAGTCCGACAGCTTCGTTATAACACCCGTTAGCCCCCATAATCTTACGGCCCGCCCTATAGTCGTTTCCGATAGCTCGGAGATCTCTTTTTCTATTGAGGGACGGAGCAAGAAATTCCTTATTTCACTGGATTCCCGCTACGAAACGGTAGACGGAACCGTGCAATTGAAAGTCAAAAAAGAGAAGTTTACTATCAAGCTCGTCCTCCTGCCGGGCTATCATTACTTCAAAACCCTCAGGCAAAAGCTGAATTGGGGTCTGGATGTACGTAATTGAGACGTATGTTTTCACACGGAATTTCAAAATTTTTCGAAAAGCCGCCAGGCAAAAGCCCCGCTCAGCGGAAAATCTATATCTTTAGAGTTTGGTAATTTAACTGACTATGAGAAAGTTGTGGTTGGCGTTAATTGTGGTCTTCGTAGCTCTACAGGCATTGCCGCCTGGCACGGCCGAGGCCCAGATTAACCGTGCTTCTATTAAAAAGAATAATAAGCGCATAGGCCACTATCGCGGAAACGCAAGCAACTTTGCCAAGACAAAGGCCTATTCAGGAATAGGTTTTTCAGTTAATGCCCTCAACTACTACGGCGACCTTTCGCCTCTTCCCAAGAAAGTAAGCACCGACATTTCCTTTACACGACCCGGCTTCGGAGCATCGTTCATGCACCGTTTCGGCCCGCGCTACACCGTGCTCGGAACCCTTATGTTCGGTACGCTTAGAGGATCCGATGCGGAATCAGCCAATAAAGACGACCTCTCCAACGGCGTTTATCGATACAAGAGAAACCTGTCTTTCAAGAACCCGATCCAGGAACTTTCGGCAGTAGCCGTTATCGACCTTTTCCCTAACGATGGTAACTACATCGCCCGGGTAAAGTGGACACCTTATGTATTTGCAGGGATTGCCATATTTCACATGCAGCCTAAGGGCCAGGCCCCGGCAACCGACGTTCATGGAACAGCATTGTCCGAAGCCGGTAAGTGGGTAAACCTCCGTCCCCTCGGCACCGAGGGCCAGTATTCTACGCTCGATCCTACCGATGCCAACTACGGCATTAAACCATATAGTTTGATCCAGGTGTCAGTTCCTTTTGGCTTTGGCGCAAGACTTAAGCTTACCGAAACGTTAGACCTCTGGGCCGACATCGGTTTCAGGTATACTTTCACCGATTATCTCGACGATGTAAGCAAGAACTATGTTGACCTCAACGTTTTGAAGAACCCGCTGGCACAGTCCATGTCTTACAGAACAAATGAATTGGGATTATCAACAAGCACTCACACTTACACATCTACCCGCAACGGGAAAACGGAGACCTATACAGTTGAAGCCGGGTATGGTGAAGAGAATCCTTCGAACAACCGTGGTAATAAGAACAATAAGGATATCTACATGGTCACCAGCATTCGACTTACGCATATCATCGGTGCTACGTACCACAGGGCTAAATTCAGGTAATGCATAACGTTAGGAATATTTATAAGCTGGCACTGCTGCTGTCAGCCGCAATGTTCCTTTCGGCAGAAACATCGGCGCAGCTTCGCGCTACACTTAGCCAGAAATCTGAAGTTGGCGGTGGCCTTGGTACTTTCAACTATGCGGGCGACCTCGTCAGGTTCTACAATCCCAGCTTCTCATCATTAGCGATCACAGGTTTCTATCGATACAACATCAGCAGTGTTGTTAGCTTTCGTGCGGGCCTTACCGGCGGAAGACTCCGGGCCAGCGACAAATCTCATCCTATCGATGCTTTTGCATCGTCACGTAGTTATTCATTCAATATTGGTTTGATCGAAGCCTCCACGGTTTTCGAATATCACTTTCTCGACTGGAGAGACTCAAAACGACATCTTCGGTTTACACCGTATCTCATGAGCGGTCTCGTCATGTTCGGAATGTCCGGCATCCCGGTAAAGAACGGGGAATACAGTAATGTGCAGATCGGCATCCCGGTAGGTGGGGGGGTGAAGTACGTGCTCAATCCTAAGTGGTATATGTCGCTCGAGCTCGCCTGGCGCCGTACCTTCTTCGACTACCTCGACAACATTTCCGACAACGACGTAACGCTGAAAAATTACCAGTACGGCAACCGGTACGATAACGATACTTACTTTTTCATGGGGTTAACGCTTACGCGCACTTTCTACGACATCCCCTGCCCTAAGAACCCCTATTGACCGTTTTTCAGCGACTATTCCCCTTGTGATAAGTTCAACAAAACGGCTATTTTTGCTGCCTTGTGGCTTCCCTAAAGGAAAATATCGACCTCAGTAATTTACCCGAACACATCGCCGTTATCATGGACGGCAATGGAAGGTGGGCTAAAAAGAAGGGGGCAGCCCGGATTTTTGGACATAGCAACGCAATCGACGCCGTTGACGCAGTAACGGAGGGATGTGCTGAACTGGGGGTGAAGTATCTGACGCTGTATGCATTCAGTACCGAGAACTGGTCGAGGCCAAAAGAAGAAGTCGATGCATTGATGGAGCTGCTTGTTGACACCCTTAAGAAACAGGTCAAGAAGCTCCATGAGAATAAGGTAAGACTACAGACGATTGGCGAGACGAGCAATCTCCCGGTCAAGTGTCAGAAGAACCTGGCTGAGGCAATTGAAGACACTAAGAACAACACTGGCCTTACTCTTACGATCGCACTTAGCTATAGCGGTCGTTGGGAGCTGGTTAGGGCGATGAAGAAGATCGCCGAAGATGTTAAAGACGGTCTTATCGATCCCAGCAAGATCAATGAAAGCCTGGTGTCGTCATATATGCAATCGTCGTATATGCCCGACCCGGAGTTGTTGATCCGCACAAGTGGTGAGATGCGGGTAAGTAATTTTTTGCTTTGGCAGATTGCTTACACCGAGATCGTTATCACGAACACGCTGTGGCCCGATTTCAGGAAAGAAGATTTATACGAGGCGATATGTGCCTACCAGAAACGAGAAAGAAGATTTGGCAAGGTACTGGAACGTACTGCGTAAGATGAGAAGACTACTACTACCACTTTTTACGATTTGCTTCGTGATCTATGCTGTCCCATCATTGGGGCAATTCAGGAAGAATCGGCAGGATACGTCTCAGCCTACAGAGCAAAAACAGGAAACACAACTCAACTACGCCAACCCCGCCGAGTACTACATCGGTGGGATCGATGTGGTTGGTCTGAAAGTTCTCGATAAGAACGCCATCATCTCACTTACCGAACTTAAGATCGGTGATAAAATAAAGATCCCTGGCGATAAGATCGCCCGCGCCGTCAGAAAACTCTGGGGACATCAATTGTTCGGAGACGTTGCGATCGAGATCGATCGCTTCGAAGGACAGAATGTATTTCTTGTTGTGAGGATCGCCGAACGCGCACGTCTTTCGGAGTTCTTCTTCACAGGCATCTCGAAGAACCGTCAGTCAAGTCTTAAGGAAGACCTCACTCTTATTAAGGGAAAGATCGTTACCGATGCGATGATCCGTAACGCTCAAACAGCAGTGAGAAAACATTTCGTCAAGAAAGGCTTCCTCAACACCGTTGTTAAGATCTCGCAGATCTCCGACACACTCAGCCGCGGTAACATCCGTCTTCGTATCGATGTAGACCTGAAACAGAAAGTCAGGATCCACGAGATCTCGTTCGACGGCAACAAAGAGATCAGCAGTACGATACTCAAACATAAGATGAAGAAGACACACGAGTATCCTCGTTTCACGCTTCATCGCGCAGCCCTCGGCGCAGTATTCAGTTTCCGTCCATCCGATCTCAAAGCCTGGAAAGTTCGCGACAGCGCTACAGACATGAGCTGGAGGCCCTTCAAAGAGTTCATGAACAGGCACGTGAAACTCAACATCTTCGCTGGCTCCAAGTTTATTCCTTCCGACTTCGACGACGACAAGAAGAAGCTCGTCGACTATTATAACTCAATGGGTTTTCGCGACGCCGAAATCCTTTCCGACACCGTGATCAACTACGATTCACGATCGATCGACATCCGCTTCAAAGTTTCCGAAGGAAGAAAGTACTATTTCAGAAACATTATCTGGACAGGCAACTACCTGCATAGCGCATCCACACTCAACAAGATCCTCGACATCAAGAAAGGTGATGTTTACAACAAAGAGATGATCGATCGCAAGACAAGCTTCAACCCGAAAGGTGCCGACATCAGTGGTCTTTATATGGACGACGGTTACCTGTTCTTCCGTGTAGACCCCGTTGAAGTTGCCGTACAAAACGACTCGATCGACGTGGAGATGCGCATCTTCGAAGGAGACCAGGCTACGATCGATGAAGTAACGATCTCCGGAAATACACGCACAAGCGACCACGTTATCCGTCGCGAACTAAGTACCATTCCAGGTCAGAAGTTCCGTCGTTCCGATATCATCCGCACGCAACAACAGTTGTCGCAGATGGGATACTTCAACCCGCAGAAGATCGAACAGAACATCGTTCCTAATCCTTCCGACGGAACTGTAGACGTTGAATGGAAACTTGAAGAACAATCCAACGACCAGATCCAGCTCTCCGGTGGCTGGGGTGGATACTACGGCTTCGTAGGAACACTCGGCGTTACGTTCAATAACTTCTCTGCACGAAACATTCCTCACTTCGATAAATGGAAACCGTTGCCTGTCGGCGATGGTCAGCGCCTGTCGGTAACTGCACAGTCTACCGGTAAATCATTCCAGAGCTATGGATTATCATTCACCGAACCATGGTTGGGTGGACGTAAGCCGAACTCATTCACCGTAAGCTTGAACCACTCTGTGTCGCGATTGCTTACAACAACGTATGATTTCAGCGACAACAGTTCATTGAAACAAAGCGGTATCACGGTTGGTCTCGGTCGCCGCCTCGAATGGCCCGATAACTATTTCTCTCTCGTGAACTCTGTTGGATTCCTCGTGTACAATTACAAGAACTACTTCCAGGTTGGTTCGATGCCTGCAGTTGGCAAGACTTTCGACTTGTCGCTGGAAACAACTTTGTCGCGCAATAGTATCGACAACCCGATGTATCCTACATCAGGATCTACATTGTCGTTGAGCCTGAAGTTAACGCCGCCATGGTCGTTGCTGGCGAAGACAGATCCATCTACGCTTGCTGCGAACGATCCTGCGAGATACAAGTGGGTTGAGCTTCACAAGTGGATGCTCGATATGAAATATTATATCAAGCTGATCGGTAGCAATAAGCCGAATGGCCGCAGCCTCGTTGTTGAAGCCAGAGCACACATGGGCTTCATTGGTTCATTCAACAAATCTCTTGGCGCTGGTCCTTTCGGACGATTCCTGTTAGGCGGCGATGGTCTTGCCGGCGGTTTCAACTCTTACGTGTTGGGCCAGGAGATCATTGGCTTGCGTGGTTATGGCAACAACAAGATCACTCCTCCGCTGTATGATCTGCGCGGTAGCGGTCAAACATCAAATACTGTTGAAGGCGGTATCGTTTACGATAAGTTTAGTCTGGAATTGCGTTACCCTGTTACAACAGGTCAGACCGCAACCATTTATGGATTCGTGTTTACGGAAGCAGGAAACAACTGGGACAATTACATTAAGTTTAATCCGTTTGACCTGTACAAATCGGCCGGTGTTGGAGCGAGAATATTCATGCCCGCATTTGGATTGATCGGTTTGAACTGGGCTTACGGCTTCGATACGTTACCTAATGCAGCTCAGCGAAGCGGGTCTCAATTCCACTTCACGATCGGCCAGCAAATCCGCTAGAAATGAAAGTTTTGAAGGTTTTAGTGCTGTTGGTCTTTTTCGGCGTGAATATTGCCGAAGCACAAAAGTTCGGTTACATCGACTCCGATTTCATAATGTCTAAAATGCCTGACTATAAAAAAGCGCAGGATGAGATCGACCAGTTGTCTGCAGCGTGGGAAAAAGAAATTGCCGACATGCAAACAAAGGTCGATGCACTCTACAGTACTTATAATGCCGAACAGGTATTGCTTACTGAAGAAATGAGAGCATCACGAATGGAGGAGATCCGGAAAAAAGAAACAGAGTTGAAGGACTACAACAAAAAAGTGTTTGGCTTCGGTGGTCTGTTCTTCCTTAAGAAACAAGAACTCATCAGGCCCCTACAAGATAAAGTGTGGGATGCAGTCGAGAAAGTATCGAAGTCGAACAGGCTTGCGATAGTGTTCGACAAAGCAGCAGCGCTTGTTATGATCTACACCGACCCGCGACATGACTATACAGACTTCGTGCTCGAGGAGTTAGGTTTAGGTGACGCAAACGATAAGATCAAGTAAACCCTTTTCAATTAACATAAAATGAGAACTCTATTATCAATCATCTTTTCGGCAATCGCTTTCGCCAGTTTCGCACAGCAGCCAGCGACACAGAAGATCGGGTTTGCCGATTGGGATTATATCTTTGGTCAGTTGCCTGAATTCAAGACGATCGATACCGATCTGAAGGCACACAGAACACAATTGGAAGCGCAGATGGAAGCCAAACAAAAAGACTTCCAGGCAAAGTACGATGTGTTCACCAAGCTTCCTCCCTCAACGCCTGATGCAGTGCGTGCAGACAAGCAACGCGAGCTCGAAGCACTCAATGAAAGCATCCAGAAGTTTCAACAGGACGCATCGACATCATTCGAGAACAAGAGAAACGCTTTGATGGAACCTGTGTTCACAAAAGTTGGTAAGGCTATCGAAGAAGTTGCAAAAGAAAATGGATTCACTTTTATCATCAATCCACAGTTGTTGCAAGGTGGAGACATCCTCCTGTATAGCGACGACAAGTTCAACATCTCCGATCTGGTGCTGAAGAAGATGGGAGTTACGGCGAAGCCGGCAACGCCCACCACAAAGCCATAAAACACAAAGGGCCCCGCAGCATGTGCTACGGGGCCCTTCTTATCTCTACGCCCTTCCGGGCCGTAGTTTACTCTTGAATTTTTTCAGTTGAAGTTTCAATGCCTCTGTTGCCATGTCTGTGGCTGCTTCGAATGAGCTTGCCTGTTCTTTAGCGAAGAGAGAGTTGCCCGGGACCTTAAGGATGATCTCCACCGTCTTATTTTCAACACCTTCATTATTGAGACGCAAGAAAACTTCTCCGTTCACCATGCGGTCGTAAAACTGCTCGAGCTTGTCGATTTTCTTTTGGATAAAAGTTATCAGCTTTTGATCTGCGCTGAAGTGGACTGCATGAACCTGTACTTTCATAACTAAAAAGTTTAAAGTGAAACAATATAACTAACACCTAATGCCCCGATTTTGGATGGGCCTTATTAAATACTTCTTTAAGTTTTTCGATTGTATTGTGTGTATATACCTGCGTCGCTGCGAGACTTGTGTGACCTAAGAGATCTTTCACCGCATTGATCTCGGCGCCCTTATTCAGTAAATGAGTTGCATAAGTGTGACGAAGAACGTGAGGGCTCTTCTTTTGGATTGGTGCTTTGGAAAGAAACTTTTTCGTGATCCTGTTTACCAGCACAGGATAAAGTTTTTTTCCGGATTCTGTAACGAAGAAATATTCTGAGTCGGTCTTTTCCACTTCGCGGTCTCTTACTTCACGATAGTCCTTTAGTAATGAAACGATTCCCTGTGAAAAAGGTATAACGCGTTCTTTGTTTCTTTTACCCAGCACTTTTACTGTGCGATCATTAAGATTAAAATCTTTATCGCGTAAGCCGATAAGTTCACTCAAACGCATTCCTGTTCCGTAAAGCAATTCGATAATTACCAGGTCGCGTTTCTGTTCGTGAATAGTTTTGTCACTGTTATCCTGCTCTATGTCTAAAAGAGAAATGATCTCATTCTCATTTACAAAATGCGGCAGCTTCTTTTTCGTCTTCAGCACCTTCACTTTCAGCATAGGATCTTTGGTGATCTCTTCACGTTTGCGGAGGAACTTAAAGAACGAGCGAAGGCATGCGATCTTACGATTGATTGATGGGGCGTCGAGCTTTTGTTCGGATAATGAAACTATCCAGCCACGCACCATGCCGTAGTTGGCATCCTGTGGTTTGCTTTCAAATTCTTTCTTGAGGAAGGCTTCGAATTGGCGCAGGTCGGTTTCGTAAGAGACCAGCGTGCGCGGGCTGTATCTTCTTTCGTATTGGAGGTATTTTAAAAAAGTTTCGATCATTCGAATTCACCCCACGTCTCGGAATGAATTTAAATAAAAAAATCCCGCCGATATCGCGTATCGGGGGATTGTTTATAGAATGTGAATATCTAATTCTTAGTAGTTCTCCTGGGCGTAGAGATTCTGGCGGTAAACCGCTCTCAGAACCTGGCCTCTGCGACGAACTGAAGGCTTTTCGAACGATGTTCTTGACCTCAATTCCCTCAAAACGCCTGTTTTTTCGAATTTCTTCTTGAAACGCTTCAGCGCCTTATCGATCGACTCGTTTTCCTTGATGTTGATTACTAACATGTTACTTTGACTCTTTAGGGTTGCAAATATAATTGGCCGCCAGATTATTTCAAAATCGCCCTCGAGATCACCATTTTTTGGATTTCCGACGTCCCCTCCCCAATTGTGCACAGCTTAGCGTCCCTATAAAACTTTTCCACCGGGAAATCCTTCGTATAGCCGTAGCCTCCAAAGATCTGTACGGCCTCGTTGGCAACCTCCACAGCCACCTCGGAAGCATACAACTTCGCCATGGCCGACTCGCGGTTCACAGGCATATGATTGTTCTTCAGATCGGCAGCACGATAGATCAACCACTTCGACGCTTCGATCTTCGTAGCCATATCTGCCAGCTTAAACGAAATGCCCTGGAACGTAGAGATCGGTTGATTGAACTGGTGACGTTCCTTCGAATATTTCAATGCAGCCTCGAATGCTCCCTGCGCAATGCCAAGGCTCAACGCCGCTATCGAGATCCTTCCGCCATCGAGAGTCTTCAGCGCCTGCACGAAGCCATCGCCTTCCGTTCCTATCACCTGGCTCTTATGAACCCTGCAATCAGTAAAGATCATCTCCGTTGTTTCGGACGCACGCATTCCAAGTTTGTTCTCTTTGCGGCCGCCGGCAAATCCTTTTGTTCCGCGTTCAACAATAAATGCTGTCATGCCACGCGAGTCACCAACTTCACCTGTACGTGCAATCACTACGGCTACATCACCCGACTTACCATGTGTTATAAAATTCTTTGCTCCATTGATAACATAATCGTCGCCATCGCGAACAGCAACTGTGCGCATGTTGCCAGCATCGGAGCCTGTGTTAGGCTCTGTTAATCCCCATGCGCCAATCCATTCTGCTGTTGCAAGCTTCGGAAGATACCTGGCCTTCTGCTCATCACTTGCGTGTTGAAGAATGTGGCCTGTGCACAAAGAGTTGTGCGCCGCCATCGACAGCCCGATAGATCCATCGATCTTCGAAAGCTCAACGATAGCAGTTACATATTCGTGGTATCCAAAACCCGACCCGCCATATTCCTGAGGAACGAGTACGCCCATCAGTCCGAGTTCACCGAGTTTTTTAAACAATTGAATGGGGAATTCCTGCGACTCATCCCACTCCATCATGTGCGGTTTAATCTCACGTGCACCGAAGTCACGGATCATTTGCGCGATCATCACCTGGTTTTCGTTCTCTACGAAACTCACACCGTTGCTACTTTCTGCTACCACTTTCGATTTTCAATTAGATGAATTATGAACTTTCTTATTTACGAGTGACAAAAGTAATCGATTTCGATCAACCATACGAATGTTAGTTCGTTCTATTTTCTTTTCGATTTCTGCGATTATGGAGTACTTTACGGCCCCGTTTTTGTACGGGTCGCATTGAATTTGTAAAAAACTTACCAGAGATAATAAATGAAAATAGCTGTAGTTGGGACTGGCTACGTTGGCCTTGTAACAGGAACTTGCTTCGCAGAAACCGGTAACTCTGTAACCTGTGTCGACATCGATAAAGAGAAAGTAAGGATGCTTTCGTCGGGCCAGATAACGATCTATGAACCTGGGCTCGAAAACCTTTTCAAGAGGAACATAGAACAACAACGTCTTACTTTCACAACCAATCTTGAAGAAGGCATACAGGATGCGAAGATCATTTTCCTCGCATTGCCTACACCCGAAGGCGAAGACGGATCTGCAGATCTCAAATACATTCTTAAAGTTGCCGATGACCTCGGTCCTCTTCTCAAAGAATATACTGTGATCGTCGACAAGAGTACGGTACCTGTTGGTACTTCTGATAAAGTTTACGAACGTATCAAAGCGAAAGCGAAAGTTGAATTCGATGTTGTATCGAATCCCGAATTCCTTCGCGAAGGTGTTGCCGTAGAAGACTTCATGAAACCAGACCGCGTTGTCATTGGAACCCGTTCCGATCGTGCACGCAAGCTTATGGATTCTCTCTATGCTCCGCTGGTTCGCCAGGGCAACCCGATCATCTTTATGGATGAGCGTTCTGCTGAGCTCACCAAGTATGCAGCAAACTCTTTCCTTGCAACGAAGATCACATTCATGAACGAGATCGCGAATCTTTGCGAACTCCTTGGCGCCAATGTAGATGAAGTAAGAAGGGGTATTGGTACAGATAGCCGTATCGGTAAACGTTTCCTCTTCCCTGGTATCGGTTACGGAGGAAGCTGTTTCCCAAAAGATGTAAAGGCACTTTCGAAATCATCGTCGGATGCGAAGTATGATTTCAAGATCCTTAATTCAGTAATGGAAGTGAACGAGGGAATGAAAACGAAACTCATCCCCACGATCAAGAAACATTTTAACAATAACCTTTCGGGGGTCACGATCGCTATGTGGGGTTTGTCTTTCAAGCCGCACACCGATGATATTCGCGAAGCTTCTTCGTTGTACAACATCAAAGCTCTTTTGAAAGAAGGAGTGAAGCTGAGAGTTCACGATCCCGAAGGAATGGAGAACGTGAGAAAAATTCACAAGGATGAACTGGAGTATTTCGCAAATCCTTACGACGCAGCCGACGGCGCCGATGCAGTATTGATCGTTACGGAATGGCCGGAGTTCCGCACTCCTGATTTCGATCGTCTCAACAAGATCCTTAAGAACAAGCTGGTATTCGATGGCCGCAATCTTTATGATCTTAGCGTAATGCGCGATCTCGGCTACACATATTACAGCATTGGAAGGGAGGTCGTAAATGGCAGGTAAGAAACGAGTGCTCATCACTGGTGGAGCTGGTTTTCTCGGCTCACACCTTTGCGACAGGTTTATTGCCGAAGGTTTTCACGTTATCGCTATGGATAACCTGATCACCGGCGACCTTCGAAACATCGAGCACCTGTTTAAATTACCCGACTTCGAATTCTATCATCATGATGTTTCGAAGTTTGTACATATTCCTGGAGAACTTCACTACATCTTACATTTCGCGTCGCCGGCAAGCCCGATCGATTACCTGAAGATCCCGATCCAGACATTGAAAGTAGGGTCGTTGGGAACACACAACCTGCTTGGTCTCGCGCGTGCAAAGAAGGCACGGATCATTATCGCATCTACATCCGAAGTGTATGGCGATCCAACGGTGCATCCACAAACTGAAGAGTACTACGGAAACGTAAATACAGTTGGCCCGCGCGGTGTTTACGACGAAGCGAAACGTTTCCAGGAAGCCATTACCATGGCGTACCATACATTCCATGGTTTGGAAACACGCATTGTCAGGATCTTTAACACATACGGTCCGCGTATGCGTCTAAACGATGGTCGCGTGCTGCCTGCATTCATAGGGCAGGCATTGAGAGGCGAAGACCTCACGATCTTCGGAGACGGTTCGCAGACAAGATCATTCTGTTACGTTGATGATCTTGTGGAAGGCATCTATAGGTTGTTGATGTCGGAGTATACATTCCCAGTTAACATCGGCAATCCTTCTGAGATCACGATAAAACAATTCGCGGAAGAGATCGTGAAGCTTACGGGCACCACTCAAAAAGTAGTGTACATGCCTTTGCCTAAAGACGATCCAAAGCAACGTCAGCCGGATATTACGAAGGCGAGGACTTTACTCAATTGGGAACCTAAAGTGAGCAGGGCAGAAGGATTGAAAATTACTTACGAATATTTTAAGTCGCTGCCGAAAGAAACGCTGTACCAAAGAGATCATAAGGACTTCGCACAATACACGAAGTAATTACTCTTCCTGGTAAACGACATACATCACTGTCTTTCCAACTATTTCCAGCATCCTTTTATCGATCACACTCATGTTATCCTTTGTGGTGTGATGATAACTCCCAAAGCCGGTCCTGTCGTTATAGTCAATGATATCGGCCATGGGTATTTGTGCTTTCGTGTTCACGAAGAGATGATCATCTATCATGGCCTGGCTGCTTTCGGATATGAACACATCTGAGTAACCGAGACGCGCAGCTGCCTGCCATACTTTGTCGACTATACGCGGGGCATACTCTGTTGATGTGCCTTCGCGGAAGAAGCGGGCGTCGGTAGCGCCCACCATATCGAGGTCAATTCCATAGTATGCACGATAGCCCGGTTTGTGGCGATTCCTGCTCCAGTATTGTGAGCCGAGACACCACCATGCTTCGAGACCATCGGCAGGTTTAATTCGCGGTTGGTTTTCTTTTTCACCCCAGTCTTCCCCATCGAATAGAACTATGTCTACACCAGCGCGCGTGGTGTCGGACTGAAGATGTCGCGCGATCTCGAGTAATATGCCTACACCACTGCCGCCGTCGTTAGCGCCGTCGAGAGGAGCATCGCGCTTCACCGAATCTTTATCCGCGAAGGGACGGGTATCCCAATGTGCGACAAGCAGGATACGTTTTTGTTTACCTGGATTAAATGATGCGATGATGTTCTTGAGATTGACATTAACACCGTCGAATGTTTTTTGCGTGAATGATTGAGTGACAACCTGGGCGCCGTATGATTTCAGCTTTTGTTCGAGGTACGCGGCTGTTTTCCTGTGGGCTTCGGTATTGGGTACGCGCGGACCGAAGTCTACCTGCTTCTTCACGAAAGCATAAGCGGAGTCGGCATTGAATTTTGGCACTTCGACAGCGACACTTACAGTGGGCTTCTCTTTTTTTTCACCGCATCCGAAAAGGATCAGCAACAGTACGAGCGGAATGTATTTCATTGTGGTTGTAATATTCTTTAAAAAAGGTATCTTTGCATTACCATTTGAATTTCAATATCAAAGAGGGGACCGAAAGTCCCCTCTTCTGTTATCCAGCCTTCGCGCAGGCGCTACGGCTGGCAAAGCTGGAATTCAGTTTTTTATGGACGTAGCGTCGAAAATTAAAGAATTGGCAGAATCGGCCCTGGTGGAACCGGGACATTTCATCGTAGATGTCCTGTTTTTTGAAAAACAGCGCCCTTCTAAAGTTATGGTGATCGTGGACGGCGACAACGGCGTTACGATCGACGCCTGTGCAGACCTGAGCCGTAAGCTCGCAGCGTTGCTGGATGAACGAAATATTCCGGATAACGCTTATATTCTTGAAGTCACCACGCCGGGTGTCGATCATCCGTTGCGTATGAAGCGTCAGTATTTCAAGAACGCAGGCCGTCAGTTCAAGGTCCATTTAAAAGATAAGTCGATCGTCCAGGGGAAGCTCGAGTCTGTAACAGATGACAAACTTGTTATCCTTCAGCCGGTAGACAAGAAGCAAACTAAGTTGACAGAAGTTCTGTTCGACGACATTGAGAAAGCATTTGTTATGGTTTCATTTAAATAATATCAATCAAAAAAAGGAATTAAGTCAAATTTCAAGTAGTCATGGATATCACAAACCTCATCGAGTCATTTGCTGACTTTGCAAAACAGAAGAACATCGACCGTCCTACGATGATCAGGATCCTGGAAGATGTGTTCCGCAACATGATCAGGAAAAAGTACGGCGTGGATGACAACTTTGACATCATCATCAACGCAGACAAAGGTGACCTCGAAATCTATCGCATCCGCGAGATCGTTGACGACGATTCTGAAGACATCTGGGATCACGACAAGATCAGCATCACAGATGCGCGTAAGATCGAGCCCGATTTCGAAGTAGGTGAAGAAGTTTCGGAGCAGGTGAGCATCGAAGACTTTGGTCGTCGTGCCGTTACAACTGCCCGTCAGACACTGATGCAGAAAGTGAAGGATCTTGAAAAAGATATCCTGTTCCAAAAGTACAAAGACATCGTTGGTGAAATCATTTCAGGTGAAGTTTACCAGGTGTTAAGCAAAGAAGTGTTGCTGACCGACGCAGAAGGAAACGAGATCTCTATTCCCCGCGGTGAGCAGATACCAAAAGATCGTTATCGCAAAGGCGAGAACGTTCGTGCTATCGTACATAAAGTAGAGATGGTGAATGGCAATCCGAAGATCGTGTTGTCGCGCACATCGCCTGTGTTGCTCGAGCGTTTGTTCGAGCAGGAAGTTCCTGAAGTTTACGATGGTCTTATCACCATCAAGAAAGCTGTAAGAGAACCCGGCGAACGTGCCAAGGTTGCTGTTGAATCTTACGACGATCGTATCGATCCCGTAGGTGCTTGCGTTGGTATGAAAGGTTCACGCATTCACGCTATCGTTCGTGAATTGCAGAATGAGAATATCGACGTTATCAATTTTACTGAAAACATGGAGTTGTTCATCCAACGGGCGTTGAGCCCCGCGAAGATCTCCAGCATCAAGATCGATAAAGACAACGGACGCGCTTCAGTTTACCTGAAGCCCGACCAGGTGTCGCTCGCAATCGGTAAAGGCGGTTTGAATATTAAACTTGCCAGCC
This sequence comes from Bacteroidota bacterium, assembly GCA_037200765.1. GTDB lineage: Bacteria > Bacteroidota > Bacteroidia > Cytophagales > Cyclobacteriaceae > ELB16-189. The sequence continues at coordinate 2,470,169 of JBBCII010000001.1, read as the reverse complement.
GTTTAGTGGGCTATGAAATCGATGTCTTCAGAGAGCTCGACGAGATACAGGAGGAAGACGTAGACCTGGACGAATTCACAGACGAAATCGAAGCATGGGTTATCGACGAATTGAAGCGCATAGGCCTGGATACAGCGAAGAGCGTACTGGCCCTGAATAAGGAGGAATTAGTGCGCAGAACTGAGCTGGAAGAAGAGACTGTAGAGACTATTCACTCCATCCTGAAGAAAGAATTTGAGTAAGAATTGACATTAAAATCACACAAATACAAAAAATACTAGTCAAATTTGAGCATGGCAGAAGATGTTAAAGAGATAAGGTTAGGGCAGGCATCGCGTAAGCTAAACGTCGGGAAAGACCATATCCTGGAGTTTCTCTCAAAGAAGGGCTTCAAGGTTGAGAACAATCCCAACGCGAAACTTAGTGCCGAACAATACACCCTGCTCTCGAAAGAGTATGCTTCTTCTGCCTCCGAAAAAATAGAAGCACACGGTCTCACGATAGGTAACAAACACAATGAAAACGTTACCATCAAAAGCGAAACGGAAACGCATCGCAAGAAGACCGATGAAGAAGATCGCATACTCATTAAGAACCTCGGTTCATCGAAAGAGATCTTTAAACAAAAAGAAGAACCCAAGCCCGAGAAAGTAGAAGTTGAAAAACCGAAACTCGAAGGCATTAAGGTTGTAGGCAAGATCGAACTTGAACCTGAGAAGAAGGTTGTTGAGAAACCTAAGGAAAAGGAGAAAGAAAAAGAGAAGGAGAAAGAGCCTGAAGTTGTAGAGAAACCCGTTGCGAAAGTTGTAACTCCTCCGAAGGTCGAACCTCCGGTTGTCGTTCCAGAGAAGCAACCAGAACAGGAACTTATCAAAGCGAAAGCTAACAATCTCCAGGGCCTTAAGGTTGTAGGCAAAATTGAACTTCCCCAGGAAAAGGAAAAGAAGAAGGAACAACCCGTTGCTTCCTCGGATCTTCGCAAAGACCAGGATCGCCAAAAGCGTCCTCGCAAGCGACTCCCTCCGAGTGTTCAACAAGGTGGTGGTCATCAGCAAGGTGGCAACAAACGTCCCCTTCCTCCACGTACTCAGAAACAAGAACCTACAGAGAAAGAGATCCAGGACCAGATCCGTTCTACTCTCGCAAAGCTAAGTGGTGGTCAGAAGAAATTCAGCGGCGCGAAGTATCGCAAAGAGAAACGTCAATCGGCTTCGGAAGCAGAAGAAGAAAGATTGTTACAAGAACAAGAGTCTTCGAAGGTTCTGAAAGTAACAGAATTCATTTCTGCTAACGACCTCGCTTCACTGATGAACGTATCGGTGAACGAAGTTATCTCTACCTGTTTGAATCTCGGAATGTTCGTATCCATCAACCAGCGTCTCGACGCTGAAGCGATCACCGTGATCGCCGATGAATTCGGATATGATGTTCAGTTCGCTTCCGCAGACGAAGAAACAGAGATCGAAGAAGTTGAAGACAATGAAGAAGACCTGGAACCTCGCGCTCCGATCGTTACCATCATGGGTCACGTTGACCACGGTAAGACTTCATTGCTCGATTATATCCGTAATACAAAAGTAACAGCACAGGAAGCTGGTGGTATCACACAGCACATTGGTGCCTACGATGTAACTACCAAGAGCGGGCACAAGATTGCATTCCTCGATACACCAGGTCACGAAGCGTTTACCGCTATGCGTGCACGTGGTGCAAAACTTACAGATATCGCAATCATCGTTGTCGCTGCCGACGACGACGTGATGCCCCAGACAAAAGAAGCGATCAACCACGCGCAGGCTGCGGGTGTACCGATCGTTATCGCGATCAACAAGATCGATAAGCCCGCTGCGAATCCTCAGAAGGTTCGTGAGTCGCTGTCGAAGATCAATATCCTTGTTGAAGACTGGGGTGGTAAATACCAGGTGCAGGAGATCTCGGCGAAAACCGGTAAGGGTGTCGACGACCTGTTGGAAAAAGTATTACTCGAAGCGGAGATCCTTAACCTCCGCGCTAATCCGAATAAACCAGCTAATGGTTCTGTGATTGAAGCGTCGCTTGATAAAGGCCGCGGCTTTGTTGCATCAATGATGGTGGAAAGCGGAACGCTGAAGATCGGTGATATCGTTGTTGCCGGCGCGAACTATGGTCGCGTGAAGGCGATGTTCGACGACACCGGTAATCGTTTGAAAGAAGCTGGTCCCGCTACGCCAGTTCAGTTGCTGGGTCTCGATGGAGCTCCGCAGGCTGGTGAAAAATTCAACGTGATGGAAAGCGATCGCGAAGCACGCGAGATCGCCAACAAGCGTTCACAGCTGGCCCGCGAGCAGAGCATCAGGACGAAGAAACACATTACGCTCGATGAGATCGGACGTCGTTTGGCTATCGGTTCGTTCAAGCAATTGAACGTTATCGTGAAAGGCGACGTGGACGGATCAGTAGAAGCGTTGTCGGATTCGTTGTTGAAACTCTCTACACAGAAAGTTGCAGTATCGATCATACAGAAGTCGGTAGGACAGATCTCCGAATCGGATGTTCTTCTTGCTTCGGCTTCAGATGCGATCATCGTTGGATTCCAGGTGCGCCCTTCGGCATCGGCAAGGAAACTTGCAGAGAACGAAGAGATTGAAATCCGCCTGTACTCCATCATCTACGATGCCATCAACGATGTGAAAGCTGCGATGGAAGGTATGCTCGAGAAAGAGCTCGAAGAAATAATTGTAGGTAATGCCGAAGTACGAAATATATTCAAGATCACGAAGGTTGGTACGGTAGCCGGCTGTATGGTTACTGATGGCTACATGAAACGCCAGAATCCAATTCGTTTGATCAGGGATGGTATCGTTGTGTATGCCGGCAAGCTCACATCATTGAAGCGTCATAAAGATGATGCTGCCGAAGTTCGTTCAGGTTTCGATTGCGGTATGAGCATCGAAGGCTTCAACGACATGAAAGAAGGCGATGTGATTGAAAGCTACGAGATGCGAGAAGTCAAGAGAGCGTTATAAAAACAAAAGCCCGGTTAACCCGGGCTTTTTTATTTCTACTTTCTTATTCCTAGTTGTATCCTTTCTCTTTCAACTTGGCAGCTACTTTCTCTGCAAGCTTTTGTCCCCATTCCTGTCCGGCCTGCATCGACTGTTGCGCAATGATCGGCGTCTTCTCTGCCATCTTCAGCCCAACGGGTGACTTATAGAACTTAATGATCTCGTCGAGGTCACTTTCAGTGAGATGTTGCTTGTAGATCGGTGCAAGAAGTGCAACAAGGTCATCGATCGTTGTGCCCATGAATTCCTTCTCCATTTCGTCCCAGACTTCGGCAGGAACGTTACTCTTGCTCTGCCTGAAGGTACCCATCATCGACTTCACTGCGACCTTGAAACCCTGGACTGAGCCGGTAGCTTCGAGGTATTCTTTGATTTTCTTGCTGTAAGAATCCTGTGCTTGTGCAACGAATGCTACGCACAGGAAGACGGCGGCCAGGGAGAAGGTTTTAAACATATTTAGAATTTAACTTGTGGTGCGTCTTGTGCGCCTTCAGCTGCTTCGAATCCTTTCTTCACAGAAAAATCTTCTCCACTTCCAAACCACGACAATGCCATCTTCTTGAAGAAGCCGCGGATGTATGTATTATACCCGCGAATGCTTTCATTATAGCTTTGACGTGCAACAGTGATCCTGTTTTCTGTTCCTTCCAACTGTGACTGCAGATCCTGGAAGTTCTCGGTTGAACGGATCTGTGGATATGCTTCGAAGGCCATAGTGATCGCCGAGTTGATCGTCTTGCCGGCGCGATCGAGATCCTCTGGAGTTTTAGCACTTGAGATCCCAGCTCTTGCTTCTGTTACCCTTGTAAGAATTTCTTTCTCATTTTCTGCTGCACCTTTTACGGTAGCAACGAGATTGGGTATCAGGTCGGCACGACGCTGATAAGTTGTTTGGACGTTAGACCATGATGCGTTTACGTCTTCCTGCAGCCTTACTGCATTGTCGTACACACCAGTGCCCCACATCACGAAAATAAATCCGAACAATAACAAAGCGCCCACTATCACGAGGGTCGTAACTAATCCTTTACTCATATTGGGTTTCTAATTATTACTTTTTTTAATCTCCTCAAATTTGTTTGCGGAGGGTTTTTTAGGAAACACGTTGTTGCTAACATTCACATCGGCTGTTTCGAGTTTCGGGTCTACAACTACATTCACTACCTCTTTGTCCTTCAAAAAGACCTTTTTCACCTCAACCTCGTTTGTACGCCAGATCTCAGCAGGCAATATCTCTGTTTCCTTGCTTCCATCCTTATACGTCCATTCGATGATAACGGGTGAAATCAATCCACCCTTATTGACGAGAGAGACCTCGTAAATATTCTTATTTTCCAGCTTCGCACGAACTGCATTGTCATCAATATTATTGCGGAACTCCGAATTGCGGTCGCCAGCGGGGCCTCCCGAGCTGTTTGTTACCGTAAATTCCTGCGGTCCTGAGCTGAAATCGATCTTTTTGCCGTCGGAACCCCCCTTAGCAAGATCTCCTTGTTTTGTCGTAAGGTTCTTGTTTTCCGGGTTCTGTGTTGTCGATCTAACGCGATACCATTTCACTTCATCCAGGTCTATATCAACATTATCGGTTGTGTAGAACCAGCCTTTCCAGAACCAGTCGAGATCAACAGCGGAAGCATCTTCCATGGTGCGGAAGAAATCGGCAGGCTTCGGTTGTTTAAAAGCCCAGCGCTGTGCGTATTCCTTGAATGCCTTATCAAACAATTCCGGACCCATAACAGTTTCACGAAGGAGCGTAAGAGCTGCCGAAGGTTTGGTGTAACCATTGGGACCGTGATTTCTTCCCTGGTTGTCGGCGCTCGCCATAACAGGACGCATCTGCGTTTTATCACCGCGCATAAAATTCGCTATGCCCTTTGGCGATCCGCTTGTAACATCGAATGCCGGATAGCGCGTACGTGTTGTTTCTCTTTCGAGGAATGTGTTCAATCCTTCGTCCATCCATGTCCACTGACGTTCGTCGGAGTTTACGATCATCGGGAAGAAGTTGTGACCAACCTCATGCACTATCACACCAACCATACCTTCGAGAACACGTTGCGAATAGGTTCCGTCTTTCTTCGGACGACCATGATTGAAGCAGATCATTGGATATTCCATACCCTGGTCTGCAGTGTGGATCGAGTAAGCTGTCGGATAAGGATAAGGGAATGTTCTTTCGGAGTAAACTTCGAGCGTATTCTTAATAGCCTTCGTAGATTCTTTAGCCCAAAGCGGGTTGCCTTCTTTTGGATATAATGATTGTGCGAGCGGGGTTTTGTCGCCAACCTTTACAGCCATCGCATCCCAGATAAATTTGCGCGACGACGTCCATGCGAAGTCACGAACATTCTCTGCATTGAATACCCAGGTGCTTTTTGTTTTCAACTTCTCTTTCTCTTTTTTACGGGCTTCTTCTTCCGTCACGATCCATACCTGCTTATCGAACGTTTTGCGTGCCGTTTCGAAGCGCTCTTGCTGTTGTTTGGTTAGAACATCTTTCGGATTCTGAAGCCAGCCTGTTGCGCCAACAATGTGATCGGAAGGAACGGTGATCTTCACTTTGTAATCTCCGAAAGGAACAGTGAACTCGCCACTACCAAGGAACTGTTTGTTCTGCCAGCCTTCGTAATCGTCGAACACACACATGCGTGGATACCATTGTGCGAGCGTGTACAGGTAATTTCCGTCTTCGGGAAAATATTCGTAGCCACCACGTTCATTGAATTTCATACGGTCGTACTCGGTATAACTCCACTCGATGTTGAAGCTATAGCTGTCGCCGCTCTTCATTGGAGCCGGAAGTTCAACACGCATCATCGTGAAGTTGATCGTGTACGAAAGATCTTTTCCGCTTGCCGCGTCTTTCACCAACTTAATATTATAACCTCCTTCGTAATCGAAAGCTTCCACAACACCACCAAACTGCCGGGTAGGAACGGAGTCTCTTATACGACTCGGTTGTGTTTTGAAACCGATGCCCTGGTTCTTCAGGATGTTTTGGTCCAACTGAAGCCAGAGATATGTTAATGTTTCTGGAGAGCTGTTGTGATATGTAATTGTTTCGGAGCCCGTAACGAGCTGTGTGTCGTCGTTGAGCTCCACGTTGATAACATAGTCGGCACGGTTCTGCCAGTAATCAACACCGGGAGCTCCGGATGAACTACGGTAGCTGTTGGGTGTTGGCAGTGTTTCGCCAAGTTGTTCGAATTTTCCTTTCCAACCTTTCTGTTCTTGCGCGAAGCTTAGTATTGTTCCGAAGAGCAACAAGGCGCATAGTATTATTTGGTTCTTCATATCATCCAGTTGTTCGTGCAATGAGCAACGTGCAAAGTGCAATGAACCTTCGAAGGACATCGTTGCACATTATACGTTGCACTCAGTTAGTAGCATTTTTCTTCTTCATTTCATCAAACTTGTTCGGAGCCTGTACGCGCGGGAACGCGTTGTCGTCGGTATTGACGTCGGCTGTTTCCTGGTTGGGATCGATCACGATACTCGCAACTTCTTTATCCTTGGCGAATACTTTCGTCACTTTGGTTTCATTCAACCTCCAGATCTCGGCAGGAAGCTTTTCGATCTCTTTAGTTCCGTCTTTATAATTCCACTGAATAATAACCGGCATCAGCAAGCCACCTTTATTGGTGAGAGTGATCTCGTAGAAGTTTTTCTTTTCGAGCTTCGTGATAACTGATTTGTCGTCTACTTTATTCTGGAATTCATCGTAAAACCTGTCGTCGGTCGGAATCACTGAGAAATATTCCGGACCATTGTTGAAATTTTCATTGGGCTTACCGTTGCCGCTTTGTGCACCGAGGTCGCCTTTCTTCACGTTCTTGTTCTTCGCCTCGATATTTGTCTGGCTGTTGCGAAGCTTATACCACTTCACGTTGTCGAGAGTCATGTCGACGTTCTCGGTTCCATAGAACCAGCCTCTCCAATACCAGTCGAGGTCTACTGCAGATGCATCTTCGAGCGTACGGAAGAAGTCGGAAGGCTTCGGATGTTTGAAAGCCCAGCGTTGTGCATATTCTTTGAAGGCTTTGTCGAAAGTTTCGGGACCCATTACGGTCTCACGAAGAATGTTCAGAGCGGTAGCAGCCTTACCGTATTGTTCTTCACCGATGCGAACGACGTTCTCGCCGCTGGTCATCAGTGGACGCATCGTAGAATTGTCGCTCTTCATATAAGGTACGATGCCTGAAGCGCCACCACGGCCGATCGGCTTCTCAGGATATCTTTCGCGCTCCGTAAGATATTGCACGAAGCTGTTGATGCCTTCATCCATCCATGTAGACTGTCGTTCGTCGTTGTTGATGATCATCGGGAAGAAGTTGTGACCAACTTCGTGAACTACGACACCAATCATTCCCCACTTCTTGCGATCGCTGTAAGTACCGTCTTTATCGGGACGACCAAAGTTGAAGCAGATCATAGGATACTCCATACCGATGCTCGCAGTGTGCACTGATGTAGCTTGTGGATAAGGATAATCGATAGTGTGCTTCGAATAAATTTCGAGCGTGTTCTTAACCGCTTTGGTAGATTCTTTCTCCCAAAGAGGATTGCCTTCTTTAGGATAGAATGACATTGCGAGAGGTGTGTTGTCTCCGATCTTCACGGCCATTGCATCCCAGATAAACTTACGCGATGATGCAAATGCGAAGTCGCGCACGTTCGTAGCGGCGAATTGCCATGTCTTCTTTTCTTTCGAGTGTCCTTTCTCGAGCGCCGAAGCTTCGGCTTGTGTGCGAATGATAACGGGCTTGTCGTACGATTTCTTTGCCTGCTCGAATCTTTCGCGCTCTTGCGCACTTAATACCTGGTCGGGATTCTGAAGCATACCTGTTGCTCCAACCATGTGATCGGCAGGAACAGTGATAGCAACTTTATAATCACCGAAAGGAACCGTGAACTCCGAACGTCCGAGGAACTGCTTGTTTTGCCAACCGACAACATCGTCGTACACGCACATGCGTGGGAAGAACTGTGCAATTGTATAGATGTAATTCTTTTCGTCGGGGAAATATTCCATGCCGCTGCGGCCACCGAGGAGGTTGCGGTCGACAATATTGAATGACCAGTCGATACCGAACGAAACTTTCTCGCCGTGTTTCAAAGGCTGGGGAAGGTCTATGCGCATCATCGTTGCGTTGATGGTATACGACAGCGCTTTACCTGAAGCATCTCGAACGGCTTTTATCTTATGACCTCCGTCGAAGTCGATGAGTCCGAGTTGTCCCGCGATAGCCTTTGTGGAGACTGAATCTTTTACTGCACTGGGTGCTGTTTTCGGAGTGTTGCTGTCTTTGGCGAACAGGTTTTGATCGAGTTGAAGCCAGAGATATTTCAGAACATCGGGAGAGTTGTTGGTGTACGTAATGGTTTCGGTACCCGTGATGCTCTGGTTGTCGTCGTTGAGCTCGACTTTAATATCGTAGTCGGCTTGTTGTTGCCAGTACTTTGGGCCGGGAGCGCCGGAGCCGGTGCGATACTCGTTAGGCGTTGGGAGTATCTGGTCGAGTTGCTCGAATTTTCCTTTCCAGGGCTGCTGTTGTTCCTGGGCCATGGCGCCGAATACGATCATTGCCATGAACAGCGAAATAATAAACTTCATAGGTTAGGTGTATCTAGTTCAATAAATCAGATTCCTTAATTAAGATCAGGGCTATACCGGCAATTGCCGACGACACTATCATCTTCCAGTCCCTTCTCGAAACGGCCGCAAGATCAACAATAATAAAGGTGGTCGCCATAAATATTGCAACGATAATTATCTGACCAAACTCGAGCCCTACATTAAAGGCGAGCAGGAGAGATACGATGTTTTCGCTTTTGCCTAAAAGCTCCCGTAAAAGGGTTGAGAAACCGAGACCGTGAATGAGACCGAAGCCGCCCGCGAAGAGATAGTTGATGTGGATGCTGCTCTTTTCTACACTTGCTTCACTTCGGAAAAGATTTGTAACGGCTGTGATGAAAATCGTACAGGGTATCAGGAATTCTATGACGGTGCTATTGAATGTGACGACGTTGAAAGTTGCGAGCGCAAGGGTGATGGAATGACCAACGGTAAAGGCTGTTACCAGGATGAGTACCTTCCTCCAGTCGCGAACGGAGTACACAGCACAGAGGGCCATCACAAAAAGGATGTGATCATAGCCGTTTCGAAGGTCAAGGATGTGATCTTTTCCAATTAGAAGGTATGCCCAGAATTGATCCACCGTTTAATTTTAGGGCACAAGTATAAGTCAAAATACTTGTAATTTTGAGGACTATGATGTCGCTACTTTTTAGCCTTGTGCTTTGGTTTCACCCGATCCATCTTTCCATTACTGAAATCGAGCACAACGAGAAATCGAAGGCCCTGCAGGTAACGATGCGGATCTTCATCGACGACCTCGAGCTGTCGATCCGAAAGAAAATTAACGACCAGGAGTTAGACCTCCTCGAGCCGGGCGGCGGCAAAACGACCGACAATCTTGTAAAGGAATACCTGGCGGAAACAGTAAAAATGAAAGTCGACAAGAAGGCCGTGAAGTTGAATTACATCGGTCATGAAATAGAAGGACCTGCCATCATCTGTTATGTTGAGATCGAGAACATCAAAAAGTTCTCGACAATAGAAGTCACCAACCGTGTGATCCTCGAAACACACGATGATCAGTCGAACCTGGTGAACGTGAATTATAAAGAAAAAGTAAAGAGCATTCGTCTTACAAACGACAGCCCTACTGCATCTGTAACCTTTTAAACTGTCTATAGAATTTATGCGAAAAAAAATTGTTGCCGGTAACTGGAAAATGAACAAGACGCTGGCGGAAGCAACTGCACTTGTTACTGAATTGATCACCCTTACTAATGCCGAGGTAAAGAACAATGCAGAAGCTGTCTTGTGTACACCATTCCCTTACCTGTTGAAGGTAAAGGAGCAACTTGGCAGTTCTAAGATTACTGTTGGCGCACAGAATTGCAGCGAGCACGACTCTGGTGCGTATACAGGAGAAACATCGGCAGCGATGTTGAAGTCGATGCAGATCCCTTATGTGATCATTGGTCACAGCGAACGCCGCCAGTATTTCGGAGAGAACGGTGCGTTGCTCGCGAAGAAAGTTGACCGTGCACTCGCAAATGGACTCACACCAATATTTTGTAACGGCGAACCACTCGACATCCGCGAGAAAGGAACACATGAAGCGTTGGTGAAACAACAGACTGAAGAAAGTCTTTTTCATTTGTCGGCCGATGACATTAAGAAAGTTGTGATTGCATACGAACCGGTTTGGGCGATTGGTACGGGCAAGACGGCAACGTCGCAGCAGGCGCAGGATATGCATGCCGTTATTCGTGGTCACATTGCAAAGAAGTACGGCAATGACGTTGCGGAGTCCATATCCATATTGTATGGCGGAAGTGTGAAGCCCGATAATGCGAAAGAGCTTTTTGCTTGCAAGGATGTTGATGGCGGATTAGTTGGTGGCGCTTCATTGAAGGCACGCGACTTCGTCGACATCATCAAAGGAGTTGCGTGAGTAATTACTACACACGCCTGGAGGTCATCTGCGATCTTTCATTCTCCGAAATATTAATGGCCGAGATTGCCGAAGCCGGTTTCGATACGTTTATGGAAACCGACTCCGGCTTCGAAGCTTACGCTGAAGAAGATAAGGCCGATCGGAAGGAGGTTGATGCCATTCAACACAAGTACGATCACGTAAAGCCGCTGCAGTTTCTTTTCGAAAGAGTTGAAAAACAAAACTGGAATGAAGAGTGGGAGAAGAACGTAGATCCCATTATAGTTGACGACACTGTTCTTGTGAGGGCTGCGTTTCACCAGCTCAACAAGACTTTCCCTATAGAGATCATCATTACTCCGAAGATGTCGTTCGGTACGGGACATCACGAGACTACTCATTTAATGTTGAGCAACCAGTTGAAGATCGATCACAAAGGCAAGCGCGTGATGGATGCTGGTTGTGGAACGGCGATACTATCTGTCATGGCTTCGAAAGTTGGGGCGACGAGCGTTGAGGCATTCGATATCGATGAGTGGAGTGTATTGAATGGTGAGGAGAATGCCGAAGTGAATGATGCGTTGAACATTCACATACAACGCGGAACGATCGGTGATATGAAGTTCTCGGAGAGTTTCGATATCGTTCTGGCGAACATCAACAAGAATGTGTTGATAGCGGAGATGGAACAATATGCTTGGCACCTGGTGCAGGGTGGGATGCTGTTGATCAGCGGCTTTTATACGAAAGATGTTGACGATCTCATCGATGTTGCTGGCAAATTTGGTCTTCGTGAGATCTCGCGGAGTGAAAGAGAAACATGGGCCGCCGTGTTGCTGACCAAAAAATGATAAGGAAAACCGTACAGGTGATTTTTTGCTTTCGCTTCAGTCATGGTTGAAATTTGCGTCAAGGGCAAAAATTCTTTTCAACCAAAAAATTTTTAACCATGACATTAACAAAAGAAGACATTGGCGCGATCAAGACCGTGTTTCGTGACGAAATCAAAATTGCAGTCAGGGAAGAACTGCAGCCCTTCAAAGAACACTTTGACAAGAGACTAAATGAGTTGGGTCAACGAGTGACGGAGATGGATGAACGCTTAACTACCCAGATCAAAGAAATGGATCAGCGATTCACAATCCAATTCAAGGAAATAGATCGCCGCTTTACCATGGTCGGTCAACGACTAAACGAAGTGAACTTGAGATTAGACCGCATTGATGTTAGAATGAACCATTTCGACTTCCGCCTTAGCCATCTCGAACTCGTGGTGCCGTATAACGCAACCACATCTCAACCCCTCTCAAAAGCCGCCGACTAACAACAATAATTTAAGCTACCCAGGCCCTGTTCAAAGCACTTCCACCCCTCCACTTTTCGTTCTATTTCATCTCTGCCATTTTTTGACGATTTTGTGAGGTTTTGCCGCGTGAACAGGGCCTTAGCATATATTATCCTCGTTTTAGTCAGTTTTTCCACTTCGTTTGCACAAAATGGAGCTGGTCAAGCCCCCCGTTTGCCCTTCCAGGATAGCGTTCGCCTTGCGTTGGAAAACACCCGCGCCGCCGACGCCATAGCCATCGGTATGGCACTCTCCAACGTATGGGCCGGCCTTGGCACCGACCTCCAGATCGTGGTCATGAAGCAGTCTAAGATGATGAAGAAAAAAGGCTATCGCCTCCGCCCTCACGTCCAAAACTACTTCGGCGCCCTCGTCGACGCCATGAATATCGAGAAGGCCGACAACCAGGTGCTGTCGTCATATTTAAAAGTAGCCGGCAAAGTGATCGAGAACGAAGACGTCAACAAAGGCTCTGTATTCTTTGCCAACAGCCGCGCCTTCTTTCAACATCATGCACTTCATTACGAGAAGGCTGCACGACTTTATGCAAAAGACGACTCCTATTCGTTCGACTACATCGCGATAGAGATCCCGGTAACACCGCCGCCCGACACAACCAGTACCGAATCACTCGACGATCTCAACAACCAGAACACAAACAACACGAGCTGGAACGACGAACCCGCCGACACAACTTCACTCGCAACTTCATCGCCGTGGCAACAGCCCGTCTTCATACCAGAGCCAATCGGCGCTGTGATACGCTTCGAAAAAGTAACACTCAACTTCGCAACACCTTACGACTCCGCTTTTGTGTACAACACCAAAGGCACGTTCCAGATGTCCGACAATGTATTCATCGGGGAAGGTGGACGTTTCGATTGGAGCACAGTTTCATTGAATCGCGATTCTGTTTACGCCGACCTCAAAAAATATTATTTCAACACAACACGCCCGCGATTTAAAGCAGAGCAGGTGAAGATGATCTACACCGGCCGTGTAAGTGGACAAATAGATGGAGTTGTTGAATTCACATCGGTACGTCATCGCGATTCAGCAGCAGCTTCATATCCGAGATTTGTTTCTTACGAGAGCAACATCCCTATGCTCGGGCTTGGCGATAGCAATCTCAAGTACACTGGTGGCTTCGCACTCAACGGTCGCCACGTTTACAGCGCCTCGCTGAACGGCGGTAGTGCAAAGATCGAAGTGTCGACCGAAACCGCGAAGAAGTTCGAAGCACGATCAGCTTTGTTTGAGTTCCGCGACGACTCAACGATCGTCTCACGCAACGCCGCCGTGGAGATCTACCAGGGCAACGATTCTATATTTCATCCCGGCGTTCAGGTGAGCTATAACTACGCAAAGAAACAACTCACGCTACAAAGAAGTCGCGGAGGATTGAAAGACACTCCGTTCACGTCATCTTATTTCAGGGTCGACTTCACTGGCGATGTTCTTCGATGGGGATTGAAAGGCGACAGCACCGGCGCCGATAGTCTGAACATTTTCACATCTGCCGGGTTGAGCCAGGCTCCGATGGTTCTCGAGTCGCAGGACTTCTTCGATCCAAATGATTTCAAACAGCTGAAAGGTGTTGGCTTCACGTTCCATCCGTTGGTGATCGTTGCCAATTATGTGAATAAGAACGGCGTTCGTGAATTCAACGCGGCCGATCTCATGAAGCCGAATGGAAAAACTTTCAATGAGATCCACGGAGCAATGACGTTCCTCGCGCAAAAGGGAATGATCGACTACGATCTTCATACTGGTATGATACGTGTGAAAGACAAAGTGCTTCACATCAACGATGCCCGTAAAAACGAATCGGACTACGACAATATGAAGATCCATTCGATCGTGAACGGTCCCGCGAATGCCACCATCAATTTCCCGAAAGGATATATGACCGTTCGTGGTGTGGAAGAATTTAAGATCAGCGATTCACTGAATGTCGTCATCAAACCCGACAGCAGCGTGATCACATTGCTTCAGAATCGCGACATCAAGTTCAACGGGAAGATCACTGCGGGTAACTTCGAGATCAACGGTAAAGATTTCATGTTGAAGTACGATAGCTTCTTCATTAATCTTAATCACATCGACTCGATAAGATTTTATGTAACTGAGTTGAACGCGAAAGGTCAGCCTGTAAGGCGCAGAGTAAACAACGCCATGGTGGGTGCCGACTCAACAGCGCAAGCTGCCGGCGGACTCGAAGCAGGCAAGAACAAAACCCAGGGCACGCTGTTCATCAACAGGCCCGATAATAAATCGGGACGAAAGAAGATCCCAAACTTTCCACGTCTCGATGCAAGTGCCGGCGGTGTTATCTACTTCGACAGGCGAGAAGTGCTGGATGGTGCTTATGATAGGTCGGTGTTCTTTGTGATCCCACCATTTAAGCTCGATAGCTTGAGCGATGCCGATCCGGCAGCGATCAACTTCGAAGGTACATTCGTGTCGAGCGGGATGTTCCCGAGTTTCAAAGAGAACCTCCACACAATGGCCGACAAATCGTTGGGCTTCCAGCACGCTGTACCAACCACTGGCTACAACTTGTATAACGGCGAAGGAAAATTATTCGGAGCCATGGGTCTCGACAACGCTGGCATTCGCGCTACAGGTAAGATAGAATACCTCGCTGCTACTGTCGAGTCTGAAGATTTTGTTTTCTACCCCGATTCCGTTGTTGGTCGCGGGTCGGTTGGAGAATTGAAAGAAAAGCAGTTTGGAAGTTCGTGGTATCCGCAGATCACGTTGCCCGAATACAAATTGAAGTGGCTGCCGAAGCAAGACCAGTTTGGTCTGAAGAACCTGCGAGATCCCTTCAGCCTGTACAATGCTACGGCGCAGCTCAATGGCGAACTGATTGTTTCAAAAACAGGAACAAGTGGAAAAGGATCGTTGATCACACGCGGGTCAGAATTGAAGTCCGACCAGATGACGTTCTCCGCAAAAGATTTCACCGCGCGACATGCACAATTCCAGATTAAGACAACCAATACCGATAAGCCAGCGCTTGCAGGTAAAGACGTCCGCCTGAAATTCAATCTCCAGGAGAACTATGCGAACATCAGTCCCGAAATAGAAGGAGAGGCGGCCTTCGAATTTCCGTATGCGCAGTTCAAGACTTCTATCACCGATGCTCGCTGGGATCTGAACACTCAAACCGTAACGATGACGAAAGGCAAAGATGTGCCGTTAGATGAATCGTACTTCTATACCACGCGCGAAGATCTTGACTCACTTGTTTTTAATGCCGAGAAGGCCGAGTATGATATCAAGACACAGCAATTGAAAGTGAGCGGTATCCCCTACATCGTCGTGGCCGATGCGAAGATCACTCCCGATCACAATGAAGTGTTGATCCTCGAGAACTCTAAGATTGGTCAACTGAAAAATACAACGATCGTTCTTGACACGCTGAACGGTTATCACCGTCTTACCGAAGGCGTTGTTGATATCCATTCGAGAAAAGATTTCTCCGGTTATGCAACGTACCAGTATGTGAATGCGCTCAGCGATACGTTTGCCATCAAGATGACCGACTTCCATTTGGAAGCGATCGGTGAGGCAGTGAAGACGTCAAGATTCGGCCTCGGAAGAAAACACCAGGAGTCGGCAGCAACACAACAAACAGTTGCCAACGGAACAGTTGTAGATAAAGACAACCTCTTGATCGCACCACGAATTTTTTACAAAGGCGACATGACCATGTATGCCACGAAGCCTGCGCTTCAGTTGCGTGGATTTGTGAAGCTCGATCTCAAGAAGATCAAAGGGTACAACACGTGGATCCATCACGAACAAAGTGGTGATGAAAAAGAGATCTATCTCGACTTCGATAAGGCTGTTACGGAAGAAGGAAATAAAGTGCAGGCCGGTCTTCACTTTGCCGACGACAATAGTCTCTACATCACGTTTGTATTCGATAAGAAGAACCAGGACGACGAAGACTTCTTTGTCCCGAGCGGCTCTTTGTATTTCGACAGCACGGAGTTTAAGATAGAAGATCGTGCGAAGGCTGCCGGCGAAAAACTTTCGGGTAAGGTATTAGCTTACAATGAAGACAAGCAGGAAGTTCGTTTCGAAGGACCTGTGAACTTCTTCCGCGGTGGATTGAAAGATTTCAAGATCACGGCGACAGCATTGGGTTCCGGTAATCTCGAGACCAACGACATTAAGATGAACTCATTCATCATGGCCGAGATGGGCATCCCATCGCAGGCATACGACATGATGGCCAAGAACATCACCGAGGTAATCAAGAACGAAGGGATACAGGAAGAAGCATTGGGCGATCAAACCGAGTTGCTTTATAAGATCGCGGATATTGTTGGCGAACGTGCTGCGAAAGACTACGAAGCAAAGTCGTTGCAGGCTTATGTTCCTCTCGCTACCGTTCCCGGTCTCGCGAAGCCGTTGGTTTTCTCAACTGTCAATCTCAAGTGGTCGCAAAAGTTCAAAGCATTCTACAGCACAGGCAATCTCGGCTTAAGCAACATCAACAAGTACGACATCAATGGCGCGTTTGATGGCTTCATGGAACTTCGCAAGAACGAAGATGGCACACAGGTGTTCCACGTGTTCTTCAAAGCGAGCCCCGATGCGTGGTACTACTTCGGTTATGAAGACAACCGGTTGATGATACAATCGAGTGATCCGGCATTCAATGACCTTATCGCGAAGAAGAGTAATGCATCGAAGGCGAAAGTCGGTGAACTGGTGTTCATCCCCGGTTCGGATGAAGAAACACTCGCATTTATCAGGCGCTTCAGGAAAGACTACCTCGGATTAGAAACTGATTATGATTTGCAGGGCGGGACGTCTTCGAAGAAGAAGGACAAGAAGAAAGACGAAACCGACGATGGCTTCTAAATAAAAAAAACCCCAGCGTGCTGGGGTTTTTTGTTTGACCTGTTGATCTGGGTCCTTTAAAATCAAAGTTTGCCAGAAAGCTCTTTGCTAGCTTTGAACTTAGCAACCTTCTTAGCTTTGATCTTGATCTCTTCGCCAGTGAATGGATTGCGGCCTTTGCGAGCTGCTCTCTTAGAAACAGAAAAAGTACCGAAGCCAACAAGCGTCAGCTTGTCGCCAGACTTCAATGTTTTTGTAACTCCTTCAAGGAATGATTCAAGTGCTGCGCCGGCAGTTGCCTTTGTTAGGCCAGCGTCTTCAGCGATCTTACTGATAAGTTCAGCCTTTGTCATAGTGGTTATAAGTGTTTAGTGTGTCTTATTGGGGCGCAAATATAGAAGCTTTTTGGTATCATCAAATGATTAGCCCTAAACTCTGCAAACTATTGCTGGACGCCACTTATCACTATATTGGCAAAGAGGAAAACCTTCCCCGAATTATGAGAAAGATTTTGCTGTTACTGGCTCTCATCTCGACATCAGTCTTTGGTCAAAATAGTGCCAATAATTATAAGGATTTCTTTCCTGCCGGAACATCATTCGATCCGGCTATACCAACACCCGAACAGTTTCTCGGATACCCCGTTGGCGACTGGCATACGCGTCACGATCGCATCGTAGAATACTTCAAAGAACTCGCCCGGTTGTCTCCAAAGGCACATTTTCAAATCATCGGGTACACACACGAACAACGTCCGCAGGTGGTATTAACCATCACGAGCACCGACAACTACAACAAGCTGGACGACATCCGTAAAGAACATCTCAAGCTCTCACAACCAGGTCAGCAGGTTAACACAGCCGGCATGCCTGTCGTCATCACACACGGTTATAATGTTCATGGCAACGAACCTTCGAGCAGCGAAGCCGCCATGCTCACGGCCTACTACCTGGTGGCATCGCAGGGCGACGAGATCAGCAACACCCTTCGCAATGCTATCATCCATATCGATCCCAACTATAACCCCGATGGCCGCGACCGTCATACCATGTGGGCGAATATGAACAAGTCTTTTCCTCCCGTAGCCGACCCGGCGGACCGCGAACACAACGAAGCATGGCCCGGGGGAAGGACTAACCATTATTGGTTTGATCTCAACCGCGACTGGCTTCCGCTGGCACACCCGGAGAGTCGTAACAGGGTAGCGTTCTTTCACCAGTGGCTGCCGAATGTTTGCACCGACTATCATGAGATGGGAACAAATGCCACCAACTTCTTTGAGCCGACCAAACCGTTAGGCTCCGAAAATCCGGTGGTGCCGCGCGCGAACTACGAGCAACTGAACAACATCTTCGCCAGGTATTTTTCGAAAGCACTGGATGAGATCGGTTCGTTGTATTTCACCAAAGAAGAATTCGACAACAGTTATCCTGGCTATGGATCTACGTATCCCGATATTCACGGTGGCCTCGGTTTAGTATTCGAGCAGGCAAGCTCGCGCGGCCACGTTCAACAGAGTTCGACTAAAGTCGTAACGTTTGCTTTCACCATCCGGAATCATGTTCGCACCAGTCTCGCAACGATCAAGGCTGCTGTCGACAATCGCGAGCTGTTGCTGAAACATCAGCAGGAGTTTTTCAAGAGTGCGTTGGATGAGGCGAAGAAGTCATCGATAAAGGGATATGCCTATGGTGACGCAAAAGATAAGAGCAAAACAAAAGCATTTACAGAATTATTGCTGCTGCATAAAATCGAGATTTATAAGTCGGGCGATCGCTTCCTTGTTCCAACAGATCAAACACAGTACCGTCTTGTCAGAAGCTTTTTTGAAAAAGTTACTCAATACCACGACAGTGTTTTTTACGATGCCTCTACGTGGACAATGGCTCTCGCATATAACATGCCATATGAAGCGTTGAGCTCATCTCCACCAAAAAAGGACAAAGTCACTTTAGATGAACTCATCATTCCTTTAACATTTAAAAAATCAACTTACGCTTACCTGATGGAGTGGAGTGAATACAATGCTCCGAAAGCTCTTTGGTATTTATTAGATCATGGTGTCTTCGTAAAGTCCGCATTCAAACCATTCGCAGCAACGATCGATAACACAAAGAAAAATTTCGGCTATGGCACTTTGGTCATTCCCGTTGCCGACCAGAATCTTTCTGCCGATGATCTTCATAAAGTTCTTAGTGACGCCGTGCTGTTATCGGGTGTTGATGCATATCCTGTTAATACCGGCTTCAGTCTTGAAGGTGTAGATCTCGGCAGCAACAACATACGAACGATTTCAAAACCAAAAGTGGCAATGCTGGTTGGCGATGGTGTTGCTGCGAATGAAGCCGGCTTCGTTTGGTACTTAAGTGATTCGAAGATCGGTATGCCCATCACGAAAGTAAATACCAACCAGTTCGCCAACCTGAAGCTGCAGGATTATACGACGATCATTATGGTCTCCGGGAACTATACACCACTCGGAGATGCAGGCATCACAAAGTTGAAGACATGGATGCAGCAAGGCGGATCGCTGATCCTCGTTCGTAATGCCGTGAGTTGGGCAATCACTGCCAAGCTTATAGAAGAGCAGTTGAAAAAAGAAGAAGAGAAGAAAGAAACGCCGCGCATCGACTTCGGTGAAGCGCGCGACTACCAGGGCTCACGCGCCATCGGCGGATCTATTTACATGACCGACCTCGACATCACTCATCCCCTGGGATTTGGATACACTTCACGAGAGCTTCCTGTATGGCGAAATCATAATAACTTCCTCGAACCATCGAAGAATCCATTCAGCACCATTGCAAAGATGACGGCCAACCCCAGGTTGAGTGGTTATATTCATCCTGTTAATCTTACGAAGATGAAAAATTCGCCTTCGCTGATGGTAAGTAGTGTGGGACAGGGAAGAGCGATCTTGTTTATCGACGATCCAAACTTCAGGGGTTATTGGTATGGTACCAATAAGATGTTTATAAATGCAATATTCTTAGGGAGTCAGATCTCTGCTCCAGCGTTTGATGAGTCTGAAGAGAAATGATTTTTATCGACAGGCTCTGCTGCTTCAATAACTTCTTCCTCCTCTTCATAGCTCACCTGGAACGGCGACGCAATTTGATGTATCAGGATTGCCTTTCGTGAAAGGGCGATAGCGATAGCAAGCGCTACAATTGTTCCAATCCAGATTCCCGGCATCCACGATACGAACAGACAATAGTCGTATGCGCCGTGGAACAATGTAGCTACGCCCAATGCATAAAATGCATGATAGCCTTTCTGATGATCGAACTTTGCTTTACCAAGGTAGAATCCCATAAGCACCGCAAAACATGCGTGGGCGGGAACAGCGGTAAACATCCGCATGATTCCTACACTCACCCCGGCGTTGAGCACATAAAGTATATTTTCGAATGTTGCGAAGCCCATTCCAACCATCACCGAATACACTATACCATCGAATGGTTCGTTGAAGTTTACGTTGTTGTATAGAAGTCCACGCACAAACAAAAACTTGCTGGCTTCTTCAACGAGTGCCACAATAAGGAAAGCATGTATCGCCTGCTCTGTAAGATCTTTCTCGTCGATGATGATAACCATGTTGATCAACTTGGTGATCCCATACGTGACACCGATTGCAAGAACGCCGTAGAAATATGCCCTTAGCAGGAGGCCGATCGGCTCACGTTCGTGCTTGTCGTTGAGGTAAATGTAAAGCCCTATCGCCACGCAGGGCGCGGTCGCAATGCCAAGCAGGACAAGGGCTTCCATTGTGCGAAGTTATACGGATAAAAGGAATTATTAGTGTTAAATTAGTCTCATGAAGAAACTCGTGGTAACGGCTGTCTGTGTGGTTCTGGCTTTTAATCTATCGGCCCAGGTGGTGGGCAAAATGTTTCCCGATATGCAGGCGGAAACTGTTGAAGACAAGAAAGTATCTCTTCCCGGCGATGTGAGGGGCAAGTACACGCTGCTCGGGCTGGCGTATTCAAAGAAATCGGAAGATGAATTGAACAGTTGGTTCAACCCGGTATTCTCGAAATTCATTCAGAAAGCAAACGGCGGACTCATGTCTGGCATGGGCTACGATGTTAATGTGTATTTCGTGCCCATGTTTACGGGTATAAATGCTGCCGCAACAGGCACTGCCAAAAAGAAGGCCATCAAGAACGTAGACCCACAGCTGCTTCCATACATCCTTTTTTATAAAGGAGAACTGAAGGCTTACAAAGAAGCGCTCGACTTCGAGAAAAAAGATATTCCATATTTCTTTGTTCTCGACCCTGAAGGCAAGATCGTTTATGCTACGTCCGGAAAGTATACCGACGAAAAGATGGACGAGGTTGAAGAGCACATCGAATAACTGATAAATTTTTATTTCGGTGGCGACACGCGTCAGCGTGTTTTGCTTAATTTACGAGGGCACCAACTCACTCTTATGACAAACTATACCGTCGGCGTGCGCGCGCAGCTCTCGTTCATGATGCTCCTCGAGTATTTTATTTGGGGCGCGTGGTATGTAACACTTGGCACCTACATGACACAGTACCTGAACGCATCGGGTACACAGATCGGCGCAGCATACGGAGCGCTTGCTATCGCAACAATCATCTCACCTTTCTTCATTGGCTTTATTGCCGATAAATATTTCGCGGCACAACGTATCATGGGCGTGCTTCACCTTGTGGGCGCAGTCCTGTTGTTCCTCGCAACACAGATCAAAGACAACACAGCATTCTATTGGTTAGTGTTGGTATACAGCATGCTGTACATGCCAACCATCGCGCTTTCAAACAATATCGCGTTCAGCCAGATGAACGATGCCGGGAAACAATTTCCATGGATAAGGGTATTCGGAACTCTCGGATGGATTGCCGCCGGTATTCTTATCAGCTCGCTTGGCTTCGACAAAGAAAATTCTATCGCCACTTTCCAGATGGCGGCGATCGCTTCCGGTGTTCTTGGATTGTTCAGCTTTGTCTTACCGAACACACCACCGAAAGGAAAAACCTCGGATGCATCGGCGTCAAGCACCCTCGGACTCGATGCCTTCGTATTGTTTAAGAACAGGTCTTACACCATTTTCTTCATATCGGCGATCCTCATCTGCATTCCTCTTTCATTTTATTATGGATTCGCCAACGTGTTCCTGAATTCAATTGGTGTGAAAGATGCTGCCGCGAAAATGACATTCGGACAAGCTTCGGAAGCGATATTCATTATCGCCATTCCATTCCTGTTCAATAGCATCGGCGTAAAGAACATGCTGCTCATGGGCATACTGGCCTGGCTCTTCCGTTACATCTGCTTCGCCTTTGGTAATATTACCGACAACATGTGGATGATCTATGCTGGTATCATTCTTCATGGTATCTGTTATGATTTCTTCTTCGTCACTGGTTATATGTACACCGAAAAGAAAGCAAGTGAAAAGATCAAAAACTCCGCGCAAGCTTTATTCACGTTGGCCAGCTACGGCATTGGTATGGTGATCGGAACTTACTTTTCTGGTTTTGTGGTGGAAGGAGCAACATCCGATATTACCGACTGGCACCAGGTATGGATGGTGCCCGCCTATATTTCTTTCGGCGTACTCATCTTCTTCTTACTCTTATTCAAAGAGAAAAAACAAATCGAAACAGCAGCATAAACTTTTACTCTCATGAAAAAAATCGCAATGCTCGGCTCAGGTTTCATTGGCCGATTCTATGCCGACTCGATACAAGGCTATCGAAACAAAGACAAGATCGTTACCATCTTCTCGCGCCGTAAAGAAAGCGCAGATAAATTCGCGAAAGACTACGACGTTCCTTTCTCAACCGACGATATGGAAGCGGCCATCAATCGCCCCGAAGTAGATGTGGTTTGTATCTCGTTACCCAACCATCGCCACGAAGAAGCCGTGATGTTGTGCTGCAAACACAAGAAGGCAGTTATCACCACCAAACCACTTGCACGCACCGCCGAAGAAGCGAAGCGAATGCTTGAGGCTGTTGAGAAAGCCGGCATCTTCAATGGTTATCTCGAAGATCTCGTTTACACTCCGAAATTCATCAAAGCACACGAAAGCGTTAAGAACGGAGCACTCGGACGGATCCTTTGGGCGAAGTCGCGCGAAACACACCCCGGCCCACATAGCGATTGGTTCTGGGATATCAACCAGGCAGGCGGAGGATGTATGCTCGACCTGGGATGCCATTGCGTCGAGATCGGACGCAGCTACATCGGCAAAGACATCAAGCCAATTGAAGTGATGTGCTGGGCCGATACACAGGTAAAACCTATCGACGCCGAAGATCATGCTATTGCCCTTGTGAAGTACGAGAACGGTGCTATCGGCCAGTTCGAAGTGAGCTGGACATTCCGCGGCGGTCTCGATCTCCGCGATGAAGTGATGGGCACAGAAGGAACTATCTGGGTCAACAGCTTCCTCCGCACAGGCTTCGAAATGTTTACGTCGGGCAAAGGCGCCGACTACGTTGCCGAGAAAGCCGAAAGCAACTCCGGATGGTTATTCCCTGTTGGCGACGAGCTCAATGAACTTGGTTATAACCATATGTTCATGGACATGTTCAACTCCATGGAGCAAGGCAAACAACCCAAAGAAACTTTCTACGATGGCTATGTTGTGAACGCCGTGTTGGATGCGTGTTACAAATCTGTAAAGTCTAAACAATGGGAACCCGTTAAGCTCGACATCTGGCGCGGCCGAACAGGTGTTACAAAAGACAGTCACCTCGTTTCATACGATGATGATCATTACCTGGTGAAAGAAGAAGTAACGCACTACGGGGCGAAGAAGTGGATCTTGAAAAATAAAAAGACAGGAAAGATTTCCGAAAGAGTTGAAAGCTGATAGCATCGCGACGCTATTGTTTATTTTGTTGGTGTGTACATCGTGCGCGCCAACAAAAGTATTTTACCCGGTTACGCCGGTTAAAGCACATTGGAACGTCGAGTTACAATTCGATCCGTCAGTTCCCAATGAAGTTCAGGACGAGATCGGTCGCGTCTTCAACGACTTTACAATTTATTCCCACACGCGGCCTGTAGTTTTCGACTGGTCGCAAGACACCACCGAAACCGACATGATCATTTACGTTCGCGGTTATAAAGGCGTAACCGGAGGTCAACAGGTGGCTGGTCTTATCGTTTCCGCGATCGGTATCAGTACGCCTATACTCATGGCATCGTCGCAGGTGCCGTTTGTTGTTACGTTCTGGTATTTCCCGAAAACAAGAAGTGTTTCAGCCATGTCGGTCCGCGACGACAGCGGAGTGCATCACAAACTACACGCTGTCACTGGTCCTGGATTTATGAAAACGGAAGAGAATCAAATGCGAAAGCATGCTGCCGCTTACATGTCATATTTCCGGATGATGCTGAAGTTTTACGAAAGGCAGTTGATGATCGCTAAGAGGAAAGGACTTGCAACCACTGGTTGATCAGGATCTTCTTGTCGTATTTCTTTTCCGCGAGAGCCCGCGCATTCTTTTGATATTCTATTAGCAGGTCCGGATCGGTAATAAACGTACTGATCTTATTGACGAAGTTGGATGGATCCGACTTCGATATCGCAACACCGCAACGATTTTCTTCTATCTCTTTTTTGATCCATCCTCCGAAGTTGATCACGATCAGTTTACCGGCAGCTAATCCATCGAAGAACTTATTTGGCGAACCGGTCTCGAGGATCGGCCGGTCTTTGTAACACACAAACATGACGTCGGTGATGTCCATCACTTTACGAACGTCTTCCCGGTTTAAGAAGCCTGTGAAAGTTATATTCTGAAGTCCGAGTTGTCTCGCATTTCCTTTCAGTCGCTCGAGTAATCTGCCCGTGCCACACACCATGAAATGTACAGGCAACGAAGCCTTTCGGCATGCGTTGGCGCATTCAAGCAAATAGTCAAGACCATTGGCCAGGCCTATAGCGCCGATGTATGAGACCACGAGCTTCTTATTGTCATGTCTTGAAGCTGGCCTGTAAAACTCGCAGTCCGACATGTTAGGTATGTTAACAACCCTTGCTTCCGGCACTTTCTTAAGTATCGCTTCTTTGATTGCGGGGGAAAGGGCAATGACCGCTTTAGCCTTTCTATACGCAGTCTTCTCAACGGAATACAAAGAAGCCTTCATCAATGGATTTCTTATAAAGCCCATCTCGATAGGCGCGTCGGGCCACAGGTCGCCGACTTCAAAAAAATACGGGATGCCCTTGCGAAAGCTTGTCCAGCGGGCCACGAACGCTATCGTGAGTGGAACAGATATTGCGTAAATACGGTCTACATCTTTGATCTGCAGAGCAATCCTGATGCTTCTAAAAACAAACCGCAGGAACGCAACGCTTCTTTTATAATAATCGAAAGCATTATCGTATGCTACCGGCAAATAATGAACTTCGATGCCATCGATGAACGTGTGCAAATATTTTGTCTCATTGTGCGCGGTGATGACTACCGGTGTGTGTCCATGTTCCACCAGGCCCTTCGCGAGGTACCACGAACGTATTGCTCCGCCTGTATCAGGAGTCTTAAAATGCTGATGGAGAATAAGTATCTTCAAAATCTAAATCCAAATATAAATGAGAAAGTACTTAGTAATAGCAGCAATGGCGCTCTCGGTGACGGCCTTTGCTCAAAAAGAAGAGCCTCTCTTCAACGGAAAAGACCTCAAAGGTTGGACCGTTTATGGAACTGAGAAGTGGTACGTTGACACAAACGGCGACCTGGTTTGTGAAAGTGGTCCCGACAAAGGTTACGGATATTTCGGTACTGAAAAACAATACAAAGATTTCGAGCTCACGCTGGAGTTCAAACAGGAGTCGAACGGAAACAGCGGGATCTTTTTTCATTGCTCCGTAGAGGGAACGAGGGTTTCGGGATGGCAGGCTGAGGTTGCGCCCATGGGCCACGATACTGGCGGCATTTATGAATCATACGGACGCGAATGGCTGATCAAGCCAACTGCAGAAAAACAGAAGGTTTTGAAAGAGGGAGAGTGGAATACGATGAAAGTCCGTGTTAAGGGAGATGACGTTACTACCTGGTTAAATGGAGTTGAAATGATCCATTTGATAGATCAGAAGATTGGTGCGGCCAACGGTAAGATTGCCTTACAAATACATGACGGCGGTGGCGTAAAAGTGCGCTGGAGAAATATTAAGATTAAGGTGCTTTAGAAATAAAGCACTTTATACTTTTTTCTCTACGCTGCGAGAATAAGCCAGGATATTCAAAATACTCGAAGACGAGGGTTCCATCTGGTCTCTGTCGAGTTCGCCCATTACGGCCTTCAGTTCATTGTACATTGCCTGAAGCTCGGCATCAACCATCAGTGCTTTACTGATCTCCTTCGTCTCCTCCACCGAAGTCTCGTGGTATAGGAATTTGATCAGATCGTTTTGGGTAAAGAGTTTTATCATAGGCGAAATTTATTTGAGTCATTTTCTTTCGCAGGTTGATCAACGCATACCTCATTCGACCAAGGGCTGTGTTGATACTGACACCAGTACGGTCCGCAATTTCCTGGAAGCTCATCTGCAGGTAGTGCCTCATAATCAGAACCTGTTTCTGTTCTTCGGGCAATTGTTTCACAAGATCACGCAAGCGGCTTTTTGTTTCTTTCAACACCTGCACATCCTCGAAGGACTCTTCTGCGAACTGAAGAGAATCCATCACCCTGCTTCCGTCTTCCAAAACCACTTCGGGGTAACGCTTCTCACGGCGGAAGTGGTCGATAGCTAGATTATGTGCGATGCGACTGATCCAGGGAGCAAACTTGCCCTCCTCGTTATACTTATCACCTTTAATAGTATTAATCGCCTTGATGAAGGTTTCCTGGAGGAGATCCTCAGCTACATATCGATCCTTTACTATTAAATAAATTGCCGTATAAATACGGGACTTGTGTCGGTGAAGCAGCATCTCAAACGCCCCTTCGTTACCTTTCTGATAGAGTGCAACCAACTGGCTATCACTACATCTGCTATCAATCATTTGGTTTACAATTTGGTAACGTAAAAATCTGCGTCGATAGTGTCTTAGGGGTTTGTGATTTTGGATTTGTTTGAGAAAAATAGAGAGTTTTCCGAGAACGGCAAAAAAATATCAAAAAATCTTGCCTCCAATGTAATTTGTTTTACTAATTGGCGAGAATTTCTGTGGATTGATATATGGCTGCGAGCAAAAAGCGCGTTATAAAAAGTTTGGAGAACCTGAGTGAAGATCTAAAAGAATTACTGAGGACTCAATACCCTAATGGATACGAAGGAAGCATCACTCGTATCGTTAACGCAAAAAAGGAACCCATCTTCGTGTTTCCACTCGAAACGGACGATGCAACTTATCTGATCAAGTTACCCGCCACCAAGAACTCGGAAGGCGAATATGATGTTGAGTCTGCTGAGAAGGGAGAATTCGGCGAAGATACCAGTCCTGCCGTGGGTGGCGGAAAAAAAGGCGCCGCAGGTGGTGACGGCGACGACTTCGACAATAACAGCAACGACGACGAATTTGGCGGCGACAACAACAACGAATCAGACGACTACGACGAAGAGGGCGGAGGAAGAAAGAGCAGGGAGGCCAGCTATGATCCAGACTTTGATGGATGACCAACAGCTTGATGAGCTAGATCCCAGAGATTACATCATCATCAAGCGTGCAAGAGTAAATAATCTTAAAAACCTAAGTGTAGCAATACCACGGAACAAACTCGTGGTAATTACCGGCCTTTCGGGCTCCGGAAAATCTTCACTCGCATTCGACACACTCTTCGCCGAAGGACAGCGCATGTATGTAGAAAGCCTTAGCTCCTACGCGCGACAGTTCCTGGGCCGCATGGAAAAACCAGATGTCGATTACATCCGTGGCGTTTCCCCGGCAATCGCCATCGAACAAAAAGTAAACACGCGCAATCCTCGTTCTACCGTCGGAACCAGCACCGAGATCTACGATTACCTGAAGCTGCTCTTTGCACGCATCGGTAAAACATATTCGCCCGTTAGCGGCAAAGAAGTAAAACGCGACACGGTTACAGATGTCGTCGATTATATCAACAAGCAAAAGCCAGGCACACGCATCATGGTAGCGTGCCCTCTGAAAACCCAGAAAGGACGTAAGCTCGAAGACGAATTAAATCTTTTATTAAGTAAAGGCTTTGCCCGTGTTCTTGTCGACGGCGAGGCAAAGTTCATCGAAGAAATTCTTGCAGGTAAAAAGAAGAAGGTCACGGTTGCCGGCGACCTCGAGATCTTAATCGATCGCGCTGCCGTAAACGCCGACGATGAAGACCTCACGTTCCGTATATCAGACTCCATACAGACAGCATTCTTTGAAGGCCACGGCGATTGCTTCATTCATGTTGAAGGCATAGCGAAAGCTACGTTCTCCGACCGCTTCGAACTCGATGGAATTACATTCACCGAACCTTCGGTAAACCTCTTCAGCTTCAATAACCCTTACGGCGCCTGTCAGACCTGCGAAGGTTTCGGAAAAGTACTGGGCATCGACGAAGAACTCGTGATCCCCGACAAGAGCTTGTCTGTTTACGAAAATGCTATCGCACCATGGAAAGGTGAAGTGATGAGCGAACGATGGCTGAAGCCCTTGCTGAAGAACGGCATTCGTTTCGATTTCCCTGTTCATCGTCCATATAGTGAACTTACGCCGCCACAACGAGACTTGCTGTGGAACGGCAACGAATACTTCGACGGTATCAACCAGTTTTTCAGGTATCTCGAATCGAAGATGCATAAGATCCAGTATCGCGTAATGCTATCGCGGTACAGGGGAAGAACGACCTGCCCGGATTGCCGTGGCACACGACTTCGTAAAGACGCTGCTTACGTGAAGATCGACGGCCGATCGATAACCGATCTCGTGCTGATGCCGATAGAGGATCTTTACGACCTGGTAACAACTATAAAACTTCCGGACTACGAGAAGAAGATCTCGGATAGACTTTTAGTCGAGATCCGTTTCAGGCTGGAATACCTCGTAAAGGTTGGCCTTGGTTATCTTTCACTCAATCGTCTCACGAATACTCTTTCGGGAGGAGAATATCAAAGAATAAAACTGGCAACATCACTTGGCAGCGCGTTGGTTGGTTCCATGTACATCATGGACGAGCCCAGCATTGGTCTTCACCCGCGCGATACTGCACGGATGGTTGAGGTGTTGCTATCATTGAGAGATCTTGGCAACACGGTGATTGTTGTCGAACATGAAGAGGAGATCATGCGGGCTGCCGACCAGATCATCGACATTGGCCCGGATGCGGGAAGTCATGGTGGTGAATTGGTGTTCCAGGGATCGTTGAGTCAGCTTGATAAAAAGATCAGCTCACATACAACAGATTATCTATCGGGCCGCGAAAAGATTGCCGTTCCGAAAGTGCGTCGCAAGTGGAAAGATGCCATAACGATTGTGGGAGCGAGGGAGAATAATCTTAAGAATCTCACGGTTAAGTTTCCACTTGGAGTTCTAACGGTTGTTACCGGGGTGAGTGGTTCGGGCAAGTCTACGCTTATCAAAAAAATATTATACCCGGCTGTCGGAAGATTGAATGGATCTGTTGCCGAATCGCCGGGCAAGTACGACAGGATGGATGGCGACTTCACAAGGATCTCGCAGGTTGAGTTTGTCGATCAGAATCCGATCGGAAAATCTTCAAGATCGAACCCGATCTCTTATGTGAAAGCATACGATGTTATTCGTCAGCTGTATGCCGATCAGCCATTGTCGGTGCAACGAGGATATAAGCCTTCTCATTTTTCATTCAACGTTGAAGGTGGTCGTTGCGACAACTGCGAAGGTGAAGGTGAGATCAAGGTAGAGATGCAATTCATGGCCGACATTTATTTAACATGTGAAGTGTGCCAGGGAAAGCGATTCAAGCAGGAGGTCCTCGAGGTGGAATACAAGGGCAAAACGATTTCGGACGTGCTCGACATGACTGTCGAAGAATCGTTGGACTTCTTTAAAGAAAAAAAGCCGATCCACGACAGGATCCTTCCTCTCAATGATGTTGGGTTAGGCTACGTGAAGCTGGGTCAGTCATCGAATTCACTAAGTGGTGGCGAAGCACAGCGTGTAAAGCTGGCGTCGTTCCTCGGGAAAAATGCTCCCGACGACAGCGATCATATTCTTTTCATATTCGATGAACCTACAACGGGTTTACATTTTCACGATATCTCGAGATTGCTAAAGGCAATCAATGCGCTGGTCGACGAAGGTCACAGTATTATCATCATCGAACATAACCTCGAGGTTATTAAGTGTGCCGACTGGATTATCGATCTCGGACCGGAAGGAGGAGAGAAGAAAGGTGGCGAGCTTGTCTTTGAAGGAACGCCAGAGGCGATGGTGAAGAAAGGCAAGGGGTATACGGCGGAATATCTCAAGGCAAAATTATCGTAATATGGGCGGATGAAAATCCTCCCCGCCCTACTTCTCATTATTACTTGTTGCTCAGTTGCCGTTGCCCAGAAGGGGATGGTGCCTGGCTACGTTGTAAAAGCCAACTCTACCGACACTCTTCGTGGATTCATTCGCGAGCGATCTGACTGGTCGCGGCCATTTATCGAATTCGCTCAGGCCGAAGCCAGTGACCCTCAACGGATCCTGTTCGAGGACCTGGATATGTTTTACCTCACGCCGTATAAGGCTTATTACTATAAGACCATCCTGGATCTCGATAAGAAACCACGCGATAATAACATCGAAGGCAATCCGGGCCGTCGCATTGTAAGGGATACAGTGTTGCTGCATCTGCTGGTAAGGGGAGCTGTCAATCTCTATGGATATCAGGATGAATCGTCGAAGCAACATTTCTTTGTGAAGAAGAAAGAAAATCCGCTGCAGGAGTTGGACTATGTAAAATTTCACAACGCCGACATGAAGTATATCGAGATGAAATTTTATGTCGAGACTTTGAGAGCGATGCTGTCCGACTGCGATAAAGTGAAGTCCACAGACATTCGATACGATGAACAATCATTCATGAAAATCATTTCTGAGTATAATTCCTGTTATTCTACGGGAGGTTATGTTGCCGAAAAGAGAGTAAGACCCGTAGACACTTCTGCTCCGGCGAAAAAGGGAATGATCCCAGGATACGTTGTAAGATTAAATCGAAAAGGTACTGCGGTTGATACATTGCACGGATTTATCCGTGAACGTGCCGATTGGTCGCGTCCGTATATTGATTTTGCAACCACGGCAGCTGCAGAAACGGAAGTTATACCATTCACGAAACTGGTAATGTTCTATCTGAAAACATACGATGCTTATTACTACAAGACCATTGTTGACATAGACAAAAAGCCCAGGGAGTCTTCGAATCTTGAAACAGTACCCGGCAGACGAATTGTAACCGACACCGTGCTGTTGCACCTGGTCGTAAGGGGAGTCGTGAGCCTGTATGAGTGTACTGATGAAACGGGTAAGGAGCATTTCTTCGTTCAAAAAAATACCAATCCGATACAAGAACTCGACTACGTAAGATACAGGAGTGACATAAGATACGTTGAAATGCGTTTTTATGCTGAGACTTTAAGGCAGATGTTATCCGACTGTGATAAGGCAAAGACGGGCGGCGTGCGCTATGATGAAAAGTCATTTGCGAAAGTGATCAATGAATACAACTCGTGTTTTTCACAAACGACTTATGTTTCCAAAGATGCTGGCAACAAAGTAAGATTTGGCATATTTGGCGGAGGTGGGCCTACAAATTTTAAGTTCCTGGGTCAGGATCTTAAGACCTCGCAAGATGCAAACGCGCCGGAGAGTAAATTCTCAAATACAAGCAGCATAGTCGCCGGCTTAAACCTCGAGATCATGTCAAAGCGAACGATCACGAGAGTTATCCCGGGTTTCAATCTCATGTTTCAAAGTGTGGGAAAGTCAACGGCTTCAAATCAAAATCTCATTAGCCGGGTAAATCTCATTGCTTCAAATTTTTCGTTTCTCCACGTGGGTGCCGGTGTGAAATTTATTATTAATCCACGGAATAAATTAAAAGGCTACTTAAAGGGTGGAGGTACATTCGCGTTCCTTATGAATTCAAAGACAACCTACACTTCTACGAACCTTTATACGAAAAAGGTAACGAAGGAGGAAGTGTATGCGCTCCCGAAAAAAATCGATTACTCAGGAACTATTGGTGGCGGAATAACATACGGTCCGTTTGACGCGGAGATTAATTACATGCAAAACTTTGTAACAACGGAGACAGCACCCCAGTTGCATTTAAAGACTCTGTACTTGTTGGTGTGTGTGCGCTTTATGAATTAGCGACTGAGCTCATCGATCTCCCTTATCGTCTCATCCACATCTTCAAGCTCATCTTCCAGAAAAAACATGGCATAGATCTGCCGTGCTTTCAGCGCGAGGATTCTTGCATTTCGTAAAGATTCCTTGTCAACGCCGTTCGATTTTTGAAGTTCAACCTGGTTTTGTGCGTAGTAGTAATAATTGCGCGTCACATCGCGAAAAACACCAGTGTATGCTATTGAACCATAGGTTTCAATATACCAGTCGCACTTGCGAAGACCTTCGGGTATAAGTGAAGGTTCGATCTCGAATTTATCTGCAAAGTTACTCGATTGCACGTCGATGATCGGGGCAATGTCGGTTGTGTGATGACTTGCCACTAACTCTATCCTGTAGTACAGTCCTGAAGCGATGCTAATAGTCAGGATGGCTATCGTTATGGTGAATCGCAGGAACAGGCGGTGAAAATAACTTCGCTTGAAGATCAGTACCGGTATAAGAATGATCAGCCCTACAATGGCTATCAATAACATAGTGTTGGCTCCGTCCAAATGCAGCGTCTTGAAAAGAACACCATTGGCTGTAATGGCAAGTAATACCCCGCACATTACCCCCAGCCACCTGATCTTTGAAAGATAATAGCCCACGAAGTACATCAATATGGAAAGCGATGTTAGGGTGATGGTTATTGTTTCATTGGCACCACGGAGATGGAGCTCCTTAAACGCCATGCCGATCCCATAAAGAAGGATAAGTATTGCGAGCGTATATTTTACGAACTCCCATCGGCCTGCGCGAACGACATTGGTATTCGATTCGATATCGCCGAACTCTTCGTCTACGTGTGCGGCGAGGGTCAGCCACGTAAAAATGTAAAGCGATATTGTTACATAACCCAACGCCATCAGGCTCGACGCAAGCGCCCAATACTTCGTTCCGGAAAGGATAAGCGAAACGACAACCGGAATGTTTGAAATAACAAGAAACAAAATTGATTTCCTGATGAATTGAATCCGCGTGGCGAGATAAGCTGCCCTCATCGAAAGATTAAGCCTCGAATAATTGAAGTACACATAAGTAGCTCCAACCAACGCGATAAAAACCCACCCCAGTACGCTGGTGATAAACAAACTGCTGCTTACGAGGATCGCGAGGAACACAATGATGCCGCCATTGCGAAAATATCGCATGTAGGTCATGATGGGATTCACGGTCTCGAGTGCCAACGCCGCGATGTGTAATTGCTCATTCACTTTTGCCGTAAGGTGTGCAAGTCTTCTCGGGTCGCGCTCGCTCGCACCACGATCCGACAGCATCGCTTCTTCTTTTGCATTGTATGTCTTTGCAACGTTGAGTGATGTCGTAACGCGATCGGCAACATCGCTGAAACGCAATCGCGATGCGATCACGGCAAGGAAGAAACCAGAGCAAATGAGACTTTCGAGGGAGACAAGGCACAGCAAGCTTACTTTATTGCTGAGGCCCGTCAATCCGGCATTGACGATCTTCGGATCGAAATACATTAACCCGCGCGATGTATTAAAAATGTACTGCGCAAAGTTTTCGAGGTCTGTAAAATTCACGAGGTCCGATGCCATGATCTGCAAAAACCCGCTGAACGTTAGCGCACCGAATAAGGCGCTCTCGAGAACATAAGCTTCGAGTCTGCTTGTGAATGAGTTTAGCTTTGTTTCCAACTGAACGATCTCCTCGTCGTTACGATCGTAGTCGTACTCTTCCCGTGCGCCTGGGCTCTCGACCAGTTGCTCAATAGCGTTTTCGTCGATCCGGCCCACGCGAAAGAATCTAAGGAGAATAAAGAAATAAAGCACAAGTCCAGTGAATGCAAACGTGTAGATCTGATCCGGCAACAGGTAACTAACATACACACTCGTGCCGAGAAAGAATGCAAGCCATGTGTATTGGCTTACGCTGATCCCGAACTGCACACGAAACTTATGGAGTCCTCCGTGAGATTGTAGCAATAACATGTTGTACTTTCTGTCACGTCGCGAAATGACGTACGTTACCAGCAGTACGATGGCCGGGATCAACGAGATATTCAACGCCGTGATCATGCTCAAATCAAGTTGTAACGCTCCGAATATCAACATCACCGAAGTCCGGATTATGAAATCAAGGGCCAGCGGCCAGATCCGCAACTGCACGTGGACAACGCGCCGGTTCTGGTATTCTGTTATCTCTTCCTCGATCTTAGATAACTGATGCTGAATAAGATCGTCGTTCAGATCGAATACGACTTCAAGATCCTTCGCAATCCCATCGACACGATTCAACCACTTTCTTTCCGCAGTGGCCTCCGCTTCTTTTCTCAGCAACCGGATAACGGCAACACACCATGCACGTTGCTCCAATGAAAAATCGGCGACCGCACTTTTGATCTCATCGTTATTGGAATACCCCCGGGAAGCCTTCTTGTTCTCGATGTTCTGAATGACATCAACCGAGAGCGAATTCGAAAAGTGAAATGTAAAAAACTGGCTGAGGTATAACTTCAGCGACGTGCTGATGCCATCGATGTTGTACGTGAGCCGGGTGATGAATTCAAGTACCGACTTCTCCGACGTAGCCATGTGTCAAGTGTCTCCGGGTAAGGGTTGACACAAGTTACTCGAATTTTCCGTCAATACTTCGCGGGCGTACCGGCTGCCGGTGTCGATTTCTTAATGAAGTCGCGAATGTGATCGTTGGATGTCTGCAGATCTTCCGCCCTCAAATACATCATGTGTCCGCTTCGATAACCCTGGAATGAAAGACGGTCTTTCATCTTTCCGCTGGGATCGAGCTGCCACATAGTATACTTCGCTTCGAAGTAAGTTGTAGCACCATCGAAATATCCAGACTGGAACATCACGTGCAGGTATGGATTTTCGGCCATAGCCAGGCGAAGATTTTCGCCCGTGTTATCATTCGTATTATCCCATGGATGTACTGGTCCAAACATGTTGTACTGAAGATCGGTCTTGTACTTCAGAACATCGCGCAGGTAGTAATTGATTGCCGGCGTAAATGAATGCAGCCACGAAGTAAGCTCTGCATTATAGTCTGGTGAGTCGCCCGCCGTTTTCTTATCGATACCAAGATATCTTGAATCGAGGCGGCCGATAGTCTGTCCCTTCGTGCGAAGCAGCTCTTTCCAGAAGAAATTTGAAGGCACTGCAAGGTTGTGCGACAGCACCGCTTCTTCGGTAAGACCTGAATAATGTGCAAACTTCGTTGCTACTTGTTTACGCGATTGTTCATCTATAAATCCACCCTTCGACAGAGCAGGAATAAGTTCATTGATCGTGAAGGCCTCAACTTCGGGCAACACAGCATCGAGATCTTTCTGTTGAAGATCCGACGGCAATGCTTTCTGATACCAGGCAGCTGCGGCATAGTACGGTAAGCTCAACGCATCCGACACCGGTCCATCGCGACGAATACCGAGGTCGGTCGGTGACACCAATATCACACCATTGAGATACATCCAATGTTGGTTCTGAAGTGCAAGAGCAAGTCCCGACACGCGTGTTGTTCCATAGCTTTCGCCAATCAGGTACTTAGGTGACGTCCAACGGCCGGCACGCGAAACAAAAACATCGAGCCAGTTGGCGAGGTAGGAGATGTCGGAATTCACACCGAAGAAATCCTTCCTCTCCGCTTTGGTATCAAGCAATCGCGAGAATCCTGTGTTCACGGGATCGATGTAAACAATATCGGCAACATCCAGTATCGAATATGGATTGTCTTTCACGCCGTAAGGCTGAACGGGATATCCTTCTTTGTCGATCTCTAGAATTTTCGGACCGGTATAGGCAACATGCATCCACACCGAAGCAGAGCCGGGTCCGCCGTTGAACGACATCACGAAAGGGCGACGACTCTTATCGGTAACATCGGTGCGTTCATAATAAGTATAGAACAACGATGCAACCGGCTTGCCTTCGCTATTCCAAACGGGAAGCGTGCCGGCAGTTACCTTATATGGAACTTTTACACCTTTGATAGTTGCTGTGCCATTGCTTACAACAGATGACTCGGCCTGCAGAACGCGATCTTGCGCAAAAGAGTAATTAACTGCAACGAGTGTTAATAACAGGATGCTTAATGTCTTCATGGGCGGAAGATAAAAAACATTGCTAGCTTTAAACAAAATTTGTATTCCTATGGAATTCCTATACAAACCGTGGCCCTGGTATGTAGCCGGCCCCATCATCGGTCTCTCGGTGCCATTGCTATTGTTGTTGGGCAACAAGAAGCTCGGCATCTCATCCACTCTGCGGCATATCTGTGCAGCATGCGTCCCGGCATCCATTCCGCTGTTTCAATACGATTGGAAGAAAGAGATCTGGAACCTGTATTTCGTTGGCGGAATACTGATCGGCGGATTCATTGGCGGTGTGCTGATGAATGATGGCTCGGTGGTATTGATGCCGCGTGAGATCTTCAACTGGAGTGAGGTGATAACGGTGCGCGGACTGATCATGATGATCGCCGGCGGATTTATGGTTGGCTTCGGTACATGTTACGCGCGCGGATGCACATCGGGACACGGCATACTTGGACTGTCGGCCTTGCAATGGCCGTCGCTTGTCGCGATCATGTGTTTCTTTCTTGGCGGGATCCTGTTTTCAAATTTCGTGGTGCCTTATCTCGTATGAAAAATCTCAAGTATGCATTAGTGGGTATCGTCTTCGGATTGGCTCTTACGAAGGGCGAAGCGATATCGTGGTTCCGGATCCAGGAAATGTTTCACTTCGAAAGCTTTCACATGTACGGCATCTTCATGACTGCCGTGCCGGTAGGAGCATTGAGCCTGCTGATCATCCGAAAGTTTGGTGTTAAAACATTCTCTGGCGACGTGATCGACATGCCGAAGAAAGAATATCATCATGGCGTGATCTTCGGCGGACTGATCTTCGGATTTGGATGGGCACTTACGGGAGCTTGCCCGGGTCCGTTGTACGCGCAGATCGGTGCGGGTTATTCTGTTACGATCGTTACGTTGCTTGCGGCGCTCGCGGGCACCTGGGTTTTTGGCGCCGTGCAAAAATATTTACCCGATTAGGTATCTTATTACCTATGAAAGCAACACTCTCCCTTATTCTTTGTTTTGTTTTAGGGTTGGCATTCGCACAGGATGCCGAACCGGTAAAGGAAGGCCACGATCCCGAAAGCCTTATCAAAGAAGGCATCAGGCTTCACGATGCAGGCGAGTACGATAAGGCCATCGAGAAATATCTCGCCGCTATAAGTCTCGATCCGAAAAACGCAACAGCATACTACGAAGCCGCATTCTCGTACAGTTCAAAACGAGATCACGAAAACTCTTTGAAGATGGCCGAGAAGGCTATCGAATTTGGCAACAGTGATACGCGAAGGCTGGCCATCGTATCCAAAGGATCCACCCTCGACGAGATGGGGCGGAGAAAAGAGTCGGCCGAGTTTTACGAGAAAGGGCTTAAAGAATTTCCCGACTTCTACCTGCTCTGGTTCAACTACGGTGTTACGTTAGCAGCACTCAAACGGTTCGACGATGCGGAGAATGCATACATCAAAGGCCTTAATATTCGCATCTCACATCCTGGTAGTAACCTGCAGCTCGGCAACCTGAATAAGATGTTGAACAGGAAAGCTTCTGCTGCGCTCTGTTATTACTTCTTTCTTCTTCTCGAAAACAATTCGAATCGTTCGAAGGATGCAGCTAATAGCTTACTCGAATTGATGTATCCGAAAACAGATTCAACCCAGAACGTCTTTACTATCAATATCGGCGCTACCGCCATTGATGCCAAAAATCCAATGGCACCTGCCGAGTTATTCCTCGGGCTTATGAGTGTTGATAGGGATAAATCAAAGTCAAATCAACAACGCTTCGTCGAAGACACCGATAAGTTTCTCGGAATGCTTTCCGAGCTGAAAGAAAATCAAGCGAAAGCCGCATCATCAAAAAAGAAAAAGAAAAAGAACGATTCCGAACCTAATTTTTACTTCGACACCTACGTGCCTTTCTTTTCCGATCTGAGAGCCGCCGATCATCTCGAGACTTTCTGTTATCATATCATGAAAAGTACCGGCGATCCCGAAGTCACAAAGTGGCTTGCCGACAATAAGGACAAAGTAGATCGTTTCTACACCTGGCTTAAAACACGTTGATGGTCGATTTCAAAAGTATACTTGCCGCTATCGAAAAACACATAACGCTCGATGATGTTGAAAGAGCTGCGTTATTATCGTCACTCGAGTCGAGATCTTTAAAGGCCGGCGATATCATTGCGAGAAGCGGGGAGCAAGCCCAGCACTTCATCTTCGTTAACATGGGCTGCCTGATGACATACTTTACCGACTCCAATGGAGTGGAAAGAGTACTTCAGTTTGCGACGGCTTCCTGGTGGACGGGGGACCTGGATAGCTTTTCAAAGCACAACAAGTCGTGTTACACAACGCGGGCGCTCGTGGACACAGAAGTTTTCCTGCTTACATATCCAGGTTTTGAATCGCTGCTGGAGAAAGTGCCGAAGCTTGAAAAGTATTTCCGGGTCTTGTTTCAAAATTCGCTCGTTGCACACGGCCGCCGGATCACGGAGATAAATTCCTATTCTGCCGAAGAGAGATATGAAGCTTTTCGCCAGCGATATCCGACGCTGGAACAATTCGTGCCGCAGAAGTATATAGCGAGTTATCTTGGAGTAACACCGGAGTTTCTAAGTAAGGTAAGGCGGCGTATTTCGCACAAGGCTTGACCGGACGATCTTAATCTAGATTAAGTCCCTTCCTTCCGTTATTAACCCAGTTCAATGGACCAGGGCCGTCTCTTGCCGTTTATTTGTATATACAAACAACGAAACAAAATGAGCAATCAAGTATTAACAAAAACAAAGTGGGGCGTAGACGCATCTCACAGCGAAGTACAGTTTAAAGTGAAGCACCTCGTCATCTCGACGGTAACTGGTTTCTTCAAGAAATTCACTGGCGGCATCGAAAGCGAATCAGATGATTTTAACGGAGCTAAAGTAAATTTCTCTATAGATGTGAACAGCATCGACACCAACGTTACAGATCGCGACGGTCACCTTAAGTCACCCGACTTTTTCGCAGCTGAGCAATATCCAACGATCGAATTCAAAAACGGTGTGTTGAAGAAAAAATCAGATGACGAGTATACACTGAAAGGCGACCTTACTATTCGCAATACAACACTACCTGTTGAGCTTGCAGTTAACTTCAACGGCATTGCCGCAGATCCCTGGGGAAATACACGCGCGGGCTTCGAGATCAACGGTAAAGTAAACAGGAAAGATTTCGGTCTCGGCTGGGGCGCAGTTACAGAAGCCGGAAATATTGTGGTTGCCGATGATGTGAAGTTGCACTTCAACGTCGAAGTAATCAAGGGTTGATCATTTCATTGACCATTTGCCATTATCCATTAACCAATATTCCTTCGAAGGACTCAATGGTTATTGGATAATGGTCAATGGCTAATGTCTTTGTACTCCGTACGAAGATTCTCCAACTCGATCTTCAACGAATCAACCAGTTCCTTCTTCGAAGGATCATCAATAAGATTCTTCATTTCCTTCGGATCTTCCAAAAGATCATACAGCTCCCAGGCATCGATGTCGTTATAAAAGTGAATTAACTTGTAACGATCCGTTCGAATTCCATAATGCTTCTTCACATTATGCCATCCATAAGGGAATTCGTAGTAATGATAATAAACACTTTTCCTCCACTCCTTCTGCGGACTTAAGCTCATCAACGGTAACAGCGACCTTCCCTGCATGTCGGCCGGGATCTCGACACCGGCAATGTCAAGTATCGTTGGAGCAAGATCCAGGTTGAGTACGAGCTGGTCGCTCGAAAGTCCACCTGTCATTCTCTGCGGGTAACGCATCACCAACGGTGTTCCCATCGATTCCTCGTACATGAATCGCTTGTCGTACCATCCATGTTCGCCAAGGAAAAATCCCTGGTCTGATGTATAAATGATCAGCGTGTTGTCGAGCATCTTTTTCTCTTCGAGGTAATCGAGCACACGACCAATGTTTTCGTCAACCGATGTAACGCACGCGAGATAGTCTTTCATGTACCGCTCGTACATCCAGCGCTTAAGGTCGTCGCCTTTCGGATTGTTTTTATAGAAAGCATCTGATATCGGTTTGTAATAAGCATCCCACAGTTTCTTCTGTTCTTCATTGAACCGTGCGTAGTTCGCAGCCCAGATCTTCGCGCCGTCGGTGCCGTTTCCTCCGCCGCTCCCCGGATCTTTCGAGCCAGCAGGAAGTATCAGTTTCATATCGTCGGAATGGAACATGTTTACAATCTCCATGTCCTGCTGACGGGCGGCTTTGGACCGAGTGCTGTAGTCGTCGAAGAAAGTGTCGGGCAACGGAATTGTGTCGTTGTCAAACATGCCCAGGTGTTTGAAGTTGGGCATCCAGTTCCTGTGCGGAGCTTTATGATTGAGCAGCAAACAAAATGGCTTCGAAGCATCCTGCTTACCAAGCTCTTTCAGCGCCTCGTCTGTGATAAGATCTGTCGTGTAACCAATCTTTCGTGTTGTGTCGCCCATCTCCACAAAATCCGGATTGTAGTATGTACCCTGGTCGATAAGAATATTCCAGTAATCGAAACCAGTGGGCTCCGTAACGAGATGCCACTTGCCAACAACAGATGTATAGTAGCCTGCATCTTTCAACAACTTGATGAATGTCATCTGTTTGTTATCGAAAGTGCTTTGGTTGTCCTTGAAGCCGTTGATGTGACTGTATTTACCAGTGAGAATTACAGCTCGCGATGGTCCGCAGAGTGCGTTGGTAACGAAGGCATTGTTGAATTTTATTCCTTCTCTTGCAATCCTGTCAATGTTCGGAGTGTTGATCATCTTGCTGCCGTAGGTGCTGATGGCATTCTTCGCATGATCATCGGTCATGATGACGATGATATTGGGACGTTTTTTCGTTTCAGTCTTGCAACCAAAAAGAACTACCAGTATCAGAATTAAATATCTCATTCAAAACTTTAATGTTGCTGCAATCCCTTCTTTGTAAGTCGTCGCTTTCACGTTAAACGCCTTCTCAAATTTCGTGCTCTCGAAGACATAATCGTTTTCAAACTGGTACATCATTTCTACGAATTCGCGCAACACCGGCACGAACAAACCGAAGATCCTCACACCCCACTTGGGCATCGCCTGCATACTGTATTTTGCACCCATTACGCGGCAGGCAATTTTAGCGTATTCTTCACCCGTTATTTTCTCTTTACTGGTTAGCGCATGCCACGTCTGGTTATACGCCGACGCAGTGTTACCAAGCATTGCTACGCACCTCCCCGCATCGGGTGTGTACGTAAATGTGTGGATTGCTTTCGGGTTGCCGATCCATTGCGGACCCTTCTTTGCCTTCAGTCTCTCGGTTATGGTTGAGTAGGTCAAGCTCAGCTTTGCGCCGGGTCCATAGAAGTCGGCGCCGCGAACAATCATCGCCTGGAGATTTCCCTGCTTAACTTCATCGAGCAACATAGTGGCGATCTTTGCACGCACCTCTCCTTTTTTACTGGTGGGATTATACGGCGTCTCTTCTGTCATCGTACCGGTTACCAATCCATAAGAATAAACATTGTCGAAGAACACGAGCTTCGTTCCATGCTTCTTGCAGGCGTCGATAACATTGCGCATGAGCTTCGGCCATTGCTCGCGCCAAATTTTAATGTCGTATGGCAACCCGGCCAGCAAGTATGCGATCTCACTTCCTGCAACTGCTTTCTCTGTTTGATCGTAGTTGAGCAGATCGGCAGCAACAAGCTCATCGCTCGCGTTGATCTTCTTTGGGTTGCGACTTACCTGCCGGATAGTTGTATTATAAGAAGGTAAGTACTTCGACAACTCAGTAGCGATAGTGCCGTTGGCACCGAGGATTGTTTGCATAGCTTTGGATTTCTAACCTTCCAATTTACTAGTTTGCGGGTTACCGCTATTTTAAAATGTCGACACAAGACGACTTACGGCTTGACGCTACCACGCGCCAGATCTTCAAGATGGCGGGGCCGATCGCTCTTGCCATATTCGTTCCGCAGATCAACTTCATTACCAACAACATCTTTCTTGGTGGACTTGGCAGGGTGTCGCTCGCATGTGCAGGAATCACGGGCGTGTATTACCTCGTGTTTGCTGTAGTTGGCAATGGACTCAACAATGGACTGCAGGCATTGATCTCTCGTCGCGCGGGACAAAATCTTCACAAGGAAATCGGCAAGCTGTTCTTCAATGGCGTGTGGGTTGCGCTGGCGATATCGGCCATCGGTATTGCGATCACGTATTCGGTCGGGCCAGTAATTCTTCGAAGTTCATTGCACGATGCTTCGATGGCGGAGACTGTAATAACTTTTCTAAGAATTCGCATTTGGGGACTGCCATTCCTGTACCTGTACATCATGCGCAATGCATTGCTGGTGGGTACCAATCAAACGAAGCTTCTTGTTTGGGGAACGTTGTCGGAAGCTTCGATGAACATCTTCCTGGACTACGGTCTTATTTACGGTCACTTCGGTATGCCCGCGCTTGGCTTCAATGGTGCCGCTTACGCGTCGATCATTGCGGAGTTTACTGGTCTCGTCGTGATCTGGATTGTTATTCATATCAAGAATATTCACAAACAACTTTCATTGTATGAGTCTGCGCACATCGACTGGCCAACGATGAAACTCATTCTCGTGCAATCGTCTCCGTTGATTGTTCAATATGCGATCAGTATTATCAGCTGGGAGTTTTTCTATATTCTCATCGAACATCATGGTGAGATGGCACTTGCCGTTTCTAACAGCATGCGGGTGCTGTTTGGATTGTTTGGAACATGTTCGTGGGCGTTTGCATCCACGTGCAGCGCAATGGTGTCGAACATCATCGGTCAGAAGCGCCACAGTGAGGTGATCCCGCTTATCAAAAAGATCAGCTTAATAAGTTTGTCGATCTCGGCCGGGCTGTTC
The DNA here is from genome assembly GCA_037200765.1 of Bacteroidota bacterium. Taxonomy (GTDB): domain Bacteria; phylum Bacteroidota; class Bacteroidia; order Cytophagales; family Cyclobacteriaceae; genus ELB16-189. The sequence continues at coordinate 2,427,154 of JBBCII010000001.1, read as the reverse complement.
ATTCTCTTGAATGCCTTTCCGGGCTTCTTTGTTTCTTTCTACGGACAGGGCGACGACTTCATAAACTATGCAATACCAAGCGTTCGCGTGGTTGCGGTGGCACTTTTAATGATGTCGTTTGCAACAGTATGGCTCAACGGCGTTACAGGAACAGGAAACACGGTTGTTAACCTTACGATAGAATCGATTACCATCGTTATCTACAGTATTTACGTATACGTTGTGCTGGAGACAATGAATTTGCCGATCACCTGGGGTTGGGGAAGCGAGTGGGTTTATTGGATCAGCATGTTCAGCATGGCTTACTTCTATCTTAAATCGGGACGGTGGAAGAATAAAGTTATTTGAGTTCCGTCCTTTATATTGCAAAGTCATTCCCTAAAAAATGTCTCTCAACACTCGTTTTAGCAGCGAAGACCTTGCTCGCATCAAGGCCGCCGTTTTTGACGCCGAGAGCAAGATCTCCGGCGAGATAGTTCCCGTGTTCGTTGAATCGAGCGGAAGGTATACCATTGCCAACTATCGTGGCGGCTTGATTGCAGCTATCAGCACATTTCTTACGATCATCTTTCTTGATCGCTACGCACCGGCGTACGCCGTGTACGATCCACTGATGATCCTCGTAATCTTTCTCTTTGCAGGTATCGCCGGCGCGTTTGCGTGCAATTATGTTGGCCCCCTGAAGAGAATGCTCGTCAACCAGCAAGATCTCGACTCATCTACACGCGTTCGTGCAGAAAGAGCATTCCTCGAACAGGAGGTTTTTGATACGCGCGAAAGGACCGGCATCCTCATCTTCGTTTCATTCTTCGAACAGGAGGTGATCGTGATGGCCGATAAAGGCATCAGTAAAGTGGTGGATCAAAAAGAATGGGATGCATTGGTACGACTTATTATAGATGGCATCCGCAAAAACAAACTGGTTGACGGGCTCGAAGCTGCAATCAAAAGAAGCGGTGAAATACTTTTTGAAAAGGGATTCCTTCGCGCAGAAGATGATATCAATGAACTGGGAGATGATTTAAGGATCCAATGAAAAAAGTTTTAGTACTTATATATCTCTGCCTCGTATCGGTTGCAGGTTTCTCTCAACAACGTGCCGTTCCTCCGCAGGGCGGCTACATGATCCACGACGACGCTAACGTGTTGTCGCAACAGGACAAGGCAATGCTCGAATACCTCGTCAAAGCCGAAGCCGACTCTACCTCAAACCAGATTGCAGTCCTTATCATTAAATCGCTTGATGGCGACGATATTGATTCCTATGCAATTCGTGTTGCAAAAGAGTGGAAGCTCGGCCAGGACAATCGGGATAATGGCGTATTGTTTTTAGTCGCAATAGAAGACCGAAAAATGCGAATAGAGGTTGGTCGCGGTCTTGAAGGCGTTCTCACCGATGCACAATCCAGTCGTATCGATAGAAACAATGTAGCTCCGTATTTCCGACAAGGTGATTATTCAAGTGGTGTAAAGGCTGGCGTTGTTTCGATCATTCAAACAATAAAAGGAGAGTATAAAAACGATCTGCCTCACAAGCGCCAGAAGAAGCCATTCAACTGGGTGTACCTGGTTGTACTTCTCATTTTCATCATCTTCTCGTCGCGACGTGGCGGTGGAGGAGGCAGAGGCGGATATATGTCGCGTGGCGGCTGGTTCCTCCCGCTCGGAGGCGGTGGTGGCAGCGGAGGAGGAGGATTTGGGGGAAGCTCTGGCTCGTGGGGAGGCGGAGGATCTTTTGGTGGAGGTGGGTCCAGTGATAGTTGGTAAAAGAAAACAGCAGAACAGAAGAATATCGAACAGCAGAATGTAGAAGTGAACGGGTTACGAATATCGACGGCGCAATTTGAAAATAAGAGTGGCGATAAACGCTATAACTTATCTGTAATCGACACCCTGGCCGGCAAGGCTGCTAAAGAAGGTGCTGACGCTGTGGCTTTTCATGAGTGCTCTATAACCGGGTATACATTCGCAAGAAAGCTTTCAAAAGAGCAGATGCTCGGGCTTGCTGAAGAAATTCCCGGCGGAGACAGCATTCATCAACTACAGAAAATAGCTTCGAAGCACAACATCCATGTACTGGCAGGACTCTTCGAAAAAGACAACGATCAAAATCTCTTCAAGGCGTACGTCTGTGTAAACAAAGACGGACTCGTCGCAAAATTCAGGAAGCTCCATCCATTCATCAATCCACATCTTACTCCCGGTAACGAGTATTGTGTGTTCGATATCAAAGGATGGAAATGTGGCATCCTCATCTGCTACGACAACAACGTGATAGAGAACGTAAGAGCTACGACGTTACTCGGCGCCAACGTCATCTTCATGCCTCACGTTACGATGTGCACGCCCTCGCCAAGGCCTGGTGCTGGCTTCGTGGCGCCGGAACTGTGGTACAATAGAGATAAAGATCCGGATGCGCTCAGGGCAGAATTCGACGGACTAAAAGGTCGTGAGTGGCTTATGCGATGGCTGCCCGCCAGGGCATACGACAACGGGATCTATGTTGTGTTCTCGAACCCTATTGGAATGGACGACGATCAACTGAAGAATGGTTGTTCCATGATCATCGATCCTTTCGGTGGCATTGTTGCTGAGTGCAGAACGTTGGGTGATGATATTGCGACCGCAACGTTAGATCCGGAAAATTTAATAAAAGCAGGAGGCTATCGATACATCAAGGCAAGAAGGCCATTGCTGTATAAGAATGTAATCGGTAAAGAACATTCGTCGGAACAAAAGGTAGCCTGGTTATCTTAACTCTCTGGTTTTCCAATCAACTGGTAAAATTTCTCTGCATAACTATCGCTGATCGGCAGCTCTGCCAATCCAATCTTCACCCTTCCCTTTCTTATTGAGATGATCTTGTCGATCGACAGGATAAAAGACTTATGTATTCTCATGAACTTCTTCGAAGGCAGAAGCTCTTCCAATGTCTTCATACTCATTCTCGTGATCACCGGTCGTGTTGACGATGCCAGGTGGATCTTCACATAGTCTTTGAGTCCCTCCACATAGATCACGTCGGTGAACGAGATCTTCACAAGATTATAATCGGCGTGCACGAAAATAAAATCGGGCGAGTTTGGTTTGCTCCGCAATGAAAACAAGTCCTGCGCTTTATTTGCCGCTTTCAAAAAGCGATCGAAGGCAACCGGCTTCAATAAATAATCTACCACGTCGAGGTTATATCCTTCAATGGCAAACTTCTCGTAGGCTGTGATAAATATCACCAACACAGGGTGCTTCAGCGTTTGCAAAAACTGTATGCCATTGATGCCTGGCATCTGGATGTCGAGGAATAAAAGATCGATTTGATCATGATGCATCACATCAAGAGCTTCCAGTGCATTGCCGCACCTTCCGGCAAGTTCGAGAAACGGAACCTGTCGAATGTTGTCTTCAAGCAGGTCGCGGGCAAGTGGTTCGTCGTCAACGATCAGGCATCTCATTTTCCTATCAATGTTAGATTTACAATAAACCAGGGAACTTCGTCGGTTATCTTAAGATCATACTGGTGTTCGTAAAGAAGCTCCAGTCTTCTTTTCACATTCTTTAAACCAACGCCGTGCGTTGAGTCTCTCTCGGCATCTGCAACAAACTTGTTCTTCACATTAAACTTCAGGACGCCTTCTTTACATTCAATCGATATATGGATGGCGGGATTCGTAACGAGACCCGAGCCGTGCTTGAATGCATTCTCGACAAACGAGATCAGCAACATCGGTTCTATCTTGAAGTCGGGTTGAGTTACATTCTTCACAAAGTTGATCTCGATGTGATGTCCGAACCGTAAGCGCTGCAGATCGATATAATTCTCCAAATATTCGAGCTCCGTTTGAAGATCGACCTTCGGAATAGTGGAATGGTATATTGTATACCGCATCAGCTGCGAAAGCTTGATAATAATGGGTTCCAGCCCGTCGGACTTCTTCCGCGCCAGGGCGGTAAGACTGTTCAAAACATTAAACATGAAGTGCGGACTGATCTGCGACCGGAGCAACGCCAGCTCTGACTTCAGATTCTCGTTCTCGCTTTCTTTTCGCTTTCGCTCGAGACCGAGATAGTCCATCGAAAACTTTACGCTGGTACTGAACACCCATGCCATCAGGTATGGAAAGGCGAGCCCGATGTATGGGAACGTTCTCAATCGTGAAACACGCCTGATCTCCCTTATGACGAATGCTTCACGCACATAGTGAGCGATCAATGCAAATACGACCACGGATACAATTCCTGCGATCACATAAAAAACCCATCCTTTTTTCTTGAGCACCACGGGCATCAGCACGAGCATATTGAAGTAAAAGAATGAAGCGATGAGAGCGTTGTGTGCAATGAAAGACAACTGAACATTCTCGAAACGCGACGATCGGATGGGACCGAAGAAGAGTGGGGAGAAGATATATAAAAGTATCCCCGCCAGGTGGAGGGTAATCATCAACCCGTTCTTCTTAATGGCTTCCAACACAACGCATGAAACGGAATTTTGTCGAGTATTAAATGATCTCAACCGCGCTAAAAGACCAAGTCAGGAATTACATCGATCTATAGCACAATGTTATCTACAAATAGAGGGTACAAAATATGAGTTGTGTTCACGCGTTAGGTCGACATTATGAAACGTTTATTCTTTCTTCTTTTAATACCGTTTTTATTTCAAGCTTGTGATAAGAACGATCCTGCCCCGGCAACATCTACAAGTGTCAATGCCCACGTTGATAATTGGATCTATGAAAACATGAAGTTCTGGTACTACTGGGCCGATGATATAACCGCGGAGCCAGACTCCACGCTCGCTCCCGATGATTTCTTTGCTTCACTGAAAAGCAGTGAAGATCGCTTCTCGTGGATAGAACCAAACTTTACAGACCTGTTAGGCGAACTCCGTGGAGTTACGAAAGAGCCGGGCTTCGAATATGCACTCTATCGCGAGTCGACAGACAACACCAACGTGATCATGCAGGTACTTTATATAAAACCGAATTCACCTGCAGAGTCTGCCGGTTTAAATCGTGGCGATGTGATCAGCCAGATCAACGGAACACAGATAACAACCGACAACTACCAGGATCTGCTCAGCAAGCTTTCCGATAATCATTCACTCACATACCAGCCAATCGATGTTGAAGCGCACACACTAGGTGCCAATACTACCATCAACCTCATTCCTGTTGAGTATGCGGAGGATCCGAACTACCTGAATAAGGTTTTCACTTACGGAGACAGGAAGATTGGTTATTATGTTTATAATTTATTCTCTGAAGGTCCGACTGACAACAGCAAGACATACACCAATGAAATGGACCAGGTCTTCAGTTCATTCAAGTCGCAAGGCATTACCGATCTCATTGTCGACCTCCGCTTCAACAGTGGCGGCGCTGAAACGGCCGCACAGAATCTTGCGAGCTTAATTGCACCTAACGTTACTTCAACAACTGTCTTCGTAACACATCAATATAATTCGCAGGTGACTGCCGAGATCAAGAATGATCCAACCTTAGGCGATGGATATCTTACTGTTGACTTCCTTACGAAAACTCAGAACGTTGGCAGTATGCTTCGCGACACCCGCGTTTACATTCTCACGGGCTCACGAACAGCCTCCGCCAGCGAGCTGATCATCAATGGTCTCAAGCCTTTCATGGATGTTTACCTTGTTGGCGGAACGACTATCGGCAAGAACGTGGGCTCTATTACTATCTATGATGAAAACGACCCCGATAATAAATGGGGTATGCAGCCTATCGTGCTAAAACTCTTCAATAGCCAAGGTCAGTCGGATTACGCCAATGGTTTCACACCACAAATATCAGACGACGACAACAGCCTGTACCTTTACCCGTTGGGCGACCCGCGTGAGAGCCTTCTGAGCAAAACCATCTCGCAGATTACGGGCATCGCCGATCCCACGAGAGTGACAGAAACTGAAAAAGCAGGCGATTTGCTTTATCATTCTCTCGATCGTAAGAAACGATCCGGTGTGGTGACGGTAGATTTAGCTTTTTAGCTATTTTTGGCCCTTCGTAAAGCGGCCATAAATGAAAAAAGATAAAGTTATTTTCGACCTCATCGCGAGAGAACAAGAACGCCAGGAGAGTGGAATCGAACTCATAGCTTCCGAGAACTTTGTGTCGAAGCAGGTGATGCAGGCACAGGGAACCGTGCTCACGAACAAATACGCCGAAGGCCTTCCCGGCAAAAGATATTATGGCGGTTGCGAGATCGTAGACGAGATCGAACAACTGGCTATCGATCGTGTCAAAGAACTCTTTGGAGCAAGCTGGGCCAATGTTCAGCCTCACTCGGGCGCGCAAGCCAACGCAGCTGTCATGCTGGCATGTCTCAAGCCTGGCGACAAGATCCTTGGCTTCGATCTTTCTCACGGTGGCCACCTCACACACGGCTCGCCTGTGAATTTTTCAGGAAAACTTTACCAGCCCACGTTCTACGGCGTGGAACAGGAAACCGGCACTATTGATTTCGATAAGGTTTTGTCGACTGCAGAGCGAGAAAAGCCGAAGATGATCATCTGTGGCGCTTCGGCTTACAGCCGCGACTGGGATTATAAAAAACTTCGCGCTGCTGCCGATGCTGTTGGAGCATTATTGCTCGCAGACGTATCGCACCCGGCGGGACTTATTGCCAGGGGATTGCTGAACGATCCGCTCGAATATTGTCACATAGTAACGACTACAACACACAAGACACTTCGCGGCCCGCGCGGTGGTGTGATCATGGTTGGAAAGAATTTCGATAACCCATGGGGACTTAAGACTCCTAAGGGCGAGTTGAGAAAAATTTCTTCGATACTGGATTCAGGAGTGTTTCCTGGAACGCAGGGCGGCCCGCTGGAACATGTGATTGCTGCAAAGGCAGTTGCTTTTGGCGAAGCACTGGGCGATGAGTACATGGAGTATATTGTACAGGTGGCCCGCAATGCGAAAGTGATGGCGGAAGAGTTTGTGAAGCGCGGCTATCGCATTATCTCCGGCGGAACCGACAATCACCTGATGCTGATCGACCTTCGCTCAAAGAATCTTACCGGCAAACAGGCAGAAGAAGCGTTGATCAAAGCCGACATTACAATTAATAAAAATATGGTTCCTTTCGATACACAATCGCCGATGGTAACATCAGGTATGCGTATCGGAACACCGGCGGTAACAACACGCGGACTGAAGGAGAAGGATGTTGTGAAAGTTGTTGATTTAATTGACGAGACACTCAAAAAACCTGAAGACGATAAACATCTCAAAGGCATGAAGAGGAAAGTCAACACCTTCATGAAAAAATTCCCGCTCTATAAATAAGCATTTAATCTTTTGAGGTAGAATACATGGCGTTGGATCAGCAGCATGATGAAGAAAAGGAAATGTCGTTCCTCGATCACCTCGAGGAGCTTCGTTGGCATATTGTTCGGGCTATAGCCGCTTGTGCGGTAGGGTTCGTTTTCGCGTTTGGGTTTGCAAAGTGGATCTTCGACAACATCGTGTTTGCTCCCGCGAAGCCAAGCTTTATTACATTCCGCGTGTTGTGCAAGATCGGTGAATACCTGGGAAGAGACATGTGCGTAACGTCTATCCCATTTAAAGTACAGAGTCGTTTTGTTACAGGTCAGTTCAGCATGCAATTCACTGCGGCGGCTGTAATCGGACTTATCATTGCATTCCCTTATGTGTTCTGGGAACTCTGGCGTTTTATTAAGCCGGGGTTGTATTCAAAGGAAAGAAAAGGTTCGCAAGGTGCCGTGGCTGCGGTAACACTGTTGTTCTTGTCGGGAGTAAGCTTCGGGTATTTTATTCTCTGCCCGATGTCGATGTACTTCTTCGCCAATTACACGATCAGCGATATGATCGTGAACGAATTCGACATCACATCTTATGTTTCGACGATCGTAGCGCTTGTGTTTGGCAGCGGAGTGTTGTTCCAATTGCCGGTTGCTATCTTCTTCCTTACACGGATCGGTCTCGTTAACCCTCCGTTCCTCCGCACCTATCGCAAGCACGCGATCATCGTGATCCTTATTCTTGCTGCGATCATTACACCACCCGATGTGATCAGCCAGATCATCATTACCGTGCCCTTGATCATCCTTTATGAAATCAGTATCTTCATATCAGCGCGCGAAGTACGAAGGAAGCAGAGGATCGAAGCGCTCGAACAATAAACTCTAATGATGCCGAAAATTGCTATCGGGGCCGACCATGCCGGCTTTGAACTCAAGGAGAAAGTACGGGAATGGCTTAAAAATTCCGGCTTCGAATCGAAAGACTTCGGAACGTATTCACCAGAATCGGCCGACTACCCCGACTTTGCACATCCTGTTGCCTCGGCTGTTGAGAAGAAAGAATTCGATTTAGGGATCTTGATCTGCGGAAGCGGCAATGGTGTTGCTATCACGGCAAATAAACACCAGGGCATTCGCGCGGCTATCTGCTGGCTCGAAGAGCTTGCGTCTCTCGCCCGTCAACACAACGACGCCAATGTTCTTTGTCTTCCCGCACGATATATCAGCACCGAGCTTGCAATGAAGATCGTCGATAAGTTTCTGATCTCTTCATTTGAAGGGGGAAGACATGAGAGAAGAGTGAAGAAGATTGCTTGCTAATTGCGGCGGTAGAGATTTTCACCTTCTTTCTTGTATTTATTATTCAAAGAAGGGATCCTGGCTGCTAAAGAATTAAACATCCCTCTCTGATCTACGATCACATCCGGCGGAAAAGTATTAAACATCTCATCTATCGTAAGAACATGATCGTAATATTGAACGCTGTTCAATGTTCTTTCCGATAGTCGCCAGTCGAGAAAATATCCTCCCAGCTTATTGTTCCTGTACACTGAAAGATCGTCGCCAAGCACCATCACTTTCTTATCCGCAACCGGGATTGGTTTCGTGGGCGTAGCGACAAAAAGCCTCGAGTAATCGACGGCACCGATATTCCCTCTCGCCGCAAGGAGGTTCATACTGATCACACCGAATATCAGGATCCACAGCATGCTTTCGGCAATCCACCGTCTTCGGATAAGCAACAAGTAATGACTGAAGAAGTAGGCAAGGCTTGGTATCATTATGATCAGGCCGTGTGGTGTAAGTTGTCGCGTAAGGAAAATTTCGATAACACAGAATACCAGCCAAAGGAACATCACCTGGAAAAGTTGTGATTGATACTTGGTGAACCTTGCCTCGCGTGTCATCATGAAAAGCGAGAACACGAAGTAAACGATCGGCAGCAGACCCAACATCAACAGGCTTTTACCCGAGATAAGATTGATGTCGGTGTGCAGAAAATTTTCGAGGTAGAAATTATTCCAAAGTGCCGGCAATGCATTCCGGTAATAGTAGTACACCCCAATAACAACATGCGGTAAAAAGAATCCAAACAGCAGCAACAACGACTTGCGGAAACTAATGCGCGTAAACGCAGCGAGTATCGCGAAAGCAGCCACAAGAAAAATTCCATACGAGAACACGAACACCGACGCGAGCCCTGTATAAAAACCGACGTTGATGATCGTGCCGTCGCGTTGCACGCGAAACTCTACCTCCCTGAAAAGATTATTCAGCGCAAGCAACAACACCGTAGAACCCAACAGCTCCGGCGTTACCGAAAGAAAATCGAACGACACAAAACATAACAGCCCGTAAATAAACCCGGGTACATATGTGTTATCGTTATAAGCTTTGTTGTTGATAAGAAGTATCGCGAAGAACGCCGCCTGGAAGAAGATCAGGATCAGCGCAAAGATCTGCCGGCCCAATATAGAGCGACTCACCAGCCAGTCGATTACACCGAAAGCACCTGCAGCGACCGGGGCCGTGGAATCGTAAACTTCCGCATACATCAGTTGGCCGTTGTCAAGCGCTTCGCCGATCACCATCGACTTAAGCTCGGGTTGCGTCAATGCCGGCGGGTTGATCATCAGCGGCAGGCCGAAGATGATCATGAAAATAAGTATCGCCAGCAGACGATACGGATCGTTGATACGAAAGAACCGAAGCATATTGCTTCGCAAATTAATTAACTTTGTAGTCTTATGGCCAACTCAGTACGCCAACAAAAATTCGCCCGTCTTATTCTGAAAGAACTCAGCGAGATCTTTCAACGCGATAAGCACGGATATCTGGATCATGCATTCATCACCATTGCCGAAGTAAGGGTAAGTCCCGACCTCGGCGTGGCGAAAGTATACATCAGTATGATGCTTGCGAAAGACAAACAGGCTACCCTTGCGAAGCTCGATCTTCACAAGAAAGAGATCCGTCGCGCGCTTGGCGAAAAGATCCGTAACCAGGCGAGGATCATTCCAGAGCTTGCCTTCTTCATCGACGAAGTGGAGGAAAATGCAATGCGTATGGACGAGATCCTTAAGAACCTGAACATTCCGCCAACACCCGAATCGCCTAAGAAGAAGTGAACGCCACCCTGTTTATAGCAAGGCGCTACTTTTTCTCCAAAAGAAAAAAATCATTCATCAATGCCATCTCCCAGCTTTCGGTTGGCGTTGTGGCATTCTTTAGCGGCGCGCTCATCGTGGTGTTGTCGGTATTCAATGGACTTGGCGAGCTTCTTCGTTCTGTACACGTGGCCTTCGATCCTGAGCTGAAGATTGAAGCTACACGTAAGACTTTCGAGGTAACAGACAAGATGCGGTCCGACATCAAATCGACGGAAGGTGTTGCACTCTTCTCCGAAGTAATTGAAGACTATGCTTATGCGCGCTATGGTGACCTCGATCTCCCCGTTATCATTCGCGGCATCAGCGATAACCTCGTGGAGCAAGGCCGCCTCGACGATCACATGGTTGTTGGAGAACTGGCTCTTCATAAAGACAGCATTCCGTTTGCAATTGTAGGCATCGGTGTAAAAAACCAACTGCATATCGACGTGCACGACGACATGCATGTACTTCAGCTCTTCTATATCCGCAACGCTTCGGGCGGTGGTCTCGATCCTTCAAGGTTGTATGCACGCAAAAGCATCCGGCCCGGCGGAGCATTCTCCATCGAAAAGAAATTCGACGAGAACTACGTCTTCGTCCCGCTCGACTTCGCCGCGGAGTTACTCAACTACGGAAATCGCAGAACGTGGATTGAAATAAAGACAACACCCGGTGCAGACATCGATAGAGTGAAGAAGGCGCTCGGCAAAAAACTTGGCGACGATTTCAAAGTATTAACAAATGATGAGCAGCACGCAGACCTTTACAAACTGCTGAAGCTGGAGAAGCTGTTCGTGGGAGGTGCATTGGCTGTGCTTACACTCATTGGTTCTATCAACATCTTCTTTTCATTAATGATGCTGGCGATCGATAAGAAGAAAGATATCTCGGTCTTATTTGCTATCGGTGCTTACCCGCAATTCATCAGGACGATTTTCATTTCGGAAGGCGCGATCATTTCTATTGTTGGAACTGCTATCGGGCTTTCGGCTGGTGCGCTCCTGTGTTACCTGCAGGCAACGTTTGGATTGGTGGGAATGGGAATGGATGATGCCATCCAGGCCGACTATCCTGTTAAGATGATCGCGTCGGATTTCCTGCTCGCCGGTGGTCTTGCCGTGATCATGACTTTCGTTACTTCCTTCTACCCGGCATCGCTTGCCGCAAAGTCTTACAGCGTCCAAAACCTGTAAAGGGAAGTAGGAGGGCTGCGCCCGCCGGAGCTTTAGCGTAGGTGGGTAATGTTGATGTAAGGTCTATCCTAAATAAGAAAGATATATTCCACTTAGAATGCTTAATTTAGCAGTTCTGCGTGGTGTGTATTATGCTCAAAGTCAGCCAATTGGCTTCCTTTTCCCTGCTTTTTACACACTTGCGTAAAGTTTGGTGAAAAAATGAAAGTCTCAGCAGCTCAACCATTCCAGGTTATCTACTCTCTGTACCAGCACGAGTACCTGGGATACATTTTTGAGTCTTTCATCGTCCACCTGGACGAAAAAGGCAAGCTTACTTACCAGCATCAGAACATCTCGGCCAAGAATGCCCGCGAGTTTGCGAAAGGCCTCGATACGAGGGATTACGAGCTCATTGACCTCATGGACAAAATGAACCAGGATGTGATCCTGAAGAAGTTTTCCGTGAAACAAATGAAGCCGGGCGAGTTCTTCGCGAAGGTATACGACAAGCAAAAGGGCAACGACCTCATACAGGAAGAGATAGAACGGTACCTCGAAACGAAACGCTCCGAGATCCTCGACAAGATGAAAGGCAAGATGCTTTTCGAGATGGGTAACGATGGTGAGCCAACCTGGAAAAAAGTTGAAGTACTCGAGAAGCGGGCCAACATACAGTTTCACTTCCGTCGCACCGACGAGAACACCAACTACTTTCCAACTATCAGCTACGACGGAAAGAAAGTAGACATCCCTAATGCTTCGGCTTACCTGATCTGCAAAGAACCGGCGTGGATGGTGCTCAGTGGAAAGCTCTATGGCTTCGACAAACATGTTGATGGTCGCAAGCTGCAGCCCTTCCTTTCGAAGAAGGCTGTGATGATCCCGAAGAATCTTGAAGAGACTTATTATAATCGTTTCGTTGCTCCGCTCATTGCGTCGTTCGACGATGTAGACGTGCAGGGCTTCGAGATCAACCGGAGCAATTACGATCCACATCCGCTGCTCACTCTTTCGGAGTTGCACCAGGGACAGTCGCGCGAAGTGGCAGACCTCTTCGACACCGCCGCCGCCGTAGAAACAGAAACAAAAGAAACAAGAGATGATGAGGCCGGAAAGATCGTCTTCGATCTTTCATTCAAATACGGCAAGCATCGCTTCCGCGGAGATGTGTTTGGACCGGTGAGCGTCACCATCGAGAAGAAAGACAACGACTACACGTTCCATCGTGTTAAAAGAAATACCGAAGGAGAAAAGAAATATGCTCAAACGCTGATCAAGCTTGGGCTTCCGCTGAAAGGCTTCCGTGTTGCTGTTGAAAAAGCTCATGCCTTTTCATGGCTGAATGAGAATCGTGTAAACCTCCTCAACCTCGGCTTTGAAGTAAGCCAGCCGGAGAATCGCGATAAGAAATATTTTGTAGGTAAGGCTGTATTCGATCTCGAAGTAAAAGAGAACATCGACTGGTTTGATATTCACGCGAAGATCCGCTTCGGTGAATACGAGGTCTCATTCAAAGAACTTCGTAAGCTCATCCTTCGAAAGAAAGTGGAGTTCAAATTACCCAACGGCGAGATCGCGATCATTCCCGAAGCGTGGCTCCAGAAGTATGGCGACCTGTTTGCGCTCAGCGAAACGCAGGGCGATCATGAGAAACCGGTGCTTAAAAAATATCATATCAACCTGTTGAAAGAGCTGGAGGATGGAAATCTCGCGAAGGTTCACATGAGCGAACGCTTTCGTGCCATGGAGTCGTTCGAGGGAATAAAAGACTATCCGCTGCCAGCGAATTTTCACGGAAAGCTTCGTCCTTATCAGAAAGCAGGTTACAACTGGCTTCGTTTCCTCAACGAGTTTCATTTGGGTGGCTGTCTCGCCGACGACATGGGTCTCGGTAAAACGGTGCAGACACTTGCGTTACTCCAGGCCGAAAAAGAAAAGGGAGATGCCGGAACGAGTCTTCTCGTGATGCCGACATCACTCATTTATAACTGGGAGATGGAAGCTTCGAAGTTTGCACCGGATCTGAAAATTCTCACGTACACTGGAACGCTTCGAAACAAAGACATCAATCGTTTCAAAAATTTTGATCTCGTGCTCACGTCGTACGGCATCACGAGGCTTGATGTCGATTCGCTGAAAGATTTTTATTTCAACTACATCATTCTCGACGAGTCGCAGGTTATCAAAAACCCGACGTCGAATATTGCGAAGGCAGTGATGCAATTGCATTCGCGTTTCAGGCTCACGCTCACCGGCACGCCTCTCGAAAACACGACACTTGATCTCTGGTCGCAGATGACTTTCATCAACCCGGGTTTGTTGGGTGGTCATACGTTCTTCAAGAACGAATACCAGGTGCCTATCGAAAAGAAACAAGACGAGGTAAAGACGCGCAAGCTCAACGCTATCATAAAACCATTCCTGCTTCGAAGGCTGAAGTCGCAGGTAGCAACAGAACTTCCGGAAAAAGTGGAGAATGTTCATTACACGAACATGACTCCCGAACAGGAAGAGAAGTACGAAGAAGCAAAGTCATTCTATCGCAACAAGATCCTCGAGCAGATCGACAAAGAAGGTATCAACAACTCTCGCTTCATGATCCTGGAAGGTCTTACGAAGCTCCGCCAGTTGTCGAATCACCCGCGGATGATCGATCCAACTTACACCGGCGAATCGGGCAAGCTCGAAGACGTATCTCACATGCTGGAGAGCGCGATGGCCGAAGGTCACAAGCTTCTTGTGTTCAGCCAGTTTGTGAAACACCTCGACATCGTAAAAGAATTTTTATACAAGCAGAAAGTTCCTTTCGCCTATCTCGATGGATCGAGCAACGATCGTAAAGATCAGGTGGAGAAGTTCAATAAAGATCCTAACCTGAAAGTATTCCTTATCTCGATAAAAGCCGGCGGTCTTGGTCTCAATCTTACAGAAGCCGACTACGTATTCATTCTCGATCCATGGTGGAACCCGGCTGTCGAAGCACAGGCGGTAGATCGTGCACACCGTATTGGTCAAACGAAGCGTGTATTCACTTATAAATTCATCACAAGAAATACCGTGGAGGAAAAAATCCTGCAGCTTCAGAAACACAAACTTAAGCTGTCGGAGAATCTTATCACTACCGAAGAAAGCATCATCAAGCAGCTGACAAGGGAGGATATTGAGTTGATGTTGGCTTAAAAAGCAATTAAATTTTAAATCACTCACGGTTCTTCCACCGCCGGTGCGACCACAGCCAACTTTCAGGTTGTTCGTGAATCACTTTTTCACTTTGCTGGATGTAGTCGTCGATGATCTTTGAGTCGTCCAACTTTACCAACGTCACTTCATAGTGGCCGCGTGATCTCTTTTTTACAGATCCAAAATATGACGCTGCCTCTTGTAATGTTGCGAGCTGAGTGATGCCGTAAAAGAATGCTGTTCGTTGTTCAAGAAAAGTTGCCCAGTATCTTCTATGATTGAAATGTCCCGGGTACTGGTCTGCTACAATTGCGGTAGCGCGAATGATGTGTTTTCTCCGCAGGGCTTCGCGGCCAACCTTTTCGCGGGCAATTGCGTGAGCGCCGAAACGCGTGCGGATCGCTAGTGCAAAGGTGTTTGCGAGCTTACTGCTTTGTGGAAGGTAAACGAAATCTACAGGCACCGGTAAGTACAAACACCCGCCTGCAAGCATCCACTCCCAGTTAAACTGGTGCGAAACCAGGAGCAGCACGGACCGATTTTTGTCTGTAAATTCTTTGATGACGTCGGGGTTCGTGAACACAACTCTTTCTCGTAAGTCTTTTTCGTCGATTGAATACAAGCGGAGTGTCTCCACGGCAT
Organism: Bacteroidota bacterium; assembly: GCA_037200765.1. GTDB lineage: Bacteria > Bacteroidota > Bacteroidia > Cytophagales > Cyclobacteriaceae > ELB16-189. The sequence goes on along the minus strand of JBBCII010000001.1, from coordinate 2,411,717 downwards.
AGTCGCAAAGGTTTTTGTAGAAGGCTCTGCTGATCTTGCGAAGTTCTTTCTTGCTCTTCTGTGGAAAAGAATTCTCAAGGTTAGTCATTACGACACCGCGCCTATACCTGAGAACGTGGTAAGCGATGAAGAAAATGAGATCTGAAAGAACATATAAAACACCAAGGGGCAACCTTGAAAACACCTTAAGGACGAACATGATGCTCAAAATTACCTTTTGTTTTTGATTACTTTTGATGGGGTTATGAAGGATAAAGTTATCATAGTAACTGGAGGATCGTCGGGGATCGGAAAAGCAATCGCTCAGAGATTCGGCCGGGAAGGCGCGAAGTTGGTCATCACAGGTAGACGGGAAGATAGACTCAATGACGCTGTCGCTGATCTAAAAAAACATAATATAACTGCCATATCAGTTGTTGCCGATGCCAGTGTTGAAACCGACTGTGCTAACGTGGTCGACATCGCGGTCCGCGAATACGGTCAAATCGATATTCTCATCAACAATGCTGGCGTTACCCAACGCTCACTCTTCGAAGATCTTCAGCTCGAAGTTTTCAAAAAGATAATGGATGTTAACTTCTACGGGTTGGTGAACACAACCAGGTATGCGCTGCCATACATCCTCCGCTCGAAAGGTTCTATTGTCGGCATCGCATCGGTAAACGGACGTCGTGCCACGCCTGCGCGCAGTGCTTACTCTGCTTCGAAGTTTGCAATGATCGGTTTCCTGGAATCACTTAGGTCCGAAATGCTCGATCGAGGTGTTCATGTATTAACTGTTTGCCCGGGATTCACAGCTTCGAACATACGCCGGTCTGCATTAATGGCCAACGGAAAAGTATTCGCGGGACCTCAACGCGACGAAAGCTTCATGATGAGCGCCGAAGAAGTTGCTGATGAAGTTTACACTGCTGTCGTTCGCCGCAAACGCGACATCCTGCTGACGTGGCAAGGAAAGCTGGCCGTGTGGCTCAATATCTTTTTCCCCAAATGGATGGATCGCAAAGCGTTGGAGCTCATTCAACGTGACGAACGAATAGAACAACAGGAGAGCGCAAAAAGCATTGGTGCGCGTATCAGAACCTAAAGCAATTTTCAGTGTTTTCTGCGCTTTCCGTGAGCGTTACGTCTTATTCAAAAACACAAGCTTAGCATTATCTGCTTTGTTCACATTCTTATAAAACTCGATCAACTCCTGGTATGTATCGGCAGGAAACTGCCCGTCTTTTCTTGTAAACTTCCTGATGTAGATCAGCGAACCCTGGTCGATCTTGAAACCGGCCTCATAACTTCCAAACCTCGAATCATACTTCATATCTGGCGGAAGGAACTCAGGATAAATATTTTCCGGAATATGATACCTGATCGTGTCGATGTGCGTGTACGCTTCGCTTAAGCCAAACGGCGTTTTCCTGTTCTCAACTTTCTCAGGAATAAATGTAGACCTGTTCATGAGGTTGGGCGTAACAAACAATCTCTTATTGCTTACCGACGCATACTTGTTCAGGATAAGATCCATCTTCACCGTTGCTGTCGGGATCCTCTCTTTCTTATTGGTGATCGAGAACTGTGCTACGTCGAACGTTGGGATACCCGTATTTTTTTGCAACCACTTCTTTTGTTCGTCGGCCGATGAACTTACGACAAACGACAACCCGCCGTTTTCATATTGAAGTCCGGAGTACCTGGTAACAACTTTTGCTTTTGCGTTGCCGCTGATGTCGAGATTGATATCGGCAGACGTCGATCTCACATTTTTTTCTTGCGGATAGTATGTTGTCTTCCGAAGCTCTCCGCCTTTCTCGGTTACCATCAATCCATAACGATCGTCGGTGAAGTTACCGATGTATGCAAACGGTGATGTTTGACTCGTACATTCAAGCCACAGCGTGTCGCCTTCATTAGGCACTGAAACGATCACGTGGTTGGCGCGGCTGCTTGGAAACTTTGGATCGATACCGGGCGTGTCGCGACCGGCCATGATCAATGTGTAATAAGCAGGCACTCCCGCTTCTTTCAACATGGCAACCATGTAGTTCGATAGCGCTTTGCAATCGCCGTAACCATTCTTATCGACAGTCGATGCTTCGAAGGGCTGCCAGCCACCGATACCTAACTGGATACTTACATATCTCGTCTTCGACTGCATGTATTCGTAGATGGCTTTGGCCTTGGCTTCATTTGTTGTGAGGCCTTTGGTGAGTTGTTGAACTTTTGCCTTGGCTTCATCGGGAAGTTTATCGCGACCCTTGTTGAGTTGAATGAACCAACGTCCCAGGTCCTCCCAGTTAGACATGCTGCCCTGGTATCCTTCCATCTCGAAATCGTTCGGAGCTGCAATGATCCTCTGTATGTACGACGAGCTCGATGCCATCGGTTCTTTCACAAATGGCGGCACGTTAGCCAGCGTCCATTTTGTTGATTCAATTCCCGACGAAGGTGTTGTTACTTTCGGTTGTTCGGTGATGTTGTAAGACTTATACCTGGGCTTCAAATCCAGGGGATAAATAAGTTCATAAGTAAAATTCTGCACGGCGATATTCTCTTCGCTGGCAACATTGCTGCCATCAATAAAGAAGAGAAAGCTATAGTCCATGTCGTACTCAACTTCAACTGTGTAAGGATACGATGGCTGTGTGAGGTCGAAATATTTAACACGGTTATCGCTAAAGAGGCTGAAGCCGTCGAATGCCGCGTGGTCAATGATCTCTTTGTCTTTCAGTTTTTTTACCTGCTCGCCGGCTGCGTTGTACGCGAATGCTTTCAGGTCGCGCACTTTCATCATCTTATCATAAAAGACTGTGCGCTCTGCGTAGTCGCGGCCGTTGTCGTTCAGGATTGTGACCGCATAGTGAATGTGAACTGTTGCACTTTTTCTTGAATTGATCCGGAAAATTGTTTCGTCTTCGCGAACAACAGCCTTAGCTTTCGCTTTTAATGCTTCAGGGATCTGGCTAACGGGGTATTTGATCTCGTCCTTGTGGTCCCTGGCAAAGGCAGAAATCAACAGCATAACGGCGACAGCCGTTGTCAACACGCGTAACATATCTTTAAGAGTTGAAAGGGAATATAAAGATGCTCTTTTATCATTCCATAGAAAAATCCTTTATTTGAAATCGCTGTAAATGGCCAAAACGAAGACATTATTTTTTTGTAACACCTGCGGATATGAGTCGGCAAAATGGTTGGGCAAGTGTCCTTCGTGCGGAGCGTGGAATTCCTTTGCCGAAGAGGTTGTCACAAAATCCGATGGCGGAAAAAATCAGTGGCGCTCCGAAAACTCAACGCGTGTAGCACAACCACGCAAGCTTTCGGAGATCACATCTGCCTCGGAAGCCCGAATAGTTACTCCGGATAACGAACTGAACCGCGTACTCGGTGGGGGCATTGTTCCAGGATCATTGGTCCTCATCGGCGGCGAACCAGGCATCGGAAAATCTACACTCATGTTGCAGATCGGTGTTGGTATGCATCAGATGAGAACATTGTATGTCTCGGGCGAAGAAAGCGATCAGCAAATAAAAATGCGCGCCGAAAGAACTATCGGCAAAGGAAAAGCAAGCGACAACTTTCATGTGCTCACCGAAACAAACACACGGAATATTTTCACGATCGTAGAAGAACTTCAGCCACAGCTTCTCATCGTCGACTCTATTCAAACTCTTTTTTCTCCATTACTCGATTCTGTTTCAGGAAGCGTTGGACAGGTACGTCAGTGTGCCGGCGAGCTCATGAAGTTTGCCAAAGAAACAAACACGTCGGTATTTCTTGTGGGCCACATCACAAAAGACGGCCTGCTCGCCGGTCCTAAAGTGCTCGAGCACATGGTCGACACGGTTCTTCAGTTCGAAGGCGATCGTCATCTCGCTTACAGGATCCTCCGCACCACCAAGAATCGCTTCGGTTCTACTTCCGAGATCGGCATCTATGAAATGCTGGGCAGCGGACTTCGTGAAGTCTCCAACCCTTCGGAGATCTTAATTTCACAAAAAGACGGACAACTCAGCGGCGCAACCATCGGCGCTACTATCGAAGGCAACAGGCCGTTGTTGATAGAGATCCAATCTCTTGTAAGTCCCGCTTCGTATGGTACACCGCAAAGAACATCAACAGGCTTCGATCAGAAGCGACTCAACATGTTGCTTGCAGTGCTTGAAAAACGATGTGGTTTCAAGCTCAGCACACAAGATGTGTTTTTAAATATGGCTGGTGGCATTTCGGTGGAAGATCCTGCTATCGATCTTGCGATCTGTGCATCCATAGTTTCATCTTTCGAAGAGATCCCGATCAGCGATAAGATCTGCTTCGCTGCAGAAGTGGGATTAGGTGGCGAGTTGCGCGCCGTTAATCGCATCGACCAGCGCATCTCCGAAGCAGAGAAGCTTGGGTTTACTGAAATTTATATTTCGAAGTACAGTCAGAAGTCGATCGACCTCAAGAAATCAAAGATCACGATAAAAGCTTTCGGTAAGCTTCCTGAGATCTTCGAAGATCTATTTGGATAAGACTTGAAGGCCTCCCGAATGTATAATTAAAACTGTTGTTCCTTTTTGGATCAACCCTTTATCAATTTGATCAAACACAGCCCAAAAGAGTTTGCCGGTGTACGTTGGCTCAACAATGATATCATACTTCGCTTTCATTATTTCACAAAATTCTAAAAGCTCTTTCGTAGTCTTCGCGTAACCACCGTGATGATATTCTTTCAACAACTTCACATCACCAAAGTCGGAGTTCTTCAGAACAGGTACGCCGATCACTTCCCGCTTCCCATCAATTCCTTTCATCAATCCTTTTAATGTTCCGCAGGTTCCAACTGCAACGTATAGTTGATCGAAGTCTATACTTAACAACATCTTTCCCCACTCTGCACACCCTTGTATCGCAAACTCATTCGTTCCACCCTCGGGTATCACATACACTCCAGGAAATTTTAACTCGTCTTTTCTTCGATAGTCTTCCCTCGAAATGAATTCAAGTTTCATTCCCTGCTCGAGAGCAAACCTCAACGTAGGGTTGTCGACTTCTTCGCCCCTTATGATGCCTGTACTTTTGAAACCATATTCTCTCGCGGCTGCGGCTGTTGCGTAGATGTGGTTTGAGTAGGCTCCTCCAAACGTGAGCAACGTATCATAACCTTCTTTCTTCGCCTGCTCTAAATTGTATTTCAGCTTCCACCATTTATTGCCGGAAACAAGGGGATGGTTTTGATATTCGTGCAGGATCCGAACCCTGACGCCCTCCGTAAAAAATTCCGTGATCGCCGGTTCTAAATAATTTAGCAAACTAATATTTTTAGTAATTTAGCTCTATGGAGCAAGGTGAAGACTATTTTAATGGCAGGGGAGCTCAGATTAAAACAAAGAACAAGTTCCTTAAGAATCAATACGTTACAGATCACATCGAAGGTCTCGACGAACCTCTTCTCGAAAATCCGGCCACGCAGGTGTTCGAAGAGAACGCGAAGAAGGTTGTTAATAAAGTAGAGAGTCCCGACCTGCGCAACATGTATTCGGTGAACCCTTACCAGGGGTGCGAGCATGGTTGCATCTACTGCTACGCAAGAAACACTCATGAATATTATGGCTTCAGTGCCGGTCTCGACTTCGAAAGTAAGATCATCGTAAAGAAGAACGCCGCCGAGCTACTCGAAAAATTTATTCTCAACCCGAAATGGCAGGCTGTTCCGATCATGATCTCTGGCAACACCGACTGTTACCAACCACAGGAAAGAAAATACCAGATCACACGAAGCATGCTCAAGGTCATGGCGAACTATCGCCACCCTGTGAGCATGATCACGAAGAACGGACTTGTTACGCGCGACATCGATCTGCTGAAAGACCTCGCTTCCGACAATCTCGTACAGGTTTACATTTCGATAACGACACTCAACGAAGAGCTTCGAAGGAAGATGGAGCCGCGAACGGCGAGTGGTCTCAAACGACTCAACACCGTAGAGCAGTTGGCGAAAGCAGGAGTGCCCGTCGGCATCATGAACGCGCCGCTCATTCCAGGTCTCAATCACCACGAGATCCCTGTTATTCTTAAAGCAGCTGCAGATGCCGGCGCGCTTACGGCAGGCATGACCGTAGTGCGACTGAATGGTTCTATCGGAAACATCTTCGAAGACTGGCTCCGCAAAAATTTTCCCGACCGCTTCGACAAAGTGTGGAACCAGATCTGTTCCATGCATGGAGGCAATGTAAACGATTCGCAGTTTGGGAGAAGAATGGCCGGCGAAGGCAACATTGCCGAATCTATTCATCAGCTCTTCACAGTTTCGAAGAGAAAATTCTTCGAAGGACGAACGATGCCGCCGCTCAACCTCACAAAATTTAGAAAGGGTGGTTTGTTAAGTTTATTTTGAGGGGTGAATTGGTTGATGGTCCTTGGGTTCATTGGGCAGGCGATGTTCGGGGCACGAACAATCTCCCAATGGATTATTGCGGAGCGCGAAGGACGCGTTGTGTCGCCCGTGATCTTCTGGGTCTTCAGTGTTATCGGGGCTTCTATCTTTCTCTTTTACGGTGTGCTTCGTCACGACCCTGTAATCATGGTAGGGCAATCCATCGCCTTCTACATTTACGTTCGCAACCTGCAACTGAAAAAAGCCTGGCAACGAATTCACATCGCCTTAAGAATACTTTTGTTGCTGATCCCTCCTGCCCTTCTTTTCTACGCGAGAACATTCGAGACCTCGGGTCTCAACTTCAACTACACCGATATCTTCATGCTTATCGGAATGATCGGTCAGCTTCTCCTCAACTTCCGGTATTTTTATCAATGGTATTTCTCCGAAAGAGCGCACGAATCACTGTTGCCACTCGGCTTCTGGATCATCAGCGCGGTGGCTTCCGTTATGGTCGTGGTGTACTCTATTTACCGGAACGACGTCGTTTTATTAGTGGCACAGTCGGGGGGATTGATCGCTTACGCGAGGAATATCTATCTTCACTTGAAACCAAGGAAAGTTGGACATCCAGAGACTAGCTGATGGAAAAATTCAGGACTTCATCTTCGAACACGAGAAAGAAGATGAAGATAAGCTCGTTCTCAAAAACAAAGAGATCCTCGGCGTGCCCTCGGCGTGGATTGCAACCCAGATAAAAGCACGAAAGAAATCCACTTACAAACTTCCGTTGTACTTCAATACGAAAGGTGTCGTTTACCCGCCTTCTCTCAATCTCGAACAGAGCAGCTCCGAAGCAACAGCGCGATTTAAAAGTTATATCGTTTCCAAATGGATCACGTCTAACAAAAAATTCTGCGACCTCACCGGGGGTTTCGGTGTGGACTCATTTTTCATGTCGTCGCTGTTTCCTTATTGTGATTTCAGTGAACCTCAAAAGGAACTGGTAGAACTGGCAAAACAAAACCACCGGCTCCTCGGCGCCATTAATCTTCATTATCATACTTGTGATGCCGTAGAGTTTCTCGCTAACTCCGGGAAACATTACGACCTGGTGTTCATCGACCCGTCGCGAAGAAATGCGTCGCAAAAGAAGGTCTTTCGATTTGCCGACTGCGTTCCCGATGTGATCGAGCTTCGACCAGAGCTTTATCGTCATACCGATCGCGTGATGATCAAAGCTTCTCCGCTTCTCGATATCCAACAGGGGATAAAAGACCTCGAATGTGTGAGTCGTGTTGTGGTGGTGTCGGTCGATAATGAATGTAAAGAGCTGTTGTTCTTATGCGACCAGGGATTTGTTGGCGAGCCGGGTATTGAATGCTACAACCTGGAAAACGACTTCGATGCAAGAAGGATCCCGGCGGCTTTTGAATTTAAGTTCTCCGAAGAGCGGTCTGCGTCTGTTCTTTTTTCCGATCCGAAAACATTCATTTACGAACCCGATAGTTCTATAATGAAGGGTGGTGGCTTCAGATCAGTGGCCACAGCCTACAGTCTTTCGAAGCTCCAGGTTAACACACATCTGTACACAAGCGATGGCCTCCTGGAGGATTTCCCGGGAAGGATCTTCAAAGTGAACGACATCGTGAAGCCCACGAAAAAACTTCGCGACAGTTTCCCCGGCGGCAAAGCAAACATCATTCTCCGAAACTATCCCACAACAGTAGAAGAGCTAAAGAAAAAAACAGGCATCACCGATGGCGGCGATCTTTATTTAATTGGCTGCAGTGGTGTGAAAGAAAAATGGATGTTTATGGCATCGCGTCTCCGATGAACTATTGAAGTACGGCACGCAGTTGCTCCATCGGTATCTCTCCCTCCAATCTCTTAATAAGCACCTGATCGCGGAACACGAAAAAAGTCGGAACCGTGTTGATGCTTCCGATAGCCGCGATGATCGGCGTTACATCTGCGGTAACAAAATGTATGTTGGGTTCAATCAGCTTGTATTCTTTAGCGAAGTTCTCCACCTCACTCGACTGATTCTTAACCGACGGTGTCAGGAAGTAAACCTGGTAGTCTTTAATCATGTCTTTAGTATCGGAAATGCGTTTCGCTTCGCGCTGGCAGTGATCGCAGTCGGGATTATAGCAAACTAAAAGAACCTTGCCGGTCAGTTCCTTCATCGAGATCGTGGTTCCGTCCGTCTGTGTAACTGTCAGTTGGGGCATCGCATTCGCTAAAACCGGAGCTGTTTGCGTAGCGTTCAATACGACTTCTTTCGGCTTCTCATTCTTACAACCTGCCAGCACACACACCACCATCAATACAACTACAAGACTTCTCATGGTTTTAATTATCATTTATCAGAAAAACTTAAATCCCCAGTAAAGCGCATAAAACACAATGGCTATGGAGCCATATACCTTGATCACCTTGCGGCGATTCGAAACATCCTCCCACCACAACATCACCCAGGGCCTCCACAAGCCTATCGCAACGAACAAAAGGCTGAGAAAAGTGAGATAGTAAAATAGGATTCTCAGGTATGCGATCATTACACGCAAAAGTATATTATTTTTGCACCTTCTTTTTTCAGGGTTTGAGGGCGGACGAGTTTCTTTCAATTTTTAAGGCCGACGGTTTAGTAAGGACGCTGGCGGAAGGGATAACTACGTCCAAGCCTGGAACAGTCCGACTCAAAGGAGTCAGCGGTAGTCTCGATGCCGTTCTCTTTGCATCAGTTTTCAAAAGCACAAAGTCAGATCACCTCGTCATCCTTCATGACAAAGAAGAGGCTTCTTACTTTTATAATGACCTCCAGAATCTTCTCGGTCAACGCGAGCTTCTTTTCTTCCCGATGTCGTACAAACGTCCTTACGAATACGACGAAACAGAGAACGCTAACATCCTCACGCGGGCCGAGTGCCTGAATAAACTTTCCGTTCCTGGCAGTTCAAATATTGTTATCTCTTATCCCGAAGCTCTTTCAGAGAAAGTGATCAACAAGAAGTCGCTGGCGAGTAACACTTTCGTGATAACTGTCGGTGAGAAGCTGGACCGTAGTTTCCTGGAAGAATTTTTCCATACATACGATTTCGAGAAGGCCGACTTTGTTTACGAAGCCGGTCAGTTTGCAATACGCGGCGGTATCATCGATGTCTTTTCGTTTGCACACGAACTCCCCTTTCGTATCGAACTCTTCGGCGACGAAGTCGACAGTATTCGTTCGTTCGATCCCGGCTCACAGCTGTCGGTGGAAACGATGAAGAAGATCAGCCTTATGCCCAACGTGCAAACAAGGCTGATACAAGAACAACGACAGTCGTTGCTCGAATTCATTCCGCCTTCAACAAGGATCTGGATCAAAGACACAGTTCTTACTTTCGATGTGATCGAGAAGTGCTTCGAAAAAGCTTCACAGAGCTTCGATAAAATTCTTCACGACAGCGGCCACGCCAAACTGGCATTAGAGCCACAAGCGTTGTTTGAAACACGCGAGTCTTTCGAGAAGTATATCACTTCATTTAAAAAGATAGAGTTCGGAAGCCGGTATCACTTTCCTTCCGATCTCACTGTCGAATATCGTTCAAGCGCACAACCTGCTTTCAAAAAGAACTTCGAGTTGTTGGCCGGCAACCTGCTCGATCAGCAAATGCAGGGCTACACGAACTTCATCGCTGCCGAACAACAGAAACAACTCGAACGACTCCAGGGTGTATTTGCCGAGATCCACCCCGAACTTTCATTCCAAGCGCTCGACACCGGCCTTCGCCAGGGATTTGTAGATCATAACGTAAAGATCGTTTGCTATACCGATCACCAGATCTTCGAGCGCTTTCATCGCTATCGTCAGCGCGAAAAGTTTTCGAAAGCAAAAGCGATGACGTTCCGCGAGTTGCAAACATTACAACCCGGAGACTTCGTAACGCACATTGACTACGGCATTGGTAAGTTCGCCGGCCTCGAAAAGAAAGACGTCAATGGTCGCGAACAGGAAGCCATCCGCCTCGTCTTCCGCGATGACGACTTGCTGTACATCAACATTCACTCACTTCATAAGATCTCCAAGTATACAGGCAAGGAAGGAACTCCTCCGCCGATCAGTAAGCTTGGCTCCGGCGAATGGGAGAACAAAAAGAATAAAGTAAAGCGCCAGGTCCGCGACATCGCGAAAGAGCTGATCGAACTTTACGCCAAACGAAAAACAGCGCCGGGCTTTCAATTCTCACCCGATGGATTTCTCCAGGCAGAACTCGAAAGCTCCTTTATATATGAAGACACGCCCGACCAGGCCAAGGCTACCGAAGATGTAAAGCGCGACATGGAACAACCACATCCCATGGACCGGCTGGTTTGTGGTGATGTAGGCTTCGGAAAAACTGAAGTTGCCATTCGCGCTGCGTTCAAAGCAACAACGGAAGGAAAGCAGGTGGCCGTACTCGTTCCCACTACCATTCTCGCGATGCAACACCATCGCACCTTCAGCGAACGTCTTTCAAATTTTCCTGTGCGCATCGAATACGCAAACCGTTTCAAAACAGAAGGCAATCTCAAAAAGATCCTGGCCGACGTTAAAGAGGGCGGCGTAAACATCATCATCGGAACTCACAGGGTTGTAAGTAAAGACGTCCAGTTTAAAGATCTCGGTCTGCTCATTATCGACGAAGAACAGAAGTTTGGTGTAAAGGTGAAAGACCGATTGAAAGAATTGAAAGTAAATGTCGACGTGCTCACGCTCACTGCTACGCCCATTCCACGCACGCTACATTTTTCTCTGATGGGCGCACGCGACTTGAGCATCATCAGCACCGCGCCTCCGAATCGTCAGCCCGTTACAACAGAACTTCATACTTACGACGAGATCATCATTCGCGACGCCGTGAGTTACGAGCTGCGTAGGGGAGGACAGGTCTTCTTCGTTCACAATCGCGTAAGCGACATCGAACATGTTGCCAATGTCATCTTCAGGTTAGTTCCCGACGCACGCATCGGCATCGCTCACGGTCAAATGGACGGCGACAAGCTTGAGAAAGTAATGATCCGTTTCATCGAAGGTGAATACGATGTTCTTGTTTCTACGAACATCATAGAGTCGGGTCTTGATATTCCTAATGCGAATACGATCATCATCAACCAGGCACACATGTTTGGTTTGAGCGACCTGCACCAGATGCGCGGCCGCGTTGGTCGTTCCAACAAAAAAGCATTCTGTTATTTATTAACTCCACCCACATCTGTTCTTTCTTCGGATTCGAGAAAGCGCCTCTCTGCTCTCGAAGAATTTTCGGAGCTAGGTGATGGATTTAAAGTCGCCATGCGCGACCTCGATATTCGTGGTGCCGGAAATCTTTTAGGTGCCGAACAAAGTGGTTTCATTAACGATCTTGGTTTCGACACTTATCACAAGATTCTCGACGATGCCATACAGGAATTGAAAGAAACAGAGTTCAAAGATCTCTTCGCTGTAGAGTTAGCCGAGAAAGCAAAGATCCTCATACAGGATTGCATAATCGAAACAGATCTCGAGATCCTGATTCCCGAAACTTATGTGAGCAATACCAGCGAACGACTTCAGTTGTACGCAACGCTCGATAACATCAAGAATGAAGAAACCCTTTCGAAGTTCAGGGAGTCATTGCAAGATCGCTTCGGCGATATTCCTTCGTCGGTCATTCAGTTGATCGACTCGGTAAGGTTGAGATGGAAAGGAGAGAAGCTCGGCTTCGAGAAGATCAGTTTGAAAAATGAAAAGTTCAAAGGGCAGTTCTCAAACAAAGACGAATACTTCAAGTCTGAAATTTTCGGAAAGATCCTCAGCTTCGTCCAGGCAAATTCGAAACGTTGCCGCATGAAGGACACCAACGGCAGGCTGATACTAACAATAGATAAGATTGGGTCTGTGGAGGATGCGCTTAAAACTCTGGAAGCTTTATAGCACCTAAGTACATATCGAGCACCGATATTTTATCGGTAGCTCTTATATAAATAACGTCACCCGTCCCCGGCAGCGACGTTACCTCTACAAAATAGTTGTCAATAGAGTAGAGAAAGAAGTTCACGCCAAAAGACGAGGTCGTTACCAGCAGTGTGCCGAACATCTGTATAGCCTTAGCTTTATCATTTATCGACACCTCTTTGAAGGTTGTAAGGGGGATATGTGAGCTAATGGCCATCGGTTATTCCTGGTCTTCAATTCCAAGTGTGCTAAGCGATACTTTCTCCGTGTAGGGAAGCATGCTGTCCATGTCGTCGAAGGCGTTGATCATTAATACCTTCTTGTAAATGGGAGAATAGAACACCTCGATGAAGTAATTGCCACTGCTGTAGAGGTAAACTTTACAGTTTCCGAGTGTTCGCGTCACGATGTAATTCGACTGTGTGGTAACAACATCACACTTCTTTTCAAACGACGCGCGCTTGAAGTCTTCGATGTTGATTATCCCTTGCGTTTTCATAACGCGTACCCATGGTGTCAAAAGTGTGCCACCACTAAAAACGCGTATTTTAGGCTGATTTAGCGGGATTTTTGACCTTTAGAACTCATTTCAAGACGGCCATTCCCAATTTGGATACAATAGATCCGACCCGGTTTCGTTCCATCCTGGCGACTGGATTTTGCCGCGTCCGCCGATCAGGCGGGCGCTTAGACCTGTGATTAATGATAATAATCCCTTGTCTTTGGAAAACATCTAGTTATCTATTTATCTTAGCAGTTCTTTAATATCTAACACCAGAAAAATGAAGTACGTAAGGGGGTTATTTTTTCTCGTAGGCGGATCTATGATAATCGCCTCTTGTTCACTCTTCGGAAACCGGGGAGGTAAGCCCACGGCAACCAATCCCGGCCAGATGAGTACTGCCACCGGACTCGCTTACAACGATGATGACGCGGGTGGATTCCAGGTAAAACCTTTCGAGGGTCAGCCTGATGCACCTAATACCGTGTTCATCGAAGGCGGTCGCGCCGTTATGGGTTCGTTCGAAGAAGATGTTATGTCGTATCGCGACAACATCGAAAGAACGGTGTCTGTTGCATCATTCTATATGGATGAAACAGAGATCGCGAACATCCACTGGTTGGAATACATGCACTACCTGAGCAAAGACTCTTCACAGGAAGTATACCAGGCCGCTCTTCCCGACACAACTGTTTGGATCGGCAAGCTTGCCTTCAATGACCCTTATGTTGACCACTATCTCAGATATCCCGGATTCCGCTACTTCCCTGTTGTGGGTGTTAGCTGGGTTCAGGCAAACAACTATGCTAAATGGAGAACTACCGCTGTAAACCAGAAGCTCCTTGCCGATTCAGGCGAAGAACTTCCTGAAGTTGCTCCCGGTGGTCGTATCCCTCTCGAAACTGGTGTTGTAATTCCTGCTTACCGTCTCCCTACAGAGGCCGAATGGGAATATGCTGCACAAGCTCTTATCGCTACCCAGTGGGTAGAAGAATTACAAATGTATCAGCGTATCTATCCATGGGATGGCCACGCTCTTCGTAATCCTTTCGGAAAGACGATGGGTTTCTTCCTCGCAAACTTCAAGAGAGGTCGTGGTGACTATGCCGGTATCGCTGGCCGCCTGAACGACGGTGCTCTTATCACATCATATATCTATGAATTCCCTCCTAACGACTACGGTCTCTACAACATGGCCGGTAACGTGAGCGAGTGGGTAATGGACGTTTATCGCCCGATGTCATTCCAGGATTTCGATGACCTTAACCCTATCCGCCGCGATGGTTTCCTCGACGACGCAAAGAGCGGTTACAGGAACAACTATCAATTGAAGAATCCTGCAATGGATCCTGCAAAAGCTAAGTTCAACGCTAAGGATCCCGACAACGACGACTGGGAAGAAGCAAACCCTCAAGGATTTACTTCACTCGTGTCTGATAAAGTTCGCGTGTACAAAGGTGGTTCATGGAAAGACGTTGCTTACTGGATGTCACCTGGTACAAGAAGATATCTCGATCAGGACTCTTCTACAGCTACTATCGGTTTCCGTTGCGCAATGATCCGCGCCGGTTCGAACTGGTAACAGAAGCTTAAAAGTATTTACGAAAGCCTCGATGAAAGTCGGGGCTTTTTTATTGCACAGCATTGAACCCTGAACATTGAACAATCAAGCCTCCGCTATACACGCCACGCTCAGCGAACTACATCCCGACTCAATCAAATGATGACCACACGCTTCTATCGTAGCACCCGTAGTTATCACATCATCAACCAGCAACACTCTCTTACCCGATACTTTTTCGATAGCGCCGACCGAGAACGCATCCTTCACATTGCTCCACCTGTCTGCTCTTCCTTTGCGCGTTTGCGTATTCGTAGCCTCTACTCTCAGTGAAATGCTTTCTTCCCACACGATGTTTAGTGCCTCGCTCAATCCTTCTGCGAACTTTGCGCTCTGGTTATATCCTCGTTTCCTCATCCTCGATGCATGAAGCGGAACGGGTATGATCACGTCGAAGGCGTCACTCATCCCGGCGTCTACAAGTTCAAGTCCGTACAGGTGGCCGATCCTCACGCCCACCTCAGGCCGGTTGTTGTATTTGAGTTCGTGCAGAAGACTTTGTACCAGTCCTCCTTTTCGAAACTTGAGAAATGCAGATGCAAACTGTAGCGGAAGCCTGCCCGCAAGTCGATTGCGGACCGGGTTCTCTTCGTATCGATGGTAAGACGTCTTCGGAAGCTGCACCAGGCAAGATGTACATAAAACTTCCTCACCTTTGATCAACGAAGTGTGACAGGCTACGCAGACCCGCGGGTAAAACAACGCGATAAAGTCTTTGAAAATCATATCCCGAATTTCTGATCCCGAATTTCTGATATGAAGAACCTTATCGGAAATTTTGGATGTTAGGTATACCTGATGAATTTTGTGCCATGAATTTAGTAGACCAGTTTAACGACTATCGCTCGCGGATGAATGAGAAAATTCTCTCCGGCGACAATCTCATTATAAAGAGGATCTTCAACCTCGATACCAACGCCTACCAGGAAGGTGCTCTCGATGTGAAATCGAAAGAGCTTATCGGGCTCACATGTTCTCTAGTGCTCCGCTGCGACGACTGTGTGAAATACCACCTGGGTAAATGCAAAGAAGTCGGCTTCACAACAGCCGAAGTGCACGAGGCAATGGGAGTGGCGACTTTGATAGGAGGGACTATCGTAGTTCCTCATCTTCGAAGAGCATTTGAGTTTTGGGAAGAATTAAATAAATAGAATGTTTCAAAAAGACCTGGACCTCGAACGTCAGTGGCAGCGACTGCTCGGTGAGATAGAAAACCTCATCGGCAGAAAGCCGAAAGATCTCAATGGTGTGCTGTTCATCGTTGGTGTGCAGGAGTTGGGCAAAGGCTATCGTCCGTTCTCTAAAGAAGAGAAACAAGACCTCATGCACATTGGTATCTGCAGGGTTCTTAGCCAGTCGGGCTACTACGAACTAAGCGGCAGCGACAAAGACGGGTGGCCACACTGGAAAATGATCAAGAAACTCCCCCATTTTGATCTGCTCGAACAGGAAAAGCTTCTCAAAATGCATGTAGTCGAGTACTTCGAAAAAGAGTATGGCCTCGATTTAACAATCACACCCTCCGAAAATCCCTCTTAAAAAACTAACTTGGTCATCCTGTCGTTGTTCATCATTAAAGGTTGACTTATGGGGGAGGGTATCAAACCGATTTATGATAATCTCGCTTCCTTCCGGAAGAAATATTATCTGAATCTATTCATCAGGGGCACGATTCTCACACTATCACTCGTGCTCGTCTATTTTATCATCGCGGCTTTGCTGGAGTATAGTTTATGGATGAGCAAAGGAGCCCGCCTTCTCGTCTTCTCCTCATTTATTGCTCTCGTACTTTTTTGCATCTATCGCTTTCTGAAACTGCCTCTTCGCTGGTGGATCTATAAGCGCGGACTCGGGCAGGCCGAAAGTGCCCAAATGGTCGGCAAGCATTTTCCTACGATCGGCGACAGGCTCCTGAATTTATTACAACTCGCCGAATTATCAGGCGGCGGCGAATTGGCCCAGGCCGGCATCGCACAGAAGTCGCGCGCCATGCAGGGAATAGCATTCGAACAGGCAATTGACTTAAGTGAAAACAGGAAGTACCTGAAATATTTCGCGATCCCTTTTGTGCTGATGGGCGCGTTGTGGATCGTAGACCAGAATATTTTCACGCAGAGCACGAAACGCATCGTTCAATTCAACACGGAGTTCTCGCCAGAGGCACCTTTCAAGTTCGTTGTCCCGAATCAACATCTCACTGCGTTCTTCAATGAAGACTTCACACTGAATCTTCAACTCGATGGCGACGTGATTCCAGAATCCGCTTACATCGTTTCGGGTCGTCAACGACTGAAGATGGAACAAATGAAGCCCGGCGAATTCGCATATACTTTCGAAAGAATCCAGGCACCGATGACTTTCCAGTTTGAAGCATCCGGGTTTTTCTCTTCAAACTACGAGATAGAGATCGTGAACAGGCCCGAGCTCACCGAGTTGAAGATCGATCTCTCTTTTCCGCGATACCTTGTGCGTAAGCCCGAACAACTGACAAACACCGGAAATCTTGAAATACCTGAAGGGACAAAAGTAACATGGACCATCGGCGGAGCTCATGCGAAATCGGCTTCGATAGGTTTCGGAAGCGGCGAAGGAAACTCCATGCAGCAAATTGGAGATCAGTTATTTACATACGGAAATGGTTTCACCGACCCGCAAGATTATTGGATCTCGCTGGAGAACGAACGTGCGAAGAACAAGGACAGGATCGCTTACTCCATCCGTGTTATCAAAGACCAAAGTCCCGATATCGTGGTCGACCATGTTCGCGACTCTGTGTTGTTCAAAACTGTTTTAGTCGGCGGATCCGTTACTGACGATTATGGTCTCACAGCTCTCGAGCTTCGATACAGCATTCAAAAGGAAGGACGCAGTAAAGCCACAGCCGAAAAGAGAATTTCACTCGGTCTCAATTCACAATCCAATCAACAAAGTTTCTTCTATCAATGGGTTCTCGATTCGCTCGATCTCAAGCCCGGCGATCAGCTTAATTATTACCTGCAGGTATGGGACAACGACGGCGTGAATGGACACAAGTCTACAAAGTCATCGATGTATGTTTTTGCATTGCCTGGTGAAGAAGAAATGAAAGCTGAGATCAGCAAGTCGCAGGCGGCAACGCAGGGCAAAGTCGATCGCAGTCTTAACAAAGCAAAAGAGTTGAGGGAGTCGATCGAACAGGCACAGCAAAAGCTTCGCGGCAAGCAAACACTCGATTGGCAAGACAAGAAGATGTTAGAAGATCTTGTCCAAAAGAAATCCGGTCTCGATCAATTGATCAACGAGCTTCAAAAAGAAAATCGTACTCTCGACGAAAAGAAGAATGCATTCAGCGAAGAAGAAAATCAGCGCATCAAAGAAAAGTCGGAGCAGATCCAAAAGCTGATGGACCAGTTACTCGATGAGGAGACGAAAAAACTTTTCGAAGAGCTCGAGAAACTACTGAAAGAAAATTCAGATCCGTCGCAGATCCAACGCATGCTGGAGAAGATGGACCGTAAGGGAAATAATCTGGAGAAAGAGCTGGAGCGCACGTTGGAGCTCGTGAAGCAGATGCAACGCGAATATAAACTTGAGCAGGCAATACAGGAGCTGCAGGATCAGACGGATAAACAAGAACAGTTGTTGAAGGAAACTGAAGAGCTCGAAAAGGATTCGAAAGAAGGAAAACAGCAGAACAAGGAACAGAAGAATAACGAACAGCAGAAGGACGGAGTAAAGGATAATCAGAAAGATGCTGATCAGAAAGACGGGAAGAATGATCAGAAAAATTCTGAAGATCAAAAAGGAGACAATAAGAACTCAGACAACAAAAACTCTGATCAGAATAAAGATCAGCAAGACTCGAAAGATCAGCAGAACTCCGATCAAAAAGATGGCAATCAAAATTCTGACGAGAAGAGTCTTGACGAACGCCAGGAAGAGTTGAACAAAGAATTCGAGCAGTTCGAAAAAGACATTGAAGAATTGAATGAGCTCGATAAACAATTAGATGAGCAATCGGGAAGTCCTTCGAAGGAAGAGATGAACCAGGTGAAAGATGCGCAGGAGCAGAGTAAGCAATCGCTGAAGAACGGTCAATCGAAACAATCATCGCAGCAGCAACAGAAAGCGGTGAAGCAGATGAAGCAAATGAAGCAGGGCATGGAGAGCATGCAGAACTCTATGGATATGGAGATCGATATGCAGAACATGGAACTGCTTCGCCAGATCATTCACGGGCTCATCAAGCTTTCTTACGATCAGGAAAACCTGATGAAGGAGTTCGTTCCTATTCAGCAGACTGATCCGAAATACGTTCAGCTTGGACAGGACCAGCTGAAGATGAAAGATGACGCTAAGATATTGGAAGACAGCTTGTTAGCCCTTGCAAAGCGCGATGCATTCATGAATTCGGTGGTAACGAAAGAGGTTGGCGAATTGAATTCTCATATGGATAAAGCTGTTGAGAATGTTCGCGAGCGTCGTAAGGGAAATGCCGGCTCCGAAATGCAATTGTCGATGACGAGCATCAACAACCTCGCGTTGATGTTGAAGGACCATTTCGACATGATGCAGTCGATGATGCAGAATGCAGCAATGATGCCGGGCAAAGGAAAGAAAGGAAAGCAGAAGAGCCCGGAAATGAATCTCGGCCAGATGCAGCAACAGATCAACGAAAGAATTCAGCAGTTGAAGAACGGCGGTAAGAATGGTCGCGAGATGTCGGAAGAACTAGCACGCGTCGCCGCGGAACAAGAACGGATCCGTCGCGCGTTACAGGAAATGCAGGAGAAGTTGAAACAGCAGGGAGGCAAAGTCCCGGGCGGAGATCTTCCGGGAAAGATGGAACAGACAGAGATGGATCTTGTGAATAAGCAGATCACGGAACAGACTATCCGTCGTCAGCAGGATATCATGACGCGACTGCTCGAAACTGAGAAGTCTTTGCGTGAGCAGAACATGGATGATGAGAGGAAGGGAGAAACTGCGAAGGACTACGACAAAGAAATTCCGCGGGCTTTCGAGGAATATTTAAGATTAAAGGAAAAAGAAGTAGAATTGCTGAAGACGGTACCTCCTAAGTTGTATCCATACTATAAGAAAGAGGTCAACGACTATTTTAAGAGAATTGGAACCCAGGACTAAATTTTTTCAGGACGTTGCATGAAGAACATCCGTATTGAAATCCCTTCGCTTGCCGAAAACATAAGGATGATCGAAAGCTTCATCGACAATGCCAAAGAACGCTATCACCTCGACGACGATATCTACGGCAATATTATGATAGCCGTTACTGAGGCGGTGAATAATGCGATCAAACACGGCAATGGTGGTGACTCCACGAAAAATGTTTCTCTCACACTTTCTTTCGAAGAAGGACTGATCAAGTTCAAGGTTGAAGATGAGGGGCGGGGTTTCGATCATCAGAACCTGCCCGATCCAACGTCTCCGGAGAATCTTGAGAAGCCGGGTGGCCGTGGGATCTTCCTCATGAAACACCTGAGTGATGAAGTAGCGTTCGACGACAACGGCCGCGTTGTTCAGCTCAGTTTCTATATGAAT
This sequence comes from Bacteroidota bacterium, assembly GCA_037200765.1. Classification (GTDB taxonomy): domain Bacteria; phylum Bacteroidota; class Bacteroidia; order Cytophagales; family Cyclobacteriaceae; genus ELB16-189. The sequence continues at coordinate 2,391,739 of JBBCII010000001.1, read as the reverse complement.
GCTTGATGGCAATCGAATTCAGTTCTCACCGAACAAGTTTCAAACTACCCAACCCAAAGAAGACGTCAGCCTGGATTGAAAAGGTTGTGAAGACCGAGAAGTCTAAGATCGGCTCTTTGTCTTATGTCTTTTGCTCTGATAATTATTTGCTGAGGATCAACCAGGACTATCTCGATCACGATACTCTCACCGACATAATCACATTCGACTATACTGAACCCGGGGCGAAATCACTGGAGGGCGAGATCTACATCAGCATCCAACGCGTTCGCGAGAACTCTAAAAAGCTGGGCGTTGATTTCTCTCAGGAGCTTCACCGGGTGATGATACATGGGGTCTTGCACTTGCTTGGATATGGAGATAAGTCTCCAAAGGAGAAGGCGGAGATGAGGAGGATGGAGGAGAAGTATTTGAAGAGGTATTGATTCATGGTGTCCTAAAGTGCGGGTTCCACGTGGAACAGGTGACTTGGGACTTTGTCTTATAAGGAACCTGTTCTCTTGCGTTCGGAGGGATCCCGCTGACTTCGTAGTGCGATCCGTACGTCGAGGTAGGGCGGGATGACTACTTCGAAAAATCTATTCACATCTATAGAGTCACCGTCAGCCGGATGTCCACGAGATCGGCCTAATAGGGATCGAATAGATTCATTCAAAATCTCACTTTCTTCCGTGTCTTCTGTGCTTTCCGTGAGCACAAACTCGTTCACGTGAAACACACCTCTCCCCAAAATCCCTTCAGTATCTTTGCACCTTTAAAGCCGAAAATGGGTTCCACGTGGAACAACATACATGTTTCAGGAATACGATGTTATAGTAGTAGGTGCCGGTCACGCCGGATGTGAGGCAGCCGCCGCGGCCGCCAATATGGGTTCGAAAACCTTGTTGGTGACGATGAACATGAACACCATTGGGCAGATGTCTTGCAACCCGGCAATGGGTGGCGTCGCCAAGGGACAAATCGTTCGGGAGATCGATGCGCTCGGAGGATACTCCGGCATCATCAGCGATAAGTCAATGATCCAGTTTCGGATGCTGAATCTTTCCAAAGGTCCGGCTATGTGGAGTCCCCGAACCCAGAACGACAGGGCAAGGTTCTCTGAAGAATGGAGACTCGCACTGGAGAGGACTCCGAACCTGGACTTCTGGCAAGAGATGGTTGCCGGACTTTTGATCAAAGACAAAAGAGTAGTAGGAGTGAAGACCGCTCTCGGCCTCGAGATAAAAGCCAGGGCAGTAGTTCTCACAAACGGAACGTTCCTCAACGGGCTTATACACATCGGCGAGAAGAACTTCGGTGGTGGACGAGCCGCAGAAAAAGCATCCTCTGGAATAACAGAGCAACTCATAACTCTTGGCTTCGAAGCCGGCCGCATGAAGACCGGAACACCACCCCGCGTCGACGGTCGCTCCCTCGACTACTCGAAAATGGAAGAACAGCCGGGCGACGAAAAACCTTCGAAGTTCTCCTTCACAGACACCAAACCACTGGACAAACAACTCAGCTGCTGGATCACTTATACCAATGATGAAGTCCATAAGCAACTGGAGAAAGGCTTCGACAAGTCACCGATGTTCCAGGGAAGAATAAAGGGCCTCGGACCGAGATACTGTCCTTCGATAGAAGACAAGATCAATCGCTTCGCAGACAAGGATCGTCACCAGATCTTCGTGGAACCCGAAGGATGGAATACAATAGAGATCTACGTAAACGGATTCTCCACATCACTCCCTGAGGACGTACAGTACGAAGCACTCACAAAAATCCCAGGGTTCGAAAAGGCGCGGATGTTTAGGCCAGGCTATGCCATTGAATACGACTACTTCCCGCCAACCCAGCTGAAGACCAGTTTAGAGACTCAACTTATTGATAATCTGTATTTTGCAGGTCAAATCAACGGCACAACAGGCTACGAAGAAGCCGCTTGCCAGGGACTTATGGCCGGCATTAACGCACACAGAAAAACTAAAGAGCTCGAACCACTGATACTTAAAAGATCGGACGCGTACATCGGAGTGCTGATAGATGATTTAGTAAACAAAGGCACCCAGGAACCATACCGGATGTTCACCTCACGCGCCGAGTACCGGATACTGCTCCGGCAGGACAACGCCGATATCCGGCTCACGGAAATCGGTCACCAAATCGGACTCGCCAGTGACCAACGATACCAGGCGGTCATCAATAAAAAGGCCTCGATCAAGAAACTCATGCAGGAGATCAAAGACATGAGGATCGATCCGACATCTGCCAATGTTGTCCTCAAAGAACTCGACTCATCAGAGATCACTGAAAAAACTCCTGTTGCCAACCTGCTCCGCCGACCTGATGTAACCATCGGCGACCTCAGGAAGATGAGCGACTCGATTGCTACGACTTTAAATTTGTACTCAAAAGAAATTCTCGAACAGGCAGAGATCACCGTGAAGTACGACAGCTACATCGACCGGGAGCAAAAGCTCGCCGAGAAGATTGGATCACTCGAAGACTTCAAGATCTTCCCCGACTTCGATTATGACAAAGTGAAAGCTCTTTCGCACGAAGCCCGGGAGAAACTGAAAAAGATTAAGCCGGCAACTATCGGACAGATGTCACGCATTAGCGGAGTATCACCTGCCGATGTATCTGTTCTAACCGTGTATCTTGGCAAGTAATGTTAGAACGAGTACTCGCCTGCCCCATCTGCGGCGAAAAGAAATTCACCAAATATCTCGACGCGCTCGACTACACGACGACGCGCGAATCGTTTACCATAGAGCGTTGTGATCATTGCCAATTGCTGATCACTAATCCACGACCGACAAAAGAAACGATCGGAAAATATTACCAGTCGGATCAATACATCTCACACACCGGCGGGTCGAACAAAATTATAGACCAGCTCTATCGCAATGTCCGCAGCATCACACTTAAGTCTAAGCTCAAGCTCATCAACAAGTATCAATCAAAATTCAACCTGCTCGACTATGGATGTGGCACGGGTGAATTTCTTGCCACTTGCAAAGATGCCGGCTGGACTGTACAGGGAGTTGAACCTTCGGATGAAGCCCGGGTAAAAAACAGGAAAGATCTTCCAGTAGCCAGTGATCTATCACAAGTGACCACACAAGTTAACGCGATCACGATGTGGCATGTGCTGGAACATATACATGACCTCGGTGAAACGCTTGCCAAGCTGAGATCACTGCTAACGAACAATGGCACAATTTTTATAGCTGTACCGAATCACGAATCTTACGACGCGCAGTATTATAAAAATTCGTGGGCGGGCTATGATGTACCGCGACATCTCTGGCACTTCAATAAAGAAAATATCAAAACGCTCCTGACCCGACATAACCTTAAGCTGAAGGAAATAGTACCGATGAAATTCGATGCATACTACGTGAGCTTGCTAAGTGAAGGTTATACAAATCCAGGTCGTGGTCCTATTGCAAAATATTCTTCGGCATTCACAAGAGGCCTGATCTCCAACCTCAAAGCAGGAAAAGACAATCACTCGAGCCTGATATATATTGCCGGATCATGAGAACGACGTGTATCCTATTGGCCATCGTTTGGTGTTTAGCAATGTCGTGTGCTACACAAACAACGCCGATGGGTGGACCGAAAGACACTATACCTCCGACTGTCACCAAGTACACTCCGAAAGAGAATCAGAAAAACTTCAAAGACAAAGAAGTAGTCCTCGATTTCAACGAAGCCGTTGTCCTGAACAATCCTAAAGATGAGATCATCATCATTCCTTCGCCAGGCAAAAAGACAGAATTCAAGTTGAGAGGAAATTCCGTCGTCATAGTTCCGGAAAATCCCTGGAAGGACAGCACCACTTACAACATCAACTTCCGCGAAGGCGTGAAAGACCAGACTGAAGGAAATGTTGCGAAGGACAAGAAAGGCGCCGACGTTCACCTGGCGTTCTCTACCGGACCGATTATCGATACACTGAGTGTATCAGGTCACGTGAAAAATGGCATCGACGAAAAGATCCCGGAAAATATTACGATAGCTCTCTATACATCGGACACCTTTAACATCTTCGAAGACATCCCGGAATATTTCACAAAGTCGAACAAAGAAGGAAACTTCTCGATCACCAACCTGAAATCAAACAAGTACAAACTCTATGCGTTCGACGACAAGAATAAAAATCTAAAGGCAGAAACCCGATCGGAAAAATTCGGATTCCTCTCCAGGACAATTGACCTCGACAGCGCGGTTAAAGGTCTCGAGATTGGAATGGTAAACATAGATACACGTCCTCCGAAACTTACAAGTAACCGGAACCAGGCCGACATCAATACAATACGATTCAGTAAATCGATGGCCAGCTACCGGATCGTAACCGACACGCCGGTCGTCTCCACGTTCTCAAACAATCAAACAGAGATCCTCGCATACTATCCGATAGTGAGTGTCGACAGCATGAAAGTAAGAATCGAGGCAATCGACAGCACACACCAGAAAGTAGACACAGCTATATACATTAAGAAGAGCGACAAACAACGGATCAAAGAAGCATTCAAGGTGACCCCGGGAGAGGCGAAGTATAATGTAGAGACCAACCAATTTAATTTCTCTGTAACGTTCAACAAACCGATCCTGGCAATCAACCCCGACAGCATCTACATACGTTACGACAGCGCAACTATACTTCCCCTCAAATTCAAGTCACTGAAGTACGACACTATATTCAACAGAATGAGTGTAAGCGAAGTGATACCGATCGACTCACTGCCGAAATCCCTCAGCGTTACACTTGCTCCTTCTTACCTCATCAGTGTTGAAAATGATTCGAGCAAAACAGCATCATCTTCACTAAGGCTGTTCGATGCAGCAACGACAGCAATCCTGTTTGTTACCGTCCAGACGAAAGAACCACACTTTATAATCCAGCTCCTTAATGGGCAGAACAAAGTTGTTCAGCAGGAGGTCGACAAGAAACAACTAACATTCAAATACCTGACACCCGAGTCGCTGAAGATAAGGGCAATCATAGACACCAACGCGAACGGAAAATGGGACACGGCTATCTACCCCGAAAACAGGGAGCCAGAACGAACGGTGTATTTTATAAACACCGACAAGAAATTCGAAGTCCCGTTACGAGCAAATTGGGAAGTGGGTCCGTTGATCTTCAAGTTCTGAATAACTTGTGGACAAACGAGTGAAATCCCACAGACCTCAGGCGCAAACTCCCGAATTACTCAATATCCCATCCTGGGTGTTAACAACTCGGCAGTTGTCCACAGTACCAAACAATTCAGTTTTCCGTTGAATAACTTATTCACAAGAGTGTTGAAATGTTTATAGTAAATTAAAGGGCTGAATGCGGGCCAGTGGCCCCGAAATTCACCAACACGTTACCAACGAGGTTAGGCACAAACGAGGAGGAGACCAAGTGATCCACAAATGAACAGCGCTAATTACTATTACATTAATACTATATATAATAGATTAATACAATGCATGTTAATGTGCGTTGTCTCTTTGTCGGTTTACGCACAGGACACTCCGGACATTCAAATTGCTAACGAATATTTTCTCAAAGGCGACAAACAAAAGGCGTTGGCGATGTACGAGGTGCTGGCGAAACGTCCAGAGAACATTCCGCAGATCCACGAAAATTATTTGACGCTGATGCTCGACATGGGCAAATTTCGTGACGCCGAAAATTATGTGGAGAAGCTGTCGAAAAAAAATGAAGAGCGTCTCAATTACAAACTCGATCTTGGCTTTGTGTATTTGCGAAGTGGTGATGAACAGAAAGCTGATCGTTATTTTAAAAATTTTATAAAAAGTGTTGCGGGCGACATCTACAGGATCCGCACGGTGTCGGATTACCTGATTGCGCATAATCTTGCCGAGTATGCATCGCTTTCGCTGATAGAAGCGCGAAATGCACTTCACAACAATTCGTTATTCACACTGGAGCTCGCGAATCTTTACCGGCTGCAGGGCAAGCGCGACGAGATGGTGGATGAATACCTGAATTATGTAACACAAACGCCGGCGAACATCGGCTACGTAAAAAATTTGCTGCAGATCCTGTTGAGCAAACCCGAAGAGCTCGAGAGCCTCGAAAAACTTTTGTACGACAGGGTTCAGCAGAATCCACAGTCAGAAGTTTTTTCCGACTTGCTGATCTGGGTTAATCTTCAACAAAAAAATTTTTACGGCGCTTTCATCCAGGCGCGCGCTTACGATAAGAGATTCAAAAAAGAATCGCCGAAAACTTTAGAGATCGCACAGATTGCGCTCAACAACCAGGACTACGATAACGCGGACAAGAGCTTCACTTACGTGATGAAAGAATACGCGAACACCGAAAACTATCTGCCTGCACGACTGGGACAAATAAGGGCGAGAGAGGCGAAGGTGAAAAGAAAATACCCGGTGAATAAAGATTCCATCCGGTATCTATTGACCGAGTACGAATCGTTTATCTCGCGTTACCCCGAGAACACGAATGCTCATGAAGCACAGTTGAATGAGGCGTCGTTGTTTGCATATTATCTCGACGAAAAAGATTCGGCGGTAACTAAACTGAACAAGCTGATCCAGAACCCGCGCGCATCGTTGTACCTGCGATCTAAAGCAAAGCTCGAGCTGGGCGATATCTATTTGTTGAAAGAAGAACCATGGGAGTCTACATTGCTTTACTCGCAGGTTGAACGAATGCAGAAAGATGCGCCGATAGGCTACGAGGCAAAACTGAAGAACGCGAAATTGTCGTACTTCAAAGGAGAGTTTGCTCTTGCGCAGGAACATCTCGACATCTTAAAGCAAGCTACCACCCGTGAGATCGCGAATGATGCGATGGACCTGAGTATGCGCATCAATGAAAATCTCGGACCTGATTCCACTGGCGCCGATCTGAAAAAATATGCGTCGATAGAATTGTTGCTGCAGCAAAATAAAACCGACGAAGCGCTGAAGACACTGAAGTCGTATGTTGAAGATCCGAAAAATTCGACGGCGCCGATGCTCGATGATTTCTATTGGCTCGATGCCAACCTCGAGATGAAGCAGGGACATTTCGAGCAGGCCATTGCGTTGCTGCAAAAGGTCATCGATAATTTTGGTGATGACATTCTCGCCGACGATGCATTTTTTCTCCAGGGAGATATTTATCAGAACCAGTTGAAGAACAAAGACAAGGCGATGGAGATCTATAGAGATTTCCTTACAAAATTTCCAGGAAGTGTTTATGTGGCGGAGGCGAGGAAGAGGTATCGAACGTTGCGAGGAGATTTTAAGCCTGAAAGCTGATGCAACTTTTCAGGGGGTCCCGCCGACTTCGTAGACGGACTGGCACTTCGTGAGTTGGGGCGGGATGACTTTTCGTAACTTTATCGGATGTTCAAACGCATCCTGAAATTTCTTGGAGCGGCGCTGTTGGTTCTCATCGTTGCTGTACTCATCAAAACTTTTACGTTTCAGTCGAAGCAGCCCGACATAGCTGTTGAAACTCCTGCTGACTATTCTGCCGAAGCGTTGCCGCGATTCCTGGGTGCGATGAAATTCAAAACGATCTCGTATGGGGATCCGAAGCTTTTTGATTCTTCGCAGTTCAATGGCTTTCATCGATATCTTCGAAGCACTTATCCCCTCGTTCACGAGAAGCTGTCGCTGAAAAAGATCGCCGGCTACAGTTTGCTGTACAAATGGCAGGGAACCGATCCCACGTTGGCGCCTTACGTTTTGATGGCGCACCAGGACGTTGTCCCTATCGAAGAGGAATCGAGGAACCTGTGGGCTGTGGATCCCTTTGAGGGGGTTGTGAGACAGGACTCGATATGGGGCCGCGGCGCCTGCGACGATAAAATCAACCTTATCGGCATCATTGAGTCTGTGGAAAGATTGTTGAAAGAAAATTTTCAACCGAAACGTACGATATACCTGGCGTTTGGTCACGATGAAGAAATTGGCGGCACGGGTGCACGTGCGATCGCAGCCGAATTGAAATCACAAAATGTAAATGCAGATCTCGTTATCGACGAGGGCGGCATCGTGACGAATACAAAAGTACCGGGCATGAAGAAGCCGGTCGCGTTGATATTCACATCGGAGAAAGGATATGTTTCACTCGAACTGAAAGTTGAGAAGAACGGTGGCCACTCTTCTATGCCTGACGATGAAACTGCACTGGATATTCTTGCGAAAGCTGTTGTGGCCGTGCGTGAACACCAGTTCCCGGCTCACTTCACTCCTTCAACAGAGGAATTCATAAGATACGTCGGTCCCGAAATGCCCTTCCTGCAAAAGATGATATTCGCCAACACATGGTTGTTCAAAAACGTGGTGATCGGGATCTATGAATCTTCGCCAGCCGGAAATGCGGCGGTGAGAACAACATCGGTTCCAACGATCTTTCATGCGGGCGTGAAAGACAACATCGTACCGACAGTTGTATCGGCGACTTTTAATTTCAGAACGTTGCCGGGCGACAGCACGTCGAAAGTGATAGAACACGTGAAGAAAGTGATTAATGACGATCGTGTGAAAATATCGTTGTTTGGTGGATTCAGTTCGGAGCCGAGCCGGGTGACATCGTTGGATGGACCGGGTTATAAAGTTGTTGATGAAACCGTTCATAAAGTTTTTCCGGACGTCGTATCGGCGCCATTCATGATGATTGGCGCAACCGACTCCCGGTCGATGGAAGGCATCTCGAAGAACATAATAAAGTTTAGCCCAATGATAGACCCCGTTGGATTTCACGGGATCAACGAAAGAGTAAGCGTGCAAAGCTTCCGCGACACGCTTTGGTTCTTTGAGACACTGATTCGAAATCAGTAAATTCGTCTCTTATGAAAAGAGGGATCATTTTAGCTGCAGCTGCTGTATTCACGGCGGTGATAGTCTATGCGCTGATCACTTCGCAGAAGGTCGATTTCAATACACAGGTTAAGCCAATCATTAATAAGAAATGCATCGCATGCCACGGAGGCGTGAAGCGCGAAGCGCAATTCAGTTTGTTGTTTCGCCAGGATGCGATGGCTAAAGCCGAAAGCGGAAAGTTTGCGATCGTTCCCGGCAGCTCTTCGAGCAGCGAGCTGATACATCGCATCAGGAGTCACGACCCCGAAGAACGGATGCCCTACAAGAAAGATCCTCTCACACAAGAAGAGATTGACATACTTACCCAGTGGATTGACGAAGGCGCAGAGTGGGGAGATCATTGGGCGTATCAATCAGTAAAAAAGCAAGAGCTGCCGGCAACAACAGATTGGACTAAAAACGATGTTGATCGATTCATCATCGAAAAGCTCGATGAAATAGATCTGAAGCCTTCGCCCGAAGCAAACAAAGAGACCCTGCTCCGAAGAGTGAGTCTCGATCTCATCGGCATGCCGGCTTCGGAAAAATTTTCGAAAGAATTTTTGGCTTCGCAAGATCCGAACGCTTACGAAACACTTGTCGATTCACTACTCGCCTCGAAACGATTCGGTGAACGATGGACGGCAGTGTGGCTCGACCTCGCGCGCTATTCCGACACCAAAGGTTATGAGCGCGATCCCGACCGGCAGATCTGGAGATATCGCGATTGGGTGATCGATGCGTTTAACCGCGACATGCGTTATGACTCGTTCCTCATAGAACAACTTGCCGGCGACCTGCTGCCTAATCCAACCGACAAACAATACATCGCCACCGCGTTTCATCGCAACACGATGACCAACGACGAAGGTGGAACAGATAACGAAGAGTTTAGAACTGCAGCGGTGCTTGATCGTGTGAATACAACATGGGAGTCGCTGATGGGAACTACGTTTGCGTGTGTGCAATGTCATAGTCACCCCTACGATCCATTTCGTCACGAAGAATATTACAAGTTCATGGCGTTCTTCAACAACACAAGAGATGAAGACACTTACGAAGACTACCCGTTGCTTCGACATCTCGATTATGCTTCGAAGACGAAACTGACTGCAATCCAGGATTGGGTAACAAAAGAAGTTTCGCCTGAAAAGGCAAACGAGATCAGCATGTTCGTGAAGACGTGGCAGCCCGCGGTGAATTCTATACAGGCAGTCGATCTCGTGAACTCTGCATTGAATGATACCAAGTGGCTTGCGTTCCGCGATCACGCGAAAGCGAGATTGAAAAATGTGAACCTCACCAATCGCAACAGGATGATGTACCGGTTTGCATCGTACCTGAAAGGTGGTGTGATGACGATCAGGAGCGACAACGAAAACGGAAAGGTGATCGCGAAAGTGAATGTGCCTTTCACCGAGAATCAATGGATCATTGAAGAAGTACCGATCACTTCCGTTGATGGCGCTCACGACCTGTTCTTCACTTACGAAAATCCGAATCTTAAGAGACCGATAGATACAGGTGTGATGTTCGACTGGTTTTATTTCACCGACAACAGCATTCCTCCGAACAGCAAATACAGAAAAGATTATTGGGAGCTGGTGACGAAAAGATTTCCGTCGACACCGGTGATGATGGAGAACCCGAATGACTTTCGGAGAACGACACAGGTATTTGAAAGAGGCAACTGGTTGGCGAAGCGCGACACCGTGCAGGCCAATGTGCCGGCGTCGTTATTGAAGCTGCCCGCCGGAGCTCCGAACAACCGACTGGGCCTGGCGATGTGGATCACCAGTAAAGAAAATCCACTTGCCTCCCGCACGATCGTAAACCGGGTGTGGGAACAAATGTTTGGGTTGGGATTAGTAGAGACGCTGGAAGATTTCGGAACACAGGGAATTCCGCCTACACATCCGGAGCTGCTCGATCATCTTGCATGGCAACTGATGAATGATTACAACTGGAGTTTGAAAAAATTAATGAAAGAGATCGTGATGTCGGCAACGTACAGGCAGGATTCTAAAGTAACGGAAGAGCAACTCGCGAAAGACCAGTTCAACAGGTTTTATGCACGTGCTCCGCGTGTTCGGTTGAGTGCCGAGCAGGTTCGCGACCAGGCTCTTGTTGTGAGCCAGTTGTTGAGTACGAAAATGTACGGTCCCGGCACGATGCCTTATCAACCCGAAGGAGTTTGGCTTTCACCATACAGCGGGCAAACATGGATTGAAAGTAAAAATGGAGATCAGCATCGAAGAGCGATCTATACTTACTGGAAAAGAACGGCTCCGTATCCAAGTATGATGACATTCGATGGATCGCCCCGCGAAGTTTGTATGGCACGACGCATTCGTACCAACACGCCATTGCAGGCATTGGTAACATTGAATGATTCCGTTTACGTTGAAGCGGCGGCGCATCTCGCCGACCGGATGATTGAAAGCGCTCCCGGGAAGAGAGACCAGATAAAAAATGGATTCCTGTTTGCGATCGGACACCCGCCCTCCGATGCAGAGCTGGACGTGCTTGTGAAGTTGAATGAAAAAGCACCGATGACATTAGTGGCCAGTGCGATATTGAATTTGGATGAGTTTATAACCAAAAACTGATGGACGAGATCACGCGACGACATTTTCTTTATGAATGCGGACTTGGTTTAGGAAGTCTTGCACTCGGTTCGTTAGTTGGTTGTTCATCGAAGCCAAAGGCGAACAATTTATTTTCGGCAGCACATCCGTTGTTGCCGAAGGCTCCTCATTTTCCCGGTAAGGCGAAGTCGGTGATCTATCTTCACATGGCCGGGGCTCCTTCGCAGCTCGACCTGTTTGACTACAAGCCCGAGCTTCAAAAGATGAACGGTCAGCGTTGTCCGCCGTCGTTTATTGAAGGAAAGACATTTGCGTTCATACGCGGAGTTCCGAAGATGCTCGGACCGCAGGCGAACTTCAAACAACATGGACAATCCGGAGCCTGGGTCTCCGACAATCTTCCGCACCTGTCTACCGTTGCCGACGAGATCACTTTCTTAAAGGCAATGCAGACCGACCAGTTCAATCATGCTCCCGCGCAATTGTTATTGCACACCGGCAGTGCCAGGTTGGGCCGGCCGAGCATGGGATCGTGGGTGACTTATGGATTGGGAAGTGAGAACAGTAATCTTCCTGGCTTCGTAGTGCTTACATCCGGCGGACATAATCCCGATGCAGGTAAGAGTGTTTGGGCGAGTGGCTTTCTTCCTTCGGTATACCAGGGAGTTCAGTGTCGTTCGGAAGGTGCACCCGTGTTGTTCCTGAATGATCCCGATGGTATTGATCGCGCGCAACGTAAGGCTTCGATAGAAGCGATCAATGAAGTGAACAGGCTTCAGCATGAGAAGACAGGTGATCCTGAAATACTTTCGCGTATTGCTCAATACGAGATGGCGTATAAGATGCAGATCTCGGTACCCGAAGTAATGAATATCAACGACGAGCCCGAATACATTCACGAGATGTATGGCACGAAGCCGGGCAAAGAATCTTTTGCGAATAACTGCTTGCTTGCGCGGAAGCTCGTAGAGAAGGGAGTTCGGTTTGTGCAGTTGTTTGATTGGGGATGGGATACTCATGGTACCGGTGCTGCTGACGCATTGAACACCGGCTTCATCAACAAGTGCAGGCAGGTCGATAAAGCGACAACAGCGTTGTTGCTCGATCTGAAGCAGAGAGGAATGTTAGAAGACACGCTTGTGGTTTGGGGCGGTGAGTTTGGGCGCACGCCTATGCAGGAGAATCGCGATGGCAAAGACACGCCGTACTTCGGAAGAGATCATCATACAGAAGCGTTCACGATATGGATGGCAGGCGGAGGAATGAAGCAAGGATACACACATGGTGAAACCGATGAGATTGGATATGCGGGCGTGAAAGGCCGAACGACTCCATACGATCTGCAGGCTACGATATTGAATCAATTAGGATTTAATCACGAGCAACTTACGTACGAGTTCCAGGGACGACCGTTCAGATTGACGGATGTGAGTGGGACTGTTATCAGGGAGATTTTAGCTTAAGAAATTCTTATCTTTATAAAAGAGATGACACGCGAAAAGGCCATAGAAACGATAAAAGAACTTCCACAGGAATTTGAGTTGGACGCACTTTTTGAGCGACTGTTATTTATTGATAAAGTTGAAAAAGGTCTTGAGCAAATAAAGCAAGGAAAGACGATTAGTAACGAAGAAGTGAAGAGTAAGATCCAGCAATGGAAAAAATCGAATGGTCAGAGCTAGCGTTATCTGACCTTCAATCGATTCATGAATACATTTCCCGGGATTCTGCCTTTTACGCCAACAAATTGATAAGTAAGATTGCAGGCAGGATAGATCAGCTAGAGAAATTTCAACAGTCCGGCCGGATTGTTCCAGAGTTAAATAACGAAATGGTCCGAGAATTAATTGAGGGCAGCTATCGTATTATCTATCAAGTAGAGGATGGATGCGTAACAATTGTGCGCATACATCATTCCGCTATGATCTTAAAAAAATTACGATAAACTTTCGCCATGCCCTCACGCCGTCATTTCCTCAAGCTTAGTACCGCTACTACCGCGGCCCTCATTATGAATCCCCTTGAACAATACGCAACTCCTGTGCGCGTTAGCGCAACACCTGGATTTTCATTAACGATGATGGCCACTAACTGGGGCTTCCCCGGTTCGTGGGATGAATATTGCGCGAAAGCAAAAGCCGCCGGCTATGATGGCTGCGAGATCTGGTGGCCTACCGACGCAGCAGATCGCGCGAAGATGTTCGATGCGTTGAACAAGAACGGACTCAAGGTTGGATTCCTTTGGGGCAGCGGCGAAGCCGACTTCAAAAAAAATCAACAGCAGTTCGAAGCAGCGCTGAACGATATCGCGAAAGCGAAACCGATCTACATCAATTGTCACACAGCCCGCGACTTCTTCACCGCAGATCAGAAGCTGGAGTTCATTTCATTTACAACTAAGCTCTCGCAGAGCAGCGGCATACCCATTTACCACGAAACCCATCGCGGCCGTGCGTTATACTCTGCTCCCGTAACACGCGAGTTGATCGAACGAAGCAAAGACCTTCGCATTACGCTCGACATATCACATTGGTGTAATGTGCATGAGTCGTTGCTTGCCGACCAGGCCGATACAATCAACATGGTCCTCACACGTGTAGATCATATTCATGCTCGTATTGGACATGCCGAAGGCCCACAGGTGAGTGAACCGCGTGCTCCCGAATGGGAGAGTGCCGTGAAAGCACACTTCGCATGGTGGGACACCGTAGTTGAAACCAAGAAGAAGGAAGGCAAACCACTTACAGTTCTTACGGAGTTCGGTCCGCCCGATTACATGTGGACGACACCATATACGCGTCAGCCGCTGGCCAACCAGTGGGACATAAATGTTCACATGATGAATACCTTTCGCAAGAGGTATCTCTGATCGAAACACTCGTGGATTTCGTAGGAAGATTTCACCCGCTATTTGTTCACCTGCCCATCGGCGTTCTGCTGATTGTTGTGCTCTTCATTTGGCTGAATGAATCCAAACGTGTCATAAAAATTTCGCTGGCGGTCGGTGCACTCACCGCGGTGGCATCGGTGATAACCGGCTTGTTGCTCGCGCAGAGCGAAGGATATTCAAGTGAAGTGAACACACATAAGTGGTCGGGCATCGTGTTGATGATAGTTAGTGTAGCGATGTTCTTCGTACCTGAACGCTTTTTGAAACCGGGGTCGATCGTTATGGTGATAATGGTTTTTGTTACGGGTCATTTGGGCGGGACACTTACACACGGTTCATTGATTGCAGAGCCTGAAGCCGATAACCTGGACGTTAGTAAAATCGATTTCACCAACGCAATCTTTTATGATGATGCCGTGAAGCCCGTTCTCGAAGCACGGTGTTATAGTTGTCACGGTGACACGAAACAGAAAGGGGGCTTGCGGTTGGACAGCGAAGACCTGATCATGAAAGGAGGGAAGAACGGGAAAGTGATAATCGCCGGCAATCCCGAAGAGAGCGAGTTGCTGAAACGCATCCTGCTTCCCATCGACGACGAAGATCACATGCCTCCGAAAGAAAAAAAGCAGTTGACGGAAGAGGAAAAGAAGTTGATATCCATGTGGATCGAGTCGGGGCCGGATTTCAAAAAGAAGATCTCGGAAAGTCTCGACGAGAAAAAGATAAAAGAGTTGTCGCATAAATCGGAGTCGCTCGAAATGCCAGATATAGATGTGCCAACGCCCGATGAAAAACTTTTAGAGAAACTGACGGAGCAAAGCGTTGCAATAACTCCTGTTGCTAAGGGAAGCAATTTACTGCAGGCCAATTTCATCAGCGTTCCCAACGAAGCCCAGGCTTTGCTCGAAACGCTGAAGCCCGTCGCGAAGAATATTGTGATATTGAAATTGAGTAAGACAAACGTTATCTCGCTTGGTGATTATGAAAATCTTATCAGCCTGAATCTTTCGGATACGAATGTTGGCGACGACATTATTGACCGCATCATTACATACAAAAACCTGGTGAGCCTGAACCTGTCTGGTACAAAAATCACATCTGTAGAAAAATTGAAGTCGCTGGAGAAACTTCGCTATTTGAATATTTACAATACTCCAATTAAAGAAGTTAACCTGCCGAACGTAAAAATTGAACGGGGAAATTATTCGGTACCGGCCTTAGAAACAGACACTATTGTTGTCAGAGTTAATTAACTCTTACCGGCTGGATCCACGCCGCTTCGTTCTCGTCTTCTGCAATTGGATTCGTGCGCTTTTTTGTTGACGTAACCTTTGCCCTCACAAACAAATAATCTTTCGTGATCTCGAATTGTCCCTTTGGTCCCGGAAATGAAGCGAGCACTTTCGATTTCGTTTCGCCTTTGCGAACACCAATGAAATCTATGTTATAAAAGATATCGCGATCGGGCTCCACTTCGACGTGCATGATATTATTCTTCACGAACATTTCGCGCAACACAACGCCCGTCGAAGCATAGAAATCTCCCGACTCCAATGCTGTTATCAGCGCAGCGGGAGTCAGCTCTTTGGAGCGCACCATCACCCATCCGCGGCCCGCGTTGCTGCTCTGCGGACCAAACAAGTGATAATTGTGACTGTCGTCGCCAGCGAGGCCGAACAACAGGGGCTTGCCTTTATTCACATAAGCAATATTGATGTCGTCCCACATTCGCTCGGTGCCGGGATGCAGGCTGTCTCCGTAATTATTGACGAGAGGATGTCCATTATAGACTTCGAAGAAGCGTTCGCCATCCAGGTCGATGATGTTTTGAGTGGTAACACTGTAAAAGAAGTTTGGATGATTGAGGTGCTGCATGATTGGCACACCGGTTTCTTTTCGCTGCTTCATGATCGCATCGAGATTGTGTTGCATCACTTCCTGTATCGAATTACCGCCCTGTGCCGGTATAACAGTCTGGATGTTCGTAGCATTCATGTGAACATGCTTGTCGCCAAACTTATCGGTAAGTTCTTCAGCTTGGATGAGCAGAAAATTTTTGTCTTCGAAAAGCGGTCGGTATTCTTTTAATGTTTTAAGCTTCACGCTAACGCGCCCTGTGTCTTCTTTGTACACCACCCACTTCTTGCCATACTTCGCGAGATATTTATCGAAGCCGTCGAGATAAGTTTTACTTTTTGTGATGAGCTTCCACTTCTCACCTTCTGCAAGGGTGTTGTGATCAGATAGTGCGACGAACTGGTACCCGTTTGTTTTGTACCAGTCCATGATCATCTCCGGAAAATCATCGCCGTCGCTCCAATAAGAGTGAGTGTGGAGGTTTCCTTTGTACCAGGTTTGGCCGTTGACGGCTGTCGTAACTACAACAAGTAATGCGAAGAGAGCGGTTTTCATTCGGGAATTTACTCAAAAGTGCAATGTGCAACGAGCAACGTGCAATGATCTTGACACCATCGTTGCACATTGCCCGTTGCACGATCTATTCGCTTCGCAAGGATTTCACCGGGTTCGCGAGAGCCGCCCGTACCGATTGATAACTCATCGTTAACCATGCAATAATAAGAGCAGAAAGCCCGGCGATCAAATACACGAATACTCCGATCTCCGCCTTGTAAGTATATCCCTGCAACCACTTGTCTGTGGCGTACCATGCCAACGGTGCCGCAATCACGTAAGCGATCACCACCAGCAGGCCAAACTCGCGCGATAACAAAATGACAATACTGGGTACGCTGGCGCCAAGCGTTTTCCGGATGCCGATCTCCTTGGTGCGTTGTTCAGCGGTATAGGCGGTGAGACCAAACAGACCCAAACATGCAATGATGATAGCGAGAACAGAGAACGTCATGAAGATCTTTCCGAGCCGTTGTTCGTAGCTGTACATCTTCGCGAAGTCGTCGTCGAGGAATGAGTAAACGAATGGCTTGTTGGCTGCGAAAGACTTCCAGGTTTTTTCGGCAGCGGCAATAACATCATCAGTATGAGTTGCATCGAAGCGCAATGCTACCGCACCACTGTTTGGACGCATGAAGAAAGCTAGGGGATTGATCGACTCTTTCATTGATTCGTAGTGGAAATCTTCCACCACGCCAATGATCGTCCACTCTTTTATCCTATTTGGATTTGGAGTTCCGTCGTCGTTGGCACCAACCATCTGGATTACCTTCTTGCCAAGGGCATCATCTCCGAAGCCGAGTTTTCTTACGGCAGCCTGGTTTACGACAATTGCATCAGAATCGGAGGCAATCTCATGATTGAAGTCGCGACCCGTTACAACCTTCATCCCAAGCGTGGTGATGTAGTCGTCGTCAATCTTCCAGCTCATCAGCGAGATCATCCGGTTTATGTCGCCCCTGTCGGCTCCTTCGGGCCAGTAAGTGTCGCGACCGCTAAACGCCCCCGCTACGGGTAGGTATCCCGAGATAGTTCCGGCCTGGATGAAACTGTTCTTCATCAGCTCGTCTTTGTATTCTCTGGTGCGACCGCTGAGATTGAATGCATCGTGGATCACGAGCACCTGGTTTTTTTGAAAGCCTAGTTTCCTTTGCTGTATGAAATTGATCTGGCGTTGAATGACGATCGTTCCGATAATGAGGAATATCGAGATCATAAACTGGAATACAACCAGCGAGCTCCTGACAATGCCCGATCTCGATCCTATCGAAGTTTGTCCTTTCAAAACTTTTATGGGCTTGAATGCCGAAAGGAAGAACGATGGATAAACGCCGGCAACAACACCGATCAACAACGCCGCTCCGATGAACATCACGTAAAACATTGGGTTTGCGAATGGTATCGATAAACGCTGCAACGCCAGTTCGTTGAAGTAAGGGATCAACGTCCACGCAACAACGAGTGACAACGCAAATGCTACGAACGTCAGCAGGGTAGATTCAACTAAAAACTGCCGGATGAGATGCGTGCGCATCGAACCCATGACCTTGCGAACACCGACCTCCTTCGCGCGACCCGATGATTTTGCGGTAGACAGGTTGATGAAATTCACGCAAGCAATACCAAGGATCAGCAACCCAATGGACGACAACAGGATCACATAACTCATGCTTCCGTTTGCTTCGAGCTCACCAAGTTTGTCGGAACGAAGATGAATGTCGGTGAGTGGCATCAGCGTGTAATCCCATTTTTCTCCCGACTCACGAAATTTCTGTATCGTGAAATCATTGCCGACAACGGCGCCGATCTGCGGAGCAACATGGCGATCGACGAAATCGACAAGCTTCGATTCAACAACTTCTTTGGAAACACCGGGACTTAGTAGAAGATATGTCGTAAAGTCGCCACCGCCGACCAGCGAAGCCGACTTGCCGTCGGGATTGCCGAGCATCGACATGATTACCTCGGGATGCAGGTGGGTGTTTACGGGAAAATCGTTGAACACCGTTGTTATTTTGTATTCGGTTGGTTGATTCTGAAATTTGATCGACTGACCTAATGCCGATCGGCCGGGAAAATATTTTTTTGCGATATCATTGCTGATGGCAATCGAGTTGATGTCGTCGAATGCTGTTGTGGGATCGCCTTCGATCATCGGGACATCAAAAACTTTGAAGAGAGAAGGATCAGCCCAGAAGACTTCACTTACTTTAAGCGTTTCAGTTCCGTCGGACGACTGGATGAAACGCGAGCCGGCTCTCATAAGTCGCGCCCATTTTTCTATTTCGGGATAGTCGTTCGCAAGTGCGGTTCCAAACCCCGCGGATGTTGTGGCGAGTATGAAATGATTCGGTCCGAATTTTATTTCTGTGTCGACACGATACAATCTGTCTGCGTTAGGAAAATGACGGTCGTATCTCAGTTCATTGATCACAAACAGCCCAATGATAAGGCACGATGCCACGCCAATCGCAAGACCGCCGATGTTAATGATCGTGTAGAACCTTTGCTTCAGGTGATTTCTGAATGCAACGAGTAAATAACTTTTGAACATCATTGTAGTAGCTGTTTCGTTTTGTGTTTGTTGAATTCCCTTTGTATCACCGAAAGATCTTATGACTTCATTGTACGCCTCAACGAAGCGTTGACCTTCATTCATCTTCGCTTCAACAGCGGAGCAGACATGATCTATTATTTCATCTTCCAGGTTGTCAAGAAGAATCCCGCGCCTGTGCAGGTCTTTAATTACGAAGTCAAACTGTTCACTATTCACCTTTCACTATTCACTTCTTAGTGATTTCACTGGGTTTGCTAATGCTGCGCGGATAGACTGAAAGCTCATCGTGAAAATCGCAATCAACGCAATGATCGTTCCCGCCAGTGCATAAACCGACAAACCAATATTTGTCTTATAACTATAGCTCGTAAGCCACCACGTGACGCCATACCACGCAACCGGCAATGCGATCACGAACGAGATCAGAATAAGCTTTCCGAATTCTTTCGATAGGAGAATGACAATGGCGGGCACCGAAGCTCCAAGCACTTTGCGGATACCGATCTCCTTCGTGCGTTGTTCGGCAGTGAAGGCAGTAAGTGCAAACAGGCCGATGCAGGCAATCATGATCGCGAGACCGGAGAACAATTCGAAGATCCGCCCCAGTCGTTGTTCGGCAGAATACATTTTTCCGAACTCTTCATCGAGAAACGTATAACTGAAAGGTTGATCGGGACCGATCTTCTTCCAGGCATCTTCGAGTGCATCGATCGTTGCCTTTGCCTGGTCGGCTTCGAACTTAAAACTAAAGGCGTTGTCGCTCGGGTCGAAGACAAACGCAAGTGGCCGGATGTTTTCTTTCATCGAAGTGAAATGAAAATTCCGCACAACGCCGACGATGGTAAAAGTCTTTACCCCGCCCATTGTCGCATCGGCACCCGTAAACGAGTTGATCTTTTTCCCGATCGGTCCCCCTTCGAAGCTGAGTATTTTCGCAGCCTCTTCATTGATGATAATACCGTCGGCATCAGACAGGAATTGTTTTGAAAAATTTCTGCCTTCGATCATCTCCATGCCATACGTCGGGATGTAGTCTTCGTCGACACCCCAAAACTGGAGGTTCACCATATTTTCGGGCGAGGGCTCCTGGCCTTGCTTCCACGTGGCATTCATGTTTCGCTGATAATCGGGATTATCGATCGGAACGAAGCCCGACATAGTTCCTCTCTCGATGGAGCTGATCTTTAACGCTTCGGTTTTGAATGCCTCAGGATTTGGTCGTAAGGCGTAGCCGTCTTTCACGATAATGATCTGCGACCTGTCGAAGCCGATGCGCGTGCCTTGGATATAATCGAGCTGACGATTGACAGTTATCGTTCCTACGATCAGCAGTATCGAAATGGTGAATTGAAATACGACGAGACCGTTTCGAAGCAGCGATCGCTTCGAAGTTGTTTTGTTGCCTTTGAGAATTGTTGCCGGCCTGAAAGAAGAAAGGAACAATGCAGGATAAATGCCTGCGAGTATGCCGATCGTTAGCGCAGCCAATAGAATGACGGGGAAGAAAAACGGATGACCGAACGGGATCGAAAGATCTTTCGAAGCCAGCTGATTGAACATCGGCAGCAACAACCAGCTCATCAGCAACGCTATCGCAAAACCAGTTAATGACAGCAGTGTTGATTCAGTCAGGAACAAACGAACCAGGTGTGATCGCAGCGATCCCATTGCCTTTCTCACACCAACTTCTTTCGCCCTCATGCCAGAACGTGCTGTTGACAAGTTCATGAAGTTCACACAGGCAATCAGCAGGATCAACAATGCAATTGTGCCAAACATATACACATACACGATGCTCCCGTTTGGCTCCAGCTCGCCGGTAAGATTGGAGTGCAGGTGAATGTCGCGCAAGGGCATCAGCGTAGCCTCATACTTGTTGCCATCGCGAACGAAATTTTCCATGTTGAATTCAACGCCGAGCGCGGTCCCCATGGCTTTGCCCATATACTTTTCAACGAATGCGGGCAGCTTCGCCTGCAGGTCCGATCCTTTCGCACCTTCTCTCAACAATAAGTAGGTGGTGAATTCGCCGGTGAGAAAATCCTGCGACAACGCCGACTTCGCAATAGGCCAATCGCCAACGAGCCCGATAAGGACATCGTAATGAAAATGAGATGTTGACGGGATGTCTTCGAAGACGACCGTGATCTTGCCGGTCTTTACGTTATCGAGAATGATATTTTGTCCGAGTGCACCTCCATTGGGAAAATGTTTTTCGGCAGTCGAGCGGCTGATCGCAACACTGTTTGCTTCTGTGAATGCTTTCGCTGGATTGCCTTCAATAACAGGCACCGAAAAAACTTTGAAGAACGTGCTGTCTGTCCAGGCAACGTTAGGTTCGCGCGTGTTTACTGTTTCATTGCCGAGCCGGATAAGATAAGAGCCCATCAGCCGGATTCTTACTGTCGATTCTACTTCGGGATATTCGGCCTGGAGTGCGTTGGCAACAGGTGCCGGCCCACTGGCAAGCTTTACATGGTTGGGTCCGAATTTTATCTCGGTGTCGACGCGATAAATGCGTGCTGCCTTATCGTTGTAGGCATCGTAGCTGAGTTCGTTGTGAATGTAAAGGACGATCAGCAAACACGCGGCGATGCCGATCGCAAGTCCTGTAGTGTTAATGAAAGTATACAGACGTCCTTTCGACATCTGGCGTAACGCGGTTGTGATGTAGTTGCTGAACATAATTGTGCGCGATGTTTCTTTTTGTGTTTGCTGAAGACCTTCTGTACTACCAAATGATTTTATGACTTCTTCATAAGCTTCGATGAAGCGCTGGCCTTCATTCATCTTCGCCTCAACTGCAGAGCAGACATGATCTATTATTTCATCTCCTAGATTGTCAAGAAGAATCCCACGCCTGTGCAGGTCTTTCACTACGAAGTCAAACTGTTCCCTATTCACTCCGGAGCGATTTTATTGGGTTCGCCAGCGCTGCCCGTATCGACTGAAAGCTCATTGTTACCCATGCTATTCCGAAAGCGGCAATCCCTGCAATCACATATACAAGCACGCCGATCTCGGTTCTGTACGTATAGCTTTCGAGCCACTTGTCGATGCCGAACCACGCAGCCGGTGTAGCGAGAGCAAACGCGATCAGTATCAGCTTTCCGAATTCTTTCGACAGCAACACCACGATACCCGACACGCTTGCGCCCAACACCTTACGGATGCCGATCTCTTTCGAGCGTTGCTCTGCGGTAAATGCTGTGAGCGCAAATAACCCCAGACACGCAATGACGATCGCCAGGCCGGCAAATACTGTGAAGATTTCGCCGAGACGTTGTTCGCTAGAATACATTTTTCCGAAGTCGTCGTCAAGAAATGAATAATCGAACGGTACGCCGGGACTGAACTTCCTCCATTGACTTTCGATCATATCGATAACATCTTTTGTGTTCTTCGATTCGAAGCGGAACGAAATGTTGCTCGTGCTTTTCCCGAGGAATATCGCTACCGGCGTGATGTTCTCACGAAGAGATTCATAGTGAAAGTCTTCAACCACGCCAACGATGGTGAAGATGTGATATGTTTTGAGCTGAGGATTATCGAACATTGTGATCTTCATGCCAACGGGATCTTTCAAATAACCAAATGCACGTGCCGCCGATTCATTGATGATCACGCCGGTCGAATCCGATAAGAACTCCTTCGAAAAATCGCGGCCGTCCTTGATCTTCATGCCAAGAGTTTTCAGATAGTCGTAGTCAACGTACCATGTTTGTGCCGACACCATATTATCTTCGGTAGGAGTTTTTCCCGCAGGCCAAAGCGTGTCGTCGCTGCGATCGGTGCCGGCCACCGGAAGAAAACCCGAGATCGTTCCACTCTGGATGTGATTGTCTTTCTCCACTTCTTCTTTGAAAGACTGCAGTTGATCTTTCAATGCATACGAATCATGGATTACGATAACCTGGTCTTTATTGAAACCGATCTTTTTCGTCTGGATGTATGAAAGCTGCCGGTTAACTGCAATGGTGCCGACCACAAGAACGATGGAGATCCAGAATTGAAACACGACCAATGCGCCACGAATGAGACCGCTCTTTGTTCCCATCGCCACGCTTCCTTTGAGAACACTCACAGGTCTGAATGCCGATAAGAAGAAAGAAGGATAAAGACCAGCGAGTGAACCGGTAATCACTGCAGCCGCAATGATCAACAACCAGAATATTGACGAGCCAAACGGAATAGCAAGATCTTTCAGCGCTAACGTATTGAACATAGGCGTTGCTACCCATGCTATCGCAAGAGCGATCACAAAAGAGACCACACTCAACAAGATCGACTCCATCAGGAATTGCTTTACAAGATGGGATCTGAATGACCCCATCACTTTCCGAATGCCGACTTCCTTCGCACGATTGGCGGAACGCGCCGTTGAAAGGTTCATGAAGTTGATGCACGCTATCAAGAGGATAAATCCGGCGATCGCTGCGAACAAATACACATAAGATTTGTCGCTGTTCACACCAAGCTCGTTATCGCGAGCAGAGTTCAAATGAATATCAGTAACTGGTATTAATGTGAACTCGAACTTATTTCCCGACGAACGAAACTTGTCCATCGTCAGATCCAACGTAGCCTTGATCTGCGGCCCAACATACATTTCAGTGAACTTGGGAAGCTTCGCCTCGAGCGCCTTTGCATCCGCGCCTTCGTGTAGCTTGATGTAGGTGCTGAAATTATTACTAACCCAGCTACCATCTCTATTGTAATCGACAGTGATCAACGAAAGAAGAAAGTCGAAATAGAAATGCGTGTTCGACTGAATATCTTTCATCACGCCGGTAATCTTCCATGAATCGCCGGCGTTATCAATCAGCATTTGGCCAAGTGCCTGTTCACCGGGGAAATATTTATCGGCAGCTGTCTTGCTGATAACCAAAGTGTGAGGTTCTTTCAATGCCGTCTTCGGATCGCCCTCGACAAAAGGAATATCAAACACTTTGAACACTGAGCTGTCGGCAAACACTGTATGAGCTTCTTTGAAGCTCTCCGTGGTGCGACGGAAGATCCTCGTTCCCGGATTCCAGAACCGTGCGGCAGACTCGACTTCGGGAAAATCTTTTTGAGCCGCTTCTGATAGTGGCGCAGGCGTTACCGCCATCTTCAAATGGTTGTCGCCAAACTTTATTTCAGAATTGAAACGATAGATTCTTTCGTAGTTGGTAAAGTGCTTGTCGTAACTAAACTCATTGATCACGTACAGCATGATGATAAGGCAAGAAGCAACACCAACGGCGAGTCCCGTTATGTTGATCAGCGTATAGAATCGCTGTTTCTTGAGATTACGAAATGCTACTATAAAATAATTTTGAAGCATGGCTGTTTGTTTTTGTGTTTCCTGGATGCCTGGTGTATTTCCAAAAGATTCAATCACTTCATTATAGGCGTCAATAAAACGGTCACCTTTCTTCACTCGATCCTCAACTGCCGAGCACACATGATCTATGATCTCATCTTTAAGATCATTCAGCAAAAGACCCCGCTTGTAAAGATCTTTCGTGATAAAATCGATATGGTCGTTATTGAGTCCCACGTTGCTCATTGCACGTTGCTCGTTTCACTCTTTAGTCTAGCTTCACCTGGAGAACAGTAGTCATCGTATTAATAAAATCCACAAACTCACTCACCCTGTCTTTTGCGATAACCTTACCAGGGGCTGTGAGCACATAATACTTTCGAATACGTTTGCCGATGTTTATCACTTCGGTCTTCAGAAGTCCTTCGGCTTCCAGCTTGTGCAATGTTGGATACAGGGCGCCTTCGGTGAGAAGGATCCTTCCATCCGAAAGCTCTTTCACCCGTTGTGTGATCTCGTAGCCGTACATCTTGCCGTGATCTTTCAGGACTTTCAGCACGATTGTTTGAAGCGTGCCCTTCAATAATTCAGTAGAATGCATAATTCAGTAATACATAAGAGAATTATGTATAAGACGCTTTGGCCTGATCTTGGGTTGCACCCCGTAAGGAAATTTTTCTAAATTCAGTCCCACATGCGGAAAGGATACTGGCTCATTCTCGTCTTTGTTATTTGGTGTATTGTTAGTGCGGTATGGTACATGTTCAGTATCAAGGGCTTACCAGCCAATACAGCGCTCATAAAGCCTGCCCCCACAACACAGGCAATCATAGAGATCGTTATAATGATCACCGTATCGTTCCTCCTGGGATTCGGTCTCGCGTGGTTTATGCGCAACGATATAATAGAAGAAGTGACGGAAGAGCTCCGCGATACACGACACGAGATCCATGAATTGGAGGCCAGGATTTCCGTACATAAAGAGGCTGCCGACAACGCCGAAAAGCTTGTGCAGTTTGCGGAAGAGAAGGCCGCAAAAGCCCAACGGGCCAGCGATCACGTGGCCACCAGGCTCGAACAGCTAACTAAATCCGAAGAGCAACTAAAGAGCAAAAACCGCGATCTCGATACTAAGATCCAGGTGCTCGAAGGAGAGATCAACTCTTCAAAATTCAGGGTAAGAGTTCTGGAAGCCGAACTTGGCGATAAGAACAAAGCTATCGGTGCGTTGACACAAGAACTAGATGAGGCCGGCACCACACCGAAAGTAGAACATCGCGAATGGTCGGATCATCCTTTCGTGAGACCGATAGAACTCTCCAGCGCCGGCGACGAACGCGATGACCTCACAGAGATCAAAGGCATCGGTCCCGCTTTCCAGAAGAAATTAAATGTGCTCGATATCTATACCTTCCGGCAACTGAGCGAACTCGACGGCGAATCCGTGGAGCGCCTGGCCGAGATCATCGAAGTTTTCCCCGAACGCATCCACCGCGACAACTGGATAGGGCAGGCCACACGGCTCTATATGAAGAAAATAGGGAAGGAAGTCTGAGAAAATTAATTCCGCATAAATTG
Organism: Bacteroidota bacterium; assembly: GCA_037200765.1. GTDB lineage: Bacteria > Bacteroidota > Bacteroidia > Cytophagales > Cyclobacteriaceae > ELB16-189. Next base: position 2,365,586 of record JBBCII010000001.1, on the reverse strand, counting down.
CTCTGCATGCAGAATGTTTTTCCATTATATTCGCTATCGATTGCAGGATGTGCACGCAAAGTACGCTAAGTGAATGCATCGCAAAGTTTCGCTAAGACCTGTGGATATTCTTTGCGTCACTTTGCGATGGATTACTCTTCTGCGCCTTTTGCGTGAAAAGGAAAAAGAATGAAACGCGAAGAAACAGTTGACTATCATATTAAGGCAGCCTGGCATGCAATAGCCCGCATGTACAATCAACAGGCATTGAAATACGGAGGCACGATGTCGATCGGGTTTGCACTGCTCAACATTCACACCGACGAAGGAACCCCAGCCACGAAGATCGCCCCCATGATGGGCCTCGAAGCACGAAGCCTCACACGACTCTTAAAGTCGATGGAAGAAAAAGGACTGATCTATCGCGAAACAGATAAGAACGACAAGCGATCGGTACGCATCAGGCTCACCAAAGAAGGACGCAAGAACAAAGAGAAGGCAAAGAATACAGTGTTACGTTTCAATGAAGTTGTGCGCGAGGAGATTGACGATGAGAAATTGAATGCTTTTTTTGATGTCCTGACAAAAATTAACCAGATCGTAGAACACAACAACATTTACGCTTCCCTCTAATTCTCCATCATATCTATGAATAGATCAATTAAGAAAGTAGCCGTACTTGGCTCGGGTGTCATGGGCTCCGCTATTGCTTGTCACTTCGCCAATGTTGGTTGCGAAGTGATGCTCCTCGACATTGCCCCCAAAGAACTTACGGAAGAAGAGCAAAAGAGAGGACTTCAGCTCGACAATAAAGCAGTTAAGAATCGCATCGTGAACAGCTCGCTCGAGCGCTCAGTGAAATCGAACCCCGCTCCCCTGATGAAGAAGGAGTTTGCTTCGAGGATCACAACGGGAAACTTCGACGACGACATGCCGAAGATCAAGAATGTTGATTGGATCATCGAAGTCGTTGTTGAGAATCTCGACATCAAGAAGAAAGTTTTCGAGCAGGTAGAAAAACATCGCACACCCGGAACACTCATCACATCGAATACCTCCGGTATCCCGATCCATTTAATGTCGGAAGGCCGCAGTGAAGATTTCAAAAAACATTTCTGTGGAACTCACTTCTTCAATCCTCCGCGCTACCTGAAGTTGTTCGAAGTAATTCCGACACCATCGACGAGCAAAGAGGTGATTGATTTCGTAATGCACTATGGTGATCTCTACCTCGGAAAGACTACCGTGCTTTGCAAAGACACGCCGGCATTTATCGGCAACCGCGTTGGTGTTTGGGGATTATTGAAAGTAATCGATTCAATGAAGAAATATGATCTCAACGTAGATGAGATCGATAAGCTCACGGGCCCGGTTATCGGCAGGCCGAAGTCTGCAACGTTCCGCACATCGGATCTCGTTGGTCTCGACACGCTGATCAAAGTTGCCAACAATCTTTATGCAGGCTTACCCAACGACGAAGGCCGCGAGATGTTTAAGCTTCCGGAAGTTGTGGCAAAGCTCGAACAAAACAAATGGCTCGGCGACAAGACCGGCCAGGGCTTTTATAAGAAAGTAAAGACAGACAAAGGTTCCGAGATCATGACACTTGATCTCAGCACGCTCGAATATAAATCGAAGGCAAAGGCGAAGTTTGCCACACTCGAAACGACGAAGGCAATCGACAACCTGAAGGATCGCTTCAAAGTATTGCTAGCTGGTAAAGACAAGGCCGGCGATTTCTATCGCGACATGTTCTACGGCTTATTCAAATATGTGAGCTTCAGAATTCCGGAGATCTCAGATGAACTGTACAGGATCGATGATGCGGTAGCAGCCGGCTTCGGCTGGGAGCTCGGACCTTTCGAAACGTGGGATGCTGTCGGCGTGGAGAAAGCTGTGCAGGCAATGGAAGCCATCGGCGCCAAACCCAATCAATGGGTTTACGACATGCTTGCTGCCGGCAACAAATCATTCTACCGCGTCGAGAACGGAATTCGTCAGTATTACGACATTCCATCTAAATCATACAAGAACATCCCGGGTCGCGAGGCATTCATCATTCTTGAGAACCTAAGCAACAACGTTGTCTGGAAGAACAACGAATCGAAGATCACAGACATTGGCGATGGCGTAATCGACTTCTCGTGGCATAGCAAGAGTTATACACTCGGAAGTGAAGTGGTAACGGGACTCACGACTGCAATCGACATGGCAGAGAAGAATTATCGCGGATTGGTTGTTGGACACCAGGCCGCCGATTTTTCTTTAGGTGCAAACCTCGGTCTCGTGTTCATGTATGCTATCGAACAGGATTACGACGAGATCGACTTCATGGTGCGTGCATTCCAGAATGCCGTAATGAGGATCAGGTATTCATCGATACCAGTTGTTGTTGCTCCGCAAGGAAGAACGCTTGGTGGAGGTTGCGAGATGACCTTACATTCCGACATAGCACAGGCTGCTGCCGAAACGTATATCGGTTTGGTGGAAGTTGGTGTTGGTCTGATACCTGGTGGCGGTGGAACGAAAGAATTCACGAAACGAGTGAGCGATCGTGCACAGGAAGGTGACATTGAACTGAATGCTCTTCAGACTGCGTTTATGAATATAGCGACTGCGAAGGTTGCAACGTCGGCGCACGAAGCCCGTGACTTGGGAATTCTTCGTGCGAAGGACAGGATCTCAATGAACAAGGACAGGCAGATATTGGATGCGAAAGCTGCAGCAATAGAACTTGCCGAAACTGGTTATACAATGCCTGCACATGCAAAGAACATTAAAGTTCAGGGACGTACCGGTCTCGCGTTGTTTGCTGCCGGCATACAGGGAATGAAGATGGGTAACTACATCTCCGATCACGACGCCAAGATTGCGATGAAGATCGCGAACGTTATGTGTGGTGGCGATTTGACTTCAGCGCAAGAGGTGAGTGAACAGTATTTGTTGGATCTCGAAAGAGAAGCGTTTGTGAGTTTGACAGGAGAGAGAAAGACTTTAGAAAGAATACAAGCAATATTAACGGGTGGTAAGCCTTTAAGAAATTAATATGGACGCATTCATTGTTAGTGGCTTTAGGACTGGTGTCGGTAAAGCCAAAAAAGGTGGATTCAGATTTACAAGACCGGATGATCTCGCGACTGAGGTTATTAAGCATCTCGTAAAATCAATCCCTGGTCTCGAGAATAAAATGGTCGACGACCTCATCGTTGGCAATGCTGTGCAAGAAGCAGAGCAAGGCATGCAGATGGGTCGTATGATCTCGTTGATGGCACTCGGCCTTGAAACACCGGGTATGGTGATCAATCGCTATTGCGGGTCGGGTGTTGAAGCAATCGCCATTGCATCGCAGAGAATACAGGCGGGACAAGCTGATGTCATTATTGCGGGAGGAACCGAGTCTATGTCGCTCGTGCCCACGACTGGATGGAAGGTTGCGTTGAACTACGCTATTGCCAAAGATCATCCCGACTATTATTCGAGCATGGGTATTACTGCCGAAGAAGTGAGTAAGCAGTTCAAGATCTCGCGTGAAGAACAAGATAAGTTTTCGGTAGAGTCACACCAGAAAGCAGCAGCAGCATGGAAGGCCGGAAAGTTTAAAGAAGAAGTAGTGCCGATCAAAGTAACAGAAGTCTTCGTTGACGAATCCGGTAAAAAGAAATCGAAGGAGTTTGTAGTAGATACGGATGAAGGTATTCGCGCCGACACGAGCATGGAAGGCCTCGCGAAACTGAAGCCCGTGTTTGCAATGAATGGTTCCGTAACGGCAGGCAACTCTTCTCAAACATCGGACGGTGCTGCATTTGTTTGCGTGATGAGTGAACGAATGATGAAGCAACTTAATCTTAAGCCGATAGCGCGACTGATGAGTTATGCTGTGGCAGGTGTTGAGCCCCGCATCATGGGCATTGGTCCCGTAGCCGCTGTGCCGAAGGCATTGAAAATAGCTGGCCTGAAGCAGGATGATATCGACATCATCGAGTTGAACGAAGCATTTGCCGCACAATCATTGGCAGTAATTAAAGAATTGAATCTCGACAGGTCTAAACTTAATCCCAATGGTGGTGCGATAGCCGTTGGACATCCGCTCGGATCTTCGGGTGCGAGATTGTCGGTGCAACTCTTCAATGAGTTGAGAAGACAAAAGAAAAAATATGGAATGGTTACCGCATGTGTTGGCGGTGGACAAGGTATTGCAGGTATTTATGAATTATTGAACTAAATGTTATGGCGAAAGGCGGCGATTTCTTAATTAAAGAAACAAAGGCAAACGAAATTTTCACACCAGAAGATTTCAGTGAAGAGCAACGAATGATTGCACAGCAGTGCAAAGACTTCCTTGCTAAAGAAGTAACTCCAAAGCTCGAGGAGATCGACTCTCAGAAAGATCCGAAGCTTGTTCCTCACATACTCGACAAGGCCGGGGAACTCGGTTTACTCGGAACTTCTGTGCCACAGGAACTCGGTGGTTTCGGAATGGATTTCAACACGACTATGCTCGTTGCCGAAGTGATTGGCGGAGGACATTCCGTTGCCGTTGCGCTATCGGCACACACGGGTATCGGTATGCTGCCGATACTTTACTACGGTAATGACGAACAAAAGAAAAAATACATTCCCAGGCTTGCAACCGGCGAATTGAAAGCTGCTTACTGTTTAACAGAGCCCGACTCTGGTTCTGACGCGAACTCCGGTAAGACGAAGGCAGTGCTTAGCGCCGATAAAAAACATTACGTGATCAATGGTCAGAAGATGTGGATCACGAACGGTGGCTTCGCAGATATCTACATTGTTTTTGCGAAGATCGACCAGGACAAGAACCTCAGCGCATTTATTGTTGAGCGCGCGTTTGGCGGCATCACGATGAATGAAGAAGAAAAAAAGATGGGCATCAAGGGCTCGTCTACACGCCAGATCTTCTTTAATGATTGCAAAGTTCCCGTTGAGAATTTGTTGAGCGAGCGTGAGAACGGTTTCAAGATCGCGGTGAACATCCTGAACATCGGACGGATAAAACTTGGCGCGGCAGCTGTCGGCGGAAGTAAGGCTACTGTTTCTACGGCTGTTAAGTATGCGAAGGAGAGAAAGCAGTTCGGAGTAGCGATTGCAACATTCGGAGCCATCAAGTTCAAGATCGCCGAGATGGTAACGAAGATCTTCGCAAGCGAGTCGGCAGCTTACAGGGCCGGGCAGAACATCGACGATGAGTACAATGCTTTGTTAAAACAAGGACTTGATTCTTCGAAAGCACGACTGAAGTCGCTGGAAGAGTTTGCTATCGAATGTGCGATACTGAAAGTTCACGGATCGGAAGTGCTCGACTATGTTGTTGACGAAGGTGTGCAGATCTATGGTGGTATGGGATTTTCGGCGGAAGGTCCGATGGACCGCGCTTACCGCGACGCACGTATCAACCGGATCTTTGAAGGAACGAACGAGATCAACAGGCTGCTCACAATCGACATGCTGATGAAGCGCGCGATGAAGGGCACACTCGATTTGATGAATCCAGCAATGGCAGTGCAGAAGGACCTGATGGCCATTCCGGATTTCGGTGCGGCGGAAGATGAAACGCCATTCGCGAAAGAGAAGAAAGTAATTGCCAACCTGAAGAAAGCAGGTTTGATGATAGCCGGTTCGGCAGTTCAGAAATTCATGATGAAGTTGTCGGAAGAGCAGGAGATCCTGATGAACCTCGCCGACATTTTGATCGAGACTTACATTGCGGAGTCCGTTCTTCTTCGTGTCGAGAAGATGAAATCTCCCGGCATTCAAAAAGAACTTGCAACAATCTACGTACACTCTGCTGTCGAAAAGGCGGCATCCGCAGGCCGCAGCGCCATCAGCTCATTCGCCGAAGGCGACGAACTGAGATTGATGTTGATGGGATTGAAGCGGTTTACGAAGATCGATCCCTATAACCTGAAAGTTGCGAGGAGGAAAGTTGCGGATTATGTAATTGAGAAAGGGGAGTATCCTTTTTGAAGTTGCGCAAAGAATACGCCGAGGAAATGAAGGATACGCAAAGAAAACCTTAGCGTATCCTTTTGTTTTGCTTAGCGTATCCTTTGCGAAACAAACATCACTCATACTTCAACGTCTCTGCCGGATTGATCGACGCCGTCCTCCACGTTTGCGACGCCATTGTTGCAATGCCGAGTGCGAACATGATTAACAATCCCGAGAAAATATCCAGGAAGGTTATCGCCACACGATAGTGATCCATACCAGTTAGTGCCTTGTCGAGCAGTAACGTTATCGGCAACGCAAACAGGCTCGCGATCAACATCAGCTTCAGGAAATTTTTCGACAATAAGAACGCGAGACTCCAGCGACTCGCACCCATAACTTTTCGGATGCCGACTTCTTTTGTCTTCGACTCGGCCGTGTACACCACCATGCCGAGAAGGCCAAGACAAGAGATCGAGACAGCAAGTACACCCAGGGAGCCGAGGATCTTCATCATGGTAATATAGTTGTCGAACGCGCCGGCAGTTGCATCGGAAAGAAAGTGCGACGTGAATACTCCACCATTGGAAATTCTCTTCCATGTATTCTCAATTTCGATCATCGCAGATTGTGCATCGTTGGTAACTACTTTCAGGTTCGCCAAATGATACTTGTCGGGATTCGACCGGAAGAAGAAACTCCCGGGAGGCGCATGCAATTGCCAGAAATGAAAGTCTTTGATCACACCGATGATCCGCAGCGACAAAGTATCGACGCGAACATATTGACCCAGCGCTTCGGAAGGACCGGCGAATGCGAGTCGCTTCATCATCGTTTCGTTAATGATCACCGAGGTTTCTCGCTTGTCTGTGTTATCAAAAGTTTTGCCCGCTAAAAGTTTCAGATCCATGTTGCCGATAAAATTCGCGTCGACGAACATGAAAAATGTTTCGAGACTGTCTGTCTTTCCTTCGAGTTTACTCCATGTGCTCGGCACGCCATGTCCCATCGTGCTCGACGAGAACGAAACTTCCTGTACGAACGGCAGCTTGGAAAATTCATTCTTCACGATGTCGGGATTTACCTGGTACAGGTCCACGTCGAGGATGTTCTCTTCGTTGAAACCGAGATCAAAACTCATAGCATAACGATACTGCTTGTTGAAGATCACCATGCTGAGAATGAAGAAAAGACACAGCGCGAATTGAAATACGACCAACGCCTTCCGGATCTTTACGCCAGAAAATAATTTCGAAGACATATTGTTCTTCATCGCATCGATCGGATTGAGTCGCGAGAAATGAAGGGCCGGAAAAAATCCAGCAAGAAATCCTACGAGCACAGCGAAGACGAGAAACCAAAATGAAAGCTCAAGCGTAAGGTCCATGTTCAATGAACCTCCGTATGCCATCATCGCCTGGAACTCGCCTCGAATGAGGAAGAATAAGCCCAATGCGCCTATCAACGAAATAACTGTAACGATAACGGTCTCGGCAATGAATTGTGCGAAGATCTGGGCGCGCATGCCACCGAGTGTTTTTCGAAGGCCGATCTCCTTCGATCTCTTCAGCGCCCGCGCAATTGAAATGTTGGTATAATTGAAACACGCGGGCAACAAGATCAGCGCTGCAATACCGCCGGCAATTACGAAAGAGGCGTAACTCCACTCGGGACCGATATCATTATAGAGTTCCGGCCCCGGCGTAAAATTTTTCATTGGCTGGAGTTCGAACGTGGCCTTAAAGTCCGGGTTGGACTTGTATACGTCGGCAGCAATGTTGTCGAGATGTTCCTGGAGCTTCGAAGGATTCTGGCCTTCATTGAGAAGAACGTATACGTAGTGACTTTCGAACTTAGACCATTGGTCATTTACCGATACATCGAGTTGGTTTTCTTTAATGACATCGTACGGAGCTATCGCCTGGAACTGAAAATGTGTATTAAGCGGATAGTCCTTCATGATGCCAGTAACCTCGTGAGGAATGTGGTTGATCGAGATAGACTTGCCCATAGGATCAACGTCGCCGAAAACTTCTTTCGCACGGCTTTCGGTAAGGATCACACTGTTTGGCTTTGAAAGTGCCGTCTTCGCATCGCCCACAGCCAACGGAAAGGTGAACGTCGACAGGAAAGTGGGATCAACATAATAGCCGAACACGGGAATGCCGAGTTTTGGCAGGGGTTCTTCTGTATACAGGCTCCTGTCTATCTGGATCACTTCTTTGATCGCCGGGTATTCTTTCAGCTTCTCGCCTAGAATTGCCGGCGCAGAAGCATAATCTTTCTTCTCGCTTGTTGTTGTGAGAACACGATAGATTTTTTTCTTATTCACATGAAACTCGTCGTAGTTGCCGGCCGAAATAAAGACCGTGATGATCAGCAAGCTTACCGACATCCCTATTGCGAGGCCAATGATATTGAGCACCGTGAAATACCGGTGACGCATAAGGTTTCTATAACCAACTTTAAAATAGTTGCCCAGCATGTCGAAAGGATTTGTGGATGTGGATGAAAGAGGATGATTACTTGAACTGATTTTTCTTTTCCTGATGGCGTAAGAGAATATCAATGAAAGGACCTGTCGCCAGTAGATCCGCTTTGCTTTACGATAACCAACAGTCTCAACATTACGATGAAAGACTTCTTCCATATCGCCACGCAGGTCGTCTACTTTCGCGTGGCCGCAGTACCAGTCGAAGAGCCGTTCGGCAACGCGTGGAAGTTTCTCGTTACTCATCACTTCTGCAGTGAAAGGTTGATCTTCGCTTCGGACCACAGTTGATCGCGAAGACTTTTTGCTGTTGAAAGCGCCGCCTTACCATCTTTAGTGATCTCGTAATAACGTTTGCTTCGTCCGCCCCTCTCGGCCGTTGCACCACCCACCCACGAGCGGAGAAATTTCTTTTCTTCCAGCCTTGTGATGGTAGAGTGGAGAGCGCCAATGCTGATGCTACGATCACATCGCAGCTCGATCGAATCCTTGATAGCAACGCCATACGCTTCTTCGCCGAGCGTGGCAATGGTGAGCAACACCAGTTCTTCGAATTCGCCGAGGTAGGTTTTCATTTGTTTTGATTGTTACGCAAAGGTAGGGAGATTTGTTTCTGTTTTTGAGAACTAATTGTAATAAAAAATGCTGCCCGTCGAAACAGGCAGCATTCACTAACTAACTCCTACCTAATCCTATTTGAACTCTATTTCACTTACTTTATTCCAGGGAACATATTTTGGGTCGTCTTTACCTTGCGCAAACACTAACACTCCCTGGTTTCTTCCATCAACATCCTGGCCGTCGGAGAGAATAATTGTGTGGCCGTCTTTCAATTCAACCTCGCAACGACTGTCGTCGAAGGTCTTGATCTTCTTCACGTTCCTGAAAGGGGTTGAGTATTCAAAATCATGGTGCTTACCCTGAAGAAGTTCGAAGTCGAATTCTTCGTCGAGGTCGAACACTACCTTTCCAGAGTAAGATTCGCCACTTAAAGTTTTAATGGTGGCCTGCAATTCTTTTTGGGTCTTGAACTGATCGTAAGAAACCAGTGCGGGCGCCGATTTATCTTCGAAGGTGATCTTATCGAATTCCTCCCACGGCACATCGATAGAGGGAATGTCTTTTCCCATTACGATCACACCACGATTTTCGCGGTTCACATCGTTAGAACCTGCCATGTAGAGCTCGCGACCGGATTTCAACAGCACACGGCAGCGACTTCCAACGCGCGTGATCGACGCGATCTTGTCGAATTCAATAGAAAGATCTCCATCATCCGATTCACCATCGAGCTTGTCGATCGACAAACGTTCGTCGTGATCCCATTGAATATAGCCTGTAAACTTTTCGCCGAAGGCCTCAACGGTACCATAGAGCGGTTTGCCGAAGCGATTGATCAGCTTCGTGGGCGTATTGATGAATTCGATTTTCTCGATGCGATTCCAGTACAACTCCATTTCACCGAGCTCGCGGTCGATCACCTTGATGTCGAGGCCGACATCGTTATAACCTTCTCCGCTCAACTCAAGCTTTGCTCCATTGCGGAGCTCTACATCTACCCATTTGCTGCCCTGGGGCATTATCGATTTGATATCGCCGAACTGGCAGGAGAACTGGTGCACGAAATCGCGATCGCTATTATTGTCATCACCCCAACTGAAGGAATTGGCCCAACGATCCCAGTTGCCCCAGTCGTTGTGACGATGATTGTATTCGTGAAGACGTTCGATGAGGTCGTCGCGCTCGTTGCCGCTGAGGTAACGGAGATTTTGATTGCGGAGCTTTGAAGCGTTGAAGATGTCGTTCCAGTAGACTTCTTCTTTTCCCCAACGAAGAGGGCCTTCGTATATGCGGTTGTCGCTCATGGTGACGCGACCGTAAATAAAGTGTTCATCCTGACCAAATGCGATCGTAAGGATGAGTGAGAAGATGGCGGTGGTAAAGATTTTCATATACGATTTTACGCCGTATCGAAATCTTTTGACATCACATTAAGATGAAGTGGAACGGGAACTGACTGAATCGGGATAATTTATTGATCAATCCATTTCTTAAACTCCGGTGTCCGGTCGGAGCTGATAACGATCTCTTCGTCCGATTTCGGCTGGAGTACGATCTTGATCCGTCCTTTGAAGTAGGGATGTATTTCCGCAATGGAATCGAATGCAACAATAAACTGCCTGTTCGCTCGAAAAAATCTTTTCGGATCGAGAAGATCCACCAGCTCATCCAGGGGTTGATCGAGCGGGAATTTTTTCCCGTCGAGCGTAACGATGTACGTCAGCTTACTCTCGCTATAGAAGTATGCAATCTTCTCCGAAGGAACGGCAATGATCCGTTGGCCGAGTCGCACCATGAACCGCGACTTGTACGACGTCTTGTTGGACTTAATGAAGTTGAGCACCTCATTATAATCGGGCAGCACATCTTTCGGTACATGGAGTTTCGCCAGGGCTGCCTTGAGTTTCTCTGGCTGAACGGGCTTGAGCAAATAGTCGATGCTGTTTACCTCGAAAGCACGAATGGCGTATTGGTCATACGCCGTTGTGAAGATCACGGGCTTCTCTACTTTCACTTTCTCGAAGATCTCGAAGCAGAGCCCGTCGAGCAGGCGGATGTCGGTGATGATAAGATCGGGATGTGGGTTACTTTCGAGCCATTCGACAGCCGAGCTGATCGATTTAATGCGACTAATGACCTGCCATTCCGGCTGAAGTTCCAGCAGCATAGACTCGAGCATGTCGGCAGCCAAAGTTTCATCTTCGAGTATCAGTACTTTCATGAGTGTTCTATTTCGAGAAGCGGAATGCGGACTATAAAAAGCTTATTCTCTTCGATCACCTCAACGGGTTTATCGGTAAAATGTGCGTAGCGTTTCCTGATGTTGCTAAGACCAGTTCCGGGTGATTCTGAATGAGTTCTGTTCAGCGAATTTGAAACAATAAGATAGTCGCCTTCTTCGGTAATGTTGATCACCAGCGGCGCTACGTTATGTTTGATCGCGTTCTCCACCAACATCTGTATCGTGAGTGGAGGAAGCATCTTGTTGTACGACTTCACACTGATATTAAACACGATGTTTTCCTCGAATCTTGTTTTGATAAGGTAGATGTACGATTCTATGAAACTCATTTCTTCAGATACGAGAATGAGATCGTCGGCTTTGCTTTTAAGGATGGACCGATAGACTTCGGCGAACTTGTGGATGAATTCCTTCGAAGCATTCTTGTCTTTATCGATCAGCGAAGCGAGAATATTCAGGTTGTTAAAAAGAAAGTGAGGGTCAAGATGATTCTTCAGCGAATCCAGCTGCGAACGGATCGTCTCTCTCTGATAACGAAACATTTCGAGCTCCGTCTTTCGCCAATGACGCAGGAAGTGCAAACTGAAATAGATCGAGAACACGGGCACGAAGATCATGATGCCCCAGGCGTTGGCCACGATCGACTGCTCGATCGTTGGTGGATTGCCCGTTAGCGGAGTCTTGATCGCATAGTACGTTCCATTGATCAGCAAAAGAAGATATGCAAGCCCCGACAACAACTGTGTGAAGAACCGGACATTTCCCCAGCGCGACCACGGCATCGTTTTGTCGAGGCGCTTTGTAAGAAAACGGTTGCCGATCCACAACAGGAACGATATCAGCGCAAGCCATGCGATGCTGAAGTATAGTACAGGGCCGAATTCCATTAGTTATTCCGGAGTCACCTTTCAGTTGAAGGTAATCTCATTGATCCTTCTCCACGAAATATAGACAGGATCTTTTTTACCTTTTTGAAATACGAGCACACCGGCATTTTTGCCCGAAACATCGCGACCATCGCCCAACAGGAATGACTGGCCGGAGCGGAGAGTAACCTGCGAGTTATCGTAGTTCTTTGGTGCGATGGTGCGAATGTTCTTCATGGGAATCATATACTCGATGTCGTTCTCAACGCCTTCGATAATTTCGAAGTCGATCGTTTCATCGATGTCGTACACGATCTGGCCGGTTACATCATTTCCGTCGAGGCGTGATACCGTACCCGACACCATACTGGGTGCGACGAAATCGTTGAACGCAGGACCGGTTGTTTTCGGAGTCGAGAAGGTTACCCTGCGGAATGAATCCCACGAGAATTTGATAATACCAACTTCGGGACTTACCACCATGATACCACGGTTGTCTTCATCAACATCGTTGGAGCCGGTTAGATAAAGTTCGCGGCCTGACTTTGTTGTTACGAAGCTACCGCGGCCTTTTTTCTCGATCGATGTGATGTCGTTGAATGCTAATGAAACATCTCCGTCTTCAGAGTCGCCGTCGAGTTTGTCGGTGGTGAGACGTTCGTCGTTGTCCCAAACGATGAAGCCTGTATATTTTTCTTTGCGAACGCCTTCAACAGTTCCATACAAAGGCATTCCGAAAGTCTGGCTGAGTTTTGCGGGAGTTTGCATGAACTCGATGCGGTCGATGTTGTCCCAATCGACGTTAATGATGCCGAGTTCGGGATCCATTACCTGTACTTTTTCACCGATGTCGTTGCCATCGTCTTCCACGCGGATCTCGCCGCCGTTCTTTAATTTGATAATGACTTCGTCGTCGCTAACCATTCGCATCTCTTTCATGTTACCGAACTGGCAGGTGAACTGGTGAGTGGTGCTGTTTTCCCAGATGCTGCTGAAGTTCCAGTCGTAGTCGCCCCATGAGTCGGATTTTTTTTCAGGAACGAGACGATCGTAAGAGCGGTCTGTTTTTGCGGCGTTGAAGAGATCGGTCCACAGCACTTCTTCTTTGCCCCAGCGGATAGGACCGGTGTAGGTGTTGCGATTGGTGTAAACTTTTCCGTAGATGAATCCTTCGTGCGACTGCGCGCGTGTTTCGACAGCAAAAGCCAGGAAGGCCACTAAGATGCCTGCGATGATCAACACTACCCGATAACCTGATTTCATGTGAACCTGTAATTTACCTATCTGAACGACGAATGGCTCAAAGGTGCCAAACAATGTCGCCATGCGCAAAAAACAGGTTTCCGAAACGGGAAAGAAGTGTTCCGAATCGGGGTTCTATTCAACGCGAACGAAATTCTCCTCAAAGGCTTTGGTTGAAGTATGTTCAGGATCAAACACGGACTCTACAAAATCGTCGTAAGAGCGCCCCTTCACCATGAAATCTGTGTACTGGTAGCTAAGCTTCGACATATCGATCGAATACTTCTCGAGGATCTCAGGCGTGAGCGGATCATAAAAAGTGGTTACACCCTTAGGTCCAAAGTAGCGGAACTCAGTATAAAGATCAACAGTATAACTCGCGAACAGGGTACCAGAATATACGAAGTCACTTGTGGCTGTCACCGTATAGTCTTTGACAAGGTTGCTTCCGGCGGTAGCTGAATAGCCACTGGTACCAACGTAGTTAATAGCTGCCGGCGCACCTAACGATACATGTCTGAAAGGCCCGGTTATAAACAGTGTTCTGTATGAGGCAAACTCGTTTAAGTAACCGATCCTGAATTCACTAATTCCAGAGTTAAACACTGCATCATCGTGAAAAGGATTAACATAACTTGTAGCGAATCCGTATGGAATTTTTATGTTGTCGGTTGCTGCCACGTTGCTGTAAGCATCGCCGGCAGGAAATGAGATATTGATCACCTTGTCGAACGACTTAAAATCATTGTAAGAAACGGTACGGCTCTCGCCGTCGACAAGGTTTTCGAGCCATAAGTATTTAGGATCTTGTGTGGGCGTTGAAACAACTACAAGATGGCGGGTTTCACCAACGCGACCAACAACTCCTCCTTTGAATGAAGACTTACTTTCTTCAGCGTATTTACTATATAACTCACCGGATGTAGAGGAGAACGTAATGGCATTTTTATCAGGGAGATTGTTAATAGTGATACCATAAGTAAAATTAAAAAAGCCAGACGATCCAAAAGGGATCTCAGGTGCGGTCCATTCACTTCCTGCCTTAACTCCGCGGTACACGTCTACGTTTTTGAGCTTAGTAATGGGTAAGACATGAAGATTCGGATAGAAAAGAGTGACAGCCAATGTTGAGATCTGTTTTGGTGAGTCGAAGATCTCCTCTTTGTTGTCGGACAGCTGTCTCGCTTCGATCAGTTCTCCTGACGCGTCGTCGCGTAAAACGATCCATGCATCAAGGTCGTGTAAATCACTTGTTGTTATGGTGAAGAGATGTGCGGGGGCTGCATCTTCGCTACTATCCTTGCATGACAGGATGAAAACGCCGAGCATTAAGAATAGACCAAGGTTCTTCATGGAATAAAATAGCTAGTGTACTGTAAGAGTTATTTTTTCGTAGGGAGCGGGTGGATTATTTCCATTGAACAAGACATAGTCAACGTGGTCGGAAAACGACTCTCCTTTGATCACGAAACTTGCCTCGGAATATTGAATTTTATCTGGGTTGATGGAAAACTTTGTAAGAAGCTCCTGTGGAAACGGTTGATAATGCGCTGCACCTTCGGCACCGGAAATGAAGCTGACTGACATATATGTATTGCCGCCTAACTCATTTTTTTCAGAATAACCGTAATACACCGTGCGATACAAGTAACTCTGCGATGAACTTGCCGCGAAGTGTGTAAGGCTCTTGTCGTTTATAGAAAATACTGAAGGATCTGTATAGTTGATCGCAGTCGGCGCTGGTCCTTTTGATACATAATCAAATCCGTTCGCATTCAACTCTATAACATAGTTCGGAAACTTATTGAGGAAGCCAAGATTGATCGACGACCGCGGAGCATTGTAGGAATCATTGTTAAGATATGGAAGGCTGTTGGTGAGGGCGTAGCTTGAAAGAGAGAGAGAACCACCTCCAACGGGACCATCGAAACCTGTAACAAACGCCTCGATCTCATACGCATCAGGAAGTTTGAATTGAACAATCTTGTCGAAACTCTTAAAGTCGCTGTAGTCCTTATTTACCTTATCGAGATCCTTCAGATTTTCCAGCATCAGGTATTTGGGATCGCCAGAGTGAGTGTTGACGGAAATCATGTGCGTTGAAGCATCGTTACGAATATCAATATTGTCTCCACTTAGATAATAGTCTCCGGGATACTCGGCAACACCGTAGTCTCCTAGTAAGCCGTACTTGTCAGAGAGACTTATTGAATAATCGGTGGGCAGGTGTGATATCAAAATTTTATAATGACCAACTATTGTGGGCTGCGTGCTGCCGCCAGTTGATTCAGGAACAGCTTTAAGTTTAATTTCACCACCTGCTTCTATACCGAGATATGTAGGCGCACTGCAGCTTCGTTGCTTTCCTGCAGTCCCATCGACCGTATACTCGTCTACCGCCAACCACGTTACATCGATCTTGTTATCATCTAAGGTCTTATTAGTTTCAAACTTCACAGACTCCCCCGGTTTCACATTTTTGTAATCGATAACCTCGCCTGTTGCATGATTTCTTACGATAAACCAGTCGTCGTTGCCAGCACGATCTACGCCGGCTTCGATAGTTACAGTTAACGCCGTCACCGATGAGGGCCCGTCGTTATCCTTGTTACACGAACTCAACAACCCCAAACAACCCACGAACACAAAAAACTTTTTCATTCGGACTCAAAGTTACGGCTTATACTTATTGAACAAGCCCTTGCTCTAACACCCATTTTTCTACACCTCAATCCCTAATCCTCCGCCTTCGATTTGAAAGAACCTGATTTCTATGTCCGAAACGGCTAATTTCCGTTCCTATTCCCGAAATCAGCAGTTTATGACGAGTAAACTTAAACGAACATTAACAGCACTCTTACTGGCACCCCAGCTGCTGTTGGCTCAACAGCTAACGTTGGACGAGTGTTATGAAAAAGCGCGGCAAAACTTTCCGTTGATCAAACAGAAGAGCCTGCTTGTTTCTACGCGCGACTTCACAGTGGCTAACGCGCGAAGCGGGTATCTTCCGCAGCTCACGGTTAACGGAACGGCAACATATCAGTCGGACGTAACGAAAGTTCCACTCGAAGTTCCAGGCTTCACTATCAAACCACTCGCGAAAGATCAGTATAAGGTTTATGCCGAACTGAATCAGTCGCTGTACGACGGCGGAACGATCAAGAGACAAAACGCCATCTCCGAAACCAACGCGATGATCGAAGATCAGAAAGTTGAAGTTGAGCTGTACAAGATTAGGGAACGAATCAACCAGATCTACTTCGGAGTGTTGTTGCTCGATGAGCAACTCGTGCAGACAGACCTTGTGAAGAAGGACCTCGAATCGAGCTTTCAGAAAGTTGAGTCGTCGATCCGCAATGGAACGGCATTCAAAACAAACGCCGACATCCTCCAGGCCGAAATGTTGAAGACGGATCAGCGTGTTATTGAATTGAAATCGGGAAGATCTTCTTACATCGCGATGCTCGGAATTTTTATCGGGCAGGATCTAAGTGAGAGCGCAACGTTGCAACGCCCCACGGATGTACAGGGAGCGAGCGATCCTACGATAGGACGACCTGAGATGATGCTGTACAACTATCAGTCGCAGTTGTTTACGGCGCAACAACAACTCAACAATACGAAAGTACTTCCGCGCTTCGGATTCTTTGTGCAGGGCGGCTATGGCCGTCCAGGGTTGAATGTTCTCAAAAATGAATTCGAGACTTACTACATCGGCGGACTTCGCCTGAGCTGGAACCTTTCGGGATTGTATAATACCAGGCGCGACAAAGAACAGATGAATCTGAACATACAGGGTGTTGATGTTCAACGCCAGTCGTTTCTCTTCAACACGAAGCTTACGATGCGTCAGCAACGGGGTGACATTACGAAGCTGAATGATCTCATTAAAGTGGATCAGCAGATCATAGAGTTGCGCGGAAGAATTAAGACAACGGCGAAAGCCCAGCTCGACAATGGAGTGATCACCGCTAACGATTATTTGCGCGAGTTGAATGCCGAAGACCAGGCGCGACAAAATCTCTCGCTTCACGAAATGCAATTATTGATGACCGAATACAATTACATAGCTACAACAGGTGAGACCCATGAAAACAAATAAGACACTTTTTTTATCATCGCTATTACTCGTTGTAATAGGTTGTAATAACTCAGGTAACGAGTTCGATGCCACCGGCAATTTCGAAGCCGACGAGGTGATCATCTCTTCCGAAGCCAACGGAAAAATTCTGAAGCTTGATATCGAGGAAGGAAAAGAGCTTGAAGCAAACCAGGTTGTTGGATTGATCGACACAACGCAGCTCTATCTTCGAAAGAAGCAGCTCGTATATCAAATAAGGGCTGTTGTTGCCAGGTCGCCCAACACTTCCGTTCAACTTGCTGCCATCAAAGAACAAATGGAGACCGCCCAGCGCGAGAAGAAGCGTGTTGAAAATCTCCTGAAAGACGACGCAGCGACACAAAAACAACTCGACGACATCAACGCGCAGCTGCAATTGCTGCAGCGACAATACGATGCTTCGCAATCGAATCTCTCGATCACGACAACATCAATCCAAAGCGAGACGCTTCCGCTGAAGGCACAACTGGACCAGCTAGAGGACCAACTCGAGAAATCTATTGTTCGCAATCCATTTAAAGGAACCGTGCTCACACAATATGCTTTGAAAGATGAAATGGCTGCGCAAGGAAAGGCCCTGTATAAGATAGCCGACCTGTCTTCGCTCATTCTTCGTGCTTACATCTCGGGCAGCCAGCTGTCGCAGGTGAAGTTGGGTCAACAGGTAGAAGTGCTTGTGGATGCGCCGGAAGGCCAATACAAAAAGTACAGTGGCGAAGTGATGTGGGTATCTGAGAAGGCTGAGTTTACTCCGAAGACGATCCAGACAAAAGATGAAAGGGCAAATCTTGTTTATGCGATGAAGATCCGGGTGAAGAACGATGGTTTTTTGAAGCTCGGAATGTACGGAGAAGTGAATCTCACGGAAAGCACTGAAAAGAAGTAAAATGCCTGCCGTTGTTGTTAATCATATTGCCAAGACGTTTAAAGCTGAAAAGGCTACTGTAACTGCGTTGAACGACGTGTCATTCGAAGCAGAGCAGGGAGAGCTTTTCGGGATCATCGGGCCCGACGGCGCCGGCAAGACCACGCTGTTCCGCATCCTCACCACGCTCATGATTGCCGACAAAGGCAATGCAACGGTAGATGGTTTCGACGTGGTGAAGGACTTCAAAGAAATTCGCAAACGAGTTGGATACATGCCCGGTAAGTTTTCATTGTACCAGGACCTGACGGTGAGCGAGAACCTCGCGTTCTTCGCAACGCTGTTCAATACCTCGATAGAAGAAAATTACGACTTGGTGAAAGGCATCTATTCGCAGATCGAAAAATTTAAAGACAGGAAAGCAGGCGCGCTGTCGGGCGGGATGAAACAGAAGTTGGCGTTGAGCTGCGCGCTGATCCATAAACCCTCGGTGTTATTTCTCGATGAGCCTACTACTGGCGTCGATGCCGTTTCGCGGAAAGAATTCTGGGAGTTGCTCCGCGATCTGCAAAAACAAAAGATCACCATCATTGTTTCTACGCCTTATATGGACGAAGCAGGTTTGTGCGATCGTGTTGCGCTGATACAGGAAGGAAAAATACTCGACATCGATTCGCCAACGGGCATCACGAAAAAATTCGGAAAACCACTGTGGGCATTCAAAGCCGACAACATGTACCAGTTGATGACCGACCTGCTTGCGATGCCCGAAGTGCTTTCCGTTTATTCTTTTGGGTCCGAACATCATGTGATGTTTCATGATCCCAATCAATCGACCGATCCGATCACGAAAAAACTGGCGTACCAGAATTTATCGGTGCGCCGCATCGAGCCGACGATTGAAGATTGTTTCATGGACTTGATGAAATCGAAATGACAACAGATAAAGTTATATCGGTCCGCGACCTCACGAAACAATTCGGAGCCTTTACGGCAGTCGATCATATCACGTTCGATGTGCTTAAAGGCGAGATCTTCGGTTTCCTTGGGGCCAACGGCGCCGGAAAAACTACCGCTATGCGAATGCTCTGCGGGCTTTCGTTTCCCACCAGCGGGCAAGCCACCGTAGCGGGCTTCGATCTGTTCAGAGATCCCGAGAAGATCAAGAAGCGCATCGGTTATATGAGCCAGAAGTTTTCGTTGTACGAAGACTTACAGATAAGAGAGAACATCCGGTTCTATGGAGGCATCTATGGTCTTACCGATCAGCAAATAAAAACTAAGATGGAGTTTTTGTTGCACCAGCTGAAGCTCGAAGACAAGGCTACCACGCTTGTGAGATCTTTGCCGTTAGGCTGGAAACAGAAGCTGTCGTTTTCGGTGGCGATGTTGCATGAGCCCCAGATCATTTTCCTGGATGAACCAACAGGTGGCGTTGATCCTATTACGCGACGCGAGTTCTGGAACCTGATCTACCAGGCGGCGGCAAACGGAACCACCGTATTTGTTACAACCCACTATATGGACGAAGCTGAGTATTGTAACCGCGTAAGCATTATGGTCGACGGAAGGATCGATGCGCTGGGAAGTCCCGATGAGTTGAAGAAGAAATTCAATGCAACAGATATGGGGCAGGTGTTTTTACAGTTGGCAAGAAAGGCAGTTAGATCAGCAGACTAGGTGTCGAACGTTCGTAGTGTAAATATAAGTGGTGGCACCACTTAAATCATGCCACCAGTCCAACAGAAAACCAGACAGCAGACTAAGATGAAGCAATTCATATACTTTATTCGAAAAGAATTCTTCCACTTGTGGAGGGACAAACGCACATTGTTCATTCTCTTCGGAATGCCGCTGATGCAGATCCTGATCTTCGGCTTCGCGCTCACAAACGAAGTGAAGAACGCGAAGATAGGCATCCTCGACAACTCGAAAGACGAAATGACCACCGAGATCATCAACGAACTCGAAGCAAGTCGTTATTTCGACATCGAAGAAAACATTCATTCCAACGCCGACCTCGAAAAAGCATTCCAGTCGGGACGTATCAAGATGGCTGTCGTATTTCCCGACCGCTTCCAGGACGAACTGATGCACACGAACAAAGCGCCGATACAACTCATCGGCGATGCTACCGATCCAAATGTTGCCAACACACTTATTAATTATGCCTCCGCGATCATCCTCGACTACCAGGAGCACATGAAGGGCTTTCAGCAATATCCATATACCATCAATTCGGAGGTGAGGATGTTGTACAATCCGCAAATGAAAGGCTCGTACAATTTTGTTCCCGGTGTGATGGCGATGGTGCTCATGCTCGTTTGCGCAATGATGACATCGATATCCATCGTTCGCGAAAAAGAAATGGGAACGATGGAGGTCATACTGGTATCGCCCATTGTACCGATCCGTGTTGTGATCGCGAAGATGGTGCCGTACTTCCTGCTGTCGAGTGTAAACATTGCAAGCATTCTTTTGCTGAGTGTGTTCGTGCTCGAAGTCCCGATACAGGGCAACCTGGTGTTGCTGGTTAGCGAATGTTTGTTGTTTACCGTAACTGTTCTTGCGTTAGGTCTGCTGATCTCGTCGGTGGCAGGATCTCAACAGGTGGCGATGCTGATCTCGCTGATGGGACTATTTCTTCCAACAGTCATGCTCAGCGGCTTCATGTTCCCAGTTGAGAACATGCCGATACCACTCCAGGTGATCTCGAACATCGTACCTGCCAAGTGGTTCTACTATATCGTGAAAAACATAATGATCAAAGGCCTCGGTTTCACCTACGTGTGGAAAGAGACGCTGATCCTGCTGGGGATGACTGTATTCTTCATGGTTGTAAGTGTAAAGAGATTTAAAACACGACTCGAATGAGAGCGCTACGGATCTTACTCGAAAAGGAATTTCGCCAGGTGTTCAGAGACCCGGCCATCCTTCGCATGATGTTCATAATGCCGGCAGTGCAACTGATCGTTATGCCACTGGCAGCCGACTACGAAGTAAAGAATGTGAAGATCTGTATTGTAGACTACGATCATTCCACGTATTCACAAAAGCTCACGAACAAGATCGTGGCCAGCAACTACTTCAAGCTTGTCGATTATACCGACTCGTACGAGAAAGCTCTCGAACATGTGGAGAAAGACGAAGCCGACGTCGTTCTCCAGATCCCCGCGCAGTTCGAAAAGCAACTGGTGAAAGAAGATAAGTCAACACTGTTTCTTGCACTCAATGCGATCAACGGAGTAAAGGCCAATCTTGGCGGCGCATACCTTCGAAGCATCATTAGCGATTTTAACCGCGATGTCAGGTTAGACTGGATCCAGATGCCGCGATTCAATCCCGTTCCATTGATCGAGATCACTTCTCTAAACTGGTTCAATCCATTAATGAACTACAGGTTCTTTATGGTTCCGGGTATTCTCGTGATCCTGGTAACGATGACCGGCGCCTTCTTATCGGCATTGAATATTGTGAAAGAGAAGGAGGTCGGTACCATCGAACAGATCAACGTAACGCCGATCCGCAAGTATCAATTCATTCTCGGGAAGCTGTTGCCTTTCTGGGTGTTGGGATTGATCATACTTACAATTGGACTTATAATAGCGTACGTCATCTACGGCATCGTGCCGGTTGGCAATATTCTAACGATCTATATTTTTGCCGCCATCTATTTGCTGGCCGTATTAGGTTTGGGATTGCTCGTATCTACACTTGTTGACACACAACAGCAAGCGATGCTGATATCATTCTTCATGATGATGATCTTTATCCTGTTAGGTGGATTGTATACCTCGATCGACAGTATGCCCGGTTGGGCGCAGACGTTCACAAAGTTCAACCCGGTGTCTTATTTTATTGAAGTGATGAGGATGGTGGTGCTGAAGGGAAGCAGTCTTTACGACATAAGATCTCACCTTGGAATTGTATTCATCTTCGGAGTAGTGCTGAACAGCTTTGCCGTGTGGAACTATAAAAAGCGTTCATAAATGTTCACCCGGACTGTTCATTTTCTGACAGTCTGAACAAAAAAACCTCAAAATTCCGCTGATTTCGAAAGTGAACACTTTTTGCAGGTCAGGACGATAACAAATCCTGACCGCCATGAAATCTTCGTCGATTGTACTCCTCGTCATCATCGTTTTCACCTTTCCCATCTGGATCGGAATAGCCGGCGGACTTTTCGGACTCGTGTTTGGATTGATCGGGGGATTGTTCGGCCTCATCGGTGGACTTATTGGAGGCATCTTTGGTATGATTGGCTCCATTATCGGTGGAGTCTTCGGATGGGATAATCATTGGGGCGACTATCATTGGCACGATCATCATCATTCCGGTGTTTGGATCGTGTTGATCATCCTGGCAATCGCATTTGCCGTGCGCTCACGCTCGAAGAGATAATTCACAGTAGGTTATCTTTGAAAAAAAAGATAATCATGGCGTGGGTATATCTGCTGATAGCTGGCTGTTTCGAAGTCGGGTTTACGACAAGTCTCAAGCTTTCAAACAATTTTTCGGTTGGTAAATGGACTGTCGCATTCTTCGTATGCGTAATACTGAGCTTCGAATTTCTGAACGAAGCGACGAAATCAATTCCAATGGGAACTGCTTACGCGGTATGGACTGGTATCGGTGCAGTGGGCACGGCAATTATAGGAATGGCGTTCTTTAATGAACCCACTTACTTCGCACGGATCTTCTTTCTTGTTTTGCTGATTGGATCGATTATAGGGTTGAAGTTCGTCTCTTAATCCAACTTCAACTCCACACGAAATTGCTTGAGATGATTCTTCATCGCCTGCACCAAATCTTCATCGGCATCCCACTTCGTGCCTAAGAAAACATTTCCGGAGCGGAGATGTTTGATGTAGATCTTATAGATCGTTGTTTCCGCCGATATTGTTTTCACCTGCGGCGTTCCGTTAGGAAATGTTTGTGAGCCGTATGCTGTTGCGAAAGTTTTATTCATGTCGTAACCGAGCAGTTCGTGCGCAGCGCGTCCGCTTACCTTCACGTATAGCATCACGAACTGGAATCCCTGCTTCACAAGATCTTTATCGTCGGCCGGGACCTGTACAACCTGGTATTTATCGGGATACGGATAATATTTTTTGAGAAGCGTATCGATCTCGGCTTGTATAGAATGGTCTTCAACTTTTTGTATCGCGATCTTATCGATCCTGAGATCGATTGGGTAACGTTCGGCGCGTGTGCCGGTGATGATCGGAACAACGATGTCCATCTCGGGGATCTCGTTGATTAAGAAATTCTGTTTCTTTTCGCGAAGCCACGAGTCGCGGTAGATTCTCGAGAGCATGTCTTCGAGCCTGCGGTCGGTAACTTTCCACGCGATTTGTCCAGCGGTAACAAACTGCATCGTCTTGTTGAATTCTGTTGCGTGAAACGTGAAGCCGTCGGCTCCTTTCGTGAGGAACAGCAGGAACTTAACTTCTCTTGTTGTAAAGTAAGTTGCGTAGGCGCGCTCGGTGTCGATACCTGCAAGAACTTTCCCGGCGTCGAAATAAAAGTCTGCATCGATACCGATCTGTTGAAATGCAGCCTGTATTTTATTGAGCTCTTCAGGTTTGTAAGAATTATCGAACAACACTGCCGACTTCGAAGAGAGAAGAGATTCGGGTGCGGTCTCTGCCGGTTTCAATACACTGATAAGTCGCTCTTCTTGTCCGTAAGCGGCCGCAGCTATGAACATCAAAAAAACAATACGCATCATCCAGCTTAAACGAACCACCAAATTCTGTATTTCATATTCCAATAAAAACACCCTCTTCACTTTCTTTTATGGGATAGGTAGTCAGGTCGCGTGATCGCTCCCCGGACTCGCGTCCGGTTTTCAGGTTGAACCGATAACCGTGCCACGGACAAACCACTTCGCCCACGTAATTCACAGTGCCTTTACTGAGCGACTCACCGTTGTGCGAACATTTGTCGTCGAGAGCCAGCATGTTGTCGCCATGAAGTACAAGACAGATCCTTTTGCTCCCTATAACCACTTGTTGTGGCCTGTCGTTGACGAGTATTTTGCGCGCCGCAACGGGATTTTCGAATACTTTGATCCAGTCCATTACGCTGCAAAGGTAGGAAAGGAGTGTTACCTCCAGAGATCAGACTGTATCTTTGAATACCCTATTTTGTCCCATGCCGTTGAAACCCCTCTTCCTGCTGATCTTCTTGATTATTGCAGAATTGTGCGTGGCGCAGGAATCCCAGACTATCTCTTTCAATCCAATTGCACCAAAGACAATGCTCGATGTACCGTTTTCTATTATAGCAACGGCGAGCTCTGGATTACCAGTTACTGTTTCTGTATCCGATCCAGCCATTCTTTCAATCTCAAACAGCATCGCCACAATCAAAAAGCCGGGAACGGTAACAATCACAGTTACGCAAACAGGCAACGACACATATTTGCCAACGACAGCTACGCAGGATGTTGTGATCACGAAAGTAGCGCAGGCAATCACATTCGATCCGATTGAATCGCGCACGGCTGACGATTCAGTTTTCTATGTGCCGGCACGAGCCAGCTCGAACCTCGCCGTTACTTTTATTTCCTCCGATCCAACGGTTGCCACCATCGATCAAAGTGGGCGGGTAAGAATAAAAAAGGCGGGAACAGTTTCGATAACTGCCAGCCAGGCTGGCAACGATATTTATGATCCTGCAACTCCCGTTACACACGATCTCGTTGCATCGAAGGCTGAACAGGTAATAACCCTGATCGACGACGGCATCACGAGATATGTCTTTGATGTTCCGTTTACTGTTCGTTACACGAATACTTCCGGTCTCACTCCAAACTTTTCGTCTTCCGATGTTGCGGTAGCCACCATATCATCTACGGCTGTTGTATCGATATTGAAACCGGGAAACTTCACAATAACAGCCACTCAACCAGGCAACGATAAATACAATGCGGCAACACCTGCGAAGCTGGATTTAACGATCAACAAGAAATCCCAAACAATTACATTTCCTCCAATAGCAACGGCAGGATTTCTTTCGAAAGATGTTCACTCATCGGCCACAACAACATCCGGTCTTCCACTAACATACACTTCATCCGATCAAAGTGTCGCCATCATGCACAACGATGGGAAAGTGGAAATATTCAGCATCGGAAGCGTAACGTTCACCGCGTCTCAGGCGGGTAATGATTTCTATGAACCCGCTACGCCAGTCTCACAAACTTTTGAAGCCACAAGAGAGAAGCAAACAATATCATTCACACAAGTATTGGACAAACGCGCCGACGCTGCCGCGTTCCAGTTTATTGCATCTGCAAGCTCCGGCCTCGCCATCACGTTCGTGTCTGTAGATCCATCTATTGCATCTATAACCAGCGACGGAACAATAACGGTGCATAAAGCTGGTCCGGCACAGATCAACTTAAGCCAGGACGGCAACGCACAATTTTTTCCTGCCGACCCGATTAAGATGAAATTCAACGTGGTAAAACAAACGCAGCAGATCAATGGATTCTTTTTTATAACAGATCATCTCCTGTCGGACGATCATTTCGATCTCACAACACTTACAAGTAGTTCGGGATTACCGGTGACGTTCCGCATCGTGCAAGGCACCGTCGGACAAATAAGATTAAATGGAAATACAGTTACTATGATCAATGCAGGTAAGGCAACGATCGTGGCCGAGCAGGCTGGTGATGGAATTTATGCGGAAGCCAACCCTGTGTCGGCCACTTTCTGCGTTTTACCGGGCTCGCCAATATTGAGGCAGGCAATCGTAAGTGGTGAAACGATACTTACATCTTCCGTCGCTGCCAACGTCTGGATCCGCGACAGCAAAGTGATCGGTTTCACAGGTCAACAATATAAAGTTGATCTACCAGGAACTTATCAAGTAATAGCCAACGTAGACGGCTGTGTGAACGGTTATTCGAATTCAATTAAGGTAGGAGAGATCACCGGTCTCGAAGATGAAACCGGAACTGGGATAGAACTATATCCCAACCCAACGAAGAGAGAGATTACGTTAAGAAACCTTGCTCAATCGCAGGTAAGTATTTTCGACATGGCAGGGAGAGAGCAGATCAATCAAATAACAGGTGAGGGGCAGGCGGTTATTGATGTGTCTTCATTTGCAGCGGGTCTTTATATTGTCATCATCAAAAATGATCGGTCAACCCACCGCCTCAAGTTCATTAAGCAATAGAAGTGGTATTGAAAATAATCACGATCAACGTCACCACTCCAAGAAAAATCCAGAACGCATTCCTTTTCATAACTCTTTTTTGTTTAGTACGGAGTTTCAATCGACATTTCCTTCTTAGGGTTTAGACAAGTGCCATCATCTAACACCAACATCATCCTGCACTCGTCTAACCCCTTGAAGTCTTACCACTGAGTTCTTTCCCGTTAGACACGGTTCCGGCCCCTTTGGTTGGAAATTCATATCTTCATTTTCCCAGACACCTAAAACGCAATCATCCCCTATGAGATACACTCTTATGGCAGCTTTGTTTGTGGCTGTTTGCCTCGCTGCTACCGCGCAAAAACAAAAAGCAGGCCCCAATAAGGCCTTTGTGCTGCAATCGGTTGAGAAACACAAGGCCGACCTTACCAAACTGAGCGACCAGGTGTGGGCATTCGCAGAACCCGCTTTAAAGGAGTTCCAGTCGTCGAAAGTGCTGGCCGACTATGCGGAAGCGCAGGGTTTTAAAGTCACACGAGGTGTGGCAGGATTACCCACTGCTTTCACAGCAGAATTCGGTTCGGGCAAGCCGATTATCGGGATCATGGGTGAATACGACGCTCTTCCGGGCATCTCTCAGAAAGCACAAACTTCACGCGAGCCATTAGTTGCTGGTGCCGCAGGTCATGGGTGCGGTCACAACCTCTTCGGCGCCGGAAGTCTCGGTGCAGCGATAGCCATCAAAGAGTTGATACAAGCCGGTAAGCTGAAAGGAACAATTCGTTTTTATGGAACACCTGCCGAAGAAGCAGTAGGTGGAAAAATATACATGGCCCGCGAAGGTCTCTTCAACGATCTCGATGTTTGTTTCGACTGGCATCCCGATACCGAGATCTCTGCGAGCACTCAGAGTTCGCAGGCAATGGTCGACTTCATCGTTGAGTTTAGAGGTAAGGCGGCACATGCAGCTTCCGACCCATGGAATGGACGAAGTGCTGTTGATGGTCTCGAAGCATTTACCGACGGTGTGAACATGTTGCGCGAGCACGTACATCCTACAGTTCGTATGCATTATTCGATCATGGCTGGTGGCGACGTTCCGAATGTTGTTCCCGAATATGCAAAAGTGTGGATGTGGGTTCGCGACAGCAAAAGATCTGGCGTTGAAGAGGTATTCACGCGCGTTAAAGAGATAGCGAAAGGCGCCGCGATGATCGCTGGTGTAGAAAGCAAGGTGTCGATTCAAACGGGCGACTACGAAACATTAGTCAATCGCAAAGGAGCCGAAGTGTTACAAAAGAATCTCGAGTTACTCGGACCGATAACGTATACAACGGAAGAGATCGCATTCGCGAAAAAAATTCAGGAAGCTCAGGGCGGAGAGCAATCGGGACTTGACGGAGGTGTTCACTCTTTGAAAGAAACGAAAGACGATCCGCAAGGAGGCTCTACTGACGTTGCAGACATTAGTTGGATTGTACCGGAGATCTCGCTTGTTGTTACAACGGCGCCTGCAAATACTGCGTGGCATGGATGGTCGGTTGTTGCTTGTGGAGGAATGTCGATTGGCCACAAAGGATTGATATACGCGTCGAAGTCACTAGCGATGACGATGGTTGACTTTTTCGAGAATGAGCAACTGAGGAAAGATGTTCGTGCGGAGTTTGAACAGCGGAGAGGAGGACATGTGTTTAAGGCGTATATTCCCGATGGTCCGCCGCCCGTATCGGGCAAGGAGTAATCGATGATGTATTGTTTTCCTTACAGTCGGAGGGTGAAGAACCTCAGTTACGCACGGTTTTTGTCAGTGGTGGCATCACTTAAGTCATGCCACCAGTTTTTTCCCGTCCCCCGATGAAAGATCCTTACATCATTTCCACGGAGACGATCAAAGAACCTCCGTCAACCCTCTTCGAAAGATTTAAATTTCTCGGTCCCGGATTTATCTTATCAGCATCCATCGTAGGATCCGGTGAATTGATCGCAACAACTATTCTCGGCGCGAAGGCGGGATTTGTGGCACTGTGGGTTATCATCTTCAGCTGCCTCGCAAAAGTTACTGTACAACTCGAGTTCGGAAAACATACGGTTCTCACCGGTGAACGCTGCATGCAGGCATTGTCGCACATGCGCGGCCCCAGTCGTTGGGCCGTATGGACTTTGTTCGTGCTGATCGCATTGAAAATAATTCAACTCGGTGGCATGCTTGGCGGCGCCGTCGTGATATTGAACATGTTGTTTCCCAATGTTCCAATTTACGTTTGGGCTATCATAATGGGCGGCACCATCGCTACCATTATCTACAACGGCAAGTATCGGATCATTGAAAAGATCGCTCTCTTTGTGATCTGCACATTCACGGTGCTCACATTCACATCATTGATATCTCTCCAGTTTACACCATATGGTTTCACATTGTTGTCTGTTCTCGATCAGCAACGACTTTACATTCCATCCGATGTTCTTCCGTACGCTATCGGTGCATTCGGGATCACGGGTGTTGCCGCCGACGAGATCATAGCATACACATATTGGTGTCTCGAAAAAGGATATGCTTCGTATACCGGCCCGCGCGATAACTCCGAAGCCTGGAAGCGTCGTGCGGAAGGCTGGATCAAAGTAATGTTTCTCGATGCCACCGTCGCCATGATCATCTACACGGCGGTAACAGTAGCCTTCTATTTATTGGGTGCTGCAGTGCTTTACCAGAAAGGCGAAGTTCCCGTTGGCAACGAAGTGATCGAAGCACTTGCCGTGATCTACACAGTTTCGTTAGGTCCCGGCATAAAAACAGTTTATCTCATCGGCGGATTCTTCGTGCTGTTCGGAGCCGTGTTCTCGACGGCCGGCGCATGGAGCAGAATTTTTCCCGATATCTTCGGTCAGCTTGGCTGGTTGCAATTCAACGATCTCGATAAAAGAAGAAAGGTGATCAAATTTCTTGCTGTGCTATTCCCGGCTTGTTGGGTAGTGACTTTCCTGTTCATACAACTGCCGGTGCTCATGGTGTTGTTCGGAGGATTGATCGGCTCACTCATGTTGTTTGTTGTAATGATTGGCGCCATCCACTTTAAGTACGGCCAGGTACAACTGCTGCCTTCAGGTTCTCTTTACACAACAACTTTCTGGATCAGTATTGTGTCGATCTTTATTGTGGGTGCTTACGGAGTAGTGCGCGTTATTTCGGAAACTCTGTAGCGCGTGAATAAGTAAGTGTCATGTCCTTCATTGTCAGGATCATCTTCTGGCCTTCGATTGTAACGGTCCATGTTTCGTCTCCCTGCTCGCGGTTCTCGCTGATGAACGTGATTTCCGGGCGAAGCGCGTCGAAGAACCAGTAACCCGAAATTCTTTCGTGCGCGTTGATCTGCTTCACATATTGCCGGTCCCAGCGAATGAAAAGAAAATGTTTATGATCCGGGTCAAATGATTTCGTTACATCCACATCGCGATTAACAGCAGAGTTAAGAACCCATAATCCCTTCGCCGCATCCGACGGACTCATCGGCAACTCCGTAATGGGTTTCAGTTCAACAACTACCAGCTCGTTCTCTTCTTTCCGGCTCCACGTCATTAGCGGACCGGCCTTCGCCACCTTGAAAGCCCCGTACTCATCTTCAGGTTCGTTGGTTGTTACGAACGAGAGTTCCGATTTTGTTTTATCGAACTTATAGGTTCCAAAGGAGTGTTGTGTCCACCCATTACCTGAGACCTGTTTGCCATTCGCATCCAGCTTGAACCATCGCGCAACAGGGGTTAACTCGCGAGCACCAATGGTAACTTTAGTAACGAGCCAAAAGCCCTCGACGGGGGAAGGTTTGGGCGTAGCTTTTACGGGTGGTTTCTTTTTTTGTTGGGAGAAACCATTTACAACGAGCAATAAAATGAAACAAGTAATTAGCCAGGGCCGCACTTTCCTACAGGTTTAACCAGTAGGTAAATTTAAACACTAACGCCCTATTCTTGCTGCCAAAAGTCGACGGCAAATAATTTTCTGTATAAACGATGAAGAAATCGGATGCAGGCCTGTATCTCCACTGGAAACGGGCATTCAGATTCATGTTATCCAACAGGTTATTGTACTGAACGTAGGTTGTAAGGAACAATTTATTCGTGAATGTCAGGTCCACACGCGGGCCAACCAGGAACAACTTCTCTTTACCATAACTTTCTTTCAACCTCACATCATTATAGTCTACCCGCATCGAGATGTTTCCAAATGGCTGGTACCGATAGTTCAGTTGACCAGTGAAGTTGAGATTCGTGCCATTGTAAAATCCACCGTAGCTGCTTTGGAACGTCGTGTTGATCAGCTTACGAACATCACTCTGTATCGTTACCATCAGGTTGCTCCACGAATACTGCTCGCCGGCTTTAAACGTCGTAAACTTTTCGGCGTCGATAGGACTGAATGTATTCGTCATCCTTTGATACACATAGTTGTATGAAACTTTTACCTGTGTTGTAGTTAAGAACCGCCACTCGTAAGCCGCAGTGTATTGTTTGTCGGTAAGTGTTCCGCCGGGCAAGTAAGTATTCTGAAGATTGAGACTCGGGCCCATCAACGCAACCGACCTGTTGACCGGGAAAATTCTGTAAGTCGCCGTTAACGGAAAGCTGATGAGACCCGGATATACTCCATAGCTTGGAACATATCCCATCTCTGCGTTGTAATTCTTGTCGATCAGGTAACTACCGAAGCCGAAGTTGAGCTTGCGAACATTGTAAGATCCGTAAAGTCCGCCCGAGCCGGTCTTCTTGTTCTTCAATGGGTCGAACTCCTTCGAAGCATAACCACTCAACGACCATTTGTTATCGGGACTCAACAATTCGAGATCGGCTGTGAGCACGCGGTTGAATTTATTCACGATGCGCGACGGATCGTTAGCACCTTTCAAAAAGATGCTTTCATTGAAATACTTCAGTGAATCACCTGCACCCACACCAACCGATTCTTTATCGGCATACGTCAACGCGAAGTTCGACTGCTTCCAGAAGTTCCGTTGTATCGTTGCCACCGAATAGTTCTGTGCAGGCAATCCCATCGAGAGTTTTTCCCCGGTCTGCATGTTCATTACGTTCATGCGCCACTTCGGATTGATCGATCCACTCAATCGTGCACCGTATTGTATCGGCACGCGCACATACAACCCATCGTTGCCTTTCACCAAACCG
Source organism: Bacteroidota bacterium (assembly GCA_037200765.1). Classification (GTDB taxonomy): domain Bacteria; phylum Bacteroidota; class Bacteroidia; order Cytophagales; family Cyclobacteriaceae; genus ELB16-189. The sequence goes on along the minus strand of JBBCII010000001.1, from coordinate 2,333,924 downwards.
ATTCGTCGCGAGAAGAACGTACGCGCCGGCGGAAATCCTGCCTGCGCCATCAGGTCGCTGTTCTCGAGGAAGAACGTTCGTCGTTCGGGATAAAGAAATTCGAAGCGCGTAAGATTGATTACCTGCTGATCCACCTCCACCTGCGAGAAGTCGGGATTCACCGTGAGATCCAGGTTAAGCGAAGGAGTTACGCTCACCTTCGCGTCGAAGCCCACCTGGAGCTCCGAATCTTTTTGTGTGGGCGTCGCTTCTTTGTCCTGCGAAAGACGTCCGGCTACGAATGGAATGAAAGAGATGTTGGTATGTGCCGGCGGAACCGGGTCGTCCCAAACCAACTGACCCGAGTAAGCGAACGAACCCGTCGCAAATTGAATGGGTGTGTGGATCCACGCCGACTTATGATTTCTTTTTTTGTCGAGACGGTCGAACGAGATATTCCACTCGCGGATGTTACTCTTATACCTGAAGCTCTTGAATGGGATGGCGGCTTCGCATACCCAACGATCATCATATTTTACAACTTTCGAATACCATTTGTTGTCCCAAAAGATATTCCATGAGTCGTCACTCGCGCCACCGGTCGCTATCGTTCCTTCCATTTGTACCCCGGCTGGTGTGAGAACAAAGAAGAATCCATTCAACCGGTCGTTGTATGGACCGATGTTCATACCTACGTTGTCGTTTCTTTCGTAGTCGAAGTCACGTCGAAGCGAGTTGATCATGTCGCGCGATTTATCATCGTAGCAAACAAACGACACGTAAAGAAAATGATCGTTGAAAGTCAGTCGCGCTTCGGTCTGTAACGGTGCTGCCGCACTATCTACAGGGTAATTCAGATACCAGTTTCCCGCAACATCTGCCGAAGTCCAGTCTTCTTCGTCAAGAATCCCATCGAGTGTTATTTCTCCATATGCTCTTTTGATGTGTACCTGGCTGCCCGGCTTATTCTGCGCTACGGCAGAAAAAAAAGTTACAACAAGCAATAATGCCGTAGTGAAGGATTTCATTGAGGGTAAAAAATGCGACCAAAAATAATCGTTTAATACCACCCGCTTGTTAATAACTTTTAAATTCAGACAGACAACGATATTAGCAACATGAAACACATTCTTACCGCCATTGTCTTCATAATTGCGACAACGGCATTCGCACAAAAAAAACCCATCGTTGCATCCGACTTGTTAAAGATTGCTACGACAAATCAAATCCAGATCTCTCCCGATGGAACGAAGGCTGTTGTTGTCGTTAATCGCAAAGCCGTTAAGAACGAGAACGAATATTATTACACTCGTCATTTGTATGTACTCGACCTGGTTGGCAAAGAAGAACCTCTTCAGTTAACATTCGGAGATCGTCTCGATCTCAATCCCCAATGGTCGCCCGATGGGAAACAGATCGCTTTCACAAGAAGCGAAGGTGATAAAACACAGATCTGGTTACTGCCCATCGGTGGTGGCGAAGCCCATGTGCTTACGAAATCGGATTACGGTGCCTCGAACCCACGCTGGTCGTCCGATGGAAAGAAGATCCTCTTCAGCGCTTCGATACCTATCTATTCTATCGAAGGAAAAACGACGTGGGAATTGGAACGCCCCGGCAGAATATCCGGCGACGAACCCAACTTCAAGAACATGAAGCCCGACGAAAAGAAGAAAGTTGTCAATAGTCCCGACGGCAATATCACCGAAGTGCGCTCATGGCTCGCGAAGAATGCGAGTGAAGGCAATCCCCGTGTGTTGTTCCGCCAGGACATCCAGGGCGAGCAGAATCTTCAGCCCGACGAATCTTTCAATCACTTATTTATTAAGTCGCTCGACGATCAATCTCAAGTTCAACTTACGAATGGCTTTCAGAATTTTAATGATGCCGAATGGTCTCCCGATGGAAAGACCATCATCGCATCTTCTAAAGTTTACAACATGCATCCCGATCGCGAACGCGATGCCGACATCTGGACGATCGACGTTGCTTCGAAGACAGCAAAGCAATTATTGAAATGGCCCGACTATTCATTGGGCAGCCCTCAATATTCTCCCGACGGAACCATGATAAGCTTCTCGGCGAGTACGACGAAAGGACGAGGTTACTCACAAGGCTTGATTGCAACGGCAACATCTGCCGGGGCTAATCCAACTATCATTACCCAGTCACTCGATCGCGACGCAGGATCTGCGATGTGGTCGGCCGACAGCAAGCTGATCTATTTTGTTGCACAGATCGATGGTGACATTCCTTTGTACAGCGTTCCCGCGAAAGGCGGAACGATAACGAAAATATTCGGCAACGATTCTGGTGTGAATGACTTCGATGTTGCCGGCGATAAAGTAATTGCCGCAATTACTGAAACACGCAACCCATGGGAGATCTACCAGCTTAGCATCAAAGATCCGAAGGCTGCGAAACAGATCACTCAACTTAACGAAGGTTGGTTGAAAGAAAGAACAGTCGTGTTTCCGAAAGAATACTGGATCACAAGACCCGACGGAACTAAAGTTCAATACTGGGTAATGGAGCCTGTCGGCAAAAAAGACGGGGTTAAATATCCAACCATCCTCAATATACATGGAGGTCCCGCAGCAATGTGGGGACCCGGCATCTTCTCCATGTGGCACGAGTACCAGCTCGAAAATGCATGGGGCTACGGACTGGTGTACAGCAATCCGCGAGGCAGTGGCGGCTACGGGGATAAATTCAAGAGAGGCAATTTCAAAGATTGGGGCACTGGCCCCGCCGGCGACATTCTCTCTTCGCTCGATGATGCTGTAAAAAACAATTCATGGATCGACAAAGACCAGTTGTTTGTGGAAGGTGGAAGCTATGCGGGCTACATGGTTGCATGGATCGTAGGCCACGACAACAGGTTCAAAGCCGCCAACGCACAACGCGGAGTTTATGAACTGTCTACGTTTATGGGGGAAGGCAACGCATGGCGATTGGTGCCGGAACATTTCGGTGGTTATCCATGGGATAAAGAAACACGCGAGATCCTCGACTTCAACTCGCCGTTGACTTATGTAGATAAGATCAACACACCGTTATTGATCATTCATGGCGACAATGATCTTCGCACTGGAGTGATCCAATCGGAAACACTTTACAAGAGCTTAAAGATCCTCAACAAGCCGGTGGAATACATTCGTTACCCGAAAGAAGGTCACGAGCTAACGCGTAGTGGCAACCCGGGAAGAATGATGGATCATATGCTGAGGGTGATAGAGTTTTTTGAGAGATATGCTACGCACCCACATACAATACCAGGCCCTTAAGGTATTCTCCCTCCCTATGATAAATTGAAACCGGGTGATCGGCAGGTTGACTCAAATGCTGTAACACTTTGATGTCCCTGCCCGATTGTATAGCCGAAGACACAACCGTATCATAAAACAATTGGCGATCTACAACCTGTGAGCAGGAGAATGTAAAAATTATTCCACCGGGTTTTATTTTTTGGATCGCTTCGAGATTCAATCGCTGGTATCCTTTCATCGCCTGGTGTTTCGAATCTTTATGTTTTGCGAAAGCAGGCGGATCGAGAATGATGAGATCATACTCACCTTCTTTTCCTTTTAAGAAATCGAATGTATCGTCGGTGAAGCATTCGTGCTGCGAAGGATCGAAACCGTTGAGCGTAAGATTTTTCCTGGTCATCTCCACCGCGCGCTCCGAAGCATCTACGGAGTGAACCAGGGCGGCGCCGGCTTGCGCTGCATACACCGAAAATCCACCGGTGTAACAGAATGTGTTAAGCACTGTGCGATTCATAGCGTAGGTTCCCAACAACAGCCGGTTCTCACGTTGATCGAGAAAGAACCCCGTCTTCTGTCCTTCTTCCCAATCGACAAGAAACTTATGGTTGTGTTCGAGGATAGTATGTGGAACAACACTCATCCCCAATAAATATTCGCCGCGTGTGCTTCCGCCTAACTGATTCTTATAGTAGACAGCATTTACACTTTCGTCGAATACGTTTTTAATTGCTTCCGCGATTTTCATGCGATCGCTGTGCATGCCGTGCGAATGCGCCTGCACTACGGCAACACCATTGTACATATCGACTATTAAACCCGGGAGACCATCGCCTTCGCCGTGGATCAATCGATACGCGTTTGTTGTCGTCGACTGTATGTTGATATTGGCACGTTGTCGTGCTGCCATTGAGATCTTGTCAACATAAAAATCCGCTCGCGGCGCAGCCCCATCAAAGGAAAGCAACCGAACGGTTATACTTCCTTTTTGATGATGACCATAGCCGAGAGTTTTTCCGCCTGCATCAACAACCGATACCCAGTCGCCATCGGTTATAGTGCCCTCGGTTTTGTCTATAGCGCCAGAAAACAGCCAGGGATGGCGTCGTTGCACCGACTGCTCTTTACCCCGTTTAAGTATTATTTTACCCTTAATATCCATTCGAAAAGGCAAAATTAGTCCTTTTGGGAAACTTAACTCCGAAGACTTTCGTAGAAACTGTGTCCGCCGAAGCTTTAGCGTAGGCGGAGAACTGACAAAATTTCATGCCGCCTCTCAGTGGTTTGTGTTTTGCAAGAGAAACCAAAAAAGAAAACTAAAATCGGATAAGAGAAAATGAGAAAGTTCGCATCACTAATGTTAGCCGCGGTAATGGGAAGTGCCCTTACCATCGGCGTCACCGGTGTATGGAAACATGACAGCAATGAGGGTGTCCGCATCGAGCACGTAAATAATGTTCCCATTACGCAGGTAGGTTATAAGAAAAATGAAAAGGGTGAGATTGTTCCCCTCGACTTCACAGCCACGGCAGAAAAAGTTACCGCCGCTGTAGTACATATCAGGTCTACAGTAACGGGTCGCACTCCGCAAAAAAATCAGCAACAAGATCCACTTGAGTTCTTCTTCGGTCCCCAGGGCCGTGGACAACAACAAGGACCGAGCATGAGCGCTGGCTCCGGTGTCATCATTAACGCCGACGGTTATATCGTTACAAATAATCACGTGGTAGCAGATGCCGACAAGGTAGAAGTTACACTGTCGAACAACAGGACATATCCTGCCGAAGTATTGGGCACTGACCCCGATACAGATCTCGCCGTGATCAAGATCAACCAGAAGGATCTGCCCGCACTTGCGTTTGTAGATTCAGATCAAACAAAAGTTGGCGAGTGGGTGCTTGCCGTTGGAAATCCTTTCAACCTTAATTCAACTGTAACAGCTGGTATCATCAGCGCGAAAGGCCGTAACATCGGGATCATCAACAGCAACACGTCGGACCGCGAAGCACAACGTACTGCTATCGAATCGTTCATCCAGACAGACGCAGCTATCAACCCTGGTAACAGTGGTGGTGCCCTCGTGAATGTGGAAGGTGGATTAGTTGGTATCAATACAGCTATCGCAAGTCAAACCGGTTCTTATAGCGGTTATGGCTTCGCAGTGCCGTCGAACATAGTAAGCAAGGTTGTTGAAGACATCATCGGTTATGGTACAGTTCAGCGTGGATGGCTTGGTGTGCAGGTAGGTACTGTAAGCTACGATCTCGCCAAAGAGAAAGATCTGAAAGTTGAAGACGGAGCTTATGTATCTGGTTTCGCCGAAGGTGGCAAGAGTGCTGCCGAAGCTGCTGGCATTAAGGAAGGCGATGTTATTGTGAAACTTGATGATCATGATATCCGCACAAGCACAGCGCTGATAGAATACATCGGCCGCAAACGCCCGGGCGACAAGATCGTTGCAGTTGTAGATCGCAATGGCAAGAAGATTACATTCCCTATTACCCTTCGTAATAAAGCGGGTAATATGGATGCCGTGAAGAAAGAAGCAGCTAAAGAAGCGTCAACAGCTTCTTTAGGCATTAATCTCGAAGACCTCGATTCGAAGGAATTGAAGCAACTCGACCTCGATCATGGTGTGAAAGTGATAGACCTGGACAACGGAAAGGTTGCCAAATACACCGATATGAAGGAGGGATTTATTATTACAAGTATTGATAACACTCCGGTAAAATCGGCCAAAGAGGCCAACGAACTGCTAAAACGTAAGAAATCCGGCGAAACTATTCTGTTCGCAGGTGTTTACGAAGATTATCCCCGTGAGTATATTTATGCATTGCGAATGTAATTTTAGTTAGTATTGTATATATGAGAAGGCTGTTTAAGAAAGGACAGCGTGTACGCAGCAAGATCGACGGTAAAGTGATGGAAGTGCTGAAATACATTAAGTCCAACCTGGTAGAAGTAAAATGGTTTGATCTTGAATCGAAAGAAGTGAAGACAAACCGAATCAAAGAGGATAAATTATCTGAAGCGGCTTAAAGAAGCTGTTGGTATCCTGATAACGAAAACTCAATTGTTCACTTAGGTGGATGGTTGAGTTTTTGTGTTTATACTAACTTTGCAGTCTTGAAAAAATTCGAAATCCCAGCCTATTACAGATCTTCCGTCACAGGGAAGATCAAAGAGTCGCGAAGACAAAAAGATCTTCGTAAGCAGGATTTTTCGCCTACACTTCTCGACTTCGGTCCCGTTCAATTCTACCTCGCCCGTCACTTCGGTTTCTGCTATGGCGTCGAGAACGCGATAGAGATCAGCTATAAAGCGCTCGAAGAAAATTCGTCGCGCAACGTATATCTCCTCAGCCAGATGATCCACAACCAGGAAGTGAACAACGACCTGCAGGATCGCGGCATTCGTTTTATCATGGACACCGACGGAACACAATTCATTCCGTGGAGGGACATCAATAAAGATGATGTTGTAATTGTTCCGGCATTTGGAACAACACTCGAGATCGAACACCTTCTTCTCGACAAAGGTGTTGAAGTTCAGAAATACAACACGACCTGTCCTTTCGTAGAAAAAGTATGGAATCGTGCCGAGAAGCTCGGTAAAGAACAACACACGATTATCATTCACGGCAAGCCACGTCACGAAGAAACGCGTGCTACGTTTTCACACAGCTCCAGCAATGCACCTTCTATTGTCGTTAGCGACATGGAAGAAGCGCGTGAACTCGGCAATTATATTATTGGAAGTAAAAGTCGCGGCGATTTTTATAATGAATTCGCCGGAAGATTTTCGCAGGGCTTCGATCCAACGAAACATTTTTGGAAAGTGGGTGTTGTAAATCAAACAACGATGCTTGCAACGGAAACGCAGGCTATCGCCGACTTCTTCCGTTTGTTGATGGTGCAGAAGTATGGCGAGGAAAATATTCGTGAGCATTTTGCCGACACGCGCGACACACTCTGCTACGCAACAAACGACAACCAGGACGCAACCTACGAGTTACTCAACACCGACGCCGATCTCGCAATAGTTGTAGGCGGTTACAATAGCTCCAACACATCGCACATCGTTGAGCTCTGCGAAAGAAAATTCAACACGTTCTTTATCAACTCGGAGCAGGAGATCAAAAGTCGCGACGAGATCAGCCATTTTAATTATCATACCCGCGAGAAAGTTGTTACCTACAATTTTCTTCCCGACAAAAAGCCCGTAAAGATCATTCTGACCAGCGGAGCCAGTTGTCCGGATACTTTGGTTGACCGTGTGATGCTGAAACTCGCAGGTTTCTTCGAGGACGCACGTTCAGTGGAGGAGGTCATGTCGGCTTTTAATTGATATTTGTACAAAGCAATTATGCGATTTTTTACACTGCTGATACTCTTACTGGTTTCTTCCGACGTGCTCTCGCAGATAATTGAGAATCCGTCCGACACAGTTAAAGTCCTTGGCGAAGTTGTAGTGCAGGCATACAGGAGCGGACGGCCATTGTCGGATGTTCCGGCTACCATCAACGTTATCACCCCAAAAGATCTTACGCGGTATGGACCAGCTTCGCTGGTAACGACAGTAAATACAGTTCCGGGGGTGAGAATGGAAGAGCGTTCGCCGGGCAGCTACCGGTTTTCTATTCGCGGCAGCGTAATGCGATCGCCATTTGGTATTCGGAACGTGAAATTTTACTGGAAAGGAATGCCGTTCACAGATGGCGGAGGCAACACGTATCTCAATCTTTTGGATGTAACTACGGTTGGAAAGATGGAGATCATTAAAGGCCCCGGATCCAGTTTATATGGAGCAAGTACCGGCGGCGTTGTGCTTCTCGATTCACCGCCAATCGCAAAGGAATACATACAGGCTTCGGTACTCGTTGGAAGTTATGGACTCTCCCGCAAGTCGATACAACTTACATTTGGCGAAGGCACACGATCTAACTTTGACATTGCGCTATCGAATCAGCAGAGTAATGGCTATCGCCAACAAACGGCTCTCAATAGATCTAATCTCCGTTTGAATTACGACCAGGCTATCGCAAAGAAAGGCAAGTTGTCGTTCACATACCTGTATGCTAATCTCAATTATCAAACGCCAGGAGGCTTAAATAAAGCGCAGTACGAAAGCGATCCGCGTGAAGCACGCCCGGCAACACAAACGGGTCCCGGCGCAGTTGGCCAGCAGGCTGAAATTTTTAACAAGACTCATTACTTCGGCACGATATATCAGCACGACTGGAATGAAAAATGGTCGACAAGCATTGGCGCTTATGGCTCGGTCACCGATTTTAAGAACCCGGCAATACTCAACTACGAACATCGTAACGAGAACAATGTTGGTGGTCGCACAGAAACACAATACACTTTCGGAAAAGATGACCGCAAGCACAAGATCACATTCGGAGCAGAGTATCAAATGTTGAAAGGACCCGACAGGGTTTATACTAATACCGCCGGTGTTCGTGGCGCATTGCAAACCGACGACAGGCTTACATCGAAAGCATTCTTCACATTCGCGCAAGCAGAGTTTCAGTTGCCCTACGAGTTTCTTGTTACGGCAGGAGGAAGCTTGAATTATCTCAACTACAACTTCAAAAGAGTTTCGGTCGATCCGAATCTCGAGCTTCATCGAAACTTTAGTCCTGGGTTATTTCCACGACTCGCATTGATTAAAAAATTCGGAGAACAGTTCTCGGTTTATTCTTCTGTGAGCGAAGGATTTTCGGCGCCCACACTTGCCGAAGTTTTGCCGTCGACAGGAGTCATCAACACAGGACTTAACGCAGAGAAGGGGAGGAGCATTGAAGTAGGTATTCGCAGCGAGTTGTTCAACAGGCAGGTGAAGTTGAACGTTGCCACCTATGATTTCAGGCTGAAGAATACCATCGTTGTTCGTACCGATGGTAACGGGGCCGATTATTTCGCCAACGTCGGTACTACATCACAGAAAGGAATTGAATCTACTATTTCATGGCAGCCGTGGGCGGCTACGAGTCGTCCCGATATTTTGCGTGTGTGGACAAGCTACACCTACAACGACTATCATTTCCTCGACTATCAGAATAACGGGAATGATTATTCAGGTAATAAGCTTACCGGCGTTCCGCCGACTGTTGTTGTTGGCGGTGTCGATTTCAGCTTACGCGGATGGTATTTTAATGCGGCTGTTAATTACACGGATCACATCGCGGTTAACGATGCAAATTCAGAATATGCCCACGACTACAAGATCGTTTCGGGACGAGTTGGCAAGCGATTTACTACGCTTCATTATTTAGGTATCGATATTTTCGCCGGTGTCGACAATGCTTTCGACCAGAAGTATAGTCTCGGCAACGACCTGAACGCCCTCGGTGGACGATATTATAATGTGGCGCCCGGCAGGAATTTTTACGGTGGGTTAAATATCACGATCCACAAACGCGAGTTACCCTTTGCGATAAGTTCGAATAAAGTACCGCAGCGACCGATAAAACTGTAATTTTGCCGCTGAATTGCCTCTACCATAAATGAAAACCACTTCAATCGCCCTCAGATCAGCTTTCGCCATATGTTTCGCATTCGCTATGTCGTTTGCATCCTGCGACTGGTTTGATAAGGCTGACGACGTAACTTTTGATGTAGCCCTTACACATACTTTCCACGTAAACCAGACTGCAGAGGACACCGATGTTATTTACCAGGTGCAGGAAGTTCTCGACGCGGCCAGTGCAAGCTCCGACTTCGCCAAGTATAAAGACAAGATCAAGAATATAAGCGTGCAGGGCGTTACTTACGAAATTCAGAACTGTACTATATCAGGTATTCTCTTTACCGATGGAACTATCGCCTATAGCGCCATCACGGCGACGGAGCCCAGCAGCGATCCAAACATTGGAGCTGTTGCAAGCGTTGGTGTTGAAAACGTAAAGGCTGCCGAAAACCAGGAAAAAAATCTTCAATACAGCCAGGTGGCACTCAACGACATGTCGAACCTTTTGAAGAACAATAAAGAGCTGAATGTTTATTTGAAGGGCACACTTTCAAAAACACCGGCACAATTCGATGTGGTGTTGACGGTTAAAGCCAGCGTTACTGCCGACGCGTTGTAGCCTTTTCTTTTATTGATTTCACAATGAGCTCTGCGTGCACGCGTGAGTTTTCGATAAACCACTTGTTGGTCTTTAGCCCTCCGCAAACAACGCCGGCCAGGTAGATGCCGGCCACGTTACTCTCCATCGTTACGTCATCATAAACCGGGGTGTGATCTTCGTCATCACGGAATTGTACGCCCATCGATTCCATGAATTCGAACGGAGGCTGGTAGCCCGTCATTGCCAGCACGAAATCATTTTCGATAGTTACAATACCATTCGGCGTGGCGATCACTACTTCGTCAGGACGGATCTCGGAAACTGTTGAATTGAAATATGCTTTTATCGATCCCTCCTGGATCCGGTTCTCCATATCGGGCTTCACCCAGTACTTCACGCTCTTACTGAGTTCGCTTTCGCGGATGACCATGGTAACATCGGCGCCTTTTCGATAGGTCTCGAGTGCAACGTCGACCGCAGAGTTTGCGGCGCCCACAACCACCAGCCGTTGTTCGAAGTATGGATGAGGTTCGTTGTAGTAGTGCTTTACTTTCGGCAGATCTTCTCCTGGGACATTTAATAAATACGGGCGATCGTAAAAGCCGAGAGCCAGGACGACATTTTTGCAAGCATATTGATTTTTTGTCGTCGCTAAATAAAAATAACCGCCTCGCTTCGTCACGTGAGTGACTTCTTCATAAAGACGAAGGTCGAGTTGATGCGACATACATACCCTTCTGAAATATTCGAGCGCTTCCGCGCGATTGGGTTTTGGTCCGTGTGAAATAAAAGGTACGCCGCCGATCTCCAACCGGTCGCTCGTGGAGAAGAAGGTCATGTTAAGCGGATAGTTGTAAAGAGAGTTTACAAGTGGCCCTTTTTCGATGATCACATAAGACAATCCTGCCAGCTTCGCCTCTATGCCGCACGCAATCCCAATGGGTCCCGCACCTACTATAATAACGTCCACTTCCATGTCTGTAAAATACTATATTGGCGGCTAATAAAAGATACGTTATGATTTCAAGAGCAATACTAAGCTTGATCTTAAGTCTCATTTCTGTGCTGGCATTTGCACAACCCGACATCACCATCGACGACCTTACAACAAAGAACACCTTCCAGCAGAAATCCGTTGGCGGCATCCGCTGGCTCAACGACGGTAAGTTCTATACATCACTCAGTGAAAATAAGATCCTCAAGTACGACGTATCTACCGGCCAGTCGACAGCCACCATCTACGATGGCGAGATGAAGATCGACGGTTACTCTTTTAGCGATGATGAAACAAAGTTGTTATTGTCCACCAACTCCGAAAGCATTTACCGCAGGTCTTCGAAGGCCGAGTATTATGTATTCGACGTGGCAACAAAGAGCACGAGAAAATTGTCGGGTGGAGGAAAGCAATCGTACGCCACCTTTTCTCACGACGGAAGCAAAGTTGCATTCGTAAGAGACAACAATCTTTTCATTGTAAACACTGCAGACCTGGCGGAGCAGCAGGTGACAGACGACGGCCAGTTCAATTCGATCATCAACGGTAGCACCGATTGGGTTTACGAAGAAGAGCTCACCTTCGCACAGGCATTCTATTGGTCACCCGACGGTAAAAAAGTTGCGTGGTATCGCTTCGACGAAAGTCGTGTTCATGAATACAATCTCCAGAAATGGAACAAGGGTTCGTTGTACCCAACTGACTATCGTTACAAATATCCCAAAGCTGGCGAAGCCAATTCTATTGTCGAGATCTGGATCTACGATCTCGCAAGCGGCAAGAAAGTTAAGGCCGACACAGGCAAAGAAACCGACATCTACATCCCAAGAGTGATGTGGACCACCAACCCGAATCTTCTTTCGGTTCGCCGGTTGAATCGTCTTCAGAATCAACTCGAGATCCTTCATGTGGATGCAGCTACCGGCGCATCGACAGTAGTTCTGACCGAGAAAAGCGAAACGTATTACGATATCGATTACACCGACGACCTGGTTTACCTGAAAGATGGAAAGCAATTCCTGTTGGCCAGCGAACGCAGCGGCAACAAGCACTACTATCTCTGCAACATGGATGGAACCGGCCTGAAGGCGATCACATCGGGCGACTGGGAAGCAACAGCAATGATTGGTATCGATGAAGTAACGAAGACATTGTATTACCTATCTACTGAAGGCAGTTATCTCAATCGCGCTTTTTATTCGATCTCGTTCGACGGAAAGAAAAAAGTGAAGCTGTCGGAAAAGGAAGGAAGTCGTAACGTGAACATGAGCAACGACACACAATTCTATATCGACATGGTGAGCAGCGCCAACGACCCGTTGACAGTAAGCCTCTATCGTACGAAAGGAAATAAGCTGGTGAAAGTGCTCGAAGACAATCAACAGCTCCGTCAGAAGCTTGCGGACTATAAGATCGTACAGAAAGAGTTCTTTCAATACACCGCCGCCGACAGTAAAACTAAAGTTGACGGATACATTTTGAAGCCAGCTACATTCAACGACGGCAAAAAATATCCCGTGCTGGTTTTTCAATACAGTGGACCAAGATCGAATTCGGTATCGAATAGTTTTGGAGGAGGCGCGAATTTCTTCTGGCATCAAATGCTGGTACAAAAAGGAATTGCGGTAGCCGTGGTAGATACGCGTGGCACCGGAGGTCGCGGTGAAAAGTTCTGCAAGCAGACGTACAAACAACTTGGTAAGCTGGAGATGGAAGATCTCCTTTCGGCCGGAAATTATCTTGCGTCATTGCCTTACGTCGATAAGTCCCGACTTGGCATTTGGGGCTGGAGTTTTGGCGGCTACACTACTGCTCTAGTGATGACAAAAGGGGCAGGCACTTACAAGCTTGGAATTGCGGGTGCACCCGTAACATCGTGGAGGTATTACGATAATATCTACACCGAAAGATTTTTGCAGAGGCCGGCGGACAATCCCATTGGTTACGACGAAAATTCGCCGATGACGTATGCCAACAAGCTGCAGGGCAAGTTTCTTCTCATTCACGGGACCGGCGATGACAACGTGCATTTTCAGAATTCGGTAGCGCTGGAAGATGCGCTTATCAATGCCGGCAAGCAGTTTCAGTCATTCTATTATCCTGACCAGGCACATGGTTTCAGGGGACCAAGGGTTAACGCACATCGATTTGTGCTCATGACAGACTTTATTTTAAGTAACTTGTAGTTGTGTCTGAAGAGAATTTCGAAAAAACCCCTCACAAGGCAGCCCGTTGGTTTCGAGCTTTCATTGTGCTCGCATTACTGTACGGGATAACGTACAGCCTGCATTCAATTTTTAACTGGGTCTTTTTCCTCTTTGCGGCATATAGTCTCTTCATGTCGTACTTCACGCTGCCTGTTCAGCCGAAGATCTTTCAAAAGCAGGCGAAGCCTTTCAATGGTGGTGGAAGAACATCGTACACATCACCACCATCGGCAACGCAGTTAGCCGATCGCGGTAAGAAGATTGTAAGGATCATTATCTTCTCGGTGGCGGGTGTGTTTGCATTATTCATGCTCATTGGGATCTTTGCCGGCAATAACGACGACGGAACAACGACCACAACAACAACCGACGAACAGTCGTCTGATGACCCACCTGAATCGAATGAGGCGGAAGCCCTGACGTTCAAAGGGAATGATTTCATTAATAACTCGAATCCGGATTCAGCAGACTGGTATTACGACGAGGCGCTTGACCTCGATCCGGATTTTATGATGGCCGTGTATGGCAAGGGCCTGGTGTTGTACAACAAAGGCAATCGCGACGAGGCGTATACGTATTTCACAAAGGCTTACCAGGGAGGTTACAGGTATGGATGGTTGTCGTGGGTATTGGCTGATGGTTATGATAAGAATGGAGATGCGGCGCGGGCTATAGAGCTATATAAAGAGTCGATTAACCTTGACAGCACGTTTACAGATAGCTACAACAGGCTGGCGGAGCTGGAGCCGGACAACAAGGAGCGATACCTGGAACTCTCAAGGAAGCATCCCTCTACTAATTAAACTTTCAGTAAATACTGAAAGTTCCGAAACATTCACTATCTTTATTCCGTATGAAATACAAGGAAGCCAAAGAGGAGCTGATCCAGGCCTGGGGAACGCTGGGCCAAAGCTGGGGGCTGAATAAGACAATGGCGCAGATCCACGCGCTGTTAATGCTGTCGACTAAACCGTTGTCGACCGAAGAGATCATGCAGGAGCTGAGTATATCGAGAGGAAATGCAAACATGAACATTCGCGCGCTGCTCGAATGGTCGATCGTTGAGAGAGTGCTGGTACCAGGAGAACGCAAAGAATATTTTAAGTCCGAGAAAGATGTATGGACCCTCGCGCGTACAGTAGCGAAAGAAAGAAAGAGAAAAGAGCTGGATCCTTTGATGAAAATATTGAAGAAGGTTTCGGAAGTGCAGCAGGATGGGAGCGAAGAAGCAAAGGAGCTAAGGAAAGTAACGAAGGATCTGAAGAGTTTTGCCGATAAAGCAGAAGGTGTGTTGGATACGTTTGTGAAGTCGGAAGAGAGTTGGTTTTGGAATACAATGCTGAAGGTTTTGAAGTGAGTTAGAAAAAAATTTTTTTTGAAACGAAGTTTCACAATTTATTGAAAATATGAAAACTATAATAAGAATGGACTGGCTCTTTCAAACCGTCCTCATCGCCATCATCTTTTTCATGCTTCTCACCAGCCAATCGCCCAAGGCAATAACAATCGCCTCGGCGCTCCTCCTCTGGCAAATGATCAGCGCACTCCTCCTTCTCTTCATGGCCGGCGGCGGTCCGCGACGGCTGTTGTTCCTGGCCGGCCTCGGCGGCTACGGTCTCGCCGAAATCATTGCGCCGTTGGTGGCCACCGGCTGGTTTCATTCGGTGCTCAACGTGATCGACCTCGTCCTTCCCGTCGCACTCATCAGTTGCTACTGGCTCCTCACCACCTGCAACCTCTACCCTTCACAGGATCATAAAGGAAAATTTCTTCCACATACCAGCTTCTGATTTATGGAAACACTGGCGAACCACACTCTTGTATATGACAAAGAATGCCCGATGTGCGATCTCTACACCAGTGGCTTTATCAAGAGCGGCATGCTCGACAGCAACGGACGAGTAGCCTATGGTTGCGCAAAGGTGCCGGCTTCGTTCAGCAACGACCGCGCCCGCGACGAAATCGCACTGATCGACTACAACAACGGGACCGTGACGTATGGACTCGACAGCCTTGTCACGATCATCGGGCACTCCTTCCCGCGGTTGGGCCGCGTACTCCGGTGGTCTGTTGTGCACTGGCCTCTGTCAATACTCTATTCATTCATCTCTTATAACCGCAAGGTGATTGCTCCACCAAAAGTTTTCGAGAAACGCGGAAGCTGTACCCCATCTTATAGTATCCCTTATCGCATTGCGTATATTTTTTTAACGTGGATTTTAACGTCCATTATACTATTACACTATACCCGCATCGTTGTACCTATAGTACCAGCTGGAAACTTCTTAAGGGAATTTTTAATCTGTGGAGGCCAGATAGTTTTTCAATTGGTAATTGTGCGATTAATGACGCACGACAAAGTGCTACACTACATTGGTAACATGATGACAGTGTCGCTCATCGGTGCTTTACTTCTTTTACCGATGCTGGCACTGGATCGTATTGTAAACATTCCCCCGGTGATTGCCCTCGCCTGGTTTACAACGGTAGTGACTTTTATGCTGTCATTACATTGGAAGAGGGTGAAGATGTTGGGGTTGTCCGCCTGGACAACAGTGGGTTGGGTTGTTTACCGACTACTTGTTCTATGCATCATAATACTCCCAGGAAGATTGTAATCGCAGGTGGAAGCGGTTTCATCGGACAAACACTGGCCGAACATCTCGGCAAAACTTCACAGGTCGTTGTGCTTAGTCGCACTGCAGTTCCGGAGCGTAACAACATCCGGACCCTTCAATGGAATGGTCGCGACATGGGTGATTGGTCTCACGAGCTCGAAGGGGCTTATGCCATCATCAATCTTACCGGCAAGAATGTCAATTGCCGATACACACCAGGAAATAAAAAAGAGATCCTCGAGTCGCGATTGCTTTCCACGAAAGTGCTGGGCAAAGCAGTAAGTACATTGAAAGATCCGCCGAAGGTCTGGATCCAGATGTCGTCGGCAACAATATACCGGCATGCCGAGGATCGCCCGATGGACGAAACTTTTGGTGAGATCGGAGACGACTTTTCAATGAATGTTTGTCGCGAATGGGAAAAGACATTCAACGAGTTGCCGCTCGGGGAAACGCGGAGGGTGATCATGCGAACATCTATCGTGATGGGAAAAGACGGTGGTGCTCTGCCTCCGCTCAGGAACCTGGTCAGGTTTGGTTTGGGTGGAAGGCAGGGCGACGGAAAGCAGATGGTGAGCTGGATTCACGAGGTAGATGTTGTTGGTGTTGTGGATTGGATGCTGGATGGCAATGCAAACGGGGCTTATAACGTTACGTCGCCACAGCCAATTGCGAATAATGTATTGATGAGGCACCTCCGAAAAGCATTCGGAGCAATTTTTGGATTGCCAGCCCCGGCATGGCTTCTTACTTTTGGTGCTTCACTGATTGGAACCGAGACTGAGCTTATTCTTAAGAGTCGTTGGGTGATACCGAAGAGGCTTATACAAGAGGGATATAGATTTCGGTTTCCATCGGCAGAGAGTGCCATAAGAGATCTTGCGAAATAATGTATAGGATTTATAGGGAGACGATTATCAGGACAAGCCAGGAGAGGTGTTTTGATTTGTCAAGAAGTATTGACTTTCACAAGGATTCAATGGCACATTCGAAAGAAATTCCTATTGCAGGGAAAATGAGTGGCTTGATTGAGCTTGGTGAATTCGTTGAATGGGAAGCAACGCACTTGTTTGTGAGACAAAGGTTATCAAGCAAGATTACCGAAATGGCCAAGCCAGATTACTTCGTTGATGAAATGGTGAAAGGAGCCTTCAAATCATTCATACACAAGCACGAAGTCCGCAAGATCGATGAACATAGTGTCATGTTAATTGATGACTTTAGATATGAAGCACCGTTTGGTTTTATTGGAGATATCGCCAATTTCCTTTTTCTAAAGAAATACATGCAAAGAATATTCGAGGTCAGAAGCATTGCTGCAAAGAATGCACTCGAATCAGATGAATGGGAAAAATATGTCGCGTAGCAAATATCTCATCGCCATTCTCCCACCAGAACCATTCGCCAGCGAAATCTATAAACTCAAAGAATCCTTCCGCGATCAATACAACACCAAAGGCTCTCTCAATTCTCCTGCTCACATCACTCTTCACATGCCATTCGAATTCGACAACGAAGAGAAACTGCTCGTGGCGTTTAAGAAAATTTCTATAGAAAATTTTACAATAGAATTAAAGGACTTTGGATGTTTTGAACCTCGCGTGATCTTCGTAGGCGTAAAAGAAAACCCTGCGTTAGCAGCATGTCAACTTAACGTGATGGACTTTTGTAAACGTGAACTGAACATCTTCAACGCAGGCTACAAGGACCAGCCGTTTCATCCTCACGTAACTGTTGCTTTTCGTGACTTAAAAAGAGACAGTTTCAAAAGAGCATGGGACGAATTTAAATCCAGGTCGTACAACGCGGTTTTTGAATGCAACCGCATTTCATTACTCAAACATGACGGAAGATTCTGGCGGGAATTTTCCTAAATTCCCATATGAAAAGGCTGTTTTTGCTCGCGTTGGTGTGCGTTTCCCTGTCGTCGTTTGCGCAGGTGGGCTCCGAAATAATACTGTTCGACCTGAAAGTTAAGAAGGACAAGATCATTCTTTCGAACCCGAAGAACATCACCAATCATCCCGGCTACGACAATCAACCTTCGTTTCATCCCGAACTTCCATTCATCTACTTTTCTTCGTTCAACGACGAACAGCGTTCCGACATCAAACGGTATAATATTAAAGATGGAAGTGTCGTGAACATCACCACCACGAACGAACGCGAGTACTCACCGACAGTAACGCCCGACCAACAGTTTCTGTCGTGTATCATTCAGCGCGACAATGCCGCACAGGATCTTGGAAAATATCCGATCGACGGCGGTGAACCCGCATTGATCATCGACAATCTTATCGTTGGATATCATGCGTGGATCGACAATAGTCACCTCGCATTGTTTGTCCTGGGCGGAGAAGGAAAGCCCAACGATCTTCATTTCGTAACGCTTCCGCTAAAGGCGGATACGCTTCTTGCAACGAACATTGGTCGCGCCTTGCACAAAATTCCGAACGAACGTGCCTTCAGTTTCATACAACGAAGTGAGAAGGAGAACAAGATCATGAAATATAACACCGGGACCGAGAGTATTTCGGAGCTCGGAGCAACCATCAACATGCACGAAGACATTGCGTGGACGCCCGATGGAAAAATACTGACTAGCGACGGCACCAAACTTTTTTTCATGAACCCCGCGAAACCCGGAAGCGGATGGGCAGCTATCGACATCTCTGCCGGCGCCAATCTCCTGAAGTCTATCACCAGGATCTCGGTGAGTCCCAAAGGCGATAAGATCGCGATTGTGGTAGGCGAATGAACCGGTACCTTCCATTCATGACCGGCGTTTACACCACAGCGCCCGGTTTATCGAAGAGTGAAGGAAAGATCTTTGATGTTGATGAGCACTACGAAGAATATCTCGCCAACAAAAGAAGATGCCACGAAGAAGATCTCACAAAGTATTACGGCACTCACGATTTTCGCGACGACACTCGCAAAGCAGTCGTTGAGTTTCTGAGACCATTCGCAAACACTTCATCATCCGACTTCGATACAATTTGCAGTAACCTCCAGGAAGACGTTGCGGTAGTTCAATTGGATGGAGAAAACGATTGGCTTGCAGCGATCCATTTATGTTCTCCAAATCATTGGGATCCCCGAACGAAGATAGGCCGGCCTTTCAACGAGATCCATGCGCCGGTTCCCGAGATCGGTCGCACCATAAAGAATTACCAGGTAATGTTGAAGATGATCGTCGACAAAGAACCGTTCGCACGATTTGCATGGGGAATAGCGACGGACAAGAGACTAAATCATCATCCCGAACCACCGCCCGGTTACGATGAAGATGAGTGGCGCGGAAGAAGAGTTGTGGATGAGAACACCGAGTTTTTTGTGAGAGTAGAGAAGCAACATCTTATTGGATTGAAAGAAGTGAATGCGTTTATATTCACGATAAGAACGTACTTATATGATGTTGATGAATTGAATTTGGAGGAACGATCAGCACTTGCGAAGGCGATTGGGTCAATGACAGATGCGTCGCTGGAATATAAAGGAATGGATCAATTCAAAGACCAACTGGTGTCACTTCTCACAAAACGCACCTTTGGCGATATATAGTTTCTTAAACTCCGGCTCAAACAACGCCGCCGTCACCGCCGGGCTCTGAAGTATCACTTCTTGTTGCACATCTCCTTTCATCACCAGCACACCGCCATCTTTGCCACCAAAAGATCCGTAGGCGATTACGTTTCCGCCTGCACTCAATTGCTTGATAAATTTATTATGGTTCTCAACCGTCTCGCCAGCCTCTTGCACATTGAACTTATAAACTTTCGGTTTGAACTGCACGAACGTATACATCGTCATCTCGTACGGCGGACTTGCGACACAGACGCCGCCAACTAACGGTTCATACTTCAGCATCTCGATGTTCCAGCGCTTTGCCTGGATACCAGGATCGTGACTGATCCACTCTTCCACTTCTTTCGGTGTAGATGGTTTGAAAATGAAAATGCCGCCACCACCTTCCAGCGGGCCGGCAGCAATAAGATTTCCATCCTTCGCCATCTTCTGGATGTTGGCCATGTGTCCTTCCATCAGTTTGTCCGACTCTTCTTTCGGAAGCGCAGGCAGATCTGTGCGATGATGAAGGAACACGAATGTGTACTTGTCTTGCGCTGTTGCTTGAAAAGCGATGAGCAAGAATATTATGTGTATGAATGCTTTCATTTTGATAGTAACAAACTTACCATTTTTTCAACATCTGTTTTCGTGTTGAAGACATTCACGGCCACACGGATTGCATTGCCCCGAAGCGACACGAACAACTTATTTCTCTTAAACCGCGCTGCTACTTTTTCGATATCGACGTGCTCCGGCAAACGGATCCCAAACAGGTGTTGTCCGCGCGAGTCGTTGTCTTCGATCCAAAAGCCTGCTTCACGAAGTTGTTTTATCGGATCTGAAGTAATGCTTGCACAGTATTTCTGAATGTTCGCCGGCTTCCATTTGTTGATCAGTTTCAGAGATTCAATCAGCATCGGTACGTAAACGAAGCTTGAATGCTCACCAACCTCGTATCGCAACGATCCTTCTTTGTAGTTGGGATTGTATTGCACCAGCGAACGAAAGTCTTCCGCCTTTTCACGATTCATCCAGCTTTCTTCGATCGGCTTTCCGTTGTCGAACATCGGTCCATAGTATGCAAGGCCGATCGAGTAAGGACCGAGCAGCCACTTATAACCGACACATATCAAGGCATCGGGTTGTATTTGTTCAACATCGAATGGCATCGCGCCAACCGACTGCGTACCGTCTATGATCAGCGCAGCACCTACATCTCTCGTTCTCTTCCTGATCTCGACAAGATTAAACAACGTTCCATCGGCCCAATGAACATTGCTGATGGCTACAACTTTTGTTTTGCTGTTGATTGCTTCAAGGATCCTGGTATTCCATTGTGCACCGCGACGCTGCAGCGTATCGGGAGGTGTAATGATCCTGGCGCTCGCGCCGGTCTCTTCACATTTGATGGCCCACGGATAATAGTCGCTCGGAAATTCTTCGGCAGCTATAATTACTTCGTCGCCCTTCGATAGCGGTACATTCTTCGCGGCATTTGCAACACCATACGAAACAGAAGGGATCACCACGATACGATTGGCGTCTTTTACATTGATGAGCTTCGCATATTCTCTTCTAAGCACGTCGGCTTCATTAAAGAAGTCGATGGCAGTGATAACTCCAGGATTTCTTTTGCGCTTCATTGCTTCGATGCCTGCAGCCTCCACCTTTTTTGGTAGTGGTCCCATGTAAGCACAATTAAGATACGTTGTGTCTTTAGGAATGCTGAAGAGTGCGCGTTGGGATTGCATTGCTGAATGTTGTGGAAATAATACTCGCGAAGGTAAATGATTCCACACTATGGGGAGCCGATGCCACGCTATTGCAAACGTTAGCTGTATCTACATAACGACCGCTCACATTAATTCGGCGGGAAATGACACTGGCGGTGCCTTAAAAACAGGGTTACTAATTAATTTTGGCAGTATAAATGTTGATTGCTGGGTCCTGAACCAAGACGTATGAGTGCAGAAATCTACAAAGGCATTGAATTCGTTCGCATTTCCAATTTGCCGGAAGAACAGAAATTACAAATAACACGCACGATCGATCAATCCAAGATCATCAAGATTCTCCGTGGCAAAGAATTACTTTCCGATTGTGTACAGGTTAATGACTACGCCCGCTGGATGCACGACTCTTTCGTGAAAGATGCGATCAATATCCCCTCTAATTAAGCGTTAACAAATCGACTCCCGACCGGGGCATAATGGCGCCAAAATATCGCTATGTGTCTATGTGTTTAAGTGCCTTAGAAGTTTTCCACAAAGAAGTGATTGATATTTCTTAGTGTAACTCGCTGACATTCTGCGCGTTAACTTGTAACAATACGGTAATGTGGATAAGTCCTTCGTTTTGTGGATTTCTATTTTAAGGAATTTTTATCAATGGCTAACTGCCTGAAATCGACCTATTTAGTTTAAACCTCTCTCAAAACTTACATTTGCCTCATGAAGTCGGTTCTGATCATATTCCTCGTCGCGGCCAGCCTCACGGCCTGCCTGCCGGTAGGCACGGTCTTCGCCCAGGCCAAAATTGTGAAGCTCGCCGAGCTCCAAAAACTCATCAACGACCCAGGCGACCAGGTGAAAGTGATAAACTTCTGGGCCACGTGGTGCGCCCCATGCGTCAAGGAAATCCCGCTGTTCGAAAGACTCGGCCAGCAACGAAAAGACGTGTCCGTTACATTAGTGAGCATGGACATGGACCTCGACCCCAATCCCGATAAGGTGAATAAATTCATCACCCGCCGAAAACTGACATCGTCGGTTTTAATCTTGGACGAGACCGACCCCAACACTTACATCGACCTGATTGAAAAAGAATGGTCGGGTGCGCTGCCGGCAACCATCGTGATAAATGCAAAAACCGGTAAGCGTGTATTCGTAGAACGCGAATTGCACGAGGGCGAATTGGAAAAGCTTATTGAGGAAGTTCGATAAAGTTCGATTGAAAAAAAACTGTAAATTAATACTGATGAAAACGACAATTCTGTTTCTTGTTTGCGTAGCCACGCTGGCGTTCTCGCCAGTAAAAAATGGCTACGAAGTTGGCGACACCGCTACAGACTTCAAGTTGAAGAACGTGGATGGTAAAATGGTTTCTCTTGCCGATTACTCTTCGGCGAAGGGATTTATAATTGCTTTTGATTGCAACACCTGCCCTATGTCGAAAGCATACAACGATCGGATTCTCGCGCTCAATAAAAAATATGCTCCGCAAGGAGTTCCGCTGATCGCGATCAATCCAAACTCACCCGACATTTCTTCGGGAGATTCTTTCGACGAGATGGTGAAGTATGCGAAGAAGAAGGGCTACGATTTTCCTTATCTCTACGACGAAAGCCAGGCTACCGTAAGAGCATTCGGTGCTACGAACACACCACACGTTTTTGTGTTGAATAAAGACTTCAAAGTTGTTTATGTCGGAGCCATCGACGACAGTCCGCGCGACGGAAATAAAGCCGGACATCGTTATGTAGAGGCTGCCGTTGACGCTGTGCTGGCGGGCAAGCCTGTCGAAATAACAAAGACCAAGGCGGTGGGATGTGGCGTGAAACTGAAAGGAGTGTAACAGGAGTGCAACGTGCAATGTGCAACGAAAGTCCTTCGAAGACCATTTCGTTGCTCTTTGCACATTGCTCTTTGCACGTATAGTTAGATCATAGCGAGGATCTCATCAACATACTCCCTTGAATTGCTAAGCCTCGGAACCTTATTCTGTCCTCCCAATTTCCCCTTCGACTTCATCCACCTGTAAAACGTGCCTTCGGCAACGCTGTGAACACGTGGTGCCACGAGTGCCAGGTCGTGAGAACGTTTGGCGTCGTAATCTGAATTGACCTTTCGAAGGGTGTCGTCTAAAATTTGTGTGAAACGTTCCATGCTCGACGGCGCTACCTTGAACTCGATGATCCATTCGTGTCCACCGCGTTGTGCGCGCTCGAGATAGATTGGAGCTGCGGTGAAATTGTCGATAACGGCACCAGTCATTTCGCAAGCTGTGGTGATTGCCGCGTCGGCATTTTCTATGATGATCTCTTCGCCGAAAGCATTGATGAAATGCTTCGTTCGTCCCGAGATCTTAATTCTGTAAGGTGATATGCTCGTGAACTTAACGGTATCACCGATGTTATATCGCCACAAGCCGGAGTTGGTGGTGATCACCATCGCGTAATTTTTTCCTAATTCAACTTCTGCAAGTGTAATTGTATCGGGGTATTCTCTACCGAGTTCTTCGGTGGGAATAAATTCATAGAAAATTCCGTAGTCGAGCATCAGCAACAATTCTTCGGAGTTGCTTTGATCCTGGATGCCAAAAAATCCTTCGCTGGCATTATATGTTTCCCAATACCTCATGCTGTCTTTCGGTATCAGCGACTTGAAAAGATTTCTATACGGGGCAAAAGCAACGGCGCCGTGAAAGAAAACTTCAAGGTTGGGCCACACTTCGAGTATGTTGTTTTTCTTTTCGAGTTCAACGATGCGTTGAATGAGCAATACGGTCCACGTAGGCACGCCGGCGATATGTGTAACGTCGGCCTTCGAAGTTTCTTCGGCAAGTTTTTCTATTTTCTCTTCCCAATCGCTCATCAGCGCAACCTCGAGACTTGGTGTGCGAATGAATTGCGCCCACGGTGGAAGGTTCTGCATGAGCACCGCCGATACATCACCATACTTCGACGTTGAGCTGGGATCGTACTCGTTGTTGTAAAGACTTCCGCCTACAGCGAGACCTTTACCTGAAAAGATCCCTGTGTCGGGAAAGTTGTTGACGTAGATCGAGAGCAGATCTTTACCTCCCTTGAAGTGACATTCCTCCATCGCCTCAACAGAAACGGGAATGAACTTGCTGCGGGCGTTGGTTGTGCCCGACGACTTCGCAAACCATTTGATCTCCGAAGGCCAAAGAATATTCTGCTGCCCTTGAAGGATTCTTTCGATAAAAGGAAAGAGTTGCTCATAAGTATGAACAGGCACACGACGTTTGAAGTCGTCGTAGTTGGTAAGATCGTCGAAGGAGTACAGCCGGCCGAATTCGGTGTCGCGAGCCGTGGCGATTAACTTTTTAAGTGTATCGTCCTGGACTTCATACGGGTACTTCATGAAAAGCTCCATCTGATGGATGCGTTTCTTCATTACCCAGGTGAGGATTGAATTGAGAAATTGCATAGCCGCAATCCCAAAAGTAAGCGAAAAGAACTGCAACTAAGCAGACTGAGTTATGCAAACTCCATCAGGCCGGTTTGTGTGAGATTGAATGCAATGGAATTGATGAGTATTGTCTCGTTGAAACCCTGGAGATCATTGCCGGCAATGAGTTCGTTGATGGTAAAAGCTTTGTGTAGTTTTCTCCCCGTATCATCGAGCCAGGGAGTGAGGCCTTCCCATCCCTGGCTTGGCAATAAGCACATTTGAGGGTTGTCGGGTTCGCGCACTACATATATACGTGAGCTGGTGAGGTAGTCGTCAACGCGAATCACTTCGGCTTCCGGCCTGATCCTGATCTTCATATTCCTGATCTCTTCGAGGCTGTTCCGATAAAATATTTGCAACGACTTCATGAGCCGGTCGCGACGCACTTCGTCATTGCGAAGCTCGGTGTCCTCGACGCCAAGACCATTCAGAACTTCCAATACCCTTGCGTGATATTCGGGGAACTCGTATTTCAACCGGAGTTCCAGTTGTTCGCAGGCATAAGGCGATTGCTTATTGTTCCCGATAAGATGAATGTACTTAAAGACGAGCGGCACGAGATTGAATTCGACGTTCGTAATGCGGAAGTCGGTTTTGAGATTCTCGAGTAAGTAGTAAGCGTCTTTTTTTTCGTGGCGTACCATGCTCGTGAAAAGATACTCTTCCATCATCTGGTTGAAACCGCCAAGGCCCACGAGCGGAAGGAATTCCCGGTTGTGCTCCAGCAACTTGCGCGACTCTTCGCAGAACCGTTGAAAGAGATCCATGTCGTGACCGCCGATGATGCCTACGTTAGCAACCGTTGTTTTTTCGGTAGGTCGTTCCTTCAGGCATTCGGGAATATATTTGAAGTTGGCGAAGATCTCGTTGAGGCTGAGTTTGTATTCGGCCCACATGGGTATGCGACTCTGAAGAATAATATCCGGTTTGACTGGCAATGGCTCCCAGATATAGATGTCGTTGTCGACGTGAATGAATGGCCCTGTTTGTTGTTCGATAGCATGCATCTTTCCACGGATCCATAGCCTGTGATCTTCATTGTCGAGTGTGTTCAATGAAAGAGAGATGTCTTCGAAGGGAAGATCGAGAAGATCACCCATTAACCCGGATCCTTGCGTGTCGGTATAGAGATAAACTTTTTTGTGATGCTTGCGGAGAGTTAGACAACTGTAAGCTGCGCTGATGAGGAAGTATTTGAAATTCAGCCAGCCTCCTAGCTTCCTTGCATTAGCGTAACTTTGTATGCTGTGAAAGGCGGGTTTCGACCAGAACGATTGAATTATTTTCATAACAGGCCCAACATAAATCGAACGTTGTGTTCGAGGAGTTTAACATCAACAACAAAATTTGCATCGAAGAATGATGAACGCGGATCCTCGGGTTCGCATACCTGTTGATGGTATTTGAACCCAAGGGCGTTCGACATGTACCAGAAGGCGAAGCTGTGCCAATCGTAATCGTTGGTTCTTTTCTTATGAAGTTCGAGGACTTGCGAATTTTCTTTCATGAATAACATGTTCGTGAGACCCGCACCGTGTATCGAGATCACGTACTTCGCTGTTGAAAACAGGCTCACTTGTCCGTGAAAATCGAAGTCTTCATTATTAATACAATCGAAACCATACTTGCGAAGCATTTTCTCAACTTCATCTTCATTCACCACCCTTCGTTTCGTTGCTTTCTTCCGACTGATATAAAGTTTGTCGCTATGGTTGCCAGTCACCGCGGATCTTCTTTCCAGATAGTGTCTCCTGATATCGTGAAGCTCGCCTGGATAATATGAGTCTGCGAATCGTTTTACTTCGGGCACACAAAGCTTCCGGACAAGCAAATGATTTCCTTCCGGGATATAGAATACTTCCTTGAAGCGGAATGCCGCCAATGATTGCTTCACAAAGGTTGTACTCTTCATATTAGCGGGGAGGATCAATATCATATTGTGAGAGCAATCGCGAACCATCCACACCCGAAGGATTACTTCGGTAAGCCAGTGCCAGTAGTTTGCAGCCCATGGGTGATGGATTAACAAGTAGGTTTCATCATCATCGAGCTCTATGAGTTTTCCCGGATCATTCAGCGCCTGTTTGAACTGCACGACCGCATCATTCAGGAAAACATCCTGCTTGTCGGAGTAAGCGTGGTGTGATTCTTTTCTTACGCCCGTTTCGTCTATGCAAAGCCCGGTGTAGGTTACGAATACCTCTTCGAGGTAAAGGATCTTTAAGTCTTCAATTTCATAATCGGCATAAGGTGTGAATAACCCGGCCTCGGTAGCAGTGATATTGCCTGGCATATCGACGTGGATCCTTTTGTTCATGCGGCCACGAGTTGGATTTCTTTGGAGAATATCGAAAGTGCACGTGCAACTACCTGGTCCATATTGTAGTAGCGATAATCCGCAAGTCGTCCGCAGAAACGGACGTTGGTCAATTGTGAAGCGGCCTGTTTGTATCTATTAAAGATCTCCTGGTTCCTGGAAGTAGGGATGGGATACAATTTTTCATTCGAATCATCATGAGCAATGGGGTACTCGCGGGTAATCGTAGTTTTATTGCTGATCTGTCCCGTTGCATGTTTCCACTCCACTATCCTTGTGAAGTCGTGGTCGTTTGGGTAATTCACCTGCTGGCATGGCTGAAAGTATTCGACAGGCAACGTTTCGTGTTCGAAATGCAGCGAGCGATACGGAAGCCTTCCAAATTTGTAGTCGAAGAAATGATCGGGCGACCCGGTGTAGATCATAAAGTCGAATACTAATCGATCGATAATCTCTTTATAATCTGTTTCAAGCAGCATCGTGATGTTCTCGTGGTTCACCATGTTCTGAAACATCTTGGTGTAGCCATGATCGGGAAGAGCCTGGTATTTGTCTTTAAAGTAACGAGGGTCATTGTCGTACCTGACGGGGATCCTCGAAGTAACGGAAGCTTCCAGCATCGTAGGATGGAGGTTCCATTGTTTGATCGTATAGTTTTTGAAAAACTTATTGTAAAGATCCCAGCCGATCTTCGAGATGATAGCCTCTTCGGCATTCTTTGCAAAGTGGACGTCTTTTGCTCTTACGGATTCATAGAACGCTTCCACGTCGGCGTCACTTCTCAGGTCCACGTTGTACATCATCTTAAGAGTATCGATGTTCACCGGGAATGGATATAGTTTCCCTTCCACCGAGCTCTTCACAACATGATCGTGCATTCTCCAATCCGTAAACTTTGAAAGATATTCGAAGACCCTGTGGTCGTCGGTATGAAACCAATGAGGGCCGTATTTGTGAACGAGGATCCCGTCGGAATTATAGTAATCGTAACAGTTGCCACCGATATGATTTCTCTTCTCTATGATAAGTACGCGTTTGTGTAATTGTGTGGCGATGCGTTCTGCGAAAACGCAGCCGCAAAGTCCCGCACCCACAATGACAACGTCGTACTTCATTCGGTCAGTTGACATTCGAGCATGCAGTCAACAAGCTGTTGATAACATGCTGCCGGTGAAAAATTTTCTTGCGCAAATAAGAAGGCGTTGTTGCCCAGCTCCTTTCGATACGACTGGTCTTTAACAAGCTTCGCAAGAGCCGCTGCGAATTCATCGGCGGTATCGGCTACGATGAAGGATCTTTCTTTGCCGGTGTCGATGCCGATCGCCCCGTGTGAGTTAGTGATCAATGGCAGCCCGCATGACAATGCTTCTATATTTTTTATCTTAATACCAGCCCCGCATTTCACGGGATTGATCATGATGTCGCAATGATTGTAAGCGATGCCGACGTCGTCGACGAAGCCATGGAGTTTCACTCGTTCTTCACGCACAGCGATCCGATCGCACACTTTTCCGTAGATATTCAGCGTAAGCGAATCATCAATTGCAAGCCAGGCATTATTCACAAACCAGCTGATGCCGTCGGAGTTAGGCATGTATTCACTCCCTACGAAGCCAATATTTCTCACTTCGTTTCTTAGAATTTTTTTGTTGAGAGCTGCGGCGTGTGGAACGAGAAGTGTTCTGTCGAAGCCAAGCTGTTTCCCGATCTTATTGTAGTCTTTATCCTGGATCAGCAATACCTTATCGAAGCAATTGAACACGGAGATCTCTTCTTCGTAGGTGAGTGTAATGCTGTCGTAACGCAATTTGTTTTTATTGAAACTCTCGATTCTGTCTGAGACCAGGTCATGCGTATCGAGGATTGTAAATGTGTTTTCGCCGAGCATCGGCAGCACGAACGACATTTCGAGGTACTCGATCAACGCGATATCGAAATGCTTACCGGCAATAAATGAGCGGAATAATTCCCCGTGTTCTTTAAATGAAATAGTCTTATTCGGTTCGAGTGGCACGAACGCGATCGACGGATATTCGCGGCCGAGAATGACCGAATCGCGACTGTTAACAATGCCGGCATAGACAATTGTGATACTGAAATGGTCTTTGATGTAATTGATCAGCGAGGTGAGTCGTGAGCGATGGCCTGCACCTTTTCGCCAGAAGTCCACGCGTGTTACGATCAAAACAGATTTCATTCGGTCATGCTTTATGGTAAATCCTTTTTTTACTTATCGTGAACTCGTCGGGAATATGCCGTGGACCTCGTTTCGGATGGTAATGTTTTTTGAAATGGATCATGTGATAAAGGAGGATCTCGATTTTTTTTCGGTAGACCAGCTCGCCCTTTTGCCACCTGATGTTTCCCGGAACTCCTTCCACCACCATGAAATCGAAAAACGCGCGGATGTGGCCGGCTTGCTGCATTTTCTTTACGACGTGCATCATGCTTTCTATCTCCGAAGGAATTTCGTCGGGCGGTTTTCCTTCTGCGAAAGCTTCGAACGTGAAATTCGTTTCGTCGAAGCAGAAATGTTTTTCTTCTTGAAGGACTCTCTTAAAATCTTTACTCTTCATGAAGAGTGTATTCATCTTTTCGTTGTTGCGAAAGAGCTGAAAGTAGCCGGTGAGATAATCGTGACGAACAACAACCAGGTCGTTGTTGTGGAGGATCTCATCGGAGATGAATGATCGTATGTTGCCAAAAACAACGTCGATATCGCCGTGTCCCCAGAAATCATAATCTTTCAAAAGATCCGAAAAGAGAAGACCATAGGCCGGTTTGAAATCGCAGAGCTTATAACCTGACTTTATGCTTACTTCGAAGCCGAGTTTCTGCGTTGCCAGCTCGTTGATCTCCGCAAGTGTTTTATAAACAGGCTTTACGTTAACAGGGAGATCATGCGTGATCGCATTATCAGTTATTATATAGAAGTCAACCGATGGATTGTATCGGCACGAGTGCGCAAAGTACGTGAAGTACCATGGCATCTTTCCCATGTAACAGATAACAACGGCGATCTTCATAAGGTAAAGAAGAAGTGACGTAAAAAAATGGAGAGCGTACCGACGCTCTCCATGCAAGAAAGATCAACCGGCGTACGAGCAGAACCAGCCACTGCAAGTACAGAAGTTGGTATAGGAATCCCACAAGCAAGTAGGAGTACCACCGGAACCGCCACATCGATAGCTGATGCAATGAGGGTCACCAGAACCCGCCATTACTTCTTTCATCTCGTCGCGACTGAGGACATTGCTTAAAACGCCCTTCATTTTTTCGAGACTCATTTTTTCTTTTTTCATGAGTAAAAAAGATTAGTGATTGAATTGATATTCGATCTGTTTTGCCCCTGGCATGCACGCGTGGGGGACAGGTACGGATCCTTTTAAAACCCCTGTTCGATCAAACAAGATCTTTGACGCCCGTTTCCGGGACTTTATACATTGCTTTTTTCGCTTGTTCGGAATTTGCAAGCGACAGGATCATGGCTAGCATGTCGATGGGCCGGTAGTCTTTAGGCAGCGCGCGACCGTTGAGAAATATTGTCGGCGTAGCAATAATATTCTGTCGACGGGTCCATGCAACCTGTTCTTTCTCTATTGAAATGCAATCTTCGGAAGGTGTGTCATTGTCCATGGGGTACAATGCGCGGAACTTTTTGATGTCGATGTGCTTGTACCAATCGGTCAACAGTTTATTCATGAGATCTCTCTCGTTGTCGCGACCGCGAATGTTTCGCATCCAGTACTCGAGAACGTAATGATTTGAATTGGGAACCTGGTCTTGCTCTTTTGCCTGTACGAACCGGTACTCGATGGATACCAACTCGGGGTAAAGTTCCACGAGCGACTCGATCTTTTCGTGCTGCTGACCACATGGTTTACAGTAGAGATTGCCGGCAAACACAAACTTCAGCGGCGCATCCTTGCTTCCGGAAACAACGCGAATGTCCGAATTGAATTTGACCTCAGCTTCTGTTGTTGATGAAAGTTGATGGAACACCAAATGAGAATTCCTTACGCGTGCTGCATCCGACGCTTCCCTGCGAAAGCTGAGCGTATCTTCCATTTGATTTTTGAGCACCAATACGAGCGACGCGATAACTAACGATCCTCCACCCACTGTTGTAATGATCGATGGCGTAAACGACCCACCAAATGAAAAGCCCGACCATACGAAGAATAATATCAGCTGTAATGTCAACAGTCCATCGACTATCAGGCACAGCTTGCACCACGCTCCGAATTTTTGTTGATAGAAAACAGAATAGATCACCATGGGAGCGGCTGCCAGCGAAACAATGTAAAGCACGTTCAATACAGTGGGACTCCATGATGGTGCGACAGCTAACATGGCCAGGCAACAAACTTGGCACAGGAAGTAAATGAATACGGCATCCGACAACTTTACGAATTCGAAGAAAGAAGCGCCTTCCGATGTAAGCACGCGTTCGCAATCATTTCGCCGGCCTACAGGTGTGCAAAAATTTTCGACTACCTCGAATTTTACACCAACGTCTTTCGCAATAAGCAGGTATCCAACAACAAGCCCAGCCAGCGATGCAGCATAAATACCAATGGTGAGCAGACTGAACGTAATGTATGCCGACCAAAGAAATGGGATCAGCAAAGCAACAACCGAAGCATAAGTGAATATCGACAGGAACCTTTCACGCCTGTATAGCCTGTTGTTCTCCGGATCTTTAATTACTGGTGTTGGTTCTATGTGAAGCACAACACCATTCCAATCTTCAATTCTTTCTTTGTTATCGGTAAGGTCTTTTGGATTCGTAATGACAACAAGCTCTCTTTGATTCGAGAGTTGAAGCACATAAGGAAATTGAAGATCCGCCAGCTGCTCTTTCTCAATTCTCGCCGCGATATTCGGTATTCCGAGACGATCAAGGGTATCTACAAAACTCAGCAGTGATGGATAGTCAGCATGCGAACTGATCAGGTGATTGCAATATGATTCCGATACAGGGATCTTCAAGTCCCGCAGGAATGATGATAACGGATATGATCCCATTAGATTTTTCATATAGTGATTACACGATTGGTGGCTATTAAGAAAACACGGTACTCAGTAAGGGGTGTGTAATGGAAGTTATAGAAACAGTACGCGGCGATTCAAAGCTTTCAGAATAAAACGCTCGACAAATCTTTTAAGCAGTTGGATTCAGGCGATGAACGAATGAATGGAAAGGATGAGTGGATGTTGGATAGAATTTTATGTTGATACTACTTTTTGATTATCGTGTTTTATTTTTCGGCGAATAAATGGTTGTTCATCGACTTTGTTTTTGTCGACAGAGAAATTAATCGTAACATCTACTGATTGAAAAAATTTATAGTCTATAATCAACTCGATACGATGGACTGCGGACCAACATGTCTCCGCATGATCTTTCGTTACTATGGAAGTCACGTTAGCCGCGAAACTATTCGCAACGAAACGCAACTAGGACCAACAGGCACATCATTATTAGGTCTTACTGAAGCGGCAAAGAAATTTGGATTTAAAACATTCAGTGCCCGAATGACATTCGAGCAACTGATCGACGACGCTGTATTGCCGTGCATTCTTTATTGGGACCAGTATCACTTTGTTATTCTTACTCCCGAATCGAATGAAAAAAAATTAGTAGTTGCCGATCCGGCACGGGGACTGGTAACTTACACGCGGGAAGAATTCGAAAAGTCGTGGACAGCTTCGAAGGGCGATGCAGTACGTGAAGGCATTGCGCTGATACTTTCGCCGGGACCGGGCTTCGTGAAGCGGCATGATAAGGAAACAGATAACGGCTGGACATTACTGAAACGCTACTCGAGGATCCACCGAAGACAGTTTATCGCAGTGGCCGCCGGGTTGATTGCGGCCGGCCTGATCCAACTCGCGTTCCCATACCTTGCACAAGGTGTTGTCGATAAAGGCATTGATCAAAAGGATCTCAGTTTCATCCAGATCTTGATCATCGGTCAATTGGTGTTATTGGTAACACAGGCAGCGATCGAATTCATCAGGGCAAGAACGCTCATGAGTATAAGTACAAAGATCAGCCTGTCGGTTCTCACCGATTTTTGGACGAAGCTGATGAAACTTCCTCTTCACTTTTTTGATTCACGACAAACCGGCGACATCCTTCAGCGCATCCATGATCATCAGCGCATCGAAAGCTTCGTAACAGGCATGGCGTCGCAAACGCTGTTCTCTGTTTTTAGCCTGGTCGTCTTTTCTGTGGTTCTTTGTTTTTATAACTGGATGATATTTGTGGTGTTCCTGGCGGGGAGCATGTTATACGTGTGGTATATCAGGGCTTTCATGAAGATCCGCCGTAACCTTGATGCGAATCGCTTCTCGCTCTCATCTAAAGAAGGTTCGATGACGGTGCAACTCATCAACGGAATGCACGAGATCAAACTAAATAATGCCGAAGAAAGAAAGAAAAAAGAATGGTACGACATTAGGACATCTTTGTTCGATCTCAATTTCAAATCGCTCACGTTGAGTCAATATCAGCAGGCGGGCGCTCTTCTGATCAACCAGGGAAAAAATCTCCTGATCACATTCATTGTCGCGAAGCTTGTAGTTGACAATTCCCTTACACTCGGGGGAATGGTTGCCATACAGTACATCATTGGTCAGCTCACAGCTCCAATTGAGCGACTGGTTACATTCTCGCAACAGGCACAGGATACACAAATGTCGCTGGAGCGGTTGAATGAGATCTATGAACTCGAAGATGAAGAGTCGCGAAATAAGGCAGACGTAAAGGAGATCGACGGAGATGCTACGATCTCTATCCGCAACCTGAAATTTAAATACCCTGGCTATGGCAACGAAGACGTACTGAGGGACGTCTCCCTCGAATTTCCAGCGGGTAAGACGACGGCTATCGTTGGAATGAGTGGAAGCGGAAAGACGACACTTCTCAAATTGATCCAGAAGTTCCACGACACTTATGATGGAAACATTTCGGTCGGTAATATCGATCTCCGGAAAATCAATCCGCAGTTCTGGCGATCAATTTCGGGGAGCGTAATGCAGGAGGGATTTATCTTTAGTGACACAGTTGCAAACAACATAACGGTAAGCGATCCGCACATAGACCGGGCACGACTCGCGCACGCATGCAGGATTGCCAACATCACAGAGTTTATCGAATCACTTCCGCTTAAGTTCGACACAAAGATCGGTGCAGACGGTAACGGTATAAGTTCGGGACAGAAACAAA
This sequence comes from Bacteroidota bacterium, assembly GCA_037200765.1. Taxonomy (GTDB): domain Bacteria; phylum Bacteroidota; class Bacteroidia; order Cytophagales; family Cyclobacteriaceae; genus ELB16-189. The sequence continues at coordinate 2,299,469 of JBBCII010000001.1, read as the reverse complement.
GAATATTGATCGCACGCGCCGTTTACAAAGACCCGATGTTCCTGTTGTTCGATGAGGCCACGAATTCACTAGATGCCAACAATGAATACGAGATCATGCAAAATCTTTCTACGTTCTTTCGTCAGCGCACCTGCATCGTAGTCGCCCATAGGTTAAGTACGGTGCGACAAGCCGACAAGATCGTTGTTCTCGAAAAAGGAAAAGTGATCGAAGAAGGCGACCACCAAAGTCTTGTAGCAATGAGAGGAAAATATTTCGAGTTGGTGAAAAACCAACTGGAACTGGAAGATGCTTAGTTACAATGCAGAGGGAGTATCTTCTTCTGAAGGAGTGTCCAATGGATGCTCGTCGAAAAGATCGGGTACTTCATTGTAAGCGTTTTCTGTGCCCACCAACGACTTCAACTCCGTATCGACTTTCGCTCTTCGAAGCTGGAAGTTCTGTCCCAGGTAAACTTTGCGTACCATCGCATCAGATGCGAGTTCATCGGCCGTTCCCTGTTTGAATAATTTTCCATCCACCATGAGATAGGCACGATCGGTGATCGAAAGCGTTTCGTCCACGTTGTGGTCGGTGATGAGGATGCCGATGTTTTTTTGCTTCAGCTTCGCAACGATCGACTGGATCTCTTCAACAGCAATGGGATCGACACCGGCAAACGGTTCATCGAGCAACACGAACTTCGGATCGACAGCGAGTGCGCGTGCAATTTCGGTGCGACGACGTTCGCCACCCGACAGAACTTGTCCAAGGTTTTTACGAACGTGCGAGAGCTTGAATTCTTCGAGAAGAGTATCGACTTTTTCTTTGCGCTCTTTCTTCGGCATGTTCATCATTTCGAGCGGAGCCATCAGGTTCTCTTCAACTGTAAGGGCCCGAAATATTGAAGGTTCTTGTGCGAGGTATCCGATACCAAGTTTCGCACGACGATACATGGGAAGCGCGGTGATGTTTTCTTTTTCCAGGAAGATCTGTCCTTCATTGGGTTTGATGAGGCCTACCATCATGTAGAATGTAGTGGTCTTTCCGGCGCCGTTGGGGCCGAGAAGTCCAACGATCTCGCCTTGTTGCACCTCCACCGACACGTGGTTTACAACAGTGCGTTTTTTATATCGCTTTACAAGTTGTTCGGCTCGTAGAATCATCAGTCAAACTTAATATCCTTTATCCTTAATTGGACAGACGTCATTCCGTTATAAGTATTCTCTTCGATGGTAAACGTCATTCTGAAATAATCACCGGCGGCCATACGAGGGTAATATTCCATCATATCGAAGCCTACGGTATTAAAAACATTCTCGGAACCCTTCTGTCCAGCCAAAAAACGAATATGACGATCCTTGAATGTCGATAGGGAATTCTGTACAAACACATTTCGTGCCTCAAATACCGGGTTATGATTTTCCGGGCCGAAGGGCGCAAGCTGACGTAACACCTTGATGAATTTACGATTGAGCGCATCGAAAGGAACAACGAGATCGATGTCGACAACCGGTGTGAGCATCTCTTCCGTAAGCGAAGCAGCCACAACTTCCTCGAACTTCTTTCGGAAGGCTTCGAGGTTCTCTTTTTTCATCGTGAGGCCGGCGGCATATTTATGTCCGCCATACTTTTCGAGGAGGTCGCTGCATTGTGAGATAGCCTCATACAGGTTGAAACCATTCACGCTTCGTGCGGAACCCGTGATCACATTGTTCGACTCTGTAAGAATAATGGTGGGCCGATAAAATTTCTCGACACAACGGGCAGCAACAATACCGATCACGCCTTTATGCCACGTGTTCTTGAAGAGCACTGTTGATTTCGAGGTGCGAAGAAACTCATCGTTCTCGATCATGAACACAGCTTCTTCTGTAATATTCGAATCGAACTCGCGACGAAGATCGTTGTTGACATTTACTTTTTCCGCGAGCGCGTTGGCTTCCTCTTGTGAGCTTGCAATTAACAACTCAACTGCTCCATCGGCATGATCCACGCGACCTGCCGCATTGATGCGAGGGCCGAGTGTGAACACAACTCCGGAGATGTCGAGATCATTTTTTATTAGGGCGATCTCTTTCAGTGCTTTCAATCCCGGTGAAGGATTTTCATTCAGCTTCTTTAATCCGAAGTGGGCAAGTATGCGATTCTCTCCATCGATCGGAACGATATCGGATGCGATGCTAACGGCAACAAGATCGAGATTGGAGTAAAGCTCTTCTTCTTTATTGTAACGACGGGCGTAAGCCTGGATCAACTTGAATCCAATGCCACAACCACTGAGTTCCTGGAAGGGATACGTGCAATCTTCACGCTTTGGATCCAACACGGCAACTGCGTGAGGCATGTCTTTGCCGGGCAGGTGATGATCGCAGATAATGAAGTCGATGCCTTTGTTATCGGCGATCGTCACCATTTCCGAAGATTTGATGCCGAGATCTAATGCGATGATGAGTGTGAAGCCATTGTCTTCGGCCCATTGAACTCCTGTTGCCGAAACGCCGTAGCCTTCGGCGTAACGATCTGGTATATAAAATTCACAGTCGTCGTAAAAACTTTTAAGGAATCGATAGACGAGAGACACCGCTGTTGTTCCATCTACATCGTAGTCGCCATAGATCAGGATCTTTTCATTGCTGTCGATCGCGACCTTAATGCGTTCCACGGCGCGGTCCATGTCCTGCATGAGAAATGGATCGTGAAGATGATCGAGCGAAGGACGGAAGAATCTTTTTGCGAGTTCGAAGTCTTTAATGCCGCGCTGTATGAGAATGGCGCAGAGGTATTCGTTTACATTGATGGCCTTGCTCAACGCATTGACCTCCGCAGCCGGAGGCACGGTCTTATATCGCCATCTTTTTATCATTTTGCTAGTTCCGTTCAAAGTTGATTGCGCCTTCCTTACCGGTAAGTCCATCGGGGCCACGCTTTCCGCGCGGTCCAACTTTACCGTCTTTGGAGGTCATTCCCTGGGCGCCGAGCCCTGCGAGTCCGCCGGCACCGGCATCACCACCAACGCCACCGAAGCCTGCATAGTTCTTTACCAACAATGTATGACCGAGCATAGCCCGAAGGTTGTCGGTACATTCTTTACATGAGATGGTGACGGCGCCGCCGTTGCCGCCGTTGCCACCAGTACCACCGTTGCCGCCGGTACCGCCGGCACCACCGATGCAGACCCTTGTGCCGAGACTTCCGCCTCCGCCCTGTCCGCCGTTGCCACCATCACCGCCGTCGGCACCACGAAGATCGATCGTGAGGCTGCCGGTTATGTTGAGCTGGTTGAGATAAAGAAAAAGGTTGATGCCGCTGTCGCCGTGACTTCCACCTGTGCCGTTGTGGCCGGGTGTGCCGTCGATACACGGGCCGTCCATCGTAGTGCCTTTAGCTCCGTCTTTGCCACGCTCACCTTTCGCGCCAACGCCCATGATGCGCGCACCTTTCCTGGCGACGAGACTTTTGGCGTGGATGTAGTTGTCGCGTTTCTTTAGGTTGAGCTGTATGGTTGAAGAGTCGTTCATGATCAGGGTATCCACCACGATGATGTCGCTGGCTTGAATTACATAGGTCTGTTTCGCGGGGATAACGAGTTTATCGATCCGAATTTGACCAAACGCCATCGCGGGCGCAAACAACAGCACAACTATAAACCTGATCATTTTCGCAAAATACGGTATGTATCTAATAAAAAAAGCAGCACATCTGTTGTGCTGCTTTTCAACGAGGTTCGAAGGAATTATTTTGTGCCTTCGGCAGGTTTTTCTGCCGTAACACCTTCCAAAACGTCTTTAATCTCAACGCGGACACCATCCCTGTAGGGCACGATCCACGCGTCTTTAACACCCATTTCCCTCATATATTTCTTGAAGGTATCGGCTTCCCAGTAATCGCGGAAGATACCGATAGTGATCTTTTGGGGTTCGTTCTTGTCTTTGTCAGCAGCTTCACCACCGAAGTTCGGGTTGTTCTCGAAGTACTTGCTGAGGTCCTTGTTCTTGAAGGCCCCGACCTGCACCTTAAACACGACGCCTTTCGAGAAGTCCATCGGGTTGATAACGGCGGGCGCGGATTTCAGCTGGGCGAGTTCTGCCTTTGCAGAATTGAGCTCGCTGCGCATGCGTGCGATCTGGTCTTCCAGGTCGGCAATCTTTGCATTCTTGTCGCTAACGGTCGACTGAAGTTGTTTAACCTGTCCGCTGAGATCGACTACACTGTTGTCGGAAACTTGTTTGTCGTCGTTCAATTGTTTGAGAGCAGCAGGGTTCTTTTTGAATTCTTTAGCTTTCTTTTTCCATTCTTTCTTCTCCGCTTTGGAGAGCTGAGCGAAAACCGTAGTGCCGGAAAAAATCAAAGCCAGGCAGAGAAATAAAACTCTAGTTTTCATCTTGAGTTATTTTTTTTGGTTTAATGAGTAAAGTTAACAAAAAGATCGGTTTAAACCATTTTTTCAGGCCTTACCCATTCATCAAACTGCTCCGATGTTACAAGACCAAGCTCCACTGCCGCTTCTCTCAATGTCTTGTTTTCCTTGTGAGCCTTCTTTGCAATCTTAGCTGCGTTCTCGTAACCGATATGAGTATTGAGGGATGTAACAAGCATGAGCGAGTTCTCCATGTGACGCTTGATGGTAGGAAGGTTCGGCTCGATACCTTCGGCACATTTCTCATTGAACGACACGCAAGCATCGCCGATCAGTCGCGCCGACTGAAGAACGTTGGCAGCGATAACAGGCTTGAACACGTTGAGCTCGAAGTGACCTGAAGATCCGCCGATTGAAACAGCGACATCATTACCAATTACCTGTGCACACACCATGGTCATCGCTTCGGGTTGTGTAGGATTTACTTTGCCTGGCATGATGGAAGAACCTGGCTCGTTGTCGGGGATAACGATCTCGCCGATACCTGAACGGGGGCCGGAGCTTAGCATGCGGATGTCGTTGGCGATCTTCATTAACGAAACGGCAACGCGCTTCAGCGCTCCCGAAAGTTCTACCATGGCATCGTGAGCTGCCAGCGCTTCGAACTTATTCGGAGCGGTAATGAAAGGAAGACCCGTGAGATCGGCAATCTTCTTTGCTACAAGAACATCGTAACCTTTTGGTGTATTCAATCCAGTGCCGACAGCAGTTCCGCCCAATGCAAGTTCACTCACTGCTTCGAGAGCATTCTTCAATGCACGAATGCCGTTGTCGATCTGTTGAACATAGCCGGAGAACTCCTGTCCTAACGTAAGCGGAGTTGCATCCATGAAGTGAGTGCGACCAGTCTTTACGATTGATTTAAAATCGCCGACTTTCTTATTGAGTGTATCGCGAAGTTTTTTGAGACCGGGAATAGTTATCTCGACAACCTGTTTGTATGCAGCGATGTGCATGGCTGTTGGATAAGTATCATTGGATGATTGCGACTTGTTGACGTCGTCGTTGGGGTGGAGGATCTTTTTCTCGTCGGTGAGTTTACCACCGTGAATGACATGAGCGCGATAGGCAACGACTTCGTTAACGTTCATGTTGCTTTGAGTGCCGGAACCTGTTTGCCAGATAACCAGTGGAAACTGGTCGTCGAGTTTTTTGGCGAGGATCTCGTCGCAAACCTGGCCAATGAGGTCGCGCTTGTCGGCCGGGAGCACACCGAGTTCGTGGTTGGCTTGAGCGGCAGCTTTTTTCAGGTATGCGAAGGCGTAAATGATCTCTTTAGGCATGCTGGCCTCGGGCCCGATCTTGAAGTTGTTGCGTGAGCGTTCGGTTTGAGCGCCCCAGTATTTGTCGGCGGGCACCTGCACTTCGCCCATGGTATCTTTTTCGGTTCTGAAACTCATTGTCTTAGATTTAATTAAGGTAAAATTACAACATGATCCGTTTACATGCCATTCACCACGTCGCAATAATCTGTAGCGACTACAGCAGGTCTAAGCGATTTTACACTGAAGTTCTTGGATTAAAAGTCCTTGCCGAGCATTATCGCAAAGAGAGAGATTCATATAAACTTGATCTCGCGATTGATGATCTTTATGTAATCGAATTGTTTTCGTTTCCCGATCCACCAAAAAGAGTATCGAGGCCGGAAGCATGTGGATTGAGGCATCTTGCGTTTAGCGTGCATGATATTGAAGCGGCGGTGCAAAACCTGAACGCACATGGTATAAAAACAGAACCAGTTCGTGTTGATGAATTCACCGGGAAAAAGTTTACTTTTTTTTCCGATCCTGATGAATTACCATTGGAGCTTTATCAGTTGATTTAATCATGCCATTTAACAGCTTCGCATTTCTATATCTGCTGGCGGTAACTTTTGTTATTTATTACAGCAAATGGTTTGCAAAGGCACAGGTGGTTGTGTTGATCGTTGCAAGCCTGGTGTTCTATGCACATGAGAACTTCGTCCTTCTTGCGCTTCTTCTCTTCTCGGCGGCAGTAAACATCACTACGAGCTATAGAATAGTTTATGGAGATCCAAAGCACAGGAGGCTGATCGCCGTAACCGGTGTTGTTGTTAATCTTGCGGCTCTTTCATTCTTTAAGTACAGCAGATTGTTCGCTCACACTCTCCTTAGTGACGACAGCTCCATAGCAGAGTTTCTGATCAATATACCATTGCCGATAGGGATCTCATTCTTTACGTTCGAAGGCATTTCATTGTTGATTGATGTCTGGAAGGAGAGACATATCGAAGCAAAGAAGATCATTGCATTATCAATACTCGAACACGCACGGAATACTCTTTTCTTCATCTCATTTTTCCCACATCTTATTGCCGGGCCGATCCTGAAGGCCCATGATTTTTTCCCCCAGATAGGCACGAAGTATTTCAAAAACATCAACTGGGAGTCGGCATTCAAGTCGATAGTAACGGGTTACTTTTTAAAAATGGTCGTCGCGGACAATCTCAAAAATTTTACGTTCTGGATCGTTTATCCATTCTTCGAAGGACAGTCGACAGCGACACTCATATCTTTGTTGTTCGGCTATTCGATTCAGATCTTTGCCGACTTCGCGGGCTACTCTTTGATCGCGATCGGTCTCGCGAAACTCTTTGGCTATCAGTTCCAGGACAACTTTAACTTCCCATATATCTCAACTTCTTTTCGTGAGTTCTGGAAACGCTGGCACATTTCGTTATCGACGTTCCTGATGGAGTACTTATACTTTCCGTTGGGAGGGAACAGGAAAGGGAAGATCAGAACCTACTTCAATCTAATGGTGACTATGATATTAGGGGGCTTGTGGCACGGTGCTGCGTGGAGCTACGCGGTATGGGGATTTGTTCACGGCAGTGCTCTCGCGGTGGAAAGAGCGCTGTCGGACAAGATCAATTTGAAACCGCGCAAACTGATAAGTTTTATACAGGGTTTGTTCGTGTTCCTGTTTGTGACGTTTGCATGGTTGCTGTTCAAGCTGCCCGACTTCAGTCATGTAACGAAATATATTAATGCGATAGCAACAAACACCGATCTCGAGACAAACACGGTAATGGTTGTCTCGATATTGATATATTCTTCACCGGTTGTTCTATATCACGTGTTGTATTTAATGCGTGTGCCTACAGTAGTTAAATTGGTGCAGCGAGTGTCGTATGTTCCTTACGGTGTTATGTTGTTTCTCATCGTGACCAACAGTGGATCATCGGGATCTTTCATTTACTTCCAATTCTGAGGTTATGATAAAAAAAGCCCTTCTTGTTACAGTCGTCCTTCTTATCGCACAGAGTCTTTTCTTTATGACGATTGCAAAGCGCTCAAAGATTACGCGACATCAGTGGCAATACAATAATCTCATCGCGCAGAATTTTTTGTACGGCGCCGATACCTTTCAGAACGTGATCGTTGGCTCCTCACTCTCACAGAGGTTGCCCGAGGCTGAGCTTCCAGAGTTTTATAACCTTTCATTTGCGGGACTTAGCTGCCTGGACGGTCTTGAGTTGTTGACTTACAAAGCCTATCTTCCGAGGAGGGTTTTTATAGAGACAAATTTCTTCACAAGGCCGAAGGACGAATCGTTCACTGAGACGCTGGAGGCTCCGCTTCTTTTCTACCCGAGAAAATATGTGCCAGGCTTGCGAGAAGGCCGTCAGCCCATGGATTGGGTAGCGATTGCGCTTGACAGGGTTTGTGATAGAATTAATATTGCGCTTCGCGACCCAAACGTACAGGTGTCAATTGACACATCGAGTGCAACGGCTAAGAGACGGTTCGATGCGGGCTTCAATGTATTAGTCGATCGTTATTCGAAGCCGCCTGTAAGAGATATTCTTGATAAAACTTCTAGTGAATTAAAAACCTACGTTGATAAGCTCACCGCGAAAGGAGTGGAGGTGATATTCTTTGAACTGCCAGTTAATCCGAAACTTTGTAATGCGCCATTTGCAACATCAACACGACAGGCCATTGAATCAATGTTCCCGGCCGATCATTACAAGATTATTGGCATGCCTGACTGCTCCGCGTATCATACTTCAGATGGCATTCATCTAACTGAAAATGAAGTGCCAGCGTATATTAAATATTTTCGTCAAAACGCATTTTGAATTTATCGATTATGAAACGACTACTCTTCATCTCAATGGCCTTATGTTACAACGTGACCATTGCACAATCGTCTTTCGTTAAAGACAGCCTCGATAATTATATCAATCGGGGCATGAAGCAATGGGATATTCCGGGTGTCGCCGTTGCAATTGTTAAAGATGGCAAGACGGTCTTCATCAAAGGTTACGGTGTTCGTGAAATAGGAAAGCCCGACAAAGTAGATGCTAACACGTTGTTTATGATCGGCAGCAACACAAAAGCCTTCACGGCAACTGCATTGGCGAAACTCGATGCAGATAAAAAGCTTTCGTTGAACGATCCTGTTCAAAAGTGGCTTCCCGATTTTCAACTGTATGATCCGTGGATCGCGAAGCAAGCTACGATCACCGATCTGCTGTGTCATCGTTTAGGCTTCGAAACATTCCAGGGCGACTTCATGTTCTTCGACTCCGATCTTACCACGCCGGAGATGATCGCGAAGTTTGGAAAACTAAAGGCAATGTATGGTTTCAGAAGCAGGTGGGGCTACACCAACGCAGCGTTCATGATGGCTGGCGAGATCTTCCCGAAAGTAACGGGCAAGTCCTGGGCCGACAACATAAGAGAAAATATATTTATTCCTGTTGGAATGAAGAACAGTGTTGCGATGTCCGACGAAATAGCGAAAGCACCGAATCGTGCAGCCGCACACACCAACCTGGGCGGACCGTTAAGAACAATCGCCTATGGACATCTCGACGGCTTATCGCCTGCAGGTTCTATCTCATCGTCGGCAGCCGATATGGCACGATGGGTAACGATGCTTTTAGATACCGGAAGGATCGATGGGAAAGTGGTGATCCCAAAAGAAGCGATCTTTAAAACACGAGAGCCACAATCGATCCTTGGCAACGGCTGGCATCCATTCAATGAACAACATTTCGATCTCTATGGTCTCGGTTGGGAGTTGTATGAATATGAAGGCCGTGAATTTGTTGGACATACAGGCGGAGTTAATGGCTTTGTTACCAGCGTGGCATTGTTCCCGGAAGACAGGCTTGGAATTATCGTGCTGACGAACACTGACAGCAATAGTTTTTTTGAAGCGTTGAGAAACGAGATCCAGGATTCATTCTTCGGTTTGCCTTATAGAAATTACTCCAACTTTTATTATACGCGCATCAAGGCAAGAGAACAACGGAATGATCTGCGCATAAAGCAGCAGCGCGATACAATAGCCATGAAACCAAAAACGGATCTGCCATTGGCAGCATTTGTGGGGACATACAAACATGAGCTTTATGGCAACATGACGATGACGTTGAAAGGCGATAAGCTCGTTGCTGTTTTCGAACATCACAAAGGCCGTTATGCAGATGTTGAACCGTTGGGCAAGAATCGTTTTCTCGCCACCTTCAACGAAGCATTGTATGGAACAAAAGTGTGGCCGTTTAAGATTGAAGGTGGTAAGGTGAAGTCTGTAACGGTGACAGTGGCGGATTTTGTGGAGTTTACTCCGTATGAGTTTGTTAAAGTGAAGTGATTTTTATCTTCTTAAAAGATCTTTAAGAGCATGTGTATTAATTCTAAGCAGCATTAACACATTCGTTATTAAAACAATCACTAAACAAACTCCTATCGACACCAACGGATCGTACCAACTGAACCTTGCCGAATAGGCGAAGTTTCGTAACCATTCGCTCAGCAGCCAATAGGTAAGAGGACCGAAGAAGAACAACGACCCCAGCATCAACTCGATGAACTGGTAGGAAAGCCGTCCAACGATCTGGCTGTCGGAAGCGCCGAAGGTTTTTCTTATCGCTATCTGTTTCACATTGTCATTCATCCTGCCCAGGCTTAAAGCATAGATGGAACAACAAGCCATGATGCCCGACACCAACGCCAGCAACGACGACAGCCTGTTCAGCCGGTCTTCGTAAGCGAGTGTTTCCGCATAGTTGTGATCGAGAAAAGTTATCGTTGTGGGACGGCCGCTTATTTCTGTGAAAGATCTCGCGATGACATCTAAAGTTTTACGGATGTCAACTTCAATGACGCGGATCATAATGAAGTTCGTTTCCTTCTTGTTGACGGAAATGTGAATTGGTTTATCATTACCGAAATCTTTAAGTACACCTAGTGGCTTCAAACCCGTAGCAACTCCCGCTTCATTAACAATCACCGAGTCATCGTCCATAGCGCCGAACCAACGGCCGCCGGTCATCTCGAGCCTGAGGAAATCTTTGAAGTTGTAGTCGACACCGAGTGTATAAAAATCTTCGTCGATCGGTTTGCTCTGGATGTTGTCGGGTGTGTGAGAAACAGCCGTGAGCTCAACGATGTTGGCGTTGTCGCGGGGCCAGTCGTTTTTCAGTCGCTCCAGGTATTGTCGCGACATTCCCTGCGGCCACTTGGTGTAAACAACCTGGTCGTGATTCTTGCCGGGTTCTTTAATAAGCGAGCGTGAGATCTGCCTGTCGATAACGAGACTGGCAACAATTAATGAAATACTTATTCCCAGTTGAACTATCGTTATCACTCTCTTCATTCGTGGAAACGTGATGGTGTCGGTGCCCAGTAATCGTGCGGGAGTTGCCTTAATAAAAGTCCACGCCGGGAACAATGGGGCCACGACTATCGCAATGAGCAACGCGATCAATAGAATCACCGTGGATCGATCGATGTAAAAATATTCTTTGGCAGGCTTCGCAAAAGCGAGCAGCACCAGGAAAGCAATCGCCAACGCAACCGATACAACGTAGATGCTTTCTTTCGCCAACAATCCAAGCAACGGCGGACGATTCGCGCCGGCAACTTTTCGCATTGCGAGCTCTTTGGCGCGACCGGGTAATGTTAGCGTAACGAGGTTAACGAAGTTGGTGACTGCAAGAAGGAGTATCAGCCCCACGATGCATGTGAGAATGAAAATACAATACCAGTCGCCATGACGAACATTCTCGCCCACCACACGCGGACCAAAATAAATTTCCTTTGCAGGCTGAAGAATATAAGTATGAGTTGTGTCGCCAGTGGGCTGATAAAGTTTTGCATCTGCTGCTTTCAAAAAGACATCGTGATCTTTTATTGTAACGGGAAGATCTTTGTAAACTTCTTCGGGGATCCGGTTGCTTAACCTGTTACGTCCCTCGAATTCTTTTGTCTCGTTGCGTTGAAGAATGCGGACAAGGTCTTTATCGTATTCATTGCCGGTTGAGAATTCGTGTACGACAAAGCCTGAAATAAGAATGGCCGTCGCAAGAGCAACGGCCAGGGTAAACAACTGCAGGGTATAAATTTCCCAGTCTCTTTTTATCATTCTAAGAAAAGACCGGGAATGCAGGCTCATCCTAACATATACGTCAGGCCAGGTTTAAAGTTCCTACCGCCTTCGCTTCCAGCAAGCTCACACCACCACTCAAGTATGTATCAACTGCTCTCGCAGCCTCGCGACCTTCGCTGATCGCCCACACAACGAGTGATTGTCCGCGGCGCATGTCGCCTGCAGCGAACACACCTTCAACGGATGTTTGATAATTGTTTGCTTTCACGTTGCCACGATCGTCGAGGTCGACAGCCAACTGTTTCAGGATCCCTTCGTGTTGAGGATGCAGGAAGCCCATCGCAAGCAATGCAAGATCGCAAGGAATTTCTCTTTCACTTCCGGCAACTTCTACGGGCGACATTCTGCCGTTAACCGCCTTCCATTCAACGTCAACGATCTTCAGACCTTTCACATTTCCTTTGCCATCGTCGACAAACTCTTTTGTTAAGATGCTCCAATGCCTGTCGCAACCTTCTTCGTGCGACGATGATGTGCGGAGGATCATCGGCCAGTTGGGCCAGGGCATCGACTCCGTACGATCTTTCGGAGGCTTCGGCATGATCTCGATCTGCATGATCGATTTTGCCTTATGACGATTCGAAGTTCCAACGCAATCGGAACCTGTATCGCCACCTCCAATTACAAGCACATGCTTGTCGGTTGCCCAGAGGTCGGTGCCGGTAATTTTCTTATCGCTTACGCGTTGATTTTGCTGGGTCAGGAATTCCATGGCGAAGTGAACGCCCTTCAGATTTCTTCCTGGTATCGGGAGATCGCGTGGGATCGTTGAGCCGCCCGTAAGAACGATCGCGTCGAACTCATCCCTCAGTTTCTTCATTTTATAGTTTACACCAACGTTGGTGTTACACTGAAACTTCACGCCTTCAGCTTTCATTACTTCCAGCCTGCGATCGAGAACTCTCTTATCCAATTTGAAATCAGGAATACCATAGCGAAGAAGTCCGCCGGGAGCATCCGCACGTTCGAATACGGTAACCGAATGACCTGCGTAGTTGAGCTGCGCTGCTGCCGCAAGACCCGAAGGACCTGATCCCACAACTGCTACTTTCTTCCCTGTTCTCACAAAAGGAATACGCGGTGTTACGAAACCTTCCGCGAAAGCTTTCTCGATGATCGACTTCTCGATGTATTCAATTGTCACAGGCGGTTTGTTGATACCCAACACACACGATGCTTCGCAAGGTGCGGGACAAATACGACCAGTAAACTCCGGGAAGTTATTGGTAGAGACGAGGATGTCGTAAGCCTGCTTCCAGTTGCCCTGGTAAACAGCGTCGTTGAATTCGGGGATGTTGTTTCCAAGAGGACAACCGTGATGACAGAAAGGTGTTCCGCAATCCATGCAACGGGAAGCCTGCCTGTTTGTGAGAGAGTCGTTTACATCGCCTTCAACTTCGTAGTAGTCTTTCACGCGATGTTTCGAATCACGTTTTTCCGGAAGCTCTCTTTTTACTTCTAAGAATCCTGTAGGTTTTCCCATTAGTTTGATAATACGTTTTTCTCCTTCTTCTGCTTATCCAATACCGCCTTGTAATCAACAGGCATAACTTTAATGAACTGCTTGAATGCAGTAGCCCAATAGCTAAGCACATGTGCAGCTACATCACTGTTGGTAAGATCCTGGTGCTTCTTGATGAGTTGCTTCAACCAGCGTTGTTCTTCTTCATCGATGGTATCGAGCAGAACCATTTCCATGTTGCAGTTGCGAACGAATGTCTTGTTCACATCCCACACGTAAGAAACACCACCGCTCATGCCGGCAGCGAAGTTGCGACCAGTGTCGCCGAGGATGATCACTTTGCCACCCGTCATGTATTCGCAGCCGTGATCGCCAACGCCTTCCACAACAACAGTAACACCCGAGTTACGCACCGCGAAACGTTCGCCGGCCATACCACGAATGAATGCTTCGCCGGAAGTGCCTCCGAAGAACGCAACGTTTCCGACAATGATATTCTTCGATGGATTGTAAGTAATAGACTTATCGGGATAAAGGATCAAACGTCCTCCCGAAAGACCTTTGCCAAAATAGTCGTTCGCATCTCCTTCGAGTTCGAACGTAACGCCGTTGGTTGCGAATGCTCCGAAACTCTGACCTGCAGTTCCCTTGAACTTGAAGTGAATGGTATCGGCCGGCAGGCCGTCGCCTTTATAGATCTTCGAAATTTCGTTCGAAAGCATTGCACCAACTGCACGATCCTGGTTGGCAATTGTGAAAGAGGCCTGTACAGGTGTAGATGATTTCAATGCAGCGGCAGCTTTTTCTATGAGCTTGCGATCGAGCACTGTTTCAATTCCGTGATCCTGTTCCTCCTGTTTATATAGAGGTGTGTCGAGGCTCATCGGTTCTTTGTAAAGGATCGGTGAAAGATCGAGGCTCTTATATTTCCAATGATCTTCGATCTCTTTCAGTTCGAGGAAGTCCGTTTGGCCTACCATCTCGTTGATCGTACGGAAGCCAAGCTCTGCCATGATCTCACGAAGTTCTTCCGCAAGGAACGTGAACAGGTTCACAACATATTCCGGCTTGCCGGTAAACAACGCTCTCAGTTCTTTATTCTGTGTGGCAACACCAACAGGGCAAGTATTCAAATGACACTTACGCATCATGATACATCCTGCAGTTACGAGAGCAGCTGTTGCAACGCCCCATTCTTCGGCGCCCAGCAATGCAGCTATCGCAAGATCTCTGCCGGTACGGATCTGTCCGTCGGTTTGCACTACAACTCTTCCGCGAAGTTTGTTGCGCACCAACGTCTGGTGAGTTTCGGCAAGGCCAAGTTCCCATGGCAATCCCGCGTGACGGATCGAGCTGATCGGCGACGCACCCGTGCCGCCGTCGTGACCGGAGATAAGGATAACATCCGCGTGTGCTTTCGCAACACCGGAAGCGATCGTACCAACTCCAGCTTCCGAAACAAGCTTCACACTGATACGCGCATCGCGATTGGCATTCTTCAAATCGAAGATCAACTGGGCCAGATCTTCAATTGAATAAATGTCGTGGTGAGGTGGTGGGGATATGAGCCCAACGCCCGGCGTGGAGTGACGAACCCGCCCGATCCACTCATCTACTTTATGACCGGGTAGTTGTCCGCCTTCTCCAGGCTTCGCACCCTGGGCCATCTTTATCTGGAGCTCCTTTGCGTTGGTGAGATAGTAGCTCGTAACACCGAAACGTCCCGATGCTACCTGCTT
This sequence comes from Bacteroidota bacterium, assembly GCA_037200765.1. Classification (GTDB taxonomy): domain Bacteria; phylum Bacteroidota; class Bacteroidia; order Cytophagales; family Cyclobacteriaceae; genus ELB16-189. The sequence goes on along the minus strand of JBBCII010000001.1, from coordinate 2,284,444 downwards.
GATCGCCGAATTTTCCCAGTCGCCGTTTGGCAACCTGGTAAAACGCATTTCGTCTTCTCCACCTTCGCCGCAATTGCTCTTGCCGCCGATGCGGTTCATAGCAATCGCTAATGTTTTATGTGCTTCGTATGAAATTGAACCGAACGACATCGCTCCTGTAGCGAAGCGCTTGAAAATACTTTCTTTCGATTCTACTTCGTCTATCGGAATCGGGTTTCCTTTCTTGAACTCGAGCAGGCTTCGAAGCGTGATCGCTTTGTTGCCCTGTTCGTTGATCAATCCCGAATATTTTTTGAAAAGCTGGTAGTCGTTCTTCTTTGTTGATTCCTGGAGGAGGTGAATAGTCTGTGGGTTGAACAAGTGAGCTTCGCCACGTTGCTTCCACTGGTAAACACCACCTACTTCGAGAGCAGGGATTGCATTCGAAGTTTTCGGGAACGCGAGACTGTGCTTCGCAAGGGCTTCCGTTGCAATGTCGTCGAGTGTAAGTCCACCGATACGCGAAACCGTTCCGGTGAAATAGAGATCAACAACTTCTTTACTGATACCCAGCGCTTCGAAGATCTGCGCGCCATGGTACGACTGCAGTGTGCTGATACCCATTTTGCTCATGATCTTGAGCAACTCCCCTGCAGCAGCTTTCTTATAATTGTATGCAGCTCTTTCTTCAGTAAGCTCGGCACTCAGAAGATTTCTCTTCTTCATGTCGTGAATGGTTTGGTAAACGAGGTAAGGATTTATACCCGATGCGCCATAGCCAAGTAATGTTGCGAAGTGATGTGTTTCCCAAACGTCGCCCACTTCTACAACCAATCCTACTTTGCCACGAAGACCGCTGCGGATCAAATGATGATGCACAGCAGATACCGCAAGCAACGAAGGGATCTGTGCGTGACCGCTGTCAAAGCTTCGGTCGGAAAGAATGATAATAGTGAAACCATCTTCTACCGCATCGGTAACATACTGGCATACGCGATTCAATCCTTTTTCGAGTGAACCGGGTTGACCATCTGCTTTGAAATAAGTGTAGATGGTTTTTGTTTGAAGATGCCTGTGGTCGATGTAGCGAATGCGTTCGAGCTCCGAGTTTGTGAGTATTGGCGTCGGCAACTCGAGTGTGATACAATGCTCAGGAGATTCTTCGAGAAGATTCAACGATCCGCCCACGTGCGAAGCAAGAGACATGATCAGTCGCTCGCGAATAGAATCGATAGGAGGATTTGTTACCTGCGCGAACAGTTGCTTGAAGTAGCTCGAAAGATGCTGGGCTTGTTTCGACAGCACGGCCAACGGAGTATCGTTACCCATCGAGCCTAACGCTTCTTTACCTGTTTCACACATCTGCGCTATGATCACGCGGATGTCTTCGGTGGTATACCCGAACGACACTTGTCGCTTAACGAAAGTGTTCGGATCGTATTTGTGGAAGCTACCGCCAGGCTCCGGAAGATCCGACAGCTTCACCTTGTTTGCGCGAAGCCATTCGCCATACGGTTGTTGTGTACAGATCTTTTTCTTGAGATCATCGTCGCTGATGATCTTACCGGCCTGCATGTCGACGATGAACATCTTGCCTGGCTGCAAGCGGCCTTTCGAAATAACTTTCGATTGATCGATATCGAGCACACCAACTTCCGAAGCCATGATAACCTGGTCGTCGCTGGTGACGATGAATCTTGAAGGGCGAAGGCCGTTACGATCGAGCGTAGCACCGATGATCTTTCCGTCGGTGAACGTGATCGACGCGGGTCCGTCCCACGGTTCCATCAGGTTTGCATGATATTCGTAGAAGTCTTTCTTCTCACGGCTCATGTTTTCGTTGCCATCCCATGCTTCGGGAATCAGCATCATCATTACATGGGGAAGCGAGCGGCCTGAGTGAACGAGTAATTCTATTACGTTGTCGAGGTTCGAAGAGTCGGACATGTGTGGATTGCATATCGGCAACACCATGTTCAATTCTTCGCGTGTGAAGTATGGCGATTCGAAGAACGCTTCTTTTGATTTCAGCCAGTTGATGTTGCCCTGCACCGTGTTGATCTCGCCGTTGTGCGCGATGTAGCGGAACGGTTGCGCAAGACGCCATGAAGGGAACGTGTTCGTAGAGAAACGTGAGTGGATAACTGCGAATCCCGACACCACTTCTTCGTGTTCGAGGTCGGGAAAATACCAACGCAGCTGTTCCGAAGTAAGCATGCCTTTGTAGGCGATTGTCTTATACGAAAGCGAAGAGAAATAGAACTGGTTGTTTACACCCTGCACCGATTCTTTGATGAGCCGCGTGCTGAACATGCGGAGGATGAAGAGCTTTCTTTCGAAATCATCTGCGTCGTCTACGGTGTCGGGTCTCTTAATGAATACCTGCTCCATTACAGGTTCGGCTTTGCGTGCGGTTTCACCGAGATCGTTATTCTTAGTGGGCACTACGCGATAGCCGAGAAGCGTCATCTTCATGCGCTTGATCTGGCGGTTGAGCACTGTGCGACATTCTTCGCGCAGCTTAGCGTCGCCAGGGAAGAAGATGAGGCCGACGCCATAATATCCGCTTTCGGGAAGCGTGATGTTTTGCTTGAGACATTCGGTGAAGAAGAACTCGTGTGGGATCTGTATCAAGATACCTGCGCCGTCGCCGGTGTTCGGTTCACAACCGCATGCTCCGCGGTGACTCATGCGCTCCAGCATCGTGAGTCCGTCGGATACGATCTGGTGTGACTTCCTTCCTTTTATGTTTGCGATGAAGCCAACCCCGCATGAATCCTTCTCGAAGGAGGGTTGGTAAAGTCCGTACTGCTGCTGGTCTTCCAAGTTTTTATGTTTTTGTGAGGGGAAAATCACTCTAAAGTTAACCTAACCATCGCAGAAAATTATTCTGCGAAATCATGATTTTTCAAAAAAATTTACTGCAAAGAGTTGAACGGGGTACCGGAAACGTTTGTGGGAACAGCGTTATGCAGAAGGCTTGACTAGCGCAATCGTTTTCACTTGTAGATCCTCACCTGTTCAACACTCACAAACCGTTCGACAGGTCCATGGTGTAAACATATTCCTGGATTAAGGTTCACAATTGTCAGGAAATCCTGACTCGATAGCCAGATTCCCAACGCAGCTAAAAACAGTGCTTTAGTTTTGGGCTCTTTCTGTCGTGATAGATCTATATGATCAAGAAAATCATGTGAATTGGGGTAACTATTATGGAAGCAGATGGCCCTTAACCCCTAGAAATAAGATAAGCCCACCACTGCACTAAGCCCGATTACAGGCAACGACATGAAGTCGGAGTTCAAGCAGGGCAGACCCAGAGACAAAGTTAGAAATTTTTGATAAACGTCCGTAAATATGCACTCCAATAAATTCTAACACAGTATGGTAAAGCAGTACATCGAAGCGAACAAAGACCGTTTTCTCACCGAACTCTACGACCTGCTGAGAATCCCCTCCGTAAGCGCCGACAGTCGTAACAAAGACGACGTAAGAAAAGCTGCCGAATATGTGAAGGCCCGTCTTACAGAACTCGGCGCCGAAGTAACACTCGTGGAAACCAAGGGTCACCCGATAGTTTTCGGTGAAAAGAAAGTAGACCCTAAAAAACCAACAGTCCTGGTTTACGGTCACTACGACGTGCAACCACCCGACCCGCTCAACTTATGGATCTCACCACCCTTCGAACCGACAGTAAGAAATGGAAAGATCTATGCACGCGGCTCATGCGACGACAAAGGCCAGGTGTACATGCACATCAAAGCATTTGAAATTCTTACGAAGCACAACCTCCTCAATTGCAACGTGAAGTTTATGATAGAAGGAGAGGAGGAAGTAGGTTCCGACAACCTTCCCGTCTTCGTAAAAGAATATAGAGATAAACTTAAGGCCGATGTGATCCTCATCTCCGATACAGCATTGATCTCACTCGATCAACCATCGATCACGGTTGGACTTCGCGGCTTGAGTTATATGGAAGTGGAAGTAACCGGTGCTAACAGGGATCTTCACTCAGGTGTTTATGGCGGCGCCGTTGCCAATCCAATCAACGAGCTTGCTAAGATGATCGCGTCGTTGCACGATGAAAATGGTCGTGTTACGATACCTGGATTTTATGATAAAGTTGTTGATCTCACCGACGCAGAAAGAAAAGCATTGAATGCCGCACCGTTCGACCTCAACGAATACAAAAAAGAACTCGGCATCGAAGAAGTTACAGGTGAAAAAGGATATACAACCCTCGAAAGAACAGGAGTGAGACCAACACTCGACTGCAACGGCATCTGGGGTGGATACACCGGCGAAGGTGCGAAGACCGTTCTCCCTTCGAAGGCAAGCGCGAAGATCTCGATGCGACTCGTTCCCAACCAGGATCCAAACGAGATCACCGAACTGTTCACCAAACATTTTCTTTCACTCGCGCCGAAGTCTGTGAAAGTGAAAGTCACCGCACATCATGGCGGCCAGCCTGCAGTTACGCCGACTGATTCCAAAGCTTATGCTGCCGCTTCGAAGGCATTTGAAGAAGTGTGGGGCAAGAAGCCGATCCCCACGCGCGACGGCGGTAGCATTCCTATTGTTGCTTTATTTAAGAAAGAACTCGGTCTCGATACCGTGCTGATGGGCTTTGGACTGGACAGCGACGCGCTGCACTCGCCTAATGAAAGCTATGGACTGAAGAATTTCTTTATTGGTATAGAAACGATAGTGGCTTTTTATAAGCACTTTTCTGCATAAAGACTGTGCGTTAACTAGCTGTTAAGACCCTATAACTTAATTTTGAGTTATGTTCAGGATACTGCTTCTCTGCTTAATTGCTTTCGGGTCGTTCGCCCAACCTCTCGTACCCGCGAAGATCACATCAACATCTTTATCGAAAACCGATCTGAAGGTTGGCGACCAGGCCGACATCATCATCAAGTTTTCGATCGACGATAAATGGTATCTGTATACCGTTGGCTTCGACGAAGAATGCGGACCCATCCCGATGAAGATCACCATCGCGAAGAATAAAGGCTTCGAATTTGTTGGCGGCATTAAAGCTGTCGAGGATCATAAAAAACACGACGCCATCTTCGAATGCGACGTCAATATTTTCGAGAAGCACGGTGAATTCAGACAAACGATAAAAATACTTTCGCCGAATGTGAAGATCGCCGGCGAATACGAAGGACAGGTATGTACAACGATAGATGGCAAGTGTGTTTTGGTTGATGGTGAGTTTACTGTTACTGGGTTTAAAATAGCAAGGACTGATACTGTTAAAGAAGAGCAAAAAGAACAGCAGGATGAACCGAAGCCAGAAACATTGAACATTGAACATCGAACATTGAACAATGATCCGATCAACGGACCTAAACTCGATCCAACAATCCTTGGCGACAAACCAGCCATTGAAACAGATTCTTTCGCTGGCTTTCTCGTTCTCGCATTCATTCTTGGCTTCACGGCACTGCTTACACCTTGCGTGTTTCCGATGATCCCGATGACTGTCACTTTTTTTTTGCGCGACAACCAATCGCGTCGCGAGGGAATTCGTAAGGCGACGATCTTTGGGTTCTCAATTATCGCTATCTACACGCTTGTAGGAACACTGGTAGCGTTTACGTTAGGTGGCGACTTCCTCAATGCGCTGTCAACTCATTGGGCTCCTAACCTTTTTGTGTTCGCGATCTTCATTGTATTCGCATTGTCATTCTTTGGTCTATTCGAGATCAACGCACCATATAAACTCGTAAACAAAGCCGATCAACAGGCAGAGAAGGGCGGACTCACCGGCATCTTCTTCATGGCCGCAACATTGGTACTCGTTTCGTTCTCTTGTACAATTCCAATCGTCGGCAACGTGCTTGTCCTTGCAGCGAATGGCCAGATCATGAAGCCTATACTCGCGATGCTCTGCTATTCATTAGCGTTCGCGATACCATTCACCATATTCGCAATGTTCCCCGAGTTGTTGAAAAGTCTTCCGAAGTCTGGCGGTTGGTTGAACTCTGTAAAAGTTACGTTAGGATTTATAGAGCTCGCATTATGTCTCAAGTTCTTTAGCATCGCCGACCAGGCATATCATTGGGGTTTGCTCGATCGCGATCTCAACATTGCATTGTGGATTGTGATCTTCTCGTTGCTCGGAATTTATTTCCTCGGTAAGCTTACGCTGAAAGGCGACAGTCCTGTTACAGTTGTAACTGTACCGCGATTAGTGCTTGCCATCATTACGTTTGCGTTCGTTACCTATCTCACGCCGGGTTTGTTCGGAGCACCGTTGAAAGCACTCGCCGGGTATCTTCCACCCATGTATACACACGACTTCAATCTCGCCGAACTGAAAGGCGGCGAAGGTCCCTGTGGTACACCAAAGTATGCCGACTTCCTTCATCTACCTCATGGCATCAACGGTTACTTCGATTACAAACAAGCCCTCGCATGTGCACGCGAACAACATAAACCATTGTTCATCGACTTCACCGGTCACGGTTGTGTAAACTGTCGCGAGATGGAAGCTGTTGTGTGGAGCGACCCGCAAGTATTAAAGCGACTCAAGAATGATTTTGTTGTAGTGGCTTTATATGTTGACGATAAAACTGAGTTGCCCGAAGCGGAATGGTTTGCATCCAAAATTGATGGTAAAGTGAAGAAGACCATCGGTAAACAGAATGCCGACCTTCAGATCGCTAATCTTAACAATAACGCACAGCCTTTTTATATCCTGTTGGGCGATGATGAACGTGTGTTAGCATGGCCAAAGGCCTACGATAAAAGCATTCCCGGCTTTATTGAATTTCTTGAATCGGGAAAAAAAAAGTACATGCAGCTCTATAAGTAAATTCTAATAATTTGCTGTTGGAGTATTAGGTATCTTTGATGCCTCCGCCGTAATCTTCTGAAGGCGGGCTACTTTTTAACCTCTCACTTGCGTGAAATTTTTTAAGAAGTCTTTGATTTTGGTTGGCGCCGCTTTAGTCTTCTTTGGTATTTTGATCGTGTTCGACAACGTATCGCAGTACACTGCATACGAAGATCAACTTGAACCCGACTCAACAACCATCGAACCTATTATTACAAAAGAACCCACCATGCTGTTTGGAATGCAGATCGATGGACTCAGCATCAACAACCAGTTTGTAAAACGAAACCAGCGCTTCTCCGATCTGCTCGACGGTTATTACGTCGATGGTAAAGCCAAAAGATTACTTGCGCTCATTCCGAGAGACATATTCGATTTCAGGAAAGTAGCAGCCAATAAAAAATATACAATCCTTGCAGAGAACGATTCATTGAAAAGTGCACGTGCTCTCGTTTATGAAGCCAGTCTTATCGACTATACCATCTTTCATTTTTCTGCAGATACACTCATTGTAGAATCATGCCAGCGTGAAACGTCAACAGCCGAAAGATCTATAGCAGCAGAAATTAAATCCAACCTGTCGGAAACCATCGAAGCGATGAATATCTCACCCGAACTCACCAACGGGTTTGTCGACATCTTCGCATGGCAGGTCGACTTCCAGCGACTTCAAAAAGGCGACAAGTTTAAATTGATCTACACCGAACGTCAGGTGGAAGGACAACCCGTCGGCATCGAAAGCATCGACGCTGTTTACTTCGAACATTACGGCAGCGGTTATTACGCTTTTCCTTTCGCTCAAGCCGAAGGCACCGACTACTTCGACGAGAACGGCAAGAGCCTTCGCAAAGCCTTATTAAAATATCCTATCGAGTTTACACGAATCAGCTCGAGATTTAACCCGAATCGTTTCCATCCTGTCGCCAAAGTTTTTCGTGCACACAACGGAACTGACTTTGCCGCTCCCACAGGAACCCCTATTCGTTCTGCCGGCGACGGTATTGTGCTCGAAGCACAATACAAAGGAGGCAATGGCAACTACGTGAAGATCCGTCACAACGGAACATACGCCACGCAGTACCTTCACATGTCGAAGATCGGAAGCGGCATCTACCCCGGTGCTCGTGTGCGACAAGGGCAAACTATTGGTTTCGTGGGCAATACAGGCCTTGCCAACGGGCCACATCTCTGCTATCGCTTCTGGAAAAATGGCGTTCAGGTCGATGCATTGAAAGTGCAGCTTCCCGAAGCAGAGCCAGTAAAAGATTCGGAGCGCGACGCATTCGACAGTGTAAAGAAAGAGTTGACAAAACGTCTCGACGAGATTCGATTCCCACAAGAACCTACGGAAGTCGCTATAGCAGATTCTGAAATCATAGGCGAGAATTAAAGACAAAAGAAATCGGCGTGGGTTTCGTTAAATTTAGAACCCGAAATGTGCCGCACGATTCTTTTTGTTTGTTGCCTCCTCACGGCCATCACCGCTTCCTCCCAGAAAGTCGGACTCGTCTTAAGTGGCGGTGGTGCTAAAGGCATTGCGCACGTAGGTGTTCTCAAAGCTCTCGAAGAGAACAATATTCCAATCGATTATGTAGCCGGAACCTCCATGGGTGGCATCGTTGCCGGTTGTTATGCTGCCGGAATGAGTCCCCAGCAGATCGAAGAAATCATGCTCTCGAAAGAATTTATCGGGTGGGTGAGCGGCCGCCTCGAACAAGGATATAATTACTACTACAATCGTCCCGACGATAACCCGTCGGTGCTCAAGATCAACCTCTCGCTCGACTCAACTTTCAACTTCAATCTCAACTCGAGTATTGCCAACGACCTGTCGCTCAACTTTGCGTTGGCCGAAGTAATGGCGCAGCCTGCTGCGATAGCAAAAGGTAACTTCGATAGCCTGTTTGTTCCGTTGCGTGTTGTTGCTGCCGACATCTTCACGCAGACCGAAGTTATTTTGAAATCGGGAAGTCTTAGCGACGCACTTCGAGCCACACAAACAGTTCCGTTCTTCTATTCACCCATCAAAGTCGACAACAAGTATCTATTCGACGGCGGAGTTTACAACAACTTCCCGGTGGATGTTATGCAGAACGAATTCAAACCCGATGTGATCATCGGCAGCAACGTGTCGTCTAAAGTGTACGACGAATATCCTTATGGTGAAGATGAAAAGCTGATCTCGAAATCTCTGTTATACATGCTGCTCGATAAATCCGATCCTTCGAAGATCCCCGCGACTGGCATTTACATTCAACCTAATCTCAAAGGACTTTCAGGCTTCGACTTCGCCCGCGCGAAACATCTCATTGATAGCGGTTATGCGCAGACCATCCGGCAAATAGATGAGATCAAACAAAAAGTTGGAGCGAGTGCATTCAGAACATGCGAGACTGTTGCCGAAGCGCGAAATCTTTTCAACAACAAAAGTCTTCCGTTGCAGATAGATCATATCTCATACCAGGGATTCAATTCGCGGCAGCAGCGTTACATGAATCGTTTCTTTCGCAATGGCCGCCGGCCTTTGTATTTCAGCAATGTGAAAGAAGGATACTTCAAGCTCGTGTCGGATGATTACTTCCATAATGTCTATCCAAGTTTTTTGTTCGACAACAAGACAAACAAATTCAACTTCCATCTTGCGAAGCGGCCACAGAATGATTTCCAGATCGACTTTGGTGGTGTGATATCTACAAGAAACATCAGCACGATGTTTCTTGGTCTGAACTACTATTACTTTCATCGTACGCTGACACACGTAACAGCTAACTTCTATGCTGGTAATTTCTACAAGGCAGCACAGCTTAAGGCGCGTATCGATTTTCCTAACCTCGGCAGGTTTAACCTGGAACCCGAAGCCACATTCAATAACTGGGACTTCTTCGAAGGCAAAGACATCGTGCTGCAAAACTTCTCGCCAACTATCCTTAACCGCATAGACAGAAAGGTTGGTGTAAGCGTGGGTGTTCCTGTAGGCACCAGGTTCAAAGCATCTATCTATGGTTATTATATAAACAACCTCGATCGTTATGTAGATACCGACGTGTTTGTATCCACCGACACACTCGATCAATTGAAACTTGCCGGCTCACGCGCGGGCTTTTTGTTATCTACAAACACATTGAATAGAAAACAGTATCCTTCGCAAGGAAAGAGATACCAGTTTATGTTCGACTGGTTTAGCCTGACCGAAACACTCACACCGGGCAATACATCCAGCCTCAATGGACAGGAGTCGCAACACCGCGGATGGGTAAGGGGCAAAGTTTCTATGGAACAATATTTCAAGCAGGGATTCTACAGCTCCGGTTATTTGGTAGAAGGTGTGATTTCGAATCAACCGTTCTTTGCCAACTACCAGGGAACGATCATCAACGCGTCGGCATTCAATCCGCTTCAGGACAGCCCTACTTTATTGCTGCCGAACTTCAGGGCGTTTAATTATGTGGCGGGCGGCTGGCGAAACGTATTCCAGATCCGTAAGAACCTCGACTTCCGCCTGGAGGGATATGTGTTTAAGCCGTTCGAAAGGATCGTGGCGCAGGCCGATCAAAGTCCTGCCTTAAGCCAGGACCTCGTGAAATTTTACTTTGCGGGAACGGCCGGCTTCGTGTTACATTCATCGGTGGGTCCGATAAGCCTTAGCACCAATTACTATAATGACAGGCAACACCAGTTCGGTGCCCTGTTACATGTAGGATTCCTGCTCTTCCAAAAGCCTTCACTGAACTAAAGTAAACGGTTAAATGGCTTCACGAATTTCAGTATGTACCATTTACGTTCATTTTTAAAAATTTTAGCTATGTTTAACCCTCAAAGTATAGTATGAGGCGATACCTACTCCTGGTTCTCTTTGCTCTTGTTCTTAATTTATCAGCCCTCGGTCAGGAGGTGCAATGGGCATCGAAAGTTCTGGAATTCTCAAGTGAACTGACCCCAGTCCAATATTCAGCTCAACAGATCCTCGGAAAGCCGAATGTGCTTCCCGCCGGTGGACAAAATCCCAATGCATGGACCCCCGACAAACCCAAGAGGAAGGAGTTCATTAAGATTGGTTACGACCACCCGATCCTGGTTCAGCAGATTGCCATTGGCGAATCTTATAACCCCAGCGCTCTCTACAGGATCTTGCTGTACGATGAGGCCGGTACCGAACACGTAGCCCGTACGCTTAACCCTATAGCAGTTCCGCTGCAGGGTCGTATGATGAACGTGTTCATCGAAAAGACCACTTACAAAGTAGCTGCAGTCCGCCTCGAATTCGACGGAGCCGCAGTGCCCGAATATTTTTCGATAGACGCGGTAGCAATCACCGACTCGCATTACCCGATCATCGCCGACATCATTAAGCCCGAGCTTCTCGCTTCCGGCATTCTCGTGGAGAAACTCGATCCCAGCGTGAACAGTGATTACAGCGAGTTGAACCCAATGCTTTCGCCCGACGGTAAAACATTGTACTTCAGCCGTGTCAACCACCCCGAAAACGTAGGCGGTGTAAACGATAAAGAAGACATCTGGTATTCGGAGCTCGGTGCCGACGGCAAATGGTCGCTCGCCAAAAACATGGGCCCCCAATTCAACAACGAACATCCCAACTTCGTCAACGCCATCACTTCGCCAACACCGGATGGCAAGACCGTAATCCTGTTGCTTGGAAACAAATACCTGGACAATGGTAAGATGCTCGCCGGTGTATCTGTGAGTAACAACATTAACGGCAAGTGGACAAAGCCTAAGGCGCTCAACATCGAGAACGACTACAACTACAACGAAAAGGCAAACTACTTCCTCACGAACAACCGCAAGACTTTGATCATGTCGGTAGAACGCGACGACTCCCGCGGTGGAAGAGATCTTTACGTGAGCTTCATGAAAGACGACAGCGTGTGGACTGAACCAAAGAACCTCGGTGATATCATTAACACCGCAGGTGAAGAAACAGCTCCGTTCCTGGCTTCCGACGATCAAACCATGTACTTCTCTTCGAATGGTTTCAGTGGTTACGGTGGCAGCGATATCTACATGACCAAACGTCTCGACGATACTTATACCAACTGGAGCGAACCCAAGAACATGGGGTCCGATATCAACTCGAAGGGTGAAGATCTGTTCTTCAACATTCCTTCTACCAGCGAGTATGCATACTATTCACGTGGTGAAGAAAAGAACACCGACATCTTTCGCGCGAAGCTTCCGTTCTACAACAGTCCTAATCCTTATGTGATTGTGAAAGGCAAGCTGATCGATGCGAAGACTGGTCAGCCTATTGGTGCTAAGATCGTTTACGAACGCCTGTCGGATGGAAAAGAGATGGGCATTGCACAATCGAATCCTGAGACCGGCGAATACGAGATCAGGTTGCCCGGTGGCGAGCTCTACGGCGTTCATGCCGAAGCCGAAGGTTACATGTCGGAGAACCAGAATCTCGACCTGAGAAAATTCAAGACCGATGGCCAGGTAACTCACATGGACTTCAACATTAAGCCGATTGAGATCGCGAAGATTGAGCCGAATGCTACCATCAGGCTCAACAACATCTTCTTCGATATCGACAAGTTTGTATTGCGTCCCGAATCGTTCCCTGAGTTGAATCGCGTTACCGAGTTCCTTGACGAAAACCCTTCGATCAAAGTTGAGATCAGCGGTCACACCGATAACACCGGTACCGACGAACACAACCTGGTGCTTTCGAAGAACAGGGCAGAGGCCGTTACCAAATACCTTATTCAGAAAGGCGTTGCGAAAGATCGCATTTCAACCAAACACTACGGTGAAAGCAAACCCCGCGACACCAACGACACTAAAGAAGGACGCCAGAACAACAGGCGTGTTGAATTTACAATCCTCACCTTGTAAACGTCATGAAAACCACCCTCACTTTTTTTGTATTGACGCTTATGGCAGGAGCCGCCTTTGCGCAGCAGCCTGATACACTGATCTACGCACAGGGCAACATCCTCAATGGAACAACGAAAGAGCCCATCACTGCGAGCATATCATTTCAAAGCTTGCCTTATGGCAACAAGAACGGATTGCTCAAGGGCACATCGTATCGCTTCCCGTTATTCGACAACGAGCGTTATGAAATTCTTGTTGAGGCCCCTGGCTTCGCACCAGCGAAGTACATGCTGGATCCCGCCGCTGCAAAAGACAGGATCGTTGTGAGAGACGTTGAGCTCGGCTTGCCAAGCAGCGCTGCTGCAACAGCAGAATCGACACACACGGTTGGTAAGGTAATGAACCTCGACAACCTGATCTTCCAATTGGGTAAGGCGAAGATCGAGCCCGCATCGTTTGCCGAACTCGATGAAGTTGTGAAGATGCTTCAGACCTATCCTAAGATGGTGATCCAGCTCGAAGGTCATACCGATACAAAAGGTGATGCCAAACAAAACATGAAACTGTCGCAAGATCGTGTTGATGCCGTTAAAGATTACCTCGTTGGCAAAGGTGTGAACAAAACCAAAGTGAAAACGAAAGCTTTCGGTGGCACTCAGCCGCTGTCGCGCGCCGACACAGAAGAAGCTCACAAGATGAACAGAAGGGTGCAGGTTCGCATCCTGGCTAATTAATAACTATTGTGCATAACAGTTATTGCGCAGAGTTACACGGAGGCAGCACTGAGCTTCACAGAGAAATACATTATATCTCCGTGCAACTCTGTGAAGCCTCTGCGTAACTCTGTGTAATAGCTTGTCTTAGCGTCCTGAAAAATAAGGTTGCCTGTGCAGCATCGCTGCCAACTCAGCAATTTGTGGCGAGTTTGTTTTCTTCGCGGCAGCCGAAAGCTTCTGCGAGCACTCATCCCACTTGGCAGCATTAAACGCTTTAACCGCCTGGTTAAAATAAAGTAAGCCGGGAAGCTCATCGATATTCACCGTGGTGTAAAGACTCACGTTCTTTTTATACTGCTCAATAACTTTAATCATTCTCTTCTCATCGTCGATGAAGCCACCAAGTTTATCGGTTGTCTCGAGCAGCACTTCACCTTCCGATGTATTCACCATCACGAAGATGTGATAGTTCGTTTCCACGATCTTGAAATCATATCCAACCCTCGTGAGGATATCAGCAAACAATGATGTCGCGGTAAGACAATCGTAACGGCCTTTAGCGAGTCCTTCAATGCCGGTGTATTGAACATAACTGTGAAGAAATGTGCCATGCGTTTTCAGGAACAACGCCTGGAGCTTGCGCTTGTCAGTGCGATAATGATGTTTTTCGAGACTTGCTACGAGTTTGTTGATGCGTGTATCGAGCTCTTGCAAACCATCAACTGTTGGACCGGTTGTCCATACCTTTTCAATAACCGTCTGCGCGATCGAAACTGCCGTGATCGAATACAGAATTCCAATAAGTAAGATCCTCTTCATCACCCTTCTGTTAATATTCGTAACACTAACTTAACATTCACGTAACATTAATGCAAGTGCCTTTAAATTCTACCTGATTTGGCCGATTTCTGCTACATTAGATTTATCTGAAATCCCTCCAGACCATATTCCAGAGCCTCAAAAACCGTAGTCAGCAATTGCGGTCGGAACCCATTAGCAATCGCATAGAACGTCTAAGGAAACTGGAGACATGGCTCCGCAAGAATGAGTCGGGCCTTTCCGATGCCGTGTACAAAGACATGGGTAAGCCCGCGATGGAAGTAGGCACCTCCGAATTCTTCCCGGCACTGAGCGAGATCCGTCACGCTATCGATAATCTTAAAAGATGGACGAAGCCAACGAAGATCGATGCACCGCTTACGTTTCTTGGAACACGATCGGAAGTTGTTTACGAACCAAAAGGAGTTTGCCTGATCATAGCGCCATGGAATTATCCTTTCAACCTCTGCATTGGTCCGCTTGCTTCGTGTCTCGCCGCGGGTAACACAGCATTGTTGAAGCCATCTGAGCTTACGCCAAACACATCTGCGTTTATCGCGAAGCTGGTTGCCGAAGTTTTCGAAAGTGATGTTGTGTCGGTTGTTGAGGGCGACGCCAGCGTTGCGACAGCTTTACTTCAATTGCCATTCGATCATATCTTCTTTACGGGAAGCCCCGCAGTTGGAAAGATCGTGATGAAAGCTGCGGCAGAGCGACTGGCTTCGGTTACGCTGGAGCTTGGTGGTAAATCGCCCGCTATCATTGATGCTTCGGCCAATCTCAAAGACGCAGCGAAACGAATAGCCTTCGGCAAGTTTCTTAACAACGGACAGACGTGTATTGCGCCGGATTATGTTTTAGTAGACAAATCAGTGAGTGAAAAATTTATTTCACTGTTATCCGAAAACATAAAGTCAATTTTCAACCGCGACGAAGACTACGGACGGATCATTAACGATAAGCACTTCAATCGTCTTAACAATCTTTTGGATGATGCTATAAAAAAGGGCGCAACGAAACAACAAGTTTTAAACAAACCCTTCTCCCCAACCATCCTCACCAACGTTACCGACGACATGCTGGTGATGCAGGAAGAGATCTTTGGTCCGATACTTCCTGTTGTTGCTATTGAGATCTCGAAGTCGGTTGAATTTGTTAACTCGAAACCAAAGCCGTTAGGCTTATATATCTTTTCTAACAACTCCGCTTTCAAAAATGATGTATTAAAAAACACATCGGCAGGCGGTGTATGTATCAACGATTGTGTTTTGCAATTCATTCATCCAAATCTGCCCTTCGGTGGCGTGAATAATAGCGGTATAGGCAAGGCACATGGTCATGCTGGATTTCTTGCATTCACCAATGAAAAGCCCGTGATACGTCAAAAGAGGGGATATTCTACGGCATACCTGTTTTATCCGCCCTATACATCATTTAAGAAGAAGATATTAGAGATTGTTTTGCGTTGGTTCGTTTGACGGTTAAGGCTTAATTTTGACCCTCTTAACGTACCTGTATGAAGATCGTAAAACGCGTATTGATCGTCTTTGGTGTTGTAATCGTGCTCCTGGTGGCGGCGGCAATCATCATACCCATTGTTTTTAAGGACGACATTAAAGCAGCAATCGACAAACAGATTGCAAAGACAGTAAATGCCGATGTGATCTTCGACGTCGACGACTTTAGCCTGTCTGTCTTCAAGAACTTTCCGAACGTTACGGCGCAGATGAAGAACCTCGGTGTCTTCAATCGTGCCCCGTTCGAAGGCGTTCCACTGTTAGTTCTCCAGGAACTCGATGTTGAAGTAAATCTCCGACAGATCCTTTTTGGCGATGAGCTTCGCGTGAAAGGTATCCAGCTCATCGCTCCGCAGATCACCGTTAAAGTTTTGAAAGACGGCCGTGCCAATTACGATATCACATATCCTTCTGCCGATACAGCACAGGCTGCCCCCGATACGAGTAGTTTCTCATTCGGTATCGATCACTGGGAAGTTGTTAATGGTCACGTTACCTACGACGACAAGTCATTGCCATATCTTCTTGTTGTGAAAGGATTGAACCACAGCGGAAGTGGCGACTTCACACAGGATGTATTTGATCTTAGAACACAAATAACAGCCGACAGTGTAACAACTGCTTACGACGGCGTTGAATATCTTACCGACAAACGTGTTGAGATCGATGCTGTGATCTCGATAAGCGAAGACTATTCGAAGTTTACTTTCAAAGACAACACTACGAAGGTCAACGACTTCGCCATGAGCATGGACGGTTGGGTGAAAATGAACGCGAAAGATTACGACATGGACCTCGCGTTCAAGAGTCCCGAGAATTCATTCAAGAGCCTGCTCTCGCTCGTTCCCGGTATGTACACGAAAGATTTCTCGAGCATAAAGACCGATGGCGACCTTCAGTTCAGCGGCTTCGCAAAGGGCAAGTACAGCGATACACAAATGCCCGCATTCAATCTTACGTTGCTGGTGAACAACGCCATGTTCCAGTATCCCGATCTGCCTACGGCGATCAACAACATTAATGTTGACCTGATGGTTGATAATAAAGACGGTGTTATTGAACACACACTCGTTGATCTCAAGAAGATGCATCTGGATTTCGGTACTAATCCCGTTGATGCCCGTGCGCGTATCGAAAACCTGAAAGACTATCGCATGGATGCCGAAGTAAAAGCGAAGCTCAATCTTGCAGAGCTCAACAAGATGTTCCCGATGGAAGGAATTGACATGAAAGGAACATTCTCTGTCGACGCAAAAGCAAACGGTGTTTACGACAGTATCAAAAAAATAATCCCGACGCTGGATGTTGCCATGACACTTGCCGATGGTTATGTAAAGTCTACGGCATTTCCCGCTCCACTCGAAGACCTGAAGATGTCGGCAACGGTGAAGAACACGACCGGCAAGATGGAAGAAACACTCATCGACGTGCCCAGCTTCTCGATGATGCTGGAAGGCGAACGTTTCGATGCAAGTATGACTTTGCGAAATCTTGCTGACTATACATGGGACGTGAAAGCAAAAGGTGGTGTTGATCTCGAAAAGATGACGAAGATCTTCCCGCTCGACGGAATGACAGTGGCCGGAAAGGTGAAGGCCAACATAGAGACCAAAGGAAAGATGTCGGATCTCGAAGCCGAGCGCTACGATCGATTGCCGACCAGTGGATCTGCTTCAATGACGGCATTCAAGCTTACGATGAAAGACGTGCCCGATGTTGCGATCACACAAACTGAGATGATCTTCGACCCCAGGAAAATTGAGCTGAAGAACACTACGGGCACCATCGGAAAAAGTGATTTCAATGTGACCGGCGCAGTGAGCAATTACATCGGTTACGTGTTCGGCAAAAACGAAACGATAAAGGGAAACGTTGATTTCAAATCGAATCTTCTCGACCTCAATGAATTCATGAGCGACACGGAAGAAACCACAACAACCGACACAACATCATTCGGTGTAATTCCAATCCCTCAGAACATCGACTTCATTTTCCGTTCCAATGTGAAGACGGTGAAGATGATGGACTACACGATGACGAACGCTGCCGGTGATATCATTTTGAAAGACGGCGTTGCGAATCTCAGCGGACTGAAGTTCAATCTTCTCGGCGGTGCTTTCGTGGTGAATGGAACGTACGACACAAAAGATATCGATCATCCTAAATACGATTTCGCCCTGAAGATCCAGGACCTGTCGATCAAAGAAGCAGCTCACTCGTTCTCTGTTGTTTCAACTTATGCGCCCGTTGCCGGTATGATGACAGGAAGTTTTGGAACGGACTTCAAGATCAACGGAGAGCTGGGCAAAGACATGATGCCGAAGATGGGTACAGTAAATGGCGCCGGCCTTATCAAGATCGCGCAGGCTTCGCTCACGCAGTCGAAGTTGATCTCCGGGATCACGTCGCTCACCAAACTCGAGAATACAGACAACGTCAGTTTGAAAGATGTGTTGATGTCGGCATCGATCCAGAACGGAAGGCTGTCGGTTAAACCTTTCGATGTGAAATTCGGAAGCTACGCTACGAATGTTGCGGGCAGTACGGGTCTGGATGGCACGATCAATTATACGCTGAAGATGAATGTACCTGCGGGTAAGCTCGGTGCTCAACTGCAGTCTTATGCAAACCAGTTTACCGGCAACACGAGTGTTTCAAAGGACATCCCGGTAACGATTGGTGTAGGTGGCACTTACAACGATCCGAAGCCTTCGCTCATCGCATCGGAGCAGGCACAACAAGTGCAAAACCAGGTGAAGGAAGAAGTGAAGCAGACCACCGAAGCAGTGAAAGAAGAAGTGAAACAAACCGTACAAGAAAAAACGCAGCAGGCAGTGCAGGAGGCCGTGAAAGGAACAAACCCGAAAGATATTATCAACAATGTTTTGAAAGGCGACTCTACGAAGAAGGACAGCACGAAGGCAACACAACAGTTGCAGAATAAGCTGAATAATTTGTTGAAGAAGAGAAAGAATTAAAAGAGAATTACTGCCGGCCGTAACCGCCGCCACCAGGAGTTTCGATAACCAACCGATCCCCCGCAGCAACTATTGTACTTGAAATCCCGCGCAGCGGGATCCTCTGGCTAGGTGCACGCACTATATATTGCCTCCCTCTTTTCCCTGGCTTACCACCATTGAGTCCATATGGCGCTTCAACTCTATGCTGCGATAAAATATTAATCTCAAGATCCTCCAAAAACAAAAATTCTCTAATCACACCATCGCCACCTTTCCACTTCCCTTTGCCGCCCGAATTTTTTCTCACCTCAAACCTCAACAGCTTCACTGGAAATCTCCACTCCAATAATTCAGGGTCCGAGATCCTCGTGTTGGTCATGTGCTGATGCACGGCACTCGTTCCATCGAAACCTATTCCCGCGCCTGTTCCACCACAAATGGTTTCATAATAACCGAAACGTTCATTGCCAAACAGAAAGTTATTCATCGTTCCCTGGCTGCAGGCAACTATGTTCAACGCTTTCAATAAAGTATCTGTCAATCGTTGACTCACTTCTGTGTTCCCGCCAACAACTGCCGGCGGGTATTTCACACTAAAGTCAGGATTGAGAATACCTTTCGGAATAACAACATCTACATTGTCAAGCAATCCTTCATTCATCGGGATGTCGCGGTTCACCAGCAATCTTATCACGTACAACACCACGCTTTGAACAATAGCGCGGGTTGCGTTGAGATTGCCCGGGTGAACATCCGAAGAACCGGTGAAGTCGATCACAAGTTTGTTTTTCTTTTTCGTGATGTTTACACGAAGCGGAGAACCATCGTCGAGATATTGAACTGCCCTTGCCTTCGTGAGCTTGAGTGTTTTCAGTTTTTGTGCGAACAATTCGGCAGCATGCTCACGAATTCGAGTCATGTATTCGACAACTTTCGTGGCTCCGAATTTTTCGCAGAGGCCTATCAACGATTGTTCTCCGTAATTGATCGAAGCCAGCGCCCCATTCAGATCGGCACGGTTCTCATGCCACAGTCGTGTGGGCCACGTAGCCGTCGTAAACAAATGTTCTATGTTGTCCCACATGGCTTTGCCATCGCGCACCAGGTACGTTGGACTAATGATCACTCCCTCTTCTTCGAGTGTTGTGGCATCTGCGGGCATCGAGCCGGGCTTTCGTCCACCGATCTCTGCATGATGTGCGCGATTGGCGACGTAGGCAACGAGTTGACCCTTCACAAACACACCCTTGATCAATGTCACGTCGGGCAAATGCGATCCACCATACGCGGGATGATTGGTGATAATGACGTCGCCAGGTTTAATGTCGATCGCCTGTGCCACTTCACGAACACAAACACCGAGACTTCCAAGGTGCACAGGAATATGCGGAGCATTCACTACGAGATATCCGTTGCGGTCGAGAACGGCGCAAGAGAAATCCAACCGTTCTTTTACGTTGATCGAGAATGATGTTCGTTGCAGCATCGCACCCATTTCGTAGGCAACGGATGTAAAGCGGTTGCTGAAGAGTTCGAGAGCGGCTTCGTGGCCGTAGTTGTTATTTGATTGATCTGACTTTACATTCGTAAGCAGCGCGTTGTTATTAGCATCCAGGTCAAACATCCAACCTTTGTCAATAACTGTTGTTGAATTTTTGCTAACAACTAATGCTGGTCCTTCGATAAATGCACCCGGCTGAAGAGACTCCCATTCATAAACTTCTTTCTTCGGTGGTGAGTATTTCTTTGCAGAATTTTTTAGGGGTATTTTCTCTTCTTGTTGATCAGAGATTATTCTGCGAACAGATTCTACTTCGATAGGATGATTGATCCAGTGACCAAAGATCTTTTTATATTTTTCTTTGAATGACTCCAGGATGTTGTCATTAACATCGACTTCAATCGTATTCTCCTGGCCCTTGAATCTTAAGAAGGCAAAAACTTTATCTCCTTTCGGGAAATGTTTTATGGCTTCTTCCAGTGGCATCAGCAACAACTTCTCTTCAAATCTTTCTTCTTTCGCGTGGCCAATGCCATACGCACTCAGCAAACCGGCATCGTATGGCACCATGATGTTTTTCATCCCCAGCATTGCGGCTAACGCGCATGCGTGCTGACCACCGGCGCCACCAAAACTTAACAAAGTATATTCCCTTGGGTCGTGCCCCGATTGTGTTGAAACTTTTCTAATCGCGGCGGCCATCTTCTCATTGGCGATCTGGATAAGAGAAAGAAGCACCTCGCGCTTCGAATATTTCTTCTTTAGTTTTTTAATTAAAAGCTCTAATGCTTCTTCTGCCTTTTCAACAGAAAGCGGTATTGTAAACTTCTTCGCATCAATCCTTCCGAGCAACAAATTCACATCGGTTATCGTGAGCGGTCCGCCCGCACCATAACACGCAGGCCCCGGAAAAGCACCAGCACTCTCTGGCCCCACCGTGAAATGAAATTCATCGAAAGAACATATCGATCCGCCGCCCGCTGCAATAGTCTCTATCGCCAGCGACGGTGACAGGATCTTCAAAGAACCCACCTTCGACTCATACCGATAGTCGAAACGACCATCGTAAAGCGAAACATCGGTGCTCGTTCCACCCATATCGAAGGTGATCAGCTTCTCGATGCCCGACAGTTTTGCCGTAGTTGCTGCACCCACAACGCCACCCGCCGGCCCGCTCAACAAACTGTCTTTCGGATGAAACTCCGACGCCTCCGCAAGACCACCCGCACTCGTCATGATCTTCAGCTTCGCATCGGGCAACCCTGCTTTGATCTTTCTCACATACTCGTGAATGATCGGCGCGAGGTAAGCATTCGCAACCGCCGTTTCCGTTCTCTGTAGAATTCTTATTTGTTTAGATAACTCTTCCGAAGCGCTTACAAATTTGAACCCCGCCTTCAACAACGATTTCTTTATCCGCTGTTCATGCGTTGGATCTTTGTAACTGTTGATGAGAGCGATGGCAATCGATTCGATCTTATTTTTCTTAAGCAGATCGATAATGCCCGCATCAATCTTTTGATCGACTTCAATCACAACAGAATAAAGCGGCGCTTCTTTGATAACGTGCAATGCAAACAAGTCGGGTCTTTGTTGGTTGCCGATTACTAACAGGTCTTTAAAACCTTTTGTGATGAGCAACGCCGTTCGCGCACCTTTTCTTTCGAGGATCGCATTCGTTCCTCGCGTCGATCCCAGCTTCATCTCGATCTCCGGGAAACGATCGCCCAACTTCGTTGATGTCAACAGTCGTGCGGCAAATACGGGAACTTCCTCATTAGTGGAGAGTTCAATAGTTTTTCCGGTCCAGCGAAAGCTTGTTTGTTTTTTTAGTTTAATAAAGCCGGTTGAAGTATCAACAGACTCAATGATCGCTTGCTTATTGATGATATAGCCCTTATAGATGTCATCAGGCACTGGCCAATTCACATCAACAGCCAACGTGTACTCATCCGGTTGTGCTAATACTTTTCCGCGAAGCGTTCCGTTGCTAAGAATTTTCAATCGTGAAAGATCTCCGTTGTTGTCGATGGCGAGGCAGTCGGTAAACGTTCCACCTGTATCGACCCAGATCTTCCAGCTCATTTACTCTTCTATCGAAAGCACGACTGATCTAATGGGGATGTGAATGCTGAGGGCTCTCATGAATTCAACGGTGCCATCGGGGCGTTCCTTCATCATGGGCTTTGTATAAAGAATGGAGTCTTTGCCCATCTTCTGAATATCGTCGGCGACCGGTTGGCCTGCGCCGGCGGCATAAGCTTCTATCAATTTCTGTTCGATCACCAGCAACATCGAATCGCCCGGCTGGATCGTTGTGATCTTTACATTGAATTCCGACTCAAGTGAATCAATAAACTTGCTGTTCACCATCGCCGGATCGCGTTTCTCGAGAATACTGTCGACAGCGCGCCCGTAATCGAAAGCCGCAGACATCAACTCACCCTCTGTTATATGCATGATCTCGTCTTCCTTCATGCGGTCGCGAAGCTTCTTTCTTTGCTCGTCGCTGAGTGAACCACCGCAGCCGGCGAGGAACATCAGTAATATTAAAGACCAAAGTTTCATGATGTAAATGTACCTTCGTGTCGCTTATGAACCTAGAAGAAGACGAAGACGAGGGACTATTCGAACACCATAGAATAGTAGCAGACCCCAAACAATCATTACTGCGTATCGACAAGTTCCTGATGGACCGTCTTCCGAATGTTACGCGCACGAAGATCCAGGAAGGCATTCACTACGGGTTTGTGAAAGTGAACGATCACGATATAAAACCGAACTACAAGATCCATCCCGGCGACATCGTAACGGTCTCACTGCCGGAACCACCGCGCGATACCGATGTAAAGCCCGAGAATATTCCGTTGAACATCGTCTTCGAAGACGAGCACATATTGGTTGTCAATAAAGCGGCTGGGATGGTTGTACATCCGGCCTATCAAAACTGGACAGGTACGTTGGTGAATGCGTTGATGTATCATTTCCAGAACTTACCGCACATGCCGGGCAACGAGGGACGGCCAGGACTTGTACATCGTATCGACAAAGACACATCGGGATTGTTGGTGATCGCGAAGACGGAGCCGGCAATTACTCATCTTGCAAAGCAATTCTTCGATCACTCAATAGCACGAACATACCAGGCCATCGTTTGGGGAATACCATCGCCCGAAACAGGAACGATCAACGTGAATGTTGGACGGAGCCTGAAAGACCGGCGTATCACGGCTGCATTTCCGAAGGGCGACTTCGGAAGAACAGCCATCACACATTATAAGCTGCTGAAAGACTACCGTTACGTTTCACTGATTGAGTGTCGTTTAGAAACAGGCCGCACGCACCAGATCCGCGCGCACATGAAATACTTTGGCCATCCTCTGTTTAACGATGAGATGTATGGTGGAAACACCATCGCGAAGGGCACGGTGTTCACGAAGTACAAACAGTTTGTTGACAATTGTTTTAAGATCATCCCAAGACAAGCGTTGCACGCAAAGTCACTTGGGTTTATTCATCCAGCTACCGGTAAGCCGATGTTTTTCGACTTGGAGTTGCCTCAGGATTTCTTAGAAGTGCTGGAGAAGTGGGAGAAGTACGTAACGTACACGTAACGATTTGATAACTAAAAGGGGGAAGCAATCTCTACCGGGGCCTTTTTGAAGCCCCGTTTTCACGCGAATGTTTCGCGATCGTTAGGCCACCTGTTTATTCTTCAGAGCCAGCGCGATCTCTTTCATCGCTTTGCTCTTAAAGTCCTGGTAACTCACGGTGCGGTTCGTCTGGTTGAGGATGCCCTTGATGTACTTGAGCACTTCTTCCATTTGTACCGAATCCATCGAGTCCAGGCTTTGAAGAATAGCCAGTTTCGGTGAATGTTGCATTGTCGTAGTGGTTGACGCTACAAATAACGCAAAACAAGTACCTGAGGTTCAAGGCCTAAGAAGCCTTTTAACGAAAGATTAACGGACGGGGGCTGTGGCGTTGTTTACGCAGCCTGTGGAGGCTTTCCGGGTGAAGCCGATGTTAATTGTTGGATGTTCCCTGCCAGTTTATGATCTGTTCTGAGAAGATCCCAGGCAGTTCTACGTTCACGTCGCTGTGCGACAGTAGTGCGGCTGCGCCCAGGGCAACTCCAAGCCTTTCGGTCTTGTTGTCTACCGTGTCGGCCAGGAAGATCACCGGCGTTGTACGGTTTACCGAATAGGTGCGAAGCGAGCGAACAAGTTCAAAACCTGTGACCACAGGCAGGTCGGTGCCACAAACCACAAGATCAAACTTCTCTATCCGGGACGTGAAGAGCCCATCCAGCCCAGATTCGAGATGCATGATCGCGAAGTCCTTACCTTCTAGTGTCTTGGCGATTTGCGCAACGACTTCTTTCTGCCTGTGAACCACAAGTATTTTCATTGTTCTGATTAAAAGGGGTGCTACCGAGAGATTATCGAGCAGCGGATGGAAGTTCGTCAATCGGCCTTTGGGCGGTAGGATCAACTTCAGTTCAACACGACCAGTCTGACCTTGTAAAGTCAAAAATATCGATAAGAATTTGATTGTCAGTCAATTAGGCTCTTACGATCGCGAATAGCCCCGATTCTGGGATGGTAAAAAACTACCATGGAAATAGTACTTTTTTACCATACGACGATCCACTAAAATCAGTTGACGAGACCTGTGTCGTAGGCGAATTTTACCAGCCCCACCATGTTGCTCACACCCACTTTTTCCATGATATGAACGCGGTGATTGCGAACCGTATTCTCACTTAGTGACAATCGTTGTCCTATTTCGCGAATGGTAAGCTCCTGGCAGATGAGTAGTAAAATCTCTTTCTCGCGGTCGGTAAGATGAGCCTGTTTGAACTGCGGACGTTGGCCGACCTTTTTGTCGAGAACATTTTTACGAAGCACGTTGGCGACAAGATCATTGTGATAGAAATCCTTTTCCACCACGTTATAGATTGCTTTTTCTAATTCGTCGGGGTCGGTGTTCTTCAGAAGAAATGCATGTACACCCATCTCGAGCATGTGAAGAATATACTTGTCGCTATCGTGCATGGTGAGCACGATGATCTTAGCTGTGGGAAACTTCTTGAGCACGTTTTCGCTGGTCTCGACGCCATCCATTACGGGCATCTGCAAATCGACGATCACCACATCGGGCTCACCATATTTCATTAGTGTGAGCAGCTCCTTTCCGTTCTCAGCATCCTTTACTTCACCGATCTTTTGAAAAGTTTGAAGCAATGTTACCATTGCTTTTCTAAACAATGTGTGATCATCCGCCAGGTAGACCTTAAGCTTTTTGTTCATAGGGTACGGATACGGTGATCTTGCTTCCATCTTTTTTATCTGGATCGATGATTACGGTAGCCGCCAACAATTGAACACGACTTTGAATGTTGAAGAGGCCTAAACTTTTTCGGCCGCTTTCCTGCATCTGTCGAGGGTTGATACCGATGCCATTGTCTTCGACGATAAGGTAAAGGTTTTCCCTAAAATCGAATACGATCTCGATATAAGTGGCCTTTGAGTGTTTGAACGCATTGTTAAGTAACTCCTGTGTAATCCGATAGACCATCAATTGACGCCGGTTGTCGATTGGTCTTGTTTCGCCGAGTTCCATTACGCCGATCTGTATGTGTGTTGTTGCCTGCATTTTTTCACAGAGCTCACGAACGGCGGGGATCAATCCGAATTTTTCAAGTGTGGCAGGCATCAGCTCGCGACTGATCTTTCGGACAGACTCGACGGTGTCATCGAGCATTTGTTTTTGTGCATCGAGCATGTGTGTATCGGGTAGCTGGCGACCGATGGCGGACAGTCCTATGCGTACTGCAGACAGCATTCCACCGATGCTGTCGTGGAGATCGCCGGCAACGCGGCTTCGTTCGGCTTCCTGCGAATCGAGCGTAGCTTCAAGAACCTTTTGCTGGAACTGACCTTCGAGCACTTGCTGTTTGAGTCGTGCTTCGAACATCCTCTTTTGATAGATGGTGACGAACAGAACGATTGCCCCGGCAAGAAGAAGCATAACGCCTGTGCCGATGGCGATCAGCAGGAATACCTGGCTTTCGTGGGTAGAATTCAAATAGCGCGGATATGAGTGTCGCGAAATTTAAGATAATCTTTATATAGGGAATACTCTATTGCTTCAGCGATGGCTGCACGCTGAAACTGAGCATTATTCCGTTGTGGATGGTCCACAGTTGATCCAGAAAATCGGAAGTCTCACGTACATGGGTCGAGGGAGTTCGCTGGCGAGAACGCCAAAGTATACCGTTGAGAAGATAACGAGGATCACACACCTGAACACCATTGTATAAGTAGCGAGAGCATGAAGTCCCTGGAAGAAGATCATGTTCACGCTGGCGAACAGGAGGAACCCGGTTGTTAAAAGAAGAAACCTGTTCTTGATCTTCGCAGAGTTGATCTTGCCTTCATAGAAAAAAGAAAATGCAGGAACAAGGAAGAGCTCGTACAGTTCCATCTACTATCTAAGTACTACTGTTTGGAGCGTTTCAGGTACTCTGAACGAATCAGCAACATAGCATACCAGAGAATGGAATAAAAGACGAGGCCGAAGAAATTATGAAACATCCATGGATCGACCATATCATCTTTAAGGACAGTGATCAGATATTCGCCGGAGAGATAAATAAAAAAATTTCCCGAATTGTAGATAAGAACGGCGGCGTTGATCCAAAACATCGGAAGTTTTGTGATGGATTCCGTTGGCAATTCCTGAATGAGCAAATAGAAATAAGCAATTGCCAGTACAATAAAATAAACTGCAGAAAGAGTTTCGCTGTAGGAATTAAAATGATACAAACCGTTGATAAAGAGATTGCCTAGAGCAAATATCAAGAAGGATACGATAATCAGACCTGCGATGAGATTCTTGTTCTTCCAGTTTGAACGATGCCTGTAAAGAAGAACACCTATTGGTAAGGTAAGTGTTGTATATATATTGGCAGCGAAGTTCGGATTTTGATGGAGCACATCTACTATAATCAGCATTGCTATCTCCGTAAGCAGTGCAACCAACAAAATCAATCCAAGTT
Source organism: Bacteroidota bacterium (assembly GCA_037200765.1). Lineage (GTDB taxonomy): Bacteria > Bacteroidota > Bacteroidia > Cytophagales > Cyclobacteriaceae > ELB16-189. The sequence goes on along the minus strand of JBBCII010000001.1, from coordinate 2,257,204 downwards.
CTAAGTATGCTATTTTACCTGGTCGGGGTATGATCATAAAAATGATCATACCAACCAGGATAAAGACCTTTTGAGTGTATACTAAAATTTCAGACAAAAAGTCCATACAATAAACCTACGGGCAATAAGGAGGACACTTTTGACCAGCGTCAAGAATTTCTCCGTCGCTGCCATCAGCTAAAGCAATGCCACCTGTAATTGGAGCCAGGTTTTTTTGATCTTCGTTAGCAGCAACAACAATCAATCTGCTTACACCCTGATCATCCTTCGCGTAATAAAAGCGAAGCCCAATAGAGCCCGCCTGAGCGAGCAACTGCGACAGCTTTCTAAAGCCAAAGAACTCAGCTTGTATGCCATCCGGAGCAAGACCTTTTTGGTAGTTGTCAATCCATTTTTTTGCGGTAGCGGCGTCGATCATTTCGCCCTCATTTCCATTAAAAGCCATACTATAATTGGTTAAAGGTTTAACATACCATAAAATATCACTTTTTTAAGTGATGTTTTCGGAGTTCGGAAAGTAAAAGGAGGCTTACGGAAAGATTTTCTCACCATACTTCGCCGTACCGGCTACGTATGGCGATGCGGAAATCACTGAAAGCACGGACGCAAGTCGTACGCAAACGATTACTCAACTTCCACTATCATCTCGATCTCGACGGCGGTGTTGAATGGTAATGAGTTCATACCTACGGCAGAGCGCGCATGCTTACCCTTGTCGCCAAAGACCGCAACGAGCAAGTCGGAGCATCCATTAATAACTTTCGGTTGATCACCGAAGTCGGCTGTACAGTTAACCATGCCTGTAATCCTTACAACGTGTTTCACTTTGTTGAAGTCGCCTATCTGTGCTTTCAATGTCGGCAACAGCGCGAGCGCCGTGAGCCGGGAAGCTTCGTAACCTTGTTCGATCGTCATATCGCGGCCAAGCTTGCCCACAACATAAGAACCATCTGGTTTTTGCGGAGCGTGTCCTGCAAGGAAGATCAGGTTGCCGGTGCGAACGGCCTTCACATAGTTGGCCACGGGCTTCGAAGGTTCCGGTAATGTTATGCCAAGATCCTTCAGCTTCTTGTCGAAGTCGACCTGTGCGAATGAAGTGCCTACGGGCAGGCAGGCTGATGTGGCCACTAATAATAATGTGATAAGAGTCAGATAGTTTTTCATGTGTCTGGTTTTCCTGACATACTGCTGTCAGTGAGGTGGATTACTTCGTATTAAAAGTAGCATTTTTGATCTATGAAAAAAGAAAACGAAAAAATCCGTTGTCCATGGTGTACAGGTTTTGATCAGTACATTAAATATCATGATGAAGAATGGGGAGTTCCTGTTCATGATGATAAAACTCATTTCGAGTTTCTTGTGCTCGAAGGAGCACAGGCCGGCCTTAGCTGGTCTACTATATTAAAGAAGCGCGACGGCTATCGGAAAGCATTTGCAGATTTCGATCCCGCGAAAGTTTCGAAGTTCACCGAGTCGCGTCTCGAGAAGATCCTCGAAGATCCCGGCATTGTTCGCAACCGGCTGAAAGTTTACTCCACTGTTAACAATGCTAAGAAATTTCTCCAGGTGCAGAAGGAGTTCGGCAGCTTCGACAAATACATCTGGGGTTTTGTTGGAGGCAAGCCGTTGGTTAACAAACGCAGCGGTATGGGAAGCGTACCAGCCACAACACCCGAGTCGGATGCGTTGAGCAAAGATCTTATCAAACGTGGATTCAAGTTCGTGGGAAGCACCGTGGTCTATGCGCACATGCAGGCATGCGGACTTGTGAACGACCACATGGAGTCGTGCTTTCGATATAAAGAGACGTCGAAGTTAAAATAGGTATCGCACGAAAGCATACACTCCCAATGAAAGCAGCGTAACACCGGGAATCAGTTTCACCCACTTATTACCGGTAACGTATTGCGAAAGCCGGCCGGCAAGGTAAGTGTACAGCGTGAGCAACAACATGGCACCCACCGATGTGCCCAGGATGTAAAGATGAAGCTTCGCTGTCGACGAAAGATCGATCCAGCCCTGTGCTTTCAGGTATGCCGTGATGCCTATCCAGAAAGGAATGGCCATAGGGTTGAGAATGCTCAGTATGATACCGCGGCGAAAGCCGCTTTCGTTAAATCGATTGGCAAACTCGGTGGGCTTTTGTGCCGACCAGATGTTGAGCACACCAATGATCGTCATAACGATAGCTGTTAGCAGTTCGAAGTTTTCGATCACCGCGGGTGATGATGTGATCCAGTATTCGAATTGAACACCGATCCATGTATAAGGATATTCGATGATTGAAACCGCCAGGGCAAATCGAAGCGCGGCGCCGATCTTTTTCTGAAGTCCCAGTTGAAGAACACAGATGTTAAGAGTCCCTGGTGGGATCGATCCAAGAAAACTGAAGACGAGACCAACTAAGAAAACCTGGATGTAGATCATGAAGCCGACTTAAGGGCTTTGAAATTTTTATAGATCGCCCGCCCTTCTTTGAAAGAAAGATAAGGAACGCCCTTCGAATGATTGATAGCACTAACGCGATACATGCTGTGCACATGAGCAAACAACGTTGCCATTCCGCGCCAGAACGAAGAGCCTGGGTGATAGATGTGTGCGGGCTCCGCACCACATCCGTTGAGCTCTACAATTTTTACGTTACCCGCTTCGAGATCTTCGAATGAAGCACAACGAAGATCGAACCGGCCGAAGTAAAACCCGTTTACTTTTTTACTGATCGAGTCGAATGAAGCATTGAGCTTGGGAGTGATAAGATGATTGGCGTTTAAGAAAGTTGTTCCCAAACAATGATTGCCGATTGAAACGAGTTCTATCAATTCACCTTTGCCGGGCACAAGATCCAATTCATTCTTATACTTTTCTTTCAGAACGTCCCATTGAAGCTTTGCACGATCTACTGATAAGATAAGATCCCGAAGCGTGCTTCGTCCGTTGCCTGTTACACTGAGAAACTGTTTCATCGTGATAGATGTAACATTGCCATGAGGACGATCGGGATAACGAACATAAAAAACTCCGAACTCCAGCGGGAGATCGACAAGCTCCTGCATTACAAAATCGATACGGATCTCATTGAGGTACTGTTGAACGTCGCTTTCGTTGTTGATCTTTCGCACCATCCATCCTCGTTCACCGAGATCGGGTTTGAATATAATCGGGAATGAAAGATCATTCGAAGTCATCTGGTCGACGACAGACTTTACCGTTGCAGGCAGCTTTACTAAAAATGTTTTCGGTTTAACTTCTTTCGGTATTAAGTCCAGCACGGCCGACTTCGATTCGCCCATCATTCCACCGGAAGAATACCCGGATTGGATGCTGAGAAAAAAAAGATGGATCGTTCTTTCAGGGCGAGGAGCAACCAATAGATGAATACGGGTCCCTGGAGGAATTCCGAAAGGCCAGTATTCCCACGACCTGAGTTTGATCATGAAATTACTCCGCCACAGCTTCATGTTTATTGTTGTGGCGCAAAGTGGATACAGCGATTCCAAAATCGGCGGGAAGCGTTACGTAGCCTGCGACCTCGCGAATGCCGATTTTGATAAGGGCCATGTGGTGTACCGCGTGTTCTATATTATATGTGAGTTCGCGGAAGTAGTTGGTCTGAATGGTGACGCAGTCGTCGCTGTGGCGATCGTAGCCAACGTCGAGACGAAGAGAGCAGTCGTTAGTTGTTGTAACAATGAATCTGCGGATCCGTCGAATGGCGCTTAGTGCGATGAGCTTGTCGGTTTCGATGAGCTTGTCGTGTGCCCGTTTGTCGTAGTTGATAAGTCCTTCGCGAAAACCATTTTCGAGGCAGAGGAAGAACTCGATGGTGTGACGCAGGTGCTGACCGATGGTGGAGTTGCTGAGGGGCCGGCGAAGGCTTCGAAAAATCGGCATCACCAATTTCTGTCCACCATGTTTTCCAGCTGATCGATGATTGAGACGCAAGCACGTACAAGCTGCATAGTGTGGGTGTTACGTGAAAGATTCAAGTAACGGAAAATTCATCGAATAGTTCAAAGGATTTCTTTGAGTGTTCGCAAACGAGGTCGGGTTCGAAGCCGCGTCCAATAGCGTACTGTGCAAGTTTGTTTCTTTTTTGAACAGGTTGGGTTCGGAGATGAGTGCGTTCTTTTTTTTCAACAATTGCTGTAAGGTTTTCTGATAGTCGTCGTCTAATATTTCCTTCATCCCGCTTCGGATGCAATTGCGACTAAGACCGAGAGCGTTGAGTTCGTTCTCGATCTTAATGCGACCCCATTTTTGCATACGGAATTTTCCGCCGGCGAATGCTTTCGCGAATCGAACTTCGTTCAGGAAGCCGTCGGTAATAAGCTTTGAGAGGATCTGTTCTACTTCATCGGAATGAAGACCGTAACTGAAGAGTTTCTCTTTTACTTCGCGATGTGATCGTTCCTGGTAAGCACAATAGTTGTACACTTTGGAGAGTGCTTCGGAAGGAGTTACTTTCTTTTTTTTCTTTGGACTTTCGTCGTCGAACATTTATGAAGTTAATCCTTTTGTCTTCATGATGCTCTGAACAAACTTGCGTTCGTTGTCGGTGTTGAAGATCTTAAATGGAAGATGAATGATCTGCGCTTTATTGATGAACAACAGGAAATAATCTTTACCAACCTTTGCGCTCTTGATCTGATCCCACTTGATGGGCATTCCTTCACGCGAGTTCAGTTTCATCAGGATCTGCTGACTGGTGATCTCGTAAGAGTATCTTTCAAACAACATCTTGCCCTGCTCGAGTTGTGTAACTCCATAGAACTGCAGCCACCAGAAAAGTAAGTACAGACCTAAAGCAACCGCAGCACCAATGTACCACCAGATACTAAACACCCACACAGAACCCAGGCATATCGCGATGGCGATCAACCCCACCCACCACTGCTGACGCACAATATTCCTGAATGCGATACGGATGTATTCGTTCTTATCCATCCGGTAGTTTTTAGTCTTAACGAGCATAACACAATTAATTCGCTTTGTCCGACGGAGCTTTAGCGTAGTCGGACCGCAAAAATAGTTCTTTAAGCAAAGAATTTCAGGCTGAGGTCAAGACTTTTAACGGAATGGGTCAGGGCACCCACAGATATGTAGTCTACACCGCTTTGGGCTACGTTTGCGATGGTTTGCTCAGTGATTCCGCCGCTCGCTTCGGTCTTGCATCGGCCACCGATGACATTTACGGCTTCGCGCATGTCTTCAACACTCATGTTGTCGAGCATGATCACGTCTACCCCGCCCACTGCGAGAACTTCTTTCACTTCCCCGAGATTTCGTGTCTCGACTTCAATACGGAGCTGTTTGTTTTTCCCGGCGAGATATCGTTTCGTGTTTTCGATTGCCGGGCGGATGCCGCCGGCCATGTCGGTATGATTGTCTTTCAGCATCACCATATCGTATAGAGCAAAACGATGATTCACACCGCCGCCGATCAGCACAGCCCACTTTTCTAATAACCTGAAGTTGGGAGTTGTTTTCCGGGTGTCCATCAGCTTCGCTTTGGTACCGGCAATTAGTTGCGACAGCCTGTGAGTGAATGTGGCGATGCCACTCATTCGTTGCATGCAGTTGAGCACAATGCGCTCGCACGATAATATGGATCGCGATAACCCTTCGACAGTGAAAGCGATGTCGCCTTTCTTTACTTCGTCGCCATCCTTGAAGTTTGGCTTCATCACCAGCGTTGGATCGTAGAACTGGAAGATCATCGAAGCCATTTCGATACCGGCGAGGATGCCGTTGTCTTTGACTAGCAGTCGTGCCGTGGAATGAGCGGGAGCAGGAATAGCGCCGAGACTTGAATGATCACCTTCGCCTACATCTTCGGTGAACGCGGCCCCGATAAATTCAGAGAGGGCCTCCTGAGTGAGGTATGGAGGATAATTCTTGCCGGCGAGATCAAACATGCACGATCAATCTTTCACGAAGTTTATCTCATGAATGAGATAATTGCCGCTTACTTCCTTTACCCGGATAACGACATCGAAAGTATCGGTGTTGCTAACATATCGTCCTATCGCGAACTGGAGTCCACCTTTCGATGAACCGGTGTGAACGATTGAAAAATCGGACGAAGGATGTTTCTTGAAAAAGTCTCTCAATACAAACTCAGCCTGGGCTTTGCTGTACATGGCTACTTCGCCATCCAGGTTCATATCGACAGAGGTGTTGAAGAATTTGATGACCTCCTTGGCATTACCTGTCTTAATGGCATCTTTCATGGGAGCAAAGATGTCCTGTGCCGACGCGGGGATAACGCCAAAACAGACTATAAACACGGCCAAACAGTATATTCTCGCCATAAGGTTACTTAGCTGGTCCCAAAATTATGCCATAATCCTATCATCAAGAAATCTGAAATACCCCTAACTGCCCCCTATATTTGCGGTCCGGCTACGCTAAAGCTTCGTCGGACAAAGTCAATTTATTTCATTCTTTATGCCAAAGAAAGTACTGCTGATGATCCTCGACGGTTGGGGACTCGGGAGCGATCCAAAAGTGTCGGCTGTTGCACAAGCGAAAACACCATACATCAATTCTCTATACCAAAAATATCCTCATAGTAAGCTCGAAGCATCGGGACTTGCCGTTGGATTGCCTGCGGGGCAGATGGGTAACTCTGAGGTCGGTCATATGAACATAGGCGCCGGCCGGGTTGTATACCAGGATCTTGTCAGGATCAACAAATCGATAGAAGACAAAGAGCTTGACACGAATCCCGTTCTCGTCGAAATGTTCGAATATGCGAAGAAGACCAATCGTAAGATCCATTTCATTGGATTGCTATCCGATGGCGGCGTTCATTCGCACATCGAACATTTGAAAGGGCTCTGCACGATCGCGAAGAACAGCGGCGTAAAAGATCTTTTCATCCACGCATTCACCGACGGTCGCGATACCGATCCAAAAGGTGGCGTTGGTTATCTCCAGGACCTTCAACAACATCTCGATAAAACGACAGGCTCTATTGCAAGTGTTATCGGTCGCTACTATGCAATGGATCGCGACAAGCGTTGGGAAAGAGTGAAGCTCGCATACGACCTGATGGTGAATGGAACGGGCGAGAAATCGACCGACCTCATTTCATCCATCGAAAAATCTTATGCAGCCAACGTAACAGACGAGTTCATTAAACCGATCGTGCATGTTGGTAAAGACGGTAAACCTCTCGCAACCATTTCGGAAGGCGACGTTGTATTGTGTTTTAACTTCAGAACAGACCGCGGCAGGCAAATAACACAAGCGCTTACGCAACAGGATTTTCCCGAACAGGGAATGAAAAAGCTCAGCTTGTTTTACGTAACGATGTCGAACTACGACGACTCATTCAAGAACGTGAAGATCATCTTCGATAAAGACAATCTCGAGAATACGTTGGGTGAAGTGATCGCGAAAGAATCTTTGAAACAGATCCGCATCGCGGAGACCGAAAAATATCCGCACGTAACATTCTTCTTCTCGGGCGGACGCGAAGAGAATTTTCCCGGCGAGTCGAGGATCATGGCGCCTTCACCAAAAGTTGCTACTTACGATCTGAAACCGGAAATGAGTGCGGCCGACATTCGTGACAAGATCGTGCCGGAGCTCGAAAAGCAATCGGCAGACTTTATTATTCTCAACTTCGCTAATCCCGACATGGTTGGACACACCGGCGTGTTTGAAGCTGCCGTGAAAGCTGTTGAGACCGTTGATCAGTGCAACCAGGTTGTTACCGAAGCTGCCAGGAAGAACGGTTATGCTACGATCGTGATCGCCGACCACGGCAACGCAGAGACGATGTTGAACGACGATGGAAGTCCGAACACGGCCCACACAACCAATCTTGTTCCGTGCATTCTTGTTGACGATGATTATAAAGGGAAATTGAAGAATGGTAAGCTGGGAGATCTTGCGCCAACCATTTTGAAAATAATGGGAGTGAAGATCCCCAAAGAAATGACAGGGAATGTGCTCATTGACTAATAAGCGTGCAAAGTACAACGTGCAAAGTGCAATGAGGGCCTTCGTTGCACGTTGCTCATTGCACGTTTCACGAATGACGTTATTGGTTGCGATAGTCGTTTTTTCATCGTGTGCCAAAAAGGATCCCGTAAGCACAAAAACTTTCGCCGACGTTGACAGTCTCATTTCTGCTCAAATAAAATCTCTCCCCGGCAATACATTAAAAAAGTCAGTAGAGATCGGTGGGAAAAAAGATGAAATCTCTTTTAAGCCCGACAGCCTTCAATGGTCCAATGAGCTCGATATTTTTCGTCAGCTCGACCAGGTAAACAAAGCATCGTTCCTTGACGCTTATGTTGTTTCGGACATACGCGACACCAACAGCAACCTCACTATTCGCGAGATCAAGGCAAACCGGCTGGTACCAGTATCATTGATCAGGTTTTATTTTCTAAGAACGCCGAAAGATCTCAGGAAAATAGAAGCGGCATGGACGGAAGAGAATGCATTGTATAAGAATGATAGAACGATGGTGTTGGAGTTGAATGAGCGACATCTTGTAAGTCACTATCGTATTGAAGGAACTCAGAAGATGGTGATGAGTGACAGTGTAAAGTTTTTAATCACTGGTGAAGTTCTAGAATAACTTGTAAAGATTTTCGTCTGTATTGATCGATGGCAAGAAGAAAATTGGATGACGATAGCCCGAAGGCGCCGGTAACAAAAGCGGGGCTGAGGAAATTCCTCGGAATTTTTCATTACGTGCTTCCGTACAAAGGCACGTTTATCATGGGCATGATCTCGCTCGCCTTTTCGAGCCTCACCGCGCTCACGTTCCCGTTCATGGCCGGAAAATTACTCGATGCCGCCTCCGGCAAATCCACATTCTTTTTATCCACCATCAACCAGGTGGCATTGGGTTTCTTCGCGATTATTTTAGTGCAGGGATTCTTCTCGTATTTCAGGATCTTCTTTTTCACACGCTTCACCGAAAAGTCTATCGCCGATCTCAGGCTTGCTGTTTACCAGAAAATGGTATGGCTTCCTCAATCTTTTTTCGACAGCCGCAGAGTTGGTGAATTAATGAGTCGCGTAACGTCGGATGTTCAAACACTTTCTGACGCCTACACATTTATGCTCGGCGAGTTGTTGCGACAGATCCTGATACTGATCGGTGGCGTGGGCGCGATCCTCATCATGAATCCCAGGCTTACCGGCTTCATGCTTTTGATATTTCCCGTGTTGGTTGTCGCTGCCCTTTTGTTTGGAAAAGCGATCCGCAAGATGTCGAAGAAGACGCAGGACCAGCTGGCCAGCTCAAATGTTATTATAGAAGAGACTTTACATTCGATATCTGTTGTCAAGGCATTTACAAACGAGTTGTTCGAAGTATTGCGTTACAAGAAGTCTTTACAAGATGTTGTTTCCACTGCTATAAAGTCGGCACACTATCGTGGTCTGTTTGTGTCATTCACGATCATCGCGATGTTCGGAGGAATTATTTCGGTGGTGTGGCATGGCGCTTATCTTATTCAGACTGGCGTGATGTTGCCCGGTGAACTTGTATCATTCGTGTTCTATACGATGTTCATAGGCGTATCTATTGCCGGCCTTGGCGATCAATACGGTCAACTTCAGAAATCTATCGGCGCTTCCGAACGTCTGCTCGAGATCATCGATCTGCACGACGAAAAAGGAAATACGGACATCTCTATCAAGCTGAAAGGTGAGATCAGTTTCAACAACATATCATTCAGGTACCCAACACGCGCCGATGTTACCGTGCTTAAGAACATGTCGTTCAATATTGCGCCGGGCGAAAAAGTAGCATTGGTGGGACCGAGTGGTTCTGGTAAGTCTACGATCATCAGTTTGCTGATGAGATCTTATGAACCGAACGACGGCGCTATTACAGTGGATGGTCAGAACGCCAAGAACTACCCGTTGACAGCATACAGGAGAAACATTGGTATTGTTCCGCAAGAAGTGATGTTGTTTGGCGGAACCATTCGCGAGAACATTGCTTACGGAAGGCCAGGCGCTTCTGATGCAGAGATTGAAGATGCTGCAAGAAAGGCGAATGCATGGGAGTTCATCGACACATTCCCTGAACAATTGGATACAGTTGTCGGCGATCGTGGCGTGAAGTTGTCGGGCGGACAAAGACAGCGTGTGGCAATTGCGCGTGCGATATTGAAAGATCCATCGATATTGATATTGGATGAAGCAACGAGTTCACTCGATGCAGCTTCGGAGAGGCTCGTTCAGGATGCATTAGAGAAGCTTATGGAAAACCGGACAACGATCGTGATTGCTCACAGGCTGAGTACGATCAGGAAAGTAGACCGGATCCTGGTGATAAAAGAAGGTGTGATTGCCGAGTCTGGTACGCACAGTGAATTGAATGCAATGGATCAGGGGATCTATAGTAACCTGTTAAGAATGCAGCTTGAAGTGACTGAGTGAAACGAACACAAACACAATTGCTGAAAGATCATCACCTGCGCTCTACATCGAGCAGGGCAGCAATACTGTCGTTGTTTCTTCAAAACGAGCGTGCACTAAGTTATTCTGATATCGAAAGAAAGATCGCTGCTTCTTACGATCGCGTTACGGTTTACCGTACACTCAAGACTTTTCTCGACAGCGGTGTTATTCATAAAGTGCTTGATGATGGAGGTTCACTCAAGTATGCGTTGTGTGACATTGCGTGTACAATACACAATCATCATCACGAACATGTGCATTTCAAATGCAGTGTTTGCGGGCAAACCAATTGTCTCGAACAAGTAGGCATACCGACTATCCAACTTCCGGATGGTTATTCTGCGAGTGAGCTTAATCTTTTGATACAGGGAGTTTGCGATAAATGCGCGAGGAGGTAACTAAAGTTTACGAGTTACTTTTAAGCGTCTATCCCTATAAACATTACCCCGTTACTTTTTGGTTTAGTGAATATTCGTAGCTTTGATGTTCGAGAGGTGATTAGCTGTTGGAAACGATCAGATAGTCACCTCTTTTAATAATATAAAAACGCGGAAAACAAGGGCATGCTTTTGACGTCTTTCTTCAATTCCAGCAACTCGGAAATGGTCCTTTTTGGCGTTTTTGCCCTGATAGTTGCGATCTTCCTCATTCTCGACCTGGGTGTCTTCCATAAGACCAGCAGGAAGATCACGACCAAATCAGCTCTTTACCAATCGATCTTTTGGGTTTTCGTAAGCACCCTTTTCGGCGTCTTTATTTATCTCTACGACCCTCTTCCCGACGACGGACAAGCCGGTGGACTGGACGCAGCATTCTCTTATTTCTCAGCTTACCTCACGGAGTACGCGCTGTCGGTCGACAACATATTCGTTATCCTTCTTATCCTGAAATACTTCTCTGTTAAAGAGGAATACTATCACGGAATTCTCTTCTGGGGTATCCTTGGCGCCGTTGTGTTTCGAGGCTTTTTCATCTTCGTGGGAGCAGTGCTCATCGCGAAAGTCCACGCCATACTTTATGTCTTCGGTGTGTTCCTGATCTATTCAGGTATCAAGATCTATTTCGAGGACAGCGACGACAAGATCGATCCGGAGAAAAACCCGATCATGAGGTTATGTAAAAAGTACCTCCCCATGACCAACGAAGAACATGGTGGCAAGTTTGTGTTGTTCAAACCCAAGCTGATGTTTACCCCATTGTTTTTGGTTGTGATCCTCATCGAAACAACCGACCTGATCTTCGCGGTCGACTCTATTCCTGCTGCGTTCGCGATCACAACGAATCCATTCCTCATCTATACTTCGAACATCTTCGCTGTACTCGGGTTAAGAGCAATGTTCTTCCTGCTCGCCGGTATCATCGACAAGTTCTACCTGTTGCAGAAAGGACTTTCAATTATTCTTTTCTTCATCGGTGCGAAAATGCTCCTCGATATGTTTGCCATCGAAATCCCTATCGAATTATCGTTTACGGTGATCGTGGTAACACTTGCGCTGAGTATCATCTTCTCAGTGCTCATTCCAAAAAAGGAAAAAGATAAGCCGGGCGAAGCGGCAGCAGAATAACTTTGGTTAGTGTTAACTGGCAGTTAACGCTTCCGCGAAGAAATTCTTCGGAAGGATCTTCATTAAGATCGGCAGCGTCAAAAACTTTTGCGGAAGCGAAATGATGACGAATGTCGGAATGGTCTTCAGCACGCTGATCAATAAGTCCTGTAATCTGTGCTTCTCATCGTCGCTCAACTCGTTTGCCTTCGCCTTTTGAAGTAACGACATCAGTTCGTTGCTATCCTGCGCTTCTTTCACGAGGCGCTTGCTGTTGTTCGAAGCAACTTTCGAAAGCCTGTTGATGAAACGCTCACTTACTTCGTTGAAGTCTTTTTTGTTTTGAAGGAGGCTGATCTGGTCCCAATGCTCGAGCACGAATCCTTCGATAGCCATAATACTGTTGTCGAGATCATCTTCACTGAAGCCCAGGTACACACAGAGGTCGGCCAGGAATTTCTCTTCCCTTTCGTCCACACGCTTGTCTGACCAAATAGTAAGAATGGCCATCTCGAGGAAATACTTTTTCAGGATCCAGGAGTTGTTCGTAGGAAGATTGATACCGTCGATAGATACTCCTTCTTCGAAGATCTTGAATGCTTCCTTCTTTCTTTCGTTGCTGAGGCCTGTACTCTGTAAGAAAAACTCGAGAAGCTTGCGCTCTTCGTATTCGATAGTTGTGTTGGCGTGGGCTGCTGCTGCGATGATCTTCACCACCGAGAAGCGAAGCTCTTCTCTTTCGTACTTAAAGAAGTCGGCAACGATCCTATCGGCATTGGTGTGGATCCACTGGCCGAAGATGAATATGTCGAGGAAGAGAAGGCTATTGTGAAAGAACTGTACCCAGAAGTTGCCACCGAAGTCTGCAGTGTGCTCGATGCGTTTGTCGAGAATGCGTTCCGCCAGTTCGAGCGATGATTTCTTGCGGCCGAATAATGTTTTTGTCGGGGTGGCGAGTTCGGGGAAAACGTTGTTATAAAAATTGCCGATGCTTTCAACTGTCTTCAGGATCACGGTCGAGAGTTCGTCAGGATTCTTTATCTGCTTGTCGTAGAAGAGAAGCGAGCTGCTGATGAGGCTTTCGGCGAGGAGGATCTTCATCCTGTCGCGTTCGTCCCATTGGTCGGACTGCGGATGATCTACCAGGCTGATGGATTGGCCATACATGAGGCCCATAGGCTGTATCACCCGGTACAATGAATGTTCGGGATGCGATGCCTTCTTGCTTTCGGCGGCAAGGTTTTTCAGGAGGTCCTGTCGGAACTCGAGATATTCTTTCAACCAGCCTTTTTCTGCGGGCTTCATTAACGATGGAGAGGAGATTAAAATCGGCGGAGAATATACGTGTTTTTTCTACACAATGGATTTCCGCGATTTGTTTATTACAGGGTTTTCCAGCCTTTTTCGACGATCTCTTTTACGGCGTCTTCAACCCTGGACTGGAGCTGTTGTTTAAACTTCTCCAGGCGCGTTGCGACCTTCGAATCGCTGGTGCCGATGATTTGTGCGGCGAGGATCCCGGCGTTGCGGGCGCCGTCGAGCGCTACAGTGGCCACCGGCACGCCGGAAGGCATTTGCAGGATCGAAAGAACCGAGTCCCAGCCATCGATCGAGTTTGACGATTTTACGGGCACGCCGATCACCGGCAGCGTTGTGAGCGACGCCACCATGCCAGGCAGGTGTGCGGCACCGCCGGCGCCGGCAACAATTACCTTGATGCCACGGCCGCGGGCCTCGGTGGCATACTTCACCATACGGGTGGGCGTGCGGTGCGCCGACACAATGGTGACCTCGAAAGAGATCTTCATCTCTTCAAGGAATTCGGCAGCCTGTCGCATGATCTTCAGATCCGACTGGCTTCCCATGATGATGCCGACGACTGGCTTCATGTTGTGACCTTTAAAGTTTTCTTTACAAAATCGATCTTCTTCTTCAGACTATCAACATCGCGATCTACGATGGTAACGTGGCCCATCTTGCGAAAAGGCTTCGTCATTTTCTTGCCGTAAAGATGAACATGTGTTCCGGTAATTGCCAGCACCTCTTCGAGACCGGAATAGTTAGCGACACCTGTATGACCTTCTTCGCCCAGCAGGTTTACCATGGCTGCCGGAAGGATGGCCTCTGTGTTGCCGGGAGCCAGTCCGAGTATCGCACGAAGATGCTGCTGATATTGAGAGGTTGCGTTTGCTTCGATAGTATGATGACCACTGTTGTGCGGACGCGGAGCGATCTCGTTTACTAGAAGCTTATGATCCTTTGTCAGGAACATTTCAACGGCGAGAATCCCGACCATTTTCAGCTTTTCTATGATGCTTGTTGCTATTTCGGCAGCCCGATTCTCAAGAGCATCGTCGATCTGGGCCGGCGAGAGGAGATATTCTACGAGGTTGGCTTCGGGATGAAACACCATTTCCACAGAGGGGAAGACTCTCACTTCTCCGCGTTCGTTGCGTGAGACGATAACGGCGATCTCTTTTTCGAAGTCGATAAGTTTTTCGAGGACACCTGGAGCGTCGAAGGCCTTATGTAAATCATCGGTGCTTCGAATGATCTGAACGCCCTGGCCATCATATCCTCCTTTACCGAGCTTGTGTGCCGATGGCACAAAGGCAGAAGCATATTTGAGGACATCGCTTCTATTCTCAGTGAGTATGAACTCGGCGGTGGGGATGCCGTGCTCTTTATAAAATTGCTTCTGAACGCGCTTATCTTGAATTAGCTCAATTACTTCGGGCTGAGGGAAGACTTTTTTCCCTTTTTTCACCAATTCTTTTAAAGCATCGATGTTGACGTTCTCGATTTCTATAGTAATGAGATCACATTTCTCTCCGAAGGCCATCACAGTATCGAAATCGGTAAGCTTGCCACAAGTAAAATGAGAGATCTGGCTGCAGGGTGCGTTGGCATCCGGGTCAAGAACATTGAACTCGATGTTGAGATCGATGCCGGACTGGATCAACATTCGTCCGAGCTGACCGCCGCCGAGTACACCAAGCCTGAACTGCTGGTAGAATTTATTTGTCATCACTAATGAGGCGGGCTTCAATGATCTTGTCACCAACTTCGATCTGGTGAACAACATCCATTCCGCTTACAACTTCCGCAAAGATAGTGTACTTGCCGTCGAGATGCGGCGTGGGAGAATGTGTAATGAACCACTGAGTTCCTTCCGTGTCTTTGCCCGCCGAAGCCATACCGACGCTGCCAGTCTTGTATTTACGCTGGCTGAATTCTGAACGGATAGAATAATCTTCGCTGCCAAAGCCATCGCCGCGATTACAACCCGTCTGTATTACGAAGTTGGGAACGACGCGATGAAAGAACTTGCCGTTGTAGTAGCCTGTCTTCACGAGCTGCACGAAGTTCACAACAGAACCCGGAGCTTCTTCGATGAACAACTGCATAACGATGTCGCCCTTCGAAGTTTTTACCAGCACCTTCTGATCTTTCGGAATGGTTAAGGCAAGCGCCCAATCGATAGGATGATTGTATTCGTTCTTCAGCGGCTCGGGCGGAGGCAGACCCTTCAGGTAGTTGATTGCTTCTTCGAGAGGAGCGTATGTTTCGTAGTCGCGCGGCAACGACAACCTGGATTTTGCTTCTTCGAGGAATGAATAGTCTTTGATGATCTTTTTGAAACCTCGTGTTGTATCTATGATGGCATTGCAAACCGGGATGATCGCACCCTGGTCGCCATCAGTAATGATCATTTTGAAGATCTCGAGGTCCGACGTCATTCGGGCAAGAGCCGTAGCAGCAGTTGACTTAACAACTTTAACTTTCGCGTTCTTAAACATCTCTACGATCTCACCGGTCCTGGATGGATCTTGCGACATCGCGTTGATCACGGCCGCGAGCTCATACGGTTTTCTTCGCGAGAGATTGTTGCTGAAGCCATTCATCTTCAGAACGTCTTTATTTTTCTTCGCAGCCGCTTCGAACAGCGTGCCGGACACTCTCCAGTTCTTTGCTTCGTTGGCCCAGGCCGACAACGTTTGCCAATCGGCAGAATCTATATTTGAAACAACTTCGGCAGCTGCGATGCTCACATTCGGATTTGTATCGTGAAGTAATTCTGCGAAGAGTGACTTCGAAAATTTCCAGCGCTTCGTGCGAAGCGCACGGGCAGCGCTTACACGCACACGATAGTCTTCGTCTTTGATAGCTTTCGTTACCGTTGTCTCATCTTTTATCTTCGACAAAGCACTTACGGCAGCCATTCTTATTTCGGCATCGCTGTCGGCGGTAGCAGCAATAACAGCAGCTTCGTCTACAACTTTAGACCTCGCAAAGAAATGAGCGGCAGCAAGTCGGTCGTCGCGCGTTGAATTTTTATTCGACAGTATCGCTGCCGCTTCCTTCACGAGAACAGAATCGGTAACGCCGCGAATGCCCGCGCGATAAATTCCCCACGCAACGCCTTCGGCATTCGTGCTGTCGTAAAGCATCTCAATATCATTTTGCTTCAGCACCTTCCCGAATGCTTCGAAAGCCTCGCGACGTATGCCGGGTGCATTGCCTTTGCTGATCTTTTCTTTCAATGGATAGTAAGAGCCGAAGGCATACATCTGGCCAAGCGAATACACAGCTTCGACATCGGGCACTTTCCAGAGTTCTGCTATGGTGGTGGTGTCTTGTACGGAGGCAAACGCGATAGCTGCGCGTTTTCGTTGCTCTACATTATCCGATTTAAGATAGAGCAGCAGGCTGTCGGTCTTTCGCCTGTCTTGCAGGTCGGCAATGTGCCTGATGTCGTTGTCTTCGAAGATGTTTTTCTTTTCACTACAAGCGAAAAGAACGGTTATTAAAAGAATAAGAAACCCTATCCGTTTCACACCACTTTCTTTGCGTGGTCTACAACATCGTTAAACTCGATGCCGGTCATACGGATGGAGTAGAGGAGGAGACGAACTTCTTTTACGTGAACGTTTCCATCTGCTTCGGAGAGACGATAGAGATGTGAGAAAGCATCAAGTTTTTCCGTGTTCGTACAGAGATTCAGGTAATCGATACCTGCCTGGTAGATCTCTCTTTCTTTCTTGTTCTCAAGACTCTTCCTGAATTCACCAAAAGTATCTTCGGAGATTCCTTCTTTTTGTTTGATGATTTCCCAGGCATGTTCTTCATCCCTGCTTACTTCGCCATCGGAGCTGATCAAAAGATGGATCATGTACAACAGCCCGAGGTTGTAGTTTTTGTTTTTCATAGGAAGGTCTAAGCCTAAAGATAAAGGAATTCAGGACAAAAATTGGTAGGCGATAAACGCGCCGAGGTAAGCGAGACCAGTCATGTAAGCGAGTTGGATGAGCGGCCATTTCCATCCACCAGTTTCGCGTTTCACAATGGCAATGGTGCTCATGCATTGCATAGCGAAAGTGTAAAAGATCAGCAGCGAAAATCCAACGGCCATCGTAAACCTCGGTCCGCCGGTTTCGGGATTGATCTCGTTCTCCAATCGCTCGCGTATTGGCTGCGGATCTTCGGTGTGACCGAGACTGTAGATAGTTGCTATAGTTCCAACGAAAACTTCGCGCGCTGCAAACGATGTGATCAGCGCAATGCCGATCTTCCAATCATAACCCAGCGGACGAATCGCAGGCTCGATAAACTTACCGATAACACCAGCATATGAATTCTCGAGTTTATATGCGGCTATCCTGTCGGCAAGACCTTGCTCCGTCAGTCTTAAGTTTTGTGATTGTTGTAAGACAGTCTCTTCCGCTTTCTCCATCCTGTTGCCCGGGCCAAAGCTTGCCAGTACCCACAACACGATTGAGATCGCGAGAATAACTTTGCCCGCATCGAACACGAATGCTTTCGTTTTGTCGACAATAGCGAGACCAACGTTTTTCCACATTGGCATCCGATACGTTGGCAACTCCATGATAAGATAACTTCTCTCTTTTGCCTTGATCAGGAACTTCATCAACAACGCAGAGAGTATTGCAGCAAGAAATCCGAGCAAGTACAATCCCATCATCACAAGACCCTGGAGGTTGATGAAACCCCAGATCATTTTATCGGGTATCGTGAGAGCAACGAGAATGGCGAACACGGGAAGTCGTGCCGAGCAACTCATGAACGGCGTTACAAGGATCGTGATCAGCCTGTCTTTCCAGTTTTCGATCGTCCGCGTTGCCATGATCGCAGGTATAGCGCAAGCCCATCCCGACATCAACGGAACCACGCTCTTGCCATTCAATCCGAAGCGTCGCATGATCTTATCCATCAGGAACACCACGCGCGACATGTAGCCGGTTTCTTCGAGTATTGAAATGAAAGCAAACAACACCGCGATCTGCGGAATAAAAATGATAATGCCACCAATGCCAGGAATGATCCCTTGCGAGATCAGGTCGAACAACGGTCCATCTGGTAAAGACTTATCTAACCAATCACTCAGCGTAGCGAATCCATTGTCGATAATGTCCATGGGCACCTGCGCCCACGCGAAGATGGACTGGAAGATGAGGAACAGCAGTGCAAAGAAGATTGCGTAGCCCCACACTTTATGTGTTACGATCTTGTCGATACGATGTGATGACTTCTTCCATCCGGGATTCGAAGCTTTGATGATCACACTGTTCAAAAGATCCTGGATGAATTCGTAACGACGAATAGTTTCGGCGCCCTGGTATTTGCCGGGGAAGAACCCGACCTGCTTTGCGATAGAATGAACGTGGTTCTTTTCGTCCGCAGTTAAATGCGTGAGGCTGTCTGTTTGCTGAAGTACCTGGTAGGCTTCGTAATCGGATCGCAGCTTGAAATGTTCTTTGATCTGGCGAACCGAAGGCAAAATTTCATCGCTTATCGTAAAGATCTTTCGTGAGGATGGCTTTACGCGCGTAGCGAGAACTTCTTTGAGCTCGTCAATTCCCTGTCCTTTGCGCGCGTTGATCATTACAACAGGAACATCGAATGCGAACGATAATTTTTTGATGTCGACACTCTGTCCCGATTTAACGGCGAGGTCCATCATGTTCAGTGCAAGAACAACAGGCAGACCCAGGTCTATCAACTGAGTAAGCAACAGGAAACTGTTCTTGAGATTTGTTGCGTCGGCGATCAGTACAACTTCGTCGGGATAAAATTCGCTGGAGTGATTAGCGAAGATCTCCGCTACAATTTTTTCGTCGAGTGTTCGGGCATACAGGCTATAGATACCCGGCAGGTCCATGAGATCGGCCGACGTTCCCTTGATCGTGAATGTGCCCGTTCTTTTTTCGACGGTAACACCAGGAAAATTTCCGGTCTTCTGATTGAGGCCCGTGAGTTGATTGAATAAAGATGACTTGCCGGAGTTTGGCTTGCCCGCCAGGGCGATACGCAATTTCTTATCTCCGGCCATTACTCAAGAATTGAAATGGTGGAGGCTTCGGCAATGCGAAGCGATAAGTCGAAACCAGAGACGCTAACGCAGATGGGATCGCCCAGGGGGGCGGCAAAGTTGAATGTTACGAAGGTTCCTGGCAGAAAGCCCATTTCCAAAAGCTTCGGAGAGATCTCATCGTCCATGAACCCGGAGATTACCGCTACTTCGCCGGGAAGCATGTCTGCGACAGATTTACTAGTTTGGGCCAAGTTTATTTGATCTAAATAAGCCCCGCAACGTATGAAAAAGAAGGGGAAACAGAAGGCCGCCCGGAAAAAAATAGTGCTCGAAAAGCCTAAAGAAATACCTCAACAGAATGACGATGAAAAGCCGTTTGATTTTGGAGGTATACCGGATAGGGATCTTAAAAAGAATTTAGGCTGCGGCTAAAGAAATTGTGCAACGTGCAACGAAGTGTCCTTCGAAGACCATTCATTGCACATTGCACATTGCTCGTTGCACTAAATACTCTCCGCATGAAACACTCTTTTCACCCTTTCACTCGTATTCGTTAGGATCTCATACGGAATTGTATTGATCTTCGAAGCAACCTCTCCTATCGGAAGATCTTTTCCGAAAATGATAACCTCATCTCCTTCGTTAGCTTCAATGCCGGTAACGTCGATCATCGTCATGTCCATACAAACATTGCCAACTACCGGTGCACGCTTGCCATTGACCAACACAACACCGACGCCGCGGCTGAATGCGCGACTGAAACCATCGGCATAACCGATAGCAATTGTGGCAATCGTCATGTCGTTGGTGGCGCGGCCTTTTCTTCCGTAGCCGATAGATTGTCCCTTCGGAACTTTTCTTACCTGCGAGATCACCGTCTTCAGCGTGGCCACGGGTTGCAAGTCGGCTTTCTTTTCGTCGGTGGGATCAACGCCATACAACCCGATTCCTAATCGAACCATCTCGAATTGAAATTGAGGAAAGCGAAGGATCCCCGGTGAATTCAAAACATGACGCACGGGACGTTGCTGAAGTGCTTCGCTCAATTGTTCGTAGTGTTGATTGAAGATCGCCACTTGTTCTTTGCTGAAGTCATCGTGTTCGGCTTCGTCGGAGCCGGCAAGATGACTGAACACAGAAGCGATGACCATACCCGGATGTGATTTGAGAATAGAGATGAGCTCATTGAGATCCTCTTCTTCGAAGCCGAGACGGTGCATGCCCGTATCGAACTTGATGTGAACGTTACATGATCGCCTTCCGAGAAAACGAGCGAAAGAACGGAGGATCTTGAGACTGTAGATCTCGGGTTCGAGATTGTATTCGAGCAACGCGGGAAAACTTTCTTCCGACGGATTCATCACCATGATAGGCAACGAGATCCTGTTCTTCCTCAACTCGATGCCTTCATCGGCATAAGCGACACCGAGATAATCTACCTGGTGATATTGAAGGAGATTCGCGACCTCTTCGCTTCCACTTCCATAAGCGAAAGCTTTCACCATCACCATCAACTTTACGCTGGGCTGCAATCTCGATTTGAAAAGATTGAGATTATGAACAACACAGCTTAGATCGATCTCCATCACAGTGCCGTGCACTTTTCTCTGGAGTCGCTGCACAACCGATTCGAAACGAAAAGGCCGCGCGCCCTTGATCAACACAACCGAATTTTGAAAACGCTCCGCGTCGAGGTCATTCAAAAAACTTTCCGTATCGGGATAAAATGAAGCCTCGGTAAAAAATCTCTCGTGCGCAGTGAGTATCGGCCCAACTCCAATGAAGGAATTTATTCCCGCCCTCGACACCATGCCCGCAATTTCTTTCGCCAGGTCTTCATCTTTCATTCCCGACTGTAGTACGTCGGATAAGATGAGCACCTTCTTTTGCTTCTGCTGACCAACAAGAAAATCGAGACTGATCTGTAGTCCAGCGAGATCATTATTATAACTGTCGTCGATGATGAGACTTTGATTTACACCCTGCTTCAACTCGAGTCGCATCGGCACCGACTTCAGGCTGTTGATACCTTCCTGGATCATGGTAGGAGCAACACCGAGATAAAGCATCAACACCACGCAGTGAATAAGGTTTTCGATTGATGCCGACTCGGTAAACGGTGCGCTGAAAGAATGCACGGAGCCTTCGAAAGAAACTTCCAGCGTTCCATCTTCATTCGACACACTCCAGCCGAGCAGCTGTATGTCGTTCGATAGATTTTTGACTTCGCTGTCGATCTCTTTATGATCGCGACAATAGATGAGCACTTTAGAATCTTTGAACAGCAAAAGCTTTTCGCGGATCTTTTGTGATCTGTCTGTGAAACCGGCGTCGTGCGATGGGCCAATGTTGGTGAAGATCCCGATGGTAGGCCGAATGATCTGTTGAAGATGGATCATTTCGCCAGGTATAGAGATCCCTGCTTCGAAAACACCGAGCTCGTGATGAGCCTGCATCTTCAAAACAGAAAGTGGAACCCCGATCTGCGAATTGTAACTGCCGGGATTTTTAACGATGCTGTAGAGTGGAGCGAGTAACTGGTAGATCCATTCTTTCACGATGGTCTTTCCGTTACTGCCTGTAATTCCAATAACCGGGTAATTGAATTGTGAGCGATGATATGCTGCGAAATCTTGCAGTGTTGCAAGCGATGATTCAGCGAGAAAAAAATTTCCTTCTGCGAATGATTTCCAGTTGAGCTCTTTCTCAACAATAAACATTCTTACCCCTACATCATATAATGTTTTTATGTACTCATGACCATCGTGACGTGTTCCGCTGATTGCCACGAAGCATGAGCCGGGCTGGGCAGCTTTACGGCTGTCGGTAAGTACCGACCTGATCTCGCGATCTTCTTTGAGCTGTACGAGTGTGCCCTTCGATATTGCAGATAGATTTGAAAACAACATGATCTCAGAATAAACGTGCACCATTAGGCACGCTTCGTTCAACGGAACACAACACTACATTTTTCTGATCGTCGGCGAAGCCGGTGGTGAGGACTTCCGAAATAAACGGTCCGATTTGTCGCGGAGGGAAGTTAACAACGCACACTACCTGTCGGCCAATCAGGTCTGCCGGTCGATAATATGCGGTGATCTGCGCGCTGGATTGTTTAACACCAATCTCGGCGCCTAGATCGACCCAAAGCCTGAAAGCTGGTTTTTTGGCCTCTGGGAAGGCTTCTGCGCGTATTATCGTGCCTGCGCGAAGGTCAATTTTCTCGAAATCTTCCCATTTTATCATGCCGAAAAATGCTTAATTTGCATATACCTGTAAAGTAACAGCTTCCGATCAAGTCCGGATTTCAATGAGGGCAAAAATTTCATACGTACTGCCAGGTCTTATAGGCCTAATGTTAGCAGTGGCTCTGTCGGCCTCTGCGCAGGACGATGTTCCGGGCCCAAGCACATCATCCAATACTTCGAACACGATCTTCACACAGGATCCGTCTGCATCAGACGAGAAAGGTATGATAGACCAGGCTTTCAAGTCATCGTTGGATTCATTACAACATAGAGTTGTTCCTGCTCCCGCAGCGAAACAAAAGTCTGATGCAAAGAAGGCTCAGGCGGAAGAAGATCCGTTGAACTTCAACTTTCTGCAATACATCATTCAGAAGTTTAAGGCTTCTGAACTCATGATGGAATAGCGCTGCGCGGCTTAAATTTTTTTTTGAGATGTTTAAGGCTTCTGAGCCTAATCAGGGAAAGGCAATCTCTTAATTAGTCTTTACGAGAAACTGCTCGAGATCCTGCAGCTTCAAAATTCCCTCATAGTAAGATTTGCCAAAGATCACGGCAAAGATTCCCATATCATTCAATCTCTTGATGTCGTCAACGCCGCGAACGCCACCGCTCGCGAGTAACTTCAGATCAGGAAATCTTTCGAGGATCTCCTGGTAGAAGGAGAATGCAGGACCTTCAAGAACACCGTCGCGGGAGATATCAGTAACCTTCGCATACTTCAGGCCACGCTCATGAAAGTAGTCGATGTGTTCGAACAACGTGAGCTCCGATCTTTTCTGCCAGCCCCTGAATGCAACGATCTTCGACTGGATGTCGACAACGTCGGCACCGAGTGTGATCTTTTCGCGGCCGTACGATACGATCCACGAAGCAAACAGCTGGGGGTCTGTGATTGCAATACTGGACGCAGTAATGTAGTCGGCGCCATATTCGTAAGCCTTACTGATGTCGCCGTCTGTGCTGATACCACCGGTGAAATCGATCTTCAGATCGGTGTGGCCGGAGATGGTTTCTATAACATGCCAGTTCCTGGGACTTCCTTTTTCGGCTCCGTCAAGATCTACGATGTGCACCACTTCGATGCCGTGATCTTCGAACCGTTTGGCGAGATCCAGCGGGTTTTCATCGTAAGCTTTTTCGCTCAAAGGATCACCTTTGCGCATCTTTACAACTTTGCCTTTCCGGATCGCTATAGAAGGAATAACCTGGATCATGTTCTAACTCTTGATCCGTTAAAGTTAGCATGAAAATGGATAACTTTCGTCAAGAACTTTTTCCAAAGAAATACACCATCATGCGCGTTTTGATTGTCCTGCTGATCGCTGCTTCTTCGATTGTATGCGAAGCCCAGAATAAGATCAATCGCTTTAGTCAACCGATCAATCACCCCAGCATCAATACCTCTTCGCCATACATGAGTCTGGAAGGAAACTCGATGCTGTTTGTGTCCGACAACGCCGAAGACAACGTGCTCACTGTGTTTTATTCTGCGAAGCCCGACGCTGTAAACTGGAAGGAACCGGTTGCACTTCCGAAGACACTCAACGGGCGCCTTAACTTCCTTCGCGGCTTCGGCCTATCGCCCGATGGCAAACAGGTTTTCATCTCCACAACAAAAGGCGGTGGACTTGGCGGCTACGATCTTTACGTGGCCGACATGAAAGGAACTTACTGGAGCGAGCCGATGAACATCGGCCAGCCGGTGAACTCGAAAGAGAATGAAGCTTGTGCATCGGTAGCCACCGATGGTAATACAATGTACTTCATGCGATGTTCGAAGATGGATGCCAACTCGGCATCGGGTTGTCGTATCATGGTGGCTACGAAAAGAACAGGCGATATTCGTTGGCAGCCACCTGTAGAACTACCGGCAGAGATCAATACAGGAAACTCACAGGCTCCTCGCATTATGGGCGATGGAGAAACGCTGATATTTTCCTCCAACCAGATGGGAGGCAAAGGAGGGATGGATCTCTTCATCACAAAGAAAAGCGGAACCACCTGGAGCAAACCAACACCACTCGATTTCGCGAACACCGCCGGCGACGATGAATTTGTGTCGGCAAATTCATTGGGAAGATATCTCGTGAAGGATCAGCCAGCGAAGACTGTTACCGAGATCGTGGAGGTTTTATTCCCGGCAGATCTGAAGCCGCATGCTGTAATGAAGATCGAAGGTAAAGTACAGGGCCCGGCAAATCCCGCCTCACCGTACGTGAATCTTATCGACGCGAAAACCCAAAAGAGATTATTTACAACTCGTCCTACGAAAGACGGTGCGTTTGTTTTATATCTAGTGGAGGGGAATGTTTACAATGTTGTGATCGACCCTGAAGAAGACAACTATAATTTCTTTTCGAAGACATACGATCTCACGGGCAATAAAATCTCGACTTTAGAGAAGTTAGACGCAACGTTAAAGCCTGTTGCTGCTGGTGACATAATCAATCTCGACGGCATCATATTCAAACAATATTCAGCAGAGATGAATGAAGCTTCGAAGACCGAACTTCGAAAAGCTGCACGACTGATCAACGGGGCTCCGTCGTTAACATTTGATGTTGAAGTGAGCTTGTATGGTTACAAAAAAGATTCGGTTCAATCGGATCCCGACCTTACGGAGATCATTTCAGATAGTGTAACTGTCGATTCACTTACACTGATCAAGAACACTTATCACAATGACCGCACGCAGCACGAAGCGCTCGAGTTAGTGAATTATTTAATTGAACAGGGTGTGGCCGCGAATCGTGTGCGACCCGCCACGAAAGTATTCGATGCTGTGCCTGAAGAAAGAAAGACTGTTGTGAGGCTTATTGCCCGGCAGCAATAAATGGAACGGCAACCACCGTTTTATCCCACAGGAAGATCAGCTCCATTTCGTCGCCCGTCTTTTCGAGAGAGATTGTGAATTGCTCGATCTCTGTTTCTGTATGACCGACAGGAACTTCCACTGTAACAACATCGGCAGCCGGCTCGCGATTGCTTTCGCCGTTGAAGTTGATCCCCCATGCGGGAACGTCTGAGTTGAAGATCACCTTCCAGCTTTCGGCATCGGGTATTGTCCAGATGCTATACTTACCGGGCTTTAGCTCCTGTCCTTTGATAAGAAGAGTCTTGTTTGTTTCGATGGTAGTCGGTTCGTTAGCACCGGTGCGCCATACTTTGCCGAACGGCACAAGGCCGTCTGCCGCATAAATGACGCGGCCTTTTTTAAGGGGCCGGTTGTAGAACACGTGGATCTTGAGATCGCCTTCGTTAAAATCGACGCCGTCTTCCGGGCTCGCAGATTTTATCTGACGCTTCAGGAAGATAAAGGCCACTACGAGAATGAGGGCCAGGCTTCCTACAATGATAACCGTCTTTTTCATGATGAGTGCCGGTAAATATGCGAAAAATAACTACTTTTGACATCTCTAAATACGTGCATTATGTTAGTATTGGGTTCAATCCTCGCTCTGTTCATTTTGGCAATCATCTGCCCATTCATCATTCCGAACAAGAAGGTTAGCGATAACGAGCACGATCTCAAGTTCTGAGAATCCCGGAATTCCTTATATAAGTCATGCCTTCGGTTTGTGTTTTTTGCGGCTCTGCAGTCGGAAACGATAAGGTTTTTGCCGAGTCAGCGCGGGAATTGGGACAGCTCCTGGCCAAAAACAATTGCACTCTTGTATATGGCGGTGGAAAAGTTGGCCTTATGGGAATTGTTGCCGACGAAGTTCTTCGCAACTCTGGAATGGTAATAGGAGTGATTCCTACTTTCCTCTACAATCGTGAAGTTGGTCACGACGGAGTTTCGCAGCTCGAAATAGTTGGGTCGATGCATGAACGCAAAAAACGGATGGCCGACCTCGCCGATGCTTTCATTGCAATGCCGGGTGGTTGGGGCACATTGGATGAACTTGCCGAGATACTTACATGGCGTCAACTGGGATTAGTGAAGAGTCCCGTTGGATTGTTAAACACTGCGCAATTCTTCAACCCACTCATCAGCCAGCTTCAACAAATGACGGTTAAAGGCTTCGTGAGTGAAACAAACAGCAAGACTTTACTAGTTGCCGAACAGCCCCTCGAATTACTGACTAAGCTTGGGGTAGTTACCGCTTAAAGTTTTAGCCTTTAAGGAAAAAAGGTTTAGTTTTAAGCGAGGCTAAGTGTTCGATGATAAGAAAGCTGTTATCGCTCCTGTTACTCGCGTTTTTCCCCTACTTTTTACAAGCGCAGCAAGTGCTGGGCTTCACACTCCAACCGGGAAGAAACAGGGTAAAGATCCCTATCGAGGTTAATAATAACCTCGTGATCATACCGGTTGTTATCAATGGACAACTTCCATTAAGATTCATCCTCGATACAGGTGTACGTACCGCTATTCTTACAGAAAAGATCTTCAGCGACATCCTCAATCTTACCTACACAAGGAAGTACACAGTAGGCGGACCCGGCGCCAATAAAGTAATACATGCTTACGTAACGAATAACGTCTCGATCGATCTTCCTCCCGGTGTTCATGGTGAAGGACATGCATTGCTCGTTCTCGAAGAAGATTATCTCGAGCTCCGTAATTACCTCGGCGCCGATGTGCACGGAGTTCTCGGCTACGAATTGTTCAGCAGGTTTATCGTACAGATCGACTACGAAAGAAAGGAGATGATCCTTATCCGTCCCGATAAGTTCAGACCCAGGAAAAGACAACAGAAGATCAAGATCTCTGTAGAAGACACAAAACCTTACTTCGTAACAACAGTTAGCATGACCGACTCTTCGACGTGCCACACGAAACTTTTGATCGATAGCGGTGCCAGTCACGGGCTGATCCTCGAACCGGATTCAAATGATACGATCAAAGTTCCCAGGACTTTTGTGAAGAGTATCATTGGTCGCGGGCTTGGAGGTGTGATCACAGGTAAGATTGGCCGGATCTCGTCGATAAGCCTTGGAAAATATAATGTACATAATGTGATTGCCAACTTCCCCGATCCAAACAGTTATATGGATACGCTGAAGACGAGCAGAAGCGTGCAGCGCAACGGGGCTGTTGGCGGGGAAATACTGAGCAGATTTAAAGTGACATTCGATTTTCCGCGCGAATACATTTACCTGAAAAGAAATGCAGCATACAAAAAGAGATTTTATTATAACATGAGTGGTCTTACACTCAAGGCGAAGGGCTCACGGCTCGAAAACTTTGAGATCACGGATGTAAGGGAACATTCGCCCGGCGATGATGCAGGAATATTGCCTGGTGATTTGATCATGAAGATAAATGGCATCCCTGCAACATCACTCGACCTCAATCAAATGAATGCCTTCTTTAATCTCAGGCCGGGTAAGAGAATTTCGCTTGACCTTAACAGGAATGGTGAACGCCTGAAGAAAGAATTCAGGCTGGCAAGTCAGATCTGATTAAATCTGGAAGGCAGGTTCGCTTGCGCGAAACAACCTCATCAATTGTCCTTTGCGTTTCTTGTAAGAGTTGTAGAGATACAACTGCGTCTTCCTGATCTTTAATGAATTCCGGAATGCTTTATAGATCGATTCAGGAGAGAGATTTTCTTTAAGAATGAAATCGATCACACCGCTGCTGATTGCTTCTTGATAATTCGAGTTCTTGAGAACGGTGATCGGAATATTTTTCGTACGACGTTCGCTGAGCAATGTGTCAACAACATGACGAAGCTCTTTGCGACCAATGTTGTCGTCGATAAGAATAAAATCTGGTTTGAAATTCTGAAGCCTGACGAAGATCGAAGGAAAATCGAAAGCGATCTTAACATCTTTAGGACGATCGATCTCTTGGATGTTCTTTAAGATCTTACTCAGCTCGATAGGGTTATTACCAACAATGAGCAGCTTCAGCACTTCTACCTGGGAGCCGGTTTCCATAGACAGCAAGGTGTTAACCTTCGTGCTATTAACGAAATTTAACTGTGTTATGGTTCTTACTTTGTTCAACATTGTATCCACAAGCATAGAATTGGCAGTTTTGAACCCTGGGAAAGGCAATTTTAGTACCGATGTACAGGTGATAGGAGGCGGACTGGCCGGCCTGGTCGCCGCAATACTGCTTAATAGGTATGGTTGGTCCGTTACCCTTTTTGAAAAAAAGCAATACCCGTTTCACAGGGTGTGTGGAGAATACATTTCTAATGAGACTGTGCCGTTTTTGCGGGAGCACGGACTTTTTCCCGACGAATTCAACCCGGAGACGATATCAAGACTTCAACTCACCTCGGTGAGTGGGCGAAGTGCGGAAATAAATCTCGATATGGGTGGTTTTGGCATCAGTAGATTCGCCTACGATCACTTCCTATATAAGAAAGCTGTTGAAGCCGGGGTGAAGATGGTTCATGAGACTGTTGAACACATTGATTTGAATGAAGCCCGGGTGATCATCGGCGCACACGGTAAGCGTTCGAAGGTAGACTATACAATGGATCGTGAGTTTGTTCATCGGCGATCGCCGTATGTTGGTGTGAAGTATCATATCAAAGTCGATCATCCAACGGGATTGATCGCCCTTCATAATTTCAAAGATGGTTATTGTGGTATCAGTAACGTGGAAGATGGAAGAACCAACTTATGTTATCTCACAAGTCGCGATAACCTGAAGAAATATGGAAATATTGAGACGATGCAACGCGAGGTTCTTTATCGGAATCCTTTTTTGAAAGATATATTCAGCAATGCAGAATTTCTCCTGCAAAAGCCGGAAGTGATCAACGAGATCTCTTTCGCTACGAAGAAGCCGGTGGAGAATCATGTATTGATGATTGGTGACGCTGCCGGGATGATTACCCCATTGTGTGGCAACGGCATGGCCATGGCAATACATTCTGCGAAAGTTGTCTCTGCTTACGTAAATGATTTTCTAAGCGGTAAGATTACAAGACAGGAAATGGAATCGAATTACGAAAAGAGCTGGCGTAAACTTTTCGCTAAGCGACTTTGGGTAGGGCGACAAGTACAAAGATTATTTGGAAGCGAAGGAGCCTCCAACTTTGCCGTAGATCTTGTGAGAAACGTGAAGCCTGTTGCAAACTTTTTAGTTGACCAAACTCATGGTGAGATCTTTTAGATATAATGCCATGTATGTAAGAACAGGTAAAGAAAGAAGCCATTCAGGCACAAGCTTGAAATGAAATTCAATCTCATGGTTGATTTGAAGTCGGCATTGGTTGGATCTTTCCACACGCCGTAAAACCAGAGGAGAAAGTACATGACAACGGGCGATTGAGTGATGATAAACACAACTGCATAAAACGCCGAAAATGTCTTAATGAAAAAATATACGAAGCCGAAAGCTGCAACTGTGAAGAATGTCATTGCGAAGATGAATGTTCCCCTCGTGCCGAGCATTAAGCTCATAGTACGATCGCCACGTTTGGCATCTTCTTCATGTTGATATACCTGGGTCATCGGGTAGGTTGCGAAAAGCATGAGGCTGGTGAGCAGGCCGGGAAACAGAACCTTACTTTGTAATAGATTCTCGACCGGAAATTTGTTGATGCCTGCATAACTCATCACGAAAGTGAAGATGCCCTGGAAGAACACGACAGTGAGCCAACCTAAGATGGGATACTTCTTGAGACGAACGGCCGGGTGACTGTATGCTTTCGAGGCGAGACCGTAGATGAACATCATGACGGCAAATTCTTTGCTCACATAAAGAAGAGCCAGGACAATCGCCGCAACGTCGAACACGATTGAAGTGTAGTAAAGGTCTTTTTTGACGGGTGGAGGGTTCTTAAGTCCGCCAATACTCTTCTCATCTTTGTCGAAGTAACTATTGTAGCCGTTGCTGGCTGGGTAAAGCAAAAGATGTATGATGAGAAATGACCACAAAAGGCTATTAACGCTTACGTTTGGACTAATACACAGCGCAAAGAGGTACACCGGCATCAGGAAGAATGAGAACGGTATCCGAAGATGTAACAGCGTGGACTTTGATAGCATTAAGTAATCTAATTAAATTCGGAATGAGTTATATCACAGCCATTGGTACTGCAACTCCGCCGAACAAATTTAGTCAATCGGTCATTGCAGACTTTATGGTGAAAGCAATGCAGCTCGACGAAGCAGATGCGAGAAAACTTCGTGCATTGTACCGCGCAACCGGGATCGAGTCGCGCTACTCGGTATTGGCCGACTACGGCAGGTCGGGCGGTTACGAATTTTATGCCAACTCCGGTGATCTTATGCCAATGCCTACGACCAAGAAAAGGCTGGAGCTCTTTCGAAAGCATGCAGTTGAGTTAAGTTGTGAAGCAGCACGTCGTGCACTTCATAGCGTTACACCAAAAGAGATCACACACCTGGTTGTTGTTAGCTGCACCGGGCTTTATGCTCCCGGTCTCGATATAGATGTTATAAAAGCCCTGGGTCTCCGGCCCGATGTTCAGCGCACAGCCATCAACTTCATGGGATGTTATGCTGCTTTCAATGCGCTGAAAGTTGCCGATTCTTTTTGTGGCAACGATGCTGATGCAAAAGTGCTGATCATTTGTACGGAACTTTGCAGCTTACATTTTCAAAACGAGAATACGCAAGACAATATGCTTGCGAATGCGCTGTTTGGCGATGGGTCTGCGAGTTTGGTTGTGGAGGGTAGAGCGAGAAAGGGACTTAATCTTAAACCCGAAGTGTTTCGTTGCGACCTGGCAACAAATGGCGAAGAAGATATGGCGTGGACGGTTGGTGATGTTGGGTTCGAAATGAAGTTATCTTCTTATGTTCCAGATATCATACAAAGTGGGATTAAGGAACTCACGGCTAAATTGCTTAACGGTGCCGACGTAAATTACTTTGCAATTCACCCTGGCGGAAAAAGAATTCTTGAAGTGATTGAAAAGGAACTTGGACTTTCTCACGAGCAGAATGCTTATGCATACGGTGTTTTAAAAAACTACGGCAACATGTCGTCGGCAACTGTGATTTTTGTGCTGCAGGAGTTATGTAAGGATCTGAATGGTGTGGATGATAACAAGAAAATACTCAGCTTCGCATTTGGCCCGGGCCTTACTATGGAAAGTATGCTGCTTTCGATCGTTAACGCATGATGTCGCTGCGAACAAGATCTGCAGAACTGGAGATCATGGACGATCTGAACTGCCACGGCGAAGTGGTAGACCAGACGTTGCGTGAACTGGAAGTTATTAATAGACTTCTTGGTGGCGATTATGTGACGATTGACGGAATTAAAAAATTGCTTAAAGAAAAACGTTCCTACACTGTTGCCGACATGGGCTGCGGAGGCGGCGATCTTGGAATAAAGATCGAGCGATGGGGAAGAAAACATGGATTTGATCTATCGGTAACTGGCATTGATGCCAACCCTAACATCATCGATTTCGCAAGAAGACAATATCCCGAAAATAAATTCGAAGCGCTGGATGTTTTTTCTGATGAATTCAGGAAAAAGCAATTCGATATAATCACGGCGACATTATTTGTGCATCACCTTGATGATGAGCAACTGGTTGAATTGTTCCGATCGTTGAAAGCACGTGTTGGCGTTGTCATCAATGACATCCACCGTCACAGCTTATCTTATTATTCTATTAAACTTCTCACGCAACTTTTCTCGAAGTCGGCGATGGTGAAGTTCGATGCACCTTTATCTGTACGAAGGGCGTTTAAGCGAAAAGAACTGATCGCCATCCTGGATAAAGCCGGCATTAAAAGTTATACGTTGCGTTGGAAATGGGCTTTTCGATGGCAGCTTGTTTGGCATAATTTTTACTAATTTACATTAGACACAATCCCTTAAAAACGATGAAACGACTGCTGGTCCTGACACTATTTATTGCTGCATCATGCACATCCGCCATGCTTGGAAAGAAAGTTAAAGAACCATTCCAGGGAAACGCATATGAGTCGAACAACAGGTTTTTCCGCGGAACAGGTAAAGGTGAAAGCTCACAAGACAACATAGCGCGCGGTAAGGCCGACATTGAAGCGAAAGGACAACTCGCCGGCCAGGTACAGACAACTGTGAAAGAAGTTTCAGATCAATATCTCGGTCAGACTTCGAATGAAAAAGCAGCCGACGTTGCCGATAAATTTCAAAGTCTCATTCGCGAAACCATGAATACCGACATCGCCGACGTCCGTAAGATCGGCGAACAAAAATATTACAACGAGAAAGAAAAAAAGTACACGGTGTTTATCGCTTACGAGATAAAGAAGAATGCGATGTTTCGATTCATGAAGAAACAAGCGAAGCTGAATAACAACATCACCGATCAGCAAAGAGCAGTGATCGAACAAATTCTTGATGAGCAAATAAAGGCTGCTGACGAAGCAGATAAGGAAGGAGACAAGTAGTCTCCTTTTTTTATTGACCTCCCTCGGCCATTTTCTCCGCGGTCTCTGCAATCTTCAACTGATCGATGAAGTCATCAATCTCGCCGTTCATGATGGAGGGCAGGTTGTGTTGTGTGAACCCGATGCGGTGATCGGTAACGCGGCTCTGCGGATAATTGTAGGTGCGGATTTTTTCTGAACGGTCGCCGCTGCGAACCTGGCTGCGGCGCGAAGCGCCAATTTCTGCCTGCTGTTTCTCCACTTCGCGTTCATAAAGTTTCGTGCGAAGCATCTGCAATGCGCGTTCACGGTTCCCGGATTGTGAACGTTCTATCTGGCACACGACAACGATACCCGAAGGTTTGTGTGTCATCTGCACTTTCGTTTCAACCTTGTTTACGTTCTGTCCACCTGCGCCGCTCGAGCGTGCTGTTTGCACTTCGAGGTCTGCAGGGTTAATGTCGGGCATATCCACCTCTTCTGCTTCGGGAAGTACAACTACGGAAGCTGCTGATGTATGAACACGTCCTTGCTGTTCGGTTGCCGGTACCCGTTGTACGCGATGAACGCCCGATTCGTATTTGAAAATTCCGAAAGCACCTTCGCCTTCGATAAGGCTAATAACTTCTTTGTAACCGCCGGCGGTTCCTTCGGTAACGTCCATTACCGACAACTTGAAGCCCTTGCGATCGCAGAAGCGCTGGTACATTCGGAATAAGTCGCCGGCGAAGATCGCGGCTTCGTCGCCACCGGTACCCGCGCGGATCTCGAGCATACAATTATGATCGTCGTTGGGGTCTTTGGGCATCAGCATTTCTTTGAGCTCATTCTCCAACGCGTCGCGTTTTGGAGTAAGCTCGTCGATCTCGGTTTTGGCGAGGTCGCGCATGTCTTCGTCCTTCTCCTTTTCGAGGAGCTCTTTTGCCTGTTTAATGCCGGAAAGTGCACGTGAGTATTCGTTGTACTTACGCACTACTTTTTCCAGGTCTTTATATTCTTTGTTGAGCTTGGAGAATTTCTTCATGTCGCTGATCGCATCGGGTTGCACGATCAGCTGTCCTACTTCCTCAAACCTGTTCTTGATTTCTTCGAGTTTTTCGATCATACCTCTAAAAGGAGCCGCAAATTTAACAAAAGAGGACAGATAGAGGTTCCGGGAGCCGGAAGGGGCAAGTCTTAGCCGAGCATGAACTTCACGGGCAGAACAAACCGCACCCTGACCGGCGTGCCTTTGTATTTCCCTGGGGTCCACTGGAGTTGCTCATTCATTAACTCGATTACTCTTACAGCTTCTTCGTCGCAGCCGCCGCCGATGCCTTTCATTACATGAATATCTGTGAGAGTGCCATCTGTTTCAACAATGAATTCGACGTACACAGCTCCCTGAACGCCAGTTCGACGTGCCATACTGGGATATTTAATGTTCCTCGCAAGAAAGTTCATCATTGCACTTAGGCCACCAACCACTTCTGGTTGTTCTTCAACGTCCATATAGACTTTGGTTGTATCGGCGGGAGTAATCTTGTCACCCTTCTTCCGTGGGCGACCATTCACTGTGATATACGACAAGGCGGGATATGTTTCTAAGGGTACTGATTTGGTAGCAACGAAGTTTTCAGTGCGCACAAATTTCTGTAACGTGGGTGTGGAGTATTGAAGGTCCTCAAGGGCAATCATATAGGTCTGTCGACCATCTTTTTTTGTGCGTGCACGAAGAAGTTCTCCATCGCGGTACCACTCGTCCACGTTTTCTCCTTTCCCAGTCCTGACGTGTGTCCAATGGCCATCTTTCAAATAATTTTTATACTGACCAGTGATAGTGACAGTGCTGCCGTCTGGATACTCCAGGAAATCAATCCATTTGCCTTTTCCGTTTTGAAGAATAGTATTACCATCGGCATCATTCACCGTCATCACTTTTTCCGGTGCTCCGTTTGAGAAATATTCTATCTCGCTCTTCAGCTTACCATCGGGATAATATCTTCTCCACACGCCGGCACGCATATCGTTTTCATACACACCTTGACTTTCTATTTGTCCATTGCTGTAGTAGGTGATGAATGCACCAGCCTTCCTGTTGTATTTGTACATGCCTGTCATTTGTGGCTTGCCCGTTAGGTACAGATCAGATAAAGGGCCAGCGAAAAAACCAGCTGTTGTATCATAGATGCAAACCCGGATGTACACCGCCGAGTCTGGCGTGGTAAGCTCCCAATGCTTATTGTAGTTAAGCTTGAGTCGTACTTGTGCATTCGCAGAGTAGGCGATTACAAACAGAAAAAGAATTATATATCGATTCATCGCTCTCGTTTGAATTTTATCGGCAAAACGAATCTCACATCAACGGGCTTGCCTTGTTGTTTTCCGGGCTTCCATCGTATTTCGTCACCCATCAACATCATTACTCGCAACGCTTCCTCGTCGCAACCACTGCCAATTTCTTTGATCACTTTGAAGTCTGTGAGTTTGCCATCGCCTTTTACGACGAATTCAACAAACACGCTTCCCTCTACACCATTCTTGCGGGCTTCTTTTGGATACATAAGGTTCTTGTCAATGAATTTTACCATTGCCGCAATTCCACCTGGAAACTCCGGCATCTGTTCAACAACCATGTAAACCTTGTCACCACTATCATTGCTGGTTTCATGTGTCGTGCCGGGATCGGGTTTTCTTTGGACATAACCATCTACTGTCATCCACTTTAAAACAGGATACATTTCGAACGTTACTTCAGGTGTTGCATCGAAGACTTCGGTTAAAATAAATTTCCATGGCAATGAAAGTGAACGATCGTAACCTCCCGCGCCGAATAAACTGCTACTTACATCCTCTTTGGTGATCTTCCCGTCCTGATACCATTGTCTTAACTTAATGCCGTTTGTCTCGTGAGTCCATTTTCCGTCGCGCTTGTAATTTTTATAATGACCTGTAATGACTGTTGTTTCAGCGGGGGTCTCTACAACTTCGCTCCAATCACCAGTGCCATTTTGAATGAGCGGTGTTCCATCTACATCATTTAATGTTATTACTTTCGGCTGATCTCCATTAGAGAAGAATTCAATTTCCCGTCTCAACTTACCATCGGGGTAATAATATCGCCACACGCCGGCACGCAGATCATTTTCGAAGATGCCTTTGCTTTCGATCTGTCCATTTTCATAGTAGAAAGTAAATTCGCCTGCCTTTCTTTTGTATTTATACATCCCGGTCATCTGCGGTTTGCCGCTGGGATACAGATCCGATAATTGTCCAGCAAAGAAGGCATTCGTTGTATCATAGATACACACACGGATGTAAGCTGCCGAATCGGACGTGGTTAGCTGCCATTGCTTGTTGTAATTGAGCTTCAGGCGTACTTGTGCGAACGCCGGCGAGCTGATTAAAAGCAAGAGTAAAATTATGGATCTCATCATTCGAGGGAGAATTTCAAAGGGACTGTAGTGGTTTGCTTTACTGGTTGATTGTTTGTCATGGCCGGATACCACACCTTTCTTTCATAGTATCCTTTAATTAATCTCAGAGCTTCTTCGTCGCATCCGCCACCAATACTTTTCGCTACGTGAAAGTTGTCGGGCACACCATTTTCATTGATATTAAACTCAATTAGCACGGTTCCCTGTATTCCTGATCTCCGAGCGTGCGCGGGGTACCTGATATTATCATTAATGTACCTGAGAAATAAGTTTGGGTCTTCATCGAATTTTGCCTTCGCAACAACTCCCGGAATTTTATTCAACAACCTTTCATTGCCCAATGCTATTATGCGAAGGATGGGATATGTTTTGAAGTCGACGTCTTTAGCTGTTGCAAATGCTTCGGTGATGATAAATTTTTGCGGCAGCGGGAAAAGCGGCAGCGGAGATGGAGGTGCATCGGTATTCGCCTGGAGTTTTCCGTTGACGAACATATACTCAAAGTCTTTCCTGTTTTCAAAATCGCGCACAACCCATTTTCCATCTCTCCTGTAATCTTTAAAATCGCCCATCACCACAATCTTCTGTCCATTATTTTCGATGATCTCCTCCCAATGGCCGGTTCCTTCGTCCACCAGCGATTCGCCGTATTCATTCTTCAGGAAAATGAGTTTCGCATAACCGCTGCCCGGAAGAAATTCAACTTTCATTTTAACCTTCCCATTTGGGTAGAAATAATTCCAGTAGCCAATGCGGTTATCTTTATCGAACACACCATTGCTTTCAACCGTACCGTCTTCATAGTAAAAGCTGAACATATCCTGCTTTTTGCCATCAACATACTTTCCTGTCATTTGCTGACGGCCACTTGTGTAGAGGTCAACAACAGGCCCAACGAAACATAACTTAGCAGTGTCGTAGAAAGCAACACGGATATACTTCGCTGCATCGGGTGTAGTGAGCTGCCAGTATTTATCGTAGCTGAGTTTAACTCTTACCTGCGCAGTAACAGCGAATGAGACCAGGAAAAGAAATATCGTGATGCACCTCATAATTCCAATTGGAACTGAAGACTCAATAAGAACAATTGTTTAACCCGCTTGCCCTGGATGGTTGCAGGCGACCATTGATGTTTGTCGGCATACTCTTGCAACACACGAACTGCTTCTTCATCGCATCCGCCTCCAATGCCTCTTACAACTTTAAAGCGGCGCAGGTTTCCGCCACGGTCTGCGAGGAATTCGACGTAAACTTTTCCCTGGATGCCCATAATGCGTCCCTGTTCGGGATACACCATTTCCTTATCGAGTAAGCGATACATTTGTTCGAGACCTTCAGGCGGCTTCGCAAAGACTTCCGGGTTTGTGAACACAGGATCGCCTTCGTCCCAGATGTAGTTGACAACAGGATCACCATTGCGAAACATGTATTTGAGTCGCGGGTAAACATTGAAGTCTACACCCTTACGTGCGGCAAATTCTTCGGTGATCAGGAATTTTTCGGGCAGCAGGTGAGTATAATCCTGCGGGTCGAAAATTTCCATGCTTTGGTTTTCCACCTTCACGTACCCATTCAAAAAACGCCCTTTGTTGAAGTTCTCAACGATAATCGTTTTGCCCGGCATCTCGCGCATGGTCCACTTACCGGCCTTTTCGTTGTCCTTATACTGACCATGTATGGTCCTCGTTCCGCCGTTTGGGAGGTCAACCACCTCGAACCAATTGCCGTTTCCATCTTGAAGGATCTGTCTGCCTGTTGAATCGTTCATGAACTTAATGGCCGGTTCGTTGCCGAATACTGGTGTGAATTCCAGTTGCGCTTTTGGTTTTGCATTGCGATAGAAATATTTCCACACACCACTTCTTGCATTACTTTCGAAGCGGCCTGTACTTTCTACGTGCCCGTTCTCATAATAGAAAGTGAACTGACCTTCTTTAAGGCCATCGACATACTCGCCCTTCATCTGCAGATCGCCACTCAGGAAGCGGTCTTCGACAGGTCCATTGAAATAATAATTGAGTGTGTCGTACGTAGTTGTGCGGATGTACCTGGCAGAGTCTTTTGTTGTGAGCTCCCATCCCCGGTTGTAATACAGAGTTACTTTGACCTGTGCGTTTGCGGAAGAGACAGCGAGAAAAAAATAAAGGGCTATGAAAGAATTTTTCACAGCCCAAATTAAGTATTGCAAGAATATTTAGCGAGGTAATGTAACCCCGATTATTTGTCCTCTGCGAAGACCATATAATATCCGTCTGGATCTTTAATGCCGAATTCTTTCATGCCATAAAAAGTTACGCGCCACTCAAGGGCAATGTCTAATTTTCCTTTTACTGAATTGTAAAGTTCTTCGATGCCATTCATTTTAATGAAGAATGTTCCGAGGCTTCCTTTCTTATCCAGTTTTAAGCTGGGCATGTCTTCTTGAAGGCTTTTCAGTGACTGGAACATGAGTGTTACGCCGTCGCGTTGGATCATTGCCCAATCGTAAGTGCCGGTTTCGGGAACGGAAGCGGCGAGGGTAAAGCCTAGATTTTTTGTATAGAAATCTACCGATGCGTTAACGCTGTCGGCAATAAGGTTGGGTGAAAGAGATTCGAGTTTCATGATGTTTTCTTTCGATCAAAGATCAGGGTTGATGAGAGAGGGTTCTTTGTAAAAATTAGACAAAAACTCGGTTCGAGATAATTGGTGGCACGGCTTAAGTGATGCCACCATTATAAATTTCGTGCCGAAACAAATAATCAGACCGTTGTCTGTAAGGGAAACCAGGCATCAGAGTCCGTTTTGAAACTCGGTTGGTGTTATCCCTGAAAACTTCTTAAAGAACTTCGTAAGATGCGCGTGATCAACGAAATCAAAATCCGTTGCAATATTCGCAAGACTTTCATCTTTTCGATGAGCGAGATGTTCTCTCAGCTTTCGAAACTTCAACAGCTGTGCGAATTGTTTCGGAGTCGGTCCGACCTTCTCGATAAACTTGCGCTCCATTTGTTTTTGTGAAATGCCGACTTCACGAGACAAGTCGTAAATATTAATGATGCCCGAACGTGCCACGATCTTGTTGAGACAAAACTCCCACGCCTCAGGCTTCGAAGAAAATGCGATGTGTTTTAACATCCACCGATCAAGCATGTTCACCCGTTCCTGCATCGTGAGCGGCTGAAGTTGCGCTGCTTCTGGCGCTATGTTGTAAACTTCTTTCAACGACAGGCTTGCATCGTTAAACTCCGCAAGAGGCACGCGGAGTATGCGGCCCATTCCCGCCGCGTGAAACCTGATCCCGAATAGATCTGTGTAACCGACCGACCTCGATTGTATCGGGGTAAACATATTGCCGATAACAAAAGCCGTGTTGCGCGATAGCTCCGACCCTTCGTCCCGGGGACGACGTTCGTCATTACGGGATTCGATGAACGACCCGAAGTTGTACAGGATGTCCATGCACGCATCGGGAAAAACAGTCCAGAAATCCTTCGAATTGCCGCGCACACACCAATAGCATTCTACGATGGAACGGAGGGCCGGATGCGGAAGAAACTCCTCGTATAACATGACTCTATAAACCTAGAAAAAATTTTAATCTTTGAGCATGACCAGAAGATTTCTGTTGGTACTGTTGTGCCTTTCCTGCTCCGGAAATAATCCTGAAAATACTAACCTGCTTTTAGTGAGCCGCGCGACCTCGCGCTGATCGACGAGAAATTGCCAGAAGCTTCGGGCATCGCTGCGAGTGTTGTAAACCGTGGATCGATATGGTCGGTGAACGACAGCGGCAATCCTGCCGAAGTTTACTTAATAGATTCCACCGCGCGTGTAACATTTACAGGTAAGCTGCCGGTAGAGAATCGCGACTGGGAAGATGTGCTGGTTGGTCCAGGTCCGGACGATGGAAAGACATACGTGTATGTTGGTGAGATCGGCGACAACAATGCAGTCTATGATCTAAAATACATCTATCGCTTTGAGGAACCGGTTGCGGACCAGCCCGCAAAAGACATCAAGCTCACAGATACGTTGAAGATCCGGATGGCGGACGGCAAAAGAGATACGGAAACGATGTTGATCGACCCGCTATCGAAAGATCTTTATCTCATTTCGAAGCGCGAAGACTCTGTTGGTGTGTATAAAATATCGTGGCCATTCACCAATGAGATCATGACCGCACAGAAAGTTGCAAAGATCCCTTTCTTCAATATTGTAGCCGGTGCGTTTTCGCCCGACGGCACCGAGCTTATTTTGAAAGACTACGATCACGTTTATTACTGGAGGCGTTCGAAGAATGAAACTTTGGAAACAGTGTTGTTGCGAAAGCCCGAAGAACTTCCGTACAAACGCGAAGCACAGGGCGAAGCGCTTACGTGGAAGATTGATGGAGGTGGATATTATACGTTGAGTGAGACCAATCCTGGAAAGCCTGCGTACCTGAGATTTTATAAGAGAAACTGATTACTTCTGTCGCGCAGCAAGTGATTTCGCGAAAGCAGTCAATTGTTCTTTCTTTGGATTGCTTATAGCGTTCAGGCACCGATAGCCTTCATTAAAATATTGATCCGCTTTCTCCTGAGTGATCCGCTGTATGCCTAAAGAATCATAGATCTTAGTAACAGCCGCAACTTTCTTTTTCTTATCGAATTTCTTTGTCGATAACCATTTGTCGAGCTCCGTTCTTTTGCGCTCCAATGCTTTTATGAGCAAATAGGTTTTCTTGTTCGAAACGATATCGCCACCTACGGTCTTGCCGAATTTTTTCTGATCGGCGTAAACGTCGAGAAGATCGTCCATCAACTGGAACCCGATGCCCACGTTTACTCCGAAATCATACAACGCCTTCCGGTCTTCTTCGGGAGCTCCGGCCAGTATTGCACCCAATTCCAAACTAAATCCAAGGAGCACAGCGGTCTTCAACCTGATCATCTCGAGATATTGATTTTCCGAAACTTTCTTCATCGTTTCGAAGTCCATATCCAACTGTTGACCTTCACAAACTTCGGCAGCAGTCTTATTGAATAACCTCAGCACTTCTTTCAACTGCTTGTCCGGTAACGGCAAAAACATGTCGTAAACTTTTACGAGCATCACATCGCCGGAAAGAATGGCCGTATTGGAATTGAATTTTTCGTGAACGGTTGGCTTGCCACGACGCAACGGAGCCTTGTCCATAATGTCGTCGTGCATCAACGTGAAGTTGTGAAAGGCCTCTACGGCAACCGCGTACTTCAGAATTTTTTCGGTATCGTCGCGATATAAATTGTAAGCGTGAATGACAAGCAGCGGCCGAAGCCGCTTGCCACCGAGATTCATAATGTAACGAATAGGTTCGTAAAGAGACTTCGGCTTAGATCCTAACGAGACGCCCTGGGAGAGATCCTTAATTTCTCTTTCTATCCGTTCAATCATTTTTTCCAGTTCTTCTTTGGACTAAAAAATTCTTCATCTTCCATATCGAACCTGTCGCCACGAGGATTCTCAAATGAAAGATCGATTACTCTCCGATCAACATCTGTCTTCTTCACCCAAACCTGCACTTTATCGCCCAGGCGATATACCTTCTTGCGACGCTGGCCTATTACACGATAGTTCTTCTCATCGAATTCGTAGTAGTCGTCTTTCATATCGGCAAGACGGATCATGCCTTCGCACTTGGTATCGATGATCTCGACAAAGATGCCGAAATCGGTGACACCCGTAATAATTCCATCGTAGAGTTTGTTCTCGGCCATACTCATAAACTCCACTTGTTTGTATTTGATCGAAGCACGTTCGGCATCGGCAGCGCGTTTTTCACGCTCCGAAGAATGCACGCACTTTTCTTCAAACTCAGTTTTGCTGTATGGCTTTCCTCCGTCGAGATAATGCTGAAGCATACGGTGCACCATCATGTCGGGATATCGGCGGATAGGCGATGTGAAGTGAGTGTAGTGCTGGAACGCGAGACCGAAGTGACCCTTCGTATCTGTTGTGTACTTGGCCTTCGCCATTGCGCGAACCGCCAATTGTTGCAGTACATTCTGCTCCGGCTTGCCTTCTATTTCGTCCATCAGCGAGTTGAGCGATCGGGATATTGTCTTTTCGTCGACCTGGAGGTTGTGACCAAACTGCCGGGCGAACTTTGCGAAGTCTTCAACGCGATCCGGATCCGGGTAATCGTGAGTACGATAAACGAACGTGTTCTTGTCGCCGCCCTTCCTGATGTTGTACACGAACGTGGCAACGCCCTTGTTCGCAAGCAACATGAACTCTTCGATCAATTTGTGTGCGTCTTTCCTGATCTTCTGCACAACGGCAAGCGGCTTGCCTTTGGCGTCGAGTTTAAACTTCACTTCTGTTGTTTCGAAGTTTACGGCGCCTTTTCCGAATCGCTCTTTTCGCAAAGCAAGGGCGATCGTATTTAATGTCTTCAACTCTTCGGCAAATTGTCCTTTGCCCGATTCAATAACTTCCTGCGCACTTTCGTAACTGAAACGATGATCGGAGTGAATGATGGTTCGACCATACCATTCATTGATCACTTTACCTTTGATGTTCATTTCGAAGACGGCGGCAAATGTGAACTTGTCTTCGTGAGGTCGCAGCGAACACAGTCCATTTGATAACCTTTCGGGTAACATTGGCACCGTGCGATCTACCAGGTAAACCGACGTTGCACGATCATACGCGTCGTCGTCGAGTTGTGTACCAGGGCGAACATAATGTGTTACGTCGGCGATGTGCACGCCAACTTCATAATTTCCGTTAGGCAGTAATTTGAACGACAGTGCATCGTCGAAATCTTTCGCGTCTTCGGGGTCGATGGTAAATGTGAGTACATCGCGAAAGTCGCGACGACGGCCAATCTCTTCGGGAGTGAATCCTTCTTTGATCAGTTCCGATTCGTGGAGCACATTCTCGGGAAAACGGAATGGCAGGTCGAACTCCGCCATGATCGAGTGGATCTCGGCTTCGTTCTCGCCGGTCTTTCCGAGGAT
Source organism: Bacteroidota bacterium (assembly GCA_037200765.1). Taxonomy (GTDB): domain Bacteria; phylum Bacteroidota; class Bacteroidia; order Cytophagales; family Cyclobacteriaceae; genus ELB16-189. The sequence continues at coordinate 2,213,956 of JBBCII010000001.1, read as the reverse complement.
CTCAACAACTTTCGCTTCGGGATTTTTGTCGCCATCGCTCCAGTTCGTCACTTCAATAACAACCTTGTCGTTTGTTTGAGCGCCGTTGATGTTCTCCATGTAAATGAAGAAGTCCTGGTGTATTTTTTTGAAGTCGGGCACTACGAAAGCATAATTTTTCGTGAGCTCGATGCGGCCAACGAAGCGTGTGCGTGCCCGTTGTAAGATGTTCTTAACACGACCCTCTGGATGTTCTCCACCACCGCGGCTGCGGAATACTTCCACTTCAACACGATCGCCATGCATCGCTGTGTGGAGGTCGTGTGTTTTTACATAAACATCTTTTTGGTTTTCGATGCCGGTGATAATGTATGCAAACCGGATGTTCACGTGATCAACGGTTCCGGTAAGGACAGTTGTTTTTGTGTTTTGATTTTTTGGAGAGCGTTTAAACTCTGTGTTTTTTTCTTTGCGCGATTTTCTTTCTTTCTTTTCGCGGGTATTTTTTAATTTCTTTTTGGACATAGCTTCTTGCTAATTTTTTTAAAACTGAATGCCGCTCCGCGGGGGTGTGCTGCGCAAACAGAATTAAGTATGTATAATGTTTTCTGGCTTGAGCGTACTCAAACCTTTTAGTTTCAAATAAATTTGTGCGGTCGTCACCACGTCGCCCACGCAGTACTCCGCGATCTTCTTCAGATCTTTTTCTTTGTAGAACACGTCGTTCACCATGCTTCCGTCCATTACACCCTTGCTGGTTTCTATGTTGAACAATGCTGCCAGCAGGTCGAGCGAGGTGTAATTTTTGAAGTCACCAAACTTCCACATATCCATGGTATCAAGATGGGTAACGTCCCACGGTTTGCGGCCGGTTTGGTTTAGCAGGGCAGGTGGCGCCATGTCGTTGATCAACATTCGCCGGCACAAGTAAGGAAAATCGAACTCTTTTCCGTTGTGAGCACAGAGCCGGGTGTTCACCGGGTCCAGCTTTTCCAACATCATCCTGAAAGCAGCCAGGAGTTCCTTTTCGTTTTCTCCTGCAAAATACTTGGTTTTGAAACCTAATTCTCCGTTTTCGGCATCAAAATATCGGCCGATGGCGATCACGACCGCCTTGCCGAATTCCGCATAGATGCCAGCGCGCTGCGTGAATAGCTCGTCGGCGGTCTGACCTTCGTCTCTTTTGAAGAAAGCTGCCTTCCGGGCCCACAACGTCTTGAAGCGCTCGCTGAGATCGGAATAGTTTTCTACTGCGCCAACTGTTTCTATGTCGAGGAAAAGGATGTCGCGAAGCTCGGAGATCATTCTATCTATAAAAGAATAAAGTTATGCTTTTAAGAGTGTAACACCCCCTGCATATCCAATTCCTTTATATAGGTAAGGTTCTCTTCTTTGATCGAATCAGGAACGAAAATGAATTTCTTATCAAAGATCTGGCTGCCGATGTAGTAACTCACCCAATATTCATTGTTGAGATGGAAGACGTCTTTATTGATCGGCTCAACCACTGCCCAGCTTTTGGCAGCAACGGTTTCCAAAAAATGCCTGAGCGTAGATGTTTTTTGTTGAACACCCTCTTTTTCGCCGTAGCCTGTACTGCTCACGAGTGTATTCACTAAATCGGAGTTGCTGTTGTTGATGAGGTAAACATTCCATTCGCCATCCTCAGGAACAATGGCAAGTGTAACGTCTTTAACTTCCGGTATCTCGATATCTTTCTTCATGCATTTCAAACAATGAAACGATCTTATCTTTTAAGATCGTTTTTACTTTTTCGATGTCGGCCGCACGGCCGAGTTCTTTTTCCATCGACGTTACACTCTTGTCTTTATCTGCAATGCCACACGCAATGATGTGACCGAAGTAATTAAGATCGGTGTTCACATTCAACGCGAGTCCATGCATCGTTACCCAGCGACTCGTCTTCACCCCGAATGCGCAGATCTTACGCGGGCTGTTGCTGATGTCGACCCACACGCCTGTTAATCCCTGGATGCGTCCCGCTTCGATATTAAACTCTGTGAGTGTTTGTATCACCGACTCTTCGAGTAGCCGCATGTACTTGTGGATGTCGGTAAAAAAATTGTCAAGATCCAGTATCGGGTACACAACAACCTGCCCGGGACCGTGATAGGTGATGTCGCCACCTCGATTGATCGGGTAATACGTTGCGTTGATGTCGGTGAGTTGCTCTAAAGGCAGGAGGAGGTTGTCTTTATTTCCTGATTTTCCGAGAGTGTAAACATTCGGGTGTTCACAAATCAGTAAGTAATTCTTAGTTACTTTTTGTTCAGATTTCTCTTTCAGTATTTCATTAAACAGCCCTGTTTGATAATCCCAGGCCTCTTTATAATCAACCAGGCCCAGGTCAGTAACTGTCACATTTCGATTCATTTCTGTTTTTCCAGTTCGTCTTTTACGAAGTCTATAGACTCAACAGTATCCGGGTCGGCTTGGTTCTCTTTGGCGAGGAAATACGAGATCCAGTCGGTAAGATGGATCAGGTAGTAATACTGTTCGAGCAACGACGCTCCTTCGGCAACAATGTCGATGATCGGGTTTGATTTTCTTTCGAAGATGGGCCGGCAGAGCTCCATTCGTTTTTCAACACGTTCGTGATCGTGATCCGAATAGAGATAGACAACCTGTATCGAAGGAAGAATATGTTCAGGATAAAGCCACCCTTCGAGCTCGTTGTGATTCATCTCAGGGAAAGTATTGACGTGAGCGAGCTGTTTCGCATTTTCGTTCAATTGATTTTGAAACCTGAGCGCCATCGCATAGAGTCGTCCATCGCAATAGATAACGGGCAACCTGCCCTTCAATTTTTTCGCGATGATCTCCGCTTCCATCTGAATTCCTTTCTCGTTCCTGTCGAGCGACTCGATCGCATTTTCTGTTTCCTTGATGAAAGCTGCTCCAATAAGGTTAGTGTGATACAACGCATAGAGCAGCGAGATCAGCATGAAGCCGATCATCGCGCGCGGCGACTTCGATCCTGCCGGAACCTGTATGTAGAACAGGTTATATTCTTTGGCGAGCTCCAGCAGTTTTCCACCCGAAGTAATGCAGATGATGTGTGCACGTTTGAGCATCGCCTTGTGAACGGCAGCCAGTGTCTCTTCGGTGTCGCCCGTATATGAGCACGCGATAAAGAGTGTATGAGGGCTAACGAACTGCGGGATGTTGTAGCCTTTGCTAACGGTGATCGGGATTGGCACGCGTGCAAACGTGAGTGATTCCACCAGGTTGGCCCCGATGCCGGATGCGCCCATTCCGGCGATGAGTATGTTACGGATATCGCTGCCGGGTCGCACAAGGTCTACAGCCTGTCCTAGACGTAAAGCATCCGATAATTGTCTGGTAAACTGTTCGATTGATTTGATCATCACGCTTCTCTACCCGGTAATTTTGCCTCAAATGTAGGCGTCATGACAACTAAAATGCAAACGGGCACTGGCGGCGAGAGCGCAGCTGCCGAATATCTCTTGAGTAAAGGGTACGAAGTGCTTGAAAGAAATTACAGGTCGGGCCGGGCAGAGATCGACCTGATTGTGAAGAAAAAGAACTGGCTTGTATTTGTGGAGGTAAAGACGCGGAGCGGTTCAGACTTTGGTTTTCCAGAGGAGTTTGTCGATCGCGCCAAGGAGGAGATGATATTGATGGCCGCGGAGAATTACATCTTTAAGGTTAATTGGGAAGGAAACGTGAGATATGATATTGTCGCGATCCTTAAGGGAGAGATTATGCATTTTGAGGATGCATTTTATTAATCAGGCTACCTGTTATTCCAATAGATCTCCCTTCCCTTCAAATCCCACTCCTTCTTTACAAACGGCCTTTGTCCTCTATCGAAAGGATCGGATGGATATGAGATGAGCTTCTTGCGTTTGCCATTGGGATAGTTCTCGAGCCATTCGCCAACCTTGCGATTCCACTTGTATTCACCCTGCACGGCAACGGTTCCGTTTTCGTGGTACATTACATAGTATCCTTCGCGCTCATTGTATTCGATGGGGATCATCTCTTTCACTTTCGTGCGATCGGCGGGATCGTAGTAAGTAACGAGCGATTCTTTTGGCCAGCCTTTGAAATACTTTTCCTTATCGTCGAGGAGATCGTTGCGGTCGTACTTCATCCAGCGGCCGTGCTTTGTTCCTTTGAAGAAGATCCCCTCTTCGAGGAGGATCTCGCCCTGCATTTTTTTATAGGGACCATGAACAAGTACACCTTTCTTCGGATCGAAGCCTGTTTTCCTGATCTCGCGGCGAGTAAAATCATACCAGTAGATGTCGCGCACGAAAGGTGTTGGCTTCTCGTGTTTCTTCAGGTAATAAAATGTTTCGATAATGGTTTTGTCGCCGAAGCCTCTGCGCGTAAATGCTTTTTTGGTTTTGATGCCGTAGTATGTTTTGCGCCTGGGCTTTTTCTTTTTGGTGACGATGGGTTCGGAGGTTTGGGCGTCGAGTTCGAGGAGTTTGTACGGTTTGTCGGTCTCGAAAGTGAATTGGCCTTCGGTGCCGAACGACTGCTTTTCCTGTTCCTGCGCGAGGGCGCAGAAGGAGGAGAGGAGAAGGAGAATAATAGCAGCCGGTTTCATAAGTTTTCCTAACGAAAGTCACGCAAAGATAGTGTGTGGAAAAATTATATCCGTGGTCAGTATCTCCATTATGGATACGAAAAAACCTCCCGCTTTTGGGTTATATTTGAGTAACTGCGAATTGTCATGATAGCTGTCCGGGAAATGAAACATAAAGATGCCGAGCTCATCGCCCGCTACTTTCTCGATGCCACACCCGATTATCTCAAAACAATGGGCATCGACTCCGCAAAATTCCCCACGCTCGACAACTGGATCTCCATGATGCAGTCCGACATCGGCAAACCCATGGAAGAAAAAGAATTCTTCTACGTCATCTGGATGTTCGAGAACAAACCCATTGGCCACTCCAACATCAACAAGATCGTGTATGGACAGGAAGCATACATGCACCTTCATCTCTGGAGCGCCGACCGCCGTCACAAGGGCATCGGCACATCACTCGTGAGGCTTTCATTGCCGTATTACTTCCGAAACTTCAGGCTCAACGAACTCTTCTGTGAACCCAACTCAAAAGATCCCGCACCAAATAAAACACTGGAAGGACTCGGCTTCGAACTGGTGAAAGAATATGAAACCACCCCTGGCTGGATCAACTTTCACCAGCCAGTTAAAAAGTGGAGAATGACAAAGAATGGGTTTTTGTTGTCGGGGAAGTCGGTTGCTTAGCTAACCAGATCAACACTCCTCTTAATAAAATTAGTAAGATCCGCCCCGGTGAGCATGTTTTGCGATAACAACGCAAGATCATACGCTTGCTTCGCCAACGTCACCTGCTTCTCTTCACCTTCTGCCTTCAGGATCTTTTGAACAACTGTATGATTTCCATTGATGCTTACACTATAGCTATCGGGCATGTTGCCCATAAATCCCATACCGCCACCGCCGCCGCTTTTCGCCATATCTTTCATGCGGCGCATCCACTCACTCATCGTAATCACAACCGGCATCTGGTCGGGTGAAAGCGATGCTATCGAAAGCATCATCGCCTTATTGTTGATCGCCTTCTCGAAGATCCCTTTTATTTTTTCCTCTTCATCTGCCGACAGCACACTCGCTATCGATTCATCTTTCGGAACCAACTTGTCGATCGTCTCACTGTCAACACGCTTGAACTGAACCTTGTCAAGCTTGGGCTCCATCGCATTCACAAAGTGACTATCGATAGCGCCATCGAACACCAACACATCGTACGACTTCGTGAGGGCCGACTCAATAAATGAATGCTGCTTGCCCTGGTCGGTCGTATAGATGTAAACTGTACTTCCTTCTTTGTCGGTCTGCAGATCTTTTACATGATTCTTGTACTCTTCAAGCGTGAAATATTTTGCCTGCGTGTTTTTCAACAACGCGAATTCTTTCGCGCGCTCGTAAAATTTTTCATCGCTGATCATTCCATACTTCACGAAGATGGCGATGTCGTCCCATTTCTTTTCGAAGTCTGGCCTGTCTTTGCGGAACATCTCCTGCAACTTATCGGCAACCTTCTTCGAAATGTGCTGACTGATCTTCTTCACATTCGAGTCGCTCTGCAAATAACTTCTCGATACGTTCAATGGAATGTCCGGCGAATCAAGCACACCATGAAGCAACATCAGGAAATCGGGAACAACATCTTTCACCTCGTCGGTGATGAACACCTGGCGTGAATAAAGTTGAATTTTATTTTTATTGATCTCGAAATCATTCTTCACTTTGGGGAAGTAAAGAATGCCTGTGAGATTGAATGGATAGTCTACGTTGAGATGGATCCAGAACAGCGGCTCCTCCGCGAAAGGATAAAGCTCTTTGTAAAATTCTTTGTAATCATCATCCTTCAAATCACTTGGTGACTTCGTCCACAGTGGAGAAGGATTGTTAATCGTATTGCCGGCAAACTGTATTTCTACAGGCAGGAACTTACAATACTTTTCGAGGATCCCTTTTATTCTGAACTCATCGAGGAATTCTTCTGAATCGGCATTGATGTGAAGAATGATATCGGTGCCGCGTTCTGCACGTGATGCAGGCGTGAGCTCGAATTCTGTAGAGCCATCACATTCCCACCTTACCGCTTCGGTCTCTTCTGCTTTATATGATCTCGAGATGATCTCGACCTTATCGGCCACCATGAAAGCCGAATAGAAACCGAGACCAAATTTTCCGATGATATCTTTAACGTCGCCTTTGTCTTTAAACTTCTCAACAAATTCGGTTGCACCGGAGAATGCGATCTGGTTGATATACTTCTTGATCTCTTCGCCAGTCATACCAAGACCGCGATCGGTCACGGTAAGGGTCTTTGCTTCTTTGTCGAAGCTCACGTGGATCTGGAGCTGACCTAGTTCGCCGTTGAACTCACCCAACGATGCAAGCTTCTTGAGCTTTTGAGTTGCATCTACTGCATTCGACACAAGCTCACGAAGAAAGATCTCGTGATCCGAATACAGGAATTTCTTTATGATCGGGAAGATATTCTCGGTATGGATGGAAATGGTACCCTTTTCAGCGACTTCTGCCATGGCTTATCTGATTAATAGTTATTGAAAGAGGCACTTGTCAAGGATTGTTCCAAAATCCAAAGGCTGACAAGATGTCACTTGTATTTGGGAGTGTGCTTGTCGAGAAACTTTTCGTAAGCGTCGTTCCATGCGTCCAGTGCGGCGCTCCGTTTTTTATTCAAGTCCTGGTGCATGGCATTCACCGCGTTTACTTTCTTGTTGAAATCATCTGCCGCTTTGTTATAAGAATCCACAACTTCCTTTGTTCGTTTTGAAGCGGGCATAGCATCCATATTCTTTTTGAGCTTATCGAAATTATCTTTCGAGAGGAGGAATTCGCTATGAATTTTGATCTTATCGTTGGCTTCGGACTTATAGAAGTTGAGCACCTGTTGCAGCGCAGCTTTTAAAGACAGGTCGCCATTGAACGCAGTAAGTGTTCCCGACTTCTGAAGATCTTCCACAGCGCTCGCTGAAAGCGCGTTGCGCGATTGTTCGATAGCCGTGAGATCATTCCGGCTCACCGCATCCATCAAGTACGCTTCATTCTTATAACTTTTGAAAAACAACAGGTAAGCCTTATTTACATACTGCGTGATCTTATCTGTCTTCGCCATCTTCTTGCTCAGCTCGCTCTCGCTTTCGATAAGCTTAATATTATTCGAAGCAGCAAAAGCATTATACTGATCGTGTGCGTGATCGGCAGCGGTATCGAGTTTAGCTTCGGCCATTTCTTTCGCAAGCAGGTATGCTTCCATATCATCGTACGATCGTTCCGCAACCTCCTCCATGTCCACGATCTTACTGTAATCTTTATTCAATAGAATGCCCGACATCCTGAAATACGCAGCTATCGAATCACGCAACGTGCTGCTGCCGTTGAATGGCTTCAACTTCCGGACTGTCGTTTCCGATTCTTTCACCTGTTGCATCAGGTCGGTCCGTCTCTTCTCCACCTTTCGCGCACTCTTGCCGTGATTAACAGCCGACGTATACGACATCATCTCGTGATTGATCTTCTGGTATTGTTCGCCAATCACATCGAGATACTTAACAGCCTCCGACTGTGCGAACGAACCAATGGAAATCATTAAAAAGAAAATGAGGGTAAATAATTTTGTCATATTATTTTTTTCCGGTAATCAGGTTGTCCAGCAAACGATAGGCGTCCTGTATATAAATGCTGGAGCTTACTTGTGATAAAATTTCTTTGTTGATCTCAGCGTGATAGCTGTCGTCTTTAAGAACAGTTTGATCGAAGCGACTGTTTGAAACCGTGTAGATGCCGCTGCTGCCAACACCCTGTCCTACACGACGCGATATCGATTCCATGTTTTTCATGAACGCAACAAAAGCCTTTCGCTCCAACGGAATGTTTTCCTGGAAGATCTTTCCCAGGTTCGAAAGATTATCGGAGGTCGTAGCTTTTGTATCGGCATTGAGCCAATACTTAACCACTTCGTCGCTGAAAGACTTAGACCATCTAGTATAGTATGTTTTCTTTTTAATTGCTCTCGGCTGCAGTGCATGCGGCATGTTTCCTTCACGCAGATAGATCACCGAAGAAAGATCGCGTATCGGGAAGTCCGGGCTCACGCCCGATCCCTGGTGACTCGTTCCGTCGATCCTGTAGATCCTCATCTGCGTCACCTTTAAAAAACCCTGTGTTGAATCTTTTTCATTCAGAGCCATGAGCGACTGACCCGTTGCTTTTCCGAACGTGACGCTGCCGGCGATGATCGCACGATCGTAATCTTGCAAAGCCGCCGAAACAACTTCCGAAGCAGACGCGCTCGCACCGTTCACCATGATCACCAGCGGACCATCGTACACCAATCCGCGGTTCATGTCTTTCAGTGTTTCGGGTGCGTGACCGCGCAGCTCCACAACACCTACCGGTCCAACATCGATAAACAGCCCCGCAAGTTCAACAGCTTCGAACAACGAACCACCTCCATTAAATCTCAGGTCGAGGATCAATCCTTCTATCGATTCGCCCTTCAGCTTGATGATCTCTTTTGTAACAGCCGCCGCACATCCCGACATCTCCTGGTCTTCCGCGGTAAAGAAACCTGGCAGGCTTATATAACCGATCGATCGCTTCGATCCTTTGCCTTTCAAAACGAATCCCGAAACAATATTTTCTTCGTTCTCGATCTTCGCCTTCACCAGCTTCACTTTGCGGGTCTCGCCAGTTGCTTTTCTTATCGTGAACTCGGCTTGAGTTTCGCCGGGCTTATCGATGATGTCGCCTATAGATTCTATATCGAGATCTGCGAGGTCGACATATTCATCGGAGGGTTTCCATTGAAGACCGATGAGAACATCGCCTTTGTTCACCTGGTTGGAAGTCCATGCAGGGCTTCCGGGAACAACCTGTGAAATGGAAACTTCACCCATTGCCGACTGCGTTAATTTTATTCCGAACGACAATGCCGATGGATTAAGGCCTTCGTTGAACTCATCCATTTCTTCCTTGCTGAAGAATGTTGAGTGTGGATCGAACACGGCAGGGATCGCTTTTAAATAAGAGTCTTCAACATCGGAGGTAAGAGCCTTGTCGTCCTTCAAAAACTTTTCGAGTTCACTGAGTTCATTCTTTTTTACGCGCTGTCGCGCGATGGCTTCTGCTTTTGCGAAAGCATTCGCGTCGGTTAAAATAGTTGAGTCGGCCGCAGCGCGACGATAAACAGCGAGAAGCACACTTACTTTCAGATCTTTTATGATCTTCGCCTTCAGCTCTTTCGTGGTCTTAGCGATGTCGTGCGAGTTGTCGAGAACTGGCGGACCAACTTCGGTTTTCGTGAGGTCGAGTGGTTTCGCTAATACCGAGTCGGTAAATTTTCTATACCACTCCAGTTTCTTTTTATATAATGATCTCGATGCGGTGAGAAAACTACAGACAGGTTCATTACCATCGAGTTTGTTTCGATAGCTCACAAGATTGCCGGTGTCTTTCGATACGAACAGTGTTCCATCGTTGTCGAGGATCTGGAAGAATTCGGAAAAGATATCGGCAGACAACGAATCGTTTACGTTGCGCGGCTCGATGTGAATGCTGTTGATCTTTTCGAGAAGCTTACGGGCTTTCACACAGGCATCCTGTGCAACAGAATTGAGCGGGCAAAGAATGCCGCCCATTGCGATCAAAAGCCAAAGCCGCTTCATAGGGGTGATTAAAAATAAAAAAGGCCGGCTTTAAAACCGACCTTTTAAATATTAATTCTCCGATTGGGGGGTAGGAGGCGGCTCTATATTTTCAATAGGCTTCACTACCGGCTTTACGGGTTCTTCGTGAACAGGCTTCACCGGAACATCATTCTGAACCTCAGGCAACTTCTGCTGTTCGGTGTTCTGCGGTTCGTTATTCTGCTGTTCATTTTTCTGTTGATCATTCCTTCGCGGATCATTCCTCCTTTGCTGATGACGCTGGTTCTGATGACGATTGTCACGCTGAGGTCTGTTCTCACGCGGTTTTTGGTCGCCATTTTTCTGTTCACCATCTTTTCCTTCGCCTTCGCCCTGTGGCTTCGGCCGTTGCTGGCGATTCTGGTTTCGTCCGTGGTCTCTGCGGCGATTCTGGTTGTTATGATGCGGTCTCTTTTCGCGAGGCTCAGCAACTTCAACATCATCACTTTCTTCCTCCTCTTCTTCGGAGGCATTTACTTCATGATGTTTATGATCGTGCTTCGGTTTGCCTTCAGCAATAGATGCTTTGATGTCGGCGAGAGATTCCGGTGTGATCTTTTCTTTCTGTGCAACGTCGATCTCTTCACCGTCTTTGTTCAGGAAATGAAACTCGGTAATGCCGAGAGAGCTATCCTTTACAATCTTCACCCATCTTTTATACTTGAAGAACATCTTCAATCTTTTCGAGATGATGCCCTTGGTGTAGTAAGCGTATAAGAAAGGATGCAGTGCAAGCACGAGCTCCGTTTCGTTTTGCTTCACGAAAAGGTGTTCTATGTGCTGCTCGATCTGGTCGGTAATAAGAATACTTGCAGTGATGCTGCCGGTTCCGTTGCAGGTAGGGCAAACTTCTTTGGTGATGATGTTCATCTGCGGGCGAACGCGCTCGCGGGTGATCTGCATCAGTCCAAATTTCGACAAAGGAAGGACAGTGTGCTTCGCCCTGTCGTTGTTGCCCATCTCATCTTTCATGGTCTTGTAGATGAGCTTGCGGCTGTCCTGGCTCCGCATGTCGATGAAGTCGACGACGATGATACCACCCATATCGCGCAGACGGAGCTGGCGGGCGATCTCTTTCGCTGCTTCGAGGTTTACCGACAATGCAGTTGTTTCCTGGCTTTCTTCGCGGGTTGACTTATTGCCGCTGTTGACGTCGACCACGTGAAGGGCTTCGGTATGCTCGATGATGAGATAACCGCCGCCTCTCAGGCTTACTGTCTGGCCGAAAGCCGACTTGATCTGCTTTTCGATGCCATAGTGTTCGAAGATCTTGGCTTTGCCGGCATACAGCTTCACGATCTTGTCCTTTTCGGGAGCGATGGTGTGGATGTATCCTTTTATCTCTTCGAAGATCTTTTTGTCGTCTACGGTGACGTTGTCGAATGATTCGTTGAGGAGGTCGCGGAGCAGGGAAGACGTCTTGTTGATCTCGCCGATCAGTTTGTCGCGGCCGTTGGCTGTGGTCATCCGGGTCATGCCGTCGTCCCACATTTTTACCAGGTTGCGGAGGTCGCGGTCGAGTTCGGCCGTTTCCTTTCCTTCGGCTACGGTGCGAATGATGACGCCGAAGCCTTCTGGTTTGATTGATTGAATGATGCGCTGGAGGCGCTTCCGTTCGTCGCTGCTCGAGATCTTCTTCGAAACACTGACGGTTGTGGAGAATGGCACCAATACCAGGTACCTTCCTGCAATTGATAACTCAGACGAAAGCCTGGGACCTTTAGTGGAGATGGGTTCTTTTACAACCTGTACCGGTAGCAGCAGACCTTTAGATAATTGTTGGGTGATTTTCCCATGCTTATCGATGTCTTTTTCGGACTTGAACTTATCAAGCCTGCCGCCGGTGATTTTCTTTCCACGGACGAGCTTGGTGAATTTCATCAACGAACTGAACTGCGGTCCGAGATCGAGGTAATGAAGGAATGCATCCTTTTCATACCCGATATCGATAAACGCCGCATTCAGACCCTGGACAACCTTTTTTACAGATCCCAGGTAGATGTCACCAACAACAAACTTGCTTCCTTCCGTTTCCTCGTGGAATTCGACAAGCTGTTTATCCTTTAGAAGGGCTATGCGACTTCCGTTCTGAGTAGCGCTGATAATTAATTCGTTACTCAAAACTGAATGTGTTTAAAATATTACTTCTTCTTATGACGGTTCTTCCTCAGGCGTTTCTTGCGCTTGTGGGTAGCCATCTTGTGTTTTTTTCTTTTTTTACCGCTTGGCATAATAAGTATTAAAAATTATTTCAGGTCTTTCAGATACGAGTCGATCGATGCGATCACCGAAGGATCTGTCGTCATCTTCCTGGCCTTTTCAAATTGTGTGCGCGCCTTATCCTTTTCGCCGGCATTTACCAGCGCCACACCAAGGAAAACCTGTCCCTGGATGTGATTGGGATTTACTGCTACCAGTTTCGTAAGCCATTCAACAGCCTTGTCGTATTGAGTAGACTGTATTGAAAGCATTCCGAGACTGAAAAGGGCAAACTCGTTGGTGGGGTCTTCAGTAGCGACTTCGCGGAGCATCCTGATCCCCTGCATGGGTGGTGATCCGCCGCCGATGTACGTCATTGCCATTTTAGCCTTTGCATCGTAGAGTTTCGGGTTTGCTTCGAGGGCTTTGCCGAGGAGCTCACGTGCTTTGAGACCTAGTTGAGCTTGCTTTTCCTGCTCCAGCGCATACGAAAACGCTTCGTAATAGCTGTTGCCGGCGCGTAAATAACTATCCGTTGTTTTTAAGAACGCTGCGGATTGCTCCGCGTACCATGCAGCGCTGTCGAATTTTGCTATACTCGTGTACAGCTGCCACAAAGAGTCGGCAAAGATAGGATTTTTTTTGGTCTCGAATTGATTGCGTAATCGATTGATGACGGCCTGATTGACCTGCGACACCGGCGCGTGAGCTTTAGCTACCGTGTCGGGCGTTGCGGCGAGCTCGCTTTCATTTTCAACTACAACTTTCGGGAGGAGAAATATAAGCGCAACAACTGCCGCTGTTATTACAATGAGGATGATACGTGTACGAACCACTAAGAAATATTAACTCTTCTCTGCCAGCTGCTTCACCTTATCGCTATTCTTGATCTTGTTGATAAAGATCTTCGCAGGTTTAAAGCTGGGGATGAAATGTTCGTCGATAACGATAGCTGTATTGCGTGAAATGTTACGTGCGATCTTCTTCTTCCTCTTCTTATTAATGAAGCTGCCAAAGCCCCGGATGTAGATATTCTGGCCGCTCGACATATTTTGTTTCACAACAGAAAAGAACGCTTCCACGGATGCCGACACGTCCGCTTTGTCAATTCCAGTCTTTTCTGCAATCTGGTTAATTATATCTGCCTTGGTCACGGGGTGAAGAATTTTGGGGAAAGAGAAAAACTATAGGTGGGCAAATCTAAAAACAGAATGCTCAAACGCAAAATGAATTTATTGATAATCACCACGATGTGTAAGGAATTTCGGCGGATGGGAGTAATTTGTTCCGGTGAAAGACTTTTCAATCGGTATAATAGAATGGTATGAAGAAAACCGGCGAAACCTGCCGTGGCGAGAAACAAAAAATCCCTACAAGATCTGGTTATCGGAGGTGATACTGCAACAAACCAGGGTTAACCAGGGTCTTCCTTACTACTTAAAATTCGTTGAAACATTTCCTTCCGTAATCGATCTCGCAAATGCTGCGGAAGATTCGGTGCTGCGTTTATGGCAGGGACTGGGTTATTATTCCCGTGCAAGAAATCTGCATCGTTGTGCGAAAGTCATCACTGAAAAGTATGACGGCATCTTCCCGTCGACGTTCGAAGAGCTTCTTCAGTTGCCCGGCATCGGATCTTACACTGCTGCCGCCATCGCATCCATTGCTTTCGATCGTAAAGTCGCTGTCGTAGATGGAAATGTTTATAGAGTGCTCGCAAGACTCTTCGGAGTTGCGAAGGACATCTCATCTACCGAAGGCAAAAAATATTTTTGGGAGCTTGCCAACGAATTAATATCTCCCGATCGGCCGGGCGATCACAACCAGGCTGTAATGGAGTTCGGGGCAACACATTGCACACCACTCGCCCCGAAGTGTGGCACATGCCCGTTCAATAAGAAGTGCGTTGCACTCAGTCGTGATATGGTTGGTCAGCTCCCGGTAAAGGAGAAGAAGATCAGCAAACGCACGCGTTACTTCTACTACTTCATCCTTCGCGATGGCAACAGGATCGCGATGAAGAAACGGACCGCCCGCGATATCTGGAACGGGCTATACGAGTTCCACCTGGTAGAAGCAGAGTCCAACAAAAAATTGACACAGCTTGTCAAAAACGATAAGTTACTTGCGCTGTTGAAAGGTGTTCACGAAGCCGGAAGCATACGACATGTTCTCACTCACCAGGTACTGGAGATCCGTTTCTTCGAAGCTGCCGCAGAAAACCTTACAAAACATAAAAAGCTATTAGGTGATCTTTCTTTTGTTTCGATGAAAAAAGCGCAGAATATGCCAAAACCAATTGCGATCACACGTTACCTTGAGAAGGTGAAGCACTAATTCTTTTTACTTTTGTTTGTTGATATCGAATCATGAAAAATAAATAAAGAATAACAATATGTCAGGAGTAAACAAAGTCATTTTGGTTGGTCGTCTGGGAAAAGATCCAGAGATCAGGAATCTCGAAAACGGCGCTTCAGTAGCAAACTTCACGATGGCAACATCGGAGACTTACAAAGACAAAACCACAGGCGATCGCAAAGAAGTTACCGAGTGGCACAACATCGTTCTCTGGAGAGGACTTGCCGACATCGCCGCAAAGTATCTGCACAAAGGCGACATGATCTACGTGGAGGGAAAACTTCGCACACGCTCGTGGGAAAAAGAAGGAGTTACACGTTACACAACTGAGATCATCGGCGACAACATGACAATGTTGAGCACGCAACGTTCGGGTGGCAGTGGTGGCAATAATAACTACGAACGTTCTTCAGCACCTCAATATAATAACGGAGGCAATAAAGAAGTGGAAGAATACAAAGCTTCCGGCGACAATTCAGCAACCGACGATCTTCCATTCTAGGAAGTGAAAAGTGAACAGTGAAAAGTGAACAGTGAAAAGTGAAAAGTGAATGGTGAAAAGGGTTGTAGCTTTTTTGTTTGTAATTGTATTCTGTGCGATAGCGTTTTCGTGCTCCAGAGATTACACGCCGAAACCGAAAGGCTACAACCGTATTCCTCTTCCCGACACCGCATACCATCCTCTTCCCGACACGCTTCCATACCAGTTCCAATATTCACGCTACGCCATACTGGCGAAAGACACTTCGTGGATCCGCGAAAGACATTGGGTCGAGATCTATTATCCAACACTGAAGGCCAACGTTCACATCACCTACAAAAAGCTGATGAACAGCGAGCAGTTGCTGAAAGAATTTCTCAACGACGCCTACGTGCTCACGGCCAAACACCAGATCAAAGCCGACGCCATCAACGAAACCATCGTGACACGAAAAGATGGCAAGGTTGCTATCGTCGCCGAAATTGAAGGAGAAGTTCCAAGTCAATTTCAATTCACAATGACCGACTCAACAAACAATTTTCTTCGCGGCGCATTGTACTTCAACACCAAAGTGCAGAATGATTCATTGAAACCCGCCATCGACTTTATGAAGAAGGAAATGATGCGGATCGTGAATACCTTGGAGTGGAAAAAATGAGGTAGTCCATTGTCATCATTCTTCGAAACACCGATAGAATTCTTAAAAGGCGTTGGACCTCAACGCGCCGCACTCCTTCAAAAAGAAATTTCCGTTTTCACCTACGGCGACCTTCTTCAACATTATCCTTTCCGTCACGAAGACCGCACAAAATTCTACACAGTCAGCGAAGCAAATGAGCTGATGCCCAGCATTCAACTCAAAGGGCGCATCACCGGATTCGAAATGCCAGGCATGGCACGCAAGAAACGCCTCGTTGGACACTTCACCGACGGCACCGGCGAAATAGAACTCGTCTGGTTCCAGGGAATCAATTGGGTAAAAGAGAAGATCAAACCCGGTATTGAATACGTCGTCTTCGGAAAACCGAATCGTTATGGACGCAAACTGTCGATCGCGCACCCGGAAATAGAACCGGTGACAGGTCGCACCGACAAAGCCGGATTGTTGCAACCTGTATACTCGCTTACCGATAAGCTTCGGGCCAAACACATGGACAGCCGCTTTCTTTTGAAACTGGTTGATGACGTTCTTCGCATGGCCGAATCATACATACGCGAAACGTTGCCTTCGGGTATGATCGAGAGCGGGCGATTGATCTCGAAGAAGGCCGCGCTTCAACAAATCCATTTTCCAAAAGATGTTTCGCAGCTGAATGCTGCCCAACACCGGCTGAAGTTCGAAGAGTTGTTCTACATACAACTACGATTACTGAAACTTAAGCTCGTTCGCCAGGAGAAATTCAAAGGCATCATATTCAACGATGCTTCGTTAGTGACCGAGTTTTACAATAATCATCTTCCCTTCTCATTAACCGATGCACAAAAGCGCGTGATCAAAGAGATCTATGCCGACATGCGTTCGGGCCGCCAGATGAATCGATTGCTGCAAGGTGATGTTGGAAGCGGGAAGACCATCGTTGCATTCATTTGTGCGTTGCTCGTGATCAGCGGCGGAGCACAGGTTGCATTGATGGCCCCTACAGAAATTCTTGCACAACAACACTTCACTAACCTGAAGCGATATGCGAGCAGGATGAAGATCCCGATCGCACTACTGACTGGCTCCACGAAACAATCTGAACGAAGACCGCTTCACATTGCCTTGCAGGAGAATGTTCTGAAGATATTGATCGGCACACATGCATTGCTCGAAGAAGAAGTGAAGTTCAATCGTCTTGGTCTTGCGATCATAGATGAACAACATCGGTTTGGTGTAGCCCAACGATCGCGACTTTGGCAAAAGAATGAGAACGTGTACCCGCATGTGCTTGTGATGACGGCTACACCCATTCCGCGCACGCTGGCGATGACACTCTACGGCGATCTCGAGATCTCCACCATCAATGAATTGCCGAAAGGCCGGAAGCCAATCAAGACAATGCACAAGTACGACTCGCATCGTTTGGAAGTGAATGGCTTTTTAAGAAAGCAGATCGAAGCAGGGCGACAAGTATATATTGTGTACCCGTTGATCGAAGAATCGGAGAAGTTGGATTTAAAGCATCTGATGGATGGATACGAAAGTATTTCGCGTGCATTTCCTGATGTAGCGATAAGTATTGTTCATGGAAAGATGAAACCCGACGCGAAAGATTTCGAGATGCAACGGTTCGTGAAAGGAGAAACGAAGATCATGGTTGCTACAACGGTGATCGAAGTTGGCGTCGACGTTCCCAATGCTTCGGTGATGGTGATCGAGAACACGGAGCGTTTCGGACTGTCGCAACTTCACCAGCTGCGCGGACGTGTCGGTCGCGGTGCCGAACAATCTTACTGTATTCTCATGAGCGACTACAAGCTCTCGAACGACTCAAAAATTCGCATCGACACGCTCGTACGCACCAACGACGGCTTCGAAATAGCGGAGACCGATCTCAAGCTCCGTGGTCCCGGCGACCTGATGGGCACACAGCAAAGTGGCGCGTTAGACCTCCTGATCGCTGACCTGGGTAAAGATCAGCTGATATTACAGCAAGCAAGGGAGGCTGCCATCCATTTACTCGAAGATGACCCCGATTTGAAGAAGCCCGAAAACTCGGCAGTACGCCAACAGGTAGATTCGCTGAAGAAAACTGTGGTGAATTGGAGCCGGATTAGCTGAAAACAGCTCTTGCTGATTACCTTTTTACGGAATAGCGTATTTTTATTGTTGCATTAGCCACCAAACCCTATTCCATGCGTGTACTTCTACTCGTGGTTGCCGTCGTGATCTGTTCGTCGGCAATGGCCCAAACAGTACTCATAAAGAAAGTAGAACTCGCCGGCGAGAACATTATTGTTCATTACGACCTCGAGGACTCCAATCCGAATAACGAGTACCTCATCAATCTCTACTCTTCCAAAGACAACTACTACGCCGCGCTTACAAAAGTGTCGGGCGATGTTGGTATGGATGTGAAACCTGGCACCGACAGGAAGATCGTTTGGAAAGTTCGCGACGAGTACGGCGGCTACAAAGGAAAGATCGCCCTCGAGATCCGCGGTAAGGTGTATGTTCCCTTCGTGAGACTGCAGGGCTTCGATGCAACAAAGAAATACAAGAAGGGCTCAACAGTAGATCTGAAATGGAAAGTAGGTGCGTCGAATCCTATCAATATAGAATTATATAAAGGTGGCGAGCCGGTAACGGCAGATCTCAATCAACCGAACAACGGGTCCCACACATTCTTTTTCCAAAAGCATCTTAAGAAGGGAAAAGATTACAAGCTGAAGTTTACAGATACAAGAAATACAGACGAGGTTGTTTATACCGACAACTTCAGAGTTGGTCCGAAGATCCCTATTTGGATGATCGCAGCGCCGGTGGCTGTTGTAGGAGCAGTTGTTTTTATCCTTTCCGGAAGCAAGAAAGATCCCGAAGCAGGCAAGTTGCCTCCGGCACCACAACCTGAATAAGCATTGAAGATGAGAAGTTTACAAATAATATTATTCGTTTTACTGCCATTTGTTGCGAGTGCACAGATCACATTATTGAAAGACATTAATAATGGCAGTACTCAAACGGGAAGTAATCCAAACAACATGACCACGCTTGGGAGTTATGTTTACTTCTCGGCTACCGATGGTGTTACTGGTACAGAATTGTGGCGAAGTGATGGAACGGCTGCAGGAACAACGCAGGTAAAAGACATTCGTGTAGGTGATGCATCGAGCAGCCCTACCGCCTTTACGGTGGTTGGATCTTATATCTATTTCGCAGCTAACGATGGAACTAACGGTATCGAACTCTGGAGAACGGATGGCACAGCAGCAGGTACTATTCTTGTAAAAGATATCAACCCCGGATCGGTAAACGGAAGTCCCAACCAGATTACACCCATTAGCAGCACAGTTGCGTATTTCGTGGCGACAGATGCGACTAACGGAAGGGAATTGTGGAAGCTGGATGCATCGGCGAACACTGTTACACTGGTAACAGATATCAATTCAGGAACGGTTAGTTCAAGCCCGTCGAATTTGACTTACGTAAATGGAACGACAATCTACTTCTCGGCAACTGATGCGTCGACAGGAAATGAGCTTTGGAAAACCGACGGTACTACAACAACGCGTATCAAAGACATCCAGGGTGGATCGAACTCATCGTATCCTTCTGATTTTGCCCTGCTTAATGGTACATCATTAATATTCCAGGCCGACGATGGAGTAAATGGTCCTGAACTCTGGGTCTCGAATGGTACAACTGGTGGTACCGTTCTTTTGAAGAATATCAATACGGCAGCAAGTACAGGTTCATATCCTTCCGGAATGACCACAGTGGGCAGTTATGTTTTCTTCGAAGCAAATGATGGAACGTATGGTTATGAACTTTGGAAGACGGACGGAACTAACACTTCGATCGCGTTCAACATCGCCACCAGCGCTGGCGTTAGTTCATACCCTGGCAATTTTGTTAATGCGGGAGGAACAGCAGTATTCTTTACCGCCGACGATGGATTTGCAGGTAATGAACTTTATAGATACACAACGAGCGGTGTGTTATCAAAAATAGATATAAACCCACTGGCTTCATCAAGCTATCCGGCCAATCTCACACTCATCAATAATATTCTTTATTTCCAGGCAGCCACTGATGCAGCCGGATATGAACTGTTCAGGTATAATAATGGTACGTCGACACTTTCATCTGTGTATTCGATCCAGGCAGGTACAGGCTCGAGTTACCCGTATGCATTTGCAGCGCTCGGTTCTAACGACGTGCTCTTCGGTGCGAACGATGGCTCCGGCAATGAGCTTTGGAAATATAATATTCCGAACAACGCGGTAAGCCAGGTATCGGATCTTGTTACAGGCAGTGCAGGAAGTAATCCAAGCACCTTTGTGTATGCCCCCGGCCTTGGTATAACATACTTTGCCGCAGATGATGGAACGGGTTCTGAGCTTTGGAAAACTGATGGAACTGCTGCGGGCACGGTGCGCGTGAAAGACATCAATACCGTTGCAGGTGCCACATCACCGAGTTATCCAAGCTATCTTACTATGGTTGGCAACACGCTTTATTTCCAGGCATATGATGGTGGCGATTACGAATTGTGGAAAAGCGACGGAACATCTGCGGGCACTGTTAAGATAGATATCAATCCGGGCGCCAGTGCATCATCCAGCCCTTATTACCTCACGGCCTTAGGTTCTTCGCTCGTGTTCCAGGCCTATCATCCCAGTTATGGTTATGAGCTTTGGAAATACAATGGCACGACGGCCCAGGTGCTTGATATTTATTCCGGGACCACTTCGAGTAGTCCAAGTGAATTTACTGTTTTCGGCAGCACGGTAGTCTTCAGTGCAAACTATCCGTCGTATGGATATGAGATCTTCAAATATGATTTAAGCAGCCTGTCTATTTTAGGCGATATAAATCCAGGAACTGCAAGTTCCTATCCATCCAATTTTATAGTAGTTGGGGGCACAACGATTTATTTTACTGCTACCACCACTGCGAACGGAACGGAACTCTATAAATCAACCGGTGTGGCAAGTCTCACCGGTTCCACGCTTGTAAAGGATATCGCCGCAGGAACAGACAGCAGTTATCCATATTATTTGACACCATATGGTACAGGCACCGTAATGTTCCAGGCATATGATGCTACGAACGGTTACGAATTGTGGAAGAGCGATGGCACCAGTGGAGGAACTGTTTTAGTCAAAGACATTTATTCTGGCGTGAATGATAGTTCACCGTCCGGCTTCTTCGAATACAACAGCAAAATGTATTTTGTTGCGCGCGATGCAACGAACGGTTACGAAATGTGGGTAACAGATGGAACTGCAGCGAACACTTCACTCTTTAAGTCATTGGTTCCGGGTGGAGGTTCCGGCTCATTCAGTTATCCTACTATTTACAATGGCAAGATGTACATGATAGCAACTGAAGCTACCGGTGCAAAAATTTATGCCAGCGATGGGCGTTCGTGTGGGACTTTCGCGGTGCCAGCGTATCCTTCTGCACAAACATCAACGGCCAGTGAGTTGGTACTGATGGGTAATAAATTCATTTTCTCGATGGCCGCAAAAGGAACAGCGAGAGAGCCGTTCCTGTTCGATCCAGCACTCGTAACATTCCCGACTGACGTTGCAATCTCAACACAACCAACACCGAAGACGGTAACAATGCCTTCAAGTGTAAGTTTAACGGTAACAGCAACGGGCACATCACCAACATATCAATGGCAGAAGAATGGTGTTAACATCTCTAATGGCGGCACTATATCGGGAGCAACAAGTGCTACACTTACATTCTCGAGCACTACGGATACAGATGCAGGTAATTATAAAGTGATCGTAACAGGAACCTGCGGACAGGTTACTTCAACTGAAGTGGCACTTACGGTTAATGCGACAACACCAGGCGCTCAACCTACAGCGTTAACATTTTCGAATCCAACAACATCGTCAATCGGTGTTTCATTCACGGCAGCTTCGGGATCACCTTCGGGATATCTCGTGATCCGCAAGAAAGGGTCGGCACCAACGGATGTACCGGTTGATGGAACGATCTACGCAGCAGGCGGTGCTCTCGGAAGCAGCACCGTAGTGAAATCGAGCGCCACAACTTCCGTTACAGACTCCGGTCTCGAAACCGCGACACAATATTTTTATGCAGTGTTCTCTTACAATGGATCGAGTACGCTTGTAAAATATCTTACAACATCTCCGCTCGCGGGAAGCAGCTCTACCACTGTGGCAGAGCCAACACAACAACCCACCAATCTCATCTTCACAAATGTAGATGGAGCAACGCTAACCGGAAGTTATACAGCGGCGGCAGCTGGCGGAACTTATGTTGTGTTAAGAAAAGCAACATCAGCGCCTACAGCAACCCCGGCAGATGGAACGGTATACAGTGTTGGACAAACAGTAGGTGATGCAGTGGTTGCCTATGCTGGAGATCAGTTGACATTTAACGATACAGGTCTCAATGCAACGACGAAGTATTATTACTCGGTGTTTTATGCATTGGGTGCCAGTACAACGATTAATTATAATACAACGAGTCCGTTGCAAGGAAATGTGACGACGTTGGTAGCGGCACCGGATGAACCGACTGACCTTAAGTTTACGAACATCACCTCTAACCCATACATAGTAAGTTATACGGCACCTGCTGTTGCACCGGCGGGGTATTTGGTTCTTAGAATTGCCGGCAAAATTTCGCCGTTCACGGACAAACCGGCAGACGGAACAACGTATGTAGTTGGTCAAACCATTGGTGGTAGTAAGGTGGCGTATGTTGGTCCGAATGTTACTTTCAATGAGAACATGGCACTGGCGGAATACACTTATGCTGTATTTGCATACAACGGCAGCGGCACTTCGATTAACTATAATACTGCTAATACCCTTATAGCCTTCATCGCGCCAGATGGATCGCCACCCGAGATTAACAATACAACTACTGCTACTGCTACAGCAGGTCAGCCGGTAATTATTACCGCAACAGTAACTGAGGACAAAACTGACATATCGAGTGTGACGGTAACATACAGGATAACCTCGGATGCAGACATTAAAGCAGTGACTAAATCAATGGTACAGGATGGAACCGTGAAAAGTAAGTATTCTGCCGAAGTGCCATCAAGCGGTGAACTCGACAAGCTAGGTGTTCAGTACACTATCACGGCAACAAACACGGCATCATTATCGAAGACTGTATTAGGTAATACAGCGATGGTGTATACGGATCAACCGTTCAACACCAACTCGCATGGTGAAGATGCTACGGCATATCGGATCATTGCAATCCCGATGAAGCTTACGAATAAAACTATCAATGCCATTTTCGCTGACGATTTTGGTTCCAACTATGACGGTGTGGACTGGCGGATGTACCATTGGGATGGAGACAACACCGAACTCAACGGTTCAAGCATCATCGAACCAGGAAAGGGATACTGGCTGATACAACGAGATGGGAAAGCTTTCGACACTGGCCCTGGCACTACGGTTCTGGATAGTCCAACAGACACAGCGCGTTTCTTCCTCCCTATCGTGCAGGGTTTTAACCAGATTGGTAACCCCTACAATTTCAATCTGCTTTGGGCGGACGTTCAGAAGGCAAGTAAGACGAGCGTTGCATTGAAGACCTATGTTGGCAGTTATCAGCAGGTAACCACACTCCCGAGGTTCCAGGGCGGATTTATCTTCTCCAATGGTTCAGGAACATTATACTTTCCAAAGGAATACAAGACTTCAGCAGGTCGCGAATCTAACGAACCAGCACGCCTCACCAACTCCATCGACCAACCCGATTGGGAAGTAATGTTCAACATCCAACACGATAAGCAAACCAACACCTTCGGTGGCATCGGTATGAATCGCACTGCCAATGTAAACTACGATGACTTCGATGATTTCACCTTACCGCGATTCCTCGACTACCTGGAATTAAATCACGACAAGAAGATCTTCAGAAACATCTCTTACACTAAAGACATCATTCCCACAACAGAAAATTACACATGGACCTTTAGTGTCGAATCAGAAACCGACGGCCTCACAACCATCACCTGGGACAACTCCTATTTCGGTAATAACGACAAACACCTCACCCTTTGGGATGAAGAAGAAGGTCTCGCTATCGACATGCGCACGCGCAACTCTTATTCATTCAATCAATCCGGTGCGCGTAAGTTCAGTGCTTACTATGGAAGCGCTTCATACGTGGCAGAGAAGTCTCTCACAAACTCAGTTCGTATTCACAGCGTTACACCAAATCCTGCAGATAACGATTTGACTGTAACATTCTCGATACCCGGTGCCGATCAATCGATGACCGAAGTGAAAGTGTTGAACACACTCGGTCAGCCCGTGGCAGTAATGTATCGCGGATTGCTCGATGGCGGAATGCATTCAATGACATGGTCTGGTAAAGACCAGTTTGGCGTACGACCGGCGCAAGGTGTTTACCTCGTGGAGGTAAATTCAAACGGTCAGAAGTTGGCTAAGAGAGTAGTATTAAAATAATACGCTTATGAAAAAATTCATGTTTGGACTGTTGCTGATCAGTGCGTCGGCAACAGCGCAGAATGTTGCCACACGCACCAACGAATTCCAGGTCGACTTCGCCGATCCTGCGAAACTCGTAACGTCGACCATCCCGGTTATCAATTGGATAACACCGGCAGCCGAGACAACTTACCAGCAAGACAGCAAGTACAAGATCAAGTTTGAGATCGAGAGCACTGCGGCTATCAGGAACGTAACGATTTCAATAAAGGAATCGGAGAATGCTACGCCTCGCGGCACGCAGACTTTTGCACCTGACCCAAACCAGAAGCTTAATCCAGAGTTCGAGAAGAGTTTGAATCTTCTTCCTGGTGAAAATATCCTCGAGATCGTTGCAGAGAATGTTGACGGCGTGAAAACGGTTAGCTCTCGCACAATCAAAGTTGGATCAACGTCAATCGCAGATGCCGCGAAACTCGATCGTACCGATTATGCATTGGTGTTTGCTACCGATCAATATGATAACTGGCCCGATCTCGTGAACCCGGTCTTTGATTCCCGCACGATATCCGAAGAGCTCCGGAAAACTTACGGTTATAAAGTTGAGATGATCGAGAATGCAACACAGGAACAGATCCTGAAAAAGCTTCGCGAATACATCGAGAAAAAATACAAGCCACTCGATCAGCTCTTCATCTTCTTTGCTGGCCATGGCAACTACGATGCAACATTCAGTGAAGGATATCTCGTTCCGCGTGAAGCGCTAACGAAAGACGAAGCGAAGACATCTTATCTTTCATACAACCGCCTTCGTTCGGTTGTGAATAATATTCCATGCGAGCATATCCTCCTTACGATGGATGTTTGCTTCGGTGGAACATTCGATCAGAAGCTTGCCGAATCGCGCGGCTTCGAAAGCGCTTACGCCGAAAAAGATCCCGCTGAGTTCATCATGCAAAAGCTCACATACAAGACGCGCAAGTTCCTGACGTCGGGCGGAAAGCAGTACGTTTCTGATGGTATTCCCGGTAAACATTCGCCTTTCGCGAAAGCATTTCTCGAAGCCCTTCGCTCCAGGGGCGGCAACGACGGAATCCTCACTTTGGGTGAGATAACGCCGTTTGTAGAGAAGCTGAAGGTGACGCCGAGAGCCGGCGAATTCGGCGATAATGCCCCCGGCAGCGACTTCCTTTTTGTATCGCGCTAAGAACTTGATTACCTTCACGTTCCGGTTTGTATGAATTCCATACAATTATGAAGAAAGCCACAATATTCGTAGTTGGAAGCCTTTTCGCATTGGCATCCACCGCCTACGCTCAGAATGTATCTACAAGGACAAGTGAGTTCGAAATAGATTTCAGCGATCCAACCAAACTCGTTACCTCAACCATCCCGGTTATTAACTGGATCACCCCGGTTGCAGAAACCACCTACGCACAGGAAAACAAATACAAGATCAAATTCGAGATCGAGTCAGGATCTCCGATCAAAAACATTACGATCTCTATAAAGGAGGGCATCAATGCTGCTTCGCGCGGAACGCAGACCATTCAACCTGATCCTTCTCAGAACCTTCATCCGGAAGTTGAAAAGAGTCTTACTCTTCTTCCCGGTGAAAACGTGCTCGAGATCGTGGCAGAGAACGATAAAGGTGTAAAGACAATCAGCTATAAGACTGTTCACGTTGGTTCCACTGGTCTCGCCGATGCTGCGAAGCTTGATCGTACCGATTACGCCTTGGTGTTTGCGACAGACCAGTACGACAACTGGCCCGACCTCGTAAACCCTGTGTTCGATGCTCGCACGATTGCAGAAGAACTTCGCAAGACCTATGGTTTCAAAGTTGAGATCATTGAGAACGCAACACAGAACGACATCCTGAAAAAACTTCGCGATTACATCGAGAAAAAATATAAGCCACTCGACCAGCTCTTCATCTTCTTTGCAGGTCATGGTAACTACGACGCAACTTTCGGTGAAGGTTATCTCGTTCCCCGCGAAGCGTTAACAAAAGACGAAGCGAAGACATCTTATCTTTCTTACAACCGTCTTCGTTCGGTGGTGAATAACATTCCTTGCGAACACATCTTCCTTACAATGGATGTTTGCTTCGGCGGAACATTCGACCAAACTCTTGCATCATCACGTGGTCTCGAAGCAGACGAGTATAAAGAAAAGAGCGCTGCTGAGTTTATCACACAAAAGCTTACTTACAAGACGCGTAAATTTTTAACGTCGGGCGGAAAGCAATACGTTTCCGATGGTATTCCTGGTAAGCATTCACCGTTTGCCCGCGCGTTGATAGAAGCACTGCGTTCGAAAGGTGGCCGCGACGGTATCCTTACACTTAGTGAGATCACTCCATATGTTGAAAAGCTGAAGATCACTCCTCGTGCGGGTGAGTTTGGCGACAATGCGCCCGGCAGCGACTTCGTCTTCGTAGCCCGCTAATAATCACGTAATACGCTGGTAATAAGTACCCTGGGATGTAAGATTCCGGGGATTATTATGCCTTTTATAATCCCGGAAAAAGGTATTAATGTTTACCTTTCGAATCCTGTTCTCCACTATGACACGATCCATTCTCTGTCTGCTTTTCGTAGTCGCTTTTAATCTGGCATTCGGGCAAACGGGCAATTATTTCATGACGCACTATTCTCCGAAGAACGAGGATATTGATCGTCTGAGCTTCGACATTGCACAAGACCCACGTGGCGTTCTCTACTTCGCAAACAAAGCGGGCTTCCTGGAGTTCGATGGACGCAACTGGAACATGATCAAGACGCCGGCGCCCATCTACACCATTTGTGTTACGAAGGACGGGACGGTATTCGGTGGAGGTCTGTCGGGTTTTGGTCGCATCACCATCAAATCTTCGGGACGTGAATACGAATCGCTGACCACATCACAACCCGCGGCAACAAATGTTTTCACCAGCCTCGCCGTTAAAGACCAGGTCTTCTTTCTTTCTGCCAATAATTTATACGTTGTTAATCCCGAGAACGGGAATGTTGATAAAGTTGTGCCCGCTACCGCGGAGCAGGGCATGTTCAAAAATCTTTTCGAAATCGACGGTGACGTTTACATAAGCACCGAGGCTAACGAAATACTTGCTTGGAAAAACGATAAGCTCGAAGCTTCGAAGGTTAATCCTTCTGCCGGCGAAATATTATTCAGTCACGCTCTCGCCGGAAGCCGTAAGACATTGATGGGCACTTCGGCCGACCGCGTTTTTATTTATGAAAGCGGTTTCATCAACGAGATCACGATAAAGGACGTCGAATATCTTCATTCGAATGTTCTCATCAGCGGAACATGGGTGAACGAATCGCTCATCGCTCTCGCAACACTTCGCGGTGGCGTGTTGTTCATTGACCCCAAGACAGGCGACACGCAGGAAATCACCAATTACTACACCGGCCTTCCCGACAACGAAGTGTACGCATTGCTCGGCGATGACAAAGGAAGTATCTGGGTTGCCCACGACTACGGCTTCACACGCATCGCGCCGTTCCAACCATTCCGCACATTCAATCACTATCCTGGCCTCGAAGGGAATTTGTTGTGCGCCTACTCAACTGCCGACAATGGAGTTTATGTGGGCACATCGCTCGGGCTCTTCAAGCTGGTGAAAGATGAAGTGTACGAAGAAGAAGAGTATTTCGTAACGAAGAAAAAGAAAGTAGTTTCTGCCGAACCCGAAGATGAAGAAGAAACGGTTGTGGCCACCACGCAAGTTGAGAAAGCAAGAAGGGGTTTGTTTGGTTTAAAGAAGAGGGACAAGAAAAAGGAAGAACCTGCGCCAAAACAAGAGGCACCTAAAGTCAGCAAGAAGAAAGCTGATAAAGTTACCACCGTAAGCACACGCGAACGACACACCCGTAAAGTATTGAAAGCGCTTCAATACAAGTATGTGCGCGTGCAGGGCATCAACGGAAAAGTAACACACCTCATCGATGTTCAGGGTCAACTGATGGCTGCGGGTTTGGGCGGTGTATTCATGATCAATGGACTTACTGCATCGTCGCTTACTTCGGAGCCTGTTAGATCGATCTTCCTGTCGCCATCACTGAAGCAACTTTTTGTTAGTACTTACAACGAAGAGATCAAATCGTATCGCGGCGATGGCAGCAGCTGGCAGGAAACACACATGCTCGACAGTCTCCAGGAGTATGTGAGCTACATGTTCGAAGACAAGCTGCAGAACCTTTGGCTCTGCGGACGCGCGGGCGTGATCAAGATCGAGATGATCGATAATGAAGTTACCAACACAGAGCGCATACCATACCTCAAGCCTTCGATCGACGAAACCGTTGGTCTTGCGAAAGGCTCCGATGTGTATGTTGTGAATGCAGGCGAGTTCCAGCTCTATGACCACGCCAACGACAAGTTTATTAAATACGATTCCCTCCCCGGTACCCGGAAATATTTTGCGACGGCCGGGGCTTTCTGGTTTCACGATGGACATCGCTGGAGAACGATCGACGAACGTGTTACGAAAGCCATGCAGCTCGAATGGCTCGGCCTGTTCAACGATATCCGTTTCCTTACTCCCTTCAGCGACGGCAATGGACTTTGGGTGATTACGGCAGATAACGAGCTCTATCGTTTTACGCCAACGTCGAAGGATCGTCCCGAAGCGTTTCCTCTTTTCCTGAAAGGTGTTCGCGGTCCGCAGGAGGCAGTAGCAGTTCGTCACCTGAGCATGGAAGAAGAAAAAGGCGCGCTCACATTCGAATTTGTTCAGCCGGACTATAACGGCTTCGAGACCATTGAATACAGGTACTTATTAAGCGGACTGAGTGACATCTGGTCTGCATGGTCGCCGAAGAACAACGAGATCACATTCCCTTATCTTCCTTCGGGCGAATACGAGATCCAGGTTCAATCGATGAACATCTTTGGCAGGGTTAGTGAAGTTGATAAGATCCAGATCAGTGTATTACCACCTTATTGGCGGCAGCCGTGGTTCTACGGTCTCGAGGTTGCTTTCTTCAGTATACTCGTGTTGCTTTCGGTACGATTGAGTGTTGTTAATCCAAAGTATAAGCCCATCAGTCGCGTGCTCTCGCTTCTTACTGTGATCATGGTGATCCAGTTGATCCAGAGTACAGCCGATGCGCTGATCCATGTTGATAGTTCGCCTGTTATCGAGTTCCTGATACAGGTGTTGATTGCATTGCTTGTTTTGCCTCTCGAAGCGCGACTCCGTCGGTTGATGGAAGAAGCTTCCGAAGGCAGGTTTGCTTTAGGTAAATTACTGGGCCGGAAGTCGAAGGGTAGCAAGCCGATTCTCTGATCATTAAATTTCCCTCGTTATGTTGATGAATCTCGAAATTGTCTCAGGACCTTTCAAAAATTATGTGAAGCAGGTTGAAGAGACCGATGTGCTGCAGGCGCTACGTCTTTCAGGCTTCCGCATGCAGGTCCTCATCCATTCTATTCCCGATGATATGGTTGACTATCGTTATGCCGAAGGAAAATGGTCGATACGGGAAGTGTTGTGTCATATTATAGATGCCGAGAGGATCTTCGCTTACCGCGCGTTGCGTTTTGCACGGAACGACAGCACTCATCTCCCGGGCTTCGACGAAAACACTTATGCGCCTGAAGCCAATGCAGGCGGGCGAAGCTTGAAGAAAATTGCTGAAGAGTTTACTCACGTTCGCGCGTCGACGATAGACCTGTATGAAGGTTTTACCGAAGAGATGCTTCGCCGTCGTGGGATAGCGGGCACCAACGAGATCAGTGTACTTGCATACGGTTTTGTTATTGCAGGACACGAAAATCATCATCGTAGAATTCTAACCGAGAGGTACCTGGTCAAATAATGAGATATCTTTTTTCACTATCCGTTTTATTCGTTAGTTCATTCACATTCGCTCAACGCGATAGTCTTGACATAAAGATCGGTCAGATGTTGCTGATCGGGTACCCGGGTCCCGATCTCGACAGCGTATTGCTGAAAGAGATCCGCGACGGTAAAGTTGGATCGGTGATTCTTTTCGAGAAGAATGTTCCTAAAACGCCGACTGCTTTTTATACACTGAAGAAAGTGTTGTGGACGTACCAGAAAGCTGCGCCGATACCGTTGCTGATCACGATAGACCAGGAAGGTGGTCGTGTGAATAGGTTGAAGGACAAATATGGTTTTCCGAAGTCCATAACTGCAGCCGCTTCTGGTAAAGCGAAGAATCTCGATTCCGTGAAGTTCAATGCGGAGTCTATCGCTTCGAACCTGGCGGGACTTGGTTTCAATGTGAATTTTGCACCGGATGTTGACGTTGCTGTGAATCCCAACAACCCTGTTATTGTGAAGAACGGACGGTCATTTTCGGCGAATGCCGATTCGGTAACGATGCTCGCGAAAGAATACATCATTCCTCATCGCAGGTTTGGCGTAATCACAGTGCTGAAACATTTTCCCGGCCACGGAAGCTCTGCCGACGATACACATTTGGGTGTTGCGGACGTAACGAAGACGTGGAGTGATATTGAGCTGAAGCCGTATAAAGATCTGCTCGCTGCAGGTTATGTAGATGCGATCATGAGTGCTCACATCGTGAATAAGAATCTCGACCCTAAAGGATATCCCGGCACACTATCTAATCGTATTCTCGATAGTCTTTTAAGAAAGAATATGGGTTACGACGGCGTTGTGTTTTCAGATGACATGCAGATGCACGCCATCAGTAAGAATTACAGCCTCGAAGAAACCATCCGGCTTGCGATCAATGCGGGTATCGACATCATGTGTTTTTCAAACAACATCCAGAACACCGACCAGCGGAATGTAGACATCATTCACGATGTTATCCGCAAGCTTGTTGAGAAGGGCGACATTACGAAGGAGCGAATCGACCAATCGTATCACCGCGTGATGAAACTGAAAGCAAAGCTTTCCACGTCACAGTCGTCGTTGCAGATGTACCAGGAGGTTGCGGCGCGCGAGAAGCTCAGGGGCGACAGGCTGCAGCAAAAGATCGACGAGATGAATGCGCCGCCTATTAAGGGCAAGAAGAAAAAGAAGAAGAGAAAGTCGTGAACTCATTTAAGCTCATACAACCTGCCGCACCACAGGTGCCGATACTTTTAAGCATTCCGCATTGTGGAATAAAGTTTCCGGAGGAAGTGAAGCGACAATACAAGGCAGATCTTATTGCCGCCCCCGACGATACCGATTGGTTCGTTCATCAATTGTATGATTTCGCCGCAGCAATGGGTATCACCACGATACACGCAACGTATAGCAGGTGGCTGATCGATCTCAACAGGGATCCCGAAAGCAAACCGTTGTATACCGATGGACGCATCATTACGGCACTTTGCCCCACAACAACATTTACCGGCGAGTCATTGTATACAGACAACCGAAAGGAAGTTGATGCTGCCGAGGTGAAACGCAGGGTCGAGATCTATTACAAACCCTACCACGAACAGATCCGAAAAAAACTTTTTGAGCTGAAGAATAAGTTTGGAAAAGTGTTGTTGTGGGAGTGTCATTCCATCAGGCAATTTGTTCCCACGGTATTCCCAGAAAAATTTCCGGATCTTATTCTGGGCACCAACGATGATCAATCAGCAGACCAGGGAATGATAAACGCGGTGCTGGCGGATCTGAAGAACAGCAAGTATACCGTTAACCATAATTTTCCATTCAAGGGCGGATACATCACCCGTTATTTCGGTCGTCCTTCCGAAGATCAACACGCCATGCAACTCGAAATGAGTAAAGTGAATTACATGGACGACTCCGAAAAACACTACGACAAGGAGAGAGCCGATAAAGTGCGCGAGGTGCTGAAGAGAATTTTCAACACGTTGACCCGCAAATGGCTTTCATGAATCAACATCGTTATTTCAGATTTAATGGACTATATGTTGAAAGCGGTTGGCTGATGCCTGCCTATGTGGGCGTTGATGAAGCCGGTTTAATTAGTTATTTGTCCGACAAAGCTCCCGATGGCATTGCAGCCGAAACCGTGCAGGGGTTTGCTTTGCCCGGTTTTCAAAATGCGCACTCACATGCATTTCAATATGCGATGACAGGTGATGCCGAAATCCATCCGGCTGGTATCGAAGATGATTTCTGGACATGGCGCGAAGCGATGTATCGCTGTGCGTTGTCGGTAGATCCATCGCAGGCCGAAGTGATTGCTGCTATGTTGTATGCGGAAATGTTGCGCAACGGCTATACACATGTTGCCGAGTTTCATTACCTGCACCACGATAAAAATGGCAAACCGTACTCGAATCTTGCGGAGATGGGCGAACGCATGGTGGCCGCGGCACGTACGGCAGGAATAAAGATCACGCTCGTGCCGGTGTTTTACCAGAAAGGAAATTTTGGTCAGCCGCCTACCGACCGGCAGAGGAGATTTATTTCAAAGTCTGTTGATGACTATTTTAAGTTGCTCGATGCAACGTCGAAGATTACGAAGTCTTACGGTGTTAGTGTTCATTCCTTGAGGGCTGTCGATTTAAATGACGTAAAGACGACTGTTGACCAGGCTCCGAAAGATCTTCCGTTTCACATTCATGTGTCGGAGCAGAAGAAAGAAGTGGCGGATTGTGTTGCGTTCACGGGCAAGCGCCCGATGCAGTGGTTATTGTCAAATCTGACCTTAAACAAAAATTTTAATCTTGTCCACTCCACGCATCTCGACGATAGTGAATTGAAAGAGCTTGCAGCTTCGAAGGCGAATGTGGTGTTATGTCCTTCTACCGAAGGCAACCTTGGTGATGGAATTTTCAGGATGAAAGAGTATGTGCGTTTAGGTGGCCGATGGTCGATCGGTACCGACAGCCACATCGGTCTCGATCCGTTGGAGGAGTTTAGAATGATCGATTACAGGCAACGACTGACGACGAACCTCCGGAGTACATTCGAAGGAAATGCTGCGGCGTACA
Source organism: Bacteroidota bacterium (assembly GCA_037200765.1). Classification (GTDB taxonomy): domain Bacteria; phylum Bacteroidota; class Bacteroidia; order Cytophagales; family Cyclobacteriaceae; genus ELB16-189. The sequence continues at coordinate 2,180,655 of JBBCII010000001.1, read as the reverse complement.
TGATCAATGAAGCCCAGGGCCAGGGCCGGGCTGCTAATGGGCAGAAGTATAAAGCTCTTTCTATCGGCGAATCATTTGATGTTGTAGTTTATAATGCGCGTTCGCCACGGTTGGCGACGGCAACGCGTGATAATTTGTTGTCGGTGTTGTTGTATCATGGCAACTCTTCGCTGGCGATGGGCACTATCGTGAATGGAGATTGGGTAGTGAAGGACCAGCATCATAGGGATTTCGAGAAAATACGTTCCGGTTTTATAAAGGCGATGCGCGAACTCAACTCATGAATTCTATCGTAAGACCGGTTCAAAGCTCTGACAATGCCGCGGTGGCGGCGATCATACGCGCAGTGATGCCTGAGTTTGGTGCGGGTGGTGAGGGCTTCGCAATTCACGACGCTGAAGTTGATAACATTCATGCTGCGTATTCGCACCTGCGAATGGCCTATTTTGTTTGCGAGGTGGATGGAAAGGTTGTTGGCACTGGTGGCGTGGCCCCGTTGTTGGGTGGCGATGCGAATACGTGTGAGTTGAAGAAGATGTATTTTTTGAAAGAGGGGAGAGGTAAAGGGTTGGGAAGGAAGATGGTGGAGCGGTGTTTGAGTGCTGCGAAGGATCTTGGTTTTGAATATTGTTATCTCGAGACGTTGAACACCATGAGGGATGCGATGGTGTTGTATGAAAAATTGGGTTTCGAGAAGATCCCCAGGCCGTGTGGCAGCACGGGACATTTCGGTTGCGATACATTCTATCGCAAGAGGCTTCGGTGATCACTGAGGCCTGACTTAAAAATTGTAAGGTTTTCTGGAAGGGAAAGTTTTGGAACCGCCGCGATGGTCGCGGTATTTTTGTTTTATGGAATTCATCATGCCTATGACAGCAACTATTGACTTATCGAGCCCTGCGATGAAAGCATGGCGGAAACTTCCCGAGGGAGTTCTCGCGGAAGTGATCGACGACAGGTTGTACATATTGGCTTCGCCGTCACCATATCATGGAAGAATTTCGCTTCGCCTGGCCTGCGAGTTGGATGACTACGTCCGGAGTAATGAGTTGGGAGAAGTCTTCCATTCGCCAATTGATGTTCACCTGCGGAAAGGTGGAGTAGTAATTCCTGATATACTTTTTGTGGCGAAAGGCAATGACCTCACTGTTAACGGTAATGGACTTCATGGAATACCGGATCTCCATATTGAAATTCTTTCGCCTAACAATAAAGCACACGATCTGATCACTAAAAAGGAGCTGTATGAAAATGCAGGCGTTAAAGAATATTGGATTATTGATCAACTAACTAAAGAGTCGTGGGGATACCTGCTTGAGAATAATCATTATGATGAACCTCTTGTGATGAACTCTGAAGTTCATATAAGGATCTTGAATAAGGCAATTAAGTTTTAAAGATGACACAGGCGACGGCAATCATTGATTTTTCAATTCCGGCGATGAGGCTTTTGGAGAAACTTCCCGAGCACGTCCGCGCGGAAGTGATCTACGGAAAGCTGTACATCTTGTCACACCCAACACTACATCATGCAAGACTTGTCACTCGCATTTCGAGAGAGTTGGTGAACCACGTCGAAGACAATAATCTTGGCGAAGTCTTTTCTTCTAACGTTGGAGTTTTTTTAGTCGAAGGCCGCAATAGCGTAGCCCCGGACATCGTATATATTGGATCATCGAACCCAAAACAAAAGATGCCTCTTTTCACTTCTTAAGTGTTTCCTCAAACAACTTCAGAATCCTTTTATACTCATCCGTCCAGCTGCTCGGCTCCACAAACCCGTGATCCTCCATCGGGTACACGGCCATCTCCCAATTATCCTTTCCCAACTCAATCAACTTCTGCGTCAAACGAACCGCGTCCTGGAAATGAACATTCACATCCACCATGCCATGACATATCAATAATTTTCCCTTCAATCCATCCGCGTGGTACAACGGCGAGCTCCGCGCATACGCCAAACTATCGGTATAGGGTTCATTTAAAATACTCGAAGTATATCCATGATTATAATGTGCCCAATCCGTAACAGGTCGCAACGCAGCACCCGACGCAAAAACATCCGGTGTCGTGAACATGCCCATCAATGTTATAAACCCACCGTATGATCCTCCATAAACACCAATTCTCTTCGGATCAACCTGGTGTTTCTCTGCCAGCCACTTCGCACCATCAACGTTATCCGTCAGATCTTTTCCACCCATGAACCTATAGATACCCGTTCTCCAATCTCGACCATAGCCCGCGCTCGCGCGATAATCTATATCAAGAACAGTATAGCCTTTATCAGCAAGAAGATTGTGAAACATGTATTCGCGGAAATAACTGCTCCACCACTTGTGTGCATTCTGAAGATAGCCTGCGCCGTGCACGAATATTACCGCAGCACCGTTTGGATTCGCCGGCTTGTACAATCTCGTATAAACATCCGCGCCATCGCGGGCTTTGAATGTCGTCACCTCAGGGTCGCGCCAGTTATACGATTTAAACTCATCAGTTATAGAGTTAGTGAGCTGTTGAGGTTTTGCACCGGGCTTGTTCTCCTGCAAATACAACTCCCATGGTTTATTACTGTACGAATACCTGATCGCCAGCCATTTTTCGTCGGGCGACAACGACACCTCATTGTTACCAGTCATCGTTGTAAGCTTCTCCATCTTACCGCCCGATGCCGGCAGCCTGTAATAATGTTTTTCACCAGGATGAACTTCGTTGGTGATGAGATAGAAGAACTTTTTGTCCTTTGAAAGATCTACGTTTTGAATTTCAAACTTGCCCGACGTCAATGCATTCTTCTGTGAAGTGGCGAGCGTGTATGTATATAAGTGGACATAACCAGTCTGCTCCGAAGTGAACCAAAGTGTCTTGCCATCGTCGAGCCAGCCAAGAGTACCGGTTGCCAACGAACCAAATCCTCCTACGGTGGGTCCGCCAATCCACGCTTCATCGCGCTGACGATCCACCAACGTCAATTTTTGTGTCGCGCAATCCAGCAACATGATCCAGCGATCTTTATTGTCCTGCGATCGAACAACAACAATTGCATTCTTTCCGTCGGGCGACCAAACCGGTCCATTCATAAACACCGGCCGTGGTGCAGGTTTTGCGTCTTTCGATTTGTCGTCTTTCTTCTTTGGATAATCTTTTTTGTAATCGGGCTCATCGGAAATGCCGGGAATGTCGGCAGTCTTCACCATTAACACCGTGTCCTGTGCGATGTCGTAAACATGCATCTCGTACGATGTTTGCGGAGCGCCAACTTTTGGTCGCGACGGAATGTCTGTTGTGTAACCTGATTCGGTAACGTAAGCAGGAACGATAGCATTCTTCGCATTGCCGGCCGTTTTTACCAGGCGAAACGTGATGTATTTTTCATCGGGACTTATTCTCACGTTGTCCACATTCTTGTCATCGAGGTAAATTTCTTTTGGTCTCTTTGGAAGATCACTGTGCCTGATCTTATCGCCGGCTTTTTTGTTGTCTGCTCTTTGTTTGACCACATCGAAGTTTTCGAATTGATCGATCGTAAGCCACTTATCCTGGTCGTTAGATTTCGCTTCAGTCTTTTTTGATCCTCGTTTAAAATCGGTCAGTTGTTTTCGTAAGCCCGTTGCCAGGTCGAGGCTGTAAAGATTCATTTCACTATTGAAGTATATTTTCTTCTCGTCGGACGAGAATGTAGGACCAAACTCTACGGTCACCGTCGAAGTCAGCGTTGTTGTTTTTCCTGTTGTTACATCGAGAAGAAACAGGTCACCATTCTTCTCCCATACTTTTTTCGTGTGAGCCCTGTTGTACTCGCCATTGTTTGAAGGAAGTGAACGACGATTAAGCGGCGTTACTTTTTGCGGAGTCTTTGTTGCTATCGCAATGGCATATAATGAATCGCCAATATTCTTATCGGGATTCCAGTTAAAGTAAACCTGTTTGCTGTCTTCCGACCAAAACACATTGCTCGGGCTTACGCCAATCCACTTCGGATCGCGCATGATCTTTTCGACGGTAAGAGGTGCCAGTTGTTGTCCAAATGCTGAAAAACTGATCAGCATCAACAGCAGAGATTTCTTCATAAACACGGGTTAGGAACTTCAATATTATGTGAATTTGAATTGTTCCCGAAAGGATTTTGACAAGTGGCGAGCATAAAAGTGCCGCGGAAACTTTAGGGGGTAGATACTAATCCTGCAAGTATATATTTTTGCTAGATTGGTTGCCCCTATTATGAAAATACTCCTCACCCTTTTAGTCATCGGTCTTCTTCCTATGGTTGTCACTGCGCAGGAGACAATCGGTTTTAAATATGGACAGGTCACCTATAGAGATCTCGATGCAACGACTTACCCAGCCGATACTTCAGCAAACGCCTACGTGATATATGAATTTGGGAAAACGATGTTCGACTACGATAACATCAACGAGTTGATAATCGATTATCACGTCAAGATCAAGATCCTGAGACAAGAAGGGCTTTCACAAGCCAATATTGAAATACCATTATATAAGAGCAACACCCGCGAGGAAACCATTCGCGATATATACGCTTCATCGTTCAATACCGTGAATGGCAAGATCGTGGAAACAAAACTTGAATCGAGATCCATCTTCACTGAAAAAAATGGCAAGTATTACAACTTCACAAAGTTTGCAATACCAAATGCAAAAGTTGGTAGCGTTATCGAATACCAGTATCGCATGCGTTCGCCATTCATCTTCAATTTTAGAACGTGGGACTTTCAAAGCGATATACCGAAAGTGGTGAGTGAGTATCACACCATTATTCCTGCCAACTTCACTTTTAATGTTACGCTTCGTGGTTATCTCAATCTTGCTAACCATGACTCCGAGATTGCAGCTGAGTGCTTTCGCGTGAGTGGAGGTACGGCCGATTGTGCCATCAGTAAGTATGCGATGAAGGACATACCTGCATTTAAAGATGAAGAATTCATGACAGCGAAGGCCAACTTCCTTTCGTCGATTCGCTATGAGCTTCAGCAGGTGAAAGATTTCAACGGCGCCATTAATAAATACACCAAAGAATGGAAAGACGCCGACCAGGAGTTCAGGAACTCGGCCGACTTCGGGCAACAGTTGAAGCGTGGCGAGAATGTTGTTGAAGATAAAGTGAAGTCCATAACTCTCGGTGAAAACGATCCGCTAACGAAGGCAAAGTTGATTTACGACTTCGTTAAGTTCCATTACATCTGGGATGAAGTCTACGGCCTCTTCACCGAGTACGGGATCAAAAAAGCATTCGAAGAAAAGAAGGGCAACATTGCCGATATCAATCTCACCCTCATAGTGGCACTTCGTTCTGCCGGATTTTCCGTCGACCCAGTTGCACTTGGAACCCGCGGTCACGGTCGCCCCGTGGAGTTGCACCCGGTTATGTCTGACTTTAATTATGTGATCGCCAAACTCGACCTCGACGGTAAAACATATTTGCTCGACGCCGTTGATGATTACTTACCATTCGGTTCAATTTCACTACGATGCTACAATGGTATCGGCCGTGTGTTGAACTCAGAAGGTTCATATTGGATGGACATCAAGCCCGCCGAAAGAGATCGATCGGCAACAATGATCTCACTCAGCATCGCCGACAATGGAGAGATGACAGGAACGATAACTGAAACATATTTCGGTTACGCAGCCGTAAGACAAAGAAAGGAGATGGCCGAATTCCAGGACGAGAAAAGTTATCTCGAAAAACAAAAAGCTTCGAACCACTTTTTTACGATTACAAGCTACGAACGTACAGGCGTGGATGATCTCTCGAAACCAGTCGTCGAAAAATTTGGTGTTCAGTTAACGGCGTTCGATCCCGGCGCACAGCATTTCTTGTTCAACCCGTTTCTTGTTGGTCGCACCGAAACCAATCCATTCAAGACCGATACACGAATGTTCCCGGTAGATTTCGCTGTTCCGTTAGACAGGTCGATCACTATCGTTGTTGATTTTCCCGAAAGTTTTGAAGTTACCTCGATGCCCGACAAGGTTGGACTTGCCATTCCGAAAGCCGGGGGTCGTTACATCTTTGGAGCACAGGTGATGGGAAATAAGTTAACGATGAATAATGTTCTCGGCATCGCTCGTCCCGTATTCGCTCCCGAAGAATATCCGTATCTCAAAGAGATCTATAGTAAAATGCTGCAGGCGCAGGGAGCTGATGTGATCTTTAAAAAGAAACAGTGATCACTCTTTCTTCTCCTTCGTGAGATCGGCGAAGAACCAATTGAGAAGACTCAATATAATACTGAATGCGAGCGCCCACCAGAAGCTTGCAACTTGAAAGCCGGGCACGAACCAATCGACCAACAGAATGATGATGGCGTTGATCACGAGTAGGAAGATCCCCAGCGTAGCAAGCGTGAGTGGGATCGTGAATAAGATAAGGATAGGTTTTACCGTCCAGTTTGCAATCGTTAACACGATTGCAACGATCAACGCATCGAGGTATCCGTCAACGTCAACGCCCGGCAACAGGTACGATGCCAGTACTACGGCGAGTCCATTGAGCAGAAATTGAATTATCGCTTTCACGACGGGTAAAGATTCCAGTAAGTTGTATATTTTCGATAAATCCCACAAACATGTCCCAGTTTCGTTTCAAAATAAAAGGCTACCTGAACGAAACGGGCGAGTACTCAGAACTACACAATGCCGACTCTGGTACGATACTTCAATTCATTCTTCAACACTGGTTCAACGAGTCGCTGCCGAATAATCTCGACATAGTGTTCATACAGAACGAAGCGGGCGATCAGCTCATCATCGATCATCTGAAGCGAGATATTTTCGATTACTATTTTATAGAAGGCGGCAGTGCGCGAACTTATTATCACAAGAAGACCGACATCCAGTTTATGTTCTTCGCACTCGAAAGTTTTTTCAACAACAGGAACGTAGACATCAGGCATAACCTCACAGCAACAACCTACGACTCGAAATTTATAATGGGTGACTTCAGGGGAAAGGATTTCAATTATAAGATCACCAACTGGCGGCTCTGGAAGAATCTCGATATCCTGATCTTTCCCCTGATCGTTATGGGAGGATCGATCCTGTTCTCATTCGTAACGTCGTATGTTATGATCATCGTGGGTGGACTGTTCTGTACCAGCTATGCGTTTTTTATGTATTCGTCGTTGATACGACTTCGATCTTATTACAACGACAATAAAGACATATCGATCAGGTTTAGTCGAGGCGACGATTTTCTTCATGTAAAAAGAGGAACATGGTCGCGATCGATACCGAAAAACGAGATAAGGCATGTTTTAAAGTACATACAGCCGCTGAACGATGGGCGGACCTTTACGGAATTTCACACCGAGATAGAATTTATCAATGGCAACGTTCTCAATATCACTACGCTTCTTGTGCCGCAACATGAGATAGAGGTAAAGTTTGCCAACGACCCGATCCCGATTGAATTCAAGGTGATGGAAGAGAAGGTTATCAAACGTCCGACGAACCTTGATAAATATTTTTCGGCGATTAAGCCGTTGGGGGCAAGTGATCCTGGTGGCACGGCTTAAGTGATGCCACCACTTTCAACAGTCGTACCGAACCTTCCCAACCACCAGAAAACCGAGCACCAGCGCTGTAAGAAAAACCTTATTCTTGCGTTACCTTTGAACTGCCATGTACGCCATTGTTGATATCGAGACGACCGGGGGCTACGCTGAAAAACACCGTGTTACCGAAATAGCCATCTACCACCACGATGGCATGCAGATAACCGACCACTACAAAACCCTCATCAACCCCGGCAGGACTATTCCCCACTTCATCACCGGCCTCACCGGCATCAATTACGAAATGGTGAAAGAAGCACCTTCGTTTGCCGACATCGCCGAAGAAGTAATGGGCTGGCTCAAAGACCGCGTCTTCGTTGCACACAACGCACATTTCGACTACAGCTTTCTCAAAAAAGAATTCGAAGACACCGATCTCGCCTGGAACACTAAGAAATTATGTACCGTCAGGCTCAGCCGAAAGATCATTCCCGGTCTCGACTCGTACGGACTTGGCCGCCTCGCCGAAAGTCTCGGTATAAAAATTCCCGATCGTCACCGTGCCGGCGGCGATGCTCTTGCGACAGCACGCATCTTCGATATTCTCTTGAAGCGCGACCAGCAGGGCGTTATTGCGAAAGCCCTTCGAAGAAATTCCGGTGAAACGATCCTTCCGCCCAATCTTCCGAAAGAAGATTTCGATCAGCTTCCCGCACGTCCTGGTATTTACTATTTCCTCGATGCACGCGGACATGTTATCTATGTTGGTAAGGCAATCAACATCAAGAAGAGAATTGCAGGTCATTTTACCGGCGAAGCCCGCGAATGGAATCGCTCCAACATCCGGAACGAGATCCACCATATCACGTGGGAACTTACAGGTAGCGAACTCATCGCGTTAATTCTCGAAGCACAGGAGATCCGCAGACTGTGGCCGAAGTATAATCTCGCTCAAAAATATCGCGTAGAAGAGTGGGGAGTTTTCGACTACGAAGACCGGAACGGTTACTTGCGTTTTTCAGTGAACGTTGTGAACCGGGGCACACGACCTTTGATAACATTCAGCAACAAAGGAGACGCTTGGAATTTCATGTGGGAGAAAGTAAGAACACATGATCTTTGCCCGAAGCTTTCCGGTTTGCAATTGGCGAAAGGACTTTGCTTCAGTCACCAGTCTGGAAGTTGCAAGGGTGCATGCCAGGGAGTCGAGACCACGAAGAAATACAATAAGCGGGCACAGCAGGCTATCGATAGCTTCTTCGAGAAGGGCAAAACAATGGCAATATTCGGCAAAGGTCGCAGCGCAGAAGAGCGTTCGGTTGTTCTTGTGGAGAATGGAAATTATTCCGGCTTCGGTTATTTTAGTGATGACGTTATTGTAGGTGATCTCGACTCGGCACGAACGATCATTAAGCCCGCGAAAGAAAATCGCATCGTTCAGAATCTTGTTAATTCCTTCTTACAGAATCCAAAGGGAGCAGAACTCATCACCTTCCCTTGATACCTCGATAAAGATCCTTCACAACATCGCTCATAAAACATTCTTTCGTATCGATATTCATCATCGAAAGCACGCCCGACCACGCAGCGCCAGTGTCGATCATCCACACTTCGCAATACTGCACCGGATGTGGAGAAGAGATTGGAGTATGTCCAACAAATACTTCATCGTAAGGTGTGATCTTGCGGTCTTTACTATTGAGATGTCTCGCCAGTTGTACCATTGTGCGATCCCAAAGTAATGTCTCGTCACTACATTCTTCGGCTTCCATCCCAGGCAGAACACCGGCGTGAACAAACAACCTGTTGTCTTCAACAAAATAATACTTCGCCTGCCTGAAGAAATTCAGGTGACTTCCAGGAATGCCTTCTTTATAAGAATCGCATGTTGCGCGACCGCCCTGGTCGAGCCAGACCTCTGCAGCTTCTCTTGTCTCCATCCACTGTAATGCCCACACGTCGTGGTTGCCGAGGAGGTAAATAAGATTTTTGATCTTCAGAAGTTCGTCTATCGCCTGTTTTGTGTGAGGCCAGCCGTCTACCACATCGCCGAGACAAATGAGGCGGTCGTTTTCGTAATCGAATGAAGCGCGTTCCAGCACTTGTGTCAGCGCCCTACAGGCACCATGAACATCACCAAGTACAAATGTTTTCATCATCTTTACGGCATGGATTGGATTCAATTTATGGGCCACTTCGGTGCGTTCCTGACAAGTGTCACATTTATTCCCCAGGTATACCGGACGTGGAAGTTAAAGAAGGCAGGTGACATTAGTTTACTGATGTTGTGCATTGTTTTATTGAGCACATTTGTTTGGCTTACGTATGCGTTTGCATTAATGCTCTGGCCTGTAATTATTGCCAATGGCATAGTTTGTGTCCTGAGCCTATTGCTCATCTATTTTAAGATTACTTTTAAGTAGCAAATTCCTATTATTGCGGGATGGACTCAGTCGAAACACAGCAAGCGCACCAGCACAAGATCAAGCAGGTCTATAATGAGGTAGGTAAAGTGGTAGTCGGCCAGGACCACATGGTAAACCGGTTAATGATCGGTCTCTTTACCAACGGCCACATACTACTGGAAGGGGTACCCGGCCTCGCGAAAACTCTTACGATCTCAACACTCGCACAAGTACTTCACCTCGATTTCCAAAGGATCCAGTTTACACCAGATCTTCTTCCGGCCGACCTTGTCGGTACCATGATCTATAACCAGAAGGAGGGAAAGTTTGAAGTGAAGAAAGGTCCCATCTTCGCGAACATCATTCTCGCCGATGAGATCAACCGCTCTCCTGCAAAAGTTCAGTCGGCCCTTCTCGAAGCCATGCAGGAAAAAACTGTAACGATCGGTGAAACGACTTTCAAGCTCGACCGGCCTTTCCTTGTAATGGCAACTCAGAACCCGGTTGACCAGGAAGGAACATATCCACTTCCCGAAGCACAGATCGACCGCTTCATGTTGAAGGTGTTTGTTGACTACCCGACAAAGGAACAGGAACTCGAGATCATGCGAAGGATCTCTAACATGCAGTTCAACTTTACAGTGAACCCGCTGTTGACCAAGGAAGACATTTTTGCGATCCGTGAAGAAGTTAATAAGGTGAAGATCTCCGAGTCGCTCGAGCGATATATTATAGAGTTGGTGTCGGCCACACGTAAGCCGAAAGACTATGGGCTCGATCGCGTTGCCCAGTATGTTCAGTTTGGTGCGTCGCCGAGAGCCAGTATCAACATGAATTTAGCAGCAAAGGCCGTTGCTTATATGGAGGGACGGGACTTCGTTTTACCCGAGGATATCAAGGAAATTGCAAGAGATGTGATGAATCATCGTATTCTTTTGAATTATGAAGCAGAAGCCGATAACGTGAAGACGATAGACATCATCAAGGTTATTCTGGATAAAGTGCCAATTGCCAAATAATTCTGCAGCATTACGCTCATTTTAATTCATTAACAATTCGGTAATATACCCGACCCAGACGGGTAATATTGATAGGGCACCTTTGCAGCAAACTTCCCCGGTATGCTTCAAAGGTTATTTACCCTCAGCCTTCTTCTCTTAATCACAACAGGTGCAGCATTTGCACAAGTAGGAACAATTAAAGGATCACTCAAAGACGCTGCGACCGGCGAAGGCATCATTGGTGGAAATATAATCATTGAAGGAACTTCAATTGGCGCGCCTACTGATATCGAAGGCAATTTCGAGATCACAAAAGTGAAGGCTGGCAAGTATACACTCGTTATCTCTTATATTTCATATAAGACCAAAACGATCGCAGATGTCAACGTATATCCTGATCAAACTACGGTCATTAACACAACTATCGAGTCTGAAGCACAGCAACTGGAATCAGTTACTGTAACTGCGAGACGCTCTACAGACACAGACATCTCTGTAATTACGGATCTTAAGAAGGCAGATCTTGTTGCTGTTGGTATCTCGTCGCAAATGATACAAATGTCGCAAGACAGGGATGCTTCTGCTGTTATTCGTCGAGTACCCGGCGTTACGGTTGTCGGCGGAAGATTCGTAAACGTTCGTGGTCTCAGCGAACGTTATAGCACGGTAATGCTGAACGGTGTGATTGCACCCAGCACGGAAGTTGATTCGAGGGCATTTGCATTCGATCTTATTCCAAGCAATCTGATTGACCGTATGTTGGTTTATAAATCGGGCTCACCTGAACTGCCAGGAGAATTTGCAGGTGCTGACATCAGCATCTATACAAAAAATGTAGTTGAAGAAAATTCAGCGACACTTTCAATTTCAGGTAGCGCACGCTTCGGTACGACCGGACAAAATTTTCAACTCGGACAAACCAAGAGCAGCGGCGATTGGTTGGGCTTTGGTGGCGCGAAACGCGACCTCCCCTCATCGTTTCCTAGTGTTAACCTTGGCGTTTATTCAACAAATCCTAACGATCAAAACCAGGCTAAGCTTGTTGCCGCTTCTAAGTCTCTGCCCAATGTTTGGGCAACACGTGGAGTGACTGCAACCCCGGATGCGCGCGTGAACTTCGATCTTAGCCGCACCTTCAAAATTGGTAGCATGAAAGTCGACAATCTCACATCGCTCAGCTACGCACACACCAATCAAAAATTTACTAACGCTCAGAACAACTACTATGATAAGTTCGATGAGACAACGCAGAGCAGTATCGTGCGATATGCTTATGTTGATCAACGATATGTGCAGACAGACAGGATTGGAGCTGTAAGTAATTTTACATTTGAGATCAGCCCTTCACATAAGATCGAGTTTAGGAATTTCTACAACAACCAAGGACAGAACATGGCCAGCATCCGTACCGGGCTTGACGGCGGTGTAGGCGGCTATGACATCAATAACCTCTCTACTAATTACTACCAGCGCGGAATTTATTCTGGTCAATTGACGGGTAAACATTCAGTGTCGGATGCAGTGAGCTTTAATTGGACACTTGGATATAACAACACGACAGCAGACCAACCAGACTACCTGCGCGTTCGTTCACAGCGTGATGTTGGTACCGACAACCCTTTCACAGTTCAGATTCCGCCGAATGCGAGCTCGATCGATGCAGGCCGTTTCTTCTCGAAACTGAAAGAACAAGCATATACTTTCGCAGCAAACATCGACATTAAACTAAATCCCAGCGCAGAAGAATCGAAGCAGTCAAAGATCATCGCAGGTACTTATCTCGAACAAAGAGATCGTACGTTCAACGCGCGTTGGATGTCGTACAAGTGGGCGAGTCCTTCTGCTGTAGATCTCAGTCTTCTGACAAAGCCATTCAATGAGGTTTTCGCCGATGCCAACATTGGACCACGCTTCGTTTTGGATGAAGGAACAAACCAGGGTCCCAGCTCTTACGATCGTTATGATGGTCATAACCGTCTGGGTGCAGGCTATGTTGGTATCGTTACGCCTTTTGCCGATAAGTGGAGACTTACTGGTGGCGTACGTGTTGAATACAACGAACAGTTGATCGATGTTTATGATGAGAATAATACCAAGATCAATATCACAAAGAGCCCGGTAACAGTTCCAATGCCTTTTGCGAACCTGTCATACAGCTTCTCTGATAAGATGTTGTTGAGGGTAGCATACAGCAAAACGGTTAACCGTCCTGTATTCCGTGAGCTGGCGCCGTTCAACTATTATGATTTCGACCGGAACGTAAACATTTTTGGTAATCCAAATTTGAAGACTGCTCGTATCGACAACGTGGATCTCAGGTGGGAGTTATATCCTTCGAAGTCAGAGACAATTACATTCGGCGTTTTCTATAAGAATTTCGTGAACCCGATCGAACAATACCTTGCTCCTGGCTCTAATCTCATTTACTCATTCATAAATGCAGATAAAGCCACAACCTATGGAGTAGAAGCAGAAATTCGCAAGTCGTTCGATAACGTATTCAACAACAGTTTCCTGAAACGTTGGACATTTGTTTTCAACGGTGCCCTTATCAAGAGCTCTATCGAGCTGCCCAGTAACCTCGACAACCTGATTCACGATCGTCCGATGCAAGGCCAGTCGCCTTATGTTCTTAATGCAAGTTTGTTCTACAGCCATCCTGAAACTGGCTGGCAGGCAAGCATTATGTACAACGTTTTCGGCAAGAGAATTTTTGCCGTGGGAGACAAGGATTCGAACCCAAACCAGTACGAACTCTCTCGCCACCAGATCGATTTCACAATTGCCAAGCAAATCTCACGCAAGCTTGAGATCAAGTTTGGTATAGCCGACATCCTCAACAATCCTTATCGTCTTGTCTTCGATTCCAATTATGACAAGAAGATTACAAGCGCGGATGCAGTGGTTCAGAAATATCGCTTCGGCCAATATTCTACGTTGGGTCTCGTTTGGAAGATCCAATAGTCGATCGTGTTTGTTATCGAAATGGTAACACGACCCAATTAGTTTCAACAACCGCTAACCTGTACATAACATTGCTATAACACGGTAGCCGTTTCTTTGGGGCCAGATTAACATCACCAAAAAAAGAACCATGAAAAAAATTTTGACACAGTCGCTCCGTATGCTTGCATTCGGACTGATGTCTGCGTCGCTGTTGTTGACTTCTTGTAAGAATGACGACGCCGACCCAACATTTGCTGATCCCACGATCACAGTAACTTCAGCTACCACGCAGCAGATGCCTGGCGGTGTAGTTACATTCTCAATCACAGTTGCAGCAGAGGCTGGTATTAAGTCGGTAATGCAGGGCACTACCTCGATTAAGACCTATTCTACTGACACAAAAGTTGATGCTTTCACGTACGACTTCACAGTTCCTGCTAACCAGGCACTAGGAGCACTCGCGGTTCCGTTCACAGTGACCGACATGCAAGGCACTGCAAAGACAGCGACTGCAAATGGCAATATCACGGTTACGGCTACTCCTAAACCAACAGTAACTGTTGATGTGGCTCTTTCTGCATCAACTACATGGACTGCAGACAAATTTTATCTCCTCAAGGGTAACATCTACGTTCAGTCAGGTGTTGAATTGACGATCCAGCCAGGAACTATTATTCTCGGTGACAAGGTGACTAAAGGTTCGCTCATCGTATCTCGTGGCGCTAAGATCCACGCCGTAGGTACAGCAGCAGCTCCTATCATCTTCACTTCCAACGCTCCTAAGAACTTCCGTAACTATGGTGACTGGGGTGGAGTTGTTCTCCTCGGAAAAGCTCCGAACAACCAGTCTGCAAGCCAGACTATCGAAGGTATCTCGGCAGCTACAGGCGACAACGGTCTCTATGGTGGTACTACTGAAGACGACAACAGCGGTGAATTCCAATATTGCCGTATCGAATTCGCTGGTATCGCTCTTTCAACGGACAACGAATTGAACGGTCTTACTTTCGGTAGCGTAGGTAGCGCAACAAAAGTTGACCACGTGCAAGTATCGTACTCTGGTGACGACTCTTATGAGTGGTTTGGTGGTAGCGTAAAAGTTGATCACCTCGTTGCATATCGTGGATGGGATGATGAGTTCGACACGGACTTCGGTTTCCACGGACAAGGCCAGTTCCTCGTTTCTTTCCGCGATCCTAACATCGCTGACAAATCGGGCTCCAACGGCTTCGAATCGGATAACAACGCACAGGGCGACGATAAGCTTCCGCTTACATCAGCGCAGTTCTCAAACGTAACATTCTTCGGTCCATACTCTTATGGAGCTCTTTCGGGCGGTGCAATCGCCTCTTCAGCGATAAGCGCGAACTACAAGCGTGGCGCTCACATCCGCAGAAATTCGGCCCTCCAGGTTTACAATACGTTGTTTATCGGTGCTAACGTCGACGGTGTGTTCTTCGAAAACACGAACGCAGCAGCGATCTTCAAGGGTAACTACATCGGAAGGATCACAGGTGCGGCTAAGCCTACGCCGACTCCTAAAGGGACTAACCCTTATGATGACTCGAACTTTGCTACCGACAACCTGATCGAAAGCCCTCTTAACAAAGTAGATCTTTCGGCGAGCTTCGCAGCATTCACAGCAGCAGCTCCTGTAGCATCACTTACAACTCCAAACCCGCTTTTGGCTTCTGGTTCACAGTTCCTCACTGGCGCGGTAAACGTACCTTCTAACCTCACACAGGTTACTTACAAAGGGGCGTTCGACGCAACAACTAACTGGGCAACTGGTTGGACGAACTACGATCCTAACGGAACTGATTACGGTTTCTAATACTTTGGTTTAATTGAATTGGTTGAAAGCCCGGAATTTATTCCGGGCTTTCTAATTTTGTACGTATGAGGAAGTTATTTGTACTAATGGTCGTGGCCCTTGCCTGTTGCAAAGGGAACAGCAGCAAACCCGAAGATCAATTGAGTGAAAAGGAAAGCGCGCAAGCCCTATGGAGTATCGTTCATTATGCCGCTAAGCTTCCACCGGGAGCCAATCATCAGAATAAATTCGACCACGAATTTGACGAGTATTACAAAGCTGTAGTTGCCGATTACAAGTGGCTGGCTGTGCGGCCGAAAGACGACGGTTATTATTTTCTTCTATCGCGACCCGCACGAAGCATAACGCCAATGGTAGAAGGTATAGGTGGCACATTTCTTATGAAGAAAGATTCCCTCCTTGAATACGAAGAAATTTTTCGCATGTGGAAGATGGCCGATACAACGTTACAAGTTAGAGGGATCCAAATGTTCGACAGGATGGTTTCAGGTAAAGACCTGTCGTTATACTACCCAGGAATTACAGGAGATAGATTTATAGAAGTACCTGATGGACGTTTCGTTTATGATAAACAGAAACGTTTGTGGATTGATACAAAGGCACCGGAGTTGAAGTGACCAAGGCTTCACGGACACCACGCAATTATAATGCATTAAAAAATCATTTTATTCATATACCACTTTTTTGTCAGATCATAAACGTTTGTTAACTCCACGCACTGAAAAGTTTTCTAAGAAATTTTCAGTTATGAGAAGGCTATTACTATTAATGTTTTTTGTGCTTGTTTCGATCCAAACACAAGCCCAAACTCAACCAATGATTGCCGATTTTAAAATCACAAATCCAACAGGTAAAATCATAGTTCCGACAGCGGGTTTGGATTTTAAAATTTCAGTAACGTTACTTAAGGATCCAAATGTTACGGCTAATGATATGGTGATCGCAGTTTATGTTTTACCGAATCAGCCGTTCGGCACTGATCCTAATTTTTTGGGCGCCTCCGTGACGATAACGAATTCGGACTGGATCAACAACGGCACTCGCTACGAGTACACAGACAAAACCTTTCACATTGACCAATCAGATCTTAACGGCGGACCTGGTAAGATCTATACCCAGTTAGAATCGCCGGATGGAAGCACCGTTTATGGCGAAAGTGTCGCCGACTATATGGTAAACGTACCGACGGCACCACCAACTAGCCCATCGGTTCACGGTGCAACTGTGGTTAATACCATTAGCTACAATGGACTAACGTCAGGCCCGGTGCTTTTCGATCCAAGCTCTATCATTGGCGACCCGATTACCGTGACGGGAGGGAGCGTGTCTGCAATCAGGTGGCAGTATAGTGTAAAAAATGAAACGGACGGATTCCAGTCTTTCATTCCTTCACAGATTGGTCAGAGCTACAATCCGCCACCACTCAATCAAACGACATATTTTCGCAGGAGAGCTTTAATTGTAACAACAGATGGAACTTTTTTTGTTTTTGACAGCAATGTAATAACCATCACAATTAACGGGGGCATTGGCGTAAACATTATAAAGACAAACGGCCCTCTTTACTTTGACTCCAACGCGAATAACTCAAATCCCCAACTCATTTTTGGATCTTATCCCGCCGGAGGAACGGGTTCGTACACGTATCAGTGGCAGTCTGCACCATCTAGTAATCCGACTAACTGGACAAACATCGCAAGTGCAACCCAAATTAATTACGACCCACCTGTAATTAATGCGACGACCCGTTTTAGACGCATGGTATTCTCGGGGACCTACCAAGCTACAAGTAATGAGATAGAAATCACGGTCCTGAATAACGATGCAATTTCTTTTTCATCAGGTAATGTCGACCAGAAATATTACTATACGAATCCGGCGAATCCCTCTAACGTAATAGGTGCATTAATTGGCGGCACAGATAAAACTATCGAGTACTATTGGCTGGAAAGTATTGACAATGCGACATGGCACACGGTGTGGGGTACAGACGGGACTAGCCACGCCCCTGATCCTATAGTGCAAACCACATATTATCAACGTGAAGCAATCATAAAAGATGAATTGGGAGCGGAAGTATATCAGGCGCGCAGTAATTCAATTGTAGCGTACGTATACAGCCCACTTGGAAGCAACACTATCTGCTGTGATCAAACTGTATATGGTACCGCAACACCACTCCAAATTGGAGGCAATGCAGTAGCTGGTGGTCTTCAGCCAATACACTACCTATGGTATATAAGTACAGATAATTCAACGTGGACAAACGTTACGGCGGGAACTTTGATGAATAATGGCTTGAATTATATTCCCCCAAGCGGATATATCGGAAATGTTTATTACAAGAGAGTTGCTTATGATGATGCCGGCTGGGGAGTTGGAACTTCTAGTTCCAGTAATTCCGTAAAGATCAACTACGTTAACAATATACCTTTTGGGGCAACTGTAACAAACCCAATCTTAACGAGCACATTCGACATCAATTGCCAGGAGGTTCTCAAATCAGTTGATGCAACAGCTCCGGGCTTTAGTCATCAAAGAGGCGGACCTGCTAACGACGCGTACTTTAAAGTAATTTCTAGCTCCACTAACCTTGGCGTTAACTCGTGCCAGTCTACAGTAGCGACTAAACAATATCTCTACGATGCGAGCTTTAATCCTATGTCATTCCAATGGGTGAACAGTGATTGCTTTGCCTTTGTCAACTTATCGGCCGGCACTTACTATGTAATGGTGGAAGGCAATGGAACTCTAAATGTGCAATTTGCAACATATTCATACGGAGATTGTGCTGACTCCTATCAAGGCTTCTATTGGCTCAACCCTGGATTTGGTAGCGGTGACTCAGAATCAATGGCATTGAATGCTATTTACCCTAACCCAGCCGAGAATACAGCAACACTCAAGCTATCGAAGGCACCTGGCGAGACAAGAAGAGTTCTTGTGTACAACAAGCACAATGCACTTGTAAAGAGTTTCGAAACAGTACATGATGAAATCGCATTTTCTGTTGAGGATCTTGTACCGGATGTTTACTATATAAGAATTGAAGGAACGAAAAAATCAGAAACGCACCGATTAGTCGTGAAATGATTAGAATTTTGAAGGCGCACATTTGATGCGCCTTCTACTTTTTTAATTAACCTTCCCCTGTCTCTCTTTGTGACTATCGATCACAATCCTGATCTTTTCGCCCGCACTTGCCAGCGAGTCCAATGACTTCTTATTGTTAACGATCTTCTGCTTCAGCACAAGATCTTCGAGCTTGTTGGCTTCCAGTGCTTTTTCGAGACGGATCTTTTCCTGGTCGTTGGCCGTAAGCTTGTTCTGCAACTGCTTTCCTTCCGTGGTTGTTCTCTGTGCCTGCTTCGTAACGGCGTCTGCCGCCTGCTGCGCCTGGTCGATGTCTAACTGGATCTTGTCTTTATAGAACTTGATGCCGAAGCGATACACCATTTGTTCGATGTCTTTCAATATCGTTTCGGCCTCCGCGTCGGTCCACTGACTTTTCACGATGCCGATCCACACGCGGGTTTTTACATCGGAGCCAGCCACGGAGCCATACAGAAATCCTTTTGTGTACACTGTTCCGTTGATCACCGGCTGCGGAACAGAGATGATATCGCCGTTGCTTTTCGCCTTGCCCGACTCCTTCATGAATTTATTCAGCGCAATACGAACATCTTCCGAGCTCCCATCCAGGTCCGACGCATAGCCGTCGGCATTCTCGTTATTTACTTTCGATGCCCGCGAGGTTACCGTTACCTTCTGTGCGAAAACACTCGACGTGATTAAGAACGCGATAACAAAATAAATTACTCGTTTCATGCCAGGGATGTTAAATTCGTATCAAATCTAATAATTCAATTCGAAGTGGGTCAGTGTATCTTAATCGGTGGCGGTTCGGGACTTATCGGAACCCGTCTTACCGAGATCCTTTTACAAAAAGGACACCAGGTTCGTCACCTCGGAAGAAAAGCAGGCACCGATAGATCCGGCCAGGTGAAAACATTCGCGTGGGATATCCACCGCCAGGCTATCGACGAGCACGCGTTCGATGGAGTCGATGTCGTGATCAATCTCGCAGGCGCAAACATCAATGGACATCGCTGGACCAAATCTTATAAAGAAGAACTACTCGTAAGCCGGACCGGCTCCACGCAGCTGATCGTGAACGCCGTGAAACAACGAAGCTCTATTCGATTTATCGCCGGCTCCGCAATTGGCTATTATGGCTTTGGCGACAGCACGCAGGTGTTCAAAGAAACAGACGCGCCCGGAAATGATTTCATGGCGCAACTAACAGTAGAGTGGGAGAAGGTAGCAGACCAGGTTAAAAATGTTACCCATATCAGAACCGGGATTGTTATCAGTTCACGCGGTGGTGCTCTCGAAGAGATGGCGAAACCGATCAAGCTTTATGTTGGTTCACCATTAGGTTCCGGAAAACAAGTCGTGAGTTGGATCCACATGGAAGATGAGGTCGGCATCATCATTCACGTTATCGAAAATAATCTCTCAGGGATCTTCAATGCAGTTGCTCCGCAACCTGCCACCAACGAAGAGATGACGAAAGAGATTGCAAAGAAACTTCACAAGCCGTTGCTGCTTCCGAACGTTCCGGGGTTTGTTTTAAAAATTATCTTAGGTCAGATGTCCGAAGCCGTAGTTAACGGAAGTAGGGTAAGTTCCGAAAAGATAGAGTCAACAGGTTACAAGTTTCAATACCCGACTATCGAATCAGCACTGTCAGCCTCGTTGCACGTTGCACATTGAACATTTCACGTCTATACGCGAAGCAGTTCTCTCGATATAACCATCTTCTGGATCTCCGTCGTCCCCTCGTAGATCTGCGTAATCTTCGCATCTCTCATCAATCTCTCCACATGAAACTCTTTCACATAACCGTAGCCTCCATGGATCTGCACAGCCTCTGTGGTAACGTCCTGTGCGATCTTCGACGCGAATAACTTCGCCATCGCAGCTGCCTTCACGAAATCTTTATTTTGATCTTTAAGGAATGCTGCCTGCCACACCAAAAGACGCGCTGCATCGATCTGTGTTGCCATATCTGCAAGCTTGAATTGGATCGCCTGGTGTTCGGCGAGTTGCCTTCCGAATGCTTTTCTTTCTTTCGAATACTTTAATGCTAATTCGTAAGCGCCGGCTGCAATACCCAATGCCTGCGAAGCGATACCGATACGTCCGCCGTTGAGTGTTGTCATCGCGAAAGTGAAACCGAAACCTTCATCGCCGATCCTGTTGGCTTTTGGAACCTTCACATCGGTGAACATCAGCGAGTGTGTGTCGGAGCCGCGTATGCCCATTTTGTCTTCTTTCTTTCCAACAACAAAGCCGGGCATTCCTTTTTCAACGATCAATGCGTTGATGCCCTTATGTCTCTTAGCGACGTCAGTCTGTGCGACCACGAGATACACGCTTGCGCTATTGCCGTTCGTGATCCAGTTCTTCGTTCCATTCAAAAGATAATGATCGCCTTTGTCTTCGGCTGTCGTACGCTGACTGGTTGCATCAGAACCTGCTTCCGGTTCCGAAAGACAGAAGGCCCCTATGATCTCACCGGAGGCGAGACGCTTCAGATATTTTTCTTTTTGTTCTTCTGTTCCAAATTTTTCAAGTCCCCAGCAAACGAGAGAGTTATTTACCGACATACAAACCGAAGCAGATGCATCTATTTTAGAGAGCTCTTCGATAGCGAGTGTGTAAGAGATCGTATCCATACCGCCGCCATTGTATTTCGGATCTACCATCATTCCCATAAAACCGAGCTGTCCCATTTTCTTGACCTGCTCCGCGGGAAATTTCTGTTGAGCATCGCGTTCTATAACGCCGGGCAGTAAATCATTCTGCGTAAAATCGCGTGCAGCGGCTTGCACAGCAAGTTGTTCTTCGGTCAATTGGAAGTTCATAAAATAAAAAGGTCTGGATGTGAGTCCAGACCTAAAGTTATACTTATTCTTTTTAATTAGTCTCGGCTACCGAGGAATTGCATCAGGTAGTAGATCAACATTGTGATGGCACCAACTGCAGCAACCACGTAAGTCATAGCAGCCCACTTAAGAGCATCTTTCGACATATCGTATTCTGCGGGTGTTACGATGTTTCTTGCTTTAACCCATGCAAGAGCCCTGCGGCTTGCGTCGAATTCTACGGGCAGTGTTATAAGAGCAAACAATGCAAACACAGCGTAACATACGATGATGATAACAAGAGCAGTTTGCCACGGCATAATGCCTCTCGCGAAAATTGCTCCGAAGAACAACGCCATGAACATGAAGTTCAGAACGCGTGCGCTTATATTTTGAACCGGTACCATTGCCGAACGCAATGCAAGCATGCTGTAAGCAGTTGCATGTTGAAGAGCGTGACCTGTTTCGTGTGCTGCAACGGCAGTAGCGGCAGCGTTACGTCCATGATAAACTTCTGGACTCAGGTTTACAGTCTTGTTACCTGGATTGTAGTGGTCGGTTAGCTGGCCTTCCACGCTTACTACCTGCACATCCCGGATGCCATTGTCGGCAAGCATGAGTCGCGAAACTTCGGCGCCTGTGAGATCGCGTGTTAAATGGATCTTTGAGTACTCTGCAAACTTACTTTTCAGCCTCGACTGTACGAGCCAGCCGATAAGCATGAAGAAGAGACCAATGATAAGTGCCATATCTATAGAGTGTTTTGGTTTTTTTACGTTTTCCTGATCTTTTTCGATCACCTTCGAAGTAGAATATCCGGGAATAAAATCCAGCGTTTTCACTTCGCCTCCCGCCTTCTTTACAACATCCGCGCCAACGATATTCTCTGCCAAATAGTCACTGCCCTTTACAAGCACATCTGGAACCCAGCGAGGAGATCAATTCTTTAGGCGTGTCTTCATCGAAAAGCACCACCAGGTCTACGAACTGGAACGACGACATTACTCTTGCTCTCGAATCCTGGTCCTGTACAGGCCTTTCCGGACCTTTATAACGACTTACGGATGAGTCGGTATTCAATCCAACTATTAAATGATCGCCAAGGTTCCGCGCCTTTTCGAGGTAATCTTACATGGCCGAGGTGAATGATATCGAAACAGCCGTTGGTGAACACAACGCGTTCGCCTCTCGACTTCCATTCGGCAATCTTCTTACGGGCTTCAGAAAACCGACCTGATCTTATCCGCTGACTTTTCCATCCTGCTGATTCTTTCGTCTTATTAACCAAAGACTAATTAACAAACATACCATTCCAAAAAATGCAAGCACCAGTGTTTGCCATGCGTGGAATATGAAAACAAATGCAACTGCGTCGGCGCGATTCATTGCGTAGAGCGTAACCAAGCCGAGTGGGAGAAGAAGATGATAAGAACCTGCGCCACCGGGAAGTGGTACGGCCATTGCGATAGCGCCGATGGCGAATATCGTGAGCACGGCGGCGCATACCGAGGTGTGCTGTTTCGTCGAATGCAAACATTACCGCATAGCTCATCAGGAAGTACAATCCCCAAATGATGAGAGAGTAACCGATGAACAACCATTTATTTTTCAACCTGAAGATGGCTAGGAACCCTTCTTTGAAAACCATTCAGTAATTTTTTGAAACGAGGATTGTTTCGAAGCACGTAGATCAAAACAATTACGCCTACAACTCCAAGTATCACGATGAGCATAAAATGGCGAGAACGTTGGCCTCGTACCGCCCTCACGTGAGATGTTGAGATCATCGATGAATACTTTCAACTTACTCCATTCGGGCAATAAACGAAATGGAAACAAGGATGAGCATGCAGATCACATCCACCAATCTTTCTACCACCACTGTTCCAAACGAAACTTCGACGGGAGTTTTCTCCAGCTTGAAAAGATTATAGCAACGCGATACTTTCTCCGCCGCGCGGGAATGGCGAGGTTTACGAGATATCCAACCATCACCGAAAGGAAACTGTTTGTAAGTGTTCCACGATTACCCGACGCTCGAGCAAACATACGCCAGCGCTCCGCACGAAACACATGGCTCGTCATCAATATTGCAGCCATAAGAACGAGATAGATCTTATTCGACTTTGCCCACACACTCCAGATAAGATCGGCAGTGTCTTGTCCATCGCCTGCTTTGATACCACGCAATGATAACCACACGAGTACACCAGTGATTGCAATGGTGACGAGATATTGAAGTACAGATTTAAGCTTTGGATTCATATGAACATGTTATCAATCAACCGTACAGGGCCAACGAAGCAAGCGGTTAATAAGATGCCGTTGCCCACGCCGGCATCTTTTGAATTTGTGATGTCGTCGCGACGTGCAAGTTCGAAATATTCGAGTTGAAGGTCTTCGGTTTTATTGATCTTTTCTATGATTCCTTTTTGTACGTCGGTCCATGGTTTGCCAGAGATCAAACTGTTTCGTGCGTCGCTGAGACTTTCGTGGAGGATCAGCGCGCGCTTCTTTTCATCGTCGCTGAGGCGCTGATTTCTTGAAGACATAGCAAGACCACCCGGCTCACGCACGATCGGCACGCCGTGGATCTGTATGTTGAACTTCAATTCTTCCACCAGCCTGGTAATCACCTGCAGTTGCTGGTAATCTTTCTGACCAAAGAAAGCATGATCGGGTTCAACAATGTGAAACAGCTTGCTGACTACAGTCGCCACACCGCTGAAGTGCCCCGGCCTGAATTTCCCTTCGAAAACTTTGTCGAGGTCGCCGAAGTCGAAGTGGACAATGCCGGTCCGCTCGTACATAGTTGACGTTTCGGGTGCGAAGAGAACGTCGCAGCCGGCCGATTCCAGGAGAGCGATATCTTTTTCCGGAGTCCGGGGATATTTTTCGAGATCAACCGGGTTATTGAACTGCGTGGGATTGACGAAAAGGCTGCAAACTGTAACGTCGGTGGTGTTTTTGGAGGCGCGGACGAGTGTTAAGTGCCCCTCATGAAGGGCTCCCATAGTGGGTACAAGTCCAACCGAAAGACCGTCCTTTCTTTTATGCTGCAAATGGAGCTTGAGAGGGCGAATTTCCTTGAAAATCTGCATTTCCAGCGTGTTTGAGGGGCGTCAATATAAGCCCTTACATTTGAAAATGAGTTGAATAAGGGGCAGATTTTCCGTATTTTTGTGGCTCGATTTTTCTTTCCCCTAAAAAAATAAGCATATGTCAAAGATTCGTATCCTGTATGTGGCCAGCGAAATAAATCCCTTTTTGCAGACTACGGAAGTTTCTGATTTCGTAAGGAAACTCCCGCAAGCGATGCAAGAGAAGGGCATGGAAATTCGCATACTGGTCCCAAGGTTTGGGTTGATTAATGAGAGGAAGAACAGGTTACATGAAGTGGTGAGGTTGTCGGGTATCAACATAGCTGTCGGCGAGGAAGAAAAGCCCCTGATCATTAAGGTGGCATCCATTCCAAATGCAAAACTGCAAGTATACTTTATCGATAACGAAGATTACTTCCATCGTAAATCAGTATTCCACGATAAAGAAAATAACTTCTACGAGGACAACGACGAGCGCGCCATCTTCTTCTGTAAGGGTGATCGAAACAGTACGTAAACTAGGATGGGCTCCTGATATCGTTCATTGCAACGACTGGATCACAAGCTTCATTCCGTTGTACCTGAAAACTACTTACAAAAACGATCCACTGTTCAAGAATACAAAGACTGTATTCACGATCTACAACAACAGCTTCAATCACAAGTTCAAGGGCGACCTGATGGGCAAAGTGAAGATGATCGATGTTGAAGATAACATGTTGGGTCACCTGAAAACCGGCGACTACGAAGGCTTCATTAAGCTTGGAGCTCAATGGTCGGATGTAGTTTCAGTTGCCGGCGACAATAAAAAGCTGGAAGGATTAGTTAAGAAAATAAAGGATAAGAAAGTTGAGACCATTGAGAAGGACGATGACTACACTGAGTCATTTTTTAATCTCTACAACGAGTTGGTGGGCTAAGGCTGGAGTATTCGCTCTCGCTATCCTGGTTCTTCTTTCCTGTCAGGACGATACTGGCGCCGTAGGATTTAGAAATCCGAACGGCGACTTTGAAGTCTTCGTGAAGGAATTCACCATTCCATCAAAAACTTTTTTGATGGACTCCATTAACACAAGCTACGGCCTTGCTGCGAGCGTGAGCGTCGGTACTAAAACACCGGCGCCCAATCGCTTCATGGTTGGTCACGTAGACGACCCGGTATTCGGCAAGACTACTGCTACAGCGTACACGCAATTCTACGCCGCAACTTATCCTACTTACGGAGCCAATCCCCGGTTCCTCAGTTTGAAGATGACACTCGTCTTCGATTACTACTGGAGTGGTTCCACTTCTTCCACCGACAAACAGAAATTCGAGGTCTATGAGCTTACCGATAGTATGCTCACGTACATTCCTCATTACTCTACTGAAACGCAGAACGTCGGAAGGTTATTGGGAGATACCACCCATCGCGTAAGTCCAACTGAGTTCAGCACGAACATTATTACTAACAACGACCCTGCTACTGTAACAAGCAACCTGATCACCGACAGTTTGTATGTTACCATAGATGAAAGCTACGGTCGTGAGTTGCTGAACCTTGCAATGGACACCACAGGCACCAACGAACAGAACTACAACTCCTTCAATAAGTTCCGCAAGAGATTTAAAGGCTTCGCAATTACATCGCCCAATTCCGATAAGATCGTTGGTTTCAACCCCGAGCACACGAAGACGAGGATGATACTCACTTATCGCGTAGACACAACAACCTACCAGTTGTACTATTTGTTCTCACCCTCACAACAAGCTGTGGGAACACCAGAGTATATGTCGTACACGAAGCTCGAGACGGATCGCTCCGGAACCCCATTGGCCGGACTTACAACGAAATACCAGGACTTCGAAGCACCGACTGGTTTACGATATGTACAGGCCGGGACAGGAGTTACAACAAGACTGGATTTCTCTGAAGTGTATGATTTCTTCAAGAATATTCCAATCAAAGCATTGAGTGTTGCAGAACTCAAGATCGAGACCAACCAACAAGATTATGCTCCGAAAAGCTTCCTGTTGCGCGTTATCAATCCCGACAACCGTGAGAAGAGCACAACGATAACAGCTACCGACATAACCGGCGATCCTTATGCTTCGGTAGATGCCGAGTACGTTGTAAAACAGGGGCTTGCATCGCGCAGCGACGGTGGTTATGGAAGCCCGTTCTACAGGGCAGAAGTTACCGGCGACGACCGGACTACGTTCCTGTTGACACAGGCATCTAATTCTGGTACTGCAGTGTATTCCGGCTACATGACCAACCACATTCAAAACCAGTTGAGCCTGAGTGAAACAGACTTCCTGCGTACCTTTGAACTTATCCCATACGCCCTGGACAAACAGAGCTATGCGCCGGATATGTCGAGAAGTGTAAATGGATTTTACTTTCCACCCGATAAGGTGAAGTTGAAAGTCTATTACACGACGCCGAGATCAAAAGAATAATAACCCTTTCAGAATATGTGCGGAATAGTTGCCTATGTCGGACCACGCCAGGCACCCGATGTTATTATTAAAGGATTGAAGAGACTTGAATACCGCGGCTACGACAGCGCAGGTATCGCCGTGATGAACAACGGCCTCACGGTCTTCAAGAAAAAAGGAAAGGTAACGGAGCTCGAAGCCTTCGTTAAAGGTAAAAATCTTGAGAGCCACATCGGGATGGGTCACACCCGTTGGGCAACACACGGTGCTCCAAACGATGAGAATGCTCACCCGCATTATTCAGGAGACGGCAAGCTTGCCATCATCCACAACGGTATCATAGAGAACTATGCTTCGCTGAAGCAGGATCTTCTCAACAAGGGCCATCGCTTTTTAAGTGAAACGGATACAGAAGTCTTCATCCATTTTGTTGAAGATATCAAGCAAAAAGAAAATTGCGAACTTGAAGAAGCGGTTCGTCTTGCGTTGACGAAAGTTGTTGGCGCTTACGCGATCGTGGTAATGTCGAGCGACAACCCCAATAAGCTCGTCGCTGCACGTAAAGGCAGTCCATTGGTGGTTGGCGTTGGCAAGGGCGAATTCTTTATGGCTTCGGATGCCACGCCCATCATAGAGTACACGAACGAAGTGGTGTACCTGAACGACCAGGAGATCGCGATCGTCGACAACGGCAAGCTGTCGATCAAAAGCACGGCGAATCAACCGCTTACACCTTACATACAAACTGTTGACCTCGCCCTGGAGGCAATTGAAAAAGGTGGCTACGAACATTTCATGCTGAAAGAAATATTCGAGCAACCAAGATCGATACAGGATTGTATGCGTGGCCGTCTCGATGCAGAGACCGGCAGGCTGGTGCTTGGTGGCTTGCGCGAATATGTTACGAAGCTTGTGAATGCCGACAGGATCCTGATCGTAGCTTGTGGTACATCGTGGCACGCAGGTTTGGTTGCGGAGTATTTCATCGAAGAATTTTGCCGGATCCCGGTAGAGGTAGAATATGCATCGGAGTTCAGGTATCGTAATCCTGTGATCCGTGAGGGTGATGTCGTGATAGCGATATCTCAATCGGGCGAGACAGCCGATACGCTGGCCGCGATAGAGCTTGCGAAGTCGAAAGGTGCAATCATTGTGGGCGTTTGTAACGTAGTTGGATCGTCGATACCACGTTCTAACGCATGCCGGTGCTTACACACATGCTGGTCCCGAGATTGGCGTTGCGAGCACGAAGGCATTCACGGCACAGCTCACTGTGCTGAACATGATCGCGTTGATCGTTGCGCAGAAACGCGGAACGATTACAGAGCGCAGATTTCATGAGTTGCTGGTGGAACTCGAGAATATTCCCGCTAAGGTGGAGAAGGCGTTGTTGTTGAACGACCAGGTGAAGTACATCGCTGCGGAGTTTAAAGATGCCCGCAATTTTATTTACCTCGGGCGTGGCTATAATTTTCCTGTTGCGCTGGAAGGTGCTCTTAAGCTTAAAGAGATCTCATACATACATGCCGAAGGATACCCCCGCTGCCGAAATGAAGCACGGACCGATAGCCTTGATCGACGAAGAGATGCCGGTGGTTTTCATTGCCACGAAAGACAGTTCGTACGATAAGGTTGTATCGAACATACAGGAAGTGAAGGCGAGGAAGGGTAAAGTGATCTCGATCGTTACTGAAGGAGATACATTGATATCCAGGATGTCGGATTATGTTGTCGAGATCCCATCGACAACCGAGGCGCTAACGCCTATGATAGCGGTGGTGCCGTTGCAACTGTTGTCGTATCACATTGCGGTGATGAGAGGTTGCAATGTAGATCAGCCGAGGAATTTGGCGAAGAGTGTGACTGTGGAGTAAAGCGTGTGATAGAGTGTGCGGCTATCCAGAGGTCCCGCGGTTTTCATAGAGGGGTTAGTTTTTTATAGCCAGGGGCGGGACTGGCGTTTCTATTGGTATTCCAAATTCTTTGCACGTTTCAATATAGTCGTCCACGGCTTCTTCAAAAACTTTAGGCATGTCTTCGAGCTTATCGGCTTCGTATGTTACGGTGGCCTTAATATCTGGATTGTTCCGTGATATACATTATCGTAATCGCTGAACATGATGCTGCCTTTATAACCTCTGTAGTTCATTACATTTTTCATAGGTGGCGAATGGTTTTACCCGATGTCAGGTAAACCGTACAACAAAATAAATTTGGGGCAGGAAAAATTACTCTTCCAAATTCAACGGAAGAATAATATGCATCACGGTACCATGACCTGGCCTCGACTCCGCGATATCACCATCGTGGTTCACCACAATCTTTTTGCAAGCAACCTGTTCCGATGCAGATTGTGAACTCATTTAAATCCGCTTTAAATTACTATTTCTTAACTGCACCCTCCAAATGGAACGAAGAACATTCATTAAACAAACGAGTCTTCTTACAGCCGCTCTTGCAACCACCAGGTTTTCATCGATGGCAAGCACCGCTAACGACCCGATACTCATCAAGAAATTAGATCCATCATGGGTGAAGTCATTGTATGACCGCGGAATTCCCACCACATATTTGAAATCCAAAGACGAGCTTCAATACATCGGCATGCCGGTAGGCGGAATCATGTGCGGCATGGTGTATCTCGGTGGCGATGGAAGACTTTGGCTATGGGATGTGTTCAATAAAAATCAGAGTGGGGTTGTTTATAAGAACATCCCGTGGCACGAGAAGATCCAGTTCAACTTCGATTATGTGCGACCATTTGACGGAGCAAATTATGTGGAGCCCGTAAAAGATGTAAGGCCGTTGGATCAGGGTTTTTCAATTAAGGTTAACGGCGATGAAAGAAAATTGAGCGACGCCGATGAGATCTCTTTCGAAGCAACGTACCCTGTGGCTACCGTGAGATATTCTTTCAAAGAAGTTGCAGTTACACTAAAAGCATATTCGCCGTTTATCCCTTTGAATGCGGAGGATTCTGCGTTACCGGCAACGATCCTTTCCTATTCAGTTGAAAATAAATCGGGTTCTGATGCCGTGATTGTATTCACCGGTTGGTTCGAAAACAAAGCGGCTATCTATAGTGCTAACGACGCAGAGTATTATCGCGTCAACGAAAAGATCGAAAATGGTGTGTTCATGTACGCCAAAAGTCACAACTGGGCCGACGAATCTTTCTGGCATGCTCCCGACTACGGAAATTTTTGTTTTGCTTCTCTCAATGAAGGCGATAAGATTGAAGAGAAACCTTTAGCAAAGATCACTTCGTCGTTTACCCTTCAGCCTTCTTCGAAAAAAGATCTCAACTACGTTGTGGCCTGGTACTTTCCTAACCTCACTTTCGAGAAGATCAGGAACGAAGGAGGTCGCCATTATAAGAAGCGTTTCAAATCATCGGCCGAAGTCGTGAAATATATTCGCGACAACTTCAAATCATTGAGCGAACAAACCATGTTGTGGACCAACACATGGTACAACGAAAGCACATTACCACATTGGTTTCTCGAACGCACGTTCCTCAACATATCGACGTTGGCAACAACAACGTGTCATTGGTTTGAGTCGGGAAGATTTTATGCGTGGGAAGGAATTGGAAGCTGCCCCGGAACATGCAACCATGTATGGCAATACGCCCAGGCTGTAGGAAGAATATTCCCGGCACTGGAACGCGATACGCGGGAGCGAGTAGATCTCGGCGTTGGATTTTACGAAGACGGTCACATCGGCTTTCGCGCAGAGTACGACATGCAGCCTGCCGTAGATGGACAAGCCGGTCGCATCCTCGACATCTATCGCGAACACCAAATGAGCATTGACAACGAGTTCTTAAAGCGAGTGTGGCCAAAGACCAAACACGCTATCGCATATCTATTACAGCAGGACACTAACAACGACGGTATGACCGACACGCAACTCGAGAACACACTCGACGCGAAATGGCCGGGCGAGATTGCATGGATCGTCGGGCTTTCGTTAGCAGCAATCAAGGCGTCGCAGCTGATGGCCGAAGAAATGGGCGACAAAGAAGTAGCAGCGAAATGCAGTGACTACGTAACGAAGGGAAAAGCGAATATGGAGAAGCTGTTGTTCAACGGTGAATATTTCATCCATCGGCCCGATGCAGTGAAAGGTCGCGACGGAGTTCTTGGTTCCTACAACACTTGTCACATCGACCAGGTATACGGACAAAGCTGGGCATTCCAGGTTGGTATTCCCGAGAGGATCATCGACAAGCAAAAGACTTTATCGGCGCTGAAAGCTCTTTGGAAATATAATTTCACAACAGATGTCGGGCCATACCTTGCGGAGCATCATGGTGGTCGCCCTTATGCATTGCCGGGCGAAGGCGGAATGATCATGAACACCAATCCAAAAAATGAGGAAGCTCCTTATGGTGTGAAAGATGCGTGGCAGGTTACATATTTTCATGAGTGCATGAGTGGCTTCGAACACCAGGTGGCTTCGCACATGATGGCCGAGGGCATGGTAGAAGAATCGTTGATACTTACGCGTGCGATACACGATCGATATCATGCTAAAAAGAGAAATCCATTCAATGAAGTGGAGTGCAGCGATCATTATGCGCGTGCAATGGCTAGCTACGGCACATTCATTACCGCATGTGGTTTCACTTATCATGGACCAAAGCAGGAGATTGGCTTCGCGCCGAAATTAAACGCCGATAATTTCAAAGCTGCATTTACGGCAGCAGAAGGTTGGGGAACTTATAGCCAAACAAAGAAAGAAAGCAGGATAGAAGTAAAGCACGGCAAGCTTGCATTGAAGAACATCAACATTGTAGCGAGTAAGTCAAAGACTACTAAAGTGTCGTTAGGGAATCAAAGTGTTGAATGCTCCACAACTATGAAGGGCAGCACTCTTAACATCTCATTAACAAAATCAATAATTATCACCCCCGAACAGCCCTTAGTCATTAGCATTTAGCTTTTCGACTGACGTCGGGAACTGTTCGACCCATCGGCAGCTCCGTGTACGTCGTAAGTGTTAATTTTACACATTAAGAAATAATACCGAAAGTCTGGTTGAATAACCGTCTAAGAAAGTTTATGGTTACACGCTGGAATTAAGGTGTTTATATCTCAATTTTGCCCGCAAATCCCGAAAAGGCGGCTGTCTGTTTTCGAGAGGTTTTCGGCTTTTTCTCAAGAATAAAATATGCGTCTTACAGGTTTATTGTTGATCATCATAATGATCGTGGCAGGTTGTGGCGACTCGAAAAAAGGTCCGGCGACGGGCGGAGGCCAACAGGCTGGGGGTCCAAATCGCCAGCGCGGTGCAATGGTAGTGGATGGGTTCCTCGTAGAACCGAGCTCGGTTAGCGAAGATGTTGAAGTACCAGGCTCATTATTACCTGCCGAAGAAACAGCGATCAGGGCCGAAGTGAGCGGACGCGTTATCCAGCTCAACATTCCCGAAGGTGGTCTTGTCCAAAAAGGAGCCCTTCTCGTGAAACTGTTCGACCAGGATCTCCAGGCATCTCTTAGAAAACTGGAAGTCCAGTTACAGATAGCTCAAAAGACTGAAGAAAGGCAAAAAGATCTCCTCGATATAAAAGGTATCAGCCAACAAGATTACGACCTGGCTACGTTGAGTGTCGACAACCTGAAAGCCGATATAGAATCAGTGAAGATCTCTATCTCAAAGACGGAGATCCGTGCGCCTTATGAAGGACAGGTTGGACTTCGCAACGTTAGCCTTGGAACTTATTTAGCGCCGACTGATATCATCACCACGCTTCGCGACATCAATCAATTGAAACTTGATTTCTCCGTTCCGGAAAAATATGCGCAGGCGATCAGCAAAGGTTATGTAGTTAAGTTTCGCGTGGATGGCGGCAAGAAAGATCACATCGGCACGGTGATAGCAACCGAAGGAAATGTCAATCCAACAACAAGAACGTTACGGATTAAAGCAATAGTGAAAGGCAATGATAACGAACTGGTACCCGGCGTGTTCGCGAAAGTAAATTTGCAGTTGGGTGAATCTAACGATGCGTTGATGGTGCCGACACAGGCGATTATCCCTACAGCACGTAACAAGCAGATTATCATTTTGAGAAAAGACACGGCAGTATTCAGTATCGTCGAAACTGGTATTCGCGACTCTTCTTATGTCCAGGTAAATAGTGGTGTAAGAAAAGGTGACACTGTAATCATAACAGGATTGATGGCGATAAGGCCATCAGCAAAAATTAAAGTAGGTAAGCTGAGTAGGCTTCCTAAATAAGTGAAAGGTGAAAAGTGAAAGGTGAAAAGTTAAAAGGTAAGGTGTTATGAATATTTCAGAGTTAAGTATCAGACGCCCGGTATTCACATTCGTGATGAACATCATCCTGGTGTTGTTCGGGGCAATTGGTTTCAGTTATCTCGGCATTCGTGATTACCCGGCGATCGATCCGCCGAACATCAACGTGAATACGAGCTATAACGGTGCAAATGCCGATATCATTGAATCGCAGATTACCGAACCTTTAGAGAAATCTATCAACGGTATTGCGGGCATTAAAAATATCACGTCGACTTCGAGTGTGGGTACCTCGAGCATTAACGTGGAGTTTGAGCTGGGTATTGATATGGAAACTGCTGCGAACGACGTTCGCGATAAAGTTTCACAGGCACAGCGCCAGTTGCCGCAGGACTTAACGGCGCCACCCGTTGTATCGAAAGCAGATGCGAACTCCGATCCGATCATAGCAATGACGGTGCAGAGTGAGCTCAAGAATCCTCTCCAGCTTACTGAGTATGCGAATAATGTGTTGGTCGAAAGACTTCAAACAATTCCTGGTGTGAGCTCAGTGATGGTATGGGGCGAGAAAAAATATGCAATGCGTATCTGGCTCGATCCTGCCAAGCTAAGCGCATACAATCTAACAGCACTCGATGTGCAGAACGCACTCAATCGTGAGAACGTGGAACTGCCGTCTGGTAAGATCACAGGTGATGCAACAGAGCTCACGGTGCGCACATTCGGCCGCCTGTTTACAGAAGATGAATTCAATAATGTGATCGTCAAATCGGATGTTGCTACGGGTAACATCCGGATCAAAGACATCGGGCAGGCTTTGTTGGGTCCGGAGAATGAGGAGTCGATCCTGCGCGAGAGTCGTATCCCGATGATTGGAATGGCGATCGTGCCACTGCCAGGCTCAAACTATGTAACGATAGCTGACGAATTCTACAAGCGTCTTGAGTCGATCAAGTCGGAAATACCATCCGACATCAAGCTCGACATTATGTTTGATCAAACTACGTTCATTAGACGATCGATATCAGAAGTTCAAGAAACACTACTGTTGTCGTTTGTGCTCGTTGTGTTGATCATCTATTTGTTCTTCCGCGATTTCCTGATTGCGATTCGTCCGCTCATCGACATTCCTGTGTCGCTTATAGCATCGTTCTTTATAATGTACCTCTGTGGTTTCTCGGTAAACGTGTTAACGATGCTTGGTATCGTACTCGCCACGGGTCTTGTTGTGGACGACGGTATCGTTGTTACGGAGAACATCTATAAGAAGCTTGAAGGTGGTATGAATAAGTACCAGGCAGCGATCGAAGGATCGAAAGAGATCTTCTTTGCAGTTGTTTCTACATCGATCACGCTCGCGGTGGTGTTCCTGCCTGTTGTATTTCTTCCCGGCTTCGTTGGACGTTTGTTCCGCGAATTCGGTATCGTGGTTGCGGGAGCTGTATTGATCTCTGCATTCGTGTCCCTTACGCTGACTCCTGTGTTGAGTGTGAAACTTACTCGCTCACAACATAAGCACTCACGCTTCTATCATTGGTCGGAACCTTTCTTTACAGGCATGGAGAACGGCTATCGAAAAACACTCACAGCTTTTATGCGCATTCGGTGGATGGCTTTCGTTATCGTTTTTGTTGTGATCGGCGTTGCCTATTTCATAGCGATTAATCTCCAGCAGGAGCTTGCTCCTATTGAAGACAGGAGCCAGTTCCGTCTTCAAGTCTCAGCGCCGGAAGGAACATCGTTCGACTACATGGATAATTATGTGGATCGGCTTACAAAGCTTGTTATGGATTCCGTGCCTGAGTATACTGCAATCATTTCAAGCGCAGGTGGCCGTGGAGGATTCGGCGCATCGAACAGTGGCTGGGCGAGAGCAACACTCGTTGAACCTAAAGACAGGAAGAGATCACAGGAAGAGATCGTTAATTCTATTCAAAAATTATTGCCGGCGTTCCCTGATGGACGTGTGTTCATTCAACAGGAGCAAACAATACAACAAAACCGTCGTGGCGGTCAACCTGTGCAGTTTGTTATTCAAAACAACAACTTCGATAAGCTGAAAGCAGTAATCCCGAAGTTTATTGAAAAGGCAAACGAAAGCGGTGTGTTGCAGAACGTGGACGTTGATTTGAAATTCAATAAGCCCGAACTACTTGTGAAGATCAACAGGTTGAAGGCTACGCAACTTGGCATCAGTGTTCAGGACATTTCACAGACATTACAATTGGCATACAGTAACCTTCGCTTTGGTTATTTCACCAAAGAAGGAAAGCAGTACCAGGTGATTGGGCAGGTTGCGAGAAGCGACCGCGACGATCCGGATGATCTTAAGAGATTATATGTACGCACAACTGCAGGTCAGTTGGTGTCGATCGATAACGTGGTGACAACGGAAGAGTCGGCAACTCCTCCGTCATTGTATCACTTCAACAGGTTTAAGGCGGCAACGATCTCTGCATCGCCTGCAGCTGGGAAAACTATTGGTGATGGAATCGATGTAATGAGAAAGATTGCAAGTGAAGAGCTCGACGATTCATTCAACACGGCACTTGCAGGTTCATCGCGCGACTTTGCAGAAAGTTCAGGCAATACTTTGTTCGCGTTCATCCTTGCGTTTGTATTGATCTACCTCGTGCTCGCGGCTCAGTTCGAAAGCTTTATCGATCCGCTGACTATCCTCTTTACAGTGCCACTTGCTATTTGCGGTGCGTTCATTTCTTTGTGGATGTTTGGATTAACGATCAATATCTTCTCGCAGATCGGTATGATCATGCTGATCGGCCTCGTTACGAAGAACGGGATCCTCATCGTTGAGTTTGCAAATAAAAAACGCGAAGAAGGATTGCCGAAGATCGAAGCAGTTATCGAAGCATCGAAGATGCGTCTTCGTCCAATTCTTATGACCAGTTTGGCTATGGCTTTAGGATCACTTCCATTGGCGTTGTCGCTCGGTGATGCGTCTACCAGCCGCGTTCCTCTGGGTGTTGTAATTGTAGGTGGTGTGATGTTCTCACTCGTGCTTACTCTCTTTGTGATCCCGGCAATTTATTCTTACTTCTCACGTGCACGCAAGCACCTTGCGGATCAGATGGATGCACCGCTCGAATCGCCAGCGAAGGAATTAGCTTATGAACATTAAGAACAGAGGACTACTTTTCTCAGCAGTATTTTTAATAGTCGCAACCGCGTCGGCACAAACGAAGCTGGAGGTTGAAGACATTGTAGTAATGGCTCTCGAAAGGAGCTACGATGTGCAGCTCGCGCGGAACACCGCTACCGCGAGCAAGACCGATGCGAAGAACGCCAAAGGATTATTCATTCCTGACGTTACTTTAAACGGCGCGCGAAACAAAATCTACCAGAAAAGTCACTCGGAACTTCCCGATGGAGCGGTAAATGACACAAAGCCTGAAGCCATCCAGCTACAATATAGTGCCCAGGCTACGTGGACGATCTTCGACGGCCTGAAGATGTTTGCTACGTACAACCAGCTTCAGAATGTTGCAGCTGTTAATACGATCCTGGTTACGAACCAGATGTCGAACACTATGGCATCTGTTATCGGCAATTATTACAACATCGTAGCGCAGAAGCAGCAATTGAAGGCGCTCAATGAGCAGATCTCTGTTGCAGAAGAACGTATCAAGCTGGCTGAAAGAAAACTCGAAGTCGGTTCGGGTATCAAAACAGAATGGCTTCAGGCCAAGCTCGACCAGAATGCCTTCAAAACACAGGTGCTTCAGCAGGAAGCGTTGATCCTTCAGACCAAAGCAAATCTTAACACGCTTTCGGGAAGCCAGTTGCCGGAAGAATTCGAAGTATCGGATACCATTCCGTTGAACCTGGGTCTCTCCGTTGACGAGATCTTCGACGGTATCGAATCGACAAACCCATTGTTGATGGCAGCGCGCGGAAATATCGAGGTGGCAAAGTTCAATCTGAAAGCCCAGGTTGGAAACCGTTTCCCGATCATCAACCTGACTTCCAGCTATAATTACAACTCTCAGAATTATACGGTGCCGCCGAATGCCCTTTCACCGCCATTGACTCAAACCAGAAGCGTCCAGTTGGGTGTTACCGGTACATGGTTTTTGGTGAATAACTTCGCCGTAACCGATGCCATCCAGTTGGCGCGTATTAACTTCAGTCGTCAGCAGATTGTTTACGAACAGCAGAAGGCACTCGCATTCAACGGGGTTCGCGCCGCCTATGCCAACTACGACAACGCCCGCAAAACATTGGCGATCGAAGAAGAGAACATTAAGTATGCGAGAGAGAATGTTAATATCTTGCTGGAGAGTTTTAAACGTGGTATCGCCACCATGATCGATCTGCGTACCGCACAGCAGAGTATTGTAGATGCTTACAACAGGCTTACTACTGCCCGCTATAACGCCAAGGTCTCGGAAACCGAACTGCTTCGTTTGAAAGGTGCGTTATTGAGATAACTTTGTGCTTTGTAATTTGTAATTAATATGTCAAGAACCATCGTATTCTCACCACACGCTCCCGAACCTATTGGTCCTTACAGCCAGGCAGTACAGGCGGGCAACCTGCTTTTCATCTCTGGCCAGATTGCGCTCGACCAGGGCAGTGGCAAGTTTGTGAACGCCAACATCAAGGATGAAACCAAACAAGTGATGAAGAATGTAGAGCATGTTCTTGCAGCCGCAGGTTTGAATTTCACTCATGTTGTGAAGAGCACCATATTTCTCAGGAACATGGGCGATTTTCCGCAGGTGAATGAAGTGTATGGTTCTTACTTCCCGGATCAGCCCCCGGCCCGCGAAACAGTAGAGGTGAGCAAGCTGCCTAAAGACGCTAACGTAGAGATTTCGTGCATTGCGATTAAGTGATCAGGTTTCAAACGCGTAACTTTGGGCATGCAGAAAGTTCGCGTTCGATTTGCTCCAAGTCCCACAGGAGCATTGCACATTGGTGGCCTGAGAACAGCCTTATATAATTATTTACTCGCAAGAAAATCCGGTGGAACCATGATCTTAAGGATCGAGGATACCGACCAGAATCGTTTTGTGCCCGGCGCAGAAGAATACATCATAGAGTCTCTTAAATGGGCCGGCATTCAAATCGACGAAGGACCAGTTCGTCAATCAGAAAGAAAAGAGATCTATAAAGAGTACGTTGACCAGTTGCTGAAAAACGGTTACGCCTACTATGCTTTCGATACCACCGAAGAGCTGGAAGCGCAGAGAAAATCCAATTCAACATTTCAGTACGATGCGAAGTCGCGCATGTCGTTGAATAATTCTTTATCGCGACCCGATGCGGAGATCAAGGCCCCGTATGTAATTCGCTTTAAAGTTCCTCAGGAGAATGTCAACGTTACGGTGAATGATCTCATTCGTGGTGAAGTTACTTTCAACTCATCGCAGGTCGACGACAAAGTGCTGATGAAATCCGACGGTATGCCAACATATCATTTGGCCAACGTTGTAGACGATCACCTCATGGAGATCAGTCATGTAATTCGTGGCGAAGAGTGGCTTCCGTCGGCGCCGCTGCATGTATTGCTCTATAAATATTTTGGTTGGGCAGATACTATGCCGCGTTTCGCACATCTTCCTTTGTTGTTGAAACCCGATGGCAATGGCAAGCTCAGTAAGCGCGATGCCGATAAAGCAGGCTTCCCCATATTTCCGTTGACGTGGAACGATCCAAATACCAAAGAAGTAGCGATTGGCTATCGTGAGGCTGGATATTTACCGGAGGCCATAATCAACTTCCTGGCGTTGCTGGGATGGAATCCAGGCACCGAACAAGAATTGTTCACGATGGACGAGCTGATCGAAGCATTTTCGCTCGAGCGTATCGGCAAAGCCGGTGCGAAGTTTGATATCCTGAAGGCACAGTGGTTCAATCAGCAATACATTAAGAAGAATAAAGAGGAAGTAGTGGGTTATCTGGTGGAGTGGTTTGGAGACAATGCTAAGCCGGTATTTGAGGCTTTAAAGGACCGGGTGACTTTTATAAAAGATTTTTGGGAGCAGGGGAAGTTTTTTGTTGAAAGACCTGGTGTTAAGGTTGAGATGAATGAAAGTCAGACGACTTATTTTGCCAACCTCTCTTCGTGCATTGAAAAAGAGCATCCGAAAATTGCCCCGGAGTTTAAGTTAATGGTAGAAGAGGCAGCAACACAGTCGGGCGTTAAATCCGGGCAAATGATGAAGCCATTGCGTACATTACTTACTGGCTCCACTTCCGGTCCCGACCTGATGGCAACCATGGAAATACTTGGATCTAATGAAGTCCTAAACCGAATCAAAAGATGAGCAAGAAAGAAAAAAAAGAAAAAAAAACCCACGCCGAAGGCGCGCGTTCACCAGGATCTCTCGGGCTTCGAAGTCTCTATCAACGAATTCGGTGAGATCAAAGGAAACATGAACATCGAAAAGATCAACGAGTTCCTCAACAAGAACGTGGACGACAAAAAGCTCCAGGAACGTGAGGACATCGAGGAGATCAAGAAAAAAGGCAGACCCAAGAAGGGATGATGGTTCGTGTTTTTTTGGTGTGTATTCTGTGCAGCGCAATTGCACAGGCGCAACCAGCTTATGTCGACAGCCTTTTAATTAAGCCGGAGACAACCAACTACGAAAAAACTTCCACCTACGCTGACGTAATGTATTTCCTGTCGGGCATTACCGCAGGTTATAAAGACGTTCGCGTTATGCCCATGGGCAAAAGCCCCGAAGGAAAAGACATTCCTGTTGCTGTTGTTGCTAAGCCTATGGTGATGTCGGCGCAGGAAGCCAAAGCGAGCGGCAAACTGGTCATTTACATACAGGGAAACATCCACGCCGGAGAAGTTGAAGGAAAGGAAGCCGTGATGATGCAGATCCGCGAGCTCATGACCAATCCCAATAAATCATACCTGCTCGATAGTCTCATCATTCTTTTTGCTCCTATCTACAACACCGACAGCAACGATAAGATGGCGTATGGCAGAAGACCGACGCAGGATAATAGTCCACCCGAAGTTGGCATTCGTGAGAACAGCCAGGGTCTCGATCTCAACCGCGATGGTGTGAAGATGGAGGCGAACGAAACGAACGCGTTGTTTAAGATTATCAATGAATGGGATCCGAAAGTCTTCGTTGATCTTCATACAACCAATGGATCGTGGCATGGATGGGATCTCACGTGGGCGCCGAGTTATCATTACGCCGGGCACGAAGATCCCTATCTCT
The DNA here is from genome assembly GCA_037200765.1 of Bacteroidota bacterium. Taxonomy (GTDB): domain Bacteria; phylum Bacteroidota; class Bacteroidia; order Cytophagales; family Cyclobacteriaceae; genus ELB16-189. The sequence continues at coordinate 2,140,028 of JBBCII010000001.1, read as the reverse complement.
ATACTGTTTATATGCTGAAGGATATCAGCGAAAGAATTTCGCAGAGTACTGATCTTCGATTTGGTCCTTATGGCGATTACTACATGAACGAAGGATGGCCTGCGAAGAATTTTTACACATACAATCATCACCCGCGCTACCTGGTAAACCAGTTTGGACTGAGAAACAGGATCGCGATACTGAGTGAAGCGTTTTCGCACGAACCATTTCACAGGAGGATCTATTCGACAAATATGTTCGTGACATACATCATCGAATTCGCGGCGAGTCATGCTTTGGAGATCAAAGAGATCATTAAATCTTCGGAGGAGGAAACGATAAAGAACGCCGGAAGTCTTTCGAAGAAAGGTGTCCGGTTTAAGATGGTTCCGAGTGAAGTACTTAACGACATGCCTTCGTATGATTATAAATTGGATTCGGCAACGAAGAGATACAGGCCAACGAAAGATCGTATTGTGCTCGATAACGTGACTTACTACGGTGGCTTCGAAGCGGAGACTACCAGTACCGTTCCTGCCGGTTATGTGATCCCAAAAGACATGAAGACTATAGTCGACAACCTGAGAAAGCATGGGATCCGGGTTGAAGAGTTAACCAGGTCGAAGAAATTTTCTGGCGACGAATTTAAGATCGACAAATACGAAACGGCGCAGCGCAAGTTTGAGGGACACAACATGGTTACCGCAACGGGAACGTTCGTTAAGGCGACAAAGAAATTCGGTAAGGGAGATTTCGTGGTTTCGATGGCGCAACCTCTTGGTAATCTTGCCTTTTACTTGTTAGAACCCGAGTCGGACGACGGGCTTGTTACCTGGAATTTTTTTGACGAGAGTATTGAAAAGCAGAAAGCGGACAACCGGCAGATTAGTTATCCCGTTTTTCGATATTATAAGAAGTAAGTTACGCAATGGATACGCAGAGGAACAAAAGGATACGCAAAGCATAAATTCAAAAGATCCTCAGCGTATTCTTGTTTCCCTTCGCGTATCCTTTGCGCAACAAAAAATCAACACACTATGAACTCACACGAAATCGACTACCAGATCAAAGGAGAAAGCATCCAGATCGTTGAGATCGAACTGGATCCTATGGAGACAGTGATTGCCGAAGCCGGCGCGATGCTCTTCATGGACGACGGAATTTTGTTCGAAACAAAAATGGGCGACGGCTCCAATCCACGCCAGGGTTTGTTCGACAAACTGTTATCGGGCGCAAGCCGGATGCTTACTGGGGAATCGCTCTTCATGACGCACTTCACCAATCGCGGAAATAAAAAAGCGAAAGTAGGATTCTCTGCTCCATATCCAGGAACTGTTATTCCCATTGACCTGAGTGCGCAACGAGGCAACGAGCTCATCGTGCAGAAGGATGGGTTTCTTTGCGCCGCATACGGAACGAAACTTTCTATGGTGTTTAACAAGCGCATAGGTTCGGGCCTCGTTGGTGGCGAAGGATTTATTCTTGAGAAACTTTCCGGCGACGGTAAGGCATTTGTTCACGCTGGAGGAACAGTGATTGAAAGAACATTAAACAACGAAACACTTCGTGTTGACACCGGTTGTGTGGTCGCCTTCGAATCGCATATCGACTTCGACGTTGAAACAACTGGAAGTCTGAAGTCGATGGTGTTTGGTGGCGAAGGTATTTTCCTGGCAACTCTTCGTGGCACCGGAAAGGTTTGGCTGCAGTCGATGCCAATAAGAAAGCTTGTGCAGGCACTCGCGCCGTACGGAAGGAATAGTGGTAAAGAAGCGAGTTCTATTTTAGGAAATTTCCTTGAGTAGGTCCCGCGTTTGGGCGCGAGGAACAAGTCATAATCAATGAGCAGCGGAATCCCCTTACTATGAAATTTCTTTCATCAACTTCTCCGGAATAATTGCCGGAACCTTCTTCCGAAATTCAATATACTGGTCGCCATAAGTTGCGACCAGTTTTTTTTCCTCCAGGTAGATGCCGATTGGAATGTAGATCAATATGCAGGCACATGATATCAGCGTTGGCAGGTTTGGAATGAAAAAGAAGAATCCCACCACAAGAAGGATCACACCTGAATAAATTGGGTGACGCACGTGTTGAAGCTCCGTAAACTCTTTCGGTTTAAACTTCCTGAACGAACTCTGCACCACCATCACACCAAGTATTACCAAGATCGAACTCACCCAACGTATGGGCCCCTGTGTCGGGAAAAAATTCAAGGAATGAATGCTGCCGTCGTAAAATAAAAGAGCCACTGCACCAACAACACAAAACAGCCTCTGAAATACTTTAAACGACGTTAGAAAACTCAGTATCAAAAAATACGCGAGCCAACCAACAATCAGTAACAAATAAGGATTCATCACCCTAATTTAAGATATTCGTACATGACAATCGGATTGATACGCGAACGCAAAAGTCCCCCCCGACAAACGCGTGCCCTTTACCCCCTCACAAATAGAGGAGATCGAACAACGATTTCCCGATGTGAAAGTGGAGGTAGAAGAAAGCGCAATTCGAAGTTTCAAGGACAAAGAATACAGCGACTACCGGATCCCTGTCGTTCCCAACATGTCGGACTGCGACATCTTAATGGGAATAAAAGAAGTTCCTATCGAAGATCTCATCGAAGGAAAGACATACATGTTCTTTTCGCATACGATCAAGAAACAGCAACAAAACAGGAAACTGTTACAAGCTGTCATCAAAAAAAATATTCGTTTAATCGACTACGAAGCGCTGAAAGATCTCCAGGGCAACAGGCTCGTTGCATTTGGACGATACGCAGGAATGGTAGGAGCATACAACGGCATACTCACTTACGGAAAACGCTTCAACTTATTCACCCTTCGTCGGGCTTTCGAATGCTTCGACGTTAACGATCTGAAACTCGAGCTTCGAAAAGTGAAGCTGCCCCCTGTGAAGATCGTCCTTACCGGTACCGGCCGCGTTGCGAAAGGCGCCATGGAAACACTCGACACAGCCGGCGTTCGAAAGGTGGGACCATACGATTTTCTCCAGAAGACATTCGACGAGCCCGTGTATGTTCAGTTAGGCAGCGCAGATTATCATAGTCGTAAAGAAGGAGGGCATTTTAAGCGCGAAGAATTTCATACAGATCCCGACAGGTACTGGTCGCGCTTTATCGAGTTCACCAAAGTAACCGATGTTCTTCTCGCGGGCGCATTCTGGAATCCGAAAGCGCCGGTGTTGTTCACGAAAGAAGACATGCTGTCGAAAGACTTTAAGATCAAAGTGATTGCCGACATCACATGCGACATAGAAGGATCTGTTCCGAGCACGAAACGCGCGAGCACAATTATTGATCCCCTGTATGACTACGATCCTTCCACCGACACCGTGCAGCCACCGTTGAGCAACGGAAAATTTGTGACGGTGATGGCCATCGACAACCTTCCGTGCGAGTTGCCACGAAGTGCATCGGAAGAGTTTGGTCGCGACCTGATCGATAGGATTCTCGGACCACTATTACAAGGCGATGCCACACATATAATTGAGAGAGGAACGATTGCGGCTAACGGTCGTTTGAGTCAACATTTTGAATATCTTTCCGATTACGTCGAAGGCAAATAAGAATATCTCTCACAGATCGCACGGATCACACAGATAATTGCCTTTGATCTGCGCGATCCGTGTGATCTGTGAGAGAAAAAACCTAAAGAATTTTTGTGCGCTTACTGCTAATTGTTTGCTTCATCATTGCATCGCTAGTCGCAAGATCACAAAGTCAAAAAGTAAACGCACGTTTCGAATACCACATCTTTAAGATCAACGGCGAAGTTCGTATCGACGGCGTCGACAACGACGAAGCGTGGAAGACATGCGAAGTAGCGAAAGACTTTTATATGGTGTTGCCCATGGACACCAGCATGGCCAGGCTTAACACCGAGGTGAGAATGACCTACGACCAGAAGAACATCTACCTGCAGGCCGTTTGTTATCACAGCACCGACACCAGGTACACCGTCGAATCACTGAAACGGGATTTCACATTCGGCAGGAACGACAACTTTCTTTTGTTCATCGACACGTTTGACGACCAGACCAACGGATTTTCTTTTGGACTCAGCGCTGCCGGCGCGCAGTGGGATGGCATCATGTACGGCGGAAGTTCCGTCGACCTTAGCTGGGATAACAAATGGATCTCGGCCGTTGGCAACTATCCTGATCGTTACGTTTTGGAGATGGCCATTCCGTTCAAGACCATCCGCTTCAAGAAGAACATCATGAAGTGGGGTATCAACTTCAGCAGGTTAGATCTTAAGACCACCGAGAAATCGAGCTGGACACCAATACCACGACAGTTTGCGACAGCATCATTGTCGCACACCGGATTTTTGGTTTGGGACGAAGCACCTCCAACACCGAAGGTGAACATGTCGCTGATACCATACGGGCTTGGGCGAAGAGCGAAAGATTTCGAGAAGAGAACGCCTGTTACCGATAAGCTGAGTGGCGGAATGGATGCGAAGATCTCGCTTACCCCGTCGTTGAATCTTGACCTCACAGTTAATCCGGATTTTTCCCAGGTCGATGTGGACCGGCAGGTAACAAACCTCGATCGTTACGAATTGTTCTTTCCCGAGAAGCGACAGTTCTTTCTCGAGAACGGTGACATCTTTGGAAACTTCGGTTATGCAACCATACGTCCTTTCTTTTCGCGAAGGATTGGTCTCGGCGTACCGATAGATGCCGGTGCACGATTAAGCGGGCGTATTAACCGGAACTGGCGCCTGGGCGCGATGGATATGCAGACGGCTTCGGTAAATGATTCGACAGCGCGGCCCGCGCAGAACTTCGCGATGGCAACGATCCAAAGAAGACTGTTTGCCCGATCGTATGTGGGCGCTTTCTTCATCAACAAACAGTCGGTTAATTATGAAACGCCGACTGATCCTAAAACGCCGGTGTATTCGTTGTACAACAGGACCGCTGGTCTTGAATACAATCTCCAGTCGCGCAATAATCAATTTACCGGGAAGGCACTCGTGTTTAAGTCGCTCAGTCCAGGCCCGAAAGAGAATCCTGATAACTGGGTATATGCCGGGCACCTGCAATATTTCAGCAGGCATTGGTTAACTGCGATGCAGATAGAACGTGTGGGCACCGATTTCAATGCAGAGGTCGGTTATGTGCCGCGTGTTAACTTCGCAAGGCTTGGACCACAGGCAGCATACTTATTTTTTCCGAAGAGTAAACATATTTTAAGTCACGGGCCGAAGATGATCTCTTCGATGTTCTTCGATACAAAATTCAATAAGACCGATAATGAGACAACGGCGTCGTATGTTTTTAATTTCAGGAAGCTGAGCATTCTCACGTTCAGTGGAATAAGAAACTATGTAAAATTGTTGAGGCCGTTTGATCCAACGAACTCCGGCCTCGAGACGCTAGCAACGGGCACGGAACATCAATGGTACACTGCGGGTATCGATTACACGTCGCGTCCGCAGAAGATGCTCACACTGACGGCAACCGCGCGGTATGGCGGATATTATGATGGAGGAACGAAGCTAACGGTAGGAGGAGATCTCGGTTATAGATTTCAGCCTTACGTGAATATTCTTTTGAGCACCACGTATAACGACATCAAGCTTCCGTTGCCCTGGGGACGACAACCATTCTGGCTCATCAGTCCGCGATTGGATATTACGATGACGAATAAATTGTTCTTCACAACATATGTTCAGTATAATCAGCAGTTGGATAATGTGAATATCAACTCGAGGTTGCAATGGAGATTTAAACCGGCCAGTGATATTTTCCTGGTGTATACTGATAATTACCTGCCGGAAAATTGGGCGGTGAAAAGCAGGGCGATCGTGTTGAAGGTTAATTATTGGTTTACCCTTTGACCGCTCTGTCCAATATATAAACTTACTAAAACCAACATCGCTCCGCCTCCCGTAAAAATCGTGAAAGGCTCATCGAGCAACCACGTCGAATACAACAATCCAAAGATCGGGCACACAAACAGCCACAACGAAGCTTTCACAGCATCTTCTTTTAAAAGATAGAGCCAGAGTTGGACGGCGACAATTGATACGGGAACGATCAACCACAGTATCGACAACCAAAACTCTATATCGAAGTGAGTGGTACCTTTTTCGAAGATCAGTGTGAATGGCAACAACAACAGTCCTCCAATCAATACCTGCCAACCGTTGATGAACGTGCGGTTGAGACTCCATTTTACAGAAGCATAATAAACTGCCCCGATCGAATAGGTGAGCATGCTCAACAGCAACAACAAGATCCCACTAACTGTGGCGTAACCGTCTTCGAGGAGCGGAAACGTTGCTATCGCAACGCCAATCATACCAAGCGAAATACTGATCCACTCGCGGGCGGCAACGGGTCGTCGCATCCATAATGACGAAAGCATGCTGATGAGCAATGGGTTAAGTGCGATCATCAATGCAGTGATGCCTGCTGCGACTTCACCAAGCGCTACGATGAAGATCCCTAAGTAAAGAGTTGTGTTGAATGCACCGAAGATGGTGAGTTGCAGCCATTCCTTCTTCGAAGGAGCCTGCCATTTGCCGGCGATTACAGCGAAGGAGAGAAGTATAGAACCCGCGAGGAGAAATCGTATAGTGAACAATGTGAGCGGTTCGGCAGAATGCAATCCGAACTTACCTGCAATAGACGCCGAAGCCCAAAGCATTGCAAAGAGAACACCAGCAAGGACGAAGCGTGTTTGCGACATCTATTTCAAGTTCGGCCCTACAGCTGCCGCAATTTTCGAATCTGCAGTTCCGTAATACAAGATCCATTTCCCTTTAAAGGGAACCATGCCTTCTATAAAACAAACCTGGTTCACTTGCCCTGTAAGCTCGTAAGGTTTTTCTGGCTTCATAAAATAATCATTAAGGCGGCCGATCAGCTTCGTGGGATCATTAAGATCAAACAACGCTTGCCCCGAACAATAAGCGCCACCGTTGAGATCCATTCCGTTATAGAGTAAAAGAATTCCTTTTCTTGTTATTAAAGCATACGGTCCGCTTTCTACCAACCGGCTATCGAACATATTCTCGCGTGGCTTGAGTACCGACTTTAAAGAATCATTTTCTTCAATGGGCGTCCAGTGAAGGAGATCTTCCGATGTTGCCATAAACAGATTTGTATCGCCAAAGTACATCCAGTATTTACCGCCAACTTTTTCGGCAACGATCTTATCACCATTTCTTTTTGAAACGATAGCGCCCGATTTGCTCCAGGTGTTTTTATGCTTTCCGTTCAATACAAGCCCTTGCTTGGTCCAGTGTTCGAGATCTTTCGAAGTAGCAAGTAAGAGGCGTGCTACGTCGCCATCGTAAGCTGTGTAAGTCATCACGTAAGTACCATCCGGACTCTCAACGATGCGCGGATCTTCTACACCGCCTTCCCATTCGTAGGTCTTCAGGCTGTCGTTATCAGGAAAAAAAACAGGAGCCGGATTTTTTGTGAAGTGAAGTCCGTCGTCGCTAACTGCGAGACCCAAACGCGATGTACCGGCATACTTACCGATCTTATCTTCAGCGCGAAAGATCATGTATACTTTGTTGTCTTTCACAACAGCAGCAGGATTGAATACATCTTTCTCATCCCACTTAACTTCCTGGTTCAGCACCGGGCACATGAAAGTACTATTGCCTGCTTGCAATACTGGATTGGCATCGTCGGCCTTCACGAATGGAAGTAATGCCCAATCGTTCACGGCGTCGGTTTTGTTGCCAGCGCATCCCATAAGCAGCAAGACAGTCAAAAACCTGCTATATTTCATCTGTTAAATTTTATCAGGATTACCCGGTTAAGCCGTGTAATGACAACAACGAACAAGATATGAAGGTAAAGAGTGGAAAGACGTCAAAAAAGAAAAGAATTGCAGGCAGCGCATTGAATCACGCCATCGACGATGAGCATCGCATAAGGCAGGCATTTAAGGATAAGGATTGGGCGGAGATCAAGAGTTCCGACTCGTGGGTAATATTTAAAGTGATGGCCGAGTTTGTTGAAGGCTTCGAGAAGCTTGCCAAGATTGGTCCTTGTGTTACCATCTTTGGATCGGCGCGAACAAAACAAACCAATCCACATTATAGGATCGCCGAAGAGATCGCATATCAGCTTGTGCTTCATGGGTATGGTGTTGTAACCGGTGGCGGCCCCGGCATTATGGAAGCCGGTAATCGCGGTGCCAATCGTGCCGGCGGAAAATCTGTTGGTCTTAATATTTATCTCCCCCACGAACAGAAGGGCAACATCTACATCGATCCCGATAAGTTGATCACGTTCGATTACTTCTTCGTGAGGAAGGTGATGTTCATGAAGTATTCGCAGGGTTTTGTTGTGATGCCGGGAGGCTTCGGCACGCTCGACGAACTTTCGGAAGCGCTTACATTAATACAGACCAAGAAGATCGGCAGGTTCCCGATTGTACTCGTCGGAAAAAAATATTGGGCTGGGTTACTTCAATGGATCCGCCAGGCATTGCTCGCAGAGGGAATGATACACGAAGAAGATCTCGATCTGTTTAGCATTGTAGATACGCCGGAGGATGCAGTTCACGTTATCGACGAGTTTTATTCGAAGTACATGCTGTCGCCAAACTTCTAGTTTATGATGAAGTACGCTTCTGCGATATTATCGGGAATGGTGTTGATCGTGTTGATCCTCGATTTCTGGGCTACGAACAAACGCATCACAAAACTTGAGAATGAAGTTATTGGTCGCTCGCCCCTGACCCGCAACGCCGACGATCCCGCTGTCGCCGAAAACCTCACCGACGAAAAAGAGCTCGAGCAATCTGCCGACGCACAAGGATCGTGGATGCCCGCAAGAGCATTGGAGGTTCCTTCGAAGATGAGCTTCGCAGGCGAAGATGTTCCGCTCAACGTGCCCGATGTATTCGAACGGTTCGATCGCGAGCTCCACATCAACTCGTACATGCACAACAGCACAATCTTTATTATGAAGCGCGCTGGCCGCTGGCTTCCGCAGATCGAGCAAATCCTGAAAAACAACGGCATCCCCGATGATTTCAAGTATCAGGCGCTGATAGAATCGGCCCTGTTGAACGACGTTTCCCCGCGCGGAGCCGTAGGTTTCTGGCAGATCATGGCGCCCGCCGGTAAAGAACTGGGCCTCGAGATCCGCGACGAAGTAGACGAGCGCTACGACCCGCTGAAGGCCACCGAGGCAGCCTGCAAGTTCCTGAAAAAGGCCCACGACAAGTTTGGCAGCTGGACACTCGCCGCCGCATCGTACGACCGCGGAATGGGTGGCCTCGACAGGGCCCTCGAAAATCAACACGTGAAATCGTATTACGACCTCTTCCTGAATGATGAAACAGCGCGGTATGTATTTCGCCTGCTGGCGATAAAGGAGATCATGGAGCATCCCGCGAAGTACGGTTTCGACATTGGCGAAAAGGCATTGTATAAACAGGAGCCCGTGCGCTACGTAGAGATAAATGCAACGGTGAAAGATCTCGTCGATTTCTCGATCGCCAACGGCACCAGCTACAAACTCCTGAAGCGTTTCAACCCATGGCTTCGCGACGAAAAACTGACAGTAAAAAAAGGAAGGGTTTATAAGATTGCACTACCGGCATCATAACCCGGCATAACCCTAAAGCGTTAGCGAAAAATTCTCCACGAAAATTTATCTACAACGAAGTTGTTATGTTGACGTGACAATCATCATGGCTATGGGCATAGGCGTGCCGATAATTTTATATAAACAATCTCACGCTTATGAAGTTGAAATTTTACTGGATGGGGGTATGTGCGATTGCATTTGCGCTTACCCATGACTTACATGCTCAATGTACCGCAGACATCACGCTTTCGTCGCAGGCCGATGTCGATTCGTTTCCAACAACGTACGGCTGCACGATCATCGATGGGAACCTGGTGATACAAGGCCAGGACATTACTAATCTCGACAGCCTTTCCTCACTCACGCAGATCACGAAGACACTAACGTTGATCGAGAATACAAATCTTGGTTCTCTCCACGGACTCGAAGGACTTCGATCGGTTAACTCTTTAGATATTCGTTTTCAATATTTTGAGAACCTTGAAGCTCTGGCGGGATTGACTTCTGTGCCTGGAGGGATCTCATTTATGGGAAATGCTCTTGGCAGTCTTTATGGACTTCATAACGTAACGACGATCGGAGGTGAGTTTGTAATTCGTGAGGACACAAGGCTTACATCATTGAGTGGTCTTTCTAGTGTAACTCATATCGACGCGCTCAATCTTATGAGCGACTATACGCTGCAGACCATTGGAATAACGTCGCTGCAATCGGTAGGAGCATTTACAATTTATCTTAACCCGGCGCTGAATGATCTCGATGGACTTACAAGTCTTACGAGCACCCGCAATCTTACTATTAATGGAAACGATGTTCTTACAAGCATCCAGGGATTGTCGAATGTAACTACGGTAATTGGCGGACTGCAGGTGACTGCAAATCCACGGCTCGCCAGCCTTTCAGGACTCGATAACATTTCGGAAGTGGTGGGCAGTGTTATCATAACCGAGAATGAAAGTTTAACGGATCTTAACGGCCTGTCTATTACAAGAGCAGAGAGTTTATGGATCATCGCGAACGATGGTTTGACCGACCTAAGCGGCCTGGAAAACCTGAGCGAGTTGTGGCAATCGTCGTGCTCCTGCCCGAAGAATGGTTTGCTCATCGGAAGCAATGCGAACCTGGCAAGTTTGAATGGTCTCTCCTCGCTCACGAGTATTAGTGGAATGCTGTCGGTTACCAGCAACCCGGTGCTTACTAACCTCGATGGATTATCCGGAATAACGTCGATTGGAAATACCAACGATCAAAACGACGTAAGCATCGAGCTTGCAGGCAACCCCGTGTTGACATCGGTGAGTGGGTTAAGAAACGTGACCAGCCTTAAGGGCGGAATATCTATTGTAAGCAACGATGCGCTCACCAACGTGGATGGAATAGGAGGATATTCAACTGTAGGCGGATCATTTATGATCCAGGGAAACCCATCGCTGACAAGCCTCAGCGGATTTTCAAAAGTTATCCGTATAGGAAATGGCTTTAATATTCTGAACAATGCCGCGTTGCAAAATTTAAACGGGCTTCAATCATTAACAACTGTATCGGCAACAAGGGACGCTGTGTATATAACGATATCGGATAATCCGGTACTCACGAACGTCGACAGCTTGTCATCATTCACTACTATGGACAGGCCTGGCAGGCTGCTGACGGTAACGAATAACCCGCATCTAACGAAGGGCTGTGGGTTATACCCCGTGCTTCACAATAGCAATCCGAGTGCGATATTCTCGGGCAATGGTGCTGGTGTAACGAAAGACGAGATCCTGGCAGGTGGCCGTTGTGATGACGGTACTGTCGGCAACGATCCGACTGCAGCTACGGATATGATGTTTGCTAACATTACCGACAATAGCATGGATGTTTCGTTCACACCTGGCGAGAATGCCACCGGGTACATCACGCTCATGCGTTCGTTCGAGTCGCCTTTGCCAGACCAGGCACCGCAGGATGGAACGGAGTATCATGTCGGCAACGTGATCAGCTGTTGTACCATCGTAGTGGGAATGGATCCCGATACAATTCATAATATTATCTATCTCGAACCGGATCTTGACTATTACTTCGACGTGATCCCGTTTAAGGCAGGCTATGTTTACTATACTGAACTTGCTCTTTCTGGTCATGAACACACTCTACCACAATCGCGGCCTTACCCGAATCCTTTCGTGGAGGAACTCACGATACCGGTTACAGTAACGGATGAGAATTCGACTGTTAAAATATTGATCACGGATCAGCTCGGCCGGCCGGTTTCAGAGATCACGAAGACGCTGGATGATGCCGGTAAGTATGAGATTAAATGGGATCGCGCCGACAGTTACGGCAACAAGGTGATGAGTGGTGTTTACACTTACTCGGTAACAACGCCTCACAGTTCCGTAAAGGGTTTGGTGATGGCGAAATAAAATATTGGAATTAAATTAGGGTGATGAAGTACGTCACCCTTTTTTTATTGTTCGTCGTCATTGCAACGAACGTCTTCGCGCAGTCTGAAAAAGAGAAACAGGAAGTTCTTGCCGAAGCAAATAAGCTGTATCGATCCGAAATGGCTTCGTGGTATGGTACCGACATCTTCATGGCGGATTTTAAGGCTGTGCATTCCAGGACACAGGGATATTTTTCATACGTCGATAACGACAAATCTGTTTGTGTATTCTTTTCCAAAGAACAACCGGCCCGGATCCTCGCGTCTTTTACATTCGACAGCACTTATAATGTGAAGACTGCCGTGGTCGATGGCGTTGAACGGGATCTGAACTCACTTGAATCTGATCTGCACGAAATAAGAATGACGGCGCTCGAAGAATACAAGTCAGACACGGCTCTCTTCAAAAGATATAATAGGATGAATCCGAACTTCATTCCGTTGAGCGATAAAGAAGGCAAGAGGGTTTATGTTCTTACTGGCCCGCAGGATAATGGTGTTGTTGTTTTTGGTAATGACTATTTGTTAACGTTCAATTCCAAAAACAAACTCAAAGAGAAGAAGCGACTACATTCGAATATTATTACTGTTACCAGCAAAGGGTCTGACGGCAAAAAACTTTTGTCTACGGTCCACAGCCACCTACCGGAAACCGGCTCCATGATAACAGCAGCTGACATTTGTACACTAAGACTTTATTGTCCGTTTACGGAGTGGAAACAACATTACGTGATCTCGGAAAAATTTGTATCGATCTGGGATTGTTCAAAGGAACTTGTAATAATGCCTCGCGACGCCTGGGATAAATTGAATAAAGCAAAGAATTAATGCGCCCCTACATCCTCTCCGAATCCAACTGGAAGTACATAAAAGATTCAAACTTCGACGCTGCAGTTTTGCCATGGGGTGCTTGCGAAGCACATAACTATCACATGCCTTATGGTACCGACATCCTGGAATCCGAATACATCTCTGCCGAAGCCGCGCGGCTCGCATGGGAACGCGGAGCGAAGCTCACCGTTCTTCCACCGATACCATTCGGCGTTAACACCGGCCAGTTCGATGTGAAGCTCGACATCAACATGAATCCGAGCACACAGCTCATGATCCTTCGCGATGTGATCGAAGTTCTCGACCGCCAGGGCATTTATAAGCTTATTATTTTGAATAGCCACGGTGGCAACGACTTCCGCACTATGATCCGTGAACTCGGATTGAAATTTCCGCGCATGTTCTTAACATCATGCAACTGGTTTCAGTCGATCGATCAGAAGCTCTTCTTCGAAAACAAAGACGATCATGCCGGCGAGATGGAGACGAGCCTGATGATGTATCTCCGTCCCGATCTTGTTCTTCCCTTGTCCGAAGCGGGCGACGGTGCCGCGAAAAAATTCCGCATCACTGGCATCCGCGAAGGTTGGGCGTGGGCCGAGAGAAAGTGGATGCAGGTTACGAAAGATACTGGCGTTGGCGATCCAGGGAAGGCTTCGAAAGAGAAAGGAGAGAAGTATTTTAAAGCGGTAACGGAGAAAGTGTCGGTGTATTTCGAAGAGGTTTGTAAAACTCCCATCAACGACTTATACGAATAACTTTCCTCTACCATCCAATCCCATAATCTTCTCCATGATTGGAACTACCGCCCCAAAAACTCCCATGCTGCCAATCAAAATAAATCGCATTCACCGGCCCGCTTGTCCTCTCCTGGTACGATAGCTTATATCCCATTCTCGCAAGATCTTTCCGTGTCCACGCCGGCATTTGACTGTTCAGGATCATTCCACCCGGAATTTTTTCGTGATCACCAAAGCTCGAATGCATCTGCAGTGTTTTGAAACTCGGCGCTTCTGTCGACTCCTGTACGGTCATCTCGAACTCAACAACATTCAAAAAGAATTGCAACAACAACTGGTCTTGTTCGTCGGCACCCTGCTTCGCAAATGAGAGATATGGTTTGCCATCTTTCAATGCGAGACTCGGCGTGAGCGTTACGCGCGGCCTCTTGCCCGGCTCCACAACGTTGAACGGACCATCTTTCGCATCCATCACGAACGACTGCATCCGCTGACTCATCCCAACGCCGGTGTTACCCGCGATGCACGCCGGCACCCAGCCACCACTTGGTGTTACCGACACAACCCAACCTTCTTTGTCGGCCGCTTCAACGGAAGTTGTTCCCGATGCCGTGAAGCCTTCCCAGAATTTTTCATCGAGAGGACTTCCTGGTTTGAATGTCGAAGCCTGTGTGCTCCAGCTCTTCAGAAGATCTGAGTAAGGATTGGTCTTGCCTTCGAAAGGATAAGGATCGCCGGGCATTACTTTAGGATCATTCATCTCCCAGTTAATCGTCTTCGCGCGTTCTTTTGCATATTCTTTCGACAGCAAACCTTTCATAGGTTCTTCGGGAGCAAAGGCGGGATCGCCATAGTAGAAATCTCGGTCGGCAAACGAGAGGTTCATTGCCTGGTACAATGTATGAATGTAACGCGGTGAGTTGTAGCCCATGCTCTTCAGATCGAAGTTCTCGAGTATGTTCAGTGTTTGTAAAAACGCCGGGCCTTGCGTCCATTGCTGGCACTTATAAACATCAATGCCGCGATACGTTGTCATCATCGGTTCTTCGATCTTCACTTTCCAGTTGGCGAGATCTTGCTCGGTGATGAGTCCACCTTGTTCCTGGCAACCGCGTGCAAATTCTTTGGCGATATCTCCTTTATAAAAACGATCGTAAGCTGCGTAGATAGCTTCTTTGCGGGTCTTACCTTTTTTAAGAGCAGCCTGTTCCGTTTCAACTAATTTCTTTAATGTTTCGAGAAGATCTTTCTGCACAAAGATCTCTCCTGCATCCGGCGCTTCTCTTTTCTCACCGAGGTGCGGCAAAAATACTTTCTTCGAATAAGGCCATTGTTTGATCTGGTCTTTACCGCGCTCGATCGAGTTAGCAGTCTGTGCTTCGATCGCGTATCCTTCCGCCATCTGCATAGCAGGAGCAAGAACATCTTTCAGACTCATCGTACCATACTCTGCAAGCATCGTGAGCAACCCACCGGGAGTGCCTGGTGTAACTGCTGCCAACGGACCGAACTCCGGTGCATACTTCATGTTTTTGCTTTTGAAAAATTCAGGTGTTGCCCCGGTCGGCGCAACTCCCAATGCATTGATCGCAATAACTTTTTTCGTTTTTGGATTATAGATCAGCGCCTGTGTTTCTCCACCCCACGAAAGAACGTCCCACATGGTACATGTGGCGGCAATCATTGCACATGCGGCATCCACAGCGTTGCCACCTTTCGAGAAGGTAATGGCGCCTGCCGTTGCCGCGAGCGGCTTACCAGTTACCGCCATCCAGTGACTTCCGTGCAGCGGAGGCTTTTGCGTGGTTACCGGCAGGTTGTTGAACTGTTGAGCGAAAGCCTGGAAAGAGAAGACTATCGCAACAAGGAACACGAACAGATTTTTCATAGTGAATAAATATGCGACTTTTGGGAGTTAAATGGAATCAGAATGTTACAGATCATCAAAGAGGTAGTTGCTTATCTCGAAAAGCGCGGAATTTTAAAACCAGAGATTGGGATCATTCTTGGAACCGGGTTAGGAACGGCGTTCGTGAAGGAGATCAAGAACCCCATCGTCATCAATTATAATTCAATCCCTCATTTTCCGATATCGACTGTCGAGTTTCACAAAGGGCAGTTGATCTATGGAGATCTTAAGGGCAAGAAGGTGCTCGCCATGCAGGGACGCTTTCACTTCTACGAAGGATATTCGATGCAGCAGATCACATTGCCAGTTCGTGTCATGAAATTTCTGGGCATCAAACAACTGTTGATATCGAATGCTGCAGGAAGCATGAATTTGAAATGGAAGAAAGGTGAGTTGATGCTGATCGACGATCATATCAACTTCCAGCCTGACAATCCACTGCGCGGCGAAAATTTTGAAACACTCGGACCTCGCTTTCCCGACATGAGTCAGCCATACTCGAAGAAGTTGAATAAGATGTTGGTCGATATCGCGAAGAAGAATAAGATCAAGTTGAATAAAGGTGTTTATGCTGCCGTGATCGGCCCGCAATTAGAAACGCGTGCCGAATATCGTTTCCTCCGCATGGCAGGTGCAGACGCTGTTGGCATGAGCACGGTTCCGGAAGTTTTGGTTGCAAACCACATGGGCATTCCATGTTGTGCGATTTCTGTTTTAACGGATGATTGCGACCCCGATGATTTAAAGCCTGTGAAGATTGAAGAGATTATTGCTGTCGCAAATAAGGCCGAGCCATTGATGACGAAGTTATATGTGTCGTTGATTGCAGCGCTCTAGCAACCTTGGGTACAGAAGTTGCGTCTTACTGGCGAAACATTCTTCCCCATGAAAAACCTCCTCACCATTGCATCAATCCTGGTCACCACCATTTCCCTTGCCCAGAGCTCAAAAACCGGCAATTATCATGTGGACGAACGTCATAAGATCAGCGAAAAAGGCGTGATCCGACTCACTTGCACCGATGCAAAAGTGTTCATTACTGGCTCCGACCGTACGGACGCGAACATAAAGATCGACCGCGAGGTGGAGATGAAAGGCGTTTCTTTTGGCAGTGAAGAATTTACTGTCGACATCGACGAGAATGACGGCAACATCACCATTCGCGAAAGATCATCATCGGTGCATGTTGGCATCGTTGGATATTACAATGAACACTACACCATCAAGATCGAAGCTCCGAAAGGCATCAGTCTTATCATCAATGGTGACGATGGCGATTATGTCATCGATCACATTGACGGGGCAATAGATGCAGATCTCGACGATGCCGACATTGAATTGATAGCATGCAATGGCGACGACTTTCGTTTTCGTCTCGATGATGGTGATGTGAAGATGGACCAGGGAAAAGGAAATCTCGAGATCGATGGTGATGATTCCGATATCCAGATCAGGAACGCTAACTTTTCGCGGATCTCCGCAGAGATCGACGATGGAGATTTTATTGTTGAAACGTCACTCGCCGATAACGGTGATTACTACATCGACACACAAGATGGACGCGTTTCATTCACTGTTACGTCTGGCGGTGGCCGCTTCGACATCCGCCACGACGACGCAAACATTCGCACCGATGCAAGTTTTTCTTCTGTTGAAGAATCGGAGGATCGTTCTCGATTTACGCTCTCAAGCGGAAATGCCAAAGTTGATATTCGCGCAGATGATGCGAGTGTGAGACTCGCGAAGCGTTAATCGGAGATGTCGTCCCGCGCTCAGCTACGAAGTGCACATAAAGCCACGAAGTCAGCGGGATCCCCTGGAGATCAAAGTGCGAACGAATCCACGATCGACAATCAAAAACGACATCGTTGATCGAAGCCAAGATGATAAATCTGCATGGACCTTTCAGGGGGTCCCGCGCACATTGATTTAAACTTGTCGTTCTTAATACAGGGCGGGACTTTCGCTCTTAAATATCACAAATCGTTACTCCCTGTTGTAAGCTCGCAAGCTTATCTGCTTTCGCGGGAATAAACTCCTGTGCAACAAAACCTTTGAAACCCGTAGAAGCTATCGCCTGCATGATGGCAGGATACTGAAGCTCTTGCGTGTTGTCGATCTCGTGACGGCCAGGTACACCACCAGTGTGGAAGTGTGAAATGTATTTGATCTGCTTCTTGATGGTAGCGATTACGTCGCCTTCCATGATCTGCATGTGATAGATATCGTACAGCAGCTTGAAGTTTTCTAAGCCAAGTTTCTCGCAAAGGGCAACACCCCAGTTAGTGTTGTCGCCCATATAGTCTTTGTGATCGACCTTGCTGTTGAGGAGCTCCATCGATATCGTGATCTTATATTTCTGCGCGAGCTTTACAACGGGGTCCAAACCTTTCGCGCAATTCTCGAGGCCTTTCTTAGGGTCCATTCCGTTTGAATTGCCGCTGAAGCAGATGATGTTTTTTATGCCGGCGTTTGCAGCCTTCGGAAGATTTTCGGTGTAATCTTCTAACAGATCTTCATGAAGACCCGGATCGTTGAAGCCACGGTTCAATGCGATCTCGCTGCCATAACCCATCGCGCAAGTCAATCCATACTTATTAACAGTTGCCCATTCTTTAGGACCGAGCAGCTCGATGGATTTCAAGCCCATCTTTTTTCCTGCAACACAAAGATCTTCGAGTTTGATATCGTTGTAACACCAACGACATACAGAATGGTTGATGGTTCCTTTCAAAGCGTCGGGTAATAATGTGAATGCTTTCGAAATAGATGGAAGACCTATTGCAGCAGCAGAGCCGGCAGCAATAGATTTAATAGCTTGTTTGCGATTCATGATCGAGGGATTTGATAGTACTAGTTACTATTTTTCGTTGCGATAAACAACGCCGTCTTTCATCACGAACCTTACTTTCCGCAGGTCAGAAATGTTTTTCGTCGGGTCGCCCTGCACTACAAGAATATCAGCCTTCAGATCCTGCTTTATTCTTCCGATCATATTTGTTAAACCGAATACATCTGCGTTTACACTGGTTGCCGATCGAAGCACCGCATCGGCGGCCATTCCATACTCGGTCATCATTTCTAACTCGCGATAATTTTCTCCGTGAGTAAACACACCAACGTCGCCACCAGCGCATATTGTAACGCCTGCATCGAGTGCCTGCTTATAACTTATTTTTTTCTGGACTACTCCCGCCGGCTCCGGAAAACTACCCGGTTGCCATCCACGATACTTTGCTACCGAATAACCAGCAAAGATCGTTGGGCATAATGCAACACCTTTCTCTTTCATCAACGCGAATATTTCCGGTGTTCCATTATCGCCGTGTTCTATCGTAGATACACCGGCGAGTATTGCGCGACGCATGCCTTCGGCAGTAGATGCATGAGCAACAACCTGGCGGCCGGAACTCTTCGCAGTTTCAACGATCAACTTCAGCTCTTCGATCGTGAATGTGGGTCTTGCTTCATTGTTAACACCCCAACGATAATCGGCGTACACTTTAACAACATCGGCGCCTTTACCGATCTGGTCGCGAACAACGCGAATTAAATCGTCGCCATCGGCTTGTTCAGCGCCAAGCAT
The DNA here is from genome assembly GCA_037200765.1 of Bacteroidota bacterium. Lineage (GTDB taxonomy): Bacteria > Bacteroidota > Bacteroidia > Cytophagales > Cyclobacteriaceae > ELB16-189. The sequence goes on along the minus strand of JBBCII010000001.1, from coordinate 2,120,958 downwards.
TACTTCGAAGTCTGTGTCGAAACCTTTGGGACCATAAGTACCCGTGGCGACAATCGCACGGCCTGCAACAATCATTCGCGGTCCGGGAATGATTCCTTCTTTGATCGCCCGTTTCAAACCAACATCCGAGTAGCCTGCACCTTCCGATCCCAGATCGCGCACCGTAGTGAATCCGGCCATCAAAGTATTCCTTGCATGATTCGTTGCACGTGCTACGCGATACGAATCACTTTCTTTCATCACCTGGTCGTCCCACGGAGTTTCATTGTATGGATGAAGAAGTAAGTGTGAATGTCCTTCAATGAGACCGGGAAGCAACGTGCAGCCGGGAAGTTTTATAACAATAACGTCGGCGCCGGGCTTAATGCCTGAGGTTGGTCCAACGGCTGCTATCTTATCATTGTGAACGAAGACGGAAACGCCGGTGAGCATTTTCTCACCATCGAAAACGCGATCGGGTTGAAGTAAGTAGCTGGTGTTTTTTAAGGATGTGGAGTCGGTCTGAGCGTATACCGAGCAGCACACAAATATTAATACTACGAGGATGGATCTCATCCAGTAATATTACACAACTTCCTTGTACTGCATTCTATACAGCTGCGAGTAATATCCATCCTTCGAGAGAAGGTCTTCATGTCTTCCACTTTCTTTGATCTCTCCTTTTTCCAAAACAATAATCGTATCTGCTTTCTGGATGGTCGAGAGCCTGTGTGCGATCACGATGGCCGTTCGGTTCGACATCATTTTTGCGATAGCCGACTGCACCATTTCTTCTGTCTCGCTGTCGATAGAAGACGTCGCCTCATCGAGAACGAGGATCCTCGGATCGTAAACCATGGCGCGAATGAACGACAACAACTGTCGCTGTCCAACAGATAACGTAGCACCGCGTTCCATCACGTTGTAGGCGAGTTCGCCCGGAAGTCTTTCAATAAACTTGCGCGCACCAACAAGGTCGGCAGCATGCCAGATCATTTCGTCGGTAACATGTTTATCGCCAAGCGTAATATTGTTGCGGATAGTATCCGAGAAAAGAAAAACATCCTGTAACACAACACCGATCTCCCTGCGAAGCACCGACACGTCGAACTCGCGTATGTCGACACCATCCACTTTTATGGAACCACTGTTGATCTCGTAGAACCTGTTGAGAAGATTGATGATGGACGACTTACCGGCGCCAGTGGCTCCAACGAATGCCACGGTAGCGCCGGGTTTGATGTGGAAGCTGATGTCTTTCAAAACATAGTTGGCGTCGTTATAAGCGAAACGAACTTTATCGAACACAACCTCACCACGAAGTTCGGCAGGTCTATGAGTTCCATTCTCTGCAATAAATTCTTTGTCGTCGAGAAGGTTAATGATGCGCGACGATGCCACGATACCCATCTGCAGGGTGTTGTAACGATCGGCCAGCATCCTGATGGGGCGGAAGAACAACTGTATGTACATGATGAAAGCGATCAGCATACCGATCGAAATGTGAGTTGTTTCAAAGTTGATCACACCACGTGCGCCGTACCACATCAATAAAGAAAGACCGGTAGCAGAGATAATATCAGCAACAGGATAATAAATAGAATAGTACAACACCGACCTCATGTTGGCATCGCGATGTTCCTTGTTGATCTCGACAAACTTATTGTACTCTCTTTTCTCGCTGCCGAAGATCTGAACGATATACATACCGGTAATGTGCTCTTGTACAAATGCATTCAAATTTGAAACAGCATTCCTTACATCGTTGAATGCAACTTTGATCTTCTCTTTGAAAACATAAGTTGAAAGAAACATGAAAGGGATCGTTGAAAGACTTACCAGCGCCAATCGCCAATCCTGGTAGAACATAAACGCGAGAATGAAAATGATCTGTAACAGGTCACCAGCCATGGCAGCGAGACCTTCGCTGAATACATCGGCGAGACTTTCAACATCGGAGATTGTTCTTGTTACCAGACGACCGATCGGGGTTTTATCGAAGAATTTTAATCGAAGTCCGATAAGATGTTCGTACAACCTGATGCGGATGTCGCGAATAACATACTGGCCAATTTTTCCGGAGAGATAAGTGTGAACGTATTGAAACGCGCAGTTAAGCACCAACGCGCCTGTCATCACCATGATCATGTACAACATTCCCTGGAAGTCGCTAACAGCAACATAATTATCGAGTGTTTGTTGGATGAGGACCACGCGGTACGGAACAAGAACGCCGATAACGAACGTGAGAGCGACCACAATGTAAGCCTGAACTTTGTAGGGCTTAACGAATGCCATGATCCGTCGAAGCACTGTGAAGTCGATAATATTACCGCTACTGATTTTCTCTTTCTCCATCTATGTAGATACTCTTCGGGTATTTAACTTTTATCAAATAAAGTCCTTCGGGCGGCACGTTCATACCGGCTTTCTTCCGGTCTTTGCTCTTCAATATTTCCTGGAATTCTTTCAGAGAGATCTTCCCGGTGCCGGTATCGAGCAGGGTACCAACGATTGCCCTCACCATTCCCCGAAGAAACCGGTTAGCCGCGATGTTAAAAACCAACAAGTCGCCTTTTTGATTCCATTCGGCTTCTTTTATCGTGCAAATAAAATGATTTACATCGGTCTTCACTTTACTGAACGCTTCGAAGTCGTGGGTTCCGACTAATAACGCTGCCGCTTTGTTCATGGTTTTGACGTCTGTCTCCTTGAAAAAATAGAATGCGCGGCCGATTCGGAGCGGGTCTTTTTTTTGAGTGATGATGTATTCGTAAGCTCTTTCGGTAGCGTCGTAGCGGGCGCTGATGTTGGGTTTGATTTGTGAAATGCTGCGTATGGCGATGTCGTTCGGGAGGAACGAATTCATTTGCACGATAAGCTTTTCGCGATCGATTGGTTTGTCGATGTCGAGATGAAAAAATTGTTGCGAGCAGTGAACGCCGGCGTCGGTACGTCCGCTGCCCACGATGGCGAGCTTTTGTCGTAACACGGTGCTAAGGCATTTCTCAACAACTTCCTGTATGCCGGTAGCGTTGAGCTGCGATTGCCAGCCGGCGTAGTTAGTGCCGAGGTAAGAAATTTCGAAGAGGTAGCGCATCGATGGGTTTCAAAGATAGGCGCGGCTCCGAACTTTTCTTTAGTTTTGCAAAACTATGTGGCAACGCTTTCAAACTCTCTTCCTCGCTCTCGTCGTGATACTCATGATAGCCAGCTTATTTCTTCCCATCTGGACATACGTTGACGGAACAGGAACGAGGTATGATCTCTACCCCATTCACTACAGCATTACCACCATCGGCGATGCTGGCGAAGCAAAGGAGACAGCATACTTCCCGTATTCGCTTACTGCCATTCTCATGGTTGCCGCCGCTACCATCGCGATACAATCTATTCGTCGCTACGACAATCGCCCCACGCAAATGCTGCTTACAGCAATCAATACATTCGTGCTCATGGCCGTATTGGGATCTGCAATATATTTCGGCTTCAGGCTCAACAAAGAATTCCAATACGTCGGACTATCGCGCCTTGCACTGTGGACCATCTTTGGAGCCGTTGCATTCAACTGGATCGCAATGAGATTTATAAGACGCGATGAAAAGATTGTAAGAGACTCAGAAAGACTTCGATGATAACAAGAGTTGGAACTAGCGACGTTCACACCAACGGTGACATTCCCGCTGTCGGTAAAATAGCACCCGACTTTACACTTGCCGATAACAAGCTCAACGATGTAACGCTAAGCAGCCTCCGCGGCTCCTCCGTTGTGTTGAATATTTTCCCCAGTATCGATACCAGCACCTGCGCTCAATCGGTACGCGAATTCAATCGTCGCGCCGCTGCCTTCCCAAGAACAACGGTGCTCTGTATATCCAAAGACCTTCCATTTGCCATGCGACGCTTCTGTGCCGCCGAAGGCATAGACCGCGTTGTAACGCTATCTGATTTCAGGTCGAAAGATTTCGCTAACGATTATCACGTAGAAATGACCGATGGACCCATGCGTGGACTCTTTGCCCGCATCGTTATCGTGCTCGACGAATTCGGAACTGTAAAATATTCTGAAGTAGTACCGTCAATTGGCGAGGAACCCAACTATGAAGCGGCGCTTGAAGCGCTCATTTGATTATATTTGTCAATGCGCTTCTTCCTATCCATAACAGTTGTCCTGTTTTTGGCTGCTTGCACAGAATCCTATTGCCAGGAAGCACGTCACACAACTCTTAAGAGAAGCCCGAAAAATCGCAATCTGCGTGCTCCTTTCGTATCGAAATCAAGAGCGCGTGTAATCTGTCCCATCTTCGAGAACAGCCAGTATCCATACCAGGGCATTGGTATCAAGCTTGGCGATCCCGTTGCACTGTCATATAAATATTATCCAAACAAGAATTTCTCTTTCGGTGCCGATTTAGGAAAAGTTGCCAGCGGTCTTTACAGTAAATATTATCGCAAGCAATTCAACGGGTACATTCCCGATACACTTTCAAGTGAGGCGTCGGTAAAATACTTGTCACATAAAGCTTTGAGTGATCTGTATCTCGAAGCGAAATTTTTATATCAATGGGATGCTTCCAAGATCTCGAAAGGACTGCAATTATATGCAGGTCTCGGATGGCAATGGCGCAGCACAAAGATCGAATACGATTACATCTATGAAGATGGACTCTTCGAGAATCAACTCGGCAAATTCAAGAAGTCGAGGTTTACGTATGGGCCCACGGCAATTTTAGGATTTGAATATTCCTATTTCTCTTTGCCAATGTCGGCTTTCATCGAGATAGAATGGTTTACCGATGCTTTGCTCGACCCTGGTTATAATCGCTTCCAGGGAGGAGTTGGACTGAGGTACGTCTTTTGATGGGGTTAAGTGATGAGAAAGATCATAACCATTATAGCAATATTATGTGCAGGCACGTCTGCATTTGCACAGAACAATCCAGTTCGTAGTGTATCGCTGCGACTCGGCGTGCCTGTTGGATTTAGCTATCAAATATATACAGGCAAAAAAGATCACTTCGAATTTGTTCTCGGTGGCGCATCGCCCTACTGGTCTAAGCATTATTACATCAACTCGTTCAATACGTTTTCGAAGTATAAAGATTTCAAGTACCTCGACCACTCGGTAAAGAATACAATCTTTTTACAAGGGCGTTACCTGAAAGACTTCGCAATACCGACTGCCGGAATGGATGGCTCACTCACATGGTATTGTGGTGTTGGCGCTTTGTTGAAAGTAGCGAAGGTAGAATACAAGTACACGAACATCCAGGCCATCCCGCCTACGCAATACGATACACATACCGACATCGACTTCGGTCCCGAAGCTATACTCGGTGGTGAGTACTGGCTCGAAGACACACCGTTTTCATTCTTCGGTGAAGGCAGCTTGATGTTTGAAATTTTAGATAGACAAACCGGCAGGTTATTCGGAGCGGTAGGCGTCAGATATCACTTTTTTCAGTAGCCTCCTGTATTTGTTTCTCGTACAGGTCTGCATAAGTTCCATTCTTTGTCATAAGTTGTTCGTGAGTTCCTTCTTCTACAATACTACCATCGTCGAGAACGATGATCTTGCTGGCAAGTCGCGCCGAAGAAACGCGGTGTGAGATCACGATCGACGTCCTGCCGACCATCACCTTCTTCATCGCGTTAAGAATTGTGTTCTCTGTTTTTGTATCGACAGCCGAGAGAGCATCGTCGAGGATCAATATTCGCGGCTCACGAACAATGGCACGCGCAATGGATACGCGCTGCTTTTGTCCACCCGAAAGTGTAATGCCTCGTTCGCCTACTCTCGTGTTGAAACCTTGCGGGAACGCCATGATGTTGCTGTACACATCGGCATCTTTCGCAGCCTGTATGATCTTCGCTTCGTCGGCTTCTTTCAAACCAAAACCAATGTTGTTGTAGATCGTCTCGCTGAAAAGAAAAACATCCTGAGGCACAACGCCCATCTGGCCCCGGAGATTTACCAGCTCATAATGACTGATCGGGGTTCCATCGATAAGGACTTGTCCCTCGGTAGCATCATACAATCGTGTAACGAGATTCGATATCGTGCTCTTGCCTGAACCTGTCGATCCAATGATCGCCAACGACTCACCCGGCTTTATCGCGAACGTAACGTGCTTCAGTGCACGAATGCCGGTGTCGGGATAAACGAACGACACATCTTTGAATTCTACCTTGCCTTCGATCTGCCGAACCAGGTTTTGTTCGGAGACGATATCTGTTTTTGTCTTAAGGAACTCGTTGATACGTTTCTGCGAAGCTTCAGCGCGTTGAACCAAACTTGTTGTCCAGCCCAATGAAGCCACCGGCCACGTGAGCATGTTCACATAAATAATGAACTCGGCGATCTTACCGAAGGTGAGCGTTCCGTCGATCACACCAACACTACCAGCATAAATGGTGAGTATCGTGCTAAGCCCGATCAATCCTGTGATCAACGGGAAGAACATCGACTGCACTTTCGTGAGCTTCATCGACTGGTTCTTGTACTCGTTGCTCTCGCGTTCGAAGTTGTTAACAGATTCTTTTTCGCGCGTGAATGATTTCAACACACGAATTCCGGAGAATGCCTCCTGTACGAATGTGCTAAGTCGCGACTGGCTCTTTTGTATTTGCTCCGAACGATGTTCAACAATACTGTTCACATAAAAGATACCGATCGAAAGAAGCGGAAGTGGTATCAAAGCATAGATCGTAAGCGTGGGACTGATATGGATCATGAAAGGGATCAGCATCACGAACAGCGTTATGAGCTGCATTCCGTACATGATGGAAGGGCCAAGGTACATACGCACTCTTCCAACATCTTCGCTGATGCGGTTCATGAGATCACCGGTATTGTTGCGACGATAGAAGGCTAACGGAAGTGTTTCGTAGTGCGCGAAGATCTCGTTCTTCAGATCATACTCAACCAAACGGCTCATCACGATCAATGTCTGCCTTACAAAGTATAGAAACAAGCCACGCAAGAATGCCATCGCCAGCGAGATCACCGAGAGCACGAGGATCTGCCATGCGATGTTGCTGAAGAAGCTGTCTTGCAGTGAAGTCTTTTCGAAGCTGTGATAGACCCTCAGGTTTTCGATCACGAGGTCGATCGAATACCGCACCAGCGGGGCGGGAAGGATCTGGAAAACGTTAGAGATCAGGACAAACACCAGGCCGAGGACGAGATGCCACTTGTACTTAAGTAAGTATTTATTGAGGTACGAGAGTTCTTTCATAGGGGTGCAATGTGCAAAGTACGACGTGCAACGATGCCTGATATCCGCTCTTGACGCCCGATAGTAGCTCTCAGCACGTTCAAAAAACGCAATATTTGGGCTAAAGTTCCTAAAAAATGATTTAAAAAGAGTTTCCGTGTTTTCCGCGCTTTAGGTGAGAGCATTTTCCGTGAGACGCTTATTTTTGCAGGCTTATGTTTACAAAGATGATGCGTGTTGCGTGCGCTGTAGGGTTCTTAATGATAGCTGCCAGCGGGTTTTCACAAAAGAAATCCCCAACCACCGATAAGATCCTGTTTACGGTCGACAACCAGCCCGTTTACACCAGCGAGTTCCTTTACCTCTACAACAAGAACAACCGCGGAAAAGAAGGCGAAAAGTCCGAAGCGAAGATCCGTGAGTATCTCGATCTCGTGATCGCGTTCAAACTGAAAGTTGCCGAAGCCCACGAACGTGGCGTCGATACCACCAAAGCTTTCATACACGAGTTCACAACCTATCGCGATGAGTTGAAGAAACCTTATGTGGCATCACAGGATGATCTTGGTCGCCTGGTGAAAGAAGCTTATGAGCGCATGAAGGAAGAAGTGAGCGCTTCGCACATTCTCGTGCGACTCACACCTGAAGCTGAACCGAAAGACACGCTTGCAGCATGGCAGAAAATTATTTCTATACGCGAACGTGCCTTTAAAGGCGAAGACTTCGCCGCACTCGCTAAGGAATTTTCCGACGATCCGTCGGCAAAACAAAACGGTGGCTATCTCGGGTACTTCACTGCGATGGGCATGGTGTATCAATTCGAAGATGGTGCCTATAGAACTAAAGTTGGCGAGATCTCGCAACCCATTCGCACACGCTTCGGGTATCACATCATAAAAGTTTTAGATAAACGTCCCGCAAGTAAAGTGGAAGTGTCGCATATCTTTTTGAGTGGAACTGATAATAAGACGAAGGACAGAGCATTCGAAGTTTATGATCAGCTGAAAGGTGGTCGCAGTTGGGATGATGTTGTTAAACAATACTCTGAAGACACGAACACAAAAGACCGTGGAGGAAAACTTCCCGCGATAGGCGTTGGTGATTTTCCTACCGTTCCCGAATTCGAAGCAGCGGCATTGTCGATGCAGAATCCCGGCGAGATCTCCGATCCATTCAGATCACAGGTTGGCTGGCACATCATTCGTTTCGATAAGAGACTTCCGATGCCATCATTCGCAGATGCAGAACCGGCGCTGAAAAGAAAAGTAGGTCGCGACGAACGTCTCCAGGTAAGCCAGGCGGCGCAGCTCGCGAGACGCAAAGGAGATCTTGGTATTAAGGAGAATGATAAAGTAAGGTTAGACCTCCAGGCAAAGGCAGATACGTCACTGCAAAAAGGAAGATGGAATGTAACTGCATCAAATGATGATGTTTTGTTTTGGGTAAACACAACGCCCGTCACCGAACAGGAATTTATTAAATACATCAGCACCCATCAGCGCCCCTCAGCCCTTCCTCCTTCGGCATATTTCAAACAACTCTATGATCAATTCGTGGAAATCCATTTGAGCAATGCGGAAGACAGCAAATTGCAATCAACCAATGCCGAGTACCGCAATCTCGTAAGAGAATACAAAGAGGGTATCATGTTCTTCACCATCATGGAGAAAGAAGTGTGGAACAAAGGTTCGGCGGATACTACTGGTCAGCGTGCTTACTACGAAGCACATAAAAACAAGTACGAAGCCGGCGATCGCATCTCGGCAAGGCTGTATTCTTCGGCAGACAAAGCCTTTATGAAAACCATTCTCGAAAAGACGAAGAATGGCGACACGTTGACTGCCGCTGATGTAAAGAAATTTAAGTCTGTCACGACCTTCCGTGCGTATGGCAAGGGTGAGAACAAGATCGTCGATATGACACCGTGGACCATCGGAATCCATGAAGTTGAAGCAGACGGGATGTATTATCTTGTGGAAATCGAGCGTTTAATACCCCCGGGCATCAAGTCGTTCCAGGAAGCGAAAGCCAGCGTGATCTCCGATTACCAGGAAGAAATTGAGAAAAAATGGCTCGAAAGCCTGCGGTCAAAGCATAAAGTGAAAGTCAACAAGAAATCAGTAAAAGCTGTTGTCCAGGAACTCGAAAAATAAATGAAAGCGCTAGGATCCATACTCGCTGTAATAGTCCTGCTTTCTTCGTGCGATCTCATTCGTATGAAAAAAGACAATTCTCCCGGCCAGGGTCGTAAGGCTGTGGCACGTGTTAACGACGTGTACCTGTACCAGGATGAGCTTGCTGGTATTGTGTCCGACAAGGTTTCGAAAGAAGACAGCGCCGTGAGAGTACAAACGTATATCGATAGCTGGATCCGCAAGCAGTTGCTCATCAGCCAGGCCATGAAGACAATCGACATCGACGAGGCCGAAGTGGAACGCAAGGTCCTGGAATATCGCTACACGCTGATCGGCTACGAATACCAGAATTATTACATCAATAAAAATCTCGACGATAATGTTTCGGAACCCGAGGTCGAAAAGTATTACAACGAACACATCGACAACTTTATCCTGAAACAGAATATCGTTCGGGGTACGTTTATCGTTGTGCCTAAGGGCGCGCCCAAGACCAACCGGCTCAAAGACCTGATCTATTCCAGCAAAGAAAAAGATATCACCGAATTAAGGTCGTTTTGTCTCAGTTTTTCCAGCGCTTATCACATTGCCGATTCATCGTGGATGGAGTTCGATAAATTGGTGGTTGGATCGCCTCTCGCGGAGATCCCGAACAAAGTGCAGTTCCTGAAAAGCAACCCGTACTACGAAACCAGCGACACCGAATCGATGTACTTCCTCAAGATTGACGAATACAAGATCTCCGATAACGTGTCGCCCATGGAGTTCGTGAAAGCAGAGATCAAAAACATCATACTCAACAAAAGAAAAGTTGAGCTCGCAAAAAAATTAGAAGACGACGTGTATGAGAACGCAGCAAAGAGAAAAGATTTTGAAGTATACAATTAACGCATTGCTGTTACTGGTATCGGTAACAGCTTTTGCACAGCCACCGGCAACCGAAGAAAAACAACCTGGAGTTGTGGTTGATAAGATCATTGTGAAGGTCGACAACTACATCGTTCTCAAATCTGATCTCGAGAACGCATACCAGGGATGGCTCGGCCAGGGCAACACGCCATCGGAAGAAACCAAGTGCAGCATTCTCAACAGTCTTGTGATGAACAAGCTGATGGTTGCTAAAGCAGAGATCGACTCGATCTTCGTTGGCGATGCCGAAGTAGATCAGAACACTCAACAACGGATCCAGGCTCTCATTCAGAACTCGGGCAACTCGCAGGAAGAGCTCGAAAGATATTTTGGGAAACCGATGAGCGAGATCCAGAAAGATCTTCGCGAACAGGTTCGCGAACAGTTGCTCGGTCGCGAAATGACAACAACCATCACGAAAGGAATTACCATCACTCCTTCGGAAGTCCGCAAGTTCTTCAGCAAAATTCCTCCCGACAGTCTCCCGTTCTATTCGTCGGATGTTGAGGTTGCTCAAATTGTGAAAGTGGCGAAGGTGAGCGAAGCACAGAAAGACCAGGCGCGCAAAAGACTTTACGATCTCCGTGCTCAACTGGTGCAGGGTGCCGATTGGTCGACGCTTGCAAGAAAGAACTCTGAAGATCCATCTGTTGAATACAACGGTGGCGACATGAGCTGGGTAGGTCGTGGTGCAATGGTGCCGCAGTACGAAGCCGTTGCCTTCAGGTTGAAGAAAGGTGAGATCTCCATTCCTTTCGAATCACCATTCGGTTTCCACATCTTACAGTTGCTCGACCGCCGCGGCAACGAATATCACTCACAGCATATTCTTATTTCCGCTATTCCTTCCGACCAGGATCTTAAGCGTGCCGACAGGTTTCTCGATAGCCTCAGGAATCTTGTGGTAGAAGGCAAAGCGAAGTTCGATGCTCTCGCAAAAGAGTTTTCAGACGACGCAGAAACCAAGCAACGTGGGGGATTTTTCGCCGATGCAGATGGAGGAACTAAAGTTTCGGTAAAAGATCTCGACCCCGTAGTGTATTTTGCTATCGATACTATGAAAGTAGGACACGTTTTGAAACCGATCACCTATCGTACCGATGATGGTAAGAACGCAGTGCGGATCCTGTATTTCAGAACCAAACTTCCGCCACATGCAGCCAATCTCACCGACGACTGGCATCGCATACAGGCAGCAGCTCTTGCAGAGAAGAAAGATAAGGCGCTCGATAAATGGTATCTCAAAGCCCGCAAGGATGTGTTCATCATGGTGGATCCTGTGTACAATGGATGTGATGTTGTTGATTAATTGTATTGTTTAAAAACGAACTGATCTTATGGCGCAACTTGCCAACGACGTAGAAGCAGCAGATGCACTGGCACTGGCTTACAAAAAACTGAAAGATGAAATAGCGAAAGTGGTTGTTGGACAGGATGAAGTTGTTCGCCTTGTACTCACCGGCATCTTCTGCCAGGGACATTCGTTGCTCGTTGGTGTACCCGGTCTCGCAAAAACATTGCTCGTACAAACTATCGCAAGCGCACTCGACCTGCAATTCAAACGCGTTCAGTTTACACCCGACCTTATGCCGTCGGATATCGTTGGCTCCGAAACGATGGACAAGGACAGGAACTTTCATTTCGTGAGAGGCCCGGTGTTTGCAAACATCGTGCTCGCCGATGAGATCAACCGTACTCCTCCGAAAACACAAGCTGCGTTGCTCGAGTCGATGCAGGAGTATGCTGTTACGATAGCAGGTCAGCGTTACGAGCTTCCCCGTCCGTTCTTCGTGCTCGCAACACAAAACCCGATCGAACAGGAAGGAACTTACCCGCTGCCCGAAGCACAGCTCGACCGTTTCATGTTCAACATATTTTTGAACTATCCTTCATACGAACAGGAAGTTGCAATCGTAAAGAACACCACGGCTGATGATATTAAGAAAGTAACGCACGTTCTTTCTGCGGAAGATATCGTTGGGTTCCAGCATTTGGTTCGCAGGGTTCCCGTTGCAGATAATGTTGTTGAATATGCCGTGAAGCTCACGCATCTCACACGTCCTAATCAAAACGGTTCGGCCGTAGCCAACGATTACCTTGAGTGGGGCGCTGGTCCCCGTGCATCTCAATACCTGATGTTGGGCGCAAAGTGTAATGCCTTGTTGAATGGAAAATATTCGCCGGATATCGAAGATGTAAAAGCGGTAGCTAAGCCTGTGTTACGTCATCGTATCGTGAGGAACTTCAAGGCCGAAGCTGATGGAGTTTCCGTAGACGGCATCATAGAAAAATTACTATAGGGATTCTTGCACCACAGAGTTGCACAAAGGTATCACAGAGCTTCACAGAGAAATGCATTATCTCTGCGCAACTCTGTGAAACCTCTGCGTAACTCTGCGGTGTTTTCATAGAAAAACTTCTCTGAGGAGGATGTAGATCCCCGTCGATAACGTCAACCATCCGAACGCCATTCTTAATCTTATTCCCGAGATCTTCTTCGAGTAACTATTGCCGATCAGGATGCCGATGATCGCCAACGCCGTTAAGCTTAACAGGAACGGCCAGTTCATTTCGTGATGCATGGCATCGCCAAGAAAGCCAGCGAGTGAATTGATACTGATAATGAACAATGAAGTTCCGACTGCCGTCTTGAACTGAAGTCCCGTCATGAACACCAATGCCGGTATGATGAGGAAGCCACCGCCGGCACCAACGAGTCCTGTAAGAAAACCAATCAGTAATCCTTCCAGGATCACGAGCACTGTTCGAAACCTTTTGTTGTTCGAAGCGATGTCGCGCTTGCCGCGGATCATTGGAATGGAAGCGAGCACCATCAGCACGGCAAACACGCCGAGCAACAACATTCGTTTCGACAGCACGAAGTTCCCAACCTGTATTACTTCATCGGGAATATGAGGAACAATAAAAGACCTCGTAATAAAGATGCTGATGATCGAAGGCAGTCCGAAAACGATACCCGTTTTTAAATGAACGAGATGCTGCTTGTATTTCGGAATGGCGCCAACAAAGCTGGTTACGCCTACGATGAATAATGAGTACGCGCCAGCGAGAACGGGAGGAATGTTGAAAAGATAAACGAGTATTGGGATAGAAAGAATAGATCCTCCTCCACCAAGAAGCCCGAGCACAAATCCAACGACTACAGCGCAGAAGTAACCGAATATTTCGGCTGCCATTATTTTACTTTATCATACTCCACGATAAACGCATCCGGGAATTTTCTTTTCACCTCCGCTGCGAAATCCTCGGCCTTACTTCGCGACGAAAATTCGCCAAGCATGATACTGTAATACTTCACACCGTTAACAACCTTCACCTGTACGTTCACCTTCTTCTTGTATGAATTCTTAAGGTTGTCGGCGAGCCTCATCAGGTTCACCAGCTCCTGGTACGTTCCAATCTGCACACCCCAGCCTTTTGGTTCGAGCCTTTTTATTTCGAAGTCGTAAAATTCTTTTTCGTCAACAACCACGTGGTCGATCGGAACCTGTTGTCCACCACCTTTGCCGTCGCCGGCGTCGATCACTTCCAACTTCACGTCTGCAATTCCTTTGTTGATGAAGTCAAGCTCTTCGGCTGCCGATTTCGAAAGGTCGATGATGCGACCATCAACATACGGACCCCGGTCGTTGATCACCACTTCTACAGTCTTGTTGTTGTCGAGATTGGTAACGCGGACTTTCGTTCCGAAAGGGAGTGTTTTGTGGGCACCGGTTTTCTTCGAATGCCTGTACTTTTCTCCCGAAGCCGTTGGACTTCCGTCAAATTTGTCCGCGTAGAACGATGCCTTCCCTGTTTGTGTCTGGCAATACGCGCTCACCGCCATCAGCAAAAAAACTCCCACGAATATTTTTTTCATGGTTCAAAGTAATTCAAAATAGTTTACCTTTGCCCGGCAAATAATGAATCTTAATATTATTTGCCATGTCGCTCGACTCTTCTAAATTTCTCTACGACGCACTCACATACGATGATGTTCTGCTCGTACCCGCTTACAGCGAAATACTTCCTCGTGAGGCCGATACTACAGGCCAGCTAACGAAGAATATAAAGCTGAATATTCCTGTCATTTCGGCAGCGATGGATACCGTTACAGAGGCGCAGATGGCCATCGCCATGGCGCTCGAAGGCGGCGTCGGCATGATCCACAAGAACATGACGATCGAAGAACAGGCCGACCAGGTTCGCAAAGTAAAGCGATCACAAAGCGGTCTCCTGTTAGATCCTATCACCCTGCATGTGACAGCCACTGTTCGCGACGCCGAAAAGATCATGCGTGAGTTCAAGATCGGCGGCATTCCCGTTGTTGATCAAAACGGCATGCTCGTCGGCATCATTACCAACCGCGACCTTCGTTTTCAAAAGGATATGAGCATGCCCATCGAGCAGATCATGACCAAAGAAAATCTTATCACCGCGCCGGAAAATATCACGCTCGCAAAAGCAGAAGGCATCCTGCAGAAGTATAAGATCGAAAAGCTTCCTATCGTCAATAAGAAAGGAAAGCTCACAGGCCTCGTTACTTACAAAGACATTCTCAAGAAGAAAAATAAACCCAACGCTTCGCAAGACAAGTACGGTCGCCTGCTCGCAGGTGCTGCCGTGGGCATCACTCCCGATGTATTCGATCGCATCGATGCATTGAAGGCTGCCGGTGTCGACGTTATCAGCATCGATACAGCACATGGTCATTCGATGTACGTTATAGAAGCCGCAAAAAAAGTAAAACGGAAGTTCCCCGAAATGGAGCTCATCGTTGGCAACATCGCCACCGGCGAAGCAGCGAAAGCTCTCGCAAAAGTTGGCGCCGATGCCGTGAAGGTCGGCGTTGGTCCAGGCAGTATCTGTACAACACGCATCGTTGCCGGTATTGGCCTGCCCCAGCTGTCTGCCGTTTGGGAATCTGCCAAAGCATTGAAAGGAAGTCCGGTGAAACTGATTGCCGACGGTGGTATTCGTTTCTCTGGCGATATAGTGAAGGCCCTCGCGGCCGGCGCCGACACCGTTATGATCGGCTCGCTGCTCGCAGGCACCGAAGAAGCTCCCGGCGAAATGATCATCTACGAAGGACGTAAGTTCAAATCGTATCGCGGCATGGGTAGCCTCGAAGCGATGGACGACGGTTCGAAGGACCGCTATTTCCAGGACGTGGAGGACGACATCAAGAAGCTTGTGCCCGAAGGTATCTCCGGCCGTGTTCCGTACAAGGGACTGGCCTCTGAGGTGCTGTACCAGCTCGTGGGCGGACTCAGGGCAGGTATGGGCTATTGTGGTGCTAAGACTTTAGAGAAGCTAAAAACAGCTAAATTCGTGCGTATTACGGCTGCCGGTGTAACAGAAAGCCATCCTCACGATGTAGTAATCACCCGTGAGGCTCCGAATTATAGCAGAAAGTAAACAGTAAACGGTGAACAGTAAACGGTGCCCTAAACATAACCTGCCGATGCGTACCGTTTACCGTTCACCGTTCACCGATTACTATATTTGACCGTGCGCACCAAAGCCCTTATTCGATTAACCTTTCTCGCGGCAGTTGTCTGCTGGCTGGTATTGGTTTTTTCGGATGTCACGGTGCTCTTCAGCCGCGATAAGGGTCTCGACCCCGGCGTGCCCCTCTGGCTCCCGCGGGTCATGCTCGACCTGTACATCATCTGCCTTTTCTACTATTACAAGTTCAGGATAGAGCGCGACGAGGCGCTCAACTTTACCGACCTGCTCTGGAAAGTATTCGCCACAGGTTTGATCTCCACGGTGCTGTCGCTTTCTATACGACTGGTACTTGGCGTTCTCGGAAGCACCACCCTTTCATCGAACATTCTCTTCCAGGACGTTCTTTACCAGATCAACTTCGCGTTGTTCTTAAGCTTCCTCGTTGCCGGTTATACATCATGGAAGCGACTGATCCTCTATCAAAAATCGAAGTGGCTGATCCGCATGTGGACTGTATTCGAGTTTGCATTGCTCGTAATACTCCTCTACAACATTATCCAGGTATCGATCACCGAAGAGTTGAATGTGATCCTCATGGTGTTGTTCGGCATTCTCACCATCATGCTGTCGGCCAACATGAAGTGGGTTGCTTACCTCAACTTCAGGCAAAAGTGGACCAGCATTCTCATTCTCTTACTCACATTATTCTACATCGGCTATTTCTTCTGGTCGGTTGTATGGAACCTGCCCACAGAATTGGCCGAGAGGGCAGGAATGTTCCTCAGTTACAAAGAACATTTCTTTAATCTCTGTCTCTTCTTCTTCGTGATCACCTACAGTGTGTTCTCTTTCCTGGTGATCTTATTCAACCTGCCTACGTCGTCGGTGTTTGAACAGAAACTCGAGGAGGTTGTCAACTTCCAGCGTATCAGCCAGTCGATACAAACGGAGCAGAATGAAGAAAGCGTTTACAAAATATTGCTCGAGAGCTCGGTGAGCTCTGTGTTCGCCGACGCTGCATGGCTCGAGATCAAAGGCTCGAACAACGAAGCCAGGTTCTTCACCTACCAGATCTCCGAAGAAGAGTCGCGTAACATTGCGGCGCATTTGAAGTCGAACAATGTGAAAGGTGTTCTTGATCAGAATACCGATAAGACTAAAAACCTTTCGAAGCATTTGGCTGGTTTGAAAGGAACACGGTTCCGTTCATTGTTGTCGTTCCCGATACTTGTGAAGGGCGATGTAATCGGAACACTCGCTTTATTGAAGGAATTGCCTGAAGGATTCAATAAAGAGATGACGAGAATCGTCTCTGCATTTGCGAACCAGGCTGGTATCTCGATCGAGAACTTCCGTTTGATGGAAGAAGCGTTCCAGAACGAACGTTACAAAGAAGAGCTCAAGATCGCGAAGACAGTACAGAAGAGTTTGCTTCCCGATAAGCTCGAGAAAGATGCAGACTTTGAAGTGGCAGCATTCTCACAATCGGCCGATGAAGTTGGAGGCGATTATTACGATACCATTCGCATCGACGATCACCAGGTTGCCTTGATCATCGCCGACGTGTCGGGTAAAGGAACGACTGCTGCTTTTCACATGTCGCAGATGAAAGGGATCTTCCACAGTCTTGCTCAACAGGATCTCGATCCGAAAGAATTTATGCAGCGCGCCAATCGTGCACTCGTGTATTGCTTGGAGCGCGGCTCGTTTATATCGGCAACTTATTTTGCGATCGATACGAGAACGAAGAAGATCCGCTATGCGCGGGCGGGTCATTGCCCGGTGTTGTTCTATCGTGCCAACACACGCCAGGCAGAATACCTCAAGGATCGCGGAACGGCGTTGGGGATGATTAAAACGAAAGACTATTGCAACTTCATTGATACAAATGTGATCTCTTATGCGTCGGGCGACGTCATGGTGTTGTACACCGATGGTATTACCGAAGCGAAGGATCAGAAGGGCGAGGAATTCGGAGACCTGAGGTTGAAAGAGACGGTGCTGGAGATGACGGAAAAGGAACCAAAAGAGATCTCGGAGCACATGATCTCGAAGTTGTATGAATTCTCCGGCACGCACATGATCAATGACGATTACACGACTATGATCGTGAAATTCAGATAACCTGCCCCGCCGGAGGCGGGGTCCCATTATATAAACGACCAGGGCAAAAAAGGGGGCCTTAGTCGAAAAAGAACCCCCACAGGACGTAATAACCAAACCTTTAAAAAATCGTTAAAATCACATGGTTCACATCAAAAGACTGCAGGAGGACGGAGTGGACATTATCGCTGTGATCGGCGAAATTGACGCTAGTTCTTCCATCGAATTGGACCTGGCAATCGCCAAAAGTGTAGGAGAGGGATTCCGAAAAATACTGGTCGATTGCAGCGCCCTCGAGTATATATCCTCCGCCGGTTTGGGTGTCTTTATGTCTTACATCGAAGAATTTAAAGACAAGAATGTGACGATGGTGTTGTATGGTATGAAGGAGAAGGTATTGAACACATTCGCGATTTTAGGACTTGCCGACCTGTTACTTATCAGGGCCGACAGGCAGGAAGCAAAGCAACTGGCAAATGAACTATCAGTATAGCATCGGTTGCAGCCTTACTAATCTAAAGGGGATCCGCGACTTTATCCGCACGTCGCTGAAGGGCCATGGTGTGCCCGAAGTAGAGATAAGTGCAATCGTGCTGGCCCTCGACGAGATGTGTTCTAACCTCATGATCCACGCTCATCATTGCAACCCCGAACATCTCCTTGAACTGCATATTGAAGTCGACAACGGAAGAAAATTTGTATTCGAAATAGTAGACGATGGCGATGTATTCGACATCAATTCATTCCAGACGCCAACCATGGATAACCTGGTTCACGAAAAACGCAAAGGTGGTCTTGGTATCCGCCTTGTGAAATCCATCATGGACAGCGTTGAGTATATGAACAAGAATGGCAAGAATATTTGCCGGTTAACCAAGACGGTTCCTAATCAATAGGCCCCGAAATACTTCCTCGTAAACCACTCGAGGCTCAGCAAGAATAATAGTAAGAAGAACACCGCTTTCAGATTGATCATTGGATGAAATGAATCTTCTGAATGGATCAAAGTCTTAGCTGGTATTTTGGAAACATCGGAAGCTAAATTCTTACTATCCAAATAAAATTTCCCGCCACTCTCTCCCGACAGCTTTCTTAACAATCCAAAATCGGCAGTGAGATTCTGTGATTCGATGTTTTGCGCCGTCACTAAAAATTCTCCTGACACTTGTTCTTTACCTGTGCTCAATTGAGTGCTCGCCGTGTAACGATAGATTCCTTCTTTCAAACCACCGATGCGGTAGCGTGTACCGGCAGGACTTGTTGTATAACTGTATGGCGAAACTTTTCCGGCTTCGTCGCGGAGCTCGATCTGGACAGTGTTGCCATAGATCGGTTCAAAGAGATCGTTGTAAAGTTGACTTTCGAATGTTACAGGCTCCGAGTCGCTGAATTCATTTTGTATCGGGAAGCTGCGGAATCTCCGGCGATCATCTGCGGTGCTGAGATATTGGATCAACTTCGAGAATACTTCGTCGAATGCTTCGCTTTTTTCTGTTTCAGCGAACTCATTCAGTCTCCATTTCCAGATGCCTTCGCCCAATAAAACCGCGATGCGGTTGGTTGGTCCGTTCCAGCTCAACAACAGCGGCCTGTTGGTGGCCACGCTGCCAATGCGTTGATACAACAACACTGCTGCATCGGCGGGATAAGTAAACTTGCCAAACGGAACCGACACTGGCGGATACCTCGAGAATCTTCCCGCAATACCGTCGCTGAATGCGAAGTCGCGGAACTCGATATTGAAATTCGGAATGACTTCGTCGCGCTGACCGATGTTTTCGAACGTGAGTGGAATGCCGATGTTGGCAAACTGCCTGAGATTGGTTTTACCTCCAACCATGAACAACATTCCTGCTTTACTCTTCTGATATTTTTGAACCAACGCGAGTGTCTTGCCGTCGTTGTCGAGCGCTTGCGAGAAAATAACGAGGTCTACTTTGTCGGGCTGAAGCACCTGTTGTTCTTCTTCTTTCACGCCGGGCATGTGGAGGTGAAACTCGTAGTTCGAGTTCTTCTCGATGGCAGCACGAAGCGCTTTGATGTCGGGATGTGGAGATGGAGAGATAACGAGGATCTTTTTCTTGCCTTCAACGACTTCAACATAAATGGCAGTGCGATTATTCTTTTGATTTACTTCCTGCTTAACAGGCTCAACGGAAACATCGAGACGCTGAATGCCTTTCTCTTTGGCGTCGACAAGGAAATCGAAATCGAGGAGACCTTTGTTGCCTGAATTTTTATTCTCTGTGTGAATAACTTTTCCACCCGATGAAATGCTGACGCGAACATCCTGGTTCGTGAGTCCTTTCACTAAAACTTCGGCGCGAACGGGAAAACGATTGCCCTGGTAGGCGATCTTATTGAAAGCAACATTCTTTAACGCGAGATCTACGCGTTGCGTGGTGTCGCCGATGCCAATGGTGTAGATGGGAACACGCATGGTTGTGTACAGCGGCGACGGGCCGGAGTTGTAAACACCATCGGAAGCGAGAATGATGCCCGCGAGATTTTTTCCTTCGTAGTCGGACGTGATCGATCTTAGCGCTCCGTGGATATCGGAAGTGGCAGTTTCAAAACTTCGAAGATCGACCTGGTATGTGTCTTCAAGAGCCTTCGCCTGTTCTTTGATGTTGTTGATGAGCGCTGCCTGCTTTTCTTTTCCAAGCACCCCGGTAACGGAAAGAGAGCTGTCTACGACGATCGCTATCGCGGGCTTCTCATATTGATTGGTGGTGAGTTTCAGGATGGGGCCGATCAGGAGAAAAGCAGCTAACGCTACGGCCAATGCTCTCACGAAAAATAAGATCCTGTTGGTTGTTTTCCCCCACGTATGTTTGGTGCGATAGAGGATCCATCCGTAGCCAACGCCGAGGGCAATGCATAAAATGATGAAAGCTGGTGACGACTCAAAGATTAGCCTCTGCATGTGCTACAAAAATCAGTAATTATACTTGTCCTTCCACAGCTTTTTAAGATAGTTCCTTAATTCTTCTTCGCGGGGATTGGGGCCGGGGTCGTAAAACTTAGTGCCCTTGATCTTATCGGGGAGGAACTCCATGTTAACGAAATTGTTTTTGAAATCGTGGGCATACTGATAACCTTTTCCGTAATCCATGTTTTTCATCAGCTTGGTCGGCGCATTCCTGATGGCTAACGGCACGGGAAGATCGCCCGTTTCCTTAACGGCACCTAATGCGCTCACAATTCCGATCAAAGTAGAGTTGCTCTTGGCAGACGACGCAAGGTATACCGCACACTGGGCCAGAATCAATTGAGCTTCCGGGTAACCGATAACATCCACGGCCTGGAATGTGGCGTTTGCCAGTACAAGCGCAGTAGGATTTGCGTTGCCGATATCTTCACTTGCAAGGATCAACATTCGTCGCGCGATGAACTTCACATCTTCGCCACCTTCGATCATTCGCGCCAAATAATACAACGCTGCATTAGGATCGCTTCCGCGAAGCGACTTAATGAAAGCGGATATGATGTCGTAATGCTGTTCACCACTCTTGTCGTAAATGGCGATATGTTTTTGTGCTACGTTGACCACGAGCTCGTCGGTGATCTCGATGTCGCTGGTTACCGATTCGCTGATAAGATCGACGAGGTTCAGGAGTTTTCTTGCATCGCCACCTGAAATGTTGAGCAACGCACCGTGCTCTTTCACTTTGATGGATCTCTTCTTAAGCTCCGAATCGTTTTTGATAACATGATCGACGAGCTTCAACAGGTCTTGTTCGTCGAGGGACTTGAGTGTATACACCTGGCACCTCGAAAGCAACGCAGAGTTTACTTCGAACGACGGGTTTTCGGTAGTGGCACCGATGAGTGTAATGATCCCTTTTTCGACAGCGCCGAGTAATGCGTCCTGCTGCGATTTGTTGAAGCGATGGATCTCATCGATGAAGAGAATGACACGCGAGGTCTGTCGTGCCTTTTCGATCACCTCGCGAACGTCTTTCACGCCGGCACTTATCGCACTTAATATATAGAATGGTCTCTTTACTTCATTCGCTATAATGTTGGCGATGGTTGTCTTTCCCACACCGGGCGGTCCCCACAGGATCATCGACGGAACATTACCGGTGTCGATGGCCTTGCGGATAATTCCGTTCTTGCCAACAAGATGTTCCTGTCCCACGAGGTCTTCGAGCTTCGAAGGCCTCATGCGTTCTGCTAACGGTGGTAAAGTTTTGTTGAGCACAGGTTATAATGTCATCACAGCAAAAAGCAACATCACGATAATAGCAATCAAAACAAGATTGAAGAACAAAAAGTTGAAGATAAAAAATTTCGCTATCGTCTTGCCCCAACCTTGTGCATACATCCGCTTCATGGCAAAGAGCAAATAGAAGAAGATCCAGAAGCCGATGAAGACCGACAGCACTTCAACGTAAGGGATGAGATCAAATATCATCATCAGCGCCCCGGCTAGATAAAAGAAATTGTAGTAATAGATCGTGAAGACGAGGTGTTCTGCGTAAAAAAAGTCGCGCCGCGAATACAGCAATTTTAAAACGAGGGCGAAAAAGGGCATCAGGAAGAAGAGCGCTGTGGAGAAATTCTCTGTGAAAAACGACATGAAATTTTTGACCAACCCTTTGCCATCGCTCTTGTATTTGTTGCTGATCTCGATGGCTTTTCTTGTCTTCAATCTTTCCCACCAACCGTCCTGTTGACCTTCGGGCAATGTTTGCTGTATTGAGTCGTATTCGGTCAACGTCTTATACGGTACCTTCATCATGCTGAAGGTCATTCCAGTTTTCTTTAGCGAGTCTAATTGTTGCTTTTCTTCCTTGGAGAGCTCGGCGTTCACCGCCTCGTTATCGCCATCGGGCAGGATCACAAACAATAAGAAAAAAAGAAAACTGGCGAACGTATACATCCGCACCGGGTGAAAATATGTTTCGCGTTTGCCCTTGTTGTATTCGATAGCAAGAAATCCGGGTTTCAGAAAAAGATACCGTGTAGTGCGAAGAAACTTTCCGTCGAAGTTGGTGAACGCCTCAATGAAATTTGATACAAGATCACCGATCACCTGGCGGCGCGGAATATCTTTCTGACCACACTGGTGACAATACGTTCCTTCGAGCTTCGTGCCGCAGTTGAGACAAAATTGATTGGGGTGAGGTTTTTTGGTGTTCCTCTCTGCTTCAATAAAAGCTTCCCCTTCTGCAAACGACTCTTCCATTAAAGAGTAATTTTCTTGAGTGTAGTTACGGCCTGGTCGAGCATATCGTCGGTGAAATCCAGGTGAGTAACCATTCGGATCTCGTTGGGTCTGCGGAATTTAACGGCACGAATTTCATTCTTCGCGAGCACTTGCAATGTATGGTCCGAATCGTCGACTTTGAATACGATGATGTTTGTATCTACGGGATCGATGGCCTTCACCCACGGCCTGTCTTTTAAGATCTCTCCCAACACTTTGGCTCTTCGGTGATCGTCTTTCAGCCGCGCGATGTGATGATCGAGTGCATAGATCCCTGCTGCTGCGAGGAATCCTGCCTGGCGCATGCCGCCACCGAATGCCTTACGCGCGCGACGTGCCTTTGTCTCCACGTCTTTATTGCAGAGCAACACCGATCCAACGGGCGCGCCCAGTCCTTTCGAAAGACAAATGGATACAGTATCGAACTGCTTCGCAAGATCAACAGGGTTGTCGCCAGTCTCCACAAGTGCATTGAAGATCCTTGCGCCATCGAGATGTGTTTTCACGCCCTTGGTAACGGCAAATTTCCGGATGTCGGTGATCTGTTGCAGCGACCAGATGCTTCCGCCGCCGCGCACTACGGTGTTTTCGATAGCGATCAGCGAGGTGATCGGCTGGTGCGGATCTGCAGGGTTGTTGATATTGTTCTCGATGTCTTTAACAGAAAATCTTCCGCGGTCGCCATCGATCAATCGCACACTCAACTGGCTGTTGCCGGCGATGCCACCACCTTCGTAGCGATAGATGTGTGCTTCGGAATAGCAGATGATCTCTTCGAAGGGATTCGTGAGGATACGAATGCCGATCTGGTTGGTCATTGTACCCGATGGACAAAAGATGGCGGCCTCTTTACCGAAGAGTGTTGCAATCTTTTTCTCGAGTTCATTCACGGAAGGGTCGTCTCCAAATACATCGTCGCCTATCGGTGCGCTCATCATTGCATCGCGCATGCCGGGACTTGGAAGAGTGACTGTGTCGCTCCGAAGGTCTATGTTCATAATCGAAAATATAAATAAGACATCGTGAAACCACGATCCTGATCGTTAGTTTTTCACGGGAATTTCTACTCCTGCCTGCGTTGATTCGACGCCAGAACTGCCAGTTGAACTTAACATGAGTCGAGTCGTCGATCTACCCCTTGCTAATGCTTGCTGCGGCATCTTGCTTTCGCTGACAATTTTCTTTGCGCATGCACTACTGTTAGGTCCTGGATCATTCCCCGGATCCCCGACATGAAAGGTTTCATTTAGGATAGCTGACATTATTTCTGGTCCTATTTATAAACTAAAAACAAAACTTCTATGAAAAAGCGTTTTAGTGTACGTGTCTTATCATTGGTGGTTTTATTCTTTGCTCTCAGTAACTGTCACCAGGATGATTTACCGCTACGAAGTTCGGTGAATATCGGAAAGTCTGACCTGACCGGGGCGATCCCTTGTGTCACGTGGAATTGGGAGGGGACGTCTGATTACATGCAAACCCTAACTCCTAATACTCTTTTAAAACCATGGGCAAGCGGCTCCTCGATTCTCTATGATCAGACCATTCGTTATGACTATAAGTCGGCCGATGGATGGAGCTTGCTGTATAATAACTTCGACCCAACGATTGCCCTTCCCGGTCAGCCATTTTTCGCATTGTACAATAAATATCGGGGCATGCTGAGGTTCTATTTCTGGATACCGTCGAATAGTTATACGACATCCAATTATCTTGAGGAGTATATAAGAACATCGGGTTCGTCATCGTCGACCACAATATTTAACGCAGCCAGCCAGGAGATTACCGATCCAAGCGTTTCAAGAAATTTTTCAGAGTCGATAAAGCCTTATGCAATTCCATCTTCGGGTGGATGGTATGTTTCACAATTCCAGGTGGCTTACGATAAGGACCTGAGCTCGAAACACTACTATGATATTGGTCTTTTGATGGATCTCAAGTTCTGGCAAATCACAGATGAGAAGTTGGAGTCGACAAGTGTTGGATCTGCTACGGGTGAGATCAGGTCTGAAAGTAGTACGCTCGGCAACATAGTCATTTCAGGAGCAAAGGCCGCATTTGCTATTATCGACCCGGCCGACCTTCCAAGCGGCCTTTCATATCTTGGAGACATCCTCTCCGACGTTGCAAGCGACGGAGCCTCGGGATTGATAGAAGGCATTGGCAACCTGATCTCATCGGGAACACACAGTGATGGTCAAAAAGTCGATCTCGCGATCACATTGAATACCCAGACAACGGGTTCGAGCACGGCTTCAGGGGCAATCCTCACAAACTATGGCATTACCATGCCCGGTACAGTAGACGCAACATCAGCGTCTGGTTACGTGCCGGCCGATAATCGCAAGATGGGTGTCTTCAACCTTCCGGTCAGACCAGTTGTAAAAGTACACAGCACAAACACTAGTGGTCACATTTGTTCGGATGTTGTGGCGAATCACTATTTCACATATACCGCACAACTCGATGCGGCAACGCTTGCATATCTGAACAAGACGAATTCAAACAGTTTTAACCAGGAGCTTTTCGGCGGTTCAACTCCCGCAGCAACAACAGGCACTATTCACTACGATATTCTTGGGCCCGGTACCTACGAAGGAGCGTGTGGTGGTGACTATGAGGAGATTGCCGGGGTATATCTCACAAACTGGAATAATGGCGAAAAGGGTATTAGCACGTTCAATACGTCATGGGCAATGTACGTAAGAGTGTATTTCGATGTAATCCCTACTGATGGATCGCCGAAGACAACGTTTGTAAGGACATTCCGTGCCAATGCAACAACATTCTAGTTGCCTGCTATGAATCTTGATGGACCGGTAGTGATATTGACGCTGTTGATGGCAGTACTATTTTCATCAAAAGGGGTGTGCCAAACAAAACTAGATATCACTGCCGGCCCTGACGTTAATTTTCTTGATTCAAGGAAATTCTATTCACCGGTTAATGTCCCGCGAGGGCTTCGTGGATCTTATGTTGGTGCGGATCTACAGCATAACTTAAATGATAGGGTCTCGCTGTTGACCGGCATTACCCTCATAACCAAAAATTATTCGATTCATCGCAAGGATTCTGTCAATACTCAATTCGATTTCAGAAATACGTTTATACAACTGCCATTAATCTTGCGGTTGAAAGTTCTCGATGTGAATAAATGGAATTTGAGCGTGTCGGGTGGGGGATTTGTATCGCACTGGAGATCGTCGCACATAAAAGGGATTCTTCCCAATGTCTTCAATTACTATGTCGACAATCAGTCGAATGTGCATGTTTACTGGGAACAGGTGAGTACATCCTATCAATTCACAAAAGTGGATGTTCGCTACGAATATGGTGTTGCAGGAGGACTGGTACTCGGGTATGAAATACGGCCCAGGCTGGAGATTACTTCGTCGCTATTGCTCTGTCGGTCGCTTACGAATCTTCGCAGCGACGATTCGCCGGGGCGATTCAATAATACCGTGTCATTTGGTTTTGGGATAGAGTATACAGTCAGGAATAAATAATGAAACAGAGGCTCTTTTTTTTGATTGGTATACTGTGGTTTTCTGCCTGTGAGCAAGAAACCATCCCGTCGCCACCTACGGATCCAAAAAGTTTTCCGGAGATCTTCGATACATTTTGGGTGAAGATGAATTCGAATTATGTCTTTTGGGATCTTGATCTGACATCGTGGGATGAACAATATCAGAAGTACAAGCCGATCTTTGAGCAATTAGATATCAACAAGCGCGCTGATGTTGAAAAGTCGGTTGAATATTTCACAGAAATGACAAAGGATATTATAGATGGGCACTACTACATTCAGATTAAGCCAAAATATCTCGGGAACGAACCCGTGATCAATCCAGCATTAACAAGAAAACAAGCGTCGTCCAACTACCGGCCACCGCACAGCTATTCTGCCGTGGCAAAGACCTACCTGGCTGAGGGTTATATGTCGGCAACCACAACTAATTTCGGTACGCACGACCGGCAATTAGAAGTTGTCTGTGGGAGGATTCATGATGACATCCTTTATTTTTATTTTAGCTCCTGTTACCTGTCCGGGATCTATAACTCAGGGGCATCTTCTGGCGTTGAGCAAGTTATTGATTACTATTTCAATGAGCTTATTAATGGAGCAACACGGGGAGTTATAATTGATCTCCGAAATAATCCGGGAGGGGACGTTGTTGATCTTAATTTTATTCTCGGACGATTCGTGCAATCGCCGACCACATTCGGAGCAGCACGCTTTAAATATGATGCCGGCAAATTGGATCTTACGCCGTGGATCGATACGAAGATCAGTGTCAACTCAAATGCTGCACGGTCCGATATACAAATTGTTGTACTTGCCGATGGCTTTACGGGTTCCGTGGCGGAGTTAATGACTTCGGCAATTCAAAGCTTGCCTACGGGAACATTCATTGGTGAGAAAACCTATGGAGCTACCGGTGTGCTAACATCGCAAAGCCTTTACAACGACGGATCATTCACGGTGGGTGATTTTATGAATGTGCAAGCTGCATGCTCACAGTTTCGTACTCTCGACAATCGGATTGTGGAGGGCATTGGGTTGACGCCCGACATAGAGGTGAAATTCGATGGCGGTGAATTGAATAAAAACAATGATGCAATGCTGGAACAAGCCATCAACAAGCTTGAAAAGAAATAGCAATGCTAGAAAAATGACTTCAGAGAATCCAGCAAAGCCGGCCGCTCGACAGGTTTCGAAAGATACCCATTGAACCCTTCTCCAAGAAATCGTTCTTTATCGCCAGGCATGGCGTAAGATGTGATTGCTACAACCGGGAGATTTTCGAAGACGGGCATTGCCTTTATCTTCTTCATTGTTTCGATGCCATCCATTTTTCCCCTGCCGAGGTTGATGTCCATCAGGATGAGATCGAATGGTTCTTTGCCGAGAATATTGAGACATGTTTCGCCGTCTTCTACATGCTCGGTGGTGTAATGTTGCGCCAATAATTTCTTGATCACGAACGCGTTGATCGGATCATCTTCTACATACAATAATTTCTTCATGCCCTGCTATACCTCGGTAATATGATCTCGAAAGTACTCCCTATGTTTTTTTCAGATTTTACATTTATTTCACCTCCGAGCAACTCTATGTAACGTTTCGAAATCGAAAGTCCCAGGCCAGAGCCTTCGTAGCCGCGGCTATGTCCCATGCTTTCCTGTTCGAAAGGATTAAAGACTTTCGGCAGAAATTCTTTCGAGATCCCGATGCCGGTATCGGATACTTTAATGCTTACGTTGTTCTCGGGACGAATCGAAATAAGAATATTCACTTCGCCATGGTCTGTAAACTTGATGGCGTTGCCAACGATGTTGTGAACCACCTGGTACAACATGGTCTCGTCCGACAAACAGAGTACTTCTTCGGTGTGCTCGTTTACTTTGAACTTAAGTCCTTTGTAACGTGCAAGCTCTTCGAGAGAGCTGGCGCTTTCGTGAACCACTTTATTTATGTCGACAACACTCAGCAATAATTGTTCTTTTTGTGCTTCGATGCGCGACAGGCTTAAGATGCTGTTGATGGTATCGAGCAGGCGGCGTCCGCTTTTCTTTTGAAGCTGAACGTATTCGCGAATAGCGTCTTCTTTTGCTTCGAGCTCAATTACCTGGCTGATGCCGAGAATGCCGTTGATAGGTGTGCGGATCTCGTGCGACATGTTTGAAAGGAAGTTGGTCTTGAGGCGATTCATCTCTTCGGCCATTTCTTTGGCGCGGCGAAGCTCGTCGATCGAATGATCGAGACTCTTCTTCGCCATCTGGAATGCCTGGTGGTAGTGATAGATGAGGTAGACAAGGATGATGAAGACGAGGATGAATGACAACAACAGTTGTGTTGTAGAAAGCACGAGTGGAGGCTTATCGAATGTTAATAGATTAAGTGACCTCATCACGAGGAATGTGAGGAAGCCCATGAAGTGGAGGAATGCATGAACGAAGCCTGCCCGGCTTCCGAGAATATGAAAGGCGAAGATGACGTTGAGGATGGCGATGAGCGCCGGAAACATGCTGATGTCGTGAAAGAGTACGAACACGTCGACCTGTATGTTGGCCCACGAGATAAGGACCATGATGTTGCCGATGAGCTCTACCTTATGGAAGACCTTGATGTAGAAGAGGCACGCCGCGAAGAGCGCGAAGATGAAGAAGCCTTTTGCGACCTGCATCATGTTGCCATTGACAACGTGGGTGATGGTAAGGATGATGAGGCAGATCTCGCAGAGGAGGAGAATATTGTATATCAGTGTGATGCTGGCTTGCTTGAGGATGTCGGGCTCAGCAGCGAGGTAGTCACCAATGAAATAATTCCGCAGTCTTTTCATCCGAGGGTGTTGTGGCTTTGGAAAGAACGGGCCTTCCTGTTGGCAGGACGGCCTTTTCCGCCTGTTAATGCGGGGTGCAAAGGTATGGCTTTTTGTGACTGTTGAAACTGGCGTAAACTAAAGCTGGGCGCTGATTCAGGAGGATTTTGAGGGATTATTTCAGCGCTTTCGATTGCAAGATGATTAAACGCGGGATAAGAATTTTTTTGTAGAGATTTATTTAGAAAAACAATACGGGTTTTCCGGGATGGGTTTCCTGGGGAAAGTGAGGGTTATTTAAACGGAATTTTTGATTAGATGGGCTTCAATTAAGCGATCGAGCTTTCCTGCAAGGTTGTCCACTTTTTCGATGACCATATCAAGTTTCGTTTCCACGACAGCCAAGCGAGTCTCGATATTATTTAGGCGTTCCTCCACTTTATCGAGGCGCCCTTCTACTTTGGTCATTCGAACCTGCAGATCGGAGACGGCTGCCTCTGTTTTTTCGAAACGGATAACAAACCTCATGCATTTATAAACAATAAAACCCGACATAATAGCCGCGAGGATGAAAACCGTGATCGTCGGCGTGTTTCTCCACATAATATCAAAAATGCTCTGTTCCATATCCAGATCCCGTTAGCTGTGGGATGCACAAAAAACGCAGATCTGCATCGCATCAGCTTGTTTTTTCACCAGTCACCTTCAAAATCGTCAGGAAAACCTGATTGGCTTTGGCCCAAATTCTGCTCTAATCGCAGGCAAATTCAGTTCAAAAACCCATCAAAGCCTGAATTCAACCGAATTAACATGCCATCCGTCGTTTTGAATAGTTTCGAACGTTTTCGGAGCATGGAACTCGTTAACTTTACTTCAGTTATTAACCAAAAACTCTTAGTGCATGAAAAAAATGTCGACTATGCTTACAGCCATCCTCATGATAGCTGCAACGCTTGTGAGTGTGAGCACCTGGGCTCAAAGCCCGGCCGCGACTGCTTCGGGAAAACTCTCGGGCGGCGCAACAATTACCATTAAGTACTCGGCTCCTTCTGTAAGAGGAAGGAAGATCTACGGTACCGACCTCGTTCCATACGACAAAGTGTGGAGAGCAGGAGCAAACGAAGCAACAACGTTCGAAACAGATAAGGATGTTACTGTAGAAGGTCAGAAGCTCGCCAAAGGAAAATATAGCGTCTACGCTATCGCAAGCGAAAAAGGCCAATGGCAGATCATCTTCAACACGCAAACTGGTCAGTGGGGTATCAACCGCGACGGATCTACAACACGCGATGCCGCGAAAGATGCGGTGGTTGTGAAAGTGACTCCGAAAAAATCGGCGTTCACAGAACAATTGAAGTATGTAGTTAGCCCTGGTGGCTTCTCTATCATCTGGGAAAACCTGGAAGTACCTGTAGCAGTGAAGTAATCGTTGTTACAAGAAATGAGAAGGGCTATCAGTTACGATAGCCCTTTTTTTATTTCTCTGCCTCAGAGCTTATTCACTTTGTCGTGAGATCTCATAACACCCATCGATAGTGTGAGCATAAACTCATGACTGCTGAAATTCAGATTTGAAGAAGAAGGTCCAGGCAACTCGAATACATATCCCAACTTGAGATCGTTGATTACGGCAATAAACTGCAGACCATAAGTATTCAGATTTCTTGTAAACAAACCCGCAGAATAATTCTCCTGCACAACCAGGCTTGCGCTAACATCGGCCGATAGTGGAAGTCCGGGTGATGCCCTCATCAGTACCGACGGGCGTAACCTGAATTTTTCTGAAAGGAAGATCCCATACGATCCAAAGAAATAATAATTCTGATCGTACAACTTGATAGTAGTGCCTGACTGGCTCATACTGGCGGGAAGCATTCGCGGCGCCGAAACACCAGCCTGCCAATGATCTCCTTTAAACAACAGTCCCGACCCGATATTGAAATTCGTAACACGGATTGGATTGAACGAAGGATCTCCATTGTCGCGAATAGTGAGGAGATTCGGATCGGACGTATACCTTGTGAAACCGGCCTGCATACCAAACGACATCGTTGCCCATTTGAACCTGATCTTATAGGCATACATCGTATTCACACTCGTACTCTTCGAATCACCGATACGATCCTGCATCACCATAATGCCCACGCCGGCTTTGTCGTTCAACACAGACATGTGACTGTTGAAATTGAATGTTGTTGGATTTGATTCGGCACCCACCCACTGCGTTCTGTACTGGATGCCGGCGTTGAGCATACTGTTGGCGCCCGCGTAGGCCGGGTTGATCGTGATCGGGTTATTTAAGTAAAGGACATTGATCGGATCCTGTTGCGCAGAAAGTCTAAACGCAACACAGACGAATACAAGAAGCAGTCTATAAGTTTTCATCGGCGCAGGGTTATAAATCCATTCCTTGTTTTCTTTCCGGTCCCAAATTCAACACGATAGAAATAGGTGCCGTTAGGTAATTCCTTTCCGTTTTGATCTGCACCTTTGAACACACGATCGTTGTTGTCGTAATCTTTGATTTCAAAGACCGCACTTCCCCACCTGTTGAAGATGGTGACCTTGTTATTTTTTGTGTCGGGAATGATGTCGATGAATTCGAGATAGAGCGATTCATTCAGTCCATCGCCGTTGGGTGAGAGCGCGTTGTACGGTGTGATATCACCGGCGACGGTGATGTCTATATTCTGCTGCGTGCAGCTTGCAGAGAGATCACACACCTGTATTGTAATAAAATCGGACCCGGAAAAATCAATCTGTGTGTAATCAACAATCAGCACACCAACATCGTCGATCGTGGCGATTGCGTTGCTTGGCGGAGCTTCGGTGATCCTTAAAGATGCAAGCACAATATCATCTTCACCATTGTGATCGGAGATCAGCGGGACGAGATCGAGTGTTGCTTTGCCGCGAATGGCTGTTTCGATTGTTGCGTGTTCGATGTCGGGCGAAATGTTGTTGGGATTGGGATTGATGACTGTACAGGGCAAACCGGTTTCACTAATGGTCACGATGCCAGACTTTTCGCTGAAGCAGTTGGGCACGTTGGCAACTTTCACCGAATAGCTCCCGCCGCCTTTTACAATGATCGTCTGTTGTGTTTCGCCACCCGACCATTCATAATATTCAAAACCAGGAGGAGCTGAGAGTACGGTGAATGCATCGTTACAAAGAGTAGTGGAACCCGTGACTGTTATTGCGGGCGCACCGGGTGTTGGAAGAAAGATGAATGTGACTTCATCGGAGACCGGAAGATCGCACGCGCCATTGTTAACAACAACGGAGTACTTACCGCCTGATGTTACCAGCACTTGTTGTGTTAACGATCCGTTGGACCATTTGTAACTCGCGAAACCACTTTGTGCTTCGAGGAGGAAGCTTGTGCCTTCGCACAACGTTACTGTGCCCGACGCATTGATCGCGGGCTTCGCCACGGAAGCAACAGTGGCGGTGACTTTAACCCGCGCGCTTTCGCAAGTTGTGGCCGGATCGAAAATGCTAACGAAGTAATCGGTGGTTATCGATATCGAAGGCGTTGTTAGATCCTGTCCCGTGAATATTGACGACACTGAAGATCCATCTGTGTACCATTTGTATTGTTGGCCGGCAATTGCTCCGGTTGCACTCAACTTCACACTGCCACGGTACATGTTGTTGCCGGCACAGCATTAGGTACCGATGGTGGCGTGCAATTCAACACCGTGATGTCCGAGATCTTCGGCTCACTCCAGATGCCTTCGGAATCGCGGACACGGAACCCGAGCTTGTGAGATCCGGGTGACACGCCTGTGATCTGCAATGGAAATATCTGGTTGATGTTTAGTCCCGGTGTTGTTACAGCCGTTGGCAATGCTAATCCCTGTCCCGGGTCTGTGTCGATGAAGTATTCGGCGGCAACGATATCGCCCGCGGAAGGATTTTGTTCATAAACATAAAACCCACGTGTTTCAAATTGACCCCATCTGCCGGCGGAATCTTTTATCCTGATCGTAAGGAAATGAAAGCCGGATGCAAGGCCATCGATAGGCAGCGTGACATTGAAGTTGGATTGATTGCCGGTTGGGATCGTGAGAGCAATGCCACTACCCGCACCCGGATCGCTATCGAAAAAATATTCGGCGCCAGCAATCGCGGGTGCATTCGTTAGGGCACCGGAAACATAAAACCCGCGGCTCTCGAAGATGCTCCATTTACCACCAGATGCCTTTACGCGAACTCCTAAAAAATGAAAGCCCGGCGTAAGACTTCCGATTGGAAGAGGAACAGTGAAAGTTGTTGTTGCTCCCGGTGTTACCGATATGAGCGTGCCTGCCCCGTTACCAGGATCGAGATCATAAAAGTATTCGGCCGCAATGATGTTGGAAACATTCGTGGTTGTTGTCGTAATGAAGAATCCTCTCGCTTCGAATAAACTCCAACGCGCGGTTAGATCTTTTACCCGCACGGCAATGAAATGAAATCCCGCAGAGAGACTTGTTGTGGGAACGGTGAAGACGAAGCTGCTGTTTGCTCCTGCGGGAATTGCTATCGGTGTTCCGTTGCCTTGCCCAGGATCTGTGTCGATATAATACTCTGCCTTCGAAAGATTGGTAGTGTTGGATGAGGGCGTAGAGATGTAGAAACCTCTTGCTTCGAACAAGCTCCACACACCGCCATTCTGTTTTACGCGAACACCGAGTGTGTGAAAACCATTTGACAATGCCGAAACAGGTATGTTCGATGTAAAATTGACGTTGGCACCAGGTGTAACAGGGAGATTAAATCCATTGCCTTGTCCGGGATCTGCATCAAAAAAATATTCGGCCTTCGCAATGTTCTGTGCGTTGACTTCAATTGTTGCGAACAGGAATAAGCAAACAGCTACGATCGATCTCATGCGACCGGCTTAATTGCTCTTGCGTGCGTCGACGGTAACTGAAATCGTTCCTCCCGGTGCCACCGAAGGAGTGGTGATGTTCATACTAAAGATGCGTGGCACACGACCATTGCGACTATTAGTCCAATTGAGACTGCCTGTTGAATCGAACAGGAGACCCAGATCTTTTCCATCGCTGCCCGAATTATTTGCCGGGGCCTGTTGCAATAGTATAGTTGAGCATCGGATCGGACGAGCCTGCGTTGACCGAAGTTTGCGCAGACAACTGCGGACTTTGGTTGGCAATGTTGCCACCACTATCGACATTCGAATTCACCGACCATGGTGTTCCATTCGATGCCGCGTTGGAAGAATTTAAAGTGATGTTGTTGGTGATGTTATTATTGAATGTGCTGAAGCTTACGTTGATCCCGGCATTGACCTGGTTGAAGAGGTTGTTCGTAAATGTGAGGAACCGGCAGTTGTTATTGAACGCAGCGACCGTACCTCCGCCTGCGTTGTTGCTGCTTGCGAAAAGATTGTGATCGAAGCGAACATTGACACTATTTGTTAATCCGTTGAATTGTTGACCGAGACAGCATGTAGAAAAGAAAAAGTAATTGTTCTGAAAGAGAAAGTTTTGGTAGGTAGCTGATGTGTTGAAATTCTGACTATTATAAAAAACACATCCTTCCACGAGAAAGCCACTCGAGCTTAAGTCCCATTGAACCACGCCACCGAACTGGCATCTTACAAGGCGGATATTGTTGGTGCCAATGTCGCCACTAACTGCATTACGCGATACGATGACGGTGCTTGTAAACACCAGGCCATGAAGCTCCGATCCATCGGGAGAGCCACCGGCGGGACTGTTGCGAATGTCGGCCCCGGTGACAACTGCCTGTAGTGGTAGGTTTTTATCCGGCGACCATCCAGGGCCAAGCACGGTTATGACTTTATCCGTAATAGTGAAGTTGGGATACACATTTGGGCTTCCATAAACATATACGGTGTCGCCGGAATTGCTTGCATCGATAGCGGCCTGGATGGTGCTGAACTGGCCGAGTGTTGATGGATTGCTGCTAACGGTTCGAACTGTGGCCTTTGTGCATACGGCAACGCACAGTGTCATCGTGAGGATGATTAATTTCTTCATGGTGCGGGTATTTTGTGGCGGAGATTGCCTTGTTGAAAGTAGGTAGCGACCAATATTCGATCAATACCTGAAAGCCATGAATCTGGTAATGAAAAAATACACTGATTCAGGTAGAAGAACTGACCTTGTGGAATTGTATTTTGGGTAAGATGAAACCCTCACCGGTATTCGTTACAATCATTTTACTGATCTGCTTTACCCGTTATCTACCTGCTTTTGGGCAGATGGATGCGGACACGGTGAAGCTTAATTCATTGATCGACCTTCAAAAACGTTACTTTGAAAAAGGTCGATACGATTCTGCTTTATATTATTCGAAGCAGGCGCTTCCGGTGGCGATGAAGATGAAGCAGGTGGATCGCATCGCCAGGGCTCATTACAACATCAGTCTTATCTACACACAACTTACAAACTACGACAGCGCCGGATTCCATCTTGATCGTATTGAAGATCTGCAACCGCAGATAAGAGACACTACTATCTTAATAAATACATACAACACGCGGGCGATGCTCAGCAACTATCGCTCTGACTTCGAGACAGCAGTAGAAGCTTTGATGAAAGCGGCAGAGTTGATCGAAATGTCTAAGTCGAAGGCGTCGCGAAATCTCCTGGCGCAGGTGTATGGTAACATTGGGCATAACCTGATCGCCGAAAAGCAAATTGAAAAAGGAATAGAGTATGAGAAGAAGGCACTGTTAATGAAGGGCTATCCGAACGAGGCTCGTTATCGGGTGCTCATCCATCTCGACATATTCGATTCGTATCTCAAGCTTCACGATTTGCAGAAGGCGAAGCCTCACTTGGACTCGGCAATAGAAGGGAATAAGTCGCTTAATAACATTACGGTAAGTGTACTTGTCGCGAACTCGAAAGGTGTTTACTACAATGAGGTCAAAAATATTCCCGAAGCGCTCGCTGCGTATACGGAAAGTTACAAGCTGAGCGAACAAAGTAACACGGAGTATTATAAAGCCGAGATCGCCAGTAATCTTTCCCAAATTTATTTTGAGCAGAATAATGTAGCGCTTGCTAAAAAATTTGCGCTCGAAGGAAATGAGCTTGCACGCCGGTTCAGCCAGTTGAAGGTGGTTGCAACCACGTACAACACGTTGAGTAAAATAATGTCGGCCCGGAAAGATTTCAAAAGGGCGTTGGAATATGCGTCGTTATATAAAACGTTTGCCGACAGTGCCACCAACCAGGAAACGCAGCAGACGACTCTTGCCCTCGAGAGCCGTTATCAACATCAAAAACGTGAGAAAGAAATTGTGGCGCTTACGGCCGCGAATGTTGCGCATGAGCTGGATGTTGTGAAGAAGAACAGGTTGCTGACCGGAGGATCGATCTTGTCTGTTGCGATCATCGTTGTTCTTGCTCTTTCATATTTCAATAGCAAACAACGGCGTGAGATCGCCGAAAAGGAGCAGATGCTTCAGCACGAACAAATAAAATTTCTCGAACGGCAGCAACAGGTAGTGTCGCTGCAGAGTATGATCAATGGACAGGAGACGGAGCGCACGAGGATTGCCAAAGACCTGCACGACGGACTCGGTGGATTGTTTTCGACGGTGAAGATGTATTTCAGTACGCTTCAGCATAAAAATCCGGCCCTCGGCAACGACGTACTTTTTCAGAAGGGTTATTCTATTGTAGATACAGCTTCGGTGGAGGTACGACGCATTGCACACAACATGATGCCGGAGGTGTTGATGAAACTTGGACTCATCAATGCGTTGAAAGACTTGTGCGACAGCATAACCTCTGGAAAACTGCTCACCGTTTCACTTGAGGTTCACGGAATGAATTCGAGGCTTAACAGCACAACGGAGATCATGTTGTTCCGGATTATACAGGAGTTGTTGAACAACATCATCAAACACGCGCATGCTTCGGAGGCGATCATACAATGTATAAGAGATCAATCGCGGTTGAGCGTGATCGTTGAAGATAATGGCAAAGGTTTCAATACGCTTGAAGCGGAAGCGGGAATCCATGCGGGAATGGATACTGTGAAAAACAGGGTCGATTACCTGAAGGGTAAGATAACAATCGACTCGCAGAAAAATGTAGGCACCACGGTGATGATGGATTTTTTGATCAATGAGTGAAGGCGTTATAAATATTCTTGTAGTAGATGATCACCCGATCGTTCTCGACGGCATTAGAACGATGTTGAGGGATGAGCGTGATTTTAAAATTGTGGGTACGGCAAAGAATGCTGCTGAAGCGCTCTCATTCCTGGAGCGCGAAACTCCTGACGTCATACTGCTGGACATTTCGCTTCCGGATCTGGATGGGTTGGAGCTTTGTCAGAAGATAAGGTCGACGAACAATACTTCGAAGATCATTGGGTTGACTTCTTTTAATGAGGCGGGGATGATAAGCGGGTTGTTGCAGCGTGGAGGTAATGGATATCTTTTGAAGAACATGGAGAGGTCGGAGCTTATTCGTGCGATAGAGGCTGTGTTGAAAGGAAAGATCTTTTTGAGTGAGGCGGCTAACGAGTCGATACTGGCGCAGTTTCATAATCCGAAGGCCGCGGCGGAAGAGCCGTTGATAACACGTCGTGAGAAGGAGATCTTGTTGTTGCTGGCGGATGGTTTGAAGGGTCCGGAGATAGCGGAGAAGTTGTTCCTGAGTCCGCTGACGGTGGAGACGCACCGGAAGAATCTTTGCAAGAAGCTGAATGCGAATAGTGTTCAGTTGTTGTTGAAGGTGGCGAGGGAGAGGGGGGTGATAGGGTAGCGATTTATTTATTGGGCACTATTTACGGGGGCATTTGGTTTTTAACCGTGGTGGGTCTACTTTTGTGACCTTCCGATTCGAAAAGTGGCCTGAAAACGGCGAATTTTGAGGATCGTAACATCGCGGGGTGGAGCAGTTGGTAGCTCGTTGGGCTCATAACCCAAAGGTCGTAAGTTCGAGTCTTACCCCCGCTACTTCGTCCGCCGGAGCCGTAAGGCGAAGGAGGACAATAAGAACCGTCAGAATACACCGAAAGGTATTTCTCTGGCGGTTTTTTCGTTTTGGAAAGTGGTGTGCGGAAACGGAGATGGGTGGAGGTCATTTCTTTTGTTCTTGTGTTTGTTGCAAGAAAATAACGAAGAGTTAAGCTTGCAAGATTATTAATCCTGACTGCGTCGTACAGAGAACGTAGTCACAGACGACTTACGATCCCGCACCCAAGTCGAGTGGTGAATTCTGATTTTTCCGTTAACTTTATTTTGAGCCCAATCACCTGTGAAGGTGTTGGGCTCTTTTTGTATACCCCCATCAATGACGTATAAAGAATGGAACAATTTGCTTGGCGGACACTTCTTTAATGAAGGTAACGCCGGTAATGATGTTTATCTATATCTCTCTAAAGATGACATCATTCTAATTAGTCAAGGCTTTTTTCCAGGTAAAACAAACGAGGAAATATTCGCCGACTACTTAACCGCGATCACTTATAAGAATGGAGAAACCCAATCTGTGATTGATGAACCACTCGCACTATTTAACGGATGGAATAAGCAAGAGATACCTCCTTATATAGCCTACCTTATTCTTTTCACATTACCGCTTACTGAACCTGACGACGAGCTGTACAATGCCAACAACTATTATGCAAGGGTCAATGACTTTTTAAATAAGCATTCTCTTTTAACAGGGATCCCAGAGGGCAAAATAAACACAAGCAGCTTTCGAAGAATCGATCATCTCTGGAAGGAGTTAGAAGAATGGTCTATACTGACCCGTAACTGCGAACTAGGAATTTTTGAATTAAAGAAGTTTGGAAATCCTCTTTGGACTTTTGTAGGGAAACCGTGGTCACAATGCCTGCTTACGCCCAAGGCAATCCGCCGATTTGGAGAACTGTTTCTTATAGGCGGACTTGTTCCATATTCAAACTATTCCGATCAGGATTTTCGCAGACTTATTCTTTCGTCAGGAATATCACTTCTTGAATTGAAGGATAATGTGAAGAAGATCATTCGTGATGAATCGAATGAATTAGGACACTCTATAATTGAAATAGCGAAACGGGAGTATAAGAACTGGCGAGGAGATGCTCATCGACAAGAGAGTGATAATGAACCAGAAGCGGTAAAGAAAAATTATACGATAGCCCCTTTGTTGTTGCAATTTGAGATTAATAAAAGCGAAGAGAAAATAATTTTTTCTTTCCGGATGTTTTCAACAAATGATTTTCCAGACGATCTGCAGTTAAACGGCAACGAAAATCTTTATCAAGGAGGTGGGTGGTCAAAGAAATTAGGATTCCCTTTTCAGGATGAGTTTGATGTCAAAGATGACTTCAATAAATGGATAGCAAAATTTCCTAAAAAGCAGGTCAGGATTTTTGTCGACGGAGCCGCTTATCAATTGAGCAATCAATATTGGATTGAATCAGAGACACTCTTTAAGTCCCGAAGGATGTATCTCTTGGCTGACCGTTCGGTCGAAGAATCGATTGTCAATTGGGGAAAGCAGTTTCCGGCGGATTCATTTAGGAAGGAGGACCTTGATGGGGTCCCTGATAAGTACTCCCTCTTTTCATTTCAAAATCCATTAAAGAGCCATCCGGAATTTTCTGTGCTGGCGATCCCTTCGGGGAAGTCGATCAGATTGGTTGACGGCCTTAATGTGGGTTACAGGAAATATTTGAATCGACTTTTGCCAGATGTCGAGATTAATAATTCTGATGGCAAAGAGAAATTATATGTTGAATACAAAGCTGATGGCGAAAGGCTTTTGCTAAAACGACACTACGCCAATAGTAATCGTTGGGTGATTCCTGATGAAATCGACCTTGATTCGGATTTCTTGTTAAAAATCGAGGGTGAGGTTTTAGAAGGCTATGAAGTCACTTACACTATAATAACTGCCGACCACGCAAGCTTTAATCTCGATTCAAGAAACCTTCCGCAACGGGACGGTTTTGGCAGAGCAACTTCGGATAAAAGTATCGCGTCCTGTCAAGGAATAGCTTTTTCAAATATTGATATCCGTAAAGCTCAGTTTATCTATGAAAACTTGTTCAAGCCGATCACGGCCGGCATAGAATTAAAATCTCAAAATGGATTGTATCAAGATAAGGACGGCGACTTACTGTTGACATACCTAACATTAAAGAGAATTGCTAATACTGAAGAATTCTACAAAGCATTCGAAACGATTCACCAACATAAGTTTGGGGGCAATCAAGATGATAGAACATTTAACTATTCAAGGATAAAGAGAGCGTCCCTTAACTATTACGATTATCTGGGTTTTATCGACTACGATCACCCAACAAAGAGAATAACCATTATTCCTCCGCAATTGATCCTGACGCCGACAGAACGAGGAAGAACAGCTCTTCTGATCGGCGCTCGCGACAGCATATTAGTCAGTAGATTTTTACAGTTGGCGGACAAGTATAAATTGGCTGTTGAGATATCTAAACAACACGAATCGAATAGTCACTTGCTGTTGCCGGACATCATTACTATAAAAACTTTCGATTCTTCATCTGAAAATTATGGCGTTAACAAGTTGATCGATTTTTCAAAAGAACTCCAAATTGGGTTCGACCCCTCGCAGCTTGTCCAGCCATGTCTTCAAGAACTATCATGTTCGATCTCAGAATATGAGAAAGTTATATTGACTCAAGAGACTGATGACAAAGAGTATGGATGGGCCAAGAGAACATTTGATCTAATGACCCTTTCATTTATCAGAGACTCGGCTCAATCTATCAACAACGATTTCTCATTGGTTGAGTATAAACTAAATGAGTATACATTCGATTATCGCCTTTGGGTAAAAGGTCATTGCTATGTTGTGGATCGTAGTTGGGGGAAATATCTGATTTTAAAGTATCACAAGAAGAATGTGATTTTGTATG
The DNA here is from genome assembly GCA_037200765.1 of Bacteroidota bacterium. Lineage (GTDB taxonomy): Bacteria > Bacteroidota > Bacteroidia > Cytophagales > Cyclobacteriaceae > ELB16-189. Next base: position 2,079,737 of record JBBCII010000001.1, on the reverse strand, counting down.
ATAAGGCCAAGCAGAGAGCTGGTATTCCGTTGGAACTGCCCTTGCCAAGACTTCTAGCAAAGTCAATCCTTTTACTTAGTGGAAAGGCACCGCAGTTTAAAAGCATTACCCTGGAGGGGGTCTCAATTCCTTACAGGATTTATGAAAACATACCCAGCATTTTCATCCAAAACCTGTATAAAAAACTGGAACAAACAACCTTACAATTCAATCTATAAACGCCTCACATGAAAGATCCAATTGGTGCTTTTGATACTATAAGAGAGAACTTCATTCGTTATGTTAAGACTGCGTTCGGAACGAAGTTCAATGCGATCGAGGATGAGAGATATGCATTGCTGCATGTTGACAAGGTTTTGTATCGTGAACCATGGATCGAACCCTTGCCAGACTATTTGTCAAGTGGAAAGGGGATTCAAAACTTAACCGTACAGGATTTAGGAAATTCCTTAAATGAGGAACAGCTTAATTCATTCAAAAAACTTGTTCAAGGAGGGCTTTTCCCATCATCTGTCTTTCTTCATCAACACCAGGCCGAGATGTTGCGCGAAGCGATGCTTGGAAACAACTGTATCATTACTTCAGGTACAGGCTCTGGCAAAACGGAATCTTTTCTCCTTCCGTTATTTGCACAGCTATCAAAAGAATTTACCAGATGGAGCAGTCCTGATACTAAATCTTCATACCATGGCAATTGGTGGCATGAACTGACTCCACGTCAAATTGTTGACGCTGCGAATGATTACAAGCTGAGCTCACAAGTCCAACAAAGAAGCCACGAAACGCGACCGTCTGGGGTTAGGGCACTTATACTTTACCCAATGAACGCGTTGGTTGAGGATCAAATGTCAAGACTCAGAAAGGCACTTGATTCCAATGATACGCGAATTTTGTTACCGTCAATCTGTAATAACAATCAAATCTATTTTGGCAGGTATAATGGGGTGACACCGATCGCTGGAGAATTGAAGGTGACTAAGGACGATGGTACACCCGGAATCAATACTCGAAAAGTAAATGAGCTTGTTCAAGCTATGTGCGACCTGGAAAACGATTCCAGAATGGTCCAGGATTATATCGCCGTCAATCCATCGGCTGACGAAAAGGAACTTAACTCATTCTTTCAGCGCTTGGATGGTTCTGAAATGCGCAGCCGTTTCGATATACAATTAGCACCTCCCGACATACTGATCACAAATTATTCGATGCTGAGTATTATGTTAATGAGAGACATAGATACCGGGGTCTTTGAAAAGACTAGAAAGTGGTTGGCGTGCGAAGATTTATCCGTTCCGGAACGAGACGGTGAAAAGAGTAGCCGTGTTTTTCACCTTATAATTGATGAGCTTCACTTATATAGAGGAACGCAGGGGACAGAAGTAGCGTATCTCATAAAACTTGTATTGAATCGTTTAGGATTAACCCCCAATCATCCACAACTAAGAATTCTGGCGTCAAGTGCTTCTCTTGAGCCTGGCGACCCCAAGAGCGTCAAGTTTCTAGAAGATTTTTTTGGAACTGATAGCAGCATGAAGCCATTCAAAATTATCACGGGAAAGAACAATCCAATCAATCCCGTAAACGCTTCACCGGCTAAGCTGCCACATATCCCATTTCAAAAGATTGCTGAATGTTATGATAGACTGAAGGAAGATATTCATAACTCCGAGTTCATTCAAGTTTGTGATGAGTGTGCTAATGAACTAATTATCCAATTCAAGATTCAAAATATAACTGGAAACGGCCTGGAAAAATTTTTGAAAGTCCTTACGCATAGTTCCGTCCAGTTGCGCGAGCGGTTTTATTCGGCATGCGAGATTGAAGGGAATTATAGAGCTGTTTGCTCTATAACAAATGATGGCGATAATCAAGAGCAGAAATACTTTGCAAACGAAATATTTGAAGCTGTTGAAGACAATGAACGATTAAGAAAAGCATTGCGCGGTCTGTTAATTATTCGATCACTGTTTGATGACGAGGAGTATCGTGACCTTGAGCTGAGGTCTTCAAGCAAATTACCGCGGTTTCGTTTTCACTATTTCTTTAGAAATATCGAAGGTGTATGGTCATCAGTCAATCGGAATGATGTTGATGCAAAGTATAGGGACTCGCAAAGAACAGTCGGTCGACTCTATTCCTCATCGAGAATAAGATCCGAAAATGGTTTCAGAGTTTTGGAACTCCTTTATTGTGATAATTGTGGGACAACGTTTTTCGGAGGAAGCCGGCTAATAGGAAATAGTAATTCCTTCGAATTGCTACCGATTAGTCCAAATATTGAAGGTATCCCAGAGAAAACACCAGCTAAGCTTGTTGAGAAGAGGAGCTATCAGGAGTATGCGGTTTTCTGGCCCCAAGGTGATCAACCATTTGTGCCACATGATACACCTCAAGGATATTGGAGACAAGCAACTGTAAATGGATATAATCAGACACTCTTCACATCGACTTGGTGTGAGGCGTCATTAAATGTTTATTCAGGTGATGTTTATTTCAACTTAGAGAAAGCTGACAGCGATCCGGAGAATTGGATTAAAGGCCGCCTATTTACTGTTGTTGCCGACGAGACTAATACAGACGTTGCCAACTGGAAGGATGCAGATGGAAATCTTATAGAATCTCATAGGGCGATCCCATGTGTCTGCCCGGCGTGTGGCATAAATCATCAGAAGCGACAGAATACATCTCTTAAGTCAAAGACTAGCCCTGTGAGAGGTTTTAGGACGGGTTTTGCGAAGACGACTCAGATGTTCGCCAAGGAGCTTATGTACCAACTGCCTGAGGCTGGTAAAAATAGAAAGTTAGTTGTGTTTTCTGATAGCCGAGAAGACGCGGCTCAGGTTTCAAACGGAATAGAGAGGAATCATTTCATTGACCTGTTGAGGGAAATCTTAGTGAAAGAACTTCATTCGACTTTGCTAGTGAGGCACAACATTCTAATGGCCTTTGATGCTGTCGATCAAGTTAAGAAAGCAGAGTATCAAAATACTAATCGTAATTATTATGAAGAGATTGAGGATTTGGTTGATAAGGCAAGTTTCAGTGGTACAAATTCTATCAAGCAAAAGGAAAAGGTGGAAGCTTTTCGAAAGCTCGAACAATACCGCTCACGCTTGATAAAAACAAGAGATTTGATAGACATAACGAATTCAATTAACCTCGCTCCGCTTGTTAAACAATTTGTAATCTTAGGTGTGAATCCAGGTGGGGCTTCAATATCCATCCAAAGCAGATTGCTAAATAATGAGTTTGTCCCATGGTACGACCTGATAAATTTTAAAGACTTAGAATGGGAAGCAGGAGCGGATGCTGACTTTATTACTTCAATTAAGAATAGCTCTTTCGAACGTCTTTCAACTATTTTCTTTGGGAATCTATTTTATTCATTTGAATCCTCAGGCTTAGGTTTTGTTTCCGTCGATTCTAACAATCCATCGATTGCTGAGGAGGCTCAGAAAATTAATATTGCAACAGGTGACTTTATTGATATCATAAATGGCGTTATAAGGATTCTTGGCGATAAGTATAAACATAACCATGTTGAAGATTCAGAACCATTCAATTTCGGTGACTACATGAATTTTCCAACTCAGGTACGAAATTATATCAAGAATGTATCGGCGAGAATTTCTATGAATCAGGATGTCCTGGGGCAGTCTGTCTTCAAGGGTCTAAGTGACACGCGGCTCTTATCACGCGATCGGGGAATTCTAATTGAGGAATTGTTTATTAAAATTTCCAGCGCAGGTGATAACGTCTGGACCAGTCCCAGGGGCAATCGACCTCACCTACATTTCGCGGGTGGGATTTGCACGTTTTCACTGACGAGTCTCAACACTGCTCCGGACAAACAATGCGTTGACATTTGGTACGATAACTACCTTTCTCATAGTGCCATAGTGCAAGGAAGAAACCCAATAAGGCTGCATTGTGAAGAATTAACAGGACAGACTGACAATCAGTTTGAAAGACAACGTCATTTCCGAAAAATCATTCTTCCTAAAGATGGAAACCCGCTTGTCAAGGAAATTGATTTGCTGAGCGTTACAACTACGCTTGAAGTGGGAGTTGATATAGGATCATTACAGGCTGTGATGCTGGCAAACATGCCCCCACAGAGGTTTAATTATCAACAACGCGTGGGTAGGGCCGGACGAAGAGGCCAAGCATATTCAATTATTCTAACGTTTTGCCGCGGTAGGAGTCACGACGAATTCTATTTCTCCAATCCTCAAAAAATTACTGGAGATGCACCTCCTACACCCTTCCTTACAATGGGACAAGAGAGAATTTTCAAGAGGCTGTTGGCTAAAGAGGTTTTAAGGAGGGCCTATCTCCAAATTGAAACGAATGTCAACAACGACGAAGATAAGCCAAGCGTGCATGGAGATTTCGGAAAGACAGATAATTGGGCCAGTTATCAATCACAGATTCAAAGCTGGATTAGTAATAATAGGACCGAGGTGGAAGAGGTGGTGAATTTCTTGATCACACCTGAATTACACGCACAACGGACAACACTCATTAATTGGTCAACTGATACTGGAGTTTTGGGAATGATGGGCAAGATCAATTCGGTTATAGGGAATGATGAGATCGCAACTAACGATGTGTCGGAAAAACTTGCTGAGGGAGGAGTATTGCCAATGTTCGGAATGCCTACGGTAGTAAAGAATCTCTATCATGGCGTTAATAAGAAATTGGAACCTCTAGCGATTGATCGACCTCAGGCCATGGCCATATATGAATTTGCGCCAGGTGCTCAAAAGACAAAAGATAAGGCGATTCACACATCTATTGGGTTTACTAGCGACCTAATTCGCCGCCGAAATGGACAGCATGAAACAATTACAAACGTCGGGGTCTCAAACAATTTACCATTTTCACTTAATCGCTGGATGCTTCGGTGTAAATCATGCGGCTTTAATCACACGTATTTAGAAACATCGGAACCACAAGATATGGCTTGTCCAGTTTGTGGAAATCAGAATCAAGCCACATTTGCAAAGTTTAAGATTCGGACACCAAGGGCCTATAGAACAGATCTTATGTTAGGAAGTGATTCTAAGGATGACTCTGAATTACTGTTATCAAGGCCACCAATTTTTGCGGAGAAAAACGAAGATCCAGGCAACCCCGATGTTCATAAATCTGTCCGGAATTCAACTTTAACGCTTTCAGATAAGGATCTGACATGGCGAATCAACACAAATTCAGATAAATTTTATAAGGGCAAACTTTTCAATGTTAACAACAGAATTCCCTCAGGGCAGAGATTCGACTTCACAAGGCAATGGCTATTATCAGACCGAACGGAGGCTCGCGAAGAGAATGGGTATGCTTTTAGCGTTCGCGATAGTGGAGAGTCAGAAGAGCAGATAGCATTAGCTACGCATAAGAACACAGAGATATTTAGAGTCTCACCGACTGTTATTCCGCTGGAGTTAGATCTGAATATGTTCGTTCGCGAATCAGATGAAATGTCAACGAAAGCTCAATGCTATGGTGTTCGTGCCGGATTTTATTCGGCGGCCTTTCTTTTACAAAGAATATTGGCAAGTAGACTGGACGTTGACCCCACCGAAATTGAGATCGCCGATATTGTCCTTAAGACGTTAGTCGATGGAAGCAATAAAAGGACGGCAGAGATTATCTTGACTGATGAACTGGCAAACGGATCAGGATTTGTCAGATACTTGTTCAATAAATTTGAAGAGATTATAGAAGATGCCCTTGCTCCAAGTCAAGCCCAATCATACGTTGGAAAAATCCATTCAGCTGAGCATCAGGTAAATTGTTCTGATGCGTGCTATGATTGCTTAAAGATTTACCGGAACATGAACTATCATAGCTTGCTGGATTGGCGTCTGGGGCTTTCAATATTGAGAACATTAAGTGATGCTCAATTTTCATGTGGTGCAGACGGCGAATTTGAGGCGCGTCCAGAAACTCGCGGTTGGCTAAGTTTTGCAAAGAATTTGCGAGACAGTTTTGCGGCGAGCTTTGGATACACATCGACCCAGGAAATAAAGGGACTTCCTATTATCCGTTTTGGTAAGAATTTCAGACACACAATTGTCATCGTCCATCCATTCTGGGATTTCAAAGATGTGAAAGTTGAAAACTGGATGGCCGAGGTGAAAGCTGAATTGGAAATTTATCGTGGTGAGTCACAAGGTAAAATTTTCACCATCGACACTTTCAACTTGCATCGCAGACCTGGCTGGTGCTATGAAAAAATAATTATTCAATGATGATCGGCAACCTTCCGGAAATTTCATTTCGAAAGCTCGATAGTGTTTCGCCGAGCCAGTTCACATCTATGAAGAACTGCTCTTACAAGACTCTACTTGCGCACGCACTAAAAAAGCCATTGCTGCCGGTATCATCAAATGCTTATTTTGGGACGGTGATGCATAAAATGATAGAACTCATTACTGATGGCTCAATTCCCAATGACGAGATTTTTGATGGAGTTTTTAATGCCGAGGTGCAAAAGATGGAAGTAAGTTTAAAAGCTGGAGGATTTAATTCCCTTCTTCCTCTATTGGGAAACGTAAAGGACTTAGCTGTAAAAAAAGTTCTCCTCAAAAAATATCTTGTTAACAAAGGGGGGGGCACTAATTCGAAGCCATCGGAGGTCAAATTTTTGACAGAGCAAACCTATAAAACGAAGGATGGCCGGATCAAAGGAAAGATTGACCTTGTCTTTGAAAATGGATCTTTTACTGAAATTGTTGATTTCAAAACAGGTTCTTTATCGGTTGAGATGCTCGACGACGATGGAGAGAAAATATTCGAACTAAAGGACGAGTATAAAGAGCAATTGAAATTATACGCGTATTTATACTTCGAAACTTCCGGCAAATTTCCTACAAAGTTGAGTCTGTCCGGGTTAGGTTTGCAAAAGCAAACCGTCTCTTTTTCAGAAGAAGAGTGTGGTCGTCTAGCGACTGAAGCACTTGGCCTTTTGGATAGGATTAATACCCAAGTTGAGACTTCTAAGTTTTCGGGGAATCCAACTCATGATAATTGCAGATATTGTCTCTACCGGCCAGGTTGCATCTTCTATCGTAAAGCAATAGGTGAATTAAATATTGGGAATGATCTTTCAGGTGTTCTTACAGACGCAGTTAAATATCAAAATGGAAACGTTACGGCTGTCTTGACAGTACCAGCGGGCAAAATCAGTATCACGGGCTTCCCAGAGCGAATGCTCGATTACTTTAAGGATAACATGGGAAAGGTGATCTCAATTTTCAATCTTCGCAAATCTGCTTCAGATACACTCTATGCAGTGTCTAAGACAACAATGATTTATGAGTAGCGGAATCAAAATACCATTGCTGTCGTTTTATTCCGGGGGCGGATTCTTGGATATGGGATTTGAGATGGCGGGGTTTGAGATAGTTTGGACGAACGAAAATGATGCAACATTTGCTCAACTACATTCAGCGGGTATCACGTCTTGGAGAAAATCTAATGGCAATGGAATCAAGGCTGAAATTTTTAACACTAAGTCAATTATTGATGTTAAACCTTCTGAAATAATTGCCGAAGCTTTTACCGAGGGCCTACCAGCTGATTTTGGAATTATAGGGGGACCGCCATGTCAGGATTTTAGTATTAATGGTAGTCGCAATGGTTTTAAGGGGGAGAGGGGTAAATTGACAATTCAGTTTTTCGATAAGATATTGGAATTGAAGCCCACATTTTTTATAATGGAGAATGTGCCGGGCTTGATAAAGCACAAGTCTTATAAGTCTCATTTATTGAAGTTACTTGAGCGACTAAAGGAACACTATCATCTCGATCACACAACTCTCAATGCGTTAAACTTCGGAGTGCCACAATTCCGTGAGAGAGTGTTCTTTATTGGAATTAAGAAGACAAGTCTATCGTCAAAAAAAATTATCGTTGATATTAAAGGCAATTGGTTTAAATGGCCCGAGAATTCCGCATACTCAAATGCACTAACAAAATACACTTGGCCCTTGACTTCTGACTTTGGTAAGAAGTTAACTAAGCCGAAGGAGATTCCAATCGAGCTCTGCGTGGAGAATTGCCTTGTCTCAAGGAACGAAATGATCGGGACTTCAAACGCAAATGAATTTTTTAAACTTTATGTTGATGGGAAGAAGTTAAATAAAATTAAGGAAGGGAAGACTACAAGACCTTCCTTCAAGAGACTTCATCGATTTAGATATAGCCCAACCGCTTGTTATGGCAACAACGAGGTTCATTTGCATCCTTACAAAAACCGTAGGATCTCAGTGCGAGAAGCGCTTAGAATACAAGGTGTTCCCGATCAGTACGTGCTTCCCCCAGAATTACCCTTAACTAAGAAATTCAAGATGATTGGGAATGGTGTTCCGGTTCCGTTGGCAAACGCAGTCGCAGTTGCCGTCAAGGATTTTTTGATTGAACATGAAGTGGGTAATCTCAAGAAAATTAATGGACATCTGGTCGAAAGAAAAGCGTAGCCACGTAATGAGTAGAATCCGGAGTAGTGACACTAAGCCGGAGATTGTTTTGCGGTCTGCACTGCACAGATTGGGTTATCGATTTAGGGTTAACAAGAAAGACCTTCCGGGAAAGCCCGACATAGTTTTAATGAAATACAACACCGTGATCTTTGTTCACGGTTGCTTCTGGCACTTTCATAATGAATGTAGAGAGGGGCGCATTCCAACATCTAACACATTGTTTTGGTCGGAGAAGCTTTCGAAGAATATTGACAGAGATCGACGGAATCAGACTAGGCTTGAAGAATTGGGATGGAAAGTAATTGTTGTTTGGGAATGCGAAATAGAGAAAGCTTTCAAAGCAGTATTGGCACGATTAACTAAACACCTTTGAATATGGGAAAGCAAATTTCAGCAGCCTCATATGCTGATCTATTTAACAGACCCGGAAAAAACTTGATTATGATGAATCATGCGAAGTCGACGGCAATTTGGAATTCATCAGGTCGAATTTTGACTGTTCGTCAGCTATAATTTCAAATACAACCTTTAATGGTAAAGTAACTTTTGAATCCTCAGGTTCTCTGGACTTCCTTATCGGAATTGGTATCCTATTTCAGAATTGTACTTTCAAACAAGGTGTAAAGATCACCGGTGTGACAGCGAAGGGATACAAGCCAGGTGAAATGAATTTTCATAGTTTGTCCTTTCGAGATTGCAAAATTGATTCATTTATCATGCTTGATCAATGTGCACTTGAGAGGGGTTTGCAAATGTTATCGTGTGATGTCACGGGAAGGTTCATATTCTGCAATAGTAATTTTGTTTCGGGTAGTCTTGATGTTGAGAAGAGTAAGCTAAGAGCTCTTGAATTTTCCCACTTGGACCTACAGGGCACTGGGTTACGACTAGATTCATCGGTAATCGCAGATTATATCAGATTTTCAATAATCTCTTCGAGTGGCGGTTATAGTTTTATTAATAGCAAGTTCGCCAAAGATATTTATATAGTTGGAGGTGAGGTTGCAAGTATTATTTGCAACGGGAGTGAATTTAAAGAGGCCGTGAGGCTGCAAGCCATTAAAAACAATGGCTCATTTACAAGTTCGAGTGACGTCTTTGAAAAAGCAGTTCAAATTGATTTTGACGACTCAAGCTCAGGGATATTTGGGTATCAAAAAAGCATTTACTTCCAAGAATCAAAATTCTCTGCGGGACTTCTTGTAAATGGATCAGAATTTATTATTGAGTCACTGACGATTGTGTGCTCGCAAGAGCTACAAGGTACCATTCATTTTAATGATTGCCGTGTTTTGGTTACTGAAATCAAGAATTACAGCCATGGCGTGAACATAATTTTTAGTTATGTGAGATTCGGAAAATTGAATTTCGACAACTACACCAATGACGGGAATTTGACTTTATCCTCGTGCAGCTCGTTGGATATAGAGGATTCTTATGTAGCAATTCAGCATTCCAATCTTGGGAAGGCTCAGTTTATGAATTTCAGTCTTGAGTCGTTCAAGCGAGTTCGAATATTTGATTCAATCCTGTCAAGTATAGAGTTCTCGGGCATTTCTTGGTTTACTGATACTGCATTGGATGTTGGCGCTAAGGCCACTTCAGATCAAAAGAGACGGGAAGTCTATAGACAATTGAAGCAGGCGAGTGAAAAACAGAATGATCGAATACAAGCCCTGAGATTTCAAGCTATTGAATTGGCAGCGTTTGGTAACATGGTTAGAAAAGAGGAAGGCTTTTTGGGGAATGATCGGTTGATTTTGTGGTTAAGCCTCACTAACGATTTTGGTTTAAACTGGCGTAAGCCGTTTGCTTACCTAATCACTATAACTACTTTACTATACTTCCCCTTAGTCTTTTCTGTATCTGATCGGCTTACGTGGCGTCCAGCATGTAATAGCAAGGACGTAATTAATACCCTTGAAGAATTTTGGAGCTATTCTTATGTATGGCCTCAGCTGTTTAACCCCGCAAGACCTATCAAACAGATATTCAATACAGGTAAGGATTTAGCTTTTGGAGCCTATTTTTGGGATGGAGTTCAGAGAATTGTTCTTGCCTTCTTTATTGTTCAAATCGTTTCGGCATTTAGGAAATTCGTTAAATCATAATTTATGGGACCGGATAATGTTAATATCCATTTGAATCAAAATCTTTGGTTTTTAATGATTACTCTTTTTGCATTAGGCGCAGCTGAGTATTATCACTTGTGTTCATTGTATGCATTTGCATTATTTCTTAGTGTAGTTGCTTCCATTTCCTTTTGTATTACTTTGACTGCTTACACAATCAATTATTGGAAATGGAAAATGAAAGATTAGGATTTACTTCTCGTATTTATAATTCGTAGGGCCGTTTATTCCATTTGAAAAACGTACGATAAGTATCGTTAATTCTGCAACCCGCCAATTCAGCTTTTTCATACTTTTATGATCTTCCTTTCCGGATAGGCGACGTAGATGAACACCATCGTCTCAGATGGATTGAGAACTTTGGTTCGCTGAAATTTTCCTGTTCCCTTAGCGAAAGGTGGTTCATAGAAGTCTACGCTCGGCATCAGTTGATCGTTTCATCAAAGGTGCCTGCGGAAATCGTGCGGAACGGCCCTTTTTTGTTTTGCCCAGCAGTTTCCCACCACAAAATACTACTTACTCTCTTTCGGCGGATCACATTGGTATAAGTATTCCTCTTTAGATCCCGTGGTGTTCGACGAAGTTGTTGGATATCCGCCAGCGTTGTAATTCAGTGAGTAGGTCGTAGTATTTTCTGTGCTGGCGTTAGACGACTTCAACACCAGCACGTTGTTTTTGAGATAGGCGCCGAGGATCCCTGTATTTATATAATAGTACTCATCGGGAAATGGCCGCAGCTTGTCGTCTATGGTGTAGACCGTGTGTGACTGTTCGATTTGGGGTCCGCCTGGATTTTCAGGATTTATTGAGGCTGTTACGATCGATACCGTTTTTGTGTCGGGGTAAGAATAGTGCCAGGTAACGGTTGGGTATTGGTAAATACCGTTGTCGTAAAAATCCACCTTCTCAACTCTTCCATCTGTGCTGTAGTAAACAAGCGTAGAGTCCGGTTGTTCCTGGTTAGACCAAAATGCAGTCACCTTCTTAAACCTGTTATTACCGTCAAATTCAAACTCATCTGTGAATATGAGATCGCCATTATCGGTCGATGTCACTTCATTCAGGAGGTCATTTGCATCGTAAGAAAGCTCTACTCGCGCGGTATGAGATACTCATGTGCCGCTCGTGTACTTTGAAGTAACGACAGAAAGCTTCCCTTTTTCATTGTATTAGAAATTGGACACAGAACCCAGAGGGTCGTGATATTCCGAAAGAAAGTATTTATCACATACCTGTTCATCGTCCTTCTTACAAGAAAGGATAACGGTGATGCAATAACAACAAGGATCAGATGCTTCATTTTCGGAAAGCTAACCACCAACGGTTTTCGGGAAAAGCTCTAAGGAAAATATCGGGGGTATGTTGTAGTTATCCAATAATCCTGTTCTCGACCATCTAATTCTAACATCGGGTTAACACTATAACCCTCATCTCTTCCAACACCTTTGACACCGCTTCGTGTATTCGTATCTTAGAATACACCATAAAAATCCCCAAACAATGAAAAAGTATGTGACGCTGTCTATCGTTGGCTTGCTCTTTTCATATTCGGAATCATTTGGTCAATGCCAATACTCTTCCGGTTCTCCCATCTACACCAAGCAGGCGACTTATTATTGTCATCAGTATGTTAAAGCTGCACTGTTGCAAAACTGGGTTGACCTCGCAACAGGATTTCCCACACATGCAGAAAGTGATTTTGTGAATTTCACAGGCGACATTCATACGGATCAGAATTTCATCCGGGTTTGTTCTATCAACGATGCCCGCGTAGTTCTGCCATGTCCCGGTGGCGACTGCTCCTATCACTCAGCACTTAAAATGAACAACGGAATTTTTGCGAGCACACCTAACGGTTCCACCGCGAGCATCTATTCTCACCAGAGCGCCACTGCGTTCACAACAGCTTGCCCGGCCGACATTCAATATTATGCGGCAATCCCAAATATTATCATAAGTGGATCTTCCGGAGTGAACCAGGGCATGAATGTTACTTTTACACTTACAAACAACAGCCAGGCATTCCCGTCTTTCATTACACTCAATGCAAGCAAGTGGACATATAACTCCACGTACTTCACATTTGTGAGTAGTACAAGTACATCGATAACATTAACGGCGAAGAATGTAGCAGGGTCATCGGATGTTAAGTATGAGCTTAATACCGGATGCGGCATTAACTACGAGATCAAGACCGTACAAGTAGTGGCTAATTGTACTGGTACTTTGAACGGAGGACAATTAAACACATTCAACTCCGTACCCGGCGGTCCGAATCAAGTAGTCATGGTTCAGCCCTCATGGACATGGGTGAGAACTTCTGGCACTGCAACATGGAGCACCGCCAATAGCGGAAAGAACATGACGTTCTCCCTTAGCTCCGGATGTTCTACTTTCAATGCTTATAATTCGAGTTGCAACCTGACAATTATCTTTTGCAAGAGTTCATCGCTTGTCGCATACTCTGTTGTTGATATGGAGACCTTGCAAGTAATAAAACAGGGCTCGGTCGAAAACACTGAAGCAAGCAGTACGCTCCTCGAAGGACTGCCTGCCGGTATGTATGTTGTAAAGGTTGATGGAAAAAGTACGAGGTATTCAAAATCAGACTAGAGGCACATCAACACCCATCCTCCTCAATAACTTCAAATGCGAGCACACACCTCCCCAATACGACGTCTGGTTGGGTGTAATGTCATGATCTATCAGCACTCTATATAAGATCCTGTTAAGATCGGGATAGTGAATATGATGTATGTGCGGGAAAAGGTGATGTGCTATATGATTATTGAAGCCACCGAAAATGAAATTTGCCGGCTTGCTGAACGGATGCATGTCGTTTGAGCTCTTCACCTGGTTCATCAACCATGATGTTTGAATGTGGCCGCTGTCGTCGACCGTTGGATATTCGAGACCTTCCACGTGATGAGTCATAAAGAATGTAAATAGGAGGAAGATCGATTGACACAGATGCATCAGGAGAAAAGAAACAAGTACAATGTATACAGGTTGATGCGAGAATACGAGTGGCATTATCAGTAAGTAGAAAATATAAAAGATCTTCTGGGCGATAAACGACATCACATAACCTGGTTTGTTCCCGGTGCTGAAGAAAATGTAGAAGTCTTTAACGAACACCCAGTACAACGAATACGTGGTGTAAGTTACCGGTGCATAGATATGTTGAAACCTGTGATACCAGCGATAATCGCTTTTCGGCAACACACGGATCAGTGATGAGATCTCGAGATCTGAATCGTAATGCTCAACATTCGGAGCAAAGTGATGCGACTCGATATGACGTTTCTTCCACGCTTCGGCATGTGCACCGTTGAGAGTATAGATCGCTATGAACCCCAGGTCATTCCATACAGGCTTCTTAAAAATTGTTCCATGCGAGAAGTCATGCGCAAAATTGAATGCGAACAACAGGACAAAAAATCCGTACGCGACGTAACACAATGTAAACAGCAGAGGGTTAGCGATCTCGTAAAGCCCTATGTATGCGAGCAGTGAAATGCTGAAGTAGAAAATGAACTTCGCAATAATCCGCCACCGCGAGTTATTGTCATCAACAACCAATTCGCTCGCCACGGCAGCATGTATCGACTTCAGCAGTCTACTGTCGGCCTCGATGTGAAGATGTCTATCGCGCAAAGGGAATGGGTTGAGGGATTTCGTACTGTCCCATGCTTTTCAGAAAACGAAAATGCGATGCAAGGGCTTTCGCATAGGAAACCTCCATGTAAACAACACCATGTTTTTCGCATAACCTCCTGAAGATTGGAAGAATGTCTACGTAATGAACATGACAGATATTCGGCAACAGGTGATGCAGGGCATGTGCATTGAAACCACCGAGTGTCCAGTTGAAGAATTTACTCGAAGCATCGTAGTCCAGCGATGTGCACATTTGCAACGTTGGCCAGCTCATGTCGAGCCGACCTTCGTTGTTTGGCTTTGGATGCGAAACAAAATCCGACAAGTGAGAGACGCCCAGCACACCAACGAATATCAGGGACACCATGAAATGATTTAATACGAATGCGATCAACACAGGAGCGATACCGAACGGCAATAAGTAAACCGGAAGGATGATCATGTATCCGATGTAAAGTATTTTGAACGCGACGAGCTTTATGATCTCGGCTGGAGGAATGGTGATCTGAATAGTGCGACTCGATACGTTGAATACCATGAGCGATTCGCGGAAGAGAAACCAGTTTAATGAGTACAGCAGGTACAGAATGGGCATGTACAGGTACTGAAACCGGTGAAACCACTTTAACGGTTGCGTGTCGGTCATCCGGACGAGCGGATTATTAAGAACATCGATGTCGCCGCCTTCGACATTTGTATAAAGATGATGTGATTCCGTGTGATTCTTCCCCCATACGTATGCGTTGTTGCCCTGCAGGTTGAAGCTCAGTTGAAACAGGAAGTTGTTCCAGAACTTGCTTTTAACGGCAACGCCGTGAGCAGCATCGTGCGACACGTTGAATGCTGTGAGAAGAACAGCAAGACCCATCAACAGGTAGAAGATGTAGAAGAGCGTGAGCGACGTGCTGGTGATCATCAAGAAATAAAACAATCCACACAACACGAAGTACAAAGACATTTTGAAATACATCTTTGTGTTGCCTGTCCGTTCGATCTTGTTCCTGCTAAAGTAGTCGTCGAGTTCGGCAATTAACTCTTTGTAGAATTCGCTGCCATTGTCTTTAGAGAATTTCAGTTTATTCATTTGGGGAGAATGTTTAACTAAAACTAAAGAGACCTCAATGAGAACGCTTCAAGGCCATCTCTTCTTGTTGTCGCGGCAATAAAAACTTTAGGTATAATTTATTAGCTTTAATCCCCAAGACCCGAATTTCTTGAGACAAACCTTCTCCATCGTGCTCATCGCACTCGTCCTGTTTAACACGATGGGGTACTATGGCTTCCTGCTCGGGATGCAATATCACAACAACCAGAAGCAGATCGCCACACTCAATAAAGAAAGCGAGAATCTCAAGGAAACAGTTACGCTTAAAATTCCGCTCGCTATTCCTTATGCAAGCGAATGGCACGGATACGAACGTGTAGACGGCGTGTTCGAATACAAAGACAAATTCCTTCGCCTGGTGAAGCAACGCTTTTACGGCGACACACTCGAGATCATCTGTGTTCGCGACGTTCAGCATGAAAAGATCAACAACGCATTTGTTGAACATGCGCGGTCTATGGGCGACGATACTAATGCTCCGCACTCTAAAGATATCCAGGTAATAAAAGAGTATACCGCTACAACATTTTCAATTTCAAGTATAGCGGGAGGATGGAGTTTAAGCATTGAACCATCTTATCTCATCGAAGAGATACATCCTATCTATCTCTCTTCGATCATTCAGCCGCCAGAGGTAATCTAACCTCCTGGTCTCTATTCCATTTTTTTAAATCGAATAAGGTCACGCCTATTAGGTGTGTCTTATTATTCATTTCTATGACTTTTCATGAAAAAAATATTCTACTCAAAAATCAGGCTCTCAACTTTCTTTATCGGCTTGCTGATAAGTGCCTCATCACTTGCACAAAGCATACACGTTGCCGGAAAAATTACCGGCGACGATGGTGACATAGTTCCAGGCGTTACAATCATTGAGAAAGGAACGAACAAAGGAACGGTATCGGACCAGGACGGAAATTTTTCCGTCGAAGTATCCGGCGGCAACGCAATACTTGTGTTTTCATTTGTTGGTTATAAGACTGCCGAGATACCGGTCGACAACCAGGCCACGATCGACGTTTCGTTAACTGTCGACATTGCAACACTCGAAGAAGTTGTTGTTACAGGCTACGCATCAGTTCGCAAGGCCGACATCGTGGCAGCGGTTTCGCAGATATCCTCAAAGAGTACCGTCGCTATTCCGCAGGGCGACGTAAGCCAGGCGCTGCAAGGCAGAGTTGCCGGCGTACAGGTAACTACATCGGGACAACCCGGGGCCGGCTCGCAGACACGCATACGCGGCTTCGGTTCTTTAACCAACAATCAACCGCTCTATGTTATTGATGGCGTTCCTACTTTCGACAACACGCAGATCAACGCATTGAATGTTGAGTCGCAGGTTGTTTTGAAAGACGCCGGTGCCGCTTCGATCTACGGAGCAAGGGCCGCCGGCGGTGTTATCATTATCACTACGAAACACGGTAAGTATAACGGCAAAGCCAATGCTTCGCTCGACTTCACAACCGGCATTACACTGCCCGGTAACGGGCCTCATAATCTCAATCCGCAACAGCAGGCGAATAAAGTTTATGAAGCACTCAGAAATTCCGGTGCACAAAATGCCAACGGCCAACCGTATGGTTCCGACCTCAACAACCCGGTGTTGCCCGATTACATACTCGCCGGTGTTCCCGGTCAACCTAACACCGGTAATATATTGGAAGGCGATCCCCGGATCGCGACAGTTTTGGCAAACTACAACATCGATGCAAGCAAAGGACAACTGGTGCAACTTGTAGCAGCAAACAAGGCCGGAACGAATTGGTATAAAGCGTTAACTAGAGCTGCCCCAACAACACGTCTTGGTCTAAGTCTTTCGGGCGGAAACGACAAAGCACATTACTATACCAATTTCACTTACCTCAATCAGCAAGGCATTGTTGTTAATCAGTTCCTGAAAAGATTCAGTCTCCGCTTCAACACCGAATACAAACCGATGAAAGGTGTGAAGATCGGCGAGAATATACTTCTCACGTATCGTTCCAATCCTTTCATTTATGGCAACAGCGGGCAACAAGGATCTAACAACAACAGTGGGTCGACATTAGATGAAAATGCGTTGAACCTTGCTTATCGCATGCCTTCAATTATTCCTGTGCACGATGTGATGGGAAACTGGGCAGGCACGCAGGCGCCGGGATTCAATAGTCCAGCAAATCCCGTCGCTGCCCAAACACGATTGAACAACGATTACTATAAGAACATCATCAACCGGGTGTTCGGGAATACATTCATAGAGATCGATGCGATCAATCACTTTCTTCTTCGTTCAAACTTCGGCGGGGTAATCGATAATACCCGTTCATTTATTTTAAGTCAAAGGACTTACGAGAATGCAGTTAACACAGCGTCGACCAGGCTCACCGAAGCGAGTGGATATCAATTGAGTTATACATGGACTAACACTGTTCAGTACGATAATAAATTTGGAGAGCACACAGTGAAAGCACTCGCCGGCCAGGAAGCAATCAGAAGTGGTATTGGAAGATCACTTACAGGTGTTGGTTTAAATCCATACAGTCTCGATCCGAATTATATCAGTCTCACGAATACGGCTGCGTCAACCCAGCAATTGAACAGCAATCCGACTGCACAGTACACATTTGTTTCCTATTTCGGTAAGATCGATTACAACCTGAGAGAGAAGTATTACCTGAGTGCTACAATAAGAAGAGACGGATCGTCATTGTTTGGGCCTCAAAATCGTTATGGTGTGTTTCCATCGATATCGGGTGCATGGAGATTATCTTCGGAGCGATTTATGTCGGGACTGTTATTTATCCAGGACCTGAAACTTCGTGGAGGTTATGGTAAGTTCGGCAATACCAACGCCATTCTTACCAGCAATCCTTCGAATCAGTATGCGTTATACCAGGGAAATCCAAGTACTGCTTACGATATCAACGGAACCAACGGTGCAGGTAATGTGTCGGGCTTCGCTCCATTGCAGCCCGGTAATCAAACAGCGAAATGGGAAACAAGTACAACGGCAAACATCGGTATCGACGGAACTTTCATGGATGGAAGTCTAGAAGTGATCTTCGAGATCTGGCAACGTAACACCAGCAACCTGTTGTTCAATCCGTCTTTTCTCAATACAGGCGGTGTTTACCCGAACAACCCGTTTCAAAATGTTGGTTCGATGACAAACAAAGGCATCGATCTTCAGGTCATTAAGAAGATCCAGATCAACAACGATTGGAACATCACTATCGATGCGAACATTTCTCCTTTCAAGAATAAGATCACTGCTATCGCACCGGGCCAAACTTACTTCGAACCATCGGGTTCTATTGTGAGAAATCTTCAGTTGGTGAGGAATGTTGTCGGACAACCGATCTCATCATTTTATGGATACCAGGTGGCCGGTTATTTTAAAGATGCCGAAGACGTAGCACACTCACCTACGCAAGATGGTGCTGCACCGGGACGCTTTAAGTTCGTCGACACCAGTGGCAATGGAAAGATCGGTCCTGAAGACCGCGTCGTTATCGGGAATCCCATTCCGAAGTTTACGTATGGTGTCAACATCGATGCGAGGTATAAGAGATTCACTCTCATCGCATTCCTGTATGGATCTTATGGAAACAGGATCATGAATTTCAATAAGTGGTATACTGATTTTTATTCGTCGTCAGCTGGCGCCGCAATGTCGGCGAATACATTGAATTCATTCAGTCTCGAACCCGGTGCAGATAACTCGCACGCAAAAACTCCCGTGCTCGAATCGGTTTCAAATTTCAGCACCAACACGCAATCCAGCTCGTGGTATTTGGAGAATGGATCTTACGCGCGACTCAAGAATCTCCAGGTGATGTATGAGCTTCCCTCGTCGATCGTTTCGAGGATGAAGTTGTCGCGATTGAAAGTCTGGGTTCAATCAGTGAATTTATTTACGATCACGAAGTATACAGGTTTGGATCCCGAGCTTGTCGGTAACGTGGATACAATACGTGGCATCGACGTGGGAAACTATCCCGCTACGAAGCAGTTCCTGGTTGGATTTAATGTCGACTTTTAATTAGAATCATCATGAAAAAAACTTTACATAAAATATTATTGTGTGTGCTGGTGTTATCGGCCTCCTGTTCCGACGATTACTTAACGGTTCCTGCAAAGGGAAGTCTCAGCACAACGCAGCTGTTAAATCAAAGTGGTGTCGAATCGTTGTTGATTGGTGCATACTCTGCGCTGAAAGCAAACGGAGTTTCTTCATCAACGGCCGGGGCATGGGCCGGCAATGCAACCAACTGGGTATTTGGAAGTGTGTGCGGACAGGAAACTTTCAAGGGTGGAATTCCCGGCGAACAGTTTGACATCAACCCATTGAGCACGTTCACGGCTTCGGCAACCAACAGTTATTTGATTGCTAAGTGGGGGTCTGTTTACGATGGGATCAATCGTTGCAATCTTGTTTTGAAAACATTGGCACAGGTTCCCGATGGGATGATATCTGACGCAAACATTGAGAGGATCACAGGTGAAGCAAAGTTCTTGAGAGCATTCTTTCATCTCGAAGCATACAAGGTTTTTCATAACATACCGTATGTCGACGAGACCGTTACGAATTTCAATCTTCCGAATACTGACGATGCGCTGTCGAAGATCATTGCCGACTTCGACGCTGCCTACAAGTCATTGCCGGAAGTAATGCCGGCTGCTGGCCGGGCGAATAAATGGGCAGCGTATGCTTTCAAAGGAAAGTGTATGTTGTACCAGGAAAAGTATGGCGAAGCGCTGCTGATCTTTAAAGACGTGATCGCCAGTGGAAAAACTGCAGGTGGAAATAAGTATTCGCTGCTGCCGAAGTTCAGAGATTGCTTCGACGCAAGTCACGATAACAATGCCGAATCGGTTTTCGCCATTAATTCATCTGTGAACGATGGGTCGGGTGGCGCGAATGCCGATGCGGAGCTTGCATTGAATTATCCTTATGGTGGCAATCCGTATGTTACCTGTTGTGGATTCAACAATCCTTCACTCGATCTTGCAAACTCTTACAGGCTAGATCTTAATGGTCTGCCAATTCTCGATGGATCATTTAACAGCACGGCCAATGAGCTGTCGGACATAACCTGGTTAAAAGATCGATCAGCAACTTCTGTCGCGCGAGATGTTGACCCATTAGATCCGCGTTGCGACTGGACTTTGGGTCGTACAGGTGTTCCGTTTTTGGATTGGGGCGTGTATAACACGCCGGCATGGGTTCGTTCTCTCAGCGACGGTGGCCCCTATACTCCGAAAAAATATAATGCGCTCGGATCTACATTCGGCACCTTAACAGATAAGAGTTCAACGACTGCCGGTTACGAAGCGGTGAACATGTACTTAATGCGCTTTGCCGATGTTTTATTGATGGCCGCTGAATGCGAAGTTGAAGCTGGCACCTTATCAAGTGCGATGGATTATGTTAACCTGGTACGGTCACGTCAGCTGAATGAAGATTCGTGGGTGAAGATCTCTTCCGACGCTTCGAAAACAGACTGGCAGGCTTACATAGATCCGTCGGTTGCGTCCACACCGGCGGGCAATTACACAATTGCATTGTATGGCACCAATGGCGATGTAACCTTCAATACAAAAGCCACGGCGCGTAAGGCAGTGCACATGGAAAGGAAACTCGAATTGGCTCTCGAAGGTCACCGCTTCTTCGACCTTGTAAGATGGGGCGAAGTTTTTACGACCAATGCGAACGGTAATGACGATTGCCTGGAGTCGGCTTATTTATATAATGTTTCATTGGCCGGATCGGCATCGTTGGGAACAACATTCCAGTTCAAGACCGGGAAGAGCGAGCAATGGCCCATTCCTCAAAACCAGGTGGACTTGTCGCAAGGTGTGTTGAAACAAAATCCGGGATACTGATTAAATTAGAACTCGTAAATGGTGGCATGACTTAAGTGGTGCCACCACTGACAATAACCTTGCCGGAGCCTTTTTAAAAAACAGAAAACCTTACAATGGCTACAAGAAGAGATTTCATCAAGAACTCGGCAATTGCAGGAATGGGAATGATCCCAGTCTTCAATATCCTCCATAAGAATGTAAAACCCGACGACATCATCGTCGGCCAGGGCGACTTCAAATATAAAGTCGACAAAGGTTGGGCGAAGATGAGTGCCAACACCAACCCGCTCCTCAATTGTCACGAGATGGTGCAGGACAGCAAAGGCCGTCTCATCATGATCGGCGATCACACCCACAACAACATTATCGTCTTCGATAAGTCTGGAAAAGTGCTGGACTTCTGGGGCAACGCATTGCCGGGTGGTCACGGACTCTCGATTTCAAAAGAAGGAACAGAAGACTTTCTTGTTATGACCGACTGCGGTTATTTCCAGGACAAGAACGGTGACTGGAAAGCGCAGACCGGGCAAGTGTTGAAGACTACACTCGACGGTCGAATCATGTTCGCGATCAGTCACCCCAAAACCATTGGTGTTTATAAACCCGACATGAAATTCCAGCCTACCGAAACAGCCGTAGCACCCAATGGTGATATTTATGTAGCCGATGGATACGGTTCAGACTACATCATTCAGTACGATAGCGACGGAAAATACATTCGTCACTTCGGCGGTCACGACAACGCGAATGCAGATCATAATTTAAAGAATGCTCACGGTGTTGCCGTAGATACAAGAGATAAGAGCAAGCCGACGCTGATCGTCACATCACGGGAAGAAAATTGCTTCAAGTATTTTACGATGGACGGAAAGTTCATTAAGAGACTTGATATGCCCGGAATGTATGTGTGCCGACCGGTAGTTAACGACAACAACATTTACGCTGGCGTTTGCTGGTCGAAGAATACCGACGGAAAGATGTTCAGCGGTTCGGGCTTCGTAACGATACTCGATCAGACGAATAAAGTTGTTTCGAATCCGGGTGGCACTGCACCGGAATATAAGAATGGTGCGTTGCAACAAGTATTTCAAAATACAGAAAGAACATTTCAGCACGGACACGATGTGTGTATCGACGACGACAAGAATGTTTATGTCTGCCAGTGGAATGCTGCCATGACTCCGCCCGTTAAACTCACGCGCGTTTAAAATTGAGAGTGAACGCTTCTATTCAATGAATTTACAACTGGAACAGCAGTAATAACTTCATCTGTAATCCGACGGTGACTTACCCGTTTTGCTTTTGAAGATCTTCGAGAATTGATTCTGTGAATTGAATCCCGATAGCGACGCCACTTCTTTTACCGAACTCGTCGTATTCTGCAGGAGGATCTTCGCGTGATTGACTTTTATGTTGAGAAGATATTCGTAAGGTGAGTAGCCTGTATGTTTCTTAAAGTAAGTCCGGAACCAGACGTAACTGATATTTAACCGCGCCGCAATATCTTCCATTGAAATAAGGTCGGTGAAATTTTCTTCGAGCAGGATCTTCGCTTTCATGATCAGCTCGTCTGTCTTTGAATTGACATTCATCAGCGCCCGCTTCTTTTGCGTGAGCGCATGTCCCAGCAAATGATTCGCCGCACCGGAGATTGTATACTCGATGCCGGTGAAGTCGGCTTTCACCAACTCGAAGATCGTGATGAACAATTTCAGGAAGCCGTCGTGCAATCCGACTTTTACAATTGGCTGCTTAGCCGAGATCAATCCCTTTTTATTATTCAGCATCGATACACGACCCGTAAAACCGATCCAGTTCTCGGTCCAGCCGGTTGACTCATCTGGTTTGTACCGGTGCCATTCGCCGGGAAAGAGAAAGATCGTGTCGCCCGCTTCGACAGTTGTTTCTCCGAATGATTTCGATTCAAACAATCCTTTTCCCTGCGAGATGTAGATCATTTGATATTCATCGATGACGCGACCCTGCACGAAATTGAAATTGTGGTGTGAAGGATGACCGATCGCCGGGTATGCGCTGTTGGGCGAAACTTTCGTGTGCCCTGCATTCACGACAACAAGGTCATCGTACCCAAAGTCGTGGTTGGTCTGGAGATATTTATAGAAATTTTCCAATCCCGCAGAATGACATTGAGAGACTTGGTTTTTTGTTAGGGATTAGGACGGAGAGGGTCTGTTAGTTTTCCTGCTGTTCTTACCGCCAACAAGCCTACTCTGCGTTTCATATTTCAATTTACTACGAATTATTTATTCTTCCCCATAAACGTCCATCCCACACTCACATTCGCAAACCACGCCGTATTGCCAAGACCAATATTATTCGCCTTATGAACTTCATTCTGTTCGGTTCGTGTGTTGAAGTATTCATATCGATTTCCCTTCAAACTTGACCCAACATTAGGCCACCAGCGAACACTCGGCGCAATTGTCAACCCACGCAAGGCACCATCGCTTTTCTTGAATGGCAGCCATCGATAATAGGCACCTACACCCAACGTATAAGTATTGTATGTCTTTATTTTTCCACCTGCCGAATTGAAAGCATTATCGTAATTAAGACCAAACCCGTGTGAATAGTCGATCACAAATTTCTTCATCCACACGTTCGCTTCGAAGTTGAAGCCATGTAGAACAACAGGTTGATTAAGTCCAAATACCAAACTTACTTCCGGGCGTTTCTGCTGGCCGTAGGTTGTTGCGGCCACAATCATTGCGAAGAGGGTAATTAGTTTTTTCATGGTTAAAGACGCACTCTTCCATGCCGATATAATTCTCTTCTATCGCCTGTATGTTTTCAGCGGAAGGAGACTGTTGAATGAAACTCTTCAATGACATCACGTATGTTCCCGCTAGCGCAACCCATCTCGTAACATCGCCGTCTTTCGTCTTATAAAAATGACGGCACATTCCTTTCGTAACGATGCCGATCGCGTTGCAAACTTTTCCCTCTTTTAAGTAATAGCCGCCCCTCGCCAGCTTTACTTTACCGGTAAACTGAGTAGCAAGAACCTTGCGACTGATCGGGCGTAAGTCCGGGAAGCGTCATAAAAATGAGGGGTATCCATTCCTAGAATAGTCATTTGCGTTCAGTAACATGTAACTAAATTGTTATAATGAAAACCGAACGGACAGTTGCCTGTTTGCTGACGATGTTAATAATGTGCGGTGTGTGTTTCGCACAAAAGACATCCGTATTCAGTGGAAGGATCATCGATACGCGCACGAAAGATGCAGTTCCTTTCGCCACTGTGAGGGTGAAGAATAAATCACTCGGTGTTGTAGCAAACGCAGATGGCGACTTCAGCATTCCAACATGGGTCGAAACTTCCGGCGACACCATTGTCGTGTCGAGCATCGGCTACACAACAGCATTTTTTCCAACAAATATTTTCAGTCACGAAACAGTTACGGTGTTGCCATTGAAGCCCGCGGTAACGGAGCTCGACGAGATCGTTGTCCGATCGAAAGATCATAAGGTCAGGAGCAGGGGAGAGCCCTCCACCAGTGGTATCATTACCAGTGCCATCAAGAATATCCCGAATAATTATCCGCAACAACCCTATTCTTATTTGGGCTACTATCGCGACTACCAGGTAAGAGACAGCACTTACATCAACCTCAACGAAGCCATCGTTGAAGTTTTCGACAAAGGTTTCGCGACGAACGACCAGCTTCAAACAGAAATTGAATTGTTTGAATACAAACGCAACGAAGATTTTAAGCGCGACTCCTCAACGGAAGTTCCGTATGACAACAAGCCCAACGCGTACGACAAGATGAAGAACAAGTACATTCCGAACGCGGTTTTGTTTTCTTATGGTGGAAATGAGTTGAGCATTCTTCGTCTTCACGATGCAATCCGGAATTTCGACAAGCCATCGTATTCGTTCGTGAATGTATTGAACAAAGACCTGATCCTTAATCATTACCTGAAACGTGAAGACGACGTTTGGCTCGATACTCTTTCGCTTTACGTGATTACATTCGAAACGAAGTATGCGGCATCTGGCCCGCTGCACTTTGGAAAAGGGAAGATCTATATCGAAAAGAAAAACTTCGCCATACACAAGCTCGAGTATGCTGTTTTTAACAAGACAATGAAAGAAACGGTGCTGATGTACGACATCAAAGTTGAGTATGCAAACCACAACGACAAGTTTTATCTCAACTACATTTCATTCAATAATGTATTCAAGACACAGAATGATGTCGATTTCAAAGTGATCAAATTCGAGTACAACCCGATCATGAATGCATTCGTGGTGAGCTTCAATGCTCCGCCCAATCCTGTAGACTTGGCGGATGTCAATAACTTCAGGTTAACGCACGGCGACATTCCTTTTAACATCAAGTACATCGAGCGTATCGAAGAACGAAAGGCTGCGATATATGTCGACGGTGCAGCGAGAGACATCATGCGCAAGCAAAACGATCGCCTGTCGTCCGATCTCGACTATGCCATCAAGCTCCGCGACATCAACAATCGTGAGCTCGACAGACACACCGTGCCGGTCATTAGCCAGTTCAGGGAATTGTTTGTTGAGCAGGTTCATCCCAGCGAGGCAATTCAGCCCAATGCTACGGTGATACGTAAAGATGTTCCGCTTGTGAGTAACCCGGCTGTTTCGAAGGCTGATGGAAATTATTGGATGAATCCGCCTTTGCTCTCACGGAAAGCACGGAAAACACAGAATTGATGTGCCGCTTCATTGTTGCTGCGGAAGTGAGAAAGATCAAGCCGGTGTATAGATCTTGTGCTGGTATGCGCCGATGGTGTTGATGAATGATGCAAAGCTGTCCATCGCCGCGGGCTTCGATGTGGTGATCATGAGGTTGAGACCTTCTGTAGATTGAATATTGTAAACTGAATAAGTACAGATTGGAAGTCTCGGATTATAGACGAAACGAAGATCGGGGTCCCCATTCTTATTCAGATACGTCCACGTGTAGTCGGCTACACTCGCATCAGCCGCAAGAGGTTCCGTCTCAATGAATCGTGTTGTAGAGATGTGTATAGTTATATTCCTGTACAATGCCGCAGCAAATTGTCCCTGCGTTTCCATAACGAGTCGTTCAGGGAAGAAGAATAAAGAAATTCCCTTCAGGCCGATATGAGGAATGTGAACGTTAGTCTTGAGATAACGGGTTGGTTTTCGATCGTTGGATATTGAAAGCAAAGCAGCACGCGACACCAGTTGAGTTGCACCTGCATTGTATTTCCTGTCGATTACGTCTTCAGTGCTCAACGTGCTCCAGATCCTTTTAGATGACGCAAATTCGTAAAAGCACTCAAGGAATTTTTCGTGAAGTGTTTTAAGTTTATCGTCCATTTGATAGTAGATCTGGACAGTTCTTCGTCTCTTGTCAAAGCGATAGAGCCAGGTACAATAGGCTATTATCAATACGACTACCATTGCCGTGATAGATTGCCGGATCCATGGATGTTTATCGAATCGTTTTATGATTTCGACAGACCCTAATGTTGGTTGAACAAACGCAAGATCGGCATGAACATAGCCGTTGATAGAGTCTTTTAGCTTGACTTTAAACCAATCATTGTCGACACGTTCAAGAAATTTGAAACTTTCGCCTTTGTTCGAGGTTTGTAAAATCGATCCATGCACTGAAGGGTTTTCGCGGATATGGACGGAATTTTTTGTGATCACCAGTTCGGCGCTGTAAGTTTTGTTGGTAGCAATTGGCGTTTCTAAAAATATCAGCAATGCAATCAAGGCCAGAAAAGACGGCACGCCGGCCAGCCAAAACATCAATGACTTTCGATTTCCTTTTTGTTGAAGTTCGTCGATAAAGTTTCGTGAACCAGTGTCAGTTAAGCCATCTTCCGGGGTCATATCGAACGAATTGTCGGGATTGTTATTGTAAAAATTCGAATCCTGATTGTTGTTGGATGTCCGGCTTCTTCCCGAGGTATTTATCTTTTGTCGATAATAGATGCCATTGGCGCCGAGGTTCACATACGTTCCTCTCTTGCTGAAATTTATCCGCGCGCCCTTCACACCGAACGAAGTGCTCACACCTGAGTTGGAGAGGTTGAACCTGAGAGGACCCAGCTTGAAAGATTTTCGGACGTACCAACCCACTTTTTAAGTGTTCTTATGGTTCAAAAGCTGTTCGAGTGATACAGCTAGTCTCTGCAGTTGCTCAATCTGTGTCTCCTGGTTCTCAACAATCTTGTCGATTTTCCAATACCATAGTACAATCGAACGAACGAGTAGAAAGCTACCAATTGAGACTACAACAATGAGTACAAGGATAAATATGAATCTTCCTGAATCCATGATTTATAAATTTAAAGCAGAACGTTGGCTCGGCTGAAGAAAAGAACCTTCTTCAACCGGGGACTCCATTCAATACTTCTAATTGATTTGTCCCAGGTCCCCTCACGAGTTATGAGCCCATAATCGCCGGGGCCAGCCATTGTTCCTGTTTACCCGAAGGTGATCTGATATCTATTGGAGGGGAAATATATTTTCCCAAACCGCTGTTTTACTTTCCGAAAATGCCGGGTCGGACTCCGCTACTGATGCTGATAGCATCGACCACTCGCGTTCGTAGTCATTCTTTTGCAGCGCGTTCCTGCCTTCGTCGTGGCAGTACATTGTCGCGACGTGGACTCCTTCGGCTTTTGCGTGGATGGATTTTCGGTATTGTTGGATGTGTTGGGTTTCTTTTGAGTAGGAGTAGATGTTGGTGATGTCTTCTGATCTTTTGAAAGACCACCGGGTTCACACACGCTGCACGGTTCATAGCCACGATCGATCGCATCTTTCATTGCTATCGAGATCTTACTTTTCCGGAGATACTGGCACGACCCGCGATGATATTTGGCTCCCGTCTTCGTAATGTAAACGGTCTGCGCTTCGGTCGACTGTGCCGTGCAGGCAATCAAAACGAAGTAAAGAAAGAATATCTTTATGGCTCTCATGGCAATGCCTGTTTAACTTCTTTGAAGTACCACTCGCCATCGAGGCCTTTTTCGAAGTAGTAAGTTTCGACTGGCCCCAGGCCTGCGAGTATCATCTCGTGTCGTTTTGTTCCTGCGGGCGTAGGTGGAATGGTTAACGATACGTTGATGAATTGTATGCCATTCGTGTAGTTGACCGTAACGGAATACACGGTGCCGTTCTTCCTGCCTTTCGAGCTGAACTGGATCGGCCTTTTGTTGACAAGACTAAATGAGACATGTCTGAAGCCATCAACAACGGTTGGGGCCGACCAGTAGATGTCGAGCGAGTCCATTCCGTAGCCGGGTGTTTCGGCAAGCTCAACAACATCTTTACCGATCGCATCTTCAACATGCATGCGTGCATGGATTATTGATGTGCCGTTGTTGAATTCATATTCATTACGAAGGTGTGATGTGCCTGTCTCCAGGTATGCCAGACGTGTCGAGTCAATTTTAGCTTGACGAACAACAACACCTTCTCTCTTCACAGGTTCCACATACCTATTGTCGACCATATTGGTCACTGCCTGAATTCGTTCGTTGATTACATTTTCGATCTGTTCGCCCGTGGGACGGTCGTGAGTTATGAAATATGTAATAAATGAAACTGCGAATATCAGGGAGAGGACAATGGCTGCAAGTGAGAAGAGGAACCTTCGCCAAATTAATTTTTGAATTTCCCGATGCTTCTTAACGTGTTCAAGAATTTGAGCAACGGTGTATTCAACTCCACGATGCCAATGAATGCAAAACCTTGCAGCATACCTTGGATAAATGACCGCTAACTCTGCGATCGTCATGTCGTATAAGACCGGAAGAACGACGATTGTGTTATTGATCTCTTTTTTCTCGAGCCAATTCAGTTCCGTGATCATCCATTGCCTGTGAATTGATCCTTTGCTGAACACAACAACCCCGAATCGTGAGCCGTCGATAGCAACTTCAATTTCTCTTTTGAGATCTTCCCCTGAGGTCAGGGCGTCGCCTGAGTACCAAAGCTTAATGCCTGCATTTTTAAGCGCTGCATAAAGCTCGTCGGCGATGGCCGCACGATCTTCTATGGCATGAGATAAAAATACCTCGTGAGTATAATTTTCCGGGAAGAAAGACATTGTTCGCCGCTATTTTAAAAGAGACGGTGTATTAACAAAGGAATTATTCCCAACAGTCCTCCCGGCTTTCCCTACACTACTTTATGAACTTCAAAACACTCATCAGTTCATCTCGGTACTCCTTACCCATTTTAAGTTCAACGTCATTGATAAAAATGATATTGCCAGCCAGCTTCGTTATCCTTTTCGAGTTGACCACATACGACTTGTGGACCCTTATAAACCCGGCACTCCCAAACTTCTCCTGTACATGATTCATGCTGGAGCAAACGGTATACTTGTGCTTGTCGGTAACAACGTCGCAATACGATCGCGCAGCTTTCAGATACATCACTTCTTTCGTATAAACTCTCTCAAATTGTTGAGAGTCGGTCAACACGAAGACTTCTTCCCTGTCGGTTATCGTTTCGTTTTTCGGTACCTGTGCATTGTTAAAAGCTATTTCAATAGCCCTTACCAGTCCCGCTTCATCATACGGCTTCGACAAATAGTTTGCCGGATGGGTATTCATCGCGCGCTTCACATGCTTATGGTCCACGTGATCGCTGAGATAAATGATCGGGACAGCGCGATGTTGAAGCATCTGCGAAGCTGCTTCGATGCCATCCATCTTACCGTCAAGCTTGATGTCCATGAGGACCAGGTCCACTTCTTTTTCCCTGAACGATTTCACGGCATCACTTCCCGACCGGCAAATCCCGACGATGTCGAGAGAATGTTTTTTCAATGTGATCTCAATCGCTTCTGCAACGAGTACGTTGTCTTCAACAATAAGCACTCTGATCTTTTTCATTTTATGGAATAGTTATTAAAAAAGAAGTACCATGGTCATTCCGGAGCTCGATCTGTCCTTTCAGTTCGCGAACAAATAGGTTCACCATCTTCAAACCGAAGGATTTGCCGTTCTCAAACGAAGCAGAGGTCAAAGGACGAAGGCCATTGTCGCCCACCTCGATCAGGATCATGTCGTTAGTTTTCGAAAGAGAGATCTTCAACATCGGCTCCTTTTGTCCTTCGTATGCATACTTAAGGGCATTCGTGATCAGTTCGTTGATGATCAACCCGATCCTTACCGCCTTATCGATGTCCGTATTGACATCGATTATGTTAAGATCGAGTTTATAAGTATTCTCATTATAACCATACGTGTAAAGAAGGGAAGTCACGAGGTCGGTAATGTATTCCCTGAGATTCAACTCGGAGGCATCGGCGCCCTGGTAAAGTTTGTCGTGAACCAATGCCATCGTTTTCACGCGACCCTGGGTATCTACAATCAACTCCTGGGCCTTCTTATCGTCTTCCAGTATCGATGCCTGTATCGTGAAGAAACTCGAGAGCATCTGGAGATTGTTCTTTGTTCGATGATGCATTTCCTGGCTATGCAATTCGGCGCTCTTCTTTTCCCTTTGAGTAACAGAATACAGACGATAACTGAGCAGGGCTCCAACGAAAAGCAGAATTGCGAAAATTACCAGCCCAATGATCTGGAGTTTGCTTTTCTCCAGCTCTGCCTCGTCGACCTTTCGTTGTTGTTGAAGAAGCACTATCTGTTGTTGTTTCTTTTCGGTCTCATATTGAATATCTAGTGCCAGCAGACTTTCAACTTTTTCCTGGTTGAAGAGACTGTCTTTAACGATCGCAAGCCTATCCAGCGAGTTGACCAGTTTTTTCGTGTCGCCCTTTTCACGATAAAGATTCGCCTGCAATTCGAGATTCCTTTTCAGATAATCGTGCGTTTGGGTTTTGCTGATCAATGATTGTGCGGAGATCAAATCCTGTTCTGCATGAACGAAATCTTTTAGCGACGTGTGGACAACACTCAGCTCATGGAGTGTCAGGATCTCACCAACGTTATCTTCTGAGATGCGATTAAACGAGAGCGCTTCCGTTAACTGCGAAATTGACTCACGTTGTTTCCCGGATTGGTTAAACGTGCTGCCGATCACTGTAAGTGTACGGCCGAGCCCTCGCTTGTCACCGAGCTTTCTCCTTATCTCCACGGCTTTCTGAAGATTATTCAGCGCACTGTCGTATTGTTTCATTTCGTTGAACAGCTCACCGAGATTTCCGAGTGATTGTGCAACGCCTTGCTCATAACCGATCGATTTCCTGACAGCGAGAGATTTGCGATAGAAGTCTAATGCTTTTTCGTAGTCGTGTATCCTGATATACACGGTTCCGATGGTGTTGTAACATGAGGCGAGCGTGCGGCTCGGCGCTTGTTTCTCCAGCTTAGATAAATTGCTATACGAGATCTCCAACGCATTTTCATAAAGACCCATGTCTTTATATATGGCAGCAAGATTAAGTGCGGCCGTTGTTGCATTCGTAGTGTCCTTCAATTCTTCATACAATGCAATTGCCTGGGTATAATATGGAATGCTTTGAGCGGGAACACCTTTGTTGCTATAGGCTGCGCCGATTCCGTTTAATGCCGAAGCCTCGTAGATCTTGTCGGGTGCTTTTTCCAGCATTTCATTATAATAATGAATGGCGCTGTCGTAGGTGTATGCGTTGTGGAAGTAGTATGCAACCTGGAAGAGTCTGTAAACTTCCATTTTTTGATCACCGTCAATCTTGGCTTTCGAAAGATCTTCTTTCAGCGAATCCAGTTTGGATTGGGCATAGCATCCAAAAGAAATGCATATCATTAGCAGTATGCAATGCGGGATCTTCATTGGGGAGACGGAAGAGGTTGGTTAAAGTTATAGAAAAACGGCGAGCCTTTTTGAATGAGCTCGCCGTTCCGGTTAGTACACCTATTTACCACCACCACCTGGAGGCGGCGGGGGAGGCGGGATCACGATCGGGTCATTTTCATCACTCCCGAGCGGTTTCACATTTTCCTCCGTGCAGCTGATTGCCGTTACGGCAATAGCGATCAATACGAAAACATATTTCAGAGTCTTCATTTCAATTATTGTTTTGTTTGTTGGAAATCGCCGCACGGGAAGAGCGTTGCGTGCTGTGCACGTACACTCACCGTTCGTCCGCGGTGCGGCTTATTGCATGGGTGGGATCTGCACAGGTGCGGCTTTCAGTTGCCTCCCATTAAAGCGCGTTGGGCTGCGCCTGTTCAGATGTTTGTCGATCGACGAGTCAAAGGTGTGGCTTTGTGATGCCTGAAGTGTTCGGAAATCGTAAGTATGATTTCGGGAAATGTTGGTTTGTTTTCGGAAATTGTTTGAATGAAAGAGAAAGGGGTTTACTTAAAACAACTTGTTGAAAAACTGAAAGACAAAGTAGGGACGGATATGACTTCGAAAGGATTCAAGGAAATGGCATTAGCACTTTCGGATGCGACTAAGGAGAAGTTTGATGCCGGTACTTTGAAAAAGTATACTCAGTATGATGAGAAGGATTCGGAACCTCGTGAGTCTAAACTGAACTTGATCGCAAAATTTATTGGCTATAAAAATTTCCGAACTTTTTGTGAATCAAGTGAAATTGATCCGATCCTCGAAAGCATTCTGGGCGAATACTATTGCTACGTAAGAATGAGTAAAGAAAAAGAGAAGCTTCTGAGGTCACCCGTAAAGATATGGATGGAACAAGGCAGGGTACTTTATCATCTCAAAGGCAAAAGATTAAACTATGAGGGAGAAGTTATAAATCATGATGGCTGCCTTTTTATTTTGATGAAATCAGCAAAGGGAAGAAAATCGTTTTATCATATATATAGAATTGGCTCCATGGAGGCACCCCAGGTATTACAGGGGATTTTTTCTGGTGTATCCAGCGACTTCGAGCCTATCGGTGGCCGGGCTGTGTTATGGAGATCCAATGAATCCTTTGAATCATTGACTCCTCAAAAAATCGAGATCAAAAGCATGCGACAATCGCGACGGAAAGACGACCAGTTACTCGCAGGGTACTTCAAAGAAAAAAGTTTAAACAATCTTTCCATTAAAGACCCATATACGTTCGGTCCCGATGATCTCTAATAAAAATCGTACCTCGTAAATCGTCCTTCGTACCTTTGCCCAATGCATCAATCCGGTTTCGTCTCCATTGTCGGTAAACCCAACGTCGGAAAGTCCTCCCTCATGAACAAACTGGTCGGCGAAAACCTGTCGATCATTACCGCCAAGGCGCAAACCACACGACATCGCATCATGGGCATCCTCAATGGGGCCGACTTCCAGATCGTTTATTCCGACACTCCCGGCATTCTCGAACCCAAATACGACCTTCACCAGGCCATGATGACCTATGTGCAGGTATCTCTCGAAGATGCCGACGTGATCTTATTAGTAGTAGAGCTCGGCGAAAAATTCGACCAGGCGATCATGGATCGTTTCAAACAGATCACGACGCCGATCATTCTTGTCGTCAATAAATCGGATCTCGGCAAAGGTTCACAGGTCGACGATAAGATGTCGTACTGGAAAGAACATTTCAACGCCGCTGAGATCATCGCCGTGTCAGCAAAGACAGGAGAGAACGTTTCAACCATTCTCGACCTCGTAAAGAAATACCTGCCCGAACATCCGGGTTATTATCCGAAGGATACACTCACCGATCGTTACGAAAGATTTTTCGCAGCCGAGATCATTCGCGAAAAGATCTTCCTCAACTACGAACAGGAGATCCCTTACAGTTGTGAAGTGGGCATCGAAAGCTTCAAAGACGAGGAGAAGATGATCCGGATCTCGGCAATGATATATGTTGAGCGCGATTCACAGAAAGGTATCGTTATCGGCAAGGCTGGCTCGTCGCTGAAGAAGGTGGGTACCGAAGCACGGAAGGATCTTGAGACTTTCTTTAACAAGAAGGTTTTTTTAGAAACACGGGTGAAGGTTGCTGAGAACTGGAGGAAACAGAAGCTGAGGTTGAAACAGTTTGGGTACCTCGAGTAATGGTAAACAGTAAGCTGTAAACAGTAAACAGTGCAGCCGGTGTTAGCGATTTACCCCGTCAAGCCCCCGAGATTTGTTCCACCGTTTACCGTATACCGTTTACCGTTTACTATTTTTGCGCCATGGCCAATATCGTTGCAATCGTAGGACGTCCCAATGTCGGTAAATCGACTTTTTTCAACCGCCTCATAGAAGAGCGCCAGGCCATTATGGACGATATGCCCGGCGTTACCCGCGATCGCCACTACGGCTATGCCGAATGGACCGGCCATTTCTTTACTGTTATCGACACCGGCGGATACGTTACCGGCTCTGACGATAAATTCGAATCGCAGATCCGGCGCCAGGTCGAACTCGCTATCGAAGAGTGTACCGCCGTTATCTTCATGCTCGACTGCCGTGCAGGACTCACGGGTTACGATGAAGAGTTCGCCAACATCATACGTCGCTCGAAGAAACCTGTGTTCATCGCAGCCAACAAAGCCGACACTCCCGATAAGGCCATACTCGCTTCTGAGTTCTATGCACTCGGCATGGGCGAAGTGTTCCCCATCTCTGCGGAGAATGGCAGCGGCAGCGGTGAGCTTCTCGACGAACTCGTAAAAATTTTCCCTACACAAGGCATCGAAGATCCCGATGCCGGTATTCCGCGCATCGCTATTCTTGGCAGGCCTAATGTTGGAAAGTCGTCGTTGCTTAATGTGTTGTTGGGTAATGAAAGAAGTATCGTTACCGACGAAGCCGGAACGACGCGCGATGCCATCGACTCACACTATAAGATGTTTGGTAAGAACTTTATTCTCACCGACACCGCCGGGATCCGTAAGAAGAGCAAAGTGAGAGACGACATCGAATTTTATTCGGTGCTGCGTTCCTTAAGAGCACTTGAAGAATGTGATGTCTGCATTTTTGTGATCGATGCAACGCAGGGCCTCGAATCGCAGGACGTAAGCCTGATAAGTCTCGCCCAAAAGCAAAACAAGGGCATGGTGATCATGGTAAACAAATGGGACCTTGTTGAGAAAGACGGTAAGACGTCGGAAAAGATGAAGAAGGATATGCTCGAAAAGCTGGCGCCTATCGCTTACATTCCTTTCGTGTTTGCATCGGTATTGGAGAAGCAGCGCATCTTCCAGGTGATAGAAAAGGCTGTCGAAGTTTTTGAAAACAAGACTAAGAAGATCCCGACATCTCAACTCAACGATGCGTTACTACCCGAAATCGTTCATTACCCGCCTCCATCGATGAAGGGTAAGCTGATCCAGATAAAATACATTACCCAGGTTTCAGCCCGGAGTCCATCGTTTGCATTCTTCTGCAACCTCCCACAATACATTCAAGAGTCATACAAACGTTTTCTGGAAAATAAACTGAGGGAAAAGTTTGATTTCACTGGTGTGCCTGTCCGATTCTTCTTCAGGAAAAAATAGCCGAAATCGGCTTTTTTATTACCTCTCATTCTAATATTCCTCTAACATGTTATATTTGCAGGCAAATTAAAACCTGTAAAAAACTATGAAAAAACTGATCGCATTAGCATTCGTAGGTGCCTTCGCACTTACAATGTTGGCTTGCGGCGGTGGTGCTGCTAAAGAAGAAGCTTCAACAGCTGACACTACTACTGCCCCTGCCCCTGACACAACAAAAGTGGCTGACACTACTAAGACTGGTGATACAACTGCAGTTAAGTAATCAGTACTTAAAATCGTAAGGAAAGGTCTCGAAATATTCGAGGCCTTTTTATTTGTATTCCACGCAAAGTGCGCAAAAGTAAATGCACGCAAAGGACGCAGACAAAATTCTTTTTGCGCACTTTGCGTGGAAGTTCAACTTCGCGTTCTTTGCGTGAAATATGACGAGTGCCGTAGAGAAACTTACCAACATACTTAGCTCTCAGATCCCTTCAGCCGCCGTACCCTATTGCCTTCAATTATGGCAATCAAACCCCTTCAAATTCAAACTTCGCAAG
This sequence comes from Bacteroidota bacterium, assembly GCA_037200765.1. Lineage (GTDB taxonomy): Bacteria > Bacteroidota > Bacteroidia > Cytophagales > Cyclobacteriaceae > ELB16-189. The sequence goes on along the minus strand of JBBCII010000001.1, from coordinate 2,043,583 downwards.
GCACGACAAACAAAGATCGGCGACTTCAGTTGTAAACACGGGCAAACTCCGCAGATCACCGTCAACAACGACCTTCATCCATATCTCTTCCTCATTACCTATGTTCATGAGGTGGCACACCTTCATGTTCATAAACAATACGGTCATCGTGTGGAAGCACACGGAGAAGAGTGGAAGAATACTTTTCGCGACCTGATGGTGCCTGTGCTGACACCGGAAATTTTTTCGGAGAAGATCCTTCGCGGTTTGAAACGTCACATGGTAAATCCGAAAGCTTCAACGTATTCCGATACCGATCTCACCGAACTTCTTCGGAGCGTCGATGCAAAGTGGAGTCGTGCTACATTACTCTCTGATATTCCAGAAGGCAGTTTGTTTGGACTTCACGGCAAATGGTTCCGCAAAGGAGCATTGCAACGCACGCGTGTTCTTTGCCTGGAGCTGAAAACAAAACGGAAATTTTTAGTGCCGGCCGATATGCCTGTGGAGAATGCTCAGTTGAGTCTTCTCTGAATAAGACCATTCACGAGTTCGTAGAATTGCAACGGGTTCAACGTCCGCCAGTTATCGATCTGTAATGTTCCTCCCATGTTCACATATTGATCGACATGATATCTTTTGAGCTCGTCCTGTAAGAACTGCGGGAAGCTCACGAATGCGATCCATCCATCTTCCACATCTTCAAACCACTCTTCGTAGTAACTATCGTCCGACCCGTGAAAGTTGAAAACATTCTCGCCGATGATAATGAATTTATTAATGCCTGTAGCTTCAAGCACTTCGATCAGTCCGCGCTTGAAAGTCATGATGTCGTTGTTGATGGTGTCGTTCCATTCGCCAATCATCTCGATCACGACAAATTTCTCGGTGTAGTCGGCATAAAGAATTTTTGCGTAGAGTGTTTCCGATCCGAACGAATCCCATCCGGGGTCTATGTAGTAACCATAGATGGTTTGTTCGTAGAGATCGTAGTTATATTCTTTACCGAAAAAAGGAGACTGATCGTCGGATGAAGGATCGTAGTATTTAAGCCAGCCGGAAAAGGGTTCAATGGTATGCACTTACTTTTGAGAATCTATCGCCTTTCTTACGCTGCCATATTTTTTCAGCAACGCTTCGGCCTCCTCCAAATTGATACCAAGTTCTTCCGCTACCATTCGTGCTCCGCGGCCAACGAGTTTTATGTTGGTGAGTTGCATATCTACCATCTTATCGCCTATCACTCTTCCGAGCTGGATCATCGTGGTGGTGGAGATCATATTGAGTACAAGCTTCTGCGCGGTTCCGGATTTCATTCGCGTGCTGCCGGTAACAAACTCCGGACCTACAACTACTTCGATCGGGAAATCTACAACCTTCGCGAGCTCACTCCCTGTATTGCATGTTATGCAGCCTGTCGCAAGGCCGTTCATGCGCGCATCTTTCACACCACCTATCACGTATGGTGTTCTTCCCGAGGCAGCGATGCCCACAACGACATCATCTTTTGTTGGATTGAACGGCTGCATGTCCTTCCATGCCTGTGCATCATCGTCTTCGGCATGCTCTACCGAATTCCGGATAGCGCGATCGCCACCGGCGATGAGTCCAATAATTTTTTCGCGAACGCCATATGTTGGGGGGATCTCCGAAGCATCCAACACACCGAGCCTGCCACTGGTGCCTGCGCCGATGTAAAACATTCGCCCACCCTTTCTCATTTTTTCCACAACGGCCGTTACCAGCGCTTCTATTTGCGGCAGCTGTTTTTTGATTGCAACGGGTACGTTGGAATCTTCGGAGTTGATGCCGGTCAGTAGCTCCATTACACTCATCTTATCAAGATGCTTGTAGTTGGATGAAGATTCGGTGGTGCTCATTTTTCTGAATGATATAAAGTAAGGCCGGCGATCGGGCTCTCGAGAATATTCTTCACGGTAATGCCCTTGTCGTTTGCTACCTGCCGTAAGATGTCGCTGAAGTAAAATGCGACGGATCCTGTGAAATGTACTTTCAGGTTTTTGTAGTCAGGATACTGCATCACGTTGTTCTCATAGAATTCAGCAAAGCTGTCGTACACGAGCTTGTGGCAATACGGTTCTTTCAAATGCTGGAATATGAATCGCATGAAGCTGGCGAGGAATGCACTGGGCTTCTCTTGCTGGTAAACTTTCTCAAGAAACTCTTCGCGCGTTAATGGAAATCTTTCGGCGAACTGTTTCTCGAGTGCGGCCGGAAATTTCTTGCGGAGATAGTCGACCAAAAACCTTCTGCCAATGTTGGCACCCGAACCTTCGTCGGCAAGGATCCAACCAAGGTTGGCAACATTTCCGGTGATCTCTTTGCCGTCGTATAAACAAGAGTTCGATCCTGTGCCCATGATACATGCGATGCCGGGTTCGTGTCCGCACAACGCGCGTGCTGCCGCAAGAAGATCCCAGCCAATTTCAACTTTAGCCTTCGGAAAGAACGACAGGAAAGAATCTTTGATAACTAACTGGTTCTTCTCAGAAGAAACACCGGCACCATAGAAGAACACATTCTTCACTTCTTCCTTAACTATCGGTGCTACCGAAGCACTGATGGTTTTATTGAGATCATCTATTGGTTGATAGTATGGGTTGAAACCAGGTGTGTTCGTTTGTCCGATAGATCCATCGGAGTTGAGAAGGCGCCAATCGATCTTCGATCCGCCGCTATCCGCAATAATTATCATGCTGAAATTTAGGCCAACTTTCCGATTACTTTCAACCTTTCGAAAACCTTTTCGGTGTGCGGCGCATCTTTCAGTTCATGCGTCAGGTCCTGTCCCGCCCAATGCTCATAATGCTTACCTCTCAACCACAATCGCGACGATGTTACATCGTACACAATGCCCTGGTATGCGATCCATATTTCGGGCTTATCCTGCCCGTTTCTAAGGGATAATTGTGCCCTCGTTATAAGGGGTATATTTTCAATATTGGCCACAAATCTTTTCTATCTTGGCAAAGATAACCTTCTATGCCTGTGAGATTCTGCTTGTTTTTAGTATTGATCGTGTTTTTTACGACTTCATGCAGTGTTACAAAAAAAACAAATAGTTCTCTCCAGACGCGCTCAAAAGATCTTGCCAACAAATACATCATCGTAGATGGTCACATCGATCTTCCCGATCTCCTTGTAAAGGAAAAGAAATATCGCGTCGGTATCGATTCACCCGACACACTCATTCATACTGGTAAAGGCGAACTCGATTACACCCGTGCAAAACAAGGTGGACTCGATGCTCCATTCATGTCGATCTATATTCCTATCGAATATCAATCGAAGCCCGACAATGGTAAAGAGCTCGCAGATTCTTTGATCGACTTTGTTATTGGAGTTACAAAAGTGTTGCCCGATAAGTTTGCGCTTGCCAATACACCAGCCGATGTTCAATCAAATACAAAAGCAGGAAAGATCTCTTTGCCAATGGGAATGGAAAACGGAGCGCCGATAGGCAACGACCTCGCCAACATAAAGTATTTCTACGACCGCGGCATTCGTTACATCACGCTCGCTCACAACAAAGACAACCAGATCTGCGATTCATCGCGCGACACAACTCACACCAACGGAGGCCTGAGTGCTTTCGGTAAACAGGTAGTTGCCGAAATGAATCGCGTCGGCATCATTGTCGACATCTCGCACGTCGACGATGCAACATTCTACCAGGTGATGGAACACAGCAAAGCCCCCGCTATCGCATCACATTCATCGTGTCGGAAATTTTCTCCCAAAGCAAAACGCGACATGACCGACGACATGATCAAAAAACTCGGCGAGAAAGACGGTGTCATCATGATCAATTTCTTCACCGCGTTTCTCGACTCAACAGCCCTGAGACTCAACGGCAAATTCGACAGCGCTCACCCCAATCCAACCAACATCGAAACGGTCGCCAACCATATCGATAATGTTGTGAAGATCGCCGGTATCGACCACGTGGGCATCGGTTCCGACTACGATGGAGTATCAGGAAGCTTACCTCTTGGCCTGGAAGACGTATCAAAATACCCGGACCTCATCTACACATTGTTAAAAAGAGGATACAGCGAGGAGGACATTGAGAAAATATGTTTTAAAAATGCGTTTCGTGTCTGGAACAAAGTGATCGACGTATCGAAGCAGTTGCAGGGACATTAAAGAAGATTATGATAAGATTCGCCGTCGTCCTGATCGCCCTCACGGCCTGTTTTTCAACATCTGTAGCGCAGCGCAACAATCCCCGGATGCAAATGGCGACGGCCCTGCCCACCATCTGTTATGCCAGTGGCAAGAACGAATTCACAACGGTAGGTCCGCCAGCTGATTACCTCGCGTGGAAGGCAAACCGCGGTTCTGCACGCACCGCCACCACCAATTTTGAGGTCGACTACGAAGGATTCACCACCGAAGCACAGGCTGCCTTCCAGGAGGCGGTGGATATCTGGGCGTCCCTGCTCCAGTCGCCCGTAACCATTCGCATACACGCCCGCTGGACGCCTTTAGCAACCGGCGTATTGGGCAGCGCCGGACCCGGTAGCTACGTCAGAAATTTTGCCGCAGCCCCTGATTTTGGCGCGTGGTACCCGATTGCTGTCGCAGAAAAAATAGCGGGTGTGGAGCTCAACGCTTCCGACGATTACGACATCGAGGCGACCTTCAACAGCACTCAATCGGCGTGGCACTTTGGGCTCACCGGAAGCAATCCACCGGCAGGTAAATACGATTTGGTAAGTATTGTACTTCATGAGATCGGTCACGGTCTCGGGATCACTCACGCCTACGATGTGGTGAACAACCAGGCAGTTATTCCCAGCTACTTCGATGGAACACCGGTGGTTTATGAAACAAATATCCAGGCCGCCGACGGTACCAGTTATGTGGGTCAGTACACGCCTCCTTCAACTGCCCTGAAGAATGTAATAACGAGCAGGGCACTATTCTATTCGTCCGACCTCGTGAAAGGTGCAAACGGAGGTTTAAAAGCGTCGCTCTATGCGCCTGCAACGTATGTAAGTGGTTCGAGCATCGCCCACCTGGATGAGACAACTTACCTGGCGGGCAACATCAACTCATTAATGACACCGGCTATCGGTGCGGCAGAACGGATCCTCGATCCAGGTCCGATTGTTAAGGCCATTCTTAAAGACGTGGGTTGGATCAATACGAGATTAGACCATACACCATTAAAGGATACAGAAAATACCAGCGGACCTTTTCACGTGGTTGTGAAAGTGAAGAGTGATGTAAACGGGTACAACGTCAATAGTGTAACACTTGCTTATTGGGTTGACAATGACCAGGGAACCTTCGCATTTCTTTCGATGCATGCAACCGCTAATGCTGATGAATATGCAGTGGACCTTCCCACAGGACACCAGGATTATAATTACTGGATCCAGTTGAATGACAACGACGGAAGAGAGTTTTATAATGTGCCTTTGTTAGTTGTGCCTGGTGGAACTCCATTTTATTTCCAGGACATTCATTTTCACGCAGGTCCCGATGTAACTCCGCCGGTAATCACGCACACGAAAAAAGAATTCATCACGAACATCGACGACTTCGCGATAGACGCAACAGTTACCGACAACATTGGTGTTGATAATGTGAAGGTTCAATGGAAATTGAATGGCGATGTGCAGACCGACAAGACAATGATGTTGACATCGGGAAGTACATCATTGTACGAGACTGTTATTACGAAGAACAATTTCACCATTGGTGATACGATCGAATACCGTATTCGTGCGGAGGACGTAGCGGTTGCGAGCAACGTTAGCTATAATCCCACAGCAACAGCATTTAACATGGTGATCGTGGCTGGCCTTGGCGAGACGAAGAAATCTTACGCAAATAATTTCAACGACCTCTCAACGGCCGATTTTTTCGGAAGCGGCTTCACGATTGTAAAAGATGCAAACTTCGACGGTCATATTATGTCGTCGCCGAGCCCGTATCCTGTCGGTGGTTCAGTTGGAGCTCATGTTGATCTCATTTACACATTGAAGTCACCAATACACGTTGCATCTAAAGACGCAACTATTAAGTTCGACGAGATTGTTCTTGTGGAACCCGGTGAAGATGGAGCCGTTTGGCCGAGCGAAGACTTTTATGATTACGTTGTGGTAGAAGGTTCGATCGACGGAGGTACAACGTGGATCGCCATTGCCGATGGTTACGACTGTGCGTACAACAGTACATGGAAGGATCTTTGGAACAACAATTTCGATGGAACAAATTCCACTGCCGTTGGAACTCCGGCTTTGTACCGCCCGCATGAGTTTAACATGCTCGACAAGTTTAGCGCCGGCGATGAAGTAGCGATTCGTTTCCGGTTGTATAGCGATCCCTTCTCAGCAGGATGGGGATGGGCGATCGATAACTTAAAGATCCAGATCGATGAAACTCCTCCTGCGATCCGTCATCAGCACTTCGATTATCTCATGAACGGAACGACATCGATCACTTTAGATATGAAGATCGACGACACTCACGGGCCTAAGCAAATATTCGTCGATTACAATGTTAATGGAGGAACGACAACAAGCGCAGAGATCATCGTTAACCCGGCTAGCGACCTGTATTCACCGGTGATCGATCTCACTGCACTCGGTCTCGACGGCGGCGACGAATTTCAATACAGGATCAGGGCAATCGATTCGGTCGGTAATGTTGGAACATTTCCCGAAAGCGGTGACTTCATTACAACTGCGATCATATCTCTCGAGTCGCCGCTCGACGAGATCGTGGCAACTTTTGCAACACAAAGCCCCAACCTCACCGGGAACTTCTTCGACGTAGTAGTCAGCGGAAACGACGGACGAATGAGCACCGATCATCCATACAACACAGGGTTGGGTATCGATGGCATTTCCGAATTCACGTTCATGACGAAGAAGGCCATCAAAGTGAGTGCACTCAACCCAAGAATTTATTACGAAGACATTGCACTGGTTGAATATTCAGGAAGCAAGGTGAAAGACTATGTGGTCGTGGAGGCTTCGAAAGACGGCGTAACCTGGAAGCAGCTGGTTGAGCCATACGCTGCAAATTATTTGAGCAGCTGGAAGTCGATGTACGATGTTGGAGGTTCGCCAACGAGTTCAACGGCGCTCACGTCGCATCAGTTCGATCTTACGACAGGTGGAAATTTCAAAGCGGGCGATGCGGTGCTCGTCAGGTTTCGCTTACATTCAGATTCTCTGAAGAGCGGTTGGGGTTGGGCGATCGACAACCTCAACATCCAAAGCTCAATAACAGGTCTCGAACCACAATATGGAACCGGTAACAGCAGTATTGCTTGTCCATGGCCGAACCCGGTTGTCGGGAATTCAATGTATTTGAAGTTGAACCTGCCGTCGGCGTCTGATATCAGTGTAGAAATTTTGAACACGCAAGGTCAGGTCGTTTCAACCGATCAATTTTCTTCTCCGTCGGGAGATTTTCAACGCGAATACGACGCAAGTAATTGGTCGAACGGTTTGTATCTGGTCAAAGTGAAATCTGTTTTCGGAACTTCTGTTACGAAGCTTATAAAGCTCAAATAAAAAGTTATTTTTGCGCCAATTTATCCAAGCCGTAGCACCAAATGCCAAGAGACAGAAGCATTCGTTCCGTACTGATCATCGGTAGCGGGCCCATTATCATAGGACAGGCCTGCGAATTCGATTACGCCGGCTCTCAAGCCGCTCGTTCGCTTCGTGAAGAAGGAATTGAAGTTGTACTGATCAACTCCAACCCGGCCACGATCATGACCGACAAGATCAACGCCGACCATGTTTATCTGAAACCCCTGGAGAAAAAATCCATCCGCGAGATCCTCGAACGACACCACATCGACGCCGTGCTTCCCACGATGGGCGGGCAAACTGCGCTGAATTTGTGTATCGACTGCGAGAAAGCTGGTATCTGGCAACACTACGGCGTCAGGATCATCGGCGTCGACATCAACGCGATAGAGACTACCGAAGACCGCGAGAAATTCCGTTTGAAGATGCTCGAGATCGGCGTGCATGTGTGCAAAGGCGCCACCGCAACGTCATTCCTGGAAGGAAAAGAGATCGCGCAGGACATTGGATTCCCGCTTGTAATTCGTCCATCCTTCACACTCGGCGGAACCGGTGGAGGATTTGTAAACACCCCCGAAGAATTCGACGAAGCGTTGAACCGCGGTCTGCATGCTTCGCCCATTCATGAAGTTCTTGTGGAACAGAGTATCATGGGATGGAAAGAATACGAGCTCGAACTTCTTCGCGACGCCAATAAGAATATCATCATCATTTGCTCCATCGAAAACTTCGACCCGATGGGCATACACACCGGCGACTCAATTACAGTTGCTCCAGCCATGACACTTCCCGACACGGTGTATCAGCACATGCGCGACCTGGCGATCCGCATGATGAATGGAATCGGTCAGTTTGCCGGTGGTTGTAATGTGCAGTTTGCCGTGAACCCGGTTAACGACGACATCGTCGGTATCGAGATCAACCCACGCGTTTCGCGTTCGTCGGCGCTCGCTTCGAAAGCAACAGGTTATCCTATTGCGAAGATCGCTGCTAAGCTCGCGATCGGTTACAACCTCGACGAGTTAAGAAATGCGATCACTGGTTCTACATCGGCTTACTTCGAACCGGCCATCGACTATGTTATCGTAAAGATCCCGCGCTGGAACTTCGATAAATTCCACGGCGCCGATCGTCGTCTCGGTTTGCAGATGAAGAGTGTTGGTGAAGTAATGGGCATTGGACGCAACTTCCAGGAAGCGATCCAGAAAGCCTGTCAGTCGCTCGAGATCCGCAGAAACGGAATCGGTGCCGATGGCAAAGAGCTTCGCAACCAGGATGAGCTCATGCACAGCCTTGCTAATCCGACATGGAACAGGCTGTTCCATATTCACGATGCGATCAAGATCGGTGTGCCTCTGAAAACCATTCACAATGTCACGAAGATCGACAAGTGGTTCCTCGAGCAGATCGAAGAGCTGATCGTGGTAGAACAAAAGATAGAAGAGTACGATCTCGCTACGGTACCGGCAGACCTGTTGCGTACTGCTAAAGAAAAGGGTTTCTGCGACAGGCAGATAGCGCATTTGCTCCATTGCCTGGAAAGCGAGGTCCGCACAAAAAGATTAGAGCTTGGTATCAAGCGCGTTTATAAGTTGGTGGATACATGTGCTGCTGAATTTGAAGCGAAGACACCGTACTACTATTCAACTTTCGATAAAGAGAATGAGTCGGTTGTTTCCGATAAGAAGAAAGTTGTTGTGCTGGGATCGGGACCGAACCGGATAGGGCAGGGTATAGAATTCGATTACTCTTGTGTGCATGGTGTATTAGCTGCAAAAGAGTTGGGTTACGAAACGATCATGATCAACTGTAACCCTGAAACAGTTTCTACAGACTTCGACATCGCCGATAAACTTTACTTCGAGCCCGTATTCTGGGAACATCTCATCGATATCATCGAACACGAGAAACCGGTTGGTGTTATTGTTCAGTTAGGTGGACAAACCGCGTTGAAGCTTGCAGAGAAACTGAACAAGTACGGCATCAGGATCATCGGTACGTCGTTCGATTCCCTCGACCTTGCGGAAGATCGCGGGAGGTTCTCCACGTTGTTGAAGGATCAGAATATTCCCTATCCTGAATTCGGTGTTGCTACCGATCCTGATGAGGCGTTGGAAGTTTCTAAGCAGATAGGATTCCCGTTGCTTGTTCGTCCTTCGTACGTGTTGGGTGGACAAAGCATGAAGATCGTGATCAACGAGAAAGAACTCGAGAATCATATCATCGACATCTGGAAACACTTGCCCGATAACAAGGTGTTGCTGGACAACTACCTCGAGAATGCGATCGAAGCGGAGGCAGATGCGATATGTGATGGCGAGAATGTTTATATCATCGGCATCATGCAACACATAGAGCCGGCTGGCATTCACTCGGGAGATTCGTATGCGGTGTTGCCTCCGTATAATCTCGGCGATTTTGTGATCAAGCAGATAGAAACGTATACGACGAAGATTGCACAGGCGCTGCAGGTGAAGGGATTGATCAACATCCAGTTCGCGATAAAGAATGATAAGGTGTATGTGATTGAGGCGAACCCACGTGCGTCGCGTACGGTGCCATTCATTTGCAAGGCTTATGATGAGCCGTATGTCAACTACGCAACAAAGGTGATGTTGGAAGAACGAAAGGTTACGGATTTTGTGTTCACGCCGAAGAGGAAGGGTTATGCGATAAAGGTGCCGGTGTTTTCGTTCAGCAAGTTTCCGGAGGTGAATAAGGAGCTTGGCCCGGAAATGAAGTCGACGGGGGAGGCGATTTACTTTATAGATGATTTGATGGATGACTATTTCCTGAACATCTATAATGAGCGGAACCTGTATTTGAGCCGGTAAGATTTCGAGGATTTTTCTAAATTTGCAGTCCTTTTATACTACGGTGAATGTAGTTCAGTTGGTTAGAACGCCAGATTGTGATTCTGGAGGTCGCGGGTTCGAGCCCCGTCTTTCACCCAAATTTTTTTTTAGGAAATGGAAAGCCCCGGGAATGGGGCTTTTTTTGTGGGGGTTAGTTGAGATCTTTGAGGACTTTCATTAGATCATCTCCTGGAGGTCAGAATAGATTTTCAGAATTTGAGATTGCATGATATCAAGTCTCTTGTTCATCTCGGATTGAGCCTTTAAGACCTGTTTTTGAGTTTCAATAAAAGGTGCAAACTTCTCTTCAAGTTTCTTGTCAAGTTTCTCGTCGATCAGACTACCGATCGCGTCAAGATCTTCTTTCGTCAGTTTCATAAAAAATGGTTTTTAGTTGTCACGCAACATCACAACAAAACCATCCTTTATAAAGAATTTCACCCGCTTCACTTAAAGATCGTCAGGTAAACCGTACACCTCACCTGTCAAAACTCAACCTCATCCCCATCTTACTCTCATCCAACATCTCATTCGCCCACGCCAAATGCCCGCTCACCCAAGTATGCGTAACCGCCGAATGAAACGTCTGCCCCTCGAACGGACTCCATCCACACTTATATAAAATATTACTCTTATCCACCTTCCACGACAACAACGGATCCACCAACACCAGGTCTGCGAAATATCCCTCGCGAATAAAACCCCTTTTCTCAACCCTGTACAAGATTGCCGGCCTGTGACTCATCTTCGAAGCGATCTGCTCCACCGTAATTCTTCCCTGCTGGTAAAACTCCATCATCGCTACTAACGAATGCTGAACTAACGGTCCACCTGACGGTGCCTTGAAATAGGTTCCATTCTTCTCTTCAACAGTATGCGGTGCATGATCCGTAGCAATAACATCAATACGATCATCCAACAGTGCCTTCCATATTCCTTCACGGTCGGCCGCCGTCTTTATCGCCGGGTTCCACTTGATCTTCATGCCCAGCTGTTTATAGTCAGCATCCGAAAACCACAAGTGATGAACGCACGCTTCGGCAGTGATCAGCTTCTTCTCCAACGGCAGATCATTCGAGAACAGCTCTGTTTCTTTTGCCGTCGAGATGTGAAGTACATGAAGCCGCGTTCCAAACTTTTTTGCAAGTCCTATCGCAAACGACGATGACTTATAACAAGCTTCTTCACTTCTGATCTGCGGATGCATCTCGATGGGAACATCTTCACCATACTTTTCTTTTGCAGCTTCATTATTCTTCCGGATCGTAGGCTCGTCTTCGCAATGAGATGCGATGATTGAAGTCCAATTCGAAAAGAAACCCTCGAGCACCTTAGGATCATCGACTAATAAATTTCCTGTCGACGAGCCCATGAAGATCTTTAACCCGCAAACTTTCCTGACGTCGGTCTTCAAAACTTCTTCGAGGTTGTCGTTCGAAGCGCCTATGTAAAATGAAAAGTTGGCCAATGAATTCTTAGCCCCGATAGCATACTTTGCTTCCAGAAGCTTCTGTGTGAATGTCGGGGGAACGGTGTTGGGCATCTCCATGTACGTGGTTACACCCCCTGCAACGGCTGCCCTCGACTCAGTGAAAATATCGCCCTTGTAGGTAAGGCCGGGCTGCCGGAAATGCACCTGGTCGTCTATCACGCCGGGGAAAAGAAACTGTCCTTTCGCGTCTATTACCCGTTTTACTTTGGTCGATTGCAGGTCACCGCCAATCTTTTGGATATACTGACCTTTGATCAGCACATCGCCCTCGATCACTTGACCTTCATTTACTATTTTCGCGTTTACAATTAACATTGTCATAACCTTGTCCCCTGGGATCGGGGGAAGCAAATATACAGTGACCGAAGAACAACGTGATGCGTGGAAGGAGCTGAAGCTGAATAAACAGCTGCTAACAGCCGTTGAAGAGAATGGCTTCGGAGAACCCACTGCCATTCAAAAGAAATGTATACCACTCGTGTTGGGCGGGCAGGCCATTATCGGCATCGCACAAACCGGCACAGGCAAGACCGCAGCCTACATGCTGCCGTTGTTGCTTAAAGTGAACTACCAGCAAGGCACCGATCCGCGCGCCGTTATCCTGGTACCCACAAAAGAACTTGTTGTACAGGTGTTAACGCAAGGTCGCGACCTGGCGAAGCATACCGACCTTAGGATCGCCGGCATCTATGGAGGTGTTGGTCCCCAAACGCAAATTGCGGAGATAAAAAACGGCGTCGATATTCTCGTGGCAACGCCAGGCAGAATGATGGACCTCTACCTCCGGAATGAACTGCCCGTGAAACAGATCAAGACACTCGTGCTCGACGAAGCCGACAGGATGATGGACATGGGTTTCATGCCGCAGCTCCGCAAGATCTTCGAAGTAATTCCGCACAAGCGTCAGAACCTTCTCTTCTCCGCAACATTTCCACACAAAGTCGAAAGACTCTCGCAAGAATTCCTCGAGTTCCCTGTGAGAATTGAAGTCACACCACAGTCAACGCCTGCGAAGCTGGTGGAACAGGAACTATATCATGTGCCCAATCGTCGTACGAAGATCAATTTTATCGAAAAGCTTCTGAGCTCCGATGAATTTAATCGCGTGATGATCTTTGCGCGCACGAAAGAAAACGCCGACAGCGTTTTTAAGTTTATCGATCGTAAGAAACTCGGGCCCGCTCGCGTGGTGCATTCGAACAAGGGACAGAACACACGCATCAACGCGATGTCGGAATTCCGCGAGGGAAAATTACGCGTGTTGGTGTCGACCGACGTTGCAGCGCGTGGTATCGATGTGTCGGGAGTTTCTCATGTGATCAATTTTGATGTGCCGATACTTTACGAAGATTACGTGCACAGGATCGGTCGTACCGGTCGCGCATTAACGGAAGGAAAAGCAATAACATTCGCAACACCATCAGAGGAATATCATATCAAGAACATCGAAAAGGTGATTCGTGGAAGAATTCCACTGAAGAAAATGCCGGCCGATGTGCCGGTAGAAGAAACATCTTACGAAGAGAAACAGGACATGGCCCGCGAGATCGATGCACAGAAACGCAGGGCAGATCCGGAATTCAAAGGAGCATTCCACGAAAAGAAACGTGCAAGGAAATGATCAGGAGAGTTTTGATAGGAGCGCTGATGTTTGTCAGCGCGGGTGTATTAGCCCAGGTAAGTAACGACAACGTTGAAGAACGTCTCGAACTCAATATTCATAAACCACTCCACTCATCGACAGCCGGCGCTAACGTTCAGTGGAAGTGCATCAACAAAGCGCTCACGAACAAATGCCTGGTATACCACAACGACCAGTGGTTCTCATTCAAGGTAGCAACTCCCGGCAATTACTTTATTAATATCAGCTCGCAGGCATGCCGCGATTCGAAAGGAATACAGATGATATTGATTGAGGGCAATCCTTGCGAAGTGTCTACGTATCGCATCATTGAATGCATTAATCAAATAAGGACTGAAGATGTTTTTGTTGAAGCGCCATCGCTGAAAGCCAACACGCAATACCTCGTTAACGTTGACGGATTTCTCGGCGACTTCTGTGAGTTCAACATCGAGTTATCGGACAAACCAAGAGGCTTGCCGAGAGCGGATGTAAATCTCGATACGTTGAAGATCGAGTCGAGACTGGAGAAGAAAGTCGTTACCATGAAGTGGACACTCGATGAGAAGATGGCGAGAGACATCAGGGAGTTTAAGGTTGTCCGCAATAAAGATGTCGTTAGCGAGATCGGCGCAGGACGCAACGCTTACGGACTTGCCGTGAACGAATACAATTTCACTGATACACTTGAAGATGCCGGCACTTACAGGTACAACATCTACGGCATCCGCGAAAGCGACGACATGCCACTGCTCTTGTCACAAAGAAAATTTTCTCTCGAAGCAGAGCGTGCCCCCACGAAATCGGCAGTCATTAAAGTTCTTCCTCTTCGACTGATGTTCAAAGAGCACGATATATTTCAACTTCGTCTCTACAATTACGATGGCGACCATCTTCTTTGGAAACACGAGGGCGAAAGCCAGGGGGAAGGAGAATTGTTTATGATAGATCCGCAGCCGTACGTGACTTACGGACTAAGAAAATTCCAGTTGCTTGTTTTGGATGGCGATGGAAATAAGACGGACGAGATCTATTTCCGCGTTGGTAACGACGGATCGATTATAAAAGAATAGGGCGGCACCTCTTTCGAAGCCCGCCCAATGGTCAATGATAAATGGCTAATGGTTAATGATTACCCATTCATCGATATCAAAAACTCTTCATTATTACGTGTTCCTTTCATCCTGCTCTGCAGGAATTCCATAGCCTCAACAGAGTTCATGTCGCTCATAAACTTGCGGAGGATCCACACGCGCTGAAGTTCTTCTTCTTTCATCAACAGGTCCTCACGACGAGTACCAGACGCAGGTACGTCGATTGAAGGATAGATCCGGCGGTTCGACAACTTACGGTCGAGTTGCAATTCCATGTTACCGGTACCTTTGAATTCTTCGAAGATCACTTCGTCCATCTTAGAACCGGTGTCGATAAGAGCAGTAGCGATAATAGTGAGTGAACCACCATTCTCGATCTTACGTGCAGCTCCGAAGAAACGCTTGGGTTTATGAAGTGCATTTGCATCAACACCACCCGACAGGATCTTGCCTGACGAAGGAACAACGGTATTGTATGCACGTGCAAGACGTGTAATAGAGTCGAGGAGGATCACAACATCGTGACCGCACTCAACCATACGTTTAGCTTTTTCGAGAACGATGCTTGCAACTTTTACGTGTCTTTCAGCCTGTTCGTCGAATGTAGACGCGATAACTTCAGCTTTCACGCTGCGCGCCATGTCTGTAACTTCTTCAGGACGTTCGTCGATCAGCAACACCAGGAGATAAACTTCAGGGTGATTTTCTGCGATCGCGTTCGCGATGTTTTTCAGCAATACGGTCTTACCAGTCTTGGGCTGCGCTACGATCATACCGCGCTGACCTTTACCGATAGGAGAGAACAAGTCGAGAATACGTGTCGACATGTTGTCATGTGTTGTACTGAGCTTCAGTTTTTGATCGGGGAAGAGAGGAGTAAGATACTCGAATGCCACGCGGTCGCGGATCTCTTCGGTAGTCTTACCATTTGCGCTCTCTACTTTAAGAAGTGCGAAATACTTTTCACCTTCTTTCGGAGGACGAATGAGACCTTTTACTGTGTCGCCGGTCTTGAGACCGAACAACTTGATCTGCGAAGGAGATACATAAATATCATCGGGGCTCGCGAGGTAGTTGTAGTCTGAAGAGCGGAGGAAGCCGTAGCCATCCTGCATGATCTCGAGAACACCTTCGCTGGCGATAACGCCATCGAAATCTTTGATGTTACCGGTATGACGTGGCTGCTGTTGTTGTTGTGGATTGTTGCGGTTGTTGTTTTCCTGCTCGCTCTGTCCTTGTCCTTCTTCTTGCTTGTTGTTGTTATTGAATGAAGGTGCGTTTGATTCTTCGTCGAAGCGGGGCATGCTGTTTTCGAGATCGAGATCTATACTTTGGATCAGGTCTTCGGTAGACATTTCTTCCTTCTCGGTCTTTGCTGGAGCATTTTGTTGTTTAGGCTTCGCTTGTTGTTGTTCTTCAGGAGCTACGTTTTCGCGGCGACGTGGTCGCATCTTGCGTTCACCGTTGCTTTGATTGTGAACGGGTGCTGATTCTTCTTTTTTTGCAGGTTTATCGTCACCCTTCACAGCCTGCTCGTCGAGTATCTTATAAACGAGCTCTTGCTTCTGGAGCTTTCTCGCATTCTTAATACCCATTTGGTCAGCAATATCTTTGAGTTCAGATAGTAGTTTGACATTCAGATCGTCAATAGTGTACATGAGTTTGATTTAAAAATTTTAAAAAGGTAGGAGGAATAAATAAAGTGAGATAAGAGAAAACGAGTCAAAAAAACCGTGATTTAAATCTATTTGCAGGCCTGAACGGCCGGGATTGACGTTGCAATTATAGCCCAAAATTGAATATTATCAAAAACCGCTGAAATAAATTCTCCCTGTTATGGTAATTTTGGCGTCTAATTTTTAAGCCATGCTTCAATTACAAGTTCTACGGGACCAGACACAAAAAGTAATCGCCGGTCTTACCAAACGAAACTTCAGAGAAGCAGAGTCTATCGTCAATGAAGTTTTATTAGTTGATACAGATCGACGTGCGACCCAGGGCTTACTCGATGACATTAGAGCCAAATCCAATGCCGATTCTAAAAAGATCGGTGAATTGATGAAGGCAGGAAAGTCTGAAGAAGCCACAACCCTTCGAAACGCAGTAGCAGCAGATAAAGAGAATATTAAAATTAATGAAAACCGGCTGGCGGATCTTGAGGCCCAACTTCAACAACTCCTTTATCGAATCCCTAATGTACCCGCCGAGCAGGTGCCGCCCGGTAAAACACCGGACGACAACATAACAACCTACGAGTGGGGTAAAGTTCCCACGCTCGCTGCCGATGCTCAACCACACTGGGAGCTCATTAAGAAGTACGACATCATCGACTTCGAGCTGGGTGTAAAGATCAGCGGCGCGGGCTTCCCCGTATACAAAGGCAAAGGCGCTCGTCTTCAGCGTGCACTTATCAACTTCTTTCTCGACGAGGCACTTGCGCTCGGTTACACCGAAATACAACCGCCTATCGTCGTTAACGAAGCATCGGGTTATGGCACAGGCCAGCTTCCTGATAAGGAAGGACAGATGTACTTTGCAACCGAAGACAAACTGTACCTAATACCAACTGCGGAAGTTCCGATCACAAATTTATACCGCGATGTGGTACTCGGCGACGATGATCTGCCTGTGAAGAACGTTGGATACACACCATGCTTTCGTCGTGAGGCCGGCAGCTGGGGAGCACACGTTCGTGGACTGAACAGGCTTCATCAGTTCGATAAAGTTGAGATCGTACGCATCGCTCGTCCCGAAGAATCTTACGATGTGCTCGAAGAAATGTGTACTCACGTTCAGGGTCTTCTCGAGAAACTCGAGCTTCCTTATCGCAGGCTTTTATTGTGCGGTGGCGATATGGGTTTCAACTCTGCGATGACATTCGACATGGAAGTATTTTCTGCCGCGCAACAACGCTGGCTCGAAGTAAGCTCCGTAAGTAACTTCGAAACATTCCAGGCCAACCGGTTAAAGCTTCGTCATAAAGGCAAGGATGGTAAAGTACAGTTACTCCATACACTTAATGGAAGTGCGTTAGCATTGCCGCGCATCGTTGCGGCGATCATCGAAAACAACCAGTCAAAAGATGGAATTGTAATTCCTAAAGTATTGAGAAGCTACACAGGCTTCGATTTGATATCTTAATTTAACTATGAAGAAAATTTTATCCCTCATGATTGTTGTGGCAGTTGTAGCTGCCTGCAGCAAAAAAGAAGAACATGCTTCCGCGGGAGCATATCCCGTTACGAAAAAAGTTGACCAGGTCGACACACTGTCGGGTGTTGTCGTAAGCGATCCATATCGTTGGCTCGAGAACGATACTTCGAAAGAAACAGCCCAATGGGTAAGCGACGAGAACGCGGTAACACAAGGTTATCTCAAGAACATTCCGTTCCGCGATGCCATTCGCAAACGTCTCGACGAACTTCAGAACTACGAACGTCTCTCTGCGCCATCTAAACACGGCGAGTATTACTATTACTCGAAGAACTCCGGCCTTCAGAATCACAATGTGATCTACAGGAAATTGGGTGAGAACGGAGCCGAAGAAGTCTTCCTCGATCCTAACACCTTCTCCGCCGACGGCACTACTGCACTTGACGGTACTTCATATACCACGGATGGATCCATGGTTGCATTGTTGATCCAGGAAGGCGGCTCCGACTGGCGTAAGGCTATCGTGTTGAATACAAAAGACAAGACAATGGTTGGCGATACGCTGCGTGATCTTAAGTTCACCGGTCTCAGTTGGAAAGGCAAGGATGGATTTTATTACAGCAGCTACGACAAGCCGAAAGGCTCGCAACTGTCGGCAAAGACGCAATTCCACAAAGTATATTACCATAAGCTTGGAACTCCACAGAAAACAGATAAGGTGATCTTCGGGGGCGAGAAACAACCGCACAGGTACATCGGTGCCGGGCTCACCGAAGATGAACGCTATCTCGTCATCAGCGCAGCCGAGAGCACAACAGGAAACAGGTTGTTCTTAATTGACATGAATGACAAGGCTCAAAAGATCGTTCCGATCGTTGAAAATTTCGACAACAATCATGGTGTTATCGACAACGACGGCTCGAAGCTCATCATTCAAACAAACCTGAACGCTCCCAACGGAAGAATTGTAGTTGTTGATGCTGCGAAACCCGGCGTTGAGAACTGGAAGGATATCGTTGCAGAGAATGAAAATGCAATGCAGGGAGTTTCAACAGTTGGTAAGAAGATGTTTGTTAACTACCTGAAAGACGCCAGCACGCAAGTGAAACAATTCGACTACAACGGTAAGCTCGAAAGAGAGATCGAGTTGCCCGGCATCGGTTCGGCAGGCGGCTTCGGTGGCGAACACAATGATAAGGACACATATTATTCGTTCACATCATTCATCACACCTACATCGATCTACAAATTCGATATCGCTTCAGGCAAGTCGACGCTCTATGCGCAACCGAAAGTTGATTTCAACTCTGCCGACTATGAAGTGAAGCAAGTGTTTTATCCGAGCAAGGATGGCACAAAGATCCCGATGTTCATCGTTTACAAGAAGGGAATCGAGTTGAATGGAAAGAACCCGACCATGCTTTATGCTTACGGTGGATTTAACATCAGCCTCACTCCAGGCTTTAGCACATCGCGTGTGGTGTGGCTGGAGAACGGTGGCGTTTACGCACAACCCAACCTTCGTGGTGGTGGCGAGTATGGTGAGAAGTGGCACATCGCCGGCACGAAGATGAACAAGCAAAATGTGTTTGACGATTTTATTGCGGCCGGTGAATATCTCATCGCCGAAAAATATACAAGCAGCAACTACCTCGCTATCTCCGGTGGTTCCAACGGTGGACTTCTCGTTGGCGCTACGATGACACAACGTCCCGATCTCGCCAAGGTGGCATTTCCCGCTGTCGGCGTAATGGACATGCTTCGTTATCACAAGTTCACAGCAGGGGCAGGTTGGGCTTATGACTACGGTACTGCCGACGACTCGAAAGAGATGGCGGAGTATCTTAAAGCATACTCGCCTGTTCATGCGATCAAGCCTGGTGTGAATTATCCGGCAACGCTTATTACAACTGCCGATCACGACGATCGCGTTGTTCCCGCACACTCGTTCAAGTTCGCGGCAACTTTACAAGAGAATCACAAGGGCAATAATCCTGTGTTGATCCGCATCGATGTTAAATCGGGTCACGGCTCTTCGAATCTTTCGAAGGCGCTGGATGTAGTTGCCGATCAGTATTCGTTTGCCTATTACAATATGGGCATTGAGCCGCCGCAGACTAAGAAATCTATGTAACCTTGTGATGTAGAACCTGGTTATTCAATGTTGAGTGTTCGATATTCATTATTATTGGATATCGAACACTGAACATCAAATCATGAACACCGAAGTCACGATCCGCCCGGGCCGTAAATCCGACCTTCCCCGAGTACTCGAACTCATTAAAGAACTCGCGGACTTCGAAAAAGCCTCTCATGAAGTCATCAACACCGTGGCCATGCTCGAAAAGGATGGCTTCGGCCCTAATCCTATCTATGGCTTCTTCGTTGCCGAAGACGGAAATCGTATCATTGGTCTTTCGCTCTATTATTGGCGATACTCCACCTGGAAAGGAAAACGTTTGTGGCTCGAAGACATTATCGTTACACAAAGCGAACGTGGCCGTGGCGTAGGTAAGATGCTGTTCGACCGTACGATGCAGCACACACTCGATGAACATTGCAGTGGAATGATGTGGCAGGTGCTGGACTGGAACGAACCAGCGATCAACTTCTATAAAAAATACGGCTCGAAGATCAGCCCTGAATGGCAAAACTGTGTGCTCGAAGCGGAGCAGATCAAACTTCTTCTAAAAGCGTAGGATAGCTTAACACACGTTCTCCAAATTTCTTCTGAACGTCGTCATTGAGATAATACTTCTCTGCACCCACTATCGAATCGGAATAGAACTGCACAGCGAACGAATCCGATTCTTCATCTTCATGACTGAGGACCCTTAAGATTCTAGCGCTTTCGAAAAGATTTTCAAGTGAAGGAATATGAACTTCTTTCATCCACGAGATCCATTCTTCAGAGATCTCTTTGTCAACACTGAAAGTAACGTTGTAAATGATCATCGTGAGACTGCACGATTCATATCGTATACCTTCTCCGAAATTTCCGTAAGAAGGTTTGGATCTTTTTCGAGAGCATTGCCGATCACAATCGTATCTGCGCCCGCTTCGAAAGCAGCGATAGCTTTCTGCGTTGTGTTGATGCCGCCGCCGACCAGCAACGGTGTATCGATCGACTTACGCACTGTGCTGATCATTCTCGGACTGATCTCGCGTTCCGCGCCGCTGCCCGCATCGATGTAGGTTAATCGAAGGCCAAGCATTTCGCCAGCCATCGCAGTACATGCTGCGAGTGAAAATTTGTCTTCAGGAATTGGTGTCGTGTTGCTGATGTATGCAACAGAAGTCATCTTGCCCGAATTGATCAGGATATAACCTGTAGGGATAACTTCCATCCTGCTGTTCTTTAATATGGGTGCGGCCTGCACATGCTGACCAATCAACAGGTCTGGATTGCGACCCGATATCAATGAAAGGAAAAGTATTGCATCGGCAGAAGGATCGATTTGTAATGAACTGCCGGGAAAAAGAACAACGGGTATGTTCACATTCTCCTTAACTGTTCTTACAACTTCAGAAAGATTAGATGTCGTTACGAGGCTTCCGCCCACGAAGAAAAAGTCGACACAATTCTCGGTAGCGAGATTGATCAACGTCATCAGTTTTGCAGGATCTTCAGCCTTATCGGGGTCGATAAGTACGGCTACGGATTTTTTCCCCTGCTTGTGCCAGGTCTGCAACGTGTCGAGAAGCTTCATTCTTCTTTTTTCCTGCTTTCAAGATACTCCATCAATTTCTGACGAGCGATATCTATCAAAATGACGGTTGCCTGGTTTGCCAGTTTCGTCCCGATGTCTGCCATGAGGCTGGGCGAAGCCGGCTGGTCTTCTTCATCATCCTCGTCCTGGCCGGTGGATACCGTGGGTTGTACCAGTGTAACCTTTTTGGCCTTTTTGTGCTTTTTAGGCTTCGGCGACGACGAAAACTGGCGCACTACGAAGTACGAAACGGCCAGCACGCCACCGATGATCAGGGCGTTTTTAAGGAGCGTCTGGGTGTCGCCAGACAGGCCCAAAAAGTCTTTCTCCAATGCTTTCTTATGACGATCCGACGCTTCTATGAGGCGCTTTTTTTCCGGGTCCTGGGATTCTAGTAATTCCATAATCAGTCGTTCCTGTGCTTTATCGACTCTGCAAACTGCTTACCAAGAAGCTTGAAAAACGCCTTTCGGAAGATTAACAATATCGCTAACAAAATTCCGAAAAAGAGAGCAATGATCATATACCCTCCGAACTGCGATTCGAGCAACATATTCAGGTAATTGGCCAGCCCGATGCACAGGAAGAGAACGAACATAAACCCTATCATGAGAACCACCATCAGCATCAATCCTCTCGAAAGGATGGACGCAACTTCTTCCCTGATCTCGATCTTCACCAGCGCAATGCGCGTCTCCACGTAGCCGGTGAGGTTACTGATAATTCCATCGAGACGGAGGAACTTAAGGATCCGGTCCTTGATGTTGCTCATACGGAAAGATAACGAATTTACTTTTCAGAGATCCCCTTCAACTGGTCCGACTGCTTTTGCCCGCCTTTGGTATCGAGCTTCGATACGATCAAATTGTCGCTGCTGCTGATCATCAGCTCCACCACGTGAGCATCATTGTAGATCTTCTTGAACACAAATACCGAGTCGGTCTTCGTATTGTCGTTTACTTTAAAATCGGGGAGGATCTCCAGCACACACATCCTGTACTGCCCATCTTTATCCTCACCATCGCGACAAGTTCCGGGCTTACCAAACTCGAACAGCTCGTTGTTGATGACCAGCATGTTCTTTCTTCGCTCGACTGCTATCAGTTGCTCCGGTTCTTTTTTGTCTGATCCGTAATAGGCCCAACTGCTGAACTGGTGATTGCGGAAAGTCTTGCTCACGACTTTATATTCCGATACCGAACCATCGTTTACCATGCGCTGGTAGGTGAGCTCACGAACTTCCTGTGAACTTCGATTGAGATAGATGAGCGAGAACGGAATGAAGAAAAAGGTTAATAAGATGTATACGAAGCCCGCGAGCCTGTAACGGATCGTAAGCTTGCCCATTCCCTTTGCAAGATTTACCGGGATAGTTTTTACATAAGGAACCGCAGAGAAGATGATAACTCCAATACCGTTGAAAAGAAAATGCGCGATAGCGATACTGATCGCAATATTGGAGTTCGACATCGCAGCGATGAATGCCGTTATCGTTGTCCCGATGTTGGCACCAAGAATGAACGGCACGGCCTGGTTCAACCGGATAACTTTCTTAGCCACCAGTGGCACCACCAGCGATGTCGTTATAGTACTCGAACGGATCGCGGCCGTAAGAACCAAACCCCATCCAAAAGACTTAAACGGACTTTGGAAGAAGAATCTCTGAACGCCAGAGCTCTGTCCCTGTGTTCGAAGTCCCAGCATCGCCGACAGTACTCTCCTGAAAAACAAGATCGATCCGAACAGCAGTGCGAAAGAAAGAATGATGAGAACAAAGCCGTTGTCGATCAGTTGAACGATCATGTTCACCAGCGCTCCCAATCCGCCGCCGAGGAAAGAAACTTTTGTTACTGCACCAATCGGTTGATTAAAAAATGTACTGGCGATCTGTTCACTTATCGATGAAAGAAATCCATAGTAATATTCAAGCGGGAATAGGATCAGTGCTGTAAGAATATTGAAGAAGTCGTGATACGTACCTGCCGCTACAGCTCTTCTGAATTCTTTTTTCTTCGTGATAAAACCAAGCGAGATGATCGTGCTCGTGATGGTAGTGCCAATGTTGGCCCCCATAATGATTGGCACCGCTCCTTCGAGGCTCATAGAGCCCGACGCCACCAGTGCCACAACCATCGACGTTGTTGCCGAGCTGCTCTGGATGATGGCTGTAACCAGCAGGCCTATGAACAATCCCGTGAAAGGATTAGACGTGGCCATGATGATCGTTTCTGCGGCAGCCGTTCCAAGATGCTGCAACGACGAGATCATTAAGTCGAGTGCGAGGAGGAAAATAAACAGGGCCGCTAAGATGTAGGCCGTGTTTCTGAGGATGATCTTCCAGCGAGGTAACGGCGGGGGCACCGCCGGTTGCGAATCTTCAAGAACATCCATAGGACAAAGATATAAATATCACTTTGTCCCAGGGGGTTCGCTATGTTAAGGCAAACTTAACTCTGACACCGTCATCCATGCCATAACGCCGGGGCCTATGCGGAGGGCGTCTTCGTCGATGTCGAAAGTGGGTGTGTGAACGTATGACGTGATTCCCTTCGATTCGTTGCGTGTGCCGAGCCTGTAAAAAGATGCTGGCACCTGGTGAGAGTAGTAAGCGAAATCTTCGGAGCCGAGCGTAAGATCTATGTCAACCACATTCTCTTTGCCCACATAAGCTTCGGCCGCAGCGCGGATGCGTCGCGTGAGCTCGGGATTATTTTCGAGGTAAGGATACCCGCGCGACAGCTCGATCTCGCAGCGTGCTCCCATTCCTTCGGCAATGCTTTCAGCCATCTTAATGATCTTGCGCAGCCCGTTCTCGCGCCACTCTTCGCTAAGTGCGCGGAAAGTGCCGGCAATGTTTACTTCATCGGGAATGATGTTCGTAGCGCCTTCGCCTATGATCCTTCCGAACGTAAGCACGGTTGGCTGTTTGGGACTTGCGTTCCTGCTGATAACCTGCTGCAGTGCAACGATTATGTGCGAAGCAATCAACACCGGGTCGATCGTGAGCTCCGGCGTAGCGCCGTGCCCTCCTTTGCCAATCACCCTGATGTAGATCTCGTCGGAGCTGGCCATGTACATACCTTCACGGAAACCGATCTTGCCTACGGGCACCAATGGCATTACGTGCTGTCCAAGGATTGCGCGTGGACGGGGATTCTCGAGTACGCCTTCTTTGATCATCATCGATGCACCGCCGGGATTCTTTTCTTCGCCAGGTTGAAAGATGAGCTTCACCGTTCCTTCAAACTGGTCTCTAAGTCCTGAAAGGATCTTTGCAGTGCCCAGCAGCGACGACGTGTGTACATCGTGTCCGCAGGCATGCATTACACCTTTGTTAGTTGATTTATAGGGGACGTCGTTCAGCTCCGTGATTGGAAGGGCGTCCATATCTGCGCGAAGCGCAACGACTTTCTTACCGGGATTTTTTCCTTCTATGAGGGCAACAACGCCAGTACCTGCAATGCCTTCCGTAGGATGAAGACCGAATGACCTCAGCGTGTCTGCAACGAACTTCGAAGTCTTGTGTTCCTGGTACGAAAGTTCGGGATTGGCATGAAGATGCCTGCGCATTTTGATGACATCACCAGCTGCCGAATTAGAGGCTTCTTTGATCGATTGAAGTAGCGACATCAGCGGATCGGGACACTTTCAGGTACAAGAATGGCATTTGGAAACGCTCTCTTCAGTCGCATCAGATCTTTCTGTGCATCGAGACTCGTAAAGTAATTGCCAACGCGGACACGCCACTTGGGCTGGATGTATTGCATATCGGCTTTCATACTCAATTCGTCCTGAAGTCTCCTCCTTGCGTTGCGGGCTTCTTCGCTATTCAACCCTGAATACACAAGTATCGTGTAGCCGGGGATCATCTTGCGTGTGACCTTAAGCTTATCGATACTGTCGAGCACGAAGTCCACTTTCTGATTTACGGTCATCACCGGCTTCACCACGGGAACATTCTTCACAGGATTGCCCGCGTAATGTGTGCCCGTATCAAGTGGCGGAGCGAAATGAGGACGGATCGAAGCGAGATCTTCCTGTATGGGTTTATTACTATTCTTTTGAGCGAAGCCGCTCAACGAAACTACAGACAGCGCTATGATCAGCAGTGATCTCATTCAATTACAACACAACGACCGTTGTTTATATCGTCTTCCACAACCTTGTACTTCACATCTTTCATAACACGGCCATCAGTATACTGAACCGAGATCCGGTCGTTTCTATTCGCAATCTTGTTCGACTTTACAGGCATTACTTTTTCTACCGGCGGCCTTTGGGCCTGGGGTTGTCCATTGCCCTGCTGTTGCTGTTGTTGTGGAACTCCACCGCCCTGCAACAACGAACGCGACTCTTCTTTTTTCTCACTGAGCTTTTCGCGAACGCGGTTGGCTCTCGCTTCATGCAAATGATCTGCCTCCTGCGTTGCAATCTCGGCCTTCACCAGGAACGACACAGTTTGTTCATTTACCTGTGATATAAATCGTTTAAACGCTTCGAAGCCTTCGAACTTATAGATCAATAGCGGATCTTTTTGTTCGTATACGGCATTTTGTACCGATTGCTTCAGGTCGTCCATGTCGCGAAGGTGCTCTTTCCATTGCTGATCGATGATGGCAAGGGTGATCATCTTCTCCATCGACTGGATCAGCTCAACGTTATTGGTCTCGATGGTCTTCTTGAGATCAACGGCAACACCAATTTGTTTCGATCCATCAGAAAAAGGAACGAGAATATTATCTACGGTTGCACCGCGATCGCGGAAGATGTCCTTCATCACAGGCAACGCCTTTTCTTTTACCATCTTGTTCTTGCGATCATAGTGAGCCAACGCCTCTTCGTATAATCTTTCTGCAAGTACTTTCGAATCAGTCTTAGTCAGCTCACCTTCTTCAATAGATGTGTCGAAGCCGAGTGTGCTCAGCACATTGATCTTGAATGCTTCGTAGTCTTCGCCATTCTTTCCATTCACCACGATGTCTTCCGACGTATCGAAAAGCATGGTGAGAATATCGAGTTGAAGACGTTCTCCGAACAAAGCATTCTTTCTTCTTTTATAGATAACCTCGCGTTGCGAGTTCATCACGTTGTCGTATTCAAGCAGGCGCTTACGGATACCGAAGTTGTTCTCTTCAACTTTTTTCTGTGCACGTTCAATAGAGCCGGTCACCATCGAGTGCTCGATGCTGTCGCCATCTTTCATTCCCATCCTGCTCATGAGTCCTGCAACTCGTTCCGACATGAACATGCGCATCAGGTTGTCTTCGAGCGACACGAAGAATCTCGATGTACCGGGATCGCCCTGGCGTCCGGAACGGCCACGCAACTGCCTGTCCACACGGCGCGACTCGTGTCTTTCTGTACCGATGATCGCGAGACCGCCTGCGGCTCTCGATTCCGGCGTAAGTTTAATGTCCGTACCACGACCCGCCATGTTGGTAGCAATGGTCACAGTGCCGGGCTTACCTGCTTCGGCAACAATTTCAGCTTCGCGCTGGTGTTGCTTTGCGTTCAATACGTTGTGCTTGATCTTACGGAGCTGGAGCATACGACTCAGCAACTCGGAAATTTCAACGGAAGTTGTACCAACAAGAACCGGCCTTCCTTTTAGAGTAAGAGCCACGATCTCGTCAACAACCGCGTTGAATTTCTCGCGCACCGTGCGATAGACAACGTCCTGCTGATCTTGTCTTGTAATAGGCCTGTTGGTAGGGATCACAACCACATCGAGCTTATAGATATCCCAGAATTCGCCTGCTTCTGTTTCGGCAGTACCGGTCATACCCGCAAGCTTATGATACATGCGGAAGTAGTTCTGAAGCGTGATGGTTGCGTAGGTCTGCGTTGCATCTTCCACCTTCACGTTTTCTTTTGCTTCGATAGCCTGGTGCAAACCATCCGAGTAACGACGTCCATCGAGTACACGACCAGTTTGCTCATCAACGATCTTCACTTTTCCATCCACGATAATGTATTCGGTATCGCGTTCGAAGAGTGTATATGCTTTCAGCAACTGGTTGATGCTGTGAATGCGTTGCGCCTTTGTTTGATAATCGCGAATGAGATCTTCTTTCTTGCCGAGACGTTCTTCGGGGTTGATTGATTGATCTTTTTCGATCTTCGTGAGTTCCGTACTGATCTGCGGAAGAATAAAGAAGTGCCTGTCTTCGCCTTCGCCTGTAATCAGGTCGAGACCTTTTTCTGTAAGCTCAACGCTATTGTCTTTTTCGTCGATAACGAAATACAAAGGCTCATCTGCCTTCGGCATTTCTTTCTTGTTATCGGCTAAGTGATAGTTTTCTGTCTTCTGAAGTATAACGCGGTTGTTCACTTCGCTGAGGATCTTGATCAGCGGCTTGTACTTGGGCATTGCACGATGTGCGCGGAACAAAGCGAGGCCACCATCTTTTTCATTGCCTTCTGCTATCAATCTCTTCGCTTCGTTCAGGTAAAGGTTGATGGCTTTCTTTTGCGCGTCTACTACTTTATTGATACGGGGCTTGAGTTCGGCAAACTCGTGAATATCGCCTTTCGGAACAGGACCCGCGATGATGAGAGGCGTACGCGCTTCATCGATCAACACAGAGTCAACTTCATCCACCATGGCGAAATGATGTCCGCGCTGAACGAGTTCTTCAGGATCGCGGGCCATGTTGTCGCGGAGATAGTCGAAACCGAATTCGTTGTTGGTCCCATAAGTAATATCGGCGCGATAAGCATTGCGGCGCTGCTGTGAGTTCGGCTCATGCTTGTCGATACAGTCGATGGTCAACCCGTGAAACTGGTACAACGGTGCCATCCACTCACTGTCGCGCCGTGCGAGGTAGTCGTTCACGGTAACGAGGTGAACACCGCGCTTCGAAAGAGCATTGAGGAATGCGGGGAACGTAGCAACGAGAGTTTTACCTTCACCGGTTGCCATCTCGGCGATCTTACCCTGGTGAAGTACAACACCACCGATGATCTGTACATCGTAGTGCACCATGTCCCACTTCACTTTATTGCCGGCAGCCATCCATTCGTTTTGCCAGATGGCTTTGTCGCCTTCTATTC
Source organism: Bacteroidota bacterium (assembly GCA_037200765.1). Taxonomy (GTDB): domain Bacteria; phylum Bacteroidota; class Bacteroidia; order Cytophagales; family Cyclobacteriaceae; genus ELB16-189. Next base: position 2,015,049 of record JBBCII010000001.1, on the reverse strand, counting down.
TTACGTTAGGATAACGTGCAGCAAGCACGCGATCATATTCGAGTGCTGTTACTTCAATGAATTCGTTGTCTTTGAATCGCTGTGCTGTTTCACGCACGACCGCGAATACGCGGGGCAGGACTTTGTTGAGAACTTTTTCGAGCTCTTTGTTCCGGTCAAGTTCGAGGGCGTCGATCTTATGGAAGATTGCCTCCTTTTCGGAGAGTTCAAGTTCGGGCTTATCGGCGATCTCCTTGTGAAGAGCAGCAAGCTGGTCGTCTATAGGTTTGAGAAACGCATTGATCTCATCCTGTACTTCGAATGTTTTTTTCCTGAGCTCATCGTGCGATACCGACTTGAGCTTCTCGCCCTCGCGTTTCGTTTCCTCCACGAGCGGCATTACCTGCTTGATGTCCTTTTCCGACTTCGATCCGAAGATCTTTGCAATCAACTTTAGCATAGCGATAAATAGATATCTCCCAGGAATGCTATCCGGGGAGAAGGGTTACAAATTTAGCGAATTGGGGGGCAATTATAGTTCCAAATCGCCCTCGAACACCATTTTGGCAGGGCCGATAAGGAAAATATCGTGAAAAGTGACTGAGTGTCCGGGTAGAGAGGTTTTAAACTCAACGGAAAGGTCGCCCCCGAGAGTTTTTACAGATATGGGTGAAGTGTAGCCTTTATGGAACGAAGCGGCCAGTGCAGCGGCAGTTACGCCTGTACCACAAGAGAGCGTTTCGTTTTCAACACCACGTTCATAAGTCCTGACAAAAATTTTGCTATCACCAAGAAGCTGAACAAAATTTACGTTAGTGCCATTCTCATAGCTGTAACGAATTTTCCGGCCCTCTTCAAATACAGGATAATCAGAAACGTTCTCTACAAATTTTATTACGTGAGGAGATCCCGTATTGATGTCTTCTCCTTCTGAGGCCGTCACATCATTCATTCTAAGCTTCACGATTCCATCATTCAATTCAGCATCATGCTTTCCATCGTAAGCATTAAAGCTCGCTTTGCCATTTACCATACCAAGCGATGATGCCATCTTCACAGCGGCGCGCGAGCCATTGCCGCAAAGACTTTGTGATCCATCGCTGTTGTAATAAACAAGGTTGAAATCGAGAGAAGGATGTTTTTCGATCATCATCAATCCATCTGCACCAACACCAAACTTGCGGTCGCAAATGAACCTGATGTCATTCAAAGAAAGTTTGACGGCTCCGTTTCTGTTATCAACAAGTACAAAGTCGTTTCCGGTAGCCTGATATTTTACGAAGTGCAGTTTCACTTTACTTCTTCGTAGTCGACGTATTCGCCGCCCTTAATATTGCCAGCGTCTTTCTTTTTTTGCTGATCGCGTGTCTGACGGTTCGATTGTTGCTCGCGGATCTGTTGTGATGCTTCGCCTGCTTTAAAGAAAAAGCTTGAGACTTTATAAAAGACCCAAAAAGCGAGCGTTAAGATGATGACAATCTTCAACATAGGGATATAACCGATCTGTAAAGGTAGAAGTTTCGTATTAATAATTTAAATTTCGCTCATGATTTGGCCCGAGTTCAAATCGTTCCCATTCGATAAACAGCTGCAGACGCTGTATGAGAATGGTGTGTTTATAATGGGAATCCGCTATTACGGGTATAAAGTAAACCTCTATCTCATCGGAGATTTCTACGTAGAGGTGTTTTACAACCACAAAAAAGACCTGATCGAAAAGATCATTCCGCTCGATGTATGCAATTCGCGCATCAAGTTTTACGTCGACCAGATTAAGTTGCCCAACCTCTTCTAAAAACAAAAAACCCTGACTTTCGCCAGGGTCTTTTCAATCTTATTAAGCTCTTAAGATCAAGCTGTAGCTGTTGCAGTTTCTGCCTTTGAAGACTGGCGAAGAATAACTGTTTTCTTAGCCTTGTAACCGCAGTATCCGCACTGGTAGTGCTTCAACAGCTCGCCTTCTTCAGTAGTAGTGGGCTGCCTGAGAATTTCTTCTCTGACAACTTTAAATGTCTGGTAATTACACTCAGGGCACTGCAATGCATGCAGGTGACCTGCATATCTTTCGATCTTGATGAAACCGGTCTCTTCGTCTTTCCACACGTCGTAGTCAACAGAGAACACGTTCTCTTCAGCAATCATACCCTCGTCGAGGTAAACGTCTTCTTCTTCTTCACTGAGCAGCTTCATAGGCTTGCCTGTTTTCGGAGAAATACGTGGGCGATAGCGAAGTACTTTCAAACGCTTTTCGATGAAGAAAGGATAATAGAATTTGAGAAGGTTCTGCACGATCAGGGCTACGATCATACCCATCGAAATGGTTGTGAAAACATAAACGAAGATCCAGAGGTTAGTCAACTGGATGATGTTGCTGTTCACAAAGAAGCACGCGCCAACGATCAGGATGATCGCAGCGATCCACAAAACACGAATCTCGTAACGGTTAATGAAATCATACTTGTCTTTAGATTCACTGATCGTCAGCAATCGCACCAGGTATCCGAGGATCACAAGAGCACCAAGTGCCCACGCACCAAAGGCAACGTTAGCTGCCAGCTGGTTCCAAGAGTCGTACGCTGGTAAGGTTGAAGTCGGTAAGGCTTCGTTCATACGGGTTTATTTATGGTTGGTAGTATTTGTTGCTACTTAGAACAGCTAAGGTAAGATGCTTTAGCCATAAAAGGAAGACCCCGTTGCTTTAAAAGACGGTTAAACTAAGAGCACGAACCGATAAATTGCGTAACAATTTCTACGCAGCGGTTCGTCGACTCGAGCATACCCATGTGTCCGGTATCGGACAGTATGGAAAGCCGTCCTTTTCGCAGTTGGATAGCCTGGTCCATTAGCGTGTCCAACGGTATAATCTCATCTTTTTCACCCGCGATAATTAATATCGGCTTATCGAAATCGTCGAGGATCTTTCTGCGCTCTGGCCTGTCGCGCATCGCCGCAGCATAAGCAACCAAAGTAGGCGCCGGCGTACTATGCGCGATAGCGTAGACATCTTTCATAGTCGGATGTTCTTTATTGAAGAACAACCCGGGCACAAACGTGTCTATGTATGGTGCAACACCATTCTTGTTTACGAAAGCAATCGTCTTATCCCTGTTTGCTTTTTTTTCTGAAGAGTCTGCTTTTGCTGTAGAATGAAACAAACTGAACCCAGATACAGAATCCGGCCGCTGATTTGTCATCGCCAACGACACGTATCCACCCAGCGAATGACCAACGATAATGGGATCTTTTACTGAAATGCTATCGAGCCATTGCCAAAGAATGTCTGCGACGCTGTCTATGGAGATTTGTGTGGACGGTAATTTACTTGAACCGAATCCGGGAAGGTCGGGAATGATGACCTGGGATTTTTGAGCAATGAGATTTGCAAAGACACCCCAGATCTGGTTCGATTCACAAAAGCCATGGAGTAAAACAACAGGCTTTCCTTCGCCTATCGTGCGGTGATAGATTGAACTCATTTTGGCCGCGTGGCAGCTTCAAACATTTCTATAGCTGCCTCTTCTATACCCGCAGCGTCGAATTTACATTCGCGAAATAGCTCCGGTTGTTCACCGTGTTCAATAACACGATCGGGAATGCCGAGGCGCTTCACCTCGGCGCTGTAACTGTGGTCGCCCATGAATTCGAGAACAGCACTTCCGAATCCACCTTGCAGGCATCCATCTTCCACAGTAATAACTTTCTTGAATTTGCTAAACACTTCGTGAAGTATCTCTTCATCGATCGGTTTCACAAAACGCATGTCGTAATGTGCTGCGCCAATACCTTTCGCGAGCAATGCTTCGCATGCGGTAACAGCAAAGTTGCCTACGTGACCAATTGTGAGGATAGCGATATCGTCGCCGTCGATGATCTTGCGCCCGGTGCCAACCTGGATCTCCTCCATCGGCTGACGCCAGTCGGGAGTTACACCCTGGCCTCGCGGATACCGGATGGAAAATGCTCTCGTTGTTCGCGGAAGTTGCGCTGTGTACATGAGGTTTCGCAGTTCCACTTCATTCATCGGCGCAGCTACGATCATGTTGGGCAAGCAACGGAAGAATGCAAGATCGTATGCACCGTGGTGTGTTGGTCCGTCGGAGCCGGCGAAGCCCGCGCGATCGAGACAGAAGTTCACGGGTAAGTTTTGAATACATACGTCGTGTACAACCTGGTCGTATGCGCGTTGCATGAACGAGCTATAGATGTTGCAGAAAGGAATAAGTCCTTGCGTTGCAAGACCGGCCGAGAAAGTAACGGCGTGTTGTTCGGCGATACCCACATCGAAAGCACGATCGGGCATCTCTTTCATCATGATGTTCAACGATGAACCGGAAGGCATCGCGGGTGTGATGCCTATAATGTTCTTGTTATTGCGTGCAAGCTCAACGATGGTGTGACCAAATACATCCTGGTATTTCGGAGCCTGCGGTTTATCATAAGTTTTTTTATAGATCTCGCCGGTGATCTTATCGAATGTGCCGGGCGAATGCCATGTTGTTGCGTTACCTTTTTCGGCGGGACCGTAGCCTTTGCCTTTGATGGTAACACAATGAAGGATCTTAGGTCCTTTGATATTCTTGAGGTCCTTTAAAACAGAAACAAGGTGATCGATATCATGACCATCTACGGGACCGAAGTATCGAAGATTGAGCGACTCGAAAAGATTACTTTGACTGAGAAGCGTTGACTTGATACCATTCTCGATCTTCGAAACAATTTCCTGTGCATTCTTACCAAACTTCGAAAGCTTGCCGAGCAGGTTCCACACTTCGTCTTTGAACTTGTTGTAAGTAGTTGAAGTGGTGATGTCGGTGAGGTAATCTTTCAAGGCACCCACGTTCGGGTCTATCGACATGTTGTTATCGTTGAGGATAATCAACAGGTTGGTGTCGGAAACGCCGGCGTGGTTAAGAGCTTCGAAGGCCATACCGCCGGTGAGGGCGCCGTCGCCGATGATGGCAACATGCTGTTTCTCGGGAAGGCCTTTGTATTTGGAAGCGGCGGCCATACCCAGGGCTGCCGAAACGGACGTAGAAGAGTGGCCAACGCCGAAGGCGTCGAAAGGGCTTTCCGCCATCTTAGGGAAGCCGGAAATGCCGCCATAGGTGCGGTTGGTGTAGAAAGAATCCCGGCGGCCTGTGAGGATCTTGTGGCCGTAAGCCTGGTGGCCTACATCCCACACGATCTGGTCGTTAGGTGCATTGAAAACGTAATGGAGCGCCACGGTAAGCTCTACAACGCCGAGGCTGGCGCCGAAATGGCCGCCATACACCGACACGTTGTCGATAATGAACTGCCTCAATTCTTCGCAAAGCTGCACCAATTGCACTGGATCGAGCTTGTGCAGGTCGGCCGGGCTGTTGATTTTCGCGAGAAGTTTACCTGGAGTAATCAGCAATTTTTTTTCTTTTTTCATTTCCGCGCAGAGCGCGGGAATGGTCCTGTAAAGTTACCGTAAAATGGATACTTTTGCCATCCAAATTGGAACCATGGAGAAAGAGAGTTTTGAGATCCATTTACCCCTGTTCGAAGGCCCCTTCGACCTGCTTTTGTTTTTCATCGAACGCGACGAGCTCGATATACAGGATATTCCGATCTCGAAGATCACGAACGACTTCCTGGAATACATCCACCACCTCGAGGTTCTGAACATTGAAGTTGCCAGCGAGTTCATTCTCGTTGCCGCAACGTTGATGCGCATCAAGTCGAGGCTTCTCCTTCCGCGTCCGCAGCTGGATGAGCAAGGCAACGAGATAGACCCGCGCGAAGAGCTTGTTCGTCACCTGATGGAGTATAGAAAATACAAGTCGGTGGTAGACCAGTTCCACAAGATGGAAGAGAATGAGTTGCTGAAAGAGAAACGTGGCAACATCATGAAAGAGCTTCGCCAGTTGGCAGAGAGCTCTAACGTAGAGGCAGAGTTACAGGACGTTGACCTGTTTAAGCTGCTCACCGTTTTCGAAAAAGTACTGAAGCGCTACGAAGAAGAGAAGAACAAACCAGTTCACCAGGTTATCCAATATCCTTACACTGTTGAAGGTCAGAAAGATTATATTCTTGGCGAGATCACCAAGAGAGACAGGGTTCCATTTATAGAATTGTTTGAAGCATCGCGAACAAGAATTGCGTTGATCTTCAACTTCCTCGCGATACTCGAGATGGCTGCGTTACAGCAGATCACCATCACCTTCGGAGAAGGCTTCAATAACTTTTGGGTAGGGAAGAGAGAAGACGTTGGTGAATTGCAATCACCTGCGGAATAACAAGCTGACTTTCGTCGTTCACGATAACAAAATCTGCCCGGCTCACTTTTTCTGAGTCGGGCATTTGATTTTTAATGATATCGCGGATCATCTGCTCCGACCGATGTGGGTCTCTTGCTTTGATCCGTTTGATCTTTATTTCTTCCGAAGCAGATACAACGATGATCTTATCGAGTGTTTTATAAGAACCGGCTTCATACAATAACGCTGCTTCTTTGATGACATACGGAGTTTTCTGTCCATCAACCCAATTAGAATAGTCCAGGCCTACACGTGGATGAACGAGTGAGTCGAGCTTCTTCAGCTTATCGGGATTGCCGAACGCAGCTTCGCTTATGTGTTTTCGATTAAGAGTATGGTCATTGTTGTAGGCCGCATCTCCGAATTCATTCCTGATCTGATCAATAAGAATTTTATCGGAGCTCATCAAGATCTTCGCGCGACTGTCCGCATCGTACACCGGTACTCCAAGCGATTGAAAGATCTTACACACAAGACTCTTGCCTGAACCGATGCCGCCGGTGATGCCTGCCTGTAGCAATTAGTAGCGTTTTATTTTTACTGAATCCACAGAAACGACTTCGGCAAATTGAGGAAGGCCGTGAATAACCGGAATGAAAGTACCGGTGGCGCCCCGCTGAAGCTGGTCTTTACTGATGATTGGCAATGTTCCGTAAAGTTCCGATGCGGTGAACTTGCCGAAATACTTTTGAGGAATTCTGAATGAGCACTGGATGCTGTCTTGCGCGGTTACATATCCCCATGGAAGATCGGTGTGTTCCAAACGAACTCTTTGCTTCGCCGAAACCAGCTCGCCTACTTCGAACTTTACTTCAACGACGGGAGGATTTCGTTGCACGAAATCCTGGTCGGAAATTTCTACTTCAACTTCTTCGCGGAAGTTGCTGCCGATCCTGTTATCGGGAAGTTTCAAAATAATAGGATCGGGTGTGTTGTGAATGACGCTAACGGGACCACTGAGATCTACCGAGTCGGGAGTTATAGTAACACTGCTGATCCTTGCGAAGTCGTTCTTGAATTGTAACTCGGTAGTGTCGACAACCAGTGGAAACTTGCGGTAGATGCGTGGTTCGATGTGAAGCCGGATGGTATCGACAACCACATGGTTAATCTGTATAGTTCCCAGCTGCGAGACAAGTCGCGGAGGCAGGGTGCTTCCAACGATCTTACGTGTCTCTGCAGGACGTTCGATAGGAATTGTGAGTGTGGGCACCTTTACCCCGAAGTATTTCCGGAAGAGATCCCAACCGGTGCCCTTCACGTTGATCAACAGCGATTGCGGAAGTTGTCCAACGGGAGCAAACTTTTCGTTGTCGAACTCGAACTGCAGCGGAAACCGGATGCTTGTTGAGTAAGTTTTATTGAGTGCGTTGAAGAGCCAGAAAATGGACGCGGTGATAAAGCACAGCGCTACCGCTTTCCAGTTGGTGCGGTTGAAGTGAAAGAGATTGACAAAAAGTTTAAGAAACTTCAATCATTACTTCTTTGCCGGCTCTGCTGCGGGCTTGCTGTTATCGAGCGACACGGCTGACTTAGAGAAACGGATCCTTCCGCCTCTTTCAACTTCGAGTACGAATGTTGTGTCGTCGACTTCTGCGATCCTTCCGTGAGCACCACCGATGGTAACTACTTTATCTCCAACTTTCAGCGCCTCGATAAATTTCTTCTGGTCTTTCGCTTTCTTTTGTTGTGGACGAATGAGGAAGAAATAGAAAACAACGACCATCAAACCCATTGTGAGCATAAGGGACCAGTTTGTTCCTGCTGCGGGTGCGCTTGCCTGTAAGAGAATGCTATACATATAAGTGAAAAGTGAAAAGTGAAAAGTGAATAGTGAAAAACTAACGTGCGAAATTACGAAAAAAGCCCTGCAGCAGTGCTACAAGGCTTTGAATATGGATGTTAAGTTATTAACGAAGCGGAGCGCCTGCTGCCGGCTTCGGATTAACCTGTGCGGAGAAGCGAAGAACGAGGGTCTTGGGCCACGTGTTGGCAGAAACAGTTACAGTCTTGTTTTGCAATCCCTGCTTGCCATTCGAGTCGAACTCCACTTTCACGAAACCACTTCCTCCTGCGGGGATAGGTTCTTTCGACCAGTCGGGAGCAGTACAGCCACAAGTGGGCTGAACGTTCTGAATGATCAGGGGAGCATCGCCTGTATTTTGAAACTTGTAAGAGTAAGCAACTTTGTCGCCTTCCTTGATCGCTCCGAAGTCGTAAGTGATACGTTCGAATTTGAAAGAGGGAAGAGGGCCTTCAGGTTTCACGTCGGGAGCGGGAGCAGTTTCGGTGGCCGGCGTTGTTGTTGCAGCGGCAGCAGCCGGCTTGTCTTTCTCTAGTTGTGACAAACGTGCTTCGAGTTCAGCAATTCTTTTTTCGGCGGCCTTGTCGCGACAGCTTGTTGCTGTGCCTATAACAACCAGGACAAATGCTATTGTGATAATCGATCTCATGATATTGGCTTTAGGAGACTCAAAAATACTTATGCGATTTTTGGTAGAGCAATCTTTAACAACTCATTAACTTTTTTTGTTTCCGCGAATCTGCTCCAGCAGCTCATCCACGTCCTGGAGCAACTGTTCGGCCTTGTCTTTGGTTTCGGAAACAACTTTTTGTCCCTGCGATTTTGCTTCGCTGGTGAGCGGCGATTCGTTTCCTGAAACGAGGTCGTTGATGAACTCCTCGAGTACCTTCTTGTACTTATCGAGGCGGAATGAAAGTTTCTCGCGTGTGTTCGATCCTTTATCGGGGGCGTATAAAATACCCAGGATGGCACCGGCAGCTGCGCCAGCTAAAAAGGCCATCATTGCATTGCTACTCTTTTTTCCCATAGTACAGATTTTGGAATCGTAAATATAAGAAATAGCCGTGAGCTGTGAGTGGCTTACTTGTTGTCAATGAGACCTCTGCCTGATTTTTTGATATCCCCGGCTGTTTGCAACTCCTTAGAGATTACATCGAGTATACCATTGATGAACTGCCGGCTTTTGGGGGTGCTGTACTCCTTCGTGAGCTCGATGTATTCGTTGATCGTAACCTTCACGGGGATGTTCGGGAAGTGGATCATTTCGGCGATGGCCATCTCGAGGACCACACGATCGGTTAACGCAAGCCGATCGACCTCCCAGTTACGGGTGTTCTTCGAGATGAGCTTCTTATGTTCTTTACCGAGGTTAGCAGACTCCGCAAAAAGATTCGAGATGAAAGCACTGTCGTCTTCCCAATCGAGTGACACTTTCTGAATGTCTATCGTAAGGGCTTTATCATCCAAAGATTTAATGGTCTTGTCTACCAATCCCTTGATGATGTCGCGGTCTTCGGCCCAGCGGATGTCTTCTTCTTCGAAGTAGTCGTTGATGAGACCCGTAAGTATGAGCTTGCGATAAAGGTGTTTGATGAAAGCCTTGTGTTCTTCGAGGTCGGGCTTCTTCTTGCTGATGAACTCGTTGTAGGTGTCGTCAACTTTAATGACGTCGCGGAACCAGGGTCTTACTTTGTCGAGCTTGTTCGCCCAACCCCATTGTCCTTTCGCCAGCTCTTTCCTGAGCTCGCTATTGTTTTCAAGGGCTTTGATCCACGGACTATTTACGAAGTGCGAATGATTGATCTTTTTGTCGGCAGCGGCCTGTTCGGCAAGCGCCACCATTAAACCGAGAACGGCATAGTAATAACCCGAAAGCTTCTCGACTTCGATCACCATGTTCTTCGAAAGGAACGTGAAGTCTTTCTTCGTTGACTTTAAGTACAGATCGAGCGCCTCTTTTACAGTCTTGTTGATGACAGCATCAGCATTGTCGGGTGTGTCGGATTTCTTGAACTTGTTTTCGAAGAGCTGACGCGCGATTTTCCGGTTGTTGGCTATAAGCTTTTTGTCCTGCACCTCCATTGAGTTGAGGTCAGGCTGAAAAGTCTCTTCTATATGAGCATCAGCAAGAAGGTAATTAGCTTCTTTACATTGCTCGTATGCAAAGAGACTTTGCATCACTTTGATCCGAAGCATTCTTCTATTAAGCATAGCGAGTGGCGCGGCAAATCTAATTTTTTAATCTGGAGTTAAATAAAAAAGCCCCGTAGTATTTTACTACAGGGCTTTTATTGGATTCTCAATCGTTTCCTACACCTTTCTTACTTCTCTTTTTCCTTCGAGGCTTTCTTCTCTTTCTTTTTGGAAGTAATCGTCAGCAGCTCGCTCTTGCCATCGTAGTCGGCAAGGATAGTACCGCCTTCATCCACTTCGCCTCTCAGGATCTCTTCAGCTACCGGGTCTTCCAGGTATTTCTGGATGGCCCTGTTCAGCGGACGAGCGCCGAACTGCTGATCGTATCCTTTTTCGGAGAGGAAGTCTTTCGCCTTATCGGTGAGTTCTACATTGTAGCCTAAAGCCGTAATACGAGCGAAGAGCTTGCCTAAAGTGATATCGATGATCTTGTGTATGTGCTCCCGTTGCAGAGAGTTGAACACGATCACGTCGTCGAGACGGTTCAGGAACTCAGGGCTGAAGGCGCGCTTCAGTGCGTTCTGAATAGTCGACTTCATGTTCTCTTCTTCGCTGGCACGTTTTGCCTGCGTAGCGAAACCAATGCCGCTTCCGAAATCTTTCAGGTCGCGAACACCGATGTTAGAGGTCATGATAATGATCGTGTTACGGAAGTCAACGCGGCGACCCAAACCATCGGTGAGGATACCATCGTCGAGTACTTGCAACAGGATATTGAAAACATCCGGGTGAGCTTTCTCGATCTCATCGAGCAACACAACCGAATATGGTTTCCTTCTTACTTTCTCAGTGAGCTGACCACCTTCTTCGTAGCCAACATAACCGGGAGGCGCTCCAACAAGGCGCGATACGGAGAATTTCTCCATGTACTCGCTCATGTCGATGCGAACCAGTGAGTCGTCTTTGTCGAAGAGATAGCTGGCGAGAACTTTAGCGAGCTCGGTCTTTCCAACACCGGTAGGTCCGAGGAAGATGAATGAACCGATCGGCTTGCGAGGGTCTTTCAAGCCAACGCGTGTACGTTGGATTGCCTTCGTGAGCTTCCTGATCGCTTCTTCCTGGCCGATAACTCTTCCGCTAAGCGAATCGCCCATGCCGAGGAGCTTGTTGCTTTCTTTCTGAGCAATACGATTGGCAGGAATGCCTGTCATCATACCGATCACGTCGGCAACGTTGTCTTCGGTAACGGTATATTTTTCAGTGCGGGTCTTTTCTTCCCATTTCGCTTTAGCGATGTCGAGCTGTTCGATGAGTTTCTTCTCTTTGTCTCTCAGTTGAGCAGCCTCTTCATACTTCTGGCTTTTCACTACGCGATTCTTTTCCTTCTTCACGTCTTCGATAGCCTCTTCAAGCTTCACGATGTCTTCGGGAACGTGAATGTTGTTGATGTGAACGCGTGCGCCGGCTTCGTCCAACACGTCGATAGCTTTATCCGGGAGGAAGCGGTCGCTGATATACCTGTCTGAAAGTTTCACACAAGCTTCGAGAGCTTCCTTTGTATATGTTACGTGGTGATGGTCCTCGTACTTCTCTTTAATGTTGTCGAGGATCTGGATGGTTTCTTCAACTGAAGTAGAATCAACCATTACCATCTGGAAGCGACGAGCGAGAGCGCCGTCCTTCTCAATGTACTGCCTGTATTCGTCGAGCGTTGTTGCACCAATGCATTGGATCTCTCCGCGTGCGAGTGCGGGCTTGAACATGTTCGAAGCGTCGAGTGAACCAGAAGCGCCGCCGGCACCAACGATGGTGTGGAGCTCATCGATGAACAGGATCACGTCCGGAGATTTCTCCAGTTCGTTCATTACTGCCTTCATACGTTCTTCGAACTGACCGCGATACTTTGTACCTGCAACCAACGAAGCGAGGTCGAGTGTTACGACTCTTTTACCAAAGAGCACACGCGAAACTTTCTTCTGGATGATGCGAAGCGCGAGACCTTCGGCGATAGCTGTTTTACCAACGCCAGGTTCGCCGATGAGTATCGGGTTATTTTTCTTACGGCGGCTCAGGATCTGAGCCACACGTTCGATCTCTTTTTCACGACCAACGATAGGGTCGAGCTTGTTCTCTTCTGCAAGCTTGGTAAGGTCGCGGCCGAAGTTGTCGAGCACCGGAGTGCGCGATTTCTCGGAGCCTTTCTTCTCTTTACCAGGATTGCCTGCACCGCCGGCTCCGCCGCTTCCAAACATTTTGGAAGAGTCTTCATCCGGATCGTCGGTATCGGAAGATGCCTGTGGATGTTCGTGCTGGTATTCCAGCATTTCTTTTACTACGTCGTAAGCGACGTCGAACTTATTCAAGATCTGTGTTGCCAGGTTGTCGGGGTCGCGAAGGATCGACAGGAGCAAATGCTCGGTGCCGATGAGTTGCGCCTTAAATACCTTGGCTTCGAGATAAGTGATCTTCAAAACTTTTTCCGATGCGCGTGTGAGAGGAATTTGTGCGAGACTTTTGATCTGGTGTGTCGCAGTCCCTTTGGAGATCTTTTCGATCTCTGATCGCAATGCATCGAGAGGTACACCGAGCTTCTTGAGAACACCAACAGCAACACCTTCGCCTTCTCTGATCATACCAAGAAGGAGGTGTTCAGTACCGATGTAATCATGGCCCAGTCGCAATGCTTCCTCCCTGCTCAGTGAGATCACCTCTTTAACGCGGTTGGAAAATTTAGCTTCCATATTATCAGCCATAGTATAAGATATAAATGTAAGTCTTTTAAGATTTAAAACTCATTAGGGAATTACTCAAAATAACAGGATTCTCACATTATTTGTTCTCGCCTTCACTAAAGCTTCGGCGAGCGCTGCTCTATCGATTGCTCGCTCCTTTCGAGGTTTCCAGAATTCTCCCAGACTCGGGGCCGGTACAGAACAACAGGTCGAGAATGCTGAGGTTTTCCTCAAAACTGTTGCCAAATACCTGGTAGTAAGGAGTTGGCTGGTAGAATTCCCGTACTATATACGTATTCCGGGTCGTAATCGCCTGACGCAGGTCGGAAAAAGGTTCGTTAACAGTTTTTTCGTACTGAGTTGTCATGCTGATCGACTTGTTCCAACGCAGTGCTTTAAGACAATATGACAGGAGTTCGAGGTTGAGCTCGAATATTAAAGTTTTACCTGAATAAATAATTTTATGAAGGTCGTCGGCGTAATGTTCGAAGTACGGACTGTTCCTGTAGGCCGATTCGACGGTGCGCCAGAAAACATTTTGCCATCGTGTTGAATAGTCGATCGTCACATCTGCATAAGGAACTTTCCCGTGTTTATTGGTGAGAGGAATTGTAAGCATCCCGATGCCCTGCGATGTATTTACGTAACAACGGTTGCGATAGGATTGCTTTACGTAGTGTTCGTGCTTTTCGAAACGAATGTTATCGTAATGTGAAAGAACACAGAAGTATTCTAACGAAGGAAGTAAGTGAAGATCTATGAGAAGGCTTTCTTTCATTAACATTAATACGCGAATTCGCCCAAACCTTGCCGTGTAACAACAGGTTCGTCTGACGTGAAGTCGACGATAGTTGACGGAATGTTACCACCAACACCGCTATCGATCACAAGGTCGACTTTATGTTTAAGGTCTTCATAGATCTCTTCGGGGTCTGTTGTGTACGTTTTGATCTGGTCGTCGTCTTTAATAGATGAAGTGATGATTGGATTACCGAGTTCTTTTACAAGGGCGAGAGGAACAGGATGATTGGGGATACGAATACCGACAGTCTTTTTATCCATGTTGCTGCTTGCTTCGAGAATGTAAGTGAACGGACCGGGCAGCGTTCGGCGCATCACTTTATAGACGGGTGTTTCGATACGACGAACATAGTTTGCAACCTGGCTGATGTCGTTACAAATGAATGACAGGTTAAGCTTCTGTGGTTTTATTTGTTTTACCTGGCAGAGTCGTTCGATTGCTTTCCTGTTGGTGAGACTGCAGCCCAGGCCGTAGATGGTGTCGGTAGGATAAACGATGAGGCCGCCGTTGCGCAGGATGTCGACCACGCGCAGGATCTTGCGCTGTTCGGGGTTGATGGGATGGATCTTGAGAAGTTCTGCGGCCATAGTAGAATAACAATATTATGTATTTTTGTGGTTCACTTTTTTAGTTCTACTTTTTTCAGATGGCCCGTAAAGAACCGACAGTAAGCAAAACAAGGCTCGCGCTTTATATAATCGCATCCACGCTGATCATCACTTTTGTATTCTATGGATACCAGGTTGCTTTCACTGCCAACATACTGGTAGAAAAGCAAGATCTCGTTTTCAGGATTGAGAAAGGTGAATCGTACCGCGATGTGCTCACGAAACTCTATAAAAATGAAATTGTGAACGACAACGTTTCGTTCGCATTCCTGGCACGACTGAAGGGTTACGACAAACATGTTCATCCTGGTCAATTCGCATTAAAGGCAAACATGACCAACCCGGAAGCTATCGCTGCACTGATGGGCAACGACCAGGTGCCGGTGCGCATAACATTCAATAATATCAGAAAGATCTCCGAGCTCGGGGCCCGCATCACCAGGAATACCTCCGTAACTCCGGAGGAGTTCGACGACGCTGTAAATCGTTTTGTGAAGAACAACACTGAAGGTTTCACAAGCGACAACATCCTGTGCATGTTCATACCAAATACGTATGAAGTTTATTTCAATATAGAATCAGACGAACTGGTTGAACGAATGCACGAAGAGTGGCTTAAGTTCTGGACCGATGAAAGAAAACAAAAAGCCCAGGCGTTGGGACTTACACCTATTGAAGTAGAAATTCTTGCGTCAATCGTTAGAGCCGAAGCTTCGAAAGAGGAGGAAGCCCCGAGAATTGCGGGTCTTTACCTGAACAGGCTTAAGAAAGATATCGCTTTGCAGGCCGACCCGACGTTGGTGTTTGCTGTTGGCGACTTTACGCTGAAGCGCGTATTGAATGTTCACAAAGAAGTGGACTCGCCATACAATACTTATACACACACCGGTCTGCCCCCAGGGCCGATCAACATGCCCGGAATAACATTCATCGAAGCGGTGTTGAATGCCGAGCAGCACAATTATATATATATGTGCGCTAAGGAAGATTTTTCGGGAGCACACAACTTCGCAAGCACCCTTGCAGAACATAACCAGAATGCAGCCAAATACCAGCGCGCTCTCACAATCGAGCAACGCAAGGGAAGAGAAGCCCGCCGCCGTGAGGCTTCGGCGGACAAAACCGCTGCGAAAGCGAAGAAGAACAAGTAATGTACAAGTCGGAAACCCACATAAGAGTTCGTTACGGTGAGACCGACCAGATGGGATACGTGTACTATGGCAACTATGGCATGTACTACGAAGTTGCGCGCGTTGAGAGTCTTCGCCAGTTGGGAATGACTTATAAGGAGATGGAAGACATGGGCGTGATGATGCCGGTGATTGAAAATCACACAAAGTTTCTTGCGCCGGCACTTTATGATGACCTGTTGAGGATCGTTACAACAATTCGCGAAAAGCCGGGTGTGAAAATTAAATTTGAATACGAGATATACAACGAAGCTGGTAAGCTGATCAACCAGGGCGACACGTTGCTTGTGTTTGTTGATAAGAAGACGGGAAGGCCGCGACGACCGCCGGAGAAGTTCGACCAGGTGCTCGAACCATTCTTTAAAGCATGAAGTACTCCATACGCAAAAGGATATTGATGATCCCGTCGGCACGAACCGCACGTTCGTGGATGAAGAGGATCACCTTTAAGCGCTTCGGAAATCTTACGTTATATAAATTCACCAAGATCTTTTTTCACAACATACAGGAAGACGAGATCTTCGATCGGTCTAACAGTGTTGCTTACAATTTCATCCTGGCGGTATTCCCCACGATCATCTTCCTGTTTACGCTGATACCATACATCACCGTTTATCTTCCTGAAGTGAGTAACGAGAGTATCATGGGATTTCTCAAAGACTTCACACCACCGAACATGTACGAGACTATCTCATCTACGGTATTCGATATTCTCAGCAATCAACGTGGTGGACTGTTGACGTTCGGTTTCGTGTTTGCGTTGTATTTAGCAACGAACGGAATGGTGGCACTCATGCGCGCATTCAATGCCTGTTATCGTACGGTAGATCGAAGGAATTGGTTCAGGACGAGAGCGACAGCTATTGGCCTGACGCTGATGCTGTCGGTTGTGTTGTTTTCGGCGATCCTGCTTTTGGTTGTTGGCCAGGTTGTGATCAATTACTTCACCACGCACGTGCATGATCTTGCGAAGCTGAATCTTGACAACCTTTCGATATACTTCATATTAACACTGCGGTTTCTCGTGATCTTCATCGTGTTCTTCCTCGCGATATCGTGCATCTATTACTTTGGTCCGGCAGTTCACTACAACTGGAATTTTTTTTCGGTAGG
Source organism: Bacteroidota bacterium (assembly GCA_037200765.1). GTDB lineage: Bacteria > Bacteroidota > Bacteroidia > Cytophagales > Cyclobacteriaceae > ELB16-189. The sequence goes on along the minus strand of JBBCII010000001.1, from coordinate 1,998,404 downwards.
ATCGCTGGTGGCCACGCTGGCGTGTCTCGGAATTACATATGGTTTCTCATACTACGTTGCCAACTTCGGCAGTTATAATAAAGTGTACGGTTCTATCGGCACGTTGATAGCGCTGATGGTGTGGATCCAACTCATGACGATGGTGTTATTGTTCGGCTACGAGATCAATGCCAGCCTTCATTACGGAACGAAGGTAGAGGCGGTACATGCCCAGAATAAGGCGAGGAGGAAAGAAAAATCGTCGAGGTGAAAATGTCACCTTTCTGTTCAACTAAAGTACATTTACTATCATCCCGACACTATGCTACGTAATTACTTCCTCATTGCGCTTAGGAATCTGAAAAAATCTCCCGGGCTCTCGAGCATCAAGATCATTGGTCTTTGTATTGGCGTCTGCGGTTGCATTATGGTGTTTTTGCTGGCGCGACTGGAACTAAGCTTCGACAAGTATCATACGAAGGGCGAAAATATTTACAGGATCTACAGCCAGTTTACCGGCGTGTGGGAAGGTTATAATCACGCGGTGCCGTTGGCTTTTCCCGTCGAGTTTCGCGACAAGGCAACTGGTGTTGAAGCGGTAGCGCAAACGATCACGAACGACTACGATGTTACCATCAACGAGAACGGGACCGAGAAAAAATTCCCGTCTCCGAATGCCGTCGCGTTTGTCGACACGAATTATTTCAAAGTGTTCCGGGATTACCGTTGGATCGCGGGAAACCCGGCGGTGTTAAATAACCCGCATGTAACTGTCCTTACAGAGAGCAAGGCGAAAGCATATTTCGGCAGCATCAATGTTACCGAGGTTGTTGGAAAACGAGTGACCTATAGCGACTCATTGGAGACGACTGTTGCCGGTATCGTTGCAGACCCTCCTGGCAACACAGACTTCAACTTTACGAACTTCATTTCGCACAGCACGATCAAAGCAAGCTGGCTGAAAGGTGATTACGACTTCGAAGATTGGGGCAGCGTGAGCAGCTCGTGGTTGTGCTTGATCAGGCTTTCAGAGGGCACTTCCCCTGCGAAGATCGATGAGTTTCTCGTGGAGATGTCGAAGAATCGCGACAAGGCTTCAACGGATCCGGGTGAAACACTGACGACGTTCACGCACTTTAAGCTCCAACCGTTGAGTGACATTCACTTTAACACGGAGCTTGGTACGTGGGACAGCGGCCGGTCAACCACATCGATGGGAACGATCGAAGCTTTGCTTGGTATCTCTGTGTTGTTGTTGCTGGTGGCGGTGATCAACTTTGTAAATCTTGAAACAGCGCAGGCGATGCGTCGTGCGCGTGAAGTTGGATTGAGAAAGGCGATGGGTGGAACGCGCGGCAGTCTCATCACTTTCTTCGTAGCAGAAAGCCTGGTGATAACATTTATTGCCGTAGCACTGTCGTTGCCGTTGGCGCGACTTTGTCTGATCTTCTTCAGCGAATTTCTTCCGTCTGATCTTTCCATCAATCTCACCGATCCGTTTGTCTGGATCTTTATTTTCGCGTTGACGACGCTCGTAGCAGTGCTGTCTGGCATTTACCCGGCGCTGGTTCTTTCGTCGTACCAGCCGGTAGTTGCGCTGAAGTCCAGCCACAGTACAGATCGATCGGGCTCTGCGTTTCTGCGGAAAATTCTTACAGTATTCCAATTCACATTTTCACAGACGCTGATCGTCGGTGCACTGATCATTGGCTTGCAGATAACATGGATGGTGAATAAGGATCTTGGATTTAACCGTGACGCTGTTGTGAATGTTCAGCCACCGTGGTGGGAACCGAAGTCAAAGAAGATCATTTTCGTTAACGAGCTCAGCAAGCTCTCGATCGTTGAGTCGATCAGCCGTAACTCGAGACCCCCGATATGGTCGGGTTACAACAGCACAACGGTTACTTACAACGACGGGAAGGTTGACATTCCACTGACAGTTTATAATAACTCCGGCGATACAACTTATCTGCGACTGTTTCAATTGAAGCTCGTTGCTGGACGAAACATTCAGCCTGTCGACAGTTTGCGTGAGATGATCGTGAACGAAACATATGCGAAAAAACTACACATAGACCCGATCGACCTGGTGGGTAAGGATGTGAAGGTGAATAATAAGATGCATCATATCGTTGGTGTGTTGAAGGATTTTCATCATGCATCGTTACACAAAGCAATAGAGCCATGGTACTATGTTCACCAGGCCGAAGCAGGCACCATATCGTTGCGACTTGCCAAAGGGACCGATTTGCAGAAGGCCATGGAGCAGTTGAAGGTAACCAGTAAGAGTATTTATGGCGATGGCGAGATGCGCATCTTCTTTATGGATGAGACGGTAAAGAATTTTTATCAAAGCGAGCAAAGGATCTCGAAGCTTGCTAATACGGCCACTGGTCTTGCAATATTTATCTCGTGTCTCGGGTTGTTAGGTCTTGCATCATTTACTGCGATACAGAGAACGAAGGAAATTGGCATCAGGAAAGTGCTGGGTGCTTCGGTAACAAACATCGTGACGTTGTTGTCGCGCGAATTTATTCTGCTGGTTGTGATCTCGTTCCTGATCGCGGTTCCTATTGCGTGGTATGCTGGCAATCAATGGCTCGACACGTTCCCTTACCGGATGGATCTTGCGATCTGGATCTTCATTGTGGCTGGCGCGATGTCGGTACTGGTGGCGTTGATTACCGTGGGATTCCAGGCGATTAAAGCGGCGATTGTTAATCCAGTGGAATCTTTGAGGTATGAGTAGTGCGTTGCGCAAAGGATACGCTAAGGAAAGAGAGGATACGCTAAGGTTTGCAGCTAACATTGCGTATCCATTGCTCCCTTGGCGTATCCTCTGCGTAACAAAGCATTAATTGACGAGCGAATCGTAATAATCCAATATCGAGATCAGGCTATCCTTTACGTGCCATACAAGCTTTCGTTCTCTAGCGAAGGCTTTTACTTTTTCGAAGTTATCCCCCATGATTTTTTTCGGCAGCGTGGAGTCAAGCACACGCACCTGTGTTTTATTTGCATCGAAGATCTTCCACTTCACTTCACGGTCGAGCACTTCAAGAAACGGCTTCACCGTAAGATCGGCGGCGTGCATGAAATAAAGCGTTGTTATTTCGGATGTTGAACTCGCTGTCAACGCGTTTGTTTTACTAATGACTACAAAGTCTTTGTATTCGCGTACGACTTCGAAGAACTGTTTTACTAGACCGGTAGATGCTGCGTAGGGAATAGAATAAAAATGTTTGTTCAGGTATTCGAAGCCTATGATGGTGCGGGCATTGTATGAACCCGAATTTTTTTCGGACTCGAACGACACGATACCCGTCAGCTCGTTGTAAGCGAGCTTGCCCTCAGCTTCGGTGCCGTCGTTGAGCATGATCTTTCCATGGGTCCAGTTTATGGACTGTGCTATTGATTGACTTACCGTCAACAATAGCGTAAGAGCCAGAATGTGTCGCATCTTTGGGGTGGTGCTTTCCAAATTTAAATACAAACAATCTTTGCGCATATATTTATAGTCATGGAATTTCGGCGCATCGAACCAACAGGGCTCGCAGCAAGGGCCGTAGACTGTTATTGGATAGTTAAAGACGACAATTCAACCCGGGTAAAGCAAAAAATTATTCCGGATGGCTACGCCGAGATCATTTTTCATTTCGGCAGCCCTTACAGGATCAACCTGGACGGAAACTGGAAAGAGCAGGGCAGGCGGCTTCTTGCCGGGCAGATAACGAAACACTTTTTCCTGGAGAACACCGGCGTCGTCGACATAATGGGGATCAAGTTAAAACCGACGGCTCCCGCCCACCTGTTCGGCATCGCGATGAAAGATGTGGTTGACAAAGTGATCGGTCTCGATAAGAAGATAAAGATCGATGTCGATAATGTTGACCAGTGTTTTAATGAACTCTGTAAAGATTATCCTGCGGATCACCCGGCGGACAAAGCCGTGGAATTCATCTTTTCAAAAAAAGGGATGGTGACGGTGGCGTCGATATGTAAAGAAGTATCGGTGAGCGAGAGATATCTTCAGCAACTGTTTCGAAAATATGTAGGGGTGTCGCCGAAGTTCTTCGCGAGGGTGGTACGCTTCAGCTACATCTTTCAATTGATAAAAGACAAAGATCCCGATTGGGCGCAGGTTGTGTACGAAGCTGGGTATTACGACCAGTCGCATTTTATCAGGAACTTCAAGGCCTTCACGGGTGAAGACCCGAGTGAATATATTTTTGCTGAGAAAAATCTCGCTAACTTTTTTATGAAAAAAAACGAGTAGTGCGGGTTTGTACAATGGCGCCTTGCGGCGCGGTATTAGGTTTGAAATAAAAAAGTTATGAAAGGGTTTATAATAATGATTTTAATGTTTTTGAGTTTGAGTTTATCGGCTCAAAACGACATCAGGAAAGTAGAATGGCTTAACGGCACATGGACGCGCACCAATTCTAAAGCTGGCCGTTCGGGCTTCGAAGCATGGACAAGGAAGAACAATGAACTTGTTGGCCGGGGTATCACGATGAAGGGCGCCGATACTGCGTATGTGGAAAAACTTAAGATCGTTGCGAAGGATGGAAAGTTGTTTTACGTGGCGGATGTTCCGGAGAACAAGGAAGCGGTGTGGTTTGAGTTTACGGAGTTGAAGGACAAGAGCTTTGTGTGTGAGAATGCGAAGAATGATTTTCCGAAGAAGATCAGTTATACGTTGGAGGGAAATAATTTGAAAGCAGTGATCTCGGGAGATGGGAAAGAGGTGGATTATTTGTTTGTGAAGGCGAAGTAGAGACTCACGAAGCAAACTGTTCTCTTGCGAAGAGGGGATCCCGCTGACTTCGTAGCATAGCTCGTGCGTCGAGGGCGGGGCGGGATGACAGCCTTCGAACTAATACATTCTTTTCGCGGCGGCCGGAGCCTTGAGACTGATCCAGAAAACATGCGTCTCTTCATTAGGCTCCGACTTCCCATTCTTATTGTCGTCGTGGCGGGCAAAGATGTACATCACATCATTATCAAAATCATATTGTGATCGGAGTACTGAATAGTCTGGCGGGATAAGTTGGGTCTTCACGTCACACGATGCATTGAAGTGATAAAATCTTCGAAGGTCGTGACGATTCAATAATGTATCGCCATTCGTGTCTTCATCGTAAGCGGATACCAGGAAGTAATCGCGAATGATTGGCTTCCGGTTGGGCTTATCTCCAACTGAATCCTGCTCGTAGGAAGGATAGTAGACTGATTTTATCAGCACCGGTCGCTGAAAGAGATAGTTCAGCTGCTCAGACTTCATGTCATAATGAGCGAGGTTAAGCAGGTTGTATCCAAATAACAAGTCGATCCCGGGCATAAAGTGCTGATCGTGGTCGTCATCCCAATATTCGCCCCGGTCGTAACTGTTGGAACTCGAGAACGTGTTCCGTGCTTCTTTCTTTGGTGGAAGATATTTGTAGATGGTAATGAGACGATGTTGCGGCATTCCGTTAAGGATCACACGTTGAGGATAGGTGCTCATCTTATAGCCCGCGTTACTATTGACGGAGTTGGTGGTGTCGCGCGTATCGGGGGCGTCAGCGGATTCGAAGCGGATCTGTTCTTCTTTTGGAGGGGTGCTTTTGCAAGAACAAATTATTATTGCAAACGCAATGATGGCGTGAACGTTTTTCATAAAAGGGAGGTAGTGAAGATAGCAACAAAAATTTCATGGAACTCAAGACCGCCACTCATCTCATAGAAAAAGCAATCCCTGCCACCGGTATTCAGGCGTGGGCCGACCTTGGCGCCGGAGGCGGACTGTTTACAAGAGCGCTGTCGCAACTATTGCCAAAAGGAAGTAGCATTACCGCGATCGATAAAAAGGCATCGAAGATAGAAGTTGCTGCAGGAATTAATTTGATTGTGAAGACCGGCGACTTTGTTACGATGAAGCTGGATGATGTGGACGGAATACTGATGGCCAACGCGCTTCACTACGTGAAAGATCAAAAGGACTTTTTGAATTCATTAAAGAAAATAACGAAGCGCATTGTGCTGGTCGAATACAACATGGACAACGCCAACACGTGGGTTCCATATCCAATAAGCTTCAACACGCTTCGATCGATGGCAGATGCGAAACTATTGGCTGAAGCTCCTTCGCAATATCAACCGCGCGGAATTTACTCCGCCCTGATCTCATTCTGACCTCAAACTGTTTACCGGGTTCGCTCTCGCCGCACGAATGGATTGATAACTTACGGTGAGCAACGTTAGCACAACAGCGCCAAACCCTGCTGCGACGCATGTCCATACAGATACCGATATGCGATAGTCGTATTGCGTGAGCCACTGTTTCATGAACATCCACGCGAGCGGAGTAGCGATTAAGCTTGCTATCGTTACAAGCACAATAAAGTCTTTTGAAAGTAAGCTCCACAAGTTGAACACGCTTGCTCCCGATACTTTGCGGATGCCGATCTCGCGGGTGCGTTGTTGCGCCATGAACGATGCGAGGCCAAACAGCCCGAGACAACTTATAAGTATCGCGAAGACGGTGAATGCCGCCGCAAGACCGCCGATCTTGTTTTCGTTATTGAACTTCTGATCGAATTGAAGATCGGCCAACTGCGTTTCGAAAGTTACCAATGGTCTGAATTTTTTGAAGACCGGTTCAATTGCTTCAAGATTTTCGGCTACACTTCGATCCTGGTTCAACTTCATCGTGATAATGTTGGCATTGCGATATTGGATCATGAAGACCAAAGGACCGATCGGCGCATACGGTGAATCTGTGAGCATATTTTTAACGACACCGATAACTTTAAATGGCTGGTGATTGTATTTTACAATCTTCCCGACAGGATCTTTCATCGACATATAATTGACGGCAGATTCGTTGAGAACGATGCTTGCCGTGTCGCTCGCGAAGTCGCGTGAGAAATCGCGGCCATCGATGAGCTGTGTGCCGATCGTCTTTCCGTAGTCGTGCGTGCACCATACAACTCCGAAGTTCGGCATCATCTGCGGATCGCGACCCTCCCAATCGAAATCGGACTGAAACGAATAAGTGCCAGTTGTTGGACTCGACGACTTTCCCATATTCACAACGGCACCCGTGTTCAACAATTCCTGCCGAAGCGCATCGTAAATGTTAGGACTCAGAGAACTTTCTGAAAAAGGATAACCGTACGTAGTTATCAATCCATCTTTTTCGTAGCCGATGGGCCTGTTGCGTGCGTGTTGAATTTGTTGATAGACGGTTATCGTTCCGATCACCAAGGTAACGGAGACGACAAATTGTAATATCACTAATGACTTTCTTGAAAAAACCGAGAACCACCCGAGTCGCAATGTTCCTTTGAGAATGCTAACGGTGTTGAATGAGGATAACAGGAATGCGGGATAACTTCCGGCAATGACGCCTGTGATCAAAATGAAAGCGATGCCCACTAGCCAGAACAAAGGATTACTGAATGGCATGTGGATGTCTTTGCCGGTCCACGAATTAAACGCATTGAGTGAAAGCGTCGCGAGTGTTAACGCGATCACGAAAGCAATCGACACAACCAAAACCGATTCGATCAAAAATTGCAGGATGAGCTGTGCGCGATAAGAACCGATTGTTTTTCGGAGACCGATCTCTTTTGCGCGACTTTCCGAACGGGCTGTGCTCAGGTTCATAAAGTTGATGCATGCGAGTAATAACACGAACGCGCCGATCACGCCGAACAACCAAACGAAAGTGATGTCGCCACCAACGTTTACCCCGTTTTCATATTTACTGTAAAGATGCCAGCGACTCATTGGCTGTAAGAAAAGTCGTGGCATCGATTCGGCGCGACCTGCCGCCGCTTTAATGATAACGTCCTGGATCCGTTCGGTGGATTCTTCGAAGCTTACGCCATCGCGTAAAGAAACAAACGCCTGGTAAGAGAAGTCGCCCCAATGCGTGAGCATGCGCGGATTGCGAACATACTCGGTCATGTACAACGAGATGTTCACGAGGAACTGCGAACCAGAAAAATAATTATTGATGGGAATGTCTTCGTAAACTCCTGTTACGGTAACCGGCTTCGAGACGTCGATGGTAAGATCTTTGCCGATAGGATCTTCGTTACCGAAGATCGCTTTCGCGAATGATTGAGTGATGATAATGGAATGAGGATCGTTTAATGCGTTAACGCCTCCGCGGATCATCTTCAATGAGATGAGTTGAGGAAAGTTTGGTTCCACGAACATCCCTTCTTTGGTGAAACGTTTTTCGCCATAGTTCACGAAGTGGTTGTAGTTCCAACTCGCCATCGATACATGATCGAAGTCGGAGAATTGTGTTCGAAGCTCGTTGGAGAGTGGATAGGGGAGTGACCATTGCGAACTGATCTCGCCATTGAAAGTATGATTCACCCAAACGCGAGCGATGCGGTTATAGTTTGAATGATATTTGTTGTACGAGAGTTCGTCGTTGATCCACAGGCCGATGAGCATAACGACGGCAAGTCCGGTTGCGAGCCCGCCGATGTTGATGAATGAATAACCTTTGTTGCGGAGCATGTTTCTCCAGCCGATACGGAAGTAACTTTTGATCATACCGTAGTTGTTTAGTTGGTTAACTCCTTCCATGCTTTGAATCATCGATGGCCGGAAGAGGAGGATGACGTCGATGATGAACCGGATGTTGGCTACCCGTGGCCCGGCGGTGGAAATTCGTTCGTGGAAGAGCTCCACGAGATCGCCTTCGACATACAAGGCGATGTCGCGCCGGCAGAACCAGCGAAAGAACCTGAGTGCGAGGTGTGGAGGTTTCACAAGAATTATTTCCTAAATGTAGTATTAATCCTTAAACGGATGAAGAGGGATCTGGTTATTTTTACGATGATAGCATTGCTGTGAAAAGAGCTTTTATACCGTCGGATCGCCTGAAGCCTTATGTGAGCGTGATCGAGATACACGAGAATGAGGCGGAGCAAACTTATAAGGTGCTTCCGGGAACGGGCCTGGTGATGGGTTTCCAGTTTTCGGGAGGCATTTCGAAGATCGAAGAAAGTGCGCAGCAGGGCCTTGCCGGCGCGGGAATCACCGGCATTGCGAATACATACAGTATTTTTAAAAGTGCGGCAGGTACGGGGAGTGTGCTGGTTTACTTTAGGGAAGGCGGGGCGGCGCCATTTTTTTCAACTCCGTTGCATGAGATCTTCAGCGAGAGTGTGTCGCTCGATAACTTCATGCTTCGTTCGGAGCTATTGGTGATCGAAGAACAACTTCACGAGGCACCGACGGATCAGAAGAGAGTGGCGGTTGTAGAGAAATTTTTGTTGTCGCGACTGAAGGCACTTGAGGTTGATAAGCTTGTTGTGAATGCAGTGGCGATCATCTATAAAAATAATGGTGTAATAAGGATCGGTGAGCTTGCAAGCCAGTTAAACATCAGCCAGGCTCCGTTGGAAAAGAGGTTTCGTAAGACAATTGGAGCATCGCCGAAAAAATTTGCGACGATTGTGAGGATGAAGCATGCGATAAGCAGCTATAGGAGTGGAGAGAGTTTAACGGAGCTTGGCTACAGGGCGGGATTTTATGACCAGGCGCATTTTATAAAGGAGTTCAGGGCGTTTACAGGAGATAATCCGAAACGATTTTTTGGTGAAGAGACTGGTGGCACGGCTTAAGTGATGCCACCACTTTCAAACATCACGCCAGGCGCATTTTTCACATAAGAAAACCTTACAAAATCGATAAACGATTTTTTACAATTTCTCCCGATCGGTCAGAGTGATGTTTGTAAAAAAATTACAACATCATGTTTACAATCGATCAGATCAAAGCAGCGCATTCAAAAGTTAAGAGTGGCGCCGATTTTCCAAGTTACATTTCAGACATCAAAGCCTTAGGTGTGAGCCGTTATCTCACATACGTGAGCGACGGCCACACAGAATATTTTGACAAAGACAATAAAACAACTGCCTCGCCCGCCCGCTACGAAGCAAAATCAATTGCATTGCAAGCCAACGCAAAACAACTTAAGTCCGACCTCAAAGTTCACCAGGCGGGCGAAACCGATTATCCCACATTCTGCCAGCAGGCAGCGGATAATGGAGTTAATGCGTGGGAAGTTGATACTGTGGCAATGACTTGTACTTATTTGGATATTCAGGGAGGTGAGATGGTGGTTGAGGTGATACCAAAAGTGTGATCCAGAATACCTGACAATTATTTTCGGTTTACGCCTTCAAAGCTTGCCGGCCGGCACAGTCTTCGGAAAATTGCTTCGCTAAGGAGTGAATTCAGCTTTTTTGCTAATTCCTGTAAGAGTTTAGTTATAACTAAACCGAAATGTCTAAATTTGCGTTGGTCAAGGTGAAGGAGATCGTCGGAACGATCAGTTTCTCCAAACTGGTCATAGATGACTATTGTCCTTTCGACGAATTCATAAATGAAATCGAACACCAGGGCAACCTTAGGAAAAACCTTCTATCAGTATTTGCTATCATGGATCAGATTGCAAACCTTAAGTTTCTGCCACAGTCGAAATTCAAGGACATTACTCCTAAGAAAGAGGCCATCAAGGAATTCGAAATTAAGAAAGGAGATTTGAGGGTCTATCTGATAAAGGAAGAAGAGCACATTTTAATACTTGGCGGAAAGAAGAATAGCCAGGCTAAAGACATTCATAAATTCAGAAGCCTTAAGCAAAGGTACCTGGCTTCAAAACAGAGTCACAGATCATGATTACAAGAAAAGAAATTTTAAAATCACCAGAGTATTGGTTTGAGGAAGCGCAGAATGAATTATACCGGCAGTTAACTGCGTATATGCAGCGCGAAAAAATAACACAAACAGAGCTTGCAGAAAAATTAGGAGTGACAAAAGGATATGTTTCCCAAATTCTAAACGGAAACTTTAACTACACCTTGAAGAAACTAATTGAGTTGTCCCTCTCAATAGATCTTGCACCAACAATAAATTATCATCCAGTTGAAGCGATCATCGCCCGCGAAGCAAATGTTAATTCATTTTCATTGATCACGACGAAGACCACGCAGGTTTCAATGGCTGCATCAGCAGACTCTCAAAATTCGGGTGAAGCAACCGATAAGATTTTTTCGATCGCGGAAATCAAAATGAAAGTCGCATAAATAAGATGAAAAAAGACGCGCCAGTATATTTCGGAATTAAGGAAATTAAAGAAACGGCGTTCTTCGTGGATGAGTCAATAGAATTCGCTGCAACGACAGGCAGCAGCTATAATTATCATGTAAATCTCGCTTCCAGCATTGCCGAAGAGACAGTGACATTTACAATCGAAGTGATTTTTAGAGAGATCCGACAAAATCGTGCGTTCATGACCGGAAAATCCTTTAGCCGGTTTGTAGTTCAGAACATGAAGCAATATGCCGGCCCTATTAAGGGTGGAATGGAGACCGTCGATTTTCCGATGGATGTGTGGACAACCTTGTTTAGCCTTTCCTATAGTCATGCTCGTGCGTTGCTCGCAAAAAGTGCAGCGGGCACGAAATTTTCTACTATCATGCTTCCTTTAATCAATCCCGAACAGGAATTCAAAACAATTTTTGCTAAAGACCTCCAACTCAAATAAAAAGTCCCGGCGTTTTCACACCGGGACTTTTCAATATTATCCTCACTTCACTTACTTATCCTCAATCTTCAAATCATATCCATTTGCATTCTGCAGCTTCACATGCCATGTTTTTGCGGCACCGCCTTCATCAACGGTAACGGTAACGTACGCGTTGTTGTTTTGGTAATCCTTCACTTCGTACTGGATCGGCGACTCGCCTTCGTAGCTTTCATTTCCGTTGTCGTATTTCAATGAAACTTTCGCTCCTTGTAATGCAGTGAAATGTATGCGTGGGTAAGTCATTCCATTCGCTTTCACTTTCGTCACCTTCAGTGTGCGGCCGTCGTTGATCGAGATCACACCATCTTTATATGTTGCCGACAACTGTGCTGGCGCCGAAGTGGGAGTAGTCTCAACTGGCGTTGTGGTTGCAGGTGTGTTCGTGCTCGCAACATCAGTCGGTGCATCGTTAGAGCAACCGCCCACTTTCAATTGATGTCCTTTCTTTCCGGATACGATCGCGTAAAGACAATGCTTGCCCTGGCGAATGCCACGCTTGTCGATCTCGGGGATCTTACTGTCTTCGAATACAATGCGAAACTGGAATGGAACTTCAGCCATGTTTGCAACAACGCGAGTGTCGGGTGTCGCATTCTTGCGTTCGCCATTTACATACAGGGTGAACTTCGCGCCATCTTCGGAAAACACGGTTACTGTTCCCGGACCCGGATCTTCCTGTGCAGCGCAATAAGACGAAATGGAGATAAACGCAATGAGTAAGAGTAATTTGTTAACCATAGACTTTGAGGTATGTTTTTGAGTTTATGTCGTTGGGCAACAAACATACCAAAAAAGGGTTATGCTGTAACTGGCTGGTTGAGAGTGTGATGAAAGATTTTGCGGAGCCAGGTAAAGTTTTCGCTTTACCGTTGCTTTACAAGAACAAGTTTGTCGGTGCTATTCTCTATATATAATGTGTCGCCTGCAATGCTGTAGTCAGGTTCATACGGAATAGCAAACGACAACTGCTCAGGTGTTGTAACACATTCTGGTGTGCGAGTCCAGGGTTCTTTCTCCTGATACCCGATGTTGAGCTTTATAAACTTGTTGCCTTCGAGAAGGTAGTCTCCATTAAATTTCCACTTGTTGAATTTAACAGTCAGTTTGCCGCTATCATCGAACTTGAAGATGAAAACGCAGTGCTTAGGGTCGTTCACGTCGAAGTGTTCGATCGGTTCTACGCGAAAGTCGGAATCCCAATGGATACGGGCTAAGGCCCAGGAAGTGGTTATTAGCTCAAGAGGAGACTCTTGATCTTGTGATTCGCTATTGGAATCGGGCACGCGCGTGCTACATGATGTTGCTATTGAAATGGATAGAATGCAAAAAGCAATTTTTCTCACGGAAAGCACAGAAGACACGGACGCATAATGCAGCAATCTTTTCAGTGTTTTCCGTGCTTTCCGTGAGAGTACCTGCATTTAACTCAATTGTGAAGGTAAACATCCAAACCTCTTCGCAAAGCATTTTGCGAAGTACGATGGATTACTAAACCCAACTTCGTAAGCAACCTCCGAAACGTTACCTGTCTTTCTTTTCAGAAGTCTTCTCGCCTTCTCTAACCTTAAGTCGCGGATGAAAGTGTTCGGTGCTTTGCCCGTTAACGCCTGGATCTTGCGATAGAGTTGTGCGCGACTCATGCCCGCGGCTTTGACGAGCGTCTCGATACTGAAACTTTCGTTAGAAAGTTGCTCGTCTAGTATTTCGAAGCACTGTGTGATGAATGTTTCTTCGGCGACACTCAACGAACGCAACTTCTTGTTCGCCTTTTTATTGAGATCGTCGTTGCTAAGCTCGCTGAACAATGGCGACACCAGTACAAATCCTTCCTCTGCTATGAGGCTTAATCTTTTCGCGAGACGAACCGTTTCTTCGATGAACTCATTGTTTTCGGTAATAGGCTGACCGGCACTTAAGCCAATACTGAAACTTGTGTTCTTCTTGTTCTTAGCAAGCTCCGACTGGATGTCCTTTGCACACTTCAGCGCTTCATCGGCGAAATCGAAAACACTTACCTGGCTGTCTTCGCCGCTTAATTTTATACGACGGCCGTTGTACTTCGCAAACTTGTTGACGATCGACTCACGAGTCTTCACGGACTGACCCGCTACCTTCTCATAAAAAGATACATTGAGAATGAAACGGGTTCCAGGATCAACGATACCAGACTCCCGATGTACCATTCCCTCGTCGATCCTGATATTATTTCCCATGATGAGCGAATAATAACTAGGGTCGACTTCAACAACGGCGCAGGCGACGTGTCCGTGAGCCATGCGATGTACGTTCTCGACGGTTGCTTTATCGGGACCTTCTACGAGGCAGAATAAATTTCCGGCTTCTTCATTCACCCAGAATTGTAAATACTTTACGCCGTACTGTCGTTGGATAAGTTCGTCGGCGACGTGTGCTTTCTTCGCCTCCTCGATGGTGATGTAAGGCATCTTGTGAAGGTCCATGAACAGTGGCATCGCTGGGTGATGTTTGTTACAAGAAGGTACAAATTATTTCGCGAGCGTGATTGAAACCGGAATGCTGTTGCCTTTCAATAGCGTTTGATAGACAACACAAAATCTTTCGGTGAGCTGAATGAGTTTGGTGGTCTTCTCTTCGGGCTCGCTGGTTTTTATTTCGAAGCGCATGCGGATCTCTTTAAACCCGACGGGCGCTGATTTATCTACAGATAATGTTCCGCGGAAGTCGAGGTCGCCTTCGGCATGAACGTAGGCATCCTGAAGATCGAAACCTGTTGCTGTTGCAACAGCATTGAGTGTAACGCCGGCGCAGGCGGCAAGGGCTTCGAGAAGCATATCGCCGGAGCAAACGGAAAGTCCATCACCGCCGGTGGCCGGGTGCAATCCTGCTTCCGCCATCATCTTGCCCGTTTCAACTTTGCATGTGATGCCTTCGCCGAGGTGCGATTTCGCTTTCAGCGTGATCAGCGCCGCTTCGGGTTCGCTCTTGTATTTGTTTTTTAATGGCTCCTGGAGAGTCTTTAATGTGGTTGCGTCCATAGTGATAAAATGATATACAAGTTTATGATAATCCGGCGGGAAAATTTTAGTGATGAACAGTTTGTTGCATCATTTGAATAGCCAGTGGTAGAGAATTTAATAAATGGAGTTTTATTAAGAAACATGGAGCAGATTGTTCCATCATTTGAACTGTTTCTGGTAGACAATATTGTCAAACCTGCCCTCCTTTGCAGGACCATTAATCAAAAACAGAAACTGATATGAAAAAATTATTCATCGTAATGCTGGGGCTGATGACAGCCGCCGTTGCATGCGAACAAAAGCACCAGGAAGAAGCGACCGAAACAGAAACGGTAGCAGAAGTGACAGAACCTGCAAGACATCTTTTTATGGATGTGCACAATCTTGAACCAGGTAAAGTAAAATTCGAAGACGTTGCCGGTGCTCACCAGAAAGATCTCGCCACACAGGGAAAGTATGACGTGAGCTTCATTAAGTATTGGGTAGACGAAGCCGAAGGCAAAGTGTATTGCCTGGTGGAAGCGAAAGACTCTGCATCTGTTTATAACACACACAAAGAAGCGCATGGTCTTGTGCCCGATCGCGTAAGCCTGGTGTCGGACGGACCTGAAGCGAAGATCACAGACCCAACTTCATTGTACCTCGACATTCATTACCTGGGTGCCGGAAACGTTACGGCAGCCGATGTTGCAAAAGCACACGAGAAGGATCTTGCAGAGCAAGGAAAACACGACGTCAATTTTATCAATTATTGGGTAAACGAGCCGCTGGGAACAGTAATGTGCCTGTCGGAAGCAAAAGATCCAAAAGCAATCATAGAAACGCATAAAGCTGCGCATGGATTGATTCCCGATAAAGTTGAAAGAGTAAAACAAGGGGAATAGGATGTACGATTTACGATTTACGAAGTACGATTTAGGAGCCCGGTGGAAACATCGGGTTTTCTCGTTTATTATGGCTTATAATGCTACTTAAGTTGTATTGCAGAGAATGAACCAGTGACATAAATTTGATTATGGTAAAACTGGCAATAGTTGATGACGACAGTCGGCTTCTTGAATCACTAAGGTCTCATTTGGAGAATTTCGATGAGATTGAATCCGTGATCACAAGTAACAGCGGTTTGCGTTTCGCCGACCAACTGTCGATGATGAACGCGCAACAATTGCCCGAAGTAATCATCATGGATGTTTCGATGGGCACCGTCGACGAGGGTATCAAAGCGACATCGATCATCAAAAAACAATTTCCGTTCATTCATATCATCATGTTTACGATCTCCGACAATGATGACCTGATCTTCGATGCGTTCAAGGCTGGAGCTATGGGGTATCTTTTGAAGAACGAAACGCCGGCATCTATTTTAAAAGCGATTCTTGATGTTAAGAACGGCGATGCACAGATGTCGCCCGGTGTTGCACGAAAGGCTATCAACTACCTCACGAAGCCGGCAGCCCCGGTGGAACAATCTGCCGAAAAATTATCACCAAGGGAACTTGAGACGATCAATCTCGTTGCGAAAGGATATACTTATAACCAGATAGCCGAACGTCTGCACATTTCACCGGCAACGGTGAAGAAACACATGACGAATATTTTTTCGAAGCTGCAGGTGAGTAATAAAGTGCAGGCTATTTTGAAGACCGAAGGTTTCCGCTCCGCGTAAGTTCTCACGGAGAACACAGAAATCACGGACGCTATTAAATGCACTTATTCAGTGTTTTCTGTGCTTTCAGTGAGAGTAACAGACATTTCCACTGCAATCTCTGTATATCCCGCGCTCCTGATCTCTATCAACGCGTTGATCTCATCTGCTCTCTTCTTCATGTTCTTGATGCCGTGATGCATGTTTCCATTATCGTCTGTATAAACAAATCCGGAACCGTTATCGCTCACACGAAACTGGAGAACTTTGTTCGACGAAAACCATGTGAACCTGACTGTAATTCTATCGCAACCGCTATGTTTCACGCTGTTTTGAATTGCCTCTTGTATAATCCGGTACATGTTGATAGCCTGTGAAGGATTTAACGACAATGTCTTGATGTCGTCGGCAACTTCGAGTTCAAATTCTATGTGACTGATCCTTTTTCTATACGATAGAATGAGTGAGCTCAATTTACTTTCGATGTCATCGAGGCTTACCTGGTTGTTCTCGATTGCCCAGACGGTGTCGCGAAGCTGTTCTATGATGTACTGTGTGTCTTGTTGTGCACGCGTAACACGCGTATCGTCTTTGAGTTCGTTAGAAAGGCTGTTGAGATCGAGGGAGAGGACTGCGAGCTGCGAGCCAATATTATCGTGAAGATCTCTCGAGATCCTTTCTTTCTCGTTTTGAATTTGTTTTTCCTGGTTGAATTTCAATTGTTCTTTTTCGAATTCACTTCGTAGCGCTGCTTTCTTGAATTGATAGAACCTGTCGGTGATGCCAATTGTGAAGATGATTGCACGCAGTGCTTCTGCGAAGTAATGAACATCGGTTTCATTGCTCCGGTAATGAAGATAATCGGGTGAAGGCACCAGGTAGATGATGATTGCGGCAACCAGCGGAATGAAACCAAAGAAAACATATATCGAGAAACTGTTTCCCCTCCGGTAGCTGCGAATAGCTGCAATCAGTACAGTTATGGCGGAGAAAAATCCCAGGTACAGGCTGGTCCAGTTCATCTCTTCGAGAAGTCTCAGCGATATCGATCCGAAAAATCCAACGATCAACATCAGCTTCAACACATTCATGATCTTGTGAAGCAATGGATCTTCTTTTTTCGTATTGAGGAATGCCTGTGAGAACCAGACCGCCGTGAGCGTTAACAGGAAGTCGAACGGATCATGAAAATACATGGCATACGGAAACGTGGGAGAGAGGACGTCGAACTCGAGCTGATAATTTTTCCGCAGCAACAAATACATCAGGGTCAGAAGAATGTTGACCATGTAGATCAGGTACGTAGCATCGCGGAAGAACAGGTAAATGAATATGTGGAGGACAAGTATCAACAACAACATACCCAACGCAGCGCCCTGGTAGAATTTCGATTCGAGAAAGTAATTGACAAATGAATTTTCGTCGGCAATGCTGAGCATAATATTGGCGCGCTGCTGACTCCACGCCGTCTTATTGATCATTCGCAGATAGACAGTTGTAAGCCCGGGCTGTAAGCTGATGGGCAATGCAAGCTCGCGACTGATGAACAGGTACCGGCTTTTCGCTCCTTCGTTCGAAGCGATAGAGGATCGGATCAACGTGCTATCGGGATTGAACGCAAACTGTTCTACCGAATCGATACCGGGTTGAAGGCAGACGAGGTCATTCAATATTTTCCCGGTCTCATTCTTAACTAGGAATTTCAACCAGTATACGTTCACGTGGCCGTCGTGGCGAAGCCCGTACATATCGCTTTCTATGTATTGAAACCCACTGGTGATCTTAACGACGCTGTCGATTGTGAGAACGCCGTTGTTATCTTTTAATAATTGTGTTTTGAGATTAAGCGCTATGAAATCTTTCTGCTCGCGAATCACAACAACGGAATCGATTTCGACCGGCGTGCTGCACATAGCTTGCAAGGAATACAAGAAAAGAGGTAACACGAGCAGGTACCTGGTCATTGACTAAAGCCGAACGATGTTGAGTGAGGGATTGAAACCAAGGTAGCTGTTTGCAGGAGTTAAAAAAAATACGACTAAAGGCGTATTGACATGGGAGACCATTGGGACTTAGTTTTATTAACCACAAAACTACCCGTATGAAATTGTTTGTCTTCCTGTTGGCAGTACCTCTTTTGGGTTATAGTCAAACGATTCGCATCGCAGACAATAACGCGTTGAGACCGATGGGTGCAAACATCTATAATACGATACAGTTGGCGGTGGATGCTGCGCAGCCGGGAGATATCGTTTACGTGCAACCGAGTCTTACGAGCTACGGCGACGTAACCATCACCAAACAGATCACACTGCGGGGTATTGGATTTAATACAGGCAAGGATCAGTCTTTCAATTCAACGCTGGCCAACATCGGGCTTACGAATAATGCAGCGAATTCCACCAACGCCAGCGGCACAATCATAGAAGGCATTGCTGCGAACAACATCTATGTAGGATACCAGACAGGCAGCTTTACATACACACTACAGAATATTACTATCAGGAACTGTTCGCTCAATTACATCTGGCGCGACAAGGGAGCTTCGTACATGAATGTTCAAAACCTGAACATCTACAGCAACATCGCTAACAGTGTTGTGTTTGCGAACTCGAATATGACAGGTGTTTCTATTTATGGAAATCTGATCTACAATAATCTCTATTTCGGGTATTCTGCCGGTAGCGGAAATCCTTGCAATTGCAATTTCGGTGGTGGAGGTACATTGACCAATTCGACAATCTCAAATAATATCATTGGACAGTCTGCAAAGAATGGGATCTTCAATACAACATCTACGTCCGTAATTATTGCGAATAATATTTTCATCGGCGGTACGGACATAACCAACAGTCGCTTCATCACTGGTCAACTGTTGGACGTTGTTGTTGCTAATAACATATTTTATGGAGTGACACCAGGCTTCGATGGAAGCTATCCGTACAACCCAGGCTACGAAGAAAGAAATGTGTTCAGCAACAACATAAGCTACGGGAGCACCAATAATACTCTTCCACCCGTAGGCTCGGGTGTTGGCAACACCGGGGCAAACAATAAAGTGAATGTAGATCCTTTGTTTGTGAGCGCCGCCTACGCTGTTGCTTATGCCAGCACAATGAACTTCAATTTACAGTCAACTTCTCCAGCAAAGAATGCTGGCAGCGATGGCACCGACATCGGTATAACCGGTGGACTTTATCCTGTTAGTGCTGGTAACATCACATTGCGACCAACATCGATGCCTGTGATCATGAGTCTTAATCCCGCACCGTATGTTCCGCAGGGGCAACCGGTAAAAACAGATATAAAAGCAAAGAGCTATTGATATGAAGATCCTTGTCCTGGTACTGACTTTAATCTCAGGTTATTCATTTGCTCAAACCATACGCATTGCCGACAACAACGCTTCCAAACCGGCCGGAGCACATGTTTACGCTACGTTGCAGGCTGCGATCAATGATGCTGTAGCGGGCGATATCGTGTATGTGCAACCAAGCCTTACAACTTACGGTGCTGTTATTATCGACAGGCCGATCACATTACGTGGCATCGGTTTTAATACGGGAAAAGATATCGCATACACTTCTATTGTTGGTAACATCACGTTGACGAACAATGCCCCGGGCACATCGAACGCAAGCGGCACGACGATAGAGGGAATTATTTTTGACAACATTTACCTGGGAACACTCACCGGGTCTTTCACTTACACGCTCCAGAATATTGTTATAACAAACTGCCAGGGTAATCGCGTGTTTCGCCAGGGCGGGTATCAGAATGCGCAGAATATCACGGTAAAAAATTCCATCATCGGGATCCATTTCGACTTAACTAATATCAACCAGCTTCTTGTCTACAACAATTATCTTCTTGGGGCTACATCTGCTTATTACGGAGGTTGTCAGTGGTCTTCATTTTTCTTAGGCGGCGGATCGATCACTAACGTGATTATATCAAACAATATTATTGCACAGGATGCATCTAATGGAATTTCGGGTTCAGTCTCCGGTTTAGTCTTTGCAAACAATGATATTCTTGGTGGGACCGTTATCAGTTCCCGCTTCATCAGGAACCAGGGAGTAGGCGGTTGCTATAACATCAGCGGGCTTTACGATGCAACCGTCTCTAACAACATCTTCTATGGATGCGCACCTTCGGCTGCAGCAACCACCTTCGAGCGAAATGCTTTCTTTAATAACCTGAGCTACGGAACAGCTGCCGATGCGTTGCCCCCGGCCGGTTCTGGAGCGGGTAATTCTGGTTCGGGAAACGTAGTGGCACAAGATCCCAAGTTTACAAACGCGCCTTATAACACGGCCTATACATCATCGATGGATTTCACCCTGCAGGCAACGTCGCCCGCGAAGAATGCGGGCGCCGATGGAACAGACATCGGCATCACCGGTGGTGCTTACCCGGTTACCGCCGGAAATATCATACTGAGACCAACGTCGATGCCCGTCATCATCACCCTGAATCCTACCGCGATCACCCCGCAAGGACAACCCGTGAAAACAAGTATCAAGGCTAAAGGCAATTAAGCAAGCAATATGAAAGCACTGCTTATCAAATGTTGTTTTGCACTTGCGCTGGTGATGATATACAGTGCCTCGTATTCGCAGACTGTTACCGCTGCTGAATATTTTTTCGATACCGATCCCGGTCCCGGACTTGGAACATCGATCAGCGTTACCGCCGGAGCAACGATCGACATATCGAGTCTGGACATACCAACAACATCGCTTACATCCGGATGGCATAAGATCTGCGTGCGCACGAAAGACGGCAACAACACATGGAGCTTTTATGAATGCAGAAGTATTTACCTGCGCGATCCGGCCATACCGATTATACCACCAGCCGCTGCAAACATTACTGCTGCAGAATTTTTTATCGACAATGTTGGTGATGCAGGAACAGGAACCACCATACCGGTAACACCTTCAACGACTGTCAACATTACCAGTACATCGCTTGCGAACAGTGCAGCTGTTGGTTGGCACACATTGTATGTTCGTGCGAAAGATCAGAACAACGCATGGGGTTTTTACGAAGCGCGCACGTTGTACCTGAGAGGACCGGCGCCGGTTATTCCGCCGCCCTCACCAATTGTAAGCTTTGAATATTTTGTTGATACCGATCCTGGTGTTGGATTGAGTCCCACAACGCTTACGCCAACGCCTTCGACAACCATCGATCTCACGGACCAGATGCTCAATGTTGGGGGTTTGACATTAGGCACACATAATCTTGGTGTTCGCGCGAAGAATCAGAATGGCGATTGGAGCACAACGGAGCTTCGAAGTTTTACGGTGCAACAATCATGTCCCGGTATAACACCTCCAACAGTTCCCGCATTCAATTCATGCGTAGCCGCCGCCGCTTCGTTGACGGCCAGTGGCGCTACGGGCCCGCAGGTGTATCGTTGGTTTGATGATAATACAACTACAACTGTTCTTTATACCGGCGCCACTTATACAACGCCGGTCTTAAGTGCAACACGACATTACTTCGTGAGCATCTACGATCCCGTTGCCCTGTGTGAAAGCCCGAGAACGGATGTTGCTGTTAACATTACTATAATTCCGAAGCCTGCATTGAGCATCTCGGGATCACTTTCTGTATGCGAAGGAACAACGCAAGACATCAGCGCACCTCCTGGATTTACTTCTTACACGTGGAGCGATGGGCGAACAACATCGATGATCACTGCGACTGCAACAGGAAGTTATTCAGTCATTGTTAAGAGCGGATCGTGCAGCAGTCCATCATCGGATCCATTCGTGTTCACTGTTAATCCGAAACCCACGAAGCCAACGATCTCTCCGACAGGTGGAGGATCGTTGTGTGGAACAGGAACTGTTACATTAACATCATCCGCGGCATCTTCCTATAGTTGGTCTTCGGGACAGTCTTCACAAAGTATAACTGTTAATACTGTTGGCAATTTCAGTGTCCAGGTAAAGAATGCAGCAGGTTGTCAAAGTGCGCCTTCCGATATCTTCACCGTTACTACATCCGCGATACCAAAACCGATCATTGCTGTTACAGGTAATACGACTCTTTGTAACGGCAGCACGGTAGATCTTGCGGCGCCCGATGGATTTACAGGCTATACATGGTCAGACGGTATAACAAGCAAGACAAGAACCGTAAGCACAGCGGGTAATTATAGTGTCATAGTTTCTAATGGAACATGTGTGAGTCCTTCATCGGATAATGTTCCTGTTACATCGGTGGCTATTCCTTCGCAGCCGGTAATACTGCCCTCCGGAGCAACTGCCCTTTGCAATGGTGCCTTTGTTGTTCTCACAGCACCCGCTGGTTTCTCTAATTACCTATGGTCCGATGGTGAGGTCGGGAAACAAAGAGTTGTATCGGCAGCCGGCAATTACTCCGTGCAGGTCGGTAATGCAAGTAATTGTTTGAGCATTTCTTCTGATTTGGTGGAAGTTAGTTTGACGGGTTTAGATTGTACAGGCGGAGGCGCTACGCTTCCGCCACCACCAAATGCCGACAACGCTAATAGTTGCGGACCCGGCTCCGTAACACTCACAGCTTCCGGCGCTCCAGCAGGCATGGAATATCGTTGGTATGATGTATCGACAGGCGGAATATCAATTTCATCTCAAAGCACATTTACAACAGGCGTGCTATCGCAATCGGCCGACTTCTACGTTGCAGTCTTCGATCCGGCTATCTCCATAGAAGGTAATCGTACCAAAGTAACGGCAACTGTTTTCGACATACCCGGCAAGCCAGCGATCACAGCTGTCGGTAAAGAGTTTATTTGCTCGGGATCTATAGTTGCGTTAACGGCACAGCTTGGCTTCACCAACTACAAATGGTCGAATGGCAAGACAACGCAAACAATACTCGTGGAAGAGGAGGGAGACTTCACCGTACAAACAGGCATGTCGCCAACGTGTTTAAGTGTTGCGTCGGATGTATTCCAGGTGAAGATCGGAACGACAGCGCAGTGTGGTGTCGTTGTCTCGTCCAACAACAGGGCTCCCGAAATTGTTGCTTCCGAATTCGCAGTGCCCATTCAATCAACAGCTTCGTACCCGCTTGCAGGCCTTATCTCCGACGAGAATGATAACCTCGATCTTTCAACATTGCGAATTACGGACCAGCCTAAGAGTGGCGCATCGGTTTCCATCGATGCCGACTTCAATCTCAAGATCGACTACACAGGCATCAACTTTTCGGGAAAGGAATCTATCACGCTCCAGGTATGTGATACCGATGCAGCATGCTCGCAACAACAGATGACAATCGATGTTGTTGGTGAAGTGGTTGTTTACAATGGTGTAACACCCGATGGTGATGGCTTCAACGATTTCATGTTGATACGTTATGTCGACATCATTGAAGACGCGAAGAACAATAAGGTCACCATCTTCAACCGGTGGGGCAACGCTGTTTTTGAGATCAGTAACTACAACAACACCGATCGTGTTTTTGAAGGAAAAACAACCGGCGGTAGCGAATTGCCGTCGGGGATCTACTTGTATAAAGTGGAGATCACTTCGGGTAAAACTTTCACCGGTTATCTCACGCTAAAACGATAGGCTATGCGAAGGATCTTACTTGTATTTCTCTTTATGATGTCGGTCGCGTTGCCGGCACTCGCGCAGCAAGATCCGTTGTACGCGCAATACTTCGGTGCACCGATGGTGATCAACCCGGCGTATGCGGGATTTACAAAAGATGTAAA
Organism: Bacteroidota bacterium; assembly: GCA_037200765.1. Taxonomy (GTDB): domain Bacteria; phylum Bacteroidota; class Bacteroidia; order Cytophagales; family Cyclobacteriaceae; genus ELB16-189. Next base: position 1,974,459 of record JBBCII010000001.1, on the reverse strand, counting down.
CGCAGCTGTCATCTATCGCAAGCAATGGGCCGGCTTCGATGGAAGTCCGACAACCGTAAATGCGTCGGGTTCCATATCGTTACTCAATAATAAAGTCGGCGCCGGGCTGATGGTGGTAAAAGATGCCGTGGGCTCCAACAAGACAACCGAGATCCAGGGAGTTTACGCGTATCATTTACCAGTGGGTGAGAACACTACCTTCTCTTTTGGATTGCAGGCCGGTGGCGTAAACTATCGCAGCGACTATAGTCAACTCACGATCAATCCAAACGATCCGAAGTTTAGTTCATATAGCGAATGGCGGCCAACATTCGGAGCCGGCGTTCAACTCACAAACGATAAATTCTTCTTGAGTGTGTCGATGCCTAAGATGCTGCAATCCAACAACAACTCACCCGCTGCGGGATTGTATAACCGGAATTTTTATGGATTGGCGTCATACATCTTCCCGGTGTCGTACAGGATCAAATTGAAACCATTCATGTTGCTGCGAGCATCGTCGAACTCACCTGTGGCTCTCGATGCAGGGCTGGCCGTGCACGCCGACGATAGTTACAGGCTCGGTGTTTTTACGCGCAACCTGTCGACCTACGGGTTCCAGGCGCAGATCAAGTTGGGCGATGCCATTCGTATGGGATATGTTTTCGAGATGCCGACGAGCAAGTCTGTTGGTCTGAAATTTCCCACGCACGAGTTGATGCTCGGCGTTCGTTTCGCGACAATGAAGTTCCACGATATCGAAGCAGTGAGGAATTTTTAAGGGTTTGATTTTAAGATCAAAATCCTTAACTAGAGTTTGTTGAAACGACTCCTCTCGATATTTCTCGTTTTCATTTTCCTCTTCAACGTGATCGGGTATTATGGAGTTTATGTGGGCATGAAATACAATGCCAACAGCCGCGCCGATCATGCAATCCAAAACGGAAATTACGACCAATCGAAAATCTTAACGCTCAAGGCTCCACTCATGCTTCCGTACGTGGGAGAGACAAATTTTCAATACGTCCGATTGCCGATCTTCTTGTTGAAGCTTCCGAATATATACCGGTAAGCAGGCTCGGCAGTACCGACGACGCTGGCGAGCAAGAAGATAAAGTGATAAATTAATAAATTAAAGTCCTATGCCACACATTAACGTATCAAAAGAGTATCCCGGTGTTCGAAGCTTATTCATGTTTCGCCCGGAGACGTCTGTTCCTTTGAATGGACTTGTTCAAACACTGTTGCACGATCCGCATCCTACGATGAGTCCAGGTGAGCGGGAGTTGATCGCCGCTTATGTTTCGAGTTTGAATGTATGCAAGTATTGTACAGGAGCTCACAGTGCGATAGCGGCCCATCACTTAAAGAGTGCTGAGCTTGTCAAGTCTGTGATCGCTAATCCCGCAGACGCTTCGATCAGCAATAAGATGAAGGCGTTGTTGAAGATTGCTGCAAAAGTTCAGAAGAGCGGCAAAGAAGTTACAACTGCCGATGTTGAAGCAGCGCGCAAAGAAGGAGCGACAGACATCGAGATCCACGATACGGTTTTGATTGCAGCTACATTCTGCATGTTCAATCGATACGTTGACGGACTTGCAACGTGGGCTCCTGACGACCAGTCGGTTTACGATCGCATCGGCAAGCAACGCGCCGAAGAAGGTTATTTCACTGTGCCGTTTAAAGTGCAGGGCCAGAATTAGAATGGATCTGACTGAAGGGAGATGAAACTAACCGGAGCGATATTCCTGGTGCTAACCTGTTTCTCTCTTTTCGGTCTTTGGTTCAAGGATCTTCAAAAACATCCTACCACCAACCGTCCTATCTCATTTTTTTAATCTTAAAAAATCCTGTTGAGTTATTGCGGATAACCTTGAGACTTCCATCAGGTTGTATCGTGTGCTCTTGCTGAGTGACTTTGCACATCACGTCGCCTTCGGTCCTGTCATTTTTCACTGAATCGTACGGGTATTTGAATAGACTATCGACCTCGTAAAGTCGCATATCGGCATAAAGTGTTGCGTGGTTATTTGTCGCGTATTGCTGATCTGCCGAAACGTACTCTCCGCGCTGAAGAGCTTCCTGTGATAACAATTTCCCGGAACGATCGAAGGTTATCAAGAATACCGTCCCCTGGTCGTCGGGTTGCGATGCGAGAAGGTAGATATTGGGTTGGTCAACGAATACTCTTCCCCAAATGTATCGCTGGGTGCTATCCGCAAAATGACGAATCCATTGAACCGTGTTGGGGTCACTGGTACGTGGTATGTTATTAGACCACATGCCTAGCTGCATCGGGAGCTTAACAACGGGGATGCCATCAGCGATCCCGGAAAATTTTCCATCAGAGCTGTTACAGGCTTGCAGCAGGATAAGGAGAAGGAGGAAGGGAAAGGCCAGTCTCATAGAGTATAAATATAAGTTTATTTATAAGTATTGTCGGTCTGATTCGACCGGGAGTCATAGCATGCGTGTCATCAATTTCAAATTTGATGGCAAAGAAATCCTCCAGGCGCAAGGAAAAGAGAATTCGGCTAATGAAGTTTGAATACCGCGCGAGGCTTTGTTCGACGTTTGGGAGCAGGCTGAAGAAATTGCGCGTTGCGAAGGGACTAACACCTACTCAATTTTCTGAGCAGTGTGGCATCGACAGCAGTAATCTCGGAAAATATGAAAGCGGCGAGCGGGAACCAGGTCTTGCGATCATCGTGATCATGGCGAAGTCGTTAGGAATAACTCATTATGAATTGATGGATTTCGAATTCGATTTACCAGACTCCGGTTTGACGAGCAGCTAGGCAGCATTACTTATACGATCAATATGGCAAAGCAACAACTAAAGAAATCCTTAATTCTTCCTGCGTTCGGCAAAAGGTTGCGCGCATTGCGACTGAAGAAAGGTTTGACTCCCGCTCAATTCAGTAAAGCAACTGGCATTGATAAAGACACGTTGCGTAAGTATGAAGCAGGCGAGTCGGAACCCAAGCTTGTGGCGATCATGACCATGGCAAAGGCATTGAAGATCAGTCATCTCGATCTCTTACCTGCTGATATTGGAAGTTAATGGCATTAAAAAGCGGTCACAATTTCCCTGACGATTTTCATCAAATCAGTCTTACTTCTGAATCAAAAGATTAGCGCTGGATTATCTTGTGGGTAGATTAGACCAATCTGTCTAATTCGACTGGTGATTATCTTTTAGGTTGATGGCAAAGGCGCTTACGAAAAAGTCGAAGAAGAAACGAACTCGGTTGATGAAGCTGCAGTATCGTGCACAGGTTTTGTCGGCTTTTGGACATAATCTCAAGAGCTTGCGGTTGAAGAAAGGAATTTCGTTGCGCGAGTTTGAGCTAAAGGCGGGTATTGATGCCGCCAACATCAATAAATACGAAAGAGGTAGCCGCGAGCCTGGGCTTATTGTGATCCTCATTATGGCGAATGCGCTGAACGTGCATCATCATGATCTCCTCAATTTTAAGTTCGATTTCGACGAGACCACATTAAGACGGAGTTCGCAGCTCTGAATCACTGATGACCGCGCTCAAGTATAAGGTGATCAGGTCCGGTAAACAACGCAAAGAATACTCGGATGCCCTGGAAAGTCTTGTGAATGCCGACGTGAGGACCAGGGACCTGCAGGATGAGATAGACCTTCTTACTGTATTGATCGAAAAATGGGATCTCGATCGTGGCACCGTTAAAAGGCACTCTTTCGAGGATCCTGTTGATCTTGTTCGTTCGTTAATGCACGAAAGGAACCTGAGAGCGAAGGATCTGGTAGAGATCCTCGGGGTGAGCAAGAGCCTCGTGTCGGAGATCCTGAATCACAAGAAGGGTTTATCCAGGCAGAATATCGACGTGCTGGCGAAGCATTTCAACATCGATATAATACTACGGTACAGTTACAGCGGCCTATCTTGAATTTCAGGTAGAACTTTTTTCTTGGCTTGTTTCTCATTCGGATTGGTTCGCGAAACGGCGAACTTTCAGGCATATAGTACCTTGAGAACTACAACACACACAGAGTTCTAAAAAAAATTTTCTACCTCTTCACAAATCTTTCACGGTGCACTCCCGTGTCATCCTTCCATTGAATGAAATAGATCCCGGGCTTCAACGCACTCACAGATAACTCAATAGTGTTTTCAACTTTCGCCACCTGGCTGTTCCACGCGCGACCGGTAACATCCATCACGGTCAACGTTGTCTCTGCCGCCGACGGTTTATTCAATCTCAGGAATACTGATTCGTCAGCCGGGATCGGGTAGAGTACAATTCCGCCGTTCTCGTCGGCTAATCCCGTCGTTGTCGATGGTGGAGTAACAGGAGGATCTACAGGGGGAGTAGTAACTGTTAAGCCAAGGAAGCCATCGATATTCAAACTACTTACACCGTCGCCTGGAGTACCCAACCAGAGTGTTCCGCCGGTTGTCTTTGTTCGTCCCCCGTTGCCACCACCACTTGTTACCAGCACTTGCAATGAATTGATCTGATCGGAAGGCAAGCCATTATGCTTATTGAAGTTCTGCCACTTGGTGCCATCATACATACTTACGCCCAGGTTCAATGTTGGTGTGTACGATATCCAAACATTGCCGAGACCATCGGTTGCCATCTGGCCGACCTGGCTTGAGAGCAATCCATTCGTGCTATTGACAATAGTCCTGTTAGTTCCATCGAATACTTCGATGCCGTAATAGGTGGCAACCCAAATTTTTCCATCGGGCGTTTCGAGGATCTGCTCTACCTGGCTAAAGTACGGAACACCCGGACTGCTGTCGTAGTGGGTCATAGTTCCATCGGAAGCTATTTTGGTAATAACTGCAGGATTAAGTCCCTGGTATGCCACCCACATATTTCCTTTGTTATCTCCAAAGAGAGCTTTAATATTTGTGCTCTTCAACCCGTCGGCCATTTTATAAGTAGTCCAGTTGGTGCCATCATATTTATTGAGGCCCATGTTGGTTGTGTAACCTACGCCACCTACCCATATATTATTAGATGCGTCTTCGCCAAGGGCCGTTACGTTATTCATGTTCAGAAAAGAGTTAGCGTTGCCGTAATCGACAGACGTAAATGATCGCCATGTTTCGCCATCGGTAGTGGTGCTGAGACCACCAGCTCCTCCGAGCCATATTGCACCGTTCTTTGAAACGTATGCGGCAGATGTGTTCTGCAACCAAATTGCGGCTTCGAACGGAACGGTGCGGAAAGTCCAGGTCCAGTTTTGTCCGTCGTATTTACTAACGCCATTGAGGTTTGTCGGGAACCATGCATTTCCATCGTCGTCTTTCAAAATGCAAAACACATCGTTAGATGGAATCGTTTTTGCCGATCGTAAGATCCTTGATTGGTTTATACTTTACGACTTCGACAGTTTGAGCGAGAGCTGGGAGATTGACGCAAATAAAACAAAGAGCGAAAATCCACTTGAGGAGAGTTGAATTCATTCAGGGAGAGGAGTGTGGAGAAATAAAAGTAAAGGTTCTTGATGGGAAGAACAAGAAAAGGAGAGTGGAGTAAAGTTTTTGAGGGAGGGGCGATTGCCTAAAATGAGATTATTCGCGACTCTGTTCTTCTGAAATCTGCTGATTGTTTTGTTACGCTAGTAAGTACCGCAATGCTTACATCACTCCCTGGTCTAATCAGACTACTTGAATTTTATATCTTTAATTCGCAAATTTGGTTGATGGCAGTAGTGAAAAAACCGAAACCCAGGAAGCGACCCCGGCTTATGACGTTGGACGAGCGCGCACAAGCTCTTGCGTCCTTCAGTGCCAGGGTAAAACAACTGATGACCGAAAAGGGAGTTACCGCGGCCCAGCTTGCAGCGCGGTCTGGTATCAATCAGGCCAACCTAAAGAAGTACGATAACGATCGCGAGCCGGGCCTGATGGTGATGATAATGATAGCGAAAGGGCTGGGCGTGAGCTTGAAGGAGCTGATGGATATTTGAGGGGGAGGTAAGGGGATCAAATTGGGGGCAAGCCAAGTTCCTTAAGAAATTGGTTATGTTTTTCGGCCGCGTCTTTTGCTTTCTTTTTAATATCCTCCAATTGTTCATGTACTAACTGGAGATTCACCACTTCCTCCTCCTGGGTGATGCTAACATAACGTGAAATATTGAGATTGAAGTCCTTCTTCTCGATCTCTTCTATTGAAACCCTTCTTGCGTATCGCTCAATCTTTTCTGGCCTGTATTGATATGTTTCTATGATTTTTTTTATGTCGTTAGGTCCGCCATCTTCACCATCGCGTAGGTGGTTCTGTCGTTTACCCTTTTCGTAGTCCTCGCTGGCGTTAATAAACAATACGTCATCGAATTTCTTGCATTTTTTTAAGACAAGAATGCAAACGGGAATGCCAGTGGAGAAAAATAAGTTGGCAGGGAGGCCTATCACAGTGTCGATATATCCGTCCTTTAAAAGTTTTTTTCGAATACGTTCTTCGGCTCCTCCTCTAAATAATACGCCATGTGGGAGTATGATGGCCATCGTGCCTTCGTTACTTAAGAAATGAATTCCATGTAGAAGAAAGGCAAAATCAGCGGCCGATTTTGGTGCAAGTCCGTAACTCTTGAACCTAAAGTCTTCGCCCATTGCTTCGTTTGGATCCCAGCGATAGCTAAATGGGGGATTGGCTACAATGGCATCAAACTCCACTTTCTTGGCTGGATTCATTTCGTTCAATATGGGCCAGTCATTAAGTAAAGTATCGCCATGATAGATTTCAAACTCTGTATCCTTCACACCATGCAGCAACATGTTCATGCGGGCAAGGTTATATGTAGTTATATTCTTTTCCTGGCCGAATATCTTACCGACTCCATTTTGACCCATCTGCTTGCGCACATTCAGTAATAATGAGCCGGAACCACAGGCAAAATCCAACACTCTGTTGAGTTTCTTCTTTTTGCCCTTGCTGGGATCCTGACTGTCTAATACGACAATGCCAGAGAGAATCGATGAAATCTGTTGAGGTGTGTAAAACTCGCCGGCTTTCTTACCGGAGCCTGCGGCAAATTGACCAATGAGATATTCGTAAGCATCACCGAGAATATCAGTGTCAGTAGAAAATTTGGCGATGCCATCAGCAATCTTTTGGAGGATGATGCAGAGTCGAGCATTACGATCCGGATATTTTTTGCCGAGCTTTTCTGAGTCCAGGTTGATCTCAGAGAACAGGCCTTGAAATGTACTGTCGAAAGAATGGTTTTCGATGTATTTGAAACCATCTTGAAGGGTGCGTAGCAAGGCGCCGCTTTGTGTCCTTGCCAACTCGGTGATGTTACTCCAAAGGTGTTCTGGTTCAATTACATAATGCACCTTTTTGCGCATCTGTGCTTCAAAGTCTTTTATATCTCCCTCATTAGCTTTATACCAGACTGCCAGGGGCGTTCGTTTGTCATCCTCCTTTAACTGCGGGTAATCTTTTCCCAGTTCTTTTCTAGCAGCAGCTTCATAGTTGTCCGACAAATAGCGCAGGAAAAGGAACGACAGCATGTAGTCACGGAAATCATCTGCGTTCATTGCTCCACGCAGGTCGTCTGCAATTGCCCAAAGAGTTTTACCTAATTGTGTTTGTTCTAGTGCGGTCATGATATTTTTTCACCTTTGGCTTCGCCTTCTTCAGACTCCCTTCTTTTTGTTTGAGTTGCCGTTGCGTCGACCTTGTTTATTTCATTTTTTGTGTTTTCCAGATTAGTAACATCTGCTTCCAGTGTCCTAACTTCAATATCCTTTGACTTTTCAGCAAGTAGCACCGGTAAATGAAACTTATATTTGTCGAGAAATGAGTTTAAGATCCGAATAAACAACTCTTTATTATCCTGATTCATTTCAACCGGATCATAAACGGAATATTTCCCATGACTTAACAGGTTTAGGGCGCGGGCAAATAAAACCTCATCTTCAATTCCCTGAATGCAAGCTGAAAAATCATTGAATCCAAAAAACGAAGACGTTTTTTCTAAAATATTTCGGAGAATGTTAAAATGATAGGTGTTAATCTTTCCTGAGTCAGAAAGGATCTTTAACTCGTTCAAGAGTGCAACATGGTGAAAGAAAGGAGTGTCATCGGTTTTTTGAAGAGTATAGCCCTCTGTTCCATTTTTATGCAAGAAGTATCTGAATAACTTATGATTCTTCAGTTCATTGCACATCACGTTAAAAAATAGGCTGTGGTGTGATGAGATTACGGTCTTTATTTTACTTTTTTCATTTCCCCTTTTGAGAAGCTGCGCTAAATCACTTGCTATGGCTATGGCGTTATTTTCATCCAATGAAGAGATCGGATCGTCTATATAGAAATACTCTACCCATTTGTACGAATTGTCACCTTCAATTGACAACTCGCAAATCGCTAGAAAAACGCTCCATATGAAAATATTTTCCTCACCTCGCGAGATCTTAATGTTGTATTCTGTTTCTAGCTTTTCTATCAGCTTGCCGTTCTCCCATACTTTTTTTAATATCTCTCTGCTAAAACTCACCTCCCACTTTTCGTAGTCTATATCGAAACTAAAATCGGAATATCGATCTAAATGGGATTCAATTCGTTCTTCGATTGCCAGTTCTTTGAATCCTGAGAAAAACTTAGAGTCACTATTCAATTTTAGCACACGTGACTTATCATTTTTCAAATCATTGTCCCAATTAAACAGATCCTCCGTGAAAGAATTAAAGTACAATGTGTCCTTTCTGTCTTCTCCGCCCTTCCTTCCCTTTTCTTTAAATTCCATTGAGAGGCGCGTTTTACCTGTGCCGTTGAATGCATAAATCAATATGAAGTCCTGACTATTGAAATCGTCGCGGAACCGGTCTACCAGCGCTTTAATGGTGGGGTATTTTTGGAGCTTAGGTTGGTTGCTCATACTCCGATGGCACTAACTTTTGGAAATAGTTGTTGCATCAATCCTTTTTTATGCACTTGAAGATATTCTGCCTTTTTGCTTTGTTCTGCGATTGATTCATCCAGAGAAGAGAGGCACTCAACTATTTTTTGCTGTTCTTCTCCTCTAGGCGGGACAGGTATTGAGAAGGAGCGAATCTGCGCGAAATTCAGCCCCTGACGATTCCCACCGGCTTGGAAGCTGTCGATTTGACTTTGACCTGCTGGTGAAGTGAGATATTGACAAAGGAAGAATGGATTGAGAACAGGTTTCATCGTCCGGATTATACAAACATGTTGATTAACATTTCCTCCTTGCAGCTCATGAGTGGCAACGGCACTTCTACCGATTGATGCGCCAGTGATATTTAATAACACATCCTCAAATTCAATTTCTGTCGAAATAGAATCGTTGTGCGTTTCCTCGTCAATGAATGCGACATCTTCCAGCAAAAATGCTCCCCATCCCACGTTTTGACTTCGAACGAACGGTCTTCCTTTTTTCTTATAGTTTGATTCTCCACCAAGGGGGGTAATTCCACTGCCAACTTTCTTTGTCATAGTCCCAAGAGTTTTCCTTTCCCAATGTCCACTGTTTGTAAATTCTCTAAACCTTAAATTAGGCGCCCTTTCTCCTTCAATGGGGAAAAGCTGTTGCATCAATCCTTTTTTATGCAATTTGACCGCTTCAAGTTTTTGGTTTTCTGCAATGATCAACTCATCCAAGGAAGAAATGCAATCGGCGATTTTTTTTTGTTCTTTCCATATGGGAAAAGTCACGATATAGTCCTGCATCAAAGATTTGTCTCCCCGGGGCATTTTGACGCCTTGCGCGCCATTCATGACATAATTTATAAAAGAATCATTTTTCAGTACGCAGCCCAAGAAATCTGAATCTATCTCAGAACTTGACCGTATGACGATTACATCGTTAGATGCGGCTCCTTCAAAAGATGAGTGCCAAACCTTTTTCAGGTATGGTCGAATATTTGATATTAAGACATCTCCTTCTTTAAACTTGGTGAACGAACCATTTTGAGGAAGTCTCGAAGACTTTACAATACCTGCATAATGTGGCAAAATATTTTCAGTACTGATATAAGTTTCTAACTTCAGTTCATCAAGTGATGCCTTTTCGTTAACGAAAGTGGATATATCTTCTCGGCCAAGGTTAGCTTCTTTCCACTCCACATCATTCTTAAACTCAGTGAAGCGCAGATTCGGAATTAACTTTGACTTGGACCCTTTACTCATATGCGTTCAATCCAGATATTTCACGACCTAGTGTTTGCTTCTTTAAAAATGGCACCAAATCATCCATGAGTGCCAATTCTTTTGTTCTTCTTTCCTTCCAGCTTAGCTCTAAAGACGCAAGCAGATCCGTTAGTTGCTCACCATCAAAAATCATTCTACTAACAATACTATCTACAAATGCTTTCAAAACGGCAGTCTCCAAACTGTGTCTCTGTGCAATGATCGCAACTTCCTTTTCTTGTTTCTCTGCTTTAAAGTTTTGGTATCCTTCTTTTATCTCTTTTTCATTCAAAGCTTTCCCTACCTCCAGGCTATTGATATAAGCCACAATATCCTCTCGTTCCTCCATCAAGTTAGCACTTGAACTTAGCAAGCTAATGAGTCGAGCCCGCGTCATCGTCTGGCGCGACGGCTTATTTTGTGTGTACTTCGCAATCAATCCCATGATGTAATCATAGTCCACCACCGCTGAGGCAAACAGCACAAATTCGAAATCAAGTTGATTAAATGCCGAATTCGCATCGTGATCTTTTAGTTGTAGATCTCTCAGTTGTTTAGCAGTTTCAAGATAGGAACTTCGGAACGAGCGCAGTCGCTCTTCGGGCAGCACGTCTTCAATTCTTGATCTTTGCGCATTGCTTAAATCAGTATACTGATCAAGTTGTGTACGGAGCCGTTGGACTTCCTTAAAACGATTGATGAACTCGATCTTAGTTGCATCGCCTCGTAAGTTGTACACTTCCTCGGGCTCACTTACAAGGTCACTTGTTTCCATAAACTTATCCATTGCCTTCACTGCTTCCTCGTATTTCTCAATCACCTTCGGTGCCGGGTCTACCAGCCAGATTTCTTTGGGCGAGCGACCAGTATTTTCGCCTGAGAATAGAGTTATTGCTTTATCTACCTCGTTTTGTTGTTGTCGGAAATCAAAAATATTTCCGTACGGTTTGGTGTCATTCAGAATACGGTTCGTGCGTGAAAAGGCTTGTATCAACCCGTGATATTTCAGATTCTTATCCACGTACAACGTATTCAGATACTTCGAGTCAAAGCCGGTGAGCAACATATCCACCACAATCGCGACATCGATTTTTTTTGCGTGCGCATAATCGGCGTTGATGTATTTCTGAAACTTTATACGCTGCTGTATATCCTGGTAGTACAGATCGAACTCATTGATGGTGTGATTTGTGCCGTACTGATTATTGTAGTCGGCTATTATCATCTGCAGAGCCTTCTTTTTTTCTTCGGGTGCTACTTTATTGTCTTCTTTTTCTTGTTGTAGATCCTCCTGCAACTGTTTGATGTCGGCGGCGTTCTTTTGGCTTTGCTGATCGTTGTCTTTTGCTATCAATTGTGCTGGCGGCGAGAACACACAAGCTATGTTAAGCGGCAGAAAGTTTTCTCCTTGCGCTTTAATTTCTGCGGTCTGCGATGCTTTAAAAAGTTCGTAATACGCAATTGCATCATTGATGGATGCTGTAGCAAAGACTGCATTGAATCGCCTGCTGTGTGTGGCCGCGTCATGTTTATTGATGACGACATTGACAACTGCCTGTTTATGCTGACTAGCCTCGTTGCCCTCATTATTCTCCGGCTTGAAATAATCAATATGAAAACGCAGGACGTTTTTGTCATCGATCGCGTGTGTGATCGTGTAGGCATGAAGTTCCTTTTGAAAGATATCCTCGGTTGTCTTATATGATCCAACTGTTCCATCAGCCTGCTTGTATATCGCGTTATCTTCGAAGATTGGCGTCCCGGTAAATCCAAATAACTGTGCTTTTGGGAAAAACGCCTTGATTGCTTTATGATTATCGCCAAACTGTGACCGGTGACACTCGTCAAAAATAAATACTATGCGTTTGTTGCTAAGCGGTTTTAACCGATCCTGGTAATTGTTCTTATTGCCTGGATCTAGTGCAAGACCTAATTTTTGGATAGTTGTGACGATCACCTTGTCAGCGTAATCTTCTGACAACATCCGCTTAACTAATGTTTCGGTATTAGTGTTCTCTTCAACACAGCCTTCCTGAAATTTATTGAACTCCTCGCGTGTTTGCCGATCGAGATCCTTGCGGTCGACTACAAACAAACATTTATCAACGTCCTTATTGTCTTTTAATAGTGTAGATGCTTTAAAAGAAGTAAGTGTTTTTCCGCTGCCTGTGGTGTGCCAAATATACCCATTGCCACGGTTTTGCTGGATACAATCAACAATCGCTTTTACGGCATAGATCTGGTAAGGACGCATCACCAATAATTTTTGCTCGCTGGCAACAAGCACCATATACTTACTGATGAGTTCACTCAATGTACATTTGCCCAGAAACTTATCGGCGAAATCATCGATGTGCGTTATCTTCTTATTTGTTTCATCCGCCAGATGATATACTGGAAGAAATTGTTCATCAGCGTTGAAGCTGAAATGTTGGTTGTTATTGTTGGTAAAGTATATAGTATTGGTCCGATTACTAACGATAAACAATTGAACAAAACACAAAAGTGAATTTATGTATCCGTTACCCCGGATCACTCTTATAGTCTACTATTTGTTGGATGGCCTTGCGGGGACTTATCTCTAATGTCTTGAGCTCGATCTGTACAAGGGGAAGACCGTTGACGAGGAGGATAACATCAAAGCGATGATAGCTGTTTTCTGTATTAACTCTAAGCTGATTGATAATTTCAAACTCATTCTTGCACCAATCTTTGATGTTTACAAGAGAATAATGTAGCGGAGTACTATCTTCTCGTATGAACGTATTTATTTCTCTGAGCCTTTTGGAAGCAGAGTAAACATCGGCGCCGATTATTTCATCCCGTAACCGCGCAAATTCAGAGTTGGTTAAGTTCACGCGATTGAGGGCCTGAAACTTGTTACGGAAATTTTGCTCCAATGCCTCCCGATCACGGATATCGTTGCGGTAAGTGTATTTAAGATCACTCAATTTCGATATCAGGCTTTCCTCTATTTGGCTTTCCCTGGTCATATAAAATGAAACTATGTAAAGTAAGCCATTCTTCTGCTATCCATCTTTCTTGACGATAAGTTCTTGGGCAGAAAGTAAGGTATACCTGGCTCGGTTGGCTCCCAAAACAAAAAAGCCCCGACTTTCGCCGAGGCCTTTATTTTCCCGATCGCCTTCGCTAAATGCGCTGGCGACCAATGCAGAGGAGGAGGGATTTTTAACCCTGCTTTATTCTGCTGCATTCTAAGTTTTTTGAGTGTTTCGGAACAAGTGCACCGAATTTCCACCTTAACAAAGCTTAATAGCTATTCAATTCGTAGGTGAGTCGAAGATAGAAAATACCAATTACTAGTTCAACTAAAGGACAGGTTGATTAATCATTTTGAATGAATCAGGATGTGCGGTTGGTGTTATTTGGAATGACGCCGGTTCACTTTTCAAACCTTAAAATGTTGCTAAATTTGCTTATTTTAGCCATTTACAGGGGCTTTTTTGGAAAAAACCAATCATACATATCGTTGAGGAGGACAGCGAGGCAGACACCTGCCGAAAAGAGGTTATTCCGAAGCTGTATGAAAGCCAATGGACGGACGAAAAGATTCTTGAGCAGAGGCCATTCACGGCAGGAAAGATTATCGTCATTGGGCGAGTCGGGAAAAGGAAAAAACCAAAAAAGGCTGATTACCTCCTAAGATACTCGCAGAATTTTCTCATCGCAGTTGTCGAAGCAAAGCGAAGCTACAAGTCTGCTGCGGATGGAATGCAACAGGCAAAAGAGTATGCTGAAATTCTAGGGCTTAAGTTTGTTTATGCTACAAACGGAAAGGAGATCTTGGAGTACGACTTTATCACTGGCATTGAAGCTAAGGTAAATTCTTATCCGACTCCGGCTCAACTTTGGAATCGTCTTAACAAGATTGAATTTATTAAGCCGGCAATAGAAGAAACACTCCTCAAGCCATTCGTTGCAACTCCTGGAAAGGAGGTTCGCTATTATCAGCAAATTGCAATTAATAGGGCTGTCAAATCGATTTTGGAAGGTAGAAAGAGAGCCCTTCTTACACTGGCGACGGGCACTGGGAAAACAACGGTTGCGTTTCAAATAATTTATAAGATTTGGTCTAACCGTTGGAATATCAAGGGAGAACACAGAAGGCCGAAAGTTCTGTTCATTACTGATCGCAGCATTCTGATAACAGATCCACACTCGAAGGATTTTGCATTATTTGGCGATGCCCGTTGTCTTGTGCCCGAGGAAGGTTTTTTGACAAGCCGTGAAATTTACTTCACTACTTATAAATCGTTCGAAGAATCGGAAGGGAAGCCAGGTGCATTCCGAAGGGTACCACGAGACTTTTTTGATTTGATCGTCATTGACGAGTGTCATCGTGGAAGCTCATCTAATGAAAGTAACTGGAGAGTGATACTCGATTACTTCAATCAGGCAGTGCAATTAGGTTTGACGGCAACACCATTGCGTGATGACAACAAGGACACTTATCTCTACTTTGGAAATCCCCTTTATACATATAGCTTGAAGCAGGGAAGAGAAGACGGATTCTTGGCACCTTACATTGTGCACCGAATTGTCACTGAAGCTGATGCCACCGGTTGGCGGCCTGAAGATGGACAAACCGATTCAAGAGGCCAACTTATACCGGATGGATTGTACACTACTCATGATTTTGAGAACTCTCTATCTCTTTTGCCAAGAACAAAAGCTGTTGCAAAGCACCTTTCTGATTTCATGCAAAAGAATGGCCGCTTTGATAAAACCATTGTGTTCTGCGTTGATCAAGAACACGCAGACCAGTTCAGAAGGGAATTCAACAACCTTAATACGGATTTAACAAGTCAGTATCCGGAGTACGTTGTACGTGTGGTGTCTGACGAGGGCGATATTGGCAAGGGACATTTGAGCAAGTTCATGGACATCGATGAACAAATTCCCGTTGTGGTCACAACTTCAAAGTTACTGAGCACCGGCGTTGATGTGCCTACTTGCAAGAACATTGTCATCTTCCGTATGGTCAATTCAATGACTGAATTCAAACAGATCATTGGACGGGGCACAAGAGTTCGTGAGGATAAACAGAAAATGTTTTTTACCATTCTGGACTATACCGGTAGCGCAACAAGGAATTTTGCCGATCCTGATTTTGATGGAGAACCTCCTCTGATAACCGAAGAGGAGATTAATACCGAGGGCCAAACTGTCGAGGGTACATTTGAAGAGTTTCCCGAACCTCCAGATTATACGGAAGATGAGTTTAAGGAATTTGAAGGTGGCATAGCTGACCCTTCGACAAGAAGAAATTCTATGTGGAAGGCGACTCAATGGGGATAGCGGCGGAGACTATACAGATTATTGATCCTGTGACCGGTAAATTGACCACCGTCCAACTTTCACAGTATGCGAAAGAGCAGGTAACACGCTTTTTTCGGATTGCAGCGACTTAAAGAATGCATGGATTAATTCGGATGGTAGAACAAAATTGATTGAAGAGTTGGAGAATCGTGGAATTTCGATTGATCAATTGATGGAGATAACTAAGCAAAAAGACTCTGACCCCTTTGATATGCTTTGCTTCGTAGCATACAACTTAAAACCGCTAAGCAGGAAGCAACGAGCCGACATCCTTAAAAGAAATAAGACTGATTTCTTCTCCAAGTATTCGGACATAGCGAAACAAATCCTAGATGAAATACTTGAGAAATATGTCGATTTTGGTTTCAACCAAATTCGTCCTGATATCATTGCCGTAGAGCCCATCTCGAAGCACGGCAATCCAATCGAGATCGTGAAAGAATTTGGCGGAGTAGATGAGTTCAAGAACACGATTGATCAACTGCAAAAATTACTATACGCTGACGCAGCTTAAGTACACATGGCTAAAAGAGGATATCGAAAATTGCCAAGCCGGAAACGCCAGCTCAAAGACTTACTAAGATTATTAAGTCTTGTCGCGACACAATGCGCAAAGACAAGGGATTGAATGGTGATGCTGATAGATTGCCAATGCTCACATGGATCATGTTCCTGAAGTTCTTGGACGACAACGAAACAGCTTCAAGAAGTAAATGCTCAATTGGAAAGTAGAAATATAAACCCGGTATTGGAAGTCCTTACAGATGGCGTGACTGGGCAAAAGATATTTCACTTACAGGAGACGATCTATTGCGTGTTTATCTCAAATGAAAAAATTAAGGGAAAGGATAAGAAAACTAGACCAGGATTATTTTATTATCTACGAAGCCTGCAAAGTGAAACTGGAACCGAGCGCAGGGACGTTATAGCCACCGTATTCAAGGGCGTTCAGAATCGGATGATCAACGGATACTTGTTACGCGACGTCATTAACGAGATTGATAAGATCCACTTTGCCAGCAACGAAGAACTCAATACTCTCTCGCACCCTTTATGAAAGCATCTTGAAAGAAATGCGCGATGCTAGTGGAGATGGTGGAGAGTTCTATACACCTAGACCCGTTGTACGATTTATGGTGGAGATGATAAATCCGAAAATAGGTGAGAGCGTCCTCGACCCCGCCTCAGGAACAGGTGGATTTCTCGTAGAAGCATTCGAATATCTAAAGAAGCAGGCAAAAACGGTTGAGCATAGGAGAGCACTGCAAAACAAATCCATTTTTGGTGGAGAGGCCTAAGCCATTGCCTTATATGCTTTGCCAAATGAATTTGATATTGCACGGGTTAGATTTTCCAAACATTGACAGTGGAAACTCGCTTCGCTTCCCGTTGCGCGATATAGGTGACAAGGATCGGGTGAGTATCATTCTGACAAATCCGCCTTTTGGAGGAGAGGAAGAAAAAGGAATATTGAACAATTTTCCAGACGATAAAAGAACAGCTGAAACTGCTTTGTTGTTCTTACAGTTAATAATGCGAAAGTTGAAGCGCAGTAAGCCAGGCATTGAAGGTGGAAGAGCCGCTGTAATTGTACCACACGGTACATTGTTCGCTGATGGTATTGCAGCAAGAGTCAAAAAGCAGCTGGTGGATGAATTTAACCTACACACTATAGTTAGACTTGGTGAGGAGTTTTCGCCCCCTACACAAATATTCCAAGCAACATTTTATTTTTCACACAAGGAGGCCCTACGAAGGAGATTTGGTACTATGAGTTGCTCCCACCAGATGAGAGGAAGAAGTACAGTAAAACTCGCCCAATTCAGCATGAGGAATTTATTGAACTTAAAAAGTGGTGGACAAAAAGAAAAGAAAGTGACACAGCATGGAAAGTGAGACTGAAGGATGTTGTACAGACAGATGAAAAAGGGAATCTTGTTAATGTAAATCTTGATGTAAAAAACCCAAGAACTAAAGGCGATCTTGTTGTATCAGATCCCTTAGAGTTGATAAGTTCTATCCGCGATAAAGAATCGAAGATTATGGAACTAGTTCAAGAGATTGAGCAAAGCATAAATCCGATTTCGATTGCCAAATGAAGAATTGGACTAGCTATCGACTAAGCGATTTCCTGATTCGCCAATTTGACACTGTTTTGGTTGAAGACTTTACAACGTATAAGAGGGTTACGATTAAAACCAAGGGCCAAGGAATTCAATTACGTGACCTTGTTAATGGCGTAGATATTGGAACCAAAAATCAATATCGAGTCAAGACAAATCAATTCTTGCTTTCAAAAATTGACGCCATGAATGGAGCATTTGGAATAGTTCCTGAAACATGTGATCAAGGAATAATCACTGAAATTTTTGGGTGTACGATCTAGACGAGAAAATAATAGAACGGGAATATCTTCGACTTCTTTGCCGAAAGCAAGTGTTTACGAATTTTAGTATCACGGCAAGTGAAGGTACCACGAATAGAAGGTACCTACGAGAGGAGAAATTTTTGGACCTCAAAATAATTCTTCCCCCCTTGAATGAACAAAAGCGATAGCTAAAGAAATTGAGGATGTCGATCTGAAACTTAAAGAAATACGTGTCTTGCGAGAGGAGCAGACAAAAGACATCAGAATCCTTGTTTACAGTAAATACTGGGAATTTGTTGATGGCGCTGACTGGCTAAAAATGGAACTCATAGCACCGATACTTAGAAGGCCAGTCAAGGTTGAATTAGATGAAACTTATCAGGAACTAGGCACCAGAAGTTTTTTTAAGGGAGTTTTCGAGAAGGAAAGGTTTCGAGGAAGTGACTTGACTTGGGAAAAGCCCCACTGGATGAAAGCAGGCGACTTGGTATTCAGTAACATAAAAGCTTGGGAAGGTTCGGTAGCATTGATTTCTGAGAAGCACGATGGGGTGGGTGGCATCGCATAGGTATATATCCTGTCTTCCAAATCGTGAGTTAATGGAACCGGAATTCCTACTATATTTTTTCTGTACACCAGATGGAATGGACATTTTAGCCGATGTTTCTCCAGGAAGCGCAGATAGAAATAGGACGTTGAACACCAAGAAATTGATGACAGCAAAAGTGCCGGTGCCGGATCTTGTTTTGCAAAGAGAGTTTGTCAAGCTACTACATCACATTGAATCGCTACGAGAACATCACAGGCAAATAGATAAAGACCTTAATGAATTAATGCCATCGCTGCTTGATAAGGCTTTTAAAGGGGACTTGTAATTTGTCGGTTATACCTGGAGAAAAGCTTCTAAATTATTTAGCAATGCAGGATCGTCATTATGCCTTATATACTTAACATCGATAAACTTTTGCCAGGTGATATTCTATAGTATAGAGACAACTCTGAACTTAGTATTGATATCAGGAAAAGTGCGGCGAGCAATTACAGTCATGCAATTTTATATTTAGGCTACCATTCGTTTATCGAGGCTGTCACTGATGGTGTGACCCTGTTTTCTAATACTCGGTATTACTTTCCAGATTCTTGTCAACTTGAATGCCGTAGGTTAAGGGAATTCAATGGCGATTTGCTTGAGAGAATAGTAGCCGAAGCTAGAACATTTTGTTACCGAGCTTTTAATATCAGGGGGATATACTCAATTCGGGATGGAACTGTTATCGGGCAACAGCTTTTAAATGGACAATGGAACTATCCCGTATTTTGCACCCAATTAGTCGGTGCAGCTTATTTGGGTGCCGGAATAGAATTGAATAATCAGCCATTGGGAAGTTTATCACCTTTGCATATAGAGCAATCCTCCGTGTTGACGACTGTTCCGGAATTTCTTTTTCCAATTACGTTTGAGCAAACAGCTAACTACACAAACTATGAGTGAGAAGAAGGCGAGGGCAATATCTTACTTGGAAATCAAGCTAAAATTGCGCAGGTAATAAATAGAAATTTGATTCGAGAATATCGCAAGAGTCAATTGGAGGTGCCTATTGATATGCAAGACGCAATTGATAATTTACTTATACTTCCCAATAGAGCAAGCGAAAAAAGCTGATGCGATAATTGCAAATGAACTTGTGACATCTGGGTTCACCAAGCTTTGGCTGATCCATGAAGAGATGAACCAAGAGTTGTATAATCTATACCTTTTAACGGAGATGATGGATATTGATTTTACCTCGCGTCGCGCGGAGATTGTTGAGGATTTAAATCTTATCATAGGTTCATTGACCTTGACGATAGAATTTCAAAAAAAGAACCTGAACGCGTTGTACCAATAATTTTCTCATATCGACAGCTCGCTACACATGATGTTCTCATCAAAATGTATTCGGAGTTTATTGATAGTTTAGCGCGTGCTCTAAGGAATTGTTTATTTATAAAGGAGACGTTTGAAAAAATAAGTTCCATTTTGAACATGCGGTGGAGACCCGATTGACGATCAGGCATTTTTTAACTGTCTTCAAAGTTTTTTGACTCTAATTCAAGTCTATTTTTAACTTTTTACAACCATATCATGGCGGCCAGATGCTGGGTTACTTTTTATCTTGATAACAAAGTATTGACTGCGGCGTTGATCGTATCCATGGTGAGGAACATCCTTCCACTCTCCAATGAAATAAACCCAAAGCTTTTGTAAAAGTCAGCAGCTTTCGAGTCAATCGGATCTGTCACAACCGCAAACGACGCAACCTCCGACGACGCTTGATACGCACGCTTAAGAGCATCAGCCAACAGTAGTTCGCCGATGCCTTGGCCCTTGAATTGTGAGTCCCGCGCTAACCTTCCTAACAAAGTGACCGGAAGATTTTTGTAAGGCATCTTCTTCTTCAATTCCTCCGGAAGGAGTTCACGGTCGATACTATCGGATGACAAAGTGTAATAACCTTTGATAGTCTTGTCCGGATCGGCATGGACAAAGCAGAGAGCTACCTTTCGCTTTATGTCTTGACCAGCATGCTTTCGCAAATAGTCAGTTAATGACTGTTCTTCGCAGGAGAATGCAGCTTTCTTGTGAGACGAATCTAAAGCAACGGTGTGAAGCATTTACTTCTTTCTCTTGAATTCCGCATGCTTCTTCATTGCATCCTTCAGTTTATCATTAGGTGCAGGAGGATTTAGAAGAGCATCAAAGAAGACCTTACGATCATTTTCAGATGCCAGCCAGTTATTATGCTTCTCCATAATCTCTTCGGCTTTTTCTGAAGCGGCACTAATCAGAAAATCCGTAAGTGAACGAAATCCCCCGAGCTGTAAAACCTGCTCAAAAGTCATCTTCTGCTGTTGCGAAATTCTTAAATCCAGTCTTGTCATTTGATTTGCCATAATTCCAGTGTTTACAGTATTCAAATAACGGGAAAAATGCTGTACAAGTTCAATATTTGGCGGAAAAATGCTGTACGAAATTCAAGACTTTGCGCTAAACCTGTAAAATCGCTATTTTAGGTGAGTCTTAACTCTACCCGCTCGATCCATTAGCCCATCTGGAATCGTGCCAAACCACTACAATTATGACATTGACCTTGAAGCAAAGGCTTTTTGTTGTCTTAATTTATGTTTTGATAATATCCTTTATCGGATATTACTTTACCGAATGTAAGCTCCCCTGAAAATTAGACAGTTTGAGGTTAGACGAAAGTCTTAAATTTAAACTGTTAAACATGAAGAAGTCTCGATTTACTGAAGCCCAGATTTTCAACATTCTCAAGGAGTATGACGCTGGCAAAAACATCCAGGACCTGTCGAGGGAACATGGAGTATCCAAGGCAACCATTTACAACTGGAAGGCAAAGTACGGAGGCATGCAACTCAACGAGCTGAAGCGCATCAAGGAGTTGGAGGAAGAAAATCGAAAGCTCAAGGCGATGTATGCGGATCTGGCGCTAGACACAAAATGCTAAAAGACGTTCTGGGAAAAAAGTTTTAAGGCCTGCCGAGAAGCGTGTTCGCGTTTCCCATCTTCAGCAGACTTATGACGTTAGTCTGGGTCGGGCCTGTAAAATAATGAACCTGTCAAGGTCGGTGTACTATTACAAAAGCCATCGGGATGATCAGCCAGTAATTGAAAAGCTCCAGATTATGGCTGAGCAGCGGCCCACCGAAGGATTTTGGAAGATGTATTATCGAATAAGAAAAGAAGGATTGGCGTGGAATCATAAACGTCTTCACAGAGTGTATAAACTTTTGAAGTTCAACATTAAGAGGAAAGGCAAAAGAAGATTGCCTGCACGGATACTACGGCCTCTGGAGGTCGTCCAAAGTATGAATGCAAGCTGGTCGATGGATTTTATGACCGATTCACTTTTGTCAGGAAGGAAGTTCAGGACACTGAATTTGATGGATGATTTTAATAGGGAAGCACTTGCCATAGAGGTTGATACATCGTTGCCAGCTGAGCGGGTGATCCGTGTACTTGAACAAGTTACTGAATGGAGAGGCAAACCGAATCGTATTCGCGTGGATAATGGTCCGGAATTCATATCCACTTCGCTAGGGCTTTGGTGTGAACAAAAAGGCATCGCACTTCAATTCATTCAGCCAGGTAAACCGACGCAGAATGCGTACATAGAAAGATTCAATGGAAGTTTCAGAAGAGATGTGCTGGATGCATATCTCTTCGAGGATCTCGAACAAATCAGAACACTTACTGAAGAATGGATGGAAGATTATAACAACCACCGACCGCACGATGCTTTGAACGGACGCAGTCCCGTGGATTTATGGAAAACTCTTGAGGAGTTTCCCACAAACCCACAGCAAATATCACTACAATTACAAACCGAAAAGTCTAATTAACGAACGTCTACTTTGGGGGAGCTTACAAAAGGATGGCCAGATGTATTAACGCGCGGATGATACTCCATGAGTGAACTTCATTTGAAATCCAACAAGTTGCTCAACCTCACCTCAAGAACCTCAGTCGAGGCCATCAATGACGCAATTGTTGGGTTAGTCTTGCCTGCTTCTATTTCGTTCATACTGCTATAAGGGTATTTCAGCGTCGTCGTCGGCCAATTGTTCTTGGCTTATGCTCTGACTCTCTAACCCGGCAGATATGCTGGTCCATTTTGACCAGTTACTTTTGGTCCTCCCTTTTTCATCAAAGAATACTTCGAATCTCGATCGTGTGAAATGAGGCTTACCGCTCACAAATTTCACTTGCCTTATGGTCTTGCGATCAATAATTGGCGCAGCTGAATTATTCAAACTCCTAACTATTCCCAAAACCAGATAGGTACCCAATGCTCCAAAAAGAATGGCTTCGATTACATGACCGTGTTGATATTGGCTAAAAGCATAATACCAGAGTAGCAAGGAAGCAATTCCAACTGTGACTTTCGCGACATTACCTCTTATGCCGTCACGGGATAAAATAATTTCATCGTCGGTAATCTGACAAAATCCACTCTTTGTTCGAAAAGATCTTTCCATGAATTAATCTGTAAACTTCCAGTATTTGGCACGACCCTGAGACGACTCAATGATTAATGTGTCCTTATCAATACGGTAGGCCTTTGATCTGACTATTATATTCTCATCAAAGAAGAAGACAATCGAGTCGCCAGCCTGTTCATACTTAATTGAAGTTGAATGTTCAACATAATAGATGGAGTCTTCAGTTATAGAAAATGATGCGTTAGGACCAGATCCATTCGTCCAAATTCCAACAACGTTGTTGTCAAAATACATGGATGCGTGTGTCGTATAAGTAAATGAGTATTTGATAATCTTAAATACCCGGTTGGAATCACGTGTCAGGATTGTGATGCCCTCGATTTTTTTGATGCCAGGTGATGTTGGTCTGAACCCTATTCTGATCGTGTCGTCTTTGACTACGAGTCCTTTGCGGCATCCGCTCACATCGTAATTTGTAGTATCAACAGAAGGCCGGGTAACACTATCGCAATCTATAAATGCATCAATAAGCTTGAGATCGGAACGTTTCAAAAAAATCCTGGCCAGAAATTCTTCCCCTATAGAAACGGTTTTTGGTGATATGATCCCTACGAGAGGATTGTCCACCTCGTCCACAGTTTCTTCCGGAGAAAATAACTGTCTACCGTTTACATATTGAACTTTGTTGTCACGGTCTCTGCTAATGCAAGATGTGACAAAAAACAAAATGACGATTAAGCGAGAGAGGTTCATACGCAGCAATGAAGCTAGATTATTATGTCGCCTCTTTCCGGCATTCGCGGAAGATCCAATTCGTCCTTTAGAAGTAATGCTATCTTTCGTTCTATCTCTTTGCGGTTGACCGACGTCGAATCCCTTCGGGACTTTAGATAGTTACCCGCCGTTATTCGGCGAACAAGGTCGCCTATTGTTTGGTCTTTGAACTCAATCCCTGTTTTTTTCCCTACCCAAGTGAGCGCGATCGCAATGGCAAGTCCAGAACAAGCATATCTCCAATCAACGAAGAACGCAGCCAGGGATAAAATTACCAGTACGGCTGTAGTTGTTGTCATCCAACGTCTCGGCCTCAGGGCGTTAAGTTTGAAACCTAATAACTGTTGAATCGTGTTAAGCCTTTTCCGGCGAGATGCCCTTGGAAATACATTTGTCAAATCTGTGGAAGGAGTAATGGCGTCAACGTCAGTACCATATACCGAAAGAATCGCTTTTCTAAGTTTGTAAAAAGCTTGTTGATCCGTGCAATCATCCTTCTCCTCCAATTGAATTTTGGAAATGATAGCGTCACTGAGTTCAGCAAAAGTCCGAATATGAGACAATTCTAACGGCGCAAACTTTATATCATATGACTTTTCAATCCTCAGAAGGACCTGCTCCAGATCTTCCGGATCAACCATAAGATCATCTTGCACTATTGATTCTTTGCGGCAATGTTCATATTCGTCAATTGATATGGTGGTTCCATCTGGTTGGAACCCGGGCTCTATTTCTAAATTAACAGAATTCTAAGTATAGGTCATGTCAACGATCCCCCTCTTTCAAACCAATCTTCTCCCCACAGTATGGACAAAAGACATAGAGCTTATTGTCAAGCTGGCTGAAACACTTCGCGCAAGTACCTATTTTTTCAACCACCCGCGCCATTGTTCTGGTTGTTCTCGCCGGCTTCTCTCTGCTTCTTTGGGACATATATTTCCAGATGCCATAGTCAAGATCAGCAGGTCTTACTTGAATTCTCTCGGCCGTCGAAATAAGGATTTGCCTTGCAGTGGTATAAGATAAGTCTATGCCTAAGTTCGTGTTCTCCTTAATGAAATTCATTAAGTGAAGGTCTATCGCTACGGTATCTTTATGGCCACAAAGTATTTTTAGGTAGTCAACCGTTTTATCTTTGATTCCCTTAGTATTCTTCAACCTTAATGTGTTCAGGTCATTCTTTAGCCAAATTGAAAAGTCCTTTTCCGTTTCTAATCCTTCTGTTGCTAAGAATTCTGTGAGCTGAATAATTCTACTGATTTTGTCTCCCTTCCAGTTAATTACATTTTCCAAATCCCCCTCTTTTATCAGTTTAAGAAACTCTGAAGTGTTTTTCATTTCAGAGTAGTCTTTCAGAAACTTTGTCACGCGCGGCTTGACAGCTCTTTCGTAATTCATTCCAGCTTGTAAGATGGCCTCAATTATGACCGCACCCATGTTTTGATAAGTCATGGAAGGGGTCTCGTTCTTAGTCTCTGATTCAACGATTGGACTAGCATTAGATGAGATATCTTCAAACATTCCCTTGAAGATTATGTCCCTATTGTCCTGAATACTTTTCACCAGGGCGTTTACAACCGTGTCAATAGTCTTCATGTGTCTTTTTTTTGTCTTGCAAGGATTACATTTTTGTATTGGAATGTCCGCAGTCTGTCGACTTCACCCTTTCCACTTTTTGGTAAGACTGCTCCTCAGCCTCCATCTTTCAAACCAATCTTCTCCCCGCAGTACGGACAAAAGACATAGAGCTTATCGCTAAGTTGGCTAAAGCAATTCGCACACGTAATTATTCTTTCAACCACCGGGGCCATCGCCGTTGTCGTCTTTACGGTGAAGGTATCCGGTATTTCTTTCAGGAAACTAGATTCGTTTCCCTTCTCAGTGATGAGAAACAATTTTTCCTTCGCACGGGTGATCGCTACATAAAATAGCCTGCGCTCTTCCTCAAGGAGCAAGTCGTGGTTTGCCTTTTTGATAACTTGAAAGATCCTGTCTTCAAGCCAGACGTCGGGGAATCCACCATAGCCATCTGTAAGTCCCACGATGAAAACGACCTTTGCCTCCAATCCCTTGGCAGCGTGAATGGTCTTACCCTGAACCTTTAAGTTCTCATTTCTGAACCGAAAGTAATATGGCGTATACATATTGGTTCGCCTGTATAAAAAGAGGATGTCATCTGGAACGACTCCTTCGCCCATTAGCTCGCGTACTCTCTCAGTGCAAAACGCCAGGTTATCTTCCTCATCATTTCCGGCATAGACAACGATCTTATGTTCGGATCGTTTGGAAGCTTTAATCTCCTTATCAACTCTATATTTATTTTTCTTGATTACCTCATTGCTCGCTCCCACGATACTTTCAGTACTGCGATAATTCAGATTTAGTTTGATGACAGAAGCGTTTTCAAAGTGCTTCCCGAACTCAATTATATAACTGACGTTCGAGCCTCTAAAGCCATAGATGCTCTGCCAGTCATCGCCGACGCAGAACAATTGCGTTTGGCTCGTTAGGAGCATTCTTATTAGTTCGACCTGAAGGTTGTTCACATCCTGGAACTCATCCACAAGTATATAAGAGTACTTCGACCTGAATTTGTCGAGTATGTCTTCATAGTTCTTGAACAACGAGATTGTTCTCGAAATCATGTCATTGAAATCGAGGTACGATTTATTGATACAATACTCCTGGTACTTAACGATCAATGGCAGGGCAAGCTTGTAAAAATCCCTAATCCGCTCATGTTGATCGTGAGCGGCGTTGTTTGCGATAACTGAAAGATCCAGGCTCTCCACTTTGATCATATCCGTTATCCGGATTACCATACGGATGAAGTCCTTCACATCTTCGTGATAGCTATTGAGTTCTTCGCGATAAGTTACCGCCCTGTTTGAATACCCTGCTTCCGAAACGCGGCCCTTTATAATTGTATCCAATGTATGATTGAACAGCGCTGAGTCCTTCGTCATCTGCTCGTATGTTCTTACGAGGAGCATACCGCCTTTTTCAAACTGTTCTTCCTTGTCGCGCATCGCATAACTTTTGTTGCTGACGTGCTCCAAATAAAGATTTGCTGCAGGGATGTGAAAGTCGGGGTTGAAATCGAAATCTTTCACATTAAGCAGAGGTTCGTACTCGAACTGGAGGTTATGACGATAAAGCCAGTCGGCTATGTATTGTTCCGATTTCGATCGAACTTTGATGTTGTTTAGTGTTGTGAAGTATTTGCCATCTTTCGGGAGGCTTCTGCGATACTTCTCAACGTGTACCTTATCGACAATATAGTCGAGCACGTATCTCTTCAGATCGAGTAAGTAGTTCTTGTCTTCGCAAAGTTCGATAAGCAATTTGTGGAAGACCTCAAATACCGTTTCAGGCGCCGTGTACTTCGCAAATTCGTCATCGTCCGGTCGTTTCTCGTCACTGATTATGCGAAACTTGTTATCAAATTCATTAACTCCATAATTTCTTAGGACCGCATAACAAAAGCTGTGAAAAGTTCGAAGAGTGAGATTTTGGATCCATTTGAATCTCTTCACATACTGCTTTCTTTCCTGGTCTTTTTCGGCAGGAGTTAAATTCTTGTCGGATATAGTTTTCTGAAAAGCTCCGGATGTATAAGCCGACATGATCAAGCGGTCGATCATTTCATTGGCTGCGTTTTTTGTGAATGTAATTGCCAGAATTGAAGAAGGACTGACGGACTTCTCTTCGATCAGGTAAACAAGCTTTTGTAAGAGCGTTTTTGTTTTACCCGATCCAGCGCCGGCCAAAACCAACAAACGTTTCTCGTCGCTAATAACCGCGTCCCGTTGTAGGTCATTCAGGGAGCTTAGATCAGTTTTTGACATTCGTGTTGCTGTGGATTAATCCGTCGATTCGTGTTGCAATAAGATCGTGATTTTTGGATTATCTCTGAAATTTTCCGGATGCGAGATTCACAATCAATTTTTTGAACCCTCTATCAACAAGCCCAAATAAATTTATGCAATTTGGTTCGATGCATTATAAGCTCCGCAAGTACCTGATTGAAACAGCAAGGCAAAAGGACAAATTTGCCTATTACAGCGACATCGTGATAGACTGCGGATTACATATCAACCTGAGATCGGAACACGGAAGGAAACAGCTCACAACATTACTCGGCGAAGTCTCGGAGTTCGAGAGCAGCCATGGACGGCCACTCATCAGCGCGATGGCTATATATAAAGACTCGCGACGCAATGATCATGGCGATGGATTTTATATGGTCGCCGAAAAATTAAAGAAAGGCAGTTTCAAAAGCCTGAAGTACGGCCTGTTCGGATTTACCGAGGCCGAAGCCTGCCGCAAGTTCTGGCAGGTGGAAGAGAATTATTTAAAGTTCAAATGACGAGATTCTTATTCTGCAACCAGGTGGTTTTTGATCTCCTTTAACACAGCATGATACTCGCTGCCAATCCACAGGAGATGAGATCCTGGCCTCTTTGGGAGTCAAGTTTTTTTAGCCTCTGTCGACAAGCAATTGAAGTTTATTTAATTTTGGTCTGTACAACTTTTGAAATAAATGTTCGCAATTTAACGCGATACCTGAATGATAAGTAGCTTATTGACCAGCATACAAAAGGTGATTACGCTAAACCCGGAAGAGATAGATACCGTGACATCTTTGTTTAGCGAAAGGATCTATAAAAAGGGCGACTTCTTTTTAGAAGAAGGACGAACCTGTAAACAGGTGGGGTTTGTGGCCAGGGGATTAATGTGGTTCTATATTAATCAGGGTGGGGAGGAAAAAATTTATGATTTTTCCCAGGAAAATGAATTCGTTTGTGACTATGAGAGTTTCCTGCCACAGATCCCTTCTTCGAAAAACATCCAGGCTTTAGAGGACAGTATCGTCTTTGTCATTTCGCATGCTGACCTGCAACTTTTTTTCGCCAGGGTTCGCGGAGGCGAAC
The DNA here is from genome assembly GCA_037200765.1 of Bacteroidota bacterium. GTDB lineage: Bacteria > Bacteroidota > Bacteroidia > Cytophagales > Cyclobacteriaceae > ELB16-189. Next base: position 1,945,917 of record JBBCII010000001.1, on the reverse strand, counting down.
GGTTTGGCAGAATTGCGATAGAGGCCGTCTTCGTAAAATTACTGCGGGATATCAGTTCATTGTATAGTCAAACTCCTGAACTTCGCTATGAGCGATTTTTAAAAAACCATGCAGATCTGCAACAAAGGATATCCCAATATCATATCGCTTCATTTGTTGGCGTAAAGCCGCAATCGCTAAGTCGCATCCGCAAGAGAATTCTGAAACAGTCCTGATTCCAAAATCCATTTGTTAACCCAGGTGCATGACGCTCACCTGCGGCCCTGGTAATTTTGAGTCATAATTAAAAACGAATATTATGACAACGAAAATTTCTTATGCAATCGCATTTTTATTAGGCCTGGCGATGGTCTTCCTGGGAGCCCGATTTTTTTTCGCTCCGGAAGCGGCAACAGACGCGTTCGGCATCCGCTTTAATGCCAACGGAGACTACTCCTTTCATCACATTAAAGGCATCAGGGATATATTTTCCGGAGTTTTGTTGTGCGCACTGGTGTTGATGAAAGAGCGTCGCGCGTTGGGGATGATGTTATTCGTGGCGACAATCATTCCGGTTTCCGATATGCTTACAGTTCTCGCCAAAAGTTACACGGGTGTGCAGCAAGCGCTATCGCATATCATAGCGATCATCATTTGTTCGGTGGTTGGCATACTTTTATTGACAGGAAGATCTCAGGTTAAGACGCTTTGAAAACCATGTAACCGTGATTCGTTTCCTTTCAGGACAATGCTGACCCCGGCGAACCGACTGAATGATACTTCAAAAGTTCGGAGTTTAGTGAGAATATGGCAGGGCTTTGATCGAAGCAAATTCATACTGATCCTCCCGACAACAGAACCATCTTAGACAATTATGATGACTATAGATTGAATAGAATTTCAGGAGTAAGGCTGCCGGTAGAACGATTCGTCAGCCTAGACTTATTTTAGAAGCTTACGTACTGAAACCGGGGTCAGAAATGAACGGAAAGAACTTTTCAGCGACTATCTATTTCCTCTGATACCTGTTTTTGTAAACGTTCTCTTATTCCTGTTTAAAAATCAATGGCCAGGAAGTATTTTGAGATTGATGATTTAACGTGTGAAAATTTCTCTCAAAAGAAAAAGGCTGGATAACCCAGCCTTTAATTTTTATAATAATAGGGCTCTACTTCGCCAGCTGGCCAGCAGTTTTGTTATGTCTCACCTTTTTAGCCTTAAGCGCCAAGATCGATTTTGCAGTTTGTACTTTATCCTTTCGAATTTCTCCAGCGGTTCTTTTTTTCTGAACGCCGACAAAACCTACTTCATCCAGTTTGTAATATCTCTTTCTATCGCTCATTGAAGTAATCTTTATAATACGAATTTACCAATTTTCTAGCAGATTCAGAAGGAATAGCCATTCGCTCTTTTGTGTAAATCGAGACTGCACCTAGTGATTCTTTGTAGTGTTCTACTAGCTGCGATTTTGCTGTGAATGACACATATCCATCAAAGCCTAGATCGAAACTAGTTTTACAGGCGAAAGCGACTAGGTTACCAGCAACCCCAACGAAAGTTTTTGTTTTTCCAAAATTATGCGGAGCGTTTTCAATAAGATACATTTCCACATAATTGTCCATCACCTCTATACTCAATAAACCCTGTATTTTAGAGTCGTCTCTAAGGGTAAGTTTGAACATCTGATGATTTGATTCTTTTGCTTCCGCCTTCCAATTAAATTGCCAACCGTTCTTTTTTAGTACAGATACTAACTCCGCCTTTGTAACGGGTAAAACATCCGTTTCGAACATCTTACCAGATGTTGAGTCTTCTATACTGTTTGTAATCTTGTCAATTAATATTGAAGTTTCTCTCAGTATATGCTTCGCCATATAAATAATAAATTGTTACGTTACGAGGACAAAGATTGTGCTTCCCGGCGACCTTGAAGCAATTCATGCCTCCGGGTTTCAGTTTCTGTAAGGATAACCTGACTACGTCCCCGACGATGAACTTAAAATTGGCGAATCCGGTGTAACACCATACCTCATCCTCAACTTCGCCACATCATCACTCACTTTCTTATCCAAGATCTTCGCGTAATGCTGCGTCGTCTTGAGATTCCTATGCCCCAACATCCGTTTCAATCGGAACTCCATTCGATAGCGTCACAGTTGTTGCGAATGTATGCCGTGAAGTATGAAATGTCATTTTCTTCGTCATGCCAGATGCGTCTGCAATCTCTTTCAGGTACATGTTCATTTTTTGATTGCTGGAGACAGGGAGGAATTTGCTACAACGAAGACACAGAGAATGGTTCTTATACTTTCGAGTATTGGCGAACGCTGGTGGAAGCAATGGTACTTTGGGCGACGTATCTGTTTCCGGTCGTCTGGTCCAGATCCACTTCTCACCATCAATACCTGTCGTGAGATCTTCACTAGTAATCTCTTAACAGCGACGTATGACAAACACGCCCAGAGATCAGGAATCAGGACCACTTTACTGGTGCTATGACATTACAGACTATCGATGGCACCAAAACCTTCGATAAAGCTTAATTTCGGATGGTTTCGTTTGGAAGCAAAAAGCCCCGAAATCATGTCGATTTCAGGGCTTTAGTTTCCGTTGACCGGATGTGAGCAGAGGAGGAGGGTGTGTTGAGTAAACTATAACACGCTCGCTACTAAAATCTTACTGATCGACTAAACTATTGTCACTACGTTGGTGACACACATTCAAAACCGTCTGAAATCTCCTGGAGTTCGAAGATATAAAAAGTGAACGGGTTTAGGAAGTGGATAGGTATCTTGCTCACTAATCTCCGACAAAACGTTTCCAATCAATTTACATGTACGCGCTCCCTTCTGAATTACCGTATCATGATAACTTGGTGGTGGAAATGATCGAACTCCTGCCATACTTTAACTTTCTCTCTCTGAAATCCCCAGATGATTAGAAATGATGTGTATCGGGTCAAGTCTTAGGTTGATGAATGAAACAAGTTTTTCGAAATTTGCTAATCTATTCTCCATTCTCACTTTTAGATTCTCGTGGATTGTAGTAACCATCTCATCCGACAGTGGATGTCTTACTGTATAATTCAGGACATTAATAGGCGCTTTTGTAATGACAATTTCATCATGATCATACATTACAAAAATTTCATGATTAGTCTGCTCAATACTCTTGTTCAATTTCTTTGCAATTCTTGTAACCATGCCATTAATAGCTGCGTCCCTCATCGATGAATACACATCGCTCCCCTTATTTTCAAAGCAATCAAAAAACTGAAAGCCCTTCCCATGCAAGTTCAGTACGTTGCTTTTAAGTAGAAATAAGAAAACAATCATTTCTGAGTTATCTTCTTTAATGTCCATCCTGCTTAAAGAATATATTTTCTCGGAAGTGTCGATTTCGCGTGGTGCATTCTTCATTTTTATAGCACCTGAATTTGATGTTGGTTTGATTGTGTCAGCGTAAATCTCCTTTATCCTTTCAGGCTTTAGTAACGATTTCTTAATTAAATCCCTTCTAACCTTAAAATTCGTTTCAGAAAACAAAAGATACCCAAAGGCAGCATTTCCATCGCGTCCCGCTCTACCTACTTCCTGATAATACTGTTCTATACTCTCAGGCACTAAATAATGAACTACGACCCGTATGTCAGGTATGTCAATGCCCATACCAAATGCGCTAGTTGCGAAGATTATTTTTACTGCACCTGTTTCGAATTGCTCGAGAATAGACAACTTTTCATTATCCTGCATATCTGCATCGAAATAATGGCAATTAAAACCAAGTTCTTTAAAGGATTTCGTCATTTCTCTTGTGCCATATCCTCTTGCCTTGATATGAGTGTATACAATTATTTTTTCATTTCTATGCTTGTTCAAAATCTCAAGGAGTTGAACCTTCTTTTCATCATTGCTGTCAACTTGTTCTAAAATGGACAGGTGCAGATTATTTCGAATTAAAAATTTACTAATAAATATGTCTTTATCCTTTATTCCCAGATCGCCACAAATTTCACTTTTATCATTCGGGTTTAATGTTGCAGTGAGACACAAGACCGGGGGCGTCTTACTTTCTCCAAAAATATTGCTAATGAAATCCGGTATCGTTTTATAAGCTGGCCTGAAAGTGTGGCCCCATTGCGATATGCAATGAGCTTCATCAACCACTATCAATCCAATTCTGGATCGATACTTCTTGAGAACATATTCAAGGTATCCATCTGAAAATACTTTTTCGGGCGAAACGAAGAGAAATTGAGGAGAGTCGGTGGGGGTAAATGATTTTCTAAGTTTGGAAAACTGTGCTTTTAAATCACCAATACTGCTGTTATAAGATAGCACATTAATTCCTTGGTCGGCAAGCCTTTTGTTTTGTTGCTTCATCAAAGCAAGTAACGGAGAGATAACAATTGTCATTTTGCCCGATTGTAACCCGGTAACCTGATAAATGATGGATTTTCCACCGCCCGTTGGCATTAGGCACAAGGAACTACGTCCAGCGAGTAAATTATTAATTACTTCCTCCTGAATGTCTTTAAATGCTGTGAAGCCAAAATGTTTCTTAAGGATATCCGAGTTTGTCATCCTACATCTTCCTGGTCTCCTCCGGTCATGGTATTTATTCTATCGACTTTCATCTGACAAATTTGAGACATGAAAGTATTGAGATGAACAAATCGATGCTCTTCAGACAATTTATATTTGTGTTTCTGACAGAGCCGTTGGAGTAGCCGAAATGATCGTAGTCCGTACAACATAAATAAATCGTATGGGTACCAATAATTTTGATCTATTAGCATATTTCTATCCTGGCCCCGGTGTTCAACTGCTTTCATATCGTTTATCATGATAAACTCATTGCTTCCACTTGGCAGTCTGAAACATTGACAATCTGAAAGAAAATAAAACCCGTAGAGTGTGTTCTTGTTTGCACTTAGAAAAAACTGTGGATTTAGATAGTAAAGGACAGATGACTTAATTCCCATACCAATAACGCCAGGTACATTGTAGTCATCATCTTCATTTAAAACAATAAGGCGGTTTAACTCACCACAATCATTGTAAGCAGCAAATTCTGCTTCTTCTATTTCTTCAATAAATTCGTTCATGAATGTAATGAGGTTGAAAAAAGTTGCGTAAACATCTGCGGCTCTAGACGATGCAAATCTTTTCTGCCATTCGTGCATCATTTCTCGTTTCGAGTTTCTAGCTTTTAGGATAATCGGAACCTTAGTACTCAAAGCAGATTTAAACGCTTTCGGATCATCTTCGTCTTCAAACTCTTGCATACTATCAATATCAAAGAACTTCTTGTACTTTACGTGCTCTTTTTTATAGTAAGACAACCCTCCCTCAAATATTTCCGATAGCTTCTTTCTGATATCAGGCGCAGAAGATTTTATTTTAAACGTGTCGCTCCCCCGGAGTTTTCCTAGTTCCCTGGAACCATCAGTCATCTTCTCGAAATAGATCGAGATGTTTATTTCGATCAATTTCCAAATCTCTTCGACATGGTCCTTTTCCTTGACCTTTTTAAAATCAGATTTTTCGGTATTGATGTTGGAACGTAACATTTTCGAGTGTTTATAGTTCTAATTCGGAAACGGCAAGTTTTTGATAGAAATTGGTACGACTCTTTTGATCTTTTTCTTTTTCTCAATCGCCTCCATTGCCTTACCGAAATCTTCCTCAGCCGGATTATCGAGAAGTATATACAAACCCTGCTTCGCCCTTGAGCAGCCAATGTAAAGTCTATTTCTATAATGAATGTCTTCGTACCTTGACACCGTGACATCGATCAGAATAAGGTATCCCGCTTCAAGTCCTTTGAAGGCGTCAACCGTATTAAAACAAACGGATCCTTTTTTTAGAAATTTTGATAGTGGCAGGTTACAGATCGTTTTTTTTGCACTTAAAGTTGACACCTTTAAGTCAACCATTGTCAGAATAGCAATATCTTCAGCCTTTGCCGTTTTGTCCCTTAACAGAATTGAAACTATTTTTTCAACTAATGCAACGCCAGCTTGGGCACTCTTATACTCGGAGATATATGATTGCTCACCCTTGATTGGCGAATTGATGAACGTTTTACTATCCAGCCCAATGTTTCTTGCCGAGGTTCTTGCAATTTCCTTGGTGTTACGGCAATTTGTATGGAGCGTAAGTTTGCATTCTGCATTGTTAGCCCACAACATTTCTTCTTTCTGATGTATTCTTTGATTGCGGTCGTAAAACGCATAAAAAGACCCAACCGTTATCTCTTTGAGAATTTCAATGAAAAAAGAGTTGAAATCTTGCGCTTCATCGATGATAACATTTGTATATGGCCATGACTTTTTGTTGTCAAATAAATTACCGGCTAAAGTATCGGTCAATTCATTCAATGCATTTTCAGAGCTATATGTTATAAACCCTTCAGCCAGTTCATAAATTGTTTTAAAGTGTACGAACTTAATTGGATTATTTTCTTCCAAATGTTTTCTCAGTGCTTCGTTGAAACAAAGAAAAAGCGTCTCCTCGTTCCTAACGCCAAGACGATTTGCCTTTTCTAACGCTAACATAGTTTTACCGGTGCCAGCGCTTCCAGATATTACAGCTACTCTCTGTTCTTCAAGGAAGTCCATAATTCTAGCTTGATCCTTCGTTAGTGTGATGAAGCGCCTTTCCCTATTTTCAAAATCTGCTCTCACCGATGGGACAGCTGAAAATTCTGGTGCTATTACAAATTTAAGTCGCTCAAACGTTGCCTTGTCATAGCTAGATTTAAAAAGAGAATTACCCCAATACGCAAATGCAGTTTGGATTGCTTTCTGGGGCTCTTCGATCGTCTCTGCGTCAAATAAAATCTCCTTGCAGCAATTTGGTGGGTAAGAATAGGTCCAATTAAAAGACGGATACCAAACCGCATGACAAACGAGACAATTTGCAATCGAAGGATTGGAATCTCGGAGTAGTTCGATGAATTTAAACTTACTACCATCAGCTTGGGCCATTGGATCTTGTATTTCCTTCTCAACCTGTGTGTTGCGATTCTGCTGATACCATCTTCTTCCTTCACACCGGAGGTAGCCCGCTTTAACTTCAAGAATCATTATGCCGAGCGTCCTGTGAAGTATTAAAAAATCAGCTTCACCCTGTGACTTTTTATAGGAATTAATCCATCGCACAGAATGAAACACAATGTAATTGTCATCTAATCCAGACTCTAGTGCATTAAAAATTACAGTTTCGCCTTCACTATTGGTATTGAAAGGTTTGTATGGGATCATTATCGCCATTGCAGACTTATTATTCTTTGACCTTTTTTAATCGTTTACCTTTGTATTTATAGGTCACTATAAATGGCGCATCTTCATTTTTCACCATCAGTAAGATCTTGTCCCAGAGATTTAATACTGTAAAAGAAAACTCGAAGAGATCGAATCTTTCTTTGGGTTTCTTTTTAAAAGCAAAAACTTTATAACCTTTCTGAAAATATTCTTCAGTCGTTTGATCTAATCCTTTGGCACTGCTGTCAAAAAGAAAAACGACCGTTTTATTAGAATCTTCGTCTTTGAGGGTTATATCCCAATGGAATGTAAAATGGCTGGTCATGTGCAGCCGATGCAAAAGTTGCAAAGCCTCGAACAGATTCTTTGGGTAGTTTTTCGATAAACATATTTGCATAGACGGTCCTATCAATTGCAGTATTCAATCGCAGCCAATATCTCGTCTTCCTCAAGGTCATACTGTTCTTTAATTAACTGTAATGACTCTGGTCCCGTGTAAATGCTTGCAATCGTTTCAGCCCAAACGCCCTTATCCTTTACGGACGGTTTGCCATCACCAACTTTTGGATCAATGGCGATTTTGCCTTTCCCCTTTTTGGGTAAAAGCTTTTGTGCAACTCCATTTGTGTCAAATTCAATATCCTTAAAAAATTGCTTGATAACATCGAGCAGATATTGACCTTTTCCATCAAGTGTTATTATAGACCCGTCAGCTAGTTTGAAGATTATCGATTTTCCGGATACTTTGAGATCATCTCTGACATTGTTTGTTGCAAAAGGATATACTTTCAGAGTTTTAGTTCTCAAATCTGCCCTAGCTTTCAGGATTTTATCTAGACTGAAATTATTTTCCCGAAGGGTTCCAATAACCACAAGTTCAATTAGTCCATGGAAGCTAATTTTCAATTTCCCTATATCGGTTTGACCATCTCCATTAATTCCTTCATAATTTGCAATCGCCAAGTCTTTAAACCACCTTTTTATCTTATCATCGGTGAACCCTGTAATGCTCGCAACATCGCGAACAGAATAGATCCCGGTATTTAGGTCAAACTCAAGCATTGGAGTAAGGTTTTTTGAAAATAGGGATTCTTGATTGATTATGATGGACTTCTTCAGCTCTTTCTTAGCCTTTTCAGGTTTCTTCTTATCCCATAGTCCTGCTTTCACTTCTTCTTCGTGAATCTTATGATTGAGCGCTAATAAGCGTTTTAGGATTTCTTTGCGGGCTTCGGGGTGAATGGTGTAACGTATCCGGTCATTCTCTGGAAGGTAGTCAACTTCCTGAAAATCGTGGAGAAGGTGAATATCAGGCCATCCGTAAGCTTCTAATACAGCGTTATCAATTTGGACATGCAACTCACGTAGTTTCAAGATATCTAAATGCGCCTTCTCACAGACGTTACGTGATTGCTTGCTCTGCTTTTCAATGTCAACACTTGTTAAATATTTTAAGTGCAGCAGATTGTATGTCTTGGTCAACCCAATATGTAATGTTGACGAGATAACAGTTCTCAGGTTTTCGAGTTTGCTTGCGATATCCTCAATCACGTTCGGATTGATTAGTACGGGTATTGGGAAATTCTCAAAGCATTCTGAAGTCGAGTATTGTAGCCTGCTGGTACCCATGGTGGTGCCAAACTTACGAATCCATTCTTGATGTAGGCATGAAGTCAATACTCCAAAATTCAATAAATCGCTATTAACGAAAACAACCACTTTCACGGAATATATTTGGCCATTATCTACAAATACAGGAAGCGGATATTTAGCCGTCTGAGGAATTACCAACACCCTGGCTCGATTCTGAATGGCTGAGTACATTTCATTTCTTGCCCTTTGGTATAGCCACCAGTTATCTCTAGCTGCTTTGTCATCAAGCTTCAAACGTTCGCTTTTAACCAACCGCTCAATAATCGTAAGACAGTCTGGAAAATCCTCTGCATATGGAGCGCCTTGAGGAGATTTGCGCTGGCGATCATTCTCAGCATTCAAAGGCCAATCAAAGAAGTTAATGACATATCTATCACTTTTTAGTTCTGGACTATTTGTCAAATCATCCCCAGACAAATAGGGGAATATTACTGAAGCATTGCGCGGATCTTTTTTTATGAGTTCATCTCGTTGCGCTACGTCTAACACAAATCCATCACCATAGATTTTTGTTCCTGTGTAGATCACACTCTCATTGGCATGGATCGTGAAGGGATGATTGTCTGGAATGTCCTCTGTGAAGTAGCTTGATATCTGGCTAACATTTAGTCTGCCAAGAAATTGATCTCCATTCCAATTGCCTTTATGAATAGTAAACAAAGACACTGTTACTCCAGCCTCTCCAGGCCACTCAATAGATTTTATCGCAAATATTAATGAACCACTATTCGCAATTAGGTAGTCTAGTCCTGCTTCTCGGGTTGCTCCTTGTGATACCGAATCAGTTGTAATCAGGGCAACAAAACCCATTTTCCTTATAATCTCAAAGTCCCTTTTCAGAAAATAACTCACTAGGTCAGACATTCCCTTGCTATCAGAATACCATGAAAGAAGTGTGTGAGAATATCTATTTCCATAATTGCTGGAGATTTTACTTCCTCCTAAGTAAGGCGGGTTCCCCAACACACAATCAAATCCACCATGCTGAAAGATCTCTGGAAACTCGATGAACCAATGAAAAAATCTTTGTTCCTGAGAGACCGTTTCGGCAAAAGACGTCTTAGGAGATTGCCAACTTTTGTACCCTCGCAAAATCTGTCGGAACTCTGCATCTGTAACCAATCGATCTTTATTGGCAATGGTCTTAGGGATAAAGAATTGTGCAACCTGGGTATCGGCCATTGTCTTTAAAAAAGTGTAGCCTTTTCCATTTAGAAACTTTTGGTAAGCCCGCTGCTTGCCTTCCACGTCTTCAGGAGTGCGTTCAGGAAGTTTTAAAAAAAATCCGTATTCAGACAACGCTTCCTGTACGTTGCCCTGTACACTTGTTTCGAACTCGGCCTTCAGCTGCGTACCCGTATTTTCGCGTTCTTTACGTTCGCCTTTGTTCTGCTTTGAATACGCATTTGCAATTTCTTTGTCATCATCCGAAAAGGTCTTAAACGCTTCATCGGCAATACCTTTTTCTAGTTCTTCACGGTGTGCTAGTCCCATAATGGCATCACCGCACTTGATATGGTGATCCAAGAATCCCAAAGGCTCACCAGGATTATGAGATTCTAACCATAAGGCAACCTTGCAAAGCTCGACGGCTAACGGATTTTTATCGACACCGTAAATACAACTCTTAATAACATCACGTATTGCCAAACGTAGAGCGCCCGGAGTCGGCTGGTCTTCCTTCGTGCGTACACGTGCCACCTCCGTTGCAATTCTTCGTGCGGCCGAAAGTAAAATATGTCCACTTCCACATGCCACATCACATATCTTTATTGAAAGTAGGCCCTCCTCTTTGTTTTTCTCCTTCAGTTTATCCTTAATTATATGCTCTAACGAATGCTTGATCAGCGGCTGCACCAATTCTTCTGGCGTATAATGCGAGCCTGACGATGAGCGAGCTTCACCGGTCTTAAAATCAAACGAAATGGTTTCTGCATCTGTAATATTCAGTACTGGGTCATATTCCAATAAGCCTTCGTAAACCGAACCAAACTCCTCTACATTCAATGAAGCATAGTTAACCCGCGTCATCTGATGAGTGTTTTTATTCACGAAGACAGTGAGGTTGCGAATGCACCCCAACAGCACCTGGTTGTCCAATGCGCAGTCGTGCAACGTTCCAAGCGCGTTGATTCCAAATAACTCGCCATTTAACGGTTTGATAGCTAGTGCCCCACCATATCGTTCCTTTTCGAAAAGTTGAAAGGTGTGTTTCAGTCCTTCCCAATGATCGCTGTAGCGGGAATCCGCCAGAAAGCGTTTGTCCACCATTCTACGCAAGCGCTCCACACTGTAATGTTGGTAGTAAATGTCGCGTAACTTCTTAGTATGCTGGTCTCCATAAATCAAGTTTCGCTCTTCGGTCACCATTAAAAAGAGCAACCGATAAATGAGTCTAAGCTGATATTGATAATATTTCTCAGGAGTTATGTCCTTTTTTATGATGGCATTTCTCAGCGCTTGATTTCCAGGGTGTTTCAAAAACCCGTTTGCAAATGATCGTATGGATTTCTCAACAGCCTCACTCAGTCCTTCACGGATGCGTGCGCCCGACTCGATGGAGTCTTGATGATACTGCTCGATTAAACTCTCGGCAGTCTCTTGTCGGCTGTGTGGCAATCGGGAAGCATGTAGCACCCGAAACAATAAAGCAAAATCAGCAAATGCTTCTTCCTCCATCATCTGTTGAAGGTCGAACTCCAGGAAAGAAAGCTTAACCAGTCTGCTACTGTCTCGAAGTAATCTTATTTGAAAACCGTTGGTGATGATTGCATAAGCATACTCAGTTAGATTTACATATTCTTGCACCAAGGCATGAGGTGACATTTTGCGTGATGCATTGGAAGGTTTGATATCCAATGTTGATCTCTCTTCGGGTGCATTCTGTTCTTTGTCTTTGTATCCAACGATGTAAACTGGAAAGCGATCAAGCTTTGTTTCGCGATGTGATATCGGGTAGCTATTTCCGTTGTCCAGTTTTTCAGCTGCGCCCGTTTCGATGTTATAATCAAGAAGGCCTAGAAATGGAACCATCCAGTACTTACGTACCTCTGGCAGCCCAGTATCATCGTCATCTAAATTAGACGTGCGGCTCTTAAATATTTTCCACTGATTTTGGGCATCTGCCCAGGCTCGGGCAATTTCGTCTTTAACTTTTACACCGGGTTCAAGTCCAAAGTCCTTTGGCAATTGTCCTCTATACTCGCCTTCACTGATTTTTTCAAGAATGTCAGCCGAGATGGTGTTTCCCTCAATACGGATGGTTTGAAACTTCATGCTCTCGATTGGTTACGGTTATCTGGAAGTAACACATATAGGCCCATGACATCCATTGGTAGTATTGGAAGTACCACTTTGTATTTGTTTCCTCCCATTACTTTACGGAAGCGTTCGTGTGAACCCACTAAATTCTCAGCACGGTCATGTGCCACTTTATCAAATTCTTTTTTTAGCGCGTCAATTACTTCGCGTTCTTGCGTCAATCCTGATCTTCGTTGTTCGGGTGTTGTATCGCCTGTCGGACCAGCTTCATTTAATAATGCTCTCGCTTCAATATTCGTTAGGAAGTTGCCATCCTGCGGTGATCCTTTGAATCCCCACAATAACATTTCTTCCGCTACCAGTTCGTTACTTCCGGTCTTGTCACCAATCACATTGCGCACACGGAATAATATAAGCGTTGTCTTTATCGAAACGAACGTAGTCTTTATTAAAGAAGCCCGGGCTATTTTTAATCTTTCCGAATGATCTAGTGCCGCGGCTAGCATAACCTGGCAGAGCTGTTCTACAAAAGGATGATTCCGTCCTATGTAATACACATTTTCTGGTGTGGGTGAAAAGAAGGTAACCGCCAATGGAGAACCTTCGGGCAACGTGGCTTTCAACGATTCAGTTAAGTTGGCCGGATACAACCGATACCCGAGATTATAAGAATCCATTTGTACACCCAGGTAGGCCATGCAGCCGATTACAAAATGCTCTACGTCTTTTGGATGACCAATGGCTTCATCCACATGGTGGAGATCTTCTTCAATCTCACTAGCCTTGATGGCATACTGAGCAAACAAATCGCGCGAACGCTTTTCGCGCTCAGCGGCATCTTCAATGGCTTTGGTAGCTTTTAATTCTGATTGGGTGATGGCAGAATCAGGACCGAAGTCCAGAGTGACCTGTAATGATTCCTGAATCTTCTTTGGATTGAGTAACACTGTCTGAAGCACAGCATCCATGATTGTTTCAGAATTCTCCGGGAAAGGCATGGAGATTTTTAATGACCGTTTAATCTCACGTACTTTTCTTAATAACACTTTTAAGACAACGCCATCAATAGGATTGTCTTTGCCATATAATAGATACGCCTTTACAATTTCCCTTTTCTGACCAAAGCGATCTACACGCCCTTCGCGCTGCTCTAGTCTATTTGGATTCCAGGGAAGATCATAGTGTAATACGGCAGTAAATAGATGCTGTAGGTTAATGCCTTCCGATAAACAATCGGTGGCAATCAACACACGCCTCGAAGATTTTTTCATTTCATCCACGCGTTCCTTCCGCACTTCGTCAGGATCTTCGCTTGTGATGACGCGAATATCAATGTCTTTTTTATAGATCTTGAGTAAGTGTTCTGTTAATAAAGCACCAACATAATGCGCGGTGGCAATGTATCGGCAGAAGATCACAGGGTTATGATTTTCTTTTAACCAATCCGCCACAATATCGCCCGCGTTCTTAACTTTCAAATCATCCTTGAAATTCCCCAGCCTTTCTAATTGCGTTTTCAAGCTTTTGATTTGTTTTACCTCGTTATCTGCCCAGACTGATTTTTCAATAAGGTGCGATGGCGTATTGTCTGGATCGGTACCCTGATCATTATCCATTACCGGATTGGTGCCCAATTCATTTTCTTCCCCTTCGTCAAGTTGCTTATTTTGAAGTCGTCTATCCAGCATTTCTAAGCCTGCCATAGGGCTAGACATGCACCCACGCATAAGTGCCAGCGCAGTCCAGTAACGCATCTGCTGACGAACTCCTTTTTGTTCCTTGGATGGAATTGCCAACTCACGTGCAAAGTCAAGTAGTTGATTGTAGAAAGCAGCATAAGATGGAGTGAGTGCATATGCAAACTCCCCAGCATCACGTTCCGGAAATAAAGTCTTTTCACCCATCCATTCCTGTACATCCGCGCGTTTACGCTGAACAAAATGTTTGGCAAGTTCTTTACGTTGCTCCGGTGACGCTGCAGTCAGATCGAGGTTTAAAAACTCATTCTTAATTAATCCTAACAGCGATTTAAATTCTTCGGCTTTTCCGGAGTGCGGGGTAGCCGTGAGCATGATCAAGTGCTGGCCTCCTTTCCTTGAGAGATCATGAATAAGACTATAACGCTGGTGCTGATTCTTATTCGCACCTTCAGGCTTTGCGCAGGTGTGTATCTCATCGATTATGCAAAGTTCGGGGCATTCATTGATAAAGACATTTCGCCTTGTATCGCTCTTTATGTAATCAATCGAGATAACCTGATAAGGGTAATAGGAGAACACACTTACGTCCCCTTGTATTTCCCGATCAAGCCGTGCTTGCGTATTCGAACGAATAATAACCGCTTCCAAACCAAATTTTTCGAGTATCTCATTTTGCCATTGATTGCAAAGATGGGGTGGACAAATCACAGCAAAGCGACTGACCTCTTTACGCTCCAACATCTCTTTTGCGATCAATAACGACTCAGGAGTCTTTCCTATACCCACATCATCGGCTATCAATAAACGGATTACCTCTTGACGCAAGGCCATTATGAGCGGAACCATTTGATAAGACCTTGGCCGAAAAGAAAGTTTTCCCATTGACCGAAAAGGTCCTGCCCCACTTCTAAATGAAAGTCGAGCCGCATCGTATAGGAGTTTGGCCGAGGCGAAATCACCCAAATCGTCAACCTCTGGCTTAGGGAAATCAGCAGAAGTAATTTTGTCGTCCTCGATTTTTAACGGCAAATAGATACCAGTAATTTCATCATCCGACCCACCCAATGGTTTTAAGATAACCAATTCAGGATCGGGTGAAGGTTGAACTACCCACTCTCTGCTTCTTGCTCTTACTAATGAGCCTGCTTTATACTCCATCTGTTATCTGACTTTCTTGAATACATCACCACGCTCCGTAATCTTTTCAGCAAGGTTGTCTCTATAATGATAAACAAAAACCTGTTCGCCTCTATTTTTTATAGCGTCCCTGATTTTTCGGTCTTGTTCTTTTATGTCTGGCTGATCATGTGGAGTTCCATCACAAAACACCCAAACGTCAGGCTGATAGAAAAAATCGGGCTGCGAATAAATGCCATCTGTTCTTTCTTGCGCTGTGTCGGGCAGGCGAAGGCCATTCCTGTAGAGATACTCCAGAAACTTCAATTCAGTGGATGAATTTTTATCGTACTGTTTTATCAAAGTCTGATAATGTGCGTCATAGTCAACATGGTTGTCATTAAGATCGGATTCGATCTTTGATTGCTGCATCATCAAAAGGGCTTCCTTAATTGCAAAGCGATCAATATCCAAATGATGACGCTGATTGTAATAGCTCAATAAATCATCGTAAGAAGCTGGGTCCTTGTAGGACTCATCGGTGAAGCGACATATTTCAAATGCTTTGTCAATTACTTTTTTAAATTCATCCGGATCTTTGGCAATTTGGGAAAGTATACCGAGGCTACCTTGTGCAGCTTCGTAAATGAAAATATTTGGATTATCGGAATCACCCATCAGTGTAACCCCTAATTCTCTTGGCTCTATTTGATAAATCAGTTCAATGGCTCGCTTCAGTGCGTATTGCAAGGTGACTATTCCAGCGTAGGTTAGTTTTAAAGACTTGATCGGTTGCAAGTAAAGAGCATCAGCTGTATCCCATGTATAGATTTGGACATCGAAGGTTGCTTCAGCATCGGGATTAGGCTCTTCTGTCATGGATTTCCAGAACCCTGAAGTCTTTCCAATTCTAAATCCTTTTTGGCGAGTGTTGCGCCATCCGTTGTTTACCTGTACCAATTTTGCAGCAGGGATGTATTGAATGTTTAGTAACTGATCATTGTCATTTTTAAGAATGGCTTTTTTAATTGTTTGTAATCCACCAGGAACATTAAAAAATGTTTCGATATCAAAAC
Organism: Bacteroidota bacterium; assembly: GCA_037200765.1. Taxonomy (GTDB): domain Bacteria; phylum Bacteroidota; class Bacteroidia; order Cytophagales; family Cyclobacteriaceae; genus ELB16-189. Next base: position 1,929,865 of record JBBCII010000001.1, on the reverse strand, counting down.
CTTGTGAAGATCTCTCTTCTTCCTCGCAAGAAATGCGATCCCGCATTTCTGCACGGGTCTCACTTAACTCCAAAAGGTGTGTATAGATCTTTCTTGTGTTGTCGCTGGTAAGCATTTCCTTGGAGAAAGGGCATTGTTCCTGATCGAATTCAGCTTCATCAAGAAAATAGCCTGACTTTTTACTCACCTTAGCCCTCTTCAATTCATTCTCTAAGTCAGCTTTCATCATTTGAATAATGCTGTACTTCTGTGCGCTGTGATAAATGATATTTCTCGGACCAAATTCACGAAGGGCAATAAAACGCGGTCTCGATACATACTCACCCACTTCATTTTGTAGGAACGTACGGATGGGTAAGCGGGTAAAATTATATCCTGGCAAAAATCCTTCGGAAGCCAAATAGCGATACGGATAAAACTCCGACAGCGTACTTACACCCCTTCCAGTTTCACATTTGAGCAAGTCAATCTGTACAGTGGCCTGTCTTTGCATACGTTGAAAATCCTTGAACTCCCTGCTGAGTGCGGTGTAGATACCTGATTCGATTTTTTGTGTAGCCAACGAACGCATTGACAATGCAGCAAAATACAGTTTCCGCCATCTTTCGACAGCTTTATCCAGCTCACCCTTGAATCCATTTATTTGTATATCGACCCATTGATCGCGATACCAATACTTCGTTAAAAGCCCACCTTCAAAATCTTTGACGATGTTTTTGAATGTTCCTTTTACCTTCGCTTTGAGTCTTTCAGACAAATTTAATTTGAGTTCAACCTCACTTTTAAGTGGCAGGGCGAATTTTGAAGAATCTAATAAATTAAAAATACTCTCATTCAATTCGTCCAAAGTGATCTCCGAAAGGATCAGCGAGTAGAGGTGCGATTTTAATAATTCCTTATTTGCCAGATCCAATCGTGGAGGTGCAACAACGCCCGATACCATTTCAATTGAGTTCTTAAAATAGTTTTTATCGTGCGCAGAATACGAACCGCAATACGTGTAGACTAAGGCAGATTGGCCACTTCGTCCGGCTCGTCCGCTTCGTTGAGCATAGTTAGCAGGGTTTGGTGGAACATTGCGCATGTGAACTACATCTAAACTGGAAATATCAATGCCTAATTCCATCGTGGGGGAACAGTACAATGCACTGATTTCACCCTCTCTAAATTGATCTTCGCGCTCCTGGCGAATAGCGGTATCTGAAATCTGGCCAGTATGATCGGCGGCTTTATATTTCTTCAGATTTCTAAAATCAGTTTCATAGACTGACTTAAAGAAGACGTTCGCCTTTTTTTCACCATCCTTGTAAGATGGGTTCTTAATTTTATCGGTATCAACATTTTCGCCATCACCTTTCACCCATTGTATATAGTCGACATTCAGCTGATACACATAGGTATCCAGCTTATTTTCATCCCTTGTTTTTTCCTGGCTTAAGTATCCCGCTTTGCTGAGCTGATTAAATATCTCTTCAACAAAATCTTTATACTTATCGCCCTTTAAATCCTCGTTATAGACTTTTCTATACTTACTTTTTAAGTATTTGCCAATCGCGCTGTTATTACCAGCACTATCGGTAAAAAATTTAAAGGACCGTGGAAGAGTTGCCAAACGAATGTAACCGGCCTCCCGTGGTTTAGCGTTTGATTTATAATTCCAAGGATCGGCCAACTTTTGATTAATGAGCGTAACATTATTTTCAATTCGTTGTGAAGTGAGATAATCCTCACATCGGATTGCATACTGCTTTCGAAAGTAGTCCAACACTTGTTGGATGAAATCTAGTCGGCCTTCTGCATCAAGGTCTCTTAATAGAGTCACGTCCTTCCAAAGACTTTCATCTTTGCAGGATTCTTCCAGATAGTTATATCTTACTTTTAACAACCCACATTGCTCCAAATTTGGAAGCACAACTCTCCAGCTTCTTCTTAAATCCTCCAGCACTTGATAAACCAGAAAATCTTTAAAGGCTTTTTCGTTTTCACGTTTCGGACCGGGGAACTCAGACGGACTTACTGCAATCTCTTTTTGGCTTAACCCTAATGCAACGAAAACAGCATTGCCAATTTGCTCAAAGCTGAGTGTATTGCTTGGTGAATTGTTAACTGCAAAGTAGATGGCTGAGCGTATTTTAACAGTATCTATAAAGTCATTGAAGTGGCCTGCTTGAAGGGCTGCATCTTGACGATTGTCGGTAAATGAGAGAACTTTTTGCTTCTTAGTTTCATAACCGCTAAGCGCAAGCTGTTTGAGAATGGCAAAGGTTAAAGTGGTTGTTGCAGTACTTCTTCCCTCGCTACCTAGACGGGTTAGCTTAGTGCCATCATTCGTTTTAGCGTCGTAGAAAGACCCGCTTGTTGGATCGAAGAGAAGTTTGTAGGGCATGAACCAGCCCTCCTTTGTATAAAACCCAGGTTGATCAGAGTAATGACCAAACTCATCATACCATATTTTTTGAGGTGCACGTTTCTGTATCTTTTTTTCAAATCCAGCAATTACTCCATTTACATTTCTTTTTATCCACGCCTCAGGCAAGTTTTCAAGATCAATTGAAGGATCCCAAACTGAGGTATCTGTTAAAAGATAGCCTCTTTCAGTTCCATCCATTTGCTCATCTTCAGAAGATGTCCAATCTGTAAACTCCCTTGGGATTAACTGTTGATTGCTTGGGCTCTTTGTTACACAAACAAATTCACACCCACTCTCCCTGCTGAACACTATGGGAAAAATTGGCTTCTTCTTGTCGTCTACAGTTATGTACGAACCTGGCTCAAGGGTAATGATTCGACTTTCTCTTTCATCGAGTGAAATGTAAACTGATCCAGTTTGAGCAATAAACTGGTGAATTTTAAAAGGAAGGATAGCTTTCGATCCTTCATGCTTGCTCACATTATACGCACTGAGCCAATCAAGAGCTTGTTTGATAAATTCCAAGGCTTCATCCCTGCTTATAGCTGCATCTTGTGAAAGCTCTTCTGAAATCTGCGCTAGCGTCTTGGGTTTGTTCCGAACGAGAATGCCTTCGTTTTCGGTGACGGCAATTTTTTGCTCAATCCATTGAATCAGAGCACTTCCCTTAATAAAGTCTTCGGTAACAAGTGCCGGATTTACCTTTAAAGATTGTTGAAGCTCCTGCTTGGCTACCTCTTTTGTGCTTAGTGACCGAATAATTGTTTCTGTAACAATTTGATTCTCTGAAAAAGGCGAACCAAAAAAAGTTGTGGCAACGCCAGCAATAACCTCGCGCTGTTCCTGGAGTGTTCCTCCCGAAACCATAGTGGCGGACGTACCAATACAATTAATCCTATTTTTTGATTGTGCTTTTATTCTACGTATCAACAACGCTACATCTGAGCCCTGTCGTCCTCTGAAAGTGTGAAGTTCATCAAAGGCTAAAAATCTTAAATTTTCATAAATAGAATTTTTTAGGTCTGCTTCTTTTGATCGCGTCAGGATCAATTCAAGCATCATGTAATTAGTAAGGAGGATATCCGGATTCTCATCTAATAATAGTTGTCTTGCTTCTGCTTTCTCCTGTCCGGTGTATTGACCAAAGGTGAAAGGGAATTTTCTTCCGGTTTCCTTTTCATAATATTCCTCGTATCCCTTTAGCTCATTGAACTGCGAATTGATTAGGGCGTTCATTGGATATACAATGATTGCTTTTACTCCCTTGGGAAGGGTCGGGTTCTTTGCAAGAAAATTGAAAATGGTACCAATAAAAGTCAAGCTCTTCCCTGAGCCTGTGCCTGATGTCACAATAAAATCTTTTCCAGCCGCTCCAAGTCTAAGCGCCTTGACTTGGTGGGCATATAGTGGATACCCCTTAAATACGTTCTTTAAGTCATCCTGGATAACATCCCCCTTTATTAAATCGAGTATCGATTCCGATGTATCGAAAGCAGGATTGAATTGTATTAATGGCTCCTTCCAAAGTTTACCCATTGCAATTGCTTCTTTTACAACGAGTTTTATGTCATGATCCTTTATGTTGATAAAGCTTTCTATATAATCCTGATACTGTTTCAGGATGTTTCCATGAAGTTGGAGTGTATTCATCAAACGTGTTTAAAAGGCTTATTAGACTTCAAAGCCCATCCGCTACACCTAGGTTTAGGCATATGCGGATGGGCTCCATGATCTAAAATATGTTGAAATTGTGTGATCTAAAAGGGATTTGATCGGGAAACTACAGCCCGACCAAGTGGACAGTCGCGCTACTTCAGCCACTTTTTTCGGAATCCGTAAGCAACCAACTGAGCCGCATTCCTCACCTGAAATCTATTCAGCATCTCCATACGAAGAGCGTCGATGGTTTTCTTGCTGTTTCCGAGCTTGCCCGCTATTTCTTCGCTGTTAAACCCTTCGGCTATTAGGCGTAAGACCTGGAGTTGCTTGTCTGTGATGTCTTTTTCCACATCCAAGTTTACAGGATATAAATATTTAGGTATATTTCCCCCCCCGTATTTATACCTAGATATTTCTAGCGCAAAATGTTGAAAATCAATTTGTTTGCGCATTTTTCTACGAAAGTCTGGGGCTCCACATAAATGATTCAGTTATGGCACATGCAAAGAAGAAAAACACCAAAAGAAAAAGAGTCAACGGGCCAGACTTTACAGTAACGCCTCGCTTACAAGAAGCATTCGTAAGATTTCTGGAGTATCATCCAGTCAAACGCCTCAGCGTAAATCTCCGTAGCTGGCTGTTAGAGTTTCTGATGTACGATGGATCTGCCGAAGCCGAGTACCTATATCACCTTGTAACCGACCTCTCCGGTTTGTTCGATCTTTTGGAGGTTGTCCAGGAAGAATGGAAAGAAGGACGATTCGAAAACGAGCCGGCAGATTAACCTATCGACGTATTCCTTTTCTCTTCTTACGCTTCAACCTCATCGCAATTTGAGGATCTACATCAAGCTGTTTCTCGGCCCGCATAAGTTCTGAAAGTACATTTTCGTCTGAGGACGGAAACGATAAGCTTTCAAAATTCCCTTTCAATTCACGGTACTCTTGCTTGAGAAACTTGGAGTGTAGCTTTGTAATGGAATTAAATGAAAAATCACCTGATTTCATTTGCGCGTTGATTGCTTGAATCAATATGCGGTCTCTATCCTGGTCATAGTTTATGTTGGCTTTAATAGTTGCCCACTTAAAGTCAGTTCCAAGTTTAGAACCCGTAATCGTCATTCCTTTATAGGAATAAGAGATCCCACTTACATAGCCCGTCGACGCCTGATTGAACAGGACATTTATATCTCTACTCTGGAGTCGTTGTACAAATTCAATACACGACGGTTTCTTACTTGAATTGAGAGCATCTTTAATAATAGACTGCATTCTCATTTTATTTGACGGAATGCCTGTCCGTTTCTCCATTTCAAGTTCATTCTTTGTTACGGCTCGCTTCTGCGCATTTCTGCTCGAGACGACCTCAGCGAGATTGTGCTTCTTCTCAAGTCGTCGTAAAATGATCTCGCATTTAGCGAAGTCATTGCTGTCGCTCAGCACACTTCCATCATAACCAATCCGACTAACCAGGATGTGTAAGTGTGGATGCTCAGCGTCGTGATGACGGAACATGATAAACTGGTGCTGCGTAAATCCGCTCTCCTCCAGGTACTCGCGCCCGATCTCTTTCATCTTTTCACTGGAAAGATTCTCTGACGGGGGAAAGTTGATCGAAGTATGATAAAAATGCTTTTGGAGATTAGGCCGAAGCATTTTCACCATCTGCATTTCCTTCATGATTGACGTCTGTGTCGCATCAACAAAAGAGCTATCAAGTATTTCCGCTACGCCTTTATCCACTTTTTCAAGATTGTAGCGCAAGGCACCTCCAAAACCTTTGCCCTTAATCATGTTCGCTGTCATGACACCAAAGATTTACATACTTTATTGATTAATTCAATCAGCGCAGAATGTGCCTCTGAAAATCCGGTAAACGATTCTCCTTGGTTAACCTTATGCGCGATCTGGTTCAGGTTTACACCGATCTTCCTTAATTCCTGGTAGATCGCGGCGTTCAATGGAGACGTTTTGATCGGTGGATTCTCACCAACGAATATTTTATGACGTATCCAATTAGCCGGACTGATCCCGCTCGCCGCCGCGTAGTTGTTCAGGTCTTCATTTTCTTTAGTGGTAAGCCTGATATTGACCTGCACCACTCTCTTCTTTTCCTCATCTGCTTTTGGCCTTCCCATAACTTTAAAAATCGAACGAAGTGATAGTTAATTTTTAATCCGTCTTCACCTTCAAGCGTTTCCGCGTAGCGGAAACATTGCTTGCTCCTAACTTTCGACGCTTTGCTCCTATTGGGACATTCTTCACCCTAATTCGGACATCTTCAGACCAATCTGGACAACTTAGTACAATCACGGACGTTCCCGGACGAACGTCACCCATTTTCAGACCGTGAATGATCCCGCTGGTCGTTGTTCTTGCTTGAGTTCATAAGCGTCTTTGAAGTCCCACTCCTTCTTGGTCTTTTCCGCTTTCAAGATGCCTTTCTTCTTTGCTTTCGTGATAGCTTTCAATAGGCTGGATAGATTCAATTCCACAGGATCACTTGACGCACTTTGCAAGTCCTGCCTGATCAACTCCAACGCCATTGGTGTTGACATTGAAGTAGATAATACTTCAGCATAAACCTCTACCAAAACATTATAGATGCCTTTCTTCTTCTGGTTCACAAAACTGACTAGCTGCTTCTTTTCCATCGCCGTTGTTTATTTGTCTTTCGATTCCTTCCCAAGAAATACACGAACCTTTTTAGCATTGATCACCTGGAAGTCAGTGAAGTATTTGATTGTATCACTACGTGGCGCTGTAAATTCAATAAAGTAATAGCCGTCCTTATCCTGGCGCACTTGTTTAGCTAACACATCAATATTGCCGGAGTTCTTAACTATGATCCTTGCCTGGTCAATTTCCACTTTCATCGACCACCACCATGCCGCAATCCAAATTAACAATAGCGTGAGCCCGCCGAATAGTGCCCATCTGTAGATAATACCCAATTGAAAACTCCATGCAGCTTCCGAGGAACTGAAATGCAAGACTTCAGGATGGATCTTAGACGCAGCTGATTTTATTTCAGATGCAATCTCTTTATTGGTCTCAATACATAGCTGCATTTCTTTGTGGAAGATGTACATCGCAGGACTTATTGGATTTGTTGTAGAAATGTCGAATCCATAATCGCTACTTAAACTTGAGCAATAAGTCCGATATTCTTTTTGTTCCCGTTCAGTCATTGCCATAAACTCAGATGTCTAATTCCTCCATTCCTTTTGTGAAGTAAATTAATTTGAATGGACTTAGGCCGATCAATCCATTACCTCCATTCATGACATTCTCGACTGTTTGCATCGCCATCTCACCTTTGTCATGGATAAGGTCGAACCGTTTTACGGTTAACTTAGATGCTTTGGCGTATTCATCGAGATTACGAGCCTGGTCCGGTGAAAAAGGAAAGAATCCATTTGTTGCAGCGATGATCTCAATTTTGCTGTTAACGGACTCAGTAAGTTCCATCAGGTACTCCATTGTAGCTCTGAAGATATTGCCGCCGCCGACTACACATATTAATTGGAGATCGATCTCATTTTTATGAAGGATTCCGGCAACCTTTTCTATTCCGTTAAGTGATAAATATTTTGGAAGCTGTTCAGCGACGCTGGCTCCTAGATCCGCGATGAAAAGCTCTTTGCTTGAGGCCGCGACACTTTCGAAAAGACTATTGAATGCACCACGATCAATTCTCTTTGTTGCCGCGTCAAGAAATGAAACCTTAACTGGCTTTCTGTACGCAAGCTGTTTCATTGAAGTGGTAGTTGCGTCATCAAGGTCCAGGATTGCTGCTTGCTTGTACTTTTCAGCAAGCATGAATGCCAACACAGATTTACCCGAACCACCCTTGGCCTGGGTAATTAATACGATTTTCTTTTTCATGATTGTTCAGTTATTTGATTTGAGACTCCTTTCAATCTGATAGTGCTTCCGTCTTTGGGATGATAGGAGGGAGTGTATTCAATGTATCCCAGGTCTTGTAGCTCCCTGATTGCGATGTGATATGTTACTTGTGAGTTGATCTTGGCAGCGTTCATCAACTGTCTGCGCGATATATGGTAACTATCCTGAAGATTGTTTTCGATCCACGCATCACACAACGCCATAAGCACAGCAAGGTGCATTGGTCTCAGTCTATGATCTGAAACCGTGCGTTGAATAAAACGTGAAAGCTGTTGAAACTCCTCCATCACTGATCGCTCTGCACTGTAGATACAATACAAATAAACGGAGGTAATGAACACGACGCTAGATGTTCATTTTATTTGGTTCTCGTTGATTTAGATTAGTTAAATTTCTAATATTTGATCATACGAAATAATGGAGTTTAGTGCGAATTGGTCTGCCACGCTGTCGCTCATGTTGACCTCGTTCGACGATTCAATATCTGAACTTAAAGGGATGAATAAATGGAAACTAATTCAGAGGCTTAGGGATTTCTCCGATCACATCCGAATCTGATATTGGAGTCACGTGTTCCTCTACCACCGCATTTCGAAGTAAAGTTTCTTTAACGTGTCGTAATAGATCCATCAGAGAAATAAAGAAAAGGTATGCAGTGACTATTCCAATGAACGTTACCTCCCATCCTTTAAAATGCGGAAAGTAGTAGACGCTGCCCCAGGTTTCATCTCCCCAAGCCTGGTAAAATACACCTTTTGCTAAAGAAATAGAACAAACCAAAGTTATTGGATTACCAACAAATGACATCAAATCCTCAATGGGAATTCGAAACGCGGTGAATGACATTGAAGGGCTAAATTTCAGCCTTCGCTTTTTTATCTTGTGCGTTATGGTAATGATCGCAGCAATTCCACCGGCTATTATGTTAAGATCTCTGATTTCAAAAAATGTTTTTATGGCGGTTATTATTTCTCCGCTAAACTTATAAGTCAACGCGCTTGCAAAGGAGAGACCTAGAATGATCCACACGTATTTCCAATCAATCCTGTTTAGAAATCTCATGCTGCGAATCAGATTGAACTACTGTTAAACCGATGCACTTTATTGGCCTCACCCTTATCACTTTCGTTACCAAGGGCACCACCGAGAGAACCGCCTATAATTACACCCAAGGGGCCGCCGATTAATCCAATAATGCCTCCGACAATCGCACCAGCCGTGAGATTATTCTCACTCGATTCTGCTATCACTTCGTGAACATGATACTGATTACCTAAAAGAGAAAACCAACCACTTCCAATCGTTCTTGCTAATTCACCTCGAGTAGGTGCTACTATATCAAGATAACTCTTGACTTTTGTATTCTTATCGTGAACGTAAAGCTTCATTTGAGGAGAATATCTTTTATTTCTTCCATTAGGTCTTCTTCAATATCTTTATTTGTCCCCCAGTCAAATAGTTGAATTGGAGCAGCTGACTTTGAACTAATTCTAAGAAATGAGTCACGACCTCTTTTCGAAATTGAAATGGAAATCTTGTTGCCGAATGATAGGATGTCACCTTCTGAATAAATCGAAATCCGGCCTTTTTCAAAATCATCGCGATCGATAACAAGGTTAAGTCTATTGCAGGCAGTCTTTACAGCTTTGTAAACCGTCGGCTTGGATTTATGTATCAGAGATGTGCGCATAATTTCACTAGAGACTAAAGGAATTGCGATAATGAATCTATTCTTCGTTTGCGGGATTGTATTTTTCTCCAATCTCCCAAGCGTCAGTAATCCCTTTATAATTCGGAAAACCTATCGGCAAAGACCGCGTCCAGTTCGCAATAAATTTAGGATTCTTACTATTTGGTCTTGGATTGGCTGTGTTCATCCTCGCTTGAACTGGAGTTCGTACTGCATCCCCCATAATAACAACATGCTGTTGCGGAAGGATAGGCAATTGCTGGAGTATGTCTTCATTGGCGGCGGAAACCAATTGCCGCACATACTTCTGATCCTCAGGATTTTGCAATCTGTGAATGATGAATGAATTACATTGGGAAAGTACTGTCTTTGACAATTCTGAAGGCCTCTGACTGGACACCAGAAGCGAAATACCATATTTACGTCCTTCTCTTGCTATTCTCTCAAAGACCTTTTTTGCAATTGATTCTCTGTCACCCCTATTCTTCTCTGGGATGTAATTTTGAGCCTCTTCAAGTGCAATCACAATTGGCAACGTTCCCCTTTCCTTTTCTGAAAATCGAGAAACAAATTCCAGAATTAGCCGACCGATTAGCCCCGTAACAGTTTCGAGAACTTCATAAGGCAAAAGGGACATATCGATAATTGTCACTTGACTTGGTTTGTCGAGGATTAATTTCTCATGGTCAGGTTTCGTCGTCTGGCCTTGGTAGAACTTCGTAAAGAGATCTTGGTCCTCTACGTTAAGGACTTTGCAAAAGTCACCTAAGATGAAGGCTATGAACTTCTGAAGTACACGGTCGATTTTTACCTCATGGTCTAACATCAGGGGGTTCGAGATTCGTTCATCATTCAAATATGATTGAAGGCGCAATCTGAGTGTCGAAACGAATTCCTTAATTCTATTTCCCGAATTCTCGTTCTCTGAGATGGCTTCATCAAAGTATCTTTCAATCAATTCCTTAAAATTGAAATAGATTGGTAGGTCTATGTTGCGTTCCTCGGTAACCTCTAAACTACGAACTGACAAGTTGTATTTGCTTAACTCTGATTTAAGTGTCGCGCTAGAAGCTGTCAGGGTCTGTGTGCTTACGTTCCCATTGACGTATTGAGCTGGTTTAGTCAAATTCACCTTTTGGCCCAATAGGTTATTTAAGGCTGCAAGCATCGAGGTTTTGTCAAAATCTGTTGATAGACCAGTAAATTCCGTGACGAAGGGCTGTAGTTCAGAAAATATAGTACTCTTTATTTTGAAGTTATTCTCGTCACATTCGCCCGCGATTGCTTCTAACTTAGAGATATAAGCTTGAGGCACTAGCTTTTTAACCGTAGCCACAGTCTGATTTTTTGCGAGGCCTAAGGCTCTTTTGAAGATCGGAGCTTGTGTTCCAGAGGTTGGCTCAAACAGAAAATCAAAATCGGCAAAATTCATAAACCAGAAAGGAACCTTCATACCACTTTTATCAATCAAAAATGGATTGACCGTTTCAAGATGTTTATAAGGACTCTCCTTCGTTCCTTGAAATGCCGCCTTGTATTCTCCGTTAGTGTCAAAAATAATTATATGTGCATTCTGTAGTTTTTTGTCATTGAAGTCAAACGAAAACAAACTTTGTATGATAGCGGCGAATGTACATGACTTGCCAGATCCAGTGTTTCCAAGAATAGCGGCATGCTTTCCAAAAAACTTATCTGGATTTATTTTGATTTTGTAGTCAGCAAACGATGGGGATGTTCCAATCGGAAGATAAAAGTCCTCATCAAAATCAATTTCGGTCTTCTCTTTCTGATCAAAAATATTGTCAAGGTCCTGACGCGTTACATACCAAACCGGATTGTCGAGAATGGGATAGTTATAAACACCTTGAACATACTTTTCACTGTTTTCAATGGTTCCTATCATTGTGGCGACCAGGTATCTCGCTGACTTGGTTAAGAATATCGCTTCCTTATTTTTCGCAAATTCGGTCTCATCAATGGACCTTACACTGGTCACCATGGCTACTATTTTCTCAGCACCTATTGGGATAATTATATATGAGTTAATTCTGGCTACCTCATAGATGTCTTCATAACCACTTTTGTAAAGACTTTTCAAGTCATCATCTAAACGTATAAATACTCTGAAGCTATCAACGGAAGTTACTCTCCCAATCGTCCTTTCGGCCATGGTTTATCTTGTTATTTATTCTCGGGATTATTGGAGCTGCTTTTGAAGAAATCATTAAGGGTATTTGCGACCCTTTCATTATTATCCGTATCGCTGAAGTTGGGTATTAATGAGTCAGCAAAATTTAAGAAGTCTCCGAAGAACTCTCCCTCAAGTATTATAATCCGTGGGTCATTTAGGTCTTTCATGTTCTTGATGTATTCATTTTTAGTCCCATTGAAGTCAACTATAATGAGCGTAAATGTTGGATTAGACAGTGCTTGATAAATGATGTCATTTAAGTGTTCATCAGCAAAGGCATAACCTATTGAAATAAGTAAGGACTGTGATTGCGTTATTGTAGAGGCGAATTGCCGGAATAACTCGGAGTAAGGGAGGTCGAGAGTATAAGACTTCTTAACCGCAGACGGATAGATTAATATCTCCCCCTTTTTATTGAGGGAGTCGATTACCTGGAGGGACTTTTCTTCGATTCCATACAAATTGTTGGCATCCTTGTTTTCTGAATTGACCCAAGAAAGTGATCCATGAAGCTTGAAGTACCTGACGACCTTTTCTATTCGTTGAACTTTGCCGGATGTGGTTGATCCGGGATAAAAGAAGTCGTAATCGAAAGTTTCCGGCTTGAAAAAGCGTTTATGAAATCCCGCGAAACCATCAATATAGTGAACACCAAGTCTGTCGAATGCGTATTCAAAAGCTAAGTCGTAATTGGCGGTAAATATGTTGGCCCTTCTAAGGTTTAACGGTCGTTGGAGGAGTGCTTTCAAAAATTTTTCATGAAAAATGTATTTACTTTGTTTTTCAAGTAGTGAACCTTGTTGTTGCTCTCTCTCGAATTTGCTCGTCTTTTTACGATCAATGACAGTCTTTGATACGTCTCGATTTTCCAAGTCACAGACTTTAAAGAGGCCTGCCTTTATGGCAACTATTAATTCTTGAATCTTATCTGTTCGCTTCAAGCTCTTATTTTCACTCATTGTGAAATCTTTCGCGATGAGATAATTTAATACCTTTTCATATTCGATTGCTATTTCATTGGATTGACCATCACGCACAAGGTCATTTTCAACAATGAAGTCCCAACCCCTGGCATCCTTAAAGCTATCTTTGTCAGCCCTATCCCCCTTAAGCTCAAACTGAAGTTCTTTGATGTGAGATTGAAGCTCATCTTTTAGGCCTTGTTCGTCGATATATTCCTCAACTTCGATTGGAAAGTTTCTAATGGCGACCGCGCCTAAATGGATGGATGTTCCTGATCCAAATAGAAAGCTGACGTTGTCAAGTTCGAGGTAGTTTTTCAGCATAAGCCGTACTCTATCGATCACTTTGCCCTGATCCTCAATTTCTCCAAGCCATGCTTCCAATTTGTTTGTGCTTCCGAAATAAACTTTATTTTTATCCTTGTCGAAAAACGTCATGAGGAGGGTTGGTTTATGCATCCATTAGTCCTAAAAGTGCTAGACTAATACTGGGTTTTGGGTGTTGGGACAAAAAAAGCCCACTCCTTGTGTTCGTCACAAGTAATGGGCTCAAGTAAATCTAACGAAAGGCATTGAGATTTTTCATGCCTAATCAAGAATTTGCTATTGCCTAATAACTCACTTATTGCCTAAAATTTTCAGGCTATCAGATGTAGATGGCTAGTGATTGAAATTTTCAAATCTCAATGAGTCCAAGCTCTTCAAGACGTATAGCCATTGCGGTCACTGATACTCCGAATATCTTGTGAAGTGGCTGATAAGTATTGCCTTTATATCTGGCAATGAAAGTGGATATGCTACGGACGGTTCGGAACTTTCTTCTAAAATCACTCATACCTCCAAGGCGCAACTTGAACATCGTGTTGTCATTAACTTCAAATTTGTTCATGTCAAAAACTTGCTGAAACACCGCTTCCACGATTCTTGCGGGCATCAAGAAACATGCGGCAAATTTATTGGCCTGCCTCTCTTTTATGTCCACTGTTGAAACAGCACCATCTAATGGTCGGTCCCTATGCATGATACCCAGATCTGTATGGAGAAAGGCATGGCCTAGTTCATGTGCAGCGGTGAACGCTTGAACTTCGGGACTCATGCCAGTTGCTACTCCAACAATTTTTTCCTTTTTATTAATTGTGCCCGCAACCTGAAATGCTACGCCGCCCTCTTCGTACATTTCCGCCGGCACGTAACCGTATCTATATTCCAGTATCTTTTCAAGAATTACTTCGGGTTTAAGAATCTCATATGCCTTAGAAGGCGGCTGTCCATTCCATAGTAAATCTCGAAAGTCCCATAGAAGATTTGTTGCTTGGTTGGCAAGGGCCTCGATGGCTGTGTCAGATAGATTAATACCTTCCCATCGTCCCGAACTTAACTCGGTCTTAGCAAGGTTAAATGATTTTTTAAGACTCGTTTTTGAGAAGTCTTCCATGCGATTCTTAGCTTCAACTGCGAGCTTTCGATAATCCACCCTTAACGTTTCCAATTGTTCCCGCCCTTTTATGGTCCAGTCATCGCTGCCGAAATATGAAAGATTAAGATCAATGATAGCTAAGCATCCAGCTAATGCACCAACGGCATTATTCAACGCAACTCCTGAATCTCCTCTTGCTGACTTGAAGCCGTTGTCAAATGTCTGTGCAGCGTAATCAGCAACATCAGCGCACAGGTCACCAATTTCAAGAAGGATCTGAGTTGCTGGCTTCAAGGCATCTAACGCAAGTTTCTCCAGTTCTATTCTTTTTGTCGTATCGGTTTCTTCGTCACGCTTGCGGCGCAGTTGTATTACTTTGTCAAATAGAATTGCATCTCTTTGAAATAGATCTTCAAGCGAGGGAAGTATTCTTTGAAGTATATCAGTATCCTTCCTTAGAAGGTCAGCAAGGTGCTCGGCATATTTTACGCGATGTTTGTCTTCGTTGGTAATCGAGATAACGGTATGAACCAATTCTGCGGCGAGCATTCCTTCAAATGCTACGGCACTTCCGGAACCGGGTTTGTGACTTCCTTGACCAAACTTTTCCAGAAGTTTTCGGGCCGTGTAGTCAAGAAGATGCATTTCGTCCATTTACAAATACTGATGTAGCGCTTATGTGGGTAAACTTTACCTAAGATAGTGAGAATGCAGACTTTCTCTTGATTAGAGATTCGATTTTAAGACCGACGGCAGTTCAAAAAAAATCTTCCCCAACTCCGCCCCAACTTGTGAATTTTAGTTTACCCTTTTATTTCCCTTTGAGAACTCAACAGAGAGTAGTTAAGGGGGCCAGGGATTTGGCGTTTTTTGGTAAAATTGACGGGGCTCAAAATAAATCTTTCCCAGCTTCCTCCCACCTACCGAAAGCCTGTTGGATTTTTTGATTCTGTTTGTTAAAACAAAATGACACGGCTATGCCTGTAACAGTTATGACACTAGAGGATTTCCAGAACATGAAACAGGAGTTTCTTGATGAGATCCGATCGACGCTCAAAGAAAGTATTGCAGCTGAACCACGAAAGTTACTTAAGTCGAAAGAAGTACTCGATCTTCTTAGGGTTTCAACGGGGACACTTCAAACATTGCGCATCAATGGAACGCTTCCGTTTGTGAAAATTGGCGGCGTGATTTACTACGATCCAGAAGATATAAATAAGATGATTGAAATAAATAAACACCGAGGGTATAAACAATTGGGTGTTTAAGTGGTGGTCCTTAGCCTGGACCACCTTCATTCATTTTTTCATATTCGTTAGCAACTATTCTGATAAAGTCGTCAGGTGCCTTGCCAAGTGATATAGCAATCTTAATGAAGTTGTAGAGTCTCACGCCGGTCTCACCTCGTTCGAGAACTCCGATAGTTGGCTGACGAAGATCTACGATGTGACTAAGTTCGCGTTGACTAAGTTTCAAGCGTTCTCTTAATCTGCGCATAACGATTCCGAATGCTTTCTGAACAATGAGTTCAGTAGGAGTGACATCGAGTCTTTCACTTTCCTGAAGATCAACCTCAAGAATCGTCGGCTCAAACCAGGTTGATGGAGCATCTTCTGCTTGCGCTTCTTCTTTTACTCTCATGATTAACTCGTTGCCGTCGTAAGTTCCTTTACGAGCATCCATCGGTTGAACTGCAATCATTTCTTTGACTGCTGCTTTTGCTGCCAGTGGATTTGTCGCATCCACTACAAACTTTCTGCTGAAGCGGTTTAACTGTGTCACCAACACTTCGAATTTCTTTCTCTTTTCCATAATCATTTGAATTAATTATGGTGCCGGTCAAGGCTTGAGGCGCGAATTCGCGCAAGGAGGAACGGAATAAATGGGGGTTCCTGGAAGCGAAGCTGTAAGGGGGAAACCGTTTATGCCGTAGTTCCTTGCAAGCGCAATTCCGACACAAGCCTAAATTTGAACCGATGATTAATGAAAGAGACTGGCGGTCTTGGGCTTCGAAGAACTCTCGGCATCGCCTAAAGACCTTGGGGTGCGCTGACTCCGATAATACAGGAAACAATCTTATTGTCTACACGGTCTGTATATGGACAGTTCTCAAGAATTTGCAGAAGAAGTGGATGAGATAGTTTTATTGTTCGATGGTCTTTGACTAGACTATTCAAATTGAAAACTCGCCTCTTGCGTTTAGCTTGTTCTCGCTTCTCGTTTAGGTATGGCTGAAGTATTTTGATCCATTGCTCGGCAAATCGATAGTAATCAATTATAAACTCTTTACTACTTGCATTAAACAAGCGAAGCACTTCTTGAATAACGGGAATTAACTCCGGCGTCTCGTATTTGAGCTTCTTGTTCAGGATACTTTGAGCTACGGCTAATGCCCGTTTTCGTTTATTGGGTAGCAATTTGACTTCTTCCTGACGCATCCGTTCAATGAATTTATCAAGGTGTTGCTGATCCCAGGCGAGGGTCTGTGGGTTCCCTGTGAGATGGTCACGGAGTTGCTTGCAGATAGCTGGATACTCGGTATGAAAGGTCCCCTGGTGATCCATAAAATACCATCGTGGACTTTGATCTTTTGTTCCACGCAATGCAAAGAATACCCAAGATGAGTAAGAGTTGACAAAACTCACTCGCGTTTTAATTACGCCTTGAATATCCTTAATCCTATCATATGTTGCTTCGTCAATTATGGCACTATTCCCCTCCTTTAATTCAATAACTGGTCTGAAACTATCAGTGATTCCTTCCCACTCGGGATCTTTCTCCCGCATCGAATGATATTCACTAATCATTTCATTTGCACCGTCGTAGTGTCGATCCTTTAATACTTTTGGCACACTTAAATTGGAACCGTAAATGGATTCAGCTAAAATGGATGTGTCGACTAGTCTCTTATCACCTTTCAAAGAGTACTCTTCCGAATCATCAGGCCACCAAGCTTCAATCTCGTCATGTGGACTATCCATACGATCTATCCTGCCGATTCGCTGTTCGGCGATTCGAAGGACACTTGGCATGTCGAGCAATGTAACAGAGCGCGCTTGTTGCATATTAACTCCTTCATTCATTCGGTCCGAACATAGAATTATTGCATTCGCCGTGGACCCCAAACTGCACATCTGTAATACATTTTCTAAAACCGCATCATTTTCAGAGCCAGATACGACATGCACAGGAACCTGCGGATCAGATTCATGTATTAATTGTTTCATTAGATCCAATGAAATGACCGTGCTATCGAATCCAAGGATGAGGCCATGCTCATAGTATTGCTTCAATAGATGAGCAGCTTTACCTTTTTCTCTTTTGCCGGAAAATCCCTTCGCCAAACTGAGAATATTTGTATAGGCATTAATTTCGTCGTCAACTTTTTGCGAGTATTCTTTCTCGTCAATTAGGTAACTCGGGAAAAGTATCGGAGAAAAGTCACTAATGTCCGGCATCTTCTCTTTAAAGACTATCAACTTATTTAGAGTGTTGCCAGTAAGACTTTTTTTAGTCTTGAATTCGAATTGAGATCTGGCAGCAAGTGTGCCTGCAATGTGTTCGACTAGCGCTGCATGTGACGATCGTAACGCTTCCCTAATCATGAAGCTTGCCAATGCCTTCCCAGAACTTAGTAATGTATTTATGTATATCTTTTCACCCTCAACTCCGTCGAGTTCAAAATCGGGCCTGGAAAATCTTCTTAAATGGGTGAGTCCATTGAGTTTTTTAATTTCGGCATTGATCTTACTTACAATATCAATGTCGCTTGCCGTTTCAGCAGTTTTATACATCCGACAGTTCTGCACCGGAAACCTACATTTATTACCTTCACTGTTAAGATACTTATCATCTTCTTTTTCAATCTGGCGATTTAGTTCGGTCTTCGTTCGCCTAATAGTAAACTGACTGATGAATTTCCGCAGATTATCCAAGTCAGATTTTTCCAGCACTGTGCGGGGCTGCTCTCTTAGATTCTTATAGACTTTGAAATCTTCATCACTTAGATTATCCACGTCCAAGAGCTGGATAAGACGGAGAAGGTCGTCTGCTCTCTTGTTGATCGGCGTGGCCGTAGCTAGGATTACATGGTCAGCTTGGTGGGATTGAATTGCCCTACTTCGATTAGAGTGAGGTCGTATGTAATTGTGAGCTTCATCTATTGTCAAGATCTTAGCCAGCGCAATTTCCTCCAAAGCTGCTTTCATTGCCTGTGGTTTCCCATTACTGAGAACACCCATAGACACCTGATTGTGATTAATGTGTGAAAGATTGCGAAACTCTTTTTGCCAAAATGGAATAACTAAAGGGGGACACACGATTACGGAATCGGATTTATCGCGCTTGCCATTTTCCCAAAGCCAATGTATCAGCGTTAAGACCAAGGACGAACATAATTTAGTTTTTCCGGATCCTGTTGGATCGGCAATTAGCACGTTCGATGAAGTCTGAAGCACATTCATAGCATGTGCGATTCCACGCCACTGCGTCGGCCAGAGTTTAGCGTTGGTGAGTTTTTCGGTCAGTTCGACGTATTCACTAAGCCATGACCCCTCGATCACCTCGGAAATTGCACGCGCCAATGCTTCCTGCCACGTCACCTTAGCGATGAGTTGCTCAAGCAATGAAATCATCTCATGGTTATAATTGGTTCCTTCATCATAGAAGTTTTCAGCTATTCGTTTGATCTCAATGTATCGCTCCTTTTCTATGCGAGCATTTTTATTAAACCTAAGATTGGCCTCAAGCTGATGAAAAAGTCCGGACCGACTGAAATTAGATGATCCGAGTATGACATCTTCATCACCCACATAAATTTTCGCATGTGATCTATTGCGAAATTTGAATTGAACCCTTCCTGATCTAATCAGTTCAATCAAACGGATGGCAGCTCCACCAAGAGTGATCGATAGCCCACACTTTAGCCAGTATTCTCTGATTTCTTTGGACAAGTTAACTTCTGTCTCATAGCTCTTTCGTCCTTTCGGTAACGGTTCGAAGCCGAGTAGTATTCTGACATTCGAAAGCTTCGGATACTCATTGTTTCCGAACACATCGATTACGTGTGAAAGAGAAGTGAATCCAGTGATAATTAGATAATCGGTAGAAGCTTGAATATCCCCCAAAACTAGTTCCTCGACATTTCTTCCGAGACCCTTAATATTAAGCGGATATTTTTTCTGATCGGGCCATGTCCCGTTGTCCAGGAAACGCCCTTTGAAATCGATACTTGTTTGTGACGATTCTGTTCTTTCCATTAGCAACTAGACGGGCTAATGAAGTTATCGCAAAAAAAACCTAATTACCGCTATGCTAGATCCTACAAGTGTCAGGCTATATAGGCGTGATTTTGCTTATAGCAGGGTTCGAATGCATTCAGAATTTGCCTCGTCCAATTTTTTGAGCGCTTAGACAACAATAGTTTGACCTGACTTGAAATGATAATGCTCCCCACGTCTAACATATCCTAATTGATTGTTGAGGAGTTGTGTTTTGCCAATCTTGAAAGGCGAAACGCTTTGATGATGATGTCCATAGATCCAGTAATCAGGACCGAAGTCAGCGATGAAATCAAACAATTCTGAAGCGAAAGCTTCATTCAAAGTAGTCCCTTTATATTTCTCAGGGTAGTTCATGAGAGTTGGGACGTGATGAGTGACAACTACAGTTTTCGCTGACTTTAGCTTTAATTCTTCAGAAAGAAATTTCTTTGCTTCCTGATGAAGCTGGTTAAAGTGATCGGGAGTAAATCGGCCACTCCCATACTTGATCAGATGGAAGTCAGCCATACCTTGACGAATATCCCTTTCATTCAGAGGACTGATGTTAGACCAAAGCGTAGAGAATAGAAAGCGAACATCTCCACGAGTAACAACAGAGTTATTTACCAGGAATACGTTTGATCTGATTTTTTCATTCATGGATTTTGTTTTGATGGATACATCAAAACCATAGTATTCATGATTGCCTGGCACCCAATACACCGTTTCAAACTCTCTCGAAACAAAATCAAGGAACCACGAATATTCGCTAATCTTAACTAAGGGAACAATATCGCCAGCTAATAGCAATACATCACCTACAGGTTGCAGGGGGTTAATTTTGAGATACTCCGAATTCTCATTGAACTCAAGATGTAAGTCTGAACAATACTGAATAGTCATTGGCTCCTTCTTTCACTACTATGTAACTTAATCACAGTAGTACTCACTTTACAAATTTGTTGCTCTGGCAAGATTCGAATTCGCATCCCAAGGTCCGTATCCTTGTATCCTGATCCATTAGACGACAGAGCAATGTTAGGGTGATGTATCAGGTTCGAACTGATAAACATAAGATCCACAATCTTACCGCGACGCCACTTTGCGTTACACCACCATTTTGTCGGAGAGGGATGAATCGAACATCCAGGGCACTTAAGCACCGCTTTTACAGAGCGGCCCGCTTCCACTTACGGACTACTCTCCGATATTTCTTACAGTCGAGGTGGTTGGAGTTGAACCAACGTGCAACCAACTACGGTTTCGACACGGTATAAGCGTGAGCCGATACACCTCGAAAGTTTTGGGAGCGGGACTCGAACCACGCATTTGCTGAATCAAAGTCAGCCGTCCTGCCATTAGACGATCCCAAAATGTTTTGAGTCAGCGATCGGATTCGAACCGATGAACAACTGTTTTGCAAACAGTTCTCTTAGACCACTCGAGCACGCTGACAATATTTTATGATACAGGCAATAGAGTACCATGCTTCTCATCAAACTCGTTGTGAGAAACTGTATAAAAACAAAAAGCCCCAGGCGAGTTGCCCAGGGCTTTGTATAATATTTATAGTGATTCTATATCATAACAATCCATCCGGGCATGAACATACCTTCTGCTGATAGCATATATGCTGACAGCGGCGTTTATTAGATATGATGTTTCCCGTTTTCATTTGATATGCAAAGATAAAGGAAGTTCTTTCGGATGGGCAAAACATATCTTTAAAATTTTTATCGGACTCGACATTATGTGGCATATTGTGGATGCTATAGCCAGCCTTGCTCAAGAAAAACATATGACTTATGACCGCCAATTACGTGATCAGCTATAAGGAGCTCTCCGGGTTAAATGCCTTGGAAATTTCAAAGAAATTGAAGTCGATGTCTGGTATTAAAGTGAAGGATCTTCTCATTTCGCACTTGATCTTCTACAACACTCAACCAATCTATACTGGCAATGGAGTGTATCTATTTAAATACAACGACGTTTTTGTTTACGTTGGATCATGTGTTTCCCGAAATTTTGTCGATCGTATTCCTGCACATTTCGATTTAAGAACCAATGGCTGGCTGAATAGTTTACTGTGTAGAATTATAAGTAAGGAAGGAAAAGACAAGTCTACCGAAACCCTTACCGAGGCAGCGACCTGGGCAATGAACAATTGTCACCTTGTCCTAATCAACTTTGAATCTGAACACTATAAACGTCATCATATTAAGGGGCTAGAAGACGTTTTGCGCCACGAACTTAAGCCTTACAATTTCAAAAAACGAAAGACCTATGAGGACGCGCATTGCTTGTCCGACCACTTTTCCACGTTGATAGAGCCAGTGAAAAAAGAGAAAAAGAAATCGATAGCTGTTTAATGCAGTGGACTGGGTTCGAGACATTTTTAGGCAAATGGATTTGATAGCTTCATCCTTTCCGCCCATTCAAACCCATTCGGCAATTCACTTGAATTAAACTCCAAATGAATAACTCTTCGATGCTTTTGACTAGTTGCTTTCGATGACGCATGAAGTAATAATGGATTCATAATTTGGATTCCACACGCATCAACTTCACTGATATAGGGGATACTGTTTTGAGTGATGAGATTGATCTCATCATTAGTCAGTCGTTTATTATGTGAGCCTGGAATGATCTTCAAAGCGCCGTTTGTTTCATCGGTATCGTCAAGATGAATTCTCACCGTAACGGTATTTTTCAAATATTCGTCAGGAGGAACAACGCCATGGACACCAAATTTCTTTGTCCATCCTGAGAAGCCCGGAGTCTCTATTCTTTCCGAAACGTTAATGACTATATCCTGATGCCACGTCACGTACCAGTTTGATTCTTGTGTCTTATCGAAGTAGATCGCCTTGGTTAAGAACAGGTTTGGATTAATGACTTTTAAAATCCTTAACAGATTTGCATTTATGACTAATCTTTTTAATTCAGGGATCTCATTCAATAAGTTTCGGATTGCGTACGTGTCCTCCTTTTGATCAGTAGCTTTAAAGTAGTTATAAACGGATTGTTTTATTTGATTTACCTCCTTCTTTGCAAACACATGATGAAGAATGCAAAAGCCCTTATGAAACAATTTTTGGATGTTATTATTGAGTGCAGCGATATTAAACTCGTACTGGTATAAGTCTAGTGCATGTTCAAGTGTGTCCTTGATCCTTCGCTTCAATCTTTCCGGTGCGATGACTTTAACACGATTGCCGAATCCAAGGATCTCTCGTTCCAGTTCAAAATTCAACTGCACATTTAATGAGAAAACAACGCCAGTCGCTGATGTCTCTACTATTTGCTGCGACTGATGTAAAGGTTTGGTCGATATGTAGGGAGCCGTTTCATGGTCGGCCAGCAAAAGTACTTTCTCAGTCTGACCATTTTGATTTACTGTTACGCCAATGACATCATTAAGGTGGCTCGTCAGATTAAAGTCCTGCCTTGGAATGAATTTCACATCACAACCTTCGATACCCAGTATACGATCGAGAGCCAAATTCATGATTGGCGTGTCCTTCTTTTTGATGCCAATCACAAACCAACGGTTTCGATACTCTTTCAGATAATAAGGATGGAAGTTGAATGTATTTGATTCTCTCGCTTTGAAAGATTGATAGATGATCTTGACCGTGCATTTCTTTATGATGGCCTGGTATAACGTTTCGATGTGTTCGAGGCCCTTCAGGTCTTCGTTCTTCTCAAAATCTATGACAGGCTCCTGGTTTGTTTTTACAGAGTAGATTTTATTCTCTAGTCGCTGCACCATTCCGCTCAACTCCTGGAAGTGACTAAAGCCCTTGAACTGTCGAAGGATCTCAACGACCTCCGTCAACTTCCCCAAATCCTGATCTGTTAATGGGATGTTGGTTATTGAATAGTCTGGATCTTCATACGAGTAGTACTTATTTTCAAGGACAACTATAGGCGCATTATAACCCAATTTCTCGCTGCGCATCGTTTGAATATCCATTTGAATGGACCGCTTGCTCACTCCTTTGTCAATACCCTCATATTCATAGAGGGCCTCTGAACACGCGTCGATCAAATCTTCCAGCGTCCATCGTTTTTGCCTGTTTTTAAGGCAATTGTCGATAGTACGATAGCGGATAAGAGCGTTTCGGTTGACGGGCATGGAAAATATTTTCATAAAAAACGTAAAAATTTATAAGTGCGCAAAAAGACTGCGCACTAGTCCCTGAGTTTTGGCTCATCATTTAGCGCAAGTGATATGCGGTTGATGTCCTCCCCTTGAGCTGCAAGGGGAGGTATTTGAAAGGCCTTATAGCTTAAAAGGAAAAGCCTA
The DNA here is from genome assembly GCA_037200765.1 of Bacteroidota bacterium. GTDB lineage: Bacteria > Bacteroidota > Bacteroidia > Cytophagales > Cyclobacteriaceae > ELB16-189. The sequence continues at coordinate 1,906,058 of JBBCII010000001.1, read as the reverse complement.
CGGTAAAAGATTGGACGCTCCGTAGAGTGCATGGATGATTCCGTTACTGCTTCGCGCTATACCGGATAGATTTTGCAGATGCACCGAACAACCTCTCGGAGAAGTTAAGTAGGGAAGCGCATTTAGAGCCATGCTGCCCGTGAGGGAATTCCAGTTCGAATCTGGGTAAGGCCACTGAAAGTTCTTTGATAAAAATATTGTCTCGTTTGTTTGGGACTAAAGATCTTCTTCCTGGACTATGTTCCAGAAGGAGCGCGGAAAAGACAGGAAGCATAAGACCTGGTGAGCGTTTCTGTATAGCGCCATAGTGTTGTGTTGTTGTACAACACAGTATGCTGCTTAGCTCGATGTTGTTTTCCTCACCTTGTGTGTCGAAGGTTCGATTCCTTCCCTTGGGGCACTGGCTTCAGGGTAGCTCAGTTGGTAGAGTAACAAGCCATGGACTGTAAATCCATTCTTAGAAGAAGTACATCGCTTCTATAAAAATGATGACCAATCCCTGAAAGCAGTTCGGGGCATGTCGGGTCTGAGATAAGTAATTATCAAAGACCAGTCTTTTGAAAACTTGTGAGTGTAAGGATACCGGGTAGTGAGTCGACTTACTTTTCTGCATATAAGATGAATGCAGAAAACTATTTGGATGCAACTATTCTCAATTGCACTTCCGTGATCTGGAGATGATGTGTCGTGGACTGCTTTCTTTTTTAATGAATTTGTTTATTTAATTTTTAATACGATGAAAAGGATCAGAATTAACACCGGAAAAATTGGTTTGGTGTTCAGAAATGGAAACTACAGAAAAGTAGTTACAGAAGGCGTTTATTGGTTGCTTCCTAATGAGGATGTATTACAATATGATATGACGAAGCCGTTCCATCCTTCCGTCGATTTAAATATTCTTTTGAAGGATGCGGAATTGGCTAGCATGCTGACTGTTGTTGAGGTAGGTGACAATGAGATTGCGTTGCAATACGAAAACAACAACCTCAAGAATGTGTTGACACCTGGAAGGTATGCTTACTGGAATGGTATTATCCAATACTCATTCATCAAGGCAGACTTGAGCAGAATTGAAATCACCGAAGAAATCGATGTAAACACATTGATGAGAAAAGAGGTTTTGCAATACTTGCGAGTATTCGCAGTTGAATCTTATGAGAAAGGCATTTTGCTGATCGATGGGAAGTTTTCAAAAGTTCTCGAGACAGGTGTTTACTACTTCTGGAAGAATGCAGTTGCGATCTCTGTCTTGAAAGCTGACTTAAGACAATTGCAGCTTGAAGTTTCTGGTCAGGAGATCCTGACTAAGGACAAGGCTGCGTTGAGAGTCAACTTCTATACACAATACAAAGTTGTTGACATTATCAAGGCTTTGATTGAGAACAAAGACTACGAGAAGCAATTGTACATCTTGATGCAATTAGCATTGAGGGAGTTCATTGGTACTCTTTCGCTGGATGAGTTACTGGAAAAGAAGGAATCCATCTCTGCTTATGTTTTGACTACATTGAAAGACAAGGCCAGCAACTTAGGTGTGGAGATCAGGGATTGCGGCGTAAGGGACATCATCCTGCCTGGTGAAATGAAAGAGATCATGAACCAGGTGTTGGTTGCTCAGAAGAAAGCTGAAGCCAACGTGATCATGAGCGTGAGGAGACAGCTTCGACAAGAAGTTTGTTGAATACCGCCAAATTGATGGAAGAGAACTCTATGTTGTTCAAACTGAAAGAAATGGAGTATGTGGAGAAGATCGCGGACAAGATCAACAGCATCTCGTTGTCGGGAGGGCAACCTGATCGTTGACCAGCTAAAGGACATCTTCGTACCCAAGAAGTAGGTTTGTTAGTGAATAGGCCCTGTGGCGTGGCTACGGGGCCTTTTTTATTTTAATATTTTTGACGCTACGCAGAAAGACTGCGCACTTAGGGTAGATCTTTGATGTATCAAACTAGTAGAAGAATGGCTTTAACAGGAAAAGAACTCAAACAAATCGGATTTACCGAAGGCAAAGCTCTCGGTCTTGCCCTCAACATTGTTGAATCGAATTATGCCGACCTTTATAACGCTGTCACACTAACCCTGCTTAAACAAGTGGTTGATAATCCATCCGCTTTATTAGTGATGAGATACTAGGCACAATTGCTGTTGAATTGATGAAACCAGTTGACGACACAATTGCATTAAATATAGAGAGGCAAGTCTTATCAGATCTATGGCGCGGACGCTATTGAGCAAGGTGCACTTAATCAAATGCGACTGCAATGAAGCTTCCGGTTACAGTTGCTGGAGCATTAATGCCCGATGCACATCAGGGATACGGTCTTCCTATCGGCGGAGTACTTGCAACAAACAATGCGGTAATTCCATACGGCGTTGGTGTAGATATTGGTTGCAGAATGTGTTTGACGTTATACAACATTCCAACAACTGATCTCCAGGGAAAAGAAAGACGACTTTAAAAAACTGCTTCTGAATAACACGAAGTTCGGTCAGGCTACTTTCAAGAAACCGAAGGAACACGAGATCTTTGAGCGAAAAGAATTTTCTGACCTCAGTATTGTCCGTGAAATGAAAGACCGTGCATGGCAGCAGATCGGATCGTCTGGTGGAGGTAATCACTTTGTCGAGTTCGGTATTGTTGAGATTGTGAATTCAATCAATGAATACAACATCGTACCGGGCCAATACGTAGCACTATTGTCACATTCAGGTTCGCGAGGACTTGGAGCAAATATCGCTCGCCATTACACAAACATTGCGATGAGTAAATGCAAACTTCCTCAGGAAGCTAAGCACCTTGCATGGCTTGATCTCAATAGTGAAGAGGGTCAGGAATATTGGCTCGCGATGAACCTTGCCGGGGATTATGCATCGGCGTGTCATCATCAAATCCATGAAAGGATGGCAATAGGCTTACGTGAAACGCCCCTCGCTATGATTGAAAACCACCACAATTTTGCGTGGAAGGAGAAAGATGCTAATGGAAATGAGTTGATCGTTCACCGGAAAGGTGCTACCCCAGCGGGCAAGGGAGTACTTGGAATTATTCCTGGTTCGATGGCAACACCGGGCTTCATTGTTCGCGGCAAAGGAATGGCAAATCAATCAACTCTGCTTCGCATGGAGCTGACGAACTATGTCTCGAACAAAAGCGAAAGAGACAATACTAGCCGGCAACGTGAACAAGTTCTTGAAAGAAGCGGGTGTTGAGCTGATTGTTCAGGTTTGGATGAAGCGCCAATGGCGTATAAGGATATTCATCGGGTGATGAATTCTCAAAAAGAACTCGTGGAAGTTCTCGGATCTTTTATGCGAAGATTGTGAGGATGTGTGGAGATGAGAGGTTTCAGGAAGTGGATTAAAGAATAAATGTGGTTTCTGTACCATGAACTACGAAGAGTACAACGCTTTGTATTACGATTCTCCAGAAGAAGCCTGGTTGGTTTGCCAAGGATGACCTCAAGGCGAAATTGGAAAGCCTTGAAACATTCAGATTGAAGGGAAAGCCTTCTGATATACATGGGATACTTCCATTTCTCAGAGAGGACAATGAGGCAATTAGCCTGCGCACTGCCGAAGTAATTGCTTCATTATCTGACAAGATTAAATCGCTGAATCAGCTTTACGATTCCTTAAAGTATCTCTCGATCTCGATATCTGATGTTGACTTTTATATAGCGAGATTCCGGGCGGATCTTGCTATAAAACTTTTAGGAATAGCAAGCTTAAACCACAATGGTTATGTAAGGCAGAAAGCCGTAGAAGCGCTTGGCAAAATCGACGAACCTACGGTGATTCGTTATCTGATTGTGCGTCTGGTGACTGGGTTAGCAATGTGCGCGGAGCAGCAACTTCTGCATCAAGAATTTTTTCATCGACAAATACCGGGAATCATTTATTAACGAGCTGCTCTCAATTGAATCGTTCAAACAGATTTCAAGAGTCGATCTAAGTCCTCAGTATGAATTGATATTGATTATCTCGTAAAGAAGCGCTTAACAAAGGATTATTACAATTCACTTAATGTCACAGACAAAGCTCGCCTTCTTTATGTAAAAAAGTACATTGAACGGCACGGCATCGACAAAGAGTTGATTTCGATCATGGTTTCTGACCAGAACTTTCTCATAAGATCTCAAGTATTACAATATGCCCGCCATTTGGATCGCACGGAACAGAGCGGATTGATCTTAAGATTGCTCAATGATAATTCAAGTCAGGTAAGGCTTAGCAGTCTATACTATATTAAAGCCGAGGCATCATCCTATTACGAGGTGATTCTAAACTTAACATCAGATTTGTCGGCTTCGGTACGAGACTTAGCGCGATATCTTTTGCGCTCTTACCAGTTGGACTAAGGGATTTATACAGAAAGCGAATTGCGAGTGAAACCTCCAAAGTAGGAAGTATCCTTGGCTTGGCTGACGTTGGGGAATAGTGAAGATCTTGATGTTTTGATCGCTTTGTTGAATCGTAACGAAACCGGCATCAAACTGGCGTGTTTGAATGGAATTTCTAAAATCGACTTGCAACATGGGAGGATCTATGCACTTCAATTAATCTCAGACGAATCAAACAGAATAAGGAAGAGGTGCGTTGAGATACTGTCACGATCCTGGGAGCTGAGGTAATGGCTGAGACCGAACGTATCTATGTGAATGCGAATACTCGTTGAAGAAGTCGATCCTTGTTTTATACAATTCGTTGGTGGTTGGGATGTTCTTGGTTTTTTTGATAAGAGCTGTGTCCGAAAGAGATAGTGAACTAAGAGACATCGTTGGAGCTTTTTGCAAGTATGGAGAGAACGCGCGTTGCGACTTTTTATTAAGCCTCCGAGGGAAGCGATTGATAGAGCTAAGGGCTATTATGGGGATGCTAACATGCGCGACCTACTATCAGATTCAGGTCGACAAGCTCTTTGGGGTGAGATAAAGTATTATTTAAGATACGACTGACTTCGCGCCATATTGGATGCCATATTACTCAAGCCTGTACCAATCAGAAGAGTTAAAGTTCTCAGGTATCTCATCTGTTAATGGCGAGTCATAACCCAGTCTTCTAGTTTCTTGAACCATTCATCTCTTCTTGACGGCGGCAACTTCGTGCCACACCAGGACAGTATGCTATATGAATGAAACTTGAACCTCCATCGCGTACTGGAATTCCATATTCATCAAAAACTGCTACGTACTTAATGATTGTATCGACGTCGTCTGGCTCTTTGAAAAATTGGTCGATGCGATATTTAATATCGTCACAACCAATGGTAAGCGGTTGGTTTTTCATGACTCTAAACCGATTCTAACTTCTATTTCACGCACGCCATCTCCTGAGGCCCAAATCTGAGTTTGGCTAAAGCTCCCGTTATGAAATCTGTTGATTCAAGAGTTGCTTTTACTTCCTTTAAAAAGTATCTCAGCATTCGCGCGTACAAATAGAGAAAGCCGTCACTGTAGTCAGTTGCAATTTCGTGCCCATCGTATTCGCCGATGCCTTTGCTGGCAAGCACGCTTTCAAGTCTTGATTCCAACTGGTGCAAGGGAGCGAGATTCTCTTTGCCATACTGGAAGTGAATAATAATGGCATGCTCAGGCTCTTTGGATTGTGAAGTATTCCTATTGCCGAAAAGTTTATCTAGGAGACCCATATTGTTAGCCGCGGTTAATTTTATAGATTCTTCATTTTCAGTTTTGCAGGGCGATAGTTTTCGAGATCAGGATAGACCGAAGATATATACCCCTTGACCAATGAACAAATTATTTAATCAATCCGGCCCGTTTAAGGTTTTCCCAGGCTCGCTTCGTTTTTTCTTGGAAGGGCATAATTTCTCCATCTTTTACCTGTTCAATAAATTTTTGAAGCAAACTTAGCCTAGCAGACGTAAGTCCCTGTGCGGATACTATCGTCGGTTGAAAATTGAATGTTTTTTTTACCTACACTCATCGGCTATCTTTTTGGATGAAGCCAATCCGTTGATCGATTTCATTGATTATGTAATCAGAAACCGTATCGCAAACTAACTCTATATCAGTTGCCCTAAGGATCACTGTATAGTCGTCTTATGATGGGTTGTTGATTATTGTGGTTCATCAGGGAAAATCCGTACCAATACGGATAGGTTATTATATAATTGAGTCTAACAGTGACATCGAAAGTGTCAATACCAGCAGCTTTCAAACCACTTAATCGGTATTGAAAGAAATGATCCCTATTTGTTTTTAAATAGTTTTCGTTTCTCCAGTCTTTTTCAATGTCCTCGAGCTTTGTATGTGTTTCGGTTCCTGTCCATAAATAGTCGTAGGACATAAAGTCTGAATGAAAAGCTTCCAGGCGACTGATTAATCGCTTGAATAGTGGAATTAGGGATTGATCATGAAGCTTGCAAAGCACTTCGTAAGAGACTGGTACTCGAACTTCAGGCTGCTTCAACGATGCGAGCTTTTCTCTGAGCGTATCTAGCTTCTTGCTCATTGGATCTTTCAATTCTTCATACTCTTTGTCGATCTCGGCCTCCAGTTCTTCGATTGTAGGCATTTCTGCTTTTAGTTGCCTTGGTAGAGCCTGCGCTAGTTGATAATCAGCGACACCAATGGGAGATTCAATCCCTTGTAATGAATATCGGACAACAGTTTCGTTTGGCGTTTTGCAAAGCAATACCCCAATTGTCTCCTTGTCATCTGGTCCTTTCAATTGACCATTAATCGTGTTTACATAGAAATTGAGCTTACCTGCAAATTCAGGCTTGAACTCACCAATCTTCAATTCAAATACAACAAAGCAGTGTAAATGATAATTGTAGAATAGAAGGTCAAGAAAGAAGTCGTCACCATTAACGACCAGGTTCTTTTGTCTTCCGACATTGTCTTCCGACATACGCGAACCCCTTTCCTAGTTCAAGCATGAAGTTCTTTAAATGCTTTATAAGAGCATTTTCAAGTTCACGTTCTCTTGTCTCTTCTGTCAGCGAGATGAAATCGAAAATGTAGGGATTCTTAAAGGTCTCTTGGGCTAAATCCGATTGAACGGATGGTAAAGTGTCTTTGAAGTTCGTTATCGCATTCCCTTTTCTTTGGTATAGTCTGCTACTTATCTGTTCTATAAGGATATTCCGACTCCATCCGTTATCCACGCAATGCTGAATATAGAACGTCATTTCCTCGTGCTTTACCTTGTCCAGGAGCACTTGAATATGGCCCCAGGGTAATTGGGCAGCAGCTTGCTGCCCAATTACAGTACTCTGCTGATCAGGCACTTGTGATCCTGACATTAGTCGATCGCCGTTGGGGAACGTAGGAAAGGTTTCTGCGAAGGTTCGCATGTATTTCAAATTCCTAACAGAAAGCCCTTTAAAATCCGGGAACTCAGTTTTTAGATCGATTGACAGTCTCTCAATGATTTTCGTTCCCCATTTCTCTTGCTGTTGCTGCTGTAAAATAATAGCCCCGATTTCCCAATAAACCGACAGCAACTCTTTGTTTACAGCCAAAGAAGCTCTCTGGCGCGCGAGACGTATCTTGTCCTTAAGACTTGAAATAATGTGTTGGTAGTTATCTGGTAGGAAGCTCATGATTAGTCTATATTAAAAATTATTTTTTGGCCTGTCGTTGTAACGTTGTCGTCTGATATTAATCAGGTCAGAATCGATGAGGTAATTGTATCACTATCCACATTTTGCCGAATGCTCCATCTACTCACGAATTTTCCGGCATTAGGAAGCTTAGTGTCCAACAGTACGAAAGATCGCGTCTTTATCTTTTGAAGATCGTGGACGATGTTGGTACGAATGCCGAGAAGCTCAATAAGGAATCCGAGCCTCTTGATCACCGCTTGCGAATTGAATTGCACTATGTAAGAAAGTAATAACTGCCATCTTAATTGACCTTTGGATTGAAATAGTGCTTTAGCTATTTCTACAATACCACCCGCATAGTCAGGCTTGAATAGGCAATCAATAAATGTTTTCTCCAGGTCAGAACATTGTACTTTGTTAACGTTGTCGATCTGAATTTTCTTAAATCCAAAGAAATGTCCAGAATTATGGCGAATAAATTGGAACGGAATGCCTTCAACATTAAGTTTCGACGGGCGAATTTGTCGGGACACAACGATTTGTTCTGTTAATGACGGCTGAGTGATTAGGCCATGAACTTGCATTGCAGAATAGTAACCGATGTAATGGTCAACATCTCCGGCCAGCGCGTCGCCTATCAAATGCCAGTCCATAAGGAGAATTGATTCAGGTGAAGTATTCTTACGCTTCATAGCAGGATAGTCTGATTTATGAAAACGAGAAATACACACACGTCAATGATTGATTGCATGGCTCGTCAATTTTCCTGTGTTCTCTTAAACTTCAACCTCAACACGTTCATATCCTCACTCACCTTCTTATCCAGGATCTTCGCATAGTGCTGCGTCGTTTTCAAATTCCGATGACCTAACATCTTACTCACTGTCTCAATCGGCACTCCATTAGTCAAAGTCACCGTCGTCGCGAACGTATGCCTCGCCGTATGAAATGTCATCTTCTTCGTTATCCCACACGCATCCGCAATCTCTTTCAAGTAGCTGTTCATCTTCTGATTACTCAGGACCGGAAGCAATCGACCTTTGACCACGCACTGTGGATCTTCTTTATATCGATCCAGTATCTCAAGAGCTGGCGGCAATAATGGAACCCTAGTTGCCGAGTCTGTCTTCTGCCTGCTTGTCCAGATCCATTTCTCACCATCAATGCCAATCGTGATCTCTTCACGTGTCAACTTCTCCACATCCGCGTAAGCCAATCCGGTATAGCAACAGAAAATAAAAATGTCTCTCACCTGGCGCGTCCGGTACATTGGGAATTCTTTGTTGATGATCCTGTTCAACTCTTCTTCTACCAGGAACGTCTTTTCGATCTCACGCTTCGCCAATTTGAAGCCCACAAACGGATCCCGATTAAGCCATCCATTTTTAATACAGATGTGGACAATCTTTTTGAAGTTTGATAAGTACCTCATCGAGGTGTTGTGATCGCAGTTGCGTACCGACTTCAACCAAAATTCATAGTCTGCGATAAACTCGTACTTGAGTTCCGAGACGTCAATGTCATCAATCTTATACTTCCACTTCATGAATGCCTGCGTATGACGAAAAATGAAGTCTCGTATCGCTCCAAAGTCAGTGGCGCAAATTCTTTGTTGATCAACGCCTTCATCTGTTGATTGTGCTGCGTAAACACTTCCATCAACATCACTTTCTTTTCAAGCGACAGGTTATACCATTTCGCCCTCATGTTGTCGAGAGTGATTGGCCTTCCCTCATGCATCAGCTCGCGTTGATAATCAAAAGCTTTATGCCTGAAACCATCAAGCGCATCATTGACCTTCTTCGCTTCTCTCGTTTTGGTTTTCACCTTGCCATCCTCCATCGACCAGTCATCTGGATTCACATAGAGCTTGGTGCCGATGTTGAGTCGTTGTTCACCAACACCTATTCGCATTACTACCGGCGTAAGACCACTCTGTGTTGATCTCTCTTTACGCGCATAGAACTTTACTGAAATTGTCTGCTTCATATCCCTGTTGTTTATAGTGTCAAATTCCACGTCCAACACACATGAATCAAGATGTTCATTTGATGAACGGGTTGACTCACAGTGACTTACATTGAATTCCGGCACCAACTTTCAAAAGGCACTTTGGTGCCGTGCTGGTGCCCCAGGGATTGCTATTCTTTGATCTTTTTTGATGTGCCCTAAAACAAAAAAACCCCGAAATCATCAGGATTTCGAGGTTTTGATTGAGTTTGGTTTCTAACCAGCAGAGGAGGAGGGATTCGAACCCCCGGACCCCGTGAAGGGTCTCCGGTTTTCAAGACCGGTGCAATAAACCGCTCTACCACTCCTCTGTATCATCCACCGAAGCCGTGAGGCCAGGGTGGGTGTGCGATTTTGCTGTTTTGGGACTGCAAAGTATAAGTTCTTGCGAGACTGGCAAAACCAACGTCAATCAAAAGTTATCTTCTTCACTTCGTCTTCACCAAACTGTACGTCATCGCCGTTGCCACCTTGTCTTGCAGGTGCAACACCCGCCCGCCACGCACCGCCTCGTACTGGCACCAATAAACGTCCGTCTTCCCTTTGAAACGGTTCGTCACCGTCAGATCCCACGGCGTAAGCGTGTACTTGCCGTTGTACTTTTCATCGTAGGTCGACATGTTGCCAACCATACCCGTCGCACCCTTGTGCTCGCTGTCGTAGGTGCCGTCGCCACGTATGTTCCACGAGCTCGCCATCGCCGTGGCCGACATGCCCGCATAATAACCCGTGTACGAATTGTACATGTTCAACGCGGTCGACGTGCTCTCTTCCCATGTGCCAACTATATCGCCGGGCGACACCGCAAACTTATTGTAGTTCGGCATCGTCGCTATCTTATCCTGGTTCGGAAACTCCTGCTGTAATGCCGCCGCCGTAGGCGCTATGATCTCAACACATGAAGCAACGCCATTGCTGATCAACACACGCAAGCCAACATGATGGTTCTTGTTCGTCGCTGTCTCCGTTACATCTGCCTCGACAAAGTACACTTTAAAATAAGTGTATGGATCGTTCTTAAAAACCTGGATTTTGGTGGCACGATAGCGCGGTGCAATCAAACGATCCCAAACGTATACGCCCATGTCGTTCGCGTTACGCATCTCATCATCGATCTTAAATGAATAATGTAACAGCACCGTGATCGATCCTTTTACAACTTTCACATAATCGGCATAAGGCTGCGATACCCAGCCATCATCAAAGTTTGTTGTCGATGTCTTAATGCCCTGCGTACCCGCTGCATCTGTTACTTTAATGATGTTTGTTGGTGTTGGATTCGTTGATGTAACGGTGGTAGATGTCGGTTGACTTTGCTGAACAGGCTGACTTTGTTGAATTGGCTGCACCGGTTTCTTCAACTGCAACGACTTCAAAAAATTTTCAACATCACCAAGATACTTATCCGAATTCGACGACACGTGAGCAGTCGCCATCACACCATAACCCGAAATGTTTTCCAACGTAACGTACGAATCTTTTCCCTGCCACTTGAAACGACTCACACCAAAGCTGTAAGTCCATCCATCATTTGCATTGGAAGTTGGCGTAGGCTCAACAGCGCCCGGATAACTTTCCGGTTTCACCAACGCCTTCCACTCACTTGAAAAATCGTTCGCCGTGTTGCCACTGCCCGCCACACTTTTATATATAGCCATCTGGCACCAGGTGCCCGTTGCATTATCCACTATCGAATAAGAGACAAGGTCAGCCGTTACATTCTTCTTCCAACCCACCGGTGGGTTATATGTAACGATGTCGAAAGTTTCCGTCTGCGCGTGAAGCGCCACAGGTAAACATAAGAGTGCTACAACTCCGAACAGCTTCATGGGGATAATGTTAGAGAGCAGAAAGTTAGAGATTTCTCTCTACAGTCTTCTTCAACCCCTCCAACATCATCTTCCAGTTTTTCTCCGAATGTTCCCTCGACTTATCCGTGGGATTATTATCCTGCGTGAGCGTTACATTCGTCTCGCCACCGATCTCAACAAGTATGATCGTAACGATGTGATAGTTCTCTGGAAGATCTTTCTCTCCTGTTAATGGACTGTAGTGAGTGTACTGCAGCAGGCGGTCTTTTTGATATTCACGGATCTCGCCCTTGTCTTCATACCGCTTCCCTTCCCACTCACCCTTCCATGTAATCGGACTTCCAATATTAAAATCTGAAACCACTTCTGTTCCAAACATGTATTGCTTGATGATCTCCGGATTCACCAATGCCTCCCACACTTCATCTGCCGACGCATCGATCGTTGTCGACACGCGGGCTATTATATCTTCAGTGTTCATAATGATTCGTTTTAGTTATTCTTAATGGAAGCCATCCAATTAAGATGCCAGCAATTTATTAACTTGAGTTTCCATGAAATTGTCAACACTCCGACCAATGCTCTGGACCGACGACCTCTCCGGCAGTGTGGATTTTTATACCAAAGTTCTCGGCTTCAACATCGGCGAACACAACGACGAATGGGGTTGGGCCTCTCTATATAAAGACACAGTCGAGATCATGCTCGCTCGTCCCAACGAACATACCCCATTCGTTAAGCCGACATTCACAGGAAGTTTTTATTTCAACCTTGAAGACGTTGACACAGCGTGGACCGAACTTAAAGACAAGGCAAAGATCTGTTACGAGCTCGAGACTTTCGAATACGGCATGCGCGAGTTCGCGATATACGACAACAACGGCTACATACTTCAGTTCGGACAAGAGATTTGACCAGATCATCATGCTTCGCAAATTTCTTTGCATCATTTTAATCGCCACTTGCTTCGAAGCAATCGGTCAACAGGAGGCGGACAAACTTTGGTCGGCCGAAATCAAAAGCGACGTGCAATGGATGTATGTATCCGGCAAGGGCACATTGATCGTCGCCAGGAAAGACACAGCCCTTCTTGCCGAAGTAATAAATCCCGACTCCACCATTCGCCCTGCCGACACAGTTAACTATACTACGCTTGTAGGGATCGATCAACGCAGCGGAGCAATTAAGTGGACCATTAAGCCAAAGGCGAAAGCTATCGTTAGTGGTGCGACCCAACTCGCCAACCTCCCTTATTTAATCCTTGAAGGAATTCCTCTTACGATCATCGATCCAGAGACCGGTCGTGTGGTTATAGATGCCGCCGCACAGCATGTCAATAATATATATGACTTCGGATTTCTTTACGAATCGGGAACAATCTGGCTCGATGCCGACATAGACTTAGCACGAGGGCTTTCGATGTTCGACATGCCTACCGGGCAAAAGTTGTGGACACGCTACGATTATTTTGGACTTCACGATCAAAGCGACGTTACTCTCGCGAAGGGCATGATCTATCTCGACACGAAAGGAGGCATTCGTGCTCAACTTCTCTGCCAGCCACTCGCCATCGATGGTGATTATATGCTGCTCGCTGCAGGCGATCGCGTCAACTACAATGATATCTATAAAGTAATAATCAGGAGCGGCGAGATCGTTTGGAAAGTAAAAGCTCCCGATCCTGTGAAGAGTGATATGTTGAAGCTCGATGCCGATCCAAAGTTCTTTCGGTTGATCAAAGGGCCGCGTCATTTTTATTATGTTGGTCCCAGGTGGCTGATGGCATGTAAATATGAAGACGGGAAGACTGCATGGACAACCATTCTAAAAACAAACAGTAAAGTTGGCGACGCCATCTTCGATAAAAATGACGGCGTAATATTTTATTCACTCAGTCACGATGCAGACTCACCCTATTCATTCGGGCGTGTTCATTTGGTAAACGATACGATAGGTTATGACTTGTGGTGGGATGGATTGGCGTTCGATGGCGGAGTATCAAAATATCAATACACAAAGAATGGACTTGTGATGGTGACTGAGAATCCAACCGTAGCTGCAATTCCCGAGCTCGCGGGAAGCTATCTTCATTATATCGATACAGGAACCGGAAAGTTTATACTACAAGAGGCAACGCGTTTGCCGGGAAGGATTCGAAACCTTCAAGCCGTTCCGAAAGGAGTTTACTATTCAACAGATCGCACATTAAATATTATTGACTTCGATGGCAAGCCATTACTCGATGTTCCAAAAGGGATCTTGCAGCTGGACGACAGCAGTAAGGCATGGTATTATCACAGTCAATATATATATGAGATCGATAAGGCCACGGCCGTGAAGAGGGCAATCAATAAACAGAAAATCGACTTCCAGGGAACGGATTCACCCGATCATGTCGAGATCAGGAAAGACGGTGTTATACTTTATTCAAACCAGAATATTGTTTTTGTGAATTCGGATGGAAGCACTCGTTACAATCTTCATTACGAGAAATTGGTAAACTGGCTGGAGAAAAATCAATTGCCACCTCTCATTAAAAAACCCCCGCTGCCGAGAGGCCAGGTGCTTACACCATCGGCAACCGACTTCGTCGTCTTCACGAAGACAGACAACGTGACTCAACTCTCAGTCATCAATAAAGATTCCGGTAAAGTTATCTCGACGGTTGCCCTATCGAATGCCGACCTTCCCCGTTATGCAATGGATGCAAACGCCACCTCGTTATTTTTGGTGGCCAACAATTCCATACAGGCATATAAAGTCCGTTAGCAACGAACCTCCGCAATTTCTTTTTGGTTTTAATGACCATGAAGACTCTTTCCGAAACCCCACTTTCGATCCTCGATCTCGCCACCATCGTAAAGGGAGATCAATCCCCGGCCGAGGCATTCAAGCGCAGCGTAACGTTGGCACAGCATTCCGAGAAGTTGGGATATAAACGCTACTGGTTTGCGGAGCATCATAATATGGAGAGTGTTGCTTCGGCAGCGACTTCCGTCCTGATAGGTCATGTGGCCGGCGCTACTTCTACGATCCGTGTTGGATCGGGCGGCGTGATGTTGCCAAATCATGCGCCGATAGTTATTGCGGAGCAGTTCGGAACCCTGGAGGCATTATACCCTGGCCGCATCGACCTGGGTTTGGGTCGTGCACCGGGAACGGATCAGACAACAGCGCAGGCGTTGCGAAGAAATCTGAACAACGACATCAATCAATTCCCGAACGATGTTATGGAGCTGATCAATTATTTGGGGTCCGCGCGAGGCATCGGCGAAAGTGCGGGCAATACCTGGGCAGGGAAGTGAAGTGCCTGTGTGGTTGTTGGGGTCTAGTACATACAGTGCGCAGTTGGCCGCTATGTTGGGATTGCCGTTTGGTTTCGCATCTCATTTCGCGCCCACGCATTTATTCGAAGCGTTGAAATTGTATCGCGAAAATTTTCGTCCCTCTCAATTCCTCGATGCGCCGTACGCGCTTGCGTGCGTGAATGTTATCGCCGCCGAAACAGATTCGGAAGCAGAAAAGTTGGCGACTTCATTTTATCAATTGGTCCTGGGAATGTTTCGCAACGATCGTCGTCCCTTACCGCCCCCTCTCGAAACCATGGAAGGTGTTTGGACAGATCCCGAGAAGTACGGTGTGTTGAACATGATGACGTATTCTTTTATTGGCGGAAAAGATAAAGTGAAGGACCGGTTGGAGAAGTTTATAAATGATACCGGGGTTGATGAGATCATGGTGGCGAGTCATGTCTGGGAGTTTGAGAAGAAGATGAGGGTTTATGAGATGATAAAAGGATAACGAATAAAAGTTGTAGAAAAAGAAGCAATCTTTTCCGTTACACTATATTTTTTGATGGCCCCTTCTTATTCGTATCTTGATCTTCCCATTATTCTATGCGTTCATCGAGATGCATTTTTTTGCTGTTCTTACTCTGCTTTGGTTGTCTCGAACCTTACACGCCGCCCATTAGTTATGCCGGCTCAAACGCACTCGTCATAGACGGGTACGTAGACGCTAACGGGAACGCATTCGTAAAACTTTCACGCACTCTGCCAATCGACAGCTATGCCAACTTCCCAGTGGAAGCCGGTGCTGCCGTTACCATACAATCTTCAACGGGCGAGAACTTCACTCTTACCGAAAGCAAACCCGGAGAATATGCCGCCGCCAATCTTCCCATTGTCAACCAGACAACGAATTATAAGCTGCATATAAAGACATCCGCCAATCTCGAATACGAGTCCGACGACGTACAGGTACACTCAACTCCGGTCGTAGGTCGTGTGTATTTTCAAACGTCGGCTACGGGCGAATCGATAGAGGTAAAGACCGACTCGCGCGACACCGATCCCAATGCAACCGGCTATTATGGCTACGAATCCATCGAGACTTACGAATATCATTCATCTTACTTTTCGAGATACAAGAGGATCGACGGCGTTCCGCATCTCCGTGTCAGGGGCGAGTTCGTCGATACATGCTGGCGCGACGAACGGATCCCGATCGTCCTCGCTTCGACAAAAAAATTGAGCACCAATCTCATCTTCGGCAAAGTGATCTCCATCCTCCCGAAGCAATCGCCGAAAATATCGATGCGATACAGCATACTCGTCAAACTAAGAGCGATGAGTGAACACGAATACAACTATCGCGCTCAGCTTGCAAAGACCAACAATGGACAAAACAGCATCTTCGCGGAAATACCCGGCGCTGTGTTGGGCAATGTTCACTCCGTAACAAATCCCGATGAATTCGTCTTCGGATATTTTTGGGGACAGGAAGTCGAGCAACACCGGTTCTTCATCGAAAACTCCGAACTGCCATTCGAGTTCCAGGCGGAGCCGCCGTTAGGCCAGGGCTGCGATCTCGAAACCACTTGCCCGGTGAATGCGCCGGTAGAAGGTCCCAGTCAATGTATCGATGTTGTACTATTGAGTGACACCAAGATCCTCATTTCGTCTTTCGAATTTCAAAACTTCGTTGTTTACACATTCACACCCAACGAATGTGGTGATTGTCGCATTAAAGGAGGCACCACGCAACGGCCGTGGTATTGGTGACATTCCGAACTCTTTTGTAATTTATCATAACGATACGTTATGAAACGTCTCTTGCTCTTGCTTTTCGTGTGTGTAAGCTGCCTCGATCCGTATAATCCCCCGGCGTCTGCAGATTCGCTTAATGCATTGGTTGTTGATGGCTATGTAGACATCAATGGCAATGCATCGGTAACGCTCATGCGATCGATACCCCTGAATGGGTATACTCCTCAACCCATCGAACCTGGTGCTGTCGTTGAAATAGAAACATCGGAAGGTGAAAGAACACAATTGCATGAAGACGACAAAGCAACTTATACCGCTTCAGGCCTGTCAGTCAATTATAGTTCGACCTACCAGTTGAACATCGAGACTTCGAATGGCAGACGATATCAATCGGATCCCGTTCGCGTTTATAAAACCCCGGAGATAGACAGTATTTACTTTACTATATCTCGCGATTTCGATGAAGTGGAGTTGAGGATCAATGCACACGACACAAATCCTGAAGCCCTGGGTTACTATGTTGTTGATGGAATCGAAACTTACGAGTATCACGCAAACGCAGTTTCTAATTTCAAACTCGTTAATCATAAAGCCGTTCGTAGAACACCAGATGAACAGGTCTATTTTTGCTGGCGCGATCTGACTGCTTCTCCAACAGTTATCGACACACATAGTCTTTCCGATAAAGTATTGAATGGACTAAAGGTATATACGATCAATCATGACGACGTGAAACTTAAGATCCGTTACAGTGATCTCGTAACTATTCGTGCGATCGGCGAACAGGAATATACCTACATGGATCAGCTGATCAAATCAACACAACAACAGGCCAGTCTTTATGCCGTATCTCCTGGGCCCGTTCTCGGCAACGTTCATTCTATCGACGATCCGCACGAATATGTGTTGGGATACTTCACAGCACGAGAGTTGAAGGCACAACGCGTTTTTATAGAACGCGGCGACCTCCCGGGCGGCTTTACTATTGTGCAGCCCTCCAGCGAATGTATGACCCAGGCAAGTTGCCTTGCCGTCGAAGATGGAAGTAGTCCGACCAGTTGTATCGCTATCAACGACCTGGCCAACGTGGCAATCACGGATGTGCTGTTTGACTCACGAGGAAATGACTCGCAGTATATTTATGTAAATCTCGAATGTGGCGACTGCCGTACGCTTGGCGGGTACACAAAAAAGCCATCTTTTTGGTGATACGTTATGAAGAAACTTATTTCTATCGTTTTACTATGTTCAGCGTGTCTCGATCCCTATTTGCCACCCGCTTCTTCAACGAACCTGGATGCTTTGGTTGTCGATGGTCTTATTGATGTGAATGGCACTGCGTCGGTAATCTTGTCGCGATCGATCCCCCTGGACGGAAAAAATCCCCCTGAAAAAGAAACTGGCGCGGTTGTTACCATCGAATCATCTGACGGCGAAAAACTTTTGCTGAATGAGGATGCTGCCGGATCGTATTCATTGAATGGCATTACCGTCGATAGAAATTCAAAGTACACGTTGCACATCGTAACGGCCGAGGACAAAGACTATCGATCGGATCCTGTATCGATCCACAATACACCACCTGTCGATAGCATCTATTGGACAGTATCTGCATCGGGAAAACTCGATATAAGAGCAGATAGTCATAACACCGATCCCAACAGCACCGGGTATTATTTGTTAAACGCCATCGAGACATACGAATATCACGCAGACATCAACGCACACTTTAAGTTTGTGAACAGGCAGCCCGTTGAGCGACTTCCCGAGGAGGAAGTTTACTATTGTTACAGCAATGAACGTACACCGAATGTTATCGCCAGTACCAAAGGCCTTACCGAGGACAGGTTAAGTGGTGTGAAAATAACTACTATCGAAAGATCATCGCCAAAGATCTCGATGCGCTATAGCATTTTAGTCAAGCAATTCGCGATCGGCGATGACGAGTTTAACTATCAGAAACTATTGCAAGCTTCCACGGAGCAACAAGCAAGCCTGTATGCACAGATCCCAGGCAGGGTTACCGGGAATGTTCATTCAACAAAAGATCCCGACGAATATGTGTTGGGCTATTTCAGTGGACGGAACGTGAAAGAGCTTCGTTATTTCATCGATTTTTTTGATCTTCCCAGTGGATTCTATCAAAGGCCGGTTTCTTATTGCCAGGCAGAACCTACATGCTTCCTGCCTGGTTTGAACCTGCCGCAACCCGGTGGTTGTGTCGATCCTTTCGCGCTGAGTGAATCAGTAGGCATTGTAACTGTAGTGAAAGACGGCGCAGGTAACCCGACGTCATATATTTTCGCTACAGCGGAATGTACAGATTGTACACTCAAAGGGGGAACGACTATTAAGCCACCATTCTGGTAATATGTTATGAGAAAACTTATTGCGTTTGTTTTCTTATGTGCAGGGTGCCTCGACCCGTATTTCCCTCCCGCTTCTACCGGGAACATCAACGCCCTGGTGATTGATGGCTTTATCGATGCAAATGGTACGGCGTCTGTGAGATTGGTGCGATCAATTCCATTGGATGGAAAAGATGCGCCTCCGAAAGAGTCGGGCGCAACCATAACGATCGAATCATCGAACGGAGATACGTTTTTTCTTCATGAAGATTCCGTTGGATTGTATTTGGCGAATAATCTCGCAGTAGATAAGACGTCAGCCTACACATTGCATATTGTAACGTCGGATGAAGCCGACTACCGATCGGAAGCCATGAAGATCTACTCGACACCTACTATTGATAGTATCTATTGGAAAATTTCCGAATCGGAACAACTTGAGATCCGGGCCGATAGTCACAACACAGATCCTAACAGCACCGGGTATTACATACTCAATTCTATTGAGACCTATGAGTATCATGCGGCTGTCTTTTGTCATTTCAAACTGGTTAATCACATGGCAGTGGAGCGCTTGCCCGAGGAGGAAGTTTTCGTCTGCTACCGCAGCGTTCAAACACCAGGCGTTATTGGAACTACGAAAGGCCTTCGTGAAAACAGGTTGAGCGGAGCCAGAGTAACGAGCATCAAGAGAACATCAGAAAAAATAGCGGTTCGGTATAGTATCCTCGTGAAGCAGAGAACCATCAGCGAAGAAGAATTTACTTACCAGAGATTATTGCAGGCATACACCGAACAGCAGGGAAGCTTGTTTGCACAAATTCCCGGAACAATTGCAAGCAACATCCATTCGACAACGAATCCCGATGAATATGTCCTGGGATATTTCCGGGCACAGGAAGTTACGGAGCGCCGGTTTTCTATTGACACCTATCATAATGCTCTTCCTCCCGATTTTTATCAAAGGGTGGTTCAAACGGGTTGTACGCCGGAGGCAACCTGCGATTATCCCGGGGTGAATCCTCGGCCTGAAGGTGGATGCGTGCCTTCGTCGGCTGTCGGACCTTCGGCGGGAATTGTTACAGCCATTGTTGGTTCGCCCGGGTTTGTTTTCGTTGAGTCCGGCTGCGGCGATTGCACACAAAAAGGAGGTACTACCATACGTCCTCCTTACTGGTAAGTGTTTCCGCATCGCCATCCGTAGCCGCCACGGCGAAGTAGGGTACATTCCGTGAGAAGAACATTCCGTGAGAAGAATCGTATATTGAGTCTTCGCCCCCTGCCGAATGAAAGTCTATAGTTCTGCAAGCCGGACCAACATGGTCCTGGTATTACTATTCCTCACGATTAGTGTTGCAGCCCAGGATCTAGATAAGATCAACTCACTTCATAAAGAACTAGCCACTTCAAAAAAGGAGGCGAGGTTCGATCTTCTGAATAAAATTGCGTGGGAATACAGGTCATCGTTTCCCGATTCTGCTATCCTTTATGCCAAACAGGCACTCGATCTTGCAAAAGCTCTTGAACTCGATCACGGCACGGCAACTTCTCTTAATTACCTCGGCCTCGCTAATTATTATAAAGGTAATCTCGTTGGCGCCTACGAATATTACCAGCTTGCTGAACAAGAGGCAACGAAAACATCGGACATTGTTGAGCTCGGTTATGCTCAGAATAATATTGGCCGGCTTTTTTCAGAGCAGGGAATGCTCACGGAATCGTATCCGTATTTCGTAAAAGCGGAAGCCAACTTCAGGTCGCGTGGCGATTCATCGGGAGTGGCTTATGTTTACCAGAGCTTCGCGTCGCTTTACAAAACGGAGAAAGATTTTTTGAGATCGGAGCAGCGCTACCAGGATGCCCTGCGAATACGAAAACATTTGGGTAACACCAGGGACATCATGTCGGCGATGATGTTGCTTGGAAAAATGTACATGGAAGTAAAACGGTACGACGATGCTTTGTTGTATTTCCAGAAAGCCGATTCGGCAGGACAGATGATCCACGACAACTTAGGCCTTGCGGAGATCAAAGTATTGCTTGCAGAATATTATCTCGGCATAAAAGAAACGGCGAAGGCGAAAAAACTTTGTGAAGAAGGACTTGCCTTTATTCTGAATTTCAAAAATGTGGCGCTCGTTCCGCGAGCATATAATGTTCTTGGCCAGATCCACTTTCGCGAGAAAGATTACGCAGTCGCGAAAAAATATTTCACGATAGCGCTTAGCGTTTCGCAATACATGCGCGATCTCGATCTCAGCATGAACTCTCATTATTATTTGTGGAAGATCTCAGAGTACACACATGATCGCGAAGATGAATTATATCATTCGAATCAATACCTCGTGCTGAAAGACTCGGTTAACGACATCCATGTGTCGGAGAAGATTGCAAAGTTCCAGTTCCAGAATGAGATCGAGCGAAAGCGCGCAGAGAACGAGAACCTCAAGGAGATCCAATCGCGTAACGAAACCATTATCCACCACCAGGATCAGCAGCGCGCCGTTTTGGCGTTGCTGGCATTTATGGTGAGCATACTATTATATATACAGTGGAGAAATGCGCGGAGGCGCAAAGGGGCAAACGTCGCACTGTCGCAACAGAATGCGCGCATCGAGCAGATGAATACTACGCTCACGGATCTCGTCGAAGAGACTTCGGAACGAAATACGACGCTGCAGCTTCATCTCACCACGCTTGTCGAATTTTCGAAAAGCAAAGCGGTGAACTTCGGCACGATAGAAGAAGCGTCGCGCGAGATAGCACGCATCACCGCGCAAAGTCTCGAAGTGAGCCGGATCAGCGTATGGAGCTACGACCGGGAAAGACGCACCATCACTTCAACTGCATGCTACAATCTTGCCACCGGCGCTTTCCTCGACGACATGACACTCGACCTTCGTATGTTTCCCGAATACGAGCTCGCCTTGACAACGCTGAAGATCATAGAGGCACCCGATGCCCGCACGAACCCGTTGACACGCGAGTTCAAAGATTCATATCTGCTTCCGTTGGATATTCACTCGATGCTCGACATCACCATCACCCGCGACGGTGAACTCGGTGGATTGATATGCTGCGAGCAGCAGGGAGCACCGAGAGAGTGGAAGTCGGAAGACATCATATTCCTCACCTCCGTTGCCGACGTAATTTCGCTGGCTTATCGCACCGTGCAGCGACGCGAATACGAGAAGAAACTGAAACAGCAGAGTAAGGAAATAACGCGCATGAACGAGATGCTCGAACAACGCGTGAAAGAAAGAACCGAAGAGCTTGAGGACAGGAACAACCAGTTGACCGAGTATGCTTTCATCAACTCACATCTTCTTCGAAGCCCTGTGTCGAAGATCATGGGACTGATCAATTTGATGGAAGTAGATAAGACGGCCGACCCACAGGAGATGGTGAACTTATTGAGAAGATCGTGCGATGAACTGGATACCGTGGTGAAGAAGATCACGATAGCCCTCGATGGCGGAGATCAGTTAGACAGGAATACATTTAAAAAGTAACGAAGAAATTAATCCAGTACCTTCACCGTACTCTCTTTCGTCACCGCCTTTGCCAACGCCTTTTCATCAGTAAGATCCAATCTTAACGGCGTCATCGAAATATATCCTTCGTTAATCGCCCAACGATCCGTTCCTTCTTCAGCTCCACTCAATGGCTTCACCGTGATCCAGTAATGTTTCCTTCCCATCGGATCGGTTCCGGGAACAACTTGTCCATCGTACTGCCGCACCGACTGTCGCGTCCACTTAATGCCCTTGGGATCTTTTGGAAAATTTACGTTGATAAGATTTACTTCATTGTCGGCAAGCAATGTTTTCAAAACATCTTCAACGTGAGTTGAGAGATAAGAT
This sequence comes from Bacteroidota bacterium, assembly GCA_037200765.1. GTDB lineage: Bacteria > Bacteroidota > Bacteroidia > Cytophagales > Cyclobacteriaceae > ELB16-189. The sequence continues at coordinate 1,883,408 of JBBCII010000001.1, read as the reverse complement.
AGATCCGGTTCCTGGTTGTCGACCGGTGCGCTTAATGCAATACCTTTTATTCCAAGTAACACAGCCTGCTTTGCACCTGCCAGTGTTCCCGAATGCCACATCGAGTTGCCAAGATTCAACCCGAGGTTGATTCCACTTAGCACAACATCGGTCTTGCCCCACAAGTGTGTTCCCAGCGAAACACAATCCGCCGGTGTTCCATTGACACGCCACGCATCTACATCCGTGAAGTTTGCAGCCTTCTTATAAAATAACGGACGAGATCCTGTGATCGCATGGCCCATCGATGATTGTTCAACGTCGGGAGCAACCACGCGTACATCTCCAAATTTTTTCGCGATGGAAACAAGCAGTCGCAACCCGGGACTATAGACACTGTCGTCGTTTGTGATGAGAATGTTCATGATACCGATCTCAGAAAAATCGTTCCAAGTCGTTCTCTCAAACGTGGTATGGAATTCACAGTAATGAATTCTATCAATTAAGCGGAAAATGAAATCTGTTAAGCTTTTTCACAACCCCACAGCAGGAGAAGGCGAACATTCAAAAGAAACTCTCGTAAAGCAAATCGAGAAAGCTGGCTACGACTGTAGTTATTCTTCTACTAAAAAGAATGGCATTGAGGAAACGGCACCCGAAGACGCCGACATCGTTGTTGCCGTTGGTGGCGATGGCACCGTGCGCAAGCTTGCAGCCTACCTTCTCGAAAAACCTTTGCGTGAAAAGCCGGGACCTATTGGATTGATTCCTTCAGGAACAGCTAACAACATTGCAAGAACATTGGGTATCAAAGGAAGCAATGAAGAGATCATCAATCACTGGGCTTCGGCGCAAACAAAGTTATTCGACATCGGCAGGATCACGGGTGTCAAAGAAAAACCTTTCTTGCTCGAAGCTTTGGGCTTCGGTGTATTTCCAAAGTTGATCCGTGAGATGAGACATCGCAAAGAAAGATCCGACGACCCCGAAGAAGAATTGCGCGATGCACTCAAACGACTCCATAACATCATTCTTAGTTACAAGACCCGTGAATGCAGGATCATCATCGATGAACAGGAGTTTCGCGATAAGTTTTTAATGGTCGAGGTCATGAACATTCAATCACTCGGACCGAATCTCAATCTTGCACCGTTGGCCGATCCCGCCGATGGAGAGCTCGATGTGATCATGGTTCCCGCATCTCAGCGCGAAGAGCTGGCGAACTATATCGAGCGCCGGTTGAAGTATGGAAAAGACGAACCCTTTTTATACAAAGCTCATCGCGCAAAGAAAGTTAAAGTGACCTGGAGTGGTCATCTTTTGCATGTTGATGATGAGATCTTAAAGATCGAACGTGCCGAAGAGATCAATATTGATGTGGTGCAGGGCGTGCTGGAGTTTTTAGTTTGATAATTTCTTTATTTTGGATCTCTCAAGTTCACCTTAAATCCTCATAAAAGTAGCATTTCACCGCATCTACCCCGTGATGCTTTTTCATATCTTTACGGCCAAATTTCCTCCTCAAAATATTTTCAAAATGACTCCCGGGATTAAGAAGTGGATACTGAGGCCGTTGATTGTTGTGCTGGTATCCCTGGTGTTATTGATCGGCGTAGGCGTACTCCTACTCTATACCGAGCATGATCGCATCGTGAACGTTGCGCTCGATAAACTCAACAAACAATTTCATGGTAAGCTGGTGATCGAAACCACCAGCATCTCGCTGTTCAAACACTTCCCTTCGGTCGGCGTTGCCCTTCATGGTGCTACACTGTATCCCGACAAAACAAAATCAGGAACGCCGATCTTCAAAGTCGAGAAGTTGTATGTCGGCGTTAGTATTCCGGATCTTCTCAATAAAAAATATAACGTTCGGAGGGTTTCACTTCACAATGGCGTTGTAAGCCTGGTGAAAGAAATTAACGGCGACTTCAACCTGCTCGAAGCATTCAATCTTTATTCCGACACAACAGGGACTGCAACGGCGACAAAAGATTCAACGCATCTCGATATCGATCTCGAGAAGATCTCTTTCAAAGGGTTGGATCTTTCGTACTACGATCTCGCTACAGGCCATCGCTATCGCGCGAAGATAGCCGACCTTCAATCGCATTTTGAAGAAGACAGTGCGAAGATGTCTGTCCTTCTCGATAGCAACATGGAGTTGGATTGGACTAGTCCCAACGACACCAGTCTTTTCAGGCATAAAAAATTTACGATCGACATCGATGCGAATTACGACTTCAAGGAAAGCCTTCTTCACATTCCTTCCGGAAGCCTGAAGCTCGACGAGGCTACATTCGCGATCACCGGCTCTGCCAACATTGCGAAAGAAAGTGTGCTTGATCTTAGAGTGCAGGGCGACAAACCCGATCTTACGTTGGTCACCGCGTTTCTTCCGCAAGACGTGAAGGATCAGCTCGCCCCATTTAAATATGATGGACGAATTTATTTCGATGCGCTGGTGCGCGGACGTGTTTCGGCAGACCAGATGCCGTTAATCGAAGTTGACTTTGGTTGCGAAGACGCATGGTTCCTCAACACCGCAGCCAACGAGAAATTGGATCAACTCGGTTTCAAAGGATACTATTTTAATGGAAGCGGTCACGCGCTCAATACATCCGAACTTCACATTACCAATGTAAATGCCCGTCCAGGCAAAGGAGTCTTCAAGGGAAATTTTGTGATGCGCGATTTCACGAAGCCGCAGATCGTAATGCAGCTCAACTCCGAACTCGAGCTGAAATTCATCGGCGAGTTTTTCGGTATCGCGGGCATCAAACAAACAACAGGCAAGATCAAGCTCGACATGGACTTCAATGAACTGCTGGATCTAAAGATGCCCGAATCTGCTCTTAGTAAACTGAGAGAAGGCGTTCAGAGTAAACTCGTTGTACAGGATCTTTCATTTCATATTCCCGGTCACCCGCTGCCGTTGGAACACGTGAACATTCACGCAGAAATGAGAGACGGAGACATCAAGCTCGATTCAGCTTCGTTTCACATTGGCCAGTCCGACCTTCGCCTTCGCGGCGAACTGAGCGATATACAGGCGTTTGTTCGCGATCACAGCAAAGAAGTTACGCTCGACATTCATGCGCGCAGCAATAAAATGCTGCTCAAAGATCTCTTTGCTTACGATACATCGATGCACATGACCGAAGAGGTTTCGAATTTTGTTTTGGGTCTCGAGCTCAACACAACTGTCGACCAGATGTTGAATCCTCAGCCGCTCCCGAAAGGTCAGTTCGACCTCAAGATCCTGAATGCAACGCTGAAAAATTATAAGCACTCATTCAAGGACATCAGCGCGAAGCTTACTGTTAACGACACCTTGATCCGTCTCAATAACCTGAAGGGCATGATCGATAAGTCCGACCTGCAGTTTACCGGTGCGGTCAACAACTATAAGCTGTGGTTCGAGGACATTAAGGTTGGTAAGTCGCAGATCACACTCGATTTCAAATCGCAACGCTTCGCTTTGGATGACATCCTCGGCAAAGGCACAAGAAAATATGTGCCACGCGGCTATCGTCACGAAGAAGCGAATAATGTAGTCCTTCAAACGAAGATCGATTTGAAGTACGACACCGTTTTCAGATTTGCAAAGGCCCGTGTTACCGAACTCAACGGCGTTCTAAAGAATCACAACTTCTCGATGAAAGATATCTCGGGTACGATCAAGTATAGTACCAACAGGATCTTCGCGCTGGATACAGTGAAAGGCATGATCGGCAACAGCGACTTCAATGTTACCATGCGAATGATCAATGACGCTGACAAGACCATCAAGAAGCGCACAAATTTCTTCTACTTCAAATCGAACTTCCTGGATGTTGATGAACTCGTGAGTTACAATTTCGGTCCCGACACAACTCGCAGGAAAGGCGATTCGACCAGGAGAAAAGTCACACCCAGGCCAACCACTCAAACTGTCGCAACAGCCGACACATCGAAGCATGCGAAGGCCTACAACATCTTCACCCTTCCATTCGCAGAGTTCACAGCCAATATTGATATTGCCAAGATCAAGTACAATAAGCTTTGGATGAAAGACGTGACCGCGAAATTACGCCTTACCGAAGATCATTTGATCCACGCCGACACATTGGCAATGCGTATTGCTGGTGGAACCGTTGGCATGAAAGGACAAGTGGACGGCAGTGATACTACGAAGCTGCTTCTCACGAGCACGATAAAAGTGAACCAGGTCGATCTTGAGAAATTCATGCTGAAGCTCGACCATTTCGGACAAGACGTGGTTGTTAATAAAAACCTGAAGGGCATCCTTACCGGTGAGATCGTGAGCGCAGTGAGGATCCACCCGAACTTTGTGCCGATCGTTAGCAACAGCAGCGCGAAATTGAACGTGTCGATATTCAACGGAAGTCTCGTTGATTTCGCGCCGATGCAGGCCATGGCCGGGTACTTCAAAGACAAGAATCTAAAGAATGTACGTTTCGATACGCTCACCAACCGGCTTGCATTCACCAACGGCACCCTCGATATTCCATTAATGAATATTAACTCGTCGCTTGGGTTCATCGAGCTCTCCGGCAAACAGTCGCTCGATCTTACCATGGAGTATTATATGAAGATCCCCATGAAGATGGTTACATCTGTTGGTTTCAATGCGCTCTTCAACAAGAAACAGGACGAGGCAAACCTTGATCAGATCGACGAGATCGAATATTCTGACAAAGACAAAAAGATCCGCTTCGTAAGGGTGAAAGTCACCGGCACTCCCGATGATTTCAAAGTATCGCTTGGGAAGAACAAGGGAGGTAGTCTGTAAGATAATGCCGTCGTTTATCTAAAGAAACGTCCCTGGATCAGGGGCAAGTTGGATATTTCCGTCATGTTATTATCCGGTCGTCACCGCTACTTACTTCATATAGCCTTTTGGGTAGCAATGGTGTTGTACGAGGTGCTCATCTGGGGCATGGTCGACAATATTTACACCGAGAAACTGATAACATGTTTGATCGAGCTCCCGATAAAAGTTTCCGCAACGTACTTCACTTTATATTTTTTAATTGACCGGTATCTCGTAACGAAGCGATACACGACGTTCCTGGTATCGCTCGTGTTGTCGATGGCTTTCTTCGGCATTGTTCTTCGTGCACTTAATTATTATTTCATCTATCCCGTGTATTACCCGGCGGGTTTGTCGATGCCGTTGTTGTTCCTTCCAAAAGTTTTGATCTCTGTTTTCGTGATCTATTCTTTGGTTGCGATCGTCGCCAGTTTTCATCTCACGAGGACAACGCAACTATTGGAACGGGAAAAGCTCACGGCTGAATTGAAGTTGCTGAAGTCGCAGATCAATCCACACTTTCTTTTCAACACGCTGAATAATCTATATGTTCTTGCGCTGAACAATTCCAGTAAAGCGCCCGATATGATCCACAAGCTGTCGCAACTAATGAGCTACATGCTTTACGACAGCAACCAGGCCGAAGTGCCGCTGGAGATGGAGATCAAGTACCTGAAAAATTATATCGACCTGGAAAGAATTCGGTATGGCGAGCGACTCGAAGTGCTGTTGCGTGTTTATGAGAAGACGGAGGGGATCAAAGTGGCGCCGTTACTCATATTGCCGTTGGTCGAGAATAGCTTTAAGCATGGAGCCAGTAATCAGCTCAACACAGGCTGGATCCATATCGACATCAATGTCAGGGATAACCATCTTTTGGTGAACGTAGAGAACAGTAAACCTGATTTTAACGGGGAGGCTAAAGCGACATCCGGTATTGGTCTCGACAACGCGAAGAAGCGGTTGGATCGTTTATACCCGGGCCGCCATTCTTTACAACTATTCGATGAGGCCGATACATATCTTGCTGTATTGAAACTTAAAGTTAATTGAGATGAAATGCGTGATCGTTGACGATGAACCTCTTGCGAGGGAATTGATCGAAGGCTACATCAATCATATTCCCGAGCTCAGGCTTTTGAAGACATGCGCGAATGCTATCGATGCGTTTAATGTGATGCAGGAAAAATCGGTCGATCTTCTCTTCCTTGATATCCAGATGCCGCAGGTAACAGGTATCGAGTTGCTGAAGTCGTTGAAGAGCCGGCCGCGTGTGATTCTCACAACGGCCTATCGCGAATACGCCTTCGAAGCTTTCGATCTCGATGTGGTGGATTATATGTTGAAGCCGATCTCGTTCGATCGTTTCCTTCGTTCGATTGCCAAGGTGAAGCAACTCAAGCAACCGTTGGATGTTTCGTTCGACGACTCCGAAAACATCCAGTCTTTCGATGATGCTTACATCTACCTGAGAGAGAATCGTGAAATGGTGAAAGTATTTTTGAGAGACATTATTTACATCGAGAGCCTTCGCGACTATGTTCGTGTTCGCACTACGAAACAGGAGATCATTACTTACCAGAAGATCAGTTACCTCGAGCAGAAGTTACCGCAAAGCAAATTCATACGTGTTCACAGGTCGTTCATGGTTTCGATAGAGAAGGTAGTGTCGTACACGCCGACGAGTGTTAAGGTATCTACGATAGATATTCCCGTCGGAAGAAACTATAAGAATGTGGCTATGCAGGCGCTAACGAAGAACAATGTTTTAAGTTAGGCAGTCCAATCGAGAGCTGCTTTAATTCTCTCGCCACATTCCCTGTTGTTCTGCGACGACCTGTCGGTAAATTCCGTGATCATTTTTGTATTGCCGCTTAGTGGGATTCTGAAGACTAATGAGCGAAGGCTGTAATCGTCTTTATGGTCGAGTGATTTCGCGTTCATGTAGTTTACCTGCTGCAGTTCGATGTGATGGGAGCTGAGCAGGATCTTGCTGAAGTTGCCGGGTCCGTAGTTGTCGCCTGTGGTGCAGTTGACTGCGAGGCTTGCGATGTTGTCGGCTGTTTCGAGGTTCTTTATGATTTCGTTGGACCAGGGATGTTGTGTAGGGCTGGCTTTGAGTTCGGGCCATTGTTGTGATCCGAACATTGTTTGGAGGCCGGGGTCGGGAGGGAAGATCTCGATGAGTTTAGATGATTTGTCGGTGACCTCGAAGGTCAGGTCGATGTCGGCGCGGTCTATGTTGACGATGATGAATGAGTAGCCGCTGCTGACGATGACATCCGATTGTTCGGCGCTCAACAACTCCGCAACCTTATCACGATACGACACAAGCACTGTAAGGATTTCCTGACATTTCATGTGGTAATTTAAGTATTTGCTTCGTTGCTGCTGGCGCAGGAGATTATATTGGCGTGAAATAATAGGAGTATGGAACAGAAACAAATGAAAAGTAACCTCTCGTACATAACTATTGGACTAACAGCAGAGTATTTTGCGCAGTTACGATATGCAGCAGCGCGGGCTGGTTCCAATGAAGCCAATGTTGTTGCCGCAGGAATAGAACTCTACATGCGGATGCTCGATGCTAAGGAAAATAAAAGTGATGTAATCATCGAGCACCCAGACGGCAGAAGAGTTCGGGTTTTTCTCGCTGATATATAGTATCTCACTTTCTTCCGAAGTAAAATCCAATAACGAGATTAATCATTCCAAAAATCGCCTGAGATGAGTATTGCCAAACAATTTTGGCGGGCTCGGAAATAAAGAATCGCTCCCCAAAGACGTACAAGCCAGCGGAACCAACGTAAACCAGGAGACTTAACAGAAGGATTGTTTTAGCAAGTCTAAACCTTTCTCTTTCTGGTAGAATTTCATTCAGGCTTTGCCTTTTTCCAATGTCCTGTTCAGAGATCAGGGAGTTGTCACTATTTTCAGTATTCATACCCCAAACATAACCACCAACACCCCAACCCCTCTCCAGAAAACCTTACACCTTATTCATCCGAAAAATCCGGGAACGTGCTCTTAATATCCTTATTGGAATAATTCGGCGCACTCGGCGTGCTCGCATCCAGCTCAAGCATCACCAGCTTTTGATTATTAATGATGGGCAAAAGCTTTTCGCGATCAGTTTCAAAATCCTTCGTACGACGCGCCGACTTCAAAGCATATTTCCGCGCAAAATTATCTCCCTCCAACTGTAACTGGTTTCTCAGCTCCACATTGATCTTCATCTTATCAAGAATATCCGACTTCGACTTACCAATCACTTCCGTTGCCTCAAGCGTACCCAGCGTCATCACACCCGTGCCGCCGATTGCTGTTACGATCTTCGCATCGTTAGGACTGTTGATCACCACCGGCCCGATACCCGTAGTCGCACCAAGACCGGCATTCACCAACGAACGTTGCTTCTTTCCTTTTTTTGCCTGCTTGTACGCCTTGTTCAGCTTCGTATGATTTTCATCCAACTGAATGATCAGCGCACGCGCCTGCACCAACGAATTACGATACTTCGCATACAGGAACTTATCTTTCTCGTCGAGGTTCTCCGTGTCGTTCACACGAACCTTCACACGACGTTGTACACGATTCGATGACTTATCGAGAGCAAAGAAGATCAAATCAATTTCTCTCATCTTCTGAACTTCCTCAACAAAGTAATAACCGGGCGACCATGTGAATTCGAATTGCACCGGCGAGTTTTCTTTCAGCGCCGATTGCGGAACGCGCTCGTCGTTGCAAACAAATCCCACGTTCGAAATATTTTCGTCGCCATTGGGATCGGTCACATACAACTTGATGTTCACGCGCTCGTCTTCCTTGATATTATAAACAGTGTCGGCCGGAACAATCAATAGGTCCGGGGGAAGATCCAGCTGTGTTTGCGACAGCTTGATGCGGCCTTTCGCTTCGGCTTTGTCAGGATCCTGCACAAGGAATTCGATGTAAGTCGGGTTTGTCTTGAGCGCAAGAAATTGATTTCGCGATGGCGTCCATGTTATCAAACCGAGTGAGCTCAACGAAGCGCCTTCAGGCATTGCAGTCATCACCGATCTGTAGACCATCGGATCTCCGTCGGGATCACTTACATAGTCGGCAGAGATCTGGTATTGATTCGGGGCTGCTTGCTTTACATAGAACACCGGGAGTTCGTCGATCACCGGGGGCCTGTTCTTATGAGTTACGATGAATGTTATTGGCTTGCGGATCTTCTTGCCATTCTTCCACGCGCCCTGGAACATCAGCATGATCTCTTTGTTCTTCTCCAGGCGATCGACAAGATCGTATGAAGGGTTCCATGAAAAATTCCCAAGCGAGTCGAACACGATGCCATAGTTGTTGTTGCCCTCCAATGAGTACTTCGGCGCAACGGCGGTATCGGTTGTTACTTTAAATGACGTTTCGGTTCCTTCGAGCGGCAGACGCCAATGGTCGCCATCGGGGAAGATGAGTCGCTGACCACTGGCACCGATGCTAGCTGCGAGGAACAGTAACAAAAGGAGTTGTCTCATTATTGGGCAAAAAATCGAGGCGCAATTTAATGCGCCATTTTTGTTTGACGAACCCGTTTACATGAGATTTACGGGATCTCCAGGACTGAAATGCCCAACAAACGAAAGAAATCGGCCAATAGGGCCTTGTCCGCCGTAACTTTTTCGCGAAGGCAGACCACCTTTGATAAGAAATATTCTTTTTTCGAAGACGTTTTTGAGGTCGCAAAGCTGATCCCACGCGGCCGCGTTACCAGTTACGGAGCCATTGCGGCCTACCTGGGCTTACGCAGCTCCGCCCGCATGGTAGGGTGGGCGATGAACGCCACTCATACCGATAAGAAAGTTCCTGCTCATCGTGTAGTGAATAGCCAGGGGTTGCTTACGGGAAAACATCACTTCGTTCCACCATCGGCAATGGAGGAGCGGTTGAAGAAGGAAGGAGTGAAGGTTGTGAAAGACAAAGTGGTGGATTTTCAAAAGGTGTTTTGGGACCCGATGAAAGAGTTGTGACTATTTGAGTTTTGGCATAAGGACTCTCAGGTCAGCTTTGATTTCCGCAATGTCTTCACGGATCTCTTTGATGTCTTGTCTCATTTCATCCCTGTCTTTTTCAAGCTGCCTGTCTGTTGCCTCCGCCTTCACGCGCTCGAGTTCGAGATTATAGATCCGGGCCCGCTCGTCCGGAAGAACTTTGTCTTCAATGCGCTCTAAACGATGATTCGTTGATTGCGCGAACCAGATAAAGGCAGCGACTAAAACAGTCAGCACCAAAGCCGGGAACCTGGTACTAAGAAATTGACTGATGGTTTCTAATGTTAGTGTCATAATATCGGTTTAAAATCTTTCGCCAAAATAATCCCATCACCACCCCGAAATCAATTTTCAAACCCTCTCATCACTGAGATTGTCAGGAAAACCTGTTCCCAAAATTGCCTTACCCACATCAATCTGCTCCCATTATGGGATCATTCCCATCCCTAAAAGCGCCAAAATTCGCCTAAAACGCGTGCCGCTCCCGCTGGCACCATCTTCGTAATATAGGTTCACACGAATACGAACCTTAACCAATGAAGAAGATCATCACACTCCTCCTCGTCCTCCTGGCACTGGGAACGTTGGCTTATGCAAACCCTAGCAACATCCAGGTGAAGGAACACACTAAGAAAAACCTGTTCGTCTTCACAGCGAACAAATCGATGCGTGGTGCACATGTGCAGGTGTTCCATTCGAACGGCGACCTCGTTGCCGCGCAAATGTTGAAGAAGAGAAAAATGAAGATCGATTTCTGTGATGTTGTAGAAGGTTCTTATATGATCGTTGTCGTGAGCAACGACGGTTACACCGAGAGATTTCAGTATGAAAAAAGATAAACCCTGTCTATAGTGGCTTTAGCACAGGGTAATGTTGACCCGTGAAGTTGGGTAAGACTTAGGGCTGCAGACGGCAGCCCTTTGTTATTTTATAGGATCTGAAGTTTCCTGTTTTTTAGAAAATAAAAACAGTCCTAAATACATCAACGCCCCGTTGATCACCAGCACCTCATAACCAACCTGGTATCCACCGAACCAACGAGGAGCATTCGAGCTGATAAACAATGAGATCAGCGGACTTGCTATCGCAATAAATGGAACAGCCTTTCCATTTACTTTTCTCTTCGTAAACAATCCGAACGAAAACAGTCCCAGCAACGGACCATACGTGTAGCCCGCTACTTTCAACACTGCGTCGATCACCGATCGCTCGTTGATCTCCTTGAACACAACAATGATCAGCAGGAACAGCAACGAGAACCCGATGTGTACGAAAAACTTTTGACGTTTCTTCACGTCTTCAGTTTTGTTCTTGAAGTCCAGGAAGTCGATACAGAACGACGTTGTTAATCCAGCCAACGCAGAATCGGCACTCGCATACGACGACGCAATGATTCCCAACAGGAAGAAGATCCCGACAACAACACCTAAATGATTTCGCGCAAGCTCTGGGAACAACTTATCGCTGTCGGCCGGTACTGCAACGCCATTCGTGGAACTGTATATATAGAGTAATGCGCCGAGCAGCAGGAACAGCAGGTTTACGACAACCAGCGTGATGCTGAACCAGAACATGTTCTTCTGTGCTTCGCCGATATTCTTGCACGTAAGATTCTTTTGCATGATCTCCTGGTCCATGCCTGTCATTGTAACAGTGATGAACAATCCGCCTAAAAACATCTTGGGAAAAAACAATGTTGACTTAGGATCGTCGAAATGAAAAATTCTGGAGTATTGGCTGTCTTTAAAAATGTCTGCTACATGACCGAAAGAAAATCCCAGCTGCGACGAGATCTGCCACACCGCAATACAAACTGCCGTTACCAAAAAGAGTGTCTGAAATGAATCGGTGTAAACTATTGTCTTTACGCCGCCTCTGAATGTGTAGATCCAGATGAGGATGATCGTTGTTGCAACGGTGACGATAAAAGGAACCTTCCACTCATCGAACAAAAAAGCTTGTAATACTGTTGCAGCGAGGTACAGTCGAAGCGCAGAACCGAGCGATCTCGAGATGAGGAAGAAGAATGCGCCGGTTTTATACGACCATGTGTCGAAACGCCGTTCCAGGTAAGTGTAAATGGAGATAAGGTTGAGCCGATAGTAGAGTGGCATCAATAAATACATGATCACCCAGTACCCGACAAGATATCCGAGTACTACCTGGAAATACCCCAGCCCGATCTTGCCAACGGCGCCGGGAACAGATATGAAAGTAACGCCCGATAACGAGGAGCCGATCATGCCAAAGGCAACGAGATACCATGGCGATTGTCGGTTTGCAGTGAAGAATGTATTGGTATCGGCGCCGCGGGATGTTACCCATGATATCGCGATAAGCATCGCGAAATAGATAACCATGATGGTAACGACAAGCGTTGGTGTCATTTCGAAATTTGCGTGAAAAATACAGTGTATTTTTTTACTTTTGAAGAAATAAAGTGGATCGGATGAGCACTTCAGGCCAGGAAAAGGAATTGGTGGAAGTACTGGAAGTGGTTGAGACTACAGACCTTCAGAATCTGGTAGTTTTCAATGATGACATCAATACGTTCGACCACGTAACGGCAACACTCGTTAGGGTGTGTAAACACTCGCCTGAACAAGCCGAACAATGCACCTGGATCATTCACTATAAAGGTAAGTGCACCGTTAAAACCGGTACACTCGACGAGCTTCGGCCGATGAAAGAAGCAATCTGCGAAGCAGGTATCGACGCGAGGATCGTTTAATTTTTCAAACAACTTAAAACTTGGAGTTTCCTTCCAAACTTATCGAAGACGCGGTCAACGAAATGTCGCGGCTACCGGGCATCGGAAAAAAAACCGCGCTGCGCCTGGTTCTTCATCTTGTAAAGGAAAACGAGAACAGGACAACTGCGCTCACACAAGCTCTTCAAAAGCTCAGAACAAACATTCGTTTTTGTAAAACATGTCATAACATCTGCGACGAAGACGAATGCAACATTTGTAAAAGTCACCGTCGCGATCACGCCGTTCTTTGTGTTGTGGAAGAAGGTAAAGATGTAATGGCTATCGAGAACACTGCCCAGTATATCGGTATCTATCACGTGCTCGGGGGTATCATTTCTCCTATGAATGGAATTGGCCCCGAAGAGCTGAAGATCGAATCTCTTATCAAAAGAATAGGCACGTCTAACGGCGAGATCCGCGAAGTAATTCTCGCCTTAAGTCCAACCATGGAGGGCGACACCACCGCGTTCTATATTCACAAGAAGTTAAAGGAGTTTCCCGTTAAGGTTACATCGATTGCAAGAGGAGTGCCTGTCGGGGGAGAGTTGGAGTATGCCGACGAAATAACTCTCGGCCGAAGCATCATAGGCCGTACTCTTTTCAATTAGTGCGAAGTCCCGCACTTAGCACTTAGCACCTCGCACATTTTTGTATTTTTGCGCCCATTATGCAAACACTTTCAAACCGGATCAACGCGATCGAAGAATCAGCCACACTTGCTATGGCTGCAAAAGCACGCGAATTCAAAGCGCGCGGCATCGATGTCATTAACTTAAGCCTGGGTGAACCTGATTTCAAAACACCCTTGCATATCTGCGAGGCCGCGAAGAAAGCGATCGACGATGGTAAGTTCTTTTCATATCCTCCCGTTGCCGGCTACCAGGATCTGCGCGAAGCGCTTGCTGCTAAATATCAGAAAGAGAATAATGTTCCATATAAAGCCGAGAACATCGTTGTATCCAACGGTGCAAAGCAATCGATCGCCAACGTTATGATCGCATTGCTCAATCCCGGCGACGAAGTCATCGTGTTCTCTCCATATTGGGTGAGCTACGATGCATTGGTTCGACTCACAGAAGCAACACCCGTTATCGTGAAGGGTTCTATCGAGAACGACTTCAAAGTAACTGCTGCACAAGTTGAGAAAGCCATCACTAAAAAAACTAAAGCAATCATCTTCTCGTCGCCGTGCAATCCAACGGGCTCCGTGTTTACGCGCAAAGAGCTCCAGGCTATCGCCGATGTTGTATTGAAGCATCCCGATGTGCTCGTTATTGCTGACGAGATCTATGAACACATCGTGTTTGGCGAAGAACAGGTGAGCATCGCTTCGTTGCCCGGAATGTTCGATCGTACGATCACAGTTAATGGCTTTGCAAAAGGCTTCGCTATGACCGGCTGGCGCGTAGGCTACATCGCCGCTCCGAAATGGATTGCCGACGGTTCAATTAAAGTCCAGGGCCAGTTGACATCTGCCAACTGCTCGATATCTCAACGCGGAGCTCTCGCAGCCATCACCGGCGATCTCGGTCCTACCAATAAAATGGTGGATGAATACAAGAAACGTCGCGACATCGTTTATAACCTCCTGAAAGAAATTCCCGGTGTGAAGGCAAATTATCCTACCGGTGCATTCTACTTCTTCCCCGACGTAAGTTCTTACTACGGAAAATCTTTCAATGGAAGGAAGATTGCCAACGGCGATGACTTCTGTCTTTATATGCTGGAAGAAGGACGCGTTTCACTTGTTCCCGGCGGTGCATTTGGGGATGAAGCCTGTGTTCGTCTTTCTTATGCTGCATCCGAGAAAGACCTTATCGAAGCCATGACCCGCATGAAAGCGGCCCTTGCCCAACTAAATTGATCTCTCTTGGCTGACTTCAAAAAAACATTCGACGACTTCAATCGCTTAAAGGTCCTCATCATCGGCGATGTGATGCTCGACAGCTACATCTGGGGTTCGGTAGATCGAATTTCTCCCGAAGCGCCGGTGCCCGTTATCAATGTGAAGCAACGCGACTTCAGACTTGGCGGCGCCGGTAACGTGGTTGTGAATGTTCACGCACTTGGCGCTACGCCCTTGATCATATCGCTTGTTGGCGATGATGAAGCGTCGGTAAAAGTGCGTTCGTGCCTGAAGAAATTTTCGATCAGCGAAGAAGGACTCGTTGTAAGTAAGACACGCCCGACGCCGGAAAAGATCCGCGTTATAGCACGACAACAGCACGTTGTTCGTATCGACGACGAAACTGATCGCGAAGCATCGGGTGAAGAAGAAAAACAGATCATCGATCGTATTGCATCGCTGCTTCCCAAAAGCGACGTCGTGATCTTCCAGGATTACGACAAGGGCACGTTAACACGAAATGTTATCAGCAGCACCGTAGAGCTCGCGAAGCAGAAGGGCATTCCGACCGTTGTCGATCCTAAGAAAAGAAACTTCCTGTCGTACGAAAAGGTGACGTTGTTCAAACCCAATCTCAAAGAATTGAAGGAAGGTTTGAAACTTGAAGTGGATGTTGCGCAGATCGACAAAGCTGTCGAACAACTGAAGAGTAAACTGAACGCCGAAGGTGTTATGGTCACCCTTTCGGAGCACGGTGTTTATATCGACTTCAAGACTTCAAAAGTAAAACTGCCAGCCCACCAGAGGGACATCGCCGATGTTTCCGGCGCCGGCGATACTGTTGTTGCGATAGCTGCATGCTGCGTGGCGTTGGGACTCGAGCCTAAACTTGTTGCCGGCCTGTCGAACCTTGGCGGAGGTTTGGTTTGTCAGCACGTGGGTGTTGTGCCGATCGATAAAGAAGAATTGTTAAGGGAGGCTAACGAACTTCTTTAGCTTAGCGATTATCCTGGAACTGTTTCTCCAGTGGTCCCGACTTCTCGAGATCTTCAACAATTTTCCTGTCAAGCGGACTTTCCTTGATCACGTTGTAGTTATCCCAAAAATCTTTGTTGTAAGGCAGGTCCTGGTATTGAAGCCCGTAGCTTCTCATTTTCTCCGTTGTTCCGATGCGTTCCGTTGTTTCACTTTCGATCTCGTTGATCAAAAGATTTTGTAACAGCTCCGTTTCGAATTTCAGTTCGTTGGTTTTAATATCGTACCAGTTGATCTTCGAATCCAGTGTAATGTAGTTGAGATACAACTTTCCTCTAAACTGCCTGAAATCAACAGTGCGTTTCAAATAAACGAAACGACTGATCAAACCACGACGCTTCGTTACATCGGTAGTCGCATGCGATTCAAACTCCAAATGAATGATACCAAAGTTGGTCTTGTCTACAAAGATCTTCAGGTTATAATCGGCGGAGTGACTAAGCACATAAACGTAGTGACCATTGTAATACGAATCTTTGTCGCGATGGAGACTGTCGAAGAATATTTCTTCTTCTGGAAACTGCCGGTACTTGATGCTGTTTTGTAACAACAACTCTTCGAGTAAGTTGTCTTGTTCGAAGTAAGTAGTGAACCTGTTGCCGTAGCCGAGGCTTCTTCTTACTTCCATCAACGCTACGCGTTCGCGAAGCTTAAACTTGTTGCGCGGAGCTTTGTAATCTTCATCGTAGATCTTGGTTGCGGCTTCGAGAAGTGAGATGTAAATACCGCCAACTTTTTTGATGTCGCGATAAAAACCATCCATCATATAAGGGCTGGACGGATAATTATCCTGTACTCTATCGAGAGCGATGCGTAGCACTTCCCCGCCTCTTAGTGAATCTTTAACCACAACTTCGTCCAGCATGAGCACTGTTTTCTCCATCTCGATGATGAGTCCGGGCTTGCCGATCAGAGTCGACGCGGGGGCTTCGAAACTCTTGTAGCCGAGAATGCTGATGGTGACGATATCGTTGCGGTATTCGGCAGGAAAGTGAAAGTCGAATTCGCCCTGCAGGTTGGATATGGTCCCGATTGCTCTGCCCGTTATCCCGACGCTGGCAAATACCAGGGGTTCGCGCGTTTCTTTGTCAACAACGGTGGCGGAAATAGTGAGTTTTTGGGCCGCCACTGCCGTCGAAATAAAGCACAGGAAAATGAGGAGGAATCGTGGCATATTCGTTGTACAGTGGCCGTTAAAGATAGTGTTTTGCTGATTAACCTGTTTGACTCATTAGCGGAGCGGCGTTGGTCCAGCGCCAAAAAGAAAGCTTTAACTCTTGTAATGTCGGTCCACCGCAAATAGGGAATGAATCTTTAACTTTAATAAAGACTTTACGAAGTGAAGTGGTTGGATGACATCCCGAAGATCTGGAAACGAGCCTACTTGTTTATCTGTACGTGGCATGCCATCAACTTTGCAATAAGTGGTGTTGCTGAGTGGAAGTTCTTTACTCCTAAAACTTATGTTCTTTGGAACACGCTGTTTCTCTTCGAAGCATTGTGTATTCTCATACTGTTAACATTTCTGTGGACGTACTGGCTTTCGCGGTTTCGTCCAACAGTACAGATCGTTGGTCACGTTGCCGGTATCATTACGCACTTCTTCATCATGGGTACGTTGTCGTATTACTTTGAAGATTATATAGAAGGTCTCGTGTACTTCGAACACTGGCAGGAACACATGGAGGAGTTGATGAGCTGGGACGCTATTCGATTCCATGATCAGTACATTATAACTGTCGGTGTGTTTTATATCATCAGTTACTTCCAGGGATTGCAGAGAAAAGACCAGGAGAAGAGCGAGCTCGCACTGAAGAACAAAGAGATGCAGATCTCGTTGCTCAAGTCGCAGATCAACCCGCATTTTCTTTTCAATACACTTAACTCGATCAGCACACTCGTTCATTCGAGCAAAGAGAAAGCGAGAAAAGTTATTACACAATTGTCCGACATCTTTCGATATGCACTCGACTCTCACAATGGAGAAATGGTAAAGCTCATTGACGAGATCGCGTTCATCGAAAATTATATTCTTATTCAGCAGGTACGTTTTGGCGACCGTTTGATATTCATTAAAGATATCGACCCGACCTGCCTCGGAATGCGAATACCGCCCATGATCCTTCAACCACTGGTTGAGAATTCGGTGAAGTATGGCATCGCTCCGAAAAAAGAAGGTGGCACAATTTATCTTTCGGTACGGCGTGCCGGCGGCATCGTGTTCTTCGAAGTGAAAGACAACGGCCTTGGCATTAATGCGAAGAAAGTAATGGACAGCTCCGGAAGTGGCGTGGGCATGGCAAACACAGATTTGCGACTCAAAAGCTACTTCGGGCCGCAGTCGGGACTTCGCGTGAGGGCCACAGATCGCGGTTATTCTGTAAGTTTTTACATAGAAGACAAGAAACTACAGCAGGAAAGCGTTCCGACAGAGACGAAAAAGAGCGCCATCGAAGAACAAATTCACTTAAATTAGACAGGATAAAACGGTTTTATTAACCCAATTCAAATGAGTACTACATGCATTATTGTTGACGACGAAAAACTGGCCAGGGACCTCCTCAGGGAATATCTCGAAAACTATCCGGACATCGAGATAGTTGGAGAAGCCGATCAGGGAACTGAAGCTGTCGAGAAGATAGACAAGCTGAAGCCTGACCTCGTATTCCTCGACGTGCAGATGCCGGGAATGACAGGTTTCGACGTTCTTGAAGACATCGAGCACGAACCATACGTGATATTCGTAACAGCATACGATCAATACGCCATCAAGGCTTTCGAAAAAAATGCCGTCGATTACCTGCTGAAGCCTCTCGACGAAGAGCGCTTCCGCAACGCCGTTAACCGCGCATTGAAAAGAAAGACACTCGAGCACAGTTCTCTCGAAGACCTCTTGTCGTCGATGCGAAGCGAACGCAAGGGAACATACGACACACACATCTTCGTACAGAAGTCGGAGAAGCTTTTCAATCTTCCTGTGGAAGAGATCGTTTACCTCGAAGCATCGGGCGATTATACGATCATCACAACAAAAGCCGATCAGTTCGTGAGTTCATCGGGTATCGGTAAGCTCGAAGAGATCCTGAACCCGGAAGTCTTCATTCGCGTGCACCGTTCTACGATCGTGAATGTGAATTACCTGAAAGAGATCGAACGCCATTTCAACGGTGGTATGGTGGTAAAGATGCAGAGCGGCAAGAGTTTCCCTGTAAGTCGCACCTACGCTAAACTTATCCGTAAAAAGGTAGTTTAGTTATATATATTTGTGCCTGTAAGAAGGCTTCCGCCCTCCCCGGCGGAGGCCTTTTTTTATAGACACCCTAAATGAAATTTTTTGCAGCGACGATCCTGGCATTCGTCTGTGCTTCCTATGCACATGCGCAGGTAGTGCTTACCGATAGCAGCGAAGGAGAAGTCGTTCACAATGTTTATCACTTCTGCACAACCGACAAGCTCGATATCCTCGCGCTCTCAAATAAAGAATTCACTCAACTGGAATCCGAAGGTGCTTCGTTAGGCTACGACAAAGGAAACCACTGGTATCGTTTCGATGTGGAGAATCGTTCGTCGCGCGCCGAATGGTTTTTAGAGGTTGGTTTCCCATTGCTCGATCACGTAGAGTTCTATTCGATCGATGCCGAAGGGAAGCTCGATCTTCAGTATTCCGGCGATCTGTATAAGATCTCGACACGCGCCGTGCATAACAAGAATATTGTGTTCCCGTTTTACATGAAGCCCGGAACGAAAGAGTCGTTCTACCTGAAGGTCATCACCACATCGGCAGTGCAGGTACCCCTAACGATCTGGTCGGCCGAAGGACTTCGCGACAATACTTACTGGAAGCAGTTTGCCAACGGACTTTTCTATGGCATCATCCTGATCATGATCGCCTACAATCTTTTCCTGTTCATCTCTATTCGCGATAAGACAATTCTCTATTATGTGTTTGCGCTGACCACAGGAGGCATTGTGATCGCATACTTCAATGGATATGGATTCTTTTACCTGAATCCTGAATGGCCGGAGCTCAACAGGATCGTTGGAGCGATAGCATCGCCGGCATTTATAATCTCCTCCGTTGCGTTAACGAGATCTTTTCTCGAATTGAAGCGATTCAGCTTTTGGCTCGACAGGACATTGATCGCAGTTGGCGTTGTTGCCGTGATCTTTTCGTTGCTGAAGTTTGGTTTGGGCGACTACATTTCTAACGTGCCAATGAGGTTGATCTCTTTGGTGAACTTCTTCGTGATACTCACAAGCGCGGTGTATTGTTTCATGAAAAATTTCAGACCCGCCCGTTACTTCCTGCTTGCGTGGGGATCGCTGCTGGTGTTGGGAATACTTTTGTTGTTGAGAAATGTTGGTCTTCTTGAACGCAGCTGGGTCGCAGACAACAGTTTGTATGTCGGTGGTATTTTGCAGGTGTTGTTGATCTCGTTTGCGTTTGGCGATCGCTTTTCGGCTTTGCAGAGAGAGAACATTGAAGCGAAAGAACGCGCACTGCTTCGTGAGCACCAGGAGAAAGAACGACTGGAACGCGAGGTTGAGCTACGCACAGAAGAAATTCGTTTGAAGAATGCGCAGCTCGAAGAAAGTAACAACATCAAGAACAAACTCTTCTCGATTGTATCGCACGACCTTCGTGGTCCGCTCATCTCGCTGCAGGGCATTCTCGACATGGTGAGCATGGACTCGCTGTCGCCCGAAGATCTTAAGAAGTACACCGATAAAGTTGGCGTTCGACTTCATCACACCGCCGATTTCCTTGATAATCTTTTGCAGTGGTCGCGCATGCAGATGCAGGGCGAGAAGATCGTGATAGCGGCGGAAAAATTTCCCCTTCAACATCTCCTGATCTCATCGACGCAGGTGCTTCGCGCTGAGGCCGATCGCAAGCACATCCGGTTAAGTATCGATGCGCCGGTCGTTGATGTTTACGCAGACATGAACATGATGCAGACAGTGGTGAGAAATCTCGTTTCAAACGCGTTGAAGTTCACACACCCTGCGGGCAAGGTAGACCTAACGGCGATGCAGAAAGATGGATTCGTGCACGTAAGAGTTTCTGACAGCGGTATCGGGATAGCCGAAGAGAACATACCGAAGTTGTTTACACTGCATGGCGTTACGAAGCCGGGAACTCAGCTGGAGAAAGGAACGGGAATTGGTCTCGCTGTATGCAAAGAATTCGTTGAGAGGAATGGAGGAACGATAAGGGTGGAAAGTAAGCTTGGCGATGGAACAACGTTCGAGTTTACAATTCCAACAGGTTCAAAACTTTAGTGTTTAAGATATCGCGATCAATAGGGAAGTTCGCGAGCATGATGTACACGATCTTCTTTTCCGGCACCGTTACATAATCGCAATAGAATCCTCCTTGCGTTCCAGTGTGTCCAACAGTCTTAAAGCCCTTTGAGGTCTTTCCTACAAACCACGACCACCCGATCCCGAAAGATTTTTCTTCCATCGATTCTTTGATCGAAGACTCTTTCATGAAGGTCGCGTTTGCTAATGCCTCCTGGTACTTTAATAATTCTTCGACAGAACTCCATACGCCGCCGTTGCCTGCGGCACAGAATGTTGGTTCTTCGCCGTAGTCCAGCTCGTTCCACGTTTCATTTTCAAAAACATAACCATGTGAAACGCCGCTCTCAGGGTGTGCTCCGTCTGTTATTGTGCTGGATGTCATTCCTGCGGGTTTAAAAATCCTTTCAGCAACGAAATGCCGCCAGTTGTCGCCGGTAACCTTTTCAATGATCAACGCCAGTGCGTTGAAGGCGGGATTTGAATACTCATATTGTGAACCCGGTTCGAACTTCAATGAATCTGCCTGCATGACCGGCGCCCAGTTCTGTGCATCATCGGCTGTTAAATAAAATTCGGGTTGTTCCGATACCGGCCTGATATCGGGTAAACCCGACGTGTGTGTGAGAAGATGTTTGATCTTCACCTTTCGTGCGATGTCCTTATTTTTAAATTCCGGGAAATATTTGATAAGGCTATCCTCCAAAGTCAACTTACCCTCGTCGCGAAGCATGAGGATGGAGTTCATCACGAATGTCTTTGAGATAGAGCCGAGGTTGAAAAGAGTTTTGCTTGTGATGAGATCTTTTGTTTTGAGATCAGCAGATCCATACGACTTCGAAAAGAGTACCGAGTCATTTTTTATTATTAAAACAGAGACGCCCGGGCCGTCTTCTTTTATTTGCTCACTGAATAGTTTATCGAATTTGTTTTCGCTGCACGAACCCAAAATGAGCCCGATCACAAATAGAAAATATTTCCTCATAACTTTACAGGATGAAATTTAGTCGAAAAAAATACTCTGACGAAGTTCTTAAAGATCTCTATGAGAGCATCCTGTTTTCCCGCCTCATAGAAGAAAAGATGCTCATCCTCCTTCGTCAGAATAAGATCAGCAAATGGTTTAGTGGAATAGGGCAGGAGGCAATTGCCTGTGGTGTTACGGCGGCGCTTCAGCCCGACGAATACATTCTTCCCATGCACCGGAATCTCGGTGTGTTTACGGGCCGCAAGATCCCGTTTACGAGGTTGTTTGCACAATGGCAGGGAACGATGATGGGCTACACGAAAGGCCGCGATCGTTCATTTCACTTTGGCACCAACGAACATCACATAGTGGGAATGATCTCGCATCTCGGCCCGCAAAACGGTGTTGCCGATGGGATCGCGCTCGCTTCGAAACTAAAGAAGGAAAAGAAAGTAACGCTTGTCTTCAACGGCGATGGCGGCACGAGCGAAGGAGATTTTCACGAAGCGATGAATGTTGCAGCCGTGTGGGATCTTCCGGTTATTTTTTTAATCGAGAACAACGGCTATGGATTATCAACGCCCAGCAATGAACAGTTCCGTTGCAAACAATTCATCGATAAAGCAATCGGCTATGGTATAGAAGGAGTGAAAGTTGATGGTAATAACATCGTTGAAGTTTACGATGTGGTTCGATCGATAGCCGAAAAGATGAGAAAGGATCTCGCAGGCCATGTTGGCCCCAAGCCTGTCCTGCTTGAATGTGTCACCTTTCGCATGCGTGGTCACGAAGAAGCCTCGGGCACCAAGTATGTTCCGAAGAAGTTGATGGAAGAGTGGGCCGTGAAAGATCCATTGGAGAATTATGAAAAGTTTCTTCTTGCAGAAAAAGTACTCGATAAAAAAACTGTCGACGAAACGAGAAAGAAATTAAAGAAAGAAATAGAAGTTGGTCTCGAAGAAGCGTTTGCTGAAACGCATCCTGTTGCCAGTACAGAACTTGAATTGAATGATGTATACGCTCCATTCACACAAAACATCATTTCACCTTCCTCTGAAAAAAAATCCGAGAAACGTTTTATAGACGCGATCAGCGACGGCCTTCGTCAGAGCATGGAGCGTTACGACAACCTCGTGTTGATGGGTCAGGACATTGCCGACTACGGCGGCGTGTTCAAGATCACCGAAGGCTTTGTGCCGAAGTTTGGAAAAGATCGTGTTCGCAATACACCATTATGTGAGTCGGCAATTGTTGGTGCCGGTCTTGGCCTCTCCATAAAAGGAATGAAGTCGATGGTCGAAATGCAGTTTGCCGATTTCGTTACCGAAGGCTTCAACCAGATCGTAAACAATCTCGCGAAAGCGCACTGGCGTTGGGGCCAACCTGCCGATGTTGTTGTGCGGATGCCAACCGGTGCGGGTACTGCTGCCGGTCCGTATCATTCACAAAGCAACGAAGCCTGGTTCTTTCATACACCCGGGCTGAAGATAGTTTACCCGTCGAACCCGTACGACGCGAAAGGTCTTCTCTGCGCTGCTATAGAAGACCCGAATCCATACATGTACTTCGAGCATAAGTTTCTCTATCGTTCTGTTAAAGACACGATACCCGATGATTACTATACTGTCGAAATCGGAAAGGCTTCGTTGCTTACCGAAGGCGACGATGTAACGATCATTACTTATGGAATGGGAGTTCATTGGGCTAAAGATGTGCTATCGCAGATGACGGAAGTGAAAGCAGATCTTATCGACCTTCGCACATTGCTTCCGTGGGATAAAGAAACTGTTGCCGCTTCGGTGAAGAAAACCAGTCGTGTAATGATCCTTCACGAAGACACGCTCACCGGTGGTGTAGGCGGCGAGATCGCAGCATGGATCAGCGAGCATTGTTTCAGGGATCTTGACGCGCCGGTGACAAGAGTTGCATCGCTGGACACTGCAATACCCTTTGCGCCAACGCTGGAGAACAATTTCCTGCCGAAAGGCAGAATAAAGGCAGCCCTCGAAGAGTTATTAAAATTCTAGGTACCTTTAGTGGTTTCGCCCCAATTTTTTGAGGAATAGAACCTACCATATCCTTCGCGCGATCTTAATCCTCCTGGCAATAGGCCTGGTGGCACCAGCCATGGCCCAGAACACCAAGGGAGACCGGGCCGTGAACAACCGGGGGAAAGTCCGCGAAACGAAGGGAAAAACCATCAAAAAGAAGAACCGGGTCACCACCAAAGACATTGCCGGAAGGCGCCTCCGCACAAAGAATAAGTCATCGGCAAACAGGGCCAACGCAGGCATCCCGCAGCCCTACACCACGCAACGACAGCCGCGCCGCCGCGACGATCGTGCCTTCCGCGTGCCATCCAACAAGACCGGCCCTGTGTCGCGTCTACGCCGCAAATCCGATCCCGACAGGCAATGGCAGGGCGACATATCCGGGTACAAGCCTCGAAGAATAAGGCCATCGTCGGCCGAAGAGACCGGCCGAAATGTTTACCCGCAGGGCAAGTATGTATCGAGGCATCCGAAGCCCAGCTCGCGTCCATTCAAGGGCTTTGAGGGAAAAACATCTTCGGGCAGGGTGATCGTAAAACGTTCTCCGAAGCACAGCGAACGCTCATGGAAAGGTGACCTCCGCGGACAGCCATTCTATCCGCCAGCAACGCAAACCGGTAGGGTAAGCAACATCTTTGGCCAGAAGACAAAGTATTCGAAGTATGTGAGCAAGAGACCATCGCCGCGCGACAGGTCTTACAACAATAGAGAAGCTCTTGCGAAGGCAAAAAGCTTCGGAACAGACACTCGTCCCAAAAACTGGAAACGCGGACCCATCGTTTCGCCAACAGGCCAGGGACCATTTGTAACACGAGGAAGGAAGAATGTGTACTGGGGTAAGTTTAGAGTTGGCGGCAAAGCACAGACACGCGACCTCGCGGGACGTCCATTGCAGAAAAGAAATTTCCGTTCAACGGGCATTGGCGTTGTAGGCCGCGACACACTCGGGTTCTTTGGACGTCGTCCGCATGGTGATGTTGTTGGAAAGAAACGCAGGGGCAAATACTTACCAGGCTCCGAAGCAAAAGGTGGTTGGCTGAATGACATTGCCGGCTACCGGTTAAGAAAAAAATTCCCGGGTGCCGGAGAAGCTCCGGGCACTCATGAATACTCAGGCTATCGCACCATCAGCGGAAAGTATCGCACGAATGGTAAGGTGCAGGGAAAAACACCGGGCATTGGTGCAGGCGCTATCGCAAGAGATCTGAAGAGAACCAACGGTGGCAACGGCCGCAACTTCGGCGACCAGGGTGGTGGGTTTAGCGGTTTCCTGAAATTGAAACGTCAAGGTAATTACCATGGCAACAGGCGCGCTGCATTGTGGAACAACAACGGAACACCGGTAGAAGGTAAGTTACTTCCGGGCAATCCCGGTTTCGCCGGAAGATTCTCTGGAAGAATTCGTGGAGGTGGTAAAAACTTTGGCGACCAGGGAGGCGGATACTCCGGCGACATCAAACGAAAGAAACTTTACACCGACCAGGCAGAGGATTACAGGGGCTTCGAGAAAGGACGACGAAGGCAAGGCAAATTTGTTGGAAGCGTTCATAAGCTTTGGAACAACAGGGGCTCAGCTGTAGAGGGTAAGTTGCTTCCGGGTAATGCAGGACGCGAAGGAAGATTTTCGGGAAGAATACCTGGAGGACCTAAAGATTTCGGCGACCAGGGAGGCGGATACAGTGGCGATCTGAGATCACAGAAGAAAGGCAAGTTTGTTGGAGGCGTTCACAAGTTTTGGAACAACAAAGGCAAAGCAACAACAGAGCTCGAAGTAACGAGAGGTGGTGCGTTAGCCGGCAGCTACCAGGGACATACGAAACAAAAAGCAAGAGGCAAGGCCATTATCGTACCCCACAGGCTTTGGAACAACAATGGTAAAGCCGTTACCGAAGTTGAAGTAACAAGATCCGGTGCCCTTGCCGGAACATTCCAGGGTCATAGGAAAACACGCGAGCCGAAAGAAAGTAAGATCATGCACACTCCAAATGTGATGTGGAACAACAAAGGCAAAGCGGTTACCGATGTACTGGTAACAAAATCGGGAGCAGCTGCCGGTAATTACCAGGGCCGGTTGAAAGCCAAGAAGCCCGTGAAGTATCCGCTGAACAGCGCGAACGTGATGTGGAACAACAAAGGTAAAGCAACAACACAGATCAACTTAACGGCTGCCGGTGCGAGAGCAGGAACATTCTCGGGCAACACAAAGTATAAGAAGGAAAATAAAGATCGCGATGCCGACATTGAACGTCGCATGAAACTGAAAGAACAGTATACTCAGAATCCTCATTCGGTAGAAGAAGCCATCAAGAAACAAAAACCCGAGCTAAATTATAAGGCCGGTAACTTTGCAAGCGGCGCGAAAGTGATCGGAAGAAGAAGACACAATCCTCATAGTGTTGACGATGCATTGGATGCTTATCACAGCCAGGCTTCGGCACGACGTGTAGACTATCAGGGTAATGTTAAGATGAGAAAGTTTGCCGATCATCGTCAGTCGCCCGACGCGAAGTTTGTGAAGATGGGCGAGAACAATGTAAAAAAGGAACGAACTCTTTTCACCAACGTGAAGTTGTTATGGGCAAAGCTGTTCCAGAAATCCGATTCTCAGCCATCGAATTTGAAAGAGAGATCTAACAAGTTGAGGTACGATAAAGGAGAGAAGGGACTTTGGGCTGATTGAAATGAAAAGTGAATAGTGAATAGTGAAAAGTTATGGGTTGGATTGAATTGAAAAGTGCTGAACAGGTTCAAGACATAATAAAAGAATCAGAGACGTCGCCAGTGCTGGTTTTCAAACACAGCACTACATGTTCAATCAGTGCGATGGCGTTACATCGTCTCGAACGAAAATCAATCGATGCTAGAGTTTACTATTTAGATCTTCGCGCTCATCGCGATGTGTCGAACCTTATTGCTTCAACATTCGATGTTGAACATGAGTCGCCACAGGTATTGATTATCGATAAAGGGAAGGCTGTGTACCACCGTTCTCACAGTGAGATCAGTCCCGTTGACATCCAGGATTTTTTAAATTCTGTCACCAATTAGATTACAGGCTTAGAAATTAAAAGTCACTTCCTGCTTAATGCTTTCGGCCAGGCTTAACGCCACCGGGCAGGTATGCGCAGCATTCTTCAATTTCTGCTTTTGTTTGTCGTCGGCTTTCAGGTTTGTGAGGGTGAAAACCACGTGTATCTCGGCGATCTTCCTGGGGCTGGCCGACATCACTTTGGTGATTTCTGTGGTCATCCCTGTCAGGTCGATATTCTCCCGCTCTGCTACCTGACCCATAATCGTCATCATGCAGCTGCTGAGCGCAGCGCAAACGAGATCGGTAGGGCTAAATGCCTCTCCTTTACCATTATTGTCAGTCGGAGCATCGGTAATCAAGGTGTTTCCGGATTTCAGATGCGTGTCGCGGGTTCTTAGTTGCCCGAGGTATTCGCCAGTCATTGACCCCATAAACCAGGTGGATTGTTTTTTGCGTTATGGATATAAACCCTAAATTTATCGTGTTGATAGGAAAGAATGCGCCTGGCTGTGAAATTAATCTCCCTTAGCATATTACTGGTCTTTTCGATTGCTGCTCATGCGCAAACGCAGGATAGCTACGACTATAATTCAGAATTCATTTGGGGTATTAACAAAAACTCCTCGGGCGGCCTGATCGGCGGCTTCGTTTTCAAAAAAGCACGCAAGTTATCAGATCGCGTTCTTGAGACTTACGGCCTCGAGATCGTGAATGTGAAGAGTCCGCAGGAAGTTCGCCGCAGCTCGCAGTTTACCGGCAACTTCTTCATCTTCGGAAAAAGCAATTATCTCTATGCGTTCCGTCCCCAGTACGGTCGCGATTTCATATTCTTTAAGAAAGCTCCACAGCAGGGTGTCGAAGTGAAAGTTGTTCTCGCAGCGGGACCGTCTATTGGTCTCGAAGCTCCATACTACATCGAGCGTCGCACGGATGCTTACAATGCAACACGTCACCAGCCTTACAAAGCAGATATAGCGTACAACGATATTCTCGGAACAGGTAATTTGTTCGAAGGCGTTGGCGAATCGAAGGTTGTTATTGGTGCAAACTTCAAAGCAGCGGTGAACTTCGAGCTTGGAACTATGAAGAGCCAGGTTACTGGTTTCGAAGCAGGGTTTCTTGTTGATGCTTACACACGCAAGATCAACCTGATGGCGTCGGCTCCAAACAGGGCCGTGTTCCCCACAGTGTTCTTTACACTGTTTTACGGAAGCAGGAAGTAATTCGTAGCCGTCATCCCGCCCTCGCCTCGAGGCACACGTCGAACTACGAAGTCAGCGGGATCCCCCAAACGTAAGAAAGCAAAGTGCTTCGAAGCGCCCATGCGCAAGAGAAGGCTGCATTTATCAAGATCGCACTTCGACTTCCGGAGGGTCCCGCGCTCATTGATTATGGATTGTACTTCGTAGCACGGGGCGGGACGGGTGCTCACCTGATCACAAATCCCAAAATAAGTCCAACAGCAATTATTGCCCATGAGGGAAACTTCGTGAATGCGAGCAATGAAAACGTCGCTATCGTGATGGCGAAATTGATGAATGTATTTTCGAGAGGCTGAAATAAAAGTATTGCACCGGCGGCAATCAACCCGGTGTTCGCTGCATTAATTCCTTCCAGCGATGCACGAATAGGTCTGTACTTCTTAAGACTATCCCAAACACGGATCATAAAAAAGATCAGGAACGTTCCCGGTAAAAACATTCCGAGTGCCGACATCACTGCGCCCGCGACCTGGCCTCCTATGCCGAAATTCTTCATGGCCAGCACACCGATAAATGCGGAGAAAGAAAAATTCGGTCCCGGCAATGCCTGCATCAATGCATATCCCGACAAGAACTCTTCGTTGGTGAGATAACGTTTCGGAGCATACTGAACGAACTCGGTATACAACATCGGCGTCAATACTTGTCCGCCGCCGAATACAAGACTTCCGTTACGATAAAAGTTTTCGAACAAACGAATAGGCAATAACACTTCACCATAACCGAGTGCTTTCGTAATGAGACCCAGTGCACCGACCATGATCAGCACACCTATCCACAGGAAGAAATTTTCCCAACGAATGCCGGTCGGTTTCTTTTCATCTTTCGGCTGACTTCTATATTTAAATGCAGTGATGGTTCCAGCGATGAGCAGTGTTACGGGAAACACGAATGGTGTCTTTATAAAGTATGTTGCAACGCCGGCGATGATACACAACGCAATACCAGTCTTCGTTTTCACCGTTCGCAACCCGATACTGTATGCAGCGAATGCAACAATGCCGACGGCCATCGGTTGTATGAAACGAGTGAATGCAAACGAAATGTCTTTCGCTTCGAGACTGGTCATGATGATTCCGGCAGCTGTCATGATAGCAACCGACGGTAACATCCAGATCAATAAGGTGAGATAGGCGAGGTTAGGTCCGCCCAAACGAAAACCGATAGCACTCAGTGTTTGAGTTGATGTTGGTCCTGGTAAAACCTGCGCGAGTGCGTGAAGTTCGTTGAGCGCGGTCTCGTCGAGATAGCCTCTCTTTTTGATCAATACATTTTGAAACTGTGCGAGGTGTGCTTGTGGTCCACCGAAACACGTAACAGAAAGGATCGCCACATCTCTTAGAAAGAGTATATATCGAACCTCGCGGACCGTCATTATTTCTTCAGGCCGATTTCACGAAGGCGTTGATTCAGGAATTCACCTGCAGTGATATCGTCCCACAACTTCGGATGTTCTTTGTCAACTGTCGAAGGCAGTGCTGCGAGGTTCATCTCGCTTCGTGGATGCATGAAGAAAGGTATCGAGTACCGTGGCGTGTTCATTAATTGTCGCGGAGGATTGACGACACGGTGAATGGTTGACTTTAGTTTTTTATTCGTGAGTCGTTCGAGCATGTCGCCAACGTTCACGACGAGTTGCTCGGGGAGCGCGGTGATCGGGATCCATTTGCCATCGCGACGAAGCACTTGCAGACCGTCGGCGCTGGCGCCCATGAGTAGTGTAATGAGATTGATGTCGCCGTGTTCGGCAGCTCTTACGGCATCGGCGGGAACAGAATCCGGATCTTCGATAGGGAAGTAGTGAATGGGACGAAGGATGCTGTTGCCATGTCGCACCTTTGCGTCGAAGTAATTTTCGGGAAGATCAAGATAGAGAGCGATAGCACGTAACATTTGAACGCCGGTCTTCTCGAGACGACGATATACTTCGGTAGCTACTTCGCGGAACTCTGCGACCTCTGCCGGCCAAACGTTGTCGGGATATTCTTTCTTGATGGGATCGTTGTCTTCAACCTGCTGACCTACGTGGTAGAACTCTTTGAGGTCGCCGGTGTTGCGGCCCTTTGCGTGCTCTTTCCCTTTACCGATATATCCGCGCTGTCCGGCGAGTCCCGCTATTTCATATTTCTGCTTAATGTCGTCTGGAAGTGCGAAGAATTTCTTGATGGATGAATAGAGCTTCTGGGTTAGATCATCGGTAAGATAGTGGCCTCGAATGGCAACAAAGCCGATACTGTGGTATGCAGTACCCAACTCTTCTACAAACTTCTTCTTCTTTACCGGGTCTCCATCGTTGAAATCAGCCAGATCTAACGATGGGATATGATCGTATAATTGCTCGCTCATAGATCATGCAAGCTAGAAATTTTAGGTAACTTTATGAAGGGATAAATAATAACAGACATGGAGAAAATCAATAGAAGAAAATTTGTTGCTACTGTTGCTGCAGCAGTACCAATTATCGCTACAGCAAAAAATATTTCGCTGCATAAACCATCTGCGTTTCAATTCACGCAAGTGAAACTGCCATACGAATACAGTGCTCTCGAGCCACACATCGATGCAATGACAATGGAGATCCATTATTCGAAGCATCATGCCACGTACATCAAAAATGTAAACGAGCTCATCACATCGGAGAAGATCACCGCAGCAAACGAAAAAGAATTCTTCGCAAGTGCATCGAAGCTTTCGGCCAAAGCAAAGAACAACGGTGGCGGTGCATGGAATCATAACTTCTTCTGGGAAGTGATGAAGCCCAACGGCGGCGGAGCTCCTGCAGGCAAAGTTGCCGACGCAATCAACGGAGCCTTCGGTTCTTTCGATAAGTTCAAAGAACAATTCAGCACAGCAGGCAAAGATCGCTTCGGTTCCGGTTGGGCCTGGCTGGTAAACGAAGGTGGCAAGCTTAAGATCGGATCGTCGGCAAACCAGGATAATCCGTTGATGGATTCAAGCGATCTTAAAGGAACACCGTTGCTCGCGCTCGATGTTTGGGAACATGCATACTATCTCAAGTATCAAAACAAACGCCCGGATTATATAGCAGCATGGTGGAATGTTGTTAACTGGGACACAGTCGCTTCGCGACTGAGTGAAAAGTGAAAAGTGAATAGTGAAAAATAATGAGATATAAGTTTCTTTTTTTGTTGGTGTTGTTATTTACAACGCAAGCTTTTGCCGATGACAAATTTGTTAGTGGTGCGAAGAAGTTTCTTTCTTCACTCGATCCTAACGTGCGCGAGAAGTGTATGTTCGGTTACGACGACAACGAGCGCTACAACTGGAACTTCGTTCCGATGGCGCGCAAAGGTGCTACGTTTCACGACCTCAATGATCAGCAAAAGAAAGATCTCCTCGATCTGTTGAACCTGTTCCTCAGTGAACAGGGTTATAAAAAAGCAACGACGGTATTTCTCACATGGGAAGCGATCCTTCGTGAAGTTGAAAGCCGCCAGGAAGGCGACGAATATCGCGACCCGAAGAAATATTATGTTTCATTCTTCGGTGAGCCCGCCGACAAGTCGCTTTGGGGATGGCGTTTAGAAGGACATCATCTTTCGATGAACTTCACTTATTTCAATGGAGTTGTTGAATCCGCTACACCGTCGTTCATTGGAGCGAATCCTGCCGTTGTTCCGTCGGGGAGTCATAAGGGTGAAAGAAACTTGAAAGACGAGACCGATCTCGCTTTCGAGTTGCTTCATTCATTGAAGGCGGATCAGATGAAGACCGCTATTTTTTCTGATAAAGCTCTTCCCGAAATCGTGAACGGCAACAAACGCGAAGCACAGTTGCTCGAACCAAACGGGATCTCGTATAAAGAACTTACTCCCGATCAGCAGAAAATCTTTATCAGGCTTCTTAATGTTTATGTGCTGAACTACCAGCTCGGTTTTTCATCGAAGCTTTGGGAGAAAATTCAAAAGGCTGGCGTTGATAATTTATCATTTGCGTGGGCTGGCTCTACGGAACCAGGTACGGGAACTTATTATAGAATACAAGGTCCGATGTTGCTGATCGAATACGACAACACGCAGACCAACGCCAATCACGTTCACACTGCCGTGAGAGATCTCACGAACGATTTCGCAGGTGATATTTTAAAACAACATTACAAGCAGGAGCATTGAAATACATTTTCACCATCGTTGTTACACTCATTATTATAACAGCGGTTCTTTGGCCCGGCTCGCAGATCCCCACAACCAAGTGGCCTGTCGATAAACTTATTCACTTCCTGATGTTCACAGGTTGGACAACTGCCATCATTCTCGACTTTAACCCGAAATGGGTGAAGGTGCTGATCTTCGGAATTCTGTTCGCGTTTTTCACGGAAGTAATCCAGATACCAATAGAAAAAAGGTCGTTCGATCTCAATGATGTATTAGCTGACACCGCTGGGGTGATATTTGCTGTCGCTAACTCATCGTGGCTAGTTCGCATATCGAAAAAAGTATTGCGCCGCTAGGGAAGTCGCCTTATCTTGGTTGCCTTCCAAATAACCAATTAAGCATGATAAAATACTGTGCCGAGGCTTTGTCTGCTGGCAGGCAGGCATTCAGTCGCTGTTTGCCCGTTATAGCAATTGCTGTTTTGCTTGTCTCCTGTGGTGGCAATGCCGAACAGAAGCAAGATCCGAATGCGTTCCAGGTGCCCGTAGAATATTACAAGTTACCGAACGGGCTTAAGGTGGTGCTATCGAAAGATGCAACAGCGCCTACAGTTTGTGTTGCCGTGTATTATAACATTGGATTTCGTATCGAGCCGCAAGATCGTACGGGCTTCGCTCACCTCTTTGAACATATGATGTTCCAGGGATCGGAGAATCTCGGAAAGAACGAGTTTGCAAAGCTTGTTCAACAAAACGGCGGGATCTTCAATGGCTCCACCCGTTTCGATTTCACCAACTACTTCGAAGTGATGCCTTCGCATAAACTCGAGACGGCACTGTGGGCCGAAGCCGACAGGATGAAAGGTCTCGCTATTACGCAAGACAATCTTACCAATCAGCAAGGTGTTGTGAAGAATGAAGTGAAGGTGAATGTTCTTAATCAACCTTACGGTGGGTTTCCATGGCTCGATATGCCGCAGTATGCCAACAAGAACTGGTATAATGCACATAACTTCTATGGTGATCTTAAAGACCTCGATTCTGCGAAGCTTGAAGATGTAGATAAGTTCTTCAAAACATTCTATGCTCCGAACAACGCCGTGTTAGCCGTAGTCGGTGACTTCGAAGATGCTGACGCCAAAGCGTGGATCGAGAAATATTTCGGATCTCTCGCAGCGGCACAACTTCCTGCGAAGCCCGATATCTCCGAACCCAAACAGGAGCAGGAACAAATACATCATAAAAAAGATACACTCGCTCCGAAGCCTGCTATTGCTGTCGCCTACAAGATGCCCGAACGTAACACGCCAGAGTATTATGCAATGGGTTTGATCGACCAGATCCTTGTGCAGGGCCAGGATAGCAAGCTGGTGCAGAAGCTCACGCTTGAAAAAGGATATACAGGCAACGTGGGCGGAGGCATCAACTATCTCGGCAACATGTTCAACTACAATGGCCCGATGGTTTGGATGTTTAATTTCACATACGATCCAAAAGTTTCCTCCGATTCTATCATGAACGTGGTAAACACGGCAGTTGGCGAATTGAATTCGGTTACACAGGAAGATGTGAACATGGCGATCATCAAGCTTCGTTCGGATCTTTATTCATCGCTCGGAGGCAACGGCATCGGTCGCGCCGACCTGCTCGCATCATTCGCGTTGTTCGATGATGATCCTTCACGGATCAATACACTCGAAGCCGAGTTTAAGAAGGTGACACCGGAGCTGATAAAGAAAACAGTTTCAGAATACCTGGTGCCCGGCAATCGTACTATACTTATTGTTGATCCAAAAGAAACAAGTAAAGCGTTATGAAGAAATATCTCACACAGATCGCACAGATAAATGCATTGTTGATTTTGCTTATACTATGCGCTCCTGCTTACGCCCAAAAACAAACACCGCCTCCTGGCGGCAAACCGAAAGACTTCAAACTCCCCGAAAAGAAGCAAGGACAATTACCAAACGGTCTCAAGACAACCATGGTACAATTCGGTGCCGTTCCTAAAGTGACTGTGCAGGTGATTATTAAAACCGGCAACGTGCATGAAGGTCCTGAACAGGTTTGGCTGGCCGATCTCACCGGCGATCTTTTGAAAGAAGGCGGCACAACCACGATGGACTTCAAGACCATCTCGAAAAAAGTTGCCGGCATGGGCGGCGACATCTTCGTTAACGTTGGTCTCGACCAGACATACATTAGCGGTTCGGTATTGTCGGAGTTCACCCCCGATCTTATCAAGATCATTGCCGATATGGTGATCAACCCGAAATTTCCGGAGTCTGAGATCGCAAGATTGAAAGACGATCTTAAGAGAACTCTTTCGGTGCAGAAGGAAATTCCGCAGAGCAAAGCACAGGAAAAGTTCATGGGAACTATTTACGCGGGCCAGTCTTATGGCCGTTATTTTCCCACAGAAAAAATGATCGACTCTTACACTGTTGATATGGTGAAGGGTTTTTATGATGCAAACTTCGGTGCGAAGCGCACGGTAGTTTACGTTGCCGGTAAGTTCGACGAAGCTGTTGCAACGAAAGCTATCGAAGATGCTTTTAAAGGATTTAAAACGGGCCCCGAAGTAAGTTATCCGCAAGTGAACCAGGTGAAGACCAACCAGGTATCGATCATAGACAGGCCGAATGCTCCGCAAACAACTGTGATCATCGGGTTGCCGACGCTTACCCCGAAGAATCCGGATGTTGTTGCGCTGCAAGTGACCAATGCTATTCTTGGTGGCTCCTTCAGCTCGCGGATCACTACCAATCTTCGTGAAGACAAAGGATTTACTTATTCGCCTTCCAGCACGATCAGGAACGACAAAGGTGTTTCGATCTGGTATGAGCAAGCCGATGTAACGAGTGCCAATACGGGCGAGTCGCTGCAGGAGATTGCTAAAGAGATCAACAAGCTTCAGAAAGAAGCTCCGAGCGAAACGGAACTTAACGGCATCAAGAATTATATGGCCGGAATTTTCGTGCTCCAGAATTCTTCACCGGGTGGTATCATCGGCCAGTTAAATTTCCTCGACCTGCATGAGTTGGACGACAGCTACCTGACAAACAGGGTGAACAATATTCTCGCGGTAACGCCCGACCAGGTTTCGAAAATGGCGAAGGAACATTTTAAATATGAGGACATGACAGTAGTGCTCGTGGGCGACAAGAAATTGCTGAACAAGCAGATGAAGGCTCATGAGGATGCGAAGAAATTGAAGTAATTTTCAGAATGAGATCTATTCTTACCCTCTTTGCAGTTGCGCTTGCATTCCAGGCGCTGTCTCAACCACTCGAAATGTATAAGACACTTGGTGGAGCGCATTTTCAGCGCGACACCATCTATCTTTCGCACGGGCAGGTGAGGGAAATTTTAAGTATAGATCCACAAGCAACAGAAGAATTTAAACTGGCTGTGAAGAACTATAGGGTTGGCGGATTATTGGGCTTTAGCGGCGCCATACTTCTCGCCATCCCTGTAGTAACAGCCATCGCAGGTGGCGATCCTGAGTGGGCGCTGGCCGGCGGCGGTGCCGTACTCCTCGGTGTGTCCATTCCTTTTTCGAAAGGATTTAAACGCCATGCACAGGTGGCGCTCGATGGATTTAATCAACGACAGGGATATCAACCACAAACCAGGGCGAAGGTCTACTTCACCGGTAACGGCTTCACGCTGAAGTTTTGAAATAATAAAAGTTTATTATCTCCGATGTTACTTTCGGAAGGCTGACCACTTAGTGTTGGTGCTTTGATTCCACTTTTGAATTCGATTGGCGAAACAAAAACTCTCGCTTCATCCCAAAGACCAGCATTTATAAACATCTCTAATGTTGTTGCTCCACCTTCAACAACCAACGATTGTATTTTTCGATGATAGAGATCGCCAGGAATGTCGTCGAAATTTTGATAAACGATCGTAGGCTGAGTGCCATCGAAGAGATGAAGAGACTTAGGCAGTCTTCCATACCTGTCGATAACAACACGTACCGGGTTTCGTCCAGACCAATCGCGAACATTCAATCGTGGATTATCCGTTGCAGCCGTTTGAGTTCCAACCAAAAATGCATCTTCCTCGCTTCGCCATCTATGCACCAGTTGTTGTGCGAGATCGTTGCTGATGCGCGATGAGTCGTTGCTGCCGCGAGAGATGAAGCCGTCGGATGTTTGAGCCCACTTAAGAATAATGTATGGACGTTTTTGTTCCATGAACGTGAAGAACCTGCGGTTGAGATAACGGCCCTCTGCTTCGAGCACACCAGTTACGACTTCGATGCCGGCGTTGCGAAGTTTTTCGATTCCCTTACCAGCCACCAGTTCGTTGCTGTCCACATTCGAGATCACGACTTTCTTCACGCGATGTTGCACGAGCATGTCGGCGCATGGCGGCGTCTTTCCGTGATGGGCACAGGGTTCCAGATTGACATACACCGTTGCCGATGATAACAAACTTTTGTCTTCGACAGAAACTACGGCGTTCACTTCAGCATGTGGCCCGCCATACTTCTGATGCCATCCTTCGCCAATGATCTTGTCGTTAACGGTGATCACGCAACCAACTAATGGGTTTGGGCTCACCGAGCCTATGCCACGAAAGGCAAGGTCGAAGCAGCGGTTTATGAATTGTTGGTCGGAATTCATCGACAATAACTATTATTGTAAAGATCATGGACCAGCACACCAATTCCAAAGAACTCTTTAAGTACATGGTATCCTGCATCACCCTCAAAGAATCGCAGGGAGAGATCGAGAGCATCGTATACCTTGTAATGCACAGTATTTTTGGATTGAGAAGAGAGCACATCATTGCCGAAAAACAAGTGACTTACGATGACGTCGAGCTTAACGACATCATTAAAAGGATCAACAGCTACGAACCGATCCAATACATCTTACAAGAGGCCGAGTTTTATGGACGATTATTTTATGTGAGCAAAGATGTGTTGATCCCAAGACCTGAAACTGAATTATTGGTTGAGGAAGTGATCAGGCACGCGAAGAATACCGCAGTTCGTATTGTTGATTTGGGCACTGGCAGCGGATGCATCGCGGTAACGCTGGCCTGCGAGTTGCCGAACGCATCTGTAATGGCAACCGACATCAGCAGTGCGGCAATCGACATCGCTCATAAGAACAGCCTCACCTTCAATACTTATGTCGAGTTTTTTCTAAGCGATGTACTGACCGATGAAATTCCCGAGGCCGACATCATTGTGAGCAACCCACCGTACATAACGAAGGAAGAAATGACGTCGATGAATAAAAATGTTGTCGGCTACGAACCACACCTGGCGTTGTTTGTTGACGACAACGACCCGCTGATCTTTTATAAATCGATTGCAGGGAAGAAGGCGAAGGCGGTCTTCGTAGAGATCAATGAAAGATTTGGAGCAGAAGTGAAATCAATATTTATTGCGAACGGTTATAAAGCCGAGATCATAAAAGACATCGATAATAAAGACCGAATTGTAAAAGCTATCTATGAGTAAAATAGACACAGTAGTATTCGACCTCGGGGGAGTATTGATTGACTGGAACCCGCGATATCTGTATCGCAAGTTATTTTCTACGGAAGACGAGATCACCTGGTTCATGGACAACATCTGTACTTCGGAATGGAACGATATGCAGGATGCCGGTCGTTCGTTTGCCGACGCAACAGAGGAGCTCGTGAAAAGACACCCGGAACACGAAGTTCCTATCAGGGCATGGTATGGTCGCTTTCCCGAAACCATAAGCGGCGCCATTGAGCCAACGGTGGAGGTCCTCACGAAGATCAGGGATAAAAAAGCACACCGGTTGTATGCGCTCACTAACTGGTCGGCCGAATCTTTCCCGTGGGCACAACAGAACTTCGAATTCCTTTCGTGGTTCGAAGGCATCGTGGTGTCGGGCCAGGAGAAAACGAGGAAGCCTTTCGCCGATTTCTATCACATTCTTTTGAAACGATACAGTATCGATCCGGCCCGCACGGTGTTCATCGACGATAACATCAAAAATATTAAGGGAGCGAACGAGGTGGGCTTGAATACCATTCATTTTACGTCAGCGCCGGAATTGGAAAAGGAGCTTAAAAAGTTGGGAGTGCTATAGAAGCGTGCAACCCCGGCAGCAATAGTTAGTCATTGAAAAATATTCACCATGTTAAAGAACTTCCTCGTAATCGCCACCCGCAATTTTCTTCGCCAGCGATTCTATTCTTTCATTAATGTGTTCGGCCTCTCTACGGGTCTTGCAAGCGCGCTGTTCATCTTTCTTTGGGTGAACGACGAGATGAGCATCGACGCCGGTTATAAAGATTCCGACCGGTTGTATCGCGTTGTGTCGAACCTGAAAATGAGCGACGACGAGATCTTAACGTGGACGATCACTCCCGGGCCGATGCGCGAGGCCATCCTGGAAACAGTACCCGAAGTGGAGCTGGTAGTTCACACAGCGGGGAACACGTCGCTTTTGCAATACGAAGACAAAGGTTTTTTGGAACAGGGTCTTTATGCCGACTCCACGTTCTTCAAACTTTTTGATTTCAGGATCTTAAAAGGAAACGTCGACAACCTCGACAGGAGTTCGATAGCGATATCCAGCAAGCTTGCGAAACGACTCTTTGGAGATGCGGATCCGATCGGCAAGGCAGTAAGGGTGGCACAGAGAAACGACCTCGAAGTAAAGGCAGTTTTCGAAGACGTGGAGCGAGGCGCATCCATGCGTTTCGAATATGTGCTGCCAATGGACATCTATCGCATCAACCGCGGCGACGGATGGAACTGGGGAAATTATGATCACCCGATGTTTGTGAAGCTGCACGAAGGTGCTTCGCCGGAAGCAGTGATCAAAAAAATAAACGACGAAGAAGATAAAAGAATGAAGGCAATGGGTGAAGACTCGAATGTATTCTTCCTCATGCTGCCGTTGAAAAGCTACTATCTCAATTCGAATTTCACGAATGGTGTACAGGATGGCGGACGCATTCAGTACGTGAGAATATTTTCAGTGGTGGCAATATTCATCGTGTTGATAGCCTGCATCAACTTCATGAACATGGCAACAGCGAGGGCTGTGCAGCGCGCGAAAGAAGTTGGAATACGGAAAGTTGTCGGAGCGCAGCGTGTCTCGTTGGTTGGGCAATTCATTGGCGAGTCGATGGTCACCACGTTGCTGTCGATGATCGTGGCATTGGTTATCGTGTACGCGTTATTGCCGGTATTCAATTCGCTCGTGTCGAAGAATATTATATTGAACTTTGCCGATCCGTTGTTGTTGGTTGCGTTTGTTCTCATCGTGTTGATCGTTGGACTCGCAGCCGGAAGTTATCCCGCGTTTTTCCTTTCATCTTATCGTCCTTCGAGTGTTTTGAAGGGTTCTGTCGTATCTGGTTTCAGGGGAGCTACACTCAGGAAGTCTCTCGTTGTGTTCCAGTTCTTTCTTACGGTGATCATGGTTGCCAGTGCATTGGTGGTGATGCGGCAGGTTGAATATATCCGCAACAAGAACCTCGGTTACGATAGAAAGTCGCTGCTTAATTTCTTTGCGCAGGGAGATGTTCGCAAAAATTTTTCGGCATTCAGAACGGAAGCGGAAAAGATCCCGGGGATCCAGATGGTTTCGATCTCGGATAATTCTTTGGTACAGGTAAACAACCAGAACCGCAGCGTACAGTGGCCGGGCCGTCCTGAAGATGATAACACGTTTTTCAGAACGGTTGTGTGCGACTATGATTTCCCGGAAGCGATGGGATTGAAATTAATTGAAGGTCGTTTGTTCAATAATTCGATTGCCGACACTTCTGCATTTGTGGTTACGGCGAAGGCAGTGGAGGTGATGGGCCTCGAACATCCCATAGGCACGCCGATAGTACAATGGGGTCATAAGGGAACGATCGTCGGGGTTGTAGAAAATATTCATGCGCGCTCAATGCATGAAGCTATCGATCCGATCGTCTTCATGCCTGTTCCAGAAGCAAGCTGGATGAACAGGGTAGTTGTTCGTTTCGAAGCCGGAAAGACATCTGAAGTGGTAAAAGACCTCGAAGCGCTGTCGAAGAAGTTCGCTCCCGATTATCCGTTCAACTACACTTTCCTCGACGATGACTTCGAAAAATTATATAGCACCGAGAAAGTCACCGGTTCTCTCGCTTTCGGGTTCACTGTAATAGCGATCATCATCTCCGGTTTGGGCCTGCTCGCATTGGCAGCCTATACAGCAGAACGAAAGAGAAAAGAGATCAGCATCCGCAAAACATTAGGAGCTTCGGTTAGTTCTATCGTGGGATTGATGAGTGGGGAGTTTGCGAAGTTGAGTTTGATCGCGGCGCTGTTCGGTTGTCCCGTGGCCTGGTGGTTTATGAGTAAGTTTTTGGAAGGATATCAATATCACATCGATCTTTCGATGGATGTCTTTATTGCAACAGCAGTAGTGGTTGTAGTGATCTCATTGTTGACCGTAATATTCCAGGTAGCGAGAGCTGCGGTGGCTAATCCTGTTGATGCGTTAAGAAACGAGTGACATTACTGCCTTCTCGATAATATCAGCACTCTCATGAATTTGTTCCTCCGTTATCACCAACGGGGGAGCAAGTCTTATAATATTACCATGTGTTGGTTTTGCCAACAAACCATTCTCGGCGAACTTCAGACATAAGTTCCACGCCGTTTCGCCTTCTTCACTGTTGTTGATCACGATCGCGTTCAACAGCCCTTTGCCGCGAACGAGTTTTATGACGTCAGATTTCTTTGCGATGGCATTCATTCTTTCGCGGAAAACAACACCAAGCTTCGAAGCATTCTCGATCAGATTTTCGTCTTTGATCACCTCCAACGCTTCCATGCAAACCGCAGCTGCCAATGGATTGCCTCCGAATGTAGATCCGTGTTCGCCGGGTTTTATCACCAGCATCACTTCGTCGTCGGCAAGAACTAACGATATGGGCATCACTCCGCCCGACAATGCTTTTCCGAGTATCAAAAGATCGGGGCGAACATTTTCATAATCGCTGGCGAGCATCTTGCCGGTGCGCGCAATGCCGGTCTGGATCTCGTCCATCATCAGTAACACGTTATTCTTACGGCACAGCTTTTCGGCAGCCTTCAGGTAGCCATCGTGTGGAACGTAAACACCGGCTTCGCCCTGGATGGGTTCAATCCAAAGTCCGCAGACGTTTGGATCGGCGAGTGCT
Source organism: Bacteroidota bacterium (assembly GCA_037200765.1). GTDB lineage: Bacteria > Bacteroidota > Bacteroidia > Cytophagales > Cyclobacteriaceae > ELB16-189. The sequence continues at coordinate 1,842,056 of JBBCII010000001.1, read as the reverse complement.
TTTTCGAGAACGGGAATATTGTCGTACTCAACCACGTTAAAGCCAGGCATCAGAGGACCGAAGCCCGATGTTGCCGAAGGGTCGGTAGATACGGAGATAACGGTTGTTGTTCTTCCGTGAAAGTTTTTTGCCACGGCAACGATGATGGCCTTGTCTTTCGCGATGCCTTTTTTAGTATAGCCCCACTTGCGTGCGAGCTTGATGGCCGTCTCATTGGCTTCGGCACCACTGTTCATGAACAGCGCTTTCTGATAACCGAAAGTTTCACAAACATATTTCTCGGTGAGACCAAGTTTGTCGTTATGAAACGCGCGCGACGTAAGCGTAAGCTCCTTCGCCTGGTTGATCAGCGCGTTGATGATCCGCGGATGACAATGACCCTGGTTGACGGCGCTATACGCAGAAAGAAAGTCGAAGTAGCGTTTGCCTTCAACGTCCCACATAAAAACTCCCTCGCCGCGGGTTAGAACAACGGGGAGAGGGTGGTAGTTATGGGCACCGTATTTTTCTTCGAGTTCAATGGCATCTACTGAGGCAATCATCCTCTAAAGATACCTAGAATTCTATCACAATGAATTCTGTTCTTCTATTCGTCTGCCGATTTACTTCATTATCGTTTGCCGCCACCGGCATCGACTCTCCATATCCTTTCGCCTGTATTCGCGTGGCTGTAATTCCTGCTGCCACCAAATAATCCCGTACCGACTTCGCTCTTTCGGCAGAGAGCTTCATGTTTGCCACATCTTCACCAACATTATCGGTGTGACCACCAACTTCAATGATCATAGAAGGATTCTTCTTCATAAGATCCACTGCCTTTTCAAGCTCGAGACGACTTTGTGGCGACAGCGTTGCCTTCCCCGTTTCGAAGAAGATATTGTTCAACACAACCTTCGCTCCCTTTTCAATAGGCTTCAGGGCGATGTCTTTTTTGATCTCCTGGTAACGTGCGTTGTTCGGCACTTCAAACTTCTGTGAATAAAACAGAAACGCCTCTTTATTGGCCGACACCGAATAGCTTCTGCCAGCAGGCAACACCACGAGATATTTCCCGGTAGCCGAGTTACTCTTCACCGTTGCAATGAGTTCATTCGAATTAAGATCTTCTACCAACACATACGCACTCACGTTTTCATTGGTCTTCGCATTGGATACAACTCCAGACACAATTACAGTGGGCGTGGGTCGCATGTCTTCAGGGATGTCGACAGAGTAAAGTTTCAATATATTATTGCCGCCGCGGGTGCTCGCAAAAAATCCAACTTCGCCCGAGCCACCGATCGTAAAGTATTGATCTCCATCGGGCGTATTCAATGGACGACCCATGTTAAGAGGTGTGCTCCACCTGCCATTGTCAAATACTGTTTTGAAAAGATCGTAGCTGCCGAAGCCGGGATGACCCAACGAAGCGAAGTAAAGTGTCTTTCCATCGGGACTGAGGAACGGCGCCATGTCGCTGAACGGAGTGTTAACGACACCACCAAGATTTTGCGGAGGACCCCACTCACCGAATACATTCTTTTCGATCATGTAAAGATCGCCGGCGCCATAACCACCGGGTCGTTCCGAAGCGAAGATGATCCTGCTGCCATCCGAAGAGATGGTGGGCTGACTGTCCCACTCTTTCGAGTTCACAACATCACCAAGATTTTGTGGCTGCGACCACTGAGAACCTTCCAGCGTCATGATGTAAAGATCACAACCACCAATACCGCCGTCGCGGTTACATGCGGTGTAGACTACCGTCTGACCGTCGGCCGAAAAAGCACTTGCACCTTCATTGTGTTCCGAGTTTACGGGCGTGGGAAGAAGCGCTGGGTCCGACCACTTTCCGTTTTCGTAATTCACCTGGTAGATGTCTTCATCTCCTTCGGTTGCATCTGTGGCGTCTTGTGAAGTGCCACCCTTGCGGCTTGACGTGAAGTACAACGTGCGACCAGTAGGATCGGTGTTGGGCATGTAGTCGTCGTATACGCCGTTGTTCACATTGGGAGGAAACACAACAGGATCTTTCATGGTCACGGGTTCGTTGGCGAGATCTTTTCTTCGAAGCGCGATCTCTCTTTTGTAACGCGCCATGTGATGAAAGTGCACGTGCGTTGCATCGTGCGGGTATTTGCTGAGAAACTTATCGTATGCGGCAACGGCATCGTCGTATTTCGAGAGGCGAACGTTGCATTCGCCGGCTTCATAAAAATACCACGCCCAATAGTCGGGCTTCACCTTTTCGAGTTTGGTGAATTGATCGACTGCATCCTGGTAGTAACCGCCGTAGGTGTTGCTAAGCCCGAGGTAATAAATAGCATCGGCGTATTCGTTCGAGATCCTTAGTGCACTTTTGAAATTTGCTATCGCATCGTCGTACTTATTGTCGTCGTACGCCTGCTTTCCTTTGTTATAATAGTCTTCGGCAGACTGGGCAAAGGCTCCGAACGAAATCAGAATGAAAAGAAGTGGGGTGGTGAATGTTTTCATAGTAGTGCAAATAATCGTGGCAGGATAATTTTCCAAATACCTACAGGGCGGTATTTGCGGGTAAGTACCGATACTGAGATTTGTGTTTACATTTGCTCACGGAAAGCACGGAAAACACTGAAGCATACATTAATAAAGTGCGTGCTGCATTATGGAGATAGCATTAGTAATAGTTGGAGTTTTGATTGGCGCGCTGGTTGGATGGCTTATTGCTAAGGGGGGATTGGCTGCGGAACAGGAGAAAAACAGGTCGTTGCAAGACAACCTGAAAGAACTTAAGAAGGAGATCGACGCCGAGCGCGAGAAGGTTCTCGAGCTCACGAACAGCCTCTCGGCTACGGAGGCGAATTATCACAACCTCGAAGAAAAGCTGGAAGACAGGAAGCAGGAGCTCAACGCGATACAGGAAAAGTTTACAGTACAATTCAAAAATCTCGCTAACGACATCCTCGAAGAAAAGACACGTCGCTTCACCGACCAGAATCAATCCAACATTTCGAACCTTCTTAAACCATTCGGCGAGAAGATCGTGCAGTTTCAAAAGTCAGTAGAGGAAACTCATAAAGACAACATCGCGAGAAGCTCTGCGCTCAAAGAACAACTCGAGATGCTTCAGAAGCTGAACGTACAAATGACACGCGAAGCCGAGAATCTTACGCGGGCACTGAAGGGCGACACGCAGGCGCAAGGCGCGTGGGGTGAATTCATTCTCGAAAGTATCCTCGAAAAATCAGGGCTCGAACGCGATCGCGAGTACACCATACAGGAAACATTCATGACCGAAGATGGCCGTCGTCGTCCCGACGTTATCATTCGTCTTCCCGAAGGACGTCACGTGGTGATCGACTCGAAGCTGTCGCTCAATTCGTATAATAAGTTTGTGAATGCCGGCACTGAAGAGGAGAAGGCTGTAGCACTGAAAGCACACATGTACTCGATCCGGCAGCACATGAAGAGCCTCGGTGAAAAGAACTACCAGAATATTTCGGAGAATGGTCTCGACTTCATCATCATGTTTATCCCAATCGAGCCGGCCTACATCATTGCCATTCAAAACGAACCGACTCTTTACGAGGAAGCGCTCGAAAGAAGAATCGTGTTCGTGAGCCCTACGTTGTTGATACCCTCGCTGCAACTGATCAAGAATGTGTGGAAACAGGAATACCAGAATCGTCACGTGCTGGATATTGCTTCGAAGGCGGGCGACCTGTATGATAAGTTTGCAAGTTTCTCCGATGATCTTTTGAAACTCGGCTACGCAATGAACAACAGTAAGAAGTTGTACGACGAGTCGATGAAGAAATTGTCGTCGGGCAGCGGGAATATTGTGACGAGGATCGAAGAGCTTAAGAAACTTGGCGCAAGAGCTACGAAAAGCATCGATAAGAAATTGTTAGGGCGCTCCGAAGATCAAACGGATCTGTTCTCTAATGACATCGATTGATTTAGGAATCAGGATCGACGAACCTGTAACGGCGCTTACAGACCTGCTCGTGTCGGCAGTTTGTTTCGTGGCTTTCTTTCGTCTTCGCAAGCAGGCGCTTCCGGGAAACACTCAACTTTACTTTCGATATTATTTTCTATTGATGGCGATCGGTACACTGTTTGGTGGATTGATCGGTCATGCATTTCTATACGCATTGAGCTTTGCATGGAAACTTCCAGGGTGGATCGTGAGTATGTTGTCGATCGCGTTGATCGAACGTTCTTCGATAGAACATGCGAAGCCCCTGATCGATCCGCGGATCAGTAAATTTTTTCTTGGTCTGAATATCGTTGAGCTTCTTACCGTCATGATCACCACCATGTGGACGTTGGATTTCAAGTGGGTGGAATTTCATTCGGGCTACGGGCTGCTCGGCGTCGTGCTGCCGTTCCATCTTTACACCTGGTATCGCACCCGCGACAAGGGAAGCTTCGTGATCATCATCGCAGTTTTTGTTGCCAGCTGTGCCGCGCTCGTGTTCATGAACAAGCTCTCCATTCACGAATGGTTTAATTATCTCGACATCAGTCACACCATGATGGCGATTGGCGGGTATGTGTTTTATAGAGGAGCTGTACTCTTACGTCAGTAAACTCTCCCCACACTATTCGCAACAAGTCTCTTCATCGCGAGTGGGTCGATGATCCCTTGTTTTGCATACAGGATCTTTCCACCGGGAGCAATAAATATTGTGTAAGGCAACGATCCTTCCCACTTCTTATCCATCGCTTCGATGAACTTGTACTTGTCGCCGTCGAGAATGTAGTTCTTGCTGGAGGCTTTTTTCTTTTTCAGGAAGTTTAAAGCATTCTGCTTGCGAGCCATGTCGTCCATGCTGATCGTGATGAGTTCAAACTCGCGGTTGCGATACATGTGGTGCATGTTCATAAACTCGGGAAATTCCGAAACGCATGGGCCGCACCATGTTGCCCAAACATTGATGAGCCTATAGTCTGTTGTGTTGTTGGCAAGAATGCCTTTGAGGTCTTCGATCTTCAGGTCTTCGATGGTCACCGCTTCTTTGTCCCAACCTTTCGGTTCTTCGGCGGCAAAGTCGCGTTTGTCGGGCCACTTCACGGAGCAACCGAATGTCTTCGTCTTTTCAACGGGTACTGGTTTGCCGGCGACCATTGCATCGAGGGCGGCGCGGGTGTCGTGAACTTTTGCTCCGCCCGGTTTTTCGACGTCGTCGATGCGGCCCGTGTAACGAAGAATCCGGTCTTTATCGAAAATGAAAACGTGAGGCGTTGTTTGTGGTCCGTATTTTTTTGAAGTCTCCGAAGTTTCGCCATCGTAGAGATATGGGAAATTGAACTGTTGATCTTTGGCGCGGATCTTCATGTCTTCGAAGCTGTCGCCCAGGTCGGTATAACCCATTTCATCGAGACGAACCGAAAGCGGATCGTTGGGATTGATGGCAATAATGGCCACGCCTTTACCTGAATAGTCGGTAACAAGTTGCTTGATGCGCTCTTCGTATGCCTGTGCAGTAGGACAATGGTTGCACGTAAAGACGATCAGCAAGATCTGCGAGCTGCTGAAGTCTTTTAACGTATATGTTTTCCCGTCGACACCAGGTAACGAGAAGTCGATTGCTTTCGAACCGATCGGCAGCGTGGCAGGACCGTCTTCTGCGAATGCGATTGTTGCAACTAAAAACAGGCAGAGTGTTGTGATTCTCCGGATCATACGACAATAAATTTTGAGGAACTTAAGTTACTGCTTTTGTACATCGTAACCCAACGCGCTTGTAACACATAATTCTCCGATAAGCTTAAGGCTATCTTCCCACAGAACTCCCGCCGACATCACATCGATTGTAACCGACGCGATTTCAAAGATCACACCCGCCGGAATTAACCAACGAATGCCCTTATCGATGTTTTTCCACAGCATCCATGCAACAACGGCGCCGAAGCATGCAGCAAGTATCACGGGCAGCTCGCCGATCCAATAAATTGGATGATTGGTTTTTTCGAATGATGAAAAAACGATGTGACGCTTAATCGCTTCGTGGATCATGAAGTTTTCATCGACGGCGAGCAGGATAAAAAATAAAGAAAAGATCATCCACGGCCGCCAGCCTCGCCTCAAAGCATCAACGGCAGTGACTGTTGCAGAGATCACTAATAAAACCCCCGACATCCACTCGCCAACGGAATTTTCCCCACCGATGATCATCGTTGCCGACAGATCGGAGCTTACGAATGCAATCGCTAAGACAAGAAAAAAGAAGAGGCAAAGAATGCTGACGCCGATGTAACGACTCCGCCGCATGTTTATGTGCAGTCGGGTTGCGATGCATAATCGATCACGACCCACTTATTGTTAATGTGAGCGAACCAGATCGCAACGCCCAACTCATCTGATGAAGCTCCCGATGTGGTGCTTTGGATCCGTACAAGATCGATGTTGCCGTCGCCATCGAGGTCGTAGCTCCAGGCGGGACTATTTGGATCGTACAGGCTCTCAGCATTTTCGAAGGAAGATCGATTGTCGGAATAAATTACACCGAAGATTGCCGATGGATTGAGATTTTCAACACATCCAAAAACATATGTCGGGTAGCTGGACACGCAACCATACTCATCTGTAAGCTTCATATTTACGCTAATGAGTGTTGCCGGAACGGTGCCGTTCGATGTCAAAAACAAAACAGGGATCCTGTTACTTAAATGATGGGTAATTGAACCGACGCCATTGATACCGAACTTCGGCCCGTCGTACGCCGAGAGTGGTGGTCCGTAGCTGATCTCCATCGGAACTGGCTGACGAGAATAGACATAGTTGAAGAAATATTCACTGTTTTCTGAAACGTTAATGGTGTATTGCGATTCAGGATTGCCGTTGGCATCTTTAATTACATATTCATTTTGATAAACAAAGGGGGCGCCTCCTAAAAACGTAAAGTCAATTTTATCGAGCGTGGTGGAAGTAGAAACGGGTATGAGGCTGTGACTTTCGTCTTTACCGCGAAGAACGCTGTCGGGGCGAACCGCACTTTTACCTTTTTCTACCTTGATACCTGGAGTCACTTGTTTGCTATAGTCGATGATACTTTGATACAACTTATCGAAAGCTTCATTCGCTACTACACTATCGGCCGCAGTCATACCGCCATCTTTAAAACCCAGGCTGTCTTTTAAATGGATGGCTTGCTGAACTTGCTGGTAGAGTTTATTAAATGGTTCGAACTGCGACTTTTCTTCGTAGAGCGCGGGCCACCAATAGTCGATGTTTGCATGTTGCTGAACAGTCGCAAGTGAATCAGGTGCCGGGGTTGCAGGAGTGTCTGTGTTGCCTGGCTTAGTGCATGATAATGCCGCTATGCAGATAATTATCAAAACGCTTCTGTACTTCATTCTTTTATTTCATCCAATGGGCTTGACAAGGATGCCTTGAGTGTTTGAAAACCTAAGGTAATGATTGCGATGAAAGTTAGGGCGAGAGCCGTACCCCCGAAAACCCAGGCGTCGATTGGAGCTTTGCTCACGAACCTGTCCATCCAAAGTGTCATTAAATAATAACCCGTCGGAGCTGCGAAGGCGAACGCAAGCAGCAATCGCTTCGCGAATGTTGCCGTAAGCAGGCCGAGAACATTCGCGATGCTGGCGCCAAGAACTTTGCGGATGCCCATTTCTTTTGCGCGACTTTTGATAACGGCCCACGATAACGCGAACAATCCGAAGCATGAAATGATCATGCTGGTGATCGAAGCGGCGAGAACGACCTTGTAGAACAATGATTCTTCGGAGTATTTTTTCATCAGGTCCTGCTGCAGTATTTTGAACTCGAAAGGTTCGTCGGGGAATATTTTCGTCCATGAGGCCTGGATCTTTGGAAGCAATGTGCCGGGATCACTTTGTCCGTAGCTGATCAACAAGCTTCTTGCCTGGTCCCGGTGCGAGATGGCAACAGCGGGAATGGCTGCCTTAAAAGATGAGCATGTAAAATCCTTAACAACGCCAACAATCTTCGAACCCTGGGGACCGCCTGGAAAATCTGCACCAATCGGATTCTTTACGTTAAATGTCTTGAGGTAAGTTTCATTTACAATCTTGTCGCCGGGATTTTTAATAGTGCCAGCGCCTTCGAGCACTTCCAGGTCGAGCGTCGTGACCAGGTCGTCGTCGCCCTCGAACAGGTAAACGCTAACGGGTTTGCCGTCGATCTCCACAGCAACTATCATGAGTCCGGATATCGGGTTGCCTGATGATTGTGATGCACCATCGACACCAGGAATCTGAAGAACAAGGTTCTTAAGCTCCGTTACTTTTGGAGCGAGATCTTTCTTGATAACATCCAATTGAATGATATTCCTGTTGAACCCGATGGGTGCCGTCTCAATAAATTTCATCTGCTTAATGATCGTGATCGAGCAAACGCAGAGAGTGATCGATACAAAAAACTGCAGCGTGAAAAACAATTTACTGAATCTCACTTTGGCCGAAACATTTCTCATCATACTTACAGGCAGAACTCTTCTCTGCTGCAACGTGGCCGCGAGTACAACAACGATTGCAAGAAACAAAACAACACCGCCGATAATTAACAACACTGTGACACGCGACATGTAATCGAACTGCAGATCAACCTGCAGAACACTGTTGAATATTGGCATTAGTGAATACGCGAGGATGATCGCCAGTGAAAATGAGATCCCTATATAAATACCAGCTTCCGTTGTTGCCCCACGAAGGACTTGCCAAAAAGAGATGCCCAGTGTTTTTTGAATACCGGCTTCTTTTTTTCTTTCCTGCATCGACAGCAAAAACAGGTTCGCAAAGTTGAAGCTGGCCATGAACAAGATGAGCCCACCAACAATCCAACCAACCCAGATAAAAGTCTCGCTTCGCGTTTGCATGTATGGATAACGATTCCACAACGACGTATATGCTTTTTCAAGAGGCACGAAATAATATTTGAGCTTACCCGTGCCAAGCAACGTGGGCCGAAGCGTGTCGCCGTTTATTTTCGCTTCGAGAGTGCTTGCATCCGGATTATGCAGCAACAGGTAGTGAACGCCACCACGCGCTTCGCCTTGTGGTCTTTCAATCACCGCGTGTGATACGACGGCATCAAACTTTAAGTGACTCTTTTCCTTAGGTTCGGCAAATACGCCGGTTATCGACACAAGTCTTACAGAATCTCTTGTACGTAACGAGAAGCTTTCTCCGAGCACGTTGGTTGTGCCAAACAATTGCCTGGCTTTGGCCGATGTTATAAATACGCCGTCGCTGGTGAGCTTGCGTGTTCCCGAAGCCAGCGGGAAATCGAACATGGTGAAGAACGACGTGTCGACACCGATAGTCGCGAGTGGTGTAGCCTTTTCGTCAATTTCCGCTTCGGCGTGATTGATAGCCGTAAGCTGGCAGGAATTTTCTACCTCCGGGTAGCTAGCCAGGTAGTTGCCGGTTGCCACCGTTGTGTAGTTGAGACGTCCCTCGCTCGCGCCAAACGGATCGTCGCTTACCAACTCAAACAATCGTTCGCGCTTGGCATGAAATGAATCCACGTTCTCTTCGGCTATCAAAAAAGAAACGAGCAAACACGTGCACACAAAACCCACAGTTAAGCTGAGGATAATGATCGACGAGTAGATCCTTTTCCTGGAAAAGTGTCGCAACGCCAAACGGAATGAATAGGGTAGCATATTTTCTTATTCTGTCTTACCTTTCAATTTCGAACAATTTCAACATGAAAAGAAGAGAAGCACTACGAAACGTACTCCTCGTTTCTGCAGGTGGTGCATTGCTGTATTCTTGCAAGGGAAACGAGCTGGACTTAATGACCGAGCTTACTGAGTTTATTCTACCCGGTTCCCAAAGTCTCAAGACGAAGGAATTCGTTGTGATGATGACTCACGATTGCCTTCCGCCCGACGCGCAGGCAAAATTCGAGGCCGGCATGAAAGTTTTTACAGAAAAAGGATTCGCAGACATGTCACCCGAAGAACGAAATCAATTTGTCGATACACTCGACGGCGATGCGAAAGCATTCTATGAAATGGTGAAAGACGGAACTATTGAAAACTTCACGACATCGGAGCAATATCTTAAAGATGTTAGAGGCGTGACCGACCTCATCCCTAAAAAATTCCAGGCTTGTGTTCCTGTTAATTCTTAGTAAACATGCAACAGACTAATACTTTTGACGCTATTGTAATTGGCAGTGGCATGAGCGGCGGTTGGGCTGCAAAAGAATTTTGCGAGAAAGGTTTCAAGACATTGTTGCTCGAACGCGGCCGCGATGTGAAACACCTCAAAGATTATCCCACCACCAACATGATGCCGTGGGAGTTTCAACATCGCGGTGAGGTTCCTTACGAGATCAGGAAAGACAATCCCGTTGTAAGTCGCTGCTACGCATTTCGTGAAGATGCCATGCACTTCTTCGCAAAAGATACCGACCATCCTTACACACAGGAAAAACCGTTCGACTGGATCCGCGGATACCAGGTTGGCGGAAAAAGTATTTTATGGGCACGACAAACACAACGCTGGAGCAACTACGACTTCGAAGGACCGGCGCGCGATAAGTTTGCTGTCGATTGGCCGATACGTTACAACGATCTCGCGCCGTGGTATAGTTATGTCGAAAAATTTGTGGGCATCAGCGGCAACAAGGATGGTGTCGATACTTTACCCGACGGCGAATTTCTTCCCGCCTGGGGATTGAGCTGCATCGAAGATCACTTCAAAAGTGCCGTTGAGAAAGAATATAAAGATCGTCATGTGATCTATGCACGTTGTGCTCATCTTTCGGAGCCGCAACCGATACATCTCCAGCAAGGCCGCGGACAATGCCAGGCTCGCAATCTCTGCCAGCGCGGTTGTCCTTTCGGCGGTTACTTCAACGCCAACTCTACAACAATACCGTGGGCTGCGAAGACCGGCAATCTTACGTTGAGACCGTTCTCTGTTGTCCACTCGATCATCTACGACGATAAGAAAGGGAAAGCTACCGGCGTTCGCATCATCGATTCGAACACAAAAGAATCTATCGAATATTTTGCGCCGGTGATCTTCGTGAATGCTGGTGCTGTGAACACCAATCTTATTCTCTTGAATTCGCAGTCGGCCCGTTTTCCGAATGGTCTCGGTAACGACAGTGGTATACTTGGAAAATATTTCGCGTTCCATAATTATCGCGGACATATCAGCGCACAGTACGAAGGCATGCTCGACAAGACCTCGACCGGCGGACGTCCTACCAGCGCATACATTCCGCGATTCAGGAATGTGAAGAAACAGGAAACAGATTTTCTCCGCGGCTATGCAGCAACATTCTGGGGCGGTCGTTGGGGTGGCCCCAATACCGACGGACATGGCGAAGAGCTGAAGGCCAAGCTGATGAGCAAGGACAACAAGCTTGGTCCATGGAATATTGGTTCACAGTTCATGGGCGAAACCATTCCAAAGGAGACTAACTACGTGTCGCTCGATAAAGAGAAGAAAGACGAATGGGGAATTCCGCAGATCAACTTCAACGTTGCCTACGACGACAACGATGAGAAGATGTTGAAAGACTTCTTCGAACAATACACGGAGATGTTTCAGAAAGCAGGCTTCACAAATATTGAAACCCGCGACAGCAAACAGGCTCCGGGTCTCGACATCCACGAAATGGGTGGCGCAAGAATGGGCAACGATCCTAAGACCTCGATGCTCAACAAGTGGAACCAGGTGCACCATGCCCCGAACGTATTTGTCTCCGACGGGGCATGCATGACGTCGACATCAACACAAAATCCCTCGCTTACTTATATGGCGATTACAGCACGCGCTGCTAATCACGCAATTGACCTCTTAAAGAAAAACGAATTAAAATGACAGCAGTAAAAGCATACGCAACACAAAGTCCTACTTCGAAGCTCACACCGTTCTCGATCGATCGTCGCGAAGTTGGTGACAACGACGTTCAAATAGATATTCTCTACAGTGGTGTTTGCCATTCCGACATTCACCAGGCCCGCGATGAATGGGGCGAGTCGATGTACCCAATGGTTCCCGGTCACGAGATCTTTGGCAAAGTGCTGAAGGTTGGCAAGAACGTGAAGAAGTTCAAGGTTGGCGACCTGGCTGCCGTTGGCGTGATGGTAGACTCATGCAGGCATTGCAAGCAGTGTAACAACCACCTCGAGCAATACTGCGACGAAGGAATGACTGGCACCTACAATGCCTATGAGCGCAACAGCAAGAACGTTACGATGGGTGGCTACTCCACGCAGATCGTTACAGACGAAAGATATGTTTACACCGTTTCTCCGAAGCTCGATGCGAAGGGTGTTGCTCCATTGTTGTGTGCGGGCATTACAACGTATTCGCCGTTGCGTTACGTTGGTGCCGCGAAAGAACATAAGATCGGGATTGTTGGTCTCGGCGGACTGGGCCACATGGCCGTGAAGTTTGCAGTTTCATTCGGCGCCGAAGTAACAATGCTCAGCACTTCGAAATCGAAAGAAGCAGACGCAAGAAAATTAGGCGCTCATAATTTTGCTTTGACGACAGATAAAGACCAGATGAAGAAATTGTCGAACCACTTCGACATCATCATCAATACGATATCTGCCGAGCACGAATATGAAGACTACCTGAAACTACTCGGTGTGAATGGCAAGATGGTGATCGTGGGGTTGCCTACGAGAGATCCACAGGTAAGTCCTTTTACATTGGTGGGTAAGAGAAGAAGTCTCATTGGCTCTATGATCGGAGGAACTGCCGAAACACAGGAGATGTTAGACTATTGTGCAGAGAAGAACATTGTGTCGGACGTGGAAGTGATACCTATGACTTACATCAACGAGGCGTACGAGCGCATGATAAAGAATGACGTGAAGTATAGGTTTGTAATCGACATGTCGAGTCTGAAATGAAAGTAACGGCAGATAATAAATTAAAGAAACTGATTGTCGTTGGCGACAGGTTATTGATCAAACCAACGAAGGCCTCCGAAAAAACAGCGAGTGGCCTTTGGTTGCCTCCTGGCGTACAGGAAACGGAGAAGATCCAGACGGGTTATGTGATCAAGGCCGGTCCCGGCTACCCGCTGCCGCTCCCCGCAGAGGAAGAAGACGTGTGGAAGGGAAAAGAAGACCAGGTGAAGTACCTGCCGCTCCAGGCCCGTGAAGGCGACCTGGCTATATTCTTACAGAAGGGTGCTATCGAAGTACAGTATGAGAGTGAAAAATATTTTATTGTTCCGCAAGCATCGGTGCTGATGTTGGAACGTGAGGAAGATTTGTGATAGTATGGCAGGACTGAGTTTTGATGTGTTGCGGGTTGGACATCGTTATTACCTGATCAATTATGGTGATCGTTACGAGTTCGAGATCGAAAAGATCTTAGTGAATGATTTTAAGGTAAAGGACATTCACACTCTCGAGAGATATCTTTTAAAGGAAGTGTTGAAATTCGGAAAAGGAAAGGATTTTGAGATCCGCGAGCTAGATGCGTGATTGTTCTTTCTTCTTTACTCCAAAGAATAACCTCATAATGTTAAAGGGGCTTATCAAAAGAAAATAAAACCCTATACAAAACGCCAGTGTAACGAAGCAGATCGAAAAATACTTCGCTGCGATACTCCAATCAGTCTTACAGATATACCATCCCAGCCAGATGATGACCGTCTGGTGTAAAATATAAAATGGATAAAGCCCTTCGTTGGTGTAAGGAAGCATGGGATTCGGTTTGTTGAGATAACGCTGGCCATATCCAATCACGGTGACCAACGTAAACCAGCTGAGGAATATCGAAGCAATATCGAATATCACGTCCAGCGTGTCTTCATCATAAATGCCGATGTCGATAACCTTATGCCAGTGCAGGAACACTCCGTAGAATGGGATCAAGATCAGCACGGCGGCAATCAATAATTTCTTCCTGTTCTTTTCGATCGACTCCCACAATTCTGTATCGGAGTAGAGCAGCACACCGAAGAAGAAGAAACATCCATAGAAGACGAGGTATGAAAGGTCCAGGAGATTGTGCGTCTCTTCGGGAAAGTACGGACGCAACGCAAGCTGCGTAAGGAAGATAAAGATCGATGGGATAAACAATGTTCCCCATGCAGACGACAACCACTTTCTCGCTTTAGCCTTGAAGTTCAACGATCGTTCCGACCTGATAAACGCAAGGAACGGCAGCAGCGCTAACGAATAGATAAGCAGGTAAAGAACAAACCACAGGTGATGCCAGCTGAAGCTTCCACCAGGATATGGTTTGAATTGAAAAACTGTTTTATAGAATTCCCAATAGTTAGGATACTTATCGATGTATTCGAAATAGATCTGCGGAGGAACCACAACGAACATCCCGAACAACAAAGGAATGAAGAGTCTTCTGAATCTTTCGCCTGCGAATTGCTTACGCGTTCTTTTGCCCAGCGCCATATAAGTTCCCGCGCCCGAAATGAATAACAGCAACGGCATTCGCCACGGATGAAGCCACACCATCCAGAACTCGAACGACCTGCTGAGTTCGTTGTTCTTCACGTGCCATCCCCATGTATTGAACCACATGCCGGTATGATAGAACAACAGGATCACGATGCAGATAAGCCGAAGCCAATCGAGATCATAACGACGGGTAGGGGCGGACATCAGAAATAATTAATTTTACAATGTAAATACTAAATAATGAAGAAAGCCTTGTTATTCCTCGCTCTCCTGGTAGCCCTCGCATCCCAGGCGCAACAGAAATGGACTGCACAACAAGCCAACGACTGGTATAAGACACAGCCGTGGTACGTAGGTTGCAATTATATACCATCAAATTCTATCAATGAGTTGGAAATGTGGCAGGCCGAAACATTCGACCTCAAACGTATAGACCAGGAGTTACAGTGGGCCGAAGCCCTTGGCTTGAACACAATGCGCGTGTTTCTGCATGACCTGCTTTGGAAACAAGACCCCGAGGGTTTCAAAAAAAGAATAGACCAGTTTCTCGCTGTTTGTGAGAAACATCATATCAAGCCTATGTTGGTATTGTTCGACAGCTGCTGGGATCCGCTTCCGAAACTCGGAAAGCAAAAAGATCCGACTCCCGGAATTCACAACTCAGGCTGGCTGCAAAGTCCCGGTGCAACTGCACTGGCAGACGAAAAAGAATGGCCGCGTCTCAAAGCTTATGTGAAAGGTGTTGTTACCGCTTTCGCGAACGATAAGCGTGTGATGAGCTGGGATGTTTGGAACGAACCCGATAATTATAATGCCAACAGTTATGCCGATCCGAAGAACAAGATCGAGATCATAGAGAAAATTCTTCCGAAAGCTTTCGAATGGACACGCGCCGCAAAACCTTCACAGCCATTGACATCCGGCGTCTGGAAGATCAATTACAAAGAATTTAAAGAGCTCACGAAGACAGAGAAGATCCAGCTCGACCTGTCGGACATTGTTACATTCCATTGCTACGACGACACGGCATCTTTCGAAAGAGCGATCGCCTTTTTGAAAAAATACGAGCGCCCCCTGATCTGCACCGAGTATCTCGCCCGCGGAAACAAGAGCACATTCGAAACCATTCTTCCTATCGGTAAAAGAGATAAGATCGGTATGATCAACTGGGGATTCGTTGTCGGAAAAACGCAGACCAACCTTCCATGGGATTCATGGCAGAAACCGTACGTCGATGGACGTCAGCCTGCAGTTTGGCATCATGAAATTCTGAATGAAGATGGCACTCCGTATAAAAAGGAAGAGACCGACATTATTAAAAAACTGACGGGCGCGAAATAATGAGAACATTCCTTTCCATCATTTTTGCCCTGGTGATCTCCGCGGCAAGCGCTCAAATTATGCCTGCCGATTCGTCGATACAGGTGATCGGCTATTGGAGCAAAAACGACGTGCAGACTTATAACGTCGTCAATAAAAAATATAAGGTTAAAGGCGAACAGGATACCGTTGATGTCGAAACCACCAAATACCAGGTGGACGTGAAAGTTCTCGATTCAACAGCGACCAATTATGTCATCGAATGGCATTATAAAAATTTCGACATCTCCGGGTCGAACCAGTTCACCAAGTCGATCTCCAGCATTTTTAAAGACATGAAAGTTGTCATTAAAACGAGTGACCTTGGTGCATTCCAGGAGGTCGTGAACTGGAAAGAAATTCGCGATGAGGTGAAAACGGCGTTTGTCGCCATCAGGCAGAAGTATAAAAACCTCGCAGATGTCGACCAGGTTTTGAAAAATGTTGAAGAGCAGATGTCGTCCAAGGCTGCGATTGAAACTTACGCAATCCTCGACATCCTGCAGTTCTATACTTTTCACGGTGGCAAGTACACGCTCCACGACGACATCGAGACCAATCTCGTATCGAACGGAATTCCCGGAAAACCTGTTGACGTGCTGATGACCGTTCAGCTTTCGGAGATCAACGAGGGCGAAGACAACGCCGTGCTTCGTGTTTGGAAAGAGTTCGACAAGACACAGATGACCGATGCGACCTACGAAGTGATGAAGAACCTCACGAAATCGACGAAAGAAAAACTTCCTCCGCGTGACGAGATGCCCGAGATAAGTTATTCGGAATACATCGGTGCCCGCGTGCACGGAGGTTCGGGCTGGATCATCTACAGTGTTCAGACAAAACAGACATCCACCGGCGGAAGTACCACCGTGGAGGAAAGAGAGATTGAGATTCTTTAATTTGCGTTCATGATTTCTTATAGTTCATTTACGTTGGATAACGGCCTTCGCGTATTCGTGCACGAAGACCGTTCGGTGCAGATTGCAGTGATGAATATTTTATACGATGTCGGCTCGCGTGACGAAAGTCCCGAGAAGACCGGCTTCGCCCATTTATTCGAACACCTGATGTTTGGCGGCTCCGTGAATATTCCCAACTACGACGAGCCACTGCAAAAAGTGGGTGGCGAAAACAATGCGTTCACAAACACCGACATCACCAATTATTACCTGACGCTTCCCGCAGATAATCTCGAGACCGGGTTCTGGCTCGAGAGCGATCGTATGCTCAGTCTTTCATTCGACCCGAAAGTTCTCGAGGTGCAGCGCAAGGTTGTGATCGAAGAATTCAAGCAACGGTATCTCAACCAGCCTTACGGCGATGTTTGGCTGAAGCTAAGGCCGCTCTCTTATAAAGTGCACCCTTACCAGTGGGCAACCATTGGTAAAGAAATTTCTCACATCGAAAATGCGACGATGGACGATGTGAAAGGATTTTTCTTTAAACATTACCTGCCGCCGAACGCGATCCTTGTTGTTGCCGGCAATGTTACCGTCGACCAGGTGAAGAAGTTATCCGAGAAATGGTTCGGACCGATACCCGCAGGCAAGCCGGAGTCGAGAAATCTTCCCGTTGAGCCGAAGCAAAGTGGCAAGCGCACACAAACTGTTGAAGCAAAAGTTCCGGCCAATGCGATCTACAAGTCGTACCACATGCCCGGTCGTTTCGATATTGATTTCTATGCAGCCGACCTGTTTAGCGATGTTATGAGTCGCGGACATTCCAGCAGGTTGTATCAACAGCTGGTCGATGAGAAAGAATTATTCACGTCGATCTCCACTTTCACAACAGGCACGATCGATCCGGGTCAGTTTGTGATCAGCGGAAGGTTAAAGGGTGGCGTAACGTTTGAACAGGCAGAATCGGAGATCGACAGGGTTATCAAAGAAGTTCTTACAACCGGTCCTACCGAAGAAGAATTGGAGAAAGTAAAGAACCAGGCCGAGGCGACGTTGGAATTCGGCGAGGTTGAGTTGATGAGCCGCGCTACGAATCTTGCTTTCGCTGCGCTGTCTGGTGATGCCAGTTTGGTGAATCGTGAAGCGGAGATGCTGAGAGATGTTTCTCTTAAAGATATCATTCGAGTTTCGAATAACATCGTGAAAGAAGAGAACGCAAGTGTATTATACTACAAATCGCTTTCATGAAAATTCGGGTTGGGCTTGGTTTCGATGTACACCAACTAGAAACTAAAAGAGATTTCTGGCTCGGCGGAATTAAACTAGAATCCGACAAAGGCGCTGTTGGTCATTCCGACGCCGACGTGTTAATCCACGCCATCTGCGATGCTCTTCTCGGTGCTGCTAATCTTCGCGACATCGGTTATCATTATTCGAATAAAGATCCGCGTTGGAAAGGTAAAGACAGCAAGTTCTTTTTGGACGACGTTACCCGTATGCTTCGCGAGAAGGGGTGGAGGATTGAGAATGTCGATTGCACGGTGTGTCTTGAGGCTCCGAAGATCAACCCGCATATTGAAGAGATGAAGAAAGTTCTCGCGCCGTTGATGAACATTTCGACAGACGATATTTCTATTAAAGCCACCACCAGCGAAACACTCGGGTATGTGGGCCGGCAGGAGGGCGTAAACGCGATGGCCGTTGCGCTGATCGCACGTGATTAAGATCATTACAACATCCGATGGATCGCATTCGCTTCTGAATGAAGAGCTGGACGAGACCTACCATTCGAAACATGGCGCCGTGCAGGAGTCGATGCACGTGTTTATTAAAAATGGCCTCGAGTATTACCCAAAAGATGACGTAAACATTTTCGAAGTCGGCTTTGGAACAGGACTGAATGCACTGTTAACGGCATTGTCGAACAAGAGAGTGAATTACACGGCTATCGAAGCGTTTCCGATCTCAGAAGAAATAGTAAACCTGTTAAATTATTCTCCGCAGGATCTTCTTAAGCAACTTCACATCAATCCCAAATTCGAAATCACCAATTTTAAATTAAATAAAATCCACACTACCCTTCAGTCGATCACACTGGATCCCATTTACGACATAATTTTTTTCGACGCCTTCGCTCCATCCAAACAACCCGAGATGTGGGAGTTTCCGATGATCGAGAAGGTCTGCAATGCATTGGTGCCCGGTGGTTTGTTCGTGACTTATTGTGCCAAAGGTCAATTGAAACGAGATTTGAAAACGTTAGGGATGCAGGTTGAGACCCTTGTCGGACCGCCCGGTAAAAAAGAAATGGTCCGCGCTACGAAAAGCTATAGCGCGGAGTTGCACAGAGGCAGCACGGAGTTTCACAGAGAAATGCATTAAACCTCTGCGCACCTTTGTGATACCTCTGCGCAACTCTGTGCCATAACCCCATAAAAATCTTCCCACACTCGCACTAATCCCCGCCCTCACATGTTACTTTTGCACCACAAAAATTTTATAAACATTGGGAAAGAACGTAAAGGTCGGTCTTGTGCAAATGAGCTGTAGCAAAGACCCGGTTGAAAACCTCGACAAGGCAATCGTAAAGATCCGTGAAGCTGCAAAGAAAGGCGCGCAGATCGTTTGCCTGCAGGAGCTCTTTCGCTCGCTCTACTTTTGCGATGTGGAGGATTACGACAACTTCAAGCTCGCGGAATCAATTCCTGGTCCTGCAACCGACAAGCTCGCGGAGATCGCGAAAGAACTCAATGTTGTTATTATCGCGTCGTTGTTCGAGAAGAGAACAAGCGGCATTTATCACAACACCACCGCCGTTCTCGATGCCGATGGAACTTACCTGGGCAAGTATCGCAAGATGCACATCCCCGACGATCCCGCTTACTACGAGAAATTCTACTTCACACCGGGCGATCTCGGTTATAAAGTTTTCAAAACAAAGTTTGCTACGATAGGCATATTGATCTGCTGGGACCAATGGTACCCCGAAGCAGCGCGCATCACGGCGCTCATGGGCGCCGAGATCATATTCTATCCCACAGCTATCGGTTGGGCTACATCGCAAGATGAAGCAACCAACGCCGAACAGTTCGGAGCATGGCAGACCATTCAGCGCAGTCACGCAGTTGCAAACGGCATTCACGTTGTAAGTGTAAACCGCATTGGCTTCGAACAAAATGGTGCCATGAAGTTCTGGGGCGGTTCTTTCGTTGCGAATCCCCTTGGTCGCGTTGTCTACCAGGCTTCGCACGATAAAGAAGAAGTGCACGTACAGGAGATCGATCTCGATAAAACGGATAGCTATCGTACACATTGGCCTTTCCTCAGGGATCGTCGCATAGACTCTTATCAGCCTATTACCAAAAGGTTTATCGACGAAGAATGACTACGCCCGCATCGTTAGGATATTATCATCCTGCTGAGTTCGCAAAACATACATCAACCTGGTTAAGCTGGCCACATAAAGAGGCATCCTGGCCTGGCAAGATCCATACAATCTTTCCAGTGTATGCAGAGTTTATAAAATTAGTCGCCGAAGGCGAAATCGTGAACATCAACGTTCGCGACGAAGCCATGAAGACAACTGCACTTGGACATCTTCGTAACGTCAATGCTGATCTTAACAAAGTAAAATTCTGGTTTCATCCAACCAACGACGCGTGGTGTCGCGATCATGGTCCGGCGTTTCTCGTCAATCCGAAAGCTGAGACGAAGAAAGTTATTGTCGACTGGGGTTATAATGCGTGGGGCGGAAAGTATCCTCCATTCGATCTCGACGATGTGATCCCGACATTGATCGGTAAAGCCTTAAACATTCCCGTTTATCATCCCGGCATCGTAATGGAAGGCGGCTCTGTCGACTTCAACGGAAAAGGAACAGTTCTCACAACAAAGAACTGTTTGTTGAACAAGAACAGGAATCCAAATCTTACACAGCAACAGATTGAGTCAAAGCTCCGCGATTTCTACGGAGTAACCAACATCCTTTGGTTAGGCGATGGCATCGAGGGCGACGATACCGACGGCCACATCGACGATCTTACACGCTTCGTTAATGAGACAACGGTTGTTACTGTTGTTGAACACAACAAGAAAGACGCGAACTACAAGCCACTGAAAGAAAACACAGAGGCCCTTGCGAAGATGAAACTAGAGAACGGCAGGTCAATCGACATCATCGAGCTGCCGATGCCAGGAAAAGTTATTTACGAAGGCATGCGTCTGCCTATGTCGTACGCGAATTTCTACATCAGCAATAATTATATCGTTACGCCCATCTTCAAAGACCCGAACGATGAGAAGGCGCTGGATCTTCTGCAGGCTTGCTTCCCCGATAGGAAGGTTGTTGGATTGGATTGCAGGGATATTATTTGGGGACTAGGGGCATTTCATTGCCTCAGTCATGAAGAACCATTCGTTTAGGTGGTTATTGCGCAGAGTTACGCAGAGGCTTCACAGAGTTGCACGGAGGATTTCTCTGTGAAGCTCTGTGCCACCTCTGCGTAACTCTGTGGAACAGCTCAATTAAGACCCGAACGTGTAAAGATTATTCGGAGTGAAGCACACATCAAGTGGAATGTCGTGATCTTCAACATCATCGAAAACGTCGGCCGGAGGGAAAAATGAAAGCCCTGCTTTAACACAATCGGGCCGGCAATTTTTTAAAAACCTGTCATAAAAACCCTTCCCGTATCCCACACGATTTCCTTCTTTATCGAAGGCAACAAGAGGTACAAACACCAGGTCGATATCTTCAACCTTCGCAGGAATTCCATCGGTTGGTTCGAGTATACCAAACGCACCTTCCGTTAGTTGCTCGAAATTCTTGTAATAAAAATGATCAAGCGTGCCCGAGTTGTTGACTCTTGGTATAACTATTTTCTTTTTGCGACTGCGCAGATCTTTGATCAGTTCCCATGTATCCGGCTCTTCCATCGTTGCCATAAAGATATGAACCGTTTTTGCGGATTTAAGATAACCTGATGCCAGGATGTTCTTATGAATGCGAAGGCTCATCTCATGAGCGCCTACGAGCACCGTTCTTTTTTGAAGATATAATTTCCGTGCTTCCGCCTTAGTCATCTATAATGACATTAAACCTCAGGTCGAACGGATCGAGCACGTCGATCATCTTTTGAACGAAGTCCGGATCTTTTTGCGCGAAGCCCAGGTAGTTTTCGGTGCGTTCTTGCAGGCCACCGTTTGGAAACAGGGCGTCTTTTACTGATTCTATCTGTCCTAGCTTTTCTTTGTGAAGCCTCTTTTCTGCTTTCAACATCTTGCGCTCCACTTTCTCCATGACCTTCTTCATGCGGGTAGTTTCGGCAGCAACCAATGGTCCTAACGTTGGATCTATTTCAATGCCGCGGTTCTTGATGTTGTTCATCATTAACTCGAGATGCCTGAGCTCGCCGCCAAGGGTAAGATCGTGACGTGTATTGCTGAGCACCCAATGATTGAATAGATAGTTTTTCTCTTTGAACAGGTCTGAGATGTCGAGCTTCGTCTTCTCCCACTTCTCAATATGTTGTTGTTCAATATATAGCGCGAAACATCTGGGCAACAAGATCGGGAATGGTATTTTGAAATGATCGAAGATGCCCTTCAGTTGAAGCCAGTAGATCATTTCGGCCGGGCCGCCTACGTAGCCAAGGTTTGGTAATATTACTTCCTGGTATACGGGGCGGAGAATAACATTTGGACTGAATTTTTCGGGATTCGTTTCAATAAGAGTTTCTAGTTCTTCTTTAGAAAAACGTATTGACGTGTCTACTACCTGATAATAATCATCAATCTTTTCAATACGAGCACGCGTTTTATCGTCCAGGTAGAAAAAGTTAATATCCCGCGCAAAAACCTGCGTATGATAACCGAGATCAGTGAGTTTTTTATTTTTTTCTTCAACTAATGCCTTGGGTGTTTGTTTTAAAACATCCTCGCGAATGACTGGCTTGAAGAGAGATTTTAAATCATGATCATCGCCATCAATAACTACAAGTCCCTCTTTATTGAACAGCGCATTGACATAGTAGCGACAAGCTTCTGCAAGTGTGGCAGACTTTGAATATGCCTCTTTAAAAATATCTATATCTCCGGGAACAGAGCTTAATATCGGTGCAATGTCTTTTGGACTAAACCTACCCACCGCACCGGACTGATCTGTTTCCCAGGTGTATTTCTTTCCGTATAGACTAAATGATTTTATTTCGTCGTAATCGTGATCTTCGGATGCCATCCAAAACACAGGAACAAAATTGTATTCCGGATAACGTTCTTTCAGTTGTTTACAGGCGTTGATCACCGCCACGATCTTGTAAATGAAAAACAACGGCCCCGTGAAAATATTCAGTTGATGACCGGTTGTGATCGTAAATGTGTTCGGATTCCTTAGCGCGTCGATGTTGGAAGAAACGAGCTTCGAAGTTTTTGTCTTTGCATATTGCTTTACCAGTGCCTGGCACAACACTTCTCTATTGGCAAAAGATGATTTCGCCTTTATCAGCTCTTTGAAATTTTCCGGTGTTGGGAAGAGTCCGTAAAACGGTTTCAGCTGGTCCTTTCGCTCTGTGTAATCTGTGAAGAAATTGGAGAAAGCATTTGTCTCCGTAAGAGCGACGCGGTGAACCTGCATATTAGGAAGTTACGATTGCCGAAAGATCGAACTCTGACGCGGAATTTACACGCGCGTTAACAAAATCACCAATCCTTAGGTATTCGTTTGTTTCAAGTATTACTTCGTTGTCAACTTCCGGCGAATCGAATTCAGTGCGGCCAATGTATTGTCCCTCTTCCTTTCGGTCTACTATCGTCTTGAAGGTCTTTCCGATCTTCTCCTGGTTGAGTTCGAACGAAATGCCCTGCTGCAATTCCATGATCGCATCTACACGTTCCTGCTTCACTTCGGGCGGCACATCGTCGGCCATGGTATATGAATGCGTGTTGTCTTCATGCGAATAGGGAAACACTCCCAATCGATCGAAGCGCATTCTTTCAACGAACGACATCATCTCATCGAAATCTTCCTGTGTTTCACCCGGGTGGCCCGCAATCAACGTTGTTCGTATTGCAATGCCCGGTACTTTTTCGCGGATGGTTTCAATCAACGCTTCTGTCTTCTCGCGGGTAATACCACGACGCATCAGTTGCAACATCTTCGTCGATCCGTGCTGCAAAGGAATATCGAGATACTTGCAGATGTTGCTGCGTTCGCGCATCACATCGAGAACATCCATAGGGAAGCCCGCAGGAAATGCATAGTGAAGACGGATCCAATCGATACCTTCAACATCGGCAATCTTCGACATCAGCTCCGCGAGATTTCTTTTTTTATAGATATCTAACCCGTAATACGTTGAATCCTGTGCGATCAACAACAATTCCTTCGTTCCTCCTTTCGCAAGGTTCTTCGCTTCAAGTACAAGTTGTTCAATGGGCTTCGAAACATGTTTGCCGCGCATGATCGGTATGGCGCAAAACGAACACGGACGATCGCAACCTTCGGCAATCTTTAAGTATGCAAAATGACTCGGGTTGGTGAGGATCCTTTCGCCAACGAGCTCATGCTTGTAATTGGCGTTAAGAGTCTTCAGTAATCGCGACAGGTCGCGGGTTCCGAACCACGCATCTACTTCCGGAATTTCTTTTTCGAGATCGGCGCTGTAGCGCTGGGAGAGGCAGCCTGTAACATATACTTTCTCCACAATACCTTCTTCTTTCGCATCAACATACCTGAGAATGGTATCGATCGATTCCTGTTTAGCATTGTCGATAAAACCACAGGTATTAATGACCACAATATTCGAGTCGTCTTCCTTCGACTCGTGGGTGGCATCAATATTGTTTCCCCTGAGCTGCGTCAGTAAAACCTCGGAATCCACAAGATTTTTGGAGCAGCCCAGCGTTACGATATTGACTTTTGTCTTCTTATGACCCTTGGTTTTCAATACGTTAGCTGTAAAATGAGGCGCAAAGTTACTAAAAATACTACCCTTCGCCTGCCGGAGTCCCGGCGAAGCAGGCGTAGGCAGGAAAAAGTATATTTGCGGACAAAAAATTCCCTTTTGCGCGCCTTTTTATTCGTCGGTCTTTGTGTTTTGATGTCTTCCTGTTTCGACCAGGGCGATTGCGTGTTTACAAACTCCAACGTGGTGCGGTTCGATTTCGTCAATATCAGGAAGCCATCCACGCTTATACCGGTTGTTGTCGATTCTATTATCACGCCGCTGGACGATGCAACAATACTCTACAAAGATTCCGTTGTAACCGCATCGGCAACTTATCTTGTGAGCCTTGATCCCACCAAAAACGAAACAGAGTTCATCTTTTATTGGGGGAACAGAGTCGATACACTTGTGCTCACTTACACATATCAGTCGAAAGTACTCGGTCCTGACTGTGGAACGCTTCCTTTCTACAACGATCTGTCGATAAAGTATAACACGTTCAATACTGTTCTCATTCCTAACCCGGAGGTTCGGGTTAATTTCGCAACCAAGCTTCCGAATCAGAATGTTCAGATACTTCTGTAGCATCATTTTATTGGCAGTATCGCTGCAATTGAATGCACAGGATCGCATCTTGAATGATTCATCGCGTTTGAAATTTTTGCCAACAGGTATTCGTATTGGCACCGATCTTCTCTCTATTGGTAAAAGTTATCGTACCGATTATTTCAAAGGCTGGGAGATCAATGCCGACGCCGACATTTTTCGGAGGTATTATTTAACAGCCGACTACGGTTCGTGGACCACCAACTACACGCTTGCTAACGGAAGCTATTCGAGCGACGGAAGATATTTCCGTGTTGGTGTTGATGTTAATTTTCTTTTGAAAGACCCGGAGCGCAATATGTTCTTCCTCGGCTTCCGCAGAGGTCATACCAACTATACCGATCAAAGCGATTACAGCTACACTTATGCTTACACTGTTGACGACGTCAAAACCGTGAATGTTCATGTAAGCAATCCCAATCCATACGCCAACTGGAACGAGCTTACAGCAGGACTCCGTGTAAGAGTTTGGAAGTTTTTATGGTTAGGAGCAACGGGACGCCTCAAGTTTTCATACAGCAGCCACGGTCAATGGGATCTTAAGTCGTACGATGTTCCCGGCTACGGAAAAACATTCAAGACCAACTGGTGGGGAATCAACTACCAAATCTTTGTGCGAATACCAGTAAGAGAAGATAAACGGCCGCGTCCAACGGAGCTTTAGCGAAGTTGGACCTTTAAATCTTCCTAAATAAGCTGTCAACAAACTCAGTTTTGTTGAACACCTGCAGGTCTGTCACCTTCTCTCCAATGCCAATATATTTTACTGGAATTTTGAATTCGTCGGAGATGCCGATCACAACACCACCTTTAGCGGTGCCGTCGAGCTTCGTGATGGCGAGACAGGTAACTGCTGTTGCCTTGGTGAACTCACGGGCCTGTACAGCGGCGTTCTGACCGGTGCTTCCGTCGAGTACGAGCAACACGTCGTGAGGTGCATCGGGAATAACTTTCTGGATCACACGGCGGATCTTCGTGAGCTCTTCCATCAGGTTCACTTTCGTGTGAAGCCTTCCGGCCGTGTCGATAATGATTACGTCCACGCCTGCATCCAGACCTGCTTTAACAGTTTCGAATGCAACGGCTGACGGATCGGTGTTCATTCCTTTGGCGATAACGGGAACGCCAACGCGTTCGCCCCAAAGCTTCAGTTGGTCTACAGCGGCAGCGCGAAAAGTATCGGCTGCGCCGAGCATTACTTTCTTGCCTGCTTTTTTGAATTGGGCCGACAGCTTTCCGATAGTTGTTGTTTTACCTACACCATTCACACCCACAACGAGCATAACGTAAGGCTTTTTGTCGACGGGTGTTTCGAAGTCGGCAACATCGGCCGTCTTATTTTCGGCCAGCAGTGCTGCTATTTCTTCTTTCAGGAGACGATCGAGTTCGGCAGTGGTAAGATACTTGTCGCGGGCAACGCGGTCCTGGATCCTCCCAATGATCTTCAGCGTAGTTTCTATACCAACGTCGGAGCTTACGAGGATCTCCTCCAGGTTGTCGAGCACCTCGTCGTCGACTGTCGATTTGCCTGCAACGGCCTTCGAAAGGCGAGTGAAGAAACCCTCTTTGGATTTCTGCAGACCCTGGTCAAGCGAGTCCTTCTTTTCTTTTGAGAACAGTCCGAACATCGATATGGGGAACGTTAGGGTTAAAAAAAAGGTCCCATAAAGGGACCTTACTTCTTAATTAAGAGCTAAAAAATTATTTCTTAGCCAAAGTCTCTTTCACGAGATCAGCGGCAACGATCTCTTCTTTAAAGGTATAAGCGCCAGTCTTTTCAGATTTCACAGCGCGGATAACTTTAGCGTAGTTCTTACCGTCGGTTTTCTTCAGTGTAGCGACAACTTTCTTTGCCATGATTATTTAATTTCTTTGTGTAACGTCATTTTCTTGAGAACTGAGTTATACTTCTTAAGCTCGAGGCGCTCAGTAGTATTCTTCCTGTTCTTGGTGGTAATGTAACGGCTCATGCCGGGCTGTCCGCTCGTCTTGTGCTCTGTGCACTCGAGAATTACCTGGATGCGATTCTTACTTCTTGCCATGATGCTTTTCTTTTAGATGTTAGCAGTCAAAGTACCTTTCTGACGAGCCTCCTTCAACACAAGAGATATACCCTTTGCATTGATGGTCTTGATTGCCTTGGTAGACAATTTCAAAGTGATCCACTTGTTCTCTTCGGGAACAAAGAATCGCTTAGTCTGGAGGTTCGGGTAGAACCTGCGCTTGGTTTTGTTGTTGGCGTGCGAAACCTTGTTACCAACCTGCGGGCGCTTTCCTGTAATTTGACAAACTCGAGCCATATCCGATCAATATTTTATCCCATTCTTGAAAATGGGACTGCAAATATCGGCAAGGCTGTCTAAATTTCAAAGATTGGCTGAAAATATCCCCTATACCCCTTCTATGAAGCAAATCGCCTGTTTTTTGATCCTTTTCGCGCTCTTCCAGGTTGCCTGCGCCCAGGAAAATACTGCCGACAGCCTGAAGACCGCCCTCCCGGGTACCAAAGGAGTGGACCGGATCACCACCCTGCTCGAACTCTGCTGGGAGCTCCGCTTCGAGAATGCCGACACCGCGCGCCAATATGGCATGCAGGCATTAGCCCTCGCCCGCGAAGCCCGCATAGACACCCTGGAGGTGGAAGCCCTTCATAATATCGGCGTTACCTACGAAGCGCAGGGCGAATACAGCGACTCCAAGTCATATCTCGAACAGGCCCTTGCCCTCAGAAATAAGATCGGCGACGACATCAAAACCGCTAACACCCTGAATAACCTCGGGGTGACTTACGACGGGATGAGCGACTTCAAGAAGGCACTCGAATATTATTACCAGGCACAGGCGATCTATGAGAAGGCCGGCAATAAATCGAAGATGGCGATGATGTACAGCAACATCGGCATCGTGATGAAGGAACGAATGGATTTCGACGACGCTGCAGTGTATTACAGAAGGGCGCTGAATATCTATTTGCAGCTCGCAAATAAATTCGGAGTGGCTGCCTGCTATGCAAACCTCGGTTCGTGCTACTTCTACATTCCAAAATATGATAGCTCGTTGTATTTCTCACTCGAAGCATCGAAAGCATTCGAAGCGCTGAACGTCCAGCAGTTTTTGCCAACAACTTTAGGCAATGCGGGTATGGCTTACGATAAACTTGGGATGAAGAAAGAAGCGAAGGAAGTACTGACCAGAGCGATATCGCTACACGAGAAATACGACAACAAGAAAGATCTTTCGTTTGCCCTGAGATATCTCGGAAGCATTTATCGCGGTGAGAGAAATTTCGACGACGCGAAGAAGAATGTAACCAGGGCGTTGGAGCTCGCGGAGCGGATCGATGCGAAACAGCAGGTAGTCGAAGCACATGAAGAGCTCTCGCAGATCTATGAAGCCGAAGGAGATCTTGCGAAGGCGCTGGATGAGTTAAGAAAGTATGATGTTGTGAAAGACACGTTGTTTAAAGACGAAAAGACAAAGGCCATTGCAGAGCTCCAGACAAAGTACGAGACTGAGAAAAAGGAAAGTGAGCTGAAATCCTTGCGACAGGAGAATGAGATCAAAGACTCGCATCTTCAACGAAACCAGGCATTGGTTGGTGGACTTATATTTCTCGTATCGGCGTTGGTTGTTTTTGGATACATGTTCAGGAACAGGATGGCGTTGAAACAAAAAGTAGAGCTCGAAGAAACGAAGGCGAGCCTCAGAGCTGCGCAGCTCACGGCCGTGATCACATCACAAGAATCGGAAAGAAAAAGATTTGCTGCGGACCTTCACGATGGACTGGGTCAGCTGATATCGGCGGTGAGATTGAATCTCTCGAAAGAGAATGTCGAGAAGCGATCGCTCGACCAGGCTGTAGAAGTGCTGAATGAAATGAATACCGAGATCCGGAACATCGCGTTCAACCTGATGCCGCAAGTGTTGATCAAGAATGGTCTCACCGAAGCACTGCAAGAGCTTGCAACGCGGGTGAACTATACCGACAAGGTTCGCATTAAGATCGGCGCTTACGATGTTGAACCAATTCACGAAACCGGTAAGAAGGTGGCATTGTATCGTGTTTGCCAGGAATGGATCAACAATGTGCTGAAATACAGTGGCGCTACTGAGATCAGCATGCAATTAGTACAACATCAGCAGGAGCTGGTTATCACCATCGAAGACAACGGCAAAGGATTCGACACAAATACTCTCGTGTTGTCGCAAGGCAATGGGTGGAAGAATATTCAATCGAGGCTGGCGATGGTCCACGGCCAGATAGAAATTGATTCTGTGGCTGGAAGACAGGGAACTACCGTTGTAATAACGATTCCGGGGTTGGCGGCGCAAGCAGCCTAAGTACTGGTACGGAGGGTAAAATACCTCTCGGCTGGTATTTAGTCGCGTAAGCGTTCTCTGTACCTATGTGTTAATGGAATACACCTACCGGGCATCGTTAAACGATATGCCCACAACGATTTGCCTGACAGAATACAATCTCACCGTAAAGCAGGGTAAGAAGGAGACTGTAATACCGTATGCGGTAGTGAACGAAGTTGTGCTGAAGAAAGCTTCGTCGAAACTTTTTCAGGCGAAGTTGTTTACCGAGGGTGCACGGCCCATCGTTATTACCAACACTTATTATACTTCTCCGAAAGAGACGGAAGACCGCTCGCGTGCTTACTCGACCTTCGTCCGGGTTCTGCACTTTCATTTGAAAGACAAGAGCAAAGCCAACTACGCGGTAATGGCCGACTTCCTGAAGTTGTTCAATGTGCCAAAGAAATATTTGCCGACCGAGATCCCTTTGGAATTTCTCCCTTGAACGTTTCGCCAAACAACATCGACAGGTTAACTTTATCCTTTATGTCAGACCGGCGCATAAAGGTTATACTCGTTGATGATCATCACATCGTGCTCGATGGTCTTGAGTCGTTGCTTCGCCAGGAGGCGGAGTTCCATGTGCTGGCGTCGCTGCACAGTGGCGAAGAAGTTTTGGAAATGTTGAAGACCCAGCAGCCTAATATTTTACTTACTGATTTTTCGTTGCCGGGAATTTCGGGTATCGATTTCGTGAGATACGTGAGGAGACATTATCCGCAAGTGAAGATCATCGTATTGAGTATGCACGATGAAGGACATATCATAAAGTCGGTGTTGAAGGAAGGAGTGGAGGGATATTTATTGAAGAACATACAGCATTCGGAGTTGAAGAGTGCGATCAGGCATGTGTCGCAGGGGTTGCCTTACGTGAGCCCGGAGGTGACGAGGCTATTGATGGATGAGATGAACAAGCCGAAGGATGAGCCGGAGTTGCTGACGGACCGTGAGTTGGATGTGCTGAGGCTGATAGCGAAGGAGTTTTCTAATAAGGAGATTGGCGATAAGTTATTTATCAGCGAGAGGACTGTGGAGACGCACAGGAAAAATATTTTCAGGAAGACGAAGACGTCGAGCCTGGTGGGGTTGATCAAGTTTGCGTATGACCATAAGATGGTGTAGCGCTACGCGCAACTTTAATTAGGAGTTGGGTCGTCTTTTCGGGAGACCTTCAGGGTTGTGAGGGTTTTTTCGAGTTCGTGGTCTCTTTTTGTGAAGCCTTCTTTCATTTCGGAGCGGAGATCTTTTCCTAAATCTTTCATTTCAGAGCGGATGTCTTTTCCTTGTTGCTCCATATCTTTTCTTAGGTCATTGATTTTGGTTCGAACGTCCTTAATTTCAGATGTGATCTTATTTTCGAGTCTTATGTTTACTTCCGATAATTGACTTTTGGCCTCGCTGAAGCCTTTGTCCATTTCGCTTTTAAGCAGATCGAATTTTTTATCAACCTTGAAAAATTGCCACATGAAGATCACAGATAACCCTAAGATGGTTATCAATACGGGAGAGTTCGAAAGAAGTATTTGAAAAAATGCGTTCATAAGTTTCCGATTTTGCGGTCTTTTTCTTCGAGTTCTTCACGGTGCTTTCGCTTCATAGTCCTGATGTCCCACCAAAGCCAGATGCTAAGAAAGGAGGAGTAACAAATCATGAACATCATTGCTGCAAACGGAAGCTTTATAACTTCAATTGCTAAAAATATCCCACAGCAGACGAAAAGAAACTTTTCCATTGAAAGAACCGTGTTTATTATCACGGCCTCTCTCAAAAATACCTTATGACTCCAGCGAAAGGAAAAATTCCAGCCTGAACAGGCTTAGATTGTAAGGAAAACCAGATTGGCTAAATCACACCAGTTTCTCAAGAGCTTCGATCGTGAGCCCTTCGAAATCATCGATCACCAGGTCGCAGTGTAACAGCTCCGAACGACTATGAGTAGTAGTAACACCTATCACCTTCGAACCCGCTCTCTGCCCCGCCTCAACTCCCGAAAGAGAATCCTCGATAACAATACACTGGCTGTTCGGTAAACCTAACGCTTCTGCAGACCTCAGGTAGATCTCCGGGTGCGGCTTGCTGTGTGTTACAAACGTGTCGTTAAGAATGGTCGGGAAATATTTTACAGTGTTGGTCTTATTCAATGTGTAATCAACATTGCTTCGCGGCGCCGACGTACCTATAGCACGAAGGATCTTATGTTCGTTCAGGAGATCAAGAAAATGTACAAGTCCCTTCAATGGCCTGATATCATCATTGAAAAGCTTCCGGTAAAGCGCTTCCTTTTCTTCGGTGTATTCGGCCAGCTGATCTTCAGGAAGTTTTCCAAAAAGATCAGTGATCCATTCGCGGTTGGTGCGACCGTAAATTCTTTTCAAGAGCTGGTCGTCAGTTAATTCGTAGCCGTGACGACTGCAAAATTCTTTCAACGCTATTTTGTGAAATGGATTGCTGTCGACGATCACGCCGTCCATATCGAAGATTACACCGAACTTTTTCATTCAGCGTAAAAATAGATCATTTAAGAATAAACTTTATAGCTATGTTCTTACCCGGAAAAGTAAAGCGCGCGATATACATTCCGGCAGCGAGTTCTTTCAGAGCCAAAGGATATTCCTGGTTTGCAGGAACAAATACCTGTTCACTCATCTTCTGACCCAACACCGAAAAGATCTGGACCTTCGTATTCCGGTCCGAACGGATCTTGAGATCGTCACCATACGTGAGAGGATTAGGACCAACACCAACTACGGGGTCCGCAGAAAGATCGATGCCATCGTCGTTGCGAAGAACAGTCAGCCCACCCAACGTGCTTCCAACAATCACTGCCGGCTTACTCGAGTTGAACATGTTGGCAACTATGGGATATGCCTTTCCGCCGAAGTTAAAACTCTCATAGAGTTCAGTAAGGTTGTTGTATACAACGCCGGCTTCTGGTTGCGAAAGACTGATGTCGAAGTTGCGGTAGTCGCCATAGAAGTTGAGGTTGCCACGCTGGTCGCCAACCACCATGTCTTCGAGGCCATCGCCATCGAGATCGCCAATGGCAGCGGCAGGATTTTGTCGCGAGGTGCTGTTGCCCAGGCCCAGGTAGGTTGCGTTCTTCAGCACCACGTTGTCAAAACTTCCATCGTTCGAACTATTCTCCCAATACTCCAACGCACCGGTGGCTTTGCCAATCAACAGGTCGGGTATTCCATCGCGATTAACGTCGGTGATCGCAATGGTTTCGGTTTGCTGAATGCTTACAGATGTCTGCGTTGCGAGCGAGAAGTTTGGCACGAAGCCTTTATCGGTGGTGTTTGGTACGAAGTACAACCATGTAATTCCATCTTGTAATGACGTGGCGGTAAATACGAGATCCGGCCTGCCATCATTATTGACGTCGGCGAACTGTGGTTTGATGTTGTACAATGCCAGGAACGAAACGTTTCCGTAATCGCTGGTGATAAATTTGAAATGAGGCTGCGAAGCATTGCCGATGTTTTCGAATTGGTAGATGGTACCACGAAACGATTCGTTTCCATAAAGGCCGATAAAGAGATCGAGATCTCCGTCGTTATCTGTGTCGATCATTGCGGGCACCGAAAAATCTCCCACGTCGATCATATCCTCCTGCAGGAAATTGTTTTTCGTATAGGTGAATGTTGGTTGCTGGGCAGTGCCTGTGTTTTTATACAACCACAATGAATTACGCACGAGAATGTTATCGAACGTTCTCGCATAAAGATTGGGCGACACAATAAGATCTTGTAAGCCATCGAAATCTACATCCTCGAAGAAAGGCGCAGGGAAAAACTGGAACACCGCCGATTGTGATGGCGGATATGGAACGGCATTCGTGTACACGGGCGTTTCCAGCGTCCCATTGTTTTTTAATAAGTAAAGAGTGTTACAGGTTTCTTCGGCATACAACAAATCGCGATCGCCATCATTATCAACATCAAGATCCAACAATGCTTTACCACCAACGTGTTCAACACGGCCACCGCTATCGCACGGTTGATTATCGAAAGTGAAGTAGCCACAAACACAATCCTGCACACCACCGTAGGTTTGAGTTATACGCTGCAGCTGCAAAGAGTCGCACTTGCCCGTATTCTCGATACTCATATTCTTATGCCACTCAACGGTGCCGATGCCAACGAATCGCATTGCGAGAATGTCGAGATCGCCATCGTTGTCAACATCATCGATAGACGGAATATCTACATCATTGATCTTAAGATTGATGTTGCCATTGAAACCCTGTGTGAGCAATGGAAATCCCGGATTGAACGGGCGCCACGAAAGATCCTGGCCCGGCTTCGTGGTATTCACAAACACAACGATACCGAATGGATCGCTGGTGAAGAGATCTTTCTTTCCATCGCAATTGAAATCGCGAAGAAGCATCCATGCATTTACCGTTGAAGGAAACAGGTCGGCATAGAATGGAGTGTACTCATATTTATTACCGGCATTGCGAAAGGGCAGGATCTTCGCTGCCGCGCGATCGTAAACGACGAGGTCTTCTTTACCATCGCCATCGAAATCTATTTTGTTGATCTGTGCCGAGTTGAGTCCGCCGGTCCATGGCATGGAAAGAGTGTGTCCATCGATCTCTACAATTGCGCTTTGATCGAGCTTGTAGGTGAACTGACCGAACGAAGTGACCGGAATAAAGAGTAAAACGAATAAGCCTCTCAGCATAAAAATTCTTACCCCCCTAATAACGTCAGCCAGTGGCATACTCTTATCTTGGTGGCAAGATAATGAGGATCGAAGACCTATATCAAAAATTTCTATCGTCGACGGGAATATCTACGGATACGCGGATGATCACCCCTGGCTCGGTATTTTTCGCACTCAAGGGGCCGAAGTTCAATGCCAACGAGTTTGCTGCCGAAGCATTGAAAAAAGGTGCGTCGTATGCAGTGGTCGATGAAAAAACCTTCCAGGTAAATGACAAATGCATTTTGGTCGACGATGGTCTGAAGGCGTTACAAGACCTTGCGCGTTATCATCGTTCGCAGCTAAAAATTCCGGTCGTCGCTCTTACAGGCTCGAATGGCAAAACCACCAGCAAGGAACTCCTGAGCGCCGTGCTCTCGAAGAAATTCGCGACACACGCAACTAAGGGAAATCTTAACAATCACATCGGGGTTCCGCTCACGATCTTATCGATCAATTCATCGGTAGAGATAGCGGTTATAGAAATGGGTGCTAATCACGTTGGTGAGATCGCTGAGTTGTGTACCATCGCCAGCCCAACACATGGATTTATTACCAACATCGGTAAGGCGCATATCGGAACGTTTGGAGGATTTGAAAATATTGTGAAGGGAAAGACGGAGTTGTACGATCATCTTTTAAAAAACAACGGGACAATTTTTGTGAACTCACAGAATCCGTTGTTGGCCGATCTTGCTAAAAAATTAAGATCTGTCGTTTGGTATCCGGCCGGATGCACATTGATCTCAAGCAACCCCTTCCTCTTAGTCGAAGCGGAGAATGGCGACCAGGTTCAGACGCAGCTTACGGGCGCTTATAACTTCGAAAATGTTGCGGCAGCATTGTGTATCGGTAAGTTCTTTGGTGTAGATACCGCAAAAGCCAACGCGGCAGTGAGTGCTTACACACCTTCCAACATGCGATCGCAGGTAGTGAAGAAAGACACCAATACGATCATACTCGATGCCTACAATGCCAATCCAAGTTCGATGGCCGCAGCAATCGAAAATATTTCGGCCATGCAGGCCGACAACAAGACGTTGATCCTTGGCGACATGTTCGAACTCGAAGAAGAAGCGGAGAAAGAACATAAAGCGATCGGCAAGCTTATTAAAGACAAGGGCTTTAAAAATGTTTACCTGTGTGGATCCTTGTTTAGGTCGGCGCTAACAGAAATTCCGAACGCAAAACAGTTCGATAAAAAAGATCAGCTCATCGAAGAGCTCAAAAAAAATCCGATAAAAGATTCAACAATCCTCGTAAAAGCATCGAGAGGAATTGGACTGGAAGCTATTGTAGAATATTTGTAAGATGGAATTACAACTGAAATTTTTGAAAGCGGTTGGCAAGAACAACAACCGCGACTGGTTTGAAAAGAACAAACCCACGTACCTCAAGGTAAAAGAAGACTTCGAAGATTTTCTTGAAGCGTTTCACAAAGACATGCTAAAGTTCGACGAAAGTCTCGCGGGCATGAATCCACGCAAAGCAGCCTTTCGCATCTATCGCGACGTTCGTTTCAGTAAGGACAAGCGTCCGTATAAGACAAACATGGGTGCCGGCTTTTCGGCACACGGGAAGATGGAACAGGAACCGGGTTATTATCTTCATATCGAACCCGGCAAGAGTTTCATCGCAGGCGGATTGTACATGCCGGCTCCGGAGAACCTTGTGAAGATCAGGCAGGAGATCGACTACAATGCCGACAAACTTTTGAAGATCCTCAACAACAAAAAGTTTAAGGCCTACTACAAAGGCCTGGAAGAATGGGATAAGTTAAAGACGATGCCCAAAGGCTACGCGAAAGACCACCCGCATATTGATCTTCTGAAAAATAAAAGCTTCGTGGTGTCACACCAGTTCAGCGATAGCGAAGTGACAAATAAGAATTTTAAGAAGAAGCTTGCCGAGGCAGCTAAGCTTATTAAACCTCTGAATGATTACTTGCGCGAAGCGATTTCTTAGATCCCTAAGATCTCCTTCAGCCTGGTGTAGCCTGTGGAACTGAGTGGTATTCTTACTCCGCTCTTCAACAATACTACATGATTATCTTTTTCTAATGGTTCAATGCGGGTCAGCTCCTGAATATTGAGTAAGTAAGATCTGTGGATCCTCACGAACTCGTTCTGGTCTAAAGTCTTTTCGAAGTAACTCATGGTTTTTTTCTTTAGATAAAAACCATCCTTCGTATGGATCTTCACATAGTCGTCGAAAGCTTCCAGGTAATGAATTGTATGAACCGGGAGGATCACGATGTTGCTTCCTTTCTTCACCACGATACGATTTCGTTCTTCGGGTTGCGCAATACTTTCGATCACCGTTTGTGTTGACGCAGGCGATGCAGACTGTCGGCCCGCCAGCCATTTTTGCATTGCCTTATCGAAGCGTTCTTTCGCAAAAGGTTTCAGCAGGTAATCGATCGCATGTGCTTCGAAAGCCTTGATGGCATATTCGTCGAACGCAGTTGTAAATATCACCGACGGTGGCGTATCGAGAAGCTCCAGCATCTCGAAGCCATTGATCTTCGGCATCTGGATATCTAAAAAGATAAGATCGGGTTTGTGTTGCGTAATAGCCTTCACACCTTCGAAGCCGTCGTTACACTCTTGCACAATGGAAACATCGGCGTACGACTGCAAATATTCTTTTACCATGCTTCGCGCCAGGGGCTCATCGTCGATGATGATCACCTTGATCATAACTGGGGTATTTTAATAGTGGTTGTAAAAGTGGAATTCTCCTGTGCTGTCTGCAGCAGGTTGTTGTTGAAATAGATGAGATACAATCGCCTGCTGATCGAGTTCAGCCCGAAGCCTGTTCCTTTCGGCTGCGATGTCTCCGGGTCGAACGGATTTTTTACGCTGATCACCAACGTCTTGTCTTCCATCGTGGCGCTTATCGATATCGTGATCTCGCCAATAGTATCGTACAGCCCAAACTTGATCGCGTTCTCAACGATCGGCTGGAGCAAGAGCGGGGGGAGCAAACACTGCTTCACATCTTCATCAGCCGCGATCTCCGAACGAAGCCTGTAACCGAAACGAACTTTCTCGATCTCCAAGTAAAGCGACAGTTGCCGGATCTCTTCTTCGAGTGTAACTAATTGACGGTCGTCTTTTTTAACAGTGCCTCGGAGGAAATCCGACAGCTGTTGTATCATCTTCCGGGCAAGCTCCGGCTGCGAAACAACCAAAGCGTTGATCGAGTTGAGACTGTTGAACAAAAAGTGTGGCTGCAATTGCTGGCGGAGCTGCGCCAACTCCGCTTCACGCGCTAATTGTTCGGTGTCCGTCTTCATCTTCAGGCCCTGCTGTTGTTCTTCCAGGAAGTACCACATCCAGCTAATGGCGGCTACGAACAACAACTGCATCCATCCAATCACGAATCGAACGAACATAGAGTCTTCCAGGAACGATTGATAGTTCAGTGGGGCGTCGATGTATCTGAATAAAATCGGCATCCCGTAAGGAAGTATAGCGAAGGTGAAGAGTGCCGCTACGGTAATGCTGAACGCGAGCACGTTCACGAAATTCTTTGGGCTGGGCGGCATGTAGCGAAGAGCCGCATTCAAACAATACCCGGCTACCGTCCAGTCGAGTTGTGTAACGGCAGCGTCGGTAAACGATACAAGCCAGCTGTAGTTAAACCTGTGAACCAGTATCGTACCGACGATTGTCCAGAATGCCCACCAAAAGGTGAATTTAAAATAGGGAGCTTTGAAGGTGCTGCTTTTCACTAGAACAACGGTCGTTCTTTTGTTTGCATAAAGATAGCACGCTGATGAACGTTGTGGATGTAATTGCTTGCTTCTTCTGTTTCTGTGATCGATGAATAGATCTCAGATCCATCCTTCAGTTCATTGATCGCGTAAAGCTCTGCAACATTTATAAACTCCCACCTTACCTGCTTATTCTTTTTGTTGTAAAACGCATCTTCCTCACTGATGCCAAGTATGCGGGCTTTCAAAAAAGCTTCGTCGAAGTTATCCGCTTTAACGAGACGGATGTGTTCATCGAATTGTAACTTCTGTGATCCTTCATTGCAGATCCTGAAGATTATCTTTGCAACATACCAGTTCATAGTGAGTGAGTTTTAAATTTATTAGAAACTTTTGATCTCGAGCCCGCCAAAGACATTAGTGCCTTTCAAAATCAGGACCTTATTAGGATCCACATTTTGTGAAACCATTCTCTTATCATCAACACCGCCGAACACAGACACTAACTCGGTAGACTGAATTGTCCAGTTGGAGGGAACGATCAGTTTCGATCCGCCAAGCACCTGTGTCATGTCCAACACGGCGGGCTTTTGAATATCAGCTTGAGTAAGATTGAGCTCGGTTCCACCCAGGAAGCTTACAACTTCGCCACCGCGGAAATTTTTCGAGAGAATATTCTTACGGATGCTTCCAAATATTGCCACGCTGTCGATCGTATCTTCCTGTCCGCTCGCATCATTATCGGTAACGACACCCGCGGTGTTTTTTCTCCAATCATATTGACCAGGATCGTGTCGTCTGCGTGGACGGAAGATCATGAACAGGCCAATAAGTATAACCACTGCGGGCCAGATGAAAGGTTTAATATCGAGTCTCCAGAACTCATGGTCTACGATCAATGCGAGACCTACACCCATCGGGATGATCCAAAACCAATTGCGGAAGTTGCTGCGTGCACCAATGAAGAGCCCGAGAGCCACCAGCCATATAGGTCCGCCTGTGAGCCAATGAGGAATGTCGGCGCCGGCTTCGCGGGCGATCCATATTGAACCAACTGCAATAACAATGAAGCCCGCCAAAACGCGACCCTTGCCCCACTCCTGGTGGTGTTGTTGCATATCGCTTTTGATCTTCTTGTCGATGTCTTGTTTGATCGTGTCCTTGTTGTACGGTTCCATGATGGTTTTTTTCTTTTGTTACTCAAAGGAACGACGCAGGCCGCGATTTGGCTACGGAATAAAGGTTGACCCTGGGTAGCTGTCGGCGAAATCCGGATTGGGGTCGGTGAACACGGCGTGCAATGTGCAATGAACAATGTGCAACGATTGGCTCCGTAGACTATCGAGACCCTTCGTTGCACATTGCACGTTGCGCGTTTATGTCGTTTTGAGGCACCATTTCATCAGCGGGCCTGATGTCATGCTTGTGACTAGCGCCATGATAACCAAAGAAACAAACACCTTTTCATTAATAAGGCCATTCTCGAGAGCAACAATACTCAGGATGATCTCCATTGCTCCGCGGGCATTCATGCCAAAGCCTGCTGCGAAAGATTCACGCCACGTAAGACCACTGAGTCTAGTGCCGATTCCACAGCCTACAACTTTTCCAACGAAAGCCATCACGACAATGATTAGAGTAAGTAAGAGATCGAAGTTGGTGAGAAAGTTTACGCGCAAGCCGATCGAAACAAAGAACAACGGTGCGAATATGTTGTTGATGAATTGATGTACGATCTCCTTCGCTCGTTCGGAGAAATGTTCGGAGTCGCCAACACTAACACCGATAATAAAAGCTCCGAACACCGCGTGGAGTCCAATATATTCAGTAAACGATGCGCCAAGGAAACACAGTGCCAGCGAGACCGATAGAATTCCGCCAGGCCACGCGAGTTTTTTATTGATCCACGGAAGTATCCTGTTGATAACACCGCGACCAACCGTAAGCATCGTTGCCGTAAACGCCAATGTAATGATCACTGTACTGATCAAGGGAAGTCCATGTCCTTCCTTGCCTATCATTCCGAGGATCACAGAAAAGATCAACCAGCCGGTTACGTCATCGATCATTGCAGACGACACTACCAGCAAACCCATCTTCGATTTGAAAAGATTGGTGTCCATCAGGATCCTTACGATCACGGGCAGTGCAGTAATCGACATCGCCGTTCCCATGAACAACGCGAATATGAACACCGAATAATTTTGAGCGAAGCCAAAGTATTGCGGGAAGTAATACGGGAACACAAATCCCAGTGCAAACGGAACGATCACTCCGAACAAGCTTGTGACCAACGCAACTTTACCCTGTTGCCAAACAATATGAAGATCAACTTCCAGTCCCGCGATAAACAACAACATCACCACGGCC
Organism: Bacteroidota bacterium; assembly: GCA_037200765.1. Lineage (GTDB taxonomy): Bacteria > Bacteroidota > Bacteroidia > Cytophagales > Cyclobacteriaceae > ELB16-189. The sequence continues at coordinate 1,801,732 of JBBCII010000001.1, read as the reverse complement.
ACCTGTACGATACCCGACAACACAACCCCGGAGGCTGATCCCGTAGGAAACAAAGACGCAAACCATTCGGGTTGTATCATGCCCATCACCGTGGGACCAAGCAACACACCCGCGAGGATCTCGCCTACAACTGCAGGTTGTTTCAAACGACGTGCGATCTCCGCGAACAGGCGGCCCATCAGAAGCATGACGCTCAATTGCATGAGCAGGTGAACTACAGCATCATGCGATAGCTTACCCATGCAAATCCTCCTTCCGGTATTTGCTTGGACGTACTACTAATAAGTTGCAGGGCAGGTCGGCGAATATGTATTCGATATCGTGGGGAAACACCCTATCGAAGAATGAGAATCGTCGTGGCGGAGCACCAACAACCAACAGGTCGGCATTCTTCCTTTGCGCGAACCTCGGTAATTCGAAGCCCGATTTTCCCGAAACCATTTTGATGTTGATACGAACTCCCTCGTGGGGAACTTTTGTCAATAGCTCTTCAACTTTTTGGATCTCTTGTTTTACCAGGCTTTGTCGCACGTTGTCGTATTCTTCTTCTGTGTGCTGATCACTTGCTGCCATGGTGAGTCCGTAAAGTTTTACTTCGCGAACGATGTGAAGCCATGAACCATGGTCTTTCGGGATCAATGTGCATGCGGTGGTGATAGCTTCTCCTATATAGGTACTGTCTTCCGCGCTCACAACAACATTTTTATATGGCCTGTTTTCTGTCGACGGGTTTACAATCGTGAGCACTGAACATCCGGCCTTGCGAAGAACTTTTCTCGCAATCGTTCCAACATAGTACTCAACAAGGTTTTCTTTCTTCAGTGCACCTGTTACAAGCAGGTCTACGTGATGTTTCTTACACGAGTCAAGTATTACATCGACGGGATCGCCCGATCCCCAGATAACGGTAAGCCGGTCGCGAAGCATGTCGCATTTCGCGATCATGGCATTCATTCGCGCTTCGGTATCGGCAGTTTGGTTGCCAACGTGTATCAGCAACATTTCGGAGTTGAGCATGTGGGCGAGTCGTGCCGTCTCCGTCAGCATCGCTTCCGATGTCGGGGAGAATGCTACACCTACCGCAATCTTATGAAAAGCAATGCTCACGCCGCCTAAATTACTATTTTTGATCTGCACCGATGAAACAGTTCTTACGCAACCTGATTCTTGGCCCAGGTAAATTTATTGATGACTATTCCGAGTATCGGAGGGCATTGCTTCTTGGATATCTCGCGCTGCTGTCGATCGGCATCTCGGCGTTTTATTTTTTAATGAATGTTGCCCTGGGTCGTACGGCAGGTGACCTTCAGTATTTGACTGATACTCTTTTCTCTGTTGCAACACTTTACCTGGTAAGGCGCGGTTTTTATATCGCGGCGATACTAACACAGCTCTTCATAGTGAACGTGGTAGTATTTTATTTTTCGTTCTTCGATTACGCCGATGGTAACTACATGTATTTTATTTCTAATGCGCTCGGTGCTCTTGTCCTGTTAGGTTACCAACGGCCGTGGCTTTCGTTTGCACTGGTGATATTTACGATCTCGCTTTTTATTGTTGCGTATACAGGATGGCTTGGTTATTACGACAGGCCGTTCAGGATCTATCCATTCTTTAATTTTATTTTCGTTTTCTCAGTCTGTGTTCTTATTGTTTTTTACACGCTGCGTTTGCATCATCATTCCGAAAAAATAACGCGGGCGAAAAACACGCAACTTCAAAAGGTAAATGCAGAACTCGACCGCTTCGTCTACAGCGCTTCGCACGACCTTCGCGCCCCGCTGAGTTCGCTACTCGGATTGATCGAGCTAACGCGAAAGACCGACGACAAGAAAGAGATCGACCAGTATCTCGAGCTCATGAAGGGCCGCGTACATCATCTCGATGATTTCATTAAGGAGATCATCGACTACTCCCGCAACGAAAGGATGGAAGTTGTTCGTCAGCCCGTGAATTTTTATCGACTGGTGGAGGAGACTACAAACCACCTGATGTATCTCGAAGGCGCCAATGAGATCAAGATCCACAATGACGTGCCCGTCGATATGATCTTGCCGAGTGATGCCATGAGGCTGAAGATCATTCTCAACAACCTCATGAACAATGCCATCAAGTATCACGATCACAATAAAGAAAGCCGGTACATTCGGATCCTGGCCAGTCCTACCGGGTTCTCGGTGAGCGACAACGGAATGGGAATCCCCACGGAACATCACGACAAAGTTTTTAATATGTTCTATCGAGCCTCGGATAAATCGAAAGGATCGGGGTTGGGGTTATATATAGTGCGCGAGAGCCTGGGGCAACTTGGGGGTAGGGTTTTTTTAAAATCAGAGTTGGGACAAGGCAGTACGTTTACTGTAGAATTGCCAGCCTGATACTATATTTGCCATCTTATGAATGACAACTTCCTTCCAAAAATAATCTCCCACGCCAAGGAGTATGGCTTCATCTTTCCTTCCAGCGAGATCTACGACGGACTTAGCGCAGTATATGACTACGGCCAGAACGGTGTCGAGCTGAAAAATAATATTAAAGAGTACTGGTGGAAATTTATGACGCAGCTCCACGACAATATCATGGGTATCGATGCTGCCATCTTCATGCATCCCACCACGTGGAAAGCTTCGGGTCACGTAGATGCCTTCAACGACCCGATGATCGACAACAAAGATTCGAAGAAACGCCGTCGTGCCGATGTGCTCATCGAAGGTGCCATCGAAAAGATGGAAGACAAGGTCGAAAAGGAAATTGAAAAGGCTGCGAAAAAATTCGGCGAATCATTTGATCGCGAAAAGTTTATTGCCACCAACACACGCGTTCTTGACTATCAAAAGAAAATAGAGGACACCAACGCGCGACTGAAAGACGCCATGAGCAAGTCGGACATGGTGGCCTTGAAACAGATCATCGACGATCTCGAGATCACCGACGAGGATTCGGGCACGAAGAACTGGACGGAGGTTCGTCAGTTCAATTTGATGTTCTCAACCGAAATGGGTTCGGTAGCAAGCGACACCGATAAGATCTACTTAAGACCCGAAACAGCGCAGGGGATCTTCGTCAACTTTTTAAACGTACAGAAGACCGGTCGCATGAAGATCCCGTTCGGCATCGCGCAGATCGGGAAAGCATTCCGTAACGAGATCGTAGCACGCCAGTTTATCTTCAGGATGCGTGAGTTCGAGCAAATGGAGATGCAATTCTTTGTGAAGCCCGGCGAAGAAATGAAGTGGTACGAGCATTGGAAAGAGAAGAGAATGAAGTGGCATAAGACTCTTGGTCTTGGCGAAGACAACTATCGTTTCCACGATCACCTCAATCTTGCACATTACGCCAATGCCGCTTGTGATATCCAGTTCAATTTCCCCATGGGTTTCAGGGAGCTTGAAGGAATTCACTCACGCACAGATTTCGATTTAAAGAGCCACGAAAAATATTCGGGCAAGAAATTACAATACTTCGACCAGGAAGATAACCAGAGCTACATTCCTTATGTGATCGAAACATCGATCGGTTTGGACCGGATGTTCCTCGCTACGTTATCGAGATCATATAAAGAAGAGAAGCTCGAAAATGGTGAGGAAAGGGTTGTTTTGTCTATTCCACCACAACTTGCGCCCAATAAAGTGGCGGTATTGCCGTTAGTGAGGAAAGATGGGCTGCCGGAAAAAGCGACAACGATTTTGAATGATTTGAAACTCGATTTCCGTTGCTACTACGAGGATAAGGACACGATTGGTAAACGCTACCGCCGTATGGATGCAATTGGAACGCCGTTCTGTGTAACTATCGATCACGAAACGCTGCAGAACGACACCGTTACTCTTCGCCATCGTGATAGCATGAAGCAGGACAGGATCAGGATAAGTGAGATTAAAGGGATCCTCGAGAAATCGTGTTCTATCAAGAGCTTGCTCTCCAATATCTGACCTATACATTTGGATTTCATTTACGGGTTCATTTTTATGCTAGGGTTCCTGGTGCTGGTTTCCTATGTGGAAAACTTCCAGAAATTCAACCGGCTCATATTCCCTTTATCCGATACCGTCAAGAAGTATCTCACCCAATATTATCCCTTCTATAAACGATTGTCGTTCCGGAGAAAACGGAAGTTCGAGATCCGCATGAAACGTTTTCTTAATTCGTTCGACTACGAACTTCGCGGCAACATGCGGTTCACACCGGAAGTACAGGCAGTACTTGGCGGAGCTGCCGCAAGGATCTCATTGAATCTTCCCGAAGAGTGTTTCAATTTTTATAACACAATAGTTCTCTACCCGGAGTTTTATCATTCCAACGTTACCGACAAGAATCATAAGGGCGAGGTAAATCCCGGTGCGCGTACCATTGTCTTTTCATGGAAGGGCATTGTAGAAAGTTTTAATCGCGGCGACCAGGGATTGAATTTGCTGATGCATGAATATGCACATGCGTTGTACTTCGAACACAAGCTGATGCACGACGAGTACGAAATCTTTAATGATGAGGCTTTCAACCGCGTTATGGGCCAGGCCGAAATTGAGATCGACAGAATTAAGGCCGGGACGAATCATTTTCTCAGGCATTATGCAGCCACCAACGTGGAGGAATTTTTTGCGGTAGCGACCGAGAATTTTTTTGAACGATCTGTTCAATTCAAGAAAGAACTTCCGGAGTTGTATGGAACTTTGGTGTTATTATTACGCCAGGATCCTGCAAAAGATTAATGAACTGGTCGCAATTACTTTCACCTCACAGGCAAAATCAGAAAACCGGTACCGAAGCCGTATCACGTTCGTCATTCGAACAGGACTTCGATAGAATCATCTTTTCTCATCCCTTCCGGAAACTCCAGGATAAAACGCAAGTCCACCCGTTGCCCGAACACGACTTCGTTCACACAAGGCTCACACACAGTCTCGAGGTTTCGAGTGTCGGTCGTTCATTGGGTAAACGAGCAGGTGAAGTGATCATGGAGCGTCACCCGGAGCTCAATAGTAATTTCTCGTCGTTCGATTTTGGTGCGATCACCGCGGCAGCAGCCCTCGCGCACGACATGGGCAATCCTCCTTTTGGTCACGCTGGTGAAGCAGCGTTGTCGGAATACTTTAAGAATAAGACTTTCGACGTTACTCCCGCCCAACACGAAGACCTTGTCAACTTCGAAGGTAACGCGCAGGGATTCCGGATCCTGAATAAGAAACAGTTTGGACTGCGATTGACGTACGCAACGCTTGGAGCGTTCACAAAATATCCATGTCCTTCATTACTTCCTGGTCGCGACAAGAAAAAGAAGAGTCAGAAGAAATTTGGATACTTCCAATCGGAAGCCGAGGCATTTAAAGATGTTGCCGAAAGTCTCGGGTTAACGCCAGCTCTGAACGGAGCGCAGGCCTGGTGTCGCCACCCGCTGGCGTTCCTGGTAGAGGCTGCGGACGATATTTGCTACAGCATCATCGACCTCGAAGACGGTTGTCGCATGGGACTCGTGAGTTTCAACGACACGGTAGATCTTCTTGCGCCGATACTCGGAAGTAAGCTCGATAAGCAGAAGTTGTCGACATCAGCGGGTTTGAACGAAAAATTGGGTGTGTTGCGGGCTCTTACGATTGGTGAACTCATCGAAGCTTCGACACAGGTATTCCTCGATAACGAGAAGAGTATCCTCGACGGAAGTTTCGATACAGCGTTAACGAATCTCTGTAAGTTCAAAGATGCGTTGAGTGTTATTGAAAAAGTTTCGATCGATAAAATTTACAGGACACACACTGTTGTCGAGATCGAAGCATCGGGACATGAAGTATTGCCCGGGTTGTTGCATGAGTTTGTTACTGCAGGAATGGAGTTAAGCAATCCGGATGCATCGAAGAAGTATAAGAATCTTGCATTGTTATTTCCTGAAGAGATAAGATTGGAGATCGCCGATCAAAAAAATACATACACCATTCTCAGGAGTGTTATTGATTTCATTTCGGGCTTGACGGATCGTCATGCGTTGTCGTTATACAGGAAGATAAAGGGAATTTCTTTCTAATTGCGCAAAGGATACGCAGAGGCAAGAAAGGATACGCCGAGGTTCAATGCATTTTCATTGCGTATCCTTTGGCCCCTTTGCGTATCCTTTGCGAAACAATTAGCTTCATGAATGCAACAAAAACATTACGATGCCATCGTCGTCGGTAGTGGCATCTCCGGCGGATGGGCGGCAAAAGAATTGTGTGAGAAAGGTCTGAAAGTCCTGATGCTCGAGCGCGGTGGCCCCATGGTGCACCCTAATTATCCAACCGCCACGCTCAACCCCTGGGAATTTGAACATCGTGGTCGTCTCACACAACAGGAACGTGAACGACATCACATTCAAACGCGACATTATTCCATCACCGAAGAGACAAAACATTTCTACATCAACGATCTCGAAAATCCTTATGCCGAGCCGAAGCGCTTCGATTGGATAAGAGCAAATGTTGTTGGTGGCCGTTCGCTTCTTTGGGCACGCGTTTGTCTTCGCTGGAGCGATCTCGACTTCGCAGCAAATGCAAAAGATGGTCATGGTGTGGATTGGCCGATACGATACAAAGACATCGAGCCATGGTATGATTACGTGGAGCAATTCATCGGCGTAAGCGGACAAGCCGAAGGCATTCCAACATTACCCGACGGAAAGTTTCAGCCCCCGATGGAGATGACGTGCGTTGAACAGGACTTCAGGGACAAAGTGAAAGGGAAGTTTCCTGGCGTGCATGTTACGATTGGGCGCACAGCCAACCTCACGCAACCGGTGAAGGGCAGGGGACAATGTCAATTCAGAAATCTTTGTTCGCGCGGATGTCCTTACGGTGGATACTTCAGCACGAATGCAAGTACGCTGCCTGCTGCTTTCGATACAGGGAATTTTGAGCTTCGTCCCAATGCCATAGTGAATCGTGTGATCTACGATGAACAGAAAGGCAAAGCAACGTGCGTTGAGTTCATTGACGCGGAGACGAATAAAACAGAGGAAGTTTTTGCGAAGCTGGTATTCCTGAACGCGTCGACTTTGGGAACCGCGTTTATTCTTTTGAACTCTACGTCGAATCGTTTCCCGAATGGTCTCGGCAATGGAAGCGACCAGGTTGGTCGTAATATTATGGACCACACGAAAGGCGCCGGTGCGAACGCGACAGTAGAAGGCTTCGACGATAAATATCACTCCGGCCGAAGACCAACGGGTATTTATGTTCCGCGCTTCCGCAACATCAACGAACAACGCAGCGATTATGTGCGTGGCTTCGGCTACCAGGGTGGCGCTTCGCGCGGAGGTTGGAGATGGTTAGGAGGTAGTGATAAACTTGGATCTTCAATCAAGGATTTCGCAATCGCGCCGAATCAATGGGGAATAAATCTTACCGCCTTCGGCGAATGCCTTCCTTACGAAGACAATCGCGTAACGTTGAATAAAGACCTGAAAGATAAATATGGACGTCCTTCGCTTGCGATGAATGTTGAATTTAAGGCGAATGAAAAAGCGATGCATAAAGATTCGGCGATAGCAGCGGCAGAATTACTCGAAGCTTGCGGTTATAAGAATGTAAAACCTTACGCCGACATCTCTTTTCCCGGAAATGCCAACCACGAAATGGGATCGGCACGAATGGGAAAGGATCCCAAAACGTCTGTATTGAATGGATTCAATCAAATGCACGAAGTGAAGAATGTGTTTATCACCGATGGATCGTTCATGGCCTCATCGAATTGTGTGAATCCTTCACTAACTTATATGGCAATGACGGCGAGGGCGTGTGATTACGCGGTGAAAGAATTCAACAAAGGGAATATATGAGGGTTCTTATTTTATTGTTGATATCGGTATCGGCTTTCGGACAAAAGTTCAGAATCGTCCAGGAAGAAAAACAAATAAAAGTCTTTTACGATGGCAAACACATAACGTCTTACATCCACGACGACTCACTTTTCAAGACAGCATACTACCCTATCGCAACATTAAGTGGAACTCACGTCACACGCGAATATCCATATGTAAAGAAACCTGGCGAACGTGCCGATCATCCACATCACGTGGGATTATTCTTTGCACACGAGTCGGTGAATGGTCACGACTTCTGGAACATGAGCACTGCTATTGCGCCGTCGAAGAGAGTGAACTACGGAACGGAGATCCACGAAACGGCGACCATCAAAAAGAATTCGATAATTTCTACTGCACTCTGGAGGGCAAACGATCACGAAGATCTTCTGCGTGAAAAAACCACGATGAATTTTTCTGCTTCCAAAAACGATCTCATCATCGACCGTGTCACCGAATTGAAAGCCCTTACTGGCATCACCTTCACCGATAAAAAAGATGCCCTCATGGGCCTTCGTGTTGCCCGCGAGCTGGAACTCCCGGTCGAAGGCAAAGATCAATTTGTTTTAAAAGATGGCAGTATATCTGAATTGATAGAGAATGATAGGTCTAAAGTCACAGGCGATTACAAGAACAGCGAAAGCATCATCGGCGTGGAAGTATGGGGTAAAAAAGCCAACTGGGTTTGCCTCGATGGAAAGATCGATGGCAAAGACATATCAATTGCAATAATCGACCATCCCCGCAATATCGACTATCCATCATACTGGCATGCCCGCCCATACGGACTATTTGCCGTAAATCCTCTCGGTAAGGAGGTCTTTACAGAAGGGAAAGCAAAGTTAGACTTGACTTTAAAGAAGGGTGAGTCGGCAGTTTTTCGTTACCGGATCATCATTAGGGAAGGCAGTAAATTAACGTCTGCTGAACTCAATCAATACCTGAGGACTTTTTCAGAAAATAACTAGTTTTACCCCCCTTATGTGGGAAAAAATAGCTGACGGGATTATCCGTTATCGTGCTTATCTCTTTGCAGGGATAACCCTCATTACGTTGGTGATGGGATACTTCGCTACGAAAGTGGAGATGAGCTATGATTTGCCCCGCACCGTGCCGCTCGACGATCCCGACATGATCTTCTACCAGGACTTCAAGAACCAGTTTGGTGAAGACGGAAATATGATCGCGATAGCGATGAAGGACAGCTCTCTTTACCAGCTGAAAAACTTCATGAGGTTTCGTCAGCTTAGCAACGAGATCCGCTCTATAGAAGGTATCCAGGAAGTTCTTTCACTTCCGCTTGCAAGGATAGCACTCAAAGACACTGTTAATAAAAGATTCGTACCGGTTTATCTTTTTCCCGAAACGATCAGTACCCAGGCCGAGCTCGACAGTCTTCTTAATATCGCCAACGGTCAAAAGTTCCAGATCAATCAACTGTCAAACACAACCAATGGAGCAACGCGATTGATTGCACCGATGCGCAAGGAATATGCAAACTCCGCGAAACGCATCGGCGTAGTCGATAAGATGCGGGCTTACGGAGACTCGTTCGTAAAGGACACGGGGATCCAGTTGCATTTCGCCGGCCTTCCGTTCGTAAGAACCGTGATGGCCACGCAAGTAAAGTCGGAGCTCTCGATGTTCCTCGGCCTCTCGGCACTCGTTACGGGCTTGATCATGTTGTTGTTCTTCCGTTCCGTTCGTGCAGTTATATTCTCGCTGATCATGATCGGTGTAATGGTGATCTGGGTAATGGGAACGATAGCGATGTTCCATTTCAAGATCAGCTTGCTCAGTGGATTGATCCCGCCCGTGATCGTAACCATCGGCATTACCAATGCCATCTATCTTTTAAATAAGTATCACCTCGAATTTGTGAGACGTAAGGACAAGACCGAAGCCATTCGTGCTGTCGTTTTAAAGATGGGTCTCGCAACATTCCTTACCAATCTTACGGTAGCAATCGGTTTTCTCACGCTGTTGTCGACCGACATTATTATTCTTCGTGAGTTCGGTATTGTTGCCGGTCTTAATATCATTGCGCTGTTTGTTGTTACGCTGGTGATGTTCCCGGGCATCTTGTCGTGGATGCCGGAGCCCAACCGCAAGCATTTGAAGCATCTCGATTTCAAAATTCTTAATGGTTTTGTGAAGCTTGTTGACATCATGGTGCATCGTCATCGTGCGGTCATTTACATTGCCACGTTGATCATTACGGTCGTGTCGGTTATCGGCATCTCGAAATTGTACTCGGTGTCGTACATGGTCGACGATATTCCAGAAGACAGCCCGTTGAAACGGGATCTTAAATTCCTCGAAGAAAATTTCAGCGGCTTCATGCCCCTCGAAATGGTTGTCGATATTCAATCGAAAAGAAAGAAGCCGCTGCAAGATCTTAAGATGATGCAGGCCGTCGATAGGTTCGAACAATCACTCGATTCAATCACGATCACGTCCACACCAGTCTCCATTGTTAGCCTGGTGAAGACAGCAAAGCAGGCTTATCACAACAATAATCCCAATCGCTACCAGCTACCCAGTTCCATGACGGACGCTGCGTTTATTTTGCGTTATCTGAAAGGGCAGAACGACGGTAGTGGTTTGTTTAAGTCGTTCATCGATACATCTTACACCAAGATGAGGATCTCGATGCAGATGGCTGATATCGGTTCGAAAAGAATGGACTCGCTGATCAATGATGTGATCAAACCAAAGACCGAGGCGCTGAAAGCCGATCTTCAGAAGAATCTCAAAAATCCCGGCGACAGCGTAAAAGTTTCAATCACCGGTTCGTCGAAGATCTTTATCAAGGGAAGTAAAAATCTTATCGACAACCTTACAGAGAGTTTGATACTCGCATGTATCCTGATCACGTTATCGATGGCGTTGTTGTTTGCCAACGCGCGAATGATCCTGATCTCGTTGATCCCGAATTTGATCGCTTTGATGATCACGGCGGGGCTGATGGGTTATTTCAACATCCCATTGAAAGCAAGCACCGCGTTGATCTTCAGTATCACGTTCGGTATTTCGGTAGACAACTCTATTCGTTTCCTGGCCAAGTACAGGCAGGAATTATTGGCCACCGGATTTTTTGTTCCCAGGTCTGTAAGTGAAAGTATCCTCGAAACAGGAAAGAGCATTGTCTACACTTCGATAGTGTTGTTTGCGGGCTTTATAATTTTCGCATTCTCCGATTTTGGTGGAACAGTGGCGCTCGGGTTGCTCACATCTACCACGCTCATCATTTCCATGTTCACCAACCTCATCCTGCTGCCGACGCTTATCATGACCTTCGATAAGCCCAAGAAGTCGGTAGAACGCCAGTTGATCGACGACATCGACCCGAATTTTTACGGCGAAACGGACGATGCGGCAATTGATATCACCAAGATCAGGATCCACGACAGGCAGGGATCGGCGGAGTGAGTCTTCTCACGAAAGCACCATCCTACGCCAAAGCGGCTACGGATGGCGACGCAGAAAACACTGAAGGCTTTTCGTAAGCTGTCATCCCGCCTCCGGCTCGACGCACTCGTCCTACTACGAAGTCAGCGGGACCCCCCAACCCGCAAGAGAAGCATCTCCTTCGTAGGGTCCCCAACCGCTAAAACCTTATCTTTGTCCCTCTTTTTTTAAAGTCCTAAGATGTCTCGAAAGTACCCGGAACGTAAAGACATGAATTTCGCAGAGATTTCTGATGAAATTCTTCGTTTTTGGAATGAACAAAAGGTTTTTGAACGCTCTATAAGCATTCGCGAGGGTGCACCCCATTTCACCTTCTACGAAGGACCTCCTTCAGCCAACGGAGCTCCCGGCATTCACCACGTGATGGCCCGCACCGTAAAGGACATTTTCTGCCGCTACAAGACCCTCCAGGGCTTCCAGGTGAAACGCAAAGGCGGCTGGGACACACACGGCCTTCCCGTAGAACTCCAGGTGGAGAAGCAACTCGGCATCACCAAAGACGACATCGGCAAAAAGATCTCCATAGAAGAGTACAACCAGAAGTGCCGCGAAACGGTGATGATGTACAAAGACCAGTGGGACGACCTTACACTGAAGATGGGCTACTGGGTTGACCTCGATCACCCGTACATCACCTACAATAAAGAGTACATAGAAACTTTGTGGTGGTTGCTGAAGCAACTGTACGACAAAGGACTGTTATACAAAGGCTATACGATCCAGCCTTATTCTCCCAGCGACGGTACCGGCTTGAGCTCTCACGAGTTGAACCAACCGGGATGTTATAAAGAAGTAAAAGATACTTCGATCGTCGGGCAGTTTAAAGTGATTAAGAACGAGAAATCGAAAGCACTCTTCGGAGAAAACGATCTTTATCTTCTTGCATGGACAACAACTCCATGGACACTTCCTTCGAATACTGCATTGGTTGTTGGTAATAACATTGATTACGTTCGCGTAACTACAAATAACAAATACACAAACAAGCCTGTAGATGTTATTCTCGCCAAAGATCGGTTCTCAACTTACTTTACTAAAGAGACACCCTCTTTAACATTTAAAGGCAAAGAGCTCGTTGGTCTTCAATACGAACAGCTGATGCCTTATTTACAACCATTGTACGATGCCGATAAAGCATTCAGGGTTGTAAGCGGCGACTTCGTAACTACGGAAGATGGTACAGGTATCGTGCACTCTTCGCCGACTTTCGGCGCCGACGACTTCCGCGTTTCAAAACAGAATGGCATCCCTCCGATGACCGTTCGCGACGCAGCAGGCAACGAAGTTCCTACTGTCGATAAAAAAGGAAAGTTTGTTTCGCAGATCGGGATTAAGCTTGCCGAAGGTGTTGCTAAGTATAAGATCAAGACACATAAAGATCTCGGACCCGATGATTTTTATGTTAAGAACTATACCGATGAAGACGAGTCGAATCCCGACTATAAGAATACCGACGTCATCATCTCCATCATTCTCAAAGAAGAGAATAAAGCATTCGACGTAAGAAAATACGAGCACACGTATCCACATTCGTGGCGTACAGACAAGCCCGTGTTGTACTATCCTCTCGATGCGTGGTTCATCAAGACCACCGCGAAGAAAGACCGGATGGTGGAGCTCAATAAGACTATTAACTGGAAGCCAGAATCTACCGGAACAGGCCGCTTCGGCAACTGGCTGGAGAACCTGGTTGACTGGAATTTATCGCGTTCGCGTTTTTGGGGAACGCCGCTGCCGATCTGGAGAACGAAAGATGGATCGGAGGAAATTTGTATTGGCTCCATTGCCGAATTGAAATCGGAAGTTGAAAAAGCAACGAAAGCCGGTATCAAGAATCCTGCAGATCTCGACAACCTCGATCTTCACCGTCCTTTTGTTGATGAAGTGGTGCTCGTAAGCAAGTCGGGTCAGCCCATGTATCGCGAAACCGACCTCATCGACGTGTGGTTCGACTCTGGCGCGATGCCTTACGCACAATGGCATTATCCCTTCGAGAACAAGGACGTTTTCAAAAATGCATTCCCGGCCGATTACATTGCCGAAGGTGTAGATCAGACGCGTGGCTGGTTTTTTACACTCCATGCATTGGCCGTAATGTTGTTCGACAGCGTTGCATTCAAGAACGTGATCTCGAACGGTCTTGTGCTGGATAAAGACGGCAACAAGATGTCGAAGCGCAAGGGCAATGTTGTAAATCCCTTCGAAGCGCTCGCTAAATATGGACCCGATGTTATTCGCTGGTACATGATCGAGAATGCTCCGCCGTGGGACAACCTTAAGTTCGACGAAGAAGGAGTGAAAGAAACGCAACGTCGTTTCTTCGGAACATTGTTGAACACGTATTCATTCTTTGCACTGTATGCCAACATCGACAGGTATGTTTTTGTTGATATGCCCAACAGTGAGAAATTAGACAAGCTTGTCGATTTCGGAATCATTGACCAAAGACCAGTATATACCAGCTTTGATAAGTGGATATTTTCCAAACTTCAATCACTGATTGGAGAAGTAACGACCGCTTACGACGATTACGAACCAACGAAAGCTGCCCGTGCCGTTCAGGAATTTGTTAACGATCATCTCTCGAACTGGTATGTACGATTGAATCGTAAACGTTTTTGGGTTGGTGAGATGTCGGACGATAAGTCTGCAGCATATTCTACGTTATATAAATGTCTCGTTACTGTAAGTCAGCTCATGGCGCCGGTTGCGCCATTCTTTGGCGAATGGGTTTATAAAAATCTTACGGATAAAGAATCGGTGCATCTTTCCGATTTCCCGAAAGCCAATAAGAAGTTGATCGATGGCGATCTCGAGTTATCGATGAACTACGCGCAAAAGATCTGCTCACTCGTTCACTCGATCAGGAAGAATGCAAAGGTGAAGGTGAGGACTCCTCTCAATAAGGTCCTTCTTCCCGTGCTCGACGATCAGTTCAAGCGTCGTGTGAAGATTGTGGAGGACATCATCTGCGCCGAAGTGAATGTGAAGTCTGTAGAATACATCGACGACACATCCGATCTCCTGGTGAAGAAGGTGAAACCTAATTTTGCTAAGCTGGGTAAAAAATATGGTCCGAAGATGAAGGAAGTAACGGCCGTGATCAACGCCTTCACAAAAGAGGATATTTCTGCTGTCGAAAAAGGCGGTACGCTTTCAAGAGATGGTTTCGATCTCGTTTTTGAGGATGTTTTAATTTCATCGGAAGACGTTCCGGGATGGGCGGTTGCGTCGGAAAACGGAGTTACCGTAGCTTTGGATATTAGTCTTACCGAGGCCCTGAAAAAAGAAGGAATTGCGCGTGATTTCGTGAACCGCGTTCAAAATCTTCGAAAGGACATGGGATTGGAAGTGCTCGATAAAATTGGAATTGAGGTTGAAAAAGACGGTGCCACGGTAACGTCGGCGCTCACCGAATTCAAGGATTATATCAGCACGGAAACTCAGGCGTTAAAATTTGAGTTTAAGGAGAAACTCTCCGACCCAACAGTTATCGACATGGATGAATTTGCGCTGAATGTGCGCATCAGTAAAATATAGAATGAAAGTCGCCAAGTTTTTTTTAATAGCCCTTGCGGTTATCATCATAGACCAAACCAGCAAGCTGCTTGTTTGGAAATACATGCACATTCACCAGGAAGTAAATGTAATTGGCGATTGGTTTCGTCTTCATTATCTGCTTAACCCTGGTATGGCATTCGGCATTCGCTGGCAAAGTGAATTCGGAAAAATGGCCCTTACACTTTTCCGCATCGCGGCGATGTTTGGAATCGGGTATTATTTGTATCGTATGATCATGCGCGGCGCTCATCGCGGATTCCTCATCGCCATGGCGTTGATCCTCGGCGGCGCAGTAGGCAATGTTATCGACAGTACATTTTACGGTGTGTTCCTCAACAACGCTCCACTCGATTCACCATACAGATGGTTTCACGGGCAAGTGATCGACATGCTCTTCTTTCCCATCTTCGATTTCTACTGGCCAGAATGGGTGCCGGTTTGGGGCGGAGATAATTTCGTGTTCTTCAGTCCTGTGTTCAACATCGCAGACTCATCGATATTCCTTGGCGTTGTGAGCATTCTCATTTTCCAGAGAAAATTCTTTCGCGAGAAGGATGAAGTAGAAGTAGCGCACATTTCTACAGAGACGATTATTTCAGTGGAACGGGGTAAAGAGGAAGACAATGTCTGAAAATCTTATCATCTCGGTTTCAACAGAAAAGAAGGATCGTTACGAAGTTCTCGTTCCACAAATAGCTTCGTTGATTGAAGGTGAGAAAGATGTTGTCGCCAACCTCTCGAATGTTGCGGCAGCGTTGCGACAAACGATGGGTTTCTTTTGGGTTGGATTTTATTTGGTGAAAGGCAATCAATTGGTGCTGGGCCCATTCCAGGGACCGATAGCATGTACAAGAATAAATTTCGGTAAAGGTGTTTGTGGGACAAGCTGGAAGGAAAAGCGCACCATACTCGTTCCCGATGTCGAAGAATTTCCCGGTCATATTGCCTGCAGCTCCGATTCAAAATCGGAAATTGTTTTACCTGCGTTCAAAGACGATGAAGTAGCCCTGGTTTTAGATGTTGATAGCGATAAGCTCAATGACTTCGATGAGATCGATGCCCTATATCTTGAGAAAGTGATGAGGATAGTCGAAGCATTTATTTAGTAACTTCGTGAGTATGCGAATACTCACTGTTCTTCCCCTTGTGCTGATCGCATTCTCGCTTTCAGCTCAGAATCCCCAGGAGAAATATGCCCTCGTAATCGGCGTCAAATCTTACAAGTTTGTACAGCCATTGGCGAATTCTCTCAATGATGCGAAAGATCTTTCCGCCACTCTTAAAGCAAAAGGCTTCCAGGTAATCGAACTCTACGATCCGCAGACCAAACGCGAGATGCAGGATGCCGTTCGGAAATATTTCACGTTGCTTCAAGGCAAAGACAATGTTGCGGGCATGGTGTTCTATTCGGGACATGGCATGCAGGTAGATGGAACCAACTATTTAATTCCCGCACAAGCCAATCCGCAGATCAAAGCCGATCTCGACGACCAGTGTTTGAGTATGGACTACGTGATGCGCGCTATCGAAGAGGCTGGCAATGGCTTGAACATATTTGTGTTGGACGCGTGCAGAAATAATCCATTCAGGGGTTTCAGCAGGTCGGGAGAAAAAGGATTGAGCATGGTGAATGCGCCGCGCGGTTCGTACATCGTGTATGCAACCAAGCCCGGCTCTGTTGCCTCAGATGGAACCGGTCGCAACGGGTTATTCACTTCTAAGCTGTTGAAGCACATCAACGAAGATGGTTTGAAATTCGAAGAAGTATTCAAACGCGTGGCTGCCGATGTTGCTGCCGAGTCGGGCGATGCACAACGGCCATGGATCTCTTCTGATTATACCGGTGATTTTTATTTTAATGGAAATACAGGTAAAGCACCCGAGCCTGTGATCTTAAAAAAAGAACCGATCAAAGAACCAGTAAAAGAAACACCTTCTAAGTCTGGTTCTATTCTTGGAAAGGATCTCAATAATAAGTCGTCTAATACTTCCGCGGCAGCGGTTGTCGGGATCTGGACCAACGATCAATTCGGAACCACGATGACGTTGATGTTGAATGAGAACGGGCAGGGCGAATTCGACGGAGAGTTCATGAAATATTCTGTGAACGCTGGGAAGATTACCATGAAGACAGACGCAGGTGAAACCAACGTCTACAATTTGACTTTACAGGGCGACCAGATGACGTTCTCCGGTGGCGATCTCGATCAGCCGCTGGTGTTCAAGAAGTATAGCTCAACGGGTTATTCCACTCAACCGGAAAGTCGCAGTATAACTTCAAGTGCGGTCGACGATAATCTCATTGGTACATGGACGGGAAATAATGAAACCGTCGAGTTCCGGAAAAACGGACAGATCCAATATGGGGCACAGGCATTTTCTTACACAGCTACCCAGGGTGTTATCAACATGACCACTCAACAAGGAACGATGATGTTTTACTACACGTTCGTGAATGGGCAGTTATTGCTCACGATTAATGGAGTGCAATATTATTATACAAAGATTGGTAACAGCGGTAATTCTACATACGGCAATTCAAATAGTAATTCCAGTGCGGGTCGTGTTTCACAGGAACTTGTTGGTAAGTGGTGTTGGATCAATGTTACGAACACGAACAGCGGTGGCACAGCATCCGATCGTTGTATTACATTAAATGCTGATGGTTCTTACTTCTATGCTGCGGAGCGATCTGCGAGTGTGAACGATCCGTATTTCAATGGAGGAACGAATTCGCAGAGCTCCGATCGTGGTACGTGGTGGGTGCAGGGCGACAGGATCTATTATAATTCGCAGACTTCGGGACAAGGTTCATATCGCTTAGAGAAACGCAATCACCCGAAGAATGTGAATGACCCGATGATCGTATTGGATGGTCAGCCGTTTGTTACTGCGTTTCAAAAGCCGCGGTGGAGATAGTTGCTTCTCTTGTCTTGTTTTCCTGACATCACAGTCTTTTTTATTTAAGCTTTTCAAATGTAACGATGCATTTTTGAATGTGATCCACTTGCGATTACATAAAATCATTTGTTACATTTGTAATGTGTAGTACTACACATTACATAGGTTAGAAGAGCCTATGATAATTTCATTCCGGCACAAGGGGCTCCAGGAGCTCTTTGAAGATGGTGAGACAAGGCGTTTGCCGCAATCACGCCTTGAAAAAATTTTTGAACGTCTTGCAATCCTCGACTCAGCAGGGCTTTTGCAAGACCTGAACCGGCCTGGCTTTAGGCTTCATCAATTGAAAGGATCGCTTGATGGATATCTTTCGATTAACGTTACAGGCAACTATCGGTTAATCTTCAGATTTGTCGGAGCAAATGTTTTCGATGTCGATTTTTTAGATACACATTAAATTATTAATCAAATGAAAAAGAAATTCATACAAAAAAATGCTCCTCATCCCGGAAAAATTCTTTGGAAGTATCAACTTGAACCGACAGGAGTTAGCGTAACCGAGGCAGCAAAACTTCTTGGCATTGCCCGGCCTAACCTTTCTGCAATCATTAATGGTCGCGCGGGCATCTCTGCAGTTATGGCCATGAAGCTTTCAAAAGCCTTTAACACCTCACCCGAATTCTGGCTCAACCTCCAATCCAACTACGACCTTTCACAAGCTCTCAAAAACGAGAAGGCCTACAAACACATTAAGGCGATCGTCTGACAGCGCATCCGGGAAACTTTCCGTAAATTCATTTCCATAAATCCCTTCTTTATGGAATCCCAACTTTCCCGTCGCGATTGGTTTAAGTCTACTTTCGCTATTTCCACAGGTCTTGTCCTGTCCACCTCTGTCGTAAATCGTCTCGCAGCGGCGCCGCTCAGCCGCGCCGAACGCGAATTCTTCGCCATGAAAGGCGATACCCCTGCCAAGGTGAGGCTCAACGCCAACGAGAATCCATACGGTCCTTCGAAGAAAGCTAAAGAAGCCGTCGTGCAAATACTCGGCGAAGCCAACCGCTACCAGTTCGCAACACAGGAAGTGCTCCGAAAAAAAATCGCCGAACGCGAGAAGGTCGACCCCTCGTACATCATGCTCGGCTCAGGCTCCGGACAAATACTCTGCCTCACGGGCGGATCATACGGACTCGAAGGAGGCTCTGTGCTGTCGAGCTATCCCACGTTCCCGTTGCTCATGAACTACGCAAGCAACATCGGTGCGCGTTGGGACAAAGTAGACCTCAACGACAAACTGGAACACGACTACGATAAGATGCTGTCGGCCATCAAGAGCGACACCAGGATCACTTTCATCTGCAATCCTAACAATCCAACAGGAACTGTTGTTGATTCTAAAACCGTAAGAGCATTCTCGGAAGAGGCTTCGAAGAAAACTCTTGTTTATGCCGACGAAGCGTATCTGGAATTCCTTGGTCCCATCGAAGAAAGGTCGATGGTGGATCTCGTAAGAAAAGGTTCGAACGTGATCGTATCGAGAACCTTCTCGAAGATCTTCGGTCTCGCTGGTCTTCGCGTCGGGTATGTTGTTGCTCACCCCGATATCATCAAGAAGCTTCAACGATTTGGCGATACCATTTCAACAAGCCAGACGGCTATTGCGGCAGCGCAGGCAAGTCTCGGTGATGAAGAGTTTATGCAAATGGTGCGCGTAAAGAATGCCGAAGCGCGTAAGGTTCTCACCGACTATCTCGAATCAAAAAAATACAAGCACGGAAAATCGGAGATCAACGTGGTGTTCTTTCCCGCTCCGAAAGATGGCAAGACGATCCTCGCGAAGATGGAAGAGAAGGGATACCTGATCCGCATCTGGGATTACCAGGGAATGGAGTGGTGTCGTGTCTCTATAGGGACCACTGACGAGATGAAGGGATTTGTGAAAGCCTTCGACGAAGTAGTTTCTTAGTACTAAGCACTTACTGGAACAGGAACAGGCACGGGTTTCAGAGCTGGTTTAAACACCGGCTTCTTACCAAGCTCCCGCATAATCTTTGCGTGGGCAACGATTGCTTCAAGAAAAGTTTCTTTCGATTTGTACGGTAACCCGAACTCCTTCGCTGTATTCTCAACGATCGGAGCAATGGCGCGGTAGTGTACGTGACAAACATTGGGGAACAGGTGATGTTCTACCTGGTAATTCAATCCGCCAACAAACCACGAGAACAAACGGTGCTTACGACCGAAGTTCGTGGTTGTATGCAGCTGATGTATAGCCCAGTTGTTTTCAAGATTTCCGTTCTCGTCGGGAAGAGGATATTCGGTTCCATCAATAACGTGTGCAGGCTGGAAGATGATCGCAAGAATAAATCCCGCGATGTAATGCATAATAAGGAAGCCAACGATCGGCATCCACCAGCTGATTGCAGGAACCAATAATACCGGCAGAACGAAAAGGTAAAAAATATAAAACAGTTTCGTTACGATCAGTACTGCCCATTCTTTGGCCAGCGTGGTTTTCTGTTTTGCCACCAAACCGTCGCGTCCATAACGAAGAAGTCTTCCGTAATCTTTAAAACCAATCCAAACAATGGTGAGCAATCCATAGAAGAACCAGGCATACAAATGCTGGAACTGGTGCATAGGCTTCCACGGCTCTGTCGGAGCCATACGAAGAACACCGCGTGGGCTGATATCTTCATCTACTTCGTGAACATTCGTATAAGTATGATGCAAAACGTTGTGTTGTACTTTCCAGTTGAATGCGTTTGCTCCAACGAGGTTCAAAGAGAATCCAAGGAGGTTGTTTACCCATGCTTTTTTAGAATACGAGCCGTGGTTGGCGTCGTGCATGATCGAAAGCCCGATGCCGGAAACTCCGATGCCCATAATAACGGCCGTCAGGAAAAATCCCCAACCCCCGGTAACAACCTGCGTGAGCACCAGGGTATATGGCGCAAAATACAGGAAGAACATCACGAGTGTTTTCACCACCATATTCATATTGGCGGTGCGCTCGATCTTATTCGACTTGAAATAATTATTAACGCGCTGCGAGACCGTTGCAAAAAACTCGGTCTGACTCTTCGCGAATTGTAGCGAGGTGTATTTCATTGGGCGGTTAACCGTCGCAGTGAAAGTGATGGGAGGGCTGCTCGGGACTTCAAAGGTAACTAACTACCCTTTGGAAACGATTGTTAGGCTGCCACTTTCTTAATTAGGAATCGACTAATCGCCACTATTTTGCGGAAAACACAAAAAAACACTGAAAAATAGCGTCCGTGATTTCCGTGTTTTCCGTGAGAGTACGGTGGCTCCGTGAGAAAATCAGGCTAATTCGGCTATAACCGTCCTTCCGCCCTTCGTTACCTCCCCGATTTTAACTGTGATTTTTGCGTCGAGGGGCAGATAGATGTCTACACGCGACCCGAACTTGATGAATCCGAATTCCTGCCCTTGCTCGAGCGGCTGGCCCTCTTTTACGTAGCATTTGATCCTTCGCGCGAGGGCGCCGGCCACCTGGCGGAACAAAACCTCGGTTCCGTTTTTAGTCTTGGCAACCACCGTGGTACGCTCGTTTTCTGTGCTCGATTTCGGGTGCCATGCAACGAGGTACTTGCCCGCGTGATATCGGTAATAGCTGATCGTTCCGCCAACAGGCATGCGATTTACGTGCACGTTTACGGGCGACATGAATATCGAGATCTGCCTGCGCTTCGAGTTGAGATATTCACTTTCTACAGTTTCCTCTATCACGACAACTTTTCCGTCGGCAGGGGCAAGAACGGTCTTGTCGTTCTTCGTGATGTTGAAGATGGGATTGCGAAAGAATTGAAGAATGATGAAGTATAAAATAACACTGACGCCAATCACGATGTTCTGAAGAACAATCGCAGTTGGCGCCAGGTAATAGACAAGATAATTGAGCCCGAAAAATACGAGCAGAGAGACGAATAGTATTGTAAAACCTTCGCGATGAATAGTCATCCCGAAAGTTACAAATTTTTAGTAACCGCCTCTGTATTTATAAGTCTTCGCGACTTTATCGATTGCAACCATATATGCTGCAATTCGCAACGACACTTTATATTCTACAGCAATCTTATAAACATTTTCGAACGCATCTTTCATGATACGATCGCTGCGGCGGTTAACGCGGTCTGCAGTCCACTTGTAGCCGAGGCGGTTTTGAACCCACTCGAAATATGACACTGTAACACCACCGGCGTTCGCGAGGATGTCGGGTACCACGCTGATACCTTTCTCGTAAATGATGCTGTCGGCCTTCGAAGACGTAGGACCATTTGCACCTTCCACGATCAGCTTGGCCTGGATCTTCGGAGCATTCGTTACGGTGATCACATCTTCAGTAGCTGCTGGGACAAGAACATCAACAGGCAAAGTGAGAAGTTCTTCGTTAGTGATCTTCGTTGCTTCGGTAAATCCTTCGAGGCTACCTTTGTTCGCATCGCGATACGCCAACGCTTTCTCGATGTCGATTCCATTCTCGTTGTAGTAAGCACCGGCGAGATCGCTCACTGCAAGTACTTTCAATCCGCGTTCATGAAGAAGACGTGCAGCCCACGAGCCCACGTTGCCAAATCCCTGCACAGCGCATGTTGCTTTGTATGGATTGATCTTTAGCTTTTCCATGCCAGCGAGTGTGCTGATCATTACCCCGCGGCCTGTTGCTTCAGTTCTTCCTAATGAACCACCGAGTACGATGGGCTTGCCGGTTACAACTGCATTTACAGTCATGCCCTGTGAGCGCGAATACTGGTCCATTAACCAGGCCATTTCGCGGGGACCAGTACCCATGTCGGGAGCAGGAATATCTTTGTCTACTCCGAAGATGTCGACCATCGATTGAGTGTAGGCGCGCATGAGTCGTTCGATCTCACCGGCAGACATCTCGCGTGGGTTGCAGGCAACACCGCCTTTTGCACCACCATAAGGAATGTCGACAACGGCGCACTTCCATGTCATCCATGCGGCCAATGCTTTTACTTCGTCTAGGTTAACGTGCGGATCGAAACGGATACCGCCCTTCGAAGGACCAAGGATGGTTGAGTGAATAACACGATAGCCTTCGAATACACGAATGCTTCCGTTGTCCATGGTAACGGGCAGTGAGACGATCACCTGGCGTGCAGGTGACTTCAGCACGTTGTAAACTTCTTCTTCCAGTCCGAGGATCTGGGAAGCGGTACGAAACCTCGACATCATTGCCTCAAACGGGTTCTCTCTGTCGAGAATAGGGGCGGGTTCTATATAAGCCATATTGTCTTAAAATCTGTATCGAAAACGGTTGCAAAGATAGAAAAGGTTTCCCAACGAGTCGAATTTTTGGGACCCCCCAAATTTAAAATGGGGTGTTTATTGGAATGCAGAATTCTGTTTTGAAAAAGTTAAGAATTCAGGCGCTTATTGTACTAATTCGATGAACGCGACGATGGACGGAGCCGAGATCAAAAGCCCGTCGAATCGATCGAGAAAACCTCCGTGACCGGGTAATGAATCGCCGGAATCCTTTATTTCGATGCTTCTTTTCAGCAAAGACTCAACGAGATCGCCATAGATACCGCCAACAATTATGATGGCTGCGATCACCATCCATTGCCACATTAAGAATGACTTAAAAAAATATGCGATGCCGTATGCAAATATGAATGCGAGTATCGCTCCGCCGGCAGCGCCTTCCCATGATTTCTTTGGCGAGATGCGTTCGAACAATTTTCGTTTTCCGAAATATGTTCCCGCGAAGTATGCACCTGTATCGGTAGCCCATAGTATGAACAAACAACCGAAGATGATCTCGAAATTGTAGACGCCATTTTCGAATGCTGCTATGTTCAGCAACGCGAATGGTATCGCTACATAAAATATTCCGAGAAATGTAAACGCGATGTTGGTGAACGGCTTTCGTTCGAAACGCTTGTACAACTTGATCATGTACACCAGCGACACCAATGGAAATATGATAAAGTAAAATTTGTAATTGAGATCGCCACGCTCCACAAAAAATGAAAGGCAGAAGATCACCATCCCACAGATGGTACCGAAAGTTTTTTGTGGCACAAGTCCATCGAGACCAGTGAGGTTATAAAATTCGAGCAGCGAAAGAATACAGATGGTGAAGAACACAATGAAATATGTCCACTCGCTGAATACTACTCCGAAGATAACAGCTGCAGCGCCTAGCACGCCCGTAATGATCCGCTGTGCAAGGTTAGGAAGTTTCTTAAGCGCGGACGTCATCCGGTTTTTGAAATTGTTTGTAGAAAATATAAATGAGAGTTCCGCAAATAGCTGTCATTACAAAAACAACATACCATGGCTCCTGTTGAGTAGGTTCAGTTTCCATCCCGGGAACTTCACTCAACCCAAAGTATATCGACGAAACTGCGAGGAAATTATTGGCGAAGTGCGCAAACATCGGCACGAAAAGATTTCCCGACCAGTAATACAGGTATCCGAACAATGCACCGAGAAGCATACGCGGAAAGAAACCGTAGAACTGCAGGTGCAGCGCACTGAAAAATAAAGCCGACACCCAAATGGCAACATGAATATTGCCAGTAGCCTTGTGAAGCTCTGGCTGCAACAATCCACGGAACACCAACTCTTCGCCAATACCCGCCAGTATTGCAATCACAAAAACTCCAACGAGATATTGTCCTACGTTACTGAACGATGTGAGATACCGGGTGATCTCTGCCAGTTGTTCTTCGGTCGACTTTGCCCAGTTCTCAAAAGAACCGTTGGGCAGGTCGATGTTTGAATTCCATTCCATCACCACCGACATAAATCCAAGGAAGAAGAAAACGATACCCGCTGTGATCAAAAAGTGAATTGGCTTAAGAGGCGTTCCCTTAAACAAACCCAACGCCGGTTTGTGGGTTAACCGTTGCCAGAAGAAAGCGGGAATAATTGCCAGTCCAAACAGTGTTGCAAAACCCTGTATGAAGTAATAGATCATCTTCATCGACTCGTTGCCGATTGGATTCTGGAGGTCTTCGAGATATTCCATGCCATCGCCGTTGTAGAACGGGTAGGCGATGCCCATACCGATGAAGGGCGCGACAATGACGAAGGCAGCCAGCGTTACCAGGAAAGTGAAGATTGCAACTGACCACGGATCGGGTTCGCGTTTCTTTGTGATGTAATCGTGTGTGCTCGCTTCGCCGTCCGTCATCCTGAAAATGAGTAAATTTGCGGTCCACCTACGCAAATGCTATGGCGGACGCAGCGCAATATATGGTAAAGATAGGCACCGTTGAAGTAGGAGAATTCCCTTTGCTGCTCGCGCCGATGGAGGACGTGAGTGACCCGCCTTTCCGTGCGGTTTGTAAAGCGGGAGGTGCCGATCTCATGTACACCGAGTTCATCTCGTCGGAGGGACTGATCCGCGATGCCGCCAAGAGCCGCCAGAAACTCGACATCTTCGAGTACGAGAGACCCATTGGTATTCAACTGTTTGGCGGGAACGTAGATAGCATGCGCGAAGCCTGCGAGATCGCGTCGGCAGCCAGCCCCGATCTTATCGACATCAACTACGGTTGCCCCGTGAAAGCCGTTGCCTGCAAAGGAGCCGGCGCTGCGCTCCTGCAGGATATCCCGAAAATGGTGCGGATGACCGATGAAGTGGTGAAAGCTACGAAGCTGCCCGTTACAGTAAAGACACGCCTCGGTTGGGACGACAAGACCAAAAATGTTTCCGAAGTAGCCGAAAGATTACAGGATATCGGCATCCAGGCGCTCACGATACATGGCCGCACGCGCGTGCAGATGTATAAAGGCGATGCCGACTGGACCTTGATCGGTGAGATCAAAAAAAATCCGCGCATCAAGATCCCCATCTTCGGTAATGGCGACATCGATTCGCCTGAGAAGGCAGTGTTGTATCGCGACCGTTACGGTGTTGATGGAATTATGATCGGGCGTGCTTCGATCGGGCATCCGTGGGTGTTCAACGAGATCAAGCACTTTATGAAGACCGGCACTCACCTGGCGATGCCCGATATTGTTGAACGCGTTCGCGTGTGCCGTCAGCATTTCGATTTCGGTATAAAGTGGAAGGGGCCGAAGCTTGGTGTGTTTGAAATGAGAAGACACTATGCGAGTTACTTCAAAGGCTTGAACGACTTTAAGATTTTCAGGACCAGATTGGTTGAAGCAGAAACTCCAACACAAGTCCACCAGATACTCGACGAGATAGCGGGAGAGTACGTCGAGACTTTCAGCAGTGCCTGTTATGCCGGACAACAACAGGAGCTTTAAAGCTATCTTTTTATTGATCATACTTTCCCTTATCTGGGGTACTTCCTTTATTCTTATCAAGCAAGGGTTGAAAGTGTTTGCACCCACTGAAGTAGCAACACTTCGTGTTAGTGCAGCCTTCCTTTTCATGTTACCTGTTGCCCTTACTCGCCTTAGGGGTTTGACTTTCCAGGATTATAAAACTCTGCTCGTATCTGGCTTGCTTGGAATTTTTATACCTGCATTTTTATTCTCGACGGCGCAAACGAAGATCGATAGTTCGGTTGCCGGCGTGTTGAATACATTGTCGCCGATCTGTACGATGATTATTGGTGCGTTATTCTTTGGGCAGCGATTTCGTGGATGGGCAATTTTGGGCACGTTGATTGGCCTGGCAGGAACGGTGATGCTGATGTTGTCGCGTGTTGGTGGTTCGGTAACGGGTATTAATTATTACTCGCTGTTGATCGTAGCTGCGTGTTTGATGTATGGATCGAATCTGAACTGGGTGAAGTTCAGGATCCACGGATTGCCGGCGCTCACGATCACGAGTGTGTCGATATTGCTGATAGGTCCGTTGGCATTGACTTACCTTTTAGGCTTTACAAATTTCACATCGAAGCTTGGGGTGGTGGAGGGTGCGTGGACTTCATTTGGCTTCGTGGTGTTGCTTGGTTGTATGAGCACCGCTGTAGCGACGTATATTTTTAATGCGCTGGTGAAAATTACGACGCCATTGTTTGCGAGCTCTGTTACTTATTTGATGCCGATTGTTTCAGTAGGATGGGGGCTTCTCGACGGAGAGAGGTTGTATGCTGGGCATTATGTGGGAATGGCAGCGATATTGAGCGGGGTGTACCTGGCGAATAGAAAGAAAGATTGATAATTGTTGCGCAAAGGGATACGCGAAGGGAGCGGAGGATACGCGGAGGACAGTGCAGAAATTCTTGGCGTATCCTTGATTTCCTTTGCGTGTCCTTTGCGCAACAAAATTATTCGAAAGAAAGACTAGTCATTACAGGGAGGTGATCGGATGGGTAATAAGTCCCATCATTATCTGTGATCACTTTATAATCACTGCTCTTAAGATCCTTATAAAAAATATAATCTATCAGCGTGCACGGCGCGCCATTTACTTTAAACGTGCAGAACGTTCCTTGCTCGCCGCTTCTTGAATCGCTCAGAAAATCTTTCACGACTTTATAAGGATCTTCTGTGGGCTGACTGTTGAAATCACCTGTAACGATTACCGGCAGGCCTGCTGATTCTTTCCTGATCGCTTCAACGATGATCGAAGCAGAATTTTTTCTCGCTTCCTTTCCTATGTGATCGAAGTGAGTGTTGAAGTAGATGAATTTCTTATTATTTTTTTTATCGAGGAAAATACCGCGTGTCAGGACCCGGGTAATAGCTGCATCCCAACTCTTACTGCCAGGAACATCCGGAGTTTCGGATAACCACGAGGTACTTTGTGATTGCAGCGTGAAACGATCTTTCCTGTAAAGGATCGCCGAATATTCTCCTTTCTCTTTGCCATCATCGCGGCCAACGCCGATATAACCGTATTGCGGAAGGGCCTTCAGGATCTCCATCAGCTGGTGATGCATTGCTTCCTGGAGTCCGACGAGATCGGGATCGTATTTCTGTATGAGTGCGGGAAGTTTTTCTTTGCGATTGCTCCACTGGTTCACGCCGTCCGACGCAACATCGAGACGAATGTTGTACGTCATTACTTTGATGGGTGTTTGTGCGTTAGTCAACACAGACAGGAACATCAAAGCGAAGAGGAGAATTCTCATGTTAGAAACTTTCGACACTCTTCACTTCATCGGGCATCATACGTTGAAAGAGGTTTTCGATACCAGCTTTCAGAGTAATGGTAGATGAAGGACAGCCGCTGCATGAACCCTGGAGGTTTACGCGAACAACGCCGTCTTTGAAAGAGTGGAAAGTGATGGCGCCACCGTCTTGTTCCACGGCAGGGCGAATGTATTCGTCGAGGATCGTCTTGATCTTGATCACCGTTTCTGAATCGTATTCACCTTCGGTTGTTTCGGGAGCCCTGGCATCGAGGATGAGTTTACCGGCGTCGAGGAATGCGAGGATGTGTTGCTTGATCTTGTCCTGGATCTCGAGCCATTCAACGCTTTCGTTTTTCGTTACGGTGATGAAGTTGCTCATGTAAAACACACGGTCAACAAACGGGTATTCGAACAGCTCTTTTGCGAGGGGAGCCTCCTGTGCGCTTTCGGCATTCGGGAAGTCGAAGCTCATGCCGTCGGGAACGAGCATTTCGTTAGCCACAAACTTTAATGAGTTCGGGTTGGGATTCGATTCCAGGTAGAGATTGATTTTCTTGGGGGCGACAGTAAGCATGTCTTTTTTGGTTTTTCCTAACAACAAAGTTAAGGGATTTTAGTTCGAAAAGGTCTCTCACGGATCGCTCGGATCACACGGATCAAATTTCTTTTGAATCCTCGCCCAATGCCCCTTCCCATTTCGAAACAACGGCGGTGGCAACGCTGTTTCCAACAACGTTCGTGGCACTTCTTCCCATATCCAGAAGTGGATCAATTCCAAGTAAGAGCGCCAGCCCGGCTTCGGGGATGCCGAAGGTCGACAGCGTGCCTGCGATCACCACCAAAGAGGCGCGCGGCACGCCGGCTATGCCTTTGCTGGTGAGCATCAGCGTTAGCAACATCCAGAACTGCGTACCGATGGCGATGTGCATGCCATACGATTGCGCGATGAATAAACTCGCGAACGTCATGTACATCATGCTGCCGTCGAGGTTGAATGAATAGCCGAGTGGCAACACGAAGCTTACGATTTTGTCTTTGGCCCCGAAGCGCTGAAGCTCTTCCATTGTTTTTGGAAATGCGGCTTCGCTGCTGGCAGTAGAGAAAGCGAGAAGCGTCGGTTCTTTAACTCTTCGGATGAGTTGATAGATCCGTTTGCCGATAACAAGAAACCCGGCGAACAACAGGAGACACCACAATATGATGAGGCTGAAATAAAATTCGCTGATGAATATCGAGTATGTTTTCAGGATGCCGATGCCTTGCTTGGCGATAACGGCCGTCATGGCACCGAATACTGCCAGCGGCGCGACGTTCATTACGTAGCCTGTAACTTTCAAGATCACATGAGCAACGGCATCGAAGAAGGTGATAATGATCTTGCCGCCTTCGCCGAGAGCTGCGGTTGCAACTCCGAAGAACAAAGAGAACACAACGATCTGCAGGATCTCGTTGTTGGCCATGGCTTCTACAGCGCTGGCGGGAAATATGTGATAGAGAAAGTTCTTCAACGAAAATCCAACCGACGCAATTCCGCTCGCTGCATCGGCCGACGGCAATGGAAGATGCATGGTTTCGCCCGGCCGGAATAAGTTCACCATGACCATACCCAGCAATAAGCTCATGAGCGACGCGCACACGAACCACAGCAAAGTTTTTCCACCGATACGGCCAACGGCTTTTATATCGCCCAACTTCGCAACGCCAACCACGAGTGTACTGAAGACCAGCGGCGCTACGATCATTTTAATGAGACGAAGGAAGATGTCGGCGAGAATAGAAAACGGTTCTACCATTTTGTCGCGCTTCGCAAGTATTGCGTTGCGTTCGACAGCCAGTTTTTTTAATTGAGCAACGAGTGCGGTTGTGTCACCAGGAAGAGATTTTTGTAACTGAGTTTCTTTTATGATCCCGTCGATCGACTCGAGTTGAGCATTAACCGGGTCCATGTATGTTGTGTTCAGCACGAAGCCGAGCGCAATACCCAAGACAAGGGCGATGAGGATGAAGAGTGTGAGGCGACTTTTTTTCTTCGGGGGTTGAGGAACTTCCATCGAGGCAATATATCAAGAAGTCCTGATAACACCCTTTACATAGCCCAACGACTCGGCGAGTCCTGGCACGGGATCATCTCCATCTTTCTCGTACTCGATTGAAACGCGATACGCGTAATTGATCTTCTTCACTGCCTTAATAATTCCAGGAATGTCGATGATGCCGCGACCTATCTCCAGCGGCGTTCCATCGTCTTCCGCTTTGTTCACATCTTTCACGTGCATGTCGTAAAGACGATCCTTGTATTTTGAGATCATCGGGATGGGATCTTCTTTGATGCGCACAACGTGACCAACATCGATACACATGCCTACGCGCGTGTCGAGGTCTTTGATCTTCGCCCAAACATCGTTGGGGCTGTGATATAAAGTATCGCCGGGGCCGTGATTGTGTATTGCGAGCTTGACGTTCGTCTTCTTAACGAGATCGTTCACCTGAGGGAGGAGATCGTGGTTGGGAACGCCGATGATCATTTCGAGGCCGGCAGCCTGTGCGTAGCGGAATGCGTTATCGACTTCCTCTTTCGATTTCATATAGATAACACCGGCGCCATAAAGGTTGATACCGGCAGCGCGTACTTTTTCGCCGATTGCTTTCAGTTCGTCGTCGGGCGCCGTAAGCGGCATGTGCATGTCTTTGAATGCAACATTTTTTATCTCGAGGCGAGTGAGTGTTTTAATAACATCGTCGAGCTTCAGTGAACGAAGTGTGTATGATGCTAATCCTAATGTTAACGTTTTTGATCCAGCGGCAGCGAACGTTAGCCTGGGCGCCAGCGCCACTGCTGTCGATAAACCCGCGGCTTTTATAAAATCTTTTCTCTTCATAACGGTCAATACTTATAAACAGGGCTCATCCATTTCTCTGCGGGTTCATACTTGCTCGCGCTCGCCCACTTCACTCCGCGTTTCAACATCTCGGCGGCTTCGGGAATCGCAGTGATATGACTCACATTATGTCCTAACGATGTATAGAAAACTCTTCCTTTACCGTAAGTCTTCTTCCATGTTACGGGCAACACGGCTCCGTCGATCCATGCATTCGTAGCGCCATTGAATTTTGTAGTCGCCAACACTTTCACATTCGGATCTACGTGCATGTAGTATTGCTCGCTCTTGATATGAAAATCTTTGAGTCCCTTCGTTACATCGTCTTTGCTATCGATAATATGAACATCGTAATCCACTTGTCCGCCTGGATGGGCCACCCATTGTCCGCCGGTCATGAACTGATATTCTGTATTATTTCTGAATGAATCGCCCATGCCACCGTGCCAGCCGGCCATGCCCGTTCCGTTCTCGCGAATGGCTTCGAGCAATCCTGCCTCCTGTTCTTTGGTGATCTGCGACATCGTAAAGAGTTGGATCACGAGATCGATGTTGCTCATGAGAGTTTTATCGGCATAAGGATCCAATGAATTGAATGACTGTACTTCGGCGCCTTCTTCTTTCAGCCATGACGAAATGTAGTCGTTGAACTTCGCAGGCTCATGCCCATCCCAACCACCATAAGTGACGAGCACTTTTCGTCCTTTGATGGAAGGGATTGTTAATGGCGATGGTGTTGCAGAAGCTTGTAAGAGAGGGAGCGCAGTAGCGGCAGCGGCAATTGCCGCCGCTTTAGTTAAGAATTCACGGCGATTGTTCATAGACGAACAATCTACATCCGAATCATCTTCTTTACAAGGGCTAATTGACCGAGGTGATAAACGTCGTGCTGAACGATACCTTCAATAACATAATCCCATGAATTGCCTGGTTTGTAATCTTCCTCGTAGAACCCGGGTTTTGCTTTGCTGAGCAATTGCAATATTTGTTTTTGCGACTCGGAGAATTCTTTGAGAAGTTCTTTCCAGCCTTTCAATTTAAGTTTCTCCAACGTTGGCCAGTTATCAGGTGAATCCATTTTGCCGACGTAATCTTTGTCGCCATTCAATCTTTTAATGATCGGCGATCTCCAATAGATAATGTGGGCGATTAATTCTGCGATTGTGTGCACGCCTTCCATGGGTGGAGTGAACGCTTCCTTCTCGGTAACGTCATCAAGCTTTTCCATGAAGGTTTCGCCGAGCCACGCACCTCCGTCATATAAACTCTTAAAGTTTTGTATATGATCCACAAGATCAGATCTTCGAAGCTCTTGTTCTTAAAACAAAATCGGCAAGCACCAATGCAGCCATCGACTCAACAATCGGAACTGCTCTTGGAACGACACACGGATCGTGACGGCCTTTGCCACCCACGGTAGCTTCGTTACCTTCTTTGTCTACACTCTTCTGATCCTGCATGATAGTTGCCACAGGCTTGAATGCAACATTGAAATAAATGTCTTCACCATTGGAGATGCCACCCTGGACGCCGCCCGAATGATTTGTCTTCGTTCTTATTTTCCCGGCTTCGTTATAGAACTCGTCGTTGTGTTGCGAGCCTCTCAGCTTTATTCCTTCGAAGCCACTTCCGTATTCGAAACCTTTCACGGCATTGATGCCTAGCATCGCCTTTCCTAACTCCGCATGAAGCTTATCGAATACCGGCTCACCCAATCCAACGGGCGTGCCTTTGATCACACACGTTACAATACCACCAATCGTATCGCGGTCGAGACGAACCTGGTCTATCAATGCGATCATCTTGTCGGCTGTTGCCTGGTCGGGACAACGTACGATGTTATTTTCGGTGTTGTTGAGATCGAGCTCCGTGTAATGCGGGGCTTTGATGTCGCCCACCTGCGACACGAATGCAGAGATGGTAACACCGCTCTTCTTCAGGAAAAGTTTTGCGATAGCGCCGGCGGCAACACGTGCGGCTGTTTCTCTTGCGGAACTCCGTCCGCCACCACGATGGTCGCGAATGCCATACTTCGCCTGGTAAGTATAATCTGCATGCGAAGGACGGAAGGTGTTTTCTATATGGCTGTAGTCCTTGCTGCGCTGGTCCTGGTTTTCGATAATGATCGTGATCGGCGTGCCGGTAGATCTTCCTTCGAACACACCACTGAGAATTTTAAAACTGTCGTCTTCTTTTCGCTGTGTCGTGATCTTAGACTGGCCTGGCTTGCGACGGTCGAGCTCCGACCGGATAAACTGTTCGTCGATCTCGAGACCCGCAGGACAACCATCGAGAATGACGGCAAGGGCCGGACCGTGCGATTCGCCTGCAGTGGTGATTTTGAAAAGAGTGCCGTAAGAGTTACTCATGTGCTTTCCTGGTGATGAGGTATACCGAGATCCCCACCATCAGTACTGCAAATATATTAGCTCCCCACTTTATCCAACCAGTATTTGGACTTGTTTGTAGTTGATTGCTGGCCGTGTCCACGTTGTCGTAAAAGCTGCCGAGGTCTGAGCTCTCGATTGACTGGTTCTTTTTGCTTTCGCCCTGCACTGTTACAAACTGCTTCGACTTCAGCGTGTCGTACTTCTTTGTGCCCGGGTTGAAATACACCCACTGAAAATAATCACCCAGGTCGTACTTGCCGGGTTCTTTCGGGATCATGAAATAACTGAACGTCTTCGAGCCGGTAACACGATTCTTGTCGCGATTGATGTTCTGTTTTACGTTGGGTTCGTAAACTTCGAAGGCTTCATTGTTGCGAACCATCGGCTTATCGATCGACGAAACATTGCCTTCACCATAAATTCCGAAATCGTAACTAACACTCTGACCTGTCTGAAGAGATGTTGTGTTAAGTCTTTCTTCGAGGCGGTAATTGCCGACGGCAACAGCATCGCGCATCGGGTGAGGAGGAAGCTCTTTTACTTTTACAGTCTTCGCTTTCGTGTAGAATGTTTTATAGTCTTCGAGCCGGTTCTGTCCGAAGAAGGTTGGATTCTTTGCCAACTTGAACTTCAACATCTCGAGACCAACAGATGGAAAGGTGATCGTTTGTGTGTTGAGCGGGTAGAATGTTCCCTGGTAGATCTTGTATTCGGTATAACCACGTCCGTTGATGTTGACAATCTCGCCTTCGATGTTTTCGATGTTGAAATTTTCTTCCCAGCAATTCGCCGGGCGGAGTTTCTTGAGGATGTCACTCAGCTGTTTTCCAAGATCATGAAAATGTAGTGGTGCCCTGTTGTTGTCGGCTACGAAGAACGATAGTGATGTGGTAACGCCCTCGCCTACGTACACGTCATCTTTGCTTGTTGTGAGAGCAAGAAATGCTTCTTCTTTAATGTCGACATACTCGGGTTCTGTGCGCGAATAAAAATCGTCTTCGAATAATGAACGGAATGGGTCATTGGACCGAACCTGTACCGGCGCTCCGACAACAACTTTCTTCCCGGGAACTGTTATCGGTATGTTATTCACCTTGATAGTAAATGTTGGAACATTAAAAGTCCCTTGCTTACTGGGGAGGTAGGTCATTACCACACCCTGGGTGGAGCTGATCTGGCCGTTGATGACGCTGGTTTGCGATTGAGTGGAGGTGCCGCGTTTGCGAAAGCCTTCTATGTCAGGAAAATTGTCGTAGCCGGTTAATCTTTCGTTGCTAACGGTGATGGTGATGGTCCACGCTTCGTTCTCACCAATTTTGTCGGGCCCTAATTGTACAGATATATTGTTCTTGTTCGACTGAGAAAACACGGTGCTCGTCGACAACAGCAATAATGTAAGTACTAACGCTCTTATTAGAGACGTTCTAATTTTCGCAATAACCACCGCAACTCGTTGCATCCGACAAAAATAAAATTTACTTCCGTATGTTAAACACTTCTATTATATTCATTGTTCAAACGGTCGGGCGGACCGTACTTACTTTTTTATTTTTAGAGTAATTGTTTATTAAATGAAGAAGATGCTCAATTATTTCAAATCGATTCTCAACAAGGTGAGTTTTGATGCGAAACTCTTCGAGAAAGAGTTGTTAAAGGCGATCAAATCGTTGGTTGCCGATGAAGTCATGGAACTCAGATCGTGGTGCTATGCCACATTCGGCGAGCAACATGGTCTGATACTAAACAGGTGTTTTGTTCGTGCATAATCCCCTAAGAAAATTTTAAAAAGGAAGCCCCGTAATGGGGCTTTTTTGTTGGGGATTTATGAACGTGCTTTCGAAACAAATTCGATGTTTCTTTTAAGCCCTTCAAACTTCGTTCGCTTCACTGCCGATTTAGCAAACAAATTTTCAAACACATCTTTTGTTATCTCACGCCACTGATCATTCGTCATATTCAACTCCTTCTTCGGATCAAACTTCTTTTCATCATGTGGTTTCGAAAACCTGTTCCATGGACAAACATCCTGGCAGATATCGCATCCAAAGATCCAGTTGTTGAACGACGATGCTTGTTGCTTCTCGTCGATCGCTCCTTTCAATTCAATCGTGAAATAAGAAATGCATTTACTGCCATCGACAACATACGGCTCCGGAATGGCTTCGGTAGGACACGCATCTATACAAGCAGTACACGAGCCACAATAATCTTTCACCGGTCCATCGTATTCCAATTCGAGATCGAGAATGATCTCGGCAAGAAAAAAGAAACTGCCCATCGATCGATTGAGCAGCAGAGAATTTTTTCCGATCCAACCCAATCCGCTTCGTTGAGCCCACGCCCGTTCCATTACTGGCGCCGAATCGACAAACACGCGGCCATTCACGTGACCGATCTCTTCTTCGATGCGACTCATGAAATCCGAAAGCTTTTCTTTGATCACGTTGTGGTAGTCTTCGCCATAAGCATACTTTGCGATCTTCAGGTCGCTGTTGATCTCTTGCTTCGGGTAATAGTTATAGACTAAGCTGATCACCGACTTCGCACCGGGCACAAGTAATGTTGGATCAAGTCGTTTGTCGAAATGATTTTCCAGGTAATGCATTTCTCCCTGGTAATGACGCTTCAGCCACTGTTCTAATTTCGGAGCTTCGTCGGCAAGGAATTCTGCTTTTGAGATCCCAACGAAGCTGAAGCCCAAAGAAAGGGCCGTTGATTTTATGAAATCAGTAGGTTTCAATCGAACAGGCTCGGACCCTTCCCGCTCTTCGGTGGTGGTATTCGAAGATGCTTGTACGCTTTCTCCGTCGCTTCCCGTCCACGTGATGTTCTCTTCAGGTATCCTTCCTGAATTAAGAAAGGTTCGTATACTTCTTCTATGGTCTCGGATTCTTCACTCACCGCGGTTGCAATGGTAGTGAGACCCACCGGTCCACCCTTAAACTTTTCGATGATGCAGGAAAGGATGCGGTTGTCCATATCGTCGAGGCCATTCTCGTCTACGTCGAGGGCTTTCAGTGCCATTTGAGCGATAGCCTTTGTGATGGTGCCATCGCCTTTTATCTGTGCGAAGTCGCGCGTTCTTCGAAGCAATGTGTTTGCGATGCGGGGGGTTCCGCGGCTTCTTCGTGCAATCTCGAAAGCTGCGTCGCCTTCAACAGGTGTTGAAAGAATTCCGGCCGAACGTTTTACGATGCTCGTGAGTAATTCGGAGTCGTAATATTCCAGTCGTGCGTTGATACCGAAACGTGCACGAAGTGGCGATGTCAATAAGCCGGCTCTTGTGGTGGCGCCGATCAATGTAAATGGGTTGAGACCGATCTGCACAGAACGGGCATTGGGTCCGGAGTCGAGCATGATGTCGATGCGGTAATCTTCCATCGCCGAATAAAGATATTCCTCAACGATCGGGTTGAGACGATGGATCTCGTCGATGAATAAGACATCGTGTGTTTCGAGATTCGTGAGCAGGCCGGCAAGGTCGCTGGGCTTGTCGAGCACCGGGCCCGATGTAATCTTGATGCGCGAACCGAGCTCGTTGGCAATAATGTGCGATAGCGTGGTTTTGCCGAGGCCGGGAGGACCGTGGAGCAACACGTGATCGAGCGGCTCGCTACGTTGTTTTGCTGCCAGTACGAAAACCTTGATGTTGTCGATAATTTTTTGCTGTCCTGTGAAGTCGGCGAATGAAAGAGGACGCAACGCCTTTTCGAATTCCTTCTCCTGGGCATTCATTCCTTCATTATCGGCTTTCAAGTAGTCTTCGCGCATGAGCCACGGGGGCGACGTTCGCCCAAAAGTAGCGTATCTTCGGCCCGAATGAAAAAGGTGGGTTTACTTTTACTCGTTGTGATCGGCTGCAGTAAAGAAAATGCAATTCGTATCGAGGGTGAAACAATGGCCACAACCTATCACATCACTTACTTTCATCATCAAGATTTTAGGAAGGAAATAGACTCACTTCTGATTCTCGTCAACAAATCGATCAACACATACGACACGACATCGGAAGTCTCTGTTTTCAATAAAAGCAGGGAAGGCTCAAAATTCAGTGCTCCTGGGATCCTGTCGAAAGCAAGGGAAGTGTACGATGCATCAGGCGGAGCTTTCGATCCAACCGTGATGCCTCTTGTAAACGCGTGGGGTTTTGGTCCAAAGAAGCAGGCAATTCCCGACAGCGCGAAAGTAGATTCCCTCCGAAGCACAGTGGGTTTCGAAAAGGTACAGTTCAACAACGACAGTGTGTGGAAGACCGACCCGCGGGCACAGCTCGACTTCGGCGGGATAGGTCAGGGCTACGGAGCCGATGTTATTGCGAACTTCCTGAAGTCGAAAGGTGTTGAAAACATGTTCGTGGAG
The DNA here is from genome assembly GCA_037200765.1 of Bacteroidota bacterium. Taxonomy (GTDB): domain Bacteria; phylum Bacteroidota; class Bacteroidia; order Cytophagales; family Cyclobacteriaceae; genus ELB16-189. Next base: position 1,764,288 of record JBBCII010000001.1, on the reverse strand, counting down.
TTGGGTGGCGAAGGACTTGCGATAGGACGTAATCTCGAGAGCGGTAAGGAATGGAATGTGGCAGTGCTCGACCCGGAAGATCTCGACAAGTTTAAGACTTACGTTTCGCTGAGTGACAGGTCGTTTACGACGAGTGGAAATTATTACAACTATAGGATAGTGAACGGACAACGCTTCGTGCATACCATCGATCCAACCACCGGCTATCCCGTGCAGAGTTCGATATTGAGTGTAACCGTTTTCGCGAAAGACTGCACAACAGCCGATGCGTGGGACACGGCGCTGATGGTGATGGGCCACGACAAGGCAATCGAAATGTTGAAGACGCACCCCGAATTAAATGGGTATATTATTTATTCAACCCCTGATGGAACAAAGACTTTTGCAACAAAAGGAATTGAGCGTTATTTGACCCCGGCCAACTGACATGACGCTAAAACTTTCGGTACTCTTTCTCACGCCGTTACTCTCGGGTTTACTGATCTACGTGGTCGGCAATTTTCGCCTGGCCAATTTCAAATTACTGTTGGTGTTTGCGGGAGCATACCTGTTTGGTATTACCGTTGTGCATATCCTGCCCGAGCTATACCGCGAACACCAGGAAGTTGAATTGATCGGGCTTTTTGTGCTGATGGGATTTTTCCTCCAGCAGGTGCTCGAATATTTTAGTTCGGGTGTAGAACACGGTCACGTGCATACGTCGCATCATCATCACGAAGGAGAACATCATCGCCACCATCATCATGCAAATCAGTCGGCCATTGTCTTGTTGATTGCCCTCTGTGTTCATGCATTCCTGGAAGGCGGTATGCTGGCGGAAGTTCCTGGTACGGCTCGTTACGATATGAATGCCATCCTGTTGGGAATTGCGTTGCATCGTGCGCCGGCGGCTTTCGCTTTGATGACTGTTCTTGTGGCGCAATTGCATTCGAAGATGAAGGCGTTGCCGTATCTCGTTATTTTTTCGTTAGCGGCGCCCGTTGGATTGCTGTTAAGCACCTACTTCGTGGAGGCGGACATACTTTCGAGCAAGGCACTGATCTTTCTTTACGCGCTGGTAAGCGGTAACTTCCTGCATATTTCTACCACCATTGTTTTCGAGAGCAGCCCTGAGCACAGGTTTAATGCGAAGAAACTTGCGGTTGCCATCATTGGTGCGCTGGCCGCGGTAATGGTAGAATATATGATGTGATGTTAAGACCGCTAAACTTCTTAACGAATAAGATCTACGAATTACCGATCCTGGTAATGATGCCACACAGCCGTTGCAATTGCCGCTGTGTGATGTGCGACATCTGGAAAGCCAACAACGATAAAAAAGAACTGACTGCCGAAGAGATCGGGCGACATCTTCCAGCCTTCGAAAAACTGAAGGTTCGTGAAGTGGTGTTGTCGGGTGGTGAGGCGTTGATGCACAACAATCTTTGGATGTTATGTGATCTTCTGCATAAGAAAAAGATCAAGGTCACACTCTTATCGACGGGACTTTTACTCCGGAAGTTTTCGAAAGAAGTTGTAGAGAATATCGACGAGGTGATCGTGTCGCTGGATGGAAGCGCGGAGGTTCATGATCATATCCGGAATATTCCAGGTGCATTTGAGAAACTGTCCGACGGAGTAAAGGCGATACGCGAACTGAAACCTGGTTTCAGGATAACGGGAAGATGTGTGTTGCAGCGGTACAACTATTTCGATTTTCACAATATCATTAAGAGTGCCAGGGAAATTGGGCTGGACCAGATCTCGTTTTTGACTGCCGATGTTTCCACGTCGGCGTTTAATCATATCGCCGCGAAGGAGAACGATCGGATTCATGACATCGCGTTGACGCGCGACGAGATCAGGGAGTTTCAAAACATTGTTGATTCGACTTTTATAAAATTCGCGAAAGAATATTCGTCGAAGTTTATTGCGGAGTCGCCGGGAAAGATTCAGAGGTTGCCGTTGTACTATTCGGCGCTGTTGGGTGATGCGGAGTTTGAGTCGCCGCCGTGCAATGCGCCGTGGGTGTCGGCAGTGCTAGAGTCGGATGGGCGGTTGATGCCGTGTTTTTTTCATAAGGAGTATGGGAATGTTTATGGTAGTGATTTCGAGAGCGTGTTGAATTCTAAAGAGGCGATTGCTTTTCGGAAAGGGTTGGATGTGAAGACGAATGAGGTTTGTAAGAAGTGTGTGTGTGCGTTGAGGCTTCGCAGTTTTTAAAACGACATGCTAAAATTGTAAGGTTTTCTGGTTTCAAATTTTTTGCCTTAGCGCGACTTTTCTTCGAGTTTTGTTCGCGTTATGAAAAGCAACAGGAAACCGGTAGTTCGCAAGCGTGAGACGTTTGAAGAATTTCTTAAAAGCAAGCAATTAAGTTATGAAGAACACATCGACTGGCAGGGTCGCAAGAATCTCTATTTGAAGTCGGTCGATAGACTTTATGATCAGATTGGGAGATGGCTCAAACCGTACGAGGAGAAATCGCTATTGAATATTAATGACGATGAAATGGAGATTTGCGAGCTCATTGTGGGTCCATACAAAGTAAAACGGAGGGACATTTTCCTTGGGAATAGTATTATCTCACTGATCCCGCAGGGAACTCTCATCGTTGGTTCAGTTGGAAGGGTAGACATTCAGGGATCAAAGGGTGCACTCTTGATTTTTGAAACGGAGTGGAATGTATGGAGGATGGGGTTTAAGACGATTATCGGGTCAAAAAGAACCTGGAGTTTTAATAAGCAATCTTTTCAGGAAGCGCTTAGAACCGTTATTGATGGTTATGACGAAAAAGCCATACTCGACTGACGAGAAAGATCCGGAGTTGATCAAGAATTGGTTCGACGATCAGCAACAGGCGCTTAACGTATTTCGTGATGAAGTCATTGCTACTGCTAAGAAATCAGCGACGTTGCTGCCAATTAAATTTCAACAGTTGGAACCTGCTGAACTGATTAATTATTTTAACGAAAGTGAAAGGGAAATTGAACACTTATTTTCATTTGACGTCATAGCTGCAACTGAAGCGATCCTTCGCCTGGACTTTCAAGATAGAGTAACCGGGAAAAGACGATCGGAGATAACACGTCAGCTTCGAACACTTCAGAAACAGAAAGGTGATTATATATCTCTTGAGGAGGATATACTTCAAACCTGGAAAGACTTTAACCCTCGTGAGAAGAAACGCTTTAGCGACTTGATTGGTCTTTTGAAATACCGCCATTGGTTGGCTCACGGAAGATGCTGGGTGCCTAACCTAGGCAGGGAATATAACTTCAAGCTTACTTATTTTATTACAAAAGAAGTTACCGACTTCATAAAATCACACTAACCTCCAATCATCCCCCACAACGGATTCTTCTCAAGAATCTTCTCCCCAACTTTTTTCTCAAAATGATGTTTCAACTTCTCAACATCCACATCAAACCTTCCATACTTCAGCGGAGGCAATTCAATGGCCGGGTCCTGCATTCTTATCTTGCCATCTACAACTAAAACGATGTCTTGCGGCCGGGTGCTAAAGATCTCTTTTGAAGAAATAAAGAACCCTCTCGAATTCGTTGTCACCATTCTTATGATCTCCTCTTTTGAAACATAGTTCAATGCAATCCTCATCTCATCCAGCAACGTGGGCGATCCCGTCAACGTCGAGTCCGTTCCCAGCAAAACGTTATCTCTCCCCTTCACATCCGCAGTTTTATTGAACATGTAAAGATTCGACGAAGGACACCAGATCACCGAAGCACCTTGCGAGTCGATCAAATTCCAGTCGGCGCTAATGCCGTGCACGATAAACGTGTTCGGCTTCAAATAACCGAGTGAATCCAGGTGCGCCGTCTCTTTCGCGGCAAACTCATCGATGCCCTCGCCCGCATGGATGATAAAAGGCCTGTCTTTTCTATAACGAAACGTCTTCTCGACAAACAACGAATGAGCCCACTCGATCTCTGGAACAAAAACCGGGAACGAATCTTTTCCAATAACCCTTCTCAATGGGTTGTGATGATAAACAGTAGTTACACCCGAGATCAGGTTCTTCAACGCACCCCAGGTGAGCCTATAATCTTTGTCCGTCTTCTCAATTTCTTTGATCGGCGATTCCTTCGGCTTGTAGATGTCTTTCATCCACTCCGTGTAGTTGTTGTACGGCGGAGTTCCAAGCTTCGGGTAAAGATTCATCTCGAGATGATCGTGCCAGTTGGTGAGGCCGGGATAAATGAAGTAGCCTTTAAGATCGATGGCAATATCTTTTTTGAAGGGAATGCGAACGTCTTTCACTTCACCATCGATCGTGGTCAGGTTCTTAAGAAGCAACTCCATGGATGCCGAAGATAACGGGCTTTTCTCTAAAGAGGGGCTCTGTGAATTTAGTGATGCTGACTTTATTTTTAAGGATCGAAAAATATTCGTCGAGCGTATGGAGGCTGTGACTTACTTCAAAAGTCTTTCCGTCATGTTTAAAGGTTCTTTTCGCTTTCATCTCAGTTTGATATGGATGAAAATCGGTAAGGATAATGTGACCATCGGGATTGAGCGACTTGACTAATTTCGACAAGACTGGTTCTAATATGTCGATGTGACCCAATACCAAACCACAAATAACAACATCAAATTTTTGTAACTCAATATTAGAGAGATCACCGCGTTCAAACTCCGCCTGTGGGCAATTCTTCTTCGCCTCTTCAATCATCTTCGGAGAGAGATCAATTCCTTTAACACGAGTCGCTCCCTGTGCAACGGCCAGCAGACACAACTTTCCCGTTCCGCACCCAGCATCTAAAACTGTTTTCCCATTGAGGCCAGGTAATTCTTTTTTTATGAATTCATCCGAAAGATTTTTTATTGGGTTGTCTTCAGTGTGATAAGTGATCGCCCACTTGTTATAACCGTCAAGTGGCGATAGCTTTTTTATCCCCCTGGAAAATATATTCATCACAATCCCTGTATTTCAGGTTGACGATAACGGAGCCAGTATTTCATTACGGCCTTCAACTCAAGCGGGTAGCTAAAAATATTCGCCTTGTAACGCACCGACGACAACATTCGGATCGCCTTCCGTTGCAACGTAGAGAGTTTATAATCACTCACTGTAGGGTATTGAGCGTGCACCACCGTTTCGAAGTCGTGGATGTAGCGGATCATTTCAGGTTTCAGCCACGGCGTCAGGAATTTTCTATGCAGGTCGAAGTTCAGCCATCGCTCTTCGCTCCATTCATCCAGTGTTTGTGGAAAGCGAAAGCCCTTGCCCTCGGCCTCCGTATACAGTTCGGAGCCTTCTGTTGGCACAGGTGTGAATATGTAAATAACGATCTCCGTTTGTGGATTGATCTGTTTGATGTCTTTGATGAATGCGATCTCGTCGTGGATCTGTTGCCAAACCTGTTCTTCGGTGGGTGCGGGCAATCCAAGAACAAATGAATACTCAGGGATGATCCCGAATTTTTTTATGCGCGCGGCAAACTTCCGGATCAGGTCGCCATTTTGCTTGCCACCTTTATCCATCTGGTGGAGCAGCTTGTTGTTTCCACTCTCGGCTCCGAAGAAGATCATGGTGCAACCACTGTCGGCAATTGCCTGCAACGATTCATCGGAATACTGATCCATAGTATCGATACGTCCTTCGGCCCACCACTTCATTTTTTCGGGAGCGATGAGCTTCGCAAATTCAACCGAGCGTTTCTCGGAGACGAAAAAGTTATTGTCGTGGAACTGGAATGCATTCGCGCCGAACTTCTCTTTCAGAAATTTCAGGTCGTTGTAGATCAGTTGCGCCGACTTGCCTTTCCATCGTGCTTCGAAGATCGGCACTACTCCGCAAAACGAACAGGTAAACGGGCAGCCGATGCTCGAATGATACGCCGCCGTTTTCGTGCCGAGAAAAGTTTTACCTAGAAATGATTCGAAGGGATAAAATGTATTCAGCTTTTCGTAAGGCAGCTTCGGTAATTCATCCTGGTCGTAGATCGAAGCTTTCTTTGTTTTGAAAACCTGTTCATCGCGGTATAATACCAGGTTCTCAATTCCATCCAACGACGTTCCTTCGCTCAGTGCTTTCAGCGTGGCGGGAAATGCTTTGTCCCCGGGACCGTTCACGACAACATCAACCAATCCGGATTTAATAACTGTGCGATGATGATTCGACGCGAAGTATCCGCCCCAGATGATCTTGATGCCGGGAAATTGTGCACGGATCTTTTTTGTGAACGGGATGGCTTGCCTGAGCTGCGGGCCTGGCATAACAGTCGAAGCAAAAAATCCGAAGTCGCCGGTCGAAAGATAGCCGAGTATTTTTTGGAGCGGGTCGCTTTCGCGATTGCCGTCAACCACCACGTAGTCTGTCAGTCCTTCAATCGATGCTGCTATTGCGAGTACGGCATTCGGTATGATCCGCACATTATCGCCAGCGCGCGGATTGAACAACAGCACTTTCTTCATGGGACTAAAGGTACTCAAGAACCGAATCTTTATTTTTGATATAAGTTACATAATGAGTGACATCGTTCATCTAAGTTATGCCCTTGTAAAGCCAAAATATACCTCTCCGGAGAAATGGCTTTCGCGCGTGGCATTCGTCTCCGGTGTTCCCGAGAAACTACTTCCTTTTGGAAAGCAGACGGTGATCTATCATATCGACTACAAGGGAGAAGTTGAACAGAACGGCGTTCGAATAATTTTCCCGGGATTTAAATCGTGGCAGCTCCTGTTGCCCTTTGCTTTCAATCGACTGATCAGGTCTTTGAAACCCGATGTTGTTTTAGTTCACGGATTGAGATTTTCGTGGCAGATCATTATGCTTCGCAATGTTCTTGGACCAAACGTTAAGATCATTTGTCAACATCATGCCGACCGGCCCTTTAATGATTTCAGAAAGTATATTTTTAGAAGAGCAGATAAGTATGTGAGTTCTTATTTTTTTGCAGCGAAAGAGCACGCGGAGGAATGGGTGAGGGCAGGGCAAGTTTCGTCGATGAATAAGGTTCATGAGATCATGGGGATGTCATCGTTTTTTTTGCCTTCTGAAAGGAAAAATGCAAAACATTATTTGTGGATAGGCGATTTGGATAACAACAAAGATCCGCTGCTGGCAGTAAAAGCATTTGTTGAGTTCTCAAAAAAATATAGTGACGTTCATTTGTATATGATCTATCAAAGAGCCCAAATAGATTTAACAGGTCACATAAATTCAAATATCCATCTCGTTGGTCCCGTCGAACATTCTCAACTCCAATCTTATTTCAACGAAGCCGGTTTCATTATCTCCACTTCTCATTACGAAAGCGCGGGCATTGCAGTGTGCGAGGCACTGTCGTGCGGATGTTTCCCGATCCTCACCAACATTCCATCTTTCAGAATGATGACCGGCAACGGGAAGATCGGCAGGTTATTTGAACCGGGCGACGGAGAAGGATTGTACAAAGCACTCGAAGAAACAATTGGTATCGATCAATCGAAGCAAGTGATCGATCACTTCAATGAAGAACTCTCTTTCGAAGCAAACGCACGTAAGATCATAAACGTTGTGAATCTACTGTGAGCACGAAACGACCTGCGTTGGCAATCATTATTCCCGGTGGCGTTGGCACCGGGAAAGACAACATTGGTGTGCCCGTGTTGCTGGGTCTTATCAAACTGATCTGTACGAAGTACGACCTTACCGTCTTCCAGCTCTCGAAAATAAATCCCGGTTACAAACCCGAAGGCTTCGAACTGGTGAGTGTTTATCATTCCGATTCAATACTCAGGATCATTCGCTTTCCGTTCATCTTTCGAAGATATCATCGTGCGAAAAATTTTGTTGCCGTACATGGCTTTTGGGCAATGCCCGCAGGATTTCTAGCTGTAGTTGTTGGGAAATTTTTCCATATAAAAAGTATCGTCAGTGTTCTCGGCGGCGACGCGGTGGCGTTGCCGGAGATCGGCTATGGGCGCTTGCACAAGCCGTTGTTGCGAAGTCTTACGTTCTGGACGTTGAGAAAGGCAACACATGCCAACGCGCTCACGCAATATCTTGTTAATAATCTCAGGCAGTATGGTTTCAAAGGAAACATACAGATCATTCCGTGGGGCGTTGACCGGGAGTTATTCGATTATCATCCAGGGTCGCCGAATAATATTCATACATTTCTTCATGTTGCTAATTTCCATCCTGTAAAAGATCAGGAGACGCTGCTCAGGGCGTTCTCTATCATCAATAAATCTCTTTCCTCGCGGTTAATCATCATCGGCTCCGGCGATGAACACAACAAAGTGTTGCAACTCATAGAAGAGCTTCAATTACAAAGCTCCGTCACTATTCTCGATCCTGTTCCCTACGAAAAACTTTCATCCATTTATCATAGCGCCAATGTACTCCTGCATACATCGCTTTCGGAAGGACAATGTGAAGTAGTTACAGAGGCAATGAGCTGTGGCCTTCCTGTGTGTGGAACATTGGTCGGACTGATGCACGATCTTCCCGATTGTTGCGTTGCAGTAGATGTTCGCGATTATAAATCGCTGGCAGAAAAGACTCTGGCACTTGTTAACGATCCCGTCAGGATGAACGAGATCAGGATGAAGGCCCATCAATGGACCTCACATCACGATATTCTGTGGACTTCTAATGAGCTTATGAAGCTTTACGAAAAGTAACGATGATGTGATCCGCCCACCGGTTAAACGGAAACGTCCTGTTGAAGACCTGGTCGATCTTTCTTGAGAACCGGTAAGCAAAAAAATCCGTCTTATGCGGTGGCGGTGACAATGCAGCGAGTCCTTCGCTTTCAATAAACTCGAACTGATCTCCGAAAGCTTTTTTGATATCACTTAACGAGTGATACCACGTCCTGAAATAATGACCATCGATGTGCGCCATCACGCCATTCTTATGAAACCTGCGAAATGTCATCGACATGATTTCCCACAGACAAACTGGCGGCATGATAACCCACGTTACAGATCCACCGGGTTTTAATAGTCCGGACAAATGTGTTGTGACTTTTCCAAGATCGTCGATGCAATTCAACCCGCCGAAGTTTGAAAAAACATAGTCAAACTTTTCTCCTATCGAATTGATCTTGTCGTATGATAATTGTCTCGCATCAATGCCCTTCTTTTTCATTTCACTCACCATTCCGTCCGACAGATCTGTCGCTAAAACAGAATGACCTTTCGAAGCAAACCAGGCCGCATCAATTCCTGTTCCCGCATTGAGCTCCAGCACGCGACTCTTTTCTTTCATGAAACGAGCTACATGTCGATATACCTGCTGTCGCAAGTCGGCAATAACCATGTTAGCCTTATCATCTTCGTCGTAGTGAGCCGATTGGGCACTGAATGCCTTGTTGACGGCGCCGTTATCCTGCATGCGAACGATAAATGTTTTCCATTCTCATTCCCCGCATCATCGCCATGGGAATGTGAAGTGCGAGTGCAGCAACGTGCCTGAGCGATCTTCCGCGCAACGGGTTTCTCATGGCGGCGCGGCCTCTTTGTATTCCGTAACGATTGTGAACGTAACGGTGAAGGATCTTATAGAACTCCGGCGGATATGTTCCGCTGTACATCATCAAAAGATCGTCGGAGTCGGACCAGTTTTGCTTGCCACCCAGTTGGTCTTTTACTTTCTCGTAGAACTTCGTGCCGGGCAATGGATAAGAAACGGAGATACCGATCTCATCGGGCATCAGCTTCAACACCATGGCGATCGTCTTCTCGATATCTTCACGGGTTTCGCCGGGATAACCAAACTGGAGGAAGAAGCCAACCCGGATGTTTTTCTTGCGCAGCAGCACCGAAGCCTGTTCGATCTCGCTTATTGTCGTGCCTTTGTCCATAGCGTCCAGGATTTTTTGAGACCCGGACTCCGCTCCAACCCAAACTGTTTCGGCACCCGACTCTGCAAGGGCCTCGATAGTATCTTCCTGTAACAACAGATCCACACGCGACTGGATTTTGTATCGGAAGTTTAGATCCTTCGACTTAACGAGATCGCGGAACTGTTGGATCCATCCTGGTTTCAATCCAAAAATATCGTCGCACATCCAGAAATGATCCGGGCCATAATTTTTAATGAGAAATTCGATTTCACGAACCACATGTTCGGGCGAACGGGAATTATACCGGTTGCCATAAATGGGTTTCGCACACCAGTTGCATTTGAATGGACACCCGCGCGTTGTGGCAAGATTCAACGAGAAACGATTGCCCCACATTCTTTTGTATTGATCGATATCAACAAGATCCCATGCCGGTAATGGAAGCGAACTAAGGTCTGTGATAACCGGGCGGCTTCGTGTAACGACATCACCGAATGCAATGCCGTCGACTGATGAAGGTTCTTTATTTTCATTAAGTACCTCTAAAAGTTTTTTCAAGGTTTCTTCTCCTTCTCCACGAACAACATAATCGACACTGTTATTCAAATAATATTCGTAGTGATCTGTTGCATCCGAGCTGTTCATGATCACCACACAACCAGACTCCTTTGCTTCTTTCGCCATCACACAAGCAGCGTCACGCATGTTCGTGAGACACATCTTAGTGAGATAGTTGAAGCCATCGTCGTAGATGATAAAATAATCGGGCTTGTGTTGTTTTAGTGCCTCGCGCACTTCGAGCGGACTTTCGCGAAGATTGGTATCAAACAGTGCTACCGAATGACCTGCCTCGCGCATGCATGCTGCCGCAAGGATTGTAGCCAACGGGGGATATGGCTGTTGTGCTTTCCACTGCTTCGGATCGAAACGATAAAAATAGGAGTGAGAGAACAGCAGCTTACTCATACCCGTACGAGATCACCAAAGAAGGAACGCACACTCTGATGAAACTTATCGGTGATGCGGCGCTGGTAATTGCCGGCATGATTCTTTGAAACATGCGGAGTGGCTTTGAATGCCACATCGAAATCTTTTTGTTCGTAACGGTGTCCGTGCAACCGTTGTGCACGCTGTACAAGTTTCTTCATCACCAGCGAATCCAGCCATGGTGCAAACGGATCTAACACTTTTTCAAATACCTTTTTCATCCGCGACAATCCCGGCTTCGAAGCAATAGTTGCTGGTTTGAATTGAGGATAATACTCACGGACCCAATCGTTATTGCGGAGCAGTGCGGTATAATATTCATTGCCCCGCATCGGCTTGAGTGTGATCAGCTCCGTTGCCGTGAAAATATTCCGTTCGTCCAGCAAGAGATGATTGTAGTCGAGATAATAATTCACGCAGAAGTATTTATGTGAATTGAAGAGAGCAACGCGTTGAAACAATGCCAGCAGTCCACGCGTGATCCACACTCTTCCGGGCGCAGTAACGATAAAGAAATCGATATCGCCCGACTTCTCCATGAAGTCTTTCGAGAGCGAGCCCGAGATCATCACAGCACGAACAAACGGAAAGTTGTAGATTAGCTGCGAGCGCCGAACGGCTTTCGGCATGATGTCTTTCGCCATCTTGTTGCCGGCCTGGCGTCGCAGCGCTAACGAAGCATCGTCGCGCAGCGAATAAAGATCGTGGAACCGGAACAACACCCGCGCCTCCACCAACTGTTGAAGCTCGCACTCCACGGCTTTAATATCGTCGCATGGAATTTCCAGCCTGTCGAAGATCTCCGAAGCCGTAAGGGGATAATTAAAAATATCCGAATACAACAATGGTTTGATTACAGCCCTCGACAATTCACTATGGATCTCCTCACGCATATTTTAAGAATTCTCTCTCACAGATCACGCAGATCTCACAGATTTCAATGCATTATCTGTGCGATCCGTGCGATCTGTGAGAGACATTTTAAACTTCACCTCTCTCAATTGATTTCCAATTATAGAAACACAAAGTGTACAAAACACAATTCCTTTTTGCAATTCCAGCAGCGACTCCGTCATGCCGATCAACATAAATGCTATGATCCCGGCACACACAACAAATTCCTTTTGCCTGAACAGCATCCAGAGCGGTGTTAGAAAAACCGCCAGGAGCGTCAATAGTCCCATGGCACCCAACGCAATGTAAGTATGAAGATACTGATTGTGCGGATCAGAAGTATTGAGGATGTTGTGAGCGTCGTATTTATCGCCGAGCGCCGCAATCGTATCGTTAACATCCCCGGTGCCAGCGCCGATCACCGGGTTCGTTTCTCCTACAGCCTTCATGCTCAGCCAAAGCAACGACATTCGAATGCTGATCGGGTTGTCGGACATCTTTGCCGGTGGCCACGCAAAATTCTCTTTCGTGTATTGCCTGAAGTTTCTATAGAACGACACAGGGTTCACAAAAAGCGCCAAAGCCATGATCGCCACACAAGCAATCATTAAAATACGCCGTGAATTGCCAATCGCCACCGCAAGCATTACCAACGCCGTAGAGATGATCACAATTCGCGAACTCAGGAAGACAATGAAAACAAGAAAGTAAATGATCAGTGTGGCTGTGATCCAACGATTCGTTATCGTTTTAAAAACAATGAGCACGCTCACGAGGCAATACAACGACAAGTAAGTTGGATGCATCCCGATGCCCGAGGCGAGGTCGGTGTAAGATACGCGCGACCACCAGTCTCCATCTGATCGAAACATTACGTCGAGCAAACAGGTAATGCTTCCCGCCAGGCACGTCCCCACAAAACTCCAGCACAACCACCGGATCTCTTTTGTTGTGAATGATTTTGCTGGCACGATAATCAGCGGGGCAACAATAAAAGCAATCTTCTTATCGACGTTCGTCCAGGCATTCGCAACATTTTCGGAATACAACACGCCAACAACATGCAGTAAGAAGAACAACGGCAGCAGCCACGCCAACGGGTTCTGGATGATTATTCGTCCTTTGTTGGTGAAGTCGCTCTCTGCAATACAACAGACGAGAAACAACAGCAACGACAAATGACACAAGCGGATGGAGAAAGGGAGAAACACCACCACCAACACCAACGTGATAAATTTTGCTTTGGAAATAAGATTGTTCACTGGCTGCCCCTGGCAAGCTTTAGGATTATCTTCCTGTTTATTCGAACTCTTTCGCTGTCGGTAAACCATCCCCACTTGTTGAAGTAGGTTATCGCGCTTCGTGTATGAGTTACGAGAACCTTCAGGTTCCTGTACGACTCTCTCACATGATGATGATACACCGTAGCGCCGGGAAAAAACACGGTCCTGTAACGGCGATGAAGCCTTCTTGAAAGATCGATATCTTCAGTGTAAAGAAAAATGCTTTCGTCGAATAAACCGGTAGACCGCAACGAATCAACCCGCAGGAACATAAAGCAGCCCGAAAGAAAAGGCACGTCCATAACCTGGTCGTACCCGCTGAAATGCATCTCGTACGTGTGATTGATCTTGCTGCTTACTTTTTTGAATGGATGGAGGAAGCGGCGCATCAGCAACGTTGCCGGCGATGGCAACAACCGGCATAAATACTGGAGACGTCCATCAGGGTACAGGATCTTTGGCATCACTAAACCAACATCCAGGTTGTTGTCCATGAAATCAGTCAGCTTCGCAACAACATCCTGCGAAAAATATATGTCGGGATTTAATACGAGGTGATATTCCGATGATGACTCGAGTGCTTTCATCAACGCGAGGTTGTGCGCAGCTCCGAATCCCATGTTGTATCCATTGAAGAAATAATGTGTGTTGGGATACTTACACTGAGTCCTTGCTTCGTCGCCCGGAGAGTTATCGATAACGTAAAGATCGGCTCCGGGCGCAGCAGCAAGAAAACTCTCGATAGCTTCTCTCAGTAAGCGTGGATCACTTTTATAAACAACAATGGATGCGCTTATTCGCTTGCTCATAGACTTCGGCTGATGAGGTTACGAACAAGTTGATAACGCTGGCTTACTCTCTTTATATGGGGAACGGTACTTGCCTCTCCAGATGTGGATGCATTCGAACCATGCCTGCGATGCATTACCAGCGACTCTTCAAGAAAGAAAGTTTTGAAATGTAATTCGGCCACCATCCCGATCCAATGATCGTGCGCTGTGTCGGCAGGAAACGGCAATGCTTTTTGCATTACACTTTTCCTGAAGGCCATACAGCAACCCATGTATGAATTGCTCAAAAGATTTTTAAGAAACCCAGGACCAGAGCCATTCGATTCAAAAAAAGAACCGATGATTGGCTGTAGTTTCTCATCAACCAGGCTGCAATTACAAATCACCAATTCGAAATCATTAAGATATTTTCGCATTGTGCTGATCTTGTGTGGATGCCAGACATCGTCCTGGTCTGCAAGGAAAATAAATTCTCCGGAGCTGCGCGACAACGCAAATTCAAAATTCTGTGTGGCACCGTGCCGTGGCGAAGAGCAGATCTTGATCCGCTGATCTTTGAAAGCTCTCACGATGTCCAATGTCGCATCTGTTGAATGATCGTCGGAGACGATGAGTTCATCGCTGTGGTTTAATTGGGAGAGAATGGAATCGACTTGCGCGTCGATGTAACTCGCTCCGTTTTTGACCGCCATGCAAACAGAAATCATAACATAGATGTGAACAGAAATAAAAGTACAAGTTATAACATCTATCCGTGGCTAAAGGCCTGTCACCGTTTAATTTACAAGTTGAATGAACTAAACCTCTTTCGGGTATTTCTTCGGCATCCGGAAGTATTTCTTTGAGGAGACTGGTGGCACGACTTAAGTGATGCCACCACTTTCAACAATCGCGCCCCCCTTATTATATCGGCAGAAAACCTAACGTCCTGGCTATCGAAAAACCTGGCGACTCTTCCTGTATTATGCCTTCCGTGGGAAGTATTTTTCAACCACCGCAAAAAGGATAGGGTACGCCAACTGAAGCGACAGCCCGGTAAACCGAAATGTATTATCGAACGGCATAAAAAAATACATCGTGCAAAGGATCGCCCACCCGGTAATGAAAAAATCGGATTGCCGGCCGATCACCAGCGAGAACAACCACGGGAATGCCAGTACAAACACCGTCATCAAGATCATTCCAGCCCAACCCGAGTAACTGTACGCCCTCGAGTATACCGTGTGCACGGTAAACGAATAGCCGATCCGCCACTCTTTCGCCGGTCGCGTGTCGCGAGCTGCGTGGATCCTCTTGGTGATAAAGTCGGGAAGAAACTCGTTGACGCAGGTCCAGAATATCGAGGCGGCATTAACTACCGGCTCCGGATGTTCATTGATGTTGTATTGAAAATTTGCCAGCGGCGACGACACATAGATGAACGTCCAGAAATATTCTTTTGGAACAACTGATTGCCGGAACGACTCCGTCGCTTTTCCGACGTCCATAAAATTTTCATTGTTGTATGGCTCATTCGCTTCGCGCGACGAGCGCAACGACCCTAACACACCAAAAAGAAAAAGTCCGACAACGATCAGTCCTATGATGATTCCCGTTCGCAGCCACGAAAATTTTCCCGGCGACATAAAATAGATCACGGCGCTGCCAGTGAGATTGAAGAACAACATTCCCCTGTTGTAGATCAGCATCGCTGCGGAAAGATTCAACACGTAAAGTATTAACAACAGCTTCGTTCGCTTCGACAGGTAAAGATGAAATAAGTACACCGTAAAGAATGAACTGAACGTAACAATGAACACGTGCAGCGTCGGAATTCCAAACAGCCTGTAATTGTAAGGAAGGCGAAATAATATTTTTATTAAAGGAACTCCGCCTTCGTAAAAAAATTCAGCGATCCAAAGAATGAAGATGAAAACTGTAGTGTAAACAACCGGGAATTTTTCTTCTTCCAGTTTTCTAAAAGATACCTGCTTGAATTTTAAGTGAGATATAATGCTTGCAATGATTGTCATCAAAAGAAAAACAACAACCGTAACGCTTAGCTTCGGATATAACTCCGACCACCCCAACAGGTAGATCAACAGCGCAGCTGCAAAAGAAACCGAGTAACAAATAAAAGGCGAAATCATACTATATTTCTGTTTCAAAAGTACTCAGTATGAGCAAGCCCATAAAATCCTTCGGCGATTACCAGGAAGTTTATAAAGATAGCGTTACTGATCCCGAATCATTTTGGGCCAGTGTTGCCGAAGATTTTCAATGGCGTAAGAAATGGAATAAAGTTCTCGAATGGGATTTCAATAAACCCGAATTGAAATGGTTTATCGGCGGCAAGCTCAACATCACCGAGAACTGCCTCGACCGTCATCTCGCTAAACGTGCCAGCCAGGTTGCCATAATATGGGAACCCAACAATCCGGATCAACCGGCAAAGCACATCACCTACCAGGAACTATATAACAACGTTTGCCAGGTTGCCAACATGTTGCGATCACTCGGTGTAAAGAAGGGCGACCGTGTTTGTATTTATCTTCCTATGATCCCCGAATCTGCTTACGCGATACTCGCCTGCGCGCGTATCGGCGCTGTTCACTCTGTTGTTTTCGCGGGATTTTCCTCGGGCTCACTGGTCGATCGCATCAACGACTCCGGTTGTAAAGTCGTGCTCACATCCGACGGCGCTTTTCGTGGCGACAAGGCTATCAATCTCAAAGCGATCGTAGACGAAGCATTAGAGAAATGTCCGACCGTCGAGAAGAGTGTTGTTGTGAAACACACCAATGGCGCCGTGAACATGAAGCCATCGCGCGATCTTTGGTGGAGCGACGAGGTTCCCAGGCAAAGCAATACATGTTCTGCCGAAGAGATGGACTCCGAAGATCTGCTGTTCATTCTTTACACTTCTGGTTCTACAGGAAAGCCGAAAGGCATGGTGCACACTTGTGGAGGATACATGGTGTACACGAATTATACTTTTAAGACTGCGTTTCAATACCAGGATGGACAAACCTATTGGTGCACTGCCGATGTAGGTTGGGTCACAGGACACTCGTACATATTGTATGGACCGCTGTCGGCCGGAGCTACTACGCTGATGTTCGAAGGCGTTCCTTCATGGCCCGACTGGGGTCGCTTCTGGCAGGTGATAGAACGACATAAGGTTAATATTTTCTATACAGCTCCTACTGCAATTCGTTCATTGCAAAATGTCCCGCTCAGTTTTGTTGAACGTCATGATCTGTCGTCGTTGAAAACTCTTGGTTCCGTTGGAGAACCGATCAATGAAGAAGCATGGCACTGGTATGACAAAAACATTGGCAAAGGAAACTGTCCTATCATCGACACCTGGTGGCAGACTGAAACTGGAGGTTTCATGATCACGCCGATCGCGAACGTAACAAAGTTGAAACCCGCCTTTGCAACATTGCCGATGCCTGGCGTTCAACCAGCGGTGATGGATGAAAAAGGAAATGAGTTAACAGGCAATGGTATTGAAGGACGACTCGCGATAAAATTCCCGTGGCCTTCCATGGCCCGGACGATCTACGGAGATCACAAAAGATTTCGTGACACTTACTTCTCCACGTTCCCCGGAAAATATTTTACCGGCGACGGATGTAAACGCGACGAAGACGGATACTATCGGATCACCGGTCGCGTAGACGACATCATTATCGTTTCAGGACATAACCTCGGTACCGCCGAAATCGAAAGCGCCATCGATGAACATAAGAATGTTGTTGAAACTGCCGTTGTCGGATTTCCGCATGATATCAAAGGACAAGGTGTTTATGCTTTTGTTATCTGTTACGAGAAACCCGCCGATCCCGACAAGCTCCGCAACGAGATCCGCGATACCGTTTCGAAGATCATCGGCCCTATCGCCAAACCCGACAAGATCCAGTTCGTTAGCGGACTCCCGAAGACACGATCCGGCAAGATCATGCGTCGCATCCTCCGGAAGGTAGCCGAAGGCGACACCACCAATTTAGGCGATACAACCACATTACTTGACCCGGGTGTAGTTGAAGAGATAAAAAACGGCGCTCTCTGATATTTTTCGGAGCCACAAATCGTACATCGTAAATCGGACCTCGTACATTTGAGGTTACTACATCAGTTTACCCCGTATCTAACCGTCATGAGGTCTTGGCTTTACTCCGTCCTGGTGGGACTTACACTCCTTTGTGTCTCATGTCTGGACAAATCCGAATACGAAATCGACAGCGTTAGCTGGAATCCATCAGTCGCGCTTCCATTGGTGAACGGGCAACTGCATATTACCGACATCCTTAACGACGACGATTCAATCCATTTCAAAACAGATTCCGATGGTCTGTTGTATGTTGAATACGACAAGGAACTTCAGTCAACCGACATCCGGAAGCTCTTCTCGATACCGTCGAAGTCTGTCGCAAAAAGCTTCATTCTCCCCGGCGCTGTAATTCCCCCACACAACAATGACATTCGCAGCGACAGTATTATCTCTGCTATCGATTTTGGAATGAGTCCCGAAAAGCTCAACGAGATCGCACTGAACTCAGGTAATGTTTCTTTCGCTACATCGCTGCTCCCGCAATCATCACAACTCAAGTACGACATGTATCTCGTTCTCTCCGGGTTTAAATCGCGATCGACCGGGAAGGCTCTCAACGCTGTTATCAACGGAAGTGGCAACATCGATCTTTCAGATTATACATTAAGTCTTACCGATAACAAGTTCGATCTGAAACTTGTACTCGTGTTTAAGAAAAGCACAACCTCCACAACGATCGCACCGGCAACGTCGGTGAACGTGCAGCTCGCGTTTGGCGACTTCAAGTTCATTTATATTAAAGGATTTCTCGGCGACCAGGTAACGTCGCTCGAAGCACAAACAGTTGACCTGGGAATTTTCGACGGCGGCATCTTCGACCAGGCCGAGATCTCTCTCGCAAACCCGGTTGTAAGCATTAATGTCATAAATGGAAACGGCGTCCCGGTTTCTGCAGACTTCGTAAAGATCGAAGCACGTAAGCAGGGATCGGATCCAATCAAAGTATTAATGAATCCAGCCAATCCTGTCGATCTGAATTTTCCGACCGTGCTCGGTGACACGAAATCAACAACCGTTGCAGTAACAAACGTAAAGGAGCTCCTCGATTACGCACCAGGCCAGATCTACTACCAGGCCGACGCCCGCATCAATTCCGGTCTCACGTCTGGCAATAATTTCATTATGGATACCAGCCAGATGAGAGTGAATGTTCACGTAGAAGTTCCACTATGGGGAAGCGCTTCCGGTATTGTTCTGCAAGACACGTTAGATGTTGATCTCAGCAGCGCCGAAGATTCTGACGTGGAGACAGCATCATTGAAACTGAAATTGCTCAATCAATTTCCTCTCGATGGCAACATCCAGTTTGTACTTACAGATGAACACTATGCGCCCATCACCACGCTGCTGACCGAAGACCAATCGCATTTGATTGAAGGAAGCACCGTTGACGCCAACGGCGAACTCCAGTCTGTCGGAACTTACGACAATATCATTAAGCTGAATGACGATAAGATCGAGAATCTTTTCAAAGCGAAGCACCTCATAATGATCGCTGCCCTGCAAACATCGCGCGACGGGCAAACCGGCACTCCACCGGACGTGAAGTTCAAGGCCGACTATTCTTTGTCGGTTGAAGCAGGAATTTTAGCAACGGTTAAACTGAACGTGAAATGAGGCTTACGAGAATTTGTTTGATGATTGCTTTGACCGCTGTGTGCGGGAAATCATTGGCACAGATTGCAGGTACTCAATACCTGATGAACAGCGTGCCCCAGTATGTTACTAACAACCCTGCGTTTGTTCCGAAGTATAAGTTTGCGCTCGGCCTGCCCGGTTCTATGATCGACGTGAACTATTACAACAATGGATTTAATTACAACGATATAACGTCGGTCAACAACGGCAAGCGCGTTGCAGATCTTTCGAAGCTTACGTCGGTACTTCCTCCGAAGACATACATCACAACAACAGCGCAGGTAGATCTTTTCCGTCTCGGTTTGAAAATAGGAGATAAGGCATACTTGTCGGCAGCAAGTAGTGTGAGAGGATACACCCGCGCGATGATCCCTAAAGATGCTATATCATTACTCGTGAATGGCAACTCCGCGTATGTTGGGCAGACTGCCAGCATCTCGCCTGCAGCCGAGACGCAGATGTTCTGGGAAAACTCCGTAGGCCTTGGGATTTCTCTTACTGAGAACCTTTCGGTAGGAGCGAGGGTGAAATTACTTCGTGGGTTCATGAACATAAACACCACATCGGCTAACGCTACGATCTCGGTTGCGGATAATTACAGCCTTACGATGGCCGCCGATATGAATGTGAAGACCTCCGGCATTCACAACGCCGACGATGGATTCAAGTTCTCAAATTATTCGGGCAACACCGGTTTAGGTGTCGATCTGGGAGCAACCTTCAAACCATTCGATAAGCTTACCCTTGCTGCGAGTCTTGTCGATATCGGCGCTATCAAATGGAAGTACAACACTTACCAGTACACGCTCGATAAATCGAAAGCAACATACACCTTCCAGGGTGTGGATGTAGATAAGTTGATCGAAGGACATTCCGACTACGGAAAGTCTTTAGTGGATTCTGTGAAAACGAAATTCAAGCCCGATGAAAAACAGGGTTCTTCCTACAGCACCGCGCTTCCGGCCAAAGCATTCGTAAGCGCCGATTATATGGTGGTGCGAAACTTTCATGTTGGCGGAGTGATCTACGCTGAGAGATTCAATGGAAGAACATTTACAGGCATGACACTCGGTGCCAACAAGCATTTCGGAAAGATCCTGAGCACCACCGTGAGCTATACACTCTCGAATCGTTCGTTCAACAATCTTGGAGCGGGTCTTTCATTGAATCTTGCACCCATACAGATCTACGTTGTAGGCGATAACCTGCTGCGCTTGCCCTTGTCGGCGATTGCACACCAGAACGCGAACGACTTTATCAATTCAACACAGGTATTCACACTCCGCGCCGGCGTAAACTTCGTTTGGGGTTGGACCGACGACATCAGGAAGGAATCTTACAACAGCAAGAAGAAGAACGTCAAAACTTCGTCCGACACCGGCAAGCATCCCACGCCAAAAAGCGTGAATGCGAGGAAGAGAAAAAAGAGGTAAAAATAAAGGGCTCCTTTTGGGAGCCCTTCTTGTTTGGCTGAGTAAGACTTAAATCCTAAGATCCACAAGCTTCGCATGCATCTGGATTATCCAGCGAGCACGCCATATCCGATAACTTCTGTTCTTTGTCGTATTCGAACGACTGCTGAGCTACCGATACCGGCGCAGCAACTGTCTGCAATACGGTTTCTGTTTGTGCTACAGTAACGGTCTCTGCAGTTGCAGGCTGCCCAATCGCACTCTTGTCGAGTGTGAACTTGATCGCATCCGCTGCTGCCGTAGAGCGCAGGTAGTACATACCGGTCTTCAAACCTTTCTTCCACGCATAGAAGTGCATCGAAGTCAGTTTTCCGAAGTTCGGATTAGTAAGGTGTATGTTAAGGCTCTGTGACTGGCAGATATAAGCTCCGCGATCGGCCGACATATCGATGATCGACTTCTGCGAAATTTCCCACACAGTCTTATAGATATCCTTGATGTTCTGGGGGATCTCTGCGATGGTCTGAACTGAACCGTTTGTGGAGATCAGTTTCTGACGCATCGTTTCGCTCCACAGGCCGAGGCTGATCAGGTCTTTCATCAGGTGCTTGTTAGCCACAATGAATTCACCAGAAAGAGTACGGCGTGTGTAGACGTTCGAAGTATATGGTTCGAAGCATTCGTTGTTGCCGAGGATCTGCGAAGTAGACGCAGTAGGCATCGGAGCAACGAGCAACGAGTTACGAACACCATTCTTCTTCACTTCTTGTTTCAGTTGTTCCCAGTTGTAACGCTTGCTCTTGGGAGTAACACCCCACATGTCGAACTGGAATATTCCTTTCGATACGGGTGAACCCTTGAATGTTTCGTAAGCACCGTTAATTTTCGCAAGCTCCATAGAAGATTCCATGGCTGCGAAGTAGATGGTTTCAAAAATATCTTCGTTGAGACCGCGGGCTTCCGGGCTGTCGAAAGGCATACGCAACAGGATGAACACGTCGGCGAGACCTTGCACACCAAGGCCTATAGGACGGTGGCGCATGTTCGACTTACGTGCTTCTTCAATAGGATAGTAGTTGATATCGATCACCTTGTTGAGGTTGCGTGTAACAACCTTGGTGATCTCATAAAGTTTCTGATGATCGAATGTGCCTTCGTCGGTAACGAACTTCGGCAGCGCGAGTGAAGCAAGGTTACAGACCGCTACTTCGTCGGGCGCAGTGTATTCGATGATCTCTGTACACAGGTTGCTCGATTTGATTGTACCAAGATTCTTCTGGTTCGACTTCCTGTTGGCGTGATCTTTATAAAGTATGTAAGGAGTTCCGGTTTCAATTTGCGCTTCGAGCACTTCAAACCAGAGGTCTTGTGCTTTTACC
Organism: Bacteroidota bacterium; assembly: GCA_037200765.1. Taxonomy (GTDB): domain Bacteria; phylum Bacteroidota; class Bacteroidia; order Cytophagales; family Cyclobacteriaceae; genus ELB16-189. Next base: position 1,742,029 of record JBBCII010000001.1, on the reverse strand, counting down.
TGGCGACGGAACTTGCCTTCTGCTTCGTATTTCTCATAAAGCTTTTCGAAATCTTCGCCGTAAACTTCGGCGAGACCCGGTGCTTCGTTAGGACAGAAGAGCGACCACATCTCGTTGCTTTCAACACGCTTCATGAAAAGATCGGGGATCCACATTGCGTAGAAGAGATCGCGGGCACGAAGTTCTTCTTTACCGTGATTTTTCTTCAGCTCGAGGAAATCGAATACATCGGCATGCCATGGTTCGAGATAAATAGCGAAGCTTCCTTTGCGCTTGCCGCCACCCTGGTCAACATAACGTGCAGTCATGTCGAAGTTGCGGAGCATAGGCACGATGCCATTCGATGTTCCGCCGGTTCCTTTAATGTAAGAACCTTTAGCGCGAACGTTGTGAATGCTGAGGCCGATACCACCAGCCGATTGCGAGATCTTCGCAGTTTGCTTCAGTGTATCGTAGATGCCATCGATGCTGTCGTCTTTCATTGTCAACAGGAAGCACGAAGAAAGTTGTGGTTTCGGCGTGCCTGCGTTGAACAAAGTAGGAGTGGCGTGTGTGAACCACTTCTCCGAAAGCAGGTGGTATGTTTCGATAGCTGCAGGAATATCTTCGCCGTGAATACCGACAGCAACGCGCATGAGCAGGTGCTGGGGTCTTTCTACAACGCGACCGTCGATCTTCATGAGGTACGAACGCTCCAGCGTTTTAAAGCCGAAGTAATCGTAGCTGAAGTCGCGATCGTTGATAATGGCTTCATCCAATTCTGCAGCATTCTCGTGGATCACTTTCCAGACTTCTTTCGAAATCAATGGAGCGTTCTGTCCAGTCTTCGGATCTACATATTGGTATAACCGCTTCATCGTGTTGGTGAACGACTTGCTGGTTACTTTGTGCAGGTTAGATACGGCAATACGTGCAGCTAACTTCGCGAAGTCAGGATGACGTGTTGTCATTGTAGCAGCAATTTCTGCTGCGAGGTTGTCGAGCTCTGTTGTGGTTACACCATCATACAGGCCGTTGATAACCTTCATCGCTACCTCTACAGGGTTGACAAATTTTGGATCTAAACCGTAGCAGAGTTTCTCAATGCGGGCAGTGATTTTGTCGAACTTAACAGACTCTCTGTGTCCGTCACGCTTCAGTACAAGCATTTCAGTGGTTTGTTAGAGATGGGAAAAAAAGTTTAAAAAATGACTCATGAATGTATCAAAAATCTTCGTTCAATGAAAATTTTGGAGTCGATTCTTTGTTCTCGGTGCTCTTCATGACACCGGCTTTCTGATATTCAGCCACGCGCTTCTCGAAGAAGTTTGTTTTTCCGCGAAGGCTGATCATATCCATGAAGTCAAACGGGTTGGTTACGTTGTAGATTTTCTTGCCCACAAGCTCATTAGTAAGCCGGTCGGCAACGTATTCTATATATTGACACATCGACACTGCGTTCATACCTATCAAACCCACTGGAAGCGCGTCGGTGACGAACTCCTTTTCTATCTCAACAGCATCTTTGATGATTTCGATCACTCTTTCCTCAGGAAGTTTGTTTACCAGATGCCTGGTATAGAGGTGACAAGCGAAGTCGCAATGAAGTCCTTCGTCTCTCGAGATCAGTTCATTTGAAAACGTGAGGCCGGGCATCAGTCCGCGCTTCTTCAACCAGAAGATAGAGCAGAAAGAACCCGAGAAGAAGATGCCTTCAACAGCTGCAAATGCGATCAGCCGTTCCTGGAAGTTTCCTTCGCCGATCCAACGCAATGCCCAGTCGGCTTTCTTCTTTACACATGCCATTGTTTCGATAGCATGGAAGAGCCTGTCTTTCTCTTTGGTGTCCTTTACATAAGTGTCGATCAGCAAAGAGTAAGTCTCAGAGTGAATGTTTTCAATGGCGATCTGAAATCCGTAAAAGAATTTCGCTTCTGTATACTGAACTTCTTTTACGAAGTGTTCAGCAAGGTTTTCGTTTACAATGCCGTCGCTGGCGGCAAAAAATGCGAGCACGTGTGTTATAAAATGACGCTCGCCGTCGTTCAGGTTTACCCAGTCGCGCATGTCATGGCCCAGGTCGATCTCTTCGGCAGTCCAGAAGCTTGCCTCTGCCTGTTTATAGAATTTCCAGATGTCATGGTGCTGAATGGGAAAGAGTACGAATCGATCCTTATTTTCTTTCAGGATCGGTTCTGTGGGTAGGTGTTGGCTCATTTCCGCGTAGTGGTGTTTGGTACTTGTCTATGTCAGCAATTCCTGGTCATTTTTCAGAGAGAAAAAACCCCGAAGTTACTGATTGAACAAAGATGAATTTATAGAGAGACTAATGCAAGGCAACTCAACTGCGTATAAGTCGACATACAGAGCAAGCACAGTTTGTACCCATGTATAACTTGTTTCTTTTTAGTCACTTAGATATTCGGCTCCATCAGTTTTCTTTAACTGAAGTTTTTTTCAACTTTTTTTAAGGAGAAAACTTGCCGCAATCGTTTTCCCACGTAAAAACCTCACTATCAGTATTTTCGAAGTCGATTGGTTTTTTCAGTGTTTTTGCCCATCTTTGCATCCCATTTTTAAAGGGAGTTACCATGTACGCAATTGTAGACATTGCTGGAAAGCAGTTTAAGGTGGCTAAAGACCAATATATCTATGCCCCCCTCATGGAAGGAGAGGCAGGTACGTCTGTAAGCTTCGACAAAGTTCTTTTAGTCGACAACGACGGCAAGATTGATATTGGCGCCCCCGCTATATCAGGTGTTAAGGTATCTGGAAAGATCCTCGAGCACGTGAAGGGAGACAAAGTGATCATCTTCAAAAAGAAACGCAGGAAAGGTTATGCCGTGAAGAATGGCCACCGCCAGCAGTTCACTAAAATTCAAATCGAGACCATCGGTTAAACCTCAAATCATCCTGCTTAAATCGTAAATAGAGTATGGCACACAAAAAAGGTGAAGGTAAAGTAAAGAACGGCCGCGAATCGGAAAGCAAACGACTCGGCATTAAGATATATGGTGGACAGAAGGCCATCGCAGGTAACATTATCGTTCGTCAGCGTGGTACCAAGCATCACCCTGGAAGAAACGTGGGTATAGGTAAAGATCACACGCTCTTCGCTCTCGTCAACGGCACCGTTGAATTCAAGAGAGGCCGCGCAAACAAGTCATTCGTTTCTATCGTAACGGCACAAGCGTAATACTTATTTCTTAATACTTATTAAGAGCTAAACTTTAGCTTATCTAAGCACAAAATATAAAGCACCCTTCGGGGTGCTTTTTTTGTCTCTACTTATATAGGGTACCCGCACATACCCCCGGAAGTCTGGCCGACTTTCGAAAAAACGAAAAATTTTTTGTCACCAAAAAGGCCACTTAGCGGACCCTTTTGTTACAGTAAGATGGGGGATTTTTAAATTTTAGGGTCAAAAAAAGACCGGTCTTTTGTCCCCCGATTTGACCTCATTTTCTTAACGTTCGGGTAAAAATTAACGATTGCAGGGTCGATTTCGGGGCTTAAATAGCACTTTCCATTGGCAAAAGCCTTTTATCAGGTATTAAGAAATTCTTATGAAGGGTATTTTTTGGTGATTTAATAATCACCTAATTTGTAGGACTAAATCCTAAGTTTCTACCTAAACCCAAACCTATGAAGAAGTTTCTACTTCTATGCTTCTCATTCGTGATTGCGACTACTGTGTGGGCGCAACGCGAAGTGTCGGGTCGAGTATCATCTGCTGAAGATGGCACGACTCTCCCCGGCGTGAACGTGGTGCTGAAGGGCACAACTAACGGTACCGTTTCCGACGCAAATGGAAACTACAAAATGTCCATCCCCGACGGGAATGGAACTATCGTTTTCTCTTTTATTGGCTTAAAATCTCAGGAAGTTGAGATCGGCGGTCGCGCAGTGATTGACGTCAAGATGGAACTTGATGTAACTCAATTGAGCGAAGTTGTCGTAACAACTGCCGGTGGTCTCCAGTCAAGGCAGCGCGAACTCGGCTCATCTATCACTGTACTCACTCCAAACAGTCTCACAGCTGGTAAAGCCGTGAACCTGGCTGCGGGTATGCAGGGTAAGGTTGCCGGTTTCCAAATCAACGCTACGAGCTCGGGTGTTAACCCTGAGTATCGTTTGATCCTCCGCGGTCAGCGTTCACTTACTGGTAACAACCAGGCACTTATCATCCTCGATAACGTGATCGTTCCTAACGCCGTATTGAGCAACCTGAACATGAACGACGTTGAGTCTGTAAACATCCTCCAGGGTGCCGGTGCAGCTGCGTTGTACGGTTCACAAGCTTCTAACGGTGCGGTAATCATCACTACCAAGCGTGGTAAAGCAGGTACCGTTGAGATCACCCTGCAGCACAACGTGCAGGCTACTCAGGTTGCCTTCTTCCCCAAGATCCAAAAGGGCTTCGGCTCAGGTGGTAGCGCTTACGGTATCGACGGTTCTACAAGACCAGTTTTCAACTACCTCGAAAACCAGTCTTACGGTCCCGCTTTCGACAACTCGCTCCGTCCACTCGGTCCGAAACTCGAAGATGGTACTCAACCCTATACCAACTACAACTACAAGCCTGGTCACAACGACTTCTGGAATGTTGGTTTAACTAACCAGACTGACTTCTCTGTTTCTGCTGGCGATGCAACATCTTCGATCTACATGTCAGGTCAATATGTAACTGTTGCCGGTACAACTCCTGGCGACAAATTCACTCGCGCTAACGTACGCGTGAACGGCTGGAAGAAGATCACTGATAAAGTACAAATTAGCTTCAGCACTTCGCTTGCTCCTAACAAGTACGACATCAGCTCTGCAACTGGTAGCATCTACACAAACATGTTGAACATGCCTTCGAACGTGGACATTACACAGTTCAAAGACTGGTCGAACAATAAGTTTGCAACTCCTAACGGTTTCTATAACCCATGGTATGGCAACCCTTATTTCACTGCTGCGAACAACCGCCAGTTGGATAAGAACTTGTATATCACAGGTAACATGGAAGTTAAATGGACTCCGATTCCTGGTCTCGACATCATTGCCCGTCAAGGTATATCTAACAGGACTTTCACTGAAAAGGCAACTACTGGCCAGTACATTTATTCACTCTATGCCAGGAACACTGATCAAAGCTCGAAGTCAAACATCGCAGCTTCTGTTTCTGAAACAGCGAATACTTACACCAACCTCGTAACAGACGCGTTGGCTCAGTATAACAAGTCGATCGGTCAAAGTGTTAGCCTGAACGTTGTGGCTGGTACACAGCTCATCCAGAATACAGGTCGTTACATGAACACAAACATCAGCGGTCTTATCGTTAAGGATCTTTACAACCTTAGCAACGGTACTGGTAACCCTGGTTATTCAGAAAACGACTTCCAGAGCCGCCTTGTTGGTGTGTACGGAAAGGTGACTGGAGGTTTCAAAGATTATCTCTTTGTAACTCTTACAGGTCGTAACGACTCAGACTCACGTCTGAACAAAGACAACCGCTCATTCTTCTATCCTTCAGCTGAAGCATCTTTGGTTCTTACCGAAGCTATCCCTTCACTGAAAGACGGTAACATCTTCACCTTCTTCAAGTTGCGTGGTAACGTATCTAAAACTGGTCAGGTGAACCTTGGTAACCCTAACTTCTCTAGCGGTTTCTCTGACTTCGGTGCATACTATACTCAGTCTACTTTCTCAAGTAACACCAGCTACGCTACGGCAAACGGTTTCCCTTACGGATCGCTTGCGGGATACTCAGCAGATGCAAGAATTGTTAATCCGAACCTGAAGCCTGAATTCACTCACCAGTGGGAAATTGGTGCTGACATGAACTTCTGGAACGATAACATCACAACATCGTTGACATGGTACCACAGCCGTACAGATAACCAGACTATTGCTACTTCTATATCAAACAGCACTGGTTTCAGCAACTTCCTTACCAACGTTGGTGAGACAAGCTCTCAAGGTCTCGAGTTCACAGGTCACATTACTCCTGTCAGGACTCAGAACTTCCAGTTCACTGTTGGTGGTAACTATACTTACCTGAAGAACACAGTTGTTTCTATCTCTGATCAGTTGCCTTTGGTTGGTCTTGCTTCATCAGGTAACGCAGTTTCTGCTGCCGTTGCTGGTCAGGCTTTCCCAGTTATCATGGGTCTCGACTATCAGCGCGACGATCAAGGTCACGTTATTGTTGACAGAACTACAGGTCTTCCTTCATCAACAAGTTCTAACGTGATTCTTGGCAACGGTACACCCAAGCACAGAGTTGGTGCGGATGCTGCTGTTCAGTACAAGAACTTCAAGTTCTCTATCCTGTTCGAATATCGCGGCGGTTACAGCGTGTACAACGGTGTAGGTACAGAAATGGACTGGTCTGGTACAGGCTATCGCACTGCACAATACGGACGTCAGTCTTTCATCTTCCCGAACTCGGTTTACAAAGCTGATGACGGTAGCTACGTGCAAAACACATCGGTTAGTATCGCGAACGGTAACGGTAACAACGGCTACTGGTCAGATGGTATCAACCGTAACACATCGTCAAACTATGTTACATCTGGTAACTTCATCAAGTTGCGTGAGATCTCTTTGGGATACGACATCCCTCCGATCTTTGGCAAGGCGATCAAAGGTGCTAACATCAGTGTACAAGGAAGAAACCTCTTCCTGTGGATGGCGAAAGACAACTACTACACCGATCCTGAATATAGCACAGCAGGTTCTACTGGTAACGGAACAGGTTTGAACGACATCGGTCAAACTCCTCCCACTCGTTACTATGGAGCAACACTGTCTATTAAGCTTTGATGTTGAATAGTGCAGATTGAAAATTTAGACCAACTAAATCAGGAACAATGAAAAAAATCTCTATGATAATGCTGGCCGCGGTGGCATTGTTCGCCACGTCCTGCAAAGATTACCTCGATATAAATACGAACAAGAACAAGCCGGTTACTGTAACAGCCGACTTGATCCTACCCCAGGCTTTGGTTGCAACAGCTATCACGCTGAACGCATACAATACCTATGGAGCACAGACTGGTGGCTACATGGCTAACGCCGGTGGTTACGGAGGTTTCAACGAGCAAACGACGTATATCTATACGCCCAATAATTACTCGAACCTTTGGCCTACCAGCTACGACAACCTGGAAGACTACCAGTATATGCTGAACCAAACAGATGGTGATGCGAATTTCATTTACTACAACGCTGTTGCAAGGATCATGAAATCGTACGGTTACCAGTTGCTTGTTGATGCCTACGGCAATGTGCCTTACTCACAGGCATTGCTTGCTGCTGAGAACCTGACACCTGAGTATGACGACGCTGCTACTATCTATGCTTCGCTTGCAAGCGAAATTGACAAAGCAGTTGCCGACATCAACACAGGTCTTACAGCATCTGTAGCTCCCAAAGCACTTGGAAGCAACGATGTGGTATACCAGGGCAACATGACTCTGTGGCTCAAGTTTGCAAACAGCTTGAAGCTTCGTCTCATGATCCGTGGCAACGGAAAAGTGACCTTCACGAATACAGCGTTCGATCCTGCTGGATTCCTTTCGATTGACGCGTTGATCAACCCTGGTTTTGCCCGTGACAACAATCGTCAGAACCCTGAATGGAACCAGTGGACTTGGACCTATTCTGGTACTGCGCAGCCTAAGGCATGGATCCCTACTACGTTTATCGCGACGTTCTATAACAACATCAAGATCAACGACCCAGGAAGAGCTAAGAAGATGTACTACACATGGCCTGCAACTGGTACTAACCAGCTTGGCTTCGAAAGCACAGGTATTCCTAAGAGCCCCGACGGTAGCTTCTGGTATCCTGGAACAGATCGTGGTGGTACTTCAGCTGGTAACGGAACAGGCGCCATCAAAGGACCTGATGCTGGTTTCCCGCTCATGATCGCTGCTGAAAGTGATTTCCTCCTTGCTGAGGCTGCCCTTGTAGGTATTCCTACAGGTGCTGGTGGAACTGCGCAGAGCTGGTTCACACAAGGTATCACTGATGCGTTCACTTACACTTACAGTCTGCCTGGTGGTGGTTTGAAGAAAACAGCAGCAACAGATGCTCCTAAAGTTAGCGGTACTCCTGTGGCAGATGCTGCAGCGTACATTACTGCTAATGCAGGCAACCCCCTGGTTGATTGGAGCGCTACAAGCAATGCTGCTGAACAGCTCGAAGCGATAATCACACAGAAGTACATAGCTCTCAACATGGTGAACAGCCAGGAAGGATACAACGAGTATCGCAGAACTGGTTATCCTACAATTACAGGTACGAGCCCTACTGATACTTTTGCGTCTATTGCATCTCAGAGCACACGTCCGGACAGGTTGCCTTCACGCATCCTGTATCCTACGTCTGAAATTCAGTACAACCCGGTAAATGTACCCCAAGGCATTACTTCAACTAATGCGACCATTTTCTGGGCGAAATAAATTAACCTATGATATCCATGAAGAAGAATATAATAGCAAAAATCCTTTCAGTGGTTGCCGTTGGATATGGCATGACGTCATGTCTTGATGGTGATCAAATGAATACGCCTCCCGGAGGTTCTCCGAACCTCGTGGAGATGTCCTACGTGCAGGATGGTGGAACTTTAATCAATTCAGGTCTGAACTATTTCTCAGCGCAAGCTCTTATCCTTGGCCCTGCTGACGAAGCTGATACAATCATCTTCCAGGTGGCGGTTCAAGGTGGAAATGTTGATCGCGACGTTACGGTTACCCTCCAGGTTGACCCTAACCGCGCACTCGACAACTTCTCTAAAGACGCGATTGAATACGGAATTATGCCTTCTGACCAGTACCAGTTCCTTTCGACTACGGCAACTATTCCTAAAGGAAAAGGCTTCGCTGAATTCAAGGTAGTGTTCTTCCCTCCGAAGGTCGACTTCTCGAAGAGCGTGATCCTGCCTATTACTGCGACGAACGATGCTGGTTATGTAACGAGCTCGAACTACGGTGTACTGTACCTCCACTTGATCGGTAACCCGATCGCCGGTGTGTACGATTGGGAGTTCAAGCGTTACAGTACCCCTACTGATCCGCCAACAACTAGCCCTGACGGAGCTTCATTCGCTCATGCTACTGCTGTACTTTCACCTCAAAACCCTACAACGGTGACTGCACATTCAGGATACTATGACAAGATCACCGACTACATCATCACTTTCAAAGGTGATACAAGAGGTTCGTTGACTGACTTCAGAGCGATCTTGGATCCGGTACACCTGGCAGAAGTTTGGGATGCAAACGGGATTGTTCTCGCTACGGGTCCTACTATCACAGTGAACGCTGACCAGACCATATTCACTTTGCATTACACCACTGGTACCCGGAATTGCAATGACATCTACACGCTGAAATAATGTTTCACACTATTAAAAAAGCAAAATTATGATAAAGAGAATTTTAGGTTGCTTAGTAGTGCTGGCAACATTCATCATCTCCTGTAAGGAAGATGATGGTAGAATTGTAAATACTTTTAGTGCGCAGGTTGAAGCCAGCAATTCATCTATTGCTCCCCTGTTCATCCCTTCAACATCGCTGATCAGCGAGAAGTACAAAATTATCATGGTGTTCTCTACCGATAATGGCGCTACTTATGTTGATTATCCTTTGCTGAAGCCTGGTGATGCTTACAAAGCGAAAGTTGTTTACAGGGCCGCTGACGGCGAAGTAGAAATCGGCGACGATGCCTGCTTCAGGTTCAACTGGGCTGCTTCACAACCCGCTCCCAGCTCAACTAACGGTGCTATTGCAGATTTCACGATGGCAGACGACAACGCGATCTCTGTAACTGTATCAGATTATTCTGCTTACAGCGCAAGCTCGTGGCTCGGCGACTGGGTTGGAGTTGAAGATGGCGCATGCTGCGCTGGCAATGATCCAAATACGCTGAGAGCTGATCCTAGCGATCCTAACAAGATCATCATGGACAACTGGTGGGCTGATGGTGTTGATGTTTATATGAACTTCAACCCTTCAACTAACGTAGCAGATCAAACAGTAACTATTCCTTCGCAAATGACATCGGAAGGTGGCACCGCGTCAGGAACTGGTACTTACGATCAGTGCCGTGGTACTTTCGTTGTGGCTGCGAAGTATACAATCGGAGGTTCTACTTACACCTGGACTTATAGCTTCTCGAAAGACGAATAATCCAGAGACAAGTTTAAATTTAAATAAGAGAAGACCGGCGCCTTAAAACGCCGGTCTTTTTTTTGTTACTCACTTTTAAGAGACTTCACCGGATCTTTGATGGCAGCTTTCATCGACTGGTAGCTGACCGTAAGCCACGAGATACCAAGCGCAAGTGCGCCGGCAAACAGGAACGTTCCCATTCCAATGCTCGTGCGAAATGCAAAGCCGTTAAGCCAGCTATCCATAATGTACCAGCTCACCGGAACGGCGATCACAAAGGCGATAAGTATAAGCTTCGTAAACTCTTTCGTCAATAATAATATCACGCTCGATACCGAAGCACCCATCACCTTGCGAATACCGATCTCCTTCGTACGAAGATTCGCGGTGTACGCTGCAAGGCCAAACAATCCCACACATGCTATCGCAATTGCAAGCGTCGAGAACACTCCGAATAACGTGCCGGCACGCTGTTCAGCTTCGTAAGATGCCACGAGGTTGTCTTCAAGAAACTCGAACTTCATCGGCATCTCTGTTGGTTCGTTAGCACGACGTGTTAAGCCTGTCATCTCTTTCCATATCGGTTCCACCTGTTTTATTACTTCCGCATATTGCGTCGTATTCAGCCTCGCATAAACATATTGGGTGAACGCCTCAGGACTCTCAGTGCTTTGTATCGTGAGCGGCGTGATCTTATCGCGCAGCGATTGAAAGTTAAAGTCTTTGACAACACCAATGATCGTAAACACAACAGTGCGACTTCCCTTGTCGTCCTGCACTACGTGATTCAGTTTCTGGCCGATGGGATTACTGCCGAGGTCCATTGTCTTCACAGCTGTTTCATTGAGAATGATCGATAGTGAGTCGTTGGTCTCTTTGGCGTAGCCATGACCCTGCACAAATTCGAAACCTATAGCCTGCGCGAATTCATCGTCGATGAATATCGTCTTCGTTGTGAGGATCTCGGACGATCCTTGTGGTTGAAATTGTGAGCCCAGCAAATCGTCTTCATTTCCGAATTCCGACGAAACCCCGGCTGCCGATTCAACACCGGGTATATTTTTGATCCGGTCTTTGAATGCCTGCAGGTGATCGCGGAGATAGCCTGCGCGATCGATAACCAGCAAGCGTTCTTTATTGTAACCGAGCTCTTTGTTCTGCATGAATTTCATCTGGTCGGAGACCACGAGTGTTCCAACTACAAGCATGATCGAGACGAAGAATTGGAAGACGACAAGCCCATTCCGAAGCCATGTGCCCTTGCCGTGGCTCGCGAAATTTCCCTTCATCACAACAATTGGATTGAAAGCGGAAAGGATAAAGGCCGGATAGCTTCCCGCAAGGATCCCGACGAACACCGCGAGAAGGATCAATCCCGACACGATCATCGGGTTGAAGTGAAGCACAAGATGTTTGTTGGCGAGATCGTTGAACGAAGGCAATGCAATCTCCACAAGGATCAGGGCAAAGGCTGTCGCAACGAGACTAATGATCATCGACTCCGTAAGAAATTGGTACACCAGTTGAGACTTAGCAGAGCCCATGGTTTTTCGTACGCCAACTTCGCGGGCACGTTCGGCCGATCGTGCTGTCGCAAGATTCATGAAGTTGATACAAGCAATAGCTACGATCAAAACAGCGATGGCCACAAGGAAATAAACCTGGTTGATGTTACCACCTACGGGTTTGAGTTTATACTCGATGTTGGTCGGATCGAGATGTATTTCAGTCAGTCGTTGTAAATAATATCTATACCCATTCCCCTCTCTTTTATAGTCAGCCCACGATTTACCCAGGTTTCGTTCGATCTGCGGAGCAGCATAGGTGTCTACCATCCTCGGAAATTTTGCTTCGAGTGCTTTCGGATCGGCCCCGGGCTTTAGCAAAAGATAAGTATGCACCTCGAATGCTGTGAAGACCTCGCCATCCTGGTCTTCATCGCCCCAGTAAAACATAAAGTCGTAATAGAGATGACTGTTCTCCGGAACATCTTCAGACACGCCTGTAACTGCAAGATCTTTTCCGAAGATCCTGATGCGTTTGCCGATTGGATCTTCGTTGCCGAAATATCTCTTCGCTGTCGATTCTGTAATAACTATATCAGTGTTTTTCGAGAGCACCGTAGCGGGATCTCCTTTGAGAAGCTTAATGCTGAATACCTGGAAGAAATTCTTTTCAGCTGCGATCAGGTGCTCTTCTTCAAACTGGATGAGTTCGCCATTCTCATTGGTATAATTGACAATAGCGTTTCCAAAAGGGCCCTGCACACGCGTTACGGATTCAACTTCCGGAAAATCTTTTGGCATCACAGTTCCAAATGAATGAGGAACAACGGCGTAGTTGGTGCTATGATTCGGATAGATGCGCTCGAGTGTAAACTTGTAAATGCGATCTGCCTTGTCGTGAAATTTGTCGTACGAGAGTTCGTCAGTTACGAACAACACGATCAGCAAACAGCTTGCAATGCCAATCGATAAGCCCAGGATGTTGATTGCGGAATATGCCTTCTGCTTAACGAGGCTCCGGAAAGCGATCTTCAGGAAATTTTTGATCATGGCTTCGGGGGTTATAATACAATTTACCCCGAAAAGATCAGATAGTTACTGGAGCATCCGCAGCAATGTGGTGAGGCGATTCTTGAGATTTCTGCGATCCACAATGAAATCCAAAAAGCCGTGCTCGAGTACGAACTCGGCGCTCTGAAAACCTTTCGGAAGGTCTTTGCCGATCGTCTCACGAATTACACGCGGCCCCGCGAAACCGATCAGTGCATTAGGCTCGGCAATGTTGAAGTCACCAAGCATTGCATACGACGCTGTAACACCACCGGTAGTAGGATCGGTGAGTAATGAGATATAGGGAACTTTTGCCTGGTCGAGCAGCGCGATCTTTGCAGATGTCTTTGCCATCTGCATCAGCGACAGCCCAGCTTCCATCATGCGGGCTCCGCCCGAGCGGGAGATCATGAGAAAGGGAATTTTATTCTTAAGACTGTGGTCCATCGCACGCGCGATCTTTTCGCCAACCACAGATCCCATCGAACCGCCAATGAAGCTAAAGTCCATACAGGCGATTACGATATCGAGGCCATTCATCTTACCATAAGCCGAACGCAGCGCATCTTTAAGCTCTGTCTTTATCTGCGATTCCTTAATGCGTTTGGGATACGGCTTTGTGTCGTTGAACTTCAGCGGATCGGCCGACTCCATGTTCTCGTCGAGCTCCGTGAATTCATTGTTGTCGAAGAGGATCTCGAAGTATTCCTTCGATCCAATCTTTACATGATAGTCTTCTTCGGGAACAACGTAGGCGTTATTTTTTAACTCACGGGTATGAACAATCTTACCAGCAGGCGATTTGAACCATAGACCGTCGGGAACTTCTCTTTTAGCCTCCGTAGGAGTGAGGATTCCCTTATCAGTACGTTTGAACCAGGGCATTAGCAAAAAACCCAGTTATATATAATACTACGCAATATCGATGCTTCCGTCCAGGTATACATCCTGGATGGCGTTAAGGATCTCAACTCCCTCTTTCAACGGGCGCTGAAAAGCTTTCCTACCGGAGATCAGACCCATTCCGCCGGCGCGCTTGTTGATGACTGCCGTACGAACTGCATCTGCCATGTCGCTGGCTCCTTTCGAATCTCCGCCAGAGTTAATGAGGCCGGCCCTGCCCATGTAGCAGTTAGCAACCTGGTAACGGCAAAGATCGATAGGGTGGTTAGAAGTAAGCTCGGTGTAAATTCTTTCGTCCAATTTTCCGTAGCTGCTTCCACCAGTATTTAAAGCCTTATACCCGCCGTTGTTCTCGGCAAGTTTTTGTTTAATGATGTCGGCCTGTATCGTAACACCAAGGTGGTTTGCCTGGCCAGTAAGGTCGGCCGATACGTGGTAATCAACACCATCTTTCTTGAATGCGTTGTTTCTTGTATAGCACCAGAGAATAGTTGCCATACCGAGCTCATGAGCTTCTTCGAATGCTTTCGAAACTTCCTGGATCTGGCGTGTAGACTGATCAGAACCGAAATAGATTGTAGCACCGATAGCTACGGCACCAAGGTTCCATGCATCTCTTACAGAACCGAACATGATCTGGTCGGCTTTGTTTGGATACGTGAGAAGTTCGTTGTGATTAACCTTTACGATGAAAGGGATCTTGTGAGCATATTTTCTTGATGCCATTGCAAGGCCACCGAATGTTGTAGCTACTGCGTTGCAGCCACCTTCAATAGAAAGCTTTACAATGTTTTCAGGATCGAAGTAGATCGGGTTCTTTGCGAACGAAGCGCCGGCGCTGTGTTCGATACCCTGGTCGATCGGGAGGATCGAAAGGAACCCTGTGTTGGCAAGGCGGCCAGTTCCGAAGAGAGTCTGAAGACTTCTAAGAGTTTGAACGCTTCTGTTTGTTTGTTGAAAGATCCGGTCCACGAAATCGGGCCCCGGTAAGTGCAGTGAGTCTTTAGAGATCGTCTTGCTTTTGTGTGTCAGTAACGATTCTGCATCCTTTCCGAGCAGATCTTTAACATTCGTTTTTCCCATAATTTTCTCAAAGGTAGGGCCCGCCTACAAACGGCGGGCGAGGCGCAAATATAGGCTTAATCTATAAATAACCGCAAACAAAAAACCCCATTTCTAATGCAGAAACGGGGTTTTTCAATTGAATTGATTCTTTTATTGCGCAGCAGCAGCCTTAGCAGCAGCAGCACCGGCAGCAGACGTGCTGGCCAGCTTTTCTTTAATCCTTGCCGACTTGCCCTGGCGACCCTTCATATAGTAGAGCTTCGCCCTTCTCACCTTACCAGCCTTGATGAATTCGATTTTATCGATGCTGGGGCTGAGCGCCGGGAAGATACGTTCCACACCCACGCCATTGGATACCTTACGAACAGAGAAGGATTCACCGTTGGTGCCTGATCCCCTGCGGTACAACACAACGCCCTGGAATTGCTGGATACGCTCTTTATTTCCTTCGCTGATCTTTACGTGCACATTGATAGTGTCCCCAGACTTGAAAGCGGGGAGATTTGCCCTTTTGGAAGCGAGTTCCTGTTCGGCAATTTTCATTAAATCGGCCATGACGTGTGTCTTTTTTAAAACGGACTGCAAAGATAACGGAAGCGGCTCATTTCAACAAGTCCGGCCTTCTTTTCTTAGTCCTTTCCAATCCCTGTTCCTCCCTCCACTGCCTTATTTTGGCCTCGTGGCCCGACATCAGCACGTCTGGCACCTTCCACCCATTGTATTCCGCGGGACGGGTGTAAACGGGAGGGGCAACCAGGCCGTCCTGGAAAGAATCGCTCAGGGCTGAAGTTTCATCGGAAAGTACGCCGGGAATAAGCCGGATCACGGCGTCGGCAACCACCGCGGCGGCCAACTCGCCCCCCGACAGCACATAATCGCCTATGCTGATCTCGCGGGTGATGAGATGCTCGCGCACCCGTTCGTCCACGCCCTTGTAGTGACCGCAAAGGATAATGAGATTCTCAGTAAGACTAAGCTTGTTGGCAAGTCCTTGCGACAGCATTTCTCCGTCGGGACTCATGTAAATAACTTCGTCGTAACTCCGCTGTTCTTTCAGCGCCGAAATACAACGATGAATGGGCTCTATCATCATCACCATACCGGCGCCGCCGCCAAAAGCATAATCGTCGGTAGTGCGGTGCTTGTTGGTGGAATACTCACGCAGGTCGTGAACCTTTACGGTAACGATGCCCTTGTCCTGCGCCCGCTTTAGTATCGAGTCGTTGAAAGGACTTTCGAGAAGTCGCGGCAGGCATGTGATGATATCGATTCTCATAAGTCGAGAAAGCCTTCAGGTAACTCAACGGTGATCTTCCGCTTTGATTTATTTATTGACTTAATGAAAGGTCCGTTGATCGGGATCAGGATCTCTTTTCCGTTGTGATCGAGTACGAGGAAACGATTTGGGCCTGCTTCCATAATATCAGTGATCTGACCTAACGAATTTTCTTCTTCAACCACCTCGAAGCCCACGACTTCATCATTATAGAATTCGCCACGTGCGAGTTTTGGTCGTTCTGCTTTAGGAAGATACAGAGAACTTCCTTTGAGTTCCGAGGCTTGTTCTATTGCGTTAACGTCTTCGAGCTTGAGAAATGCTTTATCTCCCTTTATTGATATCGATTCGATAAAGTGGGGAATGAAGCTATCGCCGATATATAGTGTTTTGATGGAAGTCAGATCGGGGCACTCGGGAGTAGTGCTTACTGTGACTTCTCCCTTGAGGCCGTGTGTTTTCGAGATATATCCAATCTTGTAATACATAAAAGATAAAAGCCAACCCTAATGACTTAGGATTGGCTTCTTGTAGTAGGTTGAAATCTTAAGCTTGTGTGTTCTCTGCTGCGGGAGCGGCTTCGCCTTCGGCTGCCGGTGTAGCTGTGGCAGCGGTTGCTGCAGCTTCCTGCTTTTTGCGGATCGCTTCTGCGCGAGCTTCTCTCACTTTAGATTCGGCTTCCTTACGAGCCTTAACAGCATCCTGTTTAGACTTAGCAAGGTTATCGCGTTTCGACTGGATCTTAGTGTCTTTCGCCTCTTTCCAGTCTGCCAATTTCTTGTCTGCTGTTTCCTGGTTGATAGCGCCTTTTACCACGCCGATCTGCAGGTGTTTTCTCATCATAACGCCCCTGTAAGAGAGCATGGCTTTCACCACGTCGCTGGGCTGAGCGCCTTTCATAAGCCAATTGAAGGCTTGTTCATCGTTCAGCTCGATGGTTGCGGGGTTAGTGAGGGGGTTGTAGGTACCGATCTTTTCGATGAAACGGCCGTCGCGGGGCGAGCGGCTGTCGGTTACAACTACGTCGAATCTTGCAAGTTTTTTGCGGCCTCTGCGGGCCAACCTGATTTTTACTGCCATTGTAGGTCTGTTTTAATGTTGGATCTCGTCCGGTTTTAAAATGGACTGCAAAGATAATAGAAGTTGATGAGCGGGCAAATTTGAGGGAATTCTTCTGCCGTGGATATTGTTATATATTCGGATAAACGATTATACAGTTTTACTATTCTGAAACCGTTTTCTAAATTCGTTCCCGCTTAATAAACAATCCGTTATGGATAAGTATTCTTATATCTCCAATGCCGAAGTAGGCTACGTAGATCAACTCTATCAAAATTATAAAAAAGACCCAGGCTCGGTGGACATCACCTGGCAGAAGTTTTTTGAAGGCTACGAATTTCAATCGCAGCGCTACGAAAAGACAAACGGCCACTCCGCCACCAACGGAGCAGCAACCGACACCCAGTCGATTAAAGAAACGCAGGTGCGAAACCTCATCTTCCAATATCGCACCTTCGGGCACCTCAAATCAAAAACAAACCCGGTTCGCGAACGCCGCAACCACAACGTCGATCTTAGTCACACCGGAGTCGGACTTACCGACGCCGACCTCGACTCAGAATTCGACGTGGCTGCCGAGATCAGCATGCCGCGAACAACACTCAGGAAAATTATCGAGCGACTCCAGCAGATCTATGTTGGACCCATCGGCTTCGAATACAATTCCATCCGCGACGATGATGTTAGAAAGTGGTTCTTCGAGAAATGCGAAAAAGAATGGGTGACCTACAGTCCCAGTGTCGACGAAAAGAAAGCAATCCTTTCGAAGCTCACAGACGCCGTAGTTTTTGAAAACTTCCTCCACACAAAATTCCTCGGACAAAAAAGATTCTCACTGGAAGGCGGAGAGAACACGATACCCGCTCTTTATAAGATCATCAACAAGGCAGCAGAGTTTGGTGTACAGGAGGTTGTGATCGGTATGGCACACCGCGGCCGTCTTAATGTGCTCTCTAACATTCTTGGAAAAACATACGAACAGATCTTCACCGAATTCGAAGGCAACGTAAGCCCCGACCTTACCATGGGTGATGGCGACGTGAAGTATCACCTTGGTTATTCCAGCCAGCATACTTCATATACCGGCAAGAAGATCTATGTAAAGCTTACACCGAACCCTTCGCACCTTGAGGCGGTGAATCCACTCGTGGTTGGATATACCCGTGGCCAGATCGACGATGAGTACCACGAAGATCTCAGCAAGGCAATGGCTATCCTCATTCACGGAGATGCGGCTATTGCGGGACAGGGGATCGGTTACGAAGTCGCACAGATGTCGGGACTTCCAGGCTACACAACCGGTGGTACTATACATTATGTGATCAACAACCAGGTTGGGTTCACAACCGACTTCGATGATGCTCGCACGTCGATTTACTGTACTGATCTTGCGAAGATCATTGATGCTCCCGTACTGCACGTAAATGGTGATGATGCGGAGGCAGTCAATTTCTGTGCGCGTATTGCCGTTGAATACAGGCAGAAGTTTGGTAAGGATATTTTTATCGACATGCTCTGCTATCGTCGTCATGGGCACAATGAAAGTGACGAACCGAAGTTTACACAACCCAAGTTGTATAACCTTATTGCGAAGCACCCGAATCCACGCGAAGTGTACGTAAAAAGACTGGTGGAACGCGGCGATGTTGATGCTGCGTTGGCCGATGAAATGGAAGCAAAGTTCCGTAACCAGTTGCAGGATCGTTTGAACGAAGTGAAGCAGAAACCGCTTCCTTACAAACCTCAGAAGATTGAAGAAGAATGGAGCAAGCTTCGTCGTGCGAAGCCTGAAGACTTCGATTCATCTCCGGAGACAGGTATCAAACAAACTACGATCGATAAAGTTGGAAATGCACTGACAACGATACCAGAAGGTTTCAAACCTCTGAAGCAAATTGAAAAATTGCTGAAGGATCGTAAGCAGGCATTCTTCCAGGATAAAATTCTCGGTTGGGCTGAAGCCGAATTGCTTGCGTATGGATCGTTGCTTTCGGAAGGAACGCCGGTTCGTATGTCGGGGCAGGATGTGAAGCGCGGAACATTCTCGCATCGTCACGCATATTTCTTCGACGCCAACACCAACGAACCATATTGCGGTCTAGATCACATAGACAAGGATCAGAAGGTAATGCACATCTACAACTCATTGTTGTCGGAATTTGGTGTGTTGGGTTTTGAATATGGTTACGCGATGTCGTCGCCAAGTGCATTGGTATTGTGGGAAGCGCAGTTTGGTGACTTCGTGAACGGTGCACAGGTAATGATCGACCAGTTTATTTCTAGCGCCGAATCTAAATGGCAACGTCAGAATGGAATGGTGATGTTGTTACCGCACGGCTACGAAGGACAGGGTCCTGAACACTCGAGCTGTCGCCCCGAAAGATTTTTACAGCTCGCTGCTGAATACAATATGGTGATCTGTAATCCTACAACACCTGCAAACATCTTCCACTTGCTGAGAAGGCAGGTGACCTGGGAATTCCGCAAACCTTGCGTTGTGTTCTCGCCCAAGTCGTTGTTGCGTCACCCGGCAGTTATTTCCCCGGTGAAAGATTTCGTGAAAGGAACATTCAAAGAAGTGATCGACGACGAAACAGTGACAGCAAAAGATGTGAAGCGTATCGTGTTGTGTTCAGGCAAAGTTTATTACGATATACAAGCCGAGCAACAAAAGAAGAAGTTGAAAGACGTTGCTGTCGTTCGTCTCGAACAACTTCATCCGTTCCCTGAAAAGCAGGTGAATGCGATCTTTAAAAAGTACAAAGGAGCAACGGTTGTGTGGGCACAGGAAGAACCTGCTAACATGGGACCGCTGTCGTTCATACAACGCGTGATGCCAGGTCAGCAGATAGAGTATGTGTCGCGCAAAGCGAGTGCATCTCCTGCAACGGGCTTCAAGAAAGTACACGACGCAGAGCAGGCGAAAATTGTGAATTCAGCACTAGGCATTTAACATTAACCATTTCCCATTGACCATATGTCACAGCAAGTTAAAGTACCAGCAGTAGGTGAGTCGATTACAGAGGTAACGATCGCGAACTGGTTAAAGAAGGATGGAGATATTGTGAAGCAGGATGAAGTAATTGCCGAGCTCGAGTCTGACAAAGCGACATTTGAGTTGCCGGCGCCACAGGCTGGTGTTTTAAAGATCCTGAAACAACAAGGCGAGGTTGTGCCAATTGGTACAGCAATTTGTGAAGTTCAGGATTCTGCAAGTGCACCGAAGAATGAAACGACAAAAGCAGAGGCTCCTAAAGCGGAAGCACCTAAAGCAGAACCTCCTAAAGCCGAAGCTCCGAAGGCTACTGCCCCGAAGCCAACAGGTGGGGTGAAAGAAATGAAAGTTCCTGCCGTTGGCGAATCAATCACCGAAGTTACGATCAGCACGTGGTTGAAGAAAGATGGTGACTTCGTTAAGCTCGATGAGGTGATTGCAGAAGTTGAATCGGATAAAGCCACGTTTGAGCTTCCTGCAGAAGCGACGGGTATTCTCCGCATCGTAGCAACAGAAAAAACAACGTTGCCTATCGGTGGCTTGATCTGCAAGATCGAGATCGCTGAAGGTGGCGCTGCCGAAGCTCCGAAGAAAGAAACTCCCGCAGCGAAAACTGAAACGGCTCAGAATACAAACTATGCTTCGGGATATCCTTCACCCGCAGCTGCAAAAATCCTCGACGAAAAAGGGATCTCTTCGAAAGAAGTGCAGGGCTCTGGCGTTGGCGGAAGAATTACAAAAGATGACGCCGTTAAAGCTGAAGCAACCAAGAAAGAAACGAAGCCTGCTGTTGAAACTGGTCCACCCGTTGTCGCACAACAGGGCGCCCGTGGCATCCGCCGCGAGAAGATGACTTCACTCCGGAAAACTATCGCGAAGCGTCTCGTTGCTGTGAAGAACGAAACCGCGATGCTTACCACTTTCAATGAGGTGGATATGAAACCGGTGATGGATCTTCGATCGAAGTACAAAGATCAGTTCAAAGAAAAATATGGAGTTGGACTCGGCTTCATGTCGTTCTTCACGAAAGCTGTTTGCGCTGCATTGAAAGAATTCCCTGCCGTGAATGGATCGATAGAAGGAGACGAAATTGTTTACCACGACTACTGTGATATTTCGATAGCTGTGTCGACACCGCGTGGACTTGTTGTTCCTGTGATCCGCAATGCTGAATTGTTGTCGATGAACCAGGTTGAAGCCGAAGTGATCCGTCTCGCCACTCGTGGTCGTGATGGAAAGCTATCTATCGATGAAATGACGGGTGGAACATTCTCCATCACCAATGGTGGTGTGTTTGGTTCAATGATGTCGACGCCGATTATCAACCCTCCGCAAGCAGCAATCCTCGGGATGCACAATATTGTTGAGCGTCCTGTTGTTGTGGGCGGACAAGTTGTTGTGAGGCCTATCATGTACCTGGCGCTGTCGTACGATCACAGGATCATCGATGGTCGCGAGTCTGTAAGTTTCCTTGTGCGCGTGAAACAGATGCTGGAGGATCCAGGAAGACTAATCTTAGGAGTTTGATTTTTTATTCTTATGAATTCCCCGCCTCCGGCGGGGAATTCGAAAACAAATAGACTATGGATTATAATGTAACAGTCATTGGTTCCGGCCCTGGTGGATATGTCGCTGCTATTCGTTGCGCGCAGCTTGGTTTCAAAACCGCTATCATCGAGAAATACGATACACTCGGCGGCACTTGCCTTAACGTAGGCTGCATTCCTTCGAAGGCAATGCTCGACTCAACGGAACATTTTCACAATGCCCTTCACAACTTCAAAGAACACGGTATCGACATCAATGAGCCGAAGGCAAATCTTCCTCAAATGATCAAGAGAAAAGCTGGCGTTGTAAAAGCCAACGTCGACGGCATTGCTTTCCTCATGAAAAAGAACAAGATCGACGTTCACACGGGTGTGGGATCTTTTGTTGATAAGAACACGATCAAGATCACCGGCAAAGACGGAACAGATAAGACGATCACCACCGAGAAAGTGATCATCGCCACAGGCTCGAAACCCACGCCGCTTCCATTCGCACCTTTCGACAAGAAGAGAATTATCTCGAGCACCGAAGCCCTGGAGCTTCCGGAAATACCGAAGCACCTCATCATCATTGGTGGAGGCGTGATCGGTATGGAGCTCGGATCTGTTTATGCACGCATCGGTGCCAAAGTTACTGTCGTTGAATTCCTCGACAGCCTCATTGCAACTATGGATGGCACCATGGGCAAAGAGTTATTGAAGTCGGCGAAGAAACTAGGCATGGACTTCTATCTCGGTCATAAAGTGACCAGTGTTCAAAACACAGGCAACGAAGTTGTGTTAAAAGCCGAAGACAAGGCGGGTAAACCGATCGAACTTAAAGGAGATTATTGCATGGTGAGCGTTGGACGTCGTCCATACACCGAGGGGTTAGGTCTCGATAAAGTTGGTATCGAACTCGACAGGGGAAAAATTCCTGTTGACGATCATCTCAAGACCAAAGTCGATAACATTTATGCTATTGGCGATGTGGTTCGCGGGGCGATGCTCGCGCATAAGGCAGAGGAAGAAGGAACGCTGGTTGCAGAACAACTCGCAGGTCAGAAGCCGCACATCAATTACCTGCTTATCCCCGGTGTTGTTTATACATGGCCCGAAGTTGCAAGCGTTGGCTACACCGAAGAGCAATTGAAAACTGACAATCGCGCATATAAAGTTGGATCGTTCCCTTATAAAGCTCTCGGTCGTGCACGTGCGTCGATGGATACGGATGGACTTGTAAAAGTATTGGCCGATAAGAACACAGATGAGATCCTGGGTGTGCACATCTTCGGAGCACGCGCTGCCGATATGATTGCAGCTGCCGTAACGGCGATGGAGTTCCGTGCTTCGGCCGAAGACGTGTCGCGCATGTCGCACGCACATCCTACGTATATGGAAGCGGTGAGGGAAGCGTGCTTAGCGGCGACGGACAACCGACCGATTCATATTTGACAACTTCACGAAGCCAATTTTGTACGCTCTAATCATTAAGGCAAGCACCACTGGTATCAAAAAAACATTCAGTTGTTGCGGGAGCCAGGCCCAGGTAATTAAAAGCAGTACATTCAGAATAGCGATTCCTTTGAAATAGGGGATCGCTATTTTTTTTGACATCACATAGAGCGGCAGAAACACCAGATGCAACGGCATTGCCCAAAGTATATTGAGATTCCTTGCGGCAGCGCGATGATCAGTCGCCGTCCATAATAAAAATAAAAGCAACCCAACCAATCCTACTACTCCAAACACAATCACATCGAACCACTTCGATTGCTTGTGACTTTTGATGTCGCGCCAGGTTATAAGAATAGTGAGCGCGAGAAATAATCCAAACACAAGCCACGGATGTATCCAGGTGCGCGGAATTTCTTGGGGAGTTGATTCGTAAACAGGAACATTAGCTTTCACCAATGGCATCGTTACTGAATCATTACGGATTGTTGCGTGATCGAATGATTGTTCGATGTAATCGGGAAGAAACATGTATTCGTATGGCGAAGCATGTTTGTCCATCGGCAGGCCGAGACAGATGTCGATACCGAGATCGCCCCACGGTTGATGCTGGAGATAAAGATCAGTTAAATTCCGAATGGTGTAATCGGTGGTGATGAACGTGCTATCGAATTGAACTTCATCTTTTAACGAAATCTTAATGATGTCGCGCAGTTTTGTCGCGCAGTTGTTATAGAAATAATCGTATAAATAGTATTGATTCTCTGGCATTGAATTCCAGTACAGGTAGTCAAATACTTTTTGCTTTTGTTCTGCGTTGAGATTTAGTATTTGTTCGTGGACGAAGCGGTTTTCGGAAACGTAATAATCTCTCCAGGGGGTATAAGGGTCTACGTCTAGCTTGTAGTTGAGATGCCCCCGCGCAAAATTCAGATAGAAGTTCGGCTGGTTGAAGCTGAAGACTCCATAGTTGTAGAACGCATCGAAAGAAAATTCGGGATCATAAACCCTGATGGCACTGTGGCCGAAGGCAGAATATAATTCTCCCTGCCATGGACCGAGGGTCAAAATCGAGATCTCGGCCGTGGGTGAAAGCTTCGGAGTGTTAGCGATTTTCGGTTGACCAACGGCCGTCTGAAACAGCAACACAAGTGCAATAAGGGTGAATTTCATGTAGCGAAAGCGTAACAATTTAATTATTAGCGTATACCGAAAAAGGATTAGTACCATTAATTATATTCGTTCCGAAATATGTTGATATTCAAGGCTTTAATTCCACAAGGTAAAATACGCGCCTGGCTTCTCGACTTAAAGAACTGGTCGCGTCTTCCGCACATCTATGGCCACGATGAAGAGGCCATGTATCGCAACAAACGCAACATACTCTTTTCACAGATCACACTCGTTGGAGGCATCGCCGGCATCTTTCATGGTGTCGAATCGCTGCTCGACCACAACTACCTGTTGCCCTTCCTCGACTTCCTGATGACAGCATTCGTATTTGTTTCGTACCAGCTCAACGAATCGGGCCGCCATCTCACGGCAAAGGTACTACTACTTACCTTTCTTAATATCTTCTTCTTTTTCTATTCGCTGATCACACCGCGCGAGATCGGAATTTATGTTTTCTACTTTCCATGGGTCGCAGCCGCTGCACTTGTCTTCAACACCGAAGAACGTTTTTGGAGAATATTGTTCATCGGCTTGTCTGTAACTCTTCTTTTAGTCCTGTTCATTTCAGACTTCAGTTTGTTGTCTGAATGGCGACTAAGCTTCGCACAATCGGGCCGGCCATTCGTCGTAAATGTTGTTACAAGTCTTTTGATCACAGCGATCTTCATTTACTTCATGATCCAACTCAATGAAGTTTCGGAAGAAAGACTTCGGAAGCTCACCGATGAGATCAGGCAAAAAAATGCCGAGCTCCAGAGAAGCAACGAACAACTCGATCGCTTTGTGTACAGCGCTTCGCACGGCATCAAGCTTCCAATCATTTCAATAAAAGGTCTCACACACTTAGCATCTATAGATTGCGACGATCAGAAATCATTAACGTATTTCACGAAGATCGAAAGCCAGACAGATAAGTTGGGTCGTTCTCTTCTCGAGATGCTTGAATATACCCGCAACAGCAAGACCAGCATCAAACTGGAGAGAGTAAACATCCACAGTGTTGTCGACGAAGTGATCGATAATCTTTCGCACCTCGAAAATGCATCGCGTGTGGAGATCAGGAAATTTGTCCGCATCGATGAGTTCGTGATGCTCGACCGGGTGCGCATAATGGTGATCCTCAATAATCTTGTTTCAAACGCCATCAAGTATCACAACTATTCTTTGCCCAACCCCTGGGTGAAAGTCATGATCAGCAAAGTAGGCGACAAGATCCAGGTAATGGTAGCCGATAATGGTTTCGGCATCCACGATCAATACAAAGAAAAGATCTTCGAAATGTTTTTCCGCGCCTCCGATTCCGCCATAGGCTCGGGCCTGGGCCTGTTCATCGTAAAAGAGACCGTAGAAAAGATGAACGGAAAGATCATGCTGTCTTCGACGGAAGGAGAGGGCGCATGCTTCAGAATTGACTTACCTTTGGTGGCGTGAGCCCATTTGGAGACAACTTAAATATAGCTTCGAGATTAACCCCCAGTCGTGTCGCGAACAGCGCTCGCGTGCTCAGCAGCTACTACTATTCGAGACTGACGAATGCGCCGCGACACAGCGGAATGCCTATTAGTATCGGCATAGAGCCTACAACTTCGTGCAATCTTCGCTGCCCCGAATGTCCAAGCGGGCTCCGTTCGTTTACCCGCCCAACCGGTATGCTGGATGAAACCTTGTTTCGTTCGTTGATCGACCAGTTGAAAGATACTCTCACCTACCTCACATTTTATTTCCAGGGCGAACCGTATCTCCATCCGAAGTTCCTTTCGCTGGTGAAGTATGCTTCGCAGCAGAATATTTATACGTCCACATCCACCAACGCACATTATCTTACCGACAAACAAGCTCGCGATACTGTAGAGTCGGGTTTAGATCGTTTGATCATTTCGTTGGATGGAACAGACCAGGAAACTTATCAGCAGTATCGTGTGGGAGGGAACATAGGGAAGGTTCTTGAAGGAACCAGGAACATACTTAAGTGGAGGAAAGAACTTCGATCGAAGACGCCGTATGTCGTGTTCCAGTTTCTTGTTGTGAAACCGAATGAGCACCAGGTTCCGGAAGTTCATAGGCTGGCGAAGGAAATGGGTGTCGACAATGTGTTGTTGAAGACAGCACAGATCTACGATTACCAGAACGGTTCCGACCTCATGCCGACCATCGATAAATATTCGCGCTATAAAAAATCATCCGATGGCACGTGGGCGATCAAGAACGAGTTGATGAATCATTGCTGGAAGATGTGGAACAGTTGTGTGGTTACGTGGGACGGAAAAGTTGTTCCGTGCTGCTTCGATAAAGACGCGCACTATACGCTTGGTGATCTGACGAAAAACAGCTTCGAAGAGATCTGGAGAAGCGATGCTTATAATGATTTCAGGAGGTCGATCTTACGATCGAGAGAAGAGATAGAGATTTGTAAGAATTGTACGGAGGGAACTAAGGTCTGGGCGTAGCTACAGCCTTAGAATCGCACTTGCATTCCCCGGCACAGCCGGCCTTCGTAGCGCGAAACTGCCGGTACAGAAGCCTGCCCAGGTAAAAAAGGGCGGCGCCAAAAAGGATAACTATCGTAACGGTCTGTATCACAGTACAAAAATACGATTTAGTGCAGAAATTTGGCAGTTCATGTCGAAAACGCCAAAAAAAACGCACCCAAACTTTTTCTTCTCACGTTCCATCCTAAGTTCTCACGGAACGCACGGGCACCGAAAAGAAGCTGTCCGTGCTTTCCGTGAGAAAAACATCGCCGTGAGAAAAAAATAACCCCCTATGCTAAAAAACTACCTCAAAACAGCCCTTCGCAATCTCTGGAGAAAGAAAGGCAGCACCTTCATCAACATCGTCGGACTTTCTTTGGGAATTGCGGGCAGCCTCGTGCTGTTCCTCATCATTTCCAGGCATTCCACATTCGACGACTACCACGCCAAGCGCGACCGCATCTATCGCATCTCTCACTCATCGAAAGGAAATGATGGCGAACGTTTTACCGCGGGTATTCCGAATGTATTGCCCGATGCATTGAGGAATGATTTTCCGGAAGCAGAAGAGGTTCTGTTTACATCATATCGTTCGGGCTCGCTGATCCTTGTGCCGCAGGGCAACGGTGAACAGCCAAAAAAATACGAAGAGAACAAGGGCGTTGTTTTCACGCAGCCTGCATTCTTCAGGATGTTCGACAGGAAGGTATTGATCGGCGATCCGATCAAAGCATTGGATGATCCGAACGAAGCTGTGATCTCTAAGAGCCTGGCATTAAAATATTTCAATAAAGAGGATGCAATTGGCGAGATCGTTAAGTACGACACAATAGAATATAAGATTGCAGCTGTTGTTGAAGACGCTCCGAACAACACCGACCTTCCTTTCGATCTCATGCTTTCGTACATCACGATCAAAAAGCAATCGGAAGAGAACGGTGGATGGAACAGCATCTGGAGTGACGAGCAATGTTATTTTCTTTTGAAAGAAGGCGAATCGATCGCCACAATTGAAGCACGCCTTCCCGACTTCAAAAAGAAATACCTGAATGAAGAAGATGCAGAACGCACCAACTATGTTATTCAGCCGCTGAAGACCCTTCACTCCGACGAACGTTTCGGCAATTACAATTACAACACCGTTGGACCCGAAGTTTTGATCGTACTCAGTGTGATAGCGTCGCTGCTCATTCTAACAGCATGCATCAACTTCATAAATCTTTCTACTGCTGAGGCCATCAAACGTTCGAAAGAAGTTGGTATCAGGAAATCACTCGGCAGTTCTAAAGCACAACTCGTTGGACAATTCCTGGGAGAAACGACTATTGTCACGGTTTTTTCTGTGTTGCTTTCCGTTGCGCTTACGCAAGCGAGTCTTACGTTCTTGAATCCATTCCTCGAAGAGAGCTTGTCGATATTCACCAACAAGATAGTGTTCATCTATCTTGTCGTGATTACCATCGCGGTGTCGTTGCTGTCGGGCTTGTATCCTTCTTTTGTGATCTCCAACTACAACCCGGTACTGGCGCTGAAGAATGCGCTCGGCAATAAAACATCTTCTGGACACAATCTTCGTCGCGCTCTTGTTGTCGTTCAGTTCTGTATTTCGCAGGTGCTCATTATTGGAACGATCGTTCTCATCAACCAGATGTCGTACCTCGTGAATAAGGACCTCGGTTTCAAGAAAGATGCGGTTATTGACATGAACATCCCTGAGAGAGAATCTCCCCAGGCAGGCGCAAGCAAAATGCGCGCACTGGCGCACCAGATTGCGGGGCTTTCCGGTGTTGAGGCAGTGAGTCTCAATGCAGCTCCGCCTTCATCGGGAAGTGTGTCGGGCACCAACTTCGGTATTGAAGGTAAGGGCGACGAAAATTTCCGTACTCAGGTGAAACAGATAGACGATAAGTATATCGGTTTGTTTGGAATGAAGTTCCTTGCCGGCGAAAACATTAAAGATCTCGATACAGCACAGGGTTATGTTGTTAACCAGAAGCTTGCCGAAGTAGCGGGATACACCCCGGAAGAAATTGTTGGTAAGATGATCAACATGTGGGGACAGCGCTTGCCCGTTGTTGGTGTGGTAAATAATTATCACACGGTATCTCTTACGGAGCCGATATCTCCTGTTATCATGATGAACAGGATCCGTGGATATTCAAATCTTTCTGTGAAATTGAATCCTTCCACCATGCAGGAAACGATCAAGGAAGTTCAGAAGTACTGGGAAGCCGCATACCCCGAAGCAATCTTCAGTTATGAATTCCTCGACGAGCAGATCCGTAATTTCTACCAGTCACAACGCCGTATGTCGGTACTGATCGGCGTATTTGCGTCGATGGCAATCCTGATCGGTTGTCTTGGATTGTTGGGTCTTGCAACGTTTATGGCAAACCAGAAGACAAAAGAGATCGGCATTCGTAAAGTGTTGGGAGCGTCTGTTCAAAGTATCTTCTTCATCTTCTCGAAAGAGTTCGCGTTGCTGATACTCGGTGGTTTCGTATTGGCAGTGCCTTTTGCATGGTTCCTGACCAGCAAATTTTTGGAAGAGTTTGAATATAAGATCACACTCGGACCATGGATCTTTCTCGCGGGTATTGGCTTCACAGCAACCATCGCATTTATCACAGTTGGGTATCGATCGCTGAAAGCGGCGACAGTAAATCCTGTTGACTCACTGAAATGTGAATAGATAGTTAAAGTTCTTACGGAAGTCACGGAAAACACAGAACTTAGGTAACATGAAAACCCTGGTCTCTGTGTTTTTCGTGCTTTTAACATACGCCACAAAGGCGCAGGCTGTAGGAGAGATCCCATTCGATCCGAAGCGCGACGATCCAAAGTTCCAGATGTGCAACCCCAACTGGGTGTGGCAAGGATACCAGTTGAAAACGAAGATGGACGAAACTCCGCTTCTCGTTGCGCGTGAATTTAAATCCCAGTTCCGCACGAAGGACGAATGGAAAAACGAGAGCGGAATTATCCGCGTTCGCTTCCTCGTTAATTGCAACGGACAATCCGACCGCTTTCGTCTTCTCGGTCTCGACTTCGATCTCAATGAAAAGAAGTTCAGCGAAACACTATCGGCTCACGTACTGAGCATCGCCAAAAATATTCAGTGGCCATCGCGACGTGTACAACAACAAACAGTCGATTACTATCATCATTTCAGTATTCGCATTGTGAACGGTCAACTGGTCGACATTATTCAATGAAGATCTGTGCAACGATATTATTCGCAGTGCTCGTTGTTGAAGGCAACGCCCAAACACGTTGTGCGAATATTGATACGTTGATGAAACGTGTTTATAAACACGAGTTGGGAAGTCAGCAATGGAGAGCTGCCAGCGACAGTGTTTTGAATATTTGTCCGAATAGCGCTGTGATCATTTACGACAAGGCTGTAGCGAATATGCTTCGCGGTGAATTTGTTGAAGGAATGAAGTACATCGCCAAGGCGGTCGAGATCGACCCCAATTATTATCTCGGTATCAGTGCATGGAATCACATGCGATATCTTCACGATTACAAAGGTGCAATTGCTGACTTCGAACGACTGGAAAAGGTTGCAGGCAGGTCATTCGTTTACGTTACCAACATTCACATGTACATGCTGAAAGGTTTGTGTTACCAGGAGCTTGGCGATTATGCGAAAGCGCTGGAAACATATAATACAGGCATTTCTCAACAGGTGGCCGACAAAGGAGAGCAGTGGGTTGGGAGTTACGATTATTTGTATCGTGGCATTCTTAAATTCAGGATGGGCGACTTCGACGGTGCTATCGAAGATCTCTCGCGCCAGGTGAAAGAGTATGAGTCGCTCGCCGACACTTACTACTATCGCGGTATGGCCTACGCGGCTGTCGGCCGCAAAGACGAAGCAAGGGTTGACCTTCAATTATCGAAGGACCTCATGTTAGGACAGGGGCAACGACGTTGGGATCCACTGACGGTCTTACCTGACGAAGTGTATTTGACGAATGTCGAATCGGCGCTCCTGAAACTTTATTGAGTTACTTCTCAGGATTCAGAATTACCGTCAGGTAATTCTTCGTATCGAAATATTTATTAGCAGCGTCTTTGATATCCTTTGCGGTGAGAGCATTAATTCGTTGTTCACCATTAAGAATATCATTCGGGTCGGTTCCAGCTTCTTCAACCTGGAGTAGCTTGCCCAGCCAATAGCCATTGTCCCTTAGCTCTTCGCGGTATTCTTTGCTCCACGTCTCTTTCACTTTGTTCAGGTCTGCCTCGGAGGGACCGTTGTCTTTTATCTTTTTGATCTCTGCGAGTGTGGCGTTGATGAGCTTGTCTACATTTTCTGGTCCGCAAGGCATCGTTGCCGTGATCAGGTAGTGATTGTATGGATTCTTGTTCAACTGACCCTTAACACCTGCATTGTATACGCCACTGAGATCTTCGCGAAGTGTTTCGATCAGCTTGATGTTCAACACATCTATCATAGCCTGCATGCGCGTGTTTGCATCTGCCGACCATGGAGCTTCGCCCGAGAACACCATTGTTATGAAACTCTTTTGTTCTGCCCCTTTCTTCACTTCCTTCTTCACAACACCGCGAACAGGCCGGATGCCTAGATCTTTCATGCCGGCAATAGCACTACCGCCTGGCAATGCACCGAGGTACGCTGTTACCAGTTGCTTCATTTTCTCCATTTCGAAACTGCCTACGATGCAGAACACGAATCCATTCGCATTCGAGAATCTTTCTTTGTAGATGTCGAGCGAGCGATTGAGAGAAAGGGAATTGAAGTCGTCAACTTTTGGGATGCGCGGAGCACGCGGGTGACCATTGAATAGGATCTTTTGCAATGAATCCTGGTACACAGCCTGTGGATTCGACATCGCGTTGAGCAAAGCAGACTGTTGCTTCGACACAAATGATGTGAAGAGATCGGAGTCTTTGCGTGGATTAGTAAAGTACAGGTACGTGATCTGCAGCATCGTTTCTATGTCGGCAGAGCCGCACTGACCGGAGATCCCTTCTGAATACAAGCCCAAACGTGGTGCTACCGAAACAGATTTTCCGGCAATCACTTTCCGGAGATCCAGCGGCGAGAGATCTTTGATGCCCATCTGCGACACTATTGTGGAGGCATAGGCAGCATTGAACTCGTCTTTGTCGCCATATACCGACTGGCCACCATAACGCGATCCGCTCATCAGCACCTGGTCGTTTTTGAAGTCGGTAGATTTAAGGATGACTTTAATGTTGTTCGACAGGGTGAGTTCTGTATATCCTACTTTGTCGTTTGTTTTTTCACCAACGATCTTGCCGCCGGTTGGCGCGGCAGACATCAATGATGTAGCTAGCTCTTTCTCTTCGTACGCTTTGATCTCACCGGTGCTCGCTTTCTCTGTTAATTGAAGAAGCTCGTCGCTGGTTGGCATTTTGAAATCCGAATGATCGGGTCCGCTCAGGATGGCGAGTTTTGTTTCGTTACCTGGAATGATCTTCGTGGCGAAGGCATTCACTTCTTCCAGTGTGATCGATTCGGAGAATTCTTTGAAGTAAGCGAATTCATTCTCGATACCGGGGATCGGTTCGCTCTCGAGGAAATTGCGAAGGAATTCATCGGCATAATTTTCCGATTCGGTTTTTTCGCGCTCATTGTATGCTCTTTCGAGACTTCGTGAGAAAGACTTCTTTACACGTTCAAGTTCGCCAGCGGTGAAACCGAATTTTCTTGCGCGCTCGTTCTCCTGGAGTATCGTTTGAAGCGCGGGCTCAACACCCTGCTGGCCTACAACTGCCAATGAACTGTAAACTTCGTAACCTAATATGAATCCCGACAATCCTGAGCCCGCATACAGGTATGGAGGATCTGCTTTCTGCGTGTATTCTTGCAGGCGTTGATTCAACATCGAGTTGAATAGACTCTTCACGATCGACGCGCGATAGTCGCCCATCGTTGTCTCGGTCTTTTCAGGTTTGTATGAATAATAAATTTGAAGTACGTGGTTAGTCGCTTCTTTGTCGGTAACGACAATCGCTTCCGACTTCTTTCTTTCAGGCACGCCTTTGTATTCGCGTGGACGTTCGTTCTTCGGGTTCTTGAGGTGATCGAAATGTTTTTTTATTAGCGTTTCTGCTTCGGCAGGATCAACGTCGCCAACAACAATCACAGCCATGAGATCGGGACGATACCAGTCGGCATAATATTTTTTGATCGATGCTGACTTAAAATTTTTCAGGATCTGTTCCTTGCCGATCGGTATGCGATTGGCATATGTAGAGCCTTCAAATAATTTCGGAAAGATCACTTTGTTCATACGATCGCTAGCGCCTTTGCCGAGCCGCGCCTCTTCGAGCACAATACCGCGTTCTTTGTCGATCTCTTTCGAATCGAACGTAACTGTGCTTGCCCAATCTTCCAGTGCAGTGAAACCTTGCTCGAGGTTGCCGGGTTTGTCGGTTGGTATCGGAAGAATGTAAACAGTTTCATCGAAACCGGTATATGCATTCAGGTCCGCGCCGAATTGAACACCAATTGATTGAAGAAATGAAACGAGATCGTTCTTTTTAAAATGTTTACTTCCATTGAACGCCATGTGTTCAGTAAAGTGGGCGAGACCTTGCTGGTCGTCGGCTTCGAGAACAGATCCGGCCTTAACGGCCAACCGGAGCTCCACTTTTTTCTCGGGCATGCTGTTCTTCTTAATGTAGTAGGTGAGGCCGTTTGCCAACTTTCCTTTTTTAATAAGGGGATCCACTGGAATGGGATCGGTAAGTTGAACCTGGGCCTGGGTTAAAGTGATTACTAACCCAAGCATGAATGTGATCAATGCTCTCATAAAATTTTTCTTTAATTCCACTTATCGCGGATCTCGCGAAGCATATCTGCATGTATGCCGCTGTTGGCTGCGCAGAGTTCGCCTCCAAACAAAAAGTTGGAGCCGTTCTTGAAGTCCGTTACGATGCCGCCTGCTGTTTGTACAAGAAACGTTCCGGCGGCAACATCCCATGCGTTGAGGTTATATTCAAAGAATCCTTCGAGGCGGCCACAGGCAACATAAGCGAGATCGACTGCCGCGCTGCCCAACCGGCGAACGCCGTGTGTTTCGTCCAGGAACTTGCGAATGATCTGCATGTGCAAGTTCACCTTCTCCGACATGTAATATGGAAATCCTGTGGCAAGCAATGCGTTGCCCAATGTATTGATTGATGACACCCGGATCGGCTTGCCGTTGCAGAATGCGCCAGTATCCGCAGAGCCGTGAAAACATTCTTTTAAGTTCACT
Organism: Bacteroidota bacterium; assembly: GCA_037200765.1. GTDB lineage: Bacteria > Bacteroidota > Bacteroidia > Cytophagales > Cyclobacteriaceae > ELB16-189. The sequence goes on along the minus strand of JBBCII010000001.1, from coordinate 1,708,147 downwards.
TCGTACACGATGCCGAGAACAGTCTTGTCCTTGTGCTGCAATCCAATGCTGATTGCGAAAGGAGGAAGGCCGTGTGTGAAATTAGTAGTGCCGTCGAGCGGATCGATGATCCATGTATAATCGTTCGTTCCCTTGATGGATGTTCCTTCTTCACCGATGAATCCCGAGCCTGGCAGGATCTTTTGTAAGCCAGCTACGAGTACGCGCTCCGATTCTTTATCGACATACGAAACAAGATTGTTGAAGCCTGTCTTTTGTTCTATGCGCGACCTGTCGAAGCTGCGTGATTCTTTGAATATGAACTCACCCACTTCTTCACTGAGTTCAACTACCTGCTTTTCCAGTTGGGCGAGAGAAATCATTTCGTTGTTATTTGTTGTAAGTTATTGGTTTTTCCCGTTAATGACGACTACTATCTCACCCTTCACGTCCTTCACCCGAAAATGCTGAAGCACTTCGGAAACACTACCAGTCACAGTTTCTTCGAACATCTTGGTAAGCTCGCGTGACACAGAAATTTTTCGCGTTGGCTCAACCAACGGCTCCAGTTGTTCCAGCAGTTTCACGAGCCTGTGGGGAGACTCATACAGCACTACGGTTCTTTCTTCTTCAGCTATTTCTTTAACGGCGGTCTGTCGTCCCTTCTTGTGGGGTAGAAATCCTTCGAACACAAAACGGTCTGTAGGGAAGCCCGATTTCACAAGCGCAGGCACAAAGGCAGTAGGACCCGGAAGACATTCAACAACAAGATTTTCAGCCAGCGCTTCGCGGATGATCAGGAAGCCGGGGTCGCTGATGCCAGGCGTGCCGGCATCGCTTACGAGCGCCATCACCTCTCCTTTCTTCATGCGGTCTACAAGACCTTTCAATATTTTATGTTCATTGAAAATATGAAAGCTCTGAAGCGGCTTGTCTATTTGATAATGTCGTAACAGCGTCGACGATGTGCGGGTATCTTCTGCAAGAATGGTGTCTACCTGTTTCAGAACATCGAGGGCGCGAAGAGTAATGTCGGCAAGATTGCCGATGGGAGTGGGGACAATGAAAAGCGAAGGTTTAGACAAGCTGATCGATGGCTTTTGCCAGTTTCCTGTCGAGGTCGGTTACTGTGTTGCCCGCATCGTGTGTTGACAGCTGAATGCTAACGGTGTTGTATGTATTTGTCCACGTAGGATGATGATCCATTTTTTCGGCGATCAATGCCACGCGGGTCATGAATGCGAATGCTTCGGAGAAATCTTTGAACTTAAAATCCTTCGAAAGCTGGTTGTTTGATTTTTTCCACATAGGATAAAGTTAACTCAAAGAGCAATAATTCCTTCAATAACTGCGGCCTTCTTATAAACGTCGATCACCGACTGTGCGTTGGGCATCATCATCTGGAACGTGACGCTTGTATAATTACCGTTCTTCGAAGGGCGTGATGTGTCGGTGTGCATGGGGAACAGCTTGCGGAGCTCTTCTTCTTTACCCGACTTCACAATGAACTTAAACGTGTACAACGCCGGCCACGCGTAAAACTTATCCAGCTTGTCCTCAAATGCGACCCAGTCCCAATCCATATCTAAAAAAATAGCGTTCCCCCGCATGGCGAAGGAACGCTATCGGTATTTTTTAACGATTAATAAATCTTATAACGCCTGTCTGCGATATCGGCGTGTTCTTTGATCGCTTCCGCAATTTCGAGGCCACCACGATTGTTGGCGTTGCCCTGCAATTGACTCTTAAACAGCGAGTAATCGCTCATAACCGGAGCAATTGTCTTGTTTTGTACTTCGATTATAGTAACACCGGTTTCGCCAACGAAAGGCTTGGTGCGTTTGCCGTTTTCTACGGAGAACGCCTTGCCGATTGCGAGAGGGTCGTAACCGATGTTCGCGATCTGTTGTGAATTCAATTTCACATCAGGTGATGTTCCAACAATAGCATCGCGCGGGAATGCTTTTGCAAGGTCTTCCAAAGAACCGTCACCGCTCAACTTACTGATGATCTCCTGTCCTTGTTTTTCTTTCTTCACGATCACGGTGATCTCAGCCTTCAACTCATCATCGAGCGGACGATAACCACCATCGGCTTTTGATGTCATCACGGCAACTGCATAGTCCCTGTCGAGTGTAAATACATTTGATGCTTTACCAACTTTTGCGTCGCGGAACAGCCATGTTACCATCTCGCGAGCATCACCGAGGTTTCCAACATATCTTTCAGATGAAGGAGTGTTGTTTGATTCGTAGATGCTGAGATTTTGTGCCTTGGCCCTGTCTTTGAATTCGTCGATCCCAGTAAGGTCAGACGCAAAACTATCGGCGGCGCGGTATGCATCGTCTTGTGTTTCCTGGCTTGCCTCGATCTGTCTTTCGATAGTAGCGATGTCGTAGAACTTATTGTCTAAGCCGGTAACGTTGATGATGTGATAACCATAATCAGTTTCAACAATGTGATCGATCAAACCAATTTTCCTCGATCCCTTGATGGCTTTTTCGAATTGAGGTACCATGCGGCCGGGACCGAACCATCCGAGGTCGCCACCGGTTGGCTTGCTAGCTTGATCTTCGCTGAACTCAACAGCCTTTGCAGCGAAGCTTGCTGCCTTGTCCTTCTTCAGGTCGGCAAGAATTTTCTCTGCCTTTTCTTTAGCCACCTTCTTTGCTTCGGGTGTGTTGGCAGTCCACGTGATAAGGATGTGGCTTGCCTTCATCTGGTATGCTGTATCTGTACCAAGGTTCGACACCTTCACAACTTTATATGAGCCTCCGTCGATGAACGGCCCGAGAACGAGTCCTTTCGTAATGGTTTCGCGATTGAGGAAAGCAGGAAGTGTATTGATGTTATATCTTTCAAAAGGAGAGGCTCCTTGCGTATTCAGTGCAGCGAATGTTGAATCGTCTTGCACAGTGTGAAATTCAGAAGCAAATCTTTCTGCCTCTGTGCGGATCGCTAACGTGTCTTTCGATGAAGCACTGATAGGGAACGTTACATAAGAGAAGCTTCTGGTCTCTGCTGTTTTATACTTCGCTTTGTTGTCGTCGTAATACTTCTTGATGTCGGATTCGCTAACCGTGATAGAAGAATCTTTCACAGCAAAGAACGGAACATACAGGTACTTCACTTCCGCAACATCGTTATCCATGTGGTATTGTCTTTCGGCTTCGGCCTGGGTAACGTAGTTGGTCTTGAGGAGAAGGTTTTCATACTTCACGCGTTCGCGTGCCTGCACAAATTGTGTTCTCATGCGGTTCCACTGGTAACGTCCGAGTGATCCTTCGGGCTGCTTCGCAAGATTTTGCAGGTCCGTGATCATACGGTTGCGATCGAAAGCCCCGGTTGAGTCCATGTAAGCCTGGCGCAAGCCTTCGTCCATGTTCTTTCCCTGGAGGATATCGTACAGCTCTTCTGTAGTTACTTTGCTGCCTACTTTTTCATATTCGGGCGTGATAGCGTGGCGGGAGATCAAAAGAGTCCATGCCTGTTCGCGGATGCCTTGCAGCTCGCGTTCGCCGGGCTGACGGCCCATGTTGCGGGCATAGTTGTCTTCGAGTTCCAGTACTGTGTTCTGGAATTCCTCGATAGTGATCCTGTCGCCAGCGATCTCGCCGACTGTATTGTCGCGGCCGCCGAAGATCGACGTCGCTTTGTCTCCGAAGAGGTCGCCTAAGATGAAGGAAACAATGGCCAATGTTACGAAGCCGACTACCCACTTGGTCATCTTGTTCCTTAATGTTCCAATCAATGCCATAGAATACCGAATTGAGGTTTAAAGAGCCCGCAAATTTAAGGGCTTTGACGGATTCGGCAAGGCCTGGCTATGCTTAAAAAGCTCCGTCGGCCGATGGGGAGAAAATCAATTAATTGGGCTGATTTTCAGGGATTTACCGTCCCTTTCTGTAGGTAAACCAAAAGAAGAAGACCACCGAGAGCATAATGCTCCAGTAAGCGAAAGAAATACCCCTGGCCCAGATCTCGTAGACGCTGATGAGCAGGAAGGCGGCCGCCAGGCAAAGGAGGATGGTATCCAGGAGCTTCATTGATCTTCGTTTTCTTCGCTTGCCTCGAAAGACCCCTTGGTATTGCGAAGCGTGTACTGCGACATATCCTGGGCGGCGTCGAGGTCGGTTCCGTAGATCACGTCGGTGGCGGTTTTTATGGTCACAAACTTATCGGTAAAGATGCGTTTTGTGTCAGGTTTCCAATAGAGCTCTTCTGTGTTCAATTGCTCGAAGGTCTCCAGGTTTTTTACCTCCACATGACCGCGTCCGCGCCACTGGTATTCGTGCTTGAAGAAATAAGCGTGGTTGGCCGTGAGTGTGCTCGTGAGCTTTCCCTGTTCATTATAAAATTCAATAAAGAGCCCTTCGGGAAATTCACGGTCGCCATTCTCAAACTCCAACACCCTCTTGCCGATAAGCTTCATCTTAAGCATATCTTTCTCGGCGTAAAGCATCGTAACGTTCTCGCCCTCGCGTACCGGCCCCGTATAATTTATCGGGTCCGGGTTCTCTTTCTGACTGCACGAAGCGAGAAGCATCACGGCTGAGAAAAACAATATCGTTGTCGAAATCTTCATGCAGATCAGTCGCGCGTCTTTAATGTTACGGTGTCGCCAATCCAGCAACCAACAGGTTTGCTTTCGCCACTTTTCCAGTTCATCACGGTCAATTCGCTCTTCGAAGGAAACATGGCCTTCATGCTGGTCATCTTGTGATTGTTGTTGGCCTTCGCGTACATCTCGTAGGCTGCAAGATAGATCAAACGGTCTTCTGCCGGGCTCTTGCGTTTCTTGCAATCACGCGACGTGGCGTAAAGATCGCCAATCTTTTCCCACGCCATCTTATTAGAAGGGTTTGTTGTTGCGGCTTGCCTGAATGATTCGCGCGCAGCTTCAGGATCTTTCTTCGCCTGGATATCGCCAACGGCAATCAACGCGTCTGCTTTGCCGGCAGGAGTTTTTGCATTGGCAACAGCTTCTCTTGCGGATGCCGTCGCAGCATCAAGGTTGCCCATGAAGGGAAGAAGTTGCTCGGCGCGCCTTTTCGAAATTTTCAGTCGCGCCGCTTCCGAAGTTTTGCCCTGGCTTTGATACCATGCGATCTTGCTGTCGATGGCCGACTGGATCTTTTTATACTTCACCAGCACCTGTTCGCTGGTCATGGTTTTGTTGAGCAGCTTGTAGTTCGCATGCACGATCCTGAAATAACTATCGAGTATGTCGTCGCTAACGTTGTTGCCGGAGATGTCGATTACTTTGTCGAAGAGGGCAAGTACCTCGGCAGTCTTGTCACTTTTCTGTGCATTGTAGATGGCTGCTTGATTTGCTTTTCGATTGAGAACAGTTATTTCGTCGCCACATTGTTTCACTTGCTGATCGTATAACCACATGAGTGAATCGACGAGTGTTTGTTTCCTGGCCGGATCTTTTTCGGCAGCTGCGAGTTTGTCGTAAACTTCTTCGCCATCAACATACAGTTTCGTATTCCAATTCGGAGCATTCTTAAGAAACCATTGAATGCCGGGAACGGCAGCGCGATAATTTTTTTGTTTGATGGCTTCGGTGTAAACCGAAAGTTGTTGCCCGGCTTTTATTTTATCGGAAGGCCAGTTGTCTTCACAACCAGTTGTTTGCGACCAGCATGGAATTGCTGCTCCGAAGAACAACAACAAGATGAAAGTGATCTTAATCGAATTTTCTCTTAACAAACCAGCGGTCATTGAAGGTCACGCCAAAGTAAATTTTGAAGTACTTCTCTGTAATCGTGTTGGCGTCGATAGTTCCCCTGCGTCCTACTCGTCCCGCCAAATCGATGCTACATCCGCGAAGCGGGAACGACAGCCCAAAATTGGTGCCGAGATCTTTCAATGCTGTTCCATTAACCAGGTAGGGATACTTTTCCATGCTTGCGCCAACCCTGTAGGTGATCGCCTTCAAATAACCACCGAAGCCGGCAAGATTAGGTGTGATCTCGAAGCCCGATGCCAATCTCCATCCTTTGGTAGTTGGTGTTTCTTGCGTTGGCAAATAACCGAACTTGGTATAGTCTGTCATACGTCCGTCGATGGCAAACATCCACGTCGTGGCCGTCGATATCCTGCCGAATGAAATACCAGCCTGCATGATCGAGGGTATCGATGTTTTACCTGAAGAATTTGTCACAAGTGTGTCGGTTGTAACGGCAGTACCGGAAGCATCGGTGCGTATCAATGTTTGTAGGTAATCGGTTTTAAGATCGCTCTGGAAATCGTACGTAGCACCGAAGTTCATCACGTAATTTTTATTCTTGTTGTTTTTATCGAACAACGAATCGAGATGAACTGAGATACCGCCCTGAAACTGGAAGCCCTTATAATAGTAACGTTGATGAACGTCGGGCTGGAAGAGTAGTGTTTGCTGACCGAGAGCAACGGTGTTGGTGAAACTGTTTTCGATAGTGCTGTACAAATAACTTGCCTTCGCACCAACAGAGATCTTCCTGGTTATCGCAACTCCGTTCGACCATGCAACCTGGTTGATACCACCGGTTCCCTTTTCAAGGAAGTGTAATGTATCGGGCTGATCCGGAACGGGCTGTGTATACGAAAACTTATAATTGATTGTAGAGTAGGGCATCGATGTGATGGCCGTTACCCATTTGGTTTTTTTGATCGGGAAACAGATGGCGAGATAGTTGAGATTGCCACCCATCGCCTTGTCCTTATTCGAATTGTCGGATATCGTTCTTTTTTCACCAAGGATCCCTGCCTGGAACCCGGTTAGTCCGCCCTGGAAATCCTTAGCCCCGCCATTGAAGACGAGCAACGCAGGGTTGAGCGTGTTGATGAAAAGATATTGAGGATTGCTAACTCCAACGCCACCCATTCCTTGCTGTGGGGCTGTTGCGCTGCCATTGTATTCGCCAATTCCAAATGCGGAAAACGGGCTTGACGCCGCCTGGCCAAAGACGTTCGCGCTGCAGCACACTACCAGCAATAAAGCACCAAAAACGACCCTAACCATTAATGTGATGGAGTAAAATCCTGTTCAAACCGATTAAAACTAATTCCGGGGCAGCAAATATCGACGGTTTGATACTGTTTTCAAAAAACACGAGGTCGCCGCCGCACGCCACCGTTTTCAGACCTGGATAACGTGATTGGTAACGGGAAATGAATCCTTTTATTTCTTCGAGAACACCATTGATAACACCGCTCTGCATAGAAGCCTCTGTGCTCTTGCCGGTGAGTGGTGCATCAACAACAGGCCCGACTAAGGGAAGTCTTGCTGTGAAATGATTCATCGCCGCGAATCTCATCCTCACCCCGGGTGCAATTGCTCCGCCTTCGTAAACACCCTTTGCCGAAAGGAAATCATAAGTGATGCACGTACCCATATCGATCACGAGACAATCTTCACCGGGAAACAACTGGTAAGCTCCGCATGCAGCCGCAATCCTGTCGACGCCCAGCGTTTTTGGTGTATCGTAAGAGATGCTTATCGGAAAATCGAGTGTTGACGTGAGCCGGATCTGCTTTCCTTTCACGGGCAACGTGGGTGGATCTGTACTTACAGATGATACGATAGAATGATCGTATGTTTTATTTAAAAGAAACTTGTTGAAATCATCGACGCTATCGAATGTGTGCTTACCCGATAACTGGTCCCGATCGAAGATCGCGATCTTGATCCTGGTGTTGCCAATGTCGACTGCTAAGTTCAATGAAAGAGTAGGTATGTTGCACAACCAGCGAAGTAACCGATCAATGCGATTAAGCTGATCTTCTTAAGGTACCAGATAAAATCAATCTTCTCCAAACCCATCACGGCAACGCCGGCAGCCGAGCCGATAATCAAAATGCTTCCGCCTGTACCGGCGCAGTAAGCGAGATATTTCCAGATGAAATGATCGGTAGGATAAGCTGCGAGATCATACATGCCCATGCTTGCGGCAACCAATGGCACGTTATCGACCACGGCCGACATTAGCCCGATGATGGTGATAATAGCACCCTGGCTCTTTACTGTTTCATCGAGCCATGCTGAGAAACTGCTGAGTATGTCCATCGACTCGAGCGCTCCAACGGCCAATAAAATTCCGAGAAAGAACAACATGCTGGAAACATCGATTCGCGACAATGCATGAGCCGCAGTATAAGGCTTGCGCAGATCTTCGTCGGCGTGAGGATTGATGATTTCTGAAATGATCCACGTTACACCGAGACCTAACATCATCCCGATGTAGGGTGGCAGACCGGTAATGGTTTTGAACACCGGAACAAAGATCAGCATGCCTATGCCTACGATTAGCATCAAGCTGCTTCCTTTAACAGGTTTCTCTTCCTGCTCACCGTTCGTTTCACCCAGGTTGCCTTTCAACGTGAACGACAGTACAAGTAATGGCACCAGCAGGCAAGCTGCACTCGGAAGAAGAAGGCTCTTCATGATTGCTACTGTCGTAATTTGTCCCCCTATCCAAAGCATCGTTGTTGTTACATCGCCGATCGGAGTCCATGCGCCACCTGCGTTTGCTGCAATGATGATCATGCCCGCGAAAAACATACGCATGTCTTTGTTAGGGATCAGCTTCCGTATCAGCGAAACCATTACGATCGCTGTCGTCAGGTTGTCGAGTATTGCAGAAAGAAAAAAACTAACCCAACAGATGATCCAGAGAAGAGCTTTCGGATTTTTTGTGCGGATCTTATCGGTGATGATCCTGAAGCCCTGGTAGGCGTCAACAAGTTCCACGATGGTCATCGCGCCAAGCAGGAAGAATAAGATCTGGGCAATCTCGCCGAGATGATGTGACAGGCTTCCAGTGACCGGCTGACCGCTGCCTAAAGCAAATATGGTCCAGCAAATAACGCCAGTAAGAAGAGCAGTGGCTGTCTTGTTGATCTTAATGGGATGCTCCAGGGCAATCGCCAGATATCCAACAACGAATACCAGGATGGCAAGGAGCTCCATAATTATCGGATGTCGAACAATCCTTCGTTGAGAAGATTCAGGGCCTTGTCTTTATTCGCTGTATCGAGAAGGATAGAGATGTTGTTGCTGCTTCCACCAAACGAGATCATTCTCACCGGCAATGTTCCAAGCGAAGAAAAGACTTGTTTCAACACACCTTCTTTTTCGGCGAGACGATTACCAACGATGCAAATGATGGTTTGATTCTTATCGACTTCGATAGTGCCGAGGTTCTTCAGCTCTGCTTCGATCTCGGCAAGCGCTTTTGAATCGTCGATCGTTACCGATACAGCCACTTCGGAGGTGGACACCATATCGATTGACGTCTTATATTTTTCGAATACTTCGAATACCTTCCTCAGGAAACCGTAAGCCAACAGCATTCTCGACGACTTCACATTAATTGCTGTGATGCCATCTTTTGCAGCGATTGCCTTGAATTGTTTAGCAGATCCTTTGTCGGAGATCAGTGTGCCTTCCGCTTTTTCATCCATCGTGTTCTTCAACCGCACAGGAACACCGAAGCGTTGTGCGGGAACAATGGTAGAAGGGTGGAGGATCTTCGCGCCGAAGTATGCAAGCTCCGATGCTTCATCGAATGTAAGTTCGGCAATCGGAAATGTTTTCTTTACGATACGCGGATCGTTGTTGTGCATGCCGTCGATGTCGGTCCAGATCTGTATTTCCGAAGCGCGAATGGCTGCGCCAATCAAAGATGCAGTGTAGTCGCTTCCACCTCTCTTGAGGTTATCGATCTCGTTCTTGTTGTTCCGGCAGATATATCCCTGTGTTACGAGTATATCCACGTTGCCCAATGTTTGAACGAGTGGTTTCAATCTTTCGGAGATCTTATCGAGCTCCGGTTCGTTGTTCTCGTCTATCGACATGAAGTGCAGTGCAGGCAATAATCTCGAAGAGATCTTGCGTTCCTGCAGGTGATGATAGAATAATTCTGTTGAGATCAATTCGCCTTGCGCAAGTAACTCGCGATAGCTCCTGTCGTCGAAACGACCTGCAGCCAATAACCGGAAGAGACTGAAGTAACGACTTACGATCTCCTGTCCGATCGCTTTATAAGCTTCGGTGGAGAAAAGTTCTTTACTGAATGCTTCGTAATGTTTTTCGAGTTCGTTGATCTCACGCGTTGCTGCATCGGCGCTCTTTGCAAGAAGGAAGTCGCCGATCTTAACAAGCGTGTTGGTAGTTCCGCTTAATGCAGAAAGAACCACGATCTTTTTACCGGGAGTTGATAAAAGAAGGTCTGCGATCTTTCGCATCCTTTCAGGTTTACCAACAGAAGTGCCACCAAATTTTAGTACAAGCATGAGGGCGGCAAAGGTAATAAAAAAGCCCCGCCGAATGGCGGGGCCTCCTGATTATCAAACCAATTATTACTTCTTCACTTCTTCGTACTCAACGTCCGTCGTATCACCACCCTGGTTCTGGTTAGTGTTTGTATTCGCGTTGGTATTTGTATTACCAGCGTTAGAATTCGGGTTGGGAGAAGAACCGCCCTGGTACATTTCCTGGCTCGCTGCCTGCCATGCGTTATTAAGTTCTGCTATGGCTGCATCGATTGCAGTGATGTCTTGCGACTTATGAGCATTCTTCACTTTCTCGAGAGCAGCTTTGATAGCTTCAAGGTTTCCGCTTGAAAGCTTATCGCCATAATCCTTCAGTTGCTTCTCGGTCTGGAAGATCATAGAGTCGGCCTGGTTGATCTTCTCTGCACGGTCCTTCACCGCCTTGTCGGCTTCGGCGTTAGCCTGAGCTTCTTGTTTCATCTTCTGGATATCGGCATCAGTAAGGCCGCTCGAAGCTTCGATGCGGATCCTTTGCTCTTTGCCGGTTCCCTGGTCTTTCGCAGACACATGAAGAATACCGTTGGCATCGATGTCGAATGTTACTTCGATCTTCGGAATGCCGCGAGGTGCAGGAGGAAGTCCATCGAGGTGGAATCGACCGATGGTACGGTTGCCGCCTGCCATAGGACGTTCGCCTTGCAGTACGTGAATCTCAACCGAAGGTTGATTGTCGGCTGCTGTCGAGAACACTTCCGATTTCTTTGTAGGTATAGTTGTGTTTGCATCGATAAGGCGAGTCATTACACCGCCCATTGTTTCGATACCCAGCGAAAGCGGGGTAACATCGAGCAACAACACATCTTTCACTTCACCGGTGAGTACACCACCCTGGATCGCTGCGCCTACTGCAACTACTTCATCGGGGTTTACACCTTTCGAAGGTTTTTTGCCGAAGAACTTTTCAACTTCATCCACGATGCGGGGGATACGTGTAGAACCACCCACAAGAATTACTTCATCTATTTCGTGGATCTTGATGCCAGAATCTTCTACTGCTTTGCGGCAGGGCTCGAGTGTTCTGCGGATCAGGTCGTCGCAGAGTTGTTCGAACTTAGCGCGGCTGATTTTCTTTACAAGGTGTTCAGGAACTCCGTCGATAGAAGTTATATAAGGAAGGTTGATCTCAGTTTCCTGTGAGCTCGACAATTCGATCTTAGCTTTTTCAGAAGCTTCTTTCAAACGCTGTAATGCCATCGGATCTTTTCTGAGGTCGATGTTACGGTCGGCTTTGAATTCGTCGGCGAGCCAGTTCATGATACGAGCGTCGAAGTCGTCACCACCAAGGTGCACGTCACCGTTGGTTGATTTTACTTCGAACACGCCTTCGCCGAGTTCGAGGATAGAGATATCGAATGTACCACCACCAAGGTCGTACACAGCGATCTTCATGTCTTTGTTTTTCTTATCGAGGCCGTAAGCAAGAGCGGCAGCTGTAGGTTCGTTGATGATACGTTTCACATCGAGACCTGCGATCTGTCCTGCTTCTTTTGTTGCCTGGCGTTCTGCATCGTTGAAGTATGCGGGAACGGTGATAACGGCTTCGGTAACTGTTGTTCCGAGATAATCTTCGGCAGTGCTCTTCATTTTCTGAAGGATCATAGCCGAGATCTCTTGCGGAGTATAATGCCTGTCGCCAATTTTTACACGCACTGTTTCGTTGCTACCCGATTCCACATCGTAAGACACCATCTTCTTTTCGTCGGAGATGTCTTTGAATTTTTTGCCCATGAAACGCTTGATGGACTGAATGGTGTTTTTCGGGTTGGTGATTGCCTGGCGTTTTGCGGGGTCGCCTACTTTACGCTCGCCTTTACCGTTGTCGAGAAATGCAACGATAGACGGGGTGGTGCGACGGCCTTCGCTATTTGCAATGACCACCGGCTCGTTTCCCTCCATTACTGCAACACACGAGTTGGTGGTTCCTAAGTCTATTCCAATGATCTTTCCCATGATTGTATAAGTCAGTTATTAAGTTTTTGCCTTTTGTTCTCCCGGCCAATACTCAATGATTATACCAAGAGTTTATTGAGGGCCAAATGTGTCATAATGGCAGGAATGGCATGAAATAAGGGGTTTTCAATCGGAATTTTAGGCTTTCTTTGTGGCTTGCCGGAAGCCGATCTCTGTTGATTGATTGCCGTCCATGAGGTAGTTCAGAGCTTCATAAACGTCTTTGAACTTACGGTTCATCTGCTTTTCGAGCGCAATGATTTTTTGGGATAGCTCTTCGTAATTCATGAGATGTTGCCTGAGGATCACGAACGATCTCATAATTGCGATGTTGACGTCGATAGCGCGCTCCGATTTGAGAACGCTCGATAGCATGGCGACGCCCTGTTCGGTAAAGACATATGGTAAGAGACTTTTGTTACGTTTGGATGCGGTCACAATTTGTGACCGCATACCCCCTTGTGAATTGATTGTCAGAGATTTAACTGCGTCAGATTCGGCATTAGAAATTGCAATCTCATTCTTGAGTGCTGCCCATTCTTTCGCATTCAACTGAAACATAAAGTCATCAGGAAAGCGCCTGAGATTCCTTCATGTTTATCCATTGGCTGTCACAATTTGTGATAGCCTTCTATTTGGCCGGAGCTATATAAACATCAAATCTCACCTCAGTGAATACCCGTAGAACCACTCCTTTTACCTCCAATTTTTCGTTACTTCATCCCACATGATCTTCCAGACACGAAACCTCGCAATAGACCTCGGCAACAACAACACTGTTGTCTCCGACTGCGATGGGCTACTATTGTCGGAACCTTCATACATCGTATTCGATGCCAACACCAACAAAGTGAAAGCAATCGGCGACCAGGCATTCGACATCTTCGGAAAAAATCACGAAGACCTTAAACCGGTTCAGCCACTGAAGTGGGGCGTAATCGCAGATTATCATTCTGCCAATGCGATGATCGGCGGAATGGTTTCAAAGACATCCAGAAAGCGAAGCGTATTCTCACGGTACAACGACATCATCGCGGGTGTTCCTCATGCGGCAACCGCCGTAGAACAACGGGCGCTGCGCGAGGTTCTCGATCAATTCAATTCAAAGAAATGTAGTCTCGTTTACGAACCACTCGCTGCCGCCATCGGCATGGGATTGAACATCAAAGAACCAGAAGGAAAAATGATCGTCGACATTGGCGGAGGCATAACCGAGATCGTTATCATTTCACTTTCCGGCGTTGCAGTATTCCGGTCAATCAAAGTTGCCGGCGATACTTTCACAGAAGCGATACAAGATCACCTTCGGAGAAAATACAACCTGCAGGTTGGATGGAAAACCGCAGAGCAGGCGAAGATGAACGTGGGAGGCTTTTTCAGTAGCGACGAAACAACATTAGCGAAAGGAAAAGATGTGCTCCTCGGTCTTCCCGTAGAACGAACTCTTACCTCGGGAGAAATTCGCCAGGTGATCGATAAACCGTTTCGTCTTATTGAAGAACAGATCGTTCAGGCTCTCGAAGTTTGTCCACCCGAGCTTTCGGCCGACATCTATGAAAATGGCATTCACGTTACCGGTGGCGGCTCGCTGCTCCGCGGCGTAAAAGAACGTTTACAGAACTCGATACAGGTGCCCGTTACTATGGATAAAGAACCGTTGCTCGCGGTGTCGAAGGGCATCTCGAAAATACTCGCCAATCCAAAGCAGCACTCAGCAATCTTAATGTAATTCGGTATTTTTGCGGCCCCTGCCTAACGGCAGGCAGGCAAATGACTTTGGAGCAAGAGATAGAAAAACGCCGGACCTTCGGTATTATTAGTCACCCCGACGCAGGCAAGACCACGCTTACAGAAAAGCTGCTGCTTTTTGGTGGTGCGATCCAAAAAGCCGGCGCTGTAAAATCGTCGAAGATCAAAGACCACGCGCGAAGCGACTGGATGGAGATTGAAAAGCAACGTGGTATCTCCGTCGCCACGTCGGTGATGGGTTTCAATTATAAAGACATCAAAATAAACCTGCTCGATACGCCAGGTCACCAGGACTTCGCCGAAGATACTTACCGCACATTAACGGCAGTCGACAGCGTGATCATGGTAATTGATTGCGTGAAGGGCGTTGAAGCACAGACCGAGAAGCTCATGGAGGTTTGCCGCATGAGGAATACTCCCGTATTGTGTTTCATCAACAAGCTCGATCGTGAAGGCCGCGATCCATTTGATCTTCTCGATGAGATCGAAGAGAAGCTGAGTATTAAAGTGCGACCACTCAGCTGGCCCATTAGCATGGGAAAAACTTTTAAAGGTGTTTACAGTCTTTATGAAAAGAGCCTGCACCTTTTTACGCCAAGTAAGATCACGGTGGAAGAAGGTATTGAGATCTCGGACATCAATAGCGAAGAGGTAGATAAGTTAGTAGGCGAAAATTATGCGAAGCAGCTTCGTGCCGATGTTGAACTGATTGAAGGTGTATATCCTGACTTTAATATAGAAGAGTACTTGTCGGGGCATGTTGCGCCTGTATTCTTCGGCAGCGCCGTGAATAACTTTGGTGTGAAAGAATTGCTCGACACATTTATTCGTATCGCGCCGCCACCAATACCACGCGAGACATCGGTTCGCATCGTTGAACCCGATGAGAAAAAATTCACTGGATTCATTTTCAAGATCCATGCGAACATGGATCCAAAACATCGTAACCGGATTGCATTCATTCGTATTTGTTCAGGAAAGTTTGAACGCGGCAGCAACTACTACCACGTGAGACAAGAGAAGAGCCTTCGCTTCTCGAACGCAACTGCATTCATGGCGCAGGACCGCGAGACTGTGGAAGAGGCATGGCCCGGCGATATTGTTGGTATCTACGACACCGGTAACCTGAAGATCGGCGACACCCTGACGGAAGGAGAGAAGATGATCTACACAGGCATACCGAGTTTCTCACCCGAAATTTTCAAAGAGGTGGTGAACAAAGATGCGTTGAAGACCAAGCAACTCGAGAAAGGTTTGATTCAATTGATGGAAGAAGGTGTTGCGCAGTTGTTTACATACCAGTTGGGTAAAAGAAAAGTTGTTGGTGTTGTTGGTGCACTCCAGTTTGAAGTGATCCAGTTTCGATTAAAGCACGAGTACAACGCGACTGTCGATTTTGTTTCGCAAAGTATTTACAAGGCATGTTGGATCAGCAGCAAGGACCCGCAAAAACTTGCGGAGTTTATCGATTCAAAACAACGGCATATTGCTTTGGATAAAGACGACAAGCTTGTGTTTATGGCAGAGTCGAAGGCATGGTTACAAATGGTGCAGGAAAATTTTCCGGAGATTAGCTTTCACTTTACGTCAGAATTTAAAGATTAACGCCTGCGGCGGGCTATTGGCTGCGCCACTATTCACGATCAACGTAATCATAAATCATTTTAGAAACTGTTGCCATATTGTCGATAGCAGCTTTTTCATCTTCTAACGAATCCGATAAGATCACTAACACATACTTTCTTCCATCGGGTAAGATCACGATACCAGAATCGTGATGTAATCCGGTGATCCACCCTGTCTTGTGTGCAACCTTCACTTCTTTCGGCAGCTTTGCGGGAATGATGTCGTTGAATTGCTGTTGAAGCAATATGTCGATCATTTCTTTTTTATCAACTATAGACGAAAAGATCAACATAAGATCGTAAGCGGTTACTTTATTATTGAGCCCGGCACGGTAAGCCTTTCCGTCTTCAACGCCACGCAATACCAGGATGTCTTTCGCTCCGAGGTCGCGCATCGACTGGGTAACGTTTTTGGCGCCGACAATCTCAATTAAAATGTTCGTAGCAAGATTGCTGCTGTTGATGATCATCTTTTTTACAAGATCATCGATCGTCGTCTTTTTGATTGTATACAGCGATTTTTCGCTGTCGTCTTCTGGTGAAAGAGTAAAGGTGCTATCGACGATACTATTGAATGTAGTTTTTATGGCCACCGAATCGGAGAGAGACAGTTGTTTGAATACTTCGATCATCACCGGCGTTTTCATCGTGCTTGCTGCGTGAAACAACCGGTGTTCATTGATCAGGATCTCTTCGCCGGTCTGGAGGTCTTTAAATGCCAGCGCATAATTTCCTTTCTCTTTGTTTAAAGTTTCAGTCAGCCTTTCTTTAATATCTTTTTTTTCACAAGACAAAAACACAACAATCGCCAAACAAAAGAGAACAGCTTTCATACTTTACCTAAATTACGAAAGTTATGCTTTCAGTCCTGTACGAAGACAATCATCTTATCGCTATCAACAAACGCGCTGGCGTTTTGGTACAGGGCGATTCCACCGGCGACGTTCCGTTGTCGGAGCTTGTGAAAGAATACATCAAAGAGAAGTATAACAAACCTGGTGCAGTCTTTCTCGGCGTTGTTCATCGTCTCGACCGGCCCGTGAGTGGTGTCGTAGTTTTTGCGCGTACATCGAAATCATTGGAGCGCATGAACGAGCTCTTCAGAAATCGGGAGACGAAAAAAATTTACAATGCTATCGTTTACGGAATACCTCCGAAGCAAAGCGATACACTCGTGCATTGGCTTGTGAAAGATGAGAGCCGGAACAAAACGACGGCGTATAAAAAAGAACATCCCGACGGACTTCGTTCGGAGCTGTCGTACGAACTGCGTGCTGCGCCCGACGTAGCTTCAGCGAAGTCGGGGTATTCACTGCTCGAAGTTCAACCGGTAACGGGTCGCCCACACCAGATCCGTGTCCAGCTTTCATCAATCGGTTGCCCGATCGTTGGCGATGTGAAGTACGGAGCCAAAACTCCCAACGACGATGCGAGCATCTGCCTGCATGCCAGCCGGTTGCAGTTCATACATCCCGTTCGTAAAGAGGAAATCATTATCAAGGCCGGCTTTCCCTCAAATCATTTGTGGGATAGTTTCCGATAACACTCAAAAATATATCTTGCGGGATGAGTTGGCTCGATTCACTGAAGGAACGATGGAAGCTTAACAGCTTATTCCAGGTGGTGATTGTGCTGGTGGTATTTGCATGTACCGGCTTCACCGTTCTTTTTTTGAAACGACCATTGTTCGATTATTTATTCGAGGGCGGAGAGAGACCACTGTGGGCGTCGATTGTCTATTATATACTAATCTTGCCAGTATATAATGTATTTCTACTGTTTTACGGCTTTGTCTTTGGGCAATTCCGTTTTTTTTGGAACTTCGAGAAGCGATTCTTCGCAAGAATAACCGGCAATTCAAAAAAGAAAAACTAAATCACAAATATGAAAATGCGTTTCCTAACCCTGGCTTGTGTGGCTTTGTGTGCTGCTTGTTCTGCTCCGAAAATGGCTTATAAATTCGATTACCACGATTATAATGCAGGTCGCAAAGCAAAGGATGTAAAAGAAGAAGTTGCTCTTAATCCCGGTCCCGCACCCGTTCAACCCGAGGAGCTCGTGGCAATGGAGCCTGCCAGCAACACAGCGGTGACCTCAATTGAGTCGACCGAAAAACCTTCGTTGATCGCGAAAGGAAAAACATACGAGAGCATGACGAAGCAAGAGCGCAAAGAATTTCGTCGTGAGGTGAAGAAGGAGATTAAAAACCTCCTCAAGAAGAAAGACAACGTAACGGCTTCGCAAGGAATGGACCGCGATCTGAAGCTTGCTGCAATCTTCGGAGCTGTTGGTATCGTGGCCCTCATCATCAACGGTACGGTGTTCTACATCATTGGTGGTATCGCCCTTATTATCGGTATTGTCTTCTTCGTGAAGTGGCTGATAAGACAATAGGTTTCTATGTCGGGACGGCAACGTCCCGACATCACTCTACTCCACTCCACCAATCTTCGAACGGCATCTTCTCATTTAGAATAACCGGCTCTCCAATTTTCGGTGTCGTGATCTGTACACCATAAGCCTGCGCATTCTTCACCGCTTTCGTAATCGGATCTCTCCATGGGTGATTGGCCAACGTAAACTTGCCCCAATGCACGGGCATAAAAACTTTCGCATTCAAACCCAACGCAGCTCTCACCGTTTCTTCCGGCATCATGTGAATATATGGCCACTGCGGATCATACTGACCACACTCAAGCATCGCGAGATCGAACGGACCATACTTCTCACCAATTTCTTTGAATGATTTATCGAAGCCCGAGTCGCCACCGATAAACAAATTATAACCTCCGGTCTGCAAGACAAACGACGACCACAGCGTCTTGTTTCTCGAGAATCCACGGCCAGAGAAATGTCGTGCGGGTGTAGATATCAGCTTAATGCCATCGAGAACTTCCTCGGCTTCCCACCAATCGAATTCACGGATCTGTTCGGGCTTCACTCCCCAATGCTCTAAGTGAGCTCCAACACCCAGTCCTACGCAAAATATTTTTGTCTTCTCTTTAAGCTTTTGGATGGTATTGTAATCGAGATGATCATAGTGATCATGCGATATCACAACAACATCGAGATCCGGAAATTCTTCGACCTTATATAACATCGTTCCGGGGTAACTCTTCGGACCCGCATATTGAACCGGCGAAGCGCGTTCGCTGAAAACAGGATCGGCAAGGATCTTCTTTCCGTTGATCGATATCAAATACGATGAATGACCAAACCACACGAGCGTGGGTTTATCTGCAGGTATCGCTTTAAGATCCGTCTTCTGTGAAGGCAGCGGCCTCAACGGTTCCCTGTCGACCTTCGATCCGAAAAAGAATTGCGACATCATTTTGGTATAACTCGCATTCTCCGCAAGCATCTTCGTCTCCACGAGATTCTTAAACTCACCGTCTTTGTAATTCAGCGATTTCGCGATGCGCTCTGCACGCGTACCCGACGGAAGTTTTCCAAATGAGTCCTGTTGCATAAAGAAATAGGTGACTACGATCAACAGCAGGATAAGAACTGCGAGGACCTTAAGGATCTTCTTTACGATTCTCACTCTGTCGTCGTTAGATAGTTATAGTAGATAACGCTGTTGGTGCCAAACTGCGCAGCAGGAAGTCCTTGCCTGTACTGGTATTCATAGAGACCGTTGTGTTCGTCTTTGCCCGCCACTTCTTTAAATGACTGCACATTATTCACCGAACTGAATACAGGTCTTGAAGCATTGTTCCAAAAAAGTCCCACGGTTGTATAGTTAAAACATCCAAACAGTTCTTCGTCAGAATCGAGATTGACGAGAAAAGGACTGCGCGATGCATCATAGTAATAATAGAATGTCTGGTACACGTGCTGGTCGGCTACTCTCTTCTCTGTTTCGCTCTCGATGTTGTTCCTGGTGTCGTAGACGAGTTCGAACACATGTTTATTGATCACATCGTAAAAAAAAGCGCTCCGGCTGGTGTAATCGTATCTCACTGAGTCGGTTACGTATTCTTTTTTTCCGTCGAAGCGGGTGATTTTCGTTAAAAGATTATCCGAATTGAAGTAGTACTTCCTGAAATCTTTATGGCCTTCGTCGGTAAGCCTGGTAAGGAGAGCCGTCATGTTTTCGAGGTCGTACTTCACCGAATCTATTTCGCGGCGGACTGCCGAATCGGCTGCGGTGGTGTCTTTAGTGCCCGAGCCATGAAATGTTTCAAAACGGATACATGAGGCGAGACCGTCTTTATAAAATACAGTATGTCTTATGCCGCTTGTATTAAGCTCGTTGATCACGAGCCTCAGATCCTTGTCTTTGCCGCACGAGATCAAAACCAAAATAACTAGCAGGACTTGGAAAGACTTCATTGGGCTGTCTTTTGGTCACCGGGATTTTAAGGAACCCCTAAAATAGCGAAAAAACGCAATCGTTGTCGGTTATTTAGTGAACCTTTAAACGTGTTTTAACGCCAGCTACGCCTGAAACTTTTAAGTTTGGGGCATCGTTTAGACCAAGATTCCACCCCTATCTCTCAACATGATGCGTTTTTTTACTCTGGCAGCAATGCTGTGTTTAAGTGTCGGTGCATTTGCCCAGGAACTTTCTTCAACAAGCACTCGTGGTACACTATATTTTACATGGGGATACCATCGTGATACATACACGAAAAGCAACATCCATTTCAAAGACAGTCAGACCGACGACTACGACTTCAAGTTCTACAATGCAAAGGCGCACGACCGGGCGGATATGCATAGTCTCTTCAGTACCCCGCTCACAATTCCCCAATATGTTATTAATGTCGGGTACATCTTCAAAGATCGTAAGGGCTGGGGTTTCGAATTCAGCTGGGATCACCTGAAGTATATCGTAAATGATAACCAGATGATGCACATGACTGGCATGATCCACGAGAATCTTTATAATAAAGACACGCTCGTAACTCCTGGATTTGTTCACTTCGAACATACTAATGGCAACAACTATATGATGGCGAGTGCGGTGCGACAGTTAACACTTATAAAATCAGTTAACGGCAATCACCAGCTCAATACTTTGTTCAAAGCAGGTGGTGGTATTCTCTACCCGAAAACCGATTCATATATCATGGGTAAGCACAACGACGGTCCGTTCCAGTTCTCGGGCTACGTTATTGGCGTTAGCGCCAATCTTCGTTATGTGATCTATAAATATTTTTACCTGGAAGGAAGTCTCAAGGGTTCTTTTGCAGACTACACCCACGCGAAGCTGTATGAGAAAGGCTACGCACAACAAACATTTTTCTCACTGCAGGCGATCGGTTCTGCAGGAATAAGCATCCCGCTGTAAGGCACTCCGGAAAATGGGGTATCGATTCACCCCATTTCCGGATAATGTCTGGCCCGTCCGTGACTAATACGATGATTCTGCGAATCTTCGACAGGCATCGTAACCCCCTAAAACGTCATGGATATTTCAAGTTTAATTCCCGAACTCGTCCCCGGCTGGCCAGAAGGCACAGACAAAACAATTGGTGATAAAAGCGCTAAGTACGAGATCTTCAAAGCCGAAAAGGAAACGAAAGATCTAAACCTTCCTGCAGGAGTCTTCACATTCAAGGCACAGGCTGCCGGATCCGTTACCATTAAGCTTTTCAACGACGACCTTGACCCGAAAGGCGATGATAAGGTCTTCAATCATTGGGACGAAGCGAAGAAGGAGATCTACGATAAAGGCGATGGCATTCTTTCATACAGTCTGAAAGGAATGGTGAAAGGTTCCGGTAATGTGCAGTTGAAACAATTCGAGCTTGGTATAGATGCCACACAGTCGCTCGAAGTTATTGCTTATCGAAAGCATGCCGGCAACCAGATGATTAGCGACGCAGGCCTGAAAGATCTTCAAAGCTTCCTACACATATTCGATGCTGGCGAGGTAGGCAACCTAAAGCCCGGTGACGCCCTTGCAATGCAGGTTGCGGGTAAACTTGAAATGAAGGCATCTGTAAAGATCTCCGATGCATTTACCGGTTCTATCCCACTCATTTTCGCAGCCCTGAATCTTAACAACAAGTTCAACCTTAAGATCGACGCGTCGCTGTCGGTCGGAGCAACCGCGTGTATCGAAGACGACTTCGGTGTGTATGTCATTTGTCTCGCCAACGACAAGTATCGTGTGGTTATCTCAAAGATCGTAAAGAACTCTATCGGCGTCGACGCCAAAGCAGGCATTGAAGCAGCCATTAATGATGATGACGATTTCAAAAAATCGGTGGATGCGATCTTCACCGGGATAGACGATAAAGTATTTGAGCCGATCAATACCGCGCTTACAAATAACCAGTGGGTTAATACAATACTTCCTTATGTACAAAAAGCTGCGAAGCTATTGGGTTGGGATCAGGACATTTCCCTGGATGCATTCCGCGAGAAATACCAGGAGTTGCAAAAAACAGCAAAAAAAGAATTAATAAAGATCTTACAAACAAAAGTATCTGTTGGCATCAGCTATGAATACCGGCGCATAAAAACTTCCGAAGCTTTATTGAAGGGCGAATTCACAAAGAGCGCTGTTGCCAAATATCACAAGCAGATCATTTCTTTGAAGATCGGTGAGATACTCAACGACTGGCTGGTAGCTCCAACAGCCAGCAAGCCCTTTAATCTCATCGAATATTTCAAGCGGGTAACTGTCGAAGTAAGTAATTCATTCGGTATCAGCATGGCCCTCGGAAACTTCCATCTCTCGAGCCAGACTTTGAATAAGCTGAAGACGGAAACGGAAGATGTTATCAAAGGCGAAGCACTGCTTACGAAAGTTTCAACTTACAACCGGGAGATGAGTCGCATATTCACAATGGGCAAGGATAGCGCGACACGCTCACTGCGCCTCGCGGCCGACATGCGTAATTACGTTAATGATGCGGCGCTGCTCACCGTTGAGAAGTTCGACTTCGACTTTGGATTTTCTGTTGAGATCGTCGATCAGAAATTAAAGAAGAGTAAGAAAGAGCTGTACGATGTCATCGATTGGGCAGTAACGTGGGACATCATTCCTCAAACAAGATTCCAGGAAGTTTTCGATACCGTGATCAA
The DNA here is from genome assembly GCA_037200765.1 of Bacteroidota bacterium. Taxonomy (GTDB): domain Bacteria; phylum Bacteroidota; class Bacteroidia; order Cytophagales; family Cyclobacteriaceae; genus ELB16-189. The sequence goes on along the minus strand of JBBCII010000001.1, from coordinate 1,685,483 downwards.
CGATATCTACAGCATCGATTCTCGCGGTATAAAATACAAGTTGTTCTTTAATGTAGTACGCGATAAAAATGACGACGACACATGCTTCACTAAAATTCGTCGTTTGTTCCCAGCGTTAGACAGTCGCACCCTCGCCGCTGCGGTAGCTGCAGCACTCCCTTACGCCGAAGTTAGCGGCCGTAAAACCATGCAAGACCGGGTTGAAACATACCAGTGGTTCTGGACCGATTATTTTCAATCGCTGTGGCGTGAGCAGAAGAAAGACCCCGATGCGTTTATTCAGACTATCAAAGATGCAATGGAAGACCACTTTACAAAAAATCGCCGCGACGACATGTTGAATTACGAGGCGAGAAGAGATGGTGGTTCTTACGGAGACTATGCCGAAACGAGCGTGAGAGAACTCCTCAGGGTATACAACGCCGGTGTGGATCTCGATCAGATGAAGGGTGCCTTTGGAGATCTCAACCAGGATATCACCGCGTGGGCTCCCTACTCGCGCGCCCTCGGAACATTTTCAAAACATTTTCGCAACGTAAACTTTGGGAATTATTTCGTCCTTCGTTTTATCGGTCGCATCCTGCTCGATCTTGCAAAAGACAATGGAATGGGAGACGAGGTGGAAAGAGGTCTGCAGATCACCTACCAGGACAAAGACAATAAAGACAAAGTCTTCATTGTCGCTTAATCAAAAGCCAATCAAAAGCCAATCAAAAGAAAGAGGCCAGTCTTTGCGGACCGGCCTCTTTCTTTTTATTGAAACTCAATTTCAGTTCTTCAATCCATCGGCAAGAACAATCACCTTGTTCTTCAAAACCTCCACAACACCACCGGTGATCGACACCTGCGAAGTTCCTCTTTCGGCTGTTTTGTATTCAACCACTCCGTCTTTCAAAAGACTTACAAGTGGCGCGTGATTATTCAATACCTGGAACGACCCGTCGGAGCCGGGAAAAGTAACAACTGCTACTTCTCCTTCGAAAACCTTCTTGTCTGGTGTTATGATCTCTAAATGCATATCGCTTACGGCAAAAATTAACCTGAAGATTAAGCTTTAGCTTCGGCAAGAAGTTTCTCTCCTTTTGCCTTAGCCTGTTCTATTGTACCAACAAGGTTGAACGCCGCTTCAGGGAGGTAATCGTACTCACCGTCCATGATCGCATTGAAACCCTTGATAGTGTCCTTAATGTCAACAAGCTCTCCTTTGAGACCAGTGAAAGCTTCGGCAACGTGGAAAGGCTGCGAAAGGAATCGCTGTACACGACGTGCACGTGCAACCACAAGCTTGTCGTCATCACTCAACTCATCCATACCAAGGATGGCGATAATATCCTGAAGTTCTTTGTAACGCTGAAGGGTCAGCTTCACACGTTGTGCTGTGTTGTAATGCTCATCACCAACGATATCGGCGCGGAGGATCCGCGATGTTGAGTCGAGTGGATCTACGGCAGGGTAGATACCAAGCTCGGAGATCTTACGGCTCAATACCGTTGTAGCATCAAGGTGAGCAAATGTTGTTGCGGGAGCAGGGTCAGTCAAGTCATCGGCAGGTACGTATACGGCCTGAACCGAAGTGATTGAACCGTTCTTCGTAGACGTGATGCGTTCCTGCATCGAACCCATTTCAGTTGCAAGAGTAGGCTGATAACCCACGGCCGAAGGCATACGTCCCAAAAGGGCCGACACTTCAGAACCTGCCTGTGTGAAACGGAAGATGTTGTCGACGAAGAAGAGGATGTCGCGGCCTTTGCCGGTGCCATCGCCATCGCGGAAATATTCTGCTACGGTAAGACCCGACAACGCCACACGTGCACGTGCTCCGGGCGGTTCGTTCATCTGGCCAAACACGAATGTTGCTTTCGAATCTTTTAAGCGCTCCTGGTCTACCTTAGAAAGGTCCCAGCCACCTGCGTGGAGCGACTTCATGAATTCAGGACCGTAATCAACGATACCTGCTTCGATCATTTCGCGGAGAAGGTCGTTTCCTTCACGTGTTCTTTCGCCTACACCGGCGAACACAGAAAGACCTGAATATGCTTTTGCAATGTTGTTGATCAATTCCTGGATCAATACGGTTTTGCCCACGCCGGCACCGCCAAACAACCCGATCTTACCACCCTTTGCATAGGGCTCGATGAGGTCGATAACCTTGATACCAGTATAGAGAATTTCAGATGAAGTTGAGAGATCTTCGAAAGCAGGAGCCGACCTGTGGATCGGGAGGGTTTTGGTACCCTTAGGTTGTGGAATGCCGTCGATAGCGTGGCCGATCACGTTGAAGAGGCGGCCCTTGATATCGTCGCCGATAGGCATTGCGATAGGAGTGCCAGTGTCGGTCACTTTCATGCCGCGAACGAGACCTTCAGTACCGTCCATCGAGATGGTACGTACGCGGTCTTCGCCGAGATGTTGTTGCGTTTCAAGAACCACCAACGTGCCGTCGGCCTTTGTTACTTGTAAAGCGTCGAGAATGTTGGGGAGCTTAGAGCCTTCTTCGCTGAATGATACGTCAACTACGGGGCCGATTACCTGTGTGATTCTACCAAAGTTCGCCATGGGGTATTTTTAATTGTAACTATCTGATTGTCAAAGGACTTGTTTGGGACTAGGAGTCTTAAAAATCCGACCGCAAAAATATGCTTTCGCATGAGGTTTTTGACAGTAAACACTAGTTTTTTTTAGGCTGGAATATCGCCTATACCCTTAAGCTCGATCCGGAAGGTGGTCCCCTGGTTCTCTTCGGAAGATTTCACAAAGATCCGACCCTGGTGGTACATCTCGATGATCCGTTTGGCGAGCGCCAGTCCCAACCCCCAGCCTCTTTTTTTCGTAGTGAACCCGGGTTTGAAGACACTCGGAAGATTTGCCTTAGGTATACCTTTTCCCGTGTCGGAGATGTCGATAAGCACCCTGTTCTCGTTGCCGCGCAGGATCTTGATGGCAATCGTGCCCGCAGAACTGCCCATAGCGTCCACGCCATTCTTGCAGAGGTTCTCGATCACCCACTCGAACAGCGGCGCGTGCACCATGGCCGTAATAGATTCCGACAGCGTGTAGAGCTCGAAGTTGATCCGCGACGACACACGTGGCTGCAGGTACGTCACCACATTCTGTATCAGCGTGTAAATGTTCTCTTCCCTGAGGGTAGGCTTCGACCCGATACTGGAGAAGCGTTCCGTAACGACCTTCAGTTTCTTAATATCCTTATCCAGCTCGTCGGCAATACCTTTGTTCTTGATATCGGGATCGTCTCGAAGAACTTCCACCCACGCCATGAGCGACGACAAAGGCGTGCCCAACTGGTGTGCTGTTTCTTTCGCAAGCCCAACCCACACCCTGTTTTGTTCTGATGTCCTCGAATAATTGAAGGCGAGGTATGAGATGAAACCAAAGATGGCTATCACCGACAACTGTATGAAAGGGTACGCGATAAGCTGCGTGAGCAGGAATGAATTTTTATAGTAGACGAATTGCTTTCCGAACACTTCCTGTGTTGTAGGATCTTTCAGTAAGATCTCGATCGGCGGGTAGGCACGTTGCATTTCGTTGAGCTCACGAAGAAGAGTTTCGTTCTTCTTCTTCAGCGGCCACGAAGGATTGATGTCGAGATTGGTGTAATCGATGAATTCATTTTTATCACTCAGTAGAATTGTTGGTATCGAGTGATTTTTATTGACGATCTCTTCTGAAACGAAGAAGATGTTGTTGTTCGATTCGTTAACGGTGTACTCGAGCGCTTTCGCGTAAAGATTTACCTGCGCTCGCTCGCGTTCTTTCAGTTGTTCAACAAGAACATTTGTGTAGTAAACCGAGCTGATGCTGATGATTGTCGACACAGCAAGGATAACCCATTTTAGATTGGAGTTATCCTTGTAAAACTCCATCGAAGCTATGGTCGACTTTAAAGCCAATTAGATTTACGATTTACGATGTACAAGGTACGATTTACAATTCAGACCTTCGAAGCACCAAATCGTCCTTCGTACATCGTCCTTCGTACATCCTTAGCCTTTCATAAGGAACCATTTTGCCAATACCTTGTAATTGACCTTTGTTCCAGACATCAGGATGCCCACACGATAGATTCGTCCCGCTACCCATGTTGTGAAAACAAAACCGCCAATCAATAGTATCATAGACAATGCCAACTGCCAGAACGGAACACCCGAACCCACTCGTCCCATCATTGCGATCGGCGACGTGAATGGAATGATCGAGAGCCAGATACTGACCGGGCTGTCTGGTTCTTTCAAAATGAAAATGAACAAGCTCATGTACGAGATCAGCATCGGCAGCGTAACGGGGAACATGAATTGTTGAGCTTCTGCCGGACTGTCAACAGAAGATCCGACGGCTGCAAACAACGCACCGTACAAAAGATATCCTCCTAGGAAATAGAAGAGGAAACAAAATGCTATGTATCCCCAGGGCAATCCCATGAGCTCGTTGTAACCTTCGAATACTTCGGGCTCCGCGTGTGCTCCCATAGTTGCCTGCATGGCTTCCTGTTGTGGTGTGGTGCCTAACAAATTCAATGAAAGCGCTGTGAGTGTCGTCATGAGGATGATCCAGATCACGAACTGCAGCAATCCAACGGATGCGAGCCCGAGTATCTTGCCCATCATCAATTGAAACGGCCTTACCGAGGAAACGATAACCTCAACAACCTTACTTGTCTTCTCTTCAATAACACCCTGCATGATCTGGGCTCCGTAGATGAAGATGAACATATACATCAGGATGCCGAACACCATTCCTACAACGTATTGAACCCACGCAGCACTTTTCTTTTCGGTGCCGTCTGCAGTCATGTTTATTGTCTTGATATCAACATCTGTATCCAGGCTGTCGAGCGATAGCTTGCTGATATGAAGACGCTCCATCTTCTTGTCGCGGATCTGGTTGTTGAGCATCGACTTGATGGCGCCTTCATCTTCGAGACTGGGTGCTTTCACCGAATAGATCGTAACTCCTTTTGGATCCCTGATGTCGATTTTGGGAATGTACAGCAACGCGAGATCCGTTGTTTGCTGGTATGCCTTCTTTGCATCGTCTATAGATCCGTCGAATCTCTTGAACCGGTATTTCGTTGTGTCGGGATTAAAAATGCTCGACTCATCCACGTAGTGAACTACTTGCTTTGCTGCATTCTCGTTCGATTTGTTATTCACAAAAACGAGCACAGCAATGATCGCCGGAAAGATGAGTGGAATCAGGATTGTTGCTATCAGGAACGATTTTTTTCCAACGCGATTTAAAACCTCTCTTTCTATGATGAGAAATATTTTATTCATGGCTCTCTCCTTTTACTAGACTGATAAAAATTTCACTCATGGTCGGCATCTTTTCAACGAAGCCATGAACTTCTGTTACATTAATGAGATCCGAAAGCAACCGGTTGGTATTCATATCCGGTCTCGCTCTAAGCGTGGAGTGGAAATGGTTGTCCTCAACACGATCCTGTGAAACAATATCGAAGCTGTTACTTGCATTGAAAGCACCGTTGTGATCAACAGAGAAAGTGTGCGACCTGTATTTTTCTTTCACTTCTTTCTTAGAACCCTCCAGGATCTTTTCCGACTTATTGATCAAAGCGATATGATCACAAAGATCTTCTACCGTTTCCATACGGTGCGTCGAGAAAATGATCGTGGAACCTTTTTGCTTGAGTTCAAGAATTTCTTTTGTGATCAGTTGTGCGTTCACCGGGTCGAACCCCGAGAATGGTTCGTCGAGAATGATCAATCGCGGTTCGTGGAGAACAGTACTGATAAACTGAACCTTCTGGGCCATGCCCTTCGAGAGGTCTTCCACTTTCTTATTCCACCAATCCGTTATCTCGAATTTTTGCAACCACGTTTTGATTCGTGCTATCGCATCTTTTTTCGACAGACCTTTAAGTCGCGCGAGATAGATCAGCTGATCGCCAACTTTCAGTTTTTTATAAAGCCCGCGTTCTTCCGGCAGATAACCGATAACACCAATGTGCTCGGGTTTCAGCGGCTCTCCAAAGATGCGTATCTCACCTGCGTCGGGCGTGATGATCTGGTTAATGATCCGGATAAGTGTGGTCTTGCCGGCTCCGTTGGGGCCGAGCAATCCATAGATGGTCTTTTCGGGGATCGTGACGTTCACGTTCTTCAACGCAGTATGTTGTGCATACTGTTTCGTGATCCCTGTGGCTGTTAATGCTTCCAAAATGAAGAGATGGTTTTTGCAATGATAAGTATCAAAAACCGTAGGTAAATTACAAGGGAGTGCTAAAACTTATTTCTCCTTGAAGATAATCTTGCCCAGAGACACATCAAGATCGAATGTGAGGGCATTAGCGGCATTTTTTTCGTAAGCGGCATTGGCGAAAGTATTATCTGCAATGCGTTGTAAACTCTTGCTGAGACTCACGCTGCAAAGCCACGACTCATTTACTTTCACAAGAACAGGAACTTCTTCGCCGGGTAATTGAACTACAAGATTACCGGCACCAACACTTCCTTTAATATGATTACTAACAAGCGGCTTGTTCGAGAAATCGAGATACATGTTACCGAAGCCAACATCAACAAGAACAACTTTCGCCTTTGCAAGATTTAGTTGTCTTACGTTAAGAGATCCAACATCAACCTTCACGAAGAATGTATCCATCACAACCTGGTTCTCGAGACCCGACGCATACGAGACGTTCACATCGGCACTGCCTGTATTGATCTTTAATTTTTTGATTGCGAGACCCGAGAGATCCACGTTAGCATTACCCAATCCATATATAAGATCGAGCGAATAAGGCTTCGAGTCGGTTAAGTAAACCTTCCAGAGCTTGTCGGTAACTTTCTCGTCGCTGCCGAACACCTGGTTCGAGATCATCTGACCTACACCTTTCTGTCCTTCGGTTTCGAGATTCAGTTTTACGAAGCAGATGCCTTGAACCATCTCTTTCTTAAAAGAGTGGCCATATTCTTCGAGATCCTGGTTGCTGTAAATATTGAGGAGGTCTGCGTTCTGGCTGGGGCGGATGAAACAGTTGCCCACTTTAGCCTTTATCTGGAGCTGCACGCTCTGGCAATCTTCGGGGCTTTCCACGGTAAATTGCTTCTTGATCTGCCCATAAGAGCACAATATGCTCCCCGAGAAGACTACTAAGGCAATTGAAAGCTTTTTTCCCATGTGCAGTTTCAAGATTCGGTTAGTTCCTGACCTTGATTTAACGGGAACTTAATCGCGGGGTTTCTGCGATTTTAAGCTGGGAAACGGCTTTTCGATTTTATTTGTGTAGAGAATACACTATGATGTAAGATTCGAGTAAGAGTAGTGCCTACGGCGGGCTTTTTGCCTGGACCCACTTTTACTGGAAGTACTCTTTCATCCTCTCGAAGAATCCTTTCTCATTCGCATCCGGATGAGGCTGGAAGTTCACTGCATCTTTTAAAGATTCGAGCTTGGTCTTCTCCTCCGGTGAAAGTTTCTTCGGGGTCCACACATTTACATAGATCAGCTGGTCGCCGGTGCCATAGCCGTTAATGTCTTTCAGACCCTTGCCACGAAGGCGGAGGATCTTGCCGCTCTGTGTTCCTGGTTCGATCTTGATCCGAACCTTGCCACCGATCGACGGAACTTCAACGGAAGTACCGAGCGCTGCATCTATGAAGCTTACATGAAGATCGAAGATGATATTGTTGCCGTCGCGCTTTAGTTGCTTGTCTTCGGTTTCCTCGATAACGATCAAAAGATCTCCGGCAGCTCCGCCACCGGGAGCTTCGTTACCTTTTCCCGACATCTGCAGTTGTATGCCTTCGCTAACGCCGGCAGGGATCTTTACGGAGATAAGGTCTTCTTTTGGAATGAGTCCCGAACTGTCTACGCCGGCAGGACGCTTATCAACTACCTGTCCCGCGCCACCGCAGGCAGGGCATGTTGTTGTCGACACCATCTGGCCAAGCATGGTGTTCACCACTTTGCGCATTTGCCCGGTACCACCGCAGGTAGGACATTGCTTGAATGTAACGCCTTCGGCTTTTACGAGGCGTGTAACTTTTATTTTCTTCTCGGTGCCTGAGGCGATCTCATCGAGCGTGAGCTTGAGCTTGATACGAAGATTAGATCCTTTGCGCTGACGACTTCTTCCGCCGCCTCCGCCAAAGAAACTTTCGAATGGTCCACCTTCATCCGTGAAGACACCGCCGAACTGGCTAAAGATGTCTTCCATGTTCATGTTATGACCACCGTAACCGCTCTGACCGGCTTTTGCATGACCAAAACGATCATACTGGGCACGCTTTTCGGCGTCGCTCAATACTTCGTAAGCTTCGGCGGCTTCTTTGAATTTCTCTTCGGCTTCTTTGTTGCCGGGATTTTTATCGGGGTGGAATTGAATGGCAACTTTCCGGTAGGCTTTCTTGATCTCTTCCGGTGTGGCAGTTTTCGAAACTCCTAAAATTTCGTAGTAATCTCTCTTGCTCATTTGTTATGCTCCGACAACCACTTTGGCGAATCGTATTACTTTGTCGCTCAGGACATATCCTTTTTCAACAACGTCAACGATCTTTCCTTTTTGTGATTCGTCTTGTACGGGGACTTGTGTGATGGCTTCGTGAAGGTCGGGATTGAAATCACCTTTCACCTCCATCGCTTTAACACCATATTGATCCAGAACTTTCTTCAGTTTCTGGTAGATCAACAGGATGCCGCTTGCGTCTTTTTCGCTCAGGTCTTTGATTGATTTTTCGGCTCTTTCAAAATCGTCTACTACGGGTAACAGTGCTCTTATAAGTTGCTCGTTGGCAGCCGATATCATTTCGAGCTTCTCTTTTGCTGTGCGGCGACGATGATTTTCGAATTCGGCATAGAGACGAATGTATTTATCCTTCGATTCTGCCAATTCGTCCTGCAACTTGGAAACTACCGCTGCATTTGCGTCGATCTCTGCTTGTGAGTCCACCTGATTTTCCGCTTCAGAGGCCACGTTAGCCCCTTTTTCTTCTTCTGTCGTATTTTCCATCGTCGCAAGATCACAAGAATTTTGCCAATAGGCCAATTTTGCCACAATGGCCACCTTCGCGAAACGCTACGGCGGCCGGAGACCACGTTTGCGAAATGCTACGGCGTCCGGGGACCACCTTCGTCCGCCCAAGAGTTTCGCGAAGGCTGACTAGTGTAAGGATTTCCAGATCAGATCTTTTAGCTCCACGATACCCTGGTTGGTAATCGCCGATATAAAAATAGAGTCGATGCCTTTCGGCAACTCTTTCTTCATTTCTTTCTTAAGCTCATCGTCGAGCATATCCGATTTCGAGATCGCGAGGAGTCTTTTCTTATCCAACAACTCGGGGTTGTATTGCTGAAGCTCGTTCAACAGGATGTTGTATTCGTCTTTGATGTCGCGCGAATCGGCGGGCACAAGGAACAGTAACACAGAATTTCTTTCTATGTGACGAAGGAACCGGATCCCCAATCCCTTTCCTTCCGAAGCGCCTTCGATGATACCGGGAATATCCGCCATCACGAACGACTGACTGTCGCGATACTTTACAACACCAAGATTGGGTGTAAGTGTTGTGAACGCATAGTCGGCAATCTTTGGCTTCGCAGCAGACACAACCGACAACAATGTAGACTTACCTGCATTAGGAAAGCCAACGAGCCCTACATCGGCGAGAAGCTTGAGTTCGAGAACAAACCAACCTTCCACAGCAGCTTCACCGGGTTGTGCATGTTGAGGAGCCTGGTTAGTGGGTGTTGCGAAAAATGCATTGCCTTTACCACCGCGACCTCCGGCAGCTAACACAAACTCCTGCCCGTCGTCGTTGATCTCACCAACGATCTCGTTCGTTTCTGCATTGCGGGCAACGGTGCCGAGAGGCACTTCAAGGATTTCGTCGCTGCCGTCGGAGCCGGTCCGGTCTTGTCCTTCACCGGGGTTGCCAGCCTCTGCGCGAATGTGCTTGCGATATTTAAGATGAAGTAAGGTCCAGAGTTGCGAGTTGCCTTTCAATATAATGCTGCCGCCACGACCACCATCACCACCATCAGGTCCACCGTGAGCAACGAATTTCTCACGATGAAAATGAAGACAGCCGGGTCCACCAGCTCCGGAACGAGCGTGGAACTTAACGTAGTCTATAAAGTTTGGCGAAGACAAATTCTTAATTATCCAATAACCTCACAAATGCTGTTGAAGATCATATCGATCTCACCGATGCCTTTCACAGTTACGAGACGTCCCTGGTTTTTGTAGAACGGAAGTACATGCACAGTCTTTGTGAAGTATTCCGTGATGCGTTTGTTGAGCTTATCTTCTTCATCATCCGCGCGACTTTCGGTAGTACGTCTCTTCGCGATACGTTTCCTTACTTCTTCTTCCGTAACATCGAGCGCGATGACGTGGTGAATTGCGGTGTTGTTCTCCTTCATGAATGTATCGAGGGCTTCCGCTTGCGCAACGGTGCGTGGGAATCCATCGAAAAGAAATCCTTTGGCCTGGGGATTTTTATCGAGCTCTTCTTTGAGCATTGCGATGGTGATCTCATCGGGAACGAGGAGGCCATTGTTGATGATCTCTTTTACCCTCTTACCAAGTGTTGTATCGTTCTTCATGTGCCAGCGAAAAAGATCGCCGGTGGAAATATGCACGAAGCCGTATTTCTTGATGAGCTTTTCGCTTTGTGTTCCTTTCCCGGCACCGGGAGGACCAAACAGGACAAGGTTGACCATGGTTTTTTTTTGGGACGAACTGCGAATATGTGAAATCAGGCTCTCACGTACAAATCCTTCAGATTCCGTCCAAGCCCATCGTAGTCCAGGCCATAGCCCACAACGAACTCTTCTTCGAGTTCGAAGCCGACGTATTTCACGGCGATATTCTTGTCGCGGGCGGGCTTTTTGCGGAGCAATGACACGGTTTCTACTGAGCGGGCGCCGAGGCCTTTCAGTTCGTCCGTGATCCGTTGCAGGGTGAGACCGGTATCGACGATATCTTCCACGATGAGGATGTCCTGGTTGAACACACTTTCGTCGTGACCGATCAATGACTTGAGTTGACCGGAGCTTGCGGTTCCGGAGTAGGACGAAATCTTTGTGAAAGAAACTCTACAGTCAATATTGACCCGCTTAATTAAGTCTGATGCGAACATGAAAGATCCATTCAAAACAGGCAGAAAGAGGGGAGTTTTATCTGCGTAGTCTTTATTGATTTCATCCGCCAGCACTTCAATCCGCTTCTGGATCTTCGATTCAGGAAGATGCTTCCTGAACGTTAGGTTTTTTATTTGCATAGCACTAAGGCGTGCAAAAGTAATGATTACTTAATTAGTTCCTTAAATAATTGGCGAGCGACTGCTGGAGGGAATCCAGGCAAGTCTGAAAACTTATGATTTATTTTTTTTGCCTCCCTTAAAAAAAGCTCATTCAAACTTTCTCTCAACCATTCTTCTTGCTGCTCTTTTCGTCGCTCCTGCCAATCGCTCTTCTCTTTAAACGAGGTGACCATCTTCCATATTTCATCCAACCCTGTTTTTACAAGTGCAGAACACGTAACGACTTTAGTTGAGGATGAAACTAAATGCAATGCATGACTTAATTCTGCCTGCGCTCTTTTTGCATGAGTGATATTATCACCGTCGGCTTTATTGATGGCAATGCCGTCGGCGATCTCGATGATCCCTTTTTTGATCCCTTGTAGCTCATCGCCGGCGCCGGCCAGCATCAGCAGGAGGACGAAGTCAACCATGCTTCGAACGGCGATCTCGGATTGGCCAACACCGACTGTCTCTATTATAATAATGTTGTAGCCGGCGGCTTCGCACAGCAATATTGCCTCGCGTGTTTTGCCGGCAACACCACCGAGGTGACCGGACGTAGCCGTTGGACGAACGAAGGCGTTCGGATCTTTCGAGAGCTCTTCCATCCGGGTCTTGTCGCCCAGGATGCTGCCGTGAGTTTTGGAGCTCGTTGGGTCGACAGCGAGCACGGCAACTTTATGATGTTGCGAAGTGAGATATTTTCCGAACGATTCTATAAAGGTGCTTTTGCCGACGCCGGGCACGCCGCTGATCGCAATACGTGTGGATTTGCCCGTTAGAGGCAAAATAGACTGAAGAAGTTCCTCTGCCTGTTGCTGGTCGGAATCGAGCTGGCTTTCGATGAGAGTGATGGCGCGGCCGAGAATTACGGCAGAGCCTGCGATAAGCCCATCCCTGTATTGTTGTATTGAAAGCTGGTCGGCTCGCATATCCAAAGGTAAATTTTTAATTTTAGGATGCCCGTGTTTGGAAACAAGCACTTACCCCTCTTACTATGAAAAAATACTTGTATCAAAGTATGATCATCACGGTGTTCGTGTTTTTTATGCTTTGGGTTGGTTCGATAATCACTGATTTGAAATTGTTTGCAGCTTTCGATTCAATTGGAGCAGCGTTGAGTGATTTTCACATGACCGACTATTCATTCTCTGAATTGCGTGATCCGCCTCTTGTGGATGAAAGGATTGTTCTCGTCAATATTGGTACACTCGATAGAAGGGGACTAGCGCAGGAGATCATGATGCTGAATTCGTTCGGACCTCGTGTTATAGCGTTCGATGGGTTCTTCAATTGTGAAGGCGGCTTACGTGATACTGTTAATTGTCCGCAATTGCTGGATACTCTCGGCAACTTGATGTTGGCTGGTGCAATAAAAGACGCGAACGCGTTTGTGCTAGGCTCAAAACTTATGCAAACTGATTCTGTCGCAAAATATGATATTGAGTATTACGATTCGCTGGAAATCTCGGATCCAATGTACCTGGAGGATGCGACCTATGGATTTTTAAGTCTCCCAACCAACGCTACATATCAGGAAGATTACAAGGAATGTCGGAGCCTTTTCCCTCAATGGAAGGTAAATGGTAAACGAGAACTCGCATGGTCAGTAGCAATAGCTAACGCTTATGATTCAACCGTTACAGAGAAATTTCTTGACAGAAACAACAAGGAAGAATTCATCAACTTTCGTGGTAACATGAACGTGATGACCTTGCGATTTAAAACTGAAAAGATAAACCAAACATCGACGAATAAATTCGCGAACATGTTCTATGCCGTTGATGTGGACGACCTGTTGCGCGGCAATGTTCTGCCGGAACTGTTCAAAGACAAGATCGTGATGATGGGATACCTTGGCGATCAACTCGGTGATCCATCATGGGAAGACAGATTCTTTACACCATTGAATAAAAAAGTTGCGGGTCGCGCTAACCCCGATATGTTTGGATTGGTAATCCACGCGAACATCGTGGCCATGATATTGAATGAAGATTATATTAACACAATTCCCGACTGGGCAGCATATGTAGTAGCGTTCATTGTTTGTCTTCTCACAATCGTATTGTTCATATTAATTGATAGAAAATTGCCGATGTGGTTTGATGCCCTTTCATTTTTCATCCAGGTTGTATTGCTGCTTGTTATCTCGTTCATCGTTATATTTTCTTTGTTGTGGTTTAATCTTATGTTGGAATTGTCAATTGCTATAGGCGTAACCGCCCTCGTAGGCCCATGTTACGACATCTTTAAATCGCTGCAAAACGAGTGGAACCGGCGATTTGCCAAACCAAAAAATGTGGAGTTTACCAAAACGGAAGAACCAGTATAAATCGCCCGAAAGCCCACCTACGCTAAAGCTCCGGTGGGCGCAGCCACAAATCCCCAGTAAGGACATTGGCACGTTTTTTAATATCTTAGTGTCGTCAAATACCCAAAACCATGAAAAAAGGTAGGTCATTATTAGTTGTTGGTGCATTTATTATGTCTGTCTCCGCCGTATTCGGTCAGGGAGCTGACTATGCGTTCAAGGTGTTGGCCAATAAAGGAACAAACGAAATTAAATCGGGAAACGCCTGGGTCGCAGTTAAAACCGGAGCCTCACTGAAAAAAGACGACGAGTTAAAGCTAGCTGAAAACTCGTATGTAGGTCTTGTATCAGTTGGTGGTAAACCACTCGAACTTAAAGCTTCTGGTAGCTATAAGGTTGCAGATCTTTTAAACCAGGTTGCTCAAGGTACCAGCGTATTGAACAAATACACTGACTTTATTCTGAGCAGCAACTCTGCAGAAGCAAAGAAGAACAGGTTGAGCGCCACAGGAGGTATGCACCGTGGTGTTGGTCAAATCAAAGTGTTTCTTCCGGAGAACAACAACTCTGATGTCTATGGTAACATCGTTATCATTAACTGGGAGCAGAAGCATGGTCCTTATACTGTAACGTTGAAGAACATGTTCGACGACCAGTTAGCTGTAATCGAAACTCCTGAGACATCAGCACAGATCGATTTGAATGCAAAAGAATATGCGAGCGAATCTGCTATCCTTGCTGAAGTAGTAAGCAAAGGCGATGGCAAACTTAAATCTGAAGCATATTTGATGAAGAGACTGAATCCTCAGCATGCTGAAAAGATCAAAGCTGAAATAGCAACTGAGTTCGGTCCTAACATTGAAGAAACAGCAATCAACAAATACCTGCTTGCTGCCTTCTACGAACAAAGGAAATTATATATCGATGCAGTTACAGCTTACGAACAAGCAATTAAGCTTGCTCCCGATGTACCTTCATACAAAGAAGCTTACGAAGAGTTTTTGCTCCGCAACAAGCTGAAGATACAGAACCCTTAATCCCGAATTAAGGATTTCAAGAAAAGCCTCCTGTAAAGGAGGCTTTTTTATTAACCTCATATTCCTATTTTTGTAAACTTCTAAATCTACCATCAATGAGTGTATTGGTTAATAAAAACTCCCGCGTTATCGTGCAGGGATTCACAGGCACCGAAGGAACATTCCACGCAGGCCAGATGATCGAGTATGGAACCAATGTGGTAGGCGGGGTTACTCCCGGCAAAGGCGGACAGGTTCACCTGGCACGTCCCGTTTTCAACACAGTAGCCGAAGCAGTAGAGAAGACCGGCGCCGACGTATCGATCATCTTCGTTCCACCCGCATTTGCTGCCGACTCGATCATGGAAGCTGCCGATGGTGGGATCAAAGTGATCATCTGTATCACGGAAGGCATTCCTGTAAAAGACATGATGACAGCCAAGAAGGTTGTTAAAGATAAGAAGGTGACTCTCGTTGGACCGAACTGTCCCGGTGTTATCACTCCAGGCGAAGCGAAAGTTGGTATCATGCCGGGCTTCGTATTCAAGAAAGGCCGCGTTGGCATCGTTTCGAAATCAGGTACGCTCACGTACGAAGCTGCAGACCAGATCGTGAAAGCAGGACTCGGAATTTCAACTGCGATTGGTATCGGTGGCGATCCGATCATCGGAACACCTACTAAAGATGCTGTAGAATTATTAATGAATGATCCCGACACCGATGCTATCGTAATGATCGGTGAGATCGGTGGTAACTACGAACCTGTTGCCGCACGATGGATCAAAGAAAATGGAAACAAGAAACCCGTTGTTGGTTTCATCGCAGGCCAGACGGCACCTGCCGGTCGCCGCATGGGACACGCCGGTGCTATCATCGGTGGCGCTGAAGATACAGCCGCCGCTAAAATGAAGATCATGAAAGAATGCGGGATCCAGGTTGTGGAATCTCCCGCATTGATTGGTGAAACAATGGCCAGGGCCCTTAAAAAATAGCCAATATCGAATATCGAACAACCAACGGAAGGATCACTCGGTAGGAGGATCATTCAGTGAATCGATACAACCTGATGGCAGGGGTGCAGTACATGGACTGCAAGTAGCAATTACAATTACTGAATAAGGGCAGTGCGAAAATCTCTCTCGAGGTAGGCGTTTAAATTATCGAGATTGGAGAATGTGCTGATCTTCTCCGGTTCCATGTCGATGTCGTCGCGCATGTACATAACTTCAACGAAGAAGTCTTTCACCATGTAGAGATAAACACGGCGTTCGTTACGCCAGCGTGAACCCAACATGATACCTTTCTCGCGCAGCATCTCGAATTTTTTCTGATCTGCCAAAAAACGAAATCCAATCTTGAACCACATATCTTTCTTCTGTTTGTCTCCTTGTTCCAATTGATGATACAAAGAACGTGGTCGTAACCCAGAGGTTAAAATGTGGGGAATTCCGGAGAACTAATGTTTACCCCTGCGGGGTAAGTATAGTTGTTAAGAGGTTAAGATTGGGGTAAAACCTTACAGGCCCAAACCAGCCGAAAACGGTTGATTACCCGGTTTTATCGGGTTTTTGTTCCATTTTCAGGAAAACAACACTAAATATTGCACCGTGAGTTTATAGCAGTTCGTTAGCAAGATTAGCCAGCTCAGATCTCTCTCCTTTTTCGAGAGTGACGTGCGCATACAACTCGTGATCTTTTAGCCTGTCGATCAGGTAAGACAAACCATTACTCTGTGCGTCGAGATACGGTGTATCGATCTGGTAGATATCGCCGGTGAAAATGATCTTGGTATTCTCTCCGGCGCGCGTAATGATCGTCTTCACTTCGTGAGGCGTAAGGTTCTGCGCTTCGTCAACAATGAAGCAAATGTTCGAAAGACTGCGGCCACGGATGTAAGCGAGTGGTGTTATCACCAGCTTTTCGTTCTGAACCATCTCGGTGATCTTTGAATATTCTTTATCCGATTCGCTGTACTGGTTCTGAATGAACTTCAGGTTGTCCCACAGCGGCTCCATGTATGGATTCAGCTTCGACTTAATGTCACCAGGAAGATAACCGATGTCTTTATTACTTAGAGGCACTATAGGTCGTGCGAGATAGATCTGTTTGAAGTCGCGCTTTTGTTCGAGTGCGGCCGCAAGAGCTATTAATGTTTTACCGGTTCCTGCAACGCCCTGCATCGACACGAGCTTGATCTCGGGTTTTAATACGGCGTGTATGGCGAAAGCCTGCTCTGCGTTTCTTGGTTTGATACCATAAGCGCTGCGTTTTTCCACCTGCTCGAGCATGCCGTTGAGAGAATTGTAAAACGCGAGCACAGATTTTTTACCACTCTTTACGATGTAGTAATGATTCTTCATGGGCTTTTCGGAGCCGAGAACTTCATCGGGCGGCGCGTAGCCTTTTTCGTACAACAGGTTGATGATCGAGGGATCCACTTCTTCGATCACGCGATTGCCTGAATACAGTGAACTGATGTTTTGGACCTTGCCCGTTGTATAATCTTCGGCATTGAGACCGAGGGCTTTCGCTTTGAGGCGAAGGTTAACGTCTTTCGAAACGAGAATGACCTTGCGGCCTTTTTCTTCGCGCTGCAACAACAACGCGGCGTTGATGATGCGGTGATCTGCTTTGTCTTCACCGAAGACTTTGTTGGCGTCGACGCTGCCGTTGCCACCGGTGTCCATCACAACTTTGAAACGGCCTTTGCCTTTTCCGTTGATCGGATTCCAGTTGTGGAGCATTTGCTCCTTTGCAAGTTTGTCGATGAGGCGAATGAATTCGCGTGCTTCGAAATTCTTGGTGTCGTTTCCTTTCTTGAAGTTGTCGAGCTCTTCGAGGACTGTGATCGGGATGCCTATATCATGCTCTTCGAAATTCAGTATGCTATTGTGCTCATAAATAATCACAGAAGTATCGAGCACAAAGATCTTCTTGTCTTTGTCTTTCTTCGGGTTCTTTACCATTCAACTAAAAAAATGCTTTTGAGAACGTAACGGAATAAATCTAACTAAATGCAGACGGAAAATCCAATTTTGCTTTATTAAATCCGAGAATAAAAATCACCCTTGTCGGTGGGTGTGATCTTGACAACGTTTGCTAACACGAGTGTAATTAAGATCTCAGCAGCGTCGTGGTTGTTTAAGCCTGAAAGAACTTCAAATTCTGGTAACGTTATCTTTCCGTTTCTCTCGAGGAATTTCATTAAGGCAGCTTCATGATCTCCGTAAGTGAACTGAATATTTTTCCCGGCCTTTCCCCTTCGCACGATCTCGCTCATCTCGCGACTGGCTTTCATGCTCATATCGCGGAGACGTATATAAGTTTCTTGTTTCCTGTTGCTGACCCTGAAAAAATGCGGTCGCTTGCGGCTTACAGGTATTTCGTATTGAATAACGAATTTATTTTCCGATAAAGGAATGATGGTCTCTGTAAAAACTATGTGCGGGCGAGAAAATTTTACGATGGCTTTTTTGATGACGAGGGATTCTTCATCCGGATATTTGACGCCCGACAGATCGCCATCGTCGCTAACGCCAACGAGCAATATGCCGCCTGCAGTATTTGCGAATGCGATCATCTCCCTAACGATCTGGTCGGGAGAGGATGCTCGTCTTTTAAATTCTAAATGAGTGCCTTCTCCCTGTTTTACCAACTGGGTGAGCTGACGAAGCTGTTCTTTGTTAACGTGAAGATTTTCGCGTAAGTGCAATGTGCAGAATTCAACGTGCAATGTGCAAGGAGCAATGTGCAACGAAGCTACAGATCTCGAGTAGGTGCGGAACGCTTCGGAATCGCTCGGTATCGTTGCACATTGTACGTTGCACTTTGCACAACTTAATTCCTTCGGTTGCCAAACGCTTCATCATCAAAGTCGTCATCGTCTTCGGAGGGCGACGATTTTCCTTTGGGCATTGTAAACATGCTGCTCAGAAGATCTTTGAACTGTAATCCCTTCGTGAGCGGGTGTTTGCTGATGAGACTGTATTCCGCAAGACCATGCAGGGCAAACTCCATCAGGAACAACTTGATCGGTGCATCCTGGCCCTTATGAAATTCATTCACGAGATCCGACAGACCAGGAATCGCCTTGAGTGTTTTCTCAAACTCCTGGTTGGGCATGTCGTTCAGCAGATCAATCGTGTTGCCTTCGCTGAACCACGATGTGATCTTATGATATGGGCTCTTTTCTTTTTGCTTGCGGAATTTATCGGGATCGGGAAAGTAAGAGATGAACTGCGTGCGTATCGCTTTGCCGATGAGATTCTGTGCAACGATACCGGGACCTTCCTGTTCGCCTTCGTAAACTAGCTCCACCTTGCCGGTGATTGCCGGAACCACGCCGATGAAATCCGCCACCCGGACAGAAGTACTTTTCTCGCTGTTGATAATCGTTCTGCGTTCGGCTGCAGCGATAAGATTTTCGTAAGCGGAGATCGTTAATCGTGCCGACACGCCGCTCTTCGCATCCACATACTCGCTCTTGCGTGCTTCGAAGGCAATCTGTTCGATGAGATCTTTTGCGAGCTCGTTTACCGTGATGGTTTTTCTCTGCACGTCTTTCAATCGCGCCTCCTGTTCGGTAATGCGTTTGCCGATGTCGATCGACTTCGGGTAGTGCGTAATGATCTGGCTATCGATACGATCTTTCAATGGTGTAACGATACTTCCGCGGTTGGTATAATCTTCGGGGTTTGCTGTAAACACAAACTGCAGATCGAGCGGCAGCCTGATCTTGAATCCACGGATCTGTATATCGCCCTCTTGTAAGATGTTGAACAACGCCACCTGGATCCTCGCCTGTAAGTCGGGTAATTCGTTGATCACGAAGATGCATCGGTGCGAGCGAGGTATCAAACCAAAGTGAATAACGCGTTCGTCGGAATAAGGTAGTTTTAACGATGCTGCTTTGATAGGATCTACATCGCCAATCAGATCGGCGATAGAAACATCCGGTGTTGCGAGCTTCTCCGTGTAACGTTCGTCGCGATGCAGCCATGAAACCGGTGTGTTGTCGCCGCGCTCAGCAACGAGATCTTTTCCAAATCTCGAAATAGGATCCAGTGGATCGTCGTTGAGCTCCGACCCTTCGATAACGGGAATGTATTCATCGAGAAGATTTACCATGAGGCGGGCGAGACGAGTCTTGGCTTGTCCACGTAAGCCGAGGAGGTTTACATTGTGACCCGCTAATATGGCGCGCTCGAAATCCGGAATAACGGTTTCTTCGTAGCCCCAGATGCCCTCGAAAACACTCTGTTTGTTTTTGAGACGTGCGATCAGGTTTTCCCGAAGCTCTTCTTTAATGGTCTTTGACTTAAACCCGGCTGATTTTAACTGGCCGAGTGTTTTTATTTTTTGCTGTTCTTTCATTCTAAAAATTCTTTCTCCTGTTTTTCTTGAAGTCCTCGAATACGAGGTTTCCTAATCCTTCAAGATTGCTATAATAAGCATTACCGTTATTCGCTTTCGTAAAATCTCTGACAAATGCTTTCAGATATGGGTCCGAAGCGATCATGAAAGTAGTTACGGGGATCTTGATCTTTCGAAGCTGCGAAGCAAGCGTAAGAGTTTTACTGAGGATCTTTTGGTCTAACCCGAAGCTGTTCTTGTAATATTTAATCCCTTCTTTGATGCACGTCGGCTTTCCGTCGGTGATCATGAAGATCTGCTTGTTCGAATTTTTTCTACGACGCAAAATGTCCATCGCGAGTTCGAGACCGGCAACGGTATTGGTGTGATAAGGACCCACTTGCAGGTAAGGAAGATCTTTGATCTCGATCTGCCATGCATCGTCGCCAAACACAAGAATATCCAACGTATCCTTCGCGTATTTTTTCGTGATGAGCTCGGCCAGTGCCATGGCTACTTTCTTCGCAGGAGTGATGCGGTCTTCGCCATACAATATCATCGAGTGCGAGATGTCGATCATGAGCACGGTAGATGTCTGCGACTTGAACTCATTCTCCACAACCTCGAGATCTTCTTCGGTCATGTTGAATTCATCCAGGCCATGATTGATCTGTGCGTTACGCAACGAGTCGGTCATCGAGATCTGTTCGAGCGTGTCGCCAAATTCGTAGTCTCTTCTGTCGGTTGTTTGTTCGTCGCCGCGACCGCTGTACGGAGTTTTATGATCACCGGGTTTCGACTTCTTCAGCTTACCAAAAATTTCTTCGAGTGCGGACTGACGAAGATGTTGTTCGCTCTTCGCATTCATCTTGATCTCGCCGCTGGCGGGATCTTCGGTGAGATAGCCATTCTTCTTAAGGTCGTCGACGAAATTGCCGATACCATAATCAGGATTGGTGAGTTTGTATTGGCGGTCGACTTCGGTGAGCCACTGCAACGCTTCGGCAGCATCTCCTGATGTGATCAGCAACAACTGCATGAAAATTTTCAGCAGCTTTTCGAAGTCGCTTTTTTCCCCTTGAGGGGGCGGAGTATATTTTGAAAAACGATTTCCAAGCATATTTAACCTCGTTAATCTTCCGGCTGCCGAATGAACTGGGACCTTGCCTGCCGGCAGGCAGGGAAGCGTAATTTATTTACTCAAATTGACGGCGCAATGAAAAAACAGAATTTCCTCCTCGCTGTGTTGGCATTAATTGTATTGATGTCGTCTTGTACAACGTACCAATGCCCGACATACTCCAGGAAAACAGAAAAGAAAGAGAAAAACGTTCAGGACAACGTCTGAATGCTGGCTCTGGATTTTTCCATCACCTGTTGATAATAATTCTCGTACATCGGAAGCACCCTGGAGATGTCGAACTCCTGTGCTCGTTTGAGCGCATTTTCTTTGAAACGGGGGAGATTGTTCTTGTCAAGGATGAACAAGGCTTTCCGGGTCATGTCTTCCACATCGCCAACGTTGCTTAAGAATCCTGTAATGCCTTGTTGATTTAATTCAGGGAGACCACCAATGTTAGTCGATATTACAGGCACCTGGCAAGCCATGGCTTCGAGTGCAGCCAAACCAAAACTTTCCGCCTCTGAAGGCATCAGGAAAAGATCGGCTACCGAAAGAACTTCTTCTACGGCTTCGAGCTTACCTAAAAATCTTACGGCATCATTTATTCCAAGCTCACGAACCTGTTGTTCTGCAACACTTCTCTCGGGACCATCGCCGATCATCAAAAGCTTTGAAGGAATTTCTTTGTGAATGTTGTTGAACACGTTCACAACATCGGGGATCCGTTTGATCGGCCTGAAGTTCGACGTGTGAACGATGAGTGACTCTCCGTTAGGACAGATCGCTTTCTTGAAGTGATCTTTCTTTTGCTTCTTGAATTTTTCGAGATCGATAAAGTTGGGAATAACTTTAATGTCGTTCGTGATCTTGAAGTGCTCGTAAGTCTCTTTGCGAAGATCTTCAGATACGGCTGTTACGCCCTCCGATTCGTTGATCGAAAAAGTAACAACAGGTTCATACGATGCATCGCGGCCAACCAACGTGATGTCGGTTCCGTGAAGCGTTGTTATTACCGGTATATAAATTCCCTGGGTCTTCAGGATCTGTTTAGCCATGTAAGCCGACGAAGCATGAGGGATAGCGTAATGTACGTGCAGGAGGTCGAGCTTCTCATTCTTAACAACACTCACCATCTTACTTGCCAGCGCAAGCTCGTATGGGGGGTATTCGAACAAGGGATAAGTGCGGATGTCTACCTGGTGATAGAAAGTATTCTCGTCGAGAAAGTCGAGACGGCCGGGCTGGCTGTAAGTAATAAAGTGGACCTGGTGACCTTCTTTAGCAAGGGCTTTACCGAGCTCAGTTGCTACTACGCCGCTGCCTCCAAAGGTTGGGTAACATACGATTCCTACTTTCATTCAGTGAGTTTTAATCAGGTTTAGAACCAGATTTTCGCGGGTTTAGTTTCCGTCTGCCGTCGCGAACTGGCAATAATTAAAGATAGACTTATAGATGACCTCTTGTATGCGTGGACGGATGTTGGCATTTAATAGTTTATTGTTCCGGTCGGGCCATACGCGGTTGGACAGGAACACAAAAACGAGGTCGAACTCGGGGTCTACCCAGATACATGTACCGGTAAACCCGGTATGTCCGAAGGTGCGGGCGGAGGCGAATTCCGATGTGGGTCCGTTCCAGTCGCCGGTGGGTTTATCCCATCCCAAACCCCTTCTGCTGTTGTCGTATTGTTTCCCTGTGAAGAGATTGACCGTTTCGGTCTTGAAGAATCTCACGCCTCCGTAAGTTCCACCGTTCAGCAACATCTGCCCGACCTTCGCGAGGTCGTCGGCATCTCCGAAGAGACCGGCGTGCCCTGCAATACCTCCGAGCATCGCGGCACGTTCGTCGTGCACGGTACCGTGGATGAGTTGCTTTCTGAAAATGGTATCGATCTCCGTTGGTGCTATTTGTGCCGGCGAAAATCTTTCGAGAGGAAGATACCCCAGTGTTGTTGCGCCGAGTGGTTCGTAGAAATGTTGTTCGAGAAATTCATTCATCGGCTGGTTGATGATGTTCTCGACCATGTGATGAAAGATCATCGAACCCATATCGCTGTACCTATAAGAATACGGAGTCCGCGGCTGACGGTCCGTCATTTTGGAATTGAGAACCCAATGCCATGCTGAGTCGCGTATCGCAGGGTTAACGAAAAGTTCGGGCGCAGCCTGCAACGGATACTGATCGGACCTGGTGGTGCTGTAATAATACGGCATCATTATTTTGTCTTTCACCGTGTTGGGCCACATGGGAATGAATGGAAGAAGCCCGGACTGGTGCGTGAGCGCGTCTTTTATCGTGATGTCTTTCTTATTCGTGCTCCGAAGTTCAGGCAGGTATACCGAGATCTTTTTGTTGATATCGATCTTTCCTTTTTCCTGTAAGAACATTACCGCCTCCAATGTTGCCGCCACTTTCGTGATCGACGCAAGGTCGTAGATGGTCTCATCGGTAACGGGGATCTTTTTGTCGTACGTGTACCAACCGTACGATTGATCGAACACAACTTTGCCTTTGTGTGCTACGAACACGCGACAGCCTGGTGTTGCGCCGGAGTCGATCGCCTGTTTCACGATGTACGAGATGTGATCGAGTGTTTGGCCATCCATGCCACCTTCTTCGGGCAACACGTAGGAGAATCTTTGCACGAGTGTTGTCGATAAACTTTCTCTTCCTTCGAACGGAAGAGCTCCGAAGATCATTTGTGCCGTGAAATTTTCGGAGAGACTATTGTCTGAGAAAGCATTGATGTTAGCGTCGGGAAGATGTGCCTCGGTAAAGTTGACAAGGATCTTATTTTTTGGATTTATTTTTTTTAGAGTGGACGATACTGAAGTTACATCACTATAAACGGCAATCACCACGTAATCATAATTGTTAACGATATCAAGATCGAGCGATGAGGAATCTCTTAACTGGTAGTTATCAAACTTTGTATATTTTGATAACGTGTGTGTGAACTCGTTCTTCTTGTCTTTTCCTATTGATATCGTCGCGAATCTTTTATTCTCGAGTGATTGTATCGGCAGCGCCTCGTTTTGATTGCTGACAAGGGTGATCGCTTTGCGCGCAAGGTTTCGATTGAGTTGTTGTGATGCCGGTGAATTCAAGCTCCGAACAAGATCCGTTGTGCCGACCGGTTTGAAGTAAGCAAGTCCAGCATCGTATTTCGCTGCGAGAATTTTCCTGACGGCAGCATCGAGCTGTTGCTGAAGCGGTTCGTTCTTGCGAAGATTTCTTTTCAACTGTTTTACAAGCCCCGAAATATTTTTCGGGTCGATGATCATGTCGTTGCCAACCTGAAAGGCTGGTATCGGTGTCGACTTCTTTTTTCCGAAGATGAGGTCTACGTTCGAAAGGTCGGCGACTTTGAGGGCGGACATGCTTCGGAAGCCTAGTATGTGTGAGCGGTTGGCGATCTCTTTCCGGGCGGCGTTGGCGAGACTGTCGTCTTTCACGGCCCTTAGAGCAGCTTCGCCGGGGAATGCAATGACACTGTCGGTAACGCTGCCTTCGAAGAACATCGGTACACGGGCTTTATCCTGGGCTTTATTAATGAGCGTGGCGATGCCGATGGGTCCGCCACCCTTCAACAGGATGACGCCGCCAACGTGGTAATCGTGAATTTTGTCGATCAGGTTTTCCTGATCTTCTTCGCTTGCGGAGGGCACACGGGCGACGATCAGCTGGCCGATCTTTTCTTCGGTGTTAAGTGTTTGAAAAACGCTGTCGACCCACTCTTCGCGGCTTTTTTGAGCGGAGGCCGGCAAAAAAAACAGGACTGCCGACGAGAAAAGGAGGATGAATTTCAATGGTGAGCTTTGTAATTGAAGTCGAATAAGGTCAATTTTACACGTCATGAAACCGCAAATCTAGGTAGGATTTCCCGGTGATTGGTTAAAAGTTTATTAAAGGAGATTCGCGGTGGCCGACATCATTCAACTACTTCCAGACTCTATTGCAAACCAGATCGCCGCAGGCGAAGTGGTGCAACGACCCGCGTCCGTTGTGAAGGAGCTCATGGAAAATTCCATCGACGCGAAAGCCACCCACATTCAACTCATCATTAAAGAGGCAGGCAAGACTCTCATACAGGTGATCGACGACGGCTCTGGCATGAGCGAGACCGACGCGCGACTGAGCCTGGAGCGTCACGCCACTTCGAAGATCCGCACCGCCGAGGATCTCTTTCGTCTTCGCACCATGGGTTTCCGCGGCGAAGCGCTGGCGTCTATCGCAGCCGTTGCCCAGTTTGAAATGAAAACACGGATGGCGACGAACGAGCTAGGCACATTACTCGTCGTTGAAGGATCCGACATTCGTAAGCAGGAAGCAGTTGCCTGTGAAAAGGGAACGAGCATTTCGATCCGCAATCTTTTCTTCAACATTCCGGCACGAAGAAATTTTTTGAAGTCGAATCCCGTCGAGCTCCGCCATATCATCGAAGAATTTACGCGACTCGCATTGGCGAATCCTCACATTGCATTTATGTTCGTGCAGGGCGACGAAATTATTTTCGACCTGGTGCCCGGAAAGTTGAGTCAACGCATCGTAAGTATTTTCGGAAAAAATTACCAGCAACAACTCGCACCTGTAAAAGAAGAAACGGACCTCATACAGATAACAGGCTACGTGGGACGTCCCGAGTCGGCGAAGAAAACCCGCGGCGAACAATTTATATTCGTCAACAACCGGTATATCCGTAACAACTATCTCGGTCATGCGGTGCAAACTGCCTTCGAAGGACTTATTCCCGATGGAAGCTTTCCGTTCTTCGTATTGTTTATCGAGATCGACCCCAAACACATCGACGTCAATGTTCATCCGACAAAGACTGAAATAAAATTCGATGATGAGCGAAGTGTGTATGCTGTCGTTAGCTCTGCGGTTCGACAGGCACTAGGTGCTCACAATCTTGCACCTGCAATAGATTTCAATGCCGACGTTAACGTGATGAGCAAACTCAATCACGGTTCGTTTACGAAAGAACAATACTTCGACGAGCAGTTTACGTCGCTCAATAGGTCGAATCTTGGGAACTGGGAGAAGATGTTCGTGCCCGATCAACCAACGCAGTCATCTTTCATTCAGACAGACGGAAAGAAAGCGTTGCTCTTCGAAAGTAATTTCACACAGAAGCCCGCGGTACAGGAGGATAAGATCTGTTTCCAGTTTCAGCAGAAGTATATTATTAAAGTGGTGTCGAACGGGCTGCTGATCATCGACCAGCAATCGGCACACGAAAGAGTTTTGTTCGAACGATACTTGTCGCAGCTCCGTGCCGATCACAGTGCGAGCCAGCAATGTCTTTTTCCCCAGACTGTTCATTTGAGCCCGTCGGATTTTACATTGGTGCTCGAGATCGAGAAGGAGATAAGAGCCCTCGGGTTCCAGTTCGAGGTCTTTGGAAAAAATACGCTGCTCGTGTCGGGAATTCCGTTGGGTGTTCACGGTGAAGAAAAGGCGATGTTCGAAGGATTTCTTGAGCAGTTCAAAGCAAACCAGTCGGAGCTTAATGTTCCGTTGAGAGAGAATTTAGCGCGGTCCCTGGCGAAGCGTACCGCCATTCCGTCAGGTCAAAAGCTGACGAAAGAGGAGATTGATGCGATAGTTGCGGGGTTGTTTGTGTGCCCCAACCCCAATTTTTCTCCTGAGGGCAAGCCAACATTTTTTACTTTTGATACGTCTAAAATGGAAAGCTATTTTAGATAACAAATCCTTGATTTTTTTGGCCAATGCTTCAATTCAGCCCCGTTACTCGTAACATCATATTTTTAAATGTTGCAGTTTTCATCATCCAACTCATTTTAAAGGAACGCGCGCCCGATCTTGCCCTGTGGCCGGTCAACAGCGTTCAGTTCAGGCCTTACCAGCTTTTCAGCTACATGTTTGCGCATGGCGGCTTCTCCCACATATTCTTCAATATGCTGATGCTGGCGTTTGTAGGAGCACAATTGGAGATGGTTTGGGGACAACAGAAATTCATGATCTTTTATATAGTTACTGGCATCGGGGCGGCGCTCATTTACCTGGCTGTGCAGTATTTCCTGAACCCATTCGGCGGCAATCCGATGGTTGGCGCTTCTGGCGCGATATATGGATGTCTGATGGGCTTTGGTCTCCTCATGCCCGATAGAGTGATTAACCTGATGTTTCCTCCCGTTAGCATTAAAGCGAAGTACATGGTGTTTATACTTGGAGGTATTACGTATTTCTTTGGCGGCCCTAACACAGCGCACGCGGCTCACTTTGGAGGAGCATTTGTGGGATTTTTACTGATAAAGGTTTTCAAGTTCTGATCAATGTTCGACGAGTTTAAAAACGCGTTCAACAGGTATAACAATGCCCATGTCCAGTTGATCATCATCAACGTGATGATCTTTTTGGCGATGGTGTTGTTGTATGGACTTTTTACGATCACCGATTTTTTTGTGGGATGGAAATTCGTTGAGAAGATCTTCGTTCTGCCACCCAGCTTTTCGGAATTTCTAAAACAACCATGGACGCTGATCACGTATGCATTCGCACACAACTGGCGCGACATATGGCATATCGTGTGGAACATGTTGTCGTTATATTGGTTCGGAAGATTGCTCATTGAATATCTCGGCAATGACAAGCTCATTGCGGTTTATGTTCTTGGTGCGCTGGCCGGTGGAATTTTTTACCTGCTGATATATAACACGATCCCGTACTACTCGCACCAGATGCCATCCGGCCTGGTGGGCGCATCGGCGGCGGTGTTTGCAGTAATGATTGCAATCGTTACGATGATCCCCGACTATACTTTCTTCCTGCTGTTTCTTGGGCCTGTGAAGATCAAATACATCGCGCTGTTCTTCGTGGTGACTTCATTTATCGGCATCACAGGCGAAAACGCCGGAGGCAATCTTGCTCACCTTGGGGGATTGCTGATCGGATTTATTTACACGAAGCAATTACAAGCCGGTGTAAACTGGGGAGGCTGGATCACAGCGACAATCACATGGGTCAGCGGCCTTTTCAAACCATCACCAAAAGTGAAAGTAACTTATCGCAAGAACGAGCCTTCACGCAAGGGCGCACCAGGTCAACCGAAGCAGTCGTTCAACAAAGCAACGCAGGAAGAGATCGACGCGATCCTCGATAAGATCTCCGACAAAGGATACGAAAGCCTCTCGAAAGAAGAGAAGGAGAAACTCTTCAACGCCAGCAAAAAATAGTTACCGTGTCATCAATGCATTGATGACAAACTGGTAAGCGATAACACCGAAGATAAATACCAGGAACATGTCCTCGGCTTTTCCGCCGGTGAATTCGATCGCGAGCGCCAGCAATCCAACCAAACAAAGTCCAATCGCCAAAACCATTGCAATGGCGCGTTTACTTTTTACTGTCGGCTTGAACATGCTTCCGCAGAGGATCATAAACCCGATGCCGTAGAAGATCGTTGAGCCAAATGCCGCGATGTTCGTTGTGAACACACCTATCACGGCAATGATCGTGATCAGGAAACCGATCCCTGTAAATGTAGACGCGTTGGTCTCATCGCGACTCAGTGCATATCGCCCATACACATTCAATCGCAAGAAGAGGGTTAGACAATGGATTAACGATCCATGTCGATATCGCGAAAGCGGCATACAGGTATAAGATCGGCTTCACGAAAGGAGCCAGTTCGGGATTCGATTGTGAAAGCGAGGTTGAGGATCCGTACTCCGAACCACAAACCTATGATGAATACCCATTGATATCTCGAATTCTTATTCGTGAGCAGAATACATATTGTAGGAACACGCGGTAAAACCAATACCTGGCTTTCAATGCTTCCACCATGCCGGCCTTTGCATGTTTATTTCGGGATCGAGCTTCAGTGCTTCGCGAAACGATTCGAGAGCATGTTGTGATCGCCGCGCTCCAGCAATCCCCAACCAAGATTAGATGTGTGTGTGAGTTATGCGGATCATTACTCAGTGCTTCTTTGATGGTCTGGTAACTTTCTTCTTTCCGGTCGAGCTTCAGCAGCGCTGTCGATCTCGAATTCAGGCAGACAAGATTTCCGGGATCAACCTGGAGTCCGCGATTGGCATACGTGAGCGCATCTTCCCATTGTTTCTGCGTCGAGTTTATCATGGCGAGAAGTCCGAAGTAGTCGGCATTGTGCGGATCGAATGTGAATTTGCACTCAGTACAAACTTCGTTGCTTCTTTCGGTTTGTCTTTGTGCATGTACGCCAAACCCATCAGGTAAAGAAAATAGGGGCGTTGTCGGGCTGTGCACCGAGTGCCTGTTGTATGTACCTGATTGCATCGTCGTGCTTATCGAGCTCCGAGGCTGCTCACGCCCATCAGCGCAAGAGCGTGCGGGTGATTGGGTTCGCTCGCTAAAACGTTTTGCAGTTCGCGCATAGCATCTTCATATCTCCTGTGTTGTATGAGGAGTGTTGCGCGCTGAATGATCTGGTCTGTCATCGAATGATTACTTTTTCAATTTGAGGTAATCGAGGATGTCATCATACAATCCCGATTCGTTTGCGTAGAGGGCATAGTTGCGTGCGGCATTGAACCATTCTATTGTGGATGGTCTTACTTGTCGCGCGGCGTTGAGAAGATCTTTTGTCGACAATGGCTGAGGGATACCGTCTTTGAACGATTCGCGGAGTTTACCTTCGATAGCATGATCGACAACTGAATGAAGATCGGCGCCGGAGAACTCACTGGTGTTCTTTGCGAGCGTAGCGTAGTCGATATCTTTCACCGGTTTTCTTTCAGCATAATGCGAAGAATGCTCTCGCGGCTTTCGGCTTCGGGTGGCTGAACGAAAATTATTCTATCGAAACGTCCCCGGTCTTCTGAATGCAGTATCGAGATGCCATGGCGTATTGGTGGCTCCAAGAATTAACAGTCCGTCGTTGTTCGATTGTACTCCATCGAGTTCGCTGAGGAACTGGTTGATGAGCATCTTCGAAGCGCTGGTGCGCATGTCGTGCGGCTTGCACCAAGGGCATCGATCTCGTCGAAGAAATTAACGCACGGCGCCTGTCTTCTTGCTAGCTCAAAAAGATCGTGAAGCTTGTGTTCGCCTGCCGCCTACCCACATGTCGAGAACATCGTGGATGCCGATAGAGATGAAGCTTGCTTTGATCTGTCCCGCAGTTGCCCGTGCAAGATGTGTTTTGCCGCAGCCGGGAGGGCCGTATAAAAGAATTCCGCCGCCGATCTTTTTACCGTATGCTTTATAGAGATCGGGATATTGAAGTGGCTGAATGATCTTGATGTTGATCTCTTCTTTCACTTTTGTCATTCCGCCAACGTCGTCGAAGTTGATGCGGGGGCGTTCCACTTCCTGGAAGCCGTTCTCGATATCGGCGAGTTGTTGTTCGGCCGATTGAGACGGATTGGTCTTCCGGAGCGAGTCGAGCTCGTCGTCTTTGAAGGCAGGATTGAGTGCGAGAATATTTTTGTATACCTCTATGGCTTTCGAGAGCTCGTCGTTTCTCATGAGGCTTTTGGCGTGCATCACCATGAGCTCCATGTCTTTTTCGCGATCGGAGAGTTCTTCGTACACAACAATGGCGATCGAATACTTTCCCTGTTCGAAATAACTTTTGACGAGGCCGCGTTTGGCTTTGCTGTTGTTGGGATCTTTTTCGAGAACGATGCGGTATTCTGTTTCAGCCTCCGCAAACATTTTTGCCTGAAGCAGATTTTCAGCCAGCAAGATGCGCAGCGGTATGTTGTCGGGCGATTGTTGAAGAGCTTCGCGAAGATTGTCGATCATCAGTTATGATTTTTCCGAAACCCAAAAATAATTAAGATTCGTTAAGTGATCAGTTTCGCGATCAAAAACGCTGCACCCGCCGCCAGCGCGCCCACGATCGTTACACGCAAAGTTCCTTTAAACAAAGGCTGACCGGTCATCTTACTCTTCACCAGGCCAAAAAGTACCAGGCAGAAAAGTGTTATCACAGTAGAATAGATAAGGCCTTCTCTTGAAGTTTCGGTAAAAAAATAGGCGCTCAACGGCACCAATCCGCCGAGCACGTAGCTCATTCCTATCACCAATGCACTTTGCCTGGCCCTGTTCTTATCTGGTCGCTCCAATCCCAGCTCGAAGCGCATCATGAAGTCCACCCACTTCTTCGGATCTTTTGCCATCTCTCGGGCAATCAGCTCCTGGTGCTCGGGTGATACACCATACTCCGCAAAGATCTCTTTTGTTTCGCGGATCTCTACTTCGTGCAGTTTTTCGATCTCTTCGTATTCGCGGCGCTCTTCGGTATTGTAATGTTCGATCTCCGTTCGTCCGGCGAGATATCCGCCTAATCCCATCGCTATCGAACCGGCGGCTATCTCCGCAAGGCCGGCGGTGATAACTATGGTGGTTGAATCTACGGCACCACTTAAGCCGGCCGCCAATGCGAACGGCACCGTGAGACCATCGCTCATGCCGATCACAAAGTCGCGGACGACGTCGGAAGATCTAAAATGTTTTTCTTCGGAGGGATTGATCACTTCTTCGTTGCGAAAGTATCGACCATCATCCTGATGATCTCTTCGCGGGATTGAAGATACACAGCATCGGGATAATCTACTTTGAATTTCTGGAGAGTCGTGGTGTAATCTTCTTCGGATATGCTGAACAGGCCCATGATGTATTGCCTGGTTGTCATCGACTGCAATACTTCGTAATACACCTGTGTTCTTATGAGCTCTGCTTTGTTTGCTGTAAGCTTCCTGCGCTCGTGATCTACACCGAATAATTTCGATAACGCGCCGTTGATCACCAGGCCGGGACCAAACGTCGGTATCAGGTTCGTGGCAGTAGGAGAGGCCGTTTGATTCTGAAGTTCTTGAGGCCGTCTTTTTCTCTTAAACTTTTTTGGATCTGTTCGTGACCGTGGATCACGTAGTTATCATAAACAACAATTTCCTTCAGCATGTGAGTACCTTCCGGCATCATCACGTTCATGTCCCACATCGTTGACCTCGGAGAAACTTTCACGGGCTTATAGCCCAGGCGTGTGAACACGATCGTATCACCTACCTGCATCGATAAGCTGAAGTAACCGTTTTCGTTCGAGCCTGTCACCAGCACACCTTTCGTTGTGTGAACGCTTGTGTATGGAAGCAGATCGAACGTGACCGAGTCGCGTGAATAACCCGACAAGAAGATCTTCTGCCCGAAACTTTCGGCAGAGAAGAACAACATCAATGCAACAACGAATGATACGGATTTCAATGTCATGTATCTACAACGGTCTCTTACTTCGGCAAATTACAATTCTCGCACCACGTTTTTTTCAAAACCGGGTCTTCCAGTAATTGAAAAGATACACCATCGAGTGGTATAGGGTCGAAAATGTGACAAAACCGCTTGCGGTCGTTATTCACCGCATTCAACATAACTGTCCGGTAATTCGACGAGCCCGTGTTCTTCGGGCTGTACACGGTAAGCGACAAGTAATAGAAAAGTACGTCCGACGAAACACTGAGGTCTTTGAGGCGGGGAGTGAGGAGTTTCTCGGCAGCGCTGTAGCGACTGTTGTGTGAAAGGAACCTGGCAAGACTCAATATGTCGGCATCGGTCATTTTTAATTTACCGTATGCGCCCATGATATACTTCAGCCACTTCTCGCGCTCCTGGTATCGCCCGGCACGGAGATCCGTTTCGGTTTCCGTTTCGGTTTGAAGCAGGCTGTAATTGATCGTTAACCTGGTAACAAGTATCGATGGTATTCCCTGTTTAGCGAGTGATTCGATCTTCGTCTTGAGTTCATCAACATTGATCATCCCCGGTTTCTTAATCCAGATCTTCAATTGAAGAGTGCAGATGTTGTATTCCACTTTTTCATTTCCATCAAAGAAGGGTATTTCAACTCAGTGAAAGCCTTCAGCGTTCCGAACTCATCTTCGTTATGATTTTCGTATTGAAACGAATTGTAGTTTAATAACAGGCTTCCGTATTCGATTGCCTTAGGATCTCGAGGCTCTTCAGAAAATCGTCGGGGATCTCATCGCGACGGATCTTGCGAAAGATGATCTCCTGCAGGTACAATGCTTCGTTGATGTTCTTCGCTGCGATGCTTTGATCGAAATATTTTTTCAACTCCTGTTGTGTCGCTTTGCTGTACGTTACTCGTTTCTCGAGATCAAGTTCGATGATCGCCTTTCGTTCTTTCGCCAGCATCGGTTCGAGCTTCGACGCAAGGCCGGGTTCTTTCAAGGCTTCCTTGATCTCGTCTTTCGACATCTTCGCCAGGTTCTGGAATGATGTTCCGTTCACCGACTCAAGAAATTCGACCCAGTTTTCGGCCGACGTAATTTCAGATTTGATCGACTCGGGTTGGAAACTCTGCAATGCGTCCACAATACTCTTCGCCCGCTCGTCCTGCAGCTGCATGTTTCTTTCGAGACTTCCTTCAACGGATGTGAATGCCTTTATCCGGATCGCAGTGATCTCGAAATCAGTAAGCCTCAACGAATCATACAGTGGTTTGATATCTTCCTTTTTGTAGACCGAAGTATTTTTTTGAAACGGTATCGTGAAATGCAATGTCTTTTCC
This sequence comes from Bacteroidota bacterium, assembly GCA_037200765.1. Lineage (GTDB taxonomy): Bacteria > Bacteroidota > Bacteroidia > Cytophagales > Cyclobacteriaceae > ELB16-189. The sequence continues at coordinate 1,651,852 of JBBCII010000001.1, read as the reverse complement.
AGGTCGCGATAACGATCGGCTATGGAGCCGCGATACAGAGTATCGTAATACAATCCCATCGGCAACAAGTCCCAGCCGTGCGATGTAACACTCACATTCGCCGTGTAGAACATTCGTTTTGGTCGGCGATCAGAATGTAATTCGATTCAACCTTTCTGTTGTCGAATGTTTTTGGGAATAACGCCGCCGAGAACGATAATGCGACCGTTGTCGGATACTCTCATTCTCTTTTTGATCTGGTCGCGGTACACAGTTTCCAGCAAATAACCTTTATGTGTGTCTGAGCCAGCGATGCGCTGAACATTGTCGCACTGGTATTGGTCCTGGTTAACGAGATCTATTGCGAAGCCATCTTTCTTGTCTTCGAAGAATTGCCAGAAAAGTTTTTGATTGTTGAAGAGGAGGTAAACGCTGTCGCCGATCACGCGGCTTTCAAACTGAACTTCGGGCGGAAGCTGGTTGAGCATCGTCATCAGTTTTCCGCAGTGCTTCTGACGATTGTCGCGGCTCGGAACTTTTAAGTCGTAGTCGGTGCGATTAGTGTATTGACAAAAGGCGAAAGTGGTAGTGAGTAAGAATAATATGGTGGAAACAACGCTCAACTCTTATTCGCATGTTGTCCGCATGCTGGCATCAATATCTTTCCCTCGGCTTTTTCTGATACGCGTAGTGATGCCATTACTTCTAACAGATGCTGGTACATGGCCAGCACTTCATCACTCGCCTGCTTAAAGTCGCCGTCTTCTATACTGTTGTATTCGATGAGATTCACTTTGCTGGGAATGATCTTTGCGAACTTCAGCAGCGCCCTGTGCGTCTTCAGGTTTATCGTTCACGCCTTCCCACACCACGTATTCGTAAGTAACTTTCTTTTTTCTTTTTTGATACCAGTATTTCAAAGCATCGCCGAGTTCTTCGAGTGAATTGGGTGTCGTTGATGGGCATGATCGGACGAACGCGTTTTGTTGATCGCAGAATGCAACGAGACTGCAAGATTGAATTTCACTTCGTCGTCGGCCATCTTGCGGATCATCTTTGCCACACCAACTGTCGAAACTGTTATGCGTTTCGAAGCCATGTTCAATCCTTTCGGAGATGTGATCTTGTCGATGGCGGTGATGACGTTCGCGTAATTCAACAGGGGTTCGCCCATGCCCATGAACACAATGTTGGTAAGAGGACGTCCGAAGAATGTTTCGCACTGTTCCTTGATTGCCACCACCTGGTCGTAGATCTCGTCGGGGCTAAGATTGCGTTGACGCTTGAGTCGTGCTGTTGCACGAGAATGCACTATGCAAGACTTACAACCAACCTGTGAAGACACACATGCGGGTGATTCGTTTCTCTGCGGGTATCAAAACACTCTCAACGATCAGTCCATCGTGAAGTGTAACGGCGTTCTTGATAGTACCATCAACACTGCGTTGCATCTTGTCGACGCGAATGTGGTTGATGGTGAAATGTTCTTTAAGTTTTTCGCGCAGCGGCAACGACATATTGGTCATCTGGTCGAAGTCTTTTACTGATTTCTGCCAGAGCCAGTCGGTAAACCTGTTGCGCACGCGAAGGGCTTTTCGCCGATGGTCTTAAAGAAATCTTTAAGCTCGTCGAGGTTAAGCTTTCTGATGTCTCTTTTCAAGATGGCAGTCTGCTCTATCACTTTATTTTTAAATACTCCTTCGTTTCGCAATCTTTTACTGCATCATGCATTTTCAATGAAGTGTCGGTGAGCTCATCTATAACCCATCGCGACATAACAATTCCCGACTTCTTATCGAGGACCTGGAATTCGGAACCCGACACCCTGTATTTAAAAGTCTCGTTTGTTCGAAGCCTTCTTTTTTCCTTCCGACATCACTCCTTCTTCTCCTCCGCCCTTTTTCGTCGAGGGTCATAACACGGGCGCAGCGCCCGTTCCCGATGATCCGCCCATAGATGGAGTGAGTTCTTTTTCGGTTTCACTCTCTTTCATGTTCGCCTCGGAGGCGACGTTCGCCTCGAAACAGGTTTTCTGCTCGGAAAGTTGCCATTTTCCTGTGATGGATTGGCTAAAAGCAACGCCACCAGCGCAAACGAGAAAACAGGATGAGTAATGTTTTCATAATAGATTCATTATCAGGCAAAGATAACGTTTTCGTTCCCGTGCATTCAGTGCTTTCCGTGAGACAACAGTTTGGAAAGAATTACTCTTTCCACCATTTTCGATTGAAATGGAAAAAGAGTAACGCTATCGTCATTACCGCCGGTTATCTCGACACCAACAGCGGCAAAACAGCTCATGGTCTTATTCGTGGCTCAGAAAGATTCAACGTCGTTGGCGTGATCGACGAAAAGTTTGCCGGCAAAGACGCCGGTGAAGTGCTCGACAAGAAGAAAAGGAACATCCCCGTTTCATTCATCTATCAGTGAATTCAAGAAGTCTTCGAAAGAAACAGCGAAGTACTGTATTATAGGCGTTGCCACAAAGGGCGGCGTAAATTCCCGATTCACTCCGGGCGATGTTGAAAGAAGCGCTCGACAATGATTATAGTCTCGTGAATGGTCTTCACGATTACGTTTCGGAGCACGCCGAACTTGCCAACCTCGCAAAACAAAAAGGCCTCGAGATCATCGACGTCAGGAAGCCAAAGAAATTTAAGGACCTCCATTTCTGGAGCGGTGTGATATCAAGACAGTGAAGTGCCCGAAGATAGCTGTGCTCGGAACCGACTGTGCGCTGGGCAAACGAACGACCACGCGATTTCTGACGGAAGCCATGAAGAAAGCAGGTTACAAAGCCGAGATGCATCTACACCGGACAAACCGGTTGGATGCAGGGTGCGAAATATGGCGCTTCATCTTCGACTCTACTCTTAATGATTTCATTTCAGGTGAAATGGAACATGCCGTCGTAAGCTGCTGGAACAACGAGAAACCCGACATCATTTTTATCGAAGGGCAGTCATCACTGCGAAATCCGAGTGGCCCCGCCGGGGCTGAGTGGCTGGTGTCGGCGAATGCCGATGCCGCCGTGCTTCAACACAATCCTCCACGGAACATATTATAAAGATCTCGACTACGACACACCGATCCCGAACCGAAAGAAGAGATTGCTTTAATAAAATGTACGGAGCTCCTACAGTAGCGTGTGCATCAACACACAAAAGATCACGGCGAAACAAGCGAGGACGAAAGCTGCTGCCTATAAAAGACAACTTGGTATCCCCTGTGATCCTGCCATTAGAAGATGGTGTGGATGCCCTCGTTCCAGTGTTCGAAAAGTTGATTAAGAAATCAAAAACGAAAAAGTGAGGATCATAAAGATTACTACCTGGAAGGCCGACCTCGTAAACACGAAGCCATATACCATTGCATTCAAAACCGTTGATGAAGTGATCAACGCGTTTGTAGAGATCGCACTCGAAGATGGAACGACAGGAATAGGGAGCGGGGTGCCCGAGCGAATATGTTACCAAAGAAACGTTGGAGGTCGACCGTAGCAACGCTGCAAGAAAAAAATCTCCAGTATCTTCTGGTCGCGACATCATCGAGATCAACCAGCTGATCTTTGAAACAAACGAAAAGTTTCCGAAGAACCCTGCCGTCTGCGCGGCGATAGACATTGCGTTGCACGATGCGTTCACAAAATTCCTGAACGTACCGTTAGTGAAATATCTTGGTCAGAAGATCAAATCGATGCCCACTTCGAACACCATTGGGATCAAGATTGTGGCTGACACTTTGAAAGAAGCGGAGGAGTATGGCAGGCCACGTGGTTTCAAAATACTGAAAGTGAAACTGGAAGAGATCTCTCCGAAGACATCGAACGACTCGTGAAGCTTCGCGAGAAATTCGGGAACAGGTTTGTCATTCGCATCGATGCCAACCAGGGATATTCTGCCGAACAAACAATAGAGTTTTATAAGAAGACTAAGCATCTCGACATCGAATGATCGAACAACCTCTCGAGGCAATAGACGTTGCCGGTTTGAAAGGGCTTCCCGAAGACATCCGGAAAACTATTGCGGCAGATGAGTCTCTTCTTTCTGCGAAAGATGGCACTCCGAGCTTGTTAAAACCTCCGCGCGCCGCAGGGCATCTTTCAACATCAAGCTTATGAAGTGCGGTGGAGTTTCCAACGCACTCAAGATCGCCGACATCGCCTTACAAGAGGGCGTTGAACTCTTCTGGGGGTTTGCAACGATGAAAGCATCATCAGCATTACCGCTGCTCTTCACGTTGCATTCGCATGCTCCAATACGAAGTACATCGACCTCGACGGAAGTTTTGGATCTTGGAAAAGATGTGTGAAAGGTGGCTTTATTCTGAACGACGGAATTATGTCGTGCGGGGATAAGTCAGGGTTGGGTGTTGAAAGAATTGATAGGGGTAGACGACCTATTGGTTGTCTTGTCCTTTGATAATTTTTGGTTTGATGAGATTCCCCCTCGTTCTCTCACTGTTCATATTGATCCCCACTCTCAGCTACGCGCAGCGGGAGCATCAGTGGCTTCGTTCGCGATCAAATCACCGGCGAGAACCTCATCGTGCCGCCATCTTCGATCAAAGATCAGCTACCGGCACAGCATCGAATGCTTAAGGGCACTAGCAGTCTTCAATTAAAATCAGACTCCGCGAGGATCGTTTTCTCTTACGTGGGATACGAGCGCACAACGTTGGCATTCCGCCTTCGTGGCGACACACTATCAATGTCGGCCTTAAGCAGGCCGTTCTCGATGAAGTTGTCGTGAACGCAACGCGTACCGAGAATATTCAAGAGAGCTCATCGATGAGCCGCTTCGTAATTCCTATCGAACAAGATAAATCGATACCTACACTCATGGGCGAACGCGACCTCATGAAAGTATTACAACTGTTGCCCGGTGTTCAGGCCGGCCAACGAAGGAAGCACCGGTCTGTATGTTCGTGGCGGCGGGTCCCGATCAAAACCTCATACTGCTCGATGGTGTTCCTATATACAATGCCTCGCACTTGTATGTTTCTTCTCACATTCAATTCCGATGCGATCAATCACGTAGAGTTAGGTCAAAGGAGGTTTCCCGGCACGGTACGGCGGCGGACTCTCATCGGTGGTCGATATCTCCATGCGCGAAGGCAACCAGGAGAAAGTTAAAGGACGTGCTACGATCGGCGCCGTCCTCCTCTAAGTTTTTAGTAGAAGGTCCGATCGATAAGAGAAGCACGTTTTTGTTTTCGCAAGAAGAAGTTATCTCAATCTTCTAAGATCGGCGCCATTGCCGACCAGGCTCAGAAGTTTCCGACAATATTATCTCTACGATCTCAATGGAAAGATCAACTACCGGATCAATAAGAACAACCGCATCTACCTCAGTGGTTATAATGGTGGTGATAAAGCCAGCGCCGGGAGCTCGTCCGAGATCGAATCCGATGGTGTCAGGAGTTCAGACACCAGGGCAGTAGATCTCGGGTTGGGGGAAACACTCTCGTTGCTTTACGATGGAATCACGTCTTCGGGCCGAAACTATTCTCCAACGTTGCAACAACATACAGCAAGTATCGATTCAACACGGCTACGAAGATCACTGACATAACCGATGACGGCACTTCTGTCGACAAGACTTTTTATAATTACGATTATGTCTCGGGAATAGAAGACGTTGCTGCTCGTCTCGACTTCGATTACACTCCTGGAAACCGGCACTACATTCGTTTTGGGGGAGGTGTTACTCATCACACATTCAGTCCCGGTGTTCTTGCGGTTGCTTCTAAAGATTCAACTCAATCGGGACAATACAGTTCCGATAAACTGAGAGCTAAAGAAGGATTTGTTTACGTGGAAGATGATATCGAGATCACACCGAAATTAAAATTGAATGCGGGCGTTCATGCAACGGCCTTCTTTGTAGAAAACAAAACGTATCACTCGGTCCAACCGAGACTTTCAGCCCGTTATCTAATTAATCAGAACGTGTCGTTGAAAGCGTCGTACGCAACCATGAGTCAGTTCGTTCACCTGCTCACGAATTCTGGCGTTGGATTACCTACCACAGTCTTCACGTCAGTTCGCCGTTGGCGCGGCAGGAACCTGGAACGACTTCGAGATCTCCGTCGAAGGTTACTATAAAGACATGCATAATGTAATCGAATACAAAGACGGTGCAACGTATCTCAGTACAAATCAGAATTGGCAGAACAAGGTGGAGGTAGGCCGTGGCAATAGTTACGGTTCTGAATTTTTCATTCAGAAAAAAGTCGGAAAATTCAATGGTTGGGTCGGCTACACTTTATCATGGACCAACAGGCAATTCGATAATCTTAATCACGGCGAATGGTTTCCCTATCGTTACGATCGGCGGCACGACATAAAGATCGCCGGTACTTATCATCTCACAAAAAATTTCGAGCTCGGGGCAGTGTGGGTTTACAATACCGGGCAGGCTGTAACATTCCCGACTGTATTTTATTTCACTGCCGATCTAACGGCATTCTATCTCGATGGCAACAGCGGTTCAGGCAACGGCGTCAATGGTGGCTACGTGCAGTATACACCCAGTCGTAACAATCTCCGGATGACTGCATATCACCGCCTTGATCTTAGTGCCACCTATACGATCATTAAAGAAAAGTTTTCTCACGAATTCAATCTTTCGCTATACAATGCATACAATCGGAAGAATCCCTACTACCTCGAATTGTGGGGTAATCAAAAACAAACAACTATCAGGCAGGCGAGCCTGATCGCACTTACTCCATCGATCTCGTATTCAATCAACCTCAAATGAAAAGATCAGTAAACATATTGATGGCGTTTGTTGTGCTCATTGTGATTGGTTGCGGAGCGCCGGAGATCCTTTATCTCCCAAGTCCTCCACGTGAACTGGTAATAAATTGCATTGGTTACAGCTATCACCCATGGTATGCATACCTGAGTCTTTCCAGCAGCATTTTAGAAAGGCCAGATAACGAGGTTATACACGATGCAACTGTAAACCTGTATGAAGATGGCGTGCTCGTGGAAACATTTGCGCACGATACCACAATGTCATCACCAGGTGGAACCCGGTATTACAGTGTTATCTCAACACCCAAACCAGGCAAAAGGTATAAGATCACTGCTGCAAGACCAGGCTTTCCAACAGCAGAATCAGAGTTCCTGCAGCCAGACTCGATCGCGCTCGGGTCTTTAACCGTTCGGGTAATTGGACCAAACGTCACTTTCCCTTCAACAACCGACGTACAATTTCGCATTGAATTCACCGACCCTCTGGGGGAAGACTTTTACGAACTTGATGCCATACACATCCTAGATTCCACTTATTACGATATTCCTGGCACCAACGACTCTTCGTTGTATATGTCGAGCCAGGATCTCAGGTTGGCTTTTATTGATCCCGCCTACGAAGAAAATAACGACCTGTTCTTCTCGGCTATCGCGTTCAACGACTCTTACTTCGATGGCAAGACTGCGACATTAGATCTGACAGCTCAGGTCTATGAGCCGGAAAAGAAGACCTATGTCGTTTACCTCCGCCATCTTTCGAAAGACTATTACAATTACCTGAAAACGGTGTATCTCCAGGGTGCAACCAGCGGCGATCCGTTCGCGCAACCAGTGCTTCTCGAAAACAATATTAAGGATGGTTACGGGATTTTTGGAGGGTTCACTCAAACCAAGAAGCCTCTCCAGGCTCAGAATTGATCAAGAGCGAGCAGCAGGTCTTCAAGCTGTCGAAACTTCTTTCCGTTGCAACGCCATTCGTTAGTATCGATAATAACTTCGAGCTCACCAGTCGTTGTTACTTCGAAGCCGTTTCTCTCCAATGCATTTTTCGTCCAGAGATAGACTGCATCGTTACCAATAAGTTTTATTGTTTTCTTGCGATAGACTTCATGTTGAACCCTGCCTGTCTTCAGATCGTAGCCTTTGAACTGAAACACTCTATCGAAAGATCCGTCGAGCACCAGGTCTTCGGGAACTCCCGTCTTTATTGTGTTTCCGCTTGCCAGCCAAACACTGTCGGCAGTTTGTAATGCAAGATCCAGTTCGTGCGTGGCGAGAAGTATCGACTTGCCCTTTTCCCTGGCAAGTTTTCGAAGCAGGTTCATGATCTCCAACCGGTTGTTGAGATCCAAATGTGCTGTGGGTTCATCGAGCAACAACACCGGCGTGTCTTGCGCAAGGGCGCGCGCGATCATCACCATCTGCATCTGGCCATCACTCAGCTCATTTATTTTTTTGTTGATCAGATTTCGGATATGAACGAGTTCGATACTTTGATCAATGATCTCTCTGTCCAGGTCAGACAGCTTCAGGTCCCAGCCTAAGTAAGGATACCTTCCATAAACAATAAGTTCGTTTACTGTCATGTGTTGCGATTGGATCCTGTCTGTAAGGACAACGGCAACTTTCTTTTCATCTCTTTTCGGAATGCTTCCCGATAAGGGTGGCAATAAACCGGCAAGCGTTTTTATAAGTGTCGACTTGCCACAACCGTTGGGTCCCATAAAACAGACAAGCTCGCCGCTGCGCAATTGCAGATCGAGATCTTTAAATAATTGCAGCTCGCCATATCCAACCGTAAGTCTTTCTGCTTTCATCAGATGTTTACTTTACGGTTCTTGATAATGAGCCAGATCACCACAGGCGCGCCGACCATCGACGTTACTGCATTCAACGGAAGAACCTGCGTGCTTCCCGGCAACTGCGCAATGATATCGCAAAACAAAAGCAGCACGCCGCCACCGAGGAACACCGATGGCAAAAGAACTTTATGATTTGTTGTAGGAATGATGATGCGCACTAAGTGAGGTACGGCAAGTCCAACGAATGCAATAGGTCCGCAGAAGGCAGTTACACCGCCGACCAGAATACTGGCGGAAGTAAGGATCAACAACCTCGATCTTTTAACTGAAACACCGACAGTGGAGGCATAATTTTCTCCCAGCAGCAATGCATTCAGGGATTTCATATTGATCAAACTCAATATTGTTCCCGCGATGGCGATCACACTCAGCACTATTATCTCATTCCAGTTGGTGCTGCCAACGCTGCCCAGTCCCCAGATCATGAATGCCTGCAGGTCTTCGGCACGACTTACGTATTGAAGTACCCCGACCACCGACGCAGTAGTGGCGCCTATCATAAGGCCTATGATCAGCAGTGAGGTGTTGTCGTTCACGTATTGCGAGATCAGGAGTATCAGCAGGAACACGCCGGCTGCGCCCACACTTGCGGCGATGGCGAGTGTCCACGGTGTGGCGAAGGTCATTGAGAATCCGTTGCCAGCCAGTATGAGTATGGCCACCATCAGGCTCGATCCTGATGTGAGCCCGAGAACGTCGGGGCCGGCGAGGGCATTCCTGAAAAGTGTCTGCATCAGCAACCCGCTTACGGCGAGGGCCGAACCGGCCAGCACGCAGGTGACGGCTATCGGCAATCTGAATTTTAAAACGAGCTCGTTAGAAAAAATTTCGGCTGCGGGAACGTGAACACTTCCAAAAAACAGGCGCAGGAAAAACAGCGCTACGAGGGCTACAGCGAGCCAAAGCCATTTAAAATCGGCGTTTTTACCCTTGTTCATCGATGCAAGTTTCCGTGTTTTCTGTGCATTCCGTGAGAAAACCCTTCACTTTTTTGAAACACATACTTGTGAACTCGGCCCGAACCTCTATCTTTGCAGTCCTTTTTGCTGGAGAAAACCCGCAAAACGACTTAAAAACAAGCAAAATTGGTTCAACCATGCCTGGAATAATTGGACGTAAAGTAGGAATGACAAGCATATTTGCCGCAGATGGGCAAAATCTCGCTGTCACCGTCATTGAGGCTGGCCCTTGCGTGGTCACCCAAGTGAAGAACATGGAGACTGATGGCTATGAGGCTCTTCAGCTCGCTTTTGGCGAGAAAAAAGAGAAGAATGAGAGCAAGCCAATGCTCGGCCACTTCAAGAAGGCGAACACAACGGCTAAGAGAGCTGTGGTTGAGTTCCGCGACATCGCAGATGAGTTCAAACCATTTGCCGAGCTCGGAAAAGAGATCCGCCTCACCGATGTATTTGTTGAAGGCGACTTCCTCGATGCAGTATCGACATCGAAAGGAAAAGGTTTCCAGGGTGTTGTAAAGCGCCACAACTTCCAGGGTGTTGGTGGTCAAACTCACGGTCAGCACAACAGGTTGCGCGCTCCCGGTTCAATGGGTAACGCATCATTCGCTGCGCGTGTAATTAAAGGTAAACGTCTTGCCGGCCGTATGGGCGGCGACCGCGTGAAGGTTCAAAACCTGAAAGTGGTAAAGATCATTGCCGAACAGAATTTGATTTTAGTAAGTGGCTCCGTTCCCGGTGCCAGGAATGCAACGATAATTCTTCAAAAGTAATTTGCAGATGGACTTCGCAGTTGTTAAACAAAGTGGTGAGAAGACAGGAAGGAACATAAACCTTTCTGAATCTGTATTCGGTATCGAACCGAACGACCACGCTATCTGGCTTGATGTAAAAAGCACACTCGCCAACCAGCGCCAGGGTACTCACAAGTCGAAGCAGCGTAATGAAATCGCAGGTTCGTCTAAGAAGATCAAGAAACAAAAGGGTACTGGTGGAGCTCGTGCGGGTAACATCAAGAACCCCCAGTTCAAAGGTGGTGGACGTGTCTTCGGTCCCGCTCCCCGCGACTACTCTTTCAAACTCAATAAGAAAGTGAAGGATCTCGCTCGCCGCTCAGCTCTCAGCTATAAGGCTAAAGATCAGCAGATCGCAATCATCGAAGACTTCACCTTCTCATCACCAAAGACCAAGCAGTACGCTGCAATCATCAAGTCACTCGCACTTGCCGATAAGAAGACACTCCTGGTTCTCGCAGAATCAAACAAGAACGTAGCCCTCGCAGGCCGCAATATCCCGAACACAAAGATCATCACCGCTTCACAGCTCAACACTTATGATGTTGTGAACGCAGACCAGTTGATCCTCCTCGAGAGCTCAATCAACAAAATAGACACTCTTTTAAAAGACTAAGACAATGAGCATACTCAAGAGACCCCTTGTCACTGAAAAAGTATCTACTCTGAACGAGAAGGGTAAGTACGGATTCATTGTCGACGTAACAGCAGACAAGACCCAGATCCGTTCTGCGGTTGAGAAGATGTACAACGTAAAGGTTGTGAAGGTTAACACCATCAACGTGATGGGCAAGCAGAAATCACGCTTCACTAAAGCAGGTGTTCTTTCAGGAAGCAAACCCAACTATAAGAAAGCAATTGTAACACTGAAGCAAGGCGAGGTAATCGACTTCTACAGCAACGTTTAATAATTATGTCTCTTAAGAAATTAAAACCAGTTACACCCGGCACGCGCCACAGGCTTGCTCCCGGCTTCGAAGACCTCACACCAGGTCGTCCGGAAAAGTCGTTGTTGGTAACTATTAAGAAAACCGGTGGTCGTAACGCGCAAGGCCGCATGACAATGCGCTACATCGGCGGTGGTCACAAACAGAAGCTCCGTATTATCGATTTCAAACGCGATAAGTTCGGTGTTCCTGCAGAAGTGAAGTCGATCGAATACGATCCCACAAGAACAGCACGTGTTGCTCTTCTTTATTATGCTGATGGTGCAAAGACATATATCCTCGCTCCGCAAGGATTGAAGGTTGGCCAGAAGGTAGTATCAGGCGATGACGTTGCTCCCGAAGTTGGTAATGCTCTTCCTCTTTCGAAGATCCCCGTTGGTACAATCATACACAACGTTGAGATCAAGCCCGGAAGAGGCGCAGCTATCGCTCGCTCTGCAGGTTCTTTCGTACAGCTCGTTGCCCGCGAAGGCGACACTGCCACGTTGAAGATGCCTTCAGGTGAAATGAGAAACGTACTCAGCCGTTGCCTTGGAACAGTTGGTGCTGTTTCGAACGCCGACCACATGAACGAAAGTGTTGGTAAGGCTGGCCGTAGCCGCTGGAGAGGTATCCGTCCTCGCACACGCGCCGTTGCAATGAACCCTGTCGATCACCCGATGGGTGGTGGTGAAGGTCGTGCTTCAGGTGGTCACCCGAGGTCGCGTAAAGGTCTGCTTGCAAAAGGCAAGAAGACTCGTCACCCGAAGAAATATTCTGATGGTTCAATCATAGCTAGGAGGAAGAAATAACAATGGGACGTTCAGTTAAAAAAGGTCCGTACCTGGATGCTCGTGTAGCAAAGAAGGTTGCAACACAAGAACAGTCTGGAAAGAAATCAGTGATCAAAACATGGTCACGCCGCTCTACGATCACACCCGATCTGATCGGTTTTACTTTCGCTGTTCACAATGGCAATAAGTTCATCCCTGTGTATGTCACCGAAAACATGGTTGGCCACAAGCTTGGTGAATTCGCGCCTACGCGCACATTCAAAGGTCACTCAGGTAACAACAAGGCAGAAGCTGCCTCTAAGTAATTTTAATTAATAGATCCGGTTTGTAATGGAAACGGCAGAAAAGAAAACAAAGAGATCGGTCCTCAAGAAGGCAAGGATCAAAGCGATTAAAGACGCCGCTAAGGTGGGTCCTGGCATCGCTTACCTGAACGATGTTCCTACATCTCCTCGCAAGATGAGACTTGTAGTTGATCTCATCCGTGGCGTCGATGCTTTCAAAGCATTGTCGATCCTCAAGTTCGAAGCAAAACATCCTGCCTCTAAACTTGAGAAGCTGTTGTTGTCAGCAATGGCAAACTGGAAATCAAATCATCCCGATGTAGACCTCGATAAAGCAGGTCTGTACGTGAAGGAAATATTTGTCGACGGTGGAAGGATCCTCAAGCGTCTGAGACCCGCACCGCAAGGCCGCGCTCACCGCGTTCGTAAAAGATCTAACCACGTAACAATCGTTGTTGATCGCATGCCGGCCTCGTCGGCCGACAGGCCGGTTGAAGCAACTGAAAAGAAAACTAAAAACGCCGAGACGTCGGCAGCAGAGTAATAGACTATGGGACAAAAGATTAATCCTGTTGGACTTCGCCTTGGAATCATCCGCGGATGGGATTCTAACTGGTATGGTGGCAAATCCTTCGCTGATAAGCTCGTTGAAGATCATAAGATCCGTGACTACGTAAATGCGCGTATCCCGAAAGGCGGTATCGCTAAAGTTGTTATCGAACGTACGCTTAAGCGTATCACTCTTACTATTCACACAGCCCGTCCCGGCGTTGTGATTGGTAAAGGCGGTAACGAAGTCGACAAGATCAAGGAAGAGCTCAAGAAGATCACTGGCAAAGATGTTCAGATCAACATCTTCGAGATCAAGCGTCCCGAACTCGATGCCAAGCTCGTTGGCGAATCTATCGCTCAGCAGCTCGAAGCTCGTATCTCGTATCGCCGCGCTATGAAGCAATCAATTGCTTCGGCAATGCGCGTAGGTGCAGAAGGTATCAAAGTAAAATTGTCTGGTCGTCTTGCAGGTGCCGATATGGCCCGCACAGAAATGTATAAGGAAGGTCGTATTCCTCTCCATACACTTCGTGCCGACATCGACTACGCGCTCTCCGAAGCACAAACTGTGTATGGTAAGATCGGTATCAAGGTGTGGATCATGAAAGGTGAAGTTTACGGTAAGCGTGATCTTTCTCCTAACGTGGGCATGGTTAGCAATAGCAACGACAACAAGCAGCAAGGTGGTGGCGATAACCGCGGCGGCGACCGCAGAGGTGGTCCTCGTGGCGACCGCAGAGAAAGAGGTGGCGAACGCCAGGACCGTGGTGACAATCGCGGCGGCGGTGGTGGTGGAAGAGGCCGTGGCCCAAGAAGGTAAAACGGTAAGCAGTATTCAGTAAAAGGTATTCAGAACTCATTAAGATATGTTACAACCGAAGCGTACCAAATTCAGAAAGGCACAAAAAGGTAAGGTCAAAGGAATGGCTACCCGTGGTCATACTATTGCCTTTGGTTCTTTTGCTTTGAAAGCAATCGAGCCAGGTTGGATCACTGCACGTCAGCTCGAAGCTGCCCGTGTTGCCGTAACACGTGCGATGAAACGTGAAGGCCAGGTGTGGATCAGGATCTTCCCCGATAAGCCTGTAACACGCAAGCCCGCAGAAGTTCGTATGGGTAAAGGTAAAGGTGCTCCGGAATACTGGGTAGCAGTTGTGAAGCCCGGCACTATCCTGTTCGAAGCAGGTGGTGTTAACATCGCTACAGCGAAAGAAGCATTGGCTCTCGCCGATGGTAAGCTTCCGCTCCGCACCAAGTTTACGATCCGTAAAGATTACGTTGAAGAAGCTGCAAAATAAGGCGCTATGAAATACTCAGAAATAAAAGGGTTGTCATTGGTTGAGCTGCAGGAGAAACTCAGCAGCGAAAGAGAAGCTCTTCGCAAAATGAAGTTTGCTCACCAGGTTTCGGCAATCGAAAACCCGATGACGATAAAAGAGACACGCAGGCTGATCGCGCGCCTCAAAACAGAATTAACAGCCAAAGAAGCAACAGCTCAAAAGTAATTGGTCATGGCAGAGAATACCGAAGCAACAGAAGCAAGAAACCTTAGAAAGGAACGTATTGGCAAGGTCGTTAGTAACAAGATGACCAAGACCATCACTATCGCGGTCGACCGCAAAGTGAAACACGCCATCTATGGTAAGTTCATGAACAAGACTACGAAGTTCATGGCGCACGACGAGAAGAACGAAGCCGGCATCGGCGACACCGTGCGTATCATGGAAACTCGTCCCTTGAGCAAGAACAAGCGTTGGAGGCTCGTAGAAATAATTGAAAAAGCGAAGTAATCATGATAACGACAGAATCACGGCTCGTGGTGGCCGACAATAGCGGTGCAAAGGAAGTCCTTTGTCTGCACGTGCTGGGCGGCACCAAAAGACGCTCCGCAAGCGTAGGCGACAAGATCGTGGTGACTGTAAAGTCTGCCCTGCCTACAAGCCAGGTAAAAAAAGGTACGGTATCGAAAGCCGTTATCGTGCGGACAACCAAAGAGATCCGTCGTAAAGATGGTTCTTACATCCGCTTCGAAGACAACGCTGCCGTGTTGCTCAACGCACAGGACGAACCCCGCGGTACCCGCATCTTCGGCCCCGTTGCAAGAGAGCTCCGCGAAAAGCAATTCATGAAGATCATTTCATTGGCTCCAGAAGTATTGTAATTGTTATGAACAGGAAATTCAATAAGCAACCCAAGCTCAATATCCGTAAAGGAGACACGGTACGGGTTATTGCAGGAGACGACAAGACGAAAGAAGGACGAGTACTCGAAGTATTCCCCGAAAAAAATCGCGCTATCGTCGAAGGCATCAACATGGTGACTAAACACCAGAAGCCCTCTGCAGGTAAGCCCGAAGGTGGCATCAAGAAAACAGAAGCTGCTGTTCATATCAGCAACCTGGTATTGATTGACCCTTCATCTGGTAAGCCCACTCGCGTTGGCCGCAAAGCCAACGACAAAGGTGTGCTCCAGCGTTTTGCAAAAAAATCAGGTTCATTTATAACTGAATCGAAGTAATGGCAACACCAAGATTAAAGGAGAAGTACCAAAAGGAAATCGTGAGCGCACTGAAATCAAGATTTCAGTATGACTCTGTGATGCAGGTACCCCGCATTCAAAAAATTTGCATCAATAAAGGTATTGGTGCCGCTGTAGCAGATAAGAAACTGGTTGATGTAGGAGTTGAAGAGCTCACTACAATCACTGGTCAGAAAGCTGTAGCTACCCGCTCGAAGAAAGATATCTCTAACTTCAAGCTTCGTGGCAACCAGCCTATCGGCGCTAAAGTTACCCTCCGTGGCGACCGCATGTATGAGTTCCTCGACAGGCTCATGAACGTTGCACTGCCCCGCGTTCGCGACTTCAAAGGAGTTAGCGACAAAGGCTTCGACGGACGTGGCAATTACACACTGGGTGTGAAAGAACAGATCATCTTCCCCGAGATCTCGATCGACAAGGTTCAGAAGATCAACGGTATGGATATCACTTTCGTGACCAGCGCATCAACAGACGAAGAAAGCTATGAGCTGCTGAAGGCATTCGGAATGCCCTTCGTGCAGAAAGTAGTAGCACAGAACTAAATAAGCACTTAGCACTCAGAACTAAGCACTAAAGAAACAATGGCAAAATTATCGATTATCGCCAGGACAAGGAAGAAAGAGGAGATGGTGAAGAAGTTCGCCGCCAAGCGTAAGGCTTTGAAAGAAGCTGGCAACTGGGCGAAGCTGGACACCCTTCCCCGTAGCTCTTCGGCGGTGCGCCTCCGCAACCGCTGCAAGCTTACCGGAAGACCACGCGCGTACATTGGCAAATTCGGCATCTGCCGTAACCAATTCCGCCTGCTGGCTCACGAGGGTAAAATTCCCGGTCTGACGAAGGCTAGCTGGTAATCCCAGCGGGCCCAATGAAGATTGGGCTGCGCCCGCCGGAGCTTAGCGTAGGTGGGAAAGAGTGTTTGCCAGGACGGCCAATGCTAAAATACGGTTGCTGAATACCCAGGTCCCCTGATCAAAGGGAGGAAACCAGGTAACAGTTTTTTGGATAACAAAAATTGTTAGGTATCTTTGCAGCCCGTTTCAAAAGAACGGGTTTGCCTTTTACTAGGAATAGAAAAATGAAGACGACAGATCCAATTGCAGATTATTTGACCCGGCTGCGCAACGCCATTAAGGCACGCCACCGCGTCGTGGAAGTACCTGCCTCCAACCTCAAGAAGGAGCTCACCAAGGTATTGTTCGACAAAGGCTACATCCTCAATTACAAGTTCGAGGAAACTGACAACAAGCAGGGCAAGATCAGGATTGCACTTAAGTACAACCCCGAAACCCGCGAGTCGGCCATCAACAAACTGCAGCGAGTTAGCTCGCCTGGTTTGCGCCAGTATAAACCATCAACCGAGCTCCCTAAAGTTCTTAACGGACTTGGCATCGCTATCCTCTCTACTTCAAAAGGAGTGGTAACCGATAAAGAAGCACGCGTGATGAATGTAGGTGGAGAAGTATTGTGTTACGTCTATTAATCGATCACAGTCATGTCACGAATTGGAAGAAAACCCATATCCCTGCCGAAAGGCGTAACCGTAGCATTCAATGCTACCGACCGCAAGGTGACTGTGAAAGGTCCCAAAGGTGAACTGAAGCAGGTTCTCGAACCCGACTTCAAAGTTACAGTGAGCGCAGAGTCAGTAGAGATCGAGCGTCCCACTGAACAGAAAAGACATAAGTCACAGCACGGTTTGTACCGCGCCCTCATCGCCAACATGGTTGAAGGTGTAAGCAAAGGCTACCGTCGCGAAATGGAATTGATTGGTGTGGGTTACAAAGCATCCGCACAAGGCAACGTGCTCGAGTTGAGCATCGGTTATTCGCACAACGTGTTTGTTGCGATCCCCGGCGAATTGAAACTCCAGGCTGAACAGGAGAAAGGTCAGAATCCAAAGATCATTCTCGAAGGCATCGATAAACAATTGATTGGCCAGGTAGCTGCGAAGATCAAGTCGCTCCGTAAGGTTGAACCTTACAAAGGCAAGGGTATTCGTTACATGGGTGAGTTTGTACGCAGGAAGGCTGGTAAGGCTGCTGCTAAATAACAAGAGCTGGAATTGAAGATTATATGAGCAACATAAAAACTAAATCAGGTCGCAGGAACAGGATCAAGATGGGTATCCGCAACAAGATTGAGGGAACCACATCAGTACCGCGCCTTTCAGTTTTCAAAAGCAACAAAGCTATCTACGCACAGGTGATCGACGACTCTAAGAGTCACACCATCCTTTCAGTTTCTTCTGTAGAACTCGATAAAAAGAGCTCTGTGAAAGTTGAGACTTCGAAGGCAGTGGGTAAGAAGCTTGCCGAAAGAGCAATAGCTGCAGGTATCAACAGCATCGTATTCGATCGCAATGGTTACCTGTATCACGGAAATGTTAAGGCTTTGGCTGAAGGTGCCAGAGAAGGCGGATTAAAATTCTAAGAAAATAGCATGACACAAAGCAACGTCAGCACGGTTAAGGCCAGCGAGATCGACCTCAAAGAAAAGGTAGTAGCAATCCAGCGCGTGGCAAAGGTGGTGAAAGGCGGTCGCCGCTTCTCATTCGCAGCCATCGTAGTTGTTGGAGACGGCAACGGCGTGGTAGGATACGGTCTTGGCAAAGCCAATGAAGTAACCGACGCGATCACCAAAGGCATCGATGATGCAAAGAAGCACCTCGTTAAAGTTCCGATCATCAAGGGCACAGTTCCCCACGAATCGATCGGTAAGTTCGGTGGCGGCTTTGTACTTCTGAAGCCTGCATCTCCCGGTACTGGTGTAATCGCCGGTGGTGCGATGCGCGCCGTTCTCGAAAGCGCCGGTGTGCACAACGTGCTTGCAAAGTCAAAAGGATCTTCGAATCCTCACAACGTGGTGAAAGCAACTTTCAAAGCTTTAACTACAATGCGCGACGCTTACACTATCGCACGCAACAGGGGAATTGAATTGTCAAAAGTTTACAACGGCTAACAACATGGCAAAGGTTAGAATCACACAGACTCGTAGTACGATCAAGCGTCCCGAAACTCAATTGAGAACTATCCAGTCATTGGGTCTCGGAAAACCTAACGCCTTCGTAGAAGTTGAATTCACTCCCCAGATCAAGGGGATGGTAGATAAGGTAAGTCATCTGGTATCCGTAAAGGAATTATAACATGAAGCTGCATACACTTAAGCCTGCAACAGGTTCTACAAAAACAAACAAGCGTCTGGGCAGAGGCCAGGGTTCGGGTGGTAGCACAGCCGGCCGCGGTCACAAAGGTGCGCAGTCACGCTCAGGATATCACAAGAAGTTCGGCTTCGAAGGTGGTCAGATGCCACTCCAGCGCCGTATCCCCAAGTTCGGCTTCAAGAACAATAACAAGATTTACTTCAAGAGCGTGAACCTCGATGCTATCGAAGAACTCGCCTCTAAAATTAAATCAGCGGACATCAGTGTACAGGTACTTATCGACAACGGTATCGTTGGCAAAAAGGATAAGGTAAAGGTGTTGGGCCGTGGCGAATTGAAATCGAAAGTTAACGTTTCAGCACATGCTTTCTCTGAGACAGCCACACAGGCAATACAGAAGGTTGGCGGTACTGTAACTACAATCTAATAGCAATGCGATTTTTTAGAACGATATATAACATCTTTTCGATTGAGGACCTCCGCGTCAGGATCCTGAATACCATGGGGTATCTGATCATCTTCCGTTTAGGTTCTTATATCGTTTTGCCTGGCGTTAATCCAAACCTTCTTCCTAATGGTGGTGAACAACAAGGTATCTTCAACCTGTTGAATACTTTCCTCGGAGGTTCGTTCAGCCGTGCTTCGATCTTCGCACTTGGTATCATGCCTTATATCTCCGCATCGATCGTGGTGCAGCTCCTTACGGTTGCTGTTCCCCGTTTCGCAAAACTTCAGAAAGAAGGAGATAGCGGAAGAAAGAAATTGAATCAATGGACACGCGTGCTCACGATCATCATCACAGCCGCACAGTCTTATGCATACTTAAGAGCAACTATCAACGACGACGCGATCATCAATCCTGGTTTGTTCTTCACAGCATCGTCGATCGTCATCCTCATTGCCGGAACAATGTTCTGTATGTGGCTTGGCGAAAGGATCACCGACAAAGGTATCGGCAACGGTATCTCTATGCTGATCATGATCGGTATCGTGTCGAGATTCCCTGCAGCTATCTACCAGGAAGCTGTTGAGAACAAAGGTTTAGACCAGGCCCTGCTCTTCATCATTGAATTGCTCGTGCTGTTCTTCATCGTTGTCGGAGTAATTGCCCTTACACAGGCAACACGTCGCATACCAGTTCAATATGCGAAGCAGGTTGTTGGCAACAAGTTGTATGGTGGCAAGCGCGATTTCATCCCGCTGAAACTGAACTCAGCTGGTGTAATGCCAATCATCTTTGCACAGGCATTGATGTTCCTGCCTCCACTCATCGCAGGTGCATTCAAAGATTCGGATGCTGCAATATCGGTAGGCACTACGTTCTCGGATTTCACATCGTGGCAATACAACCTGTTGTTTGCTTCGTTGATCCTGATATTCACATTTTTCTATACAGCGATCACCGTTCCCTCGAACGACATTGCTGATAATTTGAAGAGAAACGGTGGTTTTGTTCCCGGTATCAAACCCGGTAAGCAGACTGCTGAGTTTATAGACAGTATTTTATCAAAGATTACTCTACCCGGCGCACTTTTCCTTGCGGCGATCGCTATTCTTCCCGCTTTCGCGGTGAAGGCTGGCATCTCGCAGAACTTCGCGTACTTCTATGGCGGAACGTCGCTGTTGATCCTGGTTGGTGTTGTTCTCGACACTCTCCAGCAAATCGAAAGCTACCTCCTCATGAGGCACTACGAAGGGATGATGAAATCGGGTCGTGTAAAAGGACGTTCTCAGTTTGCTGCGGCCTGAGTTGAAATGGTTCACCTCAAGACTGACGAAGAGATCCAGTTGATGCGTGAGAGTGCCCAGATATTGGGTAAAGCTCATGGAGAAGTTGCGAAACTGGTTAAGCCAGGAGTAAAAACGAAAAAACTGGATCAGGTCGCTGAGGAATTCATTCGCGATAACGATGGGATCCCATCCTTCAAACATTATGGAGGAACATTCCCGTCGACGCTCTGCATCTCGCTAAACGAGGTGGTGGTTCATGGTTTCCCCGGGGAATATGAACTTAAAGAGGGCGACATCATATCGGTGGATTGCGGAGTGAAGTACAAAGGATTCCATAGCGATTCTGCGTATACCTATCCACTGGAAGGTGTAACACAGCCGGTGCT
Source organism: Bacteroidota bacterium (assembly GCA_037200765.1). GTDB lineage: Bacteria > Bacteroidota > Bacteroidia > Cytophagales > Cyclobacteriaceae > ELB16-189. The sequence goes on along the minus strand of JBBCII010000001.1, from coordinate 1,631,127 downwards.
CGACCTTCTTAACCGAACGTACGATTCGTTGTACCTCGGAATAGAACAGGCGAAAGCTGGTAATCGCATCGGCGATATCGGTTACGCGATCCAGAGTTATGTCGAGAAATTCGGCTATGGAGTAGTGAGGGAGCTGGTCGGTCATGGTGTTGGGAAAAACCTTCACGAAGATCCGGAAGTACCGAACTACGGAATGAGAGGAAAAGGAGTGAAGATCGTTGCAGGGATGGTGTTTGCCATCGAACCAATGATCAACCTCGGAACAAGAAACGTGGTACAGGAGGCAGATGGTTGGACCATCCGCACCCGCGACAGACAACAGTCGGCACACTTCGAACACATGGTCGCAGTGTACGACAAGAAGACTGAAGTACTGACGACGCATAAGTATATAGAAGAAGCATATAGTTATAAGTGGCGAAACAAAAGTCAATAGAGCAAGACGGAATCATCCAGGAAGCACTCTCGAACGCGATGTTCAGGGTGCAGTTGGAAAATGGTCACTCAGTGCTCGCACATATTTCGGGTAAGATGAGGATGCATTACATCCGGATTCTGCCTGGTGATAAGGTAAGGTTGGAGATGTCTCCATACGACCTCAGTAAAGGAAGGATAATATTTAGGTACAAATAGATATGAAAGTAAGAGCTTCCATCAAAAAACGCAGCGCTGATTGTAAGATCATCCGCCGTAAAGGAAAACTGTACGTAATCAACAAAAAGAACCCGCGTTACAAACAACGCCAGGGTTAATAACTAACAACGATAACTAAAGAAACATGGCACGTATAGCTGGTGTTGATATTCCGGATAACAAAAGAGGTGAGATCGCTCTCACATACATCTTCGGCGTTGGCCGCAGGTCTGCACAACGCATCCTTGCGCAAGCTAACGTTGATATAAACAAGAAGGTAAAGGATTGGAACGACGAAGAGTCGAACGCCATCCGTGCCATCATATCCGAGCAGTTTAAGATCGAAGGTCTGCTTCGTTCAGAGATCCAATTGAGCATCAAGCGCCTGATGGATATCGGTTCGTACCGTGGCCTCCGTCACCGTAAGGGTCTTCCTGTACGTGGACAAACCACCAAGAACAATGCTCGTACCCGTAAGGGTAAGAGAAAGACCGTAGCAAATAAGAAGAAAGCAACTAAAGGATAATTAGGTTATGGCAGCAACTAATGCACCTGTAGAAAAGAAAAAAGACAAAAGCAAGAAGCGTGTTGTCGTGGTTGAGGCTGTTGGACAGGCTCACATCAAAGCTACATTCAACAACATCACTATCTCCATGACCAATACAACTGGCCAGGTGATATCATGGGCTTCTGCTGGTAAGATGGGTTTCAAAGGTTCTAAGAAGAACACTCCTTATGCAGCTCAGACTGCAGCGCAAGAGTGTGCTACTAAGGCTTTCGAAATGGGTCTTCGCAAGGTGGAAGTTTTTGTGAAGGGTCCCGGCGCTGGTCGCGAATCTGCGATCCGTACTATCCAGGGCGCTGGTATCGAGATCACAACTATTAAGGATGTGACTCCGCTGCCGCACAATGGCTGCCGTCCTCCTAAAGCAAGACGTGTATAAATAAAAAACCTATGCAGCACAGCAAGCTGGTTGCATAGAACTGCAGGGAAAAGACTGGTGTTCGATTTTTTCGACGCAAAAGCTCCAGGCAGGAATAATAAAGTTTAAATAAAAAGTAAAAGAAATGGCAAGGTACACAGGCCCCAAGGCCCGAATCTCAAGGAAGTTTAACGAGCCGATCCTCGGTGAAAGCAAAGCAGCTCAGAAGAAGAACTATGCTCCCGGGATGCACGGCAAAGGAAAGAAGCGTAAACAATCTGAATACGCTATCCAGCTCCAGGAGAAGCAAAAGGCGAAATACATTTATGGCATCCTCGAAAGACAGTTTGCCAACACATTCGACAAAGCTTCACGTAAGAAAGGCGTAACCGGCGAAGTTCTCCTGCAAATGCTTGAGGCTCGTCTCGATAACACAGTGTATCGTCTTGGTATTGCACCAACACGCCGCGGTGCTCGTCAATTGGTAGTTCATAAGCACATCACTGTAAACAGTGATGTTGTAAACATACCTTCATATACACTTCGCCCTGGCGATGTGATTGGTGTTCGCGAGAAGTCAAAGTCTATCGAAACAATCACTAACAGCTTGTCTGTAGGCGGTTCGAAGAAATACAGCTGGTTGGAATGGGACGGTTCTGAAATGGCCGGCAAGTTGGTTAACCTGCCGCTTCGTTCGGAGATCCCTGAGAACATCAACGAGCAGCTGATCGTCGAATTGTATTCTAAGTAATTCGTGGTTTGTTGGGAACGGTTTGAAGCCTATCCGTTCTGCAGCGATCACTTCACTTAAACAACTTAAACATGTCAATTTTAGCTTTTCAAATGCCTGAGAAGGTGGTGATGGAGAAGTCCGATGATTTTCACGGCTTGTTCACATTCAAACCTTTGGAGAAAGGATATGGAGTAACGATCGGAAATGCGTTGCGCCGCATCCTGCTTTCATCACTCGAGGGCTATGCAATCACGGGAATCAAGGTTCCTGGCGTGTTGCATGAATTTTCAACAATCGAAGGAGTAGTAGAAGATGTAGCTGAGATCATCCTGAACCTGAAGCAGGTTCGTTTCCGCAAAACATCAGAGAACTTCGATAGCAAGATCACTGTAAGCATTAAAAAACAAAAGCAGTTCAAAGCTGGCGACGTTGCCAAGTTTACTTCTGCTTTCGAAATACTCAACCCCGATCACGTTATCTGTAACCTCGATGAGGCTGCACATTTCGAGATCGAACTGACAATCGATAAAGGACGCGGTTATCTTCCTGCAGAGGAAAACAAACCGAATGAACAGGTATTCGGGTTCATTCCGATCGACGCCATCTTCACACCTATCAAGAATGTGAAGTTCAGCGTAGAAAACACCCGCGTTGAACAAAAGACCGACTACGAAAAACTTCTCATCGATATCGAAACAGATGGTTCAATCCATCCTGAGAAAGCTCTCGAAGGCGCTGCATTCATCCTGATCCAGCACTTCAGACTGTTCTCCGACAAATCGATCGAACTCGAAACCGGCAAGGACAGCGAGATCGAACAGGTGGACGAAGAGATGCTGCACATGCGCAAGCTTCTCAAAACTCCGCTCCACGACCTCGACCTTTCAGTACGCGCTTACAACTGCCTGAAAGCAGCTGACGTGAAAACACTGGGAGACCTTGTACAACTCGAGATCTCGGACATGATGAAGTTCAGGAACTTCGGTAAGAAGTCACTGGCAGAACTCGAACAATTAGTAGCTGAGAAGAACCTTACCTTCGGTATGGATCTCGGTAAGTATAAACTGGAAGAAGACTAAGAAGAACAATGAGACACGGTAAGAAAGTAAATCACCTCAGCCGCACGAAAGCGCATCGCGATGCACTCCTTTCTAACATGGCTTCTGCGCTGATCCTCGCCAAGAGGATCACTACCACAGTAGCTAAGGCCAAGTCGCTCAGGAAATACGTTGAGCCGCTTATTACCAAAGCGAAGGACGATACACAGCACTCACGCAGAACGGTAATGTCGTACCTGCAGAACAAAGAGTCTGTGAAGACCCTCTTCGGTGAAGTGGCGGGCCGTATCGGCGAAAGGCCAGGTGGCTATACCCGCATTATCAAGCTGGGCGATACCCGCCTGGGTGACAATGCCGAAATGTGCCTCATGGAGCTTGTAGACTTCAACGACCTGTACAAGAAGGACGCAGAAGAGAAGAAGGGCAAGACACGCCGCGGTCGCAGCAAAGGCAAGAAAACGGAAGGAGCCGAAGGCGAAGCACCTGCAGCAGAGAAAAAGGCTAAAGAGCCTAAAGCAAAGAAGGAAAAGGCAGCAAAACCAGCTAAAAGCAAATAGTGAGCTGCCCAACTAATAAAGAAGAGGGATTGAATTTCGGTTCAGTCCCTTTTTTATTTTTGTAAAAAATTAAAGAATTGAAAGACATCGCTTATCTGTTACTCGAAGACGGCTTCCTGGTAGAAGGAAAGGCAATCGGAAAGAAAGGCACAACTGGCGGCGAGATCTGCTTCAACACGGGCATGACCGGCTACCAGGAGATCTACACCGACCCCTCTTACTACGGCCAGATCATCGTAAACACAACCGCCCACATCGGCAATTACGGCACGGTAAACGAGGAACAGGAGTCGCAGAAACCCCAGATCGCCGGCATCGTGGTGAATGAGTTCTCGGAAGAATTCAGCCGCCTCACAGCCCGCGAAAGCCTCCAACAGTACCTCGAGAGACACGGCGTAGTAGGCATCTCGAACGTCGACACCCGCATGCTCGTACGCTACATCCGCAGCAAAGGCGCTATGAATGCCCTCATTTCTTCGGTGCTCACGCCCGACCAGATGAAGGGAGAACTGAAAAAAGTACCCTCGATGGACGGCCTCGAACTGTCGTCGGTGGTAAGCACCACGAAACCTTATTTCTTCGGAGACGCAGACGCAAAGTACCGCGTCGCTGCCCTCGACCTCGGCATCAAGACGAACATCCTGAAGAACCTTGCAGAACGCGGCTGCTACGTGCAGGTGTTTCCTGCAAAGACATCTTTCGCGGAAATGGAGAAATGGAACCCACACGGATACTTCATCTCCAATGGCCCCGGCGATCCGTCGGTAATGCCATATGCAGTGCAGACCGTTAAAGAGATCCTCAACCACGACAAGCAACCGTTATTCGGAATTTGTCTCGGCAACCAATTACTTGGTCTTGCTGCCGGACTCACGACTTATAAAATGCACCACGGTCATCGCGGGCTCAATCACCCGGTGAAGAATTTATTGACTGGCCTTGGTGAAATGACTTCGCAGAACCATGGGTTTGCAATCAGCTCCGATGGTATCGATAAGAATCCCGATGTAGAGGTAACGCACCTGCATCTTAATGACAACACGATCATGGGCATCAGGCTGAAGAGCAAGAAAGCATTCTCGGTGCAGTATCACCCCGAGGCAAGTCCTGGTCCACACGACTCACGATATTTGTTCGACCAGTTCGTCGAAATGATTAAACAACAGAACTAGAAACTTAAACTAGAAACTTTTTTATGTCTTTAATTGAATCCATTCACGCCCGCCAAATCCTTGACAGTCGTGGAAACCCTACTGTAGAAGTAGATGTGTTTACTGAAAGCGGTGCCTTTGGTCGTGCTGCTGTTCCTTCCGGTGCATCAACCGGTACGCATGAAGCGGTAGAATTACGAGATGGTGACAAGAAAAAATATGTGGGCAAAGGAGTTTTGAAAGCAGTCGACAACGTGAACAGCAAGATCGCATCGGCGATCGTTGGCCTGAATGTTCTCGATCAAAACGTGGTCGACAAGATCATGATCGAACTCGACGGCACCAACAACAAAGGCAAGCTTGGCGCTAATGCGATTCTCGGGGTATCTCTCGCCGTTGCGAAAGCAGCCGCGATGGAATCGGGACTTTCGTTGTACAAGTACATCGGTGGTGTAAATGCCAACACACTTCCCGTACCCATGATGAACATCCTGAATGGTGGTAGCCACGCCGATAACTCGATCGACTACCAGGAGTTCATGGTAATGCCGGTGAAGGCCGACACATTCTCTGAAGCTCTTCGCATGGGAACAGAAGTGTTTCACACACTGAAGAAAGTTCTTCACGACCAGGGCCTCTCAACAAACGTTGGTGACGAAGGTGGCTTCGCTCCGAACATCAAATCGAACGAGGAAGCTATCGAAGTTGTGTTGAAGGCAATCGAAAAAGCAGGTTTCAAACCTGGCGAAGATATCTTCATTGCTATGGACGCTGCGAGCTCCGAATTCTATGACCCGAAAACTAAAATATACACCTTCAAAAAATCGGACGGAAAGAAATTGAAGTCCGACGAGATGGTGGACTATTGGGCAAAGTGGGCGAAGAAATACCCTATCATCAGCATCGAAGACGGTATGGCTGAAGATGATTGGGACGGCTGGAAGAAACTTACCGACAAGATCGGTGACAAAGTACAGCTCGTTGGTGATGACTTGTTCGTTACCAATGTTGAGTTCCTCCAGAAAGGTATCGACATGGGCGTTGCCAACTCGATCCTTGTGAAAGTAAACCAGATCGGTTCACTTACGGAAACGATAGACGCTGTGAACCTCGCGAAAAAGAATGCTTACAAGAGCATCATGTCGCACCGCAGTGGTGAAACTGAAGACAGCACTATCGCCGACCTTGCAGTAGCATTGAACACCGGCCAGATCAAGACCGGCTCAGCATCGCGTTCGGATCGTATGGCGAAATACAACCAGCTCCTTCGCATCGAGGAAGAGCTTGCCGACGTTGCATACTTCCCCGGCCGGAAATTCTAATAAATTCCGGGGGTAGATTTTGAAAGCCCTGTAGCACCACGCTACAGGGCTTTTTTTATCTTGTACAGATGAAGTACACCCTCTTCCTGTTCGTTTTGGCAGGCTTTACTGCCACTTCTGTTAATGCCCAGCGGATCCCGTTGGTTGATTCTGGTGAAGTGTTGAAGCGTGTGGAGCAACTCCAGGACTCCCAGAAGTTTGACCTCGCCATTAAAGAAATTTTATCGATACCGAAGCGCGACACAAATTATGTGGCATCGAGATCGGTGTTGGCAGCACTGTACATGGTGAGTGAACAGTTCGACCTGGCCGACGCAACTGCCGATTATGTGCTGCAACACCCTACGGAGTATGGTGCAGCAATGTGGCGTGTGAAGGGCAACATCTGCGAGATGAAAAAGGAATACGACAAGGGTATCGCTATGATGGAAGCTGCATCAAAGAAATATCCATTCGACTCGGAGCTGTTGTATTTGCGTGGTACGATGTATCACAACAAACACGATTATAAAAATGCAGTAAAAGCATATTACGATGTTCTTTCGATAGCTCCGCGCAGCACGGCAACACATTTAAATCTCGGTAACCTCGCGTTGTACCTGGGGGATAAGACGCACGCCATGCTGTCGCTCGGCATGTACATGATGTTAAGAAATACCAACAATGAAAAGCTCCAGTTGTTAGAGCGGGTTGCGAGCAACCAGGTGGAGTGGGAAGGAAATGGTTCAGACCAAAAGATCAACAACAACGCTTACGAACGTCTCGACCAGATACTTCGATCTTCCATTTCCATGGACAAAAAATTCAAGACCGAGGTTCCCATCAATATTGCGACGGTGAAACAATTCGAGATGCTGCTTCAGCAAATGAATACAGCGTCTGAATCCGTAGATGATCCGTGGGTGAAATTCTATGGACCAATCTATTCTACTATTCGTGATAAGAAATTGATCCAACCATTTTTGTATCACATACTGGAATCGTCTTCCCTTGAAGAAGTTAAAAAGTGGAGCACGAAACATCAGAAGGAGCTCAATACATATTACGACGCGCTCAACCCGGTGATCGTCCAGGTTCGCGAGACTATCACTGTTCCGGAATCCTATAACATTCCATCACCCGCACATACCGAGTACGAGAAAAACTTACTGGAAGGGTTCGGCGCCATCAGCAACGGGCAAAGATCGGGACGATGGATGTGGCTTCACAGGAACGGCGAGATCAGCGCCGTGGGAAATTATACCAATGGAAAGAAGTCGGGTGAATGGAAATACTACAACAACGAAGGGCGACCCGTATCTGCCGAGAATGTTGACACCGGCGAGACAACCGAGTTTTATCGCGATGGATCACAACGCATTCATTATTTTTTGAAGAACGAAGTAATCGAAGGACAGATCGCTTTCTATTTCCCGTGTGGCACCATGAGTGAAACACGAACTCACAAGGATGGCAAACGAACAGGCAAAGGAAAAACCTGGTACCAGAACGGTGTAGTGAGATCAGAATTTGAATACGTAAACGACAAGCTTTCGAATACGTGGACCGATTACGATGTAACAGGTAAAGTAATTGGCAAAGCGGGTTATAAAGACGGAATGCGTGATGGCACGCTCGAACGCTTTTGGCCAAACGGAAAAACAAAAGACAAATACGTCTACGTTGCCGACAAAGCAGAAGGCCCTGCTGAAGGATATCACAATAACGGCGTGCTACGATTCAAAGGACAATACATCAACGACGAACCGGTTGGTGAATGGATCTATCAAAACCGCAAAGGTGAAAAGTACGAGCAGCGAACATTCGACAAAGAAGGCAAGTTCGACAAGGAGAATATTTTTTACGCCCACGGAAAGATGTACGCAAAGCACACATACAAGAATGGTTTGTTGATTGAAGTTGCCTGGTACGACGAGAGTGGAAAAGAGACTAAGAAGTTCGGATCGCCCGATGGAAATTTCGATGCGAAACACAACTTCGAAAATGGTCAGCTCTTATCGGAAGGAAAATATAAGAATGGAAAGAAAGAGGGTAAGTGGACAACTTATTTCATCGATGGAATTCTATCAGCCACCTATAATTATGTTGATGGAGAATTCGACGGTCAGCAAGTAGATTTCTTCCGGAGCGGACAGAAGTATTCGATAACTGAATATAAAAACGGTGAACGCGACGGATACCAGCAATGGTTTTACTCCAATGGAAAAGTGAGTCGTGAGGGTTGGGAACTGAAAGGAAAGTCGCAGCAACAATGGCTTTCGTATTACGCCGATGGAACAGTTGAGACCGATGGTTACTACCGCGATGGCGAAGGTGTCGATACGGTGTATGGTTATGCGGTGGACGGAAAGATCTGGGCTCGCGATTTCTATGTGAGTGGTGAGAAGACCATGGAAAGTTCTCACGACGGCTTGCGACAAATACTTTACAACGATGAAAAATCGGATGGTGCAAGATCATTCAACTACGCATCAGGATCGCCTCACACAAGATATACTGTGAAATGCGGGAAAGTTGAAGGAGTATTTGAACGGCTCTTCCCGAACGGCAAGGTTTTCTATCAAAGCACCTATCATAACGACGAACGTACAGGTCATTTCACCAGCAACGATGCAGATGGTGCACCTATAGCTGGCGGAGATTATCTTGGTGGCTCCCGAACAGGGCTCTGGACGAGATACAATAAGGCCGGAAAGGTTTACAGGGTCACAAGGTATGTTGATGGCGATGCAGATAGTATAGACACAGATTACTATGCCTTTGGTAAACCTTACCAGATGTCGGAAATGGATGAAGGCGAGCTTGAGGGGATCTCCCGTTTCCTGGCGCCGGACGGAACGGTGCTCACAGAAAAAAAATATATTTCTGACCAGCTCGCTACCATCAGGTCCACCGAGAAAAATGGCCAAATGGGGCCATGGAGGCAGTTTACATCTAAAATGAGCGTGGTCGCGTATTATCCGAATGGAGTAAAAGCGTACGAGGAAGAATATGAAAACGGTACCCTTTCGGGCGCAAAACGTATTTATTTTTCCAGCGGTAAACTGTGCAGGGAGTACCATTACGTTAATGGTAATAACGATGGAAGTTTTGTTGAGTATTACCCCAACGGCAAGCTTTGCCTGAAGGGCCAGTATCGTTTCAATTTGTCGGAAGGCGTATTAGAAGCTTACGACGAAACAGGAGCGCTCATCAAAACAGTAAGCTATAAGCTGGATGAACTGCATGGGCCTACGGTGTATTACTCCAAAGGAGTGAAGTCGATGGAAGTGGAATTTTATAATGGATTGCCCCTCAAATAAATTGTAAGATGAAAGTGAAGTTGTTTGCCGCAATTATGATGGCGGTCAGTGTTGGTGTTGCCAACGGACAAGGTTCTGACATTTATAAAAGTCTTAACCAGAAGTTTCCTGGCGAGCCTGCTGTGTATGTAGAACGATCGGAAGTTCTCAACCTCGTGCTCGATGGAGATTCAATTAAAGCATGGGCCGATCTCACGCAGGACATGCTTCACCTGAAAGATCAGACCGAGATGTACTCCGACAAGAAGATCTATGGATCGAGCTTTACGGAGATTGCCGACATCAAAGCGAAAACACTCGTGTGGGACAGGAGCCGCTACAAGGAGATGAGTGTTACCAGCTTCAAAAAGAACGATAGTCACTCCGAAGGAATTTTTTACGACGACTCTTATTATTATTCTTTTGATTTCCCTTCCGTTGCGTCGCAGAGCAGAACGTTGTTGCAATATCGCGAGAACATCAAAGATATAAAATTTATTTCGGGGTACCTGATGCAGAGCAACCTGCCGCACGCATTATCTCAATACACCATCAAAGCTTCTAAAGGAATAGAGCTCTCGTATAAGGTGCTCAACGATCGTGAGAACAAGATCACGTTTCAAAAAACGGAGAAAGGCGGCTTTGTTTATTATCAATGGACCGCAAAGGATCTTCCCGCGATAGAATTTGAATCGAATGCGCCGGCTCTAACGTACTTCGCACCGTATGTTGAATGTCACGTGAAGTCGTACACCACGAAGAAGGGAACGACGAGAGTATTATCGGATCTTACGGACCTTCATAAATGGTATTCGGGATTTATTAAGTCGTTGAACTCAACGCCTTCGCCGGAGCTTGAAGGTGTTGTGAAAGACATCAAAGCAAACAGTAAAACCGAGATGGATATCGTGAAGGGCGTATTCTATTGGGTGCAGGACAATATTAAATACATCGCTTTCGAGCAAGGCATGCGCGGATTGATACCACACCCCGCAAGTTATGTTTGCGAGAAACGTTACGGCGATTGCAAAGACATGGCCAACCTGATCGTTACTATGCTTCACATGGCCGGTGTCAACAACGCATACCATACATGGATAGGCACTCGCGATTTGTCATTTAAATACACCGAGTTCCCGACTCCAATCGTCGACAATCACATGATCGCGACTTATGTTAGTCCGACTGGTGAATACATCTTTTTGGATGGAACCGGCAACTACACGAAAGTGGGACTGCCTTCATCGATGATACAGGGCAAAGAAGCATTCATCAGCTACGGCCCCGATAAGTATGAAGTTAAAGTTGTTCCCGAGATCAATACCGATGAGAATGTCAGTCTCGATTCTGTAAAACTGAAAATAGATAACAACAAGCTTTCAGGTTCGGGGAAGCTGTCGCTTACTGGTTACTGTAAGATCTTCAATGCATACGATATCGACCGGGGCAACCAGGACAACGTTAGGAAAGGAGTTGAGAATTACACAAAGAAGGGAAGCAACAAGTACTCTCTTAAGAGCTTCGAGGTAGTGGACCTTGGCGACCGCGACAAGCCAACTGCGATAAAATATGATTTTACCATCAGCGATTATTTCCAGGTTGTTGATAATGAAATTTATGTGAACCTCAGCCTCACGAAAGATCGTCGTAACCTGCAATTGCCAGCAACGAGAATGGCACCGTTCGAGCGGGATTATAAAGGCATTGCCGAAGAGGTTGTGGAATTTGAAGTTCCTGAGAATTACACAGTCGAGTACCTCCCGAAAAATGTGTCGTTTAAAAGCGATGCATTTACCTGCTCAATAACTTATACCACGCAGCCTGGAAAGATCATTTGTAAAAGGATCATGAGACTCGACGATTTTCTCCTCGAACCCACGCAGTTCAAAGATTGGAATGATGCCAACAAGACAGCCCAGGACGCTGACAAAGAAACTATAGTACTTAAGAAGAAATAGGATGAGAAGAGCGACAATGATGATGACAGCAATGATGTTCGTGGCTGTCAGTGTTTTTGCGACAAAGCCAGGTGAATACCAGTGGGAACAACAACGTAGCCGTTTCACGTTGTCGGCCGATGAAGAGAAGCTGCCCGAGATCATGATCAAAAATCATGTGCTGTATGAATATACTTTCGAGAACGACGAGTTCCTGATGTACTCCACGCATCACAAGATCATTTACGTGAACAGCAACGAGGCCATCCAGAAACACAATCGCATTTACATTTCGATGAACAGCACCATGGCACTGACCGCGTTGAAGGCCAGGGCAATCAATAAAGCAGGTAAGGTTGTTTACTTCGATGAAACAAACCTGAAAGAGATCAAGGAAGAAGCCAGCGGCAATGCCTACCGGATCTTTGCGGTTGAGGGAGTGGAGCTCGGCAGCGAAGTGGAGTATTACTTCACACGCAAGATGGTTGCCGATATGTTCAACCGTGAGTTCATGCAATTCGATGTTCCCGTGAAGACCACATCGATGAAACTCACCAGCCCGCGACATCTCAAATTCGATTTCAGAACATACAACGGGCTTCCCGAAGTAAAACAGTTGCCGGATACAACTCAGAATGCTTACGAGATGAGTGCAACGGATGTTAATGCAACTAAAGAAGAACCGTTTGCCAACGTAATGGCCAACCGGAAGCGAATCGAATACAAGCTTGCCTACAACACCGCGCGGTCGCGCGCACGACTCTATACTTGGGCCGATGCATCGCGACGCTTTTACGAGATCCTTACCACGCTGACCAAAGACGACAAGAAGGCTATCGAAAAGTATGTGGACAATTCGAAGTTCAGCAAAGCAACCAAGACGGCCGATCGAATTAAGCTGATCGAGAATACTATTAAGACAACGATCAATGTGAACGACGAAAGTGGCGACCGCGAGTTGGGCGTAATCGCATCGATACTAAAAAGTAAGGTGGCTTCGAGAGAAGGCATTACCCGGCTTTATCTCGGCGTGTTCGAGCAGGCGGGCATCAAGGCGTTCCCGGTGCTTACGTGCAGCCGCGAGCGTTTCAGGTTCGACGGCGACTTCGATACGTGGTCGTATCTCGACGACTACCTCATTTATTTCCCGGAGACGAAAGGATTTATTGCACCATACCTAACCACGAGGTACCCGTTGGTGCCGGGCGAATACACTGCGCAGAAAGGTTTGTTTATCGAGCCCTTCCAGGTTGGTGAAGTGAAGTCGGCACTAGGAACGATCAATGAAATTCCTGCGGCCAGTTATCTCGCCAACCAGGACAATCTTAATATCGACATCAGCTTCGATGCGGATCTTGAATCGAACACAGCTAACGTAACGCGATCGTTCGTTGGCTTCACAGCTGATTATTTTATCTCGTTCTATCAATTGATGAACGATGAGAAGCGCAGGCAGATGGTGGAAGAGCTCTTCAAAGAGACAGCACCCGATCTGCAACTGAACAAGTGGTCGGCGAAGCCAGTGACAAAAAGTGATGTTGAGTGGTTCGAGTTGCAGGGTGATTTTAAGACGGCAAATTTTATTGAAAAAGCCGGCCCGCGCATTTTATTCAAAGCGGGTTTGCTGATCGGTCCGCAGATAGAAATGTATCGCGACGATAAAAGAGTATCGCCTGTTGAGAACGACAACAATAGGAACTACACCCGGTCGATAAAAATACACCTGCCCGCGGGATACGTTGTGAAGAACGCCGACCAGTTGAAGATGAATTTCGTCTACGACAACACAGACAAGAACCCTTTCCTTTTTAAGTCGGATTATGAGATGAAAGGCGATATTTTAGAGATCACTATAGCTGAATTCTACAAGGAGATCTTCGTGCCGCTCGACCGTTACGAGGACTTCAGGAGGGTGGTGAATGCTTCGGCCGACTTTAACAAGATTACCCTGGTTTTAGAAAAAGCCCAGTAATTCATATCTTGCATTACCATTTTTTAAACTATGCTGAAGAAACTCCCACCTGCCTTTCGCAACTTCTATATTGTATGCGGGATGCTGTTCGTGTTCTGGATGACATTTTTAGACTCGAATGATCTCATTACGCGATTCAAGATGTCGATGAAACTGGGTGATCTCGAATCTGAAAAAGAGTATTACAACCAGAAGATCGTGGAAGTTGAGAAAGATCGAAACGAACTGATGACGAATAAGGAGCTCCTTGAAAAATTTGCACGTGAGAAGTATCTCATGCGCAAGGAAACAGAGGATGTCTTCGTTATTGTTGAAGACTAATCTGCGTTGCCATGAAGGCCCTGTTGATAATCATTCTTGCGTGCCTGGTTTCTGTTGCGTCTTACGCTCAATTCAATAAAAATAATCGCGGATCGAAAGCGCCTTCGACGATGACGTTGAAGGACCGGATCTTCTTTGGAGGTGGCGGCAGCTTTTCGGCAGGCGCCTATCCTTCGAACGGGCTTCGCTATACTTATATCTCGGTGAGCCCGCTTGTTGGTTATCGTGTTACTCCTGCATATTCTGTAGGTATACAGGTGTTGTATCAGACCTATCGTTTCTCGCAGGCACCCCAGCTGAACATAAATCAGTACGGCATTGCGCCGTTCATGCAGTACAGGTTCGGACAGCTGTTTGCATATGCCGAATACCAAATGATCAACGCGCTCAATCAAAATGGTGACAAGCGATCGATGTATTCACGATTGCCGGTTGGCCTTGGATTTACTCAACCAATAGGTACGCGCGCCGCGATCAATGTCGTTGCACTGTATGATCTCCTCTACAATACAAGAGGTGTTTATACTCCGTTCATCTCGCCGTGGATCATACGGGTATATATAACTGCAGGTGGCGTTTCATTCTAACACCAACTGAAATTTCTCCCCGAGAGCTTTCAGATCTTCGACTACAGTCCCGTGTAACGGGATCCCCTCTTTCATTCGTAGCGCTTCATATTCTCTTTCGGGATCGCCAGGTATTACAACAGCAGGCTGACCTTCTATTGTCTTTGCAGAACGAAAGCGAGTGATCCAATTGTCCATGTGACTTTTGAATTCCGACGTCGGACGAAACGCATCTACGCGCATAGCTCCGAAGAAATGACCGATACCTTCACCAACAGGATCGGCAGGAGGAGCGAGGAAGCTTACAAACGGGGGAACCCACGGGCCATAGTTGGCGCCACTCAATACGGCAGAAAAGATATCGACCCACGCGCCCAGGCAAAAACCTTTATGACTTCCATGATCGCGATCGCCACCCAGTGGAAGCAATGCACCACCATCTTTTAGTTCGTTTGGATTGAGCGAGATCTCGCCGTTCTTTTTCTGGATCCAGCCCGCAGGAGCTTCGGCATTTTTTCTTTGAAGGATCTCGAGCTTGCCGTTGGCAGCTGTTGTTGTGGCGAAGTCGGCAACAAACGCCGGTTGTGTTCCTGCCGGTATTGCAACGCAAATAGGATTGGTACCCAACAATCGTTCAACAGAAAATGTTGGAGCGACTAGTGGACTTGCGTTTGTCATTGCCATGCCGATCATATCCTGTTCGAGCGCCATCATTGCATGTTGTGCTGCGATGCCGAAGTGATTCGAATTTTTTACGGCAACCCAACCTGTTCCGCACTTGGTTGCTTTAGAGATAGCGATCTCCATAGCGGTAGGGGCGACTACCAGGCCGAGTCCGCCGTCGCCATCGACGACAGCGGTGCTTGGCGATTCGTGGACAATACGAATGTTTGGTTTCGCGTTGATACGTTTTGCTTCCCAGAGACGAATGTACCCGCTGAGACGTGCGACACCGTGCGAATCGATGCCACGCAGATCGGCACGCAGCAATACTTTAGCGGCGAGGTCTGCCTGCTCCGGCGTACATCCGATCTTCTCGAAAATGACCCTCGAAAACTCCAAAAGGTTGGGATATGAGTATGTTGAATCCATGCGGTTAAATTATGGAATTACTGTATAATTTTGCCATTGTGTCGCGAGGAGCGATGGATACGCAGAGGTTTTTGGATGAATTTTTGCATTCCCTCTGCGTATCCTCCGCGATTACCTTTGCGTATCCTCTGCGTAACATAAATTCGTATCCTCCGCGTAACAAAAAAATTGTAAACCGATCCCCATATGAAAATGAAACTTGTTTTTGGTGTATTGTTGATGACCGTGAGCGTTGCTTTCGCGCAGGTAGAAACCCGTGTCGAATCGAAGATCACCAATGTTACCGTTTTCCTGAGCAAGGCACAGGTTACGCGCCAGGCAAAAACTCGTCTCGAAGCCGGGAAGACCACGCTTGTTCTCACAGGCCTCACCGCTCAAATGGACACCGAGAGCATCCAGGCTGCAGGCAAAGGAAGTTTCGTGATCCTGGGCATCAGTCATCGCCAGAATTTTCTCGATGAACTGAATGTTCCTAAAAGTCTGAAAGTGCTCAGGGATTCACTCGACTATTATCACAGGCAAATTTCGCTCGAGCAATCACAAAAAGAGATCCTCAATAAAGAAGAAGCGATGCTTAACAGCAATCAACGGATCGGTGGAAACAACCAGAACATTACCGTTGCAGAACTGAAGGGCATGGCCGATTTCTTCAGGGCAAGATTGAGCGACATTGTTACTGCGAGAATGAAGCAGGACGAAAAGATCAAGAAGATCAATACAAGAATTGCAAAGATCAATCAACAGGTTGCAGAACAGAATGAATTGTATTCAAGGAACACCGGTGAGATCCTGGTCAATGTATCTGCAGATGCTGCGACACAGGCAGAGCTCGAAGTGAATTATGTTGTTCAAAACGCAGGCTGGACTCCAGTGTACGATCTTCGCGCAATCAATACAAAGTCGCCGATCACTCTTTCATACAAAGCGAATGTGTTCCAGGGAACCGGTGAGGAATGGAAGAATGTGAAGTTAAAGTTGTCGACTGCTAACCCGAACCAGAGCGGTTTGAAGCCAGAGTTGGATCCGTGGTATTTGGATTTTTATCAACCGGTAGTTCGGACGCCGAGATACAGATCGGCTGCACCAATGGAAATGAAGAAAGCTGAACGAAGTGTTGAAGAAGAAGTTGCCGCCGATGCAGCTCCTGAGCCCGCGCAATCAATCGCCGATTACACTTCAACAATTCAAACAACTCTCAATACCGAATTCGACATCTCTCTCCCTTACACCGTAAGCTCTTCATCGAAGCCTACTGTCGTCGACATCCGCAACTACGAAATGAATTCCATTTACGAATATGCTGTTGCTCCGAAGCTCGACACCGAATCATTCCTCCTCGCACGATGCTTAGGTTGGGAAGAATTCAACCTTCTCCCTGGCGATGCCAACATCTTCTTCGAAGGAACATTCGTGGGCACATCGTTCATCGATCCCAACAATGTTAAAGACACGCTTTCTGTTTCTTTGGGTCGCGACAAGCGCATCGTTGTTAAACGTGAGAAGCTGAAAGATCTCACATCACGTAAGTTGATCGGCGGAAACCAACGTGAAAATTATGCGTGGGAGATCTCCGTACGCAACACCAAGAGCGAAGCCGTGAAAGTTATAGTTGAAGACCAACTGCCGGTTTCACAGAATACGCAGATAGAAGTTACGCCCGGAGATCTTGGTGGAGCGAAACGCGACCTCAATACAGGCAAGCTTACATGGGAGCTCAACCTTCAGCCCAACGAGACGAAGAAGGTGAGCTATAAGTTTGAAGTGAAGTATCCGAAGGATAAGAGGATCTCGGGTCTATGAAGGAAGCAGCGACGCCAGTACTCCTTCTTTAAGTGAATAACTGGAGACCCTGATATTTGTGAATTTGTGAGTCGTCAAAATAAAATTCACTAACACGCACGCCACGACGATCATATCAACACGCATTTCGATCATGCCGGGCAGAGCTAATCTCCCGGCGCGATCGTGTGTTAACAGGTCTTTATAGATCGCCGGGAATGCATCGATATCGAAAGGAGTTTCCGAATCATCGGGGTAATACGGAAGGTCATTGCGATGACAGAACATTTCACTTAACGTATCGAATGTACCAGAGACACCGACAAGTGTTGAGGGCTCGTACTTTTTTAAAGGCTCTATCAATAATTGTAGTTCACTTTTTAGAAAACTCTCCAGTTCGTGGATTTCTCCCGGTTCGATAGGATCATGCTTTTGAAACTGCTCCAGCAATCTCTGTCCGCCGATGTCGAAGCTTTTCTTCCAGTGAACACCATGATTGTTGCCGAAGATGAACTCCACGCTGCCGCCGCCGATGTCGACGATCAAAGAGTTCTCGGTACCCAAGTCCATGGCTGCACGAACACCACGATAGATTAGATCTGCTTCTTCTTCGCCGTCGATGATGCGGGCTTCGATGCCCGTGCTGTTGCGAATGCTTTCGATGAGCTCGTGTCCGTTAGAAGCATTGCGGATGGCGCTGGTACCGAAGGCCAGTGTTTTGCGAACGCCGTGCTGATCTATGATGGTCTTGAATTTCTTAAGTGTGTCGAGTGCCCTTGCGAAGCCTTCGTCGGTAATCATTTTTTTATGGATGCCGTCCTTTCCAACTTTCACCGCCTCGCGTTCGCGCACGAGTATCTTCGGCCGCGACGACATCTCCGCGATGAGGAGATGAAAAGTATTGGTGCCCATGTCTATGATGGCAACATTCTGCTTTGAGCTCATGGAGTCAATTTAGTTATATTTGGTGTACTATGACGAAGAGAAAAGTTTCCCAATCAACACAGCAACAAAAGTTCGATGAGCTCGAAAGAAAGAACGAAGAATCACTGCTTGGTGGTGGCGAGAAACGGATCGAACAACAACATGCGAAAGGGAAACTGACCGCCCGCGAAAGAGTTCTCCTTCTTCTCGATGAAGGTTCGTTCGAAGAGCTTGGCAAGTTTGTAATGCATCGAAGCAAAGACTTCGGTCTCGATAAAGAATATTATCTCGGCGATGGAGTTGTTACTGGTTACGGAACAATTGCAGGACGCCTGGTATATGTGTTCTCGCAAGACTTCACAGTGTTTGGCGGTTCGCTGTCTGAAACACACGCAGAGAAGATCGTGAAGATCATGGACCTCGCTATGAAGAACGGTGCTCCTGTTATCGGGCTCAACGATTCGGGCGGTGCCCGCATCCAGGAAGGTGTTGTGTCGCTCGGTGGTTATGCCGATATCTTTTATCGCAACGTAATGGCTTCCGGTGTTGTTCCGCAGATCTCTGCCATCATGGGACCTTGCGCTGGTGGCGCTGTGTACTCGCCGGCGATGACCGATTTTATCCTGATGGTCGAGAACACTTCGTTCATGTTTGTTACCGGTCCCAACGTTGTGAAGACCGTAACGAACGAGAACGTTACAGCCGAAGAGCTTGGTGGGGCGTCGACACACAGTACGAAAAGTGGCGTTACACATTTTGCATGCAGCAATGAAGTTGACTGCATCAATCACATCAAGAAATTGTTGTCGTACATGCCGCAGAACTGCGAAGAAGATGCACCGAAGACGGCGTATGAGCTCGCAGACGAAAGTCGTCCCGCGCTGAACGAGATCATCCCCGCCAACGCCAACCAGCCTTATGATATGCGCGATGTTATCAACGGTGTTGTAGATGAAGCGTCGTTCCTGGAAGTCCATAAAGATTTTGCGGAAAACATTGTGGTTGGCTTCGCGCGACTGGCTGGAAGAAGTATTGGTATTGTTGGAAACCAGCCGGCGTCGCTGGCCGGTGTGCTCGATATTCATTCGAGTGTAAAGGGAGCGAGGTTCGTTCGCTTTTGCGATAGCTTTAATATCCCGTTGCTCGTGTTCGAAGATGTTCCAGGTTTTCTGCCGGGAACTGACCAGGAATGGAATGCTATTATCACGAATGGCGCCAAGTTACTATATGCTTTTTCGGAGGCAACAGTTCCGCGTGTCACGGTGATCACACGTAAAGCATACGGTGGTGCGTACGATGTAATGAACTCGAAACACATCGGTGCAGACATGAACTACGCCTGGCCGACAGCAGAAATTGCCGTGATGGGAGCGAAGGGCGCTTCCGAGATCATCTTCAAAAAAGAAATTTCGGAGTCACCCGATCCGACAGCGAAGCTGAACGAGAAAGTTGATGAGTACACGCACAAGTTTACCAATCCATATCGCGCCGCTCATCGTGGGTATATCGATGAAGTTATTTATCCCGACCAGACAAGAGAGAAATTGATTAAAGCTTTCGCGATGCTGGAGAATAAAGCGGCGACGCTACCAAAGAAGAAACACGGGAATATACCGTTATGAGATACCCGCGTTAATTAATTCTTTGCCTTCGCCACCTTCGCGCTCTTCTCGTCCCTGGGTTTTACATTCTTCGGTATAAAATCGATCGAGGTCGAGTTCACGCAATATCTAAGTCCGGTCAACGTAGGGCCGTCATCGAATAAGTGACCGAGATGCGAACCGCATTTTGCACAAACAATCTCTATCCGGCGCATACCGAAAGAATTATCTACAATCTGTTTGATCCTTCCTCCCGCAAGCTCGGTATCGAACCCAGGCCAGCCGCAGTCGGTGTCGAACTTCATGTCGGAAGTGAAGAGCTCCTGGCCGCAGCCGGCGCATGTATAAACGCCGTTGTCGTGGTGAAGCCAGTATTTGTTGGTGAATGGCCTGTCTGTGCCTTTATCGCGGAGCACATAATATTGTTCGGGCGTAAGCTTGGCCTTCCATTGTGCATCGGTAAGATTTACCTTTTTAACGGTGTCGCCGGCAGCGGAATTCTTTCCTTGCTGGCCCTGGGTGTTGCCGGTGCAGGCGTAAAAAAGTGCTACAGACAGCAATGCAACTAGTTTCAGACTATTCTTCATATCCCGGATTTTTATCAATATACGACTAACAAAAGGGCGGCGGATTTGGTTTGAAAACAAGAAACCCGATTTTCTCATAAATTTGGGCCTACTTAATAATGTAGACGGACTAAAAACAAAGACCTTACAGTATGGATAAACAGAGCAAGAAATTTCTTTTCGATTACCTCAATAATGCATCACCTACCGGCTTCGAATCGCCCGGTCAGCAATTATGGCTCAACTATATTAAACCGTATATCGACGACCAGATCGTGGATGTTTACGGAACGGCTGTTGGTGTTATCAATCCGAAGGCTTCTTATAAAGTTGTTATCGAGGCACACGCTGATGAGATCTCATGGTTCGTGAATTATATCACTGACGAAGGTTATATCTATGTGCGACGTAACGGCGGTTCCGATCACCAGATCGCTCCTTCGATGCGTGTGAACATTCAAACAGATAAGGGTATCGTGAAAGGCGTATTCGGATGGCCCGCTATTCACGTTCGCGATGCAGCCAGGGAAGAAACCCCCTCTCTCAAAAATATTTTTGTTGATGTAGGGGCTGCTTCGAAAAAAGAAGTAGAAGAAATGGGCATTCACGTTGGTTGTGTGATGACATTCGATGCCGACCTCATGGAGCTCAACAAGAATTATCTTGTTGGTCGCGCTCTCGACAATCGCATGGGAGGTTTCATGATAGCCGAAGTGGCACGACGACTCTCTGAGAACAAGAAGAAGCTTCCGTTCGGTCTTTATGTTGTGAATGCTGTACAGGAAGAGATCGGGCTTCGCGGCGCCGAAATGATCTCGCGTCGTTTGAAACCAGACCTCGCAATTGTTACCGACGTTACGCACGACACACAGTCGCCGATGTACAACAAGAAAGAAAGTGGTAACCTTAAATGTGGTCTCGGTCCAACATTGTGTTATGGACCTGCCGTTCAAACCAACGTATTGAAAATGATCATCGACGTTGCACAGAAGAAGAAGATCCCATTCCAACGCCAGGCTGTTTCGAGATCTACCGGTACTGATACCGATTCATTTGCGTATTCGGCAGAAGGCGTTGCTTCGGCGTTGATCTCTTTGCCGTTAAAGTACATGCACACAACGGTAGAAACGGTTCACAAAGACGACGTTGAAAATGTTATTAATTTGATCTACGAAGTATTGCTCCAGGTGAAGCCAGGCCACGATTTCCGTTACATTAAGTAAAAACGCACGTAAATCTTACATCAGAAAGATGATGTCGCTGGTAGGCTTTTCCATTGATTTGGGAGAGCCTACTTTTGTTTTCAAGCCACTCTGGTCGTACTTCCGAATACGATTGAAATTCAGGTTTTTATTTTTTGACCCTGTAAAGGTCAACTGCGGGATTAAATTATCGTTACCAAGAAACCACACCCGGTATTAAGGTTACGATTGAGGAGAGATGATAAAGACAGAGAACCTTTTAAAACGACTATTTGAAAATCCGAGGAATATCGTCCTCGTTACAGATGAGCAGTACAACATCCGATATGCGTCTTCTACTGTAGAGTCCATTTTCGGTGTCGATATTGTTTCGCTGCTGGGCAAGAATGGTTTTGATTTCGTTCCGGAAAACAAACGCCAGGAATGGCGCGACTGTCTTACCGAAGCCAATGGAAACGGATCGGGTGAGATCATGCTTCGTACTAATAATGGTGACGACGTTTACTTCGATGTCACTATTACCAACCACATCGATCACGATGAGATCCGCGGAATGGTCGTGTTCATGTACGACATCACCGAACGTCGTGTAATTCAAAAAAAACTCGAGAGCGAGAAGCATCATCTCGATCATGTTATTTATAAGACCACGCACGACCTTCGTGCACCGCTGCGTTCGGCACTTGGCCTCATTCAATTAGCGGAGCTTGAACCCCAGGAGTATGCAAAATATCTTTCATTGATCAAATCAAGTCTCAATCATCTCAGCGATATGATCGACGAGATGAGCAGCCTGTACAAAAACGATAAGCTCGCGATCCAGAATGATCGTATCGAGATCAGGAAGTTGATCGATGGAGAGATCCAGAATCTTCACAACATGCCCGAAGCGCAGGACATTCGTTTCGATGTATTCGTCGACGGCGACGTTCCTTTTTATTCCGACCCGCTTCGCGTGAAAACGATCGTGTCTAATTTGTTGTCGAACTCAATCAAGTACAGCGACCCTCAGAAGATGCGGAAGTACATACAGGTTTCGGCGCACGTGTTTGCCGATTGGTTGTTCCTCACCTTCGAAGACAACGGTATCGGTATCGACAACGAGCACCAGGAAAAAATATTCGACCTGTTTTACAGGGTAAGTGCAGACAAAAAAGGAACCGGGCTCGGTCTCTATATTGTAAAAGACACTATCGACCGGCTGAAGGGTAAGATCTACGTGCGATCGAAGAGAGGTGAGGGAACATCTTTTACTATAACTTTGCCGAATACCATCGACAAGGTCTTATTAAACTAATTTCATTAGTACCGTCGTTAACAGAATTGTTATCCGATCTTGGATTGGATAACGAAGTTGTTGGCATTACGAAATTTTGTGTTCATCCCGAACACTGGCGACAAACGAAGACGATTGTTGGAGGAACGAAGAATGTGGACCATCGTCTTGTTGATTCTTTGAAACCAGATTTGATCATTGCGAACAAAGAAGAGAATACAAAGGAAGATGTAGAGAAGCTGTCTCGTTATAAGATCTACGTTAGCGATATTAAGACGATTGAAGATTCTTATGCAGCGATAAACACTATTGCTGATTTAACGGGAACGTCGGCAAATTCTATAATTGATAACATTAAAAATTCGTTCTCTTCTCTTCCCTCATTTGAAGTCAAGAAAGCTCTTTATCTTATTTGGAAGAAGCCATGGATGGCGGCAGGAAGTGATACGTTCATTAATGAGTTGATGAAGATGGCGGGCTTTGAAAATGTTGTAAAAGAGGATCGATACCCAACACTTACAAAGGAATCAATACAACAACTGAACCCAGGGGTTGTATTGCTTTCATCAGAACCATATCCATTCAAAGATCAGCACATCGATGAGTTGAAGAAGTTGTTGCCCGAAGCGAAAGTGATTTTAGTAGACGGAGAGATGTTTTCGTGGTATGGGAGCAGGATGGTGGGCATGGCGAAATATTTTCGCGAGTTACGAACGACGGCGTTTTGATCGCAATATTTCACGATCGTACCAAAACATATACCAGAGCCAGAAAACGAGGAAGCCGATAAGAAAATAATCATCAGTAGTCATAAGATTGCTTTTTATTTTTTTTCGAGATACGCCACGCCTTTTGGTAATATTGGTGAACCATAATTACGGCCGCTAAAATTAACACGCCACTAACGGATAGTGTTGTCCTGTCTGATTCTCCTTCTTTTATTAACTCCGTAAAGAAAGTCCCACCACCTCCGATCACCAGTATCTGGTAAAAAGAAGCCTTCGCTAAACATATATCAACCCTCTTCTCCTTCATACCCCAAAGCTACCGCAACACACTCCCGGCATGCAAAAAATCGCGCCCCAGCTTTCCTTACAAAGAATTGAAAAATACTTGCGCTGAAACGCGCCTCAGATACTAAACCCCGCCGACTTCACATCCTCCCAATAACCCGGGTACGACTTGTTCACAACCTCGGGCGATGTAACCGTTACATCCATCAATGTCGCCAGCGGGGCCAGCCCCATCGCCATACGATGGTCATGATATGTCTCTATCACGATATGCTTAATGCCTTCAATGTTACCCGGCTCCAATCGCCACACACCCTGCTTTGGCTCAACAATCGCGGCACCGATCTTACGAAGCTCCGCACGTAACGCCGCCACACGATCAGTCTCCTTTATATACAAACTCTCCAGCCCCGTAAACGTACCTGCAACTCCCTTCGCAGCACACACAGGCAACACCGTCTGTGCAAGATCAGGGCAGTCTGTAAAATCCCACTCGATAGTCCGTTGAGTAACTTCTTTTTTAGTGAGCTTAACACCTTTGCTATCAAATACTGCCGTTACTCCTAACAGATCCATGATCTCTACGATCGCGCGGTCTCCCTGCAACGACTTATCGATCATCCCCGGCAGGTAAATAGTTGCATCCTTCGCAAGAGCTGTAAACGCAAACCAATAGCTCGCACCCGACCAGTCGCCCTCCACGCTGTATGCATTCGCTTTATAAGCCGAATGCCTTACATGGATGGTATCGCCACGAAATTCTGCTTCAACACCGAAATGTTTCATGAGCGCTGCGGTCATGTCGATGTACGGCCTGCTGCCCACTTTACCCGTGAGCTTAATGCGCAGACCATTCGGCAGCGCCGGCCCGGTCATCATCAGCGCGGAGATGTATTGACTGCTCACGTTGCCAGGCACCGTTACCTCATCCGTCTTTTGTCCCGCGAATCCCTTGATCTCTATGGGAGGAAATCCGTCGCGCTCGAGGTAGTCTATCTCTACACCAATAGCTCTCAGTGCATCCACCAAAAGAGCGATCGGCCGTTCTTTCATTCGGGCCGTTCCTGTTAAGATCTTATTGAAGCCCTTAATGCTGAAGTATGCTGTGAGGAACCTCATCGTTGTTCCGGCATCCATAACATCTACTACTTTTTCGGTAGAGCCAACGAGCTTATTCATCAGCACAGTGTCGCGTGCATCAGAAAGATTGCTAACGACTGTACGGTTGCCTGCCAGTGCCTGCAGTATAAGTGCTCTATTGCTTAGACTTTTTGAAGATGGAAGTCGTTTTACTTCTCCGCGTAACGATGATTGTTGTTTAATGAACAGCGATTCCACCTTGTTTGAAAAATGAGGGATGAAAAGTAGTTGATTATTGGGGGATTTTTTTTGAGTGGACAGAAACAATTTGATTTATTTCGTAGTTTAGTTAGCGTATGAATGCTAAGAAGGTAGCGATTGGATTAGGACTAGCCGGTGGTGCGTTGTTGGCCGCGTGGCTTCTTACGGGAGACCGTAGGAAGAAAACAAAAGAGTTTGTTGTCAGGAGAACACAAAACCTGAAACAATCAATGAAAAAGGAAGTTGAAAAGTACGACGATTCTGAAGTGCACTATCTATAGTGCGCGTGCCTGCCGGCAGGCAGGTTATTTAAGAATGACAGAGACTCAATTACTTGTTCTTCACTAACCTCAACATCCCATGTAGCATTACCAATTCCCTGTGGTAATGCCATCAATATTTTATTGCCCTTATTTTTCTTGTCCTGCCTCATGATTTCCATGATTTGGGGATCGTTTGACACTTTTATACGCCCGTAGATCTTATCGAGATAGCTAACGATCTGCGCTTCTTCGTCTGCCGTGATCAGCCCCTTCTTCCTGGCGATAAAGCTTTCTGCAATCATACCCGCAGCTATCGCTTCACCATGATACAGCCTGTCTTTGGTCTCAAGAAAATACGTTTCGAGGGCATGTCCTATCGTATGGCCGAAGTTGAGGATCTTCCGTCTTCCTTTCTCTTTCGGGTCTTCGGTAACAACCTGCCACTTAAACTCAACGGAGTGACGGATCACGGTCTGCCAGTCCTGGGCGGCCAGGTCTTTTTTCCGGATCTCGTCCCACATCTTCCGGTCGCCAATAATGCAATGCTTAATGACCTCCGCGAAGCCCGAACGCAGCTCGCGAAACGGGAGGGTCTTCAGAAACTCCGTCCCGATAAGCGTGGCAACCGGCAATTGAAATACGCCGATGTGGTTCTTGATGCCATTGAAATCGATAGCCAGCTTGCCACCAACGCTCGCATCCACCTGCGACAATAGGGTTGTGGGAAGCAAAAGGAAATCTATACCACGCTTATAGGTTGCCGCGCAGAAGCCGCCCATGTCGCCCAGCACGCCTCCGCCCAACACAACCAGCAAGGCATGGCGGTCGAGCCGGAGGTCAGTCATCCGTTGCCAGATCACCTGGCAGGTGTCTATGTTTTTGTAAGTTTCTCCCGCCTCGATCTCGATGATCTCGTGGCCAGGAATGCTTTTGGCGGCAAGAGGATAGCACTGAACCCTTGTATTCCTATCGGTTAAAACGACAACCTGGGAGTATTTTTTTTTATCGAAAAAGCTATCGACAAGAAGACGGATGTCGGAATCAATCTGGACTGAATTGGTCATCAACAAAAGTATATATTTGCTGACTTTTTACGCGAATGGAAATCGAGCCCAGGGTACAATTCGACGACACTAGCACTGCTTTCTCTTACAAGTCCGACCGGCAGCTTAGAAAAGCCAACTTCATATTTACTCTCGTCAACAACCCGGCGATCTCGTCGGTGGCTACGACGATAGCAAAAATTGCCCTGAAGCTTCACCTGCCTTTTGTGAGGACGATCATCCGCAATACGATCTTCGAACATTTCTGCGGAGGTGAGACCATTTCGGAGAGCGATAAGACGATCGCCACGCTGAAGAGATTCAACGTAGGCACTATTCTCGATTACTCCGTTGAAGGAGCAAAAACAGAAGAAGGCTTCGACGAAACCACGCAGGAGATCCTCCGGACTATCGAAAAAGCAAAAGGTAACGATGCCCTTCCGTTCTGTGTGTTCAAAGTTACCGGCATGGCCGACACACCTTTGCTCGCGAAAAAAAATTCGGGAGAGACATTAACGGCCGAAGAACAGGCAGCCTTCACCCGCATACACGATCGCGTAGACGCCGTTTGCCGCAAAGCATTCGAGAACGACGTTCACATTCTTGTAGATGCCGAGGAGACCTGGATCCAGGATCCGATCGATCATCTCTCCTACGAGATGATGAAGAAATACAACCAGCAAAAAGCGATCGTCTTCAATACATTCCAGATGTATCGCAAAGACATGACTGCACATCTTCGCGAAGCGCACGAGGCTGCCGTTAAAGAAAACTACTTCCTGGGAGTAAAGCTGGTAAGAGGTGCATACATGGAGAAGGAAGCTGCGTATGCCGAAAAGAACGGATACGAAAATCCAATCCACGACAGCAAAGAAGATACCGACAAAGCGTTCAACAAGGGACTCACATTTTGTGTCGATCACAAAGAGAAGATCTCGCTCATGTGTGGATCGCACAACGACTACAGCAATAAGTTTCTTACCGTGCTCATCGAGAAGCATGGATTGAAACCGAACGATCCTCACATCTGGTTTGCTCAATTGCTAGGCATGAGCGATCATATCTCTTTTAATCTTTCGAAGGCGGGATATAACGTTGCCAAGTATGTTCCTTACGGACCTGTGTCGGCCGTGATGCCATACCTTATCCGCCGCGCACAGGAAAATACTTCGGTGGCGGGACAAAGCAGTCGCGAGCTCCAGCTGATCCGCAAAGAGCTGAAACGACGTCGTAAATGATTAATTTCGCGCATGAATTTCAGCGAACAGGAACTCCAGAGAAGAAATAAGTTAACAGAATTAAGGACGTTGGGAATTGATCCATACCCGGCAGCTTCATTTCCCGTTACTCATCACTCAACAGACATTTTATCGGGTTACTCCGAGGAGAAGAAAGATAATTTTGCCGACGTAGCTATTGCAGGACGTATCATGAGCCTGAATGATAAGGGCAAAGTTCTCTTTATAAAAGTCCAGGATTCGAAAGGCATCATTCAACTCTACGTTCGCCGCGATGACATTAACACCGACTTCTTCGATAAAGTAGTAAAGCACCTTCTCGACCTCGGTGACATCATTGGAGCAAAAGGATTCGCATTCATCACACGCACCGGCGAAACAACGATACATGTAAAAGAATTAACGCTTCTCAGCAAATCGCTGAAACCACTTCCTGTTGTGAAAAGAGATGAGCAGGGAAATGTATTCGATGAAGTAACAGATCCTGAGTTCAGGTATCGTCAGCGTTATGCAGACCTTGTTGTTAATCCTTCTGTGAAAGAAACATTCATCAAGCGGACGAAGATGATCAACTCGATCCGCGAGTTTCTTAACACACACGGTGCTCTCGAAGTAGAAACACCAGTACTCCAGGCAATACCCGGCGGTGCCGCTGCACGTCCATTCATCACGCACCACAATGCACTCGACGTTCCATTCTACCTCCGTATCGCCAACGAACTTTACCTTAAGCGACTCATTGTTGGTGGATTCGATTGGGTGTATGAATTCGCCCGCGACTTCCGCAACGAAGGAATGGACCGTACTCACAACCCCGAGTTTACGATACTCGAATTCTACGTTGCGTATAAAGATTATTTCTGGATGATGGAAAACACCGAGCAATTGCTCGAGAAGGCAGCCATCGACGTTAATGGAACAACCGATGTTGTTGTTGGCGACAAGACACTGAGTTTCAAAGCGCCTTTCAAACGTGTGAGCATCTTCGACGCTATCAAAGAACATACAGGTATCGACGTAAGCCAGATGGGTGAAAGTGAGCTTCGCGACGTCTGTAAGAAACTCGATCTCAACGCCGATCCTAAAGTTGGTAAAGGAAAACTGATCGATATCATCTTCGGCGAGAAATGCGAAATGCATTACGTACAGCCCACGTTCATTATCGATTACCCCGTAGAGATGAGCCCGCTCACGAAGAAACATCGCAGCAAGCCAGGTGTTGTAGAGCGTTTCGAGTTGATCGCTAACGGTAAAGAAATTGCCAACGCTTACACCGAGCTCAACGACCCCGTAGATCAACGGGAACGTTTCGAGGAACAGGTAAAGTTGATGGAGCGTGGCGACGACGAAGCGATGTTTATCGACTACGATTTTCTTCGTGCGTTGGAGTACGGAATGCCGCCAACCGCTGGTATCGGCTTCGGTATCGATCGTATCGTAATGTTGCTCACGAACTCACCGTCGATACAGGATGTGCTCTTCTTCCCGCAAATGAGACCAGAAAAGTTTGATTAACCGTCATTGCCCGCATTCGCGTGCAATGACCGCTATAACTGATCGATAAAACTTCTTGTTCTATCGAGCTTCAAATCCCTCAACATCCCCGACTTAATACCAATAGTAAAATTGTAGTTCTGGAATCTTCCAAACGGAACCCAGTTCACACTCACCTGCCAGCAATGCAGGTCGCGACGGATCCCGAACTGGCTTTGCGTAAACTGCTTGCTCTGGAAGTCGAAACCTGAGTTGAAGTCAACCTTCCATTTTTCTGTGAGCGACAAGTCACCATTAAACCGAATGGTTTGTGTGATCGTTGGTTTCGAGTAACCTGGTTTGCTATAATCTACAGTGTAGTTGACGCGGAGGTTCCATGGAATTTCGAAGTCTACATACATGTCCGGGTTGTTCAACAGGTAAGCTTTATCACTGTCCGAAACTCCTTGCGCGTTGGAGATCTTTTGTCGCGTGCTCTTATCCTTTTCGCGTCCCTTCGGACTCAGGTTAGTAGAGAAGTTAAAGTTCAGGCTCGAGAGCTGACCAAGCTTTAGCCCCTGGTTTTGCCAAACATACTTGTTGATCTTATGCTGTGTGATGTTTCCTTTTTCATCTACAGCAGTAAGCACATATTGATAAGGATCGAGAACACCTGTTACGTTGATGTTGATTTTTCCATCGAGCACGTTGCTGTTTGCGGAAAGTGAGAATGGGGCCAGCTTGAATGAGTCGGCCAGCAGGTTATAACTGCTCGATATCGACAACGAGTTTAGCAAGCTCACTTTCCGGTCGATCGTATCTTTCACACCACGCACTTTCATTTCAACCGTGTTGCCGAGACTGAAGCCGATGGCACCGGATCTTCCGGACTGCGCTCCGCCATAGACGAAACCTTCGTGTCGCGACTTTTGAACGACCGTACCATCGGCGAGTTTAAATTTCTGGAAGTAGTCATACTTCTCCGCTGCGAAATCCGGACGGAAAGAATAGTTGACACTCGGGTTCATCACGTGACGGATTGCCTTGATACGACCTTCTGGATTTTTGTTGATCCACGTTCCGTAAAGGCGAGTGGTGAGACCGAGCGAGCCAGAGTAGTTTACAATGCGATTGAACGTGTGGATCGTATCCTGCACGGCCACTGTACTGTCGTGGTTTGTCAGACCCCAGTCGAGTTTTTCGAAGTACCACGTTTCATCGTAACTGAGTGACGGGCTCAACGTAAAGTATTTGAAGATCTTGATGGATGTTCCCAACGGGAAGCTGTGCTTCACACCTTTCTTTCCGTTCTTGAAGAGTTGAGGAATAGTAGAGCCGTTAAACGCAGCGATACTGTCTGTTGTAGCATCGTTCTTCTTGATCCTGCCGAGGTTTGTGGTGATTGTATTCGTTGCTGTTGATGTAAGCTTGAACGCGAGATTTTGCAGTATCGAGCTTTTCGTATTCTTGAACGGGTAGATGTTGTTCATGTTGAAGCTCAGGTCGGGCGCGTTAAGATCGATCTGCTTCGTTTGGAGATCCTGGCTGTGACGCATGTTGATACCAAGACTGAACGGTGTGCCTGCGAATGTTTTCGAATAAGAAACATTCGAGCTCATTTTCCTTGCTGTTGAATTGAAGCCGGAGCTTGCTGCTGTAGAGTTAACCGATACGTAGTTGTTTGTTGTGAAAGAAGATGTTGCAGCGTTCACGGATGCCGAGAACCTGCCTGTTCCTTTTGTTTGCGGCGAGTGACTCCATGTTAACCGGAAGTCTTTCGAGCGGGAGTTGTCTTCGACTTCCTGGTGAAGCCTGTTGTTGGTATAGTTGAATGCGAGGCTTCCATTATACGCATATCTTTTTTTGTAAATAGAGTTGACGGCGATGGCACTCGATCCTTTCGAGTAGATATCGCCAGTGATACCAAGCTTAAAGTAATCGTTGATATCGAAATAATAACCGCCGTTCTTTAAAAAGAAGCCACGGGTTTTCTCTTCACCGTAAGTGGGAACCAAAACACCGCTCTGACTTTTTCGTTGCTGCGGGAAAATTCCGAACGCAAATCCGAGTGGCGTCGGCACGTCCATGAATTCCATATAGAAAGGACCCGAAACAATTTTATCGCCTGGAATGGCTTTCGATTTTTTAGAGATGATGCGGAAGTGAGGATGAGCAAGATCGCAGGTGGTGTAGGCATTATTGATGCTGAAGAGTTCATTCCTGCTGTTCTTATAAACCCTGTCGCCGTGGATGAAGCCCTCGCCTTGTTTGGTAACGACTTCGGAGATCTTGGCTCGCTTCGTTTTGAAGTTATAGATCATGTCGTGCGTCTCGTAGGTCTGGCCTCCATCTTTAAAAATAGGAAGACCGATCATGCGGCCTGTCGAGTCGGGTACGCCGTGGGCAGTGATGGTTGAGGATTCGTAATCGATTACAATTTCGTCGGCTTCGAGTTCGATGGTACCATATTTGATCTTTGCATTTCCATACAGCTTAATGATCTTCTTCTGCATGTTGGAGTTGATGGAGTCGCGGGCCGAGTAGTAGATGGTTGTCTCGATATCTTTCTTTGGAGGAGTCTTAACCGAGTCGGGGCTGGTCTTTAAGGTGTCGCTTGTATTTTGAAGTGAGTCGAGAGGAGGGATGGTGTCGGGCTTCACGGAAAGCTGACCTGCGGGTGGCCTGACGGGTCTTTCTACCTGTGCCTGGACCCCGGAGATAGAAACAAATGATAAAACAACCGTAAAAATGAGAAGAAGGGGATACTTCACGACTTCCGAATTGATACTCAGCTGTTTATCATTTAGTGAAAAATTCACAATTTTGCGCAAAGGTATTGCAAATACTTTACACATCGCCAAGCAAGTGGGTTATAAAGGGAAAAGGACAATCCTGTTTTTCACAGGGTTCATTACGATAGCAATAACCTTGCTAAGTTTTTCGTCGCTTGCACAAAGCGCCGGCAACAAGCTCGACGTTGTCGTTATCGACGCGGGTCATGGCGGTAAAGATCCGGGAACACGTGGTTCTTATACCAAGGAGAAAGACATTGCCCTCAAGGTGTCGTTAAAGCTTGGAGCCCTGATCACTGAGAACATGAAAGATGTGAAGGTCCTGTACACCAGGAGCAAAGATGTATTTATTGACCTTGACAAGAGAGCGAAGTTTGCGAACGATAATCACGCCGATGTGTTTATTGTAGTCCACGTGAATTCATTACCAGCCGATACGCCCGAGACCCGGAAGCAATCGATCATGGGCACGGAAACGTATGTAATGGGATTGCATAAGAGCGATGCCAACTTCGAGGTGGCCAAACGCGAGAACTCTGTTATCTTTTCGGAAGAGAACTATGAGGAGAAGTACGAGGGCTTCGACCCGAACTCGCCGGAGTCGTATATTCTCATCAACCTCAACCAATCGGCCAACCAGGAGAGCAGCCTGCTGCTGGCCACCAAGATCGAGTCGCAGATGAAGACAAAAGCGGGTCGTAAGAGCAAAGGTGTGAAGCAGGCGGGGTTCCTGGTGTTGTGGCAAACAACAATGCCCAGTGTTTATTGCGAGATAGGTTATCTTTCGAATACTAAAGAAGAAAAGGAATTGAATGATCCTAAAGTGCAGGAAAGTATTGCCGCGGCAATTTACAGGGCACTCAAAGAGTATAAAGCGCAGGTAGATTTAATAAATTAGCGACGTGAATAAAGAATTTAAGGTAGGTCTGTTTGTTGCCGTTGCCCTCGTTCTCCTCTATTTCGGGATCGATTTCCTGAAGGGCAGGGACTTCTTCGAAAGAACGCACCAGTATTATGCGATCTACGACAACGTAGACCAGCTGCAAAAAGCCAATCCCGTTCTCGTGAATGGCTTCGCCGTAGGCCGCGTAAGCAACATCCGCATCATGCAGGACAAAGGACATAAAGTCCTCGTGGAACTCGATATCGACTCCGACCTCGTTCTCGGCGATTCTACTAAAGCCATTCTCGACAGCGACTTCCTCGGAACGAAATCCATTCTGCTGAACATCGGAACCGTTACCACTCCGAAAAAGCCGAAGGATACCATCCACGCTGAAGTGGCGAAGAGCATACTGCAAACAATTTCGTCGACTGCCGAACCGGTAGCCGATAACCTGCAGACCACTATACGCAAACTGAATACAGTACTCGATAACCTCGCGAGAAACACAGCGTCTCTCGATACACTCTTCTGGAGCATCAAAGACACGCCCGTTCATCTTAACCGCACGCTTGCAAAATCGAGCGAAAAGCTCGACGAACTTTCGGTCACCATCAAAACCACCACTGAGCACCTCAACCAGACGTTGATTGATCTGAGGCCTACCGTTAAAAATTTCCAGGTGTTCTCCGATTCATTGAAACGACTGGAGATGAACAAAACTCTTACGAAAACACAGAAGACACTTACAAGTCTCAACGAAACACTCGCGAAACTTCACAAGGGCGATAACACGGCGAGTAAGCTGCTTACGGAGGATTCGCTTTACGTGAATTTGAATCATCTTCTGAAAAGCCTGGATACGCTTGCGCAGAATTTCAATGATAACCCCAATCATTTTCTTGCGCCGCTCGGCAAAAGCAAAAAGAAGATAGAACGAGATCGGAAGGCTGCTGCCGCAAGACAAAAGAAATAATGTACGAAGTACGATTTACGAGGCACGATTTTGTCGCAGCCGAAGTCGTACATCGTACCTTGTACATCGTAAATTTCCTTCATGGACATAGAATTCAATAAGAACGATGACAAGTTCCGTCAGCTCACTTCTTTGCTTAAAACAAAGTCAAAGAAGACGATGCTTGGCGGTGGCGAGAAGAAGATAGACGAACAGCATCAGAAAGGAAAACTCACCGCACGCGAACGAATCGCATTCCTTACCGATAAAGATTCCCGCTTCCTCGAGATCGGCCTGTTTGCCGGCGAGGGAATGTATGCCGAACAAGGCGGATGTCCATCGGGCGGTGTTGTTGCAGGCATTGGTTACGTAAGCGGAAGACAGTGTGTTATTGTCGCCAACGATGCCACCGTGAAAGCCGGTGCATGGTTTCCGATCACAGCCAAGAAAAATCTGCGCGCACAGGAGATCGCGATGGAAAATCGCCTGCCGATCATTTACCTGGTTGACAGTGCCGGCGTTTTTCTTCCAATGCAGGACGAGATCTTTCCCGACAAAGAACATTTTGGCCGCCAGTTCAGGAACAACGCACGCATGTCGGCAATGGGCATCGTACAGATTGCAGCCATCATGGGAAGCTGTGTGGCCGGCGGCGCTTACCTGCCCATCATGTCAGACGAAGCCATGATCGTTGATAAGACGGGCTCTATATTTCTTGCGGGCTCTTATCTCGTAAAGGCAGCGATCGGCGAAGAGATCGACAACGAAACATTAGGTGGCGCAACAACACATTGCGAGATCTCGGGAGTTACCGACAATAAATTCCCCGACGACCAGGCGTGTCTCACTTACATCAGGAGTCTTTTCGATAAGATCGGTAAACCACAGTCGGCAGGTTTTGATAGGGTGAAAGCCCTTCCGCCAAAAGAAAAAGACAGCGACATCTACGGTTTGTTTCCTTACGACCGCGTGAAACCGTACGATACGATAGAGATCATTAAAAGAATAGTAGACGACTCTTCGTTCGAAGAATACAAAGCATTGTATGGAAAGACCATCGTGTGTGGTTATGCGAGAATTGAAGGTTGGGCCGTGGGAATTGTTGCGAACCAACGAAAGATGGTGAAGACGAAGAAGGGCGAGATGCAGATGGGAGGCGTTATCTACTCCGATTCGGCAGACAAGGCCGCACGTTTCATTATGAACTGTAACCAACGGCGTGTTCCGCTGGTTTTCATCCAGGACGTGAGCGGATTTATGGTAGGCAGCAAGGCCGAACAAGGCGGAATTATAAAAGACGGCGCCAAAATGGTGAACGCTATGGCGAATTCCACAGTGCCGAAGTTCACTATCATCACCGGAAATTCTTATGGCGCCGGAAATTATGCGATGTGTGGGAAAGCTTACGATCCGCGATTGATCTTCGCGTGGCCGACAGCACAAATTGCTGTTATGAGCGGCGCATCTGCTGCGAAAACATTGTTGCAAATTCGTGTGGCCTCATTGAAATCTCAGGGAAAAACAATATCGATAAGAGGAGGAAGATGCATTGTTGAAAGAGATCACCGATAAGTACAACGATCAGTTGAGTCCATACTATGCGGCTTCGCGTTTGTGGGTAGATGGTGTAATAGATCCGCTCGATACGCGAAAAGCTATCTCGATGGGAATAGAGGCCGCGGATCATGGAGTTGTAGAAAAGTTTAATGTTGGCGTTATTCAGACATAGGGAACTTCGATGTTGGTTGTTGAGTGTTCATGATTGGATATTAAAAAAACATCGAATCATGAATATCAGACACTGAACACCGATGTTTGAGAATAGAATGTTTCAAAGAAAAACTTGACTGTGGAAGAAAGAGAACTAAAAGCGCTGGTTTCATTACTCGACGACGACGATAAACAAGTTGTCACTCACGTCGAGGAAAAAATATTGTCGTTGGGTACAACGATCATCCCGCATCTTGAAAAAGAGTGGGAAACCACTTTTAATCCTACTGTTCAGAAGAGGATCGAAGAGCTCGTTCATACCCTTCAGTATGATCTTTTGAAAGAACGCATTCGTTCGTGGTATAAATCACCCGAGCAAGATCTCCTTACGGGAATGTGGATCATTGCCACGTACCAGTATCCTGAGATCGAGATGGATAAGCTGAAGCAGGACCTCGAACAGATCTACTACGAAACATGGCTCGAGTTTAAACCGGATCAATACCCGTTCGACCAGGTAAAGGTGATCAACGGGGTGTTGTTTAATAAGCTGAAGTTTGGCGCGAACACCAAGAATTTTCATTCGCCTGGAAATTCGATGATCAACGTGGTGCTCGAAACACATAAGGGCAACCCCATCACGCTGTGTATCATCTATATGCTGGTAGCTCAAAAGCTGAAGTTACCGGTATATGGTGTAAATCTGCCGAACCTGTTTATCCTCACGTACAAAGACCAGAATCATACGTTTTACATTAATGCTTTTAATAAGGGATTGATCTTTTCGAAGCAGGACATCGAGAACTACATCCATGAACTGCATCTCGTGCCGCAGCCGTCGTTCTTCGAACCGTGCAATAATGCCGATATCATTCGCAGGGCATTAAGAAATCTTATTATGAGCTTCGAAAAGATGGGAGAGCACGCAAAGGCGGAGGAAGTGAAACTCTTGCTGATAGAAATTTCTGACGGGGGAGACTTAGGAGTTTAATCCTTAGACCTGATAGAACATCCTACAACTCTCGTAGCCGGCACGGCCACACCATCCAGAACTTTCTTCAGGTAATTATCTTTCACCGCGGCAGCAAGCTGTGGATTGTCGTCAATAGCTCCATTGTAGATCGTTTTAAGATCTGAATCGAGTACAAACACTTCCGGCGATTTTCTCGCGCCGAGTGTTTTCATCCAAACCTGGTCTTTATCGGCAACGTAGGGAACACCAAAGGCCCACAGATCATATTTAGCTTTCATCTTGTCTTCAGTTTCTTCGGGCTCGAGATAAGAGTTCACCAACACAAACTGCACGTTAGCACCGTAGGTATTGATCAGCGACTTGATCCTGTCGGAATAATAAGCGTCGTAAGCGCATACGTTGCTCGTAAAGATCACGACGATCTTTTTAGCGCCTTTGAAATCATTAAGGTTCACCGGCTGACCGGTTGAAACATTCGTCTGGCAATAGCCAACCGTTGATATCAAGCAAAGAAAAAAGATGAGCCTCATAACTCTTTGGTATAAACTAACACATAATCACTTTCAACAAAGTAGCCAAGAGCTACGATGATCTCTGCTTTGATATAGCCACGAAGGTCGCCCGATCTTTTCAGTTCAAATGGATCGATGTTCAACTGGTTATTAAAATGCAGACCACGTTTACCATACAACTTATACATTGCTTCTTTGGCACACCAGTACACGCAGTGTTTCACAATATCATTCCCTGCATCGTTCTCTTCGGTTGTCGATAAAACTCTCGGTGCAACGCGAAGTAATTTTTCTTTCGGTTGCTCGATGTCGATGCCAACCGCTTCGCGCGGATGAATTTGCGCAGCCACGTAAGGCGACGAATGCGAGAGTGAGATCTCGTGAGAATTATCTTTCAGGTACGGCTTGCCCTGCTCGTCTTTGCGGATGCCGGAATATTGAACGCCGACTTTTTCTGCGAGTGCTTTTATGAGAGCACGTCCTGCGAGGAACTCTTTGCGTTTGTTCGGAGCCACAATGTCGTCCGGGCAGGACTCAAGAGCGGAGAACGAAAGCTCTTCTTCAGTCTCCGTGATCTGCCAGAGCCCCCAGGCGCCCCCTCCACTTACCAACTCGGTCCTCACGAGAGACATCTATTTGAATTATTTTTGTGAAGTTAATGACTTCGATACAGGTACAAAAACTACGCACTTTAACCGGCCACCGCGACGGCGTATATACCGTTGTGGCAGGCGAGACGCCTTCGCAATTTTTTTCGGCAGCAGGCGATGGCATGGTCGTACAATGGGACTTGTCGGGCCCGGACGAAGGTGAATTGATTGCCCAGCTACCGAGCTCTGTCTATTCTTTGCTTCACGTAAATGGCTTGCTGGTGGCAGGTCAGAATTACGACGGCATTCATGTTCTCGACTGGAAGGCACGTAAGGAGGTTAGCTCTCTGAAGACAACGGACGCGGCTATTTTCGATCTGCAATCGAACAATGATAATGACATCCTGATAGCATCGGGAGATGGAGCGTTCACCGTGGTTGATCTCGCTACGATGACGATCAAAGCACGACAGATTCATTCGGAAAAGAGTGCTCGTACGATAGCGGTTGGGGCGGATATAGCCGTGGGCTACAGCGATAATTTTATTCGTGTATTCGATCGCGATACCTATTCCCTGAAAAAGGAATGGCAGGCTCATACTAATTCGGTGTTCGCGCTTCGTTATAGCCCCGACGGCCGGTTTTTGCTCAGCGGCTCCCGCGATGCCCGCTTAAAGGCATGGGATCCGGCTGGCGACTACAGGCTGGCAGAGGAGGTTGTCGCTCACATGTATGCTATTAATTCCCTGAGTTTCAGCGCAGATGGCAAACATTTTGTAACTTGTAGCCTTGATAAGTCGATCAAGCTGTGGGATGCTGGTCAACTGAAACTTTTAAAGGTCATCGACAAGGCCAGGCATGCGGGCCACGGAACTTCGGTAAATAAAGTGCTGTGGACGGCATACGCCGGGGGCGATGTTCGCCATGGTCAAGTTGTCAGCGCTAGCGACGATCGGACAATCTCCATCTGGAAATTTATTTTTTAAACTACAATTGACCCACAAATGAAAATTACACCGCTGGAAATCCGCCAGAAGTCTTTCGAGAGAACCCTCCGTGGTTACGACAAAGACGAAGTCAATGCATTTCTACTTACCCTGTCGCAAGAATGGGAACGCACACAGGATGAAGTGAAGGAAATGAAAGTGAAGTTCGAGCATGCCGAACGTGAAGTTGTGAAGCATCGTGAAGTTGAGAATACGCTGTATCGGACACTCAAGACCGCCGAAGACACAGGCGCAAGCATCACCGAACAGGCCAACAAAGCCGCGGCACTGTTGTTAGGTGAATCACAATTGAAATCGGATGCAATGGTGAGCGAAGCGAAAACAAAAGCCCGCAACATTATAGAAGAGGCAGAGCAAACAACCAAACAGTTGGTTGAAGAGATGGAAGAGAAGTTGAAGAACCTCGCCGATCAATACAAGACCATGGAACTTCATCGCGATAATTTGCTTGCAGATCTCAAGAGGTTTGCCGGCGAAACCATCGATCGCGTCGAACGTCAGAGGAATAAGGAAAGAGAATTCAATCCAGATACATTTCTCGCGACAGCGAAAAAAGAAGGAAGATCGCTGATGTTCCCCAACGAGATCGAGAAAGAAGCAAAGAAAGCTTTAGAAGTGCGTGAGAAGGCTGTGATGGTGGAAAGCAAGGTTGAAGCTAAAATGCCTTCGGCTCCTAAAAGCTTTTTCGACGATATACAGTGATTGGAAAAGTTATTCTTCATGGCCTTGAATTCCATGCTTACCATGGAGTCTATCCCCACGAAAGATCATCGGGAAATAAATTCGAGGTAGATATTGAAGTA
The DNA here is from genome assembly GCA_037200765.1 of Bacteroidota bacterium. GTDB lineage: Bacteria > Bacteroidota > Bacteroidia > Cytophagales > Cyclobacteriaceae > ELB16-189. Next base: position 1,591,637 of record JBBCII010000001.1, on the reverse strand, counting down.
GAGACCCAGTTCTCTGCTTCTGCATTCCACGATGATCTGTCGGGCACCGTTGATTACGAAGACCTGTATGCTCTTGTGAAGGGAGAGATGGAAAAGCCGTCGAAGCTTCTTGAGACCGTTGGTCATTCGATAGCTGTGAAGACACTCGAGACGTTTCCGAATGCCATGTCAGTGGCTGTAAATATTTCGAAGTTCAATCCCCCGATAGGAGGTGTGTGTAAGAAAGCGACTGTGTCGGTGAGTAGGAGCAGGGGATAATCAGATGAATGTGAATCCGCGTTCGGCTTCATTATCAATCCAGTCTACTTCTTTGCCAATGACATACATCGTGTGTTTTTTGTCCACATATATATTCACTCCTGCATTTAAATAAGCCAAATCCCCTTCTTTCTTCTTGTCGAAACCGATGATCAATTGCGCTCCGCCACAGCCATGGCCGCCGCGAACGCCGATCCGGAGGCCGTAGCCGTCGGGGATATTCTTTGTCTGCATGATCTTCTTCACTTCTTCCGCTGCGCGAGTAGAGAGCTTTACGGGCTGTAGCTGATCAAACATGAATGAAAATTACTTATTTTTCGATTAAATAGACTTTTATGGATGCGCTGCGCGACTTCTTGCTGATACTGATCCCTGCATCGATTGTCTTGTACCTGTCGTACCTGCTGGTGCGTTCGTTCATCATCAAAGAGATCGAACTGAAGAAACTGGAAATACGTTCCCGCAGCATCGATACGATACTGCCCATTCGGCTGCAGGCCTACGAAAGAATGACACTTTTCCTCGAGCGCACATCGCCGCAAAATCTTTTGGTCAGGATCAACCAACCCGGACTCACCGCCCGCGAATTTCATAAGCTTCTCCTGGAAGAGATCAGGAACGAATACAACCACAATGTTTCACAACAAGTCTACATCAGCGAAGAAGTGTGGTCGGTTGTCAAAAACGCGAAAGAAGATCTCATCATAGAGATCAACGAAGCAGCACAATCAGTTCACAACGACGCTCCTTCCATCGAACTGGCGAAAAGGATCTTCGAAGTTGCCCTGTCGAAGAAAGTAGATCCCATGTCGCTTGCACTAAGCGAACTCAAGAAAGAAATACAGAGGGTTTTTTAAGTGATAGCTGTAGTTCAAAGAACAAAACATGCTTCGGTAACCATCGAAGGTGTTGTCAAATCGAAAATCGAAAAAGGTTTACTGGTTTTGGTTGGAATTGAAGATGCCGACAACGACGAAGATCTTTCGTGGCTCGCATCGAAGATCGTAAACCTGAGGATCTTCAACGACAGTGAAGGTGTTATGAACGTGAGCGTGAAAGACGATGGTGGCGACATCATTGTAGTAAGCCAGTTCACGCTCCAGGCAAGCACCAAAAAAGGAAATCGCCCTTCTTACATCAAAGCGTCGAAGCCCCCGATTGCTGTTCCGTTATACGAAAAATTTGTTGCCGCCGTGGCGGCAGAACTTGGTAGGCCCGTTCAAACCGGCGAGTTCGGTGCCGATATGAAAGTGGAGTTGCTGAACGACGGACCGGTTACTATTGTCATTGATACGAAGAACAAGGCCTGAGAAATATCGAATCATGAACAACCAACCCTCAACATCGAAGTTGGTTACAGCAACGCTGCCGTGATGAACACGACGTTGGCAATAATATAACAGGTGATCACGAGCGTAGCTCCTCTTTCGTTGATAAACAACGCACGGTCTTGTCTTCCTTTATCATATTGCTTCAGTGCAAACGCCGACACGAGTAGTATCGCGAAGATGCCGATGAAGGTGATCGCATGAAGCGTATCCACCAATGTGAACGAAGAAGATTCGGGTAACAGTGAATCGATAATGTACTTGTTACCGACCGCTGCAAACAGACCACCGACAGGCAGACCGAAGCGCGGCTCGAGCTCGGAAGGATGTGGCGTGAAGCTGATCGTTGCGATCATGAACGCGATGTACATTCCCAAAAAAATCTTGAAGAACATTCCCCATGCTGCGCGATCCAGGCCGATGTTCACGTCGAACGAGCTGAAGTTTTGATTCTTGTTGCTCGAATCGCCGAAGCCGGTGAGGTAATCGTTGCTGCTTTCCGAGACTTTAAATTCCGTGATGTCCCATCCGTCGATCGCTTCCTGCGGATCGAAGCTGCTGCCCTCTGTGTCGGGCACGAAAATGAGCGTGCGTTTATCGAACAACGTGTTCTCGATGTGCATCCTCAGTCGCTGCTGGTCGAACGGGAAGTCGTGCACGTTCCAACTGTTCTTCATGGTGCACTTCATCTTCATGATCACCCACCGTTTGCCGTCGAGGCTGTCGTAAATGGCTTCCTGGATGTCGATGTCTTTTGCGTTGGGCAGGTCGAGTTGTTTCTCGAAATCAAATTCGGGGTTATCGTAAATGAACCAGAGCCAGAAACGGAGCGTGTATTCTTTGTCGCGGAAGTTGATGTCGTGCAGGCTGATGATATAAACGCCGGCCTTTACGGTGTCGGGTTTGGGGTTGAGACTGAAGGCTTGCGAGCTTACGAAGAGAAATAGGGCAAGGGTGAGGTACTTCATTGCCCCAAAAATAAATAATAGTCGTATTTTTCGGGCGAAATAAAACCATTATGTACAGCACAATTCTCCTCCTTCACTCTTTGGTACGATACGCGGTGTTGATCATGCTTGTGGTTTTGATCGTAAAATCGCTGATGGGTTGGACGAGCAAAGCGGCGTTTACGGCGGGAGACAACAAACTCAGCCTCTTCACATTCATCTTTACCCACACGCAGCTTCTGCTGGGGCTGATACTTTATTTCATTAGCCCGTTTGTGGTATTCAGCGGCGAAAGAGATCGCATGGCGAGCTACTGGACATTCGAGCACATTTCGATGATGCTGATTGCCATTGTGCTGATCACCGTTGGCCGGAGCACCATGAAGAAACTTCCCGACGGACCTTCGAAGCATAAGAGGCTTTTTATCTTCAATCTTATCGCGCTGATTATCATCATTGGATCGATCGCAATGGCGAAAAGAGGATTTTTCGGCCTCCCGATTTAAGAGTATCTTGCTCTTAAAATACCCCCAATCCCTGATGAAGAGAATTGTAGTTCTTGTCTTTGTCCTGGCTCTTAAATCTAATCTCCTTTTCTCTCAGGTTTCTCAACGGTACGAACTCGTAAAACTGGGCAAGAACGTGAACACCGCCAACCACGAAGCGGCTCCGGTGATCTCGCCCGACGGGAAAGACCTCTATTACTTTACCGCCATGCCCGACGGCACTCAGGAAGTGTGGGTGACGCACAAAGACGAAAAGGGATGGACCGACGGAAAGAAACTCGACTCCCGCGTAAACCACAGTCGCGCCAACCAGGTCTTCGGCGTTCTTCCCGATGGCAGCCTGTTCATTCGCGGAGGACGCGGCAAAGACGAGCTCGGATTCTCCGTGGTGTCTACCGGTGGAAGTCTCACGGAGCTTAAGGTTACCGACTTCAAGGAAATGATGCGCGGAAAGTTTTACGGCGCTACGATGTCGGCCGACAAGAAACACATCATCATGTATTTCTCCGAAGCCGTACAGAGTCCCCGAAGCGATCTTTATGTAAGTCACCTCGCGGCCGACGGAAGCTATACGAAACCCGTGAAGCTGAAGATCACCGACGGATCCGATGAGTTCGGACCATTCCTGAGTCCCGATAACAAAACATTATACTACGCCAGCGACCGCAGTGATCCCAAGCGACAGGGCGGTGCGGATATTTACAGGAGCGAACGCCTCGATGATACGTGGGCGAGCTGGTCGAAGCCGGTGAATCTCAGCAAGCCGATCAATACGGCTGCGGCCGATGACTATTACACAGTAGATGCACAAGGCAATGTTTACACGGCGCGTGCTAACTCACGTGTCGATGGTGGTAATCTTGATGTCTTTATGCTCGTTCCGAAGATCGTTAAGATCAATCTCGCAGGTGTTGTGTACAATGAAAAGACAAAAGCGCCCATCAACGCGAGTGATGTTAAGGTTACGGTGGAAGGTATTGCAGCTGTGGGCCTGAAATCATCTTCGGCAGGCAAGTTCGAGACGAAGCTTCCGGAAACCGATAAGTATGTGATCAATGCATCGGCATCGGGATATCTTCCATACAATGAAACTTTCACGCTTCCGCTGATCAATGCCGACACAACAATCAACGTCGAAGTTTACCTCGCGCCCATTGCGAAGCCTTTGATGTTGTCGGGAAAAGTTTACAACAAGAAGACCAATCAGCCTATTACTGCTAAGATCGATATGATGGTGAAACCCGATCGTCAGAATGTTATTCGCGTTGATGCCACAAATGGAGACTACTCTCAACAGGTTGGAAAGAAAGGTTGGTATGTGATGACTGCGATGGCAGAAGGATATATCAACGCTGTCGATAGCCTCGAGATCGGTGCGGATGAAGACGTTACCAGTTTCACAAAAGATCTTTACTTACAACCTATCGAAGTTGGTCTTACAGTTAAGCTGAAGAATATTTATTTCGATAACGACAAGGCCACTTTGAAACCTGAATCATTTGTTGAGCTCAGAAAAGTTCTCGACTTCCTTACTTCTAACCCGAAGATCTCTGTCGAGATCTCTGGTCACACAGACAGTAACGGATCGGATGAGCACAACCAGGCATTGTCGCAAGGTCGTTCCGAATCTGTTGTTGAATGGCTGATCAGCCAGGGCATTGATGTTTCCAGGCTTTCGGCGAGAGGTTATGGCGAAAGCAAACCCATCGATACCAACGCAACGAAAGAAGGCCAGGCCAACAACCGACGTGTTGAGTTTACGGTTGTGAAGACCGATTAATAATTGACACATATGAGACTATTGGTTCTGCTCGTTTTTCTCGGTAGCTCTGTTTACGCGGCCGACACCACCCGTTATGAAGTTATTTCTTCGGGAAAGCTCACCGGTAAACTGGTCCGCTGGTCTAACGAAGCAGGGCACGTTGGATATCACTACGAATACAACGATCGCGGCAGGGGCCCGAGTCTCGATGTCAATTTCAAAACCACCGGCGATGGCGTGGTGATCGAACGCATTGCGAAAGGTCATGACTATTACAAAGCTCCTGTTAACGAATCTTACTCTTTTGCGAATGGCGTAGCGCAGTGGAAGAATAATATCGAGAACGATAAAAAGTCTTCCGACGTCAACTTGTTGTATTCACCATTAGATGGCATTCCGGCAGAGATCGAGCTTACGTTGAAGTCGTTGCTGAAGGCTCCGAATCACCAGCTCGACGTTGTTCCTTCGGGCAAGCTAAAGGCGTTGCACGTGAAGAATCATTCCACGAAGCTCGATGGTGTCGCGATAGAGTTAGAGCTCTATTCGTTCTCGGGTTTGGGCGGCCCGCCGACATACATTTGGTTCAATCCACATAAGGAGTTTTTTGGGACAATTTCGGGATGGTCGAGCACTATACTCGAAGGACATAAGGATCTCATACCGGAGCTCAAAGAATTGCAGGACGAGATCGAGGAAGAATATTTTCTTCAACAGGCAAAGAAGCTCACCGAAGTTCCGACAGAACCTGTTGCCATTAAGAATGTGAATGTTCTCGATGTTGTGAACGGCAAGATCATCAAGGGGCAGACTGTTATTATCGAGAACGGAAAGATCTCGCAGGTGGGAAAGGTTAAGAGTGTGAAGGTGCCTGCGCACGCGATCGTGATCGACGGGGCCAATAAAACACTCATGCCCGGACTTTGGGATAACCACACACATTTTGACATCAGCCAGGGCTTGTATAATCTCGCCGGTGGAGTTACCAACGTGAAGGATATGGGCAACTCGCTCGACCTTCCGAACATAAAAAAGCAGGTTGACGAAGGTTCGTTGATGGGACCGGAGATCTCGGTGATGTCTGGCTTTATCGATTTCGCCGGGCCTTTTGCAGGACCGACAGGCAAGATCGTAGCGTCGTTGGATGAAGGACTTGCTGCTGTCGATTACTACGCAGAGAAAGGTTATACGCAGGTGAAGTTGTATAGCTCAATTCCTGTTGACTGGGTGAAGCCATTAGCGGAGCGGGCTCATCAGAAGAACGTGAAAGTTGTTGGGCATATTCCTTCGTTCATGACAGCCGAGCGTGCTGTGAAAGATGGCTACGACCAGATCATTCACATGAATATGATCATGCTGAATTTTCTCGGCGACTCTCTCGATACCCGATCTATGGGACGATTCACGAAAGTTGGTGAAAGGGCAGGCACAATAGATGTGAATGGAGAACAGGTAAAAAAGTTTATCCTGTTTCTTAAAGAAAAAAATATTGTTGTCGATCCAACGATCGGCATCTTCGAGCAGATGTTTGTGAACAAGCCTGGTGAGCTTGCGAATGGATACAGTTCGATCATTGGTATGTTCCCGGCAGATTTCAGAAGGAACTTTTATAATGGCGGACTTCCCGGCATGAAAGATCATCCGCAAGAGTACGCTGCTTCATTCGATAACATGATGAAGATGTTAAAAGCACTACACACCAATGGCATCGTTGTTCTTCCCGGCACAGATGATTTTCCGGGCTTCGCGTTACATCGTGAGCTTGAACTTCATTCGTTAGCAGGTATTCCAAACGCGGATGTGCTTCGTGCCGCTACATTTACCTCCGCAAAAGTCGCCGGCAAAGACAGTGAGTTTGGTACAGTTGAAGTTGGTAAGAAGGCTAATCTTATTCTTATCGATGGCGATCCGCTCGCACACATCTCCGATATCAGGAAAGTAGAACTCACGATAAAGAATGGGAATCTGTATGAGCCGAAGGCGTTGTATGCGTCTTATGGATTTGGATTCTGGAAGTGATGAGCAAAGTGCAATGAGCAAAGTGCAATGAGCAAAGTGCAATGAGCAACGTGCAACGAGTGACTTCGAAACACCATCGTTGCACCTTGCTCGTTGCTCGTTGCACAAGACCCGTCGGTTTTTTGTAAGAAAATCTTTTTACCCTTCGTAACATCCGTTTCGTCAGGACGTCTAGCTTATAGAAAATGAATTTCGAAATGTTCGAAAGCCGAGTTCTTCCAGTGAAAAACAAGCTTTTTCGCTTTGCTTTCCGGCTTTTGGGAAGTTCCGAAGAAGCCAAAGATGTTGTGCAGGAGGTGTTTATCCGTGTCTGGAATGGTCGCGACCAGATGGCATCGATCGACAACATGGAGGCCTGGTGCATGAGGATTACACGGAACCTCTCGCTCGATAAGATCAGGGCACGGCAGCGTAAAGCAACCGACCCGATCGAAGAAAGTTTCGACATTCAAAACGATTCGCGAACACCTTATGAAGCAACCGAAAACAGCGAAAACATGCAGCGCATTAATGAACTGATCGCTTCGCTGCCCGAGAAGCAACGGCAGGTGATGCACCTTCGCGACATAGAAGGTTATAGTTACAACGAGATCTGCGAAATACTCGAGCTCGATATGAACCAGGTGAAAGTAAACCTGTTCAGAGCACGAAATGCAGTGAGAGAAAAATTTATAAAGATCAATGCCTATGGACTCTAAGGAAATAGGGCAATTGCTGGAAAAATACTGGAACTGCGAGACCAGTCTCGAAGAAGAACAAGTTCTGCGTTCTTACTTCAATGGTTCCAACGTTCCCGACCAGCTGAAAGAAGCGGCAGAGCTCTTCCGCTTCTTCGAGAAGGAACGTCAGCGCTCGTTGAGCACTGAATTCGATAACGACGTGATGCGATCGGTTAAGAAAACTGAACGCAAGGCGAAAGTAATCAGCATGGTTAGTTGGGTACAGGTAGCGCGGATCGCAGCCGGCGTGCTGGTAGTGGTGGCGGCAGGATACTTCGTTCGTAATGAAGTCCTCAAGTCAAAAGACCAGTCACAAGCGATCACCGATACATTCTCGGATCCAAAAGACGCATTGGAAGAAACAAAGAAAGCATTGATGCTGATCTCAAAAAGCTTCGGCAAAGCAAAGGAAGGAGCCGGAAAGATCAACATGTTTAATGAAGCAGAACAAAAAATTAGTGGTAAGGAAAAACAAAAAGAAACTGAAACAGACAACAAAAGTATATGAAAAAGATAGTAGTTGGATTCGCAATGATGTTGATCTCGATAGCAGGATTCTCACAAGGTGATGCTATCTCTAAATTCTTCAGCAAATACCAGGACGATGAAACATTCAGCCAGGTAACGATCAGCAGCAAAATGTTTAGCCTGCTTATGGACATGCAGGTAGACAACCCCGAAGACCAGGAGATCATCACCGCGATCAGTAAACTAAAAGGACTTCGTGTTCTTGGTAAAGATCACACACGCGATGGTCGTGCACTGTACAAAGAAGCGCTGTCGCTGCTTCCCGCTAAAGACTACGAAGAGCTGCTGTCGGTTCGCGATGAAGACAAAGACATGAAGTTCTTCATCCGTTCTGGTACCACTCCCGGCAAGATCGCCGAACTCGTAATGGTAATGGGTGGCAACGACGACTTCATGGTGATGTCGCTCTTCGGCGAGATCGATCTTAAGCAGATCGGTAAGATCGGCAGCAAGATGGACATCAACGGCCTCGATCATCTTCACAAGCTCGACAAGCGTGGTGAAAAAGGCGAGAAAGGTGATAAGGGTGGCAAAGACACCAGCAAAGATCCTAAGGAAGACAAGAAGAGCTGATCATGAAAAAACTTCTCTTCCTGCTCATGTTGGCCGGCGCTGCACAAGCGCTGGCCCAAACAAAAACAACTGAAAAGCTCGACAAAGATTACGGCGGCATGTCGCTGTACTTCTACAAGAACACGTTGCGCATGCTTAATCAAAAAGAAGATCCAGCCTTCGATGAGATGATCAAGGACATCGAGAAGATCCGTTTCGTGATGATCGATCGTAATGAAGGCAAGAAGTTTACGAGTGCCGATTACACAAAGCTCAAGAGTGAATACCTGAAAAAGGAATCGTTCGAAGAGATCATGAACGGCCGCATGGATGGAAGGAATATGAATGTGCTTGTTCGTGAGTCGGGCGGAAAAGTGAAGGGCACCGTGATCATGGCCGGGGATTCAAGCAATCTCTACGTGCTCGATATTCTTGGAAAGGTTGCACTCGAAAAAGCAAGTTCTCTTTTCAAGATGATTGATGAAAACTCTGGCCTTGCAGAGAAGCTCAAGAATCACATCGACTAATTATGTTTATTGCGCAGAGGTTCACAAAGGATTTCTCCGTGAAACTCTGTGGTTCTCTGTGCAACAGCTCTAATATGGAAACAGTACTTTCAACAAATGCTTTAACCAAAGAATTCGGCAGACTTCGCGCTGTCAATCAGCTCAATCTTGAAGTGCAGGCCGGACAAGTATTTGGTATGCTTGGTCCCAACGGCTCTGGTAAAACAACAACCCTCGGAATGCTGATGGGTGTTGTGAATCCAACAGGCGGTTCATTCACCTGGTTTGGACAACAACCATCGCATCACGTAAGAAAAAATATCGGTGCCGTTCTCGAACACCCGATCTTTTATCCATACATGTCGGGGCAGGCAAATCTTGAAGTCAACGCGATGATCAAGGGCGCTTCGAAAGCGTCGATCGATAAAGTACTTGAAGTTGTGGGCCTGGCTGATAGGAGAGGCGATAAGTACAGAACATACTCTCTCGGTATGAAGCAGCGTCTCGCGATTGGATCTGCGTTGCTGAATGATCCAAAAGTTCTCATCCTCGATGAACCTACGAATGGTCTTGACCCGATGGGTATTGCCGAGATCAGGGACATCATTAAAAAAATTGCGGCCGATAACAAGACGATCATCCTCGCGAGCCATTTGCTTGATGAAGTTCAACGCGTATGCTCACATTTCGCGGTGTTGCGAAAAGGCGTGTTGGTTCATTCGGGACCGATCGACGATGTGGGCAAGGGCGAAGAGACCGTGGAGGTGATCGCATTCCACGACGATCTCAATCACATACTCATGCAGTTCCAGGGAACAATGTCGGTGAAACGAACCAACGGGCCTTTCGAAGTGAAGATGAGAGAAGGCTTTAGCGCCGGCGATCTTAATAAATTTTTATTTGATAAAGGTGTTGTCGTAACGCACCTCCTGACTCAGAAGAAAAGTTTGGAAAAACAGTTTTTGGAGATCCTTGCCGAATCGAAATAATATGTTGCTGCACTTACTAAAAGTAGACTTAAAGAAACTCACCAACTATCGCACGTTCTGGATAGTTTGTGGGATCTATTTCATTTCACTCGCTTTGCTGACGGCAAGCGGATGGGAAGTCTTGAAATTCGTAGGCGACAAAGTCGCGGACCTCGGCGCGAAGGTTAACTTCAGCAGGGTACCGCTTTATCACTTCCCCGATGTGTGGCAAAACCTGATCTATGTTGCCGGCTTCTTCAAGTTTGTTCTTGGCGTGATGGTTATCATTTCGGTAACCAATGAATTCGCATACAGAACGGTTCGTCAGAATGTGATTGATGGATTCAGCAGGCTGGAGTTTATTCTATCGAAGGTGATGACCAATGCGGTACTTGCCGGTCTCAGCACCGTGCTTTTGTTTGTGATTGCATTCATAACGGGGTTGATCTATTCACCGGAACTTAGTTTTAGTGAGATGATCAACGATATCGAATTCTTCCCTGCATACTTCCTTCAGCTGTTCGGATATCTTTCGTTTGTGTTGCTGATCAGTATTATCATCAATCGTGCAGGTCTTACAATTATTGTATTAATGGTGGTGAGGGGGCTTGAACTCTTCATCATGTATAAGGCGCTTCATATTCCCGAATCGATGGCATTCTTGTTTCCGCTGGAGTCGATCGAAGCGTTGATCACGTTGCCGTTCCAACGTTATTGGTTCCAGGAAGTGCTCGATCATCCGCTTATCACCACGGTTCTGTCGGCTATCACGTGGACGTTCCTCTTCAACTATTTCGCATATCTCAAGCTCAAGAAGTCGGATATTTAGTGGTAGATTAGTGCTGGCCCCGCCCGTTGGCGGGAACCACTAAATTTATCCTACATGAGTAATTATTCACGCCGGGAATTTCTTTCCAGGGCAACGGCCGGTGCAGCATTGTTATCGGCACTGCCGAATATTTCTTCGATAGCAAAGCCGTACCAGGGCAAAAAATTACGTGTGGCATTGGTGGGGTTGGGATATTACGCAGAGTTCAGGCTCGCACCGGGTCTTGCTGAATCTAAATATTGCGAGCTGGCCGGTATCGTTACCGGTACGCCTTCGAAGATCGATAAGTGGAAAGCAAAGTATAATATTCCCGATAAGAATATTTATAACTATGAGAACTTCGACAAGATCGCCGACAATAAGGACATCGATTGTATTTATGTTGTTACTCCCAACTCGCTTCATAAAGATTTCGTGATCCGCGGCGCGAAGGCCGGCAAACATTGCATTACAGAAAAGCCGATGGCATTGAATGCTAAAGAAGCGCAGGAGATGATCGATGCATGCAAGAAGGCGAATGTAAAATTGTTTGTTGGTTACAGGCTTCACTTCGAACCGTTCAGTCTCGCTGTGCGTGCTTTCGGAAAAGATACAGCAACTAACGGTAAAATAAAGGTGATTGAAACAGCCGACGGTTTCAAAATAGGAGATCCGAACCAGTGGCGACTGAAGAAAGCATTGGCCGGTGGTGGCGCTATGTTCGACGTGGGCGTATATGCAATACAGGGCGCCCGTTATGTTTCTGGCGAAGATCCTACGCATGTAACGGCACAAGAATTCAAAACCGATCCAGTGAAATTTAAAGAAGTGGATGAAACCATCTTCTGGCAAATGGAATTTCCGAGCGGTGCTGTGTCGAACTCTGTAACAACTTATGCAAGTTCAACGGAACGCTTATATGCGTCCACCGACAATGGAAGCTGGATTGAATTAAGGCCGGCTTACGGCTATGGTCCGCTGCAGGGGAAAACGAATAAAGGTCCGTTGGATCTTCCGCATACGAATCACCAGGCATTGCAATTCGATGGCATGGGCCAGGCCATTCTCGAAAACAAAGAGATCACAGCCACCGGCGAAGAAGGATTGAAAGACATGAAGATCATCGACGCCATCTATCGATCAATTAAATCGGGCAAGAAAGAGAAGATTGTTTAGTGGCAGGACAGAGGATTTTGATGATGGCCTTTGGCGGGCTTGATCTTTATGCTTTCTACCAGAGCTTCCCAAAGCTCATGCGGATGATTGAAAATTACACACCAAGTTTTTACCAGGTGCTGTTGTTTCTGATGATCGTCTCACTGCTCGTTTCGGCACCACTCTACATGCTCAACAACAGGATTGGTTACGTGGTGTATTATTTCCAGTTCCCACTGCGAATTGCCTTTATTGCCTCGCTTACATTTGGTTTCATTTTTAAACTGGTACCCACCCAAGCCGGTACTTTGGCGCACGGCATGGTCATGGCGTCGGTGTTTGGGCTGGAGGCTGTAAGATTGATGCTCACAATTCAGAAAAACAAGATTGACAAATAGTTAATTTTGCGAGCCTCTAATTCATGAAAAGACTCTTACGGCATCGCTTCGGGCTAATCGCTCTCCTCACGCTGATCCTCGTTTTTATTTCGTTTGTAACAAGAACGGTGTTGCTCGTTCAGTCTATCGATCGTATCGATTGGTATATGGTGCCCGTGATCTACGTGGTGGGACTGTTCTTCGATTTGGTGAACAGTTGCTACGTCATCATTCCTCTCACGTTTTATGTGTGGCTTGTTCCCGACAGGATCTTCACGAAACGCTGGCATCGATACGTTCTCTACGGCATCTTCGTGGTGCTCACGTATTCGCTCGTGTTTAATGGCGTTAGTGAATGGCTGTTCTGGGACGAATTCAATTCGAGATATAATTTCATCGCAGTAGATTATTTGATCTATACCACCGAAGTGCTTGGTAATATTCAACAGTCGTACCCTGTAGGTTGGATTATTGGAGGTGTTGCAATGATCAGTTTCGTTTTTGTTTACCTGATCCGCGGATGGATCCGGAGAACGGCAGCGAGCTCGATGTTGATCGGAGAAAGAACGAAATGGGCGCTGTCGATTTTGTTATTGCCAGTACTTGTTTTCTTCATTGTGAAAAGCACGTGGCATAACATCAGCAGCAATCCGTTTGTAAATGAATTGTCGGGCAACGGATTGTATGAATTGTTTGCAGCTTATCGCAACAACGAGATCGACTTCGACCGGTTCTACAATCGCATCGAAGACAAACTGGCTTTCGAAATAGTAAGAAAGGCACTGAAGACTTCCGAAGCGGAGTATGTGAGCGACGATCCGTACAGCATCGAAAGAAGAATCACCAACCCGGGACCGGAGCAGCATCTGAATGTGATCATGGTGAGTGTCGAGAGTTTGAGTGCCGATTACCTGGGCATCTTTGGTAACAAAGAAGGCATTACTCCAAATCTCGACTCTCTTTCGAAGCATAGCTTGTTGTTTACCAACCTGTATGCTACCGGCACTCGCACCGTACGCGGACTCGAAGCTTTATCATTATGTGTGCCGCCAACGCCGGGTCAGTCGATCGTGCGGAGACCGAACAACGACAAGTTATTTACGATCGGTTCGGTGTTCGAGAACAAAGGTTATGTGAGCCGGTACATCTACGGAGGTTATGGTTATTTCGATAACATGAATGGCTACTTCTCCGCGAATGATTACGTGGTAACGGACAGGGATGGATTGAGCGACGACGAGATCGACTACGAAAACATCTGGGGTGTTGCCGACGAGAATTTGTTTACACTCGCACAGCGTGAGATCGACAAGACTGTTGCCGAGGGCAAGCTCGTGTTCGCGCAGGTAATGACCACTTCGAATCACAGGCCGTTCACCTATCCGGATGGTCGCATCGACATTCCTTCTCATACGGGAAGAGAAGGAGCGGTGAAGTATACTGATTATGCGATAGGAAGATTTATTCGTGAGTGTTCGAAGAAGCCGTGGTTTGATAACACCGTGTTTATTATTGTGGCGGATCATTGTTCCGGAAGCGCAGGCACGACGAACCTACCGGTGGATAAATATCATATTCCGATGATGATCTATTCGCCGTCGCATGTGCAGCCCGGAAAGATGGAGCGCATGATGAGCCAGATCGATATAGGTCCGACTGTTTTCGGGATGCTGAACTTCTCGTACAATAGTAAGTTTTATGGTGTCGATATGTTTAAGCTTGAAGCGGGAAGAGAAAGGGCATTTATAAGCACCTACCAGTTGCTGGGTTTCATTCGCAACGACCAGTTGCTGATACTGGCACCGCAGCAGAAGAATGATGAGTTGACGATTAACTGGAGTGACCTGAGCGCAACGCCATCATCGACCAACCAGGAGCTGATGATGGAGACGATAGCGTGGTACCAGGCGGCGAGTTATTCGTTTAAGAATGGGTTGATGAAGAAGTAATGCAGGGCACGGCGGGGCGGTGGAGGGTGCTTCTTTGAAAGAGAGGGTGCTGTGCTGAACGGGGTCCCGCTGTCTTCGTTGTTTGGCTTGCGCTTCGTAGCGTGGGGCGGGACTGCGGCGCGAGGATGATTCGCTATATGTCATCCCGCCTTTGTTTTGGTGTATATTCTAATAACGCCAGATAAGGATCTCCTGGCAAATTTAGCAGTTGGGCGAATGCCGGCTCGGTCTTTATACCTCTCTCCTTCAATGAGATTATCTCACGACGAAACACTTCTCCTTTCTCTTCCAGTATATCCCATTCAATCACCATGTGGCGGTATGCAAACTGCTCCCTCACAGGGATAGGTTGGCCAACGATCTCGAACTCAAACCCGTCGAAGTCGAAATTCGAGATCACGCTTGTAATGCCGTTAAGATCTTTTCTTGTTGAATGTTTAAGTTGAGATTCGAACCTTTCGAGATCAGAGAAATAGCAAATGATATCGATGTCACTCGTTGAGATAAAGAGATCGAGCGGTAACGTGCCCACGACTACGGGCGAAAATTCTTTCAGGGAATTCAGGATATCTGAATCTGTGATGGCCCGAAAGCCAGCCTGCTGAATGGCGGAACCTTTCGATAAATAACTTAAATCGAAGAAGTCCCGCGTCATTTTATTTAGTCAACGATACCCCCGTACACAAATGTCTTGAACCTTTCAGTCGTGCCACGGTTGGGCATGTTGTAAGTGTTCATGTAGATAACACCAATGATCTTTTCTTTCGGATCGGCCCAGTACTGTGTGTTGAATGCACCACCCCACGAGAATGTTCCGAGGCTCACCACGCTCTGGTGATCATTCTTCTCCGTTTCCAATCCAAAGCCAAGACCATACTGGTTGTTGATCGGCAGCTGCAGTTGTGGCGTCAGCATGAGTTCAACAGTCTTGCGGCTCAAAATTCTTGTGCCGTTGAATTCTCCCTTGTTGAGAAACATCTGGAGGAACTTCGCATAGTCTTCCGCGGTCGAACTAAGTCCTGCTCCACCCGAATAATATTTTCCTTCAAGCGTGGGGTACAATGGATTCACTCCATCGAAAACTTTTCCACTCACTTTCGAGATCGTTCCATCTTTCTGTTCATACAACGATACGAGCCTGCTGTGCTTTTCTTTTGGGAGATAAAAATACGTGTCGTTCATGCCAAGCGGTTGAAAGATCCGGGTCTTGAGAAACTGGTCAAACGTCATTCCGGAAGTTACCTCTACCAGGTAACCGAGTACATCGATGCTAAGGCTATACTGGTATTGTTCGCCGGGATTGAATTTCAACGGGAGGCCAGCGAGTATTTTGATCTTGTCGGCCAGCACCATGTTGTCGTTGCCGATACCACTGGGTACGCCCGCTTTCGCGTAGATGGCTTTGAATTCCTGGTTGCCGATACCAGCGTAGTCGATACCAGATGTGTGCGTGAGCAATTGTCTTATCGTGATCTCGCTCTTCGCAGGCGTTGTTGTATAAGTTGTATCGGCCCAGTTGAGTTTATCGAGAACTTTTGGATTCTTGAATTCGGGAATGTACTTCGAAACAGGTTCGTCGAGACCGAACTTGCCGTCTTCCCACAACATCATTACGGCCAGGCTGGTGATGGCCTTGCTCTGTGAGGCGATACGGAAGATGTTGTCTTTCTTCAGCGCCGTTTTGCTTTCAATGTCAGAATAACCGTACGCTTTGTGATAAACGATCTTGCCGTTGCGAACAATGAGGACCACTGCGCCGGGGATCCATTTGTTGCCAACATGTTCCTCGATCATCTTGTCGATCTTCGACAGGCGTGCGGTTGACATGCCCGCATCTTCAGGCTTCGCAGGAGTAAAGTTTTGTTGCGCAAAAGCGGTAACGCAGACGATGAATAATAGGAGGGTTGCAGAAAGGTGCTTCATGGAATAGCAATTTTCTACAAGATAATCTGTTGTTGTGAAACCCTCAATGGATAATGATCAATGGCTAATGGATAATGTTAAAGCCCCTTTATCGACATCCCTCCATCTATTTTTAAGTCCTGTCCTGTAATATAGCTCGCATGGTCCATGGCCAGGTAAGCTACGGCGCTTGCAACTTCATGTGGCTCGCCCACGCGGTTCATTGGCGTTCGCGCGAGGATCTTCTCGAGCCGTCCTGGGCTGGCAAATACCGGAACGGTGAGCGGAGTCGTGATGTACCACGGCGACACTGAGTTGACACGAATATTGTTCTCCGCCCATTCGGCCGCGAGGTGACGGGTAAACTGGATGATAGCAGCTTTCGTCATGCCGTATGGTGGACCGCTTTGTATGTCGAACCAACCGGCTATCGAAGCCATGTTGATAACACTGGCATTTCCACTTTTCACAAGAAGCGGATAGGAGAGCCGGCACATTTCGGTGAGACTGAAAAGATTGATGTCGAACAGGCGACGGTATTCTTCTTCGGTGTACTCGATGAACCGTCGCCTCACGTTCGTGCCGACGTTGTTCACGAGAATATCGAGCTTGCCCCAGCGGGCACTTAGGGTGTCGATCACCTTCCTGCGTGCTTCGCCGTCGGTCATGTCGGCAGCCATTCCATCAACGGCACTGCCGCGTGATTGCATGGTGTTGATGAGGTTATCGACTTCCGTTTGATTTCGTGCCACGAGAAAAACCTCCGCGCCAAGCGAAAGAAATTCTTCCACGATAGCGAGACCGAGGCCTTTCGTACCGCCAGTTACAAGGGCTTTCCTGTCTTTAAGATGCCAGTTCATTTAGCGTTGCTTTTTAATAAATATACTCCATTCGTGACAGGCACGTAACCCACGTCGTAACAGAAGTGTGACAGGTAGCCGTTGCGATCCTTTTGAGTGCGCGTGAAGTAACCGAACTGGAAGCCCAGCTTCGTGAGCGTGACCGACCGGATCTCGGTGCGGCCATCGTCGATAAGACTGGCGAGAATGTTCCGGTTTCGCTTAAGGATGTTGTTGGTGCTCTTCATAAAAATGTATTCTTCACCTTTCAGGCGATTGTGCCACGCGGTGCGACATTGGTCGTTGCAGAATTTTTTATCGGACCTGCCGATGATACGCTGACCGCATTCTGTGCATTGACGTTCCATGAGGATGAAAATAATGGATCATGTGCACGCTCCGACAGCGGATCAGGAAAACCAGACAGGGAGTATGTTAGGTTTTTTTGTAATTAAAGAAACTAAAGATTCCCCTTCTTCAGTTCTTCAACTGCATGATTCGCTGCACGCGCCGTCATCGCCATATACAAAATCGACGGGCTCTGGTTTCCTGTGCTGGTCATAGCGGAACCGTCTGTTACAAATACATTCTTGCATTGATGTAACTGGTTCCACTTGTTGAGCATCGAAGTCTTCGGATCTTTGCCCATTCTGCAACCACCCATCTCATGGATGTCGAGGCCTGGAGCCTGGTGATTATCGTAACCATCGACGTTTGTAGCGCCCGAAACTTCCAGCATCTCTTTACTTTGTTCGAGGAAGTCTTTCACCATCTTGTCGTCGTTATCGTCGTAGCCAACGGATGTAACGAGCAATGGAATTCCCCATTGATCTTTCTGGTCAGTACTCAAACGTACATGATTACTTTCTTTAGGAATGGTTTCGCCCTGCATGTACATATACACGCGCCACGGCCCGGGTGTTTGTTTTATTGATTTGATATCGGCACCGAGAGCATTCCTGAGCTTGTTATGATCGCCACGTTCGCGATAGCCACCCATGAACGTTGTGAAGCCACCAACATAATCCATGTCGTGCTTGTAAAGATTTCTATAGTTGGCGATGATGGGCTCCGTTGGATTTCGTCCGCGGTAGTAGGTGTCTTCGAAGCCGGGCATGTCGCCACCAACGCCAGCGCGATAATTATGGAACATCACGTATTTGCCGAGAAGGCCGTTGTCGTTGCCGAGGCCATTCGGGAATCGCGAAGAAGTTGAGTTCAATAATACCAGCACGCTATTCAGTGCAGAGGCATTTACGAAAACGATCTTTGCTTTGATCTCTATCTCTTCTTTCGTTTTCGCGTCGATCACTTTAACACCTGTTGCACGATTTTTATTTTCGTCGAATATGATCGAGTGCACAACAGAGTCCGGCCGGATTGTTAAGTTACCGGTCTTATCCGCCCACGGAAGTGTTGACGACACCGAGCTGAAATATCCTCCGAAAGGACATCCCCGCATGCACAGGTTTCTCGCCTGGCATTTGCCACGTCCCTGTTGCAAATGAATTTCTTTTGGCTGCGTAAGATGTGCCCACCGTGCATGCACGAGGTGACGATCTTTATAATGAGCTTTAATCTTATTGCTGATCTCCTGCTCCACGCAATTGAATTCGAAAGGAGGGAGGAATTCGCCATCGGGCATGGCCTCGATACCATCGCGTGTTCCACAAACGCCAATAAATTTCTCGACATGCGAGTACCACGGGTCGATATCTTTATAACCGAAAGGCCATTCGATACCGTAACCGTACTTCGCGGGCGAAATGAATTCGCTTTCACTCCATCGTTGCGTAGCACGACCCCACGTGAGTGATTTACCGCCTACCTGATATCCTCTTATCCAGTCGAATGGTTTCTCCTGCACGTAAGGATGATCTTTATCCTGTATAAAAAAATGATGAGTGTCTTCGCCGTAGCCGGCAGCTTTGCTGATCAATGGATTCTCATCCAAAAATTTTGCAGGAAGATTGCCACGATACTTGAAGTCCCACGGATCCATCGTGGCGGTGGGATAATCTTTATTGTGAACAACATTACGACCACGTTCGAGCACAATAGTTTTCAAACCATGTTCACAAAGTTCTTTCGCAGCCCAGCCGCCAGAGATCCCGGAGCCAATCACGATTGCATCGTATGTGTTGTCTTGCATTACTTATTTATGATTTGAAATTTGGAGATGCCAACGCCTTTTAACTCAACCGATTTTACACTAAGCTCACCAAAATGTTTTTCGATCGTTACTGAATTTCCTGCAACAGTCGCCGTTCCCCACGCATAGCCTGTTGACCAAAAATAGGTCCCGGGCTTCGATGTTATAGAAAACTTTTGATCGACGGCGGAATAATTGAACTCACTCAACGCAAGAATATTCGACCACGCCGCCATGGCACGGGCGTAATGATGTCCGCACTCTTCTTCATCGAACGGGCTGCGTTTTTGTCCATCGTAACGTGCGCGTACGTTCTTTATCACGTTCACGGCCTGGTCGTTCATGCCGGCATAGATCATTCCGGCAGCGGCGGTATACTCGAGTCCGCTCCATGCTTCGAAGGCATACGATAACGGAACCTTTGGTCGCTTCGAAGGATCGGGATAGGCGGTGACAACCAACCCGGCTTCATCACCAAGAACATAAGAACGCATGTTGTTGAAGTGATCTCCGAAATGTTCCACGTAGTTGTATTTGTAAATGCTCTCCAGTGTCTTCTTCACGTTCTCTTTCTTCGCGAGATAACCGAGGCCCGTGATCAGCGCCATGTTTTGTCCAACGAGCTGATCGACCAACACTCCTTCACCAATTTGAAAATCAGGATTCACAAGATCGGTCGAGCCCATGTTCGAGATCAGCCCTGCTGCGATCTTATTCTTGTCGGGAATGGGAGTGATCTTATGGATATAGAATTCACCGTTGAATAAATTCTTGTCGGTCCATTCGGAGCCTGATGCAAAAAGCTTGTTGCACTTTTCTTCGAAGGGTTTGTCTTTCATGAACTTCGCCATAGCACTGGCAGCCTTCAGCGCACCGAGATACCAGAACTCGATCTCGGGATTAGGTCCGTAGTATTCGATGTCCATGGTGTTGTGCTGGCAACCTTCCATTACACCATCCACGTTTGCGTCCCAGCCGTTGGGGATCCATGCGAAGCTGAGTGCTTTCTTTACACCGCTCCAGTGTTTCTTCAGGAACTCATTGTCGCCCGACAATTGCCATTCGCGATACACTTTCATGATCGTTCCCATTTGTCCGTCGGCAGCGGCAAGTTTCCACTTCGATGTTGATTTCTTGTCGAGTGGCAACGATACGCGGAAGCTCATGAGGCCGGTGGTGTCGTTGAGTCCGTATTCGTATTCTATTTCTCTCATTTTCTTTGCGAGAGATCCGAAGAGGAATGGTGTTGTTTGTTCGTAGTTCCACACGTGTGTGCAGTTGCCATGGCACGAGCCGATGGAGTTGAAGATGCCTTCCCACCCAAAGAAATATCCGTCCTTCGTTCGGAAGGCCGTCTGTGTTCGAAGCGTACTGATATTGAAGAGTGCGGCTTCTTTCACAACATCGGGATAATCGCTTTTGAGGAATGTTGAAACGAAGTCGATGGTCTTGTTTTCGAGAGATGGTATTTGTGGTAACGTCTTCTCTGCAACATCCCACGCATCTTTATATGTATTCGCGTAATAGTTACCGAGTATGGTACTGCCCTGGTTGTACCAGTCTTTGCGATTAGGGAAACTCCATGTTAATAAGAACTGTACTGTTCTTGTTGCTTTCGGAGCGAGGTCGAACTTTACCGACAATGCTCCGCGCGGAACATCGACTTTACGATCGAACTTTTCGTCGCGGAATTTCCCGTCGTCCGAAAAGTCATCCCACATGTCGGTGATGTTTGTGTTCCATCCTTTGGGACTGAATTCTGTTCGATAGGTGATGTCGCCGGCTTCGGCTGTCGTGAGTGCGATGGTTCCCCAGGTATCGAGAGTGTTGCTCACGCTGTCGGATGTCATGAAGATGCCTGCAAGCGCGTCTGACTTTTTGAAAGTGTTGCGATTCTTTTTAGCACCGACAGGATATTGTGTGTGATTGAAATCCGATACAGTGAAGGCGGCGCCATCCATGCCGATGAAATTATCGAGCGAGCCGGCAACAGCAATCAACAAGGGCTTGTCTGTCTTGTTGGTGATCTCGTAACGGATAATGGCGATTGGAATTCCACTGTTGTCGGGATCGGCAGGGATCAGTGGATTAAATGCTTTCACTTTTGCGGAGACCGGCATCTCATCGTCTTCGAGGTTAACGGTTCCGAAAGGATAAGCAGCATCGAACGTAGCGGTAGTAAATCGTGGCAGTCCGTGATTGGGTGCGAAGCTTCCTTCGGCGCCGGGATAATCACTCAGCGCAATAGGACCCATCAGCGCCTTCGAGATCTTTTTGCCAGAGGCATCTTGTGTGAACACCATAAAACATGGAGCTGTCTTCGGTGTTTCGGCTCCGTAAAATCCTTTGCCGGGCCGGTTCATGATCTCCACGTCTTTCCATTGTCCATTACCACCCAGCGAGATAGTGCCGGTACCAATGCCGCCTACCGGGAGGGAGATTTTGTTGATGTGGTCTTTGTCGTAGTGTTTGAAAGGGGGTTGGGCAAAGGAGGGCACTGAAAGGAGTACGGAGATAATGATGATTATTGATTTCATAACGGCAGGGTTATTCGTTCAAAGTGCAATGAGCAATGTGCAATGTGCAAGGTGCAACGACTCTTGCGAAGTCAGTATGAGCTAAACGTGGATGTCGGCCTCATTGCACATTGCTCGTTGCACATCCCCCCCTACGACGCCACCACGTTTCTCAGCACCCCGATCCCTTCAATCGAAATCGCAATAACATCTCCTGGCGCCAACGTAAACTCATTACCAGGTACCAGTCCTGTTCCCGTCATTAAGAAACATCCGTGCTCGAACTTCATTTCTTTGAACAACCACGACGCCAGCTCGGGCAACTGTCGCTTCATTCTATTCAATTGAATATTTCCATCGAACACAGGTTTTGTTTTGCGATGGATGGTGATGCTGATCTTTGTTTCTACGGAGATGGGTTTGCCGGGCACGAACAAGCACGGGCCCAACGAACAACTGCCCTCATACATTTTTGCCTGCGGAAGATACAAAGGGTTTTCGCCTTCAATGCTTCGCGAGCTCATGTCGTTGCCTGCAGTATATGCCTGTATCGATCCTTTAGAGTTAATGAATAACGTAAGCTCCGGTTCGGGCACATCCCACTTAGAATCTTTCCGGATGCGTACCTGTCCGCCGGTGCCAACCACACGATGTGCCAATGCCTTGAAGAACAACTCGGGTCTGTCGGCATCATAAACTTTTTGATAGAAGAAGTCGCCGCCCGAATCTTTCGATTCTTCCATACGTGCATCGCGGCTGCGCAGGTAAGTAACGCCGGCTGCCCAAACTTCCTGTGTGCCTATCGGCGGAAGCGTGCCGTTGGCGATGGCGAGGTCGGCTTCAGATTCATCTAATGCCGTTCCTTTCGCAAGACCTGAAAGATGTTTGTGAAGATCTTCCTGGTTGATCAACGAATCCCAGTTCGTATCGATGTGATATGATTTGCCTTCGGTGCGAAGAATGTTGCCGGATTTTGTTTTGAATAATTGCATATTTTTTTGTTGCGCGAAGGATACGCCAAGGGAATCAAGGATACGCTGAGGATTGTTTTGATTTCATTGCGTATCCTTCATCTCCTTTGCGTATCCATTGCGCTACTTCTTATTAATTTCATCAAGATCAATACCCAGGATCTTCTTCGCCAGCTCTTTCAACCCCTCATAATCTCCTTCAAAATGCGATGTCACCTGCACATACGACTGGCTCTCGCCTCGCTTCAATTCTTTTACCGCGGAGGATGATTCGAGCTCATAGAAAGGACCGAGTTGATCTCCGTTAGCCAGCGGCCCATCGTTGTATGAATTTACGACATCGCCGCTATATGGATCTTTTTGGATCTCCCATTTCGAATTCACATACAGGCCTGCATCGTTCACAGGAAAGCTGATGATGGTAAGAATATTCCGGCTAAAGTCGAAACTCGCTGCCAGGGGCTTGGCTATGGAAGGAGGTAAGCCGATCTTGCTCCGGTATTTGCCATCGCATTTAAAATACAACACACTGTCTTTGATCGTGAGCCGGTCGGCGGGAATGTCTCCGAAGTAATTTGTGGTAATGAGCGACTTCGCATTCTCCGAAGGATGGAATGGAATGATCACCGTCGTGCTGTCGCTTGGTGTCATCATTCCCAACAACCAGATGGACATTAAGCCCGCGTCTTTTCTCCAGGCTACCGGGCTCTTGTTTTCGAGACGATTCAATGTTTCGTAGGCAACATGCTGCACACCCTGCGGGATCTTCGCACCGAGTGTCGATTCAACTTCGGGTGGACGAAGCAAACGGACTCTTCTTTCGATGAGGAAGTTGAACTGGGTACCCGAATAGTTATTTACAACGGCGTCGGCTGCAAACAACACCTGTGCGCCGCCATCGGCTGCTACGGTATATGCTAACGTGTCGATGGCGCCCGGTACCTGCCATTTATTGATGTTGAATGTATCGCCCTTTGCGAAGTACAATGAGAACTGTCCGCCTTCCGGCCCGAGCCACAATCGTTCCTCCCCACCAACGGGATTAAACTGCTTTTTCTTTTTGCCCGACTTCAATAATTCATAGTTGATCCAGCCGTAGCTGTTTCCGTCAACACCGGTTGATGTTGAAGTCATTACACGACCTTGCCACACGGGTGAGATCAGCAATCGTGCGCTGCCGCTTTCATCTTTGAGTTCGATGAATGTGGAATCATATTTTCGCAGGAAGGCAGAGTCGTATGCGTATGATCCTTTTTTGGGTTCCGCTTTCTTTTCGTCGGGTTTGTGATTGCAGGAGGCGATCAAAAGTAATGAGACAAGAATGCAGCAGGTTACAACAGATTTCATGTGAGGGCAGAAGTATCCAAGATACTACTTCTTGTCTGTCACCACAATAATCTTCTCGCCCCGGATAGCCTGTCCATCGGCGGTCACGCCTTCAACTACGATGCGATAGCTCGTCGGAATATCGGCAGCATAGAACGATACCGACAACGGATCTTTGCCATCGCTTACGAGCAAGGGGTTCCAATAGATCGTTGAACGATAATCGGCACGGTCGTCGCCATTGGTGTGGTCCGAATAGTCGGGTGACGTGAACTCTTTTGCTATCGAATAGCCAAGCATTCTTACTGACTGAAGTTTTCTGCGATCAAGAACACGCTTGCCATCGGAAGAAGCGCCGTTGCCCAGTCTTGTTTTGATAACGATAACACCATTCGCAGCTCTTGCGCCGTAGGCAGATGCGGATCCAAAACGAAGGATGTCGATGCTTTCAACATCGTTCACACTCATCGACGATAAACGATCGGCAACACTTTCGCCGCCCATTCCTGAAAGCACAACGCCATCCAATTCCACCAGGGCTTCCTGTAAACCAAAAGATGTGACGCCGGAGAACCCGATGAACTTCTTCACGTCGCCGGTTGCCAGGTCTGTATAATAGACAACCTTTAGACCGGGAACACGTCCGCGTATAGCACTGAGGAGATCCGGTGCGTTGGTCGAGCGAAGGAAGTCGCCATCAATGTGCGAATCGGACAACAAGTGCTTCTTATCGGCCGATACACGTTCTACGCGCTTCGCTTCAATGGTAACTTCCTGCAGCATCCTGGCGGTGGAGAAGAGATCGACCACGTGGTACTTCGCGGGATCGGCAGGTTTATAAAAATCGACCTGCAAAGGCGCAGCTGCTTCGAATGAAGGCGCAGGTTCTTTGATCTCGTCCATGATCACTTTACCGGAATACCCTTTGAGTGATCTTGCGGCAACGAGCAGTTCAATAGAATCCATCAGTTGAAGTTGTTGATGAAAGCGGCCCTTATCATCGGTGGCAACTGCAAACACGTCGCTCACATGATCCTGGTAAACAGTTAATGTTCCGACCGAGGGTGTGTTCTTTTTGCCGAGAACGAATTGGCCCTGGAAGTCGATACCCGATTGTATCATGTACTTAGGCTCCAGGAGTGTTGAGTCGGGCAACATGTCTTTCGTGAATGGAAAGCTGTTGATGATTGTCTTTTCGTTTATTGGAATTGCGGCCTGCTCGATATCGGTTACGGAAACGACAAGATCTGCTGCAACGGGGTTGCCATAGAAATTAGTTGGATCTATCGACAGCGTAATTTTCTCGCGTGTCGTGAATTGATCTTTCTCGGTGCGGATCGCTATTTGTTTCGCTACCGGTTCGATGTCTTTCATCCGGCCGAGTTGTTCGAGCGGCAGCACTTTGATTGCTTTCGTGAACACGAGATGCTTGTCGAAGTTCAACATCCAGCGCGTGTATACTCTTAATGTATAATCGCCGGGTTGTGTTGCTGTAGGCAGCGCGAAGTCGCCGTACGATGTTCCGGCGATGATGGGATACATTTTAGTGTAAATGATCTTCTGCGATGCGTCGAGCAATTCCACACGCATCACGCGGCTCAGCGAATCGCGATACGCTGGCGATATATAATTGAAGAATGCTTTGAAGAGGATGGCATCTGAAGGATAATAGTAAGGTTTATCTGTTACCACATAAGGTTTCTCTAACAATGCGGCGAGTTTACTGTAAGGTCCGGTGCCGGCAACGGGCTGATCGGTATTCGAAACAGGAACGGTTTTATTCGGTTGAAAGTCGAACGGCAATAGTTCGGCAACGCGTGCTTCGCTCATAGCTCCGAGTGCCGTCATCCTGGCGGGATTCATCACGATACCATCGGCGTTTACGTCGATAGAACCACCGGTAACTTCGATCCAGCTGATAGGATGCAAAACGTTCCGGTAGATCTTTGCAGGTGCTGACCGTTGCAGGTAGTGGATCTCTATTCGCGAGGGAAGATAGATTGTGTATTGTCCGGGTTTCTTTCCTGGTGTGCTGAGGTTTGTGGGAGGAAGGGCTTTCAGCGATACGTTGACGTTCGTGAGGAAGCTGCTGTTTCGAAGCACTTCAGGGCTGTTGGAAACATCGGTGTACAGATCGAAGCCTTCTTCTGTTACCCGGTTCTGCACGATCGCTCTCATCAGGTGTCGTGGTGAGCCACGATATACATCCTGGCGGCGGCTGTGCCAAAGGGCACTGAGTGTTGTATCGGATGTTGAAGCTTCTTCGAAGCGGTATGTTCCGGAGATCTTATAGACGTTGGTGCCAGTTGCGAATTCTTTTAACTGGCATGTCAGCTTGTAACCGAGCCCGAGATTTTCGATTTCGAGAGGCTGCGACGCTTTGGCAACGAGAAGTCCTTTGGCGTCTTCGGTGAATTCGAGCACCCATGGGTTGACGATCTTACATTCCTTTGAATAGGGGCTTATTCCAAAAAATTCCCTTTCAAATTTTTTATAGCGGATATTCCATTGGTCGTCTTTTTTCGATTTCACTGTTACTTCGCTGAGGTTGGTGGTGAGCACGACCATCTTAATAGACAGTGAAACGGGAATGCTGTCGTTTACACTGATGCGTTGCTGGTAGGTTTGGTATCCGAGGTAGGCTACTACGAGGTCGTAATCGCCGGCGCGCACGCCTTTCATAATGAAGTCGCCTTTCTCATCGGTTACGGCGCCGATGGTTGTCTGGTTGAGGTATACCGTTGCGAAAGGGGAGTGGTTTGAAAGTCTTCGCTTCGATGATGCGACCCTGGACAATTCCCTGTGAGAATGCGAGGGGAGTGAGGAAGAGAAGGAAGAGAAAGGTGACTGAGGTTTTCATAAAGGAAGTTAATGAATAAACGTGTATAACCGTGTATACACGTTTATACCCGTGTAACAGACGGCTACTTGCGACAGCATTCCTCACTTTTGTTTCATGTTCAACCAACAAAAAAAGTATTACTATGAAAAGTTTGCGGAACAGCGTAACACTCATCGGGCATCTTGGAAAAGACCCGGAAGTAAAAACATTCGGCGCCAGCAAAAAGGCAGCCTTCTCCATTGCCACCACCGACACATACAAGAACCAGAAAGGTGATAAAGTGCAGGACACGCAGTGGCACAACATCGTGATCTGGGGAAAGCTGGCCGGCGTAGCGGAGAAGTACCTAAAGAAGGGTCAGGAAGTTGTGTTGGAAGGTAAGTTGGTACATCGCGTCTACGAAACAACCAACGGCGAAAAACGGTACGTCTCCGAAGTAAATGTCAACGATCTCGTAATGGTGGGCAGTAAAAAACAATCAGAATGAATGTGATGTACGATTTATGAATGTACGATGTACGATTTGGTGTTAATTCGAACCTAAATCCCACCTAAATCGTACATCGTAAATCGTACTTCGTACATTTGTCTATAATGAGTTTCGTCTATCCGTCATTTCTCTGGGCACTTACTGCCCTCTCCATCCCGATCATCATCCACCTTTTCAATTTCCGGAAGACAACACGTATCTATTTCTCCAACATCAAACTCCTTCGCCAGGTAAAACAAGAGACCACTCAAAAAAGAAAACTCAAACAATACCTCGTACTCGCCTCACGACTTCTCTTCATTCTCTTCCTCGTTCTCGCTTTCGCACAACCATTCATCCCGGCCGAAGAACAACTCAGCGCCGGGAAGAACAAGATCATTTATCTCGACAACTCATACAGCATGACACTGCCCGTCGAAGATAAATTCCGTTCATTCGACGCAGGAATAACATTTGTACAAGAGATAACAGACGTGTTTCCACCCGACACACGATATCAACTCATCACCAACGACTTCGCCCCATACTCCAACACATACAAAACAAAATCTGAGATCCTCGACCTGCTCGCACAAATAAGGTTGTCGCCCATCAGCCGCCAGGCTGCCGAAGTAAGCAGTCGCATGCAAACAAATACCGACGAAATATTCTGGATCTCCGACTTTCAAAAATCAACATGGGGAAGCGACCGCTTTCAGTTCGACACACTTCGTCAATGGCATCTCGTGCCTGTCGAAGCAACAAGCACATCCAATGTTTATGTCGACTCGCTTTGGCTCGACAACCCGTTTGTAGTTGGCGGCGAGAAGAACACCATTCGTGTGAAACTTCAAAACGACGGACCCCGAAGACTCGAAGGTTTGATCGTAAAGCTGACCATCAACGGCATTCAATCAGCAACAGCCTCCGCAACACTCGACCCCAACTCGCATGGAGAGATCTCCTTCGATGTATCGACAGGATTGTCGGGACTCAACGAAGGCATCATAAGCTTCAATGATTTCCCGGGCACGTTCGACAACGAGTTCTTCTTCACACTCAACTTCTCGAAACCACTCCGCGTGATGGAAATCAAACAGGAAGTTGGTCCGTCTTTCATCGAAAGAGTTTTTGGCAACAAACAACTCTTCCTGTTTAAATCATATCCCGCTTCGAATGTCGACTACAACCAGATCTCGCTGGCCGATGTAGTTGTTGTGAATGGGATCGATCGGATCGATCCGGCGCTCGGAGCATCACTTGCTTCTTATCGGCAAAAATCGGGAACTATACTTTTTATTCCCGGTACCAAACCAGATATCGGTTCTTACGCCAGCGCATTGTCGTTGCCAAACCTGAAGTGGACAACAACCGAGGCAATAGAAGAACTCGACAAGCCCGATTACAACAACCCGTTGTTTGAAAACATTTTCGAAGAGCGAAGCGCACAGTTGGCGATGCCTCGCGCGAAGCGACAACTCGATTGGGGACAGGATCGTTCTGCGATATTGAAATTCAGAAGCGGACTTCCGTTCCTTTCTCAATACGGACATCTCTTTGTGTTGGCGAGTCCGCTGGAGAAAACCTCGACTGACTTTTATCAGCATGCTTTGTTTGTTCCGGTTATGTATCGCATTGCTGCATCGGGGCGCAAGAACGAGTCGCAGCTTTATTATTATCTCACCGAAAGTCTCGTAACAGTTCGTGCCGATAGTATTTATGGAGAAGAACCTGTGAGACTGGTAGGTCAGCAGGAGTTGATCCCACCGCAAAGAAAAGATGTCGACAAAGTGATCATGGAGCTGCCGAAGTTTTCCATGAATGCAGGCTTCTATTCGGCGGTTTTCCGGAAGGACACGCTGGACCAGGTTGCGTTCAATCTCACGCGCGATGAGTCGAAGCTCGACCGGTTTGCGGTTGGTGAACTCAGCGAGCGTTTTGCCAATAGTAAAGTGTCGGTGTTTACCTCTGGCTCCGCATCGTCGCTGGGAGCCGATATTCGCGAACGATATTTGGGTACGCCATTGTGGAAACAAGCGCTCATTTTATCGTTGTTGTTCTTGCTTGCGGAAGTTTTGCTGATACGGTTTTTGAAGTAAATTGCAGGGTTCACGCATGCCGGTTCACGCAAAGAACGCAGAGTCAATGCACGCAAAGGCCGCAGAGTTTTTATGTGGAATACCTGAGGAGCTTTGCGCAACTTTGCGAAAAATTTACTTCGCGGCCTTTGCGTGAAAAGATTCGCGCCTTTAAAAAAACTCAAAGCTTGAAGATCCTCCTCCAATCCACTAAGATCCTCTGCCCCAAGTCGCCTTTTAATCAAAAGAAAAAGAACGTTTTAATCAATAATGGCCGCATCGCCGAAATTGGCGATAAGAACTACTCGGCCGATAAAGTGATCGATGCCGACGGCATGTTCCTGAGTACCGGCTGGTTCGACCTTGGCGCCTTCGTTGGCGACCCGGGTTTGGAGCATAAAGAAACCCTTGAGTCGCTGGCAAAGGCCGCCCAGGCCGGCGGATTTACCGAAGTCGCCGTGCTGCCGAACACACAGCCGGTGATCCAATCGAAGAACGAGGCTTCGTTCGTCTCCCGCAACAACGACAGCCGCCTGGTGCAGATTTACCCGATGGCCGCCGTAACACGCGGATGCAAAGGGGAGGAACTCACCGAAATGATCGACCTGCGCGAGGCCGGCGCCGTGGCATTTACCGACGGACTTCACTCGCTCTGGCATACCGACATCTTCCTGAAAGCACTTCAGTATGTGCAGAAATTCCAGGGAGTTGTTGTAGACCATCCCGAAGACATCTGGTTGAACCGCTTCGGACAGATGCACGAAGGCGTTACCAGCACACTCCTCGGCCTGAAAGGGCTGCCCCGTATTGCAGAGGAAGTTGCCATCGCAAGAAACCTCGAGTTGCTTGCTTATGCAGGTGGTAAGCTTCACTTGTCGCGACTCTCTACAGCCAAGGCGATAGACCAGGTGAGGACTGCGAAGAAGAAAGGACTTAACGTAACATGTGACATCACTTCGTACCAGCCCCTGCTCGACGATAGTTTGCTGTCGGACTTCGATACAAACTATAAAGTGAATCCCCCGCTTCGCGAAAGCAAAGACCAGGACGCGTTGCTGAAAGGATTGAAAGACGGAACGATCGACATTATTTGCTCGGGACATCTTCCGCACGACGACGAAAGCAAGTTTCTTGAATTCGACATGGCGGAGTTTGGCATCATCAATCTTCAGACATTCGCTTCGCAGTTGACTCAACTCAGCGATGATGTTGAGTGGAGTGATCTCATCGTAAAATTTACTGACAACCCGAGAACGATACTTGGAATGGAAGTTCCTGTGATCGACGTGGACTCGAAGGCCAATCTCACGTTGTTCGATCCATCACGCGAGTGGACTTTCACGTCAAAGGAAAATCAATCCCTCTCTAAGAATTCTCCGTGGCTCGGAAAGAAATTGAAAGGCAAAGCTGTGGGCTGCGTCAACAATAATCGCCAGTGGTTCGATGTTTGAGTTCATCAATCGCATACCTCCGCTTGTAAGGGTGCCGCTTCGTTTTGGAGCCATTGGTGGTGTGTTGGGATTTGTGCTCGTGATCATTCTCTATTACATAGGACGTCACCCGTTACTGGTGGCAGTGCCGATCTTCGATTTCCGTGTTGCCGTTTTTGGGATCTTCATTTACTTTATACTGAGAGAACTTCGCGACTATCATTTAGGCGGACTGTTGTTCTTCTGGCAGGGGTTCATCGCCTGTGGCATCTTCGTAATATTGTACAATGTCATCACTTGCCTGCTGATCTGGATCTTTACAAAAAATGTGAATGGTTTTGTAGTAGAATACATAAACCTGGCGACTAATCAATTGAAGACGTATCCGCCGGAGGCGATAAAACAGTTGGGGGTTGAGAATTACGAACAGAGCCTGATACAGTTGAAATCAGTAACTGGTGAGGATTTGGCCGGGCTTTACTTCAGAAATGGCACTATTATCGGCCTTTTTGTTAGCGTTATATTATCAGTAATTTTAAGACGACAACCTCAAAACCCATAACGAAACCCACAACACATGACAACTATTGACGAACAACCCAGAGCAGTGCCGCCCACAACAATGAGTATCGCCCTGAAATGGGGTTTGATTTCAACTGCAGCAACGATCCTCATATTTATTGTACGCGTAATAGCAACGAAGAACCCGATGGAGAACAGTTGGGTTTGGTCGGTGATCGGGCTCGGGCTAGGCGTTGTATTGCTTGTGCTTGCACAGCGCGAATACAAGACGAACGGCGACGGATTCATGTCGTATGGAAAAGGATTTATGATCGGTTTCCTGATGGGCATCATAAGCATCGTTGCATACGGAATATTCTTATACATCTATGCCACTTTCATTGATGCCGGTCTTATGGATCTTGCATTTGAGCCACAGAGATTGAAGATGGAAGAACAAGGTATGTCGGAAGAGCAAATACAAACAGGTATGAAATTCGGACGTATGCTGTTCTGGCCTATCCTGCTTGTCGGTGGCATTATCATGAACTGTATTTTTGTTTTAATCGTAACGATCTTTACCCAGAAGCCCAACCCGAATCCTGGGATCTAATTGAATGAATATCTCTGTTGTAATTCCTTCTAAAGACGAGGAAGAATCGATTCCGGAATTATCAGATTGGATTGGCCGTGTGATGCAAACACACGGCTTTTCTTATGAAGTCATCTTCGTCGACGACGGAAGCGAGGATAAAACATGGGATAAGATCAAAGCGGCAGCAGCAAAAAATCCTTCCATCAAAGGACTGCGGTTCAATCGCAACTTCGGAAAATCTGCCGCTCTCAACACCGGCTTCCGCGCTGCACAGGGAGACATCGTCATCACCATGGACTCCGACCTGCAAGACAGCCCCGACGAAATTCCGAAGCTTTACGACATGATGATGTCTACCGACTTTCACCTCATCTCCGGGTGGAAGAAAAAACGACATGATCCTATTTCGAAGACGTTGCCTTCGAAGTTCTTTAATGCACTCACACGAATGATGTCGGGTATTAAACTGCACGACTTCAACTGCGGGCTTAAAGCATACCGGAATGTTGTTGTGAAGAACATCACCGTGTACGGTGAAATGCATCGTTACATTCCTCTTCTCGCGAAATGGGCCGGCTTCAAAAAAATTGGCGAAAAAGAGGTCGAACATCACAAAAGAAAATACGGCAAGAGTAAGTTCGGTCTCGAGCGCATGCGAGGGATCCTCGATGTACTTACAATAACTTTTATGGGTAAGTTTTCACAGCGCCCGATGCATTTCTTTGGTGCATGGGGAGTTGTATCGTTTCTTGCAGGGTTTGCCCTCACTGTTAAGATCCTTTGGGAGAAAATTTATTGGGCGTGGTTCTCGGGACCTGTGCCCGAGCGGGATGTGACACAACAACCGGCGTTTTATATTGCCCTCGTGTCTTTGGTGATTGGTATCCAGTTATTTCTCACCGGATTTATCGCAGAGCTTCTCACGCGACAATCCATTTCGAAGCGTGACTATCTCGTAATAGAGAAAGTCAATGTGAGCTAACATACCGTTTCATCAACCCTGCAATCATCTTTACAAAATCATTGAACGTGTCGGGTTTTTGAAATAACTCCACATTCATTCTCTTGCAGGTTTCAGCAAATTTATTGTCGTGGTACGTTGTGTAGATAACTACCGGCACATGTTCGAAGCCTGCGATCTTCTTCAGGTACGATATCGTTTCGCTGCCCTTCAGCTTCGGCATGTTCTGATCGAGAACAATAAGATTTGGAAGCTGGCTGTCCGGTAATTCCCTCATCGACGCGAGCAGCGACTCCCCATCGGGAAAGATCTTCAGGTTCACATCAGCATTCGTAAGCTGTACGATCTCACGCACCATGTCCTGGTCGTCCGTATCATCTTCAGCCAGGACAATTAATTTCATATGGCGGGTTCGTTTTGTCGAATAGGCAGGATGATCGTAAATGCCGATCCCTGGTTTTCTCTGCTCACAGCCGATATAATACCGTGATGTTTTTCTATGATCTTCTTCGCGATGGCCAATCCGATTCCCGTTCCTTCGTAAGCATCCTTGGAATGTAAACGGTGGAAGAGAAGGAAGATTGTTTCTGTGAATCTTGCGTCGAAGCCGATACCGTTATCTGTTATGGTGATGCAACAATAATCCCCCTTCGGATGAGCCGCTGCGTTGAGCGACAGTTGGTTGACCCTATTTGCAGTGATGCTGATCTGCGGGGGAACATTCGGTTTCGAGAACTTCAATGCGTTGCCGATAATATTTTGGAACACCTGGCGGATCTGGCCGGGTATCGTATCGATGATCGGGAACTCACTCACGTATACTGAAGCATTCTTTTCCGTGATCGAGATCTCGAGGTCTTCAAGCAGCTCGCTGATCATTTGATTGATATCGGTAGACTGGAACTCTACGTTCTCTGCCGAGAGCTTCGAGTAACTCATGATATTATTGATGATCGACTTCATCCGCGAAGACGACTGCAGGATCTTATTCAGATAAGTCGCAGCGCCATCGAGTTGGATGCCGTGCCTGTCGTTGATCAGGTTGGCATAGAGATGGATCTTTCTCAACGGCTCCTGCAAGTCGTGAGAAGCAACCGACGCAAATTGTTGAAGGTCGTTGTTACTGATCTCCAGGGCGTGGTTCATTTTCACGAGTTCACGGGTACGTTCGTCAACTTTCTTTTCCAGGATCTCGTGCTGTTGCTTTTGTTCGTTGATATCGATCGTGGTGACAACCCAATTCGTAACTTTTCCTTCGGTGTCCCTCTGCGCTTTCGCGCGGAGGATGTTCCAATGATATTCGCCGGTGAATAAACGAAGGCGAAGTTCCTGCTGAAAGTCGCTGCTGAATTGCATCGAGTCTTTCCAAAGCGAATCCAGCGCAGCGAGATCGTCCGGATGTATGGCGTTGCGCCAGCCGTTAACTAACGCCTCGTCGTATTTCATTCCCGTATACATTTCGAATTGACGGTTAACGAAATCAACTTCAGCCGACGCGTCGGTCGTCCAAACGATGAGCGGCATCGATTCGGCAAGGAATTTCTTTTGGGCGATGTTATTGGCGATCTCCTGTTCAGCGCGTTTCAGCTCCGTAATGTCCAGCATCGATCCGAGCATGCGGAACGGCGTGGCGTACTGTTCATCATGCAACACGTAGCCACGATCGAGTATGTGCGCATATTCTCCATCGGCTTTGCGGAAGCTGTATTCTTTCGTCCAGTGCTTAGCACCGGAGTTGATCACATGGTGCATGCTTTTATCGACACCCGCACGTTCATCCGGATGGATCTTCTCGAGCCACTGCTGACGATTGAACACATTGTCGGGACTGTATCCAAACTTGATGTAGAATGCATCGCTGAACCAGATCTTATTCGTTACGATGTCCCAATCCCAGATGGCATCGTTAGTGGCGCGCGCCACCATGCGGAAACGCTCTTCGCTTACCGAAAGCAGTTGTGTGCGTTCAGCCACTTTCATTTCGAGCTCGGTGTTGAGTTTCTTCAGGTTCTCTTTCGTAGAGATCAACTCGACATAATTCTTTTTCAGACGCTCTTCGGCGCTTTTCTTCTGGGTGATGTCTGTGAGTGTCGCCATTACACCATCGGCCATCTTCACAGCCGTTACTTCGAGCCATGTCTTCGAGGTCTCTGCATAGATGTCAGTATGCAGCGGTTTGTCGGACTCAACGGTGTCAACAAAATTGCGGAACAATGTATCGAACACGGGTTGATTGAGATCTTTCTTCAACAACAGGCCTTTCAGGTCGTCGACGTTGCGATTCACCAGCTTCATGCCGGCATGGTTAGTCGCAGTGATCTCGAAGTCGGTGATCTGGTGGCGCGAATCGCGAATCGATTCCAGCGCGAAGAGCCCGCTGAGACTCGAGTTGAACACGCCGCGAATAATGTTGTTGAGGTTCGTGATCGTGGTAATGTTGACGAAAGAAATTATGGCACCCGATACCTTCTTATCCTGAGTAAGATAGGGCAGGATGCGCAACAGGAGGTTCATCCCGTTCTGGAGCTGAACTTCTTTTTCGATAGGGTGATTTTCGCGAAGAACGTCTTCAATGTCCTGGATGAGGCCATTGTAGCGAATGTTCGTGGAAATATGATTGATCGGTCTGCCAAGGTCGGTCTCGATAAAATTGATAAGTCGCGCCGAAGCAGGGTTAAACTTCCGGATCCTCATCGACTGGTCGAGGAACACCTGCCCGATATCGCTGCTGCGGAAGTAGTTGTCAAGATCTTCGTTGACCTCCACGAGTTCTTTGATCTTCAACTGGTGTTCGGTGTTGAGCGTGTGAAGCTCTTCGTTCAATGACTGTAATTCTTCGTTGGAGCTTTGCAGCTCTTCGTTGGCAGAGAGGAGTTCTTCGTTACCCGACTGGAGTTCTTCGTTAGCCGTTTCAAGATCTTCTACTGCGCGCTGAAGACTTTCCTTGGTCTGGTTGAGTTCTTCTTCGAGCGTGAGTACGTAGTCGTTCTGATCTATCTTAACGTCGGCTATTTCGGCAGCATCCTGTAACATCATGTAGTGGAACGCCACCATGGTATACGGCCGTCCGGCGCTGGACTGGGCGGGAGTAACAGCAACCTGTACAGCGGTACTCTTCTTGTCGTGAACGAACACGAGGTTGTTGATGACACGCTTTTCATTGCCCTTCCATGCTTTCTTGATCTCTGCAATCAGTACCGTCGAAATGTTGACGGGCAACATCCTGAGGAGATTGAGTTTCAATATTTTTTTCGGCAACGCGAGAACGCGTTCGAAGTTTCCTACTGCTTCGCGAATTTCGAAGTTGAGATCGATGTAGAATGCTGCGAAGTTAAATTCTTCGAGCAAAGTGTCTTTAAGGTCATCCCAAAGAGCGTTACTTTTTCCATCACGCTTTCGGGTGCGATTTAGCAGTTGACTGTTGGTTGTGCCCGACCGGTCGCCTTCGGGGAAGTAGGGAGTAAGCCGCGCTTCCGAAATTTTCTTATAGATCTTCCAACGTCCGTTTATTTCTTCAAGATGCTGCCGGATGTAGTTGGCTGTTTCGGTTGTTCCCAGGAAGATGTAACCTCCTTTATTTGCGGAGAACAGCAACACAGAGTACACACGTTGCTGCAATGCCGGGTTCATATAGATCAGCATGTTGCGACATGTTACAAGATCGTTCTTAATGAAAGGCGGATCTTTGATAACGTTGTGCACAGCAAATACAACTTGTTTCCTGATCTTGTTCGAGATCAGGTAGCCACCATTCTGGCGCGTGAAATATTTTTGGAGCCGGTCCGGTCCGAGGTCACCCTCTATCGTCCGGGGAAAATATCCTTTCGAGGCGATCTCGATATTCGACTTATCGATGTCGGTTCCAAAAAGTTTTACGGTAATGTTCTGTGTTCCGGCTGCGGCCAGTATCTCATCGATCAGTATTGCTATCGAATAAACTTCTTCACCTGTACTGCATGCGCTCACCCAGACCTTAATGGTATCGCCGGGTTCCTTTTGTTTTACGATAGCTGTAATTACTTCTTTTCCTAATGTTTCGAAGGCTTCTTTGTCGCGGAAGAAGCGGGTAACGTTGATCAGAAATTCTTTTCCGAGCTCTTTACATTCGTCGGGGTTCGATCTCAGGAACCCGAGGTATTTCTCGATCGAATTGAAATTCTTCTTCATCATGCGATGGAAGATCCGTCGCGTGATGGTTGGCGTCTTGTAGAGATTGAAATCGAAGCCGGCTTTTGTCCTGATCTCATAGAAGATCTCGTCGAGAACATGGTCGTCGATCGATTTATTTTCGGCGAATGCAGCTTCTACTACGAAATGAACGATCTGGTTCGGCATCTCGTCGGCGGGAAGAATGAAGTCTACATTGCCGCTGGCGATAGCGCTATTGGGCATGCCATCGAACTTGGACGTTGTTGGTTCCTGGGCTATCACGAGACCACCCTGTTCTTTTACAGCCGCGATGCCTTTCGTACCATCGGAACCTGTTCCGGAGAGAATAACGGCAATGGCTTTATCTTTTTTCTCTTTCGCCAGCGAATGCATGAAGATGTCGACAGCGTTGTTAGGAACTTTCAAAGGCAACTTCTCCAGTAAGATCAGTTTGTTCTTGTGGATCTGGATGAACTTGTTGTTGGGAATGATGTATACACAACCTCGTTTGATCTCGAGGTTGCTGGCCGCTTCAAACACCTCCATGTGTGTATGACGGCCAACCAATTCCACAAGCAGGCTTTTATGGTCGGGCGACAGGTGCTGGATAACAATGAACGACAGGTTATTGTTATCCGGCATGTTGTCGAAGAATTCGTGGATTGCTTCCAGGCCGCCAGCCGAGGCGCCTATAGCCACGAGGTAATGCTGATCCGAATCTATTTTAGCCTTCGTCACTCTTTTACTTGGTTACTGGGTGAGGTCTCATATTCGTATATGAAACTTCGAAGCGTTTCCGCTGCATTCAACTCTTCATCGCGCCATGGGAGAGAAATACCACTTACTTTTTGTTGCCACTGTTTAAAAGAATTCCGCGGATGATAATTCTTTTCGTTTTTTTCAAACTGTATTCGTTCTTCGGGATTGCCGCCCCAATTGATCACTCTTACTCTTTCGGGTCTGAACAGGATGAGATATTGATCCTTTACATAATTGATCGGGATCACCAGCATGCCTACTGCATCACCTTCAAAATCTTTTGCATACTCGTAATCGACTCGCATCGAATCGGTAGCATATACTTTTCGAAGCTCGCGTGTGTGAAGCCACAACAACAGCTCATCAAGGGCACCGTCGTGTGGAACGAGGCCGCTTACCTGGAACTTGTTGCCCTTCGACAGCACGACGCCACTTGCGTTGAGCAACTTCATCACTCCATCCGGGGCCATCAGGTTCTCATAAAGATCTTCCGAACGGTAAACCTTCTCGACGATATAAGCCCATGTCGACGAAATGAAATTCTGCCTGCTTGCTGCCTCCTGGTTTTTAAACGATGCGATCTTCATCGAGATAATTCCCGAGAGCATCTC
Organism: Bacteroidota bacterium; assembly: GCA_037200765.1. Taxonomy (GTDB): domain Bacteria; phylum Bacteroidota; class Bacteroidia; order Cytophagales; family Cyclobacteriaceae; genus ELB16-189. Next base: position 1,553,157 of record JBBCII010000001.1, on the reverse strand, counting down.
GAACACCGAACACATCTCGTAACTGAGGTATCTTGGTGTTTTGTGATGACATGCTATCAATCCCCACAACTGGTCCTTGTAAAGGATCCGTGTGGACATCGATGCGGTTACACCCATGTTGCCCAGGTATTCGATGTGCACTGAAGCAACGCTTCTCAAATTGCAATCCGACAGATCGATGAACGAGTTCGTGATCGGGTTTACAACCGGGTATAATTTTACTGGCTGATAGTTCCTATCGGGAATAAGCCTGTATGGATTTTTTAAGTAAAGCTGTCGCGCCTGCTTTGGTATGTCGGACGCCGGGAAAGTAAACTGGAAATATTTTTCCATGTCGGGCTCGCGCGACTCTGCAATCACATAGCCATTCCAGTCAGTGTCGAACTGGTAGACCATCACTTTATCGAAACCAGAAATGCGTTTCAGCTCGCTTGCTGCAAGGTGACATGCCTTCTCTATACTTTCTGCTCCTTCGATAGCCGTCATTACATACTTCAGCTCCTGGTAAACTTTTACGAATGCGTCGGCGGGACCTGCGGAATGTGGAGTGCCTTCTATTTCGACAACGAGATATTCCGGTGAACGATGAACGAGAACAACATAACGATGTCCATTAATCTCCCAGATAGCGGGGATCTTGTTGGTGAAATCATCTCCGAGTTTGCCCTGCAGATCCTGGAGAGCTGCGTTACCAATAAATGATACAAGTGGCGTGTTAACGACCTCCGTTACAGGCTTCGAAAACACATCCTGTGTATTCTCACTCGACTGAATGATATTCAGGTTGTCCCTGTCGATGACCAAAAGGACGCCGTAGGGTTGGATAAGGTTCGTGAGATGGATGGGTAAGCTTCCGCAGAATTCGGAGTCATAGTTAGCTTGTGGCTGCATGTTTATCGATCCAATTATAGAATGTGATAAATGTTCTGTTCGCAGTCAGGATGAGGTTCAATTTTTCCATCTCATCTAAAGGTCTGTTCAGAAAGGCTTTAAATTCTTCCCACATTCTACCGGTGTCTTCTCCATAACCATTGAAGAATGAAAAGCCGGATGGACCGTTGATGCCCGCCTGTCCTTCGATCATGCGGGCGATGATCTTACCACCCATTGTAGAACCTTCCATTACATACATCGCTCCCAGCGCTTCGGCATGCGAAGTAATTGGCGGCAGCTCTTTACAAAGATCGGCCTCCGATATGGCTTCGAAATAACTGATGTCTTCCAACAGTCTTTCGGCCTTACGACGTTTTCCGATCTCGAGCTCCGACACATATTCCTGCACGCGCTTCTCAAGCGCCGAATAGTATCCATACATCAGCTTCAGGAAATCCACATAGTCCTGCCTGGTCTGAATTTTTTTGATCATGGAAACCATTTTCTTCTCCAACGCCTGGTGTGATGGATGTGTACTTTCTTTCAACTGCTCATTAAGCATAACTATAGACGATATTAAAATTTTTAATCTGATGTAGAAGCCACTCCACAATCACGTGGAAGTGACACCACATTCTTATCATGATATTTTTTTGTTACCGGGTTAAGAATGATAGTGAATCCACTTTTTGCAAACAGAAGGCCAAAAAAAAGAGGTCTTTCGACCTCTCATTGTTACCAGATCTTGATCCGGTCTTCAGGTTTTTTATAAAGCTTATCTCCGGGTTTAATGTTGAAGGCTTCGTACCACACATCCATGTTTACGGGAGCGCCTATAGTTCGGTATTCTGCTGGCGAGTGCGGATCCGTAACGATCAACTGAGCCTTCGTATCCGACAGTGTATTGCTTCGCCATACCTGTGCCCACGAAAGGAAGAAGCGTTGATCGGGAGTGAAGCCGTCGATCTTCTTCTTTTTCCTCCATTGCTCCGTCATCTTGAACGCTTCGTAAGCGGCATTGAGACCACCGAGATCACCAATGTTCTCACCAAGTGTAAGCTTGCCGTTCACATGAACGGTGTCGAGAACAGTGTACGCGTCGAACTGTTGTTGAAGCTTGTTGGCGAGTGCCATAAACCTCTCGCGGTCTTCCGTTGTCCACCAGTTGCGCAACGTTCCGTCTTTATCGTATTGGCTTCCCGAATCGTCGAAGCCGTGCGAGATCTCGTGACCGATCACAGCACCGATCGCTCCATAGTTGAATGCATCATCGGCATCGGGATGGAAGAAAGGATATTGTAAGATACCGGCAGGGAAAGTGATCTCGTTGTTAACGGGGTTGTACGATGCGTTCACGGTAGGAGGGCTCATGTTGAACCTGCTCTTGTCTACGGGCTTGCCAAGTTGATTCACCATTTCATTGAAGCCCCACTTGCTGGCATTGCGGACGTTGTCGAAGAATGTAGTGCGGGTAAGAACGAGTCCTTCGTATGTTCTCCACTTTGCAGGGTATGCGATCTTCGGTGTGAAGTTGGTGAGCTTGTCGAGTGCCTTCACCTTCGTGGCGTCGCTCATCCACCCGAGGTTCTTGATGCGGATCTCGTAAGCCTTCACCAGGTTCTTGATCATCTCGTCCATGCGGGCCTTTGCGGCCGGCTTGAAGTGTTTCTCAACATATAATTGTCCGAGAAGATCTGGAATACTTCCGTCTGTCAAATTTGAAACACGTTGCCAGCGTGGGGTCTGCACTTTCTGACCACTCATGGCCTGGCCATAAGCGAAGTTGGCTTCAACGAATGCGTTGTTCAGGTACGGTGCTGCCGAACGAAGAACGTTCCACTGCAAATATGTTTGCCAATCGGCGATGGGAGCGTTGTTCAATAAACTATCTGCCGATGCAAAGAACTTCGGAGAGTTGATCAGCACACTGTCTTGTGGGATCGAAACCTTCAGCTTCGTTAATGTAGACGGCCAGCTGAAAGCCGGCGTCTTCGCTGAAAGATCTTTGAGCGAGAATTTGTTATAGGTCTTGTAGGGATCTCTCATCTCCACGCGACTCATCTGTGCACTCGCGAGCTTCTTTTCGAGATCGAATATTGTCTTTGCTTTTTGTTTCGCGTTCGCTTCAGATTCACCGGCAAGTGTGAAGAGCTTCGTTACGTAAGTGTCGAAGGCTGCCTGGATCTTTTTCGTGCGCGGATCTGCTTTCAAATAATAGTCGCGGTCGGGCATCGAGATTCCGCCTTGCGAAAGATTCACAACATACACCGTCGGATGTTTGCGATCCTGTCCAACGAAGAAACCAAACAACGGGCTGCCGATACCATTTGTGCGCTGGTAAGTGATCTCGGTCATAACATCACTGATGTTGCTTACACTTGCCGCTCTCTTCAGGTCGGCCGCGATCGGCGACATCCCCAGTTTCTCGACAGTCATGCTGTCCATGCCCGCGGCGTAGAAATCGCCCACGCGCTTTTTTACAGATCCTTCAGTAGCAGACTTATCCGTCGAGGCTTCCGAAAGAATGTCTCTTACTGCCTTCACATTGAAGTCGCGAAGGATGGTGAAGCTGCCCCAACGGGTTTCTTTAGGGGGCACGGGATTTTTCTGCATCCATGTTCCGCCGGCATACTGCATGAAGTCGTCACCGGGTTTTACGGTGAGGTCCATGTTTGCCGGATCGATGACCTTGGCTTTTGAAGTTTCCTGTTGTGCAAAAGCAACAACAGAAGCCAGCGTGAGTACTACAAGTGACGGGATTATTTTGGTTTTCATAGCTGTCGTAAAAAAAACAGACCCGCAAAATATGTGAATTCTGCGGGCCTGCGACAACTATTATTTAAGTGGCCTTACTTCTTCGGTACCAGGGTTACGGTGGCCGTAACAGCCGTTCCATCGATGTCTCCGCTCAACGTGGCCTTCAGGTGAGAATCATCTACTTCGAGGATTGTCAGTGTTTCCGGGCCGGCATCATCAGTGATGGTAAGTGTCTTCTGATCGGAGCTGAGAGACCATGTTCCACTATCCGAAATGGCCGATTCACTGTCGTCACATTTCACGGTGTTGGATACAGTATATGTACCAGCGCTTGCAAAGATCGTTGCATCGTCTTTGTCGCAGTCCTCATAATACTGGAATAGATCGGCGCTGCCTACAAGTATAGAAGTGAACACCCAGCCATTCGTTTTGCTGGTAAGAACTGCAGATACATTGACCTTCGCATCATCGTCTTTGCTACAGGCAATCATAACGACAACGAACAGTAACAGGAAACAGACTTTTTTCATAAAGGATTGGATTTTGGTTTTTATTGTTTCGGGGACGATTTCCATTTCAAATCACCATACAATTCCGGATGTGCTTTCAACATCGGGAAGTCGCGCTGGTGCCAGTAAGGATAGGCTGGAATTGGTTCACTCACTTTATCTAATCGTTGCACTTGATCTAATGTAAGATTCCAGCCGATGGCGCCGAGATTCTGTTTCAACTGCTCTTCCGTGCGTGCGCCAACAATGATATTATCCACCGTAGGCCTTTGAAGTAACCAGTTGAGTGCGATTTGAGACATGGTTTTGCCCGTTTCCTTCGCAATTTCATCCATCGTGTCTATAATATTATAGAGACGGTCGTTGTTAACAGCCTGTGCAGGAATGGGACTGCCGCCCTGGGTTACCCGCGCATCCGGCGCCGGCTGATTCCTGCGATACTTACCCGTGAGCAATCCGCTGGCAAGCGGACTCCATACGATCGTTCCGATTTTCTGATCGATACCCAACGGCATCAACTCCCACTCGAAGTCGCGATTGATGAGAGTATACAATGATTGCTGAGCAACATACTTCGACCAGCCATAACGTTCCGATATCGAAAGTGATTTCATGAGATGCCAGCCCGAGAAATTCGAACAGGCGATGTAACGGACTTTTCCACTTTGAATTAAAGTATTCAATGTGCTCAGTGTTTCATCGATGGGTGTTGTTGCGTCGAAGCCGTGCATGTGATAGATGTCGATGTGGTCGACGTTCATCCGTCGCAGGCTGTCTTCGCACGATTTGATGAGATTAAATCTCGAAGAGCCGAAGTCGTTCTCTGCATTCGTCATGGGGAACGTTGCTTTTGAAGAGATCAGGATCTTGTCGCGGAGACCTGCGATTGCTTTGCCGAGAATTTCTTCGGCGATACCACGTGAATAAACGTTAGCGGTGTCGAACATCGTTACACCGTTGTCGACACACAGGTTTACGATCCTTGTTGCATCTTTCACCTCGGTGCTTCCCCATGCTTTGAAGAATTCGGTTCCACCGCCAAATGTTCCTGTTCCAAAACTTAATACCGGAACCCGTAAGCCTGAGTTCCCTAGTTGTCTGAATTCCATGTTACTTATTGTTTAAAGGTCTTCATTCTTCGAAGATATGACAGTTTGTGACAAGTCTTTTACTAACTATGTAAGCAACTTATTGCCATGTTTAAAAACTATCTCATAACCTTCTTCCGCAAAGCTTTGCGCCGCAAGGCTTTCGCTGTTATTAACATCGCGGGACTGTCTGTAAGTTTCGCAGGTGTGATACTCATCTTTTTATATGTATCGAATGAACTGAGTTTCGATCAGTTTCAAGATCACAACGACAGGATCTACAGGGTGTACGCGGCGCTTGCTCAACCCGGTGAAGCGGTCAAAGAATTTCCTGCAACACCGCCCAATCTTGGTCCGCTGCTTTCACAGAAGTTTGACGGAGTACAATCGGCGGCTCGTGTGTTTGAAGAGAATGTAAGCACAACGATCACGCGTGACGATCAGTCATTCAACGAACTGAATGTTTATAATGCAGACTCGTCATTCTTTAACGTTTTCACAGTTCATTTTCTTGCTGGTGATAGGAATGCATTAGTGCGCCCCGCGTCTGTAGTGCTATCGCACACGGCAGCCGATCGAATTTTTGGTGATTGGAATAAGGCGCTTGGCAAGGAATTGAAAACGAGTGATGTCTCATATACTGTTACTGGTGTTGTCGAAGACTTTCCATCTAACAGTCATTTCCGTTTTACCTGCCTGCTATCGATCGATTATGTAAATGAAAATCTGAATCCCGGAAATTGGCTTGCGCATTGGCCCGTGACATACTTGCTCCTCAAAGAAAATGCTGATCGTGCTGACCTCGAGGATCGGTTGCGCCGCACCACGGATAAAATCCTGGACCCGGTTTATCTCGCCCGTTATGGAAAAAGTTACCAGGAGCAAAAGGCCGCCGGTGGGTTACAAGAATATAGATTTCAACCGTTGCGCGATGTACATCTTTATTCGTCGCACATGGGCGAGAAAGGAAACATACTCTATGTTTACATCTTCGTTGCAATTGGTGTTATGCTCATCTGCATCGCATCGTTCAACTACATCAATCTTACTACGGCACGATCTGCATGGGAGGCGAAGAGCACTGGTGTCCGAAAAGTACTCGGCGCAACGAAGAGTCAATTGTTCCGGCAATTCATTACTGATTCGATTGCCGTAAGCCTGCTCTCGGCATTCGCGGGAATCATCATCAGCCAGCTGGTGCTTACGATGAATTCAAGTTTCATAAGGCAATTCATCCCTGACGAAATTTTGCCGGCAACTTTATGTTTGATGGTGCTCGGACTCTCGATCGTGATCGGTCTTCTTTCGGGATCTGTTCCCGCCAGGTTGCTGAATGCATTCCAGCCTACGCAAGTTCTCAAAGGACAACTAATAGGAAGCGGAAGGGGAAATGGACTCCGCCAGGTGTTGGTCGTTACCCAGTTCGTGATCTCGATCGGTCTTATCATCAGCACGCTCGTTATCACACGACAACTTACTTACATGCGCGATCTCGCTTTAGGTTTCGACAAAGAACATTTACTGGTTGTAAAGAACATTGGAAATTTAGGCGACAGCAAGCTCACGCTCAAGCAGTCGATCGCCAACGAGAATTTTGTTGTTAACTCGTCGCTCGTTTATGGAATGCTGGGCAGGCCGGAGAACGGAGCGGCGTTCACTCCCGTGGAAATGATCGAGCAAAAGAAGGATCTTGTTGTTGGGATGCCGATCTACATTGCCGATCACGACTATCTTCCCACGATAGGCACGAAGTTATTGATGGGTCATGCCTTTCCGGAAGGACTCACCCGCGGGCATCAGCAGATCATTCTCAATAAAGAAGCTTTGCGCGCCGTCGGTTGGCAGGATCGTGCTGAGAAAGATGTTGTCGGACAAATGATTGATGTCAATGGACTTCGCTACGAGCTCGCAGGTGTAGTTGATGATTATCATTTCATGTCGTTGCGTCAAAAGGTGACACCGATGGCGATACTTTCTCATTATTACCAGGATTATACGGCGTTATTGATCCGCATCAGGCCGGGCACTACCACGCAGGCGATAGCGAGTGTTGAAGATCATTGGAAACAGATTTCGCCCGGGGTTCCGTTCGAATATTCTTTTGTCGACGAAGACCTGGATAAACTCTATGCTTCAGAACAGGAGTTGAGTGTGTTGTTTGTTTGCTTCGCCGGCGTTGCAATTTTTGTTGCGTGCCTGGGATTGCTCGGACTTGCCATATTTGCTGCCGAACGAAGTGTAAAAGAGATTGGGATCCGCAAAGTTCTTGGCGCTTCGGTAACAAGTATTGTCCTGCGATTGTCGCGAAGCATGTTGGTATTAGTGCTTGTAGCATTTGTTATAGCAACGCCCGTCTCCTGGTACATGATGGATCGTTGGCTGGAGAATTTCGCATACCGGTCGTCCATCGATGTTTCTTTGTTCGCGATAGCAGGTGGGCTTACGTTGATTGTGGCCATGCTTACCATCATCTTCCATGCAACGAAGGCCGCTGTAGCAAATCCGGTCCGATCATTGAAGGCAGAATGATGGAATGCCTGAAGGTCCATCGATCGTTATATTAAAAGAAGCCGCGCTTAAGTTCAGGGGCCGGAAAATTATTGACGTCGAAGGTTCTGCGAAGACGATCGATATTTCTGAACTCGTTGATCAAAAGATCACCGACATCAAGACGTGGGGCAAACACTTCCTCATTTGTCTTCCGAAATTCACGATCAGGATCCATCTCCTGATGTTCGGCAGCTATACGATCGATAGTCGTAAGCAGGCAAAACCACGGCTACGACTAATTTTTGCTAATGACGAAGAAATCAATTTCTATGCGTGTTCGGTGCAACGTATCGACCGGCCATTGAATGAAGTTTATGATTGGTCGGCCGACGTGATGAACAAGAAATTCGATGCTCGCAAGGCCAACGCAAAATTAAAAGCCGAACCATCGGAACTGGTGTGCGATGCCATTCTCGATCAGGACATCTTCGCAGGATCCGGAAATATTTTCAAGAACGAAGTTTTATATCGTACCAGGGTTCATCCGCTAAGTAAGCTTGGAGCATTGCCCGACGCAAAACGTCGCGATCTTGTAAAAGGCGTTGTGCAGTACGGCAAAGACTTCCTGAAATGGAAGAAGGCATTCGTGCTCCGGAAACACTGGGAGGCTTACACAAAAAAAGTATGCCCTCGCGATGGAAACCAACTCACGAAGGCATACCTGGGAAAAGGAAAAAGGAGAACTTTCTATTGCGAGGTTTGCCAGAAACTTTATAAGTAATTCCTACTCCACTCTCAAACTCTTCACCGGGTTCGACCCCGCTGCCGATAACGTATGCCAGCTCACGGTAAACAACGTGATCAACAAAGTCACACCCGCCGCCGCCGCAAATGTCCACATCGGAACTCCCATTCGATACGAGAAGGTCTCGAGCCAATCGGTTAATAAGAAGTAGGCGATCGGAACCGCGGCAATGCATGAGACGATTGCAAGCACCACGAAGTCTTTCGACATCATACTCCACAGGTCGTATACCGAAGCGCCTAGAACTTTTCTTACACCGATCTCCTTCGTGCGTTGCTCTGCCGTGAACGACGACAGGCCGAAAATTCCAAGGCAACTGATGAAGATAGCGAGGCATGCAAGTGTTGATGCTAATGTGCCTACGCGTTCTTCGTTACCGAATTTCTGCGCGAAGGCTACATCGTTGAAAGTGTAATCGAAGCTGCGTTCAGGATTATACTTTTTATAGATCGGTTCGATCAATGTAAGCGACTCTTGTGTGGGCTTCTTCGGATTCAATCTGAGTATCGCCACGTTCTGCATGTTGTTGTCGGTGAAGTAAACCATCGGGGCTGCTTTCTCATAAGGAGAAGTGACTACCAGATTGTCGACAACACCAATTACCTCGAACGGCTGTTGAGCCCAACGGATCGTTTGACCCACCGCATCTTTGAGACCCATGAAGTCGGCGGCAGCCTGGTTGAGGATGATCGTTGCTGTATCCGATTTTCTTTGGATGTCGAAGTCGCGGCCCTGCGCGATCTTCCAACCTAATGTTTTGCCGTAGTCGGCTGATGCACGGATTACAGAGAAGTCGACCGAGAGATTGGGATCTTTACCACTCCACTCGAACTGGCTGCTGCTCGAGTTGGTTTGCGTTGGTGGCGCTGCGGCTTCCGTAATTTCGATGATCGACCCGTTTGCCTTCAGTTCATTTCCTATCGCTTCGAAGTGATCATGAAATTCGGGCGACATCCAGATGAATATCAAGCCGTCGGAGTTGTAGCCAAGCGGCCTGTTCTTGGCATACTGGATCTGCAGGTAAACGACGGTGGTTCCAATGATGAGCACAACGGAGACGGTGAACTGCACGGTCACCAACACTTTTCTGAGCAGCGATGACGAGCGACCAGCCTTGCCAAGTTTGCTCATGTTCATCGCCGACAAGTAAAGAGCCGGGTAACTTCCTGCAAGGAGACCGATCAGGAAAGTGAAACCGACTCCGATAATCCACCATGTGAGATTTCCCCATGGCATCGACATGTTCTTTTGTGAAATGAGATTGAAGAATGGTATCGATACCTGCGCAAGCAACAGCGCAACGAGTAACGAAATGAAAACCGTGATGACCGATTCACTAAGGAATTGATTGATCAACTGGCTTCGCAACGAACCGATTGCTTTCCGGATACCAACTTCCTTCGCACGTTTTTCCGAACGTGCAGTGCTGAGGTTCATAAAGTTGATGCAAGCCATCAGCAAAACGAACGCACCAACAATGCCGAACAGCCACACGTACGTTTCTCTTCCGCCGGTTTGTTTTCCGCCCACGAACTCCGACTTCAGGTACCATTCCTTCATTGGATGTACGAACAGCTCTGGTTTCTTCTTTTGCAGTGCGGGACTGATGCGTTTCATCTTTGCATCTTTGATGCGCACTGAGGCCGCTTCGAAAGTGGCGTTATCGTTTAATTGAACATACAGTTTGAACGCGTTCGGTCTCCATGGATCTTCCATGGTCTTCACCCAGCCTGCTCCGCTATAAAATGATTCCCATGAACACACGTATTGCATTTCGGTGAATGCGGAATTGGGTGGGATGTCTTCATACACGCCGCCAACATGAATGTTCATATTTCCTTCGATCAGCATTTGTTTACCTACGGGATCGGTATTGCCGAAGAACGCTGTTGCCAATGATTTGGATAATAAGATTGCATTTGGATCGTCGACGGCATCAATGTTTCCATAGATCATGTTCAACTTCAGCATGCGTGCAAGATCCGGCTCTGCAAAAATTCCTGGTTTTTGGAACTTGATGCTGTCGAACTGGAGCGGATGCCAGAAGATGTCCGTCGTTAATGCGATGCGACTAAAGTCGGTGCCATAATTTTTCCGGATCTCTTCACCGAGCGGCCATGGAATGTTGGTCCACGTTTGCACTTCACCGTTGTTGGTAACATTCTGAATTACCTGCCCGATGCGTTCGTAGTTCTCAAAATTCTTTTCGTGCGAGATCTCATCAGTGATCCACAACGTGATAATAATGGTAACAGTAATGCCGACCGACAGGCCGAGGATATTAAGCGCGGCATGCATCTTATTTTTGATCATGTTGCGAAGCGCGGTAACGAAGTAACTCCTGTACATAGGAAAGGGATTTATATGTTGACGAGATCTTTTTCTTATTGCGAAAGGCCGGAGATAATTAAAAGCCTGGTACCAAATGATGATGTTCGAAACGAATCGCGAATGTGCCCGGCGTGTGTCTTTATACATCTCGTGCATGTCGCCGGTAACTTCGTCGAGCAGTTCGTCGCGAAGGAATATGCTAAGGAGTCGTTGAACGCCGCGGGGTAATATGGGATCCTTGTGAGACAACTATGCGATGTTGAGTAATGATGAGATCTCCGGGTACTGACGCCAGAGGTTTGTTTTGAACTCCATGGATTCGCGGAGCACGCGTTTGCCGAGAGCCGTGAGTTTATAGATGCGCTTGGATCTTTCGCCGCGGTCGGTTGTGCCCTCGCGGATCTGCGATTTCAGGAAGCCCTTATTTTCGAGCCGGTCGAGCGTGGAATGGGCTGCGCCAATAGATAAAGAGCGGCCCGTTTGAGTTTTGAACTCTACGGTGATGCGATAGGCGTACGCGTTTTCTTCATTCACGATGCCTACAATGAGCATGAGGACTTCTTCGAAGTCGCCGAGGCGTTTTTCCATGTTCATAACTAATTTGTAGAAGTAATATACGGAAGACAGGAGGATTTGTTCTACTTATTAGTGAGGACCGGGTAACCGCCTCTACCCCTTATTTTATTTCATCCTTTGCCTTCCTCAAAAAAAATCACAAATTGTCTTTGCTTTAATCCACTCCCTCATGTTCAAAACGCGTTCTTCGGAGCTTTCGCTGGAGGTACGACCTAACCCGGCCGGCCTTCATGTCATCTCTAATTTTGAAAGCGATCGACAGCAACTGCTGACCGTATGTGCGCCTTTCAAAGAATTTATCGACAACGCCATAGTCGAACACAAGCTCAATAAAGTTGGCGAAGCATACCACGACTTCGAAGGGGGCGGATTTACGGCCGTGATATGTCTTGCGGAGTCGCACTTATCTATACACACCTGGCCTTCCTACGCCAAAGGCTCCGGAAAGGCACAGCCCGGACGTGGCTACGTGACGTTCGATATCTTTCTTTCAAATTTCACCGCCGACAATTCGCCAAAGGCAGAAGCAATCTATCGCGATGTCCTGCAGTTCTTCAACGCTAACGTTCTCTTCGAAAAGAACATCGAAAGGTGAACATCTACAGTTGTCCACAGTGCGGCCGTTCCATGCAGCGAAAACTGAAAGAGTCGGTCCTCGTGCTTTGCACAAATTGCAACGCGAAAGTTTTCGGCACGATCGACATCCCCGCCGAGAGTCACGGTGTTCCCGACGACTACAGCGTGGTACAGATTGGCAGCACCGGAAAATATCGAGACAAGAAATTCGAGATTGTGGGCCGCATCCGCATGCAAATGAAAGACGACTTCCGGTCGTTTTGGTGTGCAACGTACGACGATGATAAAAACCCAACGTTGTGGATCTGTCAATCATTAGAAAGTATCGCGTTCGCAGCCGATACATTCAAACCATTTCCACCGAAGTCGGACATCGATCTTAATGCTGGCGGAAAAGTTGTGTTTGGCGATAAGATAAAGTTGTACGTGAATTTTGTTTCTGCACCATTGTCGATACACTATGAAGGTGAGATCGCGCGCTTTCCAAGACCAGACGGACGATTCGTATTTGTACACGCGATGAATAACAGCAACTCAGCCCTTGTTATTTGTGTGAACAACGACCTGAACGATACCGAAATGTTGTGGGCACATACAAGAGAGCTGGCAGACGTTCAATTCGAAAACACGAGAAAGTTCAATGAGTGGCCCCAGTAAGACGCTAAGTTACGAGTGCCCAAAGTGCAAGACGGTGAACGTTCCGAAAGGGAAAGCGCTTACAGTTGCGCTCACGTGTAAGAGCTGCGGTGTTTATTTTTGTCCGCACTCAAACATCAACGATAAGTTCAGCGAAAAGAGAGACCCTGCAATTCCAATTGGGAGTCGCGGTACTTTTGAAGGAAAGACCTACGAAGTTCTCGGTTATGTTTTGAAGCTTGAGAAGAAACATCGCTACAAGTGGAGCGAGTATTTCTTATTTAGTCCATATCACGGTATCGCATTTCTTTCTGAGTATGGGGGCAACTGGAATTTTCTGACGCCTTACGCGAATCACTTATGGCTGTCGGACCGAAAGGCTCTCCAGGATCCGTATGCCATGGGCCAGGCATTCAAACTATATGCGAAGTATAATGCAGCTGTTCTTTATGCGCAGGGCGAATTTTTCAACGATACCATCGCCGTTACCGAAGACAGTAAGCACTGGGAACACATAGCGCCACCGTACATTCTCACTTTCGAGCAAAGTAATACGGTGACCGGCTCGTTTCTCGGTAAGTACATCAGTCCGAAAGATGTGGCTTCGGCATTTAAGATGCCGGCAGGTAAACTGCCGAAGAAAGACGGAATGGGTTACACCGAGCCGATCCTCGGAAACTTCACTCCTGTAGCGCTCGTTGCCGTGTCGATAGTCGCACTTATGGCCGCTTTCGTCATCAATATTGTATTCAATAACATGACCACCGAAGAAAGTGTGTACCAGAACACGTACACACAATTGGAACTCAAGGACTCGGTTAAGATGATCAGCACACCTTCGTTCGAGCTGCAGAAAACGACGGCCGTTTCGGTACAGGTCACGGCACCGCTCGACAATGACTGGTTCTATGCGGAGTACTCATTAATAAATGAAGTTACCGGCGAGGAACAGGAATTCAGTGGCGAAATTTCATACTATCGCGGCACCGACAGCGATGGCTCGTGGTCGGAAGGAAGCAAGACCACCGACATGTTTTTGTCGAGCGTGCCTGCAGGTAAATATCATCTCGATATCTATCCTGAATTCAGCGGTAAGAATAATTATTTCCATATTGCTGTTTATCGTAACGCGGCTTTCTCTGGAAACATCTGGCTGCTTGCAATAGGACTTTGCGTATTTCCAGCGATATACTTTACGTACAGGCATTACAAGGAAGTTGCACGATGGGAAGACAGCGATTACTCACCATACGAAACTGACGACGATTAAATATGTCATGGGATAACTTTAAGGGCTTGCGATGGTATATGGTCACCGTATTGATGGCCCTTTCATTTTTTGCTTACTCGCAAAGCATCGGCTGGCTGTGGGTTGGATCTACAAAGACAAAACCACCTGCCGACCAGGTTGGTGGTGCTCGTGGAACTCACGGAGGTTATAGATATTTACACCACAAATAAACTTTATCAAAATGGAATGGAGTTATGTACTATCGTCGGTTGTATTCTCACTTGTGGGAATAATTGTATTAGGCGTTTGCTTCTGGATCTTTGAAATGGTGACACCCGAAAATCTCTGGAAAGAGATCATCGAGAAGCAGAACATTGCTCTTGCGATCGTATCGGCCGCGTTCATGATCGCGATAGCGATAATCATAGGCGCGGCAGTTCACGCCTGATCGGTCACTCTAAGCATTGATGTGAGCAACAAACCGGGCGCATTCGAAGTATTGCTGTTGTTGTCGGTGTTCGTGGTTGCCACCTGTGGCCTCATCTACGAACTTGTTGCCGGCACATTGGCGAGTTATTTATTAGGCGATTCGGTCACACAGTTCTCAACAATAATCGGGTCATACCTTTTCGCGATGGGTGTGGGCTCGTGGTTCTCGAAATTTCTAAAAGGCAACCTGCTCGCGTGGTTTGTAAGAATTGAAATACTGGTTGGTATCGTTGGCGGCAGCAGCGCCGCAATCCTGTTCATACTCTTCGAACAGATCGTTTTCTTCCGCGTTCTATTATACTCGCAGGTTTTGTTAACCGGCATTCTCGTTGGACTGGAGCTTCCGTTGCTGATGAGGATCTTGAAAGACCGGCTCGAGTTTACGGAGCTCGTTTCCAAAATATTTACGTTCGATTATATTGGCGCCTTGCTGGCATCGCTGGTGTTCCCGCTCATTATGATCCCATACATGGGATTAATGCGCACCTCATTTTTCTTTGGAACACTGAATATTATCGTTGCACTGATCGTGCTTTATAAATTCCGTGATGATTTCAGATCACATAAGCCGTTGTATTGGTCTGCATGGATTGGATTGGTTGCGTTGATTGCCGGAGTTTTCGCTTCGGGTAAACTTACCGACGTTGCGGAGTCGATGACTTATGTAGACGCTATTATTTATGCGAAGTCGACGCCCTATCAACGCATTGTGATCACACGAGGTCATAACGACTGGCGATTGTATCTCAATGGAAATTTGCAATTCAGTTCTGCTGATGAGTATCGATATCATGAGGCATTGATCCATCCTGCGATGGGACGATTGAAAGATCCTTCGTCGGTGTTGATATTAGGAGGTGGCGATGGAATGGCAGCGCGTGAGATCTTGAAATATCCGTCGGTTCAGCATATCGATCTTGTTGATCTCGATAAAGGCATGACGGATCTTTTTCAAAGAAACCCGGGATTGTTGCAATTGAATGGATCTTCGTTGTTGTCGCCAAAGCTTACGGTTCATAGTGAGGATGCCTTTCAATGGATAAGAGATAAACAGGATGCGTTCGATTTTGCGGCAGTCGATTTCCCCGATCCCGCGAATTTTTCGTTGGGCAAACTCTATACAGTCAGTTTTTATAAAGAACTCTATAAGGCGATGAAGGATGATGGGATCGTGATCGTGCAGGCGACATCGCCATTTGTTGCGAAGCAGTCTTTCTGGATCATCAACGAAAGCATTCAGAGGGCTGGTTTCAAAACGATCCCGTATCATTGTCACGTTCCGTCGTTTGGTGAGTGGGGATTTATTCTCGCCAGCAAGTCAGAGATCCAAAAAGACATCACTCATCTTCCGGAAGGGCTGAAGTTTATTGACAATGACTCGTGGCCGGTGCTGGTAAATTTTGCACCGGACATGAAGGTCGACAAGAGTCCGTACAACACGCTGAACAACCAGGTTCTCGTAAACACTTTCGACAGGGAGTGGGCTTCGTATTCGAGATGATAACGCGGCGATCGTTTCTGAAGAAGAGTTCGCTGGCGGCGGGTGCCATTAGCTTCAGCACATTTCAATCGTGCGGACCGGATGAAAACAAACTGGTTGGTTCGTTGACCGGACCGAACATGTCACTCGGACACAAGATCCGGGAGATGTCGGAGATGAGGCCGGTTGAAGTAAGCAATGAAGATGTGGTGATTGTTGGTGGAGGGATCGCGGGTTTGTCGGCGGCGAGGTGGTTGAATAAGGCTGGCATTTCTTTTAAGCTCCTGGAAATTGAAGATGAGGTTGGTGGCAATTCGCGGTCGGGCTCCGATCGGTTGGGCCGGTACCCGTTGGGTGCACATTATTTACCGATACCGTCGGTGCGTCATAAGGAGTTGTTGAAATTTCTCGAGGAATGTAATGTGATCACAGGTTATAAAAACGATCTGCCTGTGTTCAATGAATATCATCTTTGCTTCGATCCGAAAGAAAGGCTGTTTATAGAACATCACTGGCAGGAGGGATTGATACCGAACGATGGGATCTCGTCGACGGAGCGCGATCATCTGAAGAAGTTTCATGAGCTGATGCATTATTACAGGGATCTGAAGGGAAGCGATGGATTGTATGCTTTCGAGATCCCGTTGGATAATAGTTCGAAGGATAAAGAGTTGATGTCGCTGGATAATATCACGATGGACCAATTTCTTAATGATAATGGGTTGACGTCGGAACCGGTGAGATGGTATGTGAACTATTGTTGTACGGATGATTTCGGTTCTACGCTGGAGGAGACGTCGGCGTGGGCGGGCATTCATTATTTCGCTTCACGAAAAGGGAAGGCTTCGAATGCGGGCCTCGAAGATGTGCTGACGTGGCCGGAGGGAAACGGGTTTCTGGTTGATCATCTGAAGAAGGGAGTTGAGAATAAGACGGTGTTTGGAACTGTAGTGCTCGCAGTTACGCCGAATGATAAGTCGGTTAGTGTAGATTATTTTGATGGAGCGGTGAAGAGGATAGAGGCGAAGAAGGTGATTATGGCGACGTCGGCATTTATTGCGAAGCATTTGGTCCGGGCGAAGCGCGATGTTGATTTCGACGCGTTTCAATATGCACCGTGGATGGTGGCGAATATAATGGTCGACTCATGGCTGGGCGACAGGCGTGGTGAGCCGTTGGCGTGGGATAATGTGATCTACGGAAGTAAGTCGTTGGGTTATGTATCGGCGCAGCATCAGAACATCGAGATGCCGGCGAGAGAGAAGATGATCACGTACTACCGGGCGTTGACGGGTAAAGACTGTGCGGCGACGCGTAAGATGGCGATGGATCTGAAATGGGAGGGATGGCGTGATGCTGTTTTTGCGGATCTTAAGATGGCACATCGGGAGATTGAAAAGTATGCGAAGCAGATGGATGTTTGGGTTTGGGGACATGGCATGATAAGGCCGTCGCCTGGGTTTATATGGAGTGACAACAGGAGGCGGGCAGCGTTGCCTGTTGGAGATAGAGTGTTCTTTGCTCATTCTGACTTGAGTGGAATTTCGATTTTTGAAGAGGCATTCGATAATGGAATTCATGCGGCCAAAGATGTTATAAGATGAATCACTGGTTGGCAGATAGAAAAAAGGAAATACAGCTTATACTGTTGCCGATGTTCGTGCCCGTGGCGATCGTGATGATCTTTCACGATTATTTTTCGACGCACGAGGAGGTGACGACGGGATGGTGGTTGTTGCTGGTATTGCTGATCGATGTGAGTCATGTGTACAGTACGTTGTTCAGATTTTATTGGGAGAAGAATACGTTTCAGAAATACAGGAAGGTGCTGGTGATCATCCCGGTGGCGGCGTTTGTTGTGGGGGTTTCGTTACACCTGTTTGATTCGTTTTTATTTTGGAGGGTGCTGGCTTATGTGGCGTTGTATCATTTCATACGGCAGCAGTATGGATTTTTGAGATTGTATTCGAGGAAGCAGAAGCAAGGGAGAGTTGGGAAGGTGATTGATTCGCTGGCGATCTATGCGGGCACGCTTTACCCGGTACTCTACTGGCACATCAATCTTACGGCTAAGCTAAGCTGGTTTGTGCCGAATGATTTCGTGAAACTTGATTTAGCATGGCTGAATGTGCCGTCGTTGGTTGTTTACCTGTTGATCATCGTCGCTTATGTTATTAAAGAGATTGTTGTCAGCAGTCGGTCGGGTTTTAATGTTCCGAAGAACGCGATAGTGGCGGGAACGTTTTTGTCTTGGTATGTGGGGATAGTGATGTTCCATGGCGACCTCACGTTTACGTTGCTGAATGTGGTGGCGCATGGGATCCCTTATATGGGGCTGGTGTGGTTGTATGGAGAGAAGAAGGGGGGCGCGGCGTTTTCGAGAGGTCTGAAGGGCGTGTTGATCTTTGTGGGTGTGATTGCGCTGCTGGCGTATTTCGAGGAGGCGATCTGGGATGGGATGATCTGGAAGGATCACATGGAGTTGTTTCCGTTTATGGAAGGCGTTGAGGTGTTACAGAATCCGGTGGTGGTGGCTGTGGTTGTGGCGTTGTTGGTGTTGCCGCAGGTTACGCACTATATGCTGGATGGTTTTATATGGAGGTTTTCGAAAGATTCGTCGGCGAGGATTGAAGGTTAAGAATGCTATTTGGTGGCGAAAATAAAATAATCAGTTGCGACTGGCTTAAGCCCAAGCTCACGAATGATGTTGGTGAGTTGGCCTCTATGATAGCTTCCATGATGAGAGAGGTGTGTTACGATCTCTTCGAAGGGGAGGTTGAACGGAATGCCCTTGCGTGTGATGAAGTGGATGTTTTGGGTGGGTGTGATTTTTTCTGCGAGCGCGATCATTTCGTCTTGTAAGGGATTCCAGATCTTATTGATGGCGGAAGCGGTGCTGGTGTTCCATGAGGGGAGGTCGGCGATAGGAATGCCATTGAAGCGCTGAAGCCAGAGGTAGTCGCTTTCGAGGAGGTGGACGATGGTGGCTTTGAGAGAGCCGAAGCTGCCGCCCACGGATTTTTCGAAGAGGTTGTTTGAGGTAGGTTCGATGGTGGTGCTGATGAGGCGGTTAGCCCACGTGTTGTATTGGAGGAGCTTGAGGGGAGACATGATGAATGATGGAAGTTATTTTTTCTGATTTCGATGAAGTTGTTTATACGCCTGCGGGTCTTCAAAGATAAGTAACTCGCGCGGTTCGACGTTGAGAGCATAGGCTAATGAAGCGATGGTGACCAGTGACGGGTTTACCAAACCTCTTTCATATTTATAGATCTCTTTGGGATCGACGCGCGTCATTGCTGCGAGGAAGCGGACCGACATGTGCTCGCGGGCGCGGAGAACAGCGAGCTTGTAACCGAATCTTTTGAGAAGGAGCTGTTGTTCATTTTTTTTTAGTCGTGTCATTGTGGTGGATATTATTTGGGTTTTGAAAAGGAGGGATGTAAGCGAAATTGGAATGTGGGCTTTAACCCACCAGTGAGAAATAGTTAGTGGCAGAGTTAAGACCATTGCGAATGACGGCGCAACCAGTCACCTATAAAAGGATTAGCCGAGTATAATAAAAGAATTGTAAGGAATTCTGACTGCGGGGTTAAAACCCACAACGTGGAATGGATTAGGAAGAGGGGAACTTTTGAATAATAGATTAGACTATGTAAACAACCGGCACTAATGATCCCCTCCCGGCAGCCTCAACCCGCGCCATCTCAACTTCCTCGTATGCTCTACATCAAACACCCGACTATACTTCCTCACCTCTCCATCGTACACATAATCCGCATTCACATCCAGCTTAAAATCATCAACGTTATACAACACATAAACCGACCTGAACAGCACATACGTCGAAACAGAATCATCATCCGTAAGCCCTACCGGAAAATCTTTAATAGACTGTGCATCCTTATGCTCACCGAAACTACTGAACACATAATAATAAACAGTATCCAGCGTCTTGCCATCTGCTATCACCTTTACACTAATATCATTAACAGTAATGCGATGCTTTCCTTCATTAGGAAAGACCAGGATATCTATCGACTTCAAACTATCACTGTCATGTGGAATCTCCAGCAGCAACTCTTCACCCTTCTCCATCAACACGATCTTATCACTTAGTCCCGCCTCACCCACATAATAATCCTCTTCAAACACCGGCGTCACCTTCAACCCCGCAAACAACCCAACAAGCCACAGCACAAACAAAATGGAAAAAGCAATCAATACATATTTTAAAACCTTCATGAAACTACTTATCAAAAGCTTTGATTTCCTTCAACAGCTCTTCTTTAGAAATCTTTTTCAAATCTAAATTAACAGAATCTGCTCCAACGCTCGTCGTAAAAACCTGCGGCGGATCTGCCATCGACAATGTTTCTTTCTCCCCGCATCCAATTATCGCAAGAGCAAGAAGAATCAACATGAACAGTACGCGCATAAAAAAGGGGTTCGTCCACTGTAGACGCACCCCCATTGAAAAGGTTGCAAGGGATTGTACCCCCTCAAAAATTCCTTACTGCTGCACCAACTTCCCCGTCGCCTTATCCAAATCCGTCTTCGCCATCAGCGCCGAATACAACGCATTGTAATAATTATTCTGCGCCTCATTCAAATCCGCCTCCGCATTCGTCACCTCCAGGTTCGTCGCTATCCCCTGCGCATTCTCCGCACGTATCACCTTCACATTCTCCTCTGCCAAACTCAAATTGCGCTTCTGGATCTTCAGCGACTCCATGCCATTCAACACATTGATCTCCGCCTGCCTTATCTGTAAGTCTATCGACCGCTCCGTGGTCCTGATATTATTATCCAGCTTCTGCGCCTCAATCACCTTATTCGCCACCTGGTATCTCTTCTCAAAACCATGGAAGATCGGAACCTGCAATTTCAACCCGATAAAAGTATAATTATAATACCTCGACCCCTGGAAGATATCTCCGAAGTTCGTCGCTGCCGGGTTATAACCCGTGGTCGCGAAAGCACTCAGCTTCGGAACATACTTTCCTTTGATAACACCCAGCTGCACATCATTCAACTGCCTCTGGTTCTTCAGTATCGAATACTCGATGCGGTTATCATAATTAAAGCTTTCCGCAGCATCCGGCGTCACCGTCAACAGACTCTCATCCAGGTCACCACTTACATCCAGCACCTGTTTCGGGTCATAATTCATCTGGAACATCAACAGAGTCTTATTCAACTCCACGATCTTCGCCGCTTTCTCACGTTCTTCCTTCAGGTTGTTCAAGCGAACTTCAATCCTGTCTACATCGATCTTTCTCACAATACCACTCTTAAACCTTCCACTCGTTTCGCGATAAAGACTATCAACACGTCCCATGTTCTTCTCCAAAAAGTTCAACTGCTTCTGCGCAACCAACACTCCATAGAATGCCTTCGTCACCGCCTCTGCCACATCGATCTTCGAGCGCGTAATATTCTTCTCGCTCAACTGGTGATAAGCTTCCGCCCCACGCAATCCCGAAAACAACGACTTATCATAGATCACCTGCGATGCCGACGCCGACATCGTCAACGCATTCTGCAGCTGCAACTGGAAAGCCAGCACACCACCCGCAGGCTTCGTCGGGTCCGTGAACGCCGCTATCACTCCATTCTCGAGAATGATCTTCTGAATGTTGAAGTTGTGCACGACATCGATGCCCGCATCAACTTGCGGCATCACCCGTGTACGCGCCTCCTTATCATCATTGTCAGTCATCTGGCGATCGAGCACCGCATTCTGAACATTGTTATTGTTCATCAGCGCATAGTCGAGGCATTGTTGCAACGTTAGGGATTGCGCTGCCGCGCCCATCGTTGTCAACGCAAAAAACATCATCAAAAAAAACTTATTCATCTTAAACTTTTTTATTACTCCATTGACATTTCAATATGTTGCGCTCCGCTACCCTTCTTCTGTTTCTTGAACAAAAGCAACAGGGGTATACACACCAGGAAAAATCCTCCCACGATCAAAAACGCGTCGCGGTAAGTGAGCATCAACGCCTGCTTCACCACCTGTCCCTGTATCGACATGATCGCCTGCTGCGTTGCTTCGTAAGCAGAATATCCCTTGCTTATAAACAATGCTTTGAAACTCTCGAGCCTCTGTTGCACCATAGGATCATTCGGCGTTATATAATCTTTCAGCGTATCGACGTGAAACCTCGTGCGCGAGCTGATGTAGGTTGTCATGATCGCAGTTCCAAAAGAACCACCGAGCTGACGGATCATATTCGCTAACGCAGTGCCCTGCGGTATATCACGTCCCTCCAGGCCCGACAACGACAACGTCGTAAGCGGAATGAAGATCAGCCCCAGGCCAATACCACGAATGATCAGCGGCCAGAAGAAATCATCCGCACCCACCTGCAAGTTCAAATGCGAGAGATCGAACGTGAATAAAAAGAACAGCATGAACCCGACGCCACTTAATATGAAAGGAGAAACCCTCTTCTTCATCATCACCGCAACAACCGGCATCATGAAGCCCGTAACAATACTTCCGGGCATCAACAGATAACCCGTTTCCGTTGCCGTGAATCCCAAAATGTTTTGGGCGAACACCGGTATGATGAACACCGACGCGAACAATCCAAAACCGAGAATAAAATTGAACAGCGAACCAACGGCAAACGACCTGTCTTTCATGATCCGCAAGTCGACCACCGGGTGCGATGCGGCCAGCTCCCGCCAGATGAACGCTATGATCCCGACCACGGCGGCGATTGTCAACACCACTATATATTGTGTTTCAAACCAGTCTTCTTTCTCGCCTTTCTCCAGCACAATCTGCATGGCGCCAATACCAACCGCGAGGAATATTACGCCATACCAATCCATCGCGCCCGTTCGCATCTTCTCGGCCGGCTCTTTGATAAATAGAATTGTACATATCGTTGCCGCGATACCAATCGGCACGTTGATATAAAAGATCCATGGCCACGAAAGATTGTCCGTAATGTAACCTCCAAGCGCGGGACCAATCGTAGGACCGATGATCACACCAACACCGAAGATGGCATTCGCCAATCCAAGGTCTTCTTTCGGAAATGTTTCAATAAGAATTGCCTGTGCGGTAGACAACAATCCACCACCGCCAATTCCCTGGATCACACGAAAGAACACCAGTTCCCATACATTGTCGGACAAACCGCAGAGGATCGAGGCTATCGTAAACAATATGATAGACGCGGCGAAATAATTTCGCCTTCCGAACTTCGCGCTAAGCCAACCCGACAGCGTGATCATCACAACGTTGGATGCAGCATAACCCGTTACCACCCAACTGATGTCGCCCAACGTCGCACCCATGTTACCCATCATCTGTATGAGCGACACGTTCACGATAGACGTGTCGATCAGTTGCAGCAGGGCAGCCGATACCACGGTGAGAATGATCACCCACTTATCGAATCCTAGTCTCGACATCTTGTATTACTTGCTTTTTGTAACGATCGTCTGCACACTCAACCCCGGCTTGAGCAACTCGGCAACCTGCGGAGTTGAATCCAACGCAATGCGAACAGTGATGCGCTGCACAACTTTCACAAAGTTTCCAGATGCATTGTCGGGAGGAATGAGCGAGAACTTCGCGCCCGTAGCTCCACCAACGGATTCAACTTTTCCTTTGAAGTCGATACCGGGATATGCGTCCACTTTCACCACAACTTCGTTGCCTACGTTCATGCCTTCGAGCTGCGTCTCCTTATAGTTAGCAGTAACCCAGATCTCGTTACTCTGCACGAGCGACATCAACGGCTGACCAGGTTGTATCAATTGACCAGCCTGGATCGTCTTCTTCGAAACTACGCCCGACACCGGCGCATAGATCTTAGTATAAGACAACTGAAGCTTCGCAACATTGATCTCCTTCTGGCGCATATCTGCATTTGCTTCAGCAACCTTCAATTGATTTTGAATGGTCTTGAACTGAACCTTCGCAGATTCATATTTCTGATTGGCAACATCGAATTGTGCCTGCGCTGTTTCGAGATCGGCTTTCATTTCATCCAGCTTTTGCGGAGTTGCCAGCTTTTGTTCATACAGATCGTTGTAACGATCGTATTCTTTCTTCGCCCTCCAAAGAGTTGTTTTCGGAGCTTCGATCGACGTAAGTGCAAGCTGCTGTGCAAGCTTCGCATCGTCGACCTGGCTTTTTGCAACGGCGATGTTCGACAACGCTGTCGCGCGCGCAGCCACTGCCTGGTCGAGTCGCAGTAAGAGATCGGCTGAATCCAGTTCGACCAACAGGTCGCCCGCATTAACTTTCTGGTTGTCGATAACGTGGATCTTTTCAATAAAGCCACCAACACGCGACAATACCGGCACGATGTTGCCTTCCACCTGCGCATCGTCGGTCTCGATGTGACTAACGAGGAATTGATAATAGCGCCAGCCGAAGAAGCCACCGATGATAATGACTACCGCCAACACGGAGTAGATAATTTTCTTGTTCATACTTATTGTTACAGAATTATTTATTTGTTCTTGAGATTCCTTTCAGAAATACCTGCGTGAAATGTTCCTGGTGTTTTCTCAGCGTTGCGTAATCATCCTCATTCAGAAAATAACTATCGCGTTGTTTGAGAACCATCATTCGAAGTCCTCTTGTAACGGACGTAAACATTTCGGCCGTTAGCGGGATATCTTCGATAGTGAATTCTTTTTTCTTCACGCCAAGTGCGAGCACTTTTTCGATCAGTTGATTTTCTCTTTTGGTGAAGTCTTCCTGCAATGATGATAATGCCGGCTTCAGCGAATCGAAGATGGACGAGGAGAACTTGCCCAGGTTGATCAGCGACTGGAAGCTGAGAAGTCGTTCGTCGATATATAATTTAAATTTCTCGCTGGCTGATCCGGGAGCTTCGAGGAGGTCGTTCATCTTTTCGATGAATGCGTCCATCTCGCGACCGATAACGGCGGCGAAGAGATGTTCTTTGTCGGGGAAGTAATAATAAAGAGAGGCTTTCGACATGCCGATGTCGGATGCGATCTCGGTCATCGTTGTTTTGCCGAGTCCGAAATGGGCGAATCGTTTCCTGGCTGCTTCCAGGATCTGGTTCAGCTTGTCTTTGTCGGCGTTTACCATGATTTGACCATTTGACTCTAAAAGTCAAATTTGGTAATTCTGGTTCTAATCAGAAACTAATTTCCGGGCATAACCACATAACTAACTGATTTACAGGAATAAAATTTAACAATATTGTTAAAAAAATACTTTTGGTAATTTGACCGAAAACGTTTTCGGTCAGGCAGATGGCTTTTGGAACTGCAGGAACACGTTCGTTCCCTTGCCTTCCTCGCTCTCTATCCAGATCTCCCCGCCCAGGGCAATTATCATATTCCTGCAGATGGGCAGGCCGAGCCCGACGGACTTTTCGCCGTGCAGTCCCGTTCGTCGTGCAGGTCCTTGTTTCTCGAAAAGAAAAGGCTGAAGGGTGTCCGGAATGCCGATACCGGTGTCTTTAATGGCAATCAATACACTGCTTTCAGTTTCACGCAAGACAAACCTGATCTTATCTGCTTCGCGCGTAAACTTCAAAGCATTAGAGACAAGGTTGTTGATAACTAACAGCAACTTAAAATCGTCGGTATCGAAGAAGATCGCCGGCAACGGCGAATCGAGGGTCAGTTTTCTTGAGGTTTTGGATTTCTTAAGTCCATCGAATACGTAACTAATAGCTTCACAACATCCACGCGGGTGAACTTCACTCCATTGCCATGTGCTCCATGATTCTCTTCTGTGATCAGGTCGTGAATGATCTTGATGCAATGATCCGTATTGTCTTGTACCAACGAAATGAATTTATCGAGCGCAGCCTGGTCTGTCGTTACGTTCAGTTTCGCGGCGTTGAGCGTGAGATTGCTCATAAGCCATAATGCACCGTTCAACTGGTGTGCACAGTATCGAGAACGGTGTTCTTCTTCGCTGCAAACTCAGCCAGGTAATCTTCGTTTTGCCTGGTGCGCGTGATGTCGCTAGCCACAACAAATGCGAGGCGGTTGTTATCGAACAAATATGCTTTGCAGTGTAACCACAATGTGTTGCCTGCGCTGCGGAGGCGGAATTCGATGTTTGTTACTTTCGGATGATTTTCAATGGTAGAATACTCATTCCTCACATACTCCTGATCTTCGGCATTGACGAAGACTAACAGTGATTCAAGTTTTGAAAGGAGGTCGCCGGTCTTAAGGCCGGCAAGAATGTTGGCCGCGGGGTTTGCAAACGTGATTGTCCTTTTTTTGCAAATCGACAATTAAGATCGTGTCCGACGAAAGTATCGCGACTTCCTCGAGCGCGCGAGAAACACGGCAACTCGGACAACGATTCCATAAAATGTAGTTAGACTGCTTGTTCGTCACTTCTTGATGACACCGATGGAAGAAGCGTACGCTATTAATTCGACGGTATTCCCTGACTTGCCCCTTCGCAATCATGTTTTTGCGATGCGATTCGACTGTGCGTTCTGTAATGAAGAGCTGTTCAGCGATTTCCCTTGAAGACTTTCCTTCAGACAGCAATTCCAGTACCTCCCTTTCGCGTTGTGAGAATACCTCATCTATGTTGCGAAGATTATCTTCGATACCAAGGAGAAACTTGTTTAGGTTCTTGAGGCGTCCTGACGTCTCGGAACAGATGAATTTTTGCCCGTTGTAGACATTTTTGATACCCGTAATCAACTCCTCGTAACCCGACTTTTTGGATACGAAACCGGATGCTCCGGCCTTCATGATCCCAGCAACGCGGTCGGCATCATCGTACACAGAATGGGCAATAATCCTGATGGTTGGGTAATGATCGAAAAGAAAATGGCAGATCTGGAATCCATTCATGGTTTTAAGGTCTTCATGCCGTCGAGGTAAATGTCGAGGATCAATACATCGATTTCAGTTGACTTGAGAGCTTGTAACAGCTCGTCTCCATTTCTCGCCTCACCAATCACTTCAAGTTCGCTATCCTGACTTAACAAGTAGCGAATTCCATCGCGCATTATCTTATAATCTTCAACATGAAACACCCTGATTTTTCCGGACATAGAATAGGTTAAAACTTTACTGCGGTGCAATAAGCAATGGAAATTGATCTAATGCTCACCAATGTGCATGAATCGCCAAAAAATCCCGGAAACCACGGATTTTTTGGGTTTGAGGATACCTTTTGATTTGCTTCAAAAATTAGGCCCGTTAAGTAGTCCTTACCCCAGTGTCCTTAGATGGTTCTGCTTTGTGTTGATGATCGGGAGGATATAGAGCTGTTCATTGAAGCTGTAAAAAAGATCAAAGAAAGTTAGACGTGCGTTGTGATCTTTTGACGCGCTTAAGTAACAACCCATCTCATAACTTATTTCCTTCTTTCGGAAAGATAACAGTAGGCTTGAATGTTTTCGCTTCTTCGAAGTCGACCGATGCGTAAGAGATAATGATCACGATGTCGCCAACGAGTCCTTTGCGGGCAGCGGGACCATTGAGGCAAATGGTGCCCGATCTTCTTGAGCCTTTGATCACGTAAGTTTCGAAACGTTCGCCGTTGTTGGCGTTAACCACCTGCACTTTCTCGCCTTCCACCAGGTTGGCGGCGTCCATCAGGTCTTCGTCTATTGTTATACTTCCTATGTAACTTAGCTCTGCTTCCGTTATGGAAACGCGGTGTATTTTTGATTTCAGTACTTCGATTCGCATATTCTCGTTAAAAAAGGCTCATCCTTCGCCAAAGGCTACGGATGACGCAGCCCAAATTTCGCTAAAGCTTCGGATGGCGCCGCAAAAGTGAAAAATTTTGGCACACAAAAGGCACTAATCAACTCAAAATTAAAAACACATGAAATGGCAAGGACGTTCGGGCAGTGGTAATGTGGAAGACCGCCGCGGTATGGGTGGTAAGCTCGCCATCGGAGGCGGGTTAGGTGGAATCGTGGTGTTGGTGCTGAGCTTGTTGTTTGGCAACAACTTCTCGCAAAGCGACATCGATGCGATCAACAATGCGGCTCAGGGTCAGCAGGAAGATTACACTCCGTCGGAGGCGGAAAACCAGGAAGCGCAATTCGTGTCTGTTGTTTTAAAAGATACCGAAGATGTATGGAGCCAGTTGTTTAAACAGCGCGGCAGCGAGTATGTAGATCCTCACCTCGTTCTCTTTACTAACTATGTCGATTCAGGTTGCGGCAATGCGAGCTCGGCAACGGGTCCGTTCTATTGTCCACTTGATTCGAAAGTTTATATCGACCTCAGTTTTTACAATGAGCTCCGCGATCGGTTTGGGGCGCCGGGTGATTTCGCGATGGCGTATGTTGTCGCTCATGAAGTTGGACATCATGTTCAGAACCTTCTTGGAATTTCGGCGAAAGTTGATGCCATGCGTGGACAACTTAGTGAAAAGGAAATGAATGCGTTGTCTGTTAAGCTCGAACTACAGGCCGACTTCTACGCAGGTGTGTGGGCGCATCATGCACAGCAGATGAAAGATATCCTGGAGCCTGGCGATATCGATGAAGCACTCAATGCTGCGAACGCCATCGGCGACGATCGCCTGCAACGCCAATCACAAGGTTATGTGGTACCCGATGCGTTTACGCACGGCACCTCGAAGCAGAGGATGTATTGGTTTAAGAAAGGGTTTGATACGGGGGAGATGGACGAAGGAGATACTTTTTCGGAAATGCAATAGCACAGAGGAAAACTGTTTGCATTAAGAATCCAATGCCATACTCATCAATTCCCTCGCATTGGTGTATCCTGCTTCGAACATTGTGTTGTTAAAATAAAAGTACGCTTCTTTACAATCGGCCGGAACCTGGCTGAAGTATTTCCGGATCTCTTCTTCGGAGTAGGAAGAGATGAACAATTCTGGATTACCGTGAAACCGCATGTAGAATCTTTCATGCGTATCGATCACATGACTTTCGAGACGAGGGAAATCGACATTACAGAAAGTTATCCCAAGATCATGAAGTGTATCGGCAACCTGCGTGTTCCACCACGAAGCGTGTCGGAATTCGATTACGTTTTTGGTGTGATGTGGAATGTTGTCGACGATCCTTTGCAAGTTTTCCTCCGAGTAATGAAACGATGGAGGCATCTGGAAGAGAAAACATGCAAGCTTCGAACCGAGTCCAGTGGTGATGAGATCCTGGAATTTTTGGATCGACTCGACATCCGAAAGTCTTTTAACATGTGTTACGAAGCGACTCATCTTTACGGAGAAGCGAAAGTGTGGAGGAGTGACATTCACATATTTTTCGAGATCGGTAAGCTTCGGCACCCGGTAGAATGTTCCGTTGAGTTCGAGTGTATTGAATACAGAACTGTAATACTCGAGCCACTTACGCGATGAAAGTCCTTCGGGGTAGAAGTTGTTTTTCCAGGCGGCATAATAGAATCCCGAGCAACCGATGTAGATATTCATCGGGAGAAGGAGGGTAAACTTCGTGCCAGAATTTATTTAAGCCTGTTTTATTAAATTGATAACTGCTTATGCGGTTAATCACTCTTCTGATCCTTTTCTTGCTGCCTACCATTTCGTTTTCGCAGGTCGGTTTGAGATACTTTCATCTGAACTGGAACGTTGTAGGTCGTTTCGATGGTCCGAATTTCAAGCAGTTCGTGGATGAGTATAATGCGCATGGACCAAAGCCACCTGGTGTAAGCAACTATGGGTTTAAGGTTCGTGGTGCCGATGCTTTTTCATTGATGACCGGCTTCGGTACAAGAAGTGGCAAGGTTTTATTCACGGCGTCGTTCGTGGGGGGAAGCACGCTGATCGACCGGTTTGGCGATACGCAGTCGTTGCCGGCATGGACGAAGTCGATCAACTACGATTACAATGATATTGGTGTTGGAGTGATGTTCCATTTGTTTAAGAGTAAGAGTGAGAACTCGGCCGGTTTTCCGAGAATTGAATACCAGGTTGGATTGGATCGTGAGTTCAACAGGTTTCAGTATGTAGACAAGTCAGGGCCGAACAACAAGTACAGGACGAATAATTTCGGTGCATCATCGTTCATCCAGTATAATTTTTATGCGCCGTATTTGGGTGGTGCGCCGATAAGAGTTGTATTTGGGATCAATTTGCGTTATCACATGAGTTTGAGCCCGGTAGATTTTTCGCCACTCCAGAATGATCTGAATTTTCATTCGAATGGTAAGTTCTCGGAAGGTTTTAAAGATCTGACGTTGGGGGTTACGCTTGGTTTCATGCACTACAATGCAAAAGCTAAGAAGGAGAAGATCAAGCCGACTGACTACGACATCAATGCTTTCGAAAGAAACCCGATGCGTATGTTGGAGTTAAGTGCTGTGGATAGTGCAACGAGTCAACCGGTAAGTGCAACGTTTGATGTTCTCGATGAGCGAAAGGAGAAGCCCGTTGTTCTTTTGCGCGATAAGTATCTTCCTCGTTCGGTGTTTAAGGATATGTTGACGGTGTACGTTACGGCGCGGGCGAAGGGTTACTTTGTGAAAGAAGTTGCTGTTGAAGGATACGATACGCTAAAGATCTTTCAGGAGATCAGGCTTCGGAAGATCCCGCAGTCGCCGATCGGTGTGTTTTATTTCGATCAGTCGAGTTCGAAGATGAAGGGTGAGTACACATCAAAGATTGATTCGGTTGTTTCAATCTTGCAGAGTAATTCTCACATGAACATTGCGATTGTTGGTCACACGAGTGCCGATGGCAGTTCACGACTGAATAAGACATTGTCGTTGAAGCGGGCGAAAGTTATCAGGAGGTTGCTGGTGAAGAGTGGTGTGGATGAGCAGAGGATAGCGGTAAGTGGGGTGGGATCGATGCAGCCGAAGGTTGTTCGTGACACGGAGGAGTATCAATCGATCAACAGGAGGGTGGAGGTGTTTTTGAGGAATGATTGAGCGATCGACTTATAGAACGACTACTTTTTGACCATCTTTATTTCGAGCGGAATTTTTTGCACGGGCCTGTCTAGCCCCGATACTTTTTCGGCAGCGATCTTGTCGACCACATCGAAGCCTTCGGTTACTTCACCAAATACAGTAAACTTTCCGTCGAGTGAGAATTCGCCGCCGGTGGTCATGTAAGCCTGTTTTTGTTCGGGGGTCATCTTCATTTTTCTTTCTGCTTCTTCGAAGGCGATGTCTTCTTCGGTGTAGCGTTGTCCCTGTATGATATAGAATTCGGTGGGCGATGAATTGTTTTCGGGATTTCCTTCGTCGTAGTGGGCCATAGCGAGGGCGCCGCGCTTATGGAAGTGGTTGGGTTTTATTTCGTTGGGGATCAGATAGTCTTGTTGTGGTTTTGATTTCACTCCTCCCTGGATCATGAACTTGTTGAAGATGCGATAGAAGGTAGCGCCTTCATAATAGTCTTCATTGATCCACTTCACGAAGTTGGCGCGGTGGAGGGGAGTGTCGTCGTAAAGGTGGAGTTTGATGGTACCGTATGATGTTGTTATGACGACGTCGCTTTCGGGATGCGATTCGCCGTAGCGGGTGAGGACTTCGCGGAGGTTGTCTTTGGTGACGAGTTCTTTTTTATCGGAACAGGAAAAGGTTATAAATATAATTATGAGTAGTAAGAGGATATTGCGCATGGTGTGTCTATTGAAGATTAATTCCATTTTGATTTGAGTTGGACCAATTTGGCGAGGTATAGTATGAGGAACACTAACTCGATTCGAAAGTTGGAACTGTATTCGGTCCATCTTTCGGTAAATGGGAAGACCAGCATTGAACAGAGGCAGATAACGATTCCAATGATAGCGTCGGCCTGCCCTATTAGAAGTGCCCAGTCTTTTTCGAACCACAGCCCATAGCCAGCCATTCCTTTGATGAAGAACACCAATAGGAGGAGTAAGCCTATTGATGATAAGGGCTGAAATGTGGATAAGCCGTAGATGGAGATCTGGAATCCTGTGTCAAAAAAAATGGCCGCGATAAAACTGATTGGAATAAATGCTCCGAAGACCATGAAGATCCAGCAGAATGTTTTTATCCACCACGGTAACAGTTTCCTCCTGTTGATGCGCGGAGCAGCGAAGTCGTTGTCGAGTATGGTTGGTTGATCGGTCATTGGTGATTGAAGAGATTGGATATGAATTTAAATATTTCCAATCAAAAACTTATCCCATTGTGCTTCGAGCTCGCCGACAAATTCTTTTTTAATGAGTATGCCGGACGATTGTGGAGTCCAGGATTGTTTTGCGCGCGTTTTGAATTTGAGTGAGTCGAGTGTGAGGATCTGTTCGTGATCGGGATCGAGTAGTTGGTCGAAGTCGATATTGACGCGATAGATCATTTTGCTTTCATCTCTAAAGTGAGGAGAGAGAAACGCGTGCGATGAAACGTATCCCGAGCCCATGATTCCCCTTGGGTCGGCGCCGACTCTTACGAGGAATGCGCGATCGCCGGGTTGGATCATCTTGTGGCCTGCACAACTCCATGTTTCTTTAAGGCGACCATACTTACGGCATGTGCGCACGTCTTTGTCGAGGTCGGTCCACGGCCATTTTTTAGGATTCCAGGAGAAGAGAAATGTGTTCAGGCGATGCAGAATGTTGTGGACATAAAAGTCTATTAAAATTTTGATCAATGCTATTGTGGAGGGTTAAATCGCCGGGTTGGAAACCAGATGACGATGTTGGGAAGGTAAAATTTTAGGTGGCGTTGTTGTTTGCTACATCGCAGAATATTTTGAATCGGGATCATGAAATCGGTTATGAAATTGATCTTCATTTTTTTAATCCAAAAATACCAGGCTCATCGCCCAGCGAGAATGAATGGCGTATGCATCTACACCCCGTCGTGCTCTGCTTATGCGATTGTGGCGATAGAAAAATTCGGTGCATGGCGGGGAGGCTATAGGGCTGTGAAGAGGATCTGTCGTTGCAATACGATGAGCGGCGGTGGTGTTGACCTCCCCTGATCGAAAAACAGATCTAAAAACGTATCTAAAAAACAAAGCTATGGCTCAATACACTTACAAAGTCGATTACTTTCATTGCAATGTAACGGCGTCCGACATCAGCAATAACACGGCTGGCACCAAGGTAGCGCAGCAGGTTGAGGAGAAGATCAATGCTTACATGAACCAGGGATTTGAGCTTTATCAGCAGTTCAACACTGTTGTTGAAGTTAAGCCTGGTTGTCTTGCGTCGCTGATGGGGAAGACGGTAGATTATGTTACGATTACGACGACGGTTTTCAGGAAGGAAGGGAAGTGAGTGAGTCGTGAGTTAAATGCCTGGGTGACTATGCCGGTTCGCGGAAGATATGAGAATAAGAATAAGGATAAGGTGCTTTATTGTCAAGCACCTTACTTATGCGCTCTTTCTAACAGGTGCCTTCAACGGTTTGGGTTTAGCAACTGACTTCGATTCTGTTTCAATGTCTAACACCTCAATCAACTTTACGCCCAGTACTTCTTCAATTTTTGAGATGGTCTGAAGTGTTAAATTCTCGTGGCCGTTCACGATCTTATTTACCTGCTGGCGACTTACGCCCAATTTGTCCGCAAGATCACTTTGAGTCATTTTTTTTTCTTCTAACGCATCTAGTATACTAACCGCAATTTGCACCGATTTAAGAATCCACTCTTGATTCTCCGTTTTATAATCCGGACGATTTATCCAATCGTATGAGGGTGTAGCGTTTTCCAGGATTTTGGATCTCACGTTTTTTTTATTTTTCATAAATCAATATCTAAGTATACAAATGATCCTTCTATTCCATCAGCCTGCAGATATCTTTGCAGTAGTTCTAGCTTGTAGAGTTCGGTCTTCAAGTGTGGCCTACTCATCTTCTCGGTAACCTTTATCGCACCGCCGCTAATTACGTATGCATCCATAAATTTAACCGCATATAATCGCAACATGCTTTTACGCGATGGGCCTTTTGCCTTGAACATCTGAAAGTCATAACGCAAGTGACGTTCTTCCCTGTTGTCAAGCGGCTTAAATAAGCCGCTGAGCCTGCCGTTTATTGATGCGTCAATAAGGATGTCGAACATAACTTTCGACTCCTTAACAATAAGATAAGGGACAGTTTTGACTTTCATCGTCGGATCTAACTTCATTAAATCTGAGCGATAGGTGGTGAAGAAATCGTACACTAGTGATACCTCCCGCCACGAATCAAATGCTTTGTCTAATTCATCCACATCAGAATTATCAAAGTGCGCGGCGAAAAGCCTGCCATTAATCTTTTCAAAGATACCATTAATTTTCATGCTGTCAACCTATAGGATTACAAATAGATCTTCAGCAAGAATTAACTATTGATATGCGTTTGAAAGTATTGGCGTTGATTAAAGAAAAGACTGTCAGGAAAACCTAACGCAATCGAAGAAGGGAATCACAATCGATTCCCTTCCATCCACTTCGTTACATAATCCGCCTGCTCCCTCCACCTAGGGTGTCCCACCACAAAGTGATTCGCAAAATCGAACTCCTTATAATCTGTAACCGAACTCAAGTCCGAATACTTTTTATAGTTGTCATGATTCAGCGAAGCCGGTATCGTATGATCCTTACTGCCTGCCAGGAACAACAACGGCACATGCGGCTTCTTGAAGTTCACCGCAGCCACCGACGTGATCGTATCCCGTACTATCAACTTCGACTCCGGTATCGCAAGCTTGTAATAGCCTTCCTTCTGCTCTTCGGTGCTCATACCATTAGTGAACGAATACTGCCATTGTGCAAACGACATCATAAATGGTTTGCTCGCAGACGTAAAGAATCCCAGCGGACCCCAACCCGCCTTCAGGAACGACCACTTGAAAGTCATGATCCCTTGTGGTGGCACCGAATGGATCGCCACACCTGCTTTCGCAAGACCCCTGTTCACCAGGATCTGCGTTATCAATCCGCCAATCGAATGCCCGATCAGGATCGGCTTCGAAGGCTGCGACCTCACTATCTGTTCAAAGTAATCGATGAGATCTTTCAAACGATTCGACGCAATCAAACTATCGGACTTGTGATTCCTCAATGTTTCTGCATTAGCATTCTTATGAGGCCACGCCGGCACCACAACTTTAAAGCCCTGACTTTCGAAATAAGGAACCCATTGTTCCCAACATTGATGTGTGATAAATGCGCCAGTGATAAATACTATAATTTTTTGTTCGTTAGTGTTCATGTGTGAGAGATTTAAAAGTTGAAGAATTCTTTGAATGCTTTAAGCACTTGTTCAGTTTGTTGCTGCACAATCCAATGACCGGAGTTTGTGATCTTAACTTCCTTTACATTAGTCGCTACAAGCTCAACCTGTTTGCCTAACACCGGACCCGCAGCGTATTCCGCGCCCAGCGTAAGCACCGGCATTTTTAATTTTATCTTGGATAGCTCCAGGTTGTCTTTCGCATCGTTAGGGAAATTGGCAAACCAGCGAAACGCCGATGTAGGTCCGCCATTCGCCGCGTATGCCCGCACAAACTCGTCTGTTTCCTCTTTCGTGAAACCTTCGAAGCCGTGACCGGCCGTCGGCCAGAAGTTGGTGAAGAACAGTCTTTCTTTTCCGGCAACCAGTTCGCCCGACACCGGGAAGCCAAAGAATCCCCACCACCATGCCGACGCTCTCGTCTGCGACCACACAGGTTCGATACCTGGAAGGACCGCATCGAGCAACGCCAACTTTTTTACATCGTCCTGGTATTGTGCTGCGTAAGCATACGCCACCATCAAACCGATGTCGTGCCCCGCGAGATTGATCTTCGAATAGCCCAACGACTTCATCAACTCGTGCAGATCGGTAGCCATCGTTTTCTTGTCGTAGCCCGAAGCAGGTCTGCCCGATTCACCAACACCTCTTAGATCTGGAGCGATCACCGTAAAGTGTTTCGAGAGTTCGGGTAGCAACCTGTTCCACATATACCAGTTTTGTCCGAAGCCATGAACAAGTAGAAGAGGTTCGCCTTGTCCGCCAATCACGTAGTGAATATTCACTCCATTTACATTGGCATTCGCGTGCTTGAAATTTGAAGGTGGGTTAGCAGGATCAGTCTTCTGATCCTGGCTAACTGCCGTTCCGATTGTGAAAAACAAGAGAACAGCATTGAGCATTGTCTTGATAAATAACATCGTTGTGAAAATTATTTTGCTACCGTTACAGCTGTACCCTTTGCCGCGAGCTCGATAACGTCGGCAACTGCTTTCGCTTTTGAGATGTAGATCGCGTGGCTGCCTTTTACTTCAGTTACTTTAGCGCCCGCATTCTTGTACATCGCTTGCTGGATAACAGGATTGATACTCTTGTCATCAGTTGAAAGGATCGCAAACGATGGTTTGGTTTTCCATGCCGCTTGCGTTACAGGAGTGATAAAGCACTTTACGTTGATCGGTCCTTGTGAGGCAAACATAAATTCAGCTTTCTCTTTAGGAACATCAGCACAAAAGCCTGCGTGAAATTTTGCCTGGTCGTAATAGATCATTCCTTTTTCGTCGGGAGGAAGAATTCCATTTTCCGCTGCGGGAGGAGCTGTCTTCACAAGATCCAACGTGCTTTGACCGAGGTCGGGAACAAATGCAGCCACATAAACGAGGCTCGAAACTTTTGGATTCACACCTGCCTGTGTGATCACGGTGCCACCCCATGAGTGACCGACCAGCACCACATTTCCTGCTTTTTTATCGATCGCACGATTGGTTGCTTCCACGTCATCTTCCAGCGACGACAACGGGTTCTGAACGATCGTTACGTTATAGCCGCGTGATTTAAGAATGTTGTAGACAGCGTCCCATCCCGATCCATCGGCAAATGCGCCGTGAACGATCACGATGTCTTTTACAGGAGCATTTGTTTGCGCTTGCATGGTCGATTGAATTGATGTTAGAATGATCGTTAGCAGAAAGATCTTTGTGAGTAAATGTTTAATGGTGTTCATAGTTTTTTTTGTTTTTGTTGTTTAGAAATTGTTTGTTATTGAAAGTTGTTTTGTGCGTTTGAATTGAGAGAAGCTTACACCAGCGTAATTTTTGAAGAACAGGCTAAAGTGAGCTTCACTGTCGAAGCCAAGAGAGAACGCCACTTCCTTCATCGTCTGGTCGGAGTGCAACGCTTTACGTTTTGCTTCGGTGATCACTCTTCTGCGAATGTAGAATCCTGCTGTGCCACCCGTTTGCTTTTTCACCACCTGGTTCAGGTAGTTGGCCGTTACACACAGCATGCTCGCATATTCACTCACTGATCTCTTCGTGAGGAAATTCATTTCGATGTGAGTGAGAAATTTTCTGACCGTATTATTCAGTGTCGACGTTTCTGCAACGGGTGTTGTCATTCTACGCCTGATGTGAATGAGCACGATGCGCAGGTAGAACCTGAGGATCTCGGTCTTCATCTGTTGCCCGCTGATCAATTCGAGCTGCATTTTTTCGATCAGGACATTCAGCTCCGCGATGCCTTCCTCTTCAAGCCTGATCACAGAGAAATTCAGGAACTCGGTAAGTATGTTAGCATTCGATGCTCTGTCATCATCCGATCCCTGGTGAATGAAATCGTAGTTGAAAGAGATGATCACTCCTTTGATGGATTGATCTACAACCATTTGCTGGAATTGTCCGGGCGCTCCGCAGTACAGGAAGTTTGGCGCAACCGGGTACTTCGAATCGTTTACAGACAAACATCCGGATCCTTCAGTGATCCAAATGATGTCATAGTTTTCTCTATTGTATCCCTTGCATAATCTCTTGATATGCTGATTGTCGTCAGCTAACGTTGTGATATTGAAGTGCGATTCCATAGCGATGAATTTTCATGGAGCCTTGCCAAAACAAATCCAAAAATGAAATCATCGATTTGACGCTTAAAACAGCATTGCGAATTCGGCGTACCGCGAGCTTTCGTTGTTATGATGAATTGAAACCGCGAGATCTCACGGTGATGGATAAAAAAGAAACTCCGGCCTGAACCCAATCAGACCGGAGTTGAACTACTATTATATATAGAGAGAGAACTAGCCGCCGATCTCGAGCAGTAAGCTTGTAACTCCTTCGGGGTTGGAAAGAAAAGGCGAGTGACCAGTGTTTATTGAATATTCGTGCTTGATCGCTGCGCCTGTTACCATCTTATTTTGAAGATCCATGCCTACAGCGTTGTCCAGCGCGGTATGTATATAGTATTTATCCACCTTTCCGAAGTTTCCGGTAGTGAGAGTAACCTTGTTCGTGAATGGAATAGTGGGCTCGCTCCTGTAATTCGTGAGCATCAACTGCTGCTTGGTAGTAGACGCATCCTGGCAAAAGATAGAGATGATGTTTTCACTCTTAACGTCCCATGTGAGCTGATCTTCAGAAAGCACGAGCGATGCACCCAGTTGCGACTGCGCATCTTGCAACGCAAGGTCAAACAATGACTGATCGTTGGCCGGAACGAATGCACCTATGTAAATCAACTTCTCCAACTTTGACGGAATGCTTTCGGCTACAGCAGAAACCACCATGCCGCCGAGGCTGTGGCCAACCAGGATAACACGGCCATCTACGCTGTTGATTGCCGCAACTACTTTATCACGATAGGCGTCGATAGATACGGTAGCGGGAGAGGTATTGTCGTCGCCGTGAGCCGGTAGCTCGACGATCAAAACATTCTGACCTTTTGCCTCCAGTTGTGTCTTCACATCTTGCCATACGTACGGAGCCTGCCATGCCCCGTGAACCAATACGAACGTGTTAGGTTTCGCAGGATCGTCGGAATCACAGCTGATTAAACTTGAGAACAGGCCAATGCAGGCCAGGAGAGTAAATAATTTTTTCATGAGTGATAAGTTTTGGTTTTAATGATGACTCAAAAGTAGAGGCCTCTCCAGCCGCTGTTCTTACTGATTTCATGCATTGAGTTATCATAATTACCACCGCGATATTTCGCGGTTTCGGCGCCTCCAATATCCCTGCCAGTATGGTGTAGTTTATTTACCTTAATTTACTACTATGCGTATCGCGTCGATAGCAGTAATTACCCTCGCTTGTGTGCAATCTGCCTTCGCACAGTTTCCAACGTATGCGCAGTTCAAATCCTCGGTATTTAAAAATGAAGCAGATGCAAAGGCGGCAATCCTGGGCTTGCCGAAGATCAAGAATGACACTGTTAGAATAGCGCAGATCAACGAGCTGGCGAAGTATCTAATCCTTCTTTCTAGAAGCTACGGCAGCAGTGATACTCACCAGCAAGCAATCGGTTTGCTGAAAGAAGGAGTTCGTCTTAGCGAGATATTTTATAAGCCGACATCTCCTTGCCGCTACGAGAGTACGATGTTGCTCGCCCATGTATATTCCATGTCGGATCAGACTCAGGAAGGTGAAGATCTCTACCATTCTGTTATTAATCAATATCATGCTTCCGGAAATAAAGAAGGAGAAGGCTACGCATGGTTTCGATTCATAAGAACATTACTCGATCTTGAACTGACTACCGAAGAAAAACGCAAGAAGATCTTCTTCGCTTTCGATAAATCTATTGAACTCTATCATGAAGTGGGCGGCATTGCAATGGAGATCTACCTCGAAAGAGAGAGGTTGACAATGGCTTTTCGTTTGGAGGATAAAAACCCGGAAGACGGACTGATAGCATTAATGAAGAAGTCACTTGCTAACGGATGCGTTCATCTTCCGTCCATTTATTTGAATCTGGCGTGGATAAACCGGTACAGGGGAAATCACAATGCGGCGTTGCCGTATTCTTTGGAGGCGCTCAAAGTTCTGAAAGAGTCGGGCGACTCAGCCGACATTGCTAATTATTATGGTGAGATCGCCCTGGAATATGGAGAGTTGGGGAGATCCACAGAGAGCATTGCCAATTATAAGAAATGTATCGACAACCGGGAAAGGATGGGCAAGGATCAATATGTGATCTATCGAACAGCCACCCTGATGACTGCAGAGATGATCAAGAACAAACAAGCGGCAGAAGGCTTCGCTTATTTAAGATCTTTAGAACACCGCAATCCACCACACGCCGACCTGGAGAGAGCTCTTATCGAACATGGAATGGCTAATTGTCTCGCTGCCTCCGGGGACTTTCCATCGGCAGAGAAATATTATATGTCGATGGTGAAAGGCTACCTGGACCACGAACGCAACGATGAGATCGTATTGATGGCCTTGCTGGATGCTGCCAAATTTTTCGTCTCACGAAAGCAATTCGGGAAAGCGGAAGCTTATCGTGATCAGATCGTTCAACTTTTCCCGAATACAAGCATTGCCATAAAAAGTGACATAGAGCTTCTTTTATTTAAAATGGATTCGACCCGATCGGATCTCAAGGGAGCAATAAGGCATTATCAATTATTCAAAAATTATAACGACACTATATTTAATAAGGTAAAGAGTGAACAAATCGAAGCGCTTCATATTCGCTTCAGTTCCGAACAAAAGGATCAGAATATAGCGTTGCTCAAGCAACAGGCTGCGCTTCAACAGGCCAACCTTGCTCAATCCGAAATACTTCGCAACAGCCTGTTGGGTGGAACCGTTATGTTGATCTTATTATTGAGCTTGCTTTATAACCGTTATCGCCTGAAGACAAGAAGTAATCTCCTGCTTCAAAAACAACAGGAAGAGATCTCGAAGAAGAATTTTGCTCAGCAACTGTTGTTGAATGAGAAAGACTGGCTGGTTCGCGAGATCCATCATCGCGTGAAGAATAATTTTCATATGGTTGTGGGCTTGATGGGAACACAATCGGCATACATTAAGAATAATGAAGCACTGCAGGCACTCGAAGACAGCAAGCACAGGATCCAGACGATGTCACTCATTCACCAGAAGCTTTACCAGTCGGAGAACCTGTCGGCCACACTCATGTCCGATTGTGTTTATGAACTCACATCTTATTTGAAGGAAAGTTTCGACGTGTCGCATATCTTATTTGTTGTTGAATGTGAACCGATATCGCTCGAGCTTTCCTACTCGTTGCCTCTCGGGTTGATACTGAACGAGGCGATAACAAATTCTATTAAGTATGCTTTTCCCGATAACCGGGAGGGCACCATAAGAATAACGTTGGCTTACGCTTCCGCTGATAACATCAGGCTTGTGATTAGCGACAATGGAATTGGCATACCGATTAAACCGGACGGTGACGTCAGGTCGAGCATGGGAATGAACTTGATGTCGGGATTAACAGAAGACATCGGTGGGACTTTCCAAATAAGAAATGAGAATGGCACTACTGTTCAAATCGATTTTCATTACGAGACAGTTAAAGTGGTGTAATAATGAAGGACAACAAGATCTTAATTGTCGAAGACCAGTTTGTTGAAGCGGACTACCTTCGCCTCCTGCTCACAAACGCCGGGTATTCGGTATGCGACATTGCACGTTCTGTAGCTCAGGCAGAAGAGATCATCAAGCGACAACGTCCCGACTTTATATTGCTCGACATATTCCTGAAAGGAAAGCAGACGGGCATCGATCTCGCCATTCAACTTCAGAAGTATAATATTCCTTTCGTGTACCTGTCGGCAAATTCTAACGAAGAGATCCTTTCTGCCGCAAAGGCAACTCATCCTTACGGTTTCCTGGTGAAGCCTTTCAGGGAAAAAGATCTTCTCGTTACGCTGGAGATTGCACGCTACCGTCACAACGAAAGCCAGGAGTCTAAGTGGCGCATGGAATTGAAAACGCAGGGTGAGTTACAGGAAATTCAGAAGACAAAAGGCAATTGGATCAAGAAGTTGATCAGTACTGCAATCACGCTTCAACAATATGTGCCGTTTGATGTTCTCGCTGTGAAGTTTAAACCATCGGGACGCGATCATTTCATCGGCTTCGCTTTCGTGCGGATCGGTTTTGAAGAATACCAGGCTATTGGGATCCCCGAGCTTTCGGTGATGACTGGATTGGCTCCTGCCGAGATCAAAGAGATGCTGATGCAAACAAAAGATGATGGCGCGGCAGGCTATTATAATGGAGAAGACTTCGAGCGGGTTGCTATGGTTCACCCGATGAAAAGATTGTTTGCGAAGCAATTCGACCTGTCGTCCAATCTTGTATTTCCACTTCAGTTTCCGGAGAAAGATATTTTCACCCTGAGTTTCTTCAGAAAAATTCCCGACGGTTATAATTCCGAAAAGCTGGATTGGCTTTTCAGATTTCAACAACCGTTGATGGAGATCATGAATAGCGTTTCTGAAGAAGAGAAAGGAAACATCTCATCTACGATCGAAACACCGAATCTTGCGCTGAAAGAGAGAGCACTCCCAGGAAAAACTGACTTCGACGATATCGTTGGCAATAGCTTCTCACTGTTGAATGTAATGGACTCGATCAACCAGGTTGCACCGTTCGATACATCGGTGCTGATACTTGGAGAAAGCGGAACCGGCAAGGAACGAATTGCCGATTGTATTTATCAACGTTCGTCGCGAAGAGGCAAGCCCTTCATTAAAGTTAACTGTGCAGCGTTACCGTCAACATTGATCGATTCCGAATTGTTTGGTCACGAGAAAGGTGCTTTTACCGGTGCAACGGACCGCAAGATCGGGAAGTTTGAACAGGCCGATGGCGGAACAATATTTTTAGATGAAGTTGGTGAGTTGCCATTGGAGCTGCAGGTGAAGTTGCTGAGGGTGTTACAGGAGAAAGAAGTACAACGATTGGGTTCTGTTGGCACGATCAAATTGAACATACGTGTGATTGCGGCCACAAACAGGAATCTTGAAAAAGAAGTGGCAGCCGGAAAATTCAGGCTCGACCTTTACTATCGGCTCAACGTGGTGCCTATCATGTTGCCACCGTTGCGCGAACGTCTCGATGATCTTCCGGCATTGACAGCTCATTTTATTGAGTTATTTAACCGAAAGACAGGCAGAAACATAAAAGGAGTTTCGGAGAAGGTGTCGCATCAATTTGCCACATATCATTG
This sequence comes from Bacteroidota bacterium, assembly GCA_037200765.1. Classification (GTDB taxonomy): domain Bacteria; phylum Bacteroidota; class Bacteroidia; order Cytophagales; family Cyclobacteriaceae; genus ELB16-189. The sequence goes on along the minus strand of JBBCII010000001.1, from coordinate 1,510,484 downwards.
GCCTGGTAACATTCGTGAGCTCGAGCACCTGATTGAACGAAGCGTTTTGCTATCGAAGGGAAACATCATAGAAGATGTAACGCTGGCGCCGGCAGAAACGAGCGAAGGCGATCGGCCTGGACAGCAAACGAAGACAATCCAGGAAATGGAGCGAGATCATATTCTTTCTGTTCTGAAGAAGTGTAATGGAAAGATCTGGGGACCTGGAGCCGCTGCGGAGATGCTGAAGATCCCACCTTCGACATTGAAATCGAAAATGAAAAAACTGGGAATCGCCCGGACATATTAATTCATTGGTGATGAAATTTTTCGCGACTCTTGTTTTGATCATACTGCATTTTTGTGCGTATGGTCAATTGATGTCGCCCGAGTATAGCAAGCTGTTGCATCAATACCAGGAAAGCAAACCCGATACGAATAGAGTCCGGTTGCTTTTGAAGATGGATAGTATTTACCTGTATCGCCTTTCGGATACGAACCAGGTGCTCGACAGTGCTTTGCTGTTGGCGCAACAGGCGTTTGACATAAGCAAAAGTCTCGGGTTCAAACAGGGAATGGACGACGCAACATTCAGGATTGCAAACGCCCACGCAGAAAAAATGAATTTCAATTCTGCTATCGCGGTGATGAAAGAAACACAAGGAGTGTTGCGGATCAGGATCTTAAGAATGTTAGGTGAACGTTTCATGTTCCGCTTTGGTAAAGTAACACCGAATTTAGATAGCGCCTTCATTTATATACACGAAGCGCAGGAGCTCAGTGAATCTTATTCACCCACGTGGCAACACGAGATTTTGTGTCTTCAGGCCAAGTATCATTTTGCTAAAGATGAAGTTGAGAAGGGCACTGAATGTTTCATGAAGATTATTCGTGACTTTCAGAAGTCGGGCGATAAAAAGAATGAAGCGTTATGGTGGAGTGAACTGGGAATTTATCTTCCAAGGTCGGAGGCGAATTACGAAAACAAGATCAAAGCATTTAACAAAGCGATAGAGCTATACCGGCAAGTTGGCGTTAGCGATCATGGCCTGTGGTTAGATCTCGGTCTTGTGCACGAACATCTGAGCAGGATAGCAGCGGCTGAAGCTGTTTACCTCGAAGGGCTCGAGCAAACTAAATCGAAGGTCGATCTCGAAGTTTGTCATTTGTATTCGGCTCTCGCGAGGGTCAACGCGATTAAGGGCGATTACGGTAAAACGATCTACTATTCTCTTGAGGCGATCAAAGGTCTCGATTCACTCGATCAGAGATCGGAGAGTAGTATGATCGAGTATACGCTTGCCGATACTTATCGGGCTCTTGGTGAGACGGACAAGAGTGTCTATTGGTACCAGCGTTCGCTCGATGAATTGGCGGTGGGATGGGAGCACTACAGGTTCCCGATTTTTGGACAGATCGCGCGGGGATTGATCAGGCAGGGAAAGGCGCAGGAGGCGATGCGTTTCATGTCCGATTTTTTACGGACCAACGAACAGGTTTCTATTTTGGATAAAGAAGTCGCGGCGGCAATCAGGGGAGATTGCTATAATGCTGTTGGCGACTATCGCGCGGCGGAGAAATATTATAATGCGATGATTGAAAGTGATAAACAGATTCCGCCCACCAACGAGACGGGTCCGGGCACGGTGGGACGTTTCATTCAAGGTGCCGAAGCTTACTATACGATGGGTAAATTTTATGTGGAAAGGAAAAAGTACGATGAGGCTTACCCATTTTTTGAACAGGCGTTGGTAGCGAAGCATTATCCTCCTTCGTTAGCGATGCAGCGCGACATTCACCTGATGCTTTACAAAATAGATGAGGCGCGGGGTAAGTTGGCGTCGGCGCTCAATCATTTTGAAATTCACAAGCAGTTGAATGATTCTTTATTTAGTGAATCGAAGGTCAGGCAGATAGAAGAGCTGCGAATAAAATATGAGACGGCGCAGAATGAGAACGCGTTGGTGTTGCTGAGGTCGAAGGAGCAATTGCAGGAAGAAGAGCTTCACCAGGCAGCGCAGATCAGGAATTACACTTACATTATTGTTGGCATCCTGATCTTGCTGATGATTGTTGGCTACAGTCGTTATCGATTAAAAGTACGAACAACGACGCAGCTCCGGGAACATCAGCGGGAGATCGACGATCAGAACAAAGAGTTGAAGCAATTGTTGTCGTCACAGCAGAAGTTGTTGAGTGAGAAGGAGTGGCTGATCCGCGAGATCCATCATCGTGTGAAAAATAATTTTCACATCGTTATTGGGTTGTTGGGCACGCAGTCGGAGTATGTGAAGAACGAAGAGGCTCACACTGCGATACGTGAAACGAAGCAGCGGATCCATGCGATGTCGTTGTTGCATCAGAAGTTATACCAGTCCACGGACTTGTCGGCCGTTCACATGCCCGACTACATCTTCGAGTTGGTACTAAATCTCCAGGAGAGTTCCGATAAGGCTCAATCTATTCGTTTCGACCACCAGGTAGAGAAGATCAACTTAGATCTTGCCCATGCGTTGCCGATCGGCCTGATCCTTAACGAAGCGGTGACGAATTCCATCAAGTACGCGTTCCCGGATCAGAGAAAGGGAACGATAACAATTGTGTTGAAATATATATCGGAGAATGTAATATCACTTGTGATTGAAGATGATGGTGTTGGTATCACTGGTGATATCACCCAGAGTAAGAATCCGTCAATGGGATTGAATCTGATAAAAGGACTGAGTGAGGATATGGAGGGGACGTTTAAGATGGAGGGGAAAGGAGGGACGAGGATAGAGGTGGAGTTTAGGTATGGAGGAGAAGTGGAGTAATCAATCGCCACCAAAGGCTGACTGGCTTTTCTTTCCGAGCCGTTCGGCGGCGATCTTTAAGTTTTCGATTGATTGTCCTTGCAGTTTCAATTCGATCAGCTCTTTTTGAAGATTCAGTTTATCGAGGACTTTCACGACGAGTAATTTATCTTGGTTGTTGAGAAGATTCTCATCGAGGCATTTCTCCAGGAATGAGATGAGCTTATTGAGTATGGAATCCTGATGTTTTAATGATTCGACTGGGTTGTCTTTCTTAATGCTGAGCGAATGTAGGAGTATCGCTGCCAGATCTTTGACGTCGGTTTCACCTATGCGATTAATTTTGTCGATTTCCTCAGCTGGTATCATACTTCGAACATTGTGATAACTATCCTGTTGCCTTCCCTGGAGATGTCGGCCACGGTAAAGGTACTATTATTTGAAAAAATAACTTCTGATTCGTTGTGTGGGTTATTGATGCCAAATCGGGCATAGTTCTCAACTAGTTTCCCGTGTTTTGAATGGATCACAAATAAACATTTTGTACCGAAGCTCATCGCAAGCGTGCGTCGTCTGCTTGTTGAAAGGAAGGCAGGTTCAGTCAGCGGTTCTCCGGATTTATAAAATTTCTGATACAAATTCGTTTGACTTGCTGTCAGGTTAACGCCTCTATACGCGAGACCTTTATATGACGGCAGCTTTTCGAGGCTGTGTTTTAAGTACTTGCCGAATTCTGGGAGTTTGTCATTTCGTTTATTCCTTAATTCTTTGTTCAGATCTATATAACCGTCTTTTGTGTATTTATAAATGATGGTAGATTCAAATTCGTCGATAGGGGGAACGACATGGCCACGAGCGCAGACTTCATTGAAGTCCGCGGCAAGATAATTGACGACATAGTTTTTTAACTTATTCTCAGTCATTGAGAGACGAATGAAAGTAATTTTTAAAGTATTACGATTTGACTGATGATTTTTGCGCTGAATACGTCAGGTTTTCTGTGAAAGCATAAATAGGTCCGCTTCTCAATCCTCGAATCGCTTTTTACCTCGGGGCTTGAAGGCGGTTCATTGGTTTGTCATATTTCTTCTTCTATTGCTTTCTTTACAGGCATTCTCCTTCTTGGTTTGAGTTCTTCACTGACAAGTTCGTTCAGTGCAAAAAGCCCGAGACCGATTAACATCACTCCGCCCAACGATGAGACAAATGAAACGCCGCTTGTTTTCTTTTGAACTAATTTGATCTTGTTTGAAATGTCAGTTACTATTTTTGAAATGTCGTCCTTTGAGTTTATAAAGACCTCCGTACAGTTCCTGGCCACGGGAAGATTCTTGCCAGCGCGTTTATCATACACAACTAGAATTTTGGATTGATCGTGGAGCTTTTAAAATGCTATCTTGACTTCCTCTTTCACTGTGGCACTTATCAGGCCTGTGGAAAAGACGAGGAAGAAATCCGAGAGCAGTATCCTGCTTCTCGTTTCACCGGATGCGTTATATGTATAGTAGGTGCGGTCTGGCATTAACATATTGAGACCATGAACTGCCCCGATTATGTGAAGTCTTATGGCGAGCGTCTGCTCAAACTCTGAATTTGGATTGTAGGAAATGAAAACTGATGGTGGTTCGGGCATAGTTGTTTCATAATGATGAGTTTGCGTATTGACCGATTCTTTGTCTGCTCTGATCTTTGGAAGTTTGATCTTGAGACTACTGATAGCTTTGACATAATTGAGTCCTTTAGGCCGGACTACTGCAAAAGTAACCTGACAGGCTAAAGGCACACGGGATGGTTGCCTTGTATTGGAAAGGTTGTAAGGAAAACCTGATTGGGGAGTAACCTACAGATTATACAGTAATCGTGTTGAGTTTGGCTTTTAGTCTTTCATAGTAGGGCAACCATTCTTTGCCAACATATAAACTCATTATCACCTTCTTCAACTTTGTTTTGATAACGGGGATCGTTGCAGAGTTTAGAGATTATTAGGCCCCTGAAAAAATAATCTGGACCACCACTCAGAAATGCGAACCATTTTTTCCCAGCGGCATGAAGTTGGTCCATTGTCGCATTGTTGAGTTTTGGAGGAGTGCCATGTTTAGGTCCATAGGAATGAAGATAGAAGAAAGCCAGTAGAGCGCATTTACTGAGCGGAGGTGTAGGGCCATTTAATTTCTCGGCGGATGATCGCTGGCACCGGTCGCGAAGTATCAAAAAGATGATGTTCCGATTTATAAATTGCATCCGTCGAATTGCCAGGATAGCGAATAAGAGTTGGGATTGAAGGGAGGCTAGCTGGAAAGTTTGAACTAGGTCATTAGACAAGCTGAACGTCGTGCGGCACATTCTCAAACTCCGATGTTATTTTTCTATAAAATCTCGCACAAGAATATTAATTATTGTTGACATGGTTCCCTCGTTTGTGAACTTCAGAACATCTTCTTTGTATCTATCCTCTATAGCCATTTTTGTTCCATCCTTCTCCTCGGCATAGTATAAGACGCCGCGGCCTTTTAGGATTTTTATTGTTTCATTGTAGTCGAATCGGTTTTGTGAGATCCCGGAGAATCGTGGCTTTATTATTTTGTATTCCCATTGACGACCAAGGCGACCGCCACTATAAAAGAGATGGAAGAAATCACCCAGAAACCGGGTCGTCTGTTGAATTCGATCCATTGATTTTTCCTCAATACGGCGAAAGACCTCGTCAATATCTGTGTCGTAAATACAATCAATAAAATGCTCTTTCGATAATGTCTGATTCGCCCCGCTTGTTTTGAGATTTGAAAAATGACATTTAATAAATTTTGTAATGCCGTCAAATTTGCAATTCCAGAAAGATCCATAGTCGACGATATAGCATTCGGTAAAGACCAAGCCAGAAAAGTCAAACTTGAGCGCATGTTCATGCTTTATTCCGTCAATCGATAAAGCACTGATACTACCATTTTTGTTCTCAAAAATCGCTTTCATCAAAGTAGTATTAGCGATGATGCTGTTGCTAGAGAATTTATGACTAATCGAGAGGCATAGATTAAAGAGATGAGCGACAATTTTTCTTCTTTTTTCGAGGGTCAAATCCTTAAATGCCCAAATTCTGCTTATTAAGTCGCCCACAACGATCAACTCAAACTCGTCCCACTTTTTTATTCGATTAACGGTATCATAGATTATTGGAGACCCAAACCAACAATTGTCTTTGATAAGCTCTAAAAGGGTGAGGTCCAAGTTTACTTGGTCATTTTGAAAGTCAAATTTCAAAGCCAAATAAATGCTTTTAAAGAGGTCGGTTAAAAAATCGTATTTAAATGAAACCGAAGTTTCCGTCGTTTTTAGAAATGGATGGGCTTTGAATGCCTCGGATTTTGAGCTGTCAATTTGAGTGCCGAGCGCTTCCTCAATTGAGGTCTTAAATTGCTCTGTTGGTATTATGCCACGTTTATGCGTCGCAAAATAGAGAAAGAATTTAATTTGAGAATCAACCGAAATTTGACCAACACGTTTCCGTTCTCGGTCGCAGACTCTATATAAAATGTAATCATTCTTGATAGAGTTCGTTAAGAGTTTCGAGTTGAAGTCTAGCAAATCGCCCGTAATTGGGTCGCCCTCGGAACCTATTATCGATTTAATCACGTCAAGCACGTACGGATGAAAGGTATTTTCGCTTTCGACACCTGGATACTTAAATTCTTCAGCAAGTTCTATTGCTCGTCGGACCTTGCTTTTATGGACTAGACTTCTTGTAAAAAATTCTTTTGCTTGATATAGATTGAAGGGCTCTAGCTCAATCACCTTCAAGTCGGAATTTGAAATACTTGAGGCATCCCAAAAGAAGGTTCGACAGGTTAGAACAACTTTGGTGCTGCCGAGCCCACTGGACGCAGTTCGTATAGAGTCAAGAAAATAGGCTACATTGAAATTTGGGATTTTGGAGATAACCTCATCAAGTCCGTCTACAACTAAAAGAATATTTCCGGCATCGATATTCATTGAAAACACTTGCTCACTTAACTTTTGGGAGTCACCGCCAGAGATTTCATTAAATGCTTCATAGAAGTGATAAAGTTGTAGTTGATCCGCGAACTTACTTACCTTAGTTAAAGCGTCTTTAATTTGAACAGAATCGATAAAGACCACCACTGTTTTGTTTGATCTGAGCATCCACTTGTCGGCAATGAATTGAGCAAACGTCGTTTTCCCTATACCTCCTGTGCCTTTCACTACGAGAATAGGTTGGGAAGGTTCTTTAAACCAGTTAACTATGTATTCGTCGGCCCTTATGTGACTCGTGAAAGAGGGTTGAATAAAATTTGTAATGTTCAAAAAGCGTGATCGATCAAAGTCAATGTCGGGACTGCATTGCTCTCTTATAAACTTGTCAATATAGAATGCGCTAATCGGTTTGAATTTCGTATTCACGTTGTTCAAACGAACTGCCGCTGTTGTTGCGTTGTTTTCTTTTGGCAATAAAATCACAAGTGGTTTGTCTTTAAATATCTGTGAATGATTGTCCTGCAAATACTGCAAAGTTTTGTTCTGTGAAATTCCTTCATACAGATATAAATAGTATGTCAGTTTTTTAACAACCGGGTCGACTTCTTGATATAACTGAAATCCGATTTTATTGGTTTTGTCCGCATATGTTGCCACCTCAATAAGTTCAGACTTGGGTTTGTATAGTTTTAAGGCTTGGACGAAATTTTGATAACCTTTTAGCGACCTACGATCGGTGGGCTGTTTAATTTGAAACACCATTTCTCCACCCATGTGCCCCTTGCATCTTAGAGCGGACCCTTGGGGTGCCTGTAGGTTATTGGCAATGAAGTCCGATTTGACATACTCGATTAACTCACCGACCCGAAAATCTTTTTCGACGGTTACGAGAAATTCTATTATAGTTCGTGCAAATGGCCCATTGTGTCCTTTTTCGTCTGAATCATACGCTGCTTCAAACGACGATGACAATGCCCATCTTGATTTAATCGATGAGTAGTCCCTGTTGCCTTTACTCGGTCCAAGATTGAAAAAGCTGTTTGAAAAGCATGCGTCTACTATTAAGAAAATATGACGGCAATTGATTTTTTCAATAATTGAAATGACCGTTTTATCTTCTAACCATCTATCATAATTGTGTGTGCCCTCGACTGGAATCCAGAAGCCACGGCCTTTGTCGAACTCGCCGTGTCCTGAAAAGTAGATCACCAAACTATCGTCAGCACTTACACTAGCAATGCAATTCATTAAGGCATCCTGAATATTTTTGTTAGTTGCATTTCCGTTGTAGAGTTCAACCACATTGAGCTCGTCGAAGTAGAATTTGTCCAAAAGGATATCTCGGAAGTCCTTCAGGTCCTTTACGCAATTAAGAAGTTTTGGTTGATAGAGGTATTCGTCAATTCCAATAAGGAGTAGATGATTTATCATAGCTATGAGAGATGAAGTCGCAATTACGATAACTTAAACGCCAACGCTTAGCAATTTGCACTGCTACACGTAATGACTAAATGTGTATTCGATCCTAGGGGCTCATGATCCAGACTTGATCGGAATGGTTCCTGGATTAATCCAGGTCTAGGAAATCGTAATCGAATATATTTATTGAAGCCGTGAAAAGCAAGTTGGGACGGCTCAGATATCGAAGTCCATCAAGTCTTTTGGCTGCATACCTAATCCAAGCGCGAGGTCCGATATCGTAGCAATCGTCGGGTTTTTCAGCCCATGCTCAAGCCTATGAATTTCACTTGCATCCACATCACAAAGCGCAGCGAGCTCCCGCAATGACAGCCCTTTTTTCTTTCGGACTTCCGAAAGTTTTTGTCCGAATTTCCTGAGCAATTCTTTCTTTTTCTTGGCGTCCATCCAAAGGTGGTAGGAATTGCAACCAAGTTGGGGTTTACTAAAAAAAATAATGTTGTATAATTATACAACATTAATAGTTTTGCTATCTTCGTTGAACGATAGCAATCATCGTTAACAAAAGATTTTGAATTAATTTTAGCGTCTACTTCAGCAATCCTGAAGCATTCGCACTTAGAAACCTCGTTCCCGAAAACTGGTAATTTTCAAACACCACGAGGCGATAAGTGTAATGCTCACGTCATTGGCGTGGGCTCACTTATCCGCGGCTTGGTATACCAGTACCTCGGGAGCGGTAAGTTGGGTTCCACGCCATATTCTTTTCAGCCTTAAAGATCCCGGCAACAACCAACTTACACTTACACATTTTTTATTTCGGGCGAACTGCAGTCGCTCTCTTTTTTTTATTGTTCAATTTTTAAACAACATGTTTATGGAAAACAAGACAAGTGGAGTTGAAAAAGAGGATGTGAACGCACAAAGAAGCATCCTTAGTCCCGCGCTCATCGAAGCGTTCGAAAGGTTTATTGAATATCATTCCGCCGCTCGCTTTAGCCGAAACCTCAGGAGCCTCTTACTCGAATTTCTTATGTATGATGGATCGGGAGAAGCAGAATCTCAGGGATTTGATTGTCGACCTCGATGGATTATTTGACCTGCTCGATGTGGCAGTAGAAGAAGGGAATGCAGTGAAAACGGCGTGAGTTGTGTGACGGGAGAATAAGGTGCGTGATCAACACCTTATTCTTTCTCTTCATTAAAAAATTTTAACTTTGTGCACGAGCCCAATCCTATTTAAAAGCAGGAAGGGCTCTTTTGTCATAAATAACATCCTATGGCAACTAAATCAAAAGACTTCGCTCAAATTGATTCGCTGGTGCTCTCCGACTATATACTTTATATGGGAGGAAGTATGTCACATCTTAAGCTTCAAAAGCTTTTATTCTACGTGCAAGCGTATCATTTAGCATATTTCGAAAAGCCATTGATCGAGGATGATTTTCAGGCGTGGGCACACGGTCCGGTTTCAAGAAAGGTCTATAATTCCTTAAAAGATAATACCAGGCTTTACGACCAGGTCTCCTACGTTCGAGGCCCGAAAGAAGAACATGTTAAGAAAATAGTCAGGAAAACCCTGACTGACGATCAGAAGAATCTTGTTGACGAAGTTGTTGAGATGTTTAGTGACTTAACAGGTCTTCAACTTGAGAATTTGACGCATAATGAGAAACCGTGGATAAAGGCGAGAAAAGGAGTAGCAGCTGGTGAGCGTTCCGACAATGTAATTTCTAAAGACTCGATAAGAAAGTTTTATAGAAAAGAGCTGTATGGCTCATAGAGGGAAAATCAAGCCTCATAAAGCAGACAGCTTTCTAAAGCAGGCTCTCCAAAACAAAACCAAGGCTGCTGAATTGCTTAAAGATGATTTTCTTCTTGTGAGCTTTAGACATTTCGATAAAACTCAAGGACAGTCACTTGAGCAATGGGAAGCGGAGAAAATTCTCGCACAAGGAATTGATGTTGTTGCGAACTCATGCAACTCGAAGAGGGAAGATTTTTTTGCCAGTAAAAAGTGCACTATCTATGGTGACTTTCCACCTAAGGATAAAACTCAATTACTCATCCTAAACACGTTCCTCCAGATGCACAATGGGCACGTGTACATGTAACGGGTAAGCAATGCATTATAGGACATGTGGTTGCAAACACTTTTTACATCGTATTTCTCGATAAGGATCATGCTTTCTACGCATTGCGCTCCGTCACTCTCGCTCCTTCAATAATTCTCCGGAAATGGGGGTGTCATTGAATTTGGGAGTTAAGTAACTATTCCTACCTTCCTCATGAGCCCATCCATGTTCCGTAGCGGACATGGATGGGCTTTGCTGTCTATAACGATCGTAGATCTAAATCATGAAAAGATGGATGTATCAAAATTAGTGCAAGACATTTATACAGAATCGACCGATATCCGTTCGAGCTATTTTCTACCGGTTGCTATTCTCGATCAGCCACAGGGTGCAGATCCATGGCAGATCCCAGCGTTAACTATCGGCGATCTCGCATCAATAGACCCCACGCTCCCCGCTAACATCTGTAATACGATTAGTGGTGGCAAAGGCACTTCGCCATCGAGCGCCATCATGAAACTGAGCGATGTGAAAATAGCAGGGTTGTCAAATGCCGTGATGGCACAACCAACTATCAATGGGTCGACAGTTAACGTGAATATAACTTTCGGAGGAGCCAGTATGCCACCCGGTATATCTTCGATAAGCAATGTTCAGGTAAGCGCACAATTTACCATAAACCTGCCATGCAGCGGCGGTCCGCAAACAGTAACCGGAACACTGCAAACGACGCTAACAAATTCCAATGCAGCATTTGTGTTGACGATAGGTGCAGACTGCTCGGCAGTTGTTAACAGTATCGCTTTTACTGCGAGCGCATCAAAAACTTATTTCGTGATCAATCCGACAAATGGGGCGATAGGCAGTTTGCTCAATACAGCATTCGGTACTCCGCCCGGACAGAGTGTTTTTATGGCCTGCATCGGCGGCATATTTTCATCACCGGCATCACTAACGACATTAGGCTCAATACTCACGCCGATACTTCAGACCGCCGGCAACCAGACAATATTATCATTTGTAGTATCACAGTTGTCTAACGATGCGAATGATCCAACAAAGCCCGTTTTTCTACCGCAAAAGATAAAAGGTGCAAGTAGTCCCGTACTCGATCCTTATATAGTAAATGATCAATGGCCACTCGGCGATGTTTCAGGTTTTTACCCGAGTGCCGGTATGACCATTTGCGGATCGATCGGTGCAACGCAGGGCCTGAGTGAAATATCAACTCCGGGTTCTGCAGTCGACCTCACGTTATCAGGTATCCAGATAGCGGGTGCGTCGAACGCATTTGTTTATCCACTGCTTGTGGCAGGTAATGACATTAACGCTTTGGCAGTTTTTGGCCAGGTAAACAATTGGACGCCGGCCAAACTCGTCGTCTCCGGCAATTTTTCGATCTCCGTCTCTTGTTGTCAGACCTTAGACTTTCAGTATTGTTCGAGCCCATCCACTCCTTACGTTGGCACAGGAACATTTTCTGCGACGTTCGCGAAGGCAGGGCTTACAGCTAACATCCTTGTGTCTGTGCAAGGTGTTTCTCCAAAGGACCAGAAGCTCGTGGCAACGGTAACCTCGATAGAATTTTTGTGCGATCCCAATATTCTTGATGAGAACAACCTGGTCTTCGATGTAAATATCACAAGCATCCCGGCCGGACAATCTGCGCAATGGGATGCAATGGTTGAGAAGTTATTCAATTCGCCGGAAGGAGCAACGGCTATTGTAGGTCAGATAAAAGCTCAAATGAATCAAAGTACTGTACTGGGTCAGATCAGTGCAATTGTTACAAACGCGCTCAGCGATCTATTGCAAACGACTGATAAGCAGAAATTATTTGAACAAGTTATGCTCGTCGATAAAATAAAATTAAAATGAATACACCGAACCCGAATGTAGTTATCCTGAACAGGGCGTGGGCAATGTTATGGGATCCAAAATCCAGCTTTTACATACCAGGCGTTCTTGCCAAAGGAGGCACGTTTGGTAACGTCACCATTCCTCCGTTGCAAACCCTGGCGCTTAAAAATATGGATAATGTGCCCTTGTACAGTTCCAGCTTCTGGGGAAACGTAGAGATATCACTCGATGGAATGACGTTGTCGGGGATACCCCAGGTAAACGGAACCGCATTTACACCAAGCGATGACGCGAGCCAGATAACGGGCACGATAGCTTTTTCCAACTTGATACTGGGAGGAAGTTATAAAGTTGTCGGCTCAGGACTTGTAGGATGCGCCATGGACCTGGGGTTGGAAAAAATAATGGGCGTTGGTACGAAAGCCGATCGAACGGCCAATTCATCATTGGATCCTCCGTCCAACTTAGACTTGGCCAGGCAGTATCGTGATCAATTGGTAAAGCAGGGTGGAAACGGAGTGCAACTGGTTTCAACCTACTACGACCAGAATGATACTATTAATACAATACTCACTGGCAGCAACGCATTTACAGCAGCGTGGCCGAATGCCAAAACCGACGACCATGATACGAAGTATTACATGGAACAAACGAACGCGGCTGCACAAAATCCGGATAACCCGGCATACACGGTAGGAGGCGATGGTTATAATATGCATGCGTTCTACATGCAGAGCATAATGCTCGCCGTTGCAATTAACATGGCTAATGGATCTACCGATCCGGATAATCCTTATGTGTCTCTGCAAAAATCCATTATTTGTTTTAAAAAACCGGCAGCTGCCAACGATCAGCAGCAAACGGTTGGTTCGGTAATGCAAACCGTGCAGAATGCACCGACGCCTGAATGTTCTTTGAATGTTCCGGAAAGTGACGTCGAGCGGAAAGCGCGTGAGATGGCCGAAAAGGACTATCCAATGTGGGAAGCCAAAGCCGCTGCCGAAGCGGCCTCAGTTGCAGCAGCCATTACTACTTATACCAGCTCGGGTGCATTCGAGTTTGGCTTTGCCATGCCTACCATCACCTTCAACGGCACGGTAACGATCGGCGGGATATCTCCCAATGTAACGATGACGATCTCGATCACCAGCCTGTCATCAGTTATTCCTAATGTTGCAATCATACTTTTGGTTGGCACAGATCCCGCGCTGACCAGCGACGCACAGGAGAAAATAAATAACGCCGTCTGGTTTCAACAGAACATTGGCCTCAAGGTTCAAGGTGCGCTGAATCAACAATCGCTGTTAAACACCATATCGAATATTTTCAATCAGGCTATTATCAGTATCCTTCCTTAATCACTTTAATCAACCAAGTCTATGAACTTTGATCTCGCCATCGGTGTCAGTGGGACTGAACTTAACTCTGCTAGCCAGGCCGTCTATTCGGCATTGTACCCGGGAATCTTTACCGGGTCGCAAGTTGTTAATTACCAGGGATTGTCTTTTAATGTACAATGGGATGTAAAGAATGCTCCGGTATTCGATCTCTCGACTCAAGTCGATCCATCGATCCATTTGAATGCACTCAAAGAAAAGGCGATGGCGAGCAATCCGCAAGCGATACAATCACTCGATCTGACGGCACTCGCTGCGGCCATACCTTCATTCCAGGTCAGCTTTCCTCTCGTAAACATAACTCTTAGCGGGGCAACGTCAGTTACACTCCCGATGACACTTACCGCGAGTTGTACCGTACAGATAACCAACAACGCAGTAGCGTTTAACGTGAGCCAGGTTACGGCACCACCATTACAAGACCCTGTTCAAAATTACCTGGTGCAAAACATTGTGTTGCCGCAAATACTTAAGATCTCGCAGAATCTCTTTTCCGGTATTACAATACCACCACTTTCGGTCGATGGTGTTAACTTATCTTCACCTTCGGTAGGCATTGTGAATAATGCTGTAATAGCTGCAGCCAATCTTCAGCAATCTGGAACACCACGCCACCAGATAATTCATTCGCTTGGCCCCAGCAACCTTTTTTTGCACTCATCGGAAAGAACATTGTACAACAAGGTATGGTGGGCGCGTTGGCATCTGCAACGTCGAAGTTTTCCGATCATGGCAGTGGCGGCAATAGTTGGGCCGGATATAACTGGAGTTACTCACTTGCATTAGTCAACCCAGCTGTAGATATACAGGGTACCAGTATTAATGTTGGACTTAGTATCACTGGCGGTGCTTCGGGTGGTGTCGAAGTTGTATACGTTCCGTTATCACTCGGCCTCAATGCGTACGCAAAGCCTGATCCTAATGTTACTCTTGGTATAAGCATCGTTGGTAACAAGGTATTGTTGACTACTCAAAATGTAAATCCATTTGCTGTTCTCGTTGTGCCAAACAGCGTTCCAGGTTGGGTTCTCGGATGGCTTGTGGCCGCTATTGTTACCGGCATTGTAAGCAGCGTTACTCCATTGATCACTTTATTTCTTAACGGCATTAACGTGGGCGGGTCTAGACATCCCCAGTTTTTCAATAGTTATCTCGAATAAAACATTAACGCTCACGCCGACCAGTTTACAGGTTTCCGGGGTGTCGGGATATCTCGCAGTTACGGGACAAATATCCATTCAATAAAATTAATTGTTATGGCTGTTATCAATATGCTGGCGTGGAATATCGAAGTCTTCGGACCCGGTAAATACGGCAACTCTCCGAACAATGTGCGACTTGTTAATTTGATTGGGAGGGTCGCGGCTCAGCAAAATGCGAACATTGTTGTATTGATGGAGCTAATGACAAGCATCAGTTACCAGGTCGCCTTCAATGTTTGCGAGGCAATTGGTCAGGCTACAGCTAGTCCATGGCGGTTTACAGTTCTTCGCGCGCGGCCCGGAGGAGATCGGGAAGCTTACGCAATACTGTGGCGTACTAATCTGGCTTTCCAGGTATTGATCGACGGCGCTGAAATGAAAACGTAAGCTTGTCGACACTACAATTCCCAAACAATTTCTCGGGAACACATGGCCGCCGCGCAGCCCTTGCAGCATTTCGCACAACCGATACGAATCAGAATTTTACTGTTTCTGTTTATCATGCTCCGCCCAATCAGCAAGCCATCCTTGGACTTGAGCGCCTTGCCCAATCACCCATGTTGTATTCGGTGAACAACGGTGGAGTTGCACAACCAGTAGGGCGCCGCATACTCGGTGGTGATTATAACCTCAATGTAAATGTAGAGCCCGGATATTCATGGCTCACCAATCCGGTTCCCGCCGGCGCGGGAACCGTAGCCGTAACAAATGCCATGACGCACCTTGGAAATATGGCAGACGCGGTTAGGCAATGGGGAACCAACCCGGCGAACTGGGGTAACAATAGTGGGGACTACCGCGACTTACAACTCGACAATATCTTTTCTTCTCCTGTTGCTGCCGCCGGCAGTGGAGTAGTAGATCTGGTGGCCGATGTTATGAATGCGGCATCACCCGTAAGAGCCATCGCTCAAACATTTGTTGTTACCAATCCGCTAAACAACATGCCTGCATTCCCAAATTCATGGAGCATCCAATTGCCCCTTAATGTAAATCTTAACTGGGCAGGTTATGCATGGATGCTCGTCCGCTATGGAATAAGCGATCACTTACCTGTTTTTGCATCCGTCAATATTATTTAATAAGAATAACGTGAGCACCATCTATTCAACTTTACAAAGCGCGTTATCGGGCACAACACTCACGCTTCAAACAACAACGTTCGGGCCGGGTGGTATCCAGGATGTGATCACAAAATATTTTGGAACGCAAGTGGTGATAACAAACGTCACACTCGTTCAATCTGGTGACAACGTAAGTTTTGCAAACGCAACAATAACCTCGATGCCGTTAAATAGTATGACGGTGTCGGCATTGTTCAGTCCAGGCTCCAGTGATGTTGTCATGCAATTAAATGCAACCCCGCCTGCAGGATGGAGCTTTGCTACAGGCTGGCCTTTACTTGCAGGAAGCTGGATGCAACAGATCGGCATTGTTAACGCGTCATTCGTTCTTAGTTCAATCGCCGCGAATTCTTTAAACAAAGGATTGAACTTTAATGGAAGCGTTATTCCTGGTGCGGGATGGGCCGGTGTGTTATGGCTGATCAATGGTCAGGGTAGTATTACCATGTCTGGTCCTGTTGATCAAACAGGGACAGTACCCGGATTTAGTTTTACCACTGCTCTTGGTAGTCCTGTTAACATACCACCATTCTTAAATAACCAGGTCTTTTCATTGAGAATGAGATGTGTCGCGATCTCCGGCACGGTAAAGCCTCCCGTACTCTTGTCTGGAACCAATGATCCGGTAACTCCGAAGTTCGTACCACAGATCGATTTCGGATTGTCGGCGACGTTTCAATTGACGCACGATATTGCGTTGCCGATTTTTGTTGACTTGAGCACGCCGCAAGACACGGTGTCAATAACTGCCGATGTTACTGATATCAGGCATGGTGGCATTTACGGATTTTGTAAGCCTGTTCCCCGGTGTGAATTTCGGATCGGTCTTGCCAGACCAGTCAACATTTGATCCAGGCACTGCATTTACTTTAAGGACATTAATTCTCACGGTACGGCCCGATCAAAGATCGATCGTGTCGGTAGATGTAATATTCGGCACCACGAAATCGTGGAGCATTACAAATGGCATTTCTGTTGGGCCTGTCAATTTACAGTTTCAAATACAACCTTCTTCTCCACAACCACTCTCTGTGAGCTTGATTGGACTGGTTGGTTTTACCGGTGGTTCGTTTCAGCTGGGGTGCCTATTACCCTGGTTTTACTTTCACGGGAAGTCTTACAGAAGGAAGCTCGATCAATCTTACCGACGTGATGAATTCGTTGCTGCCAGTTCAATTGAAAGCGACGCTCATACTCGATGATCTGAACTTTGTTGTTGAACCTTCAACCGGCAACTTCTCATTAATTACAGGTCTTAGCGGCGATTGGAAAATACCGGGTAGGTATAGCTACCATCGATCTGACCAACGCGTGGCTAAACCTCGACAGGCAGCCGGGCGGAACAACGGGAGCTATCGGTATCGTGGGCAATCTCACCGTAACTGGTATTGAAAAACCAATAACGTTCGATGGGAGTTGGACGCTTCCGGGTATTTTCATGATGAATGCCAAAATTCCCGGCAATCAGTTTGACTTCATTGGCAAGTACAATAAGCGGCACAACACTGCCAGCAGGTGTCCCGGATTATCGGTCTTACAGATGGATCGGTTTCTATTGTTTTGAATAATGCCAGTGGCGAGTATGCATTTTCTCTTGGAGCAACCGCAACCGTCAACGGCAACAGTCTCGGAACGGGTGTATTCCAGGTTAGAAAGACCGCAGCGAATTACGGATATCTTGTTGGCTTTATAGTTACGCAGTCGTGGTCGCCTGCGCAGATGTGGTCGAATCTATCTGGTATCTTTGGAGATCTTTCTTTTACAAATTCCGGTCTCATCATTTCCACGTTGCCCGCGGGCACAGCAGTCGCGCTGCCCGGCATGAAGATGCCAAGCGCCCCGGCGACAGTATCTCCCGGGTTCACTTTTTTCAGCACTCTAAGTTTAACTGGTAACATATTGGAACCGGTATCCCATCTTTTCTCCGACAACGTTGTCTTTAACCTGTTGGCGATTGTAGACACAGCCAACCCCATGAATTCCAGGTTCCAGGCGATCTTCCTTCGAATCAGGGAAATGGTTCTATACAATTCAAAGATATCACGATCACACTGATACCTGGCGCTAAATCATTTTCAATTGCAGCAGCAGCCGTTCTTACGATACAGGATGATAAAATAGATCTGGAGGGTAGTGGAACTGTAACAATGATACCACCTTCTCTTGCATTTACTATTGAAATAGAAAACTGGATAGAGCCTTTCGGGATCACGGGCCTTACAGTAACGGATTTTGGATTACAATTAAAAGTGGAAGTTGGATTACAATTTAAAGTGGAAGAGGTAGTGGCCATTAGCTTTCTCGGAAGCTTTTTGATTGGAACAGCTCCGCGTTCTTTTCAACTGGTTATCGGCGGCGAGATGATAGACTTCGAAGCACCTGGAGCGATCATATTCGAATTGCAAGACAAGGATCCCGCCAATCCATTGATGCTCTACGACCTGATCAAACAATTCACCGGTCTGAATTTGTCAAGTGTTCCGTGTTGAATGCGATAGGTTTTTACTGATCTTGAATTCTGGGTGGTCGATGATCCGTCCGGATTCAAGATCGGCAGCTATACGTTTCCCTCCCGGGATAGGTGTCGTTGCCGATATCTTTATTTATAGTTGGGGAAGCCAAATTCAACATCCAGGTAAATGCGAGCAAGGGAATAATTGCATCGGGAAGTATCAACAATCCGATCAAACTTGGTGGTATATTCTCTTTAACCAACAGCACCGGTACGAAAGGTCCATCTGGATCCATCGATACATCCGGTATCATTTCGTTCGATGGTACGCGGATGATGCGTGCCAATACAAGACTGTTGCGCGCACCGGCAGATACGGGTCCACAACCTTATCTCACACTCGATGGAAGCGTAAGTTTTCTCGGGCTAAGTGAGACCATTAAAGCGGAGGTATCGAAGAACAGTTTCGACTTTCATTTATCGTATGATCTTTTTGAGCATTGTTAAGGGTGATTTGAACTGTTCACTTATTGACGACAAGAATTTCTCAGCTGATGCGACGATCGGGTTCGACCTGGATGTAACGCTCGGACCTTATGTTGTTCATAACATCGAACTGATTCCGAAGATCACTATCCACGGACCTGCCGCAAGTCTTACAATTGACGTGGCGATCAATCCGCAGGTAATCGCATCGCTGGGCCTTCGACTTAAATTCTCATGGGCTTCATTGCCTCTGTTTGATCTCGACGTATCGGTATCGCTTGCGGACATTGGAAACGATTTGAAAAACCTATACACTGAATTGATCAAATGGTTGCAGAACAACGTGGACAAGGTGTTTTCAAATATACTGTCGGACGTAAACAAATGGATCGACGCTGTTAAGAGTGTATTCACGTCCCTGGCAAACGATATTGATAAAGTGGCCAACGTGCTCGCTAATTTCTTCAATACGACGGCCGGAGACTGTGCGGCCTTTCTTCATGAAATGGGTTATGAATTTGAGGCGATCGTTGGCGCCCATTGTCGAGTTCTTTAAAGTTGGTTTCAGCGAAGCAATCAGTATTGTAGAAGCCATTTACCATTACTGCTCTTTGTCGAATGCATTTGGATTGATAGAATCGCCAACGCTTCCGGCTATTTCGGTACGTGACCTGGAATTCAGACTGACAGAAACCACGAAGGGGCAACAGTTGCTGTTGATGTGGTATGCTCATGACGACGAGATAACTTATTTACTTGCGCCTCATCCACAGTTGCATGGTCGATTTGAATTTTTGAGGAGATCGCCGCGAGGTGCAAACGACTTAAGATTATTAATTGATACTCAACTCGCTGTACTCACCACCATTGCTCCCAATGCATCGGTGCAACTGAAAGATCATATCGATCGGTCGGTGTGCCGCAATTGTTCGGTGCAAGACGTCTCAATCATTCGGCGTTTTTAGAGACGCTAAAACAATGAGCATCGAAATATGATTAAGACCAATCCCATCGACAAGGCGTTGCTGTTGATGTCGCCTGATGTTGAGCTTTTTAACGCCGAGATTGCTAAGGCACTTGAACCGCAGCGTCCTTATCTCACCGAGATAGAATATTCGCTGTACACGAAAGGCAAGCGGCTGCGTCCGTTATTACTAATGATGACGGCGAGGATGAGTAGTGGTTGCGCATTTGATGAACCGTTGCCAAATAGGGTTTTTAAAGCTGCCGCTTCGTTGGAGATGTTACACATGGCGACACTCATTCACGACGATATTATTGACAAGGCTCCAAAGCGACGTGGTGTGGCGTCGGTCAACGAATCGCGTGGCCCCGACGTTGCATTACTAATTGGCGACATGCAATTCGTAAGTGCTGTGCGCTGCTTCTCCAGTGCTATCGAAACGAAAGAAGATCTGGACCTTGTGCAAACGGTGCTTGAAGTTGGATTCAAGATCTGTTGTGGAGAACTCGATGAGATCATGACTGACGCAAGGTGGGACACGGAGCGATTGCGAACCCGGTATCTCCGTACGATCGACAGAAAGACGGCGTCATTGATACAGCTTTCCTGTGAATCGGGGGCTTCGCTGATGCGTTCGCGCAAGCGTGTCATCTGGAAGTTGGGTCGCTATGGCCGGCTGCTTGGTCGCGCCTTTCAAATGATGGACGACTTAACGGACTTCACCGAAAGCGAGGAGCAATCGGGAAAGCAACGTGGCACGGACCTTCGCATGCGTCGTCCTACCTTGCCCATCATCTACGCGATGGAGGAGTTAGGCAACGACAGCCTCGTCTCGCGCATCATACGCGGAAAGGACGTAGACGAAGAACAGATGAACGTCGCCATAGATCAAGTGATGTACAGCGAGGGCTTTCAACGTGCCTATAAAGAAGCGCGCCATAGCATCATCCAGGCGGTCACTTGCCTGGAGCCCTTTTCCGGTGACTTGAAAGAACTGTTTGAGAGCATAGCTTATTATGTTGTTGATAGGGGGGTGGTGTGAAATGATTGAGAGGTGTTTCAATTTTTAGACGACTCGTTTTTGATTTAGCAAGAATAGAAAACGTCAATGGAGTTTCTGCCTCGGATTTGATGAAGGCTGAAATTGAGTGGGAGCTGCAGGGGCTACTATGAATTTTCGCCGATTAAATGCTGGCGCTGGTTTATAGAGATCAAAGAAGACGGTGCACCGAATCACATACTGTATCGTCGAATGACAAAGATAGGGATACGGGTTGGGGAGGCAAGGGGAATCGCATTCAATATGGTTGAATACTTAAGTCTTCCTTATTAATCCAGCCTGTTGAGCTTTGTATAAGTATGAAAAGGGTGACTCTCTAAGTTTTGCCCTATTCCTATTTCTAGCTTCGATGAACGTTGCCGTAATTTCTATTCCAGCGCCTATCGCCAAACCCGTAGTTGTATTTCCATACAAGCTACCAGTGAACGCTCCGCTTGTTAGCAGCGCCGGTGCCCGTAAATTTATTAGGGACTTCAAGGTTTTAAAAGTTGAGTCAATTTTTGAATCACCTAGAACAGTTGTAAGATCTTTGACACCGATTGATAAAGATTCTGTGAAAGAAGCCGTGATTTCCTTCAGTTCTGTATTTGACTTGGCTTTGGAGATTTTAGACAGACAGTCAGAAATGATTTTTTTGAAATGAATGAGGTTGTCTGATCTTTGATTTTTGAAGTCAATTATTTGTTCTAGAGAGACGTGCGGTTTAGGCGATGGTAATAACTTATCCAATGAAACACTAACCACTGGAAACCCTTCATCCTCCCGTACTTTCTTGAAATTTAATCGCTCGTAATCAGGAATATCTGTTCCTATTGTCGTTTGATTAGCGTCGATATCTGCCAGGTACTTTGCCAGTAGTGACATGTATAGTAGAGCCGTGGTGTGCTCGAATAATAGCCATTCATAATCTTCCGATCGTTTAGCAAGCCCTAGGTCCATTAGGAAACTGACGATACTATCTGAAGTTTTGTTTGTGTGAATCCGAGAGAAGGAAGTAGGGGTGATTTTATCAACGTGAATGTTGAATCGAGTCGAATATGATTTGCCAATTAATTCGCGAAAGTTCGAAGATGATACAATCTCTCGGAATTCATCTTGAAACTCTTGAAATGCGTCCCAGTTGTTTCCTTTTATAATAAGATCATCAGGTCGTATTGCCCGAAATTGACCCTCGGACATCAAATACTGAATGTCAGTTGATAGATCAATTAAAATTTTATTGCCGTAGTCTTGAGGTACAATTGACGCAACTTCATCCCAATACATCAACGCATGTCGAAGCCACGCCTTATCGGGGATGTCAATTGTCGGATAGTAGAGGATGGTCCTATTCATTGTGTCTATTTTGAATCTTTGATTCGGCCTGCAGGGGATTCAAAAATTTTCCCACCTAGTACACCTTCTTTATAATACTCGCACAGAACTTTAATTATGTTTTCTGCGGCGTCTTCGTCGGCTGCAACGACGTTTCCTTTATCGTCAAACCTGAATTTAATTTCCAGTTTCTTTCCGGCCCTCTGAAATTCCCGTTTGATATCACCACAATTCTTCAAGAATTCTAAGTTTCCGATTGACTTTGCCTTGATAAGTTTATTTCTAAAAGCAGGCTTGGCTGCAACTAGGGTAGAAAGATGCTCTAGGCCTTTGACAAATTTAATAGCCTTGATTTCGTCCACAATTTCTTGGGCAACAGTTTCAAACTCCTCTGTCAGGCTCGTTATGTCTTCGAATGCTCTCTTTTGAAAGATATAAATAGTGTCTTTATAATAGATCATATCTATGCTCGGTTCCAAATTCAACGCGAATCCATTTAATGGCTTGAGTGTGCGTGTGTCTAAATCAAATAAAGAGGTAATACCGTGTTTTACGGCCTCACTTATGTCGGCATGGTTATTTAACTCAACTGCCATTCGGCGTGGTGCAAGTTTTTTGATACAATAAAGCCACCCTTTCGTTTTTTTATCATAAAATCCATAGCAAAGAGCCCAGGCTTTTTCCAATTCTTGCAGTTCTGCGAAATTCTTAAGTGCTTTTATTTCATTGTTGAGCCGATTCTTCAGGAAATCATGAAATCCCTCAATCTTACCAAGGTCCTTGTATGTGTAAAGTTTGTCAAGCGTATCGTCGATGACTTCATAGTTCTTAATTTCAACATCTTCTTTGACCTTTTTCTCGATGGCCTTTGAAAGCATTTCGATAACAAGAGGTTTGAGGTCTTTACTTAAATTCACCTGGAGTGGGATGTACTCATATTTTACGGATGCTCTTTCGGATGTTTTCACATCTGCACGTTGTTTTCTTTCAATGATATACATGTGAATTGTTTCGCTGTCGGTGAACGAATTCAATTCTTTTAGTAAGCTTTTCGCGTCCATCTATATTTGTTGTGTTTAGTATGCGAAGTACAATCTATGACTCAGACGAACGATTTTTAATTCCTCACCCTCTTCAAGCCACTTATTTTTTGAAATAATCAAGGCATTTTTCTGCTTGCCTTTGTACTCATACTCAATATCGTACAGCCCATATATCATATTTAACATTGGGTTGATAAGAATAAGGCTAGATGTCGAGTACAGCTTATAGTATATTATGAAAAGGACAACAAAGGTTATGTACTCGAACAAACCTGTATCGCCTTGAATGAGGAGTGGAATTACATAACTGGCTAAGTATGATAGCGCTTCTTCATTCTTCGGTTTGATGCTGGTAAGTTGAACAGGTATAGCGTTGGATTCTAGCCGTCTAATATTTCTGAACGTCAACCATGTTCCAATGCATGCAAAAAGAGCTAGGGTCGCAAGAATGAAGACAACTCCGAATTTTTTCAGGCAGACTATTAACGCTGCTGAGTCGAAGCCGACGAAATGGAGAAACCCTTCGTTTGCGATAACTACTTTAACAGCTAAGAGAAAAAACAATGGCAAATACGATAGGCAGAACATCGCAAAAAGCGAATAAGGCCGTAACAAATGAGGACTATTGTTTCCCATAAGAACAAAAAAAGAGCCCATCGCACACTTTGACGATGTGCAATTGGGCTCTGAGGTCTAATATAGGCTAAAAATCTATATCATTTGATAATGACTGTCAAACTTCTAGAGGCAGATGCAAGATTTCCTATAAGGGTGGCACTCAGAGCCCTTCCAACGATCAACCGAATAGAATTTATTTGTGTTCAAGTATAGCTGGGGCTTTTGACAACTACTGTCAGGCATTGCGGTACCTTCGTGAGCTTACCCTTACCAACAGAACGTTGGTCTTAACACTAGAAATCGAACTCCAATAGTTCTTTAGGTGCGATGCCTAAACCAATAGCTAAATCAGATATAGTTGATAGTGTCGGATTTACCTGTCCTGTCTCATACTTTTGAATATCGCTTGCATCTACATCGCAACGAGAGGCAAGTTCACGAAACGAAAGACCTTTTTTAGTCCGATGCTCAGATAACTTCTGGCCGAATTTCCTGAGCATTTCTTTCTTTTTTCTGGCTTCCATTTGGATATATAGAGACATATCCAATATGGGCCTTAGCCTTAAAAATAGTGTGGGTGTATTGGCCCACGTTCGGGTAATTTTATATCTTGCATGAGCGATGAGCAATCATTAGCGAAAGAATTTTGATAGTATTTTAGCGTATACTTCAGTGTACTACTGAAGCATTTCGCACTTAGAACCTCGTTTCTGAAAACTGGTAATTTTCTAAACGATCACGAGGCAATAAGTGAGGTGCTCGCGTCATTGGCGTGGGCCCACTTATTCGTGATCAGGTATACCAGTACCTCAGAAACGGTAAGTTGGGTTCCACGCCATATCCACCGTAGCGGACTTTTGTCCGCGAAGGTGGGCCATCCTTTTTTTGGCATGGAACATTCTTGCCCTTCAAGAGCTCACGGCAACAACCAACTTACACTTTACACATTTTTTATCTGGGCGAACTGCAGTCGCTCTCGTTTTTTATTGTTCAATTTTTAAACAACATGTTTATGGAAAACAAGACAAGTGGAGTTGAAAAAGAGGATGTGAACGCACAAAGAAGCATCCTTAGTCCCGCGCTCATCGAAGCGTTCGAAAGGTTTATTGAATATCATCCCGCCGCACGCTTCAGCAGAAACCTCAGAAGCCTCTTACTCGAATTTCTTATGTATGACGGATCGGGGGAAGCAGAATATCTCAGGGATTTGGTTGTAGACCTCGATGGATTATTTGACCTGCTCGATGTGGCAGTGGAAGAAGGGAACGCAGTGAAAACGGCGTGAGTTGCGTGGCAAGAGAATAAGGTGCTTGATCAACACCTTATTTTCTTTCAGTGATGATAGGCGAAGTTTTTAACACAGTCGTGTAAGCAAGGCTCGGGACTTAATCCAATACCAGACATCGAATCTTCACTTTATTCTTTCGCCTGCCAAAAGTTTCGAAGCGCTCCGTCAGGGTGTTCTTTTTTCTTGTTGTAATGCTATTGATGTTAAATAGTTTTAATTGTAACCCGGGTAGTGTTTGCCTTAAACTGTCCAGTGACAACTCTAACTGTTCTTTTGAGACCTGATCTTCCATGATAAAGAGGCACTGCTTTTTGATTTTTAACAGTTTTACATTGTCCGGCATACTGAGCGACTTATAGATCTCAACGATTCTATCTTCATCGTCGATCCAATCGTTAATTTGAACAACCCATCGTTCTGATTTAGCCGCTTCAAAGACGCTATCTTTTCGCTGCTTATTTTCTTTCGCAGTACTAATTAAATCCTTTGTCAACGCCACTCCTTCTTTAACCGCTTCGACTTTCACCTCCAGGTCTGACTTTTGAGCAGGTTTTGTTTCGATTGGGATTTCACCTTGCACAACACCTTCAGGCTCCGTCGCGCTGCCAACAGTTCCAGAGAAATAAGATGTTGTGAGACCGAGCAAAGCAACCACGAAGAATAGAAGCATGATGGAATTGAGTCTGATATTCTTATCATCGGACGATATTTTCTTCACTAATTCTTCAATTAGCTTGAATTTGATAATCCCTAGTGTTCCAGCCGCCGCTGCAACGAAAAGAGCAATGAGTTGATTGGTTTCCATTTTGATGTGGGGATAAATAAAAAAAGCCCATCTCCCCTTGTTGAAGGAGAATGGGCTCATACCAATATACTTAGTTCAAATTAAACCGACAAACTCTTAATCGACTCTCAATCCCCACTCACAAAAAATGCCTCCTCGAAAACTCCTTTCCCGATCCTGACTTCAAATACCTTTCAAAATCCATCGCTCTAAACTTATCTCTGAATTCAACCAATAGGATTACTTCCACCGGAAGTCTCGTTTTTGTGAAGCTAACCTCGCCATTGCAATGTTGTTCAAAGCGTCGTTTGAAGTCTGACGAAAAGCCTGTATAGACTTTTGCATCGGAGCACCTAAGTAGATAGACAGTCCATGTTTCCATGGAGCGAAATTTGGAATAGGATAGGAAAAGTGATTAAAGAAAACCTGATGATGATTTGAAATTGGGCGGACAGCGTCCACCGGAGTCCCGCCGAAATAGATGAAGACAAACGTGGCGGCAGGGCGAACCCGCCTTCGCCTCGCCAAAAGGCGAGGACTACGGCGGGCGAAGGTGGAGCTGCAGGGAATCGAACCCTGGTCCAGAGACGATCGACGTGTATATTCTACATGCTTATTTGTATTTAATTGTCGGGATCACCAAGGCATACAACAGCCTAAAATAAACCGTAGTTACTGTTGTCTCAGCAACTATGCGCAACACATAGTTACCCAGTTTATGCTAACGACATCGCCTTACCGGATCCGCTAAACAGAGATACCGGGCGATGATGGCTTCACAGGATCTTATCCCGTGATAAGCTAATCTAACTTAAAGTCAGATTAAGCAGCCATGGCGTAGTTATTTTCGCCACGTGAATTGTGAGAGCAGTGTTTAAAGCTCTACCCTCATGAGCTTGCATGCTGCCATACACTTCCACACATCCTGTCAAAACCGGTCAGCCCCAAATTTTGATGTTGATGTAAAGATGTACTCAGTACGTTTTTACAAAGAACGATATTAATAATCCGTTAAGAAACGGAATGCTAATATAGATGGTTCCCCACAACTTCTCTAAAAACTATTATCTTGATTCCAAAATCCAACGCTCAATAACATGAAAAGGACACTCCTGCTCCTCACCATCATCATAGCCTGCTCGCAAGCCATCGCTCAAGCCCCCATGGGCATGGGCACCATCAGCGGCAAAACCACCAAAATCGACAAAAACGCAGTCCTCATCCAGGGCAAATACCTCTATAATAAAGAGTGGCAACGCGGCGCCATCCAAATGAGACCCGGCAACGTGATCCACATGAAACAAATGAAAGTCAACTTCTTCACCGACGCCGTAGAATATCCCAAAGGCAACGAAGAAATGTCAACCACACTCGAGAACGTAAGGAAAGTTGTAGTCTTCACCGACGCCGATTCAACTAAAGTGGAAGCTACGTTTGGCGTCTTCCCCTTCGGCGAAACTAAAAACCCTTCATTCTACCAGGTGCTCAACGACGGCAAATTCCAATTGATGAAACACAATAAAGTCGGCACCAATAAAATGAGAGTCGATCCCATCGTAGGTCAAAGTGAAACACTCTACTTCTACTCAGCAGTAAGCTTCTACGTATCGCGCGACGGCAAACTTATAGAACTGAAAGGCCTAAGCAAGTCTAACGTATTCGAAGTTGTTCCCGAAGCAGAAGCCGCCAGCGAATGGCTGTCGTCGCACAAAAACAAGCTGAAGAAAGAAGAAGACGTCGTTGCACTTTTCGACTACCTCAACTCGCAGGCGCCACAAGGTCAGTAGA
The DNA here is from genome assembly GCA_037200765.1 of Bacteroidota bacterium. Classification (GTDB taxonomy): domain Bacteria; phylum Bacteroidota; class Bacteroidia; order Cytophagales; family Cyclobacteriaceae; genus ELB16-189. The sequence continues at coordinate 1,482,849 of JBBCII010000001.1, read as the reverse complement.
TAAGATTTTCCTTATCTTGTTAGTAAACTAACCTAACCATGAAGCCCCGCTCACCCGGGGTGCTGCTGGCAATACTATCTCTATTGATTTCACTTTGCGCAACAGCGCAAATAAGCGGCGGATATTCCCGCGACGGCGAAGCATATACATTTAATGCCGACGGATCTTTCAGCTGGATGCAGGTTACCGACAACGTCATCTACGGCAACGGAACTTATAAGATCAATGGTAAAAAGATCGAGCTGAGTTTCGAAAAAGGCAGACTTCAAATAGACATTCAGCTGAACAAAGTGATACCCAGCGAGCAGTGTACGGTTGAAGCCATGATCATGTACTCTAACGGAGTTCCTTTTACAAAAGCGAGCATTACTCTCGTTCAATCAGGCATCACAGAAGCGACCACCAACGCCGGGCTTCAAATGCGATTGTCGGATCCATTATTGGATGATAAGCTCGTGATCGACGCCGATGGACGAAAGTCAGCGCCAATCCCCGTTAAGCTCAAAGGAAACAAAACTCTTCTCGGCATCGTGATCGACGAAACCAGCATGTATAAAGAGAACGTGAATGAGACACTTTCATTCAAAATGAAACGCGGACGGATCGTGCTGAACAAAAAGACTTTCAGGAAAACATCATAAGCGTTGGCTTACCGCCAAGGATGCAAAAGAATCTTTATTGAATTTGGGCAGCGCGGCTCTCCCTTGCATGATGTTGTTCGGTGAAGCTCGCGACAACTTCTACGCAATTAAATACAACGTTAGCATCTGGATCATCGCGACGATAGTCACGGCAATTATGGCGTGGTTCGCCAATCCAGATAAACAAATGCTGTTCACATCGTTTAAGAATTTCCTGTCATTCGAAGTATGAAGAGACTAAGGTTGGCGACGTTGTTACGTTTACAACCGGTGAAGGGTATTTTGGGTACCAAGTGGTATAAGACCGAACTGGATGACTAACTTTTCACCTTTCACTATTCACTTTTCATTCTTATTAATCTCCAGTATAATGTTTCGCTCTTACCTCCATCATCTCGCGAACTTCACCCATCAGGCGCTCATATTTTTCGTCGGCCTGGTCATCATCTAGCTCTATCGTAATACCTACGCGATCTTCTTCGATACGATCTATCGTAACATCGTTCGAGAAATTGTGGATCAAATTCAGCACACTGTGCTTGTCGCTGGGTTCGTAATGTATACTGTAATTTTTCATGACTCTTTCAAGTTGGAATAGCTGAACCTCATGAAAAAATCCTGCCATTTACGAAAATTCGACCCATCGATCGAAAACCAACTTTCGTCGGAAAGAAATCGTAGAAAATTTGTCCAATTTGTGTTTCGCCGCCTGATGTAGGTGTGTAAAACAAATTATTCACACTTAAATCCAAAAACATGAACGATTTCCTCTTGATCTACCGCCGCGAAGCAAATGCAGACGCCAACGTACAATGGTCACCCGAACGCATCCAGGCACTGATGAAGCCCTGGCAGGATTGGCTCGGCAGCCTGGCCGCGCAAAACAAGCTCATCGACCGCGGCAACCGTCTCGCCGGCGAAGGCAACACGGTGAAGCCGGACAACATTATCACCAGCGGACCTTACGTTGAGATGAAAGAAGCCGTGGGTGGTTATTCGATCATCAAGGCGAACGACCTCAAAGAAGCTTCGGAGCTTGCGAAAGGTTGCCCGATCCTCGCAGTCGGCGGCAGCGTCGAAGTGCGTCCCATACTCGCTATGTAATTGTGGACGAGCTTCTGCCTCATCTGTTTCGTACCGAGTACAGGAAGATCGTTTCTGTACTCGGTAAGAAATTTGGGTTCGACCAGCTCGAGATCGCCGAAGATATCGTAAGCGACACCTTTCTTACAGCTGTCTCAACATGGGGCATCAAGAATGCCATTCCTGCCAATCCAACTGCGTGGCTCTACAACGTAGCAAAAAATAAAGCGGTCAATTATCTCGAACATCACCAGGTGTTCGAAAAGAAGATCGCACCAACATTGAAAATCGAGCTCCACGAAACTAACGAACTCGATATCGATCTTTCTCCGCAGAACATCAACGACAGTCAACTGCAGATGATGTTCGCTGTTTGTCATCCCACTATTCCCGTAGAAGCGCAGATTGGTTTATCGCTGCGAATACTTTGCGGTTTCGGTATCGATGAGATCGCTGATGCTTTTCTTGCCGATAAAGACACGATCAACAAAAGACTTTTCCGGGCAAAGCAGAAACTTCGTGAAGACAATGTGTCGATCAGCCTGCCCGGTCCATTAGAACTGGACGAACGTTTGCAGGCGGTGCTTCGAACGATCTACCTGTTTTTCAATGAAGGATATTATTCCGTGAGCACGAATAAGACGTTGAGGAAAGATGTTTGTTTCGAAGCCATTCGTTTGTGCCAGATGCTGGTGGAGAATGGATCGACCAACAAGCCCGACGTGAATGCTTTGCTTTCGCTGATGTTCTTTCATGCCTCGCGATTCGATGCAAGGCTCGATGAGAAAGGCGAACAGATCCTTTATGAAGAACAGGACACGTCGCGATGGGACACAGACCTCGTGAGGAGGGGAGAGTATTTTTTAAATCTTTCTGCCAACGGCAACAGGCTCTCGAAATATCATGTGGAGGCGGCGATTGCCTACTGGCACACAACGAAGTCGCACCCGGAGAAATGGGAGAGGATCCTGTATTTGTATAACGAGCTGTTGATCATAGAATATTCTCCCGTTGCTGCATTGAACAGGACTTACGCTTTATCAAAAGTTCATGGAAAAGAGAAGGCGCTCGAAGAAGCGAAGAAGTTGAGTCTTAATGATCATTTTTATTATACACTTCTTGGTGAATTAACATCAGGACAAGAAGCGAAGAAGTATTTTGAGAAAGCATTGGAGCTGGCAAAAACTATTTCTGATAAGAATACCATCAAGAAGAAGATAGACAAGCTGAAGTGATTCGAAGCTGTCATCCCGCCTCGCCCTACAGCGTGCACATCGGCCACAATGAGTAGCGGGGATCCCCTAAGCGCAAGAGAAGAATGATCTTGCGAAAGCTCTTCATAGTTTCGCATGCACTTTGTTCTCCAGGGGATCGCGCTGACTCGTAGGCTGATGTGTATTTCATAGGTCAGGGCGCGATGACATTTCATAGTATAGGCCGAATGACTTAACTTGTATAGTGCTTCTCACCATCAACCTCTTCTATTTCCCCGCCGGCCTTCGCTACGCCACGCCGGTATTTTTCCTTTTTGGACTATACATTCTCTATGTCGGATACTGGATCGCTACAATTGCCATCATAGTCATCTCCATTTTTATCCTCACCGCACAGAACGTCACTGTTATCGATCTGAAACGCAAACAGTTTAGCGAGGCGTTTGCATTTTTCTGGATCCCGTTGGTGAAAGAACGAAAGCAGTTCAGTCAACTTCACAAGATCGTTATCACTAAAGAAAGTTACGCGCAAACGGTGAACACCCGTGCTCAATCGCGCACCGTGCGCTGGTCCGACTACACGGCCACGTTACTCTACGACGACAACAAAGAACTTGCCCTCATCACCCGCGATGACAAAGCCGATGTTATACAGTTCGCACTTTTGTATTCGAAGTCACTCAACGTTGCCATGGAAGACTTCGGTACTACGACTTCTTCTTCCCGCCCTTCGTACCGGTAGCCAATTTTATCTTCGTCTCTCTCACTGCAATCGCAGGCAACGTCTTTTCATTTTTCTTCAGGTAGATCTCCAACGCCTTGCGATGATGCTTCGTCATACTTCTCAACACCCACGAGATCGCGCGTGTGATGATGATCTCTTTTTCACTCTTCAGCCGATCGATATTATCGAAAGCAATTTCAGCGAGCGCCGGATCGTCATTCTGCGAAAGCGGTGAACATAAGAACACGATCGAAGCGCGTCGCTTGTTGATGTTCTTACTCTTCGAAAAAGCGGTGAGAATCTTCTTCCATTGAGAAATGTTTTCGGGGATCTCGGTATTGCAATACTTACCCGTGCAAACCGAATCAACCTCTGCCCAACCTACGAGGTGATCGAGCCATCGATCGAATAGTTTCGGATCGAACTGCTTCTGCTCCTTCGTAGCATTGTCGAGCAGTATTCCCACCATTGTTTTTTCGGTACCCGATTTTCCTTCGGCCAGGCTGGTAAGCATAGTCCCAAGATCTTTCGCACCGAGGTCCCGGTGCGCTTTCATCCAGTCTTTCGCGATGGTGCGGAGCGTGGGCGCATTGATCGGGTAGCGCGGATGCGAATTGCCCAGGTAGCCGTCAAGAAACGTGTGTTGTGTAGCCACACCCGACTTTTCTTCAATCAATGAAAGAACTTCTGCGTGATATTTATTCATAGCCATACCTAGTGGTACGGAGTGTAAAATACAAGTGCATCGGTATAACCTTGCGATAGCTGTGGGAATATTTTTACTGAAAAACACCCCGGTTATGAAAATTTACAGGCTGGCCAACGTGGCCCCCGCAGCTTTAATCGCTCTCACTTTAATGATCAGCGGCACGCTCGAAGCGCAGAGTTTCGAAAACATGCCCGAGACCCGCAAGGGCAAGAATCCTTTCGTCCATTTCAATTGGGAACTATATGTTCGTCGCACGCAACTTACGTCTGCGTATGTTCCGAGTGGTGGCGGTACAACTTTCAATGCGAAGTTTCGTGCCGACGCATTCGAGAAAGGCGACTGGCGCTGGCATTTCGAGAATCCGACACTCGGCGATCTTTTCTGGATGATGGGTCATTATATAAAAGGAAAGAATCCTTCGAACAACAGCCAGGGTGCGGAGCTTTCGTTCGGCAGTGGTTTCTTCGGATGGCACCAGATCTATTGGAACGTTGTTGCTCAGGAGAAACTTTTAGTATCACCGGGCATAAGTGTTGGCGATTACATCTTCGCTACGCAACGTCCTGCGGGCACCACTAATTCCGACAAGACCATTCTCGATCCCGCCGGGTATTTTTTCCATGCCGGTCCTGCGTTGATGGTTACGAAACTTTTTACGGAAACACTTTGGGTGAATGCATACACGCGTTACGATCTCACTACGCGCGCCGGAAAATTGAGTGCCAACTATCTTGAAACGCCTGATTATAAGAAGCCACACTTCTTCGCCTTAGGAGCGAGCGTTCAACATGGCAAGAGTCATTTGTGTGGCGGCATCAACTATACTCATATGATTGATCGCGGAAACAACAAAGATTCAGCGTCGCGTATCGATATTTCAGTCGGGCTGATGTTTTGATCACGGTGCGGTGATCGGAGCATTCTTATCAATGATCTTCTCGAGCTTTCTTCTTTGCTTAGGCATTAAAGTCTGGAAGATCTTCTGGCTGCGCTCTTGTAGTCCTTGTTCGAGGCGATCGGATTTTGCCTCGTGGGTTGATGTCTCTTGTTTTATCTCGCGAAGGTTCTGATAGAATTCGACGTTGATCTGTTCGATCTTTCTCGATTGTTCGTTGCGCAAGCTGAGTTCGCTCTTCCAGAACAATGGGTCGTACATGACCATGTTGGATTCTACGGGAGTCTGCGCTTTGGCGGCGAAGCTCACAAGGATCATGAATGTCGATAAATACTTCATCTGGTCAGTTTTCTGTTTCTTTCTCAGCAAAAAGAACGCAGCAGCCAGCACAAAAGTACCAACAAAACCGGAATCTATGGTCTACAGGTAATATTTATAGACAAATCAGCGAAGAGGGCCGACGGATTGGAAGATGCAAACGGTAACGACCTAACTATCGCGCAATTACCTGGTATGCCTTTTCCCCATTCTTCTCCGTAAGCTTCACAACCTTCTGTGCCATCAGTTCCGATAACATGTTGGTTATTGCGCCTTCATTTTCAGTGCCGAGATGACCTACAACCTGGGCGTGTGTCTTCACGTCGTTGGGGGCTTTCCTGAAATCGGTAATAAAATTGAGGATGTCGACTTTCTTGATCATAGGAAGTTTTAGTTGGGAAACTTATACGGAGACAAGTGATTTTTGGTTTCTGAAATTATTCCGACCGTAAAGAATCCACGGGGTTCGATCGCGATGCACGAATTGCTTGCGACGCTACCGTTATCCACGCAATGGTCAACGCAAGAGCTCCCGCTGCCGCAAAATAGGAAAGACTCAATGGGATCTTGAAAGCAAATCTTGAAAGCCAAAGATCGAGAACCCAGTAAGCGAATGGCAAACCGAGAATGATGGCAACGATTACCATTCTCGTGAAGTCGCCGGTCAATAGTAAAACAATATTTGTCGATGAAGATCCGAGCGCTTTGCGAATGCCGATCTCTTTCATCCTTCGTTCCGCTGTAAAAGCGGCAAGTCCAAACAGACCGAGACACGAGATCACAATGGCTACCGTAGCAAAGCCGGCAGCAACATTCGCTACACGTTCCTCGGCTGCATACAACTGTGCATACTCCTTATCCTGGAAGGTGTAGTCGAGGTCGAAGCCCGGGTTGATAGCAGTATGAATTTTCCTGATCGCCTCAATTGCATCCTTTTCTTTACCTGTTTCCAGCCTGGCCATTACATTCCACGAAATATCGTCCGACCAACGAAAGAACAGTGGGTTCACGGGGTCGAACATTGAATTGAAATTGAAGTTCTTCACAACGCCAATGATCTCCATATCCTTTTCGTCCCACAGGCGAACGTGTTTGCCGATCGGATCTTCGAGACCCATCCTGTCGATGGCTGCTTCATTGAAGATGATCTTCGTGGTATCGAGCGCAGGATTGTTTCCATCGAAAGGATGTCCTTCGATAAATTGAAATCCTACCGTTTCAAAAGTGCGATCCCATGTTGATATGATCTCGAACTTTACACGATCGCTTGGATCTTTCCCGGGCCAGTCTAAACCACTCGTGCTGTTGTTGGGACCAACGAGGCGATGACCGATCGCGGCAGCATCTACAACACCAGGCACTTTTCGTACTTCCGCGATGAACGCCTGGAACTTGGAATTATCGCGTAGCTTCCCTTCACGGGGAAATTGTATCAAATGATCTTTCTCGTAACCGAGGTTTTGCGTGAGCATGAAATCGATCTGCTTGTAAACAACAATCACAGACACAATTAATACAACAGACAAAAAGAACTGGAACACAACAAGTCCCTTGCGTGCCCAAAGTTCACCCATAGATCCCTTCACATCTCCTTTCAATACTGTTGCAGGTTTGAAACCCGACAGGTATAATGCCGGGTAGCTTCCCGCAACGAGGCCAGTAAAAAGTGTTGTTCCAAGTAACCACAACCACAGGAACGGATCTAAGAGATCAAAAGCAATATGCTTTTCAGTGATCAGGTTAAAGATCGGTATGATCATCGATGTGACACCGATCGAAACGATCAACGCAAGTGTGGCGGTCAACATCGACTCGCTGAGATATTGGATCACCAGCGACTCACGTCCGGCGCCGACAGTTTTTTTAATGCCGACCTCTTTCGATTTTCTTGTCGCCCGTGCTGTCGAAAGATTCATGAAGTTGATACATGCGATGAGCAGGATGAAGATGGCAATGACTGAGAACAATTTTATGAACCCGATGCGACCGCCGTCGCTTTGCCCGTTCTTGAAATCGCCGTAGAGATACAGATCAGAAAACTTCGCAAGGAACAAGGTAACATGCGAGTTCTTGTTCTTTCCTTTAACATAATCTTTGATCTTCGTTTCGAACGCAGCTGCATCCGTTCCATCCTTGAGCACTACAAATGTTGAAGGACCATTGTTGCCCCATTCTTTCAGCCACTGATTCTGGTCGAAGAAGAAAGCGTACGGAGTCACAAAGTCATATTGAAACGACGAGTTGCTTGGAGGATTTTCAGACAACCCGGTAATGTTGAAACTCTTGTCGTGATTTAATTCGACAACTTTCCCCACAACATCTTTATCGGTTCCAAACAAACGAATGGCAAATGCTTTCGTGATCACCATCGAAAGCTTGTCGGCAAGTACTTTGTCGGGCGTTCCTTCAGCAAGATTGTACGAGAACATCCTGAAGTAATCGGAACCTACATCCCATCCTCTTCCCTTCACGTTCTTGTCTTTGAATGAAACCATGTGGTCGTTGATCCACGTCACAGTTGCAGAATATTCTACTTCGGGATACTCTGCTTTTAAACTTTCGGCGAGTAAGCCTGGCGTAGAGTTCGTAGTGGAGATGGCATCGGCATACTGCTGGTTCTCCATGATCTCGTAGAGATTCTTGTCGTTTGCATGAAACTTGTTCATCGAAACTTCATCCTTCACCCACAGGTAGATCAGCAACGTGCACGTCATGCCCGCAGCCAATCCCGACAGGTTGATTAAAAAATATCCCTTAGATCTTAAGAAGCTCCGATAGATGATTAAAAAGTAGTGTCTTATCATACTGAATACCGCTTACCTTTTACCGCTTACCATTTACTTGTATTCAAGTAATTCAATCTTCCTGAAATCGATCGGGTGGCTGTTCGATTGCAGTGAGATCCAGCCAGATCTTACTTTGTCATCTCCATTTACAATGAAAGTCTTTCCCAATTCGTGAGCGGGATTGTAACGCGGATCTTCATAATGAAGGATCTCTTCGCCATTCACGAAGTGACTGATCTTCGATCCCTGGACGTCGATCTCTAACGTCACCCACTGATCGCCATGAAATGTTCTTTTCACGGTTGGTGGTGTGCAATATGATGAATTGGGTTTGCCATCTATTTGTACAATCATGCCGTTTGCGCAGATCTCGCCAACAGGTCGTTCGTCTTTACCATTGCCACCATGAAGATTATATTCGAGGCAAACGGGAAACGACTGTGTTAACGCGACAGATTCGGGCGATTGTCCATGATACTGAACGCCGCTATCGCGAAATCCCCACGATGGTGCGCCGGCAGCAGTTTCGCCGACGAAACGATATTCTACTTTCAAACGATAGTTGGTGAGCTTCTTCTTATAATACAGTGCTCCGAATTGATTGTTGAAATTCTTGTAGACGTCGTTATCGTAACGAATGCTGAGAATGCCATTCTCTACACGGAATGTGTTGCCATAGTTTTCTCCCAGCGGTTGCCCGGAGACTTTCATGGTCCAACCGTTAAGATCTTTGCCGTTGAAGATAGTCACCCACTTTTCTTTTGGAGGGTAGATCGTTACGGCTATTATGGCTAAAATGCAGAGGATTTTCATAATGGAAATATACTAAATTTGATGCCCTATGGATCGTCGTGAATCAATTAAGGCACTGGGTCTTGTCGCTGGCGCAACTACCCTTCCTGCATTATCATTTTCTCAGCAAAAAAAATCACCCAGTCAATTCAAGTTCTGTCTCAACACCAGCACCATTCGAGGTCAGAAGTTAGGGCTCACGAAAATGATCGAGACTGCCGCAAAAGGTGGCTTCGATAGCCTGGAACTTTGGGTGATGGACGTGAAAGAATACAAAGACGGTGGCGGATCGATGAGCGCATTGAAGAAGCTGATCGACGACAATCACCTCACTGTTGAAGACGCCATCGGTTTTGCTCCGTGGATGGTGGACGACGATGCGCAACGCGAGAAAGGGTTTGTGCAGATGAAAGAAGAAATGCAGATGATGGCAGAGCTGGGATGTAAGCGGATTGCCGCTCCTTCGTCCGGCGTGAAAGCAGACCAGCCTTTGGATCTCTTTAAAGTTGGCGAACGATATAAGAAACTGTTGGATCTCGGAAAAGAAACGGGTGTGAAACCATTGCTTGAATTCTGGGGCGGTTCGCCCGTGTTTTATCACTTTGGCCAGGCGCTTATGGCCTGCGCTGCCGCGAACGATCCTGATGTTTGTATTCTTCCGGATGTGTATCACCTCTTCCGTGGCGGTTCTAATTTCGATTGCCTGAAGATGGTAAGCGGAAACATGATCGACGTTATTCACATCAACGATTATCCTTCCGACATTCCACGACTGCAACAGAATGATGGACATCGCGTAATGCCCGGCGACGGCGCCGCTCCATATAAACAGATCCTCACCGATCTCAAGAACATGGGCGGAACCAAAGTGCTGTCGCTTGAAATTTTCAATGAGAATTACTGGAAGATGGACGCTCTCGCCGTGTGCAAGCTTGGTGTTGAGAAAATGAAGAAAGTCGTTGATCTCGTTAAGTAATTTCAATTCATTAAAGAGTCAGTTAGAAGGCGAGTTGTTCGTCGATGAAACGACGCGACGTCTTTATGCTACCGATGCATCCGCATATCGCGAGATGCCACAGGCTGTCGTAATTCCAAAAAGCGATGGTGATCTTCTGAAGCTTATTCAATTTGCGAGAGAGAATAAAACTTCGTTGATACCACGTGCAGGAGGAACATCGCTGGCGGGACAAGTTGTTGGTGGCGGAATCGTTGTCGATATCTCGAAGCATTTCAATAAGATTTACGAGATCAATAAAGAAGAACGATATGCGTGGGTTCAGCCCGGCATTGTTCGCGACGACCTCAACCAGGTCTTAAAGTCTCACGGATTTTTCTTCGCTCCCGAAACATCGACAGCCAACCGCGCGATGATCGGCGGAATGATCGGGAATAACTCCTGCGGATCGAACTCCGTAGTGTATGGAAGCACACGAGAGCATTTGTTGGAAGTGAAGGGGATCTTGGCCGACGGAAGCACTGTCGCGTTTGGAGATGTCGATCTCGATAAAGAAACTCATCCTCTATACAAACATATAAAGTCAGTCTTATCTGATCCCGAAAATCAGAAAAGTATAGAAGCAGGTTTTCCGAAGGCAACAATTGCCCGTCGCAATACTGGTTATGCGATAGACCTCCTGCTTCGGATGAAGCCCTTCAATGGCAACGGACCGAAGTTTAATTTCTCGACGCTGATTGCCGGCTCCGAAGGAACATTGTGTTTCGTTACGGCTGCGAAGATCAAGCTGTCTCCGTTAGAGCCTCCATTCAAGAAACTTGTTTGCATTCACTGCAAGAGTATCGACGAATCGCTTCACGCCAATCTCGTTGCACTGAAATTCAATCCATCGGCCGTTGAGCTCATGGATCATTATGTGTTCGAAGCAACGAAGAGAAATATCGGTCAAAAAGAGAATCGTTTCTTCATCGAGGGCGACCCGATGGCCATTCTCGTTGCCGAGATCACCCGTTCTTCCGAAGCCGAAGTTGACCGCGATGCAAAAGCTTTGATCGAAGACCTGAAACAAAGCAATCTCGGTTACTCATATCCCGTCGTTAGCGGCGATGATATCAAGAAAGTATGGAATCTTCGCAAGGCGGGCCTCGGCCTGCTTTCAAATCTTCCCGGCGATATCAAGCCCGTTCCCGTGATCGAAGACACTGCTGTCGACGTGAACGACCTTCCGAACTACATTGCCGATATCAACATCATGCTGAAGAAGCATGGTTTATATAGTGTTCATTATGCTCACGCTGGCTCAGGTGAACTGCATCTTCGTCCCTACATCGACCTGAAGAAAGAAGACGGAGTTAAATTGTTTCGCGCCGTTGCCGAAGACACCGCAGCGTTGGTGAAAAAGTACGACGGCTCTTTGTCGGGCGAGCACGGCGATGGCCGCCTCCGCGGTGAATTCATACCGATGATGATCGGCGAGCACAACTACAAGTTGATCTGCGAGCTCAAAAAAGTCTGGGACCCCGAAAATATTTTCAATCCCGGCAAGATCGTCCACACGCCTCCGATGGACACCTTCCTGCGTTTCGAAAAGAACCAGGTGACGAAAGAGTTCGAGACTGTTCTCGATTTCTCGGATACCATGGGCATCCTTCGCACGGCCGAACAATGCAACGGCTCCGGCGATTGTCGCAAGACGGAGATGAGTGGAGGAACGATGTGTCCTAGCTACATGGCCACTCGCAAAGAGAAAGAGACCACGCGGGCACGCGCCAACATTCTCCGTGAAATGATCACGCGGTCCGACAAGCCGAATCCATTCGCCCACGAAGAGATCAAAGAGGTAATGGATCTTTGTTTGGGATGTAAAGGATGCAAGTCAGAATGTCCTTCGAATGTTGATCTCGCTAAGTTGAAACAAGAGTGGCAATACCAATATTATAAAGAGAAGGGAATTCCATGGCGCACGAGGTTAATCGGGAATTTTGAAACTGGGATGAAGTTGGCGTCAATCATTCCATTTGCTTACAAAATTTTCAAACCTTTAATCAAACCTATCGCTGGCTTCGCTGCCGGTCGCAGTCTTCCTGAAGTCACTTCAAAAACCTGGAAGAAATGGTATAAGAATGAATTCACACCAAAGAAGGGCGGCAAGGTCGTCTATATTTTCATCGACGAGCTTCTCAACTTCAACGAACCATCTATAGGGATTGCATCCGTAAAGCTTCTCGATAAACTCGGTTACGAAGTAAGAACTGTTGATCATGCTTCGTCGGGAAGAAGTTTTCTTTCGAAAGGGTTGTTGGAGCAGGCCCGTGATCTTGCGAAGAAGAATGTCGCGATCTTTAAAGACATCATCACACCCGAAACTCCATTGGTTGGCGTAGAACCTTCTGCCATCCTTTCTTTCCGCGACGAGTATCCCGATCTTCTTCGTGGCGATGAAAAGGCCAGTGCACAGAAGATTGCTGCGAACACTTTCATGATCGAAGAATTTCTTGCAAAGGAATTAGATGCAGGAAGGATAGATCCGAAGTTGTTCAGAGAACAAAAGAAGCTCATTAAGCTTCACGGTCATTGCCAGCAAAAGGCATTGTCGTCGCTCACACCCGTGAAGAAAATACTCACACGTCTTGGCAACAACGAAGTTCATTTGATACCGTCCGGGTGTTGTGGTATGGCTGGATCCTTCGGCTACGAGAAAGAACATTTCGAGCTTTCGATGCAGATAGGGGAGTTGGTGTTGTTCCCAACGATCAGGAAACAAAGCAATGATGTTTTAATTGCGGCAGCTGGAGTAAGTTGCCGGCACCAGATTAAAGATGGAACCGGAAGAAAGGCGTTGCATCCTGTCGAGATCTTACTCGACGCGCTATAACTTTTATCTTATATTTTGTTTTACCGCCAACCACTTTAGCGCGTCTATATAAAACTTGTCTTGCGAAGGATTTCCGAAGCTCGACGAGAGTTGCTTATTCGTCTTTCCTTCGTAGTCGATATCGTTGTGCCCCATATTCACATAGATCATGTGATACTTCACATTCGTCCACACAACCGGGTAGTATCCTTCGTGCCAGATCTCGTGTTGCTTGGGGCCGGTACCCAACGGGAAACTCGACGGATCGATCGACATTAAGATGGTGATGTCGCGGTTCAGCCTAAGATCATTCTGCCACCGGTACCATTCGTTGGGCTGCGACTTGAAAGTAGGTGGAAGATTTTTTGTAACAGGATGATTTTTGTCTTCGATACGAAGCACTGCCGATGTTGGCCGCCAGGTGTTGCTTTTATATTGGCCGGCACCAATAAACTTCTCGTGGTACCAATTCCAGTTCTGCGGAAACGCCGACGGTGTTAACGCGAACGCTGCAAAATGAAATCCCATCCACGCGCCACCTTCTTCCATATATTTTTCGAAAGCCTGTCGTTGCGCCAATGTGTCGGGCCGCGTATCGAGAAAGAGGACGACGTCGTAATTCTTTAAGAATTCAGCATTGAGATTATTCCAGTTGTTGGTAGAGTCGTAGCTGAAATTATTTTTCTTTCCCGCTTCATAAAACCACTTGTTGGCTTCGTGCACGAAGGTGATGTGCGCGCGATCGTTTTTCGCTGTAAAGAAGGCGATGATTTTAAAGTGGTCTTGTGCATTACAAATGGTACTGCAAAAAAGGAATATTAGTATTAATGCTCTTATCATGGGTTTCAAGATACTGAATAGAGACAATAAGTCATTTTTGACAAATACGAAACAAATATTATCTTCACTCCATGGAAATCCAGAAAAGAATCCAATCCCTCGACGTTCTTCGCGGCGCGATCATGGTGTTAATGGCGATCGACCACGTACGCGTGTATGCTGGCGTGCCCGCAGGTGGACCGGACCCGGCGGTATTCTTCACGCGGTGGGTCACACACTTCTGCGCGCCTGGCTTTGCATTTTTCGCCGGCACGGCTGCCTTCCTTTATGGAATAAAACTCGGAAGCCCGTCGGCGTTGGCGCGCTACTTATTCACACGCGGTTTCATGCTGGTGATCCTCGAGATCACACTGATCCGTTTGTTCTGGACTTTCAATCTCGATCTTGGCGACTTCATGCTCGCCGGCGTGATATGGATGCTCGGATGGTGTATGGTATTGCTGGGAACGATGGTGAGGATGAATGCAAAGACAATTGGTATTATAGGCCTCGCAATAATTTTCTTTCAGCAATTATTCGGATACGTTTCCACCAACGCTTACTGGCAATTCATCTATACATCTGCCGAACAAGGTCCATCATGGATCGCAATATTATATGTCATTATTCCGTGGATAGGGGTGATGATGGCAGGATACGGCTTCGGCGAAGTTTTATTATTAGAGGAGTCGAAGCGAAATAGATTGTGCTATGTAATTGGCATTGGGTCGATATTATCATTTATAATCATTGGAAGTTTCTATATAGACTATTCTAAGCCTTTTATTTTCCAATTATTAAACCAAAGAAAATATCCTGCATCGCAGTTATACCTCATGATGACGCTCGGTCCGCTTATCGCTTTAATACCGTGGGCTGAGAAAGCTAAGGGCGCCATTGTGAATTTCTTCAGCGTGTTCGGTAAAGTTCCGTTCTTCTATTACCTCGCACACATCCTGATCATTCACATCAGCGCCCTTGTCGTTAACTACTTTTTATTTGGCGATGTTCACCAGGACTGGTACAACACTGCGCCGTTTGCGCAAGTGCCACCCGAAAGCAAGTGGAGTCTTGGGTTGTTGTATTTTGTCTTCGCCATCGACGTTACCATTCTGTATTTTATTTCTAAATGGTATTCGAAAAGAAAGCTTAAGTTCTTATAGACCTAATTATTCTCTACGTACTTCTTGAAATTATTCAGGATAGCCTGCCATCCGCCGCGTTGCATGTCGATCGAGTTTTGCTCTTCTGCTTCGAACGACTGAACGATCTTCGTTTCATCGCCTGTCCCTTCAAATGAAGTCATTACTTTCCTGCCATCGCCAATCGTGTAATCGATGGTCTTGTGTTGCTCCACTTTATCGTACACGCCTCCGAATTCGAAGCTGAAGCTTCCGTCTTTCGCGGCCATTGTTGTACTGAACTTTCCGCCTGTCTTCAGATCATTTTCCGACGATGGTGCATGCCAGTCGTCCGACGCAAACGCCCACTTCGTAATGTGCTGCGGTTCGCTCCAGTACTTCCATACCTTTTCTACCGGCGCATTTACAGTTGCCTGGATTGTGATCACGGTTTTTTGTTTCGTTTCCATTGTTAATTATGGTTAAAAATGTTTTTCGGTAATTGTATGATACAAAGGTATCGTAACTTTAATGTGAGCGTGAGTGCCGGTAGCGACAAACAGCAGGGTGAAATCCGACAAATTGATGTACGATTTACGATGTACGGAGTACGATTTTTTAACAGTGCGTCGATCCAACAGACCGATTTGTCTAATACCGATGTTTGGAATTAAACTTTGGTGCCTGATTTGACTCTTAGTGATATATAAAAACACACACGAATATGAAAAAGAGTTTGATGTTAGTTGGTGCAATGATGATAAGCAGTTTCATTTTCGCACAGCAGCAGGACGCTGCACCCCAAAAACGTGATGGTGACGGTGATCGTCGCGAGAGCATGAAGAGTGTTCTTAACCTCGACGATAAGCAAATGTCGTCGATCGAAGAGATCAACAAGAAGTACCACGAAAAAAGTAAGGAACAGAAAAAGGGCCTCGACCAGCAACGCCAGGCCGAGATTGGCAAAGTTCTTACGCCCGAGCAAAGCAAGAAGTGGGACACTTACAAGAAAGAGCGCGCCGAGAAGTTTGCGAAGGCACGTGACGAAAGGTTGAAGAAAAATCTCGCGCTTACCGACGACCAGCTGAATAAGCTGAAATCGACACTGAGCGAAGAACAGATCAACAAACTCGCTTTCGGTGGACGCAACGGCCGCTTCCATGGTAAAGGCGGCAATCACGGGCACGACGGACGACACGGTGGCCACCACGGAAAGGATGGCGCGAAGCGCGGAAAATAGGTAATTTGGGTGGCCGGACATTAAAACGCCGGCCACTTATGAAAGTAATCGCAACACTCCTCCTCGTGTTCCTGGCTGCAGCAGTAATAGCGCAACCCAAAGACACAAGATATTTTGAGCTCCGGATCTACTACGCCGCTTCAGGCAAGCTCGACGCACTCATCTCCCGTTTCGCCAATAACACCACCCGCATTTTCGAAAAACACGGAATGCAAAACATCGGTTATTGGGTTCCGGTCGACAACAAGCAAAACGCGCTCTATTATATACTCGCGTATCCCAGCAAAGATGCCCGCGAAAAATCGTGGAAAAACTTTGGCGACGATGCAGAATGGAAGAAAGTGAAAGGCGATTCGGAAACGACTGGAAAGCTGGTCGACTCCGTTAAGTCTGTGTTCATGACCTCACTCGATATACTTTCTTATCCTATTGATAAATCTCCTGCCGGCAACGACCGGATCTTTGAATTGAGAACGTACTACTGCTTCCCTGGTAAGTTTCCTAACATCGTAAAACGTTTTGCAGATCATACAGTGAAAATATTTGAGAAGCACGGCATGCAAAACATCGGGTACTTTTCGAGCGAAGGCGCGGAGCCGTATTTGGTTTACCTCGTGGCGAACGAAAGTGAAGATGCTCAGAAGAAGTCGTGGGATACGTTCAGAGCAGATCCCGAATGGATAAAAGTGAGAGACGATTCTGAGAAGGATGGAAAAATCGTTGAAAAGATAGAATCGGTTTTTCTGAAACCGTTGCCTTTTTCGAAGCTCAAATAAAAAAATAAGGCTGTATTTCTTGCAGCCTTATTTTACACCCGTTATATTTAAGAAAATTAAATATATATGGAATCGAAGGAGTTCATCCGGGGAATCGTAAAAACGTTGATTTTGAAGCTTTTATCCCAGAAAAAGCACATGTACGGTTACGAGATCACCCAGCGCGTGGAGGAACTTTCGAAAGGGGACATCAAGCTGACCTACGGCGCCCTGTACCCTATATTATATAAGCTTGAAGCCGAAGGCCTCCTCACCACCACCACCGAGGTCGTCGACAACCGTGCACGGAAATATTATGCCCTCACAACAGAAGGGAAAAAACTTGCGAAAGATAAAGTGTCGGAGCTGCAGAGATTTACAGAGGTGGTGAAAGGGATATTAAATGATAACGGGCGTGCGATCCGTCCAGAGGGTCCCGTGAGCTTTGCTTAAAGTAAGTAGCATTTAATACAGGACGGGACTGCATGAACCTAACCAACGACCAGCGCGACGACATCCGGAATTTTTTGTTGAGCCGTGGTCTGGCATTCAAGCCCTTGCTCGACGAGATGTCGGATCACGTTGCCTGCGATCTCGAGAACTTAATGAATGAAGGGATGTCGTATGAAGACGCCTGGAAACAAACAATTAACGGATTACCAGAAAATCATTTTAATCAAATACAAAAAGAGACTATGGAAACAATCAACCATCGATTTACGATCTCACGTGTGTTCACGTACATTGGAATGATTTCGTTGATCATCGCAACGATATTCAAGATCATGCACCTCCGCGGTGCTGACGGAGCTGTCCTTATTGGCATTTCGGCACTCGGCCTTTCATTGCTGGCCGGCTCCGTTTCAGGAATTTACTTTAATCGCGACAAAGAAGGAGCAATGAGAGTAGTTGCTATTGTTGCCGGCATTGTACTGGTAATGATCGCATACATGTTCAAGATCCTGCACTTGCCCGGTGCCGATCAAATGATCACGTTGGGCGTGCTCACCTTGCTGGTATCGATGGTGATCAACACACAGTATGTTTATAACAACGCTTCAGGTCGTGGCAATCTGTTCACGTTCCTTCACGGGAAGCATTCTCCCGGTATCGAGCGCTTCCTGTTGATCATGCTTCCATTCCTGGCTTTTATTTCATTGAAGCTCGGTCACCTCATCGTGATCTTCGCAGCAGGTCTCCAGTTTATTGCGTTGGTGTGGTCGGCTATGGAAAAAGATACTTCGAAGAATGATTGGGTAACACTGGGGGCTGTGATAACAACATGTGTATGTTTCGCTATCCCGATGTTCGGCGAATTGGTTGTCTTTAACCTGCGGTTGTTGCTGGTAACTGTCTTCAGTTTTGCCGGAGCATTTCTCTGCTTCCGGTTGGAGCCTTCGCGCAGTGCGTCGTCTTACCTGGTTTGCATAGCGCCGATCATGTTCTTTGCATCGGCGTTGGTAAAGTTGGGTTGGATGAATTCATTTGCCGATAACTGGCCTTTGAATATCATCGTGTCGATAGCAATGGTTGCGGCAATTTTACTAAGTCCGAAAACCAGCATCACAAGAACGTTTATGATCTTGTCGCTAGCCGGGTACCTGTTGGAACTCTAAAACGGTTGGGATATAAATATGGAAGGTCGCGCCCTCACCCGGCCTTCCTTCTGCACGAATAAGACCGTAATGATTCTCAACGATCTTCTTACAAATGGCGAGGCCAATGCCCGTTCCAATATACTCGTCGCGGCCGTGTAGTCGCTGAAACACCTCGAAGATGCGGTCGCTCTGCTCCTGGCTAAATCCAATACCGTTATCGGTAACGGAGATGTGATGATACTTATCGGCTACCCGCTTTAGTAAGCCTGGAATTCTTTCGGCAGCAACAATGCCCGACCTGATCAATATATAAGGAGTAATGGCGGGTCTCGAGAATTTCAGTGCATTCATCAGTAAGTTGAAAAGCAGCTGGTACACCTGGAACGGTATTGCGTCGATCACTGGAAGAGAATCGGATTCTACTACGGCTTTCTTTTCTTCTACGTTTGTGTCGAGGTCGTTGATGACTTCTTTGAGCACCTTATTAAGGTCGGTCCTTTCAAATTTTCGTTCGGCGCTGTTAGCACGCGAATAGGTGAGAAGGTCGTCGATCAGCGATCTCATTCGTTGTGATGCTGCGATGATGCGAGTGAAATAATCTAATCCTCTTTTCGTAAGATTTTTTTCTTCCAGCTCCATGATCCTTGTGCTGAAGGTCTGGATCTTCCGAAGAGGTTCCTGCAAGTCGTGGCTGGAGATGTATGCAAACGACGAGAGTTCTTTGTTTATGCCAGCGAGTTCTTTGTTGATCGCTTCGAGCTCAGCATTTTTCTTCTTGATGGCATCGTCGGCAAGCTTTCTCTCCGTGAGATCGCGGGTAACTTTTGAAAACCCGATGATGTTGCCCTGAGTACCGTGCAATGCTGTGATGGTAACGCTTCCCCAGAATTTCGTTCCGTCTTTCCTGATACGCCATCCTTCGTGATGAGCCCTGCCTCTTCTTATGGCGAGATCGATCAGCGTCTCCGGTAACTTCTGTTCAAGATCGTTGGGTGTGTAAAAGATCCTGAAATTCTTGCCGATGATCTCTTCTGCCGTATAACCTTTGATGTATTCGGCGCCGGTATTCCAGTCTTCAACGTCTCCATTGCGATTCAACATAATGATCGCATAGTCCTGAACTTCCGACACCATCTTGTGATAGCGTTCTTCGCTTTGCCTGAGCTCTTCGTTTTTTATTTCCAGTTCTTCGGCATATTCGCGGAGATCATCTTCAGTTTTCTTCCGGTCGGTGAGATCGCGTGTAACTTTAGAGAATCCGATAACCTTACCCTCTTCATCATGCATGACTGTGATGACGACACTTCCCCAAAATCGCGTTCCGTCTTTTCGCACACGCCATCCTTCGTGGCTTACCGATCCCTGCATTGATGCGAGCTTCAACAGGTGATAGGGCAAGCCGCTTTGGCGATCGGGTTCCGTATAAAATATTTCAAATTTTTTCCCGATCACTTCTGATGCCTTGTAGCCTTTGATCTTCTCGGCACCCTTATTCCACTCGGTTATATATCCTTCTGCATCGAGGAGAATGATCGCATAATCGCGAATCTCGTCAAGCATTTTGTGATATAATGCCTCACTATTTGATTTCGCGGGAGTGCTCTTTTCAGCGAATTTCTTAACTTCATCTTCCACCATCTCGAAGGTACGGATTTTGCAGTCCAATGATCAAATAATGACTTAGTTATGACTACGAAGAAGAAAAAGAAGGCAGATGAGGAATTTCCCGGGTATCCAAAATATGGAGCCGAGGAAGACATAACACGAAATTCATCGCGCATCGACGAGAACCTCGACGATGAAGTGCTCACCCAGGTAAAGCATCACGAAGAGCCCAAGGGGTCGAAGCCTGCGGATAAAGGAGATACCACTAAAGCAATAAAAAGCGAACCTCTCGATGAAGTCGAAGAGAACACAAAAACCAGTTTTGATGTTACAGAGGAGGACCTCGAAGCTTTAGGCGACGAACAGCTCAGCAACGACGGTGGTGATGACGAGCAACTCGCGCATCGGAATCGTCCTGTTGATTTCACAGGAGAAGATCTTGATACTCCCGGCACCGAATTGGATGACGACCAGGAAGAGGTCGGTTCGGAAGACGAGGAGAATAACAACTACAGTGTCGGTGGAGACGACAAAGAGAATCTCACGGAAGGCCAGGAGTACGAAGGTTCAGTGTAGAACCAGTGCCGAAACTTCATTTTAATAATATTCGTCATGCGGACCTGCCATTGCATTACGGGCAGGTTCCGCCGTGGCTTGCTCAGCGAATGAGTAAGCTGGGCGGCGCTATCATAGAATCAATCATTTTAGAGTACGGACAATCCGAAGCACTTACGCGCCTTAGCGACCCTATGTGGTTCCAGGCGTTGGGATGTGTGTTGGGTATGGACTGGCATTCGTCGGGAATAACCACCTCGGTGATGGGTGCTCTGAAGAAAGCCATGAACCCGAAGTTCAATGAGTATGGCATTTACTTTTGCGGAGGCAAGGGAAAACACTCGCGACAAACTCCTTCGGAGCTTGCTGCATTCGGTGAACGCACAGGCTTGAATGGCGATGAGTTGATACGTTCAAGCAGGCTCACTGCCAAGGTTGACAACACTGCGATACAAGACGGCTTCCAGATCTATCTTCATACGTTCATTGCCACGAACAAAGGAGAGTGGGCGGTTGTACAGCAGGGCATGAATGATCTTTCCGGTATGGCGAGACGCTATCACTGGCATTCGTCGCAGATGAAATCTTATCTCGAAGAACCGCATACTTTTATTTATGGTAAGAACCAGGGAGAAATCTTAAATCTTACCGATGTCAACGCAGCCGATGCAAAAGGTTCGATACTGAAGATCACTAAGGAAGAGCCGAAGTATATGTTGCCCGAGATCCGTAAGATCGTTATGCCGAAGCATCACGATGTACGGTCGGCGGATGTGAACTTAAAAAGACTTGGAAGTATTCTTGCGCTGGCACACGATCAGCAGCACAACAACTTCGAATCGTTTTTGTTGATGGAGGGTGTTGGCCCGAGGGCGATCCAGTCGCTGGCGTTGGTAAGCGAAGTGATCCATGGAGCGCCGTCGCGGTTTACCGATCCGGCGCGTTTCTCATTTGCACATGGCGGTAAGGATGGGCATCCGTTCCCGGTTCCTTTGAAGACCTACGATGAGACGATCAGGACACTTCAACAGTCGGTGGAGAAGGCGAAGTTGGGAGATACAGATAAACAGCAGGCGATCAAGAATCTTTCTGTTGCAGCATCGTTACTTGAGAAATCGTTCGAGCCGGATGAAAAGGAGTTTGATAATGTGATTAAGAGAGAAAGGGAAGAGTCTTATAAGTATGGTGGGAGAACTGTGTTTGGCAAGGCTAAGCCACCGAGCGGGCAGATGAAATTATTTTAAGGAGAATATCGGGAACAATTATTTTGATTTACCGCCAATAAAGTCAGGGATTTGGGCAAAGTAGGCTGTTCTTTCCTCTGGCGTCATTGCCCAGAGTTTTTTTGACAACTCAGTTTTAATCTTGCGAAATAATTTTACCGTATCGAAGCTCTTTTTAGAAGACTTCAGGGAACTTGATTTCTTTTGGTGAGCAGATTCTGATTTCATGGTAACCGTTTTTTAAATTTATTGAATTATAACCGATAATACGACGTGTATTAACAATGTGTTTAAAATTCCAACTAACTAAGAGGTCGGCATGATACACGGTTGCGAGCGCGATGTGAAGGCAATCTTCATAGCCATCACTTCCAACGATCTTTTCTAATACATAATTTTCGGCTAACCTCTTAACTGCATCAATTGAAATAATTTTCTCCATAAATTCTTTTGGTAAGCTTTCTACGTACAATCTGACTTTGTCTGGTGCACCTAATAACTCGTTCAAGACCACTTCCGAATACAAACAAACCACCCTCCCTCTTTTCACTTGTTCAAACAATTGAATCGACTCCTTTTTAAACTCATCATCAAACACGCCCCCGAACACCGAAGTGTCGAAGTAAAACCTCCCCTGCATGTTGCGCACGTTGCATGCGCAAATGAAGTATGATCGTTAAGCGGCGTCAATCGAAAAACGCGACACACGTAAGGAAAACCAGATGATCTTAAGAAATAAATATCACCTTTACCCAAACAACTCCTTCAACCTCTCTCCAACCAGCTCTCTATAATTTCCACCAATCGGTATCACCTTGCCCTGCACTTCAATATCATGACCCGTAAACGCCCTGATCTTTGATACCGACACGATGAAGGAACGATGCACCCGCATGAACATCGAAGCATCGAGCTCTTCTTCGATACGCGACAACGCATACTTGGTGACATGAGATGTTGTTGAGGTCTGAATTTTTATGTACTCCTTTTGACTCTCGATAAACAATATGTCTTCGACGGGGATCAACACTGTTTTCTTATCCGACTGTACCGATATGGTCTTACGAAGCTCACTGCTCTTCCGGAGCTTCACTTTATTCACTGCCTCAACGAATCGTTTGAACTCAATCGGCTTCAGGAGATAGTCGACAACATTGAGTTCATAACCTTCGAGAGCATATTGATGATACGCCGTTGTAAGTATGATCGCCGGTGGATTGGGCAACGTCTTAATGAAATCTAAACCCTTCAGTCCCGGCAAATGAAGATCCAGGAAAATAAGATCTACCTGCTCGCGCTGCATTACCCCCAAGGCCGCAATGGCATCGCCACACGTTGCTTTCAACTGCAGGAACGACACGCGCCTCACATATTCCACCATTACATCTGTAGCCAGCGGCTCATCCTCAACAATGATGCAACTTATCATCAGAAAGGGATTTTAAGATCAATGGAATATTCCTGTTGATCGTTAATACGAAGAACGTGATTCGGATAGAGGATGTTGAGTTGTCGTTTAATATTGTTCATGCCAATCTGGGTTCCGTTGGGAACCACACCAGGTTTTGAATTGACAACAGATACATTCAACAACTTATTCTTCAATGTTATTTCAATGGTCACGAAAGATCTCGACTTCGATTCACTTACGCCGTGCTTGAATGCATTCTCCACGAAATGCATCAGTATCAAGGGAGCGATCTGTTGTGTCGGGTCGTCGATATTCTTCGTGTATTTTATGTCAAGACGATTTAAATAGCGAAGTTTCTCGAGCTCGATATAATCTTTGATCAATTGAAGTTCATCCGTCAGTGCTATCGTTGCATTGCCGGCTTCATATAAAATAAATCGCATCATCTTCGAAAGCCTCATCACGGCCTCCGCCGTCTCACCGGAGCCTTTCATCGCCAGCGAGTAAATATTGTTCAGGGTGTTGAAAAGAAAATGCGGGTTGAGCTGACCCTTCAGGTATTTCAATTCGGCTTCTGTCTTTTCCTTTTGAAGAACTACCTCGCGAAGCGTGGACTGATGCTGCCTGCGGAACAATCTTATCGATACGGCAACGCCAGCCACGAACGTCAGCGTGAACGAATGATATAGTAAGCTGCTGAATGCAAACACGGATGTTGTGGACACGGCGTGACTAATAAAAGGCATGATGATCGAATGGTTGCAGAAACTGATCCCCACACTTCCAATGATGATAGCGCCGACCAATGCCGCTATCGAAGTCCACAGTTTCCACTTCATGTGCAGGTATCTGTCAATCACATAGAAGCAGAAGTAAACAACCGGCACTTTCACCAACAGGAACACGAGTTGTCCTTCGATGATCATCACGTAGGTGCCGAGTGGCAGGTCCGGGTTGTCCGACATGTTGAGATACGTCTTGAACAGCACGTAGCCAATCCAGAAGAGAAGGTGTCGCTGAAGGCGTGTCATCCCTCAAAGTAAATTGAATTTTGAATCTTTTGGTTGACGATAACACATCGTTTGTTGACGACACTGCTTTAATGTGCTTTCCATTGCCGAGATTTTCATTTATGATCCGCACATTCATCCTCCTTCTTTGCCCGTTCGCGGCAATAGCGCAACTGAAACTGCCGGCGCTCAACACACCGCCGGAGAAAGCAACCATGCTCGGCGAAGGAATAATTTCAACTGCAATCAACGAACGCGACTTCGCACTGTCGCCCAACGGCAATGAGATCTATTACACGATCTCGACACCAAAATCTACGTTGCAGACTATAGTCTTCATTAGGAAAATATCGAATGATGAATGGACCGCACCCGAAGTCGTCTCGTTCGCGGGCGAATATTCAGACCTCGAACCGGTTTTCAGCCACGACGGAAACACACTCTACTTTTCGTCGAACCGGCCATTGACCGGAACGGAGCCGAAAGACTTCGACGTATGGAAAGTTACCCGGACTGCTAATGGTTGGAGTAAGCCGGAAAATCTTGGTGCTGTTATCAATACCGAAGCCGATGAGTTTTATCCGTCTATTGCCCGCAACGGGAATCTTTATTTCACGGCGCAATATCCAGGCGGACCCGGTCGCGAAGACATTTACGTTTCAGAATTCAGGAACAACCAATATCAAAAGCCGGTAGCGCTCGATACAATGGTGAACTCGAGAGTCTATGAGTTCAATGCATTTGTCGACCCCGATGAGCAATACATTCTGTTTACATCATACGGCCGCAAAGACGATACTGGTGGAGGGGATCTTTACATTGCAATCAAAGATGCCAACGGTAAGTGGAAGCCTGCAAGAAACCTTAAAGAGTTGAATTCAAAACAACTCGACTATTGTCCGTTTGTTTCTCACGACGGCAAGGCATTGTTCTTCACAAGCGAGCGTCATCAATTACCCGTGAGCTTCACCGGAAATAAAGCAACGGTTCAAAAGATCAAGGACATCGCGCAGAGCGCAGCGAACGGAACCGGAAATATTTATTGGGTGAGTTTCGACCGGATCACGAAGCGTTGATAGAAAACCGACAACAAAAACGAAGTTAGAATTCCTTCCAAAGTATGATAACCAGAGTCGTACCAGAATACGATGAGCGGCATTTTGAACGTTGCGACTTCGATAATGCCTCCCTGTAGTCCATCCCAAACAAACCCGATGATCGCTCCGAAGATCAGTGATGTTTTCGTTATGCTCCATTTGTAATGCCGGGTTGTATATTCAATGTAAACAGGTAGAAAATACGCTTGGAATGCCGTGTAACAGACAAACGCAACGGCGATAAGAGGAATAATGTATGAGTCGCGTTGCAACGCACCGATATGTGTTCTAAAGAATGCGCCCGCAACCAGCTCGTGAAATACATAACCAAGATTGAAGATGACCGCGAACGTAATTGTGCCACCTAAGAAGTAGTATTTTTTCATGTTTGAGATTGTTGTTTTGCTTTAGACGATTGAGCGCCTAAAAACGGTCGGAGGGGTCTATTCCTTTGAATTCAACACGTTTGTGACGTGCTCGAAGTGAAAGAAATGGATATCCGGACCTGTGCAACTAAAAGGGTCGATGGCCTGGGCGATCCGGGCACGAATGTCGAAAAGCTGGTCGCTGGTTTTGTCGTGGGAGTCATTATGCAAGCCAGCTTTCAATTTTTCTTCCTGGAAATTTTGCTTTGGATTAAAGATGCCGTTGAGCTCCGAACATTGATAACAAACGCCGGCTTTATTGATCAGGGAACAACGTTGCTCGAAGGTATCCTGCATGATCTTTCTCGCGTCCACCAATGCATGTTTTACAACTCCTTCGGTGTCGTTGATTATCTCTGCGATCTCTGCGACTTTGAAGCCGAATACTTCTTTTAGCAATATAACAACCTGTTGATCCACATCGAGTGTTTTTCCAATGCAGGTGAAGCAGAAATTGATGTGCTCATTCAGCTCAAATATTCCGGTCGGGGTGGAATTGATCCTGAGAAATTGCGATAAATATTTGTCCGGGTCGCGCAAAGTCTCTGCTTTCGCAAGATCCATTGCATCCGACGACCAACGTTTCTTTGACCGGAGATCATCTTTCGCGAGGTTGGCTGCAATCGAGAAGATCCATGTCTTTAATGAGGAGGCGCCTTTAAATGTATACAGTTTCGCCGAAGCCTTGATGTATGTTTCCTGCACAATATCGTCGGTATCGGCTTTATTGGCTGTGAGTCTGAATACAAACGAGCGAAGCTTGCTGCGGTTGTTCTCGAATTCATCGTTGAGCTCCTGTGTAGTCACTCAATAAATTTACCGAATATTCCGGGAGGTTAGCAATGATTGGCAAGATAGCTGAGGAGCGCATCTTCGAAAGGAGAGATCGCTTTATAGTTAAGCATTTCGCGCGGCGTTGACTTCAACACTTTCAACATGCTGTCAGCACGATCTTTATCACTACACTCGTCAGCTAACAAGTTGATGTAAGTATGAATTCCAAACAACACGCAGCCCGTTGGCAAACGGGTTAATGTTTGTCTCTCGATCCTGATGTAGATCTTTTCGCCAATGTTTTCTTCAGTGAGTGTCGGAACGATCCCGTCCATCTCAATTTTGTAACGCGCATTGTGTCGCGATGTGAGATCAAGCTCATCGCTGATCTTAAAGTTCCAGCTCGCACGCCATATCGGTCGTAACGAAGGCAGTCGTTCAATCAATTTCTGTGCGGCATCCATCGTGGGACCGATCATCTTCGGTGCCGGTGCATGAATGGTAAGAAAAGGTTGACCGTATTTGTCGTCTAACGAGAATCCATTTGCGAAACAGAGTTGACCCGCTACGAGCGACACGTTGGCATCGCTGCCCAGGATCACCAGATCCTCTTGTGTTTGTCGTCCAACCCAATCGAGTGGTTCGTATGGTAATGTCGACGCGTCTCCGAATACGAACTTGACGTCTTCATTAAGAAGCTCATTTTTCCAATGCCAGTCTTTCCCGTTTTTTGTGAGCTTGAATGAAGATGGATGCGAGCGGGCCATATCGTCGAGCACGACGGCTACAACATCCCACTGGGCGGCTTCCGTTTCGGGCGACGAGCGATAGTAGTATCGATGATCGCCGGCCAGGATCTCTCTTTTTTGAGCAATCTCTTTTCGATAATGCTCATCGATCTCGATAAGATCATCGCCTTCTTTGAAAAAAGAGGTACCCATCTTCAAATCAAACTGCTTTCCAAAAGGGAAATACTTGAGCCGGCTCATCTTAGGATTAGGTTCTCTCAAGATAGCCACTACCGATTGGTGAAGGACGTGGGCATCGACGTGATTATTTGAACGGGATGATGATGCTTACTCTAACGATTGCGACAAGGATTTCTTTGAGCTACGGCTTTACTCCACCGGACAAAATCAAAACAAAGCCGCCGCCTTTGGCCATTTTGATCCTGAGCTTCGATGTCTTGTCGATCATTCGTTTTGTGATCGTATGATCCGAAGGATAACGATCGGCATTCACGCCGTCGAGCATCATTGTTGCTTCGAAGTTTCCGTCGCCAACGAAGGAGAAATCGATCTCGACTTCCTTACCATTCCAGTTGCTCATGCCGCCAATAAACCAATCGTTATTCTTCTTGCGTGCCGTAATAATGTACTCGCCGACCTTGCCATCCAGCATCACCGTTTCGTCCCACGTTGTAGGGATCGATCCGACAAGGTTCATGAATGCCGGTTCGAGATGACCTTGCGAAGGGTTGCCGGAGAATAATTGGATCGGACTTTCATAGACAACAAACATCGCTGCCTGGTGCATCCGCGTTCCCATCGACATTACTTTTTCCGAGATCGGTCTGAAAGTTTTTTGTGTTGCGTTGTCGAGAAAGCCGGGCTCGTAGTCCATCGGTCCCGCTGTCATCCTTATGAACGGCAACAACAGGTCGTGATCCGGGTTGGCTTTTTCACTCCATATATTATACTCGGAGCCCAGCACTGCTTCGCGCGTAATAGCGTTTGGCCATGTTCTGCTGAAACCAGCGGGTTTGAATGCGCCGTGATACATGATCATCATCTTTTGCTCCGCACACGCTTTCGCGATGCGATGGTAGAAGTTTACCATCTTTTGATCGTCACGATCCATAAAGTCGGTCATGATAAAATTGACACCCCACTTCTTGAACTGCTGCAACGCAGGTTCCAGCTGACGATCGAGCGTGTAAGCGAGTGTCCACATGCTGAGTGAGATGCCTTCACGTTTTGCGTAGGCGGCGATCTCGTCCATATCGATATCGGGATTGATCTTGAAGAGGTCGGTGGTTTCACTCCAGCCGGCATCCATCATGATCCTTTGAAAACCGAAACGCTTCGCAAAGTCGATGTAGTATATGTAAGTCGCGGTGTTGACACCGGCCTTGAACGGTATGTTGAAAAGATTTGCACCAATGATCCATTCATCGGTGCCCTTACCGGGTCTTATCCATTGTGTGTCGGCCACGCGTGAGGGTGAGCCCAATCGATACACGAGATCATTCTGCGCAAGCTGCGCATCTTTCGTCTCGATCATGAACACACGCCACGGGAATGTTCGGGTTCCTTTTGTTCTCGCAATAAAATTTTCGCGACTGGTAACAACTTCGGCAGGATAATCGCCGGGATTAACACGAACTGATTTCGGATAAGGAGCATAAACGCCTTCGAGTAACTTGTTGTTGAATCGAACAAACATACCCGGGTAATCTTCGAGATCGGATTCTGTAACGATTACCTTAAGGTTTGGATTGCTTATGAGTATTGGTGAAAAGAAAAGTTTCCCCGATGAAATACTGTCAACCGGCTTTATGAGATACGGCTCTTCGAAGCTCGTATGAAACTCATCTACGTCATCGCGTTTATTAACGGGCGGCCCATAGAACTTTGAGGTAAGAGGAATGGCATAAGATGCGATCTCGTTATCGACAATGATTGAATCTTTCAAAGCCGATGTAAACCGGTAGGCGAATCCATCATCATAAGCGCGTACCTGTAACGAGATCCTGGATTTGAATTCAATCGTGAGCTCGTTGTAATGATCGCGGATCTGTTTTCTTTTTTCTGTTACGGGAGGATGAATGATCTCGTCTACTTTCCTGGTGGAAGTCTTTTTGGTTGTCCAGTCTCCCTTCAGATCTCTTACTGACAATCCCACCTCCGAAGGGTTTAAAACGACAGAACCTGCGCGATCTGCGGAAATTGTTAAAGTATTGCCCGTTTTGCCCGTGTTTACAGTCACCTTGATATTTCCATCGGGTGACGACAATGACTGGAACATTGCAAGGAGCAGGAGGATCTTCATACATATAAAATTAAGAATCCGTAACCACCGCACAATTTCAGAGTTGTCTCTTCATGCTGAAAAACTACCTCACCGTTGCCCTCCGGAATCTTCGGAGCAGCAAAACCTATTCATTCATCAACATTGGCGGACTTGCCATGGGAATGACAATCGCAATGTTTATCGGGCTGTGGATCTTCGATGAACTTTCGTTCAATCGATATCACGCCAACTATGATCGCATCGCACAACTTTGGAATGGTCACACCGATCCTCAAAGCCAGGAAGTAGTTGGCACTGTAGGTATGCAGTATCCCGTTGCGCCAACGCTTAAGAAAAACTACCCGCAACTTTTCAAACACGTTGTGAAGGCAGGTTGGATCAATGATTTCTCGCTTTCGAACGGCAAAGAAAACTTTAGCAAGCCCGGACAATTCATGGATCCCGAAGGCATCGAGATGCTTTCGATAAAAATGATCGAAGGGAATTATAGTAGTCTCAACGATCCTCATTCTATTATTCTCTCAAAGTCGACTGCCGAGGCGATGTTTGGTACGGAAGATCCGATGCATAAAAGTGTCCGTATCGCGAATGAAATGGAAGCCCAGGTAACGGGCATCTACGAAGACATCCCGGCGAGCAACAAATTTGGCACGGTGAAATTCTTTGCGCCGTGGGAGTTGTGGGTGCAATCTCATCCGTATATCAAAAATTTTTCGGAGACAGATTGGGACAACCGCGCTTTTGCAGGTTATGCAGAGATCAATGAAGATGTGACCTTCGAGCAGGTAAACGAAGCGATAGCCGGTCTTTATAAAGAAAATGTTCCGGCAGATTTTTATGCTACAATCGAAAAGGACAAGCCCTTCGTTCGCATGTTTCCAATGAACAAATGGCACCTGTATTCTGAATTCGAGAACGGCGTTCCAACAAGCGGACGTATCACATTCGTTTGGCTGTTCGGTATCGTTGGTGTGTTCGTGTTGCTTTTGGCTTGTATTAATTTCGTAAACCTCAGCACTGCCCGTTCTGAGAAGCGCGCCAGGGAAGTTGGTGTTAGAAAATCAGTAGGCTCTAACCGGAAGCAACTCGTTACTCAATTTCTTGGCGAATCATTACTCGTAGTTGTCCTGTCGTTTGTGCTGTCGCTCATCCTGCTAGCCCTTCTTCAACCCTCGTTTAACCTTCTTTCTGAGAAAGATATTCAGTTGCCGTTTTTAAACATGACATTTTGGGTCATTGCTGCCGGCTTTATCATATTCACAGGTCTCGCTGCCGGTTTGTATCCTGCATTTTACTTATCATCGTTCCAACCGGTAAAAGTCTTAAAAGGAACATTGCGGCTCGGACGACTCGCCGCGCTTCCACGCAAAGTCCTGGTAGTTGTTCAGTTCACAGTTTCCGTAACGCTGGTGATCGGAACGATCATCGTTTACGAACAGATCCAGTTTGCACGTAACAGGCCGGTGGGCTACAACAATAACGGGCTCGTCAGCGTGCGGATCAATGATCCCGAAGTCCGTAAACATTTCGATGTATTGAAAACAGAATGGCTGAGTTCAGGTGCAGTGTCATCGGTCGGGCTTTCGTCAAGTCCAATGACGGGCATGTGGAATATCACCAGCGGGTATAGTTGGCCGGGGAAAGATCCATCCTTCGAAGCCGAATTCGGGATGTGTCTTGTTGATCGTGCTTACGGAAAAACCATCGGCTGGAGGATCGTGGAAGGCCGCGACTTTTCAGAGGATCTGGCAACGGATACCATCGATGCCATTATAGTAAATCGCGCTGCAGTAAAATATATGGGTCTTAAAGATCCCGTCGGTCAGCAGTTCGTCGATACCGATCAATATGGTGTTCCAAAATGGTCGAAGACGATCATTGGCGTTGTGGACGACGTTGTCATGTCGTCGCCGTATGAACCTGCACTACACACGATCTACTACTATCGTCCCGAAATGTTCGGGTTCATTCAACTCAGGATCGATCCATCAGTAAGTGCAAATGAAGGTTTGGCGAAAGTGAAATCTATTTTCGACAAGACGGTACCATCGGCATACTTTGAATATGCATTTGTTGATGAAGACTTTGCATTAAAATTTAACGATGAACAACGCATCGGTAAGCTTGCCGGCGTGTTCTCTATACTTGCTATCGCAATCTCTTGCCTGGGCTTATTTGGTCTTGCATCGTTCGTTGCAGAACAGCGCACTAAAGAGATCGGCATTCGCAAAGTGATGGGCGCAAGTGTTGCGGCGTTGTGGCAAATGTTATCGAAAGATTTTGTGGTGCTCGTTATCGTTGCGTGTTTTATCGCGATGCCGTCGGGTTACTACCTGATGAATGCATGGCTTCAAAAATTCCAGTATCGAACGGAGATCTCGGTATGGGTGTTCGTGATCACATGTGTTGTAGCAATTGTTGTAACACTTGCAACGATCAGTTACCAGTCGATCCGTTCTGCTATGGCAAGTCCTGTTAAGAGCCTTCGATCGGAGTAAGGATCTCTTTGATGGCCGCGCTGACTTCGTCTGCACGATTGGCAACTATGAGATGACCGCCGCCCTTGATCACATACTCCGCACGACGTAGCGGCAGCACCTTATCATTGTCGCCATGAATACACACCATGTTCGGGGGAACTGTCCTGTTCTTCCAGTCGAGGATCTGCTGAAGAGACCACGACATAAATTTTTCGTCGCTGTCGCGAAGCATGTCGGCTAATAATTTTCTGCGCAGAGGATCAACTGCGCCCATTACCCAATTGATGAGCACATGTGATCTTTTGAGAAGTCCGGGTGTGAGTATTTTGTTTAACCTTAGCAGCCCCGCGATGCGATAGCGTCTCGGAAGTTCGTCGCTGGAGATCATCGACGAGATGATGATGATCTTTTTGAACGGCATGATCTTTCCGATCTCGACGGCCATTATGCCACCAAAACTCTGACCAATAAGAACGTTGTCGTGACCGGAGATCTGGAGTGCGATCTTCGCAGCGTAATTTTCTATCGTATCGTCGGGTGTTGGAGAGATCCAGTGAATGGGAATTATTTCGTGATCCCCAAGCTTGAGATATTGAAAAAGTCGTTCGTCGGCACCGAGACCAGGAAGTAAATAGATGGTCATTGTTCTGGTTTGGCTAAATTAGAAGATGCGATCTGCATTACCATTGCTTTTGATCATTTTACTTTCCTGCTCAAAAGACGAACCAGTTCCTACACGGACATTTCTCATGGGCTTTCAGAACTCTGCTCCGCGCTACGACGACTTTGACATGGTGATCAAAACATTGCAGATGTGGGTCGACCCCGGCGACGTTGCCATGATCACCACCGAAGTGCCCTGGACCGAATTGCTCGCAGGCCAACCGGCAGCCGATTATGTAAATACCAATTATAAAGGTCTTGTAGACTATTATCGTCAGCATAACCTCAGGCTTTGGGTTTACATCGATCCCGAAAATGGATTGAACCGGTCTTCGGATTCACAGACACTTGCCGCAGCCGGTAAAAGTATTGCCGATGACGATGCACAAAAGATCTACCGGAAGTTTGTGATCGCGATGGACAGCATCCTGAAACCCGAACACATCGGCCTCGCACTCGAGACGAACCTCATTCGGTTGTCTGCGCCGTCGGCGATTTATAATGGAGTGAAGAAAGCAGCGAATGATGCAGCCCAGGATCTCAAAACGAGAAACACACAAGCAAGTCTCAGTGTCAGCGTTCAGGCCGATGTTGCATGGGGAAGTTTGCAGGGCACGTTCCAATATACAGGCATCGCGCAGGATCTTTCCGACTTCTCGTTTGTAACGGAGTTGGGAATTTCATCTTACCCGTATTTCGCCTATGAAGATCCGAAAGATCTTCCGGCAGACTATTATGACCGGATCCAAAATGATGCTTCGATGCCTGTGTTCGTGAGCGAAGGCGGCTGGACTTCGCAAGGCATTACAGGGCCCAATAACAATCAGCTTCAGGGCAGCGAGCAAATTCAATCCGATTATATTCTGAAGCAGGCCGATATGTTGAATCGTGCAGATGCAACTGCGTTGTTCTCGTTGACTTTTACCGATATCGATTTGACGACAGTGCCATCCGGTGTCGATCCGACGGTAAAATATTTTGCATACCTCGGTGTTGTTGACAAAGATCTCAATCCGAAACAGTCGTTCGATGCCTGGAAGAAGATCTTCAGCTACCGCACCGTTACCCGGTAAGTGATCACATATTCGTTATTGACCTTGATGTGGTAGGCGTAAGTGCCTTTTCTTTGATATGTTGTTGTTTTAACTGATGCCTTTCCATCTTCGAGATAATTGAAGGCGACTTCATGTCCTTTCGTTGACGTTATGTCGAATGAAGCTTCATTAACAGGCTTCACTTTATATTTATAAGCGCTGGCGTAGATCAATGGCTTATTCAAAAAATCATGCAGGCTGGGCGGCTGTTCCAGCAATGTCCATTTTACCTCTGAAGGATAATGATTGAGAACGAACCAATCGGGATCTGGTAAAAAATAAATGTCGGTGTATGAAGTTGTGAATTCATTTTCGGGGTTTACGGCGCCGCTCGACCACGTGGGATCGCACAAATACCACCTGCCATCCAACATCACTGCATTCCACGAATGATTGGCGACGCCGTTTCCTCCGATGTTAGACCGGGCTGTTCTTGCGTAGCCGGTAATGATCTCGCAATCAATACCCGCTCTCAACGCAAGCTCACGAACTAACCATACGTAACCCTTACACAAGGTTCGTCGCCGGTCTAACAATGTTTATATTACGATCTTGTTGAACTCTTTACTCCAACGATCAAGTTTTTCTCCTTTGAGCTTCGCTCTTTTTCTTCGACAGTACTCCATCATGTCGTAATCGCCCTGGATGTTGGTGCACACCCATTTATAGATCGCCCTGAATTTTCCTGTCTCGGTTTTTAATGGACTTGTGAGTTTGTACGAAAGCTGGTCAAGGTCACTCAACGAATAATCCTGGAATGCATTCGCGATACTATCGGCCTTTTGGATCTCGTTGGATTGGCAACGGGTTCCGATTGCCAGCCCAACGAAGAGGATCAAAAGACCGATAGATCTCATGGCTCAGTGTTTTCCTTTCAACACGGCGAGTATGCCGCGACGACTCTTAACCGTGTAATGATCGTTCGATGCGATCTCCTCGATGAGGATGTTGTCGTCTTTCATGCGGATCGTCACGTCCTGGCTGGCTTCTTCGGTCACGAGATACTTCTGTGTAACGTAGCCAACGAAGCTGAACACGAGTTCGTCGCCCTGTTTGAGGCCCGTGGGAAACGAGAATTTTCCGTCGGCGTCGGTGAGCATGCCCACCACTGTTCCGGCGATGGTTACGTTCACACCGGGCAGCGGCGAGTTATCTTGATCGATAACAACGGTGCCGTTAACAATAGTGCTTCTTGATTGTGCGAACGATGCTTGTGCGATGAATGCGAGTGCTACGCAAACGATCGCTGATTGAATGTAGGTTTTCATAGTTAGGATTTTCTCTTAGGATGTGAATGGAGGAAGGATTCCATAAGAGAGTAAAAACTTTTTTCAGTAACTTCCTTCATGCTTAAAAACTATCTCGTTCTCGCGGTTCGCCAATTGCGAAAGCACACGCTTTATTCCTCTATTAATATCCTCGGTCTCAGTTGCGGTGTCGCGATATTTCTCGTGCTCTGGTGTTATATCCGTTTCGAGACAAGCTTCAACTCGTTTCATTCGAAGGCCGACCGGCTGTACCAGCTCAACACAACACTTTATTCATTGGACATGGAGCCTTTCACCGCGTGGGATGTTGCGCCGGGATTAAAGGAATCCGTTCCCGGCATCACCAACATCGCGCGGTTTCACTGGACGCAAGGCACGCTTACTTTAAAGGAGGGCCACGAGGAGAGATCATCTACGGAAAGCGGCATCCTCTTCGCCGACAATTCTATCTTCGACCTGTTTACATTCAAACCATTGGCCGGCAACCTGTCGAATGCATTGACGGGATCTTATTCAATTGTGTTGAGTAGATCTGCTGCCTCCAGGTTCTTCAAAGATCCCATGGATGCAATCGGTAAAACACTTGCACTGAAAGGCGATTGGCTCAGTTCCGATCTCGTGGTCACCGCCGTGATCGAAGACGCACCGGATAATTCTACATTGGGTTATTCAAGTTTCGTGTCGATCGATCCGTTGATCAACACTGCATTTTACCAGGGTCAGTGCCGTTGGAACAACTTTTTCACTTACGTTGAACTCGACGATGCTTCGTCGGCACAGAAAGTGAGTGAAGCGTTCCCACGATTTATCTCGGAATACAAGTCGGGCGAGAAGCTCACGTATCAACCGGAAATGTTTTTACAACCAATTGGTGACATCCATCTGTCGCACCAGGACCCGCGACAGGGAAAAGATCTGGGTAACATCTACCTGTTCATGATCATCGCCGTTACGATCATCGCCATTGCGTGGGTTAATTATGTTAATCTCTCCACGGCAAGGGCAATTGAACGGGCGAAGGAAGTTGGCGTTAAGAAAGCGCTGGGAGTTGTACGAAAGCAGTTGGTTCTTCAATTCATGACAGAGTCGTTCATGATCAATGTAATCAGCATGACCCTTGCGATCATACTTGCAGGTTTGTTCATGCCTGTACTTAATAACCTGGCGGACCGGCAGCTCACACTCGATCTCACCAGTCCCGATCAACTTACAGTTATACTTTGCCTGCTTGGCTTCGGCACACTGGTATCGGGGCTCTATCCCGCCATCATCCTGTCGTCGTTCTGGACCGTGGAGGTGATCAAAGGAACGGGCGCTTCGCCGGCAGGAGGATTTTCTTTGAGAAAAGCATTGATCGTATTTCAATTCACAGCATCGTTGTGTCTCCTGATCTGCACATCGGCAATCGTTCAGCAGGTGTGGTTTATGGAGAAGCAGGACAAAGGCGGGCGTACAGAGCAAGTGCTCGTTGTGTCTTGTCCTGTAGAGGCAGCGAGCATCGAGAACAACGGCGAATGGAATACGGCCATGGCACAACGAACGGTTTCACTGAAGAACAAATTGCTCTCGCTGCCGAACATTGAGCGTGTCGCGACATCCGGCGTCGTGCCTGGCGGAAGTTACAATCAATGTGCACATATCGACATCGTCGGTAAGTCGGCCGAAGAAATTACACCGGGTGAGAACGCGTGCACGATATTTTCCGACTTCGATTTTATCGATACCTATAAGATGTCGATATCCGCGGGACGTAACTGGGATGCCGAAAGAAAGACGGACCTCAAAAGAGTTATCGTGAATGAAGCATTCGTTGCCGACTTCAAGCTTGGCACAAGCGCCGATGCTATCGAAAAGAAAGTTGTTTGGATGGGAGACACGTTGAGCATCGTAGGTGTTGTGAAGAATTTTTATTGGGAGTCGCTGAAGGTAACGCATCGCCCGTTGGTTCTTTTGCCGATGGAAGTTTATCCACGAAGGATCTCCATACTCGTCAATGGCAACATCGAAGAGACTGTTGGTAAAGTTGAAGCGTTGTACTCCGAATTCTATCCCGGCAGCGAGTTCTATTATTACTTCGCCGAAGATTTTTACAACCGTATGTACGCATCCGACTTACGCTTCGGCGCAATCTTCGGAGTGTTTGCAACATTCGCGATACTCGTTGCATGTCTCGGACTGTTTGGCATGGCAACGTTCACCATGCATCAACGATCGAAGGAGATCAGTATCCGGAAAGTATTGGGTGCTTCGGTGAAAAGCATTATGATGTTGTTATCAACGCAGTTTGGAAGGTTGTTGGTGATCGCTATCATCATTGCAACGCCGTTGAGTTGGTATGCAATTAACAGCTGGCTGGAGAGTTACCCGGTAAGAGTGGGGATTTCATTCTGGATGTTCGCAGTTCCGTCTGTCGCGTTGTTGCTCGTGCTCGCAGCTTCGGTGATCGTGCAGGTTTATAGAGGTGCGAATGTGAATCCAGCGAGAGTGTTGAGGGGCTAGTGCGCTTCTCACGGAAAAGCACGGAACACGCTGAAATGCATTTTATCTGTGCGATCCGTGTGATCTGTGAGAGAAATTAAAAATCAAATACATGTTCCACTACCAGTGGCTGTTGAAGAAACTTATTAAGCTCTGAAACCGGCACCACAACCGCAATTCGATTCAAGTACGTGAGACGATCAGTTTGTTAGCGTATCGCCTTCCATTGTTTGGCAAACAGGTCTATAGTTCCGCGAACGGCTTCGTCCGTGCTTCCGGAAACGGAATGACGTGCCTGGATCAGCAGGGTGTTCTTCGAATTTGTTTCCCGCATCTCGAGCGTAACGCGGGTGGTGACACGATTGCTGACGATGAGCGTAATGTAAGCATCGTATTCGCCACGAAGATCCGATGCGATATCGTTGATCTTCGTTAACGGGAGGTCTCTTTCGAGTATCAGGAAATCAAATGCATGCAGATCGCTCAACTGTTCTGCAGCTGCTTTTGTGGCTTCGAATTGTGCATTGTCTGTGAGCTCCTCGTTTGCGTGAGGTTGTATGAAGATTAGCACCGCAACATTCTGGATCTTGCGGTCAGGCTTTTCTACCAACATAGAATGATACCGGAAGAATGCACACGATCCGAAAGTAAAAGCCAGCAATATGAAAACTATCATTCGCATATTATTGCTTTACGATGTTGTGAAGGCGTCGAAGCTCCGCACTCTTATATTGATTTCTCATCATGCCGTAGATCAGCCTGATTGAAATGGTGTTTCCGTCGAGGGGTGTGCCACCGGGATTTTTATAGTTCACAAAATTATTTCGCACTTCAAGTCCCGCGTAAGTGCCGTCGGGTGTGAAGAGTCGCCAGCCGAGCCCGGCATTAACATTAAATGTGTTGATTGATTTCCCTTCGTGATTTTGGTTCGAATTATCGTCGATTACATCAAATCCATCGAGGCCCAGTCCGCTCACGATATAAAACTTGAGTCGGTTTGCAGTCAAATAATTGTAGTTGACATCAACGCCGATATAACCTCCGAAGAAATGATTGGTGACTATGCTCTGTCCTTTATTCTGAACCACGTAATAATTAGCTGCCTGGCTGAAACGAAACTCCATAGTGAAATCGAAGATGAATTTCCTTCCTCCTCCCATCCCGAAGCCGATGAACGGATGATTGCCGAGGATCTTGTTATTGCCATAAGGCACCCACACACCGCTATAGATATATGCATCCAGGAGCGCGCGATGATTGGCTTCTTTCAATGCATTCCGATACACCAATGCAGGCGGCGCTTTACAATTATCGTCGCGTAGTTGTTCTGATACAGATCTGGTGTTCCCCGAATATGCGTTCAATATGATCTTCTCCGTGGAGCAATCGGGAGTTGACTGGTAATCTGCCAGGATCTGCGAAGCGAGATCGCGGGTGAAATCATTGTATGAAAAAATTACGGTGGAGTTATCACCGTAATAAAACTTGAAATGCCGTGCTGGAAATTCATCGGTAGCATTTAGTAATGCAATGGTGCGTTGCTCTTCGAGATAATTACTTAAGTGATAAAAGTCTTTTAGATTAAAATCTTTCGACCCGAGCGAATGATCCCTGAGTTTTAGTAATGTTTTCATCCGCCACGAAAATTCGAGCGGGAAGAAACAACTGATGTCAAGATTGTTCAGCGTTGAATCGATCTTCGCAAAATTCCCCTGCTCATAATATTCCGGGATGGACTGAAGCACCATCCTTTCGCGCTCCACGCAGTCTGGGCCAACGTTTCTATAGAAAGTCTGCGAATATGTAATTCCGGGCGCGACTATTAATATGGCCACAAGGAGTCCGGCTCGGGATGTCATGGTATTAAGATAACGAAACGGATGTTCCTTTTAAGGTGTGCCGTTAACTCTCTTTTTAAGATCTTTTTCGAGATTTCTAAAAACGAACTCATGCTCCTGTTGGATCCCAAGCCTCTCGAGCGGCTCCCAGTAGAATCGCGGACCTAGCTCTGAAGTGTAAGTAGTAATACGTGTCATCTTGCAACGTCCGCCTTCTACCGGCTCAAAACGATAGATCGCCTCTTTAAATCCAAGCCACTCTCTGCCAACGAGGTTATAATCGATCACGTCCATTTTCAGGATCCTGCCACGTTCCATCTCGGTGATCTTTTCAGTGATCGTTCCACTTCCGAAATCACCATTGGTAAGAATGCCAGGTTTGAAATAGCATGTTCTCAATCCGCCGATCTCTTCTTTTTCGAGAACACATTTGGTTGGAATGGGCAGATCGATGTTCATCAGGAACGGTTTGTCGGCATCGAGCGTATCCACCGACTTTATAGCATCATAAACTTCTTCCGGTGTGTAATTAAATATCTGTTCGGTGCTTACACTGATGACATCCTTTTTGTCGGATCTCAAATAAGTTTCGATAGGCGCTGCGATCACAAATAAGATCAATGGGAGAATGAGAACATGAAGCCTTTCAGTTGGTTTCATGTCGCGTCTTTTCCTGATCAGTACCGTAAGAAAGTAACCCAGGAGTGTTCCGACAACGATGATAGGAAGACAAAAGAGGATGCACACAAAACTCGCAAGGCCCATCACGAACAAGAAAGACAGGAATATGATACCGGTTGTAATGAGACCGATATAAACCCACCGCTTGCGCGACAGTTCGCCGATGGCGACACCGAGGGTTATCGGTAGCAATGCAAAAAGAGTGGTGGTGTACTCCGCAAGTCCAACCATCAGGAATATCAAACCGGTTCCGAGGAACACCAGCGTTACGATAACCGACAGCCTGAAATTTTTGTCTTTAAGTATGGAATTCATTTTTTGATGGGGATCGGTATACGAAGATAACTTTTTTGATATTTTGGGAAATGAGATTTATTGTTTCGTCGTGTTGACTGGCTCAAGAACATCAGCAAGTTTTATATCTGGGGGGTGAGTTATAATTAAGAAAACAGCAGAACAGGATAATGTCGAACAGCAGAACCGCTGAAGGTTAAGTTAACTTGATCTGATGGAGCAAAACTCGCCTCTACAACTTTCTCGGTCGGGTTCACGACAATAACCTGGCCCACTCAAAAGCATAACGCTAACT
This sequence comes from Bacteroidota bacterium, assembly GCA_037200765.1. Taxonomy (GTDB): domain Bacteria; phylum Bacteroidota; class Bacteroidia; order Cytophagales; family Cyclobacteriaceae; genus ELB16-189. Next base: position 1,442,121 of record JBBCII010000001.1, on the reverse strand, counting down.
TAAAACTTCTGCGGTCTGCTGTTGGTTATTCTTCTGTTTTGCGGTTTACATTAACCCAACTGGGTAGGGCACAGTTTTTGTCATTCCGCCCGAATGAACATACTTAACCCAAAGCAACTTAGGGAGCGCCGTTCCCAGCCTCGCTTTTGGATCTGGTCATTTGCGGTCTTGTCGCTCACATTTCTTGCGGGTTATATTATTCTCGGTCTCCACGTCTTCGCCGTCTTTGGCGATTACCTGAAACATCTCAAGAAGGCAGCACTCTGGTTCTCGATCTCATTTGCAATTCTCACCGCATCACGCATTATCGAACATGCAATCACCGGCAATCATCCTTCGCCGGCCACACGCTATAATCTTATCCGGCTCATTCGATTACTTGCAGTTGTAGTCATCCTGGTAATCGGAGCGTCGCTGCTGTTCGAGAACTGGTATACTGCGGCTGTTTCTCTCGGTCTGTTCTCATTGCTCGCAGGCTTCGCTTTACAAACACCGATCACATCACTCATCGGCTGGCTATACATCGTCACCAGGACACCCTATCATGTGGGCGAACGGATCCAGATCAATGACTTCAAGGGCGACGTTGTCGAGATCAGTTATCTCGATACAACACTCTGGGAATTCGGTGGCGACTATCTCACGAACGATCTTCCGAGCGGACGACTCGTACGTTTTCCAAATAGCCTCGTGCTTCAATCGCCGGTTTTCAATTATTCGTGGACAACCTTCCCTTATCTATGGAATGAGATTCCCTTTCACTTTGCATACGAGAGCGATTTGAAATTTATAGAGGAGGTAATGAAACGGGTAACGAAAACGGAACTCGACCAGGACACCGACGAGAAGATCGGCAACCTGAAAAACTACATGGCCAACACGCCCGTGAGCCAGGTGGATGTGAAAGAATATCCATTCATCGCCTTCAGGATCAACACAAACACGTGGGTGGAGGCGACCGTCACCTATTTGGTAAGTCCCAAGAAGGCTGCCGATACCCGCTCGCGGATCATAAAGAAGGTCCTGGACGAACTTAACAAGTCGCCCGACAAGGCCATGTTTCCCAAAGGAAACGCCCGCTAATCCTCATAATACGTCGTTTTATCTATTTAATTCCTTTTAACCTATAAATTCTATAGACTAAATAGGATTTTTAGTTAAAATTGCATCATGACAGAACCGAAATACAGCCAATCGTTTATCGATGTTGGCAAAGGCCCAACCCTGCTATTGTTGCATGGGCTCTTTGGAAAAGTGAGCATGTGGAAGAGGACGATCGACGGCCTGAAGAAAAATTTTCGGGTAATCGTCCCGCGACTCCCGTTGTTCGACCTTCCGGTGGAACAAGCGAATATCCGGGAGCTCTCGGCACATCTTCACGAGTTTATTGAATGGCACCAGCTTTCCGATGTGCTCCTCGTTGGTCATGGCATCGGTGGTCAACTCGCGTTGATCTATGCATCAGAGCATCCCGGCAATGTGGAGAAGATCGTTGTGTCGGGCACCGACTTGTTTCAAAGTGAAGAACTGGATGTGATTGCGTCGGTCGATCACGACCAGTATGAGCTTATCGGCGACAGGGTGAGATCGGCATTTTATAATACTTACCTCGCGGGGCCTGCATTGGTGAACGACATCTATAAGACCATCGAAGATGAATCGTCGAGAGCGAACATCGAGAACCTTATAAGATCATCGGCAAACACTTCGGTGGAGTCGATGCTTAACAAGCTCGATCACAGGGTGATGTTGTTGTGGGGATTGGAAGACAGGATTACGCCGCCGGCGATCACATTTCACTTTCATGATTTTCTTCAGAACTCAGAGATAAGATTTATTGAGAAGTGTGGGCATCTTCCGATGGTTGAGGAGCCAGAAAGGTTTGTAAGGCATCTTAATTCGTTCTTTGGTTAACTGTAAATAAAATTTTGGTTGAGACTTCTTCATGAGGGTAGAGTCTCACAAAAGTCCTGTGGCTGAGAGGTTAGGCGTAGCTTTGCACGAGCTATCACAACGGTTCGAACCCGTTCAGGACGTCAGCGCTATTGCACAGAGTTCCGCAGAGGTGGCACAGAGCTTCACAGAGAAATTCCTCTGCGCAACTCTGCGAGGCCTCTGTGTAACTCTGTGCAATAACATGGTCCGAATCTTGAGGCCGTTTTCATATCAAATACCACTGGTATGAAATTATCCCTGTCTTTTCTCGCGTTAACTTTTCTGTTCGCCTGCGGTGGTCATCGTGCGGAAAATCAATTCGACACCAATTCCGCTGAGATAGTTGATAAATCCCAAAAAGCAGATCCTAAGGAGTCGGAGCATCACGCAGCTGCAAACCCTGGAGTGATGAATTCGTTCGCCACAAAAGCGGCAGAAGCTGGACAAGGTGAGGTGAAGTTGGGTGAGATGGCCATGGAAAAAACGAATAGCAAAAAAACTGAAGCGTTTGCAAAGATGATGGTGAAAGACCACCGCACGGCAGGGGAGGAGTTGAAGGAGTTGGCTGAACAGAAAGGAATAAAACTACCTTCAGAGTGTGTGTCGTGTGAGGCAACATATAGGAGTCTTCATAATCTCAGCACCGAAGAATTCGAGCGCGAGTATGCGAAGAAGATGGTGGCAGATCATGAGCAGGCGGTAGAGTTGTTTACGAATGCATCGCAGCACGAAGAAGATCCTGACTTAAAGAAGTGGGCTGCCGAAAAACTCCCCACGTTGAAGCATCATCTCGCCATGGCGAAACAGCTGGTGATAGCTAGTCCTTCTTCACTACACTTATCTTCCCATCCACTTCATACCATATCGACTTCACCTTACCATAATCATCAAGTCCTGTTCTCGCAGCGTTCTGTCAAGATCGGTTCGATGGATCGAATTCATCGAAAGGTTCTTCTCCACGAATGATCCTTCTGTGAACAACAATACCGGTTTGCCCTCCGCGGCAATCCTCGCCTTATCAGACTTGAACGTGAGTAATGCAATCAACCTGTGGCATAATGCCATCACGAAGGCGGTGAGCAATACCGGAAAGAAGGGATAATGCCCGGTGATCGTCCTGCTGAGAATTCCGCCGATCGTTATCGTTATCACTACATCGAATGCGGAACTCGTTCCGAACGATCGCATGCCGGCGATGCGGATATACACCAATGCAACCGCGTATACTATCACAGCACGAAGCACCATCTGGTACCACTCGAGTTCATGCGCACTTAATCCGAGAATTTTATCAAGCCATTCCATAATGAGTTTGAATGGACAATCCACATACCAGATGTTTCATTTATCCCCACATGTCAATCTCATTCCCCATTCCTTAGATTAATCATGGTTAAATGAGTTGACTAACGATGATAATATGCATGTTAATGTTTGAGGCACTGTTTTTAAGCATAGCTCATCGGATTTAAAATCATCAAATGATATGAAAAAGCTAATCTTAATTACATCGTGCGTTGCATTGTTCGCAGTAACGACATATGCACAAACAGACACGACAAAATCGAAAACTCAGACTCAGCCACAACCTACTACTCAGCAGTCGGACGAACTGAGGAAAGACCAGGACATGAAAGGATGGACGAAAGTTCAGTCTTCAGAAGTTCCTGCTAACCTCCGTACAACTTTGAATGGTACCGAATATAGTGGCTGGGAAACAGGCACCGTTTATCGCAACGAGGCTGGTGACTCATACCAACTCCGCACAAGCGGTAACACACCTAAGACTTACTACTTCGACAAGAACGGTAAGGCAACGAAACGCAATGGGACAAATCCTCATTAATTAGTTTTAGTTTGTAACAGGTTGTGAAGAGGGCATCAACGAAAGTTGGTGCCTTTTGCTTGTTACCCTTTTATTGAGTAGAGCTTTACCTTCTTGCGATACAATGCGACCAGGAAATAGATCGCGATCCACAATGCAAGAACCGACGGCATGATCTGTGTGTACGGTTGTCCTGCCCTCACAACGTTTCCGAGGAAAGCAGAAATGATCGCCCCGAAAGAGCTTATCATTTTGAAGGTGTGTTCATACAACCACAAACTTGCGAACCATCTTTTAGGGAACAGGAATCGTGCTAGATCATAAACGCTCTGCATCATCAGCCACACAAGTGTTGAATAAATGATAACCGGTGACCACGGAAAAGTGATGGATCTCAGGTACACTATGAATATGACTGCCGATGCGAACCCGGCAATGGAGAGTATCATATCGATCGTTGCCGGTCCGTTCGATTTCGTTTTAAGAACCCGGTATCCCGACGTTGCCTGGTAGGCAACCAGCAGTGTGAGCACGGCGAGGAACGCTTTGAATTCAAATACCAGCACCCCGATGGTGGCCGTAACTGCAACGATTCCGATGCACCAGAGAAACCACCGGCCTACCTTGTTGTGCACCTTCCCGCCCTTGCCGTTAACGATATTTATTGTTCCGAATACGAGTGCAAAACTGCCCGCGGCAATATGAAGGATCACGTTTATGAGGCGCAGGGTTTCGGGGGCCATATTGAGCCCAAAAGTAATCTTTCCGTGTTTTCCGTGCTTTCCGTGAGCTACTTTTCATTAGTTTTACAGCCCGAAAACTAAAAACCTGCACAGGCGCTCATTGATTCTCACTCTATGCCTTTATTCAATCTACGCCAGTTAAAAGCAACCAAATCCATAGCGGAATTCGAAGCTGAAGCAGGTCACACAGGTCTGAAACGCGTCCTCAGCAGATGGACTCTCACAGCACTCGGAATCGGTTGTATTATAGGCGCTGGCATCTTCGTGATGACTGGTCTCGCCGCCCGCGAATTTGCGGGACCTGCTTTAACGATCTCATTTCTTGTAGCCGGTGTTGGCTGTGCATGCGCCGCACTTTGTTACGCTGAGTTTGCCTCTATTCTTCCTGTTGCCGGATCGGCATACAGTTATTCGTACGCCACGATGGGCGAGCTGTTCGCGTGGATCATCGGGTGGGACCTTATTATAGAGTACTCTATGTCGTCGTCTACGGTGGCGGTGGGATGGTCCGGGTATTTCGTGAAGCTCATGGAAAGCTTCGGAGTCAGATTTCCGTTGTGGGCCGTGAATGATCCCGAGACTGCTCATGCTTTGATCACTAAAGCAACTGCTAACGGAACATTGTCTGATCTTGCCAATCATTATTCTTCAATAGATCTTCCTTCAATTGCAGGCCTGGGAATTGCCGTCAATCTTCCTGCTGTACTTGTAAGCTTGCTGATCATGTTCATCCTCACGAGGGGTATTCGCGAAGCTGCGAACACCAATACGGCGATGGTGATCCTCAAAGTAAGTGTAACAATATTCGTGATCGGTGTCGGTGCATTCTTCGTCGACATTACTAACTGGGAGCCATTCATTCCTATGCGCGGTGTAAACGATATGGGCGAAGCTGCATTCGGTTACCAGGGAATTCTAACGGCAGCCGCGTATGTATTCTTTGCTTACATCGGGTTCGATGCGGTAAGCACGCAAGCTGGCGAGGCGCTCAATCCCAAGAAAGATATTCCGTTTGGTATACTCGCTTCGCTGGCGATCTGTACCACACTATATATTTTAGTGTCGCTTGTACTAACCGGTATGGTGAAATACACCGACCTCGATATCAATGCTCCTGTTGCGGCAGCATTTGCTTCGAAAGGAATGAAGTTCGCTTCATGGTTTATCTCGATAGCGGCTGTTGCAGGTCTTACATCTGTGTTGCTGGTGAACATTCTCGCCCAAACACGATTATTCTTCTCAATGGCGAAAGACGGGTTGTTGCCCGAGAAATTTTTCGGCAAGCTTCATTCGAAGTTTAAGACGCCGTTCAACGCCACGATCATCACAGGTATTGCTATTGCAGCTGTTGCTGGCATGTTTCCCCTGTCGCTTATTGCGAAGCTGGTAAACATCGGAACACTGTTCGCTTTTGTTATTATCATCATCGCAGTGTTCATGATGAGAAAACAAAATCCGGATACAAAGAGAGGCTTCCGCGTTCCGGCGCTTCCTCTCGTTGGCGCATTGGGAATTCTGTTCAACGTTGGGATGATGATCAGCCTCGGCTGGGAAAACTGGCTTCGATTATTCTTGTGGATGGCGATCGGCCTGGTGATCTATTATTTCTACGGACAAAGGAACAGTCGTCTCAATAAAGGAAAAGCTTAAAATCAAAAACCAAATTCTCAAGGGTAAAGTCAAATGAACAATTCTATCTACGTGGTTCCCGCCATTGGCGTCCTTGGTCTCATCGTGATGGCCATAAAAGCTGCATGGGTTTCTAAACAAGATCCAGGAAACGAAAGGATGCGCGAAATCGCTTCGCACATCGCAGACGGAGCAATGGCATTTCTTAAAGCTCAATACATGATATTGGCTATCTATACTTTGATAGCCGGTGGTTTCCTCGCATGGATGTCACAAAAAGTTGAGACATCACATATCCTCATCGTTGTAGCTTTTGTGTTCGGATGTATCTTCAGCGCGCTTGCTGGTTTCTTCGGTATGCGCATCGCCACCAAGGCAAACGTACGTACAGCACACGCCGCAAGCACATCACTCAGAAAAGCACTCGGCGTTTCATTCACCGGCGGTGCCGTAATGGGACTCGGCGTAGCCAGTCTTGCCATCCTCGGTCTTGGAATGCTCTTCATATTCTTCTTCTCATACTTCATGGACGGTTCGTTCGCGAACGGCGGATATGAAACTATGACACGCGTTCTCGAAGTGCTCGCAGGCTTCTCTGTTGGTGCAGAAAGTATCGCATTGTTCGCCCGCGTTGGCGGAGGTATCTACACTAAAGCTGCCGACGTTGGTGCCGACCTCGTTGGTAAAGTTGAAGCCGGCATTCCCGAAGACGATCCACGCAACCCCGCAACTATTGCCGACAACGTAGGTGATAACGTTGGCGACGTTGCAGGTATGGGCGCCGACCTTTTCGGTTCTTACGTTGCAACCACGCTCTCGTCGATGATGCTCGGTAATTATCTCGTTCGCGACTTCCTTGCCGGCGGCGGTACCATCGCCAACATGCCGTTCGATGGTCTTGGCCCGATCCTTCTTCCACTCGCTATTGCAGCAGTTGGTCTCGTTGCATCCATCCTCAGCACATACGTTGTTGGCGTGAAAGAAAATGCTACGCTCGACGTTAACTCGGTTCAGGGTGCCTTGAATCGCGGCAACTGGGTTTCTATCATCCTTTCACTCATCGCTTCTTACTTCCTCATCCAGGCAATGTTGCCCGAAGTTATAAGCATGAGCATATTCAAGAGCGGCGCGTTTACAACGGCAACTACTACAAGCATGAATGTATTCTATTCTGTTATTGTGGGTATGGTTGTCGGAACCGCAATCTCTTACATAACCGAATATTTTACAGGTCTTGGAGGCAAGCCCGTACTCGACATCGTTCGTAAGTCGGCCAGCGGCGCGGCTACGAACATCATTGCCGGTTTAGGTACCGGTATGCTTTCTACTGCATTGCCCGTTATTCTTTTCGCTTTTGCGATCTGGGGTGCTTACGAGCTCGCAGGTTTTTACGGAGTTGGTATTGCTGCTTCGGCTATGATGGCTAATACAGCCATGCAATTAGCGATCGATGCATTCGGTCCTATCGCCGACAACGCCGGTGGTATTGCCGAGATGAGTCACCTTCCTCCCGAGGTTCGTGAGAAGACAGATATTCTCGATTCAGTTGGAAACACGACAGCTGCTATCGGTAAAGGTTTCGCCATCGCTTCAGCCGCTCTTACGGCGCTCGCGCTGTTTGCTGCTTACGTTACATTCACCGGCATTACCGGTATCAACATCTTCGAAGCAAAAGTTCTTGCCGCGTTGTTCATCGGTTCTATGATACCTGTGCTGTTCTCCGCCCTTGCTATGAACTCCGTAGGTAAAGCTGCCATGTACATGGTTGACGAAGTTCGTCGCCAGTTCCGCGAAATTCCAGGGATCATGGAAGGCACAGGCACACCTGAATACAGCAAGTGTGTTCAGATCTCTACCAATGCCGCGCTTCGCGAAATGTTGTTGCCCGGCGTTATCGTTGTGGTTACACCTGTAGTTGTCGGTCTCGTTATGGGTGCCGAAGCTCTTGGTGCTTACATGGCAGGTGTTACAGTAACAGGCGTGCTGTTCGCAATCTTCCAGAACAACGCCGGCGGTGCGTGGGACAATGCCAAGAAGTCCTTCGAAAAAGGTGTTGAGATCAACGGAACGGTTTATTATAAGAAGTCGGAGCCACACAAGGCTGCCGTTGTTGGAGATACAGTGGGCGATCCATTCAAGGATACGTCGGGGCCTTCAATGAACATTGTTATTAAGTTAACGTGTCTTGTAGGATTGATTCTTGCACCGCTGTTGAAAGAGTTGTTGTAAGATGAGCACCAGGTTTCGGTTAACCGTTGTAAGCTTCCTCGAATTCTTTGCATGGGGATCATGGCTTATATCGTTTGGCGGATACCTGATCCATAAACTTGGATTTACAGGCGGCGAGACCGGCGCGATCTACGGAACGCAAGGTGTCGCCGCTTTATTTATGCCCGCGCTGCTCGGCACCGTCGCCGACCGTTGGGTAAACCTTGAAAGACTGTTTGGTATTTGTCACCTGTTTGCTGCCGTAGCGCTTCTTTGGGCATCGGCAGTTTCAGATTTCCAGATGATGTATTGGGCGATGTTGTTGAATGCGCTCGCATTCATGCCGACACTCGCACTTAGCAATTCACTTTCGTATACCATCCTCGAGAAAGACGGATTCGATATCGTAAAATCTTTCCCGCCTATTCGTGTTTGGGGAACGATCGGTTTCATCCTGGCCATGTGGCTTGTGGATCTTGCCGGATGGTCGTTGAGTCCCAACATGCTTTTCATCAGTGCAGGCGCAAGCGCTGCGTTGGGATTGTTCTCGTTCACGTTACCCAAATGTCCGCCGGTGCAAACAGGCATGAAACTCAGTTGGATGTCTGCGATGGGATTGGATGCCCTGGTGCTTTTCAAGAACAGGCGGATGGCGATATTTTTCGTGTTCTCGATGTTGCTCGGGGCAGCGTTACAGATCACGAATATTTTCGGAGAAGCATTCCTTCATGATTTCACAGAAACGTTTCCCGATTCATTTGCGGTAAAACATCCTGGCCTCCTGATGTCGATCTCGCAGATCTCGGAAACAGTATTTATTCTCACGATACCATTCTTCGTGCAACGCTTTGGAATAAAAGTGGTGATGCTGATGAGTATGTTCGCATGGGCATTAAGGTTCAGTTCATTTGCCTTAGGTGATCCCGGCGATGGCCTTCCGTTCCTGGTGTTCTCGATGATCATCTACGGTATGGCGTTCGACTTCTTCAACATCTCGGGATCTCTCTTTATCAGGATGGAATCGGACAAGAGTATCATCTCCCGTGCACAGGGATTGTTTACGGTGCTCACGAACGGGCTCGGCTCGTTCCTCGGAGCATTAGGAAGCGGTTGGGTGGTAAATCATTTCACCGTCGGCACCGTCCGCGATTGGCCGTCCATCTGGTTCATCTTTGCAGCGTATGCGCTGGTGCTGGGAGTTGTTTTCCCCTTTGTGTTTAAGAAGAAGCCGGAGAGTATTGTAGGAGCAAGCTAGGATTACCTCCTTACTCCGACCTCAACGAATTCACCGGGTTATTTGTAGCTGCTTTAATCGATTCAAAGCTTACCGTGAGCCAGGCAATAAATAATGCCGACAAGAACGCAATCACAAAGATCGTCCAGTCGATGCCCACGTGATATGCAAAACCACTCAGCCACTCACTCATGCCATACCACGCCAACGGAACTGCAATGATCGTTGCAATGAGAATTGGTCGCGTAAATGTTGCCGACAACAAATACACCAACTGAAATCCAGAAGCACCGAGTACTTTACGGATCCCGAGCTCGCGTGTGCGGCGTTCCGCGAGGTAGGCAGAAAGACCGTAGAGACCGAGACACGAGATCACGATCGCCAGCACGGCAAATACGTTGAAGAGACTTCCCAGCCGTTGCTCCGATTTATAAAGATTGTCGATATCCTGGTCGAGGAAATGATATTCGAAGGGATAGTCCGGATTCATTTCTTTGCAGATGCCTTCAAGGACTTTGATCGTAGACTCCGTTTCACCGGGAAGCGTGCGGATTATTGCGTAGCCGCCCCATGTGTTTCTGTTGAGGAACATCGGACCGATAGATTCCTGTACGGGTTTGAAATTAAAATCTTTCACCACGCCGATGATCGTGCGCTCACGTCCCCACACGGTGATCCTCGTTCCAACGGCGTTTTCCAAAGTCATCCCCATCGTCTTTAATGCAGTTTCATTCACGATGATATTCGAGGAATCTGCTTTTGCATTTTCGCCATAGCCGTGGCCATCGAGTATCGTTGCTTTAAAAACCTCTTCGAAGTTTTCGTCGATCGCGGAATTGTAGAACAATGGCTGTGAGTCGGGATCTTTGCCTGCCCACTTCACGCTGATAGTTGCTCCACCGTTCGATGTTGGGATTTCCGAAATGAAAGAGTAGTTGCTGGTTAAGCGATTGCTCGCAAGGCGTGTACGCAATGATTCATACTTTTCCCACAATTCTCCTTTCATTGGAATGTACAGGAGGTTTTCTTTATCGTATCCAAGATTCAATCCCTGTATGTATTTCAATTGACGATATACAACCGTTGTTCCAACGATGAGAGAGATCGATACGGCGAATTGTATCACCACCATGGTGTTCCTGAAAGTACTGCCGGATGCACCGGCACTGGCATTTCCTTTCAACACGGTTGCCGGCATGAATCCGGAAAGGTAAAGAGCGGGATAACTTCCGGCAATCAGGCCGGTGAGCACCGTGATGCCCAACAGTCCGCCGATGATCTTCAGGTTGGTGAAATCGAGTGTCAGGTCTTTTCCGCCGAGTGTATTGAAGTAAGGAAGTACAAGCCAGATGAACAACAACGCAAACGCGAGCGATAGCAATGCAACGATCAGCGACTCGGCCAGGAACTGCCACATCAGGTGACTTCTTATAGCTCCAACAACTTTGCGAAGCCCCACTTCTTTCGCACGACGAGCCGCTCGTGCCGTAGCGAGATTCATAAAATTCAAACAAGCGACAACTAAAATGAATACGGCTACGATCGCGAAGATGTATACGTTCTGCGCATTACCACCACCGGGAAGATCGGCGAGGAAATTAGAATACAGGTGCACGCGATCGAGTGGCTGCAATACGAAACTTACTTTCAGGTATGGCTCATTCTTTTTATAGATGTCCTGCATCTTTTTTTCCAGGGCAGCAATGTCGGATTCCGATCTGCCAGCTTGTGGCGTGAGCGTGATATAAGTATACCAGTTGTAGTTATCCCAGACATTATTCTTCAGGTCATTATTTGTTCTTGCGAGAAACCGCATCGGCTGAACGAAATCGAACTTCAGGTGAGAGTTCTCGGGTATGTTTGCAATGACACCGGTAACTGTAAAATTTTCTTTGTTGTTTTTGCGAATGCTCTTGTCGAGGATGTCGGTTGTTCCGAAAAACTTCATCGCCATTTCTTCCGTGAGCACGATGCCTTCGGGATTCTGTAATGCTTTGTCGGCGTCGCCTTTGATGAACGGGAAGGTGAAGACCTTGAAGAAATTTGAATCGGCGTAGAGAATGTTCTTCTCTTCGAATTTCAGATCGCCAACCTGCAGGAGGTCGCGATTAAAACTTGAGATCCGAACGGCAGACTCTACTTCCGGTATCTCGTTTTTGAAAGCCAACGCCAGCGGCGCGGAAGTTACGGCAGCATGAACTTTAAGTTCGGGCAATGTTGCCGTGATGCGATACATCCTCTCGTAATCCTTGTTGAACTTGTCGTAGCTGAGTTCATCATTTACCCACATGCCGATCAACGCCGTACACGTGATGCCCAGCGCAAGTCCGAAAATGTTGATGAACGAGAAGCCTTTTTGGCGAAGGAGGTTCCGGATTGCGACTTTGATGTAGTTGCTGATCATGACGTGTAGGTTTATCTCAACTTAGACGCGTTAAATAGTGTTGGAGTTGCGTGAATTGCAATACCGTGACAACTATTTACCCAAAGATTGCTGTAAATCTGCAACCTGGCGGATCACGTCGCGATGGATGCGACGTTCGGGGGCTTTCATCATGGTGAACTCGTGTGCTAATTCACTGGCCAATGCCTTTGCGGCAGTGAGATCGTTGGTGGCAATGAGAAATTCACAATACGCCTGGCGGCTGGCATAATTAGTGAACGTGCGATTCATGTCTTCGAAATGTTGCCTGGCCTGTTCTGTTTTTCCAAGCTTATGAAGAGCCCATGCGAGGCCAATGCGTTCTTCCGAATTCTTGAATGCCTTAGTATTCGCAAGCTCACTCCCCAACGCTTCAACTTTGTCGAATTCATTGTTGAGATAGAGCGCTCTCAAAAGTTTTCGTTGCAACGATTCGTCATCGGCAAGAAAACCAACGCGACAAGTGTTGTACAGATCCACGGCTTCGGCATACCGTCCTGCTTCGATGTAGGCGTCGGCGAGACGAATGTTGTTCGTAGCACTGTCGTTGAAAAGTGCATCTTTTTCCAACTGATCGATCTTGTAGTTGCTGTTAACAACCTGCTTCAGTACTTCTGAAACCTCCGTTACAGAACGACGCGTGTAGAATGCATCATATAAATAGATGAAGCACCCGATGTATGGAATGAAGATGATGAGATAATACCACTTCTGATCTGTGCGGTGTTGATATGCATGATACAGGCAGAATCCCTGCAGCGCAATCAATAAGTAAAACCAAGGTAAGATCATAAATCGAGAGGATAAAGGTAACGAAACCGCGCAAGAATGCACAATCAACGGTTACCCCTTAAGCGTATCTTTCAGCTGTTATGATGAGAATCTTTGGAATAACCGGAATAACTGACCTGGGTCGTATTTTCTTTGGCGTCTCCATAGCAGTATTAGGCATCCTGACGGTTGTGGACCATGAATTCCCCTATATGCTGATACCGCCGGAGCCGGCGTGGAGGCCGGGCGCTGCAATAGTGGGGTATTTTTTCGGAGCGCTGCTGGTTGTGAGTGGACTGGGCATTGTGTTTAAGTGGCAGACCAGAGCAGTTTCATTGATAACTGGTGTTTTGCTGCTACTCGTATTTGTGCTCTACTACCTGCCATATCAATTTATTGTTACGAATTTCACCACGCTTCATGAATGGGAGAATGCCGAAAAAGAGCTTGATCTAGCCTGTGGCGCATTTGTCGTGGCGGGAATTTTTTCTGAAAGAGACAGAACTTCGAGACCGGCGGATATTGTATTCGCGATAACGATTATCAGTTATGGGATCTTTCATTTTCAATTGGCGAAAGAAGTAGCGGAGTACGTTCCGTCGTGGGTACCGGCGAGATTGTTCTTCGCATACCTTGCGGGCGCGGGATTGATTGCGTCGGGTATCGCGATTATTACCAGGATTAAATTCGAGCTTGCTTCATTTCTTTTGGGCATGATGATATTGACGTGGTTTTTGGTATTGCATGTTCCGAGAATTGTAATGTCGCCGATAGAAGATCTTTCATCGGAGATCGCCAGCGCATGCCTTGCGTTGGCTTATAGTGGTATAGCATTTATGATTTCCCACCCTGCCCCGCACTTGTTGCGGGGTAATCAATAGAGAGACAATTCCAACTTTATTCTTCAGGCTGTGTGAAGGTCAGAAGTCCTCGTACGACTTCATGACGATCTGTTTGTACTGGGCCTGCAGCCTGCTGTACAATCCTTCTTCTTTCTTGTAAGTGGAAACTTTTACGAGGTCTTTGCTGGATTCTTTGTTCGAGACCGGCGGGGTAATGCAGCTTACGTTCATGCCTGCACGCTGCATGCTGTAGACTTCGTTGGTGAATGCATTGGTGTTGTCCGACTGGCCACAGACCTCGAATGTTCTTTTGACGTCGTCTTTTATTACCTGCCAGCTTCTTGTGTACATGTTAGGATTATTGCCTCCGAAAGATAGCATTTGTAATTTAGAGGAATGAGAAAACCAGTCATTCTATTAATTCTCGCTTTTGTACTTGGAGTGGTTGGACCATTCATCGACGCATTTGTGTTTGTGGAGGCATTCTTCTTTATCGGCATCCTGGCAATACTGGGTGCCGTTGGATGCGCGCTGTACTTGTTGTGGGTGAGTGAAGTTTATAGCAGTAAACGGAAAGCGTGGCAGAGCAGGGGATGGAATGACTAATGAGAATCTTAATAATAGTTTTATTGATTCTTTCAATCTCTTGTAAGCAAGACAGAGTCGCATAGCTGATACAAATCCGGACAAACCTGGAAATCGTTCGCCCTTGAACATAACATCGGGAAAACACGACATAATCGTACCCCCTATATTATTTTATGATAGATCAGGTAAGAGAAATTCGTTTTAACTTTTCTCATCAAAATTTAAAACTAAACTCTACCAATGAAGAAAAATTACTTTCGCTTTTTGTCTCTTGTAGTTGCATCGCTTTTAATCTCATTCACAGCCATCTCCCAGAACGCTAACACTTATTACTGGGACGGACCAGTTAAACGGATGATAGATTTGGATTCATCCGAATCAATCGTAAATCTTTCTCAAAATGAGTTCAACGATCTTCAAAGAAGTGGGCGGCAGATGGAAGTTGGCAGGCGAGATCAAAATATCACCGTCGTCATCAGAAATTTAAGCAAGCAGGACAGGCGCCAAATGAAGTCCAGGATCGGATACTTGCTCTCATCCCGCCAAAACAAATCCGAACGATCATATGTGACTGACGAGATCTCCATCAAGCTTAAGAGTCGATCCAGCATAACCTACCTGGAGAATAAATACGGAATTAAGTTTGCAAGAGAAACTTCGTATGGTTCTTACATCTTTAAGACAACAGACTGGAGCAAGACACTCGATATCGCCAATAAGATCTATGAAAATGAAACTGCCGCTGTTACCTGGAGTCATCCAAATTTTTTATTCAAGCTGCAGTTCCATTCCGATCCGCTTTACACAAATCAATACTATCTTAATAACACCGGTCAACTGGGCGGTACCGCGGGGATTGATATCAACGCACCTGAAGCATGGAACAGTACGAAAGGATGTGGAGTTCGTGTAGCAGTGATCGACCAGGGTGTTGATGCTCATGAAGAATTCGGCGCCAGGCTCCTGCCTGGTAAAACAGTTGGATCCAATGATACACAAGGTGCGCCGATCAGTGGAGGCACAGAAGGCAACAGCAAAAATCATGGCGTGGCATGCGCTGGAATCATTGCTGCAGCACATGACAATAGCCTTGGCATAAAAGGCATTGCCCCTAACTCATACATTGTTCCCGTAAATATTTCTCCGGATAACAATTCGCAAGGTTTTTCCAGTCCTGAGATAATCGCAACAGCAATGGAATGGGCATGGAACCAGGGACAAGCAGCTGTGCTCAGTTGCTCGTGGGGAGGCGGAATGCCAAACCAGGATATCTCGCTGGCGATCGAGCATGCCAGAACAAGCGGACGGGGAGGCAAAGGATCTGTTGTGGTTTTTTCATCAGGCAACGGTAACCCAAATGATCAGGTATCTTTTCCGGCAAGCGTCAATGGAGTGGTTACCGTTGGTGCTATAGATAAGAACGGTGGACTTTGGGGATTTAGCAACGGAGGTCCGGAGCTGGACCTGGTAGCCCCCACGGGTAATACCAATCTCACCGGCGACGTGACTACAACAGACAGAGTGGATCAGGGTGCAACTGTGCTCGGCTGGGCAACTGGCAATTACACCAATTTATTCGGCGGCACTTCAGCAGCAGCTCCGCAAGCTTCTGGCGTAGCGGCGTTGATCCTCTCTATAAATCCGAATCTAACCGAAGCGCAGGTGCTCACAATTCTTCAAAACTCGGCAACAGATATGGGACCAGGTGGTTTCGATAACGACTTCGGCTTTGGACGTCTCAATGCCCAGGCCGCTGTTGCCGGTGCGATAGCCTCATTACATTGGTCAATCTCAGGAGCATCACCGGTGTGTTCACAAGTGAGACCAAACACAGGTACCACTTTTACATTCAACAATCTACCTTCCGCAGCCACGATCTCCTGGACAAAAAGTTCAAACCTGACCGAAGTATCGGGACAAGGAACAGCGAGCTATAAAGTGAAAGCAAGTTCTGTCAGCACAAGCGGCGCAGGATGGGTCACAGCTACTGTCTCTTTATGTGGTGGAACTCTGGATATTATCACATATAATGTATGGGTCGGTAGACCCTATGACTTTGTAGTCTCAGGTCCTGCATCTATGCTCCCGGGCGCAACCAGCTCTTTTTCAATTTCGTTGTGGGGAGGACAACCTTCGTTTAGTACTCAGGGTGTTCTATCAACTGGATTTACCTGGACATTTGGAATGCCATCAACCGCTGCCGGATGGAGTTGCAATGGCTGTACCGGACAGAATGTTTCGATAACAGCAGGTGGTCAATCTACTTACGTAACAGGCAACGTAACAAATGTTTGTGGCACTACAACAAGAGATCAGCCGGTACATGTCGAGCGAACCGATTGTCCGCCCGGCGGTTGTGAGGAGCCGTTTCTCGTATCCCCAAATCCTGGCTCTGACGAATTGCTCATAGCCCCTGCTTCGACCGACAATGCTTCAACTAGTATTTCGATAGCAAACTCGAGCGGCGATGTTATTTATTCGATGGAGTCCATCGGAAAAGAAGAAGTGAAGATACCCGTAAGGAATTATCTCAATGGCAACTACTTTATATCAATCACAAGAGATAATAAAACAACCAAACACCAGGTGGTGATACGCCATTGAAGTTTTCAATCAAATAAATAAAAAGGGTCGAATTAACGGCCCTTTTTTATTTGACATCTTTTTCGCCGTTCCTTTAACTACTACCGTAAAAATTTCCGTGTGCAGTTTTTTACAACTCCTTTATGGAAATCACATAACGCCCGCATCATGATGGCAATAGAACCTAAACGCCATGATGAAATTATACCTGTTAGGCGCCATGTTTTTCGTTGCGCTAACGCTCTTCGCGCAAAACCGCGAACGCGTCGTGAGCGGGCAATTGAAATCGAATGAAGATGGTACCCCGTTGCCGGGGGTCAACATTGTAATTAAGGGCACCGACGTCGGTACGGTTACAGATGCCGATGGACGTTATTCTATCTCTGTTCCGATCGGCTCCGTGCTCGTATTTTCTTTTATCGGTATGCAAACGCGCGAGATCCTTGTAACCGAAACGAGCCTGCAGGGAGTGAGTGGCAAAACTCCCGTCCGCATCCGCTCTCAAAAAGGAAATTGGAACCCGTCAATCCTGGCCGATACGATCAAGACCGACACGGAAGGAGTAACCACACTGAGGCACAACACACCTTCGTACCGGATGTGGGCGCAACGTTTCAATCCCGGCGACATCGTTTCAATCCGCCGTCCGCTGTGGACGCGACTTTCGCGAAATACAAAAACATACGTGGTGGAAACCAACAGCGATAGTTATTTGCCGGCAGCGTTTGGCCTTCAATTGATGGGAACGGTTGGGTTTAACACCCATACCCAGTTGCCGAAGCTTCAATCGCAATTTGCGCAAGGTCCGGATGAGCACCCGGAGATGAATTGGGGTCCCCAGATCCTGGGCGGCACGAATACATACAATCCCTATAAATTTTTCCGCACCGGCGTAAATACCAACTATGATGTCAGCGCATGGTTCCCCGGCATCAGCATGAGTTCCACATCACTGAATGTATCGCGAAAGAAAAACCAGGGAGTTGTTCCGAACAACGATTTCACGATCGACAATGCCTCGCTGAACATGAAGAAGATCAACATTACACACAGGATCAAGGCCGACGTCAATCTCCTTTATAATTTATCGAACGGGAACCTGATGACCCGCGGGGCTAATATCAGCAACATCATCGGGTCGATGATGCTCACGGCGCCTACGTTCGATGCATCGAATGGTTATAGTCGTCATGCTGCCATTGTAAATCCATCCGTGTATCAATTACCCGATGGAACTGCCAGGTCGGCTGCGCCCGGCATGATCGACAATCCATACGGACTTGCTGCAACACTTCCCGACTATGAAAAAGCTCGGCGACTGATGTCGTCGCTGGGGCTGACGTACCGGAACAATGCAGATAATCTCAATTTGATTTTAAACGCTTCCGCTGAAAGACAACAGGGTAACATTGTTTACGGAGTTCAACCCGGCTACTCGCCGTACTTGCCTGGACGAAGAACGGATCGCAATGAAACACGACAGGATGTTGCTTTAAATCTTTCGGGCACTTATGACATCAAGAACACTTATGAAAATCACACCACACTCTCGTTTGGATATATGTTTCGCCAGGAGAGAAGAGAAGTATCCAGGAGAGATAACCTCGCAGATTCGTTAAGCGCTTTTGATTTTTCTTTGACCAGGAACATTCACGAAGTATTTGCAAAGATCCAATACGAGTTTAACAATTCTAACATCCAGTTTGTAAACCGCAGTTACTTCTCCAACACGGCAAAGAATTATGTGAACCTGTTTCCGACGCTTGGCGCGAAGTGGGACCTGAAGAGAACATGGTACCTGGATTTCTTCGATCAGTTACAACCGTTTCTTAACATCTCGCGGAGCTTGCGCGAGGCGCCCGCCATCTTCGGCAACCAGGCAGTCTTATCGACACAACTCAACTCGCAAAACTTCAATCGCTACTTCGAGAACCGGGAGATCACCTGGAACAACCAAATAAGTCCTGAGACTGAATTGAAATCCGAAATTGGTGTACGAGCCAGCACGTGGGCTTTTGGAAATTTGTCGCTCGACTTCAGTTATTACAACAACTTCACTTCCAATCTCATCATTCCTGTTTGGAACGAGGGCACACCGGTATTGTCGAACGCTGCAACTGTAAATAACAAGGGAATCAACCTCACACTTCGTTATTATCCATACAATTATTATAAAAAATTCACGTGGGGAGTCGATCTGCGCTGGACGAAATACAACAGCGTCGTGACCGCCGCAGATCTTCCCGGTGATTATTTGCCACTGGCCGGCTTCAGCAACATCCAGACTGTTATCGCGAAAGATCAACCGCTTGGCGCCATCTATGGAACAACGTGGAAACGCGACGATAACGGAAATAAAATTATCGACAGCGACGGGTTCCCGATTGCTGATCCAAAGCTTCAGAAGATAGGCAACCCGATACCGAAGTACATCATCTCGCTCGAACCTTTTTCTACATGGAAAGGATTCAGATTCAGCTTCATTATCGATTTCAAAAAAGGCGGACAAGTGTGGAACGGTACAAAAGCTGCGCTTAACTATTCGGGAAGAAGCCAGGAGACCGCCGACCAACGGAATACATCGAGGTACATCTTTGATGGAGTAACAACTTTCGGTGCCGTCAATACAAAGCAGGTCGACTTTTATGATCCAACATTGCCGTTGCAACAGAATCGCTGGGTTCGTTATGGTTTCAGCGGAGTAGGTGAAGAGCACATCGAGGATGCTTCGTGGATCCGGTTAAACGAAGTGAACTTCTCATACAAGTGTTACCCGTTCTTTGGCAATACACGAAAGGAATGTGTATTCGCATTCATCGCCAGGAATTTATTCGTCATCACTCCTTATTCCGGTGTCGATCCGGGGGCGGCACTTTTCGGTTACAGCAATGGCACCGGCCTCGACTTATTCAACTCGCCATCGCTCAAGACTTACAACTTTTCGGTCACCATTAAACTTTGATCCAATGAAACGTTTATCGTTATACACCATTTTCGTTTTCGCTGTAACTGTTGTTATTGCTGGATTTCGTTTCGTTGATGAACAATTCCTGGAGAAACTAAAATCGAAACTCACCGCGTTCAATCAGCAATACCCGGAGGAACGGATCTATCTCCAGTTTGACAAGACGCTCTTCAAGCCTGGTGAGATCGTTTGGTACAAGGCTTATGTTCTCAACGGCACAACGCTTGCACCAACGACTGTAAGCACAGCTATGTATGTAGAGCTCGTCGATCCGCGCGGGGCTGTAGTAAAGAAATCGGAATTGTATGTGGAAGACGGCGCAGCGCATGGCGACTTCATGATAAGCCAGGGCATGCCCGGCGGTCTGTATACAGTCCGTGCCTTTACACGTTGGATGCAAAACTTTCCAGAAGAGAATTTCTTCACGAAAGAGATAACCATTCAATCAGTTATTACGCCTCGACTCTTACTCAAAGTCGATTTTGAAAAGAAGGCGTATGGAAAGACCGACACCGTTGTCGCAAAACTCAAAGCACGAAACCTAAAAGATCAGCCAATTGCACAAGCCAGCATCAAGGCCATCTTAAATCTAAAAGGCACCGAGTATCAATCGAAAACATTCCAGGCAAATGACAATGGCGAAGCTGACATAGCATTTCAGTTGCCAGCGGATCTCAACACCACTGACGGACTCCTGCAGTTAATTGTATCGTATGGAATGATCGAGGAATCGATATCGCGATCTGTACCTATCGTGCTTAACAAAATACAGATGAGATTTTTCCCGGAAGGTGGCGAGATGCTCGCCGGCTCCAACGGAAGAGTCGCCTTCGAAGCATTGAATGAGTTCAATAAAGGCGCCGACGTTGAAGGAATTATTGTAGACGAGACCGACCGCACGGTAAGCAAGTTCGAAAGTTATCACCTCGGCATGGGCGCTTTCAAAATGCAAGCACAAGATGGTCATACTTACAGTGCTCGCATCACAAGTATCCACGGAACCGGCAACAGGTTTCCGGCAGAAGCCTCTGCGATTTCTTGCGTTGTCTTTCCTTCGAGGGCAGCGAGGCCATCATTCATCGGCGTATTTACCCCGGTTGGATGAATTGAATTGACCCGGATATTATGCGGCGCCAATTCAATCGCCCATGACTTGGTAAGTCCAACAAGTCCCCACTTCGAAGCTGCGTAGTGACTAAGCCTGTTCATGCCACGTAAGCCGGCAATCGACGAGTTATTAATAATGTTTCCGGACTTCTGTGCAATCATTGTTGGAATGATATGCCTGGCCGTCAACCACGCGCCTTTAAGATTGATGTCGATCATAGCATCCCAGGCTTCTTCGGTAAGCTCGTGTGCGAGGCCGTAAGCACAAATGCCGGCGTTATTAAAAAGTATATCGATCCTCTTAAATTGCAACAACGCTTTGTCGACAGCAGCTTTTACATCCGATTCCTTTCTCACGTCTCCCTTAACAGGCAAACATTGCACGCCTGACTTTTCTATTTCTTTCTTCAGCGATTGCAAGTCATCGTCTGAGCCCAGCTCATATCCCGGATACGAAAGCTGCTGTGCAATGTCGAATGCAACGATATGAACTCCTTCGTTGGCCAAAGCCAGTGCCACGGCACGCCCCTGTCCGTGCGCCGCGCCGGTGATAAAGGCAACCTTGCCATCCAGTGATGGATCATTCCGCTTACTCATCGTTTAATCCGTTTAATCTTTAAGTGATGATTTTGCCAGGTAAGGATGAAGGTATTCATCGATCTGGGTTTCGATGACGTTGTTAAAAATATTAGTAGCGATCATGATCCCTGCAAAGGCAGTGAGTATTACGATCTCCCTGTCAGAAAACTGCTCGCGTATAGGTTCAAATATTTCATCCGGAACAATTCCCTTGTTCCTCGCAATGGCTGCACCGAAGTTGAGGAGATGTTGATCCTTGTCGGAAACCGTGAGATTCTCCGGATCCTCACCGGCTTCAACGATCGCTTTTCTGAAATACGTACTACAGAGCGGACACTCCGCAGCCTCCGAAATAGATCCCGCATATATCGGGGCCAATCGATTTCCGATTATCGCTTTAACTTCCTGGTACAATGGATACCATTGCATATACGAGTTGAAGGCAGTGTATGAATGACCCAACGTGGCCTTCATGTTGGTGATGCGCGCGTTATAGATCGCTTTATGTTGGCTATATGCTATTCTTGTTTCGGCAGGAGTCGATTCTTCGGGCAGGGGAAATATTCTTGGCATGATCTGATCTTTATATCTTGATGAGTTCTACTTGTCGAGGCTAACGTTTTGCACTTCTACATCCCAGTGTGAAATAAGAATTTCAAATCTCCGCTGCTCATCTTTCTTTAGTTTCTCCAGGTCGGGATACAAAGCTTTCTTGTACGGCTCTGTGAGATCCGGATCGAAGGCAGCGTCGGCATTCTTGAACACAAGAGTTATTCTATAATCCCATCGACTTTCTTCAGGCGAATGTTGACGCGGCTTTTCCAGTTTGATCGAAATCACATCGCCTTTTTCGATAGCCTTCTTTAACAATGGATAATGGTTCGTCTTATATAATTGAAGAAACTCGTCGGCATAACCCCACTTTACTTTATAGTAGTTTTCGATGGTGAAAGTTTGATCGGCAGGCTTTTGGGCAAATGCAGCGTTGCCGATAATCAAAAAGGCAATAACAAATTTCAGGTGTTTCATAATTAGCTGGATCTCAGGTTCTAAAAATAATGAAAACATTAGTCTATAAATCTATAGATTAAATTGATTATATGAAAAAGCTTTATAGCTTAGCTACCTCTTATATAGAGTAAACACCTAATACCTATGGCCGAGCCAATAAAAAGACAACAGACCGCATTAGGCGATGTAGCTGCCAGGCAACTCGCAGTCGCTACCCGCACAGTACCTCAAATGCAAAAGATCAGCCCCCGGTGGCTGACGAAGCTGCTCAATTGGGTGCCCGTAGAATCCGGTGTTTATCGCCTCAACAAAGTAAAAGACGAAGAAAATGTAGAGGTAGATTGCTCTACCCGCGACGAACATGAAATACCTCACACGTTTGTCGACTATGTGCCCGACCCGCGTGAATATAATTTGTCGGCAGTTAACACATTACTCGATGTGCATACGCGGATCTCCGATCTGTATAGCAAACCTTACAATCAAATCAGCGAGCAGCTTCGCCTCGTGATTGAAAACATTAAAGAAAAGCAGGAGAGCGAGCTCATCAACAATGGAGAATACGGGATCTTAAGTAGCGTCACTTCCGCACAACGAATCAAGACAAGAAGCGGTGCACCCACTCCCGACGATTTCGATGAGCTTCTTGCTAAAGTATGGAAAGAACCCGGCTTCTTTTTGTTGCATCCGAAGGGATTGGCTGCATTCGGCCGTGAGTGTACTCGCCGCGGTGTGCCTCCGCCAACTGTTTCTTTGTTTGGGTCGCAATTCATCACGTGGAGAGGTGTTCCGCTGGTCCCGTCCGATAAAGTGCCCATTGAAAATGGCAAGTCAAAAGGTGATCTTACTCCGTACGGGCGAAGCGCGACAAGGTGTTGTTGGTCTTTATCAGCCTGGTCTTCCCGGCGAACAATCACCGGGCCTCTCGGTACGATTCATGGGCATTAATGACAAGGCGATTGCATCCTATCTTATATCTCTTTATTGTTCGCTGGCGGTATTGGTCGACGATGCAGTTGCAGTACTTGATGACGTCGACATTACCAAATATCATGAGTATAAATACTGATGGATATTAACGATATAAATAAAGGAGGACTCCCTTCCGAGGAGGAATTGCAACGCATAGCCAACGCAATCTTCGCGGAGCAGCCAGCGCCCCCTATCGGCATATCGCCTTCGGTATTGGAAAATGAAGGTGATAATCTCTTCAGTATCGAAGATCCAATCACGAGTTTACCGGATCCACATTTTGAAGATGGAAAGATACCTGCATCTGTCGCTGGTAGTGGAATCTCACCTTCGGTATTGAAAAAGGAGTCGGTGCCTTCATTTCATAGTGACATACATAAAGTGTTGAACGACATCATCTCGTTCATACCTTCTTCGCAGCTTCCAATCGAGATCCCGGGTATTCACGAAGGGGGGGTTTTATTTTCTCACCGGCGCGATAAAAACAAAATCAACGTTGGGAATTGTAAAGCCTCCGTTTGATCTGAATGTTATCAAAAAAGATTTTCCGATCCTTCAGACCGTTGTCAATGGAAAAGAAATTGTGTGGCTCGACAATGCTGCAACAACTCAAAAGCCGAAGCAGGTAATTGACCGGATCAGTTATTTCTATGAACACGAAAACTCAAACATCCATCGTGCTGCACATGAGCTGGCTGCGCGCGCTACCCGATGCCTATGAAACTGCACGCAAAAAAGTACAACACTTTATAAATGCAGGTTCTGTTAATGAGATCGTTTTTGTGCGTGGAACAACGGAGGCTATCAACCTCGTGGCAGCAAGCTGGGGAGATCAATACTTACAAACCGGCGATGAAATTATTGTAAGTCACCTGGAACATCACGCCAACATTGTGCCGTGGCAATTGCTCGCTAAAAAGAAAGGGCTTGTTCTGAAAGTGATACCGGTAGATGACGATGGGCAGATCATCATCGAAGAATATCGCAAGCTGTTAACCCGGAAAACAAAACTGGTTTCATTCACGCAGGTATCCAATGCGCTGGGAACAATTACTCCTGCGAGGCAGATCACAGAGCTGGCGCATGCGGCCGGGGCTAAAGTATTGATCGACGGTGCTCAATCGGTTTCGCACATGCGTACCGATGTACAGGCGTTGAATGCCGACTTCTTTGTCTTCTCCGGCCATAAGGTGTTTGGCCCAACCGGCATTGGTGTGCTCTATGGAAAAGAAGAATTACTGAATGAAATGCAGCCTTACCAGGGTGGCGGCAATATGATCAAAGATGTAACCTTCGAACACACACAGTTTCACCAGGCACCGTCGCGTTTCGAAGCGGGCACAGGTAATATAGCCGACGCTGTCGGTTTAGGTGCGGCCATCGACTACGTTTCAAAGATTGGGATCGACCTGATCTCACAATATGAGCATGCGTTGTTACAATATGGGATCGCCTCGCTGAAGACCGTACCTGGTCTTCGATTAATTGGAACTGCGAAAGATAAAGCAAGCGTGATGTCGTTCACATTGAAAGGATTCAGCAACGACCAGGTTGGGCAAGCTTTAATAAAGAAGGCATTGCCGTTCGTACAGGTCATCATTGTGCACAGCCTATCCTGCGTCGCTTTGGTGTGGAGAGCACCGTTAGACCTTCGCTCGCATTCTACAATACATGTTCGGATGTTGACCGGTTGACGGAAACCCTTCAGCGTCTTGTTAAAAATTAAGGACCTAGTTTTATCTTTTCTACCAGCCTTTAATTGCGCCTCCTTTAAATTCGCGTAAGGCCGCCTCTTCTACTTCGGTTGATTGAAAAGCGTTAACGAATTTCTTAACCTTTTCATCATCCTTATTGTCTTCGCGTGTTACGATAAGATTGACATACGGCGATTCTTTATCCTCTACAAACAGGGCATCGCGGCTGGGGATCAGGCCGGCCGCCGATGAAAATGTATTGTTGATCACAGCTATCGTAACATTGTCGTCTTCCAACGCGCGCGGCAATTGTGGCGCTTCCAATTCAAGGATCTTCAGGTGCTTCGGGTTCTCGATGATATCGACAACGGTTGGCAACAGGCCCACGTCCTCCTGAAGTTTTATCAAACCATTTTTTTCCAACAGCAACAACGATCGGCCACCGTTGGTCGGATCGTTCGGTATCACGATGGTACTTTCTGGTTGCAGTTCATCCAGGCTCTTGATCTTCTTCGAATACGCCGCTATCGGGTAAACAAATGTTTTTCCGACGATGGCGAGTTTATAACCTCTTTGCTTCGACTGTTCGTCCAGGTAAGGCTTATGCTGAAACGCATTGGCATCAAGATCACCCTGGTTCAAAGCTTCGTTCGGTATCACGTAATCATTGAACGATACCAGTTCGACCTCCAATCCATATTTTTCTTTTGCAACTTTCTGCGCTGCCTGTGCAATATTAAATTCCGGTCCCGATGAAACGCCAACCTTTATAAAATTCGGGTTATCATTCTTCTTTCCTCCACAGTTGACGAAAAGCGTTGTAACCAGTACTGCAACAATTACTTTTATTCGAATAGTCATACTCCTGTTTTTATAGTTCATATTATATTTATCGATGATCAAATCGTTTCGACAAGGCATCGCCGGTGAATTGGATGAGAAATACCAACAGCACAAGTAAGATCAGAACTGCATTCATTATGGTTGCATTGTAGCCGATGTAACCATACTGGTATCCAACCTGCCCGAGACCACCCGCGCCAACCGCGCCACCCATAGCCGAATACCCGACTAACGTGATTAATGTTATCGAGGCTGCGTTGATCAGAGACGGAAGCGCTTCGGGTATTAATACTTTGTAAACAATCTGCAAAGGCGTAGCGCCAAGTGCTCTTGCTGCCTCAATCAAACCCGGTGGTAAAGCGACAAGTATATTCTCAACGAGACGGGCAATAAACGGCGCGGCACCGATACTCAACGGCACCAATGCGGCGCTAACTCCAATGGAGGTTCCCACGAGCGCCCTCGTAAACGGGATCATCCAAACGATCAGGATTATAAAAGGTATCGACCGGAAGATATTCACGATAACCGATATTAGACGATACAACACCGGTTGCTCAAGAACCTGCCCTTTCTGTGTAAGGAACAAAAGTATTCCAACCGGCATTCCAAGTGCAAAACCAAACAAGCCCGATAACAACGTCATCACGATCGTTTCCCAGGTTCCCTTCGATAGCAGCCAGACAATCGCTTCAGACATAGCCCAAGAATTTCCGTGTGTATGTGCTTTTCGTTCAGGTAGTCAATAACCTTTTCATGATTACTTCTGTCACCTGAAAGTTCAATGAGCATAACACCGTAGTTCAATTCGCCGGCATGATCCATCTGCGCACTTACAATTTTAAAGTCCGCGTCAAACACACGTGAGACCTCGGAAAGAATCGGTTCACTCACCGACTTACCAGTCAACTCGAGCCTGACAAGAGGATTCAATCCTTCCTGGAAAGAAGTCTTAAGTTTTTCGCGATAAAAGGCAGGAATATCTACGTGTAATGAAGAAGCAATAAACTCACGAGTCAGCTCGTGCTTTGGGTTTGCGAAGATCTCGACAACGGTTCCCTGTTCTATTAATCTTCCGTGGCTGATAACGGCCACTTGATCGCAGATTGATTTAACTACTTCCATCTGGTGCGTGATCAACAATACAGTTATGTTAAGACGTTCGTTGATGTCGTGCAACAGGTTCAGTATCGATCGTGTAGTAGCCGGATCGAGCGCACTCGTCGCCTCATCGCAAAGGAGAACCTTAGGATTATTGGCCAGTGTGCGCGCAATAGCAACTCGTTGCTTTTGACCGCCCGACAAACTTGCAGGGTAGTCGTTTATTTTATCGTTCAACCCAACGAGTGTTAGCAGTTCCTCAACTCTCACTTTTATGTCTGCCTTCGGAGTATGCGAGAGTTCCAGTGGAAAGGCTACGTTACCGAAGACTGTGCGCGACGACAGCAGGTTAAAATGCTGAAAGATCATACCGATCTTACGCCGTTCGTTTGCCAGTTCAGAATTTGAAAGTTGCAGCAGATCTTTTCCGTCGACCACCACCCTTCCGGAGGTTGGCCTTTCCAGCAGGTTAACGCAACGTATCAAAGTGCTTTTTCCTGCTCCGGAAGTGCCAATTACTCCAAAAATTTTTCCTTCAGGGACATTAAGAGATATCTCTTGTAAGGCTGTTACCTCCCGATCCTTTTGACGGAATTTTTTGGTAACATTATTTAATTCTACCAAAGCTTATTATTATATAATATAATTATGCGCCTGCTTGTGAGATTGCCACAAGTTTCAGGTCGAGCTTGAATTCATCATAGATATACTTATCCCCGAGGTTATCGAAGAAACTTCTTGAACCGTATTTGATGTCGTATTTGCTGCGGTCGACCGTGATCGTGGCTGAAGCCACCTGGGACTTTCCTTCCGTTGTTAACGTAGCTGGAAATTCGATCTCGTTGGTTTTGCTTTTGATGGTAAGCTTACCTTTTACGGTGTATTCGTTACCTGATTTCGGAGTTACCGATGTAATGATGAAACTCGCGGTCGGGTATTTCTCAACACCAAAAAAATCCTCGCTCTTCAAATGCCTCGTGAGCTTGGCATTACTTTCTGCGTCAGTAATGTCGGTTACCGTAAGCGATGATACGTTGATGTCGAAAGTTCCTTCTTTTACAACGGTGCCTTCGGCCACAAGCTCACCTGAAGTTATCTGTATCGTTCCGTGATGTTGACCAGTAACTTTTTCACCTGTCCACAAAAGAGTGCTTTGTTTGGCGTCGACTTTATATTTCACTCTTGCCGGCGGGCCATCGAATGAGAAAAGAATAGCACTTACTGCAAGCAGTGAAAGAATGAGAATAGATTTCGTTTTCATAAGTTTATTGATATAATGTTAGTATAGGTTTATAATTTTTTCAGGCATCAAGAAAATGAGTGACGTGCCAGTTGTATGCTTCCGGTTGCTCGAACATTGGCACATGTCCGCATCGGCCGATGAAGTGAACAACTGAGTGCTGAAGCTCAGCGTGAAAGTCCATGGCTAATTCTGCGGGAGTTATTTTATCTTCAAGTCCCCACAGTAAAAGCACGGGGCGATCTATTTCTTTGAGAAATGATACCTGATTTTTATAGCCAGGCTGAATCACCTCGTCGACCGACACAAGATTGGAAACCTTTCGAACGTTCGACAAAACCCGGTTGACCAGCGTTTCTGAAACGAGCTCCGGTTGGTAAAAAGCTGTGTGAAGCCTCTCCTCCACAAGTTCAAAGTCAATTTCCCTGGGTTCATGACTATTAAAATATGGTTCAAACACTTGCGAAGTGCTACCTGAGACAACCACCCTATCAACAACTTCAGGATGATGATATGAGTAGAGCAATGCAAGCTGACTTCCTATACCATGACCAATAATGATGACCTTGTCAAGCTTATGCCATATTATAAACTCATGAAGTACGTCGACCAGGAAGGCAACATTTTTATTGTTGGCAGGCAGATCAAATAATGGAAGGCGCGGAACGATTACATGGTAATTATCTTTTAAGGCGTCGATCGTGCTGTTCCACATCCGCAGGTCACCGAACAAGCCATGAAGCAAAAGGACAGTTTTCCCCTTGCCTTGATTGGTATACCATTGATTATAAATCGAACTATTAAATTGTTGCATAAGACTCACGTTTAAAGAATAAAAAATTGAACACAGGATGACAAGATCCTGGTGCGGCCATACGACCAGGTGAAGGTCAACAACAACGAATTGCTGTGGTGATTGAACCTTGCGGCGGCTTTACGTGAGATTTCAGTTCTTTCTTTTTCATAGACATTTTAATTTATAGCTCCCAATATTGGGCAGGTAGCAGCACTGGTCATGCGAGTGCATGAGAGTTGCTAAGGGATCTCCGAGCCTGTTCTCTCCCCCTTTCTTTATAAATCGATTTAAAGGTCTGAAGATTTTCTAATTAGTCAAGTAATTCTATAGATTTAATAGATTACATTGCGCTAAACATCTCAACATGAACCAAATAAAATTTACAGGAGTGCTGTTGTCGTTGCTTATCATAACTGCACTGTTCTCGTGTTCTGATAAGAAAACCGACGATCAAGCCCAGATCGATTCTTTGAAAAACGAGTTGCACGTGTTGATCAAAAAACGCGATCTCGAGAATACGAATAAGAAACTGGTAGCAGATATGTACCAGGAATTATTCGGTGATAAAAATTTAGAATCGATCGACAAATATCTCGACGAGCAATACATTCAGCATAATCCAATCTTACCTGATGGACGAGACACGCTGAAGAAAGCGGCTGCACTTTGGTTTAAGGGAGCGCCTAAAGAAAAAGTGGATATACGCCACCTGGCTGCCGATAGTAACCTCGTGTTCATTCATACCAGGTCGCAGGCGGGCAATCGCGTGTCGTCTATTATAGACATCTATAGAATTGAGAATAACAAGATCGTAGAACACTGGGATGTTATACAGTCGGTTCCCGAAAAGTCGGCGAATCCACATCCCATGTTTTAACAGGGTTTCCTTTAAAACAATAATGATAACACGAGTATGGCATGGCAGGACATCTTTAAAGGATGCGCCAAAATACCTGTCATTCCTTCTTACAAAAGGAACGAGTGATTATAAGAAAATAGAAGGAAACTTATCGGTGAAAGTCTGGCAACGAATTGACTCCGACTGTTCTCATTTCTATACAGTCACCGAGTGGACAAATATCGACGCAATAAAAAAATTTGCTGGTGAGGATTACAACAAGGCAGTTTATTATCCCGAGGATCAGGGGACACTGCTTGAGTTTGAACCTCGTGTGAGTCATTATGAGTCGTTCGTTGTATGAAAATTGCAATCCGAATCTTTGTTAAAATTTGTTAAACGAACCCGCTCCCGGTCCTTTGTTCCTAGCTTTAGGCTGTTAAAATTTTCCAACATGATAAAAATCATTGCATTACTCTTCGCTCTCACATTAAATGTTGCCGTTGCCCAGGAGGGCAAGGTGAAAGGCACATTGCCGCCTTCTTTGTCTGGCAGAACGCTCGTTCTCACGCTCATGAATTATGAAACGAGAAAAGATCAGCAGGTTAAAGAAATTAAGATGGATAAGAACGGTGCTTTCGCCTTTTCGATCCCGTTAACCGAAGCGGCGATCTTCAACCTGAGTGCGGGCGACTCCAGCTTACTTCACATGCTTATAAAACCTAACGACAACATCGATCTTACCGTACGCAAAGATGCTATCGTAGCCAAAGGATCCGTCGATACACAATACCTCATCAACTACGAAGCTCATCGCAAGATCCTCTTTCAAAAGTGGCTGAAACCGGCGTATGATTCAGCGGCCGTTGCCGAAAAAAGCGGAGACAAGAAACGGATCGAATACTGGAATATGCAACATGAGAAGGCTTCCGAAAACTACAAGGCAGAACTAGGTCAATGGGTGCGTCAGCCTTTCTTCCTCAACTCGCTGGCTTCGGTACACCACACGTTGCGCTGGCATTCCGATCATGACATCGAGTTGATGGACGCGATGGCTGCAGCCCTTCAGAAAAATTATCCCAAAGCCGAACTCACACGCCAGCTGGTCGCTAAAGTGAATTCAGCAAAACGCATCGCAATCGGCGCAACAGCGCCAGAATTTCAATTGAAGAATCTCGAAGGCAATACCGTAGATCTCAAAAGCTATCGTGGCAAATACACATTGGTCGACTTCTGGGCTTCATGGTGCGGTCCTTGTCGCCAGGAGAGTCCAACGCTTGTGAGACTTTATAATTCGTTTAAAGACAGTGGTTTCGAGATCCTGACCGTTTCGATAGACACAGACGAAACGAAATGGAAAAATGCGATCAAAAAAGATGGCTTCACGTGGCAGAGTGTCTCCGAACTGAGCGGCTATGCAGGACCAACTTCGGCGCTGTACAACATTTCCGCAATACCCAGCAGCTTCCTGTTAGATAAGGATGGAAAGATCGTGGCAAAGAATCTTAGGGGAAAAGACCTGGAGAAGATGCTTGGCGAGTTAACGGGAAAATAGGTTTCGCAGAAATGTATCAAAACTCCACACTTTAGGATAAATCCCACGAGGTACTCCCGATCTAGATTTGTGTCGTCAACAATGAAATAAACGACACAACAATGGGAAAGAAAATCTTAATTACCGGGGCATCCAGGGGTTTCGGAAAAATCTGGGCCAAAGCATTTTTGAAACGCGGCGACAAGGTTGCTGCCACTGCAAGAAATCTAAACGACCTTGACGATCTCGTTAAAGAATTCGGAAGTTCAATTCTTCCAATTCAACTCGATGTAAATAATCGTAAAGATGTTTTCGGTGCAATTAAAAAAGCAAATGATCATCTCGGAGGTATCGATGTATTGATCAATAATGCAGGTTACGGTCTGTTCGGCACGATCGAAGAGACAACTGAGAAGGAGGCACGCAATCAAATCGAGACGAATGTATTCGGCTTGTTATGGGCTACCCAGGCAGTATTGCCGGTCATGAGAGCACAGGGCCATGGACACATTGTGCAAGTATCGAGTGTTCTTGGCATTGTTACGTTGCCGGTTCTCGGAATCTATAATGCATCGAAGTTTGCTGTTGAAGGATTAAGCGAAACGCTCGCATCGGAAGTAGCGGGCTTTGGAATAAAGGTTACCCTTATCGAACCGAATGGTTTCTCTACTGACTGGGCCGGCGCATCTGCCGCTAACACCACGCCGATGAAAGAGTATGAGAAAGTTCGCGCCGACTTCCAGGCAGGATTGACCGACGATATTTTCGGAATTCCGGATGCAACCACTGAAGCCGTCTTGAGGCTGGTCGATTCAGCAAATCCTCCGCTGCGTCTTTTTCTTGGTAAGATGGCTCTTCCCTGGGTGAAGCAGGTTACCGCTGCGCGCCTTCAAACATGGGAAGAATGGGCCGAAGTAGCTGACAAAGCTCACGGAAAGTAAATCGGGCAAACTTATTTTCACCACGATCGGTTAACATATAGCTCTATATAGCCCTGGCGGGAATAACGCCGGGGCTGTAATTGACAATCTATGAACCATTACAAAACGATTTCTGAGCTTCACGCATCCAACGGGTATCCTGCGCCAGAAAATCCACTCATTAGCATTGTAAGCTGTAATTCATCGCGTGCATGCTCCATTGGTACCAGCGAGTTCACAACTGATTTCTATATGTTCGGCTTCAAGAAAATGAAATCAGGCGTGATGTTGTATGGTCGCACTAAATACGATCACAACAGCGGAAGTCTTTCGTTTGTGAAGCCCAGGCAAGTCATCGAAATAAGAGATGTTCAGCTCGACGGTGATGGGTTCCTGATGTTTGTTCACGAAGATTTTTTTAATGGACACCCGCTCCATTCCGACATAAAGAAGTACGGCTACTTCGAGTACGAGATCTCCGAAGCGCTGTTTCTTTCTCCAAGAGAAGAACAGATCATAGGCGAGATCACAAAAAAGATCGAGTTAGAGATCCACAACAACCAGGACGAATACAGTCGCGAGATTATACTCGGTCACATCGAATCGTTTCTCAAATACTCACAGAGATTTTACAAACGCCAGTTCATCAATCGAAATGATATTTCGGGCAAAACGGTTTCTAAGTTCAATGACCTGTTAAGTAACTATTTCGAAACGAACACCCTCCGTGATAAAGGTTTGCCGTCGGTTGCCGAGATGGCTTCGCAGTTGAATCTATCGCCTCGTTATCTCAGCGATACGCTGAAGCAGGAAACGGGCAAGACCGCGATGGAGCTGATCCACATTTTCCTGATATCGGAAGCTAAGAACCTGCTGAAAGTGCGGGAACAAAATGTATCGGAGATCGCTTACTCGCTGGGCTTTGAAAACTTACCGTATTTCTCCAGACTTTTTAAGAAAGAGGTTGGCGTAAGCCCGAATCAGTTTAAGAAGGTGCATTTGAATTGATGTAATCGAACTACATCATTCAAGCCAATAAACCTTACTTGCTTTTTTTACAAGCTCCACAGAATTCTTCGCAGAAAATTTCTTAAGCAGGTGCTTACGGTGAGTTTCGATAGTATGATGGCTGATCGATACACGATTAGAGATCTCTTTCGTCGATAACCCGGATGCAATCAGCTGAAGGATCTCCAGCTCCTTTTTCGTAAGTGAGATGTAAGGTTCGACGGGAAGAACGATCTTCGCTATTGCTCCCTGTTTCTTTTTAAAGCCCTCGAATTTCTTTGGTTGCATCGCAACGTAAGTTGACTTCAATTGCTGCAACAATGAAATGATCTTAAGTCGTCGCCGGTCTGATTCCCTTTCCGATAATTTCGAAACATCTTCATGCACACCGATCAGGAGTTCCACTCCTCCATCTTTTGTGTAAGTCAAAACGAGACCGGTATACCTGATCGGAATATTATCTCCTTTTGCGTTAACGATCTCTACATCCAGTTCCATGATCTGTGCTGCGATGTGATCGAATCCAGGTTTCAAGGCATCCGTAATATGTCGCGCCTGGGTATTGGCGATGTATGGAACAAATTTCTTCGGGGTGATGGAAGCCAGGAACTCGAAATTCACACCCTCAACGAATTGCCCGGGTTCATAACCAGAAACAGCCTTCGTATTACGACTATAATAGAGTCCGGGCCGGGGCTTCGTAATATCGACGATGCCCAAATAGGACGCGTCGATCTTCTCCAGCGTGGCGAGGAGTTTATTGAATTGCTGATTAAGTGAACCAGGTGGAAGATTGAGGGACTCTATCCATTGCGTCACAGTGTTATACGTCGTGCTCACATGGAATCGTAAAATCTTAGCTAATATACCAAAAGGAGACAAACGGCAACGCCCCTAAATATCCCCGAATTCAGTGATTGATCCTTACCCGGGAAAACACGACCTTATTCGGTTTAACACCCCTTATGCGTTTTCTTAAATGCGTCCTTTTCGGTCTTCTTTTGATGACTGCTTCCCAGTCGTTTGCGCAGAAACCAACTATTACTTCATTCTCACCGGTTACTGGCGATCCGGGCACAGCCGTTACGATTACCGGCACCAACTTCAGCGCCACCCCTGCAAGTAATATTGTGTATTTCGGCAACGTGAAGGCTTCGGTGAGTTCTTCAACCACTACTACATTAAATGTAACGGTGCCGATTGGCGCCACCCACGCACCTATCCGTGTGATCAAGGGAGGGCTCCAGGCCACTTCAGCAGCATCGTTTCGCATCTCGTTCACCAGCAGTGGTGTTGTGGATGCCGCATCATTTTCAACCAAGGCCGACTTCGCTGCTGTGGACGGACCAACCTCTCCTATTGCTGCCGACATCGACGGCGATGGCAAACTTGACCTCGTCGTTCCAAATGGTGCAGGCGGCGGTGGAACGATATTATCGATCTACAGGAATACAAGCACTCCCGGATCATTGACCACTTCTTCTTTCGCAGCCAAAGTAGATTTCACAACCGGGAATACTCCGAATATGGTGGCCGTTGGCGATCTGGATGGAGATGGGAAATTGGATGTGGTCACTTGTAATTACAATGGTTCATCGGTTTCAGTGTTTCGCAATACCAGTACGGCAGGAAGTATCACAACTTCTTCGCTGGCTGCGAGCATAGACTATTCTATAGGTTTCGGATCACGTTCGGTAACACTTGCAGATCTCGATGGCGACGGTAAGCCGGAGATCATTGCAACGAGTGTTAATGACAACAACATCTCCGTTCTAAAAAACAACAGTACATCAGGAACAATTTCGTTTGCCACCAAAGTCGATTTTACAACGGCTGTTTCACCGTGGTTCGTTGCTGCCGGCGATCTCGACGGAGATAACAAAATAGACCTCGCTGTAGCAACATCGGACGGTAACGCAGTATCGCTTTTCAGAAATACCAGCACCGTTGGTGTCATCAACTCTGCATCTTTTGCAGCACGGTATGATTTGCCCTTAGGAACTTATGGGTATTATGTTGAGATCATTGATCTCAATCTCGACGGTAAAAAAGATCTCTATACGAGAAATAACTTTTATACCAACCAGATCAGTAGTCCGGGCGCTTTCAGTGCATCATCATTCATTGGTACGTCACTTATGAACTATGGCAATGCCACAGGAGAACTTAATGGAGATGGCTGGCCCGATGTTCTTGCTGAAAATTTTACGACAGGAAATCTCGCAGCATGGATCAACAAAAAGTCTACAGGTCAAATTACATCCGATTCATTCACGCAGTATTCAGATTTCCCGGTTGGAAGTATAGCAGGTTATATTATTGCCGACCTGGACGGTGACAAGAAAAGTGACATTGCGGTTACGAACTTTACTGCCAACACCGTTTCGATAATGCGGAATCTTGCCGACCTGCCAAAGATCACAGGCCTTTCTGCTACTACCGGTATTGCCGGATCGTCGATCACTATCAACGGGTCGAGCTTCAGCGCCGTTCCTGCAGACAACATAGTTTACTTTGGTGCCGCAAAAGCAACAGTTACCTCATCAAATTTTAATTCGATTACAGTCACCGTTCCAACTGGCGCAAGCTATGGACCCGTGTCTGTTACTGTTGGCGGTTATACTGCAACATCTTTGCAATCATTCGATCTTACATTTCCCAGCGCCCAGGTGTTTGGCACGAATACATTCGCTCCAAAGTTAGCTCTCATCACTCTTGAGAGCGAAGCAACCGACCTCGGAAGGTATCCACAAGACCTTGTTGTAGCCGATCTCGATCTCGATGGAAAGCCAGACCTCGCTTCCGCCAACAACTGGGGAAGCTTAACGATATTCAGGAACACCAGCTCCGGCGGTAGTTTATCTTTTGGACCCAAAGCGAATACTGGCTTGTCTTTTGGCATTCCCGGAATGGCAAGTGGCGACATTGACGGAGACGGTCTGGTAGATTTTGTGATCCCGCAGTCGAGCGGATCATACGTGATCGCCCTATTGCGAAATACGTCCACACCGGGAACAATTTCATTCGCACCGGAGGTCGATATAACTATGGGAGTTTCTAATGGCGATGGCATTATCGCCGACTTCGATAATGATGGTCGTCCGGACCTTGCTATTACTGCTCCCTTCAACGCTGGAGTTTATGTCTTTAAAAACATAGGAGCAAAAGGAAGTATCACTACAGCATCGTTTTCTGCATCTGTAAGTTTTGCAACGGCAACGAATCCCACCGGAATTGTTGTTGGCGATTTCAATGGAGATGGCTGGAAAGACCTGGCCATTTCATGTGGCACTTCCAATACCGTCTCTATACTTAGGAATACAGGAAGCGGTTTGATCAACTCAGGATTGTTCGCAGCACATTCAGACATAAGCCTTGCAGTTGGCACTGCACCGAGCGCGATCACAATCGGTGATCTCGATGTAGATACGAAACAAGACCTGCTGATCTGCAATCATGCAAATGGTACTGTAAGCATATTAAGGAACACCACCACTGCGAGCACAATTACCTTCGCGTCTGTGGTGAATATCACAACTTCACCGGCTCCGCAGGGCGTTAGCGTCGGCGATCTCGACGGCGACGGAAAACCGGAGTTTGTCGTAACACAGAAGCAATATCCTGTACAGGTGTTTAAGAACAATACCACACCAGGAACCTTAACAGCTGCATCATTCAGCTCCACTTCATATGAAACAATTGGCAGCGAGGCATACACGCCCGCGATAGTAGATCTCAATGGCGATGGGAAACCAGAAATTGCGGTGATCGCACAAAGCAACCAGGAGATCGACGTGCTTAGAAACACCATCGGTTTTGTCGAACCTTCGGCACAACCAACCAGCTTTACTTCGACCGTGATCTCCAAATCACAGATCAATCTCACATTTACCAATCCAACAAGTATTGCCAACGCGTCCGGTTATATTATTCTCCGTCGACAGGACGGTTCATTCCCGTCAAACGTGGGTGTTGTTGATGGTTTTTTGCCTTCATCCCTAACCTTACCCATCGGTACCACATACGCAGGATCAAGTACAGCGGCCACATTCAATAACACGTCGCTTACCCCCGGGGTCACGTATCGATACGCGATAATTCCGTACAACTCCAACGGCGTTGATGCAGGAACTTACAACTATAAAACAGATGGAGTGATCCTTACCAGCAGCGCGCTGACCTTGCCCGATAACCTGGCTGATATTGTTTACAATTCTGGGTTCACTGCGCCAACAAACATCGCATACAAAAACTTCCAGGCTACGGATATTACTTCCGGAAGCAGCGTTGATGTTGCGAAGTTTACGATCCGTGATAAAGGCGTTTCGGCTTCGGACGATCTCGATGCTTATCCCACAATTCTTAACGCAATCACATTCTCGATCACGAACCCTGCATCGATCCGGAAAGTTGCCATTTATTCTGACGCGGGTGTCGAGTTAGCAGAGTCAGCCCCTTCGGGTAGTACAGTCTCATTCACTGGATTTACTTATAGCGCTGCCGACAATGGCACGAAGGATCTCTTTGTAAAGGCAACGTTCAATGGTGTCGTCACCGACAATCAACAGTTTGCATTTACCATTACAAGCGCAGCGGTAGCGACGAGCAGTTCTACGTTCACTGCAACAAACGCCGGCGGAGCAACGAGTAGCGTTGTGGGCGATGCAAACAGAATCGAGGTTACAGCATCGAAGCTCGTATACACTACACAACCACCGTCGCTGTTGCAGGTTAATACCAATCTCAGTCCTTCCCCGGTACTAGAAGCAAGAGACGATCTCAACAACAAAGATCTCGACTTCGGAAGCACGGTAACGGTAACAAACTCCGCAACTCTAACCATGTCCACTTTGCCAACGGGTTTCACAGCAGGGTTACTCACTTTCCCTGCCGGCTTTAAATTTACAACTCCAGGCCAAACACAACTTTCTGTTGCATCCGGTGGAGTTACCACCGCAGTGAGTAACAGCATCGTGGTGAGAGCCAGTGAACCTTCATCGCCTCCAGGTGCAATCACTTTCACCAACAGAACCAACACGTCTCAAAAGGTGAGTTTTACTGCAGCGCCAGGTCCACCCGATGGATACCTGATATTGCGAAAGCAGGCTAGCTCGGTCGACGATGCACCGACAGACGGCATTGTTCCTTCCGGTACATTGGGAACCAGCACGGTTCTTTATTCAGGTCCGTTAACATCCTTCGATGATTCAGGATTGACATCCGGTGTTCAGTATACTTACAAAGTCTTTTCATACAACGGTGCCGCTGCTGCTATTAATTATAATATTACTGGAGTTTCAGCATCAACGTTCACACTCACGGATGCGCCGGTGTTGTCAGCTCCAACAAACGTTACGCAAACATCTTTCGAATTGAACTGGGCACCGGTTAACGGAGCCAGCGGTTACCTGCTCGACGTTTCTAAAGATGCGTTTGCAACTTTCGTCACCGGTTACGCGGGCAAGTCTATTTCAACAACCAATACTGTTGTCGATGGCCTGGAGGCCGGTGTCGAGTATAAAGTGCGGTTGCGTGGATCACTTATTAGCGGTGTGTCTGCTAACTCGAATGTTATCACACAGGCAACCGTTCCGGCCACACCTGCTGCCAACCCTGGAACAGGCATCACTCAGACAGGTTTCACTGCGAGCTGGCCCGCCATTGCCGGCGCACAGAGTTATGAACTCGACGTCTCGTTGGACGACTTTGCAACATTTGCCACCGGATACAACGCAAAGAGTACCACGACAACGTCGGTGGCGGTTGCAGGGCTTACGCCTGGACTGACTTATAAGTATAGAGTTCGTTCATCCAATGGTAAGGTATCGCCTTCGTCTGTTGCGGTGAGTGTGTTACTCATTCCTGCCACTCCGGTTGCAGTGGATCCCACCCTATCAACTATCAAGGCATCAGAATTTGTTGCCGTGTGGAATGACGTTACCGGCGAGTCGGGTTATGAGATAGATGTCTCAGCCGATGGATTCATTACGTTTCTACCTGGACTGCAGGCTAAAAGCATCGAGGCAAACACTTTGCTGTTCCAGGTAACTGGCCTTACTTCCAATACCACTTACTACTATCGCGTAAGAGCACTGAATGCATCCGGCACCTCTCCAAATTCAAATACAATACCTACATCAACAATATCGGTTTCTGGTTCAAATGCCCTTACGATCTCCAACAACGGACCATTTACCTCCACGCTGCCCGATGGCTTCATTTCAACAAACCTGTCGGTAACAGCACAGAATGGTACCGATACCAAACATGTTGTACTAAAGTATAAAGGAATTATGGACGATAATTTTCATTCTCTGGATTCAGTTATCCATTCCGGTGATAATTACACAGTGACTATAAGAGAATCGAGGTTTGATGCGCTTGGACTTGAATACTACTTTGAAGTGACAGATGATGTACAGACCAAGACACAAGCGTCTCATTACTTCATTTATCGATCGATACTTTCAACTACGAATAAGGCCATTCCATTTGCCGCTGGTTTCGATGGTACTGCAGAAACATACCAGATGTTCTCCGTGCCTTATGTATTGGCTGACGAAAACATAGCCAATCTTTTCGATCCTGTATTCAAGGGTCCCGACAAAGAAGTGTGGCGCCTGTTCCATTATCAGAACCAGGCAACAGAAGAATATCCTGAGCAAGTGAAAAAGATCGAACCTGGAAAAGGCTATTGGTTCAACACAAGATCCAAAGAATTCCAGGTTAAACTTGGAACCGGAACGGTGCAAGAGGTGACCAGTGATGAATCAACTGCATTCAAAATGCTCCTGGACCAGGGATGGAACCAGGTTGGAAATCCCTATCCTTTCAAAATAAGCTGGGCGGCTGTTGTCGATGGTAATGCCGACATCAGCAATCTCGCATTTTTTTCAAACGGGACTTATGATGACTCCAACGACACCTTCGCGCCATGGAAGGGTGCCTTTGTCTTTGCTGACAAACAAACAACATTGCCGATACCGATTTCCGCACGCGTCACCGGTGGTGGCCGGATTGCATCAAATGTGTTGCCCACGGAGATCGATGGATCGGAATGGATGCTGCCTATCGAAATCAGTGCACAGAACATTGTACGAAAGAGTGGCGTCGGAATGCATCCGCAGGCAAACATGTCGAAGGACAAATTCGACCGGATCAAACTTCCAGCATTCAGTCAATATATAGACCTGGTTACACAGCACCCCGATTTCTTTGCACCCGACTTTACAACTGATGTAGTACCCACAGCTAAAACGCACGAATGGACCTTCTATATCAATACTAACCTGGATGGAGCTGAAGCTACTTTGACCTGGGATCTGCCGTCGATCGCGCATTCAACATCATCACTCATCATTGTCGATATGCAAAATCAAACGTGGGTCGACATGAAGGTGACCGACCGCTATACTTTCAAAGCATCGCACGGACAATCTTTAAAGATCTTCTACAATTCAAATGGTGATATAGAACCTGGCGTGACATTGTTAGGCGACGCATATCCTAATCCATTCTCCGGTGATGTTCGGATCCCGATACTCAATGGTGAACCTGGTGATGTTACTATCGAGGTATATAATTTATTAGGACAACGGTTAAGGACATTAACTAGAAATTCTGTTCGGGGTGGCCCTGTGTCGATCGATTGGGATGGAAAGGACGACTCCGGAATCGACGTGCCTTCGGGCATTCTCCTGTATCGATTGCCCGATGTGAAAAAATCTGTTAAAAGATTAGTAAAAAAATAAGCCATGAGAAAGCATCTACTTCTAATTACAATTATTGCTCTCGCGTGGTCTGGCCATGTACACGCGCAGGAGTTCAACATCAAGCTGACGGAAATAACACCGGAACAGATTATCGTACACTACGACCTGGTAGATACCACGAAGAATAGAACATATACGGTATACGTTTATTCGTCGCGCGATAATTTTCTTGCTCCACTCACCAAAGTGAACGGTGACATTGGTCTCGAAGTTAAACCCGGACTCAACCACAAGATCGCGTGGGACTCCAAAGCCGAACTTGGCCCGACATTCAACGGTTCAGTCGAGCTTGAAGTGCGGGGTCGCGTATACGTTCCCTTCCTGCGATTTACAGGCTTCCAGGATGTTAAGTCCGTGAAACGTGGTGTGCCATTCCTTATTAAATGGACCGGTGGAACCCGCCAGAACATTCTTGACTTCCAGTTATACAAAGACAATAAGCTAGTTTATACATTCCCCAATGTTCCCAATGCGTCGGAGTATAAGTTATTGATCCCGACATCGGTTAAATCGGGAAAAGATTATTACCTGAAAGTATCCGATACGAAGAACAAAGACCAGGTTGTACTCACATCAAAATTCCAGGTGAAACCTAAAGTACCTTTTCTATTGAAGGCGTTGCCAGTAGTGGTTATTGGCGCCACATACCCGTTCTGGAGTAAGCTGTTTGCAAAAGAAAAAAACAACGACCTCGAATCACCCTATGATCCACCCAAAACACATTAATAACATGAAAAAGATCATCATTCTTATTGCATGTTTTTTTCCCGTGCTGATGTACGGACAGAGCTTCTCTGGTAAAACAAATCAGGTCTACGTGAACTACACGGTACCGATCACAGCCACGTCTGTTCCAAGTATAACATGGACAACGCCGCTACTCGATCGTAGCAACAGCATAGAGAAAGCGATCACAATTGAAGCGCTGGTGGAATCCATCATCCCGCTAAAAGAGCTGAAGCTGGAGATCACAAATGGCGGCGAGACGAGAATAAAATCGTACCCGGTTACCGACACCGACACGCGCAAGGTCATCAGGCAATCTGTAACATTGGGCGAAGGAGAAAACCTTATCAGCATTATTGTTACAAACGCGAAAGGTGGAAAGAGCGGCAGCACACGATCTGTACTCACGGGGACGGACGCTATTACCGAAGCGCTGGATGTTAACCGGAAAGATTATGCACTTCTTATTACAACGGACAACTACGATCATTGGACCGATCTTTCAAATCCCATCGGCGACGGGCGAACCATTTCCGATATCCTGAAACAGAAGTATAATTTCGACGTGGAGATCCTTGAAAATCCAACCCTGGAAGAGATTAACGACAAGCTGTTCGATTACAACACGAAGAAGTTCAATCCACAGGACCAGTTGTTCATCTTCATCGCCGGTCACGGATACTTTGATGAAACTCTTGGTGAAGGATATCTCGTTGCATCAAATTCATTAATGAACGACAAAGGTAAGTCGTCGTACATTCCGCATTTGCTGATCCGCGAACGTATCAACAACATAAAGTGCGAACACATTTTTTTGATGATGGATGTTTGTTTCGGTGGCACGATCGATCCGGTGTTGGCAAAGAACCGCGGTGGCGACGCCATGGACGAGTCTATGGATCAGCAGTATCTTATACAGAAGCTTACCAAACGGACACGCAAATTCTTAACAAGCGGAAGCAAAGAGTATGTACCCGATGGCGCACCAGGACGTCACTCCCCATTTGCAGAGAAGTTTATCCTGGCGCTTAAAGAGATCGGTGGCGGATCTGGCAGGATCCTTTCGCTGGTTGAATTGCGAACATACTTTCTGCGACTTAGCACCGAGCCGCGATTCGGCAGCTTCGGAAACGATGATCCTGCGAGTGACTTTGTGTTCGTGGCAAGACAATAAGTTTAGCTTAAAATTTCACAACAAGGTCCATCGTTGCGCTAAACTGGTCTTTCTTCGTACCAAGATCATACGGAGTAACGCCATCCTCGTATGCCCTCTCATAGCGAACCTCCGGTCGCATAAATACCAGCGGACTGAAATAATGTACATAACCGATAGTATGGTCGGTGTACAATGTTGCAAAGCCAGTGCGTTGTCCATTAACGTCATTGAGAAACCCGTTGCGTATGGATATGTAACCCTTCGCTGACGTTTGTACCTGGAAGTAGTTTACAAAACCTATCGATTTCGAAATACCGGGAACGATGGTAAGTTCTCCCTGGCTATTCAGACTATTGAGCGCATAATATTTATTCGGACCATACACTGCCGATCCACCCAACGCTCCATCCTTCTGCCACATATAGTATGCTTCGGTCATCATGTGAACCTTCTTGCCGAATCGGTGTCCCCATGTTGCAACAAGCTGTTGAAGGTCGTCGTGACCATTCCTGTATTGTCCCTTGCCTAATGAGTTTATACCACCATAGATCGAATTGTTGTTGTTCTTTGAAACCCAACGTGCCATGAGGCCGCCATTTATCCTGGAGGAATTAGTCCAAAATGCCATGTCGTTTCCGCCCTGCACTTCTGCCCGCAACGTGAAATACTTACTCAAACGGATGTCTGCGAGAACACCTGTAAATGTGAAGGGATCGTATGAAAACATCAGTGAATGACTTGACAGGTAGTTATCGGGAGAAAGCTGTGCCTCGATGTCGGGAGGTGAGATGTATCTGCCAACGCGCAATATCATTCCTTCGGCTACTTTAGGGATATAAAGAATGGCGTAAGCTTCGGTAGGATCATAACCATATAAATTATTCTTCTTGAAGAGTTGATCACTGAAAATACCTTTCATCATTGTGTATCGATAGTCGATACCGTACACGTTACTCAGGCGAAATCCCCAATCGATATGATCCTTCTGAACCGTGTTTGGATATCTTTCAATTCTTAATACCAATTGATCGAGCACGAGCTTGTTAGCTGCAATACCGTAGGCCATCGGAAAATTTGATTTCTTCGAAGTGCTTATGTTTCCGGATGCGTCTACCCAGCCGTAGATCTTGATCTTACTCGAGTC
This sequence comes from Bacteroidota bacterium, assembly GCA_037200765.1. GTDB lineage: Bacteria > Bacteroidota > Bacteroidia > Cytophagales > Cyclobacteriaceae > ELB16-189. Next base: position 1,397,935 of record JBBCII010000001.1, on the reverse strand, counting down.
GGCATTTTTTCCGAACAGGGCTTTTTGCAATGGCGAATTGTATATGGAATACGGCGCGCCTATCACGGGCGAGCCAACCCAGTCGCTGCCGGGAAATGGAGGAGCAGGAAATGGACTTGCGAGAGCGCGACCATTATCGGGCTCTTGTGCTTCTTGTCCAAATACTGCACTTGAACAAAAGATAAAAATGGAGAATAGAATTCGTTTCATAAGATTGTCAATGAATGGTGGATAAATACTGATTGCGTAATGCAGCCAGTTCATTGGCAATCCAGGTGCAGTGAATTACAGATTATTGATTATCAATCGATTGAATGTTTTCATGATTGGCTACTCTCTACAGAAGCTGTAAAGACCATTCAGAATCCGAAGGGTCAGGTCCGCTGTAGATGTTTTTCTACAAGAGCTAATTGATACGCCAACCTGCAACAAATATTGATGGCAATAAATGGCTTTTATCACCGAAAAAAATTCAACTTCACAGGTTTCGTTTACTTTTTAATTCTCCCAGCATGCGTCAATATACTGGTACGGGTTTATCCTGGTTTGTCGTTCTCTTCCTTATCACCTTTAATGTACTTGCCCAGGAGTCGGACGTTAAGAAACTCAAGTCGTTAAGTATTGAAGAGCTGATGAACATAGAAGTGACTTCGGTGTCGAAAGTTCCCCAGAAGTTATCGGAAGTAGCATCGGCCGTTCAGGTAATCACCAACGAAGACATAAGGCGATCCGGCGCCACCAACATCCCTGAGGCATTAAGGCTTTCGCCCAATCTGCAGGTATCGCAATTAAATTCCAGTGCATGGATCATCAGCGCTCGTGGCTTCAACACCGTGTTCGCCAATAAGCTTCTTGTTTTAATAGACGGACGAACAGTTTACACACCATTGTTCGGTGGCGTTATCTGGGATATTCAAAGTGTACTCCTCGAGGATGTAGACAGGATTGAAGTGATAAGCGGACCCGGCGGTTCATTGTGGGGTGCTAATGCCGTGAATGGGGTCATTAACATCATCACGAAAAAAGCGCGCGATACCCATGGCCTTTTTCTCACCGGGGCAGGTGGCGATTTCATGAAGACGCAAGTGGCCGCAAGGTACGCAGACAGCATTGGGTCTAATTTTTTTTACCGCGTGTATGGTCAGCACTCAGAACGTAACTCCACCTATCATCCGGATGGCACGCGCAACGCCGACAGCTGGAAGAACACTCAAATGGGATTTAACCTTGGCTTTTACCCGACGAGCAGTGACGAAGTTACAGTGCAGGGTGACGTAAACCTCGGTAACCGTGAAAGTACACTTCCGGGATCCGTGTTCGATACTCAAAATATTCTTGCCCGATGGAATCATACGGCCAACGAGAGATCCAATTTTTCATTGCAAGCCTACTACGACAGGTATTGGACCAACGATCCACTGTCTTTTGGAGATGAGCTAAGAACTGTAGACCTGGATTTTCAATATAAAGTTACGTTAGCAAAAAAACATAAGTTACTCTGGGGCCTGGGGTATCGTAACGTACATGATCATGTTCTTAATCGTGGTGTAGCAGGATTGGTGCCCGAGAAAAGGGTCCTTCCGATATACAGCGGGTTTATACAGGACGAGATCTCACTTACCGATCATCTTAAACTAACAATCGGCTCAAAGTTCCTTCATAACGTTTACACTGGTTTTGAATTCCAGCCAAGTGCCCGGCTCGCGTTCTCTCCATCTGAAAAAAACACTTTATGGACGGCGGTGTCACACGCCATTCGCGCACCAAGCAGGCTTGACGTAGATTACTTTCTTCCAATCGAACCGCAGCCACCATCAGTACCCAGTGTTGCCGGCGGACCAAATTTTCAATCAGAAAGACTAAACGCTTTCGAAGCCGGCTATCGCACACAACCTTCATCGAAGATCTCGATGTCGTTTGCAACATTTTATAATATATACAATGATATATATAGTGTTGAGACATTGCCAGGAACACAGACTTACCAGATCCAGAATGGATCTGCAGCAACATCATGGGGCGGTGAGTTTTCCGGAACTTACCAGGTAACCAACAGCTGGAGGCTTCGCGGTGGCTTTACATATTTTGGAAAAGATCTGCACGCGAAAGCGGGACATGTGCATGATCCCTCCTACCTGGCGAACGATGCCAAACATCACCTGATGTTACAATCGATGCTGAACCTTCCATTCAATTTCAACCTCGACATCGTTGCACGATACATGGATTACATTCCTGCATCCTTCGCTACTGTCCGAATACCCGAATACGCGACCGCCGATGTAAGGCTCGCATTCACATACAAGGCGATGGAGATAGCAGTTACGGGACAAAACCTGGCGAGAAGTAAACATTCCGAATACGACGCGTTGAAAATTCCCCGGAGTTACTTCGGACGATTAACATTCAGATTTTGAAACGCAACGCATCACTGATCTTATTCATTTGCTTTGCGGCATTGGCTATCCCAAAAAAAGGGAATGGTCAATCTATTAATGAATTCGAGATCAAAGCGGTCTTCATTTATAATTTCACACAGTTTATTCAATGGCCTGAGGAGAGTTTTGATCCATCACAGGAGGGTTTCGTTATCGGTGTATTAGGAGAAAACGTTTTTGGAAAATATCTCGAAGAAGCTGTTGCCGGCGAAACGTGTCAATCGCGACCTATCGTCATAAAATACTATGCCACGCCGAAAGATATTGGCAACTGCCAGATCCTTTATGTCGGATCTTTAACAAACGTTGAACTTGTTGCCGGAAGACCCATATTGACAGTTGGCGAACGATCCGAATTTATGGAACGAAAAGGACTATTGAGGTTCTACCAGGAAGGCAATAAAATCAGAATTCAAATTAACCAGGGGGCTGCCGGCGCCGCTGGTCTTGTTATTAGTTCCAAGCTGCTCAGACTCGCAACGATATACAGCGAAAAATGAAATTCAAAGGTGTATCCATTCGGGCGAAGCTCATCCGTCTTATAAGTACTATAAGTGCGATCTCTCTTTCGATCGTGTTTGCTGCTTTGTTCGTTTACGAGATCGTTTCCTATCGCGAAAACTCCATCAGGGAAATGAACGTGCTCGCCAATATTCTTGCAGCAAATTCAACGGCGGCACTTGCCTTCAACGATGCAGAGGCGGGTCATGAAATTCTATCCGCGGTGAAGTCAGAGCCACTGATCACCGCCGCCATTCTATTTTCGGCAGACGGAAAAATTCTTACAGGCTTTATCGCCGACAGTACCGAAACGACAATTCCAGTCGGCCCTGCTGACTATGACTTTGAGATTCGCGCGGGTAACATAGAAGGCTTTGTACCTGTAATGCTTGGAGAGAAAAAAATCGGAACCTTGTATATCCGCCGGAGCACGGAAGACACGCAACGACGATTGCTGCTCTACGCATTTATTGCCGGCTCCGTTATCATCGTGAGTTTTACACTGACGTACTTTCTCTCCAATCGCCTGGAGAGAACCATCTCCAACCCATTGATATCCCTTTCGAATTTATCAAGACAAATCTCGGAGCAGCACGACTATTCCGTGCGTGCATCGGATGCTGCCGATGGCGAGATCGGTCAATTGAACGAAGCCTTCAATACCATGCTCGCGAAAATTGAAATTCAAAACAACGAGATACAAAAGCATAACCAGGAACTTGAATTCAGAATTGAGGAACGTACAAAAGCCTATCGCCAGGAAAAGGAGTTTGCCGAAGTTGTAGTGAATTCTTCGCTGGTACTGATCGCTGTGCTGGATCCTGAAATGCGGTTCATCGGTTATAATGATAAGTGTGAAGAAGAATTTGGTCTGAAACGCGAACAGGTGCTGGGCAAGAAGTTCGATGAGGTCATGCCGCAGATCAAAGGAACACTAACATATAACAGTCTTCTTCGTGCACTTAACGGCGAGTATGTTCACAACCCACAATACCGCTCGGGTGTAACGGGAGCCTTTTACGAGAGCTTCATGCGGCCATTGAGAAATGAGAACAACGAGATCTATGCTGCGCTTATGACCGCACATAATATTAACGCGTTTGTTGAGGCTAATGCCGAGCTCCAGAAGAGAAATTCCGACCTGGAACAATTCGCATACGTAGCCAGTCATGATCTGCAGGAACCCCTGAGAAAGGTGTTGTTGTTTACCGATCGTTTAAATGAAGAGCTCACGAACAAGAACGAAGCGGTTGTGCGTTACATCGACAAAATTGACCAGGCTGCACGGCGCATGTCTAATCTCATACGCGATGTATTAGCATATTCACGGCTTTCGCAACTGGAAGGATCGTTCGTAGCCACCGATCTTAACGATGTACTTGCCCAGATCCGAATAGATCTTGAATTGTACATTGAGGAGAAGAAGGCTACGATAACTTCCCAGCGCCTGCCCGTTGTTATGGGAAACACGTTACAACTCAACCAGTTGTTCTCCAATCTCATTAATAATGCATTGAAGTTCTCCGACAAAAACCCAATCGTAGAAATAACATGTGCTCTCGCTTCGCGTGAGGAAGTGATATCTCAAAACCTGCCTGACGTTTCTTTAACCTACGCGAAAATCCAGGTTATTGACTATGGAGTCGGGTTCGATCCGCGACACTCGGAAAAAATATTCACGCTGTTCCAGCGCCTGCACCAGGATAAAAAATATGAAGGCACAGGCATCGGGCTGGCGCTATGTAAGAAGATTGTCGCTAATCACCATGGGAGTATCGGCGTCAATTCGATACCCGGTGCTGGCAGCACATTCACGATATTTTTGCCGATCAACCCAATCTAGAGAGATCTGAGGTTATTCTGGGAAATGTTAGTGAATAATTATTGATCTTTGCATCCCCTGGCACTACGTCCCTAACACCCTCTGGTAATCTATGTCTTTGCCGAAAAGAATTCTTGTTGTCGATGACGACGACGACGACAGGGAAATATTCCTGGAAGTGATTTCCGAGCTTGATTCCACAATCATATCTAATACTGCTGTCAATGGAGCCGAAGGCCTCGAGAAACTGGCTTCTGCCGACCCTTTGCCGGGCATGATCTTTCTTGACCTGAACATGCCTGTCATGAATGGCCCTGAATTTCTTAGAAGGATCAAGAATATAGAGCATCTGAAAAACATCCCGATCGTGATCTTCAGCACCAGCAGCGACGAGTGGGCAATAAGGGAAGTAAAGGCGTTAGGCGTAACACACTTCATTACAAAGCCGGATAAATTCAAAGACTGGAGGACGGCGATAAGGCCTTTTATAACCTGACAGTTGAATTGAAGTAGAATTCATTGGTCGACGGATCGTATTCGTAGTCAGCCATCCACGCACGAAAGTTCGACGCTGTCAATTCAATTGCGTCCATAATAAATTCCAGTTCATGATTGGTCATCGTCGGATGTAGCGACAACCGGATCCATCCGGGCTTCGACGACATGTCGCCGGAGCTAATCGCCTGCCAGATCTCGAATGATTGAGACTGAGGCACGTTCAAGAGCGTGTGGCCATACGTTCCCGCGCACGAACAGCCGCCTCTCATTTGAATACCGAAGCGATCGTTTAAAATTTTAACAATGAGGTTGTAATGCGCGCCGTCAACAATAAATGAAATGATGCCTAATCGCTCCCTTATGTTGCCTTGCAGAACTTTAACGTTTCTCATGTTATGAAGTCGTTCGAATGCAATTTCGATCAACTCGGCTTCACGTAGCAGGATCTCTTCAATACCCATCTCCTCTTTCAGATCGATGCACATGGCAGCTTTTATTGCCTGGAGCACAGGCGGAGTTCCGCCATCCTCACGCGATTCAATATCACCAGTATACTCACGACCACCCCACGGGTTGCTATACAATAGAGTTCCGCCGCCAGGATGATCGGGAACATTGTTATTACAGATCTCTTTATTAAAGATCAAGACACCGGGTGTTCCAGGGCCGCCCAAAAATTTGTGCATCGAGAAAAAGATGGCATCCAGACAAGCAGAAGGATCTTCAGGATGCATATCAATTTTAACATAAGGAGCAGACGCGGCAAAGTCGACGAAACACAATCCTCCATACCCATGAACCAGCTTTGCAATCTCGTGATAAGGAGTTTGGATCCCCGTTACATTAGAACAGGCACTCATCGATACAATCTTATTCTTACGGGTTTGATGCTTTAACAATAAAGTTTCAAGATGTTTCACGTCTACATATCCTTCTTCATCCTGACCGATAACCTCCACTGTGGCAATTGTCTCTAACCACGATACGTGATTGCTGTGATGCTCCATGCTTGTAACGAACACCACAGGCCTCAACTCTTCATCAACATCTATCGATTTACCTTTCTTTAAATACCTTAAATAACCTTCCGGGAGCCTGATGCCCAGCAATCGTTGCAGCTTATTCACTGCCGAAGTCATCCCAGATCCAGTAAAGATCAATACATCGTTGTCGTTGGCATTAACATGCTTCTTGATCGTAGCCTTCGCTTCTTCGTAGCTCCGGGTCATTGCACGACCGGTGCTGGTTGTTTGCGTATGTGTGTTTGCAAAAAATGGGATCACGTCACGTTGCAGGCGTTGCTCAATGTCGTGGTAGCCTCGCCCACTTGCAGTCCAATCTGCATACACGATCTTCATTTCGCCATCCTGGAAGCTGAAAGTATGATCGCTCCCGATTGTGTTGTTTCGATACTTACTAAAATGGTGCTCAAGCGATGTTGCGCTCATTTAGAAGTAGATGTTTTGGTTACAGAGCTAAATAAATTGTGAGGCGCGACATTAACAACAGGCGACAATAAACGCACCATTACATAAATAAAAATTACGAACACGGTAACGACCAGCAATTGAGCTCGTGATGTCTGTTGTATTGGTTGCCTCGACTTCACATCACACACTTCTCCCGGACAATACTCGGCTTTCTCACCATAGAAGGCGTGGTAGACCTTGCACGCAAGACAAATTCCAAAAACAGATTCGAAGAACAGAAAGATGAGACAGAACAAACATCCCAACGCCGTTAACGGACCATAGGCATTCAATATGATCAATAACACAAGCATGGATGCAGACAAACCTACGCCGATTATCCATGCAAATTTCTTTTGCTTTGCCCCGACATACTCGGGCACCTGGTTGCGTACGATCAGCCGGCCAACAATAAGCGTTGGAGAAAACCGGGGGTTAATAAAAACGCGAATGAGGAAGTCGACGAAGAAAACGACGACAACATATTTAACGAATCGAAAATCATTATTAAATATGATGAGCATCAGCCCCGTGTAGATCAGCAAGAACATTATTCCGGCTGCGGCCCGGATCTCGCGTTCGTTAAGGACTGGAATATTGTATCCTGGAACATCTTCGCCAAACCTGATAATATCTTTCATTTTAAAGGAGTTTGCATTCGATAAAAATAACGCAACTGCCTCCTATTTGATACCATTCTATGACAGATGTGCAGATATCTTCCAGAACCAGCACAAACACCATGAAATCCGTTGAGCCGCGCAATTCCGACGGATTGAGGAATTCTTTCAAAAATTTTAACAACAATAGGTGCATTTCGTATGATACGTAGGCGAAATTCCGGGAAATCCGGTAACTGTACCCGAAAGCGGTTTCTGATTACCGGCACAATCAGATATCTTATAACACTAAATCGAATATGTTGTCGAAGAAACAAACGGGATACCTGCTGTTTATCGCCGCCTACATCGGCGCCCTGGTCGTGGAGAAACCTGTTTACATTGGCGACAGTGTGCTCGAATGCTTCACTTACCTGGCCAATCTTTTCACACACCTTGGCATCTTCATTCTGTTGGTGTGGACCAACAATTCATTCCTCATTCCAAATCTTCTCGAGAAAAAATTTCTTAGCGCATACACCGCAGCCCTTATCGGATTGATCTTATTCTACGCAACCGCTATGAGTAATTACAGCAGTTTTCTCGAACTCGCCGTCTTTCATTATCCATCTACCCAAACCAGCAGCGGCTATTGGGACAACCTCATCTATGGTACATGCGTTACCGTGATCACCTCAATGTTGTATGTAACACAGAAATGGGCCGAACAACAGGAGCAGGTTAAGAACAGCCAGATCAGTCAGCTGCAGACCGAGTTAAAATATCTCCGCCTGCAGATCAATCCTCATTTTCTTTTCAATGGCCTCAACACAATTTACGGTTCTATTGACCGAAGCAACAGTTCTGCGAGGAACATACTCGTTCAATTCTCCGACCTTCTCCGGTACAACCTGTATGATGCCGATGTAGACCTGATAGCCATCGAAAAAGAAGCAAAACATCTCAGGAATTACGTGGCATTACAAAAGGCGCGCAGTAACGATAATCTTGAAGTGGAGCTGGACGTGAACTACATCGATGGCACTATCAAAGTTGCTCCGCTGATTTTCATGACGTTTGTGGAGAACGCTTTCAAGTATGCGTCCCGGAGCGATAAGACTATCAACAGGATCATGATCTCTTTGAAACAGGTTCCTGGAAAAATTTCTTTCGAATGCACTAACACGTACGATGAGGGCGAATTGTCGACCGGTGGCATAGGCCTCGCAAATGCAACGCGCCGGCTGGAATTGCTATATAAGGGCAAATACACTTTGGATATCAAAAATGAGAATAATATTTACACCGTTCAGCTGATCATTTCTCTATGAAAAAATTGAATTGCATTATAGTTGACGATGAGCCGGTGGCCCGGAAAATTCTTGAAGAGTTTACCGGGCAGGTCCCCTACCTTGACTTGCAGGGCAAGTTTGAGAGCGCGATGAAGGCCGAAGAGTTTTTGAGAAGCAATAAGCCCGATCTTATTTTCCTGGATATCGAAATGCCGAAAGTCTCCGGCCTCGAGATGCTGAAGCGGTTCAACGTTGAATCGATGGTGATCCTCACAACAGCTTTTCCCCAATACGCGCTCGACGGTTATGAGTTCGACATCGTAGATTATCTTCTTAAACCTTTCGCACTTCATCGTTTTCTTAAAGCAGTACAAAAGGCGAAAGACTTTGCAGCATTAAAAACGCGATCGGACAACCAGCCCGCGCCCTCTTATATTTTTATCAAAAGCGAGAAGAGAATAGAGAAAGTAGAGCTTCAAGAGATCCTCTACGCAGAGGTGCTAGGCAACTATGTTACGATCGTTACGGAGCGAAAGAAGATCATTGCCTACCTGACAATGAAAAGCCTGGAAAATCAATTGCCAGGCAGTGAGTTCATCAAGATCCATCAGTCGTTTCTGGTGAGTCGTTCACACATCGACTCGGTAGAAGGTAATGAGTTGAAAGTTGGATCGAAGTTACTGCCCATCAGTCGCAACTACAGGGAAAGTGTAACCAGCCTGATCAACCAGAGATTGTTGAAGAGATAAGAAGGGATAAACAATGATCGCTTCGGTAGTAGATTCACTGTATTTCACATATCTGGCCGATATGTAAAGTATGTAACTTTAATATCGCCTTCTGCAACACCATAAGTGGCCCAATGGGCCATATTGCGGGCAATTAATCAATAAAAGCATATGGGATCACGTCTGAACATCATCGCTGCGACACTATTTATTATCTGGGTGGTTGAATTTTTTGGATACAATGCTGGTCAGAATATTCACATACTGCTCCTCGTGTCGATCGTTATCGTGCTTACAAAGGTCTCCATGCTCCTTAATAAAATGCACGAAGCAGACTTCGCGAAGAATGAACTACAATAGAATGAATACACAAAACATGAACGAAATCAAGATCTACCTTAAGGGAACGACCGGCTTCAAATCCGCGGTGAAGGCAAAACTGGAAGCTGTCTCGAAGTACAAGATCAGGAACATCAACGTTGGTAATATCCTGGTGTTGATGGCAGCAGGGTCGCAATTAAAGGATCTCAAAACCGCTGTTGGTGAGGATCTTGCAACTCTTTATGGACTTCAATTTCTCACCAGCCAGGACACACATGAGGCGTTGCAACTAGCGCAACTTCGACATTGAAAGTCCTCCAACGACGAACAACTAAAGATAAAGTCATGCTAATGGATACTATCGAAAGAGCCATTGTATACACAACGGCCGACATAGTGGACTATGCTACAGGTAAGCAGGAAAGCATAAAATTAATCAACAAGCTTACAGGAAGTGTTGCAGCTGTTGCCGTCGATGCCGGTGTAAGCACTGCGAATAAGATATCTCCATTTGATACACTGTTGTTCATTCTTGAAGGCAGTGCAGAAGTAAAGATCAACCGGCAGGGACATCAATTGACCTCCGGCCAATGTATCATTTTACCGGCTCACATCGAGAGCCATATTGTCTCCAAAACACGCTTTAAGATGCTACTTACCATCATTAAGAGTGGCTACGAAACATAAGGTAAAAAGCACCACTGCCCATCGCTAAAGGGCCTTGAGTATCCCAAATACATGAATTCTTGCTGTGGCCGTAAGAGTCAATTGAACTATAACCGCAACTCGTTCGTTTGACAACAGGCCCCCACTCGCATGAAACTCTATATTAAATACATGGTCAGCCTTCGATGCAAGTTGAAGGTGAAGGACGAGCTGGCGTCGATGGGGATCACTGCCGTAACTATCGACCTGGGTGTGGTGGACCTGTTCGAAGACCTTTCCGACGAGCATCGTAAGCTCCTCCAGGTAAATCTCCTCAAGTCGGGATTAGAGTTACTCGACGACAACAAAAGCATTTTGATAGAACGAATAAAGAACGTCATCGTCGAGATGATCCACTATTCGGACGAAATACCCACTCAAAATTACTCCGACTTTATCTCTGAAAAGTTGGGCTACGACTACACCTACCTTTCAAATACATTCTCCGAAGTTAAAGGCATAACCATTCAACAGTTCATTATCCTCAACAAGATCGAAAGAGTTAAAGAGTTGCTGTTGTATGACGAACTCAATCTTACGGAGATCTCGTATAAGCTACATTATAGCAGCGTCGCGCATTTATCCAACCAGTTCAAAAGAATAACAGGACTTACTCCTTCATTTTTTAAGAAGATGAGGAAGGCGAGGAAAGGGACTCTCGAGGGCTTATAACGACCTGCAACTTGATCGTTCATACCTGATTATGCCGGCACCTTTCTCTCCTTCTCGCGTTGCCAGAATCGGTGTTGACCAATTGCCTTTTTGAATTGCGTGGCGATCTGTTTTCCGTTATTCCCGGTAATAACGCCATCGATGTCGGTTGCCGTGTTCGCGATGTAGCTTCGTTTTACCAACTCGCTGGCATCGCTGTGTAATGCTATCGCTTTGCAATGCCTGTATGTCTCGTTAAGAAAATGCACTGCATCGGAATCATTTGCGAGAGTTTTCGCGCTCGTAACACCACCTGGAATATACAAAGCATCGTACATCACCGATGATGCTGTCAATAAGCTATGTTGTACCGGAACTTCGGTCTTGTTGGATGCAGTTACCATTCCGTGCAGTGGGGCTATCACTTCTATGACAGCGCCAGCACCTTCAAGTGCAGACTTCACCGCAAGGAAAGAAGTTAAATCAAAGCCGTCTGCAACAAGGACCGCAACTTTTCGTGTGCTGATGTCTCCATTTGGGCTGTGCGCCATACTCAATGCTTGAGACTTTTCAATGGCCAGGTTTACTTCTGTCGGCTCATATTTTTTTCCCGACACATCGGCAGGCGTTCCCTGGTTGATGGGGCGTTCGGGCGATTTAACTTTTACACCCAACCCTGTTGCAACCTGGTCAGCAAGCTTCTTGTCGATCAGTGATAAAATACCGACCATCCGTTCGCGTATCGCTGCAATCTTTAATTTGCCAAGTTCAAACCTTAACGCATTAATGATATGATCCTGTTCATGCGGGGCCTGACTGTTAAAAAATAATCTGGCCTGGCTGAAGTGGTCCATAAAACTCTTGCTGCGGTCCCTGACCTTCTTTGCATCTATTTTTTCAGCATGTGAAGTAAATCCACCGTCTGCCAGCATAGCCTGGTATGGACAACCACCAGCGATGGTATTCGGTTGATAGCTCGTCTTGCCTTTATTGATCGTCTGGCGCATAAAACCGTCGCGCTGATTGTTGTGTACAGGTGCGATCGGACGATTAATCGGGATTTCATGAAAGTTAGGTCCGCCGAGGCGGATCAATTGCGTATCTGTGTAAGAAAACAATCGTCCCTGCATAAGGGGATCATTTGTGAAATCTATACCAGGAACAATGTTGCCTACGTGGAAGGCGACCTGCTCCGTTTCCGCAAAGAAGTTGTCGGGATTGCGGTTAAGAGTAAGTTTTCCGATTCTCTTCACCGGCACCAGTTCTTCAGGAATCAACTTGGTTGGATCAAGCAAATCGAAATCAAACTTATGTTCGTCGGTCTCGGCAATAATCTGAACACCGAGTTCCCATTCGGGAAAGTTTCCTGATTCAATTGCTTCCCAAAGATCCCGGCGATGAAAATCGGGGTCTTTACCGGAGATCTTCTGAGCCTCATCCCATGTAATGGAATGTACTCCAAGCAGCGGCTTCCAATGGAACTTGACGAAGCTGGCCTTTCCTTTCTCGTTAATAAAACGAAAACTATGGACACCAAATCCTTCCATCATCCGGTAACTTCTCGGTAATGCACGATCACTCATAACCCACATGATCATATGGGCCGACTCAGGCATTAATGAAATAAAATCCCAAAACGTATCATGAGCCGACGCAGCTTGAGGCATCTCGTTGTCAGGCTCAGGTTTTACTGCATGAATTAGATCAGGGAATTTCATCGCGTCCTGTATGAAGAATACAGGCATGTTGTTACCAACAATGTCGAAGTTTCCCTCCTCGGTATAGAATTTCACCGCGAAGCCGCGAACGTCTCTAGCCAGGTCTGAAGAGCCTCGTGATCCGGCTACTGTTGAAAAGCGAACAAACACGGGAGTCTCTTTCGCGGGATTCTGAAGAAATCCTGCTTTCGTAACACCAGCCATGGATTCATACACTTTGAACACTCCATGAGCTGCTGATCCTCTTGCGTGCACAATTCGTTCAGGAATTCTTTCATGATCGAAATGCGTAATCTTCTCGCGAAGGATAAAATCTTCAAGAAGCGTCGATCCACGTTCGCCTGCTTTCAGCGAATTCTGGTTATCGTTGATCTTCACCCCCTGGTTGGTGGTAAGAAACTGGTCGGTGCTTTCTTCTGAGTGATTGTTGAGCTGGCTGATCTTGCCATTTGAGACTTTCGATCCCTTCTTTGTCTTAGCCATAAGTTGACGGAATTAGGTATTGCAGAATACCGAAGAAGAAAATTCCGTGCCTGCTTTATATCTAATCACATGTATCGCTGTTTCCTCTGGAGCTGGTGCGTTGAATTTTATTTGCGCTTATTGTAGAAATTTTGGGTAATCGTGGGCAAATGACGCAACCAAAATTATTGAACTCTGAAGCTAAATGTTCCTCAGATCGAGAGGCATTTTGCGAATGCGCTTGCCGGTGGCGGCGAAGATCGCGTTGGCGAGAGCCGGGGCGAAAGGCGGTAAACCCGGCTCACCCACTCCTTTCATTTTGCCTCCATTTGTGAGAATTAACACTTCTATTTCGGGAACTTCATTGATGCGGATCAAAGGACTGTCATAAAAATTATGCTGCATCACTTCGCCGTCCTTCATAGTGATCTCTGGTTTAACAGCAGCACCCAACGCCATTACAATCGCACCTTCAACCTGGTTCTTTACATTGTCAGGATTCACCACTTCACCCAAATCGATCGCAGCATAAACCTTATCTATTCTTACAGTCTTGTCGCCATTGTACGTTACTTCAACAACCTGAGCGCAAAGGCCGGCAAAGAATTCCCATACGGCAACCCCTCTCCCTTTCCCTTTCGCAAGGGGCTTATCCCAATTGGAAAATGCTCTGAGTTTCTCTAAAACTCTTTTCGTGTCCGAGGCTTTCGTTAGCAATGAAAGTCTGAAATCATATGGTTCTGCCTTAGCTTTATAAGCCATCTCGTCGATAAAACATTCGTGGGCGAATGCTGTTGTTGCACTAATTACGGAACGCCACGCTGCGAGCGGAACATGAAAATCCGCTCTTACCACACGGGTATCCAGGTTCGGGATCTCATACGCTTGCTCACCAATACCCTCAGATAACGCGCCATCAGCCTTTGACTTGTCATACGTTGGGCTCAGAGCCTCCCGATGCGTGGGGCCGATCACCTTGTGCTGATACATCACGAGCTTTCCCTCATCCGAAAAGCCACCTTTCATTTTTGAGAACGTCATCGATCTATACGGACCAACCCTCGTTGTATCTTCTCTAGACCAGATGACTTTCACAGGGTGATCGATCTTCTTAGCCAGGTTGACGGCTTCGATCACATAGTCGATATTCAACCTGCGCCCAAAACCACCACCAACGAATGAGGTATGAAGCGTTATATTCTCCGGCGCGAAGCCAGTGACTTTACCAAGATCGGTGGCGTTGCTCCCTTTGATCGAATTCGGAACCTGGGTCGATGTCCACACTTCAACCTTATCGCCCTGTACGTGAGCGATACAATTCATCGGTTCCATTGGATGATGAGCAACCATTGGAGTTTCGTAAAATGCATCAACGATATTTTCTGGCTTAAGATCCAGGGAGTTAACATCGCCAGTAACTTTCACAGGAAGTCCATCTTCATTAGCGAGGTTTCTTAACACATCTTCGTATTCCAGGGTGTTAAAAGTTTCGAAGCCTCTTGTATCCCATTCAATCTTTAGTTTCTTCCGTGCCTGTGTCACCTCCCAATACGATCTTCCAACGACTGCAACGCCAACATATTCATATCTGCCGAATACCCTCGATACATCTACCACACTCACGATGCCCGGCATCTTCAAAGCTTCACTTGCGTCGAAGCTTTTCAGTGTTCCACCGATTACCGGGCATCTTTCAACAGATGCATACAGCATACCCGGTACTTCCACATCAATTCCAAACTCGGCACTTCCATTCGTTTTAAGCTTCACATCAGGACGGCTCGCTGATTTTCCCAGGATCTTAAAATCTTTCTTGTCTTTAAGCTTCGGCTCTTTTGGCAATTCAAGTTTCGACGCTTCATCAACGAGTTCGCCATAAGTGAACGACTTCCCGCTTACGTGGTGAATGATCTTTCCATCGTTAGCATAACATTCTGCCGGATCAACTTTCCACTTAGATGCAGCAGCTTGTATAAAAACTTCCCTTGCCGACGCACCTGCATTTCTCATTGAAGCATAGCTTGTAACAACAGACCTGCTTCCACCTGCCGACTGCATGTTCCCAAATTCCTTTTCACCGTTAGTAAATTTAATAACAACCTTATCCAACGACACCTCAAACTCTTCAGCAATCAATGCAGGAATGGATTGAAACGTGCCCTGCCCCATTTCAGGTCGCATGTTAAACAACGTGATCGTTCCGTTGGATTCCACAAGAATATATGGAGTGAAATTCTTCGCGGTTGAAACGTCAGTCGTTTTACTCGTAAGCCCGTCCGACGACATACCAAGCCAAAGCGCTACGGTTGCACCGCCGGCATTCCTGATAAAAGAACGTCTCGAAACTGTGTTCATAGCTGTTGATTCTTCTTTCATATCATCTTACTTTTTTGGTGCATAAGCGCCTGTCTCCAACCATGTGATCCACACTTTCCTGAATTCTTCATGCGTCAATGGAGGCTTGGTTCTGCCTTCGCCGGGTTCCCAGGCCCAACGAACTAATGTATCGGATGCATGTTCGATAAGCTGGGGAATGGTCTTGTTACCATTCATCTTACGGTCGATGAGTTGTTTAGCCAACTCATTGGCAGACTTTCCTTCGAAGACCATTCTCGTTACTGCGGGCGGTAAATGCCACTTTGGATTTCCGGGAGGAGTATGAAGCCCGGGTGAATTAGTTGCCTGGTGACAATTGGTGCACTTCATTGCATACATACCAATTCCCTCTTTACCTCGTTGTGGTTGCATCGTATGCAAGTGACTATCGTCGCCCTGTAATGGCACATCTCCTTTGGGATGGCAGTTCATGCAACGTGGACTCATCAGAACTCTATATACTTCAGCGAACGCCTTAACGGACGCTGCACTATCCTTTTTAGAAAATCTATAGCTGATCAATTCTACCTTCTCTTCAGGCGTCATTGACGTGATGACGATCACAACGGCGGACAGCGCCGCGAATATTCCTATGCCTTTTCCCATAGCTGCAATCTTTAAGAATTAGATTTTCCTTTCTTCACCTGCATCTCCGCAGCGGTGTGTATCGCCTTTCGAACACGGGTATACGTTCCGCATCGGCATAAATTTCCAGCCATTGCTATGTCTATGTCCTCGTCCGTAGGATTTTTCTTCTCACGAAGAAGCACAGCGGCCGACATTATTTGTCCCGAATGACAGTATCCACATTGCGGTACACTCACTTCCTGCCAGGCAAGCTGAACCGGGTGATCATTGTTGGTCGATAGTCCTTCAATCGTCACCACGTTCTGCCCGTCAGCGCGACTAACTTTGGTAACACATGAACGTACTGCTTCGCCATTCAGGTGAACAACGCAGGCGCCACACTGGGCTACTCCGCATCCATACTTTGTTCCCTTAAGTTTCAGGACGTCTCTTATTGCCCATAACAACGGCATCTGCGGATCAACATCGAGAGTCTCTTTCTTCCCGTTGATCTTAAATGAAATGTTGGCCATACTTATTTTATATTTTGACTGACAAGTGTTTTAACTCGTCCAACTGGCTCTTGGTGACCTTTTGCAAAGTTCCGCCAAACGGATCCAATTCCAAAATTATGATTTCGATCTGGATTTTGTTCTTGAGCGTGACTATAAACAGTGTGTGACATGACTTCCGTTGTTTTTGAATATTGCCGGATGAAATAAGCTTAGGATCTCCACACCGGAAGCATTCAGATCGGCATAAGATGGACTGATCTAACTTTGTGCCACCCTGGGCGGAGAAAAAAATCAGAACTTTCTTAGCGATGATACCGACGTCTATGATGATACAACGATTGACGAGGCGCCGATTGTGGAAGAAGCGACACTCATCTGTAACTGAGAATTCCCACAGCGCGGGCAAATCCCTGCATCAACCACAAAGCCCGTGATATTCATCATGATTTTCATAAAAATCCGTGGCACGATTCTAGAAATGCATTTTTTAATTAAAACATAGGTCATCGCAAAATTGTGACGACGATCATATTGAAATCCTATGGAACAATTACATCAAAACATGTCACCCCGCGTGGTATTACATTTCCATGTTCACCAGCCAAGGAGATTAGCCTCGGTAGCATCCGTCGACATCAGTAAAAAAAAGGAGATATTCGATTACGATCTCGACAAAGAAATAATTTCGAGAGTAGCGCAAAACTGCTATTTTCCGGCTAACCATCTGCTTACCCGGCTTGTGGATAAATACCCTGGCGTTAAACTGTGTTTCTCGCTTTCTGGAACATTAATAGATCAACTGGAAGAATACCAACCCCGCGTACTTACCGACTTTCGGAACCTGGCACAATCGGGCTCGGTCGAATTTCTTGGAGAGACCTATTATCATTCGCTTAGTAGTGTTGTGCCCAATAACGAGTTTATAGCGCAGGTGCAGGAACATTCCGCGTTGATGGAACATCATCTCGGGTATCGTCCCTCTGTTTTTCGTAATACCGATCTGATCTACAGCACGAGCATTGGTTCGAAAATCGCGCAGCTGGGATTTAAAGGTGTGATATGTGATGGCGCTGCGGAGATAGTTGGTGATGCCAATCCTCAACAGGTTTATAAGCTTCCTACAAATCCGAACTGCAGTATACTTTTTCGCAATAATAGCCTGAGTGACGACATCACTGTGCGTTTCACAGAAGGCGGCCGACTGGATCTCGAGCAATACCTGCAGAAGATCTACGGTGTGCCAGGCGATAGCGTGGTTGTCATTGGTGTCGATTATGAATTATTTGGGGAACACTATCCGAACTCTTCCGGGATCCTGGACTTTCTGGAAAAGCTTATCGTGTCGCTGCATAACGATTGGGAAGTGAAGCTTGCCACTCCCTCTGAAGTAATACAGGCCAATACGTTATCCGAGACGTTTGATGTTCATGGCATCGTTTCATGGGCCAACGACTCACACAATATTTCGAGATGGCTGGGAAATGAGATGCAATGCGACGCCTTTAAAACGCTGAATGATCTCGAAGAGAAAGTGATGGCCACGCAAAACAAGAGCATCATAAAAACCTGGCGCAATCTTCAGTCCAGTGATCATTTCTATTACATGTCAACGAAATTTTCGGGCAAAGGAGAGGCGGCTCCTCTCTTCAGTCCTTACGGATCGCCTTATGATGCTTTCATAAACTACATGAATGTTTTGGCTGATTTCTCCTCACGTTTGAACGACTCACAGCCAGTGAAAGAAAACAATATCATCGAATCAGAACGGCGCCACGAAGATGTTCCTGTGTGGGCGCAGCAATATGCTTCCTATGTCGCTAATACAATCGGATAAAATAAGATGCAAAATCATAGGGCCTACCTCGGCCGACCTTATCCGCTTGGAGCAACGTGGGATGAAAAAGGGGTAAACTTTGCACTTTTCGCTCAGAATGCCACCCGCGTAATTTTATGCCTGTTCGATTCAGCAATGAACGAGACCCAGGTAGAGATCAACGAACGAACTCACCAGATCTGGCATTGCTATTTGCCATCCGTTAAACCGGGCCAGCTTTATGGTTACAGGGTAGACAGTGACTATGAGCCCTTAAAGGGTTATCGGTGTAATGTTAACAAACTACTTCTCGATCCTTACGCCAAGGCGGTGCTGGGCGCCGTACAATGGGACGATTCCTTATTCGCTTACGTTGTTGGCTCGCCCGATGAAGACCTTTCATTTAGCGAAACCGACAGTGCTTCTTACATGCCGAAATGTGTTGTTGTTGACAATAAGTTCGATTGGGGGAATGACATAAGACCCGGCATTCCGCTGCATCAAACAGTGATATACGAAGCTCACGTAAAAGGATTTACTTTTTTGCACCAGGGCATCCCGGAAAACATCCGGGGCACGTATGCTGCGATCGGGCACCCCGCTATTATTAAATACCTGAAAGACCTCGGCATAACATCGATCGAATTAATGCCAATTCATCATTTTGTTGCCGACAGGCATCTTGTTGAAAAAGGACTCACAAACTACTGGGGCTATAACTCCATTGGCTTCTTTTGCCCGGACCCGAGGTATTCAAGCAACCCGGATCCGAATGAAATGATCCATGAGTTTCGGACAATGGTAAAAGCCCTTCATAAGGCAGGGATCGAGGTTATACTCGATGTGGTTTACAACCATACTGCGGAGGGCAACCAACTCGGACCCACACTAAGCTTTAAAGGCATCGACAATTGTTCTTATTACAGGCTGGGCGAAGATCCGAGATATTATTTCGATTACACCGGAACGGGTAACACACTGAATGCAAATCTGCCGAACGTCCTGCAAATGATGATGGACAGTCTTCGTTACTGGATCCTGGAAATGCATGTCGATGGATTTCGATTCGATCTCGCAGCTACGCTGGCACGCGAACTTCACGAGGTCAATCGGTTGAGTGCGTTCTTTGACATCATTCACCAGGACCCCATAATATCACAGGTAAAGCTGATCGCCGAACCCTGGGATGTCGGCGACGGTGGTTACCAGGTCGGTAAATTTCCGCCGGGTTGGCTGGAATGGAATGGAAAATATCGCGATTGCATGCGCGACTTCTGGCGTGGTGCGGACAGTACACTCGGTGAATTTGCGTTACGACTCACGGGAAGTCCTGATCTCTACGAAGGTGATTATCGCAAGCCAACGGCGAGTGTGAATTTCATTACCGCTCATGATGGCTTCACACTGAATGACCTGGTCTCGTATAACGATAAACACAACGACGCAAATGGAGAAGATAACAAGGATGGAGAGAGCCACAATAGATCCTGGAACTGTGGTGAAGAAGGTGAATCGAAGGATCCCGAAGTTGTCTCCTTGCGCAACAGGCAAAAGCAAAATTTCCTGGTAACGTTGTTTTTGTCGCAGGGCATACCGATGCTAACTGCTGGCGACGAATTCGGACGAACGCAAAACGGTAACAATAATGCTTATTGCCAGGATAACGAGATCTCCTGGATCAATTGGGAAAACGCGGATAACGAGCTGCTTCGGTTTACAAGCAGGTTGATAACTTTTCGAAAAGAACATCCGGTCTTTTGCCGCCGCAAGTGGTTCCAGGGACAACCCGTGAATCGTCGTGGCCTTGAAGACATAAAATGGTTTCTTCCTTCCGGTGATGAAGTAACCGACGAGGCATGGCAATCGTCGATGGCGAAGTCGTTGGGTGTATACCTCAACGGGAAAGGAATCCATTCGCCTGACGAGCAAGGTGAAAGCATATTGGATAGCTCTTCTTATGTCTTATTTAACGCTCATCATGAACCTATTGAATTCAAAATGCCATTGCCTCATTATGGAAAAAGGTGGTACAAGGAAATAGATACTGGTAATACTGGTGAACCCAGTGAGATTTTTTTCGATGCAGAGGCTATCGTTACTGTATCCGGCCGTTCCGTTGTTGTTTTGAATTCGCGAAAATCATGAACAATATAGATCCCGCATATCGCACGCTGGGATCCGGACCAACATTTTCTGTGTGGGCTCCGAATGCAAAAACGGTTGAACTGTACTTTCCTGAAAAAAAATCGAGGTTGAAACTCAAGCGGCTGGAGTTTGGCTACTGGGCCACCAGCCAGTGGATTGCGCGCGAAGGTGAATTATATTGGATCGAAGTCGATGAGAAGAGGCTTGCAGATCCTGCATCATTGTCTCAGCCACATGGAGTGAACGGACCTTCGCAGGTTTTTAAACCGTCAACCTTCCGGTGGAACGATAGTCAATGGAAAAATCACCTCCTCGATGAGTACATCATTTATGAAATACATACCGGCACATTTACGGATACCGGAACATTTTCGTCGATAACGGAAAAATTATCTTACCTCTCTGATCTTGGCATTACAGCGATTGAGATCATGCCCGTCGCACAATTCCCGGGCGAAAGAAACTGGGGATACGACGTTGTGTTCCCGTTCGCAGTGCAAAACAGCTATGGTGGACCGCGAGCACTTCAATATCTGGTCGATGAATGCCACCGCGCAGGTATTGCCGTTGTCCTCGATGTTGTGATCAATCATCTTGGCCCCGAGGGAAATAATATGCAAACCTTCGGGCCATACTTCACTGATAAATATAAAACACCCTGGGGAAGCGCGATCAACTTCGACGATGCCGGCAGCGATGCGGTGCGCAAATATTATATCGAGAACGTTTTGATGTGGTTCAGGGATTTTCACATTGATGCTGTGAGGCTCGATGCTGTTCACGCTATCAGGGACTTCGGGCCTGTACATATACTTTCAGAGATACGCCGGTACTCGGATCAATTGTCTGCGATAACCGGCAGAACTTACTATCTCATTGCCGAATGCGATCTGAATGATGTGAGATACATAAAAACCCGGCAGCTCTCGGGCTATGGTATGAATGCACAATGGATGGACGAATTTCATCATGCGTTGCGTGTTTCGACCGGCGAGAAGCGCAAAGGATATTATTCGGACTTCAATGGGATCGAACATCTTGCAAAATCGTTCAGGACCGCATACGTATATGATGGTATCTACTCCGCACACCGGGATCGCACGTTTGGCACATCGGCTAAAGAAATGCCCGGCAGCTCTTTCGTTGTGTTTTCTCAAAATCACGACCAGGTAGGAAACCGCATGTTGGGTGAACGCACGAGTACGCTCGTTCCTTTTGAAGTATTGAAATTGATGGCGACAGCGGTTTTGATAAGTCCATACCTGCCGCTCCTGTTTATGGGTGAAGAATATGGTGAACCGAACCCGTTCCTTTATTTCGTAAGCCATGAAGGAAAGGACCTGATCGAGGCTGTTCGCCAGGGACGAAGAAAGGAATTTGAACACTTTTTCTCCGGCGAGAACTTTCCCGATCCACAGTCCGCGGAGACTTTTGGGCGTTCAAAGCTATCGTGGAAAATGATGAACACGATGTCGCAGCGGATTCTCCATGCATTTTATAGAAAACTTATACACACCCGGAAATCCGTTTCTGCTCTTCGAACATTAAACAGGTCCGCGTTGACCGTTAATGTCGCCGGGAATTGCATTCGCATTACGAGGCAACATTCCGACGAAGATGTATTGTGCATACTCAATTTCTCCGACGAGCCGCAAAAGATCTTATTGCCACCCGGTTATTTGCCTCTTCTTTATTCAGGAGAAAAACAATGGGGCGGCGACGCAGAATCTATCAACCCGGGAGACACCGAAGTCGTAATTAAAGGCTACTCTGGCTTCATAGCAACCTATGGCCATGTATAATCCCGTATCTACAATCCGCATTCAGTTTCATAAAGGATTTACATTCACCGACTTCCATAAGTTAATTCCATTCTTTTCATCATTGGGTGTGGGTACTATATATGCCTCACCGATCTTCAAGGCTGTGGCCGGAAGCAATCACGGTTACGATGTTGTAGACCCGCATGTCATAAATCCAGAGATCGGTACATGGGAACAGTTGAATCTCATAATTCAAGAGCTCCGAAAACACGACATCGGTTGGTTACAGGATATAGTACCAAATCACATGGCGTTTCATCCCTCCAACAAGATGCTAATGGATGTTCTTGAGAAAGGCCCGGGATCACAATATGCGGGCTTTTTCGATACCGCATTTGCGAGCGATTTCTTTCAATCACCTTTAATGCTTCCTGTACTGGACGAGCCGATCGAAACAGCCGTTTCGGAAAACAAAATAAAGATTACCGAAGATGGAAAGTTACAACTCGAATACGGGGGCAACCGATATCCTATAAATGAACAGTCGAAGGAATTGATAATAAATAAAAAGGAGACCAATACCGATCGCGAACTTTTACTGGCGGTCGCAGGCATGCAATATTACAGGCTGTGCGATTGGCGCGAGACAAACTCCATCATCAATTATCGCCGGTTCTTCACGGTGAACGGGCTGATATGTCTCAGCATGCATTCCGAAAAAGTCTTTGAAGATTATCATTCATTGATTCGCACCCTGCTCTATAAAAAAATGATTGACGGCCTTCGCGTGGACCACATTGACGGCCTTCTCGATCCTCAACAATATCTTTACAGGCTGCGCGACCTGGCTGGGCCTGAAACATACATTGTTATAGAAAAAATACTTGAACCTGGCGAAAAACTCCAGGTGGAATGGCCTGTAGAAGGAACCACTGGTTACGATTTCCTGGCGACACTCAATAACCTGTTTACGTGGACTCATGCCGAACGTCAATTCAATAACTTCTATAATAAAATCATCACGAACGTAAAGTCTTTCGACGATCGGTTGCGCGAAAAGAAATCACTGGTGCTCTTTCAAAACATGGCTGGTGAACTCGATAATCTCACAAAGTATTTCGTCCAACTCAACCTGGGCCCCGACGATGTCCTGTTGAAGAATACGATCGCTTCGTTTCTAATCCATTGCCCATTGTACCGGTATTATGGGAATGAGTTTCCGCTGCAAAAGTCTGAACAACAAATGATACTCGATGTACTCGAAGATGTTCGGCGTGATGAAAAGCTGCAAACTAAATACCTGTTGTTGCTTGATCCGCTCGTCGTGAAGCCAGACGAAGAAAACAACGAATTCAATGATCGTGTCACGGCGTTTTATAAACGACTCATGCAGTTCACCGGTCCTTTGATGGCTAAAGGAATTGAGGATACATTGATGTATACGTTCAACCGGTTTATCGGCCACAACGAGGTTGGCGACTCTGCCGAAGCGTTCGGGGTTCCTGTTCACTCTTTTCATTCTATCATGGCGGAACGCCAGAAAAACTGGCCCCTGGCTTTAAACGCTACCTCAACGCATGATACAAAACGTGGAGAAGACTTGAGAATGCGTTTGAATGTACTGACCGACATGGCCGATGAATGGATCACTCTTGCGAAGCGATGGTTAGCACTTGACGTCTGTGATTCGCAGGATGACGTCGACGAAAGCGAAAAATATTTCATTCTTCAGACACTTGTTGGATGCTTTCCCATGAACGGGGATACCACCGGCCTTATTCCGCGACTCGAAGATTACTTTATAAAAGCGTTCCGTGAGGCCAAACGCCATACCAATTGGAACGATGTTAATCAAAATTTCGAGACGTCCCAACAGTTATATGTTCGGGCATTAATACAAAACCAACAATTCCTCGCCGACTTTCTGCCGTTCGCGAAAAGAGTAAGCGATTTCGGTATTCTTAATTCACTTTCACAAGTAGTTCTCAAGATGACCTGTCCAGGCGTTCCAGATGTCTACCAGGCGAGCATAACGTGGGATCTCAATCTCGTCGATCCCGATAATCGAAGGCCGGTCGACTATGAATCGCTTCAGCATGCAATGGATGCAAGTGCCGGTCTGTCGCCTTTATGGAAAACGAGAAAGGATGGCCACGTCAAAGTATTTTTTACTAAACTATTCCTGCAACTGCGAAAGCGCCACCGGGACTTATTCGAAACGGGGAATTATGTTTCATTAGAAGTAACGGGAAAACATAAAGGAAACATTCTCGCATTTGCGCGGGAGCACCAGGATATTCGAATAGTTGTAATACTTCCTTTACACATGGCTCGCCTTATCCCATCGACCGACCATATTGATGGTATCGACTGGAGTGGAACTTTTATTTGTCTGCCGGAACGTTTCACGCCAGAATGGGCCGACGAACTTACCGGGTCAAAAGGTTCGCATGATGGAAAACTCTGCCTCGGTTCAATATTTGAAACCTTGCCAATTGCTGTGCTTCGTTTCGAGCGTAGGCATACTACACGCAAGGCTGGCATCTTATTGCCGGTATCTTCGCTTCCTTCATCGATGCCTATTGGCGACCTTGGGCCGGCAGCGCGTGCATTCGCCGACTTCATGTTTCGTTCGGGTCAAAAGGTCTGGCAAATGCTTCCGCTCAACGCAACCGACGAAACGGTGGGATTTTCTCCTTATAGCTCTTACTCTTCGATAGCAGGCAGTTCTTTGTTGATATCGATGGATGATCTCGTTGAAGAAAGACTCCTCGCCGCATCTGAGGTGCCTCACGTTGTGAAGCGTGCAGCCAGTGCTGTTATTTTTTCAACCGCCCAGGAAATAAAGGATGGCCTGCTTACAAAGGCGTGGCAAAGATTCAAGGACAGTTGTCCTTTAAAACTAACGAATGAGTTCGACCAATTTATTTTAGACGAAGGATTTTGGCTGAACGATTTTGCTTTATTCGAATGGATCTTCCGCAAGCATCGTAAGCCATGGTTTGAGTGGCCAGTGGCACTAAGGGATCGTGAACAACAGGCTATGGAAGAGATCCGACGTGAACATCACGATGAACTACGGAAAATAAAGTGGATCCAGTTCATATTTTTCCGGCAGGCCAAAAGGCTGCGCGAGTATTGTAATAAACGCGGAGTGTCGCTCATGGGCGATCTTCCCTTTTACGTGAGCTACAACTCCGCAGACGTCTGGCAGAACCGTCACCTGTTTGAAATCGATGTTGATGGTGCTATTGCGGGCATTGCCGGCGTTCCTCCAGATTACTTCAGCAGCACTGGCCAGCTGTGGGGTATGCCAGTTTACCGCTGGGACCGCATGAAAGACGAGGGCTATAGGTGGTGGACATCGCGGATTAAAAAAAACATGGAGATCTACGACTCCCTGCGACTGGATCACTTCAGGGCATTCGTGAAGTTCTGGAGAGTTCCGAAAGGAGAAACTACGGCAGTCAACGGAACATGGGTGAACGGCCCCGGTGCGGAGTTATTTGCTGCAATAAAAACAGACGTTGGGGAAGTTCCATTCGTAGCGGAAGACCTCGGCGATGTGGATGATGAAGTATATGGCCTCCGCGATCACCTTTCATTGCCGGGAATGAAAGTTCTTCAGTTTGCCTTTGGAAACGATTACCCGCAATCGACACATCTTCCTCATTATTATTCAAACAATTTTGTTGTTTATACTGGCACGCATGATAATAATACTTCGCGCGGCTGGTATGAAAAGGAAATATCAAATAAGCAACGGATCAACCTCGCCAGTTATACCGCATCCAGATCCACAAAGAGAATAAGCTGGTTGCTCGTCAGGATGGCCTATGCATCCGTCGCCGACACTGCAATTATACCGATGCAGGACATCCTTGACCTCCCCGCATCGGCACGGATAAATACCCCCTCGAGCGTTGAAGAAAAAAACTGGAAATGGAGGTTGCGATCTCTTCCCGGCAAGGAGACAGAGGATATTATCACAAAACTGAAAAAAGATTACCACCGTTGATTGATCTAAAGGCTGTGTAGAAAACAAACTATTGTCCGGCATATATCCCGTAGCATTATTGCGCGAATGCCCGAAAAATTAAAATAAAGATTGCCAAAAAACCCGGCGACAAAGCAGGACTGTTTAACATCAGTAAAATAAAAGCCTTTAATTCATCATATTCTGGCGAGCGTTTCAAATTGCGCTCAACAGTTGCGGTAGTCAAAATGTCGAAACCAAGGTTACTTTCTTTTTTAATATCGAATTAATCTGAAATCGTCGAGCGGAGTACTACCACCAACTCACTAATAGGTTGGCTCCTGTTAGATGTTCAATTGAACAAAAAACATGGAGACTGAAAAGGTGCTCAAAATCCTCTTACTGGAGGACAACCCTGCAGACGCGTTTCTGATCAAACGCGTATTAACCAGGGACAATCTAAAATTTATTACCGAACTCGTTGACGGCCGGAATGAATTCTGTGAGGCTATTGCTCGCTTTCAACCCGATGTCATTCTTTCTGACCATGGACTTCCCATGTTTAACTCACGGGACGCGCTAAAGATCGCTTTAAAAGAACGACCTATGAGTCCATTCATCCTGGTGACAGGCACCATGTCGGATGAGATTGCCTTGGGATGCCTAAAGAATGGAGCCGACGACTATGTACTTAAAGACAATCTCTCGCGTCTTCCTCTTGTCATCCGGCGGGCTTTAAAGGAACGGCGGCTGGAAAAATTAAAGCGAGAAGCGCGTTATGCACTACGAAAACAGAACGCCGAGCTCACTAAAGTAAATCAGGAGCTTGATAATTTCGTCTATTCGGTATCTCACAATCTTAGAGGACCACTTGCATCTGTCCTCGGATTGTTAAACATCGCCAGGACAGAGGATGTTAACTCCAGGGTTGTTTCACTGCATTCGATGATGGAATCAAGTATAAACCGGCTCGATGAAACACTTAAGGACATACTTGCTTATTCAAACAATACCCATGGTGACATGCATTCAAAAGTCATTCAATGGGAGGAAAAATGCAAGGCAACATTTAACCTGCTCTCCTATCTACCGGGCTTCGACAGCGTTCGCATTTCGGTAAGCTCGTCGAGTACCGGAAAGCCCTTTCACAGTGACCCGGTACGTATCGCACTCATTTTTCGAACCCTGTTTACCAATGCTATCCAATACCTCGACGCGAAAAAGGATCCAATGATCCACGTAGATGTTGTTGAAAGTGATGGTCTCGCCACGATCCAGGTAAAAGACAACGGAATAGGCATTGATGCAGAGTATTTGCCAGCCGTGTTCGATATGTTCTATCGCGCAACCGAAAAAAGTTTAGGCGCTGGACTGGGATTATATATCGCCAAAGAAACGGTTAAGAAACTCAACGGTAGTATCAGCATCCGGTCGACAGTCGGAGAGGAGACAGTTGTGACCATCGTTCTGCCGGACAACAGTCAATTTACGAACGAAACAGGCAGCTCCTTATTCATCTAAAAATTGACCCGTAACAAACGTGGTATCTATCAACTTCCGCCTGTAATGTTCATCGCAGCAAGGGGCTCATTTAAAATTATATAAAATCTATAAAAACAAAAGGGTCGGAGATGGCTTTTCTTTCATACAATATTGTGATAAGGGGCTGAATGCGGTGGATGTAAAAGCACGATCGCAAGTACGGATAGGTACAAATGATAATCGAAGATGAACAAACGCTGCCACAATCCCATGAATGGAATTATACCGCTGTGTGATATCGTGAATATGAAGCAGAGGATCAGTCCAAACCAGAATGATAACATGGAATAAATGTTCATTCGCGGCCACAAATTCTTAGGGAAGATCCGCGTACCGGCAAAAGGTATCGACGCTATCGCTATACCGGCAAAGACGCCAAATATCGTATGCATCCAACCGGAAGCTGTGAGTTCCCCGTTATTGTGATTGAAGGGGAATAACGCAGAAACGGCGCCCTCCCCGATTGCATAAACAACGATGCATATTATTACTGTATTGATCCAGAAACTCTTCTTCGGTAGCTTAGTGAAAAGCCCATAAGAAAAGACTATCAGGAGGAGGCAGAAAATCAAGCCCCAGGTATTCATGAGGTGCGCTACAGGACTACCCGCTATCCCAAGATGGCTTTCAGGTTCGTGTAAAGCACTATACCCGGGATAGTAAGCTCCAAGGGCAAAAGTGACTACGAAATCACCGAAGGCAGCCAGAAAACATGACGCTGTAAAACCACGATTGCTGCTCATATTCTATTTGGCTAGCCGGAAAACTAAAAAAAGTCCTGAATGACCTTATCGATCACCAGCCTGAAAAAAGTCATCACCAACCGGACTTTTATAAATGTAGTCATCACTGGTTTGTTTGTTGGTCTTATCATCGTCTTTATTCATAACGAGCACCTCGACACAGAACTTGTTAAGTCGACGATGTCCAAAGCGAACGTAGCATGGATTGTTCTGGGGCTCATCGTCACGATCGTTTATATATTGCTGGAAGGCTTACTATACGTGGTCTCGTTCCAGGCAATTGGAGCTGATATCAATCTTACATCTGCAACACGCCTCTTTCTGAAAAGGAATTTCGTCGGAACATTCCTCCCGGCGGGAACATTCACGTCTCTTGCTTTTTTTGGAGACGAGCTTAAAGTTAAAGGTCTTCAAAGATCACAGATCCACTACGGCTCGTTCCTGTTCCTGCTTGCCTCTCTTATTTCTGTTGTTCTTATAGCAATTCCTGCGATAGTCGTCCTGCTGTTCCGTCATCAGCTTCGTTCAACTGAAATCATCGGCCTTGCAACTTTATGCATCCTCGTCTGCCTTCTCGTTTATACCGGCTATAGCTTGATTCGACAAACAGGTCTGCCGTTCAGGATCGCAAGTATCATTAGTCCATCGTTTGCAGCAGGTTTGTTAGAGCTAAGAGCGCATCCATTCAGGATCTCAAGATTTATTGCGGCATGTGCAACGTCTTTATTGATAGAGCTGGTGGGCGTCTTGCATTTGTACATTGCAATGGCGGCGTTAGGAATACACCCTTCTATCGAAGCGGCTTTGATCGGTTATGTGATCATGGTGATAATATTGAGCGTTTCACCACTTCTGCATGGACTCGGTGCTATAGAAGTTGCCCTTTCATTTGTGATGATATTGTATGGCTATTCCGCAGTAATGGCAGCATCGATCACCCTGATATTTCGAATGTTCGAGTTTTGGTTGCCCTTACTTCTTAGTGGTGGTGCGTTTTTGGTTCGAAAGGGCAACCTCGTTTTACGTTTATTTCCTGCAGTATTGATACTGGCACTTGGAATCGTGAATATGTACTCCGCGTTTACTCCTGCTATATCGGCAAGGTTGGTTTTGTTAAGAGATTACCTTCCCATTTCATTGATCAGGTTCTCCACGCCCACCGTTGCCATGATCGGCATTGGACTAATACTCTTGTCCTGGTTCCTGTTCATTGGTGCACGCTACGCATGGTGGATTGCAGTCGGGCTCAGTATTTCATCATTGATCCTTCATCTAACCAAGGCACTCGATTATGAAGAAGCATCGCTTGCCCTGATCACAGCAGCAACATTGCTATACACCCGCAAAACATACTTCGTCAGGTACAAGGCATTGTTTCGTTTACGAAAACGCAAAATAACGAAGCAAGTAACGGATACGCGGGATGCAACTGATATTGTAAGAAATTTTGGAAACTCATCATTAGATTACTTCAAGACATACCATGATAAGCGCTTCTACTTCAACGATACCAGGGACAGTTTCATTTCATTTGCAACTTCTCAACATTACGCGATTGTGCTGGAAGGAGCAGTTGGACCGAATATGGATGCTAGGCGGGATCTTGTTCTCAATTTCGAACGTTATTGCTCGAAGCAGGGACTTGGAATATTCTACTATCGGGTGATACCCGAAGACTTACGATTGTATTCACCAAAACAGTACCTGCCAATTGGTGAAGAAGCTATCGTTGATCTCACTGAGTTTAGTCTTGACGGTTCCAATAAAAAATCAATGAGAAACGCAGTGAACAAGATTGAGAGAAACGGATTTCTGTTCAAGACCTATTTGCCACCATTAAGCGAAGATCTAATACAACAAATTAAAAGTGTATCAGATGAATGGCTTGACCTGCATGGGCATTCAGAGTCGGGATTCTCACAAGGATATTTTCTCCCAGTCGAACTGATAAATTGTGAAGTGCTTGCAGTAGAAAGCGGTGAAGGAAAGATACTCGCATTTGCGAACGTTATTCCTTCCTATAAAAATGGCGAGAGCACGTATGATCTGATTCGTCATGTTCGGAATGGTCCCAATGGCTTATTGGATTTTCTTATAGTTAAAATGATCGCGTACTTTAGACAGAAGGGTTTCAAAACCCTAAATATGGGATTAGCGCCGTTAGCGCTGGTAAATCCCGAAACTATGAACGAGAAGATCATTGAGTTCTATAGGGAAAATTTCAAACAGGCAGCGCGACTACGAGGGCTATACGAATACAAGAAAAAATTTGAGCCACGATGGGAGACGCGATACCTCGTGTATGACCAGACATTCGATTTGCTTCGATTCCCAATGGTGCTCCGGAATGTGTCGCGTGTAAAATGACCTGCTAATTTTGGACCATTTGCTCACGAACTACGGAACATTAGGAACGGGCCCGCTCCACTTACAAACCTGCATTTGGAAATGATATCGCGATCGTTGTGCCTTCATTTATTTTTGATTTGCATTTGATGGTGGCTCCCATTTTATCGGCGAGTTCTTTAGCAAGAAAGAGTCCCATGCCATGCCCAATAGTTTCGGTGCTCCCGCGAAAGAAGATGTCGAACACGCGACTTAACTGGCTCTCCTCAATACCGAGGCCGTTGTCTTTGATTTCCATAATGGTATTTCGCTTACCGGCAGACACTGTGATTGTAATGTTTTTCTGCTCCTTTTTTTCGTCGTAGAATGATATAGAGTTGGCTACAACGTGATTTATCAGATCCGATACTCTCTTCTTGTCGATACTCCATAAGCCGGGAGAATGTTTGCCGCTCACCAGTGTGATACCACAAGCATCCAGTTGGGTTGCGAACGTCGACCGTGTCTCATCGATCAGATCCATTGGATCATATGCGCCGATGTTTACGGGCAATCGGTTATTTTTCATAAAGAGTTCCATCTTCGAAATAAGTCCCAGGATATTGTCGGTACAGCCTCCAATCATCGCAAGACATCTATTGATCTCGTCGTGACGAGGATAATATTCGGCAATTCGCACCAGTCCCTGTATGGAGCTGATCGGAGCGCGCAATTCGTGTGAGCAGCTGTATATAAATTTTTCTATAAGGAGATGATTTTTCATGGTATGCTGTGATTTCTTATACAAATATCATCAGGGCACACATGAGATTTGATAGGGATACGCTGAATTTGAGAGAATAAGGAAAACCCTTAGTACGTTGTAATTAACAGAATGACCTTACGGCAGCAACGAGTTCGAATCCCTTACAGGGTTTTCCTATAAAGGCGCTCACACCCATCATAGCCCCTCGTTTCTTGTCGCTGGTGTTGGTTTTCGCAGAAAGGATAATAATCGGGACAGCCATTAATAACGGATCCTTCTTGATCTTTTCGATAAGGTCGAACCCATCCATGCCCGGCATTAGCAGGTCGGTAATGATGATGTTGGGGGTTATCTCTTGCAAACGCTCGAGGCCCTGGTGACCGCTGTTGGCTACAATCACCCTGAAACCTTCCATCTCAAGAATGAGGGAGATCTCCTCAAGAAGATCTTGCGTGTCTTCCACGAGCAAGACTACTTTCATTGCAGGGGCATCGTTACAGTAAACTCGGACCCTTTCCCCGGTTGGCTGACTACAGAAACGGTGCCCCCCATCAGGTCGACGGCTTTTTTAAGAATGGACAATCCGAGTCCGGTGCCAGGAATTGTGGATGCATTGCTTCCACGGCTAAAGGACTCAAAGATCTCTGTGAGTTCGTCGTTGTGGATCCCGATTCCCTGGTCTGTAACTACTATCTGGATGTGTCCGACTGTGTTGGATACAACGATTCCAACAGGCTTGTCCGAATCCGAGAACTTCAGTGCATTTGTGATCAGGTTATTTAAAATGTTCCGCAACAGGGTATCGTCGGTGCTGATCATCCTGTCATTACACAAAAAACTGAAGTTGATCTCTCGCTTTTCGAGTACCGTCGACCGGGTCTCTTCGATAAGTGATTCAATGAACTCCTGCAGGTCGAGACTTATGCGTTTCACTTTAATCTTGCCGGCTTCCGATCTTCCAATTGTCAGAACATCTTCCAGGAGGTTAACCATATGACTGGCCTGGTCTTCGATCTTGATAAGTTTCTTGCTGATCTGGGTGGCCGAGAGCTTGTGAAAATAGGTGCGTATAGATTCGGCGGCAAAGCTGATAGTTGAGAGAGGTGTGCGAAACTCGTGCGAAGCGATCGATATAAAACGACTTTTTAATTCTACGAGCTCCTTTTCCTTCTGTAATGCTTCGTTCAATTCACAAGTTCTTTCCTCAACGAGCAGTTCAAGCCTTCTTCTCGACATTTCTTCCTGCTCTTTGGATTCGGTAACATCCTGCACCAGAGACATAATCGTTACAACCTGTCCCTTGTCATCCCTTAAAGCGGAGTTGAATGATTCGCACCAGATGACTTTCCCGCTTTTCGTGTAACTCCGGTACTGACCCTTATTGCTGATTACCTTGCCGGAGGTCATGTCATTGATCAATTTCGCCACGAGTTGCTGATCATCTGCATGCACAAATTGAAAGCCCGATTTCTTCAGTACTTTCAAGTCTTTTTCTGTCCAGCCGAATATAAGTTCCGCCTGCCTGGACCACGACTTTATCTCCATTTGAACATTATATTCTATAAACCCGAACGGAGTGTTCTCAAGATGAAATGAAAGACGATCAGTTATAATGCCTCTCTGCCGCCTTTCTTTTTTCAGTTCAGCATTGGCTACGATAAGCTCTTCTGCGCGTTTCTCCTTCTCCTCGTTTTGATAAAGGAGCTCTTGATTGGCAATGATCAGCTCGGCGGCCCGTTTCTCTTTCTCTTCATTCTGATATGCAAGCTCAAGGTTCGCCAGCAGCAGTTCAGCCGCTCTCTTCTCTTTCTCAATATTCTGCAGGGCGAGTTCCCTGTTAGCTTTAATCAATTCAGCGGCAGTATTCCTACTTTCTGAATCGATAGCGCCAGATCTATTGCTATCTGACGTACGTCTTCTTGTAACTCTACCTGATTGCATTTAAAATGGGAGTGAATCGTGGAGGGATATGTTGGTATAAGATAGGGTTTCTCACGCCATATCCAACAGAATATCTCGTCTTCCACAGGAAGAAAGAATAACTATCGTGTTTACACGATAAGGCCCCTCCCGGTATGGGGATCGGGATCATCCATAAAATGAAGTGATATTGACTATCTTGTTTTAATATGAAAAAGATCCAGGTCCTTCTGGTGGACGACCACAAACTGGTACGAGATGGTGTACAGTCAATCCTGGAACCTATGAACGATATTACTGTTATTGGTTCGGTTCCCTCTGCAGAAGACGCAATCAATGCTATACGTGACACCAGGCCCGACGTGATAGTCATGGATATCATGATGGCCGGAATGACCGGTATTGAAGCAGCGCGATGGATAAAAGGAACCGACCCGACTATTAAAGTCATACTATTGGCTATGGAAATCAGCAAAGGCTACGTATCGGCAGGTATTAAGTCGGGCGTAGATGGATATCTCCCAAAAGATGTCGATAAAGAAACACTGGTGAAAAGCATCCGTACCGTGCATGAAGGCGGACGGTTTTTCGATGAGGCTATTATAAAGCTTGTGTTCGAAGATTTCTATTCGCACGAGAAATTGAAAAGTGATGACAAAAAACTCCCTGATGATCTCACGAAAAGAGAATACGAGGTCCTGGGACTTATTGCAGCGGGAAAAACAATTAAAGAACTAGCTGAGAACCTCTTTATAAGTCCGAAGACTGTAGAAACCCATAGGAGTCATATCATGGAGAAACTAGGGCTGGTTAACACAGCTGGACTTATCAAGTACGCAATCAAGAATAAGATCATTTCGGCCGAATCACTGTAATTACCTCCGTCCCTCACGATTTACTGATCTCCTGATCTTTTCAAAATCAGGGTGGCGCTGATTCATTCGAACTTCGATGTCCTGATCTTTGACCCATCGAAATCAAAAAAAAAATAAACAAACATCAAATGCGCTTTAGTCTCCAAATCAGGGAAAAATTTATTGCTTTTTGCGTCTATCTCCTGATCTTCCTCACCCTACTAATCTATCTCACAGTCGGCATAGCATCCGCACATGGAATGCTGCCACAACCGGTTTCAGAATATCATCCCGTGAAACGGGTTTACTGAAATTGGCTACTTTCGGTTTGTAAAAAGATGTAAAATTTAATTACAAGTCGTCAATCACCCTGTATTTTCTCGCGTCTAAGGTGCAACCTTTGTCACATGTTGGCGCAACTAAAGACTAAATCATGTTAAAAAGCTATTTCACGATTGCCTGGAGAAACCTCATTAGAACAAAAGGTTATTCCTTTATTAATATCGGCGGACTTGCCCTGGGAATGTCAGTTGCGCTTATCATCGGTCTGTGGGTTAATGATGAACTCTCATTCAACAAGTACCACGATAACTATGATCAAATTGCGCAGGTCATGAAAGCCGGCACTTTCCAGGGAAAACATTATTACGGTCAAGACTATCTTCAATACCCGATGCTCGCTGAGCTTCAGACCACATACGGCACGAACTTCAAATATGTCGTTCCACGACAGGGAACTTATGACGCAATCCTTTCTATCAACGACAAGAAGATCTCAAAGACCGGGACCAACATTGGGGAAGACGGTCCGGAAATGTTTACGTGGAAAATGTTGTATGGAACACGATCAGGATTGAAAGATCCGCAGTCGATCATGATCTCTGAGTCAACATCATATGCATTATTTGGTGATGTCGACCCGTTAGGAAAAAATGTAATGATCGACAACGAGAAGGAAGTATCTGTGTCCGGGGTGTTTGAGGATTTTCCAAAAAACTCGGCTCTGTACGGACTACAGTTCGCTCGTCCATGGGCAGCTTACCTTTTGAACAACCCATGGGTAAAAGACCAGGGATGGCAGAATCATTTTTTCCAGATCTATGTCCAGATCCAACCTGCAACCACTTTCGAAAAAGTGGATGCGAATATTAAGGACCTGGAGATCAATGCAACACGCAATCTCGCATACATGCAGGATTGGCTGAAATACAATCCTGAGGTCCACGTTAATCCCATGAGCAAATGGCACCTCTATTCTGATTACAAGGAAGGCACTTTGCAAAACGGTCCAATCCAGCTTGTCTGGTTCATCGGATCGATCGGGATCTTTGTATTACTCCTTGCGTGTATCAATTTCATGAACCTTAGCACCGCGCGGTCCGAAAAAAGAGCGAAGGAAGTTGGTATCCGTAAGACCCTCGGGTCGGTTCGTAAGCAACTTATCTCCCAGTTTTTTGCAGAGTCATACCTGGTTGTCATCATCGCGTTTTGCTTTGCCTTGCTGATGGTATTTGCTGCCCTTCCCTGGTTCAACACGATATCACAAAAAGCAATGCAATTACCATGGCAGACGGCTACATTCTGGATCGTCAGCGTTCTGTTTCTTCTTTTAACCGGGCTGCTGGCCGGAAGTTATCCGGCGTTCTATCTTTCTTCATTCAATCCGCTGAAGATCCTGAAGGGATCATATCGTGCTGGTCGTTTCGCGTCGTTGCCACGGAAAGCACTGGTAGTGCTTCAGTTCACGGTATCGATCATGCTGATCGCTTCTACGGGTGTTATCTACCATCAACTGATGTTTGTAAAAGACCGGCCGGTGGGATATTCACGCGAAGGATTGTTGATGATGCAGAAAAAAGGCAAAGAGTTCTATGATAAATTTGAAACGCTTCGCGCCGAACTCAAGAGCTCAGGTTCGGTTGAAGAAATTGCAGATGCTGGCGGGCCGATCACTTCAACATGGTCGGGCAACGGAGGTTTTAGCTGGAAAGGTTATGATCCGAATGCCGACAACAATTTCAGCACGTTGAATGTTTCGGCAGATTTTGGAACGACCGTTGGATGGCAGGTGATGGATGGACGCACATTTTCCCGGGACATAGCCAGCGACTCCTCTGCAATCATTATTAATGAGTCAGCCGCCAAACAGATGAACCTTGAAAGTCCTGTAGGTGAAACTGTGCATTGGACAAACCTTGCATGGAATATGGATAAAGACTTTCATATCGTCGGTGTCGTTCATGACCTGGTGATGAATTCTCCCTTCGAACCGGTGCAACCTGCTATCTATCTCAACATGGGAGGAGCTGGCTGGATGTATTTGCGTGTCAATCCTGCAATGAGCACTTCGGACGCGTTACCGATAATACAGGCGACATTCAATAAAGTAATTCCCGACGCACCGTTTGACTATAAATTTGCGTCCCAGGAGTACGCAAAAAAGTTCGCAACAGAAGACAACATTGGCAGCCTTGCGGTTGTATTCACCACGCTTGCAATCATCGTCAGCTGCCTGGGGTTGTTTGGGCTGGCGTCGTTTGTAGCTGAACAGCGCACAAAAGAAATTGGGATCAGGAAAGTGCTGGGCGCATCTGTTCCAAATCTTTGGAGGATGCTCTCGGGTGAATTTTTAGTATTGATTATCGTGTCTTGCATTATAGCCGTGCCTGTATCGTACTATTTTCTATACAATGGAATAAGCGGGTATGATTATCGTACCGAGATTGCGTGGTGGATCTTTGCTGCAGCTTCGGGCGGAGCCCTGGTGATAACATTAGCGACCGTAAGCTTTCAGGCAATCAAAGCAGCTCTAACCAACCCTGTGAACAGCCTGAGAACGGAATAGAAATCTAAATTCTGCACCCTAGTGCAACTCAGTCTTTATTATCTCAATAACCCGCTCGGCGCGCGTTGCAATTTCGTGTTGTTTACTGAGGGCAGCAGCAGGCATCTTAGATCCAATGTTCACCACTTCATCTTCATTCATCGTGGCATATTCAAAAATTTGAAATGTTGCAGCACTCAATTCTGCATTCAGGCGAGTTATTGATGAATCTACCATCGTGAATTTTTCATAATCGTAGTAGTCGCCGACTTCAATTCGAAGCGCGTTTATCTTTGAATTGTTAAGCGTAAGTTGATACGATATCTCGTCATATTGAGCCTTCGCATCTTCAACTATCTTCATGTCACGGTCGTAAGCCAGCCTGTTTATTTCGGTAACGTTTCCGTTCAACGCATTTTGATATCGCTCAAACGAAAAATGTGCGATACGCGACCCTCTTTCAAATTTGTTGAAGTTGACCACCTGTGATTGCGACAGCGATGACAACAATGAGATCTCTGCAACGAGTTCATACTTCACTTTCCGCCGTCTTTCATTGTTTGAGTACCAGTTATTTATCCACACAACACCAAATGCTATTGCCAGGGTTAAGCATTGGCTCACGATAGTTGACCAATTCAGTCTTTTAAGGAAATTTTTTGAGCGTTTATGGTCAGGCATGATAAACGAGGGTAGGCGTAAACCAAGTTAAGATAATTAATCCGGGAAATGAACACAGCCTTGCTATTACACGGAGTTGCGGTTAAGACTTAAATGGATACTTAAGCCAAATCAATATCAGTGGCATAGCGAGGAATGGAATTTCCAATAAAGCCATTTTATAATTCCCTGCATTCAATGCCAACGCCATGATCAATACGATAGTAATTGCATTGAGAACATTGCCTAGAAAGAATGTTTGTGGAAAAAATAACATTAGCCCGAGAATGACAGAAAACACACCAAAGTATGGCATTATCGATTTACTGATGCCTAACTCTTCCATCATTTTAAACTGTTCAGCACTAGCTTGCTGAAAAGCATCCCAACCGTGCTTGAAACTAAGAAGCGCGGATGCGATAAGAAGAACGATGCTAATAATTTTCATTTGTCTGAATTTCTCATTATCTGGCTTGAGCTTGTGACACTTTACACTTGCGCTATTCCAAGCCCAATTTAATCGCAAACTTTACCAGCCCTACGGTACTTTTGCATCGAGTTTTCTCCAACAGGTGCTGGCGGTGATTATCTACTGTCTTTTTACTGATGAACAATTTTTCAGCGATCTCTTCGCTGGTAAATTCCTTTACGATCAGGCCCAGGACTTCTTTTTCCCTTAACGACAATTGTTGTAACTGCTCTTGCTGTATTTTCTCTTTGTGGTATTGGTTGTAAATGATGGGTACAATGTCCTGTGAAAAATAGGTGCCTCCGTTTACAATCCTGTGCATCGCTGTTAACAATTCGCTTCGGCCCGCATTTTTCAAGATATAGCCATCCGCTTCTGCCAGTACAGCTTCTTTTACGGCCGTCGGGTTGTTGTACATTGACAGGATGAGTACTTGTATATGCGGGAATTTGCTCTTCACCATTTTGCACAGTTCGGTACCTGTGAGCAAAGGCATACTGATGTCGGTAAGTAAAATATTGAAATTGTCAGGCGTTGCTTCAATCATTTCATAAGCTACCTGTCCGTTATTGGCCTCAGCCACCACAGAGTAGCTGCCTTCTTTGTTCAGCATATCTTTAACGCCATCGATCATCATCTGATGGTCGTCTGCCAGAAGGATATTGATTTTAGTTTGCTTCATTTCCGGGTAATGTTATTTCAATCCGGGTACCCGACAGTTTTTCGGATTGCACCTTTATTCTCCCGTCCATCAGATTGACCCGGGCGTTGATATTCTTCCATCCGATGCCCGATGAATTATTTAAGGCCTCCACGTCCATTCCATGTCCGTTGTCTTTAATGGACAGTATCAAGGTGTTGCTGATCTGCTTCATTGACAGGTAAATCATAGTTGCCCCGGCATGTTTAACCATATTGTTCACCACCTCCTGCACTATGCGATATATGGAGAGCTCATTTTGCTTATCAAAATGCCTGCTTTTTATTTCATCGGGAATCTCCATTTCCATCCTGGTATCCCCTGATGAATTTACCTTTTCCGCGAGGTTTTCAAGAGCCGGAACTATCCCGAAGTTCAATTCTTCGGGGATGAGGTTGTGGGAAACGTTGCGAACTTCATCAATGGTTTTATCTACGAGGCTGATGGCCTTCCTGGCAATCAAACTTTCCGGGTCCAGTGTTGACAAATTCATTTTTACCAGGGAGAGCATTTGTCCAACACCATCATGAAGATCGCGAGCAATGCGGATGCGCTCGTTTTGTTCGCCTGCAAAAAGCGCCTGGTTCATTTTTTGTTCTTCACTGCGTTTTATTCTATTGAGCTTGTTGCGGTACAGTAAATAAGCTGGCGCTGCCAGCAAAATAATCAAAGTCACAGAAGCAGTAAGAATGATCCTCTTTTCTGAAACCGCCTTGTTTCTTTCAACGGTTCTTAATTGGTTCTCTGCCTGCAACTCCTGGTTTTGTTTTTCTTTTTTTGTTGTTTCATATCGCTCCTGTGCATCATAGATGATCCCCGCTTTTGCAACATTTTCCAGGGAATCTTTCAGCTTAATATATAGCTTGATGAAGCGTAATGAATTTTTATAATCTCCGGTCTCTTCATACCAATACGAATTGTATTCATAATTGTCTTTTAATTTTTCGGGGCTTGCCGATCTTTCGGAATACAAAAGACAGGAGTCCAGGTATTTGCGGGCCAGTGCGTATTTTTTCTGTTGCCGGGCAAGGTCGCCCAGGTTGCCGTAAATAGTGGCAAACTGATAATTGTTTGGCGATTTTTTTGAATGCCTGAGACTTTCCTGGAAAAACGCTGCCGCTTCTGCAAACATTCCTTTCTTCTTACTGGTATTGCCCAGGTTATTGAGGGTTGAAGATAACAGCCTGTCATTTCCAGTTGCAACTTTCAATGCTTTCTCGTGTGTGGCAATTGCTTTATCATATTCTTTGTTATCATCATAATTGATACCTAATACCGTCAGCAGCCACCATTTTGCCCGATGGGTTTCTTTTTGCGATTCGACTATTTTCAATCCTTTAAAAGCATATTCCTTTCCCTTTTCATAATTGCCAAAATCATGAAAAGCGTTAGCAATACTGCTGTATGCGAATGCCAGTTGCGTGGTATCTCTTGCCTCTTCAAAACTGGCGATGCTTTTGTTTAAATAATTGATGCCCGATTCAAAGCTGTATTTCTTAGTCAGAATAATTCCATAATTCATATTCAGGTAGCCGCTCCATAAAGAATTTTTGGAACGTTGCAGATAAACCTGTGCTGTATCATACCATGCTTCGGCCTTTTCAGGTTCCAGTTGAATTATGCTCATGTGGGCCAGGGTAGCTCCTTTCCCTGTGTATTCATCATTATGTAATGATTTTGCTTTGGCGAAATAGATCTTTGCTAAAGAATCGGCCCTTTTCGGGTTTTCATTAATCGACTGATTGATTTTGGCTGCCGTTTCGGCAAACCAAACCGAATCGATTTGTGAAATTTGTTGCCCGAAGGATGGAATGCAGCAAAAACAGATGAATAGGATAAACAGAAGCCTCATAATTCCTTTCAATGTCGCTTATATGTATGATGGATATTTCATGATCTCTGAATTTTAATTTATTGTTTAAGCTTTACTACTTCTATATGATATTTGGGGTCGGTGGTTTTTATATACTCGGTCCCTACCGGGTAAACCAAAGCATAGTATGCCCCATTCATATAGCGGCAGTTGCTTATACGCACTGTTTTTTTGTAGTTCTTGTAGATATAATCTGTATGGTTAAGCTCTGTGATCCCCGTGGCATTTACCGTATATAAAATGACGTACTCCTGTTCGGGCAGTGGCTCGGTATATAGCTGTTTAGTATAGATCGTATAAAAAGTTCCGTCGGGCGTAAGCCTGTTTTCCAGATATGGCAACGTTGTTGGTATGCCATCTTTTCTGTCTTTTTCAATGGCTTTGCCAAGTGTAACATCTACTTCGGAGCTTTCCCATAACGTGCTTATGCCATTGGTGCGCTTGTTCCATCGGTAACAGTGCAGTTTGTTCATTGTGTAAACACCGCTCACCATTTTAAAATCTGCCAGCACAAAGGTGAGCACGTCGTCATCAAATCTATACGTTACCAAAGTTCTGTACGGTTCTAACGCATCCAGGCTGGAGGCCTCTAAGCCTGTAAATTCTGCCTGGTCAACAATTTCGTAATTGGGATCTATTCGTTGTTTCCCGGGCAGTAGTTTTAGTACCTGGTATTTTAGCTTCGTACCTTCTTCTCCAATGGTAAAGGTATAGGGTTGGTCATCTGATAATTTAAGCGGAATAACGATTTTGCTTTTAAAAGAAACACGGTCTTTATCTGTATCGATCAGGGGCATAAAGCCTGCTATTACAGGTGTTGGAAATTTACCGCTCCAATACTGTGTAGAGAAAGGAATATGTGAGCCCAATACTGCAGCTCCCAAAAAATCGCCCGCTTTTGAGTAATGGTAGTTTATAAATTCGGATGCTTGAACCCTGTCCGTTTCCAGGCGTGTTACCCGGGTATTGTTTTCGTCCACAATCCCAACGGCGCCGGTGCCTTCAAAATTTGTGAAAACAGGAATAAAAGTCTCTGGAATAAACTGGCTGTTATAAATCGTCTTATCGTCTGTAGAAAAATCAAGCCTCATGCCCTCACTCGCTGCAAGGTCATTTTCTTTAAATTTAACTTTATAGAATCGAGATTGAGGACCGCCATCGTAAATTAATGAGCCATACAGCACAGCAATTTCCTGCCCTGCCATAGTCATATCGTAAGCCGATAAAGTACCGTTGCTTTCTATAGACATCACATGTTGCCAACCGGTAGCAGGATCTAATAACCAGGCTTCAGGCGAATCCGGATTGATTGATTCTTTTTTATCATCCTCACAGGATGATAAACCGGCAAAAATTATCAAAATGAATAGTGTTTTCTTCATGTTTTTTGGATTAAGGGCAAGAAATACGAGCGCTCGATTATCGGGTAACGGTTAATCGGATCCCTGCATTTAGAAGGGTATACCCATAACCCACCTCGGCAAATGCGCCAATCGTTGGAGTAAGTTCCCAATCACCACCGGCATAGATACCATAGGTCATTTTTATCCCTGAATCACTACCACCAAGACTAGACGCGCCTGTCGAGTAATCGGTATTGCCACGTTGGTTGAATATGCAAAAAGGCAGTATATCGACTCTTGCATAGGTGGCCATTTTGCTGATCTTTATTGGCGTAAAATATTTGGCATTAAAAAGAAAAGCCAGCACACTCATATCTCCATAGCTATGGTATCCCGTGGCAGCCGGTGCGGGCTGAACGCCTGTTACATCATATGTATATTTGGCATAGTTAATATCACAACCCACAACGATATCATCCCAGAATGCCAACTCGAAACCGGCCCCTAACGCAGGAAGATTTGCCTTATAGGGATATGAGCCAAATTTTTTATTTTGAAGAAAAACCGCTCCTGCCTTAACGGAAATATTTACTGTGCCCTGGTCCATTTCTAACTGGGCGTTGGCATGATTTGTAGCAAATGCAATGATCATTGCAGCTACGAAAAGTAATTTTTTGAACATGATATTTTCTTTTTTAATGATGCATCAAATGTTGATGCATCGCAAAAAGAAATCAATGGGAAGTAATCCTAAACCTTATGGGTATCTATACCCACTCTGACCAATTAAAAGTCGACGCATTGGAAAGTGTTTGTTCTCGTATTCGGTTGCCATTAAGTATGCTTACTGAAGAATACTCTTTTTTCATTTCGTTTAGAGTCTTCCACTCCCTTTTTCACCTTCTCGATACCATGACTTAAGTTGTTGCTCACAGGTCTGAAATATTGAACCAGTTTGTCGAAGATTTGGCTGTTTTCGAGGTTTTTAATGACTTATAACCTCCTGTTAATTCTTGACTCCGCAATTATTAAATAATTAACTTTGACCTTAATTGTGATGCAAAATCTGACCATTATATCAGAGGGGCTTAATTCCCTGAATTCCCTTACAAATAGACAATCTATTCTATTGGACGACGTCCGTCCTGAGTTCAGAAAAGACCTTCAGAGTTTCATCATGGGTCATACAATTACATTGAAAGATGGTAAGGTGGTTGTGGGCCGTAATCTGTATAGGCAATGGTTGGCAAAAATTCGCCAAAAGGGATTCGACTTCGAAATCGACTTTAAGAAATGACCCTTACCGAAAAGTTTGGGGAAATCAGTCGACTTAAATCAGAAATCGATAGTAATCCTCGCAGCCCAGAATGGGATGAAGATTTTCTGGAGAGTGTAAAAATTGATTTTACGTACAGTTCCAATAAAATCGAAGGAAGTAAACTTACGTACGGTCAAACCCTCCAACTTCTTCGAGATCTAGTGACTCCACGAAATGTTGCGCCGGAAGATATGTTGAGTGCAATCAATCACAAGAAAGCCCTTGATCTGGTGTTTACTGACTACAACGCCAGTAAAATCTCTGAAGAACGAATTAGGTCGCTGCATGCAGTTTTAATGAAAGACGTAGATCAATGGAGTGACTATGCGCAATACAGTCCTGGCCGTTATAAGATGTTTGAAAATCATACGCAACGTGAGTCAGGAAAAATTCATTCGTATCTGCATCCAGATCAGGTTCCAAATGCAATGGCTGAACTGATTTCAGAAACTAATTACGAAGTCAACAACGCGGGGACTAATAGCATTGGAACCCACCCCCTTACTATCGCAACGAATTTTCACTTACGACTGTTGAATGAAATTCACCCGTTCGCTGATGGTAACGGCCGTATCGGAAGGATATTCATGAATCTGATTCTCATCAGGGCTGGTTTTCCACCAATATTCATAAAGGAAGTTAATAGGTCTGAATACATGGCATGCTTTGAAAATTCAGACTCTTCAGGTATGTTGAATTTCATGGCGGATCGGCTCCTGGAAAGTTTAAGGGCGAAGCTTGATTTCATTGCCAATCAAACCTGAACTCAGTAAGCCATTTCATTTCGAATTTTCTCAAGCCCTGTAACAACGTTATTAAAACAATTCAGAATATTGTAAGCCCCTCAAAATCAGGACAGTAAAGGTTTAGAAAATTTCATTAGTTGTAATTGTTGTAGTCGGCTGTGGGTTTGTGGGAAACTCTTCCGGAGTTTTCCATAAATCCACGGCTTTAATAAGTGCGGGACTTTGTCCATTGAAAGAGTCGTGCGGACGCT
Source organism: Bacteroidota bacterium (assembly GCA_037200765.1). GTDB lineage: Bacteria > Bacteroidota > Bacteroidia > Cytophagales > Cyclobacteriaceae > ELB16-189. The sequence goes on along the minus strand of JBBCII010000001.1, from coordinate 1,353,242 downwards.
CGTAGTTATAGTCATCCATCCACTCCTCGGCAAGCATTCGAACCTGCCTGAGATCTTCAAACAGATAGGCATTAAGGACAGCTCTTCGGAAGCTTCCATTGAATCGTTCAACAAATCCGTTCTGCATCGGTTTTCCCGGTTGTATGAATTGCAGCAAGATTCCGTGCTCTTCACACCAGATGGTTAGTTTGGCTGATATAAACTCGGGTCCATTGTCGACTCGGATCCTTTTCGGTTTGCCACGCCAGGAAATGATCTGCTCCAGTATCCGGATGATCCGCTCCGCCGGCAGTGAAGTATCAATCTCAATGGCGAGAGCTTCGCGGTTAAAGTCATCGACCAGATTGAAAACTCTGAATTTTCTCCCCGACATCAGCGAATCACTCATGAAGTCCATCGACCAGGTATCATTGATATGACCAACGATAGTCAATGGTTGGCGAACCCTTGCTGGCAACCGTCTCTTGCCTTTACGTTTCATATTGAGCTTTAACATCTTGTACACCCGGTGAATGCGTTTATGGTTCCATGACAGTTCTGAAGTACATCTTCCAAAAGCCTTCCGTTGGTCGTTTGTCGGCCATCTGCTGAAGTTTCTCTATCACCGGCCGATCATCTCGGATGCTTCGATAGTAGTAAACCGATCGCGACAGGTCAACAACTTTACAGGCCCGCTCAAGACTCACTTCATACGTCTGCTGCAGGTAATCTGCACGAACGCGCTTCTCGGCAGGCCTTAGAACTTTTTTCCCAGGATGTCCTTTAGCATTTTGTTGTCAAGGGCCAGGTCGGCGTACATCTGTTTGAGCTTCCGGTTCTCGTCTTCGAGCTCCTTTACTCTCTTAAGGTCGTTGACCTCCATGCCACCGTACTTAGCCTTCCAGTTATAGATCGTAGCCTTCGACACTCCATGTTCCCGAGACAGGTCCTGGATGTTTTTGCCAGCATCAAACTCCTTGAGAATGTTGAAAATCTGGACTTCCGTAAATCGTGGTTTTTTTCATCGTAACAGCTTAAAGTTATAGACCTTTAGTCTATTCCTAAACTGTCTAGACTGCGGGGGAGCTTACAGAACGACTGAGAAAATTTCCCAGGACTAAAAAGTCTCACCGACGATGAGGCTCAAAAAGTCCTCGCCGATCTTCATAGTTTATCAGTAATGCTCATTCAGGGCGTGCTGAATGATCCTGAAAAATTCAAGGATAGTGAATCAGAAATTATCGAACCCAAAGGCTCAGATAATCAGCGTATTAAATCGGAAAGGAAGAAGTTCAGTAGATCGACTGAACCGGACTTTATCGAACCACTAAGTCTCCTAATTATCAGAGACTTAGCAATTCGAATTGCGTGAAAACGCAGAAGTACAGTGGAGGCCTGGAATATCGAACCGTTTTCTTCAAAATCTAGTTGCTTTCGAACCGTTTGTGAGCCCGCCCAAAAATCTATCAAACAAGTCCGGGGTAATCGTCCTCATTCACTCGTCGAAACATTTCGCTATCCTCTAAATGTCAACCCAGGGTTCAAATGAATTCCCGACTCTGGGCGGAGTTGGGGGGAATTCCTTTTCTTAAATCAGCAATTCATTACACTGCGCAAGTCTTTTCAGCAAAGTTTAAATCAGCTTACCATCACCGCATCACTCGTATTACACAAGACCAACGCAAAAATGTGGAAACCAGTGATTCACAACGTTTTCCCTGGCTTCGGCTCTAGTTGCATGGCTGCGCTCTAAAATATCTTTCTAAATATTTTTTGATCGTGTGGTTTACGACGACGTCGCACGTCGACTAATCGTTGTAAACCGGCTTTTTATGTTTGGGTCAACACTCCTTGATGTGGCCATTGGCCTCATTTTCGTATACCTCATCTTCAGCCTGCTCGTCACCACTGTGAACGAGACAATTGCCACTTATCTTAAGATACGTGCCAGCGAATTGGAGGTCGCCATTTCAAGATTGGTATTCACAGGAGGTTTCAAGAAGAAATTTTACGACCATCCACTGATCAAATCTCTTGTTAAAAAGGATAGGAAGGCGCCATCGTACATCGAGGCAAGAACCTTCGCCAAGGTCGTTACAGACATTATACAAACAAATGGAAACGTTGAGAAGCTCCAGGAAAACAAAACATTGTTGCCCCTGAACGTTGCGATCCGAAAATTCGGCGAAAGTAATCGCAACGAAGAAAGACAGAAAAGAAAAATTCTGGGTACAGTGAAACTCCCACCGCTCCCATCTACCGATGTCGAATTATTATTGGAATTTGCTAACGATGCGGGGAACAATGTCGAAGACTTCAAGAAAAAACTGGAAACTTGGTTTAATGAAGCGATGGATCGCGCCAGTGGTTGGTATCAACGGAAAATCAAGACCATCACATTGGTTATTAGTCTTGTGGTCACAATACTTTTTAATGTCGATTCAATAGAAATATATAAGACTTTATCCACGAACAACAAGGTACGTGGAGAGGTTATCGTTGCGGCTGCCGGGTACCTGGACAATCAAGTTCGAATTACTCCTGACTCGGGCTCTGTCAGGACGGCGACTGAACTGAAAAAGCTTCTCGCTGAGCAAGTTGATTCAACTAAGAATGTTCTTGGCATTGGGTGGCCGCACGATTCCAACGGCAACATCAAACTTCCTGAACCAACCGCACCTATTGGGTGGCTACTCACAGTCATCGCATTATCACTCGGCGCTCCGTTCTGGTTCGACCTTCTTAGTAAAGCAATGAAGCTACGCGGTACGGGAACGCAGGTACCTACGAAGAGCCCGGAAGGCACAACTCAACCTGTAGGCTAAGTATGAAAGCCAGGACTGTACGTGAGGTGCACATTCGTTCCGGCAGTGCGGGGCGATTGTCGAACAACAAGAAAGGTGTATTGTATCCCGGCTTCGAAATAGAAGTAGTTGGCACAACGAAGGGCGAGTTATTAGAAGGCAGGGACGATTGGTATGTCGATAGAAATGGCGATTTCTATTGGAGTGGCGGCTTCTTCGACGACAAGAAAGATGAGTTCAGGACATCAGACATTCTCGCGTTCTATAATGTAGCTGATGCGTGGAAGGCGGGGATACGAGGTGCCAATGTGAATGTAGCTGTTATCGACAGCGGCGCTTCACACCCGGCGTTTGCCGGTCACATCGATCTTTCGACTTCCAACGCATTTCGGGATATCACGGACCTGAACGGCCATGGAACTCATATGGCTGGATTGATCTCGTCATCAACCGTGGACGGTATCTCGTATGCGTTTGCTCCGGAGTCGGCTTTAACAATTTATAATCATACTGTCGTAAATGTTGGTTCGGACCAGCGCATTGTGAAGCGAGCACTTGATGCATGTGCCGCCCGCGGTCAACTGCACATCGTGAACGTAAGTTACGCAGATCCAGACCCTGACATATTTCCAACATCCATTGAAAGATTAATTGCAGCCAATAAGATTGTTGTAGCTGCCGCAGGCAATGTTGGTGGTATAGGGTTTCCCTCTAAACATCCCAACGTTATTTGCGTTGCCGCCGTAAACAAGAATAATGAAAAGTTCAATGCCGAATCGATCGGCCCCGGTCTGACGGTTTGTGCTCGCGGTGACGAAGTCGATTCTTTGAAAAAAGATTCGGGTATAACACGACTGGGGGCTGGTTCATCACAAGCCACTGCAATCGTCAGCGGGATACTTACGCTCGCGTTGAGTACGCATTTAAAAAAGTACAGACATCTTCCAGCTGCACCTCTTCATCGATGGGCACACGAGCTAATCAGCAAATCGTGCGATCCGGCTGGCGATGAAAATACCTTCGGGTACGGAATGATCTCATTGCAAAAAGTATTGTCGAACATATAATCCAAACCTTATGAAACATTTTACCATGTTGATCCTCTTTGTTGTTGGCTATGCTGGTATACTATCAGCACAAACAATAACGCTAGATCTTGCTTCACTTGAACCCAACGAACGCAAGGTTATCGACTTCTATCCTGACAGTTTTGATAGCATCGCATTGATAAATGCTTTTGCCGAGAAATATGAGATCAAAGTCAGGAGCGTTCCGAAAATGCTCGATCCAATTGATGCATCCGGCTTCGGCTTAAACGCAGCAGGTGGTGATTGCGGCGCACTCGAAAAATTATTCACTGAGATCGGAGCTTATGTCAAAACACCTAACAAAACTGAAAAGGAATTCGCTGATAAGATAGAGAGCCTGAAAGAACTTCGTGACAAGGCCGGGAGTTGTTCTGGCGAAATTCTAGCGAAAGTGAAAGCGCTACTTAAAACAACCAGGCAAGGGAGTCCATGGATTAAAACACAAAAGAAGAGAGGTGAGGACATCGAGATCCATGTAAAACGCGGGAGCATCGAGTGGGTTTTTGTTGTAGAAGGAGATCCGATCGGTCGATGGTTGTTCACTTACGGATATGGATTCACGCCTGCCAGAAACAATAATGAATATTTTACGCAGCGCGTTCCCGGTGATACTACCTATGCCATCACTAAAAAGAAAGCTGCGAAGAATCTCGACTTCACACCTGCCGTATTTGTGACGTTCCTGCCAACCAAGCGAACTAACAAGCCGGTTTCATTGACCCTAAGTGGCGGATTAGGGTTCGATCTTCAAAAACCGGTTGTATTCGCAGGCGCCGGCCTGCTGATCTACCAGAATTTCCTGGTCAGCGGTGGAGTCGGCCTCAAGAGCATGCCACAGTTGAAGGGCAACTACAGCGAAGGTCAGATCGTTAACGAAAATCTCGATTCCGACGCTCTTCACGAAAACAAGATCAACATCAATTATTTTTTCTCTGTGAGCTTCCGCTTCAAAGAAAATCCCTTCAAAAAAAAAGATTCAAAGGAATTGTCTGAGTAACTTATAATATAGAATAACAATCTGACCCCCTGACTGCTATGCCAAACGTAAATGTGTATTTCAGCAAAACCGACATTGCTCTCGGTAATGCACCAACGCAAATTGTATTGACGGAAGTACAAACCATCCTCCGAGAATATGATCTGAAATCATATACGAACGGACAATACAAATTCTACGCATTCACTGACGATCTCTCTGCCGACGACGAGTGCGTCATCACTCCATTCCTGATTCCGAAGTATTTCGATCAAAATACGACCGGAACGGATATCCACGGCATGTTCATCGTGAGCATCGGTCTCGCCAGTCGAAATCCCGCCGCGCACTTCGTGGCTGATAAAACTGTCGGACAATTCGGTTGTCCCAAACGGGTTCTGAAAAAACAATCGGACAAGTCTTTCTTCACCTTCAACAACATGAGGTTCTATCCCTTCGTGAATACAGATTTCACCATAGGATATTACATCTGCGATAATAGCACACCGATTGAACCGCGTCACGCGTGGCCGTTGTATGTCGCAATCGAAGACGGAGTTTCACTTGATTATCCCATGCAATACGATGCCACTCTTGGACTATACCTCACGCGCGCTGCTCATATAGAGATGCCTTTGCAACCCTAAGATCATTTTCCCTGGCAAACAAGCGCTGCCCAGAAATGGGGATGCGCAGTCAGTTCGTCGGCCGAAGCTAGGTATTTGCGTTTAGCGAGTACCAGGCTTTCGGAGGCCGATCCGTAAATGGAGAGTCCACGATAAAAATGACCCACAACTTCTGCAGTTGTGTTATCAGATAAATTCCAGAGTGACGAAACAACATTTGTTACTCCGGCTTGCTTGAATGCACGCGCGAGACTATAGGTTCCCTCTCCCGAAACATCGGCACCGGTGCCCGATCGACAGCCCGTAAGCACAACCGTGTGGGCCTTGATGTCGAGTGGCGCTATCTCAAAACCATATATTGATGAATTGTTCGCGCCACAATAGATCCTGTTCTCCCACCGATCTCTCAAACTGGAAGATGCATGCAAGCCAATATGAATAACATTGAATGGCAACTCGAGGTCCACCAGCATTCCATCATGTGTTATCGCGCGGTTTGTTCTCACCACTACCGCTGTTCCTTCGTAAACCTCTTGTATCGTCCTGACTTCCTTCATGGTGCCTGGCAATGGTGGCAACTCCTCCACCTCCTCGGTGAACGCGTAGCCCAGTATCCTGGTGGGTCGCGGTGTTGTTGATGCTGAATTGATCTCGTAAACCTTCAGGCTTGATGAGTAGTTGATGAATTTTTCATCGATCAAATACGATGCGTCATCGAAATGCCCTGAAGGCTTTGTGATCAGCGCTTCGAACGGCAGTTGTGTCAACGAACCATCAGGTATGATCAATAACTTTTCTTTTGAAGCCTTCACCGGGGACAAAAGCTTTTGATACAGATTATACGCAAGTGTCATATAGGCCTGTTCCGTATTCTTTGATCGAACAGCCCACCCTTTTTCAAGCAACTCGCGAAGATCATCTATCGAAATACTTAAAGAACTGTCGACACGAATACGTCCGAAACGGACGGGTTCATCGTATTTCAAGTAGTATAAATATTCGTCAGACCAGTGATACTGGATAATCGACTGCTGCTTGCGTTCTGCCATCGCAGTTATTTCATCGAATGGAGTAATGTCGATCTTATATTTTGCGTTGTAGTAGTCCGGGTAGCGAGCAGCCATCTCTTCGTAATATTCATTTATCTCTCGCAAGTGCTTCGACATCTTATCGGAAGTAAACGACTGATCTTTTTTAAGGGCAGTGATGCGGGCCTTCATATGGAGCTCGCGTTCCTTGAACTCCACAGGTACTTCCGGAAAATATTGCTGCTGCCTGATCAGTACATCGCGATACATCATCAGCGCCTTGCTTCTTTCCATGAAAAGATGTGCCTGACCGAGAAATTTCGGATCCGACGAAGTGCTGAATAATTCGTAACATACATCGATGCCTCCATTGTACAGTTTATGTCCCTCTGACAGGAAGTGGATCACGGCGTCCTCCTCCACTACCCTCACTTGTTCCAGCATTAACGAGTCTATAGCGCGATAGAGCTGAAGTGACCGGTTAAGGTCATTTTGTTTCGAACGGTCTTTATAAAACCTCTTCCGATAAACATCGGCTAACAATCCATAATTGATAAAATTGTATGCTTCCCCTGCGATCTCGCGGGAAAACAAATTGCTCCACGAGCGTGGCTTATCCTGAAACGATGTTAAATAGGTCATTCCTTCATAAATACGTTCTTCTGCCTTGTCGTAATTGCGGAGTAATGTATACCGACTGGTAATCGCGTAGTATGCTTCCATGACCTGCACGGGGTCGGGCAACTTTTCAGATTTAAACTCGCGCAATGCCCGTTCGTAGAATTGTATGCATTGCGTTGCGTCGCCTTTTTCATAATAAAAATATCCCCATAGTCGCGAAACATTAACATCGCCATTGTGCGAGTACTTTCCATCAAGGCCGGTGAGCTTATTAACAATCGCTTTGAAAGCTGAATCGTTTTTAACAATAATAGCGGTGAGCGCCTGTTCTCTTAATAACTTTCCCGCTTGTGTTGAAACCTTCTCTTTTGACAGAATGCTTTCAGCCGCAGTATAGAATTGGCTTGCTGAATCGTATAGCTTCATCTTCCTGAACAAAGTTCCTTTCAACGTAAGCAATTCGCTTTTCAAATACGGATCTGAAGCAAGCATTAGTCCTTCTTCGCAATAGACCATAGCGCTCACATCGTCACGATTTGCCATTGTAACTTCAGCAAGATCGATCAATACTTGTGGCATTTGGGGACGCAACTCGTCATACGACCTGGAGAATGCCAGTAGTTTTTTCAAATACAGTTGCGCAGAATCCATCTGGCTCTTCACATACTTGTGGCATCGTGCCATCGACTGTAGCGCGGTGAAATATTCGAACGACCCAAGTTTCTCGCGTTTTCGAAGGTCGGTACACACCATATATAGTGGAGTGAGTCCATCGCGGCCGTCGTTGATCAGCGCAATACCCTCCGTGAGGTGTAATTGAATCCTATCATGGAGGGGTAGGCGCTGAAGCTTAGCTCTCCCGGATTTTTCCTGGGTACATGAGTTAATGATGACCAAAAAGCACGCGACCAGGCAAATCCTCAGTGCATTCATGAAATCATTTCTTTTTCAGTTCGCTTAGCAAGTGCTGAGCCGCTTCGGCATAATTCGAACCACCGGTACTGACGGTTTCCAAATAATAGATCGCATTCTGATCGTCACCAAGCTTCAGATAGCACAACGCGAGGTACCAACGCGACTGACCCGGCATTAAGCCTTCTTGTAAACTAACTTTAAAATGACCGACAGCATCGGCCGGCTGATTGTTTGCCAACAATGCGTTGCCCAAATAAAACCGCACGGCGGGATCTTCTTTGGATAGCTTACTTAATTCCGCGATAGCCGCGGGATAATTTCCCTCATCATAGTATCGAAAGGCCAAAGCCTGCTTGTCTCCGGGAGCACGTGAAGCGGGATCGAAGATGTTGATGTACGGTGTGAAATTCGTAGCGAACAATTCATCGTTCGGTTCCGACTGATTTCGAAAGTAAAGTACGATCGACACCACCAGTATAACAGATGTTGCTGCAATACCAATGGCCCAAGTGCTCCTGTTGAACCTTTTCATTTTCGGATCGGGATGAATTTTACTTTCAAGTTGCTTGAGTTCGTTAGCAAGGTCTTCTCTCGATTCGTGGCGGATTGCCGTCATCAAAATTTTCAGATCGCGAAACAATGCACTCAACTCCGGCTCCTCAGAAAGTCTCTTCTCCACCACAGCCTTTTCTTCCTCCGGAAGATTTCCAAGAATATAATTCTCCAGCATCTCTACGTTCCTTTCCTCAGTCATACTCTTTTCAACTTTACTTCCTGCTTTGATAAAAACAACTTCCGAAGCCTGATAACACACTTATACTTCTGGCTCTTTACAGCGTCTTCATTCTTATATCCGAATTTGTTGGCGATGTACGCCATTGTTCCACCGTGGTAATAAAACTGTTCAAGTAGAGATCGGCACGGCTCTCCCAACTCCGAAAGACAGCTGATTGCAAGTTTAAGCAGCGCGGGGTCGGCAATTTCTTCATTCTCCTCCAGGATGTCGAAATCTTCATCCAGTGATTGCACTTTCTGGCGCGACTGAAATGTTTGTCGTATCTTATTTTTCCCGATTGCAAACAAATAGGTTTTAACAGTGCTGGTCAGCTCCGTAAGTTTTCCGCTGGCAGCGTTCTCATATAAAGCAAGAATGGAAGCCTGGTAGATGTCGAGCGCAACATCGCGTTCGAGTTTGTAGTGGTTGGCAGCCCAGGCTAAAAATTCATCTCTATGTTTCATGTATAAGTCAGCAAGCGCTTCCCTACTAAGCAGGATTTGGCCAACGATATACATGTATTAATAAATTAAAGCCTGGAGGTAAACCGATGACGTCGGTGTTTTTTTCAAATTAATAAGTTTAAAAGCATAAAAAAACTCCCTGTAGGGTTTACCCGGCGTTTTCTGCTCGACTAATCCCAAAAAATTGCTATGTCCCTGATCAAAATTATCATTACCCTACACCAGCCGCTCTCCGTCAAATATGGCGCAATTTTCCCTGCACTTGAGACCGAGTTGAAACGCCTCGCTGCCGACAGGCGGTTCTCAACAACGCTCCTCTACCTCGACGATGCCACAATGATGGCTCCTTTCGGGAAAGGTGCAATCCCGCTCCCCTCTACAGAAAAAGATTGCAAAGATTGGGTTGATGCGATCTATAAAAACAAGAATCCGGATTACCTGGTGCTCTTCGGAAGCCAGGATATTTTTCCGTTTCAGAGGCTCGGGAACCCATTGTTTAAGGTTGGCGACGATAGCGATCAGAAAGTTCCGTCTGATCTTCCATACGCGTCCGATTCCCCATACAGCGTAAACATTGCCGACTTCACAAATCCCTCCAGGGTTGTGGGACGAATTCCAGATATACCCGGTATCCCCGATGTCAACCACGTAAAATCACAAGTCGACTTCATTCTGAGTCATGCGCCGAAGCCGCTTGTCCAGTATAAAAATTACATTGGCATATCGGCCGAAACCTGGTCTGTGTCAACAGATCTGAGCCTTACAAATATTTTCGGAGTAAATCCCAATCAAAACAACTATCCCCCCACACCGAATCCTCCTCCGCCGGGCGTTCAGGCATTGACTCACTTTATAAACTGTCACGGTATGCTTCTCAATCCTGGATTTTATGGCGAGAGTTCGGGTAATCCGAAAACATACCCGCTCAGTCTTCACTCAAGCAACGTGTCGGCTATCCAGCCTGGAACGGTCGTGTCGGCCGAGTGTTGTTACGGAGCACAGTTATACAAACCGGTGCCACTACCAAAGAGTGTGGCAACAAATTATATGGAAAAGAAAGCTGCCGTGTTTATGGGAAGCAGTTCTATAGCATACGGAGAAGAATTGGTGAACGACCTTGCCGACATCCTGTGCCAGGACTTCCTGAAATCAATACTTGCGGGCGCGTCGACGGGAAGATCACTACTCGAAGCGCGACAACAATATATATTTTTGAAATTACCACACTTAAGTCCATACGATCTTAAGACCATTGCCCAGTTCTATATTCTTGGCGATCCCTCTGTGCAACCAGTTTTGCAGGTTCGTGACGCAGAGTCGACAACAAAGAATCGAAGGATCAACATGAGGATGAAAGGTTTTGTCCTTGCATTTACCATTGCGGAAGCGAAGAAAATAGATACTCCTCCAAAAACTGAAAGCCTCAACGCTGCAATAAAAGCATTACTCAGCGCAAATAATCTCGCTGATAGCGAAGAGAGCGTGTTCGAGATAGAGGACGCCTTTCCATATTCGCTTAGCCCCAACAGCAAATTGGATCGTCTCAAGGGGTTTGGAGTATTGCCACAGACTGATATCAGATTCCGTATCTTTGGTTTCAAAGGCACGGCAGTTGAAATTACTGGCGATGTAGCGCAAACGGAAGTCTCGGGTTTCCGGGTGCTCATGGTAAAAGAAGATGGTGAGAACATTCTTGAAAGCCGCGTCTATGTTTCGAAGTAACTATGCAATTAGAAGGGACTGTGGTGTCGAAAATATTCGGCAAGGGCTCGAAGAGCGAGTACCAGGGTGTATTTCTTAGTACACCCCAGGGCGACTACGTGTTGCGACAGCACGGCAACAATCCCTTCGATGATCCAGAACTCAAGAAACTGGTCGGCAAAAACATAGTCGCCACCGGCGAGATAGAGGAATATATTTTTTTCGTGGATGCAGTTCGGGTTAGAGAATAAGGACATAGTGAGCTCCCCAAAATCAGGACAGTAAAAGTTTAGAAAATTTCATTTGTTGTCAAGTTGTTGTCGACTATGTGGTTTCGATTGAGCAAATTATTTTCGATATCAGTTACGTTATACACCGCCCAATATCATCGATGTTGGGCATGACCAAATGGTTCTCGAACATCATGTGCCCAATGAAATGATTAAGGAGACCGCCGAGGATTTGTATGTGATAGCTCAAGAGATGAACAAGTTCAGTCGCGAGCTAAACGATGCATATCATCGAAAAAACCAACTCGAAAATTTTGACATTGATATTTCTTCGGCTGTTGACAAGAGAACGAAATTATTCAACTAATCCACTGTATCAGATTTAACTCTGAACTAGTTCACATAAAAAACCCCAACTCCTACCGGAGTCAGGGTCACTGTACCTGAGGCCGGAATCGAACCGGCACGCCTTGCGGCACACGATTTTGAGTCGTGCGCGTCTACCAGTTCCGCCACTCAGGCTTTTTCCCTTCGACTGGCCATAAAAGGGACGCAAATATGCCTAAATCTTCACGACCGCCAAAGTCACACTTCCATAAATTTCTCCAGGCTGAACGCCTGCGTGCGCTCCGAAAACAACGTCTTCACCTGACCCCACACTCCTGCAAACAACTCCGACTTCCGGTAGGCCTCCAGGTCCGACGGCCCATTCCAGTAACTCAACGTAGCGAAACAATTCGGGTCGTCGTGGTCGCGCAACAACTCCAGGTGCGTACACCCAGGAAACGTCGCGATCTTCTTCTTATGCTCCGTAAAGATCGAGAGGAATTCCTCCACTCCCGCCTCCGTAAAATGCATTCTTACTATCCTGATCAGCATTGTAAGTTTGGTTTGAGGTCTCAAGATGTACGGTTTTCCTGATGAATTGAAGAGTGATCAGGAATTTCGTGCATCATTCCTTAACAGTGCACGTATTTTTCGGGAGTTAATTATTACAACTATGAATTCTCTTCCAACCTTCGTAAAGATCCTCCTCGGCGCCGTCGTCATCGGCCCCCTGTTCGATTGGCTTTTTAATGAGCATTCTGACATTGCTATACTTTGTACCCTCGCCGTCCTGGCGGGCATGTATGTCGTCTGGGTAGCAAAAAAATTTATAAAGATCGATGGATGCTTCAAAGACATCGACAACAGATTTAAAGATGTCGATGTCAGTTTCAAGGAAGTCGCTGGCAACTTCAAGGAAGTCGATAGCAAATTCAAAGAAGTCCATACCAGGATCGACACCAACTTCCGGGAAACAAATACAAGGATGGACACTCTATACAAGGAGCTGGATACCAAAATAGAGACCAGATTTAAAGAAGCCGACGCAAAGATCGATCAACTGAAAGACCTAATGACCGAGCGAATCAATCGTGTCGAAGCAAAAGTTGACGGACTCGAAAAACGATTCGATAAAATGGAAGACAAGTTCGACAAGCGATTCGAACGTATGGAAAATATGATGTTCGCCGTTCTCGAATCAAACCGGAAAATCGCCGCTTACCTCGGTCCCGTCGAACCCGGACTTTCTAAACTTAACTGACGTACACTCAACTATGGCAACATAATTGCGCACCCCTCCAAAACATCACGCGATGCAAAAGGGAGGCAAACCAAAAAAGATCCGTAAAGCCCAGTCTCAATCACGACCCGGCCACCAAAATCAAATGAAGCCTCAACCGGTCTCCGAAGACAATCGTCCCGGAACCGGCAAGCTTCTCAACAAAGTCGCACTCATCACAGGTGGCGACAGCGGCATCGGGCGCGCCGTCGCCATCCTCTTCGCCAAAGAAGGAGCCCGGGTCGCCATCTCATATCTCAACGAACACGCCGATGCCCGCGAAACCCAACAACGTGCGTCGGCATACAACCAATGCATCATCATTCCCGGCGATCTTTCAAAACAAAGACATTGTCAGTCGGTCGTTGATAAAACCATTAAGGCTTTCGGAACAATCGACATACTTGTTAACAACGCCGGTCTTCATTACGAACAACCCGACTTCCTGGAGATCACTCCGAAACAACTCACACACATTTTCGCTAATAACATCTTCTCTTACTTCTGGGTAACACAAGCAGCATTACCGTATATGAAGAAAGGCAGTTGCATTATCAACACCGCTTCCGTAACGGCCTATCGCGGCAGCGGTTCCCTTATAGATTACTCATCCACCAAAGGTGCCATCGTAAGTTTCACAAGAAGTCTTTCAGCGAACCTGATGGAAAAAGAAATCCGCGTCAACGGTGTCGCACCGGGTCCAGTATGGACTCCACTCATCGCATCAACATTCGACGCCAATAAAGTCGCGAAGTTTGGAAGCGACGCTCCCATGGAACGCGCGGGTGAACCACTCGAGATCGCGTCGGCATATTTGTTTCTCGCGAGCGATGATTCATCGTACTATTCAGGCCAGTTCCTCCATCCTAATGGTGGAGAGATCATCAACGGATAAAAAATATCGTTATGGAAGATCAAGATCCGATTCCAGTCCAACATACAGGCGAACATTCCGATATCGAAGAGCGCATCGAATCGTCTACACTACGCCAGGCTCATTCAACATTCGTTGAAGCCGCACGAAGACTATTGAACATCAATGAATGGCGGGATCTAAGTGGGCCGTTGTCTGCTTCGTTCATGCATGCCGATAGCAACGGCAGGAAACTCGATCGCGTCCCGAAGCCTGGCGATCTCATCCGCATCAATATTCCCGGCCCCGGGACAGCTACAGGCGAAGGTTATGATTGGGTTCGCATCGAAACCATAGAAGACAAACCGAATCCCGCCGGCAACGAAGAACTCTTCCTGATCCGCGTGCGACCCGTGTCCAGTCCCTTAAACAATGAACACGACATTGCACACTTCTTCGACGACACCGCCACAAGTACATTTATGATTGAACGAAAAGGTCTTGTCGTAACAGCATCTGTTCATGGCCGCAATGAACAACCGAATAAAGACGTGGAACGGCCCATAGATAAAATGAGGAACGAGGTTGTTGCCAATCTTGCAACTTCAGGAGTAGCAACGCGTCAGTGGACCATGCTGACGAAAGGCATCCTCAAGGATCTTTAAAAAAAGAAAGGTCAAAAAAGAAAGGCCGGCTATTAACCGGCCTTTTATCAAAGCATCAACACACATCAATTATTTTGCGCTCTCTTCTTCAACTTCTTCCTCTTCGCCTTCTTCCTCCTGCGATGCTTTAATATTGATCACCGATTCGGCAATCGATGTTAATTTTTCATCCGCAGTCTTTTCTTCGTTGAGTGTTTCTTCCAAAAGATCTGCAACTTCATCGAGACCGAGCGTTCTTGCAAAAGTTCTCAGTGTTCCATAAGTAGCGATCTCGTAGTGCTCAACTTTCTGAGCTGCCGAAATGATACCAGCGTCGCGCTGAACGCCTTCATCTGTTTCATCCATAATGTCGCCAGCTTCAGTGATCAGGCCATCCATCGCTTCGCATTTTTTCGCCTGCGCCGGTTTGCCCATCAGTTCAAATGCCTTTTCGCAACGCTGAACATGACCTTCAGTTTCTTCAAGATGGTTTTCAAGTGCCTCGATGAGTTCTTCCGAAGTTGCCTTCTTGATCATTTTCGGAATTGCTTTCGTGAGCGCTTTCTCTGCCCAATAAATATCTTTCAACTCGTCCTCAAAGAGTTTGTGAAGCTTTGAATGATCGCTGTCAGGATCGTTTTTAGCTAAAGAGCGAGCGTTGGACGCTTTGTTTGCTCCGTTCGATCCATTTGATGTCTTGTGTGATCCATTGGATCCGTTAGCTGCTTTCGCCGCCGGTTTCTTCGCCGTTGATTTTGTTGTTGTGGTTTTCATGATCGTCCTTTTGGTTAATGAAAAACATCAGCACTCAACATATATGCCATCACAACCGATGACGTAAATCAAATAAACTACTTCGAGTTGATGATTTAAGTCAACGTTTCCCCAACGTGGAAAATCTCCCAACATCCCCATGCCTCAATTTTTTGTATCTTTTTACAAAAGCGCCGTTATGGGTCAAGATCAAATAAGTGCTGACCTATGAAAACCCTTAAAATCTTCTCTGCCCTGGCGCTGATGCTGCTAATGTCGTGCAACAACGACCCGGAGTCGCTGCCAGTTTTCGCCGGAATGATCGAGACGTTTGCGGGCAGCTCATTCGGCTGTGACGGTGACGGACAGCCTGCGCTCGGTGCGAAGTTCGGCTACCTCACCAGCATCGCAATCGACGCGAACGGCAACATTTATGTTTCGGATGCTGCTGCGAACGTGGTCCGTAAGATCAATACCGCTAACACCGTGTCAACAATAGCGGGAAAATTCATCGGGTTCAATGTTATAGATCCCACTCCCTATCATGGTGATGGGGGCATGGCATACGCATCTCACCTCAACGTTCCATTGGCGGTTGCCGTCGACCCGCCCGGGAATGTATACATCTCCGACACCGGCAATAACGTGATCCGAAAAGTAAATGCAAACGGCGAGATCGAAACCATCATCGGCAACGGCGCACAGGGCAGTTCCGGCGACAACGGACCGGCTTCCGAAGCGCTGATCTACAGTCCGAATGGAATAGCCTTCGATATATCCGGCAACATGTTTTTTACCGACACACAAAATCATACGATCAGGAAAGTGTCAACAACCGGCGAGATCACGACGATCGCCGGCACGCCAGGAGAAGCGGGTTATAGCGGCGACGAGGGCAATGCATCGTCTGCCAAACTCAATACACCAACCGGTATCACAGTGGCCAAAGACGGAACTATCTATTTCTGCGATAATAATAGTGTGGTCCGCCGCATCCCGATTTCTGGAATTATTACGACGATCGCCGGCAACGGCCAGCAGGGTTATTCGGGCGACGGCGGCAAGGCAACCGATGCAATGCTTCTCGCACCAAAAAGTATTGCGATCGGTAACGACGGCAGCATATTGATCGCAGACTCCGGTAACAACCGGATCAGGAGAGTATCGCCCGAAACACAATTCATCGACACTATAGCAGGTACCGGTGTGGCTGGTCACACCGGCGATTTCGGTTACGCGATCAGCGCAACGTTATCGAATCCGCAGGGAATTGTAGTGGCAGGTAATGGTTACATCTACGTGGCTGAAAGCGGCAGCAGCGTTGTTCGATTAATTAAACCCGCAAACTGAGTTTGTATTCATGACGGAACAACAACCAGCGGAGCAAACACGAACTAAATTTTCGGAAGAGGATGCGATCCTGAAGTCGAAGACCGATCCGAAAGCATTCAGACCTTTGTATGAAGCATACTTCAAACGGATCTTGTTATTTGTATTGCACCGCGTTGGCGATAAAGATCTCGCCTCCGATGTTACTCAACAGGTTTTCTTAAATGCTCTTTCGAAGATCGACAAGTACCAGTCTCGAGGATTGCCTTTCTCGTCGTGGTTGTTCAGGATCGCATCTAATCAATGCAACGACTTCTTCCGCAAGAATAAAAAGATGCGAACCGTGGTATTGGAAGACACGAACATCCGCGAGTTGTACGAAGACCTCACCGAGGAACAATCGTGGAGCGAATGGGAAAAGAAACTTCCTGGTGTTTTGGAACACTTGTCGCCCGACGACTTACAGTTGATCGAGCTCCGTTACTTCGAACAACGGCCGTTCAAAGAAGTGTCGGAGATCATGGGACTCACAGAATCTAATACGAAGGTGCGTGCATACCGTATACTCGATAAAATGAAAAAGATCTTTCTGCAAAAGAAATGAAACTGACAAAATTAAATATCATGAAGACCAGGCCCGAGATCAGTGACGATGAGATCCATGCAATGATGGATTTCGACAAGGTCCTGCAGCAACATAACAGTGAGAAGAAACTCAAGACAACGTCGGCCATTGTTGCATCGTGTATGGTGATTGCATTAGTGGCAACGTGGTGGTACTTCAGACCCGTTGAAGAAGTTGCACCTGCTGTTGTTCCCGAAGTTCAACAACAGGAACAACCAATCGCACCTGAACAAAAGAAAGATCTAGAACAACAGGAAGTAAAATCCCTGAAGCCTGTCGAGATAAAGAAAAAGCCCATAGAAACTGCAGATGTTTTTACCGAAGCTGAACCGGTCGTTGGCTATGATAATCTGTACTCCTACTTCGAAAAAGAATTGACGTATCCTGCAGATCTCAAAGAAAAAGTCAGTGGTGAAGTAGACGTCACCTTTATTATTAACCGAGATGGCAAACCCGAGCAAATCAAATTCCTTAATTCGTTAGGACCGGAATTCGACACAGAGGTCACCCGCGTCGTTACCAATATGCCTGCGTGGAAGCCTGCTACTCAGAATGGAAAGCCTGTTCCCACGAAGATCAGCCAGACCTTTACATTTTCGCTTGATAAGTGATCACATGAAAACACTTGTAATCATTGTTATTCTACTTGCTGCCTGCTTAGCTGTAAATGCCCAGCAATTCAGCAACATCAACGCAAAGGCACTCGATGAAAACATGACTTCGATCCAGGCAAGGTGGGTCTCTGTCGATGCCGACACGTTGCTGGACTTCATTGTTGTTGGTGTAGTGAACGACCAGGTGAAGATCGTTGTCTACGACAATCAGCTGGTGAAAAAGAACACTATTCTTACCGGCATGAAGACTGGCAACTTACAGGTTGCCGATTGGGATCGCGACAATAAAATAGACATCCTGATCGCGGGCAAGACCGCTATCAACACCGATGCACTGTTTGTTTTCAAAAACAATGGTGACTTCACGCTCACGAAACAATCCGACAAGCTCATCGAACATTCAGGCCAATTCCGTGTTGCCGACATGAACAACGACGCCATTCCCGACCTGGTAACGTTCGGAACGTCATTCATTCGCATTTATAAAAACGACGGCACAACGCTCACGAAATCATTCGAGCGCTCCGACATCACTCCAACCGACATGTCAATATTCGACATGACTAACGACGGATTGAATGATATCGTCATTACCAGCACAACGCTGACAACATTCGTCAATCACGGGGACTCTAAATTCGAGAGAAGAGACGGAGCCACACCCCTCAACGGGATGTTATCATTGGCCGACATGAACAGCGACGGCTACTTCGATGTGATCGTCGCCAGCCAAAACAACATTCGTACCTGGAACAACAATGGCGATACTTTGATCGTCAGTGCAACCATCAATCGAGGAACGAAGTCGAGTCTCTTCACGGGAGATGTCAACTCAAACGGTACTGTTGATGTTCTTGTCGACTCGATCGGCTTGCTCGCGCAGGTATTCGGAGATCACAACCGCGATGGCAAACCCGATGTTATTCACGTGAAAGATTCGATCGGCAGTCAATGGCTGAAACTCTATCGCAACGCCACTCCCATCCCGAATGCAAGACCGCAGGCGCCGGCTGTCGGCTTCGCCGTATCTACATTCGACAGGACGTTTATTTTCTGGGACCCGGCTACGGACGATCATACCTCTCCGAACTCTATTACTTATGATGTGTGGCTCGGCACCGGTCCGTCGAATGTCATCACTCCATCGTACAGTCTTACGAACGCAAGGCGAATGACAGTCTCGCACGGCAATGCGGGTACCAACGTCTCTTTGATCATAAAAGGTCTTACCGACAACCGTTACTTCTATGGCGTTCAATCAGTCGACAACGCATACAACGGAAGTCTGTCGACCGGCGGTGGCGGAGTTTGTCCATGCTTCGATCTCTCGCACACAGACGTGCAGGCATGCAAAGGCACCGAAGTAAAACTAGGTGCCGGACAAACTGCAACGTGGCTATCATTGTCGAGAGGATTTTTGGAGAAGACAGACACATTGAAGTTCACTGCAACTGCCACCGACACTTTATTTGCATTCGTTCCACAAGGTCTCGATTGCAGCAAGAATAGGGTCTTTGTTGTTCACGTGTACGACGGTCCACTGAGCGGCCAGGGAATTAGCTATGCGTGCAAGGATCAAGCTGTACAAATGGGGATTGATCCAGGCTGGCTAAATCCGACATGGAGTACAACTCCACCCCAGGTGAATGTTTCATCGATAATATATTACGGAACATGGCCCGACACCGTGCATGTGACAGCTAAGGGTTGGGGTTGCGACTATAATTTCGATTACTTCATTATGCTCAGCCAGCCTGTGGTGAGCGTAGATATCGATGCCTACCAGGTGATGAAAGGAAATTCTGTCCAACTCCAGGCAAAGGGTAAAAATGTTGAGACCTGGCAATGGGATCCACCCGACGGGCTCGACAATATCACAATACCAAATCCAATTGCAACACCTTTGTTTACGACAGAATATACTGTATTTGGAATAGACTCTATGAGATGCATAGCCTCCGCAAAGGTACTCGTGTTGGTACAGGAGACAGCCTTCGTTCCGAATCTCTTCACGCCCAACGGCGATGGAAAGAACGACAACCTCGTGATCTACGGACTCACTTCAACATCCAGCTTCAACTTCAGGATCTACAATCGCGAAGGCAGCACCGTGTACGAAACAAAAGACATGTTGAACGCAACAACAACCGGATGGAACGGAACCGTGCAAGGCATCCGGCAACCCAGCGGACTTTATTACTGGAAGATCGACGGGGCGTTGCCCGACGGAAGCAAGCTATTATTGAATGGAAAGTCGACAGGCTCAATATTATTGGTTCAATAACGGATGATGCGAAGGCCTTCCTTGAAATTTCTTTTTCTTGTTGTCTTTTGTGCAACATGGTTCAATACCGATGCACAATACTTTCAATACACTCAATATAATTTCACATCGCCGCGCATCAACCCTGCGATGACGGGACTGACACGTTATGCGACTGCGGGAACGATCTACCGGCATCAGCAAACCGGTGGCGACTTCTCCATCAACAGTAATTTCGTAAACCTGTCCTACCCGTTTCTTAATTCGAGCACGGGTGTTCCATGGTCGGGGATCTCTTTGTCGTTACACAACGATCAGTCGGCAAGTATTTTTAAAGTACAGGAAGCCGCACTCGCCTACGCCATACATGTTCGCGTAAGCAGGTATCAAACATTTTCATTCGGCGCAAAAGCATTGTTTCAATCGCGAACCATCGGCCTCGATGGATTCTATACCGGCTCGCAATACGTGGCCGATCGTGGTTTCGATCTCAGTCGGTCATCGGGAGAAAATTTCTCGCAATACAAGAGCTCTTTCAAAACATTCAGCGCCGGGTTGTACTGGCAGGAAGTGGACAAAAAAGGAAGGGTAATGAATTACTTCGGTGCGTCGTTGTTTGACTTCAATGCAACGGAGTTGAACAAGACACTTATTGTTAATGCGGGATTCGAGATCTACAGCACCAAAACTTTTCATGTGATCCCGGAAGGATTGCTGACGGCTTCGGGGGGAACGGCGATGTTCAATGGTGGCTTCAGGTTTCAAAAAGAACTCAATGTTTCAGCAAAGAAACAGTCGGACCTCGTAGATGTGCTGTTGAAGTACGCAGTGGGGAGATCGGGCATTGCGGGAGTTCAGTTTCATCGCGAGAATATTTCGGTCGGGCTTTCATACGATTTCCCGCTGATCACAAGAAACCCGGCGAACCTCGGTGCACTGGAGTTTGGAATAGAAATAAGACGGTTGGTATCCACGCGAGCACAGAAGATCATCGCGAAAAAGAAAAAAGCGGTGGAAGAAAGACAGGCGCTCGCTCTTAAAAAACAAAAAGAGAAAGAGAAAACGATTGTAACTACAGACACCACAAAAATCAAGAAGCCTGATAGCATCGTCTCAGTGCAAATCATTCCTGAACCTGCACAACAAAAAGATTCAACTTCTACCAACGTATCGAAAGCTACTGCTGGAAAGATGAGACAAGACCCTATGATCATCGAAAAAGTCACGCTTCACTTCGCTTTCGAATTCAACTCTTCCGACCTCGACGAACCTACCGAAACATTCCTCGACGAGTTGGCCGAAACCCTGAAGCAAGACGAAAATCTTCAGCTCAACATAGAAGGTCACACCGACAACATCGGCTCAGACAAATTCAACTTACGTCTCTCGCAAAAACGTGCAGAGGTCGTTAAAACCCGTCTTATCAAAAGAGGGATCTCCGCCGAACGTTTACATGCCGAAGGCAAAGGCATGCACGAGCCACTGAATGAAAATCAAACCGATGAGGAACGCGCGAAGAATAGAAGAGTGGAGATTACAGTGTACTATTAAAGACCTCCCAAAAACTTCTCCGTCATCTCCAGCGTGTAGTTGATGTCATTATCCGACAACGCCGAGCAGATGAACCACGACTCGTAAGCCGACGGCGGCAGGTAGATGCCTGCTTCGAGCATGAAATGAAAATATTTTTTGAACGTATCGTTGTCACCACGTTTTGCATCGTTGAAATCCTTCACCTCACCGTCTGTAAAATGAATGCTGATCATCGAGCCTTTGTGATTAACGGCCAACGGAATCTTCTTCGACTTCGATAGCTCATTCATTCCATCGGCTAACCGCTGTCCTTTCGATTCGAGTAACTGGTAAACAGTGTCGCTCTCGTTGAGATACTGCAGCGTTGCAAATCCCGCGGACATCGCGAGCGGGTTTCCCGATAACGTTCCAGCCTGGTACACATCGCCCAACGGAGCCACGTGGCTCATAATCTCTTTCTTTCCTGCGAAAGCACCAACGGGAAGTCCACCGCCGATGATCTTTCCGAACGTAACGAGATCTGCATTGATGTTGTAAACTTCCTGTGCTCCGCCTTTCGCAAGCCGAAAGCCGGTCATCACTTCATCGAAGATCAACACGATGCCGTTGCGTGTACATTCTTCGCGAAGCATTTCTAAAAATCCAGGTGCCGGGGGAACGCAGCCCATGTTTCCTGCCACGGGCTCCACAATAACTGCCGCGAGTTCATTGCCCTGTTGTGAAAGAATATTGCGGACCTCTTCGGTATTATTAAAACTTGCAACGATCGTGTCATCAGTAACAGCCGATGGAACACCGCCAGCCAGTTTAATGCCAAGTGTTGCCATACCACTTCCCGCCTTCTTCAAAAACATATCGGCATGCCCGTGGTAATGTCCTTCGAACTTCAGCAGCTTCGTACGACCAGTAAATCCACGCGCCAATCTCACAGCCGACATGCATGCCTCAGTACCTGAGTTGACCATCCTTACCATGTCAACATTGGGAACCATTGTAGTGATCAGCTTCGCAATAGATGTCTCGAGCTCCGTTGGTGCACCGTATGAAAAACCTTTTTCTACTTGCTGCAATAACGCCTTCACCACCGACGGATGACGATGACCAAGTATCATCGGTCCCCATGAATTGATATAGTCGATGTATTTTCTTCCGTCTTCACCAAAGAGATAAGCGCCTCTTGCAGAGCTCATGAACAACGGCGTTCCTCCAACTTGTTTGAATGCACGAACGGGTGAGTTTACACCACCAGGAATATACTGTTGGGCTTCGGAAAAAAAGTTGTTCGTTACGACTCATAGTGAAGTTGAGAGAATTCTTTGGCGAAATAAGTCGCGATAATGTCGGCACCTGCCCTTCTGATAGCGGTCAACGACTCGATCATTGCCGCCTGTTCATTCAACCATCCCCGTTCCACCGCCGCCTTGATCTGCGAAAATTCGCCAGACACCTGGTAGGCCGCCACAGGAACGTGAACAGCCTGTTTTACTCTATATATAATGTCAAGATACGCACCTGCCGGTTTCACCATCACGATGTCGGCACCTTCGTTCACATCCGTCAGCGCCTCTTTCACAGCTTCGGTGGAATTACGGAAGTCCATTTGGTAAGTTTTCTTGTCACCAAAACCGGGAGCGCTATCCAAAGCATCCCTGAACGGACCATAATAACCCGACGCATATTTTGCGGAGTACGCAAGGATCCCTGTGTTGGTAAATCCATTTTGATCTAACGCGGTGCGGATCGCTTTCACACGACCATCCATCATATCGGAAGGTGCAATGAAATCGGCGCCAGCTTCTGCATGAGTAACCGACATCTTTGCCAGCACTTCTACAGTAGGATCATTAACAATCTGTTTGTCGTGAACGATGCCATCGTGACCAAAACTTGAAAACGGATCGAGTGCAACATCGGTCATCACGATCATCGAAGGATCGAAAGCCTTGATCTTGCGAATGGCCTGCTGCATGAGTCCCTTGGGATTGATCGCTTCTTTGCCTGTATTATCTTTTAAGGAGTTGTCGACCTTCACAAACAATAACACGGACTTCAATCCAAGCTTCGAAAGTTCTTCCACATGCTTCTCGATCGAACGAAGCTGAACGCGGGGATAGCCGGGCATCGACGGGATCACGAGATCATTCTCGCTATCGCCCACAACAAACATCGGCACGATGAGTTGCTTCGGCGTGAGTGACGTTTCAGCAACCATATCGCGAACAACCTGGTTTACTCTCAGGCGTCGATGGCGGTTAACGAGATCCATTGATGTGGCTAATAAAGAGCGCTAAAATAACGACTATTCTCTGAGTTCGGGCTTCGAACGGAATATCTCTTCAAGAATTGCTTTTCCTTTGGATGAAGCGAGGACTTCCTCTGCGCAATACCTTCCTAAGTTGACAAAATCACCCTTGCTGACGGTCTTAACAACACTAAAGCTCTCTCTTCCATCAATACTATGCACGGCCCCATTAAATACCAGTTGTTCACCGTTTATCACAACATGCGCACTGATCGGTGCCGAACATCCTCCTTTCAACTCATGAAGAAAATTCCTCTCCGCCGTTACAGCCGTGAAAGTTCCGGTATGATTGATCTTCTCCAGCTTGCTCAAAACATCTTTGTCGTCGGCGCGACATGCAATGCCGATTGCTCCCTGTCCCGGCGCTGGCAACATCCAATCGAGGACCAGCGTATGGGGCAACTTCATTTCCAGCCGGTCGATCGCAGCTTTCGCCATGATCAGTCCATCGAAATCCGATTCGTTCAATTTCTGGATCCGCGTTTCAACATTACCCCTTATGTTCACGGCTTCGTGATGCGGAAATCTTTCGAGCCACTGCGACCTTCTTCGTATGCTGCTGGTGGCGATGACGAATTTCTCCGTGCCCGGAAGCTTTCCTTTGTGGATCAGCACATCGTGAACGTCGGCTCTCGGTAAGACCGCAGCGATCGTTGTTCCTTTCGCGGTGACAACGGGAACATCTTTCAAAGAATGAACTGCAATGTCGGCGTCGTTATTGAGAAGGGCGATGTCGAGCTCGCGTGTAAATACACCCTGCACGCCCATCTCGTAGATCGGGTTTACGAGATCGATATCGCCGATGCTTCGAACAGGAATGATCTCGCAAGAAATTCCTTTTTCTTTCAATCGCGTAGCGACTTCGTTGGCCTGCCACAATGCCAGGCGGCTGCTACGCGTTGCGAGTCGGAGTGCTTTCATACTAATAATTAAAATGTCTCTCACAGATCGCACGGACCACACAGATAATACAAATAATGCATTTGATCTGAGCGATCCGTGCGATCTGTGAGAGATTAAACCGCAAATGCCTCGCGCCTCTTCAGCCAATCGTCAAACTCAGACGCATATTTTGCGAGGATCAATTCAACTTTTGGAATTTCCAACAGCCGTGTCTCTTTTGTATTACCGATGCTTTCAGAGATCGCATCCACATCCAGCACAGGTACTGTATTCATTTTATACACACGCGGCGTAACATTTCGCGGCACCGAAAGATCGAAGATGATCTTCACGTCGTCACTGATATGTTCACGGTCGACAATCGGGGTCTCCGCGTTTGTCGCTACGATCAATGCATCGGAATTAACAAGCGATCGATTCAACGCTGTTATCGGGAACTGAAGGATATCATAACGTGATGCGATCGAGTAAAGCTTTTCTTCATCGCGATTCACCAGGCGGATGCCGCAATACGGAAGATAGTTGCGAATGTATTTGATCATCAGCTCTCCCGTTTCACCGGCACCTGCAACTGTGATCGTGCGAATATCTTTTCGTCCCATCAATTGCTTCACCACCGCATACGGCACCGACAATGTTCCATCGGAGAACGCCGTTTCATTCTTCACTTCTTTCGAAGCCTGCAATGCGAAGTTGAACATCTTCTCGAGGATCCCATTCGTGCGCTTCGCATCTTTCGCTCCACGAAACGCGGTCTTTATTTGCGAGATGATATCGTAGTCGCCAACGATCTGCGATTCCAGCCCGGCTGCAACACGAAAGAAATGATCGATAGCCTGCGAACCTTTCTTGATATAAACTATTTTTTTGAGCTGCTCCCGTGAACACTGACCCTGGTATCGAAGGATGTCGAGCACCGCGTCGACGTCGGTTGTCCATGCATAGATTTCCGTCCTGTTACAAGTCGACAGGATGAAGAAGGGAAGGTTGTTGGATGCGTTGCGATAGGCATCACGGCAGGCTTCTGCATTGAATGCAAAACGACTTCTCGAAAGAAGCTCGGTCGTCTTGAAACTAACTCCCGCTATTACAATATTTTCTGTTGAACTAATAATCATTTTCCACGCTCACAAATCGGGGGATCAAAGATAAAACATCCGCGGAAGTTTATTAATTTCAGAACGATGAGCGAAATCCGTGAACGAGAAACCACTGCTGATCGAAAGTCAAGTCCCACATCATTTTATTTAGCCTCACTGGTCTTATTCATCGGGCTGGTTGTATTGCTGGGATGGATCTTCAATTTCGAATTCCTCACCAGGCCATTCAGGGGCCTCGTCCCGATGAGCCCCAGCTCGGCACTTTGCTTCATTTTCTTTGGCGCCGCTCTTATTATAATGTCGCGCCGGCCCGCCAATGCAAAATTTCCGCAAAATACCGTGTTTTCTCTATACGTACTTGCGGCAGCCCCGGTTCTTCTCATTTTCCTGAGACTGGCAGGCATCTCGATCGACGCCCTCATGCCCCCTATGAGCATGCTGAACGTAGTCATGACTTCAATTGCCTTGTTACTGAGCATCAACGGCTCCGCTAACACACGGCGCATTGCCAACATCATCTCTGCCTCCACGTTCGTCATCGCTTTGTTCGCCGTCATCGGCTACTCCTACAACGTATCCGAGTTCGGCAACAACTCCGTGCAGCCCATGGCAATCCATTCGGCCTTAGGCTTCGTCCTCATGGTGATCAGCTTGCTTCTCATCAACCGCGATGTGGGATTTATGAAAGAGATGATGAGCCCTAACGCCGGCGGAACCATCTCTCGCGTCATGATACCGATGGCTCTCACGTTTGCAACGCTGATCGGTTATTCACGACTCATCATTGAGCTGGAATTTCCAATATCGATGGAGCTGGGCGTCGCACTGCTGCTTACATTCTTCGTCTCGTTGTTCGTTGTGATCGCATTGGTCTTTGCAAAAAAATTGAATGTCGAAGATCGTACGCGCCGTGTTGTTGAACAGCAACTGGAAATAGCCAACACAGAGCTCGAACACGAAGTTGTTATCAGGAGAGAAGAGCTTACCATCAGTGAACGTCGCTATCGTGCACTCATCGATCAGAGTATCGACGGAATTACACTTACCGATATCCAGGGCAACCTCATTTATCAAAGTCCGGCTGCTGAACGGATCACCGGTTATACATTCGAAGAACGGAAAGCTCTCCCCGGTCCGGCGTTGGCTCATCCCGAAGATTTCGAAGGAGTGCGGCAACGCATCGAAAAGATCTGGGACAAGCCCGGTGCCTCCACTAAATATCAATGGAGGATTCGCCACAAGGATGGTCATTACTTCTGGATGGAAGGAACGGCAACAAACTTCCTCGATGATCCGAACATCGGTGCTATCGTCAACAACTTTCGCGACATCACCGAACGCAAGCTGAATGAAGAAAAGCTCGAGGTGAGCGAAAAAAGATTTCGTGCGCTGATCGAGAACAGCTCCGACGCCATCGTTCTCACCGACGAAAATCTCAAGACGATCTATCAAAGTCCGTCCGTTGAAAGAATGACAGGCTTTTCTTTGGAACACCGCCACCAAAATCCCGGCGTTCGTTATACATACCACGAAGATCTCGCACCTCTTCAAAAGATCATCGATCGATCGAAAGAAAATCCGGGCAAACCGGTGCCCTTCGCATCACGGCTCGTTCACAAGTTCGGTCACACGATCTGGATCGAGGGAACGATCACCGATCTTCTTCATGAGAAAAGTGTGAACGCACTGGTATTCAATTATCGCGACATCACCGAACGGCGGAAGCTCGAAGAGCAACAGGCTCTGTTCACGTCGCTCGTGAACTCGTCCGGTGATGCCATCATCAGTAAGACACTCGAAGGGATCATCACTACATGGAACCGCGGTGCACAAACATTATTCGGATATACCGCACAGGAGGCTGTTGGCGAGAACATCATGATCCTTGTTCCCCCGGAGCTCCGGAAAGAAGAAACGTACATCCTGCAACGCATCCGCAACGGGGAACACGTAGAGACATTTGAAACACGGCGTGTAAAGAAAGACGGAAGCATCGCTCACATCACCATCACCGCCTCTCCTATCCGCAATACCGACGGCGTTGTCGTTGGCGCTTCGAACATCTCGCACGATATCGGTGAACGTCTCGACACAGAAAGAAGACTTCGCAGCGAACGATCGATGCTCCGCACACTGATCGACAATATTCCCGACTATATATATGTGAAAGATTCCTCCTCGCGTCACGTCATCAACAACAAGGCGATGGTCGGATTGATCGGTGCCGGATCGGAAGCCGAGACCTTAGGCAAATCGTCCGTCGACTTCTTCGGGCGCGACGTAGCCAAAAACTATATCGACGAAGACAAAGAGATCCTCCGGAGCGGTAAAGCGTTGATCAACTTCGAAGAATCGACGGTGACGAAAGGCGGCGAACAGAAATACTTGCTCACCACTAAAGTTCCTCTCACCGACGACCAGGATAATGTAGTTGGTATCGTCGGCATCAGTCGCGACATCACTCATCAAAAACAAACAGAGCTCGATCTCCGGACCAGCAAATATTTTCTCGAACGTGCACAACAGGTTGCCAACGTCGGTCACTGGACGTTGCAAGCCGGACCGGCGTCATCCTCGAAACTCTTTCTTTCGAAAGAAGCATGCCGCATCTTCGAGATCGAACCTGATTCATTCGACGGGCGATTGCAAAGCTTCCTGGGCTTCGTCCATAAAGACGATCTTCATACTGTAAACAAAGCAATGTCGTCGGCACTTGTGAACCAGGATGCCTATTCGATGGACCATCGCATCGTCTTGAAGAATGGCATCGAGAAGTGGGTACACGTGCAAACCGAAGTAACGGAAGGCATTGAACAGAATGTGCCGATGTTGCTGGGCATCGTACAGGATATCACCGAACGGAAGAAGACAGAGTCCGAAATACTTTCGCTGAATGCAGGCCTCGAGAAAAAAGTAAGTGAACGCACGGCACAGCTCGAAGCAGTGAACAAAGAACTCGAAGCATTCAGTTACTCGGTATCTCACGACCTTCGTGCGCCGTTGCGCATCATCGACGGCTTCGCAACCATACTCGTTGAAGATGCTGTTGGCCTCGACGAAAGAATGACGCGTAACGTGAAGACCATCGCGCGCAATGCAACGCGCATGGGACAACTCATAGATGATCTGTTAAACTTCTCGCGACTCGGTCGTACGCAGATCAAGATCGCCGAAGTGGACATGCGTGGACTGGTGGACCAGGTACTCGACGAGTTTCAATCGGCGGACATCCTTAAGAACGCTGAGGTTCGTGTCAACAACGTACTTCCCGCCCAGGGTGATTCAAGTCTTATCAAACAGGTTTGGGTGAACCTGCTCTCGAACGCCATCAAGTATTCATCGAAGAAAGAACATCCGGAAGTGGAGGTTGGTATGGTAAAAAATACAAAGGTTCCCACATGGTATGTGAAAGACAACGGCGCGGGCTTTAGCATGGAGTATGCCAGCAAACTCTTCGGCGTGTTTCAAAGATTGCACAAGCAGGATGAGTTCGACGGAACCGGCGTTGGGCTTGCATTGGTACAACGCATCATCGTGAGGCACGGTGGTAAGGTGTGGGCAGAATCAGCACTTAATGAAGGTGCGACGTTCTATTTCACTTTGACCAACGAATTAGTTTAGCTATCTTGATTATAATACAAATTACTTAAATCGTCCTGACCTATGCCGTATGCATCAAACACATCGAATTCAGATGTGGACATTCTCCTGGTTGAAGACAATCACGATGAAGCAGAACTCACCATTCGAAGTCTTCGCAAAATAGATTCACATAGTAAGCTTGTTCATATTGATGATGGCGCAGAAGCGTTGGACTTTATTTTTGCACGCAATAAATATTCCGGCCGTCGTCTCGATCATTCACCAAAAATGATCCTGCTCGATCTTAAACTTCCCAAGGTAAACGGGCTCGAGATCTTAAAGCAGGTGAAGTCGAACGCTCAAACCAAAAAAACGCCGGTCATATTATTGACCTCATCGCGCGAAGAACGCGATATAGAAGATGGCTATCTGTCGGGAGCGAATAGCTACGTGGTAAAACCCAATAACTTCGAGAATTACACCAAAGCAATTTCGGAACTGGGGCATTACTGGATGCAGCTCAACGCCCAATGAATCATTGTTCTTCTATAGTTCTCCCCTGACCGTCGAGAAACCCTTGTTGTTTGTGTACAAAATACACATCTTCGTGACAATCAAATTTCACGAAGACCGATGCGTTTTGTCATTATCCTCCTCCTTATCGCTTGCATTGCCTGCTCGAAATCCTCAGGCCCTGCAGATGACCCCAATGTAAAACCCGAAGAGAACCGTTTTACCACCACTATTCTCACGAAACCCGGCGAGCTCGATGAGCCCATGGTGATCGATTTCCTACCCAACGGAAAAATTCTGTGGGTAGAGCGCAAGGGCGCGCTGAAGTCGTTCGAACCCACGACCGGCACCGTAACAACGATCGCCACCATTCCTGTGAACACGAAGTACACCAGCAAAGAAGGTGATGTTCGTGAAGCTGAAGAAGGTTTGATGGGATTGGTCGTTCACCCGAACTACGAAAAAAATCATTGGATCTATATGTACTATGCCGACCCCGCCGACGCGAAGCACGTACTCGCCCGTTGGGAGTTGAAAGACGACGTGTTGGATGAAGCAACTAAAAAAGTTGTTATCGAAGTCCCCACACAGCGCGAAACCTGCTGCCACACCGGCGGTGGTATGGTGTTCGATGATGAAGGCAACTTATATCTCACTGTTGGTAACAACACCGGCAACCCCACTGCAGGAACATCTGGCCTCGATGAAAGACCAGGACGTTCGAGCTGGGATGATCAGCGTGGATCAGGAAACACGAACGACCTTCGTGGTAAGATCCTCAGGATCCATCCCGAAGACGACGGCAGTTATACGATCCCGAAAGGAAATCTCTTTGCTGAAGGAACTGAGAAGACAAAGCCTGAGATCTATACAATGGGTCACAGGAATCCCTGGAGAGTTTCGATCGACTCGAAGACAAAGTATATTTATTGGGGTGAAGTTGGTCCCGATGCTTCGAAAGACTCGATCATCGGTCCGCGTGGCTATGATGAATTCAACCAGGCGAAAGGACCAGGCTGGTTTGGATGGCCATACTTCGTTGCCGATAACAAACCGTATGCTCACTTCAACTACGAGACCAATGAAGTTGGAGCGAAGTTCGACGTCAATCATCCCGTGAACGAGTCGCCGAACAACACAGGTCTTAAAGAGCTTCCTGCTCCGCAAAAAGCATTCATCTATTATCCTTACTCTACTTCGGATGAGTTTCCGCTGGTAGGAAGCTCCGGTCGCAGCGCAACGGGTGGTCCCGTTTTCCATAAGTCTGACTTCAAAAATGGGGCAGCTACATTCCCGGCCTACTTCGAGAACAAACTGTTGATAACTGAATTCATGCGCGGCTGGATCATGGCCGTAACGATGGATGAGAACGGCGACTATAAATCGATGGAACGGTTGTTCCCTGCCGAAAACTTCAGCAGTGCTATCGATATGAAGTTCGGCCCCAACGGATCTCTCTATGTTCTCGAATACGGATCGGCATGGTTCCGGGGAAACGAGAACGCACAGATCAAGCGCATCGAATACAACGGTGGCAATCGCAAGCCGAACGTGAAAGCTTCGGCCGATCACATCGCCGGCGCGATACCGATGAGCGTGAAACTTTCTTCGGAAGGAACTATTGACTACGACTCGTACGATAAAGATGCATTGAAGTACGACTGGCAGGCAAAAGGCGATAACGGCGTATCGATAGCCTCCAATGATGCGAATCCAACCTTTACACTCGATAAAGCAGGTGTTTACACCGTAACACTTACTGTTACCGACACCAAGGGTGAAACGAACAGCCAGTCGCTCGAACTGAAAGCAGGTAACGATTCACCCGTTGCCGACATCGAGATCACGAAAGGCAATAAAACATTCTTCTTCGCCAACAAGCCTATCGATTACAAGATCGACGTGAGTGACAAAGAAGATGGAACACTTTCGGGCGGAACGATCAAAGCCGATGAAGTATCGATCAACTTCGATTATGCACCGGAAGGCTTCGACCCGATCGAGATCATGTCCGAGCGCGTAACGACCGACGAATGGACCGAGTTCAACACAGGCCTTCGTTTGATCAAGGCCAGCGATTGTAAGTCGTGCCACATGATGGACAAGAAGTCTGTTGGTCCCGCATACCTCGACGTTGCTGCGAAGTACAAGAACGATGCATCTGCTGCCGAAAAACTTGCATCTAAAATTATCACTGGCGGTAGTGGTGTTTGGGGAGATCATGCCATGAGCGCTCACCCCCAGATCTCACCACAGAATGCAGCTACAATGGTTGCTTATATACTTGGTCTTGCGAATGCAAAGCCGACAGCTAAGAAGCCTGCGATCTCAGGATCATTCACTCCCGTTGTTCCCACGGGCGACAATGGCCACGGAAGTTATTTGCTCCGCGTTGCTTATAAAGACAAGGGCACAAAAGATCTCGGCTCACTGACAAGTGAGAAGATCATCGCGTTGAGAAATCCTACACTCGATCCTGAGAAAGCAAACGATCAGAAAGGAACTGTGTTGATGACTACACCTTCACGTTCATTCAGTCTCGTGGGCAATGGTTCATACATTGGTTATAAAGGTCTCGACCTTACCGGCATTGGACAAGTGGAATTCCTGGTGTCGGCACAACCGAGGACAGGCGCTGTTGGTGGCACGATTGAAGTGCACCTGGATTCACCCGATGGACCGTTGGTTGGAACAAGCGACCTGATCGTTCCGAGAGATATCAGTTTCCAACAGGCAATAGCTGCCATGAACAGCAATAACGATAAGAGCACTAAGAAGGGCGGTAAGCAGCCAGCTCCGCAGCAACGTCGCCCGGCAGGTGGTGGTGGTGCAGCGGGTATCGACTTCTCCATGCTTCGCCGCTTGATGTCGATCAACGTGAAAGCTCCTCTCCAGCCAACACAGGGTTTACACGATGTATACTTTGTATTCAGAAATGCTGAAGCGAAAGACAATCAGACCATTGCAGCTGCTGTAGAGATCACGATGCAGCAAGAAGCAGCGAAGTAGTCTTTAGTTAAGATCATCACTGGAAGTAAGTAGCGCGTACCTTTTTCACGTATTTGAGGGCGCTACTTACTTCTTACTATTTACTACATTGCCCTCGTAATCAGACGTATTTGACGCATGCCAAATTTGAACCAACAACAGATTACCGAGGTAAACGAAATCATTGAAAAGATCCAGAAGAGCGTAAAGCCCAACTGCGAGATCGGTTCGCAAAACAAAGCGATCCTCCGCTCGTTGCTTACTGCTAACAAGGAGAAGAAGAAATCGAAGGTCTTCGATGTGAAACGTGAATACTCGGACACAATTGTAAACTATTTCGTCAACGAGAAGAAACTGGCGAAGAGTCGCTTCAGCATGAATAACCAGGACTCGGTTTTCCTGTTGCTCTAAAGCATTTTGTGGATCTTTTTTCGAACGATATGAAGATCGATGATCTCGCAACCGCTATACGCCTTTTTAAGGAAAGCCGCGAAGGATTCGTAAAGCTGTTCGACAACAGCCCGGTCTGCATGAGCATGACCACCACCACGCTCGGCCAGCGACGCTATGTTCGTGTTAATAAAAAATTCCTCGAAAGATTCGGGTGGACTGAAGAAGAGATCGTAGGCAAGACCTCGATCGAAATCGGCATTCTCGACGTGGAAGAATCTAATCGCGTGCGCTCGCTCATCGCGGAAAAAGGAAGACTTCAGAACGATTACGTAAAGTGCATCGCGAAGAACAAAGAGGTCGTTCACACAGTATCTTCTATTGAATACATGGACATGAACGGCGAGCAATACCTCGTTTCGTTCTTTGTCGATATCACCGAGATCGTTAAGCAACAGTCTATCATCGAACGTCATGCGCAGCAACTGGAGGCGCTCAATAAAGAGCTCGAAGCCTTTTCATATTCAGTGTCGCACGACTTACGTGCTCCATTGCGTGCGATAGACGGATACATCAGTATTCTCGAAGAAGATTTTTCGAAAGCATTCGATGACGAAGGCAGGCGGTTGCTGACATCCGTGCAGCGCAACGCGAAGCGCATGGGTAACCTGATCGACGACCTCCTCGAGTTCGCAAGATTAGGAAAGAAGCCACTCGAAAGAATGGAGATAGACATGAACGCCATTGTGCAGGATGTCCTGACGGAACTAAAGAGCATAACGAATTATCATGCACAGGTAAACATTGGAAATCTGCATCCTGTTAAGGGCGACTATGGCCTAATGAAACAGGTGATGGTAAATCTCATCTCCAACGCCATTAAGTATTCATCGAAAAAGCCAACTCCCGTTGTCGACATCATTTCGAAGATCGAAGGCGACAAAGTCGTGTTTACGATAACTGATAACGGCGCAGGCTTCGACATGCAATATGCCGACAGGTTGTTCGGAGTGTTTCAGCGCCTTCACAAACAAAACGAGTTTGAAGGAACAGGTGTCGGACTGGCTACGGTTCAACGGATCATCAACAAGCATGGAGGTACGATCCATGCAGAGTCGGCGGTTGATAACGGCGCCAGGTTCTGGTTTAAGATCCCCTTAGGATCTTCTTTATGAAAGAAGTGATTGTACTATCGGGCAGATATGGCCTCAGCTCTTCTACACGTCCAATGATCGCCGCGCTGTCTTGCGGATGTTCACGCACGAGGCTGTCGTAAACTGCAAGACTTTCTTTAAAGTAGTAAGCGCTCGAATCTTTCGCTCCGATTTTATCGTGCAACACGCCCTGTATCATCAGCAGGTGTGCGTGCGCCGCTTCGGAAACATTATGCACCTTATAGGCATTCTTTATTACAACAAGGGACTCCCGGTAACGTCCGAGCATTGCGAGAACTTTGATCTTATTGAGATGTCCTTCTGTATTGGACGGATCGCAGAGCACCACTTTATCGTAATACAGGAGAGCTGTGTCGAGTTGCGATGAATCGCGGTTGAATTCGTACTTCTGCAGGCTTTCGGCAGCCTTGTCGATAATCGGAACGCAGTCTTTCGCAGACTCTTTTGAACCTGCATCACACGCCATGACCGCTAATACCAAAACGACAATTGATCTCATTCTTACTCTAAATTATTCTTATATTCATCGATTACAAACAAGACTTTGATGAACCGCCGCGAGTCGATAAAAAACCTTGTCCTTGTAACCGGCAGCCTGGTTGCGTTACCCGCTTTCTCTGAAGCAGGAACGGAACAAAACATTCTCGCGAGTGTCGTCGATACTATTATTCCACAAGGAAACGGCATTGGCGCGTTGTCCGTAGGCGTCGATACATATCTTCAGAAGATGATCGACAACTGCTTTGAACCCGACGTGCGTGAGAATGTGAAGAAGCAACTGGCAATTCTCAGCGAGAAGAATTTCAGCCAATTAAATCAGCAGGAACGCGAGAAACTATTACTCGAAAGCGACAAAGATTTCTTTAATCTTATGAAGTCAGAAACCATTCGCGGCTTTACCACTTCGAAAGAAGTAATGTTACAACATCTCAAATACAAGATCGCGCCGGGTCATTATTACGGTTGCGTCGACGTAAAGGCTTCGTAACCATGGCAAACTTTTCAATCGATTCAAAACCAGCGAACACTTACGATGCTATCGTAATTGGATCGGGAGCAAGCGGCGGATGGGCAGCGAAAGAACTTTGTGACCATGGACTCCAAACGTTAGTGCTCGAACGTGGCCGCGATGTTAAACACGTTCGCGATTATCCAACCGCTTCGAAAGGTCCCTGGCAAATGGAATATCGTGGCGCCGTTCCGTTGGCCGCAAAAAAAGATTTTCAAACAGCACGCTTCGCAAGAGAAGAAACATTTCATTGGGCCATCAGCGACGACGAACAACCTTTCATAGAAGAGAAACCATTCCGTTGGTTCCGCGGATATCATGTCGGTGGCAAATCGTTACTCTGGGCGCGACAAACACAACGGTGGAGCGACTATGACTTCGAAGGACCTATCCGCGACGGCTTCGCCGTAGACTGGCCGATCCGTTACAAAGACCTGGAACCATGGTACGCATATGTCGAGAAGTTTGCGGGCATCGCGGGAAATAAAGACGGCCTCGCCGAATTGCCCGACAGTGAAGTGATGCCCGGCTTCCAGATGAGTTGTGTCGAACAATATTTTAAAGACAGCCTTCAGAAAAATTATGGCGATCGTCATCTCATCCAGGGACGGTGCGCGCACATCACCAACATGCAGGACATCCATCGTCAGCAAGGCAGAACCAATTGCCAGAACCAGACGATGTGCAACCGTGGATGTATTTACGGAGCATACTTTAGTTCCAACTCTTCTACCCTGCCGTGGGCATTGAAGACCGGCAAGCTTACGGTTCGTCCATTCTCTGTTGTTCATTCCATCATCTACGACGATGCGAAAGGAAAAGCAACCGGCGTCCGCATCATCGACGGGCAAACAAAAGAGATGGTCGAGTTCTACGCAAAGGTGATCTTCGTGAATGCATCTGCATTGAACTCGAATGCAATTCTTTTGAACTCAACATCCACAAGATTTCCAAACGGTCTCGGCAACGACAGCGGAACGCTTGGAAAATTTGTTGCATGGCACAACTATCGCGGCAAAGCCAGCGCAGAGTACGAAGGCTTCAAAGACAAAAAGACCGACGGACGAAATCCGAGCAACGCGTACATGCCGCGCTTCAGGAATGTTCGCAAACAAGAGACTGACTTCTTAAGAGGTTATGCAATTGGTATTGGTGGCGGACGCGGTACAGGGTCCGACACTTCCATGATCGGCGACCAGCTTCGTGAAAACCTTCTCGATCCAAAGCTGGGCAACTGGCATATCAGCAGCTGGATGATGGGTGAAACGGTTCCTATCGAATCGAACCACGTTCGTCTTCACAAAGAGCTGAAAGACAAGTATGGCATTCCACAACTGATCATATCCTGCGAGTGGACTCCGAACGACGATAAGATGACCGAAGACTATGTGCAGCAGTCTATCGAGATGTTCGAAAAGGCAGGCTTCATCAACGTCAAAGCCAACGACACCAAAACTCCTCCCGGCTCCGACATCCACGAGATGGGCGGTGTGCGAATGGGACGCGATGCAAAGACGTCGACGCTCAACGAATGGAACCAGCTGCATGCCTGCAAGAATGTTTTCGTTACCGATGGAGCATGCATGACATCGACCGGTACGCAGAATCCCACGCTTACTTTTATGGCCATCACCGCCAGGGCTGCAAACCACGCCGTGGACGAAATGAAAAAGAACAACCTTTAATTAATCAATATGAAGAGAACACTTTTAACTGCTTTGTCACTGGCACTCGTATCAACTGCATTCTCGCAGGGACTTTATAAAGCTCCCTTCGGGATCCAAACATATTCGTTTCGAAACAGCTTCCCGAAAGGCGTTGCACAGACGCTCGATACCATTAAGAGCTTCGGTATCACCGAGCTTGAAGCAAATGCACCGGGCACGATGACGAATGAAGAATTTAAAAAGCTTTGCGATGAGCGTGGCCTTAAAATTCCGTCGACCGGCGCCGGGTATGATGATCTCACCAAAGACCCGATGAAGATCGTGACCCAGGCGAAAGTCCTTGGTGCCACTTACGTTATGACGGCCTGGATCCCGCACGAAAGAGGAAAGTTCACGCTCGAGAATGCAAAGAAGGCGGTTGCTGACTTCAATTCCGGCGGAAAAGTCCTCGCTGAAAACGGTCTCACGTTCTGCTACCACATTCACGGCTTCGAATTCCAGCCCTACGAAGACGGCACGCTGCTCGACTATATTATTAAGAACACCGATCCTAAGTATGTGTCGTTCGAGATGGACATTCTCTGGACATATTTCGGAGGTGGCGACCCTGTGAAACTGCTTAAGAAGTACGGCAAGCGCTTCAAGCTGCTTCACGTGAAAGATCTCAAGAAGGGAACACCCAAGGATCTTACCGGGGGAACAGACACGAACAACGACGTGACGCTGGGCACCGGCGAGATCGACATTCCCGCCATCATCCGCCAGGCGAATAAGCTTGGCATTAAACACTTCTTCATCGAAGACGAGAGCAGCCGCGTTACTCAACAGGTTCCGCAGAGCATCGCGTACCTTAAGAGCCTGAAGAAGTAGTTAAGTGTGTAATGAGATTCACATGATTTGTGATGTTTTTTACACGAATTAAACTTCAGCACCATATAAAACAGGCATAATCCGACTGGCCTGCCAATTGCGTATCACGTCAACAAGGAAATGTAATTCTTGTTGACGTGTTGCGGTTGGTTTTAAATATTATCTTCTTCCTTGCTTCGCTGCTCTGCATATTCGCAGCTCCAACGTTTCGCCTCTGGATCTTCTCCATTGCCATCTCCGAATTTTGCTGGGTGTTTGTTCTCGTGAGTGCATTGCTTCTTACCTGGAGCATTGCCAAAAAGAGATTCCAGAAGATCAACCTTACCCTGGCTACCGTTTCGTTCATCACATTCTCGATACCGATCGTTCTCGCGTACAAGATCAGCAGGTCGCTTCCAACCGAACTCGCTTCGAAGCTGGGTGGCGCCGCCAATAAGGAATCGGTCTTCAGTCTCACTAAAATATTCTCCAGAACACCGCTGTTATCCTACGAAACTCTTAAGTACTCACAGGCAGGCGGTGAAGATCTCACATTAGATTATTATCAATCCGCGAAAAACGGAAAGAGGCCATGTGTTATTGTAATACATGGTGGCTCGTGGCGAGGCGGCAACAGCCAGCAGCTTCCGGAACTCAATAGCGAACTTGCGCGACAAGGGTTCCAGGTTGTTTCGGTGAATTACCGCCTTGCTCCAAAATATAAAAGCCCGGCGCCGCTCGAAGACATCGCAGCAGCCATCCGGTACCTGAAAAGTCATTCAAGAGAATTAAAGATCGATACAAACAATTTTATTCTGCTCGGCAGATCTGCAGGTGCGCAGCTGGCGCTCGTCGCAGCCTACACCCTGCCGACCGAAAATATTCGCGGGGTGGTAAACTTCTACGGTCCCACCGACATGGTATTTGGTTACACCGACCCGGCAAGTCACTTCGTTATGGATTCAAGAAAAGTACTGGAAGACTACCTCGGTGGTCCGTACAGTAAGGTTCCTCAAAACTATGTATCCAGCTCGCCGGTGGAAGTTTTGAGTCACAGCAGGCACAGTGTACCTACGCTTATTATTCATGGTCGCAACGACGCACTTGTCTCGATAGCACACGGCGAACGTTTGGACCAACGGCTTGCGGCAGCTCACATTCCTCACTTCATGCTTGCACTGCCCTGGGCAACGCATGGTTGTGATTATACCCTGAACGGACCAAGCGGACAGCTCACAACGTATGCTGTTGAGTATTTCGCGAAGACCGTTGTGAAACCTTTGGATCTCGATATACAGATCTCCAGTTCAGCTAAAGTTGAGAAGTCCTCAGTGCCTGAAGTTTTCGGAAGTTCGGGTAATTGAAAACTACCAGTGCGATCGCAATGATCGAATAGCCTACTATTTGAAGCGTACTGACCTTTTCATTGAACACGATAAATGCAATCGTAAAATTGAAGATTGGGTTGATGTACATCAGTATGCCTACGGTGGCTGAACTGATGCCAATGAGCGCATAAAGATTAAGGAACAACGGAAGTATCGTGAACACCGCGGCCACTGTTGCAATGATGAGGTAAAAGTCCGTTTCCGCGGGAACCGACGTGAGCAAATATCCTTTGAAGATATTCAGCAATAAAAACGAGAACAGGATCTGTACGCTCAACACCGTCATCCGGTCGAACTCTTTGTAGAGTCGTTGAAGCACGAGATAAAATCCGTACGTGAATGCTGTTGTGAAACTGTATCCCAATTCCGTTACTGAATTCATTCCCATCAAAACACAACTGATTGCGCACAGAACAACGGCGGCCCATTGCATGGCTGTCATCTTTTCTTTCAACACCACATAGCCGAGGGCTGCAGTTAACACCGGGCATATCAGGTAAGAGAACGATGCCGTGCGGATGTTGACCTGGTTCACAGTATAAATGAACGTGAGCCAATTGATGGTAAGAAGCAGTCCACCCGCGAGCCACAGCACAATAATTTTTGTCCTCTCCGAAGAGGCGTATGACCTGAAAGTAGCGATGTCGTTACGGAGTTTGCCGCTGCGGATAAGCGCGACGATGATTACCAGTAAAATTGATGAAAACATGATCCTGAAATAAAGGATCTCCCCTGCCGTATAGTCGGCCAGTGACTTCAATACCCACGGGAAAAATCCCCATACTGTGAATGCTAAAACCGCCGCCGCGTAGTACTTCCTGTTATTCATAAAGCCGAAAATTACAATTAGAACACATCTAATACGTTAATGCGTTCGGGCCAGTCGTCGTGAAATCTGTATTTTTTGTACTTTTGTTGCCTCGAAATTCAGAACAAACACCCATGAAACGCTTTTTCTTCGTCGTAGCTGCACTTTTTGGATCGATCCTGTCGTACGGACAGGATGCACAGAAACTCGGTTATGCTGACACCAATTACATTTTGTCGCAGTTGCCCGACACTAAAAAGGTTGAGAGTGAGTTGAAGACTCACGCAGCCCAGCTCGAGGCGCAGATGAAGGCAAAGGCCGACGACTACCAGAAGAAACTGGA
Source organism: Bacteroidota bacterium (assembly GCA_037200765.1). Lineage (GTDB taxonomy): Bacteria > Bacteroidota > Bacteroidia > Cytophagales > Cyclobacteriaceae > ELB16-189. The sequence goes on along the minus strand of JBBCII010000001.1, from coordinate 1,312,798 downwards.
GGACTTCCAGGCGAACGCTTCGAAATGGGTAGATGCCATCGCAAAAGACAAGGAAAATGAGTTGCGCCAACTGCAGACTGCTTTCCAGAAATTCCAGCAGGATGCTGAAACATCGTATGCCAAGAAGCACGATGACCTGATGGCTCCTCTTTACTCAAAGATCGGAGATGCTATTTCAGGCGTTGCTAAAGAAAACGGTTATACGTTCATCATCACGCTGAGCGCCGAAGGTGGTGGCGGAACTATCCTGTTGTATAAAGATGCACAGTACGATATCTCACCGCTCGTGCTTAAAAAATTAGGTGTTACTCCCACGGCGGCAGTAACCACACCCGCGAAACCGCAGCCGAAATAGTGATTACCCGCGCATGCGGGTAAGCCCCTTCCAAATGGGGATGGACGTACAACGATATCTGTCGCGGATAAAATTCGAAGGACCACTTTCGCCTGATCTCGCGACGTTAAAAAAACTTCATCGTCAGCATCTGCTCCACGTCCCATTCGAAGATCTCGACATTCATTTCAAGCGACCTTTCGATCTTCGGCAAGAGAACATCTTCAATAAAGTAATGAACAACAACCGTGGCGGTTTCTGCTACGAAGTGAATTCGTTGTTCAATGAACTTTTGAAAGAGATCGGTTTCAAAACGAAGATCATATCTGGCAAAGTGATCAAAGACACCGGCGAACCGGGTCCTGAGTATGATCACATGGCGATCATCGTCGAACTTGATAAGCATTATATTGCCGACGTTGGCTTCGGAGATTTGTTCATCGAACCGTTGGAGTTAAGAGAAGGGATACAGTTCGATGGAAGACATTATTTCATCATCGAAAAAAGCAGCGACGAGTTTGTAATTTGCATGTCGGCGAGCACACACAGCTTCGAAAATAAATATACATTCACGACAACAGAAGTTTCAGTTAGCTCATTCGAAGAGCCGTGTCGCGATAAGCAGGTGAACCCCGACTCGCATTTTGTGAAGAATACGATGTGCACGAAGATCACAGATACAGGAAGGATCACGATCTACAATGATAAATTTATAGAGACGATTGGTGACAAGAAGACGCAGCACACCATAGCCGACGATGTCGAGATGAGAGATCTTCTTAAGAAAAGATTCGACATCGAAATATAAGATGCTCCACAATTCCGACATATCGTCCGAAGTTGTAAACCAGTTCAGGGAAGGGCTCAAAGAATTCACTCCAGCATTGCAGACGAGTCGAAAAGCTGCTCACCAGGGCACAGCTCTCCTGACGAAGTTCGAAATGCTCAGGCAATACGATGCTGTATTTGTACACGAGGTTACTGAAGTGAAGAACAAGCACGGCAACTTCATCGTGATGCTGGTGAAGAAGCATCTTAGAATTTTAAAGAAAGTTGGCGGAACCAGGAGTCGCCATCTTGCTCCGAAGGAAATTGAAGAGTACGAACCTGTTCTCGTCTTCAACCTTCTGGTCGACATGGGTAAGATCTTCATCAAAGAAGAAACACTCGCCGAAAAAATTCTCGACGTCCTCACCAGGATCGACATCGACTTCAAAGAATTTCCCCGCTTCAGTAAAAACTATTACATGGCGGCAGAACAGCCCGACCTCGTTCGGAAACATTTTCCAAAAAGATTGCTCGCAGCACTCAATGACACGAGCGACATGAATGTGGAGATCAACGGAACTTCAGGTCTTCTCAGGCCACAGAAAAATTTCTCCAAAGAAGTCCTTCATAGTATTCTCAAGGTCGCATCTGCCGAATAACATCCGGTAGTTTCCTTCTGAAATAATTCTCATCTTTAATTTTATGATCTCTATCAATAAAGATCTTAAACCATCACACCTCACCACGAAGCTTCAGCGCCTCTGGGAGTTGTCGGGTGAAAAGATCAGTCTCATAGAACGCGAGTACGATACTTCCAAAGGTTCTCCTGTATTTACCGCCGCCGGCAAATACACCACACGCGGATGGACCGAGTGGACACAGGGATTTCAATACGGCTCCTCCATCCTTCAGTTCGATGCCACCGGCGAAAATTACTTTCTCGAGATCGGCCGAAAGAGAACTGTAGATCACATGGCTCCTCATGTAAGTCATGTTGGTGTACACGATCATGGTTTCAATAACGTGAGCACTTATGGAAACCTGCTCCGCCTAATGAAGGAAGGCAGGATCGAATGGAACGAATGGGAGAAAAATCTCTATGAGATCGCGTTGAAAGTTTCCGGTGCCGTACAGGCAGGCCGCTGGACACCCACTAAAAATGGCGGCTTCATATATTCATTCAACGGACGTCATTCTTTGTTTGTCGATACCATTCGCTCCTGTCGTGCGTTGGTGCTAAGCCACGCACTGGGACATGTTTACCAGGGCGAAGGCGATATGAAGATCAGCCTGCTTCAACGTGCCGTTCAGCACATGAAAGCTACGGCCGACTATTCGGTGTTCTACGGCGAAGGCCGCGACAGCTATGATGTGCTGGGTCGCACTGCCCACGAAAGTATTTTCAACACCAACGACGGAAATTTCCGTTGCCCCAATTCACAACAAGGTTATAGCGGTTTCACCACATGGACGCGCGGACTTGCGTGGGCTATGTGTGGTTTCGCCGAAGAGCTGGAATGGCTCCAGCTGAACAACGTAGGTGACAAAGTGAATGTACTCGGCTTCATGATGAGGGCTGCGAAGGCAACTTGTGATTTCTACATTCAGCATACACCTGTAGATGGTATTCCATATTGGGATACTGGTGCACCCAATCTTTATAAGATCAATAACTATCTCGATAAACCTGCCGATCCTTTCAATGAATTCGAACCGGTGGATAGTTCTGCCGCAGCCATCGCTGCACAAGGATTGTTGCGCCTCGGTCATTTACTGGAAGATGAAAAATACTGGCAGGCCGGCCTCACAGTTTTAAACACGCTTTTGGAAGAACCTTATCTCAGCACTTCGCCCGAACACCAGGGATTGTTGTTGCATTCAATTTATCATCGCCCCAATGGCTGGGATTATATTCCAAAAGGAAGTAAGATCCCTTATGGTGAATCGAGTATGTGGGGCGATTATCATCTGAGGGAAGTTGGATTGTATGTGCAGAAGATCATCAACAGTGAAAAGTATTACACCTTCTTTAACTGTGTTGGATGAATCTCCCGAAGCTCTGCATACACACGATCACAACGAAGCCGTGGCCGATCGAAACGGCAATTAAAGAATATTCGAAAGCGGGTGTAAAAGGAATTACTGTATGGCGCGATGCACTGCAAGGTCGTAAGATCGGCGAGTGTGCTCAGATGGCGCGCGACAATGGGTTATCAATTGTGTCGCTATGCCGGGGAGGTTTCTTTCCTTCCGTTGATCTCAAAAAGAGAAGAATTGCAATAGAAGATAATATCAAGGCACTCGATGAAGCGTCGCAGTTAGGTGCGCCGTTGATTGTTCTCGTTTGTGGATCCGATCCCGGTCAGTCACTAGAAGATTCGCGCAAGCAGATCCAGGATGGCATCGAAGAGTTGTTGCCTTATGCAGCTGCTGCGAATATCAAACTGGCCATAGAGCCGCTCCACCCAATGTATGCCGATTCGCGTTCGGCGATCAATACATTAGCACAGGCCAACGATATGGCCGAAGCGTTAAACTCACCTTTTATAGGTGTTGCCGTGGATGTTTATCACCTTTGGTGGGATCCCCAACTCGAAACGGAAATTAAACGCTGTGGAAAGAACGAGCACCTGTTCGCGTTTCACATTTGCGACTGGAGTGTACCAACGAAAGATCTATTGAACGATCGCGGTATCATGGGCGACGGATGCATTCCCGTAAAAAAGATCAGGGGCTGGGTTGAAGAAACCGGGTTCAGTGGATTTAATGAAGTCGAGATCTTTTCAAATCATTGGTGGTCGCAAGACCAATCTGTTTTTCTTAACAAGATCATAAAGGCATACCAGGAAAAATCATGAAACAACATCGGGTTGGAATTATAATGAACGGTGTAACGGGTCGCATGGGTACCAATCAACACCTCATGCGTTCGATAGCCGAGATCATAAAACAAGGCGGCGTAAAGATCAGCTCATCGGAAGTGATCATGCCCGACCCTATCCTCGTTGGCCGCGATGCTTCGAAGCTCGAAAAATTATGTCAACAATCGGGTGTTAAAAAAATGACTACCAATCTCGACGAAGTTATGTCGAGCGCCGACTACGAAGTCTACTTCGACGCACAGGTTACCGGCCAGCGTGCTATTGCCGTGAAGAAAGCAATTGCCGCCGGTAAACATGTCTACTGTGAGAAACCCGTTGCCGTCGATACAAAGACTGCACTTGAACTTCACGATCTCGCAACGAAAGCGAAAGTCAAGAACGGTGTTGTCCAGGACAAGCTCTGGCTTCCGGGTATTATGAAGTTAAAGCGACTGATACAGCAAGGCTTCTTCGGACAAATACTCTCGGTTCGCGGCGAGTTTGGTTATTGGGTATTCGAAGGCGACACCATTCCCGCCCAGCGTCCATCGTGGAACTATCGCAAAGAAGATGAAGGTGGCATTATTGTCGACATGCTTTGCCACTGGCGTTATGTTCTCGACAATGTCTTCGGAAAAGTGAAGTCCGTTTCGTGTCTCGGTGCTACGCACATCCCGCAGCGTGTCGATGAACAGGGTCGCACTTACAAGGCTACGGCCGATGATGCAGCGTATGCGACATTCGAGCTCGAAGGTGGCGTTATCGCGCACTTCAATTCATCGTGGACGGTGCGTGTTCGCCGCGATGATCTATTGACATTACAAGTAGATGGAACGAAGGGCTCCGCTGTTGCGGGATTGCGTGAATGTTATACGCAGGCTTATGGCAATACGCCGAAGCCCGTTTGGAATCCTGACATACCACAAACTATAAATTTCTTCGAAGGGTGGTCGCGTGTACCTGAACAGGAAGTGTTTGAGAACGCCTTTAAAGTTCAGTGGGAAATGTTTTTGAAACACGTCGTTAAAGACGAACCGTTTCCATGGAATCTAAAAGAAGGAGCGAGAGGAGTTCAGTTGGCGGAGAAAGGAATTGAGAGTTGGAATAAAAGAGCATGGGTAGATCTTAAAGACCTATGAGAGTGCAACGTACAATGTGCAACGTGCAACGAACGCAAAGATGAAAAAGACTGCGCTTATAACCGGCGGATCTCGCGGTATCGGTTTTGGTATTGCAACGCATCTTGCGAAAGCAGGATTTACTCTTGCTATTAATGGAGTTCGCGATGAAAGCCAGGTCGATCTTTCATCTTTTACCGATGCCATCTATGTTCGCGGCAACATTGCATCATCACCAGATCGCAAGAACATTATTGATTCAGTACGTCAGCACTTTGGTCAACTAAACCTACTGGTGAACAACGCCGGTATGGCGCCACGCGAACGTCGCGATATTCTCGAAGCCACCGAAGAGAGCTTCGACGAAGTTGTATCGACAAATCTGAAAGGCACTTACTTTCTCACGCAACTGGCGGCCAACTGGATGATCGAACAAAAGAAAAGCAACCCGCAGTTTGATGCAATGATCATCAACGTGTCGTCGATATCGGCAACGGTGGCTTCGATCAATCGCGGCGAGTATTGCATATCGAAGGCCGGCATCAGCATGGCCACACAGTTGTTTGCCACACGACTCGGTGAATTCAACATACCCGTATTCGAAGTGAGGCCAGGTGTTATAGATACCGACATGACTTCGGGCGCCAAAGCGAAGTACGACAAGCTGATCAGCGAAGGACTCACGATACAAAAGCGTTGGGGTTTCCCGGATGATGTGGGTAAGGTGGTAGCGGCGTTGACAACCGGTGGCTTCGCATATTCAACAGGCCAGGTGATCATGGTAGATGGTGGATTGACTATTCCAAGACTTTAATATGTCAGAACAAAATTCAATACGACCGATCTTCAGTCTCCCTGTGATCGTTGCCGCACTTGGCTACATGGTCGACATGTATGATCTCTTCCTTTTTAACATGGTTCGGATCCCCAGCTTAACGGAACTAGGCATCACAGACAAGAAAGAGATGCTTAACACAGGCATTTATCTTCTTAACCTGCAAATGGCCGGCATGCTCGTGGGCGGACTCGTTTGGGGGATCCTGGGAGATAAGCGAGGAAGGCTATCCGTATTGTTCGGATCGATATTGATCTATTCGCTTGCCAACATCGCAAATGGTTTTGTTGGCTCCGTCGATCAATATGCACTCCTCCGTTTCGTTGCAGGCTTTGGACTTGCCGGCGAGCTTGGAGCCGGAATTACATTGGTGACAGAAGTGTTGCCGAAAGCAAAAAGAGGTTATGGAACAACGCTTGTTGCGTTGGTTGGACTTTTCGGTTCCATATCGGCCTACTTCGTGGCGAACATATTCGATTGGAGAACATCATACATCGTTGGTGGTGTGTTGGGATTGCTCTTGTTGATCATGCGTGTGAGTGTACTTGAGTCGGGAATGTTTTCACGGGCGAAGACAACGGACGTGAAACGGGGTGATCTCGGTTTACTCTTCGGAAACAGGAAGCGCACGATAAAATACTTACTGAGTATATTCATTGGCTTCCCGATATGGTTCGTTGTGGGTATCCTTGTTACGTTCAGTCCCGAGTTAGCCACGGCTTTGAATATCCCCGAACCGATTACTGGCAGCAAGGCTGTGATGTTGACTTTCACGGGGCAGGTCTTCGGCAATTTAATAACAGGCTTGTTGAGTCAGTACTTGCAGAGTCGTAAGAAGGTCATAGGAATTTTTATTGTTTCGTCGCTCGTGCTGGTGCTGGTATACCTGGTTGTTCCGATCGGGTCTGCAGGTATGTTTTACACGGTGTGTTTCTTCCTGGGAATGTGCAATGGTTACTGGACGTTGTTTATAACGGTGGCGGCGGAGTTGTTTGGCACTAACCTGCGCGCAACGGTAGCGACGACGGTTCCGAATTTTGTTCGTGGTGCGGTGATCCCGTTTGCCTGGATCTTCAGGTCGCTGATCGCGTCGGTGGGGATGATCAACAGTGCGCTGGTAACGGGACTGATTGCTTTTGCGATAGCGCTCGTGGCGTTGAGATACCTGGAGGAGACGTTTTCCAAGGATCTGGATTATGTGGAGGAGTAGTGGTGAAGAAAATTGCCTGGATCAGATTCGGTCTTACTTTGTTTGGAACCCTCTCCTGATACCTCCAACCCGAACCTCCTCTCCCTCCCGGGAAAAAGATCAGCAAGATCATCGTATACAAGAGCAAGAACATCATGGAAGTTTATTCAAACAATGAACTTCTAAAAACATATAAGATCTCGTTGGGCAGAGATCCTGTGGGCGACAAAGAGAAAGAGGGTGACAAGAAAACGCCGGAGGGAAATTATTTTATCAACGCAAAAAACCCGGCCAGTGGGTTTTATAAAAATATGGGTGTCTCCTACCCTGACGAATCGGATGTTCATGAAGCGAGATCGAAAGGCTTCGAACCTGGCGGAGATATAAAGATCCATGGTATCAGGAATAGCCTCTTAGCACTGTAAGGTTTTCCTGACTGTTTTAATGCTGAAACAGAGTTTAAGCGTGAGTTGCTTTCTTTAGAAGGTACTTTTCGCAAAGAGCGCAAGTTGTCAAAAGACTGATGCGTATCTTTGTATGGAGAGGAGACGACACATTACTTATCACGGGAATTATTTCAGAGATTTCTACGAAGAGCAGGCCAGAGACGTTCAGGACAAGATCGACTGGACCTTTATTATCATAGAAACACTCAAAATTATTCCAGAAAAATACCTTAAACATATTACCGGAACGGATGGTATTTATGAAATCAGGGTTCAAAGAGGAAGCAATGCATTTCGAATCTTCTGCTTTTTTGACAAAGATAACCTGATCGTATTAGGCAATGGCTTCCAAAAGAAAACCGAAAAAACTCCCCAAAACGAAATCGAAAAAGCAATCAAAATCAAAAAAGGTATGAAAAAGAAAATACTAACAACATTCGATGAACATCTTGACTACTACCACGGAAAACCTGGCACTAAGAAACGTGAGGAGTTCGAAAACGGCTTCCGTGAATTTTATCGCCAGGAAATGCTCGAACTCGAAAAAGAAGAAAAATCAAAAGCAAAAAAAAGACGCTTGTCGACCTCAACCTCCACCAGGGCTTCTTCACGTCCTTAGTACAAAACAATCAACCCTTGATTATCTTTCGCCATGATCCCATCAAAATCCGGCTACGCACCCGTCAACGGGTTGCAGATGTACTACGAGATCTACGGCGGTGGTAAGCCAATTGTCCTCATCCATGGCGGCGGTTCCACTATTCAAAGCAACTGGAGCCGCGTCATCCCCTTCCTTTCGAAATCACGGCAAGTAATCGCCGTCGAAATGCAGGCCCACGGGCGAACCAAAGACATCGACCGCGACTTCACCTTCGAACACGATGCCGATGACATCGCCGCCCTCCTCAAACATCTCGACATACCAAAAGCAGACCTCTTCGGCTTCAGCAACGGCGGGCAGACCAGCATGCAGGTCGCCATCCGTCACCCCGAAGTTGTAGACCGGATGATCATAGCATCCATTGGCTACTCGCGCGAAGGATTTCAACCATGGTTCTGGCCCGGCATGGGCGGCGCCACATTCGACAACATGCCGCAAGGACTGAAGGATGCTTTCCTGGAAGTAAATCCCGATAAAGACGACCTCCTGAAAATGTTTCACCGCGACGCCATCCGCATGAATGGATTTCAAAGCTGGAGCGAAGACATGATCAAAACAATCAAGGCGCCTTCGTTCATTATCACAGGCGACAACGACATCATCACTCCCGAACACGCCGTACACATGTACAGGATCATTCCCAACAGCCGCCTCGCAATATTTCCCGGCGGCCACGGGGATTATTTAGGTGAAAAAACAACCGGCAACACCGACTCGAAGCTTCACGAGGCCTTCGTCGGACTCATCCTCAATTTTTTAGACGGTAAGGGGTAGGTATAAAAGGTTGTTAGCCTTTTTTAGTTATCTTAAATTGATGAAACACCCTCACCGCCCGGCACTCCTGCTGGCGCTCGTGCTTTTTTTTGCCCCTTCACCATTGCTGGCATGTACCTGTGGAGCCCTGCCTGACGTCGACAAAGCAGTTAAAGGATCGTCGGTAGTATTTACAGGAATCGTTCTGAAAGTCGAATACTTCGGCCTGGGCGAAACCATGATCTTCGACAGTCTTGTCGTTGCCCGGACACTCGCCATTCATGCAGCCAAAAATTTCCTGGAAGTGCCAATGGTACTCAAAGCCACCATGCTCGTCACAAACGACTTCAAAGGCGTAAAGAAAAAAGATACCATTGTGGTGTATACAGGCATCCGCGGCGCCACCTGTGGTTTCAAATTCGAGACCAACAAAGAGTACACCGTTTACGGCACCACGGAGAACTATATGTATATGTTCCTGTATGTTGACCGGCAACGGTTCAAAAACTTCTCGAGGAAAGGAATCTACTATACGAGCATCTGCTCACGAACAACTGTTGCCGTTGGAAGAGAGCAGGCTTCACTCAATGAACACCTGAAAAAAAAATGAAAGAGTCCCGCAGAGAATTCATTCGTAAGTCGGTGATAACATCAGCGAGTGTGTCACTACTGTCTTCATTAACATCAGAAGCTAACCCCGCGCCAGCGGAAAGACCCGGTAAAAAGACCATCAACGTCTTCTCAAAAAATTTTCACTGGCTCGACTACCAGGCGATGGCCGATGCTGTTGCAGAGCTTGGCTTCGATGGCATCGATCTCACCGTGAGGCCCGAAGGTCACGTGTTGCCCGAACGGGTTGCCGACGATCTTCCGAAAGCAGTAGAAGCAATTAAGAAAGCCGGCCTTCAAATTCACATGATCGTTACTGCGATCACAAATCCTGACGATCCATTTACCGAAGCCATATTGAAAACAGCGTCGTCGCAAGGCATCGGTTATTACCGGATGGGCTGGATGAATTACGACGACAAGAAAAGCATCGACGACAATCTCGATCATTTTAAAACGCAGATGAAGAAGCTCACTGCGTTGAATCGTAAGTATAAGATTCGCGGTGAGTACCAGAATCATTCGGGTCTGAGTTTCGGATCTCCGCTGTGGGACCTCTGGATGATCATCAAAGATCTCGATGCCGAATGGATCGGCTCGCAGTTCGACGTCATGCACGCGCAGGTAGAAGGCGGTAACACATGGCAGCTCGGTGTGAAGCTGTTGAAATCGCATATCAAGACTATAGACATCAAGGATTTTATTTGGAGCAAGACCGAAGCAGGCTGGAAATCACAAGTTGTTCCTCTTGGCGAAGGCATGGTGGACTACAAAAAATACCTTTCCCTTCTTAAAGAATACCAGCTCAACGGCCCTTTTTCCATGCATTTCGAATACCCGCTCGGTGGCGTCGAGAACGGAGCTAAACAGATCACCATACCCAAAGAGGAAGTCATGAAAGCGATGAAACGGGATTTGGTCTTATTTAAGGGAATGCTCTCGCAGGCAGGTATTATCTAACGATTTATAATTAATACCTTTGCCGGAAATAGCAAAAAAATGCAGATCACAAAAGACAAAGTTGCCTCCATCCACTACACACTTCGCGATGGCGATGGCAATATTTTAGACACAAGTTCAGGAAGGGAACCCTTGACATATCTGCAGGGTGCCGGAAATCTTATCGCTGGAATGGAAGAAGGACTCGAAGGAAAATCGAAAGGCGACAAGTTTAAATTGAAGATAGCTCCCGAAAAAGGATACGGAGTTAAAGACGACCAACTGGTTCAAAAAGTACCACGCTCCGCATTCGGCGATCAGAAAATTGAAAAAGGAATGCAGTTTCAAACCAACCAGGGCCAGGTAGTTACTGTTACCGAAACAGGCCTCGAAGCCATCACAGTAGACGGCAACCACCCGCTCGCCGGCGTTGAATTACATTTCGATGTTGAAGTTACAGATGTGCGCAATGCTACGTCCGAAGAGATCTCTCACGGACATGTACATGGTGCCGGTGGACATCATCATTGAGATTTCTTAAGGATAACTCCTGCAGTTGCCCTTGAGCTTACCTGAAAGAAACCTAGTGCCCCGCCGGTAATATTCGATCTTGGATTTGCCGGCGGTGGACTAAACATCCCACCATCACTGTTCAGGATCGTTGCCAGATCATTGTAGAACAGGTATCCATCGCGGGTAATGCTATACATCTCCACCCGCGCCGTATCACCCGGAGCATAATACACCGGCGAAGCAACACCATCGATCCTCTCTCCTATTCCATAATCATTAAAAATATAGACGTCGGTTGGATTGGTGTAAATCAATGAATCGTTCCGGTAAAATTTAAAGAGATAATTGTCTTCCGTTTCCTGCGGCTCTTTCGCATACATCAGCAACTCAATATACTTTCCATCCGATGGCCTGTCGCGATCGAGAAACCGGTTGGGCTGATATGAAAGAGAATCGAATGAAGTAACTCGTAGAAGCTTATCACTCGAAGTATAGGTCGACGCATCCAGCAACACGGTCATCGTATACGTGCGGCCAATGGTACCAACATAACTCCCAACAGGACGATAGTAACCAACAGAATCTTCGGATCCGCCGGGATTGTGAATGAACTGTACTTGTCCACCAGCATCATCGCTGATCGTAACCACGGCATTCGACACTCTTTCTGCGTTGCCCGCTTGATAAAAGCCAAGGCTGCGTGTGACACGCACAAACTGCAGGCCCGGAATATCTGTAAGCTGGCCTTCGATCACAAGCTTCGGTGGAGTCTGATTGAGATCGAGCTTGATGGCTTCGTCACAACCGGCAAGTACTACAACTAATGATATAAGTATCGCTAAATTTCTCATTGCTCTCAGAATTTAAAGTTCCACGTTACACTCGGAAAGAACGGGAACAGGTAGATCAACCTTGCCTCTTTCTCTGTACCATCGCCAATCACATTTCCATCCTTATCTTGCTTCACGCGGGTGTATATCGTGAACGGATTGTGCCTGTTGTAAACATTGTATATCGAGAACACCCACTGGCTTCTCCATTTTTTCTCGGGATGCTTCGGCGTCACATTCAACGTTGCCGATACGTCGAGACGATGGTAAGCCGGCAGCCTGTACCCATTTCGTTGTGTTACGAGATCAACATTGTAGTCACCGAATTCATACCGGCCGGAAGGAAGCGTGATGGGACGGCCGGTGCTATACGTGAAGATCGATCCGAAGCTCCACTTTTCATTGAGATCATAAGTCGCCACGATGTTTGCAACGTTACGCCTGTCGGCATTGCCAGGGAATGGATTGCCCTGGTTAACGCCGGGAACCGTTCGCATTACTTTTGATAAAGTATAGCTTACGAAGCCCGTAAGTTTTCCTTCTTTCTTCTGACCCGAGAACTCCAGTCCTTTTGCAGTGGAATTGCCTTGCCTGAATTCAACCGAGAGATCGGGATTGAAAAAGATATTCGCGTTATCAGCAAAGTCGGTAACGTGATACATCTTTTTGTAAAAAGTTTCGACCGAAACTTCATATGCATTCTCTTTAAAATTCCTGAAGTAACCAACAGCAAGCTGATCGGCCACCTGCGGCTTCAGGTAATAACCACTCGGATTCCACGTATTGAAAGGCAACGGCACCGTTCCACTTGCAATGAGGTGTGTATTCTGAACCATACGGTTGTACGAAGCTTTCACAGAGCTCACTCCATTCAGCAGGTAAGTTGCCGATGCACGTGGTTCGAGGTTGATGTATGTCTTGATCGGTTTGTTCTTATCATAATGAAGAGTTCCGGTCTTCACGATGTTGATGTTATCCTGCGGATCCTGGTACGTTGTGATATCGGCGGGGCCAATATTCTGGAAGATCGACAGGCGGGTTCCATAAGCAAACTCGAGTTTGGTACCGACCTTCTGTTTGTTCTCAACGTACAGGTCGTTCTCGAAAACATACTGCTTCGCTTGTCTTACAGTAGTGAAGATCGATCCGTCGGTGTTCGGCGCTATAACACCGGGCTGAAAGCTTCGATAGCTCACATGGTAACCGAATGAAAGCTCGTTCTTAGTATTGATGTAATACGTGAAATCGTTGTTGAAACTATACTGTTGAAGCTGTGACGTCCATGCGAAACCCTGCACCTGGTCTTTCAGCTCCAGCTTGTAGTTGAAGTTACTTGCAATAACTGTTGAGTTCAGGAACAAGCGATCGCTGAAGAGGTGATTCCAACGAAACGTACCTGTTGTATTTCCCCAACCGAAGCCGAATGTTTTATCGAACCTAAACTGGTCGCGGCCAGAATAGAATGCCAGGAAGAAACGGTTGTTGTTCTTATACTTCCAGTTCACCTTCGCATTCACATCATAAAAGTAAACGATATTCTTCGAGCCGTTCCGACTGAACGCCGGTGCAAATAATTCTTCGTAAGAGCGACGTCCCGACACGATGAAAGACGACTTCTCTTTCACGATCGGTCCTTCGAGCATGAAACGACTCGCCAGCGTACCGACACCACCCGACCCCGAAAGTCGCTTGTTGTTGCCGTCCTTCGTACGAACTTCAAGTATGCTCGAGAGTCTTCCTCCGAACCGCGACGGAATACCTCCGCGATATAATTCGGAGTCCTTGATAACGTCGCCATTGAATACTGAGAATAAGCCAAAGAGGTGCGATGGATCGTAGATAGGCGCTTCGTCGATGAGTATAAGATTCTGATCGGCGCTGCCACCACGAACAAAGAAGCTCGAAGTACCTTCACCGGCGGTGATCACACCCGGTTGTAATTGTACGTTCTTGATGATATCCACTTCACCGAACATGGCCGGCAATTTCCTGATCTGCGCAATGTTGAGCTTCGTGTGACCCATCTGGTTCTCGGTCACGTTTGCATCGAGCCGTTCGGCTGTAACAACCACTTCTTCGATAAGCGTGGATTCGCTCACAAGATTCACGTTATATTCGGTGTTTCCTGCGAGGTCGAAAGCCTGTTGCTGCGGGCGATACCCGACATAACTAAACTGGAGATCCTGTTTACCAGGAGTAAGTGTGATGGAATAAAATCCGTAAGCATTGGTGACGGTACCGTTTCCCGTTCCAACAACCATTACCGACACGCCGATGAGCTCTTCGCCATTATTGGAGTCCTTTACGTAGCCGCTGATCGTGTATTTCTGAGCATAGCAAACTTGTGCAACAAGTAATAAGAGAAGACAGTAAAAAATTCGCATGTGAATGAAGACGTAAGAATATGTAATTTGTTTACCTGGAGGTGTTATTTTTACGATAAGACAATTGCTTAGCGGTTGCCCCCTACACCATGTTCAAAAAAATAAAAGAACTCTATAAACAATATAAGCCGTACATCAAGGGCGACCTTATCATGTACGGCTTTTTGATTCTGCTGGTCTTGCTGTACCTGCTCTACAAGGCGATCTTTTAGATCACACCGAGGATCTCCTTCACGTTATCACGGATCTTTCCTGATAACTCATCTGTGGGTAAGTCGTTGACATCGCGACCGAAAGGATCTTCAATTTCTTCCGCGATCAATTCAACGCTCAATATAATGTATGCAATGATCATTACGATGGGTATTGTCATGTAACCCGTCGATGTTACGAATGCAAACGGTAGCGTAGCGAGGTAAATGAAGATAAATTTCTTGATGTACATCGAATATGAATATGGGATCGGTGTGTTCTTGATCCGTTCGCATGCACCCATCAGGTCGATGAAATCCTTCAGTTCTTTATCGAGATTTATTAACTGATCTCCGGAAAGGCGGTTTTGCTTGTAGAGCGAGTTAACACGATCGTACATCAAAGATGCGATAGCATTGGGGCGATGCTTATATTTTTCGATGACTTTCTTTTGTTGTTCATCCGCAAATGCAAGCTCATCCATATTCACGCCTTGTCGCAGTTGCTCTTTTGTTGCAATTACAAAGTTCGGGATCATCATAGAAAACCATTTTTTCTCGTCAGCTTCCGATCCTAAGTAAGCGTTGATCTTCATTGCAAAGTTGCGTGTGCTGTTTACCATACCACCCCACAATCTTCGTCCCTCCCACCAGCGATCATATGCCGAGTTGGTACGGAACACCAGGAAGAGACCGAGTACAACACCAAGCAACGAGTGCATGGCAATGGTCGGCTGAAATTCTTTTTCGTGCCATTTGGCTACGGTTATCATTAAAAAACAACAGAGAAGGGCGAACAGCGCCAGCGCCACGATGGCCGGCGTAAGCGTTCGCATCACGCGCTTGCTATACGCATGGGTGATGAGCGAAAGCCAGTTTTTAGGGTTGTAGTCGATCATTTTTGGTGGGGATTTGCCGCTAAAATAAATATTTCCACCCCAAAAACCCCGCGCCTGTGTTTTCGTTAGTATATTCAAAGTAATATCATTTTAATATCACTCGTATGAGCGCAGAAAAAATCATCAAACCAATTTCAGGTTATGTCATGCTGGCAGCCGTCATCATTATGTTCTTAATGGGACTCGCCCTTGTTATCGGGCGTGTACCGCTCGGTGCCATCCTGCTGGTTATCTCGTTGCCACTCACCGGCGGATTTTTCTTCCTCAATCCTAATACATCGGTGGTGCTGATCCTGTTTGGCGATTACATCGGTACGGTAAAAGAAAATGGTTTCTATTGGGTGAACCCTTTCTATGCTAAAAAGAGGATCTCGCTTCGCGCAAGAAACTTCGACAGCGAGAAGATCAAGGTGAACGACAAAGTTGGTAACCCCATCCAGATCGGTGTGATCCTCGTATGGCAGGTGCGCGACACCTTTAAGGCCGCGTTCGAAGTCGACAACTATGAGACGTTCGTTCGCGTGCAAAGCGACTCTGCCGTTCGTAATCTTGCCGGGTCGTTTTCATACGACAACTTCGACAATGAAAAAGAGATCACGTTGCGTTCAGGCCAGGACGAAGTGAATCATGCTCTCGAAGAATACCTGAAGAATCGTTTGGACATGGCTGGCATCCAGGTGATCGAAGCGCGCATCGGCTATCTTGCTTATGCACCTGAGATTGCGGGAGCGATGTTGAGGAGACAACAGGCAACTGCGGTGGTTGCTGCACGATTCAAGATCGTTGAAGGCGCAGTGAGCATGGTGGAGATGGCGCTCGAACAACTCTCGACAAAAAACATTGTTGATCTCGATGAAGAACGTAAGGCAGCGATGGTTAGCAACCTGATGGTTGTTCTCTGCGGCGATAAAGATGTGAGCCCGATAGTTAATGCAGGCACATTACATCAATAAGTCATGAAACCTCTGTTCGAAGAAAAGCAACGTTATTCACAATGGTGGTTGTGGGCGATCATCGGATCGTCCGCACTGCTGGTGATGGGGATCTTCCTTCATGCGTTGTATGTACAGTTGATCCTCGGCACGCAGTGGGGTGAAACGCCGATGAGCAACGAAGCACTGATCGCTTTCTCATTATTCAACATCAGTGCAATGGTATTAATGCTGGTTGTATTCTTCAATGCAGTGTTGGAGATCACCGTCGACCGGGGCGGCATCAGCTACAAGTACTTCCCTATCATTCGTACGCCGAGAAGGATTGAACGCGAACACATCCAGGCTTACGAAGTGAAAAAATATTTCCTGAAAGGTTATGGTATCCGGCGCGACTTTCGCGGCAACAGGACCATCAATGTAAAAGGACACATGGGCGTAGAAATAACAACTCACGACGGTAAGCGGTTGCTCCTGGGCACGCAAAAGCCAGAAGAGTTTTTCCAGGCCCTTCATGCAATGAAGAAAGGTATCGCACATCAGTAATGGCCCAGAAAAAGCCCTTCGTATTACGACTCGATCCGGAGTTATTGAAAGCCGTTGAAAAGTGGGCAACGGATGAATTCCGCAGCACCAATGGACAGCTGGAATGGATCATCGCCAAGGCACTTAAGGAGGCCGGAAGATTGAAACAAAAGTAAGGCGAACGTCGCCCGCGACGGGAGAAATCTTTAATATTGAGGGTGTCAAATCACCTTTCATGACTAAGCTCCTGTTAACCTCTGTTATTCTTCTGTCCTTTTCTGCTGCCTTCGGGCAAGACTACATCGTCACCATAAAATCCGACACGCTTAAAGGGGAAGTGAAGCTGCTGTCGTACGATCTTTTAGATCGTGTGCAATTCACAGAGCCAGGAAAAAAGAAGGCTGTTTATACTGCCACGCAACTGAGGCGCGTTTTTCTGAAAGGCGACCTGTATGCACCTGTAAAAATTGATAATGCCATCCGGTTCATGAAGGTCCTGATCTCAGGATACATCTCGTTATATGCATATCGCGCACCACAGCAGGCAGGCTACGACACGAGGGTTCTTCAAAAAGTGGGAATGAACTCCTTCGAAGTACCCAACATGGGCTTCAAAAAATTTATCGGAGACCTGGTGGAAGACTGTCCTGTCGTTTATGATAAGGTTAAGAACGGCGACCTCACCAGGAACAGTGTAGAAGAAATTGTTATCGAATACAATACGTGTATTGTAAGTGTACAAGAGCAAAAGATCAAAGAAGCGTTGCCAGCGCCATCCACACCTGCGTACGATCTCGTGGAGAAGTTAAAGACGAAGGTAAATGCGTCCGATCTATCGAATAAGAATGATGCGAGCGACCTGTTAAATTCTATTGGAGAGAAACTCCGGAAGGGCGAAGCCGTTCCAGCATATATGAAAGAAGGCTTGAAGGGATATCTCGGTTCAAGAGAAGATCTCAAGGGCGACATGGAACAATTACTCACGTTGTTGAACCAATAAACATGACATAAAATGAAACGGATCGCGATGATCGGCGCTACTGGGTTGTTGGGGAAACCTGTTGCGCTGGCACTTGCAAATGCAGGCTATGAAGTAACAGCACTTGTACGCGATCCCGGGCCGGCCCGAAAATTCTTTCCTCCTCAAATCAAAATTTTTCCCGGCGACATGCGAAGCGACACCGATCTGAAAAAGCTGCTGGCGGGTCACGACAAGGTCTATCTTAATCTCTCCGTAAAACAAAAGGAAAAGAAAACCGACTGGCATTCGGAAGAGCAAGGCCTTAAGATCTTACTGCCTATCGCAAATGAGGCCGGCATAAAACGGATCTTTTATTTATCGTCGCTCATACAGCGTTACCAGGGAATGAATGGTTTCAATTGGTGGGTGATGAGACTAAAAACTGAAGCGGTGGCGATGGTCCGTAATTCAGGAATTCCTTCAACTATTTTTTATCCTTCAACTTTTATGGAGGCGATACCTACGCAATACATGCAGGGTCGCCGGTTATTGATCGCGGGACGTTCAAAGCACAAGCAACATTTTATAGCATCGGCAGATTATGCTCAGCAGGTATTGAATGCTATCGAAACAAATACGGGTAACGAAAACAAAGACTACGTCATACAGGGTCCCGAAGCATACCTCACCGACGAAGCCATGAAGGTGTTCAAAGAAAATTATAAGAAGGCAAGCCTGTCGATCTCATCGGCGCCATTCTCGTTCTTGAAATTATTCGGCATGTTCAATACGAAGATGAACTACGGAAGTCACATCATTAACGCATTGAATAATTACCCTGAAAAATTCGAAGCAGAGAACACCTGGTCGGAGCTCGGAAAGCCGAAGGTTACGCTGAAAGATTTCGCGTCGACGATCTAATGAGATTTTGGAGGACGAATAGCATCAAGCTGTGAAGGATCGGTTGCAAACAATACTGCAACCCAAACGGACACCACGATCACAACGGCAACCATAAAAAGAAAAAAGCCCGTAAGATAAACTCCAGTGCCTTTCAAAAAGACTTTCAACCTGGGCTGGTCTGGCACAAAACTCACATAGCCATATCCCACATAGAGTGCTATCAGGAATGAATGCGCCATTGATCCGATTGTAATGCCTGTGAACCGAAGTAATGTGGCCTCGGCCATCTGGAACCAATACCAGTGACCGAGCATATAGAAGATGGGTACAGAATGTTCCAGGAGGTTCAGTCCTTGTTTCCTGAAATAAATACGTCGCGATGCATACGCAACGAACGGAACAACGAAGAAGGCAAAGATCTTAAGATTGTCGGAAAGGATCTTGCGTATGTTTGCTGTAAATGGTGTGTCGTTCTGATTGGTAATGGTTTTCTGCATTGCCTTGATGTAGTCGACAAAGCTGAGATCGATGAACTCCAACCATAACAGGAACACGGTGATCATCAACAAATAGTAGGCAACGGGTCCGTAGTAGCGGGCGCGGTTGCCATTGATGAACTCGCGTGCTGCGAAGCCGGGGCGTATTGTGAGGTCTTTAAATGTTCTGAAAAACTTGCCGTCGAAACCGGAGACGTGTTCCCAAATATCTTCCCATGCGTCTTTGAGACGAATGCGTTTTACATGAAGTGCCTGGCCGCAGTTTGAACAAAAGTTGCCGTTGCCTTCGGCTCCGCAATTGACACAGGTCATCTGGAAATATTATTTATCCAACCAATCTTTAAACTCCTGCACCCTCTCCCTTGCCACAATAATATCGTCATCCTCACTGGATTTTAAAACAAGCTTCAGGCGACTATTCGTGTGACTGATCATATCTTTTATGGAACTCACAGAAACAATATACTTCCTGTTGATCCTGAAAAACTTTCCCGGATTCAATAATCCCTCCAGTTGATCCAATGTGAAATCGAGAATATGCTTCCTTCCGTCGTTGGATTGGGCGAAGGTGGTCTTCTCCAGGCTGTAGAAATAAAGTATGTCGTCGACTTCGACGGGACGAAGATGCTCGCCTACTTTGATAACGAAGCGTTCCTTATATCTTTTGGTGAGCATCTGCATTGCGGAGCCGATGCTCTCGATCATCTTGTCGCGTGGCTGTGATTGACCAGTGAGATTCTCATACTTCTTAAACGCCGCGGCCACTTCATCTTTATCGAGAGGCTTAAGGATGTAATCGATACTGTTGACTTTGAAAGCCTTCAGGGCATATTCGTTGTATGCAGTTGTAAAGATCACCGGCGCCTTCACTTCAACCTGGTCGAAGATCTCGAAACTGAGACCATCGGCCAACTGGATGTCCATAAACACAAGATCGGGCGAAGCGTTTTCGTTAAACCATTTCACTGCGCTTCGAACGGAGTCGAGTGACGCGAGGATGTTGGTCTCCGACCTTAGTTCACGAAGGATCTTTGAGAGCCGGGAAGCTGCTTCGGGTTCGTCTTCGATGATCAATATATTCATAGAGCCGGCAGTTTCACAATAAACAATATCCCATTGTCCACAACCTCAACTTTACTACTCGTAAGAAAACTGTATCTCTTCTTTATATTCTCCATGCCAATCCCCTTAGATTCTTCAGGCAAGACATTTTTCTTTTGAATATTATTTTCAACAACAATCTGTTGCTGGTCAATATAGATCCTGATAGTCAGTGGCAGCTCTTGCGAAACAACATTATGCTTGATCGCATTCTCCACCAGCATCTGGAGTACCAACGGCGCCACCTGCACATTCGAAACATCGAGATCAAGATCAACCTTCAGCTTATCGCCAAAGCGGATCTGCTGAAGAAACAAATATGACCGCAGGAACTTCACTTCATCGTCCAGCGATACAAGTTCTTTTCCTTGCGTATCGAGAACATACCTGTAAACTTCGGATAACTGCTTCACAAAACGCGCGGCCTTGTCCTGGTCTTCATAAATAAGATTGGTGAGCGCATTCAAACTATTGAAAAGAAAATGCGGGTTCACCTGGCTCTTCAGGCTGTCGAACTGCGCTTTCATGCTTTCCTTCTGAAGCTGGGCAGAATTCAACTCCGCCGCTCTCCAGTTGCGAAGAAACGCGCGACCATGCATGAACAGCGAGATCACAAACGTTACCGTGAGCGACGACCAGATGATACTTGAAATGCTGTCCATGAATCTTAATCCGAACACGAATTCATAAAACAAAACAACAGCAAACAAAGCAACGAGTGTATAAGCGATCGTTACAACAATCCCAACCACCAGTCTTTTAACCGGCTGTTCGGTCCATGAAATTCTTGCGGAGACCAGTTCGGAGGTGTACCCGTTTCCGAGCCACAAAACAATCCAGATGGTGGAAGTGAATGCGGCGACCTTGAGATAGAGATGCAGTGGCCGGGACCATGGCGACGCCCAAAGCATTGTCATGAGAAACCCGGCCAGCAAAAGCCAGATGAATGTCTTCCAGTTTTCGATGCAGAACTTCTTCACCCTGAAAGATAACTTAGTTACAACCTTTGACCAATTCTTCGGTGATCTGGCGACCCCATATCGGCGCGAGGCCGTTGTCTCTCGGTGCGGCATCGAATAGTGCGATAGCTTTCTTAGCTGTTTCGCAGGCCTGTGTCTGGGCCTGTTTGAAGAACGCAGCGGTGCCGAACTGAAGCTGTGCCATCAACGCAACGGCGCGTGGGTTTTGTGGATTGAGAGCCATTGCTTTTCCGTAAGCCTGCATGGCCAGCGTCGAAGCCTGCTGACCTCTCGAAGCAGGATCGATAGAAGCATCGATGGTGTGAATGAAACCTTCGAGTGTAACGATCTCCGACTCGTTGGGCTTAATAGTTGATGCCTGGTCGAGCGCTGCCTTCGCGAAGTCGAGATAGCCATCTTTCTTAACAACATCTGTTTCTTTTATCGCCATCATGATGTAACCGAACGATGCGTAGTAGTATGGTTCCCATTTGGTCTTCTCGGCGGCGCCAATTCTTTGGAAGGTGTTCACCGTTTTTTGAAGTTCTTCGATACTCGATGCGGTGTAAACCGTTTCGATGTTCTTACTCATTTGCTCGGTGTACTTGTCAGGGAATACAACGAGGGCGATCATAATCAATAGTGCTTTCATAAGTTTGGAAGTTGGTTAACAGATTTATTTTTAGAGATAGTGATAAAGACTCCGACGAACATGAACCTTGAGGCTGCTTGTCTCACGGCGCGACTCGCATAAACTCCATTGGCATCGGGGGTTGTTGCGTAGTCGTAACCGAAAATGTTGTTGCGGCCGAGAAGGTTGGTGCACGAAGCGTAAATGATGAGCCAGTTGCGTGGAAGATAACTTACGTTGGCGCTCACGTCCTGGTAGTAAGGCGTAAGCGTCCCGTTGAATTTCTCTGCGTTCGGATCGTAATAAGGCCTGCCGCTCGTGAGTGAATAGGTTATACCAAGTTGTGATTTCAGTGGTGTGATGAAATGTTTGTATACGAAACTGAAGTTGTGCTTCGAAGCAAACGACGGCATCGCGGGATTAGGAAATGCCAGGTAGTCGCGTTGTGTATCCAGGAAAGAATACGACACCCAATAGTCAACGTTCTTGAAGGTCCTGTTGTCTCTCCAGAAAAATTCTACACCGCGTGCATAACCATTGCCGGTACTGATCGGAACATTCGCGTCTCCATTGTAGAACTTTACGAGGTTATAATATTTTTTGTAATACGCTTCTACTCTCAGGGTCCGGTTGTTGTTGATCACCTGGTAGTTCACGATAAAGTGTTCGGCCTTCTCGGAATTCAGATCGTTGTTGAGTCTCAGGTATTGATTGTCAGCGCTCTGCCGAAATCGTCCATAGGCAAAAGAGAACTGGCCCTTATTACCAGGCTTGTAAGCAACCGACAAACGCGGATCTATGCCGCCTTTTCCATTCAATGAACTGTATTCAACACGGGCACCGGCCTTCGCAACAAGATGCTTGTTCGCATAAGCTTCTGCCTCCGCAAAACCTGCATAAATATTTTCGTCGAATGTTGTCGACAATATTTGTTGGGCCGAATAATTCCTTGAAATAACCTCCGACCCGAAACGGATCTCCACGTTATCCGAAACCGTATTTTCCAGAACGGCTTTCGCCATGAACACCTTTCTCCGCTTCGTTCGCGGGCTGTCCATCGAGCATCAAATAATTTCCATTGAATGTGTACGACAATCCTCCGCGCACATTCCACTTGTCGTTCAGCGATTGCTGGTACGATCCGTTTCCATAACCATACTTGTTCGTGAGATCATACAATTGCTTGATATCCGGATTCGCGATATCGTGGTTGTACATCGCGAGGTTCGAATGATTGAAGTTGCCAAAGAACTTCAGCATCCCATCTTTACCGACCTGCTGCCGAAATGCTGTACTGCCTTCGAGCGACACTGGCGCCGACGACCAGTCGACACGCTGACGAATGGCATTGAAGTACGGACTGACGTTGGTGTACTGAAGTTTTCCCGTCCACGACGAACGTTCCATTGCGATGGTCTGCGCTACATCGGCTCCAACAGAAAGGATCCCGATGTCCGTCTGGTTCTCGTCTGCTTTGTCTTTCGAGTTCAACACCAAAGCCGACGACAATGCCTGTCCGTATTCTGCCGAATATCCTCCCGTACTGAAGCTTGTTCCTTTGAACATGAATGGAAGAAATCTTCCGCGCGAAGGTGTGTTGGGTGCGGATGGTCCGTATGCGTCGAGCACTGCCATGCCGTCGATGAATGTTCTCGTTTCACGACTGTCTCCACCGCGAACGAAGAGTCGACCGCTCTCGCCATTCTTTTGTGTTCCAGGAAGTGTGTTGAGTGCACCGGCAATGTCGGCGGTAGCGCCGGCGGTTGTAGCGATGTCGACGGCCTTCAATATGGTGCGGCGTTTCTCCTCGCCTGCTGTGAATGAACCTGCCGAGATCACGACAGCATCGAGCTGGTTGATCTCTTCTTTCATTGTTACGTCGACCGTAATTGCACTTCCGTGGATGTCGACCTGTTTTTGAAAGGCTTTGTACCCGATAAAAGTGACGTCGATAAAACGAAGCCCCTGTTCCTCGGTGCTGAAAACAAAAGTACCGTCGGCGTTGCTGCTGGCTCCGTCGTACGAATC
The DNA here is from genome assembly GCA_037200765.1 of Bacteroidota bacterium. Classification (GTDB taxonomy): domain Bacteria; phylum Bacteroidota; class Bacteroidia; order Cytophagales; family Cyclobacteriaceae; genus ELB16-189. The sequence continues at coordinate 1,288,931 of JBBCII010000001.1, read as the reverse complement.
GCGTATCACGATGTTGGCGCCGGGGATGCCTTCGCCTTTTTCGTCGGTGACTTTACCGGTGATGGTTGTCTGCGCGTAGGCGGAAGTAGATATAGTAAAGAGAAAAAGGATTAACGTCTGCTTCATGAGGTAAAGAAGCGGCGGTTGGGGGTGGTTTAAAAAAAAGGGTTACTGAAGTGTTGAAGGGGGGAGATGAGTTGTGGGAAGGGTCTACTAGCCGGCAAATCGTTGCGCAAAGGATACGCAAAGGGGAGGAAGGATACGCAAAGGTTAGAGATTGTTGACGACGCGCCTGATGCCGTCTCGCAAGTGGGCCACTTTAAAGTTGATAAGAAGACCGAGTCGGTAGTTTCCAACCTTTAAATAGGTCATCACCTGGGCAAAATGGACGGGGGTGAATGCTTCGACGGATTTTAGCTCAAGAACAAGTCTTTCATTAACAAGCAGATCTATCCGGTAGCCATGATCAAGACGAACGTCCTCATAAATAAGTGGCAAAGATTTTTCGACATCTACCCGGTATCCATGCTTTCGCAACTCATACGCCAGGCATTCACGATAAGCAGATTCCAGCAGGCCCGGCCCAAATCGCGAGTGCACTTTCATTGCAAGTCCAATAACGGTCCTCGAAATTTTGTCTTCGGTGGTACGTAGCTGTGAGTACATAATTTTTCAGCAAATCACGGATCGAATTTGCCGAATAAAAAGCCTTTCAAATCGCTACTGTCTGGTAAACCGAACAAACCCTTGGCGTATCCTTTCTTCCCTCCGCGTATCCTTTGCGCAACCTATCTCTCAGAGCACGCCTTTTTTACTAATTTTACGGTCCTTTAATCCAATTATGGCCGAGTACAGCAAAGAAGAGATCAAGCGCATCGAAAACAAATGGCGCGAGGAGTGGAAAAAAAAGCAGGTTTACCAGGTTTCTAACGACAGCAAGAAACCCAAAGCCTACGTGCTCGACATGTTCCCCTATCCCTCCGGCGCCGGACTCCACGTTGGCCACCCCCTCGGATATATCGCGTCCGACATCTATGCCCGCTTCAAGCGACTGCAGGGATTCAACGTGCTGCACCCCATGGGCTTCGACGCCTTTGGACTGCCCGCCGAACAATATGCATTAGAGCACGGCGTAGACCCGCGCATCTCTACACAACAAAACATTTCGAACTTCAAAAAGCAGATGGACAACCTCAGCTTCGGTTTCGACTGGAGCCGCGAAGTTCAAACATGCGACCCCGAATATTATAAGTGGACCCAATGGATCTTCCTGCAGATCTTCGACAGCTGGTTCAATCGCAAAAAAGAAAAAGCCGAACGCATCGAAGTGCTCGTTTCAACATTCGGGAACGAAGGAAACGCAAACCACCCGTTCCCCAACCAGAAGTTTACAGTTAACGACAAGAATACTTTCTCGGCTGCCGACTGGAAATCGTTCGACGCCGAAACGCAACAGAAGGTGTTGATGGAATACCGCCTCGCCTATCTGGCTTTCACCGACGTAAACTGGTGCGAAGCATTAGGCACCGTACTGGCTAACGATGAGGTGATCAACGGTGTAAGCTATCGCGGCGGGTACCCTGTTGTGAAAAGACAGATGCGCCAATGGAGCCTGCGCATTACCGAGTATGCCGATCGTTTACTGAAAGGTCTCGAAGAGATCGACTTCAGCGATTCGATGAAGGAAATCCAACGCAACTGGATCGGCAAGAGCGTTGGCGCACGGATCAATTTTAAGATCAAAGAGAAAACTGAGACCCTCGCCGTTTTCACAACAAGACCCGATACCATTTTTGGAGTTGACTTCATGGTGATCGCCCCGGAACACGACCTGGTTAAAAAGATCACTACTTCAAACCAACAGGACGACATCGATCAATACTTAAAGTATGTGGAGAGCCGCTCCGAAGTAGATCGTATGGCCGAAGTGAAAAAGATCACCGGTGCATTCACAGGCGCTTACGCTATCAATCCATTCAGTGGCCGCGAGATCCCGATCTGGATCAGCGAATACGTGTTGGCCGGCTACGGCACAGGAGCCATCATGGGTGTACCATGCGGCGACGAACGTGACTTTAAGTTTGCAAAACATTTCAACCTGCCGATCACCAACATCATCGGCAAGTATTACGATGGCAACGAAGCCAATCCAACTTACGACGCAACGTTAGAGAACTCGGAGTTCCTTAACGGCATGAAGATGAAAGATGCGTTGGAGGTGGTTGTAAATAAAGTAGAGGAGTCAGGGATCGGCAGGCGACAAGTAAACTACAAGATGCGCGATGCCGGCTGGAGCCGTCAGCGTTATTGGGGCGAACCCTTTCCCGTGATCTATCGCAATGATATTCCTTATGCGATGGATGAGAAGTCGCTGCCATTGGTATTGCCTCCTACCAATAACTTCAAACCTTCGGGTAATGGTGAAGGACCGTTGGCTAATCTTAAAGATTGGATCAACATCAGCGATAAAGAGAAGAGAGATTCCAACACGATGCCGACACACGCAGGTGCCGCATGGTATTTCCTGCGCTTCATGGATCCACATAATAAAAATGCTTTCGCCGATCGCAAAGCGTTGGATTACTGGAACCAGGTGGATGTGTACATAGGTGGTGCCGAACATGCTGTTGCTCACTTGTTGTATTCACGTTTGTGGGTGAAAGTGTTGTTCGATCTGGGTTACCTTAATTTCGATGAGCCATTCAAGAAGCTGATCAACCAGGGAATGATCGTTGGCGAATCGAAGTTTGTTTATCGTGAAAAGGGAACACATCGTTTCATTTCGTATGGACTGAAAGACCAGTACGAAACCGACGAACTTCACGTATGGATCAATCTCGTAAGCAATAACGAACTCGACACCGAAGGTTTCAAACAATGGAAGCCCGACTTCGAGAAGGCCGAATTTGTTTTAGAGGACGGCAAGTACATCACCGGCTCCGCTATCGAAAAAATATCGAAGTCGTATTTCAATGTCGTTAACCCCGACGACGTAATTGCTCAATACAGCACCGACACATTGCGCATGTACGAGATGTTCCTCGGCCCGCTCGAACAATCGAAGCCATGGAACACCAATGGCATCGACGGCGTATTCCGTTTCTTAAGAAAATTCTGGAACCTCGCTCACGACAACAGCGGTAAGTTTTCTGTAAGCGATGCAGAACCGACAAAAGAAGAACTGAAGGTGCTGCACAAAACGATCAGGAAGGTTTCACAGGACGTCAGCAACTTTTCATTCAACACTTGTGTGAGTGAATTCATGATCTGTGCAAATGAGTTAGGGGCACTGAAGAGCAACAAACGCAAGGTGATAGAACCACTGGTGATCGCGTTGTCGCCGTTTGCTCCGCACATCTGCGAAGAGATCTGGTCGTTGCTGGGTCATACCGATTTTGTTTTGGATCAATCATTCCCGAAACACGACGATAAATATTTGATCGAAAGCTCTTTCAACTACCCGATATCGATCAACGGAAAAGTGCGCGCCGAAATGAACTTCGCGCTCGATATGCCTAAAGAAGACATCGAGAAACAAGTGCTCGCGTCAGAGATCGTGAGAAAGTGGACGGAAGGAAAGACCCCGAAGAAAGTGATCGTGGTCCAGGGACGAATTGTAAACGTGGTGTTGTAAGTCGGGCGGAGCCTGCAATAAAAACGCTGGCACTTTTTGAGTGATCGGTCCGGTGAACACTTGTGGTGTGTATATTTTCTCTGCAATCTCCGTGTAAGTGAACGAAGTCTTCTTGCCTCTCAACGCACGAACGTCGACGACCAATGTTCTTCCACCTCTTCCGTTAACAAGCTGGTTGAAGTTTGGATAGCGGCTGAGATTGATGGTGATCGTGGAGAGTCCGAGATTCTTGAAGCTGAAACGTTTCTTAGTGATCACAAAATCATTCCTGAAAATGACCTGGGCGGTCAAATCGAAAGTAAAGAGCAACGCCAGTATCGCCAGGACTAAGGTCTTCACATGTCTAATGTAACTAATTTTTCTTTCGTTACCTTTAGATTCGTTAGATTCATTAAAAAGCGCCCATGCCTTTTTCACGCATTGTAGGACTCGGTCACTACGTTCCGGAAACGGTTATCACTAACCAGTATCTCTCCTCCATCATCGACACTACTAATGAGTGGATCGTGGAGCGTACGGGCATAGAAGAACGTCGCTGGATCAATCCTGAAACAGATACTGTTGCCAACATGGCGGCAAAGGCAACACGCATGGCACTGAAGCGTGCTAATCTCACTGAAAAAGATATCGAGTTCATCGTATTCGCAACCATTACGCCCGACTACTTCTTTCCCGGCAGCGGAGTGTTGTTGCAACGCGAGTTAGGTCTCGAAGGCATTCCCGCGCTCGACATCCGCAACGCTTGTTCGGGTTTCATCTATGCTCTTTCGATAGCCGACCAGTTCATTAAGACAGGCATGTATAAGAACGTGCTGGTGATCGGTGGCGAGATCCAATCCACAGCGCTCGACATTACCACGCGCGGTCGCAACACCGCGGTTATTTTTGGTGATGGCGCTGGAGCTGCGATCCTGCAAGCATCAGATCATAAGGGCATACTCTCCACCCATCTTCATTCCGATGGTCGTTACGCCGAAGAACTTTATTTAAAAGATCCTGGAAGCAGCAGGCCTCACGCCGAACGTCAGCCCGACCAGATCCTCGACACCACGTCATACAAGCTCGTGATGAACGGAAATAATGTTTTCAAACATGCGGTCGTCAGGTTTATGGAAGTCATTAAGGAAGCATTGGATGCTAACGGCCTGACGAAGGATGATATCACGTTGCTGGTACCACACCAGGCCAATCTTCGCATCAGTCAGTATGTGAAGGAAAAGATGCAACTCGGCGACAACCAGGTTTACAACAACATCATGCGGTACGGAAATACTACTGCCGCCTCTATACCGATCGCGTTAAGTGAAGCCTGGGCAGAAGGAAGAGTCAAGGAAAATGATTTAATTTGTTTAGCGGCATTCGGAAGTGGTTTCACCTGGGCCTCCGCACTCATCAGGTGGTAAAGACGTACACCCCTACCCCGGGTTTTTCGGGGACCTATTCGGCTAATGAAAACTGTAGCGTATAATCCAAGCCCGCTCGAAGTTGACTTCGCTAATGCACTTATCATTCTTCAGAAAGATATCCAGAAGCACGTGCAGGGAGCCAAGATCGTGAACATAGAAAGCAACATCAACCGCGATAATCCAATGGTGAAGTTCAGCCTGGTTGATAGCGACGGCGATCCACACGAGATCGTTGTGCGCATTGTTCAAATACCCGACAAATTCTGACGTCGCCGGGATGTCTATCCTCATCGTCATCCTCTGCATTGTTTTACTCGTATTGCTGATCACGTGGTTTAAGATCAATGCATTCATTGCATTTCTTATAACGTCGATAACAGCCGGTTTACTTCTCGGTATAGAGCCCGCTAAGATGGGCAAGGTACTCGAGAAGGGTGTTGGCGATATGCTGGGTACGCTGGTGATCGTGATCATCGGTGGTGCGATGCTCGGCAAGCTGGTTGCCGAAACCGGCGCAGCACAGCGCATCGCACAAGGTCTCATGAAAGCATTCGGAGAAAAGTATCTCCAGGTTGCCATGATGATCACAGGGTTTGTGATCGGCATCCCGTTGTTCTACAACGTTGCATTCGTGTTGGTATTCCCGCTCATCGCATCCATCGTTTATCGTTACAAGCTTCCCGCAGTTTATGTCGGCCTTCCGATGATGGCAGCACTCTCGGTAACACACGGATTTCTTCCACCTCACCCCTCGCCTGTCGGATTGATCGGGGCCATGAAAGCCGACATGGGACAAACATTGATGTATGGCATCGTGATCGCAATACCAACGGTGATCATATCGGGACTGCTGTTCTCTAAAACACTGAAGAATCTCAACGTACAACTTCCGAAAACATTCCAGTCGGAAGGGATCCCGGAAGATAAATTACCAAGTCTCTCCAGCAGTTTGATCACAGCATTGCTGCCAGTGATACTTCTTGCCGTCACCACTATTTGTGTGATGACATCTTCGAAAGAATGGTTGACCGGAAAAAGTTTCCTCGCCAACACGATCTTATTCCTCAGCGATTCGAACATCGTGATGTTGATATCGATCGCCATCGCAACGTATGTTCTTGGATTGAGAAGGGGAATGAAGATGACACAAGTGATGAACATCTACGCCGATGCTATTAAAGACGTTGGTCTTATAGTGCTGATCATGGGCGGCGCCGGATCGTTGAAAGAAGTGTTGATCGTAACCGGTGTGAGCCAGGAGATCTCAACGGCATTGAACGGGATCAGTTTTCACCCGCTGGTGCTCGGATGGTTGATTGCATGTATTATCAGGGTATGCGTTGGTTCGGCAACAGTGGCCGGGCTTACCGCAGCTGGCATCGTTGCACCGTTGCTTGCCATGCATCCCGAAGTAGATGCCAACCTGATGGTTCTTGCCGTCGGCGCTGGAAGTCTGATGTTCTCGCACGTGAACGACGCCGGCTTCTGGCTGTTCAAAGAATATTATAACCTGTCGATCAAGCAAACGATCAGATCCTGGTCATTGATGGAAACTATTGTTGCCATCTGCGGTATCATTGGTGTGATGTTGCTTAATCTGATCATCCAGTAAAATCGTACTTCGTAAATCGTACTTCGTAAATCTTATGACTGATACCCCTGAAACCCGCTTTTCCAAATTGGGCTTATCTCTTCCTCCTGCTCCAAAACCTCTCGGCGTTTACAAACCATTCCTCATCGTTGGTAATTATGTTTATGTATCGGGACATGGCACAGTGAAAGATGACGGTACTCTTATCATCGGCAAAGTTGGTGTCGATATGGACAAAGACGGCGCGAAAGCTGCCGCACAACAAGTAGGTTTGGCGATACTCGCAACGCTGAAGAAAAATCTCGGCAGCCTCGACAAGATCAGGAGAGTGATAAAAGTTTTGGGCATGGTGAATGCCACTCCCGACTTCGAACGTCATCCGTATGTGATCAATGGCTGCAGCGAACTTTTCGCCAAAGTGTGGGGCGATGATAATGGAGTTGGGGTGAGAAGCGCAGTGGGAATGGGAAGCCTGCCGGATAATATTCCAGTGGAGATAGAGGCGATGTTTGAATTAGTATGAGAGATTGGTACACTGTCGATAACATTAAAGAAGTAGACTCTCCCGGTCTCCTCATTTACCCCGATCGTGTAAAAGAAAACATCCGCATCGCCAAAAGTTTTCTCGACAACCCGAACAGGTTGCGACCTCACATCAAGACCAACAAATCTCCCGAGGTCACGAAGATGTTTGTCGAGGCCGGCATTACCAAATTCAAGTGTGCCACTATTGCTGAAGCCGAAATGCTCGCCATGAACGGTGCGAAGGATGTACTGCTCGCACACCAGCCTGTTGGACCGAAAGCCGGCCGCTTCGCGGAATTAGTAAAGAAGTATCCCGGTGTTGAATTCTCTTGCATCGTAGACGATGCGTCGATTGCCCGCACGCTCCCATTTGCAAAATTATACATCGATCTGAATGTGGGCATGAACCGGACAGGTATCGAACCGGAGAAAGCTCTCCCACTTTATAATGAATTTCAATCGCAGGTGGTAGGTCTTCATGCATACGACGGACACTTACGCGATCCTGACCTGTCTGTTCGTACCAGGCAGTCTGACGAAGGCTTTGCCCGTGTTCTTAAACTCCAGCAACAAATACATAAGCCACTCAACATTGTTGTTGGTGGAACTCCCTCCTTCTCTATTCACGCAAAACGAAAAGATGTTGAATGCAGTCCGGGTACTTTTATTTATTGGGACAAAGGATACCAGTCGATGCTCTCCGAGCAGCCCTTCCTGATTGCTGCCATCGTTGTTACACGAGTGATCTCGATACCGACAGCAGACACCATTTGTCTTGATCTTGGTCATAAAGCCATCGCCTCGGAAAATCCCATCGATAAGAGAGTGTACTTTTTGAATGTTGATGGACTTACGCCCGTTGGCCATAGCGAAGAACATATGGTTGTTAAAACAAGTGGAAGTCACTCATTTAAAGTTGGTGATGTACTTTATGGAATACCGCATCATATCTGCCCAACAGTGAATCTTTATGATGAGCCGTTTATTATTGAGAACAACAAATACATTACTAACTGGAATACTATCTCTCGCACTCGCAAAATAACCGTATAGATGCTCAACATAGACGCACACTTAGACCTCTCGATGAACGCGATGGAATGGAACCGCGACCTTCGCATGTCCATCGATGAGATCCGCGACCGCGAGAAAGACATGACCGACAAACCTGATCGCGGGAAGAACACCGTAACATTCGACGAGCTTCGTCGCGGCAACTTTGGGCTTGTTGTCGCTACACAGATTGCACGATACGTTGAGCGCGGCAGCTGGTTGCCCGGATGGAATTCTCCCGAACAGGCATGGGCTCAAACACAAGCCCAGGTGGCCTGGTATAAATCGATGGAGGACGATGGGCAGCTAAAACAAATCACGAATCTCAAAGAGCTCGAACAACATATAGCAAGTTGGGATAATCACAAATCACAGATCGGTTACATTTTAAGTCTCGAAGGTGCCGACTCGATCGTCAGTTTAAAAAATCTCGAGAAAGCTTACGAGTATGGACTCAGGGTTGTTGGTCCCGCGCATTATGGTCCGGGCCGTTATGCTTTTGGTACTGACTCCGAAGGGCCGATGGGCGCGAAAGGAAAAGCGTTGCTCAAAGAAATAGAGCGCCTCAACATCATTCTCGATGCAACCCATTTGTGCGATGAAAGTTTCCGTGAGGCGATGGATACATTCAACGGGCATGTGTGGGCGAGTCATCACAATTGTCGTGCGCTTGTAAATCACAACCGGCAGTTTAATGATGATCAACTGAAAGAACTGATCTCGCGTGGTGCTGTGATCGGGGCGCCGATGGATGCGTGGATGATCGTTCCGAATTGGGTACGAGGGCAATCGACACCGCTGGGAATGGGTGTGAATCTCGAACGTGTTGTGGATCACATGGATCATATCTGCCAGTTGGCGGGCAATGCAAATCATATAGGCATCGGTTCCGATCTCGACGGCGCTTTCGGGAAAGAGCAGAGTCCGTATGATATAGACACGATCGCCGACCTTCAAAAAATACGACCGATACTCCAAAAAAGGGGATACACGGCGTCAGATATCGAAAATGTGTTCTCGGGGAATTGGTTGCGGTTTTTGAGGAAGGCATGGAAATAACCGGAAATAGTTGCGCCAAGAATACGCCAAGGGGCAAAAGGATACGCCAAGGCGGATAAACCAACATACTCTTTGCGTATCCTCGGCGTTTACCTTTGCGTATCCTTTGCAAAACAGCAAAAAACCCGGACCTTTAGAGACCAACCATGTGGGGTATGAAAGTGAAGAAGAGATATATAATCAGCCTGATATTCCTTACTGCGGCCGTCGGCTTTTCGTTCACGCCGCCAGCCGAACGTTACTTCGAAATAGCAAAGAACCTCGACATATTCGCGTCTCTTTTCAGGGAAGTGAATGCCCTTTATGTCGATGATGTCAATCCCAATAAATTAATGCGAACTGGCATCGATGCGATGTTGAACTCGCTCGATCCGTACACCAATTACATTCCCGAAGACGAAGTAGAAGACTTCCGCACGAGCAACACCGGTCAATACGGTGGCATCGGCGCCATTACACGACAGATCGGCAACAGGACTGTTGTTACTATGATCTACGAAGGATATCCCGCAGCAAAGAACGGATTGAAGATCGGCGACGAGATCATTAAGATGGACGACATCGTTCTCTCGAAGCTCACCCTCGAAGAAGCCAATCATTTGATGCGCGGACAGATCGGCACAACCGTGAAGCTCACGATAAAACGTCCGGGCATTGCAGATCTCATGACGCTGCAATTCGTTCGCGACCGTGTTAAGATCAGCAACGTTCCTTATTTCGGAATGGTGAGCAGCAATGTTGGATTCGTTCAACTTTCCGATTTCACACCCGACGCAGGTAAAGAAGTTAAGAATGCAGTTATCGCATTGAAAGAGAAAGGTGCTAAGGCAATCATCCTCGACCTTCGTGGCAATCCCGGCGGCCTGTTGCTCGAAGCCGTTAACATCTGCAATATATTTTTGCCCAAAGGAAACCTGGTGGTATCGACCAAAGGAAAAGTAGAGGATGCCAATTTCGTTTACGAAACTTCTGCTCCGCCCGTCGATACGGAGATCCCGCTCGCCGTTCTCATCAATCGTGGAAGTGCCTCGGCTTCTGAGATCGTTGCCGGCACGCTTCAGGACTATGATCGTGCGATTATCATTGGCGAGAAGTCGTATGGCAAAGGACTCGTACAGTTACCGCGAATGTTGTCATACAATTCTCAGGTGAAGATCACGACAGCGAAGTATTACACAGCATCGGGTCGCTGCATCCAGGTGCTCGACTACACGCATCGTCGTGCCGATGGAAGCGTTGGTGCCGTTCCCGATTCGTTGAAGAAGCCATTCAAGACAACGCACAGTCGTACTGTTTTCGATGGCGGTGGGATCGATCCCGACATTGCTACGACCAGCGCCGAAGCTTCTGCGCTTACACAGGCATTGTATAGTGAAGGTCTCCTGTTCGACTACGCAACCGAGTATACCGTAAAACATCCGACCATTGTTGCTGCGAAAGACTTCGCGATGACCGATGCAGAATACAACGACTTCGCAACCTGGATGAAATCGAAAAAGTATACGTACCATTCGCCGCTCGATGCACAATTGAATCTGTTGACCGAGGAAGCAAAACGCGAGCGCTCTATTGATGAGTTGAAGCCACAGCTCGACAAACTCAAGTCATTAGTGGCGGATCGTCGCAAGAACGATCTGACGAATTTCAAAGACCAGATCCGGGGACTTCTCGAAGAAGATATCGTGGCACATTATTACCTGGAACGCGGCGCTACCGAAGTCTCATTCAAGTCTGACCAGGACATCCGTAAATCGATCGACATCCTGAATGATGCTCCCGGTTATAAGAAGATCCTGAATCTTCAGTAACTTTAGAGCATGCGCTGGAAGCGTATCATCACCCGTACGTCACTCGTTATCATCGTCACTTTCGCGGCATTGGTGCTGTTGATGGATTCGTGCATGCAGTTCCGCATGAGCAAAACGGAGATCAACGACTTCTTCAAGAACAAGATGTACAAGGGCAAAGAGTATTCGTACATCGAAGGCCGTCAGAAGATCAACTACCTGGTTGCAGGCAACGACTCTCTCCCACTCGTGATCTTCGTGCACGGATCGCCCGGCTCATTGAGTGCTTTCATCGACTTCATGGATGATACCGTGCTGCTCGAAAAAGTACAGATGATCTCGGTAGACCGCCCCGGTTTCGGAGCATCGAACTTCGGTTATGCCGAACCCTCGCTGGTTAAGCAGGCACAGGATCTCAAACCCATTCTTCTCAAACATAAAAACAACAGACCAGTGTATTTGGTCGGTCACTCCCTCGGCGGACCAGTGATAGCTCGCATGGCGATGGATTATCCCGAGTTGGTCGACGGGTTGATCTTCGTAGCAGGATCCGTTGACCCTGACCTCGAACCTGACGAATGGTTTCGCGCGCCACTGGCAACACCGTTCCTCAAATGGCTGATGCCCCGTTCTCTTCGTGCTTCGAATGACGAGATCTATCAATTGAAACCGCAGCTCGAACAAATGGTGCCGTTGTGGAAGAACATTACGTGTAAGTCGATCTTTATCCAGGGCGATGTAGACGAGCTGGTGCCCAAAGAGAACGCAGACTTCGCGAAGAAGATGCTGGTAAATGCGCGGTGCGAAGTGGTATTGTATCCGGGCATGAATCACTTTGTTCCATGGAGTCATCCGTTCCTGATAGAGAATGCGATTCTTTACATGGCTGAGGACAAGACGGGGCCGGTGTCGGTAGAGAGGTGATGTTTGAATATATCTAAGCCGCTAGAAGCTATACACCAAACTCGTCGTCCATCTCGCTTTGCTTGTGATATCTGCAGTGTCATCGCTGTTGTAATGTTGCTTCACCGGCTTCTGGTAATTGACGCCGACAGTTATCGGCCCAACGTAAATATCCAGCCCTGCCGATCCCAACAACGCAGTACCTCCTGTGTTCACCTGTATGATATCGCCATCGCGATGCATCGCCGCATTTTCATAATACGTACCTGCATGCGGCAGCAGCGAGATCTTTCCAAACTGTTGCCAGAAAAACACCTGCGATGAAAACCGAAACTGGTTTCCAAAAAGATAACCGTCATTGTTTCGCGTATTCATTTTATAACCGGTCTCGAAATTGAGACCGGTCTTTTTATACCTGATTGTGTAAACAGCATTCGCAGTGAAATCTACACTCCCGGTTCCCATCTGGAAATTCCGGTTGATGATCTTGCCCTTGTCGTAAAGACTGAATTTTCCCGTTGGCAATTTGACGCCGCCACCAGCCATTAACGTATGTTTCCAATCGCTATTAGATTCAGAATTGTTGATCAGACTGTAATTGGCCATCAGGTTCATATCACCAAGTCCCTGTGCATGCACCACCTGGTCGGTTCCATTCATGTTGTTGTACACGTAAGGAACGAATGCAAACAATTGGATCTTCTTAGTAAGGTGATAACGCGACCACAGTTCGACTTTCGAATACGTGTCGTGCGATTCTTGCGCAGGAATATTTTGTGTTGGATAGATGTATGAATGAAACTGTGCTTGCGACCAGCGAAGCCCCACGAAGTTTTTTCCGTAAAACGGAAGGATGCCGAAGTAATTTCCGCCCAGCGAACATCCGCACACATCACATGCGCTTGCCTGGCCAGCGATCAACATCATCATCACGACAATCAGCAGCTTCTTCATATCAATTGTCGTGAACGTGGTCGACAACAAAAGCGCTCTGCACATCGCCACCGCCTTTCAACGTGTTCATATTGAAAAGAAGATGTGCCTCCGGTTCATGCTCTGCACGCACAGGTATGCCGTCGGCAAAAGTCAGAAGAACGGTTGACGAAGCGCTGATGTACTCGAAACTGCCGGTAACATGCAGCTCCTCGATCTTGAACGAGACCTGCACGTAATTGCCGGCAGGAAGATCTTTCAGGCTGATCTCCTGCGATCCTTCGTTTGCTTCACTCACGTGATGCGAATTGAGGCCGTCGGTGAACACGGTTCCATCGTCGCGTTTCAACTGGATGTTTGTTACGTTGTAGTCGATCGTGAGTTTGAGATCGTCGGTAAACGTGTTATCAAATTCAATGGTAACAGGCCCAACGTTGGGATCGACTTTATCTTTAGAACAAGAGAATAGAATTAATATAAATGGTATAATGAATAGCTTCTTCATTGATGAAATTTTTTAAAACGAAAAAAATAAGTAGAAATGGAAAGCTATCCGATCGAAGGCGGATGGAAGATCTTACTCTGTGGTTGCAACAGGTAAAAATCAATAACCTCTTTGTATTGAGGTTCTATTGTAAAGAAGTCGCGTTGAACGCTGATCTCTTTAAAATCAAAAAATAAGTTGATCTCTTTCGCACTGAATACCGCCGAGGGTCTCGCACTCGAATCGTCGTCCTGCTGAACGATCACAAGGCCGTCGTCCATATATGCAGTACCGCATTGAGCAATCGGTTTCTCGCTGATCAATCCAAGTTCGAATGCGATTACCTGGTGTTGTTCATAGACCCATGAAAGTATGCCCAGCCTGCCTGCGCAATGGAGGGTCATACAACATAAAACAACGATGGTCAGGAATCTCTTCAAGCAGGACAAAAGTATAAACTTTACGTCAAAGGTGTATATCGATGCAATACAATGCCGCTTTTAAATGCCTTTGACTCTTCAAATTTCATCTTATGATTGCCGGTAAATATTCGCATTCCTTCACCAATAGCGGCGGGATTAACAAAAAGCAAATACTCGTCTACCAGGTTTTCCTTAACCAGGTTTGCGACGAAACTGGCGCCACCGTATACCAACAGGTCCTTGCCAGCCTGATTCTTCAACTTCAGAACCCCGGTCTTTAAGTCACCATTTTCGACGCGGGCATTTCTGCCGTTGATATTCTTCAACGTCTTACTGAAAACTACTTTCGGCAGACCGACCATTCTGGTAGCAAGATCATACAAAGGATTGCCCTTGTCGTTGTCGGCCATATTCTCCCAGTAGGGCAAAAAATCGCCACTCATATTGCGTCCCATGATAATCGTGCCCGAATCATCTGCTATTCCAATAATATATTTTACTACTGTTTCGTCATTGGGTGCGGTCATCCAATCCTGTTCGCCGTTGGGTCGTGCAACAAAACCATCTATGGTTGTTTGCATCTGCAATCTTAGCTTTCTCATGTTGATCCCGTTTTTGTATCCCAATCAAATGTAGGACCAATAAAAAAAGAAACGGTCAGCCTTTCGGCCGACCGTCTCACAGGTTTAGGTACGGGATTAAAACGGTATTCGGTGATCAGTATTCGGTAAGCGGTGGTTACAGCCAACGGTGATTTCCGGAATTCTTCGAAATCAGTATCACCGATTACTGCTTACCGCTCACTGTTCACCTATTAGCGGAGGAACAACAGCTCGCGGTATTTCACCAACGGCCAGTTTTCATCGTCAACCAGCAATTCCAGTTTGTCAACCGAATCGCGGATTGTTTCGAAATATTTCTCCTTTATATCATCGCAGTAAGCAATGGCGCGCTTATGTGCATCGCCAATCTTATTTGCACGTTTGCGTTCTTCGATCATATCGCGAACACCATTCTTGATGATGTCTACGTGTCCTGATATTTCCTTGATCGTTTGAACAACAGCCTTGTTGTCGACCTTCAGGCCGGCAAGACCATTTGCGTTCTCGATCAATTTAGTCTGGTATGCGATCGCAGTAGGAATGATGTGATTCATTGCGAGGTCACCCATCACGCGAGCTTCAATCTGCACGCGCTTGATGTATGATTCCCAACGGATCTCGTTGCGAGCTTCAACTTCTTTGTGCGAGCAAACTCCGTATTTTTCAAATACGTCGAGCGACTTCTTGGTAAGATATGCTTCGATAGCACGGGGCATGTTCTTAACGTTGCCCAATCCGCGCTTCTTCGCTTCAGCTACCCATTCGTCAGAATAACCATCGCCTTCGAAGCGAACGGCCTTCGATTCTTTAATGTACTTGCGAAGCACGTTGATGATGGCGATCCTCTTCTCTGTTCCTTTTTCGATGTCAGCTTCAACTGCATCGTTGAACTTCGTAAGCTGGTCTGCCATGATCAGGTTAAGTGCAGTCATTGCGGTAGCGCAATTGTCGCTTCCACCTACAGCACGGAACTCGAACTTGTTACCAGTGAAGGCGAAAGGAGACGTTCTGTTACGGTCGGTTGCGTCGAGAATGATCTCGGGGATCTGGTCGATACCGAGTTTCATATACATGTTGTCGCCTTTCTCGATCTTGATGTTACCTTTTTTCTCGAGTTCGTCGAGAACGGCAGTCATCTGCGAACCGATGAACACCGACATGATTGCGGGAGGAGCTTCGTTAGCACCGAGACGGAAATCGTTTGCCGGTGTAGCGATAGATGCTCTCAACAGATCGTTGTGTTCATGTACAGCCTTGATGGTTGTAATGAAGAACGTGAGGAAGAGTAAGTTGTCGCGGGCGCTGCTTGTAGGTGCGTAAAGATTCACACCTGTGTCAGTGATCAGCGACCAGTTGTTGTGCTTACCGTTTCCGTTTACGCCTGCGAAAGGCTTCTCGTGGAAGATAACGCGGAGCTTATGTTTTTCGGCAACGCGGCCCATCACATCCATCATCAGCTGGTTGTGGTCGTTCGAAACGTTTACTTCTTCGAACAAAGGAGCAACTTCGAACTGGCTCGGAGCCACTTCATTGTGACGCGTGCGAACGGGAATACCAAGTTTCCATGCTTCGATCTCGAATTCCTTCATGAAGTCATACACTCTTGAAGGGATTGAACCGAAATAGTGATCTTCCAATTGCTGACCACGCGCAGGTGCATGACCAAACACGGTACGGCCGGCCATTACGAGGTCGGGACGAGCCTGGAACAAATCGGCATCAACAACGAAATACTCCTGTTCGGGTCCGAGTGATGCTACAACTTTCTGTATGTCTTTATCGAACAGCTGGCACACTTTCGTTGCCGCGTTGTCGACTGCTTTCAATGCTTTGAGAAGAGGCGATTTTTGGTCGAGTGTTTCGCCTGTATACGATACGAAGATGGTAGGAATACAAAGCGTTTTTCCGTAGAGGAACATCGGCGATGTAGGATCCCACGCAGTATAACCACGTGCTTCGAAAGTGCTGCGGATCCCGCCGCTAGGGAACGACGATGCATCGGGTTCCTGCTGAACGAGCTCGCTGCCCTTGAATTTTTCGAGACCTGCAAGGGCATCGAAGAATGAATCGTGTTTCTCGGCTGTTCCACCGGTCATTGGCTGGAACCAGTGTGTAAAGTGCGAAGCGCCTTTACTCATAGCCCATGCCTTTGCAGCCTGTGCTACTGCATCGGCAGTCACATCATCGATCTTGTCGTGATTCTTGATGGAGCTGCTTACTTTTTTGAAGACGGCCGGCGAAAGCGTTGCTTTCATTTGATCGATCCCAAACACGTTCTCTCCAAAAAATTGAGAGACTTTTTCTGCAGGGAGGTCGACAGATACACGAGGGCGCTCACTGAGTTTCTTGAGCGCTGCGAAGCGTAATGTTGACATAATCTGTTAGTGATTTTAAGGTTGCTGGTGGCGACAAAAATAGACGAATATTCTTACGGAGGGTTATTTCGGACCCTATATTTTTACAATTCCGTAACACGATAAATCGGAAGGGTTAAATTTGACCCTCGTAATCGTTTGAGGTAAAAATTATATGCGAAAAGCAGTTTTGATCTTCGTCGTCGTTTTTATCGGATGCTCTGCCAAAAAATCCGAAGAGGGTGCTATCCGGGAACTCCTCGGCAAACAGCAAACAGCCTGGAACCAGGGAAACGTTGAAGAGTTCATGAAAGGATACTGGAAGTCCGATTCATTGATGTTTATCGGTTCCAGGATCACGTACGGTTGGGACTCTACGCTCGCCCGCTACCATAAAGCATATCCCGACAGGGCCGCCATGGGAGAACTCACGTTCACGTTCTACAGCTTCAAGTTCATTAGCGACGACGCCTGTCTCGTTACCGGAAGATTTCACCTGAAAAGAACTGTAGATGAACCAACCGGGATGTTCACTCTATTGCTTCGAAAGAAAAATGGTGAATGGATGATCGTATATGATCATACATCATAAGTGATCCTTGAGAATATTCAGCCCCGCTATCAATATCAATGCTGCAGTGATCCTTCGGATGTAAAGCGGGTTAAATCTCCTCGCTCCCAGTCTCGACCCTATCTGGCCACCAACCAAAACAGCAATCAACAACGGAAGTATAAACTTCCAGTCGATCGATGCGCTGCGTAGAAACTGACCCGCGAGTCCGCTGATCGAATTCGCCAGGATGAATACGCTCGCCAACGCCGAGATCTTTCGCGCGTTGTCCCATTTACTCAAATGAAGTATCGGCGATAAAAATATTCCTCCACCAATACTTACGAGCCCCGATAACAAACCAACACCTGCGCTTACACCAAGATTGAGCGGAAGATTCTCCAGCAGCTTCTTTTCTCCGTCACTGGGTTGGACCCACAGTGCGATGGAAGCGAGAACTAAAGTCGACCCCAGGAGAATAAAGAAGTTGTGTTCACTGATGGGCCAGTAACCACCGATGAATGCGAAGGGCACGCTGGCAACGATAAACGGCCAGCTCTTGCGCAGGTCGAGATGTCCTTCTTTCCAGAAGATGTATGCGCCGCCGATCACAACCACGATATTGCAAAGCAACGCAGATGGTCGCATGGTTTCTTTGGCTACGCCCATTACTGCCATCAAGGCGAGGTAACTCGAACCGCCGCCGAAACCGACCGATGAATAGACAAGCGAGATCACGAAGAAGCTGATGGTAAGAACTATCACGGTATCCATGCTCATCCTCCAATGGTTGACATCGACTCGCTTACTTGTTTCGTTCTCTTCTTCTCTGCATCGAAGCCGTTTTCTTCACGCGAACCGAATGCCTTCAATAGTGAAGTCTTAATTGTTGCATCGGTCTCACCCGAACGCATCAGGTCTTTCAGGTTCAGAACGCCATCGTCGTACAAACAAGTCTTTAATGCTCCTTGTGCCGTTACGCGTATGCGATTGCAGGTGCCGCAGAATGTTCTGCTGAAAGCTGCAATGATACCAATGTTGCCAGTGTGACCAGGTATGCTGTATGTTGTCGCCGTTGCGTTGGGCGCATCAGGCAACTTAGTGACATCAAAATTCTCTTTTATATAATCCAGGATCCTGTTGTGCGTCCACGTAAGTTTTGCATAATGATTTCCTTCGCCGTTGAATGGCATCTCTTCGATAAATCTTACGCTCACATCGTGATCTTTCGTGAGCTCGATCATCGGCACGATGTCGTCGATATTCTTATGCTCCATTACGACAGCATTGATCTTCACATGGATCTTGCTCTTCAACAATTGTTGCAACGTGTCCCATGTTTTGGCAAACTCATCGCGACGGGTGATGGTCTTGAAACGATCGGCATTCAGTGTATCGAGACTTAAGTTGACCGACTTGATGCCGAGATCTTTCAGTTCATCAATGTGTGGCGCCGTTAAGATGCCGTTGGTGGTGATATGCAACTCGTGTACTCCATTTACTTTCACGATAGCGCGAATAAGATCCATCAGGTCGGGACGAACAAACGGTTCGCCGCCGGTCAGCCGGATCTTGGAAATGCCCATGCTTGCGGTGAGAGAAACGATACGGAGTATCTCGTCGAAAGTGAGGAGTTCTTTCTGTGGCAGGTATTTGATGCCTTCTTCGGGCATGCAATAGAAACACCGGAGATTACAGCGGTCCGTAACAGCGAGACGCATGTAATTGAGGGGACGGTTGTGGTTGTCTATTAGCATATTTGTTGCGCAAAGGACACGCGAAGCAATGGATACGCGAAGGGAATGCATTAATCCATTGCGTATCCTCGATTCCCTTGGCGTATCCTTTGCGCCACATTAATCAGAAAGATATATCTTCGGACATGAAGTTCACAATCACTTCTTACGGCATTGCAAAAGACATCGTAGGCGATCGCAAGGTAGTTATTGAAACAAGCGCGGGCACTGTTGGCGAACTGCGTTCGTGGCTCTTAAACAGCTATCCGTCATTGAAAGACCTGCATTCGTTGTTTATCGCGATCAACAAAGAGTATGCTGAAGATGCCGTATCTTTGAATGAGTCTGACGAGATCGTTTTAATACCACCTGTAAGCGGAGGATAATGATCGAAATAACTTCCAGTTCAATTGATGTCAATAAAGTAATCGCTACGGCATCAAGTCTCGGCGCCGGCGCCGTGAATATTTTTATTGGCACCGTGCGCGATACGGCACTGGATAAAAAAGTGGTGTGGCTCGAATACGAAGCGTACGAAGCCATGGCCGTTTCCGAAACCAGGAAGATCGTTGACGAAGCCGCGGGCCGCTGGGAACTACTCGGTTGGGGTGTTAGTCACCGCGTAGGAACATTGAAACCAGGCGAGGTGGCCGTTGTGGTGGCGGTTGCCACAAAACATCGCCGTGCTTCGTTTGAAGCGTGTCAGTACATCATCGACCGGCTGAAAGAAAAAGTGCCCATCTTCAAAAAAGAGGTTTTCGAAGACGGATCTGAATGGATTGGCGCCCAACCTGGGCCCGGCGCTATCAGTGAAAAACAAACAGGACTACGCTGACCAGCGCGCCAGCCAGTAAAAATCCCGCTGTCAATACCAGGAACAGGTCTCTCTGGATCGGATCGATGTGGATTCCAGGGAAGATGTTTTTACCAAACGCTTTCATAGGGGGAGATTTTATGAGAATAAATTTAAAGCGATGGAAAGCCATTAGTTTTTTATTCTCAGCCTAAAGACACCCGGTGTAATATTTTCCGGCCGGCGCCGATTACGCCGTTGATGAAAGATTCATAGATTACTTTTAAAGAGACTTGTAACTGATTATCAATCAGTCCGTAATTGAAATCTTTACATCAGGAAAACCTTACTTGAAACGCGAGTAAGTTTTCAAGCCTTAAAATCACTCTTTCCCCCTCTTTTCTCCAACAACAGGATGCTCTCGATAACAATACCGTGCGAGATGGCCTTGCACATATCGTACACCGTGAGCGCCGCCACCGACGCGGCCGTCAGAGCCTCCATCTCCACACCCGTTTTTCCAACAGTGGTTGCGGAAGTTTCTATCACCACCTTACCGCCTTTCACAGCAATGTCGATCTTGCAGTCGTCGAGACCGATAGGATGACAAAGCGGTATGAGCTCCGATGTTTTCTTCGAAGCCATGATGCCCGCAATGATAGCCGTTTGAAACACGGGGCCTTTCTTCGAAACGATCTCGTTGCCCGACAACAATGCGAGTATTTCTTTGCCAACATTCACGGTAGCTCGCGCCCGTGCCGTTCGAAGCGTGGATCTTTTTTCGGAGACGTTGACCATCGCCGGGTTGCCGGCTGCGCTTATGTGTGAAAGCTTCGATTTCATTACTACTTTTAGTTAAATGATCAGTGTACAGCAAGCTACGGAAATCATCAATGAAGTTCCTTTTCATGCAGGGAACGAAGTTGTTGATATCACCCGCGCTACGGGTCATGTACTGGCAGAGAATGTTATTGCCGACCGCGACCTTCCCCCGTTTCACAGGGCCACGATGGACGGCATCGCCATCAAATACCAGGAAGGTGTTATCGAGTTTATTGTAGAAGGCACACAGGCTGCTGGACAACCACAACAAAAACTGAAGAGCGGATGTATCGAGATCATGACAGGCGCCATGTTGCCCGAAGGTGCAGATACCGTTGTGCGTTACGAGGATGTTGTGATCAGTGATGGTAAAGCTGTTGTTAACGCGCCTGTTGAAAAGAACCAGTTCATTCATTCAAAAGGTATCGATGCACATGAAGGGGAAGTGCTTTTAAAACCTGGAGTTATATTATCGCCGGCAGAGATTGCACTATTGGCATCCGTAGGAAAGAATAATGTATCTGTTTACAATGTAAAGCCCGTTGCAATTGTAACAACCGGCGATGAGCTTATTCCTGTTGAAGAAACTCCTCTTCCATGGCAGATCCGGAGATCGAACGGGATTTCAATTTCATCTTCATTAAGTGAAATAAAAATAGATTCTTACTTATCTCATCTTCCTGATGATCCTTCTGTCTTAGAAAAAGAATTAAAAAAAATAATTGAAAGTCACGACGTCATCATTCTTTCAGGCGGAGTTTCCAAAGGCAAGTTCGATTACATCCCTTCCGTTCTCGAAAAACTTGGTATCAAAAAATCATTCCACCAGGTGAAGCAGCGTCCGGGTAAACCATTCTGGTTTGGTCGCAGCGAAACGAAGACCGTCTTTGCATTGCCCGGCAATCCCGTGTCAACCTTCCTCTGTTTTCATAAATACATAAAGCCCTGGATTGAAATGGGTTTAGGTGTTGAATCCAACAACGCGAAAGCAATTCTCGCTTCCGACTATACATTCAAACCCGACCTTACTTATTTTCTGCAAGTGAAGATCGACATGAGCTCCGGGTCATTATTGGCAACACCGGATGCCGGCGAAGGCTCGGGTGATTTCGCCAACCTCCGGAATGTGGATGGCTTCATCGAACTTCCCACCGGACGAAATGAATTCAAGAAAGGCGAAGCATTCCCATACATTCCCTTCCGCCGATGAATCCACTCGTTACGATCATTGTTGCACTGGTGATTTCGGTAACTGCTGTTGTCGTCCTCACCCGCTACTTCAACATTCACGCATTCTTTTCCTTACTGATCGCTGCGGCGATATGTGGATTGATAACCGGACAATCGATGGGCAACATCATATCATTGATGCAGGAAGGATTCGGACTCTTACTTCGTAACATCGGTTTCCTGGTTGCATTGGGATCGTGCCTCGGTATGATGCTGGAAAAGACCGGGAGCATGGAAGCGATGAGTAAAAAAATTGTGAGTTGGTTCGGAGCCAAACGTTCAACGCTGGCGTTGTCGGTTACCGGAATCATCGTTGGCATTCCCGTGTTTTGCGATTCGGGTTTCATTATTCTTTCGCGACTCGTTCCTTCTATCGCAGCCCAAACATCCGTGCTGCCGGCCGAGCTTTCGTTAGCGCTGGCATCCGGACTTTACACAACTCATACACTCGTGCCGCCAACACCCGGTCCGCTTACAGCCGCTGTTAATCTTGGGTTAGAGAATAATATTTCAATGATGATGATCATCGGTATTGTTACGTCGATACCGGTGGGACTTGTTGCGTATGTTTTTTCTAAGAAGTTATCAAAAGGAATTATCACGACACAAAAACATGAAGTAACAAAAACATCCGACGTCAATGTTTTGCTTGCATTCATTCCACTCATTTTGCCGATCATATTGATAGCATTCTCTGTCAATACTATTATCGCACTTACCATCGGGGTTGCCCTTTCTTTCTTCTTGTTAAAATCAAAGAAAGACCCGTGGCCATCATGGATCCAGGAAGCGTTAAAAGATGCAGGCATCATCATATTGATCGTCGGAGCAGGCGGAGCATTCGGCACCGTGATCAGGGCAAGTGGCCTCGATAAAGTATTGAGCGAATATGTATCCGATTCATCCTCGCATGGAATTGTATTCTTGCTGATCGCTTTTGTGATTGCGGCAGCGTTGAAGACCGCACAAGGATCTACCACAACATCTATGATCATTACCAGCGGACTCTTAGTGCCGTTGATTGCATCGGCAGGATTCGATACAACTCCGGAGCTGTCATCATTAGTGATCGCCATTGGCGGCGGAGCGATGGTTGTATCGCACGCCAACGATGCTTACTTCTGGGTGGTGTCGCAGTTTGGAGGCATTGCAGAGAAAGATCTGTTCAGGAGTTATACGATCATTACGGCCGTTCAAGGATTGACGGCGCTGATCATGTCGATACTAGTCTACTTAATTTTGTGAGAGTTCTTATCTGCCCCGATAAATTTAAAGGCTCCCTCACCGCCTCCGAAGTCTGCGATGCTGCCGAAGCCGGCATTCTCAAAAAATTTCCCGACGCCACTGTTATCAAACTTCCTCTCGCCGACGGTGGTGAAGGAACCATGCAGATCCTCACAAACTTCTTCCACGGAAAAATTGTAAAACTAAAAGTACACGGACCATTGTTCGAAGAAGTGGAAGCCACATACGGCACCGACAATGGTTCGACAGCATTCATTGAAATGGCCTCCGCCTCGGGACTTCAACTACTCGAAAAAGAAAAACGCAATCCACTCGAGACAACAACACTCGGAACCGGCGAGTTGATCAGGCATGCAATACAGAACGGCGCTACGAAAATTGTTTTAGGTATCGGCGGAAGCGCAACGAATGATGCCGGCATCGGGATGGCATCGGCGCTCGGTTATAAATTTTTTAACGGTGATCAATTGTTGGAGCCCATTGGAAAAAACCTGGTGCACATCACACGAATTGGATCGCCTGAAACAAAGATCGATGTCATTGCATTATGTGATGTCAACAATCCCCTATTCGGACCAAACGGTGCCGCCCATATTTACGGTCCACAGAAGGGCGCTACTCCCGAAGCGGTGGAGCTCCTCGACCAGGGCCTGGTGAATTTTGAAAAGGTTGCCAGGAAAACCTTCGGGAAGTCTGCGGATTTTGCGGGAGCCGGTGCAGGCGGCGGAATAGCCGGGGGCGCTAGTGTGTTTTTCAACTTAACCGTGAAATCAGGAATAGCATTTTTAATGGAAAGCCTCAATGTGGCGGAGGAGATAAAAAAGGCAGACGTCATCATTACCGGCGAAGGGAAAATCGATCGCCAAACACTCGCCGGAAAAGTAGTGGCTTCCGTTGCCAGGCATTCCATCGGGAAAAAAGTAATTGCCCTGTGCGGCGTCTGTGAACTCCGCAAAAACGAGATGGAAAAACTGGGGATCTCCGGCGTGATTTCTCTAGTGGATATTTTTACAGGACCAGAGGAAGCCATACGAAATGCAGCTCCCCTGATCACCCAAAAAATAGCTACTTTTGACCCCTAGTTTTCAAAAAATATCATGTTTGACAATCTTTCATTAAAGCTCGACAAAGCCTTTCAGACCCTGAAAGGACAGGGACGGATTACAGAGATCAACGTAGCGGGCACAATCAAAGAAATACGTAAGGCCCTCATCGACGCCGACGTCAATTATAAAGTTGCCAAAGACGTTACCGACGAGATCAGGACAAAAGCCATGGGCCAAAACGTGCTCACGGCCATCTCTCCCGGCCAGTTGTTGGTAAAGATCACCAACGACGAGCTCACCGAGCTCATGGGTGGCGAAAGTGTCGACATCAACATCTCGGGAAGTCCCGCCATTATTCTTCTTTCTGGTCTGCAGGGTTCCGGTAAAACAACTTTCTCCGGCAAGCTTGCCAACTACCTCAAGAAACAAGGCCGCCAGGTGATGCTCGCTGCGTGCGACATCTACCGTCCTGCCGCTATTCAACAGCTGCAGGTTCTCGGCGAGCAGATCGGTGTTGAAGTGTATGCAGAGCCCGAAAATAAGGACGCCGTAAAAATTGCAAAGGCTGCTATCGAACACGCGAAGCAGGCACACGTCAACATACTCATTGTCGATACCGCGGGTCGTCTCGCTGTAGATGAAGAGATGATGGACGAGATCGCCCGTCTCAAAGATGTATTGAGGCCCTCCGAAACTTTGTTCGTTGTCGACTCGATGACTGGCCAGGATGCCGTGAACACTGCGAAAGCATTCAACGACCGTTTGAATTTCGATGGCGTTGTGTTGACGAAGCTCGATGGCGATACACGCGGTGGTGCTGCATTGTCGGTGCGTCGTGTTGTTGAGAAGCCCATCAAGTTTATAAGCTCCGGCGAAAAGATGGAAGCTATTGATCGGTTCTATCCCGATCGTATGGCAAGCCGGATCCTCGGCATGGGCGACGTTGTAACGCTTGTTGAAAAAGCGCAGGAAACATTCAACGCCGAAGAAGCCGCACGACTCAACAAAAAGATCCGCAAGAATCAGTTCGACTTCAACGACTTCCTGTCGCAACTCGAACAGATCAAGAAGATGGGTAACATGAAAGATCTTCTTGGCATGATACCAGGTGTTGGCAAAGCAATGAAAGATATCGACATCGACGACAATTCATTCAAGCCCGTGGAGTCGATCATTCGTTCCATGACATTCCAGGAACGGGAGAATCCCGATATCATTAATGCGAGCAGGAAAAATAGAATCGCTAAAGGAAGTGGCACAACAATACAGCAGGTCAATCAATTGCTGAAGCAATTCGAGGAGATGAGGAAAATGATGAAGACCATGAACAAAATGGGTGGTGGAAAGAGGGCGTTGAATGCACTAAATCCTTTTGGAAGGTAAAAGGGAAGTTTTGTTAAATTTGTTGATAACCCTCTATCATGAAGAAGCTTCTTTTATTCCTCGTTGTATTAGTTGCCTTAACTGAGTTACAGGCACAAAAACTTCCAGCCCTCGACAAAAGCCCGGCAGATGTAGCATGGCTTCCTCCCAGGAGAAAAGATCCCGTTGCGAAGATCATCTATAGCCGTCCACAGAAAGGTGGCAGAACAATGATCGGAGGAACAGACCCATATGGAAAAGTGTGGAGACTCGGCGCTAACGAATCGACTGAGATCGTATTGATGAAGAAGGCAACCTTCGGCGATAAAACTCTAGAGCCCGGTACTTACACCATGTATGCTATTCCCGAAAAAGATAAGTGGACGATCATCTTCAACAAGAAGCTCAACACATGGGGCGCTTATGAGTATGATCAGTCACAGGATGTAGCGCGTATCGACGTTCCCGTTGGTAAAACCGAAAGCGAGGTCGAAGCATTTACCATTGCCTTCGAAGAACCCACTGGCAATGCGTCGAACATGCTTATTGCATGGGAGAATACTTTGGTCAAAGTCCCAGTTAAGTTCTAAATGCGTACGCTAGGTCGCTCCGACCGCGTTGATCTACCGAAGCTCGGTCTATTCAACGTACATGCTAAAGTTGATACCGGAGCGTACAATTGTGCCCTTCACTGCAAAGAAGTGAAGGTCGTTAACGGTTGCCTGGAATTCATCGTCCTCGATGAAGACCATCCCGAATACACTGGATCAAAATTTGTTTTCAAGAAGTTCAAACAGAAACAGATCCGGAATTCATTTGGTGAGTCCGAGCTCCGGTACGTTATCAAGACACAGATAAAGATCTTTGAGCGTTTAATAAGAGCGGAGTTCTCATTAAGCAACCGCGGTAACCTGAAGTTTCCTGTTTTACTGGGACGAAAGATCTTACGAGATCGTTTCGTAATAGACGTAACTCAAAAAGACCTGTACTATAATTCGAAATCCCTCACATCATGAATATCGCAATACTCTCCCGCGACATGAAGTTGTACTCAACAAGAAGATTAAAAGAAGCCGGCGAAGCACGTGGACACAAAGTGGAGATCATTAACCACATGAAGTGTGTGTTGATGGTCGAGAAAAAAAATCCCATGGTGTTGTACAACGGCCGCAAGCTCGACTACTTCGACGCGGTGATCCCACGGATCGGTGCTTCCGTTACTTTCTACGGTGCCGCTGTCGTTCGCCAGTTCGAGATGATGAAAGTTTTTACCGCCGTTGAGTCGCAGGCGCTGATCCGCTCGCGCGACAAACTGAGGAGTCTCCAGATCTTATCGCGCGCCGGTATCGGCTTGCCGAAAACAATATTTATGGATTACTCCCGCGATGCCGACGGCGTGATCGAAGCTGTTGGCGGAGCACCTGTTGTTATTAAGCTCCTCGAAGGCACGCAGGGACTGGGTGTTGTTCTTGCCGATACGAAAAAGGCCGCGCAGTCGGTGATCGAAGCATTCCACGGTGTGCACGCGCGCATCATCGTACAGGAGTTCATTAAAGAAGCGAAGGGCGCCGACCTTCGTGCGTTTGTTGTAGATGGCGAAGTGATTGGCGCAATGAAACGCCAGGCCCGCGACGGCGAGTTTCGTTCTAACTTACATCGCGGTGGTTACGCCGAAATAGTAAAGCTCTCGCGACAGGAACGTGCTACGGCAATATCCGCAGCCAAAAAGATGGGCCTTGGTGTTGCCGGCGTCGACATGCTGCCTTCGAAACGCGGACCACTTATCATTGAAGTAAACTCTTCGCCAGGACTGGAAGGAATAGAGGGCGCGACGAAAGTCGATATTGCGGGAAAGATTATTCGGTATCTTGAGAAGAACGCAACTAAAAAGAAGATACAGAAGGACAAAATAAATGCCTAACGAATTAATCATCGCCGAGCACACACTTCGCCCGGGAGAATTCAAAGAAATCAACATCAACATTGCGCGACTTCCATCGCACACACAGATAGACACACCTATCTATGTCTATCGCGCGAAAGAAGACGGACCAACACTGGCACTCATGGCCGGCATGCACGGCGACGAGATCAACGGTATGGAGATCGTTCGTCGTATACTCGACACCGGTCTCAACCGCGTTGCACGCGGAACTGTGATCTGCATGCCCATCATTAACATGTATGGGTTTCTCAACTACTCGCGAGAAGTTCCCGACGGCAAAGACATCAACCGTTCGTTTCCAGGAAGCAAAGGCGGTTCATTAGCAGCGCGTGTAGCATATCACGTAACTCACGATATAATTCCATCTATCGATTACGGCGTGGACTTTCACACCGGCGGTGCCATGCGCACCAACTATCCGCAGGTGCGTTGCGTGATGCAGGATGCGAAGAACGTAGAGCTCGCAGAAGCATTCCATGCACCGTTCACGATAGACTCACCATTTCGTCCACATTCGTTGCGACAGACCGCAGCGAAAAAAGGAAAGAACATCATCGTGTTCGAAGGCGGCGAGTCGGTGCGATTCGATCAGCACGCCATCGAAGAGGGCATCGAAGGAACCTTGAGGTTAATGAAGCACCTCCACATGATACCACATGCTCCCGAACCAAAGCAGGAGAATAAAGTGATCTGGAGCTCGAACTGGATCCGCGCGAAGAATGCAGGATTGTTTCAGCCCTCGATCAAATGCGGAGATCTCATTCACAAAGATCAGCATGTTGGCACGATCACAGATCCGTTCGGTGAATTCAAGGAGATCCTGAAATCCCCAACCATGGGATATGTTGTCGGGTTAAACAATAATCCCGTAGTGAATGCCGGCGACGCACTGATCCACCTGGGTCTTGACAATGTTTGTAAGATCGGCGGAAACGCAGAAGAATAATTATTCATCAACACTATGCAGACATTCTTCATCATCGTTGGCGCAGTGGTTGTATCCATCGTGATCTTCGTTGTCTATCGTCTCATCTCCGTGAGAAATGGAAGACGAAAGCAATACGAAGCACAGATGAAACAACTGCAGCCGCTGCTCGATGCACTGAAGAAGCCCGGTGTTTCAGAGAACGATATCAGGCCTTTCGTAAACAACTTCAGAACCCGCTCGATCACTCATGAGACATTGCTCAATGAAAACAAGTTGAATTT
The DNA here is from genome assembly GCA_037200765.1 of Bacteroidota bacterium. GTDB lineage: Bacteria > Bacteroidota > Bacteroidia > Cytophagales > Cyclobacteriaceae > ELB16-189. The sequence goes on along the minus strand of JBBCII010000001.1, from coordinate 1,260,240 downwards.
ATTTCCAGCGGAATATCTTACGATCGAAAAAAGTGCCGAAGGTGATCTCGCAAACTGGCTGTCATTTCCAACCGAATTCGACAGTTACCCCGACGAGATGGAACATCTTGAAAAAGTGATGGTGAAAGGTGATCAACCGGGATCGTATTTCCATGTCTTCAAATTCCGTACTAACGAACCTCATTGGGCCGCGAAGTACGGATGGATGGTTGGGATTTCAGGCCCTTACGATGAAAGCAGCCAGCCTTACGAGCATGCTTACGGCAATTTCAGTAATCTCACAAAACTCAGCGATACCACGCCCGGGAAAGAAGTTGGCGAGATCGCCGGGTTGTTATCTAAAATGGATCGTTGACCTTAATCCTGCTTTAGCACCGTTGCGGGATTTATTCTCAGCGCAGTTGCGATTCTTGAATACACAGCTATCGCTGCAATCATACCGATAGCAAACAGCGTTATTGCAAAATCGAGCACCGTTGGTGAAACGCGGTATGCAAAACTGCTAAGCCATTGCTGAACTCCATAGTATCCAACCACACTCGCGATCATATACCCGATCAGTATCAACACTCCGAATTTTCCGGACAACAACCGGATGATCGACAACGAACCAGCGCCCAATGTTTTCCGGATCCCGATCTCTTTCATTCTTTGATTTACCATGTGAAGGATCAATCCGTAAAGTCCCAAAGCCGCGATAATGATCGCCACCGATGAGAATGCCGTCATGAGCCTGGAAGTCTTCGCTTCTGAGATGAATGTCTTCGCGTAGAGATCGTCATAGAAAGTATACTCGAACGGATACTTGTCAGAGAATTTACCGAAGGTTGTTTTGATATAGGCAAGTGACGCTTGAAGATCGTTGCCATCAACTTTGATCGACATCGTTTGAAGATTCCATGGATTCCACAACCTGAAATCGACTCCTTCAATAGACAGGTTGAATCCCTGGAAATGAAAGTCTTTTACAACACCTACGATCCTGGTTGTATCGCTGCCCCATGCAAGAAACGTCTGCCCTATCGCTTCTTCCGGAGTGTAGCCGATCTGCTTCACCAGCGTTTCGTTTACGATCACATCCGACTCGCGACTGGTTGGCGTGAGGTTGCTGCCTGCAACCAGGGTCATTCCATACGTGTCGATAAAATTGGCGTCGATGTGATTGTGGTAGATCCCAACGGTCCGTTCGCCATTCTTCGTCTGCCATGTTTTGATCGACTGTGAGCTGATGCCTGTCGGTGTCCATCGCGAGGCCGATACATTTTTAATAGATGGATCCTTCAGCAGCTCCTCGCGGATCGCTTCATGTTTGCCAACGAGTGATCGATCGCGGATCGGCACAACGATGATATGCTCACGATTAAAACCAAGGTCTTTGTTCTTTACAAACTCCATTTGTTTCCAAACGATCAGCGTTCCAAACACCAGCGTGCCCGAAACGACAAACTGGAATACCACAAGCACATTCCTCAATCTTGAATTATGTGATTGATAAAATCTTCCCTTGAGGGTATTGATCGGTTTGAAAGAAGAAAATAAAAATGCAGGATATGCGCCGGCAACGATCGCTACAGTCAACAACAACAGCGCACCGGACATCAACGACTGTGGCTGTAAAAGAAAGTCTAGCGAGATCTGTTTATCTAAAAATTCATTGAAGCCGGGAAGGATCAATACAACAGCGATGATCGCGATCACAGCGGCGAATGCTGTTGATAAAAACGCCTCCGCTAAAAACTGAACGACCAGGTCTAACCGCAGGGCACCGTTCACTTTTCTTACACCGATCTCCTTTGCACGATTGGCAGCCCGCGCTGTAGACATATTGATGTAATTGATACAGGCGATCACCAACACAAGGATTCCTATTCCCATGAAAATGTAAAGACGGTCTTTGTTCCCAACAACCGTCAAATCGAAATTCATTCGCTCTCCGAGATACACATCCGCCAGTGGCTGGAACGAAGCGATGGTAACATACTCCGGATCTTGCTGAGGTTTATAATATGCATTGAATGCCTCTTCGGCAGCTTTGACATCGGCTCCCGGCTGTAGTGTGAAGTAGATCCAGTAGTTGTTATTTCCCCACCTGATGAGATCGTTGGGTTGAAGTGTCTTGATCAGGCCTTCGAAAGGAAACAACACCGGCGTTCTGAAGTGGGATTGAAACGGCATGTCGCGGATAACAGCCTGCACCATAAAGTCGCCATACGATTTATAACCTTCGCCAGAGATAGTTTTACCAACAGCAGCTTCTGCGGAGCCGAAATATTTTATCGCTACCGACTCCGCCAGCACCGCATCGGTAGGCTTCGTGAGAAGGTTCGTGGTTGGACCGGCGATCACATCCAAAGTAAAAACATCGAAGAAAGCGGGATCGACTGCATACGTTTCGTTTTCAAAAAACGATTTGTTGCCGGCGTGCATCAGCACATTATTCTGTCGCGCGATGCGCGTAACATGGTCGAGATCTTTAACGGACTCTTTCAATCCATCTGCGAGAAGCGCAGCCGATATCACGAACTTCGTCGTGCCCAGGTATTCGTTCTTAGGGTCTTCGCGTGTGATCCTGTAAATACGATCGGCGTTGGCATGATACCGGTCGTAGCCGAACTCGTATCGAACGAAAAGAACAATGAGTGTGAATACAGCGAGGCCCAACGAGAGGCCGAGAAGATTGATAGCTGAATAAACCCTGCTCCGGTTGAAAACACGCAGGGCATAAGAGAAGATCTTGCTTAGGTTCATGGTGATCCAGGTTACATAGGTTACTGTTATGAGTATCCCAGGTAACAAAAAGTTGCACCAAAAATTTTATTTCTAGAACTCAGGACAAGGGATGACCATCTTGTCGAGCGGAGGTTTGCGTGGATTCCTGATCGGGAAAGTGTACACTAGGCTGAACTCGTGCGATCCACCGCTGCCGACGCCGAGCTTCGAAACGGTGTAGTCGTAGCTGTAGCCCAGGTTCAAAACGTCCTGGCGTTTTGCATCGCCACGAAGGATGGTAAGTCCTACCAGCATTACTATCGATTCATTGTTGCTGAAACCATTCACGGGTTTAAATGGAATACCGCGATACCACACGCCGAACATGATAGGTTCTAATGTAATATACGTTCCAATATCCATCTGGTCGAACGGTCCCTGGTGACGATACTGCAGTGCCGGTGAAATACTGCGCTCACTCTTTCGTGCATACACGCCTGTTCCCATGACACCGGGTGTTAACAAAAATTTATAGCCACCGTGTATCGAATATTTTATCGGGAGCGGGCTATTGTCGCCGGAGATAGATTGATTGGGTTGAGTGAGGTGATGAGCTGAAACTCCGAACCACGCTTTAGGTGTATAGAACACACCGCCTGCCGAAAGATCAGGAAAGAATTTATTCGAGCCACGAAGTTGTTCGCCTGTTGGATTAGTGGCCTGACCCGTATCGAAATCGAACTGGTCTCCGAAAGTCAGTCGTCCAAAATTGATAGAGCGGTTATACAACGCTACTTCGAGACCGGGTCTGAATGAGAGTCCTTTCGTGATCTGGAGATCGTATGAGTACTGGAATGCTACACTTAGTGATTGAAGTCCTACAAGATTTACGTAGTCGCGATTGATCAGCACACCTACACCACTCTTATAGTCTTCGAGATAGAAGTCGGCATAAGCAGATATCGATGTGAAGTTCGCGTCGATACCGGGCCACTGGTTGCGGTAGTTCATGCCCACCCTGCCCTGGTTGGTAGAGCCTGCGAAGGCCGGATTTAAGTAGAGAGGTGCTGCATAGAATTGTGAAAACTGGGGGTCTTGAGCTCTCGCCAGGTCTGCGCCGAAAAGGATCAGCAGGGCAGACAACACTATCACACGCCGCATCAATTGAGAGAAGAATATCTGCACCATCTTAGCAAATTAAACCCTTTATTCGATTTAATAAAAGTGACCGTTGTAGGGGATAATAATTGATTCGACGTCCATGGTTTTTCACTGGTCGATTTGCCATAGCAACGAGCCGTTCCATTAACGTTTTTTTCCCTCAAAATGTATACTTTAGTGGACTTTGGCGTTTTAAATTCTGAATGATCAATCACATCAGGAGTCTGTTGATTTTCGTTGGGCTGGGCATGTCGTTATTCGCTGGCTCTAATGGCTACGCGCAAACTCTCGCAAAACACAACTGGTACTTCGGCAGCACACAAAGGTCGATCCGTTTTAACCGGGTCACCAATGTTGCATCTTTGGTTACAAATAAAGCTCTCCCCTTCGGCAATGGCGGTGCCGCTACGGCAACAGATCGCGGCAACGGTAACCTGCTTTTCTACACCGATGGCAATCGCGTCTACGATGGCAACAATTCGTTGATGCCTAATGGGAACGGCCTCACTGCCAATGCAGCTTCGAACCAGCCCGTTGCCATTTGTCCCGTGCCCGGTCAGCCCGGAAAATATTTCATCTTCACCAACACCGCCAACTTCACAACCGGCGGAGCAATTTCATATACCATTGTCGATATGAAGTTGTTCGGTGCATCTGCATTCCCTGCACCTGCGGCCGGAGATGTTGAAAGCAAGAACACAGCGATCCCTTCACTCGCTGGTGTGTCGGAAGGTATGATCACGTTGCCGCATGCCAATGGTCGCGACTTCTGGCTCGTCACTCAAAACGTTAACTCGTTACTCTTCAATGCAACACTCATCAACGCAGCATCTTATACCGGCACATTCAACACGGTAACTTCATCGGTAGCAGCATTGCCTACAACCATCGCGCATCTTGCTTATCATGAGGGCCTGAAGAAACTTGTTGCTGCTCCGCAGAAAGCAAGCACCGACGCTGTTATCCTCGGCTTCAACGAAAGCACCGGAGTATTCAATTTCGACAGGACCATCCTGAATTCAGGTGTGTTGTCGACAACCAACCAGGCCATCTACGACATCGAGTGGAGCTCAACTGGTCAGTATCTTTATATCTCACGTCACGGTGAAGCCGGCATCAATGCCGACGTGCTTCAATACGATTATACGAATGCGGCGATCACGCTTACATCGGTACTTCCGGCAAGCGTATTTCGCAGCTATGGACTTCAGCGCGGTCCCGATAATTCTATCTACCATTTATATCAAAACAGTGCTGCAGGCCCGTTCCTGCTTGGAAGGATTGAATCGCCCGATAGTGTTGCAACGAAGACAAAATACAACGCATCACCCGGCAAGTTTGCAACACTCGACTTCGGTGGAAAACAATTTCCCGGCTTCATTCCAAAAGACACTATCAGTTTACAACTCGACTTCTCGTTTGCGGGATCATGTCAGAACTCACCAACGACTTTCTTTCCTTTCGTGAGACCTGGTGCAGATAGTCTCGTGTGGGATCTTGGCGATGGCGAATTTGGACGTGGATGGAGCCCGATACATACTTACAAAACTGCCGGAAGCTTCAACGTGGTGTTGAAAGCATACTACCAGGGACAGGTAGATAGCGTTTCGAAGCCTGTACCGATCAACTCTTTTGCGTTGACGTTGCAGATGACTACGGACACAACTGCATGCCGTTCGGAGTTTCCTCCTCCACGCGGATCTTCATCGCCGAAACAATTCTCCGTGAAGCTGAATGTACAGGGCGGCACGCCGCAATCTATCGATTGGTCGAATGGCGACCAGGGCCCGACTCTTACGCCCGACTCTGCTGGTTATTACTATGCCGTTGTTACCGATGCTGCCGGATGTTCTGCGTATGCTCCTGTGAACGTGAAGGAATATGGATTGCAAACAACACGACGCAACAAGTGGTACTTCGGAAATAAAGCAGGCATAGATTTCACAACCAACAAGGCGTTGGCCGAAAGTGCTATGAATGCACCGGAAGGTTGTTCCATCATGTGCGATAAGAATGGTCAGCAGATCTTCTATACCGACGGAAGCACAGTGTGGGATAAGACGCACACCATTATTGCGACAAACATTGGTGGTAATCCATTATCGACCCAGTCATCGATCATCATTCCCGTTCCCGACGATGAAACGATATACTACATTTTTACGACGCAGGATCTGGATAACGGAACGGATTCGCTGCAGCTCAACTATTCGGTATTCGATCTGAAAAAGAATAACGGTAAAGGTGCCATCGTAAAGCAGGCCGTGTTGCTCTTCATGAAAAGTACAGAGCGGATTACGGCAAGCGGATCATGGCTGATCTGTCACGACTTTGGCAATAGCACGTTCCGTTCTTACCCGATCACTGCAGCCGGTATCGGCAACCAGGTTTATAGTGATGCTGGCCAGGTACATTCATCAGCTATTCCTGCAAATGGCGACGGCTATATGAAGCTCGGCCCGCGCGACATCGTAGCAGTTCCTATATCGACGCCAACAGTAAGCAACAAGATAGAGTTGTTCCATCTTAACGATACCACCGGTGTTCTTTCTGCCGATACACTTCTCGATCTCAATGAACCCAATGGTGAAGTATATGGCATTGAATTCTCTCCTGCAGGTGCAAAACTGTTTGCTTCGGTAAGATATACAGGCGGAACATCGGCCATCTTCGAATACTCGATCGATTCGTTGATGAATACCAAGTTCGTTCAGAAAATTCCTGTTCCCGCCGACATCGGTGCAATACAGATCGCCCCCGACGGACAGATCTATGTTGCCACCAACGATGCAGGCCACGCAGCAACACTCGGTGTTATTTCCGCCGACGAAGACATAACAAGATCTTCAAGCTTCAACGTCGCGGGTTTCCCGCTGGCCGGTGGCACCAACAGCAGGTTGGGATTGCCGAACCTCATTCAGCAAAACTCGAGTGCATTGGGTGGTCCGGGCATTACGATAGCCGGTTTCTGTTCGCAAGATTCAACACACTTCTCAGGATCGCCCCGCGACCAGATCGATGAATTCCATTGGAGCGTATTCAAGAGCGGAGCATTACTTCAATCTAACAACCAGGCTGCGTTTGCAATGCTGCTTACACCTGGTGATTACTCAGTAACATTGACATTGCACAATCGCTGCGCCGCCGATACGGTGATGGCGAAGAACTTCAAGATCACAGCGCCTCCACCGAATCCAGGCAAAGGCGTTCCGCTCTGTAACACACCAACTGTAACACTGGACGCCAACCCGTCTGGCCTGCCGAAGCTTACTTACATCTGGACAACGGGTGCGACAACCCAAACAATCTCCGTAGCTGAACAGGGAACATACGACGTGCTTGTTACAGATTCAGTTGGTTGCAGAGTCGTTGGAAACTTCCTCACTGCCGACAGCCGGCCGATATTCGATCTTGGGCCCGACGTAACGGTGTGCGAAGACAGCAACACACCGGCGTTGGATGTTCGCAATCCAGGTATGACTTACGCGTGGACAGTTAACAGCACACCCGCAAGTACATCTTCCGTGCAGGGAGTAGACACATCTACACCAGGTGTTTTCAAATATGCGGTAACGGTAACTGATCCTGTAACGAGTTGCTTCAGGAACGACGAGAAGACCTACACGATCAATGTATCGCCGAGCTTTACCGTAACGCCAACCAATCCAACAACATGCGGCGCAGCGAATGGTTCGGTTGCAATCAATCTTACTAATTCAACACCGGCTGGTGGACCGTTGTACTTCTATTTCATCCAGGGTCCCGGCGGATCGAAGAGTGATGTAGATCAGACAGCCCCGAATACATTTACGTTGACCGGTGCAACTGCCGGAACATATTCGACAGTTGTACAAGACCAGGTTTCGGGATGTCAGAGTGTGCAGGCTGTGGGATTGTCGGATGCAACGTTTACTCTTACGCCTGTTGTTACCGACAACTGCGCGATGACGGTACAGATGACTGTCACCGGTGCTACGTCGCCGCTTCAATATACAGCTACCAATTCTGGAACTGGAGCGATTGTAAGTGGCACAGGTGTTACATCTCCATTCAACATCACTCCATTGCCCGGCGGAAATTATGTATTCGCAGTTAAGGACAATCTCGGTTGTACCGTAACTCAAAATCAAACTCTTACTCCCGGACCAGCATTACCTGTAAAGATCACGGCTGATCTTTGCACGATGGTGTTAACTGGTTCTGGTGCCACGAATTACCTATGGAGTTCTTCGCCATTAAACTCCATCACCGGACCTCTCAACCAACCAACTGCACAGATAACACCCACAACTGGCCTGGTAACTTTCAAAGTCACCGGTTCGGGAGGTGGTGGCTGTCCCGGCATAGATTCATTAACGCTCAATGTGGCTAACATTCCTAAACCAGCATTGACACAAACAACTGCGTGCGCGGAGACTGCTACGATCAATGTTACACCTATTGGTACTTTTAACTATCGCTGGTTTGTGAATGGAACTTTCGATGGAACTATTGGTGGCACTGCCAATCCAATCACGTTGACAGACAACGGCAAACAGTATATGGTTGAAATTTTCGAACCACAGACCGGATGTAAAAAAGATTCTGATCCTTTCATTGCAAGTGTTCTTGGGCTTGTAGACGCTTCAGTAAGTTCCACACCACCTTGCAACGACGGACAGCCCATAACATTAACTGCTACAACAACGGCTACCGGGGTAACTTTCGCATGGTCGCGCGATGGATCGACGCTCACTGGAGTTACAACTGCGGTAACACAACAAACTGCCGAAGGAAAATACCAGGTTGAAGTAAGCAAAGGAACCTGTAAGGCCGACGCATCCATATCGATATTGCGGGCTCCGCTGCCCGAAGGCGCGCTTCCGAATCAATTAACCATCTGCGACGATCCGGAGAATGAAGATCCCGCTACGAAGTCGGTCGATCTCGACCCAGGTATTTTTGTTTCGTATGACTGGCGTAAGAACAGCGTAACATTGAATGTTCACGACCGCACGTTGAATGCGGACAGCAAAGGCGACTACGAAGTGACGATCACCGACGCACGCGGATGTAAGAACATCGATAAGACTAAAGTATTGAACGACTGCCTGCCAAAGCTCAATGCTCCGAATGCATTCCGCCCGGGAAGTACAGTGTTCAATCCCGACAGGAAAGATCTTACGAACAGCGACTTCTGGGTGCTTACGAAGTTTATCGAAGACGATAATTTTAAAGTCTTCGTCTTCAATCGCTGGGGTGAAATGGTTTATTCGTCAACCGACAGGTTCTTTAAATGGAACGGCGGATTTAACAATGATGCTACGAGGCCGCTTCCTCCCGGAACTTATGCTTATGTGTTGCTATATGTAAGCTCATTCCGTCCCGATGAAGGTGTGAAAGAGAAGCGTGGTGGTGTGGCCTTGATTCGTTAGGCTCACGGAAAGCACGGAATACACGGACAAAAATCATTAACTTCACTGCATGAAAAAGCTATTCTATTCCTTAATCGCTATACTTTTTGTATCAACGCTCCATGCACAAATAATCAAAACAACCTTGCACGTTACTGTTCGCAACGAACTTGGTAACACTGAAGATGGAGTTACCGTGCAGTTGTACGAAACGGAAGCCTCCTATAAAGAAGAAAAGAATCCGGCTGCTGAAGCAACAACCGATGAAAAAGGTGTCGCTAAGTTCAAGGACATCAAAGCCATTTCTTATTTCGTTCTCGCAAAGAAAGGTGAGAAGAACAACTTCGGTGGTGGCGAACAAACCGGCAAGCTCGAAGAAAAGCGCATCAACAAAGTTACTATCGTTATAGAATGACCGATTCGGAGGTCATGTTGACCAGGGCTTCGCTGCTTACTGCGCTTCGCAATTACAAAACAGTTTATGAAGAAGGGCGCGCATTCGTTCCGCGTTTCATAGAGCTGTTGCAACATCCCGATGCTTTCCAGCGCACACATCTGCCCGGCCACATTACAGGCTCGTCGTGGATCATTAACAACGATGGAACAAAAGTTCTGCTGGTAAAACATGCTGCCCTTCACAAGTGGCTTCAGCCGGGCGGGCATGCCGACGGCGACGAAAACGTGCTTCGTGTCGCCACCCGGGAAGCCAATGAAGAAACAGGGCTAATGAAATTGTCATGCGACGGAAAAATATTTGATATCGATATTCATTCCATCCCCGCCAAAAAGGATCTGTCTTTTCCGCAACATGATCATTATGACGTGCGCTTCCTGTTCCGTGCCAATGAGAACGATGCTCTGAAAATCAGCGACGAGTCCACGGACCTTAAGTGGATTGAACTCGAAAACCTTCAAAATTTCAACTCAGAAACGTCCATTCTTAGGCTTCGCTCCAAACTTGCTTAAAAGGTCAAATTCAGTCAACTTAGGAACAATCTTACCCAATGGCCGAAACCGGTACTGACATTTCTATTGCCCGAGGGCTTTTACAGAAAGGCGATCTCGTGGCAGTACCCACCGAAACCGTGTATGGACTTGCGGGCAACGCCCTGAATGTCGATTCGGTAGCACGAATCTTCGAAGTGAAGAACCGGCCTTCGTTCGATCCGTTGATCGTTCACATCTACGACCTAAGCCAGCTTTCAAAATATGTGATGAACATTCCGCAGCAGGCCGAAAGACTTGCGAAAGAATTCTGGCCCGGTCCGCTCACATTGTTATTAAGAAAGAGAAGCATCATTCCCGATCTCGTTACATCGGGTCTCGATACGGTTGGTATTCGTTGCCCGAAGCACCCGATGACACAGAATCTTCTGAAGACATTGGATTTTCCATTGGCAGCACCGAGTGCAAATCCATTTGGGTTTGTAAGTCCCACGAAGGCGAGTCATGTTACAGACCAGCTCGGGTCCAAAATAAAATATGTGCTCGACGGTGGCCCATCTGTTGTCGGTATCGAGTCGACGATCGTTGGCTTCGAAAACAACAAGACCATCGTTCATCGGCTTGGCGGCATCTCGGTTGAACAGATCGAAAGTGTTGTTGGAGATGTGGAAGTGATCACGTCGCCGACTGCCATGAAATCGCCGGGACAGTTAAAGAGTCACTACTCTCCTTCGAAGAAAATGTTTGTTGCCGATCTTTCGAAGGCTGTCGAAATGGTAGACTTGCAAAGAGTTGCACTGTTGTCTTTTAAAGACGACTATAAAGCGCCGCACCAGGTGACCCTATCCCCTACTGGTAGCCTGCCGGAAGCAGCCAAGAATCTTTTCGATGCATTGCGCATTCTCGATAAGATGCCTGTAGATTTAATAATTGCAGAGCTCGTTCCCGAAGAAGGTATCGGCCGCGCAATTAACGACAGGTTAAGAAGAGCATCAGCTAAATAAAAACATAATGACAAAGAAAGTACTTGTCCTCACCGGGGGCGGTGATTGTCCCGGTCTCAACGCGGTTATTCGTGGCATTGCAAAACGTGCACGCAAAGAAAAAGACTGGGAAGTTTACGGAAGCATCGAGGCATTCAACGGTGTGTTCAATGAACCACAGGAGATCATAAAGCTCACGAGCCGGCGAACCGCAGGCATTCACGTGAAGGGCGGTACGATATTGAAGACAACTAATAAATCGAACCCTATAAATTTTCCCGTCGAGCAACCAGATGGAACAACGAAATTCGTCGATCGCTCCGATGAGCTCGTCAAAAAACTGAAGGCCCTTAAGTTCGATGCGGTGATCAACATCGGCGGCGATGGTTCACAAAAGATCTCGAAAGTACTATTCGACAAAGGTGTACCGATCATCGGCGTGCCAAAAACAATCGACAACGATCTTTCATCTACCGATGTAACATTCGGTTTTCAAACGGCTGTACAGATCGCAACCGACAGCTTCGATAAATTGGTTACTACTGCCGAGAGTCACCATCGCGTGATGATCATGGAAGTGATGGGTCGCGATGCGGGATGGATTGCTTTGCATACAGCGATCGCCGGGGGTGCCGAGATCTGTTTGATCCCTGAGATCCCGTATGATGTTCACAAGATCATGAAGCGTATTCATGCGCGTTATAAGAAAGGTCGCGGGTTTGTAAACATCGTGATCGCCGAAGGTGCCAAACCCAAACAAGGTGGAGTAACATCAACAAAAGCAGAAAAAGGTTCGGAGCACGTTCGCCTTGGCGGTGTGGCATTCCAGCTTTCGAAACAGTTGAAAGATGCAGGTTGTAAAGCCGAGATCCGCGAGACTGTTCTTGGTCACGTGGTTCGTGGCGGGTCGCCCGTTGCCTTCGACAGGGTGCTTGCCACGCTGTTTGGTGTGAAGGCATTCGAGCTGGTGCTTGAAAATAAATTCGGTCACATGGTAAACTTCAAGAACAACACGATCGATTACGTAACGCTGGCTGAGGCTACTGAAGGTCAGAGCTTCGTGAGCAAGGATTCTTACCTGGTGAAGGCCGCAAAAGGACTTAGCATTTCATTCGGAGATTGATTCAAGTTGACGACAGGTTTTCCGTACGTGATTGATGTACGGGGAACCTGATCGGTTGTCGGCGCGCGCTCTTTCATCTCTTCATTCGGGGGATGAAAGAGGAGCCTTACGAACTATCCAATAATTCCGCCGACAACTGTGAGCTCGAGTTTACCAGTGACGGTCCAAAAGGACGAATTATAAAACGCATTGAATTCAGACGAATTGGACATACGGATTATTTCGAGCTCGTTTTTGGAAATAAGACCGCTGAAGGTAAAGTCGATGTCTATAGCGTCAGTGATAACGGGGACAGGGACAAAGTTTTGAGGACTGTGGCCGATGCTGTAAAAGATTTTCTGAATGTATACCCAAAACGAATAGTTTATTTCACGGGGAGCACGCCAGTAAGAACAAGACTGTACCAAATTGCCATCAATCACAACTTTTATGAATTAATACAGAGTTACGAGATCTTTGCCCAACAGCACGAAAAGATCGTAACATACCGGAAGAATGTTAAAGCTGACGCTTTCTATATCGTGAAAAGGCAGTAATTTTGAAATCATGAAGAACAACGTGAAGAAACCAGCAGATAAAAATCGCGTGAAGTTAGACGACCCAGATTCACACGACACTTATCCTCTCTATAGAGTCTCAGGACAACTCGAACCCGCTAACCCGGAAACAGCCAGGTTTTTTGAAGAGTCGCGTCGAAGATTCGAAAAAACATATCCTCTCTTAGAAAAACTTCTTTCAGAACGATCAAAATGAAAACAATTAACGACATCAACTTCCAGGGCAAACGCGCACTCATCCGTGTTGACTTCAACGTACCATTAGATAAGAGCTTCAACGTTACCGACGACAATCGCATTCGTGCCACAATACCCACGCTGAAAAAGATCCTCGACGGCGGTGGAAGTTGCATCCTGATGTCGCACCTCGGAAGACCGAAAGATGGTCCCGAAGAAAAGTACTCATTGAAGCACACCATCAAGACCACAGAACAATTGCTGGGTCGTCCTGTACAGTTTGCAAATGACTGCATCGGTGAAGAAGCGAAGACAAAAGCTGCCGCGTTGAAACCCGGTGAAGTTCTTTTGCTCGAGAATCTTCGTTTCTATAAAGAAGAAGAAAAAGGTGATGTCGCTTTCGCTGAAAAACTCTCGAAACTTGGTGATATCTATGTTAACGATGCATTCGGTACAGCACACCGTGCCCACGCATCAACAACCATAGTCGCTCAATTCTTTAAAGAGAAAGCTGCAGGCTACGTAATGGCTGCCGAACTCGACAATGCAAAGAAAGTGATGGAGAATGCTGCAAAGCCTTTCGTGGCCATCATGGGTGGCGCAAAGATCTCCGACAAGATCCTGATCATCGAAAAACTCCTTGATAAAGTTAATCACCTCATCATCGGCGGTGGTATGAGCTATACATTCTTCAAGGCATTAGGTGGCAACGTGGGCAAGTCGCTCGTTGAAGAAGATAAACTCGATCTCGCGAAAGAACTTATTCAGAAAGCGAAGGCCAAAGGTGTTGAACTTCACTTGCCGATCGATTCTATAATTGCCGACAAGTTCGATGCTAACGCAAATACTGAAGTTGCCATGAACACAAGCATCAAAGACGGCTGGATGGGTCTCGACATCGGGCCACAGGCTATTGAAGTGTTCAGCAAAGTGATCGAAAGCTCGAAGACCATTCTCTGGAACGGACCGATGGGTGTATTCGAAATGGAAAAGTTTGCGACAGGCACGAAGAAGATCGCCGAGGCCGTTGTGAAAGCTACTTCGAAAGGAGGATTTTCATTGATCGGTGGTGGCGACTCCGCTGCTGCCGTGGCTCAACTCGGCTTTAGCGACAAAGTAAGTTACGTATCGACCGGCGGCGGTGCGCTGCTCGAATATTTCGAAGGAAAGACACTTCCTGGCGTAAAAGCCCTTGAATAAGTCAGGATTTCCGGATTGATATTAAGCCCCGTTTGTTGTTCTTTAGGGTGTGCCGACTCCTAAAGAAGTCTTAAAGCAATACTGGGGCTATTCCCAATTCCGCCCTCCGCAGGAGGACATCATCGACGCTGTTCTTGAAAAAAAGGACGTCCTTGCCCTGTTGCCGACCGGCGGCGGCAAATCCGTCTGCTTCCAGGTACCTGCCCTCTGCGTGGAGGGTGTCTGTGTCGTCATCACTCCCCTGATCGCACTCATGCAGGACCAGGTTGTTCAACTGAAAGAAAAAGGTATCTCCGCCGTCGCCGTTCACTCGGGCCTCGGTCGCAACGAGATCGATGTGTTGCTCGACAACTGTGTTTACGGCTCCATTAAGTTTCTATACGTTTCGCCCGAGCGCCTTCAAACCGAACTCTTCCAGGAACGATTCAGGAGAATGAAGGTGGCAATTGTAGCCATAGACGAAGCACATTGTATCTCGCAATGGGGTCATGATTTCAGGCCACCCTACTTGCAGATCAAATTATTGCGCGAGATCAAACCTGAGATCAACTTCATCGCACTCACTGCTTCGGCAACGGGCCGTGTTAAGAATGATATCATCAATCAACTACAGTTAAAAGATCCGGTAGAATTCCAAATAAGTTTCGCGCGCACCAATCTTTCGTTCGTCGTTCGAAAAACGGAGAATAAAGAAAAGAAGATGCTCGAAATCCTCCGTCGTGTGCCTGGACCAGCGATCGTCTACTTCAGATCGAGAAAAGGAACGATGGACTTCGCAAAATACCTCGTCAGGCAAAAGATCTCGTCAACGTATTATCATGCCGGGTTGAAACATGAAGAACGTGGACAACGGCAGGCCGAGTGGATCAATAATAAAGTGAGGGTGATGGTTGCCACGAACGCTTTCGGCATGGGCATCAACAAACCCGACGTTCGTGTGGTGATCCACATGGACATCCCCGAAGATCTCGAATCGTATTACCAGGAAGCCGGTCGCGCGGGTCGCGATGGAAAAAAATCGTTTGCCACCATCGTCTATCATTCTTCCGACGTAGACGGGCTCGAATTAAAAGTAGAGCAATCTCATCCCACGGCCGAACAATTGAAGAATGTTTATCAATCGCTGGCCAATTATTTCCAGTTGGCTGTCGGCAGCGGCGAAGGCGAATCGTTCTCATTCAACTTCGAAGAATTTTCGAAGCGGTTCAACCTGTCGCCGGGATTATCATTCACGGCACTGAAGAAACTGGAAGAAGAAGGATTGATCCAACTGAGCGAAAGTTTCTACCAGCCTTCGCGTGTACATTTCGAAGTGGATAATAAAAGACTCTATGAGTTCCAGATCGCGAATGCGTATTACGAGCCACTGATTAAAACCATACTTCGTTTGTATGGCGGTGAAGCTTTTTCGGGATTCGTGAAGATCTCGGAAAAACAACTGGCTACCTTCTTAAAGACGAGTGAGAAGGCGGTAGCGACAGCACTGGACCAGTTGTCGAATCTCAGGCTCATCGACTACGAAAAAGCATCCGACAGCCCAACGATCACCTACCTCGTTTCACGCGAAGATGCCGCACATCTATCGGTCGATTGGAAAAGATTAGATGAAAGACGGAAGCTTCATATCAGCAAGATGAAGGCGATGGTTAACTACGTAACACAAACGCGTGTGTGCCGCATGCAGGTGATGCAGGAGTATTTCGATGAGTTGAACACGAAGCCTTGCGGGATGTGCGATGTTTGCATCGACCGGAAGAAGCAGGAGGACCTTCACGCCCTGTCGAACTATCGCGAGCAGATCTTATATCTTCTGAAACAAAAGAAGATGCCGGTAGATGAGCTGGAAGCTGCAGTAGATCCCAACGACAAAGAAGTATTTGTGGAAGTGGTGAGGGAGATGCTGGATGAAGGGGTGTTGTATTATGATGATTTTTGGCTGATCGGAATTAAGTGAACGGTGGGCGGTAGGCGGTAAACAGTAAACAGTATGGCTTACGTAAGCAATTTTAGAGAACTTGAAGTTTATAAACTCTCACGAAGTTTGGCGGCAGAGATATATAATTTGACCAAAAGGTTTCCGAAGGAAGAGACATATTCTCTGACAGACCAGGTGAGACGATCGTCACGCTCTATTGGCGCACAAATAGCAGAGGCTTGGGGCAAACGACGATATATTAATCACTTCATAAGTAAGTTGACGGATGCTGATGGAGAACAATATGAAACACAACACTGGATTGAAATCGGAAAAGACTGCAAATATCTGAGTGACGAAGAAGCCATCAACCTAATGGCCAGGTGTACTTCGATAGGAAAGATGCTCTATGTCATGATTAACAAGGCTGACATGTTTTGCCTGAAACCGGAAATGCATTAAAGCGCGGACGGCACTGTTTACCGTTCACTGCTTACCGTTTACCTACCCTAAGTAGATCTTTTAAGCTCAACAATCGTCAACTCCGGCGGCATTCCTATACGACCAGGATAACCAAGATATCCGAAGCCCCTATTTACATACAAATATTGTTTCCCCTGCTGGTACAATCCCGCCCACTGCTTATAAACGTACTGCGAAGGACTCCACTTAAAATTACCGATCTCTACGCCAAACTGGAATCCATGCGTGTGCCCCGCGAACACCAGATCGATATCAGGAAATGATGGACGCACCTGTGCATCCCAATGGCTCGGATCGTGTGAAAGCAACAACTTTACCGCTGCCTCTTCTGTGCCGCGATAAGCCGAATCGATCTTTCCGTACTTCGTGAAACGACCGGCGCCCCAGTTCTCGATACCTAATATTGCAATCTTCTCTCCGCCCAATTCAATAAAGCGATTCTCATTCATCAGGATGTCGTACTTCATCTCGCGATGAGCCTTTACGAGATTGCGAAAATTTTCGCGTTTCACTTCAGCCGACGACCAGCTTACATAATCCCCGTAGTCGTGATTTCCTGTAGTAGAAAAAACACCGAGCGGCGCCTTCAGTTTTTCGAAGATCGGAACGTACTCCTTCACTTCATCAGAATGATCGTTGACAAGGTCACCTGTAAAAAAGATAATGTCGGGTTTCTCGTTGATCATCATCTCCACCCCACCCTTCACAGCTGTCTTGTTCCAAAAACTTCCGGAATGAATATCCGACACCTGTCCGATCCTTATTCCATCGAACGACTTCGGAAGATTTGGCAACGACACCGTTACCTTTCTCACCCTGTAATCGTGAGCCCCGCTAATGATTCCATACGTCATTGCTCCGAATGGAACTGCTGTTGCAACCAACGCCGCCTTCGTTAAAAACTCCGAACGCGTTATAGCGTCACCCTGGAGTGTTCCTGCCTGCGATGGTCCACGGTAAAACAACGAGACAATCCAGCGAAGTCCGCGCTGAATATCGTCGACGAACACGAAGATGATCCCGAAAAATTTCGAAAGGTAGGTTCCGAACACAAACGTGCGCAACCAGATCCACACGTCGCGATTGATCTTGTATGGGTCTGAAAGATTGTACCACAACAGCGCTCCTGCAGAGATTACTGTCGGTATCCAAAAGCCATACCGGGCAAATGCCTTCCAGGATGGCGACCAGTTCCGGCTTACGTGCAGCACTGCCTGGAATAAATAATAATCGATCAGGCCGCAGAGGATCAGGATTATAACGATGGACATAAATCTATTGCGCATAAATGAAAAAAGTCGCCTTATTTTCATAAGACGACTTTCTGTGAATTTTATTCTATTGAGAACATTAAGCTTCTTTGTTCACGTCGGGCGAGCGCAGGCCGTGTGCCAGTTCGCCACCGGTGCCGAACTCTGCGTTAGCTTCAGCAAATGTACGCTTACGAAACACTCTTTCTTTCAACCTGGCCATGATCAGGTAAAGAACAGGCACAAGAATAAGTGTTAAGAATGTACCGAAGATCAAACCGAAGATCATTGTCCACGACAAAGGTCCCCAGAACACCACGTTATCACCACCGAAGAAGATGTGCGGGTTCAGATCGGTGAACAATGTAACAAAGTCGATGTTCAAACCAACTGCGAGCGGTATCAAACCGAGTGTTGCTGCCAGTGCAGTAAGGATAACCGGGGTCATACGTGTTCTTGCTGCTTCGGCGATAGCTGCGCGGATCTCCATACCCTGTGAACGAAGAAGGTCGGTGAATTCCACGAGGAGGATACCATTTCGCACAACGATACCGATCAGCGCCATGATACCAACGCCAACCATCAGGATCGAGATCTCCATCCTGAAGAGTGAGAAACCGATCAACACACCGATGATACTGAACAAGATCTCACAAAGGATGATGAATGGCTTGCTCAACGAATTGAACAGCGTTACAAGGATGAAGAAGATCATGAAGAATGCGATACCGAATGCTACCATAAGGAACTGCACTGTTTCGGCCTGGTCTTCCTGTTCACCTGTCATCGCTACCGTTACACCGGGAGGTACCTGGAAATCAACAAGTCTTTCATTGATCTCGGCAACCACCTGGTTTGCGTTTGCATCGGCCAACACGTTAGACGAAAGTGTGATCACACGTTTCTGATCGATACGTTTGATACCACCATACGAGTTAGTGTATTCTACTTTAGCTACAGCCGACAACGGCACCTGGCGAACCTGTCCGCCCATTCCCATATCGCGGTAAGTGATCGGCAAGCTCATGAGCGTGTTTATGTCATTGCGCTGCGATTCTTTAACGCGGACTTCGATAGGATAATCGTCGTTCTCATCGCGGAATCTTGACACCTCAAAACCATATACAGCAGTGGCCAGCGCACTACCAATTGCTGACGTCGAGATACCCTCGCGGTTTGCTTTTTCACGGTCGATGCTGATGGTGATTTCCGGCTTATCTGCCTGGAAGTCCGATTTCAATTCTTCGATACCGTAAATGTTTTGTGCTACAAGGAATCTCTTCAGCTTATCGGCAGTTGCAACAAGCACATCGAAGTCATCGGCTGCGATCTCGATGTTTACCGGCTTACCTGTGGGAGGACCATTCGCTTCTTTGTCTACAGTTACTTCAGCACCACGAATGCCTTTCACAGCCTTACGAATATCTTCCATGTAAGCGGAAGTAGATTGTCCTTTGCGTTTCGCGAATTCTGCGAACGCGATGGTAACCTTACCAAGATGAGGCGTAGCCTGCGTACCGGCGTCGAACGGGTTTTCACTCGCACCGATAGATACGTTGGAGATGATAGACTGTACGGTAGGATTGTTTTCACCGACAACGTTCCTGATACGATCTTCTACGATGCGTGTGACTGAATCAGTTACTTTTTGATCTGTGCCTATTGGCATACGAATATAAGCGTATACGAAGTTGGGATCGCCGTTAGGGAAGAAGCCAACCGGTGGCTTGCGGATCGCTGTGAATACGATCGCAAAAATAAACAGGGCGATCACACCACCAACAACCAGGAACGCACGGTTCCGCTGAAGGGTCCATTCAACTATTTTCTTATAACCACTTGCAACGCCAGGCCAAAAGTCAGTCTGGAAATGAGAGATAACTCGAACAAGCCAGAAATGATACATGCAGTATACTCCATACGTAAAGATCATGAAGTTGCCCATACCGATAGAGCCGGAGATGTAAGACACCAACGCTATAGAACCCATTACGATCGAGGTGATCTTAAAGCCTTTTGTGATCTTGCTCTTCTTGTCGTGATCGTGCTCGTGCACGCTCATAAACTCGGCAGCAAATACCGGGTTGATAATATATGCAACAACCAGTGATGCAAGCAATGCAATGATCAACGTGATCGGGAGATACTTCATGAAGCTTCCTACGATACCAGGCCAGAATGCGAGGGGAACGAACGGAGCCAACACCACAAGCGTACCCGACAATACAGGAAGGAACACTTCACCTGCGGCGATCTTAGCAGCCTTTTTGATCGGCACTTTACCGTTATCAAAAACACGGTGCGTGTTTTCAATCACCACGATGGCATCATCCACAACGATACCGAGGGCCAACAGGAATGAGAACAATGTCATCATGTTGAACGAGTATCCGATGATCGGGAACACCATGAAGGCGATGAAGCTTGAAATAGGAACCGAAAGCGCTACGAAGAACGCATTGGTTGCACCCATGAAGAACATCAGGATCAATGTTACAAGCAAGAACCCGATGATGATCGTGTTGATAAGATCATGCAGCGTCGTTCTTGTTTGTTGCGACTGGTCGCCGGTTACCGTGATCTTAACACCTTGAGGAAGTGTTTGTTTGAATTCATCAGTAATAGCAAAGATCTTGTCTGAAGCATCTACAAGGTTTTGACCGCTACGTTTGATTACGTTCAGGGTAATAACGTTGGCCTTATCGAGACGCGCGAAGCTTTCCTGCTCTTTATGAGTATCGATAACTTCTGCAACATCTTTCAAATAGATCTTACCACCGCGGATAGAAGCAACAACAGTGTTACCCATGTCCTCGGCGTTTGTATACTCACCAGTTACGTTCAACGAACGCTTCATACCATCTACCGACAACTGGCCACCGGGAACGATCACGTTTTCGTACCTGATCGCATTCGAAATATCGTCGAGGCTTACACCGGCCAATGTGGCGCGATAAATATCTACGTTCACCTGGATCTCGCGGTCGAGAGCGCCGATGATATCTACACGACGGATCTCCCCAATTGATTCGATCTTATCCTGCAGGTCTTCGGCATACTTTTTCAGTGTAACCAGATCATAGTCGCCAGAAAGATTTACGTTCATGATCGGAACTTCCGAGATGTCGATCTCCTGCACTACAGGATCTTCTTTAAGGTCGGTAGGAAGATCGGGCTTCGCTTTATCGACCGCATCTTTTACGTCCTGCTTCGCCTTGTCGACATTAACATCGGTATCGAACTCGATGATGAGGTTCGAAAAGTTCTGAACTGAGTTACTGGTGATCTTCTTTACACCAGAGATACCCTTCATCTGTTTTTCCAATTGCTTGGAGATAAGGTTCTCTATATCCGTGGGAGAAGCACCCTGGTAGATAGTGAACACATAAATCTGCGGGAACACAACTTCCGGAAAGTTTTCTTTCGGGAGGCTTAAATAAGATACAATACCCATGATACAGATGAACGCTGTAGCCACGTAGATACTGACCTTGTTATCGATCGACCAACTGGTCGGTTTAAATTCTTTTTCTATGTCTTGCATAAGACTGGGGTTTTAAAGGTCTATGGTACTTAGATCTTTACTATTTCGCCATCGTTGAGGCCCTGGTAACCAACTGTGATCAGTTTGTCTCCTTTAGTGAGGCCTTCTACTTCAGCCATGTTGTCGTATACGCCGCCAACTTTCACAACCTTCTTACGTGCCACGTAGTTGGTGCCTTGTTGCTCTGCTATGAACACAACCTTTTCGTTGTTGATCGTTTGAACAATGTTGATAGGCACAACGAGTGCTGAAGGATTTGTTTCGAACACAACCTTCACAACTGCAGTCATGTTAGGACGAAGATCGCCATTCGAAGGAAGCTCTGCTTCCACATCGAATGTTCTTGACAACGCATCAATGTTACGTGCAACAAAAGAGAGCTTCGATTCAACAGTCTTGTTTACATCGGGGAACATAATGCTGATCTTGTTGCCTTTCTTAAGATTGAGTGAATACGCTTCGGAGATATGCGCAGTGATCTTGAGATCGGAATTGTTCACAACCCTTGCAGCTGGCATGCCCGGAGCGATGTTCTGACCAACTTTCACGTCAACAGCATCTACAACGCCAGATACGGGCGCTTTGATCTTGGTCATTTCATTTTGCTCTTGTAACGAAGCAATACGTCTTTCAAGGCTTTCCTTGTTCGACTTAGCCTGAAGATATTGTACTTCAGTGCCGATCTTTTGATCCCAGAGATTCTTCTGACGATCGAAAACGGTGTTGGCCAGTTCGAGCTGTGATTTCAATTCGTCGATACCTCTTCCTATCAGGCTGTTGTCGATCTGGGCAATGGTTTGACCCTTGCTCACCATTTCGCCTTCGCGAACCAGTACAGATGTAACAACACCTGCAGACTTCGCACTCACCTGGATATTCTCTTCCGACTCAACGAAACCTTGCGTCTGGATGAAGTGGTCGAACTTAACGGGCTTAAGTTCTTTAACAACGATCTCTTTTGCCCTGGCGTTTTTTACGCTATCGGGAGTTTCTTTTGATATCTCTCCTTCCAGTTTAGCGACCTCTTTCGCGATGGCCGCTTGTTGTTCCTTCAGCTCTTTCAGCTTGGTAACTTTGTCTTTCTCAGAGCTGCTGCAACCTACAACGATAGCAGCAACTATAAGAGCACTTATGACCTTAGAGTATATTGTAGTTTTCATATATATGTTTTTTCGGGGTTAGTTAGTTTTTTATTTGGTTGATGTCGGACCTGCAAGACGGCCATATGCTTTATCGAGATCGACTTTTGCGACCATCGCGTCGAACAGTGCTCCGTAATAATTGTTTTGTGCTGTCCTGAAGTCGGCTTCGGCTGTTACAACTTCGAGGTTAGAGCCAACGCCCTGCTCAAACTTGATCTTCGTAACGCGATACACATTCGACGCAAGCTCCATGTTCTGCTTTTGAGAAGTGAGCGTCTTAAGGGCATTATCGTAAGTAAGAGCAGTTTGTCTCACTTCGAGATCAATAGAAGACTTAAGACGTCGGAAATTGTTGTTGATCTTTTGAAGCGACAGTTTTTCCTGTTGGATCTTATAATGACGGCTGAGACCTGTGAACACATTCCAGTTAAAGTTGAGACCAATTACCGAATAGTTATACCACTTATCAGGACCGATCATGTCCGACTCGAAGGGAAGCTTTGTGGTTGTTTTGAACAAACCTCCAATGGTAGGCGACTGTGTCTGGTAACCGGTTTTACCGTAGATAGACAAGGTTGGCAGAATACCGGCATACTGATTCTTCACGTTGAGTGCCTGCAATTTCTGGTTCGACAACATCACCTGGTAGTCGGTGCGGTTCTCGTATTTAAAGTCAGACGCATAAGAAGCAGGATCGGTCATTACCTGCACATCTTCGATGCTGCCGGCAACATTGATCTCGTCTTCCATCGGGTAATTCATTTGAAACTTGAGGAGCTCGACGGTGATCTTCTTCGCGTTGAAGAATTTATCGCGGTCGGTAACAAGATTGTTATACGACACTTGCAGACGTTGCACATCAATACTTTCCGCAAAACCGTTTTGGTTCATGATCTTCGTGCTTCTCAGTGATGAATCGAGACGAGCGATGTTCGCATCCAGCGAAGTCAACCGGTCGTTGTTGATCAACGCCGCATAGTAAGCCTTCGTCACATTCTGGATCACGGTAGTTTGTGTAGCCGCAGAATTCTTGTAAGACCAGTCCTTATAAGCCGAAGCTGCCTGCAATCCAACAAAATATGACCCGTTGAAGAGCATTTGGTTCAGCGTAACGCTTGCATCACCTGAAGACTTCAACTGGAAGAAGTTTTGAGCAGCCAGGATGGATCCGTTGGGAACCCCGGGGATATCACCGAAGAAAGATGTTGAGTTTTCGGTTGGCGTTGTATAAGTACCAAAGAATCGTGGAAGTTTTGGATTATAGGTAAGTCCACTGGCAACTGTTACCTGTGGAAGGCCCGATCCCCTGGTATCGCCGATCCTCGCCTTTGCTATCTCCTGGTCGAGTGCTGCATTTTGAATATCAACATGATTTTGCAAAGCATATTGAAGACAATCTTCGAGGGTAAATGTTTTGACAGCACCGGGTTGAGCTTGTTGCACTTGCTGTGCCATCGCACTTCCTCCTGCAAGCAGCAGCACAGCTAATGTTAGTGTATATATTCGCTTCATATGTTATGGGGTATTAATTCGAGGTTTACTGGTTCTTGTTTATATTTTTCGTACAGTTTTCTTCCTTTCTCCGTGAGCAGTCCATACATGAAATGATCTAGCATCTGGATCTGTATGTCTACTATCTTAAACTTCTCAGTGGGCATGATCTGGCTGTCGAATAACCACTGCATGCTTTCTATTCTTAGTACTGCGAGGATCTCGGGGTTGAGGTTGGTCCTGTAAAGTCCTTCTTCCATTCCCTGCCTGAGGTTCCTCACTACTGACTCGCGGATGTCTTTGTTCTTATGATCTACCCACGCGTTCCAGGCTTTGTTGTGATACTTCTTGAGATCGAAGAGCAATGAAGGGTTCATATCCTGCATGTTCTTCCTCATGAACATTTGTATTCTCATGAGCTCATCGAGTGCGTTCTTTGAAACCTTTGTGAGGTTATCGAAGTCGGCCTTCGTGTGAACCATGTGGTTCACTGTTGCCTGTGTTACAATCTCATCTTTGTCGACGAAGTATTGATAGATCGTTTTCTTGGATATCGAGAGGTGTCGGGCGATGTCGTCCATCGATACACTCCTGATCCCATACTTGAGGAAAAGCTCAAGTGCTCCCTGAAGTATTTTGTCTCTTGTTTGATCGTGTTCTTCCATAAGGTGGCGCAAAACTATGGAAACTTTACAAATCACCAAAGTTTCCTCAGTTTCCTTCAACGCGCCTTTTTAGCTTTGGTTCGCGGTTCTTAGAAAAATATTAGAGTATTTTTTTCAAAAATCACCGAAACCGATTGAAGTCACTGGAAAGCCTGATTCGAGAAAACCCGAAAAAAAACACCGCCTGTATTTCGATGATGGAGACGGATTGAAGAGGAGGTTATTGTTATTAGTTCACTTATATAAATAAAAAAAACCCGCTTACTGCGGGTCTTTTTGTGTCTCTGGTTGTTTCACAGAATTTTCTTCCCATGAACACCACTTGTCTTTAAACTTTTGCTTGAGTCTCTCGCGTTCGTCAGGAGAAAGTTTTGAATATTTCTCAACCCATTCTTTTCTCCAGCGATGATTGCGATAGCCACCCCACTTGTTGTGGCCTTTGCCACCGAACCCAAAGATCAGTTTCGCAAGGGCAAACATTGCCAAGCCCTGCCAGAAGTTGATCATGGGGAGACCAAAGATATCTGGCATAATGAAGTTCCAAAGAAATTGGGTCAGCAATCCCAACAGCACAACCATTAGTACTCCGAAGACTACAAATTTCACGACCCACCAACCACGTTTTGTGTACATACTCGTTCTGATTTCTATTTCTGTTTATTTTTTTCTTTACCGATCACGTCGTCGTAGAAGCGTTGAAGCCTCTTGCGTAAGCTCATGATCGCGTATCTTTTTCGCGACAATAAAGTATTGATCGAAATACCTGTCTCTTCAGAGATCTCGCGGAAGCTGCGTTCTTCCATTTCATTTTGAATGAAGATCGCGCGCTG
Organism: Bacteroidota bacterium; assembly: GCA_037200765.1. GTDB lineage: Bacteria > Bacteroidota > Bacteroidia > Cytophagales > Cyclobacteriaceae > ELB16-189. Next base: position 1,234,672 of record JBBCII010000001.1, on the reverse strand, counting down.
GTCGACGGGAAGCTCTTCGAGAGCTTCCATGATCTCGTCCCATATCGCTTCGCGGAGCAGTACCGATTCGGGTGAATTGCCGAGGTCGGGAAGGATCTCCTGGAGCGTGAGGGGTGCGTCGTCTTCGTTACCGGCGGCACTTTCGAAGTCGGCCTTTTTAGGTCGCACCGACTCGCGCCTGTAACGGTCTATAATCTTGTTCCGGGCTACACTGTATAACCAGGAGGTCACTCTGTCGAGCGACTCAATGCCATCAAAGCCTGCAACAAACTGGTAAAACACATCCTGAAGGATATCCTCCGCCTCTTCCTCCGAAGACACGCGACTGCGGATGAACCCCAGCAGCTTGTCTTTTTCCTTCAGGAAAGTGTTTTGCTTTATAACTTCTTGCATGGCCAAACTTATCGTCACTACTCGTTCCATACAACAGCATAGACGGCAGGTCAATTCCAATTATTTTATAAAGGTCTGAAAAAAGGAGGAATCCCATAAATGAGCACGATTTAGCCTATGAAACGTCATTACACGGCTTGTCCGGGCAATCCAGTGGATAAACACGCCCAGTTATTGCTTAAGTCCTTCCATTCAGGATTGAAACCCCGGATAAGGTTCTCCTTCCAATGTCGTGGATATTTTTTAAGTCTTTTCTCGCGGGCAATTGCCGTTCGGATATGTGAGTATTCTTCGAAGTAGACCAGCACGTCGCATTCTATTGACTCGTAAAGCCCCAGTTGATTTTCTTCCTATGCTCGTCAATTCTTCGTTCCAAATTATTGGTTACTCCAATATAGAGCACTGTTCCTCTTCGATTCGAAAGTATATATACACATAGTATTGTCGCATGGCCAAATGTATTGCCGAGAAAGCCTTATTGCGTGAACGCCCTGATCGACCATGTCAGGAAAACCATATTGTGACAGCGATTACAGATTGCCCGGACCTCGTTCTGCCGAAGCGGCTACGCGAAGGCGCAGCAAACCGTGCAATGACAACACGGAAAAATAGACGGGGCAATAGTTATCTTTCCCAGGAAATGAAGCCTTTTCTGAGTTACACTAAAACCGGCAACAAGCCTTTGCTCATGTTCCATGGATATGGGCAGGATGCTTCGGTGTTTAAAGGCATTGATGGCTATAGCTTCGACCTGTTCTTCCACGGCAAAAGTGTGTGGACGAAAGATGAGGCGCCGCTGGAGAAATCGGAATGGAAAGAGATGATCTCCGAATTCTTAATTAAGAATAACATCGACACATTCAGTGTTCTCGGCTTCAGCATGGGCGGCAAGTTTGCGTTGGCAACACTCGAAGCATTTCCCGATCGCGTTAAAGAGATCATTCTTATTGCACCCGATGGCATCAAAACAAGTTTCTGGTACAGTCTCGCCACATACCCTATCGCTCTTCGGAATGTATTCAAAAGCATGATCAATAATCATCCGCGGTTTCTGCGGATTGCAATTGCTTCGAAGAAACTCGGACTTATCGATAAAGGCGTGCTTCGATTCGTGGAAACACAAATGGATTCAGAAGAAAAAAGGAAGAGAGTCTATTATTCGTGGGTCGTATTCCGTCACCTGAAGTTTGATATCAATAAGATAAAAAGGCTGATCGATGATAATCATATCAGGCTTCGTCTTTATATCGGTCGCTATGATAAGGTCATCAAAGCAAAAGATATGAAAAGACTGACGTCAAAGATCGAGATCCTTGACGCCGGTCATAATGATATCCTCAGGAAAATTAAGATTTAAGATATAAATCTAAACGCTGAGCTTACCTCTTACTCCTTCTTCGATTGTCTTCCCCGTTACTGCAGATGCAAGTATTTTAATAAGCGAGATCATTCGTCCATTCTTGGTATCCCAGTAAAACGCATTTTGTGGTTCTACTCTGATTGCAGTGATATCGGGATCATCTACACCTTCGGTGAACCATGCTTTCGCAATGGGCGACCAAAGTTCTTTGATCTTCGCTTTGTCTTTCGTTACGCTCGCCTCGCCATACACAGTAAGATATTCCTGGTCGGATGTGTTCGAAAAGAATAATTGCACATGTGAATCCGCAGCGATGTCGTGGGTCTTCTCGGTGGATTTTCCATTGAGGAACCAGAGAGTGCCGTTGTCATCCACCTGCGCAACGCTCATCGGACGCGCTTCTATTGGATGTTCATCCAGATTCGTTGCAAACATGCAGATCGAATTGTGCTTGATGAGCTCTTTCAGTTTTTCGATTGCATCGTGGTCTGAAAGATCCTGGTCTTTATCGCCTTTTTGCTCTTTTGTTTTTGTCATAGCTGAGTTGTTTAATGTTCTCACCAAACAACTCAACAAAGTTTGTGCTAGCGACCGAAGTCGTCCTGCACGCGGACGATGTCGTTTTCATCGGAAGGATGAGATGCATCGGTATGTTGCCAGATCTCGGCCACCATTCCCCATCCGCTCAGTCCAACGAGGCGATGACGTTCTCCCTGTTTGAGTCGGACGATCTCGCCGATCTTCATTTGCCTTACGAGGCCCTGTTCGTCGGTTGGGCTGGTAACGATGCCGGCTTGTCCGCCGACGAGTTTCCAGATCTCGGCGCGGCGGTGGTGATATTGCCACGAGAGGCGCTGGCTGCCCTGCACCATTAATATTTTGGGGCTGAGCTTACCTGATATTTTAAGGTTCTCGAAGTTCACTTCGGGAAAGAAGTGGGCTGCGAAGGCTTTCGCCTGTGTTTCGTCTATTACGAAAAAGCCGCCCCAGGGCCGGCCGAAGTCTTTGTCTACTACTTTGAAACCGAGGCTATCAATTTCCTTTTGCGCTTTTTCGAAGGCTTGTTGCCTCGAATCGTCGTCGCTGAATTCTACCATTTTTTTACTTACAGATTTTGACACGTCTATCATATTACCCTGCCCTCACACTAACCATGCAGTCGGGATCGGTTCGACAACTTTCGTGCAAAGGGGCGGATTGCGGACGTAACCGCAATTCTATCGAAAGTTTCCTCAAGTTCAACGAAAAGATTGAGTCGAAATAAAAAAGAAGTTAAGGGGTTGTTGATGCAATTCCCCGCCACATGTGGTGTGATGTAACACTTATATGTTAGAACGAGTCTATCTAAGGATGATCTTCCTGGTTACGGTTGACTGATCGGACGCCTTTAACCGGACGATATACAAGCCGCGGGGAAGGTTGCCTACATCGATTGTGGTTTCGCCTCGGGTGATGTCTTTGGTGATGGCATCGCGACCAAGCATGTCTTTTAAAGAGATTGATTTGAAAGACGATGGAGCCTGGATGAATAGGGTATTCGTAGCGGGGTTTGGTGAGATGATTACTGCATCCATTGAATCATTGAGCCCCGTGAAGAGATCAATCGTAAATATTTGCACCGCCTCTGCTGCATTGTAAATATCATTACCCTTTTGCAACGCTTTAACAGTCACTCCTCCTGCACCTGTGATTGTCACCGTGGAATCCGATACAGTGGCAGGGCCGGCAACAATTTCGAAAGTGACAGGCAACCCCGACGACGCCTTCGCGCTTAACGTGAACGGATTTCCGTTAGCATACCCCCGAATTTCCCTTAACTTTGCGGCTTCCAAAACCACTAGTTTTTCCTAAATGATACTGTTCTTCCGTCGTAACCCCCAGTTGCATTATGCAGTGGGGCACGCTCAGCCTTTTTCTAAAAGTGACCTCGAAAAGCTCTCGTGGCTCTTCGGTGCCGTGCCTCCCCTGGAAGACAACACGCTCGACGGCGCCTTCGTCGGACCCCGCAAGGAAATGATCACGCCCTGGAGCACCAACGCCGTAGAAATCACTCAGACCATGGGCATCGCCGGCATCGAACGCATCGAAGAGTTCGTGATGATCGAAGGCGGCACCGCCTCGTTCGACCGAATGCTGTATCAACTTTACAACTCCCTCGACCAGGACGTCTTCACGATCAACTATCAGCCCGAGCCCATCAAAGAGATCGACGACATCGCGAAATATTCGGAACAGGAAGGACTTGCGCTGAGCAAAGAAGAAATCGATTACCTCAACGATATCAGCAAAAAACTGGAACGCAAACTGACCGACAGCGAAGTGTTCGGTTTCTCACAGGTTAATTCGGAGCACTGTCGTCATAAGATCTTCAATGGAACTTTCGTGATCGATGGCCAGCAAAAAGAATCGACATTGTTCCAACTCATCAAGAAGACATCGAAGGAAAATCCCAACTACCTCGTATCGGCATACAAAGACAACGTTGCTTTCATCAAAGGACCCCGCATCGAACAGTTTGCTCCCGCACGACAAGACATTCCCGATTTCTTTAAGATAGAAGACATAGATTCGGTGATCTCACTGAAAGCAGAGACACATAATTTTCCTACAACCGTCGAACCCTTCAACGGAGCAGCTACCGGTTCCGGCGGTGAGATCCGCGACAGGCTCGCCGGTGGTAAAGGATCTTTGCCGCTCGCAGGAACCGCCGTGTATATCACATCATATCCCCGTCTCGATGGAGGACGTCCCTGGGAGAAAAATTTCGAAGCTCGTCCATGGTTGTATCAAACACCCGCAGAGATCCTGATCAAAGCATCGGATGGAGCGAGCGACTTCGGAAATAAATTCGGTCAGCCACTCATCTGCGGAAGCGTATTGACCTTCGAACATTTTGAAGGAGAAAAAAAATATGGCTTCGATAAGGTGATCATGCTCGCAGGTGGCATCGGTTACGGAAAAGAGAAAGACAGCAAGAAAGAACATCTCAAAGCCGGCGACAAGATCGTGTTGCTCGGCGGCGATAATTACAGGATCGGCATGGGTGGCGCTGCCGTATCGTCGGTGAAGACCGGCGAATTCGGAAATGCGATCGAACTCAATGCCGTGCAACGTTCGAATCCCGAAATGCAAAAGCGCGTCATGAATGCCATTCGCGCTATGGCCGAAGCAAGCGAGAACCCTATCATCTCCATTCACGATCACGGCGCTGGCGGTCACCTGAATTGCTTCTCTGAATTACTGGAAGAGACCGGTGGAACGATCGAGATCAACAAACTGCCGATCGGCGACCCTACTTTATCCGATAAAGAAATTATCAGCAACGAATCGCAGGAACGTATGGGTCTTGCTATCGATGCGAAAAATGTTGAACAGTTGAAGCTTGTGTCGGAACGCGAACGTGCACCCATGTATGTTACAGGCGTTGCAACGGGCGACAAACGTTTCACTTTTGTTGATCAATCGAAGCATTCAAATCCCGTTGCGTTAGAACTCAGTCAGTTATTCGGAAGCTCTCCGAAGACGATACTTACCGACAACACACAACACACAGTTTTTGCAGACATTACTTATAATGCCAGCGAGATCCTTAGTTACCTGGAGTTGGTATTGCAACTGGAAGCAGTGGCGTGTAAAGACTGGCTCACGAATAAAGTGGACCGTTCTGTTACTGGTCGTGTTGCGATGCAACCTACCTGCGGACCAATACAACTTCCGTTGAACAATGTTGCCGTGATGGCACTCGATTTCAACAACAACAAAGGAGTTGCTACAGCGATTGGTCACGCGCCCGGCGCCGCTTTGGTAAACCCGGTTGCCGGAAGCAGGCTCGCTATCGCCGAAGCCTTATTGAATATCGTGTGGACGCCGTTGACTTACGGACTCAAGGGCGTTTCGCTGAGTGCAAACTGGATGTGGCCCGCGAAGAACCCCGGCGAGAATGCAAGATTGTATGCAGCTGTCGAAGCCGTGAGTGATTTTGCCTGCAAGCTTGGGATCAATATCCCGACTGGAAAAGATTCGTTGTCGATGACACAAAAGTATCCCGATGGCGAAGTTGTTTATTCTCCAGGTACGGTGATCATCTCTGCGACGGCTGAGGCTGAAGATATTCGAAAGTCTGTTTCTCCTGCGCTGGAACCTGTGATTGGTTCGTCGATCATACTGATCGATTTCTCGAATGATGAAGCTGCACTCGCCGGGACTGCATTTGCGCAGGTATTGAATAAGTTGGGTACGCGCACGTCCGATGTAAAAGACGATGGTTACTTCGTAAAGGCATTCGAAGCAGTGCAAGAGTTGATCAGGAATGGACACATACTTTCCGGTCATGATATTTCTGCCGGCGGCCTGATCACATCGTTGCTCGAGATGTGTTTCCCCGTTCCGAATGTTGGCATGACCATCTCGATGAACGGTCATGATGATCTCGTTCCCGTATTGTTCAGCGAACGTCCCGGTATCGTGATCCAGGTTTCAAATACAGAAGCAGCCATTGCTACTCTAGAAGCTGCGGAAGTCGAGTACGAGATCATCGGAAGAGTTACCGACAAACGTGAGCTTTCTATTGCAGGCAAGAGCAACGATCTCAAACTGGATGTCGATCATTTCCGTGATGTTTGGTTCCGCACTTCTTATTTGCTCGACCGCATCCAGCGTCCCAAAGGACATGCGGACATCCGAAAAGAAAATATTTTCAAACAACCCCTCTCCTATTCGTGGCCTAAAAGATTTGACGGAAAGTATTCTACATACAATATCAATCCGACAAGGAGAGCTCCTTCGGGGCTAAAGGCCGCGATCATTCGTGAGAAAGGTGTGAACGGCGACCGCGAGATGGCGTATGCATTGTATCTCGCCGGCTTCGATGTGAAAGATGTACACATGACAGATCTTGTTTCGGGCCGCGAAGATCTTTCGGGCGTAAACATGATCGTATTCGTTGGAGGCTTCTCGAACTCCGATGTTCTTGGTTCGGCAAAAGGTTGGGCAGGCGCGTTCCTCTACAACCCGAAAGCTAAAGCAGCACTCGATGCATTCTATGAACGTCCCGATACGTTATCGCTCGGTGTTTGCAACGGATGCCAGTTGATGATGGAACTCGGTTTGGTTCATCGTGAAATGGACATGACATCGCATCCGAAGATGCAACACAACGGCTCCGGTAAATTCGAGTCGTCGTTCGTTAATATCACGATAGAAAAAAATAATTCAATCTTATTAAGCAGCTACGAAGGCACACAACTTGGAGTATGGCTTGCACATGGCGAAGGCCAGTTTGTATTGGGAGATCTAAGCAAGTATAATGTTGCTGCAACCTTTACATATCCAACATATCCAGGCAACCCGAACGATTCGGAGTTTGCTGTCGCTGCCTTGTGCTCGAACGACGGTCGTCACCTTGCCATCATGCCGCACATAGAACGTACTTTGTTCCCGTGGAACTGGGGATATTATCCAAGAGAGAGAAAACAGGATGAGGTTGGACCGTGGATTGAAGCATTCGTGAATGCGCGTAATTGGGTGCAAAATGCGACGAGCAAAGTGCAATGATGGGTTTTATGAAAGTACAGACTTTTGCAGATTACAATGAGTTGTCGAGACATACTGCTGATCTCATTGGCTCCACAATACAAAAGAAACCTTACTCGCTTGTATGCATCGCTTCTGGTCATACACCGGTTGGCGTTTTTAAATGTCTCGCAGATGACATTAATTCGGGTGCGCTCGACGCCAGCAAAGTGACTTTCGTGAGTCTCGACGAATGGCTCGGCATCGATCCATCCGATGCGGGCTCGTGCATCTCCATGCTTCGCAAAGATTTTTTCAATAAGGTGAAGGTACGTGAAGAGCAAATAGAGATGTTCGATGTGAACGCCGACCCTATTGGCGAATGTGCAAGAGTGAATGACCTTATCTCGGCCAACGGCGGCCTCGATGTAATGCTGGTTGGAATCGGACTCAATGGGCACATCGGCATGAATGAACCCGGAACATCTTTCAGAAGTTATGCACACACCAGCGTTCTCGCCGAAGAGACAAAAACCAGCGGCCAGAAATATTTCGAGAAGCCGACAACGTTGTCGAAAGGAATAACTCTTGGCCTCCGGCACTTTGCGGAATGCAGATTGCCTATATTGATGGCGAATGGAACGAAGAAGGCAAATATTATCAACAAGGTGTTGAACACCGCTCCTACTGAGCAAATTCCTGCAACGATAATCCACAATATTCCACAGGCATTGGTGATGATCGATAGTGAGGCAGCCTCAGAATTATAATCGTTAGAACAAAATCCACAAATGAAGTTAAGCGACACACTGTACCAACTCTGTTTAGAATTTATTGATAACAGGATCAAGGCCATCCGCGATGCGATCTCCGAAACACAGGCTTCAGCCGACGAAGAAACGAAGAGCAGCGCGGGCGATAAATATGAGACCGGCCTTTCGATGATGCAACTCGACATGGAGAAGCAGGCCGAACAATTACAAGAAGCAATACGTACCCGCAATTCTCTCGAGCAAGTGAAGATCCTCGATGAGGTGAATGGTCATACCGGTGCGATCCGTCCCGGCAACGCCGTGGAGACAAGCAATGGAAATTTTTACGTGGCCATCAGTGCCGGTCAATTGAAGACCAACGGTCAAATGTATTTTGCCGTATCGGCGGCGACACCGATCGGTTCGAAGCTGATGGGACTGAAAACCGGTGACAAGTTCTCGTTCAACGGGAAAGACTATACGATCAATAAGGTCCACTAGCGAACGATTTCGACCGGGCGCGGACGAACCTCTTGAATGAGGCTTCGAATTCGCATAAACAAACAACAAATATCTGGCAGGGATTTAGTAATCTAACCGTTACTAAACCCTGACCACATGTTCTCGAATTACTTCAAGACATTCGTTCGTTCTCTCCTGCGCTTTAAGGCGTATTCCATCATCAACATCTTCGGATTAACCCTCGGCATCACAACGGCTCTCTTCATCGCGTTGTGGGTGATCGACGAAGTCCAGTTCGACAGAAGCTATCCGGATAGCGACCGGATCTTCGAAGTAATGAACAACCGTCTTTACTCCGACGGAAGAATTGAAACGATGTATTCCACACAGGGACTCATTGCACCTGAACTCATCCGGAATACCCTGAGATCGAAACGGCAGCGCGTGCCGATTGGCCAAGAACGTTATTGCTTCGAAGCAGCGACAAGGCGTTGATGCAAAACATCCTTTGGGCCGACCCGCAGATCATACAGGTATTTTCAATTAAAGTCCTGGAAGGAGACCCATCGAAGCCAGTAACCAACGATAACTCGATAGTTCTTACGAAGACCGCGGCCGAACGATATTTCCCCGGAACGAGTGCTGTCGGAAAAATATTCCGTTTAGATGAAAAGTATGACCTGCAGGTGTCGGCCGTTGTTGAAGACAATCGTCAGTTGCCTGGCGGGCATTGCGCGCTGCGATGATAAACCCGGTTACGTCGTTGAGAAGCGAGTAAGCGCTGCGCTCATTTGCCATTTTACATTGACCAATATCCATTAACCATTATGTCCTTCGAAGGCTCATTGGTTAATGGTCAATGTAAAATGGCTAATGGAGAATGTTTAAACGCTTTTCTCGGTTTCAAATTCAACACCTGGAACATCTCCTGGTCCGCAACATATCCTGGATTCGGCGTGGTTAGCAACTTGTCGCCAGCGAAAATGCTATTAGCTCCTGCCATGAAACACAACGCCTGTTCTTCGAGCGTCATTCGTACGCGTCCCGCCGATAAACGAACCATCGCCTTCGGCATAATGATACGCGCCGTGGCAATCATACGAACCATTTCCCATACCGACACACGCGGCTGATCTTCGAGAGGTGTTCCTTCAACAGGAACCAGCGCATTTACCGGAACCGATTCGGGATGCTCTGGTAATGTTGCGAGCGTATGAAGCATGCCAACACGATCGATCTCTTTTTCTCCCATGCCAATGATACCACCGGAGCAAACGGAGATCTTCGCATCTCTTACGTTGTCGAGTGTCTCCAGACGATCGCCGTAGTTCCTTGTAGTAATGATGTCTTTATAAAACTCTTCGCTTGTATCGAGGTTGTGATTGTAAGCATACAGGCCGGCATCTTTAAGCTTCTGCGCCTGCTCTTGCGTAAGCATGCCGAGTGTGCAACATACTTCCATGCCCATGCTGCTCACGCCCTTCACCATTTCGAGAACGCTGTCGAAGTCGCGATTGTCGCGCACTTCGCGCCACGCAGCACCCATACAAAAACGAGTACTGCCGGCTTCTTTGGCATCCAATGCTTTTTGCAGCACCTCGCCCACTTCCATGAGCTTATGCACTTTTACATTCGTATGATATCGTGCTGCCTGCGGACAATAAGCGCAGTCTTCGGGACATCCGCCGGTCTTCACCGAAAGCAACGTACACACCTGAACTTCACCGGCCTCGTGGTATTCGCGATGAACAGTCGCAGCCTTGTAGATCAGGTCAAGAACAGGAAGATTATATATTTCTTCGATCTCCTGGATGGTCCAATTGTTACGGATCATTTCTTTTCAATTGTCTGTTATTGAAGGATAAATTCAAAAGGCATGCGTGCCTGTGTTCCACTGTAGGTTTTCACATGATCCCATTGACGGAACCACGGGTAAAGATCGCCGGTCGTTTTCTTCAATGCTGAAATCCGTGCCTCTTCTTCGTAGTTATTGAAACGTTGTTCGAGGAATGACTTCCTCTTGGGATAGTAACGGAGCTTATAGTCGGCGGTGATACCAGCTTTTTCGGCTGCGATCTTCACGGCATCATCGAAAGAGCCGAGTACATCCACAAGCCCACGTTCCTTCGCCTGGCTGCCGGTCCATACGCGACCTGATGCAATTTTCTTGATGTCGTCCTGCGACATGTGCCGGCCTTCGGCAGCTTTTTTTGTAAAGGTCTCATAGACCTCGTTAGTCTGTTGTTGCCAGATATCTTTCTCCAGCTGCGTGAGATGCCGGGTTGGTGAAGCGAGGGCTCCGATCTGGCCGGTCTTCACTTCTTCGCCGGTGATACCGAGCTTATCGCCCATGAAATCGGTAAGATCAAAAAACAAGGTGAACACGCCGATCGAACCTGTGATCGTATTGGGCTGGGCAACGATAGTATCGCATGCCATCGACAGGTAATAACCTCCCGATGCAGCATAGTCGCCCATCGATCCGATCACAACTTTTTCTTTCGCGGCGAGATCAACTTCACGCCACATTTCATCCGAAGCGGTAGCGGAACCACCGGGGCTATTTACACGGAGGATAATTGCTTTTACTTTCTTACTTGTTCTTGCGCGCCGGATTTGTTCGCTGATGATCTCGGATGCAACATAACCGTCGGCTTCGGTCTTGCCATCCACGATCTCGCCATCGGCAACAATCACGGCGATCTCATTACTTGAAGACATATCGGGCATGAATGAAGCACGGTAGTCTGAATACTTTACTAACGGAACTTTTACGTCTTCGGTGAGGCCGAGGCGGCTGCGAAGCTCTGCTTTCACCTGGTCGTCGTAGTACAACGAGTCTACCAGTCCAAATTCAAGGGCTTGCTTCGAATTACGGACCAGCATTTTGTCGGCGATCTCTTTGATACGCTCTACAGGTAACTTTCTTGAACGGGCCAGTTCGGAAGTCATGTGACCATAGATGTCATTGATCATTTCGGTTAACTGAAGCCTGTTCTCATCGCTCATATTTTCGCGGATGAATGGCTCGACGGCGCTTTTGAAATCACCCACACGAAACACCTGTGGTTTGATCTCGAGCTTGTCGAAAAGTTTTTTGAAGAACATCACATCTATCGCAAGACCATTGAGTTCCAGTGAACCCGAAGGACTCAGGTAAACTTTATCGGCCGCAGATGAAACATAGTATCCGCCTTCTGTATATGAATCGGAGTAGGCAACAACCCACTTGCCGGAAGCTTTGAAATCTTCAACAGACTTGCGGAGTTCATCGAGTGTAGAAAAGGCAGCAGCTATCTGCGGAGCATTCAAATATATACCGGCGATCTTCGGATCGTCCTTCGCATGTTTTATCGCATCGCGAAGCTCCACAAGGCCAATCGATTCATTTTCTCCCAGGAGTTGCGCCAGCGGGTCTTCCAGTTCCAGCTCCTGTATCGGCCTGTCGAGCTTGATGTACAACACACTGTTGTCATTGACATTAACAACTCTCTCGCTTCCTATCACGATCATAGCCCAGATAATAAAACCAAAGAACACCACGAGTAACCCCACCACAGATCCGAGACAAGAAGTCAGGAAGTTTTTCATATTGAAGACATTAACGAACAGACAATTTTTCCAAAAGTACTTAATATATTTCACCTATGGAGGGTGGCATTTATTTGTTGTTGGGCTCCAACCTGGGCGACAGGCTCGATCACCTCAAAGAGGCGAGGGAAAGATTGGGTGGCGTGGTGAAGAGTTCGCATGTATATGCAACGGCAGCGTGGGGCAATACAGAACAGCCGGAGTTTTATAACCAGGTAATAGAGATAAAGACTGATTTATTACCGGGGGAACTATTAGAAAAAATATTAAGGGCTGAAAAAGAAATTGGAAGGATCCGGGCAGAGAAATGGGGTCCTCGTATTATCGATATCGATATCTTATTTTACCGGGATCTGATCGTAAAAAAACCAGACCTGGTTATACCACATCCGGAAATACAAAACAGGAGATTTACGCTCGCTCCTTTAGCCGAGCTTACGAACTTAACTCATCCTGTTCTCAGGAAAACTATCAGTCAATTGCTCGAAGAATGTAACGACCCTTTGCAGGTCAGGCGCTTGCAACATTGACATTCGGCGCGATCTTCTTCACAAGACCTTGCAGCACTTTGCCGGGACCACATTCAATAAAATCAGTAGCACCATCGGCAACCATCTTCTGCACCGACTGCGTCCAGCGCACCGGGGCCGTTAATTGTGCAATGAGATTCTTTTTTATAGCTGTTGTGTCGGTCGACGGCAATGCGTTCACATTCTGATAAACGGGGCAGATGGGAGTATTGAAATTCGTTGACTCAATTGCTTTAGCGAGCTCTTCACGTGCAGGCTCCATTAAAGGTGAATGGAACGCGCCACCTACTTGCAATGTCATAACACGTTTTGCCCCGGCCTCTTTAATTTTAGCTGAAGCGATCTCGATACCTTTCAGGCTTCCGGAGATCACGAGTTGCCCGGGTGAATTGTAGTTCGCAGCCACAACAACTTCATCTGTGATCGAAGCACAGATCTCTTCGATCTTCGCATCGTCCATACCCAACACGACTGCCATGGTAGACGGGTTGATCTCGCAAGCACGCTGCATCGCCAACGCACGCTTCGAAACAAGCGTGAGTGCATCTTCGAACGATAGTGTCTTATTGGCAACCAGCGACGAAAATTCTCCCAGTGAATGACCCGCAACCATATCCGGCTTAAAGTCCGACGCAGCTAACGCAACAGCAACAGAGTGAATGAACACAGCGGGCTGCGTTACTTTAGTTTGTGTAAGCGCCTCCATCGTTCCCGAGAACATGATGTCGGTAATACGGAAGCCAAGAATTTTATTGGCTTGTTCAAAAAGTTCTTTCGATGACGGATTGGAATCATAGAGATCCTTTCCCATGCCAACAAACTGGGCGCCCTGACCGGGGAATACGTATGCTTTCATTCAGCAAAAGTAGCGATTTCCATAGTACGGGGACCCCGCTGCTGAAAGACAATAACTCATCCGTAACAAAAAATCGCGGGGCTAATAAAATCTTGATTTTAGTTCAGGCGTCGGAATCATGCATTCATCTTTCTTACCGAACCACCTGTATCGATTCTTAGAGATCCAATCGTAAACAAAATTCCGGATGAATGGCGGCACGATAACGAAGACGTAAAGCAACGGCCAGAGCCCGTTCAATCTCCGTGCGATCTCGAGCGCAGCGCGGCTCCGGTCGTAAGCCTTGTTGCCTACAACAAGAATAACACTCACAAACTCTTCAGTGTCGAAATGATGCTCACGAAGCTGCTGCTGTCCGAAGTCCGACTGCAAAGCAGCAAACCGGAACTTCGATCGTGGATCATGCCTGATTACAAACTGAACTGATTGATTGCAAAGATTACAAACTCCGTCGAATAGAATTATCGGACCAGGTGCACCCATCCTTTGATCGTCTGCGTAGCCTGGTTGGGATCAACCACGTCGTACGTTAACACAGCTACATAATAGTAAACGCCTTCGGAAAGTTCATGTCCTTCGTTGTCTCTTCCATCCCAGTCGATGTATATCGATTTCTCTCCGCCTTGCCCAAATACATCGCCTGTATAATTGTATACTCCTTTACCCCAACGGTTGTACACACGGAAGTCGACAGCCTCCACAAATCGCGCACAATGCAACGCTATCACATCGAGATCGGGTGTCTGACCACAAGGATCTAAACCCGTTCCTTCATCAACCGACACGCGATCGCTGAATGCACTGAAGAAAGGATTACAGCCGTCACCGTTCGGAGTAAACACGTTCGGCAATTCGTAGTACGGACAATTGTCGAAACAGAATGATTCGCTCAGGTCGCTCTTGTTACCAGAACGGTCGATCGACTGGATCTTGTAACAACGCGCGAAAGACTTCAGACCAATGTTATCGACAAAGAAAGTATCGGTGACATTGTCTTTATACGGAGTGAAATCATCACCCAGCTTATCGGCAACGTAGATCGTGAAGCTCCGAACATCATTGCGGCAACTCACCGACCACGTCAGCGTATTCGAGAATATCGTGTTACCACATCCTACGATCGCTGCTTGTTCTTCACATGTTGGTTGAACGATCGTGAGCGAAGGTGTGCAGGGCGGAGTATTGTCGTTGGGCTGTGCGCACAGCTTCTGCGAGAAGTTCTCCAGCGGCGACGGGATCAGGTCGTTACCATACGATCCGCGCGTCATCACTTTATAACAATAAGTATCGGTTTCTTTCAATGGTGTGTTGTTCCAATGGCCATCGTCGGTGTATTTGAAAGCACCGGCTGTTACGTCAACACTGTCGATCAGTTGAAGCTGTGCATCCGTTGCGTTCTGATCGCCGCGGTAGATGCGATGCCACTTATATTCACTTACCTGGTTGCTCCATGGAACTTCAGCAGCCCAATTGATCTCGATCATCTTCAACTGTGGCTTCGCTTCAAGCCGAACCGCCGAAGCAACATCCGAGGTGTCGACAAGATCGCTGTTATTATCATATGCAATGATCCGGTAATTGTATATCACACTTTCCGTGTTCAACGGATCGATGTCGTGATAAGTGCTATCGGTAAGGAATCCAGCATTTACCTTCTTCAACTTGATATCACCAGTAATACCCTCGGCGCGATAAACTTCATACTTGTATGGCGGAGGAAAATCGATCTTGTTGGCCTGGAATGGCGACATCCATTTCACCGTGATCTGCCCATCGGTCGCTCCGGTCTTATCTACCGAAACGTTCGTGACGATCGGTGCATCGGCAGGTATCGGCGCAAGACAAGTGTCCCTCGACACATAGCTTTCACCACCTCCCGGCGAAGGGAATACGGCCACCAGCCTGTAACAATACTTCGCACCGATAGAAAGTCCTTTGCCATTGTTGGTATCAATGTAAGTCGACTGGGTAATTGGCACCGTTGCTATCTGTGTATAACCTAGAAATTCCGGCATACCCGTTACGCACTCTGGTGGTACAAATGCGATATCATCCACCCGTCGCCATACCTGCATGGTCTGTGCATTCTGACAGACGTATGGATCCCACGTGAGGCTTGCCTGTCGCTTCGAAGGAACTTTGTGTACATCGTCCCATTTAGGCGCCGGCCCAACAACAGTAATGTTCCAAGTCTTGAATTGTATCAATCGTTGCCCTGACGGTGGCTTGTCGGTGATCTTGAAGACAACCTGGTACGGTTGCTCTTTCACGTTATCGCATGATGTCTGCCAATGAAAAACAATCCGCGCATGACTGGTAGGACTCGATGGCTGAAAATCGTTCGGTACAGGGAATGTTATCTCTGCACGGTTGGGCTCGATGCTTAACAGTTGAGAGAATGCTTCGATCTTCACAGGATCTGAATCGGGATCGTATCCAAAAATATTTTCATCGATCACGGTGCCGGCTTCCACGCAAATATCCTGGGGCACGATCAGCTCAGGCCGGTGGTTATCACAGTCCTCCACGATGATCTGCATGTCGCGTGTTACATATCCCATCAACACCCAGGTGCCTGCTATCTTGCGCCATTCTTTAATGAGGAAGGCGATGTTGTATTCACCCTGCATACCGGGTGCATCCCATGTAATTGTTCCTGTTAACGAGTCGATCTTGAAAGTAGGATTGTGAAGGCCGTCTTCGCTTGCCTGGCCGTAAGGGATGTTCACCCTATCGTAAAACTCTTTGTTGTTGGGGCTGCGATAGTTTCCAACAACCTGTCCTTTTTCCTTTTTAGGAACAGTCATTGTAAACGAAAGGCTGTCGCCATCGGGATCGTAAGCGCCGGGATTATGAAACCATGCGGCACCAGTGCACGCTTTGTCGATGGGAGGCACAAGCAGCTTGGGCGAGTTGTTACACCCGAGGAACGGATCGATGTTGATCACCGTCTCTATATAAAATCTTGTCTCAACAGAATTGAAGATGTTGAGGATCCCGCCGTTACGATTGGGTTCGAGATAACTGATCACATAACGGCCCGGTCCGGCATAAGTGTGGAACACCGAATATGAAACGGTACCGATGTTGTCGCCCAGGTCGGGACGTTTGGTGTTGTCGATTGTCGGGGTGGTGGCAGTACTTCCGTCGCCGAAGTCGAGGATCCCTTCTCCGAATTTGATGTCGGAGCCGGTGTTAGTATAAACAGTGATGGTGATCTTGAAGATGAGGCTGGTACAATTCGTTCTTTCTACTGTGATTTCGCCCGCGCGGAGGTGCGTTGCGAGCACGAATAACGGGGACAGAAAGAAAAGTAAGACGAGGCCGGCAGCACGATTCTTCATAGATCCAAGTGGCATCAAAATTAAGGTCGATTGGACTCTAAATATACATTTTATAGCATGTTTTTAGAGAAAAATGAGACCACGCGGCAGAATGTTTGTTTTGACAGTGGGAAAGCAGGAACTTGGGCCAACGTGGCCTGCGAGCCTTCCGCCATTAAATTAGAACAAGTGTTATGCGTGTAGTAGGCGAAATACCTCACCCGGAGTGTAAGATCACCATCTTTCACTGGAACAATCGTTACCTCATTAAGATCGAGGCCGGTCCTTTCGAACAAACTTTCAAAGTCAACGACTACGATATCACTTCCGAAGGTGATCTCAATAAGATCCTCAGCCAGGAATTTATCAGCCAGGCTATTGCTCGCTTTTCAGACATGTCGAGGAGCCTCGCGGAGGCGACCGACCAAATTTGATTCAACGAATGGAAATAGAAGAAAAGAAGAATAAGAATACAGGCGAATATAAACCCATCCTCGACGGAATTCCCGACTGGCCAGTATACCAGCTCAGCAAAGCCAGGAAGGAGTTCATTGAAGAAGTGGCGCAGAAGGCGATACAACGTATTTACGAGCTTCGCCCCAGCCGCAAGCAACTGATCGACGAGCTCGAAGCTACCGTGCTGCGCGAACAGAATCGCATGAAGCGCAATCGCTGGCGCGTCGATCCGAAAGACGAAGGAAAATTCTGGACCTCCATCAAGAGCGAGTTAACGGATCTTACCAATAAAACTGCCGAAGAAGCGCCGGGCAAAGCCGAAGAGATCCTCTACAAGATCGTTCATCGTTATGCCAACGAGATTGCAGGCAACTTCCGTCCAAGCAAATACAGGTTCGCCCGCAGTGTTACCAAGTTTTGGTTTTCGCGATTGCTGAATGGCGCCCGCGTAAAAAAATTCGGTGGATTCTTTCGCAACGAATACACGCTCCGCGACAAGATCCACATCGTTGGTAAAGTGAAAATGCTTCGCAAGCTGGCGAAGCGTGGTACCGTTGTTATGGTACCAACACACTTCAGCAACCTCGACTCTATTCTTATCGGTTGGGTAATTCATTCACTCGGTATGCCAGCGTTCATTTACGGCGCTGGGTTGAATCTCTTCAACATAAAGATCTTCGCATACTTTATGAACAGCCTCGGAGCCTACAAGGTCGACAGGCGTAAGAAGAACCTCCCCTATCTCGAAACACTGAAGATGTATTCGAACCTCGCGCTTCAAAAAGGCGCGCACAGTTTGTTCTTTCCCGGGGGAACACGCTCGCGTTCGGGTATGATCGAAAAACAACTGAAGCTCGGTTTGCTGAGCACAACGATCGATGCACAGAGAAGCATCTACCAGGAGAATGCCGACGACACGCGAAAGATCTTCGTGGTGCCGGTAGCGATCAACTATCATTTCGTTCTCGAAGCGCCCGAGCTCATTGAAGATTATTTACACGTAAAAGGTCAGGACCGTTATTTCCCGGAAGAAGATCCTTACGGAAGCTTCCAGATGATCCGGTTCATGTTCAAGTTCTTTACCAAAGGCTCGAGCATCTCTGTGGCGATCGGTCCCGGTCTCGATGTGATGGGCAATTACGTGAACGAGGACGGTGAAAGTCTCGATGCACAGGGCCGCACCGTCAACACTGCAGATTATTTCAAGACGAATGGCGAAGTAACGGTCGACTACCAGCGCGAAGACGAGTATACACGTATGCTCAGCCAGCGCATTGTGAAAGAGTATCACTCTATCAACCGCGTATTTGCAAGTCACATGGTTGCCTTCGTAGCATTCCAGATGATGCAGAAGAAATACGGCAAGCTCGATCTCTTTAGCTTCCTCCGGTTGCCGGAAGAAGACCTGGAACTCGACTACGAAGAATTCAAGACAACGTTCAAGAGAGTTCGCAAGGCTTTATACTTAATGAAGGAACAGGGCAAGATCAATCACGCCTCGCATTTGAAAGGAGATGCCGATATCGTTATCAAACGCGGTCTCGACAGCGTTGGAATTTTTCATTTAAATCGTCCCCTGCTTCGCAATAAGAAAGGAATGATCGTTACGCAACAGCTAACGTTGCTCTACTACTATCACAACCGCCTCGTTGGCTACGATCTTGAAAAATTCATCTGATAAACCTATTGGTGTTATCGGTGCGGGAAATTTCGGATCGGCTATCGCTAACATCATCGCACTGAATCGCAAGGTTCTGCTCTACGCCCGCGACGAAAAAGTTGTCGAGAACATTCTCGACAACCGGACCAACAAAGGTCAGAAGATGCACGCGAACATAGAGCCCACGAGCGACCTCGGTTATCTCGCGAACATTTGTGAAGTGATCTTCCCGATTGTTCCGTCGTCGCGTTTCCGTTCCATGATGAAAGATCTTTCGCCGTTCCTTCATCCGTATCACATGCTGATACACGGAACGAAGGGCTTCGACATAAAACTTCCGGAGGGCAAGACCATCGAGAACGTGAAGACACTTAATCGCGACCAGGTGAAAACGATGAGCGAAGTGATCAAAGAAGAAAGTGTCGTTGTAAGAGTTGGATGTTTGGCGGGTCCCAACCTGTCGAAAGAGCTTGCATTGCGACAGCCCGGCGCTACCGTTGTTGCAAGTCCGTTCTGGGAAGTTTTTAAAACAGGACAAAGATTACTTCGCAACGATCGCTTCCAGGTATACGAGAACAACGATCTCGTTGGCGTTGAACTGGCTGGAGTATTGAAAAATATTATTGCGATAGCATCCGGTGCATTGAGCGGACTCGGTTATGGTGAGAATGCAAAAGGGTTGCTGATCAGTCGCGGTGCAGTGGAAATGGTTTACCTCGGCCGTGCACTCGGCGGGAACACGAAAGCATTTTTGGGTGTGGCCGGCATCGGCGACCTCGTTACAACCTGCAACAGTCCGAATAGTAGAAATTACACCGTTGGCTTTCGCCTCGCAAAAGGCGAAAAGCTGGTCGACATTCTCAACGACATGGAAGAAGTTGCCGAAGGTGTGAACACTGTGCGTATCGCGAAGAAGTGCGCGGATTTTTATGGCGTACGTGCACCAATAACCGACAGGTTATATAAAGTATTATTCGAAGGTATGACGGTTGACGAAGCGCTGGAATACCTGATGAGATATCCTATGAATGTGGATATCGATTTTATTAATTAAGCCGTAAGGTTCTTACGGATCTTATCAGCCACCTCTTTTAATTCCTCTTGTGTTGGCTTCAGCTTGGGGCGCGTGAAGTTCAAATCATCCGCAGAGTTCATAGGAACAAGATGAATGTGCGCATGCGGTACTTCGAGACCGATCACAGCCACACCGATACGTTTGCATGGTACCGACTTTCTTACGGCAGCAGCAACCTTCTTTGCGAATAAATTAATGTCGGCAAGATCTTTATCGTCGAGATCATAGATGTAATCGACTTCTTTTTTGGGAACGATCAGAGTATGTCCTATCACCAACGGCATGATATCGAGAAATGCGATGAAGCGATCGGTCTCGGCTACAACCTGGGCTGGAATTTCTTTGTTGATGATCTTCGTGAAAATTGAAGCCATTGCTTAAGCTGTTATCTCAATGACCTCAAATTCAATTTCTCCTGCTGGAGTTTTGATAAGGGCACTCTCTCCTTTCTTCTTACCCAACAAACCTTTACCGATCGGTGATGTTGTACTGATCTTACCCGACTTCAGGTCGGCTTCTTCTTCTGCAACAAGCGTGTAAGTAGATGAAGCTCCGTTCTTTTTATTCTTGATCGTTACTTTCGAGAGGATAGACACCTTTGATGTGTCAACATTTGTTTCATCGAGAAGGCGTGCGTTAGCAAGAAGATTTTCGAGCTGTGCGATCTTTGCTTCCAGGTGACCTTGTGCATCTTTTGCTGCATCGTATTCTGCATTTTCGCTAAGGTCTCCTTTGTCGCGTGCTTCTGCTATTTGTTTCGCTATATCTGATCGTCCACGAATTTTAAGATCGCTCAGCTCACTCTTCAGCCGGTCGAGCCCATCCTTCGTGTAATATGAAATTTTCTTACTCATTTCCTCGGTGGTTAAAAAAAGAACAACGGCTTCGTTTCCGAAACCGTTGTTAATACAAAGGTAACAAATCTTTTTAGCTTCCTACTAACTCGGGAATCTGTGTTTTTACCTGTTCCAGCAATTCATCATCAAACTTCGCCAAATAAAGGGTCTTTGCTTTTGAGAGCTGTTCGAGTGTAAGACCTTTTGCTCCACGCAGATCTGCTTTATATAAACTGGCATTCTCAAAATCGGCGCCCATGAGGTAACTGTTTTGAAGATTGGCCTCCATCAAAAATGCATTTCTGAAATTAGTCTTAATAAGGAATGCACCTTCAAACTGTGTCTTGATTAGAAAAGCATCTTTGAAATTAGCACCGCTCGCATAAGCACCATGAAGATTGGCCTGGTTGAGATTCGAGTTCTCGAGATTGGTTTGATTGAATCGCGTGTTCTCGAGATTAGTCTCTATCAACGATGAGTTGCTGAGGTTTGCCGAATTTAAATTCGAACCTTTCAGGTTTACATAGTTAAGATTGGTACGCGCGAGATAACAGTTAACGAGATTGATCTCGTGGATCCTGTGACGATTGAGACGTTTGATATTACCTACTGTACGAAACGCGGCTTCTTCAGATTCCCACAAACGGAAGTCGTCTATCTCATCTTTATATGTTCTTATTCTCTGGCGGATCTCACCACTTTGATTCAACCACGCGAGGAGTATCGCGATCACGGCAATGTCGAAGATCATGCCGTGCATCTCTACCAACACCTGGCTCCAGTAGCCATCGAAGTCGCGGATATAGTATTTAAGACTTAAGCTCAACACAACTATGGCGACCACAAGCAACACCAGGGCACTCGTTAGCAACGGGCGCTCCACAATGTCGTGGAATTTGTCCTGGAGTTTTCGGCCGAGGTTGGTAAAAAAAGACATCGATTAAAGCAGTTCGAAATGGAATATACGAAAAAGGTATTTGCGCCTCACGGGGGTGTAAGATTTAAAAGGTATTCTTAAAAAACAAGAAGCACTGTGTTTACCCTACAAAAACACCTGGATCGTTAGAAAATACACACCAAGACCAAGAAGATCATTGAGTGTTGTAATGAATGGGCCTGAGGCAAGCGCCGGATTGAACCCAAGACGATTCAATACCAATGGAGTAACTGTACCAATAAACGATGCAAAAATCACTACACCAAATAGCGCAATCGATACAACTATCGTAAGTCTGTCGTAACCAAACACAAGTGATGTTGCTCCGAAAACAAGAATAGATAACATAACTCCATTCAACAAAGCCACCATTAAAACTTTCGTTAAACGGGTAAACAATCCTTCGTCAACAATACCGGGAGCTACAAGACTCTGCACCACCAATGAAGAAGATTGAATACCAACGTTTCCGCCCGTTGCCTGGATGAGGGGAATAAAGAATGCTATCGCTGCGATGCGCTGTATCTCTGCTTCGAAACTACCCATGAGCCTCGCACTGATCAGTCCGCCCATGATCCCAATTACGAGCCACGGCAAACGGGCACGCGTATTTTTCCAAACGCTGTCGTCTTCTTCAACATCTTCCGTAATACCGGTCATGGCCTGGCGATCGGCATCGGCCTGTTCGGAGATCACATCCACGATATCATCGATGGTGATCCGTCCAACGAGTTGACCCTGCACGTTCACAACGGGAACGGATTCGAGGTCGTACTTCTTCATGATGTCGGCAACTTCGTGATCGGGCATGTATGTTTCCACGGCCACGAGCTCCTCTTCATCAATAATATCTCCCATGAGCGCTGCTGCCGGTGTGAGGATCAATCGCTGCAGCGGCATGCGTCCTATCAGCTTGTCGCTATCGTCTACAACATACACAGCGTAAAACTTGGTACCGGTTGCGGCCATTCGCCTCGCTTCATCAGTAGCCTGTGCTACGGTCCACCCGGTGCGGGCCTTGATCAACTCTTTGGCCATAAGACCGCCGGCTACATTAGCGTCGTAGCGCAGAAGCTCTATAACCTGCGTACGTACTTCGGGCTCAACGAGACCGATGATCTCTTCGCGTTCCTTAATGGGAAGCTCGTTGAGAATATCGGCAGAGTCGTCGGAGTCGAGCTGGTTGATGAACATCGCGATCTCCTTCGGCTCATAAACCTTCAGGAACTTCTTGCGGGTGTCGGGATCGAGATCGCGAATGATCTCCGACCTTGTTTCCATAGAAAGCAGGTCGAGAACGTACTTCGATTCCTCGCTATTGAATTCGTAAAGAAGTGTGGTAATGTCGGCGGAGTTAACCTCCTCGAGGGTTTGACGAATAAAATCTGCGTCGCGATCATTCAGCGCTTCCTGGAAACGATCGCGGTATTCCGCGGTGAGCTCAAATGGTACCAGCTCTTTCACCTTCTCTCTCTATTGCCTGCGTGAGTACAACAAAATCATTTACGCTTAGTTGTTCGGCCCGCTTGTCCATAACGGGTAATGCATAAACCGATCCGCGCCTGTCGGCGGACAAGCCGGGCAAATTTAGATTTTTAAGTGCGTTGCGCAATGTTTTGCGCCGGTTTTGAAATCCTTGTTTGATTATCTTTTTGAACAACACTTCATCACATGATAATGCTGCAACATTGTTGCGTCTCAACCGGATAACAGCGGAGTTGACTTTTGGAGGCGGATAAAAAACACCGGGCGGGACTTTAAAAAGATAATCGATGTCGTAATAAGCCTGGAGCAATACGCTCAGTATTCCGTAAGTCTTATTGCCGTGCTTCGATGCAATACGATCGGCCACTTCTTTTTGAAGCATACAGACAACCTCCTTTACATCATTTCTGAAATCCAGGACATGAAAGAAGATCTGCGATGAGATGTTGTAGGGAAAATTGCCGATGATGGCGAGATCCCCTTTGATATCGAATTCAAGAAAGTCGCCCTCGATGATCCTTAATGAAGGATACTGTTTATGCAGGTACTCGATAGATTCTTTATCGATCTCGATCACCGAGTAGGGAAACTCTTTTTTTATCAGCATGTCGGTAAGAACTCCGGTGCCCGGACCAATTTCAAGTACGGGTATGTCCGTAGACTGAAGAGCATCGACGATCTTCGAAGCAATATTCTTATCTTTTAGAAAGTGTTGACCCAGATGTTTTTTTGGTCTTACCATCCTGTAAAGGTAGATTGCATTTATGAATAATAAACCTCGTATCGGCATTACTATGGGCGACTTCAACGGCATCGGTCCTGAAGTTGTCATCGGTGCTCTTGCCGATAGCCGCATATTAAATATGATCACGCCTGTTGTCTACGGATCAACGCGTGTTTTAGCATACTATAAGAAGCTGATGAATCTCGAAGACTTCAATTACAGTCAGCTGAAACAAAAAGGACAATTCTTTCCGAAGACCATCAACGTGGTAAACTGTTGGGACGATAATATAGAGATAGCGCCAGGCAAGGCATCAAAAGAAAGTGGCAACGCTGCGAGAATAGCTTTAGAGAAAGTTGTAGAAGAAGCCCGCGAAGGATTGATCGACGGCTTCGTTACAGGCCCCATCGATAAGTATACAATTCACAGCGAGCAATTCCCTTTCCGCGGTCACACAGAATATCTCACGAAAATTTTCAATGCTACCGAAAGTCTCATGCTGCTCTCGGGAAGCAATCTTAAAGTAGGTCTCGTTACGGAACACATCCCGGTAAAAGAGATCACCCAGTATCTCACGCGCGAGCGCGTGGAGCTCAAGATCCGTCTTATGGAATTGTCGCTCAAGAAAGATTTCAACATACAGAAGCCACGTATTGCCGTACTCGGTCTCAATCCCCATGCGGGCGACGAGGGGCTGATCGGCGAAGAAGAGATCAATATCATTAAGCCTGTGATCAGCGACCTGAAGGCGAAGGGCAAACTGATCTTCGGCCCTTTCCCGGCCGACGGGTTCTTTGGCTCGGGTGCGTATGCGAAATACGATGGTACTATAGCCATGTACCACGACCAGGGGCTTACCCCTTTTAAGACGCTGGCCTTCGATAGTGGTGTGAATTACACCGCCGGGCTGCCGGTCGTGCGCACGTCGCCCGACCATGGCACGGCCTATGCGATTGCCGGGAAAAACCAGGCCGACTGCGGCTCTATGCGGGAAGCGATCTTCCTGGCGAGCGAGATTATAAGGAACAGGGCGGCACAACAGCCAGATTAGTTTTCTCACAGACCTTGCTTGCCGGCAAGCAGCGCTGAAAACGCTGAAGACTGCCGTCGCCGCATTATGTCCGTGTTTTCCGCCTTTTCCGTGAGCAATAAACAAACTGATGTACCTTATTCTGTAAATTTTGCCGGATTCTCGTGTTTTCACTGCCTAATTAGCTGGCAAATTTTTTAGATTTGATGGATCTGATTGCGATGGATATTGTCACCAAAAAACAGCTCAATATTCTGATTCAACTCGCCGAAGCCGACAAGCATTTCGCGAAGGTGGAGAGGGAAATGGTGTTCAGGATTGCCAGGGAACGAAATTTCCCGGAGGATGCTGTAAACGAGATCATCCGCAACCCGGAGCCGATCGGCACCCTGGGGGCGCTGTCTAACGACCAAAAATTCGAGTATTTGATCGAGTGCATCATGCTGATGTTTATAGACCAGAAAGTCTTCGAAAGCGAGATCATTTTCTGCAAGAGCATCGCCATAAAGCTCGGTTTTATGAAGAATGTGGTCGATTTCCTGTCCAAAAACTTCTCTTCCCACAGCCGGGAAGAGCTGAAAAAGACAGTGCTTAGTGAGTATATGCTCACCTAGAACTTTCCGACCCCGAAAAATTCCTTAAATTTGCCCGCTTATTTCAAAAACACCGGGTGTGGGGTCGTACAGCGTAAATATTATAGGATTAAGCGGCAAAGCCCATTCGTTCGACTTTACGATCGGCGATGAGTTTTTCAAGAAGTACGGCTCGGAAATAGTCCAGGGTGGTGATTTTGAAGCGAAAGTGGTGCTGGATAAGCACGAAACGTTCATTGATGCCGATTTCTCGATAGTGGGTAAAGCCAGGCTGGTTTGCGACCGTAGCCTTGAACCCTTCGAAGAGCCTGTAAAGGTTCATAAGAAGATCATGTTCAAATACGGCCCCGAAGCAACGGAGCTGAGTGATGAGATCGTCATCATTACCCGCGAGCAGGATAAACTTGAACTCGGACAATATTTGTATGAGTTCATTAGCCTTGAAATACCGATAAAGAAGCTTCATCCTAAGTTTAGAGATGAAGAAGAAGACAATACTGAAGGAAAGATCGTCTATCAATCGAAGTCAGAAGATGGCGATGACGGACAGGTCGATCCTCGATGGGAAAAATTAAAAAAGCTTAAATAAAACAGTACTATGCCAAATCCGAAACGAAAAACCTCGAAGACAAGAAGAGACAAGAGAAGGACGCACTATAAAGCAACTGCAAAGCAATTCACAGTTGACGCTGCTACAGGTGAACACCACCTTCCCCACCGCGCATACTGGCACGAAGACAAACTGTACTTCAAAGGCCAGGTTGTTATGGAGAGAGGCAACGCCGCCTAAGTATCATAACTCTCATTGCCCGATTGAAAAAATCAATCGGGTTTTGTTTTTATTAAGCGATATACAAAATGAGTAAGATCAGAGCTGCGATCACAGGTGTAGGTGGATATGTGCCGGATTATGTTCTAACTAATAAAGAGCTTGAAACCATTGTCGACACCACCGACGAATGGATCACCACGCGAACAGGTATCAAGGAGCGCAGAATTTTGAAAGGTGAAAACCAGGGCGTCTCTGTTCTCGGCATCAAAGCCGTGAAAGAGATGCTTAAGAAAACCAACACGGATCCGAAGACTATCGATCTTCTCATCTTCGCTACGGTTACAGCCGACATGACCTTCCCTGCGACGGCAAACATCGTTGCATCGGCAGTCGGTGCCACCAACGCATTCAGCTACGATCTTGGCGCCGCATGTTCCGGCTTCGTGTATGCATTGGCAACCGGCTCCAGCTTCATTCAATCGGGCATGTATAAAAAAGTTGTTGTCGTGGGCGGCGATAAAATGTCGGCCATCCTCGACTACACCGACAGAACAACCTGCATAATTTTCGGAGATGGCGCTGGTTGTGTTCTGCTCGAACCTACTACCGAAGAAGTTGGCGTGATGGATGCCATCATGAGAAGCGACGGCGGTGGAGAGAAGTATCTCCACATGAAAGCAGGCGGCAGCCGCATGCCCGCTTCACATGAAACCGTAGATAAAAAACTTCACTACGTTTACCAGGAAGGATCGGCAGTGTTCAAGTTTGCCGTTACCAACATGGCCGACGTTTCTGCCGAGGTTGCAGAAAGAAATCATTTGAAGCCAGGGGATATCAACTGGCTTGTACCACACCAGGCCAATAAGCGTATCATCGACGCAACAGCACAACGCGTTGGCATCACGGAAGATAAAGTGATGATGAATATCGAACGTTATGGTAACACTACCAGCGGAACCATCCCATTGTTGTTGTGGGATTATGAAAAGAAACTCAAGAAGGGCGACAATCTTATCATCGCAGCGTTCGGTGGTGGATTTACCTGGGGCGCGATGTGGGTAAAGTGGGCCTACAATAGCAACTAGCGGTTTGCTGCCAACTATTAGCAAATGAGTCGGAAATATTATTTGTATCTTAAAAACTGAACTACTGATTATGGCGACTATCTCGGATCTCTCAAAAGGCAATTACGTGCGGATGGATGGAAATATTCTGCAAATAGAAGAAATGCAACATCGCACACCCGGTAACCTTCGCGCCTTCTATCAATTGAAGATGCGCAATGTGAAGAACGGAAGAATTGTGGAAGACAGGTTCCGTCCCGGCGACACTGTTGAGATCCTCAAGATTGAAACAAAAGATTATCAATATCTCTATGCCGATGGCAATAGCCTCGTGATCATGGATCCGGACAGCTTCGACCAGATCTATATCGACAAAGCATTGCTCGGCGATTCAGTTAACTACATCAAAGAAGGCGTAACGTTGATGGTAGCTTTCGAAGACGGCGCAAGTCCTATTACTGCGGAAGCTCCTCAGCACGTGGTGTTGAATATTACTTACACCGAACCCGGTGTTGCCGGCGATACTGCAACAAGAACGTTGAAAGCCGCGACCGTAGAAACTGGCGCGGAAGTTCGTGTACCGTTGTTCATCAACACCGGTGACAACGTCAAGATCAAGACATCGACAGGTGAATATGTTGAACGCGTGAAGTAAGAGACTATGGCTAAGAAAACTGCTCCTGCTAAAGAAAAATCCCAAACCAATTCGGAAATGAAAACTTCGGAAATCAGAGACCTCATCGACTTCATCGCTCAATCCGGATTGAATGAAGTTGACATTGAGACGAAGGAAATTAAACTGCACGTTAAGCGCGAGCCCGATCAAAAAGTTTTGAAGAACTCTGGTTCTGTTATGACTACCCAAGCAGCATTACAGGCTCCGCAAATAACGGCACCTCAGAACAATCAACCTGCTAAAGCAGAAAAGCCCGCTGTAGCCGGCAAAGCAAATCTTGAAATCAAGTCGCCGATGATCGGTACATTCTATCGCTCTTCAAACCCCGACTCGCCTCCATTTGCATCGGTTGGCGATAAGATCTCGAAAGGCCAGACCGTGGCCATCATTGAGGCAATGAAATTGTTTAACGAAATAGAAGCTGAAGTATCCGGAACGATCGTAAAGGTGATGGTTGAAAATGCCTCGCCTGTTGAATACGATCAGGTGTTGTTTGTTGTTGAACCGGACTAATATTAATTCATGTTTTCCCCCCGCTCCGCGGGGGAAAACATTTAAAAGAAACTATGTTTAAGAAAATATTAATCGCAAACCGCGGCGAGATCGCTTTACGCATTATAAGAACGTGTAAAGAGATGGATATCAAAACTGTGGCAGTTTACTCAACCGCCGATCGCGAAAGCCTGCACGTTCGCTTCGCCGACGAAGCAGTTTGTATCGGCGATGCACCAAGCAAAGAATCATATCTCAACATTCCCCGGCTCATCTCCGCTGCCGAGATCACCAACGCCGATGCAATACATCCTGGCTACGGTTTTCTTTCGGAGCGCGCAGAGTTTTCGGCGATATGCCACGAGTACGGAATTAAATTCATCGGGCCGTCCCCCGCGATGATCGAAGCCATGGGCGACAAAGCGACCGCGAAAGACACCATGAGGAAAGCGGGCGTTCCCGTGATCCCTGGTTCCGATGGTTTGTTGTCGTCGATGGAAGAAGGTATTCGCATCGCGAAACAGATCAAGTATCCTGTTATCGTGAAAGCTACCGCCGGTGGTGGTGGTAAGGGTATGCGTATCATCAACAACGAGTCGGAGTTCAAAAAAGCATGGGACGATGCGAAGCGTGAAGCTGCCGCTTCTTTTGGCAACGATGGACTTTATCTCGAAAAATTTGTTGAAGAACCCCGTCACATTGAGATCCAGCTGGTGGGCGACCAATACGGAAAGGCATGTCACCTTTCGGAGCGCGACTGTTCAATTCAACGCCGTCACCAGAAGCTGGTGGAAGAAACTCCTTCTCCTGTAGTAACCCAGGAGTTGCGTGAAAGAATGGGTGAGGCTGCGATCAAGGGAGCGCACGCGATCAACTACGAAGGTGTTGGAACGATCGAGTTCCTGGTTGACAAGCATGGTGATTTCTACTTCATGGAGATGAACACACGCATCCAGGTAGAGCACCCCATCACTGAAGAAGTTACTGACTACGATCTTATAAAAGAGCAGATCAAGGTTGCTGCCGGTGTTCCGATATCGGGCCGCAATTATTATCCGAACCTGTTTGCGATGGAGTGCCGCATTAACGCGGAAGATCCTTCGAATAATTTCAGGCCTTCACCAGGCAAGATCACCAATATGCACATGCCCGGTGGCCACGGCGTGAGGATTGATAGTCACGTTTATGCCGGCTATACGATCCCTCCTAACTACGATTCGATGATTGCCAAGCTGATCGTGAGTGGTCAGAGTCGCGAGGAAGTTATTACGAGGATGAAGCGTGCGTTGAGTGAGTTTGTTATTGAGGGTGTGAAGACGACGATACCGTTCCACCTGGCACTGATGGATAACCCGATTTTCCGTTCCGGTAAGTTTACGACCAAGTTTTTGGAAACGAGTTTTGATTTTTCTCAATTGAAGTCATAAGGAGGGATTGGAAATCGAAACCACTAAAGAAGCCTGAGGTAATTCTCGGGCTTTTTTTATTGTGTGTTGCTCGCGGTATATGTTACTAATGCAGGGGCGTTGGTGATAGAATCAGTGGAGATGAATGCAGGGGCTTCATTGCATACCAGGACAAACGACTTTTACATTTTTGCAGGGATTGTGATTACGTTGCTGCTGGCGATTAATGTTGGACTTTACCTAAAGGCCGATGAAGAGATTGAAAGGCATTTTGATAAACGTTTCGGAGAACATGAGAAGAAATTCAATGACTTGCGCGATGACTCCATAAAAACGCTTAACGACCTAAGAGCCGTAAAAAAATTTAATTCTAAACAAAAACGTTAGATCATTATGGTAAATATAACAACAACCTATCCTCTCCTTACGATGGAAAAATTAAAATTCCTTGAACTGAAAATAGAGAGAAATCAAACCGTCATCGAGGATGTTGAGTTAATCGATCATTACGTCTCGAGTGCAGTGTATCCGGGATCACTTTTGGAGGATATCAGGGATGAACGTGTCAGTTCCTTTGAGGAGTTCATCTTCCTTCTGAGAAGTTACAATTACGATGATAAAAAGCTGGCTGCAAAAATCTCCGGCGTACTATTGGGAAACATCCACGGACTAATGGAATGCCTCCAGCGCGGCGAAAAAATCTATTAGCAAAAATCACTGCCCCCTTACCAACTGCACCCATCCTTTCATCAACTCCACCCTGTTATCCGGATCAACCGTTATGTAATGCACATCCGCACGATAATAATAAACTCCCGCCGGCATCTCTCTTCCTTCATTATCAAGACCATTCCAGCGGATGTAAATACTTCTCTCCTTACTGTCTTTCAATTCATACACCTGCTTTCCCCAACGATCGTACACTATAAAATCCACACGCTCCACATACTTCGCGCATTTTGCCGGATCTTCATCGGCATCGCACATTGCATCACGATCCGGGTCGCCGAAAGCAGAAAACACATCGTTACATCCATCGCTGTTGGGTGAAAACACATTCGGCAATTCGTAGTGCGTACAGTTGTCGAAACAAAACTGCTCACTTAATTCACTAAAATTCCCCGATCGATCGACAGCCTGGATCTTATAACAACGCGCAAACGAAGTGAGGTCTTTGTTACTGTCGACAAACACTGTATCGCGAACGTCACTTGCATACAACCTGAATTCATTCCCAAGCTGATCGGCCACGTAAATATTGTAGCTCACCACATCTGACCCGCAAACTTTATCAACAGGCTTATTCCATTGAATGGTGTTGCTGTACACCGTAATGCCGCAACCTCCATTCGGTAAATTATCGCAATGTTGCGCAATGATATCACTGCCGAAAATCGGCTTGCACGGTGGCGTCGTATCATTCGGTATCGCACAGATCTTCTGGGAAAAATTCAACAGCGGCGCCAGGATCTTCGGATTACCGTAAGTGCCACGCGTCATCACCCGGTAGCAATAAGTTTTTGTGTTGTCGAGCGGCGTGTTGTTGTACTGACCCGAATCGAGGTACACAAAGCCCGAACGGTTTACATTCACACTGTCAATCAACGCCAACTGATCGTCTGTCGCTCCTTCCGGTCCGCGATAGATTAAATGCATCGGGTACGAATCTGATCCGTTACTCCACGGCAC
Organism: Bacteroidota bacterium; assembly: GCA_037200765.1. Classification (GTDB taxonomy): domain Bacteria; phylum Bacteroidota; class Bacteroidia; order Cytophagales; family Cyclobacteriaceae; genus ELB16-189. The sequence continues at coordinate 1,202,999 of JBBCII010000001.1, read as the reverse complement.
ATCGGCAGTCCAGATCAACCCGATCTTGTTCACCTGCGGATGAACCTCCAGCCTCACGCTCGACGCCACATTAGAACTGTCGATGCGATTGTTGTTCGCATCGTAGGCAAGGATCCTGTAGTTGTATGCGTTCGACTCCGTGTTAATTCCAACGTCGGCGTAAGTGGAATCAGTAAGTCTTCCCGGATGCGGCTTCGTGAGCTTGATCTTGCCTGTTAAACCCTCGGCCCGATAAACTTCGTATGAGTATGGCGGCGGAAATTGTGTCTTGTTAATATCGAAAGGCGATCGCCACTTCACAGTGATCTGTCCCTGGTCAACGCTCGTCTTATCCACCGTTACATTCGTGATCACCGGCGCATCGGCTAATATCGGCGCGAGACAAGTATCTCTCGACACGTAACTCTCCGCAGGAGTAAATCCCGGGAACACTGCCACCAATCGATAACAATACTTTGCACCGATCGCCAATCCCTTCCCTCCATTCGTATCTAAATAACTCGCTTGCCCAATGGGAACTTCCGCAATCTTGGTGTAGCCGAGCGACTCGGGCATGCCCGTTACACAATCGGGCGACGTGTACGGAACGCCGTCCACTCTTCGCCACACCTGCATAGTCGTGGCAACATTCGAGCATGTGTATTTGTCCCATACCAGCGTCGCGCTTCGCGCCGAAAGATCTTGTTGCACTGAATTCCATTCGGGCGGTGGACCCACCACCGTGATCTTCCAGGTTTTGAATTGAACCAACGGCGTTCCATGCGCCACCGGCTTATCGGTGATCTTCACGGTAACGATGTAAGGCTGATCGCGTACATGTTTACAATCCGTCTGCCACTGGTAGTGGATCTTTGCCGGACTTGAAGGACTCGATGCCTGGTACTTCGATGGCGACGGCGAGATCACCGCTCTCGGCGTAACAACCAACGTCTCCGAATAAACATCGATGATCACGCTGTCGGAATCAGGATCGTAACCAAGAATATCTTCGTCGATCAAAGTTCCTGCTTCAACACAAATGTCGGCCGGCAGTTGAAGCTCCGGTCGCCGGTTGTTACAGTCTTCGACAACGATCTGCATGTCGCGTTCAACATAACCGAGCAACACCCATTTACCGTCGAACTTCCTCCACTCTTTGATGAGGAACGCGATGTTGTATTCACCCTGCATTCCCGGTGCATCCCAAATGATCGTACCCGTTGTTGCATTGATGCTGAATGTCGGTGGGCCGTTCTTGTTTTCATTCGCGGTGCTGTAGTTGATGCCACCACGAGTATAAAATTCTTTTGTGTTTGGGTCGCGATAGTCGATCACGTTAACACCCTTTCCCATCTTAGGCTCAACCATTTGATAGGAAAGGCTGTCGCCATCTGTATCGTATGCACCTGGATTGTGATACCATGCAGCACCAACGCAAGCTTTATCAATAGGTGGCACGAGAAGCTGCGGCGTATTATCACAACCCAGCAATGGATCCATATCCACCAGTGTCTCGATATAAAACAAAGTAGAAAGAGGATCGTCGAGATTCACGACACTGCCGTTGCGAAACGGTTCGGCATAGCGAATGAGATAACGACCATACCCGGCATATGTATGTGTAATGACAAACTGGGCCATTCCCATATTTTGCCCGAGGTCGGGACGCGGCGTGGTGGGAGTATCGGGGACTTCCACGAAAGTGCTGTCGCCAAAATTAAGGAATTCACCGGGGCCACCGAAGTGAACACCGGACCCGGTATCGATATAAACTGTTACTGTGATGCGGAATGTGAGCGCCGTGCAACTCACACGGGTTGCGATGATCTCGCCGGCTCTTAAGTGTGTTGCGAATGCGTTGCTCCCAAAGAGAAGGAAGAAGGCAGGAAGCAACCATTTTTTCATAAATAATAAAACGCTCAAAGACCGGCGTTAATTATCATTTGCATCAATAAAAAAGCCTACCCCCAGGTTGAGGCAGGCCTTTTTTATATGAAGTAGTTAAAATTACTTTTTAGCGGTATCAATTTTCCCCGTATCAACCTTCGCTTTCGTCTCCTCCGCCAGCTTCTTCAGCTCGTCGGCACTCTTGCCCTTCAAATATTCGGGCAGCTCCATGCCGGCCATGTTGAAGATCTCCTGCAACGGCGGAACCGATTTATATAGTCCCGAAATAAAATTCGCTGTCGATGTCTTGCCGTCGGGGCCAGCGCCATTGCCGCCATCCCACACAGTAAGCTTATCGATCTTGATGTTCTTGATCGCTTCTGTCTGAAGTTTCACCAGTTCAGGCAGCTTATCAACAATCAACAACAGAACTGCATCACGTGCATTGTCGCCCGACGCATGAACGATCTGTTGCAGACCTTGCGCCTGTTTGGTCAGGATCTCGAACATACCGCGCGCTTCGGCTTCCAACTTAACGTAGATGGCATCCGCCTCACCTTTCGCACGCTCTCTCACTTTCTCTGCATCTGCCTGCGCTTCGATGATGGCCTTTTGCTTCTGGATCTCCGCCGCCACAACGATGTTCGCATTCTGCGATGCACGTTCGCGTTCTGCACGGGCTGCTTCCGCTTTCTGTTCGGCAACGTATGCTTCTTCGAGGGCTTTCGCCGACTGTACTTTTTCAGCAGCCGTCGCACGCTTCAACGCTTCCGCTTCTTTCTCACGACGTGCCGAGTCGGAGTTGGCAACGCTGATCTTCGAGTTGTTTTCACCTTGCACGGCAAGAGCATTCGCTTCCGCCGATTTGATACGGGTGTCTCTGTCGGCTTCAACTTTACCGATCTGTTCGTCACGTTTTGCGCCAGCGATAAGGATCTCTTTGTCTTTCGATGCAATGGCAACGGATGCATCGCGGTCACGTACCATTTCGGCAACCTTAATGTCCCTGTTCTTTTCTTCCTCGGTCTTACCGATATCACCAATGCGCTCCTGTTCTGCCACGCGGATCTTGGCTTCGTTAATTGCACTGGCAGCAGCTTTCTTACCAAGGGCAACGATGTAACCGCTTTCGTCTTTTATGTCCGTGATGTTCACGTTGATCAGTTTCAAACCGATCTTCTTCAATTCAACTTCAACGTTATGTGCAACGTTCTGCAAAAACTTGTCACGATTGGTGTTGATCTCTTCGATGTCCATCATCGCAACCACCAAACGCATCTGTCCAACAATGATATCATGCGATAACGCATGAACATCGGGACGCTGCAGACCCAAAAGACGTTCCGCAGCATTCTCCATAATGCCACCTTCTGTCGAGATACCCACAGTGAATTTTGAAGGAACATCAACACGAATGTTTTGCTTGCTGAGTGCATTCGTAAGGTTTACTTCTATGGAGATCGGTGTGAGATCCATGAATGCATAATCCTGGAACACGGGCCATATGAATGCCGCACCACCATGAATACATTTCGCAGATCCGCCGCCTCCTACTTTTCCATATACAACAAGAATCCTGTCGGACGGACATCGTTTGTACCGTCGCAACGAGCTTAGTATCATGATGAACATGAATACTACAATACCAATTATTAGGGGAATGGTAAACATAACTATAGATTAAAGGGTGTTTGCTTAACTGGCTGTAACAAGAAGAGTATTATCGTTAACGATGTTCGCAACCTTAACGATCTTTCCTGTCTGGATATCAAAGTCGTCATCAGTAAGTGCATCCAGTGTGCGGAGTGCACCCTGTACCTTGATCTGCACTTTACCAAGACCTCCACGTTTCGACTGTATGGTGAGATAAACTTCACCTGTGTGGCCAACGGCTCTTTCGATCTTCATCGTGCCATCGTATTGTGCTTTGACCAACAGGTAGAACATACCTGCCATTACGAACATCATTAAAGCGCCGGCGATCGTTGCCACGATCACAGCTACTCCATTGCTCGCGCCCGATTCGATCATAGCAATGCCAGCCCATCCGAAGATGGTAAAGAAGCCGATGAAATTTTTGAGTGTGAAGAATTGAAATCCCGCTCCGTGATCGCCTCCACCTGAGTCCGGTTCACCAATATCGTCGGGACCGTCGTGGCTCATGAACGACAGGATGAGTTGCAACACGAAGATCACTGTGAATGGCAACGCAAGAGACCAAAAGATCTTAAGCATCACGCTAAGGCCACTCCACCAATCTGAGAATGATTCCATAATAATTTAAGGGTGTTATCCGACGTAGCTTTAGCGAAGCCGGAGTGTTTGAAGTTAACAGAAATTCATAAAAAAGGGACAGGGTTTGTAACCCTGTCCCCTATTAAATGTTGTTAACTGACTAATTATCAGACCTATACGTACTGATTCAACATCACCGGCATTACCAGCATCAGCATGTCTTCATTCTTATCCTTATCTGCAGGCAGGATCACTCCTGCTTTGTTCGGAGCCGACATGTTCAATTTGATCTGTTCTGTTCCGATGTTCGACAGCATCTCTACCAGGAACTTCGCGTTGAAGCCGATCTCGATATCTTCACCTTCATGCTCGCATGAAAGACGTTCGTTCGCTTCATTCGAGAAATCAAGATCTTCAGCAGAAACCTGAAGTTCACTTCCCGTGATCTTCAAACGAACCTGGTGCGTTGTCTTGTTCGCATAGATCGAAATACGTTTCAGCGATCCAAGGAAGTCAACACGGTTGATCGTCATCTTGATGGTGGCAGAGCTGGGAATTACGTTTTCGAAATCAGGGAAACGTTCGTCGATCAACCGGCAGATCATCTTGATGTTGCCAAACTTGAAGAATGCGTTCGACATGTTGAAGTCGATGCTCACATCACTGTTCTCAGTTGGCAATGTTGCTTTCAAAAGGTTCAATGCCTTGCGAGGAATGATGATCGCATTTCCGTTTTCTGATTTCACGTCGGTACGACGATAACGAACCAGCCTGTGTCCGTCGGTAGCAACGAAGGTTGTATTCTTTTCACCGAGGTTAACATAAACGCCGGTCATTGCAGGACGAAGCTCGTCGCTGCTGGTGGCGAAGATGGTATTGTTGATGGCGCGACCCAACACTTCCGATGAAACGGCTGCCGAGAAGTCGTGCGATACCGCTGGCACTTTGGGGAAGTCGGTAGCGTTCTCGCCCGAAAGTTTATAGCGACCGTTGTCGGAACTGATCTCGATGCTGTAAGTCGACTCGTCGATCGAGAAAGTAACGGGTTGGTCGGGAAGGTTTTTCAGAGTATCGAGCAGTATGCGCGCAGGCACCGCGATATTTCCTTTTTCTTTTGATTCCACGTTAAGCTCCGTGATCATCGAAGTCTGGAGATCGGAAGCGGTAACAGTGAGTTTTGTCTTATCGATCTCGAAGAGAAAGTTTTCAAGGATGGGAACAACAGGATTGGTTGTGATCACTCCATTGATGTTCGACAACTGCTTGAGCAGATAATTGGAGTTAACGATGAACTTCATCTTGGTTAGTGGTTGAATGGGGGGTAAAGATAGAAAAATTTCCCTGTAGCAAAGTCCCTTCTTGCTACGGGGCGGGGGTAGGCCGGAACCACGACTTTTTCTTGGCAATCCGCACGATTTCGCTCCTCGGAAAAACCATGATCTCGCCGTTTACGCGACCGAAAACATTGACTTCGTTGCGGAGTGGGGGGAAAATTTCGAGGCGGAAAGACCTGTTGCCGATGTCGCTCACGGTAACGTCGAACGACGTGGGGCCGGCCACGAGGCTGTCGATCCGGGCACGCTGACCCTGTTGATAAAATCCTTCACCCACCAGGAGCGAAACATCGTCGAGATACGTGTTCACTTTGGACGTGTCGGCTTCGGTCATGCCTTCCACAGTAAACTGGCGGCCTTTTCCGGAAATCGTAAAGCCATCGGCAGCGTTTTTCGTAAACGACACATCCAGCGCTTTAAAATTTCTCCAGTTCAAAGAAAACACCCGCTTATCGCGCCAGTCGTTCGCACCCTGTTCGAACACGCCGGCAGAGTACACGCGATAGCCGGGAATGTTCACGATCACCGGGTCGCTGTCTCCAACCTGGAACCACGCCTCCGGCTTCGAAGGGTTGCCTCCAACAACATAGGATTTCACGAGAGCATCTTTTACAAAAAACCTGACGGTTGTTCCCGATGTTTTCAGTTGTTCCTTTACTAAGGATAATTGTTTCTCACCGACAGGTCTTCTTGGCCTTACATTCTGAACGGTCCCGAATAAAACCTGTATGGCTCTCCTGTCGGCTGGGTATTGATCGTTTACTATCCACTTCGTCCCGTCGAATTTCAAAACAACGTTACCCATCTCAATACGATCTACATTAGCCAGATCCGGAACAGTTAAAGCATTCTCATCGATTTCGATCTTGCTTTCGCGAAAGGCAAAGAACCAGAATGCGATAATTGTAATGATCATTACAATTAAAGAAAGTGCTAACCGCTTATTTGTGTTTTCAGAAGTTGGCATAAGTCCTTTTACGAATCCATGAAAGCAACAAACCACACAGAACGATCATCACCAGTGGCAATACAATATTGATCACCTGCCACTTTGCTCTCTCGTTCTTCACTTTATCTTTTTTCAACGGACGTGCGTCGATCTCTTTACTGCGTGTCGTGATCAGTCCACCCTGGTCGGTGAGATAGGCAACCATATTCGTTACCACTCTTTCATTGGCAAATACGCGACCCGATATCGGATCTTTACCAAGTTCCTGAGGCATACCATTCCTTGGATTGACGTCGTTGCGAACGAAGTCACCGTCGCCAACAATAATTACTTTGCCTGTACCGCTTTCGCGGAAATTTTCTTTTGATGCTCCGTCGGGTAAAAATCTATTCTTATATAATGACGTAAAATTACCTTCGAGCAACCATGCCACCGGTATCATCCCTCCATTGAAGTCCTGCGGCTTCACGTTGCGCAGATCATTCACACTAACCTTCACAGGCGCCGAAAGTTTTCGAGAATACTCCGATGTTGTGAAGAGAACTGTTTTCTTAACGCCATCTGCGCGAACACTGTCGATAGAGCTAATGAATCTCGTAATCGAAGCGTCCATGTTGCGCGTCATCGGGTTATTGGCGTAACGATGGATCAAGGGAAAGAACGGCCACTCCATAGGCACGATCTGTGGTTGTCCGCCAACGTCGGAAACAACAACAGGATAAGTTGCCGAGAATGCATCCTGTACAAGATCGGGGTTCACACGAACACCATATTTAAAGAGCTGGTCCTGCAGGTTCGTTTCGTATGGAAATGCAAAGTTGTTGTCCATCGAAGCGCTGTCCATCGACGCATGCATCTGGTCGATGAAGAACATAATGTTTCCCCCTTGCACCAGGTATTGATCGAGTTTCAGTTTATCGAGCTCAGAGAATTTCTTTGTTGGTTTGGCAATAATAACGACATCACCTTGTGCCGAATCGGATTCAGTTACGTCATACTGACTGCTGAGACTTGCACGCAAGCTTGCAGTCTGTAGACTATCGAGTTCGCCATGACCTGAAAGAAAAGTTATGTGCTTCCGATCGTTGCTATTGAGTGCCATGATTGCACTTGCCAGCTCAAACTCGAGGCCTTCTATACTTTGATTGATAACCTCCTGAGAATTGGCTGCAATGTTTTGTTTGAACAACATCACACCTTTTTCATTGCCGTCGTACGATATGAGCGCACCCGGAACCACTCGTTTCTCTGTTCGCTCTCCTTCGTTAGTTTCAATGACTGGCAAAACCTGGATGCCTTTCGAAGCAAGCTCCTGCAGGAATTCTGCTTGAGCCTTCTGACTTAATGCAGTCATCGGGTTGGTGAACTTGTATTGCACCTTTCCGTTCGAGTAGATCCTGAATTCTTCCAGCGTTTCGCGAATGGAGTTCCGAAGTCTTTTGAACTCCGCGTTGAGATCGCCGTCGAGATAAACTTCTACATACACTACGTCTTCCAGTTTCCCGAGGATCTGTTTGGTGACTGGCTTTATCGAGTGTCTTTTTTCTTCCGTTAGATCGATACGGAAAAAGAAAAGCGACGCAATCAAATTGATCAACACAACCAGCGCGAGGCCATTGCCCAACGTAAGCAGGTCACCTAAACGTTTGCTTTTCCAGTTTACCATGACCGGGAACCCAATACGGTTTTAGTTGACAACAAGAACACAAATGCAACGCTCACAAAATAGATCACATCACGACTGTCGATCAGTCCACGACTCAGCGATTCGTAGTGATACAAAATTCCCAGCTGACGAATAAACAGGCCCTGCCCTCCTTCCAACACCAACGCAGAGAATGAATCGAAGCCCGAATAAAACAGGAAGCAGAGAAAAGCTGCCGTCAAAAATGCAACGATCTGGTTGTTGGTGAGCGACGAAGCCAGTATGCCTATCGCACAAAAAACCATTCCCAATAAGAACAGTCCAACATAAGATCCGGCAATCCCCGAAGAGTCGACGTTGCCAACCGGATCACTTAGTTGATAGATCGTATAATAATAGACAAGTGTTGGCAGCAGCGCACACAACACGAGTACAGCGGAAGCAAAAAATTTCCCAAGAAGAATATCCCAGTCGGTAAGTGGTTTTGTCTGCAGCAACTCCATCGTTCCCAACTTTCTTTCTTCGGCGAAGCTCTTCATCGTGATCGCTGGAATTAAAAACACGAGAACATACGGACCCAGTGTAAACAACGTGTCGAGATTGGCAAAACCGTTATCGAGAACAGAGGTGTCTTTGAAAACCCAGGTGAGCAAACCGATCGCGGTGAGGAACACACCAACAACGATGTACGCGATCAATGAATTAAGGAACCCGCCTACTTCTTTCGAGAACACCTGTATCATTCGGCAGGAGTTTTAGTAAGATCTCTGAACACCGACTCCAATGAATTGTCGGTGCTGCGGGCGAGAAGATTGTCGATTGTATCGTCGGCAACAACTTCACCTTTGTTAATGATTACCGCGCGATGACACAACGCCTGTACTTCCTGCATGATGTGTGTCGAGAACAAAACAGTTTTATTAGCGCTGATAGATCGTATCAACTGTCGGATCTCGACGATCTGGTTCGGGTCGAGACCTGTTGTGGGCTCATCGAGGATCAACACTTGTGGATCGTGAAGAAGCGCCTGCGCTAATCCAACTCTCTGGCGATATCCTTTCGACAGCATTTCGATTTTCTTGTTCTGCTCTATTGTCAACCCACAACGCTCTACCGTTTCGGCAACTTTGCGTTTCAGATCGGCACCGTGGATTCCATACACTTTACCAATAAAGTGAAGGAACTCATGAACATACATGTCGACATACAATGGATTGTGCTCCGGCAGATACCCAATGATTTTCCTTACAGACTTTTGTTGTGAAACTTCCTGGTCGCACACGGTCACCGATCCTTCGGTAGGCGGAAGATAGCCCGTCATGATCTTCATGGTTGTGGACTTGCCGGCGCCGTTGGGTCCGAGAAATCCCACCACCTCACCCGGAGCTACCGAAAAGGAAATGTTGTTCACTGCGGGTTTGGTACCGTATAGCTTCGTGAGATTTCTTACTGTAATCGACATAGAAAGGGTGCCTTGGTCCGCCGAAGCGGCTACGCGAGGCGAGGCAAAAATAGCCTTTCGGGGTGCAACGTACAATGTGCAACGTGCAACGAGTGTGAGCCCGGATCATTGCACTTTGCACGTTGCTCATTGCACGTTTTATTAAAAAAGTGTTAAACGTTTACCAATTCGCCCAACTGACCATTAATGACATTGCTATAAACGATAAAAGTCGGAAATTCGCACTTGCCTGTCGGCAGACAGGTCCTTAATCCATGCCGAATATGTCACTACGCCCCGGTCTCCTGTTGCTGGTTTTTATCTCCGCTGCAGCGTCTGCACAGCCAGGTTACAAGATGGACTTCAAGATCAAAGGTCTCAAAGACACATCCGTACTGCTGGCTTATTATAATGGTCAGCAAAAATACCTCCGCGATACCGCTAAGGTAGACTCGAAAGGAAACTTCACCTTCGAAGACTCAAATCCCCTTCAACAAGGTGTGTTCATGGTTGTGCTCGCACCCAAGATGCAGTTGTTCGAATTTGTAGTGGGGAACAACCAAAGATTCTCGATGGAGACGGACACAACAGATTACATCGCACACATGGTTGTTAAAGGCGATGAAGACAACAAACTGTTCTTCGAGAATGCCAGGTACCTCACACAAAAATTTAAAGAAGCCGACCCATACCTGAAGGTATTAAAAGACAGTACGCTTAAACCCGACGCCAAGAAAAACGCACGCGAAGAATTCAATAAGATCTCGAAAGAGGTAACAACTTACCAGAATGATCTAGTAACGAAGCATCCAACCACACTTACCGCACGACTTATTAAGACAACGAAAGAAGTTGTTGTTCCCGATCCCCCTAAGCGTGCCGATGGTACGATCGATTCCACGTGGCAGTTCAGGTATTATCGCGAACACTACTTTGATTATTTCGATCTCTCCGATGATGCATTGACACGTTTACAAAGACCTATCTATTCAGAGAAAGTAAAAGACTATTTAGACCGTTTGTTCCTGCAGGTGCCCGATACGCTCACTAAAGAGATCAACCGGCTTGCAGCGAAGGTGAAGAAGAATCCCGATGCGTATAAATACTTCATCTGGGTTTGTGTTACACATTACCAAACACACCCGATCATGGGCCTCGACCAGGTTTATGTAAACATCTTCGATAAGTACATCGCTACAGGCGAGATGGATTACTGGCTCAGCAAGAAAGACAAGCAGAACATTAAAGACTATGTAGATAAGATAAGAGTGAGTATGATCGGTGGCAACGCTGCTAACCTCATCATGCAGGATAAAGATCTTAAGGCAAAGTCGATGTACGACATCAAGAACAAGTACACGATACTCTACATCTTCAATCCCGACTGCGGTCATTGTCGCGAAGAGACGCCGAAGCTTGTAGAGTTCTACAACAAGAACAAAGCAAAATTCGATTTCGAAGTTTATGCCGTAAGCACCGACACTTCAATTGCGAAGATGAAGTCGTTCATCAAAGATTTCAAGGTTCCCTTTACTACGGTTAACGGACCGCGAACTTATGTTGGTCACTGGAGCAAATTCTACTACGCTGAAACCACTCCTTCTATGTACGTAATCGATGCCAAACACAAGATTATCGCGAAAAAGCTCCCGGTCGAGCAGCTCGATGACTTTTTGACACGCTACGGACTGATGCAGAACAAAAAACCTAACGGTAATAAGGGAACGTAAAAAATTGTCATTCACGGCGTTATTTTGACAGTTCACGCAAAAAAAATGTGCGCGTGTGCAACTATTTAGCTATCTCGGAGTATCTATTATGGTAGTTAGAAGTTTAACCTAAGAACCTCAATGGCAATTTTTGATACATTATTCGGAAAGAAGAAGAAAGAGCTGAAGGCATCGTGCAACATCACAAAAGAGCCCATCGAAAGGGGTTTCGGCTATATGCTCACTACGGCCCAGGTGATCACCTCGAAAAAATACTGGGACATGATCATGACTGAACCCGAGACACTCTCATATACAGTTAATCATTTTAAGAACCAGGCTAGCGGTACGCAAATGCGCTCGATGATATTCGAGAAGTACGCTACTATCGCGAAACCCTGGATGATTTCTGATTCGATCATCAATTTCTTTGATGGTATCGATAAGAAAGCAGCTAAAGAGAACGCAAAAAAATGGTGGGACAGCGAAGGCACCTTCCGTCCCGATGAAGCAGGCTCCGCTTCCGACAAACTCGACGAAGCAACTTACAAGACCTGGAAAGACTATGCGATCCTCGAAGCCGGCCGCGACAAGGTAAAGTAGTTACAAAATAGTTTCATAGTTTCAGGGCGCCCGGTGTTATACCGGGCGTTTTGTTTTTGTGATGATCAACACGCGTTTCGTTACCGCTGTGATCCTGAACCGGTCATCAAGACGTTTACCAACGACCCATACAACTTCGTTGTTAGATGTAAGAACCTTTATTGATTGCTTTTCGGTTACGGGGATCTTCTCGTCGATAAAAAAGTCACTCAGTTTTTTCCTGCCTTTCATTCCAAGGGGATAAAAGAAATCTCCTTCCTCCCAATTTCTTAAAACAAGCGGCCCGATCTTATCAGCGTCTACATAAGCGACGTCGGGATTGTTAGTAAAACCTAAATCAGTCGTTTCTTCGATTGTAATCTCCACATCAGAAACGCTGGAAGAAATTATCAGGTCATCCCTATCAACAACCAACTGGTGTGTTCTGGAGAAAAACATCTTCCCAGGCTGTGTCGTGCTCACGATCGATTCGGCAGTGGAGAAATTAAATCCAAACGGTTCGATCATTCGAAGCAGAACTCCCGACTTATGAATAAACCCTTCGAACGCTTTCTTTGGAATACGAATGTTGTTCTCGCTATCCAATGAAAAATTCTCTTTGAGAGCACTGAGCGAACGCTCCATCAATTCTTTTTCGGCACCGAGTCGCGAAAAATTTTTCGACATCGTATCGTCGAGCGATGGATTGAGTTGTTTCAATAAACCCATTACGCGATGACGAAGAAAGTTGCGGTGGTAATGATCATCGAGGTTGCTTTCGTCTTCGCGCCATGTAATGGAATGTTCAGCCGCGTAGTCGCCGATATCTTTTCGTGTGGCGAAAGTCAACGGCCTGATAATGCCATTGTTGTTTAATGGGATTCCCGTGAGCCCATCGATACCCGTTCCCCTTACGAGGTTGAGAAGCATTGTTTCCCCGGAGTCGTTTACATGATGCGCCGTTGCCAGCACAGATCCCGGTGCGGAGTTCATCAGTTCATGAAACCATTCATATCGAAGGTCGCGCGCGGCCATCTGCACCGACACTCCCCTGCTGGTGGCATAATTCTTGGTATCTACGTGTTTGCTTTTGAAAGCCACACCTAAATGCGCACACCGGGCCTCCACGAAACGTTTGTCCTCATCCGACTCTTCGCCACGAAGACCGAAGTTCACGTGAACGGCGGTGATGTCATAACCGGTGGCTTTGAACAAATGCAACAACACCATCGAATCGATACCCCCACTAACAGCTACGAAGACAGTTTGCGTCCTGGTGCAGAGGTTGTTTTTTTCGATGAAGTGGATAAATTCTTTAAACACGGGTCAAAGTTAACTTTTCCTACTTTTACACCCTGATGCGTTTTACATTACTGATCTTACTTGCACTTACAATAGCCAGCGCAGCGGACGCCCAAAAAAAAGTACGTCTCAAACAATCCGACTACAGTAAGGGCGTAATGAAAGATGGAAAGCGAACCGACTGGGTGGTCGGCAACGTGATCTTCATTCAGAATCAAACCACCATCTATTGCGACTCCGCCGAGATCTTTAAGAAAGAAAATTCCGTGGAGGCCTACGGCCATGTGAGGATCACCGATGGCGACTCGGTAACTGTTACTTCCAAACGTTTAAAGTACGATGGCGACAAACGTATCGCACATCTCAGGGACAATGTTGTATTTGTAAAGCTGGCGACGGCAACATTATACACCGACTTTCTCGATTACTATCGAAACCTGTCTGAAGCCAGGTACTTTAATGGTGGAAGATTGGTAGACAGCACGAATAATCTCACCAGCCGGAAAGGCTATTACAATACCAGGACGAACCTCGCTTCATTCAAAACAAAAGTTATTGCGGTAAATCCTGATTATACTCTGAAGTCCGACACGCTCCAATACAGTTCGAAGACCAAGATTGTTTACTTCAGGGATAAGACAACTGTTATCGATAAAGAAGGAAAGACCGCCGTGTACGACGATGGTTTCTATGACACCAAGACCACAGAAAAAAAATCGGAGCTCAACAGGGGCACCATTCAAACGACGAGCTACGAAATGAAGGGCGATAAATATTTTCTCGACGACCTTCGAAAGTTTTACAAAGCGAAGACCAATGTCATTATGACTTCGCGCGAAGAAAACCTGACCATCTACGGCGACGACGGATTCTACAACAAGGTCACCGGTGTTGCGAAAGTTTACGGCAACGCATGGATGGCAAAAGTGGGCGACGATGGCGATACGCTCTTCTTATCGGCCGACACACTCGTATCGATCGAAAGCAACAACCCCTCGCAAAAGCGGATGCTCGCTTACCACGACGTAAGGATCTTTAAATCGAACCTCCAGGGCCGCGCCGATTCACTCGCATACTTCAGCAACGACTCCGTCTTATATTTTTACAGGAACCCTGTGTTGTGGACCACCGAAAACCAGATGACCGGCGACACAATCAGGGTGGTTTTGAAAAATCAGAACGTAGATAAAGTCTATCTCATGACAAACTCATTCGTTGTGTCGGAAGATAGTCTCAACAACTTCAACCAGATCAAAGGAAAGAAGATGACGGCGTGGTTTGCCAACAAGGGCATTCACCATGTTGATGTTGATGGCAACGGTGAAAGTATTTACTACGCATTGCAAGAGGAAGAGAAAGATCTAGACACGCTGCTGATCAGGATCGTGTATGTGAGCGGGATGAATAAAATGATATGCAGTAATATGAAGATCAATTTCGTAAACGGAAAAGTTGACAACTTCAGTGCTTATGTAACACCCGATGCAACATTCACTCCTCCGCATGAGATCAAAAGAGAGAATGAACGACTCAAAGGATTTGTGTGGCGTGAAAAAGAACGCCCTGTTCGCGAAGACGTAGTGAAAACACGGCGCACCAGTCCAAAAAAAGACCGCATCCCTGAAAAGAAGGATGTGCAACGACTTCGTTAGCGTCAAATTGTGTGCGATAACACCTATTTTTTTTGAAATACTAGGACCCCCTTCCTTTTTAGGTTATATTTTGAATTGAATAGTGTTTCAATGAGACTGTGCCGATTGATATTTCTGTGTGTCATTGGGTGGTCCTCAGGGTATGCGCAACAGCACCTTGAGTTTGTCGACCGGCAGGAAACCTATCTCGCGGCAGTTAACGAAACGCTCACCATCCCGCTCCGCATCAAGAACACTTCCGACAAAGCCCAGTACTACATCATCCGAAAAGTTTATTCCGACATGGGCAGCACCCAGAAGGGCTACTTCTGCATCGGGAAAGATTGCCTTGAAGCCGGGATGGACGAATTTTCGAAGCGCCTGGAGCCCGGAGAAACGTTGGAGGGCCTGTCGTTCACCCTTGAGACCGGAATCCTTACAGGACAGAATAATTTCAAATTCGAGGTGTTTCCCCGCGGAATTCCTGCGGCGGCCATCGAACACAACCTTACCGTAAGCATCGAGGAAAAACGTACAAAATCCCTCGTTTTCCAGTCGAAGGATATCACCATCCACGATGTTTATCCCAACCCCGTTTCCGACATCGCCTATATCGACTACACCATCCACAATGAGGCGGTGAAGGCTAAAGTGGTGATCCACAACATCCTGGGACGGACGATGAGTGAGGCCGACATGCCCACTTCGGAGACCAAAGTCAAGATCCAGGCGGACGAACTGGCCACCGGGGTGTATTTCTATACCCTCTACCTCGACAACAACGGGGTGCTTACCAGGAAACTGATCGTAAGGAAGTAATTCCTGTACACACCGGTCGTTGCACTTTGCTCGTTGTACGTTGCACATTTACTATATTTGCAGGCTTATGCAGATCAGAACCCTACTTAAGGCGCAGATTTGGATCGCTCTACTGGTCGTGGCGGCCTCGTGCAGCAAATTCCGTCAGCTTCAGAAGAGTGAAGACTGGCGCGTTCGCTACGAAGCAGGGCTGAACTACTACGCCAAAAAAGACTATTACAGGGCTTCTATCCTGTTCGAAGACATTATGCCTATCGTGCGGGGTCTGCCGGAAGGCGAAAAGGTGGAGTTCTACCTCGCCTACTGCCAGTTTTACGAAAAGACCTACCTGCTGGCATCCAACCAGTTTAAAACATTCTACGAGACCTATGGCCGCAGCCCGTTAGCGGAGGAGGCGAACTTCATGTACGCATTCTCGCTGTATATGGCAGCGCCGGCATGGAATCTCGACCAGACCGACGCCATCGAAGCGATGGACGCCATGCAGCTTTTCCTCAACAAATACCCCGACAGCAAGTTTAAGGACCAGGCTACGGAAGTGATCAACGTAAGTCATGGAAAGCTTGAAGAGAAAGGGTTTCACAACGCAAAGCATTATCTCCAGCTTCGCAGCTACCAGGCCGCAATTATCTCTTTCGATAATTTCAGGAAGAACTTTCCCGACTCGAAATTCCTTGAGGAGATAGCGTACCTGAAAGTAGTGGCGCAGTTTGAGTATGCCGAGAGGAGCTTTGCATCGCTGCAGCCTAAAAGATTCCAAACTGTAATTGAATTCTACCAGGAATTCGTGGACAGCTATCCTGAAAGCAAGTTCGTTAAGGAAGCTGAAAAAATGTATACTGAAAGCCGTACTAAAATTGTCAATGGAACGAAAACAAACAACTCTTAATCATTCATCATCTATGGCAGCACAACCGTCAATCGTTACACGCGACGTTGAGAAGATCGCAGGCCCTACCGGAAACATTTATGAATCCGTAGTGGTGATCTCCAAGCGTGCTCGTCAGATCGCCGTCAATATCAAGGAAGAGCTTAGCGGAAAGCTTGCCGAGTTCGCAACAACTGTCGACAACCTGGAAGAGATCTTCGAAAATCGCGAGCAGATCGAGATCTCCAAGTTCTACGAGCGTATGCCGAAGCCTACATCAACAGCTATCGAAGAGTTTCTCGAAGGCAAGCTGATGTATCGTATGCGTTCTGAAACAGACGAAAAAGTAGAAGCATAGCAGCGAGGCGCTGCATTATCCATTTTTCATTAACCATTATGCTAAAGGGCAGGAAAATTCTTCTCGGAGTAACCGGAAGTATCGCTGCCTACAAGGCGGCGGTGCTCACGAGGCTCCTGGTGAAGGAAGAGGCCGAGGTAAAGGTTGTGATGACCAACCCGGCTACCGACTTTGTGACACCGCTGACTTTTTCTACCCTCTCTAAGAATCCCGTCTACACAAAGTTTTTTAAGGAAGACAACGGCGAGTGGAACAATCATGTTGAGCTTGGCCTGTGGGCTGATGCTATCGTGATTGCACCTGCGTCGGCGAATACGATCGCCAAAATGGCGAATGGGATCTGCGACAATCTATTGCTTGCCTGTTATTTATCGGCACGTTGCCCGGTGTTCTTTGCGCCGGCGATGGATCTCGATATGATGAAGCATCCTACAACCCAGTCGAATCTTTCGAAGCTTGAAAGTTTTGGCGTGAAGATGCTCGAACCGGGTTTTGGTGAACTGGCAAGCGGACTGATCGGTATTGGCCGCATGGCCGAACCGGAAGAGATCGTTCACCAGCTCACGATCCATTTCGCGACCACAGAAACATTGAAGGGCAAGAAGGCTTTGGTTACTGCAGGTCCGACACACGAAGCGATCGATCCCGTTCGGTTCATCGGGAACAATTCAAGCGGTAAGATGGGCTACGCAATTGCGGAAGTGCTGGCATCGCGCGGAGCGCAGGTAGAACTCGTATCGGGACCTACACATTTAACTACCACACACCCGAACATCACGGTAACGAAAGTAACGAGCGCCGAAGAAATGTATGTTGCGTGCAGTTCCGTGTTTCCAAAAATGGATATCACAGTATTGTCGGCCGCAGTAGCAGATTTTCGTCCAACGGTAAAAGCCGATCAAAAAATTAAGAAAGGCGAAGGCGGTTTAACCCTCGAGCTGACGAAGACATACGACATTGCCGCAGAGCTCGGCAAGATCAAGAAGGCCGGGCAGATCATGGTAGGCTTCGCGTTGGAAACTCAAAAAGAAAAAGAGAACGCCGAAAAAAAGTTAGCCTCCAAAAACTTCGACTTCATCGTGTTGAATTCACTCCAGGATGCGGGTGCCGGCTTTGGCCACGATACCAATAAGGTCACGATCATCGGCCGGAATCATGTCGTGAAAGAATTTAGTTTGAAGAGCAAGAAAGAAGTAGCGATTGACATCGTTAATAGCATAGTCAATGCGTAAACTGATCTGGATCATATTGGTTATCACTGCTCCTGCCTACTCGCAGGAATTGAATTTCAAGGTCACTGTTAACGCCGACCAGATCCAGACCACCGACCGCAACGTGTTTAAAGACATGGAGCGTTCGTTCGCCAACTTCCTCAATTCACGCAAGTGGTCGCAGGATTCTTACAAGAACTACGAGCGCATCAACTGCGCGATATTTCTCAACATCAGCAAGATGCCTTCGATCGGAAACTTCGTTGCCAGCGCACAGATCACGGCGGCGAGACCGGTGTATGGAAGCAATTATGAAACGGTGTTGTTGAATTTTGCCGACCGCGAATGGGAATTCGAATACATTGAATCTCTCCCGCTCGAATACAACGACAACGCCTACATCACCAATCTCACGTCGATGCTTGCGTTCTACGCCTACATGGTGCTGGGCTTCGACTACGATTCATTCAGCGAGTTGGGTGGAAGTCCTTACTTCCAGAAGGCATTGCAGGTGGTAAACAACGCGCAGCCTTCGAACAGGCCGGGTTGGGCGGCGCTGGGCAGTAACCGCAGCAGGTATGCATTGCTCGAAAACGTGAACAACCCGCAGATGCTGGAGCTCCGGAAAAATTCATATAAGTATCACAGGATGGCTTTGGATAATTATTCCAAAAAACCTGACGATGCCCGCAATATTATTCTCGAAGTTTTGAGAAACATAAAAAAAGCGTGGCAGATCAACCCAACGTCTATTTTCGTGGTCACATTTTTTGATGCGAAGGCCACAGAGCTCGTAAACGTTTTCTCCGAAGGAAACCTTACGGTGCGACGGGAAGCATACGACATTCTCACGTCGATCGACCCGAAGCGGAATATCTACCAGAAGATTATTGGAAGTAGCAACTAACGGAGCTAACTGTTAGATTGCCTCCCCGATGCTTCGTTACCTGACGATAAAAAACTACGCCCTCATTCAGCACCTGGAAATGGAGCCAGCTCCTGGCCTCAATGTTATTACTGGTGAGACAGGCGCGGGAAAATCGATCATGCTCGGCGCCGTTGGACTGCTGCTTGGAAATCGTGCCGACACAAAAGTGCTGTGGGACGAAAACGAAAAGTGTATCACCGAAGCAGAGTTTGATATTGGCGCGTACAAGCTGCAAAAACTCTTTAAGAGCGAAGACCTCGACTACGAAGCACGCACGGTGATCCGCCGCGAGATCAGCGCTGCCGGGAAAAGCCGCGCGTTCATCAACGACACTCCCGTTACACTCGATGTACTCCGCAAGATCACGTCGCGTTTGATGGACATTCATTCGCAGCATGAAACACTGGAGCTGGGCTCAAGAAGTTTCCAGCTGAACCTGATCGACTCTTATGCCGGCAATCAAAAGATCCTCGAACAATACGAAGCACAGTGGCTTGCGTATACTACCGCCAACCAGGAATACCAGGCACTTCTTGCAGAATCTAATGCATTAAAACAGGACGCCGACTTCGTAAAATTTCAACTCGATGAACTCGTTAAGGCTTCATTTAATGCAGGTGAACAGGAAACGTTGGAGTCGGAGCTCAAGATCCAGGAACATGCTGAAGAGATCAAGGGAAAATTGGTTCATGTGATCCGCGCACTGGGCACGTCGGAATATGCCGTGAGCACATTGCTTGCCGATGTGAGAGCTCAACTCAATGTGATCTCTGGATACTCTGCTGCATATCAAACTCTTCATAAACGAATCGAGAGCCTGAAGATCGAACTCGATGATATATTGAAAGAGATCGAGAGTGAAGAAGAGAATGTAGAGTTCGACGAGGCGCGTCGCGAAGAAGTAAGTCAACGGCTGAGCGTTCTGTACACGCTTCTGAAAAAACATCGCGTGAATAATATTGCGGCATTGTTGAAGGTACAGGAAGACTTCGAGACGAGATCTTCGAAGGTGAATAATCTCGATGCACTGCTCGCCGATCTGAAACAGAAGGCTTCGAAAGCAAAAGAAGACCTCGATCAAAAAGCAGACGCGCTTAGCAAGTCCCGTCAGAAAGCATTTGCGCCGCTGGCAAAACAAATGATCTCTCTTTTGAAAGAGCTAGGAATACCTGACGCAAAAGTGAAGATCGACAGCGAAGAAGTTGTTGCCGGCCCTACCGGGAAAGACAACGTTGAAGTTTTCTTCTCTGCAAACAAGGGCATCGACGTTCGTCCGCTGGCGCAGGTTGCATCGGGTGGCGAATTCTCGCGGCTCATGTTCTGCATTAAATACATCATGGCCGAAAAGACCGCCATGCCAACGCTGGTGCTCGACGAGATCGACACTGGTGTATCGGGCGAGATCGCTATCGGCCTGGGCAAATTGATGAAAGAAATGGCCCGAGGCCACCAGGTGATCTCGATCAGTCACCTCCCTCAAATTGCCGCACGCGGCGATGCACACTATTTCGTTTACAAGAACAGCGACTCCAAAAAAACGGTGAGTTCCATCAGGAAATTGTCGGAAACAGAACGTGTGGACGAAATTGCGAAAATGATCGGAGGGAAAACGTCAGCGTCGACGATAGCAAGTGCGAAAGAATTATTGGGACGCTGACGACGCGCAAAGCGCGCATTAAACATTACCCATTATCCATTACACATTAGCCATTGTGGGCTGTCGCAATGTCGCAGGACCGCAATGGTAAATGGCTAATGGATAATGAGTAATGTGTAATGAATTTTCATTATCTTAGTCTACTACTGTTTTTCCCACCATTCCCTTTTGGTTATGAATATTTTCGTCGCACGATTGAATTTCAAGACCAGGCGCGAAGACCTGGAAGCGGCTTTTGCGAAGTTCGGAGAGGTTTCTTCTACAAAGATTGTGAAGGACCGCGAGACCGGACGTTCTAAAGGTTTTGGTTTCGTAGAGATGCCTAACGACGACCAGGCCAACAAAGCTATCACAGCGTTGAACGAAACAGAGCTCGACGGCAGAACTATCGTTGTGAAACCGGCCAATCCCAAGGGCCAGGGCGAAGAATAACTAACGGTTAAGATTATTCTTTGCTTTCCTTTCCTCTATCACATAGGCGATGACTAATCCAAGTCCGCCAAAGATCATCAGCATTGCGAAGTAACCTACTTCATCCATTCTGAAGAGTTCATCAAATACATAACCGAGGAACAATCCCACGCCAGATCCTATCAATAGCAAAGCCCAACGCAACACTGGCGACGGTGTGGATTTATCTTTCTTAAAGAAATTAGGATCGAGACCTTTTTCGATGATCATCATCCGCTCCATGTTCTCAAACTTCCTGAGATAAACTATCACGATAAATGCGCCGACCGTTGCGATGATGGGGATAAAAACGCCAATTACTCCTGGATTCATAATCTTGATTCTGTTATTTGGCCCTTTGACGTGGTCTTATGACAATACGTTACAGTGTTTTACAAAAATTACACACTATATCATTTAAAAATAGCGAACATGCAGCCTGTAACCTGTTCCTAAAATAGAGCGTCATAGCGTCCGTGATCACCATCGAGGAAGAACACAAGCTGATCGACCGGATACTGGCCGGCGAAGAGCGCTGTTATGCAGAGCTCGTGGACCAATATAAGTCGTATGCTTTCACAATTGCATTGCGCATTGTGAACGATCGCGCGGAAGCGGAAGAAGTTGCCCAGGATGCTTTCATCAAAGCATTCAACTACCTGAAGAATTTCAACAGGCAGGCGAGATTCAGCACGTGGTTGTATCGAATCGTATTCAACACCGCGATCAGTCATAAAAGAAAAGGACGGTTGATCACAGAGTCGATCGACAACAGGCAGGTAGAAAATCCTGAACGCGCCGATAGTGCGATGGAGCGCAGCGATAAAACAGTTTTCATCGGACAAGCCATGAAAAAACTCAACGATGCCGATCAACTGGCCATCCAGTTGTTCTACATCAAAGAGTTCTCGCTCGAAGAAGTTGCCGACCTGATGGGCCAAAACGTGAATACGATCAAAGTACGCATCCATAGAGCCCGCCTACGGCTGGCCGACGAACTGAAATTATTATTAAAGAAAGAAGCATTAACTTTGTGACCATGCACAGCGACGATAGTAACGACGAAGACAAAGCACTGCGATTGATCGACGAGACGCTGCGTAAGAATAAACTTGAACCGCCATCATCGAACTTCACGCATCGTGTGATGATGAACCTTCACAGCCTGCCTGTAGCTTCATCGCTGTCGCCAAAGAATGGTGTGTTGTTGTTGTGCGGAACGATCCTGGCGCTTACGATCTTAACAGTGCTTGTTAGCAGCGGAATGTTCGACTCTGCAGTTCAGACAATAGACGTGCCCCAGGTAAAAACTACAATCTCGGTAGACGGGAAATGGATCGTGAATGGTCTTGTAGTGTTGAATATAGTCCTGGCGTTTGTTTTACTCGACAGGACTATACTCAGACCGCTATTCAATAGAAGGGCAATGAACTAGTTGCCCTAGGGATTGACTACGTAGCCCAGGTTTTTCCAACTTCAGATAACGGGATACATCCTTTGTAAGCGCCAGGTACCGGATCGTACTGCAGCACTTCTGTTGCACCGGGCTTCGACGTAAAGAATCCAACAACGGTAAGCTCTTTCATTGTAAGAATAAAAGGACGAGGCTTGTCTTTCGCAGCCGGATCTTTTTGTGCTTCCAGCGCTTCGTTGTGAACTTTAGTTACATACTCAACCTGCTTGTCGTGGTCGAGGTCCAGGAAACCGTTCGCTCCTTTGTCGAACTCTGCGAGGCCGGCAAGGAAACTATCCTGGTCTTCTTTCTTGTAACAATCCTTTACGAGTATGTCGATGAAATGCGGAACACCGGCGTCTTTCGCGCCCGGTGTGTCGGTCTTCGGGATAATGATCTCGGCAACTTCACCAACAAGCGAAGCCTGGTCGGGACTGAGGAACTCCGGTGTCCACGTAAGCTCAGGCTTTGCTTTGCAACCATCCATGATAGCTGCAATAGTTGATGCCGAAACGGCGTAGCCTAGCACCAGGCCCGCGCGTTGAATTGCTTCTCTTCTGTTCATATTTCTATACAGATTGATCTTAGATGTTTTGTTTTTTGAGTTCTTCCACCGCGTGGTTCACTGCACGTGCGGTGAAGGCCATGTAAGTGAGAGAAGGGTTTACGCAGGCAGCGGATGTCATGAACGATCCGTCGGTAACGTAAACGTTCGGTGATGCATGCACCTGGTTCCATTTGTTAAGCACCGACGTCTTTGGGTCTTTACCCATGCGGGCTGTTCCCATTTCGTGGATACCGAGACCAACGGCGCGCTGAGCTTCACGATCGTAAGGCTTCACATTCTTGAGACCCGAAGCTTCGAGCATTTCGGCAGCATCGGCGGCCATATCCACACGCATCTTCATTTCGTTGTCTTTCAATTCGGTATCGAACAACAACGTAGGCAGACCGTGCTTGTCTTTCACTTCTTTGTTGATCACAACAAAGTTATCGTGGTAAGGAAGGATCTCTCCGAAACCAGTGAGGCCTATCGACCACTTGCCTGGCTTTGTTACTTCTTCTTTCAGGTTGGCACCGAGACTCATCTCGGCAATCATTCGCGACCAGTTTTGACGACTTGCACCGCCCTGGTATCCAAAGCCGCGCAGGTAATTACGTTTGTCGTTGCCAATGTTTCTGAAACGAGGAATGTAAAGACTGTTTGCACGACGACCTGAGTAATATTTATCTTCGAAGCCATCGTACTCACCTGAAGCACCAACGCCGAGGTGGTGGTCCATGATGTTGTGACCAAGCTCGCCGCTGTCGTTACCGAAGCCATTAGGGAATCGGTTCGAAGTTGAGTTCATGAGAACATAAGTAGAACCCATGGTTGAAGCGCAGAGGAAGATGACCTTTGCGAAGTATTCGCGGTCTTCGCCGGTTTCGGCATCCTTAACGCGAACGCCGGTTGCTTTACCAAGTTTCTCGTCGTAAATGAGTTCGTGCACGATGGAGTTCGGCATGAGCGTCATGTTGTTCGTAGCCATGGCAGCAGGCAACGTAGATGAGTTACTGCTGAAGTAAGCTCCGAAAGGACATCCGCGTACGCAGAGGTTGCGATACTTGCATGAACCGCGCTGGGGACTCTTGTCGTGAAGAAGTTTATCGGTGATGTGAGCAATACGGCCGATGGTAATTACGCGGCCCATTTTTTCCATCACATTTTTTTTGATCTCTTGCTCGAGACAGTTCATTTCCATTGGAGGCTGGAAGATACCGTCGGGAAGTTGAGGGAGGTTTTCTGCCTGGCCCGTTACGCCGATGAATGTTTCGACGTAATCGTACCATGGTTTGATCTCTGCATAACGAACAGGCCAGTCGATGGCGATGCCGTCTTTTGCGTTAGCGTTGAAATCGAGATCGCTCCAGCGATAGCTGTGGCGGCCCCACATGATGGAACGACCACCTACGTGATATCCGCGCATCCAGTCGAAACGCTTACCGTCTTTTTCACTGTAAGGATTTTCGAGATCGTTCACGAACCAGTGCTTGCTTGACTGGTGGATAGTATAACCGGTGCGGTTTTGTTTAAACTGATTTTTAAGATCTTCCTGTGTTGGACGTCCTCCGTTCGGAAAGTCCCAGGGATCTTTCATGGCGGTTGGATAATTCGGGTGCTCTACCATTCTTCCTCTCTCGAGAACGAGGGTCTTCAGTCCCTTTTCCGTCAGTTCCTTAGCTGCCCAGCCACCACTAATGCCTGTACCGACTACAATGGCATCATAGGTGTTCTGCTGTTGAGCTTTGATGTTCAGATTCATGATTAAACAAGATTTTAGGTTTCAAAAGGTAATGGATTTATGTATAAAGAAAAAGGCCTCCGAAGAGGCCTATTCTTTATAAATGACAGACGGGATTTACTTTTTACGAACGAGTATATCGCCGTTGTAATTTCTCATGATCATCTCGGCGCCGCCGCCGCCAACATCGCCGCGTACCCATTCGTCGACTTTAACAGTATACACTCCGCCTTTTGACTGTTCTGTTTTTACAGGAGTGGCTGCCGAAAGTTTCACATCGAATCCTGTGAGCACTTCGCCGCTCTGTGTTTTCATTTTGAGCGATGCCTTGAGCGTAGCAGGGAATGTGATGTCGATGTCGCCGTTGTAGGTTACGAATGACATGGGTGTGTTCTCGGTAACTTTATCGAACGTTACTTTGATCTCGCCATTGTAAGTTGTTGCTACTACGGAGCCGGAGATATTCTCTGCCGTGATCTCGCCATTGTAATTGGTGAGCTCGATCTCACCCTGGATGTTTGCAACGTCGATGTCGCCGTCGTTGTAAGTATGGAGCGTGAGGTCCATGCCGCTGGGGACTTCGATCACGAGGCGAACCTTGGTGCTCCACGAATCGGATTGAACTTTAACGAAGTTCGAGTTCTCCGAAATCTCGAGGTCGAGATTGCCGCCGCCGATGCGCTTCAGTCCGTTCTTGCTGTTCTTACGATCATCGTCGTCATCATTGTCGTCGTTCTCATCGTCGCTATCGCCGGAATATTTTACGAGTACGTCTTTGCGTGCTGTTCCTTTTACAGATATCGAGCCGTAGTTGATGTGCACTTTCATTTTCGCACGTTTAGACGGATCGGTGAGAGGGACCGGTATTTCACCGCTGTTCTGTGCGAATGTTGCCACAGAGATGAAGAACAATACCAGTAGGGAAATTATATTTTTCATGATTCTATTTTTCTTTGATGTATGCGTTACCATTAAATGTTTCGAAGTCTAAGAAAGGTCCGCCAGAGCGGATCTTAAACCTGCTGGCACCCAGTTTATAGGCGATGCCATTGCCTTTGCTTGCCTTTTCCATTACAGAAGGAAGCGTTTCGAGATCATTAACGTTGGTGTAGAGATCTCCGTTAAAACTTTCGAAGCCTACGTTAGCAGCGAGACCTTTCACGAACAGTACGTTCACGTCGCCATTCAGCGAATAGTAACGACACTCTTCATTTGGATTCTTCAGGTAATCGACATCCACATCGCCATTGATGGTAGATGCATAAGTGCCGGTGCCTGAAATATTCTGAAGCTTCACACTTCCGTTGATGTTCTCTGCGCCGCTATATCCTGTTGTGTTCTTCACTTCTACATCGCCGTTGTTGATCGTTGATGCGAGTACGTTTACACCTTGCGGAACTTTGATCGTGAAGTCCATGTCCCAATCGTAGTCTTTTTCATTATCACAATTCTGACAGTTGTTTCTCCAGTTGTAGCCCCATCCGCCGTAGCGGTGATTGCCCTGGTTCTTTTGCTTACCGAATTCGTTGCACACACCTTTCACATAAAGTATGATGGTGTCGGCGCGATCGATAACTCCAAGTTGGATCTCTGCCTTAGCGCGTTCGAGACGAGCGTCGGTTTTTGCGTAGAGTTGTTTGTTCACTTCAACCTGTACTTTGTCGCCTGAATATCCTTCCACTCTCACGAACCCATTCACGTTTAGGATCATCAATGTTGTAGCCGGGGTCTTCTTTTCGAACGTCAGCTCTTTGTTGATCTTCTCTGAATATTGTTGCGCCGATAGAGTTCCGGTGGCGAAAACAGACAGTACTAATAAGATCCTTTTCATATTAATCATATTAAAACATTGAGATTGTCTTTGATTCTCTTCTTGATATCCTCGGGAGTATTTTTATCCTTGAGAATCTTATCGAACTCTGTAACCGACTTCTTCTCCTGGATCTGTCCCATTAACTCTGCAAGAGCAACCTGCACCAGTGGCGAATCCTGTTTGGCGATGGAGCGGACCAGCTGTTCACGAACTTTTTCAACTTTCGCATACGGTGTAATTGCTTCAAGCGCTGCAAGGCGTACGTTCACGCTCGGGTCACTATTCAGTGTCTTGAAGAGTGCGGCCGTTACCTGGGTACTTACGTGATCCATTTCGGTGGAGAGGCTTACCGCTTTTAGGCGATCGGTAGCCGATTCCTTTTCGAGCAGCGACAACATCATGGTTTCTTTAAGGTCTGCCACTTGTTGTGTTAAAAGCTTGACATCGGAATTGTTACTACCATTAAAGAAATAACCACCCGTAAATCCAGCAATCACAAGAACAGTTGCGAAGGCAAGCCTCGGCGCAAGCCAGTCCCATGAGGGCATCGAGAAAGAGAATGAAGATGTTTCTGCTTTCTTTTTCTCTTTGCCAAGCATGGCATAGAACTTATCGTCGAGGGTAAGCGAAGTTGCCGGCGCTTCGATAGCATTGAATTGGTTATCGAGGCGTTCGAGATCGCGTAGTTTAGTAAGATCGACGTGACCTTCCTCTATCAGTTTTTCCAACTGTGAGACCTCGGACGGATCTGTTAAACCCGCGTTGTATTTTTCAATCAACTCTTCAATCTTATTTTCCATTACATTGTCTTTTCTAATTGTTGATAGATGACCTTGAACTCTTGCAGTGCCCTGAACACTTTCACTTTCACTGCGCCTTCGGAGCAACCGAGGATCTCACCTATTTCTTTGTACTTCTTTTCCTGGTACTTGCTGAGCAACAAGATCTCTCGTTTGTCGGCCGGTAGTCTGTCCATGGCGAGCGACAGCATTGAATTCGTTTCACCGGCTTCCATCTCGCCTTCCTTGTTGTCGTCATGACCCAGGCGATCCTGCCAGTCTTCGACAGACTCCTTGTACTTCAGTTTGTCTTTACGGAAATGGTCATGACTAACATTTCGCGCAATGTGAAACATCCATGTTCTGAAGTCCCCTTCTCCGCGGAAAAGGTGTCGATACTTGAGAATGCGGAAGAACGTATTCTGCACCAGGTCTTCACTCAGTTCCTGGTTGCGGTTCATTCCGTAGAAGAACCCGTATAGCGGTCTCTTGTAACGCTCGAAGAGTAGCCCAAGGCGTCCCACGTCGCCATCGCGGACTGCCATCATTAAGGCGTTGTCTGAAAGTGCTTCCAAAAGGCGCTTTTTTTAGGTTTTCAGGAAGGTTAACTTAGAGTTATTCTACTAGTTACATAAGATTATGAAGTATTTGATAATAGCCGCGATAGCGGCATCTTTTGCCTGCCAGGATGTTGACAGGCGTAAACTCGTTTGGTCTGATGAGTTCAACACTCCTGGAAAACCCGACGACACCAAATGGGGTTACGACCTCGGCAATGGTGAAAACGGCTGGGGCAACAGCGAGCTCGAATACTATACCAACGACCCGAAAAACGTTCGCGTGGAGAATGGCAATCTCGTGATCGAAGCGATCAAAGAACAGAAGGATGGATTCAACTATACTTCAACAAGAATACTGTCGAAGAACAAGGGCGACTGGAAGTATGGACGTATCGAGATAAGAGCCAAACTGCCGAAAGGCCGTGGCACATGGCCTGCGATATGGATGTTGCCAACCGAATGGAAGTATGGCGGATGGCCCGAGAGTGGCGAGATCGATATCATGGAACATGTAGGCTTCGATCCGGGTGTTGTTCATGCCAACCTGCACTCAGGCAAATACAATCACATCAAGAAAACAAACATCGATGGAAAGATAACCGTTGCCGATGCGATGGATAACTTTCACGTTTACGCTATAGACTGGACGAAGGATAAGATCGACTTTTATGTAGATGATAAGATGTATCACTCATTGAAACATCAGCCTGGCGACGATTATATGGGATGGCCGTTCGACGAGAAGTTTCATTTGATCATGAATATTGCAGTAGGCGGAGGATGGGGAGGGCAACAGGGGGTTGATGAAAGTATTTGGCCTCAACGACTGGAAGTAGACTACGTGAGGGTGTATCAGTAAGTTCAATGTTCAGTGTTCAATGTTCAGTGTTTTAATTATTCTTCGCACTCAACTTATTTCTTTCGCTTTGCAGCTCTCTCGAGATCTTCACCTCCTTCTCGAGCGCTTTTTTCCTGAACGCATCGAATTCCGACATGATGCCGTGTATCGTAAGTTCTTTCTCGCGGTTCGATCTGCGGAGGACGTTGAATGTGCTGAGCACGGTGAGTAATGCGATGATGAGCGCGACAACAACGATCAATGAAGTAGTAACAAACACACCTTTCGCGATGTGCATGCCGAATACATTCATGTGTGTGCGTTCGTAGGTAGATTCCTCCATGGATGTTTCGGCAGCTGCTACTTTATCTGACGATGCTTTGATCTCGCCGTTGAGTTTTCCGATGGTGGCGTTGGCGTTATGAAGGTCGTTCTTCAGTTTAGCGATGGAATCCATGCTGATCTTCCAGACGCCATTGAGAACGTTATTTTTAATGACTTTATAATCGTTATACGATTCTGCCTTTTCTTTCATGATCTCGAAACGATCTTTCAGGTTGTGATCGCCTTCGAGGGCTTCATTTGACTGGGCTGAAACCAACATTACCGAAAACAAGGACATACAAATCATTATCAACTTCTTCATCTTATATAGTCTTTTGAACCGTGAACGTAGTCAGCAGCAAAAAGCATGTCAATATGCTCTATTTAATCGACGTCCTGCCTCGATAAATTAAACTTCTGGCCGTTGAATGTGAGGCCGTTACAGGAAATCGGATTACTTTTGCGGGTCTGTGAGGTTTATTTTTGTCATTACGTTGCTTGCAATCGCGTCTTCGCTCTATGCCCAGGACGCGCCCGTGGATCCCGATAAGACTGCAAGGCCGCCTGCGCCGGTAGAAAAGAAGGGTAAGAAAGACAAGTATGTTCTTTTCCCCGTCGTGGTGAAATCGCCCGAGTATCGATGGGGCGCCGGTGCCGCGGGAACATACTTCTTCAAGATCGGCAAAGACAGCACAGCGAGAACATCCAGCTTTAAAGCCGTTGCATTTATTACGCTGCGCAAGCAATTGGTTGCCGCCACCGAAGGCAACATCTATTTCCCCAACGAAAAGTATATTCTCTACGTGGTATCGTCGGCTACAAAGTTTCCCGATAAGTTTTGGGGACTCGGTAACGCAACGCCGAACAGCGCACTCGAAAATTACAGGATAGAACAGTTCAGTATTTTTCCAAAGCTCATGCGACGGGTAGTCTCACAGATCTACGCGGGCGTCGGTTATGAATTCCAGCACGTGTGGAAATTCGATTACGATCACCTGGGCGGCGCCAGCGTATTCGACCAGCAACAAACTGTTGGACGAAACGGCGGTTGGGTATCGGGACCCGGTGTGCACGTTACATGGGATAATAGAAACCACGCGTTCGTTCCTTCGAAAGGCTTCTACGTGCAGTTCTACGTTGGCGTGTATCGAAAAGCAGTGGGCAGCGATTTCGACTTCGCTGTTAGAAATCTCGACGTAAGAAAATATATGGCGTTGTCGAAGAACGTTGTGCTCGCATTCCAGGCAAACCTTATATCGACATCCGGCGCAGTTCCCATCCGCCAGTTGACGAACATCGGATCTAACTCTTACATGCGCGGTTACTACGAAGGTCGTTACACCGACAAGAACCTCCTCGCGTTCCAATCGGAGTTGAGGTTTCCATTGTACAAACGTTTCAGTATGGTAACCTTCGCCGGCGTTGGTCGCGTGGGCGGTACCTTAAGAGAAGTATTCATTCCTGAAAAACTGAAGCCTTCGATCGGGGCAGGTCTTCGATTCGCATTAAGTCCATCAGAGAAACTTCATCTTCGTCTCGATGCGGGATTTGGTAATAAATCGAATGGGACTTATTTGAATATGGGAGAAGCGTTCTGACGCGAGGCTCATTGATCATTTACCATTTGCCATTGACCATTGCGAGTTACTGAACGACTTTGAAAGTTAGTATTGCCCACCATACTACGTAAGCCCAACACCAAAGGATCAATATATAGATAGCCCAGATACTCCACTTGCTCTTACTGTAAATGCGTTGACAGATCCAGCCGGCAATAAGAAACGCCGGAGACCACGCCATACCTGCAAATATCATAGAAGGCCAAACAGCATCGCCATGAATTGTATCGATAGATAATGGCAGTGCAAACCCAACTGCGTAATAAATACCGATGCCTTGCGCACCGAGACTCATGAGTCCGAGTATTAACGCGATCACGAATGCAATGATCGAAAACTTTGCGATAGGCGGAAGATCTCTCCAGGACGACATCAGTTGTGTCTTTGTTCTACACTTTGTTGCGATTGTCCTACAGACAATTTAACAGCCTTTTTAAAAGCGAACTGACAAGATTTTTTACGCGCTCCAATCATCGGCAGCATTGTTGTTTCATCTCCAAAATCTACCTGCAATGAAAATGTTTTCCAAGGTAATCGTTTATAAATACAGACCGGGAAGCTTAAGTTCTGATGGTTGGAAGTCAGGGCCGGCTTTCTGAATGACGGCTCTCCCGGTTTATTTAAAAATCTGAACTATGAAGAAGTGTATATCAGTAGTAGCCATACTGCTTATTTTAATAGGATGCGGTGAAGACCTCGTTCCAAAAAAATTATCAAGCTCCGACCAGGCTGAACTTTCAGCGCGCGACAACGCCCAAACATTAATAGCAATACAGGAAGCACTCGACGTTACCGCCGGAGCCATGGAAGATAAAGGCGTCGCCGAAGGTCGTGTGAAACAAGGAGGAAGTCACGACAACTATGGCTGTGCTCCATCAGTCAATCTCACATTGAATATAGATCGCACAAAGCCCGACAGCCTGATCTATTCAGGAACGATCATCATTAACTATGGTGATGGAAACAGTTGCTCATCGACCGACAAACGCACTGGCAAGATCACCGATGAATTCAAGATCTCTATCAGTACAAAGACCAAAATTGCATTCATAGCAAAAGAGAAGATCACGTTCGCCAATTTTATTAAAGACAATTCGTCCTTCGACGGTGCCTTTATAGTTACATCGGCCAACGGAAAGAAAACAAGTGTTACAAGCAAGGGAATGGCTGTTGGCTACAGCGACGGCACAACATCGTCGTGGAATGGAAATCTCACATTCACTTACGAAGACATACTGAAGCGTAAGGGCGAACTTCGAATCGCCGGAAATATTTCGGGAACGTCGAGACAGGGAATGCCCTTCACCGCCACGATCACACAAGAACTGGTGTTTAAAAGCGGATGTCTCGGGCTTACAAAACAGATCCCCGTATCCGGAAAGGTTTCAATACAAACCAACGGAGCCGCCTCTGCCGTAGATTACGGCGATGGAACGTGCGATAAGAATTACGACGTTACAGTTGACGGCGATACGGAGAGTTATTCGTTCAGTTAATCCGTGATTGGATAAGGCCGCGCAAACACCAATTGTTTCACGGTAATGTGCCTGGTTGCGAAGGCAGCCTCGCAGTACTGGAGGTAGTAGTTCCACTTCCGGATGAACATATCATCCATTCCAAGCTTCATTACGTCATCCAGTCTTTCATTGAATGCATCGTACCAAAGCCTGAGTGTTCTTGCGTAGTCTACACCGATGTCTTTTACATCGTGAAGATTCCAGTCGGTTGCCTTGGTTACACACTCCTGGATGTATGACATTGAAGGAGTTTGTGAACCGGGGAAGATATGCTTCTGGATGAAGTCGACACTCTTACGAAACTCACGATAGCGTTTGTCTTGCGAGGTGATCACCTGGATGGCCATAAGACCATTGGGTTTCAAAAGCCCGTTGCATTTCGAAAAGTAGCCGCGAATATATTCGTGCCCAACAGCCTCCAGCATTTCGATAGACACAATCTTATCGAATAACCCGGTAATGTGCCGGTAGTCCTGCAGACTGATCTCGACCAAATGATCAAGTCCTTCTTTGGCGACGCGTTCCTTCGCAAACCTGAACTGCTCAGCAGAGATTGTAACCGAAGTTACTCTGCATCCATAATTTTTCGCAGCGTGAATGGCCATTCCTCCCCACCCGCTTCCGATCTCCAAAAGATGATCGGTTGATTGCAGTGAAAGGTTCCGGCAAAGCCTGTCGTATTTTTCAAACTGCGCTTCTTCGAGCGAAGTTTCCGGTGTCCTGAAAATCCCACTCGAATAAGTCATTGTCTGATCGAGGAACAAAGAATAAAAGTCGTTACCGAGATCATAGTGCTCCGAAATATTTTTCCTCGATCCTTCAACTGTGTTCCTTCTTGTTAAGTGATATAGTTTGTTGGCTCCGTGTAAGAGATTGCTCACATATTTCCGAATGCCTTTGCCGGTGAGAACAGCGCAGTGATCGATATTTAAAATGAACCACGAAACAACATCTGCAATGCTATCGGTATTCCAATCACCCGCCATATATGATTCGGCAAAACCGACATCTCCATATAAAGCACACTTTGAAAAGAACTCGCTGTTATTGACACGAATATTCGCACGTTGACCTTCGCCGTTCCCAAAAAAATATTTACGGCCGTCGGGTAACTCCACCTGAAGCTTACCGAGCGGCATCTGGTCGAAGATCCGTATGAAGATGGATTCGAACAGAGAAAATTTTCGTGTGAGGGTAATACTTGTTGATGACATATAGGTCTTAAATATTAACGTAGTCTTTTTGCAAATGCATGTTCTCTTTCTTCTTCCAGGATGGAAGTCCTTTCAATTTCAACTTCAAGGCCTGCCAGTAGATCAGGGTAATAATCTTCACTGTTATCAAAGGGAATTTCAGTCCATACCAAAAAAGCCGCGCGTCGGTAATCTCTTTCCGCATGCCCGTAAGAGCACTCAGTAAAATTCGTTTGCCCTGCTTATAATCATCCACACGCATCTGCATAGATGATGACGGCAGCCTGAAAATAAATTCAAACTCCGTATCGAGATCGGAGAATGGAGACACATAAAAATGTTTCGGTGTTCGAAGCCTGAACGTGTCGTTGTCGAAACAACTACCATCGAGTAAATACAACTTTCTTTCCTTGTGTGTATTCGTTACTTCGGCAACCGCACAAACAGGCTTGTTGTTACCATCAAAACAGAAATAGAACGAGACCGGGTTGAAAACATGTCCAAGCGTTCGAACATTGGTGAGCAACGTAGCACGACCGTTCCATTCTATATTTTTCGACTTCAGGAATTCTGACAGATCCGAATGATCTTTATCGAAGAATGAAAACCAGTTAAACTTATTCTTGCTGAATAGCTTCAAATGACTTAGGTCTTCCTGCAGGTCGAGATAGAACATGAAGACCTTGTAACTGAATTTATGTTCAGCCGGAAAAAGCCTGTGGTGCATTATCTCACAACTATACAAGCACGACTTCATGAGTCTTTCCTGTTTTAAGAGTCTTACAAAGATTCACCGCCGACGTCAACGCATCTTCATGAAAACCAAACCTGAAATAACTGCCGCAATAGTAAAGCGGGCCATCCTGGTTGAGCTTGTGCAAGTGTTGTTGCGCGTGGGCCGTCTTCGGCGTAAACACCGGGTGTTCGTAATCGATGATCCGGTGGATCTTCCCGGGATTGATCGTACCGGGGTCATTGATCGACACGAAATAATTTTCTTTATCCGACACCGACTGCAGTATGTTCATGTCGTACGTGGTGCATGCTGTAAGTTTCTTATTAACACGTTGCACACAATAGTTCCAGGCCGACCATGCTTTACGGATCTTCGGCATCACACCCGCATCGGAATGAAGCGTTGCCTTGTTGTTTTGATAATCGAAAACGCTCAACAACTCATGCTCCAGCTCGGTAGCATTGTCTTTTATCATCCGGTACGACTGGTCTGCGTGACTTGCCAGTATCATCTTATCATAAATTCGTTCGCTGCCGTCGCTTAAGACCACTTTCGCCTTATCGTTCTCACGAATCACTTTCTTCACACGTGCATTGATCCTGATCCGGTCCCTGAACGGGGCGATGAGCTTCTCGCGATACTCGCGGCTTCCGCCGGCAACAGTATACCATTGGAACGGATCCTTGATGCCCAGCATCCCGTGGTTGCTGAAGAATTGTACAAGCACACGAACAGGATATTGCATCGTGATATCGATGGGTGTAGACCAGAGCGCGGAGCTCATCGGCACCAGGTATTGATACAGGAAGTTGTCGCTGTACTTTTTCTCTTTCACATAATCCCACATTGATTGCGAAGCATACTTTTCGTTCTCTAAAACCTCGCGGCCTTCTTTGTAGAACCGGTTGATCTCGAATAGCAGTTTGACATATGAAGGACGAAAGACATTTAACGGCTGCGCGAACAAAGACTGGCTGCTATAAATAAGGCCTGTGTTACGATCCTGTACACTGAACGACATGTTCGTTGGCTTCACATCGACATTCAGTTCACGAAAGAGCTCTACCAGGTTCGGGTAGGTCTTGTAGTTAAAAACAATAAACCCGGTATCGACAGCTACGGTGCGGTCGCCCTCCTTCACATCAACGGTGTTGGTATGACCACCCACGTAATTGTTTTGCTCGTAGATGTCGAGGTTGAATCGATCTTTCAGGAAATGAGCGCAGCCCATGCCGGCGATGCCGGTGCCGATGATTGCAATATTTTCCATCATTTAGATTTTTGAGAACAAATAATGACTGACGAACCACTCCTCTCCTTTGTTGTATCCCCACAACTCTGCACATGCCATGAAGAACACGCGCCAGTAAACCCACCACTTCGTGGCTTCATCTTTTCCGTATGTTTCTTCGAAGAGCGGCATGATCTCGTCTTTGTGTTTGTCCATATTCGTCAGCCACGCTTCCGAAGTCTTATTGTAATGACGACCGCTTACACGCCAATGCTTTTCGGCTTTGAAATGATCATTGAAATACAAAAGCAGGTGATCGCTGGGCATCACTCCCCCGGTGAAGAAATATTTTGCCATCCAGTCGGAGTCGTCCTTCACTTCATAGAAATAACCAAAGTATTTATGAGTGAAGATGTGTATGAACATCTTTCCGTCCTCCACCAAAAAGCCCGACAGCTTCTTCATCAGCGCCTGGTAGTTCCTCATGTGCTCGAACATTTCCACCGACACGATACGATCGAACTTCTGGGTTGTCGTGAACTCGTTCATGTCGGATGTAACAACAGTAAGATTCTCGATGCCACGCTGCTTCGCACATGCGTCGATGAAGATCTTCTGCGTTCTTGAATTGGATACGGCTACGATGCGGCTGTTCTTAAACCTGGCGGCCATGAACAACGAAAGAGATCCCCATCCACAACCACATTCGAGAATGGTTTGTCCATCCACGAGTTCCGCACGTTCGCACGTGAGGTCGAGCATGTCCTCCTCCGCTGCATCGAGTGATGTAACGCCGCTTCGCCAGAACCCGCTGCTGTACTTGAGATGTTTTCCAAGAACCAACTGGAAGAACTTCGTAGGCACTTCATAATGTTGTTCGTTAGCAGCTTTCGTTTCGACAGCAATAGGGCTGTCTTTCAATTGATCCACGAATGTCATAAAGTGCCGGTGCTGTTCTTCGACAGAACCTTTGGTCTCGTCTTTCAGTCGTTGCTTGCAGATCTGACGGATGCCGGTACGAATAATGAAGTCGGGGACGATATTTTTTTCAAGGATTGAATTGTACCACATTGTTATTTCCTTTTTGGTAATGGCACGAAAGCCGATGTTGTTCTCTGATATTCGATGTAAGCCTGCCCTTTGGATTTCACACTCTGAATTTCTGTGTAGGGAATGCCCGTTACTTTCAACAAAAAATACAGCATGAGTATAGGGCAGATGATGGATATGTACCCGTGAGGCGATCCAAGCGAGAACACGAAGAAGCTCACCCAGATCAGCCACTCAAAAAAGTAGTTCGGGTGACGTGAGTAATACCAGAGTCCGTGATCGCAAACTTTTCCTTTGTTTTTTGGATCTGCCTTAAATGATTTCAGTTGTGCATCGGAGATACTTTCACCAACAACGGCAATGATCCAGATAACCACACCTGCAATTTCAAAAGCACCCAGCTCCAGGTTTGCATTGATCAACACAAGCGCAAATGGTATCGACAATACCAAAGCAAGAATTGCCTGGAAGTAGTAAAAGCGGAGCATGAGAATATTTTGTTTTTTTCCCCACTCCTTCCGCAGCGCCGCGTAGCGAACATCTTCATGCTCCTCTTTCAGAACGCGGGTGAGTAAATGAATTCCCAAACGCATTCCCCATATCACGACCATCGTAACAAACACCAGTCTGGTTGTGTTGTGATCGCTCAATAAAAAATAACTAACAGCGAGTAATGGAAAGCTCAATGACCAGACCGGATCTACGATTGCAGCATTCTTTGTCTTCAGTTGTATCAACCACGTGATCGTGAAAACGACCAGGAGAATTACAGCGCCAGCTCCAAAGAAGGTTAGCATAACATCATTTCGGTTGAAGGATTATTTGGGTTGAAGGATCTTATTTAACCCCTCTCCATTTTTAAGCCTGGACAGCTCAATCAGCACATAACCTATACTTCCAATGCTGCCCAGGCAAAAAAACAAGGCCAACCATAACGCTTTGATCGCCCAACTTCTCTCCCGATACAACACAAAAAGGTAAATGACCAGGATGTTCGCATAGAAATCCCACAACGTGGCGCGCATCCAGGGAATGGATCCCAGGTAATCCCACTCCGCAAAAAGACTGCTTTCAAGACTCGTACTAACGACGACGTAGATCATCCAAAGCCATACGAGGAACAGGAAGATCTTGAGGAAGGTAACAACTCCGGATGATTGCATAGTGGCGACGTTACAAGACTTACGTAACGTCGACCGTGACTGGATTTATGAAGTTAATCAAAAATAACGACCATTCTCCGGCTACTTATAGAACTTCCAGCTGCTGTTGAAGTCCTTTTTCAGGGGCTGGTTGGTGATAATGGCCCGCACCATTTCCACCGGCATCGCATTCTCGTGCATAACGGCGTCGTGGTACTGCTTATAGGTCATTTTCCCGCTGTCGACCAGCTCTTTTTTCATGGCGTAAAACTGCAGGCCGCCGATCATGTAGGCGAGCTGGTACAACGGCCCGTAGTTGCCCGTAAACGACCTCCGCACCTCACCTTCGGCGTTGGCCCTCTCATGACCAACCCGGTCAACCAGGAAGTCGACACACTGCTTTGGCGTCCAGCGGCCAAGATGATAGTTGAGTGAAAAAATGATGCGTGCACAACGGTGCATTCTCCAGAACAACATGCCGATCTTATCTTCGGGTCCCCGCGGGAAACCGAGGTCCCACAATACAAACTCCTGGTACAACGCCCATCCTTCGATCCAAAATGGTGTGTAAAACGAACGATACGCCTTGTAGCGATCATTCATAAAACCCTGAAGGTGATGACCCGCAATCAACTCGTGGTGAACTGTCGACCTCGAGAAGTGCGGGTTGTTGCCGCGCATGCTCATCAGCTTGTCGTCGTGATCCATTTCGTCGGTTGGATACGAGATCTGTAAAACTTCGCCACCCAAAAAGAACGGGCTTACCAGCTGTTGTTGTGGCGACATCATTCTCATCCGCCATGTTTCTTCGGCGATGGGCGAGATCGTAATGAGGTCGTGTTTCTTCAGGAAGTCCACCGACTCCTGGTACAACTTGAACATCGCTTCTGGCTGATGTCCTTCGGGCACGAACGACATCTTTACTTTTTCCTGCGCGGCTTTCCAGTCGTTACCGAATCCCATCTCTTTCGAAGCTTTGAGAAGTTCGGCATCGCACCATGCAAATTCTTTGTTAGCGATGTCGATGAGCTCTTCCGGTGAGTACGGTATCA
Organism: Bacteroidota bacterium; assembly: GCA_037200765.1. Taxonomy (GTDB): domain Bacteria; phylum Bacteroidota; class Bacteroidia; order Cytophagales; family Cyclobacteriaceae; genus ELB16-189. The sequence goes on along the minus strand of JBBCII010000001.1, from coordinate 1,164,422 downwards.
TTTCGAATTGCAACTGGCGGATCATTTCATCGCGACCGATCGGATTCCCGATGATGCCGCTTCCATCGTCCCTGGGTAATGTTGCAGGGTCAACTTTTTTCCTGAGCATGTCGGCATAACGAACCAGCGTAGTGTCGAGCTTTTGATAAGGCCTCGTTATCCACCACGTGAATTGAGGATCGTAGCCGTCGTAGAATTCGAAGACGCTCTTCAAAGCTTTCTGTTGTCCCTTTACAATCCCTTCGGCACGGGCGGCAAGGGCTTTGGTGTAGTTAGGTTCGGAAGACAGTTTGTCCATCGCCGCGGTGATGGTCTTATTGCAGTCGTTCAACTGCTTCGCAACATCCTGCCAGTTCATGACTTCGCCACGTCTGCGCTTCTTCTCTGCGGCGTAGATCGGTTCGCCCTGCGCGACCAGCTTCGGAAGCTGGTTCACTTCTTTTTCTTCCTGTGCTAACAAGAACAAACGGCTCTCCAACTCACGACGGAACAAGATGAAATCGACTTTGCCTCCGACCGACATGTTATCAAAAGGCAATGCATTCAACTTCGTAACATAGTCGTTATAAAAAGTCCGCATACGCTCCCGACGCTCGGGACTGTTGTTCACAAAATAAAATCGTTCGAGGCTTCCGAGGTCTGCTTCGAAGTTCACCAGGAGATTATGAACTTCACTGGTCTGTAAGAGCAGGTCGGTTTGTTGTTGTGCCAGTGAACTAAAGCCTATCGATAAGAAGCAAAGAGTGTAGAGGATCTTCATGGTTTCGAAGATAGAAAAAACTTGCCGGAAGCGGACTCACTTCGACTGTCCCTCTTCAATTGCACGAAGCATAGACCCCACGATCTCATCGAGTGTGCGCGAAGCCTGTGTGCCGTAATGAAGGTGTACTCTTCGATTGCTTTGTTCTTGGCTTCGAGCTCCGATGTCCGGTCAATGACGAGGCGCTCCAGGTTTTCGTTGATACTTTTGATCTCTTCAGCCTGGCTTTGTAAGATGCTTATACTGTCGGCCAGTGCAAGTCGCGCCTTTATTTCCTTTATTGTAAGCTTATACCGGGCGTTGATCAGGATCACCATGAATGCACCTGAAGATGCGAGAAGCAGTCCGCCATTGAGGAAAAATTTATCGGCGGTCAACAGCGGGTTTTGTGAGAGGAAAAATGCAGTCACCGCCCCACCAATCAACACCATAAACACGGAGTAAGTCCAGTTCCACAATACGAACAACGATGCCCCGATCATCAGTGCCATGTAATTAAGATTTTGTGCGAGGGCGTGCTCGGGACCGATAAACTTATACACGACGGCATTCTGTATCGAGATAAGAAAGAAAGGAACAAACATGATAGCGGCTGCCGACAGGCGAAAGTACTGCCGTGTGTAAAGAACCGTTAGAGTTATTGCGGCAACGAGAAGTCGCGCAATAAACAAACTCTGCCAGTGTTCGGGGATATTGAGGTAATCGGTAAATGCGAATACCGGGTCGAAGATCGCAGCAGCCCAGCATGTAAGCGCCACATACTTCCACGAAACCTCCTCGAGCTCCAACTCCCACAATGCCCTCGACACCTGGGATACCCTGGAGCTAATGTCTTCTACTGACCTCGTCACCATCTTGTTAATGAACAAGGCGGTAACTTAATCAACTTTCACGACACGTCGAATCACTGTTGAACCATTAATGGAAAGACGAACGAGGTATAAACCCGATGCTCTTCCGGAAAGATTGATCTTATTAGACCTGAAAGCCTTTTGTGAATTGATAACGGGCTGACCCAATTCGTTCAACACAGTATAATCCACACCCTGTGTTACGAGATCGTCGGACACTTCGAGAACCATATCTCCTTTCACAGGATTCGGGTAGGTATTGATCTGGTTAGCAATGGTTTCATCATAAAGCCCGGTGAATGCGTTCGCAAGATCGTCGGAGAAAGCAAGGCATCCCTGGCTGTCGCTCGTTCTCACTTTGTATACGCCGGTCTCCGACATCACATAAGTTTGATTGGTGGCTTTATTGATCGCATCGCCGTCTTTGTACCATTGATAGGCAATACCATTGGTAGATACAAGTGTATTAGGTTGTGTAACGGTAACAACCGGTTTCACGGGCGCGCGTACGGTCATAGAAATCGTGTTGCTGTTAACACCGGTAGGCTGACTGCAACCAACAATGTATGTCTTGATTGCTTTTATCACGTCGCCATTTACAAGCACGTTGTCGGTATAGTTGGGACTGTCGGTTCCAACTGCAACGTTGTTCTTGTACCACTGGAAACCTGTACCGGTAAGACTTGAATTGAAGGTGATAGAAACATCCTTACAAACTGTGGCTCCGCCGGGCGATGTGATCGTCTGTGTAGCCGGAATAGTGGTAACGGTGACAGGCTCCGGCAAAGTAGCAATCGACGGTGTAACAGAAGTTATCCTCATGTAATAATTACCCGCTGCATAGTTGCCTGGAATGGCTGCATTTACGGTACCATTGCTCGCTGTGGATGAGTATGTACCAAGTGTATTAACAACAGCATTCTTAAATGTTCTATCAGAACAGATCTGCACGCTAAACACGTTGCCCGTGTTGAATGTAAAGCCAGATGCATCGAAGGATATCGAAATGATCTCAGATGTACAGATCTTCGAACTGAACGGCGATGTTATGAAGAGATTGTATTCTGTAAGCGTACCGTCCTTATAGACGAAAGCACGATTACCGATCGACATACCGATTGCCTGGTTCGAAGTCTGGGGACCGGGATAATAAGGCTTATAGCTCCAGGTGTTGGAAGATACTGTGTACTTGAACATCTGCCCGTCGTAACCACCGGAAGTATTACCGAGACCTACATAGCCGTTTCCTGCCAGCGCAAAACCTGTTGCTCTCGACCGCCCATTGCCCGGCATGTCGGCACGTTGCGTCCAAACATTCGCAACCTGGTCGTAGTCCCAAAGATCTTTAAACCATGTGGTGGATGTTGTACTATAACCGCCGGCAACGAATCCCTTGCCTATGGCATCCACAGAAAACGTTGCACCGCCCAATCTTTTTCCACCACCGAAACTTGCTTTGGCTGCCCAGCTATTGCTCGATGGATCGTACTCATAGAAATCGTTGAAGTCGCCGAAGCCGGTAGCATATCCTCCACCAACATAACCTTTCGCTCCAATGCTGAATGCGAACGCCTGCTCACGCACTTGTCCTGGTAACGACACGCGCGAGATCCATGAATTAGTTGTTGGGTCGTATTGATAAAGATCTTTAACAGTAGTTCCGCCGGCAATTACACCCATACCGATATAGCCTTTGTTACCAACGCTGAATCCAACTGCATTGTAACGAGCAGCTCCGCCGAAGTCGGCTTTTTGCGCCCACGTGTCATTGACAGGATCATACTCCCAAAAATCTTTTCGCGGGGTGGATGTCGATCCAACATATCCAACACCAACGTACCCTTTGGTTCCGATACTGAAACCCGATGCGTTGATCCTTGCGATCATTCCAGAAACATCGCTCTGTGGCGTGCGTGCGTCCCATGCGTGATTCGACTGCGTCATGTTGTCGTTCACGGTAAGAATAAGTGGCTTGCTATTGACAACTGTTGGTTGCGCACAATTTGCGTTGCTGGTAAGTGTGGCAACGATCTGGTCGTTGTTGGCCGCAGTTGGTATTACGAGCACGCTGGAGTTCCCAACGCTTACACCATTCTTCTTCCAATCGTAAGTTGGCGCCGATCCTCCTCCGGTAATGGAAGATGAAATGTAGACAGTGGATCCTGTTCCAACCGCTGTTCCTGGATCTGCAGTGATCGCGATGGTTGGTGTAACAACCGACGATACAGAGATATCGATGTTGTTGCTGGTTGTCGTTGCGGGGCTGATACATTCGCGGTTGCTGGTCATCTCAACAAGAAGAACATCTCCGCTGATGAGTGAATTGGTAACAAACGAAGGGCTATTGATACCAACAGCATTTCCATTTCTTTTCCACTGATACGATGGTGTTGCGCCACCGTTGGTTGGCGTTGCGTTGAACGTTGCGTTGTTGCCCGCACAAACAACCGACGGCCCTGCAATACTTACAGACGGGGCAACAGTTGCCTTTTGTATGATCACGATAGTGTTGCTGACTGCCGCCGCCGGCAACGGGCAGGTTGCTGAACTCGTCATCGTTACTTTAACTGCATCACCGTCATTGAAGTCGCTCGCTGTATAGATGGAGCTGTTGATACCAACAGGGGTTCCGTTCCTGGTCCACGCATACGACGATGCAACGTTCGGTGTAGGCGTCGCTGTAAATGTTGCTGTGTGCGTATCACAAAGAATTGCACCTGATTTATCGATACCGATCGATACCGACGTGTTGGTTGCTGGATTAATGGTAAGATTAGAACCGTTGTCGGTGCCGATAACAGATGGATCGCTGGCTGTAATACGTACCCGGTAGTTGGTTCCGGATGCGGCCGCAGGGAAGTTGATCGGTATAGAACCTGTTGGTGCCGTACCGCTTATGGAGCCGATCACTACCGGTGAGCTGAAGCTTCCTGATGCATCGCTGAGCTCGACCTTAAAGATGTTGCCTGCATTAAAGGTGATGGGGGTTCCGTTGTAGTTCACCGTGGCGCTGCTGCCGCCACAATAGGGATTTGCGCCTGTAACTGAACAGGTAATGTCTGTCGCAAACACGAAAGCCGGAAGGCTCAGTGCAAGCAAAAGAGTAAGTATCCGTATAGTGGCAACGGTCTTAAACATCAACGAAATATGTTCAATCAATAACCTTCAGTTCTCTGAGTTCTGATTCGGTTACTGCCGGGGGTATCTCCCTGTTTTTTAACTTCCGGATCACCAACTTCGCAACCTTTTCCGAATCCGACCTTCTCTTAAAACCCAAAATTCCCGGCTGCCCGGGTATCGTGGTCTGGTGTATCAGTCTCTTTCCATCCGCCAGGACATCATATCCGTAACCACCCCCTTCAGTCTCAATCACTTTGAATGTAAGGTTTGCTTTAGCCAATTGTTCTGCAGTAGGCATAGAACCGGCCTTTCCGGTGTCCTGCGCCCTAATCTGCGAAATCTGGCCAAAAAAGGCCATTGTAAGAAACAATGCACCAAAGCAAGCTGTCCTGTCACACACGTACCGGCACACCATCACTAAATGTAAATCTAATCCCGGATATTACCTGAATTCAGGAAAGGGTTTAGAAATCTAAGAATTAAACAGTTTTTCTTTATTCGAGGAAAGAATTCCTCACTGCTGCTGTTGTTGCTGTTGCATCTCCTGGAATCTGCGGAAGGAATTCTTGTACTGAGACGTGGTCACCGGTGTTGCCTCGAGCGGAGTCTCCGAATCCCCGGCAGATTTCTTCCCGTCTTCGTACGTAACAGTCACTCCAACCTCGAGTGTATGGTTGGACGTGCCGCGATAGGTGCCCTTCACCGGCGAGCAATCTGAAAAATCTTTTCCTACGGCGAGCTTCACGTGCTGCTCATTCACAATGCAGTTGTTGGTTGGATCCAAACCGAGCCAGCCATAGTAAGGCAGGTATGCTTCCACCCAGGCGTGCGTAGCTCCCTCGCCACGCAATCCGGATTTGTTTGGACAGATGTAACCGCTCACATACCTCGAAGGGATCCCTACAAGCCTGAGAAGTACCAGGAGAAAATGAGCGAAGTCCTGGCAAACACCGGACTTCAGGTTCCATATTTCACCTATCGTGGTCTCCACGGTTGTGATGCCTTTCTTGTACTGGAAGTTGTCGAAGATGTAATTACTGAAATGCTTTGCCGTTTCGAGTGCCGTACTGCTTTTGCCACGTTCATCTTCAACTATTTTTTCGATCTCGGAAATAGCTGCGAATCTCTCCACCTGGCAGAAGTCGATGAATGCAATGTCGTGCCGAAGCGTCTTGAGTTCCTGCCACTGCAGTTCCTGCGGAACATCATCGGCAGGAAGTTCGCGCGTGCGTGTTTCGACTGTGAGCTGCGAATGGATCACCATCTCGTGATGCGGCTGTGCGTAGGTGAATGTTCCTACTTTATTGCCATAGTAGTCCTCGTGCACGTGCACAAAAGGATTGCCGCTGATGGTAAGAACTTGTTGAATTACCGACTGGTGATCGTCGTCCACCGGGTACAACATGATCTGGTTGGCGCTATCACGTACGGTATCTTCATAAACATAGCGCGTTGTATGCTGTATCCTGAATTGAGGCATTGATCAGAAATTAACTCGTCGCAAAATAGTATTTATTCAGGTTTACCGCGACCTCGTCCAGGTCGCGTGTAAGTCCATCCAGGTAATCATGAAGACCGGTGCTGGAAACAGACTCAAAATCTGAGTACTGCACTTTGCTTCTCACTTTACCGATCATCAGGTCTACCTTATAAAATCCTTCGCCGTTTCTATCGCTCTTCAGTCTTCCAAAGTAACGATGAAGCTGGTTGAGCGAATAGAGTATCGAACGGGGAAAATCAACATTAAAAATTGTTTGGTCTACAACATTCCGTGCTTCGAAGGCCGAACGGTATCGCTTTAAGTACAGAGCATAACCGGAGATCGACATCAGCAAGTGTTTCCAGTAAGTTGTATCGGTGATGCGATCGAGATCGTAAGAGATGTCGGAAAATTTCACTTCGAGGATCGTTGCCGTTTGTATGGCTCGTTCCAAAAATCTTCCAAGACCCATAAACGACATTCCCTCACCACGAAACATGGTAAGATCGGCAACGCCATAGTAAACCACGCATTGTCGTATCAGCCAATCGAGCGTTGATACAGGATCTTCGGAACGCAAAGAATATTCGAGTTGAGGATCGCGTACGCGGTGATAAAATTCATTCAGCGTTTGCCACAACTCTTTGGTGATATTATCCTGTACACCACGTGCGTTCTCGCGTGCACGCGTCACCATATTGAAAACAGAATTCGTATTCTCGCGGTCGCAGACCATGTATAACATCACACGCCTGCTGTTCTTCTCCATCGTAATACATTCCTCCTCGGAGAGCTGCGTAAATAATCGCAACACGGGGCGCCATGTAAGTTGTTCGGGGTCGTCTTGTCCCGTTTGGTGATTGATCTTCAATATGCGCAGAAGACTATCGGTACGCTCCATGTAGCGCGACATCCAAAAGAGTGAATCGGCAACGCGGCTTAGCATGTAATATTTAAGTAGGAAAGGGTTAGGATCATTTGGCGAGTACCCACGTGTCTTTACTTCCACCGCCTTGCGACGAATTAACTACGAGCGAGCCTTCACGAAGTGCAACACGTGTAAGTCCACCTGCTACGATCTCGATACCACCCGGGCCACAAAGGGCGAATGGACGAAGATCGATACGACGTGGCTGCGCTTTGCCATTGATATAACATGGTGCCGATGAGAGATTGATCACAGGCTGCGCAATGAATTGACGCGGGTCTTTCATGATCTGTTCTTTGTATGCTTCGATCTCCTGATCGCTTGCAGCGTGACCCATCAGCATACCATAACCACCGGAGCCGTTCGTTTGCTTCACCACCATCTTATTGATATTCTTCAGCACATGTTCCTGTTCGTCTTTCTTATCGAGGTGATAAGTCGGAACATTTTTAAGGATCGGTTCTTCGTTCAGGTAATAGCGGATCATTTCGGGAACGTACACATACACCGCTTTATCGTCGGCAACACCATTGCCCAATGAATTCACGATTGCCACGTTGCCTTTGCGATAGGCCGACACAAGTCCTGAAACACCGAGCATACTGTCGGGATTGAAGACAAGCGGGTCGAGAAAATCGTCATCCACTCTTCGATAGATCACATCCACCTGCTGAAGTCCTTCGGTGGTCTTCATGTACACGCGATGATTGTCAACCACGAGGTCGCGGCCTTCCACCAGCTCGATGCCCATCAGGCGTGCAAGTGTTGTGTGCTCGAAATATGCGGAGTTGTAAATACCAGGCGTGAGCAATACTACATTCGGCGATGAAGTCTGCGATGGCGACAACGACACGAGGTTCCTGTGAAGTATTGTCGGGTATTGCGTTACCGGTCTCACGAAATTCTGCGGAAGCAGATCGGGAAATATACGTTTCGTGATCTCGCGGTTCTCGATCATGTACGAAACACCCGACGGTGTTCGAAGGTTATCTTCAAGTACATAGAATGTTCCGTCGTTGTCGCGAATGAGATCCACGCCGGCGATGTGCACGTAGATGTCGAACGGGACATTTACGTTTCGCATCTCGCGTATATAGTGCGGGCAGGAATAAATAAGGTCGGCAGGAACGATGCCGTCTTTTATGATGAACTGATCGTGGTAAACGTCCTTCAGGAAAAGATTAAGTGCTTTGAGTCGCTGCTTGATGCCCGACTCTATCACGTCCCATTCTTCGGAGGTGATGATGCGCGGAATGATATCGAAAGGAAAGATCTTCTCGATGCCCTCGCCGCTGGTGTAGACGGTGAAAGTGATGCCCTGGCTCATGAAGAGTCGTTTGGCTAGCTCTTCTTTCTTGGCGAGTTCTTCGGGCGCCAGTTGTTTTAGAAAATTAAAGACCTGCTGGTATGGAGCCCTGATCTCCTTTGCACTACGCATTTCGTCCCACACATTCGGATTATGCGGGTAGTCTGTAAACAGCTCAATGTTCTCCACAACGGAAAATAGCGAGTGTTATATTTAAACACTAACAAGGTGTATTTGTTTTTTTACTGCAAACGAGTGTTATGAAAGATATTCTGATCAGGACGGAGCTAAAGGCAGGCGATATGGGCTCCGTAATCGCCATGCACGGCAGGCTTTATAATACAGAATACAACTATGGACTCCATTTCGAATCGTATGTGGCGGCGGGTCTTCATGAATTTGCCGAGACGCTTGGGTCGTCGCGGAGCCGCGCGTGGGTTTGCGAACAAAACGGGGCAATGGTTGGCTTTCTCGCGTTGGTAGATCGTGGCGAGACGGCACAGCTGCGCTACTTTATTCTTGACCCTTCAGCCCGTGGCGTTGGCCTGGGAAAGAAGCTAATGGGATTGTGGAGGGAGTATTTGAAAGCAAGCGGTTTCAAAGGAGCATATTTATTAACCACTCATGAGCAGAAGGCTGCGGCGCATCTTTATACTTCCGTTGGATTTAAGTTAGTGGAAGAGCATCCCGCCCATAAGCCGTTTGATAAAGATGTGATGGAGCAGAGATATGAGGTGACTTTATAATTTCAACATCTTGAAAGCATGCGTCCAGTCGCCGGTGGTCATGCCCGGTATACACCAGAGCATACACAACGACTCAATTGATCCCGCTGCTTCGGCTTTACCAAGGTCGGATGTTTCCCAGCCAAACGCATCGAGTATGCCGGTCACTTCTTTACGCGCTGCGTCGCTGTTGCCACAGATGAACATTGTCGGTTTGCCGCCGGGAAACTGTGGGTTTACCATGAATGTGCTTCCAACACTATTGAAACACTTCACGAAGTTGGCTTGCGGTGCGATCCTTTGAAGTCGTTCCATCAACGACTCATTCATCTTTGTGAAATACTGGATGACTCCGTTAACCGGGGGTTTATTGTCGATCGGGTTGGTGGTATCGATAATGGTCTTACCATTCAGTCCATTTGAAATTGAATTCACAATTTCTTCGGCAGCGGTGCCTTTCACGGCGAGCACGATGGTATTGCCGAAGGCTACTGTTTCTGCAAACGTGCCGGTCTTCGTTTTGGGATTTTTATCCTGGAAGTCTTTAAGTTTAGATGCGTTGCTGGTGCCCACCATTACATCGTGCCCATATTTTAAAAATCCGGCGGCCAATGTCTGTGCCACGACCCCAGATCCAAGTATTCCAATTTTCATAGCAGTAATAAATATATTGTACTCATGAAGATCGGTCTAATTTCCGACACGCACTCGTATCTCGATCCAAAAGTGTTCGATCACTTCAGGAATGTAGATGAGATCTGGCATGCGGGCGACATCGGTACGATGGAGCTCGCGGATGAGCTGGCGAAGTTTAAGCCTGTAAAGGCTGTTTATGGAAACATCGACGACAAAGATCTGCAGGCGCGATTCCCGGAAGATCTCTGGATGGATGTTGAGGGGGTGAATGTGCTGATGACCCACATTGGCGGGGCGCCACCGAATTATAATCCACGCGTAAAGAAGCTTTTCCTAACAAAAAGACCACAAATGTTTATTTGTGGTCATTCGCACATCTTAAGAATAAAACGTGATGCGGCGTTGAATAACATGCTGTATGTAAATCCCGGCGCAGCCGGACAGCACGGCTTTCATTCGATGAAGACGATCGTCAGGTTTGAGATCGTGTCGAAGGAAATAAAGAATATGGAAGTAGTAGAGCTGGGGAAAAGAGGAGCTTTATAGCTCACGGAATGCACAGAAATCACGGACGCTTATTCAGTGTTTTCTGCGGCTTCCGTGAGAGTTCGCTTATTTCTTAGCAGCCGCCTTCTTAGCCTTGAATTCTTCTTTGATCTTCTCGATGTCCACGCCTTTCATTACAGGCTGGAAGTTCTGATTCTTCAACGCGGTTCTGCGACGTGAAGCTTTAGCTTTATCCTTGCGGTTCTTGCGTTTGAGACGGGTTATCGGCATGACGGTCTGTATTTTGAGGGGGCAAAAATAATGATAATAGTCCAAAATACAAGCTATTTTTAGGGCCTCGAAGGCAACGTTGGCCTTATAAATAACATGGACAAACCCTCACTTCCCAAAGGAACCCGCGACTTCGGCACCGCCACGATGGCCAAAAGGCAGTTTTTGATCGAAACGATAAAGGGCGTTTTCAAGAAGTTTGGCTTCCTCCCACTGGAAACCCCCGCCATGGAGAACTTGTCCACTTTGACAGGAAAATATGGTGAAGAAGGAGATCAGTTGCTGTTTAAGATCCTGAACTCAGGAGATTTTCTGAAAGACGTAAGCCAGGATCTGTTGAATTCAAAAAATTCGAAGAGCACCACCAGCAGCATTTCAGAAAAAGGCCTCCGCTACGACCTCACCGTCCCTTTCGCCCGGTACGTTGTGATGAACCGTCACGAGATCACACTCCCATTTAAAAGATACCAGATCCAGCCTGTGTGGCGCGCCGATCGTCCCCAGAAAGGACGTTACCGCGAATTTTATCAATGCGACGCCGATGTTGTCGGCACCGATTCCTTGATCTGTGAAGCGGAAATTATCCTGATGATCAAAGAAGCTTTCTCGCAACTCGGCATCCAGGATTATACGATCAAGATCAATCACCGCGGAGTTCTTTCGGGACTTGCAGAAGTTGCCGGCCTGAAAGACAATGAAACAACATTATTTGTTGCGATCGATAAGCTGGATAAGATCGGCGAAAGCGGTGTAAGAAAAGAGTTGGAAGAAAGAGGCGTAAGCAAACAAAGTATCGATACAGTTTTTGATGCACTGAATAAAAGAGTGATCCAATCAGAAACTGCAGCCAAAGGTTTTGCCGACATCGCTAAAGTATTCGGATACGTACAGGAATATGGTTCTACACTCGACCATGTTGAGCATGATCTTCAGTTGGCCCGCGGTCTCTCCTACTACACCGGCTGCATCTTCGAAGTAAAGATCAACAACGTTGTGATCGGAAGTGTGAGTGGCGGTGGCCGCTACGACAATCTCACACAGGCATTCGGAGCAAAAGAAAAACTTTCTGGCGTCGGCATTTCATTCGGCATCGACCGGATCTACGATGCCATGGAAGAATTGAAATTATTCCCTGAAGATTCACAGTCATCTTCGAAAGTGCTGGTCTGTTGTCTGGATGAAAACTATTTAGCCGAAGGATTGAAAGTATTGCACTCATTAAGGCAGAATGATATTCCTTCGGAAGTCTATCCCGACAATAAAAAAATCAATAAGCAGTTGGAGTACGCCGACAAGAAATCAATTCCATTTGCACTGATCATCGGCTCCGAAGAATCGCAGTCGAAACTTTATACGATCAAAAACTTACGCTCGGGCGAGCAACTCAAAAAATCTCTTGATGGTATCATAAAGTTGGTAAAGTAAACATCAATCTCTATTCACTTTGGAGTCCACCCATTCTATATCATCAAAACCTCTTACCCTTTACGACCTTCACCGGGTATTCTATGGACATTCCAAAGTAGTACTGTCGGAAGAATCGAGAAGGAAGATCATTGAGTGTCGCGATTACCTCGATCAGAAGCTCGAGAGATCATCCGCACCACTGTATGGCATCAACACCGGCTTCGGCTCTCTTTACAATAAGAACATTCCAAAAGATCAGCTCGAAAAGCTCCAGGAAAATTTAGTGAAGTCGCACGCTTGTGGCACCGGCCCCGAAGTTCCGAAAGAGATCGTGTTGCTCATGCTCTTTCTCAAAGCTCAATCATTGTCGTACGGATACTCAGGGGTGCAAGCCGAAACAGTAGAGCGACTCATCGACATGCTCGACAATAGAGTTCTTCCACGTATCTACGAGATGGGATCTCTCGGCGCTTCCGGCGATCTCGCACCACTCGCACATCTTACACTTCCTCTCATCGGCGAAGGCGAGGTTCATTACCTCAACAAAACATATTCAGGAAAAGAAATTTTAAAAGAGCTCGGCTGGCAACCCGTTCATCTCAAAGCAAAAGAAGGACTTGCATTGCTAAATGGAACGCAGTTCATGAGCGCTTACGGTGTATTCGGAGTTCTTCATGCACGTCGACTGCTTTCTATCGCAAATATCATTGGTGCTATCTCGCTCGATGCATTCGATGGACGAATAGAACCGTTTCACGAGTTGGTTCACAAGGTTCGTCCTCATCGTGGACAAATATCTGTCGCTTCGAAGTTCCTGCAGTTACTCGAAGGAAGTCAGCTCATCACTCAATCGAAACGTCATGTGCAGGATCCATATTCGTTCCGTTGCATACCTCAGGTTCATGGTGCAAGCTCGGATACGATCGACTTCGTAACGCAAACTGTTCTTACGGAAGTAAACTCGGTTACCGATAATCCTAATGTTTTTCCCAAAGACGACCTGATCATATCGGCCGGAAATTTTCACGGTCAGCCGCTGGCACTGGCGTTAGATTTTTTAGCAATCGCTTTGGCTGAACTGGGAAGCATTTCGGAAAGAAGAACTTACCAGCTCATCAGTGGCGCCCGCGATCTGCCGAATTACCTCGTTGCAAATCCCGGTATCAATTCGGGTTTGATGATTCCGCAATACACAGCCGCTTCGCTCGTGAGCCAGAATAAACAATTGTGCACTCCTTCGTCGGTGGATTCTATCGTTTCGTCGAACGGGCAGGAAGATCATGTGAGCATGGGTGCCAACAGTGCTACGAAGTTGTACAGGGTTGTTAACAACGTGTATTCTATACTTGCTATCGAGCTGATCACGGCCACACAGGCCCTGGAGTTCAGGAAGCCGCTGCGCACCTCACCGGCACTGCAATTGTGGATAGATAATTTCAGAACGCATGTTTCGTTTATTGAAACAGACCGGTTGCTTCACGACGACATGGTTGTATCGGAGAAGTTCCTAAAGGAGGTTAAATTAGAGGCGTGAGACGTTTCCTGTTAATATTCATTTGTTTGTTAGGCGTATCGGCCTCCTACGGCCAGTACACCAGCCGCCTTGGCCGTTTTAAGGTGGACCAGGTGAAGGGATGCGCACCGTTTACCATCACGATTACCGACACTAACCTGGTCACCAGCGGCGATTGTACGCCGGGCAAGCCCTGCCTCATGGACTTCGAAGGAAAGGGCGCAACCTCCACAAACACATTCACCTTTACTTATACAACACCCGGTACTTATAAACTCTCGATACTCTATCAAAGTATCGGCGCCGACGATATTACAGTTACTGTTGTCGATAATACAGATCCGGCATTCGAAGTATTCAGTTGCACCAATAACAAGGTGACTGTAAAAGTTACCGACAAGAAGTACGACATGTATTTCATCGACTTCAACAGTGACGTAACTATAGACGATACGGTAGCGAGCGGCAACAACGCAGTGTCGGAATTCAATTACGGTGCGCCAGGAAATTATACGATCACCGTAAGAGGTCACAACCAGAATTCGGCCGACAACTGCAAGAATCTTACAGACAAATACCAGACACTGACGGTTCTTCCAACGCCGTCGCTTACAACCTTGACTGCGGTTGATGCCAACGACCTTACGTTGGACATGACAACTGCAAATCATATTGAGTATAAACTTGGGATTGCGATCAACAACGGCGGCACGTTCCAGGCATACCAGGAGTTGTATCAACAAAACACAACCAGCATTCCAAATCTTCTGGTCGACGATAACTATTATTGTTTTCAGTTGAGCGCTTTCGATCCATGCGCAAGCACGAATACTTTCAGCAATGTTATCTGCAGCCAGAACTTTGATGTGAATTTTATGAATGGTGTTAATGACCTCGAGTGGGCAACATCAACCGGTGGGATTACCAGCGTAGAGGTTAAACGAAACAACACTGTTTATACAACAATACCCGGTGCACCATTGAAGTACCTCGATACGGACTACGATTGTAATGAACAATATTGTTACCAGATTACTACGAATTACGGCGCCGGGGCGAAGAGCATCTCGCTATCGAAATGTGGTACGGGTATTTTTACAACCAACTACCCATCGATTAACAATATCACTTCAATTGTTCGTGTCGGCGCAGAGCTTTCATGGACAGTTGATCCACTTATTAAAGTGCAGGCCTTCGATATTTCGAAGGGAACGTTCGGCGGAACCCTGAGTCCTTTTGCACAGTCGACCACACCGGTGTACACCGACGCAACCTACGACTATAGCGGAGGATCGTGTTACACCGTCAACTATCACGATAAGTGTAATAATAAAAGCAACCCAGGGATCATTGCTTGTCCAATGGCTTTGGTGGGAAGCCTGGATGATAAAAATGCTGCTACACTTTCGTGGAACAGTTACAAGGGATACTACCAGGGCGTAAGCAACTACCAGGTGTATAAGTACACACGCGAAGGCGTGATCATCTCTGGTTACCCAATTACAACAACCGACACGACATACGTGGATTACGATCCGGCCGACGACAACCAGGTTGTGATCTATTCAATCAACGCAGTGGCCAACGAGCCCGGTATCCTGAAAAGCATTTCCAATAACGTCACGATCGAGAAACCGGTACGACTGATCCTGCCAACGGCTTTCACACCCAATGGTGATGCCATCAATCAATCGTTCTCCATCAGCGGAAAGTTTATTTCAAAAATGTCGATACAGATCTTCGATCGCTGGGGTGTCCTGATCTTTGCGTCCGACAAGAACGAACCATGGAATGGAACGAAAGACGGAAGGGCGATGCCTGAGTCGGCTTACGTTTGGAAGGCCGAAGGTGTAGACACTACGGGGAAAACATTTAGCCAGGAAGGAACGGTTGTACTATTGCGCCCGCGACAATAATTCGTACATCGTAAATCACTTCGTAAATTTGCATTATGATGGACATGTTCAACATGATGGGCAAGGTGAAAGAGCTGCAGGCCCGTCTCAAAGAAGCACAGGATAATCTCGTACACGTTCAGGCTACCGGCGAATCCGGCGGCGGAATGGTGAAGGCTACCGTAAACGGAAAGAAGCAGGTTATCAGTATCGATATAGATCCGTCGTTGCTGAAGAGCGACGACAAACCGATCGTCCAGGATCTCGTTGTTGCCGCCATAAACAAGGCAATGGACGAAGCAGACATACTGGCAAAAGAAGAGTTGCGTAAGAGTACAGACGGAATATTGCCAAACATTCCCGGCCTGGACTTTAGCAACCTCATGCGATGAGTTCAATAGCCGTAGTTATTCTTAACTACAACGGACAAAAATTTCTCAAGAATTTTCTTCGAGGTGTCGTCGATTACAGTCCCGGCGCAAGTATAGTCATTGCCGACAACGGATCGACGGACGACTCATTGACTTATGTCGCTGAAAATTTTCCAACTGTTGAGATCATTAAAATAGGAAAGAACCTGGGCTTTTGTGGTGGCTACAATTATGCATTGGAAAAAGCAGATGCTGACTATTTTGTTTTGCTTAATAGCGATGTTGAAGTAACTCAAAACTGGCTTATTCCACTCAGGGATCTTTTGGATAGAGATCAAACAATTGCAGCGGTTCAACCCAAGGTCCTTTCGTATCATCATAAAAATTTATTTGAGTATGCGGGTGCAGGTGGCGGAATGATAGACATACTCGGTTATCCTTTTTGTCGCGGAAGAATTTTCGATACGTTGGAACAGGACAATGGACAGTACAACGACACACTGCCGGTGTTTTGGGCTACAGGTGCGTGCCTGGTAATCAGGTCGAAGTTGTTCAGGCAACTCGACGGCTTCGACGAAGACTTCTTTGCCCACATGGAAGAGATCGACCTGTGCTGGCGTTTGAAACGACTGGGGCATAAAGTATTCTACTGTGGCTCGAGCAAAGTTTACCACGTGGGTGGAGGAACGCTGGCGGCGGGTAATCCCACCAAGACCTATTATAATTTCCGGAACGGGCTGGCGATGCTGATCAAAAACCAGGGAGGAGGCCAATTGCTGTGGAAGCTCCCGCTGAGATTGATGCTGGACTGGATTGCGGGTCTGAAATTTTTATTGGGAACGCCGGCCCATACGTGGGCTGTGGCCAGGGCACACTGGTATATTTTTACTCATTTGGGCAGGATCCTTTCGAAGCGAAAGGATTTGATACACCTTCCTTTTGACGTTCCGGAGGTTTATCCGCACGTCCTGATCTGGCAATATTTTATCAAGGGCCAGAAAACCTATCAATAATCCCAGATTGTACTTCTGCGCCTCATATGCCTGCGCATATTCATGACAAAAGCCATGGCCAGGTACACAATTACCGGCGAGCCAACTGTCAAAAACGAGGCGTAAATAAAAAACAGGCGGATGGAAGAAGTCGCTATTCCAAGTTTTTCGCCCAGCCTTGTACACACCCCAAAAGCATTTTCTTCGAAAAAATGCTGTACCCTTTGCACCACCTTGCTCATAAAACTTAACTGTTTTTCCTTCGGATTTACCTGAGTAAAAAGCCTTTTATCGACAATTGTATCAACCTACAAATATAACTAAATGGCAAAATGCCTTAAAACAGCCTAATTCTTAATTTTTTGAGCTATAATTGCAAAAAAAAACTAGTTTAGCGATTCATTCGACCGAACCTTAAATCAACCGTCCATGAGAAAATTATTTTACGCACTCGTCGTCATGGGGACCCTGACCTTTACCGGGTGTACTCTTCCCAAGATGGTGAAGATGGCCAAAGACCAGAACCTCACCGTAAGTCCCAACCCCCTGGAAGTTCACAAAGACACTGTGACATTCGAGATGTCTGCTACCCTGCCAGTGAAAATGCTAAAGAAGGGTACCGCGTACACCGTAAATAGTTTCTACAAATACGGCGAAAGTGAGCTCGCGCTGGATCCTATTCCTTTCAAGGCTGAGGATTTCCCTAACGCAAGCACAACAGCTCCCACAACCAAGAAGACTTTCACATTCCCTTACAAGCCGGAATACAAAGTTGGTACTCTCGAAGTCCAGGGTTCTGCAGCAAAAGGCTCTAAGACCAAGACCACACCTCGCTTGCCCGTGGCAACAGGTTTGATCACAACTTCGAAGCTTGTACAAAACTCGTACTTCGCAGCTTTCGCAGGTCACGCATACAACAACCAGGAAGAAATCATCCCGGTTGTCATCCCTGACTTCATTTTCGAGCAAGGCAAGTCAGTCCTCCGCACCTCTGAAATCAAGAGTGCAAAAGGAAAACAACTCGATGCCTTCATCGCCGCAAAGAACCTTACAAAGACTGTAACTGTAACAGGTACTCACTCACCTGAAGGTACTGAGCGCAAAAACAGCAAACTCGCTAACGAGCGTGCTGCAGCCATCGAAAAGTTCTATCGTGCTCAAATGAAGAAGTACGACTACAAAGGCATGGCCGACTCAATCAAGTTCATCCAGAAGCCTATCGTTGACGACTGGACTGGTTTCAAGAACGCTTTGGCTTCTTACACCGGAATTCCTGAAGATCAGAAGTCAGCTATGCTGAACGTTGTGAACCAGGGCGGTGCTGATTTCGCTGCAACTGAAAAACAACTCCAGAAGCTTCCTGGCTACAAGAAAGTATTGAAAGAGGTATATCCTGGCTTGCGTACAGCGAAGACTGAGATCCTCACTTTGAAAGTGAAGAAAACCGACGCTGAGATGTCTGTTCTCGCTAAGCAGGTTACAGCCGGCCAGGTGAAGGCCGACACCCTGTCGTTTGACGAGCTGATGTATGCTGCAACACTTACTCCTTCATTGGATGAGAAAGTGTCGATCTACGAAGCGGCTACCAAGAAAGGTCAGAACTGGACTGCATATAACAACCTTGGCGCAGCTTACCTCCAGCAGGCAATCGAAAATCCTTCGGCTGCTTCTTCGCTGGTAGATAAGGCCCAGGCTCAACTCGAGATCGCAGCCAAGATCCAGTCAACTCCTGAAGTGAATGCCAACCTGGCGTCTATCGCTCTCTGGAAAGGCAATCCTTACAAAGCTTATGCTCTCGCTAACAAGGCCCTCAACGGCGCAAGCAGCGATGTTGCCCGTGGCGTAAACGGCGTGAAAGGCGCTTCTGAGATCTACCAGGCTAAATATTCTGATGCAGTTCGTTCGGAGTCAGCAGCAACGACTACAGCTGTTAACAGCTTCAACAAAGGTCTTGCTCAACTCCTCAACAAGGACTACACCAACGCTTCTACTTCTTTCAACGATGCTATCAAGGCTAACAGCACCTACGCTATCGCGTACTACGGTGCCGCTGTAGCTGCTGCACGTTCTGGCAACGCCGACGGCGTGGTAAGCAACCTTACCAGCGCGGTTAAGGCCGATCCTACTCTGAAGGAAAAAGCTCTCACAGACCTCGAATTCACTAAGTTCCAGACCACTGACGCGTTCAAAAACGCGCTCAAATAATAGGCTAAAGACTTCGTAATAAAAAAACGCGCATACGCGCGTTTTTTTTATTTTTGGGGCCTAGTAAAAAGTACAATATGCGCGAAATTCAGTTCAGAGAAGCCCTTCGTGAGGCCATGGTTGAGGAGATGAGAAGGGACGCCAAGGTCCTCCTGATGGGCGAGGAAGTTGCCGAATACAACGGTGCCTACAAGGTAAGCCAGGGTATGCTCGACGAGTTCGGCCCGGACCGCATCCTCGATACACCAATCTCTGAATTAGGATTTGCAGGCGTAGGTGTAGGCGCTGCCATGAACGGCATCCGCCCTATCGTGGAATTCATGACCTTCAACTTCTCGCTGGTGGCGATCGACCAGATCATCAACAGCGCAGCCAAGATCTACAACATGTCGGGCGGACAGTACAACTGCCCTATCGTGTTCCGCGGCCCTACCGGTAACGCCGGACAGCTTGCAGCGCAGCACTCCCAGAACTTCGAGAACTGGTATGCCAACACACCCGGCCTGAAAGTGGTGGTTCCCTACACACCCTACGATGCTAAAGGTCTTTTGAAGACCTCCATCCGCGACAACGATCCCGTAATCTTCATGGAATCGGAAGTGATGTATGGCGATAAAGGTGAAGTTCCCACTGAAGAATATCTCATTCCCCTCGGCAAAGCCGATATCAAACGTGCCGGTACCGACGTAACTATCGTTTCTTTTGGTAAGATCATGAAGGTAGCCCTTGCTGCTGCTGCCGAACTCGAGAAAGAGGGCATCTCTGCAGAGGTTGTCGATCTTCGTACGGTTCGCCCGATCGATTACGAAACTGTAGTTGAGTCGGTAAAGAAGACTAACAGGCTGGTGATCGTTGAAGAAGCGTGGCCTCTTGCGTCTATCTCGACTGAGATCACTTACCACGTTCAGAAACATGCTTTCGATTACCTCGATGCGCCTGTACATCGCATTACCAACTTCGATGCGCCGCTGCCTTACGCACCAACGCTGATCGAAGCTATTCTGCCCAACGTTGCAAAGACAGTGAAGGCAGTGAAAGAGGTGATGTATAAGTGATCAGTTAACTGATTACAGCCTCTTCATCGTGATCGTTACCGTGTAGTCGAACGTGAATGGTGCGGTTGGATCGCTTGCGATGTCAGCCTGTTGCTGCAATACAAGATTAGTATCATCCAAAGTCGTTACGGTAGAAGTTTGCTTGATGCCCGGCTGTGCATCGTTCTTCAATGTCAGTGTCTTCTGATCTGCAGAGATCTCCCACTTACCAGTTACTGTTTCGGTGCCTGTTCCTGTCCACGTTCCATCGGCCCTGAAGTCGAATGTCGCGTCAACTCCCGTGAAAGTGTACTCCTGCGAAAGGAAGGCATCGAAGAATGCAATTGTTTCTTCATCGAAGCCGAGAGATGCCAGGTAATCGTCGAATGACTGATTGCTATGTGCGAGTCGAGTAGTTTTTTCCTAAAGCTGGTGGGGTCTAACCAAAGTTAATCAAGAGAAAGCTCAGATAATGACCTTCTCTACCCCTGCTATTTCAGCCCGTTCAACTCTTCGCCATCACGATCGATACGATGTAATCGACCTGGAAACCAAGGTCGTTGTCGCTTTTCACTTTCAGATCTATCGACATCGATGTATCGCTGAAGTCGGTAATAACACCGGTTGGTTTGTAACTGGGATTAGTGTCGTCTGTAAGTGTGAGATTTTTCTTATCGAGTGTCCATTTGCCGGTTGTCGGGTTCGCATCGAGAGGACCGTTTTGCTCGGTGTACGTGCCGTCTGTTTTGAATTCGAATATCACGCCGGCCCCGTCTGCACTAAACCCGTCGGAGTATGAATCGATGATTGCCTGTGCATCGGATGTTGAGATCCCCACGCCGATAAGAAAATCCATCAATGGCTGTCCGTTTACTCGGAGATTAAGTTTGCTTGCTGAAACCGTCCATTTGCCCGCGATTGCGGGAGTAGGATCATCGTCTTTAGAGCAACTTATTACAACAATAAATACGAATGAGAAGAGAGCAGCTTTTGTGAAATTCATAATGAGAGTCAAAATACAAAGTTAAATCAATAATGCTTTCCACGCATCTGTCACATTTCCGTCGCGGAGAAGTTTTAAAGCGAGGTCGCTAACGCCGCCGGATGTGATTGCCCATTGCACGTTTGGCTGTAATGAAAACTTTCTCACCTCTTCGGCGTCTGGAAGTTTCTCGATGTTGCCCAGTCTTCCAAGATCGTTCTTTGTGAACATTGGATTGTTTCGAATGATAGCAGGGATCTGGTCGTAGCCGATGCCGACTTTCTCGTTTGGCTTCGGAACAACGAAAATGTTGTCGCCATTAACGCGGGTGTAGTAGTCTTGTCCGAGTCGCGCTACGGCGTCGAGTTTATATGGACTGATCACACCCTGCTCGTCGAGCACTTCTTCTTTAACGTGTACCAACAGTACTTCGCATATCACAAGGTTACCGGCGGCGCCTTCGGAGCCGAGTTCGATCACCTGGTTTACTTTACATTCGAAGGATACGGGTGACTCCACAACGCGTGGAGGTTTTATGAGTGTGGATGGCGCTGATGTAAAGCCGGCTTTGATAAACTCATTGATACCTTTCGGGAAGTCGTTGCTGGCAAGCGATGCCTGCTCTACCATTGAGTGGTTTACAATGTTGATGACCACCTCCGGAACATCTTTAACATTTTCGTAAGTGTGTTTCGTGGTGTTGTCGCGGCCGCGTCGCGATGGCGAGAAGATGAGGATGGGCGGGTTGCTGCTAAACATGTTAAAGAAGCTGAAGGGGCTGAGGTTGACGTTGCCGTCTTTGTCAATGGTGCTTGCAAACGCGATGGGACGTGGAATGATGGCGCTTTGAAGTAAAGCGTGGCGTTTGGGTATAGAGAGGTCGTTTGGGTTGATAGTCATATTGAAGCCATTATAGTTCCCGTACACTCTCCAAACCCAATCCTCACACCATTCCTCTCCGCATAACCTCTTATGGTCACCACATCACCATCTTCAATAAACTTCCTCGTACTTCCATCCTTCAGCGTCAACGGCTTTTGACCATTCCATGTGAGTTCCAGCATAGAACCATAGCTTCCTGGCTCCGATCCGCTGATCGTGCCGGATGCATACAGATCTCCTACCTGTATGTTACAACCATTCGAAGTTTGATGCGCCAGCTGTTGAAACACATTCCAGTACATGTATTTGAAGTTGCTCCGGCTCACCACCGTATCGCCTATTGAAACTTCAAGATTGATGTCGAAGTTCTTCTTCCCTTCCGAAGCCAGGTAAGGCAACACCGGCGGATCCTGCTTCGGTCCTTCCACCATAAATGGTTCGAGAGCATCCATCGTTACAAGCCACGGCGAAACAGTAGATCCAAAGTTCTTCGCAAGGAACGGACCCAACGGAACATACTCCCACGTCTGTATATCGCGCGCCGACCAGTCGTTAAATAATACAAATCCGAAAATATGATCCGCAGCCTCGCCCACACCAATCGGTCTACCCAGGTCGGAATTAGTGCTCGTAACAAACGCAACCTCTAATTCAAAGTCGAGCTTCGAAGTTGGTGCAAACACGGGCGCACCTTCCCCGGGCTTTACTTGTCCGTTCGGTCTGTGTATCGGCATACCACTAACTACTATCGACGATGCACGGCCATGATATCCAACCGGTAAATGTTTCCAGTTGGGCAACAACGCATTCTTCGGATCGCGGAACATCGATCCCACATTAAACGCATGATGCTCACTACTATAAAAATCGGTATAGTTCGGAACACGCACCGGCATCAGCATCTCCACTTCATCTTTGGGTATCAATGCAATCTCACGCGCTTGTTTATTATCGCGAAGAAAGTCGTTGTCGTGACGAAGCAATACCGAGACACGATTGCGCACATCGCCACAAGCCTTCTTTCCGAGTGCAAGAAAATTGTTGAGCGAAGGATGCGTAAAGATCCCCAACGGAAGATTAAGACCATCGAGGAACCCATGTTGTTGCAGGTACGCCAGGTTCAGCACGAAATCACCAATGGCAACACCGGTGGTTGGCGACAGATGCCGGGTGGTGAACATACCAAACGGAAGATTCTGTATGGGAAAATCGGAGTCGGCAGAAATATCCACCCACGATTTGAGAGACGATGAATTAGGATCCGGAATTGACATTAACTTTGGTTCGTTGGACACGTCAAAAATACCGGAAGCTTTCGAGAGAAGAATGACCCTTCGGGGTGATTTTAACGAATTAAGGAAAGCACTTGAGGGCGAACCGAGCGTCAGCGTGAGGATCAACACACAGAAAAACAACTCGCTGAAAGGCGAACAGGTGCCCTGGTGCTCTACGGGCATCTATCTTCCCGAAAGACCCGTGTTCACACTCGATCCGGATTTTCATGCGGGAGCATATTACGTGCAGGAAGCAAGTTCCATGTTCCTGGAACAGGCCGTAAAAGCTTCGGTCGATCTTACAAAACCTCTTCGTGTACTGGATCTTTGTGCGGCACCCGGTGGCAAGTCGACACACCTCTTGCAATTGATCAACGATGAAAGCCTGCTCGTAAGCAACGAGGTGATTCGAACTCGCGCCAACATACTTTCGGAGAACATTCAGAAATGGGGTAAGGCGAATGTGATCGTTACGAACAACGACCCGAAAGATTTTTCGGGACTGAATGGCTACTTCGACCTGGTGGTTGTTGATGCTCCGTGCTCGGGCGAAGGACTCTTCCGGAAAGATGAAGCTGCGATGGAAGAATGGTCGGAGGAGAATGTTAATCTCTGCGCACTGCGGCAACGAAGAATTCTAAGCGATGTATGGCCTTCATTGAAAGAAAACGGTGTATTGATCTACTGCACATGCACCTACAATGAAGCCGAGAATGAAAACAACCTGGAATGGTTGTCGCAACAGAAAGATATAGAGTTTATCGATTTTCCTTTATTTCCCGGGGTCGAGAAAACATCGGGCTATCGTTTCATGCCTCATAAAATAAAAGGCGAAGGATTTTTTATATCAGCAATAAGAAAGAGATCGAAAGAAGAAACTGTAAGACTGAAAGGAAATAACCTGAAGCTTTCAAAGCTCAATCCCGGTTGGCTAAAGGGAGATTTTAAATACTATGAATTGAACGACTTATTGATTGCAGTAAGCGTAGATGAGTTTCTCCCTTTGAATATCGTTACCAGGGGCGTAGCAGTTGCAGGCATCATGAAAAACAAGCTGGTCCCGGAACATTCAATTGCCCTAAGCACGCAGCTGGATGAAAATTCTTTCCCGTTGATCGATCTGGAAAAAAAAGAGGCCTTGAAATTTCTTTCAAAAGAAACCATCGAAGCACGCGACAACGAAAGAGGTTTTGCGTTGGTGCGCTACAATGGAAACAATCTTGGATTTGTGAACAGGTTAGGGACCAGGCTCAACAATCTATACCCGGCAAACTGGAGAATACGAATGAAGCATTAGAGCGCCTGGAAGATATCTACGAGCCCATCGAATAACTCCACACCACTGAAGAAGATCCCCACACAGAAAACCTTCTCGTAATAGTTTGCTTCATTGATTGCCAACGGTAATGAGCTTACTGACAACGTTGTAAAACTCAGCGCAAATGTAATTGCAAAGAACAACGTGGAGATCGAAGATGTCATCAGCAACACGCCGGCAATGCTAACAATGCTTGCAGCGAGACTCGACCAGAATACTTTTTGAACTCCGTACTTGTCAATCACTTTACTTGCCGGCACAGAGAACACGGCCGATATCAAAAGAATAATTACGATCATGTACTTGCCCTGCAGATCAATGATCGGCGCAAGATTGATCTGCAACACGTTCGGGAAGAATTTAAATAACGCAGTTGTTGCCATTCCCAAAGACGCACCGAGAAAGAAAATAAACGGCTTCGGAGATTTTTTTGTATCGAATGTGAACACTGCGCGTGGTCTTCCTGCATTCTGTTGAAACAATCCCAGCGAATTTTGCTTGAGCGAATAACCCGACACAAACACCACAATCCCACCGGCAACGAACGTCAGCACCGGTCCAATAGAATCAATGATGTCAACAATAACGGGTTCGAGTGAATTGATGAGGTTACCGACAATCGTAATGACCGCCATGGCAACCGGAAGTTTTTCGACAGGCGTAAAGAGTTCGAGGGTCGACAATGCCGGGCTGGTGAAGATGCTCATTGCAACCAACCAGAGTATGATAAGTATAGGCAATATCCATTTGAAATATTCGCCGGGGTTGGTGACAAGCGTAAAGGCAACGG
The DNA here is from genome assembly GCA_037200765.1 of Bacteroidota bacterium. Taxonomy (GTDB): domain Bacteria; phylum Bacteroidota; class Bacteroidia; order Cytophagales; family Cyclobacteriaceae; genus ELB16-189. The sequence continues at coordinate 1,139,176 of JBBCII010000001.1, read as the reverse complement.
CCATGAATACCATTGCAGCGAACGCAATGCCTGTCGATATGATCGGCAGCCTGTGTCCCTGGCTGAATCTAAACTTATCGCCCAGACGGCCCGCGATCGGTGGTGTTACAATAAGGATAAGCGCCTGCACTATTGTAAGCCACAGCGCGTATTGTGTGAAGTTAAATTGAACGAGGAGCTTAGGTTGGTAATTGTGATAGGCAATCCAACCTATGATGATCGAAGCATACAGGGCTGTGAGGCTCCAGAGCTGTTTCCACTGAATGGTTTCCGCACGCGAATCTTCGAGAGTAAGAGACTTTTCCATAGGGGGTCAGAGTTGGCTAATGTACGAGGGATTTTAGGCTGTTGGATTCCATTTTTACCACTATTTTTGCGGTTCTATGGCTCTTTCAACTAAGTACAACCCGGCAGAAGTAGAAGATAAGTGGTACCAGGAATGGATGAAAAACGGCTTTTTTAAGGCCAGTCCGAATCCTTCCAAAGAGCCCTTCTGCATAGTCATGCCGCCGCCCAACGTTACCGGCGTGTTGCATATGGGACACATGCTCAACAACACCATCCAGGACGTGCTGATCCGCAAGGCGCGTATGGAAGGAAAGGAGGCCTGCTGGATTCCCGGAACCGACCACGCGTCCATTGCCACTGAAGCAAAAGTGGTTCAGATGCTTCGCGAAAAAGGCATCAAGAAATCGAGCCTCAGCCGCGATGAATTTTTGAAGTATGCCTGGGAATGGAAAGAAAAATACGGCGGCATCATCCTCGAACAGTTAAAGAAACTCGGAGCATCGTGCGATTGGGATCGTACGGCGTTCACGATGGATCCCCATTATTATAAGGCAGTTATTCGTGTGTTTGTTGATCTCTACAAGAAAGGCTACATCTATCGTGGCCTGAGGATGATCAACTGGGATTGTGAAGCAAAGACCGCGCTGTCGAACGAAGAAGTGCTTTACAAAGAAGACGGAGAAAAGTCCATTCTCTATTCTGTTAAGTATAAGATCAAAGGCCCCCGGGACACCCAAGATGATTGGGTGATCATCGCAACACAACGTCCCGAAACAATTATGGGCGACGTTGCCATTGCTGTGAACCCGACCGACGATCGCTATAAGGATCTCATCGGTAAGAAAGTTCTCGTTCCATTTATCAATCGCGAGATACCTGTGATTGCCGACGATTACGTTGACAAGACTTTTGGAACCGGTTGCTTGAAAGTAACTCCCGCCCACGACGTAAACGACTACGAGATCGGGCTTCGTCACAAACTTCCTGTTATCGACACCATCAACGACGACGGTACGCTGAATGAAAAATGTGAGCTGCCGAAGTTCTTTGGAAAAGATCGTTTTGCCGTTCGCAAAGAGATTGTGAAAGATCTTCGCGAAGCCGGGCAGCTGGTTAAAGAAGAAGAGTTCGTTACACGCATCGGCCGATCGGAAAGAACCAACACTGTTGTTGAGCCCAAACTCTCATTGCAGTGGTTTGTGAAGATGAAAGAGATCTCGCGCCAGGCATATCGCGCCGTGGAAGACGATGAGATCAAATTATATCCCGCGAAATACAAGAACACCTATCGCTATTGGATGGAGAACGTTCGCGACTGGTGTATCTCGCGCCAGTTGTGGTGGGGACATCGCATACCGGCTTATTACTATGGAACCGGTGAGAATGATTTCGTTGTAGCCGAAAGTATTGAAGAAGCTGCGAAGATGGCGAAAGTTGCACCCGATCAACTAAGACAAGACTCCGATGTGCTCGACACCTGGGCTTCATCGTGGTTGTGGCCCGAACAGGTCTTCTTCGGATTCAACGACGAGTATTTCGATAAAAAGACCGGCAAGATCATCGAAGGAAAAAATAAAGATCTCGACTTCTTCTATCCCACACAGGTACTTGTAACGGCGCCGGAGATCCTCTTCTTCTGGGTAGCCCGAATGATCATTGCCGGTTATGAGTACACCGGTGAAAAACCATTCAGCGATGTATATCTCACTGGAATTGTTCGCGATAAGCTGGGCAGAAAGATGTCGAAGTCGCTGGGCAACTCACCCGATCCGCTTGAACTGATGAAAAAGTATGGTGCGGATGGTGTTCGTGCAGGAATGTTGTTTAGCTCTGCTGCGGGTAATGATCTTTTGTACGACGATAAGCTTTGTGAGCAGGGATGGAATTTTGCAAACAAGATCTGGAATGCATTCAGGCTTGTAAAAGGCCTGGAGGTAAAAGCCATTGAACAACCGGCAGAAAATAAAATTGCCATCGATTGGTTTAAGAGCAAGCTCAATCTTGCCGTAACGGAACTGGATGATCTCTTCGGAAAATTCAGGATCTCGGAAGCACTGATGACAGTTTACAAACTTATCTGGGATGATTTCTGCTCATGGTACCTCGAAATGATCAAGCCCGAGTTTGGAAAGCCTATTGATGAACAAACATATAACGACACTGTTTACTTTTTCGAAGAAGTGTTGAGATTGCTTCATCCTTTTATGCCATTCATCAGCGAAGAACTTTGGAATGAATTGAGAGAAAGGACTAAGAGTGAATATCTCATTGTAGCGAAATGGCCATCAACGGGAAAATCGGACACGAACCTTCTTGGAAAGGGCGAGCGCGCTTTCAATATCATATCGCAGGTGAGAAATGTTCGTGCATCGAAAGGGCTTTCGCCGAAAGAGAGCCTTGGCCTTCATCAGCAGGGTGAAATTCTTATCGAAGACTTTTGGCCGATCATTAAAAAATTAGCCAACGTAACCGATGTTACATCTTCGGGCGATAAACCAACCGGAACATCATTTCTTGTCGACAGGGCTGAGTTTACCGTTGCTCTCACTGGAAAGATCGATGTTGAGAAGGAAAGAGAAGACATTCAAAAAGAGATCATCTACTTCCAGGGATTCCTCGGGCAGGTCGATAAGAAGCTCACTAACGAGAAGTTTGTGAACGGAGCTCCTCCCGCTGTTATCGAGAATGAAAGAAAGAAGAAGGCTGACGCTGAGTCGAAGATCAAAACGTTAGAAGAGAGGCTTAAGACTCTTTAATTAGCTCGCTAATTATCTTTCGCTACGAACAGGAAATCACCGGTAGGATCGTCGCGGTCGGAGAATTTTCCGAAGCGTGGAACGGACGCCAGCCTGTCGAAATAACCGATCAGGTCGTTGATAGTCATGATCCTGTCGCCCTTGCCGCCGGTTTCTTTAAGTGCGCGAATGAATTGCGCCGCGAATGGTGAATGCTTGCCCGGAATTCCATCCGATACATATTCTTTCGACCCGCTGGTTAAAAACTTGCGCGTCGGTGCCTTCAATTTCTTGATGATCAGCTCTTCGTCACCGCAACGCCCGAGTAGTCGTCGAACCACAGCTCATTACCACCGGTTGTAGCATCGAACAACGAGAATCTCATGTCGAGACTCGAGGTCAATGGTTCGCCGGTACTTTTGTTCGTGAGATATCCCTGGAAGCTTAGTGTCTTTGGAACGTTTTGCGAAAAACCTAAGACGGCGATGGTCAACATCAATAAGATGAGCACGATCTCCATCATGCCGATGTACAGGATCTTTTTCATAATGTCGGGGTGTTGAATACTATAATTACCAGGTCACGCAGCTGTCTGCGCTTGTCCCATCATCTTCACGATCAGTTCGGGTGTGTTCTTCGCACCAACCTTAGCCAGCATGTTCTTGCGGTGTGTTTGAACCGTGTAAAAACTGATACTCAGTCGTCTCGCGATCTCCTTGCTGGACAAACCATCAGCGATCAACTTCAATACTTCCCTTTCCTTTGGCGTAATCATAATGTGGATGTTTGATTTGACTCTTAGTGGCCTCAACTGGTGAAGGTCACCCACCGTGGCTAGAGAAATTTGTTTACTTTGGTTTCTTTTAATAGGGTTACCACCGGTTGGTTTATGGACAAAACAGCGATGTCCGACGCTGAGCTTCTTCACCTGGTCCGATCTGGCGATCCCAGCGGCCTGTCTTTCGTGTATGAGAAATACCGGAAGGAGTATATCAATTGGATCAAGCGCTTCGGCAACTGCAGTGTCGACGACGCCGGCGAGTATTTTCAGGGTACAATCCTGATATTTTATGAGAACGTGATGAGCGGGAAGCTCTCCAGCCTGCAGAGTTCCCTGAAAACGTATCTCTTCGGCATCGGCAAAAACCTGGTGATGCACCAGTACCGCAAGAACGTTCGCGGCGAACGGGTGAAAGCCGAGTTCATATTACAATCCCACATCGCCGACACCACGCAGGAAATGATCGCCGAAGAGAACGACCTGGCCCTCGTGCACCGCTGCTTCGAACGGATCGGCGATCCCTGCCACCGTCTTATCGAGCTATTCTACTTCCATCAAAAAAGTATGGAAGAAATATGTGCTGAGTTGGGTTACAAAAACCCGGAAACGGCAAAAAACCAAAAGTACAAGTGCATGGAAAGGCTTCGAAAGCTTGTTGACGACGAGCGGCCAACCAACTATACCGTAACAACAGAATGAGATGGAAAAAGAGAAGGAAGAAGATTTGATCCCCGGTATCAGGTACTCGATTCTTAGTAAGAAACTCGAAGAGCTCCGTGCTCTCGAAAAAGCATTGCCTTCAGTGGAGCCCGAACCGGCATCAGTAAGAATACTTCATTACTGGAAACCTATCGCTGCCGCCGCCGCAATTATTCTCGTAGCGTTAACGATCCTTCTGATCCCAACAAAAGAACAACCACAAGAACTTTACGCCAGGTACTTCGAACCATACCCGAATGTGTTCGAGCCAACACAACGCGGAACAGATGCTGCGACCGACAAACGTGCAACAGCATTCGCGATGTATGAACAAAAGAATTATATCGAAGCAGCAAAACTGTTCAGCGACCTTCTTTCACAAAAGGAAGAACCCGAGTTATTGTTGCTGCTCGGCAATTCCAATATGATGCTGGGCCGCGACGGCGAAGCAAAAAATAATTTCCTGACCCTGATCCGTGATTTCGATGTACTCGATGAACAGGCAAAATGGTTTCTCAGCCTGTGCTATTTGAAATCCGGTGATAGCGAAAAAGCAAAATTGATCTGGGAAGAGTTAGGGGATCCGAAGATCACTTATTCGGAAAAAGCTAAGAACCTTCTTAAAGAAGTTAAATGAGACGTATCAACAATTTCCAAACCCCTTAACTTATGTCCAAAGCACCTAAAACAAAATCCGGCCTCTGGGGAGCACCTCAAGCCGACCACAAGCCCCGAAAGAAACGTGAACTCAAAAACCCCGACGTCTTCTTTACACTGAAAGTGTATTCACAGATAAGCGGAAGAAAAGATCGTTCGCTGAAATTTTCTCTCGACTTCAACGCCCCCTTCCAGGCAAACACCGATGATCTCGAACCATACTACGTAAACCCGAAAGACGAAAGGGCTCAGCTTTTGTTCCGTGAGATCCTCGAACATGTAGCCGAAGTTTACAGGTATGTTGGCGACCCTGTTAATTATAGACCGGACGACGACAAGGACTATAAGCTTACAGATGGAAAATCGGAAAGAGGAACTCAGCAGGCCAGGCTTGCACAGATCCTGGAGCTCGCAGGCAATCGCATCAACAGTGTCTTCTATGAACAGGCAAGTGCGAATCGTGTGGGAGTTAGTGTTGTCGCTCTTTCGGATGGGAATGGGGATCCGAGACCACCGAGGAAACCGTAGCTCAGTTTATAGTCTTTAGTTTCTAGTTAGGTCGGATCTTCGGCGTCTCCTGGAAACTAAAGACTAGCAACCGGTTTATTTTATCCGGACATTAACAACTAAGATAACAATCGCTGTCCCGAGAACGAGCAGTGCAATCACAACCCAACTCATTGGAATTTTATCGGCTTTCAGAATTGGACTCTCGCCGTAAGCAACGAGAGATCCCCAGAGTTTCGGGTTAGCAGATATTTGATCAGCAGACGCCAGGTAAGTTCGCTTGGCAATTGCAAGCGCTTCATCAATCGCCATTCCGTCGAGAAGCTCATTGTAAAACGTGTCCATTAATTTCACAGAAACCTGGTCGTCGACCTTCCAGAGGCCCATTACGATATTGTCACATCCGGCAAACGTAAAAGCGTTCGCCATGCTTAGCATGCCCTCACCGCGATAATTTTTACCAATTCCCGACTCACACGAACTTAGTACAGCAAGCGAAGCGTGCAGGTTCATGCTATATAGTTCGTACCAGTAGAGACGACCATCTTCGGGATCGCCTTTGTCGCGAAAATATAAGGTTGCAGAATAATCTTTGCCGATGTCTCCACTTCCATGAACTGCAAGATGCAAGAGATCGTAATTTGCTGCCTTATCCTTAAAATTTTTCTCGGTTACGCCGTCACCATACAGGAATGTTCCATTCGGAAATTTATCCGACAGGGCAATAAGCTCTGTCTCGGTCCCGGCTATCTCAACTTTGGATGCCTCAACAGAACGCTCGTTTGCTCCGCCGGTAAAACCGAAAGCAAGAAGCGATGGTTTGTTCTTCGGAGCCTGACGAGTAGCCAGCAGGTGCGAAGCCGAAGACTCATACGATATAATATGATCGTTTAATAAGTAAGAAAGTTGATTGTAAGAATCACCACCAGGTTTAGTAACAAGTGTTTCAAATGGTAATTGCATCAAAGGGCCGTCGGGAATAATTATCAGGCGTTTGTCCTGATAATTATCGAGCAATAAAGAATAAAGCTTATTGGATAGTCCTGAAAACTCATGAACTGCATCTGTTGAATATCGGTTGCCTTTAGAGGTCAGAAAACTTAAGTATTTCGTAATTAAAGATTCTGTATCCGCAGAACCTGCAAGCAGATGAAACTCAACCGTATCGGCGGTTATTACCACGGAATACACATTGTGCTCTCCCCAAAAATATTCCACAAAAACCGCATCGATATTATTTAGTTTTTCTTTTAATGCATTGATAGAAACAGTGCTATTGTCGGATCGCGTTTTTAAGTAGGAAGGATACTTTAAACTGATAGCATCCTCGAACTGCGATATCTTTTGACTGATCAAAATAAGCTCGTTATGCGAGGCATTATCATTCCTTTCGTTGATCTGGTGTTGAATTGAAATCGATCGCTGCCGAAGCTCCTGCAGCTTCGCGAGCAACGTATCGTTGCGGCCGATGGCTTTTTCCTGTTCAGCTTCCCGCAGTGCATCCGACAAGGATTTCGACCTGCTGTTCTCCATGAACTGGAAGAGTTGGGCTTCATCACGATCACTCATATTATACATCGTGGAAAGAATATTCTCATAGAGGCGATAGTTCGCATCTACGTAATTCCATTTAGCACCCTCTGTATCTAACTCTGCACGATTTGCTATCATCAGCTTTTCAGCTTTCGCATAGCACTCCAGGGCACTCTTTCCATTTGAGGCCCTGGCTTTCCCAAGCATAGCCACATACGCATAGTCTTTAAGATCTCCGGCAGCAACTAAAGCTTTATCGTACAACTCAACAGCTTTGTCATTCATGCTCTTCATCCAGTAGAGATCTCCGTAGGTTTTATACAAACTCGAAACCTGTCCCCCTCTTTCCAGGTTTTCTAACTTCCGAATCCTGTCTGCAGACTCCAAAAGAGCTTCGGCAGCCACAGGATCATTTCTTCTCGTCTGAACAGACGCCAGTAGAAGGACCGTGTGAAAATGAGTCGACATGTCGGTATGAATAATCTTCTCGTAAATGACAACTGCATATCTCAACTTCCTGGCTGCTTCATCGAGATCGTTCTGCATATAGCTGGTTTCTCCCCAGTTGCTATAGAATGAAGCTAATAGCGCGCTGGGTTTTCCATGATTTATTCTCTCGTCGAGGTCTACTCCTTTCTTATAGTACATGACCGCCGAATCGAATTCATGCATGTCACGATAAACGCTTCCAATGATAGAATAAGAGTACTCTGTGAATGTATTGTCTCTTATGCGAAGACTTCCGTCCAGGCACTTCAAGCCCCAACTCAATGCAGTTTCGTAGTCGTGTTGTGAACGATTGGTGGTTGCGAGATCGTAGTAGGTGGTAATTAGCGCGAGTGTGTTTGAAGGATCGAGCTTTTGTTGTATAGCTAAAGATCGTTCGAAGATCTCCTCTGCCCTGGTGAAATCGTGTAGATCGTATTTATAAGTGTCACCCAACATGTTGCACGCCAGTAGTTCCTCAACACTGCCCGGCGTAAACATGCTGCGCGCCTTCGCAAGCAACAACACCGCCGAGTCGAGCTTATACTCAGCTTTTAAACGCAAACCTGCTTCATAAAGGGAATTTGCCAGCTCTTTATGGGACTGACCTGGAGCGGCAATAAAATGGCAGACCAATATTATAAATAGAGAGAGACGAGCCAATAGCACATCAAAAGGTACTCAAAAACGGGCTACCTGAAAAAAGTTAAGGTCACATTGATCTGTGACCTTTACCATTGCTTTGAATAACTTTCGATGTTTTTTCGGAGCGGGTGCCTGCTTCATTAAAAGTCCCATCGCTTGTGAAGTTTCATTTGTGAATTTCCGGAGCAGCAATCAAAATGTTAAGCCCGGTGACGTGATCCTGATCGTGGTGCCCGAAAGAGATTTCAACATTACGAAGAATTCGGATCGCTGACGGGCGTCGTCAATTCAATTTCGTCAGCACCAGTAGGCGATAACTACACGGTAGAAATTCATCTCAAGGGCGACAACCTTTCAACCACCTACGGAAGGGAGATCCGTTTCCAGGATGGACTCAGCGGCACCGGCGAGATCATACTCCAGGAATCCAGCCTTATGAAAAGGATGTTCAACCTGGTCATGAGCGCCACCGCGAAATACGCAGACTAAATAAAGTAATCCTTAATTAACATAAACAGGTTTCCAGCTAATGGAATTCAGGATTATCTTTCATCGATGTGGACTAACTATCATTGTCACACAAACTTTTGCGATGGAAAAAAATCCGTTGCCGAAGTTGTAGCGCAGGCGAAAGCTATCGGCATGATCGCGATCGGCTTGTCGTCGCATGCTCCCCTGCCCTTCGACAACAAATGGAGCATGAAACCCGGCATGCTCGGCCAATATCTTGAAGAGATCAGCAAAGTAAAAGAACAACACAAAGACATGCAGGTGTATGCCGGGCTGGAAGTCGATTTTATCCCCGGGAAAATATCGCCGCTCGATTTTAAGGATAAGCTCGACTATACCGTGGGCTCCGTTCACTTTGTCGATAACGGTTGGGAGATCGACAACACATACGATGTGTTTTTCGAAGGTCTCAAGACCAACTTCGATGGAAGCATCCGCCGGGCTGTCGCAAGATACTTCGAGCTCACGCGCGAAATGGTGAAGACAACGCCACCCGATATCGTTGGTCACTTCGACAAGATCAAGATGCACAACCGTGGCGATCGATTCTATATGGAAGAAGAACCATGGTACCGCGAGCAGGTGGACCTCACACTCGACACTATTGCGAAAGCCGGTTGCATCATAGAAGTGAACACACGCGGACTTTACCAGAACAAGGTCGACACAACCTATCCGTCGCCATGGATCCTGGAAGAGATCCTTCGAAAGAACATTCCGATAACGATCAGCTCCGATGCTCATCATCCCGACGACCTTGTGAATCGTTTCCCCGAAACCGCCCGTGAACTCGCGGACATTGGTTTCAAAAAAATACGCATCTTGTTGAATGGAAAGTGGGAAGACGTCGCCTTCGGCGAACATGGCATCATTGGACAAGACTTCATCGGTCACCCGGTGGCTTAGCAACACCAACGGCTTCTGGTTCTCCGTCTATACCGCTGGCTCTGCGTTCGGACTTTATCTCTGCGTATTTGCTTTAAGAAAAACATACAACGTTGCGTTGTACGAAGGCTACGAGTTTGCAGGCGTTGGTTACAAAGTGTGGATGGTGTTGTTCCAGGTGGTCGGCTACATGCTGTCGAAGTTCATCGGGATAAAAGTTGTTTCGGAGCTCAAAGCAAGCTCGCGCGCTAAAGGAATTCTATTGATGTCGTTGATCGCCGCGTCGTCGTGGCTGTTGTTCGCGATGATTCCGTTGCCATATAATCTCATTTGTCTATTCTTCAATGGATTGCCGTTGGGTATGGTTTGGGGAATGGTGTTCGGCTATCTCGAAGGCAGGAAGTTCACTGAAGTACTCGGCGCGTCATTGTCGGTAAGCTTTATATTCTCTGCGGGGTTTTCGAAGACGGTCGGACAATACATCATGACCTCGTGGCATGTGTCGGAGTTCTGGATGCCATTCGCGGCCGCGTGTGTTTTCTTTGGTCCGCTGTTGTTGTTCCTCAAAATGCTCGACCAGGTTCCGGCTCCCACCGCCGAAGACGAAAAGCTTCGAACGAAGCGGGCACCAATGACCGGAGCCGAACGTGTTCAGTTCACAAAAACATTTCTTCCAGGTTTGGTGCTACTAGTGCTCACGTACATGCTGCTCACTGCATTTCGCGAGTTCAGGGATAACTTCTCTTCGAACATCTGGAAAGTACTCGGCTATGGAGATAAGCCTGAGGTCTTCACAACAACTGAAACGATCATCACGCTAACGTTGCTCGCGTTGATCGGAAGTCTTATGATCATCAAGAATAACAAGAAAGCGATGATCGTGAATCATCTCATCGTTCTTGCAGGTATGATCATGGTGGGCATCGGCAACTTTGCATTCGAACGTGAATGGATCGGCCCGATCTCGTGGATGACCATCGTGGGGATGGGACTTTATTTCGGCTACATACAATTCAACAGTATCTTCTTCGATCGATTGATCGCCGCATTCAAATACGTGAGCACCGTAGGATTTCTTATTTACCTCGCCGACTCTTTCGGATACGTCGGCAGTGTGATGGTGATGTTGTATAAAGAATTCGGCCAGAAAGATGTAAGCTGGCTCGAATTCTTTATCAAAGGCGGTTATGTGATGTCTGTCGCTGGAAGTATCCTGATATTGCTATCGTTAGTGTACTTCACCCGGAAGCATGCTCTTAAAAGTTAGATCGTTACTCAGTTCGAAGTCTGCTTCTTTCACATCTCTCGAATTGGTTCCGATGAAGACTTTAAACTTCCCAGGCTCCGGCCCGAACGTCATGTCTTTGCGATAGAACGAAAGGTCTTCGGGACTCAGCGTGAACACGATGTCTTTGAACTGCCCGGGTTCCAGCGTTAACTTCTGAAATCCTTTCAGCTCTTTCACAGGTCTCGTTACACTTCCAACCAGGTCGCGAATGTATAGCTGTGCCGTTTCTGTTCCGGCCACCTTTCCATTGTTGGTTATACGAATCGAGAATGTATTGTTGTTGATCGAGATCTCTCCGTATTCGAAAGTCGCGTAGCTCAATCCGAAGCCAAAAGGATAAAGCGGATCGTTCGGAATATCGAGATACTTCGAAGTGTATTTGTTATTCGCGTCTCTGGGGCGACCAGTGTTCTTCATGTTGTAGAAGATCGGCACTTGTCCGATGGCATACGGAAATGTTACCGGCAATTTGCCCGACGGATTATAGTCGCCGAACAATACATCGGCAATCGCGTTGCCGGCTTGTGTTCCCAGGAACCACGTCTCCACAACGGCGGGAATATTTTTATCGATCCACGGAATTATCAACGGTCTGCCGTTCGAGAGCACGACTACAATTGGCTTACCTGTCTTATGAATTTCCTCCACCAGCTTTTGTTGTGAGCCGGGCAAGTCGAGTATACCACGGCTCGATGCTTCGCCCGTCATCCAGGCTGCTTCGCCAACGCTCATGATCACAACATCTGCCTGCTTCGCAATGCTTAAGGCTTCGCTGAAACCACTGGTGTTGTCGTCGTTCACTTTACAACCTTCTGCGTACAACAATCGTGCTGAGGGAACTTTATTCTTAATGCCTTCGAAAATCGATACGGCGCTGTCGCCCTTGCCAGCAGCAGACCACGCGCCGATCATGTCGATCTTCGATTTACCGAGCGGACCGATGATGGCAATGGTCTTCGTAGTTTTTGATAACGGAAGAACGCCGCTGTTTTTCAGGAGCACGATCGACTTACGGGCAACGTCGCGCGACGCTTCCCTGAATTCCGGTTTCATGATCGTAGCTTTCTCGCGTTCTTCATTGCTGTAGCGGTACGGATCGTCGAACAAACCGAGTTCGAATTTCACGCGGAGCACATTGCGAACTGCGGCGTTCAATGTCTCCTCCGAAACCTTTCCCTGCTTCACGAGGTCTGGCAATTTTATCTGGAAGAACCCGGCCTGCATGTCCATGTCGACACCGGAGTTGATGGTAGCTGCCGTTGCATCGGCAGAGTCGGCAACGTTACCGTGATTGAGCATCTCCATAATTGAAGTGTAATCGGTAACAACGAAGCCTTTGAAGCCCCACTCCTTGCGAAGCAGGTCTTCCATAAGATATTTATTTGCAGTTGCAGGCGTTCCGTCGAGTTCATTGAATGAAGTCATTACGGTTGCAACACCGGCGTCGACAGCAGCTTTGTACGGCGGAAGATATACTTCGCGAAGCATGCGTTCCGACATATCGACGGTACTATAATCGCGCCCGGCCTGTGCAGCTCCGTAAGCAGCGAAGTGTTTCACGCAGGCAGCAACAGAGTTCAACTGGCCAACGCCTCCGCCCTGCAAACCTTTCACGCGCGCGGCAGCGATCAACGAACCGAGGTACGTGTCTTCACCAGCGCCTTCCATGATGCGGCCCCAACGCGGGTCGCGGGCAATGTCGACCATTGGTGCATACGCCCAGTGAAGTCCTTCGGCAGAAGCTTCTTCACCGGAAACGCGTGCCGACTTTTCCATAGCTTCAAGATCCCAGCTGGCGGCTTCACCCAATGGTATCGGGAATATTGTTTTGTGACCGTGAACAACGTCGTAGCCGAAGATCAACGGAATGCCGAGACGTGTTTCTTTCACGGCAACTTCCTGTAAGTCGCGGGTATACTTTGCAGTGTATGCGTTGAATATAGCACCAACCTTACCGGCCTTGATATCGTCTTTGTATCCTGCGCGCATCGAAGGACCTGTTACATCCCAATCGCTCGTGTATAATGTAAGCTGACCGACCTTCTCTTCGAGGGTCATCAGGTTGAGAACGGAGTCAACACGTTTATCAATGGCATCGACTGCACTATTTTTATTTGAGCTACATGCTGCAGCAACAATTGCTATTAAGAAAATAACCTTCTTCATTATTTATAAGTAAAGCCTAGTTTATCCAAACCCTTTTGAACTTCCGGAGCCTGCATGAACAGCTTCCACAACAAACCTGTCCGATAGTTTTCTATCATCACGGGGATCGGCCCCTGGTCTATCGCCAAATATCTCGGCACCAGCCAATGATCCTGCAGGTCGAACGCATCGTAAGGACCATACTTTCCAACAACGCTGTCTGCTTCCGGCGAATAGATGTAGCGAAGGAAGTTCATACTCTCTTTCGGTGTATAAGGAAAGTCCGACAATGCTGCGGTAGGTGAGATCACACCGGTGTCGTTCGTAGGGCGATGTGCATCATAACCACTGGTCGAGTAACTCGAAGTCAATCCCCACACGTATTCTCCATAGTAAGGGAAATGTTTCGGGTCATCGATAGCATACTTGTACTGGATCATCGCATGGTTTTGATTCAGCTTCCAGTAGTCTGCATACTTGTCTTTCAAATGACGTGGATCCAAACCGAGGTATGAATAGTGCGCCCAGAACATGGGACCAACAGGATCGGCATCGTGTTCGTAGTGATCGAGCACCACATCGAGATCATAATATTTTTCTTTCGAGATAATGCTGTCGTTACGCGCCCAGCCTGAATGATAAACTGAAGGCTTGATCGGGTGGGTTGGCGATGAAGCAGCCAGCACGTACATGATCAAACACTCGTTATAACCACCTACAGGGAAATTCATCTCCCATTGATATTCCGGCGACCAGTGCCAGTACAAAACATCTTTGCCGTGGGTGTACCAATCCCACTCTATTTCCTTCCACATCTTAGTGATCTTCGAAGCCATCTTCTTCTCTTCTGCATTACCGTCTTTGAAATATTCTCTCACAGCAAGAAGTCCCTGCACCATGAATGCAGTCTCAACGAGATCGCCTCCGTTATCTTTTTTCCCGAATGGTTTCACATGACCGCTCGGTCCATCGATCCAATGCGGCCACGCCCCGTGAAAACGGTCGGCCTTGTCGAGGTAATTCACGATGTGATTAAATCTTTCGAAGCCTTCTTTCCTCGTAATGAAATGACGGTCGATGCCAACGAGTATCGCCATCAGTCCAAAGCCGGAACCGCCGGTTGTTACAATGTCTTTGTCGTTATTAGGATCATCGATGTGAAAGCGTTCGCGACCCAAACCCGATGTGGGTTCGGCACCTTCCCAAAAATATTCGAAGGTCTGGTGTTGTACGAGGTTCAGCAACGAATCGTCGGGCAGTGTGCTCAACGTGATCTTAGCGAGTGGCGGTGCTTCAGTTTTCTGTTCGGTTTTTTCTTCCGTTTTTTTTGAACAAGAAAGACTAACGAGCGCGATGATCGCTAGCAGTGGTAGTGATTTGAACATATTTGAATTAGTGTAATCCTAAAGTTGTCTGTGCTTGCTGTATCTCCGGAGCCGACATAAACAAGTCCCACAGCAAACCAGTACGATGGTTTTCGATCATCACTACAATCGGTCCCTGGTCTATGGCAAGATAAGAATCTGCAAACCAGGCTGAAGATAAATTGAAAGCGTCTTTAAATCCATAGTCACCCCAAAGCTTATCGCCCATCTTATAATAAAAGAACTCCATCGCTTTCATCGATTCGTCGGGAAGATATGGGAACGATGCCAGTGCTGCCGTTGGCGCTATGGTGCCATTGTCGTTGTCGGGCGAGTTTGCGGAATAACCCGAAGGCTGATCGCTGGCCGTTAAGCCCCAGCAATTGTCGGCATAACCGTAATATTTTTTTGGATTGGCGATACAGTAAGCCTGGTCGATCTTCGTAGCGGCCACGTTCTGATCCCAATAGTTGGTATAGTCGTCGCTGAAGTGCGGATCCATACCGAGATAAGAATACTGCACCCAAAACAACGGCGATGGTGTTCCGAGCGGAAGCTTCGTATTGTAGTATGTGTTGTTCTTAACAATAGAACCACCGTTGCCATATCCATTGGTATAAACAATTTTCGGAATGCCGTGCGTTGGCGATGCGGCCGCCAGTATGTATGTGATCTGTTCTTCGAAGTATCCATACATCGGGAAGTTCATTTGCCAATCGTAGTTGGGCGACCAATGCCAGTAAAGAACATTCTCGTTGTTCTTGCGATACCAGTCCCACTCTACTCCTTTGTAAAGATTAGTGATGCGATTGATCAAATTATTTCCAACGGTATCGGCTGGTTTAAGATATTGACGAAGCGTGATGAGTCCCTGCACGAGGAATGATGTTTCGACGAGATCGCCGCCATCGTCTTTCTGACTGAACGGTATCACCTTGCCGGTGCTTCCGTCGATCCAGTGCGACCAGGCACCGTGAAAACGATCGGCCTTCTCGAGGAATGTCACGAGCTTATTGAAGTGCTGGATGCCGGCGTCACGTGGAATGAAGTTTCTTTCAACGCCAACGATCACGGCCATGACGCCGAAGCCGGTGCCGCCGGTTGTTACGGTGTTGCCCGATCCCGAACGCTCGCGTGCCATGGCACTGTTGGGATGTGCGTAGTCGTAAAAATATTTTATGGTTTGCTGTTGTACGAGGTCCATGAATGCCTCGTCGCTGATCCTGGGTTTTTTATCGGAAGGATCGTATTGCGTGGTGACGCGGATGCTTGTAGTGGCGTCGAATTTCTTGCCGGTTGTCGATGTGAGCTGGTCGCTGATCACATACGCGTAAATGGTAAGATATTTCAAAGGCGCCGTAGGTTTCAGCGTAACGGTGCTGTCGCCATTTGAAAAGGTGAGGTCGAGCGTCGCTGCAGCCATGGTGATTGCAGTTGCAGCGGACGAATGATCGATGGGCTCCGAAAATTTTATCGTGAGCTGTGGTGTAAGTGACGTTCCGATGTAAGTATAACTCGACGGGTTGGAATCGAGAGAGAAATCCCGAAGGAGAATAGTCTTATTCCCAGTACCGGGTGTGGGTTCAGAGCTATCGCAGGAGTTAAAAACAACGGCACATGTTATAGCAAAAAGGAAAATAAATTTGTTCATCAATTAAAGGTTCAAAATGAAGGCGCGTTTTTCAGCGCCTTCGATAAGTAATTCTATTTTTTTAAAAATTTCGATTTCCGTTTAACTCTTCCGTCTGTAAGTGTAATTACATAAGTACCAGGATTTATGGCTGAGACATCCAAAGTTACCTTGGTTCGTGAAGCGTTAAATGGTAACACCACGATATGACCTGTGGCATCAAATGTTTTGACGCTTAAATTCTCGTAGCTAAAATAATACGGCAAACCAATGGTTAGTATCTGGTCGGTTGGATTTGGAAAAGGAACAAAAGGTTGAAGCCATTCGATCGGATCACTGGTGATCGGATCCCGATCTTGAGGGCCATCGGCTGCCATTCGGCCATCGCAACCGGCATCTGTCGGAATGTAAAAGTTTGATGAAAACGCAGATTCCTCTGATGTGGCGGTAATGGAACTGACTCTTACATAATACTCCAAGCAAGGAACTTTTGTAAACGAGGACGTAGCGCCATCGACTATTGAATTTTCTTCAAATGATCTGAAATCACTCCACTGTGACACCTGGAACCGATAGTGGGCAGCGCAACTAACCGCGCCCCAACTTATATTGAGATCATATTCACCCCCACTACCTCCACCATTTGCTCCAAAACCATGAGGAGCGGCAAGCGCAGTCGTCGTTACGGATATAGAATTTGATTCAGCTGACGTCGTGCAACCACGTGACTTTACAACATATGAATAGCCGGTAGCTGGATGGCTGGAAGAAAAAGCATACGAGGTTCCCGAGATAGACGAAAATGTTTGCGGTGAAAAACCTGTTCTCGTAATAATGACATCATACAAAGTGACTCCCGACACAGCATTCCAGTGGGCCGTAAATCCACAGGTTGTTATGTTGGTTGCAGCCGTTGCCGTTGGAGCGCTGGGCGCTGTGCAGGTCTGGGTTGTAACGGAAGTGGTACTCGAATTCCCGGAAGTGTAACAACTGGTGTAAGCTCTTATGCGAACATAATAAGTCGTACCTGCAGTTAGACCAGTCACATAAAAACCACCGGAAGCTGAACCGCTGGCGTGATAGTCATTGTATCCAGGCACAAAACTTGAGAAATCACTCGCGGTAGAAATGTCGATTCTATATTCGCTTGCACCGCTCGAAGCCGTCCATGACAATTCAAAACCGGTTGTTGTGGTTTGTCCGGTTACAACAGTTATCGCTGTTGGTGGTGATATTGTAGAAATAGTGAAGACGTCGCTCGACCCATTAAACGATGGATTATAGTAATCATATATCTCTATCTGGTAGTTCCCAGGTAACAATCCGCTCGAGCTTAAAATGTTGTTGTAGTTCGCAGCAAGGTAGCCGCTTGAGACATTTGAAAACGTCTTGACAACAGTGCCCGACAAGTTATTTTGGTGAACATTCACAACCACGTAGGTTGAAAACCCACTTGTTGCGGTATAGTATAATGTGAAATCGCCACATGCGACGATCGACGAGCTTGCTGACGGTGAGGTGACCGTTATGCCAGCAAACGACTTTGCATTAAAGCAAAGCAGGCATACAAAACCAATAGCGTAAAATACATTTTTCATGATTAGTGATGTTTTGTTCTTATATGCAAAGCCAACTAAGAACAACTAAGAACAACTAATCACAACTAGTAGATTTCTAACTGTTTCTTCAGGGGTTTAACAATCCACGCGATGCCGAACAGTTTAGGGGATCAGAAAAAGGGCTCGCTTTCACGAGCCCTTAAAACCAAAAAACCAATTCACCTACCTGCTGTTCCGAAATTGAACAATGCTGTTATCTCTGCTTGCGTAAGGACGTTATTGTATACACGAACCTCATCGACCATGCAGTTCGCCATTGGCCACTCAGCTGGACGAGCACCGGCGGCAGTAAATCCAATATCAGCAGCAGCGACACTGCCAAATACAGGCTTCACTGGAACAGCCATAATGAGTGCTGCTGTTGCGCCACGGTCATTGTAAGCACCAACAGCCGTTCCATTTCCGTAAAGATTGAACTTGTGAGTGCTTGCTTCCCAGGTTGCAACAAAGTGAACCCATTTTTTAGCACCCAAAAAATGTTGTCCAATATCACCATTCGTTCCAGAAATATTGTCCTGTGTATCTGCACCCGTTACCGGGTGTGTTCTGAGGAGCGCTTTCAAAACAAGCGTATCAGAAGAAGGTAAGTGTTGACCGGCTTCAGCTCCTACGTTAATATCACCCCAAACATCCGTTGTTGTGGTTGGTATCAATCCGAAGAACTCCTGGTAACCATAACCTGAATTGGCTACTCCCTTCCTGCCAGTAACGTTGACCCAAACGCTAACGCTAAAGTTGTTCAGAGCGTTCGCAGAATTAAGTGCATCGATCGAAGGGTACACGAGAGCGCCACCATTGAGTACGAGTGCATTACCAACCTGTCCCGTACCTGAAGATACAGTACCATAGGTATTGCTCGGAGCAGTTCCCGACTTCGATTCTTTTTGATCATTGTCAAAAGACCAATGTGCGAGAAGACTTGATGAAGCTACATCGTCCGCCGTATTATACCCGTCGATTGCCGGTAATTGTTCGTCGTCTTTACAAGAGCCTACTACTATTACAAGCGCCAAGGCTGCTGCGCATACTTTCAAATACATACTTGTTCGTTTCATTTTTAATTGGTTTAATAGAAAAGTTGATTGGTTAATTGATTATTTAATATCCGGGATTTTGGTCAAGTAAGCCGTTACTCAACAAAATTTGTGAGTTGGGAACAGGAAGTAACTCGTGTTTACCTTGGATGAAATTCTTTCCCGAAGCTTGCATCACTTCGGCAGCGCGACCTTGTCGTACAAGATCCCAGAACCTGTCATTTTCCATCGCCAGCTCCACCCTTCTTTCCTTCCAGACATCATCGATGGTAACGCCTGTAATCGGGTCTAAGTCTGCACGATCTCTTAAAAGGTTGATCTTTCCGTCAGGATCACCCTGGCCAAGGTGAACGCCAGCCTCGGCATTCATTAACAATACTTCTGCATAGCGCAGGATGCGGACATTTTTGGGTCTGTCTTTATCTGTCGCAATTGCAAACTGTTCTTTTGTTTTACTTGTGTAAGCTTTGTAGTTGTACCGCAGGTTCTGAACGGAGTCAGCGCTCGGAAGTCTATACCCGTCCCAAAAGGTCGTTCCTTTATGATCGCCGCTGTTGTTAACGAAAATGATCGTCGCATCTCTACGCAAATCGCCAGGTTCATAAGAATTAACAAGGCTCTGCGATGGATCATTGAAACCCCATCCCAAATCGTCCCAACCACCCGCTCCGCCAGTGCGCGGTCCCTGGCATACAGTATAATTATCGATCTTAAGGTTAGCGTTGTTGAACTTACCCGTGCCTATCTCGAAAATAGATTCAGCACCAAAGTCCTGCGACTGTCTCCACAACGACGCATAGTCTGTTATCAACGAATACTGGTTGGAAGCAATCACGTCGTTCGTAAGGTCGAATACTTTTTGCCAGTCCTGCTGGTACATGTAAACTTTTGCGAGCATCGCCTGCGCCGCTCCTTTGGTCACATGTCCTTGCGAAGCAGCTGACTTCAACGGAAGATTGTCTGCCGCAAACTGGAGGTCGGATTCAATCGCAGCATAAACGTCGGCAACGGCAGCGCGCTTCGTAAACACCGGATTCGTTGCCGCATCTTCTGCATCAGCAGCTACGTTGAGAACCAACGGCACTTTGCCAAACATTCTCACAAGATTGAAATACAGGTAACCGCGGATGAATCTCACCTCGGCGATGTATTCATTCTTAACATCGGCAGTCAATACGGTTGAACTATTGAGCGCCTTCAACGCCTGGTTAGCAGTACCAATTCCATTGTAATGGCCGCCCCAAAGAGTTTCAGCAAACTTGTTAGTCGATGTTGTGTTGAAATCATCGATATCTCCAACAGGCACCAACTGGTCGCCCGCTGTACTTCCTTTATCGGCATCGTCGCTAATGATATTTGTTACGGAGATAAAAGCGAATCCGTGGATATCGCCATTACCCCACGAATCACCCTGAAGCAAGCTCGCATACACACCTACTACCAATGATGAAGCAAGGTTGGGATCGGAGTCGATCGTTACACCACCCTGCACCGGCACATCGAGGAATGAATCTTTACATGACACTGTTGCCAGTAAGATCAAAGTCAATGAAGCTATAACTATCTTTTTCATCTTCATTCTTATTTAGAGGCCCACATTTACACCAACTGCAATTGTTCTCGTTGTGGGATAAGTTGTTAACTCGATCCCCCCGTCTGTGGGACTACCCGGAAGCTCTGCTGTAAATCCACTGTACTTTTTCAAAGTGAATGTGTTCTGCGATGTAGCGAACACGCGGAGATTAGTGAGTTTCGTGCGATCGAGGAATTCCTTAGGGAATGTATAACCGATCGTTATGTTGTTGATACGTGCAAAAGATCCCGACTCAACATAATAGTTCGACGCCAGCTGGTTGCCCGTATTGGCACCGGGATTATTCTGATTCTGATTTTGTGAAGTCCAACGGTCGTACACAACACTCTTCTCAACATTGTCGAGCGGGTTGATACGAACTGCTCTCTTGCCATTGTAAACCTGGTTGCCAAGGTTTCCATAAAGCGCCAGTGCAAAATCGAATGCTTTATAGTTTGCAGAAAAGTTAAGACCCATATAAACTTTAGGCTGGTATGAACCTGCAAACACACGGTCGTTGTCGTCGATGTGTCCATCGCCATTCGTGTCCTGGTATTTGAAGTCGCCGGCATGCGCTGTTGGTTGTATCGGGCCTTCAGGACCTGTATAATTTGCAACGTCTGCACTTGTGTTGAATACACCGACGGTTTTCAAAACATAGAAGCTACCAACGGCATGTCCGTTATCACTCAATGTAGTGTAACCCTGTGCAGCACCGATAGATCCGCCCCAGATAGCCTGGCCTCCATTCAATGCGAGAACTTTATTCTGATTGAATGTAGCGTTACCACTAATGGTGTATGAGAATTCGCTTCCTGCTTTTCCTTTCCAGGTCAGGAGAAGTTCAATACCGCGGTTTTGAATTTCTGCTGCATTGCGGAGAATTGTTCCACTAAAGTCGCCGGCGTCTTTGTACGTAGCAACATTGATCAACGCATTCTGAACACGCTTGTCGTAAAAGTTAACTTCACCGGTAAGGCGATTCTGTAACAATCCGAACTCAACTGCTCCGTCGTACTCTACCGTTGTTTCCCAGGTGATGTTGGGATCGATGATCTCGCGGATCTGTCCGCCTCCAACACCGGTGTTTCCACTTCCGCTGAAACCATAACCGTTGTTGAGGGCAACTCTGAATGTATATGCATCGGTCGGGATCTGGTCGTTACCAACCTTACCATAAGAACCACGAAGCTTCAACATGTCGAAGACGTTCTGGTTTTGCATGAATGCTTCGCGTGTAAGGATCCAACCCACACCCACCGAAGGATACATCTGCCACCTGTTTGCACTCGGGAGACGTGAGCTTCCATCCCTGCGGAGCGTTGCAGTCAATAAGTATCTACCATCGTAGTTGTAGTTCAAACGACCGAGGTAAGAATTTCTCGCCCACTTATCGCCGGTCCCATCGTTCTGCGATGTGTTGGCATCGCCTGTTGTCAGATACCAAAGATTAGGATCGGGGCCCACACCCTTCCTGCTTCCGGTGAGTGCGGAGTAATGATATTGTTCTGCCGTTGTACCAGCGAGTAACGTAAACTCATGATTTCCGAATTTCTTGTTGATCGTAACCGTATTGTCCCAAACCCAACGGAAAGATTGGATTGACTTTACAGTAAGGCTGCTTTGATTATTATATTGATTACCGCCGGCCTTAAGAAATGTATTTTCATCAGCATTGAACTGGTAATAATATCCACGGTTCAATGAATTCCTGAAGTCACCACCGATCGATGATCTTAAGGTGATCCAGCTTACGGGTTTTACTTCGAGATAAGTAGATGCCTGTAAACGATTTTCATTAACGCGAATGTCGTTGTCCCTGAGATCGAGCAACGGGTTGCCTACGTTCTGATAACCTGATGTGTTTCCGTAACGGCCATCAACATAATTGGCAACGGTTGGCGCCGCACGATAAGCATCGTTGTATGCTCCGCCAATAGCCCCGTTAGGATCGATGTCGACGTTACCGAAACCATTCTGGTTGTCGCTGTTTCCATAAGACGACTGCAAGCCCATCTTGACCCAATCGGTGAACTTATACTCTTCGTTCAGGCGAACCGTGATCCTCTTGAACGAATTGTTCTGGAGAATACCTTTTTCATTCAGGTAGCCTACATTCAATAAGTGTGTTGCTTTATCTGTACCACCCGATATCGACAAGTTGTGTTGTTGCGCGAAGCCGGGTCTCATAATAGTACCATACCAGTCGGTGTCGTACGGTGTTTGCGCGGGTGCAGTACCCGACGAGGCCTGTATGTAATTAGAATACTCTTTCGCATTCGCCATCTTCACGAGGTTGGAAGCCTGGCGGAAGCCAATGTTATTATTATAGCTGATCTTAATACCACCCGCTACACCTTTCTTGGTGGTGATGATCACTACGCCGTTGGCACCACGTGAACCGTAGATGGCGGCGGCAGAGGCATCCTTCAGGATGTTCATGTCCACAATGTCGGACGTGTTAATGTTGGAGATGTCGTCGGTGAGGACACCGTCAACAACATAAAGAGCGGTGGTACCACTCAACGCAGTGCTCACACCGCGTACACGGATCTGCGGCGAACTGCCGGGCTGGCCGCTGCTGATGATCTGCACGCCGGCGACTTTACCCTGCATCGCCTGGGTGGCTGTAAGCACGGGCTGACGGGCAAGTTCTTCACCCTTCACGTTGGCCGTAGCTCCCGTGATATCGGTTTTCTTCTGCTCGCCGTAACCCACCACGACAACCTCCTCCAGCTGCTCGGTGTCGCTGGCAAGCTCGACGTTAACAATAGTCTGGCCGTTGAGGTTGACCGTCTGCGTCTGGTAGCCTATAAAAGAGAAAACCAGAGCATTCTCGGCGGGCAGGAGCTCAAGTCTGAATTT
Source organism: Bacteroidota bacterium (assembly GCA_037200765.1). Lineage (GTDB taxonomy): Bacteria > Bacteroidota > Bacteroidia > Cytophagales > Cyclobacteriaceae > ELB16-189. Next base: position 1,115,932 of record JBBCII010000001.1, on the reverse strand, counting down.
ACCGTCGCCGTCTGTGGCGGTACCTTTATTTGTACCGGAAACAACAACGTTCACGCCCGGAATGGCAGTCTTATCGGTGGCATCCACAACGGTGCCTTCTACAGTCCTGGTCTGGGCAAAAGCAGTTGCCGTACAGACCATGCCTAACAATGTGATTAGTAGTAATTTACGCATCTATACCTCGACAAAGGGGCGGATTCTACCCTTAGATCTGTATTGAAATTATCGAACCTCCAAGAGACGAGGAATTTTTCTCGACCAAAACGAGATTTTAGTGATAAGCGGGCCTATTCGATGAATCCTCCTTTTTACCATGAAAAAAACATTGAATTTCCGGCCAAAATCCCCAATACGGCCTTTCGAAGATCAAGACTCCCAGAAAAAAAACTAGGTCTCGGAAATCGGAGGAATCGATTGCGATTTCGGTTTTACGATGCGTGCTTCCTTCGGCTTAATGCGGTTATGGACGGTCGGAACGTCGGTCATAATAACCTCCTCCCATTGACCAGCCGTAGGATGATTTCCATGCTGACGAAGCTCTTCGATCCTCGACTGCACCTTGCCCCTGAACGCCCATACGGTATTAAGAGCAATGTCGAGCCGTAAGGCCAGCTCCTCCAGGGTATTTTCTTTCTTGCCCGTCACCGTGAGGTACGCTATATAAAAGGCCTTCTCTATCGGGAACTTCAGGCTGTGGAAAATGGTGAAGGCCGTGATCGATTCATTATAACCACACCGGGTACAACGGCGCGAAAACTTCTGGGCTCCATTAAAGTACTTCTCGTTGCCACACTTCCTGCAATGGAAACCTCCATTCTGCCACTTCAGATTTTCGATGAAGCGATAGCAAGAGAGTGTATCTGGATATAAAGTGGAGAACTCCTCGTAGTCCATGGTCTTCTCGTGGAGACGCTCTTCGAGAACTTCCTTGATACGGTTCTTGAGCTTCCAGTTGTCGAGGTCGAGAATGGAGTTGATGCTGCTGATCTCAAGGGCTTGCTTTGTGAGAAGATTGTTGGTGTTCACCAGCTCGGCGTTCATTTTGTCGACCTCTACGGTTCGGCCTTTCACTTTGTCTTCGAGTTCGCGGTTCACTTTGTCTTTCAACTGCATGTTGGCTTCATGCTGACTGATGATCTTCCGCATGGCGCGGTCGCGATTGTCTTTAAGGATCCTGACACGATCGCCCAACGCCATAGTGAGGAAAAGCATTTCGAGCACGAAGCTGAAGTGAAGACTGTAGTGCGACAGCGTGGTGAACTTCAATACGTTGAAGTATACGAGCGTGCGCAGGAAAAATCCTGAGAACAAAAAACCATAAGCGATCACGAAGAAACGCGCGGGCTTATATCCATTTCTCCAAACCTGGATGCTGGTGTAGAAGATGAGTGAAAGAGGAATGATGTCGTGGTTGCGATAGATAAGATATTGAGGAAAGACAACGAGCTCGATCAAAAATTGAATAGACCTGGCAATGATCATCATCTGAAGGGCTTTGTCGAGGCCGGGCGCGTTAGACGCAGTGCTCAGGAATTTTCTCGTGAAGATCAGCGCCCAAACGATGAGTGAATACAATGAAAGACCGGTAGCGTAGTTGTTCCATTCGGGATGCGAAGGCCACAGGTATTGAAATCCAACGCCGTCGAGGCTCATGGCGTAGGCTGCCACACTTAGAATATAAAAGATGTAGAAGATGTTCTTGATCTCGCGAATCGCCAAAAAGATGAGGAAGTTATAAAGTGAAATGATGATGATCATTCCATAGAATGTTCCGAAGAGGAAGTATTCATTGAGTGAATAATAAACGAAGCGGTTAGCAGATCTGAATGCGACACGGATATCGGCAAACTCGTGTGACCTGATCTTAAAATAATAATACTTCACCTCATCGGAATTCATGTTGATGAGGAGCTCAAAATTCTTGTGACGGAACAACCTGTTCGAGAACGGGTAGTTATCGCCCATCACTACGGTTCTATAACCATATTCGCCAGGAAGATGTGCTTCGATGAGGTCGATAGTTTGATCGTAAAATTCTACAAGCCAAACTTTATCTGTTTTTATAGTGTGCCTGATGGGAAGACGCAGCCAGTAATTGGTGTTGGTAAGGAAATCTTTATTCTGATAGTTGTTGTGAATGGTGAAATTTCTGGCGAAGGCGGGAGCTGACACCTGGTCGAACGTAAGCTGGTTGGTAGAGTCGACGAAGAAAGTTAATTCATAAGGGAAGAGTTCTACTTCGTCAACTTTGTCGACAGGCTGTAGGGTGGATTGAGCATGAAGCCCAAAAGAAATCAACAGGAGGAAAAACAGCAGTCTCACAAGGCGAATTTACTAACTTTCATTATGAAAATTTCATTGCTCTTTTTGCTCGTCGTTTCGTTCGAAGCTTACGGTCAATCCTCCACTGGCCTGAAAACTTATTGCAACCCGATGGACATCAACTATCGTTACAACTACGAGCAGCTTAACGACAGTATCTCATATCGCTCGGGTGCCGACCCTGTGATCGTTAACCATAAACATGAATATTATCTCTTCGTAACAATATCAGGTGGATGGTGGCATTCGAAAGATCTTCTGCATTGGAATTATGTTGTCCCCAACAAGTGGCCCATGGAAGACATGTGTGCTCCGGCAGCACTGTCGGTGCGTGATACACTGTACCTCTTTCAATCTACATTCGAACAACGTCCGATCTTTATTTCAACGGAGCCCGAAAAAGGCAAGCTCATATTTTATAACCGCTGGTTGCCACGACTTCCGAAAGACATTGGGCCGTGGGATCCGGCATTGTTCTACGATGAAGATCTCAACAAGTGGTATATGTACTGGGGCTCATCGAATGTGTATCCATTGTTCGGAGCAGAGCTCGACAAACGAAAACATCTCACTTACAAAGATCCAAAAGACTATCGTGCAATGTTGTACTTGCAACCGGAGAAACATGGATGGGAACGTTTCGGGCAAGATCATAGATCGGAGATCAGGCCGTTCACCGAAGGTGCCTGGATGACGAAACATAATAATAAATACTACTTGCAATATGGAGCGCCGGGAACAGAGTACAATGTATATGCAAACGGAGCTTATGTTAGTGATAAACCGCTTGGCCCTTTTACTTATGCACCTAACAACCCGATCTCTTATAAACCCGGTGGCTTTGTGCAAGGTGCAGGTCATGGCAACACCTTCCAGGATAATTATGGAAACTACTGGAACACCGGCACACCATGGATTGCAGTGAACTGGAACTTCGAGCGACGTCTCGCAATGTTTCCGGCGGGCTTCGATGATTTAGATCAGATGTATTCGAACACACGCTTCGGCGACCTTCCACATTTTCTTCCAACAAAAAAATGGACGTCGAGTGAAGAGTTGTTTACGGGATGGATGTTGTTGTCGTACAAGAAACCTGTAACGGTGTCGTCGGCAAAAGACGGACATGGTGGTGAGTTGATCACTGATGAAAATCCGAGGAACTTTTGGGTGGCTGCGGAGAATAATCCAAAGCAATGGGTCGTGATCGATCTTAAGAATGAGTTCGATGTGAAAGCGTTACAAGTAAACTATACAGATTACAAGTCGAACATCTACGACAGCGATTCAACAGTGTACACCCGGTTCAAACTTTTTACTTCGAAAGATAACAAGACATGGGAGTTGGTCGGTGATTTGTCGCGTGAGCGTACCGATCGTGCTAATCCATACATAGAACTGGAAAAACCGGTGAAGGCTCGTTACATTAAATACGAACATATTTATAGTAAGACGCCGAATCTTGCGATCAGTGAGATCCGCGTTTTCGGAAATGGAAGTGGAAAAATTCCTGCAGCCCCAATGAATGTTACGGCGCGTCGCGATAAAGATGAGCGTAATGCATTTGTATCGTGGAAGGCGGTGCCGGGTGCGGTGGGTTACAACGTTCGCTGGGGAATTCAAAAAGATAAGCTGTATCAAACGTACCAGGTGTTCGCTGATCAGCCAACAACATTAGAAGTTCGCGCGCTTACGTTGGGAGAAAATTATTTCTTCGCGGTGGAGGCGTTTAGTGAGAATGGGGTGTCGAAGTTGAGTGAGGTAAGGGGATTATAGCACAGAGGTACGCAGAGGCATCACAGAGTTGCGCAGAGAATTCCTCTGTGAAGCTCTGTGCCACCTCTGAGCAACTCTGCGCAATAATATCGCTTGCTCACAACTGGTACCCTATTTCCCAATGTAGACCAAATGGATCAATGAGTCGACCAATTCTCCAGCCGTGAGCTTCGCTAACGGGGTAAACTTCGGTTGCACCGGCATTGATGGCGCGAGCGAACATGCTGTCGGGATCTTCGACTATAAGGATCAGTCTCACAGAGTTGCCACCGAGTGGTTGAGGATCGTTGCCGTCGCCGATCCAGAATTCGGCGCCGTTGACGGAGAGTTTTGCGACCACGCTTTGGTTGGGTGTGTCGAGTTGCCAGACGACGGTTGCGCCGAAGGCATTCTTATAAAATTCCAGCGCGCGTTTGCCATCGTTAACGGAGAGCCATGGTGCGATGGAACTCTTAGAATCCATTGAGGGAAACGCCGATGGTGAGCGTGTTCATAGTAGTGCCATGTGAGTTGGCGCTGATGAGGCCATTTTCGTTAACGGAGCCGTCGTTAGATGGTCCCATATCTTTTTTGAACAGAGGGGTAAGGTTATAGAAGCAGAAGAGGTTGAAGGCGCCGACGCCGATGCGTGTGTAGACGCCGTAGCGAAGTTGGGTGAGGCCGAAGTCCTGTTTGTCTTTCACTTTTTTAGTTTGGCCGTCTTCCTTGTATTTCACCTTCATGAATGAGTCGAACATCCAACCGCCGCGTGCGCCGATGGCCACGTTGAAGCTGCGCGAGATATCTTCAGGTTTTGTGTCGAAGCGGAGTTCGAGGGGTATGTCGAAGTAGTTGGTGACGAGCGTGGGCTTGCGGGGGTTGGGGTAAGCGAGGCGGGCGAGGCCGAACTCATATTTTTCTACCTGGGTGGAAGTGCCTTCGCGAGGGTTTTCGAGGATGATGTTGGTTTTCCATGCGAAGCGTTCGAGGCTGAAGCCTAAGCCGGGGTTGAAGCTGAAGCGGCTGCGGCCGAACCGGATGGGGTATTGATAATATATATTAATGGAGCGGGTTGCAATGAACCTTTGTTTCCACAGGTTGGGTTGTCCCTGCACGCCATTGAAGCCGAAGTCGAAGAGGATAGACCCGGGGATATTGGGGCGGCGGGTGGTTTTTGTGGTTGTTTGGGCGAAGGTTGAGCTGGCGATCAGCACGAGGGTCAACAATACGGTAGCTCTACGGATCATTACGGGGTGCATTGGTTTTGCGTGGAAGTGGATAGAAATGGTGTTTTTGTTGGTTTGTTGGCAAAAACAGGGTCAAAAATAAGTTTTTTGTTGTGTGGGGCAAACTGGGGCTTTGGCCAAATGGCCATAATCTGATACATTTGCGCTCTGTTTTTTTAGGCACCCGTAGCTCAACTGAATAGAGCATCTGACTACGGATCAGAAGGTTTGGGGTTTGAATCCCTACGGGTGCACATGGGTCCGGCTATCGAACGATGGTCGGACTTTTTTATTGGGGATTGTTTCCCTTACTCGATCTTCAGGTTCTTCACCGGGTTCATCATCGCAGCTTTGATCGACTGGTAACTTACCGTGAGCAGCGTAATTACTACCGCCGCAGCACAGGTCGACAGCAAGATCCACCAGGAGACGTCGGTTCGATATTCAAATCCCTTCAGCCACTGCGTCATCAGTACGTGACCAACGGGAGCAGCAATACAACACGCAATGATCACCACCACAACGAAATCTTTCGAAAGCATTCGCCATAGGTTGGATACCGATGCTCCCATCACCTTGCGAATGCTAATTTCCCTTTTTCGTTGTTCCGCAACAAAAGATGCCAGGCCAAACAGACCAAGGCACGAAATAAAAATTGCCAGTACCGAGAACACAGCCACCAACACTCCAACCCGCTCTTCCTGGCTGAACTTAGTCGCGAAGACTTCATCTTCGAAACGGTAATCGAACTCAGCACCAGGGTTGACCCTGGCGAACGCGTCCTTCAGTTTTGGCAACGCGACTGCTGCACTAACCGAAGGATCGATGCGCACATGAAGGACATTAATAGCGTTGTCGCTCATGTAATAGATACTCTGCATCACGGGTTCGTATGGTGACGTCACCACAATATCTTTCACAACACCAATGATTATGCGCGACCACTTAACATTGCCCTCACCTTCGATATCCGTAAACTTCTGTCCAATTGGTTCTTTTAGACCCATGTACTTCACCGCCGCCTCATTCACAATGATGGACTCCGTGGAGTCCGACACAAGATCCCGGGAGAAATCACGCCCCGCAACGATCTTCCATCCTATCGTCTCACCAAATTCATAAGTAACGTTTACGTTTGCGAATTCTCCATCCAGGTTGGGATCCTTGCCCTCCCATAGATATCCACTCGTCGTATTCCAGGTTGCAGTAAGCGGCGTCGACGACGTCGCGACACTTGCAACGACGCCGGTCGCTATCAACTCGTTGCAAAGAGTATTTATTTTCAACCTCATCGCAGGATCTGGTATCGGCATAAAAATTAGCCCGTCACGGCTATAGCCCACCGGCCGGTCGCGGGCAAACTGCACCTGCCTGTAAACGACCAACGTTCCGATAACCAGCAATACCGAAACAGTGAATTGCACCACTACTAAAATTTTACGCGGCAGCGACCCGAATCGTCCCAATCGAAGCGTTCCCTTCAATACCCTGGCTGGTTGAAACGACGAGAGATAGAAGGTCGGGTAAATACCTGCCAGAAGACCGGTAAATAGAATGAATCCAGCAGTTATTGCCCAAAACATCGGACTCGCAAACGGAAGAGAAATTTTCTTGTCAGCCAGTTCATTGAATGGCTGCTGGAATAACACAAGCAATATCAACGATAATGCGAATGCTATTATAACCACCATGAACGACTCACTCAAAAATTGAACGACAAGTTGCTGCTTCGCCGATCCTATTGCCTTACGAACTCCTACTTCACGTGCACGTTTTTCCGAACGGGCTGTGGCCAGGTTAATAAAATTGATGCACGCCAGCAACAACACGAAAGTTCCAACAATACCAAACAATAAAACGAATGTTATCCTTCCGCCGGCAGGTTTTCCATTTTCGAATTCAGAAAACAAATGCCAAAGGTTCATCGGGTAAATTTCCGTGTACGTTTTGTATTTATCGATTCCCGCATGGAAGTCGGCGGAAGAGTTCTTGCGGACAAGATCGTGTATCACATCGTTCACAGCATCGGCGGCTGTGTTTTCCTTGATCAGGACATAAACGTTCGTCATGTGATTATCCCAGTCGGTTTCCCGATTGTGCAACCACGTGTTATTAGCATAGAATAGAGACCAGGGTGCCACAAATTGCAGTTCACCAAGCATGTTGTTCTGTGGGATATCTTCGAATACACCAGTCACCTCGGCTTCCATGCGATTATCTATTCTGATCGCTTTGTTTATCGGGTCTTCGTCACAAAACATTGTCCTGGCCATCGACTCTGAAATGACAACCGAGTTTTGCCTATCGAGACTATGGTAAGTGCCTTTAGTCATTTTAAAGGAAAACATTTCCAGTGCCGTCCCCTCGAGAAAGATTCCTTTCTTCGAAAACTTTTTGTCACCGCCATCGGAAATCACGTAGTCACCAGGCCACCATGCCTGCACGACAGTTTCAAACAAGTGTGAATAACTGCTTTTCAAAGTGGCACCGACAGGAAACTGCATCGCTGGGCCTCCGAAGTACTCACCGGACTGAGGGTCGATGCCACCATGTCTGACGATCGCTATGCGGTCGTAATTCGCGTGGTATTTGTGAATGATAACTCATCGGAAATCCACAATCCTATAAACATTGCCACGGTCATCCCAATTGCCAATCCGCCAATGTTGATGACAGAGTATACTTTGTTTCCAAGGAGATTCCTCCAACCGATCTTGAAATAACTTTTAAGCATACGAGGATGATTTAAGTTTCTATCCGGGTCGGATTTTTCCGACACTGTCCCGGACGGCACATCGACAAAACCCAGGCTGTAACGGAAGGTTACAAAATATCGCGTTATAATTTGTGGTCGCAACGAACCTTTAGGGATGCGGTTCAAACACCATTTTCAGTTCCTCGAATCTTTTACATCCTCCATAACTAGCTGATACAGAGCCGACAATGCTTCAAGCTCTTGGAGCGTGGTGTTTGAAATTTTGTCCGTCAGGTGCACATTTAAACCTCAGTTCTTAACGGGAACTGAGGTTTTTTATTTTCATAGTCTTATCGTGAGCATATCTTTTAAGATACTTGAAGAGCCCTTGGAACCCCGGTAGGTGTTTTCGGAAGAAATCACGAGAGCTTCGGAAACCTGATTTTCAATTCGCGAAATACATACTAACTTAAGTTAGGCCGAGGTGATTCCATTTGCGGGAAAGTGTGAAGGAAAATAAAAGGCGAGTCACCCTCCACCTTAAATATTTTCACAACAGAGTAATCCTGTCTGAAATAAAAAAGCCTTACGGAGTACGCAAGGCTTAAGATAAATCTTCGGCTTATAGCCTTATTGTGATAAGCTTTCGATAGTAAATGTATTATTTATTGAACCATAGAAACAAAAAATATGGAAAAAGTTTTAGGATCGATTTGGGAACAAATTCAATCGGTTGGGCAATCAGGGAGATCAATAATGGACTTGATAATCAAATCATCGATAAGGGAGTAATGACCTTTGACAAGGGAGTAGCAGAGGATAAATCAGGTGAACACCCCATGGTTCAAAAAAGAACTGAGAGTCGGGGCAAGAGGCGGAATTATCAAGCAGAAAAATATAGAAAATGGGAACTGCTGCAATGCCTCATTGAGAACCAAATGTGTCCACTAACAATAGATGAATTAAACGAATGGCGGTACTATAGAAAAGAAGCTAGTAGAAAATATCCTCAAAGCGAAAAATTCATTCAATGGCTCCGGTTTGATTTTGATGGAGACGGCAAACCTGACTTTGAAAGATTGGGCTACAGCAAACATGAAAGTCATTATCTATTCAGGGTTCTTATTGTGGATGAAAGCAAAATCCAGATTTTTAAAAACGAGCCACACATCATCGGCAGGATCCTTTATCAACTTGTCCAGCGCCGAGGCTACAATGACAGTCAAAATATTAACGATACTGAAAGAGATGAACTAAGTAAGACCATAATGAAAGGCGGTGGTGATTCAGGTGCGATTGGTGTGGATAACATTCTCCCCTACCTTGACAAATACAAGACATTAGGCTCCGCACTGTATCATTTGCAGAATGAGCAAAATGCTCGGATACGCAAGCGATATAATCTTCGCAGTCATTATGAAAGTGAGATAAAAGAAATCTGTCGAGTACAAGGTGTTGATCACTTGTTTAAAAAATTCTGGGGTGCCATCATTTGGCAACGCCCATTAAGAGGCCAGAAAGGCTTAGTGGGTATATGCACTTTCGAGAATAATAAAAGGCGTTGTCCTATTAGTCATCCATTGTACGAAGAGTACAGAACATGGGTTTTCATCAATAACCTAAAAATAATGCCCATTGATGATGACACATCTAAAACAGAAGAGCAAAAACAACAAGAGCTTAAAACCATCCTTGCAGAAAAAGTCTATCCGCAATTTTTCAAAGCAGCCTCAGATTTTAAACTTTCGAGCATAGCCAAAGAATTAAAAAAGGTCGGGTACGAAATTACTGCTCGTTTTCCAGAGGACACCAAGGTCATTAGTTTTTCATTTCTGTATAAAATGAAAGAAATATTTGGAGATGAATGGACAGACAAAACCGGTTGGAATGATCTATTGAATGGAAAATCTAAAACTCAAAAGTACAATATCGAAGATTTATGGCACTTGCATTTCACAAAAAGTGACAATAAAGAAACAGGCGAAACTGATTTCGATTTTCTGAGAAGATTTGCACTCGAAAAACTTCACTTGGCTGAGATAAAAGCAGAAATCTTTGGCAAAATTCGTCTTCAACAGGGTTATGCCACGCTAAGCATCAGTGCCATCAAAAAAGTATTGCCGTACCTACGCCAGGGTTTTATTTACAGTGAAGCCATCTACATGGCCAATCTGCATAAAGTACTAGGCATCAATAAAGTCACAGAGCAGATTGTAGGACATTTTTCACAAGAAGTCAGGAAAATCACCAAACAATTCAGTCTTGAGCGGAAACTCATTCAAACAACTAATGAATTGATTAACGATCAACTCAATTCAGGAACAAGATTTGGAATGGATTCATCATATAAACTTGATGATGATGATCGAAAAGATATTGAACAAAAACTAATTGAGGTTTTTGGTAAATATTCCTGGGAAAACCTTAATGATGAAGGAAGGAAAAATGCCACAAAATATGTAAGCGAAAGATATCTGAAGTTCCTGAGAAAACGGATATCTGATAAAGATGTGTTCGAAAAGGCAGAGAGGTTGCACGACCACATTTTCAGCTGGATAAAGGAAACGTATGGAGTCTCTGAGGAAAATATAAAATACCTGTGGCACCCTTCTGAACAAGAAACTTATTTACCCGCCATCAAAAAGGACGGTAAGGAATTTCTGGGAAGCCCTGAGCCTATCAGCAAAGGATTTAAAAATCCGATGGCGCTTAAAACACTACATAAGGTCAAGAAATTAATCAACTACCTAATTTCTATTGGTAAAATAGACAGCGACACCAGAGTAGTGATTGAAATTGCGCGAGAGCTGAACAATGCTAACAAAAGGAAAGCTATAGAGCGTTGGCAACGACAACGTGAAAAAGAAAACGATTTATACAAAAAGCGAATTGAAGAAATAAATGAAGACTGCAAGACCAGGTTCAATAGGGAAGACAAAAATCTGATCGATAAAATCAGGCTTTGGGAAGAACAGAACAAAATGTGCATTTACACAGGCAAGACTATTAACCTTAGCGAAGTATTAAATGGTGCTAAGTATGACTTTGAACACACCATTCCGGCCAGCATGAGCTTTGACAATGAACTCAAAAATCTGACTATTGCCGACAAAAAGTATAACCAGCAAATAAAAGGCAAGCTACTTCCATACGAATGTCCTAATATGATAAAGACTACACGCACGATGGGGTGACATATCCCTCCATTCTTAAAACACTTCAAAATATTTTCGGGAGGATGACAGAAACGACAAAGAAAATAAAAGGGGTATCAACAATTAAAAGAAGTTTCACGAAAATCGACGATTTGGAAGACATGTTGGCTGAATGGAGATCAAAAACTTCAGAAGACAAGGAGACTAAAGATAATATTATCATCAGAAGGCACCTTATAAAAATGGAACTGGATTATTGGCGATACAAACTCAACACATTCACTGCAACAGAGTACAAAGCGGGATGGCGTAATAGTCAATTGAGGGACACGCAGACCATTACCAAATATGCTTTGCCTTACCTAAAAACCGTTTTCAACAAAGTTGAAGTACAGAAGGGTAATATTACTGCCGACTTTAGGAAGATTTTCAAGTTACAGAACCGCATCGATAAAAAGGAAAGAACTAAACATAGTCACCACGCCATTGATGCTGCTGTTCTTACACTAATACCGCCTTCTGCTCTCAGGGATAGAATTTTATCACGCTTCAACGAGGCCCAGGAAAGCCAGCAAAACTATCACGAAAAACCCCAACATTGGAACAACTTTCACATACAACACATTCTCAATATTGAAGATGAAGTATTAATCAACTTCCAGGCACAACACCGAACATTGGTCCCCACTTATAAAACCGTTCGCAAGAGAGGTCAGATTCAATATGTAAAAGAACAGATATCCAGTGGCAAATGGCAATACAAGCTTGATGGTAACGGAAAGAGAATTCCACTCATAGCCCAAGGAGATAGCATCAGAGGCCAATTGCATAAGGAAAGCTTTTTTGGCGCAATAAAAAATAGCGGAGAACTAAACCTAGTAGAACGGTATCCTATTGCTTCCTTCACAAGTATAAAGGATTGTAAAAATATCGTGGATAAAGCCGTTCGGGAAATAGTCGAAAAAGCATTACAGGAGCGAATGGCTAATGGGTTAAGTTTCGATAAGGCTAAACTTGAACCAGTGCCATTTCCTAGTGGAAAAGCTGTTATCAAAAAGGTAAGATGCAAAGTCTTAGCTGGAGGCGGATACTTAACACCAGAAAAAGCATTGGAAATTCAAACGCATTCGTATTTATCAAAGCACAAATACAAGCATCACTTATATGCACAAAATGATCAAAATGCATATTGTTTATACTATGAAATTGAAGAGGAAGGAAAAGCCCAAAAGGCCTTTAGAGTCGTTGGGCTTTTTGAGTTGGCCAAACTAGGGATATCAAAAGAATCTGATCTTTTTCAAGAAAATTATTACAACAAGATAGAAATAGGAAGAGGATCCAAAAAAAAGCAGCTGCCATTAACATTTATAATTAAAGCAGGTGTTAAAGTCATTTTTTATAAAAAGCATCTCGCTGAATTAATGGATCTTTCAAAAGCAGATTTATTAAAAAGACTGTTCAGAGTTTACAAGTTCAATAATCTCACAGCAACTACTATTTATGTCTATTGTCAGAATCACATAGAAGCCAGGGACAATGAGGATTTGGAAAAGGTTGCTACGGAATTAAATTTTGAAAACTATCAATCTAGAGTTTCGCTTAATCCATCGAAATTCAATGCGGCACTTGAAGGAAAAGATTTTGAAGTGATGCCAGATGGAGAACTGCGATGGATTAACCTAAGGAGACTTAGATGATCAAGCGCACTCTCTATTTTGGAAACCCCGCATACCTCAGTAAAAAGAATGAACAGTTGGTTGTGCGTCTTCCCGAAGTGGAGATGAATGACACATTATCGGAAATACTCAAAAAGGAGGCGAAGGCAACTATTTCTATTGAAGACATTGGGATTGTAATCCTTGACGATCAACGAATCATTATCACACAAGGACTAATTGAAAGCCTATTAGCCAACAATGTTGCACTTGTAACATGCGATAGTACGCACCATCCTACTGGCCTGATGTTGAATCTTGCAGGAAATAATTTACAGTCAGCAAAATTCCAGGCACAGTTAAATGCTCCGCAACCACTTTCTAAACAGCTTTGGCAACAAACCATTAAGGCTAAGATTACAAATCAGGCAGTGCTTTTAAAACGTTTTGGCAAGGAAGCAGGCAATCTTTTGAAGTGGGCCGGAGAAGTTAAGTCTGGGGATCCCGATAACCTTGAAGCAAGAGCTGCTGCTTACTATTGGAAAAACTTATTCCCGGAAATAAATGGCTTCAGGCGAGAACGCGAAGGCCCTCCACCAAATAATTTGCTCAACTATGCTTATGCAATACTGCGTGCTATTATTGCCCGGAACCTTGTTGGGTCCGGACTGCTACCAACGTTAGGGATTCATCATCGTAACCAGTACAATCATTACTGCCTCGCTGACGACATCATGGAACCTTATCGACCATTTGCCGACGCGCTGGTTTGCGAAATTATCAGAAATGGAGAAGATCATACCGAACTAAATACCTCCGTAAAAAAACAGTTGCTCGGTCTGGCTACTGTGGACGTTATCTTTGACGATGAGCGCAGCCCTCTTATGAATGCCGCTCAACGTACCACGGCATCATTAGCCAAGTGTTTTGAGGGAAAGGCAAAGAAAGTGATGTATCCCAGACTGCCCTAAATTTTTTATGCGACTCAATGAATATCGCATTATGTGGGTGATGGTTCTTTTCGATCTTCCAGTAGAAACCAAGAACGACCGGAAAAACTATGCGGAATTTCGAAAAATGATGCTGAAGGATGGCTTTACCATGTTCCAATTCAGCGCCTACCTTCGCCATTGCCCAAGCAGGGAAAATGCGGAGGTTCATGTAAAACGGGTAAAGAGCAAATTGCCTCCGAAAGGACATGTTGGAATACTAACGGTGACCGACAAGCAATTCGGAATGATGCAAATTTTCTATGGTCGGGACGAAAAAGAAAAGCCTCCAATACCCCAGCAATTGCAGCTATTTTAAGTAAAGGAGGCTTCAGTTTGACAACATTCAGGCCATTTCTTGCACCTGAAAATGCTTATAAAGCCCTGATATTCAGTACAAATAAGCATAATCAGTTGTCAAAGATCGTTTGTTGAAAGCAAATCACAACGATCATCGAGTCTACCGGCGTAACCGAATGGTTGTCAAAGATCGTTTGTTGAAAGCAAATCACAACTGAATCCTGGTGGTTGATCCTCGCGATTCTGGTTGTCAAAGATCGTTTGTTGAAAGCAAATCACAACTTCTTTAGCTTCAGTTCTTCGACGAGGTTTGTTGTCAAAGATCGTTTGTTGAAAGCAAATCACAACCTTGAGCCCCACATTGAAAAGTATGTCTTTGTTGTCAAAGATCGTTTGTTGAAAGCAAATCACAACAGTTAATTGCCGACCTCCTGAAAACCGAAGTTGTCAAAGATCGTTTGTTGAAAGCAAATCACAACTCTGCTAACACAAGTCTTTTGTCATAGGTGTTGTCAAAGATCGTTTGTTGAAAGCAAATCACAACTAGGCTGTAGCTCTGTAGAATAAAAAAGGTTGTCAAAGATCGTTTGTTGAAAGCAAATCACAACCTTCGTTTTAGTTAAGGAAAAGAAGGACATGTTGTCAAAGATCGTTTGTTGAAAGCAAATCACAACTATACACCATACACAGATCGCCGGGTTTTAGGTTGTCAAAGATCGTTTGTTGAAAGCAAATCACAACCTGTGAAATACCGTGTAACTATGACAGGTAGTTGTCAAAGATCGTTTGTTGAAAGCAAATCACAACCGCCGGGCTGCATGTTTTCAAGTTTCTCTGTTGTCAAAGATCGTTTGTTGAAAGCAAATCACAACTAAACTGATTGCGTGTCTTATGTTTTCTGGTTGTCAAAGATCGTTTGTTGAAAGCAAATCACAACTATCGTCTCGATGACGTTCACGATTTCGTTGTTGTCAAAGATCGTTTGTTGAAAGCAAATCACAACCACTGTAACATCTATCTCGCCATCCTCTTGTTGTCAAAGATCGTTTGTTGAAAGCAAATCACAACTGCCGCTTTTGCGCTCCTTGTCCAGCGAGTGTTGTCAAAGATCGTTTGTTGAAAGCAAATCACAACCGTCATTCATCATTTTCAATTTTTCTCGGTTGTCAAAGATCGTTTGTTGAAAGCAAATCACAACAGGCTGGACATTGGGCACTAATCTTTTTATGTTGTCAAAGATCGTTTGTTGAAAGCAAATCACAACTCTTCTTTCACTGCTGGCTCTGCACATAGCGTTGTCAAAGATCGTTTGTTGAAAGCAAATCACAACCAAATTACGTAATCCTCCGCATCGGCAACCTGTTGTCAAAGATCGTTTGTTGAAAGCAAATCACAACCACTCACAATTCTGGCAGGTTAGATATTCTGTTGTCAAAGATCGTTTGTTGAAAGCAAATCACAACGTCGTCACAGAGACGCCCCGCAGCCTACCGGTTGTCAAAGATCGTTTGTTGAAAGCAAATCACAACCTTTGCCTTTTAGGAATATCCGTGTCTTGTGTTGTCAAAGATCGTTTGTTGAAAGCAAATCACAACGGTCTTTATAGTTGGCTACCGTTCCCCAGGTTGTCAAAGATCGTTTGTTGAAAGCAAATCACAACCACGAGAGCGCAAAAGTTTTTTCAGATAAAGTTGTCAAAGATCGTTTGTTGAAAGCAAATCACAACAAATGTATAGAGTTATTGACGAAATCAGAGTTGTCAAAGATCGTTTGTTGAAAGCAAATCACAACCTGGTGTTGGCCTGTTGTTCACACGAACAGTTGTCAAAGATCGTTTGTTGAAAGCAAATCACAACATGCCTTGAATCCTTCTACAATGATGTTAGTTGTCAAAGATCGTTTGTTGAAAGCAAATCACAACCAGGCATGGTGTAGTTATTTCGGTGAACTGGTTGTCAAAGATCGTTTGTTGAAAGCAAATCACAACGGTTGATTAACGATTTGATTTGTTCAAGTTGTCAAAGATCGTTTGTTGAAAGCAAATCACAACGTTCATGTGTTGTTATGTCTGCCATACAGGGTTGTCAAAGATCGTTTGTTGAAAGCAAATCACAACCATAGTAAAAGATGACATCAAATATATGTTGTTGTCAAAGATCGTTTGTTGAAAGCAAATCACAACGTTTTTCTGCCAACTCTTTATGTTTGCCAGGTTGTCAGAGATCGTTTGTTGAAAGCAAATCACAACCGCGATTGTGATACATGATGAAATAGTACTGTTGTCAAAGATCGTTTGTTGAAAGCAAATCACAACCGGTAACGGTGATGTTTGGAAACGTAACCTGTTGTCAAAGATCGTTTGTTGAAAGCAAATCACAACTGTTGTTTAATTATGGAAGCAACGTTATAGGTTGTCAAAGATCGTTTGTTGAAAGCAAATCACAACCTATGTACCCTTCAATGATGAAATCAATTACGTTGTCAAAGATCGTTTGTTGAAAGCAAATCACAACTATTGTCGGTGCTAAAAAACTGTCTACCAGTTGTCAAAGATCGTTTGTTGAAAGCAAATCACAACTTTCGTATAGCTGGCATTCTTAACACAATCGTTGTCAAAGATCGTTTGTTGAAAGCAAATCACAACTAGTTATCGTGGCGATCGTCGTCATTGCTGGTTGTCAAAGATCGTTTGTTGAAAGCAAATCACAACTGAAGAACGCAGGCTCCAGCGAGAAATTAACGTTGTCAAAGATCGTTTGTTGAAAGCAAATCACAACTGAGAACGCTATACATCATCCAACTGAACCAGTTGTCAAAGATCGTTTGTTGAAAGCAAATCACAACTCCTGCGCGATTGTTCGAACAGAAGAAGCAGTTGTCAAAGATCGTTTGTTGAAAGCAAATCACAACTGCTCAACAGGCGGCAAAGCGTATCGAACAGTTGTCAAAGATCGTTTGTTGAAAGCAAATCACAACATTTAAACGTTGATGTTATAAAGCTTCAGTTGTCAAAGATCGTTTGTTGAAAGCAAATCACAACTCACCTTGCAGCGTTGCTTCGAAGGTCGGTTGTCAAAGATCGTTTGTTGAAAGCAAATCACAACTAAGAACTGGCAGGAGTACATGCGCGATATGTTGTCAAAGATCGTTTGTTGAAAGCAAATCACAACTTGCTGCGAGGCCAGGTGTAGGGGCGGTCTTAAAAATGAGGGAGATCATTGTAATGAGGTCACTCCCCATTCTTCCGTAATAAACTCACGCTGCTGATTGAAGCACCAGATCAACAAGCTACAGACTTGCTTGTGTTGATCTCAACGAAAGAGAAGTACATCGGACTCACGTGCTCACCAACAGACCTGATCGGGGTCGAGAAGCAACTTGCCGGGATGTATTTGATCACTGACGACAGGGATGCAGACAAAGCCCATCACATGAAGCACTTCCCTGATCCATTCAGTTAAATGCTACGTCCTCTCCTTCTCACTTTCAATTGCGGCTTCCTGGTAATTAAATAATCTTCAGCGGCTTTGATCATCGACGCTTCGATCTGCTCCCATGAAATGTCGATCAGCATCTCAGGCATTATCGATTTATTGTCCCTGGCTGCATTCACTTCACCAAGTGCAAACAAAACCGACTTCTCTGAAACATGAGGATTATAAGTTTTGAACTTTTCAAGTATCGTATCAGAACCAAGCGCCTTGAACAGAACGTAAAGATCGATGTAATCCTTTTTTTCGCGTCGCTCAATAATGGTATCCAGTTTTAGCGCGGCCAGGTCCATGGGTGAAGCAAGGCGAAGACCACCATCAATCACAGGGGTGTCATGAAACTTTGTGCTCCAATCATCGAACAACTCTACTTTGATCCCTTGAATTTCCGATCGAATTCCATATTGCATTACATAAACTTCGCTGCCAGGAAACGCTTCCATCAGCAGTGTGCTTACGTGTTTCTTATTAACTTTTTCACCACTAAAGAAATCAATGTCAACAGAAATGCGATGACCAAAGTGAAGGGCAACAGCCGTTCCTCCTACGATCCGAAATTCTTTTAATTCCAGGATCTCGCAGAGCTTGCGAGCTACATTAAGAAGATCATCGGTAACAGTTTGGCTATGCAGCATGTTATGGATCAGAGGTACTTCTCTTGAGGATCCAGACCAAGAAAGAGATAACCCATCACATAGGCTGTTGGCCTCAACCTGGAGGACGAAAGAACATTAGCAATCTTGTTCTCTCCATAAAACTCGATACAATCAGATATATCGTCGATTGTCCCATACTCAAAGATCCGGACAATCGCCCAGTCATCATTTTCACGCAGGGCCATAGAAATTCTGTCTGGGCTGATGTCCCAGAAAAGAGGCCTGCGATTTGACAGGCGAATGGCTGGTGATAAGTTATTGGTCACAATTCAACAACGAAAATACAAAGATATTAGTTTGTTTTTGGACAGAGCAAAGCACGGCCTATCCGAAGCGGGATCTTCAAATAAAGCCTTTAATGGACGCGGTAGTCACAAGACTCAATTTGTCCTTCAGATCGGATAACTTGCCACCGCTTTGAATATGTGCTATAACCGCATTTTTATCTTCAAGCATCCTCTTGAAGATTGCGGCTCCATTTGACGAAGCTTTTTTAGCGTTGGTAGCTGTGCGTTTCATTTCTAGTTGCAAGATAACGGATTCAATCGCCTGTGCCGCGTTTTACAAATACGATTCAAAGTATCATTATTTATTGCCCCCAACTTGTCCGAAGTTTGCATTCAGCTTTCTATGAAAATGTGTTTTTCGGACGCCTAATAAATGGGGTGGTTCCATCAAAATAACTTCCGGGGATCACTTCAAACCCTGATTTCGGGAGATTTAAGTGGCAGATGCCTGCCTAACTATCTGATACAGAGACGAAAGGGAATTAAGCGTTTCAACAAATAGGTTTGAAATCCTGTCACGAAGGTGCACTGATAACCCCGGTTCTAGCGAGAGCTGGGGTTTTTTATTTTCTATTTGGTCCTGTGGTACTGTAAGCTCCCCCAAAGTAGACGTTCGTTAATTAGACTTTTCGGTTTGTAATTGTAGTGATATTTGCTGTGGGTTTGTGGGAAACTCCTCAAGAGTTTTCCATAAATCCACGGGACTGCGTCCGTTCAAAGCATCGTGCGGTCGGTGGTTGTTATAATCTTCCATCCATTCTTCAGTAAGTGTTCTGATTTGTTCGAGATCCTCGAAGAGATATGCATCCAGCACATCTCTTCTGAAACTTCCATTGAATCTTTCTATGTACGCATTCTGCGTCGGTTTACCTGGCTGAATGAATTGAAGTGCGATGCCTTTTTGTTCACACCAAAGCCCTAGCGAAGTGGATATGAATTCCGGACCATTATCCACGCGAATACGATTCGGTTTGCCTCTCCATTCAGTAACTTGTTCAAGTACACGGATCACCCGCTCAGCTGGCAACGATGTATCAACCTCTATGGCAAGTGCTTCCCTATTAAAATCATCCATCAAATTCAGTGTCCTGAACTTCCTTCCTGACAAAAGTGAATCGGTCATAAAATCCATCGACCAGCTTGCATTCATACTTTGGACGACCTCCAGGGGCCGTAGTATCCGTGCAGGCAATCTTCTTTTGCCTTTCCTCTTAATGTTGAACTTCAAAAGTTTATACACTCTGTGAAGACGTTTATGATTCCACGCCAATCCTTCTTTTCTTATTCGATAATACATCTTCCAAAATCCTTCGGTGGGCCGCTGCTCAGCCATAATCTGGAGCTTTTCAATTACTGGCTGATCATCCCGATGGCTTTTGTAATAGTACACCGACCTTGACAGGTTCATTATTTTACAGGCCCGACCCAGACTAACGTCATAAGTCTGCTGAAGATGGGAAACGCGAACACGCTTCTCGGCAGGCCTTAAAACTTTTTTCCCAGAACGTCTTTTAGCATTTTGTTGTCTAGCGCCAGATCCGCATACATCGCCTTGAGCTTTCGATTTTCTTCCTCCAACTCCTTGATGCGCTTCAGCTCGTTGAGTTGCATGCCTCCGTACTTTGCCTTCCAGTTGTAAATGGTTGCCTTGGATACTCCATGTTCCCTCGACAGGTCCTGGATGTTTTTGCCAGCGTCATACTCCTTGAGAATGTTGAAAATCTGGGCTTCAGTAAATCGAGACTTCTTCATGTTTAACAGTTTAAATTTAAGACTTTCGTCTAACCTCAAACTGTCTAATTTTCAGGGGAGCTTACACCTGAGTCACGTGAGAAGAATCAAATGTTCATTGACGCCATCAGTGATTGGGTAGAAGAAAAGAAGAAATCACGAAAAAGGCCAGTGCATATTATCTTGCTTACGTCTCCAATTTTGGTTTATATCATCGGCATAATTTGGTTGTACGAATACCGAGATATATTCATCGGGGCCTTAATCGGTGGAATCGCTGCGCCATTGAAGGAGGTGTATGATTTAATGACTGATTAGGATGCCAATAATTTTCTATCTCGGAAATTCCATTCAGGTTTTACTTAACGTGAGCAACCTCGAAGTTTAAACCTCTTCGATTTAACAAATTAACATTATAAAAATAAAATAAGGATTTATGATAGACGAGATAAGGAATAAACTTATTGAACTTGCAAGATTGAGAACTACGTGGACATATCAGCAATTGAATGAACAGCTTAATCTTGGCTTGGACTTTCGTTCAGAGCACGACAGGTCATTGGTTGGTGACTGGTTGGGTGAAATTTCCAGACATGAATTTGAAAAAGAAAGACCGTTATTAAGCTCACTCATAACTCATAAACTTGGCAGACGAGAACAAGGAGACGGGTTTTATAAGCTATGCCAGGAACTTTTTGGAGTACGATGGGAAAAGCTCAAAGAGGATAAAGAGTGGGAAAACGGATTGATAGCCGATTGTTATACTTTCTGGTTGAATCCGGAGAATTTCAGGCAGTTCAAGTATGATTTCTAAATAAAGAACTGAGGAATTTGAGAATTTAATACGGACGACTTTATCAGCCTGACGTTAAAAAAATGACAAATGAAGAATGACAATCTTATATTTTTGACCGACCGCGACCTTGATCGGAATATTTATCGGATTTTTAGCTTTGATAGACTTAAGGAAATCTTTGACACAAACAAAATAACATTGGTTAAGCCAAAAAGCTGGCAAGATCCTTTTGAGAATTTTATTCTCAATTCAACAGGAGTTCTGCCAGATGGACGTGAATTCCAGATTGGATTTAGAAATAGTTTTTATGGCCAATGCTGGTCTTTGACTAAAGAAAGTGATGCTATGTGGAGAATTTATTCTCCTAAAGAAAATGGAGTAAAGGTTAAGACTACTATTCGGAAATTGTTCGAACCATTATTCGAATTCAGTGGATCACATCGAAAGACCAATGGCAATACTTATAACCTTTCATCCTTTATAGGAAGAGTCAAATACCAGGGAGCAGAAAAACTAATGAAAATGCTCAAGGATAAAGAAAGAATGAGCAATAAAATATATGATCAATCCGGTTGGGGGCAAGCATCTACATTCTATTTCAAAAGATGGGCATTCCGTCATGAAAATGAGATTCGGATCATGTTCAACAAACACGATAGGCATGATAATGCTTTGTTCAAATATCCAGTTGACCCTCGAGAAATGTTCGATGAAATAGTTTTCGATCCGAGAATGAAGAGTACGGAGTACGAGAATAAAAAGCAGGAAATTGTATCTCAGGGATACAGTAAGCGAATAATTCAATCAGGATTGTATAAAATCAGGCAATTCCGAATTGAATTGAGAGAAACGCTATAGAAGAAAATACATGGCATTCAATCCGCTCAAAACACCTCTATCAAAGATTATTTTTGATCATACGTTCGATGGAATCTTCCACGAGGATCAATTTGACACGTTTGAGGTCTCACAAGCTGAGATTGATGACGCAATCAAGGACATTAAAGGCCGACTTGGAGTAAAACTTCAATCCGGGAAAGTAAGCAATGTATTGCTATTGCAACTTGCAAGGCATAAACTTAATCACTACGAGAAATTTGGCAATCAAATCCACTGCTATCATTTCCAAACAATACTCGACATCATTGAGTCTGTTGAAAAAGGATGGCAAGCTAATATAAGACCATTCAATGGAAATCTTTTAGGAGGTCTGAAACACGTACATCATAATTCAAGCACATTCATTTCTCAGAACCTGGGCAATCACTGGAGGAGTAAAGTTGCCGGCCGGGATGAAATCAAATATCAGAATGAATTATTGGAGCAAATCTTCAATAAGATAAGCGATGAGCTTTCTCAGGAGATTGCCAACAAGCGCGCTTTGACCATTCTGCTAACCCAGCTCTTAACAGAAAGTAAGTTCAGAAAGCAAAAGAAGCAGACTGGCGAATGGATTGTATTCGCGGAGAAGGACGGGATTAATTATTATTTGTGCCTGGCAACACATCATGAGGCCATTGATTTTACGGACAGAGTAATCTATGACCGACTAATTTCATGCGTTAATGAATTTCCGGAGTTGAATGATGTTATATCTAAAGTGCCGTGAGAATTCAACTGGACGGAACGAATCGGTAAATCAGACGAGATAATTAAAAAATTTCTGCTCAAAAGGACTTCCTTTTGCATAGGAGTAACTCTCATTAAGAAATTCCCATTCAAGATTTTATTTAAAGATTTCCATCTTTGCTGAAAGACAACCTCTGCGTGATCGTAGCATTCAGGAGGGGTTTTAAGTCAATTAGAATTTTATGGAAATTCACTAAACAAAAGAACTATGCCTTATTACAGTTTTTCAATTAGAAGAAAGAATGCACTGCCGGATGATGAAGCCGAAGTGTACACGTCTACATCAAAGGAGATACCTAATCTCAGAGGTTATAACGTTGTATCCGGGCCACACAAGATTATCGGTGACAAAGCCATCCTGGAAGCTGTTAAATCAATCGACAAAAAAAGATCGGAAAATTCGGAGGCTCTTAGGACTAAGGTACTGGCCAACCTTGAAAAATGGGTTAAGAAGAACATTAAGTAAAAGACATTCGCAATCATGCAACAGGGAGAACAAGCGAAAGATAATGTTTCACTAAGCCTCGAACGCGATTTTGAAGAAATGCACATTGCCTGGGTGTGGGCGGAGCTGCACGAGCGGTTTGGCTTCCCGCTCAAAGAATGGAAGAAATTATTTATTGAATATTGTGTAAAACAAAAGCGTGATGCAACGGATGTGGGGGCGTTTTTTGCGTTTGGCAACGCATCCATTAACCCCATCCTCAACCGTATCCTCCAAAGGCAAGAAAGTTCTCCCACTTGGAACAAATTGTGCCTGCATGTATTGAACAAGAAGCGATAGTTAACCCGAACGAATCACATACAGGCATGACAACAAAGCATCAGTACCTGGATAAATACCCAATTTCGCCCGACAGCGAAATACTGATCGTTGGCACTATCCACCCACACAATCATCATGATTTTGTCATACCCTTCTTTTATGGCAATAAGTTGAGCTTGTGGACAATCCTAAGTGATGCGTTTCCGGATGATCTCAAAAAGCCAATCAGCTTAGAGGGAGTTCTCTCATTCCTGAAAAGGAGAAAAATATCAGTCAGCGATACAATTCGGGAATGCCAGCGAAAAAATCCCACGGCATTGGATAAAGATCTTATCCCGGTTCAGTTAAACGAACAGCTTATTGATCAGATCAGGAACTCAAATATAAACCTCATTCTGCTCACCAGCGGCTTTCAAAAGAACAATGCGTTCAGGCTCTTTTACGCGGATATATTAGGTCAAAGAATAACACCAGAGATACGCAAAACCAAAGAGGTAACTCTTCATCAAAGCATTTTTGGAAGGGAAGTCAGGCTGAATATTTTGTATTCACCATCCGGCTCATCAAATGTACCGCTCTCAACAAGCAATATCTATTTAGAAAATAAAGACAGGTTCAAAGATTCACCACACCCTGTTTATGATTTTAAAGTGGAGTACTATCGTGAAAGGTTTAGCAGTATATAAGGTTTCGATTGGATTTTTTAAATAATTCGGAAATGAGAAAAGCATTTATTTTGATTGGTCACTCTAATTGGGGAAAATCCAAGACCTTGAAAAGTTTAATCGGCAGCGTAAGAGTTACTCACTGGACAATCAAGGGTGTTGACTTCTTCGTCAGAAGAATATCCAATGACGATGATGAAGAGTCATTGATAAATTTTGTAGATAAACGAACTGTCAATAAAGGTAATATAATCATTACATTCTGCCCCAGCTTTGACAAGGGCAAGCAGGTAGAAGCAATACTCAAGAAACTAAAAAAAGATTTCTCTTTACATTTCTTCGTATTAAAACATAAATACAGATCGGATGAAATAATTCCAGATACTGAGGTTGCTGTGTTAAAAAAATACGGGTCTGTATATGTCTATCCAAAGGATACTGAAGCTGCGGAGCGAGCACGTGCCTTTAAGGCATTCATTGCAGATAACCTTTGACCGATCGCAAATTGCTTTAGTACAGTCACTCACCATTCTCCTAAAGGAGTACTATAAACTCACAAATAATAATCTGCACTCACAAGTATTTGTTCTGAATATTTGCTCGTCATATTCTGAATCGCACTCGTGAACACGCCCAGGCTGCATGCGAGCTTACCGTGTTTTTGTTTCCATTGTACCCCACATTTTTTTACAGAACCCTCAATCCCCTTCGCCATGAAACGGATCCTTTTGGCCGGGCGCACACATCCGCCTTAGCTGAGAAATGAAGCTGCGGGAAAACAGTCAATAAGCCTGGGACTTTTTTTTAAGCAGCATAAAAAACCAATCAGGCATTTTTTCAAAACCAACTAAAATATAACGATTATGAAAACTTTCAGAATTCTCCTCATGTCTTTTGCTGTCATTATTGCCATAAGCGGTGCCATCGCATCCGGATTCAATACCGATGTTCAAAGTATTACGGGCTGGGCGCACAATCCCAATTTAGGGAGCACATGCCAGTCAGCAAGCAATCTCAACAATAATTGCAGCGTCTCAAACCCAGGTCCTGATTGTACGATAAGTTTCAGCGGAGGTGATAGTACTCCTCAATCAGCTTATGACTCAGAGGCGCATTGCTCGGGATCTTCAGCCTCATTCGTACTGAAATTGCCAATGTAAGTGTTGAATCAGGAAGATAAGGTTATCTTATCTTCCTGATTTTTTATTCGAGGCGGGAGGCCTTTATCTTTTGTTCCTGATCACAATGACGCGCATTTCCTTTTCACCTCTTTCGAGGATCAGGCCATTTTTTTCTGCAAGAGATCGTTTCATATCGTCAAAATCAGTTTGCAGGGCATCGACTTCCACGCTGATGTTCTCTGTAATTCCTGTTGCATCGATGAATGGGTACTGATCCGGGAAGCAAAGAGATAAAGTTCTTACGAGGTCTTCAACCGGCCTGTTGAGCATCCGGAACCCGTCTCTCGGCAGGCTTTCCTTCTTTGTGTCGATTCTTTTATGATTGAGCAGGGTCTTTTTGGCACTCGCTGTAGCGGTGATGCGCCAGTACGGCATCAACCTGTTTTCTACATGCACCTCGTAGCCAAAGTAGTTCGACAGATCAGCCTGCATCACCTGCTGAAGAAACCTGGCAGAAGCTCTTGACTCCGGGACTGACAAGGAGTAGTTATACAGGTTCTTTTTTGACGAGGAGAAATATTCAAAATCTGACGAATCACTCAGTTCCAGGATGGGCCGTATCCACTGTTTTCCATACGAAGTTGGCCGCCAAGCTACACGGGGCATCGTTTCCACGGTGTCACCATACGCCATATTATATAGATGCCGCAGCGGGAAACCGATTACCTGCACCCTTCCGTAAATTTTTACTTCACCACAGTCAACAGGATTACTGACAAAATCCTGGCTCCCGCCAACGATGTCCCCATTCCATCGCGTCAGTATGGAACGAAACAGATAATCGGTCTCTCGTCCACCATTCCCGTTGACCAAAAGTGTTTGCTTCGGGTTGTACAGTTTATTCCTTGCTTCGATTTCTTCCTCGTAAGGCTTTTTCAAAAGGTCAGGATGTCTTCCATCGAGGAAGTCCTGTATCACTTCTCGGGATATGCCGTTTACGATCGCTCTTACAATTCCGTCCGGGTCGATCAGGACAATGTGGGGAACACCCACTACGCCAAATTGGTTAAAGACAGACCTGTCTTTATCATAAGCCACGGGTAAGCTCAGGTTCAGTCTTTGGCGATATTTTTCATAAACCTGGGGCAGTTTGCCATCGTTCAGGCCAACTAACATAATCTGAACACTGCCATCAAACTCATTCTTCAGCTCGTTCATCTTGGGGAAACTCTTGAAACAACTAACACAGCCTGTTGTGAAGAAATCGAGCAGCAACCACTTTTCTTTAAAGTCGCTGAGGCTAATTTCCTTTTTCTGAAAGTAGCGAACATCATCTAATCGAAAGTCAGGGCAGGGTTCGTTGAGCTTAGGATAGTTCGGTGAAGCAGCGTTATCAACGGATGGCTGCGCTATCGAAGTAAGGTTTAGCAGTAAAAAAAAGCTACAGAGAAGCAATATGAGTTTGTTCATTACAAAAGTGCATTTAGAAGTTTGATGAAAGCCGGACTGGCTGAAGCCAACAAAAGCAATTTTCAATATCCCGGGTTTTGAGGGTTCAGGTTTGGATCATTGTTGATCTCAACCTGCGGAATGGCATACAACGCATCATCAGGTTGCCAGTCATTCTTAATAAGAGAAAGCACTGGAGTGGCACGGTCCGTCCTTTTCAAATCCAGCCAGCGATGTCCCCATTCCGTAAACAGCTCCACCTTTCTTTCTTGCTCAATGGATAACAGCAATTCGTTTTTTGATACACCCGGTTCAATAGTGCTGATCAATGGAAGTCCTGCTCGTGACCGGATGACATCGGTATCTGCTACAGCACCAGCAAGGTTGCCTGATTGCGCCCGTGCTTCTGCCCTGATCAGGTATTGCTCTGCGAGGCGGAGCACCATCGAGTACTCGTTAAATGGAGCATTGCCCGTGAATATTTTATACTTGTAAGGATAATAGTAAACCGTTGCCCCGCTATTATAACTTCCCACCCAATTCGTAAACCGGTTGTCATTGGATTCAAAAGATGTGATGAAGTCGTTGGTGAGTGAAACATTGTTCGGAATACTTTTTAGGATAAAAAGGTTTCCTTCCCTTGTATTTAAGCCTGGGTCAACGGGCTTTAGTTGCCAGATAGCTTCGGAACTGTTTTTCAGAAATACTTGATTCAAATCAGTGGAAAGCTGGAACAGGCCTGTGTTGCTAATGATTTTTGTGGCTTCCGATTCTGCTTCAGCCCAGTTCTTCTGGTACAAATAAACCCTTGCCAGCATGGCCGTGGCCGCCCAGGTATTGGGGCGTATTCTTTCTCCTGTGGATACCGAGTAGTCTGAAGGAAGAAGTCTTTGGGCATCCTTCAGGTCGGAAATAATCTGGTCATAAACACTGCCTTCTTTTATTCTTGAAGCATCCTTGTTGACCCGGTAGTCTGGTGATGTTACCAAAGGCACATCACCAAAGAGATTAACTAAGTAGAAATGACAGAAGGCCCTGACGAACTTTGCTTCGCCTTCAAGCTGGGCAACAGTAGGTTGTGATAAGCCGCCTTTTGAATTCTGCAAACCTTCGAGTATGGTGTTGGCGTAGAAAATGTATTTATATCCTAACGCCCACAGGTTGCCTTGCAATACCGTATTGCCGGCAGTAAGCGTGTTTGTGTAAAAGCCATTGTAATCCGGACTGGTTGAGTACGAGATCAGCTCATCGGCTGACATACCGGTCAAAACACAAAGGCTGCTGCCTCCTCCGTCTGCAAATCCCGTTGTTGAAATCATTGCACTATATATGCCTTTGATTGCTGAAAGGGCCGACTGATCATCCTGGAAGACTGCTTCACTCACAATCTGGGTTCGCGGTGGATCAATGGAAACAAATTGTTCGCATGAGATCGCGATCATTCCTATGAGATAAATCATGACACGTGACAAACGGATGCCCTGATTCATTATTGATGTTGTATAACGATGTATCATAAGATTGTCTTTATTAAAAGGTGAGTTGCAACCCGGCTGAAAGAACACGCAATGCCGGCAGGTTAATGAATCGTTGATTTTCAGGATCCATGCCCTGGTAATTTGTAATCGTCAGCAGGTTCTGCCCTTGCAGGTAAATCCTGCTTGACTGGAGCCTGAGCTTCTGACTTATTCCCTCCGGTAAGGTATAGGATAACGACACGTTCTTGAGCCGTATATAAGAGGCATCACCAAATGAATTCTCTCCTGATCGTGCCAATGTGTATGCGGTGGCAAACACCCCTGAGCTTGGCAGTTGCGTAAAGCCTTGTGTTGTGCTTACGTCCCCCGATTTCTGCCAACGATCCATGACCGCTACGGGTTGATTGGTTCTGTTTCCGGGCACACCGAAGTTGGGGCTATAGATATAGGTTCTGCCTTCCTGTTTAACAAACTGGAAAAGGAAGTCAAGCTGCCAGTTATTGTACCGGAATCCATTCTGAATACCGCTATAGAATTTCTGGCCCAAACGCATGATTGTCTGCAAATCTTTTTCGGATGTAACGGCCCCGTCATTATTCACATCTTTATATGTATAAGTCCCGGTTTGAGGATCGACCCCTGTGTACTGATATGCTTTAGAGATGGAGAGCGGCTCACCCACCACATACGTGTTGGCATACGATGATCCGCTGAGATTGGGATACTCCACTAACTTGTTCTTCGGAACTGTAAAATTGATATTCGTAGTCCACGTAAAGCTCCTGGTCTTGATATTCTGCGTCTGAAGGCTTATTTCCAAACCCGTGTTTTGCACGGTGGCCGGAAGATTATACTGTATCGTGGTCTGGCCGGTGATGGCCGGCAATGGATAGCCTACTAATTGATTGGATGACCTGTTTCGGTATAGCGAAGCACTCAGCATAATCCGGTCATTGATAAATCCCAAATCAATGGCAGCTTCCATCTTTTTATTGGATTCCCATGCAAAGTCAGGATTGACAAGTTTGGTCGGAACAAGTCCCACTCCCCCGCCATAAGGATACGAAGTGGGAGCAAAGGTGTCGAGGTAACCATAGTCGGGAATCTGGTCACTTCCTGTTACGCCATAACTCCAGCGCAGTTTTCCAAAGCTCAAAAATGAAACGTTGTTCTTTAGAAAATTCTCATCCGTAAAAATCCAGGCAGCTCCGATAGCCCCGAAATTTGCAAATCGCTTGTCGGCTCCAAACCGGCTCGATCCATCCCTTCTGCCTGTCAGGTTCACAATATACTTACCACCCCACGTGAAATTGAAACGTCCAAAAGCTGCTGCGTAGCGATACTGGGTATAGTTTGAGCTAAGCACATAGACCGAAGGAGCGGCTAATAAATTTTCGAGCAAGGCATCACTCGTATAACCATTGCCGTAAAATGTCTGAGCCTCGTTGACATTCTGTTGAAAAGTGCCCCCGGCAATCAAATTCAGTTTTGCCTGCCCGATTACTTTGTTGTATTCCGCTTGCGGCTCAACAATCCAGGTATTGATGCTGCTATTGCTTTGTGTTAATATTCCCTTTGGGTTGAAAGTTGGATTTTGGGAACTGATTGGCTGTGTGTCAAACTCTTTCACAGACATACTGGTATAGCCAAGACTTGTCTTGACCTGGAGGCCTTCTATAATTTTGTAACTGAGCAAAGCGTTTCCGATCAGGTTAGAAGTTCTCGCTTCATATTTCTTCAGCAACTCGGAATATGGGTTAGTCCAGGTTGAATTTGCCCAATTCAGTTTACCATTTTCGTCATATATGGCGGGAGCATCTGGTGGAAGCTGCAAGGCTTTTGTTGTGAGATCGGTTCTCAACAATTGATTATTGTCGGACACGAAACTCGCGGTGAACTGTGCCTTAAATCTTTTGTTTTCGGAGGTATGGTTTAAATTAAAATGTGCTGACACTTTGGTATCGGCATAATCTCCGGGAAAGACTGTGCTTTCCCTGTAAAATCCTGTACCTACTACGAACTGCGTATTGCTATTGCCACCTGAAATAGAAGTCTGTGCATTGGTGATCTTTGACGTGCCACCGATCATTTTCTTTTGCCAGTCGGTATAGCGCGTTGTATCCCATACCATTAAGTCAGGGGCATTGCTTATTGTAGGCGTGACCTTATCATTTTTAAAGGCTTCCTTTCTCATTTCAAGATATTGCTGCGTGTTCAGCAAATCCATGTACCGTGCAACATTGCCCATGCCTGTATATATATTGACATCAACTTTGGTCTTGCCTGCCGAACCTTTCTTTGTGGTGATCAGGATAACGCCATTTGCCCCGCGTGAACCGTAGATAGCCGTGGCATCAGCATCCTTCAATACTTCAATGCTCTCAATGTCAGAAGGATTTATGCTGCTGAGTGGGCTTATACCATTGGGCAAAATGTCACTGCTGGTGCTCAGGGGAGTTGATGTGAACGGTACGCCATCGACAATGTATAATGGATTATCGCCATTGGATCTCAAACTGTTTCTTCCCCGTATCTGCACGGTCAGCGCGCTGCCGGGAACCCCGTTTTGCTGCGTAATAACGACTCCTGCCATTCTGCCCTGTAAGGCAAGGAGCGGATTGGAAACGGGCTGCTTTGAAATTGTCTCCGATGTTACTTTGGCAATATTTCCGGTCCTCTCTCTGTCTGATACGTTCCAGTATCCGGCATTGACAACAACCTCGCTCAGTTTCTTGCTATCCTCTTCGAGTGAAACATTAATCGTGCTGTTGCCAGCTACACGCATTTCATAGGTGACGTAGCCAATGAATGAGAATACAAGCATGTCATTTTCTTCTGCTTCGATGACATAATTTCCATCTGCGTCCGTGCTGGTTCCTTTGGTGGTTCCCTTCACGATTACATTCACACCTGCCAATGGCTGCTTCGTCAGTCCATCGGTAACTGAACCTGTGATTCTTGAATACATAAGCGTTTCAGTGCGTGGAGTATCATCTTTCTCTTTCAATGACGAATGGTCATCGCTTGATTTCTTTTTCATTCGCTTGAGCATCACCAGCTCATGCGTTTCATCAATAGAGTAATTAATAGACCGTGGCTCAAGCAATTCATAAAGCAGTTCCCGTAGCTTCTTACCGGTTGCGTTCAGTGTCACAAGCTCGTTCATGGGCAACTGCTCTTCGCTATACACGAATTTTACATTGGCTGCTTTCCCGATTTCGTTGAGTGCCTGTTTGAGTGTTACTTCCGTAAGCCTTACCGTTACCTCTCGGTCGAGCACTTCGAGGGTATCTTCCTCGTAGGCAAACACGGTTTGGTTTATTGCTATGACGATCATTGCCTGTGTGACAGCGAGTCGTACAGCTTTCCGGATTTTTTTCTTGGTGGTAGAGTAATTCTGCATAAATTGGATTGTTCTTTTTAAGGTCAAATTGAAAAGGACAAAATGCCTGTGCGCTTTCTTCCGGTTATCAAGTCGGGATGAAAGTATAGTATAGGCATAGCAAAGCAGGAGTGTGTAATGCACTCCTCTTTGTGTTTTAAGAAGTGCTGATAATCTCAGGGTTTGTTCTCATAACGGTTGGGGGTTTAAGGTTTTATTAAAAGCAGTCGCTTCGTTATTTCTCTATCGGCAGGTTCCTCCGCGTATTGTTACATGGCTGCCCTGGATGACGTATTGAAAGTCAAATACATCCGCTATACTGGCCAGTGTTGTTTCTAAAGATTGATCGGTGAAATCGGCAGTAATCGTACACAAGTCAAGCGTGTTGCCATCCATGCTCACCTGCACATTAAACTTGCGTTCAATTCTCTTCACAATATCATGAACCGTAGTACGGTCAAAGCTCATGGAGTAGTCTGTGCTGCGAACAATCTGGGTAATCTCATC
This sequence comes from Bacteroidota bacterium, assembly GCA_037200765.1. Classification (GTDB taxonomy): domain Bacteria; phylum Bacteroidota; class Bacteroidia; order Cytophagales; family Cyclobacteriaceae; genus ELB16-189. The sequence continues at coordinate 1,083,880 of JBBCII010000001.1, read as the reverse complement.
GCGTTGCATAACCACTTTCGCGATCTGGTGATGCTCAGCATTGTATTTCGCTTTTTCGTTGGCCGATACCGTAATGCCCTGCTTGTCATATCGGGATGTCAACCCGACTTTCCCGGTAAGGACAGTTACTTCGATGTGTTCTTTTCCGGTTTTGATATTGAAACTTGTACCAAGCACCGTAGCGGTAAGATCTCCGCACTGAATGATGAAAGGATGCCGGGCATCTTTGGCTACTTCAAAAAGTGCTTCACCACCCTGAAGGGTCACGTCACGTGTACTTCCTTCAAAGCCGGTTGGATAAGAGAGGGTGCTGTTGGCTTTGAGCCAGACGATCGTACCATCAGCAAGTATGGTCTTTGTCAGGCTGCCTGATGTTGTAACAGTTAATACGTCTACAGGTTTAAGCACAGTCCACAAAGACACTGCTGCCACCATAAAAATTATCCATACCGCAGCGATCTTCACCCATTGCCGGGTGTACAATGGCCGAACAGGAATTTCCATTTTATGGTGAATCGCCTCAAGCAGCTTATTCTGCCTGGCTTCACTCCACGGAATGCCCTCTTCTTCCTCCTGGAGTTTTATAGCCTCAAGCCACTGATCTATTTGCTTCTCTTTTTCCTCGCTTAACTTTCCCGCGAGGTAGTCGTCCAGTATTTTCTTATACTCGTTTTCGTCCATTGTGTTGGTCAGTAAGCGGGCTTATATGATAGAGAGACATAACGGGCGTACAACGCACAGTCGGAAACGAACTTTTTTTGAAGGAATTTGGCGGCCTACAAACCCAGCCACATAGCTAAGGCCACTGAGGATGCTTTCCCTAATGAAATACGGAGGTGCTTTAGTGCAGAGCTGATGTAGTTCTCAGCAGTGCGGGGAGAAATTTTCATGCGTTCCGCGATCTCTGAAATAGGAACATGCTCAAACCGGCTCAGGCGAAAAGCCATCTGCGCACGTTCGGGTAAAACAGAAATGCTCCTTTCTATTTCGGCTTGTACGTCATCAAGGGCTTGCAGCTCTTCGCTGGAATTGTCAAAGTAGACAGCAAACAAACGGAAGGCCTCGGTGTATTTCTCATGAAGCGCATTACGACTATGGTGCCTGATGATGGCATTCTTTACCACCGACTGGAGGTAAGGATACAGTGCTTGAATGTGCTGGAGATTTTTCCGGTTTTCCCAAAGCCATAGAAAAGCCTCTTGGATTATTTCTTCGGCATCCTCAACGCTGCCAATGCGGTTGTAAGCGAATCGGTAAAGGCGCGGGGAATAAAACTTATAGATATTATCAAATGCCCTCACGTCACCTTGCTTTAGCAGGATGAGCAAATCACCGTGATTGATATGTTGAGTATCGCCCATGCACCTTAAAAAAACTCTTATCCCTTTTAATCTTCAGTCAGCATATTGTGACTGTTGTCCGCACATCTGGCGGAGAGAATTGCTGCTAACCAAAGATAGCAAAAGTAAGGTCGGTGGGCAAAAAAGCCAGGCACGTTATAGAGCAGTAACCATACGCTGCTATGATATACGGGGACGTTTCCCGGCATGGTTCATTGAACAACAAATGCTTATTGAGCCATCGCGCGTCCCTATACCATTGGTGATAGACTTCTTTATAGTGATTAATGATCTGTTCGTGACTTAACCGCGAATTCAAATCCGTTTCATTGATCAATTTGAATTCCTCCAGTTTCTGGATATAGTAATATTGATCAATACAGCCATGAATTGTAAAATCATGGCTGTATTCCGCCATCCTGCGTAAAAGGATTTTGATATGACCTATCAACTTGTCCGTTTGTTGTTTGTATGACATAAAAAATAAAAACCATTCTAAGACGCCTAACGGTTCTTAGCAAGCGCACTAACCTTTTATAAAGTTAAATAGTCTACAAGAGCCGGAAACGCAAAACTTACTCTTAGTTTTAACCTAAACGCTTGAAGGAAGATTCTACTTGTATAGAATTTTATTGCGCCCCGGCTCCGTAGATTTATCCTGTTATCTAACCTTTTTTGTTGTTATAAAACTCCATTAATCCTTTATCGAGAAACTCCTTGAAATTTTCTACACGGTAATCTGCCCCCCGTGGGGAAACCAATAGCTTACCATCCCCATCAAGCAATACATACCACGGCTGCGAGTTGGTGCCAAAGACGGACGATTGAAAGTCGCTCCACTTATTGCCGATCGTTTTTATTTTTTTACCGCTATAGTCAGAAATGGTCTGCTCGTTTTCCGGCAGCTCTGTTTTATCATCCACATATAACTGAATCAGCACATAATCATGCTGCAACCTGTTGAGGATACGCGGATCTGACCATACGACATTCTCCATTTTCCGGCAATTCACACAAGCATGTCCCGTAAAATCAATGATAACAGGTTTGTTCATTGCTTTTGCATAGGCTAAACCTTCATCGTAATCAAAGAACCCGTTGAGCTTATAAGGCGCCTGGAATAAGTCACCATTTTTTTTCTTCACACCGTTTGTCGGCTCCTGGTCTGCAAAGCTTTTATCGTAAAGATCAAAGTCCTGTGTCTGGATGGGAGGAAGGAAAGCCGAAATTGCTTTAAGTGGTGCACCCCACAGGCCGGGTATCATATACAGGGTGAATGCGAGTGTAGCGATGGAGAGAAACAATCTTGGAGAAGAAGTGTGCCCGGTCTCCGTATCGTGCGGCAACTTTATTTTCCCTAACAGGTAGAATCCAAGCAAGCCAAAAATGATGATCCACAACACCAAAAAAACTTCACGATCAAGCCATCCCCAATGGTAAGCAAGATCAACGTTCGACAGGAACTTTAATGCAAGAGCAAGCTCCAAAAAACCCAGGACCACTTTCATACTGTTAAGCCAGCCTCCCGATTTAGGCAAGGCATGTAGCCAGGACGGAAAGAACGCAAACAACATGAAAGGCAACGCCAGTGCCACAGAGAATCCGAGCATACCAATGGCCGGAGCGACATAGTTGTTCATGGTCGCAGCTTCCACCAACAATGTACCGACAATGGGAGCTGTACATGAAAATGACACCAACGCAAGTGTTGCAGCCATAAAAAAAATGCCCATTAGCCCGCCACGGTCTGCCTTAGAATCAGCGCCATTTACCCATGAGTGTGGCAACATTATTTCGAAACCACCAAGCAAGGAAGCAGCAAAAGCCGACAGCAGAAGGAAGAAAAGAATATTAAACACACCTCCGGTCGATAAATCATTCAAGGCATCAGAACCAAATACAACGGATATTACAAGGCCAAGCGAAACATAAAGTACGATAATCGACAAGCCGTAAAACATCACTTGTTTCCATGCCCTGTCCTTATTTTGCTTTGTGAAATAGCTGATCGTAAAAGGTATGAGTGGAAATATACAGGGCATAAACAATGCCAGCAGTCCACCTGTAAGCCCTGCAATGAAAACACCCAACAACGAATCTTCAGTCGCTGAATCGGGTTTGTTGACGGAGTCCGTGTTAGCTTCTCTCACTATGACCGAATCATTTGCTACGAAGGCGTATGATGTGGAATCACAGGGTGATAACAGCCTACTTGGTGCGCTGTCATTGCTTCCCATTTCATCCTGCTTGCTTTGCTTTCTCTTTGGACTTTTAGCTTTTGCCTCTAACTGAAAAGATACCTCATCCGGAGGCAGGCACATTTCATCGGTGCAAACCATGAATTCTATCTTACCTTCAATAGTTGCAGACGGAGCCTGTAGTTTTACTTTTTGCCGGAACACTGCGACCTTCTCAAACCAAACAATATCCATCATAAATGTCTTGTCGTAGCTTTTGACGGGCTTGCTCAATTCCTCAACCTTTTTAACCGGTTTGTACTTCTTTGAAGGGACGAATGTAAAAGTTGTGGGCAACGGGCCATCTTCACCGAGGAACTGTGAGTATATATGCCAGCCACTGTCTAAAGTCGCTGTAAATGTCAGATGGGCCTCCGTTTCGCTAATCGCATCTGCCGAGAAATTCCATTTTACAGGAGTTCGTACTTGGGCATAGGTGTTTGTGGTCGCTGCTGCAAAGAGTAACCATATCGTCAATCGCATCATAAACTCTGGTTGCGCTGTTTTTATTTAGTCACATTCCAGTCTAATTATTATAGATACATGACAAGCCCTGAACACACATGAGAGTAGTAAATATATTTTCGATTACGAAGATGGGTTCATCAGGATTTTGCCAGAATTTTAGGTTGCATCCGATTATCAAGAATATTCACCATTCTTATTCATGAATGTTGGATATTGCGGCATTAGAAATTCTTTTTCGTTTCACATCGAATTAATGGTATGGAACTATCTGAAAAGTATCGTTTTGATCTGGCGGAAATAAGAAATGATGCTTCTAAGATGGGGCTACTCTGTTTTAGACAGAAATGTGACCGAAGAATTGAACGTCTGCGCATCGCCACTGCGTTGTTTAATGATCTGCGAATTGAAGACTACGGCCTGGTGCGGTTCCTCTTTACGCAAGAGCTGAAAATGAAGCTCAAGGATCCTGACGACAGCAACATGTATAATTTACGGCTCATCGGGCTCTTGCTTTGCAAATTCAGGAACCCCGAAGACATTTGGCTCTTTTATAATATTCATAAGATCGATAAAAACTTCGCCATTGAATTCGTTTTGGCAATCGGGTTGTCGGGTGTATATCATTATCTCCGGGAAGTCACGCATATAGACAAACCTCAACTTGTTAAAAGGATAGGCTCCTCTGCATTGAAAGCAAAATACTCTCAGGAGAAAATTGATTTCTGGATGGAGGATGAAGAGGATTTCTTTGACGTATTCAGATTCCCCTCCAAAGATGAACTGCGGCTTGCAGCGATTCTTAAAGAGAAGGAACGGGTGCAGGAGCTTTTGCCCAGGTGGACAGATCAACAGAAGAGCTGGACGGACGACCAGTTGTTTACCTATATTAATTATGTTCAGGAGTATGCCGATGATATAGACCTGGAAATCCAGGCATTGCGCCTGTATGTGTCAAAATATCAAAACAAATTGGCAGAAGGATATAAAAAGCGCTTGGCTGAAATTCGATACCGTTAAAAACTACAACGAAACCGGCTGCGGATTCTTGTCAGCCTTCCAAGCCCTTTCCTTTTCTTCTTATTTCTTTTGGCCATATACCGTATCGTTCATGGAAGGCCGTTGAAAAATTGCCGCCATCATTGTATCCTACTGCCAGGGCTATGCTCTTTATCTGCAAGTCCGAATCACGCAACAGTTCGTATGCCCGGTTCATTCGCTTGTCTTTGACATAGTTGGATGGGTTTATGTTCAATTTCCTTTTGAAGAACTTACGAAGTTGCACGTTTGTCATCTGGAACTCGCTTGCGATAGTATCTATATTGACGGAATCAAGATTGTTGATAATATAATCCTGAATTTGCTGGAGGAGCTTTACATCATTATTCCATAATATGCTTGCCTGCTCAAATGATTTATCCGCAAGCAATTGAGCCTGAGTTCTGATGTGGAAACTATTAGACAGGCTTCCCGCAAGCAGCGCATCCTTGAGTTCGTTGGCAACTTTCGTCATTTCAATGAGTGTATAGAGTCCATCCAGGTTGAGGAGCGAAGGATTTTTAGTTTCAGCCTGACTTATCAGAGTTGTTAACACAGGTATATTTAAGCTCTTAAGGTACTCCAACTGAAAATCTATACCTATCATGACGTACTCATCTCCCTTTTGCATGTAATACTCCAATTCAATTTTTGGAAGATAAACCATGTTGAAATAACCTTGTCTTGTCATTTTGTTTGGAATACCTTTTACATCACAGTATAAATCACCTTTCAGCATGTACGCTAGGCTCAAACAGGCAAGTCCGGGAAATTTCATTTGCAATACCGTATTCTCATGGATAACATAGTGGTTAAGCCAGATTTTAAAATAAGTGTCCCTGTACTCCACAAGCCTTAGTGTACCAATAACATCTTCAGCGACCCAATGACTATAATTCTGGTCAATAAATCCCGGGTGAGGCATAAATGCTATCCGATCTCCTCTTTTAGTAGTAATCTCCATGTTCTCCTGACACATGCGATAATATTTTATTCACAACTTCTCACCAATTACCTCATAAGTTCCACTTCCTATCAATGGTAACCATCATGCAAAAAAATGACCCATCCATCCGGGGTCTTAATAAAACCTCGGAAAATGGATGGGTCTCCATTTGAAATTTAAACATTTATAGGATAACAAAGTACTTGCATGTAATATGATGTAATGCAAATTTTTTAAGATCAATACAGGCTTAACTAAGAATCGTTAACATTCATTCATAATCTATTATGACAATTAACCACCGTTTACAAATGAATACATGCCTTGAAATAGAAATGCAGATTCACATCAACGTTAAAATCTATCGAAAAACTAAATTTTACTGTTATGAACTGGAGCGACAGCAGAATCATTCGGCCATATACTCACAAAGAGTTGGCCGCATTATACCGTGTTTCCTGGTTGACATTTCAAAAGTGGCTGAAACCACATGCAACTGACATAGGTAAGAAAACAGGACATTTCTATAACACCAAACAGGTGCAAATCATATTCGACAAACTTGGCCAGCCTGAAATTGAATGTCACGAATCATAAAATTGCTGTCATTAAGTATAAATTTCTTTATCGACTGATAGGGTAAGTCGATGTATCATAAAGCAAACCTTATGTATCATTATCTTTTCCAGTGTCCTATTGCACCTCCCATCTTTAAGTGCTGCCCGAACGAGACCTGATAGAATCCATTCAGGAATTCCTTAAGTCGTTACCAATCGTTCAAATCCGCTTATAGTTATTCATTGGCAAACGTGGCTATCCTCACTTTTATGCCTGAAGGCGAGAACCATTGAAAGATGATCAGTACAACAAACTATTTCAGGGAAATTGAGAAGATCGGAGTAGATACACTGCCAGAAACTTTATTGAAAGGGCACGAGCTGGTTGCCAAAAGCACAAGCAACGGAAGCAACTGGAACAGCTATGAACAAAACGAAACGATTCGCAAGGTCATCGATCTGTACTTTGAAAAACTGAACCAATATGTAAAAGCAAAAGGCGGGAATGCCACTGCTCAAGAACAATCCCGGAAAGCGGTCGAACGAAAAATACCCACCCCAAAGCCACCCCGTCAGACCAGGTTAAAGAAAGAAGAAAGCAAGGCCACGAGTTCGGCAATAAAAAAGAAAAGCATTAAAGGTAAACTTGGCAAACATGTAGAGCATATCCGAGAGGAGGTGAAGTTTATTAAACGTTATGTTGCACTTCACAACAAGGTTAAGTCGCCTTCTTCCATACTTTCCCTTATCAAGAGCCTGCAACGTTCTATCGTACAGAGACTCATTCGTAAGACTTCACCTCTTGTCGGTGAAATACGCGCTATGCAGGATAAGCTGGTGAACCTTTATAACTCAATGAAGGGCGATATGCAGATTGAACTGCACAGTAAAGACCTGAACCGGCTTGTATCCATTGCCGGAGGTGAGCAAGTATATCCCTCTATCAACATTATTAAGCGTTACATCGGTATGCAGGGCAAGCAAATTGACAGCAGCAAGATTGAGCTGTTTCAAAGGCAGATAGACAATGCACTGAAAAATGAAAAGGTAAAAGCTGATGATCCTTATCGTGATAAGGTACAGGCGATCCACAATACGATAAAAAAACTGAAAGCCGGTAATACAGTCAACATTGCCCGTGCTGAACTTAACGGGTTAGAAGGAATCGTGAAATCATGCGGATGCAAGCCTTCGCTCGGAAAGATATATAATACAAATGGAAAGAAACTTCGGCAGTGCAACAAGCGCACTTATACCGATGCCAAAACTAAGGGCGCATGTTCGTTCAATAAAGGACTAAGCGGAGTGCTGACAGCGGAAGAAATGGCGAGTCGCACTTTCGAAAAGCTGAACTTCAACCAACGCTATAGTTCCCTTATCGGTCAGCCCGCTAAAAACTTTACTATGATGCTGCATGGTGAGCCGAACGCAGGTAAGACGACTTTCCTGCTAAAGTTTGCCAAGTACCTGGCCGAGTTTTTCGGCAAAGTGCTTTATATATCATCCGAGGAATTCTCAGCCGCTACGATGACTGATAAGGTAAATGAATTGCTTACTCCTTTTCCTGAAAACCTCTTCTTCTATGCCAACCTGGAGGGCATCGACTTGTCGGAGTATGATTTTGTCATACTTGATTCAGTGAATGATCTTGGATTAACGTTGCCGGATTTCAAAGCCTTGCGAAAAGATAATCCGGACACCGCATTCATACTCATTCTTCAGCACACCAAAGATGGCCAATACCGTGGTGGTAAAGATTGGGAACATGAGGTAGAGATCGCTGGAGAAGTAACAAACGGAACTGTTACTATTTATCGTAACCGTTATGGCGTAAAAGGAACGATGAATTTTTTCAACGATCGCATCAGCACAAACACGAACAAAACAAATAATGTAATAACCTAAACACAATTGATTATGCCGGGATTTATCAAAGGTCTCCTGAATGGCGGGAAGTTATTGGAGGGGGCAAAGAACATCATCGATGAGATCGTCACTACAAAAGAAGAAAAGGCACAGCTTGAGATAAAATTCAAAGAGCTGATCAACCAGCATGAGCAGGCGCTTGTCAATGCGGAGGTAGACGACCGGAAGTCAGCAAGAGAGCGCGAAGTAGAACTTATCCGTGCCGGACATCGGAACCTTACGCAAAATATTCTTGCCTATACTGGTATCGCAGCTTTCTTTGCAATCACAGGTTATATCATATCTCATGGGCTTGGTGGAATGACTACGGAGGAGAGCTTTATCATCGGCAACCTCACTGGTCTCGCCGGTGCTATTGCGAAAGACATCTATGGTTATTACTTCGGCAGCAGCAAGGGGGAACGGGAGGCGTACAAACCGTTAATGAAAAGTAAACCGTGACATCGGAGTAGCGGCGTCCAGGATGGGAGGGGCATTCGGTGATGGAAGATAGCAAGCATAAACGAGGTCATCCCTTGATGACAATTGAATGGCTGCGTACTTTTGAGGGATTCGAACATTATACGGATGAACAGGCCGAGAACGCCCTTAAAACGATACGTTCTTTGGCTCAGATTTTGGTTGGAGTATATAATAAACCTCAAGAAAAATCTCCCGCAAAATGAAAAGCCCTCAACTGTTACAATCATTTGGCAAAGGTGAGAAGATTGAACACCGCATTAAGAATAAAAATGCAATCATCTACACCCGTGTTTCAAGCAAAGAGCAAACTGAGAATATGAGCCTTGATGTGCAGCTCAAGGGGTGCCAACTATTTGCATCAAAAAATCAATTCACTATTAAAGGCGTGTTTGGAGGAACATACGAGAGCGCGCAAAGTGATGAAAGGAAAGAATTCCAGCGTATGGTTGCATTTGCTAAAAATTCCAAAGAGCATATTTCTACGATCATTGTGTATAGTCTTGAGAGATTCAGCCGAACTGGCGAAAACGCGATTTGGCTGTCCCGGCAATTAAGGGAACTTGGAATTACGATCGTATCAGTCTCACAGCCAATAGACACATCCAATCCCTCCGGAGTACTTCAACAAAATATACTATTTCTGTTCAGTCAATATGATAATGACCTAAGAAGGCAAAAGTGCATTGACGGTATGCGTGAGAAATTAATGCGGGGCGAGTGGGTTGGCACCGTCCCCACCGGGTATTCGTATGATCACTCGGCAATACAGGCAGGCGGGAAAAATGAACAAAGAATAGTCATCAACGAAAAAGGCAAATTTGTTCGGAAGATTTTTGAGATGAAAGCGTTTGACCAGCTTTCCAATACGGATATATGCAAGACCATTAATAAAATGGGTATGTCCTTAACAATGCAACGCCTGTGTGACATACTGCGCAACCCATTTTACTGCGGTAACTTATCACATTCAATATTGAATGGTCAGGTGGTAAAAGGAAAACATCCCGCCATTATATCGGAAGAAGTTTTTCTGCTTGCCAATAATGTTATTCAATCCACTAAGCGAAACAGCAGTGGATATGTACAAGGAAAGTTGAAAGACGAAACACCTTTAAAACGCTTTGTGTTGTGTGGCGAATGTGGCACTCCGCTAACCAGTTATTTGGTAAAAAGTAAAAATCTTTGGTACTACAAGTGCAACAAGATCGGATGTAAGTGCAACCGAAGTGCAAAAGTGTTGAATGAAAAGTTTGAAGAGGTTTTAAACTACTATTCTTTTGACGAAAAGATGGTAGCACCTGTCAGTGAGTTCATCACCGATATGTATTTCAAGCGAAGCGAGCAATCAATTGACGAGATCACCAACATTAAAACTAAAATTACAGAACTGGAAAAGGACATCCTCACCGTAGAAGAACGGTACGCTTTGGGCAAGATCAGTGAGGAAATCTATGATCGCACTGTCGAGCGAATGAGGGAAGAGAAAGCCAAGTTGGAGAAGGGACTGTCAGAGTCGTTCTTAAATTTATCGAACCCTTATAAGACGATCAGCGAAACAGCTAAAAAGCTGGCAAATTTGCGTGATCGGTGGGTTTCTGAGGATATTCACGGTAAGCTTAATTTGCAAAAACTATGCTTTCCCGAAGGAATTTTCTATGATCGCAAAATTGAGCATTATCGAACCCAGGTTATCAATCCGGGAATTAAAGTAATCTCCTCAATTTCAAGGCGTTTAGAAAAAAAAATAGCGGACAAATCAATAGCATATCTTGATTTATCCGCTTCAGTAGTCCCGACAGGAATCGAACCTGTATCAAAAGTTTAGGAAACTTCTATTCTATCCATTGAACTACGGGACCCTTGGAAACGCACGGAAATTGTCAGGAAAACCGACATTCCGAAGCGGAATAGCAGCCGCAAATCTAGAGAAATTTCGCGCGAATCCGACCTTGGCGTACAACGAAATTAGAGTTAGCCAGGATATCCCCCCGGAAACCCGACATCCTTCGCCTCTCCGCACCCCAATGTTCAATGAATAATGACCAATGTGTAATGTGTAATGGTAAATGGTAAATGGTAAATGGATCCTGATCACTGTCAGGTTTTCCGCATCCATCTTCTCTCCGTATTGTCTATTTTCACCCGGCAATGAATGTGTAATGAATAATGAGTAATGCCTAATGACTAATGAATTTCTCTTCACCGGCATGATGAACACCGCCCTGCAGTTCATCAATAGCACCGGACGTCATATTTTCCTCACCGGAAAAGCCGGAACCGGCAAAACCACGTTCCTCAAAAACCTCGTCCTCCTCACCCACAAACAAATCGCCATCGTCGCGCCCACCGGCATCGCCGCACTCAACGCCGGCGGAACCACCATACACTCACAATTTTTATTGCCGTTCGGCATGTTCATACCCGACCGCTCATACGCCGAACCACCAACCAACGGCGCCAACTGGTACACCGAAACAGTCCTCGCCAAACGCCACCCTCTCAACAGCATCCGCAAACAAGTGCTCCGCTCCATCGACGTGCTCGTCATCGACGAAGTCAGCATGCTCCGCTCCGACCTCCTCGACGCCATCGACTACCGCCTCCGCTCCGTGCGATCCAACATGCGCCAACACTTCGGCGGCGTACAACTTTTATTGATCGGCGACCTCTACCAGCTTCCTCCTGTCGTGAAACGCGAAGAAGAATCGCGACTCCGGCAATATTATAATAGTGCCTGGTTTTTCGATTCGAAAGCCCTGCAACAAGATGGATTCGCATACATCGAGCTCGACAAAATATTCCGCCAAAGCGACAACAAGTTCATCCAGATCCTAAATAACCTGCGCGTCAACACACCCACGCGCGAAGACATCGCTACACTCAACGAATATTTTTATCCCGCCGACGAGATCCGGAAGATCCCCGACGTCATCACGCTCACCACTCATAATTATAAGGCCGACGAAATGAACACGAAAGCTCTCAACGAGCTCAACTCGCCATCACATTTCTACAACGCCGTCGTGAAAGATGATTTTCCCGAAAGTATGTTTCCCGTGCTGCAACGACTCGAACTAAAAGTCGGCGCACAGATCATGTTCACGCGCAACGACAGCGAAGACGGCATTTATTATAATGGAAAGCTCGCAACCGTTACAAACATCAACGGCGATGACGTTACCGTTTCACTCGCAGGATCAGCAAAACCATACACTTTGAGAAGATCGACGTGGGACAACAAAAAGTATCACGTCAATTCCGAAACGAAAGAGCTTGAAGAAGAAGTCACCGGGTCGTTCGAACAATTCCCGGTACGATTGGCCTGGGCCATCACGGTTCATAAAAGCCAGGGACTCACATTCGATCGCGCGATCATCGACGTCGGGCAGGCTTTCGCCGATGGCCAGGTGTACGTTGCATTGTCGCGACTTCGTTCCATCGAAGGCCTCATCCTCCGCACGAAAGTCGACTTTAGTGTCGTAACCGCCGATAAACAAATCGTATCCTTCGATCAGCAAAACAACCGGCCCGCCACGCTCGACTCCGAAATGAAGATGCAACAAAAGGAGTACTTGCGGCGTCTCGTCAATAAGACGTTCGACTTCGACTCGCTGGTCCGGGAGATTACCTACATCGGGCGCGACGATGACAACGGCGAACCGCGATTTGAAGAAAAGACCATGAAACCCGTACTGAAACAGATAAAAGATGCTTTCGTGCAAGAAGCGGGAAATACCGTACGGTTCAGGGATCAATTAAAAACATTACTCGATCATGGAAAACATGACGAATTTCTCATCAGGATCACGAAAGGAAGAGAATATTATAAGAACCTGCTTTGGCAACAAGTGAAGATCCTCGCTCAGCATGCCGAAGATCTTCGTGCAGAGAAAAGAGTGAAAGGCTATTTGAATGATCTCGGCGATCTTGATCAGCTGCTTTCAAAAAAACTGGAAGAAGTCGATAAAGTGTTTCACCTGGGCGAAGGGATCCTGAACGAAAAAGAACATTTCGATTTCAAAAGTTTGAAGAGTGAAAGAGTTGAGCAGCGATCGAAGATCTTCTCTGACGTGGTGAAGGTGGCGGAAAAACCAGCGAAGAAGAAAAAAAGGAAAAAGAAATCAATATAAAATTGCCATGCCCGCATTTTTCGCTCCACAACTCACCATTAAGGTCGTTGCACCGGCCGTTGAGTTCTATAAAAAAGTATTCGGCGCCAAAGTACTTCGCCTGTTCGAACATGAAGGAAAAATTCACGTAGCTGAAATGGAGATTGACGGCGCCATGTTCCACATCCACGAAGAATCACCGCACTCCAATCAATACAGTCCCGAAACAACGAAGTCGGCCAGCGTACTCATTGGCCTGTTTGTCGACGACGTTCACGCCATCGTGAAACGCGCCGAAGCCGAAGGCGTAAAGTTCATTAGTCCAATAACAGATTGGGATTATGGCTATCGGCAATGCACATTCGCCGATCCATGGGGACACCACTGGATGATCGAAAAGAAGATCTAGTCGTTATATCTTCTTCGCTACTTCTTCACCAGTCGCCAGCGCCGCCTCTACCGTGCCCATTTCCGGCCCGTGATAGTATGCTTCGCCAGCAAAGTAAACGGTATCTTCAACCGGCTGCGACAGTAAATCGATCGCTTGAGTTGTCTCGATTGTTTTATAAGCATACGCTCCTCTCGCAAATGGATCATTCACCCAATTGATCACCTTCGCCGCACGGATCTTCGAACGAACAGTAGTCTCCGGACAATCGAAAATATATCCAAGCGTCCTGATACCTTCATTCAACAGCTCTTCATCGGATAACTTCAACGACAACGTTCCTGGTCCCGATAACCAACCGGTGAGTAACGGCAGGTCCGAAGGATTTTGCGTCCACCAGGTTGGCACGTAAGCATCCGAGAAAATAAAATAAGCATCGGGAAATTTCCGGAACTCTTTATCCTCGCCTTTCTCCCACACGGGTTCCGTGAACTCGATCAAAAATTTGATAACTCCGCCCGTTTCAATTTTCTGTATTGCTTTCTGCTGGTCGATCATTTCGGGAAAAAATTGTATCGATCCAGATCTCAACACTGCGGGCGGAATTGTGATCACTAATTTTTCTGCATCGAACCTTTCGCCAGTCTCGGTGATCACCGTCACTTTATCCTTCTGCCAGTAGATCTCTCTTACGATCATTTGAAAATGAAAAGTGACGTCGGAAGTCTTGCATTGCTGAAACATGTGTTCCATCAGCAATGAATATCCACCAATCAAATGATAACCGGTTGTCGCATCGGTCTCCGTCCACTCCGTGCGAAGCGCGAACGCACTCGCCTTGTATGGATCGGCAGCATCGAAGCCCTGCACAAAACGTTTCACCGAATCGCGCAACGAACGATACTTCGCATCTGCAAAACGTGAGTCGAGAAACTCACCAATGCTCATATCCTCATCCAGCTTGTGCAACTCTTTAATGAGCTCATCCCAACCCGCATTGAAAAATTCTCCTTCTTCTTTCTTCCCGCTCTCAACGTTCCACTGACGACCATCGCCTTCGCGAAACTTCACTCCAGCTTCCTTCGCCAATCGTTGTGTAAGCGGAAGGTCACCATGTATAAATTCCGCCCCGTTCTCGACAGGCACAGAAAATCCTCCTTCGTCCGACGTGAAGATCCTTCCGCCAACGCGATCGCGCGCTTCCAACACCGTTACCCGCTTGCCGGTTTTGCTTAGAGATCTCGCAGCAGCAAGCCCCGAAGCACCTGCGCCAATAATAATAACTGAAGACATAAATGCCAGTAAGGAAAAAAGCGGGCCAGCCGGCCCTCACTTAAAATTAAGATTTTAAAAGTCTAAGGATCTCAGACCTGTTACCAGTCGACACACGAATGAGGTAAACTCCTGCAGGCAGCGACGAAACGTCGATCTCTACACCAGGACCCTTCACAGCAAACGGAACTTTCACGGATTGTCCAACCGTATTGATCACAGTCAGTTCCATCAACGTTCCTCCATTCAATCGTATCGTTGCAGTGCCAGTTGCCGGGTTCGGATAGATCGTCCATCCTACCGACTCCACCGTCATCGCACATACTTCGTAAGAAACGATAAGTCCATCTCTGTCAACTTCTTTCAAACGATAATAGAGATGACCATTCGGAGCATCGTCATCTTCGAAAGAATATTTTTGTTCCGAAGTGCTGTAACCCTTCGCAAGAATTCTTGAAACCGTCTCGAAGTTTTTACCATCGGCCGATCTCTCGATAGCGAAATGATCACTGTTCATCTCTGCCGTCGTAGTCCACGCGATCTTCGGAGCGCCAAATGAATTCAACCCACAATCAAAGTCAGTCATGATCACCGGTAAACCATTGTTCTCATTGGCCGACGCGAACGTGTAAGCACCCTGCGTTGAATTCGTGAGGTCTGTGATTGTTCCCATCGTCGTTGTACCAGTTGTCAATGCATTACCGAGATCTGCCCAGAAGGATCCGTTCCAGTTGGCAACACGCAATGGTGTAAGGTCATCCACCATACTGTTCGAGTTCCAGCCCAACAATACTCTTACCGAGCCGGAGCCTGTAGAACGCACAAGGTTCCAGTATTCCAAACTACTCACGTGATCGAGCGTCACTGCACGGTTCGCATTGGGGCGTCCCGACAATCCCGACGAATTAAAATATTGTGCAGTGTAAGTATCCGTGGCCGTCGCTGGCGAACTTATATTGATCGGATGAAACAGACCAGCCTTTCCGAGAGGGAACGTGAAAGTGGTATTCCCGGTCTTGGTCACAATGCCATCAACATACGATGAGTTGTTCGCACCCGAGGCCAGGCTACCTGCATTGAATTTCAACGTTCCGTTTTGTGTAACGATACCGTTCGTGAATGTCATTGAGCCATTAACCTGTTGTGTTGTCGATGCATTGATCGTAACACCGTTCGCTTTATTAATAATAATATTGTTGAATGCCGATGAGCCAGCGATCGTTGCATTAGCACCCGATCCAACAAATGATACTGAACCCGTTCCTGCCGTTAGCGTTCCGTTGCTCGTCCAGTTGCCATTAACATCGAGATTGAATGCACCCATTGTTAAGCTGGCGGCTGGCACTGCAAGGCTGGCACCACTTGCAGCAACCGCTCCATTGATCGTGATGTTTCTCACCGCAGCGCCAGTCGCACCGATCGTTGGCTGATAAATTGCTCCCGCTGCAGTGATCAACGCATCAGTCGTTGCGGTAGGTACAGCGTTACACCAGTTGCTGGCTGTAAACCAGTCGGTGCTCGTTGCGCCGATCCACGTTGTCTGGCCGGCAGGCTGTGCTAATTGCGTAAGAGTGATTGAGAAAAATCCGTTACCACCAAAGTTCGTCATCTCATAATCAATTGTCGACGTTGTCGTCAACACACCAGTCCATACATTGGTGTGCGAGTCGCAACAGCCGAGGTGTTCAGCTACTTTCGTTCCATTGATATAAAGAGAGAAGTAATCGTCATGCGACGGTATGTCTATCGTATAAGTACCGCATGCGAAACCTGTTCTCTTGGCGCTGAGCACATAGTTCGTCGCAGGCATGGTACATCCCTGCCATGCATTACCACTCGTTGTGTTTACTGTAGACGGCGCGGACGTAGCTCCGTATCGCGTTGTCGAATTGAAACTATACGATGGTGATCCTGTTCCGTTCTCCGTGTAAAACCCCTGGTAGTTGGTTCCATACGTTGTCGAATTGAAACCATAAACATTCCAGGTATTGGTAGGATAAACCGTGGCATAGTCGGGCAAAGGAATTACTGTGATCACCGACTGTGCTGAATTGGTTGAGCAGTTGTTGTCACCAACAACCGTGTATGTTGTTGTAGTTGTAGGTTGGGCCGTAACAACGTTGCCCGTTGTTGCACTCAATCCCGCTGCGGGACTCCATGTATAAGTATTCGCGCCAGTTGCAGTCAACGTAACTATTTGCGTTGGACAAATGACGGTTGCTGATGTAGGTGTGACTGCCGTTGTTGGCAATGGATCCACCGTAACGGTAATGCTCTTTGTAGCCGTGCATCCGGTGTTGCCCGAACCGGCATCGGTGATGGTATTCGTTAGTATGTAGTTACCGCCAGCCGTTGCTCCTGCAGTCTGTAATTGGGTATTCGCCTGGTTCGCTCCAGGATTGAATGTAATATCCGGAGTGGACGGGCTCACCGCCCAACTGTATGTTGCCGATGGATACGCAGCCGCTGTCGCGGTAAGATTCGTATTCGTACCCGCGCATATAGTTACGTTCGGACTCAACGTTTGAGGTCCGTTCGCCGCCGGTGCCATGGCGAACTGTAATTGTCCCGGGCCAGTGTTGTTGATCAATCGAAGTTCGACAGTACTCGATGGCCCGAGGAATCCCGACCAAACATTGGTCTGCACGGTGTTGGTGACGTTGTTGTTCTGAAATACCTGCACGCCATTCACTAAAAGTGTAAAAGAGTCGTCCTGGTAGTTAACATCCAACTGGTAGTAACCGCAAGTGAAGTCAGTTCTCTTGAAGCTCAATGAATATTGCGTGCCTCCGAATGTACAGCCGGAGTACGCGGCATTACTCACCGATGGTCCTGTGTTCGGATTCCATTTCGATGTTGTGTTGAAACTCAACGAATTCTCCTGGTAAAAACCATAGTAGTTCGAGAACGTCATGTTGTTGTGCGCAAAAACATTCCACACGTTGCTGCCAAATGTTGTAGTTGGCGTCGACGGAACAGTTTGAACTGTTACCGTAGCTGTCTGCGTATTTGTTTTACACCCGGTGTCTCCCGTTACTGTGTAAGTCGTTGTTGACGTTGGATTGGCAACCACGCTGGATCCAATTCCCGACGATGGTGTTAAGCCGGTGGTCGGTGTCCACGTGTATGTATTAGCTCCACTCGCCGTTAACGTCGATGTAGTCACAGGTGAACAGATCGTTGGACTCGAATTCGTTACTGTTATGGTCGGCACTGTTGTTGTGCCCACAACATTCACAACTGAAGTCTTCGTTTGAGTACAACTTGTTGTGGGATCAGTACCTGTTACTGTGTAAGTGGTAGTTGAAGGAGGTTGTGCAGTCACCGATGCGCCAAGTCCATTCGATGGCGTGAGGCCTGTTAAAGGTGTCCACGCGAAAGTCATTCCAGCCGTTCCTGTTGCCGACAACGTTGCAGTAGCCGTTGAACATATTGTTGTGCTCGTTGGAGTTGCAACAACAGGGTTCACAGCTGTCGAAAAAGTTACATGCAGATCTCCAGGTCCACCGAAATTGATCAATTGAAAATCGAGCTGCGATGCCGGCCCGAGAAATCCTGTGTAAATATTAGTGTGGCTATCGCAACAACCACCAACGTGCGAGAAGATAAGCGTACCGTCGAGATACACTCTTATATCGTCGTCGTGGGTGGGCATGTCGATCTGGTAATACCCGCAAGTGAAGTTAGTTCTCTTGAACGATACCGAATAGTTAGTTACCGGAACCGCACAGCCTGCGTACGCCGAACCTGTTGTGTTATCTGCAGTGCCCGGTCCATTTGCCGCAACCCATCGAGATGTTGTATTGAAACTGAGATTGTTCTCAGTATAGGTTCCGAGGTACAAATCGCTCGTGAGCGGGAAAACCGTGCCCGAATACACATATGCATTCCACGCAGTTGTGCCGAATACCGTGGGCGTACCCGACGTTGCTGTAACCGTAATGTTGCTTCCGTTGTCGGGGCTAACTAAAATCGAAGGATTGGAACTCTCAACACGAATGCGATAGCCTGCACCTGCAGGCGTGGTTGTGGGTATCACAGCCTGGAATGTTGTCCCGGTATTGCTTGTGGTCGATCCGATATTGATTGGCGAAGCAAAACTTCCCGATGCGTCCGACAACTGTGCAGTAAACACGTTGTTCGATGGTGTGTTGGGGAATGTACAGCTGTTCTGGATTGTGTACGTAACATTCACCGCCGCGCCCTGGCAGAGAGTTGTTGCGCTTACCGTTGGTGCGTTGATACCAAACTGGTTGATCGTAATATTCGTTGTGCTGATCGGGCTTGTTATAGCCGGGGTCGATGCGAGCACGCGAAAACGATAGCCTGTACCCGCAGGTTGATTGGTCGGGATCGTAACGGGAATATTACCCGCCGTTGTCGCTGTTGATGTTCCGATGGTAAGAGGTGATGCAAATGAACCGGAAGCATCCGACAACTGTGCCGTAAACACGTTGCCTGAAGTAAACGGACAGCTCGGGTTAGTTAATGTGTTCTGAACGTTGAAAGATGCGCCCGCACAATACGTACTTGCCCCGCTTGTCGGCGCATTCAATGTAACAACTGTGATCGTTAATGAACCCGATGCATTCGATGGACTGATGATAGCACCATTGCTGCTCTTTACGCGGATATGATAACCGTTACCACCTGTTGTTGTAAAAGGTATTGATGAAACGATCGTTCCCGATGTATTTGACGTGAGTGTACCGATAGCCGTCGGTGACGCGAAGCTTCCAAGGTTATCCGAAAGTTCCGCCGTGAAAATGTTGTTCGACGGTGTGTTGGGAAACGCACATCCGTTCGTAACGGTGAATGCCACGTTGATCGTTGCCCCCTGGCAAAATGATGTACCTGTGAACGTGGGTGCATTAATACCCGGCGTGTTGATCGTCAACGCCGATGCATTCGATGGACTGACGGCAGCCCCATTGCTGCTCGTTACCCGGATGCGATAAGCGGTACCACCTGCTGCTGCGGAAGGTATTGTTGAAACGATCGTTCCCGATGTATTTGATGTGAGTGTTCCGATTGCCGTCGGTGACGCGAAGCTTCCAAGGTTGTCCGAAAGTTCCGCCGTGAAAATGTTGTTCGACGGTGTGTTGGGGAACGCACATCCGTTCGTAACGGTGAATGCCACGTTGATCGTTGCCCCCTGGCAAAATGATGTGCCTGTGAACGTGGGTGCATTAATACCCGGCGTGTTGATCGTCAACGCCGATGCATTCGATGGACTGACGATAGCACCATTGCTGCTCTTTACCCGGATGCGATAAGCGGTACCACCTGCTGCTGCGGAAGGTATTGTTGAAACGATCGTTCCCGATGTATTTGATGTGAGTGTTCCGATTGCTGTTGGCGACGCGAAGCTTCCAAGATTATCCGAAAGTTCCGCCGTGAAAATGTTGTTCGACGGTGTGTTGGGGAACGCACATCCATTGGTAACGGTGAATGCCACATTGATCGTTGCGCCCTGGCAAAATGATGTACCTGTGAACGTGGGTGCATTAATACCCGGCGTGTTGATCGTCAACGCCGATGCATTCGATGGACTGACGATAGCACCATTGCTGCTCTTTACCCGGATGCGATAAGCGGTACCACCTGGTGCTGCTGAAGGTATTGTTGAAACGATCGTTCCCGACGTATTTGATGTGAGTGTACCAATAGCCGTCGGTGACGCGAAACTTCCAAGGTTGTCCGAAAGTTCCGCCGTGAAAATGTTGTTCGACGGTGTGTTGGGGAACGCACATCCGTTTGTAACTGTGAATGCCACGTTGATCGTTGCTCCCTCGCAAAATGATGTACCTGTGAAAGTAGGCGCGTTGATCCCCTGCGTGTTGATCGTCAGTGTCTGGCTTGCCTGGATAGACGTAGACGCAGGCGATGAGCTCGTTACGCGGACCTTATAAGTAGTGCCGGCTGTTGTGGAAAAAGGAACGGTACCCGCAATGCTTCCGGAGTTGGCCGAAGATGAAAGTGTACCCAATGTTGTTCCGGGAAACATACCGGAGGAATTCGAGAGCTCGGCCGTGTAAACGTTGCCCGCTCCGTAAGTTCCGACAGATGTAAATGGAACTGTGATCGATGCGCCTCCGCAGTACGTAGTTGGACTTATTGTACCGGTAGTAATCACCTGTGCGAACGCGCCACTAAATGAAAAACAGGCAGCCAGGACTGCCAACGCTCTTCGTATCATCATATTCTATTCATCCTGTTACTCCACCTCCCTGTCGTACGTCACGTCAGGAGTTTTAATTGTGAAAGTTTTCAAGGCGGAAAGGTACCTAAAAAAGACCTCTTCTGCGTAAAAGTTTCGTTGATTTATGAGGCCCCAACCTGTACATTGTCTTCAATACACTTGAAAGTAACCGTTACTTATGAAGATACTTATAGCATTAATGTTCCTGGCCGTTTCTGTGGAGGGACTTTCACAATCGGTTGTGGCCCCAAATGCAAAGCTGGAGCTGGTTTCAAGCCAGTTCAAATTCACCGAAGGCGCCTCGGTCGACAAAGCCGGTAACATTTATTTCACCGACCAGCCCAACAACACCATCTGGAAGTACGATACCAACGGAAAGCTTTCCCTCTTCCGCGACAACGCCGGTCGTTCCAATGGAACGTATGTTGACAAGAAAGGAAACCTCATTACATGCGCCGACGAGAACGGGCAACTCTGGTCCATCGATAAGAATGGCAAAGAGACTGCCATACTGAAAGACTTCAAAGGTCACCAGTTCAATGGACCCAATGATCTCTGGATCGATCCGAAAGGCGGCATCTATTTTACCGATCCATATTTTCAGCGCGACTACTGGACCCGCAAAGAAGGAGATCCTGCCATGAAGAAAGAAAGCATCTATTATCTCGCGAAAGGTAAAACAGAACCCGTAGTTGTCGACGACCAGTTCGTAAAACCGAACGGCATTGTTGGAACACCCGATGGAAAAAATCTCTACTCGGCCGAGATCGCGAAAGGATACATTTATAAGTACGACATCCAGCCCGACGGCACGTTAACCAATCGCAGGACCTTCTGTGAAGATCGCGCCGATGGGATCACACTCGATGAAAAAGGAAATCTGTACCTCGCGGGTAATGGCGTTACAGTTTACGATCCGTCAGGCAAGAAGATAGATCACATCGATGTTCCTTCGAAGTGGACAGCCAATCTTTGCTTCGGCGGAAAAAATAAAGATGTGTTGTTCATTACTGCTTCAGAATCGGTATACGTGATCAGGATGGCAGTGAAAGGAGTAGAGTAATGCCAAACCGACGAGAGTTCATCAAGGCAACAACTGCTACCGGTATCGGTACATTTCTTCTTTCGAAATCATTCCCTATGGAACTACCACAAACACCTGCGGAGAAAACTATGCTCGGCAACTACGGCGAATGGGCACACTCATTGACCGCAGGAAAACTTCCATCGATATCATTCAGAAGAAAAGAGAACACCGATGTTACTCAATGGAAAACTCTCGCACGAAACCAGGTGCGCTCACGATTAGCCATTCCCGACATCGGCAACACTCCTAAAGTAACAGTACAAAAGCAATACAACTACGACGGACTTCACATCGAAGAACTCACATGGCAACTTCCATACGGACGTCCTACCGAAGCCGTGTTATTGAAACCTGCAGATGCGAAAGGTCCACTGCCCGGAGTACTTGCATTTCACGACCACGGTGGAAATAAATTTTACGGAAGCCGCAAGATCGTTCGCACCTCCGACAAACTTCCGGTTGGCATCGAAGAACATCAGCAAACTTACTACAGCGGAAAAGGTTGGGCCAACGAGCTTGCGAAGCGTGGCTATGTTGTGTTGGTTCCCGATGCATTTCCGTTTGCGAGCCGTCGCGTGATGCTGGCCGATGTTCCCGAAGAGATCCGGCGTGGTGTAAAAGATCCCGACCCAAATAGTCTTGAACAGATCCAAACATACAACGATTGGGCCGGCGATCACGAAAGCATCATGGCCCGTTCGCTCTTTAGCGCCGGCACTTCATGGCCAGGTGTATGGGTCGCCGAAGACATGAAAGCACTCGACGTACTCAGCGCACGTCCCGATGTAGATAAGAATAAAATTGGTTGCGGAGGTTTATCGGGTGGTGGAATGAGATCTGTGTACATCGCCGGTCTCGATGATCGCATCAGGTGTACCGTGCCCGTGGGATTTATGACAACGTGGAATGATTTCGTGATGTACAAATCTCATACGCACACATGGATGATCTACATCCCGTTGTTACCCAACGAACTCGACTTCCCCGAGATCCTGTCGATGCGCGCCCCGCTCCCATCGCTGGTTCTTAATAATACTGAAGATCAACTTTTCACGTTAAGTGAAATGAAACGCGCCGACGAGATCCTTAAAGAGATCTATACGAAGGCAGGAAGTCCCGATAAATATCGTTGCTCGTTTCATCCCGGTCCTCATAAATTCGATTCGAATATGCAGGCGGAGGCGTTTGCATGGTTTGATAACAACTTGAAATGATTTCGAAGCCGCACAATGGTTATTGTTCAATGGGTAATGAATAATGTTCAATGAAAAGATCTCTTTTACTTATTATTCTTGTCATTGGCTGCAATGAAATTAAACAACCGCATCTTCAATTAGCAGACCAAATTGAAACCTCCCTCAAAAAAGAAACCCTCGCCAAATGGTATCCGCTCGCTATCGACACCGCTTACGGCGGCTTCCTCAGCACCTTCACTTATGATTTTAAACCAACCGGCGATCAGCAAAAGATGATCGTAACACAGGCACGTCACGTGTGGACGAATGCCAAAGCTTCGATGCGATATCCCGAAGTTGAATATTATAAGAAAGGTGCACGTCATGGTTTTGAATTCCTCCGCGATAAAATGTGGGACAGCACTTACGGCGGATTCTACTGGCTCGTTGAACGCGATGGTACGCCCGTAAAAGATGACACAGTAAAAACAGCCTACGGAAATGCTTTCGGTTTATACGCACTGGTTGCTTACTACGAAGCCACGCACGATGAACAGGGATTGGATCTTGCCAAAGAAACATTCAGGTGGCTCGAAGCACACAGTCACGACCACGAATACAAAGGTTACTTCCAGCACCTGCGCCGCGATGGAACGCCGATCGCTCGTGATCGCAATACCCCATCGACAGCGGAGACAGGTTATAAAGATCAGAACAGCTCTATTCATTTGCTCGAAGCGCTCACCGATCTCTATCGCGTGTGGCCGGATGCATTGGTGAAAGAACGTTTACAGGAAATGTTGTTCCTCATCCGGGACACCATCGTTACTCCGGAAGGTTACCTCGTGTTGTTCCTCGATCGTAACTGGACTCCTGTTTCGTTTCGCAATCAACCCGACAGCGTTATTGAAAAACATCACAGTCTCGATCACGTCTCCTTTGGTCATGATGTCGAAACTGCTTACCTCATGATCGAGGCTTCGCATGTTCTCGGCATCTCCGCCGATTCCACCACGCATCGTATCGCGAAGAAGATGGTAGATCACGCGCTGAAGAATGGTTGGGACGAGCACGATTCAACCGGAAGTTTTTACGACGAAGCTTATTATTTCAAAGATCGTCCTGGTATCACCATCACACGCGACACGAAAAACTGGTGGGCACAGGCAGAAGGTATGAACTGCCTGTTGATGATGTCGAAGTTATATCCGGATGATCCTTCAGATTATTATAACAAGTTTTTGATGTCCTGGCGGTATATCGATCGTTACCTGATCGATCATGAGAATGGCGATTGGTTTGCGGGCGGGTTAGATAAGCAACCCGAAATGAAGACGGCCCTGAAAGGGCAGATCTGGAAAGCATGTTATCATCACTATCGTTCTATGACGAACTGTGTTGACATGCTTCGGTCGGAACAACATCCCTAAGAGATATATGAAACATGCTTTTAGGTATCTATGGAGAAATAAAGTCTCCACAGCTATCAATGTATTCGGTTTAACCGTCGCCTTATCGGCTGCATTCCTTATGCTGCAGTACCTTGACTTCGAGCTGAGCTACGACACTTATCTGCCCGAACACAACAACGTGTACCGGGTCACAACGCAAACGTCGACACGTTCCATCGCCGAAACTTATTACGGCGTCAGCGATTGGATCACCGAAAGTTTTCCTGAAGTAGAAGCCAGCACCCGTTTCTATCGCTGGCCCGCCAACACCGGTCTCGTTATCGAAGTCGACGGCAATCTATACCATGAAAAAAATTACTTCTACGCCGACGAAAATTTCTTCAAAGTATTTCCTTCGTTGTTGATCGCAGGAGATGCCAAAACTGCTCTTGCCGAACCGAACACAATCGTGATATCGGAACGACTGGCCATGAAAGTCTTCGGCACCACCGACATCATCGGCAAAACGATTGTTAATCCCGAAAGGAAGAACAACTTCGAAAAGATCACCGGTGTTATCCGCAACATCCCCGCCAACTCCCATCTCGAAGCCGACATCATTCGCCACAACGATTGGGTACCCGATGCCGAATACACATGGAAAGCCAGCGTGTGGACTTACATCCGTGTTGCCGATGGAGCAAATGTTGACGAACTAACGGCTAAACTCAATGATGGCGTTAAGCCGATGCTCAAAGAACAGGCAACGTTGTCGCTCCAATCATTGCCATCCATTCATTTAAACTCCAACCTCGAATACGAGGTCAAGGCGCCGGGCAACCTACTCTATATATATGTGGTTGGCGGCGCGCTGGCCCTGGTACTGTTGGTTGCGTGGATCAACTACGTAAATCTCGAAACCGCGAGGTTCATTAAGCGGCTGAAAGAAGTCGGCATCCGGAGGATCATCGGCTCCAGGAAAAGAGACCTGCTGGCGAGATTTTTACTGGAAGTTATGATCGTTACGATCACCGCGTCGGTACTTGCAGCTGCCATCGTGTTTATTGCATTTCCCTGGTTCGGATATATTACCGGCTTGTCGCTCACTTCATTTAGTTTCTCGATAAAAAGTCTCTGGATCACAACTGGTGTTGTTATCGTTACGGCAACGATCGTTGCAGGAGTATATCCCCTTATTTCACTTATCAGGATAAATCCGATCTGTTCACTGAAAGGCCAGGTAACGATGCAAAATTCATTTGCTCCTAAGCGCGCCTTCCGACCAGGAGGGTTCCTCCTCACCTTCCAGTTTGTTACTTCGCTTACGCTGATGGCATTAGTAGTAATGGCATCATTGCAGCTCGACTTCATGCGAAACGCAAACATGAGCTTCGACACCAGTGGCATCGTTACTGTTTACAACCCGGCCAACTACACCTGGCGCGAAGATTCTTTGCGAGTTGAAAACAACGAGACCTTCCGGAACCAGTTGTTGCAGATACCATCCGTAACCCAACTCACAACATCCTCGGCAATTCCTGGCGAACCCATCGGCTTTACCTACACCGACCTCGCCAAACGTTCCATGAACGATCCCGACCGGCAGGTACACTATAAAGTAATGTATATCGATCACGACTTCTTCCCGTTGTTTGGATTGAAGACCGTTGCCGGAAGAAACTATTCTCCCGAATATTCCGAGGAATGGAATATTGTTGTTACTGAGAGCACGATCCGTGAACTAGGATTTTCTTCGGCCGAAGAAGCAGTCAATCAAAAGATCTGGTTCAACGAACCCGACGATTGGCATCAATGGACCATCATCGGTGTTGTGAACGACTACAGGCATCAATCGATCAAAACGCCTGTCAATCCGGGCATCTTCCGACTGCACAATAACAAAGGGCAAATGGTTTACTACTCAATGAAAGTGAGTGATGCCAGCACAATCCCAGCTATCGAACAATTGTGGAAAGAAACATGGCCGGGCAAACCATTCAATTACTTCTTCATGGATCAGCATTACGATCAGCAATACAAAAGCGAGATCCACTTCTCACGGATCTTCTTCCTCTTCTCCGGAGTTGCCGTGTTCATCGCATGTTTAGGTGTAATGGGCATGAGCCTGTTCGAAGCAAACGCAAGAATAAAAGAGATCGGTATCAGGAAGGTTTTGGGAGCAGAAGTAAAAAATATCATCATGCTCTTGACCAAAGGAAGTTTCAGAATACTTGTAGTGTCTTCGATTATAACATTACCACTTGTTTATTTTTTGTCAACAAAATGGCTGACAGAATATCCTGAACACATAAGCTTCTCAATATTATTTGTACTCGTTCCTTTAATGATGATAGCATTTCTCGTCGCATCAGTCTCATTAACACAAGTCTTCAAAGCCGCTGCACGTAACCCCGTCGAAAGTCTGAAACACGAATGATATGAAATACCTACTGTTCATCCCCCTCCTATTTCAATTCTTCCCCGATAAACCCACCAACTACGTAACAGACCCGGAAGATATCTTAAGTCTGTACGAAGAAGCGCAGTTGAACGACAGGCTGAAAGCCTTTGAAGACAGCACAAGCAACCAGATCTTTGTTTTCATCGACAAAAGGATGCATGCAGGCAGCATTGAAGATCAAACAAAAAAGATCTTCAATAAGTGGGGCATTGGTCAGAAAGACAAGAACAACGGTGTATTAATAGCCATCTTCGTCGATGATCGTGAGCACCGGATCCAGGTAGGCTACGGGTTGGAGCAAGCGCTACCGCCTTCTCTTTGTCTTGAGATCCTGGATGAAGACATGGCACCTGAATTCAAAGAAGGACATTACTACATGGGCATTAAAGCAGGTGTCGATCAACTGATCTATTACACGAAGCACGAATACGTACCCGGAGATCCCAACAAGACTTTATGGATCGCTGTCTTTGTTGCCTTCGCGATAAACACACTCTTCGCTGTCGTTAATCTCAGCTCACTAAAAAAATTCACAAAAGCCCCGAAGAAACGAAAGAGATATACAATCCTGGTCTTCGTGTTCCTGCTGGTTCCTCTTCTCGCCCCCGCTGTTTACCTGGCACTTCATTCGACAAACGGAATTTTGCTTTCACTACTTCCTTTCGCCGGCGCACTTGCATCGGTGTTGCTTTGTATGACGATCAGCGACAAAGATTCGAAAAACAACGACTTCGAAACCGACGACTACTATCAACGAAGGATGTACGACAGGAGAACCGAGAGCAGCTCAGACGACAGCTTCGACGGCGGTGGTGGTGGCAGTTCTGGCGACGGCGGCGCCAGCAGCAAATGGTAGCTTCATAATTTCAAAAATTTCTCTCCCCGAATTTTGTGTAACCGATCAGTTACGTATATTTGTAACCAATCAGTTACATAATTATTTCGTATGAGAAGAGACGTTTTCCAGGCCATAGCCGACCCCACGCGTCGTGAGATCATCAACATGATAGCACACCGCACACTCAACCTCAATGCAGTTGCCGACAACTTCAACGTGAGCCGCCCCGCTATTTCGAAGCACATCAAGATCCTTACGGAATGCGGATTAATTACAATCAACCAGCAGGGCCGCGAACGATTTTGCCAGGCCAACTTGAAATCGTTAGTGGAAGTATCGAGCTGGGTAGATCAGTACAAAGAATTCTGGAGCGCTCGCCTCGATGCATTGGCAGAGTACCTGGAAACAGAAATTAAACCCGATAAAGTAAAGAAGAAATCTAAATCAAAAAGAAAATGAGCACACCTGTAGTTGTAGAGAAAGTTATCAATGCACCCGTAAGTCGCGTGTGGAAGGCCATCACCAGTCACGAAGAAATGCAGAAGTGGTATTTTAAAATGCCGGCCTTCGAACCAAAGAAAGGATTCGAGTTTACTTTCCTCGGCAGTTCCAAAGGACAAACATTCACGCACCTCTGCACGATCACCGAAGTGATTGAAAATAAAAAGCTCCAGCATACGTGGAGCTTTAAAGAATACGAAGGAATGTCGGTTGTAACGTGGGAGTTAACCGATATGGGCGGCAAAACAAAAGTCACGCTCACTCATACCGGTCTCGAAACATTCGGCAACGAGCCCGCCCTTGCTCCGAAGAACTTCGAAGCAGGATGGACTGCTATTGTTGGCACTAACCTTCCCAAATTCTTAGAGTGAACAGTGAAAGGTGAAAAGTGGCTCGAATGAATTTCGTTGCCACTTTTCACTATCATCTTTCAACTCTAACTTTTCACTATTCACCATTCACTTTTCACTTTCTCCTTCCCAACTTCTTCATACAAAATCTGTCTAAGTTCATTTAGATTCGTCTTGTTCGCTGCCGATACAAACACCACGCGCGAAAATCCATGCGAGTTATAATATCCTCTTAATTCATCGAGATGTTGCTCATCATTCTTCTCGAGTAAGTCGATCTTGTTCAACACTAAGATCACGGGAATATTTCCAGCGCCGATCTCTGCGAGCGTCTTGCTCACCACTTCGATGTGATTATCATGAAATGGATGCGCTACATCAACAACGTGCAAAAGAATATCCGCCTCTCTTACTTCATCGAGTGTCGATTTAAACGACTCGATAAGATGATGCGGCAGCTTGCGGATAAATCCAACTGTGTCGGACAGGAGGAACGGTATGTCGTTCACAACAACTTTGCGCACCGTTGCATCAACAGTTGCAAAGAGTTTGTTCTCCGCTTTCACATTGGCTTTGCTCAGCAGGTTCATCAGCGTCGACTTGCCAACGTTGGTGTAGCCCACCAGTGCTACCCGCACCACATTACTTCTCGACTTGCGTTGAGTTTGACGTTGCTTGTCGATCTTTTCGAGTTCTTCTTTCAGTAAAGAGATCCGCGTCTTGATGATCCGACGGTCGGTTTCGATTTCCCGTTCACCGGCGCCACCGCGGGTACCCGTTCCACCACGCTGGCGTTCAAGGTGAGTCCACATGCGAGTAAGCCTTGGCAACAGGTATTGATTCATCGCGAGTTCCACTTGTGTTCTTGCCTGCGCTGATTGCGCGCGAAGCAGGAAGATGTCGAGTATCAAAAGGCTTCGGTCGTAGACCCTCACTTTAGGTTCGAGCTTATCCGGATTGAACTCTTTTTCGAGGTTGCGAAGTTGCGACGGACTCAGGTCGTCGTCGAAGAGAACGCTCGTGATATTATTAGACTGCACGAATTCTTTGATCTCGTCGAGCTTACCTTTTCCAACAAAAGTTCTCACGTCGGGATGAGGTAATTTCTGGACGTATGTTTTCTCGGTGGTGATGCCTGCGGTCTCCGCCAAAAAGGCCAGCTCGGCCAGGTGCTCGTCCGTTTCTTCGGGAAGGGCTTTGGGTACTGAAAGGGCCACGAGGACCGCTTTTTTGTTTAAACTATTGTCACCTGATTGGTTCTGATTCATTATAAATATGAAGTTACTTTATTTAACTTTCGGGAATTTAGACCTTAGAGAGAAGACCTAAACCCCGGTTTCTGGACTAAACCTAAGAAAAACCCCTTAGTTTGAGTCTGGTCGGTCATAGTGTGGCTTAATGAAAATTGCAATAGTTCTCAACACGTCCTGGAACATCTATAACTTCCGGATGAGCTTCATCAAATCGCTTCAGGCGCAGGGTCATGAGGTTCACACGGTAGCCCCTCATGATGTTTACACCCATCGCCTCGAGGAGGCCGGCTGTATCCACCACGACGTAAAAATGGACAGCCGTGGCGCCAACCCAATCCGCGATTTCGGTTTAATCCTCGAATTTTGGTCGATTTACCGAAAGCTCCAGCCCGACGTTATCCTTCATTATACAATCAAACCCAATATATATGGTACGCTCGCCGCTGCCATATTGAAAATACCCGTGATCAACAATGTTTGCGGTTTGGGTACGGTTTTCCTTAAAAAAGGACTGGTTTCGTTGTTTGCAATGAAGCTCTATCGCTGGGCTTTTAGATATCCTAAGAAAGTATTTTTCCAGAATGCGGAGGACAAGCAACTCTTTCTTGAGCGTGAACTGGTGCCTCCTGCTATTGCCGACCTGCTGCCGGGGTCTGGTGTAGATCTCCAGCGCTTCGTGCCGGTAGATTCTGGGAAGAATGAGAAGTTTACATTTCTGCTGATTTCAAGGCTAATAACCGATAAAGGCGTGCTCGAGTTCATCGAAGCCGTAAAACAATTGAAGACTAAAGGCCTCAACGTCCACTTCCAGGTGCTCGGCCCCAAAGATCCCCGTCACAAACGCGGCATCAAGGTAAGCACAATCGACGGCTGGATCCACGACGGGCTCATAGAATACCTCGGCACCACCGAAGACGTTCGCCAGTTTATCAACAAAGCCGACTGCGTTGTTCTCCCCAGCTACCGCGAAGGAACTCCACGCACTTTGCTCGAAGCGGCAAGCTCCGGCAAACCCATCATCACTACCGACGTTCCCGGTTGTCACCACGTGGTGATCAACAACTACAACGGGCTTCTTTGCAAACTGAAAGACTCCGGCGACCTCGCCGAAAAAATGCAGACCATGGCCGGTCTCGACGAAAATGTCCTCAAGGAAATGGGTCTCAACGGACGTAAGAAAGTCGAACAGGAGTATAGCGAAGACATCGTTATACAAAAGTATATTGCGGCCATCGAGCCCCTCGTCTAGAGGCTTCGTACATTTTTTTTAACTTCGAAGAATGCCCCGCATCGTATTCATCGTTTTGGTGTGCCTCATAACGTCCTGCTCTTCCTATAAGCGCAACGTAATGTTCCGCCCCCCTGAAAATTTCTTGGGCAAGAAGACAACGGAAGCCGATGTTGTCACCAAAAACTACGTGATCCAGGTAAATGACTACCTGAAGCTCGACGTTTACTCGAATAAAGGTGAACGCCTCATCGATCCCGAAGGTGCACTCGACAACGAAAAGCCTGTAACTCAAAACGAAGTACTTATTCAGCCGACCTACCTCGTTACCGCAGACGGGACCGTGAAGTTTCCCATGGTCGGGCCTGTTGCACTGGTCGGGTTGACCATCCGCGAAGCCGAACAGAAACTGCAGGGCGAATACGACAATTATTACAAGCAATGCTACGTTAAGCTCTCCTTCAATAACAAACGCGTGATCGTTCTCGGCTCACCCGGCGGACAGGTCGTACCTTTGACAAACGAAAATGTGACGTTGATCGAAGTGATTGCAATGGCTAAAGGAGTTGGTCCCGATGGTAAGGCCGACAACATTCGTGTTATTCGTGGACAGGATGTTTACCTCGTCAACCTCACTACACTCGATGGATTGACGTCGGCCAATATGATCGTTCAACCCGGCGACATCATTTATATAGAGCCTACGCGAAGGCCCTTCACGGAAGGTGCACGCGACCTGGCTCCGATATTCAGTCTCGTGCTGAGCTTATCGACTTTGATCGTCGTGTTTCTCGCCAACAGCAACTAATGACGGACAACAGCAACATATTGAACAATACAGACTCGATCGATTTCGAAAAGCTTCGGATGTTGCTCCGGAAGAATTTGTTGTGGCTGATATTCATTGTGATCGGCACCAATCTTTCGGCATATTTATATTTACGCTACACCAAGAATCTTTACGAAAGCGAGTCAGAACTCAAGCTCGACATCAAGCAGGATGCAACTGAGTTTGGTATCAAGAACCTGCAGGAGAATCAGAACCTGAATGTTATCTCGGGCGAGATAGAGCAGATGACGAGTGCGTTATTTTATAATCGCGTTATCGACTCTATCGATCTTTGGGTAAGCTATCATTCAATCGGGCAAGTACTGCAACTAGAGATGTATGGCGCGTCTCCGTTCAAAGTGCAGTACTCTTCCACGCTTCATCCCTACCTGAATTTCCCGATCTATTTCAACTTCACGGGTCCTGAGGAATATAATCTCAGGATCGGCGAGGATATCATCTCCGGCAAGATCGGCGAGCCTCTTAAACTCAATGGCCTCGAGATTAGGATCACAAAAACATTTTACTACCCGTTGTACCACGATGGCGATTACTTCTTCATTCTTCATAGCCGCGAAAATCTTGTAAGCTACCTCGACGCGCACACCAGCGTGGAGCCATTGAATTACGATGCTAATACGATCCGGATCTCCTTTCAGGATCACAACTCATTTAAAGCGCGCGACATCGTGAACAAGATCGATTCGATGTATATCAACTACAGCGACGAACAAAAAAATCTCACCACGAAACAAAAGATCGAGTGGATCAACACGGAGCTCGGCCAGGTAGAAGGCAAAATGGAGGACTACGAAAATTATTTCGAGAACTTCACCATACAGAATAAGAGCAACGATGTAGATACCGATCTCAAGAAAACGATCAGTACAATGTATGCTATCGATTCACAGCGATTCCAGCTGAATAAACGGATCAATGCTATCGACGCCATGCTCCAACAATTCCAGGCCAACAACTTCTCGTTATCCGGAAGCAATCAGCAATACCTCCCCCACTATCTCGATAATCCTATTATCGAACTTCAACGGCTCGCACAGGAAATTGAAAAGCTGGGACTTTCGTACAACGAAAGCACCTTCGCCTTCAAACAAAAAGAAAGTCAACTGGAAAAGGCACGCGCCAGTGTCTTCAAACAAATTACCGATCTGAAAAAAGAATTGTCGCAGTCGATGATCGAGCTCAATCAACAGAAGAGCAATCTCGAAAAACGATTTGCATCGATGCCCGACAAGAGTACTCAGTTCACCAAGAACCAGCGCTTCTATAAATTATACGAAGAGTTTTATTTATCGATGATGCAGGCCAAGGCCGAGTTCGAGATCGCGCAAGCGGGATCGACATCTGACTTCAAGATCCTTTCGCCGGCAACATTCTCCGAAATTCCGATCTACCCGCGACGTGCATTGGTGTGGGGCATAGGTTTTTCGTCGGGTATCGTGATGTGTCTTGTATTTGTTGGATTGTTGTATGTAACCGACAATCGTATTACGAATACCAACGAGATTGAACGAAATACCTCGGCGCCTTTACTGGCGGTAATTCCCGAATCGCGTCACACAACGAAGACGCCGTTCCATGTTCTCGACAATCCGAAGTCGATCGTGAGTGAAGCGATACGAACGCTTCGAACGAACCTCGATTTCTATTCGGTAGCCGGGAAGACAAAAACAATTTCAATCTCGTCGACCATTGGCGGCGAAGGAAAATCATTCCTTGCGCTGAACCTTGGCGGTGTGATCGCAATGTCGAAGAGGAAAGTTGTGTTGGTAGACCTCGATATGCGTAAGGCGAAATTCAACATACCGTTCGAGATCAAGGACGCACAAAAGGGTATGAGCACTGCGTTGATCCGCAAGTACGAGATCGAAGATTGCATTGTTCCTACAGGTCTTGAGAATTTCGATTACGTGCCGGCAGGTCCGCATCCGCCCAATCCTTCGGAGCTGTTGATGAATGGCGACTTCACGCATGTGATCAACAGGCTTAAAGAATTGTACGAGTTCGTGATCATCGATACGCCGCCGGTAGGTCTTGTTACCGATGGTATCATGGCCATGAAAAAAACGGACGTAACGATTTACGTTGTAAGAGCTAATTATTCAAAAAAAGATTTCCTCCAGAATATCGAAAGGATCCAGAAGTTGCATAAGGTCACCAACATCTCTGTTGTGTTCAATGCTATGCCATCGAACAACAAGATGTATGGTTACGGATATTATGAAGACAAGACCCCTTTAAAGAAAAGCTGGAAATATATTCTCCGCGGCTAGTGTTCTCCTTCTTCTCATCTCGCAAACCGGTCAAAGTAACTTTCCGTGCTGACATGCATTCGCATCTCATTCCCGGGATCGACGACGGCGTTGCATCCAACGATCATGCTCTTGAGATCATCACGAAGCTGATGGATCTCGGCTACGAAAAATTTATCACCACGCCGCACATCATGAGCGACACGTATCCCAACAACCCGAAGGTGATACGCGAGAGACTGGTGTTGCTGAATGAATTTCTTCGCTCGAAGAATATTAATGTGGAGGTACAGGCTGCGGCCGAATACTATCTCGACGAATACACGATGCGGGCAGTGAATGAACCCGAAGAAATGCTGACGTTTGGCAACAAATATTTACTGTTTGAAACCAACTATCTTTCGGAGCCTTATGTGCTGAAAGATTTCATTTTCCAGGCAACGTCGAAGGGATACCGGCCCGTGCTCGCGCATCCCGAGCGTTACCAGTACATGACGATGGAAAAGGCGCAGGATCTTGTTGATCGTGGCGTATTATTGCAGGTGAATCTTCTTTCGCTATCGGGCTTTTATATGAAGTCGGCACAGAAATTAGCGGAGAAGCTGATCGATAAAAAGATGGTAAGTTTTCTCGGAACAGATTGTCACAGTTTTTCGCAGGCGGCGGCGCTGGAAAAATCATTAAAGACAGCGTCTTTTAAAAAGGCGATGGAACTTCCTCTTCTCAACGAAAAAATTTAGCAATGAAAGTTGCAATAACCGGCGCCAACGGAGTTGTGGGAAATGTGATCGTTGAGATTCTCAGCAACGAAAAGATGGAGGTGCGCCGTGTTGTTCGCCCGGAGACCGACATTCTCGACATGGCTGCATTAATAAAGGCGTTCGAGGGCATGGATGCTGTTGTCCATGTTGCCGGTCTTGTGTCGTTCAATCCACGCAATAAGAAAAAGTTGCTGGAGGTGAATGTGCAGGGCACGAGGAATGTTGTAAATGCCTGCCTTGCCAATGGCACAAAAAAACTGGTGCACATCAGTTCGGTATCTGCCCTGGGTCGTCATCGTAAAAATCGGATGGTGAACGAGGAAAGCCGTTGGGTTGCGGGCGGGCAGGAGTCGGATTATGCACAATCGAAATATTCTTCGGAGCTCGAAGTGTTTCGTGGCATGGAAGAGGGGCTGAATGTTTCTGTCGTGAACCCATCGCTCGTGCTGGCGGCCGGAGATGGCCAGCGGAGCAGTTCTCACCTGTTTGGATACGTGTGGCGACAGCGAAAATTGTATGCCGATTTTACTGTGAACTATGTGGATGCCCGCGATGTTGCAAAGATAGTGACACACCTTTTGCGGGAAAATCATAACGGTGAGCGATTTATTGCCAGTGCGGGAACGGCCTCTTTAGGAGAAATTTTTCAGCAAGTTGCCCTACGTTTTCAAAAACAACCGCCATCGATAGCGGTGCCGCAGGGTTTAGCAAGCACAGCAGCGTGGTTAGAGGAATTTCGTTCACGCCTAATTGGCAGTGAACCAATGATAACCCGTCAGTCAGTGCGAGCATTACGCGAACCCGTGATATTTGAAAACTCCAAAGCAAAAAAAATTCTTGGCATAGAATTTCAATCGTTGGAAAAAACGCTTGACTGGTGTTGTGATTTGTACAAGAATAATTTAACATATAACTTAGGCAAACCCTAAAATAAATGGCTCAGCACTTCAGAAAGAGAGAGGATGAAGAGGAGTTGATCAAGAAATTCGAAGAAGGCCTCAAAAAAAATTCACACGAGTTTTTCAATCTCGAAGCCTACGAAACGATCATCGATTATTACCTGGATAGAAATAAACATAAGAAGGCATTAGCGGCAGTAAACCAGGCGATCGATCAATACCCGTTTTCATCAGAACTGATCCCGCTTAAAGCACAAATACTTTCGAACCTCGAAGAATACGATCAGTCACTCGAACTACTCGAGCGCGCACGACTGCTCAATCCTAACGACATCGAAATATTTCTGTCGATAGGCTCCGTTTTGTCATTGATGGGCAAACACAGCGAAGCCATCGCCACTTACGAAGAAGCACTCGCCTTTGCCGACGAAGCACAGGACGAACTCTACTATAATATCGGTCTCGCACATCAAAGTGTTGAAGACTACGAAAAGGCAATCGAAGCATATAAGAAGTCGATCGAATTCAACATCAGTCACGAAGGTGCACTGTACGAGCTCGCATTTTGTCTCGACGTGATCGGCCAGCTCGAAGGCAGCCTTGCGTATTATAAAAAATTCATCGACGAAGATCCGTACTCCGCAGCGGCCTGGTATAATCTCGGTATTGTTTGCAACAAGCTCGAGAAATACGACGAAGCTATTGAGGCTTACGAATATGCCTTAGCGATTGACGACAACTTTGCTTCGGCCCATTTCAACATGGGAAATACTTACATGAACCTGGAGCAGTTCACAAAAGGACTGGATGCCTTCAAGAAAACGATCGAGATAGAAGGACCGAGTCCCGAAGTTTATTGCAGCATCGGTGCTGCTTACGAAAACCTGGAGCACTACGACCTCGGCTTAAAATATTATCAGAAATCTACCAAGCTCGATCCGTTGTACGACGAAGCATGGTTTGGTGCAGGCAATTGCATGGAGAAACAGGAGAAGTGGTACCAGGCATTGCATTTCTTCAACAAGGCTATTAAGCTCAACAGTCATAATGCCGAATACTGGAAAGCTGCCGCACATGCGGAGTTCAAGATCGGCAATACTATTTCGGCAATCAGTGCTTACGAAGAGGCATGTCACCTCACTCCTGACGACAAAGAGATCTGGCTGAACTGGTCATTTATTTATTTTGAACAGGGCGCTCACGAGAAAGCAATCGACATAATGCTGCAGGGACTCGACGAACTGCCCGAAGAATCCGAGCTTTACTATCGGATCACTGCCTACCTGATCGAAGCAGGACAATTCAAAGAGGCCTTTAATTATCTTGAAAATGCATTAATTTTGAACTTTGAAGGACACAGTGCATTGTTCGACTTTTTTCCAAAGGCTGAAACACAAAAGGCATTGTTCAAGATTATCGATCAGTTTAGAAAAGATAACCCCTGATGAATTACACACTCAAAAATTTACCTGAGCGAACATCCAAGCCCAGGCAGATTGGTTTTACTATGGCCATGGACAAGGGCCTGAGCGTTCGTGAAACAGAAGACTTCGTAAGCATTGCGGCAGAACATGTGGACATCGTGAAGTTGGGATGGGCGACGTCGTATGTTACTCCTCACCTGAAAGAGAAGCTCAAAGTATATAAGGATGCCGGCATTCCCGCCTACTTTGGTGGAACGCTGTTCGAAGCATTCATAATTCGCGACCAGTTCGACGATTACCGGAAGGTTCTCGATAAATACGACCTCTCGTTCGCAGAAGTATCCGATGGTTCCATCGATCTCGATCACGACAAGAAATGTGATTACATCCAGAAGCTCTCGGAGCAAGTCACTGTGCTGTCGGAAGTTGGTTCCAAAGATGCCGACAAGATCATTCCTCCTTACCAGTGGATAGAGCTGATGCAAAAAGAGCTCGATGCCGGTGCCTGGAAAGTGATCGGCGAAGCACGTGAAGGCGGTAACGTGGGATTGTTTCGTTCGTCGGGCGAAGTTAGATCAGGATTGGTACAGGAGATCCTTACAAAAATTCCATTCGAGAAAATTATTTGGGAAGCACCTCAGAAAGCGCAGCAAGTATGGTTTATAAAACTGTTGGGCGCCAATGTGAACCTCGGAAATATTGCGCCAAATGAAGTGATCCCGCTTGAAACGATACGATTGGGACTGAGGGGTGACACTTTTTTACATTTCCTCGGATTGGAGCGAAAGAAAGACAACCATGCGCCTCCTTTCGAAGCAGACTAAAAGAGTCTGACTGAATTGTCAAAAAAACTTTCTATACTGCGCCCTTAAAACCCCTTGAGATGGAAAAAAAATTCGGACTAATCGGTTCGACAGTAAGTCACTCTTTTTCAAAAGCATATTTCGACGAAAAATTTTTCCGTGACGGTCTCCGCGACTATCACTATGAACTATATCCACTGAAAAACATAGACGAGCTCACCAATCTTCTGGAAGAAAACCCCGAGCTCTGCGGATTGAATGTAACGATCCCATACAAAGAGCAGGTTCTGAAATTCCTCACAGAGATCGACAACGACGCAAAGAAGATCGGTGCCGTAAACGTGATCAAGATCAGCGACGGCATTCTGAAAGGATACAACACCGACAGCGATGCGTTTCTCGATACACTGAAGAAGTGGTTCCCCAACGAAAAAGGTTCGAAGGCATTGATACTCGGAACCGGCGGTTCTTCGAAGGCTGTTCAAGAAGCATTGGAGAAACTCGCAATTCCTTTCGAGACTGTATCGCGCGAAGAAGGAAAAGCAACTTACACTTACGAGGATCTCGAAAAGAAAAGCAAGTTACTCTCAGGCTCAAACCTCATCATCAACACCACGCCGCTCGGTATGTCGCCGAATAATAACGCCGTGGTGCCTATCGATTTTGAATTGCTCACACCGAAGCATTTCGTCTACGACCTGATCTACAACCCCGCGAGAACGTTGTTCTTACAGAAGTCGGAAATGCGCGGCGCGAATATCAAGAACGGTTTGGAGATGCTGCACGTACAAGCCGAAAAAGCCTGGGCTATCTGGAATAATTGAATCTCACGGAAAGCACCATACTCCGCCGAAGCGGCTACGTATGGCGAGGCAGAAAACACTGAAACATTAGGCATATAGGCCGTGTGTCTATATGTTTTATGCATTTGTCTATTATTAGACGTTTATCAGGCCCTTCCTCGTAAATTGTTGGAAGGTGAAACTCCTCCAATTCACATTGATCGCCGTCGCCCTGATTATCTCGGCACCTTCGCTGGCACAAAAGCCGACCACCAGGGAAAGGTACATCGGTGTTTCTGCGGGCATCGACAGGAATATCCTGTCGGGAAGCGAGGTCGACAACCAGAAAAAGCTTTACGGAAATGGAATGCAACACAGGTCGGGCCCAGCCTTCTCTGCTTTTGTAAAAAATGAACTCAATCAATGGTTTTACCTGAAGTACGAGCTCGGTTATGCCCGCAGGGGAAATGTTTCTCCCGACAACGCACTGTGGAGTATTAACCTGGAATACCTCACCATCCCTGCGAGGTTCGGGGTGCAGCCAATCAACTTCGGCACTATCTCCAGGAAGTTCCAGTTTGGAATCGAAGGCGGATTTTCTTTCAACTATGCGCCGGGACGTGGAACGGATGGCCTCGACCAGGCGTTCTCTTCCGTGAATGCAACGGTACGTCAATCGTCGGTGGGCGCACTGGCCGGCTTTAATTTGGAATACAAGCTTCCATCGCGGCGAATGCTCTTCGTGAACAGCACCTGGTACGGCGACCTGACGCCGCTTGTATCATACCAGGGCGGCAGCGCTAATTACAAAGCCGGCAACAAAGGCTGGATGCTGACTGCCGGAATTATGTCTCCCTGGTGACATAGGGCTGTCACCCTCATATCGTAAATTGTAAATCGTAAATCATATATCCATTGGATTTTAAACTTTCGAGCGAATTCGAGCCCACAGGCGATCAGCCCAAAGCAATAGTGCAACTTGTGGCCGGACTGGAGAACGGGGAAGCACACCAAACACTTCTCGGTGTTACCGGCTCCGGTAAAACTTTCACGATGGCCAACGTGGTGGCGCAAGTAAACCGTCCCACCATCGTGCTTTGTCATAACAAGACACTCGCGGCGCAGCTCTACGGTGAATTCAAATCTTTTTTTCCTGAGAATGCTGTTGAGTATTTTATTTCTTACTACGACTACTATCAGCCCGAAGCATTTATTCCAAGCTCGAACTTATATATCGAGAAAGATCTTTCCATCAACGAAGAGATCGAGAAGCTTCGCCTGAGCGCTACCTCTTCCCTGCTCACAGGCCGCCGCGATGTTATCGTGATCGCATCGGTGTCGTGTATCTATGGTATCGGTAACCCCACAGAATTCGGGAAGAACAGGATCGTGCTGAATGTTGGCGAGATCATGCCGCGCAACAGGTTACTGTTTGCACTGGTCGATATCCTTTACCGGAGAACGGAAGCCGAGTTCAAACGCGGATCGTTTCGCGTGAAGGGCGATACTGTCGATATCTTTTTGGCGTATGCCGATTATGCTATACGAATTTATTTCTATGGCGACGAGATCGAATCGATACATCGAATAGATCCGGTGAGCGGAAAAAAGATCGGCGAAGAAAAAGGTATCACCATTTTCCCGGCCAACCTTTTCGTTACCGGCAAAGATCTTATGCACCAGGCCATCCGCGAGATCCAGGATGACCTCGTAGCCCAACTCACGATGTTTGATGGTGAAAGAAAATTTTTGGAATCGAAACGACTGAAGGAACGCACCGAGTTCGACATGGAAATGATGCGTGAGCTCGGTTATTGCAGCGGCATCGAAAATTATTCGCGTTACTTCGATCGGCGTTCACCCGGCGCGAGACCTTTCTGTTTGCTCGACTATTTTCCCAACGACTTTCTTCTGATCGTAGATGAGAGCCACGTTACCATTCCGCAGATCCGTGCCATGTGGGGCGGCGACCGTTCACGAAAAGTGAATCTCGTTGACTACGGTTTCAGGTTGCCATCGGCGCTCGATAATCGTCCGCTTACGTTCAATGAGTTTGAAGGAATAGTAAACCAGGTTGTATATGTAAGTGCAACGCCGGCAGAATACGAGCTTCGAAAATCGGAAGGTGTTGTGGTAGAGCAGCTCATCCGTCCTACCGGCCTGCTCGATCCAATGATCGACGTGCGACCGAGCAAGAATCAAATAGACGACCTGCTCGAAGAGATAGACGAGCGTGTAAAGAAGAAAGAGAGAGTACTGGTAACTACGCTTACCAAACGAATGGCCGAAGAGCTCACCAAATTTATGGAGAGAGCATCCGTGAAATGCAGATACATCCACTCCGAAGTAGATACACTCGATCGTGTTGAAATTCTTCGTGAGCTTCGTCTTGGTGTGTTCGATGTTCTTGTTGGTGTGAATCTCCTCCGCGAAGGTCTCGACCTTCCGGAAGTTTCATTGGTGGCGATACTCGATGCAGACAAAGAAGGATTTCTCCGCAATGAAAGATCGCTTGTTCAAACGATAGGTCGCGCAGCGCGAAACGTGAACGGCCGCGTGATCATGTACGCCGACTCCATCACTGATTCAATGCGCCAGGCGATGGATGAAACCGACCGCAGAAGAAAGATCCAACGGGATTATAACGAAGCGAACGGTATTACACCGACGACCATCATTCGTTCGAAGCAGGAGATCTTCAAGCAAACAAAAGTTGCCGACTCGAAGAAAGCCCCGAGACGTTATTACATCGAAGACGAAGAGAAGTCGCTGGCTGCAGATCCTGTAGTTGCCTACCTGGGCAAGGAAGAATTAACGAAGATGGCAGAGCAAACGAAGAAGGCGATGGAGAAAGCTGCGAAGGAGCTGGAGTTTGTAGAAGCCGCCAGGCTTCGTGATGAATACCTGGCGCTCCAGAAATTAATTGCCGAAAAAGTCTGAACCAGGTGTGATCAGGCTTTCGAAAATCTATTAGAAACTTCGTCCCAGTTCACAACATTCCAGAATGCTGTAATATAATCGGGACGACGATTCTGGTAATTCAAATAGTAAGCATGTTCCCAAACATCGAGACCGAGGATCGGAGAACCTTTTTGCTCTGCAATATCCATCAATGGATTGTCCTGGTTAGGAGTTGATGTGATCGCAAGTTTACCAGAACTGTCTTTGATGAGCCATGCCCAACCCGATCCGAAACGGCCGGTTGCTGCAGCTCCGAATTTTGTCTGGAACTCACCGAAGTTTCCGAATGCTCCGTTGATCGCATCCGCCAACGCGCCGCTGGGAGCTTTGCCTCCGTTAGGTCCGAGGATTGTCCAGAAGAGGCTGTGGTTGTAGTGACCACCACCGTTGTTGCGAACGGGAACGGGATACTTCGATATATTCTTACAGATCTCTTCGATGCTGAGATTTTCTTCGGGCTTACCCGCCACAGCGTTGTTGAGATTTGTTACGTAAGCGTTATGATGTTTTCCATGGTGGATCTCCATGGTCTTTGCGTCGATGTGTGGCTCGAGTGCATTGAATGCATAAGGAAGAGCCGGTAGTGTGAATGCCATAATGTGAAATTTTAGATTTACGATGTGCTATTTTATACGAGTTACGATTTTTTTACGAGGTCTGCCAGTTGTTTTAGTCCGCCATCAACACGGTCGGACCAGGGGATCCCGAAGCTTATTCTGAAACAGTTGCTGAATTGACCCTTCGAAGAGAAGATCTGTCCCGGTGCTATGCCAATGTTAAGTTTCAATGCCTGCCTGTGAAGCTTATAACCATCGGCCTTCTTACCCAGTTCCAGCCACAACGCAAATCCCCCCTGTGGACGTGTCACCCTGGTTTCTTCGGGAAAGTAAGTTGTGATAGCCTGCGTGTATCGAAGGCAATTGGTATGCAACGCTTTCCTTAAGTGCCGAAGGTGAAGCTCATACCTTCCGTTGGCAAGAAAATGTGCAATAGCACTTTGCGCCAGTGTGTTGGTGGATACATTATTCATTCGCTTCACGCGGATCACTTTCTCTTTGAACTTACCGGGTATCGTCCACCCGATGCGATAACCGGGAGCCAATGACTTACTGAATGATCCGCATTGTATCACGAGACCTTTCCTGTCATATGTCTTACACGTATGCGGACGCGTTTTTCCAAAATACAATTCACCGTAGATGTCGTCTTCGATCAATGGTATGTCGTGCTTCGAAAGAAGATTCACCAAACGTTTCTTTTTCTCTTCGGGCATACAGCTGCCCATAGGATTGTTGAAGTTGCAAACGAACAAACATGCTTTGATGTCGAACTTCGGGATAGCCTGTTCGAGCTGATCGATATCAACACCTGTAGCGGGATCTGTAGGTATCTCAACAACTTTCAACCCGAGACTTTCCATTACCTGGAAGATGGCGAAGTAAGTAGGGCTCTCGATCGCAACGGCGTCGCCTGCTTTGGTGATGGCCTTCAGGCTCAACGACAATGCTTCCATGCAACCGGCAGTGATCACGATGTCGTCTTCGCTGATGGCTCCGCCCCAGTTGAACGATTGTATCGCGATCTGCTTGCGAAGATCGGAGTTGCCCTGTACGTGTTCGTAATGAAGACAACTGTCTTTCGAGCTGCGAAGTGCATTCACTACCGACTTGTTGAGCTTCGCGGCGGGAAGCAACTCGAACGACGGCGAGCCCAATGCGAAGTTGAGTAGTTTATCGGAACGAAGGTCTTTGTACACGCTGCTGATCATGTCGTCGATACTTACCGGCATCGCCTCATCGGCAGGCTTTGCAACCAACGGTATGTTGAGCATGTGTTGCGGAGAATAGCGAACGTAGTAGCCCGACTGCGGGCGTGCTTCGATCAATCCTTTGCTTTCGAGATGGTAATACGCCTGGAAGGCGGTGCTCAGACTGATTCCCTGCTCTTTGCTTAACGCGCGTACAGAAAGAAGTTTGTCTCCCACCTTCAGCGCTTGTTTCGATATGAGTTTTTCGATACGGTCGGATACTTCGAGATACAGGTGTTCCATAAATTCAAACTGATATGGTCAAAAATAACGAAACACTAACTGTTTTTACAGAAATCGTTTGTATTTTTAGCGTTTCTAGACCTTAAAAGTGGAAATTCTACTGGTTGACGACGACGAGATAAACCGGCTTGTTGCCACAACATTCCTGAAAAAATGGGATGTGAAGGTGACAATGGCAACGAACGGCAAAGAAGCGCTCGATCTTATTTCGTCGAAGAAGTTTACCATGGTCATGATGGATCTCCACATGCCCGAAATGGACGGCTACGAATGCACCAGTCACATTCGCGCCATGGAGGACGAATACTTCAGGAACGTTCCCATCATCGTCTTTTCTGCTTCCTATACAATCGATTCAA
Source organism: Bacteroidota bacterium (assembly GCA_037200765.1). Taxonomy (GTDB): domain Bacteria; phylum Bacteroidota; class Bacteroidia; order Cytophagales; family Cyclobacteriaceae; genus ELB16-189. Next base: position 1,039,516 of record JBBCII010000001.1, on the reverse strand, counting down.
AACGAAAGGCTATGGAGTACGGCATGACCGACTTCATGAACAAACCGTTTCGTCACGAAGAGTTGCAGGAAAAGATCATGACATACTCGCGGCCTATCGCGCCACCCGATCCTGTCGACAGCAGTTATCGTACGCTGAAGATCGACTTCGATCTTCACACCGATGGCGATCCCGTTTTCAAAGCTGAGCTTATACAACTGCTGATAGAAAACATCACAGAGTTGAGACAGTCGTTAGAGGCAGCGATCGGGAAAAACGACACGCAGGTTTTTTTGAAAACGTGTCATAAGGTTTACACGGCTATTGCAATGCTCAACGACCCTGAGTTCACTCACGTCGTTGACAAGATCCGCAACACCATGCGATCGACCAACACGGCCCCCGTGACCTTCAATCCAAATGATTCAGATCTTCTCGCTGATGCGAAAATATTAGACACCCTGGGCGAAGCCATTTCGAAATCCCTGAAGATCGAATTAAATACCTTAACCAAGAACTCGTCGATCTAAACAATGAAACTGCGCACAGTTGTGCTGGTTGCATGTCTCTGCACGCAAACGATTGCCGTTCGCGCACAGATCGCTAATGTCAAGTTCGATCATATCGGTACAAGCATGGGCCTCTCCCATGGCAACGTGATCACGATACTCCAGGACAGCAAAGGTTTCATGTGGTTTGGCACACGCGACGGTCTCAACAAGTACGACGGCTACAACTTCACCGTTTACAAGAACGATCCGGAGAACCCATCAACCATGGTGAACAACGTGGTGATGGACATGGTTGAAGATGCCGACGGAAAATTCTGGATCGGTACCGGCGGTGGCGGACTCGACCACTTCGATCCATCTACAGAAATCTTCACACATATCCCGACCGACGAACCCGGCATTGGCGACGCTTACATCAACTCACTTTATCTCGATAAGGACGGGGTTCTATGGATCGGTACCGACTCGCACGGACTTACCAAATACGATCCGAAGAAAAACACATTCACTTACTTCACACACGATCCCAACCAGGCGGGAAGTATCAGCCACGATCACGTGATGGATATTCTCGAAGACAGCGAGAATAATTTCTGGGTTGCAACAGACGGCGGTGGTCTGAATCTTCTGAACGGCGACGGAAAAACATTCACGCACTTTCAGTTCGACGAAAAGAATAATGCTTCACTGTCGGACAATCGCGCGTGGGGTTTAATGGAAGACTCAAGAAAACGACTTTGGATAGGCACGTACGCCGGCGTAAATATTTTCGACAGGGCTAAGAGAGAATTCAAGCGTTACCTGCCGCGCGGGCAGAATGAAAACAGTCTCGTGTCGTATGCCGTGCGCACATTCGGAGAGGACGATCTTGGGAACATCTGGATCGGTATGGAGAACGGCGGCATGAGCGTGATGGACGTAGAGCACGAAAAATTTTACAACTACGTGCACGACGAGATCGACAATGCAAGTCTTGGCGACAACTCCGTGTGGAAGTTCTGCAAAGACACCAAGGGCAACATGTGGATCGGCACGTTTAATGACGGTGTAGATTTCGTTAACCGCGATGCCGTTAACAAGTTCGCGCATTACCGACACAACTCGTTACCCACGAGTCTTAGTAACAATAAAGTTCTTTGCATCTACGAAGATTCATTCGATCGCATCTGGGTTGGAACCGATGGTGGTGGACTTAATCTGTTCGATCCCGCAACGAACCAGTTCAAACACTATAAGCATGAACCCGGTAATTCAAACAGCATCTGCGGCAATTACGTGCTGACTGTTGAAGAAGACTCGGATCACAATCTATGGATCGGTACGTGGGGCAACGGCATCACTGTATTCAATCCTCAAAAAAATACTTACAAACATTACTCCTACAACGGCGCCGACCTCAATGGACTGAGAAGTCCGAATGTGTGGACGATTTTCGAAGACAGCGAAAAGAAAGTTTGGATCGGAACCTATAGCGAAGGCGTCCAGGTATTTGATAAAACGACGGGCAGGTTTGAACGATACTTCCATGATGATGCAGATACTTCCAGCATCACCAACAACACAATTAATGTTGTGATGGAAGACTCGAAGAAAAATATTTGGGTCGGTACCAGCGGTGGCGGGCTGAATCTGTTCGACCGTAAAACAAAATCGTTCACACACTTCACACATAGCGCCGGCAAGAACAGCCTGAGCAACGATGGCATTCTCGCCATCTTCGAAGATTCGAAGGGAAATCTCTGGATCGGCACATCCATCGGTCTTTCACAATTCGACGCCAACACAAAACAATTCACCAACTACTACATAAAAGACGGGCTCCCCAACAATACCGTGGTTGGGATCCTCGAAGATCACAACGGCGACTTGTGGCTCAGTACTTTTAACGGCGTATCGAAGTTCTCACCAGCGACAAAGAAGTTTAAGAACTTCGGGGTGAACGACGGTCTCCAGGGTTTCGAATTCAAGAAGGCAACATGCAGGAGCAGGGAAGGACGTATGTATGTTGGTGGTGTGAATGGTTTCAACAGTTTCTATCCCGACAGCATCAAAGCGAAATCTTACGATCCCCCGCTCCTCCTCACCAACTTCGAGATCTTCAATAAGAAAGTACAGATCAGCACCGACAACACTTCTCCCCTTTCGAAAAGTATCACGGAAACAACCGAGATCGATCTCGATTACAAACAGTCCGTTCTTTCGTTCGAGTTTGCTTCTCTCAACTACACCACCGATCCGGAAAAAAGAAAGTATGCTTACATGCTCGAGAGCTTCGACAAAGCGTGGAACTACATCGGCACCAAGCGCAATGCAACATACACCAATCTCGATCCGGGTAATTACGTGCTCCGCATCGGCGGACTGAACAACGAAGGCGAATGGAGCACAAAACAAATTGAAGTTCTTATCCACATTCATCCTCCGTTCTGGAAGACCTGGTGGTTCAGAATTCTTTCTGTGACTGGCGTTGCAGGTATCCTGTTCCTTTTCCTGCGCGTGAGGATCAACATGATCGAGAAACAGAAGTCGGACCTCGAACGGCAGGTGAAAGAACGTACGGAGTTATTGGACGTAGCCGTCGACAAAGAACGTCACGCACGTGAGGAAGCGGAGCAGGCCAATAAAGCAAAGAGTGTATTCCTTGCAACGATGAGTCACGAGATCCGCACTCCAATGAATGGTGTGATCGGCATGGCGTCGCTGCTCAGCGAAACAGAGCTTACGCAGGAACAAACGGACTACACCGAAACCATTCGCAACAGTGCCGAAAGTTTGCTCGGTGTGATCAACGACATTCTTGATTTTTCAAAGATCGAGTCGGGAAAGATGGAGCTCGAACACCGCGACTTCGATCTGCGCGGTTGCATAGAAGAAGTGCTGGATGTATTTGCAAGCAAAGCTTCTACACAAGGGCTGGATCTTATTTATCAGCTCGACTACGACGTACCATCACAGGTGATTGGCGACAGTCTTCGCTTGCGCCAGGTGCTCATGAATCTTGTGGGCAACGCATTGAAGTTTACACACCAGGGCGAGATCTTCATTCATGTGTATCTCGTTAAGAAAGATCGCGATCAGCTTGAACTCGGTTTCGAAGTTCGCGACACGGGTATCGGTATAGCGCAGGATAAAATATCGAAACTCTTCAAAGCATTCTCGCAGGTAGATTCATCTACAACCAGAAAATATGGTGGCACTGGTCTCGGTCTTGCCATCAGTGAAAAGCTGGTTGCATTGATGGGTGGAGAGATTATGGTAGACAGTGTGTTGGGCAAAGGCACAGTGTTCCGTTTCAGCATCAAGACACAGGTGAGTATTGCTTCGATACCAACTTATCTTACATGCAACATGTCGGGCCTCGAAGGCAAAAAGATCCTGGTGGTCGACGACAACCTCACGAACAGGAATATCCTGAAGGCACAACTCGAAGCGTGGAAGCTCACGCCCGTGCTCGCAAACTCGGGCAAGGAAGCGATCGACATACTTTCAAGTAATGGCTACAGCGGTTTCGATCTGATCATCACCGACATGAACATGCCGGAAATGGACGGGACGCAGGTGGCTGCCGCTATCGGGAAGATCAACTCTGCACTGCCTATTATACTCCTGAGTTCTATCGGCGACGAAAGAGGAAAACGTATGGCCGATATGTTCTCTGCAGTGTTGACCAAACCCGTCAAGCAAAATCAGTTGTGTAAAGTGATCCTTGCTGAGCTTCGTAAATCGGGCAAGGGCAAACCAGTTGAAGAAGAAGTTGCTCCGCGCACTTCAACATTGTCGCCCGACTTTGCCGAAAAACATCCACTGAGAATATTGATCGCCGAAGACAACCTCATCAATCAAAAGCTAACGGAGCGTGTGCTCGCGAAGCTCGGTTACAAAACGAAGATCGTATCCAACGGAAGAGAAGTGCTCGAAGAAATAGACCGGAATAAATACGACCTGATTTTTATGGACGTACAGATGCCGGAGATGGATGGCCTCGAAGCCACGCGGATCATCCGGAGCACCGGTGGCGACCAGCCCGTAATCGTTGCCATTACGGCCAACGTTATGCAGGGCGACAGGGAGGAATGCCTGGAGGCCGGGATGGATGATTATTTGAGTAAACCCATCAAACTCGAACTTCTGGTAGCTGCCCTGGAGAAGTACGCGCACGCATAACTTTAAGCTTTAACTTATTTCTTCTTTCTTATCTTTCGCCCCAAAGAAAGACTCCTATATATGAAAGCAGTTGTTATTACGAAGCCAGGTGGGGTAAAAGTGTTGAAAGTACTGGAACGACCCACCCCTACAATCCAGCCCGGTGAGTTATTAATTAAAGTTGAGGCCGCTGGCGTAAATCGCCCTGACGTTGCCCAGAGAAAAGGAAATTATGCGCCCCCGGCGTGGGCTCCGCAAGACATACCAGGACTGGAAGTGGCCGGCGTTGTTGCCGAGACCAACGATTGCAAACGTTATAAGAAAGGTGATAAAGTTTGTGCGCTTCTCGCTGGCGGTGGTTATGCAGAATTTGTTGCCGTTCCCGAGATCCAGTGCCTTCCAGTTCCCGATAATCTCACGATGGTTGAGGCTGCATCATTGCCCGAAACATTCTTCACCGTGTGGACCAACGTATTCGACCGCGAACATCTTGCTGAAGGCGAATCGTTTCTCGTTCACGGCGGAACCAGCGGTATTGGCGTAGCTGCAATTCAAATGGCGAAAGCGTGGGGATGTACAGTGTACGCAACAGCAGGCAGCAACGAGAAAGTTGAGTTTTGCGAAAAGCTGGGTGCCACAAAAGCAATTAACTATAGAGAACAGGATTTCACACAAGCAGTACTCGAACTCACGGGCAACCGCGGTGTCGATACCATTCTCGATATGATCGGCGGTACATACACGCAACGCAACATCGACTGTCTTGCAGAAGAAGGTCGTTTGTGCCTGATCAACTTCATGGGTGGCGTTGAATCGAAGATCCGTCTTTCAAAGATCCTCAGCAAGCGATTGACCATTACAGGTTCAACGATTCGCAAACGCGATCCACAGTTCAAGGCAAACATTGCACGCAAACTGGAACAACACGTGTGGCCATGGCTGAGAGAAGGTATCGTGAAGCCAATCGTTTTCCAGGTTTATAATTTCGATCACGCTTCCGAAGCCCATAAGGCTATCGAAAGCGAAACACACGTTGGTAAAATTGTATTGACAATTCAGTAGTCAATGGATTTATCAAAACTCGATATTCAAACACAAGTCGTTCACGCCGGTTATGAACCGGACAGTGACATTTCTCAGCCCATACACCTTTCTACAACTTTCAAAAGAGAGTCGCACGAACAGGTAGGCGGCTATACGCGTTCGGGAAATCCCAACCGTACGGCCCTCGAGAAAAAACTTGCGTTACTCGAGCACGGTGTCGAAGCTATCGCATTCTCGTCGGGTATGGCGGCTGTGAATGCACTTTTTGAAACTACACTTACGTCGGGAACGAATGTTATCTATCCCGACGATTGTTATCACGGAACACGCTCGCTGCTGAAGAACCTGCTCGAATCGAAAGGAATTACTTCGAAACAGGTAGACATGACTTCCGTCGATAACGTTGCGGCCGCGATCGATGGTAAGACAAAACTGATCTGGATCGAAACTCCGTCGAACCCACAGTTGAAGGTTACAGATATCAAAGGAGTTGTTGCTCTTGCGAAAAAAGGAAACATTGTTGTTGGTTGCGACAGCACGTTTGCCACACCGTTGTATCAAAACCCCTTGGATCTCGGTGTTGACTTCGTGATGCATTCCACAACGAAATTCTTAAGTGGCCATTCTGATATTCTCGGTGGAGCATTGATTGCCAAAGAGCAATCGGAGTTGCTGAACAAGATCCGTTTACACCAGGCCATTGCGGGAGCAGTCCCCTCTCCTTTCGATTGCTGGTTGTTGAATCGAAGCATCGCTACGTTTCCTTTAAGAGTTAAAGTTCAGTCCGACAATGCAATGTCGCTGGCCAACTACCTTGCTGCTCATAAGAAGATCGAGAAAGTATTTTATCCAGGTCTTCCTTCGCACGTCAATCACGCTATTGCTAAAGACCAGATGAACAGTGGATACGGTGGTGTGTTGTCTGTGTGCGTAAAGGGCGGACAAAAAGAAGCATTGGATCTTTGTCGCAAGCTGGAGCTTGTGAAGCACGCAACGAGTCTTGGTGGTGTGGAGACGTTAATAGAACACAGGCGTTCTGCCGAAGGAGCGTTGGCGTTGAGTCCCGATAATCTTTTGAGGATCTCTACAGGTATAGAAAATATCAAGGACCTGGTGAATGATTTCGACCAGGCGTTGGGATGACCAGGAAGACAGAAACCCGCTCAGGATGTCCGGTAAGTCTTTCGCTCGACATCTGGGGCGATCGCTGGTCGTTGCTCATCGTTCGAGACCTGATGTTTTTTGATAAGCATACTTATGGCGAGTTTCTCGAGTCGCCGGAAAAAATTGCAACCAATATTCTTGCTGATCGATTATTGCGACTGGAAGAAACTGGTTTGATCCGCAAGGATGAATATCCTGGAAGCAAGTCAAAGTATTTTTACCGACTCACCGCTAAGGGAATCGATCTGCTTCCGATGATGGTTGAAGCAGAGCTGTGGTACGATCGTCATCACGCTCTTAAAGAAGATTTCAGAAAAACCATCCAACAGGCGAAACGCAACCGCACGGCTTTCCTGAAATCAATGACACGAAAACTTAAAAATGTCCGGGCGCCGAAAGGGGCACGCGACTAATTCAACGTCCCGCGTTCATCGCGGCAAACGCGCCCGATGCTTGCGCAAAGAAGGCATTATAAAAATCTTTTGTACGTGCCACATGGATCTCGAATTCATCTTGTTGAATTCCTTCGATCAGTCTCTCCGCAACGGCTTTGGGTGGGATGCCATTCTGCTTACCGCCGATGCCCGCAGACAATTCGGTATCGACCAGCGGAGGCATCAATTCAAACACTTTTACAGACGACACTTTGGCAAGCTCTGCTCTTAACAGTTGTGTGTAGGCGCGAAGGGCGGCTTTGCTGGCGGAGTATGTGGGAATGTTGACGGCAGGTGTAAGTGCAACAATAGAAGTAACGTTAACGATGGCTGCATCTTGTTGTTTGGTGAGGACCGGTAACAGTGCTTCGTTCAATCTCAGTACGGAAAGATAATTGGTGTTGATCTCTTTCTCTGCTTTTTCGCTCACGCCGGCAAACGTTTGAAGTGAATGTGCGCTTGCTTCGGCAGCGTTGTTGATCAATACACTGAGATCGCTGTGGTTGAGTTTTACTTCGTCGGTGATCGCTTTCAGACCCTTGTCGGTGGAAAGGTCGCCCGTGATGGTTGTGATGTTGTTCGAGATCTCCTTCGCTTTCTGGAGTTTCTCCTGGTTTCGTCCTACGATGATGATCTTGTTTTCGGAAGAGAGAAGTTTTACGATCTCCAGCCCGATACCGGATGCGCCGCCTGTAACGAGGATTTTGCGATTCTTAAGTTCCATGATGTGGTGTTAATTTGTTTGTCACTTGCATTTTGCAAGTACATAACAGGAGCCTGTCTCGCGTTAGTTCCTGAAATTTTAAAATAGTTTCTGTGTATCTTCCGACTATGAAAAGAACACTCAACGTCGCAATCATCGTAGTGATGATCTTCATTGCCATTCCCTCCCTGGCACAGGAGCACGAAGAAATTGTATATGGTCATAAAGATGGAATGGCACTCGTGATGGAGAAGGTAAAGCCGGCCAAACCGAATGGCAAGGCCATATTATTCCTGATGAGCGGCGGATATTTTTCGAGTAACAATTGGCTTGCAAACGGCTTGGCCAGCTCGAAGCAATTCCTGGATCACGGTTACACCGTGTTCCTCGTCTTCCATGGATCGAAACCGAAATACAATGTCTTACAGGTGACGGGCGATATCACACGCGCGATAAAATTCGTACGATACAATGCAAAGAAATTCGGAATCGATCCCGATCATATCGGCATGCATGGAAACTCTTCGGGCGGGCACCTTACACTTTATGCAGCCACCGCCGACGATACCAGCGTGAAAGATTCGAAAGACCCTGTGGAAAGAGTCTCATCGAAGTTACAGGCCGCATGTGTGTTCTATCCGCCTACTGATTTTCTCAACTTCGGAGAACCCGGCGCCAGCATCGTAATAAACAAGAACCTGGCGGCCGAGCGTGATGTAGCTGCTTCGTTCGACTTCAGGATATGGAATGATTCGCTGCAGGCTTATGACATTCCCGATGCGAACAAACAAACAGAGATCGTAAAACATCTCTCTCCTCTTTATAATGTAAGCAAAGACGATGCGCCGGTTTATATCGTGCACGGCGATAAAGATTGGGTAGTTCCGTTGCAACAGTCGCAAGTATTAGTTGCCGCTTACAAATCGGCAGGAGTTCCTTATGAGCTTGTGGTAAAGCCAGGCGCGGAGCATGGATGGAAAGATGAGAATCTAGACCGCGAGAAAATGGTACAGTGGTTTGATAAGTATTTGAAGTGAACCAAAAAACTGGTGTTCTCAAAATTAAAGAAACTGTTACTGTTATTCCTTTATCAAAACTGGAAGATTTGCAGCATGATAAAAGAATCAGTTATCAACGGGTTTCTTTACAGCACCGCATATCGAAAGAATTGATGAAATTCATCATGTCTTTTGAATTCATGACTGGATTACGCCGTATCGTGCTTGCTACGCGCGATGCTCATGGCCTCTACGAACAATTTGGCTTTCAACTGCTCCAACGCCCTGATCGATGGATGGAGATTCATCATCCTGATGTTTATGAAGTAAAATCATAAATTTGTTGTAGCATGAAGAAGTTTCTGAAATTCTTTCTTGGCTCCATCGCATTACTTGTTGTTGTTTACTTCCTCGGCCCGAAGCAACCAGCACCCAACCTGGAGACTCCTATGTTTAAACTTCCGGGCGACCTCGTAGCGCTCGAACAAATGATCAACGATTCTGAACGCAGCACGAAAGGCATCAAACCCGACAACCAGGCAAGGATCGTGTGGGCCGACTCAACAAAAAAAGAAAAGACGAAAGTTGCTTTTCTATACCTGCACGGCTTCACCGCCAGCCAGGGCGACGGCATGCCCGTGCATACCAACATCGCAAAAACTTTCAACAGTAATATTTTCTTATTCCGCAACGCACATCATGGCGTCAATCTCGGCGACTCAACCATGCTCACTGCAACACCGAACGATTTTATATTCCAGGCAGAGAAAGCTCTCGCCATCGCAAAACAATTGGGAGATGAAGTGATCGTAATGGGAACCTCACTCGGTGGCGCTCTTACATTGCATCTGGCATCGAAACACCCCGAGATCAAAGCGATCGTTCTGTACGCGCCCGCTGTTGTTTGGAACAGTATGCAAGCAAACATCGTAACCGGTCCATGGGGTTATCAAATTCTCAAGGCAACTATGGGATCGGAGTACATCAATAATCCCGACACATCCGTGCTACATCAAAAATACTGGCAGATGCATGTTCACATCAAAGGAATTGCTTCGGTGGTGAATGTCGTGAAGTATGCGCAAGACCACGAGCCTTTTGAAAACATCAAGTGCCCTGTGTTCATGGGTTATTATTATAAGAATGAACAAGAGCAGGACAATGCAATGTCGCCCAAATTGATGTTGAAGATGTTCGATAAACTAGGAACGCCAGCTGACCAGAAAAAGCAGGTTGCATTTCCGGAAGCTGGCGATCATGTTATTGCTTCTGAACTGATCTCCGGTGAATGGAGAAACGTTGAGAAGGAAACCGAGAACTGGTTACGCGAAACGGTGAAGTTATCGGCGAACCTTTAGTCTACACCACCTTTACGCGTTGGGCTTCTCTTTTCGGGCCACTTACCTGGTTCATTGGTGCGTGAGTCAATTGGCAACACACTCTTCTCGCGCGAAGTCTTGTTCGGATCTTCACATGCCTGGTATACGAGGATAGCCGTGAGAATCGCATTGTTGCGCACCTCATCAAAAACTATTTTATCATACGTATCGAGATTCGTGTGCCACGTTACCGTTCCGTACGACCACGCCAGTGAGCTCAACGAAAATCCTGGCGCATCTGCTGCTACGAACGAAGCGAAGTCAGATCCGCCACCACCCGGGCTTCCGGGAAATGTTGTTTCGAGATCGGTCTTGTATTCGTTAGGAACTTTGTACAACCAACGCTGAATGTATTCATACGCATGCAGATAACCCTGGCCTGTGATACGTGTTACTCGTCCCGTGCCGTTGTCCTGGTTGAACAAAGCCTGTAAGTTGTTCACGATCTCCGGGTGATCTTCGACAAACGCACGCGATCCATTCAAACCTTGTTCTTCGCTACCCCAATGGCCAACAAGAATCGTACGCTTCGGGTTTGGATAAACTTTCTTCAGGATGCGCATCGCTTCCAGCATCACCAGTGTTCCGGTTCCGTTGTCGGTTGCGCCAGTTCCTCCATCCCATGAGTCGAAGTGAGCTGAGAGCATCACATACTCGTTTGGTTTCTCCGTTCCTTTGATCTCTGCAACTGTGTTGAATGTAGGAACCATACCTGTTTCCTTCGAGTTGGCCTGCACGCTGATCTTTGTGGGCTTGCCGGATTCAGTAAGACGATAAAGCAATCCATAGTCTTCGAGCATCAGGTCGATTGTGGGGATCTTCTTTGTCTTTGCTCCGAATATTTTATTCGCACCGAACGCACGCGACCAGTAACACATTACGATCCCGGCAGCTCCGGCTTTCTCGAGAGCAACCGGAAGCGTGTTGTTGTTCTTACCGGTCTTCTTAATTCTTTCTGCCCATGCATCGGTCTGCGTTTGTCGTTCTTTCTTCATTTTCTCGAACGACTCTTTCTTAGCGAACTCTTCCCAGTTGTCGTCAGGACGACCGGTTGGTTGGTTCATAGAGATCATCACGAACTTACCTTTCACGGCGGGCAACCATTTCTGGAAGGCGAGTGAATCTGTAAACTCCGGAATGATGACTACATCACCGGTGATTGTCTTGTTATTTGTCGAGGGACTCCATGCGAGTTGTGTTCCCGCCAATGTCTTGATCCACGGCGAGATCATATCGATGTGAGTTGTGCCTCGTTCCCAACCTCTCCATTCGCCCCACTTTTCATTGCGGGCGTCGATGCCCCACGTCTTGTATTTGGCTACAGCCCAATCGTGAGCTTGCTGCATCTTGGGCGAACCCACGAGACGCGGACCGATGCCGTCGAATAGTTCGTGACCAAGCATCGGCAGCTGGGAATTTTCGGTTGCTTCTTTGATGATAGCGTTGACAATAGAGTCTTTCGGAGCTTGTGGTGGTTCTCGCTGAAAATTCTGGGCGATAACAACATTCCACGTAAGCGCCGGGAGGATTAATAAGGCCTTCGTAAAATTCTTCATAGGGTTTGTTTTTCGGGATTCGGCTAAAGTAAATGTTGCGCCTGCGCGGACAATGATTTTTGTTATGGACGGCCAACTGATATGTTCTGGAATTCAAAAACTGGAACTGTTATTATTCCGCTAAATCGGGAAGATTTGCGCATGATCCTTCTTCCAGAACAACATTATTACAAGCTGAAAACCCACGTACTCAATGTAGATTACAATAATCTTTTTGCCCTGGCGGTTATCGACCGCGTTGTCAGTGGCCGCGTGTACGTTGACAATACTGAAGATCCGAAAACATATTATATAGTACACCGCTATGGGATGTCGTTGCTTGGCGGAGATCACACCAACGAGGAATTCAATCGAACTTTTTTTGACTATGTAATAAACAAAGACAAGAGTAGAACTATAGTTGAATGGATGCAGGTGTACCCCGTAGAATGGAATGAGATCTTAAGACGGCCTGAGTTAGAATTGAACACACGGGTGAATTTCGTTTTCGATCCCGGTCGTTATTACGAATTCAGAAATAGTTTAAAAAACGACAACTCGATCCGGATAGAACGAATGTCGGCCGGCCTGTTTGATAAGATGAATGGCACCGTGACGCCGAAGGTCTTTTGGAATTCGTTCGAAGATTTTAATAAGAATGGTGTTGGGTTTTGTCTCTTTTATAATAACGAACTCGCAGCTACTTCATTTTCATCTTTCCTGGCGCCTGGTAAATTGGAGTTAGGTATTGAAACAGTTCCAGGTTACAGGGGCAGACGTTTAGCAGAAAGGATCTGTGTTGCGTTGCTCGATTATTGTCTCGCGAACAATCTCGAACCATTATGGGCGTGCAGGTTGGAGAATACCGGGTCGTATGTTCTTGCGAAGAAATTGGGATTCGTGGTGGCGAGAGAGATGCCGTATTACCGGTTGGATCCCGGTGTCTTGTAACCTTTTTGAAAGTTGAAATTAATTCACTCCGATCTCTAAGACTTTACCGGGTTTGAGATGGCTGTCTTCAAGGTTTGAAAACTCACGGTGAGTAACGTAATTAAAATAGCTCCACCAATGACCGTATACACCTTGCCCCATGTTATCGTTTCCCCGATGGGATCTTTTAGTCCCATGAATTTCACCGCCGCTTCGTTCAATATCAATCCTTGATTATTGTTCATCTTTCGAAGCCATAGCTAAATGCTTTTCTTTGGCGCACGTTTCTTGACAAGCAAGTTGGCATCTTGAAGTTTTCGTCCGAGTAGGTCGTCGACAGCAACTCTAAGCAAATCTTTCTCGAGACCGAGGACGAAAAGAACTTGTGCATAGAAGCCTAGAGCTACCAATGGAGATCCTTTTTCAATTGCCCATAGCGTGGTTCGTCCAATGCCTGCGCGTTCCGACACTTGGTCGGCGCTAAGTTTTCTTCGTAATCTGGCTAGCTTGATATTCTCTCCAAATTCTATCAGAATGTTGGTGACCTTAGGTAGTAAAATCGGTTGTCGTTTCATTATAATGTTCACTATAACGAACAAATATACGAAAAACGTTCATTATAGCGAACATTATTTCCGGTGGCTTGTAGCTTGAGCCAAAACTGATCTGGTCGAAATAAAAATAACTGAAACTGTTATTTTCCCGTTCATAGCTTCAAATTTGCATCATGAACCTGAACGTTACATCTAAAAACTCCTGGCTCGCTTACGCCGCGCTCGCAGTCGTATGTGTACTTTGGGGAACCACATTCCTCGGCATACGCATCGGCGTAATGGACATCCCTCCTTTCCTCTTCGCAGCTCTGCGACTCACCATCGCCGGTCTGTTGCTCACTCTAGTCATGATGTTTATCGTCAAGGTGAAGCTCCCTTCGAAAGAGATCATTCTCGTTCAGGCATTCGCAGGATTCTGTTTGTTCACCCTCGGCAACGGACTCATCGGCGTCGCCGAGATCTACATCTCCAGCGGCATCACAGCCATCGTATGTGCCATGATACCCATATGGGTCACAATCATCAACCTCGGAACAAGCAACGACGAACGTCCCACACTTCCCGTATTCCTCGGGCTCGCCATCGGATTAAGTGGCATCGTACTGATGTTTGGCGACAACGTAAACGAGTTCTCAAATTCTAATTACGTATGGAGCATCGTGCTCATCTTCGTCGCTAACATGGGCTGGTCGTTCGGCAGCGTATGGATAAAAAGAAAGAACGCCGTTAACAACAGCAACACATTTATGAATGCCGGGCTCCAGATGTTGTTCGGAGGATTATTCCTCTTCATCGGAAGTATTGTGTTCGATGACTACTCAACCATCCGATGGACATCGTCTGCACTGTGGGCACTCGGATACTTAATTATGTTCGGATCGATCATCGCCTTCGCATGCTTCTCCTATGCCCTGAAGAAATTACCCGTAACTATAGTTTCACTGTATGCTTACATCAACCCCATCGTAGCAGTGTTACTCGGCACTTTAATATTGGGCGAGAAATTTAATCTCCGCATTGCCGTAGCCATGCTGGTAACAGTCGCCGGCATCTACATCGTGAACAAAGGCTTCCAGCTTCGTGAACTCTGGCGCGCACAGTTCTCCAGGTAATGTTACCCATCGCGTTTCATATCACCGACTGGAAACAAATTCCAACGACGGAACATCGTGGTGAAAGCGGTGTCGCGACATGGCGCACGCTTACGTACAATGATCTTCGGATCCGCTTGGTCGAATACTCACCTGGCTACGTTGCCAACCACTGGTGTGGAAAAGGTCATGTCTTGTTTTGCCTCGAAGGCTCGATGATCACCGGGTTGAAGACCGGCGAAAGCTTCGAACTGAAAGCCGGCATGAGCTACGAAGTTTCCGACGACATGAGCTCGCATCGCAGCACCACAAAAGACGGTGCAAAATTATTTATCGTCGACGGCGGATTTTTAAAAATATGAAACGACTTGATTGGTTTGAGCGCACATTCTCTTTCGGTGTCCCGAAGGAGATGCTCCCATTTTATCTCGAACGTCTCGAAGGAACGATCGCCCGTATCGAACACAAAGTGAAAGGCATCAGCAACGATGTTCTTTCAAAGAGATCCAACGATAAATGGTCGGTCAAACAAAACATCGGCCATCTCGCCGAGATAGACCACGTTGGCAACAAACGGATCGACGAAATGCTCGCCGGTATTCCCGTGCTGTCGCCTGCTGTGTTCGAACCAAAAGATTATAATCCGTGGCCTATCGAAAAAGTGGTTGAGTTCTTTAAAGACGCCCGACTGTCCAACCTCAAAAAATACAGGACACTTTCCGACATGCATCTATCGAAAAGTTCTCTGCATCCACGTCTTAAAGTGCCGATGACACCCGTCGATCTCGCGCTCTTCGATGCGGAGCACGACGATCATCATTTACTCAAGATCTCAGACATCCTCGCGGAACATTCATGACCAGTACATTACAACACGATAAAGATTCATTCGCTAACATACTTCGCGAAACAATGAAGATCGCCGAAAAGTATGTTTCAAAAGAACAGGAAACATTGCCTCCCGGAATGCTGGTCAATGACCTGCCACTGGTCGACCTTCCCGAAACCGGGTTAGGCGCAACGGAAGTATTGAAACAATTCGAGACTAAGTACTCCAGGCTTATCACCAACTCTGCCGGCCCACGATACTTTGGTTTCGTTACCGGCGGTTCCACACCTGCATCCGTGGCCGGCGATTGGCTGGTGAGCACTTACGATCAGAACGCTGCCGGAAGTAACGACTCGATAGCACCGCAACTGGAATTGCAGGCCGTTAATTTTTTGAAACAATTGTTGGGCATCAGCAACGATTACTTTGGATCGTTTGTAACAGGTGCAACTATGTCGAACATGGTTGGACTCTCATGCGGACGTCAGTGGGTCGGTGAACAACAGGGATTTGATTTCAGTAATGATGGTATCTCCGGAAAAGTAAAAGTATTTAGCGGAACACCTCATTCAACAATACTGAAGTCGCTTGCAATGAGTGGTATTGGCAGAAAGAATCTCACCTATGTAAAAACGTTGCCCGGTCGTGAGGCTGTGGATGTCGCCGATCTTGAACGACATCTTTCGCAACAACAAGAACCGGTTATTGTCGTAGCTGCTGCTGGCACTGTGAACACTGTTGATTTCGATGACCTGGTGGCGATCGGCAAACTGAAACAGAAATATTCTTTCTGGTTGCATGTAGATGCAGCGTTCGGTGGCTTTGCCGGCGCATCTCCGAAGTACCGTCATCTTACAGAAGGCATCAATTATGCCGACTCAATTTGTGTCGATGCCCACAAGTGGCTGAACGTTCCTTACGATGCCGCGATGCAATTCACGAGACACAAGAAAATTCAGTTGAAGATCTTTCAGAACGCCGGCGCTGCTTACCTCAGTGATCCCGAACAGAGTGCCGACTTCTTTCATTATACTCCTGAAACATCGCGACGATTCCGTGCATTGCCCGCCTGGTTTTCACTGATGGCATATGGTCGCGAAGGACATCGTGAGATCGTTGAAAGAAATTGCGCGATGGCCATGAAGCTGGCAGCATGGCTCGATCATTCAGAAAAATTCGATCTTCTCGCCGAAGTCAAGATGAACGTGATCTGCTTCACGTTAAGTGGAAACAGGTCGGCAGACGAAGTGAGATCATTTCTTGATAAAGTGCGCATCGACGGTCGTGCATATTTCACTCCTACTACTTATAGTGGCAGGCCGGCGATCCGTGCAGCCGTATCGAATTGGATTACATCGGAAAGAGACATCGACATCACCATACAGGCTTTGAACGAATTAGCATAATATTTACAAATCATCTAACTTGAAAACCCTAGTTAATATGACCATGACAACCGTAACTCCATCTTTTCAAGTAGAAAAGACCAAACAATCCAGGATCAGTGAAGTTGATTTTCAGAACCTCGAGTTTGGTAAGATCATTTCAGATCACATGATCGTTGCCGACTACCGCAATGGCAAGTGGGAAGAACCAACCATCGTGCCTTTCGGTGATCTCCGTATGAGTCCCGCAATGCTTTCACTTCATTACGGACAATCTGTATTCGAAGGAATGAAAGCATTCTATATGAACGACGGTAAGATCAACATCTTCCGCCCTCATCGTCATCATGATCGCCTGCAGAAATCGCTCGCGCGCATGTGCATGCCCGGCATCTCCGAAGAGATGTTCATTCAGTCGCTTCACGCACTTGTGCAATTCGATAAAGCGTGGATCCCGAAGTCTGAAGGTTCTTCATTATACATTCGTCCCGTAATGTTTGCTACCGAATCGAGACTTGGTGTTAAGGTAGCCGATGAATATAAGTTCATTGTGCTTACTACACCTGCCGGTGCTTATCTCAATAAACCGTTCCGCCTGAAGGTAGAAGACACGTATGTTCGTACTGCCGAAGGAAGTCCCGGTTTCGCAAAATGTGCCGGTAACTATGGCGGCGCATTTTATCCTTCGCAGCTTGCCAAACAACAAGGATTCGACCAGGTTTTATGGACCGACCACAAAGAACATAAGTACATCGACGAAGTTGGTATGATGAACGTTATGTTTATGATCGGTGGCAAGCTCGTTACTCCGAAACTCAGCACCGCTATACTTGATGGTGTCACTCGTGATTCGATACTTACATTGGCGAGAGACATGGGTGTTTCTGTTGAAGAACGCCGCGTGAGCATCGATGAACTCGAAGCCGGTTTCAAAGACGGAACCGTGAGCGAGGCTTTTGGTGCCGGAACTGCTGCTGTTGTTGCTACTATTGGTTGCATCAACATACACGGAATTAATTACGACATAAAAACTCCAGCACCCGATAGCTTCCAGGTTCGCGTGAAAGAAAAATTGAACGAGATCCGCCTGGGTTCAGCTCCCGACAAGCATAACTGGAATTATATTGTCGGTTAATGCCCGCTGTTTTCTTTAAAGGAAAAGATTTCCCACTCGAAGTTAGGGACATGAAGCAACCTGTACCTGTGAAAGACCAGGTGCTGGTGAAACTTCACATGGCTTCGCTCAATCATCGCGACTACTGGGTTCGCAGAGAACAGACCGTTGTTTCTGACAATGGTATTATTCTCGGATCAGATGGCGCCGGTGTTGTTGAAGCAGTCGGTGAAGAAGGTGATCCATCTCTTGTTGGACGAGAAGTGATCATCAATCCGAGTCTCGAGTGGGGAAAAGAACCTGCATACCAGGCAGATTCATTTAAGATCCTCGGTTATCCCGACAACGGTACGTTCGCGTCGTGGATCTTGATCTCGAAAAAATATATTCACGATAAGCCCGAACATCTCACGCTCGCAGAAGCGGCAGCTGTTCCGCTGTCGGCGTTAACGGCATACCGGAGTTTGTTTACGAAAGCTCGACTTCGTCCCGGTGAAAAAGTTTTGATAACGGGCATTAGTGGTGGAACGGCATTGTGGGCATTGCAACTGGCGCTTGGTTTCCAGGCAAAGGTGTATGTAACGTCTTCTTCGAAAGAGAAGATCGACAAGGCGATAGCACTCGGTGCGACAGCGGGTTTCGATTATAACGATACGCGTTGGCCCGACGAAGCAAAAAAGCTGACGCGCGGCTTTGATGTTATCCTTGACAGCGCGGCGGGTCCGCAGTTCAAAAATTTATTGGAGGCGGCCGCGCCTGGCGGAAGAGTTGTCGTGTTTGGAAGAACCGCTGGTGACATCGAAAACATTCCTCCTCGATTGATCTTCAACAAACAGCTTACGATCCATGGCTCACTGATGGGATCGAGAGATGAGTTTTTGTCGGTGCTGGATTTTATTGAGAAGAAGAAGATCAGGCCGGTTATCGATTCGGAGTTTCCTTTAGAGAAGATTGAGGATGCTTTTGCACGAATGAAGAGTGCAGAACATTTTGGGAAGATCTTGTTGAAGCCCTGACAGAAAAATAGTCAGGTTTTCCGTACAACTGTTTTTTTGGTGATGGTTATGTGAGGCAGTAGGTTTGTGTTATTCAAGAATGCAAACAAAGAATTTTATGCCATTAAGAACATCAAAGCCACCACGAAGGCCTACGAAGCCATTTCACCCAATGATATTAGGTTCAGCAAGCCCATGGCGAATAAAAAGACTCCTAGCACAAACAGAAGCTTCACTAGACCCATCGTATAAAAAAACATACGTTGGCGTTTCCGGTTTATGGTCTCGTTTTTGTGACTTCTTATTTGATTAGTAACTACAACGCTGAGCATAAGTGCCAGGCGCTGATCCTCTCCTTCAAAAAGGAAATACTCATCGCGTATAAAGTCAAGAGGCTCAGCGCCTGAATACTCCAAATTGTATAAGTCATATACGTGCAGACTCACACATGATATGCTTAATGAGATGATCAGAATGACCACATAGAATATAAGCAATTCAAACCGTGGCTCACTAATTATCAAACCCGCAAGTCCAATCGACATCGGAATCGAAAACTGCATCACGTTTACTGCTCGCTCGGTCAACTGTTTACCTACGTCGATGGATGCTTGTAATCGCTTCTCAGTTTGTTCCAAAAGAAACTCTGCCGAATCAATCGTTATATCATTCCATAACTCTGCAATATTTTCCATACCCAATAATACTCCCAAACTGATCACCCTCAATTTCTAAAAACTGCATCTGTTATGTTTTCCGTACACTGCAGAAATTTGAATCCATGGACAAATTCCCCATCACCGATAAAACCGGGATCACACGACTGCCGAAGCGTGGCTCGTATGATGTCGCCACCATCTACTCCATCCTCGACGAAGCACTGGTGTGCACTGTTGCTTACGTCAATGAAAACCAACCCTTCCAGATACCAACCGGCTTCGCAAGGATCGGCAACACCGTTTACATCCACGGCTCCGTAGGCGCATGGTACATGCGACAGATAGCAGACGGCGCACCCGTGTGCTTCTCAGCAACCATCATCGACGGAATGGTACTCGCACGCAGCGCCTTTCATCACTCCGTCAACTATAGATCGGTCGTATTCTTCAGCAAAGGCCGTCGCGTAACCGACGAAGCCGAGTTATACAAGTCACTGGAAGTGTTTACCAACAAGATGTGTCCCGGTCGCTGGGACGATATTCGTAAGCCGAACTCCACCGAGTGGAAAGGCACCATGGTGATCGCCTTCGACATAGAAGAAGCGTCGGCGAAAGTGAGAACAGGTGGCCCAAAAGACGACGACGAAGACTACGATTTGAATGTGTGGGCCGGCGTTCAGGAGGTGAAGCTACAGAGAGGACAGTTAATTGCCGACGATTTACTGAAGCCAGGTGTCGCAATACCCCCATACTTGCGGGGCGGAACTAAATAACCCCGCGAAATTGTTATCTTTGCAACGAAAAAATACCAAAATGGGAAGACCTCCTGTATTACCTAAGAAGAAAAAAGATGGTTTCTGGCTCGATATCCGCAATAAAGGCGCGAATTCTGGTGTGATCATCATCCGCGACACTTACGAAGCAATGATGCAGGCAGCCCGCCAGTACCAGATCACCAAGGATGTCATCATCCTGGGCGAGCACAAAAACGGCAAGAAAGTCGACACGCCTAACGCAAAATCTGCAAAAGCTGAAAAACAAAAAGTGAAGGGTTAGCCTTCACTATTCACTTTTCACTTAGTTAGAAAGGAAGGTCATCTGTACCAGATGAGCCGGACGGTTCATCTCCAAAATCACTCGACTGCTGCTGAGGCTGCGAAGAACCTGAACCAGAACCGTCTTTGGCGACCTTCCACGCACGCGCTTCAGTATACCACCTGCTATTATATTCACGGCTCTCAAGTTCAACAGACACCGTTACCATCTCGCCGGTCTGCAGCTTGAACTGGTCTATCTTATCGCCCCAAACCGAGAGGCACACTTTCTTCGGGTACTGACTCTGCGTCTCAATAATAAATTCCTGTTTTTTCCAGGTGCCTTTTTTGCCCTGGCCTGTCTGTGGTGCGAGGAGTTGAATAACTCGTCCTTTGATTTCCATGCTCATAACAATGTCGTTTTATATTTCTCACAGAATACGTCCGTGTTTTCAGTGGTTTCCGTGAGAGAAAAAGCAAATTAATCCTTTTCCCTGATTCGCCTGAAAAAATCGTTCACCAGTGTCTGGCATTCCTGTTTCTTAATGCCCTTTACAACTTCAGTTCGCGGATGAAGCAATGGAGTCGACACCAACGAGTATCCACGCTGCACATCATTGGCACCAAACACGAGCTTCATCAACTGAACCCAGTGCAGCGCACCGGCGCACATCACACACGGTTCGAGTGTAACATACATTGTACACTCATTCAAATATTTTGATCCGAGGAAGTTTGATGCAGACGTCACAGCAAGCATCTCTGCATGTGCCGTAGAATCTGTTAGTCTTTCTGTTTGATTATGTGCGCGCCCGATGATCCTGTTCTTACAAACAACCACAGCACCTACAGGAACTTCTCCATCATCGAAAGCAATACGGGCTTCCTTAAGAGCCTCGTTCATAAAATAATCGTCGGTGTAGATCTCGATCATTTAACACGAATGCTTTTCATGATCTCATAGGAAGTCTTTTCCCAGTCCTGTCTTATGGTTCGGGGACAAGTAAAAGTAAACACCAACGTTCTTCCTGGCTCAACGAGGTATTGTATGCGTGTATACTTTAACGATGGCTCGCTTCCGCCCTCTGTTCTCTTGTTGGGGTTAACACGCGATTCAAATTCGAATGTGATGAATTTCTTTTTGTGGATCTCCTGAAGTCCCTCCGAGATCATATCCACCTTATCGAAAAGATTATACAATCCGGACTTGAAAAATTTGGCGGCGATCTCGACGTCGGCATCGGGCCATTGTGTAGCCGAAATGTTAACACTGAAATCGACGATCCGGTCCTGGTTGGTATAAGCGCCTAACGGAGCACGTACCGACGGCAACCGCTGGGCGATATCTTCCGGGGTCATGGGAAAAAAATCGGCCGGCAGCGACACGGAAATATCGTCGTTGACCTTGGTCTTCACGAGCTTGTTTGTCGACGCCGTAAGGGTGAACGTCAACAGTAATATTGCTAGTTTATTCATACTGAAAATCACTATTTTGCGCCAAATTTCTTAAAAAAAATGCTCCGAACTCATACATGTGGCGAATTACGAATCAGCGATGTCAACAAACAGGTAACGCTCACCGGCTGGGTTCAACGCACCCGCGACAAAGGCGGCATCATCTGGGTTGACCTTCGCGACCGCTATGGAATTACCCAGCTCATTCTCGAAGAGGGTAAATCGGACGCATCCCTTATCGAACAGGTCCGCCAGTTTGGCCGCGAATACGTAATTCTCACCGAAGGTACCGTAAGCGAACGACTATCGAAAAACGACAAACTTGCGACAGGCGATATCGAGGTGTGGGTTAAAAGTTTCAAGGTGCTTAACACCAGCAAAAACCCTCCCTTCACAATAGAAGACAACACAGACGGAGGCGACGACCTTCGCATGAAATATCGTTATCTCGACCTGCGGAGAACCCCGGTTCGCGAAAGCCTTCAGCTTCGTCATAAAATGGCGCAGCAAACACGCCTGTATCTCGACAGCCTGAATTTTATCGAAGTAGAAACCCCCGTGTTGATCAAATCAACTCCCGAAGGAGCGCGCGACTTTGTTGTGCCCTCACGAATTCATAACGGTGAGTTCTATGCACTTCCGCAGTCGCCACAAACATTCAAGCAATTGCTCATGGTGTCGGGCTTCGACAGGTATTACCAGATCGTGAAATGTTTTCGCGATGAAGACCTCAGGGCGGATCGCCAACCCGAGTTTACACAGATTGACTGTGAGATGGCGTTCATCACGCAGGAAGACATCCTGAAGACCTTCGAAGGATTGATCGTTCATTTATTCAAGACTGTAAAAGAGATCGACATCCCCAGGCTTCCGCACATGACCTATGCCGATGCGATGAAGTACTACGGTTCCGACAAACCCGACACTCGTTTCGACATGAAGTTTGTCGAGATCACCGGGTTGAAAGGAACAACATTTCCTGTATTCAACGATGCGGAATTTGTTGCCGGTATCAGTGCAAAAGGATGTGCTTCGTATACACGCAAACAACTCGATGAACTTACCGAGTTCGTGAAGAGACCACAGATCGGCGCAAAAGGACTGATCTATGTAAAATGTGAGAACGGTGGATATAAATCTTCGGTCGATAAGTTCTTCGACCAGGCTGCTCTTGCACAATGGGCACAAAAGTTCGACGCAAAAGATGGCGACCTTCTTTTGATACTTTCCGGTGTTAAGGAAAAAACTCAGAAGGCTCTCGGCGAGCTGCGATTGCTCATGGGCACCCAGCTTGGTTTGCGCGACAAGAATAAATTCTCTGCGCTGTGGGTGATCGATTTCCCGTTGCTCGAATGGAACGAGGAAACGAATCGCTTTCACGCCATGCACCATCCATTCACTTCACCGAAGCCTGAAGATTTTCCGCTGCTCGACAGCGATCCCGGTAAGGTGCGCGCCAACGCCTACGACATGGTCATCAACGGAACAGAAGTTGGCGGTGGTTCGATCCGGATTCACGATCGTCCTACACAACAACTGATGTTTACGAAGCTTGGATTCTCCGAAGAAGAAGCGAAGAAGCAGTTTGGTTTCTTAATGGAAGCATTCGAGTTCGGAGCACCTCCGCATGGCGGTATTGCTTTCGGATTCGATCGACTCTGTTCGCTCTTCGGTGGTGCAGATTCTATTCGCGACTTCATTGCGTTCCCGAAAAACAACGCAGGCAAAGACGTGATGATCGATACACCATCAACGATCTCGGAAGCACAGTTGAAAGAGTTGGGTATTCGCGTAGTAACCTAAGTTCAGTTCTACGATAATAGCTGCGTTGTCTCTTCCGCCTCTATTATAATATCGTCCTCTCCTACTTCATCGAAAGGATTCTCGAGATGATCCTGGATATTGTCCAGGCTCACGAGAATGAAGCTGTATAAGATCGGCATTACATACTCGAGACTTTGCGAATAGTCGGCAACGGTGCTTGCGAAGTAAGGTCCATATACGATCGGGAAAATGTAAAGAAATACTTTGCTGTACGCACGAAGCGTTACGGGCGTGCGGTAGGCGTGAAAGATCTTCATGTTGTCGAACGCAACGATCATCTTGCTGACGTATTGACTGATGCGTGAGATTTCGCCACTCTGAACGCCGAGATTCCTGAGCTCCAATACGAGCTTCGAAAGAACAGAAAACTCCGCGTACATTTTTTTCTCGTACTCAAGCCACGAGTTCTTACCTGTTACCCTGAACATATCGCGCATCAATAAAAGCATCGTGTGAATGTGGTCGCGAATCCGTATGTGCAGATCGGACGAAGGTTGCGTATGCCAGTCGCGCGTTGCAAAATATATCGCCGCGGCATGCCCCTTAAAGTCGGAAAGTTTTTGGAGGGCTGTCTCGCGACGATTGTACGCCGAGCCGATCGAGAACACAACCGGGAACACGATTGCCACACCGACCAGCATATCGGGGAATTTCGCGATGAGGTGATAATGATAACACAGGTACGTGGAGACAACCGACAGCGCAGTTACGATCAGTGTCTTGTAATTGATGATCTTGAAGAAACTTTTGAATAACTTCATTAGAGGGGTTTGGTTGTGGCGCGACAATATTACCAAATTGTTACTTTTGAAAGTGGAATACCCGAAAGCATATTTATACCGCCGCATCGTACAGGCGAAGCTTTTTATCGACAGGCATTTCAGGGAAAAGATCAACATAGACGAGATCGCAGGCGAAGCCTCGTTCTCACGATTCCACTTCATAAGACTGTTCAAACAGGCCTACGGCGACACGCCACACCAGTATTTGATGTCGCTCCGGATGCTGGAAGCCGAAAAGTTGATGGCCAATCCCGACCTGAAGATCCAGGATATCTGCTTCGAGATCGGGTTCGAAAGCGTGGGTACATTCACAACGCAATTCACGAAGCTTTATGGCAAGACACCCAAGAGGCGACAAAAAGAGATCCTCGAAAAGAAAAGGATCACTATCGAAGAACCGTTGAGAACGGTCCCAAATTGTTTCGCCGAAAAGCAATTTTCAAGAAGTGTCGCTCCGGGGCGTTAAGTACTTTCATAAAAAAATTACAGCTATGATTACCAAAATGTCGCACGTATCGATTTACGTGCTCGATCAAAATTCTGCCTACGACTTTTATGTGAACAAACTCGGACTCATCGTCCATACCGATGCACCCATGGGACCCGATGCTCGTTGGCTCACAGTGACTCCGAAAGAACAGCCGGAGCTCGAGATATCATTGATGGCTGTAAAACCAGGAATGGGATTTACAGAAGACACGGCAAAGAAAATGAAAGAGCTGATCAAAGCGGGGACATTCGGCTTCGGCGTGTTCGAAACAAAAAACATCGACGCAACCTACGAGGAACTTAAAGCCAAAGGAGTTGAATTTACGAAAGCACCGACCAAAGAGTTTTATGGAACGGAAGCGTTGTTCAAAGATGATTCGGGAAATTGGTTTTCGCTCGGCGAGAAATAGTAAACGGTGAACGGTGGGCAGTAAACGGTATTAAAGACTACACCGAAAGCACCAATTACTGTTTACCGCTTACGATTCACCTGCATATTTCTTTAACCTGTCTTCTTTCTTTTCAACGGCTCTCCTTACGGCAGCATTAAACCATCTCGTTGGAATAATCCTTCGAAGAAACAACGTCCACTTTGCACCGGCAATTGAATATCGAAGCCGCCATGAATTGTCGGTAGCAGCTTTGTAAACAGCGCTTGCAACAACATCAGCTTCCGGTGCATTCGCTCCCGACTTTTGAAGATTGGGTACTACAATGTTTACATACTCTTCGTAAACATCGAGCCCGCGTTTGAAGACTACTTCCTGCGATCGTCCCCAGAAGTCCGTTTTAATAGAACCCGGTTCGATGATCTTTATACGAATGTTGAATGGACGCAGTTCGTATTGAAGACTTTCGGAGAACCCTTCGACAGCCCACTTGGTTCCGTGGTATAAAGTATACAATGGCCACGTCATTCGTCCGCCTACCGAAGCAATGTTGATGATAGTACCACTGCGTTTGCTTCGAAAGTATGGAAGTATGGCGCGTGTTACATTCATGAGTCCGAACACATTCGTATCGAACTGCCGTTGGATCTGTTCCTTAGATGCTGCTTCGAAAGGTCCGAGGGTTCCGTAACCGGCATTGTTGACAATAACATCGATGCCACCAAATGTTGTTATTGTTTCTTCGATAGCAGATTGGATCGAAGCTTCGTCGGTAACGTCGAGACGAATGCATTTGATGTTCTCGAGTTCGGTGAGCTCCGTTTCTTTTCCTGGGTCTCTCATCGTTGCCGCTACGTTCCATCCCATCGCCTGGAAGTAAGCTGCAATTGTTTTTCCAATGCCTGTTGAGCTCCCTGTGATCAGTATTGTTTTGGTCATCGACCTGAAATTAATGCCTTTAAGAATCCTGATCCGTAGCCGGTCATTTGCACGACAACGGAAGGTATCGATAAGAACGCCACTCTAATGTCTTTGGTTGTTAGCAATGAATCGAAAAATACAGCCAACAAATAAAGAGCATATCCGAGGAACAACCATGGAAAGAAAACCGCGACGACAAGCCCCAATAAAAAACACGCGGGAAACCAGTGCGTCAGTTTTACGCCACCCTTGTGTGCACGGCCAACATGGATTCTTCCCATACCGAAGTTCGACACCTGCCTGAAGAATTGCGATAGCGTTGCACGTCGCTTATGATAAACGAATGCTTCTGTTATCAATCCGACTTTCAATCCGAGTGTTACGGCACGCAAACTGAACTCGATGTCTTCCGCATAACGATCGAATTTAAATCCTTCTGTTTTATTATAAGCTTCACGCGACATTCCCATGTTGAAGCTCCTTGCCTGGAATGATTTCTTTTTTCCTCCGCGAATTCCACCGGTGGTAAGTGTCGACGACATTGAATAGGCCATCGCCTGTTGTAACAATGTGAAATCACCGTGACCGCGATCGGGTCCACCCCAAACATCGAGTGGTTCGTGTAGCATGTGCCGTTCCACCACGAAAAAATATTCGGGAGGAATTACACAATCGCTGTCGAACACAACGAAGTAATCTCCTCTTGCTTTTGTGAACCCGAAATTGCGGCTTGGACCGGGACCGGAATTTGGTTTGAAAAAATACTGTATGTTGAGCTGTGACGAATATTTTTCGTAGACCGACTGCGATGTCACGCTCGAACCATCTTCCACGAGCACAACTTCGAAATCGGTAAAGGTTTGTTTGCAAAGACTCGCGAGCAGTTCTTCCACCTCTCCGGGACGATTGTAAACGGGTATAATAATGGAGTATTTCGGAGAGGCCATTCTGAGTAAAAATACGATATTACGATCATGAAAAAATTTTCGATCGTTGTGCTGATTACACTTAGCACGGGTGCATTCGCGCAGATCAAAGACTATTCGAAGGACGTCGAAAGTGTTGACGCGATCGTCGCCGCTCTTTACGATGTGATCTCCGGCGACCCCGGCGCTCCCCGCGACTGGGACCGTTTCAGAAATTTATTTAAACCCGAAGCGAAGCTGATGCCCAGCCGTAAAAATCCGCAGGGCGAATTAACACTCGCGTCGCTCTCGCCCGAAGATTATGTTCAAATGTTCACCACGCGAATCACGACAGGTTTCTACGAACGCGAACTGCATCGCGTGGCCGAGCAGTACGGAACCGTAACGCACGTTTTCAGCACCTATGAGACGAAGGAAAAGAAAGACGGACCCGTAACAAACCGCGGCGTGAACAGCATCCAATTGTTTTTCGACGGTAAGAGATTTTATGTCGTGAATGTTTTTTGGTGTGCTGAGAGTTTAGGTTTTCCCTTGCCGGATAAGTATGTGAAATGAGCATTTCTTAATATCTTTCGGACCCAATGGATCATTTTGTTGTCTCCGCCCGCAAGTATCGCCCACTCGGTTTCGAGGAAGTCGTTGGACAGGAGCACATTACGACCACGCTAAAAAATGCGATCGACAACAACAAGCTCGCGCAGGCGCTCTTGTTCTGCGGGCCGCGCGGTGTTGGTAAAACAACCTGTGCGCGTATCGTAGCCCGGATGATCAACGGCTTCGAAGAAAAAGCCGAAGTAAATTCACTCAATATCTTCGAACTGGATGCCGCTTCGAACAACTCTGTCGAAGACATCCGGAGTCTCATCGACCAGGTCCGATACCCACCGCAATTCGGAAAATACAAGGTCTACATTATCGATGAAGTTCACATGCTCTCGAATGCGGCTTTCAACGCATTCCTGAAAACGCTGGAAGAACCGCCGTCGTACGCGATCTTCATCCTCGCCACCACCGAGAAACACAAAGTGATCCCGACGATCCTTTCGCGTTGCCAGATCTTCGACTTCAATCGCATACAGGTTTCTGATATCTCGAAACAACTCAGGAAGATCGCCGACCGGGAAGACATCAAAGCAGAAGACGAAGCGTTGCATCTCATCGCACAAAAAGCCGACGGAGCTTTGCGCGATGGCTTATCGATATTCGACCTGATGGTGACATTCTCGTCAGGCAAAAAAGTAACTTTCAAAGACGTTCTCAGCAATCTTCATATTCTCGACTACGATTATTATTTCAACGTCGTAGACGGGTTGCTTGCAGAGAATGCAACACAACCATTGTTGCTTCTTGATGAAATTCTCAGGAAAGGTTTCGATGGACAGAATTTTATCGTTGGACTGAGTGAGCACCTGAGAAATCTTCTCGTATCGCAAGATGCGCGCACCGTTCAGTTGATGGAAGTTCCCGATAGCATTCGTAAAAAATATGCGGAGCAGGCGCAGGCCTGCTCACCATCGTTGCTTCTTTCATGGTTGAATATTTCCAACCAGTGCGATATCAATTACAAGGCAAGCAGAAATCAACGACTCACTGTTGAGCTTGCGCTGATGAAGATGGCAAACGTGAATGCCGTTTTTAAATCCAACGGAAAAGCTGAAGTGAACGCAACTGCAGAGCCGGCAGGATTAAAAAAAAAATTGAACCCCTGATCGAAAAGGTCAGCGAGGTGCTGGTTGGCCCGCCTGAAAACAAGCCAGAAGAAAAAATTTCTACACCGTTGCCTCCAAAAGACGGAAGGCAAAGATCCACACTCAATCTTTCAAACATCGGCAAAGTCTCAAAGACCGCCGAAGAAGTGCCTGTTGTTAAAGAACGCACGCCCGACCGGCCGATCGACAACGACATCCTAAAGAAAGCCTGGGAAGATTTCATTGAACTCAGGAAAGCGATAACACCAGATCTTTCGATGTTGAAACGAGGATATACATTGGAAGGAAATATCATCAACCTTACGCTCAGCGGAACCGTCGAGGAGATGTTGTTCAATACCTTAAAGACCTCGCTCATCACCTTCCTCCGCGATCGTACAGGCAACAGTTCTTTGATCGTTGAAGGCAAGATCATCGAACAGGTAAACAACGGCGAAAGGAAACTTTTCACGACGAAAGAAAAATTCGATCATCTCGCTGAAAAAAATCCGGTGCTCAAAGAAATGAAAGATCGCCTCGGTCTCGATCCGGATTTTGCCTAGAAAAATCGACTAATTACTCTTATCTTCCTTGCTTCGAAGAAGTATGACAGAGAAGATTGCATCCCATGGGAAACATCTCCCCGGCTTTGCCGCTTTCCTGTTAAAAGATCACCTCGAAGAATTCGCTAATGTCGCTCTTCGCATTTCCCGCGAAGCAAATGTCCCGATCTTAAAGTATATAAAAGCTTCCGACGAAGACCTGCTGAAGCTGATGATAACCGGCTACTCCGAACTGCTGAACGGGTTGATCGACGGAACTACCGACGAGATCATTGCGAAGACGGTCGACTCATGGAAAAAGAATCAACTTCCGATAATAGAGAAAGACCAGATCGTTACGGAAGACATTGCGGCTGTGACGAAAGTGAGAAAAGAGATCTTTCTCCAGTTTCTTCCCAGGTACACGAATGACCTGGACAAAGGTATTGCCATCATTAAAGAGATCGACGAGTATTTACAGAGATACCTGTCGGCATTATTTAACACTTATACCAGCATCTTACAGGAACGCATCGAGCGAAACTCCGAAGAATACAAAAGGAGTAACATGCTGTATCGGCAAGCCGAGGCTGTTACGAAGATCGGCAACTACGTATGGGATCTTAATACACAAATGCTCACGTGGTCGGACGAACTCTATCGTATTTACGAGATTGCTCCAGGCACATCGGTTGGTGATCATCTCCTTCGCCCCTATAATCATCCCGACGATAATGCGGTAGTGGACGCGAGTATTGGGAACGCCATTAAAACCGGCAAGCCCTTCAATTTTCATTACCGTATCCTTTTAAATGATGGCCGCGAAAAATTTCTTCATGCGCGCGGTGAAATTGAATACGATCTCGCCGGCAAGGCCCGCAAGATCTTCGGAACGGCGCAAGACGTAACGGAACAGAAGGCTATCGAAACACAGCTGGAGCAAAATCAACGCTTCGTTCAAAAGGTAGCCGACGCAGCACCGTCGATCATCACAACTTACAATGCCATTACAGGTAAATATTTGTTTGTGAACGCCGGCCTCCGAACGTTACTCGGTTACGATCCCAAGGTCGTGCTCGAGGAAGGCATCGCGTTCTTCGTGAGCCTCATTCATCCCGACGATCTTGCTCCAATCATGGAAAAAAATGCCACGATCATCGAAGAGACCAACAGGAATTATATCGAAGGTATAGACGAGCCGATCGCCGAATTTCAATACAGGCTTCGTCACGCAAACGGTGAATACAGGTGGTTTCATACTTTCGGAACTGTTTTCAGTCGCGACGAAAACAATCGTGTCGACCATATTCTTAACATCTCGCTCGACATTACCGAGAAGATCAAAGCCGAACAAATACTCATTCAGAAAACAACACAGCTCGAACAGTCTAACCGAAGCCTCGAAGAGTTTGCCTTCATCGCGAGTCACGATTTGAAAGAACCGCTCCGCAAGATCTCCACACTCACTGATCGGCTGGTGTCGATCGAAAACATTAATCTCAGTGACGACGGCAAGATGTATCTTCAAAAGGTTGTGAACTCGTCGATCCGGATGCAGCAGATGGTAGACGACTTGTTGTCGCTGGCCCAGGTTTCAGCCGATCAGTCATTCAGGAAAATAAGCCTGCAGACATTACTTACCGACGTGTTACAAACATTCGATCAGAAGATTGAAGAAACGAATGCGAGGGTCATCAGCAATGGGTTGCCCGAAGCTGTCGTGGTTCCATCACAATTCCGGCAGTTGTTTCAGAATCTTGTAAGCAACTCATTGAAGTTTCGAAAGGCGGAAGCTCCGGCGGAGTTGGTCATCACACACCATTATCTTACGGCCCAGGCAACAGCGCAATTTAGTCTTCAGCCTGCCGAACGGTACCTGCAGCTTACTTTCTCCGACAACGGCATCGGGTTCGACAATAAATTTCTACCGAAGATCTTTTCGATATTCCAGCGACTTCATCCAAGAAACAAATACGAAGGCACAGGCATCGGCCTGTCGATCTGCAAAAAGATCGTAGAGAATCATGGCGGAGTTATTTTCGCCAATGGTACAGTAAATGAAGGAGCTACTTTTACGGTGATCGTTCCTGATCCTGCAGGTCAGACTTTAATATAGATCTTTCTCTTATCCATAAAGTATCCGATCACCCAACAGGTGAGCATGATCCAGATGGCAAACAATGGCGAGCCATTAAGATTTCCCGCCCACGAGTAAAACAAGTTCTGATAGATCCATCCGGAGAGTGAGCCCTCGCCGGCAGGAATGCTGTACAGGAGAATCACAAGCACTTCAGATAAGAGATAAATGAACAGCGTGTTTCGTCCGAACACCTCGAAGAAGTAAGTCCAGTTCTTTTTACCTGCGATGTCGATAATGAACACGAGCAATGACAACACGCAGAGATCGATCCCCACGGTAAGAAGAACATAAGAGCTCGTCCATAATTTCTTGTTGATCGGGAAGAGAAGATCCCACCAGATGGCGCCTAACAGCAGCACCACTCCTACCATCAGCATCTTCGCGATGGTCTCGTAGTTTTGCCCGTTGCGTTGCAAGTAAAGACCGGTAACATAACCGGCGATAACGTTCACTGTTGCCGGAAGTGTACTCAACAAACCTTCCGGATCGAAAGCAACACCTTCACCATGATAGAGGTGATCGGGACCTAACAACCAAAGGTCGAGCAGGGTGCCTGCATTTCCTTCCACAGAAAGATCGCCGAATGCTGCGAGCAGTACTCTATAAAGTATTAGTGCGACTAAACTGAAGATAAGGGCGCCCTGTACTTTGAGATAGTGGATAACGATAGACGCGATGAAATAACACAACGCGATGCGTTGCAGTACGCCGAACACACGGGTGTGGGAGAATGGCCGGAAGGTAAAGCCGTCGGCTCCGTAGTCGACAAACGGGAACCAGTACATTAAGTAGCCTAACAAGAATATGATGAGTGTTCTTTTGAGAACTTTCACCAGGAACGCGCTCTGTCCTAACGATTCATATTTCTGTTGCGAGAAGCTCATGGCGTTGCCCACGCAGAAGAGGAACGTGGGGAACACGAGATCTGTAAGTGTGAAGCCGTGCCATCCGGCGTGTGTAAGTGGCGAATAAGTTTGTCCGCTCGCGAGTGAATTCACGACGATCATGATGGCGACGTCCATGCCGCGAAATACGTCGAGGGAGTGATAGCGTTGCTGTTGTGGTAGTGTCATTGGTCAAGGCTTAGGGCGAATGAAATGTAGGGAATCGGGAATCAATAAAAAAGCCGGTGGTAAGACCGGCTTTTTTTAAGAGTGCTTAGTTAAAAGGGGTCTTCAGGTTTATTTCGAGAGTTAAACAGCGTACGGTAAACCTGACAAACCAATTAAATATTTCCGGGCTTGGTATTTTTTGCTTTCACGCGACTGCGGATCACCTCTATGATCGGTGGAAGTATCGACACGAAGATGATGCCGAATACAACGTATGTGAAATTCTCTCTTATCACCGGAAGACCTCCGAAGAAATATCCCAACAACAAAAAACTACTCACCCACGCAATACCGCCAACAACATTGAACGACGCAAACTTTGCATATGACATCGTTCCAATGCCCGCAACAAATGGCGCAAACGTCCTTATGATCGGGATGAAGCGCGCATAGATGATCGTCTTGCCGCCATGCTTGTAATAAAACTCCTGGGTTCTCTGCAGGTACTCCACCTTCAAAAGTTTGAACTTGCCACTAAATGCGCGATGACCAATGGCCTTACCGATGTGATAGTTAACGAGGTCGCCCAGCACTGCCGCGATGCACAACAGGACCGTTAAAAATAAAATGCTCATGTCCGTCTCCGGCTTCGCAACAATTGCGCCCGCAGCAAACAATAAAGAATCGCCGGGAAGGATCGGTGTTACCACAAGACCCGTCTCGGCGAATATGATGAGGAAAAGTATAAGATACGTCCACGTTTCGTAGTCGCGAACAATCTCGACCAAATGCTGGTCTATATGAAGTACAAAGTCAACCAGGGATTTGAACAACTCAACCATAGATTAGTAATGAGCCGGCAAATTAGCCCGAAATCAAGCCTTCTCCAACCCGTCTACCAACTCTCTCC
Organism: Bacteroidota bacterium; assembly: GCA_037200765.1. Taxonomy (GTDB): domain Bacteria; phylum Bacteroidota; class Bacteroidia; order Cytophagales; family Cyclobacteriaceae; genus ELB16-189. The sequence goes on along the minus strand of JBBCII010000001.1, from coordinate 1,005,916 downwards.
ACTTCTCCAATTCAGGAATCCCAGGCTTCCTCAATCCAAAGAACTGAACGATCATTTCTTTGTTCTTGTCGAACACTTCAATGCCGGTTACCACACCATCGGTTGTAGGTTTCTTCACGACCCACACACTATCCACGAGATCTTCGCGCAGGTGCATGTTGAAGTCAGGGTCGAGAATATTCAACCAGTTGTCCATTACGCGAATGGTCATGATCTTGCCCTGGTGGATCTGCAGGTTGCCACGGTTGCCCGCAAACACCATGATCGGCAAATGATCTTTAGCTGCTTTCTCGAGCATCGGTTGCAGCGACTTATTGTTTAACCGAGAGCTGTATTTTCCTTCCGACAGCACTACTGCATCGAGACGATTGGCGCCGTGCTTACGAAGCATTCCAAAAAAGTCGTGCGTGTCTTTCATGTTCTCCCAGTCATTCAGCAACGCGGCCTTATCGATCTGCGCGATAGCCTTCGTAGGCATGGGAGTAACTTTCTTAACTTCTATTTCGGTGGATTGAACCGGTGCAGTGAAATCTGCCACGATCTTATCGTAAGCTTCAATATCGCTGCCTGCCTTGTTTCCAACAGGACCTTGCAGGAAAACTTTTGTAACAGCGTCACCAGCTTCGTCGAAGATCTGGATGCTTTGCTGAACACCGTGAGGTGTAGTTTGTTTTACTGCGAAGCCGAAATGCCACGCGCTGAAGAACACGCGTGTTTCGATAGGACCGATCACGGTAGCCATTTTGTGTGTGGGCGATCCCATGATGTCGACCTTTTGGAACGATCCCTTGTGCTCGAGCACGCAGGCTTCGTTGCGCGTCAGCGACATCACGCGTCCCAGCTCGGGCAATCGCGAAAGAAGAGCAGTCCAGTCGCCCGCAAGCATCGTTGTGTAATCGCCAACGGTTGTTGCGAGAAGCTCTGCTTCGCTAACACCCAGTTCGATCGCGCAATCGCGGATGCGAAGTGTTGGTCTATCTTTTTTCAATTGCTCCCATGCGGAACGTAGATCGGTTGCCTTACTTTCTATGACCTGACTCATGCTGTAACGGTTTTAAGGGGTGATGTAAATAAATTTTTATCCGGCACTATGTAAGGACAATCTGTGCACGGATCATGATACACATTCACCTTACAACAAAATGTCTCTTCAATAATCTTCTTCGTAAAGATCTCTTTAGGATTTCCATTGGCAACAACACTTCCGTCCTTAAGGAAATAAAGTTTGTCGGCAAACTGCACAACCTGGTTCAGATCGTGAACAATTGCGAGCACACCTATATTTCTTTCGCAGGCATGCTTCACGAGACTAAAGATCAGTTGTTGCTGCGCGAGATCGAGATTCGATGTGGGTTCGTCGAGCAGCACGTAGCGCGGATAACCTTTGATATCCCACACTTGCGAAAGCACGCGGGCCAATTGAACGCGTTGTTGTTCGCCACCGGAGAGTGTAAGATAGTTGCGCGCAGCCCACGATGTAATACCAGTGAGCTCCATTACTTCTTCAATGTTCTTGTGATTGCCTGCGAGCTTCACAACCTGCTGAACTGTAAAAGGAAATTGCAGGTGTGTTGATTGAGGAAGCACTGCACGTACTTTCGAGAGTTCGGCAACACTGTATTTACTGGCGGGTGTTCCGTTGATCTCCAAAGAACCTTCGTAGCTTGATTCGCCTGAAATTGCTTTGAGCAGCGAAGTCTTACCGGCTCCGTTCGGTCCTGCGATAGCAGTGAAAGATCCAGGGCGAATTTCAAGATCAACCCCGTTAACAAGTTGCTTCCCGTTTCTCGTGATCGATAATTGTTTAGCTGCAATCATTTCTTTGATCTTAATAAAAGAAAAATAAAAAACGGGGCACCAATCAATGCCGTCATAACACCAATCGGTAGTTCAGTCGGTGCATAGATCGTTCTCGCAATCATATCGGCAACGATCAGAAGCAACGGACCACCAATTGCAGATCCGGGCATCACTAATTTATTATCGGAATGAAATGTAACACGGATCAGATGAGGAACTACAAGTCCAACAAAACCAATCGCGCCTGCGAGCGACACGCTCGCTCCTACCGAAAGGGCTGCAAAGAAGACGATCGATTTCTTCACACGATCAACATCAACACCCATGTGAAAAGCTTCCGACTCACCGAGAGCAATCGCATTCAACGCATTCGTATATCTCAACAGGAAAAAGATCCCAACTATAAGCAACGGTGTTGCGATAGCCAGGCTGGGCCAGCTCGCACCACCAAGATCTCCCAGCGTCCAGAATGTAAACATGTGAAGCTGGTTCTCATTCGCATGGAAAATGGCAAGTCCCATCAACGCACCACACATTGCATTTACGGCAACGCCTGCCAATATCAGCATGGCAACTGTAGATGGGCCAACGTGGCCTCCGTTACTCATTTGCTTACCGATCTGCATCACGAAAAACGTCGCGAGCAGTCCTCCGCCAAATGCAGCTGCCGGCATGATCACCGACATGCCCAATGAATGCCGGTCGAGACCAATCGCCGATCCGAATACGATCACGCTTACAACCGCCACCGATGCACCACTCGATACACCGATCAGCCCGGGTTCAACCAGCGGGTTTCTGAATAATCCCTGCAACGCGGCGCCACTCACGCCCAACGCAACGCCGATCAGCGTTGTCATCACCAAACGCGGCAAGCGAATGCTCCATAATACTGTTTCGTGAACACTGTCGGTTTCTACAGATGAGAACAACCCGAGCTTCTTCAGGAAAATAACTGCTATCTCACGCACCGGTATGAGGATCTGCCCGATGCTGAGACTGAAAAGAAAAATTATAACGAGTGCAACAGCGAGACCCGTGAGTACGACCACATCTTTTCGTTCTTTCAAAACTATGGTCGTCGCCACCATTTAGTTGAACTGTTTGTTGGAATAAAGGATCTCCGCGAGCTCCTTCACTGCTTCGCCAAGGCGTGGTCCGAAATTCGACAGCTTAACGCCATCCATCACGATAACTTGTTTCTTCTTGCCCGCCGTTGTCTGATCGACACCAGGAACTTTCAACACACCTTCAACGCCACCAAGACTTTTCACACCCGACTCGAACATCAAAAGGAAATCAGGATTAGCTGCAATAAGTGCTTCCGTGTTCAGAGGTTTGTAACCTTCAACACCAGTCACAGCCGGCGTTGCATTTACGAAAGGAAGAATGTTAGAGAATGTATTGTTGCCGGCAACATCGAACGACGATGTTCCGCGATTGTAGATGCATAATACTTTAGGGCCTTGCCTACCGGCAGACGCCTTCTTTACGATAGCATTCGCCTCGGCAAGTTGAGATTCAATCTTTGTGATGATGTGTTCACCTTCAGACTTTTTATTCACCTCCATGGCAATGACGCGAATAAGATTTTTTGTGCCGGGAAGATCATACGCCCTCGCTACTTCGATCACCTTAACACCGGTTGATTTGATCTGGTTAACAACCGACTCCTCAACGTATGCTTTCTCGACGATAAATAATGATGGCTTCAGGGCAATGATACCCTCGGCGCTAATGCCGGTACGGTATCCAATCGATGGAAGCTTCTGCATTTCTGCAGGGTAGAGACTGGTGCGGTCTGTCGCCACAATTTTGTCGCACAAACCGAGGGCACAGACCGTCTCGGTCATCGCGCTGCCCGCCGTTATGATGCGGAGATCTTGTGCGAACGCGACAGAAGCAAAACAGAGAAAAAGTATTGAAATCCAGGCTCCTTTCATTGTTTAGAAGAATTCTAAACAAAGGAATGGGTTATTTGGAAGTATTCCAAATAGGCACGCGGAAAATACCTGTGTTAGTCGACATCATCCTCGTAAAATTCGATGAGGCCGGCAGCGTAGGTGTTTGTCCAGCCATCCACGATATCTGCGTAGTCCTCATCCGGAATATTAGTGTGCTTCACTTCCATCGACGTCCCCTCTTCGTGGGCGTGAAGTTTAATAGTGACGATAGAAGGTTCCTCCTGTTCACCGAAATACCACTGCTGCACGATCTTCTTTCCCGGCTCGAACTCCAGGTTCTTGCCAACGATGCTTCCATCCCACATCGAAAACTCCGTTTCGGGAACAGCCTGCATCGAGGCGCTGTCGCCAGTCCATAACTCGACAGTGGTCTCTACGGTGAGGGCAAGATAGACGTCCTCAGGTGGAGCGGGGATGATATAGTATTTCTTAAAGTCCTTCATTTAAGTGAAAAGTGAAAAGTGAAAAGTGAAAGCGTCCGAACCCGAAAGCTAAACTTTTCACTATTCACTTTTCACTGTTAACTCTTGTTCTCGCTTTCTGAGTGACCGGTCAAGCACAAAAGTTCCTGCTGGCAATAAAGATGCGATAAGGGCAATGATGACTCCCTTGAAACCCCACTTCATCGCCTTAATCGCGGCAAACACCGCTATGATATAGAGAATGAAGAGCAGTCCGTGCGCCCAGCCAACATACTTTACTGCCAATGGCATCCCAAACCTGTATTTGAGTGGCATGGCTATCAACAACAGGATGAGAAAGGAAAAGCCTTCGGCGATTCCAATCAACCGAAGGCTTCTTATGGTTTTAATCATGATTTAACTTACGATCCCTTTTTTACAAGGTCAAATTTAAGCTGTGGTTTGCCACGTTCGCCATTTGTTGTAAGAGCGGTAAACTGAACTTTGTAAACGTTACCTGCGCCGTCTTTAACAACATAAAAACGATCTGTCTTCTGACCAATCGGTGCAGGAGGAGGACCAGTAGATCTCCAGCTTGAACCGATAAGGATCTGGTTGTTGTTGTTCAATGTTATGCTCGCGAGGCTCGCTTCATTGAATGCTTCGTAACTGGAAACCGAAGTCAACACCTGTGCTGTCGAAACGGTACTGACATTCGATACGATCATATCCTGGTAAGCATAAGGAATGTAAGGATCTGTGGGTCCGCCAGTCGGGATCGCGTTGGTAAATGCGGTCCACTCGATATCCCAATCGCCAACGTTAGGCTCTACATTAACAACAGAGTTGCTTGCGAGAGACGCGAACTGGAAGCGAGCTGCACTGTTCTTCGTAATTGTCAGTGTCTGGAAAGTTGAAGAACCGATATCAGCGTGTTGCAAAGTGTAGTTAGCACCGTTGCGGATCACACGGATCTTCTTCCAGCCGAGTGCTGTGCTGCCGGGACCATTGCCACGGTTCACGATATACACTTTGTTCTCGCTGTCAGTTGCAGAGACCGAAGCGATGGCTGTCTTTGTAAGATCGCCCTTCGGATCGTCCATCCACGTTGTGGTTTGATTGAGCCATGAAGGATAGTCGCTGGGATCTTCCGTAGCAATGATACCGAAGATTGCACCTACGCTTAATTGAGCTGCGAAGCCTGTAGTATCAGCAGCTGTTACAGTCGTGAGGTCGTTCTTATCGATAGCGCGAACGAGCATGTTGTTGGCGCTGTTCAATACAACACGAAACTGGTCGCCGGCAGAAGCAAATCCAAGATCCCATGTGTTTCTTGCAACTGCAGTCTGACGATTTCCGCTGAAGTCGATGAACACGTGGTTAGGATAAGTTGCTCCACCACCGTCAACATTAACCGTTGCACTGCTTGCAATGATCTCGGAGAACGAGAGAGTGAATGTCTTCTTATCGCCGAGCAACAATCCGTCAGCCACCGTCTGCAGCGTAAACACGATCTTCTCATCGCCCTGCAAGCCAGTAGTATTCGTCTTCGTTACTTTGAACGAAGCAGATGTAGCACCAGCCGCTACAGGGATCGTAATGCTGTTGTTAACTGCAGCCGGATCTGTTGTGAAGTCGGTGCCATATTCAACACCGGTGGGTGTGAAATCGATAACGAGGTTACCAGCAACATCAACGGCGCGAACAAAAGTCAGATTAACGGTAAGGTCTGTTTCAGAAGCAGCAAGACCTTGTGTATCCGATTGGAAATTAGCGAGGTTATCCGGCAATGCAGGATCATCGGAGCACGAGCTCAGCAACACAACAGCCGACAACGCCAGGCCAAGAAATGATACTTTGAAAAACTTATTCATAAGTGAGAGTTATAGGATTTATTGATTAAACATGTAGACAAGACTTAGATAGTAAGCTCTTCCCGAGCCTATCGGACGAATAGATCCGGTTGAATGTGCACCACCGCTCGACAACGAAGTTGTATTCACACTGGTGATGTTGAACAGGTTTCGAACACCTGCAGTGGCAGAGAAGCTTTTGAAGATCTGTTTTTGAACGCTCGCGTCGGCCCAGTGATAGGCGCTCATCTTCGCGATGTTAACAACGGACTCGCCGTTTACAGTTACGATCTCAGGGTACGGAAGCCTGCCGGTGTATTTATAGTACACTGAAAAATTCCATCCTCCCTTCGTTGTCCTGTAACTTGTTGTTGTATTGACTTCGGGCGACCATTGATATGCAGCACCGCCGTTCGTGTCTTCATGCAATTGATTGTAGCGGCCGGTATATGCGAAGCCTAAATTGAAATCCCAGTTGTTGTTGCGCCACATGTTATTCCATGTAACACCTTTCGTCTTATAGCGATCAACATTGATGTATGACGTGATAGTGGAGCCGGCTTTGATACCATAGTTGATCATATCGTGCACGTCGTTGAAGAATCCTCCTACCGACATAGTTATTTTGTTGCCAGGCAAGTGAAGCCAATCCCAGTTCCAAGATCCATTAAAGCTGTTGGATGTTTCCGGTTTCAGGTTTGGATTGCCCTCGATGGAGTGGCTTGCATCGAAGAAATCGAAATACAATTCACGGATCGAAGGAGCACGGAAGCCACGTCCGTACGACAAGCGCAGATCCTGCCTGTCCGTAAGCCTGATCTTCGTATTCAACGATGGCATCACAGGAGGAGCATCGTAAACCGTGTTGTGTGTCATCCGGATCCCGGGACGCAACTGTACTCGTTTCGTCACGCTCCATTCTCCCGAAAGGAAAAATGCATAATCGCCGATAGCATGTGCGCCGGGCTGGATCCTTCCGCCTTCGCCGGTCTCATGATTGAGATCGAGGCCTGGTTGCAGGGTAAACTTACTGTTGATCCTGTATTGAAATGTGCCGCGGAAAGTTGCGCCATTAAATGTCGTCGCATCTTGCAAGCCCGGTCCAAGTGCCAGTCGCACATCGCCCGATGCTTCGTTCACCGTTGTTGTTTGTGTCTTGCGCACATAATGTGTGTATGCAAGTGCCCCGTTAAATGAAAGCTTATCGCCAAACGTGTGAGTGCCCTGTAACTGGTGCATCAACCTGTTGGTGATATAGTTTTGGTCCAGTGCCACACCAGGCTCCGCTCCACCCTGCCCGTAGTTACCAGGATTGAAAATATTTTCGTTGAGATAATCGATGCGATAGTAGGCTCTCGACTTATCGGTTGTGAATCCAACCAATGCGTTGCCGAGGTATTGTGTTTTCGGATGCCACAACTCTTCGCGACCAGTTGAATCGCCTTTGAATCCTCCAAAGTAGTTTCTTGCGAAGTCCGCTCTTGCGTTGAATTTCTTCGTCGTATAACCGATACCCACGCCTTCATTGTGAATTCCTTTGTCGAGGCCGTATTCTTTTCCAACGCTTTCTTCATGAACACGTGCAGTGAGATCCATCTTGCCTTCCGGCGATTTCTTCGTGATGATGTTGATCACACCTGCAAGCGCATCGGCACCGTAGATAACCGACATCGGTCCTTCAATGATCTCGATACGTTCGATCGAGTTCACGTTGATCTGGTTGATGTTAAACGAATTGTCGGTGCTTTGTCTTCCCACCATCGGGATCCCGTCGATCAGGACTTTTACATTCTGTCCGGTCAATCCCTGCATCGTCATGTTAGATGTTCCGGTAGCGAGATCCTGGGTGAAGCGAATATTTAGTTCGGTGTTGAGAACGTCCTGGAGTCTCACGGCTCCGCGTGCCTGGATGCGTTCCATCGGGATCACACGATCTTATACACCGACCTGTCTACCGACTGGGGTTCGTACTGACCCGTAACCACTACCTCCGGGCTTGTATAGGTTTTAAGGGAATCTGCCACCGTGGATTGCGCCAGGGCGGTGCCTGCAGAGGAGGCGAAAATGATCAGACTAAAAGCCAGCTTGTTCACGGGTCACAAAGATTAGAATCGTTCTAAATAAAAAATGCCTCAGTTTGGATAATTAATACCTATGTTTTCCTAGGTTTACATGGATTTCAGAAAAGTGGTATTTTTACGTAAAAGCCGCTTAATTCACACAATTTAAGTGCTTACCAGCGTTATTTTTGCCCATGAATACGGAACAACCTACCGCCGAGTTTTCGGAAAATACCTTTAAAAGTGAAATTCGCCCGCTCTTCGAGGACGAGAGCATGTCGTTAGTGGGTATCGATAACCCCGGCGACATCGACGATTCCTGGCCCACAGAAGTGAGCAAATCGAAGATCCATTTCTATTTCTGCGTGGACGGAAAAGCCTCGTTCGAGTTTGGACCTCATTACAGCCGCGAGATCCAGCAACAGAAGAATTACTTCTTCTACAACCCCGAAAAAGATCTGCCCTTCATATTGAAGGTGGCCCCGAAAACAAGGATGATCATTCTCAGCATCACGCTCGGAGGACTTCATCAATTATTCGTGCACGACGCGCTGCCGTTCCTGAAACCGGAGAATGTGAATCGTACGTTCTATGACGAGCGCGACATTCCCGCACATCTTTATGTTGTGCTGAACCAGTTGTTCACGATACAGATCAGCCAGACTTCGGAACAACTGTACTACAAAGCGAAAACATTAGAGCTTCTTAGTCTTTACTTCTCAACGAAACGTCCCAATACCGAAAGCTGCCCGTTCCTCAACGACCAGGAAACAGTTCGCAAGATCAAACACGCGAAGGAGCATCTTTTGAAAAATCTCGAATCACCACCAAGTCTTAAAGAGCTCGCACGTTTTGCTGGTCTTAATGAATACCAGTTGAAGGTTGGTTTTAAGGAGATCTATGGAAATACAGTGTATGGTTACCTGCTCGATCACAAGCTCGATCATTCACGTGCCCTTCTCGACAAAGGAAGATTCCAGGTGAATGAAGTTGCCTACCAGATCGGTTACACCAACCCAAGTCACTTCATTGCTGCCTTTCGTAAAAAATATGGAGTAACGCCGAAGAAGTACCTGATGAATCACGTGGGAAAAGCGTAGATTCATCTTCGATGAAGAGATACTGTGTGCTTGTGGCCTTGTGGTGCTTCGTTTCATGTTCCGCACGTTACCAACTTACGAAACCAGGTTTGCCGGGAACACCATAACGGTGCCTGTTACTAATTTCGACAACTCAACTTTCAACATCGTTCGCGACGACAATGCGCCTTACGATATTTTCCTGGTGAAAGAATCGCCATTGGGTTATTACTCACTTCTTTTGAAATGTTCTTACGATGAGAAGCCGCTCGACCCTACACCGGCGGAGCTCGTTTGTCCCGTTTGTGGTTCGATCTATAACTTCGATGGAACGGTGAAGAAAGGGCCGGCGGAATCGCCCCTCAGCAAGTTCGCGACAGAACTGAGTGCAGATGCAACACAGGTGACGATCAATATCGAAGCACTAAACCGCTGACGCGGTTTCATTAACCATTTTCCATTTACCATTGGGTCCAACGAGTTTCGACAGCTTGACAGTGGTCAATGGAAATTGGTAAATGATCAATGGTTATTGATGCGCTTGCGCATCAGCCAGTCGGTCTGTCTTTCTTCTCCCATATAGAAATCGTGCTCACCGAATCGTTCGAAGCCCCACTTCTGGTAAAATCGTTGTGCCCTCGGGTTATGTTCCCACACGCCAAGCCAAACCCAATCGTGCTTATTTCCTTTTGCGATATCGATCGCTAACTGCATGAGCCTGTCGGCAACTTTAAGACCATGATAAGCTTTGTCCACGTAGAGGCGTTGGATCTCGATATTGTTGCTGCCGATCAAATGATCTGCTTCAGAATTTCTTCTCACACGCAGGTAGCCGATGATCTTGTCATCATCGCATATAAGAAAACATTTGGCCGTTGGTTCGGCGAAATCTCTTTCGAAAGCTTCGAGTGTATAGTCTTGCGCGATATAACTCTCCATCGCTTCCGGAGTGTTGTTATGCGTAAACGTGTCGCGAAACATTTTCTCCGCTAACACAAGTAGCTGCGGTACTTCGGCAGCTGTAAGCTCACGAATGATCACTTCTTATCTTCGTAGTTCTGGATAGTGTACAACATGCCGAGTGAGAACACCTGGCTCCATTGTGTTCCGGGATCCTGGTCGTAGTCGTACAACAGGATACCACCGATACTAACGTTGATGAGTTGGTTCACCTTCGCGGTCAGCGTGAGGTCGAGACGATGGTCGATAGTTTTAAGAGCAAATGTTTCGTAGTTGGCAAACATCAGGTATCTCCATTTGAGGTTTACGTTCTTAACGAGGTCTTTGTTGAATTCGGCAAGGATCTGGGCTGCTGCCCATTCGAAGCGGGCCGATTTGCCGGTTTTACACCATATGGCGTTGGGTTATCGGCTGTTACGAAACGGTCCACATTTCTAACCAGCGTTACACGTGGTGCCCACCGGTGAAATTCTCACAGTGAACCACTCCTTTGGATGATATTCGAAGCCGAGTGCTGCCGTAATGAACGCCGGTGCAAACGAGTCGGAGATGAGCGTAGATTTCTCGGCGCCCGTCGAATCTGTTGAATAGGAAAAGCCTCTCGCAAATTGCGACTGCAAGTTGAAAGCCGCTGTAAAATTCCAGGTCGAATCGAGCGCCCGACCATATTGCGTATTGATGAAGATCCGGTCAACAGTTTTGCGATAGCCCTGCCCTGAGTTGTTGATCATGCCATATAGCAGGTCGATCTCGTTGTCCACGAGTTCTTATCTTTTTTATAATTTGCCTTGTAGTTCAAAAGAGCGTTGAAGCCGAACGAGTTTACACCCCCCGCTTTCCAGTTGCCCGAAAAAGAAGCCTGGTTGAGATTAAGGCCGGCTTTGAAAGACTTTCTCCAGTTCGATAAAGAATCGACATGAATGACCTGCGCATTGACAGAAGAACAAAGGAATAGTGTGAAGACTAAAGCAACTAAAGAATGGGGACAAAATCGTACCTGCATAACCAACTTGTTTAGCAGGCAAAATTAATTAAACCCCGGTTTACTTAGATATTGTTGAGCTTGATTTCGTCGAGCGCAACTTCCGTCAGTGGCTTGGTAATGAACTTGATGACGTGGTTGTTGTTGACGATCTTGTCGATGTCGCGCTTGTTATCGGAGCTGGAAAGGATAATGACCTTGCATTTATTCCTCACAACCTCGCTGAACTTCTCGAATTCGTAAAGAAATACGAATCCATCGACAATGGGCATGTTAATGTCCAGGAAAATGATATTGGGGAGATCTTCGGCTGAAGACTGGTTTTCCTTAAGATAATCCAATGCGCTCTTGCCGGAGTTCTTCACTTCCACCCGCCGGGCGAACTTTGTGATCTCAATAATACGCTTACTGATGAAGTTATCAGTCTCGTTATCATCGACCAGCATTACCAGATCGATGGTTTTTTGTAGCCTCAGTAAGCATCCCCAGCTGTTATTTTGTATTTGGAGTAAGTCAATACTCGCAAAATTATCCTTTTTCCCTAGAATTGGAATTTTGGCCCCACTTATAAGGTTGCAACGTAAGGAATTCATCCAAAATGACGAAAATCCAACTACTTCGCTGGAATCTTCAATCTTTCGCCAACGGATACAGAGAAATCCTTCTTGTTGTTGCACTCCATGAGATCCTTGATCGTAACTCCATACTGGCGGGCAACACTGTAAAGAGTATCTGAAACTTTCACTTCATAAAACTCCTCGTTGGGAGATGAAACGGTTACATCCTCCACTTTCTCTTCAACGACCTCATTCTCAGTTAATTTCAGGACCTGACCGGGCTTAAGACCGACAGTCTCATCCAGATCATTGAAACGCTTCAGATCACCGACCGATAATTGATGCTGCTTTGAGATCGAATAAAGTGTTTCTCCTGCCTGCACCGTATGCGTTTGAACTTGCATCGGCGTCGCGATAGTAACAACCGTGTTTGTCGATGCGACAGCTGTTCCCCAATCAAATTCTTTGTCTTCATTCAATTCCACTGCTGGTTCATCTGTTTCCACCGCCTCCTCGCCACGTGGCTTGTTCGAATTCAACCAGAGCATATCGCCCACAACAAGTCTTTCGTTGTCGTCAATGTGATTGTATTTCTTTAATCGTTTGATCTGTACGCCGTAAAGCTGGCTGATCTGCCACAGTGTTTCTCCCTGTTTGATCTTGTGATAATCCAGTTCTGTCTTCGATTTCTTTTTAGCAACGAAGTAGTAACCACCTTCAATTACTCTATGACTGTCTTCGAGGTCGTTGAACTTCATGAAGTGCGACAACGAAAGACCGGCTCTTGCAGCGAGAACACTGAGTGTTTCGCCTTGCTTTGCCTGCACTACGGGAATGTCGTTGATGAGAACTTCGTCTTCTGTTTTTGCAACTTCTTTAACTTCTTTCGCTGGCTCCGTTGGTTTGTTCGACGCGGTATAGAATGTATTGAAGTCGGGAGCAACTGTTCCTGCTGGAACAATCATTGTGTACTGCTTATCGGCCGGAGCGCATCGGTACGAATCCATTTATTGAACTCGCGAAGCCCGGCGGCATCGAGCGACATGGAAGATGACAACGACTCGAGGGAACCTCCCTGCGAGATAACGATCTCGGTGATCTTCACTTTGGGATCTGTTTCAACAGCATCCTGGAAGGCGATCTTGTGAGCCAGGAATTTCTTCACGTACCAGTAAGTATCGGACGTGATGTCCATATTCCGTGATCCGTTGATCTCGTCGCCCACGGCACGACGTACACCGCCGGCGCCCATCTGGTACGACTGCAACGCATACACCCAGTTGTTGAACATGAAGTTGTTTTGCTTGATATATTTCGCAGCGCCGCGGGTAGCCGATACGATGTTCATTCGTTCGTCAACTTCTTTGTCGACACGAAGGCCCATTTCGCGGGCTGTATAGTCTTTGAATTGCCAAAAGCCAACGGCATCGGAAACGGAAACGGCATCGGCGATCAGTGCGCTCTCCTGGATTGCCAGGAACTTGAAGTCGTCGGGAACGCGCTCTTCGGCGAAGATCCTTTCGATGATCGGGAAGTATGTTCGTGCCCGTTCGGCCTTCACCTCGAAATACTTCGGGCTCCGGGTAAGCATGTCGACATCCTTCTGGATCTCTTCGCGCGCGTCGTCGCGGATGGTGAGTGTCATGCCTGCAAAGCTGATCTTATTAGGCACTGTTGGAGTTTGGGATTGTCTATCGGCAGCCCGTCCATCGGCGGAACCCATTGAGGGTACGCTTGAGACAACTCCGCAGATAAAAAGCGTGGTTGCAAAAAATCTCATCGGCGGATAAAGTTAGGGACAAAAGACTAACTCTCAAAGAATTACATCCTAAAGCTTTCGCATGATCATGATACCATCGCGAACCGGCAAGAGAACGTTCTCAACCCTGGGATCATTGTGCACTTTGTCGTTGAATGAAGTCACTGCCCGCGTGTCTTTGTCGGTAGACCCAATGACCTTACCGCTCCAGAGAACATTGTCGGCCAGGATATATCCACCCGAAGGTACTTTGTCGATCACGAGGTCGAAGTAATTGGAGTTGTTCTCTTTGTCGGCGTCGATAAAGACGAGGTCGAAAGTTGTATCGAGTGTGGGAATGATCTTCAGTGCATTGCCGATCCTGAGATCGATGGTGTTTTCGAGACCGCTTCTTTAAAATGAGATCTCAGCTTCGCTTCGAGCTCTTCGTTGCGATCGATGGTGATCAGCTTGCCACCGGGTTTCAATCCTTCGGCAAGACAAATAGCAGAGTAGCCAGTATAGGTTCCGATCTCCAGTATGGATGATGGTTTGATCATGTGACTGATCATCGATAAGAGTCGTCCCTGGAGATGGCCCGACATCATGCGAGGTTTCAACACGTTCGCATGCGTGTCGCGATTGATTTTTTTGAGAAGCAGATTTTCAGGAGTTGTGTGTGCAGCGGCGTAGTCGGCCATCTGCGGATCGACAATGTCCATTAATTCTTTCGCGGTTCCATCAAAAGAAGACTCATCTTCTCGTCGACGAACATTTCGTTGGCGAGTTGTTGAAGTTTTTGTCCTGACGTATTCCTGATGCGTTCGAAGACATCGTCGAGTGGCGTGATCTCGCCCATATCGAGAACGGAACGAGCGATGCTCATCATGAAGTTAAGATTGTTCTCTTCGGTCATCGCGATGTTTCCCATGATCTGTTCTTTCGCGGCAGCGAGTTGCTTCACTCCCATTTTATCGTCGCGAAGTTTGCGAAGCTCGAGGTTCACCAGTTCCACGCTCTTTTTCATCTGGCTGGCTTCGGTACCAAACTGAATTGCAAACAGGCCAACGTCGGTATAGGGAACATACTGTGCGCCGACTGAATAAACATAACCGCGGCGTTCGCGCAATGCGAGATTGAGTCGCGAGTTCAAACCGTTTCCACCGAGAATATTCGTAAGCATGTAGAACGGGGCCCTGCGATCGTCGCTGAGTTTATACGAAGCACGGCCGATGGCAACGCGAGCTTGTTTGATGTCGCGTTTCATAACCACTTCGCGGGCCTTATAGCCTTCGAAGAGTTTCCTTTTCTTTCTTGAAGTGACCTTTGGAATTTTCTCGAGGTAGCGTTGGGCGATCTTCATCGCTTTGGTCATGGAGATATTTCCAACACTAACGAACACAACACGACGTGTGTCGAGGTGTTCTTTGATGAACTGCCTGAAGTCGCGGCGCTTAAAACTCTTCACGGTCTTTTCGGTACCGAGAATGTTCATACCAAGTGGGTGATTTCCGAAGACAACCGAGTCGAATTCATCATTCAGTGAATCATCCGGATCGTCGAGATACATCGACATTTCTTCGAGAATAACATTTCGTTCGCGATCGATCTGGTTTTGAGGAAAGATCGATTCGAAAGTGATATCGGTTAAGAGTTCGACAGCACGTTCGTAATAGTCGTCGCGAAGAGATGCGTAGAAAAGTATCTTTTCTTTATCTGTGAATGCATTCAGTTCGCCGCCGAGCGACTCGAGGCGATTGACAATATGAAATGCTTTGCGTTTCCTGGTGCCTTTGAAGGCCATGTGTTCCCAGAAGTGTGCGATACCCTGGTTGGTGGTATTTTCATCACGGCTTCCGATGTCGAGCATCATCCCGCAATGAACGATTTTGCTGTTAGACACCCTGTGGTGCACAAACCTGATTCCGTTCGACAGAGTGATAATTTCCGGGCTTTTCATAATACTAGGGTTTTGAAAATAGTGGGTTTTTCTCACGGAAGGCACGGAAAACACGGAAAAATTTTAAACGCGTTTTTTGCTGATTTTTGGAAGGTTCAGCGCCAGCTTTCCTCAAGTTAAGTCCGTGGCTTCCGTGCTTTCCGTGAGAACATCCCACCATCGAACAGGGCCTCCCAAAAGCGGTCAGGCGAGTTGACTCGATAACAAAATTTTGACTAAAATCGTGTAAACTTATTGGCATAAGTCTTGTAAATTTTTTCACTATGGAAGAACAACTACAAAAAGTAAAAACCTGTTTCACGCTCACCTACAGCCAGGATCAGTACGATAAAGCGAAAGCTTATATCGAGGACATGAAAAAGCACCCAGGCAGGGTCTTTTGGCGTGGTAAAGAAGGTAAGTCTGACGACGAGTTGGTCATCGAACAGATCGCGCACCGCGTTTTGTCTGGATTCTACAACGACGATCCATTCAATTCATCACGTCACATCATGCGCATGGACTCGATGACGCTTGCTTAGAGTGAAAAGTGAAGAGCGAAAGGTGAAAAGTTGGCCGTCGACCAGCTAGATCTTTTGCAGCACTTTTTGGACCAGCGAGTCGATCACTTTATTCGGGTCTTTCGAGAATTTGTTCTTGATCCTGTTGGCAACAATGGCGTTAACACTAAGCGCCTCATGACCGAGCAGTCGCGCCATAGCATAGTAGCCCGAAGTTTCCATCTCAAAATTCGTGATCCAGAAATCATCTTTGTGATAGTAGTTCAGGTCCTCCAATAATTTCGGGAACCTTGGAGGCACCCTGAGCATCCGCCCTTGCGGCGCATAAAATCCCGGACAGGTCACCGTGTTACCTGTTATCATTCCTACACCAATCTGTTCGCGCAACGACTCCGACCCACGAACAACATAAGGCATAAATGGAAGACCAGTTTTGCGCTGAAGATCATGCGCGATGCCGGCTTCCTTATCATCCATCGTGAGATCATAAAAATTCATCAGGTTATCGAGACCGATCGCATAATCGGAAACGAGATGCGATCCCACTGCAATATCCTCCTGCAATGCGCCTGATGTTCCGATGCGAACGACTTTCAATTTTTTTCTTCTTGGCTTTGGCTCTCTTGTCTTGAGATCGATATTGACCAACGCATCTATCTCGCTGAAAACAATTTCTACGTTGTCGGTTCCGATACCGGTGCTGATAACGGTGATGCGTTTGCCTTTATACTTACCGACGTGTGTAATGAACTCCCGCTTATTCATTTCGAATTCAACCTCGTCGAAATACTTGCTGACCATGTACACACGACCGGGATCGCCAACAGTGATCACGGTATCGGAAATATGTTTTGGCAGAAGGCTTAAATGATAAACGCTTCCGTCGGGATTGAGAATGAGATCGGTTTCGGAGATCTTCGACATGTATTGCTATTTACTTTTCAATTGAGCGGCGGGATTACCAAACACAGTTTCGCCGGCGCCAACTGATGCGACAACAACAGAACCGGCCCCGACTCTCGCGCCCTTTCCAATTGTAACGCCGGATACAATGATAACGCCGCTGCCGATGAAGACTTCGTCTTCAATTGTAACGCCGGGATTGACTTGCGCACCAGCGCCGATCTGAACAAAATTACCGAGCACACTCTCGACACCGATGGTTGCTTTGGCGTGGAGGATACAGTGGTTGCCGACTTTTGCTCCGGGTGCGATCGTTACGTCGATGTCGATGAAGTTACCGTGGCCAATGGAACCGCGTTTCGATATCGTTGCACTTTGATGAATAGCATTGACCGGTTGTGTCTTGCGGACTTCGTTCAACATTTTAATGACGGTCTTACGAAGGCGATTGTCGTCGATGGCAACGAAGGCTTCGCACTTCTTGCCCACCAGTTTCAAAAAGCCGTCGTCGTCGGTGGAACCGAGAACGCTTACTTCATCGATCTCTTTATTGTGAAGCGCGGTGTTATCGTCGAGGAAGCCGTAGACTTCCGCCTGGTTAGTTTCAAAGATCTCGCGAGCCGCCCGACCGAGGTGGTTCGCTCCGAAGATGATCACTGGGTTTTGCATTGAACAATTTTAATATAGGATGATTGACAAGTATCAGTATAACAAAAAACGGCAAGAATCCGACGCGGTATCTCGACAACGTGCCGAGGTTTGGGGTCGACAACGCCAGGAACACACACAACACAACTACGTAGACGAGCGTCGTAAATGCAATCAACTGGTTTTCGGCCATCGGCATTCGCAGGGATCTTAGCTTTCCCAGAACAAGAACGAGCAGCAACAGGTTCTCGGCGCCGGCAATGATTGCAGTGGGTGTAGATGCGTCGAAAACCGTGGGCCTGAACAGTCCGAAAAGCAGGGCCAAAGGACTATTGACAATAACACTGGTCCAAGTTGGCGAGAGATTGTAGTAATTGATGAGGTTATCGGCGCGGGAGATCTGCTTGAACTCACCGTAGTTGTCGACAATCACCGAAAGGAATCGCTCGAAATAAAAATTCGGATGAGTGAAGCTGACGGCAATCACCAGTAAAGCAAACACAGCGAGCCATGAAGAGATGAGGATCTTAGAATTGAACGTCTTTTTTTCGACAGCATAGTGTATGATGAGCCCGGTGATTATTGACGGCATTAGCACAGCAGCCCAATAATACTTAAGATTCAGGAGCAAGAAAGAGAACAGGCCAATGGCGATCAATGAACGCCATGTTATTCGCTGCCCGCGCATGAACGATAAAAAATAAACGGCGAGCATCGACACAGCACCAAACGCCAGTGTTTCCTTAACGATGCCCGAGCTCCAAAAAACGACCGTTGGATAAAACAACAGTGCAACCCTCGACGCAACTTTCGACCACGGAATTACAAAGTCGAGTTTCCTGACGAGCCTGTACGAACAGCAGAAAGAAAAAAAAGAAAACCAGAGCGATGTGAGCCAATAATTGTTGGCTGTGAAAATGTTTACAACGCTGATGATCGACGAAAAGAATTCAGATCGCGATCCATTTGAAAGTATTGTTCTAACATAGGCTCCCGGGTCGGCATACAATAAGTCTACGAGCTTGCACGCATAGTCGAACAACGTAAAAGTATCCCCGAAGCCGTAATAGTTTTTAAACACAAGGCCAACGCACACACCTGCGATCAACCGGAGTGAAAGGGCCGACCAATAAACAATAGAATCGGAGAGCACCAACTTCTTCCATTCCCTGTACGCAAGGAAGCCAATGAATGAAATGTTGATAAGGGCGATTAAAATCGTCATGGTCCCGGTTTTAACAGCGACGCCCCGATTGAGCAGTCGAGACACCGCCGGGGCACGCAATATGAATTAAAAAGTTGAATGAGAGCCTGCGAATCGAAGGCATTTTTTACGTCCACGCCCAATGCATTCCACGACCTGAGGATGCGATTATTCTCGGCCGGAACATTCTCGAGCATCTGTTGCGCGCGTTCGAGAAAGGATGTGTCGGACTGGCGCCGTCCGTAGGCGACGAGGATCGGTGCTACCGAATTAATAATAATGTTATCGATACTGGACGTGCCTAATGTTGCTATCTCGAACAACTTATAAGCGGATTGAAAATCATTCAGCTCGATGATCCGTGAAAAGAGGTTCTTCTCCTGGCAGATCAGTGCACAGAACTGCTTCAATCTAACCGTTGGAAAATTGGCGGGACGAAGCCTGAGAAATTTCCATTGCGAAGCATTGAGCTTCGATTCAAGAAGATTGTACTTCGAAGCGAGCACCTTGTATTCGCGACGAAGCAGGCGGTGATGAGAATCATTTACGGCTTCGTCGAGAAAGCCGGCCTGGCCGAACAGCATGGCTTCGACTTGCCTGGGGTTGTTGGCATGACGACCGAGATATTTGTACGGAACTCCTTTCGCCAGTTGAAAAAAGGGCTGGCTATTTACTTTGAACCCGAAATTTTTAGCAAGCAACTGGTAAGTGGTCTCGTCCCAGTCGTTGTTGTTGTACTCGAGCAACTCCATGATCGACTCCGATTTTTCTTCGAGGCGTTCTACGAGTACGCGATCGATCATGCTGAATCGAATGATAGCCGGGATCCGCGCGAATTGCCGCGCACACGGAATGACAAACGAAGTGCCCATGAGCTTCCGGTAGCGCGTAAGCAGTTGTGTGTCGACCTTTCCTTTCAACACAAGCGTTGGTAGCAGGCTGCCGTCTTCGAGTGTAACAGGTTTGTCGTCGTTCCATACAACATGGAGTACAACCGAATCGTAAGCGCGATCGAGATGATGCCGGTGCACTTCCCACTCCGAAGAATGGATGTGGATCTCGACATTACCGGCCCACGACATGGGGCCGATGCGAACTTTAGCTTCGCTAAAGTCGGGACCAGCGTCGGTGTTGTGAATACCGGGACGAATGACCTGCAGTGTTTCGCCTTGCGTGGTGACGAGATCAGTCTTGTCGAAATATTGAAACTGCCAGATGTAGTGTAAGAATAGTTCTTGCATAGCTGTGGGGGGATAGCGATGCAAGTAAAATTTTTTAGTTAGTACGCTGAACTCTTTCTAAACCTCCAAAAAATATATGTCAGGAAAACCTGTTGAGCAATGCCCTCATCTCTACCTGGACCTTCATTGCTTCGCGTCGTGCTTCGGAAGCAAAGTCGTGATCGCCCGAAGCGTAGATGATGGCGCGGGCTGAGTTTACGATAAGTCCGCACTCTTTATTGAGGCCGGTCCTCGAAATATCTTCGAGGCTTCCGCCCTGGGCGCCGATGCCTGGGACCAGGAAAAAATGATTTGGGGCAAGCTTGCGGATGCCTTCCATTTTATCGGGATGAGTAGCGCCTACCACATACATCATGTTATCGGCTGTAGCCCATTTTTGCGAACGAAGAATAACGTCTTCGTACAACAGGTTTCCCGTATCGGATCTCAATAATTGAAAGTCGTTGCTGCCGGGATTAGATGTGTGAGCAAGTAATATCACCCACTTGTCTTTGAATTCAAGAAACGGTGTTACCGAATCTTCGCCCATATAAGGTGCAACTGTGATCGAATCGAAGTTCATTTCCTTAAAGAATGCCTTCGCATAAAGGGAAGATGTGTTGCCGATATCGCCGCGTTTGGCGTCGGCAATGGTGAAGCATTCTTTCGGGATATATTCTACGGTTTTCCGGAGGCTCTCCCACCCTTTCGGGCCGAGGGCTTCATAAAACGCGATGTTGGGCTTGTATGCAATACAGAGATCGTGCGTGGCATCGATGATCTGCTTATTGAATTCGAAGATTGGATCCTTGAGGTCGAGAAGGTGCCTGGGTATCTTATTGATATCGGTGTCGAGGCCGACACATAAATAAGAGCTTTTTTTCTTGATTTGATTGAAAAGCTCCGAACGCGTCATCACTGCAAAACAACTAAAATTTCTTTAATTATTTGTAGCTATTCGCCGGCAGCATGTACTTATTAGTCAAATGAATTTCCTGGACCACATAAATGCCAACATCGGGATCGCGCATAAGGTGTGCAACATCTACTTCCGCGACAGCGCCGATCGCGACGATGTGATGCAGGAGATGATGTACCAGTTGTGGCGGTCGCACAAGAATTTCGATGGGCGGTCGAAGTTCTCGACATGGATGTATTCTGTCTGCTTAAACACGGCGCTCACGTACAAGCGTAAGATCAGGAAGAGTGAATCGCTATCGAACATACACAACCAGATAGCCGCCACGCCAATGAGCGACAAAGAAAAGATCACCGAAATTCTGATGGAGGCGATCGCAACGTTATCGGAAGTGAATAAAGCAATCATGCTGCTCTATCTCGAAGACATGAGTTATGATGAGATTGCCGAGATCACCGGGCTAACAAGATCGAATGTGAGCGTGAGAATTATGAGGGCGAAAAAGGAATTAGAGTTAATACTTAAAGACAAAATATTATGACACTGGATGAAATGAAATCGAATTGGAGCAAAGAGACTCCTTCCGGTAATTACGATGAAGCAACGATTCAAAAAATTGTTAAAGAGCGCGTCAGGAAAAACTCAGGCAAAGCATTTCAATATTTCTGGGCCTCGTTTGCGTTGCAGATCATGGTTTACGCAATGCTCTCGTACGCAATAGCGAAGTACTGGAATGATCCCCTGATAACACTTCCTTCACTGCTAGGAATAGCAGCCTACATTCCGTTCACCATCATGCTCATGAAAAGATTTAAGGCAATGGCAGCCACATCTTATGAAGGAAACATGTTTGCTTACATCGATCGTCGCCGCGAGATCCTGGAGAGTTTTTATCGATTCAAAAGACGGTACGAGATTGTGCTGATCCCGCTTGGCATACTGATCGGGATCTACCTTCCGTTCCAACTTTATATTCCAGGTGGTGTGTGGAATTATCCAGAAGAAGCATTTGCAGTTTTACTGGTATCGGTAGCATCGTGCGCTATTTCGATACAAAGAGAAAACAAACGGAACTTCGAAGAACCGATTGCGAGATTTAAAATGATTTTAGGAGAGCTTACTCAATAATTCTATCTCATATCGCTGGCCTCAACGCCAGGATGTGCCTTGAGATCGAATACGAAGTATGAATCGTCAACCTTAACGCCCGGAACAAACTTGGTGATCGTATACTTGTAACGATCGCCAGCTTTGTTAAACATCGTCCAGCTGTGGATGCTCTTGTCTTTCTTGTTGATCATCATCTTGATCTTGAAATACTGTGCATCCTTTTTATCGGGAACGAGATCGATCTCTTCACACAACACACCGCCTTCGGTCTTGTCGCCTAACGACAAATACTTGTAACCCTTCTTATACATGTCGAGGATCTTGGAAGGGTTTACGTCGTCGGAATTAGGATCGTAGTTGTCGATGTTTACTTCTTTTGCTTCGGGCAGGTAGGTCCATTGTGTTGCCCCGTCGTTGAAAATCTCCTGCTCGGGGAGCACGAGACGGAACTTGTTGCCCTTTACCGTGATCTTGCCTTTGAACTCCTCGTTGACCTTGTCGATCTCGTTGGTCATGTTACAAATGATGTTGGCTTCGAAGGCTTCCATTGCCTTATACTTCTTGCTCATCGCGTCGAGCGTCTCGAGGGCTTTGGGATCGTACTGCGCCCAGGCCGTGCCTACCGGCAGGCAGGCGGCTATCGCGAAAAATGCAAAAACGAGAGTGAAAGTGAGCTTTTTCATGGTTTGGTGACGGCAAATTTAAGATTGTCCGTGTTTTTCCTTCAACTGATTCAATAATTGTTCCAAACTAAGTTCGTCTTTCACCAATACCTCTCTTGCCTTCGAACCTTCGAAAGGTCCTACAATTCCTGCCGCTTCGAGCTGGTCGATAAGTCTTCCTGCGCGGTTATATCCTAATTTCATCTTGCGCTGAATGAGTGAAGTGCTGCCTTGCTGATGTCTCACGATGAGACGAGCTGCATCTTCGAAGAGTGCATCGCGCTCCGAAAGGTCGATCTCTGCAACGCCGCCTTCGTCTTCGCCCTCGAATTCCGGAAGCATGTACGCCGAGTCGAAGCCGCGCTGCATGCTGATGAAGTCAACGATCTTGTCGATCTCCGGGGTGTCGATGAACGGACACTGTAAGCGAATGATATCTGAACCTGTGGACAACAGCATGTCGCCCTGGCCGATAAGCTGATCGGCGCCACCGGCATCGAGGATCGTGCGTGAGTCGACTTTCGCGGTAACGCGGAACGACAAACGTGCGGGGAAGTTTGCTTTGATAACACCCGTGATAACGTTAACCGACGGACGTTGCGTGGCAACAACCAGGTGAATACCGATGGCACGTGCGAGCTGTGCAAGACGTGCAATAGGAGTTTCAACTTCTTTGCCGGCAGTCATCATAAGGTCGGCCAACTCGTCGATCACCAGCACGATGTATGGCAGGTAACGATGGCCTTCGGTAGGATTGAGCTTACGCGCAACAAACTTTGCGTTGTATTCGCGGAGGTTCTTCGCGCCGGCATCTTTAAGGATCTCGTAACGATTCTCCATTTCGATACACAACGAGTTGAGTGTATGAACAACTTTTCTTGTATCGGTGATGATCGCCTCTTCAGTATTGGGAAGCTTGGCGAGATAATGACGTTCGATCTTACTGAACAACGACATCTCCACCTTCTTCGGATCGACAAGTACAAACTTGAGTGTAGATGGATGACGCTTGTACAAAAGCGATGCGAGAATAACGTTAAGACCAACCGATTTACCCTGGCCTGTAGCACCTGCAACGAGCAAGTGTGGCATCTTCGCCAGGTCGATCACCAGTGCTTCGTTGGAAATGGTTTTACCGATAGCGATCGGAAGTTCTTTATCCGTTTTTTGGAACGCAGCGGTTGCGAGTACAGAACGGATGCTTACCATTTCGCGGTTCTTATTCGGCACTTCAATACCGATAGTTCCTTTGCCAGGTATAGGCGCGATGATACGAATACCGAGCGCTGCGAGACTCAATGCAATATCATCTTCAAGATTTTTGATACGTGAGATCTTGATGCCCGCATCGGGAACGATCTCGTACAACGTAACTGTTGGACCGATCGTAGCCTTGATGCTTTGAATGCTGATCTTGAAGTTGACAAGCGTTGCAATGATCTTGTCTTTGTTCGCGTTGAGCTCTTCCTGTGTTACCTGCACCTTGCCGGTGTCGTATTCGTTGAGGAGCTCGAGCGGAGGGAATCTATAAGAGCCGAGATCGAGCGTAGGATCGTAGAATCCTTTTTCGGCAACGAGTTGCTCTGCAACAACTTCGGCGTCCTCCCTTGATTCTTCAATGATAAGCTCGGGTTCAGGTTTTTTCTTTTCTTCTTTAACAGGCTTTACTTCTTTTATTTCAAGGTCAAGAGAAATTGGTTCTTCTGCTTTGATCTCTTCTTTGACAAGAACAGGAATCGGTTCAACCCATTTATCTCTATCGTCTGTATACTCGGCAGGAGATGCTTCTTCGTCAACAGAAGGTTCTGTTGCAACACGTGGTTGAAATGCGCTGATCGATGTTACATTATAGAAGAATATAATGAACACGAATAACGTCAGCACCAAAAACAAGAAAGTGCCCCATCCAAAAAGACCCGAGAAGATCCTGGCCATTTGATAACCGAGCCCTCCACTTAGAAAGCTGACCTCGTTGACGCCGGAGATGCTATGAGTAACATATCCTAACAACAAGCTGAGCCACAATCCCGCGAAGACGGAGAAAGTAAACACAGAGAAGATTGGTAACAACTCGCGCTGAAACACCATGCGGAATCCCAAAAGGAACAGCAGCGGTGGGATGGCGAACGCCGAAATACCAAGCCACTGGTAGATGAGATAATGCGATGTGTACGCCCCGTACAGACCGAGCCAGTTCGAAGTTTCGCGACCAGATTCAACTACGCCTGAGTCCTGCAGGGAAAGTATGATGCTCTGATCGGCTTTACCTGTAAACAGGTATGAAACAAAGGCGACAAACAGGTAGAGTGAAGTGATGATGAGAAAGAATCCTATTGCCAGCCTGAACCGTGGATCTTTAAGAAAAGCGAAGCTGAACTTGCTTTGGGATTTTGAGCTTCTTGACTTCTTTTCTTTTTCTGGTTTTTTAAATGTGTTGGACTTGTAGGTGTTTTCTGCCATTGAAAGGCTAAAGTTTAAAAAGTACAGTAAAGCTAATAAAATAGTAACTTCATCCCAAACTGTCCTTCTCTTGAACCGCGTATATCCTGTTGTATTTGCCCTTATGTTGTGCGCCTCTTCGGTGAGTGCACAGACGGCTCGTATCGACAGCCTCTTGCGTATCGTTGCGCAGGACAAGAAAGACACGCTTACACTTAAAGTATTACATGAACTCGGGGTTGACTTCAGCCGGAAAGACATCGCCAAAGAAAAAGAGCTGGTATATAAAGGGATTACCATCGGCAAACAGCTCCACTACAATGAACTTACTTCCTTCTATGGGCTGCTGACCACCGCCCACCAGGCATCGGGTAGTATGGACAGCGCAACGTTCTACCTGGACCTGCTAGAGTCGGCGCACAAGAAAGAACCGAATAATAAACGCATCGCAGTTAACTTCTATCAAACTGCAGGGTTGTTCTATAAGAATACTGGCCGTCCGAAGGATGCGCTGCCTTATATGATAAAGGCCGTTGATCTCGCAACTGATTCCACCAACAGGGCGGGTATGCTGATGAATGTAGGCAACGCTTACATTGAAATGGGTGAACTTCAGAAGGCAACGAGTTATTTCCTGAAAAGTCTTTCGCTTTTTGAAAAGGTTGACAACAAACGAGGTCAGTCGTTTGTCTACAATAACCTCGGCAACACCTATGTAAAAATGAAGGCATGGAGCAAGGCACGTCCGTACTTCGAAAAATCGTTGAAGCTAAAAGAAGAGTTGAAAGACAACCGCGGTATCATGAATGCTCTTGGTGGCATTGGCAACGTGAGCATGGAACTTGGCGACTATCCTGCTGCCGTGAAAGCATTCGGGAAGGCGTTGAAGATGTCGCGTGAAATGAAACTGAATATAGAGCAAGGGCAGGCGCTTCACAATCTCGGACAGGTGTACCGGAAGATGAATGAAGTTAAGAAGTCGAAAAGCTATTACGAGCAGGCGTTGGTATTCGCGAAACAATCGAACGACAAAGCATGGGCTGCGTGGATCGAGACAAACATCAATGAGCTGGATAAGGACAATCGTTCCAAACAAACGCTGGAAAAAGGCTTGTTGAAATCGTTAGCTCAATACGAAGAGACGGGCGACAAGATCGGTATCGCCAACTCGCATCATAACCTGTCGGAATTCTATGCACGGAATAACGAGCTCGATAAAGCATTCATGCACTTGAGAACAGCCATGACCCTCGATGATTCTACACGAGGCTTGAGTGTTGAGTCGCAGTTGCTGAAGCTCGAACAACAGTATGCTAACGAAAAGAAAGATCGTGAGATGGAGCTCTATCGTAAAGACCAGGAGTTGAAGACTGCGGACCTCGAAAGAACACACGCCATACAGGTAGGAGTTATTGTTGCGTTGATACTGGTACTCGTTATCGGAATACTGTTAGTGAACAGGTACCAGGTGGTTTTGAAAAGCAAACGTCTTACCGAGATCGAACGAATGAGGAATGCTATTGCGCGCGACCTCCACGACGACATCGGTTCTACTCTTTCGAGCATTAATATATTGAGTCAGCTTGCCATGCGCGATGGTAATGCCGACGCTTCGAAACATTTCACGAAGATTGCAGACCAATCGAGCAGGATGATGGAAAGCATGAGTGACATCGTGTGGTCGATCAGTCCCGGCAATGATTCGCTGGACCACGTGGTGATGAAGATGAAAGAGTTCGCTGCCGAGATCCTCGAGCCGAAGAACATCACTTATAAATTCACAGGAGAAGATTCATTGAAGAATACAACGCTTTCACTCGACAAGAGAAAGAACCTGTTCCTCATCTTTAAAGAGGCAGTGAACAATGCTGCGAAGTACAGTGGCGCGACAGATCTCGAAATAAAATTCATCCGTCATGGAAATACATTGTCGCTGTCGGTTTCCGATAACGGCAATGGCTTCGAACCGGAAACGGTGAAGGCAGGCAACGGGCTTAAGAATATGAAGGAACGGGCTCACGCATTGCGGGCACGTTTCGATTTTGCCACCACACTTCGCAAGGGAACGCGCGTTGCGCTCGAACTTCCCCTCACATGATTTGGGTATGGGTGTAGCAGGGTATTGTTCGTTATTTTACCATTGTAATGTCGCTGTCTATCTTATTATACGAGGATAATGATTCACTGCGCGAGAGTATCGCGAGCATGCTTTTCCTGAGCGACCAGTACCGTGTGAGCGGATCTTTCTCCAATGTTCTTAAGGTTATCGATCAACTGAAGAGCTTTCAGCCCGACGCTATATTGATGGATATCGATATGCCGGGGATGACAGGTATAGAAGCTGTGAAGAAAGTGCGGGCAACGGGAAGCGCAGTACCTATTATTATGCTCACCGTGTTCGACGATAACCGGAATGTTTTCGATGCCATTTGCGCCGGAGCGTCGGGTTATCTTCTCAAGAAACACATCTCCGCAAAGCTTTTCGATGCACTCGAAGAGGTTTTGGCGGGCGGCGCACCGATGTCGCCAAGTGTTGCGAGGATGGTGATTGCTTCGATGCAACCCTCCGCTCCCAATCCATACCAGCTCACTCCACGCGAAAAAGACGTGCTGGCGTCGCTGTCGAGGGGAAATAGTTACAAACTGATAGCAGCCGAATTCGAGATCAGTGTCGACACGGTGAGGACACACCTGAAAAAGATCTACGAAAAACTTCACGTCCACTCCCAGACCGAGGCAGTTTCGAAAGCGATCAACGAAAGACTGGTCTGAGAGAAATCCCATCTTTTCGGTAGGGGGAATAACCAATGAAAAGTGGATATTTGTCTACCAGACAACCAAGCCCATGAGATTCGCCCTGACTTTACTAGTGGTACTTGCCGCAACACTGCGGTTGAGCGCGCAACAAGATCCTATATATGCGCAGTATCTCATGAACCCGATGTTGCTCAATCCATCCTACGCAGGTCTCACGAATAATCTCCAGGTTAATGCCGGCTATCGTCTTCAATGGATGGGTCTCGACTCATCGCCGAAGACGATGAATCTTAACGGCAACATGTCGATACTCGAAAACAAAGCTGGTGTTGGTGCATCGATGGTCCAGGACAAGATCGGTAATACAACCGTTACTGAATTCAATGCGGCGTTTGCTTACAAACTGAAGTTGCAGAATGACATCACTTTCAGTTTCGGTATGCAGGGCGGTGTTGTTGGTTTTAAAACAGACAACAGTTCATTAAATATTCGCGATGCAGGTGACGATGCATTTCCCACAGGAACGATACGCAGCACGAATGTTAATCTCGGAACCGGCATTACCCTGATGGGCGACAAGTTTATCGTCGGGCTTTCGGTACCACGATTGTTGCCCACTAAGATCAATTCAGGAACACAGGACTTTCAATTATACAATCAACACTATTATCTATATGGAGCATACGTTCACGTGATCAACGAACGTCTTCGCTTTAAACCATCGGTATTGATACGTGCTGTGAAAGGCGCGCCGGTCTCTGCTGACATTGCAGCGAACCTGAATATCAACATGCTTCATACAGTGGGCATCTTTGTTCGCAATCTTAATGCTTACGGAGTGTTGTTGCAGACAACACTTGGTGAAAAGTTTCGGTTAGGTTACGTATTTGAATTACCGTCATCAAAATCGGTAGGCGCTCAATTTACCACACACGAGATACAGCTCGGTCTCCGTATGGGTGTTCTAAACTTTCACGAGCGATCGTTGAGTAACTTCTAGGTAATGAACATAACACGCGGACTACTAGCGTGCAGTTTCTTAACTGTCACGGTGGTAGGTTATTGTCAAAACCCTGGTCTGAAATGGGTCGGGGTTTATGGTGGCGACAACACAAAGTCTGCCACCAGCATTGCTACGGATAATGCCGGCAATGTTTATACAGCAGGTTTATTCTACGGCAATTTCGACGTGGACCCGACTGACGATGAACATTTCGTCACCAGCCAGGACCAGGGCGATGGCTTTGTTGTGAAACAAAACTCCGATGGAGAGTTCCAGTGGGTCGTACAGATTCCGGGCGACGGAAGCCAGTCGGCATACACTGTGGACGTAGACAAGGAGAATAACATAATTGTCTCCGGGTACTTCGAAGAAACAGTGGACTTCGATCCGGGGTCGGGAACAACAGAATATACAGTGACAAGTCCGACACCTTTCCTTATGAAACTCTCGCCGTCGGGAAATCTCCTGTGGGTGAAAGTGTTCATCTGTCCTGACGGAACTTCATTTATCGATGCGGTTGCTCTTGATGCCTCGAATAATATTTTTCTTGGCGGTCAGTTCTCAGGAACTGCGGACCTCGATCCGTCTGCAGGTACGTTCAACCTCGTGTCGGCAGGAGGAATCGATGCATCATTCAGCAAGTTCGATAAGAACGGCAATTTCATTTCAGCAGTAAGAATTGGAGGAACCGGCGAAGACTTCGTTAGCAATGTTGTTGTTGATCACAATAATGACCTGATCGCTGGCGGATCATTTGCAGGAACCGTTGATCTTGATCCGGGAACTTCATCTACCATAGTTACTTCGAACGGCAGCGATGATGTTAGTATCATAAAGCTGAATAACGCACTCGCTTTTGTTTGGGGTAAACAGATCTCTGCAACGTCGCAGTTCTATCTCGGCGACATGGCAACCGATGCGTCGAATAATCTGATCTTCAATGGAACATTCTATGGTAATGCCGATTTCGATCCGGGTGCCGGAACGTTCTTTCTCGATGGTGTAAATGGAGACTTCTTCATTGCAAGCTTTACTTCTGCAGGAAATCTTAACTGGGCGAAGAAGGCTGGCTCTTTAGGCCAGGAAACGGGTGATGTACTTGCGCTGGATGCATCGGGCAACATTTTCGTTGCTGGCAGATACGACAGTCAATTCGATATCGATCCCGATCTGCCGATCAACAACGAGATCATACAGTTCGAAGAGCCGGGTTACGATATGTATATCGCGAAGTTCAGCAACGCCGGACTTCTTCTCTGGTACCAGCCCATTCCAACAACCGATATAATTTCGGCAGAAGACCTGCACATCGATGCAAACAACAACGTGTACATCGTTGGCGATTGGAATGAAGCTGCCGACTTCTCAATCAACACATGTGTAGATGGAAAAAGAGTTACACACGACAACGCGCTTTTGTACCTATTGAAGATCACACCATCTTCAGACATCGCATGCTTTGGTTTTCTTGAACAGCCGATTACAAATCAAAGCGGTTGTGCAATGCAGGTATTAAACTTCGCCGCACCTGCTGGAGGAACAGCGCACATCAAGTATCAGTGGCAAATGTTCATCAGCGGCAGTTGGGCAGATCTCGATGACCGTGAATTCGACGATGGCGACGACAATTATAACGGCTACTACGGAACACACACTGCCTATTTGCAAATAACTCCCGTTGAAGGTGGTGACAATGGAGATGTGAGAGTGATGGTAACGGGCGATGGTGTAGCGGCCATCTATTCTAATGTTGCTCAATTCGTTGTTCAGCCGGTTCCTCACATTCCCGGTCTCACGGCAACGTCGGGCTGCGGCCCGGGATATTATGCTATCACTGCTACCGGAACAACATACGGTAAATACCAATGGTACATCGACGAAGTATTGCAGGAGAATGATTCGACAGAAACGGTGAGTTATTTTTTCGATAGTAACATCGATGTCGAAGTCGCTATCGAAGAGAATGGATGTGCCGGACCGTGGTCGCACGTAATGATCAACACCGATGCCTGTTCGCAACCGCCTGGATTGGAATGGGCGCAGCAACTCGGTCCCGGATTTATTAAACCGGTCGCGATGGCGATCGACAACAACAATCATGTTTACATCACGGGGCAGTTCAGCGGCACAGTAGATTTCAATCTGGGTGTCGGTGTTTTTGAAATGACCCCGAATGGTGCCGATGATTACTTCGTAGCGAAGTATCAACCCGATGGCGCTTTCATGTGGGCACGGCAAACCGACATGACAATTTATGATATCGCCACAGGCAGCCTGGATGACGATGTTTATTATGTCGGCAATTTTAAGGGCACTGTTGATTTCGATCCGGGCGCTGGAACATCCAACATGAGTGTTACTGGTACAGGCTCCGACATGGCAATTGTTGAGCTCGATGGCAATGGCCTGTTTCAGTGGGCGAAACAATTGGTTGGAACATCCGGTGAAGGCGGAAACATCATTCGTGCTGTGACCGATGGATCTTCAGGTGAAATTATTGTCACCGGAAATTTTACGAGGACTGTTGATTTCGATCCGGGTACAGGAACAGTGAGTCTTACTTCGGCTTCGTCGGGCGGGCCTGATATTTTCGTTGCGAAGTATGATGAAGATGGAAACCTGTTGTGGGCCGATCGAATTGGCAGTACTGCGTTTGTTGAACGCGGCGTGGATGTTGAGACAGACGAGGATGGATATATCTATGCTGTTGGATTATTTCAGACAACGGTAGATTTTAACCCGGCTGCCGGCGCTGGTAATGTGTTCAATCTTACTTCTGCGGGAGCAACCGATGCGTTTGTGATGAGCCTCAACTCCGATGGCAGTTTCCGTTGGGCGGATCGCATTGGTGGTACGGGTGCCGATGAAGCTGTTGGTATCAGTCTCGATCATGCAGATCATCCTGTTGTTGTCGGCACCTTCACAAATACAGTCGACTTCGATCCGGGGGCCGGAACATTTAATATTTCTTCAGGTCCTTCGTTCATTTTGAAATTAACTGATCTCGGAACATTTCAGTGGGCTAAGTCAATGGGTGGTGAACTCACGAAGGTGTTTGTTGATCCAACCGATAAGGTAACGCTCGCGGGTTTCTTTGAAAATAACATTGACGTTGATCCAGGTCCCGATGAATATCATTTGCAGACATCCGTAACGGCCGACATTTATGTTTCGCAATTGAGTGATGTTGGCGATTTCCTTTGGGCTTACAATACCAACGCGTCGGGTCTCGGGTATTTTACAAATGAACCCGTTGGTCTTGCGATGGATGCTACCGGAAGCTTGTATGTACTCGGCCAGTTCTCGAATGTGGTTGACGTAGATCCAACTAACTGCGTTTATCCTTTGTCAACCACCGGCAGTGGTTCATCGGAAGCGTTCTTCCAAAAGATAAAGCCTAATCTTGCGACGGTGTGTTTTTCTTTGCAACCAAAGGATGTTACCGGTTGTGAAAATCAACAGATCCATTTATTGACTGAAGCTGTTGGAACAACCAACATCGCGTATCAATGGCAGAAATTAAATACGACGTTCGGATATTTCGAAAACATTAATCCGGCTCCGGGCTATTCGGGACTCAACACACCTGAACTGGTGATCGATGCAACGTCGGGCTTTGGTTCGGGTGCATATCGCGTGTATGTAACGGGCGATAACGCCAGCAGCGACAACTCGAATGTTGTTACTGTAGATGTTAGCGTCAAACCCGATCCTCCTCAATTCGACCCGGTAACATCTTGCATACCTGGCAAAAAAACTATTGAAGTTAATGGTGACAACGATGGATATTATCGCTGGTATGAAAATACTTCTTCAGCGCCGATACCTGGAGCGGTGAATCACGATTTCACGACGCCGTTCCTTACTTCGGAAACAACCTATTACGTAACGGAGATAAATGGAGCGTGTGAAAGTGATTTTACGGAGGCTGTGGTTCACATCGATATACTCGTAGATGCGCCTCTTGGAACCGATGCTTTCTCATGCTCATCGCCGGCCGTATTAACATTGAAGGCAGAAAGTGAAACAGCTGGTAGTTTTTCCTGGTATGAAAATTCTGAAGACGATGCCCCTCTCATTACTGAGACAACAGGCAAGTTCACAACACCGGCACTCACATCGTCAAAAACATATTACGTTTCATTCAGTGATGGAACCTGCGAAAGTATTCGCACGGAAGTTTTAGCGGAGGTCGGTTCTATCGCTGCACCGACTGCAAGTCCTGTAACGATATGTGCAAACAATTCAGTGACGATCGAGGCAACAGCCGGAACGAATGGGGAAGTGCGGTGGTATGAATCGGCAAGCGCAACATCGCCGTTGCACACCGGAACAACATTTATCACACCGGTACTTTCGGCATCAGCAACTTATCATGTCTCTTATTTCGAAACGGGTTGCGAAAGCACGAGGACACAGGTAACTGTTACGGTTAACAATTGCACCAATAACCTGCCGCCTGTTATCGCGGAGGCAAGCGGTTCAACTTTGGTGGGCAATACGGTGATCATTCCTCTCAACATCTCCGACCCCGACAACAACCTGGATCTTTCAACATTAAAAATTATTACACAACCTGCACATGGAGTTGCTTCGATCAACCAGCAGGGTCAGTTGGAAGTCGATTACTCCGGCTCAACATTCGTTGGTAACGACGAGTTGGTTGTTGAAGTCTGTGATCTCGTGGGAAGTTGCTTCCAGAGAACGATAACAATAAAAATTGATGGCGACGTGAATATTTACAACGCGATGTCGCCCAACAACGATGGAAAGAATGACGTGTTCTTTATTGATCACGTCACGACAATAGCGTCAACAAAAAATAATCGGGTCAGGATCTTCAATCGCTGGGGCGACCTGGTGTATGATGTCGATAACTACGATAACGTTAATAATGTGTTTGCCGGAAAAAGCAATAGCGGAAAAGACTTACCGTCGGGCACTTATTACTATATGATTGATTTTAGCGACAGGAAAGCTGAGACGGGCTACCTGGTGCTAAAGAGGTAAGTCTTTAAACACATTTTATTTTATGATCAGAAGGATGACGGTCCTTATTGGACTGGTTGTGCTCGTTTTTTCCGCGCGCGCACAAATCACAAGTAACTTTTCGACAGACGCCGATGGCTGGGCCATCGGCGATCTTAGCGGGGGCTCAGCTCAAACTATTACCTACTCATCTTCAGGTGGTAATCCGGGGGGCTATATTTCGTTAACAACAGGTAATCCCAATCCTTTTTACTGGTTTGCACCTGCCAAGTTTCTTGGCAACCGCGCCTACACTTCATTTGGCGAGGCTCTCACGTTTGACGTGCGAACGACTGCGACGGCGATAGATCATACTGGAAGCGGTGATATCATGATCATCAACAACAGCAACGTAAGTATTTACGCGAACTTCACGGTGCTGCCAGGCGCGCCAGGAACATGGACAACGATGTCGATCATGCTCGATGAGACAGGCAACTGGAAAAACAGCAACATCAGCGGAAGTGCTGCAAGTCGCGCGCAGGTAATCGATGTACTTACCAGTATCCAGGCAATCAGGATCAACTTCGCGTGGAAAGCATATCCTACGAACGGCATCACAGGAAGTCTCGATAATGTTGTGATGGGCACTCATCCCGCTACACCACCTGCTCCTTCCATCACATCACTCAGCGCAAAAGCTGCAGTAAGAGGAACCAACATTACAATAACTGGCTCGAACTTCGGAGCAAATGCTACGAGCAACGTTGTTTGGTTCGGAGATGTAAAAGGAAATATCGTCACAGCAAGTTCAACGTCGATCACAGTTACAGTTCCGGTAGCAGCAGACTACGCACCGATCATGGTGTTGAATACAACCACACAACTATCAACATTATCGAGACAAAAGTTTGCACCAACATTTCCGAGTAATGGAGGTGGTCAATTGTATAAAGGATCGTTCTTATCCGACATCGTGTATAATAGAAGTGTCGGTTATATATCTCATGGAGATCTTAACGGCGACGGTAAACCCGAAATGTTTGCTTCGCAAGGCACCCAGATCTCGATCTATGAAAATGTTAGTACACCCGGTTCCATCACGACAAGCTCATTCGCAACAAGGATAGATCTCAATCCGACGTTGGCGGCAGGTTATTACGAGATCCACAACGACGATCTTGATGGCGATGGAAAGCCCGACGTATTTTTTGCATTAAGAGATAATCCCGACCAGGGACGCGTCGGAGTGCTTCGCAACATTCACACCAGCGGACCAATCAGCGCTGCTTCGTTCGACACTTACCAGGAATATAATTTTCCAGTATACACGGCCGTAACGGCGATGTCGGCAGATCTCGATGGCGATGGCAAACCCGAGATCCTTGGATGGGGAGGTAGTTGTGCACCGAGCCCGTTATACATCCTTCAAAACATTAGTGTTGTCGGCGAAATCCGGTTCACGTCTGCCTACTCGATCACCGGAGCCACCAGTTGTCAAGGCCGATTTGAGGTCGCCGATCTCGATGGAGATGGCAAGCTCGATGTTGTTCAGAGCACTGGAAATGAAACGAGGATTTTCAGGAACTTATCAGTTCCAGGAACAATCTCTTTTGCCGCCGGATTTGATATGGGCAATGGTGGCAACATCGCCTCCATCGGTGATCTCGATAACGATGGCAAACCCGAGATCGTGTATGCAAACGGTGGTATGAAAATATTCAAGAACGTTTCGACAGCAGGTACACTGACATCTGCTTCATTCCAGGGTCCTACAATATTCGCTAATGGAACTAATGTTGCAAAAATTGCTGATGTCAATGGTGACGGTAAACCCGATGTTGTTGTTGGCGGTGGATCGGCTATGGGTGTTTATCAAAATGTAACTCCAGATGGAGTGATCAATACGTCGTCGTTCCTGCCAATCGTTCCGATAGATGTAACTAATCTTCCTACAGAGATCGACGTGTTCGACGTGGATGCAGATGGTTATCCCGATGTTGTCAGTAATTCGGCAAACTTAATCCAGATCAACCGGAACACAGTAACGATTGCACCTACGATTACCAATATCAATCCAAAATCCGGAACTCCGGGCTCTACGCTGACAATAACCGGAACAAACTTTAGTACGGTAGCAACAGACAACACGCTTTATTTCGGAGCTGCCAAAGCAACCGTAACGAACGCAACATCAACATCATTAACAGTAACGGTTCCTTTAGGTGCAACATTCGACCAGATTTCGTTGTCGTTGCGCGGTTACAATGTTTTCAGTCCTCAATTTTTTACTCCAACATTCTCCGGAGGGTCTCCATTCGCTGCTAGTTCGATGGCTGCACCGTTTGACATAACAAATGGAACAACATCAACAGGTTTGAGTGTGATGGACTATGACGGCGACGGAAAAGTTGATGTGCTCGTGGATAACGCCGGCAGCGTGAATGCACTCAGGAACATTGGCAATACTGGAGTAATCGATGCGACCACGTTTGCCGCACCATACGCCGTTACCAATCAAGGCCAGGCAATAAGAGGTGTGGATATTGATGGCGATGGGAAATTAGATCTCACAACGCCAGGTTACATCTGGCGCAACATCAGTAACCCTGCCCTACCGAATCCAATTGCTTTTGATGCATCGGTAACCCGGGATGGCTCGACTGTAACACGCTTTGCTCCACCACGTGATTTGAACGGCGATGGTAGAGTTGATATGATCTATACCACTTCGGGTACGAATATCACGTATGTTCAAAATGAATCGCGCGCCGGTGGATTTGCAGCAAATAGTACAACCATGAGCAGCTTCCTGAGTATCGTTACACAACCAAAACCGTCGAGCGGTGGTTATTGTGCGGCAGCCGATTTCGATGGAGATGGCTTCAACGATCTCGTGGCTACAAATCCAAATACCGACAACTTTTCTGCATTCATAAGCGCGGGACAAACCGGCAATCTTACGACAGCATCATTCAGTGCCGGTAAATTATTCGCCGCCGGAGATGTACCCGCTGGTCTCGCCGTATTGGATTTCGACGGAGATGGAAAGCTGGACGTAGCTATCGCAAACTCTGTGAATAGTTCAACCACAACGATATCACTTTATCGAAACGTTTCAACAATTGGAAGCATCGATTTCCAACGACAAGATTTCCAGGCAGCACTCGGTCCAACGGATATCGTTGCTGCAGACATCGATGGCGATGGAAAGCCCGACCTTGTTACAACAAACGTCAACTCGAATTCTTTTTCGATTTTCAGGAACACAAGTACAACGGGTGTGATCAACACGAGCTCATTCGCTGCTAAAGTCGATTACCCGATCGCTTCACAGCCCCGCGGTTTGTCTGTTGCCGATATTGATAATGATACGCGCCCGGATATTATCGTTACCCGCGCAACGAACATCGTTTCTATTTTCAAAAATCTTGTGCCGCTTGGACCCATCATATCTTTCAGTCAGCAACCGGTTAATAAAACCGCATGTGAAAATGGAACGGTAACATTCAGTGTTGCTGCGACCGGTGCAAGCAATCTCACTTACAACTGGCAATTATTTAATAGTGGTACAGGTTCATTTTCTGATCTCAGCGCTAATGCGAACTATAGTGGCGTGAATACAGCAACGCTTACGGTAACCGCGATCACTGCAGGGATGAATGGAAATATCTATCGTTGTCGCGTAAATGGGACCGGTGCTTCGGAAAAAAATTCGGACCAGGCAACACTTACGACTTCCGTATCGCCTTCTCCCCCGCTTACATCGGGCGCCACATCGTGCAAAGGATCGAGTCTTACGTTAACGGCCGGTGGCAGCATCGATGGCAATTACCGCTGGTTCGATTCACCAACAGCATCACAACCAATCAACGGAGAAGTGAACAGCAACTTCGCTACACCGGTGATCTTCAGTACCACAACATTCTATGCGGCTATCGCAAACGCAAATGGTTGTTTGAGTACCAAAACCGCTGCCGTTGCAACAATTGCTCCCCTTACAAAACCGGCGATCAGTTCGAACGGCACATTGCTTTGCGGAGTAAACGTGGTAACAATTAAAGGACCTGCAGGATTTTCAACCTACAACTGGTCGAACGGCGAATCGACACAAAACATCGACGTGAGCTTCACAGGTTCTTATTCCCTGATCGTGCAGGATGCCAATGGCTGCCAGAGTCTTGCATCGGATGCGATCACGATTACTGCCGGAAGTGTTCCGAAGCCCGTGATCGATGCGAACAAGACAAGACTCTGTTCTGCGGGCGACCAGGTGATCTTAACTGCTCCTGCAGGTTTCTCTGCTTACGAATGGTCGAACGGTGAAACCACTCAAACACTCGTTGTTACCGACGCCGGTACGTTCAATGTTCGTGTTACGAATTCATCGGGCTGCCGCAGCGAAACATCGGACGACATTACGGTTGATCTCGGTGCCGAGAAGCCTTCCATCTCCGTCGGGAAAAACGTGCTGGTATCTACACCTGCAAAAACCTATCAATGGTCGTACGGTGAGATCGCGATACCCGGGGCTACAAGCCAGTTCCTCGATTACAATCCATTTCAATATGGAACGTATGCCGTTTCGGTTACCGACTTCTCCGACTGCGCTGCAACATCGGATGTGTTTGTGAATCTCGTAACTGCTGTCGAAGATGAAATCGTACAGGCTGTCGTTTACCCGAACCCATTCATCGATGTGATCGAATTGGATGCCGATGAAGCACAACTGCTGGATGCAACAGGTAAGCACGTGCAGCATTTGCAACGGGGAAAGAATGACGCATCGCAGTTATCGCGAGGACTATATATTGTGATCACAGGATCTAAAAAAATCAAGATTTCAAAATGAAACTGATAACTACAATTAGCATAGCGCTACTCATGCTGTCGTGCGGCCCAGAGCTTAAGGACTGCAGCAGCAAGGCCGATGTGCTGGAAGGCGTATGGATCGTAAAAGAAGTTTATATCGACGACCAGCAACAAAACGCAGAAGCATACAAAGCTTATCGACTGAATCTCGAAGGCGACGGCGAGTTTGAAAGAAGTCAGCCCGCCGGTTTTCCGGATGCAGGCAACTGGTCGCTCGACAGTGGTGAGACTGTTCTTATTCTGTCGCCGAGTATTTCACCGCCCGAAGATTATAAGATCGATTCATTCGATCTGCGTGAGCTTGTGCTGGTTCTTAACCGCAACAGCACGAAGTCGGGTCCTACAAAAATCAAGTACGTTTTAATTCCTGAGCCATGAGAGTAATTTTAGTTTGTTGTTTATTGTTCGTTAGCGCATCTGTCTTCGCACAGTTCTCGATTGGTTTCAAGGCGGGAATGTCGATGTCGGACTACACCGTAAAAACAAAGTACACGAAGTCGAATAAAGCCGGTCTCGCCGGTGGTCTTGTGCTGATGAATACGATCGGCAAGAACATGGGTATCGAAGCGAATTTTCTTTACGTGCAGAAAGGATACAATCACCAGATCTGCAACCAGTGCTACGATAAGTTCACGAGTAATTTTATTGAGATACCTGTTACTCTTCGCTATTCATTTTACCTGCCGAAGATCAGTTCGAAGCTGGATGACCTAAGACTCCATGCGGCGGGTGGTCTTTATCTTTCACAGTGGCTGAATGCAAAATACCAGACGAAAATATTCAACGATAAAACCACCGAAAACTACGTGTTCAGCGGTGAGAAGCGGCTCGACTTCGGTCCTAATGTCGGCGCGGGGCTCGACTATGCGTTGTTCTCCGGAAGTCTTTCGCTGGACTTTCGATACAGCTACGGGCTTGTCGATATGAGTACCCCGGGAAGTAGTAATGCGCAGAAAAATCGATCCGCTATTCTGAGTCTCACCTACTTGAAATCGTTCTAGCTTTTCTTACTTTGTGTTATGATAAAAAATCTATCCATAATCGCGCTGGCATCACTTGTTTTTGGCGCATGCCAGACCTCCACAAAAAAAGATGAAGCCGCAACAGATGCTTTGAAACCACCTGTTGCCGAAAAGGTAGCTCATGAGTTCAAAGAAAACGGCGGGTCCAGGGTTGACAACTACTACTGGATGAAACTTACCGATGCCCAAAAGAATTCAGAGCAAAAGGACGAGCAAACAACAAAGGTGCTCAAGTATCTCACCGATGAGAACGATTACCTGAAAGGCGAGTTGAAACACACCGAAGCTCTTCAAGAAAAGATCTATAACGAGATCGTTGGTCGTATCAAACAAACCGACGAGTCGGTACCCTACAAGAAAAACGGTTACTGGTATTACACGCGCTACGAACAGGGACAGGAATACCCGATCTATTGCCGGAAGAAAGGCGAGCTCACAGCCGCCGAAGAAATTCTTCTGAATGTAAACGACATGGCCAAAGGCCACAACTATTATTCGATCACCGGCTTACAGGTAAGTGAAGATAACAAGCTGCTCGCATTTGGTGAGGACAGCGTGAGTCGCAGAAGGTATACTATTTATGTGAAGGATCTAAAGTCGGGCAAGGTCATCGACACGCCGATTGCCAACACTGAAGGTGGCGTTACCTGGGCGAACGATAACAAGACATTCTTCTACACCAAGAAAGATTCGTTAACACTTCGTTCGAGGTGGATTGTTCGTCACCAGTTAGGTGGTGATCCTAAAAAAGATGTGAATGTGTTCGAAGAGACCGATGATACGTTCTACACTGGTATTTATAAAACTAAGTCGAAGAAGTTTCTCGTGGTATGGTCGGGCAGCACCCTCACGAACGACTACCAGATCCTGGATGCGAATACACCAACTGGCAAGTTTAAGAACTTCACGAAACGCGAACGCGGACTGGAATATTCCATCGATCACTACAAGGATAAGTTTTACGTTGTCACAAATCTCGATGCGAAGAATTTCCGGTTGATGGAAACGCCGGATGCGAAGACAGAAAAAGCAAACTGGAAAGAGAAGATCGCACATCGCGCAGACACTTTGCTGTCGGGCATAGAGATCTTCAAAAATTATTTGGTGTTGAGTGAACGCGCGAAAGCAAACACGTTGATGCGCGTGATCGATCAAACATCGGGTGCAAAACACTATCTCGATTTTGGAGAACCCGCATATACAGTTTATCCGTCGGTAAATGAAGAGTTCGATACCGACCTGTTGCGTTACGGTTATACGTCGCTGACAACGCCGAATTCAACTTACGACTACAACATGAAGACGAAGGAGCGCGTGTTGTTGAAGCAACAGGAAGTTGTTGGTGGTTACGATCCTGCTAATTACGTAACGGAAAGGATCTGGGCTCCTGCGGACGATGGTACCGAGATCCCGATGTCGATCGTGTATAAGAAAGGCATTCAGAAAAATGGAGAGAACCCGGCGCTGATTTACGGCTATGGATCTTATGGATCGAGTACAGACCCTTCGTTCTCGATCACCCGCCTGAGTTTGCTGGATCGCGGCTTCGTTTACGCGATCGCTCACATCCGAGGTGGACAGGAAATGGGACGCCAGTGGTATGACGATGGAAAGATGTTTAAGAAGATGAATACGTTCACGGACTTCGTTGATTGTTCGGAGTATTTGATCTCGGAGAAGTATACGAATCCCAATAAACTTTTCGCGATGGGTGGAAGCGCCGGTGGCTTGTTGATGGGTGCGGTGGTTAACATTGCTCCGCAGCTTTATAAGGGCGTGGTGGCGAAGGTTCCGTTTGTGGATGTGGTGACAACAATGTTGGATGAAGACATTCCATTGACGACCGGTGAGTTTGATGAGTGGGGTAATCCGAAGAGCCCCGAGTCTTACATGTATATGTTGAAGTATTCGCCGTACGACCAGGTGAAGCCGCAGAACTATCCGAACATGTTGGTGACAACAGGTTTGCACGACAGCCAGGTGCAGTACTGGGAGCCGGCGAAGTGGGTTGCGAAGTTGAGGGAGATGAAGACGGATAA
The DNA here is from genome assembly GCA_037200765.1 of Bacteroidota bacterium. Classification (GTDB taxonomy): domain Bacteria; phylum Bacteroidota; class Bacteroidia; order Cytophagales; family Cyclobacteriaceae; genus ELB16-189. The sequence goes on along the minus strand of JBBCII010000001.1, from coordinate 964,296 downwards.
TAATAAGTTGTTGTTGCGCACCAATATGGAGACGGGTCATGGAGGAACAACGGGGAGGTTTAAGGTGTATAAGGAGACAGCGCAGGAGTACGCGTTTATGGTAGATCTTGCTGGCATCAGCCAGTGATAGAATTAAATTCGATCTGATTGTAAGGTTTACCTTACGCAGTTTGATTTCAAAAAAGTTTTAGCCCTGGTGAATGGATTACATTGCCGGGGCTAAATTTTTTATGATTATGAAAAATATAACTGAACAACAATTCAAGAATTTTCGAAAACAGATTTATCGAAGATTTGATCACGTGTTCCTAAGGCTGGATCAACAGGACGACATGATTGGTTTGCTTTACAAGAAAGTGGATGTGATCAATGAAAATCTTGATCGAAGAAATGAAAACATGGAGCGTCAGATTAAGGAACTCAAAGACATGAACTCCAAAATGGATCTCCGTGTCGCGTCCCTGGAAACATGGCGCAGCTCCTACACCTCCTAAAAAATCAAAAGCCGGACTAACCCCGGCTTTTTCTTTTACATCTTCTCAATCCCCTTCAAGATCCTCTTCACAAACCCCGGCCCTTCATAAACAAACCCGGTATAGATCTGCACCAGGTCCGCCCCTGCGTTAAGCTTCTCAATCGCATCTTCAACACTCATAATTCCCCCCACTCCTATAATCGGGTACCCCACTCCCATCTTAGCTCTCAAATAAGCTATCACCTCCGTAGACCTTTCGCGAACAGGCTTTCCACTCAATCCTCCCGCACCGATCTTATCAACAACTTCCTTCGAAGTAATTAATCCCTCGCGCGATATGGTCGTGTTCGTAGCAATCACTCCATCCGTTCCCGTCTCCTTCAGTATCTCAACAATATCATCCAACTGTGTCAACGTGAGGTCAGGTGCAATCTTCAACAATACCGGCTTCGGCGACTCCGATTGCTTTGTGTTACTCAGCATCTTCACCGACAACAACAGCTTCTTCAACGGCTCTTTCTCCTGCAGTTCACGTAACCCCGGTGTGTTTGGCGAACTCACATTCACCACGAAGTAATCAACATAAGGATATAACGCTTCGAAACAGAGTTCATAGTCGGCAACGGCATTCTCGTTCGGCGTAACTTTATTTTTTCCAATGTTGCCACCAATCACCACTCCCGACTTTCTCCTCTTCAGGTTTTCTGCAGCATGCTGCGCACCCTTATTATTGAAGCCCATCCGATTGATCAATCCGTGGTCGGCTGGCAAGCGGAACAACCGCGGCTTATCATTACCCGGCTGAGCTTTCGGCGTAACCGTTCCGATCTCGATAAACCCGAAACCAAATGTCGCCAGCTCGTCTATCATCTTTGCGTCTTTGTCAAGTCCTGCCGCAAGACCAACCGGATTCCTGAACTTCACGCCAAACAAAGTCTTTTCGAGTTGAGGCGACCGGTAGTTAAAGATCGCCGTAAGGAGTTGCTTTACCCCCGGGATGGCGCAAACAGCTTTAAGGGAATTGAATGTGAAGTGGTGAATAACTTCCGGGTCCACCAGGAATAACAGCGGCCGGATGAAGAAGCGATACATTACTTTTTCTTCTTCTTCGGTTTGATTGAAAATTTCTTGAATCCTTTCGCCACAACTTCGTCGATCATGGTGACAGCCGTAGAGCTTACCGATGTTACGCCGTTGATCCTCCAGATCAAAAAGTTATTGCGATCGTTCATATCTATAACAAGGCTGCTTTGCTCGTAGTCGTTCAAAACAACACCTCCGCCCAAACCACCCGCGGTATTACTTCTAAGGTCGCTTCGTTCCAGTGAACCAACGATGTATGATACCCGCAGGTCACCCATGCTGTCGAGTTGCACCAGGCCTTTGTCTTTCAACTCTTCCGCAATCGCCTCTCTTACCCACTTGTGAAGTTGTTCGTCGCTGACCTTTCGTTGATCCTTGGGTGTGATGATCTCGCCTTCGCCCAACGAGAAGGTTTTATAGATCGAATAGTCCCTGTTCTTATCATATTCCGCCTCTATGTCCTGCGCGAAAGCGCCAGACATCGCAGAAAGAAATAACAGAATGGCCAACATCTTCTTCATGCAGCAAAGATAAAGATTTAATCTGTGTGATCTGTGCGATCTGTGAGAGACATTTTCAACTCCTTGGATGAAACTCCTGTATCACCTGCCTCAGGTAATCCCTGTCGAGATGCGTATAGATCTCCGTTGTGGTGATCGACTCGTGCCCCAGCATCTCCTGCACAGCACGAAGATCAGCCCCACCTTCGATGAGATGCGTGGCGAATGAATGCCTGAACGTGTGGGGACTGATCGACTTCTTAAGACCGATGCGTTCCGCAAGATCTTTTATCACCATGAACACCATCACGCGCGTGAGTTTCTTTCCGCGCCTGTTAAGAAAAACATAGCTCTCAAAATCTTTCTGTATCGGCACATGAACGCGGATCTCTTCGACATAACTTTTGAGAAACTTCAGTGCATCCTTGCCACACGGAACCAAACGTTCTTTGTTGCCTTTACCAATCACTCTCAAAAAACCGATGTCGGGATAAACATTCGCCATCCTTAAATCAACAAGTTCCGACACGCGCAGTCCCGAACTGTACAGCACTTCAAGCATCGCACGGTTTCTGGCACCTTCCGGCTTCGACATATCTATTGCCTCCAGGAGCTTCACGATCTCGGGATATTCCAGCGTATCGGGGAGCTTTCGTCCAAGCTTCGGCCCTTCTATCAGCGACGTCGGGTCGTTCTCGACAAGTTCTTCTATCATCAAAAACTTGTAGAATGCCTTCACTCCCGACAAGATCCTCGCCTGGCTGTAGGCGCTCATGCCCAGTTCGTTGATGTACTCGATAAATCCCTGTAATTGTTTGGCATTTACCTTCATCGGACTGGTTGGAGTCTTCATTTCCAGGTACTGGTTCAGCTTCTCAACGTCGCGTGTATATGCTTCAACGGAGTTGGCCGACAGCGATCGCTCTAACTTCAGGTAGTTTGAAAACTGCTTTATGTAGGAGTCCCAGTTCATTGATCGTTGTCAAATTACTAATTTCGAACATGAAAAAGATCCAGGTCATCAACGGTCCCAATCTCAACCTCCTCGGCAAACGAGAGCCTTCCGTTTACGGAAATAAAGGCTTCGACGATTTTCTGCCGGAGCTGAAGAAAAGATTCAGCGATTGCGAGATCCAATACTTTCAATCGAACGTTGAGGGCGAGATCATCAACAAGATCCATGAAGCAGGTTTTACTTTCGATGGCATTGTGTTGAATGCAGGTGCATACACGCACACATCCGTTGCGATCCACGATGCCATCGGCGCAATCAAAACTCCCGTTGTCGAAGTTCACATCTCGAATGTTTATGCACGCGAAGAGTTTCGTCATAAAAGTCTTATTACTTCAAAGTGCGTTGGATTGATCACTGGATTTGGACTCGAGGGATACGCAATGGCAATAGACTTTTTATTAAAAAAATGATCTCATTCTATCCCGGCCCTTCCCGCGTTTACGATGCCATTCCGAAGTATGTAAAGTCTGCACACAGGAAAGGCGTTATGAGCATGAATCATCGCAGCGATGAATTCGTGTCGATCTGCGAAAAGACCGTTGCGCTTCTCAAAGAAAAACTCTCGATACCCGAAGATTATAAAGTTTACTTTCTCACTTCCGCTACCGAATGCTGGGAGGTGATCGCGCAATCATTGATCATCAACGAAAGTCATCACATCTACAATGGCGCATTCGGGGAGAAATGGTTCGACTACACACGCAAGCTTATCCCGGCAGCGAAGAATCATTTGTTCGATCGCGAAAAAATTCCTGAACCCTCCACTTACGGTGGAGATCTTATCTGCATCACTCAGAACGAAACTTCGAATGGAACGCAGGTAGCGAACGAAATTATTTCTGCTATTCATTCCAGGAATCCCGATCACATCCTCGCTATCGACGCCACATCTTCTATGGCGGGCATCTCGCTCAACTTCTCCGCGGCCGACGTGTGGTTCGCTTCCGTTCAGAAATGTTTCGGATTACCGGCAGGTTTATCGATCATCGTTTGTTCGCCGAAAGCCATCGCAAGGATGAAGTCGAAAGGAGAAAAAGATCATTACAACAGCATGACGTTGCTCGACAGCATGATGGACAAATGGCAAACGCCGTGCACACCGAATGTTCTCGGCATTTATATGCTCATGCGGGTAATGAAAGACGTAGAACATATTCGCGAGGTTGAAAAAAAGCTGCAGGACCGCATTCGCCAGTGGGCGAAGTTTCTTGAACGAAGCAAGTCCATTCATCATCTCGTGAAGAACGAAGAAGTTCGTTCTTCAACCGTGCTGGCGCTGGCCGTGAAGGGCGATCTCGACATGCAAAAACTGAAGACGAAGGCCCGGCAGGCGGGCTTCCTGCTGGGGGAAGGTTACGGCGACCTTAAGAAGGATACGTTCCGTATTGCGAATTTCCCCGCAATAAGGCCTAAGGAGATCCAAAAATTAATGCAGTTTTTAAGCCGCCACTCCTGAATTATTATGACTTTTGGGGCAGCAGTTGTTCGCTGCTTCTTCTTCATCCCCAAAGAAGAGAATCTCACCACTGTTCAACTTATTAAGGCATTTCCATTACCGTTAATGAAAACGGCGCAAGCTGTTTTTTAAAAGGGTGCCCGAGTATCCGCGCTCGGCCCCTTTTTTTCCCGCCGCATCCTCGACGCACAAGCCTTCGCAATCAGCAGCGGGATCCCCGTCAAAATCGCAGTTGTTATATTTGCGCCATGTCTGACGTCAAAGAAATCCTCTCCATTACCCTGATCCTCTTTTCAGTGATCGATATCGTAGGCTCGATACCTTTCATTATGATCATCCGAAAGAAAGAGGGACGAATACACGCCGAGAAGGCAACCATTATAGCCGCAGTGTTAATGATCGCCTTTCTTTTCCTGGGGCAGGGGATTTTGAAATTATTCGGTCTCGACGTTGCCTCGTTTGCCGTTGCGGGCGCTATCGTGATCTTCATCGTTGCCATGGAAATGATCCTGGGCATCACCCTTATTAAAGACGACCCCAACTCAAAAGGTTCTGGCTCTGTCGTTCCTCTTGCTTTTCCTTTGATTGCAGGCGCAGGTACGTTGACCACCATCCTGTCGATCCGGGCTGTGTACTCCGACATAAACATACTGATCGGTATTATTTTAAACCTCGTCTTTGTTTATATAGTGCTTCGTTCTTCGAGCTGGCTCGAGCGTGTACTGGGCGAATCTGTTTTCGCAGTGCTTCGAAAAGTATTCGGAGTTATATTGCTCGCCATCGCCGTGAAGATCTTTAAAGACAACGTACACATCGGCGGAATATGATCAAGATCTATACCGACGGCGCTGCGCAAGGAAATCCCGGTCCCGGTGGCTATGGCACCATCATGAGATACGGACAGCACGAAAAAGAATTGAGCCAGGGGTATGAGCTCACCACCAACAATCGCATGGAGCTCATGGCCGTGATTGCCGGTCTCGAAGCGATCAAGAAGCAAGGAATCCCTGTTACGATCTACTCCGATTCGAAGTATGTTGTAGAAGCTGTAGAGAAAGGATGGCTTTGGGGATGGGAGAAGAAAGGCTTCGCAAAAAAAGCAAACCCCGATCTTTGGAAGAGGTACATCCCGTTACACCGCAAGTTCAATCCTAAGTTTATCTGGATCCGTGGACACAACGGCCACCCCGAAAATGAACGTTGCGACAGGTTGGCGGTAGCTGCCGCAAGCGGGTACGATCTTTTAGTTGATGAAGGTTACAAGCCGAACAACTAAGATTCCCGTTCGGTCAATTCAACACCCAGCATTTTCAACTCATTCAATACCGGCTCATAAATTTCTTTCGACGTAGGTATTGCAACACCTCTCTGTTCGATCTTTCCCTGTATCAGCAGCTTCGCTGCGATACCTAACGGCAGCCCGACAGTTTTCGCCATCGCGGTATCTACTGAGTTAGAACCTTTCGCGATCAATGTTGCTTCGATGCGTTTCGTAGCTCCATCGATCGTGTAACCGAACCGATGCCACATCACGATCATATCTTTATCTTCCGGCTGAAGTTTCCATTTCTTGTTGAGAATATGTTCGAGCACCTGTGCCGGTGTTCCTTGCGAAAGGCCAACTTTTTCGTTTGTGAAAAGTCCCGACCATTCCAATCGTTCCATATCTTCATTGCTTGCATCGCAAACTCTTGCGATGGCAGCATGTAATGTCTCTCCTCTTTTCGGATCGATAAACGAATCCATGAAACTTGCGTGTGTCATCGACTCTACATCATCCAACTCGTAAGTATCCTCGCAACAGCCGAGTTGGACGAACACATCCCATGCGCTGCAAAATCCCCTGTTGCGAAGTGTTCCGCGGATCATCGTCTTCACATCGTTGAGCCCGTATGTTTTCAGATACTTCAGCGAGTCGCGATTGGCGTATCCTTCATATTCACCGTAGCCAGGAACAACAACCGGTGTTATAGTTTTAAACAGCCGCTGGTATGGAATGAAAGTGAAGTTCCCGTTTTGAAGAAACTTGGCGGTGCCCTGGCCGGCCATCACCACGTTGCGTGAATTCCATGTAAACTTATATCGCCATGGATTGTCGATGGCAGTCTCGGGCGCTATCAATCCACCCGTAAAAGATTCGAACGACGTGATCTTTCCTCCTTCCGAACGAAGGCGGTCCATCACCTGCATGGCACTCATGTGATCGATACCCGGGTCGAGACCACATTCATTCAAAAACAGGAGCGACTTCCCACGAGCTTCATGATCGAAGCTCTTCATTTCATCCGACACATAACTGGCAGTCAATAAATGAGTGCCCGTTTGAAGACAAATTTTTGCAACGGCAGCATGAAGGTTCGCCGGCACCAGTGATATTACCACGCTTGCGTTGCGAATAGCAGCGATGCTTGTCTCCTTATTGTTGATATCGAATACGATAGCTTTACCATTGGAGAACCCGTTGATTTTTTCTTGTGCCGCCTGCAACGAAACATCACCGACGGTAACATCAATAGAATTGGATGCTCCGAATTTTAACATGTAAGAGATCACTGCCGATGATGAACGGCCCGCACCAAGGATAAGAATAGACTGCATAAACACTAATCGTTTTGTCAATGGCAGTCATAAATATATGCTATCTTTATTTGTCCTATGAAATCCCCCACGGTAGAGCGATTTGAAAATGTTGAGGACCTCGACGCAGAGTCGAAATACCTGGTGCATAAAGCGAAAGATGCAACGCAGCATTCCTATGCTCCTTATTCAAAATTTAATGTCGGTGCCGCGCTGATGCTGGAAGACGGAACGATCGTTACCGGGTCGAACCAGGAGAATGCGTCGTACCCGCTGTGCATGTGTGCCGAGCGAATAGCATTGTACACCGCGGCAACGATGCACCCCAACAAGAAGATCACGAAGCTTGCAGTGGTCGCTCACAAGAAAAATCATAAAGAGCTCACGTCTGCAACATCATGCGGTGCGTGTGCACAGGTGATGCTCGAATTCGAAGGACGGCAAAGCAAACCCTTCGAAGTAATTATGCTGGGGCCCGACAATCATTGGGTTAAATGCAGCTCGGTATCTGCATTGTTACCCCTGGGTTTCACAAAAGACAGTTTGTAAGAATAGTGACAAAGGATATCGACATCGCCGACCTCAAACGTATCGCCGGGGTAGTTCAATCAAATCACGGTTACGATTTTCATAACTACGCAACATCTTCCTTCAAGCGAAGGATCCTTCGTGTGCTCGACATCAAAAAACTTTCAGTTGATGCCTTACTTGAAAAGATAGAGAGCCAGCCGGAGTTTATGGAAGAACTGTTGGGCGAACTTACCGTGAATGTAACGGAGATGTTTCGCGATCCTGGTTTCTGGAAGATCCTTCGCGACCAGATCATTCCCGTTCTCATTAAAAAGAATAAGACACTCAGGATCTGGCATGCCGGCTGTTCTTCGGGTGAAGAAGTTTTTTCGATGGCCATTCTTCTCCACGAGATGCACATCACGAACAACGTATCGATACTCGCTACCGATCTCGACCCGAACGTTCTTGAACAAGCGAAAGCCGGAACATTCCCGCTCAAGCACCTGGAAGTAAACGAGAAAAATTATTCAAAGCTCAACACCGGCAATCCATTGAATACCTGGTTCCGATCTGTAAAAGGAACTGCTATCCTCGACCCGCGACTTCTCAAAAACGTAATATTCAAGGAACACGATCTCGTTACCGGCGATATTGACGACACATTCGACTTACTGTTGTGCCGCAACGTGATGATCTATTTCAACCAATCGCTTCAAAACGAGGTGCTCACTAAGTTCCATCGCGTGCTCGCGCTGCATGGTTTCCTGTCGATTGGTCAGAAGGAATCGCTCACCTGGTGCGATGTCGCCAACAAGTTCGAAACCTTCAGTTCGGAGGAAAAGATCTATCGGAAGATCAGGAATTAAATTTGTATTTTCGGGGGAAACTGTAGTATCCATTTTTTAAGCTATGCAAGTCCTACAACTAGCAGCAACCGATCAAACACCTCAAGTCATACTGAATAAAGAGAAGAACATTTTCGAGTTTTCGGGACGTTCCCTTTCCGACAATGCATCCGCATTCTATCGCCCCATTATGGCGTGGATGACGGAATATGCAGAGTCGCCGAACGCAAAAACAGAAGTGGTGTTTAAGATGGAATACCTGAATACTTCCTCATCGAAATCATTATTCGATCTCTTTTCTATCGTGCAGAATATCGACGGCGCCAAAATCGTATGGTGCTTCCAGGAGGACGATGAAGACATGGAAGAAACCGGTGAAGAATTTTCTTCGCTGGTGAAAGTGCCATTCGAGATGAGGGCTTACTGAACCGCCCAGGAACATGAGTGAGGAAATACTAAAAGCCCTGACGCAACTCTTCGCCATCATCACCAAACAGGATGGTGGTGTAACCGAAAATGAACGTGAGTTTGTCATCAACTTTTTCCGTTCCGAACTCGACCAGGAATCCATCAAAGGATATCTCGAACTCTACGACGATCAATCGGGTTACAAAACCCAGGGCTCCGAAGAAAATCAAAAAGTAAAACTCACCTCCGTAAAAGATGCGCAGAGAACACTCGCCATCTGCAAGAAGATCAACAGCAGCCTCACGCAAAAACAAAAAGTTGTTGTACTGATCAAACTACTAGAACTCGTTGTCTCCGACAATCACCTGTCGCCACAACGGATGGCCATCATCAACACCGTTTCTACCGTATTCAATATCGTTGCCGACGAGTATAAGCTCATCGAAACTTTCGTGATCTCGATGCAAACTTCGGAAATGAACTTCAGCGATATCCTCGTTGTAGACTCAGGAGCAACCGGCTCAGCACCGGATCAGAAGCACGCACACATACATATCGGTGGTCATCTCGTCTTCATGCGCGTAAGCAGCGTGGACATGTACTTTGCAAAATATTTGGGTTCCGATGCGAATGTTCTCAACAGCTTCGTGGTGCAGCCCAACCGTGTTTATCTTTTCTCGCACGGAAGCACCATCAAGACACAGAATGGTGATGCACTTTACTACAGCGACCTCGTGGCCGACTTCAACCAGGAGATCAAGACCACCAAGCTGTCGTTCAATGCCAACATCGAAGAATTCAAATTCCCGAATGGCGCTGTCGGCCTCCGCGATGTACACATCTCCGAAGGACCCGGCAAACTCATTGGCATCATGGGTGCCAGCGGTGCCGGCAAAACAACTTTGTTGAACGTCCTCGCCGGCCTCGAAAAACCAGGCAAGGGTTCAATACTCATCAACGGTTTCGATATACACGAACAGAAAGACGAGATCCAGGGTGTGATCGGTTATGTTTCGCAAGATGACTTGCTCATCGAAGAACTGACTGTTTACCAAAACCTGTATTACAACGCGCGACTGTGCTTCGCCAACTTTACCGAAGAGCAGATCAATCATCGTGTAATGGAAGTTCTCGAGAATCTCGGTCTCGATCAGCGCAAGGATCTTAAAGTTGGTAACCCGCTGGAGAAAACCATCAGCGGTGGTCAGCGCAAGCGACTCAACATTGCGCTGGAATTGATCCGTGAGCCTGCCGTCATGTTCCTCGACGAACCAACATCTGGCCTTTCGTCGCGCGACTCGGAAAATGTGATCGACTTGCTGAAAGAGCTTTCGCTGAAAGGCAAGCTGATCTTTGTTGTTATTCACCAGCCTTCATCCGACATCTATAAAATGTTTGATAAAATGGTGATCATGGACGTTGGCGGTTATCCCGCCTACTACGGTCATCCTGTCGAAGCGATCACCTATTTCAAGAAAGCAACACTGCAAGCAGATAGCAACCGCGGTCAATGCGAGACATGCGGTAACGTGAACCCCGAACAGATCTTCAACATCATAGAAGCAAAAGTGGTTGACGAGTACGGTGAGCCCACCAACAAAAGGAAGATTGCACCGCAGGGATGGCACGAAATGTTCCGTGCACGATTCAAGATGGGCCGTGTGGAAGATCTTAAAGAGAAACCACCGCAGACATTAAACATTCCCGGTAAGATCAAACAGGCTACGATCTTCACCACCCGCGATCTGTTATCGAAGCTGAGTAACAAACAGTATCTGCTGATCAACCTGCTCGAAGCGCCGTTGCTGGCGATCATCCTTGCATTCATTATCCGCTACCGCAGTGCCCCGGGCGGAACAGGCTACAGTTTCCGTTTCAATGAAAACTTCCCTGCGTACATACTGATGTCGATCATCGTTGCATTGTTCATGGGCTTGACCGTGAGCGCGGAAGAGATCATTCGCGACCGCAAGATCTTGCGAAGAGAGTCGTTCCTCAATCTAAGCTGGAACAGTTACCTCGTGTCGAAGCTTATCATTTTGTTTACGCTGTCGGCACTGCAGACGCTTATGTTCGCGATTGTCGGGAATCTTATTCTTGAAGTGAAAGGAATGACGTTGCCTTTCTGGCTCGTGTTGTTTACAACATCGTGCTTCGCAAATGTTCTCGGTCTCAACGTATCGTCGGCTTTCAAAAATGCTGTCACGGTTTACATTATGATACCGTTGTTGCTGATACCTCAAATGATCCTGAGCGGACTGCTCTTCAATTTCGACAAGCTTAATAGCCTCATCAGCACAAAGGGTAAAGTACCGTTGGTTGCCGACATGATGGCGTCGCGCTGGGCTTACGAAGCGATGGCCGTGTATCAATTTAAATTCAACGGCTACGAACGCGAGTACTACGAATACGAACAGAACGAAGCGAAGGCAGACTTCAAAGCTGCCTATCTCGCCGACGATCTCATTAAGAGAAACAACTACGTGATGGAGAACTTCGAATCGAAAGATGATTCGGTAAAACGAAAAGTCGCGAAGGAGTTAGCTGTTATCCGCAACACTCTTGCTGTTGAAGAATTCAGGGAAGGGCTGGATGGTATCGATCTTGAAACTTATTCTCAGAAGATTGGCACTGAGCTCACCAATTACCTGATCAACTACAAACGACATTATCAAAAGGCGTTTAACGAAAGCACGCAGATCCTCGAAAAGAAGATGGCCTTCGTAGAGAAGCAGGGGCACAAGGTGGCCGACGACAAAAACGAATTTTACAACGAAAGCCTGGCAGACCTGGTCACGAATGCCACGGCCAAACAGAGGCTTGTAGAATACAACGATCATATCATCCAGGAGATCAACCCCGTGTTCCAGGAGCCGTCTACCGACAACCCGGTAAACTACAGGACCGCCTTTTTCTACCCCGACAAGAACTTCCTTGGGATGACCGTGGGCACGTTTGGTTTCGACCTGCTGGTGATCTGGAGCATGAGTATCGTGTTTTACGTGGCCCTTTATTTCGAGCTTTTCAGGAAGCTTATAGCCATGTTTGGCAAATTCAAGCCCCTGTAAGGTTTTCCGGCTTCCTGCTGGCCTCCTCAAATCGCTTTTTTTGCTTCACACACGCGTTTTCCTATTTTTGTGCACACCTTAAGTCCAGATCATGAAACACGTTTTAGCAGGGGTTTTCGCATGCGGTTTTGCAGCTCTAATGATTGCTTGCGGGTCCGGGAAAAAGACCGACGATGCAGCCTTCCAGGCCAGCCTCGACACGGCGACGGCAGTTCCCACGGTTGACGATGAGTTTATCGAAGCCATTCTGCAGCAGATCCCCAGCCCGATCGAGATCTCGGTGCTCCTGAAGGAGGCTGGTCGCAAGTATGACCATACCATGCTCAACTCGCCCGACAACCTGGCTAAGTACAACAACAACTACAAGATGGCACTCAACCTCGGTGTTTACGGCACCGACCTCGGGTACACCAACATCTATGAACAAAACCAGGATGGAATCAAATATTTACAGCCCATCGAACAGCTTGCACAAGGTCTCAACATCGGCCAGTTTTTCGAGATCGAAACTATTGGCCGTCTCGCAGCCAACAGCAAGAACTTAGATTCATTGTTGCTCCTCACCACGAAAAATTTCAACGACATCAACCTGTATCTCAGCTCGCAAAGCCGCGCAAACCTGAGTGTCTTGTTGCTCACCGGCGGATGGCTGGAAGCGATGCACATCACCTGCCAGCTTTCGTCGAAAGATCCCGGCAATAAAGTGCTGCAGGAAACAATTGGCGAACAGCAAATTGTACTCGACCAGATCATCGAGCTCCTCAAGATCTACAAGGCCGACGAAAATATGGCATCGTTGTTGACAGACTTAACGACTCTTAAGGCAGCTTACGAAAAGATCAAAATAACAACTATTTATAAGGCTCCCACATCCGAGGTTATCAATGGCGTGGTTGTTGTGAAAGACAACTCAAGCACAACGGTAGAGATCACCGCAGAGGATGTGAACAACATCAAGACCATTACCAGCAACATTCGCAGTAAGATCATCAGCTAGAAACACCTAAACACTCTGACACCCATAAAATGAAAAGGATAATTGTATTCGCTGCATTCTTCCTCACGGCAGCACTGTCTTCTTCGGATGCAGTTGCTCAATGCGATGCGGAAAATTTTAGCAACGCTTGTATTCCAAAGCTTGCAAGCGGTTTTAACTTTCTGAAGAGCTATAAGATCGATTCTGAAGGAGGCGCAAAAGATAAAGTCGAGTTCAGTTACGTATTCACGAAAGGCACACAGTACATGATCAATCTCTGTGCTGGCGGAACAACTACCGATGGCCTGGTTGTAACCCTTTATGATGCAAAAAGAAATAAAGTGGCAACCAGTAAAGTGAATGGCGAGTTTGTTTCTGCCATCGCATATCCCTGCAATGCTACCGGCATCTACTACATCCAATACACGTTCGATGGCCCCAGCGCCAAGTGTGGAGGTAGCGCATTGGGATTTAAACGATAACTACGAATCTCTTTTAACCACAGTAGCGCTTGCTTGCGCTGCAGGTAACACAACAAGATCTGCGATAACAACATGCGCAGGTCTTGTTAGTGTAAATAATATCAGGTCGGCGATATCGTTCGCAACAAGTGGCTGCATTCCCTTATAAACACTCGCCGCTCTCGCTTCATCTCCTTTAAATCTCACCACGGAGAATTCAGTCTCCACCATGCCCGGATGAATGCCCGTAACTTTTATACCGGCTGCATTCAGGTCGATCCTCATACTTCTCGTGACAGCATCCACCGCAAATTTGCTGGCAGAATAAACATTGCCACCAGGATAAACTTCTTTACCTGCTATCGATCCCAGGTTGATCACATGCCCGCTCTTGCGCTCCACCATACCGGGCAACACTTCCCTTGTTACATACAACAATCCTTTCACGTTGATGTCCATCATCGCATCCCAATCGTCAACGTTGCCGGATTGAATCGGGTCGAGGCCATGTGCATTACCCGCGTTGTTGATCAACACGTCTACTTTCTTTCCACCCAATGCTTTCGAAACGGCTTTGCGGTCGCGCACATCGAATGAAAGAATTTCAACTTTCGTTGGAAGCTCTTTTGCAAGCTTCTCAAGGCGGTCTTCACGACGACCACAGAGGATGAGATCGAAATTATTTTTTGCAAGCAGCCTTGCAGTCGCCTCTCCAATACCTGAAGTGGCGCCCGTTATTAAAACAATCCTGTTACTCATTGGAAGATGAAATATACGCCGACCATGTTTGTGTTCAGTCGCTTGATCGGATCTCTGAAAACACTTTGGTCGTCGCCAAGAACATTGGTGACACCGCGACTAAAACGGATCTCTGGAGAGAATTTGAAAAGAGGAAAATAGAAGTCGAAGCCGAAGCCCGCATCTACCGTTACGTTTGTTTTCTTTACCGACAGGTTGGCAGTTGTCGATTCGACGTCATTCTTTCCCGAAAGTTCGAATGAGCCGGTAAATCCGCCGATCATATACATGCGAACATTTCCACGCCGAAGCGATTTGTATTTTAACAACAGAGGAAACTCCATCATGGTAGTTTCAACCAACTGGCTTTTGCTGGTGCGATCGGTATAATCGTATTCGAGCTTGTAATCGTAGAAGCCGGCCTTCGGCATCAATCGCAAGTCGAGCACATCATATAAGCGCATGTTCACAAGAAAGCCCAGTGAAAATCCTCCCGACATCGGGGCCATCACGGCGTGAACGGTGTCGTAGTTCTGTGTAACGAACTTGTCCGAATACTTTACTTGATAACCGGCCTGGTGAATGCCGATAACAAATCCGTATGAAATAAATCTTTCGTCGTAGCGGGGATTGTTTTCGCGTGCCCATTTAAACTTCTGGGCGTTGGCGCTAAGTGTCATGCAGAGCAACAGCCCCAATACGACTACTTTGTCCCGGTGTAGATAGAAGCTATTCCGAAAGTAAGAGGCTTGCATGTAGTGTTTTTATAACCTAACCGGTCGAGTATATCTGTAAACGTTTTTCCTCTTGGAAACGCATGCACCGATTCGGGGAGATAATCGTAGGCAGCTTTGTCTTTCGACACGAGGCGGCCAACGACCGGCACCACGAATTGGAAATACAATCCATAGAACTGTCGGTACGGAAATTTATCGGGCTTCGAAAACTCGAGTACGACTACTTTTCCGCCGGGCTTCAGCACTCTCAGCATTTCCGCGAGTCCTTTTTCCAGGTTCTCAAAATTACGAACTCCGAACGCAACGGTCACGGCATCGAATTTATTCTCTTCGAAGGGCAGATTTTCGGAGTCGCCTCTCCTGAGTTCAATCTTTTTCCCAAGGCCTTTCGCTTCAATCTTCTTGCGGCCAATGTCCATCATGCCATCCGAAATATCGACACCAATAACCTTGTCGGGATCGAGCGATTTGATGGCCTGTATGGCGAGATCGCCGGTGCCGGTAGCCACGTCGAGGATGAGCTTCGGCTTCAGGGCCTTGAGCTCGCGCATGGCTTTGCGACGCCAAATAACGTCGATGTTGGCACTCAAAAGATGGTTAAGAAGATCGTAGCGCCAGCTGATGCTGTCGAACATCCGTGCCACCTGGGTCTTCTTTGTTGCGTCGTCTTCTTTGTAGGGCAGTACCGTCATAAATGTTCACGCAAAGTGCGCAAAAATAATTCATCGCAAATTTGCGCAAATCTTTTTTAGTAGCACCAATAAAACTTAGCGGAACTTTGCGTAGAACCTACTTCGCGTTCTTTGCGTGAAAGAGAACGTTTTTAGTTACTAATTATTTTAAATTCCACGCGGCGGTTGATCTCCCTTCCACCCTCTTCATCATCGTTACTGGCCAGTGGACGCGTATCGCCATAACCCGCCGCCGAAACCCTTTTCACGTCGATACCTCTTGATGTGAGGAAATTACGAACTGCAGACGCACGGGCGAGTGAAAGTTTCTTGTTGTATGCATCGCCACCAAAACTATCGGTATGACCAGCGATCTCGAGCTTCATATTCGAGTTCTGTTTCATCATGTTCTCGAGCTTATTGAGTTCGTCGTATGATTCCTTCTTGAACGTTGCCCTGTTGAAATCGAAATAGATGTTGTGAAGTATCTGCGTCACACCGGCAGTGGGTTTTCTCAACTCAACAGTACGGGTCGTAGTTGCAGTAATACTAACAGGAGTATTCTGAAAAATGTATCCGTCTTTTTCGACCGAAAGCTTGAAATCTTTTACCTCTGCCGGAATTGTGAAATCATAAGAACCCGCACGTCCGCTTGCGGCAACAGGCTTATTATCTTTTGCCGACGTTAAACTTACTTTTGCATCGAGCGGTTGTTTCGTAGCCGCGTCAATTACTTTCACAGTAAACTTAACAGCCACCGGTGTCGGATCCTTCTTCACAACAACAGGCGGAGTTTCTTCACCTTTCTTCAATTCGATTGAACGTGTGTCGGCGTTGGCTTTATCGGAAGCGCCTACGATGCCGATAACACTACTTTGAGTTGTGTATCCTTCCTTCTCGATCACGAGCTTGTAGTCTTTCGCTTCTTCGGCTGTTATCGAGAAATCGTATGAACCAGCGCGTGTGCTGGTCATCGGTACAACGGTGTTATCTTTTACAGAAGTCAAAGTCACTTTTGCATCCATCGCCTGCTTAGTTGCCGCGTCGAATACTTTTACTGTGAACTTCACTGGTATTGTTTCCTTCTTGGCTGCGTCGGGTGTGTCCACACGATAGATATCGGAATAGCCCATGCCATCTTCTCTTACAGAAGAATAGTATCCACGCTTGCCATCTTTTGTTCCAACGAAATATATGTCGTTGTCTGGAGTGTTGATCGGGTAACCGAGGTTTTCGGGCTCCGTCCACTTGTTGTTTTTGGGATCGGTTAAAGTTGACTTATAGATGTCGTAGCCACCCATGCCTTTGCGGCCTTTCGAGCTGAAGTACAGGGTCTTTCCTTCGTGATCGATAAACGGACCTTCTTCATCGAGCGGGGTGTTGATGCCGGGGCCGAGGTTCTTGATCTTCGTCCATTGCCCGCGACTGTCTTTCGTGGCGGCGTAGATATCGAAACCGCCAAGTCCGCCGGGACGATCACTTGAAAAATAAAGTGTAGTTCCATCGGTACTCAACGACGACGACGACTCTGCATAAGTTGAATTAATTCCTTCCAGTGGTTCAGGAATGCTCCATGGTTCGTTGGTTGCTTTGCGACTTGTAACATAGATGTCGCCATTGTTTTCGTCTTTATAGATCAGCAGTGTATTACCATCGCGCGAAAGCGAGGTTGTAGATTCATGATTGAGTGTTGTTACCGGGGCGCCAATGTTCTTTGCGGGCAACCACTTGTCTCCTTCCTTGGTCGAGATGAAGATGTCTTCCCACGGTTTGTTATCGGAGAACACGTTCTCGTTCATGTTGCCGTCGCGGCGACGTGTGGTGAAGACGAGCTCGGTTTCATCTCCATTCACAACAGGTGCATAATCTTCGTACTCGGAATTGATCGCTTTGCCGATGTTGATGATAGAATAGTTCTGCGGAGCTGCCATGAACTCTTTACCGTTCTGGCATTCGGCAATGCGGCGGTCGGGTTCTATTGCAGGCGTGGCATTTCCCGGTACGTTGCCCTTAGATGCTTTGTTCTTATAGTTGGTGTAGTACTGGATCGCTTTGTCGAAGTTCATCCCGAAATGGTAGCTTTGACCGATCCAATAGTCGAGGTCGTACTTGAAGTCGGGCTTTTGGCGGCGAACACGCATGAAGTATTTCACGGCCTGTTCCTGACCGATAGTTTCGAGGAAGAGGTGACCCGCTTCGAAGTTTGCCTCTATGTTGGTGGTGTCGAAGTCCGCAGCCTGGACCATTACATCCCTGATTTCTTCCAATGCAATAGAACCAGCATCGATCATGAGCTGTGCTTGTTCCAAATACGCTTTCGACTGTTCCTTGTCTTGCTCTTGAGCGAAGACCGATCCGGAGGAGAAAGCGAGAATTGTAGTTAAAAAAATCAGTATTCTTCGGATACTGTGCATTCTCAAAAAAAGGTTAGTCCAGTGCCTAAGGGTTCGCTAGATTTAGGCAATTTAGGCATTTGAGGGTCGATTAATTGCCGAAATTCCACACTTAAGTTACACAAAAATTACATTAGGTTGATCATCAAGACAGCAGAGTTTATCATAAGCAATACCGATCCCAATAAGGCTCCAACCACGGGTTTGCCCGAGTTTGCCTTCATTGGACGATCTAATGTGGGCAAGTCGTCGCTCATTAATATGCTCGTAAACCGGAAGAATCTAGCGAAGACTTCGTCCACGCCGGGCAAGACGCAAACCATCAATCACTTCGTTATCAACAATTCCTGGTACGTCGTAGACCTGCCTGGTTATGGGTATGCCAGCGTTAATAAAACAGCGCGGCAGGCATGGCCGGTGATGATCGAGAACTACATCAAGAACCGCGAAACGTTGCAAAACACATTTGTGCTGATCGACAGCAGGCTGGAGCCGCAGGCCAACGATCTCGATTTTGTGAACTGGATTGGTAAAACACAAATACCGTTCAGCCTGGTCTTCACAAAGATCGATAAGATCTCGAAGGGGGCCGTGAATAAAACAGCAGAGGCGTGGGGCGAGAAATTAAAAAAGACGTGGGACGAGTTGCCCCCCGTATTCTTTACGTCGGCGGAAAAGAAGACCGGCAGGGAGGAGTTACTCGGGTACATAGAAGATATTTTGAAAAAATAGCGATCTGTGAGAGATGTATTATTTTTGTGCCCTCTTTAAAAAATTATGAAGCTATCGGATATTGCGTCAGTGTCTGGAAAAGGTGGGTTGTTCAAAGTAGTCACTTCAACAAAGTCGGGACTTATATTGGAATCATTGGATGATTCTAAAACAAAGTTGGTTGCTACCGGCAGCCATCGTATTTCAATACTCCAGGAGATCTCGATCTATACAAATACTAAAGAAGGAACCGTTGCCCTCGGCGATGTTCTTACAAAGATCCACGAGACTTACGGAAACGATCCGGGTGTTGATGGTGATTCTGATGCAACTGAATTGAAAGCTTTTTTGAAATCGGTTCTTCCAGAGTATGATGAAGAACGCGTGTATGTGTCGGACATCAAGAAGCTGGCGAAGTGGTATGGTCTACTGACTAAGTATTCGCCGGAACTCTTCACTGAAGAAGAAAAATCTAGCGAGTCGCCTCAATAACCATATTGGCGCTTCCCACGAAGAACGGTGTTCTTTCGTGAAGCGTCCCCGGCACAATTTCTAAGATCCTCCTCTTACCATCTGTTGCAATACCACCGGCTTGCTCCGCAATGAAAGCAAGTGCATTGCATTCATACATCAGTCTAAGCTTGCCCTTCGGGCTCTTCGATGTTGACGGATAAATATAGATGCCGCCTTTCAACAGGTTGCGATGAAAGTCGGCTACGAGCGACCCGATATATCGTGCTGTGAAGCTTCTCTTCTTACAAGACTCCAGGTAGTTTGTAATTCCATCACTGAATGAATGAGCGAGTCCTTCGTTGATGGAATAGATCGTTCCGTCGGTCGGGATCTTCATTTGCGGATGCGAAAGAAAGTATTCACCCAGACCGGAATCGTAGGTGAAACCATTTACACCGAAGCCAGTGGTATAAACCAGCATCGTTGAAGATCCATATAACACATAACCCGCACCCACCTGCTTCGAACCTTTCTGTAAGATATCTTCATTGTTAATTGGGCTTCCCACCTTCGACATTCTTCTATAGATCGAGAATATCGTTCCTATCGAAACATTAACATCGATGTTGGAAGATCCGTCGAGCGGATCGATAGCGATCACATATTTTCCATAGTTGTTGAGATCGACATACGTCTCTGATTCTTCGGAGATGATGGCACATGCTTCGCCGCCTTTCGCAAGAGCACGTGTGAAACGAATGTCGGCAAGAACGTCGAGCTTTTGCTGCTGATCGCCTGTGGCGTTGCCGGTTCCCTGTGCTCCCGCAAGATCTATGAGGCCGGCTTTGTTCACCTCGCGGTTCACCACCTTCGATGCCAACGCGATGTCCCTAAGCAACTGCGAGAGTTCTCCGCTGGCGTATTGAAACTGGTCCTGGTTGGTTTTAATGAACCGGTCGAGCGCTGTTCCGATCGGTTGTGCAATCTTAGAGGCTTCAATTTGTCGACTCATCCGTGTACTTTTACAAAATATAAATATACTCCGCAATCGATTGAAATAAATGGATATAAAGGTTTTTAAGTTTGGCGGGGCCTCACTGCGCACACCGGAGGCCATTCGCAACGCTTCGAAGATCGTTCAGCTCTATTCGAACCAGAAACTGCTGATCGTAGCATCGGCCATGGGCAAGACCACCAACGCCATGGAAAAACTGCTGGAACTCTCCATCGCCGGGAAGCCATTCGAAAAGGAATGGCAGCAGCTGAAGGATTATCATGTGAACATCGCCAAAGAACTTTTCCCAGCGGGCGATGAAGTGTTCCAATCGCTCGACGATCAATTCGATAAGATCACGGTTGGCTTACATCTCAAGGGCGACTTCGACATGGTGTACGACCAGGTGGTATCGCTGGCCGAAGTGATCTCGACGATCATACTTGCATCGTTCCTCAAAAAAGATTTCAACGTTGAATGGATCGACGCGCGAAAATTCATTCGCACCGATTCAACATTTCGCGAGGGGAAAGTTCAATGGGCGGAGACGGAGAAAAACATTGCAGCACTGAAGAATGTTGCGGAGAAGAGTATTATCGTGACGCAGGGATTTATCGGGAGTGATGTTCATGGTAAGACAACAACGCTTGGACGAGACGGTTCCGATTATTCGGCAGCTGTGTTTGCATCGGCGCTCGATGCGGAGTCGGTAACGATATGGAAAGATGTTCCCGGTGTGATGAACGCAGACCCAAAACGTATCAGCGGTGCGATCTCGTTCGAAGAGTTGCCATTTAAAGAAGCTGCGGAGATGACGTACTACGGCGCGTCGGTCATTCACCCGAAGACGATCAAGCCACTGGCAAACAAAAGCATTCCTCTTTATGTAAAGAACTTCGACGATCCTTCATTGCATGGTACGAAGATCCATGAATGTATTGTTCGCAATCTTCCACCATTGATCGTATTCAAAGAGAACCAGTGTTTGATCTCGTGCAAAGTAACCGACTATACTTTTATTGATGAACAACGACTGAGTGTGATCTTCCAGGCATTAGCGAAGCTGGATATGAAGATCAACCTCATGCAGAACTCCGCGATCTCGCTCTCGTTTTGCGTTGACTTCAGGGAAAGTAAGATCAATAGCTTGATGGAAGTTTTGGGGAGCCAGTTTGAAGTGTATTATAATACCGGCCTTACGCTGATCACTATAAAAAACTACGACAATAAGACTTTTAATGAGTATAAGAAGAAGGAAGGAATTGTTTTAGAACAAAGCTCACGATCGACGCTTCAATTATTATTCAAATAAAAAGCCCCCAACTACTAGGGGGCTTTTTAACCAAAAGGCGAATAAAAAAGTGTGCTATGCGAAGATTTATACGGTAATGTTTTCAAAGGTAACTCGTATAAAAAGTCCCGAATTTCAATGAAAAGAGTGCTTTTTGTATGCCTTGGCAACATCTGCCGGTCGCCATTGGCGGAGGCCATTTTCTGGCATAAAGTGAAGGCGAAAGGCCTTACGGAAGTGTATTATGCGGAGTCGTGCGGAACGGCCAACTACCACATCGGGGAACAACCCGATCATCGTACCATAAAAAATGCACTGAAGAACGGCGTGGCTATCGATCACAAATGCCGCCAGCTTTGCACCGACGACTTCGAAACATTCGACGAGATCTTTGTGATGGACAGAAGCAACTACAGCAATGCGTTGAAGCTTGCCGGGAAACATCACATGAAATTAAAGATGATGAGAGAGTTCGATCCAAAAGGGAAAGGAGAAGAAGTGCCGGATCCGTATTATGGCTCCGAAAAAGATTTTCAGAATGTGTTTGAGATACTCGATCGAAGTATCGACGAATATCTCAAACACAAATGATCTATCGTACTGCTATCCCCACTCCCACACTTGCTGCTTTATACTTCGCAAGCGTATAGTCTCCGTGGAAAGTTAGCGGGCCGAATTTCAAACGAAGACCGCCTGTTGCGCGAGCACCGTTAGATGCTACACTGAGAGAGAAAGGATCTTTCACCTGTGCTCCATTGAAATCGTAAGTTCCTTTAAGATCGAGCTTCGTTGTTGCAATGTTGTATCCAACGCCTGCGTACACTGTAAGCACCGCAAGCTTCTTCGAGATCAATGCCTGGATAGTTGTTGCAGAGCATGAGAAGTCGGCCTTGTTGTTAGGATTGTTGCTATCGACACCTGCGGAGAGTGTCATCCTTGTATAACCAACAAATCCTGAAAGATCGAAAGGCAATGCTTTCACACCGGGGATCCATTGCTTGATGTCGTGCATGATACCAACACCGAACAATCCGAATTTACCGGTGATCTGATCGTTGGTGGCCTTGCCGAGATCTACGGTGGGAACGAAACGAACTTTGAGGTCGGTGTTCTTGGGCAAACCGATACCAAGATTCAGTGTAGGCATCGGGATGAAGTTGATGCCGATACCATCGGGTCCATTGAAAGTACCCGGGATCGCCGCCTTTGCAGTATACGTAGTTGTTATTTTATCCTGGCCGAGTACGGTTGGGATGTCGCCTTTGCCGTTAGGTCCGGGGTTGTTTCCTTTGATGTCTTGTGAGAGGTACACGCTGCTCATCTTCGAGTTGTCGACATTAAAGATTCTGTCAGCCGAAGGAACGAAGACGGGGTTGATTGAAAGGGTGAGATCGAAGCCCGGAAATTTATGGGGCCTGGCGGTGTTGTACCATCCCTGGTTCATACCATAACCTACTGCTTTCATCATTGGGCTGATGTAGCCTTCGGAGAGATACTTTGCGTCTGCCACGCTTGCCTTTCCTCCGTTGATGATATCGCCGATACCGCTTTGAGCAGCAACAGCGAAGGGCATAGCGAGGAGAAGCAGGAATAAAAGCCGGTTCTGTTTCATAAAAGGGGTTTTATAGATCAAAATTAATGATAATTTGGGCGCGGTTAATCAAACGACTTGCGATTGTTTATCTACAATTTAGCTATTCAGTTCTTCATCTTCGGTGCACGGATCGCATCGTTATTCAATCAAAAGGCACGTGCATTAGTATCGGGGCGAAAAAATTTGCTTACCACGGTACAGCAACGACTGTCTTCCAACACCTCTCCTATAGTTTGGATCCATTGTTCTTCGCTTGGTGAATTCGAACAGGGACGGCCGATCATCGAAAGACTCAAAAAAGATTTTCCTGCTCATAAGATACTGCTTACTTTTTTCTCTCCTTCAGGGTACGAAGTAAGAAAGAATTATGCGGGGGCAGACTACGTATTCTACCTTCCATTCGACACTCCCAGTAATGCCCGCAAATGGGTGGAAGTAACCAGGCCCGCTTTGGCCATTTTCGTGAAGTATGAGTTCTGGTATAATTTCAGCGAGACATTACACAAAGCCGGCGTTCCATTGATCTCGGTGTCGGCGATCTTTCGTCCCGATCAGATCTTCTTTAAGAGTACCGGAAGTTTATTCAGAAAGATACTTCACAACTTCAATCATCTCTTCGTTCAGAATCAATCGTCGGCAAAACTTTTACAACAGATCGGCATCACGAATGTTACTGTTGCAGGCGACACAAGATTCGACAGGGTTTACGAGATCACGAGCAGCAAAGAAAAGATCCTTGTTGCCGAACAGTTTAAGGGCAACGATAAAGTAATGGTCGCAGGAAGCGTGTGGCATGAAGACATGGAAGTGCTGGCACCATTCATTACCGAAACTCCGATCAGGTTTATCATCGCCCCGCATGAGATCAGCGAAGGATTTCTTCACGAGATAGAAAAAGCAATTGTTGGTAAGACCGTAAGATTTTCGAAGGCCGCAAGCCAGGAAGAGTTGGATGAGGCGAAGGTGTTGTTGATAGATAATGTTGGAATGCTGTCGAAACTGTATCGTTACGGTGAGTTTGCCTTTGTGGGCGGAGGCTTCGGCAAGGGTCTGCATAACATACTGGAAGCTGCGTGTTATGGCATCCCGGTGTTTTTTGGGAACAGGAACTACCAGAAATTTGCAGAGGCGAATGATCTGATCATGCACGGCGGTGCTTTCGAAGTGAGCGACTTCTCCGATCTTCGTGCCAAATACGAGATGGTGAATACGCCGGAGAATTTCTTGCTCGCCTGCGAGGTGACAAGAAATTATGTATTGAATAATTTAGGAGCAACCGATAAGATCGCGCAGTATTGTAAGAAAGTGTTGCATTGACCATTTGCCATTAACCAATGTAATGAAAGGACTCATCATGAAATCGACCGGTTCGTGGTACGACGTACTCGCCGACGATGGTCATGTATATGCGGGCAGGATTCGCGGCAAGATCCGTCTCGAAGACATCAAAGAAACAAACCCCGTTGCAGTTGGCGATTATGTTGAGCTGGAGACCACCGATTCCGGCAACGAGAAGGTGATCACCGCCATTCTTCCAAGGGAAAATTACATTGCACGAAAGGCCGTTAAGAAATCGGGACAGTGGCACGTAATTGCGGCAAACATAGACCAGGCGTTGCTGGTAGTGTCCATTTCATTTCCCCGAACATCCTTAGGGTTCATTGATCGTTTCACGGTTTCAGCAGAGGCATTCCGGATCCCGCAGGTTATTGTGTTCAACAAAAAAGACCTGTTGAGTGAAGAAGAGCTTGAGTATGTTCATGATCTCGTCGCTCTTTATGAAAGTTTAAATGTGAAGTGCGTTATAACTTCAGGGCTTCACGATGATCAACAAGAATTAAAGGAGATCCTTAAAAATAAAAAGACGTTGGTCACCGGTCATTCGGGCTCTGGCAAATCGACTTTAGTTAACAAGATCTCGCCAAAAATAAAGCAACGTACTTCGGAGGTCTCCGAGTTTACTTCCAAGGGCACTCACACCACCACATTCGCAGAGATGTTCGACCTGGGCGAGAGCACGTATGTTATCGATACACCTGGAATTAAAGAACTGGGGATGGTAAATATGAAGCCCGAAGAAGTGTCGGATTACTTTGTGGAGATGCGCGAAAGAAGACTTAATTGTAAATATGGTGCGAGATGTCTGCATGTGAATGAACCGAATTGTGCGGTTAAGAATGATGTGGAGAATGGGAAGATCAGTATCACGAGGTATGAAAGTTACTTGAGTATTATTTCGGGTGACGATAATCGAAAGTGAAACGTGAATAGTGAAAAGTGAAAAGCGGGCCGCTGGTTAGTGTGATATGTGTGTGCTACAATCATCAAAGGTTTGTACGAGAGGCTATTGAGTCTGTACTAAATCAATCATATAAAAATATAGAGCTGATCGTTGTTGACGACGGAAGTAGCGATAAAAGTGTGGAGATCATAAGATCGATGAATGTAACACTCATTGATCTCAAGAAGAATCAAGGTTATTGTAAGGCGTTTAATGCGGGCTGGCGTGCTTGTAAGGGCGAATACATTATCGATCTCGCCGGTGACGATGAACTTACCCCCGACCGCGTAAAGATCGGTGTTGAAGAATTCTCAAAACACGACGAAACATTCGGTGTTCAGTTTGGCGACGCCATTTACTCCGACAACAAAATTCATTCGCAACGCTTCCCCAATCCGCCGGAAGGCGACATCTACATCGATCTAATTAAGAGATACTTTATCTGCACACCTTCCATGATGAGCCGGAGAAGTGTGCTCACTATGCTTAATGGTTACGACGAAAGTCTCGCTTACGAGGATTTTGATTTTTGGATAAGATCGTCGCGACACTTCAAATATTTTTATACGCCCGAGATCCTTATCAAAAAAAGAATCGTAAAGGGATCGTTGAGTGAAAAACAATTTGAAAAGGGAAACGTTCAACAGCTTTCAACATATAAAGTAGTTGAAAAAATAAAGACGTTGAACAAGTCGAAGGAAGAGAAGGCCGCGCTACGCGAACGCCTTTGGTATGAGTTAAGGCATGCAATACTTCGAACGGAATTCAGTCTGGCCGCGAAGTACTTCCGGTTAATACGGAATACCTAGTTGCTTATAGACAAAGTGCATCAGCCACGCCGGGCCGATGAGTAAAAACTGGAGGTCTTTAAAAAACGACGGCTTCTTTCCTTCTATTTTATGTCCGTAGAATTGACCGATCCACGCCAGCACGAATACCACGATCGAAACTAACCAAACTGGTAATCCAGTTGCCGCGATCATCTGTATCACCATGATGCAAAGCAACCCGAACAATGCCATTCCAATTGTAAGCCAGATCGAGAGCGTGATGTAGTAGGCAATCACAAGAATTAATACAACTGTTGCCCAGTTGGCATAAGGATTTCCCTGGCCCAGCAGTGCCTGCACCGGTCCCGAGGGTATAGACCAGATCAACCCAACCACGCTGAAGAAGATCAGCGGAACGCAGATCCAGTGGATGGCTTTGTTGGTGGAATTCTGGTGACTTTCACCATATTCACTAAGGAGCGCATCGATCTTTCTCATAGCTTAAGTTAAGCTTTTGTCCTCACTTTTGCCCAATCTTTCACCTGCCAGTACGCCTTACCGTGTGTTAATTGATTTCCTTTTATGTCGAAGATCTTTACTTCGGCAATCACATCAACAGAGTCGGCGTGAGAGAGCGGATCGTAAATATTGTCTTTCATCCACTGCGGAGTGAGCGTGAACTCGCACACAGCATCCATTTTTCCCTGATACAAATAATCCATCTCGAGCCTTCGGAGGATGAGCCTGTATTTTTTTGGATCGAGTTTCACTGCTAACAACATTCCGCTTGTCATCTCGGTAAGTGTTGCGAGCGCACAGGCATGAAGTCCTTTCACGTGATTGAGATTTCTCTTTCGATAGGGCAATAACGTTTTCACGTTATGATCGCCGATGTGCGTAACACGGAACTTGTGCGGAAGATTGAACGGCACAAATCTTTCAAAGAAGAAGTTGAGCGTCCACATATAAAATGCAGACGTCTTTGCCTTTTCGGTGATCTCTACAAGATTCATTTATTGAGGTGACTCCTCTTATAGCCATAGGTGAAATAGATCACGAGACCCAACGCCATCCACGCAAAGAACACCAACCAGCTTCGCGTTGGGATCTCTACCATGAGGTAAAGGCAGAATGTCATTCCAAGTATTGGTATAAGAGAAAGTCTTTTGATTGTCGTTAAGACAGTAATTATAACTGCTATCAGGATAAATATAAAAAACAAAATATCGCTGCCTGGCGCAAGAAGTGCGTCTCTTACTCTATCAAAAGTAAAATAAATAAAAATTGCCATGAGCGGAGCGTACACCCATGCACCATTGATGTATGGCAAACGAAAACGACCCGACGGGAGATTTTCCTGCTTCGGGAGATTGAGTACACCGGCACATACCAGCACGAATGCAAACAATGTCCCGATGCTCGTAAGATCCGTTACGATAGAGATGTCGACAAACAGCGCCGGGATCCCAACCACCAACCCGGTAACGATCGTAGCAAACGATGGTGTCTGAAACTTTGGATGGATCTTACTGAATTTCTTTGGCAACAATCCATCGCGACTCATGCTCATCCAGATCCTGGGTTGACCGAGTTGGAATACCAGCAGCACACTGGTTGCTGCAACAACCGCGCTCACCGATACGGCATAACCGATCTTAGGCATATTGATCTTCTCGAAAACATAAGCAAGCGGATCGGCAACGTGATTGAATTCGCTATAGTTAACCATACCAGTTACCACCAGCGTTACAATTACATAGATCACGGTACATATCAGCAGCGAATAGATCATGCCTTTCGGCAGATCTCGTTGCGGGTCGGCACATTCTTCGGCTGTTGTGGAGATTGCATCGAAGCCGATGTAGGCAAAGAAGATCGCCGACACGCCGGAGAGAACTCCCTGTATCCCTTTTGGAAGAAACGGATGCCAGTTGTCGGTGTCGATATAAAAGATCCCGATCACCACGATGATGGCGAGGACAACAAGCTTGAGTCCGACCATGAAGTTTGCGCTTTTCTTACTTTCGCGGATACCGATGTAAGCAAGAATGGTGATCAATCCCACAATGATGAAAGCGGGGACGTTCAATATCACTTTCCAGCTGCCGATCATCGGCGCGGTAGTCCACGCGAGCCTGTCGGTTGTTGTGCCGTTCTTGATGGCGTCGTTGTATAATGTTTCTGCAGTAAGCGAATCGGAAGCGAGCCAGGCGGGAAAGTCGATGCCGAGTCCTTCGATGATGTTTACGAAATAGCTGCTCCACGATATCGACACCACTACATTACCGATGGCATATTCCATGATGAGAGCCCAGCCGATGATCCATGCGGCGAGCTCGCCGATGCTAACATAACTGTAGGTATAAGCGCTGCCGGCAACGGGCACACGTGCGGCAAATTCGGCATAGCAAAGCGCGGTAAACCCGCAGGTAACGGCGATGATGATGAACAGGAGGACCACGCCGGGTCCGCCGTTGTAAGCGGCCTGTCCTATCGTTCCGAAGATACCGGCGCCAATGAGGGCCGCAATGCCCATCGATGTGAGGTCGCCAACACGGAGCACTTTGCGGAGCCCCTGACCATGTTCACTCTCCGATTGGGCAGTGTCCATTGCCTGGGCAACAGACTTCTTTCTGAAAAGGGGGCTCGACATGGGTTCAAAATACTAAAAAATGAATTTGAATCAATTAACTTCAAAGTTTCAAGTTTGTGGAGTAATGAGTAGAACGCCTTCCTTTTCAAAGCTTACCATCAGTAATGATGAGATCAATGCACTGCCACTTCATGCATTCAATGGCACTGTAAACGTAATTCAGGACAAAGAGGAGTTGCCGGGTGTCTTTAATGAAGTTTCGAAGCACAATATTGTTGGATTCGATACGGAGACGAAACCTGTTTTCGTGAAGGGCCAGCGACATCTCGTGGCGTTGATGCAGATAGCATTGCCGCAACAAGTGTTTCTTGTGAGAATAAAATTCACGGGTGTTACCCAGGAGATCGTGAGCTTTCTCGAAAACGATAAGATCCTGAAGGCGGGCGTTGGTGTTCGCGATGATATAAAAGCATTACAAGTGCTGAAGAAGTTTACACCGGCAGGTTTCGTTGAACTTGCAGACATGGCGCGCAACGCAGGACTTGAAGTTGAGAGTGTGAAAAAACTGGCCGCGCTGTTGTTGGGATTCCGGATTTCAAAAAGCGCGCAGACCAGCAACTGGGAAGCCGATCGTTTCGACGCAAAACAGATCAGCTACGCGGCTACCGATGCGTGGGTGTGCCTGAATATTTATCGGAAGCTGATGGGAGATCTTCCCTGAGACTTACGCTGCTACAGGGGCAGGTTTCTTCAATGCACTCCATGCAATCAACGTAGCGATCAAACAAAGTATAGCACCGACAAACATCGAGATGCCCGGGAAATAAACAGGAGCAGTCTTGCTGGTGAACCATGTGAACAAGAACACATTCATCAAAAGAGGACCAACGATAGTAGACAAGCTCATCATGCTCGTAAATCCTCCCGCCAGTTCACCCTGTGCATTCGGTGGAACCGTAGTTGCAATGATACTTTGTATGGCAGGATTGGAGATCCCACCTAAACAATAGACAACCGTGAAGGCATACATCATCCACGACGATCCCGCGAAGGCAAACAGGATCAACCCAAGAGTATAGAATCCCAGTCCAACATAAACCGACCTGTTCGTTCCAAGTTTTTTAAGGATGATGCGTATCAATAAACCCTGCACCACCGCGAAGACGATACCCACAACCATCAACGACTTACCAATCTCTTCAGGACCCCACCCGAATTTTTTGTCGGTGAAGAAATTCCAGTTACTCTGAACAGCCTGCGCCGACAGGTAAACAAGTGCAAGCGATACGATCAACGGTCGAATAGAGTCGTATTTCAAAAGTGACTTGAATGTTCCGAAAGGATTGGCCCTCTTCCACTCAAACCTGCGACGATTCTCGGCCTTCAACGATTCAGGGAGTAAAAAGAATGCAAGCAGCCAGTTGAGCAACGTGAAGCCCGCAGCAACATAGAACGGCATTCGTGTATCGATATCGCCAAGATATCCGCCGATAACAGGACCTGCGATGAATCCCAAACCAAAAGCAACACCGATGAGACCGAAATTACTTGCGCGATTTTCGGGCGTACTGATATCTGAAATGTAAGCGCTGCCGGTTGTGAAACTCGCACCCATAATGCCCGCGAAGAAACGTGCAAAGAACAACCAGCCTATCGACGGAGTGACCGCGGTAATGAGATAGTCGATCCCAAAACCGAACAGCGACGCAAGCAATATCGGCCTTCGTCCAAACTGGTCGCTCAGCCCTCCGAATATGGGGCCGAAGAAAAACTGCATGACGGCATACGTTGTCAGCAATAATCCACCGAGAAAAGCAGGTGCGTAACCTGGTGCAAGTTCCTTGAGCAGCGAAGGAACGACAGGGCCAATGATCCCAAAACCCATACTATCGATAAATAAGGTCATGAGAATGACGTAGATGGCGGACTTACGCTGCATAAAAGGGCCTTTAGGAGCTGTAATCTATGTTTTTTTATTTCAAAAAACCTGCAACCCTTCGCCAATTTGCTGAGTCTTATAACAGTCCGAAACAAACAACGACATGAAAAAAATTGCTTCATACCTGCTGGTCATTTTACTCAGCGTAACATTCGCCAGCGCACAGAATAAGAAAGAATTGAAGCTCGATTCTTTCACAAAGATCTCATTCAGGGCCGAAGGTAAGCTCTACCTCCGCCAGGGTTCGCCACAAAAAGTAGAGGTTGAAGGCGACCGCGACTACATCGAGGAACTCGACATCCGTGTGGAGGGCGACAAGCTTACGATGGGCAAAGACAACTGGAGCTTCTGGAACTGGAACAACAGCAGCAACAAGGTGACGATCTATGTTACCGTTCCCGACATCAAAGCCGTGAGTGTTTCAGGTTCGGGAGACCTTATCGGTGAAACGAAGATCACTTCGCGTGACCTCGATCTTAGCGTGAGCGGTTCGGGTTCAATGGAAATCGAAGCCGATGCTTCCGGTTTGCTCAGCGCCGACGTGAGCGGTTCGGGCAACATAGAGCTGAAAGGAAAATCGAACGACTTCGAAAGCCGCATAAGTGGTTCGGGTAAAGTGAAGCTTACTATTGCTGTAACAGATCGTGCTACGTTCGGTCTTTCGGGCTCCGGAAAAGTTATCGCAAGCGGCTCTGCACATGAAGTAAAAGCAACCATCAGCGGCTCGGGAGAAGTATTGGCCGAAGATCTTGTAGTTGATACATGCGATGTAAGAATTTCAGGTTCAGGCGATGTTGAGATCAACGTGAACAAAGAACTCGATGCGAATATTAGCGGAAGCGGAAGCGTTACGTATAAAGGAAATCCTTCACATGTCAACAGTCATTCGAGTGGAAGCGGGAAAGTGAGAAAGATGTAGTTAGTCGTGCTGTCGTAAGCCTTCTACAATCAAAAACTGGGCGGCGATGTAGGTCAACATGATCAGCACGCCGCCCATTTCTATTGCACCCAAAAATCTATTGATGGCGAGAATGGAATCGGAAACCATAAACAACACCGCGCCCGTCAATACCAGCCAGAAGCTTTTGCTGTTCGTGCGGCCGAAACGGAAGATGGCCGACATCACCATCACCATGATTGCTGTTGCGTAGATGATGACCGGGAATTTAAGTGCGCCGAGAACGGGAAATAATATTACAACCAGCCCGGTACCCGCGAGCACTACGGGTAATGAGAACCGGATCTTTTGTACGGGCAGCAACGCGTTTTCTTCCGACTCCGAACGATGCTGACGATACGTGATGATGTAAAAGATGTGACCGGCAAGGAACAAGACCAATCCCGTCATGAACCACGATGCTTTCAAACCGACAAACATCAGGGCAACGTCGCCGAGCCAGCAGGCGATCAATGCGATCATTAATGGCTTCGAACGGGGAAACTCGGATCCTGCAACATAATAGCCGAGGAGAAAAGGAACGATCAACGGCTTCGTCACATCAGAGAGGATAGAGATGCCAGCCAGGTTTCCAACGAGGTTTGCGAGGGCATCGGCCACGAAAAGGATGAAGAGGAAGTTCTTCGACTTTTTCTGCATTGAGTTCATCTTTTCTGAATTGTTTCTAAAAATTATCTCTCACGGATCGCACGAATCTCACAGACAAAATGCAGGGGTTGCATCAGTGCGATCTGTGTGATCTGTGAGCGATGACGGGTTTCAAGAGCAATGTAATAAATGCTACACCAGCAAGCGCACTGCTTATTGCGAACGGTATAAAGAATCCAGACCACTCGTGACGGTAAAACCATCCTGACGCAAAAGCACCAACGCCAATACCGAATTCCATAAAAATGTATAACGACGCCAGGGCTCGTCCCTTGTGCCGCTCCTCGCTCAAATCGGTTGCCCATGCCAGCAGCGCAGGCGATACGCTTCCCTGGCCCAATCCGTACAGTATCATACCCGCTATCAACAAAGGTTGCGTTTCCGCGACAGATATCATGAGCATCGCTATCATTACAACAGCGGTAGATATAACCAGCACCGGAACGCGCCCGTATTTGTCGGAAGCCTTACCGCCAACAACACGAATGACTATCGATGCGATCGTAAAAACAGTAAACAGCAATTCTTTTCTATGGATGCCAACATGTTCGCCGAAGTCGGGGATCAACGTAAGCATGACACCGTATGCGTAATAGGACAATCCCATAATAATACATGGAAGTAATACACGCGGCTCGAACAAATCATGCCTGTCTATCTTCAGCATAGAGATGTTGAAGCTCTTCTTCGTTGGTAAAGTCTCTTTCATGCCGATAACGATCACAGCTGCGATAAAACCAAACGCCGAAGAAAGATAGAACATCACGTTGAGTCCGTATTCTCTCGCAACCATGCCTCCTATCGCGGGACCCATTGCCATCCCAACGGAACTTACCATCCCTATCAAACCCATGGCCTCCCCCCGCCTTTCGGCCGGAATGATGTCGGACACATACGTTGATTGACCGGTAGGTGTAAAACCTGTTGAGAAACCGTGAATGATGCGAAGCATAAAGAATGCAAACACGGTTGTGAGCAGCGGGTACAACAAGCTGCAGAACATACATACAACGGCGCCGGAAATAATAACAGGCTTTCGCCCAATGTTATCGGCAAGCTTACCGCTGAATGGCCGGGAGATAAGGGCTGTTAATGTAAATAAAGAAATGATGTAGCCTTTATATTGACCTCCATCCAATGCCGTGAGAAAAGCCGGCAACTCGGGTATCAGCATGTTGAAGCTCGCGAAGAACAACAACGAGCTGATACACAATAAAAAAAATTGAATGGTATAGCGAGACTTCGTCACTTATTATTCGAAGAAGCTTCTTCCTGTGCCCCCAAAAGGAATGCCTTAATGAAATCATCAAGATCTCCGTCGAGTACATTTTGAGCATCAGTACGTTCAACACCTGTTCGTGCATCTTTCACAAGCTTGTATGGATGCAAAACATAGTTACGGATCTGTGATCCGAAGTCGATCTTCATCTTTCCTGCTTCGATCTTGTCGCGCGCAGCGTTGCGCTTGTCCATTTCGAGCTGGTAAAGTTTCGACTTCAACATCTGCATGGCCTTCTCGCGGTTGGCATGCTGCGAACGTTCTACCTGGCACACGATAACGATACCAGTCGGTTTGTGCGTGAGCTGTACTTTCGTTTCAACCTTGTTCACATTCTGACCACCGGCACCTCCCGAACGCGATGTCTGTAATTCGATATCGGCAGGATTGATCTCGATGTTGATCGTATCATCGACAACAGGATAAACAAATGCAGATGCAAAAGAAGTATGACGACGTCCGTTGGAGTCGTACGGAGAGATGCGAACAAGACGGTGTACACCGATCTCGCTTTTCAGTTTGCCATAAGCAAAAGGTCCGTCGATCTCGAGGGTTGCCGATTTGATACCGGCAACTTCACCGGGCTGGTAGTCGACCTGTGTCACTTTGTAACTGCTCTTTTCTCCCCACATAATGTACATGCGGTTGAGCATGTCGGCCCAGTCCTGGCTTTCAGTGCCACCGGCGCCGGGGTTGATTTCAATCATCGCGCTGAGCTGGTCCTCTTCGCGACTCAACATTTTTTTGAACTCGAGTTCTTCTACAGCCTGCGCTGTTTTTTTGTACTCGTTTTCAACCTCTTCATCGGAGGCATCGCCGGCGTTGTGAAATTCATCGAGCACTTCGAGGTCTTCGACAGCTTTGTTCACACGCTCGTAGGCGTCTGTCCAAATCTTTTTTGCACGAATGTCTTTCAGGATTGTTTCGGCCTGCCGAGGGTTGTTCCAGAAGTCGTTTTGATGGGAAATGCGTTCCTGGTCTTCTATCTCTACGCGTTTGCGGTCGTAGTCAAAGATACCTCCTTAGGGCGGAGGTGCGGACCTTTAGATCTTTAAGTTGTTCAGAAGTCATAATGGGTGCAAAAATACACTTAATTATACAACGGCGAATCGTAGTTTATAAACTTTAGCCTTTTGAAACCGACGAGTTTTATCTTGCTCCGTGAGGTAAGAAGCGGGAACAATGTTGAAACCGCACCTACTCCCGCTGCATATAATAGACCTTTAACTGATTGCGGATTTTTTTTACCAAACGCTGGCTTCACTGCAAAATATAAGCCTGTGAGGGCGGCACTTCCGATGAGCGTGCTCTTGACATACTTCATTCCAGCCTTATTCTTGAACTTGAGCGTCGCCACGTCGAGAAACCTGATCGTGTCGCGTGTCATGAGAACAAAAGAAAATTCCTGTATCGACATAACAACGCCATGATAGAGCTGGTCATCACCCTTAAGAACAAACCTGATTTCATCGCCGAGATTGTAACGGACCATGATATGACCCTTCTTCATAACGACCATCTGCTGCGCTTCGCTTACATGAACAGCACCGACGAAAAAAAGGAAGACAATAATAAACCTGGTCATCAACTACATCCTCACAACCCAATTGAATGTATCCGGTGCTTGTCCTCTACGGATCGTTTCGAGTTCTTTTAACATACCTGTTGAAAACGTGCGATAGGTTACAGGTGGAAGTACATAATCTTTTCCTTCGTAGCCGATGAGCTCGATCGGTGCAATGGTAACCGCAGTGCCAACACCAAACGCATCGTTCACGCGACCATTCGACAATGCTTCGACCAGCTCCGTAACACTGATCTTTCTTTCTTCGACCTTCATTCCACGCTGACGTGCGAGTTTCAAAACACTGTCGCGCGTGATGCCAGCGAGAATGCTGTCGCTCAACGCGGGCGTTACGAGAACATCGTCGATAACAAACATAACGTTCATGGTACCCGACTCTTCGATGTACTTATGTTCAACGCCGTCGGTCCAGATGAGCTGCTGGTATCCTTCTTCCAGTGCAAGCTTCGTAGGATAAATAGCACCACCGTAGTTGCCACCGGCTTTTGCGTAGCCTGTACCACCCGCAACGGCGCGTGTGAACTTCGTTTCGATCTTCACTCTTACCGGTGAAGAATAATATTTTCCAACAGGCGACGCGATGATCATGAACATCCAGTTCAATGAAGCGCGGATGCCGATGTATTCATCGTTAGAAAAAAGAAAAGGCCTCAGGTATAAAGAAGCTCCTTCACCTTTCGGGATCCAGTTGCGATCGATGTTGATCAGCGCACGCATGCCTTCCATGAATACATCTTCGGGAACAGCGGGCATTCCCATTCTCTCCCCAGAAACATTCAACCGTTTCAGGTTATCGAGCGGACGAAACACTAACGCATCGCTCGACTTACCATCGGCGTAAGCCTTCAGTCCTTCGAATATCGACTGGCCATAATGAATCGCGGGGCTGGCAGGGCTAAGCGGAAGCCTGCCGTACGGAACGATCCTGAGATCTGTCCACTCGCCATTTTTATACTCGGCAATAAACATGTGATCCGTAACTTCCCTTCCGAATGGAAGGTCGTTGAAGTCGATCTCACTGATCCGCGACGCAGGTCTTTTATGGATAGAAATGTTTGATGTAGCTACCATAGAGGTGTAATTTATCCGAAATTTACTAAAACTAACGGGTGTTAGTCAATTAAAATGCATTTCACGCAAAGAGCGCAAAGTAAGTGCCCCGCGAAGTTTCGCAAAGCTTGTTTTGATGCACGGATTAAAACTTAGCGGAACTTTGCGATGTATTTAATCAGCGGCCTTGCGTGAAAAATTAAAATACCATGAAACCAGAGCTAATAAACGATTTTAACCGCGATGGTTATATCGTCATCAGAAACTTCTTCAGTAAAGAGGAAGTAGACAAGATGTATTCTACCGCAATCGCCGACGATGTAATGCGTAAGAATGCGCTCGATCTCAACGATCAGTCAGGCAAGAAGACCCGCCTGTCGCTCTGGTTTACCCCGGGAAAGGATGTATTCGGTTACATGACGAGAAGCAAGCGGATGATCGATGCCATTACGCCGTTGCTCGATAGCGACAGCCCCGTTTGCCATTTTCATTCGAAGCTGATGCAGAAAGAACCCCGCGTTGGTGGCGCATGGGAATGGCACCAGGATTATGGTTACTGGTACAAAAATCAATTCATGTTTCCCGATCAGTTGATCAGCGTGATGATTGCACTTACAACCGCCAACAAACAAAACGGTTGTCTCCAGGTGATCAAAGGATCTCATAAGCTTGGTCGCGTCAATCATGGCTTCGCAGGCGAACAGGTTGGCGCCGACATGACGATGGTGAACAATGCACTTCAGACCATGCCGTTAATTTACTGCGAGCTCAATCCCGGCGATGCATTGATCTTTCACAGTAACCTGCTTCATCGTTCGGAGGCTAATCTTTCGGAGAACCCGAGATGGTCGATCATATCATGTTATAGTTCTCAATCGAATCTCGCATACAATGAAACATCTACGTCATGGAAAATTCCAGTGGATGTTGTTCCTGATGAAGCGATACTTGAGTGGGAAACGGAGACGTTGGCTAATGCGGATTTTTTGAAGAAAGAAAATGATCCAGCTCTGAAATAGTGCAATGTGCAATGTGCAACGTGCAATGATAAAGTTACGATGAAGATTTATACTAAAACGGGAGATCAGGGTACCACTGCGTTGTTTGGTGGCAAGCGTGTGTCGAAGGCAGACTTGCGTGTTGATGCTTATGGAACTATTGATGAGCTCAATTCCTATTTAGGACTATTATTCGAAGAGGACCTGGTCCTTCAGATACAGGACCGGCTGTTTACGCTTGGCGCGATGCTGGCAACAGAACCGGGAAACACGAAAGTGAAGATCCCGCACTTGAGCGAAGAAGACATTACTGTTCTTGAAAAAGCTATCGATAAGATGGAGGAAGGACTGGAGCCGATGCGACATTTCATATTACCTGGCGGACATCCAACAGTTTCGTTTTGTCACATCGCGAGAACCGTGTGCAGGCGTGCCGAACGACTTGCAGTGGCGTTGAATTCGGTTGAACCCATCGACCCACTGATCATTAAATACCTTAACAGGCTTTCTGATTACTTGTTTGTATTGAGCAGGTACCTGTCTAAAAAACTGAATGCCACAGAAACTCCGTGGCACCCTAAGTTTTAATGAGCTGCTTCGACAGGCGGAATGCCGCGTGTGATGTTTTCATTCACCCTATCCCACTCTACCAATCCGTCTCTGAGACGAATGATACGATGAGCATAGTGTGCGATGTCGTCTTCGTGCGTTACCATGATGATGGTGTTGCCTTTGTCGTGAAGATCCTGGAACAGTGCCATGATCTCGTATGATGTTTTTGAATCGAGGTTACCGGTAGGTTCATCGGCGAGGATGATCGAAGGATTGTTAACGAGCGCTCTTGCGATAGCAACACGTTGACGCTGACCACCAGATAATTCGTTAGGCTTGTGATCTGCACGGTCGTCGAGGCGAACACTCCTGAGGGCTTCCATCGCCATTTCCAATCTTTCGTCGCGGCTATAGCCGGCATAGATCAACGGAAGTGCAACGTTCTCCAAAGCAGAGGCGCGTGGCAACAGGTTGAAGGTCTGGAATACGAAACCAATTTCTTTATTTCTTACAACGGCCAGTTCGTTCTCGGTCATTTCGCTCACGAGCTGGTTATTGAGGGTATAGGTTCCGTTGGAGGGGGTATCGAGACAACCTACGATGTTCATGAGGGTGGATTTACCCGAACCAGAGGGTCCCATGAAGGCCACATATTCGCCCTTATCGATGGAAATTGAGACGTCCTGGAGGGCTCTTACGATGTTATCGCCCATTTTATATTCCCTGGCGATGTGGTGAGTTTCGATGATCTTCATGATAATAGGATGAACGAAGGTAATATTTAGTTTATTAGACGGGAAACCGGGTCAAAAGTTACGACTGGAGAAATTCGAGGCACCGCGAAATCACCGCGTCGTCACGTAATATTCTCGTATGGCCAAGTCCATTTGTGAAAAAAGTCACAGCTGCCGGGTAGATCTTTTTTAGCTCCACTGAATTTTCGACGGCCACGTCGGGGTCGTTCTGGTCCTGGATCAGCAGCAGGTTAAGCGGCCCGGGAAGGTGCTGGACCAGGTGCAGTGAAGAGATGTCTTCGAAAGTAAACCCGTAAGTCTTTACCATATGTTCCCTGAAAGCAAGGCCTGCCGCGGGTGAGGCATTGAGTGCCCTGCGGAAATTCTGGATCACCTGCTCGGCAATAGTCGGACTGGATATATTAATGAGCCGCGTTACGGGAAGACCACGTTGTATGGCGAGCATTGAAGCAACTCCGCCAAACGAATGGGCGATGATGCCGTGAATGGGGCCTTCTGTCTCCGTTAGTTTCTTCATCGCGTCGGCGAACTCGACGGGATTTGTTTGCTTGCCTTCCGAGCGGCCATGCGCGGGTCCGTCGAATGCGATTATTTGAAAACCCTTCGCGAGCAATGCGGGAATGATGCTACGAAACTGTCCTGCTCTTCCTGCCCAACCGTGAACGAGCATGATCTTAGGGCCCATGGTTCCCCATTGATAACACTGAACATGTTTGTTGTTGACAATGATTGAAAATTGCTTCGAAGCGTTTAATACCTCCTTTTCTTTTTCGGGAGTCTTGTAATGAAATGGAGTATAGAAAAGGTGAATGAAATATTTGTGTGCGAGAAATGGAAC
The DNA here is from genome assembly GCA_037200765.1 of Bacteroidota bacterium. Classification (GTDB taxonomy): domain Bacteria; phylum Bacteroidota; class Bacteroidia; order Cytophagales; family Cyclobacteriaceae; genus ELB16-189. The sequence continues at coordinate 925,091 of JBBCII010000001.1, read as the reverse complement.
GACAGCTTCAACCCTTGGAAACAACCATGGAATTATGCGGAGTGCAAGCGGCGTCTTATTTTTTTTCGATTTCAAATTCGTACTCCGATAGAGTGTAGTTGAAGGTCGTGAGATCGTATACCCGCTCCGAAAACTGTACGTTGTTCTCTTTGTCGACCAGCACCACGGTAGAGCAGCGTGAGCCGTAGTTAGTTGTTTTGATGAACATCGACGACAGTGCTTTTTCGAGCTCGGCGCTTACGCCTGTGTTCGGAAGATTTTCGGTGGCGACTTCAGTGTCGTATAAAAATTCCATGAGCTCTTCGCTGGTGACGTCGGATTTGCCGAGGATGGGCGCGAGCTTCTTCTTGCCACGAACAACTTTCGGCCACGGCGTGTCGAGCAGGTGATTACTTAAACCGTAAAGACCGTTGTCCAACTTTGTGATGCCCGACTTATAGTTTGATAAGTACCAGAGATTGTCGACATCGCCCATGATGAGATTGAAGCCATTGTATTTGGCAGGCTCTATTGTTTTTAAGTATTCCTCCGGTGCAGTATTGTCTTCAAGATATTTTGCAACAAGAAATCCTCTCGACGGTGCGTTAGATTTAATGTGGAGTGGATCCCTGTAGTTCGTCAGCATAGAGATCTTTCCATTCTTATTCATTCCCATCCATGTTCCGCCGGCTTCGAGATCGCGGCCACCGAGAACATTCGGGTAGTCGGTCCAGTAATTAGCAGTGGCTGTTTTACGCGCATAGAATTCGTCGCGGTTGGCGGCAACGATCAGTTTATAGACCGGGTGATAATTGATGGCCGCAAAGATCAGGCACATGTTATAGTGTGAACATGGTGATGTAGAACAAAGTTATCCTGTATATCATTAATGTTACATAGAATAAGAACACCAGCAGGGCCGCTTTTGTTAGCGACCGGAATATCGATTGCTGGTAGGTGTTGCGTTCAAATGCATAGAGCAACCCCCACGAGATAACGATCAGGGGAAATTTGGCCATCGCATCGAAAGAATTATCTGAGAGTTTTACAAATTTGGAGATCAGGACAATGATCCACGGCAAGATCACAAACATGTATATCGCGGCAAGGCTGATAAATTCCAGCGATACTGTGAGATGATCGAAGTAGAATAACTTCTTATTGTAATTGATCAGCCACAACGGCACTGAAAAGTATAACACCACAAGCACCAGCCACAACTTTGCCATTTCGGTAGACTGCTCCTGGTACTTAATTGCAAAGGCTTTCAGGGTTGTCTTTTCTTCCTTAATCCGTTTCTCCACCATGTTAGTGGCTACCTTCGACTGCCACAACATGTTATTCATCTGGGTGTACAGTGTTGAATTCAATCCATCACCGAAGCTCAACAAGAAATAGATCACGTTCACGATGAAGAACATCGACATCGGTTTCACGAAAGGAATTCGCCTGCCGTTGATGTACTGGTAGCTCATCACGCCGGGCTTCGTGATCATCAGTTTCGCAGTGCGGAGAAAATTTCCGTCGAGGGAAGTGATGGCACTGAAGAAGTCGCCAAAGAAATGCCGGACCTTGTCTTCGCCGGGGATAAATTTCTTTTCACCGCAGTTGCTGCAGAACTCGCCGGTAAGTGTTGCTCCGCAGCTGCGGCAGATGCCAGGCTCTTCGGGGATGGGGGAAGTAAGATTAAAGTCCACTATGCTTCGTCGGGCTCGTCAACAAATAACTCTAGTTGTGATGGTAATAACTGGAATGATCTCCTGTGCAATGGAGTAATACCAAGTCTCCTGATCCCATCGCGATGTTCTTCGGTAGGATAACCGACGTTCGTTTCCCAACTGTAGCCGGGATACTCCGCCGCCATCTTCTCCATTAACTCGTCGCGATAGATCTTGGCGAGCACAGAAGCTGCAGCTATCGAAAAATATCTTCCATCGCCTTTAATGATACACTCGAAAGGGATCTCTGCGTATGGTTTGAAACGATTGCCGTCTATTAACAGGAATTCAGGTTTTACCTTGAGTTGCTCGATGGCGAGATGCATCGCCTTGAAAGAGGCGTTGAGTATGTTGATCTCATCGATCTCGTTGTTGCTTACTTCGGCAACGGCCCAGGCAAGAGCTTTGGTGGTGATCTCTTCCTTGAGGCTCAGTCGTTCGTCCTTCGAAAGTTGTTTGGAGTCGTTGAGCAATTTGTGGCGGAATTTTTTCGGCAGGATGACGGCTGCCGCAACAACGGGCCCGGCAAGACAACCGCGGCCAACTTCGTCACAACCCGCCTCGATGAGGTCTTTCGTAAAAGCCGAGCGTAAGCGCACCACGTGCGAAAGATAATGGTTCTCACGGAGGGATGTCTCACAGAAAACACGGAAAACACGGAAAAATGCAAAGCAGCAGGAGTTCTTTAAAAAGCTTATCATAACCGTCCGTGTTTTCCGTGCTTTCCGTGAGACAAAAATTAATTTTACCCCGTGAGCACAAAACAAGAAAATCCCTGGACCACCTTATCCGTCCGTGAGATCTACAACAACCCATGGATCAAGGTCGACGAGCACCAGGTGCTCAATCCTTCCGGTGGCAAAGGCATCTATGGAAAAGTACATTTCAAAAATAAAGCGATAGGCATCGTTGCACTCGACGACGACAACAACACGTGGCTCGTTGGACAATGGCGATACCCGCTCAACGAATGGAGCTGGGAAATTCCTGAAGGCGGAGGACACATGGATGACGACCCGCTCGATTCTGCTAAACGCGAGCTAAGAGAAGAGACGGGCTTCACTGCGAAACACTGGAAGATGATCGTACGCACTCATCTTTCGAATTCGGTGTCGGATGAAGAGGGATTTATTTTCCTGGCCGAAGGACTTGTGGAAGGAAATAGCGAGCTTGAAGAAACGGAGGCCGGTATGAAAATGTGGAAGCTGCCGCTTCGCGAAGCGCTGCAGATGGTGATGGATGGAAAGATCACGGATAGCCTGAGCGTGATGGGAATCTTTGCAGTGGCAAGAATCAAAAATATATGAGCCCTAAGCCCGTTCGCCAGTCGCAGACAACTATTACAGAGTTGATGATCCCATCGTATGCCAACTTTGGAGGCAAGATCCACGGAGGCATAATTCTGTCTCTGATGGATAAAGTTGCGTATGCGTGTTCGAGTAAACATGCAGGAGCGTATTGCGTAACCGTGAGCGTGGAGAGAGTCGAGTTCCTTCAACCTGTTGAAGTTGGCGAGCTGGTATCGCTGCACGCGTCGGTGAACTATGTTGGAAGAACGTCGATGATCGTTGGCATTCGTGTGGAGGCATTGAATGTGAAGACGTCGACCGTGAAGCACACGAACTCATCTTACTTTACGATGGTGGCAAAGAGCGACGATGATAAACCGACGGAAGTGCCGGCGTTGATACTTCAGAGCGACGAAGAAGTGAGGAGGTTTATTGAATGCATGAACCTGAAAAACATCCGCGTCAAGATCAAAGAACAGATGAACGATGCTAAGTCTTCGGTCGAGGTGGCGAATGCAAAAGAGATCTTAAAGGATGAAAGGTGCATTATAGAATTGCCAAGGCTGTAGCGCAGAGTTACTCAGAGGTAGCACAGAGTTTCACAGAGTTGCACAGAGCATAAATACATTTCTCTGTGAAACTCTGTGCTACCTCTGTGAAGCTCTGTGCAATAACTAAGAGATAAAAATACTGCCTATCTTTCCAACTTGATGCGACTCCTGAAATTGATCCATACGGGCTACGGAATGGTGGTGTTCAGTGTAGTTTTCCTGCTGCTCTTTCCCCTCCTCATGATACCGATCGTTTTCCCGAAGGCATTTCGCTTTGTGGGAGTGATCAACCGGTGGTGGGCAAAGCTCACCTTCATACTGGCATTCCTTCCGTTTCGTGCAGAGATCCGCGGCAGGCTCGACAAGAAACGACAGTATATATTTTGTCCGAATCACTTCTCGTATCTCGATATACCAACGATGGGTCTCACACCCATCAACACATTGTTCGTGGGGAAGAATGACATGGAAAAAATTCCGTTGTTCGGATTCATGTACCGCAGGCTTCACATCACTGTAGACCGGTCGAAGCTGAAGAGCCGGGTGGAGACGATGATAAAGACCATGCAGGCACTCGATGAAGGTAAGAGCCTGGTGATCTACCCGGAAGGAGGTATTGTTTCCACCACGCCGCCGGAGCTGGGGTCGTTCAAAGATGGCGCTTTCAGGGCTGCTATCGAAAAACAAATACCCATTGTTCCCGTCACTATTCCCCACAATTGGATAATTTTGCCCGATGGTGACTTCGTGGTGAACTGGGGATTGATCTCGGTGATCTTCCACGAACCAATAGAAACGAAAGGTTATACTTTGGATGACATTGGGACGTTGAAAGCAAACGTGAAAGAGATCATCACCACAGAACTTGCAAAGCAGAACAGCCCCGCGATCATAATGGCATGATCAAATGAAAATCGATAAACAGACATTAGATAAACTCGCTCATCTTTCGCGACTCGAGATCAACGAAAAAGATGAACCGAAGCTCTTACAGGATCTTTCGAACATCGTAACGTTTGTTGAGAAGCTGAATGAAGTGAACACCGATGGTGTCGAACCGCTTACAACAATGTCGCACGAGATCAATGCACTGAGAGAAGATGAAGTTAGCGGGCATCTCACGCACGAAGAAGTACTCAAGAATGCCCCTGCAAAAGACAAAGATTTCTTCAGGGTTCCGAAAGTAATCGAATAACAGCCGATGACCCTTCAATTCTGGCAAGGCTGGCCTCGCGGCAACCGTATTCACTTCCTGGTCTTTCTTTCCGTTTTCGTTGCATCACTCATTTATATGTGGGTGGCCTATTTCGTTGAGCCCGCCCCTGCTATAGAATTGCACACCATCAGCGAAGCCGAGATCGACGAGATCGCGGTCGATCAATTCAAGAAAGGTCCGTTCGATTTCACCGTTAAGGGAAACAATTATGTGATCCTGCAACGCCAGCTTGGCACCATGCTGAAGACAAACAATGTTTTTGCATACTCTTATTTGTTTGTACTGGCAGTGTTCATGATCGGCATGCTCGCGGTGATCTCAACGTTGGGCAAATTCTATTACATCTTATGCATGGGCATCTTCATGTTCTTCATAACCACGCTGAGTCCCGAAGTGCTTGGCCTGCCGGGTATGCCTGGACAAACGTTCACCGTTGTGATCCTGATGATGTATGGATTAACGAGCTTCTGGTTTTTTTACTTCGCCGTCGGAACATCATTCACAAAACGAATACTTGCATTCACCGCGGTCACCGTGGTGTTGTGGGCTGTGATCAATTTCTTCGCAACGACGGAGGCGCCGTTCCTTCACATATCAATGTATGGTGTAAAGGCCGGACTGATCGCGTGTGCAATCTTCATCGTTACAGTCTCTCATGAAATTGTTGCGGCGTTTGTATATGCGATTACACAAAATCCTTCGGGACGCAAAAGCCTCAATCACTTCCTGCTCATCTCGGTTATCTATATCATCAACCTCGGTCTTGCTTATGCCGTACGGTTCGGGTATATCAAGTGGCACGTTATTACGATCGATCTCTTCCTGCTGTTAACGATATCTTCCGTTCTCGGCATTTGGGGAATCAGGCAACGACAAAAAACGTACGAAGGCGTTATAGATGCCGATCCGTATGCGGTGTTTGCATTCCTGTTGACAGGCGCACTTACTTTTACAGCGATCGCGATGTTTATGCTGAACGCTAATGACACAGCACTAGCCTCGATACTCGATATCACCATCTTTGCACACATCGGATTCGGATTCATATTCCTCACCTACGTGTTCTCCAACTTCGCGGGCATGCTTGCGCAAAATTTCCAGGTGTACAAGGTGCTGTATCAACCCAACAACATGCCCTATTTCACTTTCAGGTTTGCGGGATTGATTACCCTGGCCGCGCTGGCGATCTACAACACATGGCAGGTACCTGTTAACAATGCCATCAGCGGTTATTACAATGGGCTTGCCGATATGTACGAGAACATCGACAACACCACGGTCTCGAAAATTTACTACGAAGTGGCGCGCACAAGAGGATATCGCGGTCATCATGCCAACTACGCTCTCGCAAATATCGAAGGGAAGCAATTCAATGCAAACGAAGAAAACCAGTTCTACGAAGCCGCGAGTGGCCCACGGCCCACGCAGATGAGTGTGCTCAATCTCTCCCAAACATACCAGTCGGCGAACGACAATCTGCAGGCGATAGTGACATTAAAAGAAGGCATCAGGAAATTAAGACAACACGATGCTCTCGAAAACACATTGGGTTTATTGTATGCAAAGACGGGATTGCCCGACTCTGCCCTGAAATATCTTTCGGACTCTAAAGTCTCGTCGTCGAATCTTATTGGCCTTGCAGCGATGCGTCGGGTGTTGATAAGCGATACGAGCAGCGAATTAAGTAGCAATCCTGTTATGAAAGCAAATCAACTGGCGTTGATGAACCTGCAGAAAAAGACTGTGACGATAAAATACGAATTACCAGAAGACACCGTGCTCACGTTGGCTGATGCGGCCACCATCAGTAATTACCTGGTCAACAGTCGTGGTGGCGACGATACCACGTTCGTGAGAAAGGTGATGTCGCTGGCACGAAAGCCTTCGAACGACGGCTTCAAAGAAGCAATAATGTTCGCTGCATCGATCTACCTGTACAACTCGGGCGAAACTAAAGAGGCGTTCACAACACTCGAAGAAGTTACGGTAACGAGTCAACGCCAGGGAAAGTACAACAACACGCTTTCGATGTGGGCGCTGGAAAATGACGAACCTCAAAGGGCAGTAAGCTACGCGGAGTACGCGGTGAAACAGGATTACGCGCCAGCGAAGCTTACACACGCAGTGGCATTAACGGAAGCGAGAAGATTGAATGAAGCGCGAGTGGAATGGGATAGCTTAAGGTCCTCGGGCGACAGCGTATTGGCAGTACAGTTGTACAATTCGTTGAGTAAATCCTTCAGGAATGACGAGGAACTATATGGTTATGCGAGATACGTTCTCACAGCGTCGGACAGCAACGTCCTTCCTGCACTTCACTTCTCTGATGAGAATCTTAAGGCCAAAACGATCCTTGAGTTTGCTCAGAAGAATTACATGCTCGATAAGCCTGCAGTTTCAATTAATTATTTACAACAAATTGCCGGCATGGAGTTAACGGATCCATCTATTGGAAGCCAAATGCAGATCCTCGAATTGCTTGCCCGCATCAGGCTTGGCGAAAAGCTCACTAACAACCCGGCGGACTTCAAAGGAAAAGACAAAAAATACAAAGTGTATTTCGATGCGCTTGCTGCCGAAGCAGCGGGCGATTCTTCGAAAGCAAATATTTATTATAAATGGCTCGGTAACGCCAACCCTTATTTCGACGACGGTGTTATCGCTGCCGCGAATTACTTCAAAGGAAAAGGACACACGTCGTACAACATGCTTGCCGAAGCGTTGTTATATCATCCATCGTCGACAAGGATCCGCAAAGCTTATGCTTTGGAAGCGGCGCGACAAGGATTTGCAAGCTATGCTAACAATGCGTTGGATGCACTGAAGGGATCGATCAGCGCCAGCGATCACGCAGCGCTCACAAAACAAGTAGAGACTTATCTTTCAAGCGGGGAACAATAGTATACTTGTCTTCTGTGAGGCAGTATTTAATGTCTTCCTGGATACCAAGACGATGCAGTCGTTGTATGTGTGAAGCAGGTTTGAGAAATGAAAGCATGTCTGCCTTAGCTAAGACGTATGCGTGCTGGGCCATCAATGCAGAGTCATCTTCTATCTTAACCTCGGTCTTGATCTTTTCAACAAGAGCCCCGGCGAATAAAGTATCCTCGAGGTTTACACGGCCTTTCCATCCTGCACAAACCACCAGGATATTATTTTGATGATCCAACACATGCTTTGCAACTGCCGATAAATTCAAAAAAGCGCCTATCACCACTTCCTTCGCGCCGGTAGACTTATGAATGGCTTGTGTTCCGTTGGTAGTCGTGAATGCGATCTTCTTTCCGCGAAGATCCATGTATTCGAACGGAGAATTTCCCTTGTCGAAGCCTTCAACTTTTTCGCCGTTGCGTTCTCCCGATGTAATGTAACCCTGCTTGCTCATGGCACGGCATTCTTCGAGATCGGCGAAGGGCATAATGGAATCAACACCGTGGGCAAATGCGGTAACCATGCACGACGTGGCACGAAGAATATCGACAACAACAACGGTCTTGTCGGTGACGTCGTAAAGATGGATTAGTTCAGGGCTGAGAGCTACTTCGATGTTCAATGTTCAATGTTCAGTGTTCAGTGTTCAGTGTTAACATCATTTGCCCGTTGCAACAAATGGAAGTTTTGTAACCTCTGCTTTCAGATTCTTGCCACGCACCTCAATAAAGATCTCGCTGCCGGCAACAGAGTTGTTTGCTTCTACATATCCAAGACCAATACCGATACCTAACACGGGCGAGATTGTTCCGGATGTAACTTTGCCAATGGCGCTTCCTTCGGCGTCGCGAATGGTGTAGTCGTGACGGGGAATTCCTTTGTCGATCATCTTGAAACCGACCAGCTTCTTTGAAACACCTTTTTCTTTTTGTGCCTTGATGGCTTTCGAGTTGGTGAAATCTTTCGTGAACTTGGTGATCCAACCCAGGCCGCCTTCAATCGGAGAAGTTGTGTCGTCGATGTCGTTTCCATAAAGGCAGAAGCCCATTTCGAGGCGAAGCGTGTCACGGGCACCGAGGCCGATCGGCTTGATGCCAACATCTTTACCTGCTTCGAAGATCGCATTCCAAACTTTCTCTGCGTTGGCTTTATCGACGTAGATCTCGAAACCACCGGCGCCGGTGTAACCTGTGTTGCTCATGATAACATGTTCAACGCCTGCAAACACACCTTCGGCAAAATGATAATAAGGTATTGCAGAAAGATTCGTTGTGGTGAGCTTCTGAAGTACACCCGCTGCTTTCGGACCTTGCACGGCGAACAAACAAATATCGTCGGAGATGTTTTTCATCACCGCGCCTTTTGTATTGAACTGGAAGATCCAGCCCCAGTCTTTGTCTATGTTCGAAGCATTTACAACGAGCATGTAGTCGTTGTCCTTGATCTTGTAAACCAGAAGGTCGTCCACAATGCCGCCCTTGTCGTTGGGCAAACATGAATACTGCGCCTGTCCATCGTACAGCTTGCTGGCATCGTTGGATGTAACGCGCTGAATAAGATCGAGAGCTTCCGGTCCTTCTATCTTAAATTCACCCATGTGCGACACGTCGAATACACCAACACTGTTTCTCACGGTCATGTGCTCTTCTATGTCGGAACTGTAACGCACGGGCATGTTGTATCCTGCAAATGGGATCATCTTGGCACCGAGCTTCTCGTGCAGGTCGTTTAAAGGAACTTTCTTTACATCCATTATTTATGCTTTATCTTATTAAATGCTCTTTAGCGTTTTCACGTGTGCGTTTCCAGCGGCGATGACTCCACAGCCAGAACTCTGGTTTTTCCTTGATGTACCCCTCCAGCATTTTTGTCACAATTTCAGTCAGCTCTCCCTTAGGAAATGAATTCGGTGACCCCGTGACATCGACATACCTGCCGGTGTAGTATCCGCGTTTTGGTTTCTGAACATCCAGGAACACGACCGCGTAGTCATAGTCTTTTGCAAATCTTTCGGTGCCGATAAGAACGCCGGTGTCCTGGTTAAGGAACGTCATCCAGTGAGGCGTAGAACTTTGGGACGGCGCCTGATCGATCAGGAAGTGCGTTGCCGTCAATTCACTTTTCATTCTCTCGAAGTCCTGCTTTACGGTGCGATAGTGTATCATTTTTATCCCATACTTCTGTCGCGAATCAAGCATCTTCTTATCGAAGAACTGATTGGTAAGAGGTTTATATATCGCGCATGCCTGGTGTTTGATTGCCTGGTCGACGGTCACTGCAATCATTTCCCAATTATTGTAGTGGGCCATTGCTACAATTACACTTTTCCCCTGGTCAAAATATTTATTAATGACATCGACATCGAAATAAGTTACGTGCTTACGCGCATCCTTTTCCGAGATCGTAAACATTTTCACGCTTTCCAGCGTGAGATCACAAAAGTGTTTGTAGAATTTCTTCGCAATACGAACACGTTCTTCTTCGGTCTTCTCAGGAAATGAGTTGCGAAGATTCTGCATCACAATCTTCTTGCGATAGCCGACAACATAGTACATCAGCACACACAGTACATCGGAAAGCGCATAGAGCAGAGGGAACGGCAGTAGCGATAGCGGGACGAATATGCCGTAGTAGAAGATTCTAATAAGTATACCCATTGCGGCCCGCCTACATAAAATAATTCCGGCGGGCGAAGCGCAAAACTATCACTTTTCTTCGAACACAGTCCTTCCTCCCACCACTGTTCTGAGGACTTTCACAGATCGTATTTCTGCGGGATCGATGGACGTAAGATCTTTTTCGAGGATCACGAAATCGGCGAGCTTGCCGGGCGCCAGTGAGCCCTTGATGTCTTCCTCGAATGAGGAGTATGCAGCGTTGAGGGTATAGGCTTTCAGGGCTTGCTCCACTGTAATTTTCTGCCCGGGAACCCAGCCGCCAGGATTTTTGTCGTCGAGCGTGCGGCGCGTTACGGCAGCATAAATGCCTTCGAGTGGCGTGGGTGGCGCAACAAACCAGTCGCTTCCAAAACTCACAATGGTATTGGCGTCGAACAGCGACTTGAATGCGTAGGTGGTCTTCGAACGTTCGGCACCTATGGCCTTCTCAGCCCATCGGCCATCGTCGATGGCATGATAAGGCTGCATGCTTGCCACAACACCCAGTTGCGCAAAACGAGGAATGTCTTCGGGGGCAATGTGCTGCGCATGTTCTATCCTGAATCTCCGATCAAGCGATCCGTTTTCTTTTTCTACGCGTTCAAAAATATCGAGCAACGAATGTATTGCACGATCTCCGATAGCATGCACCATTAAATGAAGTCCTGCGCTGTCGGCCGACTTGATCATTTTATAAAGATCTTCAGGAGCTGTGATGAAGAAACCTGAATCTTTCGGTGAATCGATGAACGGTTTATGAAACGCGGCGGTGTGCGAACCTAACGAACCGTCGACAAATGCTTTGAGGTTTCCGAAGCGCAGCCATTTATCGCCGAAGCCATGCGCCTTTACCGAATCGTTGAGAGTCTTCCATTCAACGAGTTTCATGCCTGCATAAATCCTTGTCTTTAAACGATCCGCTTTGTGTGCCCGTTTGAGTGCGGCCATATTTCCGAACATGTTGTGCGCCGACGTCACTCCTTTCGAAGCAACGTAAGCCATCGCCGTATCTAACGCCCGGTCTTCCAACTCATCGGGTGGCGTTGGTACAACTTTGTCGATATAAAATATTGCGTTGTCTTTGAAGATCCCTGTAACGCGACCTTTGCTTCTCACGATCGTTCCGCCATCAACATCTTTTACTTTATCGTCGATACCTGCGGCTTTTAATGCCGCAGTGTTCGCAAGCGACATGTGCCCGTCGAGGCGATTGATCCAGAGCGGATGATCCTGCGTTACGCTGTCTACCCAATTGCGGTCGGGAAGCTCACCACCCCAGTTCTCATGATCCCAGTCGCCACCGGTGATCCACGCACCGGCAGGTAATGTTGCAGCGTAAGTCTTTATTCGTTGAATGAATTCTTTGGGTGTCTTTGCATCACGAAGCTGTACGGATGAAAGACGAAATCCACCGTCAACAAAGTGAGTGTGAGTATCGATGAAACCAGGGACGATGAGTTGCCCTGCGGGCGACTTGATTGAATTCGAAGAAGCATATTTATTGTTGATCTCATCAAGTGCGCCAATTGCAACGATCGTGTCGGCCGATATGGCCATTGCTTCTGCGATAGGCTGACTTTCATTGCCAGTCCAGATCTTCCCGGTAACAATTAGATCAACATTTGTTTTTGAGTTACATGAAAACAATACAACTGCCAGTAACAGGATAAGTTTTTTCATTTAAGTTTTGGATTGTTGTGATGCCGGTCTTTGTCGCGTTCCGTTTTCTTTTCAAGATTTTTCTTAAACGCTTCCGTAAGATCGATGCCGGTCTGGTTCGCCAAGCACATCAACACCCACAACACATCCGCCATCTCGTCACCGAGGTCTTTCGCTTTGTCCGATTCTTTTTCCGATTGTTCACCATAACGCCGCGCGATGATGCGGGCCACTTCGCCAACTTCTTCAGAAAGGATGGCCATGTTCGTGAGCTCGCTGAAGTAACGAACACCGTTGGTTTTGATCCATTGATCCACCAGTTTTTGAGCTTCCTGGATGGTGATGTTATTTTGGCTCGAGCTGCTCATAGTCTATATCAAGAACTTCATACTTCTTCCACCCTACGAAATCAAAATGCCACCACTCCGATGCGTTTACTTTGAAACCATTCCTTTCCATCACGGAGATAATGAGATCGCGATTCTTTTTGATCAATGGATCTTTAACGGGTGTGGTAGGCCACGCTTCTTTCTTGAATGAATCGAACTCGGTTGGCATTTGTAGTTCTTTGCCGGTCTTCAGGTCTACGATGGTCATGTCGATAGCACAACCACGATTGTGTCGCGAGCCACGATACGGCGACGCGACATACGTTGTGTCGCGATACACTTCGTAAAACTTAACGGTTGCCTTGTAAGGCCTGTAAGCGTCGAAGATCTTGATGCCAATACCTTGTTTATTGAATTCCGCCTGCGCTTTCTTCAAAGCTTCGGCTACAGGCTTGCGCGCGTATGCTCTCGAGAGATTGTAGATCTTTTCGTGTGTGAAATTATTCGCAGTGGCGTAACGGATATCGAGAATAATATTTGGAATGAACGTCTCCAGGTTGATGAGCTCTTTTTCAGGAGCGGCTGAAAGAGACTTTTTATATTCTTCAAGGTTAGTGGCCTTAAGTCCGTACTTATTCTGTGCAACTGCAATCGAACAAAAAAAGACAAAAAACAGAGTCAAACTTTTCATAATTCGAAGGCACCAATGGTTAATGGATAATGGTCAATAGTCAATGTCATAGTCCCATCATTACAAAAGCACCCCAGTAATACGGTTCTTTAAACTTCGTCATCAGCTGTGTCTGTGCCTGCTTGAATGCCTTCTGTTTGTTACCGGTCTTTACCCAGTTCGTATAGAAGTTTGTCATCAGCTGCTGTGTTGCAGCATCATCCACTTTCCACAAACTCATGATCAATGCGTTGGCACCGGCAACGAGGAACGCGCGTTGCAATCCATAAACACCTTCGCCGGCCTTCACTTCGCCAAGTCCTGTTTCGCAGGCACTGAGAATGATCAGCGCCGTTCCGTCGAGATTCATGTTCATTACTTCGTAGGCAGTAACGATACCATTGTCGTTGCTCGAAAGGTCCACGTTGTTCGTTCCGCTGATCGTAGCCGACGCGCCACTCATGAGAAGTCCCGAGCGGAGCAGCGGATTTGCCTGTGCATTCTCCATGCTGATACCCAACGCACCATTCGCATCAACTTCATGGTCCTGTTTGAAGTAACCGTGCGTTGCGATGTGAAGGATCGTTGGCGCCTTCAATGCTTTGAGTGCCGCTTCGGTAGCATCCTTCTGCATCAGCAGGTTTACTTTATATCCCGAAGCCTTCAACAACTTGCTGATCCCGTCGAGCTCCACTTTCGTTCCGGGCAGTGGCGGCACTGCGTTTCCGCCGTAGTCGGGAAAGCCTATGAGCATCGCGTCTTTTGTTGTGATCGGCTTGCGGCTCTTGAGGGTCAGAAGGTCCTTCGAGTTGCCGATAGTGATCAGGTCAATCTGACTCAACAAATAAGCACCGCTGGTGGTCTTCAATGTGTTAAGATTGATCTGGTTGTAAACGCCGTCCGGTGAAATGTAGACGGTCTTCTTTCCGCCCAGCGCCGGTTCTATGCGCGCCCAGTATTGTGCGTACGAATATCCATCGGCTGTCTTCGACTGGATCGCATTCTTATAGAATTTCGAATATCTTGTCTCTAACTGATTGCCGTTGTCGAGAACAACCAGCTTCGGCTCCGTACCCTTTGTCATCACCAGCGCAGCGTAACGGGAATCTTCGGTGAAATCCTGTGCGTAACTTCTAACACGAATGATCTCTACAATTGCTTCTGCGTCAGTTAACGCATCCCGGATCGTCTTATAGCTCACAGTCTGTGTTGTGTAACCCGACGAGAAGTCTTTCGATCTTTCGGAGAGCGACTTCTCCATACGGTTGGCACCTTGTTCGATAGAGTCGAGATTGATCTTCTGGTCGCGGATATCTTCTTTCGATAATGAATAGTATCGCGACAACGATTCTTTTGCATCCAGCCACGCGAGGTAATCTTTAACGAGGTCGGGATTGCCGCTCTTCAGGATCGAGTTCTTCACTTTACTCGTTGCATTCAACAACAAAGCTTTGGTAGCAGTCTGGTAGTCGAATACATCCTGTACTACGTTCGGCAGTGTGGCACTGGCGTCTATCGCGAAGTTGTAGTAGCGCTGGAACCTCGGGAATGTTACATCCCAGTATTTGGTCTTCTCCGCTTCGCTCATCGGGGGAAAATATTTATTGATAAACTCGATGGTCTTACTCATCACGATCTTGTATTCGCTATAGGCTTTGTCCCACTGTTTGTTCTTCCAGTAGAGTATTGCGAGCTCTTCTCTCGATTTCACATAGTCGGGGTGATCGGTACCGAGTGTCTTCTCGCGGATCTGCATGGAGCGCGTAAGCAACGGTTCGGCTTCGGCATAACGTTCCTTCGTGCGGTAGTACCAGCCCTGGTCGCCGATAACTTTTGCGTAGTTGGGGCTTTCTTCGCCAAACTTGAGCTTGTAGACGTCCGCTGCTTTCTTGAGATAGTCTTCCACTTTCTCGGGCTTGTTCATCTGAACATACAGCAGTGCAAGGTTGTTGAGCACGCCCGCGTAATATGGATTCTGGTTGCCCAATTCTTTTTCGAGTCTCAGGTAGATTGCCTCCGCTTCGGTGAGTTTATTCGAGCGCTGGTACAGGAGCGCGAGGTTCGATTGAATACCTACCTGGTTGTTGATGCTTTTCTTTTGAGCTTTGTCGAGAATGGCTGCGGCCTGTTGCAGGTCGGCGATCGCTTCTTCGTTGCGGCCGACTTCAGCAAAAAGAATGGCTTCGTTGTTCAATACAATAGAAAGTTCCTGGGTTTCACCGAGAAGTTTTTTAACGACTGCTTTCGCTGATTGAAAATCTTTTTCTGCTTCGTTGTAGTAAGCAAGATCCTGGTAAAGCACAGCGCGGTTATTCAGCGATGCTGCATAACCAAAGCTCTCCTGTCCCAGGGTCTCTTCGCGCATTTCTAATGCCTGTTGTGTAAACTGCGATGCTGTATTGAAACGTCCCATCGTAGCATAGAGCAAGCCGAGATCGGAAAAGGTCTTGCTGTAGTTGATATTCTTCGTGAGGTTCTCATTTTCATACGATGTTCTTGCAGCGATGAAATATGCTTCGGCCAGTTTGAACTGTCTCTTCTCGTAAAAAAATTGGGCGGTGGTGAGTATATCGCGACACTGCTGTGCGGGCGTCTTGCTCTTGTCGCTTTTCAGGAGAAGATTTGAAGCGGCGTATTTGGCTTTGGTGAGCTGTTCGCCTTTGTCGCGGATGTTCATCATACCGCTGTTGTCGATCACCGAAATGGCGTAGTTGAAGTCTGTGGAGTCGAGCTTGTCGCGGTCGGCGTCGGCTTTGTTTGCTGCCCGGTCTTTCAGGGCCTTCTTGCCGTTCTCTACGCGGTCTTTGAGGAAGCCGCCGATCTGGGCATGTGCACTGCCCAGCGAGCAAAACAAAATCACTGCTGCAACAAAACTTGATCTCATAAAAAGGTGGTATTTGATGCTTAAATTTACACCGAAATTACATGCCGAGTAACCTTTTTCACAGGAGCACTTCCACCGCCGTAATACAGGCGCTCGACGAGATCTTCAATGGCGATCGCTATGCCGATAAGGTTATTGAAAAGATCCTGAAACAAAATCCCAAATGGGGCTCGCGCGACCGCCGTTTTATAGCCGAAACAACTTACAACATCGTTCGCTGGTACAGGCTCCTGGAGGAATTAGCCGGGTCTAAAGATCCCTGGAAAATCTTCGCAGCCTGGATGCACTTGCAGCGCGTGGAGCTTCCCCCGTGGTCTGAATTTTCTTCCGTGAAATTCGACGGGTGGAAAGAAAAACTTCACGATGCTCAATCCATCCGCAAGATCCGCGAATCGATCCCCGACTGGATGGATGCCCTCGGCGAAAAAGAGTTAGGGAGTTTGTGGGAGAAAGAGATCCACGCACTCAATGAAGAAGCGAAAGTTGTGCTGAGAGCAAACACACTTCGGATTCAAAGAAATGACCTGAGAAAAGTTTTGGCGAAAGAAGATGTCGCTACCGAAACATTATCAATAAATAAAGACGCACTTGCTTTATCGCAACGTCAGAATGTTTTCCAGTTAAATTCTTTTAAAGAAGGATTGTTCGAAGTGCAGGATGGTGGCTCACAATTGATCGCACCGTTTTTAGAAGTCGAACCCGGCATGCGGGTGGTCGATGCATGTGCCGGTGCAGGCGGTAAAACATTACACCTCGCAGCGCTCATGCAAAACAAAGGACGCATCCTCGCCATGGACACCGAAGAGTGGAAGCTGGAGGAATTAAAAAAACGTGCACGAAGATCCGGCGCAGCAAACATCGAAACACGGACTATCGAATCGTCGAAGACCATAAAGCGTCTCGGAGAATCGGCCGACCGTCTTTTACTAGACGTGCCCTGTTCGGGACTCGGTGTACTCAAGCGAAATCCCGACGCCAAGTGGAAACTTTCGGAAGAGTTTATCAACCGCATCCGCGACACACAACAGCAAATAATTTCAAGTTATAGCAAGATGCTGAAGCCGGGAGGACTCATGGTCTACTCAACCTGCAGTCTTCTTCCAAGCGAAAACGAAGAGCAGGTGAAAACATTCCTGCAAGGTGGGGGATTCGATCTCGTTGAAGAAAAAAAAGTGATGCCTTCCGAAGGATTCGACGGATTCTACATGGCGCGTCTGCGCAGAAGTTAATATCTTATTCCTATGAAATACATCGCATCACTTCTATTCGTTGTGGTTTGCCAGTTTGCATTCGCACAAGACCTGAGATCGGTTCTTCTTCAGCAATTGAAGAACACGCACAATAACAAAGAGTGGTTCGTTCCCGCGAACATCGCCGTGGAAGGCCTCACTGCCGAGCAGGCTTCATGGAAAGACGGAAGTGGAAATCACTCCGTTGGTCAGCTCACTTATCACCTCGTGTTTTGGAACAGGGGGAATCTCGAGCATTTCCAGGGCAAGGCTTCCAAACAACCCGGCAGCAATGAAGAAACTTTCGACTCGTTCGATCAAAAGCAATGGACACAGCTTGTGAAAGAACTCGACCAGGTTATGAACGATCTCGAAACCCTGGTAGCAAATGCACCTGAAGAAAAATTAAAAGAGTGGGCAGGTACAATTGCAAACATCAGCACCCACAATGCTTATCATACTGGCCAGATCATTTTTGTGCGGAAGCTTCAAAAATCCTGGAATCCTAAAAACGGAGTTCAATAATGGCGAAGAAGAACAAGACCGTAGAAACAACAGCAAAGACCTGATGAAGAGATCTTTGGCTTATGTGAAATCCAGAAACTAACTATCTTTAGGAGTAACTGTTCATTTTGCTAAGTAAACTTTATATCGCCTGGGTCTTATTGGTCTTCACAGCCTTTATGATCCTCTTCCTCCCCGGCTTTCTCATTCCTCCTATTTTCGGTCCGCGCGCAGTTGTTGTTACTCACTTCTTCATCAAATGCTGGTCGCGCATTTACAGTATTCTGAATTTCATTCCGTACGAGATCCGTCATCGCGACAGGATAAAACGGGGTAAGTCATACATCTTTGTCAGCAACCACACTTCTTTTATGGACATTCCCGCACTGGTCGTTACCATCAAGGGACAATTCAGGGCATTAGCGAAGAAAGAACTTCTTAAGATCCCCGTGTTTGGGTGGATCGCGCAGGTTATGTGTGTTGTTGTAGATCGAAGCAGCAACGAGAGCCGTCGCAAGAGCATGGATAACCTCAAGCGCATTCTTGGGATGGGGATCTCTGTTCTCATTTTTCCGGAGGGCACGCAGAACAGGACAAAAGAGCCGCTGCAGCCTTTTTACGACGGAGCTTTCAGGATTGCAGTTGAAACACAGGAACCAATATTGCCCCTCGTTGTTTTAAACGCAGGCAAGATCATGCCTCCCGGAAGAGCTTTCATTCAACCGGGAAAGATCGTGGTGGTGGTTGGTGAAGAGATCCCGACTTCGGGACTCACACTCGCAGAAGTGAAGGACCTTCGCGAAAAGGCTTTCAAAATTATGTCGGAGATGATCGAAGCAAATAAGTAATTTGAATTGTGGCGGATCTTAGTAACCCCAAGGCAAGATTAAAACAACTGAACATCGTTTACTGGGCGATGGGATCAACGCAGGTTCTTGTTGGCGTTGCGGCTTATGTGCTGATCACATTCAGAGAGATCAAACCCGACTACTCGCTTGCAGTCGTATTTCAGAAAGTAGCTTTGTTCGCCATACCGGGATTGCTCGCTGCCGGTTACTTTCTTTTCAAATACCAGTTGCGTCAAATCGATCCTAAGGCAAAGCTTGCCGAAAAAGTAAAACAATATTTCAGTTTCGTTTTGATCCGTTCTGCATTATTCGAAGTGGCGTTTTTTATCTGTTGCGTGTCTGCATTGGTTACAGGTGTCGAACTCTTTCTGTACATGGCGCTCGTACCATTCATGTTGTTCTTATTGATGCGTCCCAATCCTTCCGATTTGCAAAACGATCTGCAGTTGAGCGACTTCGATCTTTCTCAAATCGTAGATCCATGAAGCTCGTTGTGCTCATATTCGTCGGTGGCGGACTGGGCAGCGTTGTGCGCTACCTGCTACACCGGTGGGTTTCGGTGTTGCACCAGGTCAACTTCCCTTTTGGTACGTTGGCTGTTAATATCGTTGCCTGCTTTGTATTAGGATTGATCATCGGGCTGGCCGATCACCGGCAGTTTCTCTCACCGGATGCAAGAATATTTTGGGCTGTAGGATTTTGCGGAGGGTTCAGTACGTTTTCAACTTTCACTGCCGAAACGCTCGCATTGTTTCAACAACCGGCAGTTATGTCGGCATTGGTTTACATCGCTGCAAGCGTTCTCCTGTGTCTTGCATCAACGATGCTGGGTATCTATCTCGGCAAATAAAAAAAGGGGAGTAACCAACTCCCCTTTCGATCTCAATTAATTAAACCAAAACTATTAAACTATTATTCTTCTTTTGCTTAGTCGGCTCCGTCGGTCTTTGCGAAGTTGACGGTATAACTGCCAACCCTGTTGCCGTGAATCAATCCTTTCTCGCAGTCTGAACGATAATGGATCGCTCCATACAATCGCGACAGTGATGCTTCCTGTGCCTGTTCGTTGAAGAAATCTGCACCTTCAGGGAAGATGTAGCTCAGAACAGAAGCGGCTGCACCAGAGAACGTACCGTGTCCCGAAGTATATGCAGGAAAATTGGGAACACCGGTCGCTGTTTTGATATCAGGATTCATTTGCGAAGGACGTGGATTGAAGTAAGTGAACTTAGTATCCCAGCATGCTACAGCTGCATCGTGCAATGCCATGTTAAGGTATGCAAACGTACGGGCCGCACGCACTTCACTCATATTCGCAGCTTCAATATAATGCGAAGCAATTTCGTCCCAGTGACCAGGAGGTGTGTACGTACCAGCACCATCAGCCCATTTGTGAACGATGGCAAGACGCTCGCGTGTAACATTCTTCGAATAATACAACACTTCATTTACTTCATCCGACATTTCCGCCGACGCCGTTGCCGGAGGTGCTGCAGGACGTTCGTTGTCGATGTCAGCCCTTGTCATGAACCACGACTTCACACCAGTGAAGCCGGCGCCCAGTGCAACCCTGAAACCAAAGAAAGGAAGCATCGGGGGACGAGGAGGTGATTCAAGGCTCTGCCATGCAATCTCACCACGCGATTCAGCATTGGTCTTCAATGCAGCAACAAGAGTTGGATTGCCAAGGGCATTTCCCGTACCGTCTGCTTTTGCACGGTCGGTGAAGATGGTTGCAATGGCGTTGCCTAATGCAAGGCCCGCTGAAATATCGGTAGTGGATGCTTTGCCCGACCACAATGCCGCGTTGCGTTGCTCAGCAGCTTTCAACGTGATCTCCTCAACAGCCGCAGGAAACAGGAGCTTCAAAACTTCAGCCGTCACACCCGACATCACCGCATCTTCCGATGGATAGCCAGGGAGCGTTGTCTTCGTCATCAGCGCCGCGATATCCGGGTCCACGTTCATCGGACTAGGCCTGTTGTATAAATACTTGTAATGCCATGCAGCTTTCATTGCATCGTATTGCGCAGCACTTACATAGCTGTAAGCACGGGCAGCATACGGAGGGTTTGCAAACGGAAAGTTGGGATCAGCAAAGGGATTGGTTGCATCCGGAACAGGGTAAGTTCCAAGATTGTTGGGTGCAGGCGGGAGATTGTATCTCGATACAAAACCACGAAGGATCTCGTTCCAGCGGAGAATACCTCCGGCACTCCAGTATTCAATTGCTTTCCTTTGTGCATCGGTAAGATTCGCCTGCAGCGTCTTGATCGTTGCAAGCTCTGCTTTGTATGCGTCGGAAGAAACATCAGCAGGTGCAGCAACTGCTACCTGCGAAACACTGGTCATCAATACGGGCTTCCACGTTCCTGCATCTTCGTCGAGGTTCGCGGGTTGCAGCGTCCTGAGCTGTTGGTTCAGCGGCACATCTTTGTCGCAACCAGTAACAATCAGTATGAGGGCTGCCAGTACGGTAAAAATTCTTTTCATCTCAATTCTTATTTAGAAGTTTCGTCAGTAGTGGTCTTGTTGAAATAGATCGTGTAAAGGAGTCCACCCATGTATGAAGTGGTTTGTCCCACGTTGCGTCCTGCAACTGTCTGTATTACTTGTGCGCGAACCGCTAAGTTCTTAGGCCAGGGGAGGTAATACATTACAAGACCACTAATGCGGCTTGCGTTCATTTTGTTAGAAACGAAAGGCATGTCCTGTCTGCGGATATCGCCACCGCCGAGCGTATTCATTTGCATGTATGATGCAGTAACCTGTAAAGGTCCTTTGTGATAACCGAGATCAACGTTATAGTCGAGTGTGTTCGGCATCCATACTTCGTCGGTGCTGTAATAATGACCATCGGTATAGTAAGCTGGACGATCGAGCTTCGTATTGCTCCTCCATGTATAACCACCCGAAGTGTTCAAATAAATACCGATGTTGCTCGTGTAGTTAAATGTAAGACGACCACCAACATTGGTAGTGTGAGTTCCCAAAGAGATCGGGTAAAAGTCGGGAGTGTAGCTCGATAACGGTGTAGAGAATGATGCTACACCAAACACGTAGAATTTACCCGGGCCAGCTGCCGTCTCGATAAGCTTATACTTGCCCGAGATCATCAGGTCCTGGAGACCATTCATTGGCATCATTGTTCCGCCGCTCACCTTGTTGGCAACGAACGGTACTGAGGCCATCACGTTGAGTTTGGGGGTAACGCCGTACACGCCGTACCACATGGTGGTCTGGCCTGTCCACGTTCCAACGTTACCATTCACTCTCTTCAACGATCCTTCCCAGTAGTTATCCCATGAATCATGTTGATACATGAACCCTGTGCAAAGGGTTTTAGCCGGCATAAGCAGACCATCGGTAGGGATCTGCGCGAGGGCCGGCAATGCGCACGACAAAACGCACAATAGCAGTAAAGTTCTCTTCATATAAAAATTAAGTAAGGGGTTTACAAGAAAAAAGGGCGTGATGACGTCTATGCGTTCATCACAAAAGAAAACCAGGCGAGATGACTGTCGGGTGGATTGACAATCGATGCGTAGTAGCAGTCAAAAAAATGTTGAGGTGCGGAAATTCCGGCTACCTCGATCTCCCAACCATTAACGGAGTTGGTGAGTGAAATTGCAGTGTCAACGTAGTCTTTGATGAAGCCGGGAGCAACAACCTGCTGCTGGCTGTCGTCCTGCTGGCCAGAGAACGACTGAACGAAATCTTCCAGCGTCTGGTTGATCTTACTGCTGGCTTCGTCTTTCACACACACTATATATAGTGTGTCCTGGTAGAGGCGTTGTTTTACGAGGCGATAGATCTCGCCGTCTTTTTTGAATTCACCATCAACTCTTTCGTAGCCTTCGGAGTCGTTGGTATAAGGAACCGCGAGGGGCACCTTAAATGTCACAGTCCCGCCCAAATCATACATGTCGGAGTCCAGTTTCGATGAGAGCTTTGTTCCGGATTCGGATTTCAGTTCGACCAAAACACCGTAGTATCCCAGCACATTGAGCAGGAAAATGTTTAGGATAACGATTGCGAACAGTCTCTTCACACTACGGTAATATTAGCATAGATAAATAAAAAGTGGCGTTCTGCAAAATCGAATTTTGGACGCGACGACATAATGATAAAAAAACATGCATTTAATGCATTGGTTGAAGCATTTTGTTTAAGTTTCTTGTCTTGAGAGAGTTATGAGGACCATTTTTGCCGCTATCCTGGTTCTTTTTGCACCCGTTATGCTGCGTGCGCAGCAGTCTATTGCCCCCAGCGTGAACAACCTCGCCGGTATCGATGGAAAGCTGAGCGACACATTCGTGACCACTTCTATTGGCGAACCCGCCATCACGACTCTCGGAACAAAGCAAGGTTATTATATCACGCAGGGATTTCTTCAACCCGAGCTCCTTCCGTGTGTAGACCTTGAGTTTAAGTACTATCCAAACCCGGCAAAAGACATCATTACAATTGAGGCCTATGGATGTGAAGTTGGTATTCAGTCAATCGACATAGTTGACCTGTGGGGAAGGCTCATTACTACAGTCCGCTCGCCGAAAGACAACCAGGTGAACCTGGGAGATCTTGCACAGGGCGTCTATCTCCTTAAAGTGAAACTAACCAACGATGACATCCACACAATATCTGTTGTGAAAACCTCCAATTGACGTATGAGGCTTATACCCCTGACAATCCTCGCCCTGCTAATTGTTTTTGCAGGGCATGCACAATCTCCGCCCGGAATAAACTACCAGGGCATTGCCCGCAACACCGACGGCAAACCGATATCGCAGAAAGATATCTCGATAAAGATCAACATCGTGAAAGGCAACAACGGTGATGTTGAATACGCCGAAATTCATTCGGTGAAGACGAATGCATTCGGGCTGTTCACCTTGGTAATTGGCGAAGGCCAGGTTCAGAGCGGCGAATTTCAATTCATCAGCTGGGCTATTGGAAACAAATGGCTTCGCGTAGAGATGGATCCGGATGGAGGCAGTGCTTTCAAGCTCATGGGTTCGCAGCAATTTATGAGCGTGCCATATGCTTTCTATTCGAGATACTCGGGAAGTTCGCCTTTAAGCGCGGGACAAGGGATAACGATTGTTGATAATAAGATCAATGTGGATTTGAGTGGGTTGCCGGCTAGCGGTGCTTCGCAAGATCTGAAGCTTACAGGAAATACTTTGGGGCTCACGAATAGTAGTGCGACAGTAGACTTAACAGCGTATAAGGATAATACGGATGCACAGACTCTTGCTGCATCAAACTCCGGTACAACACGAACCATTTCAATCACTGGTGGCAATTCAATCGCTATTGATGTCGCAGACAACGATAACAACTCCACAAATGAAATCCAGGATCTTTCATTGACCGGCAACACGCTGACGTTAAGCAACGACGCAACTTCCGTTAGCCTCGCTCCTTATCTCGACAACACCGACAACCAGGATCTGAAACTTGCGGGCAACATCTTAAGTCTAACGAACGATGCAACGCCGGTAGACCTCGCTCCGTATCTCGATAACACCGACGCACAAACTGTTGCTCTTTCGGGAACAACATTGTCGATCGTGAATGGCAACAGCGTAAGTCTCGCGGGCCTGATGGACAACACCGACAGCCAGGATCTTTCTCTTACAGGAAATGTATTAAGCCTTACAGGCGATGCAACACCGGTAAGTCTTGCTCCCTATCTCGATAACACCGACAATCAAAATCTATCGGCGTTGACTTCCGGCAACAACAGGACAGTTAACATCTCAGGCGGTACCGGTGTAACGTTCAGCGTTGCCGATGGTGACAGCGACTCTGCTAACGAGATCCAGTTGTTGAACTATAACAGCGCAACGAAAAACTTGTCGCTCTCTCTCGGCAACACGGTAACGATACCTGAAACACAAAATATTGCTAATGTGCTTACCGTGGGTAACGATGCAGGCGGACAGAAGATCACAAATCTTGGAGCGCCAACGGCAACTACTGATGCGACGAGTAAGCAATATGTGGATGCAGCTGATAATGCACTCACTGCGAGGATCTCGGCGAATTATGCCTTTAAAGCAAATTATAGTTATAGTTCATTATTAGCACTCAGCGAAGTAACGATGACAATGTCTACTAAATCGTTCGATGACTTTAACGTGGTGGGGAGCTCTAATTTTACGGCGCCAGTTCCAGGAACGTATATGTTTATTATTGGCGGAACGGCATCGGGATTGGGTGGTGCAGTGAACATATCATATAACGGAACAAAATACCCGGTTCCACTGGGCAACGGTGCCTACAATGGTACGTTTATGTTCCGTTTAGCCGCCGGTGAAACTGTGAGTGTAGTCGCAACAAGTATTGGGATAGGAACAAACATCAACGGTTCCTTCTACGGTTACAAATTGTTATAACGAAACGAAGATCACCTTCTTTGTTTCGAAGAACTCCTCTTTGAAATAATCGGTAAGGTCGTACTGGCTGTACGGTTTCTTCAATTCATTCATTTCTTCGTCCAGATCGCCGCCCTTCAGGTAAAGAATTCCGTTGTCGAGCGTGTTGACCGATTTCGGTTTTGATTTATTTCTCACCCAACCGTAAAATTCTTTCATGCGCGTTACAGCGCGGCTTACCACGAAGTCGTATTTGTTCTTGATCTCCTCGGCACGGATCTGTTCGGCCTTCACATTCTTCAAACCGATAGCAGATGAAACTTCTTTCACGACAGTGATCTTCTTGCCGATAGAATCGACGAGATGAAATTGTGTGCCGGGAAAAAGAATAGCGAGCGGAATTCCCGGGAAACCTCCACCAGTACCAACATCCAAAACTTCGGAGCCGTCTTTAAAGCTGATCACCTTCGCAATACCGAGAGAATGCAGGATGTGATTCACATACAGGTTCTCGACGTCCTTCCGCGAGATCACGTTGATCTTGTCGTTCCATTCGGCATACAACGGTCCGAGTTTTTCAAACTGCTCGCGTTGTGTGGGCGTGAGATTAAAATAATTTTCAATAATATTAGACATGAGACATTGCCTGCTTTCGATCATTGTCCTTCTCCTTATCGCTTCGTGCAGCAAGAAAGAAGAATCCCGTTCGTCAAAAATAACACCAAAACTAGATTCTCTTTTTGCTACCGTGAAAGATTTCAGCGGCGTTGTGCTCGTGGCCGACAGCGGAAGAGTGCTTTACCACAAAGCATTCGGCTCTCAAAACTTCGACACAAAAGAGCCTATGGACACCAGTTCTATCTTCGAACTTGCTTCCGTATCGAAGCAATTCACAGCCATGGTGATCATGATGCTGAAAGAAGAAGGGAAACTTAATTACGACGATGCTGTCGAAAAGTATATTCCCAATCTGCCCTATAAAGGGATTACGATCCGTCATCTTCTCACACATACTTCAGGTCTTCCCGATTACATTGAAGTAATGGATCAGCACTGGGATAAAACGAAAGTTGCAGGCAATCCTGAAAGCATCGAATATTTATTAAAATACTCACCACCGAAACATTTCGAGCCTGGAGAAAAATATGAGTACAGCAATACCGGCTACATGCTGCTCGCATCGATCGCAGAAAAGGCTTCAGGTATTCCCTTTGTTTCATTTTCACGCACACGCATCTTTGTTCCACTAGAAATGACGAGCAGCGACATCCGTTCGCAAGAACAAAAGAAATTGCTTCGCAATATGGCATGGGGACACATCTGGGTTCCAGAAAAGAATGCATACATCCGCGCCGATTCAATGCCTCAAAACGACTACAACGTCTGGCTTGGCAATCGCAAAGGTCCGGGCCGGATCAGCTCGTGCACACGCGATCTTCTGAAATGGGATCAAACATTGTATAAAGAAAAATTGGTGAACAACTCAACTCTAAGTGAAGCCTTTACTCCAATGAAACTTTCTTCCGGAGAGATCTCAAACTACGGATTCGGCTGGTCGCTCGAAACACATCCGCAGCTTGGTCGCGTTGTTCGTCACAGTGGGGGGAATCCCGGTTACATCACTCACATTGTCAGGTATATTGACAGGAATCGCACCATCATCATACTCTGCAACAATCAACACGGGAAATTCGGCGAGCTTTTAAGCGGCGCTGAAACTATTACCAACTTTTAATCGATTAGTTGTGTCTAACACAATATGAAGAGGTTGGTCCTGTTTATTTTGATTGCACTCTCGGCATGTCAGTACGAAGGCATACCGACAACGTCGTGTAATGTAACAGATCCTGCTACCGACCTTCCGTGGCTGAGTGAAATGATCCACGAGTTAGAGACCTCCTCGTTGCGACCATACTTTCGCGTGGAGCAGGTTGAATACAACGGCGAAATTGGTTTCTATATCCGCGACTGTTGCCCCAACTGCGACACTATGCCCATCTTTTTTAAATGTTCCGGAGACCAGGTGAAGAACATCGACGTTTCGAAATTAGTACCGAAAGGAATTATCTGGCAGCCTGCCGATTTTGCGTGCTTAATGATGTGACCAACATGAAGAAGATTGTGCTTGTTATATTGATCGCACTCTCAGCATGTCAGCACGACGAGCCGAAAACGAATTGTGATGTAGACGATCCCATCAACAACGTTCCGTGGTTAAAACAAAAAGTACAGGAGATCGAGAGTTCTCAATCACGCCAGGCGTACACGGTGTACAAAGTGAAGTATAATGGAGAGACTGGTTTTTATATCAGCTTCTGTTGCGCGGCGTGCAACATGATAGTATTGTTCTATCACTGCGATGGTACTTCTACCCCTGTGTCGGATTTTTCGCAAATGGAAACGATAGCAACGCTTTGGAAGCCTGAAGACTACAAATGTCTTTACTAGATGTGTTCTTTCTTGTTCTTCACAAGATCATACATCAACTCCCTCGCCCTGTGTAATTGAGCTTTAACGGTGCCAAGAGGCGCCTCCAGTTCGGCAGCAATCTCTTCGTAAGAAAGCTCGTGGAAGTAGCGAAGCCTCACCAGCTTCTGGTATTTGGCCGGCAGCATGTTTACAAACACCTGGATCAACTCTTCTTTCTGAGCCTTAATGGTCTCTTCCATCGGGTCGGGATTAAGATCCTCCACATCGATTGAAACCGACTGACCATCATCGTCAGTATAAGTGTTTTCGATACTCAGTGTGTTGAGCTTCTTCTTGCGAATGAAGTCGATCGTGTTGTTGGTCGCGATTCGAAACAACCACGTGCTGAATGTAAAATCTTTTTTGAAACGATGAAGGCTCCGGAATGCTTTCGCGAACGATTCAATCATGAGGTCTTCGGCATCGTCCACATTGCGAACCATCTTCAGGATCATGTGGTAGACTGGGCGCTTGTAGCGCGACAATAACTTCGCGTAAGCCTTGTCGTCACCGCCAACGGCCATGTCGATAAGCTTGAAGTCTTCAAGCGCTTTTGACGAGAACCGGCCTTCTTCTAGATCTTCCATCGTACCCTTTTTGTGACTAACGCGATTGGGGCAGCGACAAGATAATAAAACGCGTAAATAAAATCTAAAAAAGGCACTTTCCACACCTCAAAGGGCTCTCCCACCGTGCGGGAGCCCATGCTGAACAGCGCCGCGAGACAGATCCAGCGCAGCAAGATCATTCCACC
Source organism: Bacteroidota bacterium (assembly GCA_037200765.1). Taxonomy (GTDB): domain Bacteria; phylum Bacteroidota; class Bacteroidia; order Cytophagales; family Cyclobacteriaceae; genus ELB16-189. The sequence continues at coordinate 897,024 of JBBCII010000001.1, read as the reverse complement.
CACCACGGCAGCATGCATCGCCAAAAATGCCAGCGACAGGATTGTGAAAGGCCACAAGACCCAGGTACTCATGAATAATCCGAGCAGGAAACGGTCGCCCATCTTATACCTTTTCCCTACCGACAAATGCCTCAGCTTCTGATCAAAATATTCTCTCCACGTTTTCTTCGGTATCGAATGAACCACAACGTCTTTACCGAGAGCAAGACCAGTGGTCGCTGCTTTTGCATGCTGGTTCACGAAAAGATCATCATCGCCACCAATAACATCGAGATGATCATTAAACCCTTTGGATTCTAAAAACAAGTTGCGCTTATACGCGAGGTTCCGGCCCACGCCCATGTATGGACGGCCCAGCAATGTGAAGCCTATATATTGAATGGCTGTAAGAAAGGTTTCAAAACGGATGAATGCGTTCAGTATACCCGGCTGCGTTTCGTAGGCAGAGAAGCCAAGTACAATATTATTGTCATTAATAAATTGCTGGCTCACGCCGTGGATCCAGTTCGGGCCCGGACGACAGTCGGCATCGGTGAATAACACCCAATCGTATTTCGCTGCTTTGATGCCCATCGTCAGCGCAAATTTTTTTCCCGTCATGTGCTTCGGCAGATCGCGAACGGTCACCATCCGAAGCTTCGGGTTTTCGGAAGTCATCTTGAGCAGCATGTCGTAGGTGCCGTCGTTGCTCCGGTCGTCGACGATGATCACTTCGTAGCTCGGATAATTTTGCGACAGCAGGACCGGCACCAGCGCACGAATATTTTCTTCCTCGTCGTGCGCACAAACAATCACCGAAACACCTGGCGAATTGTTAATAGTCGGCGTTCGTCTTTCTTTCGAGAAAGCTGCTATGAATGTTAGAAGATAAATTAGCTGTACCGAGAGGACGGCAATGCAGAGGATGAAGACTATAGACAAGATCACGCCCAAATATAAATGTTAACTTCGCGGTCCGAATGAAATTTTCTCTTCAAAAAAAAGATACTGAGACCAAAGCCCGGGCAGGCACCCTCACTACCGACCACGGAGAGATCCCCACCCCGATCTTCATGCCCGTTGGTACGGCAGGCTCCGTGAAGGCCGTACACCAGCGCGAACTCGAGAACGACATCGACGCGAAGATCATCCTCGGGAATACATATCACCTGTATTTGCGGCCGGGACTCGACGTCCTCGAAAAGGCCGGCGGTCTTCACAAGTTCAACGGATGGAATCGTCCCATACTTACAGACAGTGGTGGCTACCAGGTTTATTCGCTGGCTGCCAACCGTAAGATCGATGCAGAGGGTGTCACATTTAAATCGCACATCGACGGATCTTCACACAGGTTTACACCGGAAGGTGTAATGGACATTCAGCGCACTATCGGTGCCGATATAATTATGGCTTTCGATGAATGTACTCCGTATCCATGCGAATATGGTTATGCATCGAATTCGATGGAACTTACACACCAGTATCTCACCCGGTGCGTTAACCGGATCCAATCTACCGAACCAAAGTATGGTTATTCGCAAGCGCTGTTCCCCATCGTGCAGGGCAGCACTTTCAAAGATCTGCGTATAGCATCGGCAAACTTCATCGCGAATCAAAACATGCCGGGCAATGCCATCGGTGGCTTGTCGGTTGGCGAACCACATGAAGACATGTACGCGATGACGGATATTGTATGTGATATTCTTCCTGCTGATAAGCCGCGTTACCTGATGGGCGTTGGTACTCCTGAAAATATTCTCGAGTGTATTTCATTGGGCATCGATATGTTCGATTGCGTAATGCCAACCCGAAATGCACGCAATGGCATGTTGTTTACAACCAATGGCATCATCAATATTCGGAATGAAAAATGGAAAGACGATCTCGACCCCATCGATTCGCAGCTCGGTGGTTATGTGAGCACGTTTTATTCGAGAGCATACCTGCGACATCTCATTATCAATAAGGAGATTTTAGGCGCGCAAATTGCTACAATCCACAACCTGACTTTCTACCTTTGGTTAGTGCGATCTGCAAGGGAACGGATCCTGGCTGGCGATTTCCGTGAATGGAAAGAAAGGATGATAAAGATCGTATCGCAGCGACTCTAATGAAACTCTTAGATAAATACATTCTCCTCAAGATCCTCTCCACGTTCTTCTTCGTGTTGCTGATACTCGTTGCCATTATCGTGGTGATCGATCTTACGGAGAAGGTCGATAAGTTTACAGAGAATCATCTCCCCACTCTTACCATCATCGGTTATTACCTCGACTTCGTTCCGTGGATCGCCGGTCTCATTTCACCCATCATTGTTTTCATCGCCATCGTGTATGTAACGGGACGACTTGCGGCGCACACAGAGATCATCGCGATGCTGAGTTCCGGCATCAGCTTCCCACGTTTGTTGTTGCCGTACTTCATGGGTGCAACCATCATTGCGGGCATTACATTTATATTGAATGGTTGGGTGATCCCACAATCCAACAAGAAACGTCTCAACTTCGAAGTTCAATACATTAAGAGCAAACAGTACTACGATCGCGGCAACATTCATTTACAGTTGGAGCCGGATGTGATCATGTACATTCAGAATTATAATACTGAGACCAACACAGGCTACGCATTTACACTTGAGCGCTTCGATCACAATCGTCTTATTGAAAAGCTTACGGCAGAGAACATCACCTGGGATACAACGAAACACAAGTGGCGTCTCAGGGCCTGGAAGCGCAGGTTTGTCGACAGTCTTTTCGTTGTAAGGACCAGTGGGACTCCCGGTGATCTTCGCACCAGCGGACCCGAGCTCGATACTGCGTTGGCGATCCAACCAAAAGAGTTCGAGAGCGAGCAGGGCGAGTACGACGGCATGACGATACCAGAGTTGACGGAACACATTAAGAAATTAAGGTTCCGCGGATCAACGGGCGTAGAGACATTCGAAGTGGAACGACACATCCGGTTCGCGGCTCCGTTCACGATCTTCGTTTTGGTGTTCATGGGCGTACTGGTGTCGGCGCGAAAGAGTCGCGGTGGAACAGGCTTCCAGATCGTAATGGGATTTATTCTTGCGTTTGTCTTTTTGATTTTCTTTTTGCTCACGCGAACGTTTGCCGAAACAGGAGCATTGCCGCCGTTCCTTGCGGCGTGGTTACCAAATATTACATTTGCGATCATTGCCGCGTTTATGTACCGGTATGTTCCGCGATAAATGTCATCCACTAAAGATTACGTCAATCTTCACTTCGCAGTTTTTCTTTGGGGCTTCACGGCAATCCTCGGAAAACTTATTTCAATACCCGCAGTAGAGATGGTTTTCTATCGCACGCTGATCTCCGCGATCGGCATGGGTGCATTGATCCTTGTTCGCAGGGAAACATTCGTCGTTTCACCTGGCGATCTCGTAAAACTTCTTCTTACCGGGATTGTAGTAGGCACACACTGGCTCACATTCTTTCTCGCCGTCAAGATCTCGAACCCGTCAACAGCATTGGTGGGCTTCGCCACGTGTTCTTTGTGGGCGGCGCTGCTGGAACCTATTGTGAAGAAAAAGAAGATTCAGTTTGTTGAAGTATTCCTGGGTGCCGTAGTTGTTGCCGGGTTGTACATCATCTTCTCGTTCGACTTTCAATACCCGATGGGCCTGTTACTGGGAATAGCGTCGGGCATTACGGTGGCGATATTCGGCGTGATCAATTCGTTGATCGTGCACCGCGTGAACTCCACCGCAATTACTTTTTATGAAATGATCGGCGCATGTATCTCGATCGGAGTGTTCATGATGTTTATGACAACCGATCTTCAGTTAGTGCCAACTGCATTAGACTGGTTGTGGATCTCGATACTGGCGTTGGTATGCACGGTGTATGCGTATGCTGTTGCGATAGAACTAATGAAACGACTTTCCGTTTTCTTCATACAGCTTTCGCTGAATCTCGAACCGGTTTACGGGATCATTCTCGCGCTGCTCATCTTTGGCGAGAAAGAAGTGATGGGGTGGAGCTTTTATGTGGGCACAGCTATTATACTTGCAGCTGTTTTATTGTACCCATTGTTGAAATCGAAGTTATATCGGGTGGAGAATTGAATATCCCGTAAACTGCCGAGCCCGAACCACTCATCGACGCGTATTCGGCGCCCGCATTGTAAAGCTGTTGTTTTATTGATTGGATGAGTGGATGTTTTTTAAAAACGCTTTCTTCGAAGTCGTTCTTAAGAGAATTGATCTTCGTTAAATCAAGCTTCGACTCCTTCGGAACAATTCCCGCATACGCCTCCGCTGTCGATACATGGATCTCCGGCTTCACGATCACAATAAACTTCCCCTTCATGCTGATGTTCGCCGGCGACAAGATCTCTCCTCTTCCACTTCCTATCATCGGACCATCTTCAATAAAAAAAGCACAGTCGCTACCAATTTGACTCGCGACTGATTTTAACTGATCCTTGGATAATCCAAGTAAAAAAACATCATTCAGCAATCGCAACGTCCACGCTGCATCCGAAGAACCGCCGCCGAGCCCCGCTCCTGTAGGAATAATTTTATGTAAATGAATTTTGGCCGGTGGCGGCTTTAATAACTGGTAAGCCTTTATGCAAAGATTATCATCACCAGGAATAACATTACCGCTTACTGTAAACTCAAACTTCTCCGAAGGAATAACTTCAAGAATGTCCGTCCACGGTATTGGATAAAAACAGGTTTCTATGTCGTGATAACCGTCGTTGCGTTTCCTGAGAACGTTAAGACCCAGATTGATCTTGCAGGGAGGAAAGGCAATCATTTACCATTTACCATTATCCATTGACCATTAGCCATCGATCATTTTGTGAGCCTGTCGATCAGATCCTGAGTGATGCCTGTTGTAGAGAAACCACCGTCGTGCATCAGGTTCTGCATCGTTACCATGCGGCTGAAGTCGGAGAACATCAGCGTAATGTAATTCGCACAGTCTTCGCCCGAAGCGTTGCCGAGTGGCGACATCATTTGTGCATAATCAAAAAATATGTCGAAGCCCGAGATGCCCGCGCCTGCGGTTGTCTTTGTGGGAGATTGCGAGATAGTGTTTACACGGACTTTCTTCGACTTCGCGAAACGATATCCATAGCTCCTGGCTATCGACTCAAGTACGGCCTTCGCCTGCGCCATGTCCGAATAATCGGGGAAAGTACGTTGCGACGCTATATAGGTAAGTGCGAGAATAGAACCCCACTCATTCATAGAGTCGGTCTTCTCTGCGGTCTGCAATACTTTATGAAAAGAAAGGCCAGAAATATCGAGGGTCTTCAGGGCCCACTCATAATTAAGGTCGCCATAGTCGCGGTCTTTGCGAACATTGGGGCTCATACCAATTGAGTGAAGAACGAAGTCGAGCTGTCCGCCGAGGACCTCCCTTGATTTAGTGAAGAGGTTGGTGAGATCGGCTTCTGAAGTAGCGTCAGCGGGTATTACTTCGGCACCGCACTGCTTCGCAAGCTCATTGATCTTCCCCATACGCATCGCAATCGGCGCATTTGTCAAGGTAAAAGATCCGCCCTCTTCCTTTATTTTAAGGGCTGTTCTCCAGGCGATCGAGTTCTCGTCGAGGGCGCCAAAAATTATTCCTTTTTTTCCTTTCAAAAGACCGTATGCCATAGGGTTAAAATTATTTTAAACGGGTAAATTCCTAGTCCGGCGCAATATTACAAATACTTGAGAAATTTTACCGGTATGAGAAAAACTGCTAAATTTCAAACGCTTAACACCCAAAAACCACAAGCATAAGCATCCTATGGAACCAACAAACGCTCTAGAGCAAGTATTCGGCGACTGGAATCAGTACATGATCATTATCGGTACCGGCTTCGTAGTACTCGGTGCCCTTATCTTTTTGTACCACGAGTTCCGTCTGCTCCAAATCAGGGACTATAAGGACAAATATGACTATGTGAACACCCATGAGATCAAATATTTCTGGTATGCGATCTTCATGTTGATCATTGCCGGGTTCTTCTTTTCGAACACCGTTCTTACCCACAGGGTTATCACTCACGGCATGCTGTGGTTCTGGGTACGACTGTTCATTACTGTGAGCATGAGCTTCATAGCTTATTTCTTCTTTAACAGCATCGTCCGGATCTACTATCCAAAGCGTCTCGAAAAACGACTCGTATACCTTCGCCACAAACCACGTATTTCACCCCAGGGTAACCAAATGCGCCGACTGAGCGAAGAAGAGGAAGATGCCCACATGGACGAGGCACAAATCGCCGAAGAAGCCAGCGCCATCCACTCTGTTGACTACGACGTGTGGCTCGACGAGAAGACGGGCTTCAAGAAGATTGAAAAATACATGGCATACCAGCACGCGGAAGAATGTCCTGAGTGCGGTTACTATACCATGAAGATCTACAGCGAAGAGGTGGAAAAATCACCTACGCAAGATGAAACCGGTCTTCTCCTGAAACACTATCGTTGCAACTATTGCCGTCACCGCGAAGTAAGAGAAGTGGTATTGGCGAAGTTCTCAACGAATGTGAAGTAAGTCTTACATTTGCCCCTTGTGGGTAAGAAAGATCAACCTGTTGGAATTTTCGATAGCGGCATTGGCGGCTTAACCGTCGCTCACGCTATTCGTCAGGCGCTTCCGAAAGAAAACCTCGTCTATTTTGGTGACACTGCTCACCTTCCGTATGGCGATAAATCGGAGGCTGCAATACAGGCATACTCAATTAAGATCGCCGACATACTTCTTAAAAGAGGCTGCAAGGTTATCGTGATAGCATGCAACTCCGCAAGCTCCGCCGCCTACGAGTTACTGCGTGAGTATGTTAGAAAGGATGCACACATCATCAACGTGATCGATCCCATGGTAAAAGCTGTTGTCAAAGACTTCGGCAATAAAACCATTGGTCTCATTGGCACAAAGAGAACCGTGCAATCGGGTATCTATGCCAGGAAGATCAATGAAGCCAATGTTGGCATCGACCTTAAGATGCTTGCAACGCCATTGCTCGCACCTATGATAGAAGAAGGGTTCTTCAACAACCAGATCAGTCACGAGATCATTGCACAGTACTTAGCCGATCCCGCACTTGCAGGCATCGAAGCATTGATACTTGCGTGCACACACTATCCGCTTATCCGCGAAGAGATCCTCCGCAATTACAATGGCAACATGACGGTACTCGATTCATCGGTGGTTGTTGCGGAAGCATTGAAAGAATACCTCGCTTCGTCTAATTTGCTGAATGATAATGGCACCGGGGAACGTCACTTTTATGTTTCAGACTATACGGAAGCGTTTGAGGCGGCTACAAGGATATTCTTTGATGAAGAAGTTAAACTCGAGAAACATCCCCTATGGAATTGACTAGAGTAGGTTTTATTCCTTTTTTCAATATTTTCATTTACCGGTATTAGCGATTTTAGGGGTTCGATATGTCAACCATTGTGTTCATATTACCTTTCCTGGTCTTCTACCTCGTCATGATCGTATATGCCGAGCGAAAGATCTCTGCATTTATGCAAGACCGGCTTGGGCCGATGGAAGTCGGTTATTATGGACTTCTCCAAACTATTGCTGATCTCTTAAAGCTTCTTCAGAAAGAAGACATCATTCCGGCTGCCGCCGATCGCATCCTGTTTAAAATAGCACCCATCATCATATTCGTCGTGATCTTTGCCGGTTTCTCCGTTATTCCATTGAGCGCCGAATGGCCAGGTGCGGGCCTTCAGACGGGCGTATTCTTTCTTCTTGCCATCATAAGCCTCGATGTAATCGGCATCATACTGGCCGGCTGGAGCTCCGGAAACAAGTACAGCAGCCTTGGTGCCTTCCGTGCTATCGCCCAGATCATATCGTACGAAGTTCCATTGACCCTCACGGTTCTCTGTGTGGCGATGTTCAACAACACGCTGGACCTTCAGAAGATCTCCATCGCACAATCGGGCAACCTGGGACTGGTGGACTGGAATGTCGTCCAGATGCCGTTCCTGTTCGTAGCCTGGATCATCTTTTTTATCGCCTCGCTGGCCGAAAGCAACAGGGCCCCTTTCGACCTTCCGGAGGCTGAATCGGAGCTAGTGGCCGGTTTTCATACCGAATATTCAGGTTTCCGTTGGGCCATCGTTATGCTGGCAGAATATGCTATGATGCTATTGGTGAGCATGTTAGGAGCAGTTTTATTCTTTGGAAGCTGGAATTCGCCGATTCCCGGGGCTCTGAACGGGCTCGTGTGGGGTGTTTTCTGGCTGGTTTTAAAAAGTGTCGTGCTTACCGTTTTACAGGTATGGGTGCGATGGACCTACCCTCGCGTTCGGATCGATCAACTGATGAATCTAAGCTGGAAGTACCTGACCCCGGCGGCGCTGGTTTTGGTAATCATAACCGGATTTTGGAAATTATGGCTTTCTTGAAGGTGCGGATACTTATAGTCACATGTATGCTGATGCTTGCCACTGCATCAGCGTTCGCCCAGGCCCACGTTGGGCCGGAGCGTCTTGCTGCCATTGCTGACCTCGAAGCAAAGCTCAAGGCAACGTCCGACGATTCTGTTAAGTCAAGAATACTCATCGATCTTTCTTACGAATACCAGTATGTAAATCATGCAAAGTCGCTCTCGAATGCCGAACAGGCATTGAAGCTGGCGCTCGACAATGATTACAAGCACGATGCTTTCGAAGCTTATGGACAACTGGCATTGCTCGCTTCGCTGTCTGGTGATTATGCCACCGCGCTGAAGCTCGATAACACGAATCTCACCAGGGTGGTTGAAGAAAAAGACAGCGTTTCTATCAGCGCCGTTCTTAATTACCTCGGCAACGATTATCACGACCTTGGTCAGTACGACGAAGCATACCGCTACTTCACCCAATCGAATAAGATCGCGTCAATAGTGCACGACTCACTTCGCATGTTGAAGTCGACGCATAATATCGGTACTGTGTTCAAAGAACTCGGTCAATACGACGTAGCGCTTCAGCATTACGATCTTGCCCGTAAGATCGGCGAAGCAATTAGAGACCAGGATGGCGTTGCTTACATGCTCGATGAAAAAGGAGACGTGGCTTTGCGCCAGGGAGATTATGAGAAAGCGAAGGAGTTGTTGCTCGAAGCGATGAGAGTGATCAAAGAACGCAATCTTCCAATTGTTGAGCATAAGACGTTAACTAAACTCGCGCTGGTTTCTACCGAACTCAAAGATTACGACATGGCTTTGATGTATTACGATTCAGCCAACACCATTCACAAAAAGCACGACAATGAATTCGGTGTTGCCGAAGCAACGCTTGGAAAAAGTAAAGTCTATCTTGAAAAGGGTCAGTTTAAAGAAGCGGAAGCTTTATTGCTGACAGCGTCCGAATCGGCACGTCAACTGAATGCTCGCAAGCTGGAAACAGAAAGTTATCGACTGCTGTCGGAACTCGCAGAGAAGAAGGGCGACTTCAAGAATGCCCTTCGTTACTACAAGATCCATAAGTCGACCGAAGACAGCATCATCAGCGCAGAGATGCTTCAGAATCTTTACAAGAGCCAGCTGAGGTTTGCCACCGAAACGAAAGACAGCGAGATCGCATTGCTCACGAAGTCGGCACAGGAACAGGCGATACTCATTAAGCGCAAAGAATTCCTCTTCAACATTCTTGCTGTAGTGGTTGCATTGTGTGCGGTGTTGTTGTTCTCGATCTACCGAAGCGGCCAGCGAAGGATCCGCATCAACAAGCTGTTGATGGAACACCAGGCCGAGATCAAGAAACGAAGCGTGGAGCTCGAACAGCTCAACCAGGTAAAAGACAAATTCTTCTCTATCATCTCTCACGATCTTCGTTCGCCCATGAATGCTCTTTCGGGCATCCTCGATCTCGCAGAGAAAAAACAATTACAGCCCGAAGAATTCACCCAGGTTACAAAAGAGTTGCGCATACAGTTCAATCATACCAAGACACTTATCAACAACCTCCTCGACTGGACGTTGCTGCAGATGGACAAGCTGAATATTCACGAAGACAAAGTGGATCTGCATGCAATGGTCGATGAGAACTTCAAGTTGTTTGCGGCCACGCAGACCAAGAGCCTGATGATGAAGAATCTCGTTACGCCGGGTGCCGCCGCCATTGCCGATATGAACATGGTGAACCTCGTGTTCAGGAATCTTATCCTCAACGCCATCAAGTTCACGGAAGTGGGCGGTATTGTTTCGGTGTCGGCTAAACCAGTGGCCGATGGATTTATCCAGGTGGGCATCAGCGACAGCGGTGTTGGTATAGCGCCGGAAGTTCAAAAAATACTCTTCGAGAAAACTACGGGCTATAGCACACGCGGAACAGCCAACGAAAAAGGTACCGGCCTCGGTCTTATCCTCTGCAAAGAGTTCGTTGAGCGCATGGGTGGTAAGATCTGGTTAGAAAGTGAGCCCGGAAAAGGTTCAACATTCTATTTCACATTGAAGAAAGCCTGAGCTATTTTTGCCCTAGTGACCTACTGGGGTAATATTTCAACTGCCGTCTCATCCCTCTTCCAGGGACTCAAGCTCACGGGCAAACATATTGTCGCCGCCCGTCGCAGTAAGACATCCGTAGATATTACCAGCCCTGGTTATTTCGACAAGCAAACGGGCATCTCCACCATTCAATTTCCCCACGAAACTATCCCGGTTCCCGACAATGGTCGTTACCAGCTTTACAATGAGATCGACGATTGCATTGTATGCGACAAGTGTGCGAAGGTGTGCCCGGTAAACTGTATTACCATCGAGCCCATTCGTTCACCGGAAGAGTTTGGTAAAACATCCGACGGTACTTCGAAGCGCATCTATGCTGCGAAGTTCGATATCGATATGGGTAAGTGTTGCTTCTGTGGTTTGTGCACAACGGTGTGCCCCACGGAATGTCTCACGATGACGAAGACATACGACTTCAGCGTGCTGGATATTCGTGAGCACAATTTCGTGTTCGGCGACATGAACGAAGAAGAGATAGCGAAGAAGAAGAGCGAGTGGGATCTTCATATGAAGACGAAAGCGGCGTTGCCGCCGGTGAAGCCAGCTGCTACCGGTGGTGCGGCGAAGCCTGTATTCAAACCAAAAATTAACCCCACGCCGCCACCGGCTCCAAAAGAATGAACGCCATTGCGATCATAACTTATTTATTCGCGATCGTGGCAGCAATCTCGGCGGTAACAATCCTTTTCGTGAAAGAAGTTTTTCACGCGGCGATACTGCTGATCATTTGTTTGTTGTGTGTCGCTGGAATTTTTATCGCATTCAATTCAGAATTCTTAGCAGTTGTTCAACTGATCGTTTATGCAGGTGGTGTGTTGTTGCTGATCATATTCGGCATCATGCTTACGGTTCGTGATAATCAACAACTACTATCGAACAACAAGATCCTATCGGCGCTCATCGGGTTTGCATTGTTTTCTGTGATGGTATATTCCCTTACCGAGCTGTCCCTGCCCGCAGATGCAGGCAATCCCCCGATCGAACCTGAAAAGATCGGCGTTTTACTAATGACCCAATATGCAATACCATTCGAACTCTCGGGTGTGCTGTTGCTGGTAAGCCTCATCGGTGCAATCATGGTTTCGACTAACAAGACGCAATCATGATCATAACTCCCGCGGAAACTATACTTTATCTCGGCGCATTTCTTTTTTGCGTCGGCTTCGTGGTTGTAATCAGCCGAAGGAATCTTATTATGATGCTGATCGGCCTGGAGCTGATGCTCAATGCTGCGAACCTCAACCTCGTGGCCTTTAATACTCTTTATCCAACATCTTTCGACGGAAGATTTTTTATACTCTTCATCATCGTGGTTGCCGTGTGCGAAGCAGCTGTCGGTATCGCGCTGGTATTGCGTGTCTATCATTTCTATAAGACTTCGTTGCCCGACGAGATCCGCGATCTAAAAGAAAAAGCTTGAACCACGTCAACGATACATCGATCCTCACTTTCGTGCTGCTCGCTCTCGCAATGCCGGCGGTGTCGTGTATCGTGTGCCTGCTGATCCCGAAAAGATTTATGTGGTTGTCGGCTATGGCTGCAACACTACTGATGTTTGTGTCTGTAATTGCTGCCGGAATTCTTTATGCGAAAGGATGGCACGTTGAAGTGGTCCAACGGATCCCATGGTTCGATCTCGGGCAATCGAAGGTCGACATTATCATTCTCGCCGATAGTCTTTCGCTGCCAATGTTGTCGATGGTAGTGTTGGTCTCATTCCTGGTTCATTTGTATTCCGTGGGCTTCATGGCCGACGATCAGCACGCCGGAAGATATTTCGCATTCCTCGGCTTCTTCACTTTCGCGATGTTGGGACTCGTGATGAGTGGCAACCTGCTGGTAACATTTTGTTTCTGGGAGCTCGTTGGGTTTTCATCTTACTTATTGATCGGTCACTATCGCGATAGAGCAGCCGCAGGCGCTGCCGCAACAAAAGCATTTATGTTCAACCGGGTTGGCGATGCGTTGTTTGTTGTTGGTCTTGCCATGTTATTCGATCACTATGGCGACTTCGACATTCTGCACCAGGGAAAAATAGTTTATCTCGGATTAGGTGGAGTTCTCATATTCGGCGGTGTCATTGGAAAGTCCGCACAGCTTCCTCTTTCTACATGGTTACCCGACGCGATGGAAGGACCTACGCCTGTCTCCGCACTGATACATGCCGCAACAATGGTGGCAGCCGGCGTATTCCTTCTTCTAAGATACCATATATCTTCTTTGGGCCTATCACCGCTATCGTGGGTGGTATCACGGCGTTGTATGGCGGATGGAACGCTCTTCAACAATACGATCTCAAAAAGATCCTCGCCTACTCAACCATCTCACAGCTGGGTTTGATGATGCTCGCCATCGGTACCGGAAGTACCGACGGAGCTTTCGTACACCTCCTCTCCCCACGCATTCTTCAAAGCATGTTTGTTCCTCGCGGCCGGCGCAATCATTCACAGCCTATATCACGTTGCACACCACGGCGAATTCAGCCCGCAAGACATTCGCAACATGGGAGGATTTTATAAGATCAGGCCACGATTGTTTATCGCCACCTCAATCGCGCTCGCTTCTATCTGCGGTATTCCCGTGTTCCTCCGGCTTCTTTTCAAAAGAAATGATCGTGGTCCCGATGATCCATCGTGCTCTCGAAAGAGGCGACTGGATGATGTGGATTTACGTTGCCGTTTTCTTCCTCTGCTCAATGCTCACCGTGTTGTACTGTTATCGCCTGTATGTAAAAGTCTTCTTCGGTCAGCATGTAAATCCTTACGCCGATCTCACACCCGTTCCTCCCGTTATGCAGTGGCCGGTTTCGGTGCTCGCCATTCTTTCGTTGGGAATATTCTTCTGGCAATTCAAAGGCCAGGACTGGCATGCGTTGTATCCACGTGAAAATACTATCGAAGGAATATCGATCGCATGGACGTTACTTTCATTTGGACTCGCATGGTTTCTTTTCACCAATCGCAAATCACAAATCACAAATCAACAATTCTCACTCGATAGCTTTTACGACAAAGTAATCATACAGCCTTCATTGAGAACATCAAATGCCTTCGCCTCCTTCGATAAAAACGGAATCGACTCAGTCCTCCACGGCTTCGTCTACAGCCAGGTGATCTTCGCAAAGGTTGCTCGTTACTTCGACCGTTATGTTGTTGATGGCACCGTGTGGCTCGTAACATGGACTGCGAAAGCCACCGGCAACGTTCTTCGGAGTGTTAACGGCGGGCGAATACAGTCGTACCTTGCGTGGTCTGCCATCGCTCTTATTATTTTCATATTTTGGATTCTCAAATGATGTCACAACACCTGCTGTCGTTCCTCATCTTCATCCCCATTGCAGCAGCGTTGGTGTTACTGGCATTGCCTTCTTCGCTGAAAGCCTACTATAAATGGATTGCACTCGGTGTTAGCATCGCACAGGTATTGATCGCACTCGGTATCACGAACAGTTACAGTCCAGGGCCGGGATTCCAGTTAACCGAACGTGTTCAGTGGATCAACCTGAGTTCCGGTTTCCACGCCGAATATTTCCTTGGCATCGACGGCCTCAGCTTCCGCTGGTAATGCTGGGCTGTGTTTGTATTATTGATTGCCGTTATTTCTTCGTGGCAGGTAACCGATCGTCCGAAAGGATATTTTGCATTATTGCTGATATTGAATGGCGCAGTTATCGGCAGCTTCTGTGCACTCGATCTCTTGCTATTCTATCTCTTCTTTGAATTCATGCTGTTGCCTATGTACTTCCTCATCGGCATTTGGGGTGGACCGAAGCGCGAGTATGCTTCTATAAAATTCTTTTTGTACACGTTACTCGGATCGATCCTCATCTTATTAATCGTTATCGGCCTGTACATCTCGTCAGGAACATTCGCGTTACCCGACCTGTATGTTGCGTCGCCAGCATCAATCTTCTCTATCGATCAGCCGTGGATAATTTTAGGATGGCCAGCGCGCAACTGGGCGTTTCTCCTTTTGCTGATAGGCTTCGGCATCAAGTTACCGATGGTTCCATTTCATACGTGGTTGCCCGATGCACACGTGGAAGCGTCGACACCGATATCTGTTGTACTTGCGGCATTATTATTAAAGATCGGTGGTTACGGTTTGCTCCGTGTGGCGTACCCATTGTTCCCCGACGCAGCTGTCGAAATGAGTTTCGCCGTTTCATTCCTCGGCATGCTGTCGATCGTGTATGGCGCCATGAATGCACTGGCTTCGAAAGATTTCAAGCGACTAATCGCCTACTCTTCGGTTTCACACATGGGCTTCGTATTGCTCGGCGTTGCTTCGGCAACAACAGAAGGTATCAGCGGAGCCATCTATCAAATGACGAGTCATGGATTGATCTCCGCGATGTTGTTCATCATCGCCGGCGTTATCTACGACCGCACGCACAACAGGATGATAGCAAACTATTCAGGCCTCGCTTCGAAGATGCCCGTGTACACGACATTCGTACTCATAGGATTTTCCGCAGCACTCGGTCTTCCCGGACTCAGCGGTTTCATAGGCGAGATCATGGTGTTTCTAGGCGCGTTCCATTCGAAGCTCGTTGCCGATTGGGTTGCATTCCTCTCGGTAGGCGGACTGGTGTTCGGTGCTGGCTATTGTTTGTGGACGATACAAAGAATGTTCTTTGGACAATATGCAGTGAAATCGGAAGGAGTCATGAATGATCTTGATGGTCGTGAGAAACTGATGTTGTTGCCATTAGCGATAGTAGTCATTCTATTGGGGGTGGTTCCGCAGTTGTTGATAAAATACATTAATCCATTCAGTATACAGTTGATTGAGGTTATTCAAAAGAATATCGATGCAATCAACTGAGGCATATCCAGGAGGAATAATAAATTTCTACGACTTATATTGGCCGGCAATCTTTCTTTCGATTACAGCGGTCATCATAATTATTCTATCGCTATTCAGGGTTACGAAGTCATGGGTGTTTTTTGCAACGATAGCTGGAATTGTATCTCATCTTTTAATTTTTCCAGGTCTTCCCAGTGAAGGTCCGTGGACGACAAATGTTATCGATGCCTTCACGAATGATATGAAGACCATCGTCGGTCTCGCAAGTCTGGTTACGGTTGTTATCTCTGGAAGAAAACAAAGAATGGAATATTACCTGATGATCCTTTCTGTTCTTATCGGAGCAGAACTGCTGATGGTCAGTCCGCAGTTTATCATGATTCTCCTTTCTCTGGAACTAATCTCCATTTCATCATACGTACTTGTAGCCGGAACAGATGCAAACAGGCAACGCGCCGAAGCTGCCTGGAAATTCTTTCTTTTTGGATCAGTCGCTACTGCAGTGATGATTTTTGGAATAACCTACCTCTACGGTGCCACCGGAGAAATTTCAATACACACATTGAAAGGCAGTCCTCTCAATTTCGTCGGGGGAATAATGTTGCTCAGTGGCTTTCTTTTTAAAATGAGTTCAGCTCCTTTTCATCTTTGGGCACCCGACGTGTACGAAGCCGCGCCAGTTCCAGTAGTGGCTTTTCTTTCAGTCGTTCCCAAGCTTGCAGGATTTACTATAGTTATGAATTGGCTGGGCTCGAACCCTGAGGGTTGGCCTGCAATAATAGCCGTCTTCGCAATTCTTACCATCATCATCGGAACGCTCGCCGCCATCAGTCAATCAAACGCCAAACGTATGATGGCTTACTCTTCAATAGCGCAGGCGGGATTTCTTCTGATTGTCCCGGTATATTCCGCCAACGTTCACGACCGGTTGAGCAGCTTCTATGCCCTCATCTTCGCCATCGCCAACTTCGTCGTCTTCGCCGTCATTCATCAGCAGGAAAAATCTGGTAGGGGCACCAACTTCTCCGACTTCAATGGAATCGGGTACACGAATCCATTTGCCGCGGTTGCTGTTACCCTGGGCTTGCTCTCTCTTGCGGGCATTCCGCCCGTAGCCGGGCTTATGGCCAAACTCTTTGTTTTTTCTGGAGTGTGGACAAAATACATTAGCACGGGCAGCCCCATTTTCATCTCCCTGTTTGTGATTGGGCTCCTTGCCACGGTGGCTTCTCTCTTTTTCTACCTTAAAATACCGTTTTATGCGTTTTTGAGGCGTTCCGAAGGAAACGAGCCAATAAAAATCCCGTTCCTCACAAATCTTTTACTCGTTATTTTGGTTGGGTTATTACTCGCTCTCTTCTTTGCCCCTGGCATTTGGACGAGCTGAGTTATTGAGGTAGTTTATTACTAAATTTGTGACTTAACAACCACCTGATGACCGATCAGATCCTGCATGAATGTGGTATTGCTCTAATTCGTCTGCGCAAACCGCTTTCTTACTACATCGAGAAGTACGGCCCAACGTTCGCCATGAACAAGATGTACATCCTCATGGAGAAACAATCGAACCGGGGCCAGGACGGAGCAGGAATAGCCAACATCAAGATCGATCAAAAGCCCGGCTATCGTTACATCAGCAGGTACAGATCAATAAAATCACAGCCGATCGCCCACATCTTCAAGAAGATCAGCAAGAAGTACAAGCAAGCACAGAAAGAGGGCAAAGAAAAATTCCGCGACGACCAATGGCTTAAAGAGAAAGTAGCCTTCACCGGCGAACTCTGGCTCGGTCACCTCCGCTACGGAACTCACGGCATCAACAACATCGAGAACGTTCACCCTTTCTTAAGACAAAACAACTGGAGAAGCCGTAACCTCGTTATGGCCGGCAACTTCAATATGACCAACGTTGACGAACTCTTCAACATTCTTGTTGAACTCGGTCAGCACCCGAAAGAGAAAGTCGACACCGTAACAGTAATGGAAAAGATCGGCCACTTCCTCGATGAAGAAGTGCAGTCGACCTTCGAAAAATATAAGGATCAATACAGCAACGCCGAAATTTCTGAGATCATCGAGAACAAGATCGACATGCAGCGTGTACTTCAGCGCGCATGTAAAGATTTCGATGGCGGTTATGCTATGGCTGGTCTCACCGGTGCAGGTTCTGCATTCGTGGTTCGCGATCCTTCCGGGATTCGTCCCGCGTATTATTATGCCGACGAAGAAATCGTTGTAGTCGCTTCGGAAAAACCAGCAATCAAAACTGCGTTCAACATCGACTACGACCAGATAGAAGAGATCAAACCCGGTCACGCCTTGATCATCAACAAGAATGGTGGTTATGGTCAATACCAGATCGTTCGTCCCCTCGAAAAGACATCATGCAGCTTCGAAAGAATTTACTTCTCTCGCGGCACCGATCCCGAGATCTACCAGGAACGCAAGCAACTCGGCCGCCTGCTCGTTCCACAGATCCTGAAGGCAATCAATTTCGATCTCAAGAACACCGTATTCTCTTATATTCCAAACACCGCCGAAACTGCATTCCTCGGAATGATGGCCGGCGTTGAAGACTACCTGATCTCGAAACAAAAAGAGATCATCATCGACGGCAAACCAAATGTCGATTCTCTCGAAGACGTTCTCGGCTTCCGCCCACGCGTTGAGAAAATCGTTCTGAAAGATGTTAAGCTTCGCACATTCATCGCCGACGATCATCATCGCGATGAAATGGTAGCGCACGTTTACGACACTACTTACGAAGTAGTTAATAAAGGTAAAGACACACTCGTTGTTATCGACGACTCTATTGTTCGCGGCACCACGCTCGAGAAGAGCATCCTTCGCATGCTCGACAGGCTTCAGCCAAAACGCATCATCGTAGTTTCATCGGCACCACAAATTCGCTTCCCCGATTGCTACGGTATCGACATGAGCAAGATGGGTGAGTTTGTTGCGTTCCGCGCCGTTGCTCAGCTCCTGAAAGAACAGGGCAAAGATTACTTACTGGGAGAAGTCTACGAGCAGTGTGTAAATGCAATGAACGTCGAAGTTCCCGTTAACTACGTGAAGCGTCTCTACGATCAATTCACTTACGAAGAGATCTCCGACAAGATCACCGACATCGTTCGTCCTACCGACATGAAGGCCGAGTTGCAGGTGGTATTCCAGACTGTCGACAACCTTCACAAAGCAATCCCGAATCATACCGGCGACTGGTATTTCACTGGTAACTATCCGACCCCTGGAGGAATCAAGGTGTCGAACAAGAGCTATGTGAACTACATGGAAGGGAAGTTAGTAAGAGCGTATTGATGAATACCCTGCTGATATCACTCTTTGTTGTCAGTTCCTTCATCCAAAAAGAAAAGTATCCTGTTCTTAATAAGAATCAGCAAGACGACGACCTTGTTATTCATGCCGAATGTTGGATCGTCCGAAACCAGACGGGCGACTCTATTGCTTTAGACGCCATGTCCTACAGGGATTGGCCGGCCCCAAAGTTCTTCTTCTAAGGCGGTT
Source organism: Bacteroidota bacterium (assembly GCA_037200765.1). Taxonomy (GTDB): domain Bacteria; phylum Bacteroidota; class Bacteroidia; order Cytophagales; family Cyclobacteriaceae; genus ELB16-189. The sequence goes on along the minus strand of JBBCII010000001.1, from coordinate 878,229 downwards.
CTCATAATCTTAAGCCTCAATAAGCTAACGAGCCGGCGGTTTAACTTATTGGAGGTACCCCCACCAATAAAGAGATGTTTTACAGGGTTCCCTAATAAAAAAGAAAGCCCTCTTACGAAGGCTTCTTTTAAATTATTACCAGTGTATAAAACTACACTTTGATCTCTACGTCAACGCCGCTGGGCAACTCGAGCTTCATCAAAGCATCTACTGTCTTTGCAGAGTTTGAGTAGATGTCTACCAATCTCTTGTAGGTGCAAAGCTGGAACTGCTCGCGTGACTTCTTGTTCACGTGTGGTGAACGAAGCACTGTGAATTTCTCACGCTCTGTAGGCAACGGAATGGGTCCGCTAACAACAGCGCCGGTAGCTTTTACTGCTCTAACAATTTTCTCAGATGACTTATCAACCAGGTTGTGATCGTAAGACTTGAGTTTGATTCTGATTTTCTGATTCATAGTTCAATTATTTAGCTACAGCGCCCTTTAGCTCTTCAATTACCTTATCGGCAAGGTTCCTTGGAACGGGTGCGTAATGTGAGAAAGTTAATGTTGCTGATGCACGGCCTGAAGTAATCGTACGAAGGTCGGTTACATAACCGAACAATTCCTTCAACGGAACGTCGGCCTTGATAACCTGTGCATTGTTACGGGTATCCATACCCTTCATGAGTCCACGGCGTCTGTTCAAGTCACCTGTTACAGAACCAGTGTATTCGTCAGGGGTAATTACTTCAACACCCATGATAGGTTCGAGCAATTGAGGACCGCATTTCGAAGCAGCTTCTTTGAAGCCGATGCGAGCCGCCATTTCGAATGACAATGCATCCGAGTCCACATCGTGGTATGAACCATGATACAAACGAACCTTCATGTTATCGAGAGGATAACCAGCGAGTGGTCCGTTCACCATAGCTTGTTCGAAACCTTTCGATATTGCAGGGATGAATTCGCGAGGAATAACACCACCAACGATATCGTTCTCAAACAAGAAGCCGTCCTTACCATCGTCGCGCGGTCCGATCTCGAATACGATATCGGCAAACTTACCCTTACCACCGGTCTGCTTCTTGTAAACTTCTTTATGTTCAACCGACTTGGTGATCGCTTCTTTGTAAGCAACCTGGGGAGCGCCCTGGTTGATCTCAACACCGAATTCGCGTCTCATACGGTCGATGATGATCTCAAGGTGCAATTCACCCATACCGCGGAGAATTGTCTGGCCAGTTTCGTGGTCAGTGTTCACGCGCAGTGTTGGATCTTCTTCAACAAGTTTCGCGATAGCGTTACCGAGTTTATCAGCATCGGCCTGTTTCTTAGGCTCGATAGCATAACCGATAACGGGCTCGGGGAACACCATAGACTCGAGACGGATAGGACGTTTCTCGTCGCAAAGTGTATCGCCGGTTTTAATATCCTTGAAACCTACAACGGCACCGATATCACCAGCTGCAAGAGCTTCGATAGGGTTACGGTTGTTTGCGTGCATCTGGAAGATACGTGAGATACGTTCCTTGTTTCCGGAACGTGTATTCTGCACGTAAGAACCCTGGTCGAGCTTACCTGAATAAGCGCGGATGAAGCACAGACGTCCTACGAAGGGGTCGGTAGCAACCTTGAATGCAAGGGCTACGAAAGGCTCCTTCTCGTCGGGACGGATCTCAATTTCTTCTTCAGTGTCAGGGTCGTGACCAATGATCACATCCTTGTCGAGCGGTGAAGGAAGAAGCTCCATCACGTAGTCGAGCATGGTCTGAACACCTTTATTCTTAAATGAAGAACCGCACACCATAGGAACGATCTTCATATCGATAACAGCCTTACGAAGAGCTGTCAGGATCTCTGTTTCTGTAATTGTGTTGGGATCATTGAAGAATTTCTCCAGCAATGATTCGTCGTACTCAGCAACAGCTTCGAGAAGCTTCTCTCTCCACTCGTTGGTTTCTTCAACCATGTCGGCAGGGATAGGGACTTCCGTAAAAGTCATACCCTTATCGTTCTCGTTCCAAACGATACCACGGTTGTTAACGAGGTCAACAACACCTTTGAAGTTATCTTCTGCGCCGATAGGCAACTGCAGCGGAACTGCTTTGCTGCCCAGCTTATCTTTTACCTGCTGGCAAACACCGAGGAAGTCGGCACCAGAGCGATCCATTTTGTTAACGAAACCGATACGGGCAACTTTATAGTTGTCTGCAAGACGCCAGTTTGTTTCCGACTGAGGTTCAACACCGTCTACGGCGCTGAAAAGGAACACAAGACCATCCAATACACGGAGTGAGCGGTTTACCTCAACGGTAAAGTCCACGTGACCGGGTGTATCGATGATGTTGATATGATATTTGTTGTTGCGATAGTTCCAGTTTACTGTAGTAGCAGCGGATGTGATAGTGATACCACGTTCCTGTTCTTGCTCCATCCAGTCCATGGTAGCAGCGCCTTCGTGCACTTCACCGATCTTGTGGTTTACGCCGGAGTAGTAAAGGATACGCTCAGTCGTAGTTGTCTTACCCGCGTCGATGTGCGCAGCAATACCGATGTTTCTTGTGTATTTAAGATCTCTGGCCATGTAGCTCTCTCTCGCCCCTTGTTATAATCTGAAATGTGAAAATGCCTTGTTCGCTTCTGCCATGCGGTGCGTATCGTCCTTCTTTTTCATTGCAGCACCTTCGCCCTTAGATGCAGCGATGATCTCGGCAGCAAGCTTGTCCATCATGGTCTTTTCTCCGCGGAGGCGTGAAAAGTCGATGAGCCACTTGATGCTGAGGTTGACCTTTCGCTCAGGCCTGATCTCAACCGGCACCTGGAATGTAGCGCCACCAACACGACGACTCTTTACTTCTACTGCAGGCATGAGGTTGCTCATTGCGCGCTTCCAAACTTCGAGGCCTGGTTCGCCACCAGCTTTCTTCTCAACGATCTCAAGTGCATCGTAAAAAATAGTGTAGGCAACGCTCTTCTTGCCCTGTTCCATCAGGTAGTTAACAAACTTGGTTACAAGGGTATCCTTGAACTTAGGGTCAGGGAGGAGATATCTCTTCTTAGGTTTCGACTTTCTCATTGCTTGATCTTATTATTTTTTACCGCCTTTAGCTGGGGCGCCTTTCGCTGCCGCTGCACCTGCCTTAGGTCTCTTAGCACCGTACTTAGAACGGCTCTGGAGACGACCATTAACGCCAGATGTATCGAGCGCACCACGGATGATGTGGTAACGAACACCGGGAAGGTCTTTCACCCTGCCACCACGGATCAGCACAATTGAGTGCTCCTGGAGGTTGTGACCCTCACCCGGGATGTAGGCGTTCACTTCCTTGCTGTTGCTAAGACGAACGCGGGCTACTTTACGAAGCGCTGAGTTAGGCTTCTTAGGAGTGGTTGTGTACACGCGAGTACAAACTCCCCTGCGCTGCGGGCAAGAATCTAAAGCGGGAGACTTCGACTTGAAAGTCAATTTCTTCCTGCCTTTTCTTACAAGTTGCTGAATGGTAGGCATTTATAAATCCGTTATTTTCCTTTTAAAAATTTGGACTGCAAAGGTATCCAAAGAAAAGGTGCTTGCAAAGGCCTACCACAAAGATTTTTTGTTGTAAAACGGGCTATTTTAAGGGTTTTTCAACTCAATTGTTATTCGTCTTGATGCTCGTGGCCGCCGGCTTCACCGGGTTTCCGTCCGCATCAATCACCACAATTTCAGTGAATTTCAGGTCTTTCAGACCCTCCAGGATTTTTTCCTTATCACCCACAACGAACCACGTAAGCTTGTCAGGCGCTATCAGCTGCGACGAAACCTTCTTCGCATCCTGTAGCGTAAGCGCCCTCACATTCTTGTCGTAATTCTTGAAATAGTCCGTCGCCAGCCCGTATTTCTCAATCTCCTGCACGGACCCGCTCACCGAGCCATTCGTTTCCCACCTGCCAGGCAATTGCAGCACCGTATTGTTCTTGGTCCTGTCGAACTCTTCCTGCGTAATAGGCTTGTCCGTCGCGAACGCCTTGAACTCCTTGATCACCTCGGCAACCGACTCCTTGGTCTTATCGGTCTGCACCGACGAATATGCAATAAGCGGACGCTGGCCCTTCGCATCCCAGATAAAGCTTCCGGCACCGTACGACCAATGCTTATCTTCACGAAGATTCATGTTGAGGCGCGAAATGAAATCGCCACCAAAAACATTCATCACAGTCTGACCCGCCGTTTCCTCGATCTTGCCATAAGGCTCTACCAGGTAGCCAGCCATAATTACCGAGCTCTCCGATTCAGGCTTGTCGATGAGGTAAAGCGTATTCTTTTTTGTCGCGGGCGCTACGGTGATATTCTTTTTGGGAACATCTCCTCGCTTCCAGCTATCGAGACGTTTCTCGAGACCTGCAACGAGGTCCTTCATTTCCACATCGCCAACAACTACCAGCGTGGAGTTGTTTGGCTTGAACCACGTATCATAAAACTTAACGATGTCGGCGCGGGTAATAGAGTTCACTGTTTCGGTATAGCCGCTTCCCGTTAACGGGTTGCTATAAGCCGATCCTGTTCCATAGAGATAACGGGGCAATACTCTCATCGCCATAGAAAATGGCTGGGTGCCCTCGCGCTTGATAGAGTTCAGCTGGAGATCGCGAAGACGTGTGAATTCATTTTCAGCAAAACCAGGATGCAGTAACACATCGGCAAAGACATCCATCGATTGCCAGAATGTAGGTTGAAGTGTACTCATGCTCACGTACGAAGCATCGAGATCCGAGTAAGACGAGATCGATCCGCCAAGCGTCTGGAGCTTATCGCTGATGTCGAGAGCAGTCATCGTGCTTGTTCCTTCATCGAGAAGATTAAGCGCAAGCGAAGCAGTTCCGGCCTTTCCACCCTGGTCGGCAGCGTAACCGATGTCGAGCATCATGGTAGCATTAATGTTGGGAACGTTCTTGCGTTGCGCGAGAACGACTTTCAGTCCGTTCTTCAAAGTTGCTCTTTGAACATCGGGAAATGAAGACGAGGGTTGCGTTGTTAATGCCGGCAGCTTACTCCTGTCTACATCCGTTCCGCTTACCTGGTATTTAGGGAAAGGATTTGCGAGTATCGTGAGCTTTCCGCTGCTCAACCAATCTTTCACAGCTTGATGAAGATCCTGTGTTGTTGCACCTGCAACCCACTTCAGGTCGCGCTTGTACGCATCGGGACTTCCACCATATACCTGGCTTTCGGCGAGAAGGTCCGACTTACCACCAAATCCACCAACACGCTCGAGTCCTTTAATGGCCTGCGCAAAATATTCAGCCTTCACGCGATCGAGCTCTGCCTGTGTGGGGCCTTTCTCGATAAATTCATTTAATATTTTATTGATATCATCTTCAATCTTCGCGGGATCGTTTCCTGGCTTCACACGCACGTTGATCTCGAACTGTCCGCTGATCTCGAGACCATAGGCATAAGCAGCAACGGTTGTTGCTGTCTGGTCTTCATAAACAAGTTTCTTGAACAATCGTGAGCTTTTGCCTCTCGACAATACCATGGCAGCGAGATTGAGATATGTGATCTCTTTCGTTCCCCACTGCGGAACATTCCACGACAGGTTGAACCTGCTTTCTGTAACGATGTCTTCGTAAGTGAAGCGAGTGTCTTCGGTGCGTTTTGCAATGTCAACCTCGGGTTTTGAAAGTGAAGGTCCTGAAGGAATATTTCCAAAATAACTTTTCACTTTCGCCAGGATGTCGTCGGTCTTTACGTCGCCGGCGATCACAAGCACGGCATTGGCGGGACCGTAATATGTCTTGAACCAATCTTTCACATCATCCAATGATGCTGCATTGAGATCGGCCATTGAGCCAATCACTGTCCATGAATAAGGATGACCTGCGGGAAACGAAGCTTTCGTTTGCAACTCATACTCGCGGCCATAAGGTTGATTTTCGCCTTCACGTTTTTCATTCTGAACAACACCGCGTTGCTCGTCGAGACGGGCCTGGTTGATCACACCCACGAGGTGACCCATCCTGTCGGACTCGAGAAATAATACCTGGTCGAGAGAAGCGAGCGGTACATTCTGAAAATAATTAGTCCTGTCGTTGTCGGTGGTTCCATTCATGTCGGTGGCACCGATCGACTCGAGGGCTTTAAAATAATCTGTATTGAAATGCTCGCTGCCATTGAACATTAAGTGCTCGAATAGGTGAGCGAATCCTGACTTACCCGGCTTCTCATTTTTGGAACCTACATGATACCATATGTTCACTGCCGCGATCGGAGCTTTGTGATCTTCATGAACAATGAGTGTGAGGCCATTGTCCAGCACAAACTTTTTGTACGGAACGTTTACGTTGTCGGGATTAACGAGTGCATTGGTCTGTGCATTCGCGCTAATGGCGATAACGACAATGAAAATGGTGAGAAGCGTTTTCATATTCTGGGGGATAAATGTCGGGATTGATAAAATTATTAAGCTAAGTGTGCACGCAGCATCCAGGCCATTTTCTCGTGCATTTCAAGAAGGCCTGTTAAGAAGTCGGTGGTGCCCGAATCTTTGAAAGCTGTTACGTAGCCGTCAACATTTTCGCGGATGTGTATGATGATGCTTTCGTGATCGCGGAGAAGTTCTTTGATAAACCCGGCGCTGTCGTTCTTGCTGCGGATCTCTTCGGTGAGATGAGTAAGCTGCAGATATTCTTTCAATGTTGCAGGTGTGTAATGACCGATCGAACGGATCCGTTCAGCGAGATCGTCGATCACTCCGTCGAGCTGGTTGTACTGGCCTTCGAAGAACAAATGCTTCGCATGAAAGTCCGGACCCTCGATGTTCCAATGCGCACGGCGCGTTTTGAGTGACAAAACAAATTCGTCTGCCAATATTTTACTGATTGATACAGCGACAGCTGCGCTGTTTTCTGGTTTGATACCGATGTTGGTTTCCATAAGGGAGAATTAATGTTTCTTTATTGTAAGTTTTTCGATGAGCGAATCACTGGTGCCGTCAGAATAAACTCCGTACGCAGTAATCAGTGTTCCTTTCTTTCCGTCGTCTGTTGTGATGGCATAGATGACACTGTTGTCGTCGGTGCTCGACATTCCTTCGAAGCGATGATATTCGTCAACATCGAATTCATGCGGCTCGTGATCGACGCCTTCATCGTCGCAAACGATGCGATCTTTATCGATATTGAAATCGAGGGTATAGCCTCTTCCTTTTAAGCCCTTGATGGCTTCGATGAGGTCGGCGTAATATTGCATAGTGACGATGTTTTAAAAACGCGATGACGTGATTGTAATATCCGCTTTATTCCACGCCTTTTCAAGTCGTTTTATACTACGCTGTGCATCAGCCGTCTTCCCGGTTTTCTGCTGGCAATTGGCCAGTCCACGCAACGACCAACCGTTTTCGGGATTGATAACCAGGTCTTGCTCGTAAACTTTCTGTGCTTCGTCGTATCGGCCGGCATCGAATAATGCAGCGCCAAGGAAATGCCGCGCCGGCAGTCGCCAGTCCTGCGGCTCGTTGTAGCGAAGATTGTCTTCCGCTTCAACCGCCTGCCTCAAGGAAGCCAGGCCGTCATCGAGTTTTCCCTCAGCGATCTGTATCTCTCCTTTTAGTAATCTCTGTCCAACGGTTGCAATCTGTTCGGCAGAGTTGAACATAACGTAAACACTCTTCAGCGTATCGAGTTTCAGAAGTGAATCGAGCTTCGACAATTCTTTTTTTGCATCGGCTAAATTAGATGTGCGAAGAAAAGCAGTACCACGCGCGTAGCGATGGAACGTCGACAAATGATAATAGCGATCGTCAGGTGCTGGCAATGCAAGAATGTCTTTCCATTTTCCATATCGGACGAAAGCCACCATCGGGATACTCGTAAAGTAATCGTAATAAACAGGAACTGTTGTTACGAGTGCCTTCATTTGATAGGCCAGCTTATTCGCTTCGGAAACTGCCGATGCCGATTGGCCATTCATCAAAGCTCCGTAAGAAAGGAAGTCTATGTTGTGAGGATAATATCCGATGCGATACATTCCCTGGTCGTCACTGCGCGAAAGAAAATCTTCATCCGCTTTTATTGCGAGGCGGTTAACAGTGTTTGCCTTTTCGTAATTACCTGTTCTTATATAGATGTGCGAAGGCATGTGAACGATGTGACCGGCAGCGGGCATCGCAGTTTCGAGAAACTCCGCACTCTTGTTTGCATCACCGGGTTTTGCTGAGGCCTCCACGAGGTGAATGTACATGTGATGAGCACCGGGATGACGCGGAAATTTCTTCATGGCCGACTCAAGAGCGGTTCTCGCCAACGATGTCAGCGGTTTAGGCGAACCGTCTTTATTCCAATAGTCCCACGGCATCGATGTCATGATCGCATCTGCATAAAGAACAAGTGCTTCGGGGTCGCTGGTATATTTCTTTGCGAGTTGTTCCATCGCATTCATGTATGCACTGTTGAGCGCATCACGGTTGTCGTGAACTTGTCCATCGTAACGCAATGCCATTGCGAGAATGAAGTCTTTCTCTTTCTGATTGGATGCAATTGACAGTTCTTTTGCCTTCTTGATGGCTTGCAGCGCCATGGCTTCGCGATCTCTCGGGTTCCAGTCGTTGATGTTGGGACCTAATGTTAAGGCTTGTCCCCACCAGGCCATAGCACACGACGGATCGAGACGCGATGCTTCTTTGAATGCCCGAAGCGCTTCAACATGATTGAACCCATAAACGAGTCTTAATCCCTGGTCGAAAAATTTCTGTGCAGAACTGTCGCGCGTCGTGATCCTGTAATGCAGGTCTCCGAGTCCATTGATGAGTGAAACAGGAGCATCGAAGTTGACTCCATCGCGAAACGCAGCTCCACATAAGGTAATTGGGAAATCTTTTGGTTTTGGATATATGACCGGTGAGTCATTCGATCGAAGCGCCACAAACGTAATAATTGCAGTTGCTGCAATTATTAAAATTCTTACAGCCTTCATAGGTATTGGGGTAATACCTAAAGTTACTACGCCTCCCCGATCGTTCCTCCAAAATTCATGGGAAACTTTGGCATGTCGTCGGTCCTTTTGATCGGTCCGAAAGCTGCTTCGTACTTCTCGATATTGTCTTTCAGCGCGGCCAAAAGTCTTTTCGCATGCTCGGGTGTGATCACGATACGCGACTTCACCTTTGCTTTGGGAACGCCGGGCATCAATCGAATGAAATCGATCACGAACTCGCTGTTCGAGTGTGCAATCATTGCGAGGTTTGAGTAAATGCCTTCGGCGATCTCTTCAGTCAGCTCGATGTTGATCTGCTGAGGTTGTTGCTTTGGATCTTTGTTTTCAGCCATAAAGAAAAAAGCCGCAGATCTTTCAACCTGCGGCCTTCGTTTAGTCATTTTAATTAGTCAGCAAACTCTCTCTCCTTACGTGGAGAAGATGTAGCCTGCACCATGCTATCGTACTCTTCTTCAGAGCCAACGATCAGGTCGGCAAATCTCCGCTGGCCAGTACCGGCAGGGATCAGGTGACCTACGATCACGTTCTCTTTCAAGCCCATGAGTTGGTCGGCCTTACCGCGGATAGCAGCTTCGCTCAACACTTTAGTTGTCTCCTGGAATGAAGCGGCAGACAGCCAGCTTTCAGTCTTCAAAGACGCTTGGGTGATCCCTTGTAGGGTTGGTCTTGAAACGGCCGACAATGCATCGCGTACTTCAACCAGTTTCTGGTCTTTGCGGCGAAGCGTAGAGTTTTCATCGCGGAACTCGCGAGGTGTAATGATCTGACCAGGTTTGAACCTTGAAGATTCACCTGCATCAGTAACAACCTTCTTATCGAGGATTGCATCGTTCACTTCACGGAATTCGAGCTTATCAACATACTCGCCTTGCAGGAAGCTTGTATCACCAGAGTCGATGATCTCAACCTTCTGCATCATCTGGCTAACGATAGCTTCGATATGCTTGTCGTTGATCTTCACACCCTGCAGACGATAAACTTCCTGGATCTCATTCACCAGGTACTCTTGAACTGCAGTCGGTCCTTTGATCGACAGGATGTCCGAAGGAGTGATTGCACCGTCAGACAGAGGCTGACCTGCTTTCACGAAGTCGTTGTCCTGAACGAGGATGTGTTTCGACAGCGGTACGAGATAACGTTTCTGTACACCATCGCGCGACTCGATGAAGATCTCGCGGTTACCGCGTTTGATACCACCATAAGTCACAACACCATCTATTTCGCTAACAACCGCCGGGTTCGAAGGGTTACGAGCTTCAAACAATTCAGTTACGCGTGGCAGACCACCGGTAATGTCGCGTGACTTACCAACTGCGCGAGGGATCTTCGCCAACACCTGTCCGGCTTTGATCTGTTCGGCCTGGTCAACTGCAAGGTGAGCGCCTACCGGGATGTTGTATCCTTTGGTCTCTGTCTTACCTTTTACCACGATTGCCGGGTTCTTAGTCTTATCACGGGTTTCAGTGATCACTTTTTCGCGGTGACCGGTCTGTTCGTCCGACTCCTCTTTATAAGTGATACCTTCAATGATCGCTTCGTATTCAATTTCACCGTCATATTCCGAAAGGATCACGGCGTTGTATGGATCCCAGTTGCTGAGCTCATCGCCCTTTTCAACTTTAGCTCCATCCTTCACGAGAAGGAATGCACCATAAGGCACGTGGTTGCTGATGAGTACGCGTGTTTTTGCTTCATCCATGATGCGCAATTCACCGGTACGACCCATTACCACTTTAGCCTTGTTGCCGTCCTTATCTGTTGTATCTACTGTGCGGATACCTTCGAATTCGATAACACCTGAGAACTTCGCAAGAATACTTGCTTCAGTAGCGATGTTCGATGCAGCACCACCCACGTGGAATGTACGGAGTGTAAGCTGTGTACCAGGTTCACCGATCGACTGTGCAGCGATAACACCTACAGCTTCGCCAGCCTGTACCATTTTACCGGTAGCGAGGTTACGGCCGTAGCACTTAGCGCAACCACCGATCTTCGATTCGCAGGTGAGAAGCGAACGAATCTCGATCTCTTCGATCGCAGAATCTTCGATCTTCTTCGCAAGCTCGTCGGTGATCGACTCGTTCGATGCAAGAATGAGCTCTTCAGTAACCGGATCGTAAATGTCGTGTACTGTTACGCGACCAACGATACGTTCGCTCAGGGGCTCAACGATATCTTCGTTGTCTTTGAGCGCCGTTACTTTCAAACCGCGGAGTGTTCCGCAATCTTCTTCAGTGATCACAAGATCCTGTGCAACGTCAACAAGACGACGAGTCAGGTAACCTGCATCGGCAGTCTTCAACGCTGTATCGGCAAGACCTTTACGAGCACCGTGTGTAGAGATAAAGTACTCCAACACGTCGAGACCTTCTTTGAAGTTCGAGAGGATCGGGTTTTCGATGATCGAACCAACAGAACCTGCGAGGTTCTTTTGAGGTTTCGCCATCAAACCACGCATACCACCCAACTGGCGGATCTGCTCTCTCGAACCACGGGCACCGGAGTGCATCATCATGTAGATCGAGTTGAAGCCTTGCTGATCTTCTTCCAACTGCTTCATCAGCGCGTTGGTGAGCAACGTGTTGGTACGAGTCCAGATGTCGATCACCTGGTTGTAACGTTCGTTGTCTGTGATCAAACCCATCATGTAGTTGTTCCAAACGGCATCAACTTCTTCCTGGGCATTGGCTACGAGCTTCTCTTTTTGAACGGGTACCATTACGTCGTTCAAACCGATAGAAAGTCCACCACGGTAAGCCATCTGGAAACCGATCTCCTTGATATCATCGAGGAACTTAGCGGTTTTCGCGAGGCCTGCCTGTTTATATACATCGGCGATGATGGTCTGAAGCTTCTTCTTTGTGAGAAGTTCATCTACATAACCTGATTCTTCGGGAACCACAGTGTTGAAGATCACGCGGCCGGTAACGGTCTCGATCATCTTCTTTGTGATCTCTCCTGTTTTCTTATCTCTTACATTCACCTTCAGCTTAATGATCGCGTGCTTCGAGATACGTCCTTCGTTGTGCGCGATAATTACTTCTTCAGGAGAATAGAAAGTCTTTCCCTCACCCTGTTCACCTTTCCTTCCTTTAGTGAGATAGTAGAGACCCAACACCATGTCCTGTGAAGGTACAGTGATAGGAGCTCCGTTAGAAGGGTTGAGAATGTTGTGCGATGAAAGCATCAGCACAGATGCTTCGAGGATCGCTTCCTGTCCAAGCGGAACGTGAACGGCCATCTGGTCTCCGTCGAAGTCGGCGTTGAAGGCCGTACATACGAGCGGGTGCAACTGGATAGCTTTTCCTTCGATCAGCTTAGGCTGGAATGCCTGGATACCGAGTCTGTGGAGTGTTGGGGCACGGTTCAAAAGAACAGGATGTCCTTTCAACACGTTTTCCAAAATATCCCAAACTACAGGGTCCTTGCGATCAACTATTTTCTTCGCAGACTTAACCGTCTTTACAATTCCTCTTTCGATGAGCTTGCGAATGATGAATGGCTTGAACAATTCGGCAGCCATGTCTTTCGGAAGACCGCATTCGTGGAGCTTCAATTCAGGACCAACCACGATAACCGAACGACCAGAGTAGTCGACACGCTTACCGAGGAGGTTCTGACGGAAACGACCTTGCTTACCTTTCAGCATATCGCTGAGTGATTTCAATGCACGGTTTCCATCCGAACGAACTGCGTTCACTTTTCTCGAGTTATCGAAGAGTGAATCGACAGCTTCCTGGAGCATACGCTTCTCGTTACGAAGGATAACTTCAGGAGCTTTGATATCGATGAGGCGCTTGAGGCGGTTGTTACGAATGATCACACGACGATAGAGGTCGTTAAGATCTGACGTAGCAAAGCGGCCACCATCCAGCGGCACGAGAGGACGAAGTTCCGGGGGAATTACCGGTACCATCTTAATGATCATCCACTCGGGGCGGTTCTCAACGCGTGTGTTAGCATCGCGGAAAGCTTCCACCACTTTCAATCTCTTGAGAGCTTCTGCTTTTCTCTGTTGCGATGTATCGGTAGCAGCCTGGTGACGAAGCTCGTAGGAGAGTTCGTTCAGGTTGAGACGAGACAACAGCATTTCGAGAGCGTCGGCGCCCATCTTGGCAATAAACTTCTTGGGATCGTTGTCGTCGAGCAACTGGTTTTCGCGCGGCAGCTTGTCGATGATGTCGAGGTATTCTTCTTCGGTAAGGAAGTCGAGCCTGTTAACACTATCTTCTTCTTTTACGCCGGGCTGAATAACCACGTAACGTTCGTAGTAAATGATCTGGTCGAGCTTCTTGGTGGGAAGACCAAGGAGATAACCGATCTTGTTAGGCAACGAACGGAAATACCAGATGTGAGCAACTGGTGTAACGAGTTCGATGTGGCCCATGCGTTCGCGACGAACTTTCTTCTCAGTAACTTCTACACCGCAACGATCGCAGATGATGCCTTTGTAACGGATCCTCTTATATTTTCCACAATGACATTCCCAGTCCTTTACAGGACCAAAGATGCGCTCGCAGAAAAGTCCACCCATCTCCGGCTTGTAAGTACGGTAGTTGATGGTTTCCGGCTGCGTTACTTCACCGTGCGAGCTCTCGAGAATTGATTCAGGAGACGCAAGACTGATGGTGATCTTCGAGAAGTCGTTGTTGATCTTTTTATTTTTTCTGAATGACATGCTCGTTTTTATTTAGAGTTCATTCCTCCCCGCGAAGCGGAGAGGAACATAAATCATTTAGTCCATTGTGATCTCCAGAGCAAGACCGCGTAATTCATGAACCAATACATTGAATGATTCAGGAATATTCGGTTTCCTCATGTTCTCACCTTTAACAATAGATTCGTATGCCTTAGCACGGCCAATCACGTCGTCGGACTTAATTGTAAGGATTTCCTGGAGTATGTGCGAAGCACCGAATGCTTCGATAGCCCAAACTTCCATTTCTCCGAAACGCTGACCACCGAACTGTGCTTTACCACCCAACGGCTGTTGAGTAATGAGCGAATAAGGTCCGATAGAACGTGCGTGCATCTTATCGTCGACAAGGTGACCGAGCTTCAGCATGTATGCCATACCAACCGTTACAGGCTGATCGAAGCGAACACCGGTGAGACCATCGTACAGGTATGTACGACCGAACTCTGGAAGTCCTGCTTCTTTCAATTCAGCTGATACATCTTCGAGGCGTGCGCCGTCGAAGATCGGTGTCGCATATTTTCTGCCGAGCTTCTTACCAGCCCATGCCAACACTGTTTCGTAGATCTGGCCCAGGTTCATACGCGATGGTACACCAAGCGGGTTCAGACAGATATCCAATGGAGTTCCATCTTCAAGGAACGGCATGTCTTCTTCACGCACGATCCTTGCAACCACACCTTTGTTACCGTGGCGTCCGGCCATCTTATCTCCTACTTTCAGTTTACGCTTCTTAGCAACATAAACTTTCGCGAGCTGAACGATACCTGCAGGCAATTCATCACCAACTTCGAGTGTGAAACGTTCACGCTTGAATTCACCGGCAATGAGGTTGCGCTTGTTGAGGTAGTTCTTCACAACATCGCTGATGAGTTCGTTACCGTGATCGTCTGTTGTCCAGCTTTCGAGGCTGATATCAGCAATCAGGTTCACTTCTTCAGGAACGTTGTAGTTACTTTCGTCGCGATAGATGTTCTTGTCGGGGAAGAGATTGCTTTCGATCACCTTAGACGAGAACTTCACGCCTTTGCTGATCAGCTCATCACCGAACTTATGCTTCACACCCTGGCTGGTTTTACCAGTGAGGAGTGTTGTAAGCTTCTTCACCATCTCTGCGCGAAGTTCCGTCAGCTGTTTGCTGTAGCGGCTCTTCAGCGAATCGAGTTCTTTCTTCGACTTCGAACGAACATCCTTGTCGCGTTTAGGACGCGAGAAGAGTTTCGTATCGATAACGACGCCTTTTAATGATGGCGGCGCCTTCAGGGAAGCATCCTTCACATCGCCGGCCTTGTCGCCGAAGATGGCACGGAGGAGTTTCTCTTCCGGTGTCGGATCTGTTTCACCTTTAGGAGTGATCTTACCGATGAGGATGTCGCCTTCTTTTACTTCAGCACCGACGCGAATGATACCATTCTCATCGAGATGCTTCACCGCTTCTTCGCTAACGTTCGGGATTTCCGAAGTGAGTTCTTCCTCACCGCGTTTTGTATCGCGAACTTCGAGTTCAAACTCTTCGATGTGGATCGAAGTGTAAACGTCGTCGCGAACAACGCGCTCGGAGATAACGATCGCATCTTCGAAGTTGTAACCTTGCCATGGCATGTAACCAACAAGCAGGTTGCGTCCGAGTGCGAGTTCACCGTTAGCAGTTGCGTAGCCTTGCACGAGTGGCTGACCTGCAACAACCTTGTCACCCTTGCGAACAAGAGGTGTGAGGTTGATACAAGTATCCTGGTTAGTTCTGCGGAACTTAATCAGGCTATATGATTTGAATTCGTCGTCGAAGCGAACGAGTTGCTGTTCTTCAGTAACGTCGTACTTCACAACGATCTTCTTTGCATCAACGAAGTCAACAACGCCGGTTCCTTCTGCAAGGACCAGGGCACGTGAGTCGACAGCGATCTTTCCTTCGAGACCGGTACCAACGATAGGGGCTTCAGGCCTCATCAGCGGTACGGCCTGGCGTTGCATGTTCGAACCCATGAGGGCACGGTTAGCATCGTCGTGCTCGAGGAATGGAATCATCGAAGCGGCGATAGAGACAATCTGGTTCGGAGCTACGTCCATGTACTTGATGTCTTTCGGCTCAACTACAGGGAAGTCACCTTCGAAACGTGCCTTCACTTTTTCACTTTCCATTTCACCACCTGCCTTCAGCCTTACGTTGGCCTGGGCGATGTTGTGTGTATCTTCTTCTTCGGCAGTAAGGAAGATGATGTCTTTACGATTCACTTTACCGTTCTCTACTTTTCTGTAAGGAGTTTCGATAAAGCCCATCTTGTTCACTTTTGCGTGAACGCAGAGTGAAGAGATAAGACCGATGTTCGGACCTTCCGGAGTTTCGATGGTACACAGACGACCGTAGTGCGTATAGTGTACGTCACGAACTTCGAAGCCTGCGCGCTCGCGGGAGAGACCGCCTGGCCCGAGTGCCGACATCCTGCGCTTGTGAGTGATCTCAGCAAGCGGGTTTGTCTGGTCCATGAACTGCGACAACTGGTTCGTTCCGAAGAACGAGTTGATCACAGAAGACAACGTACGCGCGTTGATAAGATCAACGGGTTTGAAGTCTTCATTGTCGCGAACGTTCATACGTTCCTTGATGGTACGCGCCATCCGGGCGAGGCCAACACCGAACTGCGAATACAATTGTTCACCTACTGTGCGAACACGACGGTTGCTCAAGTGGTCAATATCATCGACAACTGCTTTCGAGTTGATGAGACCGATGAGGTACTTAACAATAAGGATGATATCCTGTGTTGTTAACACGCGTTGATCGTAGCCGAGGTCAAGACCCAATTTCTTGTTGATCCTGTAGCGGCCTACTTCACCGAGGTCGTAACGTTTTTCGCTGAAGAACAAGCTCTGAATAATATCGCGGGCTGTTTGTTCATCGGGAGCTTCGGTGTTTCGGAGCTGGCGATAAATTGTTTCAACCGCTTCTTTTTCGGAGTTGGAGTTATCCTTCGCGAGTGTATTGAAGATGATCAGGTAATCGGCAACGTTCACGTCATCCCTGTGAAGGATGATTGACTTGGTGCCTGACTCGATGATCACATCCACGTCTTCTGCAGTGATAACGTGGTCGCGCTCGAGTAACACTTCGTTACGGTCGATCGATACCACTTCACCGGTATCTTCGTCCACGAAGTCTTCAGTCCATGTTTTGAGAACGCGGGCTGCGAGTTTACGTCCAACGCTTTTCTTGAGAGTGTTCTTGTTAGCTTCGATTTCTTCGGAGAGTCCGAAGAGGTCGAGGATATCTTTATCAGTACCATAACCGATTGCGCGGAGCAATGTGGTTACGGGGAATTTCTTTTTACGGTCGATGTACGCATACATAACTGCGTTCACATCGGTTGCAAATTCGATCCAGGATCCCTTGAAAGGGATAATCCTTGCTGAATACAATTTCGTACCGTTAGTGTGCTTGCTCATTGCGAAGAACACACCAGGAGAGCGGTGAAGTTGTGATACGATAACGCGTTCGGCGCCATTGATCACGAACGAACCTTTCTCCGTCATGTACGGAATATTGCCAAGGAATACTTCCTGTTCGATTGTTTCAAAGTCCTCATTGTCCTCATCGTTGCAGGTGAGGCGCAGTTTGGCTTTGAGCGGCACAGAGAATGTGAGTCCGCGATCGATACATTCGTCGACCGAATATTTCGGAGGATCGATTGTATAGTCTACGAATTCGAGCACGAAATTTTCGCGGGAATCGGAGATCGGGAAGTTCTCTGCGAATACTTTATAGAGACCTTCGTTCTGGCGTTTTTCAGCCGGTGTATCTATTTGAAGGAAGTCTCTGAAAGATTGAAGTTGAACGTCGAGGAAATCGGGATAATCGAGAACCTTTTCGATGTTCGAGAAATCAATCCTGTTATTAGCTGTCGTCTTCTTTGCCAAGGGTATTTGAGTTTAAAAGGTACTTGGACTTCAAATTAAAACTGAAAGGGTAGAAACGGGTAAACCCCAGTCCGCCAAAAGCGGACAGGGGCCCCTGAAATTAGCTTCAGACGATACCCAGCGTCTTCAAGAAGAATTACTTCAACTCAACTTCGGCACCAGCCTCAGCAAGTTGCTTCTTGAGATTTTCTGCTTCTGTCTTAGGAAGTCCTTCTTTGATTGTTTTGGGAGCACCATCAACCATGTCTTTAGCTTCTTTCAAGCCAAGACCAGTGAGTTCTTTAACAAGCTTAACGATCTGGAGCTTGTTTGCACCAGCGTTCTTCAGAACAACATCGAAGTTAGTCTTTTCAGCGGCAGCAGCAGCGCCACCACCAGCACCTGCAGCGGGGCCAGCTACCACAGCAGCAGCTGCGGGTTCGATGCCATATGTTTCTTTAAGATAAGAGGCGAGTTCATTAACCTCTTTAACAGAGAGTTCTACCAGTTGATCGCCAAGTGATTTAATGTCAGCCATTTTAGTAAGTGTTTAATTTCAGGTTCTACAATTATTTTGCTCGTGCTTCCAGTGCTTTCACCAGGCCAGCTACAGTCTGCTTGCCACTCAACAGGGCAGACAGCACATTCTTGGCAGGTGATTGGAGCAGAGAGATGATCTCGCCGATGAGCTCGTTCTTGCTCTTCAGGTCGGCTAATACATTGAGGTTTTCTTCACCAACAAAGAGATCGGAATCAATAGACGCTGCTTTGAACGCAGGTCTTCCTTCCATCTTCTTGCGGTATTCTCTGATCACTTTCGCAGGGGCATTACCTGCCTCTTTTGAAAAGATCACACCAGAAAACCCGTGCAATGCTTTCGCGATCTCTCCTACGTTCTTGTTTCCGTTTTTCTCCAGTGCCTTGCGGATCAAAGTGTTTTTATACACCCTGTATTCTACACCAGCATTGAAGCAAAGTCTACGGAAAGCATTGATTTGCTCTACCGATAGACCGGAAGCGTCGGTAACATAGAAGTGATTGTGCTGAGAGAACTTCTCAGACAAGTCATCGATGATTTGCGCTTTTTCTTCCCGGGTCATTTTGTTTAAAATTACAGACCAGCAATACTACTCTTATCGATCCGAATACCGGGGCTCATCGTAGACGAAATGGTGATACTTTGAACGTATGTACCCTTCGCCGATGCCGGCTTCAGTTTAGCAACCATACTGATAAGTTCAGTCGCATTGTCTTTGATCTTGTCTGCGCTGAAGGAAGCCTTACCAATACTAGCATGGATAATTCCTTGTTTGTCAATTTTGAAGTCTACCTTACCCGCCTTCACCTCTTTCACTGCTTTACCAACTTCGAGGGTAACGGTACCTGACTTCGGGTTAGGCATAAGTCCGCGGGGACCGAGTACCTTACCGAGTTTACCAACCTTTGCCATAACGGTAGGAGTACAGATGATCACATCGATATCTGTCCAGCCACCTTCGATCTTCGTTACGAATTCATCGAGGCCAACATATTCTGCACCGGCGTCTTTCGCTTCCTGAATTTTATCAGGAGTGCAGAGCACGAGTACACGCACAACCTTACCGAGACCGTGCGGGAGAGCAACAACACCGCGTACCATCTGGTCCGACTTCTTAGGGTCGATTCCGAGACGGATATCCAGGTCGACAGATGAGTCGAACTTGGTGAAGCTCAGATCTTTCAAAAGCGCTGAAGCATCTGCGAGAGAATATTCTTTCTCGAAGTTGTACTTCGCTAATACTGCTTTTCTGTTTTTAGATACTCTTGGCATGACTGTATTCTTTATTTATCCCACGGAGCTTTTCCGCTCACGGTAACTCCCATGCTGCGTGCTGTTCCGGCAACCATCTTCATGGCTGACTCAATTTTAAATGCGTTGAGGTCGGGCATCTTGGTCTCGGCGATCTTTTTCACCTGATCCCAGGAGATAGAACCAACTTTCGAACGGTTGGGTTCTTTCGAGCCCTTCTGGATCTTGATCGATTCCATGATCAGCACTGCTGCGGGAGGAGTTTTGATCACGAAGTCGAACGACTTGTCGTTATAAATAGTGATGAGGACGGGCAGCACCTGGCCGGGTTTATCCTGGGTTCTTGCATTGAACTGCTTGCAGAAGTCCATGATGTTCAAACCTTTTGAACCGAGTGCGGGACCGATAGGAGGAGCAGGATTGGCTGCGCCGCCTTTTACTTGTAGCTTAAGATAGCCTGTAACAACTTTCGCCATAAATTATTCTAATTTCTCAACCTGCATGTAGCTCAGTTCCACCGGTGTGTTACGACCGAAGATCTTCACCATTACATTCAGTTTCTTTTTGTCTTCAAATATCTCTTCAACAGCGCCAGTGAAGCCACTGAAAGGACCATCCATAACTTTCACGGATTCTCCTTTAATGAAAGGCTTCTCGAGCTTTTCTTCGAACTGGTCGATCTCGTCGACTTTTCCGAGGATGCGATTTACTTCCGACTGGCGAAGGGCTACCGGTTCTTTAGAAGAAGCCGAGGAGCCGTTGTTGCCGAGGAATCCGATCACACCGGGGATGTTGTTCACTGTGTGGTAAGCCTCACCGTTTGTGAGGTCTGCCGAGATGAGGACGTAGCCCGGGAAGAAGTTTCTTTCTCTCACGCGCTTTTTGCCGTTTCTCATTTCATATACTTTCTCCGAAGGAATGAGCACCTGTGGGATAAACTCAGTGAGTTTAGACCTTTCGATCTCAGTTTCCAGGTAGGATTTCACCTTTTTTTCCTGGCCACTGATCACCCGTAGCACATACCATTTCAGTTCGCCCATCGCTGCAGCTTAAAAGTTTCTATAATACCACTGCACCATCTCTTTAAAGGAGATGTCGATCAGGCCAATAACAACCGCAAAGATCAGGGACGCCACAAGCACAAGTATTGCGCTGCTCTGAAGCTCGCTGAACTTCGGCCAGGTAACCTTTGTGCGGATCTCATCGATCGAGTCCATGATATAGTCTTTAACCTTATTCATCTGGTCTGATCCCTTTTTGTTTTCAACTGCACGGGTGGAGAGACTCGAACTCCCAGCCAACGGTTTTGGAGACCGCTACTCTACCGATTGAGCTACACCCGTAAATTTTTCGGCACTGGCCCTTTTGAGCACCTCTCCACACCCCTCATCTCAAAAGGACTGCAAAGGTAGGGTAAAAAGGCATAAAACAAAAGCGTTTCCTCGAAAAATCAAGGAAACGCTGTCGTGCTTTATAAAAAAGGCCTGTGGCCTTCCAGGGATCCCGCTTTCGCGGGATTTTCCCGGTTTTTAGTCCAAAATCTCAGTCACCTGACCAGAACCAACGGTTCTGCCACCTTCACGGATAGCAAAGCGGAGACCTTTCTCCATCGCGATCTTGTTGATCAATTCAACTTCGATCGAGATGTTATCGCCAGGCATAATCATTTCCACGCCTGCAGGGAGTTTCACCTCGCCTGTTACGTCAGTCGTACGGAAATAGAACTGGGGACGGTACTTGTTGAAGAAAGGAGTGTGACGACCACCTTCTTCTTTCGAAAGCACATATACCTCAGCTTTGAACTTCGCGTGCGGAGTTACTGAGTTCGGCTTACAGATAACCATACCACGGCAGATCTGTTCTTTTTCAATACCACGGAGGAGGAGACCAACGTTATCGCCAGCTTCACCTCTATCGAGGATCTTACGGAACATTTCAACACCAGTGATGGTAGAAGTAAGGTTCTCAGCGCCCATACCAAGGATCTGAACGGCATCGCCAGTCTTGATAATACCACGCTCGATACGGCCAGTTGCAACAGTACCACGACCAGTGATCGAGAATACGTCTTCAACGGGCATGAGGAAGTCCTTATCGATAGCGCGCAAAGGGAGCGGAATGTGCTCATCTACAGCGGTCATCAATTCTTCAACTTTAGCAACCCATTTTGCATCGCCATTCAATGCACCAAGTGCAGAACCACGAATAACTGGCATTGTATCGCCAGGGAATTGATATGAAGAAAGGAGCTCACGAACTTCCATCTCAACGAGGTCCAGGAGTTCCGGATCGTCAACCAGGTCGACTTTGTTCATGAATACAACGAGAGCAGGAACACCTACCTGGCGTGCAAGAAGGATGTGCTCACGAGTTTGAGGCATCGGACCATCGGTAGCAGCCACCACGAGGATAGCGCCATCCATCTGGGCAGCACCAGTAACCATGTTCTTCACATAGTCGGCGTGACCAGGACAGTCTACGTGAGCATAGTGACGTTTTTCAGTCTGATACTCAACGTGTGATGTGTTGATTGTGATACCACGCTCTTTTTCTTCAGGAGCGTTGTCGATTGATGAGAAGTCACGCACTGCGGCGAGACCTTTTTTCGCCAATACTTGAGTGATTGCAGCAGTTAACGTGGTCTTTCCGTGGTCGACGTGACCGATGGTACCAACGTTAACGTGAGGTTTCGAGCGATCGAATGTTTCCTTAGCCATGTTTGAAAATCCCAGTTAAAAGTTTAAAAGTTAAAGTGTATTAATAATTACAAGTTCCAGTACTTACACCCTAAACATTTTAAGCCTTTCGGATAGGTTTTCCGCCCACGTTAGGAACGGATAATAAGATGCTTATACATTATTGGTGTTCGCTAGGCACCTGTACAAGACTTCTTATTACACAAAATTTCAAAAGAACGTTCCCGCCTACACTAAAGCTCCGGCGGGCGCTGCCCACCTTAACTAAAGCTCCGGCGGGCGCTGCCCACCTTACTAAAGCTTCGAAGGGCAATGCCCCCAGAGCCGTTGATGAGGATTGAACTCACGACCTCCTCCTTACCAAGGAGGTGCTCTACCACTGAGCTACAACGGCGGTTCCCTACGGGGTTTTTTTCAAAAAACATAAACCGCCGTTTAGGCCCTGAGCGGGAGACGAGGTTCGAACCCGCGACCTGCAGCTTGGAAGGCTGCCGCTCTACCAACTGAGCTACTCCCGCATATACATGTACGATTTACAAAGTACGATGTACGATTTGGTGGGGAGAACAGGATTCGAACCTGTGAAGACATAAGTCAACAGATTTACAGTCTGTCCTCGTTGGCCGCTTGAGTATCTCCCCGACGACTTTTTATCGAAATAAAAGAACGCCTAATCATTTCGGTTTCGCAACCGTCCCAAAATTAGGGAGTGCAAAATTAGACGCTTTTTTTTTCTGGGCAAATCGGCATTGCAGATTTCAGCCATTGAGTAAAGATTCGTACCACGGCGGGGGCTGGTTGGTCCACCTATTTTTTCGTTCTTTGGAAAATGATGCAGTGCCGATGAAAAGACTTTTAACGCTGGGGATCTTGACGTTGCTTCTCACACAGTGTGCCGTGCGCTATAAGCCAATAGAACCAGAGAAAGTAGAGTACGACCAGTTTTTTGAAAACGAAGCGGTTAAGCTTTCTTATCGTTACAATGCCCTGTATTACCGCGGAAACTACAAGCTCGCGAGGCTCGAAAAGCGAAGCGGACTTAAGATCATTGCAGCTGCCATCACCAATAAATCGACGCGGACACTCAACATCGATCGCGACCTGGACATCTTCACAGACGAAGAAGATCCTTATTACATCGACGGAGTGACCGCTGCGAAAAGAATGTCGCAACACCCGAGAGCATACCTGTTTTACTCGCTCCTCATCTATGCGAAATTCGATTGTGAATTCCACGGACTCAACTGTGCACCGCGATACATAATACCCGCGGGAGTTCCCATCGCTATCTACAACCTGTATCGTGCGAAGAATGCGAACAAACACATGAGTGCCGAGTTCGAAAAATACAGCGTGTATACCCGCGACATCGAGCCGGGCCAAACCATCTACGCTATACTTGCTCTTGAATTTGAGGGTAAAGAAATGCTGCCGCTACAGATAGAGGTGAGAGAGAACAGCAAGATGTGATCACATTATAATGATCTCTTTAATGACATCTTTCCCAAACTCTTTTTCGAAGAGAGCAATGATCTGGGACTTGTGATAATTGAGATCGTTTTTCATTGCTGGCGAATCGAGCTCCACAAAGAGAACCTTATTCCTGACAGAGACTTTTTTGGTGCGTTTGGCGATGGGCTTGCCTACCAGTCTTTCCCACGAGCTTACCACCGTGGTCTCATCAAACTTTGATTTGATATGATAGGAACGGAGAAGTTCCTGGATTGCGTCGCCAATATGTTGTGTGTTCCGTTTCGCCATCACCAGTCAAAGTCTTGTCAAGGTACCGTTTTCCACGAGAAATATTTCTGCGCCAATTCCAGCCTCACGAAGCAATTCCTGGCTTCGGTCGGGACGCGCATCGGTTATAAATAACTGTCCGAAGGTTCCTCCTCCTACCAGCTCGATCAGTCGTGCAATGCGGTCGTCGTCGAGCTTGTCGAAGATATCGTCGAGTAAGAGAATTGGCTTAAACTTTTTGTGGGCAGTGAGAATATCGAACTCCGCCAGCTTCAGTGCGATAAGAAAAGATTTCTGCTGGCCCTGTGATCCGTGACGTTTGAGCTCGAATCCATCGAGTGAAAAAATGAAATCGTCGCGATGAATGCCCATCGTCGTGCGCTGAAGGATGATGTCGCGATTGAGATTTTTCGATAGCGCGTCGGATAATGTTTCGTCGTCGGTGCCGGAGCGATAGGCGATCCCAACTTTCTCCGAATCGCTTCCTGAAAGAAAAGTATAGTGTCGTTGAAAGTAAGGTGAAAACTTTGACAGGAATTCCTGTCGCGTCTTAGCGATAAAATCGCCGCAGGGGATCAACTGCCTGTCGCAACTTTCCAGCAGGTCGTGATCGACGGATCCTCTTTCGGCAAATCTTTTCAGCAGCGAGTTTCTCATCTTCAAATGACCTGTGTACGAGATCAGCCGCTCGAGATATTCGCGGTTCACCTGCGAGATCATGCTGTCGATAAACCGGCGGCGCACTTCTCCCCCATCCCAGATCAACTCGATGTCGTTTGGGGCGATCATCACGGCCGGGTATTTCCCGATGTGCTCGGAAAGACGGGAATATTCGTTGCCGTTTTCCTTCATCACCTTTTTCTGACCCACCTGGTAAGAGCAGAGCACCTCGCGATCACCTTCAAAAGTGCCCTTGATGGAAAAAAAATTTTGCCCCGTCTTTATGTTCTGGGTGTCGGTAGCGAGGAGCGAGCTTTTCGTGAACGACAAGTAATAGATCGCGTCGAGGAGGTTAGTTTTGCCGCTACCGTTCTTCCCAAGGAGGCAATGCACCTGACCTTCGAACGAGACTGAGACCTGTTCGTAGTTCCTGAAATTGAAGAGATTGAGTTTCCGGAGCTCCAAGGTTCAAAGTAACGGATAACTCTGTTTGGAAATTCCTTACTAATCCGCCTATTTTCGCATCTAATTAACATTTGTATGGCAACAGCAACCCAGGCGAAAGGAAAAAAGGAGAAGACAGTATTTCCGAAGGAGACGTACATGTTTTGGTACGAAAGCATGCAGTTGATGCGAAAATTCGAGGAAAAATGCGGTCAGCTCTATGGTATGCAGAAGATCAGGGGCTTTTGCCACCTCTACATCGGGCAGGAAGCATGCGCGGCCGGTGCAGTTACTGCGCTCACGAAAGACGACAACTGGATCACGGCTTATCGCGACCACGCGCACCCGCTGGCATTGGGCACAAGTCCCAACGCGGTAATGGCCGAACTCTACGGCAAAGAAACAGGCAGCTCGAAAGGCAACGGCGGTTCGATGCACATCTTCGATAAGGAAAAGAATTTCTTCGGCGGCCACGGTATCGTTGGTGCGCAGATCCCTCTCGGCGCCGGCATCGCCTTCGCAGAAAAATATAACAAGACCAAGAATCTTTGCATCTGCTACTTTGGCGACGGAGCCGTTCGCCAGGGTGCATTCCACGAGGCGTTGAACCTCGCGATGCTCTGGAAACTTCCCGTGATCTTTGTGGTAGAAAACAACGGTTACGCGATGGGCACTTCCGTAAAACGTACCTCGAACGTTACCGATCTCTATACACTTGCCGATGCATACGATATGCCCTCGGAGCCTGTAGATGGAATGGACCCTGAAGCAGTTCACGACGCAACGGCAAGGGCTGCCGAACGTGCACGCGCCGGCGAAGGCCCGACCTTCCTCGAATTCCGCACCTATCGCTACAAAGGTCACTCGATGTCAGATCCCCAGAAGTACCGCTCGAAAGACGAAGTTGAAGAATACAAACAGCGCGACCCGATCGAAGTGGTGCGCAAGAAGATCCTTGACAAGAAATTTGCTACCGAAGCCGAACTCGACGCCATAGACCAGAAGATTGTAGGCCAGGTGGATGAGAGCGTGAAATTTGCGGAAGAATCGAAATATCCTGAGTCTTCGGATGCCCTGAAATACGTCTACTCGGAAGAAAACTATCCGTTCATTACGGATTAGGTGTTCTAGTCACAAATTTTTAGTTTTGCCGCCCCGTAGTGTATGCTACGGGGTTTAATTTTTTCCCCTAATGGCTAAGAAGCAAGAAACAAAAACCGCTGTCGAGAACCCTGAAGTTGTCAGAGAAAGGCTGATTTCGGCCGAAGACTGGATGGAGAGAAATCCGAAGTTCATCGGAATACTGGTGGCCGTAGTGGTCGTGGTAGCCGGCGGCTTTTTTGGATTCCGCTGGTGGATAGACAGGCAGGACAAGGTTGCGCAGGAAGAGATGTTCCAGGCCGTTCGTTATTTCGAAGCCGACAGTCTTGATCTTGCCCTGAAGGGAACCGCTAACGTGTCAGGTTTCGAGACCATCATTAACGAGTACGGCATGACGCCTGCGGCCAACCTGGCCAATTATTATGCCGGTGTGATCTGCCTGAAGCAGGGAAAATTTGCGCTCGCAGAATATTACCTGAAGGATTTCAAGTCGCACGACCTGCTTATACAGGCGCGCGCTTACAGCCTGCTCGGCGACGCTTATATGGAGCAGAACAAATTGGAAGAAGCGGCTGACGCTTATCATGAAGCTTCGAACTATAAGCCTAACAAATATTTTACTCCCGCTTATCTTTTGAAAGAAGCACTCGCCTACGAGAAGCTCAATAAAAACGATAAAGCCATCGCGGCATACGAACGCATCATAAAAGAATTCTGGGATGCGCAGGAAGTGCCGACTGCCAAGAAGCTGAAGGGCAGATTAGAGTCTGCTTCGTAACATGGCAGGGATCCTGAAATCTGTTTCCGGAAAGGCAAAGAAGAATCTTAAAAAATATAAGTTCGCTATCGTCGTAGCCGAGTGGAACGAAGAGATCACAGAAGCTATGTTCGAAGGCGCATATAAAGGCCTTGTCGAACTCGGTGCCAGTAAGAAAAACATCGAACGTATCAATGTTCCCGGAACGTTCGAGCTGACACTCGGTGGATTAAAAGCCGCAGAAAAAAAACATATCGACGCCGTGATCTGCATCGGCTGCGTGATACAGGGAGAAACACCACACTTCGATTATATCTGCCAGGCCGTTGCATATGGAATTACAGAAGTGAATATCAAGACCGGCAAACCGGTGATCTTCGGAGTGTTGACAACTCTCAACAAACAGCAGGCACTCGAAAGAGCCGGCGGCAAGTACGGTAACAAAGGAGAAGAAGCCGCCGTGACAGCCGTAAAGATGCTGGAGATCTAGATCTTGAAGAAGATCTTTTTCCTATAAAGAAAATAACAGAGACACCATTCCAGTGTGAATAAAACCAACGAGGTGAGGATCGGTGTGTTCAATGTTAATGCCCCTATGTATCCGTTAAACCATCGTGACGCAACGATTTCGATAAACAGGTAAATGAACAGGGAGTTCATTCCCACCACAAGGAAGAAAGTGAGGTATTTCCTGTGATTCTTTATATCGATCCACCAATAAGATATCGCCAACGCGAAGAACACCCAGCCCGCCGAAGCCAGCACGAATGATGTAGTAGCTATGCGTTTGATGATCGGCGTTATCGATGTAACATCCAACAAATAACCAGCAACGAGACCGATCACACCGGCAATCACCAGCGTGTTCATCTTCTCGGGACGTGTTTTGTTGCTCAGTAAAAGTTTGCCGGCCAGTACGCCCCAGATCGTATGACATGCCGTGGGAATACAATTGATAGCAACCCACCCGCCGTTGTTAACCTTATTCATCAATATAAGATCCATGTAGTTGCCGAAGTTATGCTGGTCGGCGAATGGCTGATCGAAGCCGGGTATGTTTGTAAACCGGTATAAGATCTCTGTAAGGATGAGTAGCCCAACAGTGAAACCGATCTGTGCCGCGGACGACCATCGATAGATCAAAAACGCGACGAGCGTTGTGAAAGACAATTGTGTAAGTACGTCCCACAGCTCGAACGACAGCCCTTCCTTACGAACAGCATAATCCAACACACCCCAGAAGAACAACCATGCGGAACGCTTCAGTGTTTTGAGAAATTGCTGTCCCCATGTTTTGCCTTCCAGCTGCTGACGTTGCAATGAATATGCTAATGCCGTTCCCGCCATGAACATGAATGCAGGCTGGATGAGATCCCAGAAACGAAGGCCGTTCCATGGATGATGTTCGAACTGGATGAAGAATGAATGTGAAGTGCTTCCTTCTGACATCTCTATGAGTTGCCAGTAGAGTCCCGTGCTTTCGAGCACGAGAAGGATCATTATTAAGCCTCGAAGAAAATCAAGTGAGAGGAGGCGAGAGTGTTCAGCAGGATTTGTTAGCATGTACGATGTACGAGGTACAATTTACGATTTTAGCTCCGCAAATCGTACCTCGTCAATCGTAAATCGTACATCACATATTTTTCACAATCTCCTGACCAAACTCAGAACACTTGAGCAGTGTAGCTCCTTCCATGAGTCGGTGGAAATCGTAAGTAACTCTTTTAGATGCGATGGCAGCTTCAAGACCTTTGTAGATGAGGTCTGCCGCTTCGAGCCAACCCATGTATTCGAGCATCATTACGCCTGAAAGAATTACAGAGCCTGGATTTACTTTGTCCTGGCCCGCATACTTTGGTGCTGTACCGTGTGTTGCTTCGAAGATTGCATAACCTGTTATGTAGTTGATGTTACCACCGGGAGCGATACCAATACCACCAACAATTGCAGCAAGTGCATCGGAGATATAGTCACCGTTGAGGTTAAGCGTTGCCACTACTGAATATTCATCGGGACGAAGAAGGATCTGCTGGAGGAATGCATCGGCGATAGAATCTTTGATGACGATCTTATGACCATCCTTCTCGATCACCTGCCATGGTCCGCCGTCGAGATCTTTTGCGCCGAACTCATTTTTCGCGAGGGCATATCCCCAATCGCGGAAGCCACCTTCAGTGAACTTCATGATGTTTCCTTTGTGTACGAGCGTTACGCTAGGCTTCTTGTTGTCGACAGCATACTTGATCGCAGCGCGCACAAGACGTTCAGTACCTTCTTTAGACACGGGCTTGATACCGATGCCTGAATTTTCGGGAAACCTGATCTTCTTGTATTGTTTGGGGAACGCCTCTTTGAAGTAGGTGAGGAATTTCTTGTTGTCTTCTGTTCCTTCCTGGAATTCGATGCCGGCGTAGATATCTTCTGTGTTTTCGCGGAAGATCACCATGTCGGTTTTCTGAGGTTCCTTCACGGGAGAAGGAACGCCCTTGAACCAACGAACGGGACGAAGGCAGGTGTAGAGGTCGAGGTCCTGGCGAAGGGCCACGTTGAGCGAACGGATACCACCGCCAACAGGAGTTGTAAGGGGTCCTTTGATACCAACGAGGTATTCTTTGAAAGCCGTCAGGGTTTCTTCGGGCATCCATGAGCCAGTTTTATTGAACGCTTTTTCGCCAGCCAGTACTTCTTTCCATACAATTTTCTTCTTTCCCTTGTAGGCCTTTTCGACGGCTGCGTCGAAAACTATCTGTGAAGCCGGCCAGATGTCGATGCCGGTACCGTCGCCCATAATGAAAGGAATTGTAGGACTATCCGGGACGTTAAGTTTTCCGTTACTGATGCTGATCTTTTGTTCGCTCATTGCTTTTTGACTTTTATGGGGGTGAAAATTAGGACAAATTTGGTATTATGAAAATCATTGGTTGCCTTATTATCTGGCTGGCTTCGGTACCAGTTTTCGCACAGGAGATCTGCCTTTCGGAGGAAGAAAAAAAGCTTTACGACCTCATTATGCAGTACCGGAAGAGCAAGAAGCTCAAGCCGATACCGCTTTCCACAAAGCTCACGAAGACCGCCCAGGCGCACGTTCGCGACCTTGCCGACAATTATGTGTACGACCCGGAAAACAACAAGTGCAATCCGCATAGCTGGTCGGACAAGGGCAACTGGACGCCCTGCTGCTATACGCCGGATCACAAAGAGGCCCCCTGCATGTGGAGCAAACCCAAAGAGATCGCCAATTATACGGGCAACGGCTACGAGATTGCCTACTGGTCGACGGCGGGAGCAACTGCCCAGGAAGGGCTGGACGGCTGGAAGAAAAGCCCGGGACACAACCCGCTCCTCATTAACCTTGGCCAATGGCAAAAGATAGAGTGGAAGGCGATTGGTATCGGGTTCTATAAAGAGTACGGAGTGGTCTGGTTTGGTGATGCAGAGGATGAAGAAAAACCGAAAGACTGCAGGTAATCAGTATTTCTCATCTTCGTTGGGGAATGACTTTTTCTTTACGTCATCTACGTACTTGTTGACGGCCCCGGTGATTATTGAATTCAGATCTGCATAACGACGGAGGAATCGCGGCTTAAACTCCTGGGTGATGCCGAGCATATCCTGCATCACAAGAACTTGTCCGTCTACGTCGGCACCAGCACCGATACCGATCACGGGGATTTGAAGCTTCGAAGTAACTTTTGCAGCAAGCGTAGCCGGAATCTTTTCGAGGACGATACCGAAACAGCCACACTCCTGCAACAACAGGGCATCTTCGACGAGCTTCGTGGCTTCGACTTCTTCGCGTGCACGAACGGTGTAGGTGCCAAACTTATAGATAGACTGTGGTGTGAGCCCGAGGTGGCCCATAACGGGCACGCCGGCGCTGAGTATTCGAAGCACAGAATCTTTTACTTCACTTCCGCCTTCGATCTTCACGGCGTGAGCACCGGATTCTTTCATGATCCTTATGGAAGAGCGAAGGGCTTCGCCTGAACTACCCTGGTAATAACCGAAGGGAATGTCGACAACAACGAGCGCACGCTTTACTGCTTTCACAACCGAAGTTGCGTGATAGATCATCTGGTCGAGGGTGATGGGCAGCGTGGTTTCGTTGCCGGCCATGACATTCGAAGCGGAATCGCCAACGAGGATGACGTCGATACCTGCGCCATCGATGATGCGGGCCATACTATAGTCGTAGGCTGTGAGCATGGCGATTTTTTCGCCACGGTTTTTCATCTCCTGGAGTTGGTGCGTGGTGATCTTTTTGACTTCGGACTTCTTGGCGGTTGACATTTCTTTTGGGGCTATGATTTCACAAGGGGAGCAGGTAGCAATGAGTAGAGTTCTATATCATTGAGAAGCTGCGCACCTGATCTGTCTTTCCTGTAAAGAAAATGAATTTCCTGATCATCGATCGTTCGGATGGCTTTGATGATGGAGTCGGGTTTTTCTATCGATGAGGAAAACCATCGGTCGAACGTGTTCTTTCGATGACTTTCTTTGCCATCGGCGGCACTGCAGACGTAAAAGAAGATGGCATCGGGATCACGTTCGAGATATGAATTAATAAAAGCCGTAACTGTGGCTTTTGTCCTGGGGTCGAATCGATTTTTGACGTCCTTGTTGATCTGCGAAAGCTGAAAATGGATCATCCGGTTCTGGTACTTCACCGAGGGTAATCCAAAGCAGTCAGAATAGTCATACAAGCCGATCGAATACTCGACTCCGTATCGAGTCGTAAATAAATATATACCGTCAATATCTGTCGCCGTCAATTCATATTCTGAATCTGCTGGCCGCTCCAAGGAGATAGTCCTTTTGATTTTGAATCTTACCTTGCTGATAGAGCCTTTTCGCTTCGGCCATCACGAGGACCATATCGCGGAAGGGCATTATTAGCTTTACACCCGTTGGGTTTTTGTGACGTGTCATAAAAGTTTTGTTTTTGATGATGCCACAAAGAAAGGATCGATAAGTCCCTTTAGGAAGAAATCGCAGCACTCGTGTTTAAAACAATCAGGAAAACCGTACAACTTACCAGTGCAGTAAGGAAAAACGTACAGTTAGTGCAGATAAACCGCGGCTTGTTTGCCAAGGATAACTTCTATATGATCCGTTAAGGTTGTTGACAAACCATATCCTGTATAAGTGGGCTGGATCGGAAACGTGGAATGGCTCCTATTGATCAGCACCGCCACCTCAATCTTCTTCACTTCAATAACAAGAAACGGCTTCATCGCGTAAGCCAACGTCTTTCCTGTGTTGAGAACATCATCCACAACAACAATACATTTCTTTTTGAAAGACGACGCCTCAGCATCGAGACCAATATCACTTTGAAGCGGTGAAGACTTATCGATACTTACCTTAACAACTTTTGCTTTAATAGAGGAAATCTCTTCGAGTTGTTTCGCCAGTAATGTGGCAAGCGTATAACCCTGGCCGTCGATGCCCGCAAACACAACTTCCTTTTCCTGGAAGTTATGTTCATAGACTTCGAACGCCATCCGTTTAATCTTCTGGCTTACCTGTTGTCCTGTAAGTATCAGGTTCTTTTCCATCACGCCGGCAGCGGAACTACTTTGCTGTCCTTAAAGGTAGAAAGTATCACCATTGTTTGCATGTTGTCGACAACCTCGATGTTTGAAACTTTTTCGAGCATGAGGTTCTGATACGCGGGTATATCAGTGCAAACGATCTTAAGAATGAAGTCGGCCGAACCAGTGACGTGATGGCACTCGACAACTTCGTCGATCTTGCGGATCACCTTCATAAATTTTTCGATGTTGTCTTTGTTGTGTCCTTTCAATGACACCATTACGAAAGTGTTCACGCCCATTCCAACGGCGGCGGTATCGATCACAGCATGGTAACTTTTGATCACACCACCTGTCTCCAGTTTCTTCACGCGTTCCAAAGTTGGTGCCGGCGACAGGCCTATCTCCTGCGCAAGCTGCGCGTTGGTGATGTTCGAATTGGTCTGAAGGATCTCGAGTATCTTCTTGTCGATAGAATCTAATTTCACCTTTGTCATCAAAAACAGAATAAAATTTGGTGCGAATATAGAAATTATCTGGCAATTAGAACTTTCTGGGAAACACCCGTATTTCCTGAAATAATTACCACCACATAAATACCAGGTGAGAGATTCTGCGTATCGAGAGATAATCTTGAAAGACCTTTACTGACATCAAAAGTTTTATCGTAGGCAACCCCCCCCGACATATTGTAGATCCTAACGCGGACTTCATCGGCGGCGGAATGAACACTCTCAACATTGATGTAACTATCAGCCGGATTGGGACTAACGGTAAAAATTATTGCATCGCCCGAAAGCGTTGTGCAGGCCTTGTTGTTGTTCACGTTGTTATCAGCATTCAACTCAGCACAGACAAACGCCGATGCCGACGGTTGAGTGAATGTTGTTGTGAGTCCATACGTCTTCACTTCACCAACGCTAAGGTCTGAACCAACTGTTTCACTCAACATAATCCCACCTCCTACTTCATAATTCACTATAAAGGACGTGACACGATAATTGCTGTTGTTGCGAACCTTTACATATCCCTGGTACGAAGAACTTCCGCCAGATCTCTGCAACAGGAAATCCTCAAGCGCCAACTCAACCTGCGGCGTTATCACGTTCACAATTTTAATTTCAGTCCTGCTACATCCTTCGGTGTTCGTTGCCGTGAGCGACACGTTGTAATCGCCCAACGCCGCGAACGTATGTTCCAAAGAAATATTCGTCGATGGCGCGCTTCCATCTGCTATCGCCCAAACATAAGAGATAGCTCCGGTTGATGTGTTCGTGAATAATACATGTAACGGCGGTGGCCCACTCTGATCCGACATCGTGAATGATGCAACGGGCGATACTTTTATTACCACTGTTTTTGTTGTCGAGTAACTACAGCCCGACTGACCCTGCACATTCAGTTGCACAGGATAAGAACCATTGCTATCGAAAGTGTATGAAGCCTGCTGACCTGTTCCAGTGCCCGTTCCATTAAACGTCCATGTACGTTGCGCAATAGGATCGGTTGGATTAACAGTGTTGTCGCTGAACACGGCAGCCTGGCCTGCGCAAGGATTCGTTACCTGGAAATCGACGGTCGGAACAACAGGAACGATGACCGGTCGTGTGAGCGAAGCCGTGCAATTGTTTTGTCCCGTTACCACTAACTGCACATTGTAATTTCCCGGCGTAACAAAAGTGTGTGCCGGGTGTTGGGTGTTGTAAGATGCACTTCCCACTTTCCATTGCCACGACGTCACTCCTCCTGTCGACGCATCTGTAAAGTGTGAGACTTTATTAACACACGTTGGATCGAAGTTAAATAACGCGATGGGTGACTGGGTGATGGTGACTTGCTGATCCACGAAGTTCGAACATCCCCTATCGGTTGTAGCAGTAAGCCGTACCGTATAGGGTCCTGCATTCGCGTAGGTGTGCAACGGATCTTTACCGCTTCCTGATCCCGAATCTCCGAATGCCCAGTTCCATGACTGAACATTACCGTCGGTCATCGATGGCGTTGCATCATGAAATTGCGATGGTGTTCCCGAACATGAGAACGGCGGAAGATCGATGGCAAATGCCGGTTGTGGTGTAGAATAAATTGTAAGTTGTTTTGTTACCGTGGTAACACACGAATTAGTACTGTTCACATTCAACACAACATTGTATTTACCAATGGCATTGTAAGTTGTTGACGTGTTCGTACTGCTGCTTGCTTGTCCATTGCCAAGGTCCCATGAATATGAGCTGATAGAACCCGACGATTGATTAGTGAATGTAATATTGTTGTTTTGACATTGACCACCAATCGTAAATGCGCCGACGGGCCCAGGAAGAAGACCGGTGATGGACTTCGATTTTTCATCGGAGCAACCAGGTATCGCCGCAATCAATTTGATTGTCTTATCATTTAAATCACTGAAAGTAAATGCGAGATCGCGTTGTGTGCTTTGCTGTGTTCCATCAACCAGCCATTGATAGGTTATCTTACCATCATAAATATCGGGTACAAGATTGCTGAATGTAAACTGGTTGTTCGTGCAAACCAGTCCCGATGGCAACTGGAAGTCTGCAACTGGTGGTGTATATATTTTTAAAGAATGAATCGCTGTGTTTGAGCAACCCGTTGATGAAGCCGTTGCTGTAAGAGAAACATCATACGTTCCGGCGGCAAACGAATGGACAGGAAGAGCAGCGTTCGAGGAGCCCATATCATCGAAGTCCCAATTGTATGAAGTAATGTCGCCTGAAGTATTTTCAGAATTGAAGTTTACATTATGTCCTGCACAAACATTCGTAGATGCGAATTCAATATCGGGTGAAGTGGACGACGACACTGCTACACTGTGTGCTACCGATGATCGGAGTCCTGACGCGTTTGTTACATCGAGTGTGATATTGAAGTTGCCTGAATTCGCTGTCGTGATGGTTGGATTGACTTCCGTTGTCCATGTTGCAGACGATAAACAAGATTGGGGAAATGTAATGCGATACATATTTCCTCCCGAATTCTCGGCCGAAACCACCAGCCAGTCGCTCTTCACTTTATACATAGCGAAGCCAAACACACTCGTGCCGCCCGGCGGATAGCCAAAGTCTTTGAGCTCGTCGGTACTTACAGGATTGCCCGCGAGACTGGAACCGAATGTCAACCGGAAAATGCTGTTGGTCGAGTTCAACGACTGTGCGAAGATCATGAAGGTGTTATTGTCTTTTACGACAGCCACGTTACCCGCCGACTGAACACCGTAAGTTGTAATTGTAGGTGTTGGGTCCGAAAGGCCATCATCGAAAGCAATCTTGTAAACATTTGCAACGATGATCGATGATGATACTGCGTACCATTTGTCGCAGTCTTTAATGAACGACAGTCCCGAGCTGATAACAGAAAATGGGATCGTGAATGTGTCAATTGTTGTTGACGACGATGGCTCGGCATACGAAGAACTGAACTTGATCCGGACGATCTTCTCGTTACCACCATTAGCGACAAAAAGATATTTCTCACTACCCTCCTGTACGGCCACTGCATCGAGCGACAGGTTCAATGGATCGCCGGTATAAAACGTTTCTAAAGTTGGTGTACTTGTAATCGATGTCCCAAAATTTGCACGATAGATCGTATTGTCGTCGATAATGAATCCAATGAAGTTACTTCCCTCTTTCACGATCTCGATCATGTGCCATGTATTGGAACTTTTTCCAAGACCACCGAGATCGAAAAGCAACGGGGGATCATTGACGTTAGCACCAAAGTCGAGACGATAGAATTTATTTGAACCGCGGCTCAGGAAGAAGCCGTAGTAGTCGCCGCCATCTTCAACGAGGTCCATCTTGAAACCATAACCACCGTAGTTATTGTTGAGGATGGTGGCCGTTGGTGTGCCGGAGAGTTCGCCGGCGCAAAGGTCCCACTGGTAAGAATTGTAAGTATTGTTGGCTGCGAGCGAGATGCGCTGGCCTTTGCAAGCCGCCGATGGTAACGCAAAGTCCGGGGTTGCACACTGGGCGAAGGACGATGAAGTCGCAACGAGGAGAAGCAGCACCGCCAGTTTCAAACCATTCAGCATCCGGATCACGTGAATCTTTTAGTTACTCAAGAGCTTGCAAAGGTAACCATGTAAACGTTTCGAAGCATCCCCGATGTGTTGGCGGGGCCAAATCTTTCGCGCACCAGCTTTGCGCCGTTGGAACCCATCGATTCCCGGAGTTGAGAGTCTCTCATCAACTTCTCCAATGCAGCTGTCATTGCCGCAACATCATTAACGGGTACGAGTATTCCGGAGTGACCATCGCTGATGATCTCCGCCGGACCACCTGATGACGTTGCGACAGCACAACATCCATAGTATTGCGCTTCGAGGCAGGTCATGGAAAAAGATTCGGAGGAGGAAAAATTGGCGAAGATGTCGGCGTTCTTGTATTCGATAGCTACATCGCTCACGAAATCATTCCACTCAATAAATGAATCGACCGCAAGGCGAATCGCCATCGACTTCAATTGACTCAAATACTGTCTGTTTTTTTCGAGTCCCATGTCGCTGCCGACGATCCTTAACTTCCATGAAGGAAATTTTTCGTGCGCTTTGGCGAATGCCTGTATCGCATGGTCGTGACCTTTGCCGGGAATGATGTTGGCCATGTAAAGAATGATGTTGCCTGGACGATTGGGTTTGATGTTATCGGATGATGACAACAACATGCGATCGTAGATGCGAATAACTTTTGGAACATCGGGGAGCTTTGACTTCAAAACATCGGAGACTACGATGAGCTTATCGGCTGCCGACAACTGACGGTTAACCCAATAATTATAGAGCCACGATGGAAATCCGCTGGGAAGAAACCTGGCGTGACAGATGTATTTGAATTTTACTCCGAATGATCTCAGGACCGGACCAATGAGATTGTACAGGTCGTTGCTATGAACGATGTCTATTTTATCGCGACTGATAATTCGTTTAACACGAAGAGCATTGATGAAAAGAACGGGGATATAAAAAACAGCCCGCCAGCTTTTGCTGATCTCGAGCATCGGTAATTCGATGACTCGAATGTTGGTACGTGACTGGATCCAGGACCTGGCGGCGCTGTTCGATGGAAATATGAAAATAAATTCGAAGTCGTCGCGGAGATCTTCGGCCATGGCGACGATGGACTTCAGTGCACCCGTAACCTGCCGGCTGTTTTCGATAACCAGTATGCGACGACGTGAGCTCACGCAAGAATATTTTTGATAACCGTCAACGTCCCCCTCTTCGTACGTTCGTCAGAAAACATGCCCGCGCCTTCGGTAGCTTTCTTGCGATAGTTGTCCAGTGCTTCGCGATCATTAATGATCTTGCGAAGTGCGTTCGCCCATGCATCAATCTCAGCGGGAGAATTCTCATGCACCAACGGCATCAACACACCCGCAGGAACGGAATCGAGAATTTCTTTCGGACCGGTCGGGCAATCAGCAACCACTACAGGCAGACCACAGGCGATCGCTTCACAGAGCGACAGTGGAAATCCTTCCCACAATGAAGTAAGCACATATAGCGAAGAATGACGCAACCACGGAAATGGATTCTTCTGCTGTCCCACGAAAAATATCCTCTCTTCCAGCTTCACGTTTAGTTTCTTCGACAGTTCAATCAACTCGTTGCGTTGTTCGCCATCGCCGATCAAAACAAACTTCAGTTTATCAATATCATTCAACTTTGAGATGATATGGATCAGTGACCTTAGATTCTTCTGTGGCGCGAAACGGCAATGTGTTACAATAACAAAATTATTTAACAGCAACGATTGCCATTCCCCTGGCAAGGGCTCCATCGACTTTGCCTGCACAGTTTGAACATCGATACCATTGCGAACTGCCAGGATCTTTTGAGCAGCAGCAGGGATCATCAACTTTAGCTCGCTAGCTATTCCCTGGCTCACACATACAATTCTATCGGCGCGACGGTATAGCCACGGTAACATCAGGTTCTTTCGAAGCCAGCCAACAACTCCGCTGATGTCTTTGTCGTGCAGCTTCGTTCCGTGGATCCACAGTATCAACTTATCATCCTGCTTCGAAAGAATATTCACGTAGTCGGCGCCTTCCAGGTGACTGACAGTAAGATCAATGTTATATTCTCTTTTGATCTTCTTCAGTCTTCGAACTCTTTGAAAGAAGTGGGAGACCTTTTCGATAATATTGTTTCCGGCAGGAATATCAAGTGAAAGAATACTTTCATTTTTCTCTTCTGCAAATGCTCCGTCGAAATTGAATACACATGATGTCACGTTGAAATCCTTCGAAAGAAATTCCCGATGCTGATGAAAGACACGCTGCGCCCCACCACTGCCGAGGTTCGGTATAAGAAGGAGCACATGGGGTTTCTTGTCGTTCATAGCAGCATGCTAACGATCAGGGTTTCGAGTTTCTGCACATCAACTGAAAAACTTCCCGATATATCAAGTCGTGTACCATCTCCAATAATCGCCTGGTACGGAAATCCCTTCATGCCCGCCAACATGATGTAGTGAAATGGAAGATAGTCTTCTGATGGCGGTGGAAAGATCTCGAGTACAGAACAATTGCCATTGCGAAAATAGACGTTCGTGAAACCGGCGCCGTGGATACCGGCAATGAAAGATGCCTGTGAAAATATCGTTTGTTGCTCTGCGGGCGACAATAGGTCGGGATCTATAATTTCTATGGAGTGCTTTCGAAGAACATTCATCACTTCTTCGAAGTTGCCGATAGTTCGAAGACGGGACTTACCACGGTTGATGAACACGCGTTTGCTTACCTGTGTGTCGATACGAAGCGGCTTGAATACTTCATCGAAAAGATCCTTGCGGTGCGTGAGTGGCTTACAGAACACAACTGATGTCGCTGCAAGATATTGCCTACCCTGGACAACCCACTTTATTTTCTGAAACTCTGGCGATTGTGACAGGTACCATTGAAAGAACGGCTTCGAATAAAGTTTCTCAGAAATGATTACACTCCTGTCTTCGAAAGAAATGTTGTGTTGTTTCAAAAAAAAATACTTCGCAAGAACATCGTTGAAGAAGTGAAAGTAATTCTCTTCGCCCGTATCGCGGAATGAAATGGCATTACCGATCTCTGCATCACCCTTCCTCGATATGAAGTCAAACAATTTAGGTCGCGCGAGAAACCACGTTCTCGAAATACCCAACGAATAATACAACAACTTACGACTGCTGGTGATCGCCCAGCCTGTTACTGGCTCTATTACACATGGCTGATCCCAAACGAGAATAAATTCCTCCTGGGTCCAATCGTACCATTGATCCATGTACCGTTTCACACGCTCATCGAGAATGCCGTCGGTCTTCATATTATTTTCGCGAAACGGATAGCCCTTGCGGTAGACGAGAAAGTCGGATGGCTTGAGAATGTGTTCGGGGAATGCGAGCTTATCGAACGTCGCTATCTTAACACGGTTAAACAATCCGTAAGCCCCCTTTAAAAAAATCCTGGGAAATATTTTTTTAAGGATGGTCTGCGTAACGCTCAATTACAATCAGGATTTACGAAACTGCAAGGTACGTTTTATTCCTTCTTCCAGTGAGATCAATGGCCGGTTGAGTATCGATAACATCTTGCTGTTGTCAGGCTTGCGTCGTGTCATGTCGCCTTCCTTTAATGGAGGAAGGAACTTGATCTTCGAAGATGAATTCAAAATTCTGATCACGAGCCTCGCAAGATCGAGAATGGTGATCTCGTCGGCACTGCCTACGTTCATAACGTCGTTGATCAGTAAGTCATTTCGAAGACAGGATAGTGTCGTTTCGATGTTATCGTCGATATAACAGAAAGTACGGGTCTGCTTACCATCGCCGTAAATAGTGATGTCCTTGCCTTCAATGGCTTGTTGAATGAATCTCGAGATGACGAAGTCTTCACTTTGACGCGGACCGTACGTGTTGAAGAAACGAAGAATAGTATAATTGAGTCCGTACTCTTTATGGTAAGATCTGCAAAATGCTTCTCCTACATTTTTCACAATGGCATACGGCAGCCGGCTGTTCAGCGGTGTTGTGTGTTCGTTCTGCGGAAACTCCACGGGCTCGCCATACACTTCCGACGATGAAGAAAAGAAGACGCGCTTCACGCCGGTAGCGCGACTGAGGTCGAGAATATTCCTGAAGCCGTTAATGTCATTCAAAACCATTACCGGATTCTCGAGCGTACGCTGTACACCAACAACTGCCGCGTAGTGGAATACACAATCGAAATGCATTGAATGCATGAGTTCGCTTACGGTGGAGTCGATGTTGGCATCGCCTTTAACAAAAGTGAAATTGTCTTTTTGCTGGGGAAGTTTCGAAAGCGAGCCGGTAAGGAGATTATCGAGAACAAAAACGCGGTAGCCGCTATCGGAGACCAGCCGGTCTACCAACGCACTGCCGATGTTGCCTGCGCCACCTGTTACCAGAATATTCATACGTTCAAAAAGCTCTTTTTAATGAAGCGAGGAAACGGCTGCTGAATGTGATCATTGGATAAACACCGGCAGCTTTCACAGCCCATTTCCGAACCTCGCTCTTGCGTCCGTCTTCTGCAAGACAAAGCATAAAAAATGTGTATCGTTCGGCCACAAATTTATTCCACTTTTTCCCGAAAGCCGAAAGCACGGCCTTGTCGTTGGCAAGGGCTTCGATCAGAAACATGTCGCGTGCGATGATCTTGTCGGTAGGAATGGTGCGGATACTGCGTTCGTCGTGGTTAACAACCGTAGACGTTATGGCGTTCGAATACTGAAGCTGGTAGCGGCTCAGAAGCCGGATCCACAGTTCCCAGTCTTCCGCCGAAGCAAGAACACGCGCCTCTTCGAAAGGAAATTGCTGTGCAATGTCTTTGCGAACGAAGACGCCGTTGCAACTGAGAAAATTATCGAACATCGCCTTAATGCGAACAGAGTCGTCGAGCCGGTCGACCTTGCTGGTAAGTGTGCCGTCCTCTTTTTTGAAATCGTATCCTAAATGAAAGAACTCGGGAGAATTTTTTTCTCCGATCAGTTTCTTCGCGGTTGCGAGATGATTGGGATACATCAGGTCGTCGGAGTCGAAGAAGTTGATATAAGTTCCGCGTGCAATTCGTGCTCCATAATTTCTTGCGGCTCCGCGTTCACCATTCTCCTTGCGATGAAAGAAGAGACGAGGGTCTTTAATCCCGCTAATGCGAGTCTCCGTATCATCATTACTTCCATCGTCGACGACGATGATCTCGAAATCGGGAAGCTCCTGCTTTAATATAGAGTGGATCGTGGCTATAACCAGCGCCGCCCGATTGTAGGTGGGGATGACGATCGAAAAAAAAGGACTCGGGTTCAAACTTCGTTCAGTTTTTGATATTGACTCACTACGTTCTTTATATGAAACAACTCGATCACTTTTTCATATAATGCGTCAGTTATCTCCGACATGTCGCTGCTTTTATGTCGTTCGATAACATCGGCGGCCTGGCTGGCAAATACGTCGGGGTCGACAGCAAAACCGTTCTTTCCGGGTGCAATATAATCATCAAAATCGCCTATGTGCTTACACACGATTACCGGCAATTTTACCAATGCCGCTTCTTTTACCGTTACGCAGCTCGACTCCAGCATAGATGGATGCACCAGGAAATCGGACGCAGCCATATAATCAAGCACGTTTCTCACATAACCAGGCCTTATCACGAGATCCGACAGGTTAGCTTCACGGATCATCGTCTTGATTTTCTCCTCTTCCTCTCCCCTGCCCAACATGATCAGTCGCGCTTTAACACCACGGTCACGAAGCAACTGGAGCGTCTGTATTGCAACGTCTGCACGTTTAAATGGCGTAAACCGGCAAACAGTAAGCAACGTAATGCCATCATATGATGCCTTTATCGAGGCGATCTTTACCGGGTCCGGTTTACCATAAAAGTTGAAGTCGTAGGCGAGGTTGATATGAATGATCTTGCCCGGGCTGATCTTTTCATCTTCGATCATAAACTTCTTCGCCTGCTCCGATACAACGATGATCTTCTTCGCGAGCTTGTAGGTTAACCGATACGTCCAGGACCTGTCGAAGCCCTGGAGCTTTGCTTCGTTGATGTGATGTCGTACGACATACACTTTCGCATTCGTGAAATATTGAGCGAGCACAGCAACGATGTTCGCCGATTCGAGATGACTGTAGACAATTTGTACGTTGTGCTCCCTGATAAACGATACCAGGAATCTAAGATGAGTGTAAGTATAACGCCAGTTACGTTCCCCGGGAACGATATGAGTGTATGTTTCTATTTGATGGCCTGCGAGATGATCATGGATCTGCGCGCCACTTGCCTGGCTTAATGAGATCACCCGATGCCCTTGTTGTTTAAAGGCGATCATCAACGACTCGGTATCCCGCGAACGCTGATCGAATGGTGAATAAAAAAGTATGACGCTCATTTACCCGGTGATCCCTTTTCTTAATGCATACAGAAATGTGCGATATGTAAGAAGATGGAATGGATTGAGTAACCATGCCTTCAACAACAATGGAAGTGCTTTGGCTGGCGCTCCACCATCGATCCTGTATGTTGCATACTCGCGATATTTCTCCGCCATGAATTTCCTGTTATGCAAAAACGACTCTTCGTATTTCAACAGGTCATCCTGTTTTTTCTCCAAAAGCCAATCGCTACCGGTTGCCATTCGTTGACGCTGCAAAAGAAGAAACGCTTCATGGGCCGTCAATTTTCTTCCAGGCACAAACGTACGGTGATTACTACCGGCATTGAACCTGGAATAATACAGATATTCATTGATCGCATATCCCTTGTAATGCGAAAGTATGTCCATGATAAAATACTGGTCCATCGAAGTCTGCCTGTCGAAGTAAGGATTAAAGCCAATTACTATGTCAAGAACTTCCCGCCGATACATGATTGCTGGTAACATGAAAGGCATCTCACGACCAGTGTTGCCAATGTACCCGGTCTGAAACTGAGGATTCAGCTTGATGTCATTTTCCGAATACCAGAACCCACCACTTACGCCGCACAGGTATACATCTTTATGTGTCGCGAAGATCTTCTGTTGCACTTCAAGCCTTGTCGGCAGCGACCAGTCGTCGGCATCCTGGCAGGTTATCAAAGAACCTTTCGTTAGCGACAACAGGTAATTGTAAGCAACAAGGTATCCTTTGTTCTTTTCGAACTTATATTTCCTCACTCGCGGATCGGCATACGATTGAATAACATTCCATGTGTTATCCGTAGATCCATCGTCGCAGATGATCAGTTCAAGATCTGAAAAGGTCTGGTTAAGCACTGTATCGATTGCCTTAGCTATGTAAGGCCCGCAGTTGTACGCTGGCATGATCACAGACACTTCAGGCATATCGATTACAAATATTTTTGGAAATGTTGCGAGATCTGTGAAGCAATAGCGCGCGTGGAATATTTTTCGGCAGCGAGCCGGCCTGCCTTACCCTGCTCAGTTCGCTTCTGATCGCCCAAAAGATAGTAATGCTCCAGCACGTCCGACCAGGAGCACGTCGCGAACTCACCGAATTTACCAACGTTATCCGAGATCTTCATCACGTCCATGTTCATTCCAACAGGACTTACCACAACCGGGACCTCGCAAGCCATGTACTGCAACATTTTGAAACTGCACTTGCCCCGCTCCCAGTCGGTATTGTGAAGCGGCATGATGCCTACAGTAAATTGGTTGATAGATTCGATCTCCGACTTGCGCGACCATAGGATGTAGTCGATATATTTTTCGAGCGATCTAAGTTCGTCGGGATACCGTTCGGCCACGATCAAGAGTCGCGCATCGTTATGTTTTTCGAAAAACGAAAGCAAGTCTGTAATGATATCTTTAAAATACCGAAGGCCGGCAGCGCTACCGATCCAACCTACATTAAATGAATTGCGTGTTGTCGCGATCTTGTGATGATACTCGAGATCGACCGAAGTGGGTACGATCTCGATCTTGCCGGTGTACTTCGAAGCATGATCTGCCAGGAAAGAATTTCCGGCGAATACGACCAACGCGTTTTTACAATGATGTTCGAAGCAATGAGTGGCTTCGCCATTCATCCAAACTGCATCGTCGATGTCGTAAATGAGATCTTTAACGGCATTGTCGGCGTCGTTCGGGAAACTTACCAGCGAACGACTCAACCAGAAAGCATCGAACGAAGATTGTCGATCCACCATCTTCATTCTTTCGCGAAGCTTATTGCGATCGAATAAAGAGCCAGTAACGCGATCGATTACCCCTACACCGGTTCTTACCGGTGGCGCAAACTTATTAATAGAATAGCGTGGTGTTTCAATATGAAATTCACCCAGGTACCTGGCTGGCGTCTCGATACGGAAGAATGAACATC
This sequence comes from Bacteroidota bacterium, assembly GCA_037200765.1. Classification (GTDB taxonomy): domain Bacteria; phylum Bacteroidota; class Bacteroidia; order Cytophagales; family Cyclobacteriaceae; genus ELB16-189. The sequence continues at coordinate 833,620 of JBBCII010000001.1, read as the reverse complement.
CGTCATTTTCCTGGGTGGGTGCGAGAATTTTTTTCACTTCGGCGTTTCATTATGACCACCTGCCACGCCCGAAGACACTGCCGTAATCCCACTGGCCATGCTTCAGCATTTGTGATCCGTTGTCAATAACTTCAAAATCACATACGTCGTTGATCTCGTCTACCTGGTAAATGTTCGGTTGGTTCACATAAGCAATCAGCGAATACGTACCGCGAACAAGAGTCTGAGGGTCTATCTCGACACTGATCTTTTCTTTGAGCTCATTCGATTCGAGCGCGAAGAGCCTTCGTTTGTTCGAATCGAGTACGATCACAACAACATTGGCCTTGATCGATGGATCATTGATGGTGATGTCGAACTCGATACGGATTACCTGGTCGTACATGAACGTAGAAGTCAACACTCCATCGCCGTTGCACACCCTGACTTCCTTAAAATATGCGCGCTTTTGTTTTTTGTTTTCAGGTGCGCGATAGACTTCCGATTTCTTATAACCATGCTGATAAAACGAAAGTGCCTCCACGGTCTCACCAAAAAATACCAACGACCCTTGCTGAAGCACTGCAACCTTTTTGCAAAGACTGGACACTGCACCTAAGTCGTGACTCACAAACAGGATGGTTCGTCCGCTGCGACTTACGTCGTTCATCTTACCGATACATTTTCTTTGGAACTCGGCATCGCCAACGGCAAGTACTTCGTCGATGATCAAGATCTCGGGTTCGAGAAATGCAGCTACTGAGAAGGCAAGTCGTAACTGCATGCCGCTGGAGAAATGTTTTAGCGGTGTATCGAGAAATTTTTCGGTGCCGCTAAACGCAACGATCTCGTCGAACTTCGAAGCGATCTCGTTTCGCTTCATGCCGAGTATCGATCCGTTGAAGAAAATATTTTCGCGGCCGGTGAGCTCCTGGTGGAAACCGGTACCGACTTCCAGCAGGCTGGCGATCCGCCCGCGGGCGATGATCTTTCCTTTTGTGGGTTTTGTGATCCTAGAGAGGATCTTGAGCAACGTGGACTTACCCGCACCGTTACGACCGATGATTCCGACAGTTTCGCCGGGGTTTACATTGAACGATACATCGTTGAGCGCCCAGAAATCTTCTTTTGTAACGCCGCCAAAACGAAGAAGACCGGCCAGCGAGTCGCGGAAGCTGAGATAGCTACCTGAAAGGTGACCGATCTGGTATCTTTTGGAGACTCCCTGCAATTCTAGTTCGGGCTGCATACTACAACAACTTCTCTTTCAGAGCCTTGGTTAGCGGTTTTTCGAAGAGCGTAAAAACGAAATAAGCCAATAAAATGAACACCACCAATACGAGGGTCAACAACAAAGGAACAGGCACCGAGTTATTGGTCAACACCCGCAATTTTTCGGTGACCACAAGCCCGGCAGACTGGTGTAAAACGTACAGCGGGTAACTGATCAATCCTATGATTTGTATGGGCCGCCGCGTCAAAATACTGAGCCACGAGGGCCTCCTGAGAAAAACGAACCATAGCCCTATGACCATCGGGAACAGAACACGCACACCATTACTGTTGATCCGGTAGATCTCGAGCAGGACCAGCATGGAAGCAATTACCCAAATGTATATGGGAGGACTCCGCTTCATCCAGAGAGAATAGAAAAGTATACCCACCGAAAAGTATGTCCACTCGCGAATATAGAAGAACTCAAAGGTCCTGTTATATGCACTGGTCGACGACATAACAACCTGCAAAATGTTAAGTATAAAGACGATTCCAAACCAGTTCCTTAAAAAATGTTCTCTACGTGAACCGAAGTAAATGAAACTTGCAACCAGGTAGAAAATTGCTTCGACCCAGAGAGACCAGTAAGCTCCGTCCACAAACCCAACATTGTTCCTGTTCAGTATAAAGTCCCACACATAAGGATGAATGAATGTGAATGAGAAAAGAAAGTCTGCAGGCGATTTCTCACCGAAGATCTCGAGTGAACCTGTGGTGTTAAACCAGGAGACGAGCGAGTAAGTGATGATCGATCCCAACAACAATGTAGGCACGAGACGGATATATCGTTTGCCAAGAAATTCTTTAATGCCATTAGATTGCTCGAGCGAACGGTAGATCACAAAACCGGAGATCATGAAGAACAGCTGCACTCCAAAATATCCGAAGGCAAAAAAATACCAGGAAGGATATCCGGGATCTACCTTCACGACAACACCAAAACAGTAGAAGTAATGATAAGCGATAACCGCGAGCACTGCAATACACCGGAAGCCGTCGAGTACCTGTATTCTTGGTTCGTTGGCAAGATTCATTTCAGGCCTAATAATCTCTTCTTCAGAGCTCGTGTTATTGGCTTCTCAAAAAATAAAAACACGCAGTAAGCGAGTACGATGAACACCGCCCATGTTATTAGCAGCAATACGGGGACTGGTACTGAGTGATTTGTCCAGGTTATCAATTTTTCTGTGAGCACGAGGCCGGCAGTTTCGTGTAAAAGATACAACGGGTAGCTGATGAGTCCTATTACCTGTATGGGACGCCACTGCAAGAACTGCAGCCATGAAGGCCGCCGGAGAAAAATCATCCACAGTCCGATGGCCGCAATGAACAGGATCCTGATATCGCGGTGTTCGATGAAGTACATTTCGAACATGAAAACAACGGCGGCAATGATCCATACGAGTTGTGATGGATTTCGCTTTGTCCACAGCGCATAGAAAAGCATGCCGGTGGTAAAGTACGGCCAGTAAGAAAGATTCAACAGCAGGAAAGATCCATAGTAGGCTTTGCTTACCGGCAGCAGGAATTCGGGGGTAAACTCAACCAGCTTGGGCGACGTGGCAATCCTCAGGATATTGGCGATCAACACAAGGAAGAACCAGTTCCTTAAAAAATTTTCTCTTCGTGAATTGAAGTAAACGATGCTCGCAGAAATGTAGAACACCACTTCAGGCCAGAGCGACCAGTATGCTCCGTCGATGAATTTGATGTCAGTTCTTCCGAATAAGCCGTTCCATACGTCCGGGTGGATGAACGTGAGTGAGAAAAGAAAATCAAATGATGAATTAACCTGGTAGATCTCAATCCTGTTGGAACTGTTCCACCATTCCACCATAGCATAAGTGAATATCGACGCGACGATCAATGATGGGGCAAGTCGTAAATATCTTTTTCCTAAAAACTCTTTGATGCTGGTTGACTGGTCCATCGAGCGATAGATCACAAAGCCGGAGATGATGAAGAACAGGTGTACACCAAAGTAGCCGCGTCGCACCAGTTCCCACACGGGATAGTCGGAAAGATCTTCGCTCTTGCCGAAAAAGAAAAAATAGTGATAGGCAATTACTGCCATTACGGCCATAGCTCTGAAACCATCAAGGATCTCGATTCGCTGCTCGGTAGAAAGGGGAGGTGATGATTTCATCAAAGAGAACTCAGCGAAAATATAGAGCAATCTCCTCACAAATGCGATCTACCGACGATGCCTTTAGTCCGGGCCATACAGGCAGGCTCAGGCAGGTGTTCGAGATTTCTTCGGCAATCGGAAATTGTCCTTTACGGAATCCGTGTTCAGCATTTACTTTTTGAAGGTGTGGTGGCACCGGGTAGTGGATCAGCGTGCCGATGCCTTTCTTTTCCAAATGTCTTCGAAGGGCATCGCGATGCTGTGTACGTATCACAAAAAGATGATAGACATGCTCTGCATTTTTTGCTGTCAGTGGAAGCTGCAGCTCCGGAACATCAGCAAGTTGTTTTAAGTAACGCGCACCGATGATCTGCCTGGTCTTCGTCCACTTCGAAAGTTTTGCAAGCTTAACACTCAACAACGCGGCCTGGAGTTCGTCGAGACGAGAATTGATGCCTGGCAGTTCGGTGCCGTAGTTACGAAGCCCGGAAACAGTCTCATGTAGTCGGCGATCGTTGGTAGTTATCGCGCCCCCATCGCCGAGAGCGCCGAGATTTTTCGTAGGATAAAAGCTGGTGGCATTTACAATCCCGAAGCTTCCAGTCGTCTTGCCCTTGAATGTTGCCCCGTGAGCCTGTGCGTTGTCCTCCACGATGTGAATGTCATGGCGTCTGCCTATCGACATGATCTTATCCATCTCGCAGGGCTGACCATACAAATGCACCGGGATGATCGCCTTCGTGCGATTGGTGATTGCCGCGTCGATGCCCCGCGGACTGATATTCATCGTGAGCTCATCGGGTTCCACGGGAACGCAACGAGCCCCGCTTATTGAAACCGCAAGCCAGGTGGGCTGACATGTGTTTGAAGGAACTATGACCTCGTCGCCTTTGCCGATGCCGAGCGCACGTAACGAAAGACTCAATGCATCGAGACCGTTGCCGGTACCCGCGCAAAACTTAGTGCCACTGAATGCTGCAAACTCTTTCTCGAATGCAAGCACTTCTTTTCCCAGGATGAAATGATTGCTGTTGAACACGCGCTTCGTGGCCGATAGCATCGCTTTTTCGATGCCACGATGCTGATGACCTAAAAACAAAAATGGAATTGGCTCACTCATAACGTTCCAGGAGTTTGAATTTGCCCGTATCGATCTCATAGAAATCGTGAACAAACGTACGGGCACCGAAACCTTCTTTCCATGTAACAACACCGCTATTCAAACCCGGACCGCCTTCGTTGTTGGAAGTACCCAGACTGAAATATTTTTTGCCGGAGAATTTTGTGATGAGATGATCAACTAAAAGATCGAGAGCGCCATGATCCCGCCCGGCTTCGGTAGAAGAAATGTATTGCGCGTGAACACAATCTTCATAAATATAGGCGACAATGCCGGCAGCTATTTCGGAGCCAACCACCTCGTATAACATAATGTTGTTTGGAAAACGACTCAACAAGAGATCCATCTCCTGTGAAGTATGAACGGGCTCCGTTTCATAACGATCTCGCAGGTTGGGCGTGAGCACTTCATTCCAAAACCTGGAGCAGTCGTTACTTTCTGTTATCGTGAAATTTTCTTTTCTCGCTTTGTTGATGCCCCGATTTCGTCTTGACTGGTATGACAATCTTTGATCATTAACGATCACGCTGGATGTGTCGCGGCGTATGAGTTCCGCATCGAGAGCGAACAACACAAACTGATCTTCATTTGCGGGGATCAAATGAAGATATGCAGGAACACATTTGTAAATAATTTTCCTGAAGCCCAGCTCGTGATAATATTTCACGATGGCTTTAAACATCTGTATCACTTCAGGAAGACCAACTCCAGGATCGAGCACTAATCCCCCGTATGTAAGTCCGCCGTGCGATTCGATCCTTTCCTCCTTCTCATTGGCAACAAACACAGCCGACAACTTTCCATCCAAACGGATCAACAACGAATGATCTTTGAAACGATCTGAATGATAATCCATGTACGATCGGTTGAACAAAAACGTGGTGTTCTTCGAAGCGGCAACGAAATTATTCCATTCGTTGGTGAATTGAGAAGAGTAACGTTGGATATCAACCTCCTGCATGATGTCAGGCGTAGTCGGCGAAATAATCTTCGGTGTTCCGGAAATACAGGATGCCCGCAACCAGGAACACGACTGCTGAGCAAAGACTCATCGAAACCAGTGTCATGTCGGGCATAACGCCTGTTAACGGTATTCTGAAAAGTTCAACCGGTGCATACGACGGCGACATGGCCAGTATGTATTTCATTACAGGGTAATTGATCATCGAGATCGGGTAGATAACCGGTGTAAGGAAGAACAACAACTGTATCATGAATGGTATCACGTAACGAATGTCGCGATACTTGATATTCAGTGCCGAAAATCCGCAGCCTAATCCCATAGTGGCCACGATAACGGAGATCATTGCCGCGGGCCAGTAGTACAATGCATTGATGTCGACTGGCGATTGTTGCCATACGAGCACGATGATCAACAGTGTCAAGGCAATCACGAAATCGAATAACGAAACAAGGACGGCTGCGACGGGTATCACGAGTCGCGGAAAATATATCTTATTGATAATAGGTGCATTGGTGACCATCCCCTGCGAAGCGCCGGTAAGACCCGTTGCGAAAAAATTCCAGATCACAAGTCCCGACAAAACAAACACAGGATAAGAAACACTCTGGGGTGGAATTTTGACAGCCCTGCCGAAAGTTAAAACGATGATGGTCATGGTGGCGAGCGGCTGCAGGAGCGCCCACGCGAAGCCAAGAACAGTTTGTTTGTAGCGAAGCTTTACGTCGCGCCAGGTAAAGAAGTAGAACAGCTCGCGGTATCTCCAAAGCTCTCTCCAGTTGTACAGCTTTCGCTCGGAGGAATCGATGATTTCTTCTGTCATTTGGAGCCGAAAGAGTGAGAGAATTTAGAAGTTATTACTTTTAGACAAAGGTATATGAAAATATTGTTACTCGTACCCTACCCGTTGGGCGAATCACCTTCGCAGCGCTTCAGGTTCGAGCAATATTTCGAAGTACTTTCGGCTGCCGGTCACACATACGTTGTTCGAAGCTTTCTTTCGCCGAAAGGCTGGAACATCATCTATTCGAAGGGCAACTCCGCAAGAAAATTCTTCACGATCCTCTCGGGCTTCATTCGAAGACTGTGGACACTTCCGTCAGTGACTGGTTACGACCGGGTTTTCATTCATCGCGAGGCAACTCCCGTCGGTCCGCCTGTGTTCGAATGGATCATCGCGAAGGTGATGCGAAAGAAGATCATCTACGATTTCGACGACGCTATTTGGTCAACCGACAATACATCGGAAGGTGCTTTCGCAAAAATGATCCGGTGGAGAAGTAAAGTAGCGAGTATTTGTAAGTGGTCGTTTGTTGTGAGTTGTGGTAATGATTACTTGTGTGATTATGCACGTCGATTTAATGACAACGTTGTTCTCAATCCGACCACGATTGATACCAGTTATCATAAGCCATCATCACAAACATCCAGTGAAATCGTAATCGGCTGGACCGGAAGTCACAGCACCGTGAAATACATCGACTCTGTTGTCACAGCTATCCAGCAACTCGAAAAAAAATATTCCAAACTGGTGTTCATGGTGATCGCGGATGCTCCGCCAAACATCAATGTATCGTCTCTTCGTTTTGTTCCATGGAACCGGCAAACTGAAATAGAAGATCTTTCAAAGATCGATATCGGCATTATGCCATTGCCCGACGATGAATGGTCGAAAGGAAAATGCGGCTTCAAAGCGCTTCAGTACATGGCAATGGAAATTCCAGCTGTCGTTTCGCCAGTCGGCGTAAATACGAAGATCGTTACCAACGGTGTCGACGGATTTATCTGCAACACGACAGAAGAGTGGATAACAGCATTAGAGAAACTGATCAGCGATCCTGTGCTTCGAAAACAACTTGGTGTTGCCGGAAGAAAAAAAATTGAGAGCAGCTACTCGGTTACTTCCAACACTTCCAATTTCTTATCGCTCTTCGACCGGTCGGCGATAATCGTTAACGCCAAAAGATAAAATGGGATCAGCGGGATCTTGTACCTGTTCAAAGTCCCGAAGTTATAAGTCGACACGCCCACCGCGAAAGCAAACGAGAGACTGAACACCATACAAAATAAAACATGTTCGTTGCCGAGTGACTTTATGAATCTCAATGGCCCACGCGCGAACAGGTACACCGTTATCGTCAGCAACGCAAACGCTTCGATCGACGACAGCAGCATCAACGGGTTCTTTGCTTCCCAAAGGTAGGGACGGAACAACGACACATTGATGGCTTGTGGCAGGTGAGATACTAAACTTCCGAACGATCCGTCGAGCTCGCCCAGCGAATAAGAACTGCCTGCGTTCTTACCCGTATAGAAACCGATATCGTATGCTGTGATTGTCGCCGTTTGTGCAATCTTATCCAGCGCATATTTGGAATCGTTCTGCCCTACTTTTTGAATGGCTAAATATCCGCTCACAAACGTGATCATGAGAAGCAGGGGAAACAACATCACACGGATCATGGGCGACTGTACTCTTCGCAGGTTGCCTGCATAGATCCAAAAGATGGCTACGGGTAAATAACAAATAAGAACGTACTTCTTTATGGCATAGATAAAGACAACCGACACTGCTAATGATATGATAGCCATAAAAGAGAATTTTCTGTCGATGAGAATCCTTTTGATTGCCCACGTGAGAAAACCGAGGCAGGCAATCACAACAGTATCTTTCAATATGCCCGATCCCCAAAACACAACCGAAGGAACAAACAGTGTACTGATGGCTATTCGTTTAACGAGATGAGGGAACAGTTCATAGAACGTTCTGAACAAACACCAGAGTCCGAAAAAACTCACGAACCCGAACAGAACGGCGGTGCCAGTGTACGATGAGAAAGTAATTATGTCGAACAGCGTCGCTATTCTTACAACATAGAATGAGCTCGGGTCGTGATAGAACACGATCTGCGACATGTACTTGTTGTGCGAGGACAAGTCGCCCGAGAAGATGAGATTGATAGCTGCCGACGGATCATCCATCAGCAATTCCCAGATGACACGACTTCCCCTGGTATGGTAGTTGAATGTGTCCCCTTCGCCGCTGTAATAGAACTGGTATATAAAACCAACCGCAAGTGCGCCGACGATCTTAACAGTAAGCGCGGGGAAGTAGTAACGATACGTTACGCTGTCGCACAATCTCCGGCGGAGAACGTAAGCGATGGCGTAAACGGCCATGATCACAAACGGTGTTACTATGAAGTCGCGAAGATCCATTGAATCCGAACCTGTCGCAAAGATACATCAATCACCCTTCTCTAAATTCTGCAGCCTTCTTTTCGCGTCTTTGTACGCTTCGTCTTTACGACCTGTCTTCTTTTTAACGTCGGTGAAATATTTTTTCGCCAGCTTCTTATCTCCCTGCTTATCGGCAATCTCGCCCAGCGCGATCATCGAATACAGGTAATAACCGGTATCCGTTGCATCGTTCTGCTCCGAATATTTCATCGCGAGCTGGTAATACTTTTTCGATTCATCGAGCTGCTTCCGCGTCTGGTACATCTGTCCTAAAAAGAACGCCGCATATCTTCCGCTCGTCGCTTCATAGCCAACCATACCGCTGTCGATACGGGTGATGATCTGTTTCGATTCGCGTTCGAGATCGGGATACATACCTCTCGCATACAACATCCTAGCATAGTATCGATGGAAATACGGGTTGTCGGGATATGTCTTGTGTAAAAAATCAGAGATCTGGAATGCACGCAACTGGTCATTCTCGTAACTGTTCAGGATCCGCATCAGCCAAACCATCGCTTCGGTTCGCGTATAGAATGCGTTGTACGAAACTTCTTTCAGCTGTTTCAATCCAAGAGCTTTATCGCCTTTGCGAAAGAACATGAGCATCACGCGCGTAATCGGGTAATTTTCAGGAACCCAAACAGAGAAATAGTTGTAGAGCGCATCTCCGAACAGCAGCTCGGGACTTAAGTTGTCTTTCGCTTTACATTCTTCCAGGTAATCGAGTGCCTCCTTGCCGGCGGCCGCGGCCTTCCGCCAATTGCCGCGCTCTTCGTCGGAATACAAACGGCCTTTGAAACCATACGCCGCGGAAAGAAAGAACGCCGCTTCAATTTTATACTCCGGGTATTTTTCATGAAGGTTCTCCGCTATCATAATAGAGCTATCCATGTAGGCGAGAAAGCGTTCGTCGTGAGAACTGTTTTTTGTATCGGGCATGATCTTCCACCATTCGCCGAGGCCTATTAAAAAATATGGAAGCGGATGCCATCCGTATTTTTCTTTCAATGCGTGGAACTGTGCTTCTGCTTTTTCAAATTTGAAATTGTAAAGATCATCGAGTGCCTGGGTAGTCTCGAGCTGGATCTCAATATTGGATATGAGGATCAGAGTTGTATCTTTTCGCTGTGCAGATGCCGATGAATTGACCAGCGAAATGCAGGCAACCAACAGGGCACTCTTTACGAATAATAACCTCATCAAACTCATAATCGGCCCCCCGAAAAAGCCGGGGCAGGCATAAATAAAGAAAAAAGACTTTGCATGGAAACGTCCCTCACCTCAAAATCGTTTTTCTCGGCCGACAAGAAGCTCACCTTTTTGCTTTTGGTGATCGTTACCTATTTCCTCCTCTATATAAAGGTGGTGTACATCGAGTTCGAAACGGCGGCCTTCGATTTTCTTGCCGACCAGCCCGAAGGCGGACTCCTGCGGGCTTTCGCAGCCGTGCGATTTGTATCGGTGCCATTTATTTACCTGTGGAAATTCACCGTTATCGGCTTCGTTATCTGGGTCGGCTGCTTCATGTGGGGCTATCGCGTTACGTTTGCCCAATGCTGGGGAATAGCCATCATCTCGGAGATGGTTTTCCTCATTCCCGAAACCATTAAAGTATGCTGGTATCTCTTTATTGAGACCGACACCAACTACAACGACATCCGCGGTTTTTACCCGCTCTCACTCGCCAACCTCGTGGACCTTACCGACATCGATAAAAAATACCTGTACCCGTTGCGAGCCCTTAACGTATTTGAGGTGATCTACTGGTTCCTGCTGGTAGAGGGGGTTCATTTCTTCGCCCATAAAAAGAAAGAAATTGCCTGGTACATCGTTCTCTCGTCGTACGTCCTCATCTTCTTCCTCTGGCTCTGGTTCTACATCACCGTTTACAAGTAAATCCGTATTTTCGCGTCCTTATGAATTTCAGAAAAGCTAACAACCATCACTGGCTGGATCGTATTCGCGATAGCCCTGGTAACATACTGGCTCACGTTCGAAGAAACTGCCAGCTACTGGGACTGCGGAGAGTTCCATCGCCGTTTCATATAAACTCGAGGTCTCTCACCCGCCCGGAGCACCACTGTTCATGCTCGTTGCACGCGTGTTCTCATTCTTAGCCATGGGCGACAAAACCATGGTTGCTTACTGGATCAACGTATTGAGTGTTGTTGGCGGAGCGTTCACAATCCTTTTCCTCTTCTGGTCCATCACATTGCTTGGCCGTAAAGTTTATGGCTACAACAAGATCTCCGACGTACCGAAGACAAGATCTTTGCACTCATGGGCGCCGCGCTGTTGGCGCACTTGCCTATACTTTCTCCGATTCATTCTGGTTCTCTGCTGTAGAGCCGAAGTGTATTCGATGTCGGCGTTCTTCACGGCGTTGGTGGTGTGGATGGTACTCAAGTGGGATGTTATTGAAAGCGAAACCGGCGACGAAGCAAAAGCCAATCGCTGGCTCATTCTTCTTTTCTACATGATCGGTTTGTCGATCGGTTTCCACTTGCTCAACCTGTTGTCGCTGCCTGCGTTGGGTCTCATTTATTATTTCAAAAATATAAGGCCACAACATGGGGTGTTATCTTCACGCTCGCCATCAGTGGCGCACCTCGTTCTCTTCATCAACGATTTCATTATTCCTGGTCTCCCAAGCCTCGCCGGCTGGTTCGAACTCGCATTTAAGAATTACCTCGGTCTTCCGTTGGATCGGGAGCGTTGATCTTCTGCCTGCTGCTCATCGGTGGATTATACTATGCGATCAGGTGGAGCCAAACGAAGAACCACCCGTTGCTGAATACATTCGTTCTTGCAACAACTTTTATCCTCATCGGCTATTGTTCTTACGCAACCATCATCATTCGTTCTAACGCCAATCCTCCGATCAATGAAAATGCTCCCGAAAGATGTAATGAGCTTCGTTCGTTACCTGAAGCGCGAACAATATGGTAGCCGTCCTCTTTTGTATGGACCGTACTTCACAGCTAACCTGATCAACTACAAAGAAGGTGAAGCTGTATACACCAAAGGAAAAGACAAGTACGAGATCACCGAACACAAACCGGTTACGAATACGATCAGTACGCCATTCTTCCCCGCGCATGGAGTCCCGAACACAAGAAGACTTACGAAAACCTGATGGGCCTTGCGGAAGGAGAACAACCAACATTCTCTCAAAACATTGCATTCATGTTCAGCCACCAGATCGGCTGGATGTATGTCCGGTATTTCTTCTGGAACTTCTCCGGTCGAGAGAGTGACGAACAGAATGCGGACTGGATTTCGCCACTCGCCGCGTTCGAGAAGAATATTCCCACCGCCATCAAAGAAAATCGAGGGCGCAACCAGTACTACATGATACCGTTCCTGCTGGCCTCGTCGGCATGTTCTATCAACTGGTGAAAGATACGAAGAACTTTGCGGTAGTCGGCCTGCTGTTCTTATTGCTCGGTGTGGCAATCGTAGTTTACCTGAACTCGCCGCCCGTAGAACCTCGTGAGCGCGATTATATCTATGCCGGTTCCACTTATGCATTCACGTTCTGGATTGGCCTGTCGGTAATTGCGATAGCCGAGGCTCTTCGAAAGGTCTTCGGAAGTTTGAAACCTGCTGCCATCACGGCAACCGTTATTGGCTTATTGGCTCCGGGCATTATGCTCGCCGAAGGCTGGGACGATCACGATCGCTCCGATCGTTTCTTCTCTGTCGATTCAGCAAAAAATTATCTTGAATCGTGTGCTCCGAATGCCATCTTGTTCACCGGCGGTGACAACGACACATTCCCTCTCTGGTATGCGCAGGAAGTTGAAGGCATCCGCACCGACGTGCGCGTAGTCGTGTTAAGCTATTACAACACCGACTGGTACATCGACCAAACTATGCACAAGCAGTATGAGTCGGAAGCGTTTCCTTATACATTGTCGCTGAAGCAATACCAGCAAGGTGGCGACAACGATTACCTGAGGTTCGCTAACAACGACAAGATCAAAGTACTCGATGCAAAAACAATACATTGATGCATTGAGCAAAAACTTCGAAGGTCTTAAAGGCGACGGTGGCAACATTGTGCCGAGCCGTAACTTCGGGTTAACCGTCGACACCGCTCACATTGAAGAGCTCGGTTTCATTTCGAAAGAACAGAAACCTTATTTGACACCGATGATGGTGTGGCGTCTCACGAAAGGCGGTCTCGAAAAGAAAGACCTTGCTATCCTTGATGTGATGGTGAGCAACAACTGGGATCGTCCTATCTACTTCAATCCTACTTCGCTTTCGCAGATCAATATGGATCTTAGCCAGTATGCGATACAGGAAGGTATGACCTCACGATTGATACCCGCAAAGAATCCTTATCCTGAAAAAGATTACGTGAACACAGAAGTAGCTTATGAGAACATGCTTCATAAGTTTGGCTACCGCGGCCTCGACAATCCTAAAGTTTATTACAATGAAGATTATCGCGGCTTCGTACAAAATCACCGCAGCGCGTTGAACTCATTAGCCCAGGCTCTGATCGAAGAGTCGGAAGCAGAGTCTGCAAGATCTATTGAAGTAATTACCAAGGAAGGACAGGTGGTCGACAAGAAAGCGAGAGCAAAAGAGACTTTGGATTTCAGTGTCGCGAAAATGCCGGACAAAGCCGTGCCTTACGATCTCACGATGACAACGACGGTTGAATTGTATTTCCGCCTCGGTGAAAGAGATAAAGCTCTCGGCATCGCGAAGATACTCGTTGACCGTGCCGAAGAGATGATCAACTACCTCATCGGTAAAAACAGCGGTGTAACACTCGAGCTTCGTAAGAATATGTTCATCATTGGAGATCTCCAGAGAATTATGCTGGAGAACGGCGAACAGGAACTTGCAGACCAGTACGAGCAGATGTATCAGAAACACATTACTGATCTCGGCCAAGGACAATAATATTTCAGAATCATTTTGTGGCAAACACAAGCAGATCGAGAGCGTTTTCAGCGCTCTCGACTACTTTATAGTCGGTGTGTTTTATACTCATCACCAGTTCATCGTCAGCACCTTTCAAACTATTCCTGTTCCTCCTGTTCATCATCTCGTACGGTACTCTTAATATCGGAGCCGGCAGCCACCACTGCATCTTAAAAAGATCCCACTTCATGATGCGCTGCACCGAAGCCTTGTTGCGTTCGTAGTACTCGAATACTTTTTCATTTCCAGAAATGCCTTTCACCTCCACGCGGGAGAAGATCTTCGAACAAAGGTCTCCAAGCTCCTTACCCGTATACTCACGAATGTGCCATGGGTTCCGAGAAAGCGACATGGGCCTGTTGGGTGTCGTTATGATAGCGAGACCGCCGGGCTTCAACACACGGTGGATCTCTTTCAGAAAATTAAAGTCGTCTTGTATGTGTTCGATCACCTGGAATGTGATCACAACATCGAATGAGTTATCGGCAAACGGGGCGAGCGGGGGTATGTTGCCGCTGTAAAATTTACCGGCCGGGTATTTTGTCCGGAGCTTTGCGATCACCGGCTCGATCTTATCGATGGCCGAGTACGATTTCGCCCTGGGCAGCACCAGGTCTATCCCGCGTCCTTCGCCGCATCCAACCTCCAGCACGTCGCCCCGAATGTAGTCTTCGGCAACAACATAAGCCTTTAGCAGGCGTTGGTGATTGATTGTCGGAAGGGATGTCTTCGGATGTGATTTCTGTGGTGTAGACTTTACTCATTCCAGCAAAAATAAATCGTATTTTTGACTTCAGTTATGAAAGCAGCACTCTGTCTTTTCTTGTTGGCGTTCGTCTTTCAAACAAACGCCCAGCAAATCGCCGGGCACAATTTCCGCTACTGGTACGATCCCGATAATACCGGGCAGTTCGACATGAAGGTCGTTCGCGCACCCGATTCGATATACGCCTACTTCCAGGTTGACACCACCATTTTCTCGCTCGACTGGAACGGCGCGACTCGTACGGCGAGAAAGGCGGCGACGCTGCCCTTGGAGAGATCACCGCAAACCCACCAATGGCCGCATTGCATTCCCCGTTCCCACAAAACCGTGGCTGCTGGTCGCAAAACTTACGATAAGAGAACCCAGGAGGTTCGCCTCGATTTCAAATTGATCGAAGCCAACTACCCGGCCGACGGGCTGGTGTGGCGAAGCGGGAAGCCCGTCTTCGACCCGTACGTTCCCACCAACACCGAGGTAACGATCACGAACAACTTCGGGCCGAAGCTGAAAGTCTTTCATTACACCGAAAGATTTCCCGCAGGCTCGCCGCCTTTCGCGGAGAAAGAATTGCCGGTAGACCCGATCATGCAGGTCGACTCAAGCTTCTGGATCACATCCGGTCAACCCATGAAGTTCCGTCGCGAAGGATTATACCTCGTGCAGCAAGACACCAACGCAACACGCGGAGTTTCCTTCCGCGTGTCATCACCGTCGTATCCAAAAATGACGAAGGTGGAAGATCTCTCGACTTCACTGGTATTTATCTCTACTAAAGAAGAAGCCGACAGGCTTGAAGCAGCGGGCGGAGATAAATCGAAGTTCGATTTTGTTGTTCTCGATATTACCCGCGACAAAGACCGGGCGCGTCAACTGATCCGTTTGTATTTCCGAAGAGTGGAGCTCGCGAATATCTTTTTCACTTCGTACAAGGAAGGATGGAAAACAGACCGCGGTATGATCTATCTCGTTTTCGGTTTGCCCGATGAAATAAATAAGAATGGCCAGTTTGAAGTCTGGACATACAAGACACTCGATACAAAGTTCACATTCTATAAGACGGGCAGCGTTTACGATCCCGACTATTTTGTATTGGAACGGCATAAGAAGTTCGCCGAAGCCTGGTATTACACTATTGATAATTGGAGAAAGTCGCAGATAACGTCTGCGGTACGAAATTAATGACCGATAAAACGACAACAATTTTTGGCACCCGTGCTACTATCGAAGCCATTCGTTCGGGACGCGAGATCGAAAAGATCTATGTTCAAGCCGGGCTCAGCAACGATCTTATTAAAGAACTGATCTCCGAAGCGAAGGAGCACGGTGTTCCCTACTCTTTCATTCCACAGCAAAAGCTCAATCATCTCGGTTCTAAAAATCACCAGGGTGTTGTTTGCGTTCTCGCAGCCATTCAATATGCAAAGCTTGAAGACATCATCGATAAATGTTATAGCGAAGGAAAGGACCCGTTCCTCCTGGTGCTTGATCGCATCACTGACGTACGCAACTTCGGTGCTATAGCAAGAACAGCCGAGTGTGCCGGCATCGATGCTATCGTTATTCCCGAAAAGGGCAACGCACCCATAACAGCCGACGCCATCAAAACATCTTCCGGTGCTTTAAGTCACCTTCCGGTATGTCGCGCGGCGGATATGAAGAGACTTTTGAAACAATTGAAAGACAACGGCATTCGCGTTATCGCCTGCACCGAGAAAACGGATGACGAGATCTATAAAGCAGATTTCAAATCGCCCCTTGCACTTATGCTGGGATCTGAAGAAGATGGGATCTCCCCCGAGTTATTGAAAGCAGCAGACCAGTTGGTGAAAATTCCCCTGAGGGGAAAAGTAGGTTCGTTAAATGTTTCCGTTGCAGCGGGCGTTGCTATCTACGAGGCGATAAGACAAAAAGGTCTTAGATAAATTTGTCCCCATTATTTTTTGCCTTCACGTCAGCAACAAACTTCCTGAACAGATCTTCTTTGTCTTTCTCACAAACGATCACAACATTATCGAATACTCCCACTAAGAATCCATCGAGGCCCTGGACGACAACAAGTTTTCCTTCGGGTGCGCGGATGATCGAGTTCTTCGTTTCATAAACCAACGCATCGGCTTTCACATCATTGTTGCTTCCATCCCTGCTCGATATCTCGTGCAACGATGCCCATGAACCAAGATCGGACCACGGAAATTTTCCGAGACAAACATAAACGTTGTCGGCCTTCTCCATGATACCATAGTCGATAGAGATGTTCTTGCACTGCGAATACGCAAGTTGAATTGCCTCCTTTTCGCCCGACGTATAAAAATTGGGTGCTGCCTCTTCAAACACTTCCGTCATTTCGGGGAGGTAGTTGTTGAATGCATTAAGGATTGCCTGCACGCCCCAGATAAAAATGCCTGCGTTCCAAACGAAGTCGCCGCTTTCAATAAATTTCTTTGCAAGCGCAAGCTCCGGTTTCTCAGTGAATGTTTTCACTTTCTTCAACGGGCTCGATCCATCGATGTATTGAATGTAACCGTAGCCTGTTTCGGGGCGTGTCGGCTCCATGCCAAGTGTGATGAGATTATTCTGTCCCTGGGCATAGTTGAAACACTTCATGATCGTATCCTGGAATTCTTTTTCATTCAGGATCAAATGATCGGCGGGTGAAACAACGATGACCGCGTTCTTATTCTTCTGGTAAATTTTATACGACGCGTAAGCGATGCAGGGAGCTGTATTCTTTCGCATCGGCTCGGTCAGGATCTGGTCGGCTTTCAGTTGAGGCAACTGTTGCGCAGTAAGAGCGCCGTGCTCTTCATTGGTTACAACAATGATATTTTCCGAAGGACAAAGCGGCGCAAACCGGTCGAAGGTGGATTGTAAGAGAGTTTTGCCTGTTCCGAGTACGTCTAAGAATTGTTTGGGCTTTGAATTCCGGCTGTAGGGCCAGAACCGTGTACCCACGCCTCCAGCCATCAGGACTACATAAAGATCTTTGTTCATTTAAAGCACACTGTAATGAGTAAGTGAGATAAGTTAATACCGAATTTGGATTTATGCGATACCTTCCTTCAGTAAATCATGCAGATGTACGAAGCCGGCCAGTTTTTCACCGTCCATCACAAGCAATTGGGTTATACTTTTTTCCTGCATGAGCTGCAGCGCCGAAGTAGCGTAGTCACTGACGTCGATCTTCCTGGGAGAAACAGTCATAATATCAGATGCGCGAATGCCTGCAAGGTCTGTTCGTTTTTCCAACATTCGTCGAAGGTCTCCATCAGTTATAATGCCAAGAACACCACCTGCATCGTCAACCACGGCTGTAGCGCCCAAACGACGCGATGATATCTCCATAATAACATCTTTCAGTGCGCTATCTTTCTTCACTGTGGGGATTGACTTCGACATCAGGTCGGATACCCTGAGGTAAAGTTGCTTTCCAAGAGAACCACCCGGATGAAACTCTGCAAAGTCTGTTCGCGAGAATCCACGCATGTTCAAAAGACAAACAGCAAGCGCATCGCCCATCGCCATGTGTGCAGTTGTACTTGTTGTTGGTGCTAAATTATGTGGACATGCTTCTTCTGCAATCGTTGCATTGAGCGTTAAATCGGCTTGCTCTGAAAGATATGATTGCGTGTTGCTAACAAGGGCAACAAGTTTAACTCTCCTGCGTTTTAAAAGCGGCACAAGGACTTTGATCTCGGGGGTGTTGCCACTTTTGGAAATACAGATCACTATATCGTCATTCTGTATCATTCCTAAATCGCCATGAATCGCATCAGCCGCATGCATGAATAACGCAGGCGTTCCTGTCGAATTAAAAGTTGCCACAATTTTATTGGCAATAATGGCGCTTTTACCAACACCTGTTACGACAACTCGTCCTTTCGCCGAATAAATTTCGTTTACACACCTCTCGAAATTATCGTCAATGAAATTGATAAGATTTTCAATTGCGCGGGACTCATTTAGTAGCACTTCGCGTGCTATTTCTCGGATATTTTTTGTTAAATTCAATGTCCTATCTGAGTTAAGCTAATGAGAGAGAACAAAGATAAGGAAATCATCATTCACAAACGTTTGCTATGTTAGTAGCGGAAGAAAAAGATTCGCTGAAGGATAAACTCAAGGAGCATTTCGGGTACACTCAGTTCAGAGGAAATCAAGAAATAGTAATAAAGAATATACTAAATGGCAAGAACACGTTCGTGATCATGCCTACCGGTGCAGGTAAATCATTGTGTTATCAATTACCCGCAATGGTTAACGACGGTCTTGCAATCGTTATATCTCCCCTTATTGCCTTAATGAAGAACCAGGTCGATTCGTTGAACGCTTACGGCATCAACGCACGCTTCCTCAATTCAACATTAAGCAAAGGCGAGATCACTCGTCTCCGCAAAGACACACTTGCCGGCGTTGTTAAACTTCTTTACGTCGCTCCCGAATCACTCAGCAAAGAAGAGAACATACAGTTCCTTCAAAAAGTAAACGTGTCTTTCATCGCTATCGATGAAGCACACTGTATCTCAGAATGGGGTCACGACTTCCGCCCCGAATACAGGAAGATAAAAACCATGATCGCACAACTCGGCGATCTTCCCGTAATAGCACTCACTGCTACCGCAACACCTAAAGTTCAGCTGGACATCCAGAAGAACTTACAGATGGAAGAAGCCGACGTGTTTATCTCTTCTTTCAATCGCGAGAACCTCTACTACGAAGTTCGTCCCAAGAAAGAAACGAAGAAACAGCTCATTCGCTTCCTCAAAGAACACAAAGGAAAGTCCGGTATCATCTATTGCCTCAGCCGCAAAAAAGTTGAAGAGATCGCAGAGCTCATCAATGTCAACGGCTTCAAAGCTGCTCCATACCACGCCGGCCTCGACCCCGACGTTCGTATGAAAAACCAGGACAACTTCCTCAACGAAGAAGTCGACATCATTGTAGCAACCATCGCCTTCGGCATGGGCATCGATAAACCAGATGTTCGTTTCGTTGTTCACTACGACGTTCCGAAGTCTCTCGAAGGATATTACCAGGAAACCGGTCGGGGTGGCCGCGACGGACTCGAAGGCCATTGCCTCATGTTCTACAGTCACAACGATCTGAGCAAGCTCGAAAAATTCAATAAAGATAAATCCGTCCAGGAGCGCGAGAACGCCCGCATCCTTTTGCAGGAGATGGAATTTTATGCGGAGTCACCCGTGTGTCGTCGTAAGCAATTGCTCCACTATTTCGGCGAAGAGTTCGAACCGAACGACTGTGGCATGTGCGACAACTGCGTTCACCCCCGCGAAAGATTCGATGGAACAGAGCATGTCGAGATCGCACTGAAAGCAGTTCAACAAACCAACGAACGTTTCGGCATCAGCCACCTCGTGCATGTGATCCGCGGCGTCGAAGATGAATATGTAAAGAGCTACAGCCACTTCGACCTCAACATTTACGGAGCCGGTAAAGGAGAAGAAAGCGATTTCTGGAAGTCTGTCATCCGCCAGACGTTAATATACCAGTATCTCGAAAAAGATATAGAGAACATCGGTGTGCTTAAACTCACCGAGAAAGGCAAAAGCTTTTTGAACAAGCCTCATAATATCGAGCTTGCCCGCGATCACGACTTCACAACAGCTATCGAAGAAGAGGAAGAGTCGGATAAAACTCCAGGCCCTTCAAAATCTTACGATAAGAAACTGTTCGAGATGTTGAAAGCGCTTCGCAAGAAGATCGCGAAAGAGAAAGAACTTCCCCCGTATGTCATCTTCCAGGATCCATCGTTGGAGGAAATGGCAACAATTTTCCCTACCACCAAAGACGACCTCGCGTCGGTGAACGGTGTTGGTATGGGCAAGGTGAATAAGTTCGGGAAAGAATTTATCGAGCTCATTCGCAAGTATGCCGAAGAGAATGACATCGAAACGGTGAGCGACGTTGTTGTGAAGACATCCGTCAACAAATCGAAGATCAAGATCTTTATCATTCAGCAGATCGATCGCCAGATCAATCTCGACGAGATCGCGTCTTCGAAGAACATATCGTTTGATGAACTGTTGTCGGAGATAGAGAACATCTGTTACTCCGGCACGAAGCTCAATCTTGATTACTACCTCGACGAGATCCTCGACGAAGAAAAGCAGGAACAGATCTTTGATTACTTCCTGAATTCAGAAACGGATAGTATTGAAGATGCCGTTGCCGAACTGAAGGATGAAGATCCGGACTTCAATGAGGATAATCTGAGGTTGATGCGTATCAAATTTTTGTCGGAATACGCGAATTAAGTATAACGTGCAACGAGCAATGTGCAACGAGTGACTTCGAAACACATTTTCGTTGCACTTTGCACATTGCACGTTGCACATTAATTTCGCAGGATGAATATTCTCATCGTTGGCTCCGGAGGCCGTGAACACGCATTTGCCTGGAAGATCAAACAAAGCCCTCTCTGTTCTAAACTCTTTGTTGCGCCTGGTAATGCAGGCACCGGGTTAATCGCTACGAATGTTCCCATTGCCGTCGACGACTTCGATAAACTCCGCTTGTTGTGCATCGACGAAAAAATTGATCTGATGATCGTGGGTCCCGAGGTACCACTGGTTAAAGGAATACGCGACTACTTTCAAGCTTCACTTCCCGATTTACTCATTGTTGGCCCCGGCAAGACTGGCGCGCAACTCGAAGGCAGTAAAGATTTCTCGAAGCAGTTCATGCTTCGCAATAATGTTCCGACAGCAAAAGCAAAAGTTTTTTTTGATTTTAATGAGGCCATAAAGTTTGTTAGTGAACTAAAGCCGCCATATGTTTTAAAGGCAGACGGCTTAGCTGCCGGTAAAGGTGTAGTGATAACAAACGACCTTCAAGAAGCTATTTCAACAATAGAAAACATGCTTGTCAACAAGCAGTTCGGAGACGCCAGCTCAAAAATTCTCATTGAAGAGTTCCTCGATGGCATCGAAGTATCTGTTTTCATTCTTACCGATGGAAAGGATTATGTGATCCTGCCGCCGGCAAAAGATTACAAGCGCATCGGCGATGGCGATGAAGGTCCCAACACCGGCGGCATGGGCGCCGTATCGCCGGTTGTTTTCGCGAACGAAGAGTTCATGAAAAAAGTGGAATCGCGCGTGATCGCTCCCACCGTTGAAGGCCTCCGCAAAGAAGGCATCGACTATCGTGGATTTATTTTCATCGGGCTCATGAATGTTGGTGGCGATCCGTATGTGATCGAATACAATGCACGAATGGGCGACCCTGAAACGCAGGTTGTGATGCTCCGCCTCGACGGCGATTTTGTGGAAGTCCTGGTGGCAACGGCAAAAGCTCAACTCAAAGGCCATCGCATTGCGGCCCATCCCTCCTATGCTCTCACGGTTTCGCTGGTGGCTGGCGGCTATCCCGGCGAATATAAAAAAGGTGACATCATTAAGGGCTCCGAACAAAAAGGAGTGTTTCATGCAGGCACAAAAGCGGCCTCCGGCAATGTGCTTACAGACGGGGGACGGGTGCTTTCGGTGACCGGTGAAGGCAAGACGCTGGCGGAAGCGCGCAAAATTGCGTACGAGCGGATTTCCGCCATTAGCTGGGATGGACTATATTTCCGTAAGGATATTGGGCTGGATTTGCAGAAGATCGAAGAAGGGCGCTGAAAAACCCCTACAACTTATTTTTTATGGGATGTGCATGCGGCACGGCCAAGAACGGAAAGGTTAGTGGCTGTAAAAATAACGGGGCCTGTGGAACAGGCGGTTGCAATAAAATGAACGTCTTCGACTGGCTCTCCAACATGGAGATGCCCGGCGAAAGCAAATACGACGTCGTGGAGGTCAGGTTCAAAAATGGACGCAAGGACTTCTTTCGCAACACTGAAAAATTGAACCTCACCACCGGCGACCCGATCGTGGTGGAAGTTCCTAATGGACATCACCTGGGCTATGTATCGCTGCAAGGCGAACTGGTGAGACTGCAGATGCAGAAGAAGAACGTCGCCAACGACGGTGAGATCAAAAAGATCTATCGCATTGCCCACACCAAAGACCTCGAAAAACTTGAAGAAGTAAAGAAGCGCGAGCTTCCCACGTTGTATCGCACCCGCGAGATCATACGCCAGACAAACCTCGCTATGAAACTGTCGGATGTTGAATACCAGTCCGACAACACCAAAGCAACTTTTTATTATTCGGCAGACGACCGCGTCGATTTTCGTGAGCTCATCAAGATGCTCGCTACTGAGTTTCGCATTCGTGTGGAGATGCGCCAGATCTCGCTTCGCCAGGAAGCGGGACGTTTGGGCGGCATAGGAGTGTGTGGTCGCGAACTCTGCTGTTCTACGTGGCTGAGTGATTTCAAGAACGTGGCAACGAGTGCTGCCCGCTACCAGAATCTTTCATTGAATCCCAGCAAGCTCTCGGGCCAATGCGGACGATTGAAGTGTTGTCTCAATTATGAGCTCGAGACTTACATGGAAGCGCTGAAAGACATCCCGGAGATCGAAGCGCCATTGCTCACGCAAAAAGGTGAAGCTGTTCTTCAGAAGACAGACATCTTCAGGAAGATCATGTGGTTTGGTTATAAAGAAGAAACCAACTGGTATTCGATCAGCATCGTGCGTGTGAACGAGATCCTGGAATGGAATCGTTCGGGCAAACGACCCGCAACGCTCGAAGAAAATCAGGTTGAAGAAAAACCGGTCGGTGGTCCGCTGAACAGCGATCTCGAAAATCTCGACAAGAAATTCAAAGACAAGTCGAAGAAGAAGAAAAAGAGCAACGATCGTCATCGCCGCGACAATCGCCAGAAAGGGAATAACAATCCAAATCAAAATCCCAATCAGAATAATCCGAATAAGGGTCGGCCTAACAACCCCAACAACAATCCACCGCAAGGATGAGAATTTTCTTAGTGATTGTTTTCGTTGGCCTTATGATCGGGTGCGATTCGAACAGGATCTTCGAAGACAATAAAGACTTCACAAAAAAAGCCTGGGCAGTTAATGATACTGTAAGTTTCGAATTCCTCGTTGCAAACGAAGGATTGTATAATGTTAAGTACGACATCCGAAACACACTCGATTATCCTTATTCAAGGATCTTTGTGAATTACACTTTGGAAGACTCTACACACAGGGTGCTGATGACAAAGCTGGTGGCGAATTATCTCTTTGATGTAAAGACCGGCGAACCTAAGGGTGATAGCGGGATCGGAGACATCTATGATCACCAGTTTCCTCTTGAAAGCAGGAAGTTTGCGTCGGGCAAATACTTTGTAAAGCTTCAGCAGTTTATGCGAACAGATACACTTCAAGGTGTGCTCGCTGCGGGCGTTCGTGTTGAAAAGATCGAATAAAAAAAGCCCCAGCTATGAAACTGGGGCTTCGGGATTTTTCTGGCTGTGAGTTACACGCCCACCCTTTTACCAAAAACCTGTAAACCTACTTTACCAATTCTAAGCTGGTAAACCTGTGTGTAGGCTTAGAAAAAACTGTTATCAAATGAACGAAGATCAGGGGGGCGAACAAAAATCTCTCAATTAGAAGAAAATTAGAACTTGTTAATAAAACGAGATGCGAAGGTTATGATGCGATGATGCTTACGCGATCGGAAATGTTACGCGCACGATCGTTCCTCTTCCCTCTTTCGAATCAACTTCGATCGTTCCTTTATGCAACGCAATGATGCGTTGCGCTAATGACAGCCCGATTCCGTAACCCTTTGTTCGTGATGTGGCATCGGCGCGATAAAAAGGCTCGAAAATTCGTTGCAAATCTTGTTCGCCAATGCCGGGTCCGCGATCAATCACCGCAACAACTAACCGATCTTCCTGACATGTAAGCACAACTTGCGCTTTCTTTTCGGGAGAAAACTTGCAGGCGTTCTCGATCACGTTGCGAAGCGCAGTCTTTAATAAGTGTGGATTTCCGTTCACATACAATTTCGTTTCGTCCTCCGGCAGATCCCGCAACTCGATGATCACGTGGTAGCCGGTCTCTCCTGCTTCAAGACGCTCGCGCACTTCCCAAAGGATCTCGTCGAGACGAACACCAGTCATCGAAAAAGAACTTTCACCACGACTTAGTTGCGCAAGCTCCAGCAAGCTGTTCGACATGTGGTTGAGTTCCTTGATGTCTTCGAGCACCGAAGCAATCGTAGATCTGTATTCGGCTCCCCCTCGTTCGTTGAGTAATGTCACTTCAAGTTGCGACGTTACTTTCGTGAGCGGGTTTTTCAACTCATGTGATACGTTGGCAACAAATGTTTTTTGAAGGCTGAATGCATTCTCGACACGCGACAGCATTTTATTAAAGATCGCAACGAGCTTACCGATCTCGTCGGGCTGACCGGTATCAGGAACACGCTTGCTGAGGTCGAGTGGCGAGATCTCCTCCACTTCGTCCATAACTCTTTGAATAGGACGCAATGCACGCCCTGCATAAACCCAGCCCGTAAGTCCTACCAGCACCGTCATCACAACTGATAGTGTAATGAGCAACGTTCGGAGATCGGTTCGTCGTTGTTGTCCTTCACGGTTTACGGCACCAGCGATCACCACGTAGTCGCCTTTCTCACGAAACATGAAGCCGACTGCGTTGAATTCACCCTGCTTAAATCTCACTTCGCGCTCACGACGGATCCGATGAAACATCGCCGTGTCGACCGTTAATTCGAAGTTGTTGGTATTCACATACAACATCCTCTCGAGACTATCGAGCACAACTATGTTCTCATGATAGAGGTTATCTGCTTTCGCGCGGTCGATCACCGTGAGCAACGCAGAGTCCACGCGATTTACTTTAAGCAAAAGAACCGCAGTGGTAATTCCTTTTTCACGAAGACGTTTGTCGAACTCACGATCGATGAGCTGACTCCAGAGATAATAAATGAGAAAGAAGGAAAGCAGGATGATGGCCGTAACCAGGACAGTAAACTGTAATGTAAGACGGGTACGGATCTGCACTTAGTCGGCCTTTAAGACATAGCCCATCCCAAATTGAGTATGAATGAGCTTCTTCTCAAAGTCGCGGTCGATTTTTTTTCGGAGATAGTTTACGTAAACCTCAACCATGTTAGTGCCTGTGTCGAAGTCCACGTTCCAGA
Source organism: Bacteroidota bacterium (assembly GCA_037200765.1). Taxonomy (GTDB): domain Bacteria; phylum Bacteroidota; class Bacteroidia; order Cytophagales; family Cyclobacteriaceae; genus ELB16-189. Next base: position 808,126 of record JBBCII010000001.1, on the reverse strand, counting down.
CATTTTTCGCCAGTTCCACGCGTGGGATCACTTTACCTTTATTGCGGAGGAAATATTCCAGCAGGGCGAATTCTTTAGCGGTGAGTTCTATGGCTTTGCCCTCGCGTTTCACGGTGCGGCGTTCCACGTCCATCACGAGATCGCCGGCAACAAGCTGGCTTTCTTCGGCCATGCGCTGACGTTTGGTGAGTGAACGTATGCGTGCAAGAAGCTCGTTGAACTCGAATGGTTTCGAGAGATAATCGTCGGCACCGCTGTCGAGGCCGGCAACAATTTCTTCGGTAGCACCGAGTGCTGTAAGCATGAGTATCGGTGTCTGGATCTTTGCCTCACGAAGTTCCATGCACAGAGCACGGCCATCCATGATGGGCATGATCACATCGGTGATGATGAGGCTGTAATGATTTCGAAGCGCGAGGTGCTTCCCGGTGCGTCCGTCTTCTGCGGTGTCGACCTTATATGCATTCTCTTCAAGACCTTTCTTGATGAATTGCAGCGTTTTTGGCTCGTCTTCTATCAGCAGGATGTTCATCATCTTAAAACTACGAACGATAGCACGGCGATTTTCGTGCCGGGATGTTAGAAAAAGATTATAAACTTAGTTCTTCAGGCGGTTCCGGTACTTCGAAAAGATATTCGATTTCGATATAAAACCCACATACTTCCCATTATCCAGCACTGGAATATTCCAAACATTACTCTTATCAAACTTCTCCATCACCGACGACATTTCTTCATCGACAGTTGCAACGACTTGCGGCGGACGCATAAGTTGATTCACGGAAGTTTCGTCGTACAACGAATTGTTGAACATGATCTCACGAATATCTTCGAGCGCGATCATTCCAAGTAACTGTTGATTCTCGTCGATTACAGGAAAAATATTCCGCTTCGAATGAGCAATGATGTCGATCAGCTTGCGGAGGCTGGAGTTGGTCATCACCGGCACAAAATCTTTCTCGATACAATCGGTCATCGATAAACGCGAAAGCAGTTGCGTGTCTTTGTCGAAAGAAAAATTCGAGACGTTCCTTCGAAGAACAGTTTCGTCGAGCGACTGTTGTTTAAGGAACCTGGATGCACCGGAGCTCAAAGCAGCCACGATCATCAATGGTATCATGAGTTCGTAACCGCCGGTTGCTTCGGCTATGAGAAAGATACCGGTGAGTGGCGAATGAAAAACACCCGTGAGAACTCCGGCCATACCAACCAGTGTAAAGTTGGCAACAGTAACGCGATCGAAGCCCGCCATCACAAGAATGCTCGAGAACGCGAAGCCGAGACAAGCGCCTACAAATAGTGATGGTGCGAAGTTGCCACCATTGCCACCGGAACCGAGCGTGAGACCGACTGCAAAAACCTTGACGAGTGATAATACAAAAACTGTGAGAATGATCATGAGCTGCCTGTCTTCGAACTTGCTAATGAAACTGTTCTCGAAAAGTTTCGCGGGATCTTGTTCAGCAAGTGTCTTTATAGTTGAGTAGCCATCGCCGAACAACGTAGGAAATACGAAGATGAGTCCACCCAGCAGCAATCCTCCAATAATCATTCGTGTATACGTGCCGGGTAAATACTTCGCAAGGAGGTCTTGTGTTCGAAGAAGTGTCCGCACATAATAAACCGAAACCAATCCACACAGCAATCCAAGAAGAACATAGAAGCCGACATTGTGATAGTCGAATTCTCTCACGTGTGTGAACGACAAAAGAATTCCTTCTTTCAAAATGATCTTAGAGCAAAGGGCACCAACGGCGCCTGAGATCAATAACGGTATGAACGACGACACGCTGATATCGACCAGCAACACTTCGAGTGCGAATAAGACGCCGGTGATCGGAGCGTTGAATGCTGCGGCAATGCCTGCTGCTGCCCCGCACGCGAGCATCAACGTCCTGTCGCGGTAACCGACAGGAAAGAATGAGGCGAACGTGGAGCCTATTGCGGAGCCAGTCTGCACGATTGGCGACTCGAGGCCGACGGAACCACCCATGCTTACGGTAACGGCAGAAGTAAGAGCCTGGCTGTACGTTTCTTTCTTATTGAGCTTGCTCGACTTTTTTGCGATGGCCAGCAACACATGCCATGTTCCTGGTCTGAGCTTTTCGCGGATCACATAGCGAACGAGAAGCACCGTGATGCAAATACCGACAACCGGTGTTACGAGGTAGATCCAATCGTAGGTTTCCGAGATCGCCTGGATGCCGATGGTTACGTAGTGAACAAATAGCTTAAGTACAACCGCGGTGAGGCCAGCCCAAAGGCCGATAAGGATGGCAGCGAGAAAGAGGAACTGTCGATTGGTAAACCGGTTGAGTATGATCTGCAGATATTTCCTCATCAACCGAAAGGTATGTAAAAAGGGCCTTACGGCCCTTTTTGTATTTACTTACATTATGCAGGTTTTACTACCAGCTTCTCTTTACTTTCTTTGGTCTCGCCCAGTCCAATCTTATCGCGAACCTTGCGGTCGAAGTCGAGAACGACAGGAGCTGCGATGAAGATCGAAGAATAAGTTCCAACGCCAACACCAACGAGGAGGGCGAAGGAGAATCCGCGCATCGATTCACCACCAAACAACAACAGTACGATGATCATGGCGAGCGTAGTACCCGAAGTGATCAAGGTACGGCTCAGTGTGCTGTTGATCGCATCGTTGAACACCTGTGCCCTATTGTGGTTTGCACCAAACGAAAGGTATTCACGAATACGGTCGAAGATGATAACGGTGTCGTTCAGTGAATAACCGATCACCGTAAGGATAGCCGCCACAAACACCTGGTCGATCTCGAAAGAGAAACCGAATATTTCGGCGATACCAAATGCAGCAAACACGAAGAATGTATCGTGAACGGTAGCCACGATAGCACCGATACTGTACGACACGCTCTTGAACCGGAAGAGGATGTAAAGGAAGATCCCTATCATCGAGAACAACGTTGCCTTCCATGCCGAGTTCTTGATGTCGTCGGCCACGGTAGCTCCTACTTTAGTAGAGCTGCCGATGGTGAAGTGCGTGTTATCGAGATTCGAAGGATTCTCCTGGTATTCTTTGCCGGTTGCTTTCGTGAGACCTGCAACAAGGGCTGCTTTCACTTTCTCCGTTGTTTCTTCGGAGTCGTCGTCGATGAGCCACGATGTTGTCACTTTTAGTGAAGTATTGCCGTCGTAGTTCTTAACTTCTGTGCTGGATCCTTCGAAGGATTCGGTCAGCGCACTTTTCATTGCCGTAGCATCAACAGGTTCTGCAAAAGTAACGACATAAGAACGACCACCTTTGAAGTCAACACCGAGGTTGAGACCGTTGGACAAGAGTACAGCAAAACCAATAAGGATGAATGTGGATGTAATGATGTAGTTGATCTTTCTAACACCGATGAAGTCAAAATTCCTCCTTTTTCCTACCATGCGTGCGATAGGGCTATCGAAAGAGATCTTGCTTTGGTCGCCTTTGCGAACCATCCATTCGATGATGACACGCGAGATGTAGATAGCCGTGAAGAACGATGTGATGATACCAACCATAAGTGTGATACCGAAACCCTTCAACGGACCCTGACCCAGTATGAACAGAAATATTGTTGTGATAAGCGTAGTAAGGTTGGAGTCGAAGATGGTTGCGAAGGCACGTTTGAAACCGGTGTTGATCGCATCGACGAGCCTGCGGCCGTGTCGTAATTCTTCTTTGATACGTTCGTAGATAAGTACGTTCGCGTCTACGGCCATACCCATCGTGAGCACGATACCGGCAATACCGGGAAGCGTGAGCGAAGTGCCCGGCAGCTGCGCGAGGATACCGAGGATGAAGAACACGTTGAACAACAACGCTATGTTAGCAACCCATCCGCCTTTCGAATAATAAGCAACCATGAAGATCACCACCAGTGCAAGACCTGCAGCCATCGAAACCACACCCTGGTCGGCGGCTACTTTACCGAGTGTAGGTCCAACAATCGCTTCTTCAACGATACGTGTAGGAGCAGGAAGTGAACCGGCCTTCAACACGTTGGCAAGGTCTTTCGCTTCTTCCGTTTCGAAGCTACCTGTGATCTGCGAGTTACCGTTAGGAATTTCGCCCTGCACAGAGGGTGCTGTGTATACATAGTTATCAAGTACGATAGCGATACGTCCGCGGGGAGTTTTTGCGGCAGCAGCGGCCGTCATCTTAGCCCATGTGCGTGCACCTGAGCCGCTCATCTGCATGCTCACGGCGTTGCGTGCATACTGATCGAAGTCGGCACGTGCGTCGGTAATAACTTCACCGGTAAGAAGAGGCTTACCTGTTCTTCCGAGGTTTACGAAGTTCAGTATGAGGTCGTCAGTACCAGGAGTGTATTCCTGTTGTGGTTTCACATCCCAGAAATAACCGATGTTCTTTGCGCGAAGGATCGAACGAACACTTTCTCTCTTCAAAGCAGAGTTGATCGTTGCCGTGTCGCGGATGTTATAGAGGAAGTTAACTGTTGGGTTCGACAATGAAAGCAGCGGAGACATTCCGGCTGTGCGAAGAGAGTCGAGCACGTTAGCAGTTTTTGCTGAATCGGTAGCGCCGAGTTGTTTCTCGAGATCCGACTTTGTTGTATCGGCATTCAGCGCAGAGAGATCTCTCTCCGGTGTGCTGATGGCTTCGGTAGCCTTTGCAGTTGCAGCCTTACGTTCAGCTGCCATTTCTTTTACAAGTGTTGCGTTGATGCTTGTGATCACCTGGTTCATCACAGGATCGCTTGGTTCGATCACATCCCAGAACTCGAGACGTGCCACGCCTTGCAACAACTTCTTGATACGACCGGGATTGTCGGCACCCGGAACTTCGATCTGGATTCCACCGGTTCCCTGAAGACGCTGAACTGAAGGTGATGCGGTACCAAACTGGTCGATACGTGTTTTGAGGATCGTATAAGAACGATCGATCGCATCTTCAATTTCTTTGTCGAGGAACTTTACCACCGCATCATCGTCGGCGTTCTGACGGATCCGGTCTTTGTTTGCGGAGCTTGCAAACAGTGGAGCAAGCTGCTGGTTAGGAACCAACTTCTTATATTCCTGGCGGAACAGTTCGGCGAAGCTTGCCTGGCTGGTCTTCTGACGCTCGCGTGCTTTCGCAAGAGCAGTTGTGAAGTTTTGATCCTGCGTGTTACCGGCAAGACCTTTAACGATATCGGCAGGCGATACTTCGAGCACCACGTGCATACCACCCTGGAGGTCGAGACCGAGCGAGAGCTCACTGTCTTTCACTTCCTTGTAAGTGAATTCAGCGCCGAAGAAATCGTATACCGGCTTGTTAAAGATCGAATCGAGATAATGTTGTTTTTTGAGAAGGTCGATCTTCCCGTCGGCAGTTGCCTGCTCGGTTGCTTCCTGTTGTACTCTCAACGCCACCATCGTAAACGACAGCTTATAGAGGCATAGGGCAGTTACAATTATTGTCAATACAATGACAAAACCTTTGTTTTTCATGATTTTAAGAAAAAGTGAATAGTGAAAAGTGAATGGTGAAAAGCGACGGTGCGCGCGAAGCGCGCATTGCTTATTGGGCTTATTGGTGTTGCTGCTTAACTAAGGTGCGTTTGGAGCTATGAGCGTTCGAAGAAGTACTTTGAAATACTTCGTTACCTGCTTCGCGGCAATGGCGGGAAGCTGTTGTTTCTTTTCTGGTTCTGCGATCTCTGTGATGACAGGAATTGCCGGCTCGTCTACAGATACGGCGCTGCCGGGAATAGCATCAGATGGGGTTTGGATGAGGACGGTCTCCTTTTCAGGAGTTCCTGCAGCCTTCTCTTTTTTCGTTTGAGAAAAGCCGGGGCTCAGCAAGATTGCGCATACTGCGATCAATCCAGCTACAAGCATAATTCCACGTAAAATGGCCGTTTTTCTCATGATGGGAGTGTAAAGCTAAGAAAATTTACGATGTACAAAGTACGATGTACGATTTGCTTCGAATGACCTTCCGGCTCCAAAATGGTACATCGTAAATCGTACCTCGTACATCAGAATTCAGACACAGCGAGTTTACTTTTCAAAAATTCGATCACAACGCTTAACGCGCGTGAAGAGTGGCTATTATTTGGAATGATAAGATCCGAACTGTGCTTTAATGGTTCGATGAGTGTTTCATACACCGGCATCACGTGAAATTCGTAGCGGTATAGTACATCATTGATATCATATCCCCTTTCCACCTGGTCGCGTTTGATGCGACGCGCGATCTTTACGTGGGGCTTCGCTTCAATAAATATTTTCAGGTCGAGTTCTTTCTCGATCTCTTCGAAATACTGAACAAACAATCCCTCCACAACCAGCAATGGCGCTGCTTTGAAAGTAAGAATATTCGGTTCGGCTTTGGGATTATTGAAGGTGTACTCTTTTCTGTCTACATCGATGCCTGCGCGGAGCCTGGCAACATCGTCGTGAAAGGCTTTACGATCGATAGCGCCTGGAAGATCGAAATTCTCGATGCCGTTATCATCGCGGGTTTGTTGGGCCAATGGCTTATAGTAGTTGTCTTGCGAAAGAAGACAGATCTCGTCTTCAGCGAATTGTGCTGAAAGCCCACGGAGGAAAAATGTTTTCCCCGAACCGCTTCCGCCAGTAATGCCAATGGTGTATGCTCGCTTCATGAAGCCCGCCCCGATTCATCGGGGACTGTTCAGAAAAGTAGTAAGTTTTCTAACAGCATTTGCCCTGTGGCTTATTTGATTTTTTTCATCCATCGACATTTCCGCCAACGTCTTCGAAGAATTGTCGGGAAGAAACACCGGGTCGTATCCAAAACCATCGCTTCCTCTGCGGGTCGTAAGGATACTTCCATTCACAATGCCTTCGAAAGTATGAACCTCTCCTTTCAATATAAGAGTAATGATCGTTCTGAAGCGCGCACGACGATTCGATTTGCCTTCAAGATTTTTCAACAACAGGCTGATGTTATCATCTGCACTGCGTTGAGGACCAGCATACATGGCAGATATCACTCCGGGTGCACCATTCAGTGCTTCCACTTCGAGACCGGTGTCGTCGGCAAAGCAATCGACATGATAATTACGAAAGACGTAGTCTGCTTTCTGAAATGAATTTCCTTCGATGGTGTCCTGGTCTTCGGCCAGCTCTTCATAGCAGCCGATGTCCCTGAGTGTCTTCAGTACAATACCTTCGTTAAGTATTGCCTGGATCTCCTCGAGCTTGTGCCTGTTATTCGTAGCAATAGTTACCGAGAACATTGTAGTCGGACAATGCAAAGAGTTCAATATTGAAAACCAGGACCGTATTGGGATGCACTACATAGGCGCCATAGTTATCGGTCTTGCCTGATGCGCCATAGCCGAGTGCCGAAGGAATATAGAGGGTGCCTTTGGTGCCATTCGGAAATCTCTTGAGACCGATCTGCATACCGCTGATGAGACCTTTCAACGGGCCTTTGAGACCGGAATCGGTATTTGTTTCGAAGGGTGCTGCTGCGCCAAGCTCGGTGCCGATATATTTAACGCTAACACAATTGTACCTGGTAGGATAGGCGCCCGTTCCCATTTCTGAGATCACATACCATACGCTGTCGTGGGCAACAGCATTGATATGATTATCGGCGAGATAATTCACGATTAACAGGCTGTCGGCTGTGAACTGCTGATAAACAGTTGGTGTAACGGTGGACTTTTGACAAGCCACGAATGCGATCACTCCAAATAATAATAACCCTGCTAACCCTTTCTTCATTGCTTTTTGAAATTCAATAACTCCATTTCGTAAACAAGTATTGCGTCGGGCGCAATGCCGGGATTCCCGGGGCGACCATCTTTTCCATACGCAAGTGTTGAAGGAATGAATACGGTAAGTACTGTTCCCTTCTTCATAGTTGCCGCAACCTGGTCCCAACCAGCAATAACGTCATGCTTATTCAATGAGAATACAGCGTCGCCGCTTCCGAACTCTGTGCCGTCGAGAAACTCACCGTGATATCTCACGCCAACAAGGTCGCCATCGGATGGGCTCTTGCCTTCACCTTTTGATTTAACGATGTAGCGGATCCCTGAAGGTAACTTCTCGGCTTTCACATTCTTTCCTTTCAGGAAGTTGTCGATGATAACTGTATCCTTTCCTAACTGGATCTTATTGTATTCCGCCCGTTCAGCTTCTTTAACTTTTGCTTCTTCGGCTTCGCGTGTCAAACGTACTTTTTCTTTCTCTGCGTGAATAGCGTCGCGCTCTTGCGTAAATCTTTCGGCGCCTGCATCATCGAATATGTTGCGACAAATGATACGATAGGTGAATTGACTTTCGGGATCAACACCTTCGGGAGGATCCATCCTCCACATGTAAAGAAATACGTCCTTCGCCCGCATCTTCAATTCGATACTATCGCCTTTCGACACCATTCTGAAAACCTCGTTGATACCACGCTCGGTCTCCATCTTCGAAGGATCGCCGATCTTGATCATCTCCGGGTAATCGGTAGGACGATTATCATACCATGCCGAATCATTCTGATCGAGTATCACCATGTCGACAGTAATGATCTCGCCGGGCTTCACGGTTTTTCCGTCACCAGGTTTGAGCACCGTAAATTCATAACCGGACGGTGTTGTCTTCGTGTCTTTGTTACAAGACCATGCCGCAATGGAAAGAACAGTTAAGTAAATCGCTACCCTCGTTTTCATTTCTGAAGTTGTTCTTTGTATTCGGGAAGTATTTCCAGGAATTTCCTGAGTGTCTGTTCCAACGAAAGTTTCGTTGTGCCACCGGATGCATTGCGATGTCCTCCGCCTTCGAAATACTTGCGTGCCATTTCGTTCACGGAAAAGTCTTCGAGCGAACGGAACGAAAGCTTGATCTCTTCTTTGCGGTCGTACATGAGTACCGACAGCTTCACACCTTTTATCGAGAGCCCGTAGTTAACGAGTCCTTCAGTATCTCCTGTTTGAGCACCAAACTGTTTCAACTCATCCTGCGACAAAGTCATGTATGCAGTGTGATATTCCGGAAGCACATTCAGTTTTTGCGACAACACGTAGCCGGTAAGTCGCAGGCGCTCCAGCGTGTTGGTGTCGTATACATCTTTCGCGATCTGGTGCGGATCGGCGCCGATCTCAACAAGCTTCGCCGCGATCAAAAACTCGCGATGATGAGTGTTGTTGTGACGAAAGCCACCGGTGTCGGTCATGAGGCCGGCATAAAGACACATTGCTATGCCGGCGTCTATCTTATCGGCTTCGCCGAGTTGTTCGATCAATTCGAAAACGAGACCAGCTGTCGAAGCCGAAGTGGTGTCCCACTGTTCGAACTGGGCAAAATGTTCGGGTTCGAGGTGATGATCGATGAGGACTTTAGTCGCCGCGGCGTTCTTCACTACGTTACCGAGATCATTAATGCGGCTGAGACTTGAAAAATCGAGGCAGAAAACAATGGTGGCTGCGTTCACGCGGTCGGACGCGGCTTTCAAGGTCTCGGGTTTCCGATCCAGGGCCAGTACTTCTTCGTTGCCGGGCATCCACGACAGGAATTCGGGGTAGTCGCTGGGAGTGATCACCTGCACTTTGTGGCCTTTCTTTTTCAGGAAGCCGGCCAGGCCGAGCGACGAACCGAGGGCGTCGGCATCCGGCTTGAAATGCGTGACAATAACCACGTTCTGTGGCTGGTCAAGCAGGGTTTTGAAGGCCGGGATGTTTTTCATGGAAGGGGCAAAAATGAAGATAAATGAGTTTGATTGCAAAGGCAGGGTTTGATACTTTTGCGGCCTAAAATCCCTAATCAATATTTTATGGCAGGAAACAGGACATTTACCATGATCAAGCCCGACGCTACTATCGCGGGCAACACAGGTGCTATCACGCAAAAAATTGAAGAAGCAGGTTTCAGGATCGTGGCAATGAAGAAGGCGCAGCTTAGCGCCGATCTCGCCGGAAAATTCTATGCTATCCATAAGGAACGTTCTTTCTATGGAGAACTGGTTGCATATATGTCATCGGGACCTATCGTTCCAATGATCCTCGAGAAAGACAATGCAGTTGAAGATTTTCGTAAGCTGATCGGTGCTACCGATCCGAAGAAAGCAGCGCCCGGTACTATCCGCGCACTGTTTGCGAAATCGATCGATGCGAATGCGATTCACGGAAGTGATTCTGATGAGAACGCAGCGATAGAAGGGAATTTCTTCTTCTCACAATTCGAAAGGTTTTAAGTGCAAGGTGCAATGTGCAACGATGGTCTCAACTCGTTGAACATTGCACGTTCTTTTTTTGTTAACCCTCGCATCCAACAATCACTACGTTTCTTATGAAGGCAGACTCATCCTATAACGAACAATTTGAATCACGACACATTGGGCCCGACGCCGGGCAGATAGCCCAGATGCTCAAGGTGATAAAAGCAAGCTCGGTAGATGAGTTGATCTCGCAAACGATCCCCGCCAACATTCGACTGAAGAAAAGTCTCCAGTTGCCCGCAGCACAGTCGGAGTTTGAGTTCCTGAACAGTTTCAAAAAGACGGTATCGAAAAACAAGATCTTCAGGTCTTATATCGGCACCGGCTATTACAATTGTATTACTCCCGGCGTTATCCTCAGAAACATTCTCGAGAACCCGGGATGGTATACAGCTTACACACCTTACCAGGCAGAGATCGCACAAGGTCGTCTCGAAGCCCTCATCAACTTCCAAACGATGGTGATCGATCTTACAGGCCAGGAGATCGCTAATGCATCGTTGCTCGACGAGGCAACAGCTGCTGCCGAAGCGATGCACCTGTTCTTCGCTTCACGCAAAGTGAATAAGAAAAATGCCACGAAGTTCTTTGTCGATGTCCACACGTTTCCTCAAACCATCGACGTATTAAAAACACGTGCCACTCCACTCGGTATCAACCTGGTGATTGGCGATGTAACAAAAGCCGACCTCACCGATAAAGATCTTTTTGCTGTTTATCTCCAGACTCCGAACAACAACGGCGAGATCATCGATTACACGAATCTTATTGCGGCAGCACACGAACATGAAGTATTCGTTGCAGTTGGTTCCGATCTCATGAGCCTGTTGCTCACGAAGTCGCCCGGTGAAATGGGTGCCGATGTTGTTGTTGGTTCTTCACAGCGTTTCGGTGTGCCCATGGGATTCGGCGGACCTCACGCTGCATTCTTCGCAACACGCGATGAGTTTAAACGCCAGATGCCCGGACGTATCATCGGTGCTTCGATCGATGCCAACGGCAAACATGGTTATCGCATGGCGCTGCAAACTCGCGAACAACATATTCGTCGCGAAAAAGCAACATCGAATATCTGTACTGCACAGGTGTTGCTTTCTGTGATGGCAGGAATGTACGCCGTTTATCATGGACCCGATGGTTTGAAGAAGATCGCGTCGAGGATCCATGGCCTTGCAAGAATTCTTGAAAAAGGATTGGCCGATGCCGGCGTGACGCAATTGAATAAAAATTATTTCGACACACTGAAGATCGAAGCTAAAGACGCAAAAGGCATTAAGTCAGAAGCTGAGAAAAGAGAGGTCAATTTCAGGTACTTCGCCGATGGTACAATTGGCATCTCTCTCGATGAAACAACAACGTTGAGTGATGTCAATACAATTCTCGAGATCTTTAAAGGGAAACAGGCATCGCATAGCTCTGTTGATATTAACTGGCCCGATGCACTTCAGCGCCAGTCAAAATATTTAACTCATCCTGTTTTCAATTCGCATCATGCAGAGCACGAAATGCTTCGCTACATCAAGAGACTCGAGAACAAAGACCTTTCGATGGTTCATTCTATGATCTCGCTGGGTTCGTGTACGATGAAGCTCAATGCGACAGCGGAGATGATACCGGTAACATGGCCTGAGCTAGGACAGATCCATCCTTTCGCACCATCTTCTCAAACACAGGGTTATCTCGACATGATCGTGAACCTCGAGAGCTGGCTGAAAGAGATCACCGGATTCACCGGCGTTTCATTGCAACCCAACAGCGGTGCACAAGGCGAATACGCAGGCCTCATGGTTATCCGCGCTTACCACGAAAGTCGCGGCGACAAGAGCAGAACCGTTTCATTGATTCCCGCTTCGGCACACGGAACCAATCCCGCTTCGGCAGTGATGGCTGGTATGGAAGTCGTAGTCGTAAAATCGGACGAGCATGGTAAGATCGACGTTGCCGATCTTAAAGCTAAAGCAGAACAATACAAAGACACGCTCTCTTGTTTGATGGTGACGTATCCTTCGACTCACGGTGTGTTCGAAGAAAGCATCATCGATATCTGCGACACGATCCACAAGAACGGCGGACTCGTGTACATGGACGGAGCCAACATGAATGCACAGGTTGGACTTACTTCCCCGGCCAACATCGGCGCCGATGTTTGTCACCTCAATCTTCACAAGACATTCTGTATACCTCACGGCGGTGGCGGCCCTGGCATGGGTCCTATTTGCGTGAATGATAAGTTGAAGCCATTCCTTCCGGGTCACGCTGTTGTTGATCTTCATCATGACAAAGCGATACATGCTGTTTCGGCGGCACCGTGGGGAAGTGCGAGTATCCTTGCCATCTCTTATGCTTACATCGCGATGATGGGTGGCGACGGCCTCACGAACTCAACCAGGCTGGCGATACTCAATGCCAACTATATTAAAGACAGGTTGACACAACACTACAAGATCTTATACACTGGCTCGAATGGTCGTTGTGCACACGAGATGATCGTTGACTGCCGCGATTTCAAGAAAGCCGGAATTGAAGTGGAAGATATTGCGAAGCGATTGATGGACTATGGATTCCACGCTCCGACAGTATCATTCCCCGTTGCCGGCACATTGATGATCGAACCAACGGAAAGCGAAACGAAAGAAGAGCTCGATCGATTTGTTGATGCTTTGATTGCCATTCGTGCAGAGATCCAGGAAATCGAAAACGGAACAGCTCCGAAAGAAAATAATGTGTTGAAGAATGCTCCTCACACCGCGGCTATCGTAACGGCCGACAAGTGGGATCGTCCTTACAGCCGTGAAAAAGCTGCGTACCCGCTCGGGTTTGTTCGTGAGGCTAAGTTCTGGCCAAGCGTTAGTCGTATCGACAATGCTTATGGCGACAGGAATTTGGTTTGCAGCTGTTTGCCTATTGAAGAATACGCGAAGTAGTCAATATCTTACCAGGTCGTACGTGGGTTGCAGAGCCCACGTACCATCTTTCTGAACCAATCCATATTTTCCTTTCAATTTTACAACTGCGGCTCCCAGTTGAAACGGGTTGACTTCTTCGAATTCCATCGCTATGCGTTGTACTCCTTTGAGATCGGTGTAGATGTATTCACCATTTTTCTTTTTGAAGATCACGAAGCCACCAGAATACAAAGGGCTGTCGTTGATGTAATCCGATGCCGGGAGGTTTGTTTCGCTAATGATGCTTCCGTCTTTATCCACAAATGCCCACTTGCCATCTTTTTGAACTGCAGCGATACCGCTGGAGAACGGGTACAGCGCCGGGGAAAGAAAATTGAACTTCGCTTCGTTGATGGCGGGTTCCGATCGCAAGGGTATCGACCACGAATAGGAGATGCCATCGACGGAAAGATTGAAGCGTCCTTCTCTTACTTCGTCGTTCAATGAATTTATTTTGAGGTTCACGAGTTGTTTGCTGCGAACATCGAGCAAAGCATAATAGAGATCTTTGCCATCGAGTTTCATTCCCGAAGGCTTCAACGCTTTACTATAATCGCCATCCACGAGAACGCTGACGTAACCATCGTGGATCTTCTTGCCTTGAGAGAGCGACTTTGCCGGAAGGTAAATGTTGTCGTTGGTGATGATCTGTTTACCAAGTGTATCGACAACATTGATCCTGATCAGGTCTGCATTGGTTGTCTTAATCCCGGTGATTGCCATACCATATTGAAATGGCGACATGGCATCGAATTGAAAATTGACGATGGTCTTACCTTTGAGGTCGGTTGCGCCCCATTTGCCCTGGTCGGTGCTGCATACGAATCGTTTGTTCGTGAGGTCGCCGTTGACGATGCCACCGTGTTCTGCTTTAAAGATCCATTCGCCTTTAGTGTTGATGAGGCCGTACGTTGTGCCTTCGGCGACGGCGGCTTTGCCATCGTAGAACGGCCATGCATCGTCGTACTTCGCGGGGATCACGAATGTTTCAGATGGATTGACGTATCCCCATTTGTTGTCTTTTTTGACGGCGATGAGGATGTCCTGTGCGAGGGCCAACGACAACAGGAGGAGTATTGCCAGGGGGTGTTTCATGTTGTCTAATTTAAAGAAAAAGATGTGAGGTGTGAGGGAGGGTGGTGTGAGGTTGTACGGTTTTCCTGATGATCTCAAGCCTGAGGGCTAAAAATGTGATGCAAAGGTGTGGTCGGAACGTATAATTGCAGAAAAAAGAAATTATTATGAATTGGGAAGTAATCGTTTCAGCGACGGTGCCGGTAGTAGGCGGCGTGGCTCTTATGCTCTATAAGATGGGCACAATTGATAGTAAACTTGGATTTTTACAAAAGACAGTCGATAGCCTTGTAGTTCGAATGGATCGCGTCGAAAAAAATCTATATAAGCATAAACGTAAACACAAATAGATCACTTCAACCCATACTTATCCAACAAAAACACCAACGCCGCCATACTCGCAGCACCCAACTCCAACTCCCTCTTATTCACTTTATCAAAAGTATCCACAGGGGTATGATGATAATCAAAATACCTCTGCGAGTCCGGTAAGAAACCAATCAACGCAACATTCATTCTTGCCAGCGGACCAATATCAGCACCGCCTCCCTCCTGTCCGAAGTCGCTAAGACCATACGGTTCCAGCAATGGTTTCCACGAGCGGATCCGTTCCTTCTCAAAATCTGTAGCACTCAATGTAAAACCTCTCGGTGTAAAACCACCGCGGTCCGACTCGATAGCGGCAATGTGTTTCTCTTTATTCTTCTCAGCAAGATCTGCGTAAGCTCTTCCGCCACGTAAACCATTCTCCTCATTCATATACATCACGGCACGAATGGTGCGCTTGGGCTTATAACCCATCGTTTTCAACAAACGAAGAACTTCGATTGCCTGTACACAACCGGCACCATCATCGTGAGCGCCCTGTGCAAGATCCCATGAATCGAGATGACCCCCGACAACAATAATCTCATTAGAATATTCTCCTCCTTTGATCTCGCCAACAACATTAAACGACGGCGCATCTTCGAGTGTCTCGCAGTGGGTCTCCACATAGAACTGCAATGAACTGTCGTCTTTCAAAAGTTTACTCAGCAGGTCGGCATGTTTGGTACTGATAGCAACCGCAGGGATCTGCGGAACATTCGGAGCATATTGCATGCTGCCGGTGTGCGGATAATCTTCGGAGTTAGAACCCATCGACCGGACAACCACTGCAACCGCGCCATAACGCGCCGCTTCTGAAGCACCCGAGCCGCGTTGATTTACCGCACCGCCATAAGCCGTAAACGTGTTGATCTTCGTAGGATCCATCGGCCTGTTGAAGAACACGATCTTACCTTTCACACTCGAACCAAGTTGTTTCAACTCGTCGAATGTTTTTACTTCAACTATCTGCCCTGTAACACCGCCCGGTCCCGTTCCTATCGACCCACCCAACGCACAAATATTTACAATCGTAGTCACACCTTTCTTCGAAGTAACACGGCCCACTTCTTTTTGTCCTCGTACCCAATGCGGCACCATTACCGGTTGAAGCCATACAGAGTCGAATTCATATTCTCTCATTATCTCGCGTGTCCAATCGACAGCCGCTGCAGCACCGCGCGAGCCCGAAAGACGCGTATCGATCTTTGTGGTGAGATATTCGAGCATCTGGTAAGATTGGCCTTGCCCGAGCTCTGTGTCAAATAAGAGTTTTATTGTGTTCTCGTCTGGAGATTGTGCGAAAGCAGTGATAGAAACACAAAAGACAATGAAGAATAGGGGTGATCTCATAACCAATGGGTAATGGAAAATGGATAATGGATAATGCTAAAGATAGAAATTACAGGGAAACCAGCTGTGCGGCTTTCAGCACATACATGTGATGGTCGGGGTCGGTATCATTCAGGTAAAGAAAACCTTCTACCCAAATTGCTTTCGTGTTGTATCGCATACCGTCGTCGGACTCTACTTCGATTACAGTCTCCGGACCTGCAGCACCACAGAAGTAACAGATGTTGAAAGGGAGTGACGACAGCATGAATTTGTTTTGATCGCCCACCTCGTTAACCGGAATGATGAAGCCTTTCAGTTTGATCTTCTTGCCGTCGTATTTTTTTAAATTCTTGCTGAAAACTGGTGTTTCGATAATTGTGCCGTTGGCGTCCTTACGCGTCTGGAAGCCGACTTCGGCAAGTACATTCCAGAAGTTCTGCGGTTGCGGTTGAGTTTGCGCATGTGCATAGCACCACGCGCCTGCAACCAGGCACAGAGTAATCAACAGTTTAGGCATCACTGAAATATAATTGTTTCCATTTCTGTCAACCTAAGAATCCGATGTATTTCTATCGCAGCAGGATCAAAATACCCTACAATGGGTAGGGAACTGATTACCTGCCGCAAGGGTTTGATTAGTTGGGAATTATCTAGTTTTGTAAGCCTGCCTGCTGGCAAGCATGTTCTAACAAACAATTCAAGTCATGGCATACCTGTTTGAGTCTTTTGCCGGATGGAAAGAATACAGCACTACGAACAACATGTCGTTGGTCGACGTGGTGCTCGACTACGAACATCATCAACGGAACCGAAAGGACTCCGATACGATGGACGGCCTCGCCCGCGCGTGGGAGGTGATGAAAGACGCCGTTGAAACCGGCCTCCGCGACGACATGAAATCGCGATCGGGAATGATCAACAACGGTGCGAAAAAAGTCTTCAATTACCCGACGCCCGTTCTCTCGAAAGAATTTCAGAATCTCATTTCGCGTGCACTCGCTGCAAAGGAAGTGAACTCATGCATGGGCCGCATCGTAGCTGCTCCAACTGCAGGCGCCAGCGGTATCATGCCCGGTGTGCTCTACACCCTGCAAGAGATCCATAATGTTCCCGATAAAAAAATACTCGAAGCGATGTTGCTCGCGGCGGGCATTGCATTGATCATGGAACAGAAAGCTTCTATCGCCGGCGCTGTTGGCGGATGCCAGGCCGAAACAGGCACCGCTGCCGCAATGGCTTCGGGAGCAATCGTGTATTGTCTCGGCGGAAACACCGACGAGATCTTCAACGCCGTTGCAATCACTGTTCAGTGCATGCTCGGTCTTGTGTGCGATCCCGTTGCCGGGCTTGTCGAAGTTCCGTGTGTTGTCCGGAACGCAAGTGCAGCCGCTATCGCCAACAGCTCCGCACAAATTGCACTCGCCGACGTAAGCAGCGTAATCCCTGTCGATGAAGTGATCGAAGCAATGGGTGAGATCGGTTCAAGTATGGAAACTCGTTATAAAGAAACCGCACTCGGCGGTCTTGCCGCTACTAAAACCGGGCAGGCTATCGCAAAGAAAGTGTTGATAAGAGATATAGAAATGCTCCCGGACGAGACTACTACTTTATAAAGTCCGGTAACACTTTATGTCCTAAGAAATAGATCACCAGCGTAAAGATCACACTCCACACCGCTCCACTGATGAGCATATACAACAGGATCTGTTGCTTCGTATGATTCTGTTGAAACCCAAGCGCCAATAAAGCACCGGGTATTGGCATGAGGATCAACGGCGTTAACGCTACCACTCCCCACAGTCCCCACTTCTCGATAAACTTATAGAGTTTTCCATGACGCAAATGCTTCGAGAAAAACCGCTCGATCTTGTCGCGAATCATTTGGCCAGAATAAATGATAGCCGTGATTATCGTCATCATGCCCGCGAGGCTCGCGATCATCGTAACGAATATGTTAATCTTCAACCCATAACCCGCCAGTGGTCCAAGTATCAGCTTGAGCATACTTGGAAGAAAAACACCGGGTATAGCCTTCAATATATCGTCCCACATAATTTTAAAAGTCCGGTTGTCAAAAAAATCAAATCCTGTTCCCGAAACTAAGATCGCCCGCATCACCGAGACCGGGAACAATATAAAATCGCTCGTCGAGCTTTTCGTCTACTGCAAAAGACCAGATGGTAAACGGTATGCCGGTACTTTGCAAGCTCTCTTTCGCATACTTAAGTCCTTCCGGGGCGGCCACCATGCAGGCAAGATGAATGTGCGATGGTTGCGCATTTTTCGACAATAAGTTTATTGCATCGATTGCCGAACGGCCGGTGGCGAGCATCGGGTCGATCAACACAAGGTCTTTCCCCGCTATAGACGGAGTCGCGGCGTAGTCTACTTTTATTGTGATCCTTCCTGTGCCTTCCTGACGGTAGGCGCCTATGAACCCGGCATCCGACTGGTCGAACAATTCCTGGAAGCCTGTGAAGAATGGAAGCCCTGCCCTGAGTATCGTTATCAGCACGGGGTGTTGTTCGGTAACCCTGGCGCGGGCGGTTCCGAGTGGTGTTTCGACAGCCGTCTGTTTGTACTTCAGTCTTTTCGAGATCTCGTAAGCCATGATCGATCCCAGTCGCTGCATGTTGCGACGAAAGACGGCCCGGTCTCCCTGCGTCTTTATATCGCGCATCGACAAGAGAAACCTGTTGGCTACCGAATCTACATCGCAGAGGTTGTAGTGCATGATTGTAATTTAACCAATAAATTAGCCCGTATGAAGTTATTGGAAAACCTTTGTGCCATACATGCTCCTTCTGGTTCGGAAGCACCATTGAAAGAGTTCCTTCTGAAATACATCAAAAAAGAAAAGAACAAGTGGAAAACAAAACCACAAATAATTGAAGGCGAAGAGTTCCAGGATTGCCTGATCCTGAAATTCGGAAAGCCACGCACCGCCATATTCGCGCACATGGATTCCATAGGTTTCACGGTGCGTTACGACAATCAACTGGTTTCAATAGGTAGTCCCGATGCCGGTATGGGAAGCCTGCTCGTCGGCGAAGACGCCTTCGGTCCTATCGAATGCGAACTCGAGATCGACGCCGAACATCACGCATACTACAAGTTTGGAAGAGCAATAGAACGCGGAACAACACTCACCTACAAACCCAACTTCCGCGAAACAAAAACAATGATCGAGTCGCCATACCTCGACGACCGGCTTGGTATCTACAATGCATTGAAGATTGCCGAAACGCTGACCGATGGTGTAATAGTTTTCAGTTGCTGGGAAGAACATGGCGGCGGATCGGTAGGTTACCTCGCCGACTACATTTATCGCAAGTGGGGCGTTCGCCAGGCGTTGATCTCCGACGTCACATGGGCAACCGACGGAGTGGAACCAGGTCTTGGTGTTGCGATATCTCTTCGCGACAGGAATGTTCCAAGAAAAACATTCATCGATAAGATCGTCGGCATCGCACGAAAGAAAAAAGTTACGTTCCAACTTGAAGTGGAAGGCTCCGGCTCGAGCGACGGTGGCGAATTGCAACGCGGCAACCTTCCGTTCGACTGGTGCTTTGTCGGCCCGCCATCGCATCATCCGCATTCGCCCAACGAAAAAGTTGATAAGAAGGACATTGACTCCATGATCGATCTCTATAAAATTTTAATGAAAGAACTATGAAAAGCACACGCCGTCATTTTATTAAAACAGCCGCCGTTGCCGGCGCTGGCCTAACGATACTTCCATCGTCCGTTATCAATGCAAAAGATGCTGCAGCCAAAATCCGTCTCGGATTTATTGGCGTTGGCTTGCGTGGCCAAAGTCACCTCGAGCTTGCGCTGAAGCGAAGCGATGTTGAAGTTGTAGCGTTGTGCGACATACAGCAGCGAATGGTGGACATGAGCCTTAAGCTGGTGAGCGATGCCGGTAAACCCAAACCTGCCGTGATCCTCGATGGTCCTCATGGTTATAAGAAACTGCTGCAGAATAAAGACATCGATGCTGTGATCATTGCCACACCATGGGAATGGCACACGGTGATGTGTCTCGATTCTATGAAAGCAGGCAAGTATGTTGGTTGCGAGGTGATCACTGGCATGACCATAGAAGAATGCTGGGAATTGGTACACACCAGCGAACAAACAGGCATGCCATTGATGATGCTCGAGAACGTGTGCTATCGAAGAGATGTAATGGCAGTGATGAACATGGTGCGCCAGGGAATTTTTGGCGAGCTTGTTCACCTCCAGGGTGGATACCAGCACGACCTGCGTGAAGTGAAATTCAACAACGGCGCCGATCCATACGGCAAAGGTGTGGAGTTTGGCGAGAAAGGATTCTCCGAAGCACAGTGGCGCACACAACATTCGGTGTATCGCAACGGCGATCTTTACCCCACACACGGCATCGGTCCTATCGCAATGATGGCCAACATCAATCGTGGCAATCGTTTCACCCAACTCGTGTCCTATTCCACGAAGGCGAGAGGACTACACGAACACATTGTGAAAGGCGGTGGTGAAAATCATCCCAACGCAAAGATCAATTTCAAACTTGGTGATGTCGTTACCACGATGATCCGCACCGCCAACGACGAAACCATTCTCCTTCAGCACGACACTAATTTACCGAGACCTTATTCGTTGGGATTCCGCGTGCAGGGAACCAACGGCATCTGGATGGACGTAAATAAGTCGATCTACATTGAAGGCAAGAGCGCGAAACCACACAACTGGGAAGATGCACAGTCGTGGCTCGATAAATACGATCACCCGCTTTGGAAGAAGTATGGCAATGATGCGTCGGGTGCCGGCCATGGTGGAATGGATTGGTTTGTTCTGAATGCTTTCGTTGAATCCGTGAAGCAGAAAATCAATACACCACAGGATGTTTATGATGCAGTTACGTGGAGTGCGATCACGCCATTATCGGAAGCTTCGATACAATTGGGTGGGGAAAGCGTGGAGTTTCCAGACTTCACGAAAGGGCAGTGGATGTACCGTAAGAATCAGTTTGCTGTGGATGACTCTTTCTGAAAACCGTACGGACAATGACGACATCCCGACTTGCAACAATAACCTCGTTTAAGATGAAATTCCTTCGTAAAGACAACGAAGCCGTTCTCCATGTAAAACATAGGAACTTCTTCTTTTGCTTTTTCTTCTTTTTTATCGTCTTCTTCTTCAGCCATTGTTCAAAGCAAAAGACGGAAATAATTAAAACAACTCCTGTAAAGTATGCCAAAGGATTTTCTGTAAGAAACGATGACAATGCCACATGGGTAACGGTTACCTATCCTTACCAGGGTGCGACTTCAGGCTATACATATTTATTAGTCCATAAAAATGAACCCATCCCCGATCATGCCGCCGATGTGCAGGTTGTTGAAGTTCCTGTAGAAACCATTGTGTGTACATCAACAACACACATCCCCCACCTCGATTACCTCGGCGTTACCGATAAGCTTGTCGGATTTCCATCAACAGATTACATCAGTTCCGAAACGGCGCGCAAGCGCATCGATGCCGGCCTCGTGAAAGATCTCGGTATCGACAAGGGAATGAACCTTGAGTTGTTGTACACGCTTAAGCCATCTATCGTGATGGGTTACACGATGACAGCCGATCTCGGTCAATTGAAAAAAGTACAGGAGATGGGAATACCCGTTGTTCTCAACGGCGAATATCTCGAACGCGATCCGTTGGGCCGTGCCGAGTGGATCAAGTTTACTTCGTTGTTCTTCGGAAAGGAGAAAGCCGCCGACTCCATCTTCGCGATGATCGAAAAAGAATACAACACCACGCGCGATCTCGTTGCGAATGCACAACAGAAACCGTCGGTTCTTTGTGGCACCGTGTATGGAGATGCATGGTTTATGCCCGGCGGCGAAAACTATGCAGCAAAGTTGTTGAAAGACGCGAGCAACAATTATCTCTGGGCAAGCGATACAACACACGGTTGGCTCGAGATCAGCTTCGAAGCAGTTTACAGCAAAGCGAAAGATGCCGACCTCTGGATCGTAGGCTCGTTCGACACTTTCGAACAATTGAAAGCTGCCGACCAGCGTTACTCGCTGTTCAAACCATTCGAAACAAAACAGATCTATAATTACAACGCGCGTAAAGGTGCTAAAGGCGGGAATGATTTTTTGGAACTCGGTTATATGAGACCAGATCTTATCTTAAAAGATTTAGTGAAGATTGGTCACCCTGAGTTGTTACCCGATCATCAATTGTATTTTCACAGCAAGCTTAATTGAACCGTCATTGCCCGACTCGTTCGGGCAATCCCCTTTTACGGCAGGTAAAAATCGAACACCGTATCATACATGCATTTAAAATGTCCCTTGGGACATTTCTCATAACCTATTTTCGAGCAAGGACGGCAACTCAACTTATTGTTTTCAAGAGCAGAGAAGCGTGTGCGATAGGGATACATTCCAAACAGCGGGATGGTATTTCCCCAGATGCTGAAGATCTCTTTGCGAAAAGCTGCTGCAATATGCATTAAACCGGTGTCGTGCGTGAAAACATATTGAGCCTGCTTCACAATGCTGGCCGACTGGTTGAGATTGAACTTACCGCAAGCATTATAAATAACAGTCTTACGATTGTCTTTCGGATTCTTTTCGAAAAACTCACGAACCTTCTCACCGTTGTCGAGATCTTCTTTGCCACCCAACAACACGACCGGCCTGTTGATCTTGTCGCACAGCTCGATCATTCTTTCGACAGGAAGTTTTTTTGTAAAATGTTGCCCACCGATAGCATACACAACATATCCTGACCTCATTTCTTCCGGCAGCCATTCTACTGGCACCTGGTCTTTTTCGGGAATGAAGTAATCGAGGCCGAGAGAATCATTTTTTACGCCGAGTGGAGCGGCGGCGGCGAGATATCGCTCAACAATATGAATATGCGGCAGCTTGTTGATCTTGAAATTTACCATCAACCATTTCTCGAAGTTCAGTTTGTCGAACGACGCCGACTTTACTCCGAGGCCCAGCTTGATAATGCGGGTGCGGAGATTATTATGAAGGTCGATGATGAAATCGAATTTCTCGTTGCGAAGCTCGTTGATCAGCGTACGAAGGTCATCTCCCAGGTAGTGAACCTTGTCAACATAAGGATTTGACTCGAGTATGGTTTTGTAGTTGATCTTTGTTGCAAAGTGGACTTCGGCGTTGTCGACCTGCGTTTTCACCGTTCGAATGACAGGCGTTGTTAAAACAATGTCTCCAATGGAGGAGAATCGTAGCAA
This sequence comes from Bacteroidota bacterium, assembly GCA_037200765.1. Classification (GTDB taxonomy): domain Bacteria; phylum Bacteroidota; class Bacteroidia; order Cytophagales; family Cyclobacteriaceae; genus ELB16-189. Next base: position 784,959 of record JBBCII010000001.1, on the reverse strand, counting down.
TAGGACTTTCATTTCTGCTCCAATATTATGGAATCCGTTTATTATTTTAGTCTTATTAATAAATCTTCAATTATGCGCCATTGGCTCTTGAAAACTGAACCCGAATCCTTTTCATGGGACGACCTCGAAAAGAAGGGAAAAGCAACCTGGGATGGAGTTAGAAATCCCAGGGCTCGCAACAACATCGGGGCCATGAAAAAAGGCGACCTCGCTTTCATCTATCACACCGGCGATGAAAAGTCGGTGATCGGTATTGCCCGTGTAGATTCCGAACCGTACCCTGAGCCGGGGGATACTGCATGGCTTGTGGTGGATCTTGTGCCCGAAAAAAAGTTAAAAAGTCCCGTCACCCTTGCCGCAGTGAAAGCCGAAGCCGACCTTAAGGACATGACATTGGCAAGAGTTCCCAGGTTATCAGTTCAGTCGGTGGAGAAAGCAGAGTGGGATAAAATCATAAAGATGAGTAGTGGGAAATAAGCCGATCATATTTTTACTTTTTCTTCTTTCCACATCCGCCTGCCTGCCGGTAGGCACGGCGCTGGCCCAGATAAACCAGGTGGACCGGTTCGAACTCGAACAAAAAGGAACTGATGCGAGCTGGACCATCATCTCGATGAAGGAACAGGGCATCGCTCTCGTTCGCGATAAGAGCCGCTTTCTCAACAGCGAAAAGATCTTCGAGATCAGGGTGCTCGATTCTTTGTTGAAAGAAGTTGCGTACACCGAAGTTGGCGTGCCCGTACGCATGACCCTCATCGGCTACGAATACTCCAACGAATATCTTTACATCCTTCTTCGCTCCGGCGACAATGAAGTTGCCAGCGTATTGATGCTCGAGTATAATCTCAAAACAAAAGATGTTGAACGTTACGACATCAAACATGATTTCAACCTGCGCATCACGCACTTCACCGTCCTGGAACGTCATGCAATACTGGCCGGCTATGTTGGACGGGAGCCTGCTGTTATCATTTACGACATCCTCGATTCTCAATTGAAAGTTGTTCCGGGTTTCTTCCTCGCAGACACAGAACTTCTCGACGTCCGCATCAACGAGAACGGAACGTTCAATACACTCATGACCAATCGCTCGTCGCGGCAGGATAAAACACTAACACTTCGCACGTTCGACAAGAAAGGCGTTCAGCTCATGGAAGACGAGATCAAGATCGACCAGGGCAAAACCATTCTTTCGGGACTCACAAGCTCACTTGTTCGCGACGAGATGCTGATCGCAGGAACGTATGCTGTGAATAATTCCAAGATAGCAACAGGTTTCTTCTCGGTGCTTGCAGATCCATTTAAAGAACAACAGATCCATTATTACGACTTCGGGCAACTCACTCACTTCCTGGATTATCTCAGTGCCAAACGCGCCGAAAAGATAAAGGCGGCGTCGCAACGCTTTCGCGATAAGTCGAAGGAGCCTGAGTTCAAAACAAACGTTTCGAACGTAAGACTCGAAGAACGTTCGGCGGGTTTCTATCTGTTGGCGGAAGCGTACAGCACCGTTACCGCGGGCAACATGGGTCCGTATCCTTATGGCGGATATGGAAGTCCATATTACACGCCATACTCTGCCTATGGTTATAGTCCGTTCGCATCACGATACTATAATTCTCCTTATAACTTTTACAACCAGGCTTCACGAAGCGATTATGCCATGTTGTCGACGTCGGTGCTGGCATTTAATCCCGATGGCAAGCTTGAATGGGATCATAGCCTTAAAGCAGACGATCAGCGCAAGCCAGCGCTAGAGCAGGTTGCAGATTTCTGGTGCGATAAGAACAAGATCGTGATCGCTACGAAATCGGAAAGTGATCTGGTAGTGAGAGCACGGTTCAGGAATAATGAAAGTGAAGAAGACACCGTTAAAGTATTATTAAAGAAACCGACAGATGTTGTTCGTGAAGAAACCAATGGCGAAGGCGGAGTTCGTCACTGGTACGGCAACAAGTTTTATGTTTGGGGATATCAAACAGTAAAAGATCCGGAGATGAGATTTGAAAACAGAACTCGCGATGTTTTCTATCTCATTAAGGTTAATGCGTACTAAAGTTCTATTACACTTATTTGTTCTTCTCTCCGTCACCGCCGTCGCGCAGGTGCAACAGGTTCGCTTTGAACTTCCACTTCGGCCTACTCAAAATGAAGCATACAAAACTATCAACCTCGCCGCCGAAGGTCTCCTGTTGTACAGTATGTTTTACGGCCCCGAAGAAAATGCGATAGAAGTCATAAAGCTCGACACGGCATTCAGTAGTCACTGGCGGGGATTTATTTCAATTAAGAAAAATCTCTTCCTCCTCTCCGCACGCCGCTTCGAAGACCAGGTGTACATGTTGTTGAAAGACCGCTTCAATCCATTGGCAGAGTTTACAGTATTGAGTGTAAACCTATCGAATGGCAATTATGGAACGCGACTTGTCAAGACACTCATCGCCATGCAGCCCAGTCAATTTCTTGTAACGAAGGATGCGATACTCGTTGGCGGATATTTCAACTATCGCCCAATCGTACTCTATTACAGCATAGCTTCAGGGCAATCGAAGATCCTTCCCGGATTTTACAACGACGTCGGCGATCTCGACCAGATGCGCGCCGATGCGGATGGCAACATCGATATCATCGTCTCCGGGAAATCAGTAACACGACGAAGAAGCTTATGGATCCGCAACTACGATAAGTTCGGAGACCTTTCGAAAACCATTTTACTGAAGGCCGACGAAGACAAACATCTCATCTACGGCCGGTCGGTTGGACAACCCGGTGGAAACCAGATCGTGTGCGGCGTGTACGGCCGATACACTGAATTTTCGCGTGGCGTGTTCATTGCCAACATAGATCCTTACGGCGAATACGCTATCAAATATTACAATTACGCAGACCTCGATAAATTCTTCCATTACATGAAGGCAAGTCGCGAGAAACGTGTGAAGGAAAGAATTCAAAGAAGAAGGATCAAAGGCAAGAAATCGAAATTCAATTACCGGCTAATGATGGACGAGTTTCTTCAACTCGGCGACAACGAGTTCCTGATGTTGGGCGAAGCATTTTATCCTCATTATGCTTATGCAAGCACAAGAGTTTATGGTCCCGGTGCCGGCACATACAGCAGAGGTGTTAATCCTTATTCGCGCAGTGGCGATCTCGTATTCGATGGCTACCAGTATACACACGCTGTCGTTATCGGCTTCGACAAAGACGGCAACCTGAAATGGGACAACAGCTTCGAGATCAACGACATTCGATCCATGACACTCGAACAGTTTGTGAAGCTCCACCCGGAAAAAGATAAGGTGTCGTTGCTCTACCTGTTCGACAATGTTGTTCGTTCGAAGGTGATACAAAACTCAGAAGTGCTGGAAGGGAAGTCGTACGACCAGCTTCGCACCGGCTCGCCCGACGATGTTGTGCGGGAGCGCGACACCCAGCAGACCAAGCTCGATTACTGGTATGGCGATGTGTTCTATGCCAGCGGCATCCAGAACATTCGCAAGAAAGACGACCTGAATGCCCCCATTCACCGGCGGGTGTTCTTTATAAACAAGATTGCTTATAAGTGATGTTTGAAAGATTTCCTTTAATTTCACGAGTGAATGCGGAAAAAGCTCATCCTCGATTCGGACCATCTCGACATCACACTTAGCCGCCTTTCCCATCAATTAATTGAAAATCACATCGATTTCGCCAACACAGTGATGCTGGGCATGCAGCCCCGCGGCATCTTCCTGGCCGAAATGATCCATAAGAAAGTCGAATCCTTCTGTAAAAAGCCCGTCAACTTCGGCTGGCTGGATGCCACGCTGTACCGCGACGACTTTCGCCGCCGCGAGGCTCCTCCTATCCCCAAGGAGACGAATGTTCCCTTTATCATAGAAGAAAAGAATGTAATACTGATCGACGACGTGCTTTACACCGGTCGGACTATCCGCGCTGCGCTGGATGCGATGATCGCATTCGGTCGCCCTTCGAAGGTAGAGTTGCTGGTGCTTGTCGATCGCAAACACACCCGCGATCTTCCGATTTCTGCCGATTATGTAGGCATCTATGTCGACACACTGGAAACGCAACGTGTGCTGGTGGAACTCGAAGCGCAGGGACATAAACAAAATAAGATCTGGTTAATCAATAAAGAGAAAGAGTGAGATGAGAGATTCAAAATTGAGTCAGCGACATCTTCTGGGCATCAAGAACATTACTGCCAAAGACATCGAACTCATCTTCGAAACGGCCGACTTCTTTAAAGATCTCATCAATCGTCCCGTAAAACAGGTTGCCCCGCTTCGCGATGTAACGATAGCCAACGTCTTCTTCGAAAACTCAACGCGCACACGACTCTCTTTCGAACTCGCTGAAAAACGATTGTCGGCAAACACGATCAACTTCGCCGCAAGCAACAGTTCCGTTAAGAAAGGCGAAACACTCCTCGATACTGTCAACAACATTCTCGCAATGAAAGTCGACATGATCGTGATGCGCCATGCAAGTGCCGGCGCTCCGCATTTTTTAGCGCGACACATCAAAGCAAACATTGTGAACGCCGGCGATGGAACTCACGAACATCCAACACAGGCATTGCTCGATACATTCTCTATTCGTGAAAAACTCGGAGATGTTGCAGGAAAGAAAGTTGCAATCATTGGCGACATACTTCATTCACGAGTAGCCCTATCGAACATATTCGCGCTCCAGAAACTTGGTGCGAAAGTGATGGTTTGTGGTCCCCCCACGTTGCTTCCAAAATTCATTTCGAGTCTCGGTGTACAAGTGGAACTCGATGTAAATAAAGCACTCGAGTGGTGCGATGTAGCGAATGTTCTTCGCATACAGCTCGAACGCCAGCAGTTAAAATATTTTCCTTCCCTTCGCGAATACACTCTTTATTATGGCATCACACGCAAGATGCTCGACAAGCTCGATAAGCAGATCGTGTTGATGCACCCCGGGCCGATCAATCGCGGTGTGGAGCTCAGCAGCGACGCTGCAGATTCTGCGCATTCTATTATTCTCGACCAGGTGGAGAATGGTGTGGCCGTGAGAATGGCAGTACTCTACTTATTAGGTGGAGGTTCCGGCATCCGGTAAGCAGTAAATGGTAAGCGGTAAACAGCAAACGGTACATTCGTTTGCGAGGTGGTTGCGGATGGCAAACTGAAATTTTTCACTGCGGTTATTGAACACTGCTCACTGTTTACCGTTTACCGTATCTTTGTGCCCCTCAAACCACGAAAATGATCTACAACTCAATAATTGAAACTATTGGAAACACCCCGATGGTGAGGTTAAACAAAGTTTCCAGGGGAATTAATGGCACTGTACTCGCCAAAGTGGAATATTTCAACCCCGGAAATTCGATGAAAGACCGGATGGCGATCAAGATGGTAGAGGATGCTGAAAAAGCAGGTTTGTTAAAACCGGGCGGAACGATCATAGAAGGAACCAGCGGAAATACGGGCATGGGCCTCGCGCTCGCGGCTGTTGCTAAAGGCTACAAGTGCATTTTCGTAATGGCCGACAAACAGTCGCAGGAAAAGATCAACATTCTTAAATCGGTAGGTGCAGAAGTAGTGGTGTGTCCAACCAACGTAGAGCCCGACGATCCACGCAGCTATTATTCAGTAGCGCGCAAGCTGAACAAAGACATCCCGAATTCATATTACCCGAACCAGTACGACAATCTTTCGAACACCGCTGCTCATTATGAAACTACGGGTCCCGAGATCTGGAAGCAGACTGAAGGAAAGATCACACACCTGATTGCAACAGTTGGTACCGGTGGTTCGATGTGCGGAACAGCGAAGTATCTGAAAGAACAAAATCCGAACATCATTACTGTTGGTATCGATACGTACGGATCGGTTTTCAAAAAATATAAAGAGACTGGCGTCTTCGATCGCAACGAGATCTATCCTTATCTCACCGAAGGTTTTGGTGAAGACATACTTCCCAAGAATGTGAACTTCGATGTGATCGATCAGTTCATTAAAGTAACTGATAAGGATGGCGCTATCGCGGCGAGAAGATTGTCGCGCGAAGAAGGAATGTTTGTGGGTTGGAGTAGCGGCTCCGCACTTCATGGTGCGTTGGAGTATGCGCAACATGCCGACATCAAGAAAGATGATGTTATGGTGATACTGCTGCCCGATCACGGCACAAGGTATCTTAATAAGATCTACAACGACCAATGGATGAAGGACCACGGTTTCCTGGAACGTTCATTCGCTACTGCGAAAGATATCATTACAGCACGTTCGGGCCAGGAAAGTCTCTTCACTGTTGGGAAGAAATCGAAAGTTGCCGAAGCAATTCTCGTTATGAACCGTGAAGGTGTAGACCAGGTACCGGTTGTCGAGAACGGAGAGTTTGTTGGAAGCGTGGCCTCATCGAGCTTGCTCGAGAAGATCATCTCCGATCCCCAGTTGAAAGACAAGATGGTTGGCGAGATCATGGACAAACCGATGATCTTCGTTGCCCTCGACAGCACACTAGACGTATTGTCGTCGATGCTGAACAGAGATAACAAAGCGTTGCTGGTGCGTGATGAAAAGGAAAAAGTTCATATCATCACACAACACGATGTTCTTAAAGCGATAACCTCGTAGAGATGGGTAAAGGGTTACTGGTGCTGTTGATATCAGCGGGGATGTGTGTAAATGCGCAAGCGGAAATTCTTCTTCCCGATAGCGTTGAATTGTTCCTGCGGCAAACTCCGAAAGACAGTGCGTACATCGTACGATTGAACGAGCTCGCGTTCACATACCTGAAATCAAACCCGGAGATCGGACGTTCCATCGCCGATAAGGCAATCTCATTTTCACGGCACATTGGTTTCGAACGAGGCGTTATTCGTGCACTCAACATCACCGGAAGTTCTTTCTGGGTTACCGGCAACTACGAATCGGCACTCAATTTTTATCACCTCTCTGCGCGCGAAGCCGAAAAGATAAACGATCGCGCCGGCCTCTCGAATGCGTATCACAACATGGGCGAGGTCTACAAAAAACTGGGTGACTATTCGAAAGCAATCGCGTTCCTTAAAACTTCGATGACATGGGACGGCGCCAATAAGGGCAACATCGATCTCACATTGTATAACATTGGCGAAGCTTTTCTTCTTCTCGGTAACTACGACTCGGCATCTAACTATTTCGACCAGGCGCTTTCGAGAGCACTGAAAGACAGCGATGCACGCACGATCGCCTATTCATATACTGGTCTCGGTCGCATCAAGCACAACGACAAAGATTATTACCAGGCGCTGGCGTATTTTACGAAAGCAGAAAAGTTGTGGAAAGAACAAGGTGAGATCCGTTCGCTCATCCAGACCTACCAGGATTTTTCGGATACATTCCTCGCGCTGTCGCAACGTTCCCGTGCGATGGATTACATCAACATGGCCATCATTCTCGCCGACGAGATCTCCGCCCCCGACTTACAGATCTCAAACTACCGGCAACAGTCGGAGCTCTTCGTACAAGAAGGCGAAATGGAGAAAGCGCTGGTTTCTATCCAACGACACATCACTTTAAAAGACAGCATCTATCACGAGAAAAGAAGACAGGAGATTGCGCGACTGCAGGCACAGTTCGAAACCGGCGCCCGCGAAATCGAGAACCAGCAATTGAAAGCAGCGCATGCATTACAAGATGCACAGATCCGCACACAGAAACTGATGCTTATCGCATTAACAGCAGCATTGGTTGCAGCAGCCGTGATGGCATTCGTGTTGTTCAGGCAGAGAAAACGTGTTGCCGAAGTAAACAGTCTCCTCCACGATAAAACCGCAGAGATCCAAAAACAAAAAGAAGAGATCGAAAGTCAGGCGGCGGAATTACAGGATCTTAACGATCAATTGCAGAACCTGAACCGGTCACTCGAAACGAAGATCGAAGAAAGAACACAACGGCTCACGTGGCAAAATCAAAAGCTTGCAGAGTACGCTCATGCTAACGCACACCAGTTGCGCGCACCGGTAGTTAGTATTCTCGGATTACTTTATTTGATCCAAAGGATCGAATTGCCCGAAGATGACCGGGTGTTGATCGATAAGTTGCAGGAATGCGGAACAGACCTTGACAGGATCACCAGGGTGATCTCGAGGAATCTTGAGGAAGATGAATTACTGAAATAAGTCTCTAAAGTTTCGACTATTTTCCTCTCTTCACTTCAATTTCTACCCTGTCGTTTCTATTCGCGAGTGTACTATTAACGGGGTAGATGATCGCAGCTCCGCCCTCGCCTTTCGAACTGATCCTCTTGCCCTCCACACCTTGCGAGATCAGATAATCTTTCACCAGCGTTGCACGAAGCTCGGTAAGTTCTTTTGCTGAAACTGTTTTGCGTTGATTGCCGGTGCTGGTTCCAAAGAACTCCTGCCCATTCCCGCGAACGATGATGTTACGATCCTGGGTTCCGTTGCAATGCGCGTGAATAGTAACCTTGTAGCGGGGATTCTGTTTCAATAACTCTGCAAGACCATCGAGTTCCTCTTTCGCTTCGGGATGGAGCATCACCGAGTTCTGGAAGAATCGCACGTTCGAGAATTCGATGTAGTCGCCCAACTTCACGTGAACGAGCGGCAGCGCAATGATGAATTCTTTTCCCTGTCCAATCTCAGCCGACGATGCAGCGGGATCTGCATAGTTGATGGCACGATCCATTTCCTGGTAGCCTGCAGATAAAGTCGTGATCGCATACACCTGCGAAGGATCTCTCGGTGCAGGAAGATAAACTACCTGGTTGCTGGGGAACGACTGGTAATTTTGAGAGTTGCTGTTGGGTTCGAACACGTGGATCTCACCAACCAACGGCTCGCCGGTGTCGTTGCTCACCAACTTAAAGAAGAATGGTTTGCCAACGGGCTTGGGTTCCATTGTAGTTGTAAGCGTTGAATCTGTCTTAGGCTCTTCTACAACAGGCTCTTTCGGTGTTTCAACCGGAGGAGTGATAACTGGATTTTCCGTGGGCACTTCTTTTGGTTCTTCCTTAGGTGGGTCTATAACCGGGTGTTCAACAACGGGCTCCTTCTTCGGTTCTTCTTTAGGCGGTTCTTGCTGCTTTGGCTCCGGGGTTATTTCGGTAGTCGGCGTTTCAACGATCGGCTGACCTAAGCTTCCGCGATATACCCATGCATCTTTGAATTCGGTCTCGAGACGAACCTTCATCATGAAGGCAAAAGCCATTTTGCTTTCGGTGGACTGGAAAATGTAGACGTAGTAGAGTTTGTTTCTTGGATTTTGAACGTAGCCGGCATGGAAGCTCAGCTTGTTGGCTTTGTCCGTAAATCGTACGGCGTTGTCCAATACTTTGAAGACACCCACGATAACGTAACGCTCAGGACCGGGAGCGTCCTGGTTTTGAGCGAACAACGTGGTCGACGATAGAATAATCGCCAGCAACACGAAGAGTAGTGGCTTTCCAGTCTTCATACAGGGTGTTTAAGGAATTTGAAAATACGCAAAAAAGTGACTTGCACGAGGGTTATTCGTCAATAACCTCAACTTCTACCCTCACATTGGCATAGGCGGTATTAGAATGCTTGTCGTAAATAGGTTTTTTCCCGCCCCAGGCCTTCGTAAGCATGCGGGTCGCATCCACACTTGTTTGGCGAGGTAATTTTTGATGGCGTCGGCGCGCGACTGCGAGAGCTTCTTCGCCGAACCATAGCCTTCTTTCGCCCCGGCAAGCGCAAAGTAATTACCCGACTCCCCTACCTCGAGGATCGGTCCGGAAGCACCTCCATTGGTATGTCCATGGATCCTGATCTTATAGGTCGGATTTTCATTCATCATTGTGAGTATACCGTCGAGATCGAACTTCGATTCGGATCTCATGATGGCCGCATCTTTATAGAAGAAAAACATTATAAAGTATGGCGATGTCGCCCTTCTTAAGTCGAACGAGGTGGAATGGAACGATAACCCTGTTGTTCTCGATCTTGATGCCGTCGGCGGATGACGGGTCTTTGAAGTTGATGCTCTGAACGATCTTTCGATAGCCGGCGAGATCGCATTCGAAACGAATGTCACCCGTTTTGTTGATGGCTTTCATCGAAACATTTTTCGTTGCCTTTATAGGTCAGTTCTTTTCGTTGTGTGATCGGATCGATAACGGTGATCTCGGCACCATTCGCCGGAGATCCATCGCCGCGGATCACGTTGAAGTAAAAGTCCTTGATGTTAGTTTTTGGATCGAGAGCACACATTAGTTTTGTTTTCGGGAACTGGTGCAGGCGGTGTTTCGACAATAGGAGGTTCTTCAATAGGAGGTTCTTTTTTGATTTCTGGTTCGATCTCAGGTTGTTTTATCGGTTCCTGTTTTATAATGATGTCTTCGCCCTTGCCGCCTTCTCCCCAGGCTTCCATAAAACACCCATGCATCCTTATACTGCGTCTCTCTTTTTGAAGTCTTCGTGCTTCGTTAAGGGCCTTCTCATGATCCTCTGTCGTAAAGACAAAAACGTAATAGAGTTGTTTCTCCGCGTTGAGATCGTATGATGCATTAGCTTTCGTGAAAGGCTTTCGCGTTAACCTTACTTGAAAACGCGCCGATGACAACATAGTTAGTTGCATAAGCCTTAAGAGACCGACAATAAAAATGAACCCGAATAAATAATTTCATAATACTAATCTTCATCTTTTTGAGATCACGTCAAAATCCTTTTCGAGTGTTTCTCCCTGCTCGTCTACCAGCGTCATGTGATGAGAACCTTCTGAGGGTGAGATGGTGAGCTTGTGCGACCGCGAAGTGGCGCCTATAAATTGTCCGTCGAGATGCCAGTAGATAGTTGCCTGCGGATTTCGATGTGCGGCCTGGAACACGGTGCTGCCGACCTTACCGTCGAGGTCGCGTGGAATAAAGATCTTCGAATCAACTTTCGGGTATATCATGTCCATCGCAAGGATGCCCGATGGGTCCACGCAATCTTTACGGAAGGGCGGCAACGTGCGATAGCTGATGTGATGATTTCTATAATAAAATTTCCTGTACGGGCGGCAATACGAACCAGCTCCCGAAACCATTTTGTCGAGCGGAGCACAGCCTGCGTGAAGCTGTATTTATGGTCGGCAGATAAGTGAATTCTTTTATGATAAGTGCACGCTGTTGTTTTCAAGCCGGGCTTCGCGATCATCAACGTGTCGGTTGTTGTGCACCATTCGGATGCGCGGGCGCCGCTGAGACTGCATACTGCAATTTCTTCGAGCTCCGATTGTGGTTTTTGAAACCATGTACTTTGAGGAAGCAAAGAAAAAATATCGAATAAAATTGGCGCTGCCGTTTCGGCGCCAGTGAGGCCGGGGACGTCCTTCGCCATCGGCATTGCCACCCAAACGCCTATTGCATAATCAGGTGTTACACCCACGGCCCAGCCATCGCGGAAGCCGAAGCTTGTTCCGGTTTTCCACGCGATGCGTTTCGAAGAATAAAAATTTCTCCAACCGGTTTCTTCGCCGGGACGATAAACTTCTTTTAAAGTTTCGAATGTCAAATAAATAGACCCGGCGTCAATAACACTATGTTCTTCCAAATTGATATTGATTGAATCGTTAACATACGTAGGCGAATGGTAATCGCCTGCAGAATATCTCCTGCTGCCCGGTCTTTTCAAAATAATTGTCAAGCGTTCTTGCCATCGATGCATAGGCTCCTGTGATCTCCCACAACGTTGCTTCGGCACCTCCGAGGATCATCGACAATCCGTAGTGATCGGCAGGCTGATCGAGTGAAGTGATACCAACATCTTTAAGCAATCGATAAATTTCTCGTAACGATATTCACGCAGCTCGTGAACAGCGGGAATGTTCAACGAACGGATCAATGCCTGGTCGGCAGCAACTGCCCCATCGTACTCTCTCGAAAAGTTCCTGGGACTAAACCCGTTGATGATGGTCGGGATATCCGGCACTAATGTTTTCTGCAACATCAGTCCTTCATTCATCATTGCTGCAACAGAAATGGTTTCAAAATACTGCCCGTGCTCCGCCGCGAACGGATCACATCTACGTTCTCGTGATGCTCGCCACCTGAATTTACATTTCCAACATAAGCCAGAACATTACCCGTGCGAACATCGAGCACCAACGCTGCTGCATTGAATACCTGGTTGCCCTTCAATCTTTGATGATGCGTTTCGAGAATGTCGATCGTCCGTTGCTGTATCGATGCATCGATCGTCGACACGATCCTCTCCCCCGTTTTTCCTTCGAGCATGGCGCGGTCGAGCAAATGCGGGGCAATCCGTGGCAACGCAATGGGTTTGTCGGGACCGATTCGGAGACTGCGAGATCATAGCTGAGGCTGTCGATCTTTCCGGCATCGCGAAGGCGCGTGAGCAAACGATCTCTTTTCTTCTGAAGAGCTTTCCGGTTCACCGAAAGATTGATCATCGATGGATTGTTCGGCAGCACGGCAAGTGTTGCCGCTTCGGCCCAACTGAGTTCATCGGGCTGCCGTCCGAAGTAACGCCAGCATGCCGCTTCAATACCAACAACGTTCCCGCCAAACGGTGCATGCGATGCGTAGAGCGAAAGGATCTCGTCTTTAGAGTATTCATTTTCGAGCCGCGTGGCTAGAATGATCTCGACGATCTTGTTGAAAAATGTGCGCTTCGGATTGTCTCTCGAAAGACGAACGACCTGCATCGTCAACGTACTTCCTCCGCTGACAACCTTTCCTGCTTTAATTTTGTGGTCGTTGCGCGATACAGCGCCCGAAGATCGACGCCCCAATGTGAATCAAAGCGCTTGTCTTCGAACATCACTATAGCTTCATGAAACTTATCGGGAATTTTTTCACGGATGGGAAAACGCCACTGTCCATCTTTGAAATAGAAGCATTCAAAAGATTATTCCCGTTATCGTAGAGGACCGTTGAATATGGGACTTCGAATAATTTCTTAGGCAAAGAAAAAAAGTACCACGTAAGCGTCGCAACAACGACGACCGCCCATAGTACTTTTCTTCCTGTTTATCTTCATGGATTAAGATCTCTCGCCACTTCAACCTCTTTGCCTTTTGTTCTGGCAAAGATGCTCTTATCATACATCGCTTCACAAACAACGCCGGGCAAATAGTATGTACCACCATAAGTTGCCGTAAGCAGCACACGGAATGTTTGCCTTTGATTTGGTTTCAGATCGAAGTAAGTATAAACTCTATCGTCGCGAATATCCTGATAGGTTGGCTTGTCGCCATTTAGTCGCGATTCGGCTTCGTCGAGTCGTAAGTTGTTGATCTCCCAACCCGAAGGGAACACCTGGCTGATCGCAAGATTCTGGTAAGCACCACGGAGACCGGGATTGCTTACCGACACGCTTGCAATAAACTGTGTGCCTTGTTCAAGACGAGTTGGATCGAGCGCGTTGCCATCCATATCCATGTAGCTTACGCTGATGTCGAGATTGCTCGAAGCTTCTTCTTCGTTTCCACGGGCAGGCGTTCCTTGCGTGATCACGCGCACGAACAACGTCTTCTTGCTGTCATTCACAATCTTCAGCGAGTTCTGTTTCGCCGTTTCGTTGTTGAAGATCTACCTGTGCCAACGTGAGTTTCGTTGCAGCGGTGGTTTCTTTTCCATCGTACGACCATGTGAACTTGAGCTCGCCATCCTGCTGTCCGGCCGCGAAAGCTCCCACAGATTTCAAACACCATGCAGTTGTTTGTGTGCTCAGCCCAACTGTTAGATTACTCAATGTTTCCGAGATGGTCTTCACGATCTCGAAAGCTTTCTCGCGTTCGTTGAGTAACACAATGTTTCGAGAATGATCGCTTCATCGCGCATGTCGGAGCCATACGAATATGCCATCTCTGTGTAAGGCTTCACGATCAAAGGAAGCTTTGCAACCAATGCCTTTGCTGCTTCAGGCTGCCCTGCCTTCACGTAAGCAGATGCAAGCATCCACACCGCTAGTGCAGGAAGATTACCCTGCTCACGAAGCCTGTTCCTAGAACCAAGATCTGCCTCACCGGCAAGAGCGAGTGTGTAAAGCCTGTATGCCTGTATCAACTCGCTGCTGTATTGCTCATGGTGCTTACGCCATGCTGTCGCTTTGTTCTTCTGGAACTTCTTCCACTTGCGGATCATGTCGTTGGGCACGAAGTATCCTTTCTTCTCTGCCTCCACCAGGAAATGGCCGGCGTAAGTAGATCCCCATGTATCGGCATCGGGATTACCGGGCCAGTAAGCAAATCCTCCATCGCCACGCTGGAACAACTTCAGTCGCTCTATACCTGCCTTCACGTTGCGTTGAATGCGAGCCTTCTCGGTTTCCGTCTGTTCTTTTACAAGATCGAGATACAATTGCGGGAATACCGACGAAGTGGTTTGTTCGATACAACCGTAAGGATATTGAATGAGATACTTCAATCGCTGACCTAAGTTGATCGGGAGGTATCGACGATACTTCGAGCACTGCGTTGGGTGTTAGTTCCTGTGATGCCGTCTTTTGCAACAGCTGTGTGTCCATGTCTTGCCGGCATCCAGCACAGTGCTCACTACCTTGGTCACAGCGATGTTCGGGTTACGGACTTCGATCTCTATCACATCGGTCGATGAATAACTTCCCGACGATGCCGTTACTTCGATCTTCGCAATACCGGTCTCACTCTTCACAGCAAGATCGAAATCAACCGTGAGGTCCGACCCGTTCATCACAACATTCTGTGACTTGTTATTTATAGTTACAGGGGCCCGACACTTTTACGTCCACCTTCACGTTCCTGATGGACTTCTCCATCGTGAACAGTGTGACCGGCAGCTTCACTTTCTCTTCGGGGCCGAGCACGCGTGCAATGTTGCCAGCACCATCAGCGGCTTGCGTACGGGCGTTGCCTTTTCGGCTTTACCGTAAGCTCCTTCGTAGCCTGCAACGAGCATGGTCTTCACCCGATCCAATGTATTGAGGCATGATGAACGTATGTTCATTGCTTCCACCTTTCAATGTTATTGGTCCGAAGAATTTCACCACAGGCTTAAACCTGTTTGCTTTCGGATCGTCTTCCTTGCTCGCAGCTTCACCGTCACCACCAATGGCGAGCAGTCTTTCGATCTTACCACCATAAGCGCCCATCACCTGGTCGTAAAGGTCCCACGTTTTCACACCCAACGCTTCGCGTGCATAGAATCGATTCCAGAGATCGGGTGGTTTTGAACCTCGTAAGATCCAGCAGACCTTCGTCTACCATCGCGAGTGTATAGGTCATCGTCTTCTTACTCTTTTCGGAAACCCTGATCGTTACTTCTTTACCGGGTTCCAAACATCCGGCATCTCGATCACCGGCTCGAGTCGTGTATCAGGGTTCTCTACCATGATCGGAATTACGCCATACAACCGGATGGGCCTGTTTGTTCTGCGATTGGGCCGTGGGGGCTGCAAGCAGCGTAACGTGAACGAAAATATTCGGAGCCATTGCAGGCTCTATCTTAAATGAGAATGGATTGTCGCCCGTTTTGTTTCGAGCCAGTAAGTATTCAGCACCTGGCTGCCGTTCTCCACACTGATCAATGCACGTGAATTATCGGCACCGGTATAACGAGGTTGGCCTGTTCGCCAACATTGTACGAGCCTTATCGGATGTGAAGCTGAGCATGCTTGCACCGGCAGATTCATTTCGCGCGGCCAGCCCATCCCGGCCATCGATATAGACGATCTTACCGGCTGCTGTGACCAGAAACGGGATCGTATGCTTTCACAAAGTATCTTCCCCCACGCAGGATATTCAACCTTGAAGTTCCATGATCCCTTGCCATTCACGGTGCGGATCTTTCCCTGTGCAACAGGGTTTGCATCGCTGCCGACATGAAGTTCACAGTTCCGTTCGCCGACTGATCCCACCACCACGACCAGCTCAATTCATAGAGATACATTTCGATCTCATTTCTTGAAGGTCGGTTTACATCGGCATCCACGGTTACCACATCAACACGATGAACTGTGTCGGTAAGCAACATGCCCCGGGCTGCGTCGCCCTTTGGAAGACGAATGCCGGTGAATGATTCGTAAGGATAGAATGGTATTGTGAAACGATCGACGCTGAAGTTGCCGCTTTCTTCGAATGCCTTTCCGCGGAAGACGGCATCAACATGCCGGGAGGATTTCCTTCAACATTCAATGAAGCATTTACGGTAGCATGACCCGTTTCTCGTCGGTCTCGCCCTCGTAAACTTTTTGCGACTCGCTTGAGAACCCTCGTGACGGATCATCGAATGTATATTCTTCGTACTCGGAAACTTCGTCTCGCCCCTGGTTAATGTGACCTCAAACTCAGCCTTAAGATTTTTACCGGGAGCACCGTGCAACCAGTTTACCTGCAGGTTGCCGGAAATGTTGTTATGACCAACGGTAAGCTTATCGGCACCAAAATCGAGATTGATCTTGAGACGATTCGGTTTCACCGTTTCGATCTTGATCGGTTGTGTGAACTCGGTGCCACCAACTTTTACTCTTCCCAGCCAGTTACCAGTTAGAGCATCGCTTGATGTTGCCGTTGCGAATTGTAGAAACCATTTTCACTGTTCGATCTCACGAGCCTGTTCACAACCTGGCCTTGCGGATTCTGAAGCTCGAACACACCGGGTGATTGGCCGGCAGCGTTTTCATCTTGTCTTCAAGAACAAACGACAGGTACAACGAATCGCCCGGACGCCACACGCCGCGTTCGCCATAAAGAAATCCTTTCAGTCCATCGCTTACACGCTCGCCACCGACATCAAAATTGCTAGCGATAGCGACTCGCCATCGAACAGCCTTAAGTAACCGCGCTGGTTGCCGTTGCGGGCCACCAATGCAAATGGAGTTTGTCGTGCAGAGATAATTACTTTTCCTTCACTATTGGTTGTTGCGGAGCCGATAACCTGTTGTTGAATCGTAGATGTCTATCGTAACACCCGAGATAGGTGCGGTAGTTTTTAAGATCGTTCACAACAACAACAGTATTTCCTCCACCACCACGCTTCGCAATGATGCCGAGGTCGCTGGCAATCACGTTACGACGAATGGTTTTATTAACGTAATAAGAATTTGTGCATGATTGTCGCGGTCTTCCCAATTGTAATCTCACCGTAGTAGTAATCTTCGTACGAATCCAATAGCTTTCTCAGGATCCGAATCCCAGCCCTGGTCTTCGAATGTTGTTTCGTTGATCGCTGCCTCCGCTTCACCTTCGCAGGCAAACGATGCATAAGCGCGTTTGAAATCAATACTCACCTGTAGATCGCACCCGGCTCTGCATTGATGTAACTTGAAAGGTCGATGCTGAATCGGTTCCATTTGCCGAAATCTGTGATGCCGGAATTTTCGAGCGTCACCATCTTCTTCACGATCGGTTTTCCCACGCGACGAAGCTCGCCGTTGCCGAGATGTTGTTCACCTGCAGGAACTGCAGAACATTCGTTTCGAAGATCTTCACGATCTTAATATCGACGGCTTTAAGATTAACAGCTTCGAAAGGAAGCACGAGTCCATCGCTGCCTGGAAGAATACTTCCATTGCCCGTAAACCGAACGGAAGGATCCAATTGTTCGAACTGGAGATCGAACGTAGAGCCTCCGCCCATGCGATAGTTCAGTATATTTTTTATGCCTGCCGCGATCTCCAGCGTACGCGAACCGGTTTGTCGTACGGGAGGAAACACGCGCACTCGTTGTCTTTGATCTCGAAGTCGAGATCCTGGAGGCCGGTGATGCTGATAAGCCCTTCGAGATTTTTGAGGACTCATTCAACGGATCGGAGAACTGTATCACAACAGCTTGCGTGCTTCCCTGCTCTACTGTTGTCTTCGTTACTTTGAAATCATTCAACGCAGGGATCTCTACTTTCTCCGAAGCAGTCTGATCGATCCCGAGTGGCTTACCCGAAACAGCAAGATCCACCGCAGTTGCTTCTTCTCTGCGTTCCACATTCTCCACCACGAAAGCCGTGTTGTTTTCCGTCGGAGTTATGTGTCCATGAAACTTTGAGTGACTTACCACCCTGGGTCTGCGGTCAGCATCTTCTCGATGTTCTCGTTCTCCGCGAAGTCGGCCGTGTTCAATGATCCTTCGATCATCTGGCGTTTGAGTTCAGTCTTTACATAAGTTTAAAGTTGACAACCTGTATTTCGAAGTTTTGAGGGATTACCTGGAAGGAATATTCGAAGGTGGAGAGATTGCCGGGCACACCGCCGATCACTTTGCCCAGCGAGAAACCGACCTGGTAAACCTGCCCGGAAGACAATCGTGCTTCGGGTTTGAATTCGATGGTGCGTTTGTCGAGCCATGTGGCTTCGCCCGGGATCGAAGGCTTGAAGCTGGAAAACTTTGGTGATGGTAGAATCGGTAGGATCCTGTGCCAGTACGATCCTGATGGCAGTTCCGGAATTCACGATACCTGCCGTGTAGGAAGAAATGTATTCGCCAAACGCCGGTTGATGCGGTACTGGCAGGCTCTTTACTGATGCCTCTCTGAATGAAGACAATTGCGCCAACGATAACCGCTACGGTTGCTCCTATAGCGACTTTTTTCCAGGTTGAGCTCATAAGACAAGGGGTAGTTTGAGGGGGTTGAAGTTAGCACTCAATGATTATATTTACATATACCTCTTCCGGATTAGAAATGCTACGATTGATCCCTGTGTTGCTGATGGCAATTGCGAGTTATTCCTGTTTTGCTCAGGATACTTTGCGGTAATAAAGGCCCTGAATGACACTCCCACCAGTGAAGTTCTTACGCACGGCGATTCTCTATTGATCCGCATAGTTAATGTTATGGACTCCGAGTCGCACTGGTACTACCGGGGAAAAGATGTGGGCAGTCCCGACCTTCGATTTCTCGGTGCCAATCACTGCTGGCAGTTCAACGAAAAGGCGACGAGTTATATTATATGGCTACGCACATCGTGGATACAAATCGTTGGTTAAAGTGCTGAAAGCAGTGAACAATAAAACTGCCGAGGCTCAAGACGACTTTAAGTTAGACGGACAGAATGTGGGTGCCATGCACCGGCACGGCAAAGTTTCGATCGTAACGCTGCACACAGAAGATAAAAAGTGAGGCTTTATGAATTCGATAAGGCTGCTCCACCAACATTATTATCTGAAGTCGCTGTGAATTGGCCAATGTCCGGCCTTTACATTGAAAACACAACACTTGTGGGTGGTCTCATAAGTCGACGACTGTCGCAGCAGTTATTAAAAGTCTTTCTTACCGACACCACCATGGCTGTTGTTTTCGACGATGCCTTTCGTGACATAGAACTCCCGGAGCTGTTCGCAAGACTCTCGTTGCCCGGAAAGATCTCGTTTCTGGTAAACAGGAAAATGAGGGATTTCGCGCACCCGAAGCAACAACCACATCCGCCAACAGCAACAAGCGCGTGTCACGAAGTCGTTTCAAAGTTTTCTTATTGATAATCTATTGTACCAGGTCACATCAGCAGATGATAAGACCAAACTTATCATCCGCCGATCTCGACAAGAACACCACGACTTACGAAATGGAAATACCGGTTGCGAAGGGTGAAGCTCTTTATGAACGACGTTATGACCCCGCTGTGTTCTTAAACTCACGACAAAATACTTACCAACTACCGGCTCGATCCGACCGATGTTAGCATAGATGTAAAAAATATTAACAGTGAAAAGCTGGTAACCGTTGTCTTTCACGAATGAATACATCAAAGGAGTCGACGTCAAACTAATGCCGATACCTGGTGGTGGCTACATTCGTCCCAAAGATCGTCCTTACATCGTCGTTAACTACCTCGTGGGTTCGTCCGAAAAGGGTTTCGTACTCGCCAGTGGCGACCTCTTCGCCGCCTGCAAATTGTTGACGAATTCGAGGCGGGACAATTTGACCAGGCGTTTCGATTCCTTCGTTCACTTTACCACGAACGATTCTATGATTGCCGCATATAGTAAGAAGTATTCGAACGTTATGTCTTTATAAGATTCCCGAATCTCCGTGATTAAATTTGCTTCCATATTATTGTTAGTGATCATGATCAACCCTCCCGGTTTCGAAGAACAGCAATTGAAATTCGACAGGGTGAAGTCTGCCTATGAGAGGAAAAGGAAAGCTTCGTAAAAGATCTTTTGACGTCAAAAAATGTAACAGGAACGTACGATTTATTTATAAGGGCATTCAAGAAAGAACAAGAACTCGAGGTTTGGATAAAAAGTAAAGGCACTGATACGTATATTTTATGTACGAAGTACGATTTCTGCACATCGTCGGGAACATTGGGACCAAAAAGAAAAGAGGGCGACTTACAAATTCCCCGAAGGCATTTATTCGATCAATCACTTCAATCCCTATAGCACATTTCATCTTTACCTTGGGATCAATTATCCGAATGCTTCGGACAGAATTCTTAGTGATAAAAAACATCCGGGTGGCGCTATATACATTCACGGCAATTGCGTGAGCATCGGGTGCATCCCGATCACCGACGAAAGAATTAAAGAACTGTATGTGCTTGCTGTGGAAGCTAGAATGACGGACAAACAAATATTCCCGTTCATATATTTCCTGCACGGAATATTGAAGAGACAACTCCCTTCTGGAAGAACCTGAGAAGAAGTCTGCAATGACTTCGAGAAAGATAAAAGCTCCGGCCTATCTCAGTAGATAAAGCCGGAGCTTATAAGATTTAAGCTTTTACTTCTTTCTTTATTCATCACCTCGTCTGTACCTGGATCGATTCGTGGTGGATCAATCTCAATACATCTCTTGTAAATCCTTCGTCGAGTCCCATAGCAACGCCCATGATCGCGCGGCTCTTAATGATCTCTTCCCAACGATTAACCTGGAGGATCGTAACGTTATTTTCTTCTTGTACTGACCGATCTTCTCAGAGATCTTCATACGCGCTGCGAGCTTCTGGAAGATCTCGTCGTCGAGCTGGTCGATCTGCTCACGAAGAACACTCAGCGTATCTTTAAACGACTTGTTCTCAGAAGAAACTTTACGCACAACAAGTCCTTCGATGATCTTGCCAAGAACGGCAGGCGTTACCTGTTGCTTCGCATCGCTCCACGCTGCATCGGGATTGATGTGGCTTTCGATCATAAGACCGGCCATATCGAGGTCGAGTGCTTTTTGTGAAACCATCGCGATAAGATTGCGGCGCCCGAAATGTGACTGGGATCGCAGATGATCTCGATATCGGGAACCGGTGTCTTTAATTCGATCGACATATCCCACATGGGCGCATTGCGGAACGGACCTTTTCGAAAGACGAAAATCCGCGGTGGATTGCTGCCATTGTCTTGATACCTGCGCGGTTCAAACGTTCCAATGCTCCGATCCACAATTCGAGGTCGGGGTTCACCGGGTTCTTCACCATCACGGGAATGTCGACACCTTTCAGTGCATCGGCAACTTCCTGGACGGAGAAAGGATTCACGGTGGTGCGGGCACCAACCCAAAGAATATCGACACCTGCTTTCAAACAGGCTTCAACGTGCGCAGCTGTTGCAACTTCGGTTGTTACCGGAAGTCCTGTTTCTTTCTTTGCCTGGATGAGCCACTTCAATCCTTCTTCACCGGCGCCTTCATACTGACCGGGGTCTTGTACGTGGTTTCCAGATGCCCGCGCGGAGCGCATGCACTTTACCGGTTGCTGCAATTTGTTTTGCGGTGCTCACCATCTGCGCTTCGGTTTCTGCGCTGCATGGCCCGCTGATGATCAATGGCTTCTCGATGCCGAGCATTTTGTAATCGATTGGAGTTCGAGAGACTTTTTCATGATTGGTTATTCAGTGTTCGTTATTTGTTAGTCAGTGTTTTTTGTTGTCATTCCATCCAGGACACGCCTGATCTCATTCGCTTTTGTCATGATCTTATAAATTTCCTTCGTGTCTTTCTTCATCAGGTGATAATGGAACTTCTGCAAATGCATAATATATTCCATTAACGCCTGGCTCAGGTATTCCGCATTCTGTTCGAAGATCGGGGCCCACATGTCAGGCGAGCTTTTCGCCAATCGCACGGTCGACGCAAAACCGGTTCCCGCCAAACTGAAGATCTGTTTTCATCTTTCTCGATATCGAGACAGTATGACCCAACAGGAAGCACTCACGTGCGAAAGATGCGACACGTAAGCAACGTGCTTGTCGTGCTCATCCGGTTCCATGTAGATCGTGTTCATACCAAGAACTTCGAACAATTTTTCCGCAACGGCCATCGAATGCTCCGAAGATCTTTCGCGTTCGCAATGATATTCGTCTTTCCGAAAATAATCCCGCGAAAGCGGCAGCAGGACCGGAGTTCTCGGTACCCGCCAGCGGATGCGCAGCCACAAATGCGAACGACGCGGATTGATTCGATACAACTTTACAGATCTGGCCTTTGGTTGATCCTGCATCGATCACAACAGCATTGTCGCGAACAGTATCGAGTATCGACGGAAGCAACGCACCTAATGTGTTTACCGGTATCGCGAGGATCACAAGATCAGCAATGTTCAACGCTTTGTCTTCCGGGAGGATCCGATCTACCAAACCGAGGCTCTGCGCCTCCTGTATGTATTTTGAATTGATGTCAACACCGATGATCTCAGTAGCGAATTTTGCTTTGCGAATATCGATCGCAATGGAACCGCCAATTAACCCCAGGCCGACAATCGTTACTTTCATTGCTTGTTCCATTTTTGTATGCGACCCAACGCTTCATTTAATTTCTCCACAGTCGCACATAACGAGATCCTTATGTACCTGTTGCCTTCCTGGCCAAAGATGAATCCCGGTGTAATGAAAACCTTCGTTCCAT
Organism: Bacteroidota bacterium; assembly: GCA_037200765.1. Lineage (GTDB taxonomy): Bacteria > Bacteroidota > Bacteroidia > Cytophagales > Cyclobacteriaceae > ELB16-189. Next base: position 762,212 of record JBBCII010000001.1, on the reverse strand, counting down.
ACAGGATCTCATCAATCCATTTCTCGATGTCCTGGATCTGGTCGGAAGCTTTCGCCCACACAAACAAACCCGATTGATCGTTAGAGTAAGTAGCCCCGAGTTCGTCGAGGATCTTCTCGGCAACTTTCTTACGATCGGCATATACTTTATTCACCGACTCGAACCAGGTCTTGTCGTTACCGAGTGCTTCCACTGCGGCTTGTTGCAAACCAAGGAACATGCCGGAGTCCATATTACTTTTCACACGAAGAACTGCATCGATGTAATCGGCGCGGCCAGCAACCCAACCTATCCTCCACCCTGCCATGTTGTGTGACTTGCTGAGCGAGTTGAGCTCCAATGCAACATCGAAAGCATTCGGTGCTGCGAGAATGCTCATCGGCTGCTTGTTGAGTATGAGACTGTATGGATTATCGTTAACGATAATGAATTGTTTTTCGCGGGCGAGATCAACGAGTTCGGTCAACTCTTCTTTCGAAGCTGTGAGACCGGTTGGCATGTGCGGGAAATTCACCCACATGATCTTTACTTTCGAAAGATCTTTCGATCTGAGCTCCTTCACGTTGACCGGCATCTTGTACGTAACCGTCTTCGCTCCAACCAGCTTCGCTACACTTCCGTAGGTTGGATAACCTGGGTCTGGAATAAGAACTTCATCGCCTTCGTCAACGAATGCCATCATGATGTGCATGATGCCTTCCTTCGATCCCATGAGCGGAAGGATCATCGTTTCAACATCGAGCTTCGTGCCGTATGTTCGTTCGCTGAAAGCAGCAATGGCTTGTCGCAATGCCGGAATGCCTTTGTAGTTCTGGTAACCGTGACTGCCCGGCTTACGTGCAGTCGTTGCGAGCGCTTCAATCGTATTTTCCGAAGGCGCCTGGTCGGGGCTGCCAATACCAAGATTGATAACAGGATGTTCCGGAGAATCCAGCTTTCTTACTTCAGCTAACTTCTTGCTGAAATAATATTCTTCCACATTAGCTATTCTCTTTGCAAGCGAGATCATCTGTATTCAATTTTTCCTTTCTTGTATTCACCTAAAACATTCAGGTTCCTCACCTGGCGCATCACTGCTCTCATTGCAACGTCATACTTCTTCCTGCTCTTCCATTCGAGATCAACATGTATCGAATACTCGCTGGGTTTGCCGATCACGGGTATCGATTGGATCTTCGTAAGGTTGATGCTGTTGGCTTTGAATGTCATGAGTGCTTCGGCGAGACTTCCAACTTCGTTGGCAACTTCGAAGCTGATGGATGCTTTGTCGGCATTGTCGGGAGTTCCGTTGCGGCGACTAAGGATCAGGAACCTCGTGAAGTTTTTCTTATGTGTCTCGATGCGCTTTTCAAGTATTTCGAGTCCGAATTTTTTAGCTGCGAATTCATTGGCAATGGCAGCAACGCCCTTCAGTTTTTTATCACCGATCTTTTTTGCCGACAGTGCGGTGTCGTCGCTTTCGCGGATCTCGACGCCATTGAGACGATGCAGGTAATCGCTGCACTGGCGGATGGCCATCGGGTGCGATTCGATCGTCTTGAGGTGTTCGATCTTCGTGCCGGGCAACGCCAGCAGGTGCATGTGTATCGGTATGTACAACTCACCGATGATCTGGAAATGATACTCCTGTAACAGGAAGTAGTTGGGAAGAATGCTGCCGGCTATTGAGTTCTCGATAGCCATCACGGCAAAGTCGGCGCGTTCGTTCTTCAGTGATTCACAGAGATCATAGAATGAAAGACACTCGATCGTTTCGATTGAATTTCCAAAGTATGTTAAGGCTGCCACCTCGTGAAAGCTGGCTGTGATACCCTGAATTGCAATTTTTGATTTTCTATTTTTCATTAAAAAAAAACCCCGAGGGTCTCTCGGGGTTTTCAAGTTTTCTGTTGTTATTTTTTATTCAACAAACCGATTCCTTGATCCCCCCTGGGACGCAAAAAAATAATAGTAAAAGTAAAATCGGTTGTTGATCATTTGATCTCTATTCGTGCAGCTAAGAACGGGCAAAAAACCTAACGAACCAAACTCATAATCAATTCTTTACTAAAAATCTACACTAACTACTGTTAGTCTGCATATCTTTACCGCACTATGAGATCATTACTTATACTCGCCCTTGCAGCAACAATCGTCTCCTGCGAGCCGAAAAAGAAAGTGCTATATAATAAGGTGATGAACGTGCACGACGAGGTAATGCCTAAGATGGACGACATCATGAAAAAGAAGAAAGAATTCCAGGATAAGCTGGCAACCAAACCAGCCGACAGTCTCGAACTTCAGCAAAAGATTGCCCGCCTCGATTCGGCCGATCATATGATGATGGACTGGATGCACCAGTTCAACCCGCCCGATGAAAAAACCACACCCGACGAACAGACAGAAAAGTATCTCGAAGACCAGCTGGTTAAAGTGAACGATATGAAGGCCTACGTACTGAAGGCCATCAACTAGAGATTGTTCTTCAGGTTGTAGCGGATTGCTCTCCAGTACTCCGCCCCATATCCCACAAAAATCTCGGCGCCAGCCTCAATGTTTTTAGTGGCTACGATGTAGCAGCGTCCCTTTTCTATTTCGTATTCCGAGTTGTTAGAGAACCCTGGTTTCCTCACGAGCCCTTTCGCATCGTTGGCGAAATGTGCCACGCCCTTCGTTGTCTTCCAGGCGTCGATGACGTGATTGTTGCTGAACCAAAACACGTAGCCGATGTGATCGTCGACCTCCGCTTCCACTTCCTTCCAGGTCATAACGCGGCCCTTGTATTCGCAGATCCGCGTTCCCTTTGGGATCTCGATTTTTGTAAACAACCCTTTGCCGACCCCGGGAAGGGTAGACCTCTTTACGACCAGGTTCTCCTCTAAAAGCGCCATTCTGCTCAAATTTCAGGGTGCGAATAAAAGAAATTTATTTGTCTACAAAATCTATAGACATTATGCTATTATTTTTATTTTTACGGCGTCATGAAACTGAAAGCGATCATTAAACCCCTGATTTTCATTGTAGTACTGCTTGCCCTTTCTTCATTCCTGGAGGGCCGCGCGCAGACGGCAAGCCCTAAAATTGTTAAGATCACGGGCGTACGTTTCTCTTATCCCCTGGTAGAAAACTGGATCGATCAGTACCGTAAAGTGAATCCCGACGTGCAGGTAATCATCGAATATCGCGGAACACAGGACCCATCGCAGTACGATATCCTCGTCGAAGCATTTGAGCAAACCGAGGATCAGAAAAAAGACCGCGACTACAGTTATGTGGCACGTTACGCGATACTTCCTGTGGCAAACAGCCGCTCCGAGTTCGCAAGAACATACGTTGTGAAAGGACTCACCAGTCAAAATATCAAACAGGTTTTCTTCCACGACCTGTTTGCCGATAAGGACAAAGAAGAAGTTAAAGTCCCTTTCACTACTTACACCCGTCTGCAGAAAGCAGCATGTCCGATCGTATTTGCGAAATATTTCAAGTTCGAACAGAAAGACATTAAAGGAAAAGGTATAGCGGGCTCCGATGAGCATTTGCTGAAAGCAATACTTCGCGATTCAACCGGGGTTTCATTTCTGCCAACGCCGATGTTGTATACAAAAACAGGGGCGCCCATCGCCGGCCTCACTCCTATACCTGTAGATCTTAATGGAAACGATCGTATCAGCGACGACGAAAAGTTTGTCAGCAGCAGAGTGACAGCAATTCAACAGTTGTCGGCCGCTAATGCTAAAGACATCCACAACGTGCCGATCGACTACATCCACCTTTCTGTCAACAAGAAAACTGCAAGTCCGGAAGCTCTTTCATTTATCCGCTGGGTAGTAGACAACGGGCTGGGCGACCTTAACGAATTTGGTTATTTGCCTTCAGATCGTATTGAAAAGCATCCACCTACCGAAAAACACCAACCTTAATTTTACTTCACCCCTAACTATTTAATCGATGAGACAATTTTTACGATTGGTCATTCCAATACTATTGTTCAGTTCCGCCGCTTATGCCCAGACATCAGTCAACGGAACTGTTAAAGATTCTGATGGCACAACTGTTATCGGTGCCACGGTGCTCGTGAAAGGCACAGCCATTCATACCACCACCGATGCAAACGGCCAGTTCACGATCAGCTCGCCGGTGCAACCACCATTCACAGTCGTTGTGAGCTCGGTTGGTTATAAGGCACAGGAGGTTGAGATCTTCGAACTCGACGGTGAACCGCTCGAGATCACTATCGTAACCGACAACATACTTGGTGCTGTAACTGTAACGGCTCGTCGTCGTGAAGAAACTATACAGGAAATCCCGATCGCAGTGTCGGTGATAAACGGCAACTTCATCAGCCAGGCTGGTGCATTCAACGTGAATCGTATAAAAGAGCTTATTCCTTCGGTTCAGCTCTATTCGTCGAATCCGCGTAACACTGGTATCAACATTCGCGGCATTGGTTCGGCATATGGATTGACGAACGATGGTCTCGATCCTGGCGTAGGCTTTTATGTTGACGGCGTTTATTATGCACGTCCTGCTGCGGCAACAATGGACTTTATCGACATAGAGCAGGTTGAAGTTCTTCGAGGTCCGCAAGGAACATTGTTTGGAAAGAACACATCGGCAGGTGCATTCAACATCACAACGCGCAAGCCAAGCTTCACTCCTGGCGCTGATTTCGAAGTGAGCTATGGTAATTACAACTTCACACAAGCGAAAGCGTCGATTACCGGACCCCTTAGCAAAATGCTCGCTGTTAGAGTATCATTCTCGGGCACGAGCCGCAATGGCGTTATCGAAAACATAAGAACAACCCAACATACTAATACACTCAATAACCTCGGTCTTCGCGGATCCCTTTTGTGGAAACCAAACAAGAAGCTTTCGGTCACTCTGAGTGGCGACGGTTCAAATCAAAGGCCAGATGGATATGCACAGGTCGTTGCAGGTGTTGTAGAAACTAAACGTCCGGCTTATCGCCAGTTCAATGCGATCATCGCCGACCTCAACTATTCGTTGCCAAGCACCAATGCATTCGATCGTAAGATCGATACAGATACACCCTGGAAATCGGACAATGATCTTGGCGGTACGTCGCTGAACATCGATTATAAGATAGGCAATGGTACTCTTACGTCGACAACTGCTTGGCGTTACTGGTACTGGGATCCATCGAACGACAGGGACTTCACTGGACTCCAGGCGTTGGCGAAATCTCAAAACCATTCCAACCAAACCCAGTTCACCGAAGAAGTACGCTATGCCGGTAAGATCTCTGAAAAAGTGAGCGGTGTTGTGGGCGCATTCTATATGAGCCAGGATGTAGTAGTTCATGGAACAGAAGAATCAGGCAACGCACAATGGCGCTTTTCACAGAGCACTACAAGTAACTTGTGGAAAACTCCTGGTCTCTTCGAAGGCTATGGCATTCATACAGACTCCGATATTAAATCAACCACTGCCGCTGCGTTTGCCAACGTAGATTGGGAAATCGTTAACGGCCTCCACTTACAGCCTGGTATTCGTTACAACTACGACAAGAAGGATGCAGTGTACGACAGAACTACTTATGGCGGGCTTCAGACAACCGACCCGCAGCTGATCGCGCTCAAGAATTTAGTGTATGCAGATCAGAGCTATGTTTCAGGTGCTTCGAAAACCAATTTCACTTATAACGTTACATTGGCTTACAGGCCCAATGCCCGTCTCAACGCTTTTGGAACTTACTCAACCAGCTACAAGCCGATTGGTGTTAACGTGACTGGTCTTCCAACTATCAATAATGCACCCGCATTGGATCTCGCTGTTATAGCGCCTGAATACACTACGCATTATGAGTTTGGAATCAAGACCACACCACTCGACATCCTTACATTCAATGTGGTTTATCACAACTCCGACATCAAGGATTATCAGACCAACGTACAGTCGCCTGAAATAGGAGTTAACCGCGGATATCTTGCCACTGCAGAAAAGGTAAATGTGAAAGGCGTTGAGATAGATGCAAATCTCAGGGCTGGCAATCACTTTACATTCTATGCTTCTGGTTCTTATACCGATGGCAAGTATGTGAAGTTTACCAACGCACCACTTGCGCTTGAAGACACAGGGTTGACACAAGACGGTAAAACACTCGCTTTTACAGACATCTCAGGTGGTGTTCTTCCCGGTATTTCGAAGTGGGCAACATCTATCGGCGGTGAGTTCACAACCAATGCTAACTTCCTCCGCCAGGCAGGGAAATTCTTCGTCGCGTTCGATACTTACTACAGGTCAAGTTTCTCTTCGAGCGCTACGCCTTCGGCGTACCTGAATATCGATGGATATTTGCTGTTGAACGGTCGTCTCGGTTTCAGGGTCACTCCCGGTACATCGATCTCGATCTGGTCGCGCAACCTGACTAACAAAAATTACTATGAGCAGCTCCTGATCGCGGGTGGTAACTCAGGCCAGTACGCAGGCGTGATCGGAGACCCAAGAACATACGGTATCACGCTGAAACACACGTTTTAACAAAATCTACTAATTCTATAGAGTTATGCCACATTGAAGTATTACTTTTGCAGGATGAGAGAACGGGTGTTGAGCCTTTTTAGACGAAATCCAGAGGTCGTAACCGGCAACCTGGAATACAACAAATACTCGTTGCTCCTGCCAATTGTGATACTACTTGGAGTGCCAGTTGTGTTCCTGGCACTTCATTATTTCCCGGATACTGATCTTACTTTTGCAGACCTCGTTACAAGCCCGTTTTTCATCGCTATGATAGGCGGGTTTGTGGCGCAGGTGATCGACGGCGCGCTGGGCATGGCCTACGGCGTAAGTGCAACCACCATTCTCACATCACTTGGATTGAGCCAGGCAGCAACGTCGGCGAGCGTGCACACATCAGAGATCTTTACCAGCGGTGTATCGGGCTGGTTCCACCTTCGCTTTGGTAATGTCAACAAAAAGCTTGTAAAGACGCTGGTGATACCCGGTGTGATCGGCGCAATTCTAGGGGCATATATCTTATCATCGCTTTCGCAATACAGCAATTATATAAAACCTGTTGTTGCGGTTTATACTTTCTATCTCGGCGTGAGGATCATTCTGAAATTCTTCAATACCGAGGCAAAGAAAAAGCCGATCAAAAGAATTGGAGCCCTTGCTGCAGTCGGTGGTTTCCTCGATTCGATTGGTGGTGGCGGATGGGGACCTATCGTTAGCTCAACGCTGATATCACGTGGACGAAATCCGATTTATACAATCGGGTCCGTTAATCTCACTGAGTTCTTCGTATCATTCGCGAGTGCATTCACTTTCTCGTTGTTCCTCAGCATTCAAACTTACTGGCAGGTGATACTCGGGTTGATCCTTGGCGGAGTTGCGGCAGCCCCTGTTGGCGCTATACTTCCAAAGAAGCTGCCGGTTAAAAAACTTTTCCTGCTGGTCGGTATCATCGTGATCATCCTGAGCACGAGGAATTTCATCGTGAGTATCTGGTAAGCTTAGGGCTTCCTTAGATATACGGTTCCGTAAGTCGATTCAATAAAATAATCCTGTCCTTTTCCCGGGTGGGCCGTGATCTCGGTCCAGTTGTTATTGCGTTCGCGCTCGTAAGGAGCTTTGTCGAACTTGACATCCAGGTTGGTTAAGATCTCTCCGTGCTTTGTCCGGGCTGTAATGCCACCGATGTTGATAGGTATCGTTGCATCCACTTTGCTATACTTCGCCACAACTTTCAAGGGAGCGTCGAATGTCTTGAATTCGATAAGACCGTATTTGATGTCGATCGTTGTCTTGAAGTTCTTCGGCACATACATCGTAAGCTCGATCTTTATCAACAATGAATTCGAGATGTACGAATAATCGCGACCATTCTCTTCCAAATATTTTTGAACAGCCGGATCGTCCAAACTCTTTGCTTTAAACACTACTTCCTGGTCGTCGGCTTTGTGTACCACAACATGACGCGGGATGTTGTCTTTGTCCTTTATATTCGAAGCGATGGTAAGAACACCGTTGGTGTTCGAAGTCTGCAGTTCGAAGTTGGCGTCGTTCTCCCCGTTGTTGATGCTCACTGTTCCTTTTATCATCACTTCGTTCTTATCCCATGTTTGAATGGTAACGTTGGGATGATCGAAGTCGGCAACGAGCTCTTTAGCACCGGCAACCGGGAAAGTCTTTTCAACAGCAGTTTGAGCGTAGGTGGCTACGCTCAAAACTGTTAATGCTACGACAATTAATTTTTTCATTTTTTGCGGAGGTAGACGTTACCATGCGAAGTGGTGAGTGTTACCTCGATACCGCCTCCGTTGAGCTTACCTTCCACCTTGCTGGAGCCGTATTTCACAAAGTCACCAGACTTTGGAATCTCAATCTTGAGGTTCGGGTCGAGAAAGATCTCGCCATGCTCTGCGCTCAAGGTGATGTTTGCTTTTGTCGCTGCGGGCAGTGCAACATCAACGAGTCCGTGGGTTGACGACAGGTAGAGAGGTCCTTTCACGTTGTCGTTGAAAGTAACTTCCACTTTGCCATGAACGGTGCGGACGTTCGCGGGTCCGGTTACGTTATCAAGAATGACGCCGTTATGAACCGTTGAGATCTCAAGTTCACTTTCAACATTGCGGATCTTGATTTCGCTGCCATGTGGCGATGTATGACGATAAACGATCGTTACTCCTTTTGGAACCAGGATCTTCACGCGAGGTCCGTCCATCTTCTTGAGCTGGTAAACTTCGAAAGTTGTTCCTTTGTCGTTTACAGCGAGGCCGATGCCGGTGTTGTCTTCGAGACCGTTGGCACTAACGGCGCGGAGGCCTTGTGCTCTGGGGTCGCGTTCGCGTGAACCATCGAGCGATGAGAACACGATCTCGTTGCCGGTGGATCCTTCTATCGTTAAGTTGTTAACTTCATTGATCTCGAGGCGGCCGGTGCTTTTCGCAATCTTATATTCTTGCCCAAATACACTCGAAGCAATTAGTATTAGTGTTGGTATTATTAGCTGTTTCATATTATTATAGTTCTTATTCCTGATTTGTTATTTGTAATTATTTGCTTTTTCGGAGATACACGTTACCATAAGGCGATTCGAATCGATAGTTGGGTCCGGTTCCGAGGCTGGCTCTCACCAGCATGTGAAAGTCTTCTTCGCGGGCACCATCCCGATTCACGTTCATGTCGAGATTCGAATAGATGTTGCCGTAGTTTGTTTCGGCTACGAGCTCTCCAACGTTCTTTTCAGTGAGCGAAGCATCAACGCCTCCGTATGTTGACTGTACCGAGAGCGGTCCTACAAACTCGCGAACCTCAACGATCCCGTAGGTACATTCAACATTGGTCTCGACGTTGCGTGGCACTTTTATTTCGAGCTCGATCTCCAGGTCGACGCCCATACTTACGTTGCTGCTCTTGCCATGCTCCTGTTGATACCTGTTCCATTCGATCTTATTGCGAAACATGATCTTGGTATCGCCTTCCGTGATGGTGATGCGATGGGGAATGTTGTCCATGTCCCTGATCTCATTCCTTACATATACCGTATTGCCTGAGTTACTCACTATTAGTTCGAAACGATCGTCGGCTTCACCATTGTTGATCGATACCGTGCCGGTGATCTGGATCTCGTTCTTGTCCCATGTGCTGATCTTTACGGGGCTTGGATAATCGAACTTGAAGCGTATCGTTTGTCCTTTAGATACTGGTATTGTCTTGTTGACCTTTGTCTGGGCAGATGTCGTGCCTACCCCGAACACTATGATCAGTAATGCTGTTGTAATTAGTGTTTTCATTTCTTGCGGAGATAAATTTTTCCATAGTTGGCACTGAGTTCGATACTCATTCCGCCGCTGTTGAGCTTTCCGCTAACGCGATCGTCGTCCTGGCCGCTGATGTCGAGTTTGAACGAAGGGTCGACCATGATCTCGCCATAGGATGTGTCCATCCGCAAATTTGCATTTGTGTTTACAGGCAACGCTACATCCACGTGGCCATACACCGACACTATCGAGATGGGGCCTTTAATTGTGTTTCCCATTGTTGCATCTACGCTGCCGTAGATTGTTCGCACGGCAAGCGGGCCTGTTATATTCTCGAGTTCGACACCATTATATTGTACCGACACTTCGATCTCGTTTTCCATGTTCTTGAATTTGGCGGGGCCTGCGTTAACACTTTGGTGTTCGAATGATACGATCACTCCTTTTGGAACCAGGATCTTAACGTCGGGAGAATGGTTCTTCTTGACGTTGTATACGCTAATGACGTCGCCTTTTTCTGTTACACTCAAACCAAGACCTGTGTTGTCTTTCAGGCCGAGGCTGTTGATGGAAGCAAGTCCTTCGGAGCGTGGATCTTTTTCGCCTTCGCTTTCGAGCAGCGTGAAGATGATGTCGTTACCGGTGTGACCTTCTACTGTTACCTTACCGAGGTGGAGCTCGAGGCGGCCGGTGCTCTTCGAGACTTTAAATTCCTGCGCGCGTGCACCAACTGCGATCAAGACCAATAATATGACTACTAACTTTTTCATTTTCTGTTTTTGATTTTTTACTGTTCTGTTACGATAACTTCATGATCCCGGAGTACGCTTCATCTTTCACCGGTTTAATGGCCTCGTTGTCTTCGATGATGCGGTTGAGATCTTTGAGTACACCTTTCTCTTTCATCTTCACCATTAACTGTATCAATGCGATCTGAACAATGGGATCGTCTTGTTTTGAAAGGGAAGCGACGAGAGCTTTCCTTACGTTGGTTTCCTGGTGAAACTTGCTGAGTGCGTCGAGAGCGGCGAGGCGCACGTTTGTATTCTTGTCTTCATTCAGAGTTTTCACGAGCACACTTACAATTTCGTCGTCGGCGATCTTGTATGTGAGGGCAACGTTGTTGACGCCCATCATGCGCTGGCTTGCTGAATTCTGGTCGCCCATCATGTCGATCATTTCGTTCTTGAGGCGAAGATTTTCGGCAGCAATCCTTTTGATCTCGGCCTGCTGATTGTTGTGCTCGTTCACATAGTTGCCGATCGCGATACCGGCTGCGACAAGGAGCACGGCGGCGGCGGCGCGAAGGATGGTTGGTGAAAAGAACACCTGCCGTTGTTTTGGAGCGTGCTGTTCTGTGATCTCTTCCTGCAACATCTGTTGGAAGCTGCGTTGAAGCCGGTTTGTTGGAGTGATCTGTGAAGACCGGTCCATGGCAGTAGTAACCTGCTTCAGTTGTTCATAGAGAACCCTGACGTTGTCGTTGGCGAGAAGTTCTTTTACTTCTTTGCGTTCCGACTCTGAGAGACGTCCATCTATGAAATCGATAAGTAATCCTTCCAGTTTTTCGCGTTCCATGATCTTAGATCTTTTCCAGTTGAAAATAATGTTCTCTTAATTTTGAAATGGCCCTGTGCACTTTCACTTTGATGTTGGCGACGGTTGTTTCCATCATCTCGGCTACTTCTTCGTATTTCATATGTTGAAATCTTGTAAGTATGAGTAGCTCGCGTTGTTCGTCGCTGAGCATTTGCAAGGACCTGTGCAGAAGTTTTTCCTGCTCGTCGATGGTATGACCTTCGTTGTCGTCGGCCACCCACTCTCCTACCTTTTCGATATCCATATGATCCGCTTTTTTCTTCTTGCTGACCTGGTAGTGGTCGGTGAAGACGTTCCGGGCCACCTGGTAGATCCAGGATTGAAACTTGTGACCGGGTTTGTAGCTCGTCCGGTACCTGATTAGTCGGAGGAATACGTTTTGCGTCAGGTCTTCTGCCAGTTCGCGGTCCATGGTCATGCGGGCCAGGAAGTTGAAAAGACGCTTATTGTATCGGTCAAAAAGCAGGGATGCCTGTTGGAGGTCGCCGTTTCGTACGGCTTCCATGATCTGCTCGTCTGTCATTCAGGTCCCTATTTTGGTCAAGTTTCGGGTTTATTACCGGGAGGGGGGTAAATGGTTACAATTGTTTCCTCACGGATTATTTTTCCTCACGGTATTGTCTTTTCTCACGGAAAGCACGGAAAACACGGAATTTTCTCCCTTTAGCTTTTCTGTGTTTTCCGTGCTTTCCGTGAGAATAACCATCAAAAATTACTCGAAAATCGTCAGGTTTTCTGGGGGACAATTTTTTGGCTTTGCACCCTATCGTAAAGACATTTGTAAAGTTAAACAGCATAAGTTATGTCGATTACAGATTGGATCTCGATTGCCAGTTTTTTACTGGTGGGGGCAGCCTATATATGGGGCGGTCTATTTCGCTTTTCCCGCGTGGAACACAAGATTGACTCGTTGTCGGAGAAGATCGCTATCGTGGCAGAGAACATGCGAAGATTTGAAGAGAAGGTGGAGCTTCGGTTCGAGAAGATAGACCTCCGGTTCGAGAAGATTGAAAACAAAATAGAAAGCCTCAGGATTGATCTGCATCAAATAGACATCCGTGTTACAAAACTTGAACAATTGGCCCACGAAGCATAATCTTCTATTTCACTAAGAACCTTCCAACAATCAACACTATAAATATCTCTCCGAACAATGATTCGATAGTCATGATCGAATTGATGAGGGGAGTGACATTGTATGGAGCATCCATTCCACACAAGACCATAAAACTGAACCCAATCCTTTTCATCATGGCGATGGTGCGAAGGGGAATATCAACACCGAGACAATCGAGCTGAAGGATGCAAAGGATCTCGTAGAGGCTTCCGAAAGTCATGCCGATCATCATATATAATGCAGCGGCACCCCAAAGCTTGATGGGCAGATCGAGGTCGCGCTTAAAGAACTCGCGGATGGTGAAGACGATCACGAAACATTCGACTGCCAGCAAACACGCCTGTATAATAATAAGAACAATACGGTAAGGTGTTGAGAGCTCCATAGGCCAGAATGGGTTCACGCAGATGAAGCCCGCTACAAATACACCCATGATGAAGATGAAGTTGAGTATGATGATGCGGCGGCTCGTGGTGAAGTTGCGGAGCATGTCCCACAGGAGAAATGTGTAGATGCCGATTGCTGCGAAGAAAAGTGTTTCGGCTAGTTCGAGATAGAGCGGGAAGGCGAGCCAGGTGAAGAGTTCTAATATAAATAGGGTAACGAGGATGGCAGTTTGCGCGAAGACGACGCGGCGGAAGTCGCGGATCTTTTCGTTGGTGAGTTCGGTTACACCAAGGTTTTTCAAAAGTGAATATTGAAAGGTGAATGGTGAAAAGTTCTTGAACATGATGGGATGACAGATGGCAATATGAAAATAGGACAATTAGAGGTGAAAATTGTCAGGTTTTCTGGGAGAGGAATTTTTGGAAAAGGGGCCGCGGGAAGCCGACCTTTGAGACACTATAACAAAGAAGTATGGAATTGTCATCAATACTCGCAATAGCATCATTAGTGATGTCGGCTGCTACGACCATCTGGATAGGCGGATTCAGGATGTCGGCACTATTTCACGAGGTAAAAAATCTCGGTGTCCGTATAGATAAGCTCGAAGATAAAATGGAACGAAGATTTGAAAGACTGGAGAGCAGGATGGATAACTTCCAAATCGAAATGCACAAAATTGACATTCGTGTCAACACACTTGAAAACAGAAAACCGTGAAGAAAAGTAAACGATCATCAAAACGCTTCTTTTCCAATGACGCCAACATAATCTCGTTGACCAGCATTGTAATTACAGTGCTGGGCATTCTATGGAATGTTATGTTCGGATACGGAAAGATGTCGGGCAGGCTGGACGCACTTGAAAAAGACATGGGGAGAATTAAAGGCAAGCCTTATAAGATTTGAAGATAAAATGGAGAAGCGCTTCGACAGGCTCGAGACAAAAATGGATAGGATGGACTCGGACATGCATAGAATCGGCCTTCGCGTCAACACTCTTGAAAACCAAAAAACCTAGACCTAAAAAACCATGGAAATATCTACAATGATCGCAATCGCTTCAATCATACTTACTATTGCAAGTATGATTTGGATTGGTGGATTTAGAATCTCCGCCGTCATTCACGAGGTAAAAAACCTTGGAGTCCGAATGGACAAGATGGACGTTAGGATGGATAAAATGGAATTCAGGATGGAAAAGGGTTTTGAAAGACTAGAAGCAAAACTTGATGCGAGAACAGAAAGGCTGGACGAAAAAGTAGATACTGTTAAAACCGATCTGCACAAAGTAGATCTTCGCGTCAATACCCTCGAAAATCGAAAAACCTGACTACTCCCCTCCCGCTTTCTCTTTCTCCTTTTCCTTTGCTTTCTCCTTCGCCTGCTTCTTGAAATACCCTCTCAATAAAAAATTATGCTGCAACGCAACCATGTTCTCATCCAGCTTCGCAGATGCCGACGTTGCATTATCTAAAGTCTTCCTCAGCTTCCTGGCAAAGGTTGTATCCGCCAGCAACACTCCTATCGCATTATTATCATTGTCCATTTTCCTGATGATATCCTTCAGGTTGCTCGAGATCACCCGCGAATTCTCTCCCACTTCCTTCACATTCGATAACGTTCTCTCGAAAGAATCCACGTAAGTAGTGTCTTTTATCAGCTTCGTCAGCAATCCATTGCCGGTGTTGATCTCATGCATTGTTTTCTGAAGATCTGCCGTGGCACGATTCGTATTCTCGCTGGCCATCTTCAACGAGTTGATCAATTGTCGTACTTCCGTTGAAAGCTCACCTTCTTGGAGCAACTCGCCAACGATACCTTCGCCCTTATTTAGTTTTGCAGTGATCAACTTAAGATCTTCCGTGATGCTCTTCGTGTTCACACCAACATCTTTCGCAATGTTGAACAGCTCCTGGGTATCTGTAGGGGAAAAAGAATTGATCGTATCATAATCGCTGATTACCTGCTCCGATGTTCCGGGCCTGATCACAACGATCTTGTTACCAACCAGTCCATCAGAGCCGACGTTGGCTGTGGCGTCTTTCTTAATGAACTCATTCTGTTTTTCACGGAGCGACATCCTCACGATTACCTTGCTCTCCTCCACGATCTTCACCTCTTTAACGATACCAATGCGCACGCCCGAAAGCCAGACCGCATCACCCTGTTTCAGCCCCTCCACATTCTTGAAGACGGCCGATACGGTAAATGTTTTACTGAAGACCGTCCCTTGTTTTCCCATAAAAAATATGGCGACAAAAAACAGGACTAACCCTGCCATCACAAAGGCACCGAGTTTTATATTTTGCTTGATCACGTTGGGATCCATAACTTATTCATTTACCATTAACCATCTAACATTAACCATTACTCATTGAAATAATCGAAGAAGGCACGCAGCTCCGGAGCCTGGTTCTTTTTCAACTCATCGAATGTTCCCTGGAATTTATTTTTACCGTCGAACAGTGCAATAATCCTGTCTGCTGTTTGTCGTGCGCAACTGATGTCGTGTGTGATGATGATCGAAGAAGTCTTATAGATCTTGCGGACTTCCATAATCAACTCGTTGAGCTCTTTGGACGTCACAGGGTCGAGACCGGCAGTCGGTTCGTCGTACAACATGATCCTCGGTTGAAGGATCAACGTGCGCGCAATGCCGACGCGTTTCTTCATACCACCGGATAATTCAACCGGTTTCTGATCGATCGCACGTGCGAGGCCAACATCATCGAGTGCTTTCTTTGTCATCTCGTCGAGCTTGGGCTTTTCGACGATACCCAGGTTTCTCCGGATCGGGAACTCGAGGTTCTCACGAACAGTCATCGAATCGTAGAGAGCACTCAGTTGAAATGAAAACCCGACTTGCTTCCGAAGGTCATTAAGTTCTCGCGGATCGAGGTCTGCAACATCATGTCCTAATACTTTTACCGTGCCAGAATCGGGTCTCAGCAAACCGACCATACATTTAATAAGAACCGACTTACCCGAACCGGAACGTCCGAGGATCACGAGGTTCTCACCTTCATAGAGATCGAGGTCGAAGCCATCGAGTACTTTATTGTCTCCGAAGGCGACGTGAAGATCGCGCACCTCTACAACCTTCTTCCTGTTAGAGAAGCCGGCCGGTTGAGCCTGCTTTGGTTTACTTTCACTAACTTTTGTATCCATAGTCATGGTCTGAACAAGTTTGTGATCTGCAGGCCGATCAGATCGATTACAAATATTGAGATCATGGAGGCGACCACAGCTGTATTGGCAGCGCGACCGACGCCCGATGTTCCTTTCTCTGAATGATACCCGGCGTAACATCCGATCAATCCCATGGCGAGTCCGAAGAATGCCGATTTAATAAGCGATGAAAATATATCGAGATAGGTAATTGATGCTGTTGCTTCGTTGAAATACAAAAGGAAACTCGATTGATTGATGAAGTACACCATGGTATACGAGCCCAGTAAGGCAACGACGTCGGCGAAGACAACGAGTATTGGCAACATGAACATGGAGGCCAACACGCGCGACACCACCAGGTAAGCGAAAGGTCTTGTGCCCGAAACTTCCATGGCATCTATTTGTTCGGTAACCTGCATACTTCCGAGCTCCGCACCGATATTAGAACCGAGCTTACCGGCGCAGATCAATCCTGTGATCAGCGGACCTAACGAACGAACGACGGCCTGCGATACTAAAGACGGCAACCATGACTCGGCACCAAACGATGCCAGTGAAGGGCGCGACTGCTTTGTAAACACGACGCCCGCAAGGAACGCCGTAAACATGATCAGGAATAGAGACTTGTTTCCAAAACGGAACGACTGGTTGAGTGTCTCCTTGATCTCGTAAGGTGGAAAGAAAGCCTCTTTGAAAAACCGGCCGATAAAGCGGGCTATGTCAGCAAGACTTAGGAGAAATTTCTTAAAGGTCATTTTATACTACAGACAGCTTTGGCAATGCAAGTAAGGAAATTACATGCCAGTTCAAAACCTCAACATGGGAGTAGCAGCGCCCGATGCTTGTAGAAAAAGCGAGTCAGTAAATGGGCATATAAGTCAACACAAGTAAAGTTCGTTGCCACCGAAATCTATTCTGGAAGCGAGATTTAGTTCGGTATCGAATTTGGTTTGATACAATCGATCAAATGTAGAACGACATGAAGAAGATTGGGATCATTTTAGTACTTGCGGGCATATCGCTTATCGCAGCTCTTTCGATGGACGTGGCGAAGAAGAACCGCTCGATCCTTACGATCGAGAAGGGGATTGCCAGTAAAGAGGTCGCTTTTATGAGGTTGTGTACAACTCTCGGAACCGTGCTTGTCATTGCGGGTGTCAGTGCAACGGTGATGGATAAACGCCCATAACATAACTTATGTCTTCACTTAAATAAATCTTAATAATTATGAAATCAAGAACAACTACGTCGGCTATAATGCTGGTTCTCGCAATGTTGATGAGCATCGGCAGCTTCGCCGCTCCGACATCCAACGAAGTAATCCCTGCAAAAACAATTCCTTCCGAGACAGCCGCTAACGAAGCTGAGATGCAACGTCTGGTCAATCGCCTGGAAGAGATCAAGGCAATGGACCTTGATAACATGCCCCGCAGCGAAAAAAGAAAGTATGCGAAGGAAGTAAAACAAATACAAAAGAAGATGAACGCGGTGGGCGGTGGAGTTTATATCTCTGCAGGCGCGGTGCTGATCATCATCTTGTTGCTCATCCTTATTCTCTAATATATATACATATCGTTGCCCCCATAAGGCAACGCCAAAGTCTAAAAAAGCTGGCCCGTAAGCCGGGTTTTTTAGATACCTTTAGCGAATTTTCCAGCCGAGAGGTAGCATAACAATTGTTACCTCTTTGCGTTTTAAGCCAGTTCCGTGACCAGATCAATTCTCCTCACCCTTTTATTGACCGCACTGGTACTTGAATCCCGGGCCCAGGATAAGCCCGTGAAGATCGACACCCTCTTCGTCCCCAAAGGCTTTCTCGTTATTGTAGATGACACCAGTTTCGTTGTCGGCGCCGATACCGTCATCATCGGTCGTCGCGCCCGGATGAAAGAAGATCCGTACCAGAAATCACAAAAGTTTTACGACAGCTTACACGAGAAAGCACAACGTACACGCGTTACCCGCGAGCTCCACGAAATGCTGATACGAAAAAAACATCGGGTCCAGAAGATCGACAGCGTTATCAATAAAAGCGAAGACTCCTATAAAAAATACAACGGCATGATTATCCGGTCTATCAAAGTGAAGACGACCGACCTGCTCGAGGGGTCTGTGCTGGATACCACCCAGGAGGCAACGTCGAGTGTTGGTAAGCTCGTAAACCGTCTTCACACCGATACACGACATTTCATTATAAAGAACAACCTGTTGTTTAAAGTCGGCGATCGTGTAGATCCGTACAAACTTGCCGACAACGAACGCCTGCTCCGGCAGTTTAAAACCATTCGCGATGCGAGGATTTACCTGAAGCCTGCCAAAGGAACAACCGACCAGGTAGATCTCGTGGTTGTAACTCAAGACCTGGCTTCGATAGGCGCATCAGGTTCTTATAGTTCGTTCGACCGGTTTGCATTCGGTCTCTACAACATCAACATTCTCGGCTACGCAAAACAGTTGAATATTACCTATTACCGGAACACTGCCGGCCATCCGGTCAATGGCTATGAAGTTTCATTAAGCGAACCCAACTTCGGTCACAGCTTCATTCATGGAGTGATTACACATACGAATAACTACCTGCGCAGCCGTACGATCGTAACCGTCGGGCGTGATTTTCTAACACCGAAAATGAAATATGCCGGCGGCGCCGAAGTGTTCAAGACTCACGAGAATTTTGTGATCAACAGGAACGACACGCTTCCGCAACCATATACTCAAGAGAGCGTCGATCTTTGGCTGGGCCGAGCGTTCCCGATCGCAGAACGAACCAACTTTATTGCCGCCGTAAGAACCAACGACTATCGTTTCACGAACCGGCCAGCGATAACGCGCGACACCAATTTCTTCTTCTATAACCGCAATTATATTCTCGGTGGACTTACATTCTTTAAAACAAACTACATCAAGGGATCGCTCATCCAGGGCTTCGGAAAAACGGAAGACGTTCCCGTGAACACCTGGATCGGCACGACGTTCGGTCCCGAATACAATGACTTTACCACCCGACATTATTTTGATGTACATGGTGGCATCGGAAGATATTACGCGAAGTCGGGATACTTTTCCGGCGACATAACGATTGGAGGATTTAGAACCAACTCCGTGTGGGAAGATGGAGTTGTTAGTATTAACGGACGTTACTTCAGCAACCTGCTGCGTGCGGGCCACGCGAAGGTCCGGCAGTTTGTCAATTTCAATTTCATCAGGGGATACAATCGCACGATATATCAAACGTTGCTGTTATCGCGCGGGTGGCACGACAGCCGCGGCTTTGTTCCTGCTGGCGACCAGCGAATGACGTTGGGGATGGAAACAGTTTACTTCACACACTGGTATTACTACGGGTTCAAGTTTGCACTATATCACGGCGCCGATTTCAATGTGATCGGTGATTTGGGAAAGACGTTTAACAGGAGCGGGATCTTCGATCGCAAGAATATTTTTCCCAGCGTGAGGGCAGGTCTCAGGATGTTGAACGATAACCTGGTATTTCCAACGTTGTCGATCGACGTTAACTACTACATTCGCACAGCCACGTATAAGCCAAGCTTCTCGATAGGGATCTCTACAACGCTGCCGCGGTTGTTCGGAGCACCACAGAGCTTTAAGCCCCAGGTTGCTGCGTTTCAGTAGCAGGAGCGGGTTTCTTCTTCTTGCTTACGTGAACTTTATCGGCTTCGTCGATAGAGTGAGTACTGAAAAGGTCCTTCTCCTTTTCTGCAAGCTCGGAAAGTCTTACGTAAAATTTCTTCAGCACTTCCAGTTCTTTAGCGCTGAGATCTTCAACATCGATAAGACGATTGCTGGCATTCTTGTTAGCTGCGATGAGCTCATTCAGCTTTATCTGCACGGCAATAGTGTCTTTGTTTTGTGAGGTCTGGATCACGAACACCATTAAGAACGTGATGATAGTAGTAGAAGTGTTGATGATCAATTGCCAGTTCTCAGAATAATTGAAGAAGGGCCCGGTGGCTGCCCATACCAGAACAAGTATAATAGAGGCTATTGAGGTGGCTGGTCTGCCAGCTGCGCGTGTAATAAAATTTGATACTTTTTCGAATGCGCGGGAAAGTTTACCGCTTTTGCCTTCCAATACCAGGAGGTCGGCTACATCGATGCCGTCAACGACGTTTGAATTGTTTTTCATGATTGCTGAAATTTTCGGGTAACTACAGCAATTTAATTATACTTAGATCGATTTATTATAGACCTGCATGAAAAGTAATATAGTTACTACTAGTTTCATACTGGCGGATGCAACGAGGATCCAGTCGTTGTTCATCATACCAAAACAAATTCGGTTAAAGGAAAGCATCGGCTGTTCGGGTTCTACTTTAACCTTGACGTTCATTTTTAATTTCCGCGACCTCATGGCCTTAAAAACTCTCGTTTCCTCCGTGGTTTATTTCTTGATCTTTTTTTGGATGTCTTCCACTTCGTGGATGAACTTCGACTGTTTGGCGTCGGCCTGAGCCCCGTAAGAATCAATCAAGGTGCCTTTCACGCCGTCATTAGTCTCAATGAGATACAGGATTGCATTATCCATCGGGTCCGAATATCCTTCGAAGCGAAAGAAGTTGTCGATCCTTACTTCTTCGGGAGAATAGAATTTCGACTCGCTACCTGTTGTGAGACCTTTACCTACGACCTTGAAAGATTCGATAAAGCCTTTCTTAACGGCCATGTTTGTTCCTTCCGACAGCGTCATCATTTCGGTTGTCGAGTCGTTAGATTGCGGTTTCATTTCCATATTCAAGGGTTCATTGTCCCGCGAATCGTAAAGCTAAAAGTGAGCCAGTATGAAAAAGGGTTTTTTGATTAAGATCCAGCCCGCTCTGTGGAATTCATGATACAAATTTTGTAGAGCGGGCTGGACGTTATTCATAGTCAACTTTCCAATGCTTGCTGATTTATGCTTACAGATAATCTTGTGAGCTCTTCATCTGCCTCCGCTTCCTCATCCTTGTTCTCTTCAAGGAGCGTTGCGCACTGAACTCTTCCCATCAGTGTTGCAAGAGTACGCAGTGTTCCATAAGCAGAAATGCCATAGTGTTCGATCTTCTGTGCCGTTGCGATAAGGGCAGTGTCTCTTACAGATCCTTCGCTGTAATCTTCAATGATATCTTCTGCAGCCTCGATCAACCCGTCGATCACGTCGGCATGAACGCTGTCGGGCTTAAGCTCGAGCATCTCCATACATTTCTCCATCCTGGATACCTGTAAAGTGGTGTTTTGGACCTGCTGCTCAAATACTTTCTTCAGGTCTATGTGCTGTGCGGCAGCCGCCATCTTCGCATAAACTTTACCCAAACGTTGTTGAGCGAAGTAAGCTTCAGTAAGCTCTGTGTGGAAAACCGATTCGAGCGATTCCGGCTCTACAGTTCCCGTTTTTGATTGTGCTTTCATTTTGTTTGTAATAGGTTTTTTTGTGTGATTTATCTTACCAGTCTTCCGTGTTCGCCCACCGGTACGCGATTACCCGTTACCGAACTCGATAACATTTTGAAGTAGGTGAGCACTTTGTTTTCATTATTAACCCAATAATCGATCTCCAGTGGATGCACGATCATCAGCGCCAGGTTCGGATCTTCGAGACCTTTGGGAAACCATGCACGCAACATCGGCGTAAACAGCTCCTTCATTCGATCCCTGTTGATGTTCGAAACGCTGGCGATACCTTCCACGCTGAGATATGTACTTTCACCTTCGCAAGCGTAGGTGAGATATACGTTTGGATTGCTGCTGACCTGTGATGCCTTGTCCGATTCCATCGAGGTGAAGAACCAAAAGTTGCCCATATCGTCTACATCTACATGCGCCATAGGGCGAAAGTGAACCCTCATTTCCTCGAATGTTCCCAGCATGCATACCTTGCACTTACCCGTTAGTTCCTTAAGCTTTTCAACATAGTTGTCCATATCTATTGTCTTGTCTATCGGTTGAATTTGAAATACTCGTTAAACTTGTTTGGCCTTCCTGCCATGTGATCGGAAAGCATTTTCATTGCCATAAGACTGAATGTGATCCCATTGCCACCGTACCCAAGCACGAAAAATGAATTGTCGTAGCCGGCATGAGTGCCGATGTATGGCATCGAGTCTTTTGTGATCCCGAATGTGCCGGCCCAACTATAGTCTGGCGTTATTGACATATCCGGAAATGCTGTTTTGAAGAGTTCCACTAACTCTTCTTCTTTTCTTTCAATGAGCTCATCGCGACGTGTTGGATTGACGAATGGTTCGTCGGCGCCGCCAACCAAAACACGTCCGTCGGTTGTTGTGCGCATATAGAAATACGGTTCACTCGTATCCCAAAAAACAGACGTATAGATCGATGGAGGAACAACTTTCAAAGGTTCGCTCACCGCGGCGTACGTGCTCACGAGCTTTGCTACATGCTCACGAAGAAACTGTTGCGTCTCATAACCTGTAGAGTACACCACCATCTTAGAAGTAATTTCGCAGTCGTTGTCGGTAAGGATCACAGACTGGATCCCATTTGTGGTGACCTCCTGCATGCCAGTGTGATCGAACACTCTTAATCCATAGTTGATCACCGCATGATGGATCAACTGGTGCGACAATGCATAAGCATCAACACACGCAGCCTTCTCCGATACAATTGCACCGGCGCCGTTCACGAAGAAATGTTTCGACAGCTCCGTGGAAGAGAACCATTCTACCGACAGTCCGTGTTTACGCCTGCATTCAAATTCTTTTTGGAGCCAGTCGATGTCTTTTTCATTACGCGAGAAATACACACTGTTCTTCATTTCGAAGCCGCAGTCGAAATGATGTTGGTGCACCAGGCGTGCAAGCCAGTCGATCATTTCGATGCCATACAGGTAAGTATTTACCGCAGCCTGCTCTCCTACTTTATCGATGAGAGAATACAACGGTTCGTCGAGTTCGTACTGAAGAATGGCCGTAGTTGCCGATGTGCTTCCCTGCGAGACGTCGTTCTTATCGATAAGAATCGTGTTGTAGCCTTCGCTCGAAAGCTGGAAGGCCATCAATGCACCGGTGATTCCCGCGCCAACCACAACAACGTCGCACGTGGCGTCTTCCTTAAGAGAAGGATAACTGAAGCCGAGTCCGTTCTTCAGCAGCCAGAATGTTTCGGAAGACCTGAGTTTCATTTAAATTCTGTTGTTAAAAAAATACCCCGCAGCATTGTACTACGGGGTATTCATTAAATCACCACTAAATTCTTTATTCGCCGAGCTGACCTTTCTCGGCCGCTTTCTTCATTTCCTTGTTGGCATAGATGGCCACTTCCACCCTGCGGTTTGCCTGGCGTCCTGAAGCCGTATCGTTGTCGGCAACGGGTTGATTTTCGCCATAACCTTTGGTGGTGATACGTCCCTTCGCAACACCATCCGTTACCAGGTAGTCTTCAACCGACTCCGCACGTTTGTCGGAGAGCTTCATGTTGTAGCTATCATCACCTGTGTTATCGGTGTGACCTTCAACCAGAATGTTTGTGTCGTCGTACTTTTTCAAAGTTTGAGCGAGCTGGTCGAGATTTGCTTTGGTTGTCGTTTCCAGGTCCGATTTATCGGACTCGAACAAAAGTCCGGAGTCGAAAGTGATAAGGATACCCTCGCCTACGCGTTCAACTTTTGCGCCGTTGAGATCCTTCTTCAGCTCTTCGGCTTGCTTGTCCATGTGGCGTCCGATAAGAGCACCAGTGGCACCGCCCACAGCTGCGCCGATGATTGCACCAACTGCTGTGTTGCCGGACTTGTGCCCGATTACACCACCGATGGCACCGCCAGCACCTGCGCCGATGGCTCCGCCTTTTGTTGTGTTAGTTGCGTTGCAGCCCATTAACAGGTTGCTCAGGATAATTGCGAGAGCTAACCCAAGTGCTGTTAAAAACGATATTGCCCTGTTGTTCATAATTTCAGTTTTTATTTAATCAATGAGGTCTTCCACACGTTCTTCGATCTTCTGCGTTTCTATTTTGGCCTCAGTCAGGATCTCGCTGGCTTTCTTGTTTACTTTCTGCCAACTGTCTTCGGTAGAGCGTTCGATATCTTTAAGAGAGCGATCTACTTTCGATTTTTCTTTCACTAGCCGGGTCCTGAGCTCGTTGAGTGAATTCTTGATGTCTTTGTTCGCTTTTTCTTTTTTCTCGTCAATAGCTTTGATGCGGCGGTCGAGATTGTCGCTGCAATCGCGAAGATTTTGAGCGACGTTTTCTTTTTTGTATTCAAGGTCTCTCTTTACAGTGCTTACGGGCACAGTCTTCTCATCCTTTTGTTCGTACAAACCGTTGCACTGCCAAAGGATCAGGAGAAAGAGAGTAATAGAAAAAATGGATACGAAGTTTTTCACCACTTCACGCTGTTAACGTTAATCACATCTTAACTTTTTCGGCTGCGCCGTTGATTGTTTCTTTGCCGCGGCGAGCGATCGTGTCGATCTGATCGTTGAATTGTGAACGAAGGCTGTCGATTGAATCCTCTACATAATCAACAACATTCTTTTTCACTTTCATTGAACCTCTCACGAGTTTCCTTCTTGTTTTTGCTCCACTATAAGGAGCCATCAACAAACCTGCAGCTGCGCCGATAGCGACACCTACTAACAATCCACCTATTAATTTTTTAGTGTTCATGACTTTTATATTTTGATAAACCCATGAGAAAAGATTATGCCAGATGACTTTTCATGAGTATTGGAAACACCGGGCACCAATTGTGTTCAGAGTTGGGGTATGTAAACCATGATTTTAGTAGAACGATTTCTACAAAAATTATAAAGACAGTGGGATTCGGATGTTTTTGAGCGTTTTTTCAAAATGGTATGAATATTCGCTTCGATCATCCGAATAATTACTCTGAAAATCGACCGAAATGGTATCTGCTTCATCTAACTACTCGCCCGAAGAAAACTCAGTTATATTCTTCAGGCATGTAAAGCGCGATCTGGGCATCCCATCGACCAAACAAATGGTACGGCTTGTGGACACAGTTCTTTCGAAGATTCAAAGCGGGTTGAATGACGAGCAATCCCGGCAGCTGGTTTCCATCCTGCCCGGACCTCTCCAACTCCTGGCTGCGAAGAATCGTAGGAACACACAAGTGACAAGACCGATAGCTCACCTCGATGAGCTGGTAGAAGATGTTTATGAAGAAGACCGGAAGTCAGGTTCAAAAGTGTTGAAGACAGAGGTTCACGCCCTCAATGCAGTGGTGGTGATCCTCCGTAAGCTCGACAAATATCTGAACCTGTTCAGCTATAATTTTCTGAGATTCCCTGTCGTGCAGGGAGTGAAGCAGGTACCGGTCGAGTAGTTTTTACAAAATTGATTTAGTCAACTTAAAAGCAAGGTTATGTTACGTTGGGCATTAACATTTTTCATTGTTGCATTGATTGCAGCGGTGTTCGGATTTACAGGCATTGCAGCTGGCGCTGCATCTATCGCTAAGTTCCTGTTCTTCCTTTTCGTAGTGCTGTTCCTCCTTACTCTGATCTTCGGCGCAAGCCTCTTCAAGAAGTAAGTGTTCTTAATCGGAGGAGTTATGAACACAAGGCTGACAATTGCCCTTGCGTCGATAACTCTGCTCCTGACAGCAGGTTGTAACAAAGAGAGTGTTCCCTTTAAGGAAGCTCAGCCAACCACGATTACGGAACCCATTGGTGTACGTCCGCGCTATTATTGGCGCCAGGGCAACTGGGCATTCAGCCGCAAGGCTGGTGGTTATGTTTGGCAACAAGGGCAATGGGTGCATAAAAGGAAACATACAAAGTGGGTACAGGGCCGCTGGGTTGATACCGCACGCGGAAAACGATATCTGGAAGGACATTGGGAATAAGCGCGAAACGCGCATTATACATTAGCCATTGACCATTTAACATTTTTCACTGATCCTTCGAAAGGACAATGGGTAATGGAAAATGGTCAATGGTTAATGTGCGTAATACACCGCATTAAAATTTAAACACCGACGGACATGCAAAGGGTACATCATCCTGAAAACGTAGCACAGACGCAGATCGACACTGGAAATGCGAAAGCAAAACCTGTTAAGCTGGGATGGACATCGGCTGAAACAGAAAAGATCACCAGGGCATTAAACGCATTGCTTGCAAATTATTCAGTGCACTATCAAAAACTTCGCAACTATCATTGGAACGTAAAGGGATCCGACTTCTTCGATCTCCACGTTGAATTCGAAGGCCAGTATACCGAAGCATTGAAAAATATCGACGACATAGCCGAACGCATTCGCATCTTCGGAGAAACGCCGATGAGCACATTGACAGATTATCTTCAAACGTCCGAGATAAAAGAAACCACCAGCAATCTTTCATCAGAGCTGATGGTACGTGAGTTGCTGAGCGACTATAGAATATTATTACAATACATGATCTCCGTTGTTGAAGTGGCACAGGACGAAAGAGATTCAGGTACCGAAGAGATGGTTAAAGTTTTTATTAATCAACTCGAAAAACACCATTGGATGTTGAGCGCCTTCCTGGCGAAGTAAATTATGATGGAGGATAGACCGGTGATATCACCCTCATCTTCCATTCCGACAAAGAGGAAGACCGGAAGATGAGGGCTTATGTAGAAGCTATCGAAGGCTTCTCTATACGTGCCATTGATCTTAAAACCGAAAAGATCACAGAAGATGAGCTTTCCAACATAGCAATTATGCTCGATGTTGATGTGCCTGACCTGTTCGATCCCGTCTGTGCTGTGCTGGCAAACGTCGACTTTAGAGACCTTTCAAAGGAAAACGCGTTGAAACTGCTGGCAAACAATACAATGTTACTTTCAACGCCCGTTATCATAATTGGTGAACACGCCTATCAATTCGAATCGTCGTACGAGCTGATCAACGAGAATGCGACGATAACCGGAATAAAAAGGAATGAAGCTTAACTTTAGAAAGATCTCCATAATCATAGGCATTGGTTTCCTGGTAGTCGTCGCTTTCTTTTTCACTCTATATATATTAGTCGTTACCGGTGCCACGGGCCCGGTACCCCTCGCGCGAAGAACTCTCGCGTATCGAAAATCCCATGGCTTCGGAAGTCTACAGCGCCGATAGCGTATTGCTGGGAAGATTCTTCCTGCAGGAACGTTCGAACGTCAATTTTGAAAACCTCCCAAAGCCCCCTCGTCGATGCACTGATCGCAACGGAAGACGCGAGATTCTATAAACATCACGGTATTGATTACAGGAGCCTTGGCCGCGTCGTGGTCAAGACCTTGTTGCTACAGAACGAATCGGCCCGGCGGCGGGCAGCACCCTTACCCAGCAACTCGCGAAAAATCTTTATTCCAGGAAGAAGTATAAAATGCTGTCACTTCCTATTAACAAAATACGCGAGATGGTGATCGCCAGGCGGATCGAAAAAGTTTACGATAAACAGTCGATCATCGCCCTTTACTTAAATACCGTTCCGTTTGGTGAAAATATCTTCGGTATAGAGGCTGCATCGCAGCGATTCTTTTCGAAGCCGGTCCGTTCCCTAGACATCGGCCAGTCGGCAG
The DNA here is from genome assembly GCA_037200765.1 of Bacteroidota bacterium. Lineage (GTDB taxonomy): Bacteria > Bacteroidota > Bacteroidia > Cytophagales > Cyclobacteriaceae > ELB16-189. The sequence goes on along the minus strand of JBBCII010000001.1, from coordinate 734,718 downwards.
TGTTGATCGGAATGCTGAAAGCAACCTACTCTTACAACCCAAGGATCTTCCCGGAGCAGTCGCGCACACGAAGAAATATTGTGCTCTCGCAAATGAAGAAGTATGGAATGATCACCGAAGAACAAAAAGCATCTTTCAGCGCCGCACCGATCGAGCTTAAGTACAACAATATCACACATCACAAAGGTCTTGCCCCTTATTTCCGCGAATACATTCGTGCCGAAATGCTGAATTGGCTCGCTGACTATAATAAAGAGAACGACACGTCATTCAATCTATATACAGACGGACTGAAGATCTACACAACCATCGACTCGCGACTCCAGCAAGCTGCCGAACAGGCCGTAGGTATCCAGATGGCAAGTCTTCAAAAGAAATTCGACCAGCATTGGGGAAAGAAAGAACCATGGACAAAATCGGTCCTTGAGTCTGCAATAAAAAGATCGGACAGGTATCAGAGTCTGCGTAGTAGCGGCAAGTCGCACGACGAGGCGATCGCGATCATGAAGAAGCCGTTACCGATGTCGCTCTTCACTTACGAAGGCGAGAAAGAAGTAACAATGAGCCCGATAGATTCTAATAAAACACTATCTGATGTTTCTCAACGCGGGCATGCTCGCGATGGACCCTCGTTATGGCGATATCAAAGTGTGGGTTGGTGGTGTTAATCACCAGCACTTTCAATACGATCACGTAAAAGAATCGACAAAGCGACAGGTTGGATCTACGTTTAAGCCGATCGTTTACGCATCTGCAATTGAACGCGGAGAACGTCCTTGTTCTTTCATCACAGCAGAAAAGACCGTGTACAACAATATGGAAGGCTGGGCTCCGAAGAACTCCGACGAAGATAAGTATGGATTAAAGTTCTCGATGCCTGGTGCGCTCGCCTATTCCGTGAACACGGTGTCTGTAAGAGTGCTGGAGAAGGCTGGCGTCAATAACACCATTCAGCTCGCACACAACATGGGGTGTGAAAAGTGAGCTCGAGGCTGTTCCTTCTATGGCTTTGGGAACAGCAGATATCTCGGTGATGGAGATGGTAACTGTATATTCTGTGTTCGCTGCAGATGGTAAAGCAATGAAGCCACATTATCTCACATCGATAACGACACACGATGGAGCGACGCTGAAAAAATTTCACAGCGAAAAGCCAACACAGGCTATATCCGAAGAGACGGCCCTGCTGATGTTGCATATGCTTCGAAGGGCAGTGAATGAAGGAACGAGCTCGAGTCTTCGTTCGCAGTTTGGCTTAACCAACGACATCGCCGGCAAGACCGGCACAACACAATCGAACACCGACGGCTGGTTTATTGGAGTTACTCCGAAGCTCGTAGTCGGTGCCTGGGTGGGCGGCGACGACCCCTCGATCCACTTCAGGACAACAGCATTGGGGCAAGGAGCGAGAACCGCGCTGCCCCTTGTTGGGGAATTTCTGAAACTTGTGAAGAAAGAGAGCTCGTTAGACTCGGTGAGCAACGCGAAATTTGCAGTGCTGCCGGAAGCGCTTCAAAAAAAGATTGATTGTGATTTTTATAAGGAGGACAGGAATATATTCAGGAAGCTCTCGGGGAGGAAGGAGAAGAAGAGAGACTTTGGAGAAAAGAAAGATGGAGTCCTAAAGAAGATATTTAAAAAGAAACAGTAGAACAGATAATATCGAACAGCAGAACCGCAGAAGTTTGGAATCCGGGGGTATATTTTACAGGCGGTGTAAAATAATGAAAGGGTGCGTGATTGGCATCAGCACCCTTTCGACGTAGTAAAAAGTAACGTCATTACTTTGTTACTACTTATCCATGCCGGGTTGGACCCCGGCTACACCCCTCTTCTTAAATCTTTTTCTTCCCCGCAATTACCAGCGCTAATCCCACGACAATCAAAACTCCTCCTGTTATCGGTGACCAGTAAACCGGGGTCTTTTCTTCTTTGTTGATCTCAACTGTACCAAGATCAACTACTTTCTTCTTCGTGATAATGTTGAAACCTGTAAGGGTTGTCATCAATATACCGAGCACAATTACTACTGCTCCAAAGCTCTTCATAACCAACTATTTTTTGAACGTCTTTGGATTCCTAATTGGCAAACTATTCGCCAATCCAAAAAACTGCGAAACCAACTTGTTTTCGTATCTTTAATAAAATTTGGTGTGGATCGCCCTCCCCAGAAATTCCACAAATCGTTGACTTTATCCGGGTAAAAATTCCCCATGCAAAACGCGCATACTGGTATAGTTTTAGAAGGGTCCCCTGCGTGTCTTTAAAGAAAGTATTAGTCAAAGTCTCCCGCGTTGTTGGCTGGATCTTCTTTTCTGTGGTCGTGCTATTGATCACAGTCATACTCCTTGTTCGTATCCCGGCCATTCAAAATAAGATCGCAGCCAAGGCCATCAGTTATCTCCAGGATAAAATAAAAACCAAAGTCGAGCTTGAAAGGATCGTCATCAATTTTCCGAAGACGATCGTGATCGAAGGATTATACCTCGAAGATCAAAATAAAGACACATTGATCTATGCCGGTCACATAGCTATAGATGCATCGATGTGGGAACTGCTGCATCATAAGATCTTACTGAATAAGATCGACATCAGGAACACTACGGGCAACATCAGTCGCACGTTACCAGATAGTGCATTCAACTTCGATTACATCATAAAGGCATTCGCTTCTAGCGACACAACACAGCAAACCCCCGCAGACACCACTGCAACACCATGGGCTTTTGAACTTGGTGATGTCGAACTGACTAATGTTAGAGCGAAATATAATGACAAGGTCGACTCCATGTTTGTCAAAGCCGCCGTTGGGAATCTTGATGTCGATACCGACAAGATCGATCTCGAAGCATTGAAATTCTCGTTCGACGATATAAAGATCGAAAAGACCTGGGTCTCATACAACGAATACAAGGTTTCAAATCTCGAACTCGTTGCATCCGACATCCGATACGATTCAACGAACATCGAAGCCGACATCGATCATCTTTCATTCAATGAAAAAGTCTACAACATAGATCTCAAAAAACTTTCAGGCTTCGCGAGACTGAGAGGATCCGAAGTGGAGTTGAAGGACCTCGAAATCGCCCTTGGAAATAGCTTATTGAAGATAGATGGCACCGGCAACTACAAAGATCTTAAAGGCGACGTCTCCATATCAGATTCGCACATCGCCGTTTCCGATATTCTTACGATCAAGCCAGATTTGCTCGACAGTCTGCCGGTAAATATCCCACGGGATGCCGTTGTCTCATTAAAAGGAAACATTAGTGGCGACACCACTTTTATAAAGGTCAGCAACTTCGAACTTAAAACACTAGACAGCACCTTTGTTTCATTAAATGGCGACACTAAAAATCTGAACTTCAAAATCTACACTGATCAGAAAGATATCAGGACAGTTCTGTCGGATACCCTGCTTCCGGTTACGCCGAAGTATGTTTCATTAAAGGGCACAGTAAAGGGATCATTTAAACAGCCGGTGTTTACGGCGAAGCTCGACACCGATCTTGGAAAAATTGATGCTGATGGAAAACTGGATCTCACCGACACAACAAGGATAAAATACAAAGCGAAGATTGTTGCCCGTTCGATAAAGGCTGGCAAGCTCGCGAAAGTTGATTCGTTGGGCGACGTCAACTTCGATCTTGCAGTTGACGGATCGGGCGTGAGCACGAAAGACATTCACACCAAAATAGACCTTCTCGTTCACGACGTTACCTACAGCAGTTATAAAATTCACGACCTCAAAGTGAACGGTGCTATAGACAAATTCCTGTTTTCAGGAAAAGCTTCGTTGAACGACGAGAACATCGCCTTCGAATTGAATGCCGACTTCGACTACAACGGCCAAACGCCTTCGTACAAAGCACAACTCGATCTCACGAACCTCGACCTGAAAGGACTTCACCTTTCCGACAGGCCCTTGAAGATGAGATTGACATTAGATGTGGACCTCGCTACGAGCGACTTCAAAGTAATGAACGGCAGGTTAGATCTCAGGCATGTGGCCGTATTCAATGGCGAAAAGTTGTATGCTGTCGATTCAATGTTGTTTGCTTCGCTCGATCAACAAGGGCACAGCAAAATGTCGGTGCGTTCCGATATCGTCAGTGGTGACTTCGAAGGAAGCTTTAATATCTTCAGTGTATCGGAAGTGCTGCAACATCACTTCGAAAGATACTTCGCTCCGAAGGGAAAGAAAGCTTCGTCCGAAGGACCTCCACAGAATTTCACATTCAACCTAGCAATTAAAAATACCGACCTGCTGACGGAAATACTGGTGCCCGACCTCGAACCCTTCACACCCGGCGTGATCCGTGGAGAATTCGACAGTCGCGAACATAAACTGAATGTTGTGTTCAGGATGCCGAAGTTGAAATATGATAATACGTCTGTCGACTCCTTGGTGTTCCTGGTTAAATCGGATGCCGATCACATGCGATACTTCGCCAAGGTTGAAAACCTGCGCGTCGATACCATCAAAGTAGACCAGGTGAACATCGCAGGACGAATTGCACATGACTCGATACGCACGACTTTCAACGTATTGGATTCAGCGCATGAAAAAAAGTATAAGATCAGGGCACGTATGGTTCAAAAGGACAACATGATGCGCGTGCATGTGGATGACAGCCTGCTATTGAATTACAGTCCGTGGAATGTTCCTGCCGACAACTACCTCGCATTCGGAGGTGGAAAGATCGCCGCGAATCATTTCGAGATCAGCAAAGAGAAACAGAAGGTGGTCATGATCGGCGACACACAAAAAGATCCTGCAATCACGATTCAATTCGAAGAGCTTGAGCTCGGAAACTTTACGCACATCATTTCTGGCGTTGTACCTGCGAGCGGTGAACTCAATGGTGATTTCAAGTTCAATACTTCCGGTGGCGGCGACTTTAGTTCGAAGCTGAAGATAACCGACCTTACGATTCTCCAGAAAGTTGTTGGTGATCTCTCGCTCGACCTCAATCATTCGAAAGATCAATACAACGTAATGCTTGGCCTCCGCGGCAACCGGACGCAACTGGACACGAAAGGAACGTACGGCGGACCACCGGGCGCCGCGGTTCTCGACCTGCTGGTCGACATTCAGCAACTGAACATGGAAGTTGTGCAGGCATTCTCGGTGGGACAACTAAGTACAGCCGAAGGATTCTTACGTGGGAAGATCCAGGTGAAGGGCAAACCATTACACCCGGATATTGACGGGAGTTTGACTTTCGCTGATGTGAGCCTGACGCCTACGTATCTCAAGAGTAAATTCTCGATGAAAGATGAGACGATCGCAATCAAGAATGATAACGTCACACTCAATAATTTCACGATCACGGATGTATCGGGAAACAAAGCAGTGCTGAAAGGCAATGTGAACATTAAGAATTACATGAATCCTGAGTTCGACTTCACGGTGAACGCAAAACAGTTCCAGGTTATCGACACGAAGCAGGGTGATAACGAACTCTTTTATGGAAAAGTGAAACTCAACGCTACGGCACATATTACAGGTGATGCGCAAAAAGCAAAGGCCAACGTGAAGCTCGGTTTTACCGACGACACTGACTTTACTTATGTAGTTCCAACTTCGGAGAAGGGAGTATTGGAAGCCAAGGGCATCGTGAACTTCGTGGACAAAGACGCCGTGAACGATCCATTTCTTAAATCGCTTGATGCATCGGATAGTGTCCAGGTAGGTTTCCAGGGTGTCGACGTCAGCGCCGTGATCGATCTTTCTGGTAAAGAGACATTCAACATCGTGATCGATCCTATCACTGGCGATAAACTGACTGTCCAGGGAAATTCAAGTCTCACGTTCGACATGACGGCAGCCGGCGACATGACTTTAGCCGGCCGATACGAGATCAGCAAAGGAAGCTACAATCTTTCTTTCTATAACCTGGTGAAACGACAGTTCGATATCACGAAAGGAAGCACGATAACATGGTCGGGCGATCCATTGAATGGGCAGATGGATATTCGTGCGAGTAACCTTGTAGAAACTTCTCCATTGGAATTGGTGTCGAGCCAGATCTCGCCGGGCGATCCGCAGGCCAATAATTACAATCAACGATTGCCATTCCTTGTTTACATCAACATTAAGGGAATGCTGCTGACGCCGCAGATCAGTTTCAATCTCGATATGCCCGAAGATAAACGAAATGCGTTCGGTGGAATTCTTTATGCGAAACTGCAAGACATCAACTCAAGAGAATCTGATCTCAACAAGCAGGTATTCGCGCTGATCATCCTGAAACGATTTATTGCCGATGATCCCGCTGCTACTTCGGGTAACGGTGCACAGAACGCCGCGAGAACAAGCGTGAGCCGGATCCTATCGGAACAGTTGAACCGGCTTACACAAAACGTGAAAGGCATCCAGTTGACGTTCGACATCAAGTCGTACGAAGACGCAACGATACAGGGAGGAACACAGGGCACGACAAAAGCACAGTTAGGTGTTACGAAGAGCTTGTTCGGCGATCGACTGGTGGTGAAGCTCGCGGGCAACGTAGACCTCGAAGGACAGGACGCCGGTTCGAATAACGTTACCGATTACATCGGCGATCTCGCATTGGAATATAAGATGACAACCGATGGCCGGATAAGAATAACAGGATTCAGGAACAGTAATTTCGACATGATTGATGGTGAGTTGACAGAGACCGGCGCTGGTCTCATTTATATAAAAGACTACAACACGCTACGGGAATTATTTAAAGCAAATGAGAAAGAGAAGCCGTAGCCTTTTAATTTTAATGATCCTGATTTCGGGTTGCACTGCAACAAAAAACCTCCGTGAGGGGGAAACGTTTTATGTTGGCGCGAAAATCAAATTCCTTCCACAAGGTGAAGTGAGAAGATTAAGTAACGTTGAAGCCGACCTCCAGGAACTGATACAACCCAAGCCCAACAAAAAATATCTCGGAAGCCGCATTGGCGTTTGGGCTTATTACCGGAAAGGGTTCATCAAGAAAAAATTTGGGCGCGAGCCGGTGTTGTTGAAGAACGCAACGCCCGATCGTACCGCCACGATGCTCCAGGCCGAATTACAAAACGAAGGCTACTTCCGTTCTACAGTTCAAAGTGAAATCTCCACCAACGCAAAAAAGAAAGAGAGCACCGTCATCTATACGGTCATGATTCTATCCGCCGTTCAGGCTTCGAAACATTGAGCAGCATTTGTTCGACAGCCTGAGATCTCCGAAGATCGTGCAGGCAATGGATTGAGAACACACTCGTTCGTCCAAAGCAACGATATCGTCTCGAAAGATTGAAAGCAGAACAGGAACGCCTCGAAGCAGTTTTTTAAGACAAGGGGCATGTACTTCTTCGACGACCGTTTTCTCTTGTACAACGCTGACACCACCGTTGGCAAACGTCACGTCGACCTCGACCTGCATTTCGAAAAGAGTATAACCGATAAGGCAACGAGAGTCTATAAAGTATCCCGATCAGGGTATATCCAAATTATTCGCTCAACAACGATTCTCTGAAACAAACTGCGGATACTCTAAAAATTAACGGGTTCGAGTACATCGGACAACCAGCACAACTTCCGCCGGAAGTCATCACGAATGTCATCAATCTTCGTCCCGATAGCATGTATCGTCATATCGTTGAAGAATATTCGTTGAGTCATCTCATGGGCTTACGGACTTTCAAGTATGTGAATGTGAAATTCAAAGAGCTCGATTCATCTTCGTTGAGTGCCGACATCTTTATGACCCCATTGTTGAAGAAGTCGATACGCCGCACAGGTGCAGGCTGTTTCGAAGTCGAATAACTTCGTTGGTCCAGGAGTTGAATTAACTTTCACGAACCGAATTTCTTTCGCGGAGCCGAGTTGTTTCAATTCAGACTCAACGGTGCTTACGAAATACAGATCAGCAGGCAGAATGCCGGTGCCCTCAATGCAATAGAACTCGGCGCAGAAGCAAGCTTGTCGGTACCAAGGTTCATCACACCAGCCGGAATTTTTCATTACCGGTCTGCGAAGTATGTACCCCAAACGAATTTCAAGCTCGGTTATAATCTTCAGCAACGTCTTCAATATTTCCGCCTGGCATCGCTGAATGGCGGCTATGGATATCTCTGGCGCGAATCAACACAAAAGACGCATGAATACTACCCGGTTGACGTGAGCTTCGTGAAGTTGAGTACCACTTCAGTTACATTCGACAGCCTGCTGGCGAAAAGTCCTGTGCTGGCGAATTCATTTCAGAACCAGTTTATCCTCGGATCGCATTACACATTCACATACAACACACAGATGAAGGAAGACATCGATGTTGAAGTATGACCCAAAGGCAAAGCGCACCAACAACTATTATTTTTCAGGAACGATCGATATGTCGGGGAATCTCTTCAGCGCCGCTGCCAATATCAATCATATAAAAGAAGAGAATAAAGAGATCTTTGGTCTGCCCTACGCACAATACCTGCGGGCCGATGTCGACTTCAGGTTTTATCATGACTTCAGTAAGAAGAGTAAGATTGCCACACGATTTATTGCGGGCATCGGTCATGCTTATGGCAATTCGCAACAGATGCCATACATCAAACAGTTTGCTGCCGGCGGTTCCAACAGTATTCGTGCATTCCCGCGCGGTCACTCGGTCCCGTTCTTATAATGTGAGAACAGATCCCACTGTCGCAACCCGGACATTCTTTATCGATCAGCGCGGTGACATTTAAACTCGAAGGATCTGCAGAGTACCGGTTCGACTTCATCAAGTCGTTCAAGGGCGCGCTGTTTATGGACGCCGGTAACATCTGGCTTCGCAAGGCCCGCGCCGCATCGGATACCACGCTGGCTTCGATAGAACGGGAACAGTCGAAAGTTTTCAACCCGAATACCTTCCTCAGCCAGATTGCCGTTGGCACCGGCGCGGGTCTCCGGTTCGATTTAAATTTCTTCGTGCTCCGCCTCGATGTCGCCTTCCCGCTGCGCAAACCGTGGCTGCCGGAACACGAAAGATGGGTGGTTAAAAGACATCGATTTCGGGAGCCGCGACTGGCGAAGGCAGAACCTGATCCTGAACATTGCAATAGGTTACCCATTTTGATGGGGAATCCCCTCCCCATTACTCATGTTCAATTTCGTTTTCTATTCTTAATCAAGGAAAAATTCTGGTTTGATTTTTAATGATCTAGATCATCATGAAAAACAAAAAAGTCCTCATAATCGACGATGAGCAGGATTTTGGAGTCCTGATGAGGAGCTTTTTTCAACTCCAAGAAGATCGACGTTTTTGTCGCCAGCACCATTGCCGAAGGCATGAGGCTACTGGAGGATGGAAAAGCCCGACTATATATACCTTGACAACAACTTACCGGACGGACTGGGTTGGGGAAAGACCGATTACATACTTCTGAACTACCCTCACGTTCATCTCAACCTATCAGCGCCATGGATGTACCTAAGACATCGGCGTCGGCCTTCCGGATTTTATATAAACCATTTCTTCACGAAGAACTGGTTGAGATGTTTAAGTAAAAAAATTTAGTAAGCGAACTGAACTATGAAGGTGAAATCAAACGCCATAGATGAACTGTTTTCTCCCCTCAGACAATATTTCCAAAAAGACAGTTTCGATCGTGAGGACGTTAATGACAAACCTCCGCTCCGGTCGGAGTTGTTCAGCACCGACCAGATGGATCAGCATGCCATCCAACTGGCAACATTGCATGTTTGTAACCCACGAAGAAGCGCCGGAGCAACTCCTTAAACGTCTCGCTGATAACGAGGAGATCCTTATTCGTGTAACCAAACCTGCTACAGGAGACCGTTCGCGAAAAAAAAGCGATTACGCCTGCGGGCGAATGGCTTCTCGATAACTTTTACCTGATCGAAGAACAGATCCGTACCGGCAAAAGATATTTGCCGAAAGGATATAGCAAGGGATTACCCAAGCTTCGCGGTGGCAACACTTGCAGACTATCCTCGTGTGTATGATCTCGCTATAGAGATCATTTCTCATAGCGATGGTCACGTCGACATACAAAGTCTGAGCAGCTTTATTGCATCGTACCAGAAAGTCAGCCAGCTCACGATTGGTGGTTGTGGGCGATACCTATCATGCTCCGATTGGCGTTGCTTGAAAACCTTCGCCGTGTTGCAGCGAGAATTGCTATCGATCGCATCGATGCAGCGCTGGCGCATCATTGGGCTACACTTATTATAGAGACCGTTGAACGCGATCCGAAAGACCTCGTGCTCACAATGGCCGACATGGCCCGCTCGAAGCCTCCCATGGTAAGCGCGTTTGTTGCGGAATTTGCAAGACGACTTCAATGGAAAGGTCTCGATCTTTCCCTTCCACTCACGTGGATCGAACAACATTTATCGGGCACCGGTCATAACATCAACTCGATGGTACTGGCGGAGAACCAGCAACAGGCCGCCGATCAACTTTCCGTTTCCAATAGCATCAGTAGCCTTCGCTTTCTCGCGAAGACCGACTGGCGCGAGTTTGTTGAAAGCATCAGCACCGTAGAACAAGTATTACGTGAAGACATCATTTATCCAACGATGGATTTTCACACGCGCGACAACTATCGTCACCAGGTAGAACAGATTGCGAAGAAGTGCGATCTCCCGGAACTAGATGTAGCCCGTATCGCATTAGAGCTTTCAAAAAAATCGGCATCCAAAAATCCGAAGGACGAAAAACGAAGGCATGTTGGTTATTTTTTGATAGGCAAAGGTGTCTCGGAAACTGAACGGATCTCAAAGATCAAAGAAAATTTCTCTCAGAAGCTGGCGAGATTCGGACGAGACGGCAAAGCCGGACTTTATACATTCTCTTCTTTCATACTCACATTCGGTATTGGCTTTGCATTATGGACACAAGTTCCGGAAACACTGCCGGTGTGGCTTAGAATTATCACTGGAGTACTGATCGTTCTTTCATCGAGTCATCTCGCCCTTGCGTTGGTCAACTGGTTCTCGACACTGTTGGTTGTTCCGAAACAGTTGCCACGACTCGATTATTCACTCGGTGTTCCGAATGAATCGCGGACCATGGTGGTTGTTCCAACACTGTTGGCCGACCGCGGCCAGGTTGAAAAACTGCTCAATGATATTGAAGTAAGGTATCTCGGTAACAATGGCCTGAACATTCTCTTCGGTTTACTCACCGACTTCCGCGATGCGCCGGAAGAAAAAAACGCCACAAGATGATGTGTTACTCGACCTCGCCCGCAAAGGTGTGCAGTCGTTGAATCTAAAGTACACCAACAACGAGGTTGGTCCTTTCTATTTATTCCATCGTCCACGGCAATACAACAAGCGTGACAAAGTATGGATGGGCTATGAACGCAAGCGCGGAAAGCTCGCCGACCTCAATCATTTGTTGCGCGGCAAGGGCCACGAAAATTTCTCAGCCGTTGTTGGCGACATGCGACTACTTCAATCAGTTCGTTATGTGATCACGCTCGACACCGACACACAACTGCCGCGTGAGTCGGCCTGGAAGCTGATCGGTTTGATGTCGCACCCGTTGAATCGTCCCATTCTCGATCCTGTGAAACGCAGGGTGATCGATGGCTACGGAATTATTCAACCCCGAATCGCAATCAGTCTTCATCGTGCACAACGGTCCGGCTATACACGACTGAATGAAAGCGACACCGGTATCGATCCATATACAAAGGTAACATCCGATGTTTACCAGGATGTGTTTGAAGAAGGATCGTTTATTGGAAAAGGAATTTATGATGTCGATGCGTTCGAAGAATCGCTCAACGAACGATTCCCCGATAACAGGATTCTCAGTCACGACTTGCTAGAAGGATCTTATGCGCGATCGGCGTTCGCCAGCGATGTGCAGTTGTACGAAGAATATCCGTCGCGGTACGATACCGATATGGAACGTCGTCACCGTTGGATCCGTGGCGACTGGCAGATTGCACGTTGGATCTGGCCGGGAGTTCCCGGTCATTCCGGAAGAAGACAAAAGAACCCGATATCAGCGTTATCGAAATGGAAGATCTTCGACAACCTGCGTCGCAGCTTCGTTCCGCTCGCACTCATATTTTTATTAATAGCAGGATGGATCGTGCTTGGCAATCCCTGGTTGTGGACGTTAAGTGTCCTGCTGATCTGTTTGCTTCCGTCCATACTGATGTCCGCCTGGAATGCATTTCACAAACCGAAAGAAGTTGCGTTGGGTCAGCACATCAACAACGCCATTGGAGCGACTCATAAGAATATTCTTCAATCGTTGTTCAATCTCGCCTGTCTTCCATACGAGGCATACCGGAGTGCAAATGCGGTGGTAGTAACGTTGTGGAGATTGTACATCAGCAAGCGAAGATTGCTTGAATGGAATCCGTCTTATTTCGCTGCGTTGCGCAAGGGAACGCTGGTCACTCAATTTATAAAGATGTGGACGTCGCCGTTGATTGCCATTGCATTATTTTATGTGATCCGGGAATACGCCCCGGGATCGTTGCTCTGGGCAGCGCCGTTGCTGTTTGCCTGGTTGATTGCTCCATTCATCGCGTGGACGATCAGCAGACCTCACAAGATCACTAAAGCAAAACTCAATAGCGAACAGACCTTATATCTCCGGCAGCTTTCACGCAAGACGTGGTCGTTCTTCGAAAATCTTGTGAGCGCCGACGATAATTGGCTGCCGCCCGATAATCTCCAGCAATACCCGGTTCCGGTGATCGCGCACAGAACATCTCCCACCAACATCGGTCTTTCATTGCTCTCGAACCTCGCCGCGGTCGACTTCGGGTATTCAACGGTGTCGCAACTTATCAAACGCACGCAGGACACTTTCACCACACTCGATAAACTCGAGCGTTACAAAGGACATTTCTTCAACTGGTACGACACACAGAGCTTAAAGACACTCAATCCACGATATATCTCTGCGGTTGACAGCGGAAATTTCGCAGGTCACTTACTCACATTACGACAAGGTTTCTTTGCCTTGCCTTCGAAGAAGATCGTAGACAGGTCGTTGTTCCATGGACTTCGCGACACACTCGGAAACATTCTCAACGTCGTTTCGAGGGACGAGCAAAGCAAATTCGCGGAGTTCCAGAAATATTTTGATGAAAGATTCCCGGTGTCGATCTCAACGCTGTCGCAAGTAATAACGTTGCTCGACGACCTGAAGAAACAATATGGTGAGTTTGTTAATCTTCAACAGTTCCCGCCGGCAACGGAGGCAGGCTGGTGGGTGCACGCATTCAACAATCAACTGGATGAAGCATACAATGAAATCATTCACCTTGCTCCTAATCCTGAAATATTTACTGAAGTCCCAACGCTGAACGATCTCCAAAAAGTTGAGGGCGTTGTTGGAAGAGCAGCTCATGATCGCATCCTCTTGTTTCAATCGCTGGCAGCCCGCTGCTTCGGGTATGCTAACATGGAGTATGATTTCCTTTTCGATAAGTCACAACGGTTGTTGGCGATCGGCTACAGCGTAGATGATCATCATCGCGACCAGAGCTACTACGATTTACTGGCTTCGGAAGCGCGACTGACCAACTTTGTTGCTATTGCGCAGGGAAAAATTCCGGAAGAGAGCTGGTTCGCATTGGGCCGACGTCTTACAACGACAGGAGATACATCGGTACTGTTGTCATGGAGCGGAAGCATGTTCGAATATCTCATGCCGTTGCTGGTCATGCCGAATTATGAAAACACGCTGCTTGACGAAACTTATCGCGGCACCGTAGAGAAACAGATCGAGTATGGACGGCAGCAAAATGTACCGTGGGGTGTTTCCGAGTCGTGTTATAACCTTGTCGACAATAGTCTCACCTATCAATATCGTGCATTCGGTGTTCCCGGTCTTGGCTTCAAACGCGGACTCGGTCAGGATCTCGTGATCGCTCCGTATGCTACCGTGATGGCATTGATGATTGCACCTGTGGAAAGCTATCGCAACCTGCAGCGATTGAAAGACGAAGGCCTCGAAGGTCGTTATGGATTTTTCGAAGCGATCGACTACACACCAATACGCCTGTCGAGAGATCAAAACCGCGCTACCATCCAAACATTCATGGCTCATCACCAGGGAATGGGATTTCTCTCGCTCGCGTACTTATTATTGAATCAACCCATGCAGCGTCGCTTCGAAGCCGACGTGCAGTTTCAAACATCATTGTTGTTGCTCCAGGAGCAGGTTCCAAAAACAACCGGGTTCTTTACAGGCTCACCCGATACCGAAGACATTACGCCTGTCGCTTCATCGTCGGAGATGCGCGTTATCACTTCGCCCGACACAGTTGTTCCCGAAGTTCAATTGCTTTCAAACGGCCGGTACCATGTTATGGTCACCAACGCCGGCGGCGGTTACAGTCGCTGGAAAGATCTTGCCGTTACACGTTGGCGCGAAGACGGAACAACAGACCCGTGGGGATCATTCTGTTTCATCCGCGATGTCGAGAAAAGTGAATACTGGTCCACGTCACATCAGCCGTCGCTCAAAGAAGCGGAGAGCTATGAAGCGATCTTCTCGCAAGGCCGTGTCGAGTTTCGGAGAAGAGACAACGACATCGAAACACATACGGAGATCATCGTATCGCCGGAAGATGATATCGAAGTTCGTCGTGTTCATATCACCAATCGTTCGAAGAACAAAAAGACAATTGAAGTCACCAGTTACTCCGAAGTTGTATTGGCCGCAGCGGCAGCCGATTCTGCTCACCCGGCATTCAGCAATCTCTTCGTGCAAACGGAGATCAACGAAGGACAGAATGTGATTCGTTGCACGCGAAGACCTCGCTCGCACGACGAACAACCGCCGTGGATGTTTCACTTGATGAAAGTAAACAAGGGCGAACAGAAAGGCATCAGTTACGAGACCGATCGTTCGAAGTTCATTGGCCGCGGAAGATCTATACACAACCCGATCGTCATGCAGGGCCGGCCGTTGTCGTCATCGCAAGGATCGGTGCTCGACCCTGTGATGTCGATACAATACACATTGTCAATCGGTCCCGGCGAATCGTGCATCGTCGATATGATCACTGGTGTTTCACCAACAGTTGAAGGTTGCCAGGGATTGGTCGACAAATACCAGGATCGTCACATGCGTGATCGTGCATTCGAGTTGTCGTGGACACACAGCCAGGTGGTGTTGCGGCAGATCGGCGCTACCGAAGCAGATGCACAATTATTTGGAAAGCTTGCGAGCTCCGTTATTTATCACAACCCTGCGTTGCGTGCAGCGCAGGGCATCATTTCGAAAAATCAGAGAGGTCAGTCGGGACTGTGGCCTCATAGTATTTCCGGCGATCTTCCAATCGTACTCCTGGAAGTTTCCGACACGAATAATCTCGTTTTAGTCCGCCAGGCTATCAAAGCGCAGGCGTACTGGGCGCTGAAAGGACTTGCTGTTGATCTCATAATTCTTAATGAAGATCCGAGTGGTTACCGTCAGGTATTACAAGACCAGATCCAGGGCCTGATCGCTGCCGGTATCGGGATCAACACAACCGACAAGATGGGACGCATCTTCGTTCGGCCTATCGACCAGGTTTCTGCCGAAGACAAGATCTTATTTCAAACAGTTGCCCGCGTTATCATCTCCGACACCCCGCGGTTCGCTGGAAGACCAGATCAACAAACGCATCATCAGCAAATCGACGATACCAATGTTATCGGCCACGAAAGATTATGCGTTCTCGCGCGATCGTGTTGTTGCCCCTAATGATCTGCAATTCTTCAATGGCTTCGGAGGTTTCACTCCCGATGGAAAAGAATACGTGATCATCTCACGCCAGGATAAACCAACGCCGTTGCCATGGATCAACGTGATCGCAAATAAAAATTTCGGAACGATCGTATCCGAAACCGGCTCTGGTTACACATGGATGGAAAATGCACACGAATACAGGCTCACGCCATGGGCGAACGATCCCGTCGGTGATCCCGGTGGCGAAGCATTTTACATTCGTGACGAAGAGACCGGGCTGTTCTGGTCGCCCATGCCCTACCCTTGCAACGGCATGTCGGTCTACATCACCAAACATGGTTTCGGTTACACAACATTCGAGCATAGCGAAGATGGCATCTTCACAGAGACAAAAGTCTTTGTTGACTGCGACGCTCCTGTGAAGTTTGTATCGATCAGGATCATTAACAAGTCGGGCCGTACGCGAAAGCTCTCGGCAACGGGGCTATGTGGAATGGGTATTGGGTGCGCTTCGTCCATCGTCCATGATGCACATTGTTACCGATATCGATACGGCAACGGGAGCTCTTATTGCGCGAAATGCATACAATGGTGAGTTCGCAACGAAGGTAGCATTCTTCGACACCGATGATGTTCAGCGGTATTACACTGCCGATCGCACGGAGTTCATCGGGCGAAATCATTCTCTCGAAAATCCTGAAGCGATGCGAAGGACGCGTTTGTCCGGAAAGACCGGCGCAGGCTTCGATTCATGCGGAGCATTGCAAGTTCCTATCGAGCTCGAGAGCGGTCGTGAACGTGAGATCGTATTCAGGTTGGGTGCTGGGAAAGATCTTCACAGCGCTTTAGAGATCATTAAAAAATTCGAAGGCACTCGTACCGCCGAAGCATCATTGAAAAGGGTGCAGGAGTTCTGGGCTAACAAACTCAACTCCGTACAAATAGAAACACCGGAGCCATCATTAAACATCCTCACCAACGGCTGGCTTATCTACCAGGTGATGTCGTGCAGGTTGTGGGGACGCAGCGGCTTCTATCAATCCGGCGGAGCCTTCGGTTTCCGCGACCAGTTACAGGACGTGCTTGCATTGCTTCACATCGATCCGAAGATCACGCGTTCGCAGATCATCATCTCCGCATCGCGGCAATTCCGCGAAGGCGACGTTCAACACTGGTGGCATCCACCACTGGGCCGCGGCGTAAGAACGCTCTGCTCCGACGACTTCCTGTGGTTACCTTATGTAACGAGTCGCTATATCGCCACCACTGGCGACGTAGACATCCTCAACGAGGAAGTTTCATTCATACAGGGACGACCATTGAATGTGAAAGAGGAATCATATTACGATCTCCCCGTTTATTCCGATCAGCAGGTAAGCTTATATGATCACTGCAAGAGAGCAATTCAACATGGATTGAGATTTGGCGATCGCGGTCTTCCGCTCATCGGCTCCGGCGACTGGAACGATGGTATGAACATGGTGGGGATCGAAGGTAAAGGCGAAAGTGTGTGGCTTGCATTCTTCCTTTATGATGTGCTCCAGAGATTTATCCCGATCGCCCGCCTGAGGAACGACGCTTCGTTTGTGAAGATGTATCAAGAACAGGCGGAGTTGCTTAAGAAAAACATCAACCAAAATGCATGGGACGAAAAGTGGTATCTCCGTGCATTCTTCGACGACGGAACACCACTCGGTTCTTCGAAGAATGAAGAGTGTCGCATCGACTCGATCTCACAGAGCTGGGCCGTATTGTCGGGTGCCGGATTGCCCGACCGTATTGAATCGGCGATGAAGTCGGTGGATCAATATCTCGTGAATCGTAACAAGAACCTGATACAGCTGCTCGACCCGCCATTCGATAAATCGAATCTCAACCCTGGTTATATAAAAGGATATGTTCCTGGCGTTCGCGAGAATGGTGGCCAGTACACTCATGCTGCCATCTGGATGGTGATGGCCTTTGCAAGCATGCGCGATGTGGCGAAGACGTGGGAACTCATACAGCTGATCAACCCGATTGGTCATGGCGAGACTGCCGAGCAGACCGAAACTTATAAAGTGGAGCCTTACGTGATGGCTGCCGATGTTTACGGTGTGGCGCCACATACGGGCCGCGGCGGGTGGACGTGGTATACGGGATCGGCAGGATGGATGTATCAATTGATCCTCGAGTCGTTCCTTGGGCTTCGTCGCAGTGGCAATACCATCTGGTTCGAGCCGTGCATGCCGCATGAATGGCCGTCGTTCTCGATCCGTTATAGATTCCAGGATACTGTTTATAACATCACGGTGCACCAGGATGCTTCGCCCGAGACGAAGATCGAACTGGTGAATGATCGCGCTGAGCACAATATTGTTGTGCATGGAACTACAGTTGCATCGAAAGTCTGATGCAATGTGTGGAATGTATCATCACATTTTTTGATCGTGTGGAATGCAATCTCCAAACACAGATTCTTAACCCGGATTAAAAATCGGTTCATCCTCGTATTTATCCATTCAACTGTGTTTCTGCAACATCATTAGCAACCAGGCTTCATGGCACGATTTCTACTATGTATTGAGTAGAAACTATTTAAAACATTAACAAATAAAAGTCATGAAAAAGATAATGATGATTGCGTCGGCGATGCTCCTTGGTGGAGTCGTTGCGGTGCAAGCTCAGGATACAACGAGCTATAAGAAACAAGACACTACAAGTTTTCAACAGCCTGCACAGCAGCCCAGCGCACAGCTGAAGGATATGACTGCGCTGAAGTCTACAGAGATCCCCGCAAATTTGCGTGAGAGCCTGCAGGCGCCGCAGTACACAGGTTGGGATGCTTCGACCTCGAAGATCTACAGGAACCAAACCAGCGACCTCTATGTGGTTCAAATTCAGGATGGCACTATGACCAAGACTTATCGTTTCGATAAGAATGGCAAGGCCATTAATGAATAAGAGTTTGGGATTGTGTGAAAGAGAGGCTTGAAATTCAAGCCTCTTTTTTTTGCTTTACTTATTATCACCTTCAACTATAACTGTTTGCGGCGAAATTGTCAGGAAACCGGTGAACATAGCGATTATATAGTCGATGAATTGAGTCTTTGTTTCGACTCTTACTTTCCTAAAATTGTTTTCAAGAATGATCTGATCCGTCTTGTTTGAATTCAAGAGCACCAATCCAAAAAGGATATACCAGTTTTTCTTTTGGACCTTAAAGGGCAGAGGTTCGATGTCGGTTGCTAACGTAACATTGTTAGCAGTTGGAGCTACGATACGAGGGTTTTAGTTTACCCAGATAAAGTAAACTCATTATTGTCGAAGAAGATGGCAATTGATACCCCTTAAATTTCGCATTAAAATGAGAGACGCTGGGTGAGAAGCGGAAGAAAACAGCAGAGCAGGAGAACAGCAGAATGTCGAACCGCAGAAGGTTAAGTTGGTGACCTGTCTGGGATTCCTTACACTGTTAAGGGTTAACAAGATCGAGTTTCGAGAGCATTGATTTTCTTAGGAGAAAGAAAGTTTATGAAATTCGATCTCGAAGAACGGCTGATCAAATTCGCATCATCTATTATTGAAATAGCTGAATCGCTCCCTGAAAAGAAATCATTTCATCATCTCGGTGGGCAGTTGATCCGATCGGGAACAGCACCAGCGTTGATGTATGGCGAAGCCCAGGCAGCGGAATCAAAAAATGATTTTGTTCACAAGATGAAGTTGGCTCTCAAGGAGCTACGAGAAACCTCCATCAACCTAAGAATCATCTCCCTTCGTGGCGGAGCCCAATCTCTTCTGCCTTCCGTCCTTCGCGAAAACATCGAACTGATTTCAATATTTGTCAAAAGTATCAAAACCGCCTCTTCCCACTAACCTGAACTTCCGCGGTTCTGCTGTTCGACATTCTGCTGTTCTTCTGTTTTCTAATTTTTCCTCAACGCCTCCGCAATCTTCCCCTGCAAATACTTCAAATGATACCTCGTCATCACATCTTTCTGCTTCGGTATCGCCTTCTTCAACTTCTCCTCCACCTCCTCCAATCTCTGCATCACTATTGCCGACACGTCACCCGAGTATTTATCCAATCTCTGCGAATTGCTAATGATCTCAATAAGCCTTCCTACATACAGCCTCTGTAAATTTCTTCGGTAGGTCGAGATCGTATCGTTGGTCCGAAGCTCCGTCCACACAACGCCATCCAGGTCGTCGAGGTAATGCATCAATGGATACGTCTTTCCGGGAAACGAATTCTGTGCTTCCACTATCTTAATAATAGTCGGCGTGGACATCATCGTATTCAATATTGTCTCCATCGTGCTGCTCACACGTTGCGCAGGCATTTGTCCCAGGCGCGCAACGATCGCCGTGTCGAGAAGCCACTTCGGCTCCGAAAAAACATGACGTGTTAAGAAGGTCAGCGCGTCGCGCTGCGGCTGCTCTGCTACCGGGGCATACACCGCTCCCGGCTGATCCATCGTCTTGCTGGTCTCGTACATCCCGCCAATGTAACTCAGCGCATGTTCGAGATAATAATTGTATTGCTCTATCACTCCCGAATACATCGTATTCAGATTGCGATAGCCTTCATTCTTCTGATATGTCCACTTTATTAAATTCGGAACAACGCGTTGCAGGTTCCTGATCCCATACTCACCCGCAGTCATCGGGTTATCGCCAATATCTTCCGACTGCACACGCGGATCGTTGCTCGAAAACTCCGACCCAAACCAATACTTGCTATCCTTCGATTTATCGGCAATCATTTTAGTGAGCAGCGGACGTTCCTCCTCGGCGTTATGCGTTTGAGGAAACCAGCGATAGCCCCACTCTATCGCGTAGATGTCATACGGACCAATTCTTCCAACCAGCCCCTGGAACGGAACACTGTCTTGTGGTTGTGCCACGTAGTTGAACCTGGCGTAGTCCATAATGGAAGGACAGATGCCATTTCTCTTCAGCCACTGCTTGTCGCGAAGGTTCTCGACTTTCACGGCAGAGCTCGCACCATAATTATGAGTGAGGCCGAGCGTGTGACCAACTTCATGAGATGCAACGGAGCGGATGATCGCTCCCATCAGTTCTTCGGGAAATGTCATCGCCTGGGCGCGGGGATCGTTCGGAGCACATTGGATCATGTACCACTGCTGAAGGATCGCCATCAGGTTGTGATACCAGTTGATGTGTGTTTCGAGGATCTCACCACTTCGTGGGTCGGTGATGATAGGACCCGACGCATTTGATATAGAGGAAGGCTTATAAACAACGGCAGAGTGCTGCGAGTCTTCAAGACTCCAGTTCTGATTGTCTTTCGGAGCAACCTTTCCGATGATGGCATTCTTGAAACCTGCCTTCTGGAAA
Organism: Bacteroidota bacterium; assembly: GCA_037200765.1. GTDB lineage: Bacteria > Bacteroidota > Bacteroidia > Cytophagales > Cyclobacteriaceae > ELB16-189. Next base: position 713,707 of record JBBCII010000001.1, on the reverse strand, counting down.
GCAACCTGCCAGTCGTTGATGCCCTGGATGATATAAGGCACCCAAACTTTTGGCGTGGCCGGGTCTATATAATATATGATCGGTTTCACCGGCTCAACGGTGTCGCCAAGAATATAACGCACAACGTCTTCGGGCTTCGGCTCGAGCCGCCAGCGCTTGATGTAGCTCACCGTTTTTACTCCTTGCGGATTGGATCCGTAATCGAGATAGCGTTCGGTAAAATATCCCACACGCGAATCCGAGAATCGTTTACGCATGGGCCTCTTCGGAAGCAACACGATCGACGTATTCAACTCGAGGGTGAAGTTGTTATCCGTGCCCGACTCCTGGTACGTCTTTATCGTTCTTATCTCGAGGTTCATCGGGAATGCACGAATGTCTTCTATATAACTCACGCTCGACACATGCGAACCGACTCTCATCGTCTTCCGCGACGATGCATTGAAGAATAAGATCTCGTTATCGCCATTGACATAGTCGGTAACATCGACAATGCTGCTTTTTCCATTTGGATTATAGGCACCGATACCGAAGGCGGCCACCAGCGGCTGAAGATTGGAACGAAGCACGGCGCTGTACATCGCATTGGAGGTATCTCCTGCATTTTCTTCAAATGTTATTCTTCGAAGAAAGATCTTATGATTGGGACCATTCTCGAAACGAATAACGATGTTGTTGATCTGGTCGCCCGCATAGCCAGTGTATTCTCTTCGAATACCGGCGGCACCCTGGGCAATACGACTTACAACAAGAAGATCACGGCCTAAAATACTGTCGGGTATTTCGAAATAATAGTTGTCGTCTACCTTATGAACTGTGAACAATCCTTTGCGCGTAACGGCATTGGGTCCGATAATAGTATTGTATCGCTGCGGTGCGGAAAGCTGTGTGTTACCTGCCGGTACCGACGATGGAGTTTCCTGCTTCGGAGTATCGAGGGCAACGGTAACACTCTGCTGCGGATTTTGAATTGGCACATGTGCCGGCGACTGTTGTTTTTGTTGCGGCTCTTGTGCTCGCGCAATCGCTATTGCGAAAACAAATACCGTCAACCCCACTAAAAGTCCCTTCGTTCGCATCATTAAGTATAAACTTAAGCCAGCCCCACAATATTCCTTAACGCAAGAAATACGCCACTAAGGTCCTCAATTGGGTGCGAAAAATCGCATTAACCGACGAACCGACGTTTACACCGGTAAAGTAATGTGCCATTTTTCCTGTTAAACAGATCAATAAAGGCAGCTAAAAAATAATTTATCTTTACCAGATGCAAGCGCCAGCGAACATACTCCTCGCAGACGATGATGACGACGACAGGCTGTTGTTTACAGACGTACTGAAAGAATATTCGAAGGATTCTAATCTAACGTTTGCACACAATGGAGAGCATCTTATGACTATCCTTCGCTCAGAAGGATTGCCGGATGTATTGTTCCTCGATCTCAACATGCCATTAAAGAACGGTATAGAGTGCCTCGAAGAAATTCGCGGCGATGAAAAACTGAAGGGATTGCCCGTTGTTATTTTTTCGACGTCATCGCACCCGGGCACCATCAGCCAGATGTATGATATCGGCGCGCATCTTTATGTGCGTAAGCCGAATGATTATAATGCGTTGAGAAGAGCAATACAGGCAGTATTAAAAAAAGATTGGGGGCAGCCAAGCAGACCTCCGAAAGAAGACTTTGTGTTACGAGTGTAGAAAACTTCGAATTGGGGGATCCCGCTTCGCGGGACTCCCTCAAAAAGACTTTTTATTGAAGGTCTAGTTCTAGAAAGAAAACTTATTAGCGAGAATGTGTCTCCTGTAAGTGATCCTCTTCAACAGTGTTGTAATCATCCACACAGGTGGAGCTACTGCAGTGATCAATGCGACGGCAGAGAGATCCGGAAAGTCGTTGCTTCTCGATACTGCAATTGCAATGCATCCCCATGCGATCACCATCGGGAAAACGAAATCCTTACAGCGGGCACAAACATAGATTCCAACCAGGCCTGAAAACAGGATCACGACCATAGCAATAATTACTTGCGTCATTACAGGACCTTGCCAGCCCATGTACACAAATACGCTTGAGATATCGGCGATGGTTGCAATCGAAAGCCATCCTGCAAGGAGACTGAATGGAACCGAAACCCAGTTGCTGTATTCATCACGCAACACTGCATCGCGCGATAACACCAGCATGGAGATAGAAAGAACGAGCATCGTAACGAGAATGCCGGCGCTCAACCACATCAGTTGCATCCTGAATGTAACGATCCATGCGATCGCCAACAGGTTTACAATGGTGAATGGCTTTGCAAGATTCCTGTAAAGAGGATCTTCCGAACGTGCGGGCATTGCCTGGTAAATTCCGTAAACAATAAATGCGAAATAGATCACACCCCAGATGCTGAATGCATAATCGTGTGGTGTGAACAAACTGCTGTAACGGTGCGAAACATCTTCGAGCGACGGAAGCGCAATGATGTTTGTAAGTGAAGCGTAGTTAAAGATTACGTTAAGAAATACTGCAATAACTGCTAGCAACCTCCAACTATCTGCTGGTAGCCTTCTGTGTATCATACGTCGTAAGAGTTATTTGGTAGATTGTGTGATTGTTTACAAATATTGTGGATAACTGTTATTTGTTATTTGAACCTTGATTGAGTGATGCTTCTTTCAACATCGATCATCATGAATGCGCGATTCAATGCACTTGCGATTTCCATGATCTGCTCGCGTTTCGTACTTACTACTGCGAGTTGTTCACCTTCCGGTGTATCGAGCTTCACTGCATAACGTTCGCAAAACGCAACGGTGAGGTACAATCCGCCCATCGCCATCAGCACACCTAACCACATGGCCACGATGCTGAAACTTATTGATGCACCCGTTGGTGACCACGACGCCGGAATTGATTCAGTGAACGAATTCGACATTCCCATAATGGAAAGAACAACGCCTGCGATAAATATGATAAGTCCTGGAAGTCTCACAGGCTGTAGTATGGCTACACCATGTTGTTTGATTGCTTTCAGTCGATAAAACCTGTCCTTCACCTGGAGTGTTGAAAGTGTTACAACAACGTCCTGTCCATCTGTGTAAAAAATTTCTTCAGTAGCCATAGCCCATCCCCTCATTTTGGTGTGGGTTCTGCAATTATCCGGCCACCGGGCCGACGCCTAAAACGGGCGTTTCCGGGCCGGAATTGCACGATTGTCCATGTGAAATCTTTCCCCACCGACAAACATCGGACCGCCACACTGAGGAAAATTATACTTAACCTCCGTTAAAATGGGCTCTCCTCATTTCTTCAACTGTATTGAATTCGTTCCCCATAACCGCGATCATCAGTGTATTCAATACCACGAATCATGTGAATATGATATCAACAATCATTGAAAACATTGAAGTGGTACAGTTTTAGTTCTCCGGTCTTGCGTAGAACGAAAAAATGTGTGTTATGGAAAACAAAATTGCAATAGAAGTATTAAACGACCTGATCAAGATCAATAACGATCGTATTGCAGGTTATGAGAAAGCAGCAGAGAATGTCGACAAGAGCGACGTAATGTTAAAAACTCTGTTCTATCAAGTAGCAGAAGAGAGCCAGGAATATAAAAAAGAACTCAGCGCTCGTGTTACAGCACTTGGCGGCGAACCAGCTACCAGTTCAACAACGCCAGGCAAGATCTATCGCGGATGGATGGATGTGAAAGCAACATTCTCTGGCGATGATGCCAAAGCGATGCTTGAAGCATGCGAATACGGTGAAGACGCTGCACAGAAAGCTTATAAGCAAGCTCTCGATCGCAGCGAAGAGTATCCTGCAAGTGTTCGTCACCTCATTGAAGATCAGAAAAACATGCTCAAGATGTCGCATGACCTGATCCGCAACCGTCGTGATGAATACAAGGCTGTACATCATTAATAAGATGTACGACGTAAGATTTACGAGGTACGATTTACGAGGTACGATTTATAATTAGTTATACATACTGCTTGATGATCGGGCGAACTGTACATAGTAAGAAGATTTCCCTCGCGGGCATCTGCGTGCTGTGTATCTGCGCCCTGATCTCAAGCTGTAGTAATCCCCACGAAAACAGTGAGAGATTAGCTAAAAAAGAAAATGATAAACACTTCGAAACAAAGTCCTCGGAAAAAGAAGCAGACTTCATAGTAGAGGCGATCGAGGAAAACTTTGCAAATGTGAAGCTGGCGCAGTTGGCACTCGATCAGTCGGCAAATCCAAATGTAAAAGAGGTCGCCGCGATCCTGGAAAAAGATCACGAGAACCTCGTTAAAGAACTGAAAGGCTTTGCTAACATGAGAGGAATCTCGATTCCACTCGAAGAAAATAAGAAGGCTCGTAAAAAACTCGACGATCTCTCAGCCACAGAACAAAAGTTGTTCGACGAGAAATGGTGCCGCGAGGTAACGAACCGCCATGAAAAAACAATTGAAGAGCTCGAAGACATGTGGGAACACACGGGCGATGAAGAACTAAAGAAATGGATAAACAGCGCACTGCCGGGATTGCGTAACGACCTGGTAAAGCTGCAGTCATGCCATGAGAAGTTGACCATGTAAATGGCCGGAGTCTCATTGGTTATAGCCGGTCTTGGGAGAGCCGGCTATTTTTTTTGCCTAATCTGTTGGTGGTAATTTGAAAAGGATAGTGAACGTAGTTCCTTGTGTTGGTACACTTACCACTTCTACAGACGCCGTATGACTATCGAGAATATTCTTCGTAGACGTTAATCCAAGTCCCATTCCACCTTGCTTGCCTGTATAGAAAGGATCGAACAACTTCTCGATCTCTTCGGGAGGAATTCCTTTGCCATTATCGGAAATAGAGACCAGCAAAGATCCATCGCGCATCTCCGTCATTATCTTCAACACGCCCTTCTCAGCTTCCATCGCTTCGGTAGCATTGATAATGATATTCAACAGTGCGATCTTGATCTTCTCTTTGTCGACCAGGATTCGCGGAAGCTCCAACGCATAAGTCTTTTCGAGCTTCATGCGATTTAAATTCAGGCGGTCGATCGTGAGCAACAACGTCTCATCCAACACATCATTTACCGGCACCAGTTCAAGGTTAAGATCGCGCGGCTTCGAAGAACTGAGCATTTCACCGATCAACTGTTCTATGCGATTCGCATTTCTTTCAATAATATCGGAGTACACTTTAACCGACGGGTTGTCGGACGGCATCTCATCTTTCAATTGATCCAGCGCGAGATTGAGGTTGGTCAAAGGATTTCTTACTTCATGTGCAATCGTTCTTGCAATCTTCCCGGTCATCGACAAACGTTCTGCGATCAGCATATCTTTCTCCGCCTTCTTGCGCATCGTCTGGTCGTGAATGATCCCCTGGTAACAACAGAAAGAAGAACCCATATCCTGTATAAAAATACAGTTCACGAGGCACGTCTTCTTATCGGAGTCGTTCCCTACGAGTTGCGTTTCGAAGTCGCGCACCTGCGAATTATTATGAAGTGTGGATTGAAACTGCCTGAATTCCTCAGCCTTATTAAAAAGATCTGGAACATCAAGTGTAAGAGCTTTCTCGCGTGTGAACTTGAAGAATTTTAAGAACGATTCATTCACGTCGATAACCTTGTAATGTTCGTCGGCAAGAAATATCGGGTCTATCGATCGTTCGAAGAGCGAACGATATCGTTTCTCCTTCTCATTCAGTTCGAGAATGATCTTCGATTGACTTAAGGTATAACGAATGCTTCGCTCGAGCATCGAAGCATTGAGTTCGGTCTTCACCAGGTAATCCGCAGCACCGAAGCGCGTGGCATCCAGGTCGACTTTCAAATCGCCCTGGCCTGTAAGAAGAATGCTTGGTGTAAGAACTCCATTCTCCTGCGAGAAGCGAATGAGATCGAGACCCGTTTCACTTCCAAGTCTATAGTCGATCAGGAATATATCGTATGCACCGGAAACCATTTTCTTCCGGGCCTGTTCGGGTTGGGATTCCCAATCCATTTCAAACTTGAACACCGCGCTTTCTGCAAGATATTCGCGCGCCAAAAAAACATCGTCCTCGTCATCTTCAATCAACAGGACTTTAACAGACGTCTTTGCCATTTTTCTTCTCCTCAGTCTATGGGTAAAATAACTATAAATACAGAACCTTTATTTTCTTCGCTTCGGGCGGTAATGAAGCCGCCGTGATTCGATGCAATTTTCCTGCAGATGGCGAGACCAATGCCCGTTCCTTCGTATTCGGTGCGTCCATGCAATCGTTGGAAAATGGTGAAGATCTTTTCGAGATATTTTTCATCGAAGCCGATACCATCGTCTTTCACTTCAATCCGCGCATATCGCAGCTTCGGCAGCGGGATGTTGAATTCATTTTGCACGTCGGCTCCACGAACAATTGTGCCAGTTATTTCTACTGTGGAACCCTTGTCGGCCTTGTGGAATTTCACGCTGTTGCTGATAAGATTCTGCAACAGTCGCTTGATCTGTGACCGTTCTCCCCGAATGTTCGGAAGTTTTCCGATCATTAAGGTGGCCTTCTCACGGCGTACCTGTGTTTCGAGATCGTCCCTGATCTCACCCAGGATCTCGTTGGTATCGAGAACTTCCGTTAGAAATCCTGGTCGCGACACACGAGAGAACGACAATAACTCTTCGATCAATACCTGCATTCGCGTTGCAGCGGATTGCATTCGAGAAACATAATCGGATCCTTGCTCTTCGAGAACTGCTTGATACTTGGCTGCAAGCCGATCGCCAAACGCGCGGATCTTTCGAAGTGGCTCCTGCAGATCGTGCGAAGCCACGTATGCAAACTGCTCAAGTTCCTGGTTAGATCGCTGCAACTCTACAGTAAACTGTTGCAACTGGCTTTCATAAACTTTTTGTTCGGTGAGGTCGATCACGATACCGAGTATATCTACCTGGTGTGTCCCCGGGTTTTCTTTCGGCCGTGCAACAACCAACAGGTAACGGAAACGTCCACCAACATCGATACGATAATTCAACTCGAGACGACGCTCGCGAAGCTTCACTTGTTCGAAGAACTCAGTTGCTGCCTGTTTATCTTCAGGGTGTACATGATCGAGAAACGACAGCCATGTTGGTTGCGTGCCGGGTTCCACCTTAAATATTGGATACACCCCATTCGACCATACAATGCTTCCAGTCGATTCATACCACTTCCAGCTTCCCATGTTGGCAAGTGTTTCGGCTTCGCTCAATACCAATTCTCTTTCTTCGCGCGCAAGACCTTCTTTCCGTAAATTCTGTATCGACTCTCTTAGTCTTTCCTCCGCTGTATCGCGACTTCGCAGTGAATCGAGAACGCGTGTGAACAGGAATGTTACGGCTGCCAACGCCACGAGTGTATATAATAATAATGCGATAGGTGCCGTGGTCCTGAAATCAGTTTCATTCGAAATAAGATCCCTGAACTTTGCTTCTTCGTGATCGGTGATGTCTTTTGCAAGCTTGCGGATCTGGTTCATGTTGTCTTTGCCATGAGCAAGCAAGCTGCTTTCGTAACGATCCATGTATAGCGAGCTGCGTCGTGCGTTCGATAAGATCTGGCTGATGATGGCAAACTGGTTCTCGATCTTATTCTCGAGCGTGTCGGCCCGCATAGACTGTACCTCGTCGTCGTCTAGTAAACTGTCGAGTGTTGCGATCTGGTTGGGCAACTGGCGAAGTGAAGCGTAGTAGGGTTCGAGATAGGTTGTGTCGCGCGTGAGCTGGTAGCCGCGATGACCGGTTTCGGCATCGCGTACGGAGAACATTACCGTCTGAATAGCTGTTAGAACACGATTTGAATGACGGATCAAACGTACTTCTTCCGTATAGTTGTTGAGGTTGCTGAATGTGAGCAGCGCTACTGATATCAAAACTACCAGGATTCCGAGGAAGAATATCCTAACGTACGTCCTACTCATACTGTGGTCTGCGATCTACAATTGTGGGCCGGTTTTTTGCGTTTAAAGGGCTTAAATCACCATTAAATTCTGGCTTAGAATTTATTGTTGGCAACCTATATAAACTGAACAAAAAACTATTCCTTATGAATACAAAATTCAAACTTAAAGTGCTGTTCCTGTTCACGGTGTTAACTGTGATGGCGTCCAGCGCACTGATTGCACAGACTGCATCAACGACAACGTCGACAACGACGACTACAACGGACGAGATCACAACCAAAAGATCGACAAGAACCGACAATGGAAGTAATCCAACGGCCCGCTTCGGTATCAAGGGCGGCTTAAACGTCAGCAACCTGTATGTAAAGGATGTGGATGACAACAATGCTCGCTACGGTTTCAATGGTGGTTTCTATGGTCAAATTGTATCAACTGAAGGATTTGCTATTCAACCCGAGCTCTTGTGGTCTACCAAAGGTTCGGAAACAACCTACGGTGGAATCGTAAACTCTAAGGTTCGTTACAATCTTAATTACATCGATCTGCCGGTACTTGCCGTTTTCAAACTTGGACCTTCTGCCGAAATTCATTTAGGTCCGTATTTCAGTTACCTGGTTAATGCTAATATCAAATACAGCGGTAATGTAGGCAACGGAACAGACGAGATCAATCGCGATAACCTTAAGTCTTACGACTGGGGTTGGTCTGGTGGCCTCGGACTTAACTTCGGCGCAATACAGATCGGTGCTCGCTACAACTACGGCATGGTGAAGATTGCTGACAGCAATTCTGCACAGGCAGTACTCGGTAATTCAAAGAACTCGGTTGCTCAATTGTATATCGCTCTTAATTTCAACCAGGAATAACAGCGATAAAGGCAAAAATAGAAAGGGTGCCCGTAATGGACGCCCTTTTTTATTTGTCTTAATGATAATTTAAACGTTGATGTTATAAAGCTTCAGCTTATTGTAAAGCGTCTTGCGGTCGATCTTAAGAAGCTCTGCAGCCTTTGATTTATTATAGTTGGCTTTCTCCAGCACATCGATGATCGCCTGTCGCTCTGCGCTGCCGGCGATTGATTTCAGAAGGCCTACCTTCTCTTCTTCAACGTGTCCATTGGTACTTACCGGCGCATTGTTAGCGTGCACAATTTCCTGTGGCAGGCTATCGAGTTGAATGGTCTCTCCTTGCGTAAGGAGAACGGCTCTCTTCACCACGTTGTTAAGTTCGCGCAGGTTGCCATGCCAATAGTAGTTCGTGATAAGATCCGAGGCAGCTGCCGAGAATCCCTGCACGTTCTTATTGAGCGAATGATTTGCCTTCGCAAGAAAATGCTGCGCAAAGTGCATGATGTCTTCCTTGCGTTCGCGCAATGGCGACAATTGTATTTTGAATTCGTTGAGACGGTGGTAAAGGTCTTCCCTGAACTTACCTTCTTTCACGGCTTTGTTAAGATCTTCGTTGGTTGCAGCAATGATGCGCACATCGATAGCGATGTCTTTCGTTGCACCGATACGTTTGATGCGACGTTCCTGGATCACCCGCAGCAACTTCACCTGGTTCTCATACGAGAGGTTACCGATCTCATCGAGGAAGATGGTACCCTGGTCGGCCAGCTCGAAGCTGCCTTCTTTGTCGTTCACAGCGCCGGTGAAAGCACCTTTGATGTGACCGAACAATTCACTGCCTGCCAGTTCTTTCGGAAGAGCACCGCAGTCTATAGCGACGAATGCTTTCTCGGCACGTTTGCTCAGGCGATGTATCGCTTGCGCAACAAATTCTTTACCTGTACCGGTTTCACCGTGAATGATCACAGAAAGATCGGAAGGAGCAATGAGCTCTACGTGGCGCTGCACGGTAGCAGCCTGGATGCTGCGACCAACAATAAATTCTGATGGAGGCGGACCATTGTCGCGGCTCTTCTTACTAGAGCCTTCGGCTTTGCCGTTCTCCGATTGAGTGGACGGAAGTTCGCCGGCCTTTCTCTTTTCGTTCTTGGTTATAGTTTCCTGGATCGTTACCAGGAGTTCGTCCGGGTACAATGGTTTGGTAACGAAGTCGCTCGCTCCGTAGCGGAACGTTTCTACGGCCGTCTTCACATCGGAATAACCCGTGATGATAATGACTGCAGTTTGCGGACGGAGCAATTTGATTTTTCTGAGCGCGTCAACTCCGGTCATATCGGGTAAGCGATAGTCGCAAAGAACGAGCGTGTACTCCTTCGAGCGAAGTTGCTTCAAACCTTCTTCACCATTGTTGGCTACGTCGACGTCGTAATTGTTTTTACCTAGGAACCTTGACAGAACCAGGCAGATGTCCTTGTCGTCGTCAATGATCAGTACTGGGAGCATATTGAATCAGTTTTAGGAGATTTATGGTTGTTGATTTTGTGATTGTTGTAATCGTTGGAGTGCTTCTGTTATCGATTTATTAGTAAAAGGCTTAGGCACGAATAAACTCGCGCCTGCCTGTAATGCTTTTTGTTTTTCGCTGTCGTATGCGCTGATCACGATGATCGTTGCTTTCCGGTTTCCATCGCTCAATGCAGAGATCAGGTCGTAACCAGATCCATCTGTAAGATTGAGATCGACGAAGATCATATCGTAAGAGTGCTCGGAAAGATCCCTCAAGGCGTCCTTTATCGTGAGGCAATACGACACCTCCTGGCCTCCCTTTTCGAGATGCCGCTTCAGGAGCGTGCAGATATCGACTTCATCGTCGACAACCAGGACTTTACCCATTTGCGAGTCTTACTTTTCTTAAGCGTGATGTTGCCTTATTTATGTTCCTGTTCACCTTCACAATAGTGACCGTGTTATCGGCACCTGCTTTCTCTGGTGACTGGAAAGGGAAAAATAATTTCAGTAATGCAAACACGAGCCCCATTGTCATCACATAACCAAGGGCGAATACACCGAGCAGCACAAGAATCTCTTTCATAATACGTCGCGTTTTTGGGGAGCATTAGGGAAAAAGCATGCCAGTGGCCGTTTGGCGCCAAAAACGCATTTTAGACTAAAAGTGTAGAAAAATATCCCCAGAAACTATGGTGTGCATCCCCCATTTTTCAAAGGGTGCCCTTGCGTGGTTTTATCAAAACGCCATTTCTCTAATGGCATGAATTTGACGAACGACAGTATAAATAAATTCGAGTATCATGAGCAATCTACTTTATGCTATCGCAGTAATCTTTATCATCGCGTGGGTACTTGGCTTCTTTGTTTATAGCCTGGGTTCAGTTGTGCACATACTGCTTGTTATAGCAATTATCGCAATTCTACTCCGCCTTATTCGTGGTGAAAGCGTTTAGGTTTTCCCTTTATAAAAGTGATCCGAAACCGCATTCTGAAAGCAGCACTGATCGTTTTGGTCGGTGCTGCTTTGCTTATGGCAATAGCCGGGCCCATCGTTGGGCGTATATTAACCAATAAGGTCAAATCGGAATTAGAAGCCAGCAACATTCGCATCGGTTCCCTTAGCGTAAACCTTTTCACGCGAAGTATAACATTGAAAGATGTTGAATGGGCAGACAAGGCTAAGATCAAAAACATCTATGCGAATGGCATCCAGCTGATCCCGTTATTGCGCGAAAAAAAGATCAGCATTCACAGAATAGATATCAGCAACGGCACCCTCAACATCACTCGTGATTCATCGAAACACGGCAATCAACAGGACTCGATCAGCATAAAGAGTATCGACGTCGACCGGATTACCATCAGCGACATCGCCGTTACCGTGAAACACGATACTGTTACCGAATACAAAGGAGTTGTGGGAATTTCGTTGTATCACGTTGCCATCGACAGCATGGCCGGCTTCAAAGATCCGTCGGCCTATACTTTCAGAAATCTCGAGGTATCGGTTAAAGATCTCAGGATCCATTATCCTAACGGTCTTTATGTTTTCAAAACGAAAGAGCTCACCTTCAGTAAGGAATTAAAAAAACTTCATCTCGATTCGATCATCCTCGATCCTATCCCGAGCAAAGCCGATTGGGGTAAGATTGTTAAGAGCCAGGATACACGACTAACACTTAAGATCGCCGTTCTCGACGCCAGCGGCGTAACGATGGGCATCCATCTCAACGATACCTCCATTATGGCAACATCATTTACCATCGACGGTTGGTATATACACGCCTATAAGAACAAGAAATATCCTTTCACCAGGACAAAGAGGGTACCGTTGCCCATGGAATCATTCCGTGCGATAGGTATCGGCGTGGAAGTAGACAGCGTTATGCTTCACAAAGGAACAGTAATGTATGAAGAACTTCCTGTCAACGGTTTTCACAATAGCTGGATAAAATTCGAGGACATCGAAGCCACCATGAGCACTGTGAACAATCGTGAGTACAAAAATCTTTCGGGTTATTCCACACTGGTTGCCCACGCACGTGTTATGAAATCGGGCGAAGTGAACGCAACTTTCAAGCTGCCGCTCGAACCGAAGAAACGTTACAACGCCGAAGGTATTATCTCCAACGTGCCATTGAAAGAGTTGAATCCACTACTGAAAGATATGGCGTTCGTTGAGATCAGCTCGGGTAAGCTCAACAAGATGCAATTCCAGTTCGAGTACGACGACGAAGGCTCGCAAGGACAAGTGCATTTCGACTACGAAGATCTGAAGATCCTCAGCCTGAAAAAGGAAGCCGACCGCGACGTCAATGCATTCAAGACGATGCTTGTAAATACTGCAGTTAAGAATGATAAGACGTTGGATGGAAACATCAACGTGAAAAGATTCAAGCGAAAGGCTGTCTTTCACCTGTGGGCGATCTCGCTGCTCGATGGAATCAAGTCGGCGATTATTCCCGGGAACGGAAAGAAGAAGAAATAATCAATTGTGTGTTAAACGAATTCCGTTCGGATCTTCGTCAGCATATTCTAACTCCAATACTCTATCTGCTTCTGCTGCAAACCTGTAAAACTCATTATCGCCGAGTCTTGACTTACGTGAATTTGATGGCCGGGCGGCGTGTCTCCTTGAGACGCTTCTGCCGGTGTGTTTTCGGGTGGGTTTGTTCATGACAATATTTTTCTGGTTGCCTTTAAGGCCCGTAAAAACATGCCAAAAGAAAACCCCGAAACAAATGCTCCGGGGCGATTTTTTATACGTCCTGCGTGGAAAAGAACTACAACGGTGTAGAATTTAGGGAATTCGCAGAGTTATTTAGTGGTGCTCCACAAATTTTTCACCCTTGCGGCTCATGGTACCATATACATAGTCCCACAGAGGCGACGACACTCCGAAAATGATCTCGCCATCGCGATAGTGGTGAATGCCATGATTGATCCACAGGATGCGGAAGAAATTCTTAGGGGCTCTGTGAATATGAACCAGGTAATGTACGAGCAGGTAGCTTCCGTATCCTACTAAAAAACCGGCTGTAAAAGAGAAGGCATAGTCGCCCAACAAGAACCTGAACCCGATCACGAGAACAGTTGCAAGAGTGATGCTAAGCAGCGGAGGCATTGCTATCCTGTCTTTGTCTTTAGGGTGATGATGGTGAACGCCATGCATCGTGTATTGAAATTTTGTGCGAGCCGCAGTTGTCGTGGGGATGTGGAATAAATATCTGTGCACGTTGTATTCAACCCATGTGAACACGAGCAATCCGGCGAAGAACAGGGCAACGGTAAGTGGAACCGAGATGGTAGTCTTGTTCACACTCCAGAATAAAAGCCCTGCGCCATACAATCCAAACAAAGAGACGGGCACCGAGATGTGCGACCTCGTCAGTCTCTCCAATATGGGGTTGTTGAATAAGCGTTCGGTACCTGTATTCTCTACTTTCATAGTTTAACTTGGTTTGTTTTGTTTCTTTCTCTTTTCTCTCCGCAGCTCCTTCTTCTGTTTCCTCTCCTCTTTGCGGTCAACTTTAGCTTCTGCTTTCGTTTTATCTTTATCTTCTTTAACCTTCTCGTTGTCCATCGGGCCGGCGAAGTGGACGGTATTGTCGGTGTTTCTGTCAAACGCTCTTACGAAGGCGTTCTCGAAAATGTTCCATACTGTCGGCCACACACCAGTCTTTACGTTGTTCAGGTTTCCTTCTACCGGAACCTTCGTGGCAAACTGGTTCTCCTTCTGGTTCTTAAATACCTCCTGCACCAACCCAACAAACGATTGCCACAGAAGGTTTAGTGGCTTTTGCTTATCCTTATCCCAATCGACCACTTTTACACCCACGGCGATCGGCTTCACGTACCCTGTTATCATTCCGCTGTCGATCGTGATCTCTGAGTACACATTAAAAGATCCCTTCTCGATATCGACTTTCGCATACGCCATGAAAAAGTCGTTCAGCGCCGGCATACTTATCTGCTCAAACTTCAGGTCAAGATCCATGTCGGGAATCTCCTTCAGGGCATTCATGCCTGCGTTGAGCGTAAGGCGCCCCCCACCGATAGACGTAGCCGTCGCAGAAATAGTGGATGGAAGTCTTTCTTCCTGGTCCGACGCGTTATTCAGGTTCAGGGCCACCGCCTGGAGGTCTTCCAGGGCGATCGAAACCTTCGGTTTCGTGGTAAAATTATGAAAGTTAATCGTACCATGCTGAATCTCGAGACGGTTGATTTTCAAAGGCATGAGATCTTTAACCGGTTTTGTCCAATCTACCCCTCCACCAGCCTGATTTCCAGCGGGCTCGCGGGTCTCTTCGTCCTTTGATCCGTAGTTTCCGCCAATGAAATTTAGCCTCGGATGATCAAAAACTACCTCGCCAACGATCGCTCCGTCGAATAATGCGCTCCATTCTACCGAAAGATCGGTAAGGGGTATATCAACGAAAGGTACTTCCTTGTTACCATCAATCTTAAAGATCCTGAGGCTGTCGATAGAGTATGCTCCCCGGTACAGGTGAATGTCTACATCGTAAATAGATCCCCGGTATCCTTCGAGGTTCGACAGCACTTTATTTACATACTTCGTAACAAAGTAGGGCATTACCATCCTTGCCACCACGAGAACCAGCAGTATCCCACCGATCCAATACCATTTTTTCGAGATCTTATTATTCATTTCTTTTCCACTTCTACAGTTTGAACCTTCACGGCATTGCTATACGGTTGTATGGCTGCACCTTTAAACTTCGCATAGGCCGAGGTAAACTCTGCGCCGAACAGGAAGATGACGGTGGAGTAATACACCCACAATAATATGATCACCAGAGAGCCTGCAGCCCCGTAAGCAGAGTTGAACGTGCTGTTGCCCAGGTAGAACCCAATGAGATATTTACCAAGCGTGAACAGTAATGTCGTGATCAGTGCACCGACCCAAACGTGTCCCCATTTGATCTTCGCGTCGGGCAATACCTTGAATAATAGTCCGAAGATGACAGTGACAATCCCAAGCGAGATCAGCAGGTTCAGACCGGTAACTAAGTACAACGTAACGCCCTCCATTACTCTCGTGAGCATATCCTGGAATACGACGAGCACGGTATCCACTACCAGCGACACCAGCAACACGAACGCAAAGCTGATTACCATCGCCAGCGACAGCAACCGGTTAATAATATACTTCAGCCATCCGCGCTGCGGCTTCGCTTTGATGCCCCAGATCTTATTGAGGCTGTTTTGCAATGACATGAAGACCGTGGTGGCACTGACAATTAAAGTGATAACACCGACAGACTTCGCCCACCAGCCGGTGCTGTCGAGGGTGGCCTGGGCGAGTATCGATTCAATTTCTTTGGATGTTTCGGGGCCTACGAGGCGGCCCACCTGGCTGATAAGCTCCTCCTGCACAACATTCTTTTCGTAGAAGGCAGATCCAACCGACAGCGCAATGATCAGTATGGCCGGAAGCGAGAATATTGTAGAGAATGCGATGGATGATGCGTAGCTGAATGAGTCGTCGTCAAAGAAATCTTTGACGGCTTCTTTGAAAATGCCCCACGATGAATGCACAAATGTTTTCATTGACAGTGCCGTCAACAATAAACATTCCCAAATCAGAAATTATGAATGCAATGACGCATACAACGATGATGTGCAAAAAATCAACAAAAGATTGTAGACATGGTGCCCCATTCAAAGTAATGTTCAAGGCTGTGTGAAACCCGTCGACCGTATTGTTGCTTGGCACGATAATTAAACCTCCGTGCTGTAAAACCATTGAAATAAATCATGGAGAGCCAAACCCATCCTCCCTTTTATCAACGTTTGTGTCTCAACCTGATTTCGCTTTGCCTGATAGGTATCATTATCATTTACGGCAGTTCTATCATTGTTCCATTAGCTCTTGCCATTCTCTTTGCGAATATGCTGCTGCCGATAACCCGTTGGCTCTGCAGGAAAGGAATTACAAACCGCCCATTGTCGATACTGATCCCACTGATAGCATCGATCATTATGGTCGGCACGATCATCTTTTTGCTTTCAAGCCAGGTTGCAAATTTTGTGGACGATGTTCCGGCGCTTGGCGAAAAGGGTGCGAAACTGATCGACAATTTTCAGCAATGGGTGGACGAGAATGCACACATCGCGATACGCAAACAAAATCAATATTACCGCCAGGGAATGGAAAACCTGAAGGCACAGGCTCCGAAGATCGTTGGTGTTACGTTCGTCTCGATAGCAGGAATGTTAACGTACATCGTGCTGATCCCCATCTTCACGTTTCTTACACTCTACTATCGAACAACCATTAAGAATTTCCTCATTGGCGTTTTCAAAAACGGAAAAGACGAAAAAGTCAATGAAGTGCTGGAAGAGTCGACCAGCGTAGCCCAGCAATACATCACCGGGTTATTGATAGAAACAGTGATTGTGTTCACACTGAACACAATCGGCTTCCTTATCATCGGCATACAGTACCCGATATTCCTCGCGCTTCTCGCTGCGATTTTAAACCTCGTGCCCTACGTGGGCATACTGGTGGCAAATATTTTGTGCATGGCAACAACAATGCTCACGTCCGACAATCTCGGTGATGTTGTGTGGGTTGGTGTGGTTCTTGGTCTGGTACAGATCTTCGACAACAACTTTGGCATGCCAATGATTGTCGGAAACAAGGTAAAGATCAATGCGCTGGTAACGATCATTGGTGTGTTGATAGGCGGTACGCTGTGTGGTATTCCGGGCATGTTTCTCGCAATACCGACAATCGCTGTTGCAAAGATCGTATTTGATAAGGTGCCGGAATTAAAACCATGGGGTTTGATACTCGGTGATGATAGCCCGCAGCCGGCAGTGGCGGAAGCCGCAGAAAGTAAGGTGAGACTCTTAAAGAAGAGACATCGTGAGAAGAAGGAAGAAAAACTTATTAACCAATAGATTAAAATAGTTATGAAAACAACAAATGTGATATTAGGAATGGCTGCCGCTGCCGTGGTAGGTGCAGCTATAGGTATGTTGCTGGCACCTGAAAAGGGAAGTGCGCTTCAGAAGAAGATCAAAGATGAAGCTAACAAATGGATGGACGAGGTGAAGAAGCTGGTAAGTGCAGCAAACGACACTGAAGAAGTGGCTGAAGAAGAGGTCAAAAAGATCAAATCGAATCTTAAGCCCATCGTTGAGAACTAAGATTATGGAGGGGCAGGAAAAACCGACCGAAAAACTGATCAATACAGCAGGTCAGATGATCGAGACGTATCGTGACCTGGTCAGCCTTACCGTGGTGGAGAATGTGTCGTTGGGAGTATCGGTGAGTGTTGTAGGGATCATTACGTTGGTGTTCATCTGTTTTGTGCTGCTGTTTGGTGCACTCGGTGCGGCATGGTGGATTGGAGAAGCGATGAATAACATGAAGGCCGGATTCTTTATTGCAGGATCGGCTTTCCTGCTCCTTCTTTTAATTGTTCTCATTAGCGCAAAAAATGGTTTGATACCAATGATTAGAAATCTTGTAATCAAAAAGATCTATGAACACGAAGCCCGCAATTAAGAAGACCCAGCGACAACTTCTAAAAACTAAATTCGCGATCCTTAAAACGACCCTTGTACTTCACAAGACCAGTTTGGCCATTCAAAAAACTACATGAAAAAGATCAGTAATTACCACGACCTCGTTGCTGAGAAGGCGCGCGTTGAACAAAGACTTGCTCTGTTAAAGCGCGATATTCATTCAGAGATCGAAGAGATCAAGCAGCGGTTAAGTCCTGTTACCAGGATCGTGGGGTTGCTGAGTGGCAATGGAGCCAGTAATAACCAGGGCGCTCAAAAAGATTCCCTGTTGAAATCAGGATTAAAGGCCGGCGCCGCGCTGGGCATGGATCTCCTTATAGGTCCGAACCTGGCTAAGGCCGGGATGTTAACACGACTCATCGTGCCCCCGCTCTTACGCAACATCTCATCGGGCATCATCAACAGGTTCAGGAAGAAAAAGTGATGAATGTTTCTACAGTTCTGAGCAACACTTCACACACTGATTAGAATTCTCTTAGACCTTCCTCCACCACTCAACGCTTCAAATAAACTGTTTAACCCTGTTTTGAACGGTTTATCAACTCAAGGTCACACAACGGCCCGCAATTTGGAATCAGGGTTAACATAAAAACTGAAACTGACAATGAAATACACAATCGGAATTTTGAGTTTAGGCATGGCCGCTCTCATGATGAATTGCGATTCAAAAGAGAGAGCCCAGCTCCAGCATAAAGTAGATTCACTTAGCGCAGAGCTGCAAGCAAGCAAACAAGTAGAAACAACTATGGGCGAAGTTGGTGTGTTGATCGACTCGATCGATGCAAACCGCCAGGCGTTGCGCACAAAAATGGTGGAAGGAACTTCATACACTGATTATATCAGCAGACTGAAGGACATCAATGCGCACATCACCGACACCAAGAACAAGATCGGTGAACTCGAGAAAAATCTCAGGACTGCTAAAGGCAGCGCAGCCGCTTCGCTGAAGAGGATGAAAGAAGATCTCGAGCTTCGTTCGAAAGAACTTCTTGCCCTGCAGGAAGAAATTGAGACCGAAAGAGCTAACAACAGGAAGCTCACAGCCGATATCAATACGAAGGATTCGACTCTCACTACGCGTGAAGAAACGATCAAGCTTCGTGAACAGGATATCGCTTCACTTGAAAGCCTCGTGAAGGACATCAACGAGCAGACTAAAGTTAAGGTAGCCAACCTGTACTATGCACAGGCGCAGGCTCTCGAAACAGCAGCACAGAGAACGCACTTCGCTCCCAAGAAGAAGAAAGAAACCAAGCGTGAAGCTTTGGAACTCTATAAGCTTTCTCTTTCACTCGGTAAGACCGAAGCTGAAGCTCGTATCGCTGAACTTGAAAAAGATCTGGGATAATAAGATATAACCAACGGTGATCACTGATCATCGTGCCTTCTGGTGACCCCGTAGTGTAACAACTACGGGGTTTTTTAAGAGGGTTTAACAAAGAGCGTTTTTTCAGAGTAAACGTTCACTAAACAAAAAACAAAAAAGTAAGTGCTATGAAAACTAACAGATTATTTATCGCAGTAATTGCTCTCTTCATGATTGCTACTGCACAAGTTTCTTTCGGACAAAACCTTATCAAAGATTGGGAACCACTCGGAACCCGCGTTGTTGACTACACACTCGATCACGATGTTGTTTCATTGAAGAACAGCAAAGAAGCTTTCACCGCGTTGAAAGTAAAAGTGATGGGCGGAACGATCAACATGCACAAAGCAACAGTTCACTTTGCCAACGGCGACAAGCAAGACATCGATTTCCCGGAAGTATTAACTCCTGAGAACGATGGAAAAGTAATCGACCTTAAAGGCAACGATCGCGTAATCGAAAAAGTAACGTTCTGGTACGATACTCGTAAGACCGCGACCGAGAAGGCTACGTTGGAAGTTTTCGGTAAGAAAGCTTAAGTACAGGTCTTTTTATAGATCCAGGGAGAGCACGGGTTACTGTGCTCTTTTTGCTTTATCCCACACTGCACTCTGGCTGCCCTTGATCAATCTCCATGCTCCCTGGTACACAGACACATTCATGAAAAGAAAATAGTACGGAACAAATATGATCTTGAACGGGATCTTTTTGTCTTTCAGGAAATAGCCAAGAATGGCAACGATGTAAAACAAGATCTGAAGTACCAGGACAATCCTGAAGAAAGGGAGCTCAATCAATAACACACTACTGACGAACAATAATAAAAGTCCAAGCGGAGCTAATGTCCACCGGAGCATACGGTGCGATGTATATTGAAACGAAAGCCAACCGTATTTGAAGAAATTCAGAAGTCCCATGAAGTGCCACACTTCAACCAGTCCACCTGCCGAGATCCTGATCTTTCTTTTTTTCTCTTCTTCTATCGAAGCCGACGCTGTTTCCATTGCATAGGCATCCGGCTCATACACCACACGATAACCGGCCTTCGCGATGTTCATCGACAAACGGAAGTCTTCGATGTAAACGCCCGCCGGAACTTCTTCATAGAATTCGGTTCTCACGGCAAGCAATTCGCCTGCGGCACCAACAACGGTCCCGAACTGCGAATCCCACTTCTTTAATAATGACTCATATTTCCAGTAGGCACCTTCGCCGGAACCTGCGGCATTTTCGGAATCGCCCTGCATTACCCGTTTCTCGCCGGCAACGGCACCAACCTTCGGGTCTTTAAAATGTCCGACCAGCAGCTTGAGCGCCTCCTTATTAAGGATCGTGTTGGCATCGCAGAACACCACGATCGGCGTTTTCACCATTTTCATCACGCGGTTCACGGCGGCATTTTTACCTTTCCTCCCATTTTCGTGGAAAACCTCGAAACCAGCGTGTTTTCGAACAATCTCCGGACTGCTATCGGTCGACCCGTCGGTTACAAACCAGAAAAATCTCTTATCAACCGGATAGTCCAGTTTGGCCGTGTTCTGGATCTTCTGCTCCAGGATATCTGCCTCATTGTAGCAAGCTACCAGTACTGTTACTCCAGGAAGCTCGTCATCGGTATATGAGAAAGTCTTACGGGGGTTGAATTTTTTCCTCGCGAAAACCAGTAGTCCAAGAATTACAGGGTAGCCCAGGTAGGTGTAAAGGACGAGCCCGAGGGAAATCCAGAAGATGAGTTCCAGGGCAACGTACGAGCCTGTATTAGAGAACATTAGAGAACATTAATAATGATGCCGTTAACTGTGACCGTGTAAAAATCGTAAATTTCGAGTCTTTTCCCTTCAATTTTATCGGAAGTGATGCTGAAAGTTGGCTTTAACAGACTTTTTGACAAAACGCGGGCGGCCGCGTTTAGACTGGTCCTATTAATAGGTGCCAGCATGTTGTCGTTTGGTGCTTTTGCACAGCTTACCCCCACCGTTAATTCTGATCCCGTAACCACCGGCACCTACGGCACTCCTTATATATATAATATCACAACCGACGCCTGGTCGAACGATGTGGATCTTAGCCTGGTAACACCGGCGCCTCCCGGACTTACCTTCACACCAGATCCAGTCACCAATGGCCTTGCTGAACTGAGCGGAGCACCAACCGCCACCGGAAGCTATTCGGTTATCATTAGAGTCGCCGATAAAGACGACCCGCTTCTGTTTTCGCTGCAAAGTTTTACTCTCAATATCGGCAAGGCTACGTTGGTTGTTACCGCCGATAATCAATCGAGACCGTATGGAAGTTCGAATCCTGCATTGACTTTCTCTTATTCTGGTTTCGTTAACGGCGATGACGAATCCGACCTCAATGACCAGAAACCACATACGTCAACCGCGGCAACCAGTAGTTCGGATGCTGGACCGTACCCAATCACACTCTCTGCAAGCACTGACAATAATTACACGTACGAATTTCACGACGCCGTTCTTACAGTTACGAAGGTTGTGCTTACTGCGACGGCAGATGATAAAACGAGGCCGTATGGTACTCCGGATTTTACCTCATATACGATAAGCTACAGTGGCTTCGTAAATAATGATACAGAATCACAGCTCACACAGCCGGGCAACACGAAGCCAACGGCTAATACACAAGGGAGTACGATCAACGCGGGAACGTATGCAATCAAGATAACGGGTGGTTTCAACAACAACTATACTTTCAATGGAGTTGATGGAAGTTTGATCGTTACAAAAGTTACCGCCACGATCACTGCCGATTCGAAGAGTAAAGTTTATGGCGAGGTTAATCCCGAGCTTACTTTCAGTTATGCAGGTCTTGTTAATAATGATCTTGCGATCACCACACCGCCAACTATTTCAGTGGCAGCGGATGAAATGTCACCCGTTGGTCCTTACGAGATAAAGTTGAAAGACGGAAGTGATAACAATTACAATCTCTCGCTGAACAGTGGCACGCTTACAATTACGAAGGCGTCGCTCACAATTACAGCGCAGAACCAGACGAGAGCTTACGGTGATCCGAATCCTCCGTTGACTGTTACTTATAGCGGCTTCGTAAATGGCGACGGACCCGGCGTGTTCACGCATGTATTAGAGGTAACAACAGTTGGCCCGACTGCCGACGTCAGCAGCTATGGAATTGTTCCATCGGCAGCAACGGCAGCTAACTACGACATCCATTTTACACAGGGAACATTGGTGATCACGAAGGCTATGCTCACGGCGACAGCCGATGATCAGTCGCGACCATATGGAACTGCCAACCCGCAATACACCATCACGTATTCTGGTTTCAAGAACGGCGAAGATGAAACTGTTCTTGATGCAACTAAACCAGTAGCATCTACGGCACCAGGGATTACAACAACAGCCCCAGTTGGTCAGTATAATATTACGATAACACCTGGAACGGATAACAATTACGACTTCACGTACATAAGTGGAAAGCTCACTATCACAAAAGTGACACCGGTTGTAACATGGAATCAACCGGCCGCAATCATATATGGAACGCCATTGAGCGCAACGCAACTGAATGCTTCGTCCACAATTGCCGGCTCGTTCGTTTATACTCCTGCCAGTGGGACAGTGTTGAATACCGGCACGCAAACATTGAGCGTGACCTTCACTCCGACCGATGTCACGAACTATGATGTTGTGACCGGTGTAACGACAACCATCGTCGTGAACAAAGCAACGCCGGTTGTTACATGGAATCAACCTTCTGCAATTACTTACGGAACGCCGTTAAGTGCAACGCAATTGAATGCTTCGTCGGCCGTTGCGGGCTCTTTCGTTTATACTCCTGCTGCTGGAACAGTACTGAATGCTGGTACACAAACGCTGAGTGTTAATTTTACTCCTGCCGATCTAGCCAACTACAATGTTCCTGCCGCGGTAACGACAACCATCGTGGTAAACAAAGCAACGCCGGTGATCACCTGGGCAAGCCCGGCAAACATTACCTACGGAACACCACTCTCGACAACGCAACTCAACGCATCTGCAAATGTTGCGGGCTCCTTCGTTTATACGCCTGCTGTTGGTACCGTGTTGAATGCGGGTCTCAATCAAACATTAAAGGCCGACTTCCATCCCACCGATGCAGTTAATTACAACGACGTGCTTAACATCACGCGACAGATATCGGTAGACAAGGCGACGCCGGTGATCACATGGGCAAACCCGGCAAACATCACGTACGGAACGCCACTGTCGACCACGCAACTCAACGCATCGGCGAATGTTGCGGGCTCGTTCGTTTATACTCCTGCCACTGGTACAGTGTTGAATGCCGGTGCCAACCAGGCACTGAAGGCCGACTTCCATCCCACCGATGCAGCTAACTATGCCGATGTGTTAAACATCATGCGACAGCTAACGGTAGACAAAGCGACGCCCACTGTGAACTGGCCGAACCCGGCAAACATTACGTACGGAACACCGCTCAGCGCAACGCAACTCAATGCAACGTTTAGTGTGCCCGGAATTGCAACTTATATCCCCGGCGCTGGAACAATACTTCCAACTGGCGATAACCAGGTGATCTCTGTGAACTTCACACCTACTAATACCGCTAACTACAATTCAATCACTGGCGCAACGGCATTCATCACCGTAATAAAAGCAAACCCGGTTGTTACGTGGGCAACGCCTGCCGACATCGTATATGGAACAGCGTTATCGGCAACACAATTGAATGTTGTTTCGAATGTTCCAGGAACTGTTGATTATACGCCGCCCGCAGGAACAATCCTCGATGCGGGAAATGGACAAATATTGAAAGCAAAGTTTACTCCTAATGATCTCGCGAACTACAACATCATTCCACTGATCACGACAACGATCAACGTAGCGAAGGCAAACCCGACTGTAACGTGGGCAACTCCCGCCGCAATTACTTATGGCACTGCTTTGAACACCACCGATCAGCTCAACGCAACATTCAGTGTTCCCGGAACAGCTGTTTACAGCCCGCCCGCAGGCACGATACTCAATGCCGGCACTCAAACTTTATCGATGACATTTACACCAACTGATGTCGCGAACTACAACGTTGCAACACGCACTCGCAATATCACGGTTAACAAAGCAACACCGGTTGTTACGTGGGCGAATCCCACGCAAATTGCGTACGGAACACCGCTCGTTCGTGGTCAGCAGTTGAATGCTACGGCAAATGTTGCCGGTGTTTTCACTTACACACCCGTTGAAGGCACGATCCTGAATGTAGGTCCGAACCAGGTTCTTTCGGTGAAGTTTACACCTACCGATCTTACGAACTATAATATTGTACCGACAACCAACGCGCAGATCACGGTTATCAAAGCGACGCCGGTTGTAAGTTGGGCTCCACCGTTGCCGATCAAAGTTGGCGAACAGCTTTCTTCAGGTACTAATCTCAATGCTACCGCAAATGTTGCCGGTAGTTTCACATACACACCTGCTGCCGGCACATCTTTCGGAGCCGAAGGAACATACACGCTCCGCGTCGACTTCACGCCGACTGACCAGGTGCACTATAATGTTGTGAGCAACACAACTGTTCAGATCACGGTAAACAGCAAGTTCAACCCGACGATCACGTGGAACGACCCCGCAGCAATCACATACGGCACAGCATTGACAGGTGCGCCAGGCGGACAACTGGTTGCAACTGCTTCGGTACCCGGAACTTTCACATACGATCCTGTGGCCGGTTCAAAATTGAACGCCGGAACGAATCAGAGCCTGAACGTAACTTTCGTTCCCACCGATGGTGTGAATTACAACACCGTTAGCAAGACCGTTCACATCAATGTGAATAAGGCAGCGCTTACCGTGAAAGCTTCCGATGCCACCCGCACTTACGGTGCAACGAACCCTACATTCAATATTACTTACACAGGATTCGTTAACAGCGAAAATGAAACGGTGATCGATACGAAGCCGGCTGCAACAACAACAGCCGGCCCAACAACGCCAGTACAGAATGTTCCGATTACCGTTTCCGGCGGATCGGATGATAACTACACGTTCACGTATACACCGGGAACATTAACAATCACAAAAGCCCAGTTAACAGCAACGGCCGACAACAAATCGAGACCATACGGCAGTGCCAATCCTTCGAACAGCATCACCTACACGGGCTTCATGAATACCGACGGACCAACGTCGATCACACAGCCTGGCGTAAGCACGGGTGCAACAACAACAAGCAACGTTGGAACATACCCGATTACCGTGAGTGGTGGCAGTGCTACGAACTATCAATTGGTATTGGTTAACGGAACGCTAACGGTAACACCGGTAATGCTTACCGTAAAAGCTAACAACCAGGCTAGACCATACGGTGCTCTGAATCCTCCGCTTACTCTGAATTATTCAGGCTTCGTAAACGGCCAGGGTACTGCCGACATCGATAAACTACCGGAAGGTGTTACCAATGCAACAAGCACTTCTCCCGTGAACACCTACGACATTAACGTTTCTGGAGGAGTAGATGTAAATTATTCATTCAATTACGTTGCCGGAATACTTACCATTAACAAAGCTGGTCTTACAGCAACAGCCGAAAGCAAGGTCACAACGTACGGAACCATTCCTGATCTTACGATCGCTTACACCGGCTTGATGAATGGCGAATCAGCATCCGTGCTCGACCAGGAACCAACGATCTCTTCGGTTGCAACAGCAACATCTGACATTGGTATGTATGACATCAAATTAAGCGGCGGCAGCGACGACAATTACAACATCACTATAGTGAATGGCAAGCTCACCATCAACAAAGCCGTGCTCACGGTTACAGCCGATAACAAGTCGAAGATCTTCGGCTTCGCCAATCCTACTCTTACAGTTACGTATTCTGGTTTCGTTAACAACGAGACACAAAGTGTGATCGATGTTTTGCCGACGGCAAGTACGATAGCAACAACAAGCTCCGGCGCGGGTGATTATGCTATCAATGTAACCGGTGGCGCCGACGATCATTACTCCTTCACATACCAGCCGGGCAAGCTTACCGTCTTTATCGACAATCCCCCGGTTGTCAGTAATTTCATTACCCAGACAGACGAAGATGTAAGCCTGCCATTCACACTCGCTTCATTCCAGGCAAATTATTCTGACGATCCAAATGGCAAGATCGTGTACGTAAAGATCATAACAGTACCAACGAACGGTGCGCTCTATAAGTCGTTCAGCACGAAAGTTGTTGCCGGCGAAGAATTAACCGTAACCGGTGGGCAGCTTGGTGAGTTGTATTACTTGCCGAATGCCAACTACAATGGAAGCGATTCGTTTACATGGAACGTATTCGATGGGACATTCATGGGAACCAGCAACGCAACTGTTAGCATTACCATTAATCCCGTAAACGACCCACCGTCGCTTTCGAACATCGAGCAGAATGCAATCGTCTACGCGCCTGGCGATCCAAAAGTGAAAGTCTCAGAGCAAATAATCATCACGGATGTGGACAATAGTTTTGTGTTCTCTGCTACCGTTTCAATTGGTGCAAACTTTACACACGGCGATCAGCTTACTGCTCCCGACCCTCTCGATCTTCCGTTCAACACCAGCGTGAAATCGATCTACGATCCTAATCTTGGCGTTCTTTCAATTACCGGTAAAGACACGCGCGCCAACTACGAAGCGATCCTTCATCTTGTAACGTTCAACACACCTGTTAACAGCGAAGCCGTGGCTTCCGATAAGCTTATCAACATCATTGCGAGGGACAGTATTGCGAACAGCAACGTAGCATCGAGAACAGTTACCATCTCGCAGGTATTTCCGGAGCTCGATCTCGTTAACGCCTTCACTCCGAACGGCGATGGAGTTAACGACGAGTGGGATATCCTGAATATGGAGTATTATAACGACATCAGCGTGGCGATCTACAATACTGATGGCGTGAAAGTGTACGAGTGTAAGACGCAGGATTGCAGGTGGGACGGAACATACAAGAACAAGCCGCAACCACCCGGCCCTTATTTCTATGCTATCGATCTGAACGATGGCCGGCGTACTTATCGCGGAACTGTAACGATATTGAAATGAGGAAAGCACTCGTATTCGTCGTTACTCTTCTCACGATTGGTTTCGCTCACGCACAGGAAGTTGACCACACGCAGTATTTCCTTAACCTTCCCGGTATCAACCCGGCATTCACGGGTATCGAAGACTTTCTCGATGCACGCGCTTCGTTCCGCCAGGGCTGGAATAATTTCAACGTAAAGAACAACTACAGTTTCGCGAGTGCTTACGGTGCACTGAACAACACTTCGCGTACGGCGCTCACGAACAACACCCTTCGTTTCGACGACGAGTCGGGAAGATTCGAAGGACGCACCTACCGAAGGTCAACACGCAAGCATGGCATCGGCGGTATGCTCACCAGCCGCAACCTGGGACAATACACCGCGTCGAGCGCTTCGATCAACTACGCATACCATCTGCCCATCTCCAACAGGGTGAAGATGTCGTTCGGAACGCAGGTTTCGTACTTCGCCAACCGCATCAGCCCCGAAGGTTTCACCGTGCGCGACGACGTACACGACAGCTTTTACCAGCAGCTGATGGCCAGCAACACCGGGAATTTTTCCTACTTCGCTGTGGATTTCGGGTACACTATTTACTCGTCGAATTTCTACCTGGGCGTGTCTTCCACCAACCTGGTGGCCTCCAGGCTGAGTGGCGAGACTTTTGCAGGCCTTGGTCAACCATTGAAACTAAACGTTCAGGCCGCGCTCACACGCATTCCAATTGGAAGCAACTTCACTTTGAGCCCAGGCGTTCGCGTAACGTACGTCGATGGCTCCGATATGATCTACAATGTAAATATGCGCTTACGTTATAAAGAAGCGTTGTATATTGGTTCTGGTTACAGTTTTCCGAATTCAAGAATGTCACTCATGGCTGGTATCAACATCAACAGGCAACTGCGTGTTAGCTATGCGTTCGATAAATACCTGTCAGATCTAAACAACTTCAATGTAACCGTGCACGAGATTGTTATTGGCCTGTCGTTGTTCAATCGATACAACTCACCGTCGCTACTCTGGTAATCTCACAATGAGACTCCCACTCATCATCTTCCTTCTTCTTCCCGGAACCATCCTGGCACAGGATATCATTTACGGAACTCCAACAAAACTTCGCGGCAAGGTTAACTCAGCTGCCGAAGAGCTCGCTCCTATACTTTCAAACGACGGATACCTGCTTTACTTCTCAAGGGCATTCGATCCAAAGAACATAGGTGGAGAAACCGGCGGCCTCGACATCTGGGCTTCCGATCAACGCAAAGACGGATCGTGGTCGGAACCAACGAACAAATTATCGACCTGGAACAACCGGCTCAGCAACTCTATCATAGGCTCCAGCAAAGACGGCAAGATTGTTTATTTGTTGAATGCTTACGACCACGAACGTGGTATCTCTTTTTCAAAAATGGAGAACGGTAAATGGGGCAAACCCGAAGTTGTTCCCATCAAAGGCCTTGCTGTTAGTGGCTTCACCGGCTTCTATATGAATCCCACGTTCACAGTGCTGATGATCTCGATGAGTGGCAAAGACAGCTATGGCAAAGAAGATCTTTACGTTTCTGTTCGCGATTCAACAAACAACTGGAGCAAACCTGTAAATCTCGGACCTACTATCAACTCCGAAGGTTTCGAAATGTCGCCGTTCCTTTCGGAAGACATGAACCGTTTGTATTTCTCCAGCGATGGACATGGCGGCTATGGCAATGCCGACATCTTCGTTGCGCAGAGACTTTATAACAACTGGACTGTCTGGTCGCAGCCCAGGAACCTTGGAAGCAGCATCAACAGCGACAAGTTCGATTCATACTTTTCGATCTACGGAGACACGATATCTTTCTTCTCCAGCAATCGCGAGTCGGGGCAGGCCGACATCTATTCTGCGAAAGTCACCAGGAAGGTCGACAGTATTTTATACCGGAACGACGAGCTCACCTATTTGCCTGACAAGGATGTGGCAAAGCTGGCCGGCGGCAGCTTTAAGAACATCATGGCGTTTAAAGGCGCGAACATAGAGCTAACGCAAGAGCATAAGAACCAATTGACAGCAGCCAGTAAGATCATGACAAGGCAGCAAAATCTTTATTTGCGCCTCGATGTGAAGATCGAACCGGGCTCCAGGACCCTGGAAGAGAACCAGAAGCGACTGTTGAATGCCCTTCGCTTCCTGAAAACACTTGGCGTGGAGGGTAGCAGGGTAACTTTCGGCTCCGAAAACGATGACGGTGCCGATGGCGACTCAACCCTGATAACGATCCGGTTCTACCGCTAAAACCAAGGGTTATGACCCGGAATTCTGGTCCTTTTTTTGACTAACTTTGCGGCTTGCATGGACTTACTAACGATTTTTAACATCCTAAAGCAGAGACTTTGGGTTCTCATAGCATTTCCTCTCGTAGCCGTAGTTGTGGCCGCCTTCCTGGTAAGCAGGATGGACGACGTCTACAGGTCTACAGCACAGCTGGCTACCGGTTTTACATCCGATGAAACCGTGACCCTCTCGGAGGAAAGGAACAGCAACCAGTTTGAAGTCACCACCAAGTTTGCGAACACCATCGAGTCGATGTCGTCCATTCCTGTCATCAGCCTGGTGTCTTATCGCCTCATCCTCCACGACCTGGAAACGCCTGTGCCCTTCAGAAAATTGAAAGGCGATGTAGAGCTGAGTTTCGCGCTCACTCCCGAGTTCCTCGAAAAAGCCAGGACGATCTATAAAGAAAGACTCAACCAGTTTAGCGCTCTTAATACTTCAAGTCTCGCCGACGAACAGGCGATGATCTTGTTGAAAGCTTATAAGTACGATTACGAGTCGCTGCTCGAAGACTTCGTGATCAATCGTCAGAAGACGAGTGATTTCATTAACATGGATTTCTTGTCGGAGAACCCGATGTTGTCGGCATTTGCAGTGAATGCGCTGGCCGAAGAGTTCATTCGCTTCAATAAAGCATTGAAGACCGATCGTTCATCGGTATCGATCGACATCCTCGAAAAGAACCTGGAAGACAAGAGAAGGGTTCGCGACGATCGCACGAAAGCATTGAGTGATTTCAAGGTTCAAAATAACCTCTTCAACTACGATGCTGAAAGCGAAAGCAAGATCTCGCAGATCTCGGACTACGAAGTAGCAAAAGACCTCGAACAAAAGAAGGTATCCGCACTTGAATTCTCTTTGAGAAACGTGGACGGAAAAATTTCTATTTATAGAAAAGCAGACAAGGACGAAGTTACGCGTGTTAATCAACGCATCATCGAGCTGCAGAGAAAGATCAACGAGATCACCTCCGCTAACGACGAAGCATCGCGTACACGTGTTGCAAAGCTTCGCGATGAACTTCAGCTGGAGTTGAGCCGCATCGATCAGCTCAACGCTGCCGACAACACGTTGGAGCTTACGAAGCTTGAGGATGAAAAGAACAGGATCGAGCTTGACCTGCAGATTGCAAGGTCGAATCTCCAGAGCATCGATGAAACGTTGCGTCGCGCAAGGATCTCTGTGTCTGGTTTCGCAACCAAAGAAGCGAAGCTTGCAGATCTTACCCGTGATCTTCAAACATCCATCACCGAATATGAAGATGCTCTCGACAAATACAATTCAGCAAAGAACAAGGCTTCCGCTATCGGTACACAGCTCAGGCAAATTTATACAGGCCAGCCTGCCAGCGAAGCCGAACCTTCGAAAGGCATATTGTTGATTGCCCTCGCCGGCTTCGGCAGTTTCGTACTCTGTGCTTTGGTATTGATTGGTGTTGAGCTCGCGAACATGTCGATCCGCACGCAGGTGCGCCTCGAGAACCAGACGAAGATCCGCAGCATCGGCGTGTTGAATGATGTTGATAATGCCCCGGTCGACCTGCAACGGATCTTTCAATCGAAGACCAAAGAAGGAAAGCTCGATGTACTTGCTCACTTCCTGAGAAAATTCCGCTTCGAAGTTCAGAATTCCAGCGCACGCGTGTTGCTTGTAACGAGCACCAAAGCACAGGTTGGAAAAACATTCGTGATCATTGCGTTATCGTACACACTTAGTCTTCTCAACAAACGCATTCTCATCATCGACACCAACTTCAAGAACAACGCGCTTACGCGATTGCTCGTGAACGACATCGAGTACATGAAGAAGCTGAAGGAAGATCCGAGCAGCAAGATCCCTTTCCTGCTTCCCGAGCATACTTTGTTGGAAGAAGCCGAAGACCTTGAAGAAGAGACAGAAGATGTGAACGGTCACGAACCGAACTTCACCCACGAGTCGGGTGAACAGAACGGCAAAGCACATAAGAATGGTATTGCCCCAGCGAACAAGACCATCATCCATAAGACTAAATATCAACGCGTCGACATTATCGGTAACTTCGGAGGACGCGACTCTCCATCTGAAATTCTCGCTGGCAAGAACTTCAACCAGATGATAGAAAACCTCTCTATGGAATACGACCACATCATTATGGAAGGTCCTTCGCTGAACGAATACTCCGACACCAAGGAGCTTGTTGAGTTTGCCGATAAGGTGCTTACCATATTCGATGCGCGTACCACGTTGAACAACCTCGACAAAGACTCGATCAAATATTTAAAGACACTGAAGCCGAAACTCATCGGTTCGCTTCTCAATAAAGTGGATCTGAAAGACCTCTCCGTTTGATGTTCAAGAGTCTTAAGAACTCCTATTGGTTCAGTTCCGGATTTTATTCCCTGGGCGCCCGACTCTGCACACTATTTTTTGGATTCGGAAGTTTTTACTTCCTCGTGCGCAACATGCCACAGGCCGAGTATGGCACGTGGGCGTTGTTCCTTACGATTACAACGATCATCGAGACATCGAGGAATGGCTTGATCCAGAATGCATTGATCAAACTTATCTATTCATCGACCCCGGAAAACGTAGATAAGATCGTAACGGCCTCGTGGATCATTAATATTTTTTATTCACTACTGATCTTCGTTGTACTTGCGGGCTTCGGCGGCATAGCAGCAAGAGCCTTCGGAGCACCGGAGCTGCAGCAGATGTTCCTTTATTACGGAGTTACTCTTTTCCTGCTGATCCCTTTCTCGCAATTCAATTTCATACAGCAATCTAAATTCAGCTTCTCCGGCATCTTTTGGAGCACAGCCGTAAGACAGGGCCTGTTGTTCATCGGAACGCTGTACCTCTGTTTCTCAGATACGTTGTTTGACTCCATCACACTCGTAACGCTGCAGACATTTTGTACCGTTGCCGGTTTGATCGTAGCCTGGTTCAGTGCAAAGAAGTTCTACACTTTCAGCTTCAAGATCGATGGCGCAGCCGTAAAAGAAGTATTTCGTTTCGGCCGATATGTGATGGGCACCAACCTCAGTTCCCTTCTCTTCAAAAGCATCGACCAGCTAACGGTTGGCTCTTACTTCGATCCAAGCGCCGCTGCCTTGTATAACTCCGCCATTCGCCTGTCGAACCTCATTGAGTATCCTACCACTGCCATAGCCGAAGTTGTTTACCCGAAGAGCGCCGAGAAGTATAATGAAGGAAGAGAGGCGTCGGTGAAAAACTTCTTCGAAAAATCTGTCGGCCTCAACATGGCCATCACGCTGCCAACGGTTGTGATTACATTCTTATTCGCCGACCTGATCATCTACATCATTGCCGGACCTGCGTATGCCGAGTCTGCAAACATCCTTCGTATCACGATCCTCTTCGGGCTGTTTACACCATTTTTCCGACAGTTCGGCACGTCGATGGATTCGTCGGGGCGACCACACATCAATTTTATTGTACTCGCCTCAAGTGTACCGATCAATCTCCTTTGTAACTTTGTTGGTGTGCGGGCATGGGGCATCCTCGGCGCCGCCACGGGCACACTGCTCTCATATGCAATCGTTACGTTCGTTTGCTATTTGTTGATGGTCCGCACCTTCAACATCAAAATGAAGAACATCATATCGAGCATGCTCGGTTACTATTCGCAGGGATACAGGTATTTTCAAAAAAGCTTACGTATAGCCTTAAAACGCCCAGCACAACAATGAACGGCGAAGAAGAAGTTGATGAGTTTGACAACGATGAGAAAGGCCGTCCATGGATGGAAGCATTAATGGAACGAGCCCTGATCCTTCTTACCATCGGATCGCTCGTACTGTTCTTCATACTGATAGTATTTTAGAATAAATGAAGTTAGAGAATACTCTTTCTGGCAGGAAGATCACCACCGCAATGGTCTATTCAGGACTGCTGATAGCAACGGTCGGTATCGCTTTAGCTATCGCGAAGTTCGGAACGATGGCCGGCTTCCTCATCATTGTCGGGCTCATCGGTGTTCCCGTAGCGATCTTCACCGTAAGCGACCTTCGCCTCGGCACACTGCTGTTGATCACGATTGCTTTCTTCCTCGCGCGGATCAGTCACTTCTATCTCAACGACGCACCTGTTGGTATCACACTCGACGCGTTGATCTTGCTGATGATCATCGGGCTCGTCGCTAACAAGTCGAAGCGCGGCGATTTTCATCTCGCCACCACTCCATTGAGCTACGTCGTTTGGCTGTGGCTCATCTACAATGCCTTCGAGTTCTTCAACCCGATGCAGGACAAACAGGCATGGGTATATGTGATCCGAAGCACTGCTGGTCACATGATCTTTTACTTCCTGGTGAAAGAAGCATTCAACGACATCAAGTACTTCAGGAAGTTTATGATCCTTTGGGTCGGCCTCTCATTCATCGGCGCGTGCTACGGTCTCTTCCAGAAATTTCATGGCTTGCTCGATAGCGAACTGCATTGGGTAATGAGTGACGAGATGCGCTTCAAGTTGTATTTCAACTGGGGTGTGTTTCGCGTATTCTCTTACTTCAACGACCCCACGGTGTTTGGGATCCTGATGGCCTTCACAGGACTATTCTGTATTACCCTTGCCATGGGACCATTGAAGCTCTGGATGCGAGGATTGCTTGTATTCATGGGCGGTATGATGTTGTTGTCGGTTGTGTATACCGGCACCCGTACTGCATACGT
This sequence comes from Bacteroidota bacterium, assembly GCA_037200765.1. Lineage (GTDB taxonomy): Bacteria > Bacteroidota > Bacteroidia > Cytophagales > Cyclobacteriaceae > ELB16-189. Next base: position 679,506 of record JBBCII010000001.1, on the reverse strand, counting down.
AATGTTGCCGGCCGGCTTTGGATTCTTCGCGCTCATCACCGTGCAGGTACGCACTATCATCTTTTCGGGCATCCTGTTTTTGATCGCCGCATTCATCATATTCTCCGATATTAAAAGTGTTGGTCCGCTGATCTCTACAAGTGGTCTCGAACGGATCCGTTCTGCATTTAAACCCAAAGACGACCCATCGTACCAGGTGCGCCTGCAAAACCAGGCCATGATAAAGCCATTCATTCACTCACATCCTTTTGGTGGCGGACTTGGCAGTATCGGTGGTATGGGCGAACGTTTCAATCCCAACTCGCCACTTGCCGGTTTCGATGCCGACAGCTCTTACGTGAAGTTTGCCGTGGAGCTGGGCTGGGTCGGGCTTGCGATCTTTTGTCTGCTGCAGGGTGTGGCGCTGATAACGGGAATACGGGCATATTATAAGGTCAAAGACCCCGAAATAAAAATCTATCTTGCATGTCTTACTTCTGTGGTCTTTTCAATCGTGGTTGCAAACTTTCCCCAGATGGCTACTATACAGCTTCCGAACGCATTTTTGTTCTATGCACTACTCGCTTTTATTGATAAGATGGCAGACATCGACGCAAAACAAAACTCAACAAAATGATATGAAATTCATCTGTCTGATATGCCTATCGGTTCTGAGTCTCTCCTGCTGGGGCCAGACCATAGACTACAATAAGATCATTATCCCCGAAAAGACACCCGCAGTATCATTCGAAGAAAAGTTGGTGCAGATAGCATGGAAGAATAATCCTTCCAACAAAGTTGTTCAGCAGAATGCAAGCGTCCTTAAAAAAGAGCAAAAGCTCGCGTCGTTAGATTGGTTGAACGACGTAATGGCGGTTGGTAACCTTAACGAATACACCATTCACGGTCTCGACTATAACACAAGAGCGATCTACTATCCCAGGTATAACCTGAGCTTAAGGTTAAGCCTTGGTACATTCTTTTTAACTCCTCTTAAGACGAGCATTGCCCGCGATAAATCCGTAGCTGGTTTCGAATTAGTGAACGAACAAAAAATATCGATCCGCAAAGAAACCCTCCTCGGTGTCGAACTCCTGAAAGAGCAATTCAAAGTACTGAAGTTCCGCAGCCGCATGAAGGAAGATTTTCTTTCGCTGTACAAATCTTCGGAGCAGAAGTTTGCAGCAGGCCAGGTGCCACTCGAAGAGTACCGGATGGCAGCACGCGAGTATGTTTCAAATGCCGAACTGGAAGTAATGGCACAGTCGTCTTTCAATCAAAGGAAGATAGAGCTCGAAGCGCTCATCGGTCTCAGGCTCGAAGAAGTTTCAGGTTACGACGAATTCCTCGCACAACTGGAAAGCCAGATAAAATTTGAGTAACAGATGAAAAGACGTCGGGTAATCCAGATGATACTCGGTGGCGGCGCCGCCCTCGTGGCCGGCGTTACCGGCTACAAGTATTACAGCCTCTATAAAAGTCCCGACTTCGATATCCTCGACGGTAACGTTGGACTCATCGCAGAGCTCGCCGAAACAATCATTCCCGAAACAGATACTCCCGGCGCATTGTCGGCAGGTGTCGGCCCAATGATCGTGAAGCTTGTTCGCGATTGTACTCCCGCACCATCACAAAATAATTTTCTCCGCGGATTGATCGAAGTCGATTCGTTCTCAAACAGCCAGTTCGGTCAGTCTTTCATTGCATGTTCTTCCGATCAAAGGATGCAGGTGCTAAAGCACATGGAAGAACAAGGCAAACCTTTCCCCGGCATTGTTGGTAAAGTTGAGAAGCGACTCGCCGGCGAATCGTTCTTCGCGCTGCTAAAAAAATATACTATTGTCGGCTACGCGACATCAGAAGCCGGAGCCACCAAAGGCTTCGCTTACGATTATATCCCCGGTAAATACGTTGGCAACACACCCCTTGAACCCGGTCAAAAAGGCTGGGCAACCCAATGAATTCATCCATCAATCTCAACATCAAAGCTGACGAACAAAATACGTTCGATGCTATCGTTATCGGCTCTGGCATCAGCGGCGGCTGGGCTGCAAAAGAGCTCTGCGAAAAAGGTTTGAAAACACTGGTGCTCGAACGCGGCCGCGATGTAAAACACATCACCGACTACACCACCGCGATGCTCAATCCCTGGGAGTTCCAGCACGGACTTCAAAACAGCGAACAGGAACGCAAAGAAAATCCCATTCAAAGCCTCGCGTTCGACGAGAGCAACAAGCATTTCTTCGTTAGCGATAAAGAAAATCCCTACGTACAAAAGACGCCGTTCCATTGGATCCGCGGTTATCAAACCGGCGGCCGCTCACTTACCTGGGGACGTCAGTGCTATCGCCTCAGCGATCTCGACTTCGAAGCAAATCAAAAAGACGGCGTCGCCGTAGACTGGCCGATCCGCTATAAAGACGTTGCGCCGTGGTACGACTACGTCGAAACATTCGCCGGCATCAGCGGACAAAACGAAGGACTGTCTCAACTTCCCGACGGACAATTTCTTCCTCCCATGGACATGAACGTGCTGGAAGAGCATTTTAAGAAAGAAGTGAAGTCGAAGTTCGATGGTCGTTGTGTTACCATTGGTCGCACTGCGAACCTTACGCGCGGATGGGAAGGCCGTGGTCCCTGCCAGTTCAGAAATCTTTGTAAACGAGGCTGTCCTTTCGGAGGATACTTCAGCAGTAACTCGGCCACTCTGCCTGTAGCTTATGCAACGGGTAATCTTACATTAAGACCTTTTTCGATCGTTGTTGAGATCCTTTACGACAAAGACAAGAAGAAGGCTACTGGTGTTCGCATCCTCGACGCCGAAACGAACCAGACTTACGATTACTTTGCAAATATTATTTTCCTGAATGCATCCACCATCGGATCAGCATTCGTGCTGTTGAATTCGAAGTCCGATGCATTCCCCGAAGGACTCGGTAACTCCAGTGGACAGGTTGGTCATAACCTGATGGACCATCATTACAAAGTTGGTGCGCAGGCAACACACCCCGGTTTCAAAGACCGCTTCTATTCGGGAAGAAGACCGAACAACATTTACATACCACGCTTCCGGAATCTTAACGACTCATCGAAGCGTACAGATTACATCCGTGGCTTCGGATACCAGGCCGATGCCGAACGTCAGAACTGGCAGGAGTACGTGAACTTGTTAGATGGCTTTGGCACCGACTTCAAGAAAAATCTTACGAGCCCCGGCGAATGGTTCATGTGGATGGGCGCATGGGGCGAAACGCTCCCCTACTACGACAACATGGTGTCGCTCGATGGTGGTAAAAAAGATAAGTGGGGATTGCCGCTTGTTGCTGTCGATTTCTCTTTTCGCGACAACGAAAAAGCGATGAGGAAAGACATGAAGGAAAGCGCTATCGAAATGTTATTAGCTGCAGGCTTCGAAAATCCTCAAGGCTTCGACTACGAGGCTATCGGTGGCGAATGTGTTCACGAAATGGGAACAGCCCGCATGGGCCGCGATCCAAAGACATCTGTCCTCAACGAATGGAACCAGTTGCACGATGTATCGAATGTGTTCGTAACAGATGGAAGCTGCATGACATCATCTGCATGTCAGAATCCGTCATTAACGTACATGGCATTAACAGCCAGGGCATGTGACTATGCAGTGAAGTCGTTGAAGACCGGCGATCTCTAGAAAGCCGCCTTATAAATTTCTTCTACGGATTTCTCCCAGGTGTGTGTCTTTGCGAAGCGTGTTCGTTCTTTCGACTTCGCATCATCATTCTCACTAAGGGCTTTCCTGATCAGGTCAACATATTCATGTTCGCCATTGGCGAGATAACAATGATCTTTGAAGATCTCCATGGTCTTCGTGTAAGTTGCCACAACAGGTTTTCCCATCGCTAAATACTCATCAACCTTACGTGGATAGTTTCCTATCGTAAGATCGTTCACTGCCTGTGGATTGATACAAACATCGAAGTGCTGAACATAAGTCGGCAGCTCTGAAGGATCTTTCGGACCAGTGAAAATAATGTTCTCTATTTGATGAAGCTCGCTGTTGCGGAAGTCGTCGTCTTCCGGACCCACCAACATCACAGTCCAGTCTTTATTTTCTTTCGCGATAGCAGCGATCAATGAAATACTGAGTCGCATCGAAGTGAGGTAGCCTACGTAACCGATGATCGGTCCTTTCACATTCAACATCTCGTTTGGTTTCGGATGGATTTCGTCGGGCGAGAACAGGTCGGTTTCACAACCTTGTCCCACATAAAAACTTTTATCGTTGAATGGCTTCGCGTAGTCTGTTAAGAACAACGAGTTCGCCACAACGGTTGTAGACTTCGCAATGAGCTTAGGTTCCAGTCGCTTTCCCTGTTTCTTGAAATAAGGTTGAGTAACGAGATAATCGCGGATGTAATAGATGTGACGTTTCGGCTGAAGCAATTCTTTCAGATAGAATCCACGAAGCATCATGCTGTCGTTAAAGATCACGACATCGCGAAAGCCCAGTTGATCGATTGCTTTTTTGATGGACGATGCAAACTGCTGGTTTGTTCTTTTGTTGAGTGCATCGTGAATAAAACTAACCGGGATCCAATTGATCGATTGGGCAACGAAATCTGGTGTGAGGTTCCAGATGGAATCTTCGACCTGTACGAGACCGGGACGGTCGCCGTTGATCACCTCCATCCTTCGGACCATCCAGTCTTCTTTCGCCCGCCGCATGATCAGGCTGCGGTCGATGGGCGCGTTCACGTAGAGAACACGGTGGTGCTTAGCAAATTCAAGGGCTATGTTCTTGCAATTACTGCCGATGCCAATATCCCACGGCTGGGCAGCGATTACAACGATGTCCTGTCGATTCATGGTGAGAGTTCGCGCGGCAAGTTGGGGGATTCGGGCACTTCATCACAACCTTTTCCACTAATGGTCGCTATTTCTGGCGGTTTTTTGACCCTTTGGCTTTCGCCGCACAACATTTGCATTACCCCAAGAGAGGTACCGTGAAGTTGGTAAAGATAAATTGCGTGTTGTGACCACTTATCCCGAAAATATTCTATATTCAGTCTCCCCTTCGCCACTTATGGAAATTTTCAGCAATCCGAAATGGATTGACTACTCCCAGTTACGCTGGGATACGCCGGAAAGTGTTCCGTCGGCCGTTTTTGACGAGATCAATCAGCGTCTCGATAAACTGGCGGGCGGTCAGCAACCGCTTGTCTCGGTTGTAATCCCCGCCTGGAACGAGGGAACAAACATCGTACGCACGCTCTACGCCCTCTCGCACAGCAAAGTGAGCTTCCCTGTGGAGATTGTTGTCGTAAACAATAATTCAACCGATAGCACTGGCGATCTTCTCGCGAAGATGCATGTGAAGAATGTCTTCGAAGGAATAGCAGGCTGCGGACCCGCACGCGAAGCCGGTCAACGGGCCGCATCGGGAAAGTATATCTTGATGGGCGATGCCGATGTGTACTATCCTCCCCAATGGATCGAAGGCATGACGAAAAAACTTCAGCAGCCCGGCGTGTCTGCCGTGTACGGTCGTTACTCGTTTCTCGGTACGAAGACCAAACATCGTTGGAAACTTTTCTTATACGAATCCATCCGCGACCTGCTTGTGGAGATCCGCCACACCAACCAGCCATTCATGAATTCGCTGGGAATGTCGATGGGCTATGTAAAAGAATACGGGCTCAAGATCGGCTTCGTGTCCAAGAATATCCGGGGCGAGGACGGTCGCATGTGCTACGACCTCATGAGCTATGGCAAGGTGGTTCAATTGCGCGGACACCGTTATCGCGTTTGGACCATGCCCAGGACACTGGACAAAGAACCCAGCCTGTGGGGTTCATTAATGGCGCGCATTGCCGTGGAGATGGCACGCTTCTCGAGAAATTTTTATAAACTAGCACCACACGATACGAAGAGCTCTTCGAACTTCGATCCCTCGTCGCTGAAGCATTTCAAGACGTACAGGGATGTTCATAAGGGCGGCAACAGTAAAGATGAACACATCCAAAGTTCCGGCAGGTAGATTAAAGCCGAAATTGATACGGGCTACGCTCGTTGTCTTCATCTCTTTCTCGATCATCTCGCTATTCTCCGTTTTCCCCGACCCCTTTCCAAACTTCCTCCTCGGCGTTGTAAGCCTTTCAATTCCATTGCTTGCATTGGTCAATTTCATTTTGTGCACCTGGTTTATCTACAGGAGATCATGGTGGTTCGCAGCTTTTGCTTCCATTGTTCCAATCATCGTATTCTTTTGGTCCGGATTATTCTCGGTTATCGACAGGGAAGAAAACTTCGAACCATCATTCGGACTGGTCACATACAACACGGATCAGCTGATCGATTCTGTAACTCGTGCCGATTACCGTAACGATTTTGTGAAATGGGTGAATGAGCGACAGTTCGATGTGCTCTGCTTACAGGAAGTAATTGAATTGAAAGACGACACTTTCAGGATTGCCGGATACAAAAAAGTATTCTCCGGGAAACCGACATCGAGAACAGAACATTTCGGCATCGCGTTGTTTACAAGACTGCCGATGATCAATTCGGGCACGGTTGAATTCGGTGCTCCGTCGTTCAACAGGTTGGTTTGGGCCGACGTTCTTTTCGATAACGATACGATCAGGATTGCAACAGTGCATTTGAAATCGTACAACTTTCAACACAACTCGGTGAGAGGGAACATCAGACGACTGAAAGACGGCATCATCTATCGCACGTGGCATGCAAAAATGACCAAAGAGTTTATTGAAAAATCGCCTTACCCTGTCGTGTTGTGTGGTGATTTCAACGAGCCTACACACTCGTATTCATACCGGGTTATATCGAAAGGATTGAACAGCGCCTTCAATGTTTCGGGCGACATCTTTGATTACACGTTCTTTTTGAAGGGAATGCCGATCAGGATCGATCACATCCTCACAAGCCCCGAATTAAGAACAAAAGACTTCGAAATTACTCACGGACTAAAGTGGTCGGACCACTCACCGGTGTCAGTCCGTATCGGGTGGCAAGCTCAGGCTTCACGTAAACGTCGATAGTGGAGTTCTCCAGTTTTCGTGGTGCGATGAAGTTGTCGTAGAAGAAGTAATCTTTCTTCAGCTCGTCTCTCACTTCGTAAGGATAGAAGTTGTCGAGATCGGGAACGTCTTCAAACAAAACCAGGTCGTAGTAGCCTTCCTTAATTCGTTGTTTGAATACATCCACTTCTTTTTGGAACATGCCGATGTTAAGATGATACCACAACGGTTGATCGGTCATCGGTGTGTAGCCCATTTCGTAAGCGAGGAACGTGAGCTCCGAAAGGTTGAGGACCTTCAGGTTTGGATCTTTTGCGAATGGTAATTCCATGATCCGTTTCACGCCTTCGTTGGTTCCTTCGGGCACGAGCACGTGCTTCATCGTACGCAGGTTACTCTTCACCCAGGGCTTCGTTACTTGCCCGGCTACTGCTGCGGCAGTTGGCCCGCCTTTTACATGGAACACGTTCGAGATATATTTCCAGTAACCTGCAGAGAATACGACGGCAACAAAGATCAGCGAAAGCAAAACGTTTACAGGTTTCAAATCCCATTTCTCCCATGGAAGGAACATGATGGCTCCAACAAATCCGAAGATGTGGAAGTAGTTCATGTGATCCGTCGGCTGCGGACTCGACACGCGCGTTACGAGCGACTGTAAGATCATGGCACAGCAGATCACCACGGAAACAAACAGGTTGCGATCGTTGATGAATGATTTGAGTGACGACACACGGAACAGGACCCCGATCAATATGAGCAATACATATACTTTTTCGAGGATGCGTGTTTCAAACATCACATCGAGCAACTGTCCAAGAGTCACTCTCGAATTGTGGGGCGGTTGTCCGTAGTTGAACCAATAGAAGAACCCATTATCGGCAACGGGCAGAATAAATATCAAAGCTGTTACAAAGAATACAGCTACGTATGCAAGTACGGGCTTGATCGTTTTGTCGAGCCATCCCATGTAGGCCAGCAGGAATCCGCAGATCATGAAGCCCATTCCACCAACATCCTGCTTTGTGTAGAACGTGAGGAACGAAAAGAAACCTGCGAGTACAAGTTGCCCGTAGTACCACCATTTTTTTGACGACAGTGAATAGCCTGTAACAAAGTACAATGCAATCAATTCATATATCACCACGCAGTGATTGTACCACGGCCAGAAGTTATACACTACATAAGTGAGTGAGTAAACTACAAGCGTCAGTGTAATTGCAAGGGGCTTTACTTTCAGGTTATAAAGAATTCCGCGCAGCGCAGCCCATCCGATCAAATTGATAAAAAACTGTGCATAGAGCAGCGACATGAACGTTGGTCCGAAGAGCTTGAAGAACAACGTGGGTATGATCCAGTAGCCGAAGCCCATGGGCAGCCCGAAATCGGTAAATGCAGACTGACCTATGTAGAGGCGATAAGCTCCTTCCCAGCTCAGGAAGATATTCACCCGGTAAGGGAGGCTTATAAGCAGTGGAAGGACGAGAAAAGGTAACGCCAGTAGGACGTCGGCAATCAGGAGATTTCGCGGTTTTTCGATAAATTGCCGGAAAGTGTTGTTTGTCATGGGGTGCGCAAATTTAGACCAAAAGTGGCAGTTGTCCTCCCTGCCAGGTCTTAAAAAATAACTGTTCACGTAGCTCAATGAAGTATATCTACCTGCTCCGCATCCATCACTGGTCGAAGAACCTCTTTGTACTGGTACCTGCATTTTTTGCCGGCACCATTCTGCACGAGGAGGTGATGATTGCCCTTGCACAGGGCTTTCTCTGCTTCTGTTTTGTGGCCAGCGGCATATACATTCTCAACGACTACCGCGATCGTGAAAGTGACAGCCAGCATCCTCAAAAGAAGAACCGGCCGTTGGCAGCAGGCAAGGTGCCGATACCGCTTGCGCTCGGACTCATGGCCGGGCTGATGATCGTTGGCGTTGTGTGGAGTTTCTTCCTCGATACAGTATTCGGTTATTGTGTGCTCTTCTACCTGGTGAACAACATATTGTATTCGATGGGCTTGAAGAACATCGCCATACTCGATACCATTATTGTGTCGAGCGGGTTTTTAGTGAGGGCATTGGCCGGTGGCTGGCTCATACACGTGGAGATCTCGGAGTGGCTGGTGATCATGGTATTCCTTCTCTCCTTCTTTTTGGCGATGGCCAAAAGACGAAATGATCTCGTTCTGTTCCAGGAAGGACAGGCGCCCTTGCGTAAGTCGTCGCAACACTACACGATTGAATTTTTAAACACGATGTTGTCGGTGCTCGCCGGCGTGATCATCGTATCATATTTGATGTACACGATCTCTGATGAAGTTGTGAACAGGTTAGGTTCACGTAACATTTACATCACATCTCTTTTCGTATTTGCCGGCCTCATGCGATTCCTGCAGATAACGATGGTGGAAAAAAGAAGCGGATCACCAACACGTATCTTTCTCACCGATTTATTTATACAGGTTGCCGTTGCCGGCTGGATCGCATGCTTCGGTATACTGATCTATTTTAGCTAACGAATGGGGAAACTCTCGAAGATATCGAACTGGGGAAACTATCCGCGTGTGGAAGCGGAGGTGGATAATCTCAGTATTGAAACGAAAATAGGAAGCGGTTCAGTGATCGCTCGCGGCACCGGGCTTTCGTACGGAGATGCTTCTTTGTCATCGCACATAATTTCCACGCTCAAATTCAATAAGATCATTTCGTTCGATACAACAACCGGGGTGATCTTTACAGAAGCCGGCGCAACGTTAGACGAAGTGCTTCGCACAATCGTTCCGAAAGGCTGGTTCCTTCCTGTTACACCCGGCACCAAGTTCGTTACTGTCGGCGGTGCCGTTGCCGGCGACGTGCACGGAAAAAATCATCACAGTGAAGGATCGTTCTGCAACTATGTGAAACGACTCGACATGATGATGGCCGACGGCTCCGTTGTATCGTGCGGACCGAACGAGAGAACGGATCTTTTCAAAACAGTGTGTGGCGGACTCGGCCTCAGTGGAATTATTCTTCGCGTGGAGTTTACACTGAAGAAGATCGAGACCGCGTACATTCAACAGACCAACGTAGTAATCCGCAACCTCGACGAAATGATCGACAGGTTGAAGCAGTTCAACTCAACAACATACACCGTTGCATGGGTAGATGCGCTGGCAAGAGGAAAAAAACTCGGTCGTGGCGTGCTGATGTTGGGCGAACACGCAACGGAGGATGAAATAGAAAAGGATGAGCCTTTAAAAGTACATACAGATCCATTGATTCGTGTGCCGATGTATGCTCCCGGCTTTATATTAAATCAACTGTCGGTTGGCGCATTCAACTTTGCATTCTACAATAAACACAAACTTGCCTCCAGGAATTTTACCGTTCACTACGATCCATATTTCTACCCGTTAGATTTCGTTCGCGACTGGAATAAGTTGTATGGCCGCCGTGGATTTCTGCAATACCAGTTCGTGATCCCGTTCGAAGCCGGCGCCAAGGGACTTCGCGAGATCATTGATGCCATTGCGAAAGAAGGAGCATCATCTTTCCTCACAGTATTGAAAGCACTCGGACCTTCCGATAACCTGATCTCCTTCCCGATGCCGGGGTATACTCTGGCGTTGGACTTTCCAGTATCGAAAACTATTTTCCCATTCCTCGACAGGCTCGACAAAACGATCATCGACCTGGGTGGAAGAATTTATTTGGTGAAGGATGCACGCATGTCTTCAGAAGTCTACTGGAAAGGCTATCCGCAGGCACCGGTATTTAAAGACATGGTGAAGAAATTCGACCCGGAAGGAAAATTTGCTTCGAACCTCTCTCAACGTTTAAAAATGATATGAATATTCTCATCCTGGGCGCAAGCTCCGACATAGGTGTTGCTCTTGCTAATGAATTCACCCGCAGGGGTGATACAGTAACGCTGGCTTCGCGAAATCCACAAGGCAAAGAGATCCGTTTCGATGCGCTGAATTTCGAGGGACACCTTGCGTGGTTCAATGGTCTTGAATTGCCTGATGTCACCATCTGCCTCTTCGGATATCTCGGCGATCAAAAGAAAGCACAGCAGGACTGGAATGAATCAAAAAAAATTATAGACTCTAACTATACTGGTGCTGTATCCATACTGAATGTTGTTGCCGAAAAATATAGATCCCTTGGCAAAGGAATGATCGTCGGATTCAGTTCCGTTGCCGGCGAAAGGGGAAGACAAAGCAACTTCATCTACGGCAGCGCGAAGGCAGGATTTACTGCTTACTTATCTGGACTTAGAAATAGCTTATATCCTGCCGGCGTTCATGTAATGACGGTGAAACCGGGATTCATGTACACGAAGATGACGAAGGGTTTACAATTACCTGCGTCGCTTACCGCGAAGCCTGAAGCTGTTGCGAAGAAAGTTATCGGTGCCATCGACAGCAAAAAGAACGTAGTTTACATAATGGGCATCTGGAGGCTGATCATGTTCGTGATCCGCTCCATCCCCGAGTTTATCTTTAAAAGAATGAAGCTGTGAGTTCCGGAAAAGGAAAACTTGCACTCTTCGATTTCGACGGAACTATCACCAATCGCGATACGCTGATCGAGTTCACAAGATTTGTTGTGGGCTCCAATAAATTCTTTCGCGGAATGATCTGGCTGTCGCCAGCACTTGCCATGCAAAAGGCTGGCTTACTGGGATCTCAAAAAGCAAAAGAAAATTTCCTCACCTACTTTTTCAAAGACTTCTCTGTCGAAGAATTCGACAAGCTTGGCAGAGACTTCAAGAGCAAGGCACTGCCCTTAATGATCAGACCCGGTGCTCTTGAACGCATACAGTCGTTGAAGTCAGACGGCTATAGAGTTGTTGTAGTTTCCGCTTCTGCTTACAACTGGATCGAACCATGGGCGAGTTCAACCGGCGTCGAATTGATCGCCACGAAACTTGAAGTAACCAACGCGAAGCTCACCGGCAAGATCGAAGGAAAGAACTGCAACAAAGAAGAGAAAGTAAAGAGGATAAAAGAAGCAATCGAGCTTTCGGATTATTCGCAGATCGAGGCATACGGCGATACATCGGGAGACATCCCCATGCTGAAGCTCGCCACGAAAAGCTACTTCAGGCCGTTTCGGGATAAAAATTAGACGAGAAAGGATTTGAGCAAGGCTGCTTATACTGGTTGTAGAAACGGGTATATGATACCGACGTGTTCGCCGCATCCATGAACAGGCTTGTTGACAACAGGAACTGCCCTGTTATCACACTTCTATACTGAAGGTACTTTGGATAAAGTGGAAGATGGACTCCGAGAGAATAAAAGAAGTGCTGAACACAAATAAACATCTTCTTTGCCGTCGAGAACTGTCGCCAGTAATCCTCCTTATCGGCATCATTCATAAATACATCGATGGTGTTTGGATCTTTTAGATCCAACTGCGATGAATCTTTTTCAAGCATCGAACGAACCGCTCTCTTAAAGCTTAACACATAGGCAGCAAACAGCGCAGCGATCACAGCTGTTACCGAGAGCTTCACAAATGTCGATCGCTTCATATCAAAAATTCTTATCTGCTGCGTATAACGATAATGCCGATAATGTCAAGGTCGGGTTGCCAGGAGTAATCGTGGGGAACACGCTTCCACCCAACACAAATAAATTTCTATAACGATGATGCTTGAGTTGTTTGTCAACAACACCATCATTTGCATCATCACTCATTCTTGTCGTTCCTAAAATATGTGCTTCGGAAACCTGCGGGTTTTCGTCGAGAAAAATGTTTTCCACTGGCAATGGCGACAACAACGAGTCGATGTTCTTCTTCAGGTTCTCATAGCCATTCTTCACATAGTCGGAATGCGACTTGTAATCAGCCACGGGAACACCAGTTTTATCAGACAACTTCACAACATTGTCAACCTGCGGAATATCTTCAAAGACAAACTTAAGTTTCATAATGTCGCGCCACTTACCATATTCACTCCGCAGGAAGATATCATTATGACTTTCAATAATACACGCAGCCATCTTGCTTCGATCCACATTATCGTACAACATAAAACCATTTGCTGTAATGATGCTCGACCCGCCAACGTTCGAAAGTTTGTCGAGATACACGTAACAATAATAGCCGATCTGCTCCGAAAGATACTTTCCCGTTGCTGCCGATGTGTCGCCTGAGTTCAATAACACATGCGCGTTAAAGATCGCGTTGGCCCCGAGACCAAATACTTCTGCCGTGATCTTTTCCTCCTTTCCGTTGTTGGTAAACACAACGGATTGGATCGAGTCGTTAGTTGTTTCGAAGCGCAGCACCTGGCATTCGTATCTCACTTCAACACGGGGATCTTTATAGATGTCACCAAGTCCATTCTCGATGGTGAACTTTGCGCTCACCGGGCAAAGGTGACATACAGCGCTCGTACAACACTTATTTCTTTTACCATGTACACTGCTTCGTGCCGTAGGCTGACTGATGTACATATCGCCGTATGTTTTTTGAAGAACTTTATCGGCAGTGCTTAACTGGTGTGCCGGTTGTGGATATGGCTTCGACATCGGGTACGGCGTAGCCGATGGCCCGGAGATGCTCATAATGTCTTCCGTCTCGCAATAATATGGCTCGATCTCATCGTATTGTATTGGCCAATCTATTCCAACGCCGTATTTCGTCTTCATCCTGAAATCGTTCGGCATAAAGCGAGGCGTACAGCCCGTCCAGCAATTGGAACTGCCCCCGAATGATGGATCGAAGATCCATGCTTTGTCTTTATTGTTGTTGATGAACAACGGCCCCTGCCCTTCGCCACCTGAAACATATCCAACACGACCCAAAGGAGTTGCGGCGGCTTTTTCCAGTCGTTGCTTGTGAGGAATGAACTTGCCTCGTTCCAGCACGAGCACCTTCACATCGTCTTTCGATTTCTCGAGGTATTTCTTCAGGAAGAAAGAAGAGGCGAAGCCGGTGCCAACTAATACGAGGTTATAAGCCATGTCTAACCTAAAATTCAATAAATTTCCTGAAAGAACCTGACCATGAACCCCACCGGCAAGATTATTTTATTCACCTGCTTCTGTTTGCTCAGCATCTATGTCGTTTACGAGCACGCCACCAGCGGCGCGGCAGTAGACCTGGCTACACAGATCGATCGGCACAAGAAACTGATCGACGGGCAGTCGGAGTTCTTTAACCCATGGCAATACCGGATCCTGTCGGCGCTTGTGTTGCAGGCTATGATCGATGTGTACCAGGCCGTAGTTCCTGGTAAACCGGAGATTGTTCCGTACCTGGCGCTGAGCTTCATCCAGAATGTCATCATCTTCTACCTGGCGTTCGCTTACTACAAAGTTCTCGGCATCAGGAATCCTTTACTGATCCTGGCTGGCATCGTTATGCTCTCGTATTCTTTCGCGAGTAGTACGTTTGCTTCCGATCTTTCATTCAATACTTATTTCGACATCATCTTCTATTTAGCTGCCGGCTGGCTGATCCTCACCGGTCGTTATGTGTGGATCGTACCGTTAACTATCGTCGCAACGATGAATAGAGAAACCTGCGGCTTCATTCCGCTGATGCTCATTGCGCCGTTCATCGATAAAAAACTTGGTGGTGTAACGAAGCAGCAATGGATCATTACCATCGCTTCACTGGTTGGCTACGTTGTTGTATTCGTAGGCATCCGGTTGTATTACGGATATCAACCTGCTGTCGGTATTCACGGTATTACCGGTGTGAAGGACTACCTTCTCTTCAATCTTAAATTCTTCCGAATGTACCCGGAGCTGATCGGAACATTCACGATACTTCCAATCATCGTGTTGTTAGGATTCAAAAAGCTGCCGGTTGTCTTACAAAGGTGGTTCCTGTTGATCGTTCCAGTATGGATCGTTATTCATTTTGCCAAAAGCACAGCCGTTGAAACGCGGCTGTTCCTTGTACCGATGACACTCATCTTCGTACCAGCCTTCCTGTGGCTTATCGAAGAGTATTCAGAAAGTCGAAAATTACAGGGTTAGTCTCTGCCGGTCGTTCGAAGTGAGCCATGTGGCCTGCATTAGCGATCGTGGTATCTTTTACTGTCGGGTAAACGCCGCTGTACACAGAAATACTTCCCGCAGGAAAATACGGATCCTTCTCACCATGGATGATCAGTATCCTGTTTGGCGGAACTTCTTTGAACATCTCGAGCTTGCTTTGGTTCAGCGTATGCATCCACGTAGAATAATTCACGTGCTTATATCCTTCGAAGTTCATAAAGTATTCAAGTCGTTTCGCATACTGATCGAACAACGCCTGGTCTACAAATTCTTTTCTCTGATTTTCTACAGCACGCGGATACCAGTAGAATGTCATCAGCAAACTCGACACAACGGGTATCTTCAATAACTTGCTTGACTTATACGTTCCAGCCGCCGATGGCGATATCATGACGAGGTCTTTCACCTGGTCCGAATGTTCCGCACGATAGTCTAAAGCAACCATGCTACCCATCGACATGCTGATGATAGACAACTCTTTTGTGAAGTGAAGCTCGGCTGTTAATTCGGAAGCCTGGCGTGCAAGAAGCTCCGGCGTATACTCAATATTCGGCCTGTCGCTATACCCGCGACCATAAAGATCGTACGTCAATACGCGATAACCTTTGCTTACAAGAAATGGTATAGTTTGATTCCACACTTCGAAGCCCGCGATACCTCCGCCGTGGATCAGCAGAATTTGTTTTCCTGTATCGGGTCCGAATAACTGGTAGTGCGTTACTCCGTCACTGAGTGTGACAAACTGCCCGGGAGCACTGTTGCGAGCAACATCGTCGAGGACTTTAGTCTCTTGCTTATTGTTAGTCGCCATGTAGACGATCACCAATACGATTAAGATTGCTAATAAGCCGACGACCAGCTTCCGGGCAGGTCTCATCATTATTCTTTTGCTATCCTGATTGTTTTACCGTTCACGTGCAAAAGGTACAGACCAGCTGACACTTGAGTGATATCCAACTCGATGCTCTTGTCGCTAAGTTTCGACATGGGAACGGTCATCGTTTGACCAAGCACCGTCTGGAATCGAATCGCATGCGTTGACAGGGAAACACCAGCCGTAACTACAACCTTATCGCGGGCAGGGTTAGGATACGCAGCGATGAATGTTGCATCATCACCAAGACCTGTAACTGTATAGCTCACTGGAGCTGACGTTTCGGTACACAAACCTTTCGTAACCTTCACGCTATATGAACCCGACTCCGAAGGAGTGATCGACTTCGTATTTTCGCCAAAGAGCTCTACACCATTCACATACCATGCATACGAAGCACCTTCTACCGAAGAAGTAAGTGACGTTGCGTCTGAAACTGTTACTACCGGCAGACTAAGTGCATAGTGCGTGATTGTGATCGTGTTATCGAGAGGTTTTTGAGCATCGTCGATAACATTTGCCATGATCTGGATCACCTTCTCACCATCGCCGATCTGCGCAGAGTTCAATGTTACGTTGATTGGCGAGCCTGTACCATCCACCGCTGCAGAAACTGCCGATCCATTGTAGTACGCAATGTATTGGGCGCCTTCCTGCGAGTTGTCGAGTGATATGACAACATCATTGTTACATACCGCCGTTGTCTCCTGGTTCATGTTGGTATACAGAGGTTGCCTGTAGAACACATCTGAAGTTTTAACACAACCACCGGACAAAGCTTGCACTGTGATAAAGTTTCCTTCAGAACCCGCAGCACCAAGGGTGAGCGTCGTTGATGTTGCATTGGCGATAGCATTGCCGTCCTTAAACCATTGGAATGTCGCGTTAGGAGCGTCTGTTATCGTGGCAGAAAGAACTCCTTTCGACATTGCCACGGTGGGCACTGCGAGAAGATCCTTAGTGATGTTAACAGTATTCTGAAGTGTGTTGATACCGCAAGTTCCGAAACCAGCCTGTACTGAAACATTTGTCTTGCCAGCAGAGATCAATGTCGGTTTTACAGGCAGCGAAAGTTGACCACCGTTACCAACAAACACATCCGATATAGCCACGCCGTTTGCGAAAGCCTGGTAGCTCACGCCAGCTTGTGAAGATTGCACGAGAATGAGCGGAGAAGCATCATCGCAACCAGGTTGTGCAGCAAGTGCATTCGAGAAGTCGATACCGGGTTTAATGAATCTCAGCTTGAAGCGTCCGTCAGCTTTTGAGTTAACATCGCTTGTGATGCTGAAAGGATAAGTGAGGTCGCCCGTAATTGTTGTCTGTGTATTTGTGAACGCATCGAGCAGTATAACTTGGTCGCCCGCTTCGATAGTTTCTTTGCCGGTGATTACAAGCGAGTAGCCTCCGACAGCAGCACCCGTTGTGCGGATCTTGATGTCTTGCGAGCAGATGTTGCCAGTGATATTGTTGATCACAAGTGCAACGTTATCTGACGAAAGTGTAGAGATGTTGAAGAAGCTATTGTTCAGTTTGATACCGTCCATCAACCTATCGAATGCAGGTGTTGCGTTCGCATCAAAGTGAATAATCGTCTGGTCTTCCAAAGTAGCAGACTTCATCGTTACTACCATCAAATTGGAAGGGGCGGCCTCGCGGTAGAATTCACCACCGCCAACTTTTGCCGCTTCCGACACAGTGAGTGTAGGTGTCGCGCTTTGTGACTGCACCCAGAATGCCTGGCCAATTGCGATTGTACCGTCGAAGTTAAATGTTCCGCCAACAGCGGCGCTATATGTACGATAGCGTGAGCCACCGTTGTAATTTTCCCTGATCGAAACGATTGGGCTGATGCCACTCGCTGTCCAACCGCCTGTGCTGTTACCAGTCCACTTGATTGGTGAAGGATAAGGATTGCCAAGAAGATTATATCCGTCCGTAGCAATACTTGCATTGGGATCAGGAACCAATGAATAGGCTACCGTTCCCTGGTGAATAACACCCTTTCCCTGCCATGTTGTAGGATTAGTTGCTTCGCGTATATAAGCAGAGTAACCTACGCCGTTTCTCAGTGTATCGAGATTAGTAGTAGCAGGGAATTGCTTGTATGCGTTTGTCGTTCCGTCGAAAGACATCATCGACGCAGTTGAAGTATAACCTTGTATAACATCGGCACCAGTGAATGCACCGGTAATCGGGAAGTACTGCTGCAGATCGACAACTCTTAAATCCTTTACAGGTGAAGAGATGTAGCGATAGATCTGGCCTTCGCCGTCCATGTAGCGTTGCACGGTGATGTCGCCCTTCACTTTAGCTCCCGAAGGAATTGTAGCGATGCGTGCAGTACCACTTGCGTCCGACTTCACGATGAAGTTGTTGAAGACGTTCGTAGTAGCATTGAATGTAGCTGTATTGTTAAGAGTAGCAACGGTATTGATATTCAGTTGGCCAGTCTTCGTATTTGAGAACGTCAGGTTCTGAATGGTGCTACTTGGCGTGAAATAAAGGTTTGAGCTGATAGCACTCGTAATATCTAACGAGATGTTGCCATTTGTAGAATTAATGGCACCGGAGTCATCTGTTGGATTCAAACCGTAAACACCCTTAATAGCGAGGGTGTGGCCATTTAGATTTAGTGTAGAACCGGTGCGAAGAAGCAGACCTTGTGATCCGCCGGCAGCACCTATGGTAAGTACACGTCCTGATGTTGCGCCATTGAAATTGATATCCAAAGTCGAAGAATAGTCAAGACTAAGTCCATACAACTTCAAGTCATTCGCGCCTACATTGAGAGTGTGCGGCGCATTTCCTTTCAAAGCAAGTGCATAAGCTTCTGTGTCGCCGATCACCGTTGAACCCGACGAGCCATTGAACGTAACGTTGCCAGTAACGGATATTTGGGATGCGTTTGGCGTAGTACCCTTTAATGACACTTGGTCATCAACAGTCAAAGCACCTTTAACGAGCGTACTTGTTATGGGAAGCACTTTCGCTGATGTACCTGAAGCTGTTTGAAGATTAAGGTTACCGTATACTGCAAGAGGTACGGTACCACTGGCTTTCATGTTAACGGTTGAAAGGCTATCCAACTTAACCAGTTGCGGTAACGTCGCGTGATTAAGATTAATAACACTATTAGCGTTGGCGAAGACATTAGCGGTTAAAGCTTCATTCAGAGTGAGAGTTATGTTGGTTCCAACAACGACTTTAGAACTTTTTCCTGAAACCACCCATGGTGCAGAAAGAATCGTCTCGCCCGTTCTGTTAGCAACGTTGAACACCTGGAAGTCGCTTGTGAATGATGTTGGAGCTGTTCCGGTTCCGGTTGCGCCAGTTCCCCACGTAGACAAAACATTAAGGTCTCCAGTTGACTTCGAATAGAAATTCGTGAGTGAAGAACCATTATACCAAAGTTGAGCATCGGGAATAATAACTGAATTTCCGAAAGTAGCATCTGGTACCGCGGAAGCGCTGTATGTCCATTTTACGTCCAATTGCTGTCCTCCACCCTGTTCATAAAATGTAACACGAATTGTATGATATCCTACGGTCATAGAGTTCACAATGCCGCTCGAAGGCGTTGGTCCTTGATCTCTATCATTATTGACTACAAGGTTGCCGTCTATGTACAGTCGACTGCCATCATCGGAGTTAGTAAAAAACCTATAATTTCCTGCGGTGAGGATCTGAACGTAGCCATCGAAAGCCAGAACAAACATGTTCGGGTCACTGGGTGCCTGATCAGTGATTGCAGGCTGCAACGTGTAGTTCGTAACAACACCTGTCTTGTTCGGAACGGTATTTACAAAGTCAAAACCTCCGTTGACCCTGGGTTCAGCTAACTTAGTTCCATTGACTCCCACCAATGTTCCAGTAAACTTGTAATATTTATAGGCAATCCCCTGAGCATATGGATTTGTTGTCGCGAGTACTGATTCTGCGAAGGTAGAAGCATTACCAGTATAATCGAGTGCCCTGACGCTGATAATATATGTTGTTCCCGGGTCAAGTCCAGTCGCAGTGTAAGTGGTGGGAGGTGCTGGGTTGCCATCTGTCTTATCAGTATCAGTAATATCAGCTATTGAATATCCGTTGCTCACGCCATTTACAAAGATCTCGTACCGATAAACAACGTCATTGTCAGTAGAGCCTGTCCATGACAAAGAAACCGTTGACTGTGTAAAGGCCGTGACTTTAAGATCCGTTGGTGTTGTCGGACTTTGAGTATCAGCAAGAATTGTAGGACGGGCGTTTGGCTGTTTTCCAAATCTTCCATCCGTACCTTTTATTGCACGTATCCTGTAGTTGTATTGAGCACCAGGACGAACTCCATTGTTGTCGATGAACGAAGTCGTATTAGCGGGTACCGATCCAATCATTTCATAGATCGCGCCGGGGTAAGCTGGAGTTGTTCCAGTCTGACGGTATCTCCAAATCTCAAAATAGTCTTCATCCGGTACCGTCTCTGTCCAATTGAGTTTGATCGATGTCTCCGATAACAGGTTATATGTTGGAGCTGTTACGTTAGCAAAGTTTATCTCGCTAATCTTACCTGTAGTATTATTGATAGTCGTAACGGTGGTACCTGTCGGTGCCGTGTGATAGGGCAGTGTTGCCTGATTTGGATCACCGGTGCTATTTACCGCCGACGCGTTGTACGTCATCGTCAATGTATTAGAATACTGACTATAGCAGCCCGTTACCTCCTTTACTTTGACCGTGTACGTTCCAGCAGCATTTGCAAATGCAAGCGGGTTTGTTCCCGTCGCGCTTGCCTGAGCAACAGTCTTAATGTTAGGTGTAGTACTACCTGCAGACGTGGTAACAGCAAATGGAGTTGTTGCGCCGTCCCTATACCAATCATATTCGCTGTAACCTGCAGGGGCAACGAGATTAATAAGTGTTTGCCCCACAGAACCAACATTGACACCATCCTCGCGAGTATACGGGGTAATCATTGAACCTGTGTTCTTTAATACAGGAAAAAGAGTCGAAGAACCCTGATCAACCACATCTTGTGTAAATGAATCATACCAAACGCCGTCCTTACGCATAAACTTCAGCTTGTATGTAGCGAAGCTTGTTCTTGAGTCTGTAGCTACAACAAGAAGTTCACGAGTCTTCGCTGTAGGGATCGCAACAGTGTCGATTGGCACATCTACGCCATTCACCACTTTATGCCACCAGTATCTTTTGAAACCTGCTGAGAACGCAAGTCTTTTTGTTGCACCAGCAACATTACAAAGCTTGTTAGTTTGTCCTACTACGTAGATCTTTCTTTTATCCTGCTGGTTGATCCACGAAAAGAAATCTGGTTCAGCCATCGCAGTCTGCCACGTTCCGTGACCAAGTGTTGGATAAACAATCAATCTCGCATTTCCACCAGCCGCATTAATTGCATTGATCGCATCCTGTCCCGCACTTTGAGTAGGGTTTGTATCAACACCACCCTGGTATTCCCTGATTGGCATCGTGTAAAGAAGATTTGCTGTTAGAGCATTGTCATAAGGAACACCCGAGAAAGGTGACGCACATGAAAACAAGTCAGGGCGCTTCGTTGCGAAGTCCCATGTTGCCTTACCACCATTTGAAAGACCGTGAACTGCTACTTTGTTGATATCACCGTTATAGTTCGCGATGATCCATTCAACGAAGTTCACTGTATACTCCTGGTTGGGACTTAACACACCACCATTCCATCCATCAGACCATGAACCGTTGTAACTAACCTGTGGGAAAATAACGATACCCGCGAATGAATTTGGATCTGTATAAGCCCTGTCGACAACGGCCATCTTGTGCTCATTACCGCCGTGGATCAGGCTTCGATAGTTGTTATCTATAAGTGGGTTGGATGCATCGTAATCAAAAGATCCCGACCATTTGCGACCTCCTTCACCGGCACCGTGTAAGAACAGAATTACTGGCCATTTTTTGGTCTGGTCGTTCTTGTTATATCCCTTGGGGAAAAGTACACGGAAGTTGAGGAAATCCTGCGCTGAATTGGGGTTTCCGCTCACACTTCGCCACGCTGTAAATTCCTTATAATATCCGGAACTCCCAAGATAGACAATGGGAGCCCCAGTATTTGTTTTTGATCCAGCCCAATACTCTGCATCACCGCTATTGTAATAGTGGCAAAGTCGGTTGGGACATACAGGTGTCGCTGTAGCGCCGGTATATCCTCGCCAGGAATAGCCACTGTCATAATGATAAGGTAGTGTCTGGCCATATGACAAGACAGTGGTGCATAGGAAAGCACCTAGAAAGAGTAGAAAGCGAGCCATAGACATGTAAGGATTAGATTAAATCCTGCTACCTAATACGACTGGATCGTGTAAGGTAACAGCGAAACTACCAGTTTTTAAGGCAAGAGAGGGGCCAAAGCCTGATGTAATTTTTCGGGAAGAATATCAACAATTTCAAACGATTGCGGGCATCATCATAAATAGGTATCACCTGGCGGCCGTCCCCATTTGGGAGGAAGTTTCCCGCTCACGGAAAACGCAGAACTCACTGAAAAACGCCTATTTTTTGGGCTGTCCGGCCGGCTCGCCAGAATCTGCGTCGGGATGGAGGAGCCATGCCTTAGGGATCTTTGTACGCGCCCTGTCGAGCTCTTTCATCGCCGCCTTCTTGTCTTCCGAATGGTGCAAATAGACGTAATAAAAGTCCTTGTCGAGCATATAAATCATCTCCGGGTACAGTCCCATTTCGCGAAGGTTGTTGATCTCCTTCATGGCGTTAGACTGCTTCTTAAAGGCACCCACGATTACATAATATCCCTTGTAAATAGGTTTCTTGACCTCAGCCTGCACCGGTTTCTCTGTTTCGGTCTTCGGAACAACAACAGGTACGGTTTCCTTTACTTCGGGGGTCGTAACAACGGGCTCTTCCTTCTTCTCCTCTACTATTGGCTGAGTAACTACAGGTTCCGGCTCCTTCTTCTCTTCAACAAGCTTCGGCTCTTCTTTCTTTTCCTCAACCTGGGGCTGCACTGGTTCTTCCGCCACTACCTGGGCCAGGGAGTCTTTTGTTTTCTTCTGTGCAAAGTATTCTGCTTCACGGTCGCGCTTGCCGAATCTTGAACCTGCATAGAATTCGTGCGATGCCGACGCAGCACTCGACAACGAATTTCCCACAGGCTTTTCGTAAGCATAACCTGCACGAAGGATGTTCTTCATTTTGAACCCGATGAATCCAGTAACGCCGTAACCATCGCGATACGACGCGCCGATCCAAACGGCATTACGGAACGTTGCCGTAACCATTCCTTCCAACTGGTACTGGACATTATCCAGTGCACGATAGATCAAGATGGGCGACAGCTGAATGTCGCGGGATACGTAGAGGTTGTAACTAACGGACGCAAATTTTGCGAAGAAAGGTTTGAACTTGATCTCCTGGAATTCTTTAACGCTCACAGCTCTTGTGTCGAGGAGTTGAGGGAGTGCGAAACCGATATTGAGATTCTTGTACTGGTAGTTTACACCGAACTGTCCAATGGCATCCGAGTTTCTTGCGACGAGGTTGTTCAACGTGGGATCCATTCCTGCATCGGCGATGGCATTCAGGTTGAAGCGGTTCATCGATGCACCGAGTGTTAATCCGAAGTTGAGGTGATGATAATAACCGAGTCGGACACGATAAGCGAAAGTGCCCATCAACGAGCTGCTCTTCACAAGAACGGTCTGGCTTACGTTAGCGCCGAAGGCGAGAGAAACATTCTTTCCGAACGGAGCCTGTATGTTGAATGTAGCTGCTTTGGGTGCATTCTCTATCCCTACCCATTGCTGTCGGAGCATGAGGTTGGCTTCCGCCTTTCCTTGTTGCGCTGCAAAAGATGGATTGAACTGGTATGGGTTCAAAAAGAACTGGCTGAATGTGAGCGGATCCTGCGCGTATGCAGAGCCGGACAACATGCAAGCCATCAAAACCAGAACAAGGACAGGGTATAAAGATCTTTTCATCCAGTATAATTATGGCTTACCGTACTATTCGAAATGCACCGGAGTATATTTTATTTTGATTAGAACAGTCAAATACAAAATAATAATCTCCATCTCGTGCTGATTGGCCTTCGAACGTACCGTTCCAATCATTTTGATATTCGCTGGCTGAATAAACCTTCTTGCCAAGACTGTTAAAGATTGCGACGGGACATCCCGTAATCATGTTTGTGTTGCGGATCACCCACACGTCGTTTACAAGATCGCCGTTCGGAGTAAAGACAATTGGCGCCCCAAGCGGATTCCCTTTTCCCTCAACAACATTCACAACAATATCATCGGTACCCGAATTGCCTTTGTCGTCTACGGCAGTAAGTACGAACTTATAAGTTCCTGGAAGCATATCGCTGAGGAACACTTCGGGGAATTCGCCGGTCAACGGAACCTGGACGACGCCTTCTGTTTGGTTCCATGTATATGTAGTGATCAACCCGCTTTTCGAAGACGCAGTGCCTACCAGCTCCAATGCGTTGTTGGGTAAGTAGAGTGTTGTGTCGTTACCGGCAAATACCTGGGGCAACGATGATCCATCAACGATGGTGATGTTTGCTTCACTGAAGGCTGTTGCATTTTCGTTGTCTGTTGCAGTGAGCCTGAAGGTGTAAGCGCCCTCTACAACGTTTGTGATTGTAAGTGTTGCTGAAGTTGCGTCCGTCAGTGTTGCAGTGTTAGGACCATCGGTCTGTGTCCATAACACTGATATGATCGATCCGTCGTTATCGGATGCAGAGCCATTCAACACCACATCAACAACAGGAGTACCGATCGTCTTCGAACCACCTGCGAGTACAACGGGAGGCTCATTGGTTCCGGGAGGCGCGAGGGTCAGGTTAACTTCATCCGATGAAGAAGCGCCGGAGTTATCGGTAACTTCTATCCTGAACGTATAGTTGCCCAGCACAAGTCCCGACAAACTAAGCGTCGCAGTGTTGTCACCTCCAAGAATAGCAGCAGGTCCGCTTGTTTTTGTCCATTGATACGTTGCTATCGTTCCATCCACATCGGATGCAGTAGCAGTAATGCTTGCGGTGGTTGCAGGCTGACGGATAAATACATCTAGACCGGCACTCACTACCGGGTTTGAGTTTACGTTTGCCGGCACAACAGTAACCCTCATGTCATCACTGTTGGTGAGACCATCGTTGTCTGTTACGGTCAACGTGAACGTGTACGCTCCTGCTTCAAGAGCAGAAAGACTTAACGTGGCAGTGTTTTGCCCTGCGAGCACAACTGTGCCGGGACCTGTTTTCTTGGCCCACAAATATGTGACGATTGTTCCATCGCTATCGAAGCCGTTGCCCTGGATGTCGACGGTAGTTGCCGGCAACTTCACAACTTTATCGAAGCCTGCGTCGGCAACGGGCGGCTCCAGAGCTCCTGCAGCAATCACGGTAACTGTAGCAACGTCGGAGCCGATAGAGCCGTCATCATCTGTTACTGTTAACTGGAACTGGAAAACACCGGCAGTAAGACCAGTTACACTCAATGTTTGAGAATCAGCGCCCTGGATCGTTACGGGCGGACCAGCTTTCTGGATCCACGCATACGATGCTATCGAACCATCGGGATCGAAGCCCGAACCGGCGAGTGACGTATCGTCCGTTGGCAACACGATAGTTTTATTAGAACCTGCATTGGCAACCGGAGATTGATTCACGGTTCCGGGAAACACAGTAACCTTCACTTCATCGAAGGCGGTGAGTCCGTCATCGTCGGTAACAGTGAGACGGAACCGGTATTCGCCGGCAACCAAACCGGAAACGGAGAGATCGGATGTATTTTGATTCGCGAGTGTTGC
The DNA here is from genome assembly GCA_037200765.1 of Bacteroidota bacterium. Taxonomy (GTDB): domain Bacteria; phylum Bacteroidota; class Bacteroidia; order Cytophagales; family Cyclobacteriaceae; genus ELB16-189. The sequence continues at coordinate 653,832 of JBBCII010000001.1, read as the reverse complement.
GGGAGGCCCGCTCATTTTTGTCCAGTCGTACGATGCTATCGAACCATCGTCGTCAGTGGCCGTACCTGCGAGACTCACAGAACTGTTCGGCAAGAACAGGATCTTATCGCTACCCGCATTTGCAATGGGTGGCTGGTTCGATCCAACAGCAAGCACTGTTATCCTGACATCAGTTGAAGCCTGCGCTCCATCGTTGTCGGCAACAGTGATCCGGAAGACATAAGTGCCTTCAATAAGATCCGACAGCGCGAATGTTGGAGAGTTCTGTCCGCTCGACGTTACAGTAGGGCCAACCTGCTTGGTCCATGCGTAAGAAGCTATCGATCCATCTGCATCGCTTGCTATCGCAACAAGATTCAGGGCATTGTTGGGCAACGTGATCGTAATGTCGTTACCTGCAGTGACAACGGGTGACTGGTTTACACTTGCAGGTAATACTGTTACTGTAGTTGTTGCAGAGTTTGCAGCTCCTTTATCGTCTGTAACCGTGAGACGAAACACATAGATACCGTCGGTGAGATCCTGTATAGAAAGAACGGCAGTGTTCTGGTTGGTCATTGTTGCAGGGGGACCTGTTACTTTAAACCACAAATAGCTTGCAATAGAACCATCGACATCCGTACCAGATCCTATCAGGTTGGTGCCGTTAACAGGAAGTGACAGGGCGATATTAGGGCCAGCGTCGGCAATGGGTGCCTGATTGGTGCTCGATGCATTGACTACAACAGTTGCTTCATCGATCGCCGTGCCTCCGTCGTTATCAGTAACCTTCAAGCGGAAAATGTAAGTACCGGCGATCATGTCGGCAACCGTAAGTGTGGCAGAGTTCGGGTTGGTGAGTGTTGCAGCGGGACCGAAGATCTTCGTCCATGCGTAAGACACAATTGTTCCATCCGCGTCTGTTCCGCTACCAACGAGGTTAACGCTATTAGTGGGAAGGAAAAGATTATAAGCAGGCCCCGCTTCCGCAACGGGATTCACGTTCGAAGCGACCTGCACGTTCACGTTCACATCGTCGAAGCCGGTAGCGCCCTGGTTATCAGTAACTGTACAACGAAAGAGGTAATTGCCGGCAATGAGCCCACTGATTGAAATGTGATTGGTTCCATTACCAAGAACTGTGGGAGCGTTTGGTCCTGTGTTGAGTGTCCACAAATAGCTTGCGATTGTTCCATCGGGATCGGAAGCAACGGCTGTGATATCTGTAGTGGACGTCGGCAGCGTGACCGTTATCGTTGGTCCGACATTGACAATCGGGTTCTGATTAGCAGCGGTAACTTTTACCTGTACTTCATCGCTTGAAGAGAAAGCCTTATCATCCGTTGCTGTAAACCGAAATATATAAGTGCCTGCAACGAGATTTGTGAGGGCGAGCGTGGAAGTTGTTGCGCCACCGAGTGTTGCGGCAGGTCCGCTTATTTTTTCCCAGAGGTAACTTGCGATCGATCCATCGGAGTCGGTAGCAGTACCTGGAAGATTAACGGCGTTCGATGGTAATGTCAGTGTGACATCAGACCCTGCACTAACCGCTGGAGCCACGTTGGTCGTCGGGGGAAATACAACAACGGAAACAGTATTGCTTCCGCTGGCTCCTCCGTTGTCCGTTACTGTAAGCTTGAATATATAAGTTCCTTCTAGAAGGTTGCTCAACGCCAGTGAAGAAGCGTTGGTAGCTCCGGTTGTCGCGGCAGGGCCGCTCACTTTTTCCCAGAGATAGGTTGCAATAGAACCATCGGCGTCGGTACCGGAACCTACAAGAGTTACGCTGTTTACAGGCAATATTAAATTCTTGGTAGCACCTGGATTAGCAACGGGCGCAATGTTCGCAGCCTGCACGATCAATGAAACATCGTCGGCATCCGTTGCACCAAGGTTGTCGGTAACCGTAAGCCTGTAGACATACGTACCTATAATCAGTCCCGAAAGAGATAATGTGTTTGTATTCGCGTTAGCGAGCGTGGGAGTATTAGGTCCGCTTACTCTTGTCCATGCATACGTACTTACTGTTCCATCTGCATCTGATCCTGAGCCGGGGAGTGTGGTTGCGCTTGTTGGCAACTGGATCGTTTTATCACTGCCGGCGTTTGACTTTGGGGCCTGGTTGGATGTGGTTACTGTTACTGTTACATCATCCTGTGCCGTGGCCAGTCCATTGTCGGTAACGGTGAGCCGAAAGACGTATACTCCCACGACCAGTGAGTTTACAACGGTATTGTTACTATTCGGCGATACTATAGTTGCGGTGGGACCGCTTATTCTGACCCAGGTGTAGCCAATGATAGATCCGTCGGAATCTGACCCTGTGCCTGAGAGATTAACGGTTGCGGTTGGGGGATTCACAGTTTTATCAGGGCCTGCGTTTGCGGTCGGAGCCTGGTTGACACCGGCAGGGTTGACAAATATTTGTACGTCTTTGAAATCAGTTGCACCCTTGTTGTCTTTCACTGTGAGCCGGAAGGTGTGTGTACCTTGTACGAGTGCCGAAAGATTCAGTGTTGGAGTTGTCGCACCACTCATGTTTGCAGTGAGCGCAGATATTTTTGTCCATGTGTACTGTACAACAACACCGTCGGCGTCGCTACCTGAACCCGCACACTGGGCGGTGGCGGTAGGCAGCGTTACGGTTTTGTTACCGCCTCCGTTTGCAACCGGAGGTTGATTGACAGTAGGATCCTGAACGTATACCGTTACTTCTTTGTAACCTGTTGCTCCTCCATTGTCGGTTGCTGTAAGGCGGAATACATAAATACCCGGCACTAATGCTGAAACGTTAACAGTAGGAAGGCTTGTGTTCAGGAGTGTTGCTGCGGGACCGCTTGTCTTTGTCCATGCGAGCGATGCAATGGTACCATCGGCATCTGTAGCAGCGCCTGTAAGTGTTGTAACAACTGTGGGCAGGGTGATGATCTTAGTATCTTCGGTAGTGGTAACGACTGGCTTTTGGTTGCCATTGAATTCGAAAGCACCGAGGTCGTATGCTCCACCTGCACCACGTGCTTTATTATCGAAGTCGAATGTTATTCCCTGCGCTGAAACATCTTTGCCCGCATTGATGGCGGGTGATCCGGCGGCAAGGCGATAATCGTCGAGTGCGGGATTCACGAACTTCGCATCGGCCATGTTAGCGATGTAAACGTTATTTCCTTTTTGCCAATCGGTATCACCTCTCAGCTTAAGCCAGTTGGATTGTCCACCAACCACGAGGTTGTTGAACATCATGTTACCCAGGGGGCCGGGAACACTTTCTTTAACGACGGCATCGTTGGCCGAAGGGTTTATAATAGTGTTGTTCATGATATACACGGGACCCACAAAACCGGTCGGAACAATGTCTGTAGTCAGCGGTGTTTTCACAAGGCTGGTAAGTATTGCATAAGTACCGGTATTGATTAGCACATTATTAAATACATAGATGTTACCGATGCCCTGAACGAATATCGCCATACCGGACCCCTTCTTAATAAAGTTGTTGTAAACCTTCGCACTCGTACCAACACCTACTTGTATCCCGCCATTTTGCGCGGGAACATTCGCCGCACCGTAATTGCTGATCTTATTGTCGTGTATCAGGATTCCCTGTACACCAGAGCCTACCTGGATCGACTCCCATGCACAAGACTCGAATATGTTGTCCCAGATCTCGACATCACGAACTTCGTGCGGGTATTGTATTCTGGCCGGGCAGTAAACATTAGCTCCGTTATAAAAACTGTTTCCACAATAAATACCCTCACCGCCGATCTCATGTAAATAGTTATGGTGTATTTTGAGATTGCGCATCACGAAGATGTCGGTCATCGTCGGGTTCGTGCGCTCGTAGATATAGTTATTGCAATCTTTGCTTGGGTCGGACTTTGCCATGATACCGGCAAATCCGGTATTCTGAATTTCCACGTGATCTATCTCGAAGTCGGTGCTGAGATCGAAGTTGTGAATTCCTTGAGTGCTTGCTTTGCTCTCCGTTACCTTGATACCGTATTCCACACCGGGATCGCCAGTGCCGGTGAGGTGATAATATTTAGACCTCGCAAAAGACATCGCCTGGTTGGCATTCGGCCCACCGATAAGTGCCTGCCCTCCGCAGTTAATGATCTTTATGTAGTTGTCGGGATTACCCTGTACGTTCTGAAAAACGATACGCTCGTGCTGACCCGGAGCGAGACAGACAACGTCGCCGGGTTTGGCGCCTTTTACAGCTCCATCGAATGTGTAGATGCCGGTTCCCGCGGGTATCGTGAAAGTACAGCTACACTGAGCCCACGCCGAGGTAGTACCGATGAGCAACAGGAAATAGACAAAAGCCAACTTGTTCATGTTCCGTGTGCGCATAATGCCAGGTGTTTTGTGGTAGTTACTGGCCCGTATATCCTGCTGAACACGGGTTTAGTAAACAGGCAACCAAATTAACCGATTTTCTTACTCGAAACATACCCCTTAAAATGAAAAATCACTGAAAACGTTTGTGACAAAATCCTACCTTGCATAAGAGTTGGTATTTAATAGCGGAAATCCTGTAATGACAAAAACTGCCATCCTCATCCCCGATGGAGAAAGTTCGTTTGCAAAATTTGTGGTCTTGTGTTTGTCTTCGAACAAACACATTGAGATAAATGTGCTGTCGAAAAAGCCGAAGGCCCCTATAAGGCGCTCCCGGTACATCAAAAGCTTCACTGTTTACGACAGGAATGCCATTGAAAGCTCTCCAAATCACATCCCTAATACAGGTAGTGCCACATTGGATGAGCTGATCCGCTACCATTATTACGATGAAACGCGCAGCCAACAACTGCTCGACCAGATCATCAGGCAAGCACACAAAACGAAGTCGACCATTATTGTCCCGGTCGACGATCACATACTTAAAATACTCACTGCACACCTCGATAAGCTGAAAGCTGCCGGCCTGAGCTTTCTTCTTCCGGAGCATACCGATTTTCTTGTAGGCGTGAACAAATGGAAGCTCTCGCAATTTCTTTTCAGCAAGGGTGTTCCACACCCATTCACGAAGAGCATTGAAGGCTCCGTCGACGACGAGGTTCTGAAAGACCTTACTTTCCCCGTATTGATCAAGCCCGACGATGCCGGTAACGGTCGCGGCATCCGGTCGTTCCAAACAGAACAACAACTAAAAAGTTATTTCGAACATCACAAAGATCAGAAGGATCACTACATCGTGCAGCCGCTTATAGATGGTTACGACATCGATTGCAGTGTTCTCTGTAAAGACGGAAAAGTTCTCGCGTACACGATCCAGAAAGGGATCGTTTCTTCCAAAGAAGCATTCCATGCGGCCATCGGCATCGAGTTCCTCCACAACGACGAAGTTATTTCCGTTGTACGACGAATGATGGGATTGCTGAACTGGTCGGGGGTTGCACACATCGACCTTCGTTACGACACCGCAGCGAAAGAAATTAAAGTGATCGAGATCAACGCGCGCTATTGGGGCAGTATCCTGGGATCACTGAAAGTGGGTATTAATTTTCCCGAGCTCGCTATTAAACTCGCTAAGGGCGAAAGTATTCCTTCGCTTGACTACCGTGAAGAACGTTACTTCATGGGTAAATCGCCTATCGGTAAACTGTTGAAGAGAGAGACTCATTTCAGGAATACGAGTCTTTATTATTCGATGAGGGATCCGGGGCCGGTGTTATCGGAGTTCTTAGATAAGCTGTCGAGGAAGATCAAACACCGTTTCAAATAATCAATTTCACTTCATCATTGGTGCAGGGAATTTTTGTTCCCCGAAGAAATTCCAAAGTACCCCTCGCATATAAGCCCTGCTGTTAGCTTTATCGGAACGAAGCTGGAATATATTCTTTGGCAGCGCAATGAAGACGATGTACAGTATCGAGATCAACAACACGATACCAGATGAGTTTCGTCGCGCGAACAAGAGCCTGTTTCTCGATAAGAAGTACGTTTTCAAAGGACTGTTGCGTCCTGTCGACACCGACTCTTTGTGATAGATCTTCGACGTGCCCACGTAGTACACTTTGAAGTTGTGCCGCTTCATCGTTTCCGTCCAGTCGTGTTCTTCATAATAGAGGAAATAATCTTCGGGCATCAGTCCCACAGTTGAGATCGCTTTGCGCGACACCATGATACATGCGCCGTGTCCTAATTCGGTGGGACGGATGTAATCGTACTGACCTTTATCTGTTTCGAGGTAGCCGATACGGCGACCACGACCCGTGAATGTATTGATCTTCGAAGACCCCGCATATTGGATCATCTCGTCGCGCCCGTAGTAAACGATCTTCGGAGAAGCAACGGCCGCTTCGGGGTTGTTCTCAAGAGTTTCGACCAATGGCTCGAGAAAACCCGGTGTCACTTCGACATCGTTATTCAATAATAAGAGGTAATCGCCTTTAGCTACTTTAATGCCTACGTTGTTGCCACCGGCAAAACCCAGGTTCTGGTGAGTCTTTATTAATTGGATCTCGGGAAATTCAACAGCCAACGACGAAATGCTGTCGTCGGAAGAACCATTGTCGATAACGATGGTCTCGATGTTGGTATACGAGATCTTCTTAAGTGAAAGAAGCAGATCGCGTGTAACGGCGGTTTGATTGAAATTCACCGTCACAATGGAGACCAGGGGCTTGGGATCTTTCATTTGCTTTCTTCTGAAAGACCGTGTGGCGTATGTATGAACTGCTTATTGACTCCCTTCAGCCTGAACATCAAAAGAAACATTCTCAGGAAAAGTCCCGGGATCTTTAGTAAGGCAATAAGGAAGTTGCGCGAATAATATTCCCGGGGAATTGCGAGGGCCATACCGAGAATGATCATTCCCAGCATCGCAGGCCAGATCCAATATCCAAAGAAGAGATAGTTACGAAGGAAGAACATGACGATTGTCAACAAGACGATCAACCCGAGATTGACCAAACGTGGCAACTGTATGTTTCGAAGAACGGCGCTATTAAAATAAGTGATGTTTCCTTTCAGCAATGCAAGGCATCCTCTCTTGAAATATTTTGCGAGATAATGATACTGGCTGGAGATCCAACGTTTGCGCTGATTTTCGAACACGCCGGTCTTCTGAACCTTCTCGTCGAGCACATAAGCGGGTTTGTTATAAATAACTTTCACACCACGGCCCAGGAACAACAGTTCCATTTCGCGATCGAACCCTCCTACCGAAGTCATTCCTGACATGATCTCGTAAAACATTTTATAGTCGATAGAGATCCCGGAGCCACTGATAGATGCAGATAATCCCAAAGCTGTATGACCCTGGCGATAGATATGATTATTGATGGCTTCGCTCAATCCGTCGAGATACGAGAGCGTGTTGTTGGTATTCTTTGGTTTGCGTTCGCCCTGCACAGCCTTTTGTCCGCTGTTGTGAACGGCGTTCATCTTTGCGAGAAAGTCCGGACCCATTACGTTGTCGGCATCGAGAATTACAACGTTATCGAAGTCGTTCGGTATCGACTGCAATGCGAAGTTGAGTGATTTCACTTTCGTGCTTTTGTCGAACGCTGGTTCGAGCACGGTGATGGGGAGGCTGCGAAGTTTTGCAACGGTAGATGGCTGGAGCTGATCGGCGATGATGACCACGCGAAAGCGATCGGCGGGGTAAGATTGTGACAGGGCCTGGGTGGCAACGTCGACAATCACTCCGTCTTCTTTATACGCGGGGATTAGAACTGCAAACTTTCGATTATTTCCTGCTGCTCCTTTCGGAGCCCGATAGAATTTACCTGCCAGGGAAAAAATGAAGGTGTATGTCGCAACGTATAGGAAATAAAGCCCAACTAATAGTTCGATCCATACAAACCATCCAAACATATTTTGAAAAGAGAATTAGCAAGCTGCACAGTTACATCGCCACTTCCTGTGTCAATGCGGGCAGCGTTTTCAAAATGAGGCTCATGTCTTTAGAGAAAGAATTATCTCTTGCGTATTGAACGTCGAGTTCAATTCTCTCTTCTTCAGAAAGGTCCTTCTTGCCTCTTTTAGTAACCTGCCAGAGGCCAGTGATACCGGCTGCAGTCATAAACCGCATAGCACACTGTTCTTTTGTCAACTGCTGCGCTTCGTACAAAGGTAAGGGTCTGTTGCCAACAATCGACATATCGCCTTTCAAAACATTGATCAGCTGAGGAAGCTCATCGAGGCTTGTATTGCGAAGGAATTTTCCAAGGCGAGTAATGCGAGGGTCGTCCTGGAGTTTGAAGAAAACGGAACCTGCGGTACGAGCCGGGTCGTTATACTGGTTGAGGTGCGCAAGTTTTGCGAGCTCTGCGTCTGCACCTACTCTCATCGATCTGAACTTAAGGAAGTTGAAGATCTTGTAGCCGCTGCCGGCTCTTTTCGAGATGTAGAATATCGGGCCTCTTGATTCCATCTTGATCGCAATAGCGATGATAAGGAGGATGGGGGAAGCGAGTAAGAGAGCAACGCTTGAAACGAGAATATCGAATGCGCGCTTCATAGGAGAAATCGTGTAGCCGTAAGGTTCAACCTCAGCTGCGGGTTTCTCTTTCTGGAATTTTTTGAAACGCTTGAGGAAGTCGATCCAGTAAGCGAATCCTTCGGGGTGTATTGTAGTGCTGAAGCAATCATCCGCACCGTTTTTCAATACGATCCTTTTTGTTTCTTTATCGAGGTTATCGGAAACCACGATGAGTGGTATCGACAATTGTTTCAGGATTTTATCGGCGAAGCGAATTTGTTGCATAAACAATTCGCTGATGCCTTCAGCCAAAAAGATGACTGCATCGGGGCGCTGGCTTTGGGTGCGATAACGCAGGCCTTCCAGTGCAACTACAGACTCGATCACTTCTGCGTGGGGAAATACCTCGTTAAGATTCGAGACATTACCAGAAGTGCAAAGTGTCATTACCTTCAGGCCGCTGAACGTGTCTTTTTCTGTAGTGATTTTTCTTAGTTCAAGCTCAACTGTAGACAATTCCATAATACTATTACGCTAGTGTTTTTTCATTTCTTTTTAAAACCTTATTGATCTCTTCGATCAGCTTGAGCGGATCGAACGGCTTCTTTAAGAAGCTGCTGGCACCCGCTTCAACGCATTTCTCAGAAACTTTCTCATCGGTGTTCGATGAGAACATGATAACAGGGATGTCGTTGAACGCTCCGCTGTTAGTGAGATTTTGCAGAAAGCTGAGACCAATGTTGCCAGGTAAGTCAAAGTCGCAAAGTATGAGGCTGGGCAGGTTGCCATTAGCCATTCTGGCCATCGCCGACATTGTGTCTTTGGTAATGGTGACGCGGAACCTGTCCTTGAGGATATTCTCAAGAAGCCAGCGCAGCGCTTCATCATTCTCAATTACCAAAATGTCATGCTTCATACTCACTTCTAAAAACCTATTTTAACACGGCGGGCCTTAAGTGAAATGAATCAATTAAAACGCACCTATAGACATTCAACAAAAGTGTAGGGGAAGCTTCAATAAAGCTTAAAACTTGCGGCTTGATCAAAACCCCTACTATTCAACAAGCGAGACTATCGGCTCTCAACCCGACGGATCTCTTTAATGCAGCTACAACTTTTAACCAGGGATTTTGAAAGGAAGGCAATCAAAACCACCTATAGACAATCAAACTTTTGGGCTCTGTATGCCCGACCAACACTTCAATTTTACCACATTTTTATCTCAATTCCTTACATAAACCCGTGTAAAAAACTGAGATAAATTTTTAAACCGTTTGCGGAAAAATTTGTAGTCATTTTCTGCGCTAGCGAGGTCAAATTCCCACATTTTTCCACGGGTGTGGTGTTAAATTTTCCACACGTTAAACTTGTCAAACCTGTCAAAAAACTACCTGGCCTTGTTTCTCTTCAAAGGCCACAAACAACTCTTCAACGTTCGTACCAGCATTTGGCCCGCGAAAAACGCGAACTCGGGAAGTAATCCCAAATCTTACATGCTGGTAACCCAAAATCCGCGCGAAAAACGGGGTTTCTTGGTCCTGCGGAACATTGCCCTGATGGTCGGTCGGGTAAAAACCGCATTTAGCCCCCGATGGGGTCTTTTCTGGGGGGTGTGATAAAAAAAGCCCTGTAGTTTTAAGGCTACAGGGCTAAACACCAACACTAATTATGCTACTGAAGGATCCACATCAGGCCGTTGAGGGTGTCGCCACCCTGCGAACCAAACTGACGACCAACTGCCGAACTGTAGTTGTCGACATTCGCCGACGACTCAGCTACGGGGTACTGCCATCTTACAGCGATCTTATTGCCGTTGCCATTACCAGGGCCTGTAGATAACACAGGAACGCCTGTACGACGCTGGTTAAAGAATGCTTCCCAGTTCGAGTTCTGCCAGAAGGCTATGTATTTCTGCGTGAGGATCTGGTTGAGACCGTCCGCACCGCTCTTGTAGACAACCGAAGGCTGCGCGAGATATGCATTCAAATCCACAGTAACTTTTCCGTAGTACACAGTTGAGAGGTTGTTACCGATATCGATCGTAGAATTCTGTGAGATGCCAAGGAACGACATTGAAGCATTGATGCCTTTCATGTACCACGCACCTGCATCGCCGGCAGACCAGCCACGGTTGATACCTTCTGCAATGTTGAAACACATTTCGGGATAACCGATGATGATAGCAGGCTCAGCTTTCGATCCGGCGAAGTCTACATAATAGCGCTGCGCGTTCACGAATGAGTATTGTCCGCCCTGTGCATTCACACCAAGTTCGCTCATACTTAAACCTGCGGGTGCTCCTTTGTATGCTGCAAAGTCTGCGAAGTTAGAAGCGGTTGCATTGAGAAGCGCAGGGGCGGGAGTTGCAGCAATGAAGGTACGCGGGTCTTTCAGTGCGGTAGTTACATCGAGGAATGCAGAGCCAATGTTTTCACGATGTGCATCGCGACCCTGGCTGGTGGGATTCTTCGGGTAGTTGTTATACTGTGCGTTGTACTTGTACATCACGTTGTCGCTGAGGTCGACCATAATTGGGCGCGATGCAACGATAGCCGCGAAACGTCCCTTCACATTCAGGTCGGCATCGTCGGCCTTTTTGCTGAGGCTAACAAGAACACGAAGTTCGAATGCATTCACAATACGCTGCCATGCAGCGAGGCTGTTGCCAAGGTAGATGTCGCCTTTGATGGCCGCGTTTGCTGCAACCAACGAAGTAAGATCCGAGTTTGCTTCATCAAGCCAGGTGAGGATCTGCTTGTACACATCTTTCTGAGTGTCGTAGACCGGCATCGTATTGTCGCTGCCCTGAAGTGCCATCGACAAAGGAATATCACCAAGCTTCTGCGACATCAGGTTGAAATAATAGGCGCGGAAGAATTTTCCGAGAGCGCTATAAGCGTTGATCACGGGAAGACCGAGCTTCTTTGCTTCGATGTCCATCTGTTGCACGTTTTGAATAACAGTAACATATTCGAAGCTGTTGCTTGTCTTTGTGAATGGACCCTGGTCGTAGTTGTTGGTTCCGTAGTAATCGTAGGTGCTGATGAAAAACTGTGCAGCACTCATAGATCCCTGTTTACCATTCCATGCATTTGCATCGTTGAGGTGTTCCATGATGCCCGTGAGCAAAAGATCCGGAGGTACCGACGTGGGAAGGTTTTTGTTAACAACGAGGTCGTCGAAGTTCTGGCATCCTCCCAACAGAACTACTGTAAGGAAAATTGCTATGACTTTGTTATATGATCTCATGTGTAGTTGTCTTTAGAAAGTTAAGTTGATGTTGATACCGTACCTGCGCAACGTTGGCGAGGCAAGGATCTGTGAATTTGCATTCGTACCGATGTACTGTTCCCAGTCGATGTCTTTTCTCTTTGAGAAATAGAAAAGGTTTCTTCCAACGAGAGAAACGCTCGCTGCACGGAATGCAGTACGCTCTAACATCGTTGCGGGTACAGTGTAAGTGACCGTAACCTGTCTCAGCTTGGTGAAAGTCTTGCTGATCAATGTACGCTCGTCGAGCTTCGTTTCATTGTTCACGTAGTCTTGTAAGCTGTAAGGAGTTGTGTTATTAACAAGGTGAAGCGAGCTCATGTTAGTGATCTGGCCTGTAACGGGATCAACAACAGGAGCAGGCGAATCGCCAGCCAGCGCTACGCCAGTGCCAACATAAGTTGGAACGGGAGGAATGTGAGCATCGCTCTGGTTAGCGTTGAATTCTGCGAGACGGGCAACGCCGTAAGCACCTTCTGCTGTTTCGGCAGCGCTTCCACCCTGGAGCATCTTCTTATATACGTAGTCGATACCAACACCACCTACACGACCGTCGAACTGGAAGTTAAGCGCCCAGTTTTTGTAGCTGAGTGTATTGATGAAAGACCACACAAAGTTTGCATTGAAGTTTCCAAGCTTTTGAGCAACGAGGTTGTCGGTAAGAGGAGCTCCGTTGTCTTTGTGAATGATACTGCCATCGTTGTCGCGGTAGAACTTCGTTCCATACAAACCGTCTACGCGATCGCCAACATTGTAAACAACACGTGAGTCGCCACCGATGTATGCACCGTTAACACTCGAAAGTCCGTTGTAGAATTCCTTGTAACGTTCAACATACTTCGACCAGTTGATCATGGTGTTCCATGAGAAACCATTTGCGCTCTTTATAGGAGTTCCGCTGATGGTGATCTCAACGCCTTTCTTTTCTGTCTTCACACCGTTGATGAGGGTACCATTGAAACCTGAAGCTTGCGACCATTGCTCGTTGATGATCTTTGGTCCGTTGATCGCATCATAATAAGTGACGTTGAAACCGATGCGGTTCTGTGCAAACTTCGTTTCGATACCAACTTCCTTCGATGAGTTAGCGCTGGGCTTGAGCTGGGTATTAGCCAACTGCTGTGTATAATATGCTGCAGGCTGGTTGTTGTAAGGACGACCGATCTTGTATGTGTTCGAATTATAGATCGGACCTTCGTATGAAGTCTGGAATGTATCGCCATAGCTGAAGCCTGTTCCTGTGCCAGTGATGGGATTAGGATAACCAGCTGCCTGCCATGCGGGGCCAATGGTTGTTTGTGTAAACGCGTTCTTCACGTTTGCATAAGAACCACGGACCTTCAGGAACGATATGAATTCCGGAAGCTTAACATATTCGGAGATCACGGTGCTTAATCCCACTGAGGGGTAGAAGCCTGTGTTGTATCCATCGTAGAATGTTGAGTACTTATCGAGACGACCAGTTGTGGAAAGAGTAAGATAATGACGATAGCTGAAGTCGAATGAATAGTAACCGGAGATCACCTGCATGGGTGCGCTGTAGTTGTAAAGCTTAACTGCATTCTTCGAGTTACCGAAGTTGTACACACCGGGAACGTTGAGATAGTCGGTGCTTTCGTAAGCAGAGTTGTAGCTATAAGTGCGAAGGTTTCCGCCAACGAGACCAGAGATGTTGAAGTCTTCGCCTACGTTTTTGTCTAAGGTCAACATAAGGTCGGTGTTGTTATCGAATAAGCTGCGGCGATCTTCACGATAGTCGCCAGCCTTTTGATCCCTGTCGTAAGCCGAAGCTGAGAACGGAAGTTTTTCTGTGCGCAGAAGGTCCCAGTTGGTGATCTGTGTACGAAGCGATGCTTTCAACCAGGGTGCGATATCATACTTCAATGCAACATATCCGTAAGTATCAGTTTTGTGGTGACCACGAAGCCATTCGTGAGAACTGAACCATGGGTTGTTGTAGCGAATGTATTCGAAGTTGCGCTGTTGAACGCCTACTTTTCCTTTTTGCCAGTAGTCCTTCAGGTCGTTTATGTCCCAATCGGCACCAGCCCATACGTTGATGTTGTAAATGATACTGTTAGGGCCGTAAGTAACGTCCGGGTAGTTGTCGGTAAACTGACGGTTGTAGTTGATGTTCGACTCGAGGCTGAACTTGTCTGTGAACTTGAACTTTGCAGACATGTTGAAGTTCGATGTATTGAGGTCCGTATTAGGCACGATACCACGCTGGTAGGTCTGTGATACAGATGCACGGAAGTCGTACTTGTCGCCGCTCGCTGAAACTGCGATGTTGTTGGTTGACAACACACCGGCCTGGAGGAATCTATCGAGGTTGTTCTTACCACGTGCAGTCCACGGTGTAGCAGAACGAACGCCGCTAAGCGTATCGAAAGGACTGTCGTATTGAGAGATCAGCTGACCGTTGAACTTGGGTCCCCACACATCGTAATCGTTCTGGTTGTAACCATTCTTCTGACCGAAGTCATCATCACCAAAACGATACTGGTTGTATTCGCCAGGACCGTATGATGTTTGAACATCGGGCTTCGTAAGAATACCTTTTTCGATCATCGTGCTCGAGTTGAAATCGATAGAGAAGCCGCGAGCATCTTTAGTTCCTTTCTTTGTTGTGATGATGATAGCACCGTTACGACCGCGTGAACCGTAGAGAGCGGCAGCGTTAGGTCCTTTCAGTACGTTGTATGATTCGATATCGTCGGGGCTGAGGTTATAAGAGTCTGACACAACCGGAACGCCGTCGACCACCAACAACACGTCGGTTTCACCACGCAGAACCAATTGAGGACGACCTAGCATTTCAGAGGATGCACCAACAGTAAGACCTGCAACTTTACCAACCAGTGAGTTCAACGGGTTGGGTTCGCGGGCTTTGATGAGATCCGATCCTGAAACTTTTTGAGTTGAATAACCAAGAGTCGATGCATCCTTCTCGATACCGAGAGCGGTTACAACAACTTCAGAGAGTTGTTGTGCATCGGTAGCCAGTGTTACTTCGAACACCGTGCGGTTTGCAACAGACATCTCTTGTGTGAGAAAACCAACGAATGAGAAAACAAGAATGTCGTTCTCTGAATTAACGGGGAGACTGAACTTGCCATCTGCATCGGTGATCGTTCCGCTCGTTGTTCCTCTAACGAGAACGTTTACACCGGGCAGGCCGGAGTGATCTTCACCGGAACGGACGGTTCCGGAAACAGTACGCTGCGCTTCAGCAGTAAATGAAGCCAGCAGCAGTAAGCAAAAGATTGGAATAGATAGAATTTTACTCATGTGGACGATTAGGTTGTTTGTTGACCAAAAGTCCAGATAAGGTTTGACGAAGGGATGAGTGGAAAATTATTGAAGGGTTATCTAACGAAGTCCTGAGTGTGAATAGGTAACATTCACGTCATAGTGTCTCTGCAATGATCTCTTCGGCTAAGCCAAAGGATAAAGTCATGCCGGCGCCACCGAGGCCATTAACAATTTTTACATCACGCTCTATATCAAGGATAAGATGACCGCCATCTGAAGTTTTCGGATAGATGCCGTTCCATCTTTCCGTAATGTGAAGCCCTTCGAAGTTTACGAACGACTTTAGATAATCAATAATGACCTGGTTGATCTTCTCGGTGTCGAACGGCTCCATGGTTTTACCATAATGATGAGAGTCGCCGATAATCAGCTCTCCATGATTATTCTGTGAAACGAGTACATGGATCCCATCTTTCTTATAATCGGGGTTCGATTCGTCGTACCGGGCATCGACTTTTGAAAGTGACGGACATTTGCGGAACGATTGATAATGACGAAGCGTGAGGCCCGCACACAATGAAGGACCGAGATCAAACGATTTCGTTGTGAGTGCCTTCATCATCTGAAGCTTGCACTTCTGAACTTTGTGCTCGTTGAAAACTTCCGGATATAATGTTTCGAAATCGGCACCGCTGCAAACAAACACTTTATCTACTTTCCACGTCTCCGTTGCAGTTTTTACATGAGGCATCTCGATAGAAGTTACCACGCTGCCGAAACGGGTGATGAGCCCGTGTTGCTCCGCAAGCCATTGCGGGATCTTTCGTATTGCTTCGCGCGGATTTACAGTTGCTTCCGTTGTGCTCCACAAAACCCCTTTCAACGAATCTGTCTTGATGCTCTTCGATCTCATTGAATGAAGAACAGCCTGGTTGGGAGTTAACAGTGTGATGTCGTAAGGTTCGTCTTTATACATCTCGGCGAACTCGTTCAACACGTCCCATTCATCGTCGTGGTATGCAAGATGAAACGAGCCGTTCGGTTTCAACCAGATGCCTGCCTGCTCTGCAACTTCACTCCACACCTGGCGGCTTCGCAAGGCGCGTGTGAGACCGGCGCCGGGCTCCTGCCCTACCGGCCACAGCAATCCGAAGTTGCGCACGGAAGCGCCGATGGCGAATTGCTCGCGTTCGAATAAAACAACGCGAAGACCTTTCGCAAGGGCAGCACGTGCATGAGCGAGACCTACAATGCCTCCGCCAATAATGGCAACATCGGCAGATTGCCTGGTGTTCATAAGATTTTGTTTGCGCGAAAGTAACGGTCAGGATTTAGAAGTTAGTGTCGCGATTTAGAATTAACCTAAAGATCATTTGTGCTTCATCAAACACAGTGCCTCATGTAGGTATGTTCGAATAAAAAAGTTGAATAAGTTTTTATTCACTGTTTACACTGCATCAATTGCGTTTTTCCTTTACACATGCGTATATGGTTTCAGGAAAACTTTTGCCGTCGCAACATTCGATGAGATCTATTACCTCAATGTAAGTTATAAAGTATGGCTTGTTGTGTTCCAGGTGATGGGCTATGCGCTGTCGAAGTTCATTGGGATAAAAGTTGTTTCGGAGCTTAAATCAACCGCACGTTTCGGAGGCATTCTTCTCTTTACGACCATAGCGGGTATTTCATGGTTGTTCTTCGGACTTGTACCGGCACCATACAACATACTTTTTCTATTCACGAATGGACTTCCGTTGGGAATGATCTGGGGATTGATCTTCAGTTATCTCGAAGGGCGACAAACGACGGAAGCGTTGGGTGCGGGATTGTCGGTAAGCTTTATTTTCTCTGCGGGCTTTGCGAAGACTGTCGGTGCGTACATATTAACGTGGGGTGTGTCGGAGACGTGGATGCCTTTCGTAGCGAGCATGATATTCACTCCTCCACTGTTGTTATTTCTCTGGCTGCTCGACCAGGTGCCGCCTCCAACGGAAGCTGATCAGTTATTGAGAACAAAACGCAAGCCGATGGACGCAAGTGAACGGAGAAACTTCGTGGCGATGTTTGCCCCGCTGTTGTTCGTGTTAATCATCGCTTACATGATGCTGACGGCCATGAGAGACTTTCGCGATAACTTTTCGAGGGAGATGCTGACGGCGATGGGACTCAAGGCGACGCCGGAGATCTTTACGTTGACGGAGATACCGATCGCGATCGTGGTGTTGCTTGCGATAGGCAGCATGATCTTTATAAAGAACAACAAGACCGCGTTGTTTGTGAACCTGTACATGATCATGGGCGGCTTTGTTGTTGTGGGCATCGCGACGCTGGCTTATCAAAATCATGTGATCTCTCCATTGATGTGGATGATATTAACGGGATTCGGTTTGTATTTGGGATATGTTCCGTTCAACTGTGTGTTGTTTGAAAGACTGATTGCTGCATTCAAAATTTCAGGAACCGTTGGATTCGTGATGTATCTCGCCGATGCCTTCGGTTATCTCGGCAGCGTTGGCGTGTTGTTGTATAAAGAATTCGGACAACCCAACGTAAGCTGGCTGGATTTTTTTATGACTGCAGGATTTATTGTCGGCATTAGTGGCACCGTTCTCGTAGCTGTTTCGATATTTTTAATTTTTGGATACAATGAAAACTCCTTCACAAGTAGTAGACGAAGTCTTTGGCCTTTACAGTAAGTACGGCGACGCAGATTATATCGGCGAGCCGGTTTCACAAATAGAACACATGTCGCAATCGGCGCAGCTTGCAATAGATGGAGGTTTCGACGATGAAGTGATCCTTGCCGCATTCTTTCATGATATAGGTCACATTTGCGTAATGAATGGAGCTGATGACGAGTCGATGGGAGGTTATGGCAAGAAGAGCCACGAAAAGATTGGAGCTGACTACCTGCGTGATTGTGGATTTCCGGAGCGGGTAGCGAAGCTGGTGGAGAACCATGTGCAGGCGAAAAGATATCTCACGCACAAATACCCTGAGTATTACGAGCAATTGAGTGAAGCGAGCAAGAAGACGTTGGAGTACCAGGGTGGAGTGATGTCGGACACGGAAGGAAAGGCTTTCGAAGCCGATCCGTTGTTCGAGACGAGTATCCTGATGCGCAAGTGGGACGAGCTGGCGAAGGAGATGAATGTGCCTGTTATTGACTTGGAAGTTATCAAGAAAAAGGCATTTTCGGTGCTGAAAACCGAATAATCCGGGTGTATAACTTGTTGATAATATTACGATAACAGGAGTTAGATTTACTATCTAACCATCATGTGGATCATGAAAAAAATCTCGGGTAAAGAACTTCGCCAAAATACAGAAACAACGCTCAACAATCTTTTAGCAACGTTGGAGATCCAGGCTCCTTCCAAACATGCGCGGAAGGTTGTAGAAAAAGTTTCACGCCGTTTGTCAAAGGAGTTGAAACAAGAGTTGAAGAAACAACTTAAGAAGCAACTCAAGAAAAATCATAAGGCAACGAAGAAGACTAAAGTAGTTGCTGTGCGCACAGAAGAAGCCGCATAAGGCTCTCAGAGAAAACTCTCACGGAAAACACAGAAAACACTGAAAGATAACGTTGGTGAAGTCCGTGCTTTCCGTGAGAGTTTTTATTTAATAAATCCATAAAGCGTTCATTACATCCTGTTCTAAGTACGACTGTACTTTTGTGAATTGGATATGATGAAGAACGCGAATCGATTCCAAAGATTCTTACTGTTAGCCGTTGGTGGTGTGTTGTTGTCGGTCTTCGTTGCCGCGATAATCATTCCCAAAGGCAACGATGTTCTTTGGATCAACGGCAATCACAACGAATTCAGCGACAGGTTCTTCACCTTCATTACATACGGCGGCGACGGAAAGATCTTCATCCCGCTCATCATCATCACATTATTTATTCGTTTCAGCTACTCACTTGCGGTTATCTCTGCATGGATTGGCCACGGCATGCTCTGCAGTGCATTGAAACGACTCGTATTCCCGACTGTGCTTCGTCCAACGGGTGCGATCGACAACGATTTGTTGTACTTCGTTCCGGGCGTTGATGTTCACGCAAACTATTCGTTTCCTTCGGGACACACAGCAACAGCATTTTGCTTTGCGATACTATTCGCCCTGCTGATAAAAAGAAGATCTGTGTTCATCGTGGTGATAGCGTTTGCGATGATCGTGGCGTATTCGAGAATTTATTTGCTTCAGCATTTTTTGATTGATGTAGCTGGCGGTGCATTTATCGGTACAGCAATAGCGTTCGTTGCGTGGTATTTATTTGAAAATTATGGTAAAGCGGAGTGGATGGGGAGACGACTCGAAATTCAAATTAAGCGTGCAACGTACAAAGAGCAACGTGCAACGAGAGTTTAAGTGGATTGTTCTTGCTCTCGCAATATTAGTGTACGGTTGGAATTTCTGGGGCACTTCCATTTACATGTTGGATGAAGCGAAGAACGCAGGCAGTGCTGCGGAGATGATCCGTCGTGCCGATTACTTCGTGCCAACTTTCAACGGTGAGTTTCACGACAAACCCGCGTTGCAATATTTCTTCATGATCGCGGGCTACAAGCTTTTTGGTGTCAATGCATTCGGAGCGCGGATCTTCTCCGTAGTAATGGGAATACTCTCTGTAATGTCGATCTATTTCTTTTCGAAGAAGATCCTCAACGAAAGAACAGCCTTCTTCTCCAGCCTGGTATACATAGCGTCGCTGCAGATGGCCGTGCAGTTCAGACTCGCCGTGCCGGATCCGTATATATTGTTTTGTTTGACAACAGGCTGGTTTTGTTTTTATCTCGGCTACAAAGGCGAAACGAAATATCTCTATTTATTCTATGCACTCGTCGGCCTCGGGTTTCTTGCGAAAGGTCCGATTGCTTTTGCTCTGCCTGGATTGTCGATACTAATATTCTTATTGTGGCAGCGAAGTTTCTCAATTAAAAAATTACTCGACTTAAAAATCATTCCCGGTGCACTGATTACACTCGCCATCGCAGTACCCTGGTATATCGGTTCCGGCATCGCTACCAACTGGGAATGGCCAAAGTATTTTTTCTTCACACACAACATCGATCGCTACGTGAACACCTTTGAAGGACATAGTGGCTTTCCTTTCGACGTGGTGGTGATTGCGATAGCGGCCTTGTTACCATCGTCGGTGATGATGCCACAGGCTGTTGTGCTCGCAGTTAAGAATAGAAAAGAGAACCAGTTCTTTCCATTCGCTTTGTCTATTTGCATCGCGGTACTGGGATTCTTCTTCTTCTCGAAAACATTACTGCCGAGTTATCCAGCGCCGTGTATTCCATTTCTTGCCGTGTTGCTAGGCTACTACATTCAACAGCAATCAACATCCAACACAGCCATGAAGATCAGTGCGATAGTTGCGTTGATCATTTGTCTCGCTATGCCGGCCGTAGCATACGTTGCCCTCGGGCAGGACACATTGCTTTCGCCATTAGCAAATAGGTGGGTCTTGTTTATTGTGGCGCCGGTGGGTGCCATTATCGCGTTGTACTTCGTGGTGCGCGACAACGTAACAAAGGCATTCTACGCGTGGACCGGAAGCTTCATGATCCTGTTGTTGCTCGTGTTCACGTGGTTGTTCCCGCAGGTTGATGCCCAGAATCCGGTCGCGAAGAGCAAAGAGATTCTTAACGGAGAGCTGGCGTACTACAAGAGAATCAATTCGGCGTTTGTGTTTAATAACAAGCGTCCGATACCGAAGCTGGAAACTCCGGAAGAAGTAGATGAGTTTGTGAGGAAGCATCCGGATGCTATGATCATTTCGACTAAAAGTGATTGGGAAGAAATTCCGGATGGAAACTGGAAGGTGATATTCGAATGCAAAGATTTATTTGAGAATCCCGTATCGATAATCGCTACTCCAATATCGAATCAAGAACACTGAACAACCAACATCGAAGTAACTTCAGTGTTGATTATTCATTATTCAGTGTTGGATATTCTTCACGCCTCTCTACGGAGGAAATCGCTAAACAACGAATCGACGATCTGGTTCGTGAGTTCTTTCTCAGGAAGCTTATCGCCAAGATATTCGGTAGGACTTTCGAGAACGCTGGCCCTGGTCTTATTTACAAAAGCCATCCATGTCGCCAGCGTGAGCGTGCGCTTCTTGTTCATCAGCATCACCTTGATTGGCTCGAGTGCTGTATTGAATTTGCGGCGATAATAGGCTGTTTCGCGATCCATCTGGCCCCGCCTTTGTCGGCGGGCGAAGGCCGAAACAACAAAAAGCACTTAACAGGGTGTTTACCGCAATGTTATATAATTATTAAGGGCATCTCGTCGGCGAGCAATTCGACCTCAACACCTAGATTATTCAAAAAGATGATCAGCGCATCTATTGCGATCGTTTGAGTCGATTCTATTCTCAGGATATGATCGCAGTCGCCAAGGTCGAAATTCACTTTGTAGTCTTCGAAGTGATACCGGATCGCATCTGCCAAAACTCTCGCGTGGCGAATGCCGGTAACGTTGGTCTTAAATACTTCTACCATAATTCAAAAACTTAAATGGTGAATGTCATTTACTAAAAGTGGCAGCCCATGGCTGAACTCATGCTGATTGCCGTCCATTGTTCTCAACACAGAGCCGCGTAATGCTTTCGCATACGATCGTGCATGCGAATAAGGAACCCATTTATCGTACTTGCTGTGATAGATAAACACATTATCTATGGGTGGCAGCTTCGATTGAAAATCATGTTGCAACTTGAATTCATCCATCGCCCATCCTCTCAGTCCCCAGTATGGTGCTCCCACAAGGAACAGACCAGCAATAGGCACCTGGCATAAACCTTCCGACAAATATTTTACGATCACCGACCCGCCTAGCGAATGGCCGATCAGTACAACTTTATTTCCGCTAATCGGTAGCACCGACCGAAGTGCCATTTTCCATGTTACGTAGCGTGGATTCTCAGGTGCTGGCATAATCGGGTGGGTGAGACGATAGTCGTTACCCAATGATCCAGACAGGTGAGCAACAAAATTGTTACTCCCATGACCATCATTTTGAGGTCCGGCGCTGTGCACAAAGAATATCTCCTTCTTCATTTTATCGTCTGACAAATGTAGATCGTGGGCATTTTCTTGTGAGGGTGCATTTCCGGCATAGTATGGGGTTGATTACGACAAGTGGGTTCTCTAGATTTGATATATGAAGACCATCACCATTCTCATTCCCAAAGGAGCAATCCTTGGAAGCATTGAAGGCCCTCGCCAGCTGTTCACACAGGTCAATCAATTCTTTAAGAGTCGGAATGCGGAAGCTCCATTTAAAGTAGAGCTTGTTGGTGTTGAGAAAGAAACGCCGGTGAGCGGCGGGTTGTATACCATTCATAGTAACAGGCTTCTCGAGGAAGTAGATAAAACAGATCTTGTTGTGATCCCCGCGATCGATGGAGACATTCCTAAATCGATCGAGATGAATAAGGCATTCATACCATGGATCGAGAAACAATATAAATCGGGTGCAGAAGTTGCAAGCTTATGTATGGGTGCATTCCTGCTTGCGTCAACCGGGTTGGTGAATGGTAAGAAAGTGGCAACGCATTGGCTTGCCGAGAATGACTTCAGAAAAATGTTTCCCGATGTGATACTCAGTGCGGAGAAAGTTATAACAGACGAGCGTGGAATTTATTCGAGTGGTGGTGCCTACTCGTATCTCAATCTCATTCTTTATTTAATAGAGAAGTATGTTGGCCGCCAGATGTCGATCCTTTGCGCGAAAGTATTTGCTATCGAGATCGACCGCGAAAGTCAATCGCCTTTCATGATCTTCTCCGGTCAGAAAGATCACGAAGACGAGCCTATACGTAAGGCACAGGAGTATATCGAAAACAATTTCCACGACAAGATCACCGTAGATCAACTCGCGTCGATGTTTGCGTTAGGACGAAGAAATCTTGAAAGAAGGTTTAAGAAAGCAACATCCAACACGTTGGTCGAATACATTCAGCGCGTAAAAGTCGAAGCCGCCAAGATGAGTCTCGAGACGTCGCGCGAGAATGTGAATGAAGTGATGTATAAGGTTGGGTATACGGACACGAAGGCGTTTCGAACAACGTTTAGAAAGATTACCGGGCTGTCGCCGATCGAGTATAGGAATAAGTATAATAAACTTGTCGAAGCCTAACTGTGATTCTTTAGGGTCAACTTCATATACTTCTTCACTTCCTTATTAACATCCCCGACATTCATTATCCTAAGGTGATGATTGTACTGCTCCTGTCCCGGCACTTTGGCGATCTTCTGAAAACATAAATTCTCATTGTGCGGCTGGTCGAACGGAAACGTAACGTCCATAAAGTCTTTTCCGAGCCTGGTGATATAGGCAACCCTGGTTTTGGCCGCGATGGCAATCATCGATTTTGTAGGATGCACGGCAATGTCACCGATTGCTTTATACACTTCTATAAAATGCCAGAAGAGTTTCAGCGTGTGTTCGCTCTTCCCGCTAAGATGTTCTGACAGCTCTTTGTTCGACATATTACAAGATATGCGTAATTTTAAAGCATTGTGAAGAGAGTATCCTTGTACGTTCTTGTGTTTGTGGGGGTGATTGTGCGCCCTATAAGTGGGTATTCTCAAACCATTCCTGAAATCAAAGAGCGCCTTCGCGATGCCCGTACGGCTGCCGACTTCGACAAAGAATTCGGAAACATGATCTCTACCTTCCACGAAGGGAAACTCCACTTCGTAGATTCCGATGTCGCCGATATTGTAGGCCTCGCACAAGCCAAACCGTTTGCCGATACCATTTTGCCTGCCGTTTACGGTTGGGCCGGAAATATGTACGGCGATGGCCGCATGCACGAGGCCATTGTTTATTTTTTACACAGCGCAGAGCTGTTTGCGAAGTTGGGAAAACATAAGTCGGAGGCATTGTGTTATTTCCAGATTGCGCTTGTACAGCACAAGGCGGAGAATTATGGCGAAGCGCAGGACTTTTACCGGAAGGCACTTACTACTTCCGACTCACTCGACAACCGTACGATGATCAACTGCTACAACGGCCTGGCGCTGATCAAGCGGGAGGCAAAGGAATACGATGTTGCAGAAAAAGATTTCAGGAATGCCTATAAGATAGCGGTCGTTCACCACGACTCCGCCTGGATCGCGATATTACTCGGGAACCTCGGAAGTCTTCATTTGCGCCGTGAGAATTACGATAGCGCTTTGGTCTACTACCAAAAAAATCTTGGGCTGGTAAAAAAGACTACCGAGTTCGAGAACGAGATAGAGACGTATGTTAATCTTGCGAAAGTTTACTTAGGAAAAGATAACGTTAAGAATACTTTCGCTTACCTCGACAGCGCCGTCGCGTTTATCGCCAACCGGAAGATCAACTTCAATGATTTCTTCAACCCGATGGATGAAGTTAATAGGCTATATGCCCTGGCGTGGGCACATCGCGGCGATTACAAAAAAGCATTCGACTATTATTCCAGGTTTCATGCTGTCTCCGAAGAAAAACAGGATCGCGTGAACGGACGGAGCCTGAAGCAACTTCAGCTTTCGTATAGCTTCGAACAAAAACAAAACGAGCTCGAACTACTTCAGAAAGTAAACCAGGCCAACCTCGCCACGATCCAACAACAACGCTACCTCGAATACGCATCGGTTTTTATAATTGGACTGTTGAGCATCCTTGCTTTGGTCACCTATCAGACGAGCCGGCAGCGGAAAAAACTTAACCGGGACCTTGCCAATACAAATTCGGAGCTCGAACGACTGAACAAGATGAAGAACAAACTCTTCTCGGTGATCAGTCACGACTTGCGAACGCCGCTCGGCAATCTCCAATCGATACTTGGATTATACCAAACGGGCGATCTTAATGCTGCCGATGTTGCAACGGTAGCTGCGAAGTTAGGTCAGCAGGTGAGTGCTTCGGGTTATGTTCTCGAAAATCTTCTCGAGTGGGCGAAGAGCGAGTTGAACGAAAGGAAGATCAACCCGGCGACGGTGCTACTGAGAGAAAAAGTAGTGAAGGTATTCGACCAGTTCCACAGCGACCTGAAGGCGAAGAACATTACGGCAAGAAATGAAGTGCCGGCCGACATAGAAGTGTGGGCAGACCGTGCACAGATGCAGATCGTGTTGCGAAATCTTCTCACCAACGCAATCAAGTTCACGAAAGAGAATGGCGTTGTTACTATTAGCGCAGTGAAGCATTCGTCGTACGTGAATGTGATGGTCAACGACACAGGCGTGGGAATGACGGATGAACAACTGAGTAAGCTATTTCAATCCGACCAGGTTGTTACAACACAAGGAACGAACAAAGAGAAGGGTTCGGGCATCGGGTTATTGATCACGAAAGAGTTGCTGGTAAATAATGGCGGGTCTATTAAAGTGGAGAGTACTAAAGATGTGGGAACCACGTTTACTCTTACACTGCCAGTGAAGAATTTCTGATGACGTCCCCAGAATTATTAATAAACCACCTCCAGCTTCAACCTCATCCCGAAGGCGGCTATTACCGCGAAACGTATCGAAGCGGCGAGAGCATTTCGTTACCGGGATTTGATGGAGACCGGAATTTCAGTACTGCAATTTATTTCATGCTCACCTCCGAAAATTTTTCGGCGTTTCATCGCATCAAACAGGATGAAGTATGGCACTATTACACTGGCTCTTCGTTGTACGTGCATGTTATAGATAAGAATGGAAAATACGCGCGACACACCGTTGGTCTCGACATAGAGAATGGAGCGACGCCACAGTTCATTGTGAAAGCCGGCGATTGGTTTGGCTCGAGTGTAGTAGATGAGAATTCATTTTCACTGGTTGGTTGTACGGTAGCGCCGGGATTTGACTTCAGGGATTTTGAGATGGCGAAGAGAGAAGATCTGCTGAAGTTCTTTCCCGATCACAAAGAGATCATAACAGCTCTCACAAGGATATAATTTTTGCATTATGTTGCTCAATAACCTTCGCCTGGCGTTGCGTCACCTTGCGCGTCACAAAACATTTTCTTTGATCAACATCGGCGGACTCGCCATCAGTCTCGCCAGTTGCATCTTCATGTTCTATTTCGTGTATGATGAATTTAGCTATGACAGGTTTCATGAGAATGCTTCGAGGATTTACAGGATCACGTTGATCTTCAAGACGAAGGAAGACACGCAGAATCTTCTGTGGACGAACGAAAGAACAGGCCCTTACCTGAAAGACACTTACCCGCAAGTTGAAAATTATGTGAGGATGGAAGATGTGGAAGCAGTCTTCAATAAGACCAATAAAGAAAAGAAAGGAATTGTAAAGGCCGATCCTTCGGTGTTCGATGTATTCACTTACCCGCTGATCGAAGGAAATCCGAACACAGCGTTAAAAGAGCAACACTCTATCGTTATTTCCGAATCGCTTGCGAAAAAATATTTTCATGGCATGGCGATGGGACAAATTGTTGAGATCGACAAAGAGCCGTACGCCGTGACGGGCGTGATGAAGGATATTCCGTCGAACAGTGACAAGTGGATCAATGCTATCGCGAGTGGAAAATTTGAAGAAGGCTTCACTTACCAGACGTACATTTTATTGAAAGACGGCGAAGACCCGGCATTCATTCGAAGCAAACTTCCTGAGGTTAATGATGTAATACAAAAACGCAACAACCGGGAGATCCAGTTTGGTCTCGATATGCAGGCGCTCACGGATCTTCACTTTTGGACAGGCACTGGAATGGACAATCCGAAGGGTAATGAAGCCAACACGAAGATACTCGCGGTCATCGCAATCGTGCTGTTGGTCGTTGCACTGTTCAACTTCATCAATCTCACTACAGTCTTGTCGCTGGAGCGATCGAAAGAAGTTGGTGTTCGAAGGGTTGTGGGCGCAAAACGAAGCGAACTGTTGTGGCAATTCATGGGCGAATCGGTTGTCGCGGTAGTGATCGCTGCGATAGGAGCTTCCGTGTTGGTCGTGATCATGAGCTCCATGTTCATGAATGTCTCAGGCAAGCAAATATCATTCAATGGCGGGAAAGATCTCGTTATTGTAGTCGTTACAATAGCGGTACTAATCCTTGCAACAATAATTTCATCCATCTACCCGGCTTCAGTATTTGCTTCAAAAACATTCACTAAAGGAAATGGATTCTTCCGGAAAGCATTTACAACACTGCAGTTTGCTTTGAGCACGACACTATTGATCATATTGACAACAGTGTTGTATCAGAACAATTTCATGCGAAACAGCGACACCGGCTTCAACAAAGAGAAAATTATCGTGCTCGATATACCGAATGACACCGCGACCGTGGCTCACATGGATTTTTACGTCAACGAGTTAATGAAAGTGCAGTCAGTGAACGATGTGGCACTAGCCGGCTTCGGAAGCACACCCGGTACTACCGATGTTGGCGCGTCTCCTATTGCCATCACTGTAGACGGAGAAAAGCGAGAACCGATCGTCATTAATTATTTAGCCGACGGCAACTACACGAAGATGCTGGGATTAAATGCTATCGAAGGAAAGTCATTGCACAATCTCGATAAGAGCGAAGCTGCGACGAAGGCTGTCGTTAATCAATCGTTCGCGAGATCTTCAGGCTGGAAGAACCCGATCGGCCAATCGATTCACACATTCGCCGGAGATTTCGAGATCGTAGGGATCATTCCGGACTTCCATTTCAAATCTCTGCAAAACAAGATCGAACCGTTGATCATTATGGGACAAGACAGGAAGTCGCAAAACACGCGTCACCTGTTCCTCAAGATCACCTCCAACGATATCGACGAGCTTCGCACAACCTGGCAGCGCATGCTTCCCGACCAGAGTTTCGAATATCATTTCCTCAATGATTTCTTCGACGGACAATACAAGGCGGAGACAACTTTACAAACAGTCTTCTTATACTTCACTCTTCTAACGATCATCATCGCAAGCTCGGGATTATTCGGGCTCACGATCCATCATGTTGAAAAGAAGTCGAAAGAGATCAGCATCCGCAAAGTATTGGGTGCCGGAATGATGTCGCTCATCCAACTACTTACGAAAGAATTTATTTACCTGACGATTGCCGGCGTTGCTATCGGAAGTGTCGCAGGAATAATCCTGGCCAACGAATGGTTAAACGGATTTGCCTATCGCATCGAAGGTGGAGTGATGACATATATTCCACCGGTGTTGATCGTGATTGCGATCTCGATGGTCATACTTGTTTATAAAACTTACCAGGGGTCGAGTCGAAACCCTGTGGATGGTTTGAAACACGAGTGATTGATTCTTTTTTTCTTTCATTCTCCTTCCCCACCAGATATAAACTCCTGTTACTGGCAAGCTTGCGCAGATAAGACTTGCAATAAACGCCATTACTTTTCCCGGCAAACCACCGACAGCTCCAACATGTAGATCATAATTCATTCGCATGATCTTGTCGGCAACAGAGGTATTTGACAAACGTCCGAATGCATGCTTGACGGGAATTTCTTCGAGCGTGTATTGATCGAAATACAGATAATCGGTTCGCCAGTATGTTTGCTCATCGGGATTGACGGCAACTTCGATCGAAGCTGTGTCGCTTTCGGGAACATGAACTTCGATCGATTCGGCCGACGGATATTGATTCGATACCCGCGCCCACAACACATCGATCGCAATTTCACTGGTCTTTGCTGCACGCGTTGTATCGGAATTGGGCAAATAAAACTCAGTCATCGTTTTTCCACCCGAAGTGATCCAGTACACAGAAGTTGAAAACCACTGGAATCCCCACACGAGTCCCGTTAATGCAATGAAGATGACCACCCAGGTCATGTAAAATCCAAACACATTGTGAAGGTCGTAATTCACGCGCCTCCACTTGGCGTTCCACTTGATGGTGAATCGCTGCTTCGCCGCCGGCTTATTCTTCGGCCACCAGAGAATGATCCCGGTGATCATCATTAGAACGAAGATGAGTGTTGCCGAAGCAACGACCGGTTGACCGATCGCAGGCGGAAGCCATAAATAAAAATGTCCGTCGATGATGAACCTGAAAAAATCTTCATCCATGTTCTTTGCCCGGAGAACTTCGCCATCGTATGGATTGCAATACACTAAATAATAATAACTGGGATCTTCATTATAAAAAGACACAACGGCCGATTTACCCGGTTTACCATAGCCGATGCCATGGATGTGCTTGCCGGGCAACGCCGCCTCCGCTTTTTCTTTAATGATCGAAGGTTGGACGAAGCTGTGATCTCTTTCTTCGGTGAACTGCTCCGGTATTGTAACCAATTCAATTTCCCGCTCGAAGGCGAGAATACAACCCGTGATACCAAGAAAGAGAACGATCAGCCCCGATCCAAACCCCAACCATAAATGACCCTTTCCAACTATTTTCTTAAACTTCTTCACAACCGGATGCTGGTTTGTAAACGAAAGTTGGTCGGCAGGCCCGGACTATAGTACCATTCCTGGAAGTCGGGATACCAGTAACCATTCGATACATATTTTTTATTCGCGAGATTATAAACATTCAATCCCACGGTAAACTTTTCGGTAGCATACGATATCGATGCGTCAAAGATGGTGTAAGCAGGAAGGAACTTGTTGCCGTCCTGGTTATTCCAGCCCGGCGATATTCCGCTTCGCAGACCTACATATTGAACTCCAAAGCCGATACCGAGACCTTTCAGCACTCCAACGGGAATTTTGTATTTCATCCACGCATTCGCTACCTGGTCTGGTGTTCCCTGGTTTTTGATCCCAACCAAAGTTGAATCGTTGTCGCGCGTAATTCGTGCATTGATCTTCGAATAGTTCGCTATGATGACGAGATCCGGTGTGATGTTACCGGTGATATCGAATTCAAAACCGGTGCTTCGAACCTGGCCCGTCTTCAAATAAAATCCCTGGTGTTCGGGATCTGAAGTTCCCACGTTGTTCTTGGTGATGTCATACATCGCAGCGCTCACCTGCAGCTTCTTGTCGAGGAACATGCCCTTTACTCCTACCTCGCGATTGGAACCACGGAGTGGTGGAAGTCGCGTGCCACCATAGATCGCACCACGCTGTGCAAGAAAACTCTGATCGTAAAGTCCATAAGCCGACATCGTTGGCGAGATCATGTACGTTACACCAAGCCTCGGTGTGAAGGCATGGTCATTGATCTCGTAATCGGGATCATCGGGCGGACTGTTGTAATCCTGGCCGGTGGTGAGATACGTTAACCTTCCCGCGATCGTGAAGATCAATCGATCATACAATTTCAAATGATCCTGCAGGTACAATGCCTGCCACTTGTTGGTAGAGATCCAACTCATGTCATGAGAGAAATTCCTCAACGAATCTTTGGGCAAATAATATGTCGGGTTGGCGAGCGCCAGTGTGTACTTGTGCTGACCATAGTTATCACCGTAAACAGATCCTTCGCGTGCATCGCCGAAGTCAAGTCCGATCAACACGTTGTGCGAAGCGGCCCCTGTCTTGAACTCACCGTTTAAGAATAGCTGCGTATTGAAAAGCTTGCCGGTCCAATCCGTATAGTACGAGTAACGATACAATGAATCCTTCGTAGGTGAAATGCCGTCGAGGTACATGGTGTATCCATCCCAGTCGGTCGACATATACGCGGCATTGAAATTCAATCTCCAGTTTTTATCGAACTGGTGAGAAGCGCTCACACGATTATAAATATCGCGGCCCATGAACTGCCCGATATTTGGGTCGTTGATTGCAGTGCTCGAAGGAATGGCAAAGAACTTTTGATCGATCGTAAACAGGTTGTGAGTATTTTCCTGCGTTGTTGCCTGCACGAAGTTGTGCTCGAACGTGATGCTCGTCTTCTCGTCGAACTCGTATTTGATCACGGGACAAACAAAATAACGCGTCATGTTTCCAAACTTGTAATATTGAGAGTTACGCTGAACGCCGGCGTTGAGGCGATACGTTAGCTTTCCGTCTTTCACAAATTCTCCACCGAGATCGACTGTTGTTCGCATGAGGTTGTAACTACCCATGCCTACATTCACCTCCGCTATCTGCTGATGTGTTGGTTGCTTCGTAACCGTATTTAATAATCCGCCCGGTTCCGAATTTGCCAGCATGAAACCGGCGGGACCTTTTACAAACTCTACTTTCTCGATCATCGCCGCATCTTCCTGCGCATTCCACCAGATCGGTCCCCCAACGCCATTGCGATAAGTGTTGTAAGTAGAATTCATCCCGCGGATCTGGAATGTCATGTCGAGATCTTCGCCATAAGATTTCACAATACCACTTACTGTTCTTGCGATCTCCGATTTGTTGAGGACACCAAGATCCTGTAACGTCTGTCGCGTTGTAACTTTTATATTCTGTGGAACTTCGATGAGATCGGATCCAATGCGAAGCGACTCCGACGCTTTCGTTTCAACATATTGATTGTCTTTGCTGCCGGTAACAACAACTGCTTCGAGATGCTGACTGGTTTCATCGAGAACGATCGGCGCGATCGATGTTGTTTCACCTGCGATAACTTCGACAGCAATCTCTTTCGATTCGAAGTTGATTGCTGAAGCTTTAAGAATGTATTTACCCGCAGGATAATTGCGAAGCTCGAAGGTTCCGTTGTCGTCGGTGGTGGTTCCTTTGTCAGTGCCCTTGAGCATAACATTGACGTTGGGAGCTGGCTGGTTGTCGAAAGTTCTCACACTTCCTTTCAGGGAACCCTTTAGAGAACCCTTAGGTTGTTGAGCGCAAGTGGGGATTGCGACCCAACAGATGATGAACAGGTATAGATATTTCATTAAAAAAGAATTTTCATAGTTTCTAACATTACTTTGACTTCGTTGTACATGATTTCGATCTCGTTGAGCTCTTCGTCGGTGTGCACCAGGAACATGTTGTAGAGTGGACTTTTATAAACATGCCGGCTTCCGCATGGAAGCGGAAGAAGCACGCTGCCATTGCGACGGCATTCGATGATCCAATCGAAGAAGTCGCGCATGTCGGGCTCCTGGAACGTGAGCAGAATATTTTTATAGGTGTAGTTGAATTCCCAGCAGCACCGGCATACACCGATGTAACCGTGATCGCATTCTGCGAGAATCTGGAAGGTGTCGTTTTCGTTGTGCATATCTTATTTAGAATAATTCTAAACAAAAGTAATGGACAGGAAAACCGTGGTCAATCGCTTGGAAAAGCCATTTTTAGATACCTAGAGCTAGGTACCCTTACTGCTATCGCTTATGATTAGGCCTAAATCATAGGCCTGCGCTACTAATTCCACCGGGGATTTGATCTTCAGTTTCCGGATGATGTTTTTGCGATGAGTACTAATAGTATGGGGACTGAGGTTGAGTTCGTCGGCAATCAGCGACGTGGAATAACCCTTCACGATCAGCCGAATAATGTCGACTTCACGTGACGTAAGATGCGAAGGCCACTCATGACCAGGACGGACGAGTCGCGCCTTCATTAATATGTCGAACACCTCGTTACAGAAGAATCTTTCGCCTCTCAACAGTGCTTCGGTGCAGCGGATCAACTCCTGTTCGCTGCAATCTTTGAAGAGAAAGCCATGAACACCATAGTCGAGAACTTTCAGGATCGTTTTCTTATCGCGATGCGACGTAACCATCATCAGCGGAAGCAACACGTGCTGTTGCCGTACGCTGATCAGATCCTCGACAGCGAAATCATTCAGTGTACCGTAGTCGATAATGAGAACATCAGGTAACGATTCTTTCAATTTCAGTTGGAGATCGTTAACGGAACGAATGTCAATTACATCGCAAGCGTTCTTCTCAAGAATCCGAACGAGGCCGTGAAGCGTCAGCTCCTGGCCGTCGGCAATCATTATTCTTGGTCGCGATGTGATCATTGGCGACATCTTACAGTTTTAGCGCGCTGAGCAACTTTGCTTCTTCAGATCCAGCTTCGGGTTGATCATTGTAGTTGAAACGAACGCGTGGTGGTAAACTCATCAGTATGCTTTCGGTTCGTCCGCCGGAGCGAAGCCCGAACAACGTTCCTCTATCATGAATGAGATTGAATTCAACATACCGCCCACGACGGATCTCCTGCCAATGCAAGTGACGTTCGGTGTACGAAAGATCTTTGCGCTTACGGACAATTGGAATGTATGCGTCGATCAATGCTTCCGAATTATCTTTTGCAAACTTCAACCAGTCGGTTTTACCGTCGGGTCGCATATAATCATAAAAGATCCCGCCAACGCCGCGCCGTTCGCCTCTATGTTTATTGACAAAATATTCGTCACAATTCTTTTTGAATGCAGGATACCATGAATTGATGTTGAACTTCGAATGAAAATGAATAACATCTTCTTCAAACAAATAATACGGCGTAAGATCACAGCCGCCACCGAACCACGAGTCGGTGGTATCGCCACCTTCATTCATCATTTCGAAGTAGCGAAAGTTGGCATGAACCGTCGGTACCATGGGGCTCAACGGGTGAATGACAACCGACAAGCCACAGGCGAAGAATGCATGTCCTTTCGATTGAAGTTGTTGTTCGAGAGCGGGAGTAACTTTTCCATGAACGACAGATGTGTTCACACCGCCTTTCTCGATCACTCTTCCGTTTTCAATGATCCTTGTAATTCCTCCACCGCCTTCGGGTCTCTCCCATTTGTCTGTCGAAAATTTCGCCGCGCCATCTTCATCTTCCAGGATCTTGCAAAGACGATCCTGGTATGAATGGATGAACGATATGAACCCGGATCTATCCACCGAAAGATTTTACAGTTTCGACGAAGGCGATCGCGTTTTCGACTGGCGTTTCGGGAAGAATGCCATGGCCGAGGTTGGCGATGTAACGCTGTGTTCCGAACCGGTTGATCATCTTACGGGTTTCATCGCGGACAACCTGTACGTCTTCGAGTAACACCGAAGGATCTAAATTTCCCTGTAGTGTGATCTTGTTCTGAGTAAGCTTGCGCGCAGCTTCCGGATAAATATTCCAGTCGATGCCGATTGCGGCAGCGCCGGAATCCATCAGCACATCGAGCTCTTCTCCCCTATCTTTTGGAAAGAGAATGACTGGCAACTTATTATTGACTGCCTGTATAATTTTCTTGTTGTACTGATGAGAGAACTGCTGGTACTCGTCTTTATCCAACAGGCCGGCCCAGCTGTCGAACAACTGAAGTGCATGAACACCAGCATCGGCTTTTGCATTTAAGTATTCAATCGTTGCATCGGTGATCTTCGACAACAATTTATGTGCAAGCTCGGGATGTTGATCGATGAAGTCGAGCGCCATAGTGAACGACTTGCTGCTGCCGCCCTGTACAACATAACATAAGATGGTCCACGGTGCGCCGGCGAAACCGATGAGTGGAACGGAGCCGTTGAGTTCCTTCAGTGTAAGATGAATGGCTTTCATCACGTAATCGAGACGCGCTGCGATGTCGGTTGTGATCAATGCATCGATCTGCTTCGAACTGCGGATGGGGTTTGGAATAACGGGGCCTTTGCTTTCGATCATCTGTACTTCGATGCCCATCGCCTGCGGTATCACGAGGATGTCGGAGAAGAGAATGGCTGCGTCTACGCCGACCTGGTTCACGGGCATGATAGTGATCTCGGTTGCCATCTCCGGGTTTCTTACGCGCGTGAAAAAGTCGTGCTTCTCTTTAAGTTTTCTGAAATCGGGAAGGTAACGGCCAGCCTGTCGCATCATCCATACGGGTGGGCGGGGGTACTTGTTGGCCGTGGAGGGCGCGGAGGAGAAGGTCGTTTTTTAACATTGATATTTTAGGTTCACGGATTTGTTACGCGTCTGTTGCGCAAAGGATACGCAGAGGAAATCAAGGATACGCCAAGGTTTAAAATGCATTTCCTTTGCGTATCCATTGCGTATCCTTTGCGAAACATCGCATCATTTTTCAGCATTGAATAAAGCCCGTCGCAGGGTCCAGTCTTTAAACTCCCTGATATGCTCAAATATAATAGCCTCCACCTTCGGTATTTCGCGTAAGCGATTCTCTATCGTCACGTTAATTTCCTTCGACACAATATCAACATCCATTACATTCATTTTCTCATAAATCGAAGGATGGATATTTCGTGGCACCGAAAGATCGAACAACAGCTTCAATGAACTACCCTCCACATGTTCCGGATCGACTAACGGTGTGGCTGCATTCGTCGTAACCACCAACGCATCTGAATCGAAAATTGCTTCCGACAACATCGCTATGGGAAAAGGTAACACATCGTATTCACCTGCTATTAAATACAACTTAGTCTTATCCCGGTTAACGAGGTTGATCTGCATACCGGGACGGAGCTTCTGAAGATACTTGATGACGAGTTCACCGGTTTCGCCGGCGCCGAGCACCGTAACTCTTTTCACTTCTGCTTTTGCGAGCTGCGATGCCACGCTATAGGAAACGGAGATCGTTCCATCCGAAAAAGATGTAGAGTTCTTGATCTCCTTCGAAGCGTGCAGTGCATAGTTGAAAACTTTCTCCATGAAACCATTCGTCTTCGAATGTTCTTTCGCGAGCGTGAATGCCGACTTGATCTGTGAAATTATTTCGTAGTCGCCCGGTATTTGCGAGTCGAGCCCGGCTGCCACACGAAAGAAGTGCAATATCGCGTCGTCACCTTCTTTAACATAAATGAGTGACTGAAGTTCGTCGGCGGTGCAATTGGCTTTCTCCAGTAAAATATTCCTGATGTTGCTTTCGTTGGCGGTGAAGCCATACACTTCGGTGCGGTTGCAAGTAGAGAGAATGAAGAAATGACCGCCATGGTTCTTATAAGCAACTGCACATTCGTCGTGGTTGAAAGCAAACCTGCTGCGATGATTGAGGTCGGAGCGCTTGTAGCTGAGGCTCGCAACAAAGAATCTTTGGTTCATCGGGGTTAAAATTATCTTCCAGGTACCTGCAAAAGTGTCGATATCAGTATAAAAGATAACAGCCGGTACTTTTAGAGACTACTGAGGTATTTATGCAGCTCAAAAGCATCAAAATTTGCATAATGAATAATCGCGTAACGTCATTACACGCGCATGCGGGTAATCCAGCCGTCGCGACACTGGCTCGCCCGGCCAAGCCGTGCGATGCCCTTTTACTTCTCAACCTCGGCTCGCCCGACAGTCCTTCGGTAAGTGATGTGAGAAAATACCTCGGCGAGTTCCTGATGGACGAGAAAGTAATCGATGCTCCGTATCTCGTTCGTTCCATGATCGTGAAGGGCTTCATTCTTCCGTTCCGTCCAAAACGATCGGCGCATGCCTACATGAAAGTGTGGACCAAGGAAGGTCCGCCTTTGAAAGTAATCACCGAGTCATTCAAAAAAGAGATTGAAGAATTGGTCGATATGCCTGTCGCCGTCGCCATGCGTTACGGAAATCCAACTCCGGCTGCGGCCATCGAAGAGTTGAAACAAAAAGGAGATTTCAATCAACTATACATTGCGCCGTTGTACCCGCACTACGCAATGTCATCTTATGAAACGGCAGTGGAGCATGCGTTGCGGAATGTGGATGAGTCCGTTTCAGTAAAAGTTTTGAAGCCTTTTTACAACGAAGAGGACTACATTGATTCATTAACTGAAAGTATAAAGCCTTATCTACGGGGACATGTATTATTTAGTTATCACGGGTTGCCGGTTCGTCACCTGAAAAAATTAAATTCCCATTGTTACTCGGGTCCCGATTGCTGCAGCGTTCCCAATAAAGCCTGGGACACTTGTTATAAACACCAGGTGAGTGAAACAACAAAGCTTGTTGCACAGAAGTTGGGTCTTAAGGAAGATCAATACAGTCTCTCGTTTCAATCTCGTCTTGGTCGCGATGAATGGATCAAACCATTTACTGTTGAATTGCTCCAATCATATCCTGCAAAAGGCATTAAAGATCTCGTTATTGTTTGTCCCGCGTTTGTTGCCGACTGCCTGGAAACACTGGAAGAGATTGCCATCGCCGGTAAAGAGATCTTCTTAAATGCCGGCGGTGAATCATTCACTGTCGTTCCGTGTCTCAATACTTTCAAACCCTGGGTCAAAACATTTGCTTCATGGTGCAATGAACGCGAAGCACAGCATTCAGAATTATGGGCATGAGACGTAGTGTTGCGGTTGTTGGCGCCGGCATCAGCGGACTTTCTATAGCATATCAATCGAAGAAAAATGGAGACGACGTAACGGTGTTCGAATCATCGCGCCGCGTTGGCGGAAAGATCGGTTCGATCTATTGCCGCGGATTGGAATTAGATCTCGGGCCGGTAACAATCTCTGAAACGGGGAAGCTTCGTGAGCTGGCATCGGAATTAAACCTCGAGATCATCGAAGCTTCGGATGCGACGAAGAAAAGATACATCTATTCGAAAGGCAAGTTGCACTCCGTGGGGATCAGGAGCTCGTTGTTGTCGGCCGCAGGAAAACTTTCGATGTTGAAGGCTCCGTTCGCATCGAAGGCCCGGCCCAACGAAACTGTCGCCGGCTATGCACGAAGGCGTTTTGGAAGCGAAGCGTATCAACGACTCTTCAATCCGATGATGAATGGCATTTACGCAGGTAATTCAGAGCTAATTCATGCACAATCTGTTTTCAAAAAACGTGGACCACGCAAGATCATTTCATTCAAAGGTGGAATCGCAGCGCTTACGAATGCTCTTGCCGATAAGCTTGGAGATTCATTGATACTTAACAGATCTGTTGAGGATCTTGACGAACTGAAAGATTTCGATGAGATCCACATCACAACACCGGCTTTCGTAACAGCAAATCTCATCAAGGAACTTGCTGAACCGCTGAAGTCAATTCACTACACCGAGGTCACCCAGATCTTTTGTGAATGTGTTCCCGGCGAACGGAAGTTCGAAGGCTTCGGATTTCTTGTGCCGTCGGAAGAAAGGATGTCGTTGCTTGGAGCGATCTGTGTTTCAAACATCTTCCCTTCAAAAGTTTCGGAGGGCAGAAGGTTGTTCGTATTATTCTGTGGCGGAGACCGGCCCTACCCGTTTACTCCGTCGGCCGACAATGCGGTGAAGGAGTTCAATAAAATATTAGAACCAGGACTCACAAAAGTCATTCACACACAGGAGTACAGGAAGGGCATTCCTCAATTTTATATTGGGCATGATAAGTTTGTGGATCAGATCAGGCAATTCGAACGTCAAAATCCACGAATAAAGATCACGGGAAATTACTTGACCGGCGTTGGCGTCGGCGACTGCTTATAGGGTTTTTTAGTATTTTCAGTAAAAACTATCTAAACCCTTATGACGAGAGTATTACCCTCATTACTCCTGGTCGTGTTCCTGGCTGCCTGTAGCAAACCCGCGCCGCGCGACGACAGCAAGACCAGCGGCCCGAACTTCGCCGAAAACATAAGACCCACCGACCCGCGAACTCCACAGGAAGAACTCGCCGGCTTCATCGTGCCCGAAGGCTTTGAAATAACTCTCTTCGCCTCCGAACCCGACATCGACAAACCGATGAACATCACCTTCGATGCAAAAGGACGCATGTGGGTAACGCAATCCTTCGAATATCCTTTCCCCACATTTGGACGAAAGCCCACCGATAAAGTCACCATACTAGAAGACACCGACAACGACGGCAAGGCCGACAAGTTTACAGTCGTGAGCGACACTTCAAACATTCCAATCGGTATCTATCCAACCGTCGATGGCGCCATCAGCTTCAGCGTTCCCAATGTTTATAAACTTACCGATGCTGATCATGATGACAGGTTCGAAAGCAAGACCAGGATGCTCGGACCTTTCGGTTATCAAGACACGCACGGCATGGTCAGTAATTTCATTCGCGGCTACGACGGATGGATCCACTCATGTCACGGCTTTACAAATAAATCTACATTCGCCGGCGCCGATGGTGATTCCATCACACTCATCTCCGGAAACACTTTCCGTTTCAAGATGGACGGAAGTCGCGTGGAACAACTCACATTTGGCCAGGTGAATCCATTCGGACTTGTGTTCGATAAATACGGTTATGTTTATTCGACAGACAGTCACAGCTCTCCTCTTTATCAATTGATCCGCGGTGCCGACTATCCACACTTTGGCAAAGTGCCGATCATGGGCTTTGGTCCCGATATGAAACCGTTAGTGGATGAGGCGACAGCGCTGGCTGGTATCACCCAGTATGCGGATATTCAGTTTCCGGAAGACTTCCGTGGAAACTTTTTTATTGGCGACGTGGTGAATTCGAGAGTTCATCGTTACTCGGCAACGTGGAAAGGTTCGTCGCCTGTCGGCAAATCCGAAGTTGACTTTATAAAGAGTGAAGACCCGTGGTTCCGTCCTGTTAATATTAAGTTGGGACCGGACGGTGCGTTGTACGTTGCTGATTTCTATAACGCAATTATTGGTCACTACGAAGTTGCTCTCGATCACCCGAAACGCGATAAGCAACGAGGAAGGATCTGGAGAATTACTTATAAGGGAAATAAGAATGAGAAGATAGATCTAACGAAACTCAGTGCAGAGGAATTGATTGCGAAGCTGGATGCCGAAAATCTTCCGACAAGAATGCTGGCAACGGATCAGTTGACTGATCGAATTGGATCAGGTGCTGTTGATGCGTTGAAGAATAAAAAGAATAATGTTCATGCACTGTGGGCGTTGCATAGGCTGAATGCGTTGGAAAAAGATGCTTTGATCAATGCATTGAAGGATCCGGATTCACTCATAAGAATACATGCATTTCGAATATTGCTGGAAACATCAGACCCATCATTTTATACAAATGTTGTTGATGGATTGAATGATAAAAATCCTCACGTGCAGCGCGCGGCGACGGAGTTGCTATCAAAATATCCTACCATCGAATCAACACAAGCTGCATTAGATGTTCTTCATAAAACAAAAGCTGACTACGACAATCATTTATATTATACTGCCCGCCTCTCTTTAAGAAATCTCCTTAGAAATGAAGATGTCTTAAAAGCAGCCGTTGCCAAACAGTGGAATGACGAAGATGCAGGATTGATTGCCGGCGTTATGGTCGACGTGAACTCAGCCAACGCCGCCGTGTATCTAACTAACTACATGAAGACACACAAACTGCCAGATGATAAAGTCCCCCAGGCTTACCAGAAAATCGTTCAATATACGCCTGCGAATAAATTACAGTCTGTTGTTGACGAAGCTTTGGGAAATCCCAATGCCAGCCTCGAACAAAAAGCCCTTATATATAGAGGCATCCAGCAATACGATAAGAAACTGTTTGCGAAGGTGGCTCCGCAATTGGCCGCAGACCTCCTGAAAAAATACCCGGCTACCGATCTTCGCGACGATGACACCAAGTATAACAACCAGACTACTGCTATTGCGATAGTTGGTGATTATAAAGTGAAGTCACTGGTGTCCGAACTAAAAGCATTCCTCGACCAGGGTGCCAAGGTTGGCCAGAATTTAAGAAGCAATGTGTTGCGTGCCCTGATGAAGATCGATCCGGCTAACGCATCAATAGGCGGCGAGATCCTTAAGAACGATTCAGTAACGGACTTCAAAATAAGAATTGCAACAGTGATGGGAGAATTTCCCGGCAAGGAAGTGAATAGTGTGCTGAATGAGTTGACATCGATTCCTCCGGCGTTGCAAGAGCCAGTGGTAATTGCGTTGGCAGGTTCACCTGAAGGAAAAGACATCATCTTTGATAAAGTAAGAAAAGGTGATCTGATGGCAAGAATACTTCTTCAACCACGCGCCAAAGAATTAATACTATCTAATGCTTCTAAGAAACAACAAGACGAACTCGCTGCTCTCACTGCGTCCCTTCCTCCTGTCAGCGCCGAAAAGCAAGCCGTTATCGACAAGCGACTCGCGTCGTTCGAAGCACTCGACAAAAAGGATCTTAGTATCGATTCTGGCTCAATGGTGTTCCAGCAGAACTGCGGGATCTGCCACAAGCTGGGAGGACAACTCGGCGTTGGTCCCCAACTCGATGGCATCGGCAAGACTGGCGCGAGAGGACTTATCGAGAAGATCCTTGACCCGAACAGGAACATTTCCAAAGCATTCCAGAATTACACCATCAAATTGAAAGACGGCACCGTGAAGAGTGGACTGTATCGTCGCGATGAAGCCAACGGTAAAGTGTTTGCCGACATCACCGGGAAAGAATTCACGATAGCGACTAGCGACATCGCATCGCAAGAGCTCTCGAAGTTTACATTGATGCCTGACAGCTTTGAAAGTACCATCAGTGAAAAAGATTTTAATTTACTCGTGAATTATTTATTGAGCTTATGAAAAGATTGTTGATCATCATACTGTTGCTTCCCACGATTGCTCTCTCGCAAGAGTTCAAAAAATATCACATCTGGGACGAGTTCTATACCGAAGGCTCGACGATCGCC
This sequence comes from Bacteroidota bacterium, assembly GCA_037200765.1. GTDB lineage: Bacteria > Bacteroidota > Bacteroidia > Cytophagales > Cyclobacteriaceae > ELB16-189. The sequence continues at coordinate 612,594 of JBBCII010000001.1, read as the reverse complement.
GATGTAAATAAAGACGGCAAGCCCGATATCATTGCCGGTTCCCTTTGGTTCGAAAATCCGGATTGGAAACCGCACGATATCTGGAAACACAAGAAGTTCTACTATAATAAAGGGTACAGCGACTCCTTCCTCAACTTCGCAACCGACGTGAACGAAGACGGTTGGGTTGACATGATCCTGTTCGACTTTCCGGGCAAGGAAGTTTACTGGTTGGAAAACCCTGCCGGCAAAGACATGCTGTGGACGCGATATTTAGTCGACTCCGTTGGATCGAACGAATCACCGATGATGGCCGACATCAATAGCGACGGCAAACAAGATCTCGTTTTTGGAAATGAAAAGACCGGCCAGATGAACTGGTGGAGTCATTCAGTAAAAGCGAAGAAAGTTACGTGGACACGCACAGCCATCAGCGAACCGAAGGCGAAAGGTGTCGGTATGTTTCAGCACGGGCTTGGCTGGGGAGATATTAATAGTGATGGACTGAAAGATGTTATCATCATTGGTGGCTGGTGGGAATGCCCGAAAGATGTGAAGACTTCAACTTCAGCGTGGAAGTTTCATGAGGCGAATTTAGGTTATCCGTGTTCTCAAATGTTATCGTACGATCTCGATGGCGATGGTGACACCGATGTTATCTCAGGTTCCGCACATAACTACGGACTCTGGTGGCATGAACAGGTTAAGGATCAAAATAACAACATCAACTTCAAACGGCATGTTATCGACAGTACGTTCTCCGAAGTTCATAGTGTTGTATTGAAAGATGTAAACAACGATGGTCTGCCTGATATTATTACAGGCAAGAGATTCTTTGCGCACCAGGGCGAAGGTCCGGGTGGGATGGAACCTCCATACATCTACTGGTTCGAGTTGTTGAAAGACGGAAAGGGAAAGCCGGTCTGGAAACGACATCTCATCGACAGCAACTCCGGTGTTGGTATCAACTTCGAAGCGGAAGACATCAATAAAGACGGACTGCTCGATTTTGCGATCGGCAATAAGAACGGTGTATTCTATTTTGAACAGATTAAGAAATGATCAAGCATGAGTAAGATCAATATTGCGATAGCAGGTTTAGGTTTCGGCGCCGAGTTCATTCCCATTTATCAGAAGCATCCCAATGCCAATATGTATGCAATCTGCCAGCGTACAAGATCACATCTCGATGAGATCGGCAATGCGTTCAGGATCGACAAACGATACACCGACTTCGATGAGCTGATCAGGGATCCGAATGTTGATGCCGTTCACATCAACAGCCCGATACACCTGCACGCCTCACAATCGATAGCTGCGTTGCGTGCAGGCAAACATGTAGCGTGCACGGTGCCGATGGCTACAACAGTAGATGAATGTCGCGAGATCGTGAAGGCTGTTAAGGAAAGCGGAAAGACCTACATGATGATGGAGACTGTAGTCTACAGCCGTGAATTTCTTTTCGTGAAAGAGATGTATGACAAAGGCGAGCTGGGAAAGATCCAGTTCTTACGTGCATCTCATCAACAGGAGATGGAAAAATGGCCGGGCTACTGGGAAGGTCTTCCGCCAATGCATTACGCAACACATTGTGTGGGGCCGGTGCTTGCACTTACCCGCGGCGAAGCGGAGTATGTCTCGTGCTTCGGCTCGGGAACGATCAGCGCGCATCTTATTCCAAAATACAATTCACCGTTCGCGATCGAAACGTGTCATATTAAATTCAAAAACTCCGACCTTTCGGCAGAGATCACGAGATCGTTATTCAACACAGCCCGTCAGTATCGCGAGAGCTTCGACGTTTACGGTTCCAAAAAATCTTTCGAGTGGACGCAGATCGAACACGAAGATCATGTGATCCATACCGGTGAGGTTCCAACGCGCGTAAAAGTTCCCGACTATGCACACCTGCTTCCGAAAGAGATCGCAGGATTCACAACAGGTGGCGTATATGACTCCGACAGCAATCAACATTTGTCGTTCATACAGGGCGCGGGTCATGGTGGATCACATCCTCACCTGGCGCACGAGTTCCTCACGGCATTAGTTAACAATCGTCAACCTTATCCGAATGCGCAGCAATCTGCAAACATCACTTGTGTGGGGATTCTTGCCCACGAGTCGGCGCTGGCGGGTGGCGAGATTAAAAGAATGCCTGGTTTCACTCTTTCCACGTAGCCGGTATAAAGTTTGCGCCATTGCACTAAAAAAACAGTGCTATGGACAGGACAAGGGAAGACGGACGCCGCAGGCGAAACAGTGGAGAGAGAAGATTCGCGAGCGACTATTATAGCAATTCAAATTTTTCTAATAACGACTCCGGGCGTGAGTTCGGCAGTCCGAACGATCATCGTACCTGGAATCGTCATGGAGACAATTCTTATGATTTCGGCGAGGATAATAAAGAGCGGAATCCTGGGAATCATCGCGGCAAAGGACCGAAAGGTTTCACAAGATCCGACGACCGAATTAAAGAAGACATCAATAGTCGATTAACCGACGACGCCTACATCGATGCTTCGGATGTCGAAGTCACTGTCGCGAATGGTGAGGTAACACTAAGTGGTAGTGTTCCTGATCGTTCTTCGAAGCGTCGGGCAGAAGATATCGTCGAGCTCGTTTCCGGGGTGTCGAATGTTGAAAACAGGCTTCGTGTTAAGTGACGTGGACTGAGCAACTATTCTGGCTGCTGATATTACCGCTGCCGATCTCATGCATCGCATGGACAGTTACTCACGAAGAGATCTTTCGTGAGCCTCATGAATATTGTGTGAAGAGAAGTAAAGAATCGAGGTTTGTAATGACCCGGAAATTCTTCTACCTGTTCACATGCGAGTATTGCTTCAGTCATTACGTTACAATCCTGTTTTTAATACTCACAGGTTTTAAACTGTTGATGGATAACTGGGTTGGTTATGTGATTGCGGGCTTCGCATTGGTTTGGATCGCCAATGTATATATGAGCCTGTATAATTTCTTAAGGACTGATTTGAAAAAGGAAAGGATTGAGACCAGCATAGAAGAGAAAGAATTGCAAAACAAGAAATAGTTTTTTTGTAATTTCAACTCATGAAATTCGCACTCCTCTCCGTTACCTATTCCGGGCTATTTTACGCCGGCAAAGCATTAACACTTGAAGAACAGGTCCACAAAGCCAAATCACTCGGCTTCGAAGCTTTGGCTATTGAAACCAAACGGCCTATCGCATCGCCGATCGATGTCTCGAAAAAAGAAAGAGAAAAAGTGAAGTCAGTCGCTGCCAACGAAGGCATCGAGTTGTGTGCACTCGAAAGTATGAGCAACTTCTGCGGACGTCACATGGAAGATCGCGAGAACAATCTCGCCATGATGAAGCTCACACTCGAAATGGCGAAGGACATGGGCATCAAGATGGTGAAGATCTTCGCAGCGTGGCCTGGCATCATCAACGACGAAGAAGCAATCGCGTCTTATGCTCCTTATGATCGCGGCAATTATTTCAAGCCCGTAAATGCATCCGACCTGCGTGTATGGAATCGCGCCATCGAAGGCATTCGTGAAGTTGCCGATTGGGCGAATGATCTGGGCATTACGTTGCTGCTTCAAAATCATGCTCCCGTTCTTACACCCGGTTACGAAGACACGTGGTCGATGTTCCAGCAACTCGATCGTAAGAATATAGAGTTGTGCATGGATGTGCCGCTGTTTTTCGATCGTCAGAAAGATGAATATGTGAAAGAAGCTGTCGGGAAGACTGGCAAGCACATTAAGTACACACACTACGGCGCATGGAATTTCAGACAAAATGCGAATGGTGACATCGAACAGGAACCGGCGCCAACACACGGCGGACGGATCAACTACGAAACATTTATTGACCAATTGACGGCCGTTGGCTACAATGGATATCTGGTTTCCGAATATTGTCTCCCGATGATCCGCAACCATAAGATCCTCGGCGTCGAAGAGATCGATCGTGCCACAAAAATGGCAATGACCTACATGAAAGGATTAATAGCAAAGAGTGTTCTTGCATAGCACCACAATGGTCAATGGCTAATGGTAATTGGCTAATGACCAATGCGCGCGTTAGCGCGATGATGTTTCTCCAGTTCTTTATCTGGGGTTCCTGGTATGCGACTGGCGGCAACTACATGAAAGCTCACGGCATGTCAGACATCATTTACCTGGCATACCTTGCGAGTCCAATCGGTTCTATCGTCTCCCCTTTTTTTCTTGGAATGATCGCCGACAGGTTCTTCTCTGTCCAGAAGGTGATGGGCGTGATGCATATTCTCAGTGGACTGTTTGTTTTCATCGCGCCATCGTTCAGTGGTCCGTTGTTTCTCGTGTTCCTGTTGTTTCACATGTTATGTTACATGCCCACGGTGAGTCTCGCTTCGGCCACGGCATTTCATCTCGTTAATGATAAACAGAAAGATTACCCGATCGTGAGGTTGTTCGGAACGATTGGATGGATCGCCGCGGGAATTATTGTAAGCAGATTACTGAAGGGCGATACGACTGCGTTGCCAATGTACGTTGCTGGCACTGCGGGTATCATTATGGGATTATATAGTTTCACGCTGCCCGACATTCCACCACAAAAATCAGAGACGGTAAGTGTTAATGCACTGAAACATTTTTATTCGAAGTCGTTCGTGATCTTCGTAGCCGGAATTTTATTGATCAGCATTCCCTTTGCAATCTACTTTCCTTATGTACCGGTGTTCCTGAAAACCGCTGGTGTTGAAGATCCAGGTTTCAAAATGACATTCGGACAGATGTCGGAGGTTCTGTTTTTGATTTCACTGCCATGGTTCTTCAAAAAGTTCGGCATCAAATGGGTGTTGGTGTTGGGACTCGTAGCGTGGTCGCTTCGTTATGCGTTGTTTGCCTACAGCACGGTTGATGCAATAACATGGATGATGGTAATTGGCATTTTATTACACGGCGCTTGCTACGATTTCGTGTATGTGGCGGGACAAGTATACATCGATTCGAAGGCGACGCCGGCGATAAGAGCACAGGGCCAGGGGTTGTTTGTAATGATCTCGTATGGGATAGGGCAAGGCCTCGGAACGATAGCGGGTGGGAGCATCTTCAATTCCATTATGCGTGAATCACAATCGCTGCATCAGTGGCAGATGTTTTGGACAATTCCACTGATATTTGCGTTAGTAGTAACTTTGATGTTTGCATTTGGATTCCGCAATGCCACATAATCATGCTGATACTGCTGTTAAAGCCACCTGGTTTAGCATCGTAGGCAATTTTCTGCTTGCGTCACTAAAAGCTACTGTTGGGATCTTCGGGAATTCATTCGCGCTGATTGCCGATGCCATCGAATCGACAGCTGATATTTTTTCCTCGGCACTCGTACTCATCGGAATTCGCTACGCAAATAAACCTCCCGATGACTTACATCCTTATGGCCACGGTCGTGCGGAGCCGTTGGTGACTTTTCTTGTTGTTGGATTTTTGATTGTCTCGGCTTCGATTATTGCGTGGCAGAGCATTGAAAATATTTTGACTCCGCATGATCTCCCGGAACCGTATACATTATGGTTCCTTGCTGTCATTATTATATGGAAAGAAGCGTCGTACCGGTTTGTGATGCGCAAGAGCAAAGAAACCAATAGCTCTTCGTTGAAAGCAGACGCGTGGCATCATCGCAGCGATGCGTTGACATCGGTGGCGGCATTTATCGGGATCTCTATTGCATTGCTATTAGGTCCGGGCTACGAAGCGGCTGATGACTGGGCTGCGTTGTTCTCTTCGGCGTTTATTCTATACAACTGTTATCACATTTTCCGCCCGGCGTTGGGTGAGATCATGGATGAGAATGTTCATCCTGAAATGGCGGAGAGGATCCGAAAGGTTTCGTTGACTGTAAGTGGAGTTGTGGCGACGGAAAAATTGCTGATCCGAAAAACGGGAATGACCTACCAGCTAGAGCTTCATGCGAATGTTGATGGGAACATACCTGTGAGAGAAGGTCATGAAATATCTCACCGGTTAAAAGATAAGTTGAAAGAAGACATCCCGGAACTTGGCAATGTTACGATACACATAGAGCCAAGCGACATTTAACATTTCATTGTCAGGATTACCTGACAACCACTCAATTCATTTCATCGATCTCGTAACACATGCGACTTAATTGTCGCATGAAAAAAACATTCGCGCGAATACGAGATGAATTGCAACAAAGTTTTCAATCATCTAACTTTGATGAATCACACGGCGTTGTAAAAAAGTTCGATGTCGTCCATCTTGATGCTTGTAGACGATTCTTATCCACATTGGATAACGACGGACGATCTCTTGTTTTAACAACACACGGTTTTGTGAAGAAAACGAGCAAAGTTCCATTACAAGAAATATCACGCGCTGAAAGAATCCGTTTAAATTATATAAATCAGAAACTATGAAAATGACCACCGACGAGGAAATGAAAGACATATTAATGGGCCCCATCGGAACTCCCGAAAGAGACCGATTTGAAATCAGCTGCCTGATGTGGGAAGTTGGATATGGGATAAAATTGAAACGCAAAGAACTCAACATGTCGCAGGAAGAACTCGCTCAAAAGACTGGCCTCACATTAAGAGACATCAAAGGGATCGAACGCGGCAATGTCACTACTCATATCCCAAACATCCACAAGATCTGGCACACACTTGGTATGCACCAACCCGAACCAAAATCTCAATCCCGTAAACGCCCCTTAACAAAACAATCACCTTCACTCCGTACTATTGCCGGATGAAACACCTTCTGACAATCGTATTCCTCCTCTCTCTCTGCCTCACCGCACAAGCGCAAAAGAAAAAGGCCCTCTTCATCATCGTCGATGGCATCCCGGCCGATGTTATTGAAAAGCTGCAACCTCCTACCCTCATGGCCATCGCCAAAACCGGGGGCTTCACAAAGGCCTATACCGGCGGCATCAAAGATTCTTACAACCAAACTCCCACCATCTCCGCGCCCGGCTACAACAATATCATTACCGGCGTCTGGGGAAACAAACACAACGTGTGGGACAACGACATCAACGACCCCAACTACAACTACTGGAACATCTTCCGGATCGCGAAGAAAGCCAGCCCTTCTATAACAACTGCAGTGTTCTCGACGTGGACCGACAACCGCACAAAACTCGTTGGTGAAGGGTTACAAGAGACCGACTTCTTCAAGCTCGATTATTCATTCGACGGACTTGAACTCGACACCGTCACTTATCCGCACGACAAAGGTGCCAACTACATCCGCAGGATCGACGAAGCCGTTTCGGAGCAGGCAGCATCGTACGTACAGCAGCAAGGTCCCGATCTTTCATGGGTATACCTCGAATACACAGACGACATGGGCCACCAGTTCGGCGACAGCGAACAGTTTCATAACGCAATACTCGGCGCCGATCAACAGATCGGTAAAATATGGGACGCCATCAAGTTGCGCGAACAAACTCTCAATGAAGACTGGCTGATCGTTATAACAACGGATCATGGCCGCAACCCGGAGACCGGCAAAGGTCACGGCAACCAATCGGATCGCGAACGAACAACATGGATCGTTACCAACAGCAAGAATCTAAATGATCATTTCAAGGGAAATGTCGCCGCCGTCGATATACTGCCTTCTATTTGCAATCATCTTGGCATCAGGATTCCTGACGCCCAGCGCGACGAGCTTGACGGTGTTCCGTTCATCGGTCCTCTCGAATTCTCTGATCTGCATGCAACGAAAGAAGGAAACAAGATCGTTGTGAGCTGGAAAAGCTATGTGAAGGACAATCGCAAACTCGAGATCTATATCACCGCCACCAACAAGTTCAAGAAAAGCGATGAAGACCAATATCTCAAAGTAGCGGAAGTGCCTGTAAAGGATCTGAAGTTTCCTGTGGCGTTTACAAGCCAGTCTGCCTTCTTCAAAGTCGTTATAAAAACGCCAAACCAGGCGTTGAATACCTGGATAGGCAAATAATCTGAATTTTATAAAGACATGATTAGTGTAACCACGTTGTTACACATATATTTGTAACCACCTAGTTACATGTATGGAGACAAGAAGAGACGTATTCCAGGCTATTTCCGACCCACACAGGCGCGCCATCCTGGGGCTGCTGGCAAAGAAAAACCACACACTCAACGGTGTCGCCGAGAATTTCGGCATCAGCCGCCCCGCCATCTCCAGGCACATGAAGATCCTCATGGAATGCGGACTGGTGGTCATCACACAGCAAGGCCGCGAAAGATATTGCGAAGTGAAGATCGACAAGCTCGATGAGGTCACCACCTGGATCGGGAAGTACAAGAAGATCTGGGAACAGAGATTTGATTCATTAGAGAAATATTTAGATACACTACAGTCAAAAAAGAAAAAGAAAAGACTATGAGAAAAGTTGTTCAGTTTATGCACGTCTCCCTCGACGGGTTCGTGGCAGGCCCTAATGGTGAAATGGATTGGATCATCGTAGACGAAGATCTGTTCGACTATGCTGGTGATCGCACCGATCAATCGGACGCCGCATTATACGGTAAGAACACTTATATGATGATGGATGGTTACTGGCCCACGGCTGCCGATCAGCCCGACGCAAGCAAGCACGATAAGCAGCACAGTGCCTGGTACAAAAAAGTTGACAAGTATGTTCTTTCACACACACTACAATCAGATCCATCGAAGAAACTGCATGTGATCGGCAAAGATCTCGTTAACGAGATCGAGGCGATCAAGAAGACTCCGGGCAAAGAGATCGTCATCTTCGGAAGTCCTTCGGCAGGACATTCATTGGCGCAACTCGGTCTTGTCGATGAATACTGGTTGTTTATCAACCCGGTGCTCCTCGGCAAAGGAGTACCCATGTTTAAAGGGCTTAGTGATATCACTAAATTGAAACTTCAGAAAACGCATGCCTTCGCTAATGGGGTGGTGTGTTTGTATTATTCGAAGCTATAGCGCGGAGTTGCGCAGAGGCCTCACAGAGTTGCACAGAGAAAACACCCTCTGCGAAACTCTGTGACACCTCTGTGAAACTCTGCGCCACAGCCTGTCCATATTTCCAATTCTCGTTTGTCATATTCAAAAACAACAATCATTATGAACGAGTACATGTTAATCTTCCGTCATGAGGATGGGCGTTGGCGGAAACGGGCTGCCCATGGAAGGGGCAAAAGTGGTGGGACACAAAGGCGTTGTAACAAATGGGCCTTTCGGCGACATCAAAGAAACGCTCGGTGGGTATGTGATCGTAAAAGCAGCGAATGTAGATGAAGCGGTTGAATTACTTTTTGCTTCTCGGTGAGTTGTATAAAGACATCGACCGGAAAAGCATACGACATGGCGAAGGCTGCTTCGGAGAAAAATATCATCCAACAAGCGATGCAATCAACGGCAGGTTCTCGGCCTGCGACTGGTGAATAATACTCACAGCCTCTTCCAGTGTTACCCACTTCCATTTGTCGTTTTCGGGAAAGTCTTTTCCTTCAACCAGGTTGCTGGTAAATTTGTGATGAGAGAAGTCAGTATCCGTAACGATCAAATATGAATCGAGTGACTTCTCCTGCTTCTGGTACTTGCGTGTCGGCAATTGATGCGACGCAAGGATGTTGATGTTATTGAGATCGATGCCAGTTTCTTCATTCAGCTCGCGAACACACACGTCGTAAATTTCTTCTCCTTTCTCCATAAGACCTTTCGGGATCGACCAGTTGTTCCACCGTGAATTAGTGGGATGAACAACAAGAAATTTCTTAGAGACCGGAGAATACAGGTAAGTGCCGCAGGCTACTATCATAGCCTGCTAATTTCGACTATTTATTCGAAGCAACGGCACCGCTCCTCTTCGGAACAAGGGAATCGATCGGTGGCGCAACGTTTCGTTCATTGATGTACTGCATTCCGAGAACAGCTGTTATCGTCGACGCCACCTGGCTAAGGGTGTATTTGTTGTTCGTTCTGTTTTCTCCCAGCGGGGCTATACCAGGACCAAGTGCAGCAACCCAAACTTCGCCCGAGCCGAATGCAAGCCGACCGTGACTTCTCCAATTCAGCTTATCGTGCCAATAGCCGCGGCCTCTTCCGTGATCGGTTGTGATGATGAGCGTTGTATTGTCTCTATAATAAGGATCGGATTGAACATAATTCCAGATCCTTTTAATGATCTCGTCGGCGCGATGTGCAGCGTGCAGGTATTGATCGTACTTACCAGCATGCGCATAAGAATCGGTTTCGTCGAGACCAATGAAGACGGCTTTGGGATGTTCGCGTTTCATGTATTCCATGGCGAAGAATGCTGTGAACACATCGTGACGTTCCGTGACCGGGTTGGGCAATAACGACTGGAGCTCGTTCAACAACTGTTCGCGTTCGGTGATCTCGCCGGTTGCAACATCATCGCCGGCATTCACAAAAATATTTGATGTGTCTTCCCGGAAGATGTAAGGAAACACGCCCCACGTTCCGAATGCCGCCACTTTGTTTTTATATCCTTCCTGTTGTGAAATGAATTCGAAGACCGTCATGTTCGGGTTCACAATCTTCTCATTCGACTTCACACGACGGTCGACAAAACCCGTAAACATTTCGTTATAGCCAGGATATGAGAACCAGTGTGGATTATCGCAGTTTACTTTATTGTTGAAGTTTCTGTTACCAACGAGTTGCCCGTTCGAGGCGATCTCATTCCACATAAAAGGCATCAGCATCCTGCGACGCGCTTCTGCCTTCGAATTCCAGTAAAGATCTTTTCCCGGCGAAAGAATTGAATCAGGTCCTTCGAAGAGTTCCTGCCAGCGAAAGCCATCGAGAGTGATGAGGATAACTTTTGGATCGCTGTCTTGTGAAAGAGCAGACGTACTAATCAAGACCAAACAGCACAATACTCCTAACATCTTCATCGCATCAAAGATCACTCGTAAAAATTAACTGGATGTTACCGTATGATTAAACTCTCTCTTATCAAAAAATCTGACTCAACGATTGTATAGTTTTCGACCCACATGGAAAAGGCTGCGCTCTCCATTATCATTCCCGCATACAACGAATCGAAGACGATCGCTACTGTTCTCGATAAGATCACCCAGGTAAAGTTGCCACTCGATACTAGCAAGGAGATCATCATCATAGACGACTGTTCTACCGATCCAACGCGCGAAGTAATTGAAGAATATGTTCGCAAGTCAGGTTGTGATCACATACGCTACATGCGCAACGAAAAGAATTCGGGTAAAGGATTTGGAATCAGAAGAGGCATACAGGAAGCGAAGGGCGACTTCGTGATCATACAGGACGCAGATCTCGAATATGATCCGCGAGATTATTCGAAGCTACTTGAACCCGCCCTCGAAGGGGTGGCAGATGTTGTTTATGGCTCACGGCTCATGAGCACCGCGCCACGCCGGATACTTTTCTTCTGGCATTCGATCGGAAATCATGTTCTCACATTTCTCTGCAACATTGTGAGCAACCTGAATCTTACCGATATGGAAACAGGTTATAAGCTGTTTCGCAGGGAGATCATTTCATCTGTAAAGCTTCGTGAGAATCGTTTTGGTTTCGAACCAGAAGTTACCATCAAGGTCGCGCGTATACCGGGCGTGCGGATCTTCGAAGTGGGTGTGTCGTACTATGGCCGAACATACGCCGAAGGAAAAAAGATAAGGGCCAGGGACGGCTTTCGCGCCATCTGGTGTATTCTGAAATATTCAATATTCTCAAAATGAAGCACGGTAGAAAGTGGTTGTTGTTGCTCCCCATTGTTGTGATCTATTTCGTTGGAATGTTCATCGACGTCATGGAGATCGACGCAGCACAGTATGCAACAATGTCGCGGGAGATGACGCAGACCGGCAACTACCTGAAGCTTTATTCGAGAGGCGAAGATTATATTGATAAGCCACCGATGATCTTCTGGAGCGCCGCGCTCTCGTTCAATCTCTTCGGCCCGGGCAACTTCGCATACAAACTTCCTTCGATGTTGTTCACGATACTCGGGTTGTTCTCGACCTATCGTTTAGGCTGCATGTACTACGGACGATGGACGGGATACTTTGCTGCGTTGATACTCGCCTCCTGCGATGGGTGGTTTCAATTCGTGAATGACGTACGCACCGACGCAATACTCGCTGGCAGCACCATCTTTGCCATCTGGCAGCTGGCGGAATATACTTCGTCGAAAAAGATCTCGTCGTTGTTTTGGGCGTCACTTGGTATTGCGGCTGCAATGCTCGCAAAAGGACCGATCGGTGCCATGGTTCCCGCGCTTGCTCTTGGAACTGACCTGTTATTGAAACGCGACTGGCGAACGCTGTTCCGCTGGCAATGGCTGTTGCTGATCCCGATGGTGTTCGTATTCATCTTCCCGATGATCTATGGACTCTACGAACAGTTTGATGCAAGCGGTGGCCGTCAGACTTACAATGGGTTAGTTACTTCGGGACTACGTTTCTACTTCTGGACGCAGAGTTTCGGCAGGCTTACGGGTGACAGTACATGGACGAACGACACGGGTCCATTCTATTTCATTCACACATTCCTGTGGGCATTCCTTCCATGGTGTTTCCTGTTCTTTATCGCGTTGGGCAAAAAGTTGAAGAAGATCATCTTCAACGGGTTCATCATCAAACGACGTAACGAAGCGCTAACGCTTGGCGGAACTGTTCTTCCATTTATCGCACTGTCGATGTCGAACTACAAGCTTCCTCACTACATATTCATAATGTTTCCTTTGTGTGCAATACTCACGGGCGCATTTATCCGGAAACTGATCAAGAAATATGAAGGAGAGTTCAAGACGGTTGCAATCATTCAATACACCATAAGTGTGTTCCTGCTAGCTATCGCGGTGTTGATGTTTACCTGGTTTCCAACAAGGAACGTGCTCGTTGTCCTGGTTGCGTTTATGGGTGCCTTTATGACTATCTACTACATGTTTTATCGCGGAACCAGATTCAAGCGTGTATTATTCCCGTCGTTCTTTGCTATCGTTACGATGAATTTCGTTTTCAACGCGCACATGTACCCGAACTTACTTCGATATGAGTCGGGAAATGTGGCAGCGCAGATCGCATCGCGCACCGGCTATGATCTCACCGGACTGAATTACAATCCATACGGAATGGATTTCTATTATGGGAAAGCAGTGCATCGTTACCAAACGGCATCGCAGATAAAAAATGATAAAGGCGGACAAACGGTTTGGATCTACACCGACCGCGATGGTGTTGCCATGCTCCGAAACGACTCCGTGCATATTGTTAAAGATACCGTGTTGCAACATTTCCATGTTTCCTCGCTCACAGCCAGGTTCCTGGTCCCAAAAACCCGGAAATCGGCTACGCAGGAAATGCATTTGTTGCTCGCGCGACCCTAATGTTAAGTTTTAGGAACGGTGTCGGCGCGCCTCAATTACGACCTACCTTAGCACCTCATCACCACTACACCGAAACAAATGACTTTACTACCCAATCAATATCTGCAGGCGCTGGAGCCTTTTCTCGAAATGCTGAGGGATAAAGAAAGTGAGCTGTCGAAAGATGAATGGGAGCAGCTTGTGCATTCTACGAAAGAAAGAATTGCAACAGCGCCAGAGCAATATTTGTCCGGCGCTGTAAAACCATCCCAGGAACTTACGATGGCAATTGACGTCATATTCAAAGAGCGACTGAATTGACGATCAGGCTTCGTCAGCCACAACCGCTGCTTTCGGAGCATTCTTCCTTACCGACTCTATACCAACTTCCATCGACGACGTTGACACATACATCTGGCTGGTGCCGATAACCTGCGAGTTCTTCGCTTTAAGATTGAAATAGAATTTTCCGTTCGATGCCGTCTTGCGATCGTATGCATCTTCACGCACTGAATTCTCTTTTACCGAATCAATACCATTTTCGCAGCCTGCTTTCGACGAATAACCTTCGCTGGTAAGAATGATCTCAGCGTTGTCGGCAACAAGATTGAATTGCAGCTCGCCATTAGAACGTTTTGTTAACACGAATTTTCCCATACTTTTAGAGGTGTGATGTTCGTAGTAAAATACGTCGCCAATATTTTCGATTTGTTAATCCTGTATGACCAGTATGAAAAGGATATTGATATTGCTCATCGTCCTCTCGGTTTCCAGTCAATTGCGTGCGCAAGCAATTTTTGCACATAACGATTACCTGAAGCCAAGGCCATTCTACAATGCCTTCGAATTAAAAGTAGCGTATATCGAAGCCGACGTGTTTCTCGAGAACAACCAGTTGCTCGTAGCTCACACCAAAGAAGAGATCGATCCTTCGAAGACACTCGAGTCGATGTACATCGAGCCGCTTTCACAAAAAGTAAAAGAAGCCAACGGCAATCTTTATGGACTCACACTCATGATAGATCTGAAGACCGAAGGAGCGCCCACCATGTCCGCGTTAATTAAGCTGCTCGAAAAATATCCGGAGATCAAAACATGCTCTAACCTGTGGATCACCATGAGTGGCAACTATCCTCCTCCCGATGAATGGAAGAACTATCCCGGCTACATCACATTCGACGGCCGCCCGGAAGGGAAGTACACGATCGAGAATCTGAAGAGGTTAAGGTTGATCAGCACAAGCTTTTCAAGTGTTTCGAATTGGAATGGCCAGGGCGAGATTCCCCCGAAGGAAGAAGCAAAGCTTCGGAAGGTCATTGACCAGGCACATACTCTCGGGTTTCCAATGCGGTTCTGGGCAATGCCTGACTTCGAAAATGCATGGGATAAACTGGAAGCCATTGGACTTGACATTCTTAATTCAGACAAGATCGACGAGCTCTCGAAACATCTATCCAACTGACTGATCGCTGACGACCACCGCGTGTTCCACCGGTGTCTCCGCGCTTTCGATCACCGACGTGTTTCCTTTGAGATTTGGAATGGTGAGATAAAAGATCGTCCACTCACCCAGCTTCGACTTCACCGCGATCTTACCACGAAGCATCCGCACGGTTTCGCGAACCAGGAATAAACCAATGCCGGTTCCTTGCGAATGTTCAACGGCCCGATAAAACATATCGTAGATCCTGGGTAAATGCTTTTCTTCAATGCCAATCCCGTTGTCAGTAATCTTGAGCGTAAGCTGCTGCTCGTTCACCTGCCCTTCTATCACTACGTGGTTCTCGCTCTTGGTCGGATCGAAGTAGCGGAATGAATTCGACACCAGGTTTTTCAATATGATGTTGAGACGTGTCTTGTCGGAATGAAACTCAGCACTCGTCTTTAACTGAATACTTGGCGTGATCCGGTTTGCATCCGGAAGAAACTTCAGGCTGTCGATGATCTCGGCGATCTGTTCTTCCACATCCACCGGCTCAACTTTCAGTTGCTGACGTTTGTTCTTTGCGTAGTCGGTGATGTCTTTGATAAAACTCTCCAGCTTCCGGAGCGAAGACGTCATCATCCTGAAGTAATGCGCGTGCTCCGGCACGTTCATCTCTTTCTCTGCAAGTATCACCAACCCTTCCATCGACGCAAGTGGCGACTTCAAATCGTGGGCAGCACTGTAAATAAACCGGTCGAGCTCTTCATTAAGTTTCTTCAGTTCTCGGTTCTGCGATTGGATCTCGGCAAACTGGGTCTTGAGTTTCTTGCTGAGCTTTGCGAAAGCCTGAGAAAGATTAGCGATCTCGTTTGTCTCTTCGTCGTTCTTAAGCTCCTCTTCATTGAAGCCTTCGTTCACCATGAAATGGCCCATGGTTGCAGAGAGTCTTTTGATCGGTCGTGCGAGTCGCGCCGAAGTATAGAAAGTTAAGATCACCGATAGTGCTACGGTAATGATGGATGTGATCGAGAATACGACCATGCTGCGTTGGGTGAACTGCTCGATGCGCGCCTGAGATAACATAGTGAGCTCTTCGAGATGTCGCGACACTTCCTGTGTTTTGGTGCTTAACATTCCAAGCAAGCCATCGCTGGGCGTGATGCCGATCTGGTAATTGAGGTCTGCCAGCTTGTTGAAAGCGATCCTGTAATTGTTCAGTAAGATCATGTCCGACCTGGACATATCCTTTAAGCTCGCCACCTGGTCGCACAGTTCATTGAACTCATCAACATAACGGGCCTCTTTGCGAAGCAGGAAATCTTTCTCATGTCTTCGAAGCATGAGATATTCGGTGAGTGGAATGATGTTGCTTGTCTCGAGCTGGTGGGCGAAGCTCCGCATGATACCTTCTTGTCCGTAATCTTTGAAGCCGCGTTCGTTGATCTTGCGAAGCAGGTGCCTGAACGTTTTACTGTAGTCGTTCAACAGGCTGTCGATTTGGTGAAACTGGTAGTCGATAAGGAATTCGTTTTCTTCCATCTCCTTTCGAAGCTCGGTGTTCTTCATCTTCATGAGATTCCAGAGACTGTCGCGCTCACGAACCATATCGGTCTGTCCCGTTTCATAAAACTGCTGGTTCACCGACTCGAAGCGAAGAATGTCGAGATCAGTTTTTATCAGTTTGATGATGAGGATCCGTTGGCTATCGATATGCTGCCCGATGCTTCCTACTGCGCGTGTCTTCGTGAGGAAAAGGAGAGACAGAAGAGCAATAACGGCTATGTTGAACACAAGAATTCCAAGGGTAAAGAAGATTCTCTTACTGATGGAATTTAGAATGGGCGGCATTAGGTATTGTATACAATAGTAGACAGTAGTCTTTATGCGAATATTATCGCGGGGTTACGCTATTAACACCCCACATCTGTGGTGGTTTTTCAGCAATGAACCCTAGTCATCGGTTGAAAACCGGGGTACATTTATTGCTTTGTTGCCCTTAATGGACAACAATAAAAGCTCCCGGCTTATCCTCGTTTCAAACCGCTTACCACTAAAAGCAACAAAACTGGATGGCAAAACAACTTTCACTGAAAGCGATGGTGGCCTCGTAAGCGCACTTAAAAGTTATTTCGAGAAAGATGCTGACGGCCGCTTCGATGAAAAGTTTTGGGTGGGTGCGGCCGACTTCACAGAAAAAAAATGGCAACGAGCTGTATCGAAAGGCAAGCTCTCAACAACATACAAGATCGAGGCGATATTCTTCGAAGCGAAAAAGTTCGATAAATATTACAATGGTTTTTGTAACGCCACCATCTGGCCGTTGTTCCACTACTTCCCGAGTTATGTAGAATATGAGGAAAGTACTTTCGAAGCATATGAGGAAGTGAACGCGATGTTCTGCGAAAAGATCCTCAGCTTTCTTCAACCCGGAGACACGATCTGGATCCACGATTATCATTTGATGTTGCTGCCCGGAATGATCCGTGAGAAGATGCCTGACGTAACGATCGGTTACTTCTTACACATTCCATTTCCGTCGTTCGAGATCTTCCGGTTGTTGCATCGCGAATGGAAGAAGAAGATCGTCGATGGCCTGCTTGGCGCCGACCTCATCGGGTTTCATACCAGCGAATACCTACAGCACTTCCTGAAAACAGTAACGATGGTATCGGGTCTCGACCACCGGTATCGTGAAGTGTTCAACAAAAAAGGAATAGTAAAGGCCGATCTCTTCCCTATTAGTATAGACTTCGAAAAATTTTACGACACGGAAGACAACGCCGGTATTCTCACACACAAACAACTGATCAGGGAAAGATTCGGAGAGAAGATCATCTTCTCAGTCGACCGGCTCGATTATACCAAAGGCGTTACCCACAGGCTTTCGGGCTTCGCAAAGTTCCTGGAGCTCTTCCCGGAATGGCGTGGAAAAGTAGTGTTCGTGATGGTGGTTGTTCCTTCGCGACAGATCGTTTCGAAGTATAACGAAAGACGAAAGATGATCGAAGAGCAGGTGGGTCGCATCAACGGCAAGTATTCGACACTCGAATGGCAGCCGATCATTTATCGCTACAACAATCTCGGCTTCGAAGAACTCTGTGCCTTGTACCAGTCGGCCGATGTTGCATTGATCACTCCCCTTCGCGATGGAATGAATCTCGTTGCGAAAGAGTATATCGCGAGTCGTGTAGACGGAGACGGCGTGTTAATATTAAGTGAACTCGCAGGCGCCGCAAATGAACTGGGTGAAGCGATGCTCGTTAACCCGCACGATAAAACGGAGGTTGCAAAGAAGATCAACACAGCCTTGCTCATGCCATTGGAGGAACAGAAGCAATGCATGGCAGTTATGCAGAAACGGATTCGTGAGAACAACGTGGTTACCTGGGTGGCGAGCTTCTTCAAAGAGCTCGATGAGATCAAAAAAAGACAGAAAGAACTTAGTATTCGTTTGATCGACGACAAGATCGCGACGAACATCCGTGAATCATTCAAACACGCGAATAAGCGATTGCTCTTCCTGGATTACGATGGAACGTTGGTGCCGATCGAGTCGCGGCCTGACTATGCCCGTCCCAACGCAGACCTTTTGAATTTACTCGCTACTCTTTCGGCAGCACCGGCTACCGAAGTGGTAATCATCAGTGGTCGCAACTTTAAGATCCTCGAGAAATGGTTGGGCCATTTGTCCATACACCTTGTTGCGGAACACGGTGCTTCGTTCAGGCTGAAGGGTGAGAACTGGCAGCACTACACGGATATCGATACTTCATGGAAGAACCTGATCAAATCGACTTTCGAAATGTATGAAAATCGCACGCCGGGATCTTTCGTTGAAGAGAAAGAATACACGATTGCGTGGCATTACCGGAATGTTGATGAAGAGCTCGGGTTTATTCGTTCACGCGAATTGCTGGATAATCTTTATCACCTTGCGCGCAACACTCATCTGAATGTTCTTGATGGACATAAAGTGATCGAAGTAAGAGCCGCCGGCATCGATAAAGGGATCGCGACAGGAAAATTAATGGAGTTGTTCCCCTCCGATTTTATTCTTGCCATGGGTGATGATAAAACCGACGAAGATATTTTCAATGTACTCAAGGGACGCGGAGTAACGGTGAAAGTCGGAAGCGACCTGAGCACCGCCGAGTATAACGTGAGAAATCAAAGAGAGGCGTACAGGCTGTTGGATAATCTGAAGCAAAATTAAAATGGAAACGCCTGCAAAACATCACCAATACAGAATGGGCCTGGTAGGCAATTGTTCTTACCTGGCATACATCGACGAAGCCGCGGCCGTGAAATGGCTTTGCTGGCCACGGTTCGATTCATCATTCATCTTCGGATCGCTTATCGACACCAAAGTTGGCGGCCAGTTTTCCATCACTCCTACTGGATCGTACAAAAGCAAACAATACTATGTAACCAACACCAACGTGTTGTGCACGGAGTTCGAGACGCCCGAAGGAAAATTTCGTGTGGTAGACTGTGCCCCGAGATTTTTTCAATACGAAAGAGTTTTCAGACCACTGATGTTCATTCGGAAGATCGAGCTGCTCAGTGGAAGTCCGGTGATTAAAGTTGTATGCAATCCTTCGGCCGACTACGGAAAACGAGTTCCCGAAAAAGTACCGGCAAGCAATCACATCCGGTTCAATGGCTACGATCAGCAAATGCGGTTAACAACCGATATCTCGCTGTCGAACATCATGGAGGAATCACCATTCGTTCTCATCCACAATCAATATCTCGCCCTTACCTATGGCGAAGCGTTGGAAGCTCCATTAAAATCTACCGTAGAAGATTTCATCAACAAGACCATTCTCTATTGGGAAACGTGGATCAAGAGCACTTACATTCCCGATATTTACCAGGACCAGGTAATACGCTCGGCGCTCGTTCTGAAACTTCACCAATACGAAGACACGGGTGGCATCATCGCATCGGGAACGACCAGCTTGCCGGAGCACAACATGAGCTCGCGCACCTGGGACTATCGCTATTGTTGGTTTCGTGATTCGTATTATACATTGAAAGCATTCAATGAACTCGGTCACTTCGACGAGCTGGAAAAATATTTCGAATACATACAGAATGTATTGATGCGTGAGACCGGGAGAATGCAACCGCTGTATTCGATCACCGGCCAGAAAGATCTTGAAGAGTTTCATCTTGATCTCGAAGGATACCTGGGCAACCAGCCCGTACGTGTCGGCAACAAGGCCTACATGCAAATTCAGAATGACGTTTACGGTCAGGTGCTGGTTGGATTGCTTCCGTTGTTTATCGATAAACGACTGTCGTTCTCCGGACGAAGTTCGTACAAGATCCTTGCCGATCGGCTGCTATTCTGGATCGAGAACACGATGGAAGAACCCGACGCGGGACTGTGGGAGTTCCGGAGTGTAACTCAGGTTCACACGTATACTTTACTCTTCCATTGGGCTGGTGCCAAAGCCGTGGCGAAGATTGGAAGAAACGTTGGCGATAAAGAACTGACCGAAAAAGCCGAACGTCTCGCGAAGATTGCATCCGACAAGATCGAGACGTGCTACGATCCGGAAAGAAAAGTTTACACACAAGCGGTCGGTGCCGAGTATCTTGATGCGAGTACGCTGAAGCTAATCACAATGGGCTATCTCGATCCGACCTCCGAAAAAGCAAAGCTTCACCTGAAAGCACTGGAAGGATTATTGAAGACAGATCAGGGATTGTTCTATCGCTATGTTCACCAGGACGACTTTGGAAAACCGGAGGCTACATTTTTGGTGTGCGCATTCTGGTATGTGGATGCTCTTGCGTGCGTAGGAAGAATTGACGATGCAACGAAAACCCTTGATAACATTTTATCATTCGCCAATCACCTGAATATTTTCAGCGAAGATGTTGGACTGGATGGTTCGCAATGGGGAAACTACCCGCAGACGTATAGTCATGTTGGGTTGATCAATGCGGTGTTCAGGATCTCGAAGAAGCTGGATGCGCCGGGGTTTAAATAAGGAGTTTGTTTCGCAAAGGATACGCAGAGGGAAGAAAGGATACGCCAAGTTTTATTCTGAGAATCCTTTGCGCAACAAAATCTAAATAACCGGCACCGAAGCCTTATTATAAAGCAAGATCAACGATACCGCACCGTGTCTTGTATTCGGATCGAACTGCTTATAAGAAATGAGTTGCAACTCAAGCTCATCCCTGATCTTATCAAAAAATTTCTTCCTGAAAGAGCTGATCGAATAGATTGTCTTTCCCTCTTCTATAAAAAAATCGAAAGCTTCCGAATGCTTTTCGTCAATCTCTTCATGAAACATTTTCTGGATCCTGAAAACAGAGATCCTTCCGCTCACGACCCTTTCATAATATCGATTAGCAATTGAAAAGAACGTCCTGTTCACATTCTCTTTCGTATCATAGTACCTGAAAGTTGAAACCTCATGAGCTGCCAGCACATCAACACTTCCCTTCGCATCTCTGAGAAGCAAGAGATCAAACCCCTGCCTCGCGATATCACCAACAACAACCTCCTTGTTCGAGAGAACCACGCTGCCTTTGTGCCAAATGATCTGATCGGCCTGCGCCAAACCGCCAAATGCAACAACAAACGCTATAATTAATATTACCCTCATGTTAAGCTGGTAATACTAATTTAATAAAAAGGACTACTTTGTTCAAGTAGTCCTCTGTATTCTAATAAGTGTCGCTGTTACTAGTTCGTACCGTAAGCACCGAAGTACGCAGCAGGTGCCGGAGCTGAGTACGACTTACCGCCTGCGCTGAGCGCGCTGGTGTTGTAAGGGCTGAATGTCGTCTTGCCGCCAGTCAACGCCGGTGAACCAGCCTTGAGGTGGAAGTTCATCACCGCAGGGAAACCTTCGTTCGACGGTTCCTCTGCCGTTACTGCAGCCGCGTTATCAAACGTCGTTACAGAGAAGTTCACAAACTGCGGATCCTGTGCTGCTGCCATCGTAGCTGCTTCGTCATACTGGTTCGCTGTGTACTTCGGAGCCGGTACGTCGTGCGATGTTTCGAAGGTAGAGTCAACAGCGTTAGGGCCAGTCTTGCCGTTGCCACGGATGATGAATCCATCTGCAGGATAGAACTGTGGTGTGTACGAGTCTGTACCAACTGCGCTTGTCACTTTCGAGTAATGATAATTGTAACCGTCGTTGAGGTGAGCTACATCCGGAATTTTTCCATTCGAGAATCGAACGCCGCGCGTACAGTTAACGATTAGGTTGTTGTACAACATTCCCTTTGCACCTTGCTCCGCGTTGAATGATCCGCCGTGGTCTGAGTGTGAAGTCTGTCTCCATCCGCATTCAACAGCAGTGTTGTTGTAAATACGGAGGTCCGATGATCCACCCTTTGCGTTGTACTTCACACCGTTGGTAGCTGTCTTGTAGAATAAGTTGTAAGCAATATCGCCATTCGTTCCAACCTTGGTGTCGATCGCTTCGCCACCGGCTTTTCCATTGAGGATAAATGCGTTGTTGGTGATCAATATTTTTCCCTGGTCAACCTGAACTGCAACGTCTGCACTGTAGGCGAATGTAGAATTCTGGATCACGCAAATTCCGGTCGGGTTGTTGAAGAACAAAGCATACTCGGGTGTGTTCGTGTCGGCAACTTCACCCAGCTTCACGATGTCCTGCCATGCTTGTCCAAGCATACCCGTATATTCGAAGCGTGTGTACTGTACAACCAACTCGTTTGCAGCAAATGTGTTAGTGCCATCGGTGTTCGACGACAATACGCCGCCCCACAATCCACCGAAGATGTTTGCTTTCGTGCGCTGACCTGAAGGCACGGTCAATACAACAGAGTCGGTTGCTGTTCCGTAGCTGTAGAAGTTTCCTCTTACGGTGAAAGAGAACTTGCCATCAACTATAACAGTCGTTCCTTCCATCAAAGTGAGCGATCCTTCTTTTTCAACAAACACGTTGCTCGTTACGTGGTAAGTTAAATGCGGACCCCATGTTGTCGCTTTCGTGATGTGATATTCTTTCGTGCCGGTTGTTCCGTCTGTACCGCGGATCTCGATCGCAGGGTGATCGGTAACCGTTACAGCAACTGCAGCCTGGCCTGTAAGCGAAGCATTGTCGGTTACGATAATAGTGATGTTACCGGTTCCTAATGTGAATGTTGAAGTGAACTTCAGCGTTGCGTCGCCCACCAGTTTGCCGATGAGGTCTGCCTTGTTGGTGATCTCAACTGTTCCGATAGCACTGTTGTCCAATGAAACCGCAATGTCTTTGATGCCGGCTGCTGCCGAAATGTTAAGAGTAACAGTCGAAGTTGTATCCGCTATAACCGATAAGATTGAAGACGTTGTTGTAACTGTTGGTGCCGGCTTCGCGGGATCGTCGCTGCTGCAGCTTGCCACGAAAGCAACCGTTCCTATGAAGAGGAAAGCCGCTAGCATGTTTGTAATTTTTCTCATACCGTTTTGTTTTTGTTAGTTGTTAATTAGGTTTCAGTTTCTGTTGAGTTTAATGCGAACGCCTACACGGAACGTCTGGTAGTATTGATCTCTGCGCGCCAAAGTCTTATTCGCCGGATCGTTCTGGTAAGGATATTCGTTGGTCTGCTGGTACACACCTTTCTTGATGTACATCTGGTAAGCCGAGTTCAGCAGGTTCGTTGCTTTAATGAACACCTCGATGTTCTTCGACACTCTCTTATCAAGAGCAAAATCAAGTATCATGATCGGCTTGCCATACAGGTCGTTGCCGAGGTACGGAGAAGTTGCCTCAAGCTTCTCTCCTGTGTAAACCAATGACAACTGAGAATCCCAGCCTTTGTCGAGATCTTTGTACAAGAGCGACAGGTTGCCGATGTTATTCGCCTGCCCTTGCATAGGACGTGTTTGATTAACAGTGTAAGTAGTATATCCCTTCGAAAGATCGTTCGGATCAACAGGACCGGGAAGTTGCTTCGTAGTTGTGATGCTGGAATGCGTGTAAGTGTAGTTGGCACGGATCCCAAACTTGTTGAAGTAGTGTGTGAAGTCGAATTCAACACCCATGTTCTTCGCGTTACCGAAATTGTTGGGCTGCATCACATTCTCGTTAGCGATTCCATACTTCGTTACCGTGTACTCGATCGGGTCCGTGATGTATTTGTAAAACACACCAACCAGTATCTGGTCCGTAACATTCGGAAACATTTCGAGTCGCAGGTCCACGTTCTGAGATCTCACCCTCTTCAATCCAGGATTTCCGTGCTCGGGATAACCATCTTCCGGGTAGATATACGGCACGATCTCGAAGAAGCCGGGACGCGAAAGACCTTTGTAGTAGCTGAACCGCAACGCCGTATTGGAGTTGATCCTGTACTTCGCCATCATGCTGGGAAGGATGTCGGTATAATGCTGCGTGCTGTCGGGCGTTATGCCTTGCGGGTTCTTCAGCTTATAACCCTGATTGGTATTTTCAACACGAACGCCGGCATTCAATTCCCACTTCTCAACATCAAGCTTTCCAAGCACGTACGCAGCATTGATATATTCATGCGCATAATAATTCATCGGGTCGCTTGCAGCACCGAGTGGATTAGTCAGTGACCACTTCACATCGCTGATCGTATTCCAGTCTTTACCCTGGAATTGTTGGGTCGGGCTCGGCGTGAAATA
This sequence comes from Bacteroidota bacterium, assembly GCA_037200765.1. Classification (GTDB taxonomy): domain Bacteria; phylum Bacteroidota; class Bacteroidia; order Cytophagales; family Cyclobacteriaceae; genus ELB16-189. The sequence goes on along the minus strand of JBBCII010000001.1, from coordinate 588,222 downwards.
ATAGATGTCATAATCACTGTCACGATTCTTATGACGCATCATTCCACCGGCCTTTATCAAACTCTTACCCCACGATTCCGGCTGGAAGACCAGGTTCAGGTAACCCGTGAAGTCGGTATCGGTATTCGCCAGCCACTGACGTGAAAGACCTTCGGCACCTTGTGGCGTCTCTTTGAAATCTTGTAAAGTGCTGCTGCGGGTAAACTTCGCATTGTCGGGTTCTTTGTTGTTTGCAGTAGAATACACAGCCGACCACGTGAGCTTTAACGGCGCAAACAACCTGTGACTGCCTTGCAGCGATGAAGTAAGTATTGCCTGATCGGTTGTTTTCGTCCGTGTTGTATAACCTAACGATGCATCGCCCTGTGCTGCGCTGTAACCGAGTTTCAATGAAGTTTCGCGGATGTCCCGTGTCTCGTTGTTGTTCAGCGTATAATAGCCCGTATAAAACTTGATCTCGTTGTCCTCATTGAACTTGTAGTCAAGTCGCGCATGAGCAGCTCCGCGTGTCTGTTGTATTGAGTAATGTCGCTCCTGCAATGACGCAAGCTGTGGAAGATCTGTACCGTAGGGATCAACATCGTAATCGAACCAAAGACTCTTCGTGGCGCGATATGAGTTTTGAAAACTTCCGCCGATCAATACGCCGAGCTTTTTATTGAGAAAGCGATTGCCGATCGAAAAAGAACCGATCATATCGGGAAGCGGCTTGCCGCTTTTAACCTCGAGATTCTTCTTGCTGAATTCTGAAGACTGTGCCTGGTAGCCAGTTCCATACAACTGACGTGGCGATTGCTTGATGATCCCTGACTTATTGTAGTGATCGAAATCATACAGGCTATTGATATAATTATACCCACCCTGGAAGTCGGCCTTCACCTCGAAATTCTCCGGCGCACTCTTCATCACCATGTTCACGGCTCCACCAATAGCGTCGCCTTCCATATCGGCAGTCAGGCTTTTATAAACTTCGAGTCGCTCCAGCAACGCGGCCGGAAAAATATCGAGAGGTACATAACGATTCTTGTTATCGGGACTTGGGATCTTCAAACCATTCACGAGTGTGTAGCTGTAGCGTTTGTCCATACCACGAACAATCGCATACTGGGGATCGCCGTTGCTCGATCGCTGCACCGTTAATCCAGACATACGCTGTACAAGATTCGCAACGGAGAGATCGGGCAACAGTGAAATAGATTTTGCAGACAATGCGTTAACTACCTGGAGCGAATTCTTTTCGGCCAACCGTGCTTCTGCGTCCGAGCCTCCTTCAGCGCGGGCGGAAACAACTACTTCGCTTAGCAGCGCTGCATCAACAGTCATGTTGAAATCAACAATTGTTGCTTCCGATTCACTGGCTATCGTGATGGTCTTCTCCTGTGTTTGATAACCGATGAATGAAACCTTCAGTGTGTAAGTCCCTGGAGGAATGTTCCTGATAACATACGAGCCATCCAAACCTGCGAGTGCATGCAGGTTCTTACTCGCATCGAGGATAACATTCGCGCCCGTGAGAGGCTCTTTGTTTTCATCCAATAATTTCCCCTTGATCGTAGCAGCGTTGGTGATCGCTGCCACAAAAGCCAGGAGAATGACCAGGATGATCTTCATTGTCCGGCCTGTTTAAGATCCGTGCCCGCAATGTCCTCCCAACGGTAGTAGTGAAAAGTCTTGTCCGTCGACATTACCACGAACAAGCCGTGACTGAACTTATCATTGAGGTGAACGCTCGTAACGTCGGAGCCATCGCTCTCCATTGCTTTCACCAACACAACCTTCTTCAGTGGATGATCATTGGGATTACCGGCATTGCCTTCGCGTGGAAAGATGAAGAACTGATTTGCACCCTGGTCCGATACAAGAACGTAGCCGGTGCTGTCGCTCACTTCATAAATTGAAATGCCTTCGTGGTCTGCTGCGAAGCCCGTTGTCGCGAACAGTGCGAGCTCTTCGTTTCCCTTCTTCGGATCTGCATAATATTTTCTAACGCCAACTCCTTCGTCGCTGTAATACACATAACCGAGTTTGTCGTCAACAGCAATCGACTCGATCTCCTTCTTGCCGCTGTACTGTCCGAATTTTCTTACGAGCGTTGCTTTAACACCATTCTTGCCGTTGTCTTCCAGCTTGTATTGCCAGAGATATTCACCACTAGGTCCTGTCTTTCTTCCAACGATCGCGTAGATGTCGCTCGTAGTGGGATCTTTGTACAACGCAATGCCCATCAGGTCTCTCGCCATGTCGCCCGCTTCTCCCACGAACACTTCAATGCCGCCATTGTCGATTGCCTGCATGGAGGGAATGCTATAGATGCGGATCTTATGCGTGTTGCGCTCCGTAACAACAGCGATGTCGTTTTCATGGCCGCCAATGTTCAAACCATATTCTATGTCCACGTTGTCGGGACGCTGAAGGCCTTTTACAGTTTTATCCTGTATGATCTTACCGTTGAGGTCGAATACATACAGTGCTCCGCTGGCATCTTTATCTGTACCGATAATAAGACTGCCTGCGGGGTCGGCCTTGTTGATCCAGATCGCGGGGTCATCGGTATCGTAAGTGACTGTCTCCGTAACAACAGCCGGTTCAATAGCTTTTACAGTTGTTGTTTGCACAGCGGGCACGGCGCCGTTGGCCGATGTACGTGTACACTGGGTGAATAATGCAGGCAGCGAGGCGATGACAATAACGGGAATGACGTTGCGCATGAGGAGTAAAAATTTTACGATGCAACAATAGCGGTTCGGAGGGGCCATGATCAACGAAATGCCATTATCAAAAAGGCAACAATGAGTGTTTCGACCGTTAACAAGACGGCTACAGGTTTTCAGAAAGTGTAAGTAGTGGAATGAAAATCAGCGAGATACACGATGTTATCTGCACGTTAAGATATCGGGCAGCGTATACAAACAAACTTAATGTTGGCTACAGCGACAGTATAAATCCGGAGAGGCTCTCGCCCTGGTTCAACCCAAGTTTCTTCCGGAGACGGTACCTGGAGATCCTCAAACTGTCTTGAGAGATCCCAAGAATCGTAGCGATATCGCGACTCGGAAGGTTCAGACGGATAAGGGAAGCAAGCCGGAGATCGGCGGACGTAAGATCGCCCGAACGTTTTTGAAGTTGCTCGAAGAAATCGCGGTGCACTTGTTCGAAGATGCTCCGGAAATCATCCCAGTCTTTGTCCTGCACAAAATTATTGTCGATCAGCTTGATGAGAGAATGGATCTGCTTGCGCTGCTCACGCATTTCCTCTTTGGTCATCTCCTGGAGCTTGGTCCGCAGGTCATCGAGGATCTTATTCTTACTGATGATGTGAAGCGTGTGAGCCGTCAACGACTTCGTACGATTTTCGAGCTCGTCCTGCAACTGCTTTTCATGAAGGTGCGCATTCTCCAGCTCCGCCTGCATTAGCTTCTGTCCCGATTCTTTTATATCGATCATTTCTTTGCCTTGCCTGATCTTCAATCGCTGCCGGCTTATGATCGTAGTGCCCAGCAATCCAAGTAATACCAATCCCGATATCAACGCGATCTTCACAACGGTATTTAATCGCTGCGAAGATTCGAGGATCTGGATCTCACCATTCTTTCGCTCAACCTCGAACAACGTTTGAAGAAGTGCAACCTGCCGGCGTGTCTCTTCACCGTAGATCTCTTCATACAGCACTCTTCCTTTTTCAAGATTCTCGTAAGCTTCCTGGAATTGGTGGTCCTGGTTGAACACTTTACCGAGATCTTTATATGCGCTTACGATCTGGTACTGATCTTTTAACCGCAACGCGAGCTGCAGCGCTTTGCCCGTTAGAACGATGGCTTCTTCATTGTGGCCTGTCTTTCGATAGCCATCGGCCAGGTTGTTGATGTTCACGATCATCGAAAGACTATCGCCGGTTGCTTCGTTCAGTGCAAGGGCTTCGGTAAAATAACCGCGTGCTTTCTTGTGGTCTTCAAGGTCTTCGTGGATGCTTCCTATGTTTTCGAGTATAGTAGCGCGACCACGTTTGTCGCCCACTTTTTCATAATATTCGAGAGCCTTGGTTTGATATTCGAGTGCTTCGGGATACTGCGATTTCTTTTCGTTCAATCGCCCGAGACAACCGTACGTGTACGCCGTTCCCTTTAGATTTTTTGTCTGCTCGTAGATCTTCAATGCCTGCTCGTGCTTTTGTAATGCGAGGTCGGGCTGTCGCATGTTATAATACACAAGTCCCAACTGGTTGAGGTTTTCGGCAAGCTCATCGGTGGCCTGTTCTTCGGTGAGGATCTTGTCGGCTTCGAGGAGGTTGGTAAGGGCTTCTTTATAAAATCCCTGGTGATAAAACACCTCACCGATCAAATGATATGATTTCGCGATACCAGGTTTAAAGTTGTTGTCCTCCGAAAGCTGTTGAATGCTGCGGGCGAGAATGAAAGCAGAGTCGGGTCGCGAAAAAAGCTGTTTTTCAGCGTCGGCGTAAAGACTGTCGATGTTCTGACCGAAGGCGGCGGTGGCCAAAACGAGGAAATTGATGTAAAGGGCAACAGTTCTCAAGGCCCGTAAAACTATCAAGGGAATATTACTGGAAGATTAAGGATTGTGACTGTTGACTGTGGAACCTCCCCATAAACTCTCTGGAATAATTTTCTCACTCTCTTTCAACCCCCGTTAAAGTTTTAACCGAAACGCCAATTATCACTCTGGCACGCAAATGTGTCATCCTGTCCCGAAGGGGAGTCAAAAAACCATTTCATCGTATGAAGAACAGGGCCGCATGGAGTTTATTCATGGTATTATCATTTATCGCTTGTCATGAAAAAGATAAAATCGCCGAAAGGCCGGACGATATCATCGACACAATACCATGCCCCACGCTCTATGCACGGATCCTCGAGCTCTTTCCTGAAAACGTAGCAATTACGCAGGCCATTCTCTTCAGCGACTCGGCCCAGAAGAAAGTTGAACTCATTACAGACTCTGAAGTTTATGTAACCTATCTCGCGGAAGGTGCAGGCTATCGCAATTCAGTGGCGTGGTATAGCTACAGCAAGTTCTCACCTCCCACTTCGGCAAGTCAGCTCGACCTTCATATTCTCTTTCCCGATGTGTCTTCAGATATCCTTCAGCCTGGCAACCGGTTGAAGTTACAGGAGGAAAAATTCAAAGCAGGAACCGTTATCGGCTTCGTGCTGATCATCAACGGATGGCAGGGCAAGGTAGACTTTGATAAAACAAAACTGTATACCGATTACGACCTGAATCCTAACAAGAGACAACAACATATCCTTTTCCAGGAGAAAACATGTGGTGCATTGGTGCTCGCATTCGAAGACAATACGTCGGTAAGCGATACTGATGATGCAGATTATAACGACATCATCTTTACAGTAGAAGACAATAACACTAGCCTCGAGAACACATCGTTCGATGAGAAAGGCTTAGTGAGTTGGTAGTTGGCATCTAATCAGCAAACAGTCACTCGATGGGTGACTGTTTTTATTTTGTCCTATAATGGCTACATTTAGGACTAATATGAACAAATATTCTATCGGCGAATTTGAAGAGATCGTGATGTTGACGGTCGCGGTGCTTCATGGTAATGCCTATGGCGTATCGATCAAAGAAGAGATCGAACAGCGGTTAAAGAGAAAAGTAAGTGTCGGAGCCATGCGCACGGCACTGAAACGCCTCGAAGACAAAGGCTTCCTTGAATCGGAATTCGGTGAGGCCACTGCTGTTCGTGGCGGAAAAAGGAAGCGTTACCACAAAGTAACCCTTCATGGCAAGAAGGCCCTCGAGTACGTAATGAATTCAAGAAAAGAGTTGTGGTCTTCGATACCGAAGACAGCGTTTCAATTTAAATGAGATACTAAATAATCTTCAATGACTCCTCCCCGGCTCCCACGAAGACTACTTCATTGGTTCTGTGATCCCGACTTGCTCGAAGACCTGGAAGGAGATCTGAACGAACTCTTTGAAACAAGGGCTTCAAAAAATATATCTCACGCGAAATGGATGTACACTGTGGACGTGTTGAAACTGTTCCGCCCGGGCATCATCAAAAATTTCAACTGGTTCAATCCTGCAAACAACACCGACATGATCTTCAATCATATCAAGACTGCGCTACGCCAGGCGGCGAAGCATAAAGGCTACACGGCAATCAATATTGCCGGGCTTGTAGTTGGACTCGCTTCGTGCATGCTGATACTTCTGTGGGTGATGGATGAATTGAATAAAGACCAGTTTCATGAAAAGGCGGATCGCACCTACCAGGTATGGCGCAACATGATACAGGACAGTGGCGCAATCAACACCACCGAAGGAATTCCATTTCCGCTCGAGCATGTGCTTCGTACACAGTATCCCGAGATCGAGTCTGTGAGTTCGATGAGTTGGGAGAACGAATATCTCTTCAGCTTCAACGATGTGTCGTCGTATGAAAAGGGTCGTTATGCCACACCGGGCTTCTTCGATGTATTTACATTTCCGTTGATCGTTGGCAATGAAAAGAAGTTTTTTGAAGATGAGAACTCGATGATGATCTCCGACAGGATGGCATTGAAATTCTTCGGGCCAGAATGGAAAGAAAAGGCGATCGGGCAGATCATCAAGATCGACGAAAAAGTAGAGATCATTGTTAACGGTGTATTCAAAGAACCCGGCAACGATTCATCGATTCACTTCGATTGGATCATTCCCGGCAAAGGATACATCGATCAACACACGTGGGTTAATAGCTGGTTCAACGGAGGATTCAGGATGTACTTCTCTCTAAAGCCAGGTGCCGATGTCGATGCGGTTCGCGAACGCTGCGCAACTGAGATCATTCGAAACACCGATAAGCAATCGAACGAACCAATTTACCTGCAACTCTATTCTGAAAATTATCTCTACGGCACATTCGAGAATGGCATACCTGTTGGCGGAAGAATTCAATATGTCCGCATCCTGATCGCGATAGCGATACTGATCCTGCTGATTGCCTGCATCAACTTCATGAACCTTGCAACAGCGCGCTCGAGCCTTCGTGCGCGGGAGATTGGAGTGAGAAAAGTAATGGGTGCATTTAGATCAACACTCAACCAGCAATTCTTCGTAGAGTCGGGATTGTATGCATTCTGCTCGACACTTCTTGCATTTATTATAGTCTACCTCGTGCTTCCATACTTCAACACGTTAACAGCGAAAGATCTATCAATCAATATTACAGATCCGGTCACATGGATCACGCTTGCCTGCTTCGTAGTTCTCACAGGTTTACTATCGGGAGTTTATCCTGCATTCATGCTTTCGTCGTTCTCAATTTCCCGATCGTTGAAAGGAAAGACGAAGACCGGTGGTGGCACTTATTTCCGCCACGCGCTGGTAACATTCCAGTTCGCCATATCGATATTCCTGATCAGCGGAACGATCGTGATCTCGCGTCAGCTCGACTTCATTCTTCATAAAGACATCGGTCTTCAGCGCGATAATTTGATTCGTCTCGATCTCATTGGCGACCTGATCGATAAACGCGAGGCGTACATGAACCAGCTTCATACTATTCCCGGGGTGAAAGAAGTTACCGTAACGAGCAGTAACCCGCTGTCGTTCGGATCATCGACCAGTGGCGCCAGGTGGCCAGGGAAAAATCCGAACGCTGTGATCGAGATCAATATGCTTACCGTGGGAGAAGATTTCGTGAAGACCATGGGAATGGACATCCTTAAGGGCGAAGATTTCACCAACGTATATACGTACGACTCATCAAGATTTATCATCAATGAAACGCTTGCGGGAATTATCGGTGGCGATGTTGTTGGCAAAGAACTTTCAGTGTGGGGTACCACTGGAACGATCACCGGTGTGGTAAAAGATTTTCACATGAACAGCCTGTACAACACAATCCCGCCACTAATTGTCCGCTACGACCCAACGGACGCGTCCTTCGTGTTCGTACGGATCACTGATCCACATGAAACCATCCCGGCTCTCGAACGTGTGACGAAAGAGTTCAACTCTGCGTTTCCATTCCGTTATACTTTCATGGACGAAGATTTCGGGAACACCTATCGCAGTGAGGCGTCGGTGAGCTCTCTCGTGAACATATTCGCAGGTGTGTCGATCTTCATTGCCTGTCTTGGCCTGTTGGGTTTGTCGTCGTTCTCGGCCGACCAGCGGGCAAAAGAAATTGGAGTACGGAAAGTTTTAGGCGCCAACACCGGATCGTTGGTCTTCCTGCTCTCGAAACAATACGCACAGCTCATGATCATCGCATTTGTGATTGCCGCGCCGTTGTCATGGCTTTATATGCAGCGATGGCTGTCGGATTTTGCCTATCGAACAGAGGCAAATATTGGATTGTTTGTTGTCGCCGGTGCTGTAACGTTCCTCATTGGAGCGATAACCGTGAGTTATAAATCTTATTCGGCAGCGTTGATGAACCCGGTAAATACTTTAAAAGAAGAATGACGGACGCGCGAAACTCGCGCATTAAACATTATTCATTACACATTACTCAATCCAAACTGTTTGTTCTCCCCTCACAAATGACACCTCCCAACTACGACGTCATCATCATTGGTGGCAGCTATTCTGGTCTCTCCGCTGCAATGGCACTAGGCCGTTCTTTAAGAAAAGTTTTAGTTATCGACAGCGGCTTACCCTGCAACCGTCAAACGCCACACTCACATAATTTCATTACCCACGATGGACGCAAACCCGCAGAGATCGCCGCGCTCGCGAAAGAACAGCTGACACAATATTCAACAATAGACTTCCACAACGGCATCGCCACAAAAGGAAAAAAAGTTGGCGATATATTCGAGATCACTACGGAAGCCGACGAAACATTCCACGGCAGCAAGTTGATCTTCGCAACTGGCATCAGGGACATTTTGCCCAACATTCCTGGCTTCGCCGAATGTTGGGGCATCTCGGTTATTCATTGTCCTTATTGTCATGGTTACGAAGTCCGAAACAAGAAAACCGGCGTGCTCGCCAATGGCGACGTTGCTTTCGAGTACGTGAGCCTGATCTCCAACTGGACAAAAGACCTTACCCTCTTTACAAATGGTAAGTCGACTTTAAGTTCCGATCAAACCAGGATGCTCGGGAAGCATAACATCAACGTTATCGAAAAAGAAGTGCAGAAAGTGGATCACAACGATGGCCAGGTCAGGAGCGTGATATTCAAAGACAACTCCGAATTTATTCTCGACGCCGTGTATGCACGTGTGCCCTTCGAACAACATTGCCCGATACCGCAGCAATTGGGTTGTGAATTAACAGAGTTACGTTACATTAAAACGGACGCCATGCAGAGAACAAATATTCCCGGCGTCTATGCCTGCGGCGACAATGCAAGTCCGATGAGGACCGTTGCCAATGCGGTGTCGGCAGGAACGGCAACGGGAATGATGTTAAATAAAGAAATGGTGGTGACCAGTTTTATCTGATCACCATCATTTTAATTATTCTTTTATGAATTCGTAAGTAGTTGTTCCCCGCCTGAAGTACATCTTCTTTTCTGCAGCATTGAATTCAAGGGTAATTCCAAAATTATCGATTTTATATACACCGTTGCCGGCACTTTCTGTGGCTATCGGTCCTTCACCGGTTGCCTGGATCGATAGTTTGTTGCTCAATTGAGATACCTTCAGCTTGAAAGGAGTGTCTTTGCTTGCATACATTCCGAAGTATGGCTCGAATTCTTTATTGAGAACTTCCGGAACATAATCGATGTACTCCACCCCGATCCTGTTTTCCAAACGAGCTATAATTCCCCATCCATAGAAATCGTTAGAGAGACCGATCAGGATATCGTTGTTACCTTCTTTCAGTGAAAGTTCAAACTGCGCATTCTCAACCGACAAACGTCCATCGGGTTCCTTTCTCAGGTCCTGTGCATATAAATTCTTATCGGCATACGCGGTGCGACCGTTCACAAAAACCCAAACCTCATCGCTGAAGCCAAGATTGATCTTGCGCTTCTCTTCTTTTTTTGTCTTCAATGTTGTTCGAAGCCACACCATGCGGCGTGAAGTGCTTTGTCCATACAAACGGCTAACATTGATGAGACCATTGCGCTCTGCAGTTATCTTCTTCCATTTTGTTTCGAAGCCGGGAGGATTGGAGTTGCTGCATTCATTTCCTGCGGGAAAATCTACCGGTTCACTGATAAACCAGGAGCTGATGAAACGATTGTCGTTGTATACAGGATCGAACTCTCCCATCGCACTGAGTCCTTCAACCTGGTTGGGTTTGATAACTAGGTTGCTCACGAAACACTTTCCGGAAAAACCGATCGTTCCATCCTTCGTATTTCCTTCGAGACGAGGCACAACGAGTGTTGGATTTTTATCATTCACATACACCAGCATCTGAACTCCGGAGATCACCAGCTTGATGTGCGTCCACTCTCCTTTCTTGAAGTTGGCGGCGGTCTGGTAGTTCGGATACATGTCCCACATGTTTACCTTCTTGATGATCGGAGCATACTGAACGCCGTCGGTTGCGGTAATGTCGTCAGGACGATTTCTTAAATAGAATAATTCATATTCCTCTTCGCTTTGATAGCGGAAGAAAAAACTTGTGAAGCCTTCGATGAATTCAAGGTCGAACTCGATGGTTCCACTGGAGAAGTTGATGTTGCTGGGTTTTGCCTGTTCGTTACCATCGGTGACCTCCAGGGAAGGAACACCTTTGTGGTCGGCAAATTTTAAGTTAGCAGCGTCGTTCTTCGCGGTCCAGCTTTCGGGCTTCATGGCCACGGTGATGGTGCCGTCCGTTTTCGGAACTTTCTTTTGCGCGAACATCTGTGCGCAGGCGAACAGCATCATGAAAAGCAACAGTGATCTTTTTATCATATCGGATAAGGTTTGTTTTTGTGTGTGTTACTTCAAACCTCACGAAAAATCACTGTTTCGGGCTGATCTGGAACAGTTCAAAGACTGACCAAAACAGTTTCACTACTTCTTTTGCTCAAATTTGCGTTTGTATTTCCTGATTGTGCGGCCAATCAATGAACCTCCGATTGCCGAAGGCAAAACCCACAGCACCCAACCGAAACCGGGAATGGAAATATTCACGACAACGAAGGCTGTTACAGCAGAGATATAGCTTCCGCCCATGGCGCCGATGTGGCCATACCACCAGTGCATTTTCTCGGGCCTGGAACGAAACAGGCGAATATCGTTTATGACGAATGTTGATCCGATGCCGGCAAATACAAGACCCACGATCCCCATCATTTCATTGTTGATCAATTGCGAGATCCCCCAAATGATCAGGAATATCATGAAGCACGCAGACATGACCACGATTAACCAGTCAAGCCAGCTCGCTTTGGTTGTTGTGCCGATACCTTTCAGGTATAAAATGCGATAGCCGCGAACTGTGAAGAAGTAGCTGAAGAATGCTACCATGAAGAGAAATGTTCGGTGATGGCCGATCGCGAGCACGACGGCGCTGGTAAACACCGTGGTCATCGACCAAAAATAAATTTTACCGAATGTGCGATGGGTCTTTCCGCCTTTCGCGGTGAACATGGCAACCAGGCCGGTGATCAAAGCCAGGGTACCCCCGCCGATGTGCAGCCAGAGCATGTAGCGGAGAAACATTTCTATATTATTCATATGCGAAATATCATTCCAACGGGCCGCTTGCAACAAAAAGCATCTACTGAACCGTTGAATGCCGTAGATGAATTGTAACTTATTGAACCCTGGCCGGTAACCACGAAAACCAATCCTGCATGCTGAAAAACTACATTCTCACCGCTTTCCGCAACATCCTCCGAAATCCAGTCTACTTCATGATCAACCTCGCAGGTCTCGGCCTCGGGATCGGCTGCTGTATGATGATCGCGATCTTCATCAATCACGAGCTGAGTTTCGACCAGTTTCACGCAAAAAAGGACAGGATCTATCGCGTGGACTATAATTTCCTCGCCGGCGAAAACCGCATGATCTCTCCATCAGTTCCCATCTTTGTCGGCCCTTATGTGAAGAAGAACTTTCCCGAAGTCGAAGATGTAACACGGGTCATGTCGGCATTCGTGCCACAAGTGATCGCTCATAAAGATCGCATCTTCGAAGAATCGAAGTGGTCTTCCGCCGATCCAACATTCTTCAATGTGTTTGACTTCCAGGTATTGCACGGAGATCTTTCAACGGCTCTCAGCAAACCCGGAACAGTCGTTGTCACCGAATCTACCGCCATCAAATATTTCGGTTCGGCCAACGACGCCCTGGGCAAAGTAATTGTCCATAATAATAAGGACAGCTACGAAGTTACTGCCGTCATAAAAGACGTGCCTTCGAATTCACATTTCAGCTTCGACTTCATGGTGTCTATCTATAACCTCAAGAACCTGAACGAGGATAAGATCGAATGGAATAATCCCAACTATGCAACATTCGTCTTGTTGAAACCAAACACATCGATAGCCGGCCTGCAAAAGAAGATCAACGATTGGGTAAATCCTCCCGCCGAAACTGATGCCAACGCAACACAGAGGCTCACACTCGACCTCGAGTCTTTGAATGACGTACATTTCAATACAATAGTCTTCAACTTCGGTGGTAAGCTGCTCATCACCGACATGAAGTACATCTACGTCTTTTCAGCTATCGGACTCCTCGTGCTCATCATTGCATGCATCAACTATGTAAATCTTGCAACGGCACGTGCAACAACAAGGGCACGCGAGGTCGGAATGAGAAAATCAGTCGGTGCTTCGTTCCGTCAATTACTTTTCCAGTTCCTCTCGGAGTCATTCCTGCTCCTTCTGCCTGCTGTCGTTCTTGCCGTTGGTGCATGTTACCTGTTAATGCCCGTGTTGCAATCAATGATGGGTGCGAAGATCCAAATCAATTTCTTCAGTCTGCCTGGCATCGCTGCCATCCTCGCAACATGGATCGTTCTTTCAGTATTGTCGGGATTCTATCCCGCGTTAATTCTCGCACGCTTCAGACCCGTAAGTGTTTTAAGCGGAGCGATCGTTGGCACATCGGGAGCACGGCTTCGCAAGGGACTTGTGGTTGTGCAGTTCACCGTGTCCATGGCGATGATTGCCGGGGCGATGGTCGTACTGTCGCAACTCAATTATATGCAGTCGAAAAAATTAGGTCTCGAGAAAGAGAATGTTGTCGTCATCCGCGGCAACGCAGACATCAACCCGAAGCTGCAGGTGTTCATGAACTCGCTCCGTAACATCCCCGGTGTTGCTTCGGTAGCCGGCACCTGGCGTTCGCCCTTCGAAACAGTTGTAGGAAACGGGTTCAATCTTTCCGAGAATCCCAACAACGATGGATGGGTAGTTGTGGGCGGCATCGCTGCCGATAACAACTATATCGCCACTACCGGCATGGAGCTGCTGATGGGAAGAAACTTCGAGCCCCAGCAAAAAGATACGGTGAACGAGTTCATCGTCAACGAAGCATTCCTCCGCGACTTTGGACTGAAAGCCGAAGAAGCACTCGGCAAGAAAACATCGCTGGGTATCGTGATGGACAAAGGTCCCGGAACGATTGTGGGTGTCGTGAAAGATTTTCACTTCACGTCGTTGCAGCGAAAGATCGAACCGATCGTGTTGTTCAATCGCCCCGACTGGTTGGGCGCGGCTGTCGTTCGTTTGAAAACGAGTGACATGACCGGAACACTCAACGCCATGGAGAAAGAATGGAAAGCGCTCGCGCCTTCAAGGCCATTCAACTACTCGTTCCTCGACGATCAATACGATGCGCTGTACCGTACCGAGCAACGTGTAAGCACCCTGGTAACTGTATTTGCATCGGTGGCCATCGCCATTGCCTGTTTGGGATTGTTGGGGCTGGCTTCGTTTACAACCATGCAGCGTGCGAAGGAGATCAGTATCCGCAAGGCATTGGGTGCAACCCCGCAGAGCATCATCTTCCTGCTGTCAAAAGGTTATATCAGGCTCATGCTTGTTGCGTTTGTTATTGCCGTGCCGTTAAGTGCATACTTGCTCAATCAATGGCTCGAAGCGTTTGCCTATCGCATCTCGCTGGGACCTGTATACTTTGGAGGTGCGTTTTTGCTGCTTGCGATGATTGCTTTTATAACGGTAGGGTTGCAATCGTATAAAGCGAGTGTGGAGAACCCGGTGAATAACCTGAGGAATTTATAGAGTCTACGTGCTCTCTACAATTGTCTCCTCCACCTGTTGCATCTTCATTCTTTGCTTTCTCAATAAAATATCTCGTCTTAAGAATGGGAAAAAGACAATCGCGATCAGCAGCGTTGCAATTCCCTGGCAAAGAATAGTAACCGGCGCGCCGAATGCATGCGCGATAGCACCAACAACGAGTCCTCCAATCGGCTGCATTCCAAAAAATGCCATCGCATAGTAGCTGATCACGCGGCCGCGCATGGTAGGTGCCACGGTTGTTTGTATGATAGTGTTACTGATCGTTGTCTGCGCCATCATACCAAAGCCCGTTACAGCGATAATGATCAATGCTATCGGGAACGATTTCATGTAAGCGAAAGCCATCAGCCCAACGGCAAACGCCAGCGTGCAACGAAACAATACTTTCTTAAGATTGACGCCCGGCTTCATCGAAGCGAGAAACAACGCACCACCAACAGCTCCCATACCAACAAAACTATTCAGCAGCCCGAAAGTACTCGCGGTGCCTGCGAAAATATCCCGCGCATAGATCGGCAGTAGTGTTACATACGGCAACGCGATAAAACTCATGCACGCAAGCATCAACATCACCTTACTGATCGATGGTGTCGACTTAAGATAATGGAATCCTTCTTTGAGATCATGTACAACACTCGTTACACGTTCTTTTTTAATGAACGGTGGCAGCTTCATGAACAACAACGAAACGATAACCGCCAGGAAGCTCACACCATTCGAGAGGAAACAAACCTGCGCTCCGAATTTCTCGAGCACGATTCCAGACAACGCCGGCCCGATCAGTCGCGCTCCATTCACCATCGACGAATTCAACGCAATGGCATTGGGAAGATATTCTTTGTTGTCGATCATATCGTATACCAACGCCTGCCTTGCAGGAACATCGAATGCATTAATACAACCAAGCACGACGCTCAACGCGAGAATGTGCCATACCTGGTAATGATTGCTGAAGACCAACGACGTGAGGACCGCTGCCTGTAGAAGCGACGCAATTTGTGTGGTCAACAATACCCGAAACCGGTTGTACCGGTCCGACACAACGCCACCCAGTATCGACAACAAAAACGACGGGAATTGTCCACAGAAAACTGTGATGCCAAGAATGAAGGCCGACTTCGTAAGATCATACACCATCCAGTACACCGCCGTTCGTTGCATCCACGTGCCGATCAGCGACAACGACTGGCCAAAAAAGTAGAGACGGTAGTTTCCGCTCCGGAAAGCGGCAAAGAGATTTGGTTTCACTTAAGGGCAAGTACTAAAAAAATATGCCAACTCTCACGGATCGCACAGGATCACACAGAAAAAATTCAGTGTTTTCCGCGCTTTCCGTGAGAAGTCAACAATTCACCCAAACTAATCTTTAGAAGTAGAACAGGAGGTTGACAGAACCACTCAGGTTATCGATGCCGATACCGAGTGTTGTTCTTCCGCCGTTGCTATACGAGTCTGTCTTCGTTTCACGAACGTTATTGTTACCATCATCCCATGCTTGCGAAGTAGTGGTGTTGCGACGCTGAGTTTGCCATGCTAACATGTAGCCGAACTCACCGCCGATAGAGATCTTAGGTATAATGAAGTATTCTACGCCGATGAAACCGCGTGCACCAACAAGGAAATTCATCCCCTGCTTGTCTTCAGTAACGCGGGCACCACCGCCGAGAATGTTGTTTCCAAAACCCTGGCCTGCAAAGTTCGATGTGGTCGGTGCCTGGAAATCGGCTGTAATCGGGTTGCCGTACTGGTACTTGATGTGATTCACATTCATACCAATAACCAACTCACCGCCATAAATACCTTGCAGACGAGTTGAACCTCTTCTCTTTTCCCAACCGGGAGCAATCACAATCGCTGTTGTGGTTGCTTTCTGCCAGTCTTCGGCAAATGCAGGGAAAGCAGGATCGGCGTTAACGTTATCCTGTACAACTACTGCTTTATTGATGATGTTGCGAACAGTAACGTTAAAGCGCACACGGTACGCTGTATGTTCGTCGATCATCTTCTTACCATAAATGGCGATGTTGTTGGCAGGGTTGCTTCCGTAAGTAAAGGCGGGACTTCCCTGGTTCAACGTACCGTTCAGGAAGTTGCCGAGATAACCAAGGAATGGAGTTGCCGATACACCAAGTGCCCATTCTTCGGTAACAGGAAGGTAAGCTTCACCTTTCTTGTTTTTGAGCACCGGAGTATCCGATGTAACATCCTGTGCAATCGCTGCCGTTACTGTCATTAACAGTATGGTCAGCACACTATATATTCTTCTGATCATCAGATTCAAAATTTAAGTTGTGGATAAGTTTTGATTACGATCAGAAATCGAGGATCTCAGGTTGATCGATCTCGAGGTTCTCGATGTACGTTGCGCCTTTTACAGCGCCGTCAACTTCTCCGAATTGACGCCTGTTGTAAACAGCATTTACTTTTTCAAACTTGTCGTCACCGTCGATATCAACATTGATTTGTGTGTTGAAGTCGCCAACAACGATAAGGATATCGCGTGGGCCACCGATCTGGATGTCGGCAGTATAACCATCTGCAGTTGTTTTTACTGTTTGCAGAAGTGCGCCTGTGCTTGCATCAACGAAGTATACCGATACATCGGCGGGGATCTTTTCGAGCTGTTGTAAATCATCTGGATCATCGTCCTCATCAAGGTCTGATACAATCGCACCCTTGATCGTTACAGTTCCCAGCGGCTCGGGGTTGGTTGTGTTCTCGTTGTCACAACCAGCAATTACGAAAGCAGCAGCAACAGACAAAATGAGTAAAGGTTTTTTCATAATGAGTACTTTAAAAAATTTAATGCAGTTTATATAGTAATAAGCAAACGAAACATCGCGTGATCTACTAAGCAACATTAGGCACGATGAGTTGCACATCGTGATACCTACTTTGGGTGATGTCGTATGCGGTTCCATTATTTATTACTTTTATCGGTTACCTTATTCGATACCTGGCCTTTTATTAATTTTAATCCCTTTTTCTCTATTTCCCCTCTCGCCCTCCTTATTTTTACCTTAGACCACCTATGAGCCTATGCATCGATTAACATACTCCAATCGAACGCTCTCTATTATTATTATAGTAGCAGCGATTAGCATCCTTTCCGCCGTTTCTGCATCCGCGCAGTATTCTAAGATGCGCGATTTCGGCAGCCAGCCAGAAGGAGCCTATCCATTCGGGCAACTTGCAACCGACGGAACATTCTTCTACGGCATTACCCAGGCCGGCGGACCCGCCGGCACCGGTACAATCTATAAGATGGATGCAAGCGGAAACATCACCATCATTCACACCTTCGATACGAATTTAAGTGGCGGTGGTGGTCCCAACAGCTTATTATATAGTGGAAGTAAGCTATATGGAATGTCGTACGGCGGCGGCAGCAACAACAGCGGTTTTATTTATACCATGAACACCGATGGAACTGCATTCACGGACATATTCGATTTTGATTATTCAGTCACGGGTGGCTATCCCGTAGGTGGATTGATCACCGATGGAACTATGTTGTATGGACTGTGTCCTCAAGGTGGTTCACTATTCTATGGAACGATCTTCAAAGTCGGTAAAGATGGCTCCGGCTTCCAGAAACTTTTTGAATTCGACAACAACAACCCCGGCAATGGCAGTCAACCTTATGGAAATCTCACATTAAATGGAACGGATCTCTACGGAACAACATTTAGTGGCGGCGATTCTTATCATGGCACCATCTTCAAAATAAAAACAGACGGTACGAACTTTACCCGCATCCATGCATTTAATGGCGGTGATGGAAGCCAGTCGTCGTGTACGCTCTTCTTCGACGGAACATTTCTCTGGGGAACAACTCAAACCGGTGGCTTCGGCAACGGTGTTCTGTTCAGGATCCTTCCTGACGGAACTAATTACACACCTTTCAGTTACTTCAATTTGTCTGCCGATGGATACAAACCAAAAGGATCACTCATCTCCGATGGAACATATCTTTACGGAACAACATCGCTTGGCGGAACGCTCTTTGGTGGAACACTTTTCAAGATCAAATTAGATGGTTCCGGTTATACTACGATCGCAAATCTCAGCAGCGGATCATTCGGTCCGCAACCTGACGGAACACCAAAATTGGTTGGATCTACTCTATACATGACGAGAGCAGACGGAGGTCATTCGAGTCTTGGTGAAGTTTACAAGATCAACACAGATGGCTCCAACGGACAAAGCCTATACTCATTTCATTCAACCGGCTATCAGCCCATGGGCGGCATGATCTCCGACGGAACATTTTTATATGGTGTTACGATGCGCGGTGGTGAGTACGACCAGGGAACAGTATATAAGATAAAACCGGACGGAACAGGTTTTCTAAAACTTGCCGACTTCGACAATGCGGGTCATGGAAGCTGGCCGCAAGGACGTCTCTATTACGATGGAACGAAGCTGTATGGAACAACATATACGGGTGGTTCGAATAACGTGGGAACTATTTATAGTCTTAATACCGATGGTTCCGCATTCACAAATCTCTTGAACCTAAGTAACGCCAACGGAGCAAGTTCAAGCTCCAGCCTTATTTCGGACGGAACGTTCCTATATGGAATGACGCAAGTTGGCGGGACTAACGGAAGAGGTACAATATTTAAATTAAAGCCCAACGGTACCGGCTATGTGAAGTTGTATGATTTCGACGATGCAATTGGCAGCATTCCTGAAGGAGACCTCATTCTCGACGGTGGTGTTCTTTATGGCACTTCCTACAACGGCAATGTAGATGCTGGAATGATATTTAAGATCAACACCGATGGCTCCAATTTCCAGAAGCTCCACGGCTTCGATTATACTCATGGTGCAAATCCGAGCGGCGGCCTCCTCGCTAATGGATCTTTCTTTTACGGCGTAACAACCAGTGGCAGTAGCTATGGCAACGGCGTTGTTTTCAAAATAGGCAAGAACGGTACCGGTTATACGGTGCTCGATTCTCTCGACTACAGCATGGGATACAGACCCGACGGTTCGTTGATCACCGATGGAACATACCTGTATGGTATCACCAACAACACCCTGTTCAGGACAACATTCGACGGCAACTTTAACAAAATGATGGACTTCACCGATGGACAAGCGGGAACCGGAACGTTGTATTCGGATGGAACATTCTTGTATGGAATTACACAAACTGGCGGCGTTAACGATAAAGGCACTTTGTTTAAACGATCGGTTATACCGTCGGTGGCGGTCACAACCTTCGAGCCCAAGTACGGAACCGAAGGAACGTATATAACCATCTCAGGCAATGATTTCGATACCGACCCCACGAAGAATACCGTGAAGTTCAACGGCATCACTGCCAAAGTTGTCTCATCTGCTTATGACAGCATCGTTGCTCTCGTGCCGGTCGGCGCAACATCTGGTGCGATCACTGTAACAAAGAATGGTATAACCGACACGTCGACCGAAAGCTTTACGGTGACCGACGACGCCGTTATGAACAACGTGAAAGTGCAGACGTGTAACGCAACCTTCACCGGCGTTCCTGGCGACAAACCGCTCTTCATGACATTCGAGCCGAGTATACCCGGCGCAAAGATCATCGTAACGTTTACCGATGGGTACGTCACGGACGATCTTTATGTATACAATGGTTTAGGGAATCAACCTTCCGACGTGCCCGCAGATACTGTGTACGGCAACGACGTTACCGATTACACTTATACTTCTACCGCGGCCGGTGGAGAGCTTTCGTTCTGGTGGGTGTTTGAAGACCAAGGTTCTGACTGGACTGCCAGCATTACATGCTCAACATCAACACCCCAGATTACAGTTAGCACTCAACCGCAGAATGCCGTTGCTTGTCCCGGTGTTAGCACAACATTTACGACGAGCGCTTCCGGACCGAACAACATAACATACCAATGGCAATTTTCAAGCATCGGCACCAGTTGGCAGGATCTTAACGACGCTGGCGGATACACTGGCACGAAGACACCTTCACTTACGGTCGTTGCAAGTAAAGATCTGGGCGGATACTACCGGTGCAATATCAGCGGCGGCGGCATCCAGGTAGTGTCCGACGAAGCAACATTGACTGTTAATTCCTGTGACCTTAACGTCTTCAATGCTGTTTCACCAAACAACGACGGAAAGAACGAGATCCTGTATCTCGAGAACATAGAAACGATTGCAAGTAAAAAAGAGAACGTTGTGAAGATCTATAATCGCTGGGGTGAAGAAGTGTTCTCAGTAAAGAATTATAATAACACCAGCAACGTGTTTAACGGCACCAATAAGAATGGCGGTAAACTTCCGTCTGGTACTTATTATTACAAGATCTCTTTCAATAGCGGCGATAAAGATGTTACAGGTTACCTCGATTTAAAATATTAAACAGCAGTAGTCCCGCCCTCGGCTACGAAGTGCAAACAATAATCAATGATCGCGGGACCCCCTGGAAGGAAAGCACGCTCTTTAATCGATCAATCCTCAACACGCGAATCTATCGATCTTCTATTGCACGATGCTTTCCTGAGGGTCCCGCTGCTTTCTATTTCTACGGGCATTCCATAGCCCGAGGCGGGACTGTCACTCCGCATCAATCTTGTTTAAGCCTCTGCGCTGGATTTATCAACGCTGCTTTTATCGACTGATAACTCACCGTTAACAACGCTATCACCAGCGACACCAATCCCGCTACCGCGAAGATATCCCACGTAAGTGTGATCTTGTATTCAAAGTCATCCAGCCATTTTTGCATCAGGTACCATCCTATAGGAACGGCAATCACGAAGGCGATCACCACCATGATCACAAAATTTTGTGTGAGCAATTTGAAGATGCTGTTCATCGAAGCTCCCAGCACCAAACGGATACTGATCTCTTTATTGCGTTGCTCTACCATGAAGGCCGACAGTGCAAACAAACCGAGACATGCTACAACGATAGCCAGTACCGAGAAACTTGTGAGAATTCTTCCCGCGCGATTTACATCATCGTACATGCGCGCATAACTTTCGTCGAGGAAGGTATAACGAATGGGTTGATTGGGCAGAAACGTCTTCCACACGCGTGTCACTTCTTCAATCACGTTGGTCATTTGGTCTGACGATACTTTCACCGACACAACCGATCCGCCTTTTCCTAGCATGAATGCCAGCGGCCCGATCTTTTGTGTCATCGGTTCGAAGTGAAAATCCTCTACCACGCCGATTATCTTCCATGGTTTCCAGTTCTCTACCTTCTCGCTCAGTGGATCTTTAATGCCCAACGCCTTCACCATTGCCTGGTTAATGATAACAGCCGAGCTGTCGGACGCTATAGACCGGCTGAAGTTGCGCCCTTCCAGGAGCTTGATGCCCATGGTTGCCAAATAATCTTCATCGACCCACCATGCCTGTGCCCCTACACTCTTCTCTTCTTTTGTTTTTCCCTCTCTCCAGAAACCATTCTGATCGCGGTGCGTGCCGTGCACTGGCAGGTAATTACTGATCGTTACATGTTCAACACCTGCAAGCTTCGACAACTCGATCTTGAACGATTCGGAGTTCTTGTTCAACGTGTTCGCTCCCTGGATCATCAGCACCTGTTCTTTGTTGAATCCGATCTTCGCATTGAGGATGTAACTCATTTGCTTATAGATCACGAACGTGCCAATGATCAGGATAATAGAAGTGGTGAATTGAAATACCACCATCGCGCCACGCAACGAACCGCTCTTGCTTCCACGACTGACCCTCCCTTTCAGAACGTCGATCGGCTTGAAGGCAGATAAGTAAAACGAAGGATACATTCCGGCAATAAAACCGATCAGCACCGCCGAAGCAATCAATGAAGGGAAGAACCACCACTGAAACCATGGAACAGTAAGTGTTTTTCCAGCCAGCGAGTTAAAGAATGGCAACGCTACGATCATGATGAGAATGGCGATCCCGAACGAAACGAAACTATAGAGCAACGACTCCGTAAGGAATTGGCGAATCAGCGAGCTCCGGAATGAACCGACAACCTTTCGCAATCCAACCTCCTTCGCACGATTAGCCGATTTAGCCGTAGAGAGATTGATGAAGTTGATGCACGCCAACAGTAATATGAATACTGCCACCGCTCCGAACATCCATACATATTTTATATCTCCGTGCCTGTGATTGTCTCCAATCACATTGCCTGCGAGGTAAACTTCATCGATAGGTTGAAGTTTAAAGGTGTGGTTCTTCTGAACATCTTCCATCGACGTATTACCTGTTTCTTTCAAATATCCCACGTAGTACGTGTCTTTGATCGAGAGCAATTTCTGCTCGAGCTCGTGCGGGTTTGCATCAGGACGCAGCCTTAAGTACACATCGTAGTTCCAGCAACACCAACTGTCCTGTTCACCTTTCCAGAATTCAACATTAGCAAGCGTGAGAAAGAAGTCGAAGTCGATGTGACGATTCGCAGGGAAATCTTCCATCACTCCGCCAATCGTAAACACCTTGGTCTTGTCGTCGTTGAGCACGATCATTTTCCCGATAGGATTTTCGTTTGGAAAATATTTGTCGGCCTTCTTTTTCGATATCACAACGCTCCTGGGTTGTGTCAGCGCTTTCGAACGATCGCCGTAGATCAATGGGATGTCGAGAACATCCAGCAAGTCGTTATCAGCGTAAGCAATTTTTTCTTCGAAGGTGCTCTCCAGCTGATCGTCTCTGCGAACCAGGTTGCTACCCGCGTCGAACCATTGGTATGGAATAAGTCTTCCCACCTTCTCTACCTCCGGGTAAGATGTTCGGATAACGGATGCCATGTTTGCCGGCGTCGATACCCACTTACCACCGTCGGCTCCCAGGTAATGATTATAAACACGGTAGGTGCGATCGCCATTCGCGATGTTGTCGTAGCTCAGCTCATGTCTTATAAAAAGAAAGATGACCATACACGTGGCGAGTCCCAATGCGAAGCCGCCGACCTTGATGGCCGAATACATTTTCTGGCGGCCCATACTGCGCCAGGCGATCTTGAGGTAATTGCTGAACATGTCGAGATGATTTAGTTGTGTTGACCTGCGTTTTTTCCTGGTTGCAAAAGGTTGTAAGAACTGAATTATGTTGAAGATGAAGAGCAGGTCTGCCTTCCGTTTGCTCATCGACCTCCTGCGGTACTGGTATAATTCCAGCAGGTCGCCAAGCACGGCATCTTTCACATGGTCGTTGCTGAACCACAGGAAGAAGCCTATAATCCACTCCGGAGGCCGGTTGGCGCCCTTAAACCCAGTCATTTCTTTCACCTTTGCCTATAAGATACCTTCAATATGGGGAAAGGTTGCATGCGCTCTGAAAAAAATATTTACATTGTGTACAAATAACGCAATGAGCATGATCAAAAAATTTACTCTTATCCTCTTCTGTGTCTCCGTGGCGACTACCACAGCCTTCTCCCAGGAGGCACAGAAACACCTCCCTATCATCGACGTTCATGTGCACGCCATGAAAATGAATCCAGCATTTGCCGGCGACATGTGTCCCTGGTTTTTGAAGAACATGCCGGGTTCAGATCCAGCTGGTCCGCCTCCATCTTTTGTGAACACCGACTGCGCGCATCCTCTTAAGGCTGCGAAGAGCGACCAGGAATTCCAGGATGCACTGGTGGCAACAATGAAGCGTTTGAACATGACCATCGTCGCATCCGGTGACGCATCGATACTTCATAAGTGGAAGAAAGTGATGGGCGACCGGCTAATCCCCAGCATCGGCGTGAGCTCGCCGAAAGACATGACGGTGAAAGCATTCACCGACTCGTTGAACAATGGTTTCTATAAAGTGATGGGAGAAACCGCTCCGCAATATCAGGGGCTTTCACCAAGCGATATGTCGCTCGATGGATATTTCGCTGCAGCGGAAAAGGCTGGTATACCGATCGCCATTCACATGGGAACGGGCGGAAACGGTATGGCCAATATTACGTCACCAAATTTCAGGGCATCGTTGGGCAGTCCATTCTTGTTGGAAGACATGCTGGCTCGTCACCCGAAAGCAAAGATCTGGGTGATGCATGCAGGCTACCCGATGGCCGACGAGATGATCAACCTGATGGGCGCAAATGCTTATGTGTATGTCGACCTTGCAGGATTTATCTGGAGCTATCCGCTGGAAGAGATTCACGCCTACCTGCGCAGGCTGGTGCAGGCAGGTTTTGCAAAACGGATCCTGTATGGAACCGATCACATGATCTGGCCCGAGCTGATCGAGACATCGATCGGTGTGATCGAGAATGCAAATTATCTTTCGGCCGAACAGAAGAGGGATATTTTCTTCAACAATGCAGTGAGGTTTTTTAAGTTGGATGAGAGTAAGTTTAAATAAGCAATTAAGTAAGTAAGTGTAAATTGGTTTTTTGTGAGAATGCGTAGCTTTAACAGGCTGCGCATTTTTTTTATTTATGAAACTCGACACCACCATTGAAGAATTCTTAAGAAAAGCCCGCTTCCGGAAAGAGCTGGAGCAGCTAAGGGCCATTGTGCTCGATTGTGGACTGAATGAAGAAGTAAAATGGGGACAACCCTGCTACACGTATCATAAAAAGAACGTGGCGATACTCGGTGAGCTGAAAGATTGTTGTGTACTGAGTTTCTTCAAAGGAGCATTGTTGAGCGATGAAAAGAAAATTCTCGTGACACCCGGCAATGTTCAATCGGCCCGTGTAATTCCATTTACAAACGCACGCGAGGTGGTGAAGCTGGAGCCCACCATAAAAAATTATGTGTACGAAGCGATGGAGATCGAGAACGCCGGGATGAAAGTACGATTCAAGGAAACCAGCGAGTACAAAATGCCCGTAGAACTGCAGGATAAGCTGAAGAAGAACACAACATTCAAAAAAGCATTCGACGCATTAACACCGGGAAGACAACGCGGCTACATCATCCACTTTTCGGAGCCGAAGAAATCGGAAACACGCGCAGCCAGGATTGAAAAGTGTACTCCGAAAATTCTTAAGGGAGAAGGGCTTCACGACGACTACAAAGCCGATCGCAAATAAAAGCAAATACTCTACGGATTAAACTCTCCTTCGTTTTTAGCAATCACAATGGTTGCAACTCCGTTGCCGATAATATTCGTGATGGCCCGGGCTTCGCTCATAAACTTGTCGATCCCCAATAAAAACGCAAGCCCCTCAACCGGAATGCGATCTATTGCCGTGAGCGTAGACGCCAGCACGATGAATCCACTGCCTGTAACGCCGGCGGCTCCCTTCGAAGTGATCATCAATATTCCGAGGATACTCAGCATTTCACCTAACGAAAGATCTATATTGAAGAGCTGCGCGATGAACAACACGGCCATCGACAGGTAAATGGAAGTTCCATCGAGATTGAAAGAATAACCGGCAGGCACAACAAGCCCGACAACAGACTTGCTGCATCCAAACTTCTCGAGTTTATTCATCAATGAAGGCAACGCAGGCTCCGAAGATGATGTTCCAAAGACTATTAATAGTTCTTCTTTTATGTACTTCAGAAATTTCCAGATGCTCAGTTTGTAATAACGGAGCAATGAACCGAGCACCACAACCACGAAGAGGAACATGGTGATGTAGATACATAACATCAGTTTTCCTAACGGAAGCAAAGTATGAAGTCCAAACTTCCCGACCGCAAAAGCCATTCCACCGAAAGCGCCGAGCGGAGCGAGATACATTACGTAGCGCAATAGTTTGTAAGCGATGGCCGATGCCTTCGTGAGAAACACAACGGCCTTTTCGCGGTGACGCGAATAGCTCAATACGATCCCGGTAATGATCGCGACAAGCAACACCTGTAAAGTGAAATTCGCCTTCAGGAAAGCAAGCCAGTCGAATGCTTTGCCTGCGCCCTGTGTATACTTCGATGCATCGGCGATGGCGAGACCGGTCTTGTCGATATGGCCTGGCTTCAAAACAGAAGCGACGAGGATCCCGATGGCCAGCGCGAAAGTGGTGACAACCTCGAAATACAACAAAGCTTTGATGCCGACACGTCCAACTTTTTTGAGATCGCCTATAGCACTGATGCCAAGTGTTATGGTAAGAAAGATAATTGGACCGATGAAGACTTTAATGATGTCGATGAATGTCTTCCCGATGATCTCCATTTTGATCGCCGTTGTGGGATAGAAGTGTCCGAGTAAGACACCGGCGGTGATCGCCGCAATTACTTGTAAGGCAAGATTTCCGAATAATCGAACGTACCAGGACTTGGGTTTAGGAATTTCTGTCATTAGATATCTGAATTATTTCGGCAACGCAAAATAAAACGTCGCTCCTTCTCCAACCTTTCCCTCCGCCCAGATCCTTCCGCCATGTCGCATAACGATTCGGCGAACGAGAGCGAGACCGATGCCGATCCCTGGAAACTCGCGATCGGTGTGAAGTCTCTGGAAAACGCCGAATAATCTCTCTGCATGCTGCATGTCGAAACCCGCGCCGTTGTCCTTCACAAAAAAAACGTATTCGTTATCTTTTTCTTCGTAGCTGATCTCGACCTTCGCCCTCGTTGCCTTCGAAGAATATTTCATTGCATTGCTGACCAGGTTCGACCAGACTTGAGTGAGTAACCCATGATCGGCAGTAACAACCGGAAGCAACTGAACCTCTACAGTAGTTTCTTTGTAGGATGTTTCCTTAAGTGAGTCGATGATCTCCTTCACCATTTCGTTTTGATCCACTACAGATTTACCAAGGCCCTGGTGAAGAATGCGAGCAAACCGGAGAAGATCATCGATCAGCTGGTTCATCTTATTGGCATTCCTGAGGATCGTTGCAATATTCTTGTGCCCCTCTTCATCGAGCTTCGATCCGTAGTCTTCTTCCAGGATCTGGGAAAATGCAAGTATCGAGCGAAGCGGCGCCCGT
Source organism: Bacteroidota bacterium (assembly GCA_037200765.1). Taxonomy (GTDB): domain Bacteria; phylum Bacteroidota; class Bacteroidia; order Cytophagales; family Cyclobacteriaceae; genus ELB16-189. The sequence goes on along the minus strand of JBBCII010000001.1, from coordinate 561,245 downwards.
AAATCGTGCGATACAGAATATGAGAACGCTTCAAGTTCGCGGTTTGCCTCGCCCAGCTGCGCCGTTCTATGTTCTACCATGCCTTCCAATCTTGACTTTTGTTTGGCTTCGATGGCTCTCACGATGAAAGCGGTTATTCCAATGATAGTCAACACAGCAAGAACAATCAGCAAATAAAACCAGATCGTCATCCAGAATGGGCGCGCGACAGCCAAATGAATATTCGTAACATCACTCCATTCGTAAGGTCCCGTTTTTCTTGCGCGTACCTGGATGTATTGATCTCCCGATTGTGATGTAATGATGTCGATGACATTACCGTTAAGGTGCGTCCATGGCTGTTCGTTAGACCGGCGAAATTCGAACACACGTTCTTCTTCGGGAAATGTTACGGATGTTATTCCCAACGAGAGGAGACTGTTGTGAGGCAGGTTGACATGGCTAAGATGATTTACTTTATTACGATCGATATTCGCATAAGCAAGTTGTGGCGTCGGTGTCTTTACCTTTTCGTCGATGCGCCGGCTGCTTACAAACACCCCGCGCGACGTACCGATCCAGACTTTGCTGTCGCGGTCGATCAGGACACACCGTGTGTTAAGTGTGAGACCGGACAGACTCACGGAGCTTGCAAACAAATTGCCGTCGTCATTATGAACGTCGTAGTACAGGAGTTCCTTCGGCGTTGCCAGTAAAAACCCTGACTTGCCATTCGAGTTAAGCGAACGTATTGGCAAGCCACTGTAGCTCTCACCGAGGTACGGCCGCGTGATCACCTCATGATCGTATTGCAACAGGCCGACAGATGTAGCCAACCACACGATTGGTCCTTCAACGAACAGGCCAAGTGTATTCAATTTCTCCCCGGCCTTGAGTTGAAATGGCACGCTGATGTTACGAAATACAGTATCGGCGTATGACTTGTAAAACAAGTAATCCAAACCATTTGAAACTGCGTAGATCCCATCGCCGCCATCCTTAACGTCGTTTATGAATCCTTCTTTACCCAATGGAATATTGTAAGTATTCAATTGAAGGTTATTATCGATCATTAACACTTCGCGGCGGCCGGGAATGGTAAGCCAGATATTATTGTCATGATCTTTGGCCAGGGATGTTACAAACATTCGCTCGTCGCTAAAGTCGAACGTCTTGATGATCTTGCCTTCGCTGATGAAAATAACCTGGAAGGCATTGGCCGCCCAGATTCCCTTCGGCGTTGAAACCAGCGATTGAAAATATCCTCCCTCGAGATCTTTGATTATAGTCTTGTCGACACGGGTGCTCGCATCGAATGAATGCAATGATGTTCTCGTTGCGTAGTAATACAGAGATGAACTGTTAACATCCTCTACAATATATTCAATGAAGTCGTTCGAATTCCCAATCGGTCCTTTGAAGGGAGCCTCCTGCATTAATATAATGCCTTCGTTAGTCGACAACCAGATATCATTCTCAGTGCTTACATAAACATGATTGATGTCTTTCACATTTTTCACGGCAAGATGTTTATTCGTGAAAGTTGAGTCGACAATAAAATGTTCGGAGCCGCGAGTGGCTACAAAGTAACTTCCATCGGGCAACGGCGCCACGTATGATACTGAAGGGATTGGAAAAGCGAGCTTTGGATTTAGAAATTGCCCATCCGAAGTCATGTCAGAAACGTACAGGCCATCGAGAGCGCCAATGATCAGCTTGTTATTTATGACACTCGCAAATTCCACCTGAGAAGGAAACTTGTAATCGCCTTTCTCAAAAACATCTTTGTCTCTCTCATACCTGAAAACATTTCCTGCAACAGAAACTGTAAATAGATCCTTGTTTGCATCTTCGAAGAAAGAGAAAGAGCGAATGAATTGCGGCGTCCGATCGGCGAGGTCAAACATGTACCGCTTCAACTTCTTGCCATCTAACTTAACAATTGACTGGGATTCGCTGACCCATATTAGTCCGTTAGAATCCTCGTAGAGTAATTTTGGATAGGTAAGGCTTGAGTCGTTCACTGCGCGGTCAACGGGAACGATCGATCTGAATTCGATGGAGTCGTTCACATGCTTCAGTTCGAACAGGTCGAGATCTCCGAAGGCGAGTAAGCGACCGCTCATTGTATGAAGAAAACCCTTGGTATAGTTGCTGTGCGTTGCGTAGCGATATGTTTCGAACCGTGCGGCATTATAGCTTACGAAGCCTTCGTCGGTTGCAAACCAAAAATTCCCTAAAGAGTCCTGTGTTGTTGCCTTGATCAGTTCGGTGGGAAGCCCATTCTCTATCTTATAAAATCGCTGAGTGTAATCTTGTGCCGACAGCATCGAAGTTATGACACAAAGAAAGAGGACCAGTGAGGAGCGCAACATGGAAGAACAATTTAAAAAATTCCCGCTATTGTATCCAGAGCTTATCGTTGACTTTCAGAACATCAATTTATTGCATTTAGTAAAATTGATTATGAAAGGCAAAACACAACAGTCACCTTCATTTTCTTTCTGCTTCTATTTTCTTTCTGAGTGCCTCACTAAAATATCCCGTTTCAAAACATTCGCTCTTAACGTAGGTGGCGTGATTCTTGATCAATTCATCGACGGCCTTATTCCATGCAGTATCACTCTCCTGAAGGCTCAAAACTAAGTCCGCAGCCCCAAAAGCACTGTTTACAAACCATGCATATTTTACGAACTTATTGACGATCGCGCTATCATAGGGCTTTTTCCTGCAGTCGCGACACGCTAAAGAATCAACACGTACTGTATCAATATATACTAATCCGTTAGCTAAAGTGGGATTCTTTGCGCCGAGATCGAGATAATTATTCCAAACTGTATAAGCTTGTATTTCCAGATTTCTCCTCTCTGTCTCGCGATTGTCCTTCATCGAATTAATACCTGTGTAAATTGAAAAAGCTGCGAGCACAAGGGCGGTCCAGAAAGTTATGCGTTCCCTCCATTTCGATTTCTTCTCAGCTTCTTTCTTTTCAAGAGATTCCGTTTTGTCCAAGCTTCGTATCGCTTCGACAACCCTGTCAATGTCCTTGGACTTCATCTTTTTCATGCTCTGCTGAGTGTTGATATTAAAAAGTTATAAAAAGATCTTCACATTTTACCGAGCAACTTAAAAAGTTATATATCTCTCTATAAAAATCCCTTAATACACCATTTATCCTGACTCCATTTCGGTTTTAGTTCGTTGATTAGAAGAGACTTTCAAGGGTTCTCCTATCCAAACAAACTAAAAATCTTTATGAAAAAGATCGTCATTGTATTGGCATGCCTTTCCATGGTTATTGTCAATATCTCGTGTGTCAGTACAGTTCCTGCAGGTTATCGCGGTATTAAAGTGTACATGCTTGGAAACAAGAAAGGTGTACAGGAAGAACAGTTGGGCGTCGGCGCCTACTTCATGGGCCCTAATCAAAGGCTTTACACGTTCCCGGTGTTTCAACAAAACTATGTGTGGGACGGTGGCAACTCTATCAACTTTCAGAGTAGAGAAGGTCTTGATGTAAGTGGCGAGTTCGGTATCAGTTATTCGTTGGTTGCCGACAGCGTTCCGGCCATCTTTCAAAAGTACAGGCGCGGCATCGACGAGATCACCAACATCTTTCTCAAGAACATGGTCCGCGATGCATTGAACACAACGGCTTCGCGTATGCCCATCGAATCGATCTACGGTGTTCACAAGAGAGACCTGCTGATGAAAGTCGACAGCATGGTGGCCCTGCAAACAAGACGATATGGGATCATCATCGACAGGATCTATACGATTGGCGAGCTACACCTGCCGCATTCTATCGAGGAAGCGATAACAGCAAAGCTCGAAGCGAATCAGAAGTCACAGCAAAGTCTGAATGAAGTGAAGGCTGTAGAAGCCGAGGCGAACAAGAAGATCGTGAGAACGAAAGCAGATGCGGAGAGCAAAGTTCTTGAGGCTAAAGCTTCTGCCGATGCTATGGTGTTAACAGCCAGGGCGGATAGCATCAGTAAAATTATACAGGCAAGAACAGAAGCAGAAGCCAGGATCTATGCAGTGAAAGCGGAGGCGAGTGCGATCAAGATCAAAGCGGAGGCTGACGCGAATTCCATAAGACAAACTGGTGAAGCACAGGCTTACATCAATGAAAAATTATCGGCATCAATTAATAAAGCTTTGATTGAATCGAGGTCGGTTGAGAAGTGGGATGGGAAACTTCCTCAAATTTCAACACAGAATTTACCCTTTGTTAATCTTAATCTACCGAAGCCATGAGAGTTAGATAGTTTTATCCAAAAGTTATATTCCAAATCAATCTGGTTTTCCTGACAAGAGTTAACTATAGATGAAAGTTTGATTTAGATTGAGGTGAATCGTTCACATTTGCTTTAAAGAATATTAAAGCAAATGAATAACGATCGGTATGAGTTTATAACATCAGAAAGCCACTTGACTTTTGAATTCCAAAGTGATGGTCCCAAGGGAAAAATAAAAAAGATTGTAAACTTTAGGCCATACAACGTTAACGGCAGAACATACTTCAACCTTGCTTTTGGTGATTGGAATGAAGAAAGTGCTAGACTTGACGATATGGCTGTTTCAAATAATCATGATACATCAAAAATCCTGGCGACTGTTGCAGCAATCGCTCTTAAGATCACTGAATATTTTCCCGACATAGCAGTTGCTGCTAGTGGCAGTAGTCAGGCGCGAACCCGCCTCTACCAAATGGCCATATCAGCAAATTTGAATGAAATTGAAAAGGCACTTGATGTTTATGGATGGTATCAAGGCAGTTGGGAACCTTTCACTAGAAATATTAATTATGAAGCTTTTTCTGTCAAGCGTAAACAGAAATAATTTAACTTTGGTTCTATAAACATCATGCAAATGCCAACTCGCAAAAAATTGCCTTCAAAGTCTGTCACAGACAGTCACAAAGTGAGAGATTATAGCAACGATCCATTCGTTCTTGAGAAAGGAAGAAGAATGAAAGCCTTTATAGACAAGAACGGCCTTCCTGAAGCATTCACAAAAAAATAGCGTCAGCGTTCAAGCTCCTTCTCCGCCCTCTCCTTCCCCTTCACCCCATTATACCTGTTCGGATGCCTCACCAAATCGGCCTCGTAAGATGCCAGCGCATTCTTATAATCCTTAATCTCCATATACATATCCGCCAGTAACTCTCGCGCAGGTATGATCTCACCAGGTGTCACCGGGTGTTTCGAAGTCTTGTCTTCGAGATCCGCAGCTTCTGTCATCAACGCAATCGCCTCTTTCTTATTTCCTTCTTTCAACCTGATCCAGCCCTCGCCAGTCTTCACCTGTATCAAAACAAAGTTGGCTTTGTAATTATCCTTCGCTTTTATAAGAACATCATAATTAGATTGAAGTCTCGCCAGTTCATGCTTCGCACCCGTCAAGTTACCAATATGAACGTCACCAAGTAATCGAGCGAGATTGATGTTCGATCGCTCCCACGGATATTTATTCCACGAAAAGTTTCCTTCGTAAAACTCAAGGTTCGCCGCTGAAGTCCAATCTTTTCTTTCAACTGCGTAGCGCGCAGGTATCGACGCGAATGCGTACGTAACCTTGAAATTCTCTGGAAAAATCTCCTTGATGGTCTTCAGGTATTCAACTTGTTTAAACGCCTCGTCATACTTTGCCTGTTGCAGGTAAGAATAAACCAGGTAGTCGAGCCCGTGAAGTTCTTCATCCCAATGACCTTTCGCACCGACATTCTGGGCATAGCACTGCGCCGCCGACACAGATCTGAGATTCGATTCAATGGCCTCATCCCAAAGTCCAAGTCGCGTGAAGATATGCGAAGGCATATGTTGCGCGTGTGCCGACGCAGCTGCGATCGATGCATACTTTCGCGCGGCATCAAGGCCCAGGCCGGCAAGCTCCGGGTAATCATACGTGTGAATGAGATAATGCGCGATGCCCGGATGATTGGGTTCATTCACGAACATTTTATTTAAGATGTCACCAGCCTTCCTTTGATTCTTAAAAGTCTTGTCGGCAGGATCGGCTGCCGCATCGAGAGCCAGCGAATAGAACACAGCAGCCTCCTTATCGTCAGGATATTTTTCGTAGATCTTTCTTGTCGCACCTTCAAACTTCGCAACACGTGTACGTTGGTCGATCTCTTTCCAGTTATCGTAGATCGTTGCGATAGCTTCGATATAGTCCGACTCACGGGATGACTTATCCGTTGCAATCGTCCTTGCCACCTCGATGATCTTTGCACCCTTTTCGAGTTCCTTTGGTGTGGGCGGTTGCCAAAGCGGGTGAAAGTTGCACATCGCAGCGCCCCAATATGCCATAACACAGTTCGGATCCTGGTCTATCACTTTGGCGAACATCTTCTCTGCTTCGGTATATTCGAACGAATGCAGTAAAGCGGTGGCAAGGTTAAAATCGGCGCGCGTTTCTTCGGAACACGACAGGCTGAAGTTCACCGTACCAAACTGGTCAACACCCGAGCCACAAAGTGTGATCTCGCCGCGCGTAAGATCGAGAGCCTGCGCCTGTTCCTTTCGTTTATCGGAACAGCCGAGGAATAGCAATAAGAGCAACCCCGACACGATAAGATCATACTTCTCCAACAACCCTCTTAACCCCACTAAGCTAAACTTCGCCTTCTTAACCTGGTTGATCTCCGGGTTAATCGAAAAATTAATCGCCGTTCTAAGATCTGCCTTCTGAAGATTCGTGTTCTCAAACATCGCATCTTTCAAATCACAGTTGTGAAAATTAGTCTCAGTCAAATCTGTCTGAACAAAATCGCAGTGATGAAACTGCGTCGCGACGAAAACCGACTTCTTCAACTTGCACTTGAAGAACGATGAATCGTTAACGATACAATTGTCGAATGAAAACGACAGCGCAAACTGGTTAGCCTGGTCGAACCGCCATCCCAACATCTTACAGTTGCGAAACTTTACATCGTTCAACGTTGCACCTGCGAGGTTCACCAAATTCAATCCACATCCGTCGAACTCGCATTCAACAAATTTCAGATCGGTGAAGTCTGCGTTAGAAAGATCGCAGTTAACAAATATACATTGCTCGTATTCGGCCCTCTCAAAGTCAAGCGTAGTCAACTTATCGAACGTCTGTTGATAAAAATCCATGCGGTCAGTCCCTGATTTCTTTCCAAGTTATCAACTTTATCTTTTCGTCGGCAAGAAGTTTTTTGCAATGCTCATCAGTCGATCAATGGGTTCAATTCGCTGGCGGCATATTCGCCCGGCGGAACACTCATCAGCCATGTTGAATGATCCAACTCACGATTGTGATGATCGGGCTTGAGCACTTTGGTCTTGTCGGCGAAGTAAATGATCGTCATCACCTCGCGCATGGTGGCCGACTGGTTGCCCGGCGCATGATGAAGCGTCCATCCCGAATGAAATGTTGCATCGCCGGCGTTCGCCTGCTTCGTTCCTTCAACCCTGAAATTTTTGTCCCTCACGAAGTCACTGAAGAATTGTTCGGAGACATCGGATATCGCTTCGGCCGTAACGTATCCAAGCTTATGAGTCTCGGATGCAAAACGCATGATGCCCATCGTTTCGTTGAGATCGATCAGCGGCATCCACATAGTTATAGTGTTGTTGGTGTCGAGCGGCCAGTAGTATTGATCCTGGTGCCACGGCGTTGGACCTCCACCCGGTTCTTTGAACAACGCCTGGTCGTGATACAGTCTTACTTTTTCTACGCCCATCAGCTTCGCAGCAACATGCGCGAAACGTTTCGACAAAACGTAACTCCTGAGGATCTCATTTTGGCGCCAGAGATTATAGATCTGGAGAAAAGCTTTACCGTAGGTGTCGCGGTCTTCGAGTTTCCGCTTTTCCGTATTTAATTTCTTAACAGCCTCGAGAATGGCGTCGCGGTAAAAAGATATTTCCGTTGGACTGCAAAGACCTTTAAGAAAGACGTGGCCGTTGGCCTGGTAACTCTTAACCTGTTCGTTAGAGATTGGATATTCGGAGGATAGATCGGGTAAATTCATGTCGCAATTATTTTAGGAAAGAACCTAAAATCCTGCGTGCCGGAGTTTACCGATCCGGTCGAATTTGTACCTTATTTTAACTGAAGCCCTGGACCTAACCTTAACCTTTGATCAGCTTCCCGCTCACCGGCTTCCCGTTGTTGTGTTTCACGCGATAGATATAAACACCAGGCGATACATTGATGGTGGTAGTTACCGAGTGTCGTCCCGCTTCATTGTGGAAATTCGAGATCGTCGAAATCTTCTTACCGTACACATCAAGAATATCTATCGTTGTTTCACCCGGTGTAGGCACCTCGTAATCAAACATCACCTCCTGGTTGAACGGATTTGGAAAGGCATTCACCAGGACACTTTGCGACAACGGTTCTTTGACACCGGTAACAGAAAAATTAAACGTTGCATCGAGATAGGTCAGTCGTTCTGTGATCCAGTTCTTCATCCAGTCAACCTCACCGCTATACGAGGTGAAATTAAATTTATAATTCGGCCACACATAAACACCAATCACGGGCCACTTCTGAAAGTTTCTCTGCTGTGCTTCTACACTAAGTACCGTAGATACCGAATCGACATAACCAAGTATAGTATTGTTAGAGAACTTGTCCTGGCGTAAAGAGCTCCAACGATCCGAAAGTGCTACACGGAATGTCTCGTCCTTCCACAACTTCTTCCACCAGAAAGGAATCTGCCAGTCGTCGGTGGGACAAATGGAATTGAAATCGATCACCAGTCCTGTCGATGTTCCCTGTGTGCAATAGTCGACGTTCCCAAACCCAAGATTGAAATCCCAGATAGGACCCATAAAAAGTTTGCCTCCGTTGGAATCCTTTTGTTTGTACATAAACGTACTCAGTCGATAAGCATCGGGATTTTTCGTGAGCTCGTTCATGATCAAAAAGTCGACGAACGAGTTCATGTCGGCATACTTGGTCCAACCGGTTGTTGGATCATTGTAGTTATCACTATCAAGCGCATCTTCAAATTGCTTCATGAAAGTCTTGATGTATGCCTGTTGCTCAGCAACGATGTCGGTGCCCTTTGGGTACTCATACTGGAAATAGATCTTCTGTGATTTACTTGCATCGGGCGGCGAATAGCTCGAAAGAAAACCACCTTCGTCTCCACCGGTAGTCTTGTCAATCTTCAGGATATATCCGCCTGTAACGTTATCGCCGGAAGTCTCATCTTCTTCAAGCTTATCGATGTTCACACGGTTCTTCCCTCTCTTGATCTTTTCGAGGAATAAGTACACGCCCATGTATTCATTATTGAGAACCAGCTCGAAGTACCGGCTGCGCGATGCATAATCTCCCATCGAACGGCCCAGCCTGTATGATAGTGCGTCGCGTATAAGAGTCTTATCATTGTAAGGTGCAAACAAGATCCAGTCGCTTTCTTTCGGCATTTTGAAGATTGACTGATCGTTGTCGTCTTCGCCATTGGCGGCACGAAGCTCTATACCATATTGTTTCTTCGGAAACATCTGTGAAGAAGATCCGCGGATTTCGATGCCAATCTTTCCATTGTAAACATTATATGCATCCGTAAGATTGTTACGATTGCCCACGCCATTGTCGATGATACCCATGTCAACAACAATCTTCGGATCGTCTACGATGGTTCCACCGTTGGTATTGATCACAATGATTGGAAGATTAGATGAAGTAAAACTTACATTCTGAGCATTTGAATTAAAGACAACGCCAGCAACTAACGCGAGAACAAGAATGGCTTTCATAACATAAAAATATTCATAATTTCCCTATGAATTAACACGCTCATCATGATAAAAACCCTCGCATTTGTTCTTTTGACCGTTGTTGGCACAACTGCCTTTGGCCAGGACTATTTTGGCTTAAGAGTGGGCACCAATACCGTTGACATTACAAAGTCGGACGCAGACCATAAGATGACACGATTCATTGGAGGCGTAACTGCCGAACATTTCGTTGGTGATAATTTTTCCATTGGCGCTGACTTATTGTACAATCAAAGAGGAGGCAACAGTGTAGTTACAGCGAGCGATCTTAACTCGACGCAACGTATTACTTCCAAGTTGCGATATGACTACTTATCTATACCGTTGAAGGCATCCGCATATTTTACAGAGAAAAAGTTGCTGTTCGTAAGCATTGGCCTCATGCCTTCTTTTGTCGTTCACGCCACTGTTACGAGTCCAACTTATACGTTAGGAGGCACAACTTATCCTGGCAGCACCCGAAAAGCAAATGAACTTCAGAGCTTTGACCTTTCGGCGCAGATCGAAGCAGGCTTGAATTTCCCTATCAATGAAAAATACTCCTTCTTCCTGTTAGGTTCATTCCAACGAGGCTTCACTAAAGTTTATAAAGGGAATGCCTTCTTCGACGGAAAGGTCTATAACTACGGTATAGTAAGTACCGTGGGTGTGAAGATGAAACTTCAGTAGATCAGTCCTTTTTAAACAACGGATCGATCGTCATCCACGAAATAACCGGGAAGAACACCATTGGCACTGCGAGTCCTGGAAACAATTCAGGAAACTGAACGGTGAGCGGAAGTGTGTATGCAATCGGGATCATCACGCCGGCAAAAGATCCCACGCTATAAACAAAGTTGAAGATAACCGGGCCCTTCGCCTTGAATAAATATTCGATTACCGAATAGAGTATGCCCGCAAAAAAAGAAACGAAAATATTAACGGCGATAAGACTTACAACATTCACGACCGACGAGAAGTCGACCTGCGTTGCGAAAAAATAGATCTGGTTATAAATACTGGCTGCAATCGCAGCCAGTATTCCAGCAACGAGAGATTGAATAAAAACCCGTCGTTTCAAATCACTTTGTCACAGGTACGTGAAGCGTAACCTTGATCGTTGGCGACATCTTTTCGTGTTTGCCGTCATCCAGGTTGAAGTCTTTGCGATTCACTTCGAATGAAGAATCGAAAGTATTGCTTGCGAATGTGAATGGGATGGTAATTTCTTTTTTCACGCCGTGCATATCGAGTGTACCAACAGCTTCATAGCCGGTTGCTGCCTTCTTGATCTGCGATGATGTGAAAGTGATGGTTGGATATTTTTCAACGTCGAACCAGCCAGCACCTTTTGCGTGCGTGTTCTTCATGCCGTTGCCGGTGTTGATTGTAGCAACGTCGACAGTAACATTGAAACTCGATGCAGCGAGATTCTTTTCGTCGAACTTGATCGATCCTTTCAAGCCTGTAAATTCTCCGGAGGGATCGCCAGCGTCGAACTTAACTGAATAACCTTCGGCGATCTTCCATTCCTGGGCTTGAATAAATGTGAAAGCGGAGCCGATCATTATCAGCACGGCCGCCATCATATAAGCATATTTTTTCATGAAGCTTAAGTTGGGTTTAAGGATCGTAAACTATAAAAAAAATATGTTAACGGGAAAGGTCAGACAGCAGCCTGCCTGCTGATGCGCAGCATCTGTTTCTTGTCGAGCGTGATCTCGTAGCGGTTAGCGGCTATCAACGTAGAACCTGTTTGTGAAAGTTTTAACATTTCCAGCAGGTCGCTGGCGATCTCCGAAGCCGTTGTTTCCCTGGTGGCTTTACCGTTGAGGATCACAAGGCGGAATTCAAATCCACCTTTTGGCTTCTTCTCAATTGAGCTCAGTTCGTGTTTCATGAACTGGTATTGTTGAGATTCGTCTACCGATCCCTGCATCATTTTAAGGATTGCGGGGCGGTATTTACTCCAAAAAGGCGCGTATTTGCGATATGAGCTGTCTGTATTCATAGTTAAGGGGGTTAAAGCTACTATTTAATAGGCACATTTTATCACATTAGGATTCGGGGCACTATTATTGTACTTTTGTGGATCAATTGCGGATATTCTTATTCACTGCAAAATTCTCGCGAATCGCGGTTTTAATTCTCTCCTCAGTTTGCTCCGAATAATTCGGAGTATTTTTACTAAGTAAGTCAACAAATGTTATTTCAAGACCTTGGCATAATTGAGCCAATTCTCGCGGCATTACGCGAAAAGGGATACACAATCCCCACCCCAGTTCAGCAACAAGCAATTCCCGCTATTATTTCCGGCCGCGATGTTCTCGCAAGTGCCCAAACAGGAACCGGTAAAACTGCATCATTCTCCATCCCCGTACTGCAAAAATTATCTCTGCAAAACGGCAAAAAAGGAATAAAAGGACTGATCCTGACTCCCACCCGTGAGTTGGCGATCCAGGTTGCCGACAATGTTAATAAGTACGGCAAAAATCTTTCAGTAAGAACTGTACTCGTGTACGGTGGCGTTTCGCAAACCGAACAAGTTAGACAGATCCAGCGCGGCTGCGACCTTATAATCGCAACGCCAGGGCGCCTGATGGACCTCATTCAACAGCGCGTGTTCAGCTTATCATCACTCGATATTCTTGTAGCCGACGAAGCCGATCGCATGCTCGACATGGGATTCATTCGCGACATAAAGAAGATCCTTGCCATGATCCCTGCGACATGTCAAAAAGTATTTCTGTCTGCTACAATGCCGGACGAAATTCAACACCTGGTGTCGTCTATTCTCCGGAACCCTGTGAAGGTCGCGATACCAAATAAGACTGGTGTTGTAAAGATCGAGCAGGCTGTTTATTGTGTCGATCGCGCCAACAAGAAAGCGTTGCTGAAGCACGTGATCAATGAGCGGAAGATGCGCAACGTCCTCGTGTTTGCGAGAACAAAACGTAACGCCGACAAGATCGCTATCGATCTTAAAAAGTCGGGGATCTCTGCCGAAGCGTTCCACGGGAACAAATCGCAGACAGCGCGCCAACGCTCCCTGGCGAATTTCAAAATGAATTCGACTCGCGTGCTCGTCGCTACCGACATCGCAGCGCGTGGTATCGATATCAGCGACCTTCCTTTTGTGATCAACTACGAGATGCCAGATACGATGGAGACTTATACTCATCGCATCGGAAGAACAGGTCGCGCAGGAAACGCTGGCACGGCTCTTTCATTCTGCGACCATGATGAAATGTCGCAGCTGAAACAATTGAACAAAGTATCGCAAGGAAAACTACAGGTTGTAGAACATCCATTTTAACGAGAACAATTTTCTAACAAATAAATTAAACAATGCAAGGCACAGTAAAATTCTTTAATGAAGCTAAGGGATTTGGTTTCATTAAACCCTCAGATTCAAGTGAAGACATCTTCGTTCACGCTTCAGGATTGATCGATAAGATCCGCGAAAATGACAAAGTTGAATACGAACAAGAACGCGGCAAGAAAGGCTTGAACGCTGTCAAGGTAAGAGCGATACGCTAATACCGCGCGGTCAACCAAACGACCCGGACACATGATCCATTCGGTAATAACCGGAACTGGAAGTTGCATCCCCGAAGTAATTGTCGGTAACGACACGTTTCTCAATACGCAATTCTTCGGAAAGGACGGCAGCAAACTATATCAAAGCAACAAGGCGATCGTTGAGAAATTTCAGGCCGTAACAGGGATCGAGGAGAGAAGGTATTCGAGACAAGATCAGAATGCCTCTACCCTCGCCCACCTGTCGGCCGTTGAAGCAATCGCCTCAGCCGGCGTCGACAAAGAACTGCTGGACTACATTATTGTAGCCCACAACTTTGGCGACGTCGCCTTTGAGACTAACCGTGTAAACCAGGTACCATCCCTGGCTTCGCGTGTGAAATCACTTCTTGGAATTCAAAATCCAGACTGCGTTGCGTATGATATAGCTTTCGGTTGCCCAGGCTGGGTGGAAGCCATTATCCAGTCGGATTACTTTATCAGGTCGGGTGATGCCAAGCGATGTCTCGTAATTGGCGCTGAAACACTGTCGAGGGTAATAGATATCCACGATCGTGATTCAATGATGTTCAGCGACGGCGCTGGTGCTGCGATTCTCGAAGCCGCAGAAACACCGGACGGAATTATCGCGCATAAGACCCAGACATACGCGGTTGACTACATCTCTGCATTGGGAATGGATACGTCTTACTTTCCTTACGGGAAAGATAAGAACGAGCTCTACCTGAAGATGCAGGGACGAAAAGTATATGAGTTCGCGCTCACACATGTTCCAAACGCTATAAAATGCGTTCTCGACAAAGCCGGTATCGGCATAGACGAGGTTAGCAAAGTTCTGATGCATCAGGCTAACGAAAAGATGGACGAAGCAATTCTTTCCAGGCTGTTTCAACTTTATGGGAAGAGTGAACCATGCGACAACATTATGCCCATGACGATCAACAAGCTCGGCAACAGCTCGGTGGCAACAGTGCCGACGTTACTGGACCTGATCTTGAAGGGTAAACTTGAAGGACATTCGATAAGTGAAGGTGACGTAATTGTGATGGCCTCTGTTGGCGCAGGAATGAACATTAATGCTATCGTATATCGGTTCCAAAAACCTGAACAAACAAAATTGTGAGACAACTCCAGATAAGCAAGCAGATAACTAATCGCGAAAGCGAATCACTCGAAAAATACTTGCAGGAGATCGGCAAGGTTTCGATGATCACTGCCGAAGAAGAAGTTGACCTCGCACGCCGGATTAAGCAGGGTGATGCAATGGCGCTGGAGAAGCTCACGAAAGCCAACCTTCGTTTCGTTGTATCTGTAGCAAAACAATACCAGAATCGCGGACTTTCACTCAACGACCTCATCAACGAGGGAAACGTTGGACTGATCAAGGCAGGCACCCGTTTCGATGAAACGCGGGGATTCAAATTCATTTCGTATGCTGTTTGGTGGATCCGTCAGTGCATTATACAGGCGCTGGCAGAACAAGCGCGTGTTGTCCGACTGCCTTTAAACAGGATCGGGTACATGTCGAAGGTCTCCAAAGCATTTGCCAATCTTGAACAGGATCTGCAACGCGACCCAACTGCCGACGAGCTCGCTGCAAGCCTCGACACTACACCAGATGTCATACACGAAAACTTTGCGTTGACGCAACGCAGCATCTCCACTGATGCTCCCGTTGGCTTCGACGACCTGACACCATTGGTCGACACAATGTCCGACAAAAATTCGGAGCAACCGGATTCGTCATTGACGAACGATGCTTTAAAGGTCGAGATTCAAAGGGCTCTCTCGAAGCTCAATCACCGCGAAATGGAGATCATCACGCTCTATTACGGATTAAATAATCTGCATCCTCATAGTCTTGAAGAAATTGGCGAGAAGTTCGCAATCACCCGCGAGCGTGTAAGACAGATCAAGGACGTTGCTACACGACGTTTGCAGGCGAATAGTAGAAATACGGAGCTTAAGAGTTACCTCGGGTCATAACACTAAGGAGTTAGTCCTGGTTTTCTTTTCAAGAGTGCCAATTCGCTAAGCTGAAAGCCAAACCTTACGACAAATGGCCGGGGATAGATTGGGTCGCCGTGTTCATATAAAAAGTTGTAAAGCGCCGCGACCGTCATATCAATTTTCTTGTGAACAGAAAAAGTGCGGCCAACACCAAGAAAAGCTGCGGGTCTCCAGATTCTTTTGTAGGTATTTTCCAACCGGACAGCTCCTGGAGAGTTTCGATCATACTCACCATATAGGAAGAAAGATCTATAGGCGTTAAAACTAACAAAGGTTTTATATCCCAGGATGGTTGGTGATAATGTTGGTATTGAATCATTAAAAGTCTTTCGATAAGTTCCACCAATGCCCACGGCGAGCTTCGTGTTAAATTTATATCCAAGCTGCGGGGAAAAGTCGAATGAAACTGGATCAAGTCCCAGCACCTGGAAGTTGGCGGCTATCACAAGGTGTTCGCGAAACGATTTTCCTGCTAAAGAAGTCTTTTTAATGGCCGATCTAAGATCATTCGAATTACCTACAAAAGAGTACTTATTCATGAGAAGCGACATCTTTCGTTGGGTTGCCTTCAAACTGGCGGGATTATTCTCGATATACTTCATCGCTGCTTCCGCAGCTTTCTTCTTTGCAGTTTCGAGGCGCCTCGTTGAATCCGTAACGTTTTCCATCTGATCCTTAACCTGATCCCGCATTTGTTGAAGCTGATTCAGTTGCGCCTTGTCCTTCTGGTAGTCTCCGAAATTTGCTTTCGATTGAAGTTGCTGGAATACTTCATTTTCGAGTCGTGCTGACCCAATATTCTTTAATGAATCTGCACTCATGCTGCCATAAGCCTGGTACTTTCTCACCTGGTCCTGATATTCTGTTGTCTTAGTCTTCATCGCGAGAGCATATTTGACAGCGGGATTATCGGAAGGGTTCGGCCTCTTGAACAATGAAAGCTTTCCGAACAATCCTCTCCTGGAGATCTGTGCGTTTATTGGCGATTGAACTTGAGGAACTGAACGAGCCAGGATTTGATTTACCTCAAGTAAAGAGCCAACACTTTCCTTCGAACTTTCGCTGATGAACTCTTGCATACTTGCATAAATACCATGGAGATTAGTAGAAGAAAAATGTCGCTCAAACTCAGGGGGCATTTTATACCTCTCTTCGCTCACGGTTATGGATTTTACTTTCGTTGATAGCTCGGACCTTTTAGATTCGAGATGCTGCTTACGAGCGGTGACTGAGTTGGTGAGGCTATCGGACTTCTGTTTCCAATACCTGTCTAAATCACGAATCAATCTGACACTATCCTTCGAGTAATACTTATGATACTTCTTTAGCTTCTTAGCCGGTGAAGTGACCTTATTAAGTTTCTCTAAATGTTTCTCTGAGATCTTTACATGGTCGTATGCGCCGAACTGCGCATTAGCAAACAGGGGAGCGATAAGTATAAGCGCTATGATCGCTGTCTGGCTCACGCTGAATTAATTTCCGTTGTTATAGTTATACGTATACTGCTTTTCGATGCCGCCCTTATCGTTTTTGACGCGGTATAATCGTCCGAAGGAATCGTATTCGTAAATAAGCGTAAATCCATTCTCATCTATCGAGGAAGTCATGCCATTAATCGTATTGTATGTGTACGATTTCATTTGCGCGTCAGATGGGTAGATCCGAACATCGTCAATAGCACTTCCTTCTGTTAACGTTGTCGCTCCTGTATAGGTCTTGCTGATATAAGTCCATACACTGCCATTTAGGTACCAGTACTCTATAGTATACGGGTCTGAGTTGGGACGGACGAACGATACCGAGAAATCGCCGCTGAAATATTTACGCCCGGTGTGGCAGGCATTGACATCTGTAGTTGCTGAAGGATTCTCCTCAAATCCTTCGTAGTAGATTTCATCGGTTCCGCCTACGGTTATTTTGGGAGACACGATGCGACCACACACAGTCCATCCAATCGAACCCCCGCTTGTTATATTAACAGTGAGGCTATAGTTACCAGGTGGCACGCTTGATGCCGATTTGAATACTGTTGTAAGGCAAGCGGTCTTGGACATGAATGTGTTCGTAACGGTGAACAGCCCTGAAGGACTGGAGATTTCTGCCCAGCCTCCAGTGTCACCATTTGTATAATCCATGTAGATAGTAACTGTGCCAGTATATTCCACCGTAAAATTATAAGTAGCACTTCCGGTCGTGACTCCCGGCGATCCGGAAAGCGCAATTGTGGTATTGGCGGTTGTCTGTGTAAGAGTCAAGAGGTTTTGAGCATTTTTCACCTCTGCCACAGGCAATGAGTTTGCGTACCCATATAGATATGCGGAAGTAACGTTACTTGTCTTCGACATCTGCAGCAAATTACCATCAGCGTCGAATGACGAAAAGGTCATTTTGGACTTCGAAGGAATATACTTTGAGTCCATATCTATATTATTCGTTCCTGTGTTGCTTGTAGTGGCAGTCTTGCTGGTCGTAGTACCTTGTGGATCAGGTTCAAAGATGTAGATCTGGTCAGGAACTACTTGAGACGAATTGTTTGGATTCTTTTTAAAGGTTGTAAGAGTACCTGAAGTGTATCGGTTCGTGCCACTATTGCTTACATATGACCAGGTTTCAACTGGAGTGGTGAGGATGTTCTTAGTGTTAAGCATGTAGATACCTTCCACATTACCGGTAGAATATGAGTAAGCAGTTAAATCGAATGGATATAGATTTTGGATTACCGCAGTTTCAGTGCCTACCCTGTTAGTAGTTACCGTGATTGGCTGCAATTTGCTTGTGTTGTAAGCAGTGGTTGTGGTTTTTAAAATGTATTTCGTAGTACTGCCCTTCTCATAAGCCTTTTCTTCAACGTAGGTTGGCAATAAGACACCGGTAGTCTGATCGAAGTTCGTTGCAAAAAAAGTTTGGCTATTGTAGTTGTCCGGTGTACCACAAGTGGATCCGGGCACGCAAGACCAATGATTGTTATTGACTAGATATAGATATGCCCCGATTCCGATAGTAGTAGTGGATGGTTGGTAGGGCGTCCATGTAGTATTAGTTTCTGAAAGCTTGTTGTTCGCGTTATCATAAACCATTTTATTGGTAAGTAAACCCCGTTTCCAAAACAACCCATTGATCCAGAATTTTCCTGAGTTCGGCACAACCATTTGAATGTCGTTAACGGCAGAACCACCATCGAAAACATAATCTGTGTAACCGGAAATGCTTGTATTCGGTGTTCCAGGAGTTGAACGCGTGCTTGCAGTTGAAGAACCGGGATCTCCGATGATCTCGCGCACATATTTGTAGCTCATTGGTGAAGGGTCGAAGCTGTTTATTGAGAACGCTGTGTTCGAATGAAATGTGCGGATAATAAAATTCGATGTGGGATCAGTAACCAGGCAGCTACCGTGGCTAAATGCTGTTGTGTGATAATTGAATTCGAGATCGTTCCAATTCCGTGATCCATAACCGGATTCCCCTTGGCCATACTTATATGCCTTAACTATAGGCGTGCTACATGTAGCGCATGGATAACTTTTGATTGTCTTAACTCTTAATCCTCCGGCCAGTTTTTCGCCACCATCATCATATTTATTCGATTCGAATTCGAAGGTGGTATAACCACCGGTTGGGTACTGGATCTTTTGAAGTACACCCTCGGTTATATATGTTACGTTAACATTTCGGTCCGTGGCGCCGCCGATCGTATAGTTATAGGATGTAGAAGTATTAGTATTTTGAACGGATATTGTCTGTTGTATCACGAGGTTACTATTACTTGTCGCTCCATTGTAGTATCCCCAGAAGTCCCGCGCATTCGGAAAATTCGCGAGAGTTGTATTCCATGAAAATGAATTCGTGAAATAGGTGAACGCATATTTTTGAACAGCGCCTGACCCTGAATCTTTGAATTCTATCGAGTTCAATTTCAGTGCCTGGTTGGTTGCCGAAGCACTAGAGAAATAACTATAGTTAAATTGAATCTTCCGAATAACATTGCCATTAATGTCTTTGATATCGATACGATCTAGGTATTTAGTGGCTGTAGCCGGCGCATCGAGGCGATTTGATGCAGAAAGAACAAATTCAACCGATCCACCTTCGAACGTTATAGTTTGTACTGCATAAGGCGTTGTGTTGCCAAATGGATGAGAAGTCTGGATAACCGGGAACATTGTTGGGCAACTTCCTTCACATTGATCGTTCACTGTAATGACGGTTGAAATATCTTCCGTTTTAATTGGTCCTCCCAGATCATGATACAACCACGAAATTTTATTGTTGGAATTAGGGGCGATCATATCCATCAGGTGCCATGCCGTTGTTCCAGATCCGTTGTCAAAATATGTACCTTCTGTTGCTGTACCCAGACTGCCGGTGCCGAACCGATAAGAAACCCCACTCTCGTCAACTATGTCATACTCGGAACTTCCCGGCCATGTTATTTTTATGGGTGTGTAAGGAACAAGAAGAGGAGTCGTTGAGTTATAGAGTTTGAAAAATTTACCGCGCTTTCCGGGAACGGAATATGAATAGATATCGGGATCGGCGTCGATCGCTCCATTGACGATATCATTGAGGTAAGAATAATTGGCACAAGTAGTTGGATATGGTGTGATGGCATGTGTAAGGTAAGTGCCTCCTTCATCGTTGGCCCCTCGAATAGAACGTGAGATCGTTCCGCCTGTAGATAATGACCAGCCCATTCCAACCCAGCTGGCCACGTCGGTAGGCTTTACGCCAGAGGCGTGGTAATTCAAAGTTATCGGCACCGTAAGTTCACCGCTCTTTACGGTGTAAATAGGAATTGAAATGTCGGGTATGCCGCTATGAAGGCCTACGCTATAGTCACCATACTTATCCAGCGCCTCCACATTGGGTGATTTTGGAATCGGATTTGGAGCGCCAGGCAGCACCTGGGCGTTTGCCGTGGAGACGTAAACCAACGGCAACAATGTCACTGTGAGTAAAAACTTCTGAACCATATTTTCGGAATTATGACCTTCATTTCGTTACATTTTTTGATTACACCCAAATTTATTTGAACAGTTTCTCAATGTTCGGATTTCGGAACGTTTCACTATAGATAATAACTAGTTCATCCTTTTTATCAATTACTTTAAACCTAGTCAAGACCTTCGTTTTAAAATTCCGTCGTTGACTTTTCTTGATGATGTTGAGACATTTATTTTTGTCGTTGGTTTGAATTCCAATGTCTATGATTCCAAGGTGAAACTCATCTCCAACTCTGAAGTCAGTACACTTCACTTCGCATGCCTTTGAAAAGGCCTTTGTTGCAAAATCCGTATTAAGAAATTCAATTCTGTCTTTGACACCGACATGATTACTTTGAATTTGCGTCGTGCTTATTTGGGGAACGCTATTTTTTTTGACTTGAGTTATTATGGAGTCTAATAACGTGGCTTTACAATTGCATCCCGCATTCACTTCTTTCCTTTCAACATCTTGCGAATTCGCAGAATTGCAGAGTGATACAGCTATGATAAATATTACCAATATTTTATACATATAAATCGATAGTTAAGGTTTATAAAGTGTCAGTGGTGGCCTGCTTGCTTGTTGATATGTTATTGTCATCACACCTGATGACGCAACTTGGTTTAATGAGGTTGCCCCCGAAAGATCTTTAACCAAAGTGTTGAACTGTACAAAGCCCGCAGGACCTCCGCAAACTTCGATGCACCCCTTTGTTGCATAATATTGAGTCATTGGTTTATCAGGACCGTCGTGAATTAAAAAGCCACCTTTGACCTTCCAAGATCCATCTTCGGGTGATTTGTAACTGTGAACTTTGTAGTTCGGGTTCCAGACCTTAATCGTGTAAGATTGTTTATCAGCAAGACCGACAATCTTCGGTGTCTTCATTGATGCTTCTCTGTTTACTCCAAATCGCAGCACTTCAAATGTCCTTGTCACTGTGTTGCCTTGAGCATCTGTTCCAGAGACGGTCATCGTGTATGTTGGAATTGTGTATAAATTTCCGTCGTCATTTGGATAGGACCAAGTCACTGCCGTGGTTTTACTTGGTGTGCCGCTTACCGTGATATTAACCGGGCGGAGTCCTTGTTGAGCACTCGCACCAGATCCACCACCGGTCGGAACCTGCGATGGAGCGCCACCTTGTGGAGTTGCGGTACTTGCACCTGACGCGTTACTTTCCGGCATACTAAATACCCCCTCATGTGAAACGGCACCAGTCTCATTGTCCGAGTTGAGTGTCTGATATCCATTGGAATATTCAAACATGCCATCTGGATCAACAAATCTCATAGGATTATCAAAACCATAACGATACGGCGTCCATCTCCTGGCATTGTCGGCCAACGGATCCACTACACCCCATCTGGCAATGTCTGGCATGTACATCCTCGCTCCATAATCTACCCAATTCAATCCAAATTCATCCTGAAGCTCTTTTCCATTGTACTTATAGTCGTTCCTATTTGTCGCCTGGTTCTGATAACTCAAAGGCGATATTGCCATGCCAAACGCATAGTAGTCGTTGGTCTGTGTAATCAATAGACCTGCATTTGTTCTCGTATGAGCAATACTCACGTCGTCGAAGTAAACATCCGTAACACTACTTTCATTGATAACATACGCATACAGATATCCATCATTAGGCATATCGGCAATAGAGATCGTTAACGTTTGCCACGCACCATTTGCAGATGTTGATATCTGTTGAAATCCAAATTGCGGACTGCCATAAGAGGAGTTGAAGAGGACATAGGCTAAGTAAGCCTTAGGCACTGTTGACGAAGAATTACTAACTGTCGCCGAATATCCAGGTATCGCACTTTGCAATGCCGTGTAAGCTGCGGCCGATTCACCAACATTCGTCAAACCATAACCCGACAGCACCGCGTTGGCCACATTGGCGATCAGGGTGTTATTGCCGCCGATGCTTGTGTTGAATCTTGTATAAGCTGTCAACGTTACTGCGTCGTGTTGTTGCACGGCGAGCATCTTCGCGGGACCAACAGGAGTAACAGAGTTCGTCCTCGAAGAATTGTTCGGCGTGGGATACAGTCCTGAAGTTGCCGTATGATTCACCGAAGCATAACGAGTCTCCGATACATTTTTGAAATCCTGCGCCTCTTGGTTCGCCGTGGCATCTTCCATGGTTGCCGTATACGTGTTGGCGATCTTCATCACACCGTAGGCCACGCGGGTATTGCCAAGGTGATCTTTAAGGAAATACTCATAGTCCCACCCAGAAGTCGTCTTTATTACACGACCATCAGAGGTTCCCACAAAAGATAAAGTGGTGTTTTCATATTGAATCCCATCAATATAATCGGATTGCGCCACAATGTTGGATCCGATCTTTACAACTTTCTTCAATTTAGCGCCAGTGGCCGACCACGTATATTCAATTGTACGACTTCCACTCATGGTAATGAGAACAGGCAGGTTTAATATATTATAAGTGATAGATGTTACCTTTTTATTCAGATCCGATGTTACCGCACCGTTGTCGTTGTAGCCATATTCGGCCGACGGCGCCTGGGTGTCTTCGATGAACCCGTAAGCAGGATTGCTGCTGCTATAACTATAGTAAGGTGAGTTATCCGTAACATATGAAAGCTGATTGCCACTGTATGTATACTGGAGTTGATCGATGGGCGTATTTGCTGTGCCCAGCAAACCTTTCCGATTAAGGGTTGCTATATTCCCGTTTTTATCGTAAGTGAGATTCTCGTCGTATAGATTGGCGTCAGCAGAAAACACACCCGAGCTTTTCTTTGAATAAGTTGCATCTTTTAGCCTATTCATGTCATCATACGCGAATCCATAGATACGTTCTACGACGGGATCGTGCATATTATTTGTACTCCATTGCATAGAGGCAATGTTTCCGCCAAACTGGCCTTTTGTGTTGCCTCCATTGATAGATATTACCTGGTCATACTTTAGTTCCATTCCGAACAAGTCGTTCGCATCATCATTTGTTGTCCCATCATTAGAGATCGAACTGTTATTAATGTGGGTATTCCATCCGCGAATGTTATACCGATAGTCAACAGACTGAAGGAATGAAGTTCCACCATTAGTCGAATGAACACCTTTGTCAACCAGCTGACCGATCTCATTGTATGTAGATCCGCTCGTTATCACGCGGGTGCCACCGTCCATTGTAGTGTACGTCTTCGTTATTCGTCCACGATGATCGTAATCGGCCTCGTCTAGCTTAGTTAAAAGAGAGCCATGAGTCGTTGACGTACTCGTAATCCACGATGTTATTCCGTAATACACATTGGAGATCCTGTTCTTATTGGCGAGGTGATCATCGCCGATCTTCTGAGTTAAGCGGTAACGGTCGTCGAAGTAATTGGCCGAAATCAACCAATTAGACGAACCCAGTATTCTTTCCTTTGCTCCCGTTCCAAGATTTTTCACACGGGTATTAGTTGATCCGGTCGGGTTGTAGTCATATCCCGTTCCAAGAGTAAGGGAAGTCTTGAAAGAATAGTCATCGTAAAATGTAATGACATTGATATCTGAAATGGTGACAGTAGTTGGATAGCTTCCATTGACCGTATAACCTATGCTGCCACTTTGAACAACTTCGAAACGACCGGTTGATGCGGCAACAGCCGTTGCCATCGCCGAACGATTGTTCGAGCTCGTATATTCTCCCGTAACGATTGCACGATTAAATACATCATACTTATTGAAGCTCCATTTGGTGCTGCCTGCCTGTACGGCATCTTGGGTAAGTACTATTCTGTCCCAGTCGTCATAAACCATATCTACCCGCTTTGCTCCAGGAATATTTTTGCAGATCATGCGACCACGCATATCATATACGTATTGGAAGCTCCAGTCATCCAGCATTGTCGTCATGGCGGTTGTATTGTTGGCCGAAACATAACCTGTGTAAGTCGCGAGTTTTGTGTAGAACTCGGGCTGCAAAACAAACCTCAATCGGTCAAACACATCATATACATAATATGTATATGCCCAATCAGCCTCGTTATACGTCTGTGGTGTTGCAACTGCCTGAACTTTCCTCAGGATAAGCAATCCGCGGTTATCATAGTAAGAACGAACAGTACGTTTATCCTCATCCTTTATCTCAACTATCCTGAGAGTATTTGAAGGATATTTGGACGTAGTCGTCGTAGTTGCGTAAGCCTGTTCCACCGCCGCACCTGCCAACACACTCCATATATAAATTGTCTCCTGACCAGATGACGTACCATCAACGTTGACATAATAATTGGTCTGTACCGAATTGGCCGAAGCGGGAGTTGTTTCATTTGGTTGCCATCCAGTTCCTGGCGCGCCCTCCTGTAAGACCCTATTTAGCGGTGAAGGCTCCAATATCTTTACCGAATAGGGTGCATCATCTGTCTTCACCTTATTATTATACGTGCCGTTTGTGGTGCTATAAAAAGTGGATTGTGCAGATGTCGCAGACGATTGAAAATCTCCATCACTGGCAACAGGATAAGGAAGATAATTCTTGGTTTGTCGACCGAAAACATCGTACTCAGCAACTGTAACAATGTCTTTAGTGCCCGGGCTTCCCTTCACATTCACTGTTTGGATCAGGCGTCCGAGGCCATCGAAATACTGAATATCGGTTGACTTCTGCGTTAAACTCGCTGTTGGAAATGTTGTCGCCGTGAGGTTATCAACATATCCCACTTCCGCTTTCACATAGTTATATGGGCTCACAAGAGTAACGGCGGAAATTGTATTGGAATAAGTAGTTGTATATGCTGCGTTCGATGCCCGAACACGATAATAATATGTAGTCTTCTGATTCAATCCACTTACGTTAACTGTAGCACCGGAAACAGGAAAATCATGATACCCAGGAATGTAATCCGCAAAGCTTCCACTAGTAGACACATCCAATAAATACGTTGTAGCATTTGTTGATAGAGTCCAGTTTGCATCAAAAGCTTTGTGTGTCACATTAGTTGCAGCGGTGGCCGTTGGTATATCGAGAATGGTGGTCACAGCGTAGGTGCTTGAATTAGCTGAATTACCGTACGTGCCCACGGAGCGAACCCTGCAATAATAAACCGTTCCTGGAGTGAGGCTCAGAACGGCGTTATAGTTGGGAGAGTTATAAAGGGCGTCACTTAGTACGAAAGTTGAAAAACTACTCGATGTTGAAACATCCACCCGGTAAGAACTAACACCAGAGACTGCGCTCCAGGCAAGAAGAAAGCTTGTGTTGGCGATGACGTTTGTATAAAAACCAGTCGGAGCCACCGGCAACGTTCCGGTCGAAATCGTATTTGACACACTTGATTGAATTCCGGAAGAATTAACAGCCTTCAGCCGGTAGTAATAACCAGTGTTAGATGCGAGTCCTGATACCGTATAGGAAGATCCGGTAACAGACAAACCGTTATAGCCCGAAACCATGCTCGTAAAACCGTTATCGGTCGCAACGTAGAGAAGGTAATTTGCAACTGTAACTGTATTCCAATTTGCGACAAATGAACTGACGGTTAAACCCGACGCCGCCGTGGCAGTTGGTGTATCTGGATAAGTCGTTACTGCATAGGTACTCGAGTTATCAGACGTTCCATTTGGTCCCACTGCTCGAACCCGGCAATAATAGGTAGTACCAGAACTCAAACCAGTCACGGGGTTATAACTGGTAGAGGTTACGGAAGCATTATTCACCACGAAAGATGAAAAGCTGCTGGACGTAGATACATCCAATCGATACGAGGTTGCACCTGAAACTGAACCCCACGCGAGAAGAAAACTTGTCGTTGTGATAGTGTTGGTATAAAAACCAGTTGGCGCCGGGTAATAAACTACAATAAAGTTGTCACTCCATCCATAATCGGAAGTGTTATAACCATTGTAAACCTTTAATTTATATGTCCCGGGAGTCAGTGAAGAAGTACCAACACTTATGTTGGTGTAGACCTGGAAGCTGCTTCCGACCAACGTAGTGCCATCCTTCCAAAACTCTCCCCTAAAGTTTGGACTATATGTAGAATAGTTAAAATTGATAGTGAGATTTGTGCCTATCTGCACAGTCTGATTAAGCACCGGGGCCGTCACCGTTATTGTGGCAAAGGCCGCAGCGTGAATGCCGAACAGAAGCAGCAAGCAAACAAAGTGAGTCAGTAAAGATCTTTTCATTACGACCTGAATTGAGTGTAGAGATTATTCAACAATGTTACCGAGTGGCAAGACAGATAACTTGAGAGGTGTTTCGCTTGCTTGCTGAATTTGATCTAAAATTCTCTCCTCACCGTTGAGAGTTCCGACAAACGATATATGTCTGAACAAGAGACTGTACCCCAATAGGGTTACAGGAAAACACGATAGCTAAAATTGGGAAGCTTGAATGTCAGTGCATTATCGCTCCAGTACTGAACAATCTCGACAACGACACTAAAAATCTCGAATCTTTCTTTAAACGGTAAAGTATCTCCTTCTAAACTCATTGTGTTGCAAGTTTGAACACGAATGAACCTCTTAATGTGTGGATATTAATCAACAATAATCCTGAGACATTATCGTCCAATCTAATCTCGGTCCTGTCAGTATGATTCACGATTGTAAATGCGACGGCTCTCCCAAGTATGTCTGTTAATGATACTCCATCAATCATCGATGCCGGTGTATTAATATTGATCACTCCTCCTCTCGCAGGATTCGGATACGGAACCAACGTTTCATCATTCTCCAATCCGGTAACAAGTTCGCTATGCCACAATGTTTTCAGCGTAACGATCTCTTCGGGAGACAACGTTTCGTTGTAGATCCTCACCTCATCCAGGATCCCCTTCAACGCATACCTCGTCTCGTTCTGATCTTTACGTCCGAAAGTAATTGCTTTTGTGGATTGCTGTAATGAACCTGAATGCCTCGAGAACGTGTCCAGCTCGCCATCCATATACAACTCCATAGAATAACCGCTGTAGACAACCGTCACATGATGATACTGATTCAATGGAAGTGGGTTCGAGCTGTCGAGATCGACGGTAGCATCTGATGTCTTGGTGGTCCAACGGAGCTTTCCATTCGGAATGATCGAGATCTTCCATCGTTCCTCCCAGCTTCCGTGCGAAAGAATGAATGTCTCGTCGGGAACTGTTGAAGCATTGACCCAGAAAGACAACGTAACGGCATCCACAAAATTCAGCGCGAGTTGGTTCGGGACGAAGATGATATCGGTGTCATTGGAAAAGAGATAAGCATTGTTGGCATTGCCCCTCGCATCGGGTGCGGGCTGCACACCACTCGACTGCGCGTCGAATCCATGAATCCCATAATCTTTTACGTCGCCATCGAGCGGGTAATACCCAAGCGGAACAGATGCACCGTTCTGCTTTGCTTTGATCAAAACATCGATCGAAAATGTAGATTTCAGAGCGAAGTGATTCGTTACGGTTACGCTCACCTTATAAATGCCTTCTCCAGGTGCAGTCCAGTTCAACAAAGAGTCGGTCGATGTAAAACTTCCCTGCTCTGCACCCCATTCATAAGAAAGTTTTTCGTCCTTCGCAGAAGCCACCTGTGCTATCAGCTTAACAGCGTCACCCTCGTAAAATAAACGCTGCGCTTGTGTTATCGCCGTAATGTTCGGCGATGTCGGAACAACTTGCCACACCGATAACTTAACGCTGTCGGTTGCCTGTGAAGCGCCTGACTTCGCCTTCAATACAATTGTATAGGTTCCTTCAGTGGATGGTGTGGTCCAATTGAAAGTCCCCTCGTTCGTTGTTGACGTTAGTACTTTATTTACATACCACTCGTATGAAGTAGCTGCAGGAGCGTTATCGACCGAAGCATAAACCGTTGCCGTTGATGCAAATGCATAATTGGATTCTTCAGCTGCGATAGACTTGATACGAAATGGAGAAGTGAAATTGTATCCATAATGATAATCGACAACCTTATCGCCGATCATGAGCTTTCCATTGTTATTAACGGGCGATGAACCTGCCGGCAAATACGACAGTAACATAACTTCGTTG
The DNA here is from genome assembly GCA_037200765.1 of Bacteroidota bacterium. Taxonomy (GTDB): domain Bacteria; phylum Bacteroidota; class Bacteroidia; order Cytophagales; family Cyclobacteriaceae; genus ELB16-189. The sequence continues at coordinate 532,993 of JBBCII010000001.1, read as the reverse complement.
GCGGGAACAGTTATCTGTATATCACCCGTGGCCCCGGTGCTGATGGTCTGTTCACTGATCGCATCATAAACATCATAACTGTTTGCCCCCAACGATAATGTAACCTGCTGGCTATTCGAATATGGATTGAAGAACGCATACGTTGGAAAAGCATTCTGACCATAGAAGTCAGTCTTATTCACATCGAGCTTCAGGATCCCTTCAACATCTGTGGTCTCCACAACAGCTGCGAGGTATCCGACATGCGACGATCCATAGAGACCGAGATTGGTTGTTGCCCAGCCATTTCTTTTTGCGTCCCCGGTTCCATACAACGGGAGATTGTTAGCATAATTATTTTTTTCTTTCAATGCTTCGTAAGCAATTACCGACTCTGGATCATTCGTACTACTCCATGTATAATCGTCCTGCCGATCGGTTGCCAGGTACTTCGAATAAAATAACCTGCTTGCGTTCGACACATTGAGGATCCATTTCGATATCGCCCTTGCATATCGCTTGTCGTATTTTATGATAGGCGCGAAGGCTGCAGTCTGCTCGAAACCATTCATCGCGAAAGCGTAGTCCGTTCCCTGGTCGTTTGCCTCGCCTATTAAACCCGACACATCTTTTCCATCCCATTGACCCACGATCGTTCCCCAGCCTCGAAGCTCCCCGCGGTTGAACGACCAGTTGAGCATTTTGTCTATATCATATCCCGTGCCCTGCTCTGCATTCATCTTCGCAGCAGTGAGGGTTCCGTAAGGCAACTGTAATTCGTAGGATGGATTTGAATTAAGATTGGAGAGAAACTCCATTGCCATTTGTGCACCGTCGAGATATTTTTTGTCGCCGGTCTTCGAGTATGCATGATACAATAACCAGCCGATCGATCCTGCGGCTTCTGGCTCCAGCACACCGGAAGCATTGCCGGTCATGCTTGCCATTCGCCAGGCACGATAGTTCATGTTCGGAGTGGCCCATGGCGCCGAAGATCCACCCATGTGATAAACCGCATCCAGCCAACGATCGGCAATTGTTGTGAATTGGTTTTGAAAGTCGGCGTCCAGCGTATACTGTGTATACAACTGGTAAAAGAAAACGTTGGGCATTACGTCGTACCACCAATCGTTCCCACTCACGCCGGAATATCCGTTGAGATAAATATTTTGTTGATTTGCTTTATTAAAGAAATCTTTTGTTTTCTGTGCCCATGTTGTTTTGTCTTTCCCAACCAACGAGGCACCAACGATGGATGGGATGATGTTGATGGCTTCGGCTGCGTTGTCGTCGCCACCAATGTAAGATTCGAGGAGAATGGGCTGAAGCCCCGGATAATTTGTGGAGGTGCTCTTTGTTTTAACGAGAGACCCATAGACTAAATCATCATACTTGCGCGCAACATCTTTCCAGTCGCGCATTGTATATGGCGAAGGAAGATCGGGCATGAGGTCGGCTCTATTGATATTGACCTGGCCGGTTTGTCCGAATGAACTTAAACCGGTTCCGATGAAGAGAAGGAGAAATAAATATTTTTTCATAAGTGAGAAAAAAAGTGCCGGGGCCGAAGCCCCAGGCACCTTTCACAGAACCAAACATCGCTAAGGTTTTTCTTGCGTATACAATGATGCAATTTGAGTTTCGCTAAGAACGATATTGTACATGCGCAGTTCATCCACTGATCCCTGGAAGTAACCACCCCATGCCAAAGGAATAACATGATAATCAGGACTACTTGAAACACCGAAGTTTGTGCCATCGCCAGCAGAATACTTATCCGTAGGGAAGTCCTGGCCAATTGTGAGATTGTAGGGCTTGCCTGAAATTGAACGTCCGCCATTTGGAACATCTGTATGTTCCTTGATCTTAGTGCCATCCACATAGAATATCATGTGGCCCGGTGTAAATGTTACTGCAACCTGGTGCCACTCGCTTACGGGCAATTCCTGGCCTGAGTCTCTGTCGTAAGGATTCTCAGTCTCGCTCCAACCTAGTGTGAAGAATGGAACGTTGTGCTCCTGAACTTCGAACTTGTAACCGATCCATGACTGAAGTCCGAGAAAACGATTTCCTGGCTTAATAGTATCGGCCTTGATCCATGCAGACATTGTAAATGCACCTGTAGGATTCAACTTAGTGTTATATGGCACCTCAACATTTCCACCTGCGAAGTGGATTGCTTTGTTTGCAGCACCCGTTCTGTCAGCACCCCATGTAGGCATCACAGCACCTTTCCAACCTTTTCCAACAGGACCTGCTTTGAATGTACCATCGAAATGATTGTCAGAAGCGTCGTGAGCTGTTGCACCAGTTCCTTCATCGAATGACCAGTGAGCAACAAGGTTCTCAGCAGCAATTGGTTTGTTCACCAATCCCTGGAAAGTTGTAACTGCAAGGTTCACCGATACTACTGCGTTGTCTGCCATTGCTTGTGTTGTTGCAGAGTTATCTACAACAGTCTGACCAGCGTTGATAGCAGCCTGGAGAGCAGCCTTCGAACCGGTTGGATATTGTCCGTCAGCCTTACCTTCCACCGATGCATTGTACACTGTTTGTGCTGCCGCTATCGAAGCCTTAAGCGCTGTAAGATCTACCGCAGGCGTCGTGTCATCATCTTTGCTGCACGAGACGATGAACGCCGCCGACAGCAGGGCGGCCGCGAATAGCACGACCGAAATCCTGAATTTGTTTTTCATAAAATTGATTGTTTGAGAGTTAATTGATTTTTGAGTTAAGATTTCTGATTTATTGATTGATTAGCGGGTTAGTGTCAAGCTCCGATTGTGGTATGAGGAAATATCTTTTAGTGTCGTAGTTGAAGCCATCGGCACCCAGTACAGATTCCGAATAATTCTTACCATAGCGAACAACATCGAAGTAGCGATGGAACTCCATCCCCAATTCAACCCTTCGTTCGTGACGGATCGCGTCGCGCACATCCGATTGTGAACTCGATGTTACGTCGGGAAGAAGGTTGGCCGGAACAACTCCAAAACCAGTAAGGCCTTTATCGTTCAGGTAACTTTCGCGTGCCCTCTTGCGAACAGCATTCAACGGCACCAATGCTTCCGTGCTGCGATTGAGTTCATTCAACGCCTCGGCTTTCATCAACAACACCTCGGCATATCTCATGTACACATAATTCAACCCGGCGTCGCCTTTCGTTCCCTTTGGAACTTCGTGCAACGGCTGAACATGTTTCTTTCCGAGATATCCCGTCGACGACCAGCTGGGATCGAAGTCTTCACCATTCATCCACTTTTGTCCATCGCGGCCCACCGTATAATCCAGGCGCGGATCTACAACACCATCGGTTGTTACCTCGAACTCATCGACAAAACTTTGCGTGGGCTGATTGAAGTAATAGCCATTCTCGATAGCCGGAGAGAAGTATTGATTTAGGAAACTTCCCAGCAGCGGCGTCTGTCCTTTGAGATGCTGGATCTCGAAGATCGATTCAATATTGTTTTGAGTAGAATCCATGAAGTTGTTGCGATAAACACTCACCAACGAATATTTACCGAGTCCTTCGAGAGACGTGATCGCATCGAGACTCGATTGCCATTGTCCCCTGAACAACCGGAGCTTCGCCAGAAGACCATACGCCGATCCTTTCGAAGCACCACCAACGTTCGTCGGAACCGCTTTCAATCCATTTACAGCGTCAGTCAAGTCTGCTTCGATCTGGTCATAAACTTTATCCACGGGTGATACCGCCAATGGACTCATGTCAGGGTTGAGTACCGGGTCTATACGCAGCGGGATTGCTCCGAAAATATTCGTGAGATGAAAGAGCAAATACGAACGGATGAACTTTGCCTCACCAATGATCTCGGCCTTGCGGGTTGCATCCATATCAATTCTTGAGATATAGTACAACAGGTAGTTTACCCTGTTGATCGTCTCGTAGTATTGCCTCCAGATCTTGTCGAGGTATTCGTTGCTTCTCGAGTAATTGAACTGTTCGAGGAACTGAACGTCAGAGAGATCACCGGGAAGTCCGCCTTTAACAGCATCGTCGGAAGCAACATCACCATATACCCAAAGTGCGTTGTTGGTGGAGTTGAACGAGATGCCACTGTACGCGCCTGTCAATGCAAGCTCCGCGTGAGACGCAGTCTGATAGAACGTGTCGTTGCTATATGTTCCTTCAAGATTTTCCTGGATGAAATCATTACAGGAAATTGCGATGAGGAAGAGCGGTAATAATATGTATATCTTCTTCATAATCTTAAAAAGTAAGGTTGACACCAACGTTATATGAGCGCGCTGCGGGATACGTTCCCCAGTCGATACCGTTCGCGAGGTCGCCCGATCCCCTGGCGTTATCGCTCACAGTCATTTCAGGATCAGCACCGGAATACTTTGTGAAAGTCAGGAGGTTTGTACCCGACACGTAGATCCTGATTGCCGCGAAACCATACCGTTCCAAAAAGGCCTTCGGAATGTTATAACCTAACTGCAGGTTCTTGAGTCGGGTGTAAGAACCGTCTTCGAGGAATCGTGTCGAGAATAAGTTGTTGTTCCCGGAAGCATCCCACGAAGCACGAGGCATGGTATTAGAAGTTCCTTCGCCAGTCCAATGCTGATCGAAGTATCGTTGCGTTACATTGAATGGACGATAGAATCCTTCGATGTCGCGATTGAGCACAGAGAAGATCTTCTGACCATAAGCGCCCTGGAAGAACACCGACATGTCCCAATTCTTATAAGACATCGAGAGGTTTAAACCTCCTGTGATCTTTGGTATCGCACTTCCAACATGCACACGATCGTTTCCATCGATGATACCGTTGCCATCCTGGTCTTTGTACATAACATCGCCGGGCTTAATGCCCGAACCCTGGTTGGCATGCGTGAAGATCTGTGCATCATTCTGGAAGATGCCTTCAGCTTCATAGAGATAGAAAGATCCGACCGGATAACCTTTTTCCGTTTGTGTGAGGAATGTAGATCCAACGGCACCTTTTGCAATCGGGGTTCCCGGGAGCTTCGTCAGTTCATTATGAACAGTTGCTGCGTTGGCATTGATCGTATAATGAAAGTCTCCGATGTTGTTCGAGTGACCTAACGCTATTTCGATACCCGAATTCACTACGTTGCCGTTGTTCGAAACAGCCACAGCATTATTCACCGAACCAACAGAGGCAGCAAGTGGTTGCCCGATCAGCAAACCAACTGTCTCTTTACGATAGTAGTCTACCGACGCAATCAATTTTCCACTCCACAGCTCGATATCGGTACCAACATTGAATTGCCTGCTTGTCTCCCACTTGATCTTGCTGTTGCCATAGCTCTGGAGCGAAGAACCGAGTGTTCTTGTGCTTCCATAAGGATAGTAAGAGCTAAGGCCGATAAGGCTCGTGTAAGCGTAGTTGCCGATCTCCTGGTTACCAATAGAACCATAACCAGCTCTCAATAACCACTTGTCTATGTTGTCATTTTCTTTAAAGAATTCCTGGTCGAGTCTCCATCCCAACGAACCCGCATAATATGTTCCCCAACGATTGTCGGGACCAAACCTCGACGATCCATCACGACGGACTGTTGCCGAAACCAAATACTTATTACTGAAATCGTAATCGACTTTTCCGAAGAATGACGCCAATGCATTTCCATACTGACTTTCATTCGACACGATTGTGCCAATACCATTTCCTATGTATACAAGGCTCGGGTCCTGGTCGGGGAAATTCGATTGGTTATCATTGATTGCATAAGTCGACGACTTGATCGTTTCGGTGCCGAGTAACACCGTGAATGTGTGTTGATCATTGATCGTCTTAGTGTAGGTGGCGAAGTTGCTCCACGTGATAGTCTGGATCTTTGTGGAAGTAACCGCAAGCCTGTTGATACCATTGATGCGATTATCGGTTCCCCATGTGCGATCGAAGCGGCGTGTACCGATGTTATCGAGATCGACACCGAGGTTAGAGATAAACTTCAGGCCCTTCAGCGGTTCGATGTTCACATAGATCTTGCCGAAGACGCGATCTTCCGATTTCTTGTTTTGATTGTATGCGAGCATGCCGACAGGATTGTATCCATCGCCGAAGAGATCGTATCGGGTTGGCTTGTCGGTGAAGTTTCCGTTGTCGTCGTACACTGCAAGGGCAGGCGTGCGGAAGTAAGCGTAACGAAGCACGCTGCCACCGTTACCTCCTGCGCCGTCGCCGGAGCTACCGATGAGATCGGTGAGTGCGCTCGACACATTGAGGTTCACGCCGGCATGAAGCCATGACTTCACTTCTGTGTCTACGTTTACACGACCCGACTTGCGCTCATAGTCGCTCGATCTAACGATACCTTGCTGACCAAAATAATTTCCCGCGATGTAATAAGTCGTTTTGTCGTTGCCACCTGATACAGATACTGTATGAGTTTGTACCAATCCTTTTTGCATGATAGCATCAACCCAATCGGTGTTAGGCAAATTGGCGGCGATGTCGTCGGTGATCAGCTTGCGAAAGAAGATCGGGTTGGTCTTGTTTGCGTTATCGTTGTTCGCTGCTTCATTGTAGATCTGTGCATACTCGGCAGTGTTCGCCATCTTTATCTTGCGACTTGGTTCCTGGAAACCGACCTGGCTATTGATCTGAACTTGAGGACCGTTGCTGCTCCCTTTCCTCGTGGTAACGATAACAACGCCGTTGGCTGCGCGGGCTCCGTACACTGCGGCGGCAGCTGCATCCTTCAAAACTGTTAAGCTCTCGATATCACGCGTTGAGATATTGCTGATGTCAAGAGTTGGGAGACCATCTACGATATACAATGGATTGTTTCCGCTGTTGATAGAGCCAACGCCGCGAATGCGTATCGACACGCCTTCTCCGGGAGCGCCGGTGTTTTGTGAAACCACAACACCCGCCGCGCGGCCTTGCAACGCCTGGTCGAACGTGGGCACGTTAATTTTATTGAGGTCTTCTTTGCTTACGATCGCAACAGCGCCGGTGATCTTGTCTTTTCGTTGTGATGTGTAACCCGTTACCACAACTTCATTTAACATCTGCGAGTCCTCTACCAGCTTGATATCGAAGGTTGACTGAGAACCAACAGGGATCTCCTGGGTGATGTAACCTATCATCGATATGATGATTACCGGTGACGGAGTGCCTGCCGGGATCTCCAGCCTGAACTCGCCGTTGACGTCAGTCACCGTTCCATTGCTCGTTTCTTTCAAGACGACGTTCGAGCCGATGAGCGCTTCGTTGTTGTTGTCTCTCACAGTTCCACTGATCACCGTCTGGGCGTAACCGCTTACGCTCGCCATGATCAGGATCCAAAAACAGTAGATCTTTATTTTCATACGCATTACTATTTTTCTGGTGCTACATATCCAACCACCTTACCGGCAGCGGTATAAACTGAACCTTTCTTTTCTATCTTACTTTTAGCAGGTACTACTACAATCAATCGCGATGACTTTGGCGATATGGTAAAAGGCACAGATGTCGTTGCGTCGAGCACAATCTTATCGCACGTGAGTGCATCATAAAGATCGAATGCATCGCTATTGAATGATTCGAAGACAACTGATTTTTCCTCGTCGTACGGATTATAGTACAGGTACGTAGGCCATGTTTCATCCGAATAGAAATCCGTGGCATTACAATCGAGCTGGAGGATCTTCTCGACGTTCGTCTTCTTCACGATCGATCCGAAGATCCCAACCTGGCAAGAGCTGTACAGGCTGAACATCGATTCCTGTGGTTGTCCTTTCACCCACTTCGGCCCATCGCCTGTTGCTACGGGCGACATACCTTTCAATGATTCTTTGCCATAATCGTCTTGTTTGCGAATGCCTTCGTAAGCGATCACATTTCGTGTGATATCTTTCTTCTCAGGGAGGAATTGATGTTGATCGTCGATCTCGTATGGATAAAATAACCGTGCTGCGTTCGTAACATTCAGCATCCATTTGCCGATAGCATTCGCATAACGATTGTCGTACTTCACGGTTGGCACCAGCGGCCATGCGAGGGCGAATGAGTTCATCAGGAAAGCGTAGCCGCCGCCATCGGTAATACTCCCCTGCAATCCGTGTACATCGTAATCGCCCCAACGTTCGGAGATCACGCCCCAGCCGGTACGTCCATCAGGAGCTTTACAACCTTCGAAAGTCCAGTCGATCACTTTCTTGATGTCGAAATCTGTTCCGTGCTGTGCATTCAATCGCGCACCGATATATGCACTGAAAGGCATCAGCAATTCGTAGAAGCGGCTCTCTTTCTGGCTGTGCATGGCCTTCGTAGCGGAGATAGCGCCTTTTAAATATTTATCGTCACCAAATTTTTTGTAGGCAGCATACAACACAAACGCGTGACCACCCGCCGCATCCTGCTGATGTGGGATGTGGTTGTTCATAGGCTTCATCTGGCCATAATCGAAATAGCTGTAGTCGTAATTGCCGTTGAGAATTGAATCCGCTTTGTAGAATTGATTCGCGATGATGCGCTGAAGGCTGTCGGCTCCTTCTACGTTCGGATAGAGATCACACAGCGCATAGAATAAAACATTCGGAACAACATCGTACCACCAGTCCCGGCCATATCCACCGCCGAGTAATGCCACCTGGGGATTGGTGTTGTTCATCATAATGTTCCATCCATTGTCCCTGTTGAAATAATTCTGGGTCATCTTCACATAGTTGTTCCCATCCTGGTTGGTCTTGTCGATGCCCACCAGCCCGGCGCCCATCAATGCGCCCATGGAATTCAATGCCTCGTGAAATTCTTTATTGCCTTTCGGTCCCTGGCGCACGTCACCGATCACGGTGAACATGCCGAATGATTTTTGTGGAAAATTTCTTAATGAACTGTCGGTCCAGATGAACGGAAGAAATTCTCCTTTCTGGGTGCGATTGAAAACATACTGATCGAAGTTGATTGCCTTCTCTTTCCAGTCGAGCATCTTATAGGGCTGTGGCTGATCGGGCATTCCTGCAATACGATCGATCGTAATTTGTGCCACGGGCTTTTTGGATTCGCAGCCCGCTGCAATCACACACACCAATACAATCAAATAGAAACGCGCTATCATTTACTTAAACGTTCAGCCTCTTTTACAATATGTTTTGCAACTGGTATCGAAGCCAGTTGAGTTACCGCGATAATGACAAGTGAATATTTTAATGCGAATGTTTCCGAGACATACTGTGCAAGCAGTATGAATAATCCCAGGCCAATGAGACGGCCGAGAAACAATCCAAACTCATGATTGAAAATGTAAGTGAACTCGTTACGATTCTCGATCTTCGACACAACGTCAATCACCCTCATCTGTATCGGGAAGTATCCGATATCGTGTAAAGGTTGGAACAGCACCTTACACAGCACAAACGTAATTACACCAATGGCTGAGAAGAGCCATGCGTTGACAATCGTTCCTACAAGAAATATCACAAGGCCTACGCTCAGGATGGCGATACGATGTCGCGGTTGAGTGAAACGTCCGAGCAGGTACAACATGAATGCTGTTACCAATCCACTTACCGCCTGCACAAGTCCTAGTGAACCTTCGTTACCCACCAACCTCATGATCAGGATTGCGGGTGCAGTTACCAAGTAGCCCTGCACTAAACCTTTTAGCCCGGCGAGGCCAAGCATCTTATTCCACAGGTTGTGGAATTTGAAATAGACGAAACGCTTCTGGGCGGGCGCGCGAAAGGCCCCACGGTGAATAACGACGCTTGCGAGAACAGTTAGTGCAAACACAACGCCAGTTACTATTTTGTAAGCAGTGTTCACGTTACTGCCAAACCAGCCGTTCGACTCGGTACGTCCGAGAAATGCGCCGATAGCGAACGGAACAACAATGCCGGTGATCGTATAGAAAAATGTTTCGAGGCCGTAGTAGTAGTTCCTGGTTTTGTCGGTTGTTGTCCCCAGCGCGAGGTAGTCCCTGTTGGCCCAGAAGAATCCGAAAGAGCAGCCCATGAGGATCCCTGCAACGCCGATGCCCCCGATCGACAGCGTGTCGAGCGTCATCATGACGAGCATCGACAAGCCACTTAATAACATGCCGAAGCTGTACAACGTCGCGATCTTCACGCGGCTCAACAAAAATCCATTCACCAGAAAAGTAATCGGGATGCCGGCGTACACCGTAAGCTGGTACAACGCCACGATCTTCGGATCATTCGAGTTGCGCATGATGTAGGCGCCCACGAAGATCTCGATCACTGGAATGACGAACGCGTAGATTGAATTCGTTACGAGCAACACACGCATGTCGCGCGGCATCGTCTTGAAGAACCTGTATTCGTTAGCAAGTTTGGCGACGGGGTTTGATGAATTCGAATCGGTCGGACGCATCTCTTCACCCAAAGGCAACTTCGCCTGCTTTGTTATGATCTCCACCTCGATATTACTGTTGATTCTTTCCATACCGCTCTTATTTCAATGTTTTCATGATCTCGTCGATCGACAGGTCTGCAGCACAGATCACTTCATCACTTGCGCCGTAGTACATGCGAATGCGATCGCCCTCCACGATATGTCCGTTCGTAAATACCACGTGGCCGAAGAAGCCTGTGAGTTCATATGATTCCGTTGGCTGCATGATTGGCTCTTCACTTCTTGCAATCACCTTCGACGGATCTTTCAGATCGAGCAGCAGTGCACCTAAGCAATACTGGTGTTTCTCGTTTGCCCCGTGATAGATCTCGAGCCATCCTTTTTCAGTTTTGATTGGTGCCGCTCCTGCACCAACACGTGCGCTGTCCCAATAACCTTTCCGCGACGTGGCGATGCACTTATGATTTCCCCAATGAACGAGATCGGGCGACTCCGCCAGCCAGATGTAGTTGCCACCAAGTTGTGGGCTGCTCGGGCGATGGAGTGCATAATATTTGTTGTTGATCTGCTCTTCGAAGATTGCGCAGTCTTTGTTGTGCGGCGGCAGGATCATTCCACGATGCTTGAACTTTCTCCAGTCTATTGTCTGGATCAGGCCAACACCTACGCCGTATTGAGAAACTTCTGTGAACGTAAGTTGAAACGTATCACCAACTTTCACCACGCGGCAATCTTCTATACCGTAAGCTTCCTGTTTTGTCTTACCAAAGAGCCGCGCATAACCTTCGGGTTCGCGGAAACGAATGCCATCGTTACTGTACACCAATCGCAAATGCGAAAGTGTCGTTAAGTAATCCTGCCCTTTGTAATTGATAACTCTCGCATCTGAGAGATCGAGATCCGGATCATTTTTGTCGAATGTGAAGATCTCAATCTTACCATTTTCATCATATACCGGAAAACTGATCTTGCCGTCTTGCTGTACCGGCTTTTCGGCAACTCTCAATAACAGCCATATCTTGTCGTTGAACGTGAACGCGCCAGGGTTTAGAAGGCATTCGATCTTCATGCCTTCCCGGCTCGGTTGGAGGTCGGAAGGCCTGAGGATCGGGTTGTTTGCGAATCGTTTTGCGATGTCCATTCGGTGGCGGAAACGATTGCAAAATCCGCCCGAACTGCCGCTCCTATAGTCCGCTATCTTTCTTATTTCAGTTCACCAGCATGAAAAAACCTCATTTTCGGAACGAGGTGGACAAAGAAGTTACCGGGTGTACAACTTTGCCCGGTTTGGAAGCCGCCGATTGCCTAGGTTTGCTTCGCAACCGATTGAGAGACGTTTGTGATGAAATTTGTGGCGATGATTTTTGCCCTTGTAGGGCTAATTCCGACCGAAGGCACGCCGCCCTGGCCATTTCAACATATAAGTAAAGAGTCAGGCCTTTCGAACAGCGCAATTACCGCTGTTTACATGGACAGCCATGATTATGTGTGGTTTGGAAGCTGGGATGGACTTAACCGCTACGACGGCAGCAGCATCAAGATCTATAAACCCGATGCATTCGCTAAGAACTCTATTAGTAATAATGTTATCCGGAAGTTCCTCGAAGACAAGAATGACAACCTGTGGGTGGTAACACACCAGGGCATCAACAGGTACGATCGCGACGAGGACCAGTTCAACCGTTATTTCGACGATCCCGAAAATATTCCCTTCAGTGAATACAGTCTTCACGCGGTGCTGGGTCCCGATTCTAATGTCTGGATCAGTTTGCGCGGGCAGGGAATCAGCAGGTTCAACGACACAACCGGCAAATTTGAAACAGTAGCCATCAATGGCATCGAAGAAGAATGGCTGAAAAATGTGCTCGACATCGGAAGTCATTCGGGTTTGATGTATTTACTCGGTGCCGATGGCAACCTGGTATGTTCGCTGAATGGAAAGGTGATCTTCACGCGACAACTCGGTGCGAAGCATGTTAGCTACCACCAGTTCGTTACGCTGGACAATAAATATTACGTGGTCACCTCGTCGGGCGATGGAAAGTTGTTGCTGTTCAATCTTACGGCGATAGAAACCAACCCATTAGAAGTAAAGCTTCCGAATGCGATCTCGTCGGTTTCTGAAACCCGGAACAATGAATCCCTTTGGGTAGGTACGGAGCTGGGCGACATCTACAAGCTCACGATCGACAACGACCACGCGAATGCCGATAACATGAGTGAATACTTCCCGCAGTTTGCAAAGGCACAGCGAAAGATCCTCACGATGACAGAAACATCACAGGAGATCCTTTGGATCGGTACTGATGGCGATGGCATCTATAAATTCCTTGCGCGCACGAAACCATTCAGTGCGGTGGTGGCCGGGAACACACAACACGGCGATATCTCGAACAGTATCGTGCGTTCGGTCTTCGAAGACGACGACGGCACATTATATATAGGAACTCGCGGTGGCGGATTGAATATTGTTGATGCATCCCGTAAGGCTACGAAAGTGATCAATACATCGCGTGGCTTGAGTAACAACACGGTGTTGTCGATCAATAAAGACAAACAGAAGAATATCTGGATTGGAATTGATGGCGAAGGTATCGACATGATCCAACATCGCACCGGGAGGATCTTCCATTTCCCGCGTGACTTCGAAAACAAGACCGACATCGGTTTCAACTTCGTGTACGCGATATGTGTAGATGCATTTGGTGACTTGTGGCTCGGCACGAGTGGCAATGGAGTACTCCACATGAAAGTTGTGGAGACACCCGGTGGAAAGTACCGGTTGGAACATTACAACCAGATCAGTCATAATCCTTCGGGAACAATGCCGGTGACGATCAACAGTAACATTGTTTACTCCATCGTTGAAGAAACTCCGAACATTCTCTGGTTTGGAACGCGCGGTGCAGGTATTTACCGATACAACTCATTGGCGAATAGAGTTGAAGAGCATTTTCATACGGGCTCCGCAATAGAAAACAGGCTCGTCGATAATGATGTATTAAGTCTCCATGTAACGAAGAACGATGAGCTATGGGTAGGCACCAGTGGTGGTGTGAGCCGCCTTGCGTTGAGTGGCCGTCCATTTAATAATACGTACTACACGCAACGCGACGGACTTCCCAACAACACCGTTCACGGGATCTTATCAGATAAAGAAGGACGGATCTGGTTTTCCACCAACAACGGGCTCGTGATGTTCAATCCTTTTGGAAAATCATTCAAGAGCTTCGATGTGAACGATGGCCTGCAGAATAATGAATTTACTGACGGTGCTTTCTATGGATCGCGTTTGTCGGGCGACTTGTTCTTTGGTGGCATCAACGGACTGGATGTGATCCACCCTGACCGGGTTGACACGACTGCATTCTTTTCGAAGCTTGTTGTTAACGAATTCCAGGTGCACAACATGATCGTGACCGCCGGAGATTCGAGCAAGATCCTGAAAAACCACGTGGATGCCACTTCGGAGATAGTATTAGCACACGACCAGAATTTTATCAGCTTTCATTTTACGACGCTGGATTACTGGAACAAGCAACGCACCAGCTACGCGTATTTCCTCGAGAACTTCGATAAGTCGTGGAATTACATTGGGCAACAGTCGTTCGTGAACCTCACGAATATTCCGCCGGGCAACTATGTGCTTCACATCAATTATTCCAACAAGAACAACGAATGGAGTACATCGCCGAAGACGATCAACATTACGGTGACGCCGCCATTCTGGAAATCGCCGTGGGCTTATGGATTCTACGTTCTATTGTTAGTAGGATTACAGGTCGGCGTTGTGCTGATCATTCGCCAGCGTGCGAAGGTGAAGCGCGCCGTCGCAATGGATAAATTCAAGATCCAGCAAATGCAGGAGTTGAATGATTATAAGCTCAGGTTCTTTACGAACGTAGCACACGAATTCCGGACCCCTCTTACGCTGATCTTTGGCCCTGTAGTTTCGTTGATCAGAAAATCAAGTTCCCTGTGGGAGAAGAACCAGCTGAAAACGATCTACAACAATTCGTTGCGCCTGCAGAAGTTAATTGACGAACTCATTCAATTCAGAAAGATCGAGAGTGGCAAAGAAAAATTAGAGATCGTTGAAGTTGATCTCGTTTCGTTTACACACGAGATCGTAGATTCGTTCCAGCAATATGCTGCAGAGCTCGATGTTAATATCGAGTTCATGCCATCGTGCGAATCGCTCACCGGTTGGGTCGATTCGAGAAAGCTGGAGAAAGTGTTGATCAATCTCATTTCCAATGCAATCAAGTACAACACGAAGGATGGTCATGTTGAAGTCATCCTCAACGAAAAAAACGATACGGCAGAGTTTATCGTTCGCGACACAGGTATAGGCATTGCGGAAGAAATGAAGGATGCCATCTTCGAAAGTTTCTTCTCGAACCCTGTTCACAACAACGAATCGAATTCGAAGTCTGCTGGTATCGGCCTTTCGCTTACACGAAGCCTTGTGCACATCCATAAGGGAACGATCGATATGAAGAGCTCGAAGGGCAACGGATCGACGTTCATTGTCACCATTCCGATCAGTCGCGACGTTTATGAGCAAACAGAAACGAAGACCGTGTTGCTGTCGGCCAACAACCTGGCGGAGAAGATCTCGCAGGAGTTTGGTCTCATTTCGCCTTCCGAAGAAACTATACACCTGAACGAAGTACCGGCAAAAGAATATACGCTGTTGGTTGTTGATGACAACGCGCAGATCATCATCCTGCTCCAAAGCATTTTGTCGGACAAGTATAAGATCGTTTCGGCAACGAACGGTGAAGAAGCGCTGCGGTTGCTGGAAGAAGAGAAGATCGACCTGGTGGTGAGTGATGTATTGATGCCTAAGATGGATGGCCTCACGCTGTGCAGGCATATTAAAGACAACATACAGACGAGTCACATACCTGTGATCTTGCTGACAGCAAAGGCGGAGATTGAAGATCGTATTGAAGGCCTTCAGGTCGGTGCTGACTCATACATTCCGAAGCCGTTCCATCCCGAACATCTTTTCATTCGCATCGAGCGACTCATCCGCAATCGCGAGCAGGTGCGTACGCGCTTCGGCAACATAGCGGAAGTAGAGCTCGACTCGATGTCGACCGGCATAGGGGAGAAAGACGATGCTTTCTTCCTGAAGATCACGAAGTGCATCATGGATCACCTGAGCGAGACGGAATTCTCGGCCGACACCATCGCTGAAGAAGTTGGTATGAGCAAGACGTCGCTTTACAAAAAGGTGAAAGCGATCACAGGACTTACACCGCATGGGTTGATCAAACAGTATCGATTGAAGAAGGCTGCGGATCTTTTGAAGAACTCGAACATGAGCGTGTCGGCAGTGATCTATGAGACTGGGTTTAACAGCAGGTCTTATTTTTACAAGTCATTCAACGAAGTTTATCATTGCCACCCGAAGGATTTTGGTGGTGCGAAGGCTGGGTGATCTAGTCCTGCTTTAGTTCCTCAGCAATAAAAATCCCAGCACCGGTTCGCTTCCATTATTCTTATCTATTTTATAATAATACGTTCCTTCCGGAAGTGTCTTTCCCCGTTCGTCTATACCACGAAACGTTTCGTCATCATTATTATAACCTGATTTTGAATAGACACGATTTCCCCAACGATCGAAGATCTGCACAATGTTGCCAGGGAACTGAGTGATATTTTTTATTGCTAAGAAATCATTCTTTCCATTCACGCGTGTGCTCACAAAGTTATAGACTTCAATATCCGCAACACCTTCACCTACGAGATTCAATGTAATTGTGGGAGTATCGCTGTCGCTGATGATAGTTATGGTCCCGGTGTGTTCACCAATATTATTAGGATTGAATGCCACCTGGATCTTCAGGACTTCGCCAGCTGCTAGCGGTCCGCTGAAATCAGTGACCAACAAAAACGCACCTGTTACCTCGATCTTCTCAATGTTGATAGTTGTGTTTCCACTATTAGTTAATGAGATCTCGTTTACCTGATCATTACCAACTTCCACATTACCGAACTGGGCAATGTTGCTAACAGTGAGCTTATAAGTCTTATCAATTTGTGGCTGCTGTTGAATGAAACCTGTGCCTGTGAGAAGGACCACAGCAGCAACACTGTCGGCGTTGGAGGAAATGGCTAACGATCCCGAGAGCGTTCCCTCTGTTGAGGGCCAGAATTGTATCGATACAGATTCAGTTTCGTTCGGAAGAATGGTAATCGGGGTTGAAACAGCCGTTGCAAAATCCCCTGTAGGCTTGAAATTATAAATAACCAAAGGGGCGTCACCGGTATTCGATAAGCTGAGTTCTTGAATACTCGCGCTGCCGACGGTAGTGAGGGGAAACGAAATTGAATTAACGACTGAAAGTATCGGCTTCCGGGTGAACGAGTTTCCTTTCAACGTCAAGGAGAATGTCGGCAACGATGTGTTATTAGTTATGATCAAAGAAGAAGTCGATTGTCCATCCTTTGTCGGTTTATAGTAACAACTTACACTTACACTATCTCCGGCGGCAATTGTAGCGGTGGCAATCGACACTTCAAAATCTCCACCTGCCGTTATCGATGATACAATCAACGGAGCATTTCCAGTATTCAGGATTGAAAAACGAATCTCTTCAACACTGCCGGTAGTAGTGTCTGCAAAGATCAGCCCGGTATTATTAACAAGTTCAACTCCGCTCCTCTCCACGCGAATAACGGGCGCCGGTTTTGCGCTCACCGAAAGTTTCACCGGATCTGTATTAAAAAATAAACCAGGCACCTTCGAATTTGTGATCGTAAGCGAATACGATCCCGCATCACCAATAACAACCGACGAAATATCGAAAGTCGATTGATTGGCTCCCGCTATCGAATAACCATTCTTCCACCACACATACTGATTCATCGTTCCACCTACAGCGAATGCAATATTGAAATCATCACCTTCAGTCAAATTCTGATCGGCAGGCGTCGCTAGCGTAATGTTCTGCGGAAGATAGCTTATTCCCGAAATACTCACGTTGGGTTCGAGGTCTTCGAAAGTGAAACCATTATCATACAATGAAAGATGCCAGATGTTCGTGTCAGTCGAAAGATCGGGAAGATCAGTCAACTGGTTGCTTTCGAGTGACAGGTATTGCAACGCAGGAAGAGTTCCGAAACCGGCCGGTATGGCTCCGGTGAGCTTGTTATCATTCAACACAAGATATCTCGCTACCTTCAGATTCGACAGCGAAGCAGGTATCGATCCTGTAAGCTTATTGTTGCTCAGGTCGAGTTCATCCAGGGAAGTAAGATTTCCTAATGTAGATGGTATCGGGCCATCAAGATCATTATCAGATAAAGCGAGATCTATGAGATCCGTAAGATTACCAAGCGACGAAGGAAGATTGCCCGCCAGGTTATTATTATAGAACGACAATGTTGTGAGGGCTGTAAGATTACCAATCTCGTCGGGCAACGAACCCGAAAGCTGGTTGTTGTAAGCAACGAAATTTGTAAGCAAAGTTAAATTTCCAATCTCGTGCGGAATGCTGCCCGTAAGCTGGTTGTTAAAAAGAAACAGAGTCCTTAAACCAGTAAGATTACCGATCTCCGCTGGAATATTTCCACTCAATTGATTCTGTTGAAGATAAAGTCCATACACCTGCGTAAGATTTCCAATCTCGTGAGGAATTGAACCAGTGAGCTGATTACTCTCAAGACTCAGCAATAGAAGATTAGTGAGGTTACCGATCGATGCCGGTATTGAACCTGTGAATTGATTGTGGCTCGCTTGCACCTGGATCAGTGAAGTCAGATTACCGATCTCATCGGGGATGTTACCGATTAACGAATTACTGCTGACCAGTTTGTAAGCTGCGTAAGATCTCCAATTTCTTTTGGAAGAGTGCCAGTCAACTTATTGGCAGCAAGCTGAAGCGTACCTAACGAAGTAAGATTACCAATCGATGTCGGGATCTCTCCCGTGAGTCCATCCAAAGTAAACTGAAGCCATGTCAGGTTAGTAAGGTTTCCGATCTCAGTAGGAATCCCACCAGTCAATTGATTTCCGGAGATTGCGAGATTCGTTAAGCCAGTCAAATTGCCGATTGAAGCAGGTATCGAACCCTGCATGTTGATCCCTTGCGAGCCGGCATAGCAGTCGATACACAACTCCAGCTTCGTCACTCTATTATTATCAACAGTAACACCAAACCATGTCGAAACTTCTCCCGACAACCAATTGTCGTTATGAGTCCATTCCGCACCGCGAGTTGAATTATATAAGTCAACAAGCGCAAGCGAGTCGGAAGCTATTACCTGTGCACGTAATGAATGATGACACAGCGACGCGATTACTACTAAAAGAAAAATTATCTTTTTCATGTTGTTGATCGATTAGAAGTAACGGATCACTTTTTGTTGATGTCTCATGGGACTCAGTTCCAACATCACCGACAATTCGTGGGTACCATAAGTTTGCCCGAGAAGTCCGTTTGTCGGCAGCTCGAAAGAATATGCGAAGCGGAATCTTTGTCCAACCTGGAATTGTGTGCTCACGCCAAGCGTCGAAAAATTTCGCACTGTAATCCCAGCCCAGATCGTTTCACGAAACAACATGTGAAAGTTGAGGTCGAGGGCATGATTGCCGCCGGGCGCCATTCGAAGGAGGAATGATGGCTTGAGCTTAATGGAACTATTGAACTTGTTGTTGATAATATATCCGCCCGATATATAATAGTGTCGCATGTAACGGGTGCTGCTTTGGACGCCATCGCCTACTACAACATTCATAATGCGTGGTACTGAAATGCCCGCATAGAAATTCTCGTTGTGAAAAAAAAGTCCCGCCCCAACATTCGGTTGCGTGAACTGCGTACGATTCATGTCGATGTCTTCATCGTCGAGCGACTGGATATTCAGCTTCGAATAGTCGTAACGGTAATTGATCAAACCTCCCTGCAGTCCCAGCGAGAGCACTCCTTTATTACTATTAATGACTTTGTACGAGAACGCGGCCTGCATCTCGGTGGTCCTGTTGATACCGAGCTGGTCGGACACGAGTGTTGTTCCAGCACCAACGCGTTCGCCAAGAGATGAAGTGAACGACATGATGTTGGTGATCGGTGCGCCGTTAATGCCTGTCCACTGCTGCCGGGTAGCGGCATTGAGGGTCATGCTTTTATAAAGGCCAACATATGCGGGGTTGATCATGGCCTGGTTATAATAATAGAGATTGTAAAGCGGGTCCTGCTGCGCAAACATCGCGGTGGAGATGGCCAGGAGGGCGATGGTAAGGGAGAGTTTGTTTTTCATGGCGATTCGAAATGGTGCCGCGAAATAGCACTCTTTCGATGTCGGAAATAATCGCCCTTGCGCCGAAGCGGACAAAATTCAAGGTAAAACGGGCACGCAAACGAGCGCGGTCCCCCGAAGCGGGCAGAATTTTTTTACGTGTCCGGTTCACCAGCAACTTTGCCCGGTTCACAGCAAAACCAATTCAAAACCGGATCACAAATCTTCTCCTTTGCATCATCATTTAAAAACAAAGACAATGAACAACCGCATTCTTCCTTCAGCAGTTAAAGTCCAGATTCGTATTCAGCTTTTTGGTTTGCTTGCAGCGGCAACTGCCGTATCGGTGCTTTTCGTAATTGGGATCGTGGTCAATCTTTTGGTCCATTAAGTTGAGCTATATTTGATGTTCGAACCCCTCCTTTGCTAAAGCCCTGGAGGATAATACCCCTGATGATGTCGAACATTCTGCTTGCCTTTGCACTACTGCTCATGCCGCAGCAACAACCAGCTCAAGCCCTGACGAAAACCGACAGTGTCGAAATGTTGATCCCAAAACTCGACGGCTTTAAGAAACTCGACACCATGCGGTGGCTGGCGAAGCAATACCGGTTTACGAATACGCGGAAGGCTATCGATATCAACCGGCAGGCTCTTGCTATAGCGCGCGATAAAGAGATTGAGTACAACAAGGCGAAGATCTATATCGAGCTTGGTGTTGAACATACAGTACTTTCGGAGCACGATCTTGCTAACGCACATTACGACACCGCCCTCATGCTCTCGCAAACGACGACGACCTGTTGGGTGCTATTTATACTAACAAGGGCATACTGTTCACTTTCAAAGAGTCGTTCGACGAAGCGCTTGAGTGGCAACTGAAAGGTCTCGAGATCCACGAACGCATCAATGACGAAGATGGCATTATGAGATCTTACGCCGGCATTTCGTGGATATATCGGTCGACACTCGATTATGCTAAATCACTTGAGTACGAACGAAAAGCTTATGACCTTTCATTGAAGCTAAAAGATGTTCAATCGCAGTATACTGTGCTTGGCAATATCGCCAACACATTACAAATAATGCATCGAAATGAAGAGGCCAGGGATACCAATAAGAAGGTGATTGAATACTTCGAACGAGAGTCGTCCGGCTCAGTACTGCTCGGGAATAATTATTTCAACATGGCCAAGATCTATAATAACCTGGGCAAATGGGACAGTGCCTACAATTATGGAATGAAGGCCGTGGATCTTTTCACGGAACGCGAGGCTCAACGTGAACTGGCGTACACATATCCGACAACGTCGCGTTCGTCAATGGCACTCGGAAAGATATCACAAGCCGAGGCCGATGCATTGAAAGGTTATAAAATGAATAAAGAGCTGGGCCGGATGGAAGAGCTCGAATACAACGTGTTTATGCTGGTGAAGATCTACGCATACAAGCACGATATCGGTCTAATGGATAAGTACGAACGCGAGCTCGCGACCGTGAGCGACTCGATCCATCGCGTGGCTCAATCTAAAGCTCTTACAGAAATTCTAACGCGATACGAGACGGCGAAGAAAGATCATGAAAACGATATTCTTAAGCGTGATGCGGAATTACAGGAAGTCCGGCTGAGCCGCAGTCGTTACGTCGCATTCTCATTACTTATTGGCGTGGGACTATTGACGCTATTGGCACTTACACTCTATCAAAGAAATAAACAACGAAAACGTTTCAACAAGGTGTTACAGAATGAAAATGAAAAACTGAAGGTCGAGATGCTGGTGGCCCAGTTGAATCAATTGAAAGATCAGATCAATCCGCATTTTCTCTTCAACTCGCTGGCCACGTTGCAGTCGATGGCGCAGGAAAATGATCCGAATACAGGACTGTTCGTTCAGAAACTTTCTGAAGTCTATCGATACATACTTCAAACCAATTCGGATTCATTGGTCTCTCTGAAAGATGAATTGAAAGTTGCCGAAGCCTATATGTTCATGTTGAACGCACGCTTCGAAAATGCATTGATGATGTCGGTCAATATCAGCGATGAGCTTCTGTCGAAGAAGATCCCGCCATTCTCATTGCAGTTGCTGGTAGAGAACGCCATCAAACACAACTCTGCCACGCTTAACAACCCGTTGCGTATCGAGATCATTGGCAAAAGTTATGAAGTGATTGTTCGCAATAACATCCAGCCAAAACGCTCCACTGTCGAGAGCACGAAGATCGGGCTGGCCAACTTGCAGAAACGTTTTGCGCTGCTGGGATCCATGTCGGTGTCGATCGAGCACCGGGCTGCCGATTTCACCGTTCGACTTCCTTTATTTGACTAATATTAAACGTGATGAAAGTAGCGATCATAGAAGATGAGATCCGGACCGCACGAACACTGCAGCGGATCCTCACCCGCGACCACGACTGCGAAGTTGTTCAGATCATATCGTCGATAGAGGAGGGAATCGATTTCTTCGAAGGAGCGCCACAACTGGATCTTATATTTTCAGATATCGAGATCTCCGATGGAACGTGCTTCGATCTGTTCAAGGAAGTTGAGGTGAAGTGCCCGGTGATCTTTTGCACGGCATACAATCAATATGCGCTGGAAGCTTTCAAAACAAATGGTATCGACTACATCGTAAAGCCATTCAGCGAACAGAACATCGCCGATGCTATCACAAAATTTAAACGCCTGGTTGGCAAACAAGGGGGCGACGATACGAAACAACTCCTGGAAGTACTGAAGAACTCATTACAGACTCCGAAGAAGAGTTCGATCCTGGTTTCGTTCAGAGAAAAAACATTCCCTGTAGATGTGAGTAACATCGCCTACTTCTTTGTCCGCGATGAGATCACTTATTTATACACTGGCGGACAAGAATACGTTACATCGCGATCTTTAGATGAGATCGAACAGACTTATGGTGGTCGTCAGTTCTATCGTGCCAACAGGCAGTACATTATCAATAGAGAGTTCATTAAAGAAGTAGAACAGTTCTTCGCGCGAAAGCTTGCCGTAAAATTAATTGTGCCGGTGAGTGAAGGGATCATTGTGAGCAAGGCGAAGGCGACGAATTTTATGAAGTGGCTGGAGGGGTAAAAAATGGCAGCGTTACTCTGAGATCAGGGTAAGATCATTCAGGCTATCGTGCCTTTCTGATTTTCAGTCGTTCGTTAACTAGTTTAACGAGTTCGTCTGGAGGCATTTCGAAAAACTCTGCTAGTTTAAAAACGGTAGTGAGGCTTGGCTGAACGAGGCCACGTTCCAGTTTGGAAATGAAAACCCTCTCGAGGTTGCAGTGATCAGCAACATTTTGTTGTGAGACTCCCTGGTTCTGACGCAACTCTCTAAGGACGTATCCAAAAATCTCTTTGAGACTACTTTCCACGACAAGCAAGCTATTTGCACGCTGTCAAATTACTTGAGTACTATAGTATACAGGCGAGAGTTCTTTTAGTTAACTTGTCTTTTGTAAGGAAATCTGCAGCTAATGACTTCAGATAGACCAAAAAGAAACAAAAGAAAAGGCCCACAACCTGACGAAAACTTTAATGTTCTCGATTACGTCGTGCCCCGCGTTGCCGGACTGATTGAATTAGGTCAATCTCGTGAGCGAACAAAGGGAATCGAGTTCGAAAAAATCGTCTCGGAAACTTTCAGGCTTCTCGAATTTGAGGTCGAGTATTTGGGTCAGGGGACGGGGAGGAATCCGGACGTCATCGCAAAATTTCGTGAGGACAATACTGCGTTCATCATCGATGCCAAGGCTCACAAGAGCGGCTATTACCTGGGAACCGATGACCGTGCTCTTTACGAATACGCAAACCTGTACTGCCCGAAGCTGAGGCAGGAAGGACTTAAAAGAATTGCATTCGTAATAGTGTGTAACTCGTTCAAGTCAGAAAATCATCGCTTTGTTCAGGAGATAACATGGACCACCGACATTCGCAGATTCATTTTTATAACATCCGAAGCGCTGCTGCATCTATTGGCCTACAAGATTAGGCATAGCCTTTCCGTGAGAGAGATCATCAAATTTCTGGTAAGTGAAAGTTCAATAGTAACTATCGACAAAGTGGTTGCTAAACTCCATCATCGCGATTAGGGTAAAATTCTTACTTTTATATCCCTTGTCGGTAACGGGGTGTAGCACAGCCCGGTAGTGCGCTACGTTCGGGACGTAGAGGTCGGAGGTTCGAATCCTCTCACCCCGACATATCAAATTGAACTAAAAGCCATCAGATTTTATGATGGCTTTTTTGTTTCCTTACAGCATCAACCTACTCACTCCTCAGCGCTCTCACTGGATTCATAAGCGCCGCAACAATTGTTTTGTACCCCACTGCCACCACCGCTACCAGAAACGTTATCACAATTGCCATTGCGAAAATCCCAACTCCAATCTGAATCCTGTACTGGAACGTCTCCAGCCAATTGTTCATCGCCCACCAGGCCAATGGTGAGGCAATAACAAAAGCGATCAACAACAGGCGAGCATACTCTTTCCCAAAAAGCCATGCTATGTTTGTTACACTCGCGCCCAGTACTTTACGTACACCAACCTCCTTCGTTTTTTGTGTAACCAGGAACGATACAAGTCCATATAAACCAAGACAACAGATCACTATAGCAATTCCAGCAAATACCTGGATAAGCTGCAATATCATATTGTCAAGTTCATAGAAACGAGCAATCTGCTCGTCCAGGAACTCATATTCATAGATATCGTTAGGGAAGGTTTCCTTCCACGAACCTTCGATAGCTCCCAGAGTGCTCGAAAGGCTGGCTGGATTTATTTTTACTGCACAGTAGGAGTACCAATTACTTCCAGTTGTAATGCAAACTGGATCAATAATCTCATGGAAGGACTTGTTGTGAAAATCTTTAACCACACCAACTATTTCTCCCTTACTATTATTGAGACCTATCGTTATTCTTTTTCCGATCACATCCTGAAAAGAACTTACTCCGAGCTTCTGGACAGCTGTTTCATTGACGAGAAATTCACGCACCGTGTCTGATGGTTGCAGGTTACGTCCGGCTATTAGTTGTAAACCGAACGTGGAAAGATATTGGTCATCACCTGCCTTAACTGAAATATCAAACGCTTCATTGTCGGTTCGCGTATCGAAGCGCACAGTCACACTTGCCCAACCTGCAGATGCCGGTGCGTCACTGAATAAAGTTAACTTATCAACACCCGCGATACGGCTTATGGCTGAATTAAGGGAACTAGCTTTTGATTGATCTGGTACCGGGAACGTAACGATCGCGTCTTTTTGGAAACCCATGTCCGCCTGGCTCGAGTAACGCATCTGATTGGCAATCACCAGGGAGCCAACAATAAGTAATTGAGCAATTGCGAACTGTGTGGTTACTAATCCCCTCCTCAATGAAAGACCGCCTCCGCTTTGCCGTGAAACTTTACCCTTCAGAGCCAGATCGGGTTTGAAGCCAGCGAGAATTAAACCGGGATAAGAACCGGAAAAGAAGGTAACGACTATCGACAGGCTGACAAGAAAGGCGATCAGGTTAACGTCCTGGAAGACATCAATACGAAGTCTAATACTTAGAAGCTGGTTCAAATAAGGAAGAACCGCTTGCGCCAATGTGACCGCTAAAACCAAGGACAGCAATGTGATCAATCCTGTCTCTGTAATAAACTGCCAGAAAAGTTGTGCATGCTGACTTCCCAATACTTTCCGGACACCAATCTCTTTGCATCTGCGAAGGGCCTGGGCGGTGGCGAGGTTTATAAAATTCACGCAAGCTGTAATAATTAGAAAGACGCCTATAAGTGACAAAGCCCACAAGTTCTTCTTAGCCATGTAGCCACCCAAAGCAGGATTGAAATGGATGTCGGAAATAGGTTGAAGTTTAAACTGATAAATTACCTCGTCCCGATCATCGTAATATTTCCTCGACAGCCCAGGAAAAGCTTGATCTACATCCGACGACAAGACATTGGGTTTCAGGAGAACAAAACAATTCATTCCTCCGGCAAGTCCTCTCCAACTTTCACTGGCCAACCATGCACTATGATCTTTTAAGTTGCTATATGATACATAGATTTCATCCTGACGATCTGTGTTAACGGGCAGATCCTTCAGGATGCCGATAACTTTGAAATCCCATTTATTTTGAAGGCGGATAGTTTGATTGATCGGATTTTGACTACCGAAGAATTTCTTTGCGATTCGTTCAGTAATGACGGCTGTATTGGGTTCGGTTAAGATGTTAGTTTTGTTTCCTTCCATCAAAGGGAAATTCAGAATGTCGAAGAATTGATTCTCGGCAAACGTGACAGTCTCTTTAAATTTTCTATTGTCTTCGGATGATGGAATCGAAACCAGCCAGTCGGGAGTACTATATACCATCGCTACTTTTTCAGCAAATGGATAGTCTGCACTAAAGGCTTTTCCTATCGGCTGCGGAACACTGGGGTCTACGCTGATTCCGTCCTGGTGGAGTTCTGTGATGATGCGGTATATCCGATCCTTGTTGGAATGAAAGGTATCAAAACTTAAATGGTATGAGACTAATCCAAAAATCAGAATGGCACACGTGATTCCAAATGTCAGACATATGATGTTGATTATTGTATATGCCTGGTTGCGCGCCAGATTTCGCGCAGCAATCTTGAAATGATTTCTCAGCATGGTTTAGGGTTTCCATGCTAATTGCAAGAAGTCTGCCAGACGAGGAGCCGCTTCCCGACATATTTTGCAATCTCTTCCTGTTAGTTATGTTCGGATGTGGCTCATCTTTGTCTGATTGCGGACAGCGATTGAGAGTGCAGGCGCTGAGGGCCACGATCATTTGATAATGAACCTTTCAGGTTTGAGTTTAGTCGGCCAGTTCAACCAATTTCATCAAATCTTCCAGAAAATAGTTCGAGAATTGTACAGGGAGGACGACAAGAAGAGTTCATCGAAACTCAATGGCCTTTAAATCTTATGGATTTAGAGGCTTTTTTATTTCTAATCAGTCAAAGAGTAATAAAGAGTAACAAGGGGTTTGTGCCATATTCGTGCCCTCGGAGGGTTTACGTTAGATAGGGCATGGAGGGGTTGGATGGTTTGACAGTGTGACACTTAAAACTGTGATGTTATGATGACGAATGTTTTGGCGGTTAGATTCTTTGTAAAGCGTGATAAGGAATCGAATGGAATGACGCCGGTGTACGTGAGGATTGGCGTGGATGGAAGAACTGTTGATGTGTCGGTGAAAAGGAGAGTTGACGCGGGTGCCTGGGATATGTCGCGCGGATGTCTTTCCGGTACTCGACCAGATGTTAAACAATTCAATGCTTACCTCGATAGGATTAGAACCGACCTCACAAATATTTATACGGAGCTCGGATACAACGCCAACCTGTAACTGCCGAAGCCATTAAGAATCTATACTGCGGTATCTCGCCAACCGAACATACCTTGTTGGGTTTGATCGATTACCATAACAATCATTTGAAGTCGAAACTCGAATGGGGAACGATGAAGAATTATGAAACTACTCAGAAGTATATTCAAAGGTTCTTAAATGAAGTCATTCGAGCGCATGACTTACCGTTGAGTCATTTGAATTATAGGTTTTTGGTTGACTTTGAGTTGTTCCTGAAAAATTTGAAGAAGCCGAATGATGATAGGCCATGCGGACATAATACAATCCTAAAGCATATCGAGAGACTTCGGAAAATGATCGGCGTCGCATTGAGAAATGAATGGATTGACAAGGACCCGTTTATAAAGTTCCAGGCGAGGTTTTGTTCAAACTAACATAATTACTTCGCAATCCACTGGATATCCAGTTGTTCAACTTTCGGTCCCTCATTAGCCCCATGATTGTGAGCTTTGAAATTTTTGACTTCGAAGTTGCATACCAGGGCTTCAACAATTGTTCTTCTGTTTTCTATGCTCCCACCACTATGATAAAAATGGTCCTTGGTGACTATATTAAATTTGTTCCAGTATTTGCCAATCATTTCATTTTCACGCCAATCATTATGATGCCATGTGGAGAGAATGAATCTAGCCTTAGTTTCTCGGAGCAACATAAATAACTGCTCTTCGTCTTGCTCGGTCCATCCATTGTAATAATCAACATATCGACCATAGTAAGGAGGATCACAATAGATTATATCATTCTCTTTTGCAAGAGGGATAATTTCGGCAAATGATTTATTGTAGAAGATCCAATTTGGTTCTGGTTGAATCACCTGTGATGCCGTAGAGACTTGATTCACTATCTTGGTTATGTACGCGGGCGCAAATCTATCGGGCTTTTTGCAAAACGGTATGTTCCAATTTCCCTTCCGCCCAAATCGCATCATTCCGTTAAATCCTGCTCTTGACAGAAAAATAAAATCATAAGGGGAGAACTCCCCACTGTTAAAACGAGCACGCACTGCCTTATAGTGGGCATAACCTTCATTATCGGCTTTGCTCAATATTTCGCCTTCCCTTTCCAAATACTGCCTCATCAAAGGAGCCGTAATAGTTTTTTGTTGCACGCCCTTATAAAAATTGATGATATGCGGATTAGCGTCATTTAAAATGGCATGCCTGTGACCAGAATTAAACGCTACAACGCCGGTGCCAAGGAACGGCTCTATCCACCGCCCTGAGACATCCGGTGAGAGTTCCATAATCCAAGGAACAAGCTTGGTTTTAATTCCTTGGCTTTTTATTGGAGGAACGATCACTTTCATTTGTCTTCTTGCTTAAAGTTTTGGAATTAATTTTCTCCCATAAGTCTGTCCTTCCCTTAAATTCCAGGAAATCCTTAAGATTCGTGATCTTAACTGGATTTCCGCCTTTTACCATTGTAGCCGTACCGTGGTTTATCCAATACTCATCGAACCACTCCTCACCAAGTTTACTGAAAGTCCCGTTTTCATTTTTTAGATCGTTGATGTCCAGTACCGATCCAATATTGGCCGTGTTACCTGAACCTTGTTTGTCACTAGCAATTTTCCATTTTTCAGCTGCAAAGAAATCAAAATCCTTGATTACCGATACAATAGATTTCAAGTTCTGCACCGTCGTTACTTTTCGTTGACCAACCTTCTCAACCTTAGGTGTGTGACCATCTTCGAGCTCCTTAACTTGGTAAATATCAGTTTCCGGAAAATCCTCGCTTGCCATTGTTCTAGAGTAAATCACGCCTAGACAGTAATGCCCTAGATATTGATTATAAGGAAATTGAATATTTTTGTTCTTATCCCGCTCTTTGAAATACCCACCGTGACTACCAAGAGTAAAACCCGCTGTTTTTTCGTTTCTCCTAAACGTCGTTTTTATATCTAAGGCAAATTTTACGGATTCATTCTTTCCGTCAACGAATGTAATGTCGGGGTACCAGTTCTGCTTTTCGGCAAAAATAATCTTATAACCATTGTCCTTTGCGAATTGTAACAGCTGAGGAAATATATGTATCTCGAGAATTTTTGAGATAATTTTCGTGTCGGCTGAAATGGTGTAAATATTCTTAAAAACGTCAATAAATCCCTTAACCGTCCAGTCACCCTCGTCCGTCGAAACATATTTCTCAAGCTTGCTTGCGAACTTATTTAACTCACTTTTGAATACCGACTTGCGCTGTTCCTTTTCTTTGGCGTTCATTTCCAAAGTTAACAAATATGCCAAATTGCCAACCTTATAAGTGACAAACTGCGGAGGAAAACCGTACAAATGGATTTGCAAAACTGGCCCAGATCAGACACCATTTGTGAGGCTTGGCAAGATGTACGAATGCTGACGCATTCGTACGAAAGACACTTCAAACATATGTGGGAATGGGCCTCGGAACTCTGCCATTCTCGACACCGAAAAGTCGTGAATCGAGGGGGACTTAAGGGACAGCTTTTAATAAGTCTGATGTTGAAAATATGGATAACTCGGAAAGATCTAGGAGAGCAGTCAGAGTGCCGTTGAGTTACCCACATTCCAACATCAGCAACTACAACAGTCATTAAGTTGCGTACTTATTTTTTCAGGAAATCAAAGTCCATAGTTGATGAGTTTTCTTGGATGGACACCCAGCCCCTTTGCCAATTCAAAAAGAGTGGTAAGGTTAAGATTAGAGTCTGCGTCGCGCTCTAGTCTACCGATTTTGGCATACTCCACATCGCATAAGTAGGAAAGTCCCCGCTGGTATCAGTACCTCAGAAACGGCAAGTTGGGTTCCACGCCATCTTTTTTTGAATCCAGCTTGCCATTTTTTTATTCGTCAACTTTTTGATTGAGGTGCTGGCTGGTTATGAATTACTTCGGTCTATCAGATGCAGAATTAACGTCTCGTCTCAGACAAGACGACCGCATTGCATTTGAAACGATCTATCGTCACTGCGCTTCCGGCCTGTTTAAGTATCTCAGTGGGAAAGTCGACACCAAAGATGATTGTGAAGAAATCTTGATAGATGTATTCATTGCTCTTTGGCTGGACAGGTATTCGGTCAAAAGTGAGCTGGGTGACTACTTGTCCGCTTCGGTCAAACATAGGCTTATCCTTTATGCGAGGAACAAGCCAAAGTCACAATTATTCACCCACCTTAAATACTCATCCTATGAAACGCGCGAAGAAGAAAGAACCAGCGAAGAAGAAAGTTGAAGCACCTGACTTTGTAAGCTCCCCTGAAAATTAGACAGTTTGAGGTTAGACGAAAGTCTTAAATTTAAACTGTTAAACATGAAGAAGTCTCGATTTACTGAAGCCCAGATTTTCAACATTCTCAAGGAGTATGACGCTGGCAAAAACATCCAGGACCTGTCGAGGGAACATGGAGTATCCAAGGCAACCATTTACAACTGGAAGGCAAAGTACGGAGGCATGCAACTCAACGAGCTGAAGCGCATCAAGGAGTTGGAGGAAGAAAATCGAAAGCTCAAGGCGATGTATGCGGATCTGGCGCTAGACAACAAAATGCTAAAAGACGTTCTGGGAAAAAAGTTTTAAGGCCTGCCGAGAAGCGTGTTCGCGTTTCCCATCTTCAGCAGACTTATGACGTTAGTCTGGGTCGGGCCTGTAAAATAATGAACCTGTCCAGGTCGGTGTACTATTACAAAAGCCATCGGGATGATCAGCCAGTAATTGAAAAGCTCCAGATTATGGCTGAGCAGCGGCCCACCGAAGGATTTTGGAAGATGTATTATCGAATAAGAAAAGAAGGATTGGCGTGGAATCATAAACGTCTTCACAGAGTGTATAAACTTTTGAAGTTCAACATTAAGAGGAAAGGCAAAAGAAGATTGCCTGCACGGATATTACGGCCTCTGGAGGTCGTCCAAAGTATGAATGCAAGCTGGTCGATGGATTTTATGACCGATTCACTTTTGTCAGGAAGGAAGTTCAGGACACTGAATTTGATGGATGATTTTAATAGGGAAGCACTTGCCATAGAGGTTGATACATCGTTGCCAGCTGAGCGGGTGATCCGTGTACTTGAACAAGTTACTGAATGGAGAGGCAAACCGAATCGTATTCGCGTGGATAATGGTCCGGAATTCATATCCACTTCGCTAGGGCTTTGGTGTGAACAAAAAGGCATCGCACTTCAATTCATTCAGCCAGGTAAACCGACGCAGAATGCATACATAGAAAGATTCAATGGAAGTTTCAGAAGAGATGTGCTGGATGCATATCTCTTCGAGGATCTCGAACAAATCAGAACACTTACTGAAGAATGGATGGAAGATTATAACAACCACCGACCGCACGATGCTTTGAACGGACGCAGTCCCGTGGATTTATGGAAAACTCTTGAGGAGTTTCCCACAAACCCACAGCAAATATCACTACAATTACAAACCGAAAAGTCTAATTAACGAACGTCTACTTTGGGGGAGCTTACAACTTCACCGTCACACCCAGGTTGCAAGAAGCATTTGTTCGATTCCTGGAATATCATCCAGCAAAGAGGTTCAGTGTTAATCTCAGAAGTTGGTTGTTAGAGTTCTTGATGTACGATGGACCACCTGAGGCGGAATACCTCAAAGATTTAGTTGTTGATCTCGATGGTCTTTTTGAACTTCTGGAAGTTGTACAGGAGGAATGGAAAGGTATGGGGACGGCATAATGTTAATAGGCAATCGCCAATTCAAATATTTTCAATAATACTTCGAGCTGTTCCTTGTCAACCGTGATGTTCAATTTTTCTAAGTTGACTGTGCTTTCTGGATGCTCAAATACCCGTTTACGTTCCTCAGAAATACTGCCTGTTGAGCTTTGACTGAAGTCAATCAAAAGCCGCATGAGATTTTCATCATTTGGACTTTTCAGCCAAAAATGATTATCGGCTAGATCAGTGCGCTGTTGAATAAGTATGTTCTTGATAAAAAGATACCTGTAATAGAGAATTCTAATCTTTCGCGGAGTAGAGTTTGATAGATGCTTAGCCCATCCCGTAGAATTTTAACTTCCGCCGGTGTCAACTTATTCACTTCGCGAGTTTCAACTTTAACGGAATCTTGCGACCGTTTCTGTGGCTCTGTAACAGGTATTGCCTCTGTTCCGACTACTTTGCTTACAGGTTCGTTGGATTTTTCATTCGACGAACTCCTGGACGTTTTACTTTCCTGTTCATCAACATCGCGATCGTCTTTGATTAACTTATCCAGAAACTCTCTCGACTCATCGGGTGTTAATGAAGCAAGTTTTATACTAAAAATGAAGAGTTTGTCTATGTATTCTCTGGCCATTTCTTCATAGCCCTCGTTGACATTGCTATATTTCGACATTACTGCTCTTCGAAGGATTCGTTCATCAATCGCAGTTACAACAAGTAGTTTCCCTTTAATGCTTTCATCATCAAGAATTATACGCAACGCATCTATTATTTCCATCGTTTTGTGCTCGTCACAACGATCAAGATCGTCAACAAACAACATGATCTTTTTATGCTTGCCATCTTCGACCCATGTGTTTATTAGATGTACTAACTCTTTTTGAATCTCGGCTTGAATTCCTAAACTCTCTTTAAATGACGTTCTGACTGTGTATTTCTTGACCAGTGTAATCGCTTTGGTTAAGAAATTACTCTTGCTTTGAATAATCGCAATAGCCGCGAAAGCTCCGCTTAATAAGGAAATCACGACCGATTGCCAGACAAATAATGTGGGCACCAGTTTTATCAAGGCTATTAGCACTGGCACAACGAAAAGAACGACAGATAGAAGCAGTTTCCAAATACCTTCGCGTTCAACATTAAGGGTTAGCAGCCTCCATTGATACCTGACCTTCCCGCCAAGTGTCTTCTTCTCCCCCAAAAAGCCATCAGCAAATTGCTCGTATAAATAAGCCCAACTCGCCGGTGTATTTTGATATCGCCATGCTTGAAATTCGACCTTAACGTAGTCAGGGTTTGCCTTCTTCACTTCATCCTTCTTGCCTCCTTTCTCCTTATCGCTCGACTCTGTTTTCTTTTGTTCGAAGTTCTTCCATATCTCCTTCATGAAGCGCGATTTACCGCGCCCCCACTGTCCAAAAACGCCAGTCATATTACCTGAATCTACCTTCAGATCTTTTATAATTTGAGAAACCTGTTTAGTAAGGTTTTCAATCCCAAATGCAGCCTCTATCTCATGGCTATCTTGAATGGTGATTGCATTATTTGAGTAAATAGTACGCCTAATGTGTACAGAGAAGCTGTCGGAGATTTGAACGGACTCCGTTACGTCATCAAGTGACCTAAAATCATTAACGCGCGATAAAATTGTCATTATCCACGCCTTAAAGAGAGTTAAGACGTCAATCCATTTTAACTCGTTGAAAAGAGATTCCTCTGAATCAGGTATTGGTTGTCTTGTTACTGTGAAATACTCTCGGTTCTCTTGAGCGTTTATATAAAAATGCCAATTTGTTTCCTTTACTGTTATTTGAATGACCGATGGTCCATCATTTGTAAATGAAAATCCGTCCTGGTCAAACCCGTTTTCGCGCAGTAGATCAATTAACTCCTGTTTGTATTCATCAGGAAAACTATTATCCGAATTATCCTCTTCAAGTATTGGTGTGAAATAAGGACGTCGATCGTTGCTATATAAGTATAGTGGCTTTCCTCCCCCGAAGTCATTTCTCTTTAAAAAAATTTGGTTGTCGGGAGATTCACTCTTAAAACCGTTGTCCTCTAGCCACTGCACATTTGGATTAATAACGTATAGATGTGCTTGCTCTCTGTGATTGAAATATCGATAGAGCTGATGAGAATGCTGATCTGGCCTCGTTCGCACAAAT
The DNA here is from genome assembly GCA_037200765.1 of Bacteroidota bacterium. GTDB lineage: Bacteria > Bacteroidota > Bacteroidia > Cytophagales > Cyclobacteriaceae > ELB16-189. The sequence goes on along the minus strand of JBBCII010000001.1, from coordinate 499,243 downwards.
CCCAATGTCCCTTGGCTTATTGCATTTCGATCTTGGAACTTCTCCTTTGCAACCTCCGCCGTGTAGAAGTATGACGCACCCCTTGGAAAAGTTAATAAAAATTGGCGGAGCGGCACGGTGCCGTTTTGTCGCGTATCATTAACGAATCCGAGTAGACCCAGATTAGAAAGTCCGAGATCGGTTAGCAAAGTATCATCCTCATAGGACGATAGCGCATAGTATTTTCTTCCAGGCGTGACTTTTGGGCGGGATGAATTTTGAATCTTTTGATTAATCTCTTCGACGATTTTGCCAATTACACTTCCATTCTGGCCGAACTGAACTTGCGGCGAACCCTTGAGGTGATCCGGAAGAGGGGCAGTGTAGTCCGTCACGACGATAAAGAAACCTGGCAGGTTATTCGGTGTAAGTCCAGTGAAAAGCCACGTCTGCATCTTACGATAGGCTTCGCCAGAGTCATCACCCGTCCAAAACAGCAAAATACCGTCAACCTCCTCAAACAAATTTCGCATGTAGGCATTTGCCGGTGTCCAATGAATTATCTGATGTGCAAATTTGTCTCCGAGAACGCGAAGATAAGGCTCGATAAAGATTTCATCCTTTTGAGCACTGATGATTAGAATCTTGGCCATACGGTTTTTAAGTAAAAAAAACCCGCAACCAACCATGCTGGTCGGCTCGGGCTCGTTGATGAAATTACAGAAAAATCATGATTAATAATGGTGGAGCAGTTACAACAACACTTCCAGTGTTGTGTACCAAAACAAGCCTTGCTTTGCAAAATCAGATGCATTATTTTGATCAGGAACTCACGCAAATTGCACCATGGTTTATGGAAAGACCATAACGATTGCATCCCTAAGAGGTCTATAGACCTTCGTGTCAAACATGAGAATTACGCAAAAATTATTCATTGTATTTGCACTGTTGCCAGCTTTCGCGTGGGCGCAAACTGAGGGGCTATACAATCTTGAAAAACGGTTGATGAGAGGCGATAAAACTGCCCTCTTTGAAATCGCGCCTTATTTTGACAGCCAGAAGAAAGTTACTGAATACCTGGGTTATCACGTTCTATCTAACTCTGAATCGGAAATCGCAAAACGAATCGTGTTGGAAAACACCCTCTTTACGAGAAGTGAAATGATAATCCACGATTCAACCACATCGAAAGAGCTCCTTCGTTTTTTGTCCGTAAAGCTGGACGAAATTAGTTTCTCACAACCAGCCACTTCATTTCTTATTACTCCACTCGAAAGTCGAAACGTTCGGTTTGAGATCAGAAACTTGAACACTACAAAGCGAAACGAATTAAACCTTTTGGCAAAGGATCTTCTATCCCAAGACTGGGCAAAAGAGCTAAACATTGCCACGTTTGTAGACCTAAAGAACCCGATGGCTTTACTGGAAATTGCTTCGGGATTATTTCAGACCAGAAACCGTTTCAATAGATACTCATTTAACGCTGACCAATACGTTAACCTTCTCACGCTGCTAACAAACTCAGAGATTGCTGTTGAGTCAGAAGGTCGAATGACCTGGCATATTGACGCGGAATATGAACCCGAAGCAAGGCTTAATCTCTTAATCTACTTTTCAAAGTATTATAAAGATTACAAATGGGACGATGCGGCGGGCTACTTCGTCAACGTATCTCATTCACCACAGCCAGTTGGACAAGAAATCGAACTCTTTCAATTATTATCTAGTAAAACTGATGCGTTAGCGATTAACGCTTTCGTTGCAATCACGACTCAAGACTCAAGAAAAGTCGCAAAGCTGTCCGAAGAGTATGACCGAGCGAGGGTCGACACCAATTTTAAGTTGCCAACGTTCCCGTACAGATTCCTAAAACAACTTTCACTGTTGACTGAATATTGTCGCGACCACAGTATCGATTACGAGGGCACCAAACGTCTCAAATCGCAGATTGATTCATTAAAATCAAAACTGTCCTTTAAAGATCGATATGCTCTTGAAAATCGAATGATTGAACAACTGTCAACGGATGAAATAACCGCTTTCGAATACTGGTCTCTTATTGACGAGAACTCTTGGCCGCTAACATTTTCTGCAGGTCGTATTGTTAATAAGTTCTATTCGAAGAATTGGACCAAGATTACGTCTGATAGAAAACTTCTTGACCTGTTTCTTAAGAAGACTGTACTATTCGACAACCTCGGAATAGTTGGACTTTGTAACAATTACTCAAATAAGTTCATCGGAGCATCGCCGGAACTGATTGATTGGATTAATTCTTTCTCTTCAAGCGACCCAGATATTCAAAAGGCGACGAGTAAACTTGGGCCAATTTTTACAAAGAACATACATTCTAAGATAATTCCGTATCGAGGAGAAAGTAACGACGATTTTGTCATTAGTGATCCGGTTAAGGAAATTAAGACTGTTATCTCTTCAAAGGTGGAATCAGACGATAAAGAGGCCGCCATTTCAAAGATACTTTCCCACATCAATTATGATCAAATGGCGAACGTAATCAGAGCAGTGCAATCATTTTCGTTTAAATCGCATAGATCAAAATATTCATTTGTAGATCGTGACTTCGGCTTGGTTGTAGAAGGCGATCTTGAAGAAAATGAATTTAGGCGATCTTTCCTGGAAGATCTATCTGGATTAACCCAAGGCCAGTTGTATACGAAATATCTTGATGCGACAGGTGTCATTTACAAAAGCACTAGCGGCGACCTGGATTACGACAAAATCTATGGAATATTGAAGTACGACATAGTTACTCCCCTTGCTGGTGGAGGAAACAGCAAAATGACGAATCATGTGTACATGATCATAAAAATATTGGAGCTGAAATTTCAGACGACTCTAGGATTTGCTAAAAAACTATGCAATTCGAATAATATGTACGCCTGCCATGCCGACGATCGCGCATTCGCATGGATGGATTATCTGCAAGATCATGACTTACTCATGAATCAGCCTGATGAACCTGTTTCGATTTCTTCTGAGCGATGATTTCATTTAATATAGATTGGTTCGATTTAATTCGGTTTGACTTTGTGCGGCGAGAACTGATGAATTATTATCTTCGCCTCAAGCACTACGGACCATCCAATGCCCTATTCGTGCTCTCCGTTCTCCACTTACTCGAAAATCATTTAAATAAATAAGATTTTAAGGTGAGTCCTCATCCTCTCACCCCGACATATAGAGTTCATCGAAACTCAATGGCCCCCGCCATCCGGCGGGGCAAGCTTTTAAATCTTATGGATTTAGAGGCTTTTTTCATTTTGGCTATCTTCATGCTTCTTCTATCGCTCCTTTTCCAAAACCCGACAACCTAAATGAGAAATATTACTGAAGCTAATCGATGGCCAGGACAAAAGATGCCAAGACGTAAGGCAATTAACCTTATTGGCTTAAGCGCTTTATCGTTCGGTTTTCATTTTAGCTGTACCAATCAAAAACAACAGCTATCATCAATTGACTTGCAGGCTTTACCTTATAAAACGCTCGCAGAGGTTGCTGAATTGATAAGAACAAAAAAAATATCCTCAGAAGCACTCACTCAATTAATGCTTGAAAGGATAGCGGCGCTCGACAAGCGTTTGCACAGCTACATTACAGTGACGGCCGAGGATGCATTGAAAGATGCAAAGGCGTTGGATAAAGAGTTGGCACAGAACAAATACCGTGGCCCCTTGCACGGTGTGCCTATTGGCGTGAAAGATCTTTTATACACCACCAATGCGCCTACAACTGGCGGGCATGCATTCACGGCCCATTTTATTCCATCTTACAACGCAACGGTTGTTGACCGGCTACGCGACGCAGGCGCCGTTATACTTGGCAAACAAAACCTTACAGAAGGTGCTACCGGTGGTTACAATTCCACCATACCGATCCCAAAAAATCCATGGGGCGAAGAGCTGTGGACAGGCTTATCATCTAGCGGCTCTGGTGTTGCAACTGCTGCCGGGTTGTGTTATGGATCAATCGGTACGGATACGGGAGGTTCCATACGGTTTCCTTCATTTGCCAACGGTGTTGTGGGCCTAAAGCCGACATACGGATTGGTGAGCCGCTATGGAGTGCTAACCTTTGCTGACTCTCTCGACCATGTGGGCCCTCTATGCCGTTCTGTTATGGATGCTGCACTCATGCTGGAAGCAATAGCAGGTTTTGATCCGAACGATCCGACTTCTCTGCCAGTCAAGGCACCTAACCTTTTAGCCGACATAGAAAAAGGAATGAAGGGTCTGAAAATTGGGGTCGACCACGAATACATAAATAAGGGAGTAAGTCCGGCATTGGCAAACTCCATTGAAGCGGCCGTTCGCAAAATGGAGGAACTAGGAGCAATCATTGTCTCTTTCCCGCCACCCGGCAATGAATTGGAAAATTCCGACATGTGGTTTAAGATTGCTACAAGGGAGGCATACGAAGCACATAAAGCAACGTATCCATCCAAACAAGCTGAATACGGAAAGTACTTAGCCGAGTTTCTTGAAGTTGGCAGTCATGTCACTGACGAACAATACAACGAGGCGCGCCGGTTTCAAAAATATTTCACCGAGAAGTTCCGTACTTCATTATCAACAGTAGACGCATTTGTAGCACCTACATGTGGAATGGTGAAAGGTGTTACCGAACAACTCTGGAGGGCGAATATGTCTGAAGGGCTAATTGCTCACTTTAGCGAGCAGCTAAATTTTCGGTTTTGTGGTGCAGCAGATCTGGCGGGTATCCCCTCGCTAGCACTTCCATGTGGAAAAGCAGAAAATGACATGCCACCTCCTGGCCTTCAGTTGATGGGGAGCCCTCTGGCAGAAGCAGTGCTTTGCAGGATCGGTTACGCTTATGAACAAGCAACGGGCTGGTCGAAACAACATCCGAACATTTAAACGAAGCGATTGTTCTGATTTAAGATTCTATGTGGGCTGGAAAAGTAACTGGGTTTGTAACGCCTTTAAATGTATCCTACATGCTCCTCCTCAAAACCAAAAAACGTGACTCAGCCGCAACCGCTCATATCTAACAGCACTTGTCCTGTTTTATCGAACGTCCCGCACTCATCGTTCAGTTCAACGAACACGTCTTCGTCGATAAAATCCACGCTATCATATTTGATCTCAATGATGACGGCGCCGGTCTTGTCGATGCATCCAACTTTTCCATCTAGCCAAACTCTGGCAAGGCCAAAGTTTTCATCGAAGGGATCTGCAGATTCATACTGAAAAGGAACGACGGTCTTGCCTGTTTTATCAATGAAGCCGAATTTGCCGTTCATCTCAACAGCCGCAAGCCCAACCGAAAAATCTTGAGCTTTTTGGAACTTGAAATTGATAATGACTTTGCCTGCCGTATTAATATACCCAAAAGTATTATCGGCATCGTTTCGAACGGCTGCGAGGCCATTGCTAAATGTGCCCATATAGGTATACTTAGTCTTTAGAATAACTACACCCTTCTCATTTTTAAGTACAAATACATTTGCGGTTTCATCCCACACGCCACTAACCTGTGCCGAAGCTATAGTTGTTGACAGAAGGAGCATTACCTGTAGTAGTCGTTTCATGTTGTTCAGGGTTATAGGGGGTCTTGCAGGTTCACAAGTTGCACAAGTTAAGCGCCATAAGCTAATGTCTCATGGTTAGGCGCAGCAATATCGACCCTGGATTTTTATTTTTTACTCTCCGTCAGAAACCAACCCCCTCTTATCCCTCGACTTTTAAACTCTTTGCCGGGTTAACCCGCGCCGCCCGCAGCGCTTGAAACAAAGTAGCGATGGTGATTATTGTTGCGGAGCAGAGTGCTGCTAATATGATCGTCAAACCATTGATGTCAACACGGTAGGCGAAGGTGTCCAGCCATAGATTCATGCCGTAGATCGACAAGGGCGTTGCAATGAGCAAAGCAATGGCGGCCAACCGAAAGAAATCCTTGTTCATGAGGACCACAATGCTACTTACCGAAGCACCCAGTATCTTCCTGATGCCTATCTCTTTCGTGCGTTGCTCTGCTATAAAAGATACCAGGGCAATTAAACCAAGCGATACAATCAAAACCGCTACACTCGTAAGCGCATAGAACATTCTTCTAAACCTGCTTTCATCTTCATATAGCTTTGAATAAGAGTCGCGCAGCGTTGTGTAACTAAATGGCCGCTCCGGCACAAGCGTCCGCCAATCATGGGAAATTACTTTTGCTATCGTTTCAACATCACCCGTTGACCTCACAAACAATCGGGAAGTAAAATCTTCCTGCACAAAAAAGTTATTGCGGATCAGGAACGCGAATGGTTTAATGGGTTCGTGCAACGATTGAAAATGGAAATCACGTACAACGCCTACTACCTCCGCGTATAAAACAGTGTCCGTGTTGTCTGCATCCCATTGAAGCCTGCTTCCTATGGGGTCTGTAAGGCCGAGTTCGCGGACAGCCTGTTCATTCAGGATGAGAGTATTTACGGTATCCGACGTGTGTTCAGGCGAAAACTTTCGACCTTCCAAAAGCTTCATGTCTAGGGCATCGAAATATTCGTAGTTGATCTGGCAGAACCCGATCAACCTGTCGTTGGTGGTGCCTGCCGACCTGATATTACCTGTCCAGTAATAAGCTCCTATTGCACTGGTGGACGCACCTACGGCAACGACGCCAGCATGCTGTCGTATGCGATCTTCCAATACCTCGCGATGTTCCAACCACTCAGCATTTGAGATCAGTAGCACATTCTCCGCATCAAAACCTAAATCCTTTTTCGTAACAAAATCCATTTGCCGGATGACTACAATAGTTCCAAAAATCAATGCAATAGCCACTGTTAGTTGGAAGCTTACAAGAATTTTTCGAAGAGCACCCGTTGTTACTGGTAACGTGCCCTTTAATACCTGTGCAGGCTGGAAATGCGATAGATACAACGCCGGATATAGACCTGAAAGTAATCCAACGACAATGGCCACAAGTATGAATGCGATCCAGACCGGAATTGCTTGCGATGCAAAAATCTCCAGGTTCTTTCCGCTAACCTGGAAGAACACAGAACGCAACATTGGCAGGCAGATCACAGTAAATGCAAGCGCGCACAATGTTGCCACCAACGACTCTGACAAAAACTGAAGTACGATGCTCGTCCTGGTTGCACCAGATGCCTTGCGTATTCCAACCTCACGTGCCCGCTTTAATGCACGCGCTGTGGCCAGGTTAATGTAGTTAACGGTAGCCATCATGAGAATAAAGGCAGCCAGTGTCAACGTCAGGTAGTTGGTTGCAACGCTTCCATTGTTTCCCAACTCATCTTTAAGCTTCGAATGCAGGTGAATATCTGTAAGCGGTTGAAGTGTGTACCGGTCGTGGCCTCGCGGTCGATATTTCTTCGCCTCATCTGCAAGCATTGTATTAAAATCATCGACTGATGTTCCCGGGTACAACCTGACATACGTATAGAAATTGGAATTACCCCATTCGTCTGTTTCCCCTTCGTGAAACTCCTCGATCGGAGTAAGCATGTCGAACACGAAGTGAGAGTTTTCGGGTACATCTTCAATTACTGCCGTAACAAAGTAATCCTTGTGTTCCTGGTGAATCGCTTTTCCGATCGCGCGCTCAGTTCCGAAATATTTTTTCGACGCGGATTTCGTCAGCACGATAGACTGACTGTTTAAGAACACATTTTTTTCCGACCCTTCAACGAAAACAAAAGTGAACACCTTGAAAAAGTTACTGTCGGTCTCCAGTATTCGTCCTTCATAAAACAACTTGTCCTCACGACGCATCGCTGTCGGCCTGCGGGGAAAAAATGTGCAGATGGCTTCGACTCCCGGCAAGTTCTCCCGTATTGTGAACGCAATGCTTTTCGGTGATCTTGCCGTATAAGTATGCTGCCCATCGTTATTTATCTCGTCGGTTGTAATCCTGAAAATGTTGTTACTGTCTGCATGAAAATTATCATACGACAATTCATCCTTCACAAAGAGTAAGCTTAACAGGCAGCACCCGAACCCTGCGCCCAATCCAACAACGTTGATGACGCTGAAACCCCAATAGCGTAAAAACGAACGCCACGATACGATTAAGTTCTTACGAAACATGGTTGGCCTTTTTTACAAAATTTACAATTAGCGCGTGATCTTTTCCGGTAACAGTGGCATATTGACCGGAAATCTTGACGAAATGCAGAATGGAAGGTTCGCAAGATGAAGAATATTCATTCTTTTCTTATCAAACCAATGAGGCCTTGCACCTGTCCGATAAAGAGAAACTGATCCTTTATGAGATCGTTCAAAAAATAGATGTGGAATTGTCGGAGAATATTGATAACCACAGCCAGACCCTGATCACTTCGAACATTGAATTGCTTCTCAACTATTGCACACGATATTACGACAGGCAATTCATCACCCGAAAAACTGCGCACAGCGATGTCCTTAGTAAAGTTGAAGACGTGTTGATCAACTATTTTCAGGAAGCGAACTTACGCGAAAGGGGATTGCCTACTGTTAAATTTCTTGCAGAACAGGTTTGCTGAGTTCGAACAAATCTGTAGGAGAACTGGCCTTTTCACTTGGCTTTGAGTATCCCCAATATTTTTCCAGGTTGTTTAAATCTAAAACGGGATTGACACCACTGGAATTCAGAAATTCGAACTAGGCAATATGTGCATTCAGGCTCTTTATTTTTGAAAGCCTGAACATCCTCTTATTCATCGCCGCGCGCCAGCTAAAGGGAATGAATTTGGTCAGGATGTTGTCAACGATCTTCGCATCGATTGCCAGGTTGTATTTGAATCCGGGAGCTTTGGTTTCGAGGATCTTGTAAAGCTTCGAGGCTATTTGTCCTGGCGTTGGTAGGAATCTTGAGTTTCTCGATCCTTCACCCACCGCTTGAAAATGATCCAGGTAAGGCTTGTAGAAAGCCTTACCTTCTTTCGGGAACTCCTTTAAGTTCCAGGCTCCATCATCGGTTGTCTTTTCGAGCATTGGTGTTTCGTAGCGCCCGGTGAAGCCAACACCTGCGTGAATGCAAGCTTGATATTGCCCAGGTCGACGTGTTTGTATCCCGATATTGAATTCCGGATGAGCATTGATGGCTGCAATTTTAGCCAGAATTCTCGCGTCGTTAAGAGTGATTTCTTTTTTGGGCTATCAAATTTTCCCAGTCACTCAATCGTCCTTCAAACACGTTTTTCGATGCAACGAGCCTTTTGTCATTGTCCATACTTAAAACATTCGTCCAAAGATGTTGCAGCGTTTCCATGTCGGCATTGCTTAACAAACCCGAAGCGTTTACAGCCGTTATACGCCTGTTTATTTCATTCTTTTGAATTACAGTGTATCGATAATTCAAAAGCGCACGGGCTTCTTTCAGCATCAATGCGAAGCCTCCATATGTTGGCCTAAGTCCGTCCACAAGCATCTCGAAGTCAAGATCCGTGGTCTGCAGCCTTACCCTGAGTTGTTCCATGAATTTTTCAACTTCACCCGTTGCTCGCCCGAGTTGCTGGATCTTTTGTGCCAGTTCGTCGTTGTTTGGAATTTCAGCAGACGACGCACTCACCGATCTTGCCTTATCCCAGTCTTTCAGAGATCGCTCCGCATTCGCCAGTTCCAGTTCAAACTGCGTAAGAAGCATCTGAAATGGCCGTAACACACTTTCTTGTTTTTTCCCTGATAGCATTTTTAAACACCATGCTCAAAACATGCCACGTACATTTACTTAGGATCAACAATCAATATGACGTGATTGGCGTGTGCCGTCGCGGTTATTATTACTCAATGAGGGGAATATCCCGGTGAATACCTGCTGCTCAATCTCCAGTCTGGTAATGAGGAGCATCAACAGGCTTGGATTCGGGAGAACCTTTTTGTCTTAACCAAATTGAAAGTATTACTATTGAGGCAACAGCAAGGAATTCACTTTGCCAGTTTTGAAATGATTCGAACCAAAACCTGCTTCCTGCCATATAATGTTGCCATGTTTGCAATGGCTTATGTTCGAGAAGAGCTGTCTGGTTTTGATCTCTAAAGCTGCCGTAGAAGTGCAATACGAACGAAATTAAAAACAACAGTGCAAAAGCGATCGACAGTGAGTTCTCATAGATCCTTAGTCGCCATCCGCCCTTGATAACCGGCGACGGCGCATTGGGATGTGCCTTTGGCTCACGATCTACTTCTTCTGTTCCAGTTAACTTCTTTGATTCAGACGATCCCTTTTGCCGTAACTTTATAGTGAGGAGAACATAGAGTGCCATTTGAAGAAATTCACTTTCCCAGTTTTCGAAAGTTGCCTGGACGAAGTGCCCGCTGTTGAGGTATTGTGTTATGTCTAGCTTCGCGAACCCATCCTCTTCGAGCTCCTCGTTTTTCGCATGCCACCCGGTGTAAAACTGGAGCGCCCAAAATAAGAGCATCAAAGAAAGAACGGCGATGCTCAAGCCATTCCGATACAGAAAGGAGTGATTTCTGTGACTAGGCATCTTCTTTTTCGGCAGATGCTTCGTAGTTGACATCATTCTCAGCGATCTCGGTCAAAAGCTCGTCGGCTTCTTTTTCCTCTTCAAGTGTATCGAGCAGGAGATCTGCAATATCATCGTGACCTAATGTTTTCGCAAGCGTAACAAGGCCACCATAGGTAGCGATCTCGTAATGCTCTACTTTTTGAGCTGCCATGATCAAACCCACATCGCGGGTTGCAGTATCTTCTTCGGTGTCTTCGATGATCGACTGTGCTTCCTTAACCAAGCCGTCCATGGCTTCACATTTTTTTGCAACAGCTTTTTCTTCGAGAAGTTCGAATACCTGTTCAAGCCGCCCGATGTGAGTTTCAGTCTGCTTCAAATGGTCCTGGAACGCTTTACTTAGTTCTTCTGCAGTGGCGGCCTTCTGCATTTTCGGTAGCGCCTTCGTAAGATGTTTTTCCGCCCAATAAATATCCTTCAGCTCATCGAGGAAAAACTCCAATAACATTGAATCGGATTCTTCTTTGGTTTGAGTGTTCACTTTTTTGGATGCCTTTGCAGTTGCCTTAGCCATAGTTATGTTGATTTTTTTCACGGACTTGCCATTTTCATGCCTATTGGCTGACAGGCATTCTTTAGAGCATAAGTTGCCGGGATTTGTTACCGTATTGGTACGGGGTTTCCCCTTATTGCGCCATTATTACCCGGGATGCTCTTCCGAAAAGGAAATCAGGCTTCAATTGAACCTTGGCATAAAAATTCGGCGAGCTCAGCCAAAATAATTACAATATGTCACGGAAGAAACGCTTCCTGAAAGTCACCTTGATCGTCGTTGCAGTGCTTGTGGTGGTGCGATTGATTTTACCCTATGTAGTGCTTCACTTTGCTAACGACCGGCTTACCAAAATAAAAGGCTACTACGGTCACATCAACGACATCGATCTCGCACTCATTCGCGGTGCCTACAAGATCGACAGCATTTACATTAACAAAGTCGATTCGACAACCCAGAAACAAACTCCGTTCTTCTCGGCAAGCCTTATTGATCTTTCGGTAGAATGGAAAGCACTTTTTCACGGATCTGTTGTGGGTTCTGCAAAATTTGAACACCCTAAAGTTCGGTTTACCAAAGAAAAAGTTGAACCTAACGACCTGAAGAAAGATTCCAGCAGCTTCAAAGATCTTAAGGACGACTTCATGCCTTTACAGATCAACCGCCTGGAAATTAATAATGGCGAGATCGAATATGTGGATGAGTTCTCGAAGCCTAAAGTTGATGTGTTGTTAACAAATGCAAGAGTGATCGCGAAAAACTTGCGGAACAGCTACGATTCGGCTGCTCTATTACCGGCGTCGCTGGAAGCTCACGCCAACATTTACGACGGCAGTCTGGACCTGAACATGAAATTAAACCCGCTGGCCAACGATCCGACGTTCGATCTCAATACAGAGATCAAGGATGTAAATCTTGTTAAGCTCAATGACTTCTTCAAAGCTTATGCGAAAATTGATGTTAACAAAGGAACGTTCGGCCTGTACGCCGAAGCCGCTGCGAAGGATGGGAAATTTGACGGGTACGTTAAGCCAGTTATAAAAGACCTCGATATTCTTGGACACGAAGACCGGAAGGACAACATATTTCAAAAGATGTGGGAAGGATTTGCAGGCCTTATTGGACAAGGATTCAGAAATCACCCGAAAGACCAGGTAGCAACCAAAATTCCATTCCGCGGAAACATTAAAGATCCGAATAGTAATATCTGGTACGCGATCTCGGAAATACTTCAGAATGCATTTATAAGCGCGATACAACCTTCTATCGATCATGAGATAAGTATTGCTACCGTCGATACTAAGAAGGAAGAAAAGAAAACACTTCTCGAGAAAGTTTTCGGCGGTAAAGACAAGAAAAATAAGTCGAAGAAGAAATAGCAGTTAATTGCCCATACAGGCGATTTATCACCACGCTTTTTTTCATTGACGACCTGCCTGGAGTCAGATTAAAATCGCGGGTTTGTTCCAAAGTTATTAGCTGACGCGATTCAAACCATTCTTCCCCGGGTAAGTTATCTCATCATCCATCTATTGAATGGCACCGTTTTTCGTGCAAAAACGAAAACGAACGAGATCTATGGAAGAGAATTCAATAAGTTATGCCCTGGTAACAGGAGGCACAAGCGGTATAGGATACGAGCTGTCGAAGCTCTTAGCCCGGGATGGTTACAATCTTATAATTGTTGCACGCGACGAAAACGAACTAAGCAGCACTGCGAGCGCATTATCGCGACAATTCGGGATCAATGTGGTCACATTTTCAAAAGATCTTTTTGATCCGGAGAACGCATTCAAATTATATGAAGAGGTCATCGCACGAAACATCGACATCGATATCCTCATCAACGATGCGGGACACGGCCTTTATGGAGAATTTACGGAAACCGACGTCCGCAAAGAGCTCAACATCATCAACCTCAACGTTTCAAGCTTAGTCGTACTGACAAAACTCTTCCTGCGCGATATGATTGAAAAAGGTTCTGGTAGAATAATGAATCTCTCGTCGATCGCCTCCAAATCTCCCGGCCCATGGCAATCCGTCTACCACGGCACAAAGGCATTCGTACAATCTTTCACGGAAGCGGTACGCAGTGAAGTAAAAAATACCGGTGTAACAATTACGGCGCTTCTTCCTGGTGCAACCAACACAGACTTTTTCAACAAAGCTGGTATGCTGCAATCTAAAGTGGTACAGGAAGACAACCTGGCCGATGCAGCAGACGTAGCGAAGGATGGCTACGAGGCTATGATGAATGGCGATGATATGATAATCTCGGGATTTAAAAACAAGATGCAGGTTGCGATGGGATCAATTACACCCGATGCCAAGCTCGCCGATAAAATGAAGAAAGCACAAGAACCTGCCCGCGACGATCACAAATAAAAATTATGAAAGCTGCAAGAATACACGGACCACGTAGTATCAAATACGATACTGTAGATGATCCAATTATCAAGAACGAGCGTGACATTATACTGAAGGTCACGGCAACTGCAATTTGTGGTTCCGATCTCCATATCTATTCAGGAGGGTTGCCTCAACCCAGGCCCATGGTTATGGGACACGAGTTTATGGGGATTGTGGAAGAAGTCGGAAGTAGCGTGAAGAATTTAAAGCGGGGTGATCGTGTGGTGGTCCCCTTTCCTATTGCATGCGGACATTGTTTTTTCTGTGATCATTCACTGCCCGGACATTGTGAGAACAGTAACCCCGACCATTATGGGCCCGAAGGCGGTGTGCTTGAGCAAAAGGGCGGTGCGCTATTCGGCTACACCGATCTTTATGGTGGCTACGATGGCGGGCAAGCCCAGTATGTGAGGGTTCCTTATGCCGACTTCGGGCCGCGCATTGTGCCCGATAATCTAACCGATGAACAGGTATTATTTCTCACGGACATTTTTCCAACAGGTTATACTGGAATCGACTGGGGAGAGATCAAAGGAGGCGAATCCGTTGCAATATTCGGATCCGGACCTGTGGGCATCATGGCTGCAAAGAGCGCCTGGCTTCGAGGCGCTGCACGAGTGATCATCGTTGATACACTGCCTTACAGGCTGGCGAAGGCAAAAACCGCCGCCATGTGCGAGACTATTTTATGGGAAGATGATGCGAAAGGAGTTGTTGAGCAGATCCGGCAAATGACTCAAGGACGCGGCGCCGATCTGTGTGTTGATGCGGTAGGCTTCGAACCCGACAGAAGCTTTGCCGACCGGGCTAAATCTGTAATTAATCTTGAGAAAGGATCTCCAAAGGTTCTCGAAGCATGTATGAGCGCTGTGAGAAGAGGTGGAATCGTTTCTGTGCTTGGCGTATACCCAATGAGCTACGATAATTTTCCCATCGGCCAATTTTTCGATAAGGGCATCAGGATGATAGGTGGACAGGCACCCGCACATAAATATATTGATGTCTTACTGAAATATGTTATCGAAGGAAAAGTGAAGCTCGATGACATTATCACGCACCGATTGCCACTTTCCGAAGTAGCGCACGCTTATAAGATCTTCAAGGAAAAAGAAGAAGACTGCGTGAAGGTCGTGCTCGACCCATGGAGATAGCAACCATAAGTAAGCGCCGATAATCAATCAGTCATCCTTGTTTCTTATATCTTACCCCGAGAATGATCGTAGTGATATTTATGAGTGCCGAGAGGACATTGGTAGCAATTACTGGGGCATCTTTTCTCATTATTCCGTATGTAATCCACAATGCGATTCCAAATAATAATACAAATAAGTATGTTACAGAAATATCCTGCGCCTTCTTCTCTTTTACAATCTTCACGATCTGCGGAATTAAGGAAACCGCGGTGCAAATACCGGCAACAAATCCCAATACCTGTACAAACTGTTCATTCATAAAATACAATTTAGTTCCATACACCGTGATATCTACTCAAATTTCTCTCCACCGCCTGCTGTTGTGTGAACTATGTAACTTAAAGACGACAGGCTGCAAAATAATAAGTACCTCTTCCACCGATATTTGTTGATAATAAAACAAACATGAAAATGATTCAAATTAAGTATGTATTGATATTACTCTTAATGACTATATCCGTTGGAGTAATGGCGCAAGACTCACCGACCGAACGTGAAAGAAAAGCGCGCGTCGACAGCCTGTCGAGACTTGAGCAGAAAAGATCAGAGAATCTTGCCGACCTGAAGGACAAGCAAACCGACACGAAGGCAAAAGCGCAAGAGGCTCAAAGAGTAGAACGCAATGCAAATGATGCCGCAAGAGAATCAAAGTTAGCCTATCGTTCAGAGCAGAAAGCACAGAAAGCCAGGCATAAGGCTGACAAGCAAGCAAAGAAGGCTGCGAAAGCAAGGTTGAAGTCTGATAATTAGAAAGAAATTATCACCGGCTTACACGCACGTTCAGGGCTTCTTTATAACATAAAAATGGACGTCGCAGGTCGTCTTCCCGGCGACTCCATTTCCGATTAGAGCCCATAGTCTCGTTTACTTTTCTTCGTCTTTATTCGAATTTTTATCTGAATCCTTACCCAATCCGCTTCCAGGGGAGGAGACCGATACAACTTTGTCTTCTTGCCCATTGGAAGGTTATAGGTGATGGAGAAGAAATTCTTGTGTGATGCCTTCTTTGGGCGTGATGTTCAACGGGAAATCGTCCGGCTCAATAAGACCGGCTTGTTCAACACGTCACTCGACGTGAAAGGATCGATACCAACAATCGATTCAAATACCACTATTATTCTGTATCGTATGCTGCAAGAGATCCTGAATAATTCCATAAAGCATGCCAACGCTACCTCAATAAAAGTACAATTAGAAGACAGCGGAAATTTGTTTACATTAGTATGCCGCGATGATGGAGTTGGCTTTGATCTGAATGATCCCCTTTGTCAGAACGGATCAGGCTTATCGAATCTCCACAACAGGGCAAAACTGATCAACGCCTCCTTATCTATACGCAGCGCACCCGGACAAACTGTAGTTACTATTGAACTTCCCTTATAATGTCACGACCCGACAAAGTGAAGTTATGCCTCGTCGATGATCACAAATTATTTCGAAAAGGTCTGGCCACGTTAATCCAAATGGTCAATGGCCCCTACGAAATCATCTTTGAAGCCGACAATGGCATTGATCTTCAAAAAAAAATTACCAACGGAAATCCGCCTCACATCGCATTGGTCGATGTGAACATGCCGGGAATGGATGGGTTCGAAACTGTTTCATGGTTGAAACAAACTCATCCCGATATCAAAGTACTCGTCGTAAGCATGATTGAAAAAGAGGAAGCAATCATTCGTATGCTTAAATTGGGCGTAAAAGGCTACCTGTGTAAAGATGTTGAACCGCATGAACTTGGTGAAGCATTACATGCAGTTGTCAATCGTGGATTTTACTATACCGACTTTATTACAGGCCGGTTGGTGCATGCGCTTCAAAGCCAAAACAGTTCTCCCGGTGCAAGTGATAGTCAGCCGCAAATAAGTGAACGTGAAAAAGAATTTCTCAAACTGGCATGTAGCGAACTCACTTATAACGAGATCGCTGACAAAATGTGTCTCAGTCCAAAAACAATCGACGGCTATCGCAATTCATTATTCGAAAAGTGGAATGTGAAGAGCCGCGTTGGATTGGTGCTACACGCGATTAAGACGAAAGTTGTGGTCGTAGAAGTTGCCTGAGAATAGAGAAGTCAGGGGTACGCCACCCGTCCATCCCACTCCAATCCTTCCTATCTTTACCTAATCTCCCTCACCATGAAGACTCCACAAACGATTTTTTGCGCTCTCATTGCACTCTTCATTGCAACGCTGTCTTTTGGCCAACCTACCGGCCCGCTCAACGGATCGTACACCATCGGAACCAACTCGTTCCCGGCAAATGACTTCGAGACCATCGGCGCTGCCTGCGAATATGTGAACACCAACGGCGTTTCGGGACCAGTATGGTTTGCCATCATGCCCGGTGTTTATACCGACCCCATCGATCTGCATTCGGTGCAGGGCACATCAACTACAAATACAATTACATTTCAACCTGCGGGCGACAGCCTCGCCGTTACAATTAAGTCTACGGCATTCGATACCGATCTCGTCCGCTATGGTGCACGGATTGATCATACCAGCAACGTTATCATCAGGAATCTGAATTTCGCCGGCGCTGCTTACGGAACCATGGTAGTAATGGAGAATGGATCGTCGAACATCAAGATCTTATTCAACAACCTCTATGGCACCGATCCCACCAGTGGATACGATGGATACAACTCCGAAGTAGGTGTCTCCATTCGCGGCTCACAACAACCTTCCAACATCATCGTTCGTGGTAACAACATCAACGGGTTTGCTACCGGCATCTTTGTGTCCGTTCAATCACTGCTTCTCGATTCGGAGATCAGCAGAAACCATATCGATAAATTCAGCACCACCGGAATTTATTTCCAGGGCACGTCTTCGAATTGCAGGGTCGTCGACAATCGCATCAATGCCAACATGCCGGCCTTCGGTCCAAATCCCGTCGTTCCAAGTGGATATGGCGCACAGATCGCCGGCACATTCAACACGTTCGAATTCAGCGGCAACGAGATCAAAGGAAACTTCATGTATGGCGTCATGTTGCAATACATTGGCAGCAAGCATTCTCCGAATTCCTACATCACCAACAATATGATTGCCGGTGGTTCCGAAACTCTCATCGGCCTGGCCGTCGACTACAGCTACAATGTCCATGTCTATTATAATAGTGTCCAGATCGGCTCCGACGGGCCTGTCACCTATGCCACCGAATTCACGCAAGACAGCATGATGTGGGTTCTGAACAACATCTTCGTAGCGAATAAAGGCGTTCCCGTTACGGTCGACCAGCGTTTATTCGGTCAGAACTTCGAAACATATTTCGATTTCAATAACTATTACAACCACGGTGATGTACTGATGCAAGGTCCCGATTATCCTGCGTCCGTAGCAACGTTGGCCGACTGGCAACAAAAGACCGGATGGGATCTGCATTCACTTAATATCGATCCGGAGTTTGTTGGTGCCGACGATCTTCACACACGAAATCCATTGCTCGATGCACTCGCCGCCGATGTTGCTTATCCTACCGATGATATCGACAAGGAAGAACGAGCGGAGTTTCCGGACATCGGCGCGGATGAAACATTTCTCGTAGCTGCCGATGCCGGCGTCCAGGAGATCTTCACCAACGACCTGTGTTCGAAGACCAGCGATGTTCATGTGAAGGTCAGGAATCACTCATTCAATAATCTCACGGGCGTTACGATCAAATGGTCGGTCAACGGTGTTGCTCAAACTCCAAAATCATGGACGGGTAATCTTGCAAAGGGACAGATCTCGGATCTGATCTCGGCCGGTTCATTCAACTTCGTTGCAAATACGTCTTACACAATAGTAGTTCAAACCGAAAACCCTAACGGCACTGCCGATCTTTATACCGTGAATGATGCTAAGACATCATCGAACGTATTTACATCCATCAGCGGAACATACACTATCGGGCAAGGGGGACATTTTGCGACAATCAAACAAGCCACGGATCTATTGAGCTCTCGCGGTGTTTGCGGACCCACAACATTCAATATCAAAGACGGAACTTACGATGAACGACTTGTTTTAAATCGCGTACCCGGCACTGGTCCAGACAGTCGCATCGTTTTTCAATCATTAAGCCGTGATAAAAGTAAAGTCACAATCACCTACAGCGGTGCTGAACAAGGCCAGGATTATGTATTGGAGATGGACAGCATTGGCTTTATAACGTTGCGCGACTTGTCCATCAAAACCTCCAACGCCTTCAGCACAGCTATTTTATTCCAGGATGTCATTCAAAAAGTAATGATCGACAATTGTTACTTCTACTCACCGAATACTAACAGGAACTCGTTGCTCAGGTCCGACATGGCATATTTCTCCGGCATTACGATAAAGAATAGTAAGCTCGAAGGCGGTGATGCCAACGTACGCCTCGACTCCACTTACCCCATTCCATCTTCACTCACTGCGGGATTGGATTCGGTTTATTCCAACGAGTTTGTCGACTTTCGGTCGATAGGACTTTACCTCAACAGCTATTTCAGAGTGTATGTTGACGGCAATAAGGTTAGCAGCAGTATTCAGAATACTTTCTCTACGGGAATGATCATCAACAATGAAGGTGGTGGGCAGATCATCAATAATAAAGTGCAGGCAATCTCTAACGGCATCGATGTTGGCGGATGTAACAATACGATTGCCAATAACTTTATCACCGTTGCCGAATCATCAACGTCCAACGGTCCGTCTATCGGCCTCACCACGCCGCTTTGCGTACAAACTTCCGTTCTTTACAACAGCATTCTCATCAGGAACAAACAGTCTTCCAGTATGGGACTCTCTATCGGCAATGAGTCTGAACTCTCGGGAACTGTAAGAAATAATATCGTGATGATCGATGGCCCCGGCGTACCGGTGAAACTCAGTGGCCCGATCGTAAATCATTTCGTGTGCGACAACAACGACCTTCTAACGAAAGGCGATGTAATGGTCCTTAAAGACGCAAACTCCTATGCAACGCTTGTTGACTGGACAACTGCCACTCACTATGATTCTCATTCCATTTCGAGAGACCCAAACTTCGTTTCAGCATCCGACCTTCACATTCAAAATAAATATCTCACCGGGCGCGGAGCGCCTGTTTCCATTTCATCGGACATCGACGGGGAATATCGCCACCCGCTTTATCCAACCATCGGTGCCGACGAGTTTGGAGTGCCTGTACTATATGACATCGCCGTTTCAAGCATCGACGACTCATTCATCTGCGACAACACAAAGCCGTTGCGTGTAACTTTCATCAACAACGGGATTCTCCCAATAACATCGTTCAAATTCAATTTGAACGTGAATGGCGTTGATCAACCTATGAATTCACCTGGTATCGAAAGCCTCGAACCAGAACAAGAAATTCCTTTTACGCTGAGCTCATTCCAAACCGGGGTAGCGTATGACATTGAAATAGTTGACATGAAGATGGAGGTGAGTGAGATCGATGATGAAGATCCCACCAACAATAATCTTCCTATGTCATTCACGTTACACAAGCCGGTGGATCTTGGTCCTGCATCGATAGGAACATGCAGTGGTTCCGAGGTTGTTCTCGATGCCGGTGCCGGTTACGACATCTATCAGTGGTCTACCAGCGCCGAAACTCAAACGATTAATGTTGACGAAGCCGATGATTATTCGGTAACCGTGAAAGACGAAAACGGCTGTGCTTCCAGTGATCATATAACATTAATTGTTTATTTAACGGATCCCGTAGTTGCCTCGAGTGATGGCAACCTCGTTGTGTGCGATGGACACCCGGTAACATTAACGGCAAGTCCTTTTAGCGAGAATGCACAAATCACATGGTATCTCGACGACGATGTTGTGGCCAACGATGGAGAAACGTTCAGCCCCAGCGCAGCCGGACACTATTCAATACGCATGGAACTCGACGGTTGTGATTTTATTTCAAATGACGTTTTAGTTAAGAAAGGTGAAGCTCCCGCTAAGCCTACCATCGATGGTCGTCCCGATGTTTGTGAAGGCGAGGTTGCAATACTTTCCGGACCGATAGAAGCGACAGCGTGGATCTGGTCTACATCGGAAACAACAATGTCTATTCATGTTAGTACAGCCACAACGGTAACGTTGAATGTTAAGAACACGGACGGTTGCATCAGCCCCGTTTCAGATCCCGTTGCAACAACAATATACACGTTGCCAAAAATTCCCGTGATCGTGGTGAATGGCGGAACAGAATTTTGCTCCGGCAGTTCCGCTACCCTCACTGCATCAAGCTCTTTTGGCTATTCCTGGTCGAACAGCTCTACAGGACAAACGATCAGTGTAACAGAGGCAGGAACCTACAGTGTAAGGGCGTTCGATTCGAACGGCTGTTTTAGTCCCCCTTCAGTTGAGGTTACTATAAAAGTCGATCCATTGCCAATTGCTGAGATCACCGTCGATAACGACAAACTCACCTCATCGGAAGGAGAAAGTTATAAATGGACTTATAACGATACGGAAGACCTGACTCAAAGCACCAGGACTATACATCCAACGAAAAGTGGTAATTATAAAGTCACTGTGTTCGCAGGCAATTGCTCAGCCACTTCAGATAACGTGGCATACATTGTAAATGGCTTATTCGATTCAGGCAAATGGAAAGTGTATCCCAACCCGGCATCTTCTAAAATGACAATTACGGGATCTGACGTGAGTAATGTGAAAGTCACGATGGAAGACGCAGTAGGAAGATCATTCATACCACGAATGATCACGATCTCTTCGGAAGGCATTTCGATAGACGTCGCCGAATTATCTCCCGGCGTTTACTTATTGAAAGTCGACAAAGGGAATGAGATCATCAGGGGGAAAGTAATCGTTACACGATAACCATGTTTATTTTTTAACAAAGGTTAAATCATCATCACTTTGTGGTGTTCTTCAACAGCGTGTGAATGATTTTCACACTACGCCACATTCAACTCTTCAAATAATCATTTTTACCGGGCGATTTCATTTCCGGCACAGTTATAGTAATACTCCTCGCGTAACCTTTTAAGGAAATTCACAGAAATATCCTTTTAGACCAACATCTGCTTCGCTTATGTAGGACAACAGGTTACCGAGGGGCTGCCACATTCATTTGTTCCAGCCCCTCGTACTTTTAATAACCTTAAAGAAATTAAAAATGAAACTCAATATCATCCCCATCATCGTCGGCGCCTTTATCATTACTACGAATGCCTTCTCACAAAATATTGCGGTTACCAACGATGAGCTCATAAAGTATGCAACCGTCATCGATTCAGTAGGCCGTATGCAGAACACCGCTCGTCATGAATTAGGTGATATGATCAGGAGCAAAGGCATCATGGATCTTGCAAGGTATAACGCACTCAATAAGATCATCAATGATCCTCCACAGCTTGAAGAGGCTAAGGCAACTCCTGAAGAGATCGCTTTCGTGAAAGAAGTGAACGCAAAGCAGGAGGAAGAAGTAGGCAGAATAAAATCAACCTACCAGGAGCTTGCAACGAACTACGTAACACCACAAGTGTTCAATAAAGTAAGAAAGGCGATCGACACCGATCCGCAAATAAAGAAACGCTATGACTCACTGGTGATGAAGATCCAGAACAACCCGGGTCAGTAACATCATTAAGTCATTAATCTTTAAGAAAAGGATTCTAAATTGGGTCAAATTGCCCGATGAAGATCCTTATTCTTTTATTCCAGGTTACAGAAGCACTTAACCCCCAACCCAATCGTCATCAGAGGCAGGTTAACTCAGTGAAAGATCTTCCGGCTACGGTACAGACTTTAGTCACCGCTATTAAATCCGGCACCCAGGCGCCAACTGCTTTTCTTCCTAAAAAAGAAAGAGCAACTGAGAAGCAGATCAAAAGGGCCAACGATAGTTTTCTAAACGTTAAAGGAAAGCTCGGCGCTATTCAAAGCCTGGCTTCGTGGGACACACTCACCTATCGCCGTGATAACATCAAAATGATGGATCTCAATCTCGTGTTCAACCCTGCGAATGATAGTGGTGTCGTGATGGTGTTCAGAGTGAACGGCAACCGGTTGCTGATGAGTCACGTGCTGCGACTAACTCCTGCGGAATATGGTAGTCATATTATAGAGGTGATAGGAAGAGACCGGCGTGACGAACTCTACCGCCAATACAATCATTATGTTTTCGATGATCCGAATACAACAGCGATCCCTTTTCAAAGCAAAGGCCTATGGGGATTGATCTCTTTAGATGGGAAAGTGCTGGTTCCTGCCAGGTATGATTCTATTTCAAAACCAGAAGACGGTTATTACCGGGTCGTTACAAAAGACGGCTACAACTTTCTTGATAAAGATCTTAAACCAGTTTTCGATAAGCCCAGGAAAAGCAATGGAACTTATGAACGTTATATCTTACCAGGAGATCAGGATAATTCATCAGGTCCTCCCGGAAAAAAGCACACTAAATATAATACAACTTCTGGTGATGAAATACTAGTAGAAACCAGAACACCTGCAAAGTTTATGTTATCGGTTACATCGGATACTTTAAAAGTGATCAGCTTGGACGATTCGCTCATCAATAGAGTTGCATTAAAAGATAAAGGGAAAATAATTTTTAACGGTAATGATACTGGGAAGTACGTAGCTCGCGATTACGAACTCATTTACAACAGCACTTCACATCTCTTCGGAGTATACAGTGTTTATAATAATGTTCTCATTCAACCACAATATCGATATGTCTTGCAGATCGGTGCCGGACGCTACTTTATAGTAGTTACCCGTAAAGGGAAGTTGGGATACCTGGATGCCAACGGCAAAGAATTATTCTAAAAAAGCCTTCTGATCCTTAAAAATAATCGAGTGTTAACCCCTACCCATTATTTAAGGATTCAATTTCGTTACTGAGAAGTTATTCGAGCTGGTTCCAGCTTCACCATTCTTAGAAATCCCCTCTACTAAAATTGTATAGTTTCCTGGTACATCGGAAGTGTAGAATTCAATTGCCGAAGTCTCACCTTTCTTCGTGAGCACCAACGGATTCCAATAGAGTAGTGTGCGATGATCGGGTAAACGCAACTGCTTGTCGGATGTATTTTCATACTTCGGCGCGAAGAATTCGCGTTGCACCTGCAGTCCATCGTAGTCCATTTGAACGGCGCGTTCATCGATCGGGAAACCGCCGAGGTCATTTGCGTAGGTGAAGAAGCTCATCACCCCAGGCAACGCCAGTATTCCTTCGTAGTATTCTTTGTCGAGGATCTCGAGACGTTTTATTCTAAGCGGATCGAATGCCATCACCTTGTCGGCATTGAATACGGGTACGCCATCGATCAACACCATCGGGTCGTCGCGGAAGAGCGACTTGTTGAGCTTGTCGATTACCATGAAGTGAAATCCATCTCTCTTCTTTCTCACCATTACTCCGGGAACATACTCTCTCAATACTTCTTCCATGATGGGGAAGCGTGTGTAGTCGTCGAGATTATAGATCTCATCGGCCTTTCCATAGAATTGAACGCTGTCGATGCCGGGAGGCAGGAAGTGATTTACCTGGTCGCGGTAATAGATATCCTGCACCTGCATTGCTACGCTTCGTTCGAGCAGTTGTTTGCTGATTGCGGGAGGAAGCGTGATCGGGGCAAGCGGCCATGCTGCATATTGTTCGGAGAAAGGGTTAGCGATCCGGATACGGAAAGTGCTATCGACACGCCAGTTGGTTTGCGCATAAATTCTTTTGTTGCCGTAGAAGTCTTTCACTTCGAATTGCACCTCTCCTTTCGAGTTGCTTCGCGAACCGTAGGTTCTCACAAATTTCTCTGGCGCCGCAAGGTATGTGAGCACGCCGTTGGCAGGCTGGCCCTGTTGATTCAAAACGGTTCCGCGTATAATGTGCGCCTGGTGCTCAGGAAGGTAAGTGAATGATGGCTTATTCTTCAATACCGACGACCACGCAAATCTCCTCCAGCCATGTGTGAGCATCAGGTTGTCGGTTGCCGATGCAACCGTTGTATCGTTAGCAGAGAAATAATATTCGGGCGATTCGATAGCTCCCTTCAGATCGGATGAAAGCCAGAGATATTCAAACAGGTTGGATTGTCCGGCCACAGGCAATGAGTCATTTCTGAAAACGGAAACGGAAACATTGGCGTCGGAGCCAGAATTGATATCAACCCTGATCTTCTGCCTGCTGCTGTAAATTTTCATTGGTGTCTTTCCCTCGATCGTCATTGCTGATGAAGGACGTGTGAAGTAAAGTCGCTCTGCAGTGGGCTGAAGATTTTTGTCGAACAATGTAATGTGCGTAATACCGGCGGGTAAACTCGAGCGATTGATGCGGAAGGTTGCTTTACCTGATTGGATCTGGCGAACCTCCTTCGAAACAATTGATTCCCTGCTTTGAGTAAAGAGGTAAACGGGCGCATAGTTGTCGGCCTGCGACGATGCAGAGATGTCTACGGTGATCACATCATTGCTTTCGATCAGTCTCATTACATAACCCGACTCTTTCACGTCGCGAAGGGGGTGACTACTGCGACGTCTTGATTGATCGGTGATAACTGCGCGGTACTTCGAACCGGCCGCCGGTGTCATATAAAAATGACCGATACCAAACTTACCTGGTTTGAAGTGAGCAACGGTGTCGTTTTTCTCGTCGACAATTGCGCCGCGGAATATAATGCCTTTCCCGGTTGCGTCGGCAACACGGAATGCTACTTTACTGTGAAGTCCTGCAACGAGATCTCCGCCTTCGGGGAAGAACTGTACATCGTAACCGGAATTTGCTTTGGCAACCGGCGCACTGGTTTTTACAAACGTGTTCACGATACTGATCGTGCTGTGGAAGAAATATTCGGGGCCGAAGTTTTTCATCCAGTTGGTATACGCACGGAGAGCGTAGTTACCCGAACTCAGGGATGCCGGAACAAACATCGATCCCGTTCCGAAACCATTCGCCATTTCAATCTTACGTTGAAGTACGATCTCGTTTCCTTCTCCCAGCAATTCGAGATAAACAACTTTGCTGATGTCCATTGGGCGATTGCGATATCCATCTACGCAATAAATTTTGAACCACATGAGCTCGCCGGTAACGTAGCCGCTTCGGTCGGTGCGCACGTAAACCTTTTCTTGCAAGGCTTGCTTTCGCCACGCATCGAATTTCTTTGTGATGCTATCGTCGGGGAATGTTTGCGCCTGGGCCATGCCGGCTGCAAACAAACAACAGGTTAAAAGAAATAATCTGAATGATCTCATACGCATTTTTTATTGCGGCCAAAAACCAGGTCTTAAAGTATCACCACCAACGGTTCTGCAGTCTCCACAATGATCAGAGGTTACATACATGAGGTATGGATATATGTGGTAGTCCAGATAGATCCGGGTGCCAAGCGGAGTGTCGCCTCCAAGTACAAAGTCGGAGACTCCACATTGATACGACAGCGGATCAATATCGGCGTGACCTTTCGGAAGCTCCTTGTTGGCTATAAACAATCTCTTCTCCTGTGCAAATCCGCCGGAGAAGTAGCCAAACACAGGTTCATCGGGATTATCGTTGTTATGAACATTACCGAGCACCTTGCCGGGAATAGGATCGAACAACCCACCGAGACTTTCGTTCGTTTTGCGAACGAGTTCCAGGAATTGATATTCCTCCTCGCTTATCGCCCGCTGTTCAACGTTAATGCTGTATAGATCCAGAAGTTTTCTTGATCCTCTCTCGATCAGGAAAATAGGTGCCATGCTGATGACATCTTTCTTAAGGTTAGAACTTGTCTTTACAATGATGTCTGTAGAGTTACGCGAATCCCAACAGTCGTGAACGAATTCTTTATTGGTGCGCTTAACGGGTTGTCCATTGACGTCCTTGTAGCGGGAAAAATACGTTACAAAATACGTCCATGTCTCAGTAAACCTATACCGATAATATTTCGTATCGCCGGCGTCATCATGCGCATTGACATAAAATTCAATTCCTTTGTCAACAGGGCGCCAAACGAGACTATCGAATGAAGGCGACACTCTCATCTTGATGTATTCGGAGGTATAACTGGTACCGTATCTTGTAGTTATGTGTACCCGGTATTTCGATGTCGCGTTGAACTTTATATTATCAGCAGTATACAAACCACTATCCCCTTCCGCCAGATCGAATGTTGTACCGTCGTCAATCTCGATTCTAACGGTCGCTTCTTTTTCAGCGAAGTTGGGTTTGTACTCGAGAAGCCTGTTGGTACGCGTTAAGTTGATAGTTACCGCACCGTCATTTCCGTCGAGGTATCCATTAATAACCAGGTAACCCAAATCGCTAGTGACCTCACGAGGTGGATTGTAAGGTTCCACGCATGCCGCAGCAAGCAGCAACATCAGGACTACACCGGTTTTGATGCGCGATGTCATTGCGGCCAGAAGGACGGTTTAACATTATCGCCACCTAGCGTTGTGCAGTCGGAACAATTCTGTGTACCTACCAACCACAGGGTGGGTGGAATACCGATGGTCGACAAAAGAACGTCTATGCCCGACTGTTGTGGTTGATCATACGGGATCACCCTCGTCTCACATACAAAATCATATGGATCAACATAATGCAGGTTCTCTGGCAAATCGGCTTCTCTGAGGAAGATCCTTTGCTCTTTGATATAGCCACCTGTGAAGTAACCAAACACCTGTTCATTGGGATCGTTGTCGTTGTGAACGTTGCCGAGCACTTGTGCGGGAAGCGGATCGAACAATCCACCCAGGTTCTCTGTCGTTTTTTTGATCAGTTCCCAGTATTCATATTCGTCTTGCGAGATGGCACGCTGCTGAAGGATCATGCTATACAACCTCGACACCATTCTCGATCCCTTTGGGATGAACCTGATGGGAAACATGCTGACGATATCCTCGCTCAGTTTTTTCGTTGAGTACGTCAACACGTCCTGCGAATCTGTAGACCGCCAGCAAGTGTATACCTGGTCCTTGATCGGATCGCGAAAAATAGGAGTGTCCCCATTCTTCCTCCAATCGGAAACATAAGTTACGCGATACTCCCATGTTTCTGTAAACAGGTAACGATAGTATGTTGTTTGATTGAAGGAGTCATGACCATTCACGTAGAACTGCAAACCTGTATTTGTTCCATGCCAAACAATGCTATCGAGTGAAGGAGATCTTTTTAGCGTGATATAATCAGAACTATAGCTTAACCCACCTTTTGTTTCTATATGAACGCGATAAGCTTTAGTCTCATCGTAAACCAGGTTGTTTGCTGTATAAACTCCTTTGGCAGTCTCCGAAAGAGTGAAAGACGAACCACTGATCGGTTCTACAGTTACCGTCGCTCCTTCTTCGGGAGGAATCGGAATGTTTTCCGACAATGCGATTGCATGCGTAAGCGCTACACTGGCTGTACTATCGGTGCCATTCAAAAATCCATCTATAACAAGAAAGCCGCCGGCTGACTTAGATTCGTTCGGACTATAGGGTTCCACACACGCCATCATCAGCACTAATGCAGAAATTAAAATTGTCGGTAATCGTTTCATCGTTCTCCTCATGATCCAACTTAAAATATTGGCCAATCGTCTGGTTTCACATTGGTGCCCGCAAAAATGCTTCTGCAGTCGGCACATTTTTCATTAGCTACAAAATAACCCATCAGAGGCGTTCCAAACTGGTTGACATACACTTCTTCAGGTTTGATCTGGTCGAGCTGGTCGAGATATAAAGCCCTGCCCTGGCAATCGAACTCCGGCCGATCAACAACGCCGAGGTCTACCGGGAGATCCTGAAAACTGAGATACTTCAGTTTCTCTTCAACAAATCCTCCGCTGAAATATCCAAGAACGACGTCGTTATCATCATTATCGTTATGAATATTTCCGAGAACCTTTCCGGGAATAGGATCGAATAAGCCACCAAGTGTTTCGGTCGACTTCTTTATCTGCTCCCAGAATTCGTACTCGTCTTGTGTGATCGCCACCTGTGTAACGGTCATGCGATAGTGATGCGAGAATTTTACAGAGCCCTTTGGAACAAAGTAGATCGGGAACAAGCTCACAACATCCTGCGCCAGATTCTTCGTGGTGCCGATCAATACATTTGTTGAGGGCTGCGTTGCATAGCACATGTAAACCCATTCGGAAGGATCGCGAAATACGGGCAGCTTGTTCACTTTCTTGAAGTCGGAGAAATACAGAACGTTATATTCAAACGTCTCGTCGAATGTCCATTTATAATAACGGGTGCTCGTCTCAGATCCATGGGCATTAACATACCATGTTACTCCTTCGTTGCTGGGTGCCCACGATACGCTATCGAGTGCTGGCACTGGTAACAGGTCGACCTCATTGGAGCTGAAAGATTGTCCCGATTGCGTACTGATATGTAGTTTGTAACGTGCCAGCGGATCGAGTGAGAGGTTTGTTCCTTCGTAAATGCCGTCGCTGGTCTCCTTAAGCTTATATTCAACGCCGTTGTTCGTAGTGATTGTAACGTTAGCACCGGTTTCAGCCGGCGATGGATGATAGTCTGAAAGTTGAATTGAACGCGAGAGATTGATCAGGGCCGAGTTCTTCGTCGCGTTAATAAATCCATCGACCACAATATTTCCTCCCTGGCCGGAACCACTGGGTGGATAGTACGGGGTTACACAACCCGCAGGTAGCAAAAGAAGCATCAGCGAACGAATCACAGCTCTGCCTTTCATGGTGATCAGAACTTGAAGTTGTACGTGATAGTCGGTATTGGTTGAGCAAATACTGAAAGCTTATATCCACGTATCAAACCCTCGTGTACAACGAAGAACACGGAGTAAGCATTGTTACGACCCATGAGGTTGTACACAGAGAACGACCACGAGCTATGCGCCAGCTTTCTGATCTTGTGATTACCCTCGAGGTTGATCGAAAAGTCGGTGCGGATATAATCGGGGATGCGATATTGATTGCGGTCGGAGTATGCCACGCGGGGAACTCCATCCAGAACATATTTAGCAATCGGCAGCGTGATAGGACGGCCGGTGCTATACACAAAATTCAACGACAGGTTTACACGACGGCTGAACTTGTAATTACCGATAAAGTTCAGAGCATGTGGTTTGTCGTAGTTGCTTCGGTACCATTCGCCACGATTAACGGCCTCCGAACTGAAGCTTGTCTTTGTTTGAAGAAACGACCTCGAATAGGTGTAACTGATCCAACCGTTCAGCTTACCCGACGGCTTCTTAAGCAGGAACTCGACACCGTAAGCTTTTCCTCTTGCATCGAGCACGTCGGTTTCCAAATGATGATTGAGCAGCAACTGCGCACCGTTCTTATAGTCGGTAGTGTTGCTCATTCGCTTGTAGTAAGTTTCGATCGAGAGCTCGAGTGTATTGCCCTTCAGGTTCTTGTAATAACCGATCGAGAACTGGTCGCCTATCTGTGGTTTGATATAAGGATCTGTGAGCTTCCAGATATCTGTGGGCGTTATGGCCGTAGTGTTCGACAACATCTGGATGTACTGGCGCATGCGGTTATAGCTAACCTTGAACGACGATGAAGGCGAGAGAATATAGCGACCCGATACGCGCGGCTCGAGACCTCCATACGTAGAGATCGATTTGCCCCTGGCGTAACTGACGGTGTCGGTGATGTTATTTCCCGAACGCGGCGCGCCTTCTGCATACTGGTACACATCGCGGGGACCGAGATATTGATACATCGAGTAACGAATACCGGCGTACACCGACAACTTGGGGGTGATCTCGTAATTGTCACCTATATATATAGCACTCTCGAGAGCACGTTCGTTAGCCAATACATCGGGGGTTATCAGCGATTTTTCGCCGGAAGGCTGTTGATTTCCAGGCGCGAGGAAGTAGTGCGTCATTGCAACACCGGCGTTCAATGCATGCTTCTGGTTCAACAGATAATTAAAATCTGCCTTGCCATTGAACTGTCTTATTTTGAAATCCATGTTAAAGGCATTCACAGGATTCCTTTCGCTTGTAATAGTATAAGTGTACTGGCTTGCGGCACCGGTAACAGTGCTATAGAAGTTCGGATTGAACTGGTGTTTCCATTTTATCGAAGCATTGCGGTCGCTGTACTTATAAGATGTGTCGCTTGCCAGCTTAAACTGGTCCTGGCTCATGTATCCTGATAACACAACGGTGTTGTTATCGTTGATCTTGTGATTGACGTTGGCGGTGATGTCGTAGAAAGAGGCATTACTGTTCTTCAGCGTTGCGTTGTTCACTTGTTTCAAAAGCCAGTCGGAGTAAGTTGAACGCACGCCGACGATGAAAGACGAACGGTCTTTAATGATCGGACCTTCGACCGTGAGACGGCCAGTAACGGGACTGAGACCACCCGAAGCGCTGAACTTCTTGAGATTACCATCGCGTGCGCTTACGTCGAGCACGGAAGAAAGACGTCCTCCGTAATCGGCAGTAACGCCGCTCTTATAGAGCTCAACGTTCTTCAAAACATCCGGGTTGAACGTGGAGAAGAACCCGAACATGTGCGAAGGGTTGTATACAACTGCGTCGTTGAATAAGATCAGGTTTTGATTCGTAGCACCGCCGCGTACATTCAAACCAACGGTACCTTCACCAACGGTCTGAACTCCTGGCAATGTCAACACAACTTTCATTACGTCGGCTTCGCCAAGGATCAACGGCATCTGCTTCATGATCCTGATGTCGAGTTTCTCGAGACCCATGTCGGTGCTGGTGATCTTTACGTCGCGTTCGGAAGTAACGATAACTTCTTTCAGTGGTGTAATGTCTTCTTCGAGTTCTACGTCGAGCTTACCGTTGTTGTACAACATCAGCTGGCGTTGCGTGGTCTTCATACCCACGCTCTTGATCTTCAATTCATGGCGACCTCTTGGTAATGTGAGTGAGAAACGTCCGAGCTGGTCGGTTGAAACACCGATCAAAGGATTTTCAACAAATACAGATGCACCGATAATGGCTTCGCCGGATTTTATGTCCCTGACAATACCGTTGATGGTTGCGGTGCCTGAGATGTTATTGGTCTTTGTGCCTATGTACGTGAGTCGTTCCTCAACTCGTTTTCTCAGCTGCTCTTGTTTTTCATAGTCGCTGAGGTCGAAGGCGGCGTTGTCTTGTTTTGTTACGGTTTTCTGTGATTCATTAAAGAAGTCTGTTGGCAGGCTGGTCATCATCTGCCGGTCTTTCATTACGAAGATGTCGTTGCCGTAAACGCTGTAGTGGAGTGGTGTGCCGGTAAATGCGATGTCGAGTACTTTGGCGATGGAGTCGTTGCTGGCGTTTACGTTGATCGACAAGCTGTCGGTCTGGAGGTGGTCGTAATAGAATTTGAAATTTGTTTGTTGCTCGATGCTCTTTACGAACGTTTCGAATGTGGCGCCGCTGAAGCTACCGGTAACGGTGGCTGACTTTTGAGCGGAGACGGACGTAACGACGAGAATTAAGAACAGTGCGGTGAGCCAGTGACCAACCTTCACTCCGTTATTTAAGCTGATCATAGTATTGTACCAAACGACTAATGTCTCGTGCCTTCTCATTCCCGAACTGCAAGTTGTTGTCACGAATGAATTTCTTGAGCTCCTTCTTTTTGTCCTCCAGTAATTTCAAAACAGACCCTTTTCCACGGACGGAATAGAACGTGCCATTCTTATAAATATAATATAACTTCTTCTCTTCGAACAGGTTGACGATGGAGTAATCGACCGGCTTGCTCTGCAACGTTTTGCGGTAACGAACATAGACTTTGTTCGGTCCGTCGTACGCCAGTTCGTAATAACCTACCTGCAAAGGGGTATTTTTTAATTGCACGAAGTGATGATCCCGGATGGTGAATTCTGACACCTTTTCGAAGACAAGCATCACTTTTTTGATACTGAATTGATTGTCGACGATGAGGCGGTCGCTGCTTATGTCGTAGAGCAGTGGGACGTTGTCGTGGAATTCTTCGTCGTACGTGACGGAGCCGTCGATCCACTCGTCTATGAAATATGGATTTTCTTCATTCTGAGAAATGTATTCCGTGTAGGCGCTGCCGTTGTAGAGGTGCGATTGTGCGCTGATGGATTGGGAGTAGGCGGCCACCACGTTTTTCTTAGCGTCGGCGATGAAGGTGGAGTCGACCCTGGTATTTTGGGCGAACGACCGAACGTTAGCCAGCAGACACAATATTAATAGGAGTCTCAATATGGGCATCCTATAAAGCTAACCGCAATCGATGGAATAGCCTCGACTTAGGTCGAAAAAATGTTCAGAAAGGTGATTAGAAGTGAGGAGTGGGTGGTGGTCATCTCTAATCAGTGGACGATCTCCAGTTGTATGGCCGACGTAATGTGCCGCCCGAATGATCTGATGTCAACCGTGTATTTACCCTGGTAGGCAGTTGCGTAGCGTGGTCCGTAAAACGTAATGGTCGTGGCAGTTATCGACCTGACAGGCATGCCACCCCCGTTATAAATAAGATTTCCGTTGAGATCTTTGAAGTCAATGTAAATGTACGGGTCGGTGAGAAAATTTGTGCCCGTTACTACGACATCTGCATAACCGTCGCTGGTTACTGGTGTCACATTTGTAATTGTGATGGGAGGAATGCTTAACTGAAAATCCCGGACCTCGGTAGAAATGCACTCATATAATATAAGATGAACATTTCCTGTCGGATGAGCATTGACATCAAGATCGAAAGGTGGAACGATGGTAGCATCGATGCGTGTAGAAGTTTGTGTTGTTGGGAATATTGCCGTGCTATTTTCAACAGTAGTCCCGGTGCTGACTGCAAGCGAAACACCATCAAGACTGGTTCCAAAAATCGTGATGTGATCTCCCGACTTCCCCGATAATGGTGAGATAGAAGTGATCGTGAATGCTTTGGGGGGAGAAATGAAATCAGATTGATATACGCCTCTCTCGCCATAATACAATGAAAATCTGACGGGGGAACAAAAATCCGAACCTAATATGGTCACAGTGAATTGAGTAGGCGTGACATTGCTGATCGTCATACTTACCGCCGGCTCTCCGTATGGATTGATCCTAAAACCTCCACACGTTGGAAAATTTGTTCCAGTCACAACAAAGGTTCCTTCTTTGGTGAAAGACGATGAAACACTGGCAACTGCCGGGAATGGAGTTGTGTCAGTGAATTCGGTTGCGAATTGATAATCGTCATAATAGATGCCAATTAAAAGTTTCGCAGCATGTACCGAAGCTGGAAGAGTAAACGAACCATCCGAGAATAAAGGGATCGATAAGATCTGTTTACCATTTACCCACACCTGTTTTGGTTGCCCGGGTAACAATAAATTGGCTCCGCCTACACGAATGGGGCTGCAAAGATCTGTTACGGTGATGTCGGTCATAGTTGGCAATGTTCCGGATATAGCATGAGATGCAGGTAGATTCCCTGCTTTTCCGATTACAATCTTTCCAGCACTAAAAAAAAACCTGGGAACTATTGTAGTGATCTCCGTTTCGTTAATAGTTTTGATCTCCAATCCAATACCATTGCCTATTAACGTCTCTAATGCCATATCCAGCTGCGTGGCATCTGTACCGAATCCTTCCCCTTTTATTGTGAGAAGGTCTCCGGGTTTTATCACCTCTGGTGAAACGCTTTCTATTACAATGCCCGTACTACCAAGACTCTCGAATTTCATCGACGGTCCGTAAATAGTATTCTTATCTGTCTGTAGAAAGGCCCGCATATAATACGTGGTGGCGTCCAGGAGGTCAGATGTGATCTCTTCGGAAAAGTTGTTAGATACGGGCTTGCCGAAACGACGTATAAAACTCTTCTCCACCGTCAACTTATCTTGCTTGTCCCACACAAAACCGCAATCAATTACCTGGTCTGTATGAACACCACTAATTGTTGCAGACGCTATAACACCAGTCTTTGTAATAGATGTGATCTTGCTGGAAGCAATCTGCGGATAATCGCGCACATAATCTTCCGGCGCGC
The DNA here is from genome assembly GCA_037200765.1 of Bacteroidota bacterium. GTDB lineage: Bacteria > Bacteroidota > Bacteroidia > Cytophagales > Cyclobacteriaceae > ELB16-189. The sequence goes on along the minus strand of JBBCII010000001.1, from coordinate 464,780 downwards.
TGCACGCAGCCGCGATCAATAGACACGCAATAAAAATATATTCAACACGCACTCTCATTGATCAGAAAATATATGTTGCCGAAAGGTTGAATGATTTCAAATTACCGGTGGTGGAGAATACTTTCGCACCTTTATTTGATGTAACGGAAACGCTCCCGGCATAATAACCCGCCTGGATCCTTACATAACTGCCAGATACTTTATAATCGAATCCCGCACCTCCGCCCCACATAACAGATGGTTTATATTTAGTGATCAGCGACGGGTCGCCGTACGTAATAGTGGTTCCCGATGCATTAGACACCTCCTGATACGGATGGGATGAATTTACATTCAACACCAACGGCATTACACCACCACCACGAATGTGAACAGCAAAATTCTTTCTCGTTGGCCTGCTGATGTCGAAACCGAAAGGGATCTTGAGCTCCGTCAACTTAAAGGAATACTCGTTTACTTCAGGACTTTTTTTATCAACAGTAGACCTGTTGGTTCCCGAATAACTATCGAAGCTTACAAGCGCGCCTGTATAGAAACCGATGAACTTCGAAACTCTATATCCTTTGAAATTGATCTCTACGCCTCCCTGGAAATAAGACCTGTCACTTTGTTTGTTAGCCGAAAGATATCGGGTGGCCGCTTCGTCCTTAAAGGTTCCGGTTGTATAATCGTATCCAACCTGGATGCCTATACTTACTGGTCGTGGCATTCCGTCGAGGTTGGGTCTTTTCGTGGCAATACACTCGTTGTAAGATTTTACGAATTCTCCAAGAGGCACTTTATCGAGACTTACTCTTGCCGCACGTATAGAAACTAACGGACAATCTCTTGTTAATCTTGCGAGTGCATTTTTGTAATGATGTGTGAGGTGTGTAAACTCACGATTTGACTTCTGGCGAATGAAGTACATGTTGTTACGGCGCATTAGAGTGAGCTCACCGTCGGCCAGCAGCTCTATGAAGTTCCAGTCGTTGTCCCTAAACGCATTGTTGTGATAAGCTGTGTAAAAGATCTTCTCTACTGTATAACCTTCAATATCGTTAGCGTAGTAGATCTGGATCTCGTCGTCGCTTGTGGGTTTATATTCGACGCCTTCCGGTGAGCCCGGGCGAAGCTCGCCGATAAAGCCGGGTTGCTCCTGTCCGCCTTTGAGGCGAATAGAACCTTCTTTAAAGGTCTGAGCAGTTGCAACACAACACAAGCTCAACAACAAGATCAACAGACTGCCGCGCAATTTGGGGTGGATAAGAAAACACAAAGATACTTGAAGGGTGGGGACTTATAAAAAATACGTACCCCCTATTTGAGTTGCAGCGCGATGTTCAGATCCGCCCATTTAGTTATAGGCTGGTTGTTGGACACATCGCCCTGGAGACGAAAAATATTAGAAGCGCGTACCGAAGTAAGTAATGCCATCTTTCCCATCTTCATTTTTACACCCACGCCCCCGGCGAGACCCGCGAGGTTGCTCTTAACTTTGTAAGCTGGCCCGTTCGATGTCTCCACGAAATTCCCGGATGGATCGGGGGTCTCAGCGCGCCATGTGGTTTGAGAATTCAGTACGATAACATTTGTAACCCCGATGTCGAGAAACAGGTAATCATTACAAAAGTACCTGAATAAAAGAGGCGCCCGTACAAATGAATAATTGATGAACAGGTCGGCGGTTGTCTGGTTCGCCTGGAAATAAGAATATTGATGGTTCTTACCGAAATATGGTTCGACCACGAAACGAAGCTTGTCGCCCATCTGCGGCGAAAAAATAGAAAGAAAAATTCCGCCGCCTATCGACGACGACCAGTTAAAGTGTGCCTGGGGCAAACTCGTCTTCGCGAAACTCAATTGTGTTCCATTCAAACTTCCGGTTACACCGAGCTCAAGGCGCGACCGGATTTTTATATCTGCTATATCATTCGTGCCTTCAGGAAAACATGAGTTGTATTTATTCACAATATTTCTGTACCCGGTATCAGTTCCGTTAAAGTTATCCAGCAAAAGTTGTTCACTCATCGAACTGCAATCGTCGATCAAAGATCTCAGCACGCCGAGACCAGAATAATTATTGGCAATTAAATAGGTCTCTAACTTTCGTTTTGTTTTGGTGACCTCTCGTAGGTCGTCACCTGTCTTAGATACAAAGTACCTGTTGCCGTAACGATATAATGTTAACCGTCCTTTCACGATCATCTTGAAGAATCCGATAAGTGCCTCCTCTGGCTTAGCTCTATAAACAAGTGATTCGAAGAAATTCTGATCCTGGATCACGACGGATCTAACACTACCTGGTTCCAGTTCGAGCACTCGCGAGTTGAGTGTTTTCTTAAAACGAATTCCCTCGGCCATCCTTTCGGGCGACCTGTATTCAATGAGACAGCGGATTGTGTCGGACTGGCGGGTGATGTAATAGCCAGGTAAGAAATTCGTTTGCCCGTACACAGTAAGGGGTACGCAGCCCATCGCACAAAGCAACAAAAGAAGTAGATTTGTAATTCTCATTGATACCCTTGGTCACGAAGATACATAGTTTAAAAATTATCGTTGCAATACTTTTCATCATTGCTGCTGCGTGCACTGAAGAAAAAGTAAAGAGCAGGGCATACCCGGTAGTGAATACATACGAGGTAACGGATATTAATGACACGGGCGCAACCTTCAATGGCGAGATCCTGGATTTGAGTGATGGTGTGGTGGATCACGGATTTTTTTATGGCATTGCTGAAATTGATCGCAGTACTGCTTTACACCTGGATAGTGTTTCGTTGGGGGCAGCTAAAACTGCTGGAAAGTTCTCAATGACTGTAAACCGGCACATGGACTACGGAACCACTTACAACATGAGAGCTTTCGCAATCGGAAAATCGGGGACGATAGTTCTTGGGCAAGAAATGAAGTTCTTAAGTAAGGGAAGCCTGCCGCCAACAATCACAGGCTTCAATAAAACCCAGGGCACCGTTGGCGATACATTAATAATAAATGGATCTGGCTTCAGTAAAGTTCCCGCTAATAATATTGTAACATTCGGAATTGTCCCGGCGAGCGTTAAGAAAGCAACTGGTGAAAGTCTGATGGTGATTGTTCCAACCGGTATTCCTGTGGGGGAAAATCCGATCACCGTTGCCAATGGCAAACACCAGGTGACCGCGTCCACGAAATTCACTTTGCTTAAAATGCAGTTGATCTCTTTCGAACCATCGATGGTTACGTTCGGCGACAAGGTGATAATTCATGGTGAAAATTTTCCATTCGATTTTTCAGCGTCCAGTGTAACTCTATTGGGTCAATCGGCATCCGTGTTGAAGGCAACGCGTACCACATTAACATGCCTTATAAAAAATGCGAGTTCCAACTCCACCGGAATCGACGTTACCGCTGGAACACAGTCGATGTCACTACCGGGACCGATCAAACTTAAAGCACCCGTCATTACATCATTATCTCCAGCGGCGGGATTCCGTTATCTTCCAATGACCATAAATGGAAATAATTTCAATCCTAATTCAAGTGGCAACATTGTAAAGTTCGGAAGCATGACAGCGCAGGTGGTGAGTGCAACATCGACGGCGTTAAAAGTAAATCCGCCAGCCCAAATTGCATCGGGGGAGTATACTGTTACTGTAACAGTAATAGATCTTACTGGAACAAGTCCCTCCACCTTTATAATATATTAGTAATATCTGGGGCTATCTCTTCCCCGGCCACTGCACCGCCACGCCCACATCCAACCATCTCACAATTGGTTGTGTTGCCGTAAGATCTTTTATGGGTCTGAAGATACTCGACGCACGCAGCGTGATAAAGACCGGAACTCTTCCCGCATAAAACTTTTCTCCCACACCTGCCATCCCTGCAATCAATCCCGACTTCACTTTATACTGCGGGCCATTGGAAGTGTATACATATTGACTGTTGCCAGATTCTATTCGCCACGAACTCTGCTGGCCGATCACAGCCATGCTGGTCAATCCAAGATCAACAAAGAATCCGTAACGCAGGTTATAACGGAAATATGCAGGCATACGAATAAATGTATACCGGATGTGCACATCATTCAGTCCATCGCTGTTCGGGAAGCTGGAATACCCATTGTAAGCACCAATCGATGGCTCCACGTTGAACCGGAGCCTGTCGCCCATGTGATGGGTGAATAGTGAAATGAGAGCGCCGCCCGTTATCGTTCTATAAGTTGGGAATTTGGCCTTCGACATCGTTACGGTCTGACTGAAGTCGGGCTGTCCCCAGTTGATCGTGCCCTGTATTCCAAAGTCCACGTGCGACTTCACTACGATATCGGCAATCTCTTTGGACCCTTCGGGAAAACATTTGTTGTAGGTGCTAATGATAAATTTGTAGTCGACACGTCCGGTGCGGCCTGTGTAATGGTCCAGCAAAAACTGTTCGTCCATAGAAGAACAGTCGGAGATCATCGAGCGGATCATGCCGAGACCGGAGTAGTCGTCGCCAATCAGTTCGGTCCCAACTCTTTTCGTTCTCTTGGTGATCTCACGAAGCTTGTCGCTATCGCTCGCTTTAAAAATGAAGTACCTGTTATTTTTATACCGATAAAGGGTTATGCGACCGGTAACAACTCTCTTAAAAAATCCTGCAAATGGCTCTCCGTTCGGCGGAGTGTAGGTAAAAGATTCATAAACGTTCTGTTCGTTGATCGACACAAGTTTTATGTTCTCCGGATTGAGTTTTCGCGGGAACGAGGTTTCTCTCTTCTTGAAAAAAATAAAATCACCCATTCTTTCGCGGGACCGGTATTCTATGAATCCACGCGTGGTATCGCCAAGATCGTTGACGTAATAGCCGGGCAAAAAATTAGTTTGCGCGGACGCAGCAGTTGCGAAACAACATGAACACAACAATAAAAAATATAACTTTGTGTTTCTCATAGACCAACCTTGATCGCCAAGATACACACTTTAAAGATTTCAATAGTATGGCTATTGATAATTGCTGCAGGATGTACCGGTGTCGATGCGCCGCTTCAAAGCAGAACACATCCTATCGTGAGCACTTATCCTATCGGCGACAATCAAATTGATGAGTTGGGTGCAACGTTCAATGGAGGAGTACTCGATATTGGGACTGGTGTAAGCGATCACGGATTTTATTATGGCGAAGTTACGATCGATGGCGGATCGATTCCTACATCCGACAAGATCTCTTTAGGTTCGATGGATAAGTCTGGATTCTTCTCAGCTACCGCAACAGTAGATCTTGTTAAGGGAAAATCATACCACGTGCGCGCGTATGCTGTAAGCTCCACAGCAGGAACAATTGTATTGGGACAAGAATATGGTTTCACAGCCAAAGGTTCTGCCGCACCAACCGTTACAGACTTCACACCGAAAGAAGGTATAGCTGGCGATACCGTTGTTATCACAGGCACTGGCTTCAGTGCCGTGGTAAATAATAATGTAGTATGGTTTGGCGATGCGTTTGCACCGATAACGGAAGCAACAAGTCACGAGCTTACGGTTGTTGTTCCATACAGTACCCAACTCGGAGGTAGCGATGTAATGGTTGATGTTGTAGGACAAAAAGTTACTTCGGCCAATAAATTCAACCTTACACCAATGACGATGACATCGTTTGAACCGAACATGGTTGCAATAGGCGACACCGTTTGGTTTCATGGAACGAATCTTCCGTTGGTGCCTGCGATGTCGGGCGCAACAATTTTCCAGAGAACAGCATTAACAGGAAAGAGTAACCGCACATTGATCGGTTGCGTGATCGCCAACGATGCGGCGGTAACAAGCTCGGATCTTACTGTCGTTGTGGGATCACAACTGAAGCACTTCGATGGCCCTATTAAATTGAAAGCCCCCGTTATTACTTCATTCGATCCAGTACAGGGAATGCCAGGTGTAGCAGTGCATATCAACGGTCAGAATTTCAATCCCGATCCAACAAGGAATGTTGTCATGTTCGGTTCCACGCAGCTTGAAGTTCTCGAGGCTTCTAAAAATGTGTTGCTGGTGAAGATCCCGAATGATGCCGTAGTTGGCACCATTAATAAATTTAAGGTTACGTTACTCGATGTACTCAGTGGTACGAGTGCGAATATGTTTACGGTTACTGAAAATTAGTCCCTCCCCCCTCCATTTCAATTCGTAGTTGTCAAAAGTTGTCACGTGCCTTTTGAAAGGGTAATAATTTATTACCTTCACAATTATACCTGCAAATAGAAAATAATAATGCTGCAAAGAAGTAACCTGGGCGAATTTGAAGAGTATGTCATGCTAACCATCGGTGTACTGGGAGAAAATGCATACGGCCTCGCCATCAAAGAAGAGATTGAAGCGCGCCTTAAGCGGCCCGTCAGCATGGGGGCGTTACACACCGGCCTCTATCGTCTCGAACAGAAGGGATATCTCAAATCAAAGCTTGGCAAGCCCACCAACGTTCGCGGAGGCAAACCGAAGAGGTTCTTCATCGTCACCAACGGCGGACAAAAAGCTCTTAAGAAGGCTATGGAAAACCGGCAGCAGCTCTGGAGGGACATTCCCGATGGCGTATTCAAACTCTTCCCTTCGCAACAATGACAGGTCCCCCACGAATATTAGAGTGGTTGCTCGAACGGCTGTCTCCCGAAAGTCGTCCCGACCTGAAGGGCGACTTCCTGGAACTGTACGACGATCGAGCAACGGAAAAAGGGAGATCGTTTGCCAACCGGAAATTATTACGCGACATACTCAGCATCATACCACTGAAATTTATCGTCGAAGAAAAAAGAAATAAACCCGTAGCCATGTTTAGCACAAATCTGAAGATCGCCAGGAGAAATCTTGTCAAAAACAAAATGTACACTGCTATCAACATTGTTGGTCTGTCGGTGAGTCTTACTATCTGTATTCTCATCACGCTTTTTGTTCGCGATGAGCTTAGCTTCGACAAACATTTTGAAGGTGGCGAAAAGATCTATCGCATCGCCGGAAGTTACGCACAAGGCGGTGCCGATCGTGTGCAGAGTGCCATGACAACCTACCTTGTTAAGCCTTTGATCGAAAACGATGTGGATGGACTGGAGACAATTACCCGCGCCGATTTCACGTGGATCAACGTGGTTATCGATGATAAACAGTTTGTCGACAACCGCACGGTGATTGCAGACTCAACATTTTTCGATGTGTTCAGAATGCCGTTCGTGAAAGGTGATGTTAACACCGCATTGGACCGGCCGGAAAATGTAGTACTGGATGTGCCTACTGCAATCAAACTTTTCGGTACCGACGATGTACTCGGCAAGACGATCGAAGTAGAAGGAATGCAGTTTGTGGTCACCGGTGTGTTTGAACCGTTCCCGGTTAACACACACTTCGAAGCACGTATTATATTGCCGATATCGGCAGCCAAAAAATGGTACGCCGACTGGATCCTGCACAATGCGAGCGGCACGAGCCTGTATACATACATTCGCACAAAAGATAATTTCAGTGTTGCTGGCTTCGAAGCGGCCATCAGCAAGCAGATAGAAAAACGCTGGGGCTGGAAAGGCGATGGCGTTCCAAAATATTTTCTGCAACCGCTTACGTCCATTCACCTTACTTCGAATCTTGAAGGAGAAATAGATGCGAATGGAAGTATGATCACGGTGTATATCTTTAGCATCACAGCGATCGTGATCTTCATACTTGCCTGTATCAATTATGTGAATCTCACAACTGCTGCTTCATTCCAGCGAGGCAAAGAAGTAGGAATGAAGAAAGTGCTCGGCTCAACAACGCGCATGCAGCTCTCGCAATTCCAGACAGAGTCATTTATCGTAGCTATCATTGCTATGATACTCGCGATGGTGATGTCGAAGCTCGCGATACCCATCTTTAACCAGCTCAGTGGAAAAACATTGGACTTCAATCCATTCGTCGACCCGCTGATAGGCCCCGCCTTATTACTCGTACTGATCTTTGTTGGACTTCTTGCTGGTGCGGCCCCTGCACTGGTGTTACTCCGCACATCCACTATCGGAATGCTCACCGACAAGCTCGCGCTTCGCAGTGAGAGATCGTATCTTCGAAGTGGACTGATCGTATTTCAATTCTCTATATCTATCACTCTTATCGCGTGTACACTGATCGTAATGGACCAGATCAGTTTCATACGGAAGGCAGATCTCGGCATCGATCCACAATCGGTGGTACTGGTACCGATCCAGGCGGCCAATTCAAAATACGAATTACTGAAAACGGAACTGATGCGAAACCCGAATGTGATCAGCGTATCGGCATCTTCGAACAAAACGACGGAGCGTGTCGGCAGCTGGCGTCAATACAAAACAGACCCGTCGCAAGCAGAAGAAGCGAATTGTCCAAGCACCGTAGTCTCTTACGATTTCTTTGAAACGATGAAGTCCCAAACCGTCGAAGGACGCATGTTTTCGAAAGAACATTCAACCGACAGGCTGCTTGGCTATGTGCTGAATGAATCGGCGGTGAAATTTCTCGGTCTCACCGACCCCGTTGGAAAGAGCCTGATGGGCACAACCTTCACTGGCAATCAATGGTTTCGTCGCAACGGCACCATAATCGGCGTGGTGAAAGATTTTCATTACGCTTCCCTGCACGACAAAGTAGACCCTATTGTATTCTATATCGCTTCGGAAGAAACGGAAGGATTAACATGGATGGAAGTGCGCATCAACAGCGAGAACATGACGAAAACGATCGAGTCGATGGGGATCGTTTGGAAATCTGTTGTAGGCGAACTTCCTTTTCATTTCGAATTTATGGATGATGCCGTTGCAGCACATTACCAGGCAGAAGACAGGTTCCTGAAGATCTTCTCAACATTCTCGGCGCTGTCGATCATGCTCGGCGGACTTGGCTTATTCGGTTTAACTGCATTCATGGCGAAGAGAAGAACGAAAGAGATCGGGATTCGAAGAGTGATGGGTGCGAGTGTACCCACGTTGATCCGGATCATGTCGGCAGACTTCTTGCAACTCGTTTTGGTTGCAAACGTGATTGGCTGGCCGATAGCATATTATCTTATGGATAAGTGGATGGCGAATTTCGCATACCATGCGCCCATCAGTGTGGTTATATTCATTGCAACCGCACTTGCCGTCTTACTAATAGCGTTTTTGTGCGTGTTGTATCATTCGTTGAAAGTATCGAGGGTAAATCCTGTGAAGTCGCTGAGAAGTGAGTAGATTCGGTTATGAAACCGATCCTCACTTCTTTGCAACTTCTGTTTGTTGCATCCATTGCATTTGCCCAGGACAAAACGCCAATCAACGATCCGCTTGTAACCAACATCTACACAGCAGATCCTTCGGCACACGTGTTCAATGGAAAGATCTACATCTATCCATCGCACGATATTGAGTCGAACACTGCGCAAGACGATGAGGGCGGACATTTCGATATGAAAGACTACCATGTTCTTTCATTAGATGAAATCAATGGAAAGGTTACTGACAACGGTGTTGCTCTCGACATTAAAGATGTTCCGTGGGCGGGCAGGCAGATGTGGGCGCCGGACGCCGCATTCAAGAACGGCACTTATTATTTATACTTCCCCGCGAAAGACAAACAGGGCGTATTCAGAATTGGCGTTGCAACCAGCAAATCGCCAACAGGTCCGTTCAAAGCGGAGCCACAGCCTATCAAAGACAGTTACAGCATCGATCCATGCGTATTTACCGACACCGATGGAAAATCATACATGTACTTCGGTGGGATCTGGGGCGGACAACTTCAACGATGGGCAACAGGTTCTTTCGATGCGAACGGATCGAAAACAGATCTGAAGAAAGATGATGAACCGGCTATCGGTCCGCGAATGGCAATGATGTCGAAAGACATGTTGCATTTTGACGGGACTGTAAAAGAATTAAGGATCGTTGATCAGGATGGCAAACCACTGCTTGGCAAAGATCACGACCGTCGTTACTTCGAAGCACCCTGGGTTCATAAGTACAATGGAAAGTATTATCTGAGCTACTCAACGGGCGACACTCATTATATATGTTACGCCACCAGCACGAGTCCCACGGGCCCGTTCACTTACCAGGGTGTTGTGTTAAAGCCCGTTGTTGGCTGGACGAATCATCACTCTATTATAGAGTTTAAAGGAAAATGGTACTTGTTTTACCACGATAGTTCTCTCTCCGGCGGACAAACACATTTGAGATCTGTGAAAGTAATGGAGCTGAAGTATAACCCGGATGGAAGTATCGTGACAGCGGATGCGTACCGTTAATCTTTTACCGTTCTGAATCCAATATTCGAACTTCCTGAATCTATCGACGATCCCTGTCGTGCGCTTGGCCTGTAATTAGAGCAATAATCGCAAGCACATAAGAACGACCCGCCTTTCGTAACTCTCTTCGTAGCATACGGTTCATTTGGGTCGTATGATCTTGATGGACCTTGAGGGTTATCGGTTTCCTCTTTCAAAGTCTTGTAATAACTGATGTCGTAAAAGTCGCTGGTCCACTCCCATACGTTGCCGATCATATCGTACAATCCTAACTCATTCGGAGGATAACTTTTTACGGGCGCTGTATTATCGAAGCCATCTTCATGAAGATCGTAAACAGGAAACGCACCCTGGAAAGTGTTGGCAACCAGTTTCCCTTCGGGATTTTTTTGAGCAGCCCCGCGCGAAGCAAACTCCCATTCGGCTTCTGTCGGCAAGCGACTTCCATCCCACTTGCAATATGCAAGCGCATCTTCGTAAGCGATGTGAACAACAGGGTGATCCCAACGTCCTTCGAGATTACTTCCTGGACCTTCGGGATGTTGCCAGTCGGCGCCATCTACAAACATCCACCATTGCGAATAGTCTTCGAGTGAAACGGGAGCAAGCGGGCGATAGAATACTAGCGAGCCGGGAACCAACACGCTATCGGGAATGGGCATGGTGCCAGGCGGAAGACTCTGTTTCAATTCGTCCCACGTGGGCTTGCGTTCAGCAACGGTCTTGTAGCCGGTAGCGTCGACGAATTTTTTGAATTGCGTGTTGGTGACTTCGGTTTCAGAAATGTAAAAGTCATCGACGTGAACTTTATGCGAAGGACGTTCGTGATCGTAAGCGTGGTTGTCGTCGGTGCCCATGATGAAGGAGCCACCGGGGATATAAATGAAACCCTGCGGGGCTTGATCCTTCGAAGTACAACCGGCAAGAAGGATAATTGTGAAAAGGAATACGAATCGCTTGTTGTCATTACCCGCGAATGCGGGTAATCCCTGCCTTCGAAGACTGGATTGCCCGGACAAGCCGTGCAATGACGGTTCAGTCTTTATTGGCCGGCTACTATTATTGTCACTATCCCTACAAAGAATAGTATAAACATAACTCCTAAAAGCCCTGAAACTCCTTTTTGTGTATTCTTGAATTCTTTCCATACAAAAACTCCCCACAATGCGGCCACTAAGGTAGCACCCTGTCCCAAACCATACGATACCGCTGCTCCTGCTTTTCCTGCGGCGATCAAATTGAATGAATTGCCGACACCCCAGATCAACCCGCCGAGTATACCAACCAGGTGTGTAGAGAAGCTTCCCTTGAAATATGCAGAGTAGCTGGTAGGTTCGCCGCTGATCGGACGCTTCAGCAAAATTGTATTGAACACGAAATTGCTCACGAAGATCCCCAACGAGAAAACTACAACAGCAGTGTAGGGTGTCATCAGGCCGGGTGCGGGGTTGCTAAAGTTGTCGAGATCCATAGCCGAAGCAATGAAGCGATAGAAGAACGACATCAGGATCCCGGCGATGATCGATACGATCAGTCCTTTACTCGAAACTTTCTGTTCTCCCGAAGATGCGCGCTTGTAAGCGATCGCGTTGATGATGATGGCCGCGGCGATCATCGCTACACCGGCAAACAACAATGTAGGGTTGCCTTTTGCGGAGCCTGCATAGTTTACAATTACGCCGAGCACCAACGCGATACCGATACCTACCGGGAACGCCACCGACATGCCGGCAATGGCAATAGCGGTAGACAATAAAATATTCGCCGCATTGAAAACGATACCACCGATGAATGCACTTATGATATTACTTGTCTCGGCTTGCTTCAGATCTTCGAGAAAAGGACGGCCCGCTTCGCCATTACTTCCGAGCGTAAACGCAAAGATGAGCGACAACAAAACGATGCCTATCACATAATCCCAATAGAACAATTCGTAACGCCATGTTTTACCCGCCAGCTTCTGTGTATTGCCCCACGAACCCCAGCAGAACATGGTGATGATACAAAAGATTACAGCTAGAGAATAGTCTTCAACAATAAACATAGTCTTCAGTGCTTAATTTTCAATGTTCAGTGTTCAATGTTCAATGGTAAATGGCCAATGGTAAATGATTAGTGATTCCCCTGTTTCGTTCCCACCTCATACTTCGCTCCCGTCCACGGCTCCATACCCGGCTTATAACCTGGATTCGGTTCCATCATTTTTGCACCAACATCTTTGCGCCACTGATGTAACATGCCCAGGAGCTCTTTCACTTTCTCGGGATGCTTCTTCGAAAGATCATTCAGCTCACCGATTTCTTTGGAAAGGTCGAACAATTGTACGGTGTTGTTCTCATAATATTCGAGCAACTTATAATTTTTATAGCGGATGCCACCGCCGGGACTTTGCATTCCGTGATTGCTGTAGTGCGGGAAGTGCCAGTAGATCGGGTGATCGAAAGGTTTGTCGCCCTTCAGCACACCTGCAAAGCTCTTTCCATCCACAGTTTGTTCGGGCATTTGATCAAACCCTGCCATGTCGAGCAACGTGGGATAAAGATCGGGATGCGTGATCGGCATATCGATAGTTGTTCCTTTATTTTTGATGCCTGCCCACTTCACGATAAATGCGACACGAACGCCGCCTTCATACATCCAGCCTTTCGCGCCGCGCAATGGAAGGTTAGCTGTCGAATATTGTTTATCGAGTTGTGTTGGATCCAGTTTCTTGTCAGGTCGACCAAAGTTAGCACCCGACATGCCACCGTTATCCGAAAGGAACACAATGATCGTATTGTCTGCGATGCCGAGGTCGTCGAGTTTCTTCATCACGCGGCCCATGCTTTCGTCCATCGTTTCTACCATCGCTGCAAACTGAACGTTGTCCTGGTGTTGTTTTATTTTCACCGTTCCGCGCGGAAGCTGGCCGTAGCCCTGATACGAAGGAAGCTTTAACAATGACTCCCGTTCGGTGATCGTCAATGCGTCTCCATCAGGATTTCCTTCGAGTAGAAATGCAGGTCCTTTTGCTGGAGGCATGCTCGCAAGTTTCTTTTTGTATTTCTCCACAAGATCGGGCCGGCCTTCGATAGGATCGTGAACAGTGAAGTGCGAGAAGTACAAGAAGAACGGTTTGTCTTTCGTGCTCTCGATATAATTCAATGCATCGTCGGTAAGTTTATCGGTGAGATATTCTCCTTCTTTGCCATCGTAGTTCGGAAGTTTGAACGGAGCATAGTAGGTCAACGGCCAGCCTTTGCTCCAACCGGCAGGAATGTGCATGTCGAAACCGTACTGTGTTGGATCGTGAGGCGGTTCGCCAAGATGCCACTTGCCAACAATAGCAGTGTTGTAACCTTTGTCTTTCAATGCTTTCGCGAGCGTTACTTCGGTGGTCGGAAGATTCTGGGTAACCTCAACATTCTTCAGCTTCTGAAATGGATAGTCGTTACGACCAGGAAGCCAGTCTGTAAGATTCATTCTCGCCGGGTATTTTCCCGTAAGGATAGAAGCGCGTGAAGGCGAGCAAACATGACATGCCGCATAAGCATTGGTGAAACGAGCACCCTGCTTCGCGAGCTTATCGATGTTCGGAGTTTCATAAAAACTACTGCCATAACATCCTACATCGGTCCAGCCGAGGTCGTCGATCAGGAACACTATAATATTAGGAGGAGTATTTTTTTTGGACTTCTCCTGGCTGAATGCAGGTGCCGTAACGATCAGCAGTGCTAATAATAATGAAGTAATTCTCATTGTTTCACAAACTTAATTCTCTCTTTTCCTACAACAATAATATACAGTCCCGGCGCAAGATGCGACACATTTACCTGCGATCCATAACCGAAGTTATGCTGATCGCCATGAACTCCGTAAATTTTATAACCGGCGTCACCGTCTTTGAAATACAGGATATCGTTAACCGGGTTGGGATACACAGTATTCACCGGGACTTCTTCTTCAACCGCAGTTACAATTCCCATGCGTGCCGGTGGCGTGTTCGGAAGAAAGGTAGGTGTATTTAAATATTGCGTATCCGGAAGCATGATCGTGCGCCAGTCGGGCGGACCGATCTGTACTTTGTCGAGATAGATCCACGCCGTTGCGTAGCCGCGAAATTTTACCTGGTAGTTACTGGATGTATTCGACGTAACGTTAGTCGTTGCGGTATAGAACTGGTAGTTGGTCGTAAGATTTACGTCGCCAACATTCATCCATGTGGTCGCATCATTCTCCTGGATCCACGACACCAATCGCTTACCTGCGGCCGTTGCTTTTGCCCAGAAACTTATCGTGATCTGCTGACCATGATCGAGGTGGAACAAGTCGTTTGCTTTGATTGCGTAGTCAGTCGATCCGTTCATGTTGGTTACGACCGACCGGAGCGCTGTAGTTCCGCCGGTGCCCTGGCCGGAGACGAATGACACCACCTGGTCTGTAGTTTTCGGAGCAGCAACCCATCCGCCAGTTTCCATTTCACCACTCGTAATGAAGTTGATGTTCGACAGCACGGTGTTATTGAACTTAACATTGTCGAATGTAAATCCACTGAGATAATGATTCGGGTCTTCTCCTTTGATCTGGTTGGTGAACGAAGTCCCCATCGTCATCTTCACATTCCAGTTCTTCATGTAAAGTCCGTCGATGTGTACGTGACTAAAGTCGTCGGGTGTGATGTTGAATACCTGTGGGACTGGATTCTCTGTTACCAGGTCCTGTATCAACCAATTAGAAAGCGAATGCGACCACCCTGCAGAGTCGTAGTGATTGCCGATGCAATTCAGTAAACCAGTGCTGAATCGCGGCGCATCCCACTCCGCACGCAAGACATCCACACGACTGATGGTAACGTTGTTTGCCGTAACGCCGCCATTTGCACCACCCCAACTCATCTGTATCGTTCCGCCGTTGTTCAGCGACCACACAACAATATCCGACCACGTGATGGAGTCGCGATATACTTTGATCGCATCGTCGTTCGCCCAGATGAAACAGTGCGATACGTTAGAACCTGCGTAGGCAGCGATGCCATCCATGTTATAAACCCAGCCACCGATCACCTTCGTATAGCTGACAGTATTGTTCACCACCGATCAATCGAACGCCAAACCATTTCGGGTCGGCCACAACGAGACCTTCCACCGTTATCCGATCGCTTCCGTTGATCGCCTCGACAACGTGCTGGGTCCTGTAGTTCATTAAGTATTCGGAGATCACCCCTCTTCCATAAATTCTTACGTCGGAGTTGCCACTCATTTTCAATGCACCATACACCACGATCCATCTTCGAAATACACATTCTTAATGTGTGTTGGAATGTTGAACGTGCCGATGTTGTGAACACCTCTCCGGAAATAAACACCAGAATACGATGTTGGTATGGAAGCCACATTTGACGCAGTAGCTTCGTACAACACCAGGTAATTTGGATTGGTCTTGCTCGGAATATCCGTCTCGGTGGGATCGGCAAAAATGATCAGTCCGTTCTTATAACCATCGGTGCCGATCTCAACCGAATACTGGCCTGGTTGTGTGATCGTGAAATCAACAACATTTCCATTGGTCGTCGATGTAATTCCAAATCTAGACGGAAGGATCCTCACGGTTTGTCCGCTCACCGGAACTTTTGTGGTGTTCAAAACCTTCACGTGCACCGTTATCGATCCCGTAAAAGAAAACTTCGCGTAGTTGATCGTACGGTTCGCGAATACATCTAACGGGTGCTGATCTTTTGTCTGCATGCCCTGGGATCCCAGAGAGTACGTGGGACATGTACTCCTGAAAGTGTTGACCGGCCATGTCATGTTGCTTTGCGACACCGACACGTCGTAAATGCCCGATTGCTGAACATCTTTATAATCAACCGGGCCGATCTGTACGTTGTCGATGTACATGGTGCCGGTGTTGTACCCGCGAAACTTCAGTTTATAGTTGTTCGACGTGCTTGTGCTGATGGTGGCCGTAAATGAGTATTGCTTCCAGTTCGTGGTGAGATAGGCGTCGCCAAAGTTCATCCATGTGTTGCCGTCCGATTCCTGTACCCATGGTTGTAATCGCATGTCGGCAACGGAACTCTTTGCCCAAAAACTAACGGTGATCTTGTCGCCCGACGTTAAATGAAAATTCTGGTCGCCGCGAATAATGTAATACGTATCGCCACCGAGACTCGAAGTAACGGTCTTCAACGCAGTGGTGCTGTTGATACCGGCCGAAGCCTGGAACGAAAGCGCCATGTTGGTTGCGCCGGGAACGCCGGCCCATGTACCACTTTCCATATCGCCGATGGTAATCAGGTTGTAAGTTTGAGCTTTCAGCATCGTGAAGGATGCAAGAAAGAATAGAAGTAAAATATGTTTCATACTACAGGTTTAGCTGCGGCCTTCGAAAGAAATTTCACTACGTCTTGTTCGGTTGGAATAGATGGTTGTGCGCCCATGCGTGTTACACAGATTGCAGATGCGGCTGTTGCGAAGCGTACTGCTTCAACAAGATCTTTGCCTTTGCCGAGACTGGCTGCAACGGCTCCGCAAAATGTATCGCCGGCGGCGGTTGTATCCACGGCGTCGACTTCGAACGCCGTTAAAAAACTTAGAGAAGCTTGCATTCTTTATAATACAACCTCTCTTGCCTAATGTTAATATTACGGTGTGCGCACCTGCACTCAGCAAGCTATCGATCACACCCTCCTCACCCAATGCTGCGATAGATCTTCCTGAAACCCGTTCGATCTCTGTTTCATTTACAACCAGGATCCCGATCTTCTTCAGTATAGCCACACCGATCTCGCGCGCAGGAGCTACGTTCAATAAAACCGGAACCTTATGTTTAGCGGCGATGTCAACAACTTTCTCTACTGTCTCAAACGGAATTTCCATTTGAAGAACAACCATCGCTGCTTTACCGATCTCTGCTTCGAGCCCTGAAATATGGATGGGTAACAGTTCGTGATTGGCACCGGGTGTTACGACGATGCAATTCTCCCCTTCATCATTAACAAGAATAACAGCTGTTCCCGTTGGCGCATGATCTACGATGAGTGCACTCGACACATCGAGACCTTCGTCTTTGAAATAAGCGAGCATGTTGCGACCGTTGGCGTCGTTACCAAGACATGTCACAAACTTCACATTACCACCGAGACGTTGTGCGGCAACTGCCTGGTTGGCGCCTTTGCCTCCCATCGCCTGCATGAAGCTCTTGCCGCTGATCGTTTCTCCCGGCA
Source organism: Bacteroidota bacterium (assembly GCA_037200765.1). Taxonomy (GTDB): domain Bacteria; phylum Bacteroidota; class Bacteroidia; order Cytophagales; family Cyclobacteriaceae; genus ELB16-189. The sequence continues at coordinate 447,364 of JBBCII010000001.1, read as the reverse complement.
TTTGGAAATCTTTCGACGCTCGTGATGAGGTCGGTGTTAGAGCTTCCGATAACGAGGATCTTCTTCATTCAATTTTTGTTTGGATCCATGTCAATCTCCAGTTGTTGAGTTTTGCTCCACCTGCTTCGTAATAAGGAACAAACAACAACTTTTCTTCTCCTGATGTCATTTCGTAGGCAGGCTGTGCTCCGTACGGATTTGTAACCGGCTTAAAGACATCGTTCAGATCCTTTGGAAGAGTGAAAGTGCGTTCGCGATCACGATTATCGATCAGGCCATCGGCCGAAAAGACCAACGGCCCTCTCGATAACGCAAACCAATTAACACTATATATATCTTCTCCTTTTCCTTGCGGAACAAGAGCGTCTTCTTTTGCCTGATTTAATTTGAGTTCCATCGGGAGGTTAACTGTGACCGAATTTTTTTCCGTGCGGAAATATTCACCAGCTTTTGCAGTCTCGCCATCAACTGTTGCATTCACAGCCCAATCAGGGATCCGGATAAACAAAGGAACTTTGCCCTTCGTCGTGATCGTTACCTTACCATCGAATGGGTAGTTTGTTTTCACCGAGATCCTGTTGTTTCCAATTTTCGCTTCACCATCTGTGATCAGGTTTACGGCAATTCCATTTTCCCTTTTAGAAAAGATTTCGCCAACGAGTTCCTCCAACGCCATCACACCACTCGATGGACAACAGTCGTTGAAGTGTGCAACATGCCAGCTTCCGTTGGTGAATGAATGATAGCTCCAATCGACACCATTCGTGTATCGCGCGCCGAGCAGCGCGTTGTATGCCGCGCGTTCGATCTCCTGCGCATACTTCGCATCGCCAGTGAGATGAAGCATTTGTTTGTTGAGCTCGATCCATTGCATGGTGCTGCAGGTTTCAACGAAACCATACGGGCTCCAATAATTTTTCCTGTTAAAACATTCGAGGTGCTTACCGATACCTCCCCACGGACCACCAGCAATCGTAAGGTGAAAGTCGCGAACGTTCACCCACGCATTTTCGACAGCCTTGAGATACCCAGACTTGTTCGTGAGTTCGTACAGCTTCGCAAGATTCGTAAGGTTCCAGAGTATTTGATAGGCTTTACCGTCGCCTACATTTTCCATATCACCGTTGTTCGTTGCGACAGCTATGAGCTTTATTCCTTCGGTCTCTTCCATCTTACGAACAACCCACCGGAGAAATCCAGGTATCGTTTATCTGAAGTGGTCTTATATAATTCTATCGTTGCGTCGAGTAGTATCGTTGCAGAGATGCCGTAACGGGTTCCATATTTCGTGACGTCGGCCTTCCCTTCTCCGAATGTTTTCAGAAACAACTCTCCGATGTTCTTCGCAGCGTTGAGATACTTTTCGTTGGGGAAATATTTGTTCACTTCCAGCAAACCGATTGTCATGTAAGTGAGATTCCATGTGTCCCACGAACGACGATGATTTACGGTGGTGTTCGTGATATTTATAGTGGGACCGTAATCGCCCAGGTAGCCGTTCGGATCCTGGAAACTCACAAGCTTGTCGGCAGTCTTCAATAGAAGATCCTGCAACTCTTTGTTACCCGTCTGACGAACGGCAATTGCTGTTGTGTACATCCATTTGCCGGCATGTTCGCCATACCAGTCCATTACTGCATGCTGGTCGCGAACCTCCTTACTGAAAATATTGATCAGCTGACCGTTGTTCCATGTTGGCAGCGAGGTAAGGCGGCCCTTCTGTGCAGAAGTCATTGCCTCACCTAATATTCCATTCACAGTTACGTCAGCGGGATCGAGATACTCTGTTTTCTGAGCACAGAGTTCTGTTGAAACAAAGAGTATGATCAGTATCAACCTCATAGATCACCACCCTGGATTTTGTCCAAGACCACCATTCAGGTTTCTTTCAAGATCGGGAATTGGCCACAGGTAATTTTTATTATCCCAATAATTCACCCAACCCGTTACTTCAACGGTCTGAAGATTACTCTGGGCATCGACATACGTGATACCATAAATCTTTCCGGGCATCACCGCTTCCGCAGTCTTCCACCGGCGGATATCGAAATAGTGCTGTCCCTCGAACGCAAGCTCCACCAACCTTTCATGACGAACGATGGCACGCAGCTCATCCTGGGTTTTTCCTGTAGCGATAACAGGCATCATCACATCACTGCGCTGACGGATCGCGTTGATCGCGTCGTACACCGATTGATCTAATTGATTGAGTTCGATTTTCGCTTCAGCGTACGTCAACAACACTTCTGCATAGCGCAGGAAAATTAAGTTAATGCCCGAGTTCGTGGTGGTCGACGCATCCTCACTGTTCACATATTTCTTCACGTTGAAACCTGTAGGCGATACTGTGAATGTAGAATTCACCGCGTCGCCTGTAGTACTGTTGGGGAGCGGGTTGAAGACTTTACCATTGGTGAGCAGATCCCCGGGAACGAAGATCGAGTAGTTCAAACGCGGGTCGCGATTAACATAAGGAGTGTGTGCATCATAACCGCTTGTCGGATCCGTGATCGCCTTGCCGTTCTTCATCTCGTAAGCATCAACGATTGCCTTGGTGGGAACATAGAGGCTTTTGCCGGTAACACTCTGTTGCGCCAATACGCTGAAGATGTCGTTTGGCTGTGTTCCTTTCACGAACTGAACATCGAGAATAACTTCTTTATTGCCTTCTGCCGTTGTCGTGACAAACTTTTATACGTGGGATACAAACCATATTCGGGCATTGCCATCACCAGCGAAGCAGCATCCGCAGCCTCTTGAAATCTTCCTGCATGCAGCATCGCGCGTGCCTTCACAGCAAATGCAGTTGCTTTCGTAACCCTGCCCTTGTCGGTTGCAGCTGTATAAGCATTGGGAAGTTGTGCAGCCGCTTCCGTCAGTTCTTTTGAAATGAAATCCCATACGTTGCTTACGGGTTCTCTCGTTACTGCTTTCGATTCCGGCAGCGACAACGTAGTCGTAACGAGCGGCACATCACCATACAACATCGCAAGACGTGAATAGTAATAGGCACGAAGCACACGAACTTCCCCGGTATACCGGTTGATTATTGCAGCATCCGCATTCTGAACATTACCGATGTTGTCCATGAATGAATTCGCAGCACGAATGCCAGCATAGAAGGTCTGGAAGTCAAGGTAAACGCGGCTGTTGAGCGGATCGAATTGTCCCTGGAGTATAAACGACTCCGGCGATTGTGCTGGTGTGTATAACCGATGTCGGTCATTCCATCCCAACTCATGAAATGGCTCGCCTGGTTGCCAGCTGTCTGTGTTTCGTTTAAGAAAGTATACACAGCGTTGGTACCGTAGAGCGCATCTGTCTGCGTTCTCCAGAAAATATCTGTCGAGATCCTGTCGTTAGGTTCTGTGTCCAAAAGATCCTTGCAGCTTCCAAGAAGGAAAACAGTAGCGAGAATAATGGTATATCTGAATGTCTTCATGATTTTCAATTTTTATAATTGAATGTTTAAGCCAAGGGAGTACATCCGTGTCTGGGGATAATAGTTCTGCCAGCCCGAGCTCGACTCCGGATCAAGATGCCAGTCTTTGTAGAGCACCGAGAATGTTAAAAGGTTTGTTGCCGAAAGACTGATGCTCGCGTTTTGGATCCCTGCCCTTTGCAACAATGTTGTCGGGAGATTGTAAACGAGCTGCACGTTCTTCACACGCAGGTACGACGCATCTACCAGCATACGATCAGTAGAAGCCTGGTTGCGCAAATCATTTTTCGTTGGTCGAGCGAAGCGAGCATCGGTGTGCTCAGGTGTCCAATAGTTGTCGGTATAGATATCAGGAGTAAATCCTTCATAGTTGCCGGCTTCTCCGAGTGCTCTCGCAATACGCATTTTTACGCCGGCAGTACCTTGCAGGAACACGTTCAACTGGAATGATTTCCATCCTGCGTTGATGTTGCCGCCGAAATTGTATTTCGGAATCGAGTTACCGAGGAACGTCATGTCTTTCGAGTCGATCGCGCCGTCGCCATTGCGATCCACAATCTTCACATCGCCAGCCTTCGCGGGACGCATGAATGTAGGATCGGCAGCAGCTTCAGCATCCGACTGGTAAAGTCCGGCAGTCTGGTATCCCCAGAATCCATTGATCGAATAACCGAGCCCTTGTATGTAACGCGGGTCGATATCGTTACCGAGGATCACATCGCTGGTTCCGGCAAGATCAACGATCTTGTTGTTGTTAATGGCGAAGTTGGCGTTCGCATTCAAAGTGAAATCACCAATGCGATTCCTGGTCGACAAAATAAATTCCCAACCTTTGTTCTCTACCGTCATCGCGTTCTGTGGACCAGCTGCCAATCCAACGGCAGCAGGAACCGGTATAGCGAGAAGATCACCGGTTGTTCGCTTGTTATAATAATCTACTGTAAAGCCGAGACGTCCCGGAACAATTCACCATCGATACCAATGTCAGTCTGTGCTGTTCTTTCCCATGTCAGGTTAGGATCGTTCACAGTCTTTTGAAGATATCCCTGCGCAACCGTTCCGTTGAATGAATAGTTGGCGGCCTGCAATGTTGGTATGTAGCTGTAGAGATCCACACCATTATTTCCCGACACGCCACGCGACGCACGGATCTTAAGATCGGACACCACATCGGCAATCGGGTTCCAGAAAGCTTCTTGTGAGATCCGATAACCGACCGAAGCGGATGGGAACGAAGCATACTTGTTTCCTTTATCGAATCGCGAAGACCCATCGTAACGCAGGTTCGCTTCGAACAAATATTTGTCTTTGAACGCATAGTTCAACCTGCCGAAATAAGATCTCAATCCCCAGGTATAATCGCTGCCACCATTGTTCTTCGTAGCATCATTAACGCCCTGTCCAAGTGATTGTACATCGTTATTATAAAACTGCTGACGATACGCACTGATCGTTGTATTGAAGTGATAGATCTGCGCATAACCAGCCATCGCCCTGAACGAATGATTCGTGAGCTCGAGATTATAGTTCAACAGGTTATTCCATGTAACTTCCCTGTCTACCGTTCTCGATTCTGTAAGACTGTTAACCAGGTTCGACTTCTTTACAACGGTCGAGTCTTTTGTTTGCCATGTGTTGGTATAATCTTTTCCTGTGAGGAATTGATTTCTGACTCCTACCTGTGATGTGAGCGTAAGACCTTTTACGATCTCCCAGTTGCCTTTCAACTGGCCGTAGAAATAATCGTTCTGAGTTTTATTGCTTCCACCTTTTTCTGCAAGAAGCAGGGGACTGTTCCCTTGTGTTCCTCCACCATAATCGCCGTTGGGATATTGCGGCACAGCCCATATCGCGTTCTGCATGAACAGGCGGAATATATTGGTGATGTCGTGTGGCTCCTGGTTCTTTTGATAACGATAATTCAGATCTCCGCTGATAGTGATCTTCGAAGAGAGCTTAAGATCTGTATTGAGGCGAATGTCGGTAAGCTTCGATTCGGTGTTAGCGATGATACCTTTCTGATCCTGATTACGAACGCTCAATCGTGCTTTCATATTCTCGCTGCCACCGGCAACAGAGATCGAGTTGTTGATCTGTGGTGCATCTTTGAGCATCACGTTATACCAATCATAAGGCAGTGGATACTTCAACGGGCTGTTAACGCTTCCGCTGATATAATCCTGGATCTGCTGTTCAGTATACTTCGGAGCTGAGCCCACGTTTTGGTATGCAGTATTCTGCAGGCGCAGGTAGTTTTCGATATCCATTGCGTGCGGTTGTGTTAAAGATTTCTGGGTGCTGTAAGAACCGCTATAGCTCACCGAGATCTTTCCTTCTTTCGCTCTTTTGGTGGTGATGAGCACAACGCCGTTACCACCACGCGATCCGTAGATTGCCGATGAGCTTGCGTCTTTCAACACTGTGAAACTTTCAATATCGGCAGGGTTCATGTATTGATAAGGCTGTTCGATACCATCCACGATGAAAAGTGGCTGGTTGGTGCCGATAGTAGAGTTCACGGTTTGGTCGAGACCAACGGGAGTGTATGGTTTCGTAACACCGCGGATGATGATCTGCATGTTGTTCGATCCGGGCTGACCGCCGCGGTCGAGAATAGTTACGCCGGGCATTTTTCCCTGCACCGACTGTAAGATGTTGCCAACGGGACGTTGCACCATCTCGTCGCCTTTAATATCGGCGATGGAGTTGGTGATGCTCATCTTTTGCTGGGTGCCATATCCGACAACAACGACTTCGCTGAGGGAAGTGGTGCTCGCCTGGAGAGTGACGTTGATGACGGTTTGACCGCCGGCCGCAAATTCTTGTGTGTCGAAGCCGATAGAGGTGAAGACGAGAATGGCGTCGCGACTGTTGACTTCGAGTTTGTAGTCGCCGTTCACATCTGTTACCGTTCCATTGGAAGTTCCTTTGATGACGATGTTGACGCCGGGAATTCCTTCGTTGTCCGTTGCAGAGGTTACTTTACCTGACACGGTGGTGGATTGTTGGTACGATGCAAACATTGACCCGTTTGGCCGTGCGTTGGCGCTGTTGAACAGTTGAGGTCCGATAACGATGATGGACAACAACACAGCACGAACGAGTTGAAGGGGTGCTGGTAGATGTATTTTCATGATACGAGGAGTTAGTTTGTCTCTCGGATCAATATTAAAAAAGAATTATTGATTTTGCACAAACGTTTGTTCAAACGTATCCGGTTTATACGATAACTAGGACATATTGCTTTGATTATCAATAAGTTAAATTATATCGTTTTTGATGAACGGCGCGCAAAAACAGACCAATCGTTTGTTCTAACATGGTATTCATATCACTTCGCTTATATTTGATACAATTCTCCAATGCCTGCCCAAAAGCCTAACATAGTCGACATTGCGCGCAAGGCCGGTGTGTCCATCAGCACCGTCTCACGTGTGCTCAATGGCAAGGCCGAGCAGTTCCGCATCAGCGAGAAATCACAACAGAAGGTCCGCGAAACAGCTAAGAAGCTCAACTACGTCCCCAACCAGTTTGCCGCCAACCTCAAATCCGGAAAGAGCAACACCATCGCACTGCTTATCCCTTCATTAAGCAACCCCTTCTTCGCCGACATCGCCAGCGAGATCAACGCCGAAGTACGCAACCGCGGCTACCTTACCATCATCGGCGACAGCGACGAGAACAAAGACATCGAGAACGATGAGCTCCTGCAAATGCAGTCGCGCAACATCGAAGGCCTCGTTATCGCACCATGCGATCAAAACTGGAAGGCCATCAAGAAACTTCACGACCAGGGATTGCCCGTAGTTTGTATCGACCGCTACTTCGAAAACCTTGATATCCCTTACGTGTCTACCGACAACTACGAAGGTGCGGTGATGGGCACAAAACATTTGCTTGAGAATGGTCACCAGCGTATCGCGTGTATCCAGGGCGTGCCGGAGTCGGTTCCAAATAAGTTGCGCATCAAAGGATATAAGGATGCGATGATTGCAGCGGGACTTAAAGATTACCAGATCATCGGCGACGAGTTCAGCGTGCAGAATGGTTACAAGGAAATGAAGTTGTTGCTTCAGCAGCATGAAAAACCGACGGCGATCTTTGCGTTGAGCAACACCATTGCGATCGGCTGCATTAAAGCACTGCGCGAAGAAAATCTTTCGATCCCCGAAGATGTTTCATTGATCACCTTCGACGATCATCCTTTCCTCGATTACCTGGCGACGCCGCTAACGTGCATTACTCAACCAACGAGAGAGATTTGTCGCATAGCGATAAAGTATTTGTTCTTTATGCTCGGGAATAAGGAGATAAAGCAGAGCCAGGTGTTGTTGAAACCGGAAGTTAAGTATAGGAAGTCGGTGAAAAGATTGTAGATGTACGAGGGACGATTTTGGAGTTGCGAGGTTTTTCGAGCAGCGATTTTAGATTTCATTGTTACGACAGAGGCAGAATATATTGAGGCGAGTTGATCAGACTCCTGGAGCACTTGTGCGAGTCGTTCGCGATGCCGGCCATTATCGATATTTGTAAGGATGTCAAGAAAGTAATTCGCTTCGTCGGATTCTTCCTCGGTAATCTTCAATTTATTTAGGAAGTCAGCTTCAGATTTCGCTTTGCACGCAGCACGATAGTTTGCACCAATGGAGGTTGAACATCTTACAAGTTGGCGCACCAACCCATCATAGACACGGTCGTTAGGAAGCTCCCGCACAATATTCAGCACAGCAAATACAAACTTCCTGTTTCGCAGAATAAGATCTTGTTTCGTCATCCCGCAATAACGAAACAAATAGATGCGTGTACATAAAAATCCTTTTGAGTTGTACGGATTTCCCTGCTCAAATCGTCCCTCGTACATCGTCCCTCGTACATTCTTACTCGTGTTTTAAAGAATCTACGGGATTAGCGACAGCCGCCCTAATCGATTCAATCCCCACTGTTAGATATGTGAGCACCAATATCACTCCTCCCGCTCCAGCAAAAACCCACCACTCCATCTGGGCACGATATGCAAATCCTTCCAGCCAGCTCTTCATCGCGAAGAATGCCAGCGGCATCGCCACCACGCTGGCAATCAACACCAGCGTAACGAAGCGGCCTGTTAATAACAGCAACACCTGTCCTACCGAAGCACCTAGAACTTTCCGGATACCAATCTCTTTCGTCTTCTGCTCTGCGGTGAAGGTTGCGAGTCCAAACAAACCGAGGCATGCAATTACGATCGCGAATGCCGTGAAGTAATTGGAGAGCTTCGCCATCTGGATTTCCTGCTTATACAACTTGCCAAACTCATCGTCCATAAACCAATACTCGAAAGGTCTCGATGGATGGATCTTCTTCCACACACTTTCAATTGAAGCGATGGTTTCCTGCAGATCGATACCCGAAAGTTTTATGTTGATCGTTTCCGCCGCAGGATAGTATCCATACAAACACAGCGGCTGCACCTGGAAGCGAACAGATTCATATGGAAAGTCTTTCACCACGCCGATCACTTTCCCAAACCCGTAGCCATTGTCTTCCATAAATGATTTATTAGCTGAGATCTCCTGTCCAAGGACTTCTTCCGGTGTCATGTTCAATGCACGAACCGCCGATTCATTCAGGATCACGTTGGTCGTGTCCAAAGCGATCGCCGAAGAAAAATTCCTGCCCGCAAGAAATTCCAGCTTAAACATGCCGGCGAAATGATCGTCTACTTTCACCGCGTTCCACATGTATTCATCGGGACCTTTCGATCTAATAGAAAGAGGAACGGTTATGAACGAGAACCCGTCGCGTCGCGGGAGGTGATCACTTAACGAGATCTCCTCAACATTTTTGTTCTTCATCACCAGCGAACGAAACTCACTGCTCTCATGGAAATTCTTGACTGCAACATTCCGTATCGTTATCACTCGACCTGTATTCGAAGCGAGCTTGCCTTCATGTATCAAAGAAAGCTGGCTGCGGATCACACCTGCGCAAATGATCAGGGCCATCGTGATGGTGAACTGGAACACCACCAGGGTCTTCCTGAAATTCTCGCCGCCACTGCTCGTTGAGACCGCACCTTTCAATACATCGATTGGCTTGAATCGCGATAAATAAAATGCAGGATAACTTCCCGACAACAATGCCAGGACACCAATCACTGCCACGAGAATTATTAATGTGTTGCCTGTGAATAATGAAAGATACGTGAATGACTTACCCGTGAGTTGATTGAAGAAGGGCAACACGACTACGGTGAGACTCAATGCTATCGCAAAAGAGATCGATATCATCATCATCGATTCGCCCAGGAACTGGTTGATCAGCGATGATCGTTTCACACCCAGTGTTTTTCGGAGCCCGACTTCTTTTGCTCTTCGAACAGAGCGTGCTGTCGCAAGATTCATGTAATTGATCGCCGCGATCACAATAATTAAAATACCAATCGATGCGGAAATATAAATGTACGACTTGTCGCCCGCGGGCTCGAGCTCTACCATCATACCTTGCGTGAAATGGATCTCTGTTAGTTTGGTAAAGACTGGCTCAACCGTTTCGTTGGAATGTTTCTTAACGATAGGCCGCATGGCAGCGAGAATAGCCGGCACATCCGTTTCATTATCCACTTTAAAGAACGAATACGTGAATGGATCTCCGGTTGAATTCACACGGTCGGTGCCGTTTCGCATCCAAAATGGATTGAGCGCCTGGTTGCTCGCAATGAATGCCGGGTGGAAATGGACATTCGAAGGATAGTCTTTCATTACGCTCGCCACTACGAACGGAAAATCCATTCCACCGTGCGAGTAAACGATCTCTTTACCGATCGGATCTTCATCTGCAAAATATTTTTGTGCAATGGATTCAGTGATTATGACCTTGCTGGGATCCCTGAACACAACGACCGGCTCGCTTCCGCGGGTGATCTCCAATTTAAAGATGTCGGTGTACGTTGTATCTACCCAGAAGAAATTCGGTTCTTCGAAAAGCAATTCCTTCTTTTCATACTTCACGGCGCCCGGAAGCCCGAACTTCGAAAATCTCGTCGATGATTTGATCTCTGGTCGTTGCTCACGCACTTCCCCAATCCACAATCCTGGCACACGCGCATCTATCTCCGTTACACCGTCGCCGTATCGTTTAAACGAGAGACTGGTCCTGTAGATCTTCCCGGCGTCGGGATGATACTCGTTGTACGAAAGCTCGTCGCTCACATACAACCATATCGCAATGAAGCTAACGAGACTAAGGACGAGTCCCGTTGTGTTAATGATTGCCGAGGACTGGCTGTGCCGGAGGCTCCGGAAAAAGATCTTGAAGAAGTGACCAAATGAGTCTGTCATCGATATCTGCGACGACGGCTCATCTTTGGCTTGCCGATTGCCAGACGCGATTGCATGAAGTACGTCGGACCAATACAACACGCGTGCGCGAAGCAATCCTTTCTCTTTCAGATTTTCGGAGAACTGTTCGTCGAGGTCGCCTTCAACTTCTTCTATAAACGACACATGACAGAAACGGCGAAGAAGGTTTTTCGCGAGGCGGGGCGGCTGTTGTTTCATGATGCGCATTCTTAACTTTTTTGAACGATCACGTTGCTTAATTGCGACCACATATTGCTTCGAAGTTCCTGCGCCTTACGAAGTGCTTTAAGTCCGAATGCGGTGATTGTGAAGATCCTCTTTCGTTTTCCTCCACGCACCATGGTAGCTTCGCCGAACTTCGATTTGAGGTATCCTTTTTCTTCGAGACGGTGCAAGGCGGTGTGCACGGCGCCGATGTTCACGGCACGACGTGTTTGCTTTTCGATCTCCTTCCTGATTGTGACTCCGTATGCATCGTCGTCGAGTATGCCAGTGGCGAGCAGTACGATCTCTTCGAATTCGCCGAGGTAAGTGCCCTTCATTATGAGGTATATTATTTATAAATGTAAATAATATATCCACAAGAAAAAAGAGCTATGCTCTTGATCCCAGCACCCAATACTTCAAAATACCCCCTTGTGTTCCGAACACCGGGTCGTGATCGGGTACTTTTACTTTTTTGATATTCTCGTCGGCATTCGGGCGTTCGCCGGCCTGGCCGTAGTGCATGTCGTACTCTTTTCCTTTTGGATAGGCGCCAATGCAAACAACCGCATTCTCGTCGCCAAGATTCTTGTGTGCTGTGCCCGCCGGCAATATGATCACGTCACCTTTCTGGATCTTCAATGTGATGCCTTCGTCGCCACCCAACTGTACGGTGGTCTCCCCTCTCACTACTCCCAACACTTCATGCGTGTTGCTGTGATAATGGTGAAACGTGTAGATGCCCGATTGCCATCCGTTCTTCCAGTCGTTGTGACTAAACACGTCCTTCACTTCGCCGGCAGGAAACAAGCCGGGCAATAATAAAACGCCGGGATAAAATAGAACCGGCAACTGGTTATTCGGGAATGTGCCGTCGTCTTTCAAATAAAATTTCTGGATCAGTCGATCCTGGTCTGCCGAATAATGGACTACTGCTTTGCTCACAATTGATGTTATGAATTAATTTTTTTAGAAAATTTCGCAAGGTTTATTCCCTTGCCTAGAACCGGTTTGAATATGTCGCCCACTTCTCTAATACGGGGAATGGCATTGTCGATATGAAAGTCCGTCATCTTCAACCCCTTCTTCACTTCATCCCACTGCAACGGCATCGACACCGTTGCTCCGGGCTTCGGTCGCAATGAATAAGGAGCCGCCAACGTAGCACCCGGACGATTCTGAAGAAAATCCAAATACATGTTTCCCTTCCTGTTCGACACCATTCTTTCTATCGATGTAAACGATGGGATCTCTTCATGAACGGCTGTCACAATTGTTCTTGCGAAGTCCTGCGATTCTTTATAAGTATACTTTGCGCCGAGCGGTATATAAATGTGAAGTCCTGTAGAACCGCTCGTCTTGCAATACGAAGGAAGCCCTATGCTTTCGAGAATGTCGTGTGTAACACGTGCTGCTTCGATCACCTGGTTGAACTTCGTTTTGTCCGAAGGATCTAAATCGATCATGCACCAGTCGGGATGATCGGGATGCTCTGTCCTGCTGCTCCATGGATTCATTTCAATACAACCCATCGAAGCCATCAACATCACATCAGCCTCGGTTCGCGGCACCATGAAGTGACGGTCCACGCCAGGCTCATCGGACCTGTGATATAAATATTGTTCAACCCAATCGGGTACTTTGCCAGTAACATCTTTCTGGTAAAAGCTCTTTCCCCCGATACCGTTCGGAAAACGATTCAGCGACACAGGCCGATCGAACAGGTAAGGAAGAATGTACGGAGCCACCTGGTAATAGTAGTTGAGCATATCGCCCTTCGTGATGGCTTTCTTCTTGCCGACAGTATTCGCAGCGGGCCAATAAACTTTTTCTGTATTCGTGAATTTTATCTCGCGCCCTTCGATCTCACGCACCTGTGTCTTGTCATTCGGGTTGATCAACGTCTGTCGATCCCTTTTTGTGTGAGGCTTAACTACGGACTTCTTCTTCGACTTCACAATCTCGTCGGTGTGCTTCGGAGTTTCTTTCTTCACTTCTTTCGGAGCTTTATCGGAACGCATTCCTTCGAACGAAGGATGTCGCATCACGCCGTCACTCGTCATCTCCGCAAAGCTGACTTCGCAAACAAGAACTGGTTTCAACCACGTAACATCCGACTTCGCCGGACGTGGATTGAATCGCGATGGCTTATTATAGTCGGGTGTTGTGTAGAACGCCGGTTTGCTCGTTTCGTACGGAGCAAACTGCCGCAACATCTCCCGTTGTTGCAGATCTTTAAAACCTGTTCCGATCTTACCGGTATAAATAAACTTGTCGCCTTCGAACACGCCCACCAGCAATGCACTGAATGGTTTCGACGATCCAACATTGTGTGTATATCCGCCGATCACAACCTCCTGTCGTTGATTCACTTTGACCTTCAGCCAGTCGGATGTTCGTGCGCCGGAATGATATAAGCTGTCCGATCTTTTCGCGATGATGCCCTCGAGTCCCATACGTCGTGCCGATTCGTAGAACTCGGTTCCTTTAACGCTGAAGCTGTCGCTCAACTTCACCAGGTCGTTACCGGGCACAATAGACTTTAAGATCTCTTTCCTTTTTTGAAGGGGTTCATCGCGAAGGTCTTTTCCATCGAGCCAGAGTATATCGAAAACATAATAAACGAGATCTCCATCAGCTTCACTTCGCCAGTTCTGAAGCGAACCGAAGTCAGACATGCCATTCGATTTCAATACAACGATCTCACCATCGATAACGACATTCTTCTTCCATTTCTCCAGTGCGCGATGAACCGGGTAAAATTTATCGTCGAAAGGTTTATCGTTGCGCGACCGCAGATCTACTTTGCCGTTGTTGATGAACGCAAGTGCGCGATAGCCATCCCACTTTACTTCATACAACCAACCGGGCTGATCGAATGGTTTATCGACCAGGGTTGCAAGCATGGGAGCGGCAATAGGCATTTTTTTAACTGGTGTTCTTTTGTCTTTTTCTTTGACCTTCATCAGCAGCCAATTCTTTTCACCCTTCCATGCTGCCTTCACCAGCACAAATTCACCATTCAACTTTTCACCGTGAAGTATAAAATGGATCTTTCCCTCTGCTAATTGCTTTTGAAGATCGGCATCTTCCGACTTCTTATCTTGAAAATTACCAATGCTGTTGTACGTTCCTTCATCCCAGATCTCAACGGTACCCGCTCCGTAATTGCCCCTGGGAATTACTCCTTCAAAGGTGCGATAATCATACGGGTGATCCTCAACGTGTACGGCAAGTCTTTTCACTTTCGGGTCCATGGATGGACCTTTGGGTACGGCCCAACTCTTCAGAACCCCGTTCATCTCCAGTCGGAAATCGTAGTGAAGATGCGACGCATCGTGTTTTTGTACCACGAAACGCAACACCTGCCGGTCGGCTTTACCGCCAGCAGGTTCAGGAGTTCTGGTTAACGTCCGCTTTTTCTTGTATTCAAGCAGTCCCATTTGTTTTCCGGACCACCATTATTATGCCAGTTATCCGAAGAGTATAAAGGCGATGATCAGTGTAACGATGATGTTAAAACCCTGCGCGATCAGGAAAGCATACAATGGCTTTCTGCCCTGGGCTTTGAAGAGATCGGAAAACCTCGTCTCCAACCCGATGCTGGTGAAGGCAAGGACGAACCACAATGTTTGAATGCTCTTCAGGCTGTCTTTCACCTGGGCTACAGCTTCGGAGCTGAGCAGGAACGAAAACACAAGCGATGCTGCGATGAAACCCAAAACGAATTTCGGAAAGCGTTCCCAGATCAATCCAAGTGTAGGTTTCTCAACCTCTTTCTGATCGGATTTCGAATACGTCCAGTAAACGCTGATGGCAAATGCAGCGAGACCCAAAAGAACATTCTGTGAAAACTTAACGATCGTGCTCACGTTCAGCGCCACCTCGCCAACCAAAGTACCCGAAGCAACGACGGCGCCTGTGGTGTCGATCGTTCCGCCAAGCCAGGCGCCTGTAACTTCCTGCGACCAGCCGAACCATTTCGCAATCAATGGCATGAAGATCATCATCGGTATTGCCGTGATGAGCACCATCGAGATCACGTACGAAAGTTTTTTGGGATCGCCTTTGATCGCCCCCGCAGTAGCGATAGCTGCCGACACACCGCAGATGGAAACGGCACTGGAGATCATCATCGACAATTCCTGGTCGAGCTTGAATTTTTTGCAGAGCCAGAAAGCGAAATACCAAACGGAGATCACGACAACCAACGCTTGTATTAAACCCAGTCCGCCCGCTTTCAGTATGTCTCCGAAGATCACGCTGGTTCCAAGCAACACGAGACCGATCTTCACAAAAAGCTCGGCGGATAGTATTGAGCGAAACCATTCGGGCAGCTGTATGAAGTTGCCGATAATGAGACCGATCGTTAAGCTGAAGATCACCGCTTCGAGACCAAGTCCCTTAATAAAAGAATTGCCCGTAATGATCATGGCGACAACCGCGCCGAGGAAGATGATCGGGAACACGATGACGAATGATCGTAAAGACTTACCCGTGAGAATGGTGGCGAGTATGCCGATTACGAACACGAAGACGAACTGTACCAGGATCTTCCCGATGTTGCCGGCAGTAAGGACTTTGCCAAAGAGTTCCGAAGAGTCTTTCCATCCCATGGAGGGAACGGGTATTACATATATAAAGAGAGAGAAAAGGATTATGAGGAACCCGAGCCATACTACGGCCCAGTCTTCATGGATGAGAGGTTTCTTTGTGGATGACATGTTTTCGCGAGTTGAGTTTTAAAGAAACTCAATTTTGATCAGGAAAACCTTACAGGTATATAAAATTATACGCTAAATTTCTAAAAAGGTATATTTTTATATACCTTTGAATTGACGCAGGTATGTTACTTTCGCCGCTTTAACCTTACAATAGTGGTGTATGAAAGCGTCGGAATTATTGCAATTACTTCGTCGCGCGGGATGGGAAGTTGAACGTCAACGCGGCAGTCATATGAAACTTACACATCCTCAACGAGCTGACTTCATAATCTTTCCATATCATGGATCGAAAGAGTTAGGGAAAGGATTGGAGAAAAAAATTAGAAAGCAGGCAGCACTACCATCATGAAAAAAATCAAAATCATTGTTGAAAAAACTTCAACGGGATACTCAGCTTATGCTGACAAATACCCCGTCTTTACGACTGGAAGTAGCGTAAACGAATTAATGAAGAATATTATCGAAGCCGTCAACTTTTACTTCGTTGAAGCCAGGGAAAAGATTGAAGTGTCACAAAAAAATCTCGACGTCCAATTCTCAATACCCAGTCTCTTCAACCTATATCCCATTAACGTCAGGCATTTCGCAGAACGTATAGGCATGAACTATACTTTGCTCTCACAATATGTACAAGGACGTAAAAGACCTTCATCGAAACAGACTGAGAAAATCGTTGAAGGCTTACAGGAGATCGGTCGTGAGTTAAGCGACGTAAAATTGATATAACTCACTCTACCGGCAACTCGATATAAAACGTTGCGCCACCATCAACTTTCGCCTCCGCCCAGATCCTTCCCTTATGCCTGTCCACAATCCTCTTCACCAACGCCAATCCCACACCGGTACCTTCAAACTCGTTGTTCTTGTGCAGCCGTTGAAACACGCCAAATAACTTATCTATATATGCCATGTCGAAACCCGCGCCGTTGTCTCTCACAAAGAACACAACACGGCCCTTATCCGATCTGTCAATCTTACCAATCTCTACCTTCGCCACCTCCCTGTTTCGCGAATACTTGATCGCATTACCGATAAGATTGATCCAAACCTGTCGCATCATTGCCTGGTCGATTGCCGCGAAGCCAAGAGGCTGAACACTCAACTCTATCTTCCTTCCCTGCTCGCGCTCCACCAACTCGCTCGAAATGTTCTTCACCTGCTCATCTACATCTACAAGTTGCCTGTTGATCTCCTGGCGACCCAACCTCGAAAACTCGAGAAGGTCGTCGATCAGCCGGCCCATCTTCTTTGCATTGTTGATGATCACGTTAAGGATCCTGTTGCCTTCTTCGTCGATCTTGTCGGAATAATCTTCGACAAGTATTTGAGAATATCCATTGATCGATCTCAGCGGCGCACGAAGGTCGTGCGATACCGAGTAACTAAATGATTCCAGATCTTTATTGATCTTCTGTGTTTCGAGCTCGGCATCGCGAAGCCTGTCTTCGGCTATGGTACGCGAACGCGTGTTGGCATTGATCACCCAGATGAGACTGATCAGCACACCCAATGTCACAACGATCAGCCCCACAAATGCCCACACAAAACGATAAAATCCTGTTTGAACCGAAAGGGATCGCGAAAGGATCAGGGATTGTTCTTCCTCCCTGATATCGTTCAGCACCTTCTGTACACTTTGCATGTTACTACCGCTAGCCACGTAATGATCGATCTGGGTTCGTAACGAATCAATATTTGTTTGCTGAACATTGTTGTCGATCGTTGCGCTGTCCAGGTCGCTCACGAACCGGCTCAACACCACTTTGTCTTTATTATAGGTCTTGATGAATGCACTGTCGTGCGTTAATGAAAAGCCACGCTGAGAATTTTCGAGCATGACCATCGTGCTTCGAACTTCCTGCACATACTGCAGTACGCGTCGCGCATGATTAGCCCACTGCGTTGCCGCCGATAAACTCAGGAACGCCCAGTAAGAGAGGATCCCCAGTCCAAGAATAATAGCAATGGAAA
This sequence comes from Bacteroidota bacterium, assembly GCA_037200765.1. Classification (GTDB taxonomy): domain Bacteria; phylum Bacteroidota; class Bacteroidia; order Cytophagales; family Cyclobacteriaceae; genus ELB16-189. The sequence goes on along the minus strand of JBBCII010000001.1, from coordinate 429,683 downwards.
TGATCAGTCCCCAGAGGACTTTTCGATTGATGTATAACTTCATACGCCAGCAAAGACTTCCATAAGTTATTGAATTATCCATCCCTTCATCGCTTCTCATGTAAGATCAGTGTACTTATTACTTTCGTTTAGGAGAATTACAAATAAGAGACCTCGATTTCTTCTGCTAAATTTTAAACTGGAAAATTTTCCCAACCTTCACGACGTATGTTCTGGGAATTATTTCGATTCGAGCTCTACTACAGGCGTCGCCGTGCCACGACGTACATATATTTTCTTGTGATATTCATCACGAGCTTTCTCGTCATTACCGGCCCAACTTTCCAGGTAGCCGGAACAGCCGACGCAACAAGTCCCAACTCACCTTACACCATCGCTGCACTGATGGTCGTGCTTTCTTTTTTCTTCACGATGATCACATCGTCGCTCGTTGGAGTTTCGGTGATCCGCGATGTAGAACACGGCATGGCGCCGATCATGTTCACTACGCCGATCCACAAAGGCAGTTATCTCTTTGGAAGATATGTGGGTTCTTTAGTGACGCTCATTCTCATCAACACCGGTATCATCTTCGGAGCGTTGCTTGCATACGAAATCGGAAAGATCATCCCGCGCGATATCACCTGGCGCACCAAAGAAGTCCTTCCGTTCGATGGATGGGCTTACCTTCAGCCTTTCCTCCTCTTCATCGTCTCGAATATTTTCATCAGCGGATCTCTCTTCTTTGCGGCGGGTGCATTAGCGCGAAGGGCAATCGTCATCTACTCGCAAGGCATCCTGTTAATGATGCTCTATCAAATAGCGAGCACATTCTATCTCCGCGATCTCGATTCACAGTTCATAGCCGCGCTGATAGATCCATTCGGCGTGCAGACGTTCGTATACATGACACGCTACTGGACATCTGCCGAACAGAATACGCAGCTCGTTCCGCTTGCCGATGTGCTGTTGTACAATCGCCTGATCTGGACGTCGATCGCCATTATTTTTCTGATCATAACTTACTGGCAATTCTCATTCACATCCAAAAGAGGATTTACGTGGAGAAAAAAACAGCTTGTAGTTCATGAAGAAACGGTGGGACCGGTAATTATCAACGCCCCGGTTGTTTCAAAACAAAAGTCAGTCTTCAAACAATTGCTCTCCACAACACTCTTCCACTTTCGTGGCATCTGGACAGAAGTTCCTTTCATGGCTATCGCCGGGTCGGGACTCATAGTATTGTTCGTGAACGCATCGGGAATGGACAACATGTATGGAACCAGCTCCTACCCCACGACGTCAGCCGTTCTCACGATGCTGAATTCATTTGCGTTGTTCTTCATGGTCATCATGATCTTTTACTCCGGCGAGATCGTGTGGAAGGAACGACAACACAAGATCAATTCGATCACCGATTCCACGCCCATTCACAATGGTCCGTTGTTGCTTTCGAAGTTCCTCAGTCTTTGTCTCGTTTATCTCACTCTGCTCGTTGGATTTCTTGTATTTGGTATTGTACTCCAGGCTTCGCACGGATATTTCGATTTCGATCTGCCTGCTTACTTCGGGAAATTATTCGGCGAATCATTCATCAATCTTTGCCTGTTAACGATCGCAGCGATGCTGATCCAGGTGTTGTCGGGAAATAAGTTCCTCGGGTTTATTCTCACTGTCGCCTTCGTCATCATCATACAATTACTCCCGGCATTCGGCATCGATCATGAACTGGCGGCATATACCAGTGGTTCGTTAGAAAACTTTTCGCAAATGAATGGCTTCGGCCCTTTTGTAACACCGTTCGTGTGGCTGAAAGCATACTGGACATCGTTAGCCATCGTTCTCTTCGTAGCAGCAATATTGTTTTATCGACGCGGTAGTGCACGTCAGCCGTTGACCACTACCTCTAAATTGATCGGCTCAGTTGCGTTACTCTCCTTCATTGCTTGCGGAGCTTACATTTACTACAACACTTCTGTTGTCAATCACTTCGAGAACAATCGCGCGTTGAAAGTGAAGCAGGTTCGCTACGAAAAAGAACTCAAGCAATTCGAACACATTCCTCAACCCAAGATCGTGGCGGTCAACCTGTCGGTCGATCTCTATCCCGACCGACGCAGCTTCAGTGCCAAAGGTTCCTACTGGCTCAAGAACCAGGACACGGTGCCGATCAACATCATACAGGTGCAACACATGAGTTCCCCACAACTGCACCTCCACGATATCGACTTCGGGCGACAGTCGAAGGCAATCGAACAACACGATGATCTTGGATACCATGCTTACGAGATCTCAACCGCGTTGGCACCGGGCGACAGCCTCCGAATGAACTTCGCGATGGAATTTACTCAAACTGGCTTCAGATCAAAACCACAGAACACCGATCTCGCCTACAACGGAACATTCATCCATAGCAATTACTTTCCATCCATCGGCTACGACAGTCAATTCGAACTAACGACAGACGACGACCGGCGCCGCTTCGCACTCAATCCACGCAACGAAAAATTAAATACACCTCGCTCCGAAGTCAACCTCTATAGCAAAGACGCCGACCGTGTCCGGTTCTCGATGATCGTGAGCACCGATGTTTCTCAAACTCCGCTTGCGCCAGGCCGCATGGAAAAGTCGTGGACCGAAAACAATCGTCAATACCGTCAATACACTACAACAGGAACCATTCCTTCGTTCTACGCAATACTTTCGGGTAACTATAAAGTTGCGTCCGACAAATGGAACGATGTCGATCTGGAGATCTACTATCATCCTCAACATCATTTCAACATCGACCGGATGATGCAGGGTTTAAAAGATGGACTCGATTACTACACGAAGAATTTCGGAGCTTTTCCCGATTCGCAGATCAGGATAGCAGAGTTCCCGCGGTATAGCACCATGGCCCAGTCATTTCCCGACATGATTGCCTTTTCGGAAGGCGTCGGTTTCATCCTGAAAGTTTCGGAGCCGACGAAAGATCTCGATGTTCCTTATTATGTAACCGCTCATGAGCTCGCACATCAATGGTGGGGTCAGCATGTAATGGCTGCAGATACGGCTGGCAACGCAATGATCACCGAAGGCGCATCGCAATACTCTGCGCTGATGGTAATGAACCACACGTTTCCCGTTGAGACCATGCAGTTGTTCCTGAAGTATGAACTCGATTCATATCTCAAAGGCCGAAGCGCAGAGAAGATGCGCGAGGTTCCGCTTCAGTCGGCAAGCAACCAGCAATACATTTCATACAACAAGTCGGCACTCGTGTTCTTTGCATTACAGGATTACATTGGCGAAAACAATCTCAACACGGCGCTGAAAAGATTTCATACGAAGTTCGCTTACAAAAAACCTCCCTACCCGACTTCCAATGATCTCATCAACGAGATCCGGAAAGTTACACCCGATAGTCTTTCATATTTGATAAGCGACATGTTCGAACACATCACCCTCTATGAAAATCAAGCTACTGAAGCTGCTTATAGAAAAGTAACGAGCGGCAAATACGAAGTGACTGTGAACCTCTCCACTCAAAAATTACAGGTTGATGCAAACGGCCACGAAGTTCCAGTAGCTATCAACGATTGGATAGACGTTGGCGTATATGGTGAAGGTGAGAACGGCAAGCTGAAACTGATCTATTTACAAAAACATAAATTCACGAGACAAAAGAATACGTTGACAATTACAGTCAACTCCGAACCAATTAAGGTTGGTATCGATCCTTTGAACAAACTGATCGATCATCACTCCACCGACAACACGATTGCCACCGGAACTATCGTAGAGCTTGCTAATTCACCTTTGGGTTACTAACATTTTTAAAATGGAACTTGTCATCAACGGACTTACAAAGACTTACGACAACGGTGTACAGGCACTGAAGGGAATCAACCTCACGATACCGCAAGGCATGTTCGGGTTGCTCGGCCCCAACGGCGCCGGCAAATCCACGCTCATGCGAACAATTGCAACGTTGCAGGAAGCAGATGCGGGCTCTGTTCGTTTTGATGACATCGATGTATTAAAAGAAAAAGATAAAGTACGACAGGTTCTCGGGTATCTTCCACAGGAGTTCGGTGTTTACCCAAAAGTAGAAGCCATTCGCCTGCTCGATCATATCGCCGTATTGAAAGGCATTACCGATAATACCGACCGGAAGAACACGGTGGAAAGCCTTCTTCAAAAAACAAATCTCTGGAATGTTCGAAACAAAAGTCTCGGAACATTTTCTGGTGGAATGAAACAACGGTTTGGTATTGCGCAGGCGTTGATCGGCGACCCGCGTCTTGTGATCGTTGACGAGCCAACAGCGGGATTGGATCCTGCCGAACGAAATCGCTTCCTCAATCTTCTTTCGGAACTGGGAGAACATACTATCGTGATCTTATCAACGCACATTGTGGAAGACATCAAGGAGCTTTGTACATCGATGGCCATCATCAACCTGGGCGAAGTGTTGTTCAAGGGAAATCCTTCTACCTCGGTAGACGAAGTGTCCGGTAAAATCTGGAAGAAGAAGATCCGTAAGAATCAACTCGACGAGTTTCGTGCGAACTATCGCGTGCTGTCGGAGAAATTGCTGGCAGGATCGCCTGAGATCCGTGTGTACAGTAATACGCGACCGGAAGGCTTCGACCGCGCCGACGCCGACCTGGAAGACGTATACTTTTCACAACTGACCTCCGCGACTTGAGATTACTCCATGAAAGGCTGTTCCGCCGAATTGCTCCGATGATTATTCGGTAGCGTCACGGTAACAACAGTACCCCTATGTTCGGCAGACTGGATCGTTACTTGTCCATCCAGTTTTTTCACAGTCTCCTTCGTAATGTAAAGACCGAGGCCGGCGCCGCTGCTCCGTTCGCTTGCGCGATAGAACATATTGAACACATGAGGCAAACAGCTTTCGCTGATACCGATGCCATTGTCGGTGATCGTAATGGCAACCGTGTCGTACGCTACGTCGATCTTCGTGTGAATTGTAGGTGCCTTGTCGCTCGCGCTATACAAAATGCAATTTGAATAAAGACTGCTGAAGATGATCCCGAGACGTCCCGGATCCGAGTAGAAGGGAAATTGCGCTCCGCTGTCGTCGATAGTGAGCTCAACTTTACTTGCACTTGGCAGGTAAAGAAGTTTTCCAATAGCAACGTTGGCCAGGTTCTTCCAATCGATCTCGGAGCTCGTGATCTCCGAACGTGCATTGTTGGAATAGTCGATGATCTCTTTCAGAGTTTCATCAAGCTTCACCATGCTGCGACGCATCATTGAATGAATATCGTCGAGGTTGCCGGGCTTTGTTTCTGCGATGTTCAGCAAACCCAGCACCGACGCGAGTGGTCCGCGAAGCTGGTGCGAAACAGAGTAAACAAACTTGTCGAGCTCGCTATTGACCTTTACGAGCTCGCGGTTTTGAGTACGTAATGCATATCGCGCTTCTCTTTTCAGTTTCTCGAGCCGGCGTTCCTTGATGGCGCGACGAATAGCAGAAGGCAAACGCGAAAGGTTTCCTTTCAGAATATAATCGTCGGCGCCGTCGCGAAGACACGATATCGCGATCTCGTCGGACATCGTACCGGTTACGAGAATAAAAGGGGCTGTCGCTCTTTCTTTCAGGCTGATCTTTAGTGCTTCGCGCGAGTTGAATCGCGGCAAGCCATGGTCGGATAAAACGACGTCTGGCTGAAATCTCTCAATCGATTCGCAGAATTCTTCCCTGGTATCCACACGTTCTGTTACGAATACCATGTTGTCTTTGCGGAGAACACGCTCAATAAGAAAAGCGTCCTCCGGGTTGTCCTCTAACATGAGGATCTTTAGTTTTTTTTCCGTTTCCATACCCTGCAGTTTTTAATTTCTTACACCGTGGCAGTCCCAATTCGCATTCAGGCTAGGGCGTGTAACCGGATTAATTCCGGACATAGCATTAATAATATACGAAATCAAAGGGGCTGTTAGATGCCGAAGTAAAGTCCATGTAAGATTTTCGATCAGGTTATTGAAAAAATCTGACGACTATCGTGAAAACACGGTATAGGGGGTATTCCGCTATTTCCTTTTTTTGTAATTTAACCCAGCCGTCGTGAGCCGTATAGACGGCCAGGAATTCATAAAATTCTAAAATCTGGTCAAGAAGCCGGATTCGCATACGAATGGCGATGGGTTGGCTCCAAAGAAGAGTATGCCTCTGCCCTCAGTGATTTTCAACCCGATGTAATTCTCTGCGATCACTCGATGCCCGGCTTCTCATCGAAAGAATAAATCATAATCCAAAAAAATAACTGTACCGTCACCGACTTTACTGAAGTAAAGAGCATTTTAACGCTAAGGAGTTTTTTACAAAGCATTTTTTATAACTTGATATCGAACAGCATCAAGTACAAGCAACCGAACACCGACCTCGTTATTCGTATTGTAAGCCACACAATCGACGATGGTGTCAAGTTGGTGTTCACCGATAACGGTTTGGGTATCGACCTTACGAAGGACGGCTCAAAAGTATTCGGTTTGTACCGGCGATTTCATACCAAGCACGCCGAAGGAAAAGGAATGGGATTGTTTATGGTAAAAACCCAGGTGGAAACACCTGGAGGTGGAATCAGTATCAGGAGCGAAGTGAACAAGGGAACGCAATTTACATAGTATTATGAGCAGTGTGCAGGCGGAAACGCCGAGGTTCATCGCAATAGACGATGACCCGGTAAACAATCTTATTTGTAAGCTAACAATAGAAATGGTGGCGGGTAAACCGGAGATCCTCACGTTCACCGAAGGATCGACGTGCCTGGACTTCATTCAAAAGAACTACGCTGCCAATCACGATAGAACGCAGACAATACTACTGCTGGATATCAACATGCCCATTATGTCGGGCTGGGAATTTCTGGAACGATTCGATCGTCTCGGCGAAGATGTGAAGCGCCTGTTCAAGATCTACATTCTTTCTTCTTCTGTAGACGAGCGTGACAAGCAACGTTCTTATGCTAACAAGAACGTTAGCGCCTTCATGGTAAAACCACTGGTGAAGGATAACGTTGTCGATATCCTTCACCAGTAGTTTCAATCAGATTACTTTCCTTTTCTTGGGAACTTGGCATCGCGATTAGCTGCAAGCCATGCGAAGGCTGCAGTCATCACCGCATTTTGTTGCATGTCTGCTTCAACTAACTTGTCGTACAGGTCCATGCTGGTGTGGTGTGTACGTGAAGAGTATTCGATAGGATCCTGGATGAATTGGAAGCCGGGCAACCCGATTGCATCGAATGACTGGTGATCGGTACCACCTGTGTTCTGATACGTGATCGTGTTTGCTCCCATCTTAGAGAAAGGCTTCAACCAATCGCGGAAGATCGCTCTTGCCGCTTCGTTGTTCTGCAGATACACGCCGCGATACTTACCTGTTCCGTTGTCCATGTTGAAATACACAGAGAATTTTTCGGCAGCGGGTTTCAGGTTGATCGAATCGTAAGGCATTTGCCTGTCGAGGCGTTCGCCGAAAGTACGCTTCACATAGTTGCGTGAGCCTATGAGACCTTGTTCTTCACCGCCCCACAAGCCGATACGAATTGTTCTGCGCGGTTGAACACCGAGTGCTTTGATGATACGCATTGCTTCCATCATTACGGCAGAACCCGCAGCGTTGTCGGTAGCACCGGTACCGCTATGCCATGAATCGAGGTGAGCACCGATCATTACAACCTCATCTTTAAGGTCTGTTCCTTCGATCTCACCGATCACGTTGAAGCCGGGACCAGGAGCAGTGAACTCAGTTTCCAAAGCAAGTTCCATCTTCACCGACAATCCTTTTTGGATCTGGCGGATAAGACGATTGTAGTGTTCATCAGCAACGATGATCTGCGGAAGAACTTTCGGAGCAAGAGGAGATGCAGCGCGCACGCGTTTGTCGAAAGGAGTTCCGGGAGCATATGGAACTGTTACAGAGCTAACGAGAACCGTTCCGTCTTCGAGACGAGCCGAAGGGCTTGGCTCCAGAACTGCGATCACTCCTTCTTTCATAAGGAGATCCCACTTCGCGAAATTCAATTCCTGTTCAGCACGGTTGCCACCAAATCTTCCGAAGTTGAATGGAGGTTCGGCGCCTGCGTTGGCCATCACCAACAATGTAGAATCTTTAAAACGTGACGCATCGGGTTTAAAGCCGGGCTTCACAGCAACAGGTGCTCCGAGTAACACAAGCTTGCCTTTGAGTTTGCCTTTGTACTTGTCGAGATCGGCAGTTGTTTTAATGTCGACATACACAACATCGGCCTGAACTGGTCCTTTGATGCCGGGACTCCATGCTTTTGGATAGGCGATCACCGGAAAGTAAACCGGGCCGAGTGTTTGAAGAGTGAATCTCTTCAACGACCAGCCACGTCCAAATTCCTCATCCCATGTGTCGATCTTCACATTGGTGAGTCCCCATGATTCCAGGGCTGTTTTTGCGTAGTTGGCTGCTGCCTGGTGGCCAGGAGAGTTGGTAAGACGCGGTCCGTGGATGTCGGTAAGATTGCTTACGATTTCCATGACCTTCGAATTGTCGAAGCCTTCTTTCTTGATCTTGTTGATCGTAAGGGTATCGACTTTCTCTGTTTGCGCGGACGCATTCAGCGAAATAATGATTGCGAGAAGTAGTGTTAGCGGGTGGATTGTTTTCATTGCCTGTTAAAGGTTTAGACGGCGCCAATATATAGTTTTGGGGGATGAAAAAGGCTCCGCTCATCCTCCTGCTTTCGCTAGTCACATCAATTATTGACGCGCAGGATGTTAATAAGCCGATCGGCGAGGATTCATCTTCGTTAATGGAACCGATACTCCGTCGAGAATTGAGCGGCAATCTTCTCAACATCGGCAGTAGCGAAAATTGTCTCTTCCGATTTCAAAACATAATCAGAATAATATCCCGGCACCGAACCATGCGACGGTGGCGTGAGCACCGGGTAACATTTCAGCAACTGGTATTTATCGTAACGGACATCGAACACCACGAGAGCCCATTCATTCATCGACTTCTCAGTGATGAGGAACACGGGAAAGTCCAACAGCTCCGATCCGCTTAACTCGGGAGTCTGATTAGCATAGAAATAATCATAGTACAAAACGTTGCTTGCAACGCCGGAACGACTGAGCGAGCTCTTTAACTCGTTGAGTCGCGAAACCATTTCTTTGATCGGAACCCTGTCGTTCTTAAATACAGACAATGGCAGCCATGAGCTTGATTGAAGCTGGAGAAATTCGATGTTCGGATTTCCTATGTCCAGTTTATAATCGAATGCACGATAGCCCGGGACAAAATAGCCGGGATAAAAATATTTCAGTCCACGTTCTTTGCAGAACATCATCTTCGAGTAGATGAGGTGTTTGCCGAGGCTATATCTTTTATAATCGGGATCGTAGATCGAAGAGATCCCCATGGCACTCTCACGACCGAGATCGAAGAAGCCGGCAGCGATCAGCTTGTTGTTGTCGTACACATCCACTTCGAATGTGTCGAAAATGTTGCGATCGGAATTTCCATACATCAAAGTCTGAAGAGAAGCCGACGCTTCGAATGGAACCGATTGTTTATAACGGATATAGAGAAGTTCTTTTTCGATGGTGATTACCGCAGGACGGATCTCGGTATGAAACCGTGAGTTTTTCTGAAGCAACTTCTTTTGAGTACTGTCGGCAACATAATCGTTGAGCAACACGCGAAGCCATATAGCGCTGTAGAACGTTTCGCGAAAGTTGAGCCAGTTGGTCGTGAAGATCGTTTGCCCCATGCGAAACCATCCGCGTTGCAGGTAATCGTCGAGCGCTGCTGGTTCCAGGCTATCGGGACAATGGACGTCTACAAACATCTTTCCAGAGAAATTTCCTTCTTTACACTAATATGAACGCAAATTATCCCGTTTCAGGCTCTTTTTCACGCTTTTTGATCGTGATCGGGATGATTTTAGCGACGACTGCCGCTAATGCGCAGTCTGCGCGCTTTCTCGACTCCGTAAAGCACCTGCCTCCGCAAAACGCCCTGCCCATTCTCAAAGCACGATTTCAACAAACGAACGTGCCCGCTTACGAAAAAGCCGCGATCCTCTTAATGACAGGGCAGCTTTCGGAAGAACTGGCCCAGTATGACAGCGCACTGCATTACCTTGCCCGTGCCGGGCAGGCGTTCACTTCCCTCAAGGACAGCATCGGATTGGGCGACTCTTTTTATGAAACGGGACTTGTTTACGGTCTCCGCGCGAAATACAAAGAGTCCATCGTATCTCAACAGAAGGCATTTGTCATTTACCAGAAGTCGCGAAATCATAACGGCGCAACGAAGGCTTTATTAAGCCTGGCCAATTCAAATTTCAAGCTCAGGAAATACCCGGAGGCAAAACAATTTTACACGCAGGCATTGGAGCGATCGCAACGAAACAGTGCCTTCGAACAAATGGTGGAAGCATACGACGGCCTCGCGAATGTTTACGAAGCACAGAAAGATCTGAAGAAGGCGATCACCAACATCCGGCTGATGCAAGGCGCTTATGATTCAATTACCAACCGCGATCATAAAAGAAAACTGGATGAGCTCGAAGAAAAGTATTCGAAACAACTGGAAGAAAAAGATCAGCAGCTTGTAACCGCCGAAGCACAACGTCAACAGGCAAGGACCGACCGGTTACTCAGGCTCATTGAACGAGACGACATCCGGCTTACGTTTTATTCGGTAGCGCTGGCTTTGATATTTATCGTGGTATGTCTTTCGATAGCATGGTTGTACTCACAACAACGCGCAAGGCGGTCGGAGATGAAGCTTCGTCGCGAACAGGCCACGACTAAAACGGCTAACGAACAATTCGAAATTATTTCGCGGCAGATCCACGACGAGCTGACAGGCAGCCTGAATGATATTTCTTTTTCTACGAGCCAGATCGCTTCACTGAAGTCGCGCGAAGAAATCACGGCTGCGGCGCTTGACGTGAAAGATCTAGGCCAGGCTTTGATTGGCAACATGATGGATCTTGTATGGCTGATGAATCCCAACAGCCGTTCGCTGGAGTCGTTGATCGCGTACATCAAAGAAAAGGCGAATGCTTTCTTAACACCGTCGGGTATTAATTACATGATTGTTGTTCCCGACAAGATCCCTAACATGCAGCTGACGAGTCTCGAGCGTGTGAATTTATTTAACGTGACGCTGGATCTTATTCGTCACGCCGTGAATTATTCGAAGGCGACCGGGCTTACATTGTCGATAACTCTTGAAGGGCGACAGATGATCTTTAAGGTGAAAGATAATTCCACACCGGTAGATGAAGCGCGGGTTGCGAAACGTGCAGCGGAGCTGAAGCCACTCCGCGAAAGGATGGAGCAGGTAGATGGCACAATAGGGATTGTGTTAGAACAGGGGGCTATGGTTGTGATTTACAGGAAGGATTTCCTGTAGGTCATAGCCCCCTATTACATTAGTTTACATTCAGATCAAAAGAAACATCGAGGTCGGTCTCTCCATCGGAACTTGTTGATGTTGACGACTTCAAACCAGGCTGATGTTTAAGAAGCACCCTGAATGTCGCATCTACGACTTTCACGTCCGTCGTTTCCCATGTGGTGGTAAGTCCAAGCGAGAGTCCACTGGCATCGATAGAATCTGAACCTCCTGTGTAGTTCATCTTATCATTCCGATTGTCGACGTTGCCATTGCCACCGGGACTGGAAAATGCAAGGCCGGTCCATGAAAAGAAGAACATGTGTTCAACGCCTTCGCTGCGAACTTCTTTGGTAACGTCGTAAGCTTCGTCGGTTGGTTGTGCAAGCCCGTTTATTAATTGGATCGTGAGCATGTACGTGGTGTTGCTCTTTAAGTTGATCGGTCCATCGTTTTGTATATTCTGAACGCCCTCGCCGTCGGGATCAGTAGCGGTTACAACTACAGGATCGCCCGTGGCTGGCGTGAATGTAAGCGTCACCTTCGTGATGAGTTCTGGTACATCTTCTTTTTTAGGATCGTTGCTTTCGCAAGAAATAAGAAGAGATATAGATACAAATAGAAATAATATATAAAGCCTGTTAAGTTTCATAAAAGCTGTTTTAGAAATTAATAAAAAAGAAAAAAAAGAAATTAAGCTGTTCTGATTGGAGGTCCGCGACCCGAAACAACTTCTATGAGATCAAATACAGGCTCTGTGTAAGCCTTCTGAAAAAATTCATTAACAAAAACCTGTTGTGGTATTTCCGTTACAACCGGTAACACAACATTAAACAACACTTCGAGAGAACATGCCTGGCAGTGATCGCCGTGGTTGAGCAACAGTGTTTTATTCTTCTGTGTTGCTTCGAAGAATTCGTGAGCGTCGTGTTTGTCGTGGAAAAAATAGAGACCGACCTGGTTAAACAGCAACGCGGACGTAAGAACGATCCATGCGGCGGTATATAGGCGGCGTATTTTCACAAGGGCAAATATAGCAATCTCTTAAATTGCGATGATGTCCGTTCGTAAGATCATTCATATTGATATGGACGCTTTCTATGCTTCGATAGAACAGCGCGATCACCCGGAATATCGGGGTAAGCCGATATGCGTGGGTGGATCGCCCGAAGGCAGGGGTGGCGTGGTGGCGACAGCGAGCTACGAGGCGCGAAAGTTCGGAATTCACTCGGCGATGTCGTCGAAACGGGCACAGCAGCTTTGCAAGCATGCGATATTCGTCCGTCCGCGGTTCGAAGCGTACAAGGAGGCATCACGAAAGATCCGCGCGATTTTCCGGAGATACACGGATCTCATAGAACCGTTGTCGCTCGACGAAGCTTATCTCGACGTAACGGAAGACAAACAACAGATCGGTTCGGCCATCGAGATCGCGAAGCTGATCAAGCAAGCCATCAAAGATGAATTAAACCTCACGGCTTCGGCCGGGGTTTCGGTGAATAAGTTCGTAGCCAAAATTGCATCCGATCTCAACAAACCCGACGGCCTCACGTTCATCGGTCCTTCGAAGGTTGAACACTTCGTTGAGAAGTTGTCCGTTGCGAAGTTTCATGGTATCGGCAAGGTAACGGCAGAGAAGATGAAGAAGATGGGGATCAACACAGGCGCCGATCTTAAAAAATTAAGTGAACACGAGATGGTGCGTCACTTCGGAAAGACCGGCAGATTTTTTTATAAGATCATTCGTGGCATCGACACGCGCGAAGTAATTCCAGACCGCGAAACAAAATCGGTCGGAGCCGAAGATACATTCCCGTTCGACCTCACCGGGATCAAAGACATGTTCCGGGAACTCGATAAGCTCGCGAGCGTTGTTTACGATCGGTTAGAGAATCATAAATTAAAAGGAAGAACGATTACCGTAAAGATCAAGTACAGCGACTTCAGGATCATCACTAGAAGTAAATCGTTTGCAGAACCCGTCGGCGACCTGGAGACGATTATTGAAACATCGCACCAGTTGTTAAAACAAACGGAACCGGAAGGGAGCAATATCAGGTTGTTGGGAGTGAGTGTTTCTAATTTTCCGGGAGTGGTTGAGAAACCACGCGAGAGGAATGATCTCACAGAGCAGTTAGGACTTTTTTAAATTGTATCTTTCGTAAAATCATTTTCACCATGTCAAAAATCTCTCGCCGCAAATTTGTCGCCGCTGCATCTTTGTTACCTTTAGGGGCAACAGCTGCCACTATGGAAACCAAAAAAGATAAACCGGTAATCGTACACCACGTATTCTTCTGGTTGAAAGATCCTTCATCGACAGCAGATCGCGACAAGCTGATCGCCGGTGTAAAAAGTCTCAAGAAGATCGAGACAATTAAGATGATCCATGTTGGCGTTCCGGCAAGCACCGAAAAACGCGACGTTGTAGACAACAGCTATCATGTTTCGGAACTTATGTTTTTCGATACGCTCGAAGGCCAAAAGACTTACCAGGATCACCCGATACATCAACAGTTTATCAAAGAGCATTCGATGCTTTGGGAAAAGGTTTTGGTGTATGATGTAATAGATGCTTAAGATGTGCAAAGTGCAACGAGCAACGAGGGCAGTTGGTTAACCTAACCAGTCTTTAAAAGCGGTAGCTTTTTCCCTGCTTATATCTAATTCAATATTAAACGGTGCTTTCAGCTGAACGGTCAGGCCTTTGTGCGTTGTCTTTACGCGTGCGACGGTCTGCAGGTGAATAATATATTGCCTGTTCACCCTGAAGAACACCGATGGATCGATCAGTGATTCGACTTCGTCGAGGGTTTGGTGTTCACCAATCATCTTCTCGTTACTCATTGTATGAATGAAGATGAGTTCTTCTTTATGAAAATACCCGATCTCCTGCTGCGTTACGGGGATCATACTGTTCCGCTGTATCGACAGGAAGCGTTCTTTGTACTTCTTTTGTTCTTTACCCCAGCCCGACATCAGCTGCTTTAACTGATCGGTAACAGACGCAGGCTCCGACAACGACCTGTATTTATCCAGAGCTGCCGAAAGTTCTTTCTCATCAATTGGCTTCAGTAAGTAATCAATACTGTTCAGCTTGAATGCACGGATCGCATATTCATCATAAGCCGTGGTGAAGATCACCGGGCATTTCAACTTGCGGCTCTCGAAGATCTCGAAACTGATGCCATCGGAAAGTTGTATGTCCGACAACACCAGGTCGGGCGGTGTGTTGTTGTCAAACCACTTATGTGCTTCGCTCACTCCCGACAACAACCCAATGATGGTTGCATCGGGTGCAACACGGCCAATTACTTTTAAAAGATCTTTTGCAACAAGCGATTCGTCTTCAATAATTAAGACCTTCATAGTCTTGGTATATCGCCATCAAATTCAAAATTCGGATTTACCCAACCCAACGGAATGTCGGCTTCGTATCCGCCCGTAGCCGGATTATAGTACCTCATCTCCATTCGTCCTTCAATCAAAAATCCCAGCGACTGGTATAACCCAATAGCTCTTGAATTATTCTCGCCGGTAAACAACTCTACTTTACCGATGTCGGGACGGTTGTTGGCAATTTCATCGAGAAAAATTGTGAAGATGGTTCTGCCGATCTTCTTGTTCTGGTGATCGGGATGAACGAGAAATGTAATGTCACCCAAAACGTGAGCGAATCCCTGCAGGTCAGGCTTATATCCATGAACCTCTGCAATCAATTCATTGGAGTCTGTTTCATTTTCACCAACGATGATCAACCCGGTTTCCAGGCTCTTATGAATGAAGTTGGAAACATACTCTTCCGTTATCTCATGTTCAAGTCGCGCGATGTAGCCGGGAATTTTTGCGACAGCCTTATATAGTTTAACAAGTGCGGGAATGTCAGATTCAGTTGCGGTACGATAGTGCATAGTTTTTTTTAAAATTAGACTAGCGGAACAGCAACACTAAACTCAGCGTCGTCAGAACTGATCAGCACCGGCTTATCGGTGAGAAAAGCATATAACGACTTCAGGTTTTCGAGACCTTGCTTGTTCGATGTCTCCACCAGTTTTCTTACCTGCAAATTATTACTTACAACGAGATAATCATCATTCGTCTCGATCCGTATCGACAGGGGACGGTCTTTGTCTACCACGTTGTGTTTCAATGCATTCTCAATAAGGATCTGTAATGTTACAGGTACGATAGCTTTATCCTTCGAATGACTGTCGATCCTGAACGTGATCGTGAGCGCCGATTCGAAGCGCGTGCTCAACAAGAACACATAGTTCTGAATGAAGTCGAGCTCCGTTTGAACTGTAACGAAGTTCTTGTCTTTGTTCTGAAGCACGTATCGGTACACTTTCGAAAGATGTTGCAAGAACTGTGACGCCAATCCCTGGTTCTCAAAGATCAGGCTGTTGAGCGACGTCAGCGCGTTGAAAAGGAAATGAGGATTCAATTGATTCTTCAGGTTATCGAACTGCACTTGCGTTTTTTCCTTCTCCAGTCTTTCTGCTTTCACAATAGATAACCTCCACTGGTCGATGAAATAATCAAGAATAAAAATACTATTGATGATGATCGACCCGAGCCCGTACAGGAACCACGTTGCCGCGAGAAACATACCGTCGAGCTTAACGGTGAGGTAAGGCTCGCCGATCTGGTACAACAAAAACCGCAGCCCCATTGCATACACTGCGCCCGACACCATCTGCAATGCAATGCGGCCTGCTATACTTTCTTTGAACGGGTATGTTTTATTGAGAAGCTTGTTGATCCAATAAAGTCCCTCCACCAGACACATCATGAAAGCGAGGAACACCCAGAACAAGATGAAATTGAGTTCCCGCGAGAACTGCCCGGATACAACGCGAACAAAGTATGCGACGATCGATCCGAACACCAGCACTCCATTGGTGATCAGCAGTCGTTTCCACGTTTGCATTCTTCTATCGCTCATTTCAATGAAACGTCGTAAATGAATTTGAATTGATTGTCCGTCATTCGCTTCGGCATCACCGAGAGCAGCGTGTTCCTGAGCGAGGTCATAAACGGGTTCTGCCATTGCGCCATCTTGCCGATTTGCCACGAGTCGTTCACGATCTTCGTGGTGCGACGGATCCTTTTCTGTTCGAATAACCTGAATGCTTCTTAGGAAGTTTGTGATTGCACGATGAGATTCGACAACACTACTGCATCTTCGATAGCCATGCACGCGCCTTGTCCCATGTTGGGTGTTGTTGCGTGGGCTGCATCGCCAATCAGTACAACTTTATCAAAGGCAAATTTCGTAACCGGTTCCAGGTCTATGATATCGTTCCAGATAACTTTCTCTGTTCTTTTGATAAGGTCGGGTATGGGTGCATGGAACGCACCGAAGAATGCAAGAAGATCGGCTGGCGTCAACGATCTCATCATGGCATCGTTTGGAGACGAGTTCACACATGCAAACCAGTACACTCTGTTTTTCGTGAGTGGAACAATTCCGAAGCGTGTTCCCTGTCCCCACGTCTCGGATGTTTCGTCGCTATCGAATCCTTCCGGAAGATCGTCGGTAACACCGCGCCAGCAGGTGTAGCCGGCATATCTCGGTTGCGCGTTGCTCATCAGTTTCTTCCTGGCAACAGAATGAATTCCATCGGCGGCAACTAAATAATCGGCGTGTGCTTTCGATCCATCGCTGAATGTTAAAGCAACACCGTTGTCATCCTGCGTAAAATCAACACAAGCTTTACTAAGCTCAACAGTTCCTGGATGTAGTTGTTTGATAAGTACGTTGTGAAGATCGGCACGATGGATGGCAAAGTTGTTCACAACATCGAAACGACGGCTAACTTCCTCCGAATCGATGCTCGTTAATATTTTTCCACGAGGGTTCCGGATCACGGCCTTCCTGATCACCTTGCCTTCACGAAGAACTTGTTGTTCGATACCGATCTCACGAAAAGCTTTCACCGCATTGCCGGCCAGGCCAATTCCCGCGCCGAGCGGTTTCCACTGGGGTGCACTTTCGTAAACAGTCACCTTAACATCTTTTTTCTGGAGAGCGATGGCCAGCGTAAGTCCGCCGATGCCGCCTCCAAGAATCGCATAATGTTTCATGTTGGATCAAAATACGCGTTCCCGATGGCCTAGATACACATTCTCTCGCGAAGCCTCTTAATTAATAATTGAAGTGCGCTAAATTGCCGCCCAAATGAGCCCGAAACTGACGTTCCATCCGGCTACGACCGCTGTACAACCAACGTTCTCGATCCTGATTCCCTCGTGGAATAACCTTCCTTATTTAAAGTGTTGTGTCGAAAGCATCCGTAAGAATTCAACTTACAAACACGAGATCATCGTTCATGTAAACGAAGGCCGCGATGGTACGCTTGAATGGATCCGTGAACAGGGTCTTAGTCACACTCATTCCGATACCAACGCTGGTGTGTGTTATGGGTTCAATGGTCCGGCGTCGCTCGCAACTTCGAAGTACATACTATTATCCGATGATGACTATTACTTCGCTCCCGGTTGGGATGAATCGTTGCTTCGTGAAGCCCAATCACAAAAAGATATTTATTTCTGCATCACCGGTACGATGATAGAACACAGTGCAAGTCGTTACGACAGCATCATTGCCAATCGAAATTATGGAAAGACCGTAGATGAGTTCGATGAGAAAAAATTTCTAGCCGAATACAGCACCATTCCGTTCCACGATTGGAATGGCGGCAACTGGTACCCGATGCTGCTTCACAAAAACATTTGGGATCTCATCGGCGGACTGAGCATCGAATATTTTCCCGGCATGGCTTCAGATCCCGACATGATGATGAAGCTCTGGCAATGTGGCGTAAGATATTATAAAGGTGTGGCCTCATCGCGCGTGTATCATTTTGGCTCACGCACCACTGCAAGAGTAAAGAAGAATGATGGCAACAAACAGTTCCTTCTGAAGTGGGGATTGTCTCCGTCCACTTTTCTTAAGTACTATTTAAGATTAGGAAGCGATTTTAAAGGTGTTACCCCTGAACCTGTCGCAAGCGAGTTTAAGACCAAGCTGATGCGCGATAAGATAAAGAAGATCTTTAAGGTATAGTGAACGGTAAAACAGTAAACGGTAAGCGGTAGGCAGTAAACGGTTCTGGTCCGCAAGCTACCGCTCACTGTTTACCGTTTACTGTTTACCATTTACTGTTTACCATCCCCTTCGGATTGTATCGCACACGTACCCGATCTGTTGCTCCGTCAGATGATTATTAAGCGGTAAGACGATATACTTGTCCTCCACAGCATCCATCATCGGAAGATCTTCGCGGCGTCCACCCAATACCGAGTAACGATCGTTGCGATAATGTATTTGCCCCGACTCGATCTTATTGTCACGCAGGTAGTTCATGAAATCGACACGCTTCTCAACAATTGCAGTGCATAGCCATGCAGCGTGTGTTCGATCGGTATGGTTGGTTCCGATCAGCTTAAAACCAGGAACGTCTTTCAGCTTTTGTTTATAGATCTCAAACAACTTCTGACGATGAGCTAAGGTCTTGTCGAACAATCGCAGGCCGGCGAGGCCCATCGCTGCGGCGATGTCGGTCATCTGGTACTTATAACCAACTTCCCAGATATCATTTTCCCACGTGCCCTTTTGTTTGTTCGATCGGTCAATACCAAACCAACGAACACGTTCGCCTTTTGCAACAATATCCTTGTCGCGAACTACGAGCATGCCGCCATCACCGGTAGTAATGTGTTTGATCGCCTGGAAAGAAAACATCGTGAAGTGCGATATCGAACCAACAGGTTTGCCATTGTATGTTGCGCCAAGTGCATGTGCAGCATCTTCGATAACGGGAATGTTGTATTCGGCAGCAATTGCCAGCAACTCATTCATGTCGCAGGGAAGTCCGCCGTAGTGCACACACACGATGGCTTTCGTCTTCTCACTCACGAGTTGACGAACGTGCGGTATGCTTATGTTCAGTGTTTCAGGATCTACGTCGGCGAACCTGAACTTCACACCCATGTAAAGAAATGGAATTGTTGTGGCCGTACATGTGAACACCGGGGTGATCACTTCGTCGCCAGGCTGAAGGCCGGCGAGAATATAAGCGAGATGCAGGGCGTCGGTTCCTGACCCAACTGCGAGTGACTGACCTTCGCCACCGAATTTTGTGGTGAACTCTTTCTCGAATTCTGCAACGCGCGGACCTTGTCCTATCCATCGCGAGTGAAGAACCTTTGTTACCTCGGCAACTGCCTCTTCGGGTACGTTTGGGTAAAAGAGAAAAACACCTTCATCCTCCTTCATTACAGGCATTTCTGCCATGGGTTTCTCCTTCATCTCCGTCGTTTTAAAAATTGGTCGGCAAATTTAATAAAAAAGGCTCCGTAAGAGCCTTTCGTCAGGTGCAATGTTCAACGTGCAACGTGCAATGATGTTTGCTACCGTCGTTGCACGTTACTCATTGCTCGTTGCACAGTTCTTAAAGATTTGGCTGGGGAGTAGTCCTCAGGTAAGGCTTAATCCTTTTATGTCCCTTCGGAAATTTCGCCGCGATATCTTCATCCTTTACCGCCGCTGTGATGATCACATCTTCGCCATGTTTCCAGTTGGCAGGAGTTGCCACTGAATATTTGGCTGTAAGCTGAAGGCTGTCGAGCACGCGCAGGATCTCGTCGAAGTTGCGGCCTGTGGATGCAGGGTACGTGATCGTAAGCTTTACTTTTTTATCGGGACCGATAACATAAACCGAACGTACGGTAAACTTGTCGGTTACGGCAGGGTGCACCATGTCGTAAACATTGGCGATCTTGAATTCAGGGTCGGCAATGAGCGGGAAGTTTACCTGTGTATTTTGGGTTTCGTTGATGTCACCAATCCATTTTTCATGCGATGAAAGTGGGTCGGCACTCAATGCGAGCACCTTTACATTTCTTTTGTCGAATTCGCTACGAAGCTTGGCAACGGCACCGAGCTCAGTAGTACATACGGGTGTAAAATCGGCCGGGTGAGAGAACAGTACGCCCCATGAATCGCCAAGCCAATTGTGGAACTGGATCTTTCCTTCTGATGTCTCCGCTTCGAAGTCGGGAGCAACATCGCCTAATCTGATAGCCATAAAATTTTAAGATTTAGAGTGTCAAATATATATGAATTCTATCGAATTTATAGAGTTATTCCTTTCCTTGCTTAACCAGCGTGGCAAGCGAGCTCTGGGATAGAATTCTGAGTGTTTCGTCGCGCACGCCGAGGAAAGTGCTTCTTATGCCGCAGGTTTTTTCGTCGCGGCATTCCTCGCATGGCTCGTAGTAATTGAGGGAAACGCAGGGCAGCATGGCGATGGCGCCGTCCATAAGCCGCACGACGTCCATAAGGTTTACGTCTTCCGGCTTTTTGTATAAGTAGTAGCCGCCGCCTTTGCCTTTCTTGCTGTGAAGGATCTTGGCGTTTCGAAGCTCGAGGAGAATGGCTTCGAGGAATTTTTTAGGAATGCGCTCTTGCTCGGCGATCTCCTGTATGTGAACAGGTCCGTCCTGGTATCGTTCGGCCAGGTAAACCAGAGCATGAATCGCGTATTTACATTTTTTCGAAAGCATATTTGCGTAATATAATAGAAGGCGTAGCAGAATAGAAAAGTTGCAAGATTTGCCGAGGTAGCTCAGGGGTAGAGCAGCTGATTCGTAATCAGCAGGTCGTGGGTTCAAATCCCATTCTCGGCTCGAGTCTTCTCACGGAAAGCACTGAAAACACAGAAAGTATTGTTTCCGTGCTTTCAGTGTTTTCCGTGAGAAATAACCTCTGTGAGAAAACAAAAATCCTTCTATGATTTCCGTGTTTTCCGTGAGAAAATTATACTTTTGCAGCCCTTGCCCAGGTGGTGAAATTGGTAGACACGCTACTTTGAGGGGGTAGTGCCGCAAGGTGTGCTGGTTCGAGTCCAGTCCTGGGCACCAATTCGAAGAGTGAAAAGTGAATAGTGAAAAGTGAAAAATGGTTCGAAAGGACTGTCACTCTAACTTTTCACTATTCACTTTTCGTTTTTCACTTAGTAAGGCCGAAGTGGTGAAATTGGTAGACACGCACGTTTCAGGGGCGTGTGCCGCAAGGTGTGAGGGTTCGAGTCCCTCCTTCGGCACTCACACAAAAGACCGCTGGTTAGTAGCCGCGGTTTTTTATTTACTGTCTTACTCTGTTATCGCAAGTTCACAGAGGACTCTTCCCTGTGAAACTTCGATGCTGCATAAAAGAACAGTGAGAAAAAAAGCACTACGGCGATGAGACAAAACTGGATCATAATCGTGCGATTAATGATTAAATATCCTCCCCTTTTCGTCCACGCACCCTCCGCTCTCTACCATCATACAACCAGAGTAAGATATTTTAGAGTTTTGTAAGAAAACCCGGACAAACCATCCTATTTGGGGCATTTTGATGAACCGAAAACGATTGGAACAGCCTTTGCCTATATTGAGAACAAATCGGAAAATGATGCAAAAAATGACATTTCAGAAGCTTGCTTGCAGCATAATCATATTACTTACAGCCCTCCCCGCCTTAGCACAAGAAGCCCACGAACCCGCAGTCGCAAAAGACTGGTTTCTCAAAGACCCTGAAACCGACCACGTACAAGGCGTAAGCGCCGATAAGGTCTACGAAACACTGCTCAAAGACCAGCCCTCCAAACCCATCACAGTCGCCATCATCGACTCAGGTGTCGACATCAACCACGAAGATCTTAAAGACGTGATCTGGACCAACGAAGACGAAATTCCCGGCAACGGAATCGATGACGATAAGAACGGCTACATCGACGACGTTCACGGCTGGAACTTCATCGGCGGAAAAGACGGCACCAACGTCAACGAAGACACCTACGAACTCACACGCGAATACATGCGTCTCAAAGAAAAGTTCGCCAACGTCGAAGCCAACAAGGTTCCCAAGAAGCAGCGGGAAGAATATGAGAAGTATGAAAAGCTGGACGACAAGTTTCATAAGCTGAAAGAAAAGAATGAAACAATGTATGGCCAGTTCGCCAACATGTATCTTAACTTCAAGAAAAGTGTAGACACGCTCAAGTCTGTTCTGAAAACCGACACACTTACTTTAGAACAACTGAAAGCTTACTCTCCCGGCGACCAGACGATGATGTTTGCTAAAGGCTTCATCACCCAAAAGATGAGAAACTTCGACGACCCTTCTATCGAAAACGCACTCGGTCAATTCAAAGAAGCTTACGATTACTTCCGTGTTATCGTAGAGTACGGTTACAACGAAGACTTCGACTCCCGCAAGATCGTGGGCGATCATTACAGCGACACCTACGAAAAAGGTTATGGCAACAACGATGTTACAGGTCCTGATGCTCTTCACGGAACACACGTTGCAGGTATTGTTGCTGCCAATCGCAACAACGACATCGGCATTAAAGGCATCGCGAATAACGTACGTATCATGTCGGTACGCGCAGTACCCAACGGCGACGAACGAGATAAAGACGTTGCCAATGCCATCATCTACGCCGTCGACAATGGCGCGAGCGTTATCAACATGAGCTTCGGAAAATCATTCTCACCGGAAAAAGAAGCGGTTGACAAAGCGGTGAAGTATGCCGAAAAGAAAGGCGTGTTGCTTATTCACGCTGCCGGCAACGATGGTGAAGACATCGACAAAGAAGAGAATTTCCCCACGCGTATTTACCTCGACGGCAAAGAAGCGAAGAACTGGATGGAGATCGGGGCTTCAAGCTTCGGTAGCGACGCCGACTTCGTTGCATCGTTCTCTAATTATGGAAAGAAAGGTGTTGATGTGTTTGCCCCCGGCGTCGAGATCTATTCAACAGTGCCCAACAATCATTACGAGATCGAACAGGGAACAAGCATGGCCGCACCGGTAGTTACAGGAGTCGCTGCGATGCTGATGTCTTACTTCCCCGATCTTTCGGCAACGGAGATCAAAGACATCATCAGGAAATCTACACGCAAGTTCGACGGACTCGAAGTGACAATCCCTGGCACAAAGAAGAAAGCGGAGCTTTCAGATCTCAGTAACACAGGCGGACTTGTAAATGCTTATGAAGCTGTGAGGATGGCGAAGGAGTTACAGAACTCGAAGGTCGTCAAGTAGCTACTTCTTCTTCCTTTCCTTTTTGGATTCCTTCTTAGTTTCTTTCTTGTCTTTCAACCGAAGACGATCGTAAGAAATATCCGTCTTACCATCCGGTGTTCCTTTGGCCAAAAGATAAACGCTGGGACCAACTTTCGCGTCGACGCCGATATTCTTTGGAACATATCCCTTATCGCGTTTCTTGAGATTGCTTAATGGAACCTGTATGGAAAGATTGGTGTCGTTGTCGAGACTGTATTTTCCTTCCAGGAATAACGTCAGCACGGTAGATTGAATTTCCATGCGACTGATCTGCATGTCGCGGTGAGTAACCGTTACCTGGCCATTGATCTGCGCGAAGCGAACGTCGTCGAAGTCGCGACGACGGAAAAGGAAGTTGCTCATATTGTGAATGGCTTCAACGTTGATCAGCCTGCCATTGCGAACAACCATGTTGACCTCGCCACTAATTGACGGAAGGATGACATTGAAGTCGTCGTTGATCTTTAAACGGAATTTTGCATCGCAGCTGAGTGATCCTTCGAGGTTCTCATCGGTGATCGACTTCTGGTTGAAATTATTGAATGAGCGGAAGAGTTCATTTACGGCGATGTTCGAAGCTGTCGCTTTTACTTCGATCGGGTTGATCTCTTTGTGCAGGTCTTTCATAGTCAACGACATATTGATCCTTCCGCCTCCGAGAATCATTTTGATATCGTTCAACGCGAGCGTCGTTCCCTTCAGCTTGACATTCCCAGAGATCTTCGAAGCGGCGAATGCCCTGTTCTTCAGTTTATCGACACTTACGTTGATATCGAAAACGAGGGTGGTGAAGATCTTGTCGAGCATCTCCGATACCTTTGCCTTGTCTTGCTTTATATCTTTTTTGGATTTCTTCTTCAGACTTTTCTTCACGAGAAAATCCTGGAGGTCAACATTGGGAGAAGTGATCTCCAGCTTAACAAAACCCTTGTTTGACGGATGAGTGAAGTATGGAACGTAATTGGCGATCAATCCACGAAGATTGGCGGAAGACTTCCCGGCCGAGATCGCAAGGTTATCAAGCCACAGCGTGTCTTCATTGAATCGCATAGAGATCCCGATATCTTTAAAATCAAGCTTACGGGTAACGAGTGTGAAAGAACCTTTCTCGACCGTGGCTTTTCCGTCGAGTTCACCTTTATAGGTTCCTGTCTTCTGATCGAAGTAATCGTTCAGCTTCCCTTTGTAATGAAATTCTGAAACGAAATTTCCTCCTGTGAACCGGATGCTGGTTGTGTCGACTTCGCGATTGAGTTGCGGTAACGTAACAGCGTGCTTCGAAAAAATATCGAGTACGAGATCACCAAAGTCAGACAACGTTGCATGTGCTTCGAATGGAAGTTCGTCGATCTTGCCGACGATGTTGTTGAGCCTGACCGTTGAGTTCTTGTTGTCGATCTCCTTAGAAGGATCGTCGCGATTGGTCATTACGCCGTTCAACGACAGGTCAGTGATCGTGACAAAATTGCTTTTGAACACATTGTCTTTCAGATCGAATTTTACTTCCACTGCTGCCGGTGCCTGTTGTCCCATCGGCGCATCGAGGTGAACGTCGATGGCGAATGGTTTCTCGACTTTCAATTGAGATAATTTACCGGCGATGGTTTCAGGAACCACGGCAAGACCTTCGGCGTAAGCGAGCCGATCTGAATTAATATCGAGAGTGATGTTCTTGTTGGCGAAATCGAAGATCCCATTGATGTTGAATTCGGATTCGTGCAACGAGACCGTTGAAGGCTCGAGGCGGATCTTTGCGGAGTCGGTAAGGAACTTGAAGGCCAGTGAAACATTCGTGGGCTGATCTTTGAGAAAACTTCCGCGCGAAGGATTGAATGTAAGCTGTTCGAAGTCGATCTGGCCACGCATCTCGGCAGCGATCAATGAGTCGAAATGGGTGACGTAACTTTCTACATCACGTAACGTGAGCCCGATAAACTTCTTCCGAAGAGAGTCGTGCCACGTAAACTTCAGGTTGTTGAAAAGGATCTTCTCGTTGGTGAGGCGGAAGTTCCGGGTAGAGTCTGATTGAGCACCCGTGGAATCTTTCTTCTTTTTGAAAACATCCAGGTTGGAATAACCCGACGTGCTCCGGAAGACAAAAAATTCTCCGTCAATGATCCTCAGGCTCCGGAATTCGATCTCTTTGAAGAAGAGCTTGTAGGTCCGCACGTTGACGAGTATCGAAGTGACATTAAGAAGGTCGTGATCGCCGGGACGGGCAGTGGGATCTTTGATGCTAACGTTGTCGAGCTTGAGGGTGAAGTTTGGAAACTCGTTGAAGAGCGTGATGTCGGCGTCGCCTATGATGACGTCGGCGTGGATGGCCAACTTGATCTGGCTGCTTGCCTTTGCGATGATCTCTTTCTTGTAGATGATGATCAGGACCAACCCAACGCCGAAAAGGAAAATTATAAAACCAAAAAAGATCAGGATTCCCTTCAGCCACCGCATATCGATTAAAGATACATCGTAGAAATTTGCCGCTGTGTAGAATTATTCAACACTTTTTTCTTTAAGAAACAACCGATTTAGGGCGTTTTCGGTGGTTGGCACACTTTTTCTCTCAAGCCCTGCCATTATTAACTCTAAAAAAGCAAATGCTATGAAGAAAGTAACAATCCTCGCGCTGCTCGTCGTGTTCGCAGCAGGTATCGCTAACACTGAAGCCGCAACTATCGCAAGACGTATTGCAGGCGTTGTGAAGTTTGATGAGAAGGTGAAGATCAAGAAGGAAGAACTTCCTGACGCTGTAAAAACTGCACTTGCAGGTAACGACTACACAGGTTGGGAAATCTCTGAAGCCTACCAGTGGAAAGAATCAGGCAACTATGAGATCGAACTGAAGAATGGCGATCAGAAAAAGACAGTGAAGTTGGACAAAGACGGTAAAGTGGTTGAATAATCACTTCCCCATTTTGCAAAATAAGCCCCGAAAAAGTCGGGGCTTATTTTTTTGAACGCAGAGACCTAGATTTGCCCTATGGCAGCGATACTTATAGTCGAAGACGACCTGACATTTTCGCGGATCCTTACCGCATTTCTCGAGAAGAACGGCTTCGAAGTAAAGGCTGCCCATTCATTTAAAGATGGCCTCGAAGCAATCAATGCCTCTCAGTTCGACCTGGCATTGTTCGACTATCGTTTGCCCGACGGCAACGGCCTCGAACTTCTCCAGGAAGTAAAACATACCCATCACATGCCCATCATTATGATGACGAGCTTCAACGATGTTCGTACGGCTGTGAAAGCTATCCAGGTAGGTGCTGCCGATTATATTCTCAAGCCAGTTTATCCCGACGAGTTGCTCGTGAGCGTTCGCCGGATCCTCGATACAAAAGAATCTACCGTCGTAGAGCAGATCGAAGGCGAATCTTCCACTTCGCTGAAATTATTCGAGCACGTTAGATTGATCGCTCCCACCGAATTCTCTGTCGTGATCGGCGGCGAAAGCGGAACTGGAAAAGAATTCGTTGCCCGTACGATTCACGGCCTCAGCAAAAGAAAAGATGGTCCGTTCATCGCAGTAGACTGTGGTGCGCTTTCGAACGAGTTGGCAGCGAGCGAGTTGTTTGGTCACACCAAAGGGTCGTTCACGGGCGCTATAGGCGAAAGAATGGGAACATTCGAACAGGCGCATAAGGGCACGTTGTTTCTCGATGAGATCGGCAACCTCTCGCTCGAGGTGCAGGTGAAGTTGTTGCGTGCGATCCAGGAAAGAACGATCCATCGTGTTGGCGGTAACAATCACATTTCGGTAGATGTACGCATTATCGTAGCAAGCAACGATGATCTTTCGGAGCGCGTGAAAGACGGCGCCTTCCGCGAAGATCTTTATCATCGTCTGAATGAATTTGCGTTGCACGTGCCAGCGTTGCGTGAGCGCGGAGATGATTTGCTGTTGTTCACATCATTGTTCCGCGAAACGGCCAACCGCGAACTCGACAGGCATGTGAAAGAATTTTCACCGAAGGTGATCGACATCTTCAGAAAATATATGTGGCCGGGAAATCTTCGCGAGCTGCGAAACGTTGTGCGAAGAGCGGTGTTGTTCACGACGGGTGATACGATCGAGATCTCTTCGATCCCCGCCGAGATGACGGAAGCAGTTTCGGGCAACGCACTGAAAGCAACGGAGCTTAATGATGTACAGGATCTGAAATCGATCCACGAGAGCACCGAGCGTCAAATGATCTCAAAGACGTTGTTGGATACGGGTTATAACAAAGCGAAGACAGCGCGGTTGCTGAATATTGACAGGAAGACGTTGTACCTGAAAATGGAGAAGTATAATATTAAATAGTGAGGAGCGTTGCCTGGATCTCTTCGTTCAATTGTTCCCATCTTCTTTTTTGAATTGATCCTCCCGCTTCCAGTTCACTTTCAACCTGTCGTAAGGCCAACGACAACTCCGAAAAACCAAACTGACCCGTTCTTCCCGCCAGGCGGTGCACCAACAGTAGCATCTCTTTATCTTTCCCTTCATTCATTGCTTTCTCTACTGATAAAAGATCTTTGTTGGTCTCTTCCACAAAATCAGACAACACCGACTGGAAGAGCTCTTCATCGTTGTTCGTCATCTTACGGACAACGGAGAAACGATCTTCGCCTTCTC
Organism: Bacteroidota bacterium; assembly: GCA_037200765.1. Classification (GTDB taxonomy): domain Bacteria; phylum Bacteroidota; class Bacteroidia; order Cytophagales; family Cyclobacteriaceae; genus ELB16-189. The sequence goes on along the minus strand of JBBCII010000001.1, from coordinate 401,570 downwards.
CCAGTAAACGATAGAGATCCTCGGCACGGAATGGCTTTCGAAGCACGCCGTCGAACTGGTCGAGGTTGAATTGAGGAATGGCCGTCATCGCAAACATCTTCACGTCTTTTCTCACACGCTTCTTTAACGACTGGTGAAGTTCCACACCGTTCACGTTACCCATGCGAATGTCCATCAGGATATGCGTAACATCCGGGTTCACATTCGATTTGAAGAGTTGCTGAGGATCGGGATGTGTTTCAAACGGGATGTTGATGTTCGACAACATGAGGCCACACAACTCAACAATAGACCGGTCGTCGTCGAGCACCAGTACACGAATGTCGCGCGGGGTGTTTAGTTTAGCCGGCGTCGAAACTTTCCGGTTATACGGCAGCTCTACAGTAAAGAGCGATCCTTGTCCTTCTTTACTCTTCACGTTGATCTTTCCGCCCTGTCCCTCCACCAGCATCTTCACGATCGTGAGGCCGAGGCCTGTTCCACCATACGTGTTGCCGACAGTAGCGTTTGCCTGTTCGAAGCGATGAAAGATCTTCTCGATGTCTTTAGCACGGATGCCGATGCCCGTATCAGAAACTTCGAACTTCATTCGAAGAAATTTATTACCCGGCTTATCGTCGACACTGGAAACAGTTAGCTTCACTTGTCCCTGTGAAGTGAACTTAATCGCGTTACCCAGCAGGTTGTATAAGATCTGTCGCAGCCTGAACTCATCGCCCTCCACGAGCTCGTTCGAAGTGGTAGTGGTATCGAACACGAGCTCCAGTCCTTTCTTCTCTGCCTGCACCATTAAGGCCGACGCAACTTCTTCTGCGATCTCAAGGGGATAAAATTCTTTTTTATCGAACTCTATTTTCCCCGACTCGAGTCGTGAATAGTCCAGCACTTCATTAACGATGTGAAGCAGGTGTTCAGAAGAATTGCTGATCGCCTTAATGGCTGTGTCGGCATCGGCGAGCGGATTGAGTCGCAGCTGCTCCGAATAACCTATAATTGCCTGCAGTGGCGTGCGGATCTCGTGACTCATGTTAGCGAGGAATCGTTCTTTCACCTGGCTCAGCTCTTCGGCTCTCTCTTTTTCTTTGATCAATCCCTGGCGATAAAAATTACTGCGCGTAACATCGATAACGATCAGGTAGATCAACGCTGCAGCCATCATCGAAAAAATGAGAAGTATGGCAACGATAACACTGCTGCTTTCGTCGACAACATCCAGCGCGGCTTCATTGTTCTGCCTCACTTCTTCCAGTTCTTCCACTTCAACCAAATGAACGATAACAACGAGATCGTTGAACAACTCGCGGCTGGTTGCAAGCAATGCCAGCTCGCGGTCTGCGAGTTTCTTACGTGTGCTGATCTCACTCATCCCGAGCTCGTCGATCAGCCGTGTTGCATCGGCGAGCTTGTTGTTGTTCTGTGCAACAGAGATCGTGTCGACTGTAACCTGCACTTCTTCGGTAACAGTGCGGTCGGGAAGTGGGGCAGATTCGGGACCCGGTCTTTTCTTGAAGAGCTTGCTGAAGAAGGAACGCTTCTGTCCTTCGGTAGCGGCGGAATCCTGCAGATAGGTGATCGTTGTACTTTTCTTTTCTGATGTTCGTACGCTGGTGTCTGCCGTGATGTTGCCTTTCGATAGCATCTCGCTGAGCGAATCGAACTTGCGTGCCATCACTTTGTCTTTGACCACGTTCGATCTCATACGCAGGTAAGAAAGAAAAAGATTATTTCTTTTCTGAATGATCGTCTTCATCTCTTCGAGGCGATACAACTGAACGGTGTCCTTCCATTGCATGCTCATCAATGAATCGAGGATGATCAATAGTTCGTTGGACTCCTGCAGAAAATCGCGATCGGGTTTATTGGGATTCTTAATGGCGTCGATACGCTGCTGATCGTTGAGTGCTGCCGTTTTGCGATAAAGATTATTGAGTGTCTTTAATTTCTCATTCGGTGTACCGAGATCATACACCACCGTGAGCATCTTGTTGAGACCGAAGTAAGAGATGGACAAAGCGATAACTACCGCCCCGGTACCGAGCGCGAATGCAAGAAGAACTTTCCTGATGATACCACCACCGGAATTATCGGCCGACATATTCCAAAGCTACGATATTCTCTACGTGCACCGTGTGTGGAAACATATCCACGGGTTGAACCTTCGTGATAACGTAATTTTCCGACAGTATTGCGAGATCTCTCGCCTGCGTTGCTGGATTGCAGCTAACGTATACAATTCTCTTCGGCTGAGCCTTCAACAACATTCGTGTTACATGCTCGTGCATTCCAGCTCTCGGCGGATCCGTGATCACAACATCCGGCCTGCCATGCTGCTGCAGGAACGAATCGTCCAACAGGTCTTTGATGTCTCCCGCAAAGAACTCCGTGTTATTTAAACCATTCAACTTCGAATTGACTTTCGCGTCTTCGACAGCTGCCGCAACATATTCCAGCCCTACAACCTTCTTTGCATGCGCCGCTACGAAACATGCAATGGTTCCAGTGCCCGTGTAGAGATCATATACAACTTCGTCGCCGGTAAGCTGCGCATACTCCCACGCTACCTGGTACAATCGCTGCGCTTGTAGCGAATTAGTTTGATAGAATGATTTTGGCCCAACCCTGAATTGCAGTTCACCACTTTTATCAGGCTTCGTCATTCTTTCCGTGATGAAAGAATTTCCCTTCCACGTTTGAATGTCGAGGTCGGCGAACGTATCATTCTTCTTCCCATTGATAACAAACTGGAATGATGTTATCTGCGGAAAACGTTGTTCGAGCTCTTCGAGGATCTTGCCGGTCCACTCCCATTTATCGTAAGTAACCTGGAGAATGATCATTGCCTCGCGGCCATCGCCCGTTGTACGGATCGTTAGCGTTCGAAGAAATCCAATTTGTTTTCTTAAGTCGAAGAATGGGATCTGTTCGCGTACACAGATCTCTTTCACAGCAAGCCGTATGGCATTCGATGGATCAGGTTGAAGGTGACATTCTTTCACATCGAACACCTTATCATACATTCTCGGGATGTGATACCCCAATGCCGGTTCTCCGGACGCAATTCCCTTCGTCATCTCATCTTTCGTGAGCCAGCGATTTGCAGAAAAAGTAAAGTCGAGCTTGTTGCGATAATATTTTATATGCCCGGAACCCATGATCGGGTTCACTCCTGGTAATTTCAAACCACCAAGGCGTTCGAGGTTATCTACTACCTGCCTGTGTTTATAGTCGAGCTGCGAAGTATACTCTATATGTTGCCACGAGCATCCTCCGCAAGTGCCGAAGTGAATACAGAATGGTGTGGTTCGCGAAGGTGAAAGGCTCACGATCTTTACCACTCTTCCTTCGAGGAATTGCTTTTTGATCTTTGTTAACGAGACGTCTACAGTGTCACCGGGAGCGCCGCCGTCGATGAAAATCACCTGCCCGTCTACACGCGCAACGCATTTGCCTTCGGCTGCCATACTGTCAATCACAATGCCTTCCAGCACCTGGCCTTTCCTATAGCTCTTTTCAGAGGATTTTAATGTCGTGTCCATTAATTGTTTGCAAATTAGGGGTTATCCCCGGTTTTTGAGGATAGTGGCGTTTAGTATCTTTCCTATCCTTTAAGGAGACAAGAGATGAAATGAAGAGGTTAGTTGTTGTTTTACTCCTGGTACTTTCTATTCCCACCGCGGCATCTCACATTGTTGGAGGTGAAATTACCATGGTCCGCCTCACGCGTGGTACCTACCAGGTCAGTCTCATTTACTATTTCGATGTTGCCAATAACCCGGGCCGCGATCCACGCCTTGAAGAACCGAGTATCCTCGTGGGCATCTTCCGCAAAAAAGGGAATGTCCTCGTACAAACCCTTGTACTTAACTGGGCTTTCAAAAGCAGGGTTCCTTACACGCAACCCGACTGTTCATCGGGGGAGCTGATCACCGATAAGATCACTTACCAAAGCAACATTAATTTCCCGGAAGCAGACTACAGCGATCCGGAAGGCTATTACATTACCTGGGCACGTTGCTGCCGTAACTATTCTATCTTAAATATTATCAGCCAGGATCCGGATCATGGAGGTCTCGGTGCAGGCCAGACTTTTTATCTTGGATTCTCTCCCATCTTTGTTAATGGACAAGAGTTTATCAACTCATCTCCGAAAGATTTTCCAGCACTCAATGATTATGCATGCCCTACTAAACCATACTATGTAGACTTTGCAGGCACCGATCCCGATGGTGATTCGTTAGCATACACACTCGTTACTCCATTAAGTACTGTTTCGAGCACACCTCTTCCGCCGATCACTCCAGAGCCGTACCCGGAGGTAACATGGCTCACCGGCTTTGGCATAGACCGCATCGTTAACGGAACTCCGAAAGCGCCGGAATATCCCGATCTCAATATTTCTCCCGCTGGATTTCTTCGGGTTACGCCGCGATCGCAGGGGCTTTATGTTTTTGCCGTGAAGGTTGATCAGTATAGAGATGGAAAGAAGATTGGTGAAACCCGCCGCGACTTCCAGATGCTTGTAACAGACTGTCGATTATCGGCCCCACCTGAGGTCTCCGGAAAGACATTGACCGCGACAACGTATACAGCCAACCAGATCACTTTGAATTTTGCAAACACTGTTGCCGACAACGACCGTTGTTTCATGGTGAGTGTTGCCGATCCCGATGCCGATCGCGCTGCCGACAACTACACGGAGTACATCCGTCTTAAGATCGTTGCAATGAATTTCAAGCCGAAGGCAGGAATGGACCTTCAATCGATGTTGCCGACCCCGAGCTTCGGATACATTCACGGTGGCGGCACGGGAACTGGCACCGTTGAATTCAGGATCTGTTTACCGGCATGTCCATTGATCTACGGTGCTGCGTACCAGATCGGTGTTGTTGCATTCGACGATGCATGTTCATTGCCACTTACCGACACGTTGAAAGTAAACATCAATGTGCAGGCTCCTAACAACGCACGCGCGCAATTCAATCCGCCGAAAGTTGTATCGGCAACGTTGAATGAAGGAGAACAGGATGATTGGCCCTTCGAAGCACATGATACTGACGGCGATCAAATGATCTTCTATGCGTTGCCCAACGGGTTCGCGCCCGATAAGTCGGGCATGAAGACGACCGTAGGCACCAACGTACCAGGTTTGCTGAAAGGCGATCTTAATTGGGATGCGTTCTGTGACATCTATGATTTCACGAAACGAACAAGCTTCATTTTGCAATTAATGGTCGACGACCTCGATCAATGCGACATCAATCCACCGGATACACTCACGTTTAACCTCGCCGTCATTTTGCCGCCGTATCCGAAGCCATTTATCGATACTGATCTCACGGCAGATCCCAACGAAGTTGAGGTGACGGGCATCGAGAAAAAAATTTACGACAACTGGACATTCAACGTCACCGCGAGAGATCTCGCCGCCAACGCCAGTGTAACGATGCAGATGAAAGGTGATGGCTTTAATCCGTCCACGTACGGAATGGAGTTCGCGAAGACAACTGGCATCGGAACGATCACCGCACCATTCCATTGGAACCTGCTGTGTGATAAACTGAATCCTGAGGACAAAAACGAATTCAACATCGGGTTTGTGGCGATCGACAGCATTAACAAATGTCGTTTGCGGCAGACCGATTCATTAGTTGTGAAAGTGACAGTATTGAAACCCGACAATAGCCCGCCGGTGATTTCAATTGTCAATCTCAGTAATGGTGCCACTTATGAAGATGGTAACGCAGTGATACTATCTGGGCAGGAATTGAACCTGCAATTGAACATTACTGACACTGACACAGCACCGAAAGATAATCTCACGTTGAAGTTGACCGACTTTGGTGGTGATATAAATCCGGAAGGTTTTTCGTGGCAGAATGTAACGGGTCCGAGTGTTCTTATCGGATCGCTTCTATGGTCACCGCAATGCTCCATCTTCGTAGATGGAGACAGTAAGGATATCTATGAACGAAATTATCATTTCGATTTTCAATATGGCGACGATCGTTGTTATACGGCCACGTCGGATACGTTCACGATTAATGTGAAAGTGAAAGACCCGGGTGGGAACGGTGATTTTGAATACGAGCCACCGAATATTTTTACACCAAACGGTGATGGCGTCAATGATTTTTACGCGATGATGCGTCGCGATGAGTCCGGTGCGCTGGTCAGCATTCTTCCTCCCGACAATTGTCACGGAGCTTTCGAAAACATCCGCATCTACAATCGCTGGGGCAAACAGGTGTTCACCAGTGGCGACCGCGAATTCAAGTGGTATGGCCTGAACGAAGCCGCAGGAGTTTATTTTTATCACGTCGTTTTCACCAACAGAGAATTCAAGGGCACGGTGTCGTTGAGGGATTAATTCTGGCAACTGCTTTGTTGGTAGTTTTGATAAGATGACCGACTACGAAAAAACTGCGGCGCAGGAGCTGAAGGCATGGAAACGGGAGATGCAGCGCAAGCAACCATTTCTCGGTGTGATCTCGCGACAACTGCAGAAGAGGATCAATCGCGTGATCCCGGAGAAGATCCACGAGGCCATTACTGCGGCGATCAAGCACATGACAAGAGCAGTTTTTGGCGGAGCGGGCTTCATCAACCCGGCAGCACTTCAATCGGGAACGTTACAGGAGCGCGAAGAGAAAGTAGACTCAAAAATAAAATTGTTTGCACGAACGGCCGCAGCCGAGGGAGCAGCTACCGGCGCCGGCGGACTGTTATTGGGATTCGCCGACTTTCCATTGTGGCTTACAGTGAAAATGAAAATGCTGTTCGAGATCGCAGCGTTGTATGGTTATGATCTGAAAGATGTAAAGGAACGGATCTATCTGTTATACATCTTCGAACTCACATTCTGCAACCAGGGACGTCGTCGCGAGGTGTTTGAGATCCTGAAAAACTGGAGTACTCATGATGTTGATATGAACAGCTTCGACTGGCGAAAATTCCAACAAGAGTACCGCGACTATATCGATATCGCCAAGATGTTGCAGCTGGTTCCGGGAATAGGTGCTGGTGTTGGCGCAGTTGTTAACCTGCGCCTGACCAACAAACTGGGTCGCATGGCAAAAAATGCTTACCGGATGCGGTCCCCAATATTCTCTCATTAAATTTGGGCCTGATGCCCACACCACTCATTTCTTTCGAACTCCGCGAGAAGTATCTCCTCGTTGTCGGGCACGGCAAGCGCGATAACCTTCTGCAGATGACGGAAGCAGCCAGCCAGATCGTTAAAACCGCCACCGAATACAACCGGCGACTGATGCTCGTAGACTATCGCAAACTCGAAGTGGACGTTTCAATGAGCGAAGCATTCAACATCGTGCGAGGATATGAGGCACGTCAGCCCGACCTCCGAAAGATTGTTGTCGCCGCCGTGTTCGACAGGCACGCCAACCTAAAGGGCTGGGAATTCGGCAATCTTTGGAAAGAGATCGGCAAGAAACGAGGTTTTCATATCGAGATCTTTGAAGACATGGATGAAGCGGAAAAATGGTTGCTCACACAAGTCCTATAACAATCGCATCGTAGCATCTTCTGCCTCCAGAGCATCTATCTCTTTCACTGCATTGCCCGCGATACCCCGAACATCTCCATACAAACCTGCCGTGTTCTCAATCACCTGCTGGATCTGTTTCTCACGACGTGCCCATCGTGCGTGAGCTTGTGCCTTTTCTTTATTAAGGTCATCCTGCATTTGTTGAAAACTCTCAACAATACCTTCGATCTTCTGTTTGAACTCAATGCTGGTGAGATAATCGTAAAGCTTCATCATTTTGTCGCCCTTGTTCTCCTGGGCGATGCGTACTTCGCCAACACGACACAGCGATTCCCTGAACAACGATGCCAGCGCTTTGAACTCTCCGAACGTACAGATCCACACGCCATCGCGGAGACCGAAGTGAGTCATGTCGGACGGAAGGACTTCGGTAACGATGACGCCAATGTCTGCCTGCGTGAGCCGCATATCTTCCTTCAGCTTCGAAGTCCAATCGCTGCTGAATGATTTCGTGCGCTTGCTTTCGTACAGGATCTTGCCACAAACATTGTTATAAGCATCTTTCACATAGTGAATACAATCGCCGCCGCGTTTGCCTTTCGCAACTTCTTCTACACGGTCGCGGCCAAAAGCATAACGCAAATGATCTTCGAGAGCGAGCTCTTGCACTTCACCCTGCGCCTGCATGCTGCCCTGCTCCGACTTTCTCTTCATTTCATTAATGAGCTTCGACTGGTCGTCGAGCTTCTTCTGAAGCTCTGCGCTTTTCATGCGCTCGTCGTTGCGTGCCTTCTCGATGCCCTCGTTCAAATGCTTTTTATATAGAATGCCGATGCGTTCCCTTTCGCGTTCGAGTTCCTGTTGTTTTTCGCGAACGTCGAGATGCGCTTTCTCCATTGCCTTGCGGTCCGCATCTTCCTTCATAGCCTTTTCGCGCTCGAGCAATCGCTTCCGCATTTCGAGCTCCTGTGTCTCTTCGCGTTGATCTAACAAACGCTCACGTTCTTCGAAGGCTACCACTTTCTCTTCATTCTTCGTCGCAAACTCCCTCTCCAACTGGATACGGATGTCGTGCTCCAGCGCCACTTCAGGAGAAAACTTGTTTCCACAATGAGGGCATTTTACCGTTGTTGCCATGGTCGTGTCCGTTAATTTGATGCTCAAGTAACGGTTGAGGTTTGACAACTAGTGTCAAAAGACGAATTTTAGGTTTTATGGCAAAGAAGAAACCTACTGATTCGATCATTCCTCAAACAAAACTCTTGAGACTGTTCCAGATCATTGCCGTATTGAAAACCGGCAGGTGGACGATCAAGAGTCTTGCAGAGCGATTCGATACCAGCGAGCGAACAATATATCGTTACATAAAACTGCTCGAAGAAATTGAGTTGTTGATCGAGAAAGATTTCGATGGGAAGTATTTCATTCACAGCTCCGAAGATGAATTAGGTACATCCGAATTCACACTCGAAGAGATGAAGCTCATCAAAAAGCTCATTCAGACCGAAGTGGACAACAACCCTTTGAAAGAATTACTGTTAAAGAAACTTTCTTTGAATTCGGAGCTCGACAAAGTTCCCAACCTGATCGTACACGCACGAAGAGGAAAACTGGTAGAGCAGCTATCGCAAGCGATCAAAGATAAAAAGCAACTCGTGCTCCGCAATTATCATTCTGCCAACAGCAGCGAGATCACCGATCGTTTGGTAGAACCAATAAGCTTCGGCGATAATTATCAAACGATAGTTGCACTCGACACAAAAGATCGTCGGACCAAACAATTCAAGATAGATCGTATCGGAGAGATCGTGGAGGGCGGGAAAACTTTTCAGCACGAAGATCTTCATCAAAAAACAACGACTGATATTTTCGGGATGTCGGGAAGAGAAAGTACGTGGATCACGTTGAACCTTAAGATGCGGGCGTATTTGTTGATGCGCGAGGAACATCCGTTGGCAATACCATATTTAGAGAAGAAAGAAGATTATTACCAGTTTCATGGACCGGTGAATAATTTCGATGGGATTGGAAGGTTTGTGATGGGGTTGATAGATGAAATTGAGATTATTGATCCGAAAGAATTTAGAGAACATGTTGCGCAAAGGATACGCAAAGGGAAATAAGGATACGCAATGGCTAAAAGCAACAAAGCGATATATGCAGCCCTTGCTGCCAACCTGCTGATTGCGATCACGAAATTCATTGCGGGATCTATAACCCGCAGTGCGTCGATGATCTCGGAAGGTATACACTCCGTTGTCGATACCGTTAATCAAATACTTTTACTTTATGGACTTCGCGTAAGCCGCAAGCCGCCCGACCAGGCTCATCCATTCGGGTATGGAAAAGAACTTTACTTCTGGTCGTTCATCGTTTCGATACTCATCTTCGGCCTGGGCGGCGGACTTTCAATATATCATGGTATACAATTTATCATAGAGCCTGTTGAGCCGGGAAACCCGTTGCTGAACTACATCGTGCTTGGTGTCTCCTGCATCTTCGAAGGAGCGTCGTTTTTTATTGCCATGAAAGAATTCAGAGAAGTGAAGGGCGACATGGGCTGGTGGGAAGCAATTGTTCGCAGCAAAGATCCGTCGAGCTTCCTGGTGTTATTCGAAGACGGTGCCGCTGTGTTGGGACTGCTGATAGTTTTCGTGTTCATGGTCCTCGGCCACTATCTTAATATGCCGATCTTCGACGGCGTTGCATCAATCTCCGTTGGATTATTACTTGTGGCCGTTTCTTTCGTACTCGGTCGCGAAAGCAGGAGTCTTTTAATGGGTGAAGGAATCTCGCGCGAAACGCAAAAGAAAATTAAAACACTGGTTGAGAAAGACGAAGCCGTGTTAAAAGTCAATAATATATTGTCTACCTACCAGTCGCCCGAAGAAGTAGTGTTGATGCTGATCGTTACCTTTAAACCCGATCTCGATACGGAAGATATTACGGATAGCATTGCGCGGGTGAGGAATAATGTTAAAACTGAATTTGAACTTGTAGAGTTTGTTATCATACAACCGTACGCAGTGTAACCAAATGACCTTTTTCAAGTACTACTACTTATGAAAAAATTGCTCTTCTTCGCCGCCACCGTATCGATCCTCGCTTCGTGTGATCAAAAGCCTGCCTCTTCTTTATCTGGAAAATCAGATTTGACAGTCGGGCAGACCGTTGGCCGAAAGACCCTGGCAGCACATGCTGTCGACAGCTTCAAGCTGGATCTCAAGAAGAATGCATTCGTGTTTGGCGATGCTAACCAGCATACAGTTGATCTCGTGGTGAAAATATTCGATCCCGCTCATAAAGAGGTCGCTACATTCGATGGACCGGCGAGAGGTCCCGAGAGTTTCAAATTCACCACAGAGAACGACGGAGTTTATACTATTGCCGTAACTCCATTCGAAGATGCAACAGGCGAGTATTCTATCACACTCGGTGGCGCCGATGTGCTGTCGGACGATCCCGAGAAACGCATCGACCAGGTTGTGAAAGCATCACTCGGTACAGAAGCAAAAACACCCGGTGTTGCGATAGCCGTTCAGCGCGACGGAAAGCTGATCCTGAGTCGTGGCTATGGCTACGGCGACATGGAACAGAATGCGAAGGTTACTCCGCTCACCATCTTCCACATTGCGTCTATCTCCAAGCAATTTACAGCCTTCGCTATCGCAACATTAGCCGACCAGGGCAAGCTCAACCTCGACGACGACATCAGGAAGTATTTGCCGGAGATCCATGACTTCGGAACACCGATCACGATTCGTCAGCTTGCACACCACACAAGCGGACTTCGCGACCAGTGGAGCCTCCTCACAATGGCCGGCTGGCGAATGGATGACGTGATCACGATGCCACAGGTTATGCGACTTGTGAGCAAACAAACAGAGTTGAATTTCAAACCAGGCGACGAACATGTGTATTGCAACACTGGTTTCACATTGATGGGTGAGATCGTGAAACGAGTAACGCATGAACCCTTTCCCGAATGGTGCAAGAAAAATATTTTCGACCCGATCGGCATGAAGAACACTTTATTCTATGACGATCATGAAAGGATCGTTGAGAATCGTGCTTATTCATATCATCGTGCAGAAGAAGGATTCAAAAAAAGTGTGCTTAGTTATGCCAATGCCGGCGCTACAAGCTTGTTCACTACTGTTGAAGACCTTTCATTGTGGGCCGAAAATTTCGAGAAAGTCAAAGTCGGCAATCCGAACATCATGAAGACCATGGAATCGAGATACGTGCTGAATAATGGTGACACTATAGATTACGCATTCGGGCAGGTTCTCGGAAAATATAAGGGCCTTAAAACATGGAGTCACGGCGGAGCCGATGCTGGCTATCGCACTTTCCTACTGAGATTCCCGGACCAGCATCTTTCAATAAGCGTGTTCAGTAACCACGCACAGTTCCCGGTTGCAGATCTGAGTTACCAGCTTGCCGATCTTTATTTGAAAGAAGATCTGAAGGAAGAAAAAAAGAAAGAAAACAAACAGGAGAATAACACGCCACAGCCTTCATTTGATGCAAAGGCAGTGAAGCTGGAAGACTATACCGGCTCTTATTTTAGTCCGGAGCTGGAAACTACATACAGGCTTGAAGTTAAGAACGACACGCTTTGGTCACATCATCAGCGTCACGACGATATGCGACTGACGCCAACGAAAGCCGACGGCTTTAACATTAATATTCTCGGGAGCCTTGAATTCTATCGCGAGAAAGGTAAAGTCGCCGGCTTTCGTGCATCGAACGGTCGCGTTCGAAATCTTAAGTTTATTCGACAGTAATTGGCTGCGCCAGCCGTAGCCGAGCTTTTAGCTCGCGTAGGCCGCGCCAGCCGTAGCGGGCTTTAGCCTGCGAAGGCGGGGCTGATGATCTCCTTCGCCTTTTTATAAATAACTTTAGGATCTTCGTTTTCAATACTTCCACAAATACATTTATCCACGATGTGTTTGTATTGCGAGATCTCTTTATAGAGAGCAACAATATATTCGACGCCCGCAAGAATCAGCGGCACATGTGAATTATTGAGACCAGACGTCCAAAGGGTGCGATCAACTTCCTTCAGATAGATAGACACATTCTGTTTATCGTATGAATACCAGTGATATCATCATCCAAAAATTTATCTTCCTTTTTGCTCATAATGATTCGATTTTATAGGAGATAAAATGACAATTAATGTACCAGAATGAGGTAGAAAATTATTAAACTCGCTAACTCCAGTTAAATATGCGCAGCCTAATAGTTATTTTACTCCTACTGACTTCAGCAGAGTCATTTTCCCAATCTCCTCGTTTCAAAGTGGCCGCGTTCTACACCACGAATGGTGAAATAGACCACGTAAACTTTGCGAAGGATGCTCTTTATTTTTTCGAGCTCATCTCCGAACAACAACAATTTACATTCGACGCCACACGCGACTGGTCGAACCTTAATGACGATTATCTCGCGAACTACGATGTGGTGATCTGGCTGAATGATTTTCCGAAAGACGACGAACAACGAGCTGCATTCGAACGATTCATCAATCGCGGCGGAGCCTGGTATGGTTGTCACGTGTCGGCGTTCAACTTACCGAACGACAAATGGAAATGGTTTAACTCATTTTTAGGCGGAGCATATTTCAAAGTAAACAACTGGCCGCCGTTGCCCGCGAAAGTTGTTGTGGAGGACAGGAATCACCCGGTTACGAAACGTCTTCCGGAGTCGTATGTATCGCCCACGGGTGAATGGTATCAATGGAAACCAAGTCCACGCGAAAACAAAGATGTAAAAGTACTGATGTCGATCGCGCAGGAAAGTTATCCGTTGGGTGTGCGCACTATCATCGAAGGCGGAGATACTCCCGTGTTGTGGACCAACACAAAGTATAAGATGCTTTACATGAATATGGGTCACAGCAGCAAGATCTTCTCGAGTGACGATCAGAACAAGATGATCACCGATGGAGTACTGTGGTTAGCGAACGCAAAACGTATCGACAAATGAGAGTTCTTTTTGTCTTATTGTTTTTGTCGACAACTGTGTTTGCTCAAAAGCGCGATTTCAAGGTACTGGCATTTTATAGTAAAGATGTCGAACACGACCATGTCGACTTCGCAAGACAGCTGCGTTCATTCATGAATGATCTCGCCGACGAACGTAACTTTACGTTCGATGCAACCAGTGATTGGACCAATCTCAACGACACGCTTCTCAGGAACTACCAGGTGGTGATGTGGATCAACGAGTTTCCACACACGGAAGCCCAGCGAAGGTCGTTCGAGAAATTTATGAACAACGGCGGTGGCTGGATCGGCTTTCACGTTGCCGGTTATAATGATGAAACTACAAAGTGGCCGTGGTTTGTAGACTTCATGGGAGGCGCAGTGTTTTATACAAACAACTGGCCTCCGTTGCCTGCGAGATTAGTGATCGATGATCCGCGACATCCCGTTACTAAAAATATGCCGTCGGTTCTTTGGGCACCTACTAACGAATGGTATCAGTGGAAACCCAGCCCACGCGAAAACAAGAACGTGAAGGTGCTCGTGACACTCGACCCGTTGAATTACCCGCTCGGTATGAAAGACATTATTCCCGGTGGCGACACTCCCGTGATGTGGACCAACACCAAATACAACATGGTGTACATCAACATGGGACACGGCGAGCTTGTGATGAGCGACAAACTTCAGAACACGTTGATCTCGGATGCGCTCTTGTGGGTGGGAAAATCTAAAACGGAATTTGTAACTCCGATCTATGAAGATGCAGGTTTACCCGAGATGGTGTACATACAGGGTGGAACGTATACGATGGGCGATGAGAAAGGCGACAGGATGGAGAAGCCCGTGAAGAAAGTAACGGTTGCAAGTTTTGACATTGCAAAGACGGAGACGACGATGGGACAGTGGAGAAAATTCTGCCTGGCAACGGGAAGGAAGATGCCGGAGGCGCCATGGTTTCCGCAGAGTGAACAGCACCCGGTTATTAACGTGAGCTGGGATCTTGCGCAGGCATATTGTAAATGGTTGAGCGAACAGACAGGAAAACATTACAGGCTGCCGACCGAAGCGGAGTGGGAATTTGCAGCACGCGGTGGCTTGAAGAGTAAAGGTTTTCCGTACAGCGGAGGTAATAATCCCGACAGCGTTGGTTGGGTAGCACACAAGAACGATGGCACGATGCCGGTGGCACAGAAGGCTCCGAACGAGTTGGGGTTATATGACATGACCGGCAATGTGTGGGAATGGTGCGATGGATGGTATGATGATACGAAAAGATTTTATACTACGCGTGGTGGCTCATGGGATATGAGTGGAAGGCCGTTGAGGGTTACATACAGGAACCCGCTGGCGCCAAGTTCAAGAAATCATAATAAAGGGTTTAGGGTGGTGTGTGATGAAAGGTAAATCTTTATCTATTTAATCAGGGTTTCCGTACAAAGCGATCTGAATTTCAAGCATAGAGATTCTTTTTTATTGTCATTTGGTGCGACGAATGTAAACCCCAAAGCAATGACAAACACATTAGCAATTCTTGTCGAAATTGAAGGATCAGTGATCGGCTGGATCCTTGATCATTTCCCAATGATCGGCATGATACTGGTCGCTATAGTGATCACCTTCTGGATCGCCTGGAGAATACGTGACTGGCTTCATAGCCTTGATAATAAATTTCTACAGATCGATCACAGATTCGAACAGATTGATCACAGATTCGTACAGATTGATCAAAGATTTGAAAGATTTGAATCAAGACAAAATGAATTCGATAAACGCCTCTGGCGAGTTGAAAAACGACTGACACGTGTGGAAAAGAAAGTCACTGGCCTCGATAAAAAAATGGACATTATGATCGCTATGTTCAAAGCCAGCAACCCGTCCGTCGCCAAAACTTAGTTCCAAAACGCAGGCTGCAACTTCCCCTTCTCTCCCGGCGTCTAACAACGCATGATCCTGAACTACCTGAAGGTGGCCATACGCCGCCTGCTGAAAAACAAAGTCTATTTGTTTATCAACACACTCGGTATGGGAATCGCTATCGCCTGCGCGATGACCGCCTACCTGCTCGTTGCATATAACATAGAATTCGACGCAGCAGTCAACGCCAACCAGGTAAAAAATATCGTGAAGGTTGTTCACCACCGCAAGAACAGCGACGGCGATCCCTATCAGCAACTCGTTGCACCAATCACGCTCGCACCTGCGGCGGCCGAAGAGATCTCAGGCATCAAACAATACACAAGGTTCTGCAGTACCGGTGGATATCTCACCCGCGGCGATAAAGGTTTTCATGAAACGATCTTCTTCGCCGACTCCGCATTCATGAACATGTTCCAGCCACAGCTCGTGAGCGGATCATACAATAACTTCGACGATATTCATTCAATATTCCTGAGCGAAAAGTTTGCGAAGAAATATTTCGCCGGCGAAGATCCTGCCGGTAAAGAGATAATTCTCAATGTCAACAACAAACAGATAGTAGCAACGGTGGGTGGCGTGATGAAAGACATGCCCTTCAATTCGACGTTCACCGAGAATGCACTCATGCGCTACGAACAACTTGCCGCCATCTACAATCTCCGCGACGACGACTGGACAACATCCACCGAAGCATCTGTACTTTTTGAATTGAATGATATCCAGCGAGCATCGACTATTGCGAAGCAGATGGATAAATATGCAAGCCGGCGAAATGAAGCGATAGCTGATGCCGGATCGGTGGGTTATGAGTTGTTACCGTTTATGCATCCTGTTTCTCCGAACGACGTTCGCGGGTCGGATCTTCACCTTCGCATTCCCAACATCGCGCTGTTCATCTTCACAACAATGGGCGGCATCATCCTGTTGATCGCATGCTTCAATCTCACGAACACAACTCTTGCGTTGTCGATGAGGCGATTGAAGGAGATCGGCATTCGCAAAGTGGTAGGCTCAGGAAGAATTCAATTGGTCTTGCAGTTCCTGTTCGAGATCATCATCACGATAGGTCTTGCCGTTGCTGTGGGTTTTGCGATGTCGCTGAAGACAATACCAGAATTTGCTTCGATGTGGGAGCTTCCTTATGGGATGCACGAACTCAACAGCATAAACATCGTGATCGCGTTGCTCGTGTTATTGTTCGCCACTGCATTACTGGCTGGCATCTACCCTGCAATCTTCGGAAGCCGGTTGAGTCCCGTGTTGTTGTTTAAAGGTGGCGCGAAAGCGGGCGGCACTAACCTCTTTACGCGGACATTGCTCGTGATCCAATTTGCTCTTTCTGTTATTGTAATGATCGCGGGCACGATGTTCTCGCGAAATGCTGCTTACCAGGAGACGATCAGTTTTGGTTATGACAAAGACATGATTATCACGGCCCTCATCCAGGGACCACAAGAGGCTGAAGCGTTGAGTAATGCCATTGCTTCGAATCCGAAGATAGAAAGCTCCGCCCCATCAATTCATCACTTTGCTTTCATCAATGCACCGAAAAGATCTGCGGAGATCAATGGACAGAAGTTCAATGCAACGGTGTATGAGATCAGTCCAGAATATTTTGCAACGATCGGCCTTCAATTCACCTCCGGTGTTTCATTCAATGAACACGATTCGACTTCGATAGTTGTTGATGAAAATTTCGTGAGGAGAAAAGGTCTTGCGGAGCCGATTGGCGCTAAGGTTGAAATAGAAGGGAAGACTTTCAGGATCACAGGTGTTGTCACCGATCACCTGACAGACCTTAAGAGCGATAATAATGAAGACTATATTTATAGGCCCGCGAAGCCTGCCGATTATTTGATCCTGGTTATTCGTGCCGACGCCTCATCGCTGAAAGAAACGAAAGACTATGTTGACAACGAATGGAAGAAATTATTTCCGGGGAAGCCGTTGCGAACAGATCTTCAACCGGATATTATCTATCTCGATGCGAACTCATACAATCACAACCTCGGCAAGATCTTTATTTTCCTCACGGTGCTTGGATGTTTATTGTCGATCTCGGGATTGTATTCGATGGCGAGTCTTAACATTCATCGTCGCACGAAGGAGATCGGTGTAAGAAAAGTACTGGGTGCTTCGATCGCGAATATCATCCGGTTAATCAGCACCGAGTTTGCGATGATACTTGTGCTTGCGGGCATCGCCGGTGCAGTGGGTGGTTACTACATGACAGATGGTTTGCTGACGAGCCTGTATGCGCAGAGGATCGAAGTAACCTTCTGGCCACTGACGTTGTGCAGCCTGTTTGTGATTGCTGTTGGCTTATCGGCGACGAGTCTTACGATCTGGACTACGGCGAAGGAGAACCCGGTGAAGTCGTTGAAAGCGGAGTAGCGTAGGATTTTCTCTAAATCTTTTCTCAATCAATCAGGGTTTCCTTACAAAGTGACTTGATTTTCAGGCACGAGGATTATTTTTTATGGTGATTTGCTGTCGACATTAAAACGTCACAGCTATGACAATCATTAAAGAAATCTTTCACAACATGTTTTTCAGTGGCAAGCCGGTCTTTCGGATTGACAAAGATCGGTATGCGCATACGAGAAAGGAGTTTCCGGAACTTGCGAATATTAATAGTTTTTTAAAGATTGAAGTTGACGGATTTGAAACAGACAAGCGCAATATGCATCGCGACATTTTAAATGTAATCAATGACCTAAGTCGGGCATTCGATGCTTACAAGAAAGAGAAATCCCAAACATCTTAAATATGAGTAAGCGATTGAATGACCAGGACGAGTTTGAGAACTCGAAGCAATATGTGTCGTACGAATACCTATTGCCGCATCCTGATGAGATTGAAAGATTGAGACGAATCGATCCACGTCTAATTTATGGGTATTGAAACACGCAGCAATGGACCAGCAGGCAAGACATCAAGAAACCATGAGCAAATTCGGGATCATCGACGCGGAGCAAAATCGTCTCTTTAAAATCGATTTTCTCACCATAATTGTCGCTTTCTTATTGATGATTATTGGAATGTTGCTCTCATACTTTCTTCTCATATCAGGCCTCACCACCACTGGCGGCCTATTCGGCGGCAGCACCCTTATCTTCGCCGCCCTTTCATTTCTTAATTTCCGAAAGGCAACCACTTACAAATAATCTCAATTAAACCTTAACCCAACTCAACCATAAACTCACCTATTTCCCTGCCCAACAGCCTTCCCCCTCGTCGAACTCTCCAATTTTTTCCCTTCCCTGCACGTTATCGAAAGAAGCTACAAGTGCTTTCCGTGTCTACTGTGAGAAAAAAATAACTGCATTCAAATGAATTCACAAATATTCCTCTTCCTCGGTGGCGTTGGCGCCCAGGAGATCCTGCTCATCGGCGTTGTCGTGCTCGTTCTCTTCGGCGCTAAAAAGATCCCCGAATTCATGCGCGGACTCGGCAAGGGCGTCAAAGAATTCAAAGACGGCGTCAGCGACATGAAAGCCGACGTCGAAAAAGATCTCAACGACAATAAATAGCGTTCATTCCTGTTACTATTAGTCGCGAGCGGAGTTTTCTCTCATACGCCGTAAATTCGTCGTATCCACGAAATTTATGCTCCGCAACTACTTCACCATCGGTTTCAGGAACCTCCTCAAGAACAAACTGTTCTCCATCATCAACATCAGCGGCATGGCAATCAGTGTCGCGTGTTTCCTGATCATCGCGTTATTCGTCACCGACGAACTCTCGTACGACAAGCATGTTAACGATGCCGACCTGAAATTCAGAGTCTACGACGAGATGTTTTCCGACGATGGCACCACGAAAGTCGGGGCCATGGTTCCGCCTATGATCGCACCAACACTGAAGGCGGATTACCCGGAAGTCGATTACTATTTCCGTTTCCTCAACATCAACTCGAAACTTCTCTTCACTGTAGGTGATACCAAAGCCACCGAAGAAAATGGTGGCTATGGCGAACGTACTATGTTCGATATGTTCGACCTCAAGCTTGTTGAAGGCGATCGTAACACCATTCTTACCGGGCCAAAGTCAATAGCGCTGTCGCAAACTCTTGCAAAGAAATATTTTGGCGACAAGCCAGCCCTTGGAAAAGCTATTCGCATTGGCACCAAAGACACTTTTGTGAGTGGTGTCTACGAAGACTTCCCAACGCATTCTCATATTCACATTAGTTATCTCCTTCGCCTCGAAGATTTAGCCAGCGTTATCGGCGACCGGATGCAAAGCTGGCAGTGGAGCCAGTTTATAACATACATCAAACTATCACCTGGTTCAGATGCGATGGCGCTCGACGGTAAGCTGAAAGAATTTGCGGAGCGTTATGCCTGGCCTGTTACAAAAAGCACCGGCGGTTACTACATTCCTCACCTGATGCCCCTAGACCAGGTGCATCTTCATGCTTCGAATCAACTTTGGGATATTGCCGATAAAGGGAACATACAGACCGTCTACATTCTTTCGGTAACGGCAATCTTCATTCTCTTAATTGCCGTACTCAATTTCATCAACCTGTCGACCTCACGTGCCATGAATCGCATGAAAGAAGTCGGCGTAAGAAAATCAATCGGCGCTGCAAGATCTCAGTTGATCAACCAGTTCATGAGTGAATCGGTTATTCTCTCGGTAATTGCCTTATTGATTGGCATCGTTCTCACACAAATCGCTTTGCCGCATCTCAATTCATTCACAGAAAAAAGTATTCCCGCCAACATCTTTCTGCATCCAATTGCAATCGCGGTCATTATTTCGTCCGCCCTGATCGTAGGAATAATGGCCGGCGCATATCCCGCACTGTATATATCATCATTCAAACCTTCATCGATCTTAACGGGACGCGGCCAAACTCCAACATCTGGAAGAACCATCCTCCGCAAAGGTCTTGTGGTTGTTCAATTCGTGTTATCGTTCTTCATGATCACAGCAGCGATCGTTGTATCCGATCAGCTCACGTTCATGCAGACGAAAGACGTAGGCTTCGACATGAACAACGTGATCGTGATCCCGATCCGCGGCGCACTCGATGGAAACGGACAGGCAGCAAAGAACGAATTCGCCAATCATCCCAATGTTGTAAGCGCAACAGTGGGCTACGGTCTGCCGGGACAAGCGTTCGCCGGAGATAGCTTTCGCGACAAAGAGACCGGCAAAGAATGGCAGGTGTCAATGCTCATCACCGACGAAGATTATGTGAAGACATTGGGACTGGATGTCATCGCAGGTCGTGATTTTTCACACGATCGTCCATCCGATGTGAACGATGCATTCATGATCAGCGAAGCGGGCGCTAAGATGCTCGGCTATACCGATCCGAAAGATGTGTTAGGACACCCGATCTCGTGGCGTCGCTGGGATGATCAGACCAAAGAAAAAGAAGGTACGGTTGTCGGCGTTATCAAGGACCTGCATTTGAATAGTCTTCATCAAAGTGTTACACCGGTGGTTCTCCAGGTGAACCGGATGTTCTCTGACGAGATCACGCTCCGCATCAAGGGCGACGATATTCCATCGACCATCGCACATTTCGAAAAAGTATGGAAGAAGCTGGAGCCGAACTGGCCCTTCGAATATAAATTCCTCGACACGAATTTTGATAAGCTGTATAAATCGGAAGCACGGCTGTCGAAACTGTTCGCGTTCTTTACCGGCTTCGCAATATTTGTAGCATGCCTCGGTTTGTTTGGACTCGTAGTCTACAGCACCACGCAGCGTTTTCGCGAGATCGGGATCCGGAAAGTTTTTGGCGCGAGCGAGTCGCAACTGGTGGTTCATCTTGGCAAGACGTATATCATTCTCATCTGCATTGCATTCCTGGTGGCCGTGCCGGCAAGTTATTATGCGGCACATGCGTGGCTCGAATCGTTTCCCTATCGCACCGAGATCACAGCCACGCTTTTTGCAAAGGCGGCGATATCGATAATGGCGGTTGCGATGATTACCGTGGGCATACAGTCGCTGAAGGCTGCGAGATGGAATCCCGTCCAGGCGCTCAAAGAACAGTAAATGAACAACGATTGAACATTAAAGCCCGGTTGCATTCCGGGCTTTTTCCGTTACATTAGATCAGCAAAAATAGAATAAATGGAACGCAAATATCTCGGCGAATTCGAGGAGATCGTTCTGCTGGTTGTCGCCGCCCTCGACGAAAATGCCTATGGTGTCACTATCACACACGAGGTGATCGAACAGACCGGCCGCACAGTTCGGCTCAACCAGGTGCACTCTGCCTTGCAACGTCTCGAAGAAAAAGGTATGGTCCGCTCACGAATGGGTGGCGCCACAGCCGAACGCGGCGGGCGTCGCAAAAGGATCTTCTCTACAACAGCCTTGGGTCGTCGCGTACTCAACGATATCCAGGAAGTGCGACAAAAACTGTGGAACCTCGGAAAAGCATGAGTGAAATGGAGAATATACATCCGCCGGCATGGGCACACAGGCTTCTCGAAAAGTTCTGCCCTTCGTATCTCATCGAAGAAGTGGAAGGCGACCTTCTCGAAGAATATCGATATCAATTAAAAAAGTACGGAGTAAAAAAAGCCAATCGTGATTACATCATCAACGTAATTGCCTTCCTCTCTCCATTCTCGCGCAAGCGAAAACTGTTACAACAATCTCCATCATTATTCTCTACCATCATGTGGAAAAATTATTTCGTTACCGCGATGAGAAACATCGCCAGGAACAGAACGTATTCGATCATCAACCTGCTTGGCCTTACATTCGGTTTGGTAAGCAGCATGCTGATCTTTCAATATGTTATTTATGAGGGATCGGCCGACGAGTTTCACGACAACGCAAACAACATCTATCGCGTGGTGTTCGAAGCATCGAGCGCCGGTGGAACAAAGGAAGATCGTGCACAGATCTATCTCAATGCAGGCGAAGCTTTCCGCAACGAGATCCCAGCCGTCGCAAACGTATCCCGGATCCATGCAGACTTTTTCCAGGAATGTCCGACCATCAGTGTAACGCGAA
This sequence comes from Bacteroidota bacterium, assembly GCA_037200765.1. GTDB lineage: Bacteria > Bacteroidota > Bacteroidia > Cytophagales > Cyclobacteriaceae > ELB16-189. Next base: position 379,160 of record JBBCII010000001.1, on the reverse strand, counting down.
ACGGAGAACGGTATTCATTTAAAGACACGCGCTCGATCATCGTCGACTCCACATTCCTCGATCTGTTTTCTTTTCCTTTGATAAAAGGCAGCCGTGCAACGGCGCTGAAAGGACATTCGATCGTGATAACCGAAAGTCTTGCGAAGCGGTTATTCGGTAACGACGATCCAATCGGGAAAGAAATTGAATACAAGTACATCTCTCTCGGTGTTCCCACACTGCCTGGATTTGTAGTAACCGGTGTGATCAAAGACCCGCCTGCCAATTCGCACTTACAGTTCGACATGATCACTCCAATGATGACCTATCTTTCGAATGTTCCAAAAGATCAATTAGAAGCCTACAGTTCGTGGGGAGTCAACGAGTTCACAACGTACGTGGAACTAAATGACGACGCTAAACCCGCTGATGTCGGGAAAATAATGACTGCCATCATTGAACGACAGACAGGTGAAGAACTAAGGCGGATCAACTCGTCGATGATCGTTCAGCTTCAGCCACTGAGATCAGTCTACTTCGACCGCGAAACGAATCTCGGCGTGGTTGGCTTCGGATCCGTCGTCGATGTGATCCACACTGGCAATGCGAGGATGGTATACTTTTTCACGGTCATCGCAATCATCACGCTCGCGATTGCATTAATGAGCTACGTTAATCTCTCAACGGTACGATCACTCGATCGCGCAAAGGAAGTTGGCATCCGGAAAGTGATCGGCGCTTACAAGAGAAATCTTCGAATGCAGTTCTTCATGGAAGCTTCGCTGATGAATCTTGCCGGTCTCGTTATCGCCGTAATCCTCGTGATGTTGCTTGTCCCATCCTTCAATTCATTCGTGCACACGGATTTCACGCTGGCTTCGTGGTTCAACACAAAATTTCTTTTATTGATCGGTGGAATCTTCATCACCGGTGTGTTGCTGTCGGGACTTTACCCGGCATTCATTCTCTCTTCATTCATGCCAATTGCAGTGCTCAAGGGTGGCCTCGGTTCCATCGGATCGAAGTCGCGAATAAGAAGATTTCTTGTTGTGTTGCAATATGCGCCAGCGATATCATTACTCATCTGTACGATCGTTGTGTACATGCAACTTCGTTACATGAGAACGATGGACGTTGGTCTCGACATGAATCAACTGATCACAGTAAGAAGTCCACGAATTATTCCCGATAGTGTGAGCAGTGTCGCTGCAGAGGCTTCATTCAAAAAAGAAGTTGTGAATGTTCCGGGCATCGAATATGCTTCGTATGCTGGCAACCAGGCTGGCCGTGGTCTGAATTTCTCGATACCGTTTATGATCGACAGTGTTGGCGATGGTGGGATCAGGTTATTCAAATGCTCGGGCATCGATCACGATTTCGCTCAGGCCTTCGACGTGAAGATCCTTGCCGGTGATCCATTCTTCGAAGGAATGACAAACACCGTTGGCAATCCGGATGATTTCATACGAAGAGTGATGGTAAACGAAACAGCCATTCATACATGGGGTTTCAAAAGAAATGAAGATGCGATCGGTCGTTATGTTACGGCAACCAATGGTCGTCGCTTCTATGTGCAGGCAGTAATGGAAGATTTCAACTGGTCATCGGCGCACAAGGCGATAGAACCAGTGATGTTGTGGTACACGCCCAGCAATCGTTTCATGACGATCAGGATGAAGCCAGGCGCGGACTTCAGTGAAACACTCGCACAGGTTCGATCGATCTACGACGACATGTTCCCCAGGGATGTTTTCTATTATGAATTTGCCAACGACGTTTACAACCGCCAGTATGGCGAAGACGAAAAGTTTACGAAACTCTTCGGCATCTTCTCGGGACTCGCGGCGTTGATTGCGTCGATGGGATTGTTTGGACTTGCTTCGTTCGCTGCAGAACGTCGGAGCAAAGAAGTTGGCATCCGCAAAGTGATGGGAGCAACGGTGAACAGCATCGTTGGCTTGCTGGGAAAAGAATTCGTATTGCTGGTGTTTATCGCCTTCGTAATAGCGAGCCCCATTGCGTGGTTCGTGATGAAAGAATGGCTGGCGACGTTCGCCTTTCACATGCCGTTGAATGCAATGCCGTTTATTATCACGGGTGTGGTGGCGATCACCATCGCGGTTGTTACCGTTAGCTGGAGGACGATTGGTGTTGCGAGAGCAAATCCGATTAAATCATTGAGAGATGAATAAGATTATTCTGATCGCAACGAATTGATCGGGTTCACAACGGAAGCTCTAATGGTTTGAAAGCTCACCGTTATTAACGTGATGATCAATGCCGCACCCGACGCTGCGATGAAAACCCACACAGAGATCTCTGTATGATACTCATACTTCTGCAGCCAGGCCGACAGGTAACTCCATGCAATCGGGATCCCGATAACACAAGCGATCGCCACAAGGATCACGAACTCCAGCGACAGCATCTTCCAGAGATTGCCAACCGAAGCACCGAGGATCTTGCGGATCCCAATTTCCTTCTTGCGCTGCTCTGCAACGAACGAAGCCATTCCGAAGAGTCCGAGGCAACTGATAAATATCGCGAGCACTGCAAAGAAGCTCGCGAGCTTCCCGATCCTTTCTTCGCCGGCAAACTTCGCCGCGTATTCTTCGTCAACAAACTTGTACTCGAATGGTGAGGATGGAATTAGTTGCTGAAACACTTTTCCAATCCTGCCGACCGACTCCGAAGCACCCATGGTTGGATTTAACTTGATGTTGATCCAAAGTCCCTGCGTTGTGATCAACCTGAATATTGTTTGTTTCACGGGTTCGTATGGCGAAGTCATCACCATGTCTTTGATCACACCTATAACATGATATTTCTTTCCCTGCCATGTGATCTCCTCATCCACCGGGTCTTCCAGTCCCATGAAATCAACCGCAGCCTCGTTCAACACGAGTCCCAACGAATCGGTAGAATGTTCGCGGGAGAAGTCGCGGCCCTGAACAAATTCCCAGCCCATCGTTCTACCGTAGTCTACCGAAACAGCCTGGTTCACGAAATCATCGTGCATGTTTGGATCTCTTCCCTTCCAGTTGAAACCCGTTGCTTCGAACCACGCAGCTGTTGGCGGACCGGCAGACTCCGCAACATCGGCAACGGCGCCGCTCGACAACAGTTCGGTGCGCAGCGTCTCAAAATTCTGCCAGTGCTCAGGCGCCGTCTTGCGCACCATGATCAATCCTTCTCTCGAATAGCCGATCGGCCGGTCTTTCGCATACTGAATCTGTTGCCACACGATCGTCGTTCCGATAATCAACGCGATAGAAACAGTGAACTGCAAGACAACCAATGCCTTTCGTGGTAACGATGCGAATCGGCCGGCCCTGAATGTTCCTTTCAATACTTTAACGGGTTGAAAAGATGAGAGGAACAATGCAGGATAACTTCCGGACAACAGGCTCGTCATTACAATGAATCCCAGGCTCACGATCCAGAATGCGGCGTTGTTCCACGGCACCGACATCCTTTTGCCTGCAAGATCATTGAACCACGGCAACAAAAATCCCACGAACGCCAGCGCAACAAACCACGACAGCAGAACGATCATGAACGACTCCGTAAGAAATTGCCAAACAAGTTGTGTGCGGGCAGAACCGATCGACTTACGAATGCCAACTTCTCTCGCGCGTTTTTCGGATTGAGCCGTACTCAGGTTCATGAAGTTGATGCAAGCGAGTAATAATACAAATGCACCAATGATTGCAAACAACCAGACGAATTGAATTCGTCCGCGTATTTCCTGGCCGTTCTCCCATTCGGAGTATAAATGCCAGCGGCTCATGGGTTGAACGAAGAGTTTTGGATTTTCTCTTAACGCTTCTTCTTTCGACAGCTTGTTGAATTTGATATTACCGATCTTAGCCGAAGCACTTTCGAATGTTACGTTAGGCTGAAGTTCGACGAACGTCGTAAGCGAGTTCTTCCAGTTGTTCTCTTCATCTTTCATCCACGCATTCTGTGCTACGAAGAAGTCCCACGTAGAAATAAATTTAAGTTCGCTGAAACGGGAGTTGTTGGGAATGTCGTCGTACACACCGGTAACTTTTACGTCCATGGCGTTGTCGATGCGGATCATTTTATCCATTGGGTCGGCTGTTCCGAAGAGCGCTGTTGCGGCCGACTTCGAAAGAACTACCGAAGCAGGATCTTTTAGTGAAGACCAATCTCCTTCAATCATTTTCAACGTCAGCATTTCGAGAGCTTCGTTGTCCATGAACGTTCCGTTTTGCGAGATCTTCTGATCGTCGATAGAAAGAATGTGGTTGCTTTCCCACCACATCCTTACCACGTGTTTGAAATCGTTGCTATAGTTCGTCCTGAGTTCGGCCCCTAACGGACCGCAACCGCTGAGTACGGTGTTGATCTCGCCGGTATTAAGATCCTGATGCTGGTATACCTCGCCGGTGCGATCGTAGTTTTTATGATATTGATTGAACGATACTTCATCGTACACCCACATGCCGATGAGCATCGTTACGCCCATCCCGACTGCGAGGCCAGCAATGTTTATTATAGAATAACCACGGCTACGTGTGATACTCCTGAAGGCGATCTTGACAAAGTTCTTAATCATTTCGTTGTTCGTTGCACGTTGCGCTTTGCACGTTTCGTGCCATCAAGAAACGTGTTTTTAATACTATTCGAATGGATTTCAACGATTAGGTTGTTCGCAATTGGAGGCTGCCGACCGGTTTCGGTCATAGAAATGGCAGGTTTGTGACGCCTCTTGGCAGGTTTAAACCCCGTTTCCGGGCCAATTTTAAATCAAAAAATTCACTGCCATGAAAAAGTTAGCCCCATTATTTCTGTTGCTCCTGTCGATCGATTTTGCCTATGCGCAAAAGATCGACTCGGTATGGACATCTCCATCATTCCAATGGGAAGTCCGGACCCTGACGCTTGTACCCGACGGAACGCTGATCGCTACCGCGGGTGCTAATTATAAGAAAGGAATTACAAACCAGGTCGCGCTGGTCTTAAACGGGGTGAACCCCGAGACGGGCGCCATCAAGTGGTCATTCCCGAAAGACCTTACACCGGACCGTGTTGACATCACGGGTTTCAACATTGCGCCGAACACACCTTTCATTGTTCCGCAAGGAACAGCCCTTACCATTATCGATCCTTATGATGGACGAATACTGGTGGATGTTATTAAAGAGAATATCAAGAATGTTGAAGACTACGGATTCTTGCTGGAATCGGGACACGCATGGGTGAGCGGAACGATCGACGGCGAAAAGGCATTGCATGTTTTCGATTTACGTACAGGCAGGAAATTGTACAGCAATACGGAAGTGTTCAAAGAAAAAAGTAAAGCCGCTTCAAAGCTCAACAAGTTGGCTGCGTTAACCGGTGGCGCCGCGCCAGGCGGCAAAGGTGGATTTATAAAATTGTTGTGCCCTCCTATTAATAACGGTAAAGACAATATGATCCTCGCTACGAGCAACGGGATCTTCAATGCTACAATTGCTACAGGCAACATTAACTGGGAAGCGGAACTTCCGGATCTCAATAAAGGGAAGGCAATTAAAGTCGAGCAGGGAATCGATATGATCAAACTGGTGCCTGGTCGTGGTGAAACTCTCTTCGTGATCAAACCTAGTTATATGATCGCCATGAATTACTCCGACGGCAAACCGGCATGGAAAGATCTCGTGAAAACTACAGGACCGATCGACCAGATCATCTACGATCAAAAGGGGTTGATACTTTGTCCCGGGAGCTCGAACACCGGTGGCATTGTTGCAACCGGTTTGATAAAAATGGTTGACGAGAAAAATGGCTCCGAGCTTTGGGGCGATGGCATTAAGTTCAACGGTGGCATTAAGAATTATTTGTACACCGAAAGAGGTCTTGCGGTAGCGATGGTGAATTCATCCAACCAAAAGAACTCGATCAACTTCATCGATGTGGCTGCGGGAAAATTCGTGCTCCCGAAAAACGTAACGGTCGATGGTGATCTTCAGTATCTCGAACTCACTCCGAAAGGACTTTTGTATAAGACTGATCGCGAAGTGAACATCCTCGGTCTAGAAACAGACAAGCGTTTGATGGACCTGCCTACTCAATCGAAGAAAGAAATGCCGATACTTTCGGCCAACGGAACCGATCACATCTACTTCTATTCGGACGACGACAACAACCTGTATGACATCAACAAGACAACCGGAACCGGCGGAGTATTGAATAAAGAAAAGATCGAATTCAAGAGTTCTGAGAAACCGATGTCGATCAATATCCGCAAAGATGGCGTGTTGGTTTATTCCAGCCAGAATGCAAAACTCATTGGCTTCGATGGACAAACAAAGTACACAGTATATTATCCAGGCGTTAGATCGCTTGCAAGTACATTGACCAAAGTTGGCGCAGCAATGGATGTACTGGCATCAGTTGCTGCCGTAGCCGCTGCCGGTGTAGAGGCGAATCAACTCAGCAAAGCAACGGTACAATTATCGGATGTAATGACACCCGCGCAACAAGCAACGATGCGAAATCAATTCTCGATGGCGCAACAAGCTTACTCTGTTGTTGGTACCGCGGGATTTATTACGAGCATGGTTAATTTCAGTAAAGTAAAAAGCAGGCTTTCGGCAAGCGGCGAATCGAACGACATGATCTACATAATGACAAAGGTAGACGACCGTACAAGCTTGCTCGGGATCAATAAAGATAGCGGTGAGGCTGTGGCGAAGATCGGTCTCGCGAAACGCGACAAAGATCCGTTGTATGAACTCGATACAGAGAGCGGCTATTTGTTCTATGCACCACAAGGCGCTAACCTGATCGGCTGGTCTACATCGCCAAATACTATCACCGCCTATCGAACTCCTGAAAAATAGGTTTGTAGTTTGTTTAAATCTAAAACGGGTATCCTTGTGGGTACTCGTTTTTTATTTATCCTTTATTTATGAAAGGCGAAGTTGATCACGGCAACCACATGACATGATGTTCCCGCAAGAACAAACAGGTGCCAGATGAAGTGATTGAATCTCGATCTGTGGTCGTAAGCGAAGAAGGCGACACCCGCTGTATACATCACGCCGCCGGCGAGGATCCAAAAGAGACCCCATGCGGGCATCGAATTATACAATGGCTTCACCGCGAAAACGGCGAGCCAGCCCATGGCCAGGTACAGTGCTATCGAAAGTTTGCTGGTGCCATTGGTATGAATTGTTTTCAGAATGACGCCGAGAAGTGCGAGTCCCCAAATGACGCCGAACAAGGTCCAGCCCCATGCGCCTTGCAGCACACTTAACGTAAACGGAGTGTAAGTACCCGCGATGAGAAGGAAGATCGCGGAGTGATCGAATATTTGAAAGATCCTCTTTGCCCTGGAGTGTGGAAGCGAATGATAGATGGCCGATGATCCATAGAGGATGATCATCGTAGCACCGAATATTGCGGCGCCTGTAGTAGCGCCCGCACCCAATGGTATCGCTTTGATGATGAGAAAGGGAGTGATTGCAATTGCTGCAAGCATGCCCACACCGTGACTGATCGCATTAGCAATTTCTTCTCCTACTGATTGAATCCTGCTTCGGCTTATAATTTCGCTCATAAAAGTGACAACGACAGAGTGACTGGATTAGTTTACACGTACCGGAAATTCCCTAAATTTACCTATACACCTAAACCCCTCAAACATATGCTGCAAGTTAATTACCTGGCTATCGTGATTGCCACGGTTGCTAATTTCTTCTTCGGATTTCTTTGGTACACACCTCTTTTCGGCAAAGCATGGGCCAAGGAGTTGGGAATTGAGATGACCGGTAAACCACCCGCTGGCGCCCTCGCCAAAGGCATGATCATGAATTTGATTGGAAATTTCCTGATGGCCTATGTGTTCGCTCACAACAACGCAGCGTGGTCGTACGTGCCCGATATGGATAAAATGTCCACCATCGGCATCATTATGTCGTCGGCAATCTTTACCTGGCTTGGATTTTATGTACCTACCGATCTCAACACGGTAGCGTGGGAAAACAAGTCGTGGAAATTTTTCTCGATCAACACGTTCTACCACCTTGGCTGCACGTTGATCGCTGCAACGATACTTACGGTGATGAAATAGGAGCTATTGCGCAGAGTTACGCAGAGGCAGCACGGAGTTGCCCAGAGGAGGTATTGCATTTCTCTGTGAAGCTCTGCGAAACCTCCGCGTAACTCAGTGCAATAACCTCAGTACTTCTTTAATAGATCGAGCAACCTCCGATCTAATTTCTGTCCATACCAATCTTCATAAACAACATCTTCTCTTCCAGAGTTGAGAACTCCAAAGCTTCCATCGAATTCCCACAGGGCGTAGCCGATCTTGTTGGTTGTAAGAAGATCCAGCACGTCGCCGAACCACGCGAGGAAGATGTTGTGCGGAGTTTTGTTCCAGCAACCACATTCGCCGCAATGAACACCGACGCCTTTGTTCATGATCTCGATCCACGGCTGGTAAAATTTCTCCAGCATCTCACGACTTAGATATTGATCGCCAACTTGTCCAGGATATTTTAACTCCGGCAAATTATTGACATCCTTCATTGCCCACGGAGCTTTGTAATGAGAAATGATCCCGGGATGATAACCGCGACAACTCTGCCCGACGTTGATGTCGGCAATCTCGGGGATGACCGATGATCCTGTATTATTTCCATCCGCAACAACGAAGCGGTCTTTATTCTCCTTCCAGATAGCATCCGACGCTGCGACAACAACCTTTCGATAGATGTCGCCGGGTATTGTACTTCGTTTTGAAAACTGATCGTTCATGTCTTCTCTCATGCTCGGTTCGTTCACGAGATCGAAGCTGATCTTGTCTTTTGATTCCGAACGGAAATGCTTCGCCCACATATTCCAATGAAAAGAAAATGAGTCGAGCGCAGCCTGGTCTTTCCAAAGATTGAATGGTTCATTGAACCCTGCGTTCACGCAATAACCTGGCGCGCGATGAAGATTGAGACTTACATGGAGATTATACTTCCACGCAAGCCTAACAAGCGCATCGATCTTCTCTATTGCCCTGTTGTCGATCTTATAAGTGTCTTCGGCAGTGATGTTCTTCGAACGGTCGATGTCGAGATACGCTGGATATGCAATGGGCAGCCTGATGAAATCGAAACCCCAGTCGCGCATCCAGCGAAAATGATCTTCGCGGGTCTGAAGTCGCGCGTTCGAAGGATCGGGCGAAAAGAAATCGAGTTGATTGAATCCACGCCATCGCGGAAGTTTATTCTTCACATCGAACGAGAACGCCGTGCCCGCAAGGGCCATCGACGACTGGACAATAAACTCGCGACGATCCATCTTATTTAAATTTTGATTTCACCCGTTCCAGCTTTTCTCTCACACCCTGCACCAACATCGCGCTCTCTTCAATAGGCGTTACCATACTATATCCCATGTTGGCAAGCATTGCCGCCTCGGCTTCATTATAACACTGGATGGCGGTAAGAAGGTTATGCTTTTTTGAAACAGCCAATATTCGTTTGATGTGTTCCATGAAACCTGCGTCGGAAAAATCGGCAAGCTTCGACATGCCGAGACTGATGCTCAGATCATAAGGTCCGACGTAAAGACCCGAAAGATTTTTCGTAGTCGCGATCTCCTCCAGGTTTTCGAGCGATTCTTTGGTCTCTATCTGTGCGAAGGTGACGATGTCGTTCTTATAATCCTGCAGGTATGTTGGACGTGCCGGCAGATTCGAGCGAAGCGGTCCATAGCTTCGATACCCGATGGGCGGATAGAAACATGCGTTCACAAATTTCTCTGCTTCGGCGCGAGTGTTGATCAAAGGGCAAATGATCCCCTTTGCACCGATGTCCAGCAGTTTCATAATAGCAGCGGGATCGTTGGCAGCGATACGCACCATCGGGAATTTATCCTTGTGCATCGCCTGCAGCATGGGCAACGAATGCTCGAGTTCGATGAGACCGTGTTGCAGGTCGAGAGTTACTGCGTCGAAGTCGAGCTGAGTGACGAGTTCGGCTACGTAACTGTTGTTGATGCGGAGGAAGACGTTTACGGTGGGCTGGCTGTTCTTCCATTTGGCAAATATGGGGTACATAAAAATAGAGTGAAAAGTGAAAGGTGAATAGTGAAAAGGTAGAGTTTTTAAGTTTTAGTTAAAAGTTGTCTGGTTTAATTTTAGTGGCAGAGTTGACTAAGGGCTAAGGGTGAAAATATCTTTGCATAAAAATTCAATCATGCAGAGATCACCATTGAAAGATAAAAGCTATTCGTTTGCGATTGAAGTGATTGGCTTCTGCAAGTATCTTCAACAGGAACGTCGCGAATTCATTATCACCAAACAACTCGTTCGAAGCGGAACGGCGATTGGTGCACTAATACGTGAGGCTGAGTTTGCATCAAGCCGGCCTGACTTCGCCAATAAGATGAATATTGCATTGAAAGAAGCGAATGAAACGGATTACTGGCTGTCACTTTTGAAAGACACTGAAGGGAATGAGTTTTCGGAGCGCATCGCAAAACTGCGTTACGAATGCAGTCAACTTATTGCCATGTTAGTCGCCACCCTGAAAACCGTTCGAGGTCAAAAAACTTCGAAACCAACTTTTCACTAAAAGTTAAAAACTCTCACTTTTCACTATTCACTTTTCACTATTCACTCTCAAGATAAAGCAGCTGGCGCCGGCCTCGAATGATCCTCGGGTAACGGCACAAACTCTTTGTTGTCATTCGGTGGTAATATTATCCTCCCCGCCTTCCAGTCTGCTTTCGCCTGCTCTATTCTCTCTTTGCGCGACGAAACAAAATTCCACCATATAAATCTTTCACCCAACGGCTCGCCACCAAGAAACATGATCGTAGCCCGGTCCTGCGATCTCACAACATCATCCATTCCTTTTGTGAACACGATCATTTGTCCCTGCGTGTATGTTCTTCCTGCAACTTCAATCGATCCCTTCACTACATATACCGCGCGCTCCGGGTGTTCTTTCGGCAACGGGAATGTTGTTCCGGCATCAAGAACCACGTGCACATAAAACAACGGCGAATGTGTCTTCACATCGTTCTTCAATCCATATGCATTGCCTGCAATCAATCGCATCCACACCCCTTTGTCAGTGAACACTGGCAGCACTTCTGGTTTATAATTATCGAATGTTGGCGATTGCTCTTCGTCTTTATCGGGCAACGCAACCCAGGTTTGTATCATTTCAATGTCGCCACCCGCGAGGGCCGACGGATCTTCGAAGCGCTCCGAATGCGCGATGCCCTTGCCGGCAGTCATCCAGTTAACTTCGCCGGGACGGATCACTTGTTCAACACCGAGACTGTCGCGATGCGTAACCTGTCCTCCAAACAAATAACTGACGGTCGACAAGCCGATATGCGGGTGCGGCAGCACGTCCATCGACGAGACTTTTTCGGGTTGAACATGTACCGGTCCGGCATGATCCATGAAAATGAACGGACCCACCATCCTTCTCTGGCGGAATGGCAAAATGCGCCGGACTTCCATTCCTGTGGTGATGGAAGCCTTTCGTGCTTCTATTACTATGTCGATCATAGCTGAAATTTAATGTAAATTCATAGCATGATTGCCACATACCTCAAAACCGGCTGGCGAAATCTCGTCAGGAATAAAGTTTATTCACTCATCAATATTCTCGGACTTTCGCTGGGAGTTACAGCAAGCATGCTCTGTGCATTGTGGGTGGCCGATGAATATGGCGTCGACGCGTTCCACAAAGATCTCGATCGCATCTACATTGTCACGAGTACCGAATACACCAATCACGAGATAACATACGGCGGACACGACACGCCCGCTCTGCTGGGCGAAGAACTCCCGAAGATCTTTCCCGAAGTTGAGTATGCTACAGGCTACGCTCCTCCTTCCTGGCACACACTAGCTCACGACGATGAGTTGATGAAGACCGAAGGAGTTTATGCTGGCAGTGACTTCTTCAAAATATTTTCTTACCCGATCATCGCTGGTTCACGGGAAGCGTCGCTTCCCACGAAAGAGAGTATCGCAATCTCGAGAAGGTTGGCCAACATTTTCTTCGGAGGTCCCGATAAAGCCATCGATCAATCGATCAAGTTTGAAAACTATCGCGAGTTGAAAGTCACCGCCGTGTTCGAAGACATTGGTGAGAACAGTTCGGAGCGCTTCGAATATGCTTTGAGCTACGAACTTTTTAAAGAACGCGAAGGCAGTTGGATCTCGGACTGGAACAACAGCGGTCCGATAACATTCCTGAAGCTTCATGATCACGCCGATGCCGGCGCAGTGAAATCGAAGATCAGGTTATTGATCAAAGACTACAGTAAGAAATGGTCGGAAGACCACCGGCTTGAGCTTGGCCTGCAGCCTTACGGAGAAAAATATTTGTATTCAAACTTCAAAAACGGATTTGTTGATGGTGGCCGTATCGAATATGTAGAACTGTTTTCCATTGTGGCGGCATTCGTGCTTTTGATCGCCTGCATCAATTTCATGAACACCAGCACGGCGAGGTCGCTCAAGCGCGCCAAAGAAATCGGCGTTCGAAAAGTTGTTGGTGCCATGAGGTCGGTGGTCGCAACTCAATTCATGGTTGAGGCATTGATGTTTACGACCATCGCGGTTGTGCTTGCAGTGACATTACTGATGATCCTTTTACCGGGATTCAATCTTGTAGTGGGCAAACACATCGCAACGCCGATCGATGATATCAAATTCTGGATTGGTTTGGTTGCGCTTATCGTGATCACTGGAACGATCTCCGGAAGTTATCCTGCATTGTTGCTTTCATCGTTCAAACCGATCTCGGCATTGAGAGCAAATTTCAAAGTAAACGTGTCGTCGATCTCGTTCCGAAGAATACTCGTCGTTGTTCAGTTTTCATTGTCGATGATCTTTATCGTTGGAACGATCGTGATCTCGAAGCAGGTAGAATATATTCAGAATAAAAACCTGGGTTACGATAAATACAATCTGCTGTATGTTGGATTGAGTGGAAACCTTGGTCGAAACTTCCAGACATTCAAGAACGAGATCCTTCAGCTTCCGGGCGTTGCCAGTGTTACCAATATGCAGGCACGTCCCGTCGAACTGGAGAACACAACGGTCGACGTTTCATGGGAAGGAAAGCTTCCGGAGTTGAGGGCCATCTTCACACAGAACTCTATTGGTTATGATTTCGTGAAGACGATGAATATGCAGTTGGCTGGTGGTCGCGACTTCTCCGAAACACATACCGACTCATCGAATTACATCATCAATGAAGCTGCCGCGAAGATCATTGGTTATAAAGATCCTGTTGGCATGCCGCTCACATTTTGGGGTAAGCCCGGAACGATTGTCGGTGTTGTCAAAGACTTCCACTACAACACGTTGCGGGTTCCAATCGAACCGATCATTCTTCGACTGCGTCCCAATCGCAGCAGCGGTTATGCTGTTGTAAGAACAGATCCTGGAAAGATCACACAGGTTATTTCGGAGCTGGAAGCACTCTATAAAAAAGTAGAACCTGATTTTCCTTTTGCACACCAGTTTGCCGATGAAGAGCTGGCATGGTCGTATCAAAGCGAGCAGGTTGCATATAAACTCTCGCGTTACTTTGCCGTTCTGTCGATTTTCATTTCGTGCATTGGCTTGCTCGGGCTCGCAATGTTCACGGCCGAACAGCGCGTTAAAGAAATGGGTATCAGGAAAGTTCTCGGCGCAACGGTGATGCAAATCGTGTCGTTGTTATCGCGCGACTTCCTGAAACTGATCTCGATCGCAATTGTTCTTTCGTTGCCGATAAGCTGGTACATTATGAAGGACTGGCTTCAGAGCTTCGAATTTAATGTGGGCATCCAATGGTGGATGTTTGCCCTGGCGGCAGCTTCAACGATTGTTGTGGCATTGATCATACTGGGATTGCAGGCAATCAAGTCGGCTACTGCAAACCCAGTGGAGACCCTGAGGACAGAATAGAAATTGTAATAACTTAATGTTATGACAGCCCCTTAGGAAAGATGCTCTTGCTCCTTCCAGGCTTCTTTTGCGCGTTGTTCGAGTTCCTCTCCTTCAACTTTTTCTCTCTGGGTTGCAATCCACCACTTGTTGCCCCAACGATCTTTCACGGCGCCGGTACGGTCGCCATAGAACTGATCTTTCATAGGCTGAACTTCTTCGGCGTGAGCATCGATGGCTGATTTAAAAATAGCATCGGCATCTTCCACGTAGAGATATAGCATGGCGAGTTCGGGCTTCATGTCATGCATCGTATCCGATATCATGATCATAGAGTTGCCGATCCGCACAGTGGCATGAGAAACTTTATTGTCATCGCGACGCATAATAAATACAGTTTTTCCATTGAGGCCTTTCTCTATGAACTGTATGAGCTCGTCGGCGCCATCTACCACAAGGTATGGAGTAACAGTGCCGAATCCATCGGGCACTGCTTTAACGTTCTTTGTTGTTTTTTTCATAGAACAAGTTTTTTGTCCAGGTCAAACAAAAACTGTTCCCTGATCAACTCTTGAAGACAAATTTCCGGTAGTGCACCAACTGCTCACGATGAATGACCAGCAACACTATGCTCGCAATCAATACTATCATCGCGTAAGCAAACAGTTGCCCTCCATCACCCTGCACCTGGATACCAAGAATGAAGAGGTGAACCACAATTGCTCCTAACATTACGCCAATAGACAACAGTGCACCGAGAACAACAGTAGCAGGAATTAACAAGAGTATAGATGCAATCAATTCCGCAACACCTGTTCCAATCCTGCCCCAGGGCTCCATGCCGACCTGCGTGAAAATATAAATTGACTCGGGTTGCGCAGTGAACTTGAAGTACAACGTCTGCATCATGATGAATGCCGCAACGAGACGCAACACCCAGGAAACAATATTTGTTGTTTTCATATCATTTAGTCATTGCTTTCCAGTTGTTGTCGGCTTTCGGTTTCAATGAAGATTCATCCTTATTCCACTTCGGCAATGTGTTGTTGAAAAAAGCATTATAAAAAAGATACAGCTTTCCGTCCAAAACTTTAAATGTTTCGGGGTCGACTTCGACCTTCTCGCCGGTAGCTCCCATCGCATAAGCACACCAGCCGCCGTATTGTGGTTCGTAACTCTTAGGGTTTTTAACAAACAGGTCTTTGTTCGAAGCTGAAGAAAAATGATACGTAACGCCCTCATGCTTATAAACAAGATCTTTCTTTCCTTTTACAGCCTTCTTTTCAGTGAAATAAGAAACGGGATCATATCCTTCAATGGCAACGCCGTCTTCCAGGTTGAACTGTTTCGTTCGCAGGTCGGTCTGGCCGAATGCAATCACGCTTATAAATAACGCAGCGATCGAGACGAATATAGTTTTCATTGTTTTGCTGACCATTTGATCTCTTGCCAGTCGTAACTAAAATCTTTACTTCCCTCAATGGCTTTATCATCAGAAAAGTATGCAACCGCGTCGTATCCATTAATGGCGACACCTTCTTTACTGAAATAATTTGCCTTTTGCGCGAAAGATGAAGCGACACTGAAGATCAGTGTCATTGAAAGTATTATTGTTTTCATAACCCAATAGACGACTGCCCTTCAGCAACCTTACGCCGCGTTCAAATATTTTTATCGATCTCTTGTTGTATGCGATCCCGGATAACTGTTGGCAGGGAAAATGGTGACTTCGTCATTAACATGCTCCCGGCCTTATCGATCTGGTGCGACTGGGCGATGAACTGGCGGCACGGATCGCAAAACAGTAAATGATACTTAAGTCTCACGCTTTCGATAAAAGTGATCTTGCCCTGGTCTCTCTTTAAAGACAGAAGCGTAGCCTGCTTGCAATCAAAAATTATGTTCTTAAACAGGTACATCACCTGGCCAATTTTGACAAAAACCAGTTTTTTTCGAGACAACTCCGGATCAGCACTTTCGCACGGTGGATGATCACCCAATAGTTAGACGGAGAAATATTATGAACCTTACACGTTACATCAGAATCTTCTTCGTCGATAAATCTTGAAATAAAGACCGGCACGAGCCGCGACGGCATTTTGTGTATGCACAACTGGAGGATGTCGTTAAACTCTTTACTGTTCAGATTGCTGTCGGCCGATGGAGACCATGCTTGTGGAGCGGCCTCGCGAAGCCAATGATTGCCTTCGGCGCTATCGAAAAAGTGCTGAGTAAATTCAGCGTCAGTTTCCGAAAGGTATTCGGTTGTATTTTTCAATACATCTTTCTTGCGATAGTGATCGATGATCTTATTCTTGAGAATGGCGACGAGCCATGTCTTTTCGGAGCTGTCGCCTTTAAACGATTCCTTCGCACGTATCGCAGAAACAAAAGTATCCTGCACAAGGTCTTCGGCAGTTGCCGTGCTGCCAACTTTCAACAGTGCATAAGAATAAAGATAGTCGCCGTAGAGCGCGAGCCATTGCGAAGGGTGAAGGCTATTTTTGGAGGTTTCGATGGCTTAAGTTGATCCTACTTAAAAATATTCTTCTCCGCCACCATCTTCTTGTAAGCGGGCATTATCTTTTCATACGCGGCTTCATCAGCCTTCTTCAGCATATTCATTAAAGCACCTATGCCCGAATCTTTCAGGCTTGTACGCTGCGCTATAATATCTTCCATCTTTTTACGGATCGACGCCTCCAGCTTTATTAACTCACGGTCTGTCATATAACAGTAATTATAGCAATTTATATTTGATCTTCTCTGCCATATTATTGGCCTTCGCCCTCGCTTCATCAATATTCTTTCCACGAGCAAGACAAACGCCCATTCTGCGTTCGCCATCAACGTTCGGCTTGCCAAACAATCGCAACTGTGAATCGGGCACCGACAGCGCTTCCTCCAATCCTGAATAAGTAATGTTGTCCGACTTGCCATGAACCAACACAACACTCGAAGCAGACGGGCCATGCTGTGCGATGTTAGGTATCGGCAAACCAAGTATGGCGCGCACATGCAACGCAAACTCCGAAAGATCCTGCGAGATCATAGTAACCATCCCGGTATCATGCGGCCTTGGTGATAGTTCACTGAAATAAACTGTCTCGCCCTGCACAAAAAATTCAACACCGAATATTCCTCGTCCGCCTAATGCATTCACGACTTCGGTCGCGATACGCTGAGCTTCTTTCAAAGCAACTTCGGGCATTGGGTGTGGCTGCCACGACTCCCGATAGTCGCCATGTTCCTGGCGATGACCGATCGGCGCACAAAATGAAACGCCATCTTTATGACGGACCGTTAGAAGAGTGATCTCGTAATCGAAATGAATAAAGCCTTCTACGATGACACGTCCGCCGCCGGCACGTCCGCCTTCCTGTGCGTAGGTCCACGAGTTATCGAGATCCGCAGCCGATTTGACAACACTCTGTCCTTTACCCGACGAACTCATGATCGGTTTCACAACACAAGGGAAGCCAATAACTTTAATTGCTTCCTCGAATTCTGTTTTCGTCCCGGCAAATCGATACGGCGATGTTTTCAGTTTTAATTCCTCTGCCGTGAGTGTGCGAATGCCTTCACGGTTCATGGTGAGCCGCGTCGCTTTCGCGGAAGGAATAACGGTGAATCCCTCTTTCTCGAGTTCCACAAGAACGTGCGTCGCAATGGCTTCAACTTCGGGCACGATGTAGTGAGGTCTTTCTTTATAGATAAGATCCCGAAGGGCCTTCTCGTCGAGCATAGATATAGTGTACGACCGGTGCGCGACTTGCATCGCCGGCGCATCTTCGTAGCGGTCAACCGCGATCACCTCCACTCCATAACGTTGCAGCTCTATAACTACTTCTTTGCCGAGCTCGCCGGAGCCGAGTAACATTACTTTTACTGCCGTCGATTTCAACGGCGTTCCGATCGTGATCGAACTCATAATAGAAAAGAGTAATTTTCTTCTAATCGTGATAATAGTTCTGAGGCACTCACCTTCTTCTTCATCATGCCTTCGAACGGATCGCCTTCTTTTTTCAATCGATCAAAAATTGTTTTGTGATTGAAGTCGTCGATGCGAAGTCCTTCTGTTACTTCATTCCATTCGAGCGGCGTTGCTATGATGGCCGCACTGTTGGCAATCAACGAGTACGGAGCAACAACACCAGCACCCTCATTATTCAATGAATGAACCAGCGTCACTTTACCGTAGCTGTTTTCATCGGACCCTTCTACGACAACGAGTTCAGGAATTTTTAACCGGGCAAGCTTACAAATAAATTCTGCAAGACCGGCGATCGCTCCGAAGTCATCTTTCGAATCCAACGGAATGTGTACGTGCAATCCCGAAACGCCGTCGGTCTTCACAAAAGAAGGTAGACGCAAACCTTCGAGCACAACATGCAAGGCGTTCGCAGCAACAACAGCCTTCCCGAATTCCGATCCGGAGTCGACACCAATTATCAATTGATCGATCGATGCGATGTTATCGAATTCCACACAACCGATCTCAATACAATACAGCAAATGATCTTTGTCGCTTACTTTAATCTCCTTCGCATCAAACCAGTCGGGAGCATTAATTCTCAAAGTATTCAATGCAGGTTTCACCAACTGGATCCTGTTCTTCAAATAAGGCAGCAAATATTCAGAGATCTTGTTATAGTGATCGAGAACATCTTTCTTGTTTAGTTTCTCATTTCGAAAAATGACCTTATCGAGATCGGTAAAAAGGAACTCATGTTTTAATTTATAGTCGGGTTGTTTCTCGCGATGAACAACCATGATCGGCTGTTTGACAACGGAAGACTCCTTTTGTTTCTCCTGCTTCAGGGGCCGTTGAGTTGTTGGCGTCGATTGTATGGGAGAAACAAATTCTTTGGGAGTGATCTTCTCTCGACATGCCGGCAATTCCGGTAACGACGAAAAGATCTCTTTCACTTTGAGATCGAACTCGAAGGGCGTTTCGTCCCAATCTTTATTAAGACTGTGAAAGAAATAGATGCCGGGTGTATCGTCGCTTTGGTGAAGCTGGTGAGTGGAAGCGTTGAGATTATTTAATACCGACTGGTAGTTAATATCATAAAAGAATTCGGTGTCGCCCTGAATGGCTTCGACGGGAATACGGTCTTTAATTGAGTTGCCCGCCTTCGTAATGTACAATCGCACTAATTCACGACGGTCGGGCCGGGTGTGACAGCTTGAAACGATCTCGAGGATTGTCTTGAAAGATTTCGTGTTACGCCGGATTTGCATGGAAATTTTATAACCCTCAGACAGACGATTTAAACGGTCTTAAATCTATAAAAGCCCCATGAAGGGATTTCATTTATCCTAAATATAATACCGATATTCGTCCCAAATTCCGGGTGCCATGAAAGAGCCGATCCAATCAATCAACATTGCGCAGAAATTCTCCCTGTTCGAAAAACTCTGGACTCCCCACATCATCGGCGAACTCAACGGACAATACGTGAAACTATGTAAACTAAAAGACGACTTCGTTTGGCACAGCCACGAGAACGAAGACGAGCTTTTTATGGTTTTCAAGGGCACGCTGTTGATGGACTTTCGTGACGGCAGAACGGTTGAAGTAAAGGAGGGTGAGATCCTGATCGTTCCAAAAGGAGTTGAACACAGACCGCACACCAACGGCGAAATCGTTTTCAATTTACTTTTCGAACCGAAAGCAACACAACACACAGGCACGGTTGAAAGTGAGATGACGGTGAAACAACTTGCGTGGATATAAAAGCCGCTTCGCGGCGTTATTCATTACACATTACCCAGTCTATGAAATATAAGCTGAGAATACTTATGGCATTCGTGCTTTTAAGTATGTCTGATTTACATGCACAGGAAGTTCTCACGATGCCACAAGCGCTGGAATTGGGTGTGAAGAATTACGGGAGCATCAAAGCCCGCACCTACAACGTGGAAGCTTCGAAGAATTCGCTTTCACAAGCACGGCGCGATTATCTCCCAAACGTAGTGCTCTCGGCACAACAAGTGTACGGAACCGTGAATGGTCAGAATGGCCCGGCGTATGGATTCGGTGGTTACGCCGTTGCTTCATCCGGTTTGCCGTTGCCATCACAAAACTGGAATGCCGGTTTCGGAGCACTGTATCTCGCTAACGTTAACTGGGAAGTGTTCACGTTTGGCCGCGCAAGTGGTCGCATACACGTTGCCAATGCATCGGTCGGTATCGCGCAGGCTGATCTCGAACAGGAACAATTTCAACACCAGGTGCGCATCGCCGCCGCTTACCTGAATGCATTGGGAAGTCAACGACTTGCCGCAACGCAACAAAAGAATCTCTCTCGCGCGCAGATCATACAAACGGCGATCATTGCCCGCGCTAAAGGCGGACTCGCTCCGGGTGTAGATTCGGCGCAGGCGAATGCCGAAGTTGCTGCCGCAAAGATCGCATTGATCAGGGCGAAGGATCTTCAACTGGAACAAGAACGCAACCTCGCGTTTCTCATCGGGCTCTCTTCAGAGATCTTCACGCTCGATTCAGCATTCGTCACCGACCTTCCTGCCTTCAACAAAACCGACACGACAGTTACAGGAATTCATCCGACTATTAAATATTATCAAAGCAGGTATGCCCTCACGAACGAACAACTGAAGTTAGGTCGTGCTTCGTATTATCCCTCGGTTAATCTTGTCGGCATCTTTCAAACAAGAGCATCGGGTTTCTCACAAACGTATGCGCAGGATCAATCGCGCTTCACAAACGATTATGGAACGGGGATCAAACCCACGATCTCGAATTACCTGATGGGTGTTGGTTTGATCTGGAATCTCACGACTATCTACCGCACCAATGCGCAGGTGAAATCATTAAAGTATTCGAGTCTCGCATCCGAAACAGAGCTGCAGCTCGCAAAAGATCAGTTGAACACACAATCTCAGATCGCCGATTCGAAATTCGAAAAGGCATTGGAGATGCAGGAACAAGCCCCGATACAGGTCAACTCCGCCAGCATCGCCTACTCGCAACGAAGCGCACTCTATAAGAATGGTCTCACCAATCTTGTCGACGTTACGACAGCACTGTATACATTGAATCGCGCCGAGAACGATCGCGACCTCGCATATATTAATGTGTGGCAGGCTTTGCTTTTGAAGGCAGCCGCTACCGGCGATCTCGATATTTTTACTGATCAACTGACCCGCTGATGAACTTAATACGATTTGCGTTACGACGACCTATATCTGTACTCGTAGTAGTAGCGGGACTCTTCTTCTTTGGTGTGAGGGCTGTGACTGAGATAAAGATCGACATCCTGCCGAAGATGGATCTTCCTGTGATCTACATCGCCCATCCTTTTGGTGGTTATTCACCAACACAGATGGAAACTTATTTCGCGAAACAGTACAACAACATTCTCCTTTTTGCGAATGGCGTGAAGAGCATCGAGGCGAGAAGCATCCAGGGTCTTACGCTCATGAAACTCACGTACTACGAAGGCACCAACATGGCGCAGGCTGCTGCCGAAGTGAGTGCTCTCGCAAATCGTGCGCAGAATAGTTTTCCTCCCGGTTCCACTCCACCATTCGTTATCCGGTTCGATGCATCGTCATTGCCCGTTGGACAATTGGTATTGAGTAGTCCTATCCGCACCAACAACGAGTTACAGGATATGGCGAACGTTTATGTTCGCGCTTCGTTCACGTCAATTCCCGGTTTGCTCGCACCTGCACCTTTCGGTGGAAACGTAAGAACCATCGAGATCAACGTGGACCCAGAGTCGTTGAGAACTCACAATCTCACGCCCGACCAGATCGTTGAAGCCATTCGGTTGAACAACCAGACCGCTCCGGGCGGAAACATTCGCATCGGCGACACTAATTACATAACACCAACGAACAACACGCTTCGTGAAGTGAAAGACTTCGAAAACATCCCGTTGTTCAAGGGCACCGTTCAGAATCTTTATCTCCGCGATGTTGCCACCATTGTGGATGGCGCCGACGTTCCCGTTGGTTATGCTTTGGTGAACGGCAAACGTTCTGTGTATATCAGCATTGCAAAGTCGGCAGACGCATCGACGTGGGAAGTCGTAAAACAACTGAAGGCAAAGCTTCCGCAGATCGAAAGTACGTTACCGGAAGATGTGAAGTTGACGTATGATTTTGATCAATCCGTATATGTGATCAACGCCGTTGAAAGTCTTGTTACTGAAGGCGCTATTGGCGCGATACTTACGGGTTTAATGGTGTTGTTGTTTCTTAGAGATACCCGCGCTGCTATCATCGTTATTCTCACGATCCCTACTTCCGTGATCGCAGGTGTGTTGTTCCTGAAATTATTCAATCAAACGATCAACATCATGTCGTTGAGCGGACTCGCGCTCGCGATCGGTATTTTGGTCGACGAGAGCACGGTGACGATCGAAAACATACACCAGCATTTCGCGATGGGTAAATCGAAAGCCGTGGCGATATGGGACGCTTGTCGCGAGATTGCTCTTCCGAAGCTGTTGATCCTGTTGTGTATTCTTTCCGTGTTCGCGCCGGCCTTCACGATGGCGGGCATTCCCGGCGCGCTATTCCTTCCACTCGCGTTGGCGATCGGCTGTACGATGATCGTTTCATTCTTATTATCCCAAACATTCGTGCCGGTGATGGCCAACTGGCTGATGAAGCCAACAGAAGCCGATCAACATCATGGCAGCGGCAAAGAATCTGCCTTCGATAAGTTTAAGGCAATGTTCTTGCGTGCGGGCGAAAAAATGTATCCAGCGAGAAGGATCGTGGCGATCAGTTACCTGATTGTGACAACATTACTTTGCGTGATCTTACTCAACGTTGTAGGCAGCGACGTTCTTCCCCGTGTCAATTCAAGCCAGTTCCAGTTGCGTCTGCGCGCACCGAATGGTACTCGTATCGAACGAACCGAAGTGATGGCTCACACTTTACTTACCGAGATCGAGAAGCTTGTTGGAAAAGAACATGTTTCTGTAAGTTCAGTCTACATCGGTCAACACCCGTCTACATTCTCCACCAGCCCGATCTACATGTTCACGGCTGGTCCTCACGAGGCCGTGTTCCAGGTTGCACTAAAAGATTACGACGAAAATATCGATGAATTCAAAGACAAGGTTCGCGAGATCATCCGGGAAAAATTTCCGACTTCCAGTGCCACGTTCGAGCCAATAGAGCTCACCGAAAAAGTTCTCAGCCAGGGATCGCCAACGCCTATCGAAGTTCGCATCATCAGCCGCAACAAAAAGAACAACGCAGAGTTTGCAAAGAAGATCGTCGATAAACTCAAAGAGACAAGCTACTTCCGCGACGTACAGATCCAGCAGCCTATCGACTATCCTGCACTCAATATTGATATCGATCGCGTAAGAGCCGCGCAGCTCGGCGTGGACATGAACGACGTTTCCCGTTCATTGATCGCAGCAACATCATCATCGCGTTACACCGAACGCAACGTGTGGGTAGATGAACGCCAGGGTCTTCCTTATTTCGTTCAGGTTCAGGTTCCGTTGAATCAAATGCAAAGTGAAGAAGAGATCAACACTATTCCGCTGCTCCGCAATTCACCTCGCCCCGTGTTGGGCGATGTTGCAACGATTACTCCCGGAACAACATACGGCGAGAACGACAACATCGGTGCACTGTCATTCATGTCAGTAACTGCTAATGTCTACGATATGGACCTTGGCACTGCACAGAAAGACATGAAGAAAGCAATTGCATCCATCGGGGAACTGCCTCGCGGTCTTACCATTCAGCCTTTTGGATTGACAACGGTTCTTGAAGAAACATTGTCGAGCCTCGGCGGTGGATTATTGGTCGCCGTGGTTGTGATCTTCCTCATGCTCGCTGCAAACTTCCAGTCGTTCCGTGTTTCATTTATTGTACTCACTGCGGTTCCCGCCGTTGTACTCGGATCGATACTGATGTTGTTAGCAACAGGATCGACCTTAAATCTTCAATCGTACATGGGTATCATCATGTCGGTTGGTGTTTCGATTGCCAACGCGGTATTGTTAGTTACCAATGCAGAACAGATCCGCCGCAGAACGGGCGATGGTGTTGGCGCTGCGCGCGAAGCGGTAACGCTTCGTGTTCGTCCTATTATCATGACCAGTATCGCGATGATCGCGGGTATGTTGCCGATGGCGATCGGTCACGGCGAAAGCGGTGGCCAGGTTTCTCCGCTAGGTCGCGCAGTTGTTGGCGGGCTATTGTTCTCAACAGTTGCCGTGCTCACGATGCTGCCACTCATCTTCTCGTGGATCCAGGGTAAAGCGAGTGTTCAATCGGAGTCGCTCGATCCTACCGATGAAGAAAGTAAATTTTATACACCGAATTAATTTCTCGTATGTCGAAATATATCAAGCTCGTTTCGTTGGTCGTAGCCGTAAGTTTTGTTACCAGCAGTTGCAGTCGTAGCAATGCCGACGCAGATAAAACTGAAGCGAAGCCTGTCGCGAAAGCCGAAACGATCATAGTAAAAAAAGATACACTCGAATCGGAGATGGTCATTCCCGGTGAACTGATCCCTTATCAGCAAGTGGATCTTTACGCGAAAGTCACCGGCTTCGTGAAAACCCTCAACGTTGATATTGGGTCCAAAGTAAAAACGGGACAAGTACTCATCGTGCTTGAAGCACCTGAATTAACTGCGCAGTTATCGGCAGCGCAATCGCGATTGAAATCGCAGGAGGCTTTGTACACGGCAAGCATCGCCAACTACAATAGGTTAGTTGAAACAAGTAAAACACCCGGAACAATTTCTCCGCACGACATCGAGCAGGCCGAAGCACGAAAGAATGCCGATCTCGCCAACCTCGAAGCAGCGAAAGCTTCTTACAAGGAAGTGAATGATGTAAAAGACTACCTGGTCCTTCGCGCTCCGTTCGATGGAACGATCACTTCACGTAATGTGAACATCGGTGCCTATGTTGGTCCGAGCGGTCGTGGGTCGGAACTTCCGGCGCTCACGCTTCAACAACAGAGCAGGCTTCGCCTTGTTGTTTCTGTTCCTGAAACCTATACAGTTTATGTTGAACCGGGCGATGAAGTCGAATACAAAGTGCGTTCGATGCCCGGCCAGGTGTTCAAAGCAAAGCTGGTAAGATTGTCGGGATCGCTCGATCAACGTCTTCGCTCGCAACGCATCGAGGCTGACATAAAAAATACCGACGGGAAATTTCTCGCCGGTACTGTTGCCGATGTTACATTCGATTTTAAATCGCTTGAGAATTCATTCTCTGTTCTGAAAACTGCAGTCGTCACAACATCCGAAAGCTCTTTCGTGGTCCGCATAGTCGATCAAAAGGCCCAACGCGTGAAGATCAAAAAAGGAATTCAGTCAGGCGACGCAGTCGAAGTTTTTGGAAATTTGAAAGAAGGGGATGTTTTGCTCAAGAAAGCGAATGAAGAGATTAAGGATGGACAGGAGATCAAATAATGAACACTGAACACTCAACATCAAACACCGAAGGATCAGGTTAACTTAAACTTCAGTGTTCATTATTGAGTGTTGAGTGTTCGATATTCTTACAGGTTCATTCCTCCGGACGCCTCTATCCTCTGTCCGTTGATCCAACGCGCTTCTTCTGTACAAAGGAACGCAACTATGCCACCAATATCTTCTGCCACGCCAACACGACCAAGCGCAGTGTTATTCGCAACCTGTGCGTTCAACTCTTTGTTGTCGCGAACATGTCCTCCACCGAAGTCGGTAGCGATAGCGCCGGGAGCAACAACGTTGGCCGCAATCTTACGAGGGCCAAGTTCTTTTGCAAGGTAACGTGTAAGAACTTCTATCCCGCCTTTCATCGAACCGTATGCCGATGAACCGGGTATCGCGAAGCGCGCAAGACCAGACGAGATATTGATGATGCGCCCGCCTTCGTTAATAAATGGAAGCACTTTCTGGGTTAAGAAGAACACTCCTTTAAAATGTATGTTCATTACCGCATCGAATTGTTCTTCGGTCGTCGATGCGAAAGGAGAGTACAATGCAGTACCTGCATTGTTGATGAGGAAGTCGATGTTTGGACTGCCCGTAAATTTTTTGATGTGGTCCGTAAACTCTTTTACAAATTTATCGAACGACTTGACGTTGCTGGTGTCGAGCTGAAATGCTTCGGCTTCCCGTCCCATCGACCGGATCTGGTCAACCACCTTGTCGGCTTCGGCCTTATTGCTGTTGTAGGTGATGATCAGGTCGATGCCTTTGCCTGCGAGGTTAAGGGCCATATCTTTTCCCAAACCGCGGCTTCCGCCCGTTACCAGGGCGATCTTAGTTCTTGTGCTCATATCTCTGTGTTTTGATATGTAAAGATACGGGCGGATGATTACCAGGGATTTGCAATCATCAAACGGGAATTTGCAAAAATCAAATACTGCGGAAAGCGAGTGGCGAGGTGCCGATGTGTTTCTTGAAAAAGTTCGAAAAGTGAGCTATTTCCTCGAATCCGAGACTGTACGCGATCTCGGAAACATTCCAGTCGGTCTGCTTCAGGAGTATTTTAGCCTCTTGTGAGATCCGCTGACCAATCACGTCAGTTGTTGTCTTGCCGGTGTTTTCTTTTAACACCTTGTTAAGATGGTTGACATGGATCGCCAGCCGGTCGGCATAGTCCTTCGCCGTGCGCAACGTTAATTGTTGCTGTGGAGATGTGATCGGAAACTGTCGTTCGAGCAATTCGATGAACAAACCAGTGACACGAGCCGCTGCGTTGTGCGACGAATAACTGTCGAGATCGGGCTGCAACTTCTGACCATAGTGAATGAGCTCGACCACATAGTTCTTAATGAGATCGTACTTGTAGGCATAATCGGAAGACAGCTCGCTGAACATCTTCTGGAAGATGGCAGCTACATCTTTTACCTGCGACTTGTTCAATAAAAACACGGGATATCCGCCGGGTCTGAATACGGGGAGATCGTCGATGTGATGAGACGAAAGGAACTCGCGGGTGAAGATGCAGAACGAGCCCGACTGATCTTCGTCGAGCGGCACGTAGTTGTATGGAACACGAGGCGATGCAAACAACAGTGCGTTCCTGCGAATGTCGATCACTTTGTCGGCATACTCGGCGCGGTTTCGTCCGTTGATGAGGCTGATCTTATAGTAAGCGCGGCGGTTGTAGGGCATCACCTTCGTTTCACGAAAGCGTTTGGCAACGCTGGCAATGTTGAAAACATTGAAGTGACCGATCTCGCCGTTTACGCCACCAGGTAAAATTGCTTTGAGTTCGTTCTCGTTAACGAAACCCATTTCGCGATAGAAATCCTGTAGTGAAGCAATCTCGCGCATATTTGTAAAAATCAAATATACAAAATCGAAATTGTAATTTCGGTAACTTGCACGATCACACCTTTGACGAACCTGATAACTTTATTGTTGGCGCCAATCGTAACGCTCGTCGCTTTGCCGCTAAAAGCGAGGTCGAGGAAACTATTTTATGTAGTCGCCGCGGTCGTCTCGCTTGTTGCTATCTGGTGTTCTGTCAATGTTACTATAGGCCTCACACTTGAATTCAAGCCACTTGCATTTAAGCTGGTTGTCGATCCGTACTCAAAGATCTTCCTGGTGTTGATTTGTTGTACCTGGTTTATTTCTATCGTGTACACCTACGATTTCACCAAGTATCATTTCCAGGAAAAGAGGGTGAGGTTTTTTCTTTTTCTCAATTGCCTGTTAACCGTGGCGTGCGTCAGCGCCTGCGCGGGAAATCTTGTTACCCTGTTTATATTTTATTTTATCGGGATCCCTCTAACCTATCCATTGATAACCATCCGTGGTAACACTGCAGCGTTCGAAGCGGGCAAGCTTTTCTTAAAACAGGCAGCTCTTCCGGCCATCTTTATTTTCCTGCCCGCGATATTCCTCACCTATTATCTTATTGGCCATGTTTCGTTCGACGATGGGCGGACGTTAAGCAGTATGAAAGTTGATCCGATGTTGGGTGGCGTTCTACTGGCCATGTTTGTCATTGGCATTTCCAAGAACTGTGTCTTCCCGTTCCATTTGTGGCTCCCGGCAACAAATCCCGCACCTGCACCGGTCAGTGGACTCATTCACAGTGTCGCAACGGTGAAAACAGGATCGATCGCCCTGATCAAAATCGCTGTCTACATTTTTGGAATTGATTACATCCATCAACTCACCTCGAGCTTCTGGTCTGGCGGCTGGCTGGCGTACTTGTGTGGAGGCACCGCTGTTTACACCTCATACCGAGCATTAATAACAGATGACCTCAAGCAACGATTTGCGTTTTCGACAGTCGGACAATTGTCCTATATAGCGTTGGCGATCTTGGTCGGCACAAAGACAGGGATCCTTGCTGCCACGCTCCACATTGTAACGCATGCAATCGCGAAGTCGTGCTTGTTTTACGTGGCCGGATTTTACAACAGCATCTATCAGACAGTTTCTGTAAAAAAGATTGGCCTCATTATGCCGCACACCCGGTTCATTGCATTGGTGATTGCAATATGTGGACTTTCAATAACGGGTTTTCCATTCCTGGCTGGCTATTACAGTAAAGACCTTATGTTGATCGAGGAGTGGAATACGCATTACTATTCTTCTGCGGTATTCCTCGTGATTGGTTCGCTGGTTAATGTCCTTTACATCGTCGGTCCAATCAAGAATGCTTTTAGAAAGAAGGATCCTGACTTTTCAACGCGACCAGTTCCAACTTACATGATGATCAGCTTCGTTATCTCGATCGCGCTGATAGTGGGGAGCAACATTTATGTTCCGTACATCATCTCGATGTTCCAATAAAACTACTTCTTGCAATACGCGTCCGACGATTCGACAGGGTATTTCTTATCCAGGTCTACATCATTAAAACTATTCTTTCCCCAGAAGAATAGCTTTTCGAAGAAGGGCAGCAGTTTGTTGTCTTTGACTTGCTCGAGGAAGTAGACTTCGTGTTCTTTCTCTTTCATTCCCATCTCATAGAGAACGGCGTCATGCTCGCGGATGCCGAGTTCATGAAAATATTGCATCATGCGGAAGTACTCGCACACGTTGCCACTCTCCAACCGGCCTGCGAAATAGAATGGCATAAACCAACCGATCACGTAACATGCGGCCGATATCGTTTTGCCGATCACATGAAAACGAACTTCGTATAATTTTGAAATGGGAATGTTGTATTGGGTCATGATGGTCATCACTTCCTTCCGGTGATTCCATTCGTCGAGCTCTATTTGCCTGACGGCTATTTTTTCATCGTTGTTTTTTACTGCGCCTGCATGACCCTGATAGGCGAAAGCGGCAGCTTTCTCGGCGGAGTATGCTTTTTGAAGAAGGCTTACGAGTGCCTTATGGGGGAGTTTCACAGTCACTATGATTTGACAGGGCCGCGACGTGGGGGAAGCTTAGAAAGATCAGTTGTTTTTATCCACTCTTTAATCTCGTCAATTCTTTTCTGCATTTCTGGAGAATAGCGGACGGGTACCCATTCACTGGCGGGAACAACTGTGCAACCATCTTTCGCTAGTTCTTCAATCAATTCTTTTGTGAGTTTTTCCATATCGAAACAAAATTAGTCTTTTAATCCAATCAAGAAACTATCATAGTTCACGTTTTTCTCAAATGGTCGCCATTCTTCATTGACATGACCAAAGAGTTTAAGTTGCTGTCTAATGTCGTCCAAATTCTGTGCAACTTTTATACGATAGAGTCTGCTCCTCGATTCAGTTCGTCCTTTAACAATGATCCAACTTGACGGATGAATCTTGAAAAAATCAAGAATAGTTTGTCCAACAGTGGCCAAAACCTTTTCAGTGTCACCATTGTCAGTTACTACTTCATCGCTTACATCACCATTCCCTAAGTCATCTCCAAAGGCGAGGTTATAAACACTTGGTTCTTTAAATGTTTCTTCGTAGCGCACAACTTTCAATATCTCACCTTTCGGTCCTTCACTGAAAAACCTGAATTCCAAAAGTGAATCCGAACTTTTAAACTCATACTTCTCCTGTTTCATAACGGCCCAAAAGTATCTTCACTCTTAAGCCGTTCCTGAAATTGGTCTACACCTTCCCAATAATTGTCAGGTTAACCTGATTGCATCATCAGAGTTTGCGTAAATTATCGCTATGAAATACCTAACCCTCCTATTACTCTTTATCGCCATCGCGAATTGCAATGCCCAAAACAACGCCTCCATTGTAAAAGCCACAAAAACTTTCCTCCAAACTCTCGACCAGGAACAACTCAAGAAAGCACAACGGAAGTTCGACGACACACTTCGGTATAAGTGGTCGAATTTTCCGGTCGGCATGGTGGCACGCGAAGGTGTTCGCTACGGCGACCTCTCCGACAAAGGCCGTATCGCCTTTCACGACATGCTCTCTACCATACTCAGCTCGCAAGGTTATCTCAAAGTAACCGGTATCATGCAACTCGATGATGTGCTTGGTCTCATTATGGACAAAGGCATCGTTGAAAAACTTCAGTGGAATTATCAAAATTACTTCATCTCCATTTGGGGAACCCCCGATGAAAAAGAGTATTGGAGTTTCAACTTCGGAGGACATCACCTTGCACTCACGCTCACCATGCATGGCAAGGATGTTTCGTTTACACCGTTGTTTGTAGGAACCGATCCATCGCAGCCGCAAACATCACAGTATGCAGGCTGGCGTGTGTTGAGCAAAGAAGAAGACTACGGCTTCATGCTCCTCAACATGCTCTCGAAAGAGCAACAGGCAAAAGCCATCCTGAAACAAGAAGTTCCCAAAGACATCATCACAAGTCCAAACAGCAGCCAGCGGATTACTTCGTACTATGGCATCTCTGGCAAAGAATTCAATAAAGACCAGGTCGAAGTCTTCAAGATCCTGATACAGGAATATCTTCACAACTTCGAACATAACGTTGCCCACGGACTGTATGACGAGATCTTAAAGAATGGTTTCGATAAAGTGTACTTCGCTTGGGTAGGCAGCAGCGAACGGCATGCCCCGCACTATTATATCATCAACAGCCCCGATTTCCTGATCGAGTACGACAACGTTGGATTTCAAAATGATGGCAACCACATTCATGCAATCCTCCGCGAGAAGGATAATGATTTTGGTGCCGATCTGTTGAAAGACCATTATCTAAACAGTGCACATCATAAGAATTAATGCAATGATGCTTCTAAGAACGATCCTATGCCTATTACTTTTATTCGCTACTTCTCTTTCGTTTTCACAACAACGCCCGAATATCATACTTATCATTGCCGACGACATTAGTTGGGATGACATCGGGTGTTATGGCAACAAGTTCGTTCGCACACCAAATCTAGACCGGATGGCTGCCGAAGGTCTGCGGTTCACGAATGCGTTCGTTACTTCGAGTTCGTGTAGTCCAAGCCGAAGCAGCATCATCACGGGCCGTTACCCTCACAACACCGGCGCTGCCGAATTGCACACTCCACTTCCCGCACACCTGGTCTACTTTCCTGAGCTGTTGAAGAATTCGGGATACTATACGGCACAGGCTGGCAAGTGGCATGAAGGTCTCAACACAAAACGCGCTTACGACACATTGATCGCGGGCGATGTAAATGGTGCAGGTGGCGAAGATCAGTGGATCTCCTTATTAAAGGATCGCCCGAAGGAAAAAGCGTTCTTCATGTGGTTTGCTCCTTACGACGCTCATCGCGAATGGCAGGCGGATGAACACAATGCTCATAAGCCTTCAGATCTCGAAGTACCTGCAACACTCGTTGATACCGAAGGAACAAGGATCGACCTCGCAGCATATTATAGCGAGATCGAACGACTCGATTCAAGTATCGGCCAACTCGAGAAAGAACTTCAGGCGCAGGGAATTGCCGACAACACTATGATCATCTTCATGGCTGATAATGGTCGTCCGTTTCCAGGAAGTAAGACGAGACTTTACGATCGTGGTGTTAAGACTCCATTGATTATTAAGTGGCCAGCGAGGATCAGGCAAACCGGAAAAGTTTGCAACAGCCTGGTCAGTTCAATCGACATTGCCCCGACTATTCTCGATATCGCGACCGGGCCTGCCCCGGAAAGTATGCAGGGAAAGAGCTTTCTATCGCTGTTAAATTCACCCGCCAAAAAATTTCGCAATTATGTTTTCACCGAACATAACTGGCACGACTACGAAGCATACGAACGCGCGGTGCGCACCGAAAAATTTCTTTACATCATCAATGGTCGTCCGCAGTTTGCTAATCAGGGTCCGCTCGATGCGGTAAATAGTCCGTCGTTCAAGGCATTGTTGAACGCAAAAGCGAAGGGTACGCTCACTCCAATTCAGAAAGATCTTTTCACCGCGCCACGATCACCA
Source organism: Bacteroidota bacterium (assembly GCA_037200765.1). Taxonomy (GTDB): domain Bacteria; phylum Bacteroidota; class Bacteroidia; order Cytophagales; family Cyclobacteriaceae; genus ELB16-189. Next base: position 346,965 of record JBBCII010000001.1, on the reverse strand, counting down.
GAAGAATTCTTCAATGTGATTGACGATCCTTTGCAGCAGTTAAACGTTTCCACGAATCCAAAATTTTTTCGCGACATCAATAAGCTTCGAAAGGTCATGCAGCAATGGCAGGATGAAACTGCCGATAGTTGTCCCGCCGATCTCACCAAAGATTGGTATGGTCGCGAGAGTGGCGAAACGCTGTCCGAAAAAGATATACGTGGCGAGATGCCCGGCGCTTCGCGCAATGCCGATAAAGTAAATAAGCCGGGACCTTTTTAATTACTAAGATTCTATAACTTTGCCGCCCTGCCTACCGCCAGGCAGGCCTCTCTTTCTTATGCGGTGGTATTGCATTTATATTTTATTAACAATCTCCTTTAGTGCTTCATCGCAGGAGTTGCCTCCCGATACCACGCAGGTACACCAGCTTATTATGCTTGGTAAGAACCATCAATGGAAAGATCTTTATAGCGCACTCGATTACGCCGACCAGGCATTGAAACTCTCGCAAGAGATCAACTTCCAGCGTGGTGTTGCTATAGCAAACAACTTGAAAGGATTTTGCTACTGGGGATTCGGCGATAACGAGCTCGCAATTCAATCAGCTCACGATGCACTAACTGCGTTGGGCGACAACCACGACAGGCCGATCGAAGCAGACAGTTATTCGGTGATCTCTCGCGGATACATGGATCTTCGGGAAAACAAGAAAGCACTTGAGTATGTGGCAATGTCGCAAACGCTTGCAGAGCGGGGTCATGACTCAACGCAACTTTGCAACATCTACAATTTGCGCGGCGTGCTCATGTTCAACATCAAAAAGGTCGACAGTGCCTTGTATTATTATAATAAAGCGTATGCGATAGGCCAGGGCAAGTCCGTAGATCCCATCAATCTTCCGAGAGTCATTTCGAACATCGGCGAATGTTATCGCGAAAGCAATCCTCCGCTTGCGTTCGAACATTACACAAAGGCACTCGCCCTCGCGAAACAAACAGGCAACAAAGTTGCCGAAGCATCGATCACTGCCATCATCGGTCATGCATACCTCCGCAAGAAAGATGTTAAGAATGCAGAGATCAATCTTCAATCGGCACTCGACCTTGCAAGTAATCTCGGGCTGCGTCGTGTTGTACGACATGCCTACGGTGGACTTGTCGATATAAAACTTGCGCAAGGCAACGGCGACAAAGCTGTTATTTATCTCCGTCGTTATTATGCGGTGCGCGACAGCCTCTTGAATACCTCGAAGATCCGTCAGATCGTTGAACTCGAAGCGAAGCATGAACTTCAATTGAGAGAAAAGAACATCGAGTTACTGGAAAAGGAAAAGAGGATCCAGACCATCTGGAAAAATCTCGCTATCGGGTTTGCTCTCTTATTAATAATAGCGTCGGGGGTTGTGATCCGCTGGCAACGTTTCCGCTATCGCAAAAACCGCGAGATGCTGAACCTCGAGATCGACTATCTCACAACGCAACACAAGGAAGCGGTCGACAAATACAGGAGACTCCAGTCTCCGGAAGCAGAGGATGATATTGTATCGGCAGATCAGCGATTGCTCAAACAGGCAATTGAAATCGTAGAAGCCAACATCGGCGACTCTCAAATGAGTGTTGAGAAAATGGCGGAAGCGTTGAACATGAGCCGGACCAGCCTCCACAGGAAAATTAAATCGATCACCGGGTTTCCGCCCAGCGAGTTGATCCGGAGCATTCGTCTCCGCAAGGCCGCCAGGCTGATCGCTCATAAGGCAGATTCCCCAACACAGGTTGCACATGCTGTAGGTTTCGAAGACTATTCACATTTTTCTAAAGTCTTTAAGAAACATTTCGGCGTCTCCCCCTCCGAGTATCCTGAACTTGTGTCGCAAGAACAGGTGTAAGCGTTCCAAATCGCCCGGACTCGCGGGTATCGACACAAAAAACCATCATTCTGGAAGAAACTGCCAACCCCTGGTGGTGACACCGCGACGACTTTTGCCGTTCTGATCCAAACAAAATTTATCCAATGAACCTCGTATCAAGAAGGCATCGTGTGCTGGCAGTCCTGGTGGGCATCGCCTTACTGGTGGTCGTCGTCATGCAGATCCTGCACGACGGCCCTCACGTCCAAATCAAAAAAGCAAAGTCCAAAATTCAATCAATAACAAAATGACAACTACAGAAAAGAACCCGAACAAGGCGTTGTGGGAAAAGGGCGACTTTACGCGCATCGCGCAAAGTATGCGACAAAGCGGAGAAGCGTTGGTGGCCGAACTCGGCATTACGAAAGACACGTATGTACTCGACCTCGGATGTGGAGATGGAACAACCGCATTACCTGCAGCAAAGAGAGCCGCAAAAGTTTTGGGTGTCGACATTGCCCGCAATCTTGTTGATGCAGGCAATCAACGTGCAGCAGTTGCCGGGCTCACGAACATCTCGTTCCATGAAGGCGATGCTTCGAATTTGTCGCAGCTGAAAGATGAAACGTTCGACCAGGTGATAACGATCTTCGGAGCGATGTTCGCACCACGACCACCCGATGTTGCAAAAGAGATCGTTCGTGTTACGAAGCGCAGCGGCAAGATCACGATGGGCAACTGGATACCGGGAGATCCAACGTTGGTTGCGCAAATACTTAAGATCAGTTCGGTTTACACACCGGCGCCACCCGAAGGTTTTATCAGTCCTATGCTTTGGGGCGTTGAAAGTGAAGTGACGAAACGATTCGAAGCAGCGGGCATCGAAGCAAAGAACATTTCGTTCAGCCGTGAAAAGTATGTTTTCAATTTCGCGGGAACACCGCAGGCGTTGGTGACAATGTTCAGGTTGTACTATGGACCAACGATGAATGCGTTCGAAGCTGCTGCGAAAAATGCAAAGGCAGACCAGTTGCAACGTGAGCTCGAAGACCTGTTCATCAGTCAGAACATAAGTTCGGCGCCTGGCTATACAACCATACCGGCAACGTTCTTACGCGTTACTGTTTTAAAGGGCTGAGACTCATACTATACTTCTTCGGCTTCACGCCTATTTGTTTCCCGAACTCTCTCGTGAAATGACTTAGGTTAGTGAACCCAAGACGATAACCAACTTCGGAAACCGTAAGCTTTTCTTCACGGAAAAGTCTTGCGGCTTCCTGCATTCTGATGACCTGGTAATAATCGTAGACGGAGTGTCCGAATGTCTGACGAAAGAGCTTGCGAAGCTTGGGTTCACTCATCGAAACATCTTTTGCCAATTGTGATATAACAGGAGGTGTGCTGATGTTGCGATGCAGTTCGTCTTTGATCTTATAGATCGCATTGAAGTCCTTCACATGATACTGTGTGACTTTTTCCGCTGCTCGTTCGGCGAGATTGTTAAACAGGTGACAAAGAAGCTCGAGGCATTTTCCGTGATAATAAAATTTTGCAGCGCATCCGACATCTTCTCTTCGACGAGATCTGTTGCCGCCTTCTGTATTGCCGGTGTTCCCATGGATTCGAAAGCAAAGTTCTCTTTACCAGCCAGTATCGTTCGGACAATGGGATGATCTACATCTTCCAAAAGAAGAGCGAGATATTTGTTCGAGATCCCTATGGTGATGCTTCGGTAATATGTTTCGGCAGGAACGGTTACACTATAAGCTACTTTCTGTGAGAATACCTGGATAGAAGGTGCTGATGTGGAGTTGAATACGTTGTTGAAAGTAAACACGATGAAGTCTCCGCTCTGGCTGTTCACGGGTCTTTCGATCCGAAGTTCTTCGTGCAGAAAATGATCGCGGATCATGAGATGAAGATGTGTTGAAATGATGGCGCCCTTCAGGTATCCGCCGCCCTTGGCCTTTGGTATGCGCAACACTCCATTTTCGACGTTGGCGCCAAGCCGGGTGGCCAGCTTCTGAAGCATGCCCTTATTCTCACCTTTGCTGAATCGAATTTTCATTTTCGACTATTTTATGACCGAAGTAGGATATTTTGTTCCATTACAACAGTCGAATTTAGCATTATGAAAAATGTATTGAAAGACCTGAAAGTAGCCGTCATTGGCGGCGGACCTGGTGGCCTTACGCTCGCGCGGTTGTTGCAGATCGCCAAAGTCAACGTTGTTGTTTACGAACGTGATAAAGACAAATCGGTGCGGCAGCAGGGGGCTACGCTCGACCTGCATGAAGGCTCGGGCTTACGTGCACTCGAAAAGGGCGGCCTGATGGATGAGTTCAAAAAATTGTATCGCCCCGGCGCCGATAAAATGAGGATCACCGATAAGAATGCCACCATTCTCATGGACGATCACTTAAATGCCTCTGAAGAAAATTTCGGCGACGAAAGCTTCCGGCCCGAGATCGACCGTGGGCCACTCCGCGACATGCTGATCGATTCATTGAATGAAGGCACCATAAAGTGGAACTCACAATTTCGTGAACTTAAGAAACAGGGGAATGGATGGAACATCGTGCTGACGAATGGACAGACCGATTATGCCGACATCGTGATCGCAGCCGATGGTGCTAACTCGAAACTCAGAAAGTATATCACAGACATAGAACCCATCTATTCCGGGATTACGATCGTGGAAGGAAATGTTTACAATGCTGCGAAGAATGCACCGAAGCTTTGGGATCTTGTAAATGGTGGAAAGGTAATGTCGTTTGAAGATGAAAAGACAGTTATTTTAAGTGCCAAGGGTGAAGGCTCATTGTCATTCTACACCGGTACGAAAGAAAAGGAAGATTGGGCGAAAGAAAGTGGTATCGATTTCACAGACAGGCAACAGTTATTGAACTGGTTTAAGCAACGCTACCCGGGTTGGTCGGAAGTGTGGTACGAATTATTCGCGAGCGACGATTCTTATTTCATTCCGCGTCCGCAATATCATTATCAGCCCGGTCAGTCATGGCAAACGTTGCCGAACATAACAATGATCGGGGATGCAGCTCACAGGATGCCTCCATACGCCGGCGAAGGTGTGAACATGGCAATGCAGGATGCACTGGAGCTATACGAAGCTTTATGTGAAATGAATTTTGAAAATGTTAGGGATGCGTTTGCTTTCTTCGAAACGAAGATGTTGCAAAGAGCTTCCGAGATAACACGCGACACGCTGGAAAACACAGAGCGCATGCATAGTGATGGTTCGTTGGAGTTGATGCTGGGGTTTTTCGGAGGGGATCAGTATCTTTCGTAACGAATGTCAAAAAATAAGAACACACTATTAATTCTGCTGGTTATATACATAGCCATAGTGGCGGCCATTTCAATCTTTCATGGCAATAATTTCTTGCAGTACTCCGATAGCGATGGTGCTGCGCAGGTAAACTACATGGAGTTTTTATTTTTCACTTCGGTCCTGTTCCAGGGACTGATGTATTACATGCTGAAGACGATCAACTGGAAACTCGCGATCTTATCTACCATCGTGAACCTGCTCTTGTCGATCATGTTCACAATCCTGATCATAGATTGGGGTGATTTATCTGAATCTACGAAGGAGCTGGTAACTGTTTACGGATGGTGTTATATGGTGTTATTCTCCGTAGTGGCGTGGATCCAAATCAAACTTGCCTGGGATTAGCCTATAGCTCCGTATATTTTTTTGAATTCCCCTTAGCTTTCTCGACAGGATACTTGAGTTCGGCAGCCTTCATTTTTTCCGTAATGATCTCTTTGATGTCGAAGTTGTGCTTGTGTGCAAGCAACAACGAGTAGATGAAAACATCAGCGAGCTCTTCTTTGATCCGCTCCTTCGGCATAGTCTCACACTGCTCAACAGATTTCCAGAGAAAGAGCTCGTTCAATTCGGCAGCTTCGATGGAAATAGCGACGGCGAGATCCTTCGTGTTATGAAACTGCGACCAGTCACGTGCATCGCGGAAAGCAGTAACAAGCTGCGTGAGATGATGTAAGTCGGAATGCATGTTGTCTCTTGTTATTTGTTCTCCCTGATAACTGTCATTCCCTTCGACCACCTGGCGAGTTCGGTGAGTAAGGTTTGAATCGCCTTCTCCATTACTTCGTTGGGATGAAACTTACCGTCTTCTTTGATGAACTGTGTGAACATGGGGATGTTTACCATTTCGGAGAGTGCGGGTACTTTCAGGCTTGCAAGATCGTTCTTCAAGGCATTTGCCGAACGTGTTCCCGCGGAAACGCCGCCATAGGTAACGATGCCTGCAGGTTTATAAGCCCACTCGAAGAATAAATACTCCAGGGCATTTCGCAGGACGCCGGGGTAGCCGAAGTCGTATTCGGGTGTGACGAAAATAAATGCCTCTCCTTCGGCGATCGTGGCACTCCACTTCTTTGAGTGCTCGTGTTTGTACTTCTGAAATCGAGGATGTTCCGGTTCGTTCATCATCGGAAGATTCCATTCCTTGAGATCGATGTACTCGGTCTCGAAACGTGGGTCTTTGCTTACGACCTCTTTTACCCATTCGGCGATGGAGATCCCTTTGCGTCCTTCGCGCACGCTGGCGAAGATTAGTTTTAGCTTTATCATGGTGTATATTAACACAGAGTTGAAAAAAAATCAAATGAAGGTTTTGCAGAGCCGGAAGAGCTACCGCACATAGAAGCGCGGCTGCAGGTGTATCATGAGATACTGGGTATACTGAAGGATAGTGCTGAGGAGTTTGGAGTGGAGAGGGAAGAATTGGGGATCTGACCAGCAGACCCACAAAAACGAAAATTATTATTTCAACTCGGCTTTCACCTTCTCCAACAACACCTTCGTAGCCTTAATACCATCATCATTAGAAAGATATTCCGTCATTCCACCAAAGTCTCTCATCAAACCTCCTTCATACTCGATACCCACATATCCTCCACTCCATCCCGAAGCTTTGATGATACCAAATACCTTTTTAAAGTCTGTCTCCGGATCGTTACCGGTCGCATCGAACTTATGAGTCTTTGCACTCACTCCCTTCGAATACGGCATCATTAACTCTACACCCTTATAACGATCGTATTCTTTCACACACTTCGTTGCCAGCAACGCTTTAAAGTCCATCGTCTCAGCCTTCGTTCTTTCCATACAGAAGTTGCCGAAGTCGGGCAACAGGCCTTTGTTCTTAGCAGGCAGTTGCTTCATGATGCCAACCAGCCATTCGGGATTCGACGAATGACCGAAATGATTTTCAACAATCACATTCATACCGACTTTGTCGGCATACTCGAGCAACTTTCCGTAACCGTCAACTGCAGCCTTCGCAGCGTCGGCGGGTGTTCCCTCCTCGCCTTTGCCTGTCATCGCGGCCATTGCATCGCCAAGGTTCACGCGAATGCTTGCGCATCCCAGGAACTTCGCGGCATCAACCCATGGGTAATGTGCTTCAACTGCGTGCTGACGCTTAGCTGCATCGAGGGCCGCGATGTTCTCGCCATCAACCATGATCAAATTACTCTTCACACCAATGTCATCACACATACTTTTAAGTTCCGCCATGTAAGTTTTATCAGTATGCTTGTTATCAAAAAAACCCGACACCCATTCAACAACATTAACACCTTGATCGACGGCACGTTGAGGGAATTCGAAGTTGGTCATCTTCTTGGAGTATAACTCTGAAGCATAAGAGAACTGTGCCAGCGAGATCTCGAAAGTAAAGGGAGCTGCAAAACCATTCGCCTTCAATGCCGATGGCATCAGCGCCATACCAGCTGTTGTGAGGCCAAGCGTCGAAATAAAATTTCTGCGATTCATATTAATGGGGTTTATTCTGCTGAAAATGTTACTGAAAGAGGTACATACAATGCACCGGTTGATTTATCATTCTTGAAAACAAAATACAGGTCGTTTACCCCAGCCGCGCTCACGGAAGCTTTGTGCGGAGCGGGCATAACACCTTTGCTCATCATTGCCGCAATAGGTTCGGTTGTAGGTGGAATGAACTCCGTTTGACCAACCAGCGGACCATCCGCAGAGCCAGTATGTACTTCTATAATTCCACCCTGTGAATTCAATTGTTCCACCGGCGCCATCACAGTGAAGTATAGATTCTTGATACCTGTCATATCGATCTTCTTGAAGCTGGCAAACGTATTGCCCGCCGTCACGATCAGGAAGTTGTTATCGCCCATCTTGAATTTCATGAGGTTCGGTGATGAATCTTCCGCGTTGCCAAACAGCAACGTCGGGTTTCTCAATACCAACGTCTGCTCCGACGTGATCGCCTTCACACCATTGAATCCTTTGTCCTTGTATGCAGCCGAGATCCTGTAAACGCCTTTCGTAGGGTCAACACCTTCTGGGATCTTCACCGTTAACTCTCCTTTTGTGGGAAGTGTGGGCGCTACGTTCTTCGCACTGGAGAGACTCAATATATATTGCACGATCTGCTTCGCTTCGGGAAGACCGATGTTAGGGTGGGGCGCCATCGGTACTTCGCCCCAAACGCCCGCGCCACCTTTAATGATCTTATCCGACAGCAGCGTGATGTTCGCAGCCGTTGGCTTATACTTCGCAGCGATGTCATTGAATGAAGGTCCGATCGACTTCTTGTCTTCGAAATGACATGCCTTGCAATCACTTTGCGCGATGATGTTCTTACCTGCAATGAAAGTCACCGGCGCTTCCTGGTGCCCGGACACCTGTGGTTGACTTCCATCACCGTCCTGGTACGTAGCTGTAATACGAACCGAAGCCGGAAGGATCTTTTTGTCTTCTAAACTTCCATCTTCCTTATCGGAAACTTTCACTTCGTAAGCGATCTTCTGATTAGGGAAGAAGAATGATTGGTTGCTTCCGTTCAATGAAAGTGTTACAACCGGAGGCTCATTACCTGCAGAGATCGTAAAGTCCTTTGTATCCGAAAGACCTTGTGCATCGGTCACTTTCAGTTTCACTTTATAATTGCCCGGAGCTTTGAACTCGTAAGCCGGGTTCGCTTCGGTGATGGTTGCAATTGCTGCTCCCGCTGCATTGATGATCTTCCACTCATAGGTAAGCTGATCGTTGTCGTAATCCTTTGTGCCTTCGGAAGAGAAAGTGACATTTAAAGGAGTTGCTCCCGCCGATTTACTTGCAGACGCAACAACAACCGGTTTACGATTACCACCATTGTATTCGATACGTATCAATTTCGATTCGGGATTTTCCATGAACCAACCTTGTCCGTATTCAAGAAGATAAAGATCGCCGTTAGGGCCAAATGCCATGTCGATCGGGTGATCGAGCTTCAGGTTTGGAAGGAATCTTTCCATACGCGAATAATTTCCTTTGTCGTTCATCGTAACAACAATGATCCAGTCGCGCATCCATTCGTAGATAAACCACTTGTTATCGTAATACGCAGGAAACGCACGCTTCGCAGTTGCAAATTCTTCGGTGTGATAAACTGGACCGGCCATAGCGCTGCGGCCACCACTGCCCAGCAACGGAAACCTGTTCGATGAACCCGCTGTGTAATAGATCGCAGCCTTTTGTGCTGGAGGCAATTCTTTCAAACCTGTGTTGTTAACTGAATTGTTGATTGGCTTCTCAGCAACAAACTTGTCGCCCGATTTCTTTGTCTCGAAGTCGAAGTCCCAATAAGCTTTGTTGTCGCCAACAAAATATGGCCAACCGAAATTGCCAGGGCCCTTCGCGATGTTGAATTCATCTTCGGCTGTCGGTCCGAGTCCAACAGAATCTCTGCCTGAATCGGGACCAACGTCTCCCCAGAACAAATACCCGCTCTTCTTATCTACACTGATGCGATAAGGATTACGATGACCCATGGTATAGATCTCGGGTTTTGTAAGTTCCGTTCCTTTTGCAAAAAGATTTCCTTCAGGAATTGTATAAGTGCCATTAAGTTCCGGGTGGATCCTTATGACCTTTCCACGCAAGTCGTTCGTGTTACCAGAAGAACGCTGTGCATCGAAAGGTGTTCTGCCTGGACGTTCATCGATCGGAGCATATCCATCGGAAGCGCGCGGACTTGTGTTGTCACCTGTAGATAAATAAAGATTGTTGTTGGCGTCCCATCCCATCGATCCGCCGGTGTGACAACATTCGTCGCGCTGCACTGGAACTTCGAGAACAACTTTCTTCGATGTGAGATCGATCTTGTTGCCGATCATCTTATATCTCACGAGAGTATTCACCGGGGTTTTTCCCGCAGGCGAATAATAGAGATAGATGAATTGATTGGTTGCAAATGCGGGATCGACCGTAAGGCCGAGCAAGCCGTCTTCGGCTTCGGCCTGCACGCCCTTCGCATCGGCGTTGTATTTCGTGCTTACGGGAATCGTTGCGATCACCGAAAGCTTCTTCGTTTTGGGGTCGTAGAGTTTAATGAGTCCGTGTCGTTCGATCACCAACACTCTTTCATCCGGCAGCACGGCAAGCTCGAGCGGCTCGTTCAGTCCTTGCGAAAGCACCACTTTCTCGAAGCGGTTCTCGTCGGGCACCTGTCCAAACGCCACTGTTGTTGCCACTAAAGCGAAGACAACTAAGATTTTTTGCATGATTGAGGGATTTGATTTTCAGTATTACTAAGCTACATTTACCTATGCGTATAATCAACGCAATGTAAGAAAACTTTTGTGCGTACAAAACACGCATAGTAATTGTATGACAATCAGTGAATTAAAAGATATTTTCGATAAGGTTTTAAAGGAAGTCTCGATCGACTTTGTGATCTTCGGCTTCAGCTCGGGAAAGCTGAAAGTATTGCTGATCCGCTGGAAATCGAGCGATAAATGGAGCCTTCCCGGCGGGCGGATCTATAAAGACGAAGACATCGAAGATGCCGCCAATAGAACGCTCCTGGAAAGAACCGGCTTAAAAGACGTCTTTCTTCGACAATTCAACACCTTCGGTAAAACGAATCGCTACCCGTTCTATTCAGAAAATGAAACCATAGAGATTGTTGAAAATGCATTGGGCGAAAAGCTCGAGCACATTGACTTGCCGGCGCGAACCGTTTCTGTCGGCTACTACGCCCTGGTTGATCTTGGAAAAGTTGTACCGAAGCACGATTTGTTCTCGGAAGAAATCCAGTGGTGGGACATTGACGAAGTTCCAAAGCTACTTTTCGATCACAACGAGATGATCGATATCGCAACGAAAACGATACGTCGTGAGATCCGCTTTCAACCTATTGGCAAACTTCTCCCGCAGAAGTTCACGCTCAACGAAATTCACAAGCTGTTCGAGACCATTCTCAGTGCGAAGCTCGATCGTCGCAACTTCCACAAGCTTATAACTAGTTACGACTTTCTCATCAAGCTCGATGAGAAACGAACCGGCGTTGCGAACAAGGCGCCGTATCTATATAAGTTCGATTTTAGGAGGTATGAAAAGGCTTTGAAAGAAGGTATTTCTGTCTAATTTTCTGGCCTAACACACACCCTAAACCTATGAAATTCTTCGAAGGCCAAAGCTATTTTATTGACGAAAAAGTAAACCTCTTCAAGTTTGAAAACCAATACAAGGTGTTCAATGAAAAAGGTGAAAACATCGGATCTATCAACCAGACATTGTCGGTCGGCGCAAAGGTTCTCCGGCTTGTACTCAACAAAGCCATGTTGCCATTCAAGCTCGAGATAAAAGACTCCAATGGAATGTTGATGGCATCTATTTCGAGAGGCTGGACATTCTGGATGTCGAAGATCATTATCAGCAGTGGCGACGGCAAAGAGATCGGCAGTGTTCGCCAGAAGTTCAAATTGTTCAAGCCCACTTTCAAGATCTTCAACCACGAAGAAAAACAGGTTGCTGAAATTACCGGCGACTGGACAGCATGGAACTTCGTTATCAGCAACGAGAACAACGCGCAGATAGGAACAATCTCCAAGAAATGGGCCGGCGCTATGAAAGAGATCTTCACCACTGCCGACAAGTACGTTGTGAACCTTGATTCTTCTTATTCAAACATGATGAACAAGATCATCGTTTTATCGGCGGCGATCACGATCGACATGGTATTGAAAGAAAGCAAGTAATTAGTTGTCGATATTTCTAACAAGGATCTCCCGGATGCGCACCACAGAGTTTGCACTCTTGGAGATCCTGAATTCCATATACGTAACGTCTTCTTTTAAGCGAAGGATCATTTTGAATTGATTGGCCTTCGCATCGGCGTCGCTTGTAGTAATAGTTCTCTGGTTCAGGATAGTCTGACCGTAATCGGTACTTGCATCGAATCCTGCAAGGATCCCGTTATATCCGGGCGTAAGAGGCTCCGTCTCGAGCGAATACGTGATCTCATAAACGCCTCTCTTGAAATACTTATAAGGTCCGAACCAAACAATTCCGTCTCTTGGTTCATCGGCCACCCAAACTGGTTGTCCATTGATCGTGGCGGCGTGTCCCATGGAGGCTGGCATGTTGCCGTAGTTAAGAACAACATCATCCATCAATAATTTTTTTGGCGCCACTTGCCACATCACAACGAAGAACACAACCAGGTAGATGATCCATGCTGCCGGAAATATTTTAAGCTTATTGTTTACGAATGCACTTCCCTGCAGGATCAGCAATGCGAAACCAACGAGATATAATGCATTGATGATGTTGTTACCGTGATCGAGCTTGAATGTTGGCAGGTACAGAATGATATTGTCGTATACCGGCAATGCGCCTCTGAACCAATTGATGTTAATGGGATCGATAACAATCCACCTTAATAAATTGTCCATCTGGAAAACAATCGACACAACTATAATCGTGTTGATGACTTCAATCCTGAAGTTATCTTTCAAATACTTAAGCCCGTACCCAAATGGTATGAGCCACATTACGCAGTAGGTCCACATAAATCTGCCATCCATCAAACCATCCTGCAGGAAGTAATCGAGAACAACGCTGTTCAGCATGGCAACCGGCATGTACACGGCCAGCCAAACAAGTGCCTTAATTCTGCTGTCGATGAAGAACGGGATTATGCCGACCAGGCCAATCAATAATAGTGGGTTCTGCATAAACATGCCGCTCGTCCTGTCGAAATGAAACATCAGGAATCGTTTCGTATTTTGAATGATGTCGATAACGATGAGTTTCGATTGTACGGAGCCGCCGCCGGTAGCTCTCTCGAATATGAAAAAGCCAAGCACCGTTATTAATGGAATGACAACAATACTCGTTTCCACGAGGATGCGTTTAAAGCTCTCTTTATTCGATCTGAATTTGAAGAATTGGATAACGAGGTAGATCAGCGTTACAACGAAAACGGTAAGAATATTTTTAATGTGAATAACGATCAGGAACGAGAGACACAAGATCCAAACAACTCTCGCGATCATCGACATCGGACGACCATCGATCAGCCGGTATAATACGAGCACCGACCAGCAACTCACAATGCCCGACACGATCTCGCAATACACCTCGTTGCCTGCGGCAAGGAACGGAAGAGCTAAGGTGACACCCAACGCTGCCCATGCAGAAAGCATGTCGTTATTCGTTTGTCTCCTGAAAACGATAAAGGCGAGCAACGTTACCACTGCCGTTATTATGCACATGAAGATCTTTACACCTACAACTCCAAAGAATAGAAGGACCGGCGCAACCAAAATTGCCAATCCTGGAAAGTGCTGACTGTATTCTTTATCGCCATGAACCTCGCTGTGATGATCGACGGGACCGATTATTTCATTGCTGACTGAATCTTTCTCATAGTTATTTTTTATATCGAGATCGAAGTCATCGATAATACTTTTTGAAATGATGAGATAATGCGGCTCGTCGCCCGTAAGGCTTGCGTGAGGAGCGTGCGACCACTTAAGGGCAATGCCTACATAAAAGATGAATGGAATACACAGTATGAGAGCAAGCGTTAATCTCCTAAGGCTTCCTTCTTTCATTTAAGCAGTTTTTTCAGCAAGACCGCTGGCCGTGATCGTAGAACGTTCCTGGTAGTTATCGTAATCGGTATTGATATCCCAAAGGTTGTTGACCTTCGAATCTCTACGGATATTTTCGGCAGCGAGAAGTCCCATGAGGATGCTGTGATCCTGGTTATTGTATTTGAAAGCACCGTAGCGGCCAATAACGGAAAGACCGTTGATCGTATCGAGATAGTTTTCGATAGGCTTCAGCGTCTCCTTGTAGTTATTGCTGTAAACCGGATAACACCGTTCTATCTTATAAACAAATCCATCGAGTACCGGGCGGCCTTTGCTTAATCCTGTCTGGATAAATTCATTTTTCGCAAGCCCGATAAGTTCATCGTTAGATTGATTCCACAACGGATCCTGGTTGTAGCACCAGTACTCCATTGCAACGATGGTTGTGTACTTGCCTTTATTGATCTCGGGGACCCAGTTACGGAAATTGGAGATCCGCCCGGTCTGCACATCGTCGGAATGAACGTACAGCCAGTTGTCGGGAAACAGATCGACACCGTCGACATGAAGGAACACAAGAATGGTATTCCGGAAGGTGAGCTTGTTCGCGAGGTCGTAAATTTCTTTTGGAACTTCGGGCAGTTGCTTCACCATCACCGTAAAGGGCATTGTTGAAATAACGTTGTCGTAGCTGACAACTCTTCCGTCCATCAGCTCGACGCCGGTAACCGTATTGTCTTTCGTGAGAAGTCTTTTCACCGCCGTGTTGCAGAAAACTTTTCCGCCGTGTTCGTCGATGTACTTCTGCATGCGTTCGTAGATCATGCCGCTTCCATCAACCGGGTATGCAAATTGATCGACCAGTGTTTTATGCTTTGACCCGCCGATGCCGAGTGCATTCTTCATTGCCTCACCCAACGAGAATTTTTTTATCCGCTGTGCTGCAAAGTCGGCATCGAGTTCGTTGCACCTGATGCCCCAGAGTTTTTCGGTGTATGTCTTAAAGAAGATCGAATACAGTTTTCGTCCGAAGCGATTGGTCACCCAGCTTTCGAATGTGCCGACCTGATTAGTTGGGGTGATCTTTTCTTTCAGATAACTGAATACACATGATATTGAGGTGAAGATGCCGAGTTTACTCAGCGCATCGAAAGCTTTTACGGGGTAGTAATAAAATTTCTTCTTGTAATAGATCCTGGTGAGACGATCTACCATGCGATAATCTTTCCCTGCAATTTCGAGCCACAGTTTGTTTACCCTCGAGTCGTCGCTGAAAAAACGGTGCGGACCAAGGTCTGCACGTTGTCCCCAGAGGTCGATCGTTTTCGCGAGCCCTCCTACGTGTGGCGAAGCCTCGTAAACGTGAACTTCGAAATTATCTTTCGTGAGTTGATATGCAGCAGTGAGACCCGCCGGCCCGGCACCAATAACGGCAATGGCTTTCTTCATTCCTCGGACTGAAATGGAAGTAAAGTTCAACTATTCTGCCTGAATATGAAAGCGCTACTTAGCCTCTCCCAATATCATTAACCCCAACCCTGTTGCCACGTCGGCGCCGCCGTTGTTCGAGAGAACAAACACACCGGTTTGTGAGCCTTCAATCCAGCCAATGAACGCGTTGAATCCTCCCGTCATTCCATTGTGCCAGATCACCGTATTGGTGCCAACCGTTTGACGAACCCAAAACGTAGCGAATTTGTCCTGCCCTTTCGACATCTGTTCAACCGTAGATGCAACAACAGCCTTGCCCAGCGATGACTGATCGGGCTTCATAAAAAATGAAAGCAGCTTTACCATATCATCCGCACAGGCATCAACACCGCCAGCGCCAACAAGTGCATCGGTAAACTGCCATTGCGATTGAGGCACACCCGAAGCGAGATAACCTTGTGCCCATTTGTCGGACGGACCATCGATACCAAACGATTTTGTTTTCAATGGCCGCGCGATCCGCTCGTTGAGAAGGTCGGAATATTTCTTACCGGATACCTTCGTAAGGATGTAGCCGAGGAGGCCCGCACCTAAATTGGAGTATGACGAAGATGATCCCAGTTCGCAATCGCCCGTCGTTATTTGTGGAAGAAAGGCAAGCAGATCTTTCTCTGAATAGTTTTCATAAGGATCATCCGACTTCACCGGGTGGAAATTGCCGGGCATTCGTGGTAAGCACGACGAGTGTGTAACGAGATGACGGATGAGAATATCTTTGTCTTTCACTTTTGGAAGTCGCGAGCCTTCGGGCAGAAATTTATTCACAGGGTCGTCGAGCGAGATCTTCTTCTCTGCTATGAGTGTGTGCAGAAGAATGCCTGTCATTGTTTTTGAAATTGAACCGATCTCGAAAATTGTGTTGCCATCAATTGCTGTAGATTTCTCCTTGTTGGCGAAACCATTGTACTGCACATCGGCTTTCCCGTTAACAACACGTCCAACGACAAGGCCGGCATTGGTCTTACTGGACTTCCATTGTGCGAGAGCACCTTCTGCAGTTGTAGGAAGATTGAGTGGTCGGATGAGCAGTCCGCCTACTTTGTTCGATGCATCGAGTGCAACGGTGAGAGCATAGCCTCCTTTTTCACAGATGAGGTTATACACGCGGTGTGTTGCCGTGCTATCGGCGAGCTTGATCCCGGTGATCTTACCGGCGGTGGCATAAGCGGCAGTGAGAATCTGTACAATCTGGTCTTTCTTTACCTGCGCTTTAAATGCATCGTTGGTGTAATCGTGGATGGCGCCGAAGGTTTGATTGTTGTAGTTCTCTGCGAATGCTTTCGCAAACTGGAGATATGGGTCTTGCGCAAAGGTTGTTGCCGAAATGAATAACAGGAGAATGATGATGCGGGGGGATTTCATAAGGGATTGCGTGTGAGTTAGTCACGCTCGTACCATTCGGGCGGGAGTCCTGGATAATTTAGCGCGTCTTTCATAGACTCCATTTTCTGTTTTTGGAGTTCAGTCAGAGGTGCGTTAGGATCTCCTAAAGAGCCTTTAACAATTACGAATCGAACATTTGGCCATTCTCTCTTCATATATGCCCTAAACCTCCTCACTCTTGCTCTTGTTTCTGGATCTGTTTTCATTTGCCTCTAAAGTTATTCTTTCCCACTATAAATCCTTTGTAGTCTATATTTTTCCTAAATGGCTGCCACTGACCACTAACGAATCCATAGATCTTAAACCTATCCTGAAAATCTTCCAGGTTATTTGAGATCGCAATCCTGTAAAGCCTCGTGCGTACCTCAGTACTGCCAAACGCATACACTCCTTTACTTGGATACGCATTTAGAAAGCTTGCTACAGTACAGGCCACTGTGGCAAGAACCTTGATGCTGTCCTTATTGTCTGTTATAACCTGGTCGTTGATTTTTCCAAACTTATCTACGTCACCAAAACTAAGATTATATAGCTGTGGCGATTCTGGGGATATCGAATACACAACTCTCTTCAGAATACGACCTCTCGGACCACGACTGTAAAATTCGTATTCCAAAAACGAATCCAAAATTCTTACTTCATAAGGTTCATGCTCCACACTTCAAAACTATCTTCACCCCTAAGCGTTATGAAGCATTCCCTCCTATCCCAAAACTCATTGTAAGGAAAACCAGATCGCAGTCATGCAATGCGAATTGATTTCACGCCATTAATAATAACGGCACTCGACGAAGCCGTTACTCACGGCCAGAAAAAAGAAAAGATTATTCTCTAAGAATCACTCTGCCCGTAAACTCTTCACCGGGTTCATGATCGCTGCACGGAAACTTATCGCTACTATCGTAACCACCGACACGCAAAGCAACGTGAGCGGCGGAACAACAAACATACTCCACTCCAATCCTACGTGAAATGCAAAGTTGGACAGCCACGTCTGCACACCCCAGGTCAACAACGGTATCGCAATCAACGTCGACCAGGCTACGATCTTCGCAGAGTCGCCACAAAAAAGTATCAGTATTGAACTCACCGGTGCACCAAGAACTTTCCGGATGCCCACTTCTTTGATCCGCTGACTTACTGTGTACACACCAAGACCAACCAGCCCGAGACACGCTATCACCATCGCCAAACCTGTAAGCACGGAGATCACTCTGCGGAACTGTTGTTCACTCGTGTATTGTTGATTGAATGCATCGTCGAGGAAATAATAGTCGAACGGATTTCCAGGGAATGCCTTCGCAAAATTCTGGTGGATCTTTTCTATAGTGCCGGGAATGTCGTTGGTCTGGATGCGGATCGAAATATTCGGCCATTGATCGTAGTCGGAATAGAAATAAAGTATCGACTCATAATTATCACGCAATGAACGTTGGTGATAGTTCTTCACAACACCGATGATCTCGCCGTCGAAAGCCTCCCACGCACCAAACCTTACCTTCTGATGTATCGCATCTTCCGGCGTTTTGAAACCGAGTCGCTGGCTCAATCTCTCGTTGATCATGATCTTGTTCCTCTCCGGATGCCATGTACGATCGCGGGGAACTATAAGTGTCGAGATCTGGGGGTAATTCCGAAACGAAAAACGATCGTTCTCTGTCAATTGCCGGCCTGCAAGCAATGGAATCCCATACGTATCGAAGAACTGGTCGTCGATGGTCATGTTGTATGACGTAACGGTCTCCGAAGGATCGTGACCAAACAACGTCACTCCATTAGCAAACGACATTACACCGCCAGGTACGTTGGTGGAACGGCCCATCTTAATAATTCCCGGTATTTGTTGCTGGTCGTTCTTGAATGTATTGAACCTGGAAACAAGGGTAGAGTCAACATTATTCGGACCCTTCACGATCAACAACTGTTCTTTGTTGTAACCAAGATCCTGCGACTGCATGAAATCGATCTGGCTCGTGATGGCAATCGTACCGCCGATCAACACGATCGACAGCACATACTGAAATCCAACCAGGAGCTTTCGTAACAGAACACCAGATCCCGACTTGATAAACTTTCCTTTCAGCACCACCGCCGGCCTGAAAGATGACAACACCAGGGCGGGATAACATCCAACTATCAAAACACCCGCAACAAGCACGATGAAGGGCATCATCCAGAAACTAAATTGGTTGATGGTGTTAGATTGCCCCAGGATGGCTGTTATCGGCACACCTGTTAATGATTCGAATGAAGGCAACACAGCTGTCGCAAGAACAACCGCTATAATGGTTGCACCGAGATTGATCAACAGGGAATCGAGTAAGAACTGGCTTACGAGTTGCCATTTGCCTGCACCGGCAACTTTTCGAAGTCCAACTTCCTTCGCACGTTCAATAGCCTTCGCGGTCGACAGGTTGATGTAGTTGATCCACGCGATCACGAGTATCAACACGCCCAGCAATCCAACAAAGTAAACGGTGCGCGCATCGCCGTTGTCTTTCATCTCGAGCGCCAAATGAGAGTTAAGATGGATGTCGGTCACCGGCTGAAGATCCGACCACGTACGATAGGTGTCTTTGGCTTCGCTTATAAAGCGCTCGTCGAGTAAACTCCTGATCTTCGATTGAAGCAAGATCAGGTCGGTATTGGGCTGCACTTTCACATACGTCAGAAAGTTAGACCAGTTCCAGATTGTCATTCCAAAATTTCTTTCCGGATAAGACAACAGCAGTTCAAAATTGAAATGAGTGTTGGGCGGAAGATCGTGAACAACACCTGTTACCTTATACTCTTCGTTGTTCACGCGAACGCTTTTACCAATGGCAGATCCATTTGAAAAATATTTCTTGGCAGTCGATTCAGTAAGCACCATCGAAAAAGGATCGGCCAGGCTCGTGGATGCATCGCCTTCAACCATCTGCATTCCAAACATCGGTATCAGCGAAGCATCGGCATAATACACCCGTCCTTCATTGAATTCAAACGACTTGCCATTGCTTTCGCCAGTAACAACAACTGCCGGAACAAAATGCGTGGATGGATTGATGCGCGCGTATTCTTCGATCTCCGGAAACGCATCTTTCAATGCCGGCCCGAGAGCCGGGTGATTCTCCGCGCTCACACGTTCGGGTTCGTTGTCCTTCGTATAATATCCTATCGGTACACGAAAGATGCGTTCAACCGATGGGATGTTCCTGTCGTAACTGTGTTCAACCGTGTTATATAAGTAGATCAGGAAAACGGACGTCATCCCAATGGCAAGACCGGAAATGTTGATGAGCGAGAAAAGCTTATTACGGAGAAGATTTCTCCAGGCGACGAGCAGGTAAGATCTCAGCATGACTTAGGTTTACAACACCGCCACTACCCTAATTTAATGCCAGAAAAGATCGCGGTTTTACAACGATTTCGCGGAGGTGGTCATAACAAGCGTGGTCGCTTTCGAGATCTGGAGTCCGCAGGCGAACGTCTAGTTGAAGTTGCTGCTCCGGATCTGCAGTGCTCTTTCTTCGTCAATCGCCATGGGCGTAATGAACAGGTCGTCCATGCTTCCATAGAATGATCCGTGTTGGTCTGTTGGGTTGCAACCCCATGCTCCACCGAATGTAAGCCCTTCGGCAGGTGGATTATACCCGGAAGTTCCCGACGTTGAGATCTTGCCATCGACGATGATCGTAAACTTACTTCCTTCTTTAACGAGACAGAGATGAACCCATTTATTGAGTGGAATTGAATAATCCGAATCGGTGATATTCACATTCACGCCACCACAAAGAACAGTAACCATCATTCCTCCATTCTTGTCGTCGACAAGGTTGATTGCATAACCGCTCGAACATGCATTGCCAATAATAAACGGGATCTCTCCGTCCACAATTTTCTCCGGCTTCAGCCAAAAACAATATGATGCATTTTCCTGGTCGTCCATTTCTTTTGACAAGAAAGAGTTACCATCGAAGAAGAGGGCAGAGTTTGGGTTGCCACCACCGTCGGGAATAAATTTCGTGTCGTGATTTTCGAGCTCTTCCGTTGTTCCGCTGAAAGTGTATACGAAATCCTGCGGCGCATTCAGATCTCCATCGGCACCGGGATCTTCATCGCTTTCGACATCCTGATCGGGAAAGAGCATCGCGTAAACGTCGGCTCTCTGTAAGTTGGCATCGTTGCGGATCTGTTCGATACGCGATTGCTTCGTTGCTTCATCTTTGGCCGACATTGCCCGCGCATAACGATACGCCAATTCAGCATCGAACTTATTCAGTGAAAGTCCCGCACCCAAATGAATAAATCCTGTTTGAAACCAGGTGCTTCCTTGTGGCTTGCCTTTCACCTCAACCCAATTTCCTTTCGAAGGCTTTACAGCAACGACGTCGAGGAAACTAAACTTCTTGTCCGACACGGCTGCATCATCTGGACGCATATAGATACTCACATCCTGTGTGATAACACCGGGAACTGATCGTACACCAAGAAAGTCGTCGCGGAGCCATCCTTCTTTACCATCACTCAATCTCACTTTGCGGAAGAGGATCTTTTTACCCGCACTTTCTTCGGTAGCACTGTCGCCGGCAAGTGTAACCTGTTCGCCTAGATATATGGTCGTCAAAAACTTTCCTTTCTCCGATGGAGTATCGCGCATGCCAACCTCACTCCAGTTACAAAAAGTAACGAGTGTATCGAATGGAAGATCGGGCGTTGCTGCGGTTGCTGTTGAATCGTTGGTAGTTATAGCATTCTCTCCTTTCGGATTACATGAAAAGAGAATAACAATGATAATGCAGGGTAGATATTTCATGGTATACCAAACTAACTAAAAACCCTCATTTTTTACTTATTTTTCAATCATGAAAAAAACCCTATCCCGCATCGCAACACTTGTTGTGTTTGCAGCCGTGGTCATTTCGTGTTCCGAAAAAAAACTGGAGCAGAAAGCAGTTCATCACGGCACACAACTGCGTGCGCCCGCATATCCTTTGATCACCATAGATCCATACACCAGCGCATGGTCTACCAACGACACATTATATAATGGTGTGGTAAAACACTGGACGGGCCGGCCTTACGGATTGATCGGATCATTAAAAGTAGATGGGCAACTCTATCGCTTTCTCGGGATGGATGAGATCCCTAAAGTGACATTGGTACCGATGGCCAGTGATGAAGCCTGGGAAGGAAGCTATGTTCAAAAAGCCCCCCCGAAAGGTTGGGAACAACCGGCGTTCAATAGCAAGTCGTGGAAGAAAGGCAAGGCAGCGTTCGGTTCTTCAGGAATGCCGAGTCTCGGAACATCGTGGGAAGACGACGAGATCTGGGTGCGAAGGGAATTCAAGTTTGCGAAGTCAGGCATTATTACGGGAAACCTGTACCTCGTGTTCTCACACGATGATGACATGGAGTTGTATGTCAATGGAAAAGAAGTTGTAAACACCGGTCATTCAGCGCGACAAGGCGTTACCGTGAAACTCGATCCATCTTTATTGAATGATGGCGATAACGTGATCGCCGCACATTGCAAAGACACCGGCGGTGCTGCCTATCTCGATTTCGGAATTTATACTGATAACACTAAAGGCCAGTCGATCACTACAACGGCACACCAAGACAGTTTGGTTTTAACTGCAACCCATACAAAATATTATTTCACTTGCGGACCGGTAAAGTTGCAGGTAAACTTCATTGCGCCGTTGTTGTTGGATGATCTTGATCTCGTATCGAGGCCGGTTGATTACATCAGTTATGACGTTACATCTTCCGATGGCAAAGAGCATGAAGTGATCATGCATATCGATATGTCGACACAGTGGGCGATCAATGAGCCGGGTCAACAGTCGATCATCCAGGCAGGCAAGACTGAAAAGATCCAGTATTTAAAAACAGGAAACGTCGACCAACCAATACTGAAGCGAAAGGGCGACAACGTCCGGATCGACTGGGGTTATGCTTACCTCGCATCATCGTTAGATAAGTCGACGATATTATCTACTGGCGAACCCGGACTTAAGTACGCAAGAGAAGGTAACAGTGGTGTTGTGATGATCGGTTACGACGACATCGAGTCTGTTCAATACTTCGGCAGCAATTTAAAAGCATGGTGGAAAAAAGACGGGGCCGTTTCAATCGAACAGGCTCTCGAATCTGCTGCCAGCGATTACGAATCGATCGTGAAGCGCTGCATTGATTTCGACAACGAAGTATGGAACGAGGCACTCAAAGCCGGCGGAAAGAAATACGCCGACCTCTGCATCCTCGCCTATCGCCAATCGATTGCTGCACACAAGCTCACGAAAGACGCCAACGGAAACATTCTCTTCTTCTCGAAAGAAAATTTCAGCAACGGATCCATCGGCACTGTAGACATTACCTACCCGTCGGCACCGTTGTACCTCCGCTACAATCCCGACTTACTGAAAGGAATGATGAACCCGATCTTTTATTATAGTGAAAGCGGCAAGTGGACAAAACCGTTCGCTGCCCACGATGTTGGTACATACCCATTGGCCAATGGACAAACATATGGTGAGGACATGCCTGTTGAAGAATCCGGTAACATGCTGATCTTAGCAGCTGCCATTGCGAAAGCTGAAGGCAATGCGAAGTATGCAGAACAACACTGGGCATCTTTAACTCAATGGGCAGACTATTTACTGGCAAATGGACTCGACCCGGCCAACCAACTTTGCACGGATGATTTCGCGGGACACCTTGCGCACAATACCAATCTTTCAGTGAAAGCGATTGTAGGCATTGCATCGTATGGCAAGCTTGCAGAACAACTTGGTAAGAATGATATCGCTGCGAAGTACATGGACGAAGCGAAGCGAATGGCGGCAGAATGGGTAAAGATGGCCGACGCAGGTGATCATTATAAACTCACGTTCGATCAGAAAGATTCATGGAGCCAGAAGTACAATCTCGTTTGGGACAAACTACTCGGCTTCAATTTATTTCCCGAAGACGTTCGCAAAAAAGAACTGGCCTACTATCTCACGAAACAACAGAAGTTCGGATTGCCGCTCGATAGCCGTCGCACTTATACGAAGTCGGACTGGATTGTTTGGACGGCAACGCTTGCAGATGCCAAAGACCAGGAAACATTTGGAAAACTGATAGACCCCGTACACGATTATGTTACGAATACTCCGACCCGTGTTCCAATGTCGGACTGGTATGAAACTACCGACGCGAAGCAGGTTGGCTTCCAGGCGAGGTCGGTTGTGGGAGCATACTTTATAAGAATGTTGGAGAAGAAATAGAAAAGGAACAAGAAGAAAAAAAGAAGGGAGCCCGAAAGCTCCCTTTTTTTATGTTATTAATATTCGTAAGCCCCGATATCGGTCGCTGTTCCAACAAGTCGTGGCTTGTTTGCATAGTCGACTGTGACACCGAAACCTGATACGCTCAATCCTTTGTTCAGGACATTCGCAGATGCACTTGTGAGTGAATAATCATCTGCTGCCGGGTTCGTAAACTTCACCGTGCTGATGTCTTGTGAATAATAATTATTCTTCATCGTAACCTTCACGGCGCTGTTCAACAGGTACACGTAAGCATCTGTTTTAGGACGTGGGTAACCAAACACGCTGTAGTTACCGGCGTTGATGATGATGTTGTTCTCGATGGTGTTCATCGTAACCTGGTCGGCATACAACTTGATGCCATCCTGTGCAGGGTTGATGATCGTATTGTTGAGGAACTTGAAACCAGCTCCGTTCACGCGGTCGTCGCAGAAGATACCGTCGAGACCTGCGTTGATGATAACATTGTCATAAACTGTGTTATCCGAGTTACCGATGATGATGATACCGTCGCCGTGACCACCTTTAATAAAGTTGCCGTAGCATTTTCCATTAGCACCTTCGCCAAACTGGATCCCGTTGTTCTGTGCAGAGACGTTCTTTGCCCCGTAGTTCTCGATACGGTTGTTGTAAACCAAAGCGCCTTGCGGGGCTGAACCAACCTGGATCGATTCCCAGCCCGAATTTTTGATAACGTTGTTGTAGATCTTGCAACCAACAACTTCGTGAGGATACTTAACACCGCACGACAATGTTTTGCCCGACAACCAGAAGCTATAGCCCACGTAGAAGCCTTCACCACCTGTGTCGTGAACGTAGTTATCGTGAAGGATTACGTCCTTCATTACAAAGAAGCCACGGTTGGTTTTATCTTCACAAGTAGGATCGGTCTTAGCCATGATACCTGCGAAGTCCTGCTTGCGGATCTCCATGTGATCGAGTTCGATGTTTGTAGACATTCCTTCGATGCTTACACCGTTCTGACCACCTTCTAGTGTGAGGTTGCGGGTAGAGCCTGTTCCACCACTAAGGTGAATGAAAGAAGAGCCGATGAATTTAAGACCGTAAGGACGGCCGGTAGCCTGCATTAAAACTGAACCGTTGCATGTAACGATATTGATCGGCTGAGCAGCAGTACCAACAATGTTGGTGAATGTGATGTTTCCATAAGTAGCACCACCCTGGAGACAAATTGTTCCACCGGCTTTAACACCGATCTTCGTTCCATCAACATACTGACCGTCGGTTTTTACCGGCACTGTGTAATTACAATTACACGAAGCTGTTCCGGCAGTTGCAGCCTGTGGCTTACCATTGGTAGTTGTGATTGGATTCGGAGCGAGCGCGAGATCCGAGCATCCAACCATCGTTAAAGACAGGCTGGACATAGTAATGACAGCAAGGCTAGTCAGTCTTCTGAGTTTTCTTTGCATTTTAAAAAATTTGGGTGCCCCTGGGATGGAGGACTGGATAAATAATAATTAAACTGTGATGCAAATGTATGGCAACTAAATTCTATCGGTTAAGCGTAAACGACTGATGGTTTAAATCATCGTTTAGTTGCAAAGTGATGATCTGTATCATTGATACGGGTAAAATATTTAATCAGGGGAAAATTTTTTTGACTACATCAAAAGGCGTTTTGACTACATGCTTCTTTATAGAGTAAACGACTTTTGTATCACTAACAGAGAAATCATTATGAAAATTGCAGTAACAGGATCATTAGGTCATATCAGTAAGCCACTTGCTATACAGTTGGTAAAACAAGGGCATTCGGTAGTTGTTATCAGCAGTAAAGCCGACAAGAAGAAAGATATCGAAGCTATTGGAGCAACGGCGGCGATCGGCACAATGACAGACCCCGAATTTCTTGCGAACACGTTTGCGGGCGCAGATGTGGTGTATTTAATGGAAGCAGTCGGGGCACACCGGTTCTTCGACAAAGATCTCGACATGAACGGAGAGATTGCGAAGATCGCGAACAGTTATAAGATTGCCGTTGAGAAATCGGGTGTGAAGAAAGTAATCCACCTGAGCAGCATCGGTGCTCACGCAGATAAAGGCGTCGGAATGCTGTCGTTCCATCACACGGCAGAACAGATCTTTAATCAATTGCCCGAGGATGTCTCCATTAAATTCATGAGGCCGGTGGGTTTCTATTACAATATGCTGGCGTTCATCCCGACTATAAAAAAAACCGGGACGATCATACAGAACTACGGCGGCGATCAGCGTGAGCCATGGGTTGCTCCCGTCGATATTGCGTCGGTGATCGCTGAAGAGATCGAAAAGCCATTCAAGGGAAGAACGGTTCGATACATCGCAAGCGAAGAGCTTTCGCCAAATGAGGTTGCTAAGATCATCGGCGAAACGATTGGCCAGCCCGATCTTAAATGGGTGGCTATTCCCGATGAGCAGATCTTGAATAACTTGCTTTCCGTTGGAATGAATCCCCAGGCGGCGAAAGGGCTCACGGATATGAACGCTTCGAGACGAAACGGTGTGTTGTATGAAGATTATAATCGCAACAGGCCCGTGCTGAGCAAAACGAAGCTGAAGGATTATATGAAAGAATTTAAATCTGTTTATGACTCCGGTCAGAATCAAAACCATTAGTGAGTTTCACGCACTGAGAGGCCTTCCGAAGCCGGAACATCCCCTCATCAGTGTCATTAAGCTCGACAGCAGCGCCGGTTCGCCTGATAAGTATGGCCGCGGGTTCATTATGGACTTCTACTCTATATCTATTAAGCGCTCGTTCGGCATCAAATACAAGTACGGCCAGCAGGAGTATGATTTCAATGAAGGCGTTATGTTCTTTATGGCACCCAACCAGGTGTACAGCATCGAGATCAACGACAACCATGTTAGTCCCGAAGGGTGGATCTTATTGATCCATCCGGACTTTCTTTGGAACACGCCGCTCGCCACTACGATGAGGAAATACGAGTTCTTCGATTATTCGGTGTACGAAGCGCTGTTCATGTCCGACAAGGAAGAGCAGACGATGAATAACATCATCCTGAATATCCAGCACGAGTATCATTCTAACATCGATAAGTTCACACAGGGAATCATCATATCGCAATTGGAAACCCTGTTGAATTACTCCGAAAGATTCTACCAGCGTCAATTCATCACACGCAACATCACCAATCACAAAGTTCTCGATAGTCTCGAGAAACTTCTGGATGAATATTTCAACAGCGTTGATCTTGCGAGTAAGGGATTGCCGACGGTACAGTACATCTCCGAAAAACTGAATATATCACCAACCTACTTACGGAGTTTATTAAAAATGCTGACGGGACAAAACACGCAGCAACATATTCACGATAAAGTGATCGCTAAAGCAAAAGAAAAATTATCGACAACAGATTTGTCGGTAAGCGAGATTGCTTACGAGCTCGGCTTCGAACATCCGCAGTCTTTCAGCAAATTCTTCAAGACCAAGACGCACGTTTCGCCACTGGAGTTCAGGGCTTCATTCAACTGATCTCAGATCGCCGGGGAGTTTCTTTGCGCTGGCGAGGAATAAGATCACGGCCGTGATACTAACCACGACCACTCCAGTCATTGCATACCTCAGCGATTCATTGCCGTAAGTTTCTTTCAGAAGATCACTTATCATTCCGACCACCAGCGGTCCGAATCCAAGCCCGATGAGGTTCAACACAAAAAATAAAATAGCTGAAGTCAACGCACGCAATTGCGCCGGTACTAACGAATGTGCAACATTGATTGAAGGACCGAGGTAAGTGCTGTAGAGAAAATTCACGACGCCGAAACAGAAGAGTGAAGCAGCATTACTTTCCAAATACAGAGCGCCGAATACGAACGGAATGGAACCAAGAATTAACCAGGCAGGAATTCTGGTATACATTTGCTTGTTGGTTTTTCCGAAGTGATCCGTCACCACTCCTCCGAAGAAACTTCCAACGGCGCCTGTGCCTCCAAGGATCAATCCTAACGCAACGCCGATCTCTTTGTTATTCATGCCGTGAAGTCGCGCAAGAAAAGATGGTGCCCAATTGAGGATCCCATAAATACAAAATACGTGAAGCGCCGTGGCCATCGAAAGGAACATAAATGTCGGTTTTGAAAAAAGGATCTTCACAACCTCCATGAATGAATGCTCCGTTTCAGATCTGCTCACATCTGTTGCTCCTCTCCTGGGTTCTTTCACGAAGAGATAGAACAATAGAGAGAACAACACACCGGGTATACCTAAAACATAAAATGCCGTCCTCCATCCGAGTTGCTGGTTGAGATAACCTCCCATTAAAAACCCGATCAGCATTCCAAAATAAATTCCTGTGGAATAAAACGCCAGGGCAGTTGCTCTCTTTCCGGGTGGAAAGTAATCGGAGATCATCGCATGCGCAGGCGGACTTCCGCCAGCTTCGCCCACGCCCACACCAACGCGTGCCAGCAGCAGGTGAATAAAATTCCGAGCCATCCCGGAAAGACCGGTCATGATGCTCCAAAGTCCTAACGACATCGCCACAATATTTCTCCTGTTGCCTTTGTCGGCCCAACGTGCAATGGGAATACCGACGGTAACATAAAAAAGTGCAAACGTAAGTCCCGACAACATCCCGAGTTGCGTATCGGAAAGGCTCAGTTCTTTTTTGATCGACTCCTGGAGAATAACGAGCAGTTGCCTGTCGATGAAGTTGAAAACGTAGACGAGTGTCAGCATTACAAGGACGAAATTCCGGTAAGCTGTGCTGACTTCTTTTTGATTGTTCGATTCGGAATGAGTCACGAATGAAGATACAGCATTTTAAGAGATTTCAATTATCTTCATTCACATGAGAGGTTTAATGATGGATTACCAACTCACCCTTCCCACCATCCTGCGAAGGGCCGAGTCATTGTATGGCGACAGGGAAGTGGTGAGTCACCTTCCCGACCGCACCATTCATCGTTATACCTATCGCGATTTTGCGAAGCGTGCAAAAAAATTATCGGCTGCGCTGCGTGGACTCGGTGTGAGCGAAGGCGATCGTGTGGCAACACTGTGCTGGAATCATTACCAGCATCTCGAAACATACTTCGCAATACCATGCATGGGTGCGGTGCTTCATACACTGAACATCAGGCTGAGTGCGGATGATCTCGCATACATTGTCAATCATGCCGAAGACAAGATCATTATCGTAGACCAGGTGTTGTTGCCGCTGCTCGAAAAGTTTAAGTCTTCCATTAATGTTTCGAAGATCATTGTCATTCAGCAAACGCAAGATCCCGTGCCCGAAGGATATCTCGATTACGAAGATGTTTTGGAAGATGGTGATGATGCATTGTTCGAACCATTCGAAGGTGATGAGTATACGGCAGCTTGCCTGTGTTATACATCGGGAACTACCGGCAAACCGAAAGGTGTTTTGTACACCCACCGATCCATTATGCTTCATTCGGTTTCATTCCTGATGAGCTCGAACGGCGTTGGAATTACGGAGCGCGATGTTATTCTTCCCGTTGTGCCGATGTTTCATGCGTGTGCGTGGAGCCTGCCTTTCAATTGCCCTTTCGTTGGTGCGAAGCTTGTGTTTCCCGGTCCTTATCTCGATGCACCGAGCCTGTTGCAGTTGATGGAATCTGAAAAGGTTACATTAACAGCCGGCGTTCCAACAGTCATGCTCGGTATTCTAAACGATCTCGATGCCGATCCAAAAAAATATCAACTCAGTCTTCGGTTGATATGCACCGGTGGTTCCGCGCTTCCACCATTTATGTTGAAAGCCTTCAGAGATCGTTATGGTATTGCAATGCTGTCGACATGGGGCATGACGGAACTTTCGCCGCTCGGAAGTACGGCTGTCGTTCCCGAAAGTCTCGACGATGCCTCCGAAGACGAGCAAGTTGCTTACGCAACGAAACAAGGGCTGCCGGTTCCGTTTATCGAGATCCGTGCAAGAAACGAGAACGGCCTCATTTCATGGGATGGTGTTACGATGGGTGAACTGGAAGTGCGGGGTCCGTATGTTGCCGCCTCTTATTATAGAGATCCCGACTCAGGAAAATTTACAGAAGACGGATGGCTTCGAACGGGCGACATCGTTGCGATAGCGCCCAACGGGTGCATCGAGATCAAAGACAGAAGTAAGGATGTGATAAAGTCGGGTGGTGAATGGATCAGCTCCGTTGCCCTCGAAAATTCGTTGATGGGACATCCATGTGTGTTCGAAGCAGCGGTGATCGCCGTGCCGGATGTGAAATGGATAGAACGGCCCTTTGCTTACGTTGTACTGAAAGAAGGAAAGACCGTTTCTATCGACGAGTTGAAAGAGTTTCTTTCCGATAAGTTCGCAAAGTTTTGGATACCGGAAGGATTCAGGATTGTTCCTTCGATACCCAAAACTTCGGTTGGAAAGTTTCTGAAGTCAGCTTTAAGAGATCAGCACAAAGATTAACTAATCGTTGATTGCCTGGTACACCAACGGCTTAAATGCCTTATCCGTTAACGCAACCTTCGATCCCCACATCTGCCTGTAGAAGATCACGATCATTTCTTCTTTTGGATCTACCCAGTACGATGTTGAGAAAGCGCCGCCCCACGAATAAGTTCCTGCCTGGCTGGGCGAAAGCCTGCTCGATTTTTCATCTATGATCCTGAAGCCGAAGCTGAATTTATTTTCACCGTCGATCGTAAGATCACCTATCTGGTTCATGGTCATCAATCGAATGGTGTTGCGCGAAAGATATCGTACACCATTATACTCACCTTCATTCAACAACATCTGTAGAAATGTTGCGTAGTCGGTAATGGTAGACGACAGACCGCCGCCTCCCGAAAAATATTCGGTGTGAAGAAGCGGGAAGTTCATATCGAGATACCCGCCAAAAACTTTATCCTGTTTCTTCACTACTCCGTCTTCACCTTCCTGGTAGAAGTTCACAAGCCTTGAAGCTTTCTCTTTAGGGACGTTGAAATATGTGTCCTTCATTCCGAGTGGCTTGAAGATCTTGTCAGTAAAATATTGCTCTAAAGTTTTTCCAGACCAGATCT
The DNA here is from genome assembly GCA_037200765.1 of Bacteroidota bacterium. Classification (GTDB taxonomy): domain Bacteria; phylum Bacteroidota; class Bacteroidia; order Cytophagales; family Cyclobacteriaceae; genus ELB16-189. The sequence continues at coordinate 316,055 of JBBCII010000001.1, read as the reverse complement.
CGATGAGATAACCGAGAAGATCGGTGTTCACACCGTACATCCATTTTTCACCGGGCTGAAACATCAACGGCACTTTGCCGAGACGCGTCATTGCGTCGGAAAGTTTTTGATTACGCGTTCCTACTCCACCAGTGATCTTCGCTTTGAAATAGATCGCATTCGCTTCGGGCGAACCGATCGCGGGATAACCGATGCCCGATGTGTGTGTTAGAAGATCGCGAATAGTAATGGCACGTTTGGCCGGCACTGTTGTATAAGTAGTGTCTTTCGGATTGAACTTGTCAAGAACGGTTTGTTTATCGAAGCTCGGAATGTACATCGAAACCGGGTCGTCGAGTCCAAACTTACCTTCTTCCCAAAGCATCATCGCGGCAACTGTTGTGATCGCCTTGGTCTGCGATGCAATGCGGAAGATGCCGTTCTTATCGAGCGCTGCTTTTGTGTCGAGGTCGTTGTAACCGTATGCTTTATGGAATATGATCTTTCCCTTGCGGGCGATAAGAGCTACGGAGCCGTTGATCCATTTCTTCTTCGCCCAATCATTCATGGCCGAATCGAGTCGCGTCAATCGTGCCGGAGAAAATCCAGCAGTTTCTGGCGCAGCAACAGTGAGCACCGGTTTCTTGTCGGCCGGTGTGAATGCGAACAACAATACTACTAAGGAGAGAATGAGGTAGCGACGCATAGGTTAATAGTTTTAGCTATTAAAAATACTATTATTACCTTGAAGTATGCGTTTAAAAGGAAAAACTGCTTTGATCACCGGCGCTGCCGCGGGTATCGGCCTTGCTACCGCTCAAAAATTCGCCAAAGAAGGCGCCAAACTTATTTTGTGGGACGTGTCCGACAAACTGGATGACGTTGCCGGCGAGCTGAAGAAAGAAGGCGCCGGGGTGATCACGAAAAAAGTGAACGTGACCAACGAAACCGACGTGCAGAAAGCGGTGACAGAAGGCAAACAGCATTTCGGTCGCATCGACATCCTCATCAACAACGCGGGCATCACGAAAGACAGGACATTATTAAAAATGTCGAAGCAGGAATGGGACGACGTGATCTCCGTAAATCTTACCGGTGTCTTCAATTGCACACAGGCCGTGGCACCGATCATGAAAGAACAAAATTACGGTCGTATCGTTTCAGCATCTTCTAACGTTGCCATACGCGGCAATTTCGGACAGACCAATTACGTCGCAACGAAATCAGCCATCATTGGCATGACTAAAGTGTGGGCGATGGAACTCGGTCGTTTTGGTATTACCGTTAATTGTATTGCACCGGGTTTTATTCACACGGCCATGACCGACCTCATGCCCGAAGAAGTTCGAAACAAAACTGTCGAACAAATTCCGCTCGGACATTGGGGTGTGCCCGATGACATCGCTCATGGCTATGTTTACCTGGCTTCGGACGAAGCGCGATTTGTAAGTGGAATTTGCCTGACGATCGACGGCGGAGCAGCGAGATAGACTAATTAAACCTGGGTAACTCAAAAAATATCGTTGTTCCTTTATCCACAGCCGACTTCGCCCACAATCTTCCGCCGTGTCGCGAAACAATTCGTTCTACGACAGACAATCCGATTCCGGCTCCCTCGTATTCGTTGGGCAGGTGAAATCTCGTGAATGGTTTGAATAATTCGGCAGCCTCGTTCATGTCGAAGCCAACGCCATTGTCTTCCACACAATAAACAACTGACTTATCTTTCTCTTCGAAGCCGATCCTGATATCGGGCTTCTCGCGGCGACTCGAATACTTCACTGCATTCGAAATGAGATTCGCCCACACGTGTTTCAATAAGATCTTATCGCCTGCAATGATCGGAAGTTCGGCAATAGCAATAGAAACATTCTCTGGCAACGTGTCTTTGTAATCCCAAGCAACTTCGCGTGCAAGCTGTTGCATATCCACATCCTGGATCGCGAGATCTTTGTTGCTTGTTTTGAATAACGTCAGCAATTCATCAATAAGATTCTGGGCATTGGTAACTTTCTTCAGGATCTTATCGCCATACTCTTTCGTGCCGGCATCTACGTGATCATCGATCTCTTTCATCAGCTTCCACAAATGAAAATTGATGCTTCGCAAGGGCGCTTTGAGATCGTGCGACAGGGCGTAAGTTATCGTCTGAAGTTCGTCGTTTGCTCTTCTCAGTCGCTCGTTCGATTGTTCGAGCTGTGTTGTTCTGTCCTGTACACGCTTTTCGAGTTCGTTGTAAACATTAATGTTCTCGATCGAAACGGCAGTGATATCTGCGAGCGCCTGCAGAACTTTCAATGTTTGCTGATCCGCAATTACATTCGACGACCAGTAATTGCCGATAGCACCGAGCGGATCTTCTTTACGGATCGGTACCATCACCAGGCTTTTCACAAACGTGGGCCGGTACGCTTCGTGTGGTATTCGCTGGTCTTCGTAGATGTCGGGAATAACGGCGTGAGTCTTATTCAACATTACCCATCCGCTGATGCATGCTTCCATAGGAAATCTGCGGCCTTTCCACAACGGGGCGATAGCATCTTCATTGGCGTAATAACATTGCTCATCTTCCCGCAGGATGAAGGTGGCGCCTTGAGCGCCGGTAAGTTTCCTGGCAACTGCGCGAACGATATCACCGACCTGGTCGATGGTTCGGGCCATAGACAATTGCAGTACTGCCGTTACCAACAGCTGGTTCCTGTCGTCGTTATCGTTTGGTGTGGCTGTCATCTTCATGATGTTCTTTGCGTCGCTGTTGGAGGTCGTGGGCTCTTCTTGCCTGGAGCGCCCTGATGTATAACATGCTCAGGAGAAACATTGGAGCCTTGGTAAACAGGAAGATGAAGGCAACAACCGGGTAAAAGAAAGAGACTGTCAGGGCGATGAGTCCATTCACGATATCCAATGCAAGCACGGTGTTAACGCGTTTGCCGGACTTCGAGAAGAGATCGTGTTCTGTCATGAACCCTTCCTTCGTTGCCGCATATCTCCACATGAAATTTTGAAACAACGACAGCAGTGTAATGTTCAGGCAGTAAAGAAACACGGCAGGTGTGCTGCTGAAATGTGCGCTTACTACCGAAGTGCAGAACGAAGCGTAACAATGAGGAACAACCACGCGGTGTTGAAGGCCATCAGCCTTTCATCCAACTTCTTTACGCTGCCGAAAATATAGTGATGGTTTTGCCAGAACCCCGCGATGTTGATAAACGAAAGTGTGAAGGCGATGTAGTTTCTCCATGGTTCGAGAAGATCGTGGAACGTGAGTTCGTGTTCTTCGGGTAACTCCAGTCGCAGGTCCAGTGCGAGGAGTGTAATGGCTATAGCAACGATGGCGTCGGTGAACAGGAGAACCCGGTCGAAGGCAGTATCTTCCCGGTCGTATTCGAATACCCCTCGTTTATTGTCCGGCTGGCTCATCGTTCTGGGATTTATCTTAATTTAGTCGTAGACTTTTAAATCACCCATAAATCTAAATGTCTTTTTTGTCTTTGGCCAGACGGCTTACACTGTTTGCGTTCCTGATGGCCCTGGGTTGGTCAGCGCGTGCACAATTTATCACTACCTGGAAGACCGATAACCCGGGAGCGTCGGCCCCGAACCAGGTTGCGATCAACCGGGGAAACACGGGGTTTTATAATATAGCATGGGTAGATGTGAATAACGCACTGAGCTTCGGATCTGTCGCCAACATCAACACAGTTAATTACACACTCACACTGCCAACTCCTGGCACGTATCGCATAAGCATCACCGGCGCTTTCACTCATTTTTTCATGGGTGGCAGCCCCGATGCACCGAAATTATTATCTGTAGAACAATGGGGGACAACGGCATGGACATCATTCGACGATGCATTCGCTACCTGTAGCAACGTGGTGATCAACGCAACGGATGTTCCCAACCTTAGTTCATGCACATCACTTCACCAGGCTTTCGAAGGGGCAACGTCGGTGAACGCAGGTTTCAAAAACTGGGACGTGAGCAATATCCAGGACTTCAGCGAAATGTTTGCCGTAGCGAGCTCATTCAACGACGACATCAGTGGTTGGAACACGAGCAACGCGACAAATATGAACGCCATGTTCGGCGGTGCATCTTCTTTCAACCGGGACATCAGCAGTTGGAATGTGAGTAACGTCACCAACATGAGATCGATCTTCGGCGGAGCCACCGTCTTCAATCAGAATATCAACACGTGGGACGTAAGTAATGTCACCAACATGCAGTCGGCCTTCGCGGGCACGGATGCTTTTAATCAGCCGCTCAATAACTGGAACATGGGCAGTGTTACGGTCATCGACCAGATGTTCATGAATGCAAAGTCATTCAACCAGGACATCGGTGGGTGGAATGTAAGCAACGTTACCACATTCACCGAGATGTTTTCTGGTGCAACGGTATTTAACCAGGATATCAGTTCATGGAACATGTCGAATTGTATTCTTACAACGGGGATGTTCGAGTTAGCAACTGCCTTCAATCAAAACATTGGCAGTTGGAACCTTAGCAACAACACCGATATGAGCAGGATGTTCAACGGTGCGTCGTCGTTCAGTCAGGAGATTGGATCATGGGACGTGTCGAATGTTACTGGTATGTATGCCACATTCCAGGATGCGACCTTTTTCAACTCGGATCTCAGTTCATGGAACACCGGAAATGTTGTTTACATGAGCAATATGTTCGCTGGTACTGCTTTATTCGACCGCGACATCACCGGCTGGAACGTGTCGAACGTTACGGACATGTCGTACATGTTCTATAATGCAACTGGCTTTAATCAAAACATCATGATGTGGAACGTGGCGAATGTTACGAACATGGCAAATATGTTTTCAGGTGCCCGCGCATTCAACCAAAATATCGGGAACTGGGAGGTTGGTCTCGTAACCGATATGACAGACATGCTTGTTGCCAGCGGAATATCGACCGACTATTACGACGCTATCCTCATCAGTTGGGCTGCATTGCCATCTTTACAAGATAACGTACCGTTCGGTGCTTCCTCTAATTATTATTGCCTGGGCGAATCGGCGCGCGCGTCGATCATCGCATCGCATAATTGGGTCATCTCAGATCTTGGTAAGATGTGTCCACCAACGATAGTGTCGTTCACACCAACATTCGGTCCTGCCGGCACAAGCGTCACCATCACGGGAACAAATTTATCGAACATAAGTGCGGTGCTCTTTGGTGCAACACCTGCGGCATCATACACTATCAATAGTTCTACTTCTATCACGGCTATTGTTGGAACAGGCGAAACCGGCGCTGTATACGTGTATACACCGGCTGGTTCGACAATGAAGACGGGCTTCTTCTTTCTTGAACCTCCGCCAACCATAACATCATTCTCTCCAACATCGGCGGGCAAAGGCGCAATCGTGACCATCACCGGTATTAACCTTGCCGGCACAACGGCGCTAAACTTCGGAGGAACGGCCGCAACATCATTCTCTGTTATCTCTTCTACGACAATCAAGGCAACGGTTGGCACTGGATCGACTGGTGTCGTTTCACTGGCTACCCTGTCGGGCACAGCATTCCTGCCAGGCTTCACCTATATTGCTCAACCTGCACCAACTATCACGGCGATCTCGCCCGTGAGCGGTGGACCCGGCACCCGCATAGACATTTTCGGTGATAACTTTGATAACGCCACCTCTGTTACTATCGGGGGCATTGAAGCTGCGTCATTCTCTATTGGATCAACTAAGCTCATCACAGCTTTCATTCCAGCTACCGGTGCAAGCGGTAACGTTGTTGTGACAACACCAGGTGGTATTGCAACGTATTCTATTGGTGGCGGATTCACGTTCGTCCCGGCTCCAACGATCACTTCATTCTCACCAACGTCAGCTACCGAAGGTACCACTGTCACGATCACCGGAACAGATTTTACGAACGCGAGCCAGGTAGAGTTTGGTGGTGCGAAGGCTTCATCATTCATCGTCGTATCGCCGACAACAATCACGGCAGTTGTTTCTAACTTCGGCGCAACCGGCGATGTATCGGTGGCGACCTTCTCAGGAGTTGCATTTCGTTCGGGATTTACTTTTCTCGTACCAAAGATCATTGTCAAGAACAGCGACGACAATACCGGCACCCAGGTCAACGCCAACGACAACATCGATCTCGGAACAACATTCATCAATGAGCAGATCACAAAAACAGTAAGTCTCACAAACAATGGCAATGTAGATGGTGCTGTTGTAGCTGTTAACCTGGGCAATCCGTCGTTCTCCGTTGTAGACAAACCGACAACTGTTGCCGCCGGTTCGTTTGCATTACTTACGATCGCATTCAACCCAACAAGACTCGGCGCGCAATCGACCAACGTCACCGTAACATTATCGAATGGAAGCCTGCTATTCCGAATGACGGCGGAAGCAACCCAGGCCGACATCGAAGTGTTCAACGCCGTAACACCGAACGGCGATGGAGCTCACGATTTCTTCAAGATCAAAAACATCGAACAGTATTCCGGCAATCGTGTTGTCATCCTCGATCGTATCGGCAACGAAGTATTCAGAATGACGGACTACGATAACTCCGAGCCCACGAAACGATTCGAAGGATCGGGTAACAACGGCAACGGAAAGTCACTCACCGATGGAACTTACTATTACGTGATCGACCTCCAGACAAGTAAAAAATATACAGGCTTCTTACTGTTGCAACGATGAAAATGAGATTCTACTTAACACTATCATTTTTGTTGGTCGCAACGATATCAGCATTCAGCCAGCAGGATCCGCTGTACAATCTATACCTGTTCAACCAGGCTATGATCAACCCCGCATACAATGGCACTTACAACATGACGAGCGTTACGGCGATCACGCGGGCACAATGGACGGGCATTGAAGGAGCACCGGTAACGAATATGATCAATGCCAGCACATCTTTTCGCAATGAAAGATTGGGTGCCGGCATGTTGGTAGTTAACGACAAGCTGGGTGTGAACAGCAACTTCGAAGCACAGGCTGCTTTTTCATACAAGCTGAAGTTCACCCACAGCCAGCTTGCATTTGGCCTGCAGGGCGGCGTTGTTAACTACAAATACAATTATGATGCGTTGCATCTCGAAACAACAGATCCTGTTCTTACACAGAATCACATGCCCAACTTTACAAAGCCAACGATCGGTGCAGGTGTGTTCTTTCGGGATGAAAAATATTATGTCGGCCTGTCGATGCCGCGAATGCTGAATGTAGATGTTGCCGACGGTGTTGTAACGAGCACACGCTACAAGCAACATATCTATTTGAGCGGAGGCTACGTGATCTCTAAATTCGAATCGGTGAAGATCAAACCTTCAGCGCTGATAAGAATGGTGGCAGGCGGTCCAACAACCGTAGATGCGAACGTGAGCGTATTGTTTCTCGAAACGCTGTGGGCCGGCGTATCTGTAAGAAACTTCCAGGCATTCGGATTGAACGCACAGTTCACGATCAAGAACAAGTTCAGGTTTGGCTACGCCTACGAACTTCCAACCAACAGTTTATACGGCACCGCCAAAGGCACTCATGAGCTAATGGTTAGTCTTGACCTCGAGTTGGGTGATGGCCAGTTTGCGTTAAGGAGATATTTTTAACGAACGGCTTCCGAAGTAACTCCTCCACTTCTTTCATCAGTGTCTGCTCATCGTTGGCAGTCACGTTCACAAGAGAAAATTTATCTTCACCACGAAGCGTTCGCATGCGCCAGTCGAGCTGGCTGATGGTGTTGATCTCACCGTTGCTGTACCACCACGCCGTCTGAAGTTCATTATCGTCTTTCACCAGTGTGCCCTTATAAATAGTAACGTTGTTAATCGCAGTCATTGTGATCCCGGAAAACTTGTAGCCGCTTCCCTCCCAGCACATCATGGGTGTATGCTCACCTGTAAAAAATTCGGGAATAGCTTTTATGTAGATGAGTGACCGGTCTGTGGAAATTTTTGTGATTGGCTCTGTCACCGCACGTTTGTCCCTGTCGAAGAAGAAACCTGTAACAACAATTATCACCGGCAGGACGAAAACAAAAATGTTCTTTCGGACCGGCTCATGATCCTTAACATCCACCGTCTTGCCATATTTATTGACAAACCACCCGCTGAAAAAATAAAGTGGTATCACAACATAAAACACAAGACCAAGCAGGCCAATAACTTCATGCATTGGATCCGATGGTGGAACGCGAAAGTAAACGAGTATCATGATCCGCAGCAGGTTTGTGAACATGTTGAGGATGAATACAGATCCAAAAAATACAAGTGTCGGGTAAAACCTGAGAAATTTCCCCGACAGGCGATATCGATACACCAGAACCGACACACCCATGAGCATCGACGTCGCCAGCATGTTCAGTCCCATGCATGCTTCGTCTACGCTGAACACCATGTCGTTCAAGATCATCATGTTGCCTTCAACACGAACGTTGGTCCCGACGAGATTCAACAACGAACCGGCATGTTCACTTAACATCAGCCTGATCGGGAAACCGAGTATCGTTACCACTTGTATGAAGACCGGCGACATCAACGCGATTAAAAATAGGATCAGGATATTCAACCTGCCAATAAAGAACTCGACGAGCCACAACAAGTAAAAAGCGATTGCGAAGAAATAGAAAATATAAACTCCGTAGATCGAGGCGATCACGGAAAAAAATACAGCTACGCCGGCATAGACAAAATTATTTCGTCGCGATCCCTGAATGAATAACGCAAAAGGAAATAACGCGAGCCCCATGATCACGTTGCTGTTGGCGAAGTAGCCGAGCGGAAAGGCAATTACCGCTCCTATTAACCCAATTATTGCCAACAGCACGAATAGTCCTCTCATTTTATTAAGGCTACGAGTTTAGCCCTTGAATACCGGAACACCTGGAAGAAAATAAACAACAGGAATACGATGATCAATGCCCACTCGTGCGGTTCGGGCACGGCACCTGACGAATCTTTCGAAGCGTTGTGAAGACTATTCTCTTTGTCCTTTATTCCGAAGCGCTCGTAGTCCTCCTTGCTTTCGAGTACAACAAGGCTCGACACAGGCGACACTACGTAAGCGCTGGAAGCTTCATTAACAAGAGGTTCATTTATGAAATTGTCGCTGAAAAAATCCGGTCCAACCTGGCGCATGATGTCGTTGTAGGCGAACAATCGCGCGAGGTGATCGGGTGCATTATTCTTTACAGCCTGGTCGTGCGACGGTTTCTTTTCGATGATCATTCCGGATTCGTGCAACAATACTTTTTCGCTGGACTCTTCCGTTATCGGAAATTTATTCTGTTTCAATAACGAAGTGAGCTGCCCGATATCGCCCTGCGCAAAATTGAATGCACGAAGCTCACGGAGCGACCTTACGTAGTTAGACACAGTTCCATCCAAACCAAAGACATAAACTTTCTTATTCGACTCGAAGTAATTGCCAACACTCTTAGCAAACTCGCTTGGCTGAAAATCCTTGAGTTGAGGTGAAAGTTCGTCGCCTTTAGTGATGACAAGCGAGTTGTCGGTATTTTTCAGGTGATGAAATGGAAAAAGGGAGAAGTTGTCTTTGCCCGATTGATCGACGACCTCCTTCCAGTTCTCAGTTGTCAACAAAATCAAATCGCCATCGAAATAAGTATAGAGATGATAGTCGTTCAATAATTCATGAGCAGCTTCAATCTCCTTCAATGTCCAGCTTTTGTTGAGATCGAGATAAATATTTTTAAATGAAACGTTCGCCAACGCCGGGGTGTAATTAGAAAGCGAATACGTATAACCATCGAAAGTAAAGTGATTGTCTTTGATCGGCTGGGCGTTGATAGCGATGGCGAGATCCGGATCGTACTTTCCTTCACGTATGTAATCGCCTTTCGGATCTTTCGTGAACGAATCGGGCAGTTCGACATTCGCCGGCTCACCAAGTATACGAACGCGCGACGTTTGCGTGGCATCGATTGAGCCGGGCCCTTTAAATGTTACATTCTTATAGATCACTTTGCCATCAACAACCGACAGCGGAGATGTGATCCCTATCTTGAACTTTCTCTCTTCATCGCGAGTACATGGAAATACACGAACCGATACGGTGTTGCCTTCCTGCCAATGAACAACGGAAGGATCGCGACGGCGTCCCACGATAGTATTATAAGCTTGTGCCGCCTGTTGTTTTGAAGTAAGAATTGCTTTCTCCTCTTTACCACCAATCCAAAGCGACAACGAAGTAACTACAGATCCTTCGGGAAGCTGGAATGTATAAATCGCTTCCTGGCTGTCCCACCATAGGCTTCTGCCTTCGTCGGATGAATTATTCCGAATGTTGATGTATTGCTCCGAGTAAGCGATGCGAAGCGCAGGATAAATGTCGACGTCGGTAACGATATAAGAAGTACTGAGATTCGCTCCTGACCAAAGCCGATCCTGTGCCAGGTGACGACTATCGTTCAAAGTCTTCAAAATGTTTTTCTTGTCCTCTTGAGATAAAGAAGTGATACCGTTGCTGCTTGCGATGAATACTAAGGGGTCGTGTTTTGGTTGCTCTTCCCAATTTCTTTGCGGAAAAAATTCTACCTGGAAATAATTATTGGACACACTATAGACAAGACGCGATCTCAGGATGCGTTGCGTGAGCCAGTCGTTTTTTACGGAGCCCGCAACTTTTACCCACACAGGAAGATCGGTATCTGCATGAATGACTGATTGATTGGCAACACGATCGATCTCGTTCACACGCGCCCGCCACATAGCGCCGTACCCGATTGCTACTAGAATTGTAAGTATACCTCCAACGACAATCCAGCCAGTACCGATGCGTTTCTCCTGGACGGTTGTTATCGTTAACCGGATTGAAGTGTATAAGAGAAGAAGTGGCACAAAAATATGTGCGCCAATTCCGAAAATAATAACACCGATCGCGCCGAACAGGTAGAAATTCGAAACATAGATCGACATATACAGGTACAACACGAGAGCAGCACCTAATAAGATGTGATGAATGTTTCTTATCACCTTCGGTAGATAATCGAGGTAATGATAGGTCAGCAGTACCACAGACATCAATACGAGTAAAACACAAAGCCATTGAACTGACTCCGCGAAGACGGGAAGTTTTCGATTGAGCGCATACGCGCTGACAAGAAACAGGTTCAACAGGATGATTGTCTTGTGGATGTTTTCCTTCTGCCATGAGCGGCGAATACCCCACGATCTGTTGGACATAAGAATGATAGCATATATAAACGCCGGCAGGTAATGAATGAAGAAGATAGTAAGGTCTTCGTCGAAGTTGCGGCTCACAGGCACTACACCGGATTCTTCTATCGCATAGAGAATTGTTGAGACGGCGAGAAGCAGGTATCCGAGCAGTGTGATGTTGTCGGCTTTCTCCAGGCGGAACGCTTCGAGGGCGGATGGCCTTTCTACTGAAATCGGTTTGGCGAGTGTTTCCATATCCTTTAAAAGTACTTTTAAATTAAAAGTGAATACGTGGAAAACGCAAGCCGGGTTGGCCTTTTCGGAAATTATTGGGGGTAGACTACTCTTTGGTATTCGATTTTATGCATCCCAGGCCCTCCCAGAATTCGGCCGGGTACTTCAACGTCACCGGCGACGGGTCGCCGGAAATGTTCATGAACACTCCTTTAATATTGAGTTCGTAGCCATTTTCAAGACGCTTATAGTCTAACTGGCTTGACATAGTCGAATCCATCGCACTCAGGAATTTCAGGTCTTTAAACGATTCCGGGTACGATCCATATCGCACTTTGTGCAACTCGATAAACGCGATGCCTTTCGTGAACTGCTGGTCGGCCATCATCTTTTGAAGCTCCGTAACCTGTTGGTTAATCTGTTGTTTTGCGCTATCGGGTATACAAGACACGAGAACAACAGCGAGAATGAACATTGAATATTTCATGATCTTAATTTATAGGAAGTAAACCTGTATCGACAACGTACGGTTTTCCTGACATTTTTCCAGATAACCCGATGCAATTTCACCGACGAGAAAACAATCACCGTAGTTTTAGTCATGAGCAAAAAGAGATCGGCAGGCAAATACTTAATTATCTACAAGTGTGAGGCCTGCGGCCAGGACTGTGGCTATACCGAAAAGCAAAAGCCACGTTGCAGGTTCTGTGGCAACAGGAATAACCTTGTGGTGATTTCAAAACAAGAGCTAACGCCACAAGTCATGCAAGCACGGCTGAAAGAAGTGACCGACCGCATGATGTCGAGCCTGCTAAGTGCCTATGAAGCGTTGCCGAACATGGGCGAGAATATTGTAGCGGAAGGAAAAGATGCAGAAATGGAGATTTTGAAATTGATGGATAAGACGAAAAAGTTAAAGGATAAGCTCGACAAGATGAATTGGAAATGAAACATAAAAACGTACATTTTTATGTACGTACAAATTCAGATATTTGTGAAAAATATCCGGCAAATGAAAACTGCAACGATCACTGATTTCAGACAAAAAATGAAAAAACACCTCGACGAGATCCAGCAGGATCAGGATTTCCTGGTTTTAACCGGACCAAAGCGAAAAGATTTTGTTGTTCTTACCCTTAAGGCATTTAACGCCATGGAAGAAACCGCACACCTGCTATCAACTACAGCCAATGCAAAGCGCCTGATGGAAAGCATTGCGCAGGCTAAAGCCGGAAAGGCCACAACCAGAAACATTAACCTTGAAAATAAAACCGCTAAAGCGTCACCCAAAAAGAAAATAGTGAAGGCAAAAGCAAAGAAACCGAAATAGGATCTATGCAAATTGAATTTACTGAACATGGATGGAATGACTATTTATACTGGCAGGCCAACGATTCCGATGTGCTGGAAAAAATAAACCATTTAATAAAAGAGATCACGAGAGATCCATTCAAGGGTATCGGCAAACCTGAACCTCTGAAGGGGAACCTCGCTGGTTGCTGGTCACGGAGAATTACGCAAGAACATAAAATTGTTTACATGATAACCGGAGCCAAACCAAAACAGGTCTTAACGATTCTCCAGGTGAGATTCCATTATTGATATCAGTTATTCCATTCCCACCACTCCACTCCTTCTCTCCAATTGCACGGTATCCCTCCATACACCATTCATCTTCCCAACCCGTTCCCTGGTCCCAATAATTCTGAACCCATGTTTCTTGTGAAGCGCAACACTCGCTTCGTTCTCTGGAAATATTCCCGCTGTCAACGTCCACATGTTGTTGGCTTCACTGCTCGATATCAATTCGCGCAGCAATTTACCTCCGACGCCTTTACCGCGATGAGACGCGGATATGTATACACTCACTTCCGCCACACCCACATACACGCGGCGCTCGGAAACCGGCGACAAGGCAGCCCAACCAATAACTTTGTCGTTATCTAAGGCAACCAACCTGCTGTGCTGCAGATGTCCAGCATCCCACTTCTCCCACGATGGAGATTCAGTTTCGAACGTGGCATTGCCAGTTGCAATTCCTTCGAGGTAGATCCTATTAACCTCGGGGTAATGAAGTTCACTAAGCGGTTGAATAGTCATGCGTTCAATTCAATTACACCCTCCCAATATTCCTTTGAGCATCGCCACGCCCACTGTATCGATTGGCTTTTGACTGATGTGTTCGTAGTGCACAATCACCTCTTTTGTTTTCGTATAGTAACTCTCTAAATACTCAACATATTTTTCGTGAGGCGGCTTTGCATCTACGATCGTTACGCAGTTACTTCCCTCCAGCTTATTTGGATTGATAACCTGTACAAAAATATCTTCCGGCCCTCCACCAACAATCACAACTGTTTCAGTTTCGGAATCATCTATATCGACTTCACTCTCCTCCTTCTTATCAAAATCGACCATGCGATTATCGATGAGTGTCATCGGATAAGTTCCTTCGGGAAACGTGAAACATACATCGATGGATTCATTGATGTAACGATTATCGACAACTCTCCCGGTCTGGACCTCCGTTTCAATCGAAGGTTTGCAAGACATTGCAACAATCGCAGCCAGTACAAATAGTGGTTTCTTCATATATATGATGCAGTTATAATATACAAACAACTATCTTTATTCGTAACACATTCCATCATGCCTTCACGTAGAAACGTAATCAAAGCACTCGGACTCTCCGCGATATCGATACCGGTGCTCGGCAGTTCCCACGAAACCAATATTCTTCCATCGAAAGACGATCCCAACTACTGGAAGAAAGTCCGTGAACAGTTCTCGTTGTCGAAAGACACCGTGTTCTTCAATCCGGGAACAGTTGGCGCGATGCCTAAGGTAGTCGTGCAAAAGATGATCGATCACCTTCAGTACATAGCATCGAGTGTTGCCGACTGGGCTTATGTCGACGACAACAAAGAAGAATTCATCAGCGGGTACAACAACCTGATGCCCATCCGGACAAAAGTGGGTCAGCTGATCAACGGTGAACCCGCAAGCATCGCGATGACCGACAACGTAACGAGCGGCATGAGTTACGTTGCCAACGGACTTCAATTAAATGCCGGCGACGAAATTCTTACGAGCAACCAGGAACATGGCGGCGGACAAAGCGGGCTCCTTCTCAAATCGAAACGCTACGGAACAATATTCAAAACTGTCGTAATTCAAAAGCCGGTAAAAGACTCGAAGCAGATCTTCGACGCAGTGATGAGTGCCATCACACCAAAAACGAAAGTCATCATGCTGTCGCACATGATGTCCGGCAGCGGTGCCATCGTTCCCGCGAAGGAGGTCTGCGCCGAAGCACGGGCCAAAGGGATCTTTACTATTATCGACGGAGCTCAGACTGTTGGACAAATTAAAGTCGACGTTCGCGACATCGGCTGCGACGCTTATGCCGGATGTTTTCACAAGTGGATGGGCGCGCCCGCCGGCACCGGGTTCCTCTACGTTCGCCCCGATAAAATTGCAGAGATCTGGACAACTGTTGCCAGTGGCCGCTGGGACAATCACGATGACGAAGGATTTCGTTTTACACAACGCGGCACAGGAAACTTCCCGGTGCTGAAAGGTCTCGAAGCGTCGATCGATTTTCATAATGAGATCGGACCCGATCGCGTTTATGAACGCATCAAATTTTTAGGACAACGACTTCGTACGGGATTAAGGAAGATCAACAAGGTGAAAATATTTTCACCCGAAGATGAGAACATCTGCGCAGGAATATCGACTTATAAAGTCGAAGGTCTTACCGGCAAACAATTGCAAGATGCGTATTGGGAAAAAGGTCGTATGAGACCAAGAGCGCAGGGGGACTTCGGAGTGAGGCATTGCACTCACATCTTCAATTCCGAAGAAGAGATTGATAAAGCGCTGAAGATCGTGGTGGGGTTGTAGATCAGTAATCTACAACTTACCACTTCACAATATTTGTAATATCAAACGCTGTATTCACCTTCTGCGAATTATTATCCGATACGGTGAACAGGATGTCGTTATAATCTTTGTCGCTGGTGCCGTCGAGTGAAACGTCTTCGAAGGCCAGTACGATGTCGCCGCAGGTTTTCTCTTCGAACAGGATGTGTTGCTGTTCTCCGTTCGGATTGAGGTTAATGTCAGTGTACACCTTTTGTCTCGCGAAGTCGATGTGATCATTTTGCCATCCGTCAACGATCAGAAAGAAGCCAACTACAGTGCCCGCGGGGAAGTTGCCGATCTTTATCTTGTCGCCCGAATTCAGGACGTTATTTGACACGTTGGGAAATATGGGAGTCAATACGAGCGATTCAGCAGAAGAAGGCGGACTTAAAACGTTGTAGGAATACCATCCAAAGGTGTTGCGGTAGCCCGCACCTTCGTAGATAAACGTTACGTAGACGTCCGATTGCTGTTTGAGAATCACTCTCTTTTCTACAGAGTCGGCAAAAAGCACCTCGTCGGTTGCCTTTCGATGCTCAGGAAATAGCTCCAGGATCCGCGTATAAAGCGTGGGACATGGAACGGATTCAATTATATCCTTTGGAACCTCTTCCACCCCGACACTGCTGCGATGACATCCCACACACATTACCAGGACGAAGAGAACTGAATTAAGTAGCCAACTATTAGTTTTCATTCGTTTGCGATTGATGTTTCTTGTAAACCTAATCTCGTGCCATTATTAAATTTTTATTTTTTTAAATGGGCTAATGACACCATTTATCAAACATGTGGTTAATATTTCCACCCAGTACACATGTTGCGTACACAGTGTGGAATTCGTGGCTTTAAGGGAAAATAGGGATGGGACGGTATAAAAATACGAAAAGCGACGAAAGGACCTTTATCAGGGTTTGTAACTTTATACGTTATCTGGCTATTAAGTAAGTGTTACCCATAGCTATTCAAACATCAATAGGTTAATTATGGTTCGAAACTACCTCCTCGCAGCCCTTCGTTCGCTGGCAAAAGACAAGCTCTATTCCGGCATTAACATCATCGGTCTGGCCGTAGGTCTGGCCGCTTTTTTCCTCATTGTTGGCTGGGTTGATAACGAGACCAGCTACGATCGTCATTTTGCCAATGCCGGTCGCACTTACCGCGTAACGACTCATTGGAGCGACGCTGAAGATGCTTTCGCAACCACCTATCCTATGATCAGGCATCGCGTGGTTGATGAGTTTCCCGAAGCCGAAAAGAGCACACGGTTATTCGATCTCGGGTTTCTTGGTGGCAAATCGCGGATCACATTCGGCGACAAGGTATTTACAGACAACGACGTCGCTTATTGTGACAATAATTTCTTCGAAGTATTCCAGTTTCCTTTCGTGCAGGGCGATGCACTGACCGCGTTCGATCGACCCGACAAGGTCGTAATCACGCGCTCGACCGCGAAGAAATTTTTTGGTGATGACAATACCAGCGACATCATCGGAAAGACTTTGTTTTTGGAAAACACAAAGCCGATGGTCGTTAGCGGTGTTATCGAAGACATTCCTGCCAACACGCATTTCGATTTCGATATCTTCCTGTCGATGGATTCTCATCCATGGGTAAAAGGCGCTGAGGAGAGTTTGTGGAGCGGGATCTCTTTCCACACTTACGTGAGATTAAAAGAAGGTTCGTCGCCACAGGCGCTGGAAGAAAAGATGAAATCCCTTCTCGCCGATTTTCCCAATGATCCACAGCACTACGGAAGAAATCTCAACCTCCAACTTCAACCTGTAACCGATATACACCTGCATTCCCAGTTGGGCCGGGAGTTGCAATCGAACGGCGATATTCGTTATGTATATCTTTTTGTAACGATCGCCGTTGCCGTTCTATTGATAGCATGCTTCAACTATGTTAACCTCACAACATCGCGACATACGCAACGCTTCAAAGAAGTTGGCGTTCGAAAAATGCTCGGCGCTCAGCGTAAACAACTGATCACTCAATTTATGATCGAGTCGGTGCTCACCGCGGTAATGTCGATGGTGTTGGCTGTTCTTCTTATAGAGATCGTAAAGCCATTGATGTTTAGTATGGCTGGCAGGGCGTTTACAACACTGCGTGTATTCGATCCGAAAATGATCGTGATGATCGTGAGCATTGGATTGACAACGGGAATTATTTCGGGGATCTTTCCGTCGTTGGCGTTGTCGGGCTTCCAGCCCGCGAAACTTTTCAAACCAGGCATTAAGTCTTTCGCAATGGGCAACTCGCTGAGAAAGACGCTGATCGTGTTTCAATTCGCTGCATCGATCCTACTCACGATCTGCACGGCCGTAACGTATCAACAGCTCAGGTTTATGCAGAATGCGAAGCTCGGTTATGATAAAGAACAGGTTGTGGTGTTGCATATCGGCTACGACGATGTTTTGAAATCGTACGAATCGCTGAAGACACGATTGCTTCAACATAGTTCGATCGTTAATGCGTCGGCAGTTTCGCAGTTGCCATTGAATGTGATGACGCAGGAGAACATCGATGTTCCGTCGGGCGAATCTCATGGAGTTAATTACATCTCCGTGGATCAGGATTTCTTCGCAACCATGGGCATTAGGATCTTATCAGGAGCTGGCCGGTTAGAAAATCTGAAGCCTGTCGATTCAGTCAACCACTTTGTACTCAATCAATCGGCTGCCGATATGATTGGGTGGACCCCGGAAGAGTCGCTGGAGAAGAAGATCGTGATACGACATGGCAATCAAAAGCCCGGCGCTGTAGTGGGTGTGGTTGAAGACTTTCATTTTCAATCGCTTCATAATACCATCGGTCCGCTGGTGATTGAATTCGATCCACGCAACTACGAATACCTCCTTGTTAAAGTCTTGTCGGACGATGTTGCGGAGTCGGTGAAATTGATCGAGAGCGAATGGAAACAAGTTGCCGGTACCATTCCGTTCGACTACGATTTTCTAGACCAGGAATACGATAAGCTTTATAGGAGCGAGCAACAGACAGCGAACCTGTTCATCGCATTTTCTTTGACTGCATCGTTCATTGCATTACTCGGCTTGTTTGGTTTGTCGTCGTTCTCGATTGCACGCCGGATAAAAGAAATTGGTGTGCGAAGAATATTAGGTGCTACTACATTCAGTGTTGTAAAACTTGTATCCACCGACATCGCGTGGATGTTGTTGATAGCTTTTGTGATCGCAACTGCCGGAGGAGTCTATTTTATGGCCACGTGGCTTACGACCTTCGCTTATAAAACACAACCGGGCATTGGCGTGTTTGCGTTGGCCGGTGGTATTAATATAGTATTGGCGCTCGCCACCATATTATTTCATGCGGTGAAGACAACGAGGGCTAACCCCGTAGAAGCGCTGAAGAGTGAGTGATGCTGGATCGAAATCAAATACGTCAATTCATTCTCCAGGGATATGTACGGATAGATGATGCGTTCCCAAAAAAACTTGCCGTCGCTGCGCGGGAGATCCTGTGGAAACGAATTGATGCCGACCCGAATGATGTTATGAGCTGGAAGCACCCGGTAGTACGGTTGGGAATGTTCGATGATGAGCCTTTTATAAAAGCGGCCAACACTCCGGAACTCCATCATGCTTTCGATCAACTGGCCGGCAAAGACCGGTGGATGCCTTGCAGCAGCATGGGAACATTTCCCGTTCGCTTTCCTTCGAAAGAAGAACCAAACGACACCGGCTGGCATGTTGATGCAAGCTTTCCCGGGAAAGATCCATCCGATTATTTTTCATGGCGCATCAATGTTCATTCGAAAGGAAGATTGTTGCTGATGCTATTCCTGTTCTCCGATATAAGTGAAAACGATGCACCGACACGTCTTCGTGTTGGATCGCATGCAGAGGTTGCAAGAATATTACAGCCTTACGGAGAAGAAGGTCTTTCCTTTATGGAGCTCGCAGAAAAACTTGATCAACTTCCTCGCGGTAATGAAGCCGTGGCAACTGGATCTGCAGGCACCGTTTATTTATGTCATCCGTTTATTGCTCATGCAGCACAAAGTCATACAGGAAGTGTTCCGAGATTTCTTGCGCAGCCTCCGTTGCTTCCAAAAGAATAATAAAAAATCACTCTGCTCATTATACAAATATGAAACATATCAATTACATTCACGTTTGTAGAGCATATGAAGAACGTCTCCCCTCCAAAATGGGCCGACCGCTTTCTTGAGTGGTATTGCAATCCCCGCCTCCTCGAAGAGATCCAGGGCGACACGCATGAACTATATGCCCGCAAGCTGAAGGAGACCAATCGTCGCATCGCAAACATTCAATTTGCCTGGAACGTCGTGCGGTTCTTCAGATGGTCGAACATCCGGCGTCCGCAATCAAAATCTTCTCCCAACTTTATGATGTACTCGAATTACTTCGCCGTGTTCAAGCGCGGCTTCCTGAAGCAAAAAGGTTATTCTTTCTTAAATGTTTTGGGACTGGCCATTGGCATCGCGTGTTTTCTTTTGATCAGCCTCTACATGCGCAATGAATACAGTTTCGACCGCATACACAGCAAGGCCGACCGCATCTATCGCATTCATGAAATATTACAATCTAACGGAGTTGGCGAACGATCGGCGAGCCAGCCGTTTCCTGTTGCTAATGCACTTGTTAACGACTACGCGCCGCGTATAGAAAAGGCAGTAAGGTTCTTCAACTACCAGGCTCCTACCCTGGCGATGTCTACCCTCGATAATAAAAAAGTTTTTAACGAGTCGCGCGTGTTTTGCACCGACTCTACATTCTTCGACGTGTTTGACTTCCCGATGATCGAAGGCAATCCAAAGACGGCATTGAGTGCGCCACAAACTATTGTGCTTACCGAGAGCATGGCGAAAAGATATTTCGAAGATCAGGATCCCATCGGACAGTACTTAAGATTCCAGGGTACTACCAATCTCCTCGTTACCGGTGTGATGCGCGATGTTCCTCTCAACACTCATTTTCAATTCGACTGCCTCATCTCTTTCCGGACATTGGAGCCGGCAGTATACGATGTAAGTGTTCCGCAAAGATGGCACTGGCACTGGAATCCATGCTGGACATACCTGCTGCTGAGAGATGCTAGCGACGCTCCGGATCTGCAGGCTGCGATGCCTGCCTTCGTACAAAAGTATTTCCCCGAATTTTTGAGGAATGATGTTAAGATGGAATTGTTTCCTCTCACCGACATTCATTTGAAATCGAACATGGACTACGAGATCCAACCCAACAGCAGCCTAACCACGATGTATGTGTTTGGATCCATCTCCATTTTTGTTTTGCTGATAGCATGCATCAACTTTATTAATCTCAGTACTGCACGTGCAACCAAACGTGCAAAGGAAGTAGGCATGCGCAAAACTCTTGGCAGCCAGAGAACACAACTCATATTCCAGTTTCTTTTTGAATCTATACTGGTAAGTACGTTGTCGGTTGTTGTGGCGATAGTTGTGGTTTTGGTTGTTCTTCCTTCTTTCAATCTGTTCGCCGAAATAAATGTGGAGCGGACAGTATTATTGGAACCATTCTATATAGGACTACTGACTTCTCTTGCTCTTGTTGTAGGAGTCATTTCAGGAATGTACCCGGCATTCGTGTTATCGGGATTCCAACCGCTCACAGCATTAAAGGCCGCACCCCGTTCCACTGGGGGAAGGCTCCGGCAGTCGCTGGTGGTCGTTCAGTTTGCTTTGTCGATTATATTATTGGTAGGCACTGGTGTAGCTATGGATCAGTTGGCGATGTTGCAAAGAAGCGACACTGGCTTTACACGCAAGAACGTGATACTGATCCCGGTGAGCCGCTCGCCGGTGGCACAAAATTATGAAGCGCTGAAGAATGAATTTTTAAGAGACAAAAATACTCTCAGCGTTACGGCGGTAGAAGAAGTACTGGGTGCCAAACACCAGGTGGGCGATTATCTTTTCGAAGGACAAACAGATTCACATCCGTATCCTCGTCTTGTTGTTCGTCACGACTTCACCAGGACATTTGAAATTCCTATGGTGGCGGGTCGCGATTTTTCGGAAGACGTGAAAACAGACGATTCGCTGGCATTGGTGGTAAACGAAACATTCGTGCGACAAATGGGATGGCCGTCTAAACGAAGCTGCTGTCGGCAAAAAGTTTGGTCACGATTCCAATCACAGGATCATTGGTGTTGTAAAAGACTTCAACTTTACGTCCCGCCATCAGCCTATTCGTCCATTAGTGATTGAAATGAATACTGGCCCCAGGTCTTTTGATGTCAGGATCAAATACATGGCAGTGCGTGTTAGCGGCAACGATCTTGCGGGCTCCATCGATTGGTTATCGCAACAATGGAAAGCAATGATCCCCAATAGAACCTTCGAATATTTCTTTTTAGAGAATGATCTCGAGAAATTATATAAAGCAGAGCAAAAGATGAGTAAGATCACGGTGATCTTCTCCGGTCTTTCTATTCTGGTCGCCTGTCTCGGATTATTCGGGCTATCGACTTACATGGCTGAGCAACGCAAGAAAGAAATGAGCATCCGTAAAGTTTTGGGAAGCTCGCGCGCCGACATCTTCCTGTTGTTCTCGAAAGATTTCTTTGGTATGATCGTTATCGCCAATATTGTTGCCTTTCCGCTTGCATACCTGTTGCTGAAACAATGGCTGGGTAACTTTGCTTACCAGGTAAATATAAACTTCGCGTTGTTTATACTCTCGGGTTTGATTGCTATAGGTATTGCATTTCTCACGATCAGCTACCAGGCAATCAATTCGGCTAAAACAAATCCGGCGGAAGTATTAAAAGGAGAATGACCGGTCAGAATTTATGAAAGGAACATACATCGGGGAACTTGAAGAGCTAGTGTTGCTTATAGTAGGTATCTTATATAAAGATGCCTATGGTGTTGCTGTTATGGACGAGATTGAAAAGCAAACAGGGCGAAGTCTCAACATCAGCGCTGTTCATACGGTGCTGAAAAGATTGGAAGAAAAAGGATTGTTGAAATCGGAGATGGGTGATCCCACCAGCGAAAGAGGTGGACGCAGGAAGAGGATCTTTATACTCACATCCGCGGGTAAGAAAGCGTTGAGCGAAGCCAACGAAATGCGCAACCAGTTATTCAAAAAGATCCCGAAAGTGGCGTTGGGGATCTAGAAATCCGACTTTTTGTATCTTCGGATCAAATCCTCTCCCTATGCGTCTCTCCGCCCTGCCAGCACTGCTTTTCGTTCTTTCCATGTGCCACACAGATACCGAAATTTACAGAAGCACGTTCCGTAGAGAATACAAAAACGGAAAGTCGATCGAAGTAATAAGAGAAGACCAGATCAAAACACGGACTGGATTGATCACCGGAACCAACTACGGTACAACAGATGAATTTACGTACCAGTTTACTATCAAACCCGACGACTACAAGTGGCAGGGTTATATAAACCAGGCACCACTCGCATTGATCTTCTGCGAAGACCAGGCTTACATGCGGGCAACAGAGCGGGTTTACAGGTACGACAGCTTATACAGTGATGGGCATTTCAAAGACACAACCCTTTACTTCAAGAACGTAGACAAACGTTATTTCTTCAAACTATTTGGCGATCAGTACTTCGAAGCGATGGACAGCGTCGCTTATCTCGAAAGTAAAACGAAGTGCAGCGAGGTTACTATTCCAATTAAGTAACCTGTGATGGCGCCCGGCCAAACTCCTTTCTTAAATGCATAAGAAAAATGTGAGAGGTCTTCGAAGCCAAGATCGAGATAGATCTCCGAAGCAGTTTTGTGACGTTGTTTGATCAGGTAATGCGCCTCTTCAAGGCGTTTGTGAACAAGCCATTTGCCTGGTGTAATGCCATAGATCTTTTGAAAGTCTCTTTTAAAAGTCGCCAGGCTTCTGCCGGTCATGTATGCAAAATCGTCGAGATGCACATTGAAATGAAAATTTTGATTCATGTACGCCTCAAGATCGATCTTGTGAGGATCGGAAAAATTAAACAGGACGTCTTTCAACTCCGGCTTCGTTTCAATCATCGTGAGGATTGCCTCCTTCATCTTCAATTCAATCATCGCAGCGCTCACGGGTTTTTCCGACTTGTGATAAGCCAACAATGAATTGATGAATGCCCGCAACAAATCATTCATCTTAAATTGAACTACCGGGAAAGGTGAAGCCGATGCAGCCTTCGCTTTCAAATTATATTCTGCACTTGTTGCTCGAAGAATTGCTTGTGGAAATCTCAAAGAAAGCGATTCAAAGTCGCCGCCTTGTGGTGGTGTCTTTACAAACTTCACGAGGTTGTTGCGTTTCACACCAAAACAATAGAATCCGGTTTAGAGACAACTGTCTTCTCACCATCGGAAAGAGTTAGCGTACCGGCGATTTGATAAGTAAGTGCGTGCTCGCTGACGAACTGTTCTCACCCGACCGGCTTTCGGTATGATAGCACGAGTAGGTGAACAGTGATTTTATTTCGTCAGCCTTCATGAGTGATTGATGTTAGACTTTAATCCCTTTAAATAGCAAGGTACTTTTGACCTTCTTCCGAATCCAGGAAATTTTCGGCGCTGTCGTGGTCAGTAGACACACTTACCGGATCCATTTTTCGAATTCCGCTTTCCGATCGGCATCTGCTGTTCTCAAAATACCAACAGCTTCACTGCCGAGCACAAGATGCACAGGAGGTTCCGGATGATCTACAAGGTCGATCATAACTTTCGCCGCTTTATCGGGATCGCCCATTGGAATGAACTTGCCGGATGTGAGGAACTTTGTGATGCCTCCAACAGTACTTTCATAACCTTCAACTTCCGGTGCGAACGTCATCGATGCGCCGGCCCAGTCGGTACGAAAGCCACCCGGTTCTATCGACGTTACTTTTATTCCCAACGCTGCAAACTTCTTTACTGAGTGATTCAGAAAAACCGCAGAGACCTGACTTCGCAGCCTGATAGATTGAAAGCCCGGCGTTGTTGACGCGACCTCCTATTGAACTGATCTGCAGAATACGTCCACTTTTTTGTTACGCATGAATGGCAACACTGCGCGTGTAACTTCGATCGGAGCATAAAGATTCACATCGAGTTGGCTTTTTACCTGCTCATCTGTGAATCCTTCTGCGGCACCGGTAATTCCAAAGCCGGCATTGTTTACAAGAACATCGATGTGGCCGAATGATCCAATTGTTTTCTGAACTGCATCACGGATCTGTTTACGATCTGTTACATCCAACCCGATGGTGAGCACCTGGTCGCCATATTGTTGTTTGAGATCGTTCAGATCTTCCGGTCGTCTCGATGTTGCTGCCAACAGCTCGCCATGCTTCAACACTGCAATCGCCAAACTCCGTCCTAGTCCACGTGAGCTGCCCGTGATAAACCATACTTTTTTCATAATAATCTCTGTTTTCTACAAAGATGCGGTGCAAACCCACGTAGCAGGTTTGTTGAAAAGCTCAAAGGTGGTTTGCTGAAAAGCTCGGGGAATTTCCGCACTTATGACTTTTTTTCCCCAGCGAGGTTCCCATAAACACCCAACCGGCGACGTTTGCGGGCGGCAGCATTTTTGAAGGTTAACACGAGGTAAAAAACCTTAAAACTGAATCTATGAAGACTTATCTCTCAATTTTCGTCCTGGCAATGATGGTCATTGTATCGGGATGTAATTCAAAACATGAAAAGACTGCCGAGGAAAAAGCAGCGACCGAAGACTCTTTAAAGAATGCCAAGGCAGCTGAACTGGCCGAGCAGAAGGCTCAACGCAAAGCTCAACTTAAAGAAGCACGGGAGATGAAAGAGGAACAACGTCGTGCAGCGTTGGCCGAAAAAGCTAAAGCTTCGCTAACGTTTAAAGATGCATCCGGCAAAGTTGTGTACTACAAGAGCGAAGTAGATCCCCAGTACCAGGGCGGCAACGAAGCAATGATGAAATACCTGCGCGAGAATGTTCAATATCCTGAGGCTGCAAAAACTAAAGGTGTTGAAGGAACTGTGTTCGTTGACTTTATCATTGACAACAAGGGAAAAGTAAGAGATGTTAAAGCATCTGAAACGACACTGGACCAGGTAGACTCAGCACTGATAGATGAAGCCGTGCGTGTTGTTTCCAGTATGCCTGCATGGGTGGCTGGAACGAAAGGCGGCAAGCCGGTGGATGTTGCTTATAGCATTCCGATCACATTCGAAATTGAAGAAGGCTTGTAAAACGGTCGCGATGTGATCCAAAAAAAGAGGGCTCCGTAAAGCCCTCTTTTTCTTTGTGACCCCGGAGAGATTCGAACTCTCGACCCATTGATTAAGAGTCAATTGCTCTACCAGCTGAGCTACGGAGTCGGGACGGCAAAAATAGCCGGAAAAAGCTGTTTTTCAAGAGCTGGTGAAGTTGAATTTGCGCCCGGAGTTCAAAAACTTTCGCTTTTCTGTCATTCTTACGCAAATCTGGCAGCGTGTCTCACAAACTCCGTAGCATTGTATTGCTATGGATCCTCTTCACAACAAAATATATATTGTCGGGGCCGGCGCAATCGGCAAGGCACTCGCAATTTTCCTGAAGAACGCAGGCCGCGATGTTACCCTCATCCGCGGAACTGCAGACGATCTTCCGGATGAATCCGTGTCTTTATCATGCGTTCTCAATGATGGATCGCAATTAACTGCAACGGTAACGATCTCCACATTCAGCCAGCATCCACAGATGAATGGCATTATTGTATTAACCAATAAGTCGATCGGCAATTCAGCAATCTCGCAAATCATTTACGAACGATGCAGAGAGAGTCCTGTCGTTATTCTTCAGAACGGTCTCGACATCGAGCGGGCTTTTGTAGAGAAGAACATCCCAAACATCTACCGGTGTGTTCTGCTGGCCACAAGCCAGGAAACTTCACTCAATACATTGCGATTCAAACCCGTTACCAGCTCGCCAATTGGCGTTGTTAAAGGAGACTCGCAGAAAGTTGAATCAATTGTAACGTTATTAAACACAGAACACTTTCCCTTTCGCACAGAGGCCGACATACAAAAGTTAGTTTGGCAAAAAGTAATAGCCAACTGCGTATTCAATTCCATATGCCCATTGCTCGATATCGATAACGGGATCTTTTATCGTGACGAGTCTGCCCGGAAACTTGCTGCCGAAGTTATCGACGAATGCGTTGCCGTTGCTTCATCGGAAGGTTTCACACTCAATTCAAGTGACGTAATGAAGACTGTGTTGCAGATCAGCCAGGCTTCAGATGGTCAACTGATCTCCACACTACAGGACATTCGCAGGAAACGGCCCACGGAGATCGAGAGCCTCAACTTTGCCATCGTCAAAATAGCGGAACGTCACGGCATGGCTGAGAGTATTCAAAAAACAGCACTACTCGGGGAGTTGACAAAACAAAAGTCACTGTTGAACTTGCCGGTATGAAATCCTATTCACTACCCGAATTCTTCAACGGTGGCAAACAGGGCGACGTGTACATTCATCACTACCGTTCCGACCAGGAACACACGAAAAACAAGATCGTGCTCAGTAAAAACCTGGTCTGCATTTTATTGAATGGCACGAAAGAAGTTTTTGGTTCCCACGAGTCGATCAAAATCGGCAATTCGGAAATGCTGCTGGTGAGCGCGGGCCATGTACTCATGTGGGAAAGTATCGCGCAAGGCAAGAAGCTTGAAAGTCTGTTGATCTTTTTCAGTAACGAAATACTGAGATCTCTTTTTGCGAAACGTCAGCTGAATACCGACAAGCATGCGAAGCGTGCTGTTGTAAGTATGAAAAAAGACGAATACGTTAAATCATTCGAGCGATCGCTTCAACTGCTTGACATCACTTCTCTTCGCACAATACAACAGTTAAAGGTCGAAGAGCTGCTGCTGTATCTTGAGCTGAACGACAAGACCGGAAGCTTTCATTCGTTCGCGAGGAACTCTCTCGCGACTTCAGGCAACAACAGGTTTCGCGAAGTGGTGAATGCCAACATGAGCAAAGGGCTTACGTTAGATGAGCTTGCCTTTCTGTGCAACATGAGCTTATCAACATTCAAGCGCCACTTTGAAAAGACGTTCCATTGCAGTCCGAAAAAATATTTCACTGCACAACGGATGGAACGTGCGAAAGAGCTTTTGTTCTCGAAACGGCCTTCAGAAGTCTATCTCGACCTGAGATATCATAACCTGTCTTCTTTCAGCACCGAATTCAAAAAACACTTCGGTGTATCGCCACGCGAGTTTATGAGAACCAATTAGAGTTCTACTTTATTCCATAAAGTGTTTTACCAGCGCTCTCGAATTTATCACCAGGTTTCCAAAGGGGACGATCGGGAGCATCGGCAACCAAACTTGCCGAATACACGAAGGCCTTCCAGAATTTCTCCAGGTATTCGAAATCGAGCGAGCCAACTTCATCAGGGGGCTGATGATAATATTTCAGAAGCTCTTCGTCATTGCCTTAACGCCCGGTTGAAAAGTCGACAGCGGGTACGCCTTTAGCCGCGAAGTTGTAATTGTCCGACCGCTCATAGAGATGTTCCTCGGGAAGCGGATCTCCCTTAAGTGTCAGTCCAAAAGCTGCACATCCTTTCTTCAACAGTTCGTCGACAGAGGTGCGATTGAAATCGATGACGTTGGCGATCGTCTTATCGTTGTAGCCTGCACCATCGCAATCGAAGTTGAATACCGTTTTCGAAAGAGGAATGAGTGGATGATCTGCATACCATTTGCTGCCGAGCAAACCTTTCTCTTCGCCACAAAACGCGATGAAGATCAAAGACCTTTTTGGTGGATTGGCCGAGAAGAAAGATGCGGCTTCCAGAATTGCAGTGGTGCCGATACCGTTATCTCTCGCTCCATTGTAAATACTGTCGGGACTATTGTTTTTCCTTACACCGATATGATCGTAATGGGCGGAGAGTACGATGTATTCTTCTTTCAGCTTCGGATCGGTGCCTTCGATAAGGCCAACAACATTCTTCCCGGGAATAATTTTCGGTGCTACGACTTCGATCGTCAGATTCCTTTCGAAGTTTTATCATTGATGAGTTTAGATAAACCCGCGGCATCAGATTTTTTCATCCAAACATGCGGAAGATCATTTGGGTCTTCCCGCCCCGCCTGTCAACGACGTCCTCGATCCTGCCATGTAGTTCACCAATGCTTCCCAGGGAACATCTTTAAAGTTGATGATCTCGATCAGCGCCAACCCGCCGTTGTCCTTTACCAGTTTATACTTCGCAGGGGAGTCGACACGAAAAAGCTTGCTGCCGGGTGTCGACGCATCCGTTCCCGAATAAGTAACCACGATCTTTCCTTTTACATTAGTCTTACTGAAGTCATCGGCGAGTCCATAACCAACGAAAACAAAATCGGCATCTGAAGAAAACGATTTTCCTCCTCTCAATAATAAGTCTGTCTTGAATTTGAAGACATCAGAACCAAGAGTAACATCGACCGTTTTAGGTGGCAATGTTTTTTGCAGACCGACTTCCTGGAAATAGGAGTTGGTGCCGGCTGGCTTCCTGAGACCATACATTTTATAGAATGCTTCGATATAATTCGCGGCGATAGCAATTTCGGGGGAACCCGTATCGCGGCCGCGCATTTCATCGGCGGCGAGAAAAGTGAGGTGGGCTTCGGCCCTAACGCGGCTCACGCCTGCTTTTACCTTTTCGAATGTCTTTCCCTGGGGAAATGCTGTTGTTGCCGATAAAAATATTATGGCGTATAAAATTTTCTTCACATCTTAAATGGTTGGTCGGATTCAAATTACAAAAAAGAACTTATGCCTTATATCTCGTTGCCCGAAGGAATTCCGGGAATTCGTGGCCCACTCTCGCTCCGTCCCGATATTGCGAAGCCCTTAAGTGAATTTACCGAGACATTAATGCGTGGTGAAAATTCACTCACCCGCGGCGAACGCGAACTGATCGCGACAGTTGTTTCTTCTTTGAACGATTGTTTCTACTGTGAAAACTCACACGGCGGCGTCGCTCAACATTATCTCCAGTGCGATATGGAATTTATCGACCATGTGAAAAAAGACTTTTTGTCCGCCGATATCTCCGACAAAATGAAGTCACTGTTATCTATCGCAGCTAGCGTACAACAGGGAGGCAAGCACGTAACCGAAGCGCAGATTGAAGCAGCAAAGAAGACTGGAATAACGGACCGCGAAATTCATGACACAGTATTGATTGCTGCAGCATTCTGTATGTTCAACCGGTACGTAGACGGTTTAAATACATGGGCTCCGAAAGAGAGGAGCTTTTATATCGATAGGGCGAAGTATGCCGCAGAGTTGGGGTATAAGATCGGGAAATGAGATCTCCTACTTCACCTTCATAACCGAATACTCCTCGAGTGCCTTCTGGTTCAGAAAATCATTCGAATTATTGTCCAGCGTCTTTCTCTCTTTCGTGATGAGGTAGTTGTCGGTGTAGTATTCCGTTACGGTCTTCTCACCGTCATTCATCTCACGTTTCCTGAAGCCGTACGTCTCCGCGCTTTTATCGAACTTATTATAGGGGATTAGGTTGAGGGAAAAAAGATATGAACAGGCATCAATCTTTTCAACCTTATTAAAAAATATTAGGGGTAGATGGCGGGCCGAAGAGGATTAACATATATTGGAGTGCCGGCGATCCATTAATATGAAGACTCTCTTAATTACACCC
The DNA here is from genome assembly GCA_037200765.1 of Bacteroidota bacterium. Classification (GTDB taxonomy): domain Bacteria; phylum Bacteroidota; class Bacteroidia; order Cytophagales; family Cyclobacteriaceae; genus ELB16-189. The sequence continues at coordinate 286,109 of JBBCII010000001.1, read as the reverse complement.
GAAGGTTTAGAAAAACTAAAGGCCGAGTTGGATCAGCTGTGGCGCGTAGAACGTCCAGACACCACCCAGAAAGTATCCTGGGCTGCGAGCCTTGGAGACCGCTCCGAAAACGCCGACTATCATTACAACAAAAAACGTTTAAGAGAAATCGACCGGCGCATACTTTATTTACGCAAATGCATTGATGATTTGAAAGTCGTGAATTACTCATCTTTCCAGGAAGGAAAAGTTATGTTTGGAGCCTGGGTGGAAGTTGAAAACCCTAAGGGATTAACGAAGCGACTTCGCATAGTTGGCTCAGAAGAAATACTTAATACCAAAGATTATATTTCAATGGACTCTCCCATGGCGCATGCGTTGTTGAACAAAGAAGTTGGCGACGAAGCCATTGTGAAAACCGGCGCTGGCGAGTTTGCCTGGAAGATCAAAAGATCGAATATCAGAAGCCATGAAAAAGATAAAAGCCTTTTTCAAAAACACACTCATCGTCATCCTTGTCCTTGCGGTTGGCGTATTGGTGATGATTGTTGTTTTTCTTCTTAAAAACAACGCTCCTGTCATCTCGGGAAATGTTGAATATGCTATCGAATATAAAACCGGTTTGAAACTGGATCTCTATCGTCCCACGCAAAACATCTTCGATGAATCGCCGGTTTTATTTTACGTACATGGAGGTGCATGGATCGCCGGCTCAAAATCGGGAATCAACTTCAACAGGTTTAATGGCGCAATCAATGAACTCAGGGACAAAGGATACACAATTATATGTCCTGATTATACGCTGGCCGGAAATGGCAAAAGTGTTTTCCCTCAATGCATCCTCGATATCTATGATGCAATCGACTGGACTAAAAAGAACGCTTCCGCTTATAGTCTCGATGTTACCAACCTCGGGATCCTGGGCGAGTCGGCCGGGTGCGCACATCGCTATGATGATTGCTTTTTCCGAGATCCCGCTGATGCCCGACATTTATCAAAAAACTAATTTCAATTACCTCATCGATGTCTACGGACCAACGACTTAACCGATATCTATCATGGTGGGGCGTTGGTGAAAATTGATGCTTCCGTGAAGAAAGTCTCGAGGATCTTCGGGAGTGAATTCAATATAAAGGAGTATGTCTTTGGATTCGATCCTGCCAAAGACAGCGTTAGGGCAAACGAGCTGATGAAAGCTTATTCACCAATAAATGTTCTCGCCAAAAATGAAATGCCGGTGCTCATTATCCATGGAACAAGCGACCAGATAGTACCCGTTGAACAATCGATAATATTGAAGCAAAAATTAGATAGCCTCGGAATACCTAATGAGATCCATTTGATGGATAGCGTTGATCACAACTTCAGAAAGGCAACCCGTGGGCAAAAAGATACTATGCAGGCTTGGGTTTCAGATTTTGTTGTGAGCAAATACAATCAGCGTACACAAGGGAGGAACTGACAAATTCTATTGCGGCCTTATCGGGACAACAAACTTAACATCCGAAAATTCGAAGACGTTGATTCATTTGCCCCGAGACGCCAGTATTTTCCATAAGGCTGAAGTGCACCTTGTTCTTCGCTTCCAAAGATCAAACGTCCACGAACAGAAGGCCTGGAATATGGTATCGACACCGTGAGCCCATTCACCGTCAATTCTACTTTTCCGGGAGGGCTCAACGTACGGTTGCGATAATTGAGATACCCAAAGCCGGCTGCGAGCAGCACGATGAAGGCAACTACTCCAATGATTATTTTCTTTCTCATACTGTAAGTTAGAGAAATCCAGCTACTTCGTAGGCGGTGCTATCTTAAGCTGTTCATTCGCCGCTTTTACCTGCGCATGCGGAACAGTCTCTGTATCGGGAAGTCTCTTCAACGACACCAGGATAAAATCGATACCGATTACCCAAAGTCCAACAGACTCAGCACCGAAAAGATCGACCCAATTAACGAGCCATCCCGACCAGTTGAAAAATGCCTTTCCAAAAAACAGGATGAAGCCGGCAACCATGATCGACGCAATGGAATAGTCCATGATCTTATGCTTCGTTTGCTGTTTGCTCCCTTTACTCCGAATGATGGTTGCGATTGCGCAGCCAACAAAGAATGTAACAGCAAAGAAATAATGTGGACCTGGCAGCCGATTGCACGGAAAGAGAACGACACCTTGCAGGGCAACACCTAAGATCACATTAATATAGCCTCGTCCTCTCCCGGCAACTTCGATGTTCTTGCGATGTTCATCCCAGTAAACAAGTCCGTTCGTAATGAACAGCATCGCCGCTATTGAAAGCAGTGCTCCAAAAATGAAAGAGTCGTGGATCGTTACATAAGCACTGATGCTATCCTGCGACTCGATGGTGAAGACTTTTCTGAACAGCAGGTAAAGTCCTGTGAGAATACCGCCGAACATGAGTGTGATGTAGAGACCATGATTCTCTTTTTTCACCTTCAAACTTCTCGCAAGGAAAGTTATAACAAATGGCAAAGTCAGAAAGAAGATGGCGAGAACTGTGAACCACCACCATGATCGCGATGCGTAGTCGATGCCGGCAACCAACAGGAAGAATGGTATTCCCATACAAATACCGGCGGTGATGCGTTCGGCTTTACCAAAAGGTACCAGGTCTTCGGTGCTGTTGACCACTCTCTCGGCTGCGTCGGCTACTCTTTGTAGTGCATTCATTTTGAAAATGGTAAGTGGTGGAATAAAAAGAGCCCACCCTGCGATCTGCAGGAATGGGCTCGTAACGAAGATAGTATTAAAAATTAATAGTAAATTCGTCCTGAGCCCAAATCTTCGCCGACGCGAGGAATTGGGCTTTTTTTTTGTTCAAACTTTTCCCCGACCACTTCATGAAAACCCGACTGTACGGAAAGCCAGTGTCAGAATGCAAACAGATAGTATTACTTCTGCACGGATATAATCTTCGGATGAATGTTTACCTGGACATCGTGAAAGTGATCGAAGATAAATTACCGGATGCTCACATCCTTCTTCCTGAAATGCCGCTACACGCATTCTCAACATCAAATGCTAACAGCGTTGTTTCCGATGTGTTGGATAAAATGGATGAAACATGGAATGCTGCAACACAAGCAGGTGTCAGTCCTAAAGTGATTATCGTTGGCCACAGCACAGGGTCGCTCATCGCCAAGAAGGTTTACATCTGTGCGTGCGGAGAAAACAGGGCTGCACCATTCGAAAAGGAAATCAAGAATGGGAGTCAAAGAGACTGGGCTGGCAATGTAGAACGACTTGTATTACTAGCAGGCATGGCGAGAGGCTGGACAGTCAATCATCATTTGAATACCTCCACAAGTATCCTGATCCGAATCGGCGTACTGCTCGGATTTTTCTACCGTATCGTTGGCGTAACTCCACTCGGTTTTCAAACAAAACGCGGTGCACCGTTTGTTACGCAGATCCGGTTGCAATGGTTATCGATGATCAACGCTAACAAAGGTGATATCGGCAAAGCGATGGTCATACAGTTGCTGGGCACTATAGATGACCTGATCCCGCCAGATGATAATGTAGATCTCGTTACAGGATCGTCATTCATCTATCTCGATGTTCCAAACTCGGGCCACGTCGATGTGCTTCAGATGAATGATAAGCCCGCAGACCTTATGCGAAAGAAAGTGTTTATCGATGCCCTGACGCTCGACAAGGGTTCCCTCCTCAAAGATCAAACTGTTGCAGCCGATACATCGATTATCCAGGACGCAACAGTTACAGATGTCGTTTTCGTTGTTCATGGTATTCGCGATACCGGATACTGGACGCAGAAAATCGCGCGACGCGTAAAGAAGCTTGGTGAACAGGATAAGAGTCAGAAGTTCGCAACCGAAACATCCACATACGGATACTTTCCAATGCTTCCGTTCCTCCTCTACAACCAGCGGCGCAGTAAAGTAGAATGGTTCATGGAACAATACACGGAGAACAAAGCATCGTACCCCAATGCCAGGTTTTCATTCGTTGGTCATAGCAATGGAACTTACCTGCTGGCAAAAGCCCTAAGAGAATATCCGGCATGCAGGTTTAAGCATGTTGTGTTTGCAGGCAGCGTTGTTAGCATGATGTACGATTGGACGACTTTGATAAACGATGCGAGAATTAAGAAAGTCTACAACTTCGTTGCAGCATCAGACTGGGTGGTAGGCATGTTTCCAAAAGCCTTTCAACGACTCGGTTTACAAGATATTGGAAGTGGTGGCTATGATGGTTTTAAAAACCTGGAAGATAAATATCAACTCAAATTTATTCGCGGTGGTCATGGCGCTGCTTTGGACGAACAGTACTGGAATGAGATAGCAAGGTTTATAGTGAAAGGAGAGTTTGATGCAACGCCATCACCCGTACTGGCGCCTCAAAAAAGATCGATGCTGATGAATGTATTAGGTTGGCTGGCGCCAATTCCTTTATTGGCTATCGTTGGAGCGTTGATCTGGGGAGGATATTTTCTCTTCAATCACTTTGGCGATCCAATGTACAAGTATGGCAGTGTAGGATTGTACGCGTTCACGATCTGGAGAATTGTTACCAGGTTTTAGGGAAAACTACGTTACTGGGCAGAGAAAACTTTCTTCAACAGTGCCGATGTGCGGGCACCGGGGTTTTCGCGAATGTTCTTCTCTTCTTTCGCAACCATAACAAATAAACCGACGATGGCTTTATCTGTTGCATAGTTGTCCAGATCGGGATTGACCTTCTGCACGAGAGGAATTTTATTGTATGCTGTTACGAGATCGGCATAATACTTTGTTGCATTCACCTTCTCGAGGGCATTGTGAACAACGGGCTTAAACTTCTCGGTAAGCTGCGTCGTTGTTGTTTTCTGAAGATATTTCGTAGCGGCGTCTTTATCTCCTTTCAGGATTGCCCACGCGTCGGCGATCGACATTTGTTTGATGGCCGAAACGAAAATAGGTTTCGCTTCTTTTGCGGCTTCCTCGGCTCCGCGATTCAATGCTTCGATAAACTTATCGACTTCTTTGCCCATACCAACCTGGCGAAGACGGGTTTCAACTTTCGCTACATCCGGCGGGAACGGGATCTTGATCTCGGGATTTTTATAATAACCGTCGAGCTTCGATACAATGTCCGATCCTTTCGAAGCACCGTTGGTCAACGCCTCTTTCAAACCTTCGGCAACTTCTTCGGTAGACGGAGCAGCGAGACCTTTCACTTTGTCCTTCAGCTTGTCGAGTTTGATCTGGCCAAACGAGAAGGAGGTAAGGAGAACTGCAGAAATGAGGACAATTGATGTTTTCACGTCCCAATTTATGCAAGTCAACGCACAGAATACATCACCCACCATTAAATTTTATGTAGGTGATAAAGAACTCAACGAGAAGGATGGTGTCGATGCGAAAGATCTTCCTGATCTAAAAATCAAGGTGGTGCCCAATAGTGAGAGCTACACCATTACAAACTGGCGGTTGTATATCCGTCGCGACGCGGAGCTTGGATCGCCTCCCCTCACCGCGCAGCTGAAATACCTTTCTATTCCCGTTAAGTAGAAGAGAATTGCTTCATTAATCACACGGTTTCATTCCGATCTAAGACTCTTAACAGTGTTAGCTTGTCCTGCACGATATGTTTGCAACACGGTCGTAAGCAATGCGATGCCAACGATAGCTACCGCTGAAATCAAAAAGACAAATGGCGAGATCGAGATGCGATATTGAAACGACTCAAGCCACCAGTGCATCGCAAACCATGCTTGTGGACTGAAGATCAGGATTGCCCAAAAAATTGGCTTGAGAGAGTGTACGGTCAGAAGACGGACGATGCTCAGTACAGATCCACCCAACACTTTGCGAACACCTATTTCTTTCACCTTCGACTCGATCAGGTAAGTTGACAAACCAAGGAGCCCGAGACAAGCGATGGCTATCGCAATCGAACTGAAAACGCCGGTGATGGTTAAAGTTGATTTTACATCTGCAAACTTTCGTGCATAGGCCTGGTCAACGAAAACGTAGTCGAACGGATATGCAGGATTGTGCTTCGAAAAGAGTTCTGCAATTTTATCGAGACTCTCTTGTACAGGTTTATTCGGGTTGAGCCGGATGTGCACCACTGTGAACCAACCTTTGGGACCAAGGATAACCATCGGTTTAACTTTTTGAAATGGAGATGTTAAAACGAAGTCTTTTATTACACCCACCACATGCCACTTCAACCCGCTGTCTTCTATCGTCTCCCCAATAGGAGTTTTAAATCCCATTGCGGCAACAGCCGATTCATTGAGAAGAGCGGCGGTTGAATCGGTGGGGTACTTGTTCAGATCCAGATCGCGGCCTTGCACGATGCGAAGCCCGGCTGTTTTTGAAATATTGTCATCGATATAAAATCGAAGCATATCGATTTTACTTTGCGGATCCTTGCCATGCCAATTTATCGCCCACGTGCTGCTCCAGTTTTCAGTAACCGGCGAGCTCGTTTTGGTAACGGACTCCACCACTCCCGATTGCATCAGATCTGTTTTGTACGCTGCATAGTTTTTCTCCAGGTCACCAGTGAGAAACTGGTAAATGAGATTGTCTTTTGAATAACCCACATCGCGGTTCTGCACATATTCGATCTGTTGCGTGACTACAACAACAGAAAAAATCAACATCACCACGAAGCCGAATTGAAAGACAACCAGGAGGTTTCGAAGGATATTGCGACCGGAAGAGGTTATCTCTCCGCCTTTCAGGACTTTCACCGGGTTGAAAGCTGATAGATAAAACGCCGGGTAACTTCCGGCCAGGATGCCAATCACGACCACAATTGCAAGTATTGCAGCCCAGAAATTCAGATCCTGAAAATCAATTGATAACGGTTGCCTTACCATTTCGCTAAACATGGGCAATGCAATGTAAGCGGCAAGCAATGATAGAATAGCTGCGCCCAGGGCCACGAGAATCGATTCGCAGATGAATTGAAAGATCAAAGAGCCACGCCCTGCACCCGTTACTTTTCGAATGCCTACCTCTTTAGATCTTTTCTGTGCACGCGCTGTACTTAAGTTGATGAAGTTGACGCACGCAATGGCGATCAAACATCCACCCAGTATTCCCATGATACGCATGATCTCAATTCGACCTCCTGCAGGAACTCCATTTTCGAAGCGGGAGTATAACCTCATCTTTGTTAGAGGGTAGAGAAACACTTCGGTCGTGTTATCTTCTTTTGAATGTTTCTTTGCGATGTCGGCGATTTCGCTGTTGACCATATCGACTGAAACGCCGGTTCGGAGTTTCACATAAGTGCTTACGGAATTGTTGCCCCAGTTCGTATCCTTTCCTTCCAGGCTTTCCAGGAATTTGAATGGGATGAGATAATCGAAATGGATCTCTGTGTTGGATGGCAGATCTTTAACAATGCCCGTTACTGTCAAGGGGAAACTGTTCCCCGATTCACCTACCGTAACGGTTTCACCGAAAGCCTCCTTGTCACCAAACAGTTCTCTTGCAAATGATTCAGTTAAAACAAGCGACGCCGGATTCTCGAATACTTTGGTTGGATTTCCCTTTACAAGTGGAAAAGAAAAAATTGAGAAGAACTTATCGTCGGTGAAGGCGCCCGAATTCATCATCAACTTTGTATCACCAACGGTGAATAAGTACGCAGCTTTGTAATCGGAGTAGCTTACTGTGCTCTCCACAAAAGAATAGTCGGTTGCCAATGTAGGTGCAAGCACGCGAGGAGTGTTGTCCCAGCATTGCAGCTGGCCCTCGATCGTGTTTCTGTTGAATGCTTTATAGATGCGTTCCTTATCTGCATGAAACTGGTCGTAGCTGAATTCCTTTTGGATCCATAAGCCAAGGAGCAATGCGCCTGTCAATCCAAGAGCGAGACCAAAAATATTGATCATAGAAAATCCCTTGTTGCGCATCATCACGCGCAAAGCAATTCTGAAATAGTTACTAAGCATGGCTAATTGGGGGATCGGTTTACGTTTTTTATGACGAAGAATGATACCAGGTCGCAAGTACTGGAGCGTGCTCCAAAGCATTCGCCGCTTCGCTCTTCTTGCACCAATGAGCTTCTCGTCGTTCAAATATTTTTGATAGAGATCTCCCTCTATTTCTTCCAGGAGTTGTGAGGGACAGAAGGTTCGAAGGAATTTGATCGCAAAAGGTGTGTTCTCGCTACTCATGAGTCTTTCAGCCTACGATCAGTTTCAGTTGAGGAACAAGCTTCCATAGTTCAACCCTGGACTCTTTCATTGCCTTGAGCATGGCCATGCCGGCGTTGGTGATTGTATAGATCCTCTTTCTTCGTCCTCCTCTTTCGTTGGTGGAACCGCCAAAAGACGATTTGATGTAGCCCTTGTCTTCGAGGCGGTACAGTGTTACGTGGATTGCACTAAGGTTCGATTCGCGCTTTATCCTGGTTTCCAGTTCCTGTGCTATAGCCGCGCCATAGGCATCTTCCTTTAGTGCAGCCACCAGCGTGAGGACCAGTTCTTCAAACTCACCGAGATACTCTTTTCCCATTTCCTTATATTTTGTCAAGCAAATTAGTAAGTATTTGAGAAATAAAAAAACCTCGTTCAAATGTTAAGCCATGTTAAAAGCCTGCTAAACGATGTTAATATCTTCTTAATAATAGAAACACATCGATACATTTGGCTATCAATCAAACTATTATGATCGGCAATTATTTCAAAGTAGCCTCGCGCAACATACTCAAGCGCAAAATGTATTCATTCATCAATGCCTTCGGTTTGAGCATTGGTATTGCGTTTTGCATTTTGATCTATCTCTTCATCCGGGACGAGAAAAGCTTCGATCAGTTTCACTCCAACAAAGACCAGATCTATCGCATGGAGGCAAAAAGAAACTCGAAGAACCAGGCGAAGCGCGATGCAGCCCTTCAGCTTGGACTCCGCAATGCGCTGAAAGATGAATTGCCGGAGATAAAATATGCAACGCGCTTCAGTAGCGGCAGGACGGTGGTATTGCACTATCGCGACAAGATCTTCTCTGAGAAGATCGCCTACGTTGATGCCGATTTTTTCAAGATGTTTTCATTTAAGCTGCTAGCCGGCAATGCTGAAAAGCTTTTCGAAAACAAACTTGAAGTGGTGATCACCCCGGAGATCGTGGAAAAGTATTTTGGAAATGAAGACGCGATAGGCAAGACCATTTCCATTGACGCCGGTGGTGAAAAACTTTTTACCGTTGCCGGAATCATCGAGGCGCCTCCTGCTAATTCAAGTCTTGATTTTAAAATATTGGTGCCGCAAGAGAGTAGTCCAGGATACCAAAAACAGGTCAACGACTGGAGAGCATTCGGCACACCTTGCTTTGTTCAACTCCAGGATAATGCCGACTCTGCGCAATTTCACGCGAACCTCAGTAAAGTTGGTCAAAAGTATATGGGTGATATCGAACTCGCCTTCACCCCTCTCACCGAAATTCATTTGATGAAATCTGTTGGATGGCCCAAAGTAAGCGATCCGCAATACGCTTATATTCTTGGGGGAATTGCTTTACTGATTTTGGTGATTGCCTGCATCAACTATGTTTCTTTAGCACTCACTACGTCGGCATCGCGAAGGAAGGAAGTTGGCGTTCGAAAAGTAACTGGCGCGGCGCGTAAGCAGATCATTTATCAATTCGGATTTGAATCTTTGTTATTGACGTGCATCTCCATGTTTATCGGGATAATACTTGTCATTCTCTTTCTTCCGTCGTTCAACCAGTTTACCGGGAAAGGAATTGTAATTGCCTGGCAAGACTGGGCGGAGCTGTTGAGCCTCGGGCTTGTGCTCACTTCTGTTGTCGGACTTTTTGCCGGAAGCTATCCATCTGTTTTTCTGTCGCGCTTTCAACCTGCGTTGGTCCTGAAAGGTCATCTCACTTCTCAGCTTCAGGCGAGGTTTACGAAACCACTTGTTGTGCTGCAATTCTTTTTGTCGGCGGGTCTTATCATTTGTTCCGTGATCATGTATCGTCAGATGAAATTTGTGGCCACCAAAGATCTTGGTTACAATAAAGACCAGACGCTCGTGGTGCAAACACAAACCGGGTGGCGCGATAAGGGAGCCAACAAGATCGTGGAACGTTTCAGTACGCGGGCGCAGGGCGAGAGTGGTATCGTATCCGTTGCCGGCACGGGCTCATCTTTCGCGCAGGGCGTAGGTCGTTTCTGGTACAAGATCAACGATGAAGAAAAGGCTGCCTATGTTTATGCAGTTGATCCAAACTATCTTCCTACGCTCGGTATCGAGCTTGCGCAGGGAAGAAATTTCGACGCGAGTATATTTTCAGATTCGTCGGCGGTAATCGTAAACGAAGCGTTGGTAAAAGATCTGAAGTGGACCGATCCGTTGAACGAACATTTGAACTGGCGTGAAGACAGCGTTGGCCTCGGCTCCAAAGTGATTGGAGTAGTGAAAGACTATCATTTCCTGTCGCTCGAAGAAAACATAGAACCGTTGTTTCTCACGATGGACGAATTTTTCGGTTATCACACAAAGATGCTGGTTCGCGTTGAGGCCGGAAATGTTCCTGCTTCACTCGACAAAGTCCAGGGCCTGTGGAAAGAACTTTTCCCCGACAAACCTTTCAACTACACTTTTCTCGACGAGGATGTAGCGAAACAATATGAAAGCTATAAGCGATGGATGAGCATCACCGGCTTTGCTACCGGCTTCGCAATTTTGATCTCCTGCATGGGTTTGTTCGGACTGGCGGGCATCAACGCAGTAAACAGAACAAAAGAAATAGGAATAAGAAAAGTTATGGGTGCCGGGATGTCTTCCATCTTTATTCTGCTCAACAAACAATATGTGTGGCTGTCGCTGATCGCCTTCGTATTGGCTGTTCCACTCTCATGGTATCTCATGAGCAAATGGCTTGCGAGTTTCAAATTCTCGGTCACCATCAGCTGGGAGTTGTTTGCACTAAGTACGTTGGCAGGATTGGTGATTGCATTGATGACGGTAAGTTATCATGCAGTTAAAACGGCACTGACGAATCCGGCGGAGACGTTGAAGTATGAGTGAGGGAATCTTAAAAAATTATTTAAAGAATTGACCTGATCAGGCCACCCTCCACCCGAATTGATGCACCATTGGTTGCGGAGGCCAACGGGCTGGAATAGTACACAACGGTATTCGCCACCTCCTCAACGGTGGCGAAACGCTGAAGAAGAGACGTTGGACGCATATTTTTGAAGAAGTCCTTTTCAACTTCGTCGACCGATTTATTATTCGCTTTTGATAGGTCTTCTATGAACCCGGTAACTCCTTTTGATTTCGTTGGTCCCGGCAGAATGGAGTTAACTGTTACGTTCGATCCCTTTGCCAGCTCCGCAAGTCCCCGGCTAACTGCAAGTTGAGCTGTCTTTGTCATGCCATAGTGAATCATCTCCTCGGGAATGAATACTGCTGATTCACTCGAAATGAAAATAATCCTTCCCCATTTTTTCGCAAGCATTCGTGGAAAGTAGTGTCTTGATAAACGGACACCACTCATTACGTTTACTTCGAAGAACCGGAACCAATCTTCATCTGGAATGTCCGTAAATGCTTTCGGTTCAAAAATTCCGGCATTATTGATAAGTATATCGACTTCAGGTAACTCATTGATAAGTCTATTAACATCATCAACCCTGGAAAAGTCGGCAGCTATACCCGACACCTTTGCATTCGGCACGGCGGACTTCAGTTCTTCGATAGCGCTGTCGACATTCTTTTTCGTTCTCCCGTTGATGACCACCGTGGCTCCTTCAGTTAAAAACCTGTGGGCAATTGCGAATCCAATTCCTGCAGTTGAGCCGCTTACAAATACAATTTTACCGGTGAGCTTTAAGTCCATGACGAAGAAGTTTGATTAAAGAAAATAAATTTATTATGATTTTTACCAATCCCTTAATTAAACGACCGCCTGAATTCCAGCGGCGATAATTTCGTTTTCGTTTTAAATAGCTTGCTGAACGACTGGGAATGTTCAAAACCCAATTCAAAGGCTACCTCACTTACAGATAAGGACGTAGTAGAAAGTTTTTCTTTTGCCTTGTCAATCAGTTTCGAGTGAATAAACTGCTGTGCATTCTGCCCAATCAATGAACGGAGCATATCACTCAGGTAGCTGGGAGATACGTTGAGGTGATCGGCAAGTTGGGCAACCGTGGGTAGTCCCTGCTGAGAATTTTGGTGTTGATCGAAATGTTCGTCCAGGAGCTTTTCAAGCTTACTCAGCAAGTCGTTGCTAACCGCCTTACGCGTTATGAACTGTCGTTTGTAGAAACGGTTGGAGAAGTTGAGCAGCAGTTCCAGTTGTGAAAGTATTACGTCGTGACTGAAATCATCGATCCGGCTGTTCAACTCGTTTTCAATCATCTGAAAAATAGAAAGCACTGTCGTCTTCTCTTCATCTGAAAGATGAAGTCCTTCATTGGCCGAATACGAAAAGAAACCATACTGCTTTATTTTTTTCGACAGCGGGTGGCCCAGCAGGAAGTCGGGATGAATAAGTACCGCGAAGTCGGAGCATGTTGCAATGTCATGATCATCCATGTTCCCGATGATCTGGTTGGGGGCCGCGAACAGCAGACCTCCTTCGTCGAAATCATAATAGCCCTGTCCATACTTAATGCGACCGCTAAGTTTAGGCTTATAAGAGATCTTGAAAAAATTGAGAACATGCGGAGTGGGCATTTGTTCGTGGGCTGTCATCATTTGCCGGCCATTAATAACAGTGATCAACGGATGTTTCGGGTTTGGCAGGCCAAAGGCGCGGTGCGCTTCCGTTAGCGTGTCGAACTTATGTGGCATAATCTCTCTTTTCATAATTACATTACTTCGGTTGGCCTTGCGCAGCATTGGATACATCGGCCCATTCTTCCCACGTAGCAAGACGTTCGTTATATGCGCCCTTCGTCCACGAAAGATTGTGACTTCCTAAGAAGAACCTGAGCGGTGGATTCTCTGAATCTGCGACTTTGAACAACGCATCGGGAGTTGCATCAGGATTGCCGCGTTCCATCGAGCTCAATCCTTTGAAGAACTTTGTCTTGAAGTCTGTATAGATCTCAAGACCAGCAGCAAACTTGAGTGATTCTGCACTGCCGAATTCCGTGGCATAAGCACCCGGTTCAATGATGGTCACTTTTATGTTGAATTCCTTTACCTCTAATGCAAGGCTTTCATGTATTGCTTCAAACGCCCATTTCGATGAACAATAGTACCCGATAACAGGAAGTGTTACATGACCGAGGTTACTTGAAGTGCCCATGATGTGTCCGCCTCCCTGCTTTCGAAGCAACGGCAAAGCGGCTTGTATAACAGTAACCGGTCCCAAAATGTTCGTTTCATAAAGAGCGCGGATCTCATCTGGCTTGCTTTCTTCGATTGTTCCGACGAGTGAATAGCCAGCGTTGTTTAAAATAATATCCAGCCTGCCAAAGTGCGCGTACGCTTTCTCTACTGCTTCTTTTACCTGGGCTGGCCTGGTCACGTCCAGCTCCAGCAAGAGGACATTGTTACCGTATTTCTCTTTGAAGTCTGCGATGCTGTTTATGTTGCGGGCTGTTGCAGCAACTTTATCTCCGCGTTTTAAAGCGGCCTCGGTCCACACACGTCCGAATCCCCGTGATGTGCCTGTGATAAACCAAATCTTTTCCTTTTTCTGTGTCATAGCTTTCTGTTTTGATTGACACTTCAAAAGTCGGTGTACGCGTTTTCGCGGGTGTAGCCTAATTGAGGGGGTTTGTATCCTAAATGAAAAATGTGAGCGCTGAGAACATGGTGAGGCGGTTTACAGGTAAATATCAAACGAGCTGCCCTCACCTTCCTTTGAATCGATCTTAAGTTCACCGCCATGTGCCTTCACAATATCATAACTCAATGATAAACCCAGCCCGGTTCCCTGGCCGGTTGGTTTGGTCGTGAAGAATGGCTGAAGTATCTTATCCTTGATCGACGCGGGGATGCCGTTGCCGTTGTCTTTAACAGAGATCATAACCCGGTTGCCGGCCTTTTTAGTGATTACCGACACGGTTGGTTCATAGTTCTCAACACCAGACTTCTTTTTTTCATTTACTGTATAAAAAGCATTCGTAATTAAATTGAGAATTACCCTGCCTATGTCTTGCGGAACAATGTTGATGTTACCGATCGTTTTATCAAAGTCAGTTTTCATAGTTGCATTAAAGGATTTATCCTTCGCGCGCAATCCATGAAACGCCAGTCTTAAATATTCATCGGCCAGGGCATTGATGTCGGTGAGCTCCCTGGTGCCAGTGCTACTGCGGCTGTGCTGCAGCATTCCCTTTACGATGCCGTCGGCCCGTTTCCCATGAAAGTTTATTTTTTCTTCGTTGGAAATTACATCACTTGCAATCGAGTTTGCTTCGTCTAAATTTCCCTTAGCGATCTCATCTTTTACTTCCAGGAGAAGCTCCTTGTTCAAGTCGGAAAAATTATTGACAAAGTTCAGCGGGTTTTGAATTTCATGGGCGATACCGGCTGTAAGCTCGCCGAGGCTTGCCATTTTCTCAGATTGGATGAGTTGATCTTGTGTCGATTTGAGATCTTCCAACGATTGTTTCAATTCCGAGGTACGGGCTGCCACTCTTTCTTCCAATAACAATTTTTCTTGTGACAGAGCTTTTGTGCGCCAACGGATGAAGAGAAAAACCGCAGATGCGGAGAGTAAAATATACAATGTATAGGCCGCCCAGGTTCGATACCATGGCGGGTGTACTACAAAAGAGTAGTTTGCTTCGCTCCACAGACCATAGGGGTTTAGCGCTTTTACCTTAAATGAGTATTTTCCCTCGCGAAGGTTTCCAAAGTTTGCGTTGGTATTTGAGTTCATCGGGCTCCATGTTTTATCAAAGCCCTCCAGCATATATGCATACTTTGTGCTTTTAGATAAAAGAGGATCGATGGCCGAAAAATCGAAACTGATCGAATTGGCTTTGTATGGTAGTGAAAGATTTTGAGGTATCAGATCAAACGGAACAAGGCTGTCATAGCTTACGTCCGAAAACCGGTCGGCCATTAAGGCCAATGCATCTTTATCAAGAGATTTATTAAAACGCAATTGCATCTCCAGTCTCAGGATCATGCTGTCTCCCTGGTCATGGTTCAAATTGCTCCAGCAGATCTTTTCGTTGTTAAGTCTTATGTCGGTTATATGAAGCTTGAATGGTTTACTGTTGGCTTTTACTTTTTTATAGTCGAAACGGGTGATGGAGTTGTTGCCCTCGCTTATCCAAATATATCCGTGGGGATCGACAGTAAAATTCCTGGCGCGTTTTAAAGGAAAGCCTTCCGCTTCGGAGTAAGTTTCGAATATAACGCTGTCCGGGTGATTGGCATTTATCTTCAGTGCCGTGAACCCCACACTGGATGCTAACCAAAGCAGGTCGTTGGTCGAATCACTTTTTATACGAATAATGGAATTGGAAACTATGCCGTCGTCGGTTGTATAATTATTGAATTGATTTCCGTCATAGCGGCTAACGCCGTCCTCTGTACCCAGCCAGAGGTTTCCGTATTTATCTTCGTTTATGACATTGATGATATTGTTCCCCAGGCCATCTGCAACAGTAAAACTTGTAAAGCTACCGTCTTTAAAACGGCACAGGCCGTTTTCTGTGCCGAACCACATGGTCCCGCTGGTACTTTCGTAAATGCTGTGAACGTTATTGTTGCAAAGCCCCTGGGCGGTTGTGAAAGTTACTTTTTCCCTTCCGTTAAAGTACGCCACTCCATTGGGTTCCTCATCCTTAACACTCGGGAACCAAATGTTTCCCTTGTTGTCTATGGTAAGATCCATAAGCCCATCTTCCAAAAAACCATTTGATTTATTATTAATCATGAAATTCTTACCGTCGAATTTTACCAGGCTTCCCCGCATGGTACCTATCCATATATTTCCTTCCTGGTCTTGTTTAAGATCCCCAATATTGTTTTCAGTTCCGTACTTACCAGTCGCGTCATAGTTTAGAAAGGAATAATTGGTTAGCACTTTTCCGTCGTAACAACTCACTCCATAGAAATAGGAACCAAACCAATACCTGTCTTGCCGGTCGACGTAAAAAGATCTAACGCCGCGCCGAAGCCCGGAGGCTGGAAATATATCTCCATAAGTAGTTATCGGTTTGTACAACCTGTTAATAGAGTTTTGCGACAATACCCAAATATTATCCTGTTTGTCAATCCCGATACTCCAGGAGTCCGCAACACCTAACCCATCTTCTCTTTTAAAAGTAGTTACTCCGGGCTGCGAAATTTTACTTATTACCCCGGCCTCTTCACTGCTCTGTAACCACAATGTGCCCTGGCTGTCAAACACAGCACTCGCTGGAAAATTGTCGTAGATCTTTATAGACCGGTGGCCGTCAAAGAGATAAACGCCATCAGCAGCCGATAAATAAATACTATCTGCAGAAACCGGCAGTACATTGAACGACTTTACCTTCGGTAGCCCGTCTTTACGTGTGAATTTTTTAAACGCTTTACCATCGAACCGGGTAAGAGCAGAATCGGCGTAGTCCAGGAACCATGTATTACCAGGCTTGTCCGTTTTTATATCTACTATTCTGTTGAAAGAAAAATCGTTTTGGGTAAGTGTAAGTACTAACTGCCTGTCGGTGAATTTCATTATTTGACCGGGTGTATCGGTCGCTATCCAAATGTTTCCATCGGGCTGTTCAAATAACCTGGTACCAAGAAAATCCTTCAGCGGAACCCACGTCGTTTTTGGTACCAGTGAAAATTTTTCGAAAGTAATGCCATTAAACAGGTACACCGTACATACTTCCGTTATACCCGTGGAATCGGTTTTGGAAACTACCATCCACAGATCATCATTTTTGTCAATCACCATTTCCTCGTACTCGGAGTTGTCTTCGAGGATAATAGGATATGTGACAAAATTGTGTCCATCGTATTTTATAAGTTTATTGCTGGCGCTCAGCAACCAAAGGTTGCCGGTATTATCCTGCATAGCATCATAATAGTCACCCAGTGGTAGCCCGTTAGCAGGCGTAATGGTTGCGACAGCGTCTTTGCCGAGATGGGGATGGAGGGAGAAAGGTTTTGACGTTGCTACAACAGCCAGTTTTGAAGCGGCGGAAACAGGTGTAACAATGGGTGGGACGGTGCCGTCGGTATTTACCTTGCCAATTGCTTTTCTTACCGTCTTGCGCTCAGCGTTTCTTTCCGCATTTTGGTTGCATGAGATGGCCACAAGCGTCATCAGGATGAGGAAGGCACTTTTCATGGGCAGCACGGGTATAACCAAATATAAAAAAACCGGCGGAGAGCTTTATACCAGGGTGTAATGCGTCATTAAATAGTTGGTATTGTTCCTCCGTCGATTACGAATTCTGTTCCCGTTAAATAGTTGGCTCTTCGGGAAACGAGGAAGCCAACCAATTCTGCAACTTCTTCCGGCTGTGCAGGTCTGCCATAAGGGATCCCACCCAGTGCATCCATTACGCTTTGTGTTGCTTCGTCAACAGTTATGTTCGAACTTTCTGCAATCCGTTTCATCATTGCTATTGCAGAGGTGGTCTTTATCCAACCGGGAGAAACAGTCAATACACGAATACCTTTTCGTGAAACTTCATTAGAAAGACTTTTGCTGTAGTTGATTAAACCGGCTTTTGCGGCTGCATACGGCAAAGTGGAATCATACAGCGGTAACTTGCCCTGGATCGAGGCAATATGAAGTATAACGCCACTTTTCCTTTCTAACATTTGAGGTAAAAAACCCCTGTCTAACCGCACCGATGCTAAAAGATTTGTTTGAATAGATGTCTCCCAATCTCCGTCAGTTAAAACAGCAAAGCCACCACCCGGTGTCTCTGAGCCGCCAAGATTGTTTATAAGAATGTCAAGCTTTTTAAAGATGGATAAAACTTCCTCCACTACTTTTTGAGTTCCTGCCGGCTTACTTAGATCAGCTGGAATGAAATGCATTTTGTCCACTCTTTCAGGTGGGTTTCTTGCTGTGATAACTACTGTTGCACCTGCATTCAACAGTCTTTCTGCAATTGCCTTTCCTGCGCCTTTCGTTCCTCCTGTTACCAAAGCAATTTTGCCTGATAATTCATTGTTGAAATTAAATTCCTGTTCCATAATTTTATTTCGCACAAAATTGAGCTGTATAGTCGTTTCATACAATAAGGGAGAACGGCATCGCATAGGGATAAATTTATCCCTATTGTACAGTTTGGAGCATTGAGACTAACTTTGTGTTTATGTATGAGAGAAAGATACCGTTGACCCTGAATTGCGGTCTCGATTTGATTGGCGAAGTGCTCTACGGAAAATGGAAGATCCGTTTGCTTTGGTTTATAAATGAAGGACATAAACGTCCAAGCGAGCTCCAGCGTAAAATTCCCGATGCTTCGCGGAGGGTTTTAACTATTCAATTAAAAGAGTTGGAAGAACATGAATTGATTTCAAAAGTGATCTACCCTGTTGTTCCGCCCAAAGTAGAATACTCGATAACCGATTTCGGAAAAACCTTAATTCCTGTTATTTCTGCTTTAGGGAATTGGGGCGATAAAAATGAGGCCCGTTTGCGGTCGGTAATTTTGAAAGAACCTAAACGTTTACCTGGTCAGATTCAAGCGAGCCATAACTTGACAAAAGTATAGTATTGATCTACATTGGCTAAAAGAAACAAAAAGAACTATGAAGATCATTATTATTGGCGCAACCGGAACCATCGGTAAGCATGTCGTGAAGGCGCTCGAAGGACAGCATGAAATTGTGAAGGTTGGGTCGAAGAGCGGCGACAAACAAGTTGACATCACAAACATCGATTCTATTAAGCGACTTTTTGAAAGTGTTGGATCATTCGATGCACTGGTAAGCGCTTCCGGTGGCGGACAATTTTCGCCGTTGGCACAAACTACCGACAAGGAATTTCGCATAGCGGTGAACAACAAGTTGATGGGCCAGGTGAACCTCGTGCTTATTGGTCAACACCATGTAAATAAAGGAGGCTCGTTTACGCTCACGTCGGGATCGATGGCGAAAGATCCGATTGTTGCGGGCGCATCGGTTAGCACTGTTAATGGAGCATTGAATTCATTTGTGAAAGCAGCGGCGATCGAATTGGAGAATGGAGTGCGCATCAATTCTGTTAGTCCGACTGTCGTTGAAGATTCACCTGGATATTTTCCGTTCTTCCCGGGTGCAGTCCCCGTTGCGATGCATCGCGTGGCGCAGGCGTATGTAAAAAGTGTTCTGGGAAAACAGACGGGACAGGTGTATTGGGTGGAGTGAGGTGATTGCTTTAAACATTCAATAAAATTCGCGGCTAACGTGAAGGGATATTTTTTAGCTATATATGACTTATAATTCCCTTAAGTGTTCTCGGACTTTTCGACGATCTCCAGCTTTATCCCAACTTGACTAAAAAATCTTGAAATAAATTTGCGAAACCGAACAGCTGCGCGTTAATTTGCAACCGATTAGTTTCATTTAAACGAAATAAATCCAGCCAAAATGAGCAATTCACACTTTGATTTTACGGTTGATAGATCAACCAATTCGGTATTAATAACAAAAGAATTTGATGCTGAACTTGCACTCGTGTGGGATGCATTCACTAAACCAGAAATTCTTGACCAATGGTGGGCACCTAAACCTTTGATTTCCAAAACAAAAAGTATGGACTTCAAAGTGGGTGGACGAAGATTTTATGCCATGATAACCCCGGAAGGAGAACATTGGGGTATTCAAACTTATACTTCTATAACTCCAAAATCCAATTTCAAGTGGGTGTCATCCTTCACCGATAAGGACGAGAACATTAACACAGATCTGCCGAATTCAAATTGGGATTTGACTTTCAGCGAACAAGACGGAAAGACAAAGGTCAGCATCGTAATCAGGCATAAAAAACTTGCCGACATTGAAATGCTAATTCAAATGGGCTTCAAGGAAGGTTTCACAATGACGTTGAACTTCCTGGAGGAACTATTAACCAAAAAAAATTAAATAACATTTTATGAAAAGAGTATCGAAAGAAATTGATATCCGAAAATCGATATTAATTATCGCTGTGTTTCTCTTTACAGTATTTCAATCTAACGGGCAACAAGTCAAACCTGACGCCAGTGGTTACGCACCTGTTAATGGCACTAAACTTTATTACGAAGTATCTGGAAATGGTAAACCCATTGTTTTACTACATGGTGCTTTTTATACCATTAACATGAATTGGGGTGAATTAATACCTGAATTGTCGAAGACAAGAAAAGTGATCGCGATTGAATTCCAGGGACATGGACACACGCCGTTCTCAGATAGGAAATTAGACATAGCTACTTTCGCAAGCGATGTGGTAGGAGTAATGAACTATTTAAAAGTTGACAGTGCTGATGTTGTAGGATATAGCATGGGTGGCTCGGTAGCTTACCAATTGGCGATACAAAGTCCTAAACGGGTACAAAAACTAGTGATCATTTCTTCTACTTATAAAAGCAGTGGTTGGCTGCCAATAGTAAACGGCGCGTTTAAAGATTTTAAACCTGAATTTTTTGATGACACACCATTGAAGACAGCGTACGATGCTGTAGCACCTGACAAAACCAAGTGGAGAAAGTTCATACAACAGATGATCGAATTTGCAGGCGTGCCATTCGATTGCGGTGATGCTAACGTCGCTAAGATGACTATGCCGGTATTGCTCATTTCGGGCGACAATGACGGGTTGGATAAAATTGAGTTGATGAGAACTTACCAGCTACTTGGAGGTGGTGTATCAGATCTGACACCGATGCCAAAATCGCACCTTGCTATCGTTCCTTCGCAGGGACATGTGAGCGTAATGATGCAAACGAAAACAATCTTAAATTATCTTGATGAGTTTTTAAAGTAGGATGATCGTAGTTGGATCTTCTCCTTAAGTAAGTTGCTTCTCGATGTGTCCCGGGGTTTGTCGAGCAGTATTTTTGACATGATGAGAATTTTGCAATATTTCACTAAGATAATCTAAATATAATCGATTATCTTTATAAAATATTACATAAGCATGGACCTTCGATCAACCATAGCTAGCCTTGCAAACCAGCCCCTCTCTCATCAATTGCTGATCTCTATATTAAAAGACTATCAGCGCCCCAACGATAAGATTCATCAGCTTATTAATGAAGGCATCCTTCAGCCGGTTAAGAAAGGACTTTATGTCGCGGGACCAGCTTTGAATGCGCCAAAAAAAACCGAACCCTTTCTTCTCGCCAATCATATTCTCGGCCCGAGTTATGTCTCTGTCGAAACTGCCTTGTCATATCACGGATTTATTCCGGAACGCGTTTACGAGATTGCATCCATGACCACAAAAGCTCCGCGAACATTCAAAACATCACAAGGCATATTCACCTATACAAAACTGACCTTGCCTTATTACGCATTCGGCATCAGATCTGAAAAGCTTTCCGATGACCAATATGCTATGGTCGCATCTCCCGGAAAGGCAATCTTCGATAAGGTCATCACTACTTCAGGTCTTTTATTTCGAAGTAAGAAAAGTGCGAAAGAATTCCTGCTGGAAAATATGAGAATAGATGAGGCACTGTTAAAACAGCTAGACATTAAGGAAATGTCGACCTGGATAAAAAAAAGTCAAAAAGAAGAGAGCCTCTCAATGATTATCAACGCAATTGAAGAACTATGATCAGGGAATGGTTGACAGAATATAAACCAAACAACAAAGACGAGGCCCAGGCTGCTCTTCGGGAGATCATGCAGGAGGTTGCCCTGGCCGGCCTTTATCGCGGCGGCTTCTTCGAGAAAGCGGCATTCTATGGAGGTACATGTCTCCGTATATTTTATGGCCTCGACCGCTTCTCCGAAGATCTCGATTTCTCACTCCTTCAACCTGATACCGATTTCTCTCTTGAAAAATATCTCGACGCAATACGAAATGAGTTTGAGGCACTGGGAATGCATGTGTCAATCAAGGAGAAAATAAAATCGAAGGATACTCATGTGGATTCAGCTTTCTTAAAATCTGAAACTATTTGGCGAGAACTAGTCCTTGAAAATATCATCCCACAATCTGGCCTCAAGGAATATCCAAACATTAAGATCAAAATTGAGGTCGATACTATCCCCCCGGGGCAATTTCAAACAGAAGAGAAGTTGCTCCTCCGGCCTTTCTCATTTTATGTGAAGTGCTTTGCGTTGCCCGATCTCTTTGCCGGGAAAATGCATGCATTGTTGTTTCGAAAATGGAAGGCAAATGTTAAAGGCCGCGACTGGTACGACTTCGAATGGTATGTGAAGAAGCGAGTTCCCTTAAACCTAAATCATTTTATTGTACGAGCACAGGATAGTGGCGATATTCCGAAAGGAAAATTGACCCCGGACGACTTCAGGAAACTACTAATGGCTCGAATCAAATCAGTTGATATGGAAAAAGTGAAAGCGGACGTGATGAGATTTATTCCAGACAGCAGCAAACTGGAAGTATGGTCGACGAAATATTTTAAGGACCTGGCGGAGCATTTGAGAGTGGAATGAAAAGCTCCTTTTGTCATGCCTCACAGACATGTCGTTAATTAAATGACCGCCTAAATTCCACAGGCGAAATTTTAGTTTTTGCCTTAAATAGCTTACTGAATGATTGAAGATGTTCAAAGCCCAATTCATAAGCGATTTCGCTTACAGATAAATCGGTTGAAGATAATTTCTCTTTTGCCTTTTCAATCAATTTGTCGTGAATATGCTGTTGGGTGTTCTGTCCCGTCAACACTTTCAATAAACTGCTTAAATATTTTGGTGAAACATTGAGTTGTTCAGCAATATATTGGACACTCGGCAAACCTTTCGTAGCTGCTTCATTGCCGTTAAAATAATCTGTCAATAGCTTTTCTAACCGGTGAAGGATTTGATGATTGGTTTTTTCTCTTGTAATTAATTGCCGATGATAAAACCGTTCGGAATAACTGAGCAAGTTTTCAAAATGTGAAATAATGATTTGTTTGCTGAACCTGTCAATGTTAGAATGGTATTCTCTTTGAATATTATCAATGATGCCCTTGATCGTTGTTTCTTCCTTTTCAGAAAGAAACAACGCTTCGTTAATAAAATAATCGAAGAACTCGTATTGCCTGATATTTTTTGCCAGTGCCGTGTTCCAAATAAAATCGGGATGAATGAGCAGCATCCATCCTGAACGTTCCACTACGGAGTGTGGCTCTATCTCGGTTCTTAAAATCTGATTAGGCGCCATAAAAAACATTACACCTTCACTAAAATCAGATGGCTGTTGCCCATACTTGTATTTTATGCCCGATGTGC
This sequence comes from Bacteroidota bacterium, assembly GCA_037200765.1. Classification (GTDB taxonomy): domain Bacteria; phylum Bacteroidota; class Bacteroidia; order Cytophagales; family Cyclobacteriaceae; genus ELB16-189. Next base: position 262,839 of record JBBCII010000001.1, on the reverse strand, counting down.
GTTTCAAAGAGATCAGGTAAAAATCAAACACCAGGTTCTTTTGGATCCCCTCGTTTGAGGTACGCAACTGCTTTAAACTATCCAGAGTAATCACGCTGATCAAAGGATGTGCAGGTGCTGGTAAATCCAGGAGCTGATGGTATGCGCTGATGGTCTTTACTCTATGCAGTTTCATTTTTACCATACGTAGTACTAACTATCCTTAGCTTTCCTTTCTTACCTCCAGAACAAGTTTGCCCCGCACATGCCACATTTCGCTTTCTTTATGTGCTTCCGCAACTTGTTTCAAAGGATAAACTTTGCTTACAAACACCTTTACTGTTCCGGCATCAATCAGATTTGCAATTTCTGCCAAATGTGCATGTTTCTGACCTGCAACCATTTCGCCTCTTATGTTCTTTTTAACAAGTGCTTCCTCTACTTTCTCATCAAACGGAAAATCAACATTGACGCTTACATAAACGCCACCGTCTCTTAATACACTTATGCTTTTCAAACGCTCGTCATTATCGCGAATCGGAGAAGCGTCAAGCACAATGTCAATGTTTTGCAGGAGTTGTTCAAACTTTTGCGTTTTGTAATCAATGACTTCATCCGCGCCAATTTCTTTCAGAAATGCAAGATTACCTGCCGAAGCTGTAGCAATAACATACGCACCTTTTGCTTTTGCAAACTGCGCGGCAAAGTTGCCAACTCCCCCCGAGGCACCATGAATTAAAACGCGTTGCCCCTTTTCTAATTTTCCCAGTTCAAAAAGTCCGGCCCAGGCAACCAGTGCAGTTAAGGGCACGGCAGAAGCTTCATTGAAAGAAATGCTCTTCGGTTTTAATGCAAATTGATTTGCTCTTGCGGCAACGTATTCGGCATAACTTCCATTGCCAGGAAAGTTCGGACAGCCATAGACTTCATCACCTTTTTTGAAGTTCGCTACACTGGTGCCTACCTCTTCTACAATGCCAGCCGCGTCACAACCTAATATCAAGGGCAATTTCAGGAGTGGTCTTAATACATCATTCCCTCCTTTGCGTATTGCACAATCAACGGGATTAACACCACTTGCATAAACTTTCACCAAAATCTCATCGTGCGCAGGGATGGGACGTTCTACTTCTTCTAAATGCAGAACTTCAGTTCCGCCAAATTCCTTAATTCTAATAGCTTTCATATTCCTGTTTTTGTTGAGACAAAAATCAGCAACAATTAAAAAACAGATTTAGTAGAAATACGTTTTCGCTTAGCCAAAAGGAAGGATGTAATTGATCAGTTCGCACCTGATAGAATAGGAAGCACCTCGTACCCATTTTCATTTTATGCAATCCGTGTTGGAGAAGATACTCAACAAATTCCGACAGTTAAGAAGGCAAACATGCTCTTGTTTCGAAAAGTTGTTTTTTTGTCCATGGTTACTAAATCATGTCCTTCTTCCAATTGTTCAATCTGTTTGGCGTGAAGCGTATAAGACTCCAGATGCGTATACACACTTACAATTGCAGCTATTAACAATAAGGCCCACGAAGCGTAGAGAAGACCGATCCATATCGAATGTTCAAGCGTAACGACAGTACCTAAACGCCTCCTGAACTGAGATAAAGGATCTGATCATCAAATTTATTTATGCTATAAATCATGCCTTCATACAGCTGATCCTTGTACCGAGATTTGATTTCTTCAATTTCCTTATCTGTGTAATTCATAGCCAAACAAAATTTGAAAAGGGGACCGAAGTCCCCTTTGTGCCTACAGTTGTGAGAGCCGCCCTAAGCCTCCAATCGCTAGCAAAACCAGCCCAAGAATCGAATACTACTATTCCATTCGTTTAATAAATATATGGGAAGGTGGACAAATATTCAATTTTCTTCCAGACTGTCTACCAACAAGCCGGTTTTGCTTATATTTGCATACGCCCCTGACCAAGGCACTTTAGCCGTTTTTTTCCATTGGAAAAGGCTTTGCCATAGCGTTTCTCAAGGAAAAAAGACTAAACTACTACGTATGCAAAATTTTTCTGAACGTCTTAAGTCCGCACGGATCATGAAAGGCTATTCGCTTCAAGATCTTACAGATGCACTTAACAACGCCGTGAGCAAGCAGGCACTCAACAAGTATGAGCAAGGCTTGATGAAACCGGAGTCAGATGTGCTTATAAAAATCTGTAACGCACTCGATGTCCGCCCCGACTATTTCACCCGAGAGAATAGTATCAATCTTGAAAACGTGGAATTCAGAAAGCTGAAAAAACTGTCAGCCAAAGAATCAGCGCGGATCAAAGAAAAGACCGTAGACATTCTCGAACGATACTTCGAGTTAGAAGACATTCTGGGTATCGATGAGCAATTTGTCAATCCAATTATTGATTTAGAGATCAATACTTACCAAGACGTTGAAAAGGCGGTTGACAGACTCAAAGAACTGTGGAAACTGGGTGAAGACCCCCTGCCAAATGTTATCGAACTACTGGAGGATCACAATATTAAAGTGGTGGAGATCGAAGCAGGTGACGAGTTTGTTGGACTCGCGACGTGGGAAGGGATTAAGAATCCGGTAATCGTCGTCAACTCCTCATTGAAAGCTGATCGGAAACGATTCACGGTATTACACGAACTCGGTCATATACTCATGAAGGTGAATCACCATGAGGAAAAGGACAGAGAATTTCTATGCCATTCATTTGCTGGTGCAATGCTGATCCCGCGAGCATCTCTTATAAAGGAGCTAGGTCCTTCTCGAAGTCAGATCTATCTGAATGAATTAGTGTATCTCAAAGAACAATTTGGAGTTTCAATCCAGGCAATTATGTTTCGGGCTAAACATCTCGGAATTATATCAGAAAGCTTTCATAAGAACTTTATGATCTATCTTAGTATGAAAGGCTATAAAAAAAATGAGCCTGGCGAGTATAAAGGATATGAAAAGTCGAATCGATTTAAACAACTCCTTTTTAGAGCAGTAGCTGAAGAGATCATCTCAACCAGTAAAGCTGCAGCTTTGGATAATAAGAAGCTGTCAGAGTTTCGTGAAGATTTAGACTTCTACGAAAAATGAAAATCGCCATCACTGATGCCAACATTTTTATTGATCTGATCTACGTTGGATTGATCGATGAATTGTTTGGAATTGAGGTGGAAATACACACCACTACAAATGTGGTCGACGAACTCAACACGAAACAACAACAGGCTCTCCTTAAATTCATTAAAAAGTCCCTTTTGACGATTCATCCACAAGAAGCGTTCAACATTCCAGAAGAAATTAAGGAGAATAAAAAGCTAAGTGACTCAGACAAATCAGTCTTTGGCCTTGCCCTTCAACTTGATGCATTTATTCTTACAGGCGACGGAGTGATTCGACAGATCTCCGGGTTTCAGAAAATTGAAGTTCATGGAATACTATGGCTCTTTGATCAATTCCTTGAGAAAAAACTGATCACCAAAAAAAATGCTGTGCAACAATTGAAATCTCTTCTAACATACAATAGGAGGTTGCCGACGACTGAGTGTGAGCGACGAATCAATGAATGGAAGTAATGGGCAACCCAGTTAGCTGGGGACCTAAATACTGATTTCGCTCAGGTCCCCGAATAGGTCCCCAACCATTTGTGTTTCCTTGTACCGATTTGTCCTACAATCAATGCTTATCAAATAAAAAAGCCACCCGATTGGATGGCTTTAGATTAATTCTGTGATCCCGCTGGGATTCGAACCCAGGACCCTTACATTAAAAGTGTAATGCTCTACCAGCTGAGCTACGAGATCCTTTGTCCACCGGTCGCGTGCACCGAAGTTTAGCGAAGGCGCAAGCTTTAAGCGAAGGCGGAGTTAGCGACTTAATCGCCCTCCCAACTATTCAAATTTGCCCGTTTTCCGGGCATTTCCGTAATTGAGGACGCAAAGGTAGCCGAATATGAAAATTTACCAAAAACAGGTCCTAAAAATAGTCGTCGCCACCGCCGCTTTTCTCTGCTTCCACTCCCACTCCTTCTCACAGGTTTTCGAGTACCGCCTCAAAATGGCCGACTCCCTCTACATCAAAAAACAGTACACCCAGTCTCTCGAACTCTATAAACAAATCTTCAACGAACACACCTACTCTCCCGCCATGCTCCTCAAAATGGCCTACATCGAAGAAGGCCTCGGACAAAATCACATGGCACTCTATTATATAAACCTCTACTACGAAATTACTCACGACGCCACCGCACTCCACAAAATGGACGACATGGCAACCAAATACAACCTCACCGGGTACGAACTCTCTCCCGCCGATCACACACTCGCCATTATCAGCGAAAATAAAAACGCAATCACCACCGCATTCGGCGCCATCAGTCTTGTACTGCTTTCAATCATGATCTACACTATAAGAAGACACAAGATCCGACCCTATATCTCCTTCTCATTCTTCATCGTCACCGTTGTCTTCCTCATCACATTCGCAAACGTCAGTCTTAAGCCCATCAACGGTATCACCAAAAATGCACCTGCCTATCTCATGAGCGGTCCTTCACCAGGCGCTAAAGTTGTCGGCATCATCAACGAAGGAAACCGGCTCCCAATCCGCGGACGACACGACGTGTGGGTGAAAGTAAAGTGGCGCGATGGCTACGCATACCTGAAAGAAAACCAGGTGCTCGAAGTGAAACTGTAAAGTTTTATGAAGATACATTTAAGTGTTGTTGCGGTTTTATTAAGTGCGACAGCATTCGCGCAAACCATTACTTACGAATCCGTCGACATCACCAATCCCGAAAACACCGACTGGCCTTCGAAGTATCCCATCTTCAAATCTGTAACCAAACCTCAAGCCGCCGAAACCCTCAACATAGCGCTACAGATCGCCGACTTCAAAAAATGTAACACCAAAAAAAATCCTAAAGCCATCCAGGCCGACATGGATCATGCATGGAACTTTACCGTGTCGAGACCAACGCCACGTCTTATCCAGGTTACCACCGTGATGACCATACTCGCCTTCGGCATGCAGGTTAGTCCATACGACAATGTGTTTGTTTATTACTTCGACGCAGAGACCGGCGACCGTCTCTACCCTTACAGCTTCTTCAAGAACGGAACGTTCATAAAGACAAGAGATCTCGCCATCAGCGGACTGTTAAAAGCAATGCTGAAAAGAAAAAAAGAACTGCTAAACGAACATGCAGACATGGATCCTACAGAACTCTTCGAAAGCGACTATGATAAAGGCTGCGAAGATGAGATTCTCCAGGAGTGGGATTTTGAAACCGTGAAACTCAACTTCACAAAAGACGCTATTGTTTTTATAGTCCATGATTGCGAGAACGGCATTCCACGACGCACACATGAATTGTTTACAACCTCGGTCCCTCTTCAATCTCTGAAGAGTTACCTGTCGCCCGTTTATGATTATTATCTCAACAACGGGCCGAAGCCGGCGATCGATTATGTAGATCATATTTTTCGCGGAACGATCGGCACTAACATTCCCGTAACCATCATGCTTCGCAGAATCAAAGAAAGCACAGCACTAACAGGCTACGAAGTTTACGACAATCATGGCGTGGCCATCGAATTGAAAGGTGATCTTACAACAAAGAATGTTTATTTCGATGAGATCGATGGAGACCAGACACTCGCCACTTATTTTATTGAAGTGAAGGGTGATGTGCTCACCGGAACATGGACGAAAGCCGACAACAGCAAGACGCTGCCAGTCAAAGCGACCATTCCACACTAAGGGACATCAACGATCAACAGGATCGCTTCATTCGACAAAGCTTCGAACTCAATTTCAGTTACTTCAGAAAGCTCGAGTCCATCGCGCGGTTCGAGTAAACGATTCTGAACTTCGAAAGCACCGGCTATTATAAAGACCAACGCGTTCTTCGTTTCGGTCCTCAGAACATCGTCGCGACGACCATCGTATTTGCCAATATAAATTCCGGGAAATAAAATGGTCAGTTCGTTCTGATCGAATTCGAAGTCAATAATTCCGTCGATCAATAAATGAGTTTCAATCACCAGGTAATTCACCAGTTCCTCTTCGTACGGATTGGTAACCGTGATCTCTTTGGATGTTAGTTGTGCCTGGCCGGGACTTAATCGTTGGGTGGTGAAAATATCGCCAACTAATGGGATCAATAATACATTCTTGTGCTCAACGCTTGCACCGGCTGCAAGTGTTTCGTCTTTGAGATTACTCGTGTAATAACTGCGGTATTGTTCGTTTTGCGTGCAAGGCCGATTCGATGCGAGATGAATGACGGCCTCCATAAATTATTCGAGGATCCGCTTCAGCGTACTCACCAACTCATTGAACAATCCAGGCTTCGTAATAAAATCATAGGCCCCAAAATCTTTCACCAGCTGTATGGTGTGTGAATGCGATGAAGTGGAGAATATGATAACAGGAATGTCTTTGAGTTCGGGACGGCGCTTGATCTCGAGAAGGAATTGCTGACCGTTCATGCGGGGCATGTTGAGATCGGAGAAGATGATGTCGGCTACGACAGATTTGTTAGTGAGTTTATCGAGTGCGGTGGCGGCATCGGGAACGACGGTGATGTTGAGATCGGGAGATGCTTCTTTTGCTGCTTCTATGAATAATTCCTGATCGTCCTCGTCGTCATCTATAAGCAACAAGTTCTTAAATCTCATCTTCAATACCCCGGTCAAGTTGAAACGCCAAAAGTCGGCATTTGAGGAAGTAATAACCAGAAAACTCTCGTGGAATTTTTTGCTCAGGATTGTGGATTAGTGTACGGTTTTCCTGATCATTTTAAGTCGTTTTACGGCTTATCGAGTCCTAATCGAGGGACTATAGTCTACATTCACCACTGCCTCACAAGAGGCAATTTTTTTAACCATTAAACCCAACAACATCATGAACAAACCAAACATCGGCAAGATCTACACCAGCCGCACCGTACAGAAGATCCTCAAGAAATACATCGCCGAAGATCAACGCAAGCTCGACAAGCGTACACATATCGCCACAAAAATCAACACTGCTCTCGAAGCCAAAGGCATCAACATTAAAGAACTCGCCGCACGCCTAGGCAAAAGACCATCCGAAATTAAAAAGCTATTAAATGGCAAACTCGATTTCAGCGGAGAAATACTCGTAAAGATACAATCAGAGCTAAACATACGCCTGGCTGAAGATTGAACCCGCGATAAACATTCAGTGTGGCATCATTTTCATTTGTACCTGTTCACTAAATAAGAAACAGATCGATATGAAAAAGTTATCAATAATATGCTTTGCACTCATAGCGAGCGCATCGGCATGGGCACAAAAAGACATGGGCAATTCCAAAGTGAATACCGACTTCAGTAAGTTCCATTCATTCACATGGGCGAAACAAGATCCAACCATTGCAGGAACCGATGGGTACGACATCTACTATATCGAATCAGATCCGGTATATGTGAAACAAAAGAGCGCAAAGAATAAGTCTGCAAAAGCAAACGTAGCAGAACCGTATGTTTATTCTTACACCGTTATCATTCCCGCCCGCGATGAAGCCGCAAACGGAGTGATCATGGATGCAATAACCAGCGAGCTCGAAGGACGTGGCTACCAGGAAAATTCAGGTTCAGGCGATCTCATCGTTGCATACCAGGTGCTCGACAGGAAAGCAACGCTGCACGGTTATAACAACGACGACCCGATTACAATTTCGGGTGGTGAGCAGGTTCGTACCGAAGACGACCAGCAGGTTTTCGTACTTCAGCCTGGCACTCTCATGATTTCACTCATCGATGCAAAAACATCTGAAGTTGTGTGGGACGGTTTCTCGAAAGACCTCGTCTCCAACAATTCCTTTGTTACCGACGAAGTGAAATTGAAACAAGCAGTGCACGACGTATTCCAGCAATTCAAATATTCAGCTGGTAAGGCACGCCGTTAACATCTTATATTAGGGATGGGTGTTATCTTTAAGAAACCACCCTCCCTATGTTTAAAGCCCTCCTCTCACCTCAACCGCTGTTCTACGAAAACGGCCTCGCAGTTATAAGGATCTTCGTGGGGTTAATGATGACCTATCATGGATGGGAGATCTTCGACAGCGAATTGATGAAAGGTTATTTCGATTGGCCGCAGATGAAAGCATTGCCATTCCCTCCTGCCTTCTCTGCCTACGCAGGCAAAGGACTCGAATTCGTAACAGGGTTATTACTTACCTTCGGATTTCTTACGCGCATCGGCGCACTGCTCATGTTCCTCAACATGATCTTCATTACGTTCTTCGTGGGCGAAGGACGTTTCTATTACCAGGACCAGCATCCGTTCCTGTTTGCCATTATCGGGGCAATATTTTTCTTCACCGGACCAGTGAAGTGGTCGGTGGATCAGAAGATTTTTAAGTAGAACTGAGGCATTAACGAAACGTTACATTTTTTTACGATTATTTCCTTAACAAAATATAAGCATATACGTGGATGGAGTATATTGCAACAGCATGATCGAGCTCCGCAATCCTCCTCAATGGCCCCTCGCAGTCCTCAAAGCAATTTGCCCTTCCGAACTGCTTGAAGAGATCGAAGGCGATGTGACTCAAAAATTCATGCGCGACCAGGTCAATCACGGCTATCGCATCGCACGACGGAAAATGATAACGAATGTGTTCCGTTTCATCCGTCCCGGCATACTATTAAGAAACAAGATCTCCCTATCATCAATCAGCACCTTTATGATACCTTATTATGTTCGCATGGCATGGCGCAACATCGCCGGCAGCAAGTTCTACAGTAGCCTCAACCTGCTTGGCCTCACACTCGGCCTCGCCGTAGGCCTTCTCATTCTCCTTTGGGTGAATAATGAAATGAGCTTCGACTCATTTCATTCAAAAGCCAATAAGATCTTTCACGTGAACACACAGCTTGAATCGAACGGCGAAAAGTTTACGGTAAGTGTTTCGCAACCTGGCATCGGCGCGCGTGCCATGACCGAAGTTCCCGGCATTGAAAACGTAGCACGCGTTAGCAGGGAAACAACGTGGAGCTTCTTTCGATACAACGATGTCAGTCTCAAAGCAAACATGCTCGTGTTCGTCGATCCCTCCTTCTTCACGATGTTCGACTTCGAATTAATAAAAGGCGACAAGAATCATCCGTTCATCGATGCCAACTCGGTGATCCTTACAGAATCCGAAGCCAAAAGATTTTTCGGCAACGAAGATCCGATGGGCAAAACGTTGATCGCCGACAATCGCGATAACCTCGTGGTGACCGGCGTACTGAAAGATTTTCCCGGCAACAGCAGCATCGAAGGCGAAATGTTATTCTCTACAGAGCTTCAGAAAAAAATTGCGAAAGACAATGGCTGGAGAGACTTCGACGACAACTGGGGCAACTATGGTTGGAACACATACGTGCAAATACAACCCGGTGTATCCATAAAAGATGTTGAAAACAAACTCTCGAAGATCAATCACGCTCACCAGCCCGACATGCGCCCGGCGGATGTAGGTTTCTATACACTGCAACCGCTCACCGACATGCATCTTTATGCACCAGACGGAACACCCGTGGTGCTTCGCACCGTAAGAACATTCTCGCTTGTCGCAATTCTCATTCTTGTGATCGCCGCCATCAACTACGTAAATCTTACCACGGCCCGTGCACTTGTCCGTTCGAAAGAAGTAAGCGTCCGGAAAGTGATCGGTGCAACACGCCGCCAGTTGTTCAATCAATTCATCGTTCATACCTGCCTGTTCTTCTTTATCGCCGTTGTTCTCGCATTCGGCATCATGGCGCTGGCGATGCCACTCTATAATAATATAGCGGGCAAGTCGCTCCATTTTAACCCGTTCGATCTAAGCCTCTGGAAGGTGATCGGCATTACGTTGCTTTCCGTGCTGATCGCATCGAGCATCTACCCGGCATCGCTGCTGTCGTCGTTCAACCCGGTTCAATCGATGAAAAGCAGGTTCTCTTTCGGCAAAGGAAGTACGTCCTTCAGGAGAATACTCGTTGTTGGGCAGTTTGCTTTTTCGATTGGGTTGATCATCTGCACCACTATAATTGGTCGTCAACTGAAGTTCATGCTAGAGAGCGACCTGGGTTTCGATAAATCGAATGTATTCACGGTGCAGATGGATGAGATGTCGGCACACTATGAAAGTGCGAAAGCAGAACTGCTGTCGAATCCTGCCATTACTTCAGTAACGTCTGGCGGCGGTAACATCGTGGCACGCTGGGGCGCAACATTGGATATCGATTGGGACGGAAAAGATCCGAACCAGACTTACTTCTTTCACGACATGCGGGTTGACAAAGACTTTATCCCCACGTTCAAAATGGAAATGAAGGAGGGCGTTAACTTCACCGGGAGCACTGCAGATTCAGCGCACGTCATTGTAAATGAAACCGCCGTGAAGCAGATGAACATCAAAGATCCTGTCGGCAAAAGATTTCGCTGGCACCAGATCGAGGGAACGATCATCGGTGTTGTGAAAGATTTCAATTACACCCCGCTATGGAATTCAATACAGCCTTTCGTATTTATCCATCAGACTTCTAACGACATCCTGTATGTGAAGGCCGGCAACCGCGACATGCCCGAAGCCATCGCCGCCGTCGAAAAGATCTGGACACAATACAACGCTGGCTCTCCGTTCAACTATTCATTTGTCGACGATATCTACAACAAGCACTACGCCGACAATCAACGCGTGAGCAGGCTGTACGCGTTGTTCACCGGTATTGCCATCGTGATCTCATGTTTGGGATTACTCGGACTGATCACGTACACAGCACAGCTAAAAGTGAAAGAGATCGGCATCAGGAAAGTATTGGGCGCAAGTATTCCTAACATCGTGATGTTACTTTCTAAAAACTTCCTTTTGCTGATCACTGTCTCGATGGTGATCGCCATTCCGGCTTCGTGGTGGGTAATGAAAGACTGGCTCTCGGGCTTCGCATACAAAACACCGGTGCCGTGGTGGCTCTATGCCATGTCGTGCGTGGCTGCAATTGCAATTACATTGTTAACCATCGGCTTTCAATCGGTCCGCGCAGCTGTCGAAAACCCTGTGAAGAGCCTTAGAGAATAATTATTATTGCAGGGTGTATCGGTTATCGGTAATACTCTTTTTTGTAATTGAATTCGCGGCTGCACAAAAACCAGGTACAGTCGTTGAATCCATAACGTGCATCGACAACCCCGCTCAAACTTATGCGCTGTATGTTCCTGCATCGTACACGAAGTTGACACCAGTTGGGCTGATCTTGTTATTTGATCCCGGCGCTCGTGGTAATCTTCCCGTTTCACTTTATCAAAAGCTTGCCGACAAGCACAATGTCATTCTCGCTTGTTCGAACAATTCTCACAACGGACCTGTTGAGCCATGTATCTCTGCAGGCAATTCCGTGCTCGACGATGTGCTGGCGCGTTTCAATGTCGATCGATCGTTCATGCTTGCTTCCGGTTTCTCTGGCGGCGGACGAGTTGCCGTAGAGTTTGCGTTGCGACGTGGTACGATGGCGGGCGTGATTACTTGCGGGGCAGCGTTGCCATCGCAGACTGCCATCACGAAGACAAAACAAATTCCGTTTGTAGAAGTGATCGGTCAGCTCGACATGAATTACCAGGAGGCCATTAGTGCTAACATGTACCTGAAGACGATCGCGAATCCCGCGTTCCTCATTTTATTTTATGGTGGACATGAATGGCCGCCAGTTAGTTATTATGAAGACGCAATAGAATACCACAAGCTTCGAAATAAAAAAATGAAAGCGTCCGATTTCTTCTCCGATCAAATGAAGCGGGTGAAAGTTCAGACCGACTCCGGTTATTTGTATGAAGCGAATAGAATGCTGATGCAACTCGTTCCCGACTTCCAGCAGAGCAATGAAGTGTTCACGCTCGATGCGAAGCTCGCGTCTGTTCAAAAAGATAAACGCTTCAAAGCTGAAGCAACAGAGATACCTGTTGTCAATTCGAAAGAGGTGGCTATGCAAACTGAATTTCGCACCAGGTACAAGGAACAACTATCAGTCGCCAAATTTCAACCGGCGTACTGGCAACAGTTTCGTCGCGATTGTGATGCGATGCTTACGAAAGACCATTATACAAGGCTTGCAGGTCTTCGCCTGGTTGACTTCGGGTGGCGACTATGTTCGGAGCAGCAGTATTTTTTCGAGCAGAACAAACAATCGATTGAAGCCGCGAATTCAAAAAAGATCCTCGACATCCTGTCGACGAGCGGCGTAAAGGGCCGCTGAGTGACGGCCAATTCAAGGCTGGTCGTTTCGATATTTAGATACCCAAATCCACCAGCCTTTTACGCAATGATACAGTCACATCCATGGGTTTCCATGATCATTATCGGTGTCGCCGTTCGGCCCGTGGTGGTGCTGTTGCATGAGTTGGGACATGCTATAGTTGCAAGACTTTTCTCCAATCAAAAGATCGTGATCTTCCTGGGTTCTTATGGCAACAAGGAAAGAAGTGCGAACGTGAGCTTTGGTTCTTTCGAGATCTGGTTTACTGGCAATCCGTTCCTGTGGCAATATGGTCTTTGTGTTCCGTCGTTTCCCATTACGCGTGTCGATCATCGGATCTCTTATATTCTTGCAGGTCCGATACTTCCCGTTGCTGTGTCGGGCGTTGTTGCCGATGCCGCCGTATTCCTTCACTTCAATGAGTACATCAGTTTTTTCGCGATTGTATTCTTCGCAGTATCGGTTCTCGACCTGTTCATTAATTTGATCCCGTATGGCAACGCGATAGCGTTCTATCAAAACGCGCCGGTATTTATCGACGGCTACCTGCTGAAGCTCGCGTGGCTTCAGAAAAAATATCCAACGGAATTTTTTGTCGGCATCAATCAGTATTCAAAAAAAGAATACGATGATGCTGCGCGCAATTTTGAAAAAGCTGCCCGACGAATGCCGGGCAACAAGCAGATCGATAAAAATCTGAAAGAGTGCTATCGGCTGATAGCACTACGAAGTAACCTCGTCCAGAATAAGTAAGACACAGCCAGCACGGCAAGGAAGAGCACGGGCATGATAAATGGAGTACCGGTTACAATGTGTACCCACGCAGCGCCGATAAAGATGAAAATAAATCCGGCATATGCCCATTCTTTCAACATTCTTCCAACGGGTGCCACTAATACGATTGCGCCAAGCAACTTGGCAACGCCAAGTATGGTGACGAAGAACAATGGAAATCCCAATGCCTGGAATCCCTTTACCAAATCAGGGTTCTTCGATAGGTACATGTACGCGCTGAAAAACATCATGGCAGCCACTATTCCTGTGGTTATCCAATAAACGATCTTGTCTCTTTTCATTGTTGTTTGTCTTTTTGTTGTTTGTGTAACACAATATTCATCGCGTTTGCTGCCGTGATCGGCATAAGTTCCCTTGAGGAAACCGCTTCCTGCGAGGAAACTAAACTGACCTGTGCTATGTTAGGTACCAAACAACTGACAACATGACGACATCTACACTGTCCGATAAAAGCAGTCTGCTTACAGTTTCGAAAGCCGACGACACACTTGAATCACATTGCGAAGACCACACTCACCGCATATTAGCCATGCGCGATGCCATGGATGTTTTAGGCGGCAAATGGCGTTTGCCTATCGTGGGGATCCTGAATTTTAAGGGAAAGATGCGCTTCACCGACATCCTTCGTAGCGTGCAGGGCATTGGCGCCAAAATGCTCTCGAAAGAACTCCAGGATCTCGAAGCCAACCAGCTTCTCACAAGAACAGTAAAGCAAACAAAACCGATTACTGTCGAATACGAGATCACTGAATACGGTAAGACCCTGCTAACGCTCATTAATGAGATCGTTAACTGGGGACTGAATCACCGGGAGAAGATCATGAGAAGTGAAAAGTGAATAGTGAAGGTAGCGGGCGAAGCACGTCTCAACAATCGCGCTTCGCCCTGTTAGCCGCACCTCATTGCACATTTCTCGTTTCACTTTGCACGTCAAAAAGGCAAAGGTGAAACAAATCGCCGGAACTTTCGTACATTCATTGTATGAAAGGAACATACCTCGGCGAATTCGAAGAGCTCGTCCTCCTCACCGTCGGCATCCTGTACGACAACGCATACGGCCTCGGCATCCTCGATGAGCTGGAAAAACAATCCGGCCGCAACATCATGATCAGCGCCGTGCACAAATCCCTCGTGCGCCTCGAAGACAAAGGCTACCTGAAATCCCGCATGGGCGGCGCCAGCGAAACACGCGGTGGCCGCGAAAAAAGACTATACACACTCACCGCCGCCGGCTCCAAAGTACTGGCACAGTCGCGCGAACTTCGAAACTCTATGTGGAAGCAGGTTCCGAAGATGGCGTGGGACGGAAATAATGGATAAATAATATGAAGATGGACAAGCCACCCCGATGGGCAGTCGCACTCTTCCGCTGGTTCTGCAACGATCATCTTTCGGAAGCAGTTCTTGGCGACATGCTCGAACTCTACGACCGCCGTCGTTCGGAGCTCGGCAAGTTCAAAGCAAACATGCTGTTCATCTGGAACGTCGTGCAGTTCATTCAACCATTTGCAATTCACAAGCGAAGAAGCTCATCACCGCTAAACACATTCGACATGTTCAGTAACTATTTCAAAACTGCGTGGCGTTCTATGTCGCGACAAAAACTATATGCCGGAATAACTGTTGGTGGCTTCGCTTTAGGATTGGCTGCCTGCATGATGATATTCCTGTTCATCCGAAATGAAGTAAGCTTCGACAAATATTATAAAGATGGCAACAGGATCTTCAGGTTATACAACAAATACACCGAACCCGGCGATTCGGATCAGTGGGCAAACGTACCTACTCCACTAACAGCGGTGTTGAAACAAGATTATCCCGACATCGAGAAAGCCGCGCGCATCATGTCATTCAGGATGACGAATGTTCTCGTTCGTCCCGATGGTTCTCCCGACAATTCATTCGAAAACGGTTTTGTGTACGCCGATCCCGAAATACTCGACATTCTAGAGATCCCAATGGTGTTTGGCGACACGCAGGCGCTCAATCGCGCTTACACTGTGGTGATGACCCGAAGTAAAGCGATACAATATTTCGGCAACATCGATCCGATCGGAAAACACTCATCATTAATGACAATCAATCGCAGCCTTATGTAGTAAGCGGCGTGATGGAAGACATTCGTAAGGACACTCATTTCCAATACGACTTCATTCTATCACTAAAGGATTTTGAATTCTGGCCGGGAGAACAAACCGACTGGTGCTGCTGGAATTATCACAGCTACATCAAACTTCGCAACGATGTCGATCCGAAAGACTTTGAAAACAAACTTCTGCTTGCCCGCGATAAGTACCTGATCGCATACATGAAAGGCCAGGGCAGCCAGGATGTAACTGACTTCATTCAATATCATTCATTCCGGCTTCAACCGGTAAGCAACATTTATCTCAATGCAGAGATCAACGACAACGTTTCTCACGGCGACACAAAATACGTCTGGCTCTTTGGTGGCATTGCCATCTTCGTGCTTGCAATAGCGTGCATCAATTTCATCAATCTTTCGACAGCCAAATCGGCCAATCGTGCGAAGGAAGTCGGGCTTCGCAAGGTCGTTGGCTCATTGCGAAGATCGTTGGTAACTCAATTTCTTACCGAGTCAACATTATACAGCGTATTGTCTTTTGTGATCGCATTCGCAATACTTTGCTTGTGTTTGCCCGGTTTCAACTACATCGCAGGAAGATCGTTGAGCATTCCGTGGACTTCGTGGTGGCTATTCCCTTGTTTGATTGCTGCGTCGTTGCTGATCGGCATCATTGCAGGCTGTTATCCCGCATTCTATTTATCGGCATTCCGGCCCATACAGGTTCTCAAAGGAAATCTCCGTATGGGAAGCAGGAGCGGCGCGCTTAGAAGTAGCATGGTTGTGTTTCAATTTGCCGCTTCCATCATTTTGATCATCGGTACGCTCGTTATCTATCGGCAAATGACTTACATCATGAACCGCGATACCGGTTTCAATAAAGAGCAACTCATGATCATCGAAGGGACTAACACACTCGGCAATAAAACAGAGGCATTCCGCAATGAGTTAACAAAACTTTCGGGTATCGAAAGTGTCTCGGTAAGTGGATTCCTGCCGGTGAGCAACGCCAATCGCGAAGGTTATGGATTCTATCTTGAAGGACACCAACAAACGGACAGGTCTGTGCAGGCGCAAAAGTGGCGCGTAGATGCCGATTATATTCCGACCATGGGAATGAAGATCGTAGAAGGCCGCAACTTCGACAGGGCGGTTGCATCCGATTCTTTGGCGGTAATTATTAACGAGACAATGGCCATCGAACTCGCGTTGAAAGAGCCGTTGGGTGAACACATCACGAATGGGAATATGGTGTATACGATCATTGGTGTTGTTGGAAACTTCAACTTCGCCACGATGAAATCTCCAATCAGGTCTTTGTGTTTCGTTGTCGAAGCTGGTGGCGAGTCGTCTGCGACGGTGCGCATCAAATCGTCCGACCTTCCATCAACGATCGCGTCTATCGAAAAAACGTGGCGCGATCTTATGCCTCATCAGCCCTTCCGTTATTCCTTTCTCGACGAGCGTTTCGCACTCATGTACGACGATGTGCTTCGTATGGGAAAAATATTCGCTGCGTTTGCAACGCTCGCTATCGTGGTTGCTTGTCTCGGGTTGTTTGCGCTGTCGGCCTTCATGACGGAGCAACGATCGAAGGAGATCAGCATCCGGTTGGTGATGGGCGCATCCGTAAGAAACATTTTTGGATTGCTGACGGGCAACTTCATGAAGCTTGTGATCATTTCGTGGGTGATTGGAACGCCGATCGCGTGGTATGGCATGAATGAATGGCTGGATGAATTCAGCTATCGCGAACCGATCTCTTCTTCTGTATTGATAAGTGCCGGTGTAATTGCCGTCATGATCGCGTTAACTACAGTGAGTTATCAATCGATAAAGGCATCCTTCGCAAACCCTATCAAAAGCTTACGCCAGGAGTAGTCCGTTCATTGCACGTTGCTCGTGTACCCGCTCGACAAGTCTGCGCTCACCATGAAGTTTGTATCTACTGCCGAAATAGCTCCTTACTCGGGCTATGGAACTCCTAACCCTTCGCTGGTACGCATTGCAAAAGATAAATGAGAACTGTTCAACGAAATACAAAGAGAGATACTCATGTTTCATGAACTCGGACATGCAATGCTGGGGCGCGTGCACACTAACGAAATGCTTCCGGATTGCCTTCATTATAAAAGCATGATGCTGGATGGCAACCAGTTTGTTGTTTACGAAAGCCAGACCGTTTCAGTAGACGTATATCACTAACATCAACAGTTTGTAGAAGACATTCTACATTGCCAGGTTGGCGAAACATTAGTAGACCCCGGTTAATCTATTGGCCGATTTTTTGAGTTCAGAACCGTCAGAAGCTCAAAAATTATGATTCTACGAGACGTTGACAAAGTCGATTCCATTTCACGTGAAGATTTCCGGGAACGATATGTCGAAACTTCAAAACCCGTTGTGATCAAAAGCCTCACCCGCAACTGGGCTGCAAAACAAAAATGGAACTACGAATACTTCAAGTCGCTCGCGGGCGACCAGGTAGTTCCCGTGTATGACAATAGTATTCCCACCGCTAATTCGGCAGTAAATAAACCCGATGGCGAAATGAAGTTTGGTGAATACCTCGATCGCATTGCCGCCGGCCCCACGGAGTTGCGAATTTTCCTGTTCAATATCTTCGATCACATTCCAGGTCTCGTTAACGACTTCACTTATTTCGACGAGATCTGTGGTGGTTTTCTGAAGAAGTACCCGATGATGTTCTTCGGCGGTGCAGGCTCAAAAGTGTTCCTTCACTTCGATATGGACCTGTCGCATGTTTTCATCACGCAGTTCAAAGGACGCAAGCGTGTGATCCTGTTCGACAACAAATATTCGGAGGCATTGTACAAGCTGCCTTTCATGGTGCAGAGTTACATCGATCCCGAGAAGCCGGATTATTCAAAGTACCCGGGCCTGAAGAATGTTGAAGGCTACGAAACTGTTCTCGAAGACGGTGAGACGTTGTTTATGCCGTCGGGTATCTGGCATTACATGAATTACCTGGAAGGCGGTTTTGCACTCAGCCTTCGTTCTATGGAGACACCCGTCTCTACAAAGGTGCGGGGAATTTATAATCTCCTTGTAATGCGCAAGATCGACGACTTCATGAAGCGCAACTTCACGAAGAAATGGTTTGATTATAAACACGACACAGCAAGGAAACGTGGTGACTTAATTAACGCGCGTTAAACTTTGCAGTGGCATTTTGTTTGTAACTCCATAAATAAAAATTGTTATGGTAGTCGCAGAAAAGAAAGCAGTGAAGACGATTCCTGAGGGATACACAGCTGTAACGCCATGGATCATTTCTCCCGACTCAGCGCGATTGATCACCTTTCTTACGAACGCATTCGGCGCCGAAGAAATACCTGGTAGCAGGATGCTTTCGCCCGAAGGCAAGATAGTTCACGTGGAAGTGCAGGTTGATGACTCTATTATAATGTTGTTTGATGCGGCAAAGTCGTGGCCGCCGACACCGGCATTCATTCGCTTATTTGTAGATAACTGTGAGAAGTCCTACAACCAGGCGATGAAAGCCGGCGCTCGTGGAGTTACAAAACCCACGATGCTCTCATTTGGTGATAAGGTGGCCCGTATTGCCGATCCCTTCGGTAATGTATGGTGGCTGCAGGAACACATCGAAGACGCTGCCTCACCTTCACCTTCCGCAGAAAAAGCCATGAAGTATGTTGAAGACTCCCTGGATACGGAGCTAGCTAAGAGAAGTCATCCTTCTACTTTATAAGATCTTTCAGATCGGGATGTACTTGCGAGGTCCGGAACTCCGTGATCTTGTATTCCGCAAGCTTATTGATAACGAATGGATCTTCGTTGATGATCTTTTCCACTTCCTCTAATGATTTGGCGAGAACGAGAATGATGCCGCCGGTACGCGGCACCTTTCGTCCCGATGCAATGAATGCATTCAGCTTATAATACTTCCTCAGGAACTTCATGTGATCGCCCATGATGGCGTCTATCTTTTCCAAAGGAGCAATATATTGTAAGTCCACTACGAACATCAGCTCGCCGGTTGAGTTTGCTTCACTTTATGATACAGGAAATAAGAAGCGAGGTGGAACGCAATGAAGATGAACATGAACATCGATTGCGCCTGGAATCCGAATTGCACCAGGCCTGCAATGAAAGCCCCGGCAAGATCGAAGAACAATCCGGCGTAAGCCCATTCCTTGATCCGCGGAAAGCCGGGAACTACAATAGCTATCGATCCAAGCACTTTAGCATATCCGATCAATGGAATGAAGTACATAGGGAAGCCCAGTGCTTTGTTGATGAGGTCTATCGATCCCTGGTCTACGATAATATTCATTACACCCGACCACGCCATAAACAGGGCGAAGATCCCCGTTACAACCCAGTATGTAATTTTCGTTGTTTTCATAAAAGAGGTTTAGTTGTGTTTACTTAACAAAGGTATATTGCTTTTATGAAAAACTTTCTAAGCGTCTGTCTCGTCATTGTTGCTTTTTCCGCCTATTCACAAAAAAATAAAAAAGCCGTCATCCAATCGATAGATGCCCGCACCCAGGAAATGACAACCATTTCCGACAAGATCTGGGCTGCTGCCGAAACTGCTTTCAACGAATCGCAGTCTTCAAAAATACTTGCGGACTATGCCGAAGCAAACGGCTTCAAAGTAGAGCGCGGCGTTGGCGAGATCCCTACCGCCTTCGTGGCAACTTACGGAAGTGGTAAACCTGTTATCGGGATCCTCGGCGAGTTCGATGCACTTCCTGGTCTCTCGCAAAAGACAAATCCCGTAAAAGATCCGGTTGTCGAAGGAAACCCCGGTCACGGATGTGGACATAATCTTTTCGGAACGGCAAGTCTCGGTGCAGCCATCGCCATCAAAGAACTGATCGCCCAGGGCAAATTGAAAGGCACCATAAAATTCTTCGGAACGCCCGCGGAAGAAAAATTCTTCGGCAAACTATGGATGGCCCGCGCCGGACTGTTCAACGACCTCGACGTGTGCATGGACTGGCACCCCGATGCCCAAACGAAGCCCGCCGTTCAAACAGGTCTCGCGCTCGTCGACTATACCGTTGAGTTCTATGGACAGGCCGCTCACGCTTCTTCCGATCCATGGAACGGACGCAGCGCTTCAGATGCAGCAGAACTGTATGCCATTGGCATCAATTATTATCGCGAGCACGTCAAACCAACTGTACGCATTCATTATCAAATTCAGGATGCCGGTAAGGTTGTTAACGTTGTGCCCGATTACTCACGCATCTGGGTTCGCGCTCGCGACATAAAACGCGAAGGTGTTGAAGAGATCTATGCACGTCTTCAAAAGATTGCCGAAGGCGCAGCGATGATGGCGAATGTAAAGTATAAGCTCAACCTGGTGTCGGGCATTTACGAAGTGCTCGTGAATAGAACCGGCGCCGGTTATGTTCAGAAAAATCTCGAGGAGCTGGGTCCCATCACATACACGGAAGCCGAAACAACATTCGCGAAGAAGATCCAGGAGTCGACGGAGAAACCACAGGTTGGAATGTACACGAAAATAGAACCAATGGAAGAGACGGACCCCAACGCTGGTGGCGGTTCAACCGACGTTGGTGACGTAAGCTGGATTGTTCCAACTATTCGCGTCATCGTTACCACTGCTCCTGTCGGAACGCCATGGCATTCGTGGGCAGTAGTTGCCTGTGGCGGAATGTCGATCGGGCATAAAGGAATGGTATACGCTTCGAAAGTTCTTGCGATGACGATGGTAGATCTTTATGAAGATCCTGCGAAGATAGAAGCTGTGAAGGCAGACTTTAAAAAGAATAGGGGTGAAGAACCATACAAGGCATTGATACCCGACGGTCCTCCACCACTTCCTAAGAATTAATTTACTCTGATCTTAAAGACTCTACTGGATTCGCTCTCGCCGACTGCACCGCCTGGATCGAGATCGTGAGCAACGCTATCGTTAACGCAGCAATTCCTGCGCTCGCGAAGATCCACCACGACAAAGGGATCCGGTACGCGAAACTATTCAGCCACTGCGTCATCAGCCACGCTGCGAAAGGTGTTGCGATCACGAATGACAACACCACGATCTTCACGAAATCTTTCGACAGCAAGCCGACGATGCTCGCTACCGTTGCGCCCATCGCCTTACGGATCCCGATCTCGCGTGTGCGTTGTTCTGCCGAGAACATGATCAATCCAAGCAAACCAAGACACGAGATGGCGATCGCCAGCACTGCAAACACATTCGACAGCCTCGACACCATTCGTTCACTCTGATACATTCTCTCCTGGTCGTCTTCAACAAACCGGATCGAGAATGGATATTCAGGATTGAGTGCTTTATTAATTTCGTCAAGACTTTCGATAGCTTCTTTTGTCTTGCCCGCCTCCGTGCGGATCAATACAACACCGAAGTTCTCATACTCTTTCACGTCTATGATCAACGGACGAATATGTTCGTGGAGAGAGTTAGTGTTGTAATCTTTCAGAATGCCAATGATGTGACCTTTCTTATTCCATGCCGAGATCCATTTGCCGATCGGATCTTTTATTCCCATCTCCCGTACTGCCTGTTCGTTGATCATAAACGCATCGGCCGAGTCGCTCTGGAAATCTCTTGAGAACCCACGGCCATCGGCAACACCAAGTTTCATGAGGTTCAGAAAATCAAACCCGACGGATGTTGGCTTGAATCCAACTTTCTGACCTTTCTCTTTTCCTTCCCACTTGATGGCAGAGTCGTCGGCATCGTTGGTCTCGCGGACGCCGTCATCTTCGTCAACAAGAAAAGACATAGAGTGTGGGGCTTCGCTGCTCTTGTCGACCATCAGTATACCTGGCATTTTTTCGGCAGCATGCTTGAATGCCATGTAACCATCGAAACCCGAAAGTGTTCCCTCGGTCTGTATGTAGATAAGATTCTCTTTGTTGTAACCAAGATTCACGTTCTGCATGTAGCTCGTCTGTTGCGACATCACGATGGTTGCAATCAACAAAAGAATTGAAAGACCGAACTGGAACACTGCCATGCTTCGTCGTACCCAAATAGCGCCGCGGGTAAAACTCACAACACCCTTCAATACTTTCACGGGCTTCATCGACGACATGAATAATGCAGGATAGCTACCAGCAACTAAACCCGTAATGGTTGCAAGGCCGATCATCAGCAACCATGTATTTAATTTACCAAACGGTGCAACGATATTCTTCCCGGTGTAATCATTGAATGCTGGTAACAATACAATGATCAGTATCACCGAGATAAGCAGGGCAAAGAATGCAAGCAACAGCGATTCGCCAAAGAACTGGCCGATGAGATAAGCTCTCGAAGAACCGATCACTTTTCTTACGCCAACTTCCTTCGCACGCTTCACCGATCGTGCTGTCGCAAGGTTCATGAAGTTCAGGCATGCAATCACCAAAATGAAAACAGCCACACCACTGAAGATCTTCACGTAGGCGATCCTTCCGCCGTCCGGATGTCCATCTTCAAAATTTGCAACGAGATACTGATCGCCATAAGGCTGCAGACCAATTGTCGTTGTTACTCCCGGTACCTTCTCGATCCTCGGGGTCGCGAGTATATTCAGTTGCTCGGTAACTTTATCGACATCAGCACCAGGTTTCAATAAAATGGTTGAGTATATCAAACCCGACGCCCAGTTTACTTGTCCTGTGGCATGAAGCTCCCACGATACGAGGTAATCGAATTTCAACGAAGTGTTCGGTTGCAGATCTTCGAACACAGCCGTCACGTTGAGATCGATCTTATTCTCCAAACGGATCATCTGCCCGATCGCAGCCTGGGGGTTATCGAAGAACATGCCTGCCATCTTTCTCGATATCGCGATGTTGTATCCTGATTTGAGTGCGGTCTTCGCATCGCCGGCGATCACAGGAAAACTAAACATCGTAAGAAACTCCTGGTTTGCACGCGAGCCTTCGAACTTATACGCCTTGTCGCCAAGCTTGAAAGTTTCCTGCTTACCCCACGGCGGCGTGTAGGCCGGATGGTACAACGCTACCGCTTCAACTTCAGGAATCGTGTTGGGAGCGTCTTCGATCACCGGCATCACGTATCGCATCTTTTCCGGACCCGCGATCATCCGTGGTGTATTTAATGCACCGGTAACTCCATTCGGTGAAACCGTGCGCATGTAGACGTTATACAGCCTGTCGCTTTTCTCGTGGAAATTGTCGATCGACTTTTCGTCGGCCACCCACAGGTAGATGAACATGCAGCAGGTGAGGCCAAGGGTAAGGCCGATCACATTGATCGCTGAGAAGGATTTGTGTCGCCACACGTGACGTACTGCCACCATGACGTAGTGTCGGAAGAGATTCATGAAACAAAGATTTACCGGATGAACGGGCAACCAAAGTTTCAATCAGGCCAAAAGCAGTTCAATTGCTGTTCTTTATATAAAGATCGATCCTTTGCTCAAGAATACCGAGTGGAAGCGATCCAGCATCGAGCACATAGTTGTGAAACTCTTTAATATTGAACTTATCGCCTAAAGCTTTCCCGGCTTTCGCACGAAGCTCAAGGATCTTCAGTTGCCCGATCTTGTACGACAACGCTTGTCCGGGATTGCCCATGTAACGTTCGATTTCGGGAATAATATTTTGTTCACCCGGGGCTTCATGATCTCTCGAATACTGGATCGCCTGCTCGCGCGTCCAGCCTTGCGAATGCATACCGGCATCGACAACGAGACGAATGGCGCGATGCATCTCGGCAGTAAGCATCCCAAAGTATTGATGAGGATCAGTGTAAAGTCCCAGCTCTTTGCCCAACGACTCTGCATACAATCCCCAACCTTCAGTGTACGCACCATAGTTGAGATAACGACGAAAATCGGGCAGCGACTTGTTCTCGATCTTCAACATGATCTGGTAATGATGACCCGGAATTGCTTCGTGCAGGAAAAGATCTTCGGTGCCTACGATACTATAGTTCTCCGGATCGGGCGAAGGAAAATAAAAAACACCGGGACGTCTACCATCTTCGGACCCGGCAACATAATTCGCGGCAGTCGTCTTCTCGCGAAAGGCCTCGATCCTTCTCACTTCGAAACCAGTCTTCGGAGCTTTATCGAATAGCTTCGTGAGATTCGGTTTCATCTTATTGTGAATTGCATTATAGTATGCAATGATGTCGTTGCTGTTTTTGAATGGATATAAATTCTGTTGATCCGAAGAAAGAAGTTTCTTAACAGAATCTAGTTGCTTCGATATTCTCTCCACTTCAGATTTACCGAGAGCGAAGATCGAATCGGCAGTAAGATCTGTGGTGGTAAATTTCCTGATCGAGTAATTGTAAAATTCTTTCCCGCCGGGCAACGCATCGATACCCGGAGTTTCACGACATGCCGGGATATATTCATCCTCGAAGAATGCTCTCAGCTTTTGATGAACAGGAATGATCTTCTGTGCGATGATTGTTTCGTATTCTTTCTCCAGCCGTTCTTTATCGGCCAAAGAAAAATCGGAAGGCATACTTAAGATCGGCTTATAATAATGGTGTTCCTTCACCGGCCCGTGATCGAAGCTTGCCAGTTGTGGAACAACTTTTTGTGCGATCACTTTCGGGATCACGTAACCTTTCGTCATTCCCTGCTTCATGTTGGCGATGGCCGTATCGCACCAAACAACAAACCCATTGAGTCGCGACAGCCAATTGTCGTAATCTTTTACAGTTTTGAAAGGTTGATTGCCAGTACCCGCTGCCAGTTGGGCCACTTGTAATGGCATCGACTGTATTTGCGTGATGGGTGTAAGATGGTCGTTGAACTTGAGTCCTTCGAGATTGATGCTGCACTGGTATGTGAGCAGGTCGTAGCTGAGACGATCGTCGTCGGAAAGCGAAGACCGATCGAAGGTCTTTAATTTTTCCTGGTAGCCCGAATAGAATTTTTTTACTTCGTTGCGATAGGTAACACTGATGTTGTTCGGCAGGATGTGGTTGTAGCGGTTGTCGCCGGCGCTGGTAGCTGCGAAAGGATATAATTCCAGGTAATCCTCATAATAGTTGTGCATCAATGTGTCGAACGATTCCGGGGAACTGCACGATACGATAATGAAACCAGCTAAAAGGAGCTTTCTCACTCCCTAAGATAAAAAAAAGAGCCCGGGCACTCACCTACCCGGGCTCGCCCGCCGGTTAGGCGGGCTCATGATCACCCAAACTGTCACCTTATCGATGAACTTATGATCACTTAGTTGTTCGATGCTACCATCGGATATGTATAGGTTGTCTTCACGAGGTAAGGCGACAGCTTACCTTTCGTTTTCGTCAGTTTGTAAGTAACGCTGGTTCCGGAAGCTGTTACCTCCATGCTAAATCCAGCATCGATGATCTGACGCACGTCATACTTTTTGTTGAAACCATCAGGGTTGGCTTTGATCGCATCCGATTCCACGAGGCCTTCCTGGTTGTAGAACTTCACGTCTACCGCTTCGTCTGTTGAGCCCACCACGAGCAACTTTACAATTCCTTCTTTGGTGGTCGGTAATACTTTAATCTCAGGGTTAGTCGACTGTGCATTGCTTGCAAAGAAGACTGTTGAAAGCAGCACTGTCAAGCCTGCTATAATTGTTGATCTTGTTTTCATAACTCTCTCCGTTTTCGTTGGTTTAATTAACGGCCTCGTCGAAGCAGGGATGTCATAGAGAAGTAAAGGGATGTCATAAGTTGTCATGGAGGATTTACTAAGTACGATGTACGATTTGTCCGGGCGGTGTAGCGAAACCGAACGCCATAAATCGTAAATTGTACATCGTACCTCGTACATTAACATCATGTTAACATTGAAGCGAACAAATTCAAACGATACAGACTTTCAAACATTGGTCAGGTCCCTTGATGAAGAACTAAGGATCCTTGATGGCGACGATCATGTCTTCTATGGCCAACTCAACAAGACCGACGATATCGATTGCGTTGTAGCATTCATCGACAACAAACCCGTTGGTTGTGGTGCCATACGGGAATTCTCCAATGAATCGATGGAGATAAAAAGAATGTATACGTTGAAAGATCTTCGCGGCAAAGGCATCGCCTCCGCTATCGTTGCCGAATTGGAAAAATGGTCAGACGAGCTTGGTTATACATCATGTGTTTTAGAAACCGGCAAGAGACAGCCTTGGGCTATATCTCTTTATAAGAGTCTCGGTTATAAAGAGATTCCAAACTATGGCAAATACGCAGGAGTTTTAAATAGCGTATGCTTCGAAAAGAAACTACAATAAACCACAGCGCCGTTAATGACCGCTAAAGACGTCATCAAAGACCTCAACAAACATCAGTCAAACGCTGAGCTCGAAAAAATAAAACGCTACTTCAAAACGGAAGAGGGCGACTATGGTCACGGCGACAAATTTATCGGCATTCGCATGGGAACCATCTTCGGCATCGCGAAGAAGTACGGAGATCTTCCCATCAAAGAGATAGAGAAATTACTCGACAGCCCGATACACGAATACCGTGTAGCCGGCGTCAGCATCATGGACAAACTTTCGCGTGTGAAGAAAACAAGCGAAGAGCGCCGGAAGGAAATGTTCGATCTCATTATGCGCCGCACCGATCGGATCAACAACTGGGACCTTGTGGATCTCGCGGCACTGAACGCGACCGGAAGTTATCTTTTCGACAAACCGAGAAAGGTTCTTTATAAACTTGCGAAGTCGAAAGATCTTTGGGAACGACGTATCGCTATCATCAGCACAACTTACTTCATCCGCCAGGGCGACGTTGATGATACGTTTAAGATCTCGGAGCTGTTATTGAAAGACAAGCACGATCTCATTCACAAAGCAACCGGTTGGATGCTGCGCTTCGCAGGAAGTAAAGACAAGAAAAGATTATTGTCGTTTCTCGACAAGCATGCGGCTACTATGCCTCGCACCATGCTTCGCTACGCCATCGAAAATCTCGACGGCAAACAGAAGAAGCACTATATGTCTGTGTAATTACAGCCAGCCCTTTGGTGGCCGGCGACCAATGATGAACTCCGACTTGGGCGGAAAGTACATCGTCTTCTTCCAGTCGATCGACAATATGCGTTGAAGGGCTTCCTTCAGGTCTTCGATGGAGTTCGGTTTGATCGTGAAGAGGTTCGACCCCTGCCGGTAGCTGTATTCCACGCTCTCGAGGTCTTCGAGTGCCGTGTATACAATAATGGGAAGATTGTCGTATCGACGATCCGAACGGATCTCGAGAAGGCATTGCTTGCCATCCTTACAGGGCATTAACAGGTCGAGGAAAAGTATGTCGGGAATTTCTTCCTGTAAAAGCTTCATTAACAACTCGCCATCCTCCGCTCTTCTCAAAATTACTGTGAAGGCCGTTTCTGAAATAGCAACCGAAAAAATGAAGAAATCATCATCATCATCTTCAGCAATCAATACGTTGGTGGGCTTAATTTCTGTCAGGCTCATATTGGTTGACTCAGGTATAATTGTTGATCTGCATTCACCGACCGTAAGCACAGATCATGAAAAATTACAAGCAATTAAACACTCAATGTACTTACGATCAAATGATGTTTAATGAAAATTTGATCCTTGTGGAAAATAGTCTACAAAATGTGGTGTGCACGATTTTTGAGCGCCACACTTTAGGACCCATAAGCAACGAGTGTGATTTTAATTTCTAACAATTTATATTTTATCATAATCATGAAAACGAGTAGTAAGTATGCAATCTTCTACTGCGACAAGTGCGAACTGCTGGCTGGCGTGATAAAGCTTATGCTTCAGATGTATCCGGGCATCAAGGTTAAAACCGCTTCGGATGTCAGCGTCCTGCTCAGCGAAATAGAACGACAGCTTCCTGAATACATTTTGGTGTACATGACGGTGCACGATGAAAGTCATATCTCTGTAGTGAAAAGTATTCGCGAAAAAGTGAACGCTTCGCACACGCCAGTACTGATCTACCAGGCACTTCCCGGTGAATCGGATTTGCAGGAATTATCTAAACGATTAGGCTGATCTCGTAACTCTTTTGGGGTATTTCGAAGTGCCTATTTCGCCGGTGTGGAGATTATAGTTTAAATTTATTGTATGAACTATGGTCTCTACGCACCGCCACAACACCTACGTGGACTTGTTCGCTACTTCTGGAACTTCGAATGCGATCGTAGCGACGATCTTCCTTCGGAGCACCAGGCGATGGCCGACGGTTGCCCCGAGATCATCTTCGCCTACGATGGCGGATTTCTCGAGAACAAAAATTTCGTGTCGTACCTCCGCGCGCCAAGATCCGATTCCAAAGTCCTCAGCCTCGGAGATCACATGGGTTTGTTCGCGATCCGTTTGTATCCTCACGCCATACGCCAGTTGTTGAAGATCCCGAACAATGAACTTGTCAACGGTTCATTCGAGCTCACGCATATCTTCGGCAACCAATACGGTTATGTAAATGAACAGATGCTCGAAGCAACATCAGCAGAGCAACGAATAAAAGTTGCCTCCGATTTCCTGATGGCGTTGTGCCAGGCTTCGGAAAAAGATGCGATCAACGAATGCATCCGCCAGGTTCTTCAGAACGAAGGCAACGTAAACATGGACGACCTTCGTGCAATCACCGGCTTATCAGTAAAACAATTCGAGCGACGCTTTACGGCTGTGGCCGGATTCCCTCCGAAATATTATTCGCGCATCACACGCTTCCAGGGTACGAAGAGAAAATACGCGAGCGGAAAATTTCGCACGCTGTCGGAGCTCTCGCATGCATGCGACTACTATGATCAATCGCACTTCATTCGCGAGTTCAAAGAGTTTTCTGGAATGCAGGCCAATCATTTCTTCCGAATTGTTGGCGACGGCGTCAGCGACGAATCGAAAGTGCTTAGAAATCTCGTGCTCGCGAAAGACACGCCGGAGCGCTAAATCGTACCTCGTACATCTTCGATGACGATTTCATCCAATCTTTAAAAAAAACCTTACTCTATTTTTATCCCGATGCTTTTCAGCACCAGGATCGCCACAATATTTATTGCAGTTGCCCTTGTAGGTTGGGGCATCATGCATTTCATGACCGGCGATTTCATTACGGGGCGAGCACCCTCGTGGCCGGAAGGGTTACCGGGTAGATTGGCCTGGGCTTATACATCGGGAGTTTTGTTAATTGTTTCTGCGATCTCTATTGTTTCGGGGGCGACGTTCGCCCCAAACCAGAAAACCAGGTTTGCTGTCATCTGCTCCGGTATACTCGTACTGGCCTGGGCAGGTGGCAGAAACCTTTATGCAGTGCTCCCCAATCTCGACTACGGGTACATGCTCACAAACCTGGGCAAATCCATCACTATCGGTTCGGGTCTTTTGCTGATCGCTTTAGATAAGAAGAGATCAATATTCATTTTTGCCTCTATATGTATAGGCATCTTCTTTCTCATCGGTGGTATTCAGCACTTCATCTTTATTGATTTCGTGAAAACACTTGTGCCACGGTGGATCCCGGGCGATGTGTTTTGGTCGTACGTGGCAGGTGTTGGATTGGTGGCAGCGGGAATTGCCCTGATCACAGGCATCCAGCGAAAGCTTGCCGCACTGATCTCGTCGTACATGGTTTTCATTTGGTTCCTTGTCCTGCACGTGCCGCTGGGTTTTGGAGAGACAGCGAGTTTTAATGAATGGATTGCAATTTTTGAAGCGCTATTTGTTGCGTCGATACTGGCAGTCATTTATTGGAGGGAGGAGAGATAGATTTCATGGCTATTCCACAGAGTTACACAGAGGCATCGCAGAGTTGCACAGAGAAATTCCTCTCTGTGTGACTCTGTGCTACCTCTGTGAAGCTCTGCGCAACATACTTCGCGCCCTCACCCTCTCCTCCAATCATTGATCACCCTCTGAAGCCCATCCTTTAACAAAGCAACATCAAAATTGATCAGTAGTCCAAGTTTATAGTCTCCCAACCTTAGATAGGTAAGCACCTGCGCCAGGTGAACGTCAGTAAAAGATTCAACTGTCTTTATCTCCACAACAAGACTGTTCTCCACCAGCAGATCCATCCTATATCCATGATCTAGCTTCACACCCTTGTAAATGATAGGCATTGGCTTTTCTTTTTCTGCAATGAGACCGTTGCATTTCATTTCATAAAAAAGACATTCGCGATAAGCGGATTCCAGTAGGCCGTGCCACCTCTGCGAAACTCTGCGCAATAACCCTCAATATCCTCCAATAATTTAAAATTCTTAATATTGTAATCTTCACCTAAACACCATGACTAAATCGATTCTCCCTCTCGTCGAAAAAACCAACGTGGTTCTGATGGGGGCAGGTATCATGAGCGCTACGCTCGGTATGATGCTTAAAGAACTCGACCCAAACATCACCATCCAGGTCTTCGAACGTCTCGACGAAGCCGGCACCGAAAGCTCCGACGCATGGAACAACGCCGGCACCGGGCACGCCGCCTTCTGCGAACTCAACTACACTCCCGAAAAGAATGGTGCCATCGACATCTCCAAAGCCGTAAGCATCTCCGAGCAATTCGAGATCTCGCGCGAATTCTGGTCTTACCTCGTTCAGAAAAAATATCTCCCAAACCCTTCCGAATTTATCTCATCAGTACCACACATGAGCTTCGTGTGGGGCGACACCAACGTAAACTATTTACGCGCGCGCTTCAAAGCCATGCAGGAAAGTCCGCTCTTCCGCGATATGAAGTGGTCGGAGAGCCGCGACGAGATCGCACAGTGGGCGCCGATCGTCATGCGCGGCCGCGACAACAAACAGCCTATCGCAGCAACGCGAATGGACTACGGCACCGACGTAAACTTCGGAGCACTCACACGGGATCTTTTCGTGAAGCTTAAATCGATGCCGGGTGTTACCGTACACTATAATGTAGAGTGTCTCGACCTTGATCCCGATGGCAAAGGCGGATGGAATGTGTTCGTTAAAAATCTTTTGAGTGCACAAAAAGGACAGGTGAACACGAAGTTCTGTTTCATCGGCGCCGGTGGTGCCACTCTTCACTTACTGAAACGCGCAGAGATCAGCGAAAGAAAAGGCTACGGCGGATTCCCCGTAAGCGGACTCTGGTTGAAATGTCTGAACGAAGATCTTATCAAAGATCACCAGGCAAAAGTTTATGGTAAGGCTACAGTCGGCGCTCCGCCCATGTCGGTTCCACACATCGATACACGTATCATCGATGGAAAGAAGGAATTGTTGTTTGGTCCGTTTGCCGGGTTCTCTACCAAGTTCCTGAAGAACGGTTCGCTGTTGGATCTTCCGTCGTCAATACGTCCCGATAATGCTTTGGTGATGTTATCGGCGGGACTTAAAAATATTCCGCTCACGAAATATCTCATCGAACAGCTTCGGTTGAAACCCGAAGACCGCATCGAAGAGTTGAAAGAATATGTTCCATCTGCAAAGCTTGCAGATTGGGAATTGAAAGTTGCAGGGCAGCGCGTGCAGGTAATCAAGAAAGACAAGAAAGAAGGTGGAGGCGTGCTCGAGTTCGGTACCGAAGTCGTTGTGTCGGAAGATGGAACGGTAGCCGCGTTACTTGGCGCATCACCCGGTGCGTCGACAGCAGCGGCGATCATGTT
The DNA here is from genome assembly GCA_037200765.1 of Bacteroidota bacterium. Lineage (GTDB taxonomy): Bacteria > Bacteroidota > Bacteroidia > Cytophagales > Cyclobacteriaceae > ELB16-189. The sequence continues at coordinate 231,205 of JBBCII010000001.1, read as the reverse complement.
CGGCTTGATCAACAAGTGCTTCAAAAAACAAGGTGCTACCGAAGCTTGGAAGAGCAAGATCAAAGAGATGGCCCCTTCATTCGGCGAGTCGCTTTCGAAAAATGAAAAGTTGCTTCAATCTTCAAGAGAGTCAACCGGAAAGGTGCTGAACATAAAATAGTATGGGATTTTGGAACTTCGCCCGATGATCACTCGCGCGAACCTCTTATATTGAGTTACTGTTATTAATCCCCATAGTGTCAATGGCCACTGCAATGGCACGAGGAATATTTTACTGAAGTTTAGAAAACAGAACTGGAATGTCTACCAAGAATAGTGGAATAACATTTTTGCTCGCAGACGACGACGCCGACGACAAGACGCTCTTCTGTGAAGCCCTTTCCGAAATTAACCCGACCATTGTTTGCCACACCGCCAGCGATGGCAAAGAAGCACTGGCCCTGCTTTCGGAAAAACAGATTGTCAAACCGAACATCATCTTCCTCGACATCAACATGCCGGTAATGGACGGATGGCAGTGTCTCGGTAAGCTGAAAGAACATACTGATCATCGCGATATTCCTGTGATCATGTACAGTACCTCATCGTATCAGCGCGACATCGAGTTGGCCCTCGAAGGCGGAGCGTTCTGTTTCTTCACAAAACCGTCGGATTATCGCGAGCTCCGAACCATCCTTCGACTCATTGCAACAACACCTGTAGATTCTCTTTCAAATACCATGAAGGACTTTAAGAATCTTACGTTTACAACGTAACCGTGCGGAAGCTAATACTTTCCGCACTGTTCATGATCCCTACGGTACTCGCCTTCGCGCAGTATACTCCCGCTACTGTTCCCAACACCAGGCTTGTCAACAACAGCTACGTTTCAAATCCCGATCATCTTATCAGGGAAAGTACAGTTGCCGAAATAGATTCCGTCCTATCCAATCTCGAAAGAGAAACAACTGCACAGGTGGCTGTGGTTATTCTTAACTCGATTGGTGATGCAACGGATTTTGATTTCGCACAGGAACTTTACAACCTCTGGGGCATCGGGAGATCGAACAGCAACGGGTTACTTATTCTCGTTGTTAATGATCCGCATGCGCTAAGACTTCATACAGGTCATGGTCTCGAAGGAATGTTGCCAGATGTTGTCTGCAAACATATCGAACGCGACAACATGTTGCCGTCATTCAAACAGGGCGACTATGATGCCGGCATATTGAATGGCGTTAATGAAGTTGCCAGGGTCCTCACCGATCCCAATTACAAACAGGAGATCACCGCAGCGCCGGAAGACGAATATGCTGCTTCTGCTTATTCCGGCGTCGTAACATTCATCCTCATCTTCTTTGGTCCTGTGTTCCTGATTGCATGGGCCGTTAAGGGCGGTCGTTTCTCCAATTCGAAAGATCCTTCGCCAACCGATTATCCGCAAATGCGATTGAAGAGATGGGTGTGGTTGACTGAGTTCGGTGGCATTCCCGCATTCATTCTCTTTGCATTTAGTTTTGTCGATGGCGATTCGGCCGGCCCGTTAGCTTTCATGACACTCTACCTCTATCTCGAGGCAACCGTTGTTCATCGCGTTGTTCGTGAACAAATGATGTTCGCGAAACTGAAAGAGAAAAGAAAGTACTTCGACATTTGGGAATACCTCCGTCAAAGTACAGGCTACTGGTTTTTCATAGCTCTCGTGTTCCCCGTGCCCTTCCTTTTCTACTTTCCCATTCATTTGGTAAGAAGAAAATATTATCGCAATTATCCACGCAAGTGCAGGCATTGCCAGGGCTCTATGAAGAAGCTCGACGAAAAGGAAGACGACGCATTTCTTACGGCAGCACAGGTGCTCGAAGAAACGATCGAATCTGTTAATTACGACGTCTGGAAGTGTGAGTCGTGCAGTGCAACCGAAGCGTGGCATTATCTGAATCGAAATACGAAGTATAAAGAATGTCCTTCGTGCAAAGCAGTTGCATATTACCATGCAAGGAACAAGACAATAACTCCTGCCACCCTAAATCATTCCGGCAGCGGTGAGGCGATCTATGAATGCAAGAATTGCAAAAAGAAAGTCCGCGAACCTTATTCGATAGCTCCGATCAGCTCATCATCTTCGTCGTCTTCATCATCCTCGTCCAGCAGCAGTAGTTACGGCGGCTCGTCTTCCTCCGGCGGAAGCTGGGGAGGCGGAAGTTCCGGCGGCGGCGGCGCAAGCAGCACCTGGTAGAGATTAAAGCCGCCTTAAAGTCTCCGCTTTTTGTTTTTTTTAAGCTTTTCCAGGCGGATTACCCTACAAGGCAACCAGAAAGTTACCTGAGTTTAGTGTTGTAGACGGTTTTTCCCGTATTTTAGAGGTTGGAAATTCCCGGAATTTTGGAATTTCTATACAAACCAGTCAAAAACCTTACATGAGAACACTCCGACTCAGCGTCGCGATCATAGCGATGCTTATTCCATCATGGCTAATGGCCAACGACATTTTGGTAAGTTCTGCAACATTGGTAGGTCAGAACACAGCCGCAGGCGCAAACAACCCCGCGAACTTTACCATGGTCCGTTTCAATCTTTCATGGGCAAACTCGTGGCGTGTATCCACCGGTCCTTCCAACTGGGACGCCGCATGGGTATTCGTGAAATACAGAATTGAAGGCGGAACCGGCTGTACAGCCAGTAACTGGCAACATGCCACATTGAGCACCACCAACGCCAATCATTCAATCACCACCGACAACGGAACCGCAGGTGTGTTCGAAACCACATCCGACGGTAAGGGTGTATTCATTCACCGCTCAGTCAATGGTACTGGTAGTATCAACTGGCAGCAGGTACTCCTTCGCTGGACTTACGGTGCCGACGGTGTGCTCGATGCATGTAACGTTTCAGTAAAAGTTTACGCTGTTGAATCGGTATACGTACCTCAATCAGCTTTCTATATCGGCGATGGTGCCGGTAACAACGGCCAGTTCAGAACAAACATTATCGCAACCCCTTTCCAGGTAACAAGCGAAGCGGCACTCACACTCGGTGGCGGTGCAGTAGGTTCAGTTGGTAACAACAACAAAAACGGACAAACCGCTCCTACCGACGATTGGGATAACACAACATCAGTAACCTTGCCTGCTGTTTTCCCTAAAGGATTTGCAGCCTTCTACTCAATGAAATATGAGATCACACAGGAACAGTACATGGAGTTCCTCAATGTGCTCACTGCTCCCCAGCAACTTCAGCGTCACCCTGCAACGGTGGCCGGCAGGTTCTGGAACAACGGTGCAGCTCCCGCAAACAGGAACGGTGTTAAGTGCGTGATCCTTCCTACCGGTACAACTCCCGGAACGTATGCTTGCGATCTTAACAACAACGGTACAGTAAACGAATCTGGCGACGGTCAGAACATCGCCATACAGGCACTCAATACTCAAGACCTCCTGGCATATCTCGACTGGTCCGGTCTTCGAATGATGACTGAAACTGAATTCGAAAAATGTGGTCGCGGAACATTGCCTGCTGTATTGAATGAATATGCATGGGGTTCTGCAAATATCTATAGCACATCGTACGCACCTCTTATCAACGGTGGTACAGGAAGTGAATTGCCCACAGGTCCAAGCACAACTATTGGTAACTCTGTTTATTCAGGAACAACCGGTGGTGGTATCGGTGGCCCGATGAGAGTCGGGATCTTCGCTACATCAAGTTCATCGCGCGTTGTTGCAGGTGCCGGGTATTACGGCATCATGGAATTATCTGGTAACGTATGGGAAATCGTAGTCGGTGTTGGTCTAGTCTCAGGACGATCTTACACAGGTGTACACGGTAACGGCGTGCTCACAACAACCGGCTTCGCCGATGTTGACTTCTGGCCTGGTTCAAGTGGTAACACAACGGGCGGTAACCCCAACGTTTCTCCTAATACAGGTTCAACCCAATATGCCGGCGCGATGTTCCGCGGTGGATCATACCAGGATGCCAATTGGCTTCGTATCTCCGACAGGCAGTACCCAGGTTGGACTGGCTTGGGTAGCCGCGACGGTCGCATTGGTGGCAGAGGAGTACGTACAGCTCCCTAACGGATAACCATACTTGTGAGGATTAAAGGGCTTTTACTATTTAGCTTCTTACTCACCATTGCTGTTGCTCCCACCTTCGGTCAATACCTTGGCGGCGATAATGATGGAAGTTCGGTGGCAGCGTCGTGTATCACGACTCTTGACGGTGTTGGACAGTTTTCCTTTGGATCACTGACCGGCTCGCCGACCTTTTGCGACTTCTCACAGGAATCCTATACCGTAAGTACAAACAATGCACCGCAGGATATCCAGTACTACTGGGTTGTTCCTTCCGATGCAACCATCCTCGCGGGTCAAAACACACCGAGCATCTCCGTTCAGTTTGGAGATACTCCCGGAACAGTGAGTGTCACAGTCGTAACGTTTTGCGACAGCCAGACATTTAACATGGGAGTTACCAACGGCGTATGTACGATGTACCAGGGCGATATTGACGACGGTTCTTCGGTAACAGCAAGTTGTATCAGCACGCTTGATGGCGTTGGCCAGTTTTCTTTCGGAACACTCACGGGCGCATCAACTTTCTGCGCCAATTCGAACGAAGGATATACGATCAATCTTAATAATCCTCCCGCCGATGTTCAATTCTATTGGTCCGTTCCTTCCGATGCCACCATCGCAACCAATCCAAACAGCGCATCGATCAACGTTCTCTTTGGAACAACAGCAGGAACGATTTCGGTAACGGTAGTAACTCCATGTACGAGCCAGACTTTCAACATGGGGGTTTCACCCGGTACCTGTTCCATGTACCAGGGCGATATCGATGATGGCTTCTCTGTTGGTCCTTCGTGTACCACAACACTTGACGGTGGTAACCTGATCAACGTGAACAACATGGTAGGCTCTGCAAACTTCTGCCAGAATGCAACAGAAACATACAGCATACTGGTGGACAACGCACCGCAGAATACTTATTACAACTGGACTGTTCCTGCCGATGCAGTTGTGAGCCAGGGACAAGGCACCAACACAATCATAGTAACATTCGGAGTAACGGATGGCACTGTGAGTGTAGATGTGATCACCGACTGTAGCGTTACTACTATGTCGATGCCGGTTACGATACAGAACTGCGTATTCTATGCAGGTGGAAATAATGACGGCTTCTCCGTTACTCCTTCGTGTGCGACAGATCTTAACGGCGGCGCGGTGTACAGCGTAACAGGCATTACCGGCACAACGCAGTTTTGTTTTAACGGCAACGATTCATACACTGCCGTTACAGTAAATCCTCCGGCCAATACTTATTACAACTGGACTATTCCCTCCGACGCTACAATCCTGAGCGGACAAGGCACCGCAACCATACTGGTACAGTTTGGTGTAGCCAGTGGTAACGTGAGCGTCGATATCATTACCGATTGCTCAACAATAACTCCAACGGCTATTGCTGTAACCGGTTCTTCCTGCTCGTTCTATGCAGGTGGTAACAACGATGGTTTCAGCATGGCGCAGGCCTGCGCTACAACTCTCGACGGTGTTGGTGCTCTTGATCCAGGCGTGATCATCGGCTCGACGGACTTCTGTAATTTCGCCACTGAAAGTTATTCGCTCAATGTACAGGGCGGCAACGTAGAAACAACTTATGTGTGGTCGGTGCCTCCTGGTGCAACGATCGTTTCAGGACAAGGCACAACATCAATACTCGTTTCATTTGCCAATACAAGCGGAAACGTTTCAGTAGTTGTTTCAAATCCATGTCAGACCATCAACGTATCGTTGCCGGTAACTGCCAACAACTGTATTTTCTATTCGGGTGGTAACAACGATGGTTTCAGTGTAACGCCACTATGCGCATCGAACCTGAATGGTGCCCCGGTGTTCACAACAGGACCGGTCGTTGGAACGAACGCATCATGTAACTTCTCGACAGAAACCTATTCGATCAGCGTTAGTGGCGCGAGTGCATCAACCACTTACCTGTGGAGCGTGCCTGCGGGATCAACGATCCTTAGCGGCCAGGGAACGACTTCGATCTTCGTTTCATTTGGTAACACCAGCGGCAACGTAGCGATCACCATTACGAACGAATGCGGTCCCACGGTGATCTCGTTACCTGTAACGATCGCCAACTGTGTGTTCTATGCGGGCGGCGATAACGATGGTTTCAGTACGGCATCGCTTACGTGCGTGAGCAATCTTAACGGAACTGTGTTTGTGCCGGGAGCGATAGTAGGATCGTCAACATACTGCCAGTTCTCTACTGAAGCATATTCGATATTGGCACCCGGCGCTGTCTCACTTACATGGAGTGTGCCTGCGGGCGCTTCTATTATAAGCGGGCAGGGTACCAACCAGGTACTGGTGTCGTTCGGAAATACAGATGGCGACGTATCGGTGCAGGTTGTAGACCCATGTAACACCACAACAGTAAATAAGTCGGTGACCAATGCAAACTGCGTATTCTATGCGGGTGGCAGCAACGACGGCTTCTCGGTGACAACGGTAACGAACATTCCTTTGCCGATCGCACTGGTGTCGTTCGATGCGTCGGTGCGTAATGGCATCGTGTATTTGAACTGGGAAACTTCTTCGGAGCACGACAACGACTTCTTCCTCGTGGAAAGATCTCACGACGGAAAAACATTCGAGAGCCTGTTGAAGGTTGACGGCGCCGGTACATCTAATGCTGCGCTGAAGTACCAGGCCAGGGATACTAATCCATACCACGGAACATCATACTATCGATTGTCGCAAACCGACTACGATGGATCCACGGCTTACTACAGGGTGATTGCAGTGAAGATTGAAAACTTCGCAGAAGTAACGAAGCTGTATCCGAACCCGGTGAGCAGGGATGAAGAGATCCACATAGACTACTTCGCTGAAGAAGATGGACAGATAAAGATCTCTGTTGTTGATCCGGCGGGAGTTGGTTCTGGCAGCGATATGATTGAAGTGAAGGCAGGGGTTAACCTGTTTACGTTCACACCGCATTTCAAGAGTGCGGGGGTTTATGTGATCATTATCCGATCTAAAGACAAGGCACAGGCGCTAAGACTTGTGGTGCTGTAAAGACTTACACGCTGTATATAAAAAAAGAAACCCGGCCACTGTTCAAGACCGGGTTTTCTTTTCTAAAGGTAAAGAAACCTAACTCTACCTTGACCTCATTAATAGCCTGTGTGCCGATCCCCACCGGCATTGGCAGGCGTCTCAACCCAATGAGATGTCTTCAATGTTTTTAATCCTAAGTTTTTTCCGATTATCAGAGTTAAGGCCCGGCGGCGCACCGTTCTGTTACCCCAACAGCTCCGGCGCGATTTGTGTGCTTTAGGTGGCCACCCTCACCAGAATATACCATCCATCACACACAACTTTTAGCCGACCGGACCAAAATTCTCTGATATCAGCGGGACTTTACTTCGTCTTGGCAAAACTTCGCCGCTGATCGTATGACCAAGTAACGCCACTGGAATGAATCCTCACTTAACCTCGGGTTAAATCCGGCTTAAAATGGGAGGAAGGTGATTTTGAAGAAGTTATCGGTGTGCAACAGCTTTATTCACGAAGAAATTCCTCGAAGATCGACGTCTTTCTTCCGTAAGTGATCCGGATGTACGGTGCTGTGAGCAATAACGCCGCAGTCATATAACAAACGGTGATCGTCTTCAGCGCAAACGACAACTCCAGGAAGTTGCGGTCGCTGAACATTAAGACCAAAAGTACGGTGACAACGATGTAGGTGCTCCACTGGTATAACTTCAGGGTATTTCGATAATAAGCCAGGAAGGCGATCATGTTGGAGCGAATGTCATTCGAGTAATCCATGGTATTGATCCATCGCTGCGACTTGTACATCCTCCACACCACGGGCAGCGATCCCACGGCGGTGACAATAATGATCTTGTACATGTACGACATCACCCGGTCTCTCATGAACCACATCATCAACAGAACGCCTGTATACATTGCCAGCACAATCACGATCTCGATCACGAATATTCTCCTGATGCCCCTGCCCGATCGCCGCAGCATAGAGATCTTTTTTTCGAGAGCCTCGCGGATCTCGTGGGGCGACGGCTCAACGACCGTAGCTTTCCATTGTGCCTTCAGATCATCAAGCTCCATACTCTTGCAAAATTTTCTTCATTTTCGACTTGATCCGGTTAAGCTTTACGGCAATGTTGTTTTCCGAAAGACCCGTGATCTCCGATATTTCTTTGTAAGGAAGTTCTTCCAGGTAAAGTACAACGATCGACTTCTCCAGCTCATCCAGTTTATTGATCGCCATCCAAAGCAGGTCGGTATTATCCTCTTTTGAATCAACCGATATATTGTGCAAAACTTCTATGTCGATCTTCTTGCCGAAGAAACGATCTTTCCGATTTTGATACAACGCGGTATTTAATGCAACACGATAAAGCCACGTCGAGAACTTCGATCGTCCTTCAAATTTTGGATAAGATTTCCATGCATTGAATACGATCTCCTGGAACAGGTCGTCGCGATCGTCGGGATCTTTCTTGTATGTTCTGCAGATCTTGTGGAGGATGCCGATATGATTGTATACCTGCTCCGAGAACTGCTTTGCCAGGGCGTCGGTCATCTGCGTTGATTACAGTTAGTAACACACTGACACAAAATCTTACAGTGAGATCATCGCTTTAATTACCCCCGATTTTGGATCCAGCAATCCCGGAAATTGTGCCGCCGTCTCATCAAAAGCCAAATTATGAGTGATGTAGTTCAGGGGATCGATTTTTTTAGTCCTTATCGCATTCAACACCAACTCGAAATCTGCACGCGTCGCATTACGACTGCTCATCAAAGTACCCTCGCGTTTATGAAACTCGGGGTGACTAAAGCTAACATCGCCCTTCTGAAGTCCAACGAGAACATAACGGGCACCGTGAGCCATGTATTGAAAAGAATTGTTGATTGCTTTCAAGTTTCCCGTAGCATCTATCACTACGGTTGGCATGTCGCCGTTAGTGATCGCCTTAAGTAAAGACATTACATCCGACGAAGCATTAATGGTGTAATCAACACCAAGATTGTCACGACAAAAGTCGAGTCGCTGTTGATTAACATCAAGAGCTATAACATTCGCGCCGGCAATCTTTGCAAACTCCATCAGTCCAAGCCCGATCGGTCCGGCCCCGACAATAAGAACAAACTCACCGGGTTTTACACTCGCTCTTCGAACACCATGCGCACCAATGGCCAAAGGTTCTACGAGCGCGAGTGATTCAACGGGAAGATCTTGACCGTGTACGAGAGCATACGATGGAACGGAAACGAATTCTTTCATGCCTCCGTCGATATGCACACCAAACACTTTCAGGTTAACACAACAGTTTGGTGTGCCCGATCTGCATGCGATACACGAACCACAATTGAAATATGGTATTAACGTTACGATCTCACCTTTCTTAAAATCGTCGGCACCATCGGCATCGATCAGTTCACCGGCGAGTTCGTGACCGAGAACGCAGGGGTAATTGAAATACGGCTGAGTTCCTTCGAAGGCGTGAAGGTCGGTGCCACAAACACCAATGCGTTTTATTTTAATCACCGCGTGACTTTTCGAGAGTGCGGGCATTGACTGCTCCGAATATTCGAAAGCTCCCGGTGATGTACATGTGAGCACTTTCATCTGGCAAGTTTCAACAAAAAAGTTTGTAGATTCAAGGTATGGTGGCGCTCCTAAAACTAAAGGTATGGCCGGCGTTCTTAATTCTTGGCGCGTCTGCGTACATATCCGTTCTACTGGCAATCTTCAAGGTTCTTCATCTTCCAATTCCATTCGAAGAATATACATCAGCAGGCCTTGACATTTGGAGCGGTCTCGGTTCTATTGTAGGACTCGTATGGATCTACACTATAGTAACTCAACTCAACAAGCGGCGCAACGATGACGATAAAGTGTCCCTGACTGCTTTTAACATATCCTTTGTTGGCATCGTCGTCGTGATGATTTTGGTGGTTTGGGAATCGATGGACACGGAGCTGCAACCCGCTGCCGCGGTCTTTTTATATTCATTCGCTTTCATATTCCACGTGTATACTAATTATCTCGCTGCAAAGCTGATGGTGCAGGCAGAGAACAGGGACGACGTTGGTATGACATTATTGACCTTCATCTTTTTACCAATCGGCATCTGGTTTCTTCAACCAAGGATTAACAGGATCTTCGAAGATCAATTCGAATCAATCGACCCTAACACTCCTCTCGATCACCAATTGGATCAACAACGGCCTGGCTGATGAGTATCTTTCTTCGATTAAGACACTGGCAGGTGTTTACTCTTGGGTTTGGATTACTTCCACTCACATTCATTGTAACGCTGGTAGCCGATATCTCTACACTTGGCGATCCTCTCCATATTATCCTGTTCATACAAACAATCTGTGTCGTGATGGCCAACTTCTGGATCTTCGCGGTCGGTACACACCTTCATAAAAAGCATTACTACAACGGCTTCATGATCCTCATTTTTCGATGGAGCGTTTATTTTTCTACGTTGCTCAATGCCGCGCGCTTCGTTGTGTTTCCGGCCATAGATTATTTTGATGGCTCGTTCAACACGCTTGCAACGGTGCTTTCGCTGGCCGGCAAGATCTATTGCGACTACTTTGCGGCGCAACTGTTGAATTCTGTGGAGCAGCAGCGCACCGTTCCGTTCAGGGAGTTTGTCGGTGATTTCTTCTCGTTTATCTTTTATCCAATCGGGGTGTGGAATCTACAACCCAGAATTAACAAAGTCTTTGGCCGCGATCCTGAAGTGTACGACCCAAATAGTCCACTGGATCGTCACGTTACGAACTGATTCCGTTCGTGGAAACGGTTGCACTCATCTCGGAAATTCGCCCTATCTTATATTTCCAAACCAACCGACTATGAAGAACTCCAGTACATTCTCGCGTCGCAATTTTCTTGCGAAGTCTGCGCTCGCTGCCACCGGCATTATCATCGCACAAAAAAGCAGCTGGGGATTCCCGGCAATCATAAAAAACTATGGCAAGCCCAATTCCAAGATCGCGGGCGTGCAAATAGGAACGATCACATATTCCTTCCGCAGTCTGCCTACCGATGCAGAGTCGGTGATCAAATATTGTACTGAAGCGGGTATCAGCGCCATAGAACTGATGGGCACAACGGCCGAAGCATTTGCCGGTGCTCCGAATGTTTCTACGGAGCCGATGAAGCCATTCAACTTCACACCCGGTCAACGTCCACCCGAACCTACCGAAGAACAAAAAGCCGAACGTGCGAAGAAGGCAAAAGAAATTGCCGAATGGCGTTCGAAGACTTCATTGGATAAGTTCGAACAACTTCGCAAGTTGTATAAAGATGCAGGCATCAGCATTTATGCATATAAACCCAATGCATTCGGCGTAAACAACTCCGATGCTGAAGTTGACTATGGTATGCGCGCCGCAAAAGCGCTCGGTGCAACTCATGTTACACTCGAGATTCCCCAGGAAGCCGGCCAGACTAAACGTCTCTCCGACATTGCCGCAAAAAATAAGATCCTCGTTGCTTATCACGGTCATGAGCAACAGACACCTACCGTTTGGGATGCAGCTCTCGCCGAATCAAAATACAACGCAATGAACTGCGATCTCGGTCATTACACTGCCGCAGGTTTCAATGCTGTTGAATTGATCGAAGCGAAGCACGATCGAATTGCAAGCGCACATTTGAAAGACCGTCAGAACCCGGAACACGGAAAGGCAAATCTTGTTTGGGGATCGGGCGATACACCTCTCGTAGCTATTCTTCAGACTATGAAGAAGAACAAGTATAAGTTTCCTGGAACCATCGAGCTCGAGTATGAAGTACCGGCCGATTCTACTCCCGTAAAAGAGGTAGCTAAGTGTGTTGAATATTGCCGTAAGGCGATCGAAACAGTATAAAATAATTTGAGATTTGAGTTATTACTACTCTGATCTCAAATTCCTCACTGGATTAATCAACCCCGCCCTGATCGACTGGTAACTGATCGTTCCAACGGCAATGAACAACGCGATCACGCCGGCCAGCACAAACACATCTATTCCAACACTTGTCTTGCTATCAAATCCCGAGAGCCACTGTTTCATCATGTAATCGGCAATCGGTGCCGCAATAATGATCGATATCAAAACAAGCTTCACGAAGTTCATCGTAAGCAACTGGAATACACTTCGCACCGATGCTCCTAACACGAGGCGAATTGAAATTTCCTTACCGCGTTGTTCTACCATGAAAGCCGACAGTGCAAATAACCCGAGACATGCCACAACGATCGCGAATACGGCGAAGCACGTAAAGATCTGTCCCATGCGTTGAACGTCGTCGTACATTCTTGCGAACGATTCATCGAGGAACGCAGTGCGTATCGGTTGATGGGGTGAAAATCTTCTCCACAGGTCTTCGATCTTCGACATCGTTAACCCCATATCTGTTGTACTTAACTTAACCGAAATAGTATTCGTGCTTCCGTTCAATACCATAGCAAGTGGTTCGATCTTACCGCGAAGATTTTCGAAGTAGAAATTTTCTACAACACCGATGATGGTCCACGGCCTGTAATTGTTGATACGGACGCCGATGGGATTTTTGAGCTCGAGTTGCTTCGCCATTTCCTGGTTAATGACGACAGCATCGGAATCTGACGCCATCTTCTTCTCGAAAAATCTTCCGTCAACAACTTTCAAACCCAGCGTTGCCGCGTAGCCTTCATCCACACGCCAGAACTGTCCGCTGGTGTTGCGTTTATCTTTGTCTTCATCGCCTTCGATTCGGAAGCCATTGCCGTTGCGCTTCGTTCCGCGAATGGGGAGGTAGTCGCTAATCGTAACAGCTTTCACTGCCGACATACCGAGAAGCTCGTCCCTGAATGCATCCATCTGTTTGCCGAGGATATCGGTACCCTTCAGGATCAGCACCTGGTCTTTTTCATAACCGAGCTTTGCATTGAGGATATGATTCATCTGTCGATAGATCACCACGGTGGCGATGATCAACACGATGGATGTTGTGAACTGGAAAACAACCAATGCGCTTCGTACAAACGAGTTCTTCCCGCTTCGTGCGAAGCTTCCTTTCAATACTTCCGCAGGTTTAAAAGACGACAGGTAGAATGCAGGATAAATGCCGGCAAACAATCCAACAACGATCGTTGAGATCAACACACCGGGCGCAAACCAAATTTCAGTCCATGGAAATATGATTGACTTACCTGCGAGTGAATTGAAGTTGGGGAGTATGATCCATGCGAGTGCAATTCCAATCGCGAATGAAAGTGCACTATAGATGAGTGACTCCACCAGGAACTGTGCGATGAGATAACTCCGGTATGATCCGACGGTCTTTCGAAGCCCGACTTCTTTCGCACGACTTGCCGACTTTGCGGTAGAGAGGTTGATGAAGTTAACACAGGCAATCAATACTATAAAGATCGCGACGGCACCGAACAACCAGATGAAGCGCATGTCGCCGGTATTGGTAACGGGACTTTCTATTCCGTCGGTGGTCGACTTGAGGTGGATCTCTTTGAGTGGTTGCATTCCGAAACCAGCATGCGCGATGAAGTCTTTCGCGCGATCGCGGGCCATATACGTTTCGGCAATCTTCATGAGTTTCGGGATCATGTCGGCGGGATTGGCGCCTTCGCGAAGACGAACGTACGTAGGATAGTTGGTAGCATACCATGCATCCTGTTCACCTTGCCACATTTCGCGGTTGGCCATACTCACGAGCCAGTCGAACTGCAGGCTTGAGTTTACCGGGAAGTCTTCGATAACGCCGCCGATCTTGATTGGCGTGGCAGTTTCGTTGTTGTAGATGATGAGCTTACCGACAGGATTTTCGCCGGGCCAATATTTTTCTGCTTTCTTTCTGGTGATAACAACTTCGTTGCGTTCGTCGAGACATGTCTTGATGTCGCCATAGATCAATGGGATCTCGAGCAGTTGTAGAAGTTCCTGGTCGAAGTAAGTGATGCCTTCTTCGTAGGTGTTGTCGGGTTGATCGTCGCGGCGGATCTGTGCGCTGCCGACGCCGAAGAGTTCCGATGAATTATATCGTCCTACGAGTTCAACTTCGGGACATTGTTGTTTAACAACTTTTGCGAATGGCGCCTGGAACCAGACCCATTTGTAGACCTTGGCGCCTTCGGCATAAGTTTCGTAGATGCGATAGATCCTATCGGCAGCTTTGGGTTGTGTGTCGAAGCTAAGTTCGTCTTTGATATAGAGCGTGATGAGCAAGCTGGCGGCGATGCCGAGTGCGAAGCCGCCGATCTTGATTGCTGAATACATTTTCTGGCGACGAAGTTGTCGCCATCCGATCTTTAAGTTGTTGTTCAACATACCGTTTGTTTTTATTACGCTGTTTCGTTGCCGGAGCGCGAAGGGTCGTAAGTAATTTATTGTTTGAAACCAGTAGTTGATGTTTGCCCTGAGGGCGGATCGTTTACTGGTTTTATAAAATTTTTCTTCGAGGTCGCCGAGTACGTCTTCGACGAGTTCGTTGCGGAGAACATTTCTTAATATTTTCTGGGCGAGTCTTGGAGGCATCATAGTCTTAACTTCTGATTACTCAAGAGATCGCGAATAGTTTCATGAGTTGCTCATGATTGTTTTTTTATTTCCGGGGTCTTCTTATTAAAAAGAGAAATTAAACTTGGCAGCGAAGTCGGGATATTGTTTCCACAGCGACACTTTAAACTCGTACGATGTTTTGAGGGCACGTTTGCCGATGGCGGTGATGGTGAAGATCCGTTTGCGTCGTCCGCCGCGTTCGGCGGTGGCGTTGCCCATTTTCGAAGTGAGGAATCCTTTTGTTTCGAGGCGGTCGAGTGTGGAGTGCACGGCGCCGATGGAGACGGCGCGGCCGGTTTGTGTTTCGAACTCTTCTGCGATGCGGAAAGCGTAGGCGTCTTCGCCGAGAATGCCGGTGAACAGGAGGAGTACTTCTTCGAATTCTCCGAGTTTAGTTTCGATCATTTGTTACCAGGTTGTAGAACAAATATACGAGAAGGTGTGAGATTTGTTATGCAATTAAGTAGGAAATAAAATATACGCAGAGGCTTAATTCCTGTATAAATGGTCAGGACGACTTAAAAACATCAACCAGATCAAATTTTCTGTAAAGATTTTTAAGAAATTTTGATCTGGTTCTAAACTGACTCCTCGGTTTTATTTTGACTTTACCGTTTACGTTCTCCATTTTAATTCCCGGATCATAGTAAACATTACCCAAAGCCATTTGACCAAGGAATAACTGAAAGTCTGCGCCGGACCCAACCAAAACGTTCCTACCATACATGAATTTGGGAAACGGGTCTTTTACAGTCATTGACGGTATATAGCAGGCGTGGTTATGTTTTCTGTTCCAATGTTCAATAAGGGAAGCGAAAGACCAGCACGACACTTCATTTCCTTCTCGATCCATTAATGCAATGTGTCCTGTTGAGCTTCTGATCCTGGACGTCCCTATATCAAAACCAACAAGCTCCATTCTTAAACTTGTAATCGGTTGGTGTTTACCAACCCGATGGACGCCTCCAAAATTCATTCTATCAGGGCGTCCCTTCTTATCATCATATCCGTATTTTCGGATGAAGGCTTCCTTTCCAGCGCTAACATAATAACCATGAGTAGGTTCGGGAGTCATCAATGTTATAACAGAACTATCGAGTTTTTTGAAGTCTTTAACGGCAAATTGTTTGATCTCCCAATCAAAAAAGTCGGGTTCTGAATACCCGTTAGGAGTAATTCCTAACTCCGCTTCAAGTGTATATCCACCGCTGTTTTGTCCTATGTAAGGAACAGCAATGCCATTTTTTCCCAATTTCTTCGAATCAATCCACCCATTACTGTGAATCCTTCTAAGCTCATTTAAAAGCTTCTCCCAACTATCCAATGCCGCCGGCAGGATTATAATATTAAAAACTCCATAGCTCTCAAGTGCATGAAGATTTTGAACTTCAACTGAGACTTGTGATTCCGGTGAATCAACAAATCCGATGACAGTCCCGTTTGCAGCAACTCCGAGAAAAAGAACGCGATTCGGGATTCTCTCTGTCATAAGTGCCGATGGTGGGCTTTCACATCCAAGGAGAAAACCTGATAGTCTTACTTCCGGATATTTAGGATAAAGTATGAGTTGAGTATGAGGGGCTGGGAAAAGATGGCCATTATCGTCGAGCCAGAAAAAGGAAAGCTTTGCCTTGAATCTTTCCCGGCCCCAATCACCCGAGGAGTCGGCAGTTACTTCGCGTATAGGTAAGATGTTAAGAATGTCGAAGCTCCCGCCAAGATAAACTTGGTTCTTCGAGTTGTCGTTAGCAGCGAGGCGCTTGACATAGATTTTCAAGCAACCATTAGCGGCGAATACGTCTTTGAGTTTTTCGAGGTTCATTGGTGAGCATTGCTTTGATGACATTCTTGCCAACAGCTTGAACCAATGGGACCACTACCGAATTCCCAAATTGTCTGTACGCCTGATTATCGGACACGGCGCTTATATCAAAACCGTCCGGATATCCCTGAAGTCTCGCACACTCGGCAGGAGTTAAACGTCTTGGGTTTTTATTGGCTTGAGCGATTAGTATTTCGGATCCGTCTTTATAATATCTGGCACTCAGGGTTCTTGATACTCCTTTCAAAGGTGTAAGTCCGTATCCAAATCCGTTCCCTTTTTCTTTATGTTTTGCTGCGTATAATTTCAAATAATCCCAAAGCTTGTCGGATAATGTATACTTCTCTAACGGATTGTCTTGTAGGATATCTTTAAACTCCATTCTCGCCTTTGGCATTTTCGGAAATTTAAATTCTTCAGCACCGCTAAAAACATCTTTGTCAAAACCAACAATAAAAATTCTCTCCCGATGCTGCGGGACATAATATTTGCCATCAAGAACCTGGGCGTGAATGGTGTACCTTAACTTTTCGAGTGTTTCTTTGATTACCTGAAAAGTTCTCTTCTTATCATGGGACACTAAGTTCTTCACATTTTCCAGGACAAATGCCTTCGGGCGTTTTTCCTTGATTATCCTTGCGACATCAAAAAAAAGAGTTCCTTGTGTCTTGTCAAGAAAGCCATGTTCACGACCCAAGCTATTTTTCTTAGAAACTCCGGCAATTGAAAATGGCTGACAAGGAAATCCCGCAAGCAGGATATCGTGATTTGGAATATTCTTCGCGTCAATTTTAGTAATGTCACCAAAAGGAACTTCCCCAAAATTTCTTTCGTAGGTTTTTTGAGCGAAGTAATTCCACTCAGATGTGAATACACATTTGCCCCCCAGATTTTGGAAAGCAATCCGGAAGCCACCAATTCCAGCGAAAAGATCCACAAATTTAAATTTCGGATTAGAACGGGGAGGAAAAGCCACATCCCATTTTACAGGCACAAATTTGCCTAAAGTGACCTCTCTGTCTTCTTCAGAAGTAATACTCTTCACATACCTAAGTGCCTCATCTCTGAAATAGTGAGACGATCCATTTTCATGGGTCTGCAAGTAATGAGTTAAGTACGCGAGGTCAAATTGTTCAGGTTTAGATACTTCTATTTTTAATTTCTTTCTCAGATCTGAGTACTTAGGCATTTAGCTTGCTTTTCGTTAGGTGGCTGCGACAAAAATCACATTTTGTTACGTCAATTTGTGTCAAAAAACCTGAAGGTTCAAGAAAACTTAAAGTCAAATATTCATGGCTGATGTTCACAAGCCCGAGGTCAGGAGCTATAACATGAGCAGGATTCGTTCCAAAAATACGAAGCCTGAAATGATTGTTAGAAAGTATCTTCATGCTCGTGGGTATCGATTCAGGCTTCATGTGAAAGACTTACCTGGGAAGCCAGATATAGTCCTGAAAAAGTATAGGACGGCAATATTTATTCATGGCTGCTTTTGGCATGGCCATGAGGGATGCAAATATTTTGTAGTTCCAAAAACAAGAACTGATTGGTGGATGAAAAAAATTGCCAGGAACCGATCCAACGATCAACAAGCCAAAGAAGATCTGGTGCGCTTGAATTGGAGGGTGATGGAGCTTTGGGAATGCGAGATCAAAAATAAAGAACTATTAGCAGCCTTAATTTTGAGTAAACTAGGTTAGTAAGTCCTTTGTAATCTCCTCTAAGGTTATCTTCGTCCTATCCTTGCCCAGCAAGGCAAGAGATTTAACTCCACCAACTAAATTTAAACTTCTGATTACTTTCCTCGTCTTATCCTCACTTATAAGGATTTGTGGATTGTCCTTTAAAAATTCCAACAAACCTTTGACAATTTCAAGATTGCATCCAATGGCCCGCTCACCAATTCCAACCATTAGATCGGCGCGGGAAAATAACACTTTGGTCAATTCATATCTATCGTGCCGATTTGAATCGTAGCTAATATGGGCTAACCACCAAAGTCGTGAAATTCCGTTTCGGGTCAATGATTCAATACCCTTTCCCCTTAAAAAATATCTGTCACGAATTCTACCAAGTGGCCGTTCCTTCGGCTCAATGGGCCATCGATGAATCATGTAGCTCCAAAAAAAGACGTGAGTAAGGTACGTCCATAATCGCTCATCAGATGCTTGAGTTGGAGTGAGGTCGACGAGCTCTTCGAATAGCACTTGACTATTTTCGAAATCTGTTTTTTCGGGATTTAAATGAAAGTCCTTCGAAACAAAAATACCGGTACCACCTATCGGATAATTTTCCTCAAAAGGAAATGTATTGAGCGCATAGTTATCGAAATTGTTGGTCGCCATAACATCTCTGAATAATCGATCAACATATGAGGCCTTAAACACCTTAAGCTCTGTTTTTAATATCACCGTTGACGAATTCATTTGGTCCATTAGGTTAGTTAATGACTCGAATAATCGACTATTAGGTAAATCCAAAAAGCGCTGCGCCATCTCCAGAATGCTTCGGTCTTTTGATTTTTCTTTTAGCTCCGATACTATCTTATACCACGGTCGGTCTCCAAATTCCGATGACTCCTCAGAATCGATAAAATTTATGGCTTCGATCAAGCATGGTACAACTATTGAGCTAATAAAGAATCCAGTCGAATTTATGAACCTGATTCCAATTTGATAATTATCGTAATCCTCCCTTGAAAGCATAATCGTGATCTTGTCGCCCGAGTAATCATTATACATTGGGTGCCGAGGCTTGTCAGCGGATGTTGGGCATACAAGGACTGCTAATCTGGATTTTTCGAGTTGAAAGCCAGTTGCGATAAAAGTGTATCAAATTTTCTTTCCAGGTTGTCGAAGCGTTTATCCATACTGTCAAACCTCTTGTCAACGGATTCAAATTTGGCGTCGATGATATCAAACTTACGTTTGAACTTGTTGTTCATCTTCTTCACTTTGAGCATGTCTGTCTTTAATTGACCAACATCAGCCTCTACCTTGCTAAATCTGGCTGCATAACTGTGAATCAACGACGTCATTCGTCGCGTAAACCAAATCAACAACACTGCAAGCACTACGCATGTAGCGATGATCGGAATATGCGAAAACAACCAATTAAAAAGCACCTCTTCGATATCGAGTAAAATCGAGTCCATAACGTTTTGTTTTTATAAAGACCACGACGAAGTACCAGGAAGTAAATGAAACTCAAGTTTTTTGTAATCATCTCACTCCAACCTCTCCCTCATCCTCTCCACTTCCTTCCTCAGCAAAACATTCTCTGCTTCGAGCCTTTCAATTCTCTTCCGGTCTTCCAACAACCAATCTGCGAGCTTCCAGTTGATCCAGAAAAAAGGAACCCACGTCAACAAATAAAAAATCATCGTCTGCATACCTCCTGCTGTTTGACGTAAATGTTCTCAGGAGAGAAGGAGATTCAAAAAGAATGGAAGGGAAATGAGTGAAATGATCAGGAAAACCTGATTGGGTTTTTACAAAGAATCTATTTGAGAATAGAGTCTAAAAGCTTCAAGGTCTCGTGCATACCGAGTGATTTAAGATTATCAAGAGCTCTCGCGATCATTCACATCTGGAAGACCAGTATGCTCAAGTCGCGTACGATCAGCTTCAATCAGTGAATAAGGAAATGCCCGATTCATCTCAATTGTTACTGTCCGGATTTGCACCTCCGTTAAGTCCGGTCGCCTCTTTCTTAAAGCGTGCTCGCGTTCAAATAAAATTTCAAGCGTCCATCGCGGCTGGTAAAACTCAGGCTCCGCCAGGTTGAGCAACAGGTCTCTCAGGTCTGGCGGATAAAGAACACAGGCATCAAGAATGGCAACTACGCCACCAGCACTCACTGATAACCCAGCCCGAGGTCCTGCGATTCCTGAGCCATTGCTTGCAAGATCCTTTGTCTTCTTTCGTGCTCTTTCTTGTACGCCAGCACATCCGACAACAACATTTTCCTGTTTTTGCCACTACCCGTAAATGGGATATTACCAAGATCCAGTAATCCCATCATAACCTTAACCGGGTACCCAACAATCTTCGCAGTCTCCTCCACTCCAATCTCTTTGTCCGCGGCCATCACCGCCACCGTTTTACCTTGTTTCATAATTGAAAAAATTTGGTTTAAAAGTTTAACAACCTCCTTTGGCAACTTCACCGACTCACGACCGCCCTTAAGCGCAACAGATCTTTCACGCTTCAGCAATTCCACGATCGTCTTCGCCAGCTCCCGTTCCTGGAGAGATGTCTTTCGCACCAAATTTTTCATAAAAGCAATGCTTTAGGAAACTTTAAGAAGTAATGAAGTGAAGATAGTCAGGAAAACCAGACGTTTTGGTCACCACTTCCTGTAATGATAGGCTATCGTATACGAATACTCCGTCCCCTCCGTATTCTTACCACGATCAAAATGACGATCCACAACCGTCACACTCGTACTCTTCCTCAACTCATCAGCACCATAGTACGTCTTCTGCTTTTCAAAAAATCGCGCCCTGTCCGTCCGCGTATACAACATCGAATCCAATCGATCCGAATAAAAATATTTACGCACCACAACATAATCGTAATCGCACGAATCCTTCACCAACCTTCCCCTGTCATCATAAAAATATGTCACCGAATATTCCGGCTTACTATTCAATGCCTTAAATGCCGGTATGTTCTTAAACGCCGTATGCTTTATATAATGACGATCCAACTTCTCCAACCTCCCACTCTTATCAAACATCAGCTTCTCCACATACCTGTCGGCCTTGAAATGAGGATCAAAATAATAGAGATATAAAACAGTCGTCTCTTCATCAAACGTCGGGATGATCTTATAATGCATGTAAACATCCCAGTCGACTACAGTTAATGAATCAGGAAGACTCATCGAATCATACCTGTAAAACATTTTGTCACCCGGGTACGGCGAAATCGTCACGGAACGACCAATCTTATCATATATATTATGCAACGTCGTGTCTGCCGATGAGATCTGCATACTCGGAACACCCATCATCTCCTTCACACCATTCCTTACAATACCCTTCCTTTCCGGGTCCGGAAATTTCAAATCCCCTATCGTAAGCTTCCTCTGCCCACAAGAGATAAGAACCAGCACGAGTATAGATAACCGGAGACCCATTACAATTATTTACAATTAATCCGTCACCATTTCCAAAAGTCACGGTTTTCCTCACACTAACCGCCTAATCATGCTCCGAAACTACCTGCTCGTCACCCTCCGAAGCCTCCGGAAAAACAGCTTCTACTCACTTATTAATATCTCCGGGCTCGCCATAGGCATCACCTGCTCCATCCTCATCCTCCTCTGGGTGGCCGACGAAACCTCGTTCGACAAGTTCCTCCCCAAAGCAAAGCGCCTCTACCAGGTTTGGGTAAACGTCGACTTCGATGGACAAACCAACTCGTGGAGAACACTTCCACTTCCCACCTACGAAGCACTCAAGACCGCCGACGCCAGCATCAGCAATGTTGCTCTCGCCGACTGGTCGACCCAGCATCTCCTGGCCATCTCCGAAACCAAACGCATGAACAAACTCGGCATGTATGCCAGCGAAGAGTTTCTCGAAATGTTCCAGTTTCCTCTCATCGCCGGCAACGCCTCCCAGGTTCTCGACGATCCATCTAATATCGTGATCAGCGAGTCAACCGCGAAAGCACTCTTTGGAAACGAAGATCCAATGGGCAAAACCATTCGTCTCGATAATCAATACGATCTCAAAGTAGCCGGCATCCTGAAAGACGTTCCATCCAACTCGTCATTTCAATTCGACTTTCTTCTTCCATGGAAACATCGCGTGCAGATCAGTAAGTGGGTGGCCGATAACACAAACAACTGGAAAAGTTATTCCTTCCAGGTATTCGTGGAGCTGAACGATGAAAAGAACCAGGCTGTCGTCGAAAATAATATTCGCGACATGTATCTCGAACACGGCGAAAGTAAAGACTTGAAACCCGCCATCTTTCTATATCCTCTCCTTCGCTGGAGACTTCATTCCTCTTTCGACAACGGCGTGGAGCAGGGTGGCATGAGCGACTATGTTCAACTCTTTACTATCATCGCCGTGTTTATTATCGCCATCGCGTGCATCAACTTCATGAATCTCGCTACCGCGAGAAGCGAACGTCGCGCGAAAGAAGTCGGCATCCGTAAAAGCATCGGCTCACGCCGGCGTGAACTCATCTTTCAATTCATCGGCGAGTCGATAATCATTGCACTGATCTCTTTTGCGATAGCGGTTATCATCGCACAACTATTATTGCCTTCATACAACACACTTGTCGATAAAAAACTGTTCATCGATTACACCAGCAAAGAATTTTGGTTGTACGCTGTAGGGCTGATCATCGTTACCGGCATCATTGCAGGAAGTTATCCCGCATTCTACCTCTCGGGATTTCAACCCGTGAAAGTATTGAAAGGCAAACCCAACATCGGTAAAGGCGCGAGTCTCCCAAGAAAGATCCTTGTGACCACGCAATTCGGTTTTTCAATATTGCTGATCGTCGCCATGTTCGTGATCTACAACCAGATCCAATTCGTGAAAGGCCGCGAGATCGGCTACTCAAAAGAAAACCTGGTCTCCATTCCAGTTAACGACGACCTCAGGAAAAATTTCATTCCATTGAAAGCTGAATTGCTATCATCAGGTGTGATTGAATCTGTTGTGAGAACCAACAGTGCAGTAACAAATACAGAGTCGAGCAACTTTCTTTCGTGGCCCGGCAAACCCGACGATCTCAAAGTACTCTTCGTTACCGTTGCAACCGACTACGACTGGTCGAAAACATTGGGTATCAAAATGCTCGAAGGCCGCGACTTCTCCGAAGACATTAAAAGTGACTCGAATGCTATCATCATCAATAAAACTGCGGCGAAGCTGATGAACCTCAAAGATCCTATCGGCACCGAACTCCAGTTGTGGGGAACCAACCGCAAGCTCATCGGCATCTCCGACGATGTGCTGATGGCGTCGCCTTATGATGAAGTGGAACCTACGTTCGTCGTTTTCGATCCAAGCTGGTTCAACAACGTGTCGCTCCGTTTCAGCAAGACCAACGATCTGCCTGCCGCAGTGAGCGAAGTGCAAAAGATCTTTGCGAAGTATGCTCCATCTTTTCCCTTCGAATACAGTTTCGTAGACGACGACTTCCAGAAAAAATTCACGACCATCGATCTCACGAGTAAGCTCGCAGGGTTGTTTGCAACACTCGCGATCATCATTACCGGTCTGGGTTTATTTGGCCTCGCATCATATACAGCAGAGCAACGCACGAAAGAGATCGGCATCCGGAAAGTTCTCGGCGCTTCCGTATCCAATCTCGTAAGTCTCATCTCGAAAGATTTCTCGGTGATGGTGGTCGTTGCGTTCCTGATCTCTGCACCGTTGTCGTGGTACCTCATGACACAATACCTCGAACGCTACACCATCCGGACAAACATTGCGTGGTGGGTATTTCCCCTTACGGGATTGATTGCATTAGTGTTTGCACTAATAATAGTGAGCACCCAGGCATTAAGAGCAGCACAATCGAACCCTGTAAAATCTCTTAGAGACCAGTAAATCCTCACGCAACCTTATAAAGTTGTTATCTGTCACTACCCTGACATTTAATTACAACTTTCCTGATACTTTTTCGAAAAACGGAAGTATCCAATACTCAAACCGCAGCTCCATGTTCAGAAACTACCTGCTCGTAACGTTCCGAAATCTTCGAAAAAACGGCTTCTACTCATTTATTAATATATCAGGCCTCGCCATCGGCATCACCTGCTCTATTTTGATCTTGTTATGGGTAGCAGACGAGACTTCGTTCGACAAGTTCCTCCCGAAATCAGATCGCCTTTACCAGGTTTGGGTAAATGCATACTTCGACGGCAAAGTAAACTCGTGGACTTCAGTGCCTCTTCCCACTTACGAAGAGATGAAGACTGCCGACGCCAACATCGCTCACGCTCTCGTTACCGACTGGGGTGGCGATCACCTGGTATCCGTGTCGGAAGAAAAACGAATGACCAAAAAAGCTTATTGGGTTAGCGAAGAGTTTCTCGAAATGTTCGAATATCCTCTTCTCGCCGGCGACAAAACCAAAGTCCTCGACGACCCAGCATCTATCGTCATCACGGAATCGACAGCGAAAGCACTCTTCGGCAACGAAGATCCGATGGGCAAGATCATCCGCGTCGATAATCAATATGATCTTCCGGTAACCGGTATTCTGAAAGACATTCCCAGCAACTCGTCATTCCAGTTCGATTTTCTCATGACCTGGAAATATCGTTATGAGAAAAACGATTGGGTGAAACGCAACACAACCAACTGGGGTAATTACTCCTTCCAGGTATTTGTAGAACTCAACGATCCAAAGAACCAGGCAACTGTAGAGAACAGCGTGCGCAAAATGCTTGAAAGACATGGCGAGGACAAAGAGATCAAACACGACTTCTTCCTCTATCCTCTCCAGCGCTGGAGATTGTATTCAAGCTTCGAAAATGGTGTTGAACAAGGTGGCATGAGCGACTATGTACAACTGTTCACCATCATCGCCGTGTTCATTATTGCGATTGCCTGCATCAACTTTATGAATCTTGCAACAGCACGAAGCGAACGCAGAGCCCGCGAAGTCGGCATCCGCAAGAGCATTGGCTCGCGACGACTCGAATTAATATTCCAGTTCATTGGCGAGTCGATCATAATTGCATTCATTTCGTTTACGATCGCTGTGCTCCTTGCGCAACTGATCCTGCCTTCATACAATACTTTGGTAGATAAAAAATTGTTTATCGACTACGCCAGCAAAGAATTCTGGTTGTATGCGTTTGGATTGATATTCGTTACTGGCATCATCGCCGGAAGCTACCCGGCATTTTATCTCTCCGGCTTCCAACCGGCAAAAGTCTTGAAAGGCAAACCGACTATCGGCAAAGGCGCCAGTCTCCCAAGAAAAATTCTCGTTACGATACAGTTCGGTGTTTCAATTTTCCTGATCGTCTCTATGATCGTTATCTACAACCAAATCCAACTGGCCAAAGGTCGCGACATCGGTTATTCCCAGGACAAGCTCATCACCGTATCGATCAACGACGATTATCATAAGAACATGAAGCAGATCAAACTCGAGCTGATTGCTTCCGGCGCAGTCGAATCGGTAACACGCGCCAATAGTGCCATCACCGATATTAACTCAAACAACTTTGTCGGATGGCCCGGCAAACCCGACGACCTTAGAGTAATCTTCGCAACGATTATCTGCGACTACGATTGGGCCAAAACCATGGGCGTGAAAATGGTTGAAGGCCGCGACTTCTCCGAAGATTTCAAAAGCGACACGATGGCCATCTGTGTAAACAAAGCCGCTATTAAGATCATGGGGCTCAAAGATCCTATCGGCCAGGAACTCGAGTTGTGGGGCAAGAAAAGAAAGCTGGTCGGCATTTACGACGACGTTCTTATGGGCTCACCTTACGATGAAGTGAAACCAATGTTCGCCGTACTCGACGACTGGTGGGGATCTTTCACAATCCGCTTAAATAAAGACCAGGACATACAAGCATCTTTGAAAACTGTAGAAAACATATTCAAGAAATACGGACCCGCTTATCCATTCGAATACACATTCGTCGATGTTGAGTTCCAGAAAAAATTCATCACCATCAATCTTACCAGCACACTCGCCAGCATGTTTGCTATCCTCGCGGTCGTTATCACGGGCCTTGGACTGTTCGGACTCGCATCATTCACTGCAGAGCAACGCACCAAAGAGATCGGCATCCGTAAAGTTCTTGGCGCTTCCGTTACCAGCATCGTCAATCTTATCTCGAAAGATTTCTCATGGCTGGTGATCATAGCGTTCGTGATCTGTGCACCGCTTTCATACTTTGCGATGACCAAATACCTTGAACGTTACACCATAAGAACAGAGATCGAGTGGTGGATCTTCCCATTGACAGGCGCAATAGCATTGACCTTCGCGTTACTTATTGTAAGCACTCAAGCATTAAGAGCTGCACGTTCTAATCCCGTAAACTCTTTGCGAAACGAATAGTCTTTGCGTTACTTTGCGTAAAATTTACTTCGCTTCCTTTGCGTGAACCAGAAAAAGAAATAGAAGTTACACGTCTTCTAAACGCTCCTCGCGAACTTGTCTTCGAAGTATGGACAAGTCCGAAGCACGTCGATAAATGGTGGGGTCCGGATGGCTTCACCAATACCACTCATAAGATCGATGTTCGTCCCGGTGGCGAATGGGTTTATGTTATGCATGGCCCCGATAGCCGCACCTACGACAATCGTATCCGTTTCATTGAAGTTGTAAGACCGGAGAAACTCGTTTACCTGCACGACTCCGGTAAAGACAACGATCCCGCCGAATTCCAAACGTTCATTACTTTCGAAGCCGTTGGCAAACAGACTAAAGTCACGCTCCGGTCTGTGTTCAAAACAAAGGAAGCCAGGGATTTTGTCGTCAGGGAGTTTGGTGCACTCGAAGGTGCAAAACAACACCTGGGCAACCTGGAGAGCTATTTGTCGACTCTTTAGATCATTCAGTCATCCATCTCACCCGATTGCATCGACTATCTGCCGGTTAAAGGTTGACTTGAGTTAAATCAAGTCATAGATTACATGTTGTGCACCTTTTGACTTTAATCTAAACACCCCAATGACACTCATTAAATCGAAGTCCATTGTTTTCATTACTGGCGCTTTTGTAACTCACCACGGATGGGACAACTGGAAGACTTATTTCGAAAGTAAAGGTTATAAAACTGTAGCACCTCCATGGCCATTCAAAGAAGGTGAACCTGCAGAGCTTCGTGCAAAACATCCACTCGGTAATCCTGGTCTCTCATCATTAAAATTATCGGAGCTTATCGATTCATATATCGACGCCGTTCGAAGCATGCCGGAAAAGCCAATCGCCATTGGCCACTCGTTGGGCGGAATGATGGCACAAATAATTCTCAATCGTGGATTGGTTGAAGCTGCCGTTGCAATTCATCCCGCACCACCACAAGGAATCATTCCATACGAGTTTTCATTTTTAAAAGGCGGTGGTAAATCCTTAGGGGTTTTCACATCAACAAAGAAAACTTACCTCATGTCGCTTGCCGATTTTCAGTATGCATTCGTGAATGGAATGAGTCTCGAAGATCAGAAAACTGCTTACGAAGCGAATGCAATTCCCGAATCAAAGACAGTTACTCGCGGCGGACTCACAAGCCAGGCAGCAGTGGATTGGAAGAAACCACACGGACCATTATTGATCACATCTGGTAGTGAAGACAACATCATTCCCGCTTCGATGAATCTTCGCAACTTCAAAAAGTATCCTCAAAACAACGGATCAGTCACCGCTTATAAGGAGTTTCCGGGCCGAAATCACTATGTATTAGGTCAGCCAACGTGGAAAGAAGACGCCGACTATATCCTCGATTGGATTGAAAAAACGTGATTCTGCTTAAAAAACAATTAAATCCAATCATTTAAGGGCCACTTTACCATTTTCAATTGCCAGTTTTGTCGGTAAATTCGTTGACACGGCATGAAGATCCTGGTAATAGAAGATGAACAAAAAGTAGCTGCGTTCATAAAGAGCGGGCTTGAGCAAAATCAATACGAAGTCGATCTCGCATACGACGGGTTTATTGGTGAGAAACTGGCGTTATCGCGCAACTACAATGTAGTTCTCCTCGACATCGTTATTCCGTCTATCAACGGACTCGATCTTTGCAAGAAGATCAAAGCACAGAAACCACATCTGCCGATATTAATGCTGACAGCGCTTGGCACAACATCGGATAAGGTTCATGGCTTCGATTCCGGCGCCGATGATTATCTCGTGAAACCTTTTGAGTTTCTCGAATTGGTTGCACGCATTCGTGCTCTCACAAAAAGATCGGATTACAACTCGCATCACACCAGCGAAACACTGCAGGTTGCTGATCTTAGTTTGGATCTCGGTAAGAAGACAGCCCATCGCGAAGGCAAAACAATTTCGCTGACTGCAAAAGAATTCGACCTCCTCGAATACTTCATGAGAAATCCCGCCCGCGTGATCTCGAAAGCAGAGCTGTCTGAAAAAGTTTGGGGTATCAATTTCGATACCGGTACCAACGTTGTTGAAGTCTACATTAATATTCTTCGTAAAAAGATCGATAAAGATTTCGCGGTGAAGCTTCTTCACACGCGCATAGGTCTGGGGTACCTGCTTGCGGAAGCACCATGAACATCCGTAATAAACTCATCCTTCTTTTCGTATCGATCGTTGCCCTTATCCTTGTAGCAAGCTCGATTGCAGTCTATTTCTTTTCGGCCGATTATCGCAAAGACGAATTCTATTCACGTCTTACCAGCAAAGCGAAGGCCGTTGCCCGTCTTACCATCGAGGTGGAAGAAGTAACGCACGACGTCCTCAAGAAGATTGAAGTCGACAACCCGATGAATCTTACCAGGGAAGAAGTTCGGGTGTACAACGAGAAGAATGATATTCTGTATACGTCGGATGAAAATAACTTCATCGAGATCGACAACGACCTGCTCGACAAGGTTCGCGAAAAGCAAGAAGTACGTTTCACAAGAGGCGAATATGAGTGCCTCGGCTATTTGTATACCGACCGCTTTGGTCACTTCGTTGTGATCGTTGCCGCTGTCGATATCTATGGTGTGACGAAGTTGAGTAACCTGCGCACTATTTTATTGATCGTATTCGGTGTCTCGATATTCATCATTTTCCTTTCGGGATATTTTTACGTTGGCAGAATGCTTCAACCTATCTCGAAAGTTATTCGCGAGGTGGATGATATTTCCGCTACGAGTCTTCATCGCCGGGTGAATGCAGGTAATGGCAAAGACGAGATGTCGAAACTCTCGAGCACGTTCAATAACATGCTCGAACGGCTCGAACAGGCATTCACAACACAGAAACAATTTATCTCCAACGCTTCGCACGAGATCCGCAATCCATTAACTGCCATTCTCGGGCAGATCGATGTAAGTTTGCTCACTGAACGCAGCGCACAGGAGTACATTAAGGTGCTTCAATCGGTTCGTGAAGACATTACGAACCTGAAAACAATTTCAAACCGTCTGTTGTTGCTTGCACAAGCGAGCATGGAAGATGTAGAGAAGCGATTTACAGTGCTTCGTCTCGACCAGTTGTTGTGGGACTCGCGTACAGAGCTCCAAAAACTTCATCCCGAATACCAAATCTCGATAGAAATAGATGCTTCGATCGACGATGAAGCCAAACTGAATGTAAGTGGTGATGAGCAGTTGTTGAAAGCAGCAATCACCAACGTGCTCGACAATGGTTGTAAGTATTCAATCAACAACAGGGTTTCTGCTCTGCTGAAGACTACTGACGGTAAAACGATACTTGAATTTAAAGATCACGGCATCGGCATTCCGGAAGAAGATCTTCCACACCTGTTTGAACCGTTCTATCGTGGTAAGAATACAGATACTTATAAAGGCAACGGAATAGGTTTATCGCTTGTATATAGAATTGTAAAGAGTCACTTCGGAGATATCAGTATTCATTCGCAGGTGAATGCAGGAACTGTTCTTACTATCCTGCTTCCCATTCCGACACATTAGAGCCCTTTTAACTAGAATTTAAGCTCAGGTTAATATTTCTTTGCCGAGAAAGATGTTGTTTCACAGCCCATTTTGCCCTCATCGATGTTTGCGGAAATCTATTGTTCTTTATCGCTTTTAATAGCTCCATCCGATACGCTCCATGTTTCAATGGAAGCTGCCGAGAAGATGTTCGCGGAGAAGAACCTGCTCGCTCTTGCGCAAGAATACCAGGTCGAAGCAACGAAAGCGCTCGAAATACAGGCACGACTTTATCCTAATCCGGTTGTTTCTGGCGAGATCAATGCCGTCGATCCGCAGAATGAAAAGTATTTTCACACTGGTCGCACCGGTGAAAAAACACTTGCAGTCGAGCAATTGATCTTACTTGGCGGAAAACGCAGGAAAGAGATCGAATTAAGTCGTCAGAATTCAATGATTGCCGGGTTTCAATTCGAAGATCTTCTTCGCAACCTGAAGCTTGAACTACGCAACAATCTTTACCAGGTATACTTCAATCAACTTGCTGTCCGGAAATTCAATCAGCAACTTGGTCTGCTCGACAGCATCATCGTTTCTTACGATACGCAGGCAAAGAAGGGAAACATTCCTTATAAAGAAGTAATTCGATTGAAATCGATCTACATCCGCATCAACAACGAGAAGACAAATTTCATTAACGAGATCCTGGACCAGGAAAAGAAACTTCAGATACTATTACAAACAACGGACTTCGTTACACCTGATCTCGATCTAACATCATGGAACAGGTTTCAACGTCAGCATCCGGTCGACAGCCTTGTAGAAGTTGCATTGGACTCCCGGCCCGACTATAAGATTGCTAAAGCGACTATCAACTACGCCAATCTTAATCTTCAATATCAAAAACGACTTGCTATACCGAATGCTACGCTTGGGGGAGGCTACGATCAACGTGGTGGTGCATTCAATAACCAGATCAATCTTACTCTTTCAATGGACCTGCCGTTGTTGAATCGCAACCAGGGCAACATCAGGTATGCCGAAAGCACCGCAAAGTCGGTTGTCGTACTTGAACAACAGGCTAAGAGTTCGGTACAGGCAGAAGTAACTAATTCGTGGCTTGCGATGAACCGAAGCATCCAGGAGTATAACAAAGCACGGACAATGTATAATGAAGATTTCGCCACGGTATTTAACGGCGTGTCCGTAAACTTTCAGAGAAGAAATATTACGCTGCTTGAGTTCGTCGACTTCTTCGAGTCGTACAATGAAACCATTATCAATATGAACCACATCGAACGGCAGGTGGCATTGTCGGCCGAGCAATTGAATTATAGTATCGCCTATCCTTTATACTAAGCGCCATGAAGATCCATCTAGTTTCGATAGCATTTGTGCTGACCCTCGCTTCGTGTCACAAGCAAGTGACTGAAGAAAAGAGTGAAGGCTTCGTGATCACCGAGAAGATGCTGCAGGAAAGTAAGTTCGACACTGTGAAAGTTCGTCCCGTGCGGAATGAAGTTAAACTTTTTGGAAAGATTGCGGCAGATAACAATCGTCTCGCACACGTTTTCCCTATCGTGAGCGGTAACGTTCTCAAGATCTTCGTTGAACTTGGTGATCATGTGAAACAAGGTCAAATCCTGGCGTCGATCCGAAGCAGCGAGGTGGCAGAATACGAGCGCGAACGAATGGACGCGTTGAATGACGTGGCTCTTGCCGAAAAGAACCTCCAGGTCGTGAGAGACCTCCTGGAAGGAAAGCTTGCTTCAGACAAAGAAAGGGTGGCTGCCGAAAGAGAGCTCGAAAAAGCAAAGGCAGAGCTCACACGTATCAACGAGATCTACAAGATCTATAATCTGCAGTCAGGCGCTATGTACAACATCACAGCCCCGATCAGTGGATTCATCATTCAGAAAAACATTACCGAAAACGAATTGATCCGCGCCGACGAAGGCGACGATATCTTCGAGATCGCACAGATCGACGAAGTATGGGTGCTCGCCAACGTAAACGAATCGGAGATCAGTCTGATCTCTCCCGGCATCGACGCCGACATCCACACGATCAGTTATCCCAATCGTGAATTCAAAGGAAAAGTAGATCGTACGTTCAACATCCTCGATCCCACAACAAAGGCCATGAAGGTCCGCATTAAAATGCCAAACGCCGACCATGCCCTGAAACCGGAGATGAGTGCAACTGTAAAACTGACCTACAACGAATCATTCTCGAAGGCATCCGTCCCCTCGGCGGCTGTTGTGTTCGATAAAAGCAAGTATTGGGTAATGGTGTTCAAGGATAAAGATCACATCGAAACCAGGCAGGTAGACATCTTCCGCGATCTCAGTGGAATCACTTATCTGAATGGCGGTCTTGAACCGGGTGAAGTGGTATTCGTGAAGAACCAGTTGTTGATCTATGACGCAATTAATGATTGATCGATGAATAAGTTTATTCGAAGTATCATATCATTTTCGCTGAAGAATCGCTTCTTCACCTTCTTCATCGTTGGATTGTTGGTTGTCGCCGGCATCTATAGCTATTCTACAATTCCCCTCGAAGCCTTTCCCGATGTAACGAATACCCAGATCATCATCGTAACGGAATGGGACGGTCGCAGCGCCGAAGAAGTCGAACGCTTCGTTACAACGCCGATAGAAGTATCGATGAGTCCCGTGCAACGAAAGACCAACGTGCGTTCGATCACCATGTTCGGTCTCTCGGTTATCAAGATCATCTTCGACGATGACGTCGAAGACTTCTTCGCACGTCAGCAGGTAAACAACCAGCTGCGTCTCGTTCAGTTTCCCGAAGGCGTAGAACCCGAAGTACAGCCTCCGTACGGCCCCACTGGTGAGATCTTCCGTTATGTTCTTCGAAGCAAGAAACGCGACACGCGCGACCTGCTCACGATTCAAAACTGGATCATCGACAGGCAGCTTCGCGCCGTTCCCGGTATTGCCGACGTTGTTGCGTTCGGTGGTCAAAGCAAGATCTACGAGATCAGTGTCGACCCTTCGAAGCTCCAGAAGTTCGAGCTCACGCCACTCGAAGTTTATGAAGCAGTTTCAGGAAGCAATCTTAACGTCGGCGGCGACGTGATCGAAAAGAACGGGCAGGCTTATGTTGTTCGTGGTATCGGCCTGTTGAATTCAATCTCCGACATCGAAAATATTATTGTTGCCGATTATAACGACAACCCCGTGCTGGTTAAGAACGTTGCCCTCGTAAGAGAAGGCAGCGCTCCCCGTGTGGGCCAGGTTGGTATGAACGACAACGACGATGTTGTTGAAGGCATCGTTGTTCAGCGCAAAGGAGAAAATCCCAGCGAAGTACTTGCACGATTGAAAGACAAGATCGCCGAGCTTCAGAACGGAATTCTACCATCCGATGTGAAGATGGAGACATTCTACGACCGCGATAACCTTATCAGCTATTGTACGAAAACCGTTACGCACAATCTTATCGAAGGTATCATCCTCGTAACTGTTATCGTCCTCATCTTCATGGCCGACTGGCGTACAACAGTCATCGTGTCGATCATCATTCCACTCGCGTTGTTGTTTGCCTTCATGTGTTTGAAGTTGAAAGGCATGAGCGCCAACTTACTGTCGCTTGGAGCGGTGGACTTCGGTATTATCATAGACGGAGCCGTCGTGATGGTCGAGGGGCTATTCGTGAGCCTCGATCACATGGCCCGGAAGAACGGCATGGAAAAATTCAACAAGCTGGCGAAGCTTGGTTTGATTCGTGAGACAGGCGTGCAGATGGGTAAGGCCGTATTCTTTTCGAAGCTGATCATCATCACGGCATTGTTGCCAATCTTCTCTTTCCAGAAAGTTGAAGGCAAAATGTTCTCGCCACTCGCATACACATTGGGATTTGCGTTATTAGGTGCACTGTTGTTCACACTCACGCTCGTTCCTGTGATGAGTTCGATCTTGTTGAGGAAAAACGTTTCAGAAAAGCATAATCAATTTGTTGACTTCATTAATCATAGGGTAGCAGGCGGATTCAACTGGACATTCGCCCATAAGAGACTCAGCCTCCTTATCGCAGGTCTCGTTCTTGGCGTTACTCTCTTTTCTACAACGTGGCTGGGAACGGAATTCCTTCCGCAACTCAATGAAGGTGCGTTGTGGGTTGAAGCTAAATTGCCGATGAGCAGCTCACTCAATGAAACCGTGAAGATGGTTCACACGCTCCGTGCAGAGCTCGAAACATTCCCCGAAGTAAACGGTGTGCTCTCGCAAACCGGCCGCTCGAATGACGGAACGGATCCGTCTGGATTCTATTACGTGCAGATGCAGGTGAATCTGAAGCCAAAAGAGGAATGGAGTCGTCGTATCAGTATGGACGATCTCGTTGGCGAGATGGATACAAAGTTGAAACATTACCAGGGTATTGTTTATAATTATTCGCAGCCGATTATCGACAACGTGGCCGAAGCAGTGGCAGGTATCAACGCTTCGAACGCCATCAAGATCTTTGGTGACGATCTGAATACACTCGACAAACTTGCCAACGAAGTTATCGAACAGGTGAAAGACGTTCCCGGCATCAAAGACGTTGGTATTTTAAGAAACATGGGACAACCCGAGATCAGCGTGTTACTCGATGAAGAGAAGATGGCGATCTATGGCATCACCAAGATGGATGCACAGGCCGTTATAGAAATGGCCATCGGTGGAAAAACAGCGACCGAGAAATATGAGAACGAGCGCAAGTTCGATATCCGCGTCAGGTATCAGCAAGAATATAGAAAAGACGAGAATGATATCTCCAACCTGATGGTGCCCACGATGCGCGGTGAAAAGATCCCGCTCCGCGAATTCAGCATAATTCAGAAAGTTACCGGGCCGGCATTTATCTATCGCGACAACACCAAACGTTTCATCGGTGTGAAGTTTTCGGTTCGCGAAAGAGATCTCGGAAGCACGATCGCAGAAGCACAAGCCAAAGTGAGCAAGAACATACAGTTCCCTACCGGTTATCGTATCGGTTGGACCGGTGAGTTCGAAAACCAGGTTCGTGCAACGAAACGTCTCGCGCAGGTTGTTCCGATCTGCCTCGTGGGAATCTTTATCCTCCTGTTCATCCTGCTTGGAAACGTAAAAGATTCAGGGCTTGTGTTGATCAACGTTCCGTTCGCGATAGTTGGTGGTATCATTGCGCTGCACATTACTGGCATCAACTTCGGTATCTCAGCGGGTGTTGGGTTTATCGCGCTGTTCGGTATCTGTATACAGAACGGTGTGATCCTGATCCTCGAATTCAATAAGAACCTAAGAAATAAGATGACGTTGGCCGATTCGATCCTCGAAGCTGTGAAAGTTCGTACGCGGCCCGTTGTGATGACGGCGATGATGGCTGCGATTGGTTTGATACCAGCTGCGGTTTCGACAGGGATTGGAAGTGAATCTCAGAAACCTTTGGCTGTCGTTATCATCGGTGGACTCGTAACGGCAACGGTGTTCACGTTGCTCGTATTCCCGATCACATACTGGGTGTTCTATCGGAGAGCGTACGCGCCGTCAGTCTCTGCGTAAGAATGGCAACGGGTTGCTCCAGGCAACCTTTGCCAGGTAATAGCTTACCGATAACATTCCTGCGATCAGCACCAGCAGCGCTGCCTTGGCGAAGAACATCACCGAAAGCCCGATTCGATATTGAAACGTTTCGAGCCATAAATTACCCAGCCACATTGCAACGGGTACCCCGACAATCAGCGCGATGATGTTGAACAATGCGTAGCGACTGTAAAATTGTCGCAGGATGGAAGCTTCACCTGCGCCAAAAACTTTCCGTATCGCCACTTCTTTCAGCTTGCTTGTGAATACAAGTGAGCTCATCGCGAACAATCCGTAACAAGTGAGGTACAGTGCCACGAGCGTGAAGAATAACATCACGTTACCCAACTTTTCTTCGTTAGCATACAATCGATCGAGTTGCTGATCGAGAACGAAATACTCGAATGGCCTGTTCGAAAACTTATTCCACGTGTTCTCTATTGCTGCAATAGTTTCTCCATTGACATCCGAAACTCTAACGAGAAACTCTCCAAACCCAGCAACGTCACAAGCGATCACGACTGGCTTAACTGGGTCGTGAAGTGACTCGCTGTGATAATCTTCTATGAGACCAACCACTCTTCCTTTCGCCATGATCTCCGTTCTTCCGGGAGCAAAGATCTCCATAGTGTGGCCGATCGGGTCTTCGGCCCAACCAAGTTCGATGGCTGCTTTACGATTGATCATGAAGGACCATAGCGTATCGATCCTGGAGTTGTCATCCTTATTAAAATTTCTACCGGCCAGTAATTTCATCTTCATTGTCTCCATGAACTCTTTATCGGCAAAAGTAAATGACAACATTAATGGCTTCTCGTATGGACCACCTTCCGGAACGAAGCGCCATCCGTCGTAACCGTAACCGGGTGGCTCGCCACCAGAAGCATTGATAACGGAGGTATTTCTTTTTATCTCTCGTTTGAAGGCTTCCTGGTCGAAGTTGTCGTTCATCGGTATCACGACAATGTTATTCTTATCGAACCCGAGATCCTTCTCCCCGAAGAAATCGATCTGGCTGCCAATAATAAACGAGAATACAAGCAGAACAAAAGAGAAACATACCTGTAAACCGATCAATACATTGCGGGTATGCCCGGCAGATGTAATTTTTCTGGTTGGCCTGGCGATGGCCAGCAACGATACCACAACAACAAGAGCAAGCGTGAACCCCATAAGTCTCATGCTCAGATGAAGATCCTTCTCAACCACCTGGTTGAATTGTGGCAGGAAAACGATGCAAAGCACAATAGCAATTAAAAATGAAATGATCCCCGATAGTAAACTTTCGACAGAGAGCTGCAGAAAAACCTTACCGGGACTCTGACCGAGCGATCTTCGAATACCGACCTCCTTGCTGCGACTTGTGATCTTAAAATGAGAAAGGTTGATGATGTTGATGAATGAAACTACAATGATCACAACGGCGAGAACGGTGAACAGTTGAACATAAAGAATATCTCCGTTCGATTCAAGTTCATTGTCTTTATGCGAGATCAGGTGGATGTCCGTCAATTTTTGCAGTTCATAACGGCTCTCGCGAAATCGTTCGGGAAAATATTTCTTTACGAAAGCAGCAAGTTTCTCACGCAACGGGGTCTCATCACTGGCATCACGCAACATCACATAAGTATATGCCCCGATCCAAAACCATTTGTTCTCGCGTCCTTCGATGCCGTTCTCACTCTTCCAAACGTCCAGTTGTTTACTCAGTGGAACGAAGAAATCAAATTTGAAATGGGAATGAGTATCGATATCCTTCATCACACCCGAGATCCTCATTTCACGAGAACCGATCTTAACGATCCTCCCGATTGGATCGTCCGGTCCAAAATATTTAAGTGCCATTCTTTCGGTAATGATCGCATCTCCATGCTTTCCGGAGATCAATGGAAATGAAAATACATTGAAGAAGTTATCATCCACAAACGCGACCTTCTCCTCAAACTTGTTATCATTAACTTCGATAAACATCGTTGTCGCATGAAGTCTCACGGCTTCTTCGATTTCCGGGAACTCCGACTGCAGCGCATGAGCTGCTGGAAATTGAGTTGTCGCCAGGTCGAAATCAACATCGTTCAATCGAACGTGCGTCGTCACCCGGAAGATCCGGTCGCGATTAACATGAACGCTATCGTACGAAAGCTCGTCCGCTATGAACATCGCGATTAAGAGAAATGACGCAAGGCTCAGGGCAAGACCGAACATCGACACCAGGTAATAACTTTTGTCTCTCTTAACAAGGCGGGCGAAGAATGTGAAGATGTGAAGTACCTGTCCGGCTATCGATCGAGGCTCTTCTTTTCTCAACGCCGCAACTTTCATGAAGCCTAATGCTTCGAATATGTAAATGACGTTCGCGTGCCATACGTGTGTGCCGCGCTCAACGTTGTTACTATATTTTTCTTCGAGGTCACCTAAAGATCCTTCGAGCACTCGATCATCGAGGAAGTTCGAAAGAAATTTCCGAACCCATCCCGGCGGCCGTTGCCCGCGCGAGGTCATGAAGGAGAAGTGTTAGCATTAAATGCAGCTTTCGGAACGGCAGCCCACAGGTCGTTGCGCATTTCGCGGGCGTTGGCAAGGGCTTTCTGGCCCGACTTTGTTACGCGGAACAGTAATTTTCTCCGGCCTCCCCTTTCGTTCGTAGCACCGTCGAGTCTTGATTCAAGAAATCCTTTTTCTTCCAGTCGATGCAGAGCCACGTGTATCGTGCTAAGTGTCGCCTTCCGGTCACAGCGCTTCTCCAATTCCTCCTGTATCGCAACACCATAAGCGTTGTCGAACAAAATGCCGACAATCAACAATACTATTTCTTCGAGCTCACCGAGGTTTGTACCTTTCATTGTTTTAAAGATAATAATTAGTTTCGTATTTGTCGTTTTATGAAGAGCTACATCCTGATCTCCCTTGTCTGCCTTGGTTTAATCGATAAGCCTGAACCTTACAATGGCAAACCTCAAGTCATTCCCGGAAGACTTGAATGCGAATTCTATAACACCGGTGGCGAAGGCAGGGCGTATCACGACTCCGACGCAGTGAACAACGGCAGCGGCAAGTTGAATCCTGCTAACGGGATGTTCTTAAATGAATTCCGGATGATGGAAGGCGTTGATATCTCCTATACCAAAGACAAGAACATCGACAACACAGAGTTCAATAAAGTACAACCACAAATGAATTCGTTATACGTGGGATGGACAGTGCCCGGCGAATGGATCAAGTACGACGTTGTCGTTGTGGAAGACGGAGAATATTCTGCCGAGTTAATGTACACCGCCAACGGCGATGGAGATATAGCGATCGAGATCGATGGGAAAGAACTTTCTCCCGCACGTGTATTCAGCACCAACGATCCATCCGATTCAATAGCATGGCGCCAATGGCATCATTGGGATAAAGTCAACATCGGTGATTTCGAGCTAAAGAAAGGCAAGCATGTGATCAAGCTGATGGTTGTCGAAAACGGCAACATGAATTTCGATTACATCGAATTCATCCTTCAATAATAAACCACCTGGCAATCAGTGTGAGCCTGTTTGAACTTATCGACCTGTCGATTCGATAATTTCGTATTATAACACTTCAGGTTTTTCAAAGGAAGATTGAAAACACCGTCAAGCCTGTTCACCGATGTATTAGAACAATCGAGGTACTCGAGAGAACTGAGGATCTCCAAAGCGTCGAGCTTACGAACCTGCGTGCCGGCGCAACTAAACTTCGCAAGATTATTCAGCTTCGACAACGGACGCAAGTCAGTAATCGGTGTGTTTGAAATATCGAGATCGATCAAATCAGGCAGTGCTGCGATACCTTCCAGCGTTTGCAACGGAGAATTGGTAATGTGAAGCGAACGAATAGAAAGATTCGAAAGTGTAGACAGGTTAACAATCGAAGTTCCCGACACACCCAGTTCCTCAAGTCTCACAAATTCACCCAGCGACGACAACTCGCTGACGTTCGCGTCTCCAACATTCAATGTCCTCTGTTCAACCAGCTTGTGAAGAATTTCACGACTTGGGTTGTCGCCCACTTTCACCTGTTTCTCCAGCGCAGTCCTCCATTCGGGAGCAAGCCGGCCCCACCATCTTTCTACGTGAAACGTTTTATAGACAATAAGCACTCTTGGATTCTTCGCAATAAAATCGGATACACGAATATCATTCACGCCTGTATCGTCGGCATAGATAAAACTTAATGACGCCAATGGGATCAGGGGATCAATATCCTGGATCTTCGACCGGTCGGCTTTCAATGTTTTTAGTTGAGCGAATTTGCTCAGAACAGATACGTCGCTCACGTCAGTATCGCTGATATCTAGATATCGAACTTCGCGATGATCCTTGATGGCCGAAAGATCCTTGATGCCTGTTTTACTTGCGATGATGACCTCCAGCTTTGGAAGTCGTTTCAATGGCTCGAGATCATTGATGTACGAACTGCTATTCAGGTTAATCGAATCCACGTTAGCGAGAATCGCGAGCTCGTCTTTTGAAGGCACACGTCCTTCGCGACTTGCCTTATATAATATGTTCTGCCAGTCTTTCGACAGCGTTTCCCACCACGACTTAAGATCCTTGGAATCGAAGACAACGAGTGTTCCTTTCTTCGCCGCCATGAATGAATCGGCAATTTCCTGCCTGATAGGCGTATGATCGCAATAGATCTTCTGCAGCTTTGGAAGTCCTTTCAGCGGGTCGAGGGTTGTTGCCTTCGTGTTGTTCATGCTCAGGATATTGAGTGAACCTAGTTGTGCGAGAGGAATAAGGTTAATCACATTTGTACTGTCGATATTCAATTCAACCAGCGCCTTCAGATTGGTGAGCGGTGCAAGATCAGAAATTGCATTCGAAGAAACATCGAGAACCTGTATTGCCGTCAGGTTCTGGAACGGTGCCAGCGATGTGATCTGCGTTTTACTAACGTCGACATTCGTAAGTGTTGTGAGATCGATAATTCCCGTTAGATCATTCGTCTTCGTTCCCCGTGCATTCAACACCTGGAGGCTAGTCATCTTTTTAACAACGGACAGATCGCTGATCCCTGTATTCTCGAGATTTAGTTTGCTGATCTTACTTGCATACTTTAACACGGCAATATCTTTAACAGCCGATCGGGAAAGGTCAACTTCCTGGAGCTCTGTAAGATTTCTTATTGGTGTGAGATCGCTGATCTTAGTACCGCTGATGTTGAGCTTCTGCAGGTTCGTTAGCCTCGCAAGCGGTTCAATGTTCTGGATGTATTGGTTATTGGAAATATTGATCTCGGTAATTGCCGACATCTGGCGGATATCTGAGAGGCCAACGCTGTCGGTCTTATTTGAAATTTTCCTGAACAGTGATTGCCATTCGTACGACATTTGGTTCCACCAGTTCACCATCGCCTGCTTTTCGTCGAAGCCTTTGGTGTATATGCTCACGATCTTGAGGTCCTGCGTTGCCGGATCGTAGTTTACTTCGATATACCTGGGTGAATTATTATTCACCGCTTCTCCATCGGCCGAGGTGCCCGAAAGATTTCTTGTTGCTGATACTTTATAGAATTTTTTTCCGTCGACCTCGCCCGTCTGGATCCCGTCGATCTCGAATGTGAACTTCACGTTTTTAAAAAAGAAGTTGACATCTTTAAGATAGGCGGTTACATCTTTATTGGTGATCACATTCCGGGTCGCGTCGAGATCGTCTTCCACCTGTACTTTCGCGTCGCGGAAGATCTTCGCATAGCTTTCGGTTATTACTGTTTCTTTATCGCGTGCGGGAGTCGACTCGCTGCCAAGTGTGTTCAACACGAATTCAAGAAAAGAGATAATGTCTCTCACTCGTTTTTCATCGCCGGAAGCGGCGTCGATGGCAGGCTCGTTGGCAAGTTGCTTTTTAGGTTGCTCCTTTTTCGTTTGAGGAGCAGGCTGAGTTTTAGTTGTCGACTTTGCCGGGGTCTTCTTTGTGCTATTATTGGTCTTTGCCGGTTGTTTGGACGCAGGTTTCTTCTTCTGCTGGGCTTCGATCGAAAACCCGACAAATAAAAAAATAAAAACTAACAGTAAAACCTTACGGAGTTTCATGATAGATAAACTTTCTGAGTGCTTCTTTATCCTTGTCGGTGTTGAGCTTCACAAGGTTTGAGATTAACCAGCCTGTATTATAACCGGGACGATTGAAATCTGCCAACTCGAAATACCATCCGGGAATCTGGAAGAAATGGAATTTTACGGCATCAACATACTTAAATTTCATAGTTCCTTTCTTCACTTCGTAAAGAAACAGCGTGAGATAATCAGGAACAAAATGCTTCGAAGCGAACTGCGCCACGCTGTCCACAGTAACGAATGCTCTTCGGAGATTCATGAAGTCGAGTTCGTGGCTCATTGGATGAAGGAACTGCCCGACTTTAGTTGTATCTCTTTTAAAATAGGTTGAAAAGATCTCGGAATACACTTTACTGATCACCCATTTGTAACCGAGATGATCGGGTTCCAAGGCCATGAACAAAGTAACAGGCTGATCTTTTCCGTTAACGATGAAAGTTGTTTGCACTTCCGCGACCCAACCCGGCGCATGGAAATCGAGAAAGCCGGGTTTGTCTTTATCTAAAACATCTTTGGCAAACTGAACCTTGAGGTCGTTGGAAAAGCTGGCGTTGCCGCCGTCGAACAACATTGCCAGGTACTTCTTGCGAAGTTTTGTGTCCCTGTACTTTTTGTCGTCGGGATAGTAACGGTCACCCTTCTCGCTTTCTTCGCCATTGAACCGGCGAAAGAACTGGTTAACCTGTTTGGTTTGCGCATACAGTTTCGATTCATCGTCCATGTCGTTGCCAACCTGGGCAAAGGCATGAGAGAAAGCGAGGGCGGATGTGGCGAGAACAATAAGTCTCAATGATCTCATGCGCCGGTTTCAGTCACACGGATATCGCCGAGGAGAACGTCCCAGAATTCGATGGTCCTTCCTGCGATTTGAGTCTTCTTGCGCTCAACGTAGATGGTGATGTCCTTTTTGGTTGTGTCTTTATATTTAAGACCGTCGTCGGATTCACCTTCGAAGCGCTGGTAGATGGTAACAACCCCTACATAGCGGCCGTCGGGCTGACGCTCGAGGTCGCTGATGTAGTGGATATCATACCATTTGATGTTCACGCGATCGTAGTTGAGTGCCATCAGTCTTTCGAAGTATTTTCTCACTTTGTAGTAGTTCACTTCCTTGCTGGTGAGCGACGATACGCCCATTTCGCTTCCGGGGGTGAACAACTCTTCGGCGCGATCCATAACCCGGGTTGCTTCTGAGTAGGGTGTCTTCTTGTTACCGATGATACTGATGTACTTGCTGAGGTCGCGAACTTTTTCCAGTGCGAGCGAGTCGATTGCCTGTTTTCTTTGTGGGCTGATGTCAGCTGTTTGTGCAGAGAGGGTTGTGGCTACGAGGCCGACAAACAACAAGCTGAGGAAATATTTTTGACGAAACATATTCTGTTATTTGAGATTTGAATTACTTCTTTCTGGTTAGTTCAACTTCGGTGATCTTGCCCGCACCGTCGAATTTAAGATCGCTGATCGAGTTGAGATTCTTCTTCTGATCTTTCAGGTAATTGAGATAGTCCTGGATGGTCGTCGGTTTGTCGTAGTCTTTCATGCCGCCCTCCTCTGCGATTACGATCAGCACTGGTGTTTGTGGTGAAGCGAACAAGCTTAAAGCTTCGCTGATGCTACCGTTAGCCGATGATGAGTTGCCGGAACCTGCGATCGCATTAAAATACTGGTCGAGACGTGCTGCAGGTGTTGATGTCGCTGCTGCTTTGCGTTTTGCTTCGGCATCCGCTTCTGCTCTCAGTCGATCTTCTTCCTCGCG
The DNA here is from genome assembly GCA_037200765.1 of Bacteroidota bacterium. GTDB lineage: Bacteria > Bacteroidota > Bacteroidia > Cytophagales > Cyclobacteriaceae > ELB16-189. The sequence goes on along the minus strand of JBBCII010000001.1, from coordinate 187,802 downwards.
TTTTTTTCTTGCCTCTTCATCTTCGCGTTTTTTCTTATCGGCGGCCTCTTGCTCTATGCGTACTTTCTCTGCCGCTGCTTTGGCTTCCATGGCCTTCTTCTTACTCTTACAACCTGAGCCTATCAGCAACAGGCATACGAAGAGGGTGACAATAATTCGTGACGAACGTGAAATCATCTTTCTATATGGTTTATTTGAACTTCTGTGGACAACTCTCAAACAAAAATTGAACCCCGGGTAAATATTTGTGCGATCCCCGAAATCATTGGGATAAACGTTTCCCTATACAAATGTTGCACCAAGAATGTTGAAAAAACTCTACACTAGTGGTTAAAATCCAATTAGAAGCTTAATAATTCGGTCAATTGACGCCATTTATAGTTTGCCAACCGGCTTTTCGGCCTCCTCTTCCATTGCGTCGAGGAGACTGAAAAGGCCATCAAGATCAATTACGAGGTCGCGGAGATACTCGGCTTCCGCAGATCCATCATACATAAGGAATTCCAACAACAGTGAGCGCAGGTTACGACTCAATCTTCTTGCAGGGTGATATTCATAGAATCTTTCAAACTGTTCGAGCAGGTCGTGGCTTACGGTTGCACAGGGTGCATCGATTACCAGTTGCTCAACTTCGGCAGGCTGATTGTTTTCACCAACAACAGACTCCTCTACTGATGTGCCCTTTTTCTTTTTCATAATTAAATTCAGTTAGTGGTATTTGACATTAATTAATAAAACCTGGTTGTGTCTAATTCCTGATTGCCCCTCCATGGCGTTTTTTCTTTGCGTTGTTAGCTGATACATAGCGAAGCCGTTTTTCGGCCACCATGACTGCCTCGATGGCGAGATCTTCCTCGTCTTTAAGTTCGTAAACGACCCGCTCTCCGAGGTATTGAATTAACAGGGCGTTTGTGTCTTCATTGAGGACGGATGCAAGGTGAACGACCTGTTCGCGGGTTGGGCGTTTGGCGCCGGTTTCGACCCTGCTTAATAAAGAAGAGTCGACATTGATCTTGGCCGCCACTTCTCTTAGAAGCAGTCCCATAGATTCTCTTTTGGTTCGAATTGTTTCTCCAAGGCTTTTCATATGATTAAATGATTTATAAAATCAAATGAACGAACTCGAAGGGGCCTTTGTCAACCAATATCAATCATACTCGCTTCTTGTACAGATTTCCTTACAATAACCTCATGCAAAAGGTCATCATGATGTATGTCATCACTTTGCAAGACATAGATCATTAACCTGACATAAGCTATGGTTCCCCATTGCTTGAGTATGCTACTCCACAAAACACGATACGAATCTTAACGCATATTCAGATTCTGATGAAAATTCAGGGTTATTCATTCGTGCGCGCTATTTGCAATTCACCGAAGCATCTGGCAGGAGGTGTCTAAAAATGTAAGACCAACTGCAGGTAACACAACCAAGACTTGATATGAATAAGGAAATAGTGAAATGGATGAGGGCGGTGGCTTTTGGCTTTGCGGCGATCTTATTGATCTCATGCGACGATTCGAATGAACCTACGGGCAAAGGCAACGTGCAGTTTGAAATAACAGACAGTCCTTCCGATGATGGCAACATTACCGGGGTATATGTGACCGTTACAGACATCAAGGTAGATGGAAGATCTATCGGTGGTGTGACAAAAGCAACGGTAAATCTTAAAGATTATACTGAAGGAGCTACGAAGGTGCTTGCGTTGGCAAGCCAGTTTGACTCGAAGACTTACGGAAGCGTAACATTAGTGTTGGATCTGAATACGGACGCTGACGGTGCAACGCCCGGATGTTATGTGCGTACGATGGATGGCAAACGCTACAAGCTAAAGAACACTGTTGATGGAACTACAGAAGTAGTTGCATCACAAAACTTCGAAGTGGCAAGCAATACCACTACAAAAGTTGTATTGGATTTCGATATCCGTAAGGCTATCAGCTATGATGCGAATGACGATGTACGTTACAAGTTCGTAGGAGATGACCAATTAAACAGTTCGCTTCGCGTGATGGTAAAGGAAAAGGGCGGAGCCATCAAAGGCATATTGAATAACTATTTGCCTGCCAGATCGGAGAAGGTAGTGGCTTACGCATATAAGAAGGGAACTTTCAGTGCGTCCACAGAGACTCAGCCCCAGGGTGAGAACCAGATGTATTTTATGAACGCGGTGGCGAGTGGAGAAGTGAAGCCTGGTTTGAATGGAAGAACGTTTGTGGTTCCGTTCCTCGAAGAAGGCGATTACGAATTGTATTTTGCTTCTTATGATGAAACGCCGTCAGGCAGGCTGGCGTTCCAAAGAATATTAGTGATAGGGTTAAATGTAAATGGAACTGTAGGAAACAGGATAACTGTTAGGTCGGGCGGTACTGTTTCGGTTGCGACCGTAGTTAGCCAGCTTCCGTAATAAGGTTAGGTTAATAGATGATCAGAGAAGGAGAGCGATGGCTCTCCTTTTTTATTTATGTCGTCTTCGACAAAATATTTTCTATTGTGCTGTGTGTAGACTATAGTACGAGTTACTAATCAGTAATCGATCGATGGCTCGAGTGATGATTGTTGTCGAACTGCTTATTCACGGGTAGTGGAACGACGGACAACTCATGAGAGCCAGGCACCCGTGGTCTGAAAGCCAGCACATCCATTAAAAGAAGTTGAGTACCTGTATTGGAGTTTGCAAGAGCTCTGGTTGGGAATGCTTTGCCTTTCGTGGGTTTGATGCTGGCAATGTTCCACCACTAATCCATTGAAAAAATGAAAGTATTGAAATACCTATTGGTGTTGCTTATTGCCTTCAGCGCGATCAGTTGCGTTGACGAGCAAGTGAAGCCGGTGTTGCAGCAGGATGAGGAAGACACGCCTCCGCCTCCACCCCCACCAATTCCGCATACTCCTTAGTCTAAAATATTACTTACGAATAACGGTGAAGATTAATTGTCTTCACCGTTTTCGTTATATTAAATGAGAAGCCTTGCCTCACCATGCGAAAACTGGTTTTGATATGGGTTCTTTGTAGTGTTTTCCAGATATGTTCTGGCCAAAATCGAAACGAAATAGATTCTCTGCAGCAAATCCTCAGAAACTCAAATAGAGGAAATTCAAAGCAAATCAGCGATGTCACAGCACAAATTGCATGGTTGTTTTACTCGGGCTCAAAGTATGACAGTGCTTTAAAATTCTACAAAAGGACGTTAACATACCCAATTGAGGAGCCGCACCGTGGCTGGTGGGCTAGAATATATGCTGGAATAGGTGCTTCTTATGCAGCTCTCAATCAATCGGATTCTTCAATATTATACTATAGGCAAAGTCTGACTGATTTTCAAATTGCTAAAGATTCGGAAAACATCGCACATACCTCCCTTGCTTTATCAATCGTTTATAAAAACCGTGGTCTTTATGAAGAGGCACTCGAAAGCGTATTGACTGCAATCAAAATTCTTGAAAAGGAAAAGCCGTCGAATTCGCTTGCTCAATGCTACAATACGATAGCATCTATTTTTGCAAAAATTCATGAATACACCGAAGCAAGTAATTATTATCGTAAAGCAATTACACTTTTCGCAAAATCTGACACGGCCTATTTAGCCAGATCCTATAACAATTTAGGATGGCTCTTCATCCTCACCCATCAATACGACAGCGCCCGCGCCAACCTCAACGTCGCCGCCAATCTTAAACGCAAACTCAACGACACCAAAGGTCTCGCGCGAACCATCAACAACCTTGGCAAGGTATCAATGCTCACCGGCAACCTCACCGAAGCCACAAAAGAACTCAACCAAAGTTTCGCTATACAACAACAGATCGACGATCCAGGTGGGATGATAGAAGTACTCAACAATCTCGGCGAACTATCGCTGCTCACATCCACGTATAAAAAATCAAAGGACTACCTGCTCGATGCCGAAAAAATAATCCTGAAGTCAGGAACGCCCGAATACCTTCGACAAAATCTCGAGCTGCAGGTAAAGGTAGCCAGGGCGCAAAAAGATTTCGCCAATGGAATGATGTTGATGGACCGGTTGATCATCATCCGCGATAGTCTCCTCAACGACGAAAAAAGCAAAAGCCTCCAGGCGATGCACATCCGTTATGAAACCGAAAAGAAAGAGCAACAGATCGCATTGCTTCAAAAGCAGGAAGAGATCAACCTGGCACAGATCAAGAGTAGTCGTATCCTCATCGGGGCACTTGCGGTCGGACTCCTCCTCGTGGCTGCTATCGGGATCCTGATCTATATCAACCTTCGAAATGCCCGCGCAGCAAAAGGACGTATCGAATTGCTCCTTGCCGAAACGCGACATCGCATCAAAAATAATCTCCAAACGCTGGCGAGCATCTTTCATCTGCAAACGCGTCATTATACAGACCACGAAATGGTGTTGGAAGCACGAAATTCCGAAAGTCGCGTTCATGCCATGTCGATGCTGCATGAAAGATTCTACAACGCCGAAGCGGATCATGTTATCAATACGCGTGCTTATATAACCGACCTCGTTCATAAGCTCGTCGACGTTTATGGCATCCGAACCAGGGAATTAAGATTAACACTGAACGTCGACGACATCGAGCTGGATATCGACAAAGCACTTGCTTTAAGCCTGATCATACAGGAGTTGGTATGCAATGCCTTCAAATACGCCTTCGATCATAAACCAAATCCGTTGCTAACGGTGTCAATTCGGTCACGCGGCGACCTTGTAGTTGCCACTGTCAGAGATAACGGCATCGGTCTCGACGATCATTCGATCGGCAGGTCGCAAGGTTTCAGTCTCGTTGAAGCACTGGTTGCCCAGCTCGAAGGAAGGATGGAGTTGGATAATTCGAGTGGAACAACATTCGTGATACAATTCCCAACAGCCCAATGGACAAAGCGCTTGTTCTCATAGTTGAAGACCAGGTGCTGATCGCAAAAAGTATCGAAGCGATGATCGTCGATCATGGCATGGAGGTTATTGGAATTTGTAAAAGCGGTGAAGAAGCCATCGCCCTCTCAGAGCAACAAACACCAGATCTTGTTATAATGGACATTCGACTTAATGGGAAGCTCGACGGCATCCAGACTGCGAAAGAGCTTCAGCTCAACGAAAGGATTCCTATAATTTATCTATCAGATTACACCGACAAGACAACGGTAAGACGCGCGAAGGAGACTCGTCCCGCGAACTATTTATCGAAACCATTTACTGAACAGGACCTTTTAAGAGCGATCGATATAGCGATATACAATTCAAATGAGTTGCGTGCGGTAAACGATAGCGATGAAGAGTTTGTGTTCCTGAAAACAACTGGTCAACAGTCTCACTCGCGGTTTCTTTATAGTCAAATCAACTTTGTTGAAGCCGAAAGATCGTATTGTAAGGTACACACACCTGAAAGGGTCGTGACGCTTTCTATAAACATGGCCGCCGCTGCAGAGCAGCTCAGTAAAAAGCGTTTCATAAAGATCTACCGCTCCTACCTGGTCAACATTCGAAAGATAACGGAGTTCACAGGCACTGAGGTAGTAGTTGCCGGCCACAGACTGCCCGTTAGCGATAAGCATCGCGCAGACCTGGTGAAGCGACTGAACCTTCTTCACTAGCCTTTTTTCCGAATCCAACTTTCTTCTTTCCCACAAGACAACTTCCCTTCCCGGCGAGGTGTGCAGACTATATTCCGAGGCCGATCGAAATCACGTGATCTATTTTCACTATCGATGGAGATCACAGGCACGCAATCGACCGAAATAATTAATGATATCGAATATTCCCGATCCATTGAAGATCTCAAGACATGGATCGACAATCATCTCTATGACCATCATTCATTGCGGACACTCGCAGAACGCGCGGGGATGAGTATAACAAGAATGCAACGTCTGTTCAGAGATCTACACGGTTGCAGCATCTTCGCTTACATCAGGTTTGAAAGATTGGTTCGTGCACAGAACCAACTGGAAGTTACGGCGATGAACATCAAATCGATATCGGCCGAAGCCGGCTATGGTAGCGTGCCGGCGTTTACAGCTGCGTTTCATTCAGCCTTTGGTTACACGCCGGGGCGATACAGGAAAAGAATCAAATAAAATTATGTCAAACAAAAAAGAGTGGATCATCGAGATCATCAGTGCGCTGTTCGTGGTGTTGTTCATCTACGCTGCGGTGAGTAAGGTGATGGACTACGACAAGTTCAGGTTACAGATAGGTCAGTCGCCCGTACTTACGACTTTCGCGGGAACTATAGTGTGGCTGGTGCCGGCCATCGAAGTCGTGATTGCTATGCTGTTGATGACGAAGAGATTTCGATTGACCGGCCTTTACGCGTCGTTCTCATTGATGGTGATGTTCACAGCTTACATCATCGTTATCACGCGGCTCTCCGAATATGTTCCCTGCTCGTGCGGTGGTGTGCTGGAGAAATTAAGTTGGGATGAGCACATGGTGTTCAACATCGGCTTTGTGTTGCTGGCCTCGATAGCGATCGTGATCTATCCGAAAGATATTCTATTGCAATGGAAACAGGACAATGCCGAAAACCTGGAAGAGAGTAGGCACAATGTTAAAATCTAAAAAAACACGTTTATGAAAAAGATCAGAATGATGCTGCCTGTGATGGCAGTGGTTTTTGCGGTGGGTGGGGCGATTGGAGGGAACTTGTTCGCACCGATCTCTGCTTACTATGTGGCAAGTGCAACGGTATGTTCTGCTGGAACAACTGAGCAGAATAATTGCCAGCTCAGCGATGATACGCTTTACCCAATTTGTACAATCAAGGTTGGCCCCTTGCACAAGCAAGCGTTCTTCAATAACGATTGCACTGGGGTTCTTCGCAACAAGCCGCAATAATTATGAGAAGGGATTGGGAAACCGATCCCTTCTTTAAAAGAACTCCCGATGAAACGAATAATCATTCTGTCAGGAATTTCCGCTGCCCTATTAATCCTTATTATTGGTGGCAGCATTATTGCCATAGATAAAACGAAATACAACAATGATTTTGTTCGCGTATTTCCACCTCACTTCACAAACATCGTCTCCGTTCAAAAAACAAAACATGGACGATTTTCGATTGCGGGCTTCGCAAACAACAAAGTCTACTTACACGATCGTATAAATCAATTCCTTACAATTGTAGGTAGCAACGATACAATTCACGCGTCGGTACGAATTCCGAAAGGATTTGAGATAGTCATTGATAGTCCCTATTACTCGTTATTTAATGGCTATATCCCAGAAATACGCAGAGGTAAGATTGCAAATTGGTCCATAGACACTGTGTTGAACAGTTTGCCTGGTTTCACATTGATGCAACCAATCTCTAAATCAACGAGCATTCTTCGCTCTATAGATCTTCAGCAAAGAAAAAGCATATTCCTTAGGTCTGACTTACCAAAATCGCCAAAAGATTTGCTTAAAAAGCAAGTCGATGGTATTCTTTGCACCGATGGGTTTCTCGGGTATAGCAAAGAGCACAACGGACTTGTTTATGTATATCGCTACAGGAATCAGTTCCTTTGCATGGACACGACTTTAAGCGTCCTGTTGACCGGCAAAACAATCGACACTACTTCCGTGGCGAAGATCGCTGTCTCCGAATTTGACGGAGAAATTAAAATGTCTAAACCACCTCTTGTCGTAAACAAGGAGATTAGTGTTGACGGAAAGTATCTCTTCGTTCATTCAAATCTCATCACAAAAAACGAATCAATCGATAAAGCCGAATCAAATAGTGTAATCGACATTTACAGCATCCTGGATGGCCACTATGTCTGCAGCTTTTACGTTGAAAATTCCAATGGGGCAAAAATGAAATCTTTCAAAGTGAATAGACGCATCTTGGTTGCCGTCTTCCCTGGTGAGATCATTCGATATGATCTTAATCGTCAATATCTTCCATTCTAATTCGGTTCGCGCAAAACCAGGACATCAACCTCTCTTGGCTCGAGACGAATATGAATTCCGTAACGAGACATATCCTTATCGAACTGTTTAAGATCAAATCCATTGCCTTCATATCGGATGCCAATGAGTAATCCTTTATAATTCGTTTCATCGACAATGGGATATGGACAATTAAAATATTTTGAAGTTCCGATCTCCATGAAACGAATGGCGTCTCTCACTCGAACACTGTCGAGGCTAATTTCGTCGTCGCCAATATAGACATCGCGTGCGATGCTCGTCTTTTTTTGATGGGCAAGCGTAGAATCGAACATGCTCCAGACTATACACATTTTCTTTTGCTTCTCCCATGTTGCCTTGAGACCGAAATAGCGGTGAAGGTCCTGGCTCATTATCTCCTGGAGCTTTTCGAGGGAAGCAGCTTCCTCCGATATCAACTGGTAATTATACAATCCTTCTAAATTTCCGGCTTTCCGTCGATAATACTTCGTGGTGTCGCTCACTTCAAGCTTTATACGGCTCGCTGGCAATCCACCAAAATACTGAGGTACAATATCATCCGGCCGAATTCGATTGTTATATGCATGTGCATACAGACGATGAATACCAGATCCGGTTATTGTAATTGCGTAGCCCTGATCTGGATTGCAGATAAATCTTGCATCTCCCACAATGTTGAGTCGTCCTCTTGTGAGAGACGATGTCCAAACGAAATCACCACCCACGGGGTCTCCTCCATTTCCAGCGACAAAAATAGGTGACGATGGATCTACGTTGTGGAAATCGTCAATTATTTGAGGCATCTTAAATGGTCCCGATTCTATCCATTGTTTAATATTTTCAGATGTGAATTGAAGCCCATCGGTGATTGATCCAGTTACACCCCCTGGTGAGATCCATACGTAGCACGGAACGCCACGTTTAGGAAAGTACTTCCAAATGGTAGAATCTCTTAAGCTCATTGGTAGCTTCATATCTACACCTTTCATCTGTTTACGCTTTTCAATATATGGTCGAATGAGACTCTCACGCTCAAATTTGTTTACCAGGACAATTTGAAGATCATCTCCAAATTGCTTCTGTAATGCTATTGTCTTCGGCCACGTCGCAACGCACGACGTGCAAGTCGTTGCCCAGAAATCAAGGATGATCAACTTTGGCTTATGATCCGAAAACTTAAAAGTTTTCTTCGGGTAGTTGATCATATTGTGCAGCTCTGTGAACGGGATCTTATCTCCCACTTTCAACTTTTCATTTGGAGGAGGCGGCGCAGTCGCTTTCGCCCAATCCTGTGCTAACACACACTCACTGATAATTAAAAACAACGCCAAAACAACAATTAGCTTCATAGAAATATTAATTAAGGATTTTGAACAAGATTAGGGTCCGCATTGAGCTCCGTTTGTGGAATCGGAAACAATGCATCTTTTGATTGCCAATCAGATTTGACTGCTCCAAGAACTGCATCAATCGTTCCCGATCGCTTCAAATCGAACCAACGGTGACCCCACTCAATAAATAACTCTGCTCTACGCTCATGGATGATCGCATCAAGTACATCCTGTTGACTCAGCCCAGTTGCATCAATCGGGTCAAGACCTGCTCGCTCACGAATTACATTGATGTCGTCAACGGCACCCGGTAAATTATTCTGCATCGCTCTTGCCTCGGCCCGGATCAAATACTGCTCAGCCAGTCTGAACACCATGTAGTATTCAGTAAGTGGTTTTCCCGTAGCTCGTATCTTATACTTATATGCATACCGGTAAGTCTTACCCCCGGTTGTATAGCTGCCAAGCCATGACGATTCCCTGCCATCACCTGGTTCGAAAACACTGGTAGCATAAGTCGAAGCGCTCACTCTCGTTGGTGTACTGGCTATTATCATATACATTCCCTCGTTGGTATTGTATCCAGGTAGAACTGGCATCAATTGCCATATCGCTTCATCCGAGTTCGCGAGGAAAACAGATTCCAAATCGGTTAGTGAGAATAGTTCGCTATTTATAATTGCCGCCGACTGGATTTCCGCGTCATTCCATTTCTTCTCATACAGGTATGATCTGGCGAGCAGAGCCGTGGCTGCCCATTTATTTGGCTCAATTTTCTCGTCTAAGGAAAATGAGTAATCTTCCAATAAAAGCTTTTGAGCTTCGATAAGATCCTGCTCAATCTGGCCATAGACCTCCGCCATTGCTGTTCTGGACGCCAGGCGATTCACTCGATAGTCAGTCGACGTTATCAGCGGAACATCACCATACAAGTTTATCAGATAAAAGTAACAGAACGCCCTAATGAACCTGGCCTCACCAATAACCTGGTCCCTCACCGGCCTGGAAAGTCCGGTTGAAGACTCTGCTCCCTCGATTATTGAATTTGCTTCATAGATATACTGGTACATGTCGTTCCAGTTTCCCGACACGACTGAATTGTTGGAAGCCGAAAGGTTATTGTTATACACCGAAATCTGCTGCGACGAGCTTGAGTTATTATTGAGCTCATCTGCAGAAAGACCGGCAACTACCGTAATTCCAAAACTGTTTCCGGAGAACGGCGTTCCGTTCATCATCTGGCTCAGAATTCCAGAGACAGACGCACGGGCACCAGCATCGTTAGAGAACACTGTGGAAGTGACTATCTGAGTCTTTGGTGTGTCTAATTCAACAAAGCTCTCGCACGCATCTAAACTCAGCGTCAGGAGTACACCGGCAATGATGTATAGTTTTTTCATGATGCTTGTATTTTAAATTGATACTTGAATACCTCCTGTTATTGTTCTCAAAGGAGGAAGGTTAGTTGGGATTGCAAACTCGGGGTCAAGACCAACAAACTTTGTAAACGTTGCAAGGTTTTGGCCTTGCACATAAACTCTCAAAGCTTGAAGTCGCAGCGCCCGAATAAACTTTCCCGGTACATTGTATGACAACGAGACATTTTTAAGCTTCACAAAAGAAGCGTCGACTATAAGATTGTCACTGTTCGACGCTGCTATATAAGAAAGGTATCCCGGCGTGTCCAGCGTAAACTTCTGGACGTTCGTGTTATCGCCTGGCTTCTGCCACCGCGACATCACCTGTACAGGCTCGTTGGTTGGACCACCAGGAGTTGTAAATGCTGTCAATGATCCCAGGAAATTTCTTCCAGTCTGATTCACGTACTGGAACATGAATGACAATTCAAATCCCCGGTACTGAATTGAGTTGGTCACTGCTCCGTAATAATTCTGACCAAGCTTCTTCGTTGCCTGAAGGTCTGCAGGTACGTCTGTTCCGCTGCCATTGTTGTTAAGATCCTGGTAGGTGTAAAGACCGGTCTCAGGGTCAACACCCGTGTAATGAAAATTCTTTGTCATGTTCAACGGCTTGCCAACTGTCCATGTACTTGCTGACGGCGACGTTTCGAGTCCTGGATAAGAAACCAGCTTGTTCTTTGGCAATGTGAAACTGATTGAAGTGGTCCAGTTGAAATCGCCACGACTAACATTCGTAGTGCGTAAAACAAGCTCCACACCTGTGTTCCTTACCGTTGCCGGAAGGTTATATTGTATTGACGAGAAACCAGTGATCCTTGGAAGTGTGAATCCTACTAATTGATTTGAAGATTCATTTCTATAGTAGGCAGCGTTTACTGTAATGCGATCTCTAAGAAATCCAAGATCCATTGCGATCTCTGTTTTTAAAGTTTTCTCCCATCCATAGTCAGGATTAGCAAGCCTTGTTGGGACCAACCCGCTTATTCCCTGGTAAGGATAAGCCGATGCAGAATACGAATCGAGGTATCCGTAGTCTGGGATCTGGTCGCTGCCCGTAAGGCCAAAACTACCCCTGAGTTTTCCGTAGCTTACTATAGACGAGCCCTTAAAGAATTCTTCTGAGAAGATCCAGGCAGCTCCTATAGCACCAAAATTTGAGAAGTGCTTAGTTGGTCCAAACCGGCTCGATCCATCGCGACGACCAGTTAAATTCAATAAATACCTGCCCTTAAGATTATAGTTCAGGCGGCCAAACAGTGCGTTGTATTTATAATCCGTGTAATTCGAATAAAGACTGCGAAGGCCCGCAGAAGACGCAATGTTTTCAAGCAGGGCATCATTCGTGTAGCCATAGGCCCTGAAAGATTCTGCTGCGCGCGTTGTCTCCTGGAACGTTGTACCAACTAATGCCGTAAGCGTTCCTCCACCGATCTCTTTTTTGTATTCAATCTGTGGCTCTGCAATCCATGTTTGTGTTCTGCCAGATGTATGATCACTGGAGCCAGTGGTGACGCCGAAACTCGGATCGTTAGCAGCAATTGGTGCCAGGTTAAGGTCTTGTGAATTCAGTGTGTTATAACCAATATTCGCTTTGATCTTAAGACCAGAAATTATTTCGTAGCCGATGTTAAAATTTGATACCAGGTTTTGCGAACGAACAGAATAGTTGTAAAGATTATATATGGCCGGGTTTGTCATTCCTAAAGAAGACCACGTTCCGTTTTCCCAATTGATCGAACCATCCTCATTGTACAACGCAGGAGCATTCGGTGGAAGTGACAATGCTGGTGTCGTCAGGTCCGTCATTGGCAACTTGTTGTTGTCGATCACAAGACTGTTCTGAAATGCAAGAGTAAACTTCTTGTTATCCGACTGATGTGAAAGGCTCACGTGAGTACTCAGCTTCTTATCACCGAAGTCGCCAGGAAAAACGGAACCCTCGCTATAAAATCCAGTGCCTACTTGAAATTGAGTATTCGCATTGCCTCCCGAAAACGACAACTGGGCGCTCGTGATTTTTGATGTTCCACCTATCAACGCCTTCTGCCAGTTTGTATATCGCGTTGTATCCCATTCTGTAAGATCATACTCCCATGATGGATCTATCGGCACACCATCGTTAGTGTGTGCTTCATGTCTCATGGTTAAATACTGTTGGGTATTCAGGAGGTCCATAAAATGCCCGACTTTACCAACGCCCGTATAAACATTGAGGTCCAGCTTTGTTTTGCCTGGACCTCCTTTTTTGGTCGTGATCAACACAACCCCGTTGGCTCCCCGCGTTCCGTAGATCGCGGTGGCATCTGCATCTTTCAAGACTTCAATGCTTTCTATGTCTGAGGGATTGATCGAATTGAGAGGACTCGGACTTCCCAATGGTGAATCGCCGGCGGCGATCGAGGTTGCAGGAAATGGAACGCCATCAACTATATATAAGGGCGTGTTACCATCGCTTCTTAAACTATTTCTGCCCCGGATCTGTATCGAAAAATTACTACCGGGCATGCCGGAGTTCTGCTGAATATTAACCCCTGGCATTCTTCCTATCAATGCTGCCATCGGGTTGCCAACGGGCTGCTTCGAGATCTCGTCGGCAGTTACACGTGCAATGCTTCCCGTCTGTTCGCGCTCACTCACCTTCCAGTAGCCGGCATTCACCTGCACCGGATCGAGAACGGAACGATCTTCTTCCATCGACACATCTATCGTGGAACGACCACCAACCGGATGCTCTACCGGTTTATATCCAATGAAAGAAAATACGAGCACTGCATCATCGCCAACTTCCAAACTATACTTTCCGTCAGCATCACTACTCGTTCCATTTGTAGTGCCCTTTTCCACGATGTTCACACCAGCCATTATATTACCGGCTTCGTCCATCACCTTACCGGAAACACGAACAGCATATCGCTGCATGTTGGAAGATGCTGGCTGTTGCTCCGCCGGAAGAATGCCTCGTAGCTTCGCCTGTGTGAGTACAACAAAATTTTCTGTGTCGTGAACAGAAAACTTGATCTCACGTGGTGCAAAGATCTCTTCCAGCAACTGGCCTAGTCTCTTGTTGGTTACATCAATCGTAACCTTATCATCGAGCTTCAGGTAATTCCTGCTGTAAACAAATTTCACTTTGGCAATCGCCTCGATCTCCTGCAGCGCCTGCTTCAAAGTAACGTCTTTCAAAGAGATCGTGACCTCAATGTCGAGGATCTCCTGCCGCGATGTCGCCTGTACTGTCAATGCCGTGCTCATCAGCACAACAATCAGCACGCAACATGTACGTAAATGTTGTAAAGTCATTATCATAATAGGAGTGTTAGGTGACTAATAGTCACTTAATGTTGCCGTAACACATAAGAGGCAATAAAAAAATTTGCGTTACTTCTCGCAGCCGGCGCCGCTGATCAGGATCTGCTTACCATCTATCGTGTACCGGGCACTTAACGCTTCGGCGATCATGGTAAGAGTAATAGATAATGACTGGTCTGTGAAGTCGGCCGATATCATGCAGTTTCGAAGATCGTCGTCTTCCAATTTTATATGCACGTCAAATTTACCCTCAACACGCCTGGCGATCTCTTCCATACTCGTGTCCTCAAAATGCATGTTGTATTGGGTATCCTTTGTGATTGAAACAACCTCTGCGGGTTGTGATTCCGTTTTGTTGATTGTCTTTCCTCTAAGAACAATATGTTCATTTGGGTTTACGACAACACTACTGTCTGCCGATAGTGAGGAGATCCTCACTTTGCCTGTGAGTACGGTGAGCTCCACTGCACTGTCGGTTGCCTTGATGTTGAAGCTTGTGCCAAGAACTTTCGCAACATATTGTCCGCAATGAATTACAAACGGATGACGTTGATCTTTCGCAACTTCGAAGAGAGCTTCGCCCTTTAATGAGACCTGCCGGTCGCTGGGAGATAATAATGAGTGATCGAGTGTTGCCTGGTCTTTCAGCCACACGATTGTTCCGTCGCTGAGAATGAGCTTGTTGGCCAACCCAGTGTTGTTGTTCCACGACCATGCAATGGCGATAGCGAGGGCCACAACTGCGAGGGCGGCGGCGATGGGGATCCAGGATGTTCGGCGGGGTTGGGTAAGTGTTGTCTTAGCTGAGATCTTTTTCCAAAGTTCGTCGGCATGTTGCTCATTGAATTCGTGGTCTGCCTTTTCTGGATGCTGGAATTCGTCGAGATGATCTTCCAACCGTGTTTTCTGGGTGGCCGATAGCCTGCCTTTCAGGTAAAGGTCCAGCAATCTCTCAATTTCATCGATTTTCATATTGTTCTCCAGACATCACAACAAAATGTAACTCTGCCGTCGCTAAACACATAGTGATTAGAAGAAATAAGTGTGTACGGAAAACCTGACCTGGCTCCGCCGAAGCGGGCTACGCAAAGGCGATGCACTCGTCTAATCATTGCCCGCTTTATAGAATGCGCTAACGGCCTCCCGCAGATGTTTCAGGGCCTGGGTGATATAATTCTCAACGGTGCGACTGGAGATATTCATTTGTTGCGCGATTGCTGTAATCGGCATGTGTTCAATTCTACTCAGTCGAAATGCTGTCTGGCAACGTTCGGGCAATTGTGAAATGCTGAGATCCAACAGCTTCACAACATCTGCGAGGTTGGTGAGCTCTTCATTCGAATTATCGATGATGTTCCCAAAATTCTGAAAGTATACGGCGTAATCGCGGCGAATAACAACGTGACGGATGTAGTTGAAAACTTTGTGCTTAACGATACCATACAGGTATGGGCGCAACTCGGTAACGTGATGAAGAGATTCGCGGTGTGTCCACAACCAAATGAAGGTTTCCTGGACAATTTCTTCACAGTCCTCACGTGCAATGATCTTCTCGGCTACGAATCTGAAAAGCATGGCTGCATAGCGGCGATACATTTCTTCAAATGCACGGCGGTCGCCTGCCTGCAGCAGGACGACGAGTTCGTTATCGGCCTTTGATGTGTATGCACCCATGGTTTTAGTCCATTTGCGCAGGCAGGCCGGGGTCTTTGAATCTGTCGCTTCGTTCCACGGTCGTATTCGACCGTGACCTTTGGCCAGAAACGCTTGACTTTTAAATACATCGCGTTTAAGATGCCTGAAAAGGATTATAAGAAGTTGTTTGGTGAAAACCTCAGGAAGCTGCGTGACCAGCGTAAGATGTCGCTCCTGGAGTCTGACTATCAATCGGAGTTGAACGAAAGCAACATTTCAAAGTACGAGCACGGGAAACGTGATCTCCGGCTGTCTACTATTATCAAACTTGCGAGGATGTTGAAAGTGCACCCAAAGGAACTATTCAACTTCGATTTCGATCCTAACAAGTAAGATCATTCTATCACTTCATCATCGTTAGCGCAACCCTGCGCTCTTTTATTGCTTTCAATTAAAAAATTTGATGCGATGATTGAACTGACATTTCAAAGATAAAGACATACACGAAGATTCCGACTATAGTCGTCGACTCTTTTTTCTAAAACTCCGCAGCTTCACTTCATATTGAACATGAAGAGTCTGCCGGAGAGATTTGGTAATCTCCTTGTCGAACTAAGAAAAGCAAAAAGGCTTTCTCAGTCGCAGCTAGGGATCGACTGCGATCTCGACAGGACCTTCATTTCACTACTCGAACGCGGCGAACGTCAACCTTCTCTCACCACCATCTTCAAACTCGCCAAAGCATTAGGTGTTACTCCTTCTTCCATAATTAAAGAGTTAGAGAAATAATAAATTGATTGTAAGGAAACCCTTACAATCATCTCAATCTTTTACTGCTTCCACTTCCTTGCGACGCAACGCCAGCCATCGCACATCATTCTTCCACCTCCACATCACCTCGCGTCTCGTCTCATACCTTCCAACCATCATCACCCTCACTCTTTCCAACGCCTCATAAAGCTTATCATCCAGCACCTGCAACTCCGCCAGCTTCTGCATATAATAAAACTTATCCATCTCGCGATTAACAACAATATCGAAGGGCATCGACTCGAGCTCGCGTATAATTGAAATGACGCGTTCCTCGAGTTTTTGATTGATAACCCTCTTGAGAAACTCGGTGTGAAGATCGTGACTCAGAAAAATTAAAATTAAAATCAACGAAAGTTTAAAACAGCAACCGGATGCATCACTCCCATGACCCAAAGCGTGCCTAAACCTATGTGTTCATTTAGGAAATGCTGCACCGGTGCTGATTAATATAGCTGCCAAACCATACTCATATCTCAATTCCCAACGCCAATGCTGAATCTCGTCTCACCAGGAACACACGTCTGCTCCGAACAAACAGAGTATGACACCTGGCCAGTGATCTTCATCTTCGATCTAACCTTTACACGCTGGGAAAAAACTACCTTATCTTCGTACAACGCCACATCCATCATAAATGTTGAGTCGTAAGACTTCTTCACATCACCACTCTCGATGGTCTTACCAACTAACTTATAACCCGCATCCTTATCAAACACAACGGACGTTGGCATTGGGCCGCCTTCTTCAATTGATTGCGAATAAACATGCCACCCACGATCAACAGTCGCAGTCATCAAAAGCTTCCACTCTGATCCTGATTTTTGTATGGATGAAAAACGCCACCTGATGTGGCCATCCTCAAAAGAATCGCCTCCGCCAAAAGACAGAGCCATCATCAATAGCCAACTTACAGTATGGAACATCGGGTGAACTGTTGGCTATAAATAACTTGAGAAACGACAAACGCACAGCCTATGTACTTATTTCCCTTTTTGAAGTTTCTCTATTTCCATGAATGCATAGGCAATCATATGACAGATGCCCATATGTGCATCCTCTACCCTTCCATAATGTGCATCGTCGATCACAACCACATGATCGGCTATCTCCGCAAGCCTGCCCTTCTTTCCTCCGACCAGTGCTATCGAACTACAACCATTCAACTTCGCCCAGTCCACGGCCTTAACAAGATTTGGCGAGTTTCCACTCACACTCATCACCATCAATAAGTCTCCCGGCTTCGCGAGATTCATCAGCTGCCGTGAAAAAATTTCGGAGTAATCATAATCATTTCCCAACGCCGTCAACCAACTCACGTTGTCATTCAACGACATGCAACGAAACCTGCGATAAGTTTTATCGGACGAGCCCTTGCCGAGGTCCGTCACGAAGTGAGATGCGTTCGCCGCACTTCCGCCATTTCCACAAACAAAGATCTGCCTGTCTTCATCGAGCGCTTTCCTGAAGAGCAATACCAGGTTTGCTACTTGTGATGCTGGTATTGACTTCAGTGCCGATACCTGTCCATCGATGTATTTGTTTACAAAGTCTTCCATAATTGTTTTTTCAATTCGGCAGTTGCCAGTAAAAGAGCACCAACAGGAACTACATCCGCACCAAGCTTCGAAAGCTTTATCTGTGGGCCCGGTCGAAAAGCATCCATAATAAACTGCACGAGATTCTCCTCAACACGCTTGCGCAACACCTCCCCGATCAAAGATAAACCGCCGCCCAATACGATCGTGTCGGGATGAAACAGGTGCACAACATGCGACAGCCCAAATGCGAGATCAGTCATCGTTCCATCGAAGATCTCTTTCGCCTCCGCATCGCCGGCCTCCATGGCCGGCAGCAACGCCTTCGCTTCCGCACCGGGATATAACTTCGCGAGTTCGGCTAGTTTACTTTTTTCATACAATGCCGCAGCTTCAAGTACACGCTCATTCACAGCCCAACCGGAACATGCGTCTTGCACAATACGTCCCGACTTGTCCAGGCGAACATGACCAAACTCGATTTCCCCTGGAAGTTGACCGTGATAGATCTCTTTATCGATACAAACACCTCCACCGACTCCACTGCCAAGTGTCGCATAAAAAACAATTTTGTGTTCTTTGCCGGCACCGGTCGCCGATTCACCTAAAGCAGCAACATTAGCATCGTTCTCAACTGCAACCACGGCATTTGTGAAGTCGTAAAGCCATTCGCGAATATTGAAACCAGTCCAGCCTTCAACATGATAGGATGTCCACACCTCACCGGTAAGTCTGTTCACAGGTCCGCCGAAGCCAACGCCCACCGCATCCAGGTGACCGAATTCCGACAAGCCTTTCTCGATCAACTCACGGATCTTCGAAGCACCTTCATTTGCTTTTATCGTGTGAGAAATTCTCTTGTGTATCACGCCGTGATCGTCGCCCAACACAAGCTGGAGTTTTGTACCACCGATCTCGATCCCGGCTAGTTTCATTGGAGTGGAATAAATTTCACTTCGTATTCTGAAAGAGGATAAAGTTTGTCGTGCACAGTAACAAACTTCCTGGAAGATGTATGATTCGCGAGCACCAGGTGACGTCCACCGGGTGATTCTATTACAAGGCTCGTAATTGCCAAAGGCTCATTACAAGATGAAGAAATGACTTTTGTTGGACTAAGCTTCACTAGCGCAAGCAGCGTGTTGTAAACCGTGGGATTACTTAAATAGTAATTTGTATCAAACATGGTTATACGATCAGCACCACCTTCCGATAGATATTTAATACTTCCCAACATCCAACCGGCAGCCACGCGATCCGGCACGGACGACAACAGCGACACCGGTCCAACATGGATCTTCTTTCCATCTACAAAATGCTTCCCGCTTTCAAGCTGATCTTTTTGAGCCGGCAGGTTTTCGATAGCTGTATGAACATCACTCAAGTGTGCTTGCGGCGTTACGGGATAGATAACAAAGCCGAGCTTACTATAGTCGAAACGGTTTCTGTTAAGTTCCGTAAAGTAACTTATGAATCCCGCGCCGATCTTTTTATCAATCGAAATTGAAGTCAATAATATATCAACATTAGCTTTTCTATTTGTGGGCGATATCGCCATCAAATGATCCATCGAAGCGAACTCCTTGAATTCACTGGCCGAATCCATAACGAGATGAATAAAAGGTTTCGCTGAAACATTTTCAGCTTCCCTTAAGCCTGCTTCTAATTTGTCTTTCCACGATGAGGACAGGTCCAGTTCAATCCGGAGGTGATCAAAATGTAACTCCTTCAAACTGCTTAATGCGCCGTTATTTAACTCGTAGTCAGCCCCGATCTTAGGAAAAGGCTTCGAATCGCTTTCATCAATCGTTACTTCAAGATCCTCCGAAACATCCGGTGCGGCCAGGCTATCTCCATTGATGAGACTCAATCGCACACGTTGATTTACTTTATCGCCCGGCTTCAACATCACAGGGTACGGAACCGCCAACGGCGTGCTATAAGTCTTAAAAGAAAAGTCAGCCCAATTGCGTTGATCTTCAGTTTCAAAAATATCTCCTTCAAATTGAAGTTCGGCCCAGGCGTCGCCAACAACCGGCCAGGTCATCTTGCGGATCTCGAAGAATGGCTGGTATGGACTAATGGCCGATGGAAACTTTGTCTCATACCGCGATCCATCGGGACGAGTGATATGCAATGGTTTATCCCGCGTATCGCGAACAGGATGAAGGACACAAATGCCGGCCCGGTTTCTATTATAGGGAGCAAGACATTCACCGTCGACGGCGAAATCTACTTCGCCGGAATCATTGCCGGTTATCTTTACACGCCAGCGAAAAACTTCTGTGCCCTCAACCACATTCGTTGCTGTGTAAGTAATCTCAAAATATTTCGGTGTTACCGAGATCCTCTCGTCAGAACGGACAAAGGGTGCGGTGGTCCAATTATTATCGCGAAGCGCGAAGTAGATATTGCGAACTATCTCGTTTTCGCCTGAGCGAATGTATCTCACGAAGCCATTCTCATAAAGGAGAGATAGCTTTCCGAAGTAGATCATCTGGTCGGCCATGGATCAGTTCTTCGAAGCTCTCACTTCTTTTGCTATTGCCAACGATTCGGAGATCCTTTGCCGCAACAACGGCCAGTTGCGACTCTGTAAAATGTCTTTCGAAAATAATTGCGAGCCCATGCCAACACATGCAGCTCCTGCGCGAAACCACGCACCTAAGCTATCACGATTCGGTTCCACTCCACCTGTTATCATCAACACAAGATCCGGAACAACCGGCATCACCGATCTCACAAACTCCGGCCCCAACACGGAGCCGGGAAAGATCTTGACCACACCTGCACCATGCTCTTTCGCTGTTACAGCTTCTGTGAGCGTTGCACAGCCAGGGATCCAAAGCTTATCATAACTCTTACACACTTCCGACATCTCGATCTTCAATATCGGTGAGATAATGAAGTCGGCACCGGCATCAATAAACTTCTTCGTCGTTGCGCCATCGAGGATCGTACCAATGCCCAGCAGCAAGTCAGGAAACTTACTTCGATTTGCAATGAGATGCTGGAAGACTTCGAATGAGTTGGCGCGACGATTCGTGAACTCGAATGTGCGCACACCTCCATCATAAGCAGCCTGCACCACTTGCAAAGCCTCTTCTGGATTGTCGTGCGTGAACAATGGCACTATACCAGTGTCTTTCATCACTTGCACGATCCTTTCTTTTGTAACGGTCATAACCGAAATATACTGAATGTTGTAAAAAGCTGCTGATGGATATGCGGGGGGCTCTCGTATTTTTGCCTGATGCCGGAAGCTACGCAACCGAAACTTCTGCCCCAAAGCCGGGTATTGCAGCACATCCTGTTCTGGATCGGCATCTATTTTTTCGATGTCTGGGTATTTGGATGGGACACCCAAAACTACAAGCTGTTCTTCAAAATGGTCACGTTCGAGATGCCAGGTCAAATGGCTCTCGCTTACGTAACCATGTACGTTTGTTTGCCATTATACCTGAAGCGACGTTACATTGAAGTTGCGGCTGTCTTTATAATTACATTCCTGGCATGCGCCTTTAGCGCCCATGCGTTCATTTACTTCTTCAGCGATTACTATCCGCCAGACGTAAAACTCTTCGGCTTCTCGAAATTACTAGTTCGTGGATTCTATCTCTTCGCCAACGCCGCTATCGCGTTGATCATAAAACTAACGAAGGTGTGGTACGAAACCGAGAATGCCAGGCTCGAGTCGGAGCTTAAGATGCTAAAAGACCAGGTGAACCCGCACTTCATGTTCAACACCCTGAATAATCTTTACGGACTCATAGAACGAAATCCTCTATCCGCCCAGGAAATGGTCCTGGGTTTATCAAGGATCCTTCATTACATGCTTCACGAAAGCAATCATGAGTTTGTGCCTGTTAGAAATGAGATGAATTGTGTGCGTGACTATATCGAACTCGAAAAAATTCGTTATCCCGGAAACTTATCGATATCAATCAACCAACAAGAACAAACGGAGCACCTGGGAATCGTTCCGTTATTGATCTTCCCTTTCGTCGAGAATAGTTTCAAGCACGGTGCCTCCGAAGCGATCGACAATGCCTGGATCAACATCGACTGTTCGATCTATAAAGACGAGTTCGTCTTCAAGATCGAAAATGCACGCAACAATACGCCTCCCGGTGTTGCGAAATCGGGCGGCATCGGTTTGAATAATGTTCGTCGTCGCCTCGAATTGATCTACGGCAAAGATCATTCGTTACAAATAATCGATGGCCACGATACATTTCTCGTAGTGCTTAAGATCAAGCTCTCGCACATGACTTCAATAGAAGAAAAACATGAAGCTGAGTTGTCTCATCATTGAAGACGAGCCCATCGGCCAGGAGATCATCCGGTCTTATATAGATCGTGTTGATTTTCTCGATGTGCGCGGGCGATTTAAGAATGCCCTCGAAGCATTTACGTGGCTTCAGTCCAATAACGTCGACTTGCTTTTTCTGGATATCAAGATGCCCAAAATGACGGGACTTGAATTGCTGAGATCACTACAGCAGAAACCCAAAGCCATCATTACATCGGCATACCGCGATTACGCCATCGATGCGTTCGAACTCGATGTTGTCGATTATTTGCTGAAGCCTATTGCCTTCGAACGTTTCGTGAAGGCTGTCAATAAAGTGCGCCCCGCCAGCTTTCAGCCGAAAGAAAACAAACGCGAGCACGCTCCCGAAAAGCCCTTCCTGTTCGTGAAAGGCAACAAGCAATTGCAGAAAGTATACATAGACGACATAATATATATAGAGAGCCAGCGCGATTACGTGAAACTGAAGCTCGCCGGTAACATAGACATCATTACGCGCCAGACAATTAGTTACTACGAAGAATTTCTCCCAGCCCAATTATTCCTTCGCGTTCACCGCTCATTTATCGTTGCAACACGCAAAATCACCACGTTCGAAGCAACACGCATCTTCATTGGTGAGACTGCAATTCCCGTTGGTCGAAATTATAAGCAGGTCGTTGCCGATCACCTCGACACAATCCGGTAGCGACGATTTTATCCTATTCAGATAATGAAGCGAAAGGTATTTTGCCTTCGATGGGCGGAATCACTACCCGGTTTTGTCTCTTAGGTAAGTCGGGAAATGATCATGCCCCGCGTTGGGGGACGCGCATTCGTTTGTCATAAGAAAGACACCCTCCGCCGCAGACTATTATTGATTGAATTAATCTTTTACTGAATTAGCGATATGAAATCGAACCTGAAAGGCTTTACAGTTGAGCAATCGATCCTCGATCCCGTTGAATCGATAACATTATCCAACCAACATTCACTCATTTTCAATTGGTCAGACCCGATTGATGTTCAATTAAGTTCCGACATCGGTTGGACCGATTGCATTTGCGACAAAGGCGCGATTGCGGTCCTTTCGCCCGCTGAAAATCCGTCCACGCTTCGATGGACACAGCCATTCAACTCGTTGAGACTGTCGATAGACCCGGCATTCGTGAATGAAATGCTGGAGATCAGGGACTTCACGTTCACACAGCAATTCAATTTGTCGGACCCATTCCTGCTGGAGATCGCAACACAGTTAAGTTCTGTTTGCACCGGCGATGTGTTTGCCGAAAAGATCTATGCCGAAAGCCTGGGTGTTGCCTGCATAGAACACCTCGCAAAAACTTATCGTGGTTCCAAAGAACCGTATTTCCCAAAAGGCAAACTCAATCCTTATCAACTCAAGCAAGTCATCGACTTTGCTCATTCATACATGCAATTCAACATCGGTCTTCATGAGCTGGCTGGCCTGGTGCATCTCAGTCCTTATCATTTTGGAAGACTGTTCAAGCAATCTGTCGGCAAAAGCCCTTATCAATTCATTCTTCAACTGAAGATCGACTGCGCAAAGAGGCTCATCAAACAAAAAAATGGCCCTATCAGCGAAATAGCCTATCAACTCAATTTCAGCGATCAATCGCATTTCAGTAATGCGTTCCGGAAGGCGGTAGGCGTGAGCCCGAGACAGTTTCTTTATAGCTGATCGGTGATGTACAGCTAACGCCGAATTCTCAAAGATTTCATCATAAATAAACGAACATTCATTTATCTTTGTCCGTTCAAAGTCAGAAATGCGGATACAAGACGAAACTAAAAAGGCCCTGGTGAAGGAAAAAGCCCTCGAATTGCTGGTAGAACACGGTTTTGAGGGCTTCAGTATGCAGAAACTGGCCAAGGAGGCGGGAATCTCGCCGGCGACACTATATATATATTATACCGACAAGGACGACCTGATCAGGACACTCGGCATCGATCTCAGTACCAGGTTTGCAGAGAACACGCTCGAAGGATTCGATAGCAAGATGCCGCTACGCGAAGGGCTGAAGAAGCAGTGGCATAACCGGTCGAGGTATTTGCTTTCGCACCCTGTGGAAGCGAATGCCTGGGAAGTGATCCGTCACTCGCCGGTGGGATTGGAAGTTGCCAAAGTTGTAACTACCAGGATCGGTCCGGCTATGGCGGATTTTGTGCACAACGCCGTCGCTAACAAAGAGCTCAAGGAAATGCCATTGGAAGTTTACTGGAGCATAACCTATGGACCACTGTACACGTTGTTGAAATTTCATTTGGATGGAAGGTCGTTTGCGTCGACGCCGTTTAAGTTTTCCGAGCAGGTAATGAACGATACATTAGAATTGGTATTAAAAGCGCTAAAGCCATGACCATGACTACCGAAACCGACAGAATCCTTGTGCTTAAATCAAACATCGCGACGTATACCGATCTAATGCAGATCCAACATCCATTCAATCATCATCCTGAGATCCTGAAGTGGAATGTTGATCTGGACGATTGTGACCATGTGATCAGGATCGTATCGCCTACGCTTACCGTTGCAGACATCGAAGAGATCGTGAAGAGCAATGGTTATCAATGTTCAGAATTAGAATAAGAAGAGAAGAAAAAAATAACACCGAATTTTACCCATGCAGCAAAACCAGGAATTAAAACCATTTACATCCTATCAGAAGTTTGTCATCGCGATCATCGCGTTGATACAGTTTACAGTTGTTCTCGACTTTATGGTAATGTCGCCATTAAGTCCCATGGTTATGGAGTCGTTAAAGATCAACCCGACTCAATTTGGATTCGTAGTGGCAGCATATGCCTTTAGTGCAGCCTTCGCCGGTATTCTTACGGCGGGTGTCGCAGATAAATACGATCGTAAGAAGTTCCTGCTGGTGTTCTACGCGGGATTTGTTGTAGGAACATTGTTTTGTGCTGTAGCACCAACTTACGAATTACTTCTTGCTGCTCGCGTTGTAACGGGATTGTTTGGCGGTGTGATTGGTGCCATCGGTATGGCGATCGTAACGGATCTTTTCGAGATCAATCAACGCGGTCGTGTGTTTGGTTTTACACAGATGGGATTCAGCGCCAGCCAGGTATTAGGTATTCCGATCAGTCTTTGGCTTGCAAGTAAGTGGAGTTGGAACTCACCTTTCTATTTGATCGTGTTCATGGCGGCACTGATGGGCGTTGTGATGCTCTTAAAGTTGAAGCCTGTTACCGCGCACCTTGCATTGCAAAAGGGACATGCAAGTAATGCACTGCCTCACTTGTGGAACACATTGAAGAGAAAGAGATACATCACAGCTTACATTGCTACCGCATTGTTGCCATTGGGTGGTTTTATGCTGATGCCTTTCGGTAGTGCATTCGCTGAATACAACCTCGGTGTTGCTGAAGAACAACTTCCTTTGATCTTCCTTGCAACCGGTATCGCTTCGATGGCCGTGTTCCCGATACTGGGTCGTTTGAGTGACAAGTATAATAAAGTGGCAATTTTCGCAATCGCATCGGTATGGTCTATCATAATGGTGATCGTTCATACACACTGGTACCAGATCCCTATATGGTTGGTGCTTGTATCGAACATCCTGATGTTTGCCGGTATCATGGGACGTATCGTCCCTTCAACTATATTGATCTCCGCGATGCCTGAAATGAAAGATCGTGGTGCGTTCATGTCGATCAACTCATCGCTTCAGCAAATGGCAGGTGGTATTGCATCTATCATCGCCGGTTATATTGTTGTACAAGAGACACCAAAAAGTATATTGAAGAATATCGACATCGTTGGATTTGTAGTGGCCGGCATTACACTGATATCGATATATGTTGTCTATCGCGTTTACAATCTTGTAAAAGGTCAGCTTCCTCCTCCCCGCGCGAAGCAGGCCGCAGGCGTGCCTGCACCCAAAAAAGAAGAGCCGGTGCTCGTAGGCGAGTAAAAAACGACATCAAAAAATAAATTTGTGAAGAGCAGGTGATAATTCGCCTGCTCTTTGCACATATTAGTATGATGATCGCTAATACATTGTCGCTGGACGTGGCGGTTTTATACGAAGAAACCTTTCCCGCCGTAGCATCCTTCGTTGCAAAAATGGGTGGTTCGCCCGACGACGCGAAGGATATTTTTCACGATGCCATGGTGGTATTCTTCGAGAAAGAGACCGACGTGGAAAATCCCTGTGCCTACATCGTTGGCATTGCAAAACATCTTTGGGTTCGTAAGTTCAAGCATGATCGGAATAGCGTCGATCTCGATGAAAACATTCAGATAATTGAAGAAGAGCCGTCGCCGATTGTTACCCGGCTGCTGAGACTCGTGGAGGCTGCCGGTCGTTCATGCCTCGAATTACTCCAGGCTTTTTACTACGAAAAACGTTCGGCCGAAAGTATCGCCGATGAATTCAAATATTCGAATGCTCATTCGGCTACGGTGCAAAAACATAAATGTCTTCAGAAGATCAGGAGCTTCGTAAAAACAAAATCACTCGATTATGAAAGCTTCGTTGACTGATCTTACACACGCGATCGTAAAACAATACGGCCGCAAGAAGCTTCGCATAAAACTCGAGGCTATTCACAATCAATTGTTATCAGATCCTTCTTTCAAACAGAAGATCCTTCGACTATTTCAATAAACTTATGATCCCACATTCGAATCTTGTACCGATGGTCATTGACAGCAGTGGCCGCGGAGAGCGGGCCTATGACATTTTCAGCCTGCTGTTAAAAGAACGCATCATCTTTCTCGGCACGAAGGTCGACGACGTGAGCGCGAATCTTATCGTGGCACAGTTGCTTTACCTCAACAGCCAGGACCAGAAACAAGCGATCAGTTTATACATCAACAGTCCTGGCGGAAGTGTTTACGCCGGTCTTGCGATATACGATGCGATGCGTTTGATACAGGCACCGGTGTCGACGGTGGCGGTGGGTGTAACGGCCAGCATGGCAACGGCATTGTTGTGCTCGGGTGCGAAAGGCAAACGCTATGCGTTGCCACACGCAACCGTACACATGCATCCAACCACAAGCGGATCGCAAGGTTATACTGAAGACGTACGCATTGCTACACGGGAACAAGAAAGGATCCAGACCCAGCTATTTCATTTGATTGGCCAAAACACAGGTCATACCTGGCAGGAAATAGAAGAATTTTTTCTTAGGGATAAGTATATGACTGCGTTAGAGGCGAAAGAGTATGGTTTAATAGACGAAGTACTCGGCAACAGCAGTGATGTGGTAACGATAGAGAATCAACCTCCCAAAATAACTTTACAAACTTTACAAACTCTTCCACAGGTATAAGGTCGCGTAGGCTTCCCAACCTTTGTACTTCCGAAAGATCTTCTTCACACGATCGAGCGACGGCTTTGCGCGCATGTTCATCTGGATCCGTAATGCCTTGTGAAGTGCAACGTCTTCCAGAGGAAAAGCATCTGGATAACGAAATGTTCTCATGAGGGCATAGTTGGCCGTCCAGTTGCCGATACCCTTTATTTTCATGAGCTCTTCCTTTGCTTCCGAAAGCGGGCGTCCATGAAACATCGCCCGCGACACTTGCCCGCTCACAAAGGCCTGTGCAATACCAATCGTGTAATTGCTCTTCTGGCGGGAGAACTGTAATGGCAATAGTTCTTCGTGGCTCAATGTTGCTACGCGTTCGGGCGTTGGAAATAAATAGTAGGTATGGCCGCCATGTTCTAGACGCTCGCCATACTTTTCGACGAATCTTTGCTTGATCGAATACGCGAACGCCACGTTGATCTGCTGACCCAGGACAGCCCAAACGAGCGATTCAAAAAGATCGGGCTGACCCATGATACGATAGCCGTGAAATTTCTTCACGATCGGTTTCAGTACATCGTCTTTCTTTGCGAGAGCATAGAATGGTGTTAGATCAGTGCCCAGATCGAACCACTCGTTAACATAATCTTTGACGTGTTCCTTAACATGCTCCGGGTGATTTTCACTGATGATCTGCACGTGGAGACTCTCTTTGCCTTCGGCCACTTCGAACAGCACCCGCTCTTCGCCAACACGAATAAGCTTTCGCACCGAGCGCTCGTGCACAATGTGCATGGGTTCTTTAGCAGAGCGGGTAAGGAAAGACAGGCTGAAATCGTAACTGAACTCAGCCGGAGTTTTAATCTTAAAAGTATGTTTCACCCGCTATTTAGAGGCTGCAATAGACTGCGCTACCACAATAACAAAATCCTTTCCCTTAATAAATCCATTTCCGAAAGTCGCGTCATACTTCGCTGTCAGATTCAATGCCGGGATGTCTTCAACTTTCTTTCCGGACTTTATTGCTTTCGCAACATTGGTGTGAATATCATAAAGCATATCGCGATATGCTTTCACATCGGCTTTCGTTGCAAGATTTCCATGGCCCGGGATAACTTTCGCGTTGTCATCGATCAAGGCAAGGATCTTATCGAAGTTTGCAAGCAGTCCTTCAACCTTGCCGCCGTTGCCTCCATCGATAAATGGAAAACTTCCCCTGTTGAAGAGATCACCCACGTGATACACATTCGCTTTCACAAAACGAATAATAATGTCGCCATCGGTATGTCCGTTCGTAAAGTGATAGAGCTCGATATCTTCATCATTCAAATGAAAATTGAGACGATCGGCGAAAGTAACTTCCGGTAACATCGCTTTCGGCTTTGCGGGTTGCTTCTGTTGTGTTCTCGGATCTACCGATTCCTTCGACATGTGTTCGCGAACCAGGTCGTGTGCAACGATGGTCGCTCCCATCTTCTTGAAGTTTTCATTGCCACCGGTGTGATCGCCGTGAATGTGTGTGTTCAAAAGAAACCGGATCTGGCCGGCATCAATATTTTTAATTGCAGCTGCTATCTTCTCCGAAAGCGGGGCAAACTGGTCGTCGATCATCAGCACTCCATCGCTGCCCGTAAGCAGCCCGATGTTTCCGCCGGAGCCTTTCAGCATGTAAACCTTGTCGGTAAGTTTCAGGGGACGGATCTGTACGGTGTCGAAATTCTGTGAAAAAGCGGGAGCGCAGATCAATAGAAAAATAATGGCTAAAGAGACTTTCATTGTGTTGGGTTATTCCTCCTAAAATACCTCTGGAACTGCGTTTCAGCAAGAATCAGGTTGATGACCGGTAGCAGGATTGGCAACTTTGTGTAAACAAAAAAGAGATAATTTTATGATGGTGCTCAAAGAAGAACATATCAACTACAAGCGCATCGAAGAAGCGATCCGCTACCTGGAAACCAACTTCCAACGCCAACCCGAACTGGACGAAGTGGCCGAGAAAGTACACCTGTCTCCGTTCCATTTCCAACGCATTTTCGCGGAATGGGCCGGCATTAGTCCAAAGCGGTTCCTGCAGTACCTGACGGTCGACTTTTTGAAAACGAAACTCGTCGATGCCCGCAACATCGTTGAGGCTGCCGAAGAAGCGGGACTCAGCAGTCAGTCGAGAGTATACGATCTTTTCACAACACTCGAGGCCGTAACGCCACAAGAGTATAAACAAAAAGGTGGCGGCCTTCGAATCGAGTACGGGTTTCATGAAACACCTTTCGGAGTTGTGCTGATCGGCGTTACCGAGCGAGGTATCTGCTGGCTTTCATTTGTAGGCTCTGATGAAGAACCGGGTGTTGAACTGGAGAAGATGAAGTTGCATTGGCACAACTCGGTGTTTCACATGGACGAAAAAATTACAGCGCCAGTAGCATCAACCATCTTCGGCGGTGGCATCGATCATGGAAAGAAACTTCACGTGCTGGTAAAAGGAACCAACTTCCAGGTGAAAGTATGGGAAGCACTGCTGAAGTTACCGATGGGAGCAGTTACAACCTATCAGGACATCGCGCGCTCCATACAAAATCCGAATGCACTACAGGCTGTCGGCTCAGCAGTCGGATCGAATCATATCGCATACCTCATTCCATGTCACCGCGTGATAAGGAAAGACGGAATACTTGGTGAGTATCGCTGGAGCTCAACGAGAAAGAAAAGTATTATCGGTTGGGAGATGGCGAAAGCGTCATAAACCAAAATCTCTATTACTCAAACTTTAATGTTCCAAACCGTTTGTAGTCATGGAAGTTGGTCTTCACCGGCTGCCATGACCACTCGGTTTCACCATCATCATGATCGATGCGGTAGAAGTTACAGCGCCATGTTGTTCCTTTCGTTGGAGGAACATTCGCGAGCGGCATCAATAGTTTGTATGGAATAAAGAACTCCGCAGTCCACGCATTACCCTGTATGTCGGTTGCGTGATTCACTTTTCGTGAACCTTCGTAATGCCACGGACGCCAGCCCAAAAATTTCCCATTGATGTTTGGAACAATGATCGGCAGCTCGAAGTTGCGCGGTGAGATCTCGTATTCGAAGTAGATCGAATTCTTTTCGTCGGTCCAAAGAAAGATCTCGTTGACATCTTCTTTCCAGAGGTCCGAAAAATCTTCGCTCATCACAGATGTTATCTTATCGTCGGTGTTGTGGAACAGGCAATAGATGCCGCTGTCGGAATACAGCAATTTCACTTTCGTGACATAATTCTTCTTGCCTTCACGATTTTCTATCGTAAGCCATTCGGTTTTATTCCATTCGCTCGCGTTGCCCTTTCCATTAATTGTGAAGTCGGCCGTTTTCTTAACTATTAACGGCTGTGAGTATGCTTCCGCAGCTGCTAACAACAGTATCGACCACAGGAAAAACCTCATGCAACTAACTTACTAAAAAATCATAACTTCCGTTATGAAGAACATCGTTTACTTACTGGTTGC
Source organism: Bacteroidota bacterium (assembly GCA_037200765.1). Taxonomy (GTDB): domain Bacteria; phylum Bacteroidota; class Bacteroidia; order Cytophagales; family Cyclobacteriaceae; genus ELB16-189. The sequence continues at coordinate 156,797 of JBBCII010000001.1, read as the reverse complement.
ATTCGTAATGTCGCTCTCAACATTACAGGCCCAAAACAACAATCAAATCCGTGTTATTATGATCGGGGCACATCCCGACGATTGCGACCAGGATGGTGGTGGCACAGCGATCCTTTTAGCGCAACTCGGGTATGCGGTGAAGTTCGTTGCAGTAACTAACGGCGATGCTGGTCATCAATCGGAAGGCGGCGGACAACTTGCGAAGCGCCGGTATGCCGAAGCACAGGAAGCCGGCAAACGTTTCGGTGTAACTTATGATGTACTCGATAACCACGATGGTGAGCTGGTGCCGAGTCTCGACGTGCGATTACAAGTGATTCGAAAGATCCGTGAATGGAATGCAGATATCGTGATGGCTCCGAGGCCAAATGATTATCACCCGGATCATCGTTACACGGGAGTGTTGGTTCAGGACGCGGCGTATCTTGTTGCCGTTCCGAATATTGCTGCCGAAACACCTGCATTGAAGAAGAACCCGGTGTTTATTTATTTCCAGGATTTCTTTCAACGACCAAACCCGTTTCGTCCCGACATAGCGATCGATATCTCTCCGGTGTACGATCAAAAGATCCATGCCCTGGATGCGCATGCTTCGCAATTTTATGAATGGCTCCCATGGATCGGTGGATATGCAGACCAGGTTCCAAAGAACATCGCCGATCGCGAGAAGTGGCTCTATACAAATCGCGACATCAAGATCACACCTGAAGTAAGAGCATCATTAGAAAAGTGGTATGGAAAAGAGAAGGGCGCACAAATAAAACATGCCGAAGCCTTCGAGATCTGTGAGTATGGTGCACAGCCAAAGGAGGCAGATCTCAAGAGATTATTCCCCATGCTTCACCCCTGATTCCATACCGAAAAAGCGTTAGATAACAGGTGTTTCAACACTAAAATTGAATTAAGCGCATCGTTAAATCACCATTAAGGTTATCGATGTTTCTCGCTTTCTTTCCGACGAACACGTAAATTCAATGTACCATCAAACGGGTAGTAAGCCTGACTACTATGCGTGGAGTATCGTTGATTTCCAGCTCATTTTGCGTACTAATTGCATTATTGACAGTCAGTTCATGCGTGACCGATGAAATGAGATTGCCCAAGGTGGCTTCGGAGCCGGTGTTGCCGTCTACACCTTATAACTACGACAACCCCGACGATCCCACCAACAACTTAGCAACTCTCGGACGAGTGTTATTCTACGACAAGGCCCTGTCGAGCAGCAACAATGTGTCATGCGCATCATGCCATAAGCAATCATTGAGTTTTAGCGACGACCAGCGGCTCAGCCCTGGAGTAAATAATCTACAGACAACACGTAACACTTTACCGATCCAAAATCTCACACCCATAACATTTGTGGGCGCCGACAGCAGTTCAAATTCCGGGTACGGAGCAGCAGAAGGTGGTGCGATGAATGTAACGATTGGCGGACTGTTCTGGGATGGCCGGGAAGGTGACCTGCGAAGAATGGTAATAATGCCCCTGGAGAATCCAAATGAAATGGGTTCAGGGCTTTCCATAACAAAACTCCTCAAGCTTCCTTACTACAAACTTTTATTTCAGAATGCATTCGGTTACGAATACATCGAACCCGATCAGGTTGCGAGCGCTCTCACTGCTTTCGTGTTATCATTAAAAACTCCGAACACACGATTTGATCAATATCGTATTGCCGTTAATAATGGTCAAACTGGCAACAACATACTCTCCGAACAAGAGATCAAGGGCATGCAATTATTTGAGGGCAAATACAATTGTAACAATTGTCACCAGGTTGAAAATGCAAGCAGGAGTGTTCCGCGATTTGCGAACATCGGGTTAGCACCGTATGCCGACCAGGGACTTGCTAATATAACTGGTAATGTTGCTGACGAAGGCAAATTCAGAGTTCCTTCATTGCGCAACGTTGAATTCACAGCGCCATACATGCACGACGGAAGCCTGCTGACGCTCGAATCCGTTATTAAACATTATAGCGATGGCATCGTCGATCATCCAAATCTTCACCCCGACCTGTTGGATGAAAATAATCATGCGCGGAAGATGAATATCTCTGCGGAAGACACGCAGGCATTGATTGCCTTCCTTCTTACGCTGAGTGATAAGTCGATAACCAATGATCCAAAATTCTCAGATCCCTTCCGGGAAAATTAATTTCGTTATGTCTGCAAGAAGTGTATTTGGAATTGCTTGTCTGTTCTTGTTAACACTGGCAAGCTCCTGTAGTAACGAGTATGATCATCAGCCTTATGTTTATCCGACAGCTGGGCAGGCGCCGCCGAATCTGCCTGTAGCACCTTATGATTATTTCGGAACTCAGAATCCTCAAGCGAATAAGATTGCTACTCTTGGACGAGTGTTGTTCTATGAGAAAGCGCTTTCAAGCAACAGCAAAGTATCGTGTGGCTCTTGTCACAAACAGGGTAACAGCTTCGCAGATAACAAGCAGTTCAGCAATGGTTTCGTAGGAAAGCCTACGGCGAGAAACTCTATGCCGATACAGAACCTGACTATGGCCGATAACGGCGACGGAAATACGGTTAACATTGCCAGTGGTTATGGCTCTGCTTCGCCTGTACATCTTGGTGGATTTTTCTGGGATGGCCGTGAAAGCAACCTGGTAAAAATGGTGACGATGCCAGTTACCAATATGGATGAAATGGGAAATACCGATGTTGGTACCGCCGTTACGCGGGTCTTAAGGCAAACATATTACGATCAACTGTTCAGAGACGCGTTCCCTAATAGTACGCTCAGTAAAGATCAGGAGGTTGCACAAGCGCTCGCAACGTTTCTTTCTTCAATAAAAACAACCAACACCAAATTCGATCGTGCCCGTTTGTCATTCACCGACCTGGAGAAACAGGGAATGAAATTGTTTTACGATCAATACAATTGCAATAGTTGTCACCAGATCGATGCATCACAGCAGGTTAGCCCGAAGTTTGCGAACATTGGTCTCGGTAACTATGAATCCGACAAGGGTTTGTTCCTCATAACAGCCGATGCTAACGACAGGGGCAAGTTCAGGGTTCCTTCACTGCACAATATCGAACTTACCGCTCCTTACATGCACGACGGAAGTCTCGCGACACTGGAACAAGTGCTCGACCATTATAGTTATGGAATTAGTAATGACCCAAACCTGCATCCCGACCTCAGGGAAGCGGGCGGGAATGCAAAGCAGCTGAATATCTCTGCATCCGAAGCAGAGGCACTCATTGCATTCCTTAAGACATTGACAGATAAGTCTGTTATTACCGACCCGAGATTTTCCGATCCGTTCCCGAGAAGCAATCAATAATTTGAACCCGACCTGGTTAAGATTACATGCGTAAACGCCCATTTTTGCAGGGGTGTTATCCCCCGTAGCTTTAGCGGAGGGGGGTAGAGAGCGGCAGGCCGAATCCCAACTTTTGGTTAACTTCATGTGTCCAATAGGCAATAAACCAGAACTGGTATGGCTGCGAGAAATCTACTAAGCTACTCTGCGTGTTTGTTTGTGTTAATGCTGGCAATGTCTTGCCAGGACCAGCAACTTGAGTCCACCAAAAGCCAGGTTTACCTCGATCTTCCCGCGCAACGCTTCCAATACAATAATTTCAATGACACCAGCAACGCGATTGCCACGTTGGGCCGGGTGTTGTTCTACGACAAATCTCTCTCGGTAAATAGCACGATCGCCTGCGGCTCATGTCATAAACAGTCGTACGGGTTCGCAGATAACAAAGCATTCAGCACAGGTTTCGGAGGCAGGGTTACAACACGTAACTCGATGCCCGTTCAGAATCTCGCCGGCAGCGGCGGTGGCGTCATTTTCTTCGATCCGGGTTTTGGACAAATTGCTCAACCACAAGGCCACCTTTTCTGGGATGGTCGTGAAGCTTCTCTTGATAAACTCGTGTTGCAACCTATCGGCAATCACATTGAAATGGGAGTTGCCGACGCCGAAACACTCACGAATAATCTTACTGCAAAACCTTACTACATGACGCTCTTCAATGATGCGTTTGGATCTTCCGAAATCACAACCGACCGGATCTCTGCAGCGCTCTCATTATTTTGCGCGAGCATCAACACAAACAACACGCGCTTCGACCAATTCAACCAAACGCGCTTTACTCCCAAAGAGATCACTAATGAAGACGGTTCCGTTACAGTAACAAACCAGGCAAGCCAGACTGTCCTCAACCCGCTTGAGGTTGAAGGGATGTTTCTCTTCACACAAAAGTATGATTGCAACTCGTGTCACAATGTTCAGACACCGAACGGCTATCTTTTCACAGGAACGTTCGCCAACATCGGGCTGGATAAAGAATATACAGACCCAGGACGCCAGACCGTAACGGGTTTTGCTTCCGACAACGGAAGGTTCAAGATTCCTTCACTTCGCAATGTTGCATACACCGGTCCTTACATGCACGACGGACGTTTCGGTACTCTCGAAGAGGTACTTCAACATTACAGTGAAGGCATTATCGATACCCCCGGCCTTGATCCAAAACTTAAAGACGAAGGAGGTCATGCACGCAGCATGAACATTTCGGAGCACGAATCACAAGCCATCATCGCTTTTCTTCATACACTGAGTGATCAATCTGTATTGACTGATCCGAAATTTTCCGATCCTTTCAAAGTCAAGCAATAATAAATGGTAGTACGGATCTTCATTTGCGTGATCTTACTGGTCATGGCACATCAGCTTTTTGGCCAGGAACGACCAGAAGAAAATGCAATCATTCAACCTTCGGAAAAAAGAATGAACCAGTATGTTGGTATCCAGATCAACCAACTCATCCGGAACATCCTCACCTTCGGTGGAACATCCACGCCTGTAACGAATCCTTACCTGCTTACTTACTCTTTAAATTCGAAGGCGACAGGCCTTGGTTTCTCAATGGGTATCGGGGGATCTTCGGTGCAAACAAAAACAACCGACAATTTTATAACAACAACTTCGAAGGTCAGCGATTATGCGTTGAGAGGCGGCATCGAAGGAAAGAAGTACATCTCGCGACGCTGGATGATGTCCTTCTCGTGGGATCTGCTTACCGAAGGGAACAAATCGGTTGTGACTTCCGACAACGGAGGCAACGGTAATCAAACAATAACCTCCAAGGTCAATAAATTCGGTACCGGTCCTCGTGGAGGTTTATCATTCCAGTTTCATGAAAAGATGCTGGTAGGCACCGAGGCCAGCTACTACTTCAAATGGTCGGATCAAACTACGACGATAAAACCTAACAATGGGGGCGGTACAAATCCGAACAACTCACAGAAACTACAGCAGTTTCAATTTTCATTGCCCGCAGTGATCTTCCTGGTAATGAAATTCTAATTGCCTGGCTGCACCAGGTTGTCGTAGACATTCTGGTAGTGCACAATCAAATTCTCCCAATCGAAAGCTGCCGAATAGTTCTCAACATGATTTCGTTGCGTTATTCTCTCGCGACGGGTCTGCGTGAGGAATTGATATAAGAAACCCGAAAGCTGTCGCGCGCTCCAATCGAAAGTACGCTTACCTCGTTCTACCACATACATGCCGTGTTTGTTGTGATCGGGAAAATGCTTGAGAAGATAATCTCCAAAACCACTCAGGTCGCTGGTAACACTTGGAACCCCGCTGGCCATACATTCGAGCGGTGTATAACCCCACGGTTCGTAATAGCTGGGAAAAATTCCGAGATGACAACCACGAACAAACTGGCTGTAGTCGAGACTGAAGAGTGGATTCGTCGACGTGATGAAATCAGGATGATAGATGATCTTCACTTTATCATCAGCTTTATTCTGAATGTTTCGTCGCGTTAAGAACTGAACGATCTCGTCCTGCTGTTCATCAACAAGTTTGTGAGTAACTGTTGCCGGCAATTTGTTGCTTTTCCACGACTGGATTGTTCTTCGATAGCGAAGCTTCCAGTATTCGTCAACAAAATCGTTGAGCGAAGGCATTTGGCTGTCGTTGCGACGGGTGGCTTCGTGAAACAATCCGCGACCTGCCTGCTTCAGGATCTCGTTGCACACCTGCCGGATTTCTTCCATCATTGCGCGATAATGAAGATCGTCGGGATTGATGTTGTAGTATTCACGTTTCGTTACGAAGAACATGATCACGGTAACGTCCGACTTTTCGCGCTTCAGTTGTTCATTCAAATGAGCAAGAGCCTCCAGCGTAAGATCGAAGCCTTTGTTTTTGTATTCGTAGCGCCCGGAAGTAAAGAAATAGATCGTTTTATCGAGATCGAAAGGGTATGAATGAAAGAAGTGGCCGATCACGAACTCGTGGATCCGTTCTTTGTAAGTTTCATGAAGATTCTGAAACTCGTGGTGTACTTCGAAGCGCTGAATGTTGAGGCCGTTGGGCAATATTGCTTCGGGATTTCTTTTGAGAAGATGCTTGCATTCGCGCGCTGTAACATCACTTACGGTTGTGAATGAATCACAGGCGTGTGCACACGCATATTCGATAGCTTCTTCTGTTTGGACTCCGAACTTCTTCGCCTCTTCGCTATGATCGAAGAATGGAAGATGTGCGTAGAACAATGGTGAGTTGATGGCAAGGTGCCTGCCGAGCTGAGTGGCATGCGTGGTGAACACTGTTTTCACCGGAAGTTTATCCCGTTTGATGTCGAGTATCGGGAGGCCGGACATCCATTCGTGGAAATGGCCGATCACGGGCTGACCTGGCGCAATCAACTTCAGAACTTCTTCATAAAATAAACGGGTAAGATATCCGAAGGCTACGACCTGGCTTACGAGAGGATTTTCGGTGGAAGATGGTATGGCTATGCTGTGATTTTTCCACAGCAGGTACTTAACAACGTTTAAAGCCTTCTCTTCGACAACATTCGGGTTAAGAAGAACAACGCGTGGCTTGCCGGTGATCAGCCACACGGCATCTACTACATCATAACCGCGCTTGCGAAGATTGGCTGCCGCGAGACCGAAGACGTCGCTGGGCGGATCGATGATCTCCAGTTCGGCCTGGATGCCCTTGTTGACATAGGGACCCACCATGCAATAGTGGCCCGTATAGGTCTCCATGATACACGGCGCTTTCGAACGGATTACCGTGTATATTCCACCCACCTGGTTGCACACCTCCCACGCCGATTCTATGAGTAATTCCGGGTGGGGTGACTGTTTCTTTCTTGATTGCCGTTTTGCCACACTGTAAGGTCAAATTGTCTGAAAAACAGGACATTACTCACAATTTAATGCCAGATTTTCTTAAAACAACCCATGGTTTGTATTTTGATCCAAGGCAGTTATGAACTTCGAAAAATTTACGATTAAATCCCAGGAGGCTCTTCAGAAGTCGGCCGAGATCGCCATGGCTAAGCAAAACCAGTCGATCGAACCCGCTCACATATTGAAAGCCATTCTCGAAACAGACGAAAATGTTTCGGAATACCTATTTAAAAAACTGAACGTTAACTCCGTTCATCTCAATAATAAACTCGATGAGCTGATCTCATCGCTGCCTGTTGTTACCGGCCAGCAACCTTACCTGTCAACCGCCAGTAATGCCGTGCTCCAGGGTGCCGATAAAGAACTCAGGGAATTCAAAGACGAATATATTGCAGTAGAGCATTTGCTTCTTGCATTGCTTGCGTCTAAAGATAAAGTTGCTGCATTGCTGAAAGATGCAGGCTTCGATCGCAAAGGTCTTATTAAAGCAGTAACAGAACTGCGGGGCGGATCGAAGGTGACCGATCAAAATGCAGAAGCGAAATATAAATCGCTCGAACGCTATTCTAAAAATCTTAATGAGCTTGCGAAAGCAGGCAAGATCGACCCGGTGATCGGCCGCGACGAAGAGATCCGTCGCGTTCTTCAAATTCTTTCGCGACGCACCAAGAACAACCCGATATTATTAGGCGAACCTGGCGTTGGTAAAACGGCCATCGTAGAAGGTATGGCCCAACGTATCGTGGACGGCGACATTCCCGAAAATCTGAAATCGAAAATACTCGTGTCGCTCGACATGGGTCTGTTGGTCGCAGGTGCGAAATATAAAGGTGAATTCGAAGAACGTCTGAAGTCCGTTATCAAAGAAGTAACTGATTCCAATGGCGAGATCATTCTCTTCATCGATGAAATACATACACTGATTGGAGCCGGTGGTGGCGAAGGTGCAATGGATGCAGCCAACCTGCTCAAGCCAGCGCTTGCACGCGGTGAACTTCATACTATCGGTGCAACCACACTGAAAGAATATCAGAAGTATGTTGAAAAAGATAAAGCACTCGAACGTCGCTTCCAGTCTGTTATGGTGGACGAACCTTCGATAGAAGATTCGATATCGATACTTCGTGGTATCAAAGACAAATATGAATTGCATCACGGTGTGCGTATCAAAGACGACGCCGTAATTGCATCCGTCGAACTTTCGAGCCGTTACATTTCCGATCGTTTCCTTCCCGATAAGGCGATCGACTTAATGGATGAAGCTGCTGCGAAACTTCGTCTCGAGATGGATTCGCTTCCTGAAGAACTCGATGAGCTCAACAGGAAGATCATGATGCTCGAGATCGAACGCGAAGCAATCCGTCGCGAAAAAGATAAAGACAAGGAAAGCGAGTTGAGCCGCGAGATCGCCGAGTTCTCAGAAAAAAGAAATTCACTGAAAGCAAAATGGGATTCGGAGAAAGCGATCGTTCACGGCATCCAGCGCGAGAAAGAAAATATAGATAAGCTGAAGTTCGAAGCCGAACAGGCAGAGAAAGCCGGCGATTACGGAAAAGTTGCAGAGATCCGTTATGGCAAGATCACGCAAGCGGAAGCTTCGCTGAAAAAACTCCAGGAAGAAATGAAGAAGCAGGCCAGCGTGGGCCCCGGGGGAAGTCAACCCTTGCTCAAAGAAGAAGTCGACAGCGAAGATATTGCAGAAGTTGTAGCACGCTGGACAGGCATTCCTGTTTCAAAGATGCTACAGAGCGAACGTGAAAAGTTATTACATCTCGAAGATGAATTATCGAAACGCGTTGCCGGGCAGGAAGAAGCGATTACTGCGTTAAGCGATGCTGTTCGCCGGAGCCGCGCAGGTTTGCAAGATCCAAAGCGCCCTATCGGTTCATTCATCTTCATGGGTACAACCGGCGTTGGTAAAACTGAATTGTCGAAAGCGCTGGCCGACTATCTCTTTAATGACGAGCACGCCATGGTGCGCATCGACATGAGTGAGTACCAGGAACGTCATAGCGTGAGTCGTTTGATTGGCGCGCCTCCCGGATATGTTGGCTACGATGAAGGCGGGCAATTAACTGAAGCCATTCGCCGCAGGCCGTATTCAGTTATACTTTTGGATGAGATCGAGAAAGCACACCCGGATGTGTTCAACATCCTTTTGCAGGTGCTTGATGATGGAAGGCTGACTGACAATAAAGGTCGCATCGCCAACTTCAAGAACACGATCATCATCATGACCACGAACATAGGTTCAGGTATCATCCAGGAAAATTTCCAGAAGATCACCGACGACAACTATTTCGAGGTGGTGGAAGAAACTCGCGACCAGGTTTTAGACTTGCTGAGAAAAACGGTAAGACCGGAATTCATCAACAGGATAGACGAGATCATTATGTTCCGTCCGTTGAATCGTGCCGACATCCGTAAGATTGTAGACATACAAGTAGATCTTATCGTTAAACGTTTGAAAGACGCGGGAGTAAGTCTCGATATTTCCGACCCGGCGAGAGAAAGACTGGCGAAGCTTGGGTTCGATCCCCAGTATGGTGCAAGACCATTGAAAAGAGTTATACAACGCGAAATTCTCAATGAACTGTCGAAGCAGATCCTTGCAGGTACAGTTTCTAAGGATTCTGTAATCTATGTTGACCTGAGAAATGATACAGACTTCATTTTCGAGAATGTATCGCGCGATGCAGTAACAGCGTAGTACGTTGTGCTAATGATCTGGGTAACCCCGCGGGCGGGGTTACCTTCCTTCTTCAATATGAAACACTCTCTTCAGCTTATCCTGCCCGTCTCCGTTCATCAGCATCAATAAATAATCACCGGCTTCAATGATGACGCTGTGCTCCGGGTTCTTCATCAGGTTATGCTGGCCGTCCTTCACTTTTACAATCCCGATCAAAACTACATTGCATTGCTTCTTTAAATCGAAGAATGCTTTCTCGTAATACATGCCCTTCAACGGGTTGTCGTTGGCGATGTAGAACTGTTTCATATCGTACTCGTCCTGTTCATGGGCGAAGGCTATGATCTCTTCGCTGAAGAAGGCAACATCGGGTTCGTAGATGTAGCTGGCAAGAAGTTTCGACGAGATCTCGTTTTTCGAAATGGCGTAAGTAACGCCGGCGTTGTGGAACGTATTCTTAAGATTTCCGTTGTCGAGCGTTACAACGTAATGAAGATTCGCGAAATGTTTTTTGATGTTGATGATGTACACCAGTTTCTCGGTATCGTCACTAAGATTGATAAAGACGATGGATGCTTTCTTTAGATTCGCTGCCTTTTCGATCAGGTCGAAGTTGTTGTAATCAGAAAATAACGTATACACCTGGTCGGTTGTATAGTATTCGCGGATGATGTCGATGCTCGAACGATCTTTCGTGATGACGGCAAGCTTGCGGCCGGCGCCGATGAGGTGAGTGATTACTGAGTGGCCGAACTCGTTCCAACCGATCATTACCACATGGTCTTCGAAGTTGGTGCCGTTCAATCCGAGGTCTTTTTGTTCTTTCAACGTGCTCATAAAATTTGAGATCTGGCCAATGATGAAACCGTAAACACCGAAGCTGGATAAGAGGAAAACGAACCCAACCATGCGCCCCCAATAGGTAACAGGAAGAGTATCGCCATAACCTACTGTTGTAAGTGTCTCCAGCAGGTACCACATACCATCCTGGAATGAATGGATCTTACTTCCCGGCGCATCCTCCTCGATGTCGAGAAGGACTGTTAACAAGATACCGTACGTGATAAGCAGCGCAATCGCGGTGATTATGAAATTGCGGTAGTTGGGGCGCTTCATGTTTTTCTCACGGAAGGCTTTTCTCACGGAAAACACGGAAAACACTGAATTTATCATCCATGCATTTTTCCGTGCTTTCTGTGCTTTCCGTGAGAAAAAAAGCGTTTTCCGTGGGCAATCTACCAAGAAAGCCCGTTTCAATCATCATACGAATATTTTCGTAACAATACTTGACCCTTATCGTTAAAAGGGATACACTTGTATTACGAAATAATTCGTATCAATGAGCAATCAAAAGAACATACCGAAGCCTACCGAGAAAGAACTCGACATCCTCCGCATCGTGTGGGAGAAGGGTCCTATCAGCGTAAAGGACGTGCACGAAATAATGGGTGGCGACGACAACAATGGTTACACCACCATTCTGAAATTAATGCAGATCATGCACGAAAAAGGCCATCTCACAAGACAAAAGAGCGGTAAGCTGCATCTCTATAAAGCGATCGTTTCGCAGGTGAACACGCAACAGCAGATGCTCGACAAAATGATCGAGACTGTATTTAGTGGGTCGGCTGCCGACCTGGTGATGAGTGCTCTTGGCACCGGTAAATCATCGAAGGTGGAACTCAAAGCGATCCGGGAATATATCGACCAACTCGAAAAAGGAGACAAATGATTTCGCAAAGTATCGGCTGGACATTGATTCACTCCGTATGGCAAGGACTCGGGGTGTATATTCTTCTGAAAGCAGGATCAAGGCTAACGTCGAAAGCCAACGTAAGGTATGGCATGGGCGTAGCGGCTTTGGGAATATTGGTAGCGTGTTCGATAGCTACCTTTTTCATTCTCAATGTAAACCCGGGATCTGAAGGCTTTAGTATTATCATCAATGCACCTTCAGCAAGCACATCGTCCGGGTCTGTTATTCAAACTGCACTTTCGTGGATCGATAACAACATCATTTGGCTCCTCCGCTTCTGGACCTTTGGTCTTGTTGCCGGGATCTTAAGGATCGCAGCAGGGTTGTGGTACATCAATCGTCTTCGTCGCAATGCAAACCCGGTACAGGCCGAATGGCTGGAACTGGTGAAGCAGCTTTCATCAAGCTTAAACATTACAAGGGCAGTAACAATGGCCGAAGCTGCGATAACATCGCCGATGGTAGTAGGTTTTATGAAGCCGATGATCTTGTTCCCGGTTGGATTGCTTTCGGGATTAACAACCGAACAGGTGGAGACAATCCTTGTTCATGAGCTGTCGCACGTCCGCAGGCACGACTACATCATCAACTTAGTACAATCGTTGATCGAAACTGTTTTCTTCTTCAATCCTTTTGCGTTGCTGATGTCTGCGCTCATTCGCGAAGAGCGTGAGAACTGCTGCGACGATCTTGTGATTGCGAAGGGAATAAGCCCGATCAGTTATGTGAAAACGTTGGCGCAACTGGAAGCAGGCCGCCTCACGGCCGCGGCAGCACGAAGCTCTACTTCACTCGCGCTGGGTTTCACTGGTAATCAAAATCAGTTATTGAATCGAATCAAAAGAATTATGGAAAACTCTGCAAAAAATGATTGGGGAAAAGGACGACTGGTTCCTGTTGCTCTTCTTTTCCTTGGATTGATCTGCGCATCGTGGCTGTCGATAGGTTCCGAGAAGAAAGAACAGAACGATCTGCTCCTATCGAAAAAACAAATCACCAGGATTACCCTGGCGAGCGATACTTCTAAAGAAGGATTGAAAGTAATTAAGAAAAAAAACAACACGCTGGTATTGGAAGAACCAACTGAAATACCGGTACCTCCTGTTGACGACATCTGGATCGAAGAGCCCGCCGAGATGCCTGTGCCCGACAGCTTCGAATTCAACTTCGAAAACCTGGCCTACGCTCCAATGATGTTCGAGATGCCCAACGTGCCCGACCTCCAATACAACATCTTCGACATGGACGATAGCATACCGGGATATACTTTCCGCATGCGTTCACCGGCAGATTGGGAACAATTTGAAGCGGAGTTCAAAGAAAAATTCAAGTCACAGTTCAAAGACTTCTACACAAAAAATCAGAAGCAGTTCGATAAGATGCTGGCTGAAATGAAGAAGGCCGAGCTGGACAGGGATCATACAAGAGAAGCAGCGGGTATAGTTGATCTCGAACGCATGGCGCATCAGCGCGAATCGAACGATGTGATGCTCGAACTCGAGATTGCCCGTCACAACCAGGCGTTGGCGGAACAAATGATGTCGCTAGACGTGAAAAAATCCGACGAACTTGCCGAGGTTTCTAAAAATCTTGCAGAGCTCGCAGAGAGAAACGAGTACAACCTCCGCAAAAGAGAACTGGATGTTCTAAGAGACCAGTATCGCGAAAGCGAGAGCATGTACAGCGACATGACCCGTCGTTATGAAGACTTCAAGAAAGCGCTTGCCGAACAACTTGTTGCCGATGGTTATATAAAGTCTGGTGACGAGATCAACCAGATTAACATCAACGACAACAATGGTGAGATGACCTTCAATGGTAAGAAGATCAAAGAAAAAGACAAGATCAAGTACAAAGCGCTGCAGGATCAGTATTTCAAAACGAAGCGCGCTCAAATAATTCCCGGAAGGTCCGAGTAACTACTCGCAACTCTTCATCTTCCCGGTAACTTCATTCACGGTAATTATCCCACGCTTGTGATCCCACGTATTGTAAATATACGTGGCGATCTCGGCGATGTCGAGGTCGGTTAACGCGGCCACTCCTCTCATCGGCTGCACAAATGTTTTTCCATTCACAACGGTCGGTGTGGTCTTGCCGCTTCTCATGATACACAACACCTGCTCCAGGTTGTTGTCCATAAAGTCGGACTTGTTGAGCGGAGGATACAGCAACGCCAGCCCACTTCCGTCTTTCTGGTGGCAATTGGCACAGTACGATGTATATAAAATTTCTCCCTGGTTGTAATACTGATCGAATTCTACGTCGGCCTTCGAACGGCAGGAGATAATGATGATAATGACGGCTGCTACGAAGATGAGTGATCTCATTATCCTTCTTTTCTAAGCGTCTCTATGTCTTTCAGCAACCGGTCGACGTCGGCTTCGCGAGTGCCGTCGTACTTGCCGCGAATGCGCTGGTGCTTGTCGATCAACAGGAATGCACCGCTGTGAATGTATCCGTCGGGCTCCGTACTGTCTTTGCTTGTTGTGGACAGGTAGCTTGTCTGCGCGATCTTATAAATAGAGTCTCTCACGCCCGTTACAAAATGCCAGCGGTCGCTCGTAACACCAAGCATGTAGGCGTAGTTGTGAAGCAATCCAACGGTGTCGTATTCGGGATCGATGGTGTGACTGAGTAACTTCACATCTGGATCGTTGGCTGTTGCATCGTACACACGTTTCATTTGTGTTTTCATCTTCGGGCAAATGGTGCGGCATGAAGTGAAAAAGAAATCTGCAACGTAGATCTTGTCTTTAAAAGTAGCGTTGGTGATAACGGCGCTGTCCTGATCGACAAATGAAAACGGCGCTATGGTGTGATATAACGTGTCTTTGCCGTTGAAATCGCGGTTGCCATAGATCGGAAGCGTGGTTTCTTTCTGCTTACAAGAGCTAAAGAGAACGATCGCAAGTACTGTTAACAATAATCTCATCTCCTATTGAAATTTTTCCTGGTTCTATTGGAATTACATTCTGACCAAAATAAACACCACCATCCTTTCGCCTGTATTTTGCAAGGGTAACGAGTGGTTCGATTCCCTTCTGCCCTGTCGCCTGGTCTATTGTCGTCAACACACAACGCTTGCAGAGTTTTACCCCGGCAAATCTAAGATTGTTCATTGTAAATTTTTCCCAATGATCCTCTTCAAATGGCTCGCCACCCGTAAAAACAACGCTGGGCCGGAAACGATTCATTGGAAGTGGTATTTCCAGCCGGTTGTTAAGATCATCCAGGCTGCGTTGACCAACCACCAGCAGCGGGTATGCATCTGCAAGACTCACATGATCGTCGCCCACACGATAACGAACATCGACAGGCCTGTCGTTTTCTTCAGGGAAAGCAACGAGCCGGCATTTAATTCCAAGATGCTGTGAAAACCAATCGCTGAGTTTCGTGCTTACCTCACTAACCGTAACTTCATCGTCCCAGATCTTCGCACGAACAGGATCTCCTTCCATGATTGAAGGAATGTTGACACAATCACTGTCATAACAAACCTGGAATCCTTCATTTCCGAAGCTCATCCTGAAAAGAGCCATGCGATGATGGATGCGTTGTGTGAGGAAGATGTTCTCTTCGTCAATCAGCATCCAGCGGCGATCGTGCTCGAGGCCTTTCTTCATCACTGTAGCTGAAGAAACGGAAATGCCCCCGAGAGATTTAACGGGATAGATATTGATTTCGGAAACCTGCAGCCTGGGCATCAGACCACAAAATTAACATCAATCCGGGATATACATCTTCTCGTAATACTCATTTGCCATCCGCGCTGCATCGAACTGCGGAACAACTCCCTTCATACTTGCTTTCATGATACGCAGCCACTTGTCGGGACTGTCGTAGTACATGGGGATGATTGTGTTTTCGAGGAGATCTAAAAGATTCTTTGCTTCGATCTTGTCTTTTTCTTCAACGCTGAGCGAATCGTCGGCGGTGGGGATAATGAAGGCGTTCTCGCCATCCACTGCAAATTCGGGAACCCAACCGTCGGGTATAGAAAGATTGAGTGAGCCGTTCATGGCGGCTGTCATACCTGACGTGCCTGAAGCTTCGTGATACAAACGCGGGTTGTTCAACCAGATGTCGGAACCGCGCTTGAGATGTCCTGAAAGCCAGAGCTCGTAACCTGTGACCACGGTGCAATTCGGGAGCTCCCTGGTTTTCCAATAGATCTCGTTGAAGATGTTGATGGCGCTATAGTCTTCGGGATATGGCTTGCCTGCCCAGATCACCTGGATAGGGTACTTTTCGTTAGTCGCGAGCTTCAAAAATCTTTCGAAGTCATAAAGCAAAAGATTGGCGCGCTTGTAACCAGCAAACCTGCGGGCCCATACGATAGTAAGAACGTTTTCATTGAACAGCTTGCCTGTTTGATTGGCAACGGTTCTGAACAACTTACCCTTCAATTCTTTTTTGCGCGCGTCGATCACTTTGTCGTTGTCTTTCAACAATGCCATTGAAAGATCGGGGTCTACCCAATACGATTGATTCTGTGCGTTGGTGATCGCCGTAATGTCGCAGATGTTTTTATAACCAGCCCACATCTTGCGCGCCACTTCACCATGAAGCTGCGAAACACCATTGGCGCGCTTCGACATTCGAAGGGCCGTGAGTGTATAGTTCAGCACGCCATTCTCTGGCTGCAACGATTCTTCAACCTGTTTTTGAGTGATGCCGTTGAAGAAACTCATACCGGTCAGCAAGGGCAGACTGTGTTCTTCATTGCCGGCTTTCTCCGGTGTGTGCGTTGTAAACACCACACGTTTTTTCACTTCATCAAGATTCTTGTATTTGTCCAGCAAGTAAAAACAAAGTGGCAACGCATGCCCTTCGTTCATGTGATAGATCTCGGTTTCACGATTGAGAATGTCGATCAGCTTTGCACCACCAACACCTAACAATATCGATTGGGCAATACGTGTTGTTTCGTTCGGATCATACAGGCGATGACTGATCGTTTGAGCGAGATAGTCGTTCTCCGGAATGTCGGTCGACAACAGGAACAACGGTGCACTCTTAAACACTTCGGGTTTCAACAAGTATGCTTTCACGAAAACACGCGCGCCGTGTATGCTGATTGGATACGTGATGCCGGTATCGGTAAGGAACCAATAATCTTTATCGCGGTAACTTACTTTCAGTGTCTGATCCTGGTTGCGTTCCTGGTCGTAGTATCCTTTCTTCCAAAGAATACCAATGCCAATAATATTTTGCTGGAGCTCGTAAGCAGCACGCAGGTGCGAGCCTGCAAGAAAACCAAGGCCGCCGCTGTAGATCTTCAGCGGTTGGTCGATGGCAAACTCCATCGAAAAATATGCTACCGGTTTACTGTATTTTTTATTGAATGGATAGGGAAAGATCTCTTCAAGCTTGATCATCAGTGGTCAGGTTTCTCTCGTCGTAACACGCAATCTAAGAAACCTGATTGAAAATACTCGGCTTGCAGACAACTGAAGGAAAAATTCATTTCTGCAACCGTTTGATTTTCTACAAAGGCCTGTATTTATAACCACCATTATAGTGATCGAGTCGCGGCAGTTCTCTCTCCATTAACCGGTTGTAGAATGAACTCCAGTCTGCATCGAAATCTTTCTTTCGTGCATCGCCTGTTTCATCAGACCATTTAGGATCGGGTGCCCATGCGCGTTCGGCAAGTGCAAGCAATCGTGGCAACACCTGGTATTCCATGTATCCATCGAACGTCATGTTCTCGGCCCACAGTGCACCTTGTATGCCGCGAATATTTTTCCTGCCCTGCGTGGTCAACCAGGGTTTGTCTTTGAAAATATTGGGGTCCATCGGTTTCAATTGATAATCCAACATAGGATTACTGTACATGTCGAATGGAACGAATGAGAATGTTTGTTTCACATTCAGGTAGCCGATCCATGCATCGCCGGGTTCATCGAAGCCTGGTGCCTGCGCAAGATCGAAGTAGAAATAATCGAACGGAGTAAGAACAACTCCATAGCCTGCGTTGGCAATCGAATAACACATATCCTGTTTTCCCTGTATATCCCACCACGCATCGAACTGAAGGTTAGAATCGCGATATTTCTTGTTGTCGATCACTTGTCGTGCTGTCGCTTCGAGGTGCGGATCGCCGATGATCATTTCTTCCCAGCCGGTAATCGTTAGTCCGTGCTTTTCAAGCATGTCCGTTGTCTTCACAAAGAAGTTGGCATAAAGATCTTTCGGAGTTTTAATTGCCGGATGCTCTTTCATATAGGCATCTATAGCGGGCGACTTCGTCCACGCGCCTTCGGCAACTTCATCGCCACCCATGTGAACAAGATGCAATGGAACACCTGCTTCTTCGTACATCTTTTGGATCTCGGTAATTACTTTGTCGATGAAAGCGAATGTTGACGGGAGCACAGGGTTCATGGCGTTGTCGGTGAAACCTTGCGGACCGATATAAACAGATTCATCATTCACATCATAAAGAAGATACTGCTCCGCCTCTTCTTTCTTTCCGTCTTTCATCAACCGGTTATACCGCGCATTCATTGCTTTGATGGCAGCGCGGGCGTGACCAGGAGATTCGATTTCCGGAATCACAGTGATATGTCGCTCTGTTGCATACTTCAGGATCTCGATGAAGTCGGCACGTGAATAATAACCAGTACCAAAATGATTTTCTTCAGTTGCACCAGATCCGTAAGCGGGCTGGAGCCGTTCGTTGCTCTCGTAAGGATAACCACGAGCTGCACCGATGTCGGTAAGCTCCGGAAGATCCGGGATCTCGAGGCGCCATCCTTCGTCGTCGTTGAAGTGAAAGTGAAACGTGTTGAGTTTATATAGCGACATCACTTCGAGCAGGCGAAGGATGTTTTTCTTCGACTCGAAGTTGCGACCAACATCGAGCATGAATTCCCTGACGGGGAAACGAGGCTGGTCTTTTATGAAGATATTCTCTATCGTGAGTGTTTCGTTTTTCTTAGACCACGAATCCGGAGGAAGGAGTTGTTTTAATGATTGAATGGCATAGAAGGCGCCTGCGGCGTCGGCAGCAGAGATTGTGATGTTCTCTGAAGTTATTGAAAGAGTATAGCTTTCTGGCGGACCATTGGTTTTGGATATTTTGATGCTGCCATTAGAACCGATTGCTGGCTTGTAGCCTGTTAGTTTTTCGATCTCATTAGCGAGGTAGGTTGCTTCGTTTTTGAAATCGGATGTTATTGTTGTTTGTCTATCAATTGAAAAATTCCCCTTCACTTCTCCATATTCAATCGGCGTAGGAAGGATCATAATCGATCCTCCACTATTTACAACTTCGTCATTACTTGCAACAGGCAGATCAAGGTCCGTTGGCTTTATAATATTCCGCGTAAGTGCAACCGCTTTGTCATCATCGCCAACATAAAAGAACCCCGAAGGAACATCCTGGAAGTTGGCGACGCGGCGCGCGCCGGTGAATTCCATCGTGAAAGATTTCGCTGGCTTGAAATCGGCAGTCGGAGTTATCACGAACAACTCGCCATTCACGTGACTGATCTCAACACCGTTTGTATTTGACTTGAGATCGTAACGATGATACCTGAGATTAAAAAAGATCTGCCAGCCACTCACAGGAATTTCTTCTTCACCCGTCAGTGTTAACGAAGCCAGGAAATTTCCTTTGCCATCATAATTGTTTTTCCCGAACTGCCATTCAACGCCAAGCTTCGAAGCATCGAAGGGTTTGTTTTGAGTACAGGCCGTTGCAACAACGAGCAGCGCAATGCAGATGAATGTTTTCATGAAACGAAGTAAGGGTTTTTCGCGAGGAGGCTTTTTAGCTTTTATTGCTGAATAAATAACCTATTTTGTTTAAGACGCATGTATATTGAATGAAATCACGACATAAAAAGGTATAATTATACCGATGAAAGCCCAGTTCGAGCTGATAGAACGTCAGGACCGCCATTCGTTCGGTGCTTATGCTTATGAGAAAGCAGAGTTCGATACGCCGTGGCATTATCATCCTGAGTTCGAGCTCACGTACATCATCGCGGGTCGTGGTATTCGTTATGTCGGCAACGGCTTCGAGTACTTCGAAGAGAACGACCTCGTATTACTTGGTCCCAACGTTCCACACTGCTGGAAGAACACAGGCAAGCAAACAGCCAACTCTGCAGCGATCGTCATTCACTGGAATAACAATCTTTCCGGCAACAACCACGAGTTCGATGCCATTAACAAGCTGTTCTCAAAAGCACAGCATGGCATCAAATACCCGACTGCTTTCAGTATAAAGATCAAAGAGAGATTACTGACGATGTTGAAACAACCGCCGTTCGACAGGCTGCTGATGTTGTTATCGATATTGAATGATCTTGCAACGAAAGGCAAAGGACAACCACTGAGTACCATCGCCGTAGATGCTACCGTGCGTAACTACGATCATCAACGAATCAACACGGTGTACCAGTTTGTGAGAAGTCGATACCAGGAGAAGGTAACGTTAGCACAGATGGCTTCGGAAGTTCACATGAGCGAAGAAGCCTTCTCGCGTTTCTTTAGCAAGGTGATGAATAAGCCGTTCTTTACTTTTTTGAATGAGTACAGGATCAACGCGGCGTGCCAGTTGCTGATTGAAACGGATAAGGCGGTGTCGGAAGTGGCGATGGAAGCAGGGTTTGAGACGCTGCCGTTTTTTTATAGGCAGTTCAATAAATTTAAAAAGTTGTCCCCGAAGAAATTTAGGGACAACTTTCGGATCTAGAGTGGTGGCACGACTTAAGTGATGCCACCACTGACAATAACCTTGCCGACCCGTCTCTTTGACTCCGGAAAACCTTACCGATTAAGCAAATGATTTTCTTGCTTCCCTGTCCGGATCATTTTTGACAACCTGCACATCATCCAGTATCATCGTCTCTCCATTCGCCGACGAATACTGGGGCCAGTTGGGCAACCCTCCACCATTCGGATTACCAGTCTTCATAAAATTCACTAACGAAGCTGCCATCTTATCCGAAAGTTTTCTTGGTCGCGCGCCACCACCGGTGTGCGTAAACATAAGGTCGGTGTTATTATACCAGAAACAGATATCAACACAATGGAACGCACGCATGCGATTGTCGAACATCGGCGGCTGCCATCCAAACCACGCGAGATATACCGGGGCTTTCTGCTTCGACTTCGAATCGGCAAGCGCGACAGCATTCTGCCTGTTGCTGGCAACCATCGACCAGATCTCGACCGGACGTTTATCGGGGAAGCTTTTTGCGTAAGCCTCAACGATGTCGTTTGTCTTGTCGCCAAAACGATCTTTCAATTTATCTTTCACCCCGGTGATGTCGATCTTCTCGAGATTTGAATCTGTCCTGCTTGGCGATTGTTCATTGAATGTTGTGCAGATCAACATCGGAACATCGGCAGCGACCGGTGTCGGCTCCACGTTGTACGGATGTTGCGGCAGGTAATGTCCATCGACAACAGGCGCGAATCCTCCGCCACCACCCATCATCGGCATCTTCATGTCTTCACGATACTTCGCAAGGCCACGTGTTGCAAACTCATAGTATTGTTTCCATGGCATCTGCTGAAGCTTCTCCATTTCGTTGTACGTGAGGCCGGCTTCTTTCAAAACATACGAAGCAAGTTTTTCTGCATTGTCTTTCTCGACAGCCTTCAATGAAGAACCGCTGAGTGCAACGGCTTTATGAAAGAGTCCTTTTGCAGAAGGCATTGCCGTGAGCACACAAACTTTCGCGCCGCCACCCGATTGACCCATGATGGTAACATTGTTGGGATCGCCTCCAAAGTTGGCGATGTTGTCGCGAACCCATTCGAGCGCCGCAACACAATCGAGCATGCCAACATTTCCGGAAGCAGCGAACTTCTCTCCTGCCGCACCAAAGTGTGCGTAGCCGAGCGGACCGAGACGATGGTTGATTGAAACGAAAACCGTATCGCCCTTGCGCGCGAAGTTCTCACCGTTGTAGCCATCCTGTTCTATAGCATTTCCATTGGTGTATCCACCGCCGTGCAGCCACACCATTACTGGTCGTTTTTTTCCGTCACCAATTGCGGCAGTCCATACATTAAGTTTCAAACAGTCTTCGCTTACATCGTCGTAGTTCCAATGATCGACAAACGAAGCATAAGCATTTGAATAACGACGCTCCATATTTTGCGGAGCTGTATTTCCCCACCACACGGCAGGAAGCACATCGGTCCACGGCTTCGGTTTTTGCGGAGGCATGAAACGATATGCAGATGTGTCGGCCCCATAAGGTATTCCAAGAAACGTGTTGATACCCCGAAGAACGAAGCCTCTCACCTTTCCATAAGAAGTGTTTGCAACGGCAATGTTATCGCCGATCAAAAGAACCTGCCCATCAGTAGCGGGAGTTTCTTTGGCGCTCACTTGTGTTGTACCAAGACCAATTGCTGCTGCGCTGAGCCCGGCACTTTGAAGAAACTTTCTCCGATTTGTCATAATCATTTACGATTTACGAAGTACGATTTAGAATCTTGGAGGCTGACTCATCGTGATATCCAATATCGCTTTGTCAGGATGGTTTTTCACGGTTGATGTATTATCGAACAGCATGGTTGCTCCGCCCTGCTCTGTATACTTTGGCCATACAGGCAGACCTTTATGATTAGGGTCTCCTGTTTTTGCAAAGTTGATCCATGCAGTGCTCATCTTATCGGCAAGTGCATAAGCTTCTTTTCCACCACCAGTCATTTCTTCGCAGCGGGCAATGTTGTTCATGGCAAAAGGAATTTCCATACAGTGAAGCGCCTTGTACTTGCCATCGATAACCGGCGACTGCCAGGTGAACAAATAAACGAACACAGGGTTGCCGGCATTGGCTCTTGCGTTAGACTGCAACACGGTGCCAGGACGGAAGAAACCATCGATGTCTGCGAGATCATTAGGCTTCGTATCGGCAGGGTAAGATTTTTTCACGGCAGCGATATAAGCATCGGTCTTATCGCCCCATTGTTTCTTCAGGAAATCTTTCACGGCTGCTTCATCGGCATGCACCAATGCCGGGTTCCTCAATGAATTCATAAACTCATTCTTCGTAGAGCCAATCAGGAAAGGAATATTAGACGACAACGCTAATGCTTCTGCATCTTTCATGTGATGCGTGAGGAATGTTCCATCAACTGTAGGAGTCCATCCCATACGGCCGAAGCCATCCAGGTTCTTTCCTTCTGCCTGGAGTTGTTCTCTTACTTTCTTCATTGCAGCATCTCCTGCCGCAACTAATTTCTCATAAGGCACTTTTTGAATTGAGTCAACCTTTGAAGGAATGAGGCCAAGCTCATTCAACACTGCAGCACCGATACGTTTCGACACTTGTTGATCCTGGAAGTCGCCCCATATACCACTTTGAACAATCGCTTTATGAAAGAGACCCTTCGCAACGGGAGAGCTCATGAGCGTGCTCACTTTTCCGCCACCACCAGATTGACCGAAGATCGTTACGTTGTTGGGATCGCCACCGAAGTTCGAGATGTTGTCGCGAACCCATTGCAGTGCTACAACAAGATCGAGAAAGCTTGCGTTAGCACCACCTTTGTATTTATCGCCGAACTCCGACAGATCGAGGAAGCCGAGAATATTGAGACGATGATTTACAGACACCAGGACCACATCGCCTTTCTTCGCAATGGCTTCACCATCGTAAGAAGGAAGTTCTTGTGAAGAACCGGCAGTGTATCCACCACCGTGGATCCAGAACATTACTGGTCTTTTCTTTCCGTCGTTGATGCCGGGAGTCCATACGTTGAGACGAAGACAGTCTTCGTTTGTATATCCGAAGTCGTGATGAAACACAAACTCCGTTTCGTCATTCACTGAAGTTGTTGGCGTCATCAAAGGGCTAACGGGTCCGTACCCCATCGAGCTTCGAACGCCATCCCATGCCTTCGGTTTTTCCGGCGCCTGGAAACGTTTCGCCTGCGCATAGGGAATACCCTTGTAAGTGTAAATGTTGTTGTGAATGTAGCCGCGTACTTTACCCGAATTGGTGTTTGTAACGGCAACGTTCTCGCCCGACACCAATGGAAGTGTCGAAACAGTCTTCTGCGCCATGAGCGCAAAAGGCGTAAGTGCCAGCACAAGCATGGCAACTATCAGTCGTTTCATAATTGTAAGGTTCTGGATTTTCATTGTGTTAATAGTACACAATAATATCGATATTTTCCTTACAAATACCGCAGCGTAATGGTGATCGTTCTTTTTCCTTTTTCAACGGTTATAGTCGCCTTTTCGAAGCTGGGCGGGCCAAAACTGCTCATTGCGTCGTTGGCAAAACCAAAGCCTTCCTTCGGAATTCCGAAGATCTTCGTGTCGAGTTCGCCGTTTTTGTTTTCGTCGTGGATCACACTGACGGCGTAAGTTCCGGGGGGCAATTCAATTGCGGTGGTTATTTGATCTTTCTGGGCTTTAACAACTTTGCCGTAGGCCGCCTTTTTTAAAAAAGTCTCTTTGTCCTTAAAAACGCCTATATGAATATTTCCCTGGTCGTTTTTGATACCCCCTACCGTCACTTCCAATTGGGCAAACGACACATTCCACTGGCTCAAAAGCACAATTAATAGCGGGAACAATTTCATATCTTTAAATATGGCTACATACAACCTAACGATCAACGACAAAAGTTATTCCGTAGAAGCCGATGCAAAGATGCCTTTGCTTTGGGCTATCCGCGACCTGGCAGGTCTCACCGGTACAAAATACGGATGCGGTATCGCTCAATGCGGAGCATGCACGGTGCATCTCAATGGTAATCCCATTCGCTCTTGTTCAATACCGGTTTCAGCGGCAGCGACCGGAAAGATCACAACGATCGAAGGAGTTTCTGAAGACAACACACACGTTGTTCAGCAAGCGTGGATCCAGGAACAGGTTCCACAATGTGGCTATTGCCAGAGCGGGCAGATCATGTCGGCAGTTGCACTGCTGAAAAAGAATCCACAGCCTACCGATAAAGACATTGATAACGCGATGGGTGGAAACATCTGTCGTTGCGGCACATATCCGCGTGTACGAAAGGCAATCAAGACAGCTTCGAAAATGATGGCAGCTAAAGCAAGTGTGAAATGAGTATCAATAGAAGAGACTTCATAAAAATTTCGGGGCTCACCGGTGCGGCCCTGATGTTAGGCATAACTGCTAAAGCAAAAATTGTAAAAGCAGGTGCTTCCGATGTTGAACTCAATGCATGGATCTCTATAGATACCACTGGCAAAGTTACGATCATCAACCATCGCGCCGAGATGGGACAAGGTTCCTTCCAGGCAGTTCCGCAAATTATTGCCGAAGAGCTCGAAGTAAATCTCAACGATGTTAAGATCGTGTTCGGCGTTGGCAACGAAAAGAAGTACGGAAGCCAGATCACCGGTGGCAGCTCTACCGTTCGTGGCTCGTACAAACATCTAGGCCAGATGGGAGCTTCTGCAAGAGAGATGCTGAAAGAAGCTGCCGCAAAAAAATGGGGTGTCGATAAATCGACATGCTACGCAGAGAATGGTTTCATCATTCATAAACCCACCGGGAAGAAATTCAATTACGGTGAACTGGTTGACGACGCATCGAAACTCGAGTTGCCAACGAATATTGCGTTAAAGAAACCCGAAGACTATAAGATCCTCCGCAAGCCGATGCCGCGACAAGACACGCCGTTGAAAACCAATGGCGCCGCGATCTTCGGTCTCGATAAAAAACTCCCTGGAATGTTATATGCTGTTGTTGAACGTAACACTCGTTTTCTCGGCAAAGTGAAAAGTTTCGACGATACCGAAACGAAAAAAATTCCTGGCGTTAAACACGTCTTCAAGATCAAGATGGGCGTGTTCTCAACAACACGCGAAGGTGTTGCCATTGTTGCCGACAATCTCTGGTCGGCCATGCAGGGACGAAAGGCATTGAAAGTTGAGTGGGATGATTCAGGATTCGTGTTCCATGATACCGCGCAACTTTATGCAAAGATGGAAGAAGACCTGAAGACCAAAGAAGGTCTTTCGGCGCGCACGAAGGGCAATCCAACACACGCTCTCGAAAAAGCCGAGAAGAAGATCGAAGCTGTTTACTCCACTCCTTACGAATCGCATTCGTCTATGGAGCCTCTCAACTGCATTGCCAATGTTACCGACGACGCATGCGAGATCTGGGGACCGATACAAGCACCAGGCTGGGTGCAGGATGATCTCGTGAACGTGTTGAAGATGCCGCGCGAGAAGATCACCGTTAACATGACGTTCCTCGGTGGCGGCTTCGGAAGAAAAGCGTTTACTGATTACACGCAGGAAGCTGCGCTCATCTCGAAAGAGATCAAAGGTCCTGTGCAAGTAGTATGGACCCGTGAAGACGACACCAACCAGGGACCATGGAGACCCGGTATGATGTACAGGATCGAAGCATCGCTTCAACAGAACGGACGCATAGATGCTTATAAGTTCCGCATGGCTGGTCAGAACATGGATCACCAGTGGCCCGGTGCCGATAAAGAATCATACAATGGAAGTACGACCGAAGGATTTTTGGAACCGTACTACGAAAAATTTTCGCAGTATAGTTTCGCCGACATACCTCTCGAATCGCCAATACCCGTAATGTGGTGGCGTTCGGTGTATTCTTCAACTAATGGCTTTGCTTACGAAAGTTTCATGGACGAATGTGCCGCTGCAGCCGGCAAAGATCCGCTGGAGTACAGAAGGATGCATCTCGGTGGCATGGACCGATATCTCGCAGTGATCGACAAGCTCGAACAAGTGAGTGGTTGGAAATCGCGCAAGAAGAACGAAGGCTACGGTGTTGCGATCACTGAATGTTTTTCGAGCATCGTTGGTGAAGTGGTGAAAGTTTCGAAGCGGCCCGAAGGTGGTGTGAAAGTAGATAAAGTGTGGGCTGTGATGGATTGCGGTTGGTATGTAAATCCCGATATCATCAAAGCGCAGGTAGAAGGAAGTATCATTATGGCGTTGGGAGCTGCAACAAAGCACGCTACTACTTTTAAAGACGGCAAAGCGGTTGAGCAAAATTTCAATACCTATAAGATGCCACGCATCCAGGATACACCTGAAATTGAAGTGTATAATATGGACAACGATGAGCCTGCAGGCGGTGTGGGCGAACCCGGGCTGCCTCCGCTAACGCCGGCGTTGACCAATGCAATCTTTGATCTTACCGGTAAAAGGATCCGCACGCTGCCGTTCGAACTGGAAAAGGTATAATCAGCCATATAATCAACCATTTTAAGAGGGGTACCTTTTAGACCCTGGTCTTCTTTTTTACTGTACATTTCTAAACTCTTTCACAGATGAGATTTCTTGTCGTTTTACTTGCATTCGCTGTAATTCTCTTTTCCTCGTTCACACAAAAACCAGCTTTCGATCTGAAGGCCAGTATTGCACGGGGACAGGATGTTTATACGAGCTATTGCATTACCTGTCACATGGAAAAGGGTGAAGGCATCGAAGGTGTCTATCCTCCGCTCGCAAAGTCCGATTACCTGATGGCCGACAAGAAACGGTCTGTTACTATTACGCTGAAAGGACTTAGTGGCGAGATCAAGGTAAACGGCACTGCTTATAATGCAGAGATGACCAGCTTCGATCTCAACGACCAGGAAGTAAGTGATGTGCTGAACTACATTCGGAACTCTTTCGGAAACAAAGGCGACGCCGTGAAACCGGAAGATGTAAAGGCTCTAAGAAACTAACACCCCATAGTTATGAAAACCCTCTTTTATGGAGTTCTCGTATTCGCTTCAGCCGGTCTGCTGATTTGGATCGTAGAAGACATCCTGTTCTCTAAACCAACAACACAGGAGGGCACTATAAAAGAATTATTGTTTCTTGAAGGCCACAACCTCGCTACATACACTCCTTATCAAGGGAGGAAAGTTGGAGATCATGCCATCGTTGTTGCTAAAGAATCGCAATACATTGCTATTGTTGAAAACGGAAAAGGCGAACCATTTCAGGTTCATTGTACTAAAGAACATTTCGACAAGTTGAAAGTGGGCGATAAGATCAAATACAAGAAATACGAAGGGCAAACGTTTCATATACGGTACTTTGCCCATTATGAAGATCTCTGATGAAGGACTTCAAGATCATATTAAGCGAATTCAATAAAGTAGATCCCGATAAACACAAAGCAGCTGTAGCCACGGTAGTCCGCGTTCGCGGATCATCTTACAGAAGCCCGGGTGCACGAATGCTCATCACCGACGACGGCCGTTGGGTTGGTTCTATTAGCGGCGGTTGCCTCGAAGGCGACGCGCTTCGAAAGGCCCGGCAGGTGATGATCGACAACAAGCCGATCACCGTTACTTACGATACCAACGAAGACAGCAATCAGGATCTTGGCATTGGGTTAGGTTGTAATGGAATTATTGATGTGTTGATAGAGCCGGCTGCGAATGCTATCGGTTTATATACTGAGATCGTTAGCGTTGAAGAGCCTGTTGCGCTGGCAACAACCTTCGATGGCGAAAAGTATCTCGTTAACTTCAGCACAATTCCAAAGAACAGTATCGAAGAGAAGCTTCTTTCTCTTTTCGAAACAAAACAATCGCACACCGAAACGATCGACGGTGTCGAAGTCTTCCTCGAACTCATTCAACCCGGCTTTAAGCTGATCATCTTCGGAGGCGGATTCGATGCGAGGCCGGTAAGCCAGTTGGCGAAGTCGCTCGGTTGGGAAGTGGAAGTTACCGATGAGTGTGTGGCCCACATAGCACCGGTATTTTTTCCGACAGCCGATCGGTTGTCGTTGTGTCAAAGACAATTCATAGACCGCGACTTTAACATAACGCCGTACACGGCCTGCGTGCTGATGTCGCACAATTACGAGTACGATCGTGATGTGCTGAAGAAACTCGTGAACACGAGAGCCCCGTACATCGGCATCATGGGACCGCGAAAGCGTTTCGACAAAATGATCAAAGACGGTCTCCAGCTTTCCGATCATCAATTAGAGAAGATCCACTCTCCTATCGGCCTCGACATTGGTGCCGAAGCGCCGGATGAGATTGCCGTTGCCATCATCTCCGAGATCCAGGCACGGTTCTCCAACCGCGAAGGTGGTTTTCTGAGGAGCCGAAGCGGTGCAATCCACAAAAGAGATTCTGAGACAGACCAGGTTTTCAAACAAATCTATTTCGAATGAGATTATTGATTGCTTTGATGTTGATCAGTTGCTCCGTGTTTGCTCAAACAGCACAGAAAGAGATCAACGAACAGGTATGGAAGCCCTTCATTAATAGAGCTTCGTTTTACCGAACGAATCAACAACGACAGCCAGGCAATTGATGTTGGGATCTATAAAACATCATACCCGAATCATCCTCCCTATTACGGTCGCTTTCATGTTATTCTCCGAAAAGAAAATGGCGTTTGGAAGATCCTGGTCGATATGGATTCCAGCGAAGACGGAACAATTGGCGAAGCACAGTTTCTTGCGGCCAAACCAATGGAGTAAATGCTATTGCACAGAGTAATACAATATGCCAGTTTCCGTTATCATTCTCGCTGCCGGCTCGTCATCGCGTATGGGCCAATCGAAGCAACTGCTTCCGTGGGGAAATGAAACACTCCTCGGACATGCGATCAACACAGCTCTGCAATGTCGTGCAGACTTCGTACTTGTAGTTTTAGGTCATGACGAGATTGCTCATCGAAAAGCGATCGCAGGATTCCCGGTGTCAACAATTGTAAACCCCCAATGGCAAAAGGGAATAGGATCGTCCATTAAAGAGGGGTTGAGATCAACAATCGAGGCGGATGCCGTTTTGTTCATGACTTGCGATATGCCGTTCGTGACAGCCGATCATCTGAACAAGATCATAGAAACAGACCATCCCATAGTCGCATCAAAATACGAGGATGCTATTGGCGTGCCGGCGCTCTTCAGAAAAGAAATGTATGATAAGCTGCTGAGAATTCGTGACGACGAGGGCGCCCGAAAGTTGATCTTAGATCACAAACCAAAAGTTGTGGATCTAAAATCCGGGATAGATCTCGATACCCCGGAAGATTACCAGAGAGCTTTATCCAACTAACTCCTCTGTAACGATCTGCAGGCCTGCATTCACCATCGCGCTAAATCCTCCGTACACGTTGATCAGGTCAGTAAATCCTTCACGCTTCATGATCGATATTGCCGTCATCGATCTATAGCCACCACCGCAATGAACAATATACGTCTTGTTCCTATCGAACCCTTCAACATTCCCCGGCATATCTGCTAACGGAACAAACTTCGCTTCTTTCAAATGACTTACGTTCCATTCGCCAGGCTTGCGGACATCGAGAACTTCGGTGTCGAAATCTTTCATCTGTTCTGCGGTGATCGACTTCACTTTATCAACCTTACCTTTCCACGAAGCCATTCCGCCTTCGAGAAATCCATTCACCATTTCATAACCAACGCGTGCGAGACGAAGCACAGACTCTCTTTCTTTACCGGGCGATGTAACGAGAACCAACGGTTGATCGATCTGGATCAGTGTTCCAACCCAAACCGCGAATTGTCCATTGAGCCCGATGTTGATACTTCCGGGAATAAATCCTTTTTCAAATTCATCGGCAGAACGGGTGTCGAGTATGGTGGCGCCGCTGTCGATCATCTTTTGTACTTGCGAAGCATTGAGTGGCCTGCTATTGCGATCGATCACAATATCGATAGCCTCGTATCCTTCTTTGTTGATACGCGCATCTTCGAAGAAATATTGTGGAGGAGGAAGAATGCCGGTCGTCAGTTCTTTGATGAACTCATCTTTAGTCTGATCTTTCAACGCGTAGTTGAACTTCTTCTGTTCGCCAATTGTAGAGAACGTTTCTTTACCGATGTTTTTTCCACAAGCCGATCCTGGTCCGTGTGCGGGATAAACGATCACGTCATCGGCAAGAGTCTTGATCTTGTTATTGAGTGAATCGTACAACATGCCCGCGAGTTCTTCCTGGCTCATGAGTCCGTCGAGAAGATCGGGACGGCCAACATCACCAACAAACAAAGTGTCGCCGGTGAAGATCGCATTGTCTTTACCGTTTTCGTCAATCAACAAAAAGCACGACGACTCCGGTGTATGACCGGGTGTGTGCAGAACCCTGATCGTTAACTTTCCAATCTTGAAATCCTGGCCGTCTTTCGCATTCACGACTTCGTAGTTGGTATTGGCAAGCGGACCGTAAACGATTGGCGCATTCACTTTACGTGCAAGATCAATGTGACCCGAAACGAAATCGGCATGAAAATGCGTTTCAAAAACATACTTGATCTTAGCTCCACGTTTCGCAGCTAATTCAACGTATGGTTCAGTCTCACGCAGGGGATCGATGATGGCAGCTTCGCCGTCGGACTCTATATAATATGCCGCCTCGGCGAGGCAATTCGTGTAAAGTTGTTCTATATACATAGCTACTTAACAGGGGTAAAGAGTGTTTCCGTGTTTTCCGCTGCGCCATCCGTAGCCTTTTGGGCGAAGGATGGTGCTTTCCGTGAGCAATAACGCCGTAAAGTTGCCAAAAATTCCTGATTTAAATCATAGTCCTTAACTTTGTGCTCCCCTATGAAATTCACTGTTTGCCTGCTTTTATTTTTTGCGGCTTTCAATAGCGCATCGGCCGAATACCAGGTCTTCTACGAGAATGGTAAAGCCGGTCTCCGCGACGAATCCGGTAAAGTTATTTTGCCCGCATCTTTCGACGCACTCGGCTGGACCGACGGAAGCTTCTCCATCATCAACCAGGTAACAGGCTATCGCACGAATGGAAAGTGGGGACTTGTCAATCTCAAAAAAGAATTCGTTACCAAAGCTGAATATGAGACTGTGACGTCGCCCGGCGGCGATCGCATCATCGCCTCACGGCAGATCAATCCGTACACGGTGAAGTTTGGATGCATCGACCTCACAGGGAAGATCACAGTTCCTTTTCTTTATGATGGAATTAAGATCCATGGATTGCGTGCAATCGTGTTCGTGAAGAATGGGACGAAGTATGAACACGGTCTCATCGATCTCGATGATAAGAGTATTCTTCCTGTAAAGTATCGCGAGATCCGTCCGATAGGCAGCCTTCGGTTCGCCATCCAGGATTTCGATCGTCACACTGCGTTGTTTTCGGAGAACGGTGTTCAGTTAACCGGCTTTGTGATCGACAGCATTTCGTCTTTCAAAAAAGGAAACGCCGTTATTTATCAAAACTTCAAGCAGGGACTCATCGATCGCGAAGGAACAATACAGGTGCAACCCGAATGGCGCGAGCTTCGAATAACCGACGACAAGATCGAAGGCCGTGCAAGCGATTCATGGAAGATCTTAGACCAGGAAAACAAAGAAGTAACGTCCATCGATGCCGATGAATTGATCGTAGACGGCACTCATTATCTGTTCACGCTCGCCGGTAAGT
Source organism: Bacteroidota bacterium (assembly GCA_037200765.1). GTDB lineage: Bacteria > Bacteroidota > Bacteroidia > Cytophagales > Cyclobacteriaceae > ELB16-189. The sequence goes on along the minus strand of JBBCII010000001.1, from coordinate 124,785 downwards.
ACGGTGTGGTTGGCGAAGACCTCAACAAACAGGTCGATCTTACTTACGATCATCTCGATCCATTCACCAATAATCTTTCGGTAGCGAGAAAAGGAAGTAAATACGGACTGATGTCTTTGTCAGGCAAAGAAACATTCCCCTTCGAATTCGATTCTTTGGTCCTCGAAGGAAACTTCGTGAGGGCGATGAAGAAAGATCAGTGGATGGTGTACGACACTTTCGGTATCAAAAAATCCGACCGCTATTATGAAACGCTGCTTCCCTTCAACGGAAAATTCTTCCCTGTAAAAAGCCGTGGCTACTGGGGCATTGTGGATCGCTATGGCAAAGAAGCCCTCACTTGTGTTTATGATTCTATCATGAGTTTCGACTACGATCATGCTGTCGTAAAATTCAAAGGACTCTACGGCATCATCGGTTACGACGAGCACTGGAAGATCTATCCTCAAAAGAATCCGCTCATCATTATCGATGCTGAACACTTTATCGAAAGGCAGGACAGCATCCTGTTCCTCAAAAAATTCCCGGCAGAGATCATCTACTTCACAAAGAATCAACTGAAGTTCGCTAACGGCATTCTCGAAGAAACATCTTCCGACGGAATGGTGCGTCACGTTACGCTGGAAGGCATCAGCGCAACCATTGCATCTCCGTCAAAAGTGGATAAGACCGAAGAGGTCTTCGAAGAAAGTGAAGGTATGCGCGGCATTCGCCGCGATGGACGTTATGGCTTCGTCGACGCCAAAGGCCGGCTCCGCATTGCCAATCGCTACGAAGGTATCGGCACGTTCCGCGAAGGTCTCGCACCCATAATGATCATCGGCAAGTGGGGTTTCGTGGATAAAGAAGACAACATTGCTATCAATCCAAACTTCGAACAGGTATGGGGCTTCAATAACGGCATCGCTCTCGTTCGAAGGGCCGGAAAAATGGGCGTCATCAACAAACAGGGACAGCTTGTGTTGCCCCTCCGCTACGACTCGATCACCCGCAATGGATCGTCACTCATTATATATCAGCAGGATCAAACAGGCATCGCCGATCTTAAAGGACACGTATTGATCGAACCACGCTTCGATTACATGCAGCTTCTTCCAAACAGTCTCGTTATCGTTCGCGATCGTGAAAAGTGGGGAGTTCTTACAATGGACGGAATGCCCGTGGTGCCGCTCATCTATAGCTTTATAAAGTACAATCCGACCACCAACCAGTTTTTAGCTAATCGAAAGTCGGATTGGAAGACGTTGTTGTCCGCGAAGAACTAACTCTTGGTTGTATTGCCGGTATTTCCTTTACCTGATCCCGATCCGGAAATTGATTGTCTCATCTCGGTGTCGGCCTGCACGTTCTGCATCTTGTAATAATCCATCACGCCGAGGTTGCCACTTATAAAGGCAGCGGCTATCGACTTCGGAATTTCTGCTTCGGCTTCAATAACTTTTGCACGGGCTTCCTGTGCTTTGGCTTTCATTTCCTGTTCGTGCGCTACAGCCATTGCTCTTCGTTCTTCGGCTTTGGCTTCGGCAACTTTAAGATCGGCAGTTGCCTGGTCTATCTGCAGCTTCGCACCGATGTTCGCACCAACGTCAACATCGGCGATGTCTATCGAAAGAATTTCAAATGCAGTTCCGGCGTCGAGTCCGCGCGACAAAACGAGCTTCGAGATCTTATCAGGATTCTCGAGCACCTCTTTATGCGATTTAGCGGAACCGATAGATGTAACGATACCTTCACCAACACGTGCGAGAATAGTTTCTTCACCGGCGCCACCAACGAGCTGAGCGATGTTTGCACGAACTGTTACACGGGCGATGGCAATCAATTGAATGCCATCCGATGCCACGCCCGCTACTTTCGGCGTGTTGATTACTTTCGGGTTTACAGAGATCTGCACCGCTTCGAATACATCGCGACCAGCGAGGTCGATCGCTGTTGCCTGTTTGAAACTGAGATTGATGTTTGCCTTGTCGGCCGATATTAGTGCGCGAATAACGTTCGGAACATTTCCACCGGCGAGATAATGAGTTTCAAGTTCGTTGGTTGTGAGCTTAAGACCAGCTTTGTTTGCCGTGATCAGTGAGTTCACAATAACACTCGGTGGCACTTTTCTTATACGCATCCCGATCAGTTCACCGATCGTAACTTTTACATCTGCGAATATTGCCGTGATCCACAACCCGATCGGAACGAAATAGAGTAACAGTAAGAGAAAAATGAACGCAATGAATGCGATAAGTAATATGGAAGTCTGGAACATATCAGTTGGTTTTTTCTACTATGATTTGATTGGGGTTTATCCGTAGGATCCGGATCGATTCGGCAGCTTCAACATACTCGCCGTTCGTTTTCACTTCAACAATATTGCCGGCAAACTCACCATTCCCTACCGGGCGCAACGCCGACAACGCAATGCCTTCCATGCCCACATAAAACTTCGAAGCTTCGATCTCATTTACCTTGCTGTCTATCGAATCTTTGAGCGCAAATCGTTTCCACAAATTCGTTCGAAACGATAGGTATAGAACGCCTCCCGAAACAGCGGTCGATCCGCCCAACGTAAGCCATCCGGTCTCCGCTCCAAAATATTTAAATGCAAATATGATCCCAGCAACCATGCTGACAAATCCCGCAACACCAACGAGTGTCGTACCGGGAATAAAGATCACTTCAATGATAACCAATACCAGTCCAAGCAAGACCAGCAATGTAACAATAGTCCATGCAGCCATAAGGGGACATAAATTTAGCTAAACTATTCTTGCCGGAAGATTATTTTTTCCGCGGCGAGGGCACGTATGTTTCAGGCTTGTCCTCACGATCGATATTGGATTTATCGCCCGTAAACTCGAGTTCGCCCATCAATATCGCCTGTGGAGCAATTACAGACATATAACCTGTGATCCACGTCATATTGCGAACCAACGTTTCCGTTGAGGCTCCTACTATTTTCCTGAAAACACGCTCCGATACCTGGTCCGACATGTAAGCATTATGCACAAGCTCTTCGCGACCATCTGCAACGTAAACTTTATACACCTTCACAGCGCTCATCAACAACCTGCCACTGGTGTTTTTGATCATCAACCCATAATCGAGACCTTCTTTCTTCGCTTCTTCGATAAGCATCGACTTGAGTTTGCTCAAAGGCACCGCATTCTTAAATGAGATCTGCAGCACACCGGGACCAAACCCAAGACCATTCGATGTTTGATCAGGTTTAAGTACGGTACGATTAGACATTGTATTCTTAACAACTCCATTCTCTATCAAAATAGTCTCATCTGCAGGCACAACACCTTCATCGTCTACTTCGAAAGAACCGAGCAGCGGTTCATTATTATACTTTTTAAGCCTGGGCGTAGCTTTCACGGTCATGTTGCCGGCGAATATTTGCTTACCAATCTTATCTACAACTTTACCCGGTTGCTGGTAGCGTGGTATTGCACCCATCGCTTCACTAAACATCACCTGGTAGCCAACAAAATTTACAGCAGTCTCCCCTTCAATGAGCACTGGCCCAATATATTCTTCATCGAAGTCGTCCGTTGCTTCCAGTGAGGCGATCACCGTCTTCGCAAGATCATTCGCAGTTGCGATAGCAATCTCTATCGATGGCAACTCCGGTGTCGGCAATTCAAACGTCTGCCTGTCGGCAACTTTCTTTCCTTCTTTTGTTTGAAGACTAACAGCTATCGACAGGTTTACGAAAGCAAATGGAACCCTGTTAACAGAGCCTTCCGAGTTAACGAGATAGCGATAGCCGCGACGATAGATGAATTCAACATCGCCAGTCTCCAGTTCTTTGTACTCTGCAAGCGCCGCCGAAACTTTTCGCACATAGTCATCAACTACTTTTTTATCGAAGCTTACTGGTGTTGCTTCAATATCGATCTTCGACGGTGTTGCCTTTGCAAAACTGCGATGAGGTATTTCGCTTAAAGGCTTATTCTTTTCTTTGACCACCTCTTTGTTGCGTGCAAATTGTCGCGAAGCTCCCCTGTAAACATTATCCGTCGAGATCCACAACGATCTGCGGATGCCGAGATAGTCGTCATCGATCGGGAGAGCGAGCTCGTTGTCCTGTTGTTGATTTGCCATCTCGCTGTTCAGGCTCTCGTCGTTGAATTCATAATCGCCCACGAGCAACCGGATCGATTCGGCAGTACGGCGTTTTGATTCTGCCGACCTGGTAAGCGCTCCGAATGATGCACTTACAGTCGTTACAGTTTCATCGATGATCGCATAGTTAATGAAGAACGGCTTCTCGAAGCCATCGGCCTTCAGTTCTTTCATGCTCCGCTCCAGTTCGTCGCGCATTGCCTGCTGAACTACAGGCATCTTCTGCTGTGCGAATACACATGAGCATGCAGACAAAAAAAGTATTGTTAAGAATGCTCTCATTTATTCGAAGGCATTATCGGTGCACGAAGAAGCGTCTCCTCTAACTTATTATTCGGTTTCTTTTGTGTCTCGATCCTCCTCACGAACAACGCAGGTGACACAGCACTTACAGGAACAAATCCAGACTCTGCTCCGCAAAATCCAACGAACACACCGTGAGTATCGCCTACGGCAGAGATCTCTGCAAACATAGCCAGCGGCGTTCCGATCAAATCAACGCCACGAACCAATTCGTCAGGACGTCCGTCAACGTAGATCTTATAAACTTCGGTAGGAAAAATGTTGAATGCATTCGGCGAGTAACGATCGGTGTTCGTGAAACCACCCACCACACTCTTGAAGAAATAACCATACTCCTTCTTTTGTCTCTTGCATTCTTTGATCAGCATCTGTCTCAATTCGGCCGACGACTTTGTTTTCGATGAATTAACAACAAGATTCGACTGCCGCGATACTGGCGTCAGTCCCGCCGTGCCGCGCGCATGACCATTCGAGTGAGGAAAATTTTCGAGCGGCGTCCGCGACATCAGGAAGTTTTTCAATACGCCGTTCTCAACAATCGTCACTTTCGAAGATCTCACTCCTTCATCATCAAAAACATAGTTACCATTGAGATTCACCGCACCGAATTGCTTCGTGGTCGGATCGCAATAAACATTCATCGACTCCGGAAGGATCTTATCATTCACCTTCGATTTAAATGTTTGTCCATCGCTCTCGCTTCTCAGGCGATATCCCTCTACACGATGCCCGAAGATCTCGTGAAAGAAAACTCCGGCCACAGGTCCGTCGAGCAACGCTGGGCCAGTATATGGATCGGCCATCGGTGCAGTCTTTAATTTCTGCAGCGTTACGATCATCTCTTTAATGTCGTTCTCAATTTTCTCATCGCCAGGAAGTCCTATTGGCGTTGGCGCATAATATGATCTGTGAAGCGGGATCACTTCGCCATCATTAGCCCTTATGCTTGCTATAACATAAATGTATGCGCCCGCAAAGTTCTGCACGATCGAAGCTCCTTCCGACGACACAAAATACCTTCTCTCCTGAGAATACTGGAAAGAAACGTCGGCACTTACAATGCTCGCCTCTCCAAGAAACAACTTCGAGTATTGCCGTGTCTTTTGCTCCCACTGTTCTTTGTTGAAAACTGTTTCGATCTTCGGAACAGGTTCCTCATAATACTGCTCTACTTTCTCTTTGCTGAAATCGGGAATGCTCTTCGTTGGCTTCTTCGTAGCCAGGATGTTCTTTACGTTGGCATATTCTTTCAGCGTTCTGCGATACTCGGCGTCCGTTACCTTCCAGATCTGGGTGGCAATTACTTCTTCGTTGTCATCAAGCGGCAACTCGGCATCCTGCATGTGCACGTAGCCCATAAACATCTCCGCCTGTTCATCGGCCGGGTGTGTATTGTCAATTAAATAATCGCCAATCCGCAGAGCCACAAACAACTTCCGGTGTTTGCCAACATCCGAATGCGTGAGACTCCCGAACGACGAATTAACCGATGCCGATTCTTCATCGTCTACGCGATAGGCAATAAAGTATGGAGGCTGCGAAACTTTCGTGAACTCAGTGACCTCGCGGTTCAGCTCGGCCTGTATAATGTTCAATAGCTTATCGTCCTGCGAATAAGCAAGCGTGCTAACGAACAATAAAAAGATCGCGTATCTCAATTTATGAAATCAATAAGCCCTCGCGAACACAACTCGTTTATTCGAAGGCTTTCCTGAATACACGCACTTACCGTCTTCGGCAGGCGCATCGAGTGGAATACAACGAATGGTTGCCTTTGTTTCTTCTTTAATAGCTGCTTCAGTTTCTGCAGTTCCATCCCAGTGGGCGAGTATAAAGCCGCCTTTGTCGTCGAGCACACGTTTCAGTTCTTCGTAAGAATCCACACGCGTGGTGTTCTCCTGCCTGAACTTCAACGCCCGGTTATAAATGTTTTGCTGAATATCATCGAGCAGCGCTGTTATTCCAGGAGCAACATCAGTCATAGGCAAAGTCTTCTTCTCTTTCGTATCTCTCCGCGCAAGCTCAACCGTTCCGGCTTCAACATCGCGCGGACCTATCGCAATACGAACGGGAACGCCTCGCATTTCGTATTCGGCAAACTTGAATCCCGGCTTATGTGTATCCCTGTTGTCGAACTTCACTGACAAACCGAGTGCACGAAGCTCTTTCACAAGCACATCAACCTTCGCTGTTATCTTCGTGAGCTCCTCTTCGTTCCTGAAGATCGGCACGATCACAACGTGAATAGGTGCCAGCTTCGGAGGAATGATCAGTCCATCGTCATCAGAGTGTGCCATGATCAGCGCACCCATCAGTCGTGTACTCACACCCCACGATGTTCCCCACACCGACTCGAGCTTTCCTTCATTATTAGTGAACTGTACATCGAATGCTTTCGCGAAGTTCTGACCGAGGAAGTGCGATGTTCCTGCCTGCAAGGCTTTGCCATCCTGCATCAATCCTTCGATACACAATGTGTCTACAGCACCGGGAAATCTTTCGCTATCCGTCTTTCTTCCTTTCAATACCGGCATCGCCATGAAGTTTTCAGCAAACTCAGCATATACGTCGAGCATCTGTTGTGCTTCGCTAACTGCTTCCTGTTGTGTTGCGTGCGCGGTATGTCCTTCCTGCCAGAGAAACTCCGCGGTTCTTAGGAATAATCGTGTACGCATCTCCCATCTAACAACATTTGCCCACTGGTTCACCAGTATTGGCAAGTCGCGATAAGATTGGATCCATTTTTTATATGTACTCCAGATGATTGCCTCACTGGTAGGACGTACAACCAACGGTTCTTCGAGCTCCGCTTGCGGATCAACGATCAGTTTGCCTTTGTTATTCGGATCTGTTTTCAGTCGATAGTGTGTAACGATAGCGCACTCTTTGGCAAAACCTTCGGCATTTTTCTCTTCCGCTTCGAACATACTCTTGGGCACAAAGAGAGGGAAGTAAGCATTCACATGACCGGTATCTTTGAACATCTTATCAAGAGCTTGTTGCATCTTTTCCCAGATGCTATAGCCGTATGGTTTGATAACCATGCAACCGCGCACATCGGAATTCTCAGCCAGATCGGCCTTTTTTACAACATCCAGGTACCATTGTGAGTAGTCTTCTTTCCGCGATGTGATCTCTTTACCCATGATTTTTAATGCCAGTTTAATCTTATGTTGGGGTGTAAATATAGGCTGGAATAATGTGATTATGCCGTCAAAAACAGGCTTTCGCCATCAAAAATTAGTGGCCAAACTACCACTAAACAGAACGTCACATACGAATGCAATTGCGCGTTTTAGTGTTTATAGATTAGGTATATTTGTTGATTAGGCGTAAACACTAAAACTATGAAAACGGGGTTTGCAGTAATTGTTCTTCTCGCAGCGAGTTTCCAGGCTTTTTCACAAAGCGTGGAAAACGATGACATGTATTTCTCGTCGAAAGACAGGGCAAAGGGCCAAAGCACGATCGCTAAAACCGACCGCATCAAGAGAAGCTCTCGAAACACGATCAGCGATGACAAGATCGTCGCATCTAACGATGCTCGCCTCACCAACACATCTATCAATCCGACTGATAGCTACTCAGCGCGAAACATCAACCCTGAATATGTTTCAAGATCTCAGTCAGGTATCGAAGACACAGTAAGCGCCGACGGATACTTCGCTAGCAATTACAACTATGCTCCCTCAGCAGTGAATCAAAGTCTTTACAATAACACTTACGCTAATAATTCTTTCTATAGCCCTTATTACGGCGGTGGCCCCTATTATGGAAACAACATGGGATTCGGCTATGGTGGCTACGGCAGCATGTTTGGCATGGGCGGTATGAGCATGGGACTCGGAATGATGGGAATGGGTTACAACCCGTACTACATGTCAGGCCTTTCAATGAGCTACGGCATGGGCTATGGCAGCATGGGCATGGGATACGGAATGGGGATGGGAATGGGAATGTATAACCCTTACAGCATGATGGGCATGTACAGTATGTACGATCCCTTTTATGGAATGTATGGCATGTACAGCCCTTACGGAGGAATGTACGGCATGAATATGTATAGCATGTACGGTATGTACAATCCTTACGGAATGGGATACTATGGAATGGGTGGATACAGCACAGGTGGCGACTATGGTGGAAGAACTCTTACCTATCAGCGTCGCGACAGCCGCAGTTCTGCAACCAACGGTACTTATACCGGCAGCACTACGCGCAATGGCACCGTATCTACTACAGCACGCAACACTCGTTCTATAACCAACAACTCTGGCAGGATGAGCTCAACAGCTGCGCAATCTCAAAACTACTACCAGCGCGGTTGGAGAAACAGCGGTGCTGTTACAACTAACTCACGCTCGAGCTGGGCTAACGGCTCACGTTCTACTTCCGGCAGTGGCTGGGGCAACAACTCTGGTTTCACCAATGGTAACACTGGTCGCAGATCATGGGGTAGCACGGGCAGCGGCAGCGGAAGTTCATTCGGCCGCAGCAACGGAAATACAGGCACAAGCAGCTGGGGTACTTCTGGCAACTCAAGAAGCAGCTGGGGTTCTTCCGGTACTGGTAGCAGTTCATTTGGTGGAAGTTCCTTCGGCGGCGGCTCACGTAGCAGCGGTTCATTCGGCGGTGGCAGCTCGTTCGGTGGTGGCGGTGGTCACACAGGTGGCGGCAGCAGTGGTGGTGGCGGAAGAGGCGGCAGACACTAAAAGACAAACCACAAACAATTTTATTGTATGAGAAAAATGAAGGGGCTCATGCTCGCAGTTATTGTCATGCTCTCTGCGAACGGTTTGATGGCTCAAACATATTCGGAATCAGCACTGTCATTCAGCCGCACAAGGCCAACGGGTAGCGCCCGCACCCTGGCTATGGGTGGTGCACAGATAAGTCTTGGTGGCGACTTCAGCTCTGCCTCTTCAAACCCCGCAGGCCTGGGCATGTACAACCGGTCCGAATTCTCGATCTCACCCGCCTATTATTCATTCAACACATCAGGCACTTACTCTTCGGGAAGCTCAACACTGAGCGGCCAAAACAAAGACAGCAAAACAGGCATCAACATTCCAGGCTTCGGCCTGGTGTTCTCGAAGCCCCAGGACAACGACGAGGGTTTCATTCGTGGAACATTCGCCATTACGATGACGAAGACCAACGATTTCAACAGCAACATTCATTACAAGGGTGTAAACCCCAACAACTCGCTGATCGATTACTTCATAGGCCAGGCCAACGGTGGCACGCCCGACCAGTTTGGCAGCGACGGCGGCATGTTCAACACGGTAACGAGACTCGCTTACGATAACTTCCTGATCGGTGAGGCTTCTATACTCGATCCCAGCTATCCGTCAGATCAGTATTTCACTGACTTCGATCCATCGATCAATCCTAATGTGATCCAGGAAGAACGCGTTCAGACAAAAGGAGCACAGAATCAATGGAATTTCTCTTATGGAGCTAACTTCAACGACAAGTTCTATCTCGGTGCAGGCCTTGGTATTGTTTCATTGAACTACATATCGCATAAAGAATTCTCGGAAACATTCACCGACCAGGTGATAAGAACATACACTCTCGCGGAAGATCTGCAGGTAAAGGGCACAGGACTCAATCTTGTAGTTGGTGGTATCCTTCGCCCGGTGGATGGATTTCAAATTGGCGGTGCGATCACCACACCCACACGATATAACATCAGCGATGTTTATAGCGCCAGCATGAACAGCAACTGGAATAATTGGGATTACTATGGCGATGGAAGTACAATACTCACCAATGAATCCAGTTCCACCGATGTAGTAAGGTCCGATTATACACTCACCACACCGTGGAAATTCGCAGCGGGTGCTTCATACATCTTTGGCAAGAGTGGTTTGATCTCTTTCGATGTTGAACACCTCAACTATGGTGGAGCCCGTTATCAATCGCAAACCAACGGTGTGTCGTTCGACAGCGATAATACCGAGATCAAAAAGACCTACGCGTCCGCTACGAACGTGAGGGCTGGTGGCGAATACAGGCTAAAGTCATTCAGGTTCCGTGGTGGTTTTAACTACATGCCCGATCCATATTCAACACAACAAAACGGAACCAACACGGCAAGAATGTCGGCGTCGGGTGGTATTGGTTTCAGGGCCGACAAATTCTTCATCGACCTGGCGTATATCAATTCGTGGAGTAACAACACGTACAGGCCTTACACGATCGATTCGAACGGAAGCCCGTTGCTGAAATATTCTCAGAATGCCACGAATATCGTGGCTACGATAGGCTTTACTTTTTAAGAGCGTCGGTCATTTCTTCGACGGAGATATCAATACCACTTAATGTGATTGCTGCTTGCCTGTAATACGAAAGCCTGTTTGATCTCAGGAACTCGATACTGTCTTTCAATCCATCTTTTCCACCGGCAGCAAGCAGTGGCCGCTTCTCGATCGGTCCCAACGACATTCTTTTTACGATCTCAGAAGCTGGAACATCGAGGAAGATGCTTTTACCCGACCGGTTGATCACTTCGAGGTTATCGAAGAAGCACGGTGCCCCGCCACCCGTTGCCATTACGAACTCTTCCGGGCTTTCGCACCATCTCTTCAGCTCCGATGATTCAAGTTTCCTGAAGTACTCTTCCTTTTTCTCTGCGAAGATCTCGCGTATGGCTTTGCCTTCCCTCTTTTCGATCTCTTTGTCGAGGTCTACAAAGGGAAGCTGAAGCGTTGCCGCGAGCTTCTTACCAAGAGTGGTCTTTCCAGAGCCGGGCAGTCCGAGCAGGAAGATCTTCATTTGTTTAGTAACGCCCGGACTTCGTCGCCGGTGGGTGTGTCGTTGTGATGCCAGTTGCCAAGCACCGTTCCGTCTTTCCAGAGACTAATGCCGGGATTAGAACGAATGATCGTCTTCAGCACGGTGGCGTCGACAAAATTATACGGAACGGGGACCTGATTTTCGTGGCGGAAACGTTCGGTGTCGTCGGCAGAAGATGCAGTTAAGATATATGCATCGGCATCTTTTTCAGTTGACTGGATGAGATCGCGAATGGCATTGATGTTCTTCGTTGATGCTGTGTTGACATCGACCATGACGAAGATCAGTTTTGGGCCCGCGAATGTTGATTGCGTGATGTCGTTGCCGTTCATGTCGGTTACGGAGTAGTCGGTGATCTTCGGTTTGATCTCATCTTCATTCACAATACGATATGACACGTATTCGTATCCATCATTGGGAGAGAGATATTTTTCCGACTTAACTTCTTTACCGTCTTTCTTGAAGACATACTCGCCGATGGCTACGGCAGGCGGTTGCATTTCGTGGGGAATGTTGTTGCCAACTCTATATGCTCTCCAATCAAGATAAGGAAGATGATTGATGGCGTGCACACCGAGATATGTAGCAAGAATTGTAGTTGCGATAATTGCAAAATGTCCTTCGCGTGATCTTAACACGGCAACGTAATTCTTGCGGTACCAGAACAAATGAACCACGAAGAACATCAGGAAGATATCTTTCCAGAACGATTGCCATGGAGTGAGCTTAATGAAATCGCCAAAGCATCCGCAGTCGGTTACTTTATTAAGTATGGCAGAGTACCCGGTAAGGAATGTGAAGAAGATCATTAACACCAACAGTGCCCAGGTGGTGAGGTTCATTCTATAAAGAAGCAGAACGGCAACACCGAGTACGATCTCGAGAACGATCATGATCATGGCGATCTCGAGCGCCCAGGGAATGAATACTTCGAAGAATGAACCGAAGTCGCTGGCGAAGACTTCGAAATACTCTTCCATTTTTATTTTGGTGCCAATGGGATCGTTCAGTTTTATGAGGCCCGAAAAAATGAACAGGCAGCCAACGATGAATCTTGAAATTTGATCGGTAATCTTCATTTTAACTTGATGAGGCAAAAGACGGAGTAATTGATCATGTCCTGATAGTTAGCTTTTACCCCTTCGCTAACAAGAGTTTTACCGGAGTTGTTCTCGATCTGTTTCACTCTTAACAACTTCATAAGAATAATGTCGGTCATGGAGCTTACGCGCATGTCGCGCCAGGCTTCGTCGTAGTCGTGGTTCTTATTTTGCAACAGGTCGTAGGTCTCGTTTGCCATTTCATCGTAAAGGGGCTGAAGTTCATCCCAGCTCATCTCCATCTTGCCGTTGTCTGCCAGTTTCATCTGCATCATGGCAATAATGCAATAATTGACGATGCCTGTAAATTCGTCTTTAATGGGGTCTTCAACCTTTTGAACGCCTTTCTCCTGGATGCTTCTTATACGTTGCGCCTTAATGTAAATTTGGTCCGTAATTGAACTCAGCCTTAAAATCCTCCACGCTGTTCCATAATCACGGGTTTTCTTCTCGAAGAGATTTTTACAGGTGGCCAGCACCTCCTTATATTCGACAGCCGTTTTTTGATTCATAAGAGCGATGCAAAATAAGAACAAAACATGGAACGTAAACGGGCGCCTTATCGACTTTTCGAGCCCGAAAGTGATGGGCATTCTCAACATTACTCCCGACAGCTTTTATGATGGCAACCGGTATACCGATCTGACTTCTGCGGTTAAGCAAACGGAGAAAATGGTGAAAGACGGAGCCGATATGATCGACGTCGGTGGTTATTCATCGCGCCCCGGCGCCGAAGATATTCCGCCTTTCGAAGAAGCAGAACGTGTTGCCGGCATCATTGCAGCTATTGCAAAAGAGTTTCCCGGCATTGCAATATCCATCGATACCTTTCGAAGTGAAGTTGCCGCAAAAGCACTCGACGCCGGGGCAACGATCATCAACGACATCACCGGTGGCGATCACGATCCAAAACTTCGTAGGCTTGCAGTTGATCGTCGCGTGCCGTATATCATCATGCACATGCGTGGCACACCACAAACCATGAATAAGCTCGCGCAGTACGATAACGTTGTTAAAGAAGTGATTGCCGATCTGCAAAAGAAGGTACACGATTACCAAAAGGAAGGCTTAACGGATCTAGCTATAGATCCCGGCTTCGGGTTCGCCAAGAACGTAGATCAGAACTTCCAGATGTTAAGAGATCTTGAAGCCTTTGCGATGATGGGCCGGCCGCTGCTCGTGGGCGTCTCCCGAAAATCCATGATCTGGAGAACACTTGAAATAAAACCAGCAGAAGCCCTCAACGGCACCACTGCGCTAAACATGGTGGCTTTAATGAAGGGTGCAGATATTTTAAGAGTTCATGATGTGAAGGAGGCGGTAGAATGCGTTAAACTTTACAGCCGGATTGGTTAACTTTGAAAGTGATTCTTGCCTTAAACATAGGGTTTCTCGAGATCAGCTGGATCGACTTCATCGACATCGCGCTGGTATCAATTCTCCTTTACCATGTTTATAAGCTCATCAAAGGCAGTCTTGCAGTAAACATCTTTTTGGGGATACTGGCGCTTTATCTAGTATTTCTTATTGTGCGAGCGTTGCAGATGGAACTGCTCGCAACAATTCTCGGAGCATTCATGGGTGCCGGCGTTACCGCGATGGTGATCCTGTTTCAACCCGAGTTAAGAAAATTCCTGTTGCTGATCGGCCGCACCGCAGAGTTCAATCGCGACGGCATTATCCGTTCGTTCTCTTCGTGGCGTCACGAATACCACGACGATTTCGACATCAACCAGGTGATCGAAGCAATGAAGACCTTGAAAGCCACTCACACAGGTGCGCTAATCGTATTCTCCCGCGACACCGAATTGAAATTCTATATCGACACCGGCGATGCTCTCGATGCACAAGTGAACAAGCGACTGTTGCTCTCAATATTTAATAAGAACAGCCCTCTTCACGATGGCGCCGTTATCATTTACAAGGGCCGTATCAAAGCCGCACGTTGTGTGTTGCCCGTTAGTGAAAACGATCACCTTCCTCCACACTTTGGACTTCGGCATCGCTCCGCCGTTGGCATGAGCGAAAACAGTGATACGTTGGTTGCAGCTGTGTCGGAAGAAACAGGACGACTTGTTCTTGCACGGAATGGCAAATACTTACGCGGATTGAAATTGAAACAGGTTGAACAAAAGATACTCGAGTATCTTCACAATGAAGAACCGGAGAAGTGGGATGAGGTTCCAGATGATACAGAGGTCGTTCCGGAGAGCAAGACGGCATGAGCTATTGCACTGAGTTACACAGAGGCAGCACAGAGCTTCACAGAGGATTTCTCTGCGCAACTCTGTGGTTCTCTGTGCTACTCTGCGCAACAAATACAAACGCTCAATCTTTTGAAACCGTCCTTCAACAAGGTCACGAACTCGCTGTGATCTCTGTTGCGACAAGTCCCGACAGCAACTATGTTGTTACCGGCAGCCGCGACAAGTCTGCAAAACTTTGGCAACTGAGTACAGGTCGGGAGGTCCGCAGCTTTCTCGGCCACGACTTTTCTATCACGGCTCTCGGATTCACGTCAGACGGTAAGACATTAATTACCGGTAGCAACGATAAGTCTGTTAAACTCTGGGATGTTACGACAGGCGAAGAGCTGGCAACGATCGTTGTTAATTATCGCGTCAGCCAGATTGCGATCGATCCTTCTTCGAGGTATGCCTTCGTTGGCGGATATCAAACAGAGTATGTAGGTAAAGCGTATGCCTGGGACGACAGCGTGTATGTGATCGACCTGAAATCGAAACGCCCCATAAAGAAATTGCCCGCAGATCCCGACAAGGGTCTCGGCTCCGGAACAGGTGTTTCACTGAGTCCCGATGGAAAACTTCTCGCTATCGGTGAAGACAATCGTGTTGCGAAAGTTTACCGTACGTCCGATTGGCAACAAGCATTCAAATTTGAATTCCCCGAAGGTTCTTGCGGAGGTTGCGGAACAAGAACGGTTTTCAGCCCCGACAGCAAACACTTATATATGGTGTCGCACAATGGGCCGTTGAAAAAATACAAGCTGTCGGACGGAACGCTGGAGAAAAACTATATAGACGATGTTGAAGACATCACCAGCCTGAAATTAAGTCCCAACGGAAAACTGCTGGCTCTCGGCCTCGAGAAAAAAATTCTGTGCATCGACGAAGCTTCCGGAAAAACTATCGCAGAGTACAACGCACCCGAGGGTGTTGAAGTACATGAAGTCGCGTTCACCAACAACGGCAAAGAGTTGCTGATCACCAGCGACGACAACACGTTGCATCGTTGGAACTTCAGCGCCAATAAAGAAGCGCAGAACCTTACGGGCATTCTTAACATGCGCGACAAAGGTGGACTTACTTACGATCCTAACTCTTACTGGGAGTCGCACATCGCGAAATACGTTCGGTTCAAGAACAATATTCTCCTCAGTCGCGATGGAAAGACGCTGATCAAAGGAAAGTTTGGCAAGAAGGTAAAACGGTGGGATGTAGCTTCCGGCAAAACCGTGATGGAATACGTTGGCCACAGCAAGGCCGTGTTGGCTTACGATCTTTCGAAGGATGGAAAAAAATTAGTTACTGGTGGCGGCGATGGCAAGATCATTCTTTGGGATACCGAAACTGGCGACTCACTTCGCGTGATAGCATCGTATCGCGAACCTATTTTTGATATTCATTTCAACAGCGACGAATCGAAAGTGTTGAGCGCAAGCTGGGATGCGTCGATGAAGATCCACGACCTGCAGTCGTCGGCACTCGAACACTATTTCGACTTCAAAGAGTATTCGGCTTATAACGCAGTGTGGCATCCAAACGATCTGTATGTTTTCACAGCACGTCTCGATAACAAAGTAGAGATGTGGGAGATCGACACGAAAACAGTTGTGCGAAGCTTTATCGGTCACACCGACATTGTGTCGTCGATGACGATAAGTCCCGACCAGAAGTCGCTGATGACTTCGAGCTGGGATGGAACCATTCGTATCTGGGATATCGGCACCGGTTTGATGATCAAGAAACTGGTCGATCATCACGGTCCTGCTCATGTTGCCGTTTACAACTCCGACGGAAGATTCGTTTACTCTGCGGGTGCCGACAGGCAAATAAGGATGTGGGACCTGATCACATCGAAAGTGATCAGAACATTCAACGGACATCATGCAGAAGTAACTTCATTGCGGATCAGCCCGGATGAGAAGATGCTGATCAGTCATGGCGTGGATGGCGTTACGAAGTTCTGGGACCTTGCTTCGGGCAAAGAGTTTTTCGAGCACTTACATTTTGGCGACAAAGACTGGATGGTGAAGAACCCGGAAGGTTATTTCAATGCCACGGATGGCGCGCGTGAACACATTCATTTCGTTGATGGGCTAAAGACCTATGCAGTCGATCAGTTCTTCGAAGAATATTATCGCCCGGACCTGCTGCCGAAGATCTTCCAGAATCGCGGAGGAAGTAAAGAGGATCCGAAGGGAAGTCTCCAGGGCAAACTGCAATCGTCGCCTCCACCGACTTTGAGAGTTGCTTTCGTTCCAGGTCAGGAAGAAGGCAAAGGAGATCTGTATGTGCGTTTGACCGACGAAGGTGGCGGCGTTGAGAACCTGAAGATCTATCACAACGGCAAGAGCCTGCCGGTTGACCGCAGCCAGTTGCAGATGCCGACTTCGAAACAACCGACAACCACTTATAAACTTCCCATCACACTTGTAGGTGGCAGCAATATTTTCACCGCGTCGGCTTCGAACAAAGACCGTGTTGAAGCAACATCGCCCGCTATCGAATTCACCTCAGATCACATTACGAAAAACAGCGTGTGTTACATCCTGGCTGTGGGTATCAACCAGTATAAAAATCCAAAGATGGTGCTCACGTACGCGCGACCCGACGCGCAATCATTTATCCAGGTAATGGAGGAGAAGGGAACGTTGTTCAAGAACGTGGAGATGAATACGTTGTACGACCAGGAAGCTTCGAGAGCAAATATTCTGAAGAAACTCGATGAGCTCGCCACGAAGATCCATCCCGAAGATGTGTTCGTATTTTATTACGCGGGCCACGGAAGTATGGTCGACAACCAGTTTTATTTCATACCGACAGAAAGTCTTCGATTGTACGATGCCGGCTCGTTGAAGACTGATGCCATCGAAGCAACAATTTTACAAGACAAGCTGAAGAACATTCGAGCGCTTAAACAACTGATCATCATGGATGCATGTCAGTCGGGAGGATCGGTGGAGCTGCTGGCAACGCGTGGTGCTTCCGAAGAGAAAGCTATCGCACAACTTTCGCGAAGCGCGGGCATACACATCATGGCTTCGGCAGGCAGCGACCAGTTTGCAACTGAGTTTGCCGAACTTGGTCATGGGTTGTTCACTTACTTGCTGTTGAAAGCGCTTCAGGGCGATGCCGATGGTGCTCCGAAAGATGGTAAAGTAACGATCTATGAATTGAAGTCTTACCTCGACGACCAGGTTCCCGAGATGACGAGGAAGTTGAAAGGCAAGCCACAGTATCCGTATACGTTTTCGAGAGGGCAGGATTTTCCTGTTGCAATCGAAAAGTGAGCTGCACCGCAGAGTCGCACAGAGGCTTCACAGAGTTGCGCAGAGAATTTCTCTGTGAAGCTCTGTGCCGCCTCTGCGTAACTCCGCGCAATAGTTACGGTTACTATCCCATCCCTATGATTATTAATAAATTGTGAACTAAATATTACGGAATTCGTTAATTTAGTTCGTTGAAAACCAACTCATTAAAGAAAATGAAAGAGGCTAGCGTCGTTAAGTATTACTTCGCAAAGTATTTTTTCCTCGCTTTTGGTTTACTGCAGTGGTCAATCAGTGTTGTATTCCTGATTAACCACGGAGATACACCAAAGGGTCAGTGGAGTGCGTTCCTGTTTTTCACTATTGGATTGATCATCATGACAATCCAGATCGTATTTGCAACGCGCATTAAGCGTGTAGCAATCGGTAAGAAGAAGATTGCCGTGCTGTCGAACGGTATCATTCATCGTTATGAACATGATGAATTGAAGTGGGTGAAGTTCGTCCCTGCTTTCAACATGTACAAGATGAAGATCCGCGGCAAGAAACAAGCGATCTACTTTCTTCCCTGTGATGAGGGAGAGGTGATCTATGGACAGTTTCCCTCTACCGTGCCCATTATCCGTAAGAAGTAATTACTCCGCCTTCAAACTGTCCACAGGATTGGCGAGCGCAGCGCGTATCGCCTGGTAACTTACCGTTGCCAGCGTAATCGCCAGCGCACCGGCAATCACAATGGGAAAGATCCATGGCGAGATCTCTATCCTGTATTCAAATCTTGTGAGCCAGCCCGAAAGAGCATACCACGCAATCGGGAAGGCGATCAGGCATGAAATGCCAACAAGAAACACAAAGCTCTTCGTAAGCATAGCCCACAGTTGTGTTATCGACGCACCGATAACTTTCCGGATGCCGATCTCTTTCGTTCTTTGTTCGGCTATGAAGGCCGAGAGTCCGAATAAACCCAGCAAGCTGATAAGTATCGCAAGCGCTGCAAACACAGACGCGAGTTTGCCAACACGTACTTCGGAGGCGAACTTATTGTTGTAGTCATCGTCGACGAAGCTGAACTGGAAGGGAACGGAAGGAGTATACTTCGTGAAGACAGATTCGACCCCGGCCATTGCCTCCTGTAGACCGAGAGATCTGTTCAGGCGGATATTCATCGTGTAAAGATCACCGTGAGTATGAAAGAAGATCGCCGGCTTTATCGGTTGATACGGTGAACCGATTACCATGTCTTCGATAACACCGATCACATGATATCGATTTTCATCCCATCGTATTTCTTTGCCAACGGGATCCTGCATGCTCATGTATCTTGCCGCTGTTCGGGAGATAACGATTGCCGAAGAGTCGGAAGCAATTTCATCGGAAAAGTCGCGGCCATCGGAGATCTTCCAGCCGATGGTTGGTCCGTATGATGTCGTTACCCAGTTCACGGCGATGTCGCTCTCCATAGCGTCGGGTTTTCCTTCCCAGGTAATTCCGCTGGTATTCGACCACACGTCGGTTGTTGGACCGTTAGCATCTGCCACGTTCTCCGCGAAGCCTGCATTCATCAATTCGGAACGGATCGCCTGGTAGTGTTTATACAGGTCGGGCGTGATCATGTGCACCTTGATCAATCCATATCTATCGTAACCTACAGGGCGATCTTTGGCAAATTGTATTTGCTGGTAGACGATGATCGTTCCGACGATAAGTGTTACTGAAACGGTAAACTGCGCGACCACCAGGATCTTTCGCGGAAGTGAAGTCGTTCGAGCTTTCAGGATCTTCACCGGTTTGAACGAAGAGAGATAAAGCGCCGGGTAACTTCCTGCCATCAATCCTGCGATCAGTATAAAACAAAGAATAGCGACCCAGAAGAATGAATTGGTCCACGGGAATGCTATTTGTTTGGCGGCTATGTCATTGAAATATGGCAATACCAGTAACACCATCACCATCGAAAATATGGTAGCGATCATTACCGTTATGAAAGACTCGCTGAGAAATTGTGTGATCAACTGCTGTCGCAACGAGCCCATTGTTTTTCGAATGCCAACTTCCTTCGCACGCTTTTCGGATCTCGCGGTACTGAGATTCATGAAGTTGATGCAGGCGAGTATCAATACAAAAGTTCCGATGGTGCTGTAAAGCCAGATTAATTGGATTGCATCACTGGTGATGATCTGCCTGTTCCCGAACGTTGAATACAAATGCCATTTGCTCATCGGGTGAACAAACAGTTGGGGATTGTCTTTCAATCTTTCTGCATTGAGATGTGGCTTCTTGAGATCTTTAATGCGATCAGAAACTTCTTCGAAGCTTACTCCATCCTGCAACTGCACAAAGAGTTTAAAAGAGTTGTTGTCCCAACGACTCTGCGATTCTCTCATCCATGACATCCATTCGTAAAGAAAATCCCACGAACCGATGAGGTTGAGCTGGTACAAAGCGCTATTCGAAGGGAAGTCTTTATATACGCCGGTTACAGTTGCGTCGACACTATTCTTAACTCTTATGGTTTGCCCGTTGGGATCTGCATCACCGAAAAGTTTTTTCGAAAGCGATTCTGAGATCACAACTGTCTTTGGCTTGCCGGGTGCTTTTCGCGAACCATAGATCATGTTGAGCGAGAAGATCTCCGGGCCACCGGCTTCCATGAAGATGCCCTGCTCTATAAATTTCTTGTCACCTGCTACTACCGCAAGCTCCCACGGCCACGAACAAAGGCTCACCTTTTTAAAATATTGCGGGAAGTTCGATCGCAATTCGCCCGCGAGCGGTACTGGGTTCGAAGGATGAGTGCCGTCGCCGTTGTGGACCATCACCTGCCCTGTGCGATCGTAATTTTCGAACGACTTATTCCACGAGAGCTCGTCGAAGATCCACATACCAATAAGTATGGTGACGGTCATCCCAAGCGCGAGGCCGCCAATGTTGATCGCAGAATAACCTTTGCTTCGGAGCATGGTCCTCCACCCGATTTTGAAATAGCTCTTGAACATACCGTATTGGTTTAGTTGGTGATGACCTTCGGATGGGCGAATGATGCCGGGGCGGAATAAGAGGATGACGTCGAAGGCAAAGAGGACGTCGGCTCTTCGTTTGCCCAGGCGTTCTTCGCGTTCGCGATGCAGCTCGATAAGGTCGCCTTCGATGGAGCTTCGAAGTTTAGGATGACAATACCAGCGAAAAAAACGAAGGAAGAGCTTAGTCATAGCAGGATTACTCGGCGGCCACGACTAAGTTACAATAATTTCCTATTTGTAGTATTATTTCATAATAAGATGCTGCTGCGCGGGGCAACAGGCTGCGCCAGGAAAAATTATTTCAGAACGCCGAGATCTTTACCAACTTCAGAGAATGCTTTAATCGCTTTATCGAGATGATGACGTTCATGCGCTGCAGAGATCTGAACCCTTATTCTCGCCTGGCCTTTTGCGACCACCGGGAAAAAGAACCCAATAACATAGATCCCTTTCTTCAAGAGCTCTTCTGCGAACTTCTGCGCGAGCGGGGCTTCGTACAACATAATGGGCACAATGGGATGTTCTCCCGGCTTGATGTCGAAGCCAGCTTTCGTCATTTCGCTGCGGAAGTATTTCGTGTTCGACTCGAGCTTATCGCGCAAAGCGGTGGTCTCATTCAACATATTAAATACTTCGATAGAAGCGCCGACAATACTTGGCGCAAGCGTGTTCGAAAAAAGATATGGACGCGAACGTTGTCTCAGCATCTCGATGATCTCTTTGCGTCCCGATGTGAAACCACCCGACGCACCGCCGAGGGCTTTACCTAAAGTTCCTGTAATGATATCGACACGTCCTGTTACGCCGCGATATTCGGGAACACCACGGCCAGTCTTTCCAAGAAAGCCAGTAGAGTGACATTCATCTGTCATCACCAACGCTTCATACTGTTCGGCGAGTTCACAGATCTTATCGAGTTGGGCGATAGTTCCGTCCATCGAGAATGCACCGTCGGTTACGATGATGACCTGCTTGGCACCGGCTGCTTTCGCATCGTCGAGTTGTTTTTTGAGATCGGTCATGTCGTTGTGCTTGTAGCGATAACGCATGGCTTTGCAAAGACGAACGCCATCAATAATAGAAGCGTGGTTGAGCTCATCGGAGATGATAGCATCTTCGGCGCCGAAGAGTGGTTCGAACACACCGCCGTTGGCATCGAACGCAGCGGCATATAGAATGGTGTCTTCCGTGCCGAGGAAGTCGCTGATCTTTTTCTCGAGCTCTTTATGAATATCCTGTGTTCCGCAAATGAATCGCACCGACGACATGCCGAAGCCGTGCGTATCGATTGCTTCTTTCGCAGCGGCGATCACGCGCGGATGCGATGAAAGACCGAGGTAGTTGTTAGCACAGAAATTGATAACGTCGTTACCGTCGCTGGTTTCTATGTCGGCGCCCTGCGGCGTTGTTATTATTCGTTCTCTTTTAAAGAGACCTGCTTCGCGAATGTTGGTGAGTTCTTTTTCAAGAACCGGTTGAAGTTTTTTGTACATGGTACTTTCTCCTGGTGGGATTAATTAGATAAAGTTTTTGTGCAGTAAAGCTGGCTTCGCTTACCTGTTCGAAAAGCTGTTGCCATTCTTTATAGCGATCGGGTTCAGCAGCTTTGAAAGCGGCCGCGTCGATCTTCTTCGATAATAGATATTCCTCGAATGTCACGTTGTAAAATTATTAAATTCGCGGCGCATGCATAAAACCAAAATACTCCTAATTGGAGCCGGTGGTCAACTCGGCTCCGAACTCACGCAGGGTCTTTGGAACATTTACGGCAAAGACAACGTCATCTCATCCGACATCAAAGACCCGGTTGGTATTTTGAAAGAAGGCCGTTATGAAAAATTTGATGTAATGCAACGCGATAAACTCTTCGAGATTATTAAGCAAAACGGCATTACACAGATATATCATTTGGCGGCGCTGTTGTCTGCCACCGGCGAAAAAGATCCCAGGTGGGCATGGAAGCTAAACATGGAGAGCCTCCTCTATGTACTCGAAGCAGCCCACGAATTGAAACTCCATAAAATCTATTGGCCTAGTTCCATTGCAGCGTTCGGGCCAACAACACCAAAACAAAACACTCCGCAAGACACCATCATGGACCCCACAACGGTTTATGGCATCACGAAACTTGCCGGCGAACTTTGGTGCGAATACTATTTCAGGAGATACGGCGTAGATGTTCGAAGCCTTCGTTATCCAGGATTGATAGGCTGGAAGACACCTCCCGGCGGCGGAACAACAGACTATGCTGTCGATATCTACTTTAAGGCCGTCAAAGAAAAAAAATACGAATGCTTTCTCGCGCCCGACACTTACTTACCCATGATGTACATGGCCGACGCAGTGAAAGCTACGATCGACCTGATGGAAGCGCCCGCAGAAAAAGTTAAGGTCCGTACTTCGTACAACATTTCGAGTATGAGCTTCTGCCCGGCGCAGATAGCAGCTACGATCAAAAAACATATTCCCGAATTCCAGATCACTTACAAACCAGATTTCCGGCAGGCAATTGCCGACTCGTGGCCGAAATCAATCGACGACAGCCCCGCACGACAAGACTGGGGATGGAAACATGAGTTCGGTTTGGAAGAGATGACCACCGACATCATCAGGAATCTATCGAACAACAACTCTTGACACCAGCGCAATCTCCGAGGACTGGATCTTGATAAGATAGGTTCCGGGTTCGATTGAAAGGGTAAGAACGTTTTGCATGGCATTGATTGCCTGGCGCGACACTTCCATACCACTAAGATCTGTGATCACCACGGTTACGTCTTCGGTGGGATCAAAGTTAAAGTCAATATTCAGCTTCGAATCAACAACTGGGTTAGGGAACATCTTCACTTCCTTCGAAGATTCGTACACAGCACTTATAATTTTATAAGTGTTTTTTATTCCGTCAAGATCCACCGAGGAAAGTTTATAATATGATCGTCCTGTAATTTGGTTTTGTATTGTGTAGTTGTGGTCATTGGTTTTTATCACTTCAAAAAACTCACGACCATCGCTGGAGCGTTCCAATAAAAAGTAATCAAGGTTTTCTTCCGAAGCCGTTGTCCACATCAACTCATTGTCTTTCATCCCGAACGAAGTGAACGTTACGGGCATCACACTCTGCACCGAGTTCACCCAGCTTGTAAAGGGAACGTTCGTTGTTGTCATCGTTGCTTTATTGGCTTTGTTCGATGTAGTAGATGAACCACCACCGCTGTTGCTTGTACTTCCATTTACATAAAGGCCGTAAGGGTTTACTGAGTTGTTGTTCGCAACCTGGTCGCCACCGCCGGTGTAGTTGATGTTACCATTCACATACATCTCGGCGCCTTGATTCAAGGTAAGATTCGTACCACCACCGCCGCTGTCGGTAACATTACCGAATACAGCAACACGTGCGTTCTTATTCAGTGTAACGTCTCCACTGTTCTTCTGCTGAAGATCATTCTTAATGATAAGATCGGCGTAAGGCGGAGGAGTCGCATTCGTTCCAACAATCAAATAGTTAGCATTATTCACAATCACGTTTCCATAAACAGTTACCGCACCACCAGGCAAAATGCTGATCGTTCCGTTCAAAGTAAGATCACCGTAAATAGTGAGATTACCCGAAACGTTTACATCCGATCCGCCACCAAGTGTCATCGCACCGTTCACAGTCAATGTCTTGTTCGCATTAATATTCAATGTGGGACTGCCAAGAGTATAAGCTCCCGAAATAGTCATGTTGTTGTTCATCGTGATCGTACCCGATCCTTGCGAACCATCGGTGGGAGGTGTAGATGCGCCCCAACCCGAAGTATTATTCCAGTTGCTTGCAGTTGTCCACGCACCATCGTTAGTTGATGTGTAGTTTTGTGCTACCGCAACAACCGAAGTCGTGATAAATAAAACTGTTAATATTAGGTTAGTTTTCATCGTTCTTCTACGCAACCAATACCACCATGAATTTTCTTAAGACCGAAACGCAGGGTTCTGCTTTCGTTATCCAGATCTCGAGGCCGGAGGCACTCAACGCACTCAACCAGGGTGTATTGACTGAGCTCCGCGAGGTTTTGCAAGCGGCCTGCCAGAACCCGGAAGTTGCCGGCATCATACTCACCGGCGACGGCGAAAAAGCCTTCGTGGCGGGCGCAGACATCAAAGAACTGGCTGTTTTAAGCGGAGAGGAAGCAACGAAATTGGCCCGGAAAGGGCAGGACCTTTTTAAAAGCATCGAAAACAGCCCAAAACCGGTGATTGCCGTAGTAAATGGTTTCGCGCTCGGCGGCGGGTGCGAGTTGGCGATGGCTTGTCACATAAGAATAGCCACCGAAAGTGCCAGATTTGGACAGCCAGAAGTCAACCTGGGAATCATTCCCGGATATGGAGGAACACAACGTCTACCTCAATTAGTCGGTCGCGCGAAAGCGTTGGAGCTTATTCTCACTGCCGATATCATTCCCGCTGCCGAAGCATTGCGCATCGGTCTCGTTAATCACGTTGTTCCCACGAAGCAGGAAGCGATGGACATGGCGTTAGGCATGATCAAAAAGATCTCGACCAAAGGTCCTGTTGCAATTACGAAAGCAATAGAGACGGTGAATGCAGGTTATAGCTTCGAAGACAAAGGATACCAGGCAGAAGCAACAGGCTTCGGCGCATGTGCAGATACGAATGATTTTAAAGAGGGAACGAAAGCTTTTGTGGAAAAGAGACCGGCAAAGTTCTCAGGAAAGTAATCACTGAACAACCGTTTGACTAAAATCAAAAAATTAGCGGGCGACACCATACTATATGGGCTGGGAAACATTGTTCCCCGTTTCCTGAATTTCCTGCTCTTCCCAATTCACACGAAGTTCCGGTTCGACCCGGATGAGTTCGGCCAGTTCACTTACCTGATGTCGCTGGTGGCCTTCATGAACATCATCTATTCGTTTGGGATGGAGACAACCTTCTTCCGCTATGCGACAAAACCAGGTGCCGATCAGAAAAAGATCTTCAATGCCGGTCTTACCGTTGTGATCGCAGTAGGAATAGTATTGTCGGGCAGCCTCATATTGTTGTCGGGGCCGATAGCAGGTTGGTTGGGTGTTAAGGGTCATTCAGATTTTATTATATGGCTTGCCGCAATCATGTTCATCGATAACATCTCTTCGCTTCCGTTCTCAAGATTGCGTCTTGAACGAAAGCCGATACGGTTTGCGATCTACAGGATTGCAAACATTGCCGTGGTGATCGGGCTCAACTTATATTTTCTTTTCGTGATCTATGATCCTTCGATCGGTATAGGATATGTTTTTCTCGCGATGCTGATTGCCAACTCGATGTACCTCCTGTTCTTCTTCAAGACATTTATACAGTGGCGGCCGGTGTACGACAGGGAAATAA
Source organism: Bacteroidota bacterium (assembly GCA_037200765.1). Taxonomy (GTDB): domain Bacteria; phylum Bacteroidota; class Bacteroidia; order Cytophagales; family Cyclobacteriaceae; genus ELB16-189. The sequence goes on along the minus strand of JBBCII010000001.1, from coordinate 98,563 downwards.
CTTCCTCAATGCTGAGCTATTCTTACCCCGTTGTACTGACGGGTTTGTTGGGAACCACGAATGAATTCTTCTCGCGGATCTCGTTGGAGAAATGGCTGCCGGAAGGATTTTACCCGGGCCGCTCTTCGGCTTTCGCGGTGGGTGTTTTCGGTGCTGCGTATCGTTTCGCCGTGTTAATGAACCTGGCGGTGATGGCCTATCGCATGGCGGCGGAGCCGTTCTTCTTCAGTAATTCTTCCGACAAAGAATCGCCGCAGTTGTTTGCGCGCTTAAATCATTACTTCGTAATCGTGTGTTGTTTCATCTTGCTGGGCATCGCGATCAACATGGATATACTTAAATATCTAACCGGTAAGGACTACTGGGAAGGCATGGTGGTGGTGGTCCCACTTTTGTTAGGCTACCTGTTCTTTGGAATTTATTACAACATGACCGTCTGGTACAAGCTCACCGACAAGACGATTTATGGAACTTACATAAGTGTCGGGGGCGCAGCGCTAACGATAGCGCTCAACTTTATCTTCATCCCGATGTATGGTTATTTGGGAAGCGCGTGGGTAACTACGTTTGTCTATTTCGCAATGACCGTTATCTGTTATCTGTTAGGACAAAAGTTTTATCCCATACCCTATCGTGTTTTCAGCGACGGACTATATATAATAGCAACCATGATGCTGGTGTATGTTGTTAATCTTTATGAATTCACAAATCTTATTATGGGCGCTGTTGTACATACGGGTATCATACTCGCATGGCTCGGCGTTGTTTATTTGATCGAAGGAAATCGTTACATTTTAAACTCTAAAAATAATTCTCAATGAACATTATTATACCGATGGCGGGCCTCGGAAAAAGGCTCAGGCCTCATACGCTCACAACGGCAAAACCTCTTTTGCCAATCGCCGGTAAGCCTATAGTTCATCGGCTGGTTGAAGACATTGCAAGAGTTTGCCCCGAGAAAGTAGACAACATCGGTTTCATCATTCATCCTTCGTTCGGAAAGCAGGTTGAAGAAGATCTGAAGAAAGTTGCAGCGGCCGTTGGCGCAACCGGAAAGATCTATTACCAGGAACAGGCACTCGGTATCTCGCATGCCGTTCTGTTTGCAAAAGAATTATTGCAGGGCAAAGTGATTGTTGCCTTCGCCGATACATTATTCAAAGCCGATTTCAAACTCGATACATCGAAGGATGGAATCATCTGGGTTCAGAAAGTTGCAGACCCGTCTGCTTTCGGAGTCGTGAAGCTCAACAACCAGGGCGAGATCATCGAGATGGTCGAGAAGCCTTCTACTTATGTTTCGGATCTCGCGATCATCGGCATCTACTTCTTTAAAGACGGAGCATTTTTGAAAAACGAAATGCAATATCTTATCGACAACGATATTAAGGACAAAGGCGAATTCCAGTTTACATCTGCATTGATCAACATGCAGAAGAAGGGCGCGAAGTTCGTTCCCGGTGAAGTGAAGGAATGGCTCGACTGCGGTAACAAGAACGTGCTCGTTCAAACCAACAGCAGGTACCTGGAGTTTATAAAAGACCAGAAATTAGTTTCAGCAAAAGCTAAGCTGGTAAACTCTGTAATTATCGAACCTTGTTTTATCGGCGATAATGCTGTGATCGAGAATTCGGTGGTAGGTCCGTACGTTTCGGTAGGAGAAGATAGCAAGATTAAAGATTCACGTATCACAAATTCGATCATACAGCGAAATTGCAGCGTTTCACGTGCCCAGCTGGACAACAGTGTCTTGGGAAATTTCGTTAATTTTGAAGGTCACGCCGAAGACTTAAGTGTTGGGGATTACACTGATTTGAGCAGTTGATTTTTGATGTGGTACTCTTCTAAATCCATTCTTTTTATCCTTCTCGCCATACTGGCGCTGAATGTCGATTCTCATGCCCAGCGCGGACGTCAAAGAAGAGGCGATGAAACTCAGGCTCAATCGGCCGACCGCAAACGTCGCGAAGCAGAGTTCTATTTTACCGAAGGAGAGAAATACTACATACTCGAAGACTATACGAAAGCACTGCTGTACTTTCAGCGTGCTGCCGAACAAGATCCGAAGAGCGCTGCAATCAACTTCAAGATAGCCGAGATCCTCGCAAAAGGAACGAAGCCCGAAGATCTCGTAATGGCATCACAGGCTATCGATGCTGCGTTGAAGACTGAAAAGAAGAACAAGTATTATTACTTGTTAGCTGCCAACATCTACGGCAGCTTAAGTCAATTCGAGAAAGCAGAGCAGACCATCGAAGCTATGATGAAAGAAGTGAGTGGTACAGAAGAATACCTGTATGAGCTCGCTGCTTTTTATTTATACGACAAGAAGCCCGACAGGGCGGTGGAAATTTACAATCGCGCCGAACAGGTTCTTGGCGTTAGCGAAACCTCATCGTTGCAAAAACAAAAGATCTATCTCGAACAGGGAAAGGTTGAAGATGCAGTTAAAGAAGGCGAGAAACTGATCGAAGCATATCCCGACGATCAACGTTACGTGATGGAGCTCGCTGAGATGCTTGCGCAAAATAAGATGGGCCCGAGGGCGATCAGCTACATCGAGAACTACATCAAGCAAACTCCCGATGCCAGCCAGGCGAAGTTGTTGCTCGCGAGTCTCTATCGTGAGAACGGACAGGAACAACGCTCACGCGATCTTATCAATCAACTCTTCGACGATCCGCAGATTGAATCGGGCAGCAAGATCCTCGTGCTTGGAACATACAACGTGGTGCTCACCCGCCAGGCTTCGAAAGGACAATTCGACCAGTCGTTGCACAGTTATGTGATGAACCTGATCGAGAAGCTGAAAAAGAATTATCCCACAGATCCGGATGTGTTTAGCGCGAGCGGCGACATCAACACCACGCTATCGAACAACACGGAGGCAGAGAAAGACTACCTGAAGGCGATACGACTTGGTGCCACGAACTTCGAAGCATGGCAAAATCTTTTGGTGCTCGAGTCATCGCTCAACCAGTTCGATAGCCTTATCGCTCATTCGGAAAATGGACTGGAACTGTTTCCCAACCAGGCGCTCATGTATTATTTCAATGGCTACGGTCACATGAGAAAACATCATTGGCGTGAAGCGTCCACATCGTTCGAACAGGCGAAGAGACTCTCGGCTTCGAACCAGGCGCTCGTTGCCGAGATCAACGGAATGCTGGGCGACATTTATAATGGAACACAGGAATATGCCAAGTCGGACATGGCCTACGAACAGGCGCTGGCGTTCAACCCGAACAACGACATCATACTGAACAACTACAGCTATTACCTGGCCCTGCGTAAAGAGAACCTCGACCGTGCCGAAAAGATGTCGGCCCAGTTGGTGAAGGAAAATCCGAAGAACTCTTCCTATCTCGATACTTATGCCTGGGTTCTTTTTACACGCGAGAAATATAAGGAGGCCCGGAAGGTTATGGAGGAAGCCATCCACACCGGCGATGAGAGTGCCACACTTTTTGAACATTACGGGGACATACTTTTTAAACTTGGAGATACCGACGCTGCCGTCAAACAATGGCAGAAGGCAAAGTCCATGGATGGTGGTAATGCAGCTATTGATAAGAAAATTGCCAACCGCCGGCTGTACTAGAAAGGCAAAATCGTACATCATACATCGCACCTCGTAAATCTTTTTGTGCTACATTCGCGGTCAATGTTTCGTTTCCTTTTACTTCTTTTTGTAACTGCCCTTGCGTTGCAATCATGCAGCAAGAAAACAGTAGCCCCCACCGCTCCATCACCTCCACGCAATATTGCCATCGAGGAGATCGACTTTGACTACTTCCACGGCAAAGCCAGGATCAATTTCCGCGACGAGAAGAAAGAGAAAGATGTGAAAGCAAACATCCGTATCCGCAAAGACAGCGTGATCTGGATGGACATCTCCGTTGTTGGAGTGTCGGGCGCAAGAGCGCTGGTGAACCAGGATTCACTCACTATCCGTAGCAACGTAGACAAAGAATACTTCGTGTTTGAATTCAAGGAGCTGAGCAAGCGATTCAACTTCGAGATCAACTATCACATTGTGCAGGCGGCGCTGCTCGGCAACCTGCTGTACGACAAACGTCCGGAAGATAATGTAACAAGCGACGGAACGTTTACGATACTCGAACAGATGGTGGGCACCACGCAGATCAAAAATTACATCAACACGGCCAGCACGAAGCTCGAAAGAGTTGAGTTGAAAGAGTCGATCACCGGCAATTCGCTCAACGTTACCTACAGCAATTTTCAGAAGGTAGGGCCAAAAGTTTTTCCGTTCAACGGCGTTATACAGATACTTTATAAGAATCCTGCAGCAGGTGTCGTCAACAACACAATCACGTTCGAATACAACAAGGCAGAGGTGGGAGACCGGGAGCTTCGTTTTCCGTTCAACATACCACGTAAGTATGAGCGCCGGTAAACTTATCCTGCTCTTATTGATACTGGCCGTACCGGCCATAGCCCAGAAGGGCAACAAATCGAAGTCTCAACTCCAGAAAGAAAAACAACAGAACCTGGAGAAGATCAAGGAGACAGAGCGCATTCTCAACGAAACCTCGCAGCAAAAGAAGAGTTCGCTCGGCGAGCTCTCGGCGCTCAATCAACGCATCACACAACAGGAACAACTGATCACTTCCATCAAGGGAGAGATCGGTCTTCTCGATCGCGACATCAACGAAGACAACGACATGATTGAAGCGTTGGGAAAAGATGTTGAGGACCTGAAGAAAGAATATGCACGAATGGTGTTCTCTGCACAAAAGGCAAATAACAAGATCGATCAGTTAACATTCATTTTCTCTTCGAGATCGTTCGACCAGCTTGTGATGCGAATGAAGTACATGCAACAATATGGAAAGACGCGACATGCACAGGCCGAAGCGATTGGAAGAACACAAAAGATCCTTATCGACCAGATAGCCCAAACGGAAACGGTAAAGAAGGCAAAGAACATGTTGCTTGGCGACCAGGTGAAAGAGAACACTAATCTCGCCACACTCAAGACCAAGCAGAAAGATGTAGTGAAGTCGCTGCAGAAAGAAGAGCGCCGGCTTCGCGAAGACATTGAGGATACGAAGAAAGCTGTTGCAGAACTCGACAGGATGATCGAAGACATCATTCGCGAAGAGATTGCACGTGCGGAGCGTGAAGCAAGAGAGGCGAAGGCGAAATCGGCTGCGGAGGCTGCGAAAGTTGCAAGAGTGGCTGAATCCAATCTCGCGTTGGCTGCATCATTCGAAGAGAACAAGCATAAGTTTGCTTGGCCTACTTCGGGTTTTGTGTCACAAAAATTCGGACTTCAGAATCATCCGTCGTTGAAGGGAGTTAAGATCGATAACAAGGGTATCAACATTCAAACACCACAGCACGAAAAGGTGAAGGTGATCTTCGATGGAGAAGTGAAGATGGTTGGAACGATGGGTGTGATTGGCAACTATGTGATGGTTACTCATGGTGGTTATTATTCTGTGTATGCTGGATTGAAAGAGGTGCTTGTTAAGCGTGGTGATAAAGTATCAGCCAACCAGGAGTTAGGCCAGTTGATGGTTAACGGTGATGGTGTTTCGGAGCTTCGCTTCCAGATCTATAAGGTGAGCAAGGATGCCACGGCACTGGACCCTCAGCAGTGGCTGAGGAATTAAAAGTGGCTAAAACATCTGGTTTCCCCTCAAAAACGCCATTTCCCGCCCACCCCTCAGCGTTCGGAATATTAAATTAATGTTTACCTTTACAGGCTAATTCTACCATTATGAACGCAATTCTTTTGTTTTTGGGAGGTGTAGGTTTCCAGGAGATACTCCTGATTGGCCTTTTTGTTCTCGTGTTCTTTGGCGCCAAGAAAATCCCTGAATTTATGAAGGGCTTAGGCAAGGGTGTGAAAGAATTCAAAGACGCGATGAGCGACGTGAAGAAGGACATCGAAAGCTCTGCCAAGGAGACAACCAAGATCGACGACGGTAAACAGGCCTAACAAGCTTGAAACATTACCTTAACTTCTTCGGTATCCAGAAAGATCTTAAGGAAGGCACACTTACCTGCGTTGAGCGGGTTCAGTTTCACCTCGACAATATAACGCGCAAGCAGCATCTCAATGCTTTCTTATCCGTGTACGCGGAAGAAGCGCTTGCACGAGCGTCGGAGATCGACAGGAAAATAAAAGCGGGTACGGCGGGGAAACTCGCCGGCCTCGTTGTCGGTCTCAAAGACGTACTCGCATACAAAGACCATCCGCTGCAAGCCGGCAGCAAAATTCTCGACGGCTTCATCTCCCAGTTTAATGCAACTGCTGTTCAGCGCCTGCTGAATGAAGATGCAATCATTATCGGACGACAGAACTGTGATGAATTTGCCATGGGATCTACGAATGAAAATTCTGCCTTCGGACCTGTACTCAACGACGCCGACAATACCCGTGTGCCCGGAGGTTCTTCGGGCGGCTCTGCCGTTGCCGTAATGGCCGACATGTGCCAGGTGTCTCTCGGCTCCGACACCGGCGGCTCTGTTCGTCAGCCTGCAGCTTTCTGTGGCGTGATAGGTTTGAAGCCTACGTATTCAAGGATCTCGCGATATGGATTAGTGGCATACGGATCTTCTTTTGATTGCGTCGGTATCTTTTCAAAAAGCTTGAGCGATATCGAATTAGTATTGGAAGTGATCGCCGGCGCCGACAAGTTTGACAGCACCGTTTCGAACGAACCTGTTCCCGATTATTCGATCAAAGAGAACAACAAGAAGTATAAGATCGCTTACATCAAAGACACAGTTGAATCAACAGCATTACAGAAAGAGATAAAAGACGCGATCATTTCTAAGATCGATTCACTCAGATCACAAGGCCATACTGTTGAACCTATTGACTTCCCCTTACTCGAATACATTCTTCCAACATATTACATACTAGCCACTGCCGAAGCGAGCTCCAACCTTTCGAGGTTCGACGGCGTGCGATACGGATACCGGAGTAAACAGATCACCGACCTTCAATCGCTGTACAAGAAGACAAGAGGCGAAGCTTTCGGTAAAGAAGTACAACGACGCATCCTGTTAGGCAACTTTGTACTCAGTTCAAGTTATTACGATGCTTACTACACAAAAGCACAGAAGGTTCGTCGATTGATCCGCGACAAGACGAAGGACATCTTTAAAGATTATAATTTCATTATAATGCCCGCTGCACCAACAACTGCATTTAAGTTGGGTGAGCTTACAGATAATCCACTCGAAATGTATTTGGCCGACCTTTTCTCCGTTCAGGCTAATGTGGCTGGCATTCCCGGCATTTCCTTGCCTTGCGGAAACGACGCGAAAGGGCTGCCCATCGGCATCCAGGTGATCGCCGACGACTTTAAGGAGTTAGAGTTATTTCAGTTTTCCAGCGTATTTTTGCAGTGTCCACCCGTGGCGGAGGTTTGAATTAAGTGAATTGATGCGAATGATGAAGAGATTGGCTGTTTTGATTGCTTTGATGGTTCCCGCGATTGCTTTTTCGCAGGTTGCGGACTCAATTCCCGTATTGCCATTGACGCCCGGCGATACACTGAAGATCAACGTTGAAGGTGTTACCGACGACGTGCTGTCGCTTGCCGACACCGTTACTCCCAACTTCGCCGCCATGCCTTACGACATGGAGTATGTTCCCGCCGACGAAACTCCCGAAGTGCTTTCAGAAAGATTAGGCGCGCTTCAAAAAGATATTCCGCTTGTGTACAACGAGAAGGTGCACGGCTTCATCAACTACTTCACCATCCGCGATCGCGAACACACACGCAATGTTCTTCGCAAGACGGACGTCTACTTCCCGTTGTTTGAAAAATACCTGAAGGAAAATAACATGCCCGAAGAACTCAAGTATCTGTCGGTCATTGAATCTGCATTGATACCTCATGCTGTTTCGAGAGCACGCGCCGTTGGCTTATGGCAATTCATGTCGTACACTGGCAAGCACGTTGGCCTCACCATCGACTGGTATGTTGATGAACGCATGGACCCCGACAAATCAACACAGGCTGCATGTAAATATCTTTCGCAGCTGTATTCAATCTTTGGCGATTGGGAACTTGCGTTAGCTGCGTACAACACCGGACCCGGTAATGTTCGTCGTGCCATTAAGAAATCTGGTGGAAAGAAATCATTCTGGGAGATCTATCCATTCCTTCCCCGCGAAACACGCGCCTATGTTCCGCAATATGTGGCGATGATCTATTCATTGAATCATGCACCGGAGCACAACTTATTTGTTGATGGTAAAGAAGAAATGCTTCGCCACGACACTTTGCAAGTGAAAGGCTATCTCCACATTGAAACACTCGCGAAGCTTACCAACAGTTGCATCGACGACTATCGCAAGCTCAATCCTTCCATATTACACGATGTTCTTCCCGATGGAAGAGAGCACATACTTCGCATGCCTATTGCAGCGAAAGAAGAATTAGAGAAGAATCGCTTCGCTATTCTCGATTCTGCCATGAAAGCAAACAAGTCGCAGATAGAAGCCCTTGCGAAGAATGCTGCAGGCAACACTTATGGTCGCGATATGATGGCGTATCGTGTGAAGTCAGGTGATGTGTTGGGAAGCATTGCGCGTCGTTATGGCGTGCGTGTGGAAGATGTGAAGAAGTGGAATAATCTTAGTTCGAATAACATTCGTGTAGGTCAGAAACTGAATATCTGGTTAAGACCGGGCCAGGGCGATCGTCAGCCCGTTGCAAGCGCTACCAGCGTGAAAGATGGGCAGAAGACGTACACCGTTCAGCCTGGCGATACACTGTGGGATATCTCCAAGAAGTATGGCCTGCCGGTTGAGAAACTGAAGACGCTCAACAACCTGAAATCCAATGCGGTTAAGGCTGGTCAGAAACTGATCATTAGCTGATAAAACTCCCTTTTTCTTTACCTTAGCCTTTTTACCAAAGAGGCTATGTCCATAAAGATCCGTAAGCAGGATGCCCTTAACTATCACATGCAGGGGCAGCCTGGAAAAATAGAAGTTGTTCCCACCAAAGTTCTCAGTTCACAGCTCGACCTCGCGCTTGCCTACTCGCCGGGAGTGGCCGTGCCGTGTCTCGAGATAGCGGCCAACAAAATGGACGTCTATAAATACACCGCTAAGGGAAACCTCGTGGCGGTGATATCGAACGGCACTGCGGTGCTCGGTCTCGGTAACATCGGTCCCGAAGCTTCGAAGCCCGTAATGGAAGGAAAAGCAGTGCTCTTCAAAAAGTATGCTGGTATCGACGCCTTCGACATCGAGATTGCAGAAGAAGATCCGGATGAGTTCATCAAGATCGTGAAATCATTGGAGCCAACATTCGGCGGTATCAACCTCGAAGACATCAAGGCTCCCGAATGTTTCAAAATAGAAACGGAGCTCCGCGAGAAGATCAACATCCCCATCATGCACGACGACCAGCATGGCACTGCGATCATATCGAGTGCTGCGATGCTGAATGCCGTAGAAGTTGTTGGCAAGAAAATGAGTGATGTTCTTGTTGTGATCAACGGCGCAGGAGCAGCGGCTGTATCGTGCGCGAAACTTTACATGGCCGTTGGTGTGAAGAAAGAAAACCTGGTGATGTGCGACAGCAAAGGTGTGTTGAATACATCGCGTACAGGATTGGATAAGAACAAATCGGAGTTTGTTACCGATAGAAAACTAAATACACTCCAGGAAGCCATCAAGGGCGCGGATGTTTTCGTGGGGTTGTCGATCGCTAACGTACTCACTCCTGCCGATGTGCTTGCGATGGCCAAAGATCCAATCGTGTTTGCGTTGGCTAATCCCGATCCCGAGATCGATTATGATCGCGCTATGAGCACAAGACCCGACCTCGTTATGGCAACAGGACGGTCGGATCATCCTAACCAGGTGAATAACGTTCTCGGTTTCCCTTACATCTTCCGTGGCGCGCTGGATGTTCGTGCAAAAGAAATAGACGAGCACATGAAGCTCGCTGCCGTGTATGCATTGGCATCGCTTGCAAAAGAACCGGTGCCGGACATCGTTAACAAAGCGTACGGCATCGAGAAGATCAATTTCGGTCGCGACTATCTTATTCCGAAACCATTGGATCCGCGACTGATCACAACCGTGTCTCCTGCTGTCGCAAAGGCTGCGATGGAATCGGGAATGGCAACGAACCCGATCACCGATTGGGGCGCTTATCATCAGCAGTTGTTGAAACGAATCGGTATCGACGAAAAGCTTACGTCGCGCATCCTGGACCAGGCAAAGAAAAATCCAAAGCGCGTTGTATTTGCCGAAGCCGACAATCAAAAGATCTTAAAGGCTGCACAAGTAATACAGGACGAAGGAATTGCGACACCCATACTGCTTGGCAACCGCGAACAGATCACGAAACTGATCGAAGAATACAAACTCGATCTCGATGCATGTAAGATCATCGACCCACGCGAAGAACAGGAAAAGCTTGATAGCTATGCGAAAGTTCTCTTTGAAAAGAGACAGCGCAAGGGAATGACATACTACGATGCTCGAAAACTTTTGCAAACACGGAATGCGTTCGGAGCAATGATGGTTGAAGTGGGCGACGCAGATGCGATGATCTCCGGACTTACCCGCGACTATTCAAAAGTTATTTCGCCTGCATTGCAGATCATCGGTATGGCCGATGGTGTGAAGCGCGTTGCAGGTATGTACATCATCATGAACAAGAAGGGAACATTCTTCTTCGGTGATTGTACGGTGAACGTAGATCCAACAGCCGAAGAACTTACGGAGATCATCGGACTTACCGCGAGAGGCGCGCGATTCTTCGGAGCCGAACCCCGCGTTGCAGTGCTCTCGTACAGCAACTTCGGTTCTAACAAAGGCGACATTCCTTCGAAGACTGCGGAAGCAACACGTCTCGCGAAAGAAAAATATAAAGACATCGTTATCGAAGGTGAACTGCAGGCGAATGTTGCGTTGAACAAAGAGCTTCAACAAGAACTGTATCCTTTCAGCTCACTTGCAAAAGAAGGAGCCAACACGTTGATCTTCCCTAACCTTGCATCGGGCAACATCGCATACAAGCTCCTCATGGAGATCGGTGGCGCCGACACGATAGGTCCGATACTGCTCGGTATGAAAAAGCCTGTGCATGTTTTACAAAACGGAAGCTCGATACGGGAGATCGTTAACATGGCGGCTATTGCTGTTGTGGATGCACAGATCCATGAGAAGAACGATCATCTCTGATTGTTCACGTCTTCCCCGCCGGAGGCGGGGAAGATAATTAATATATCCCCATGATAGCATACCTCAAAGGCAAACTCGTTCATAAAGACCCCACTCACCTCATCATCGATGTGAATGGCATTGGCTACCAGGTACAAATTTCTCTCAATACATTCTCGCAGGTAAAAGATGCCGAAGACATCAAGCTGTCGACTTACCTGCATGTTCGCGAAGATGCACAGATCCTGTTCGGATTCGGATCGGACCAGGAGAAGTCCATGTTCCAAAACCTGATCTCTGTTAACGGCATCGGTCCCAACACGGCAATGGTTGTGCTCAGTTACATGCCTCCTGCCGACCTTCGTGCTGCAATCATAAGAGAAGATGCCGCCACACTTCAATCGATCAAAGGCATAGGCGGGAAGACGGCACAACGTCTCATTTTGGAGCTCAAAGACAAGCTCAAAAAAGACGCCGGCGATGAAATTACAACCGGCCTCGCACCATCGTACAATAAGATGAAACAGGAGGCGTTAACTGCCTTGGTGACACTGGGTGTAGCTCGAGCCGCAGCCGAAAAAAGCATAGACACGGTCCTGAAAAAATCGGGAAATAGCCTTACTTTGGAGGATTTGGTAAAGCAATCACTGAAAAACGCCTGACCTACGATTGAACCTAAGCCAACGGAATTTTCAGTTCATCTTTGGACTGGGTATGCTCCTCCTCGCATATCTGGCACCCCTTTCTGTTCTTGGTCAGCGCGATAGTACCCAGGTAGACACCACCCGGCTCCAAAACAACAATCCTTACAAGCCCACTTTTCGTTACCGCGATCGCTACGGCGACCCGTTCTCTAACGGCACTCCGTACTCTCCATTTTACCTGAAAGATCCGGGTACACTTAAGACCAATCTCGACGTCGATACCAGTAAGAACTATACGATCCTCGAGAAGATGGGTAACGTGAACTTCCGTCCGCGCAGCGCGATGTCGTTCGGAGAATATAACCAGCAGCAGAACACGTTGATGTTAAAAGACTACTGGCAAACGCGAAGCAAGGCACTCGATGGAGAGAGTGCAGTAAGCTCCCGCAATCTCATTCCAAGAATTTATATCAGTCCCGTTCTCGATCGCATCTTCGGAGGCAGTTATGTCGAGATCATTCCGCGTGGTTTCGTAACACTCGACTTCGGTGCATCATTCCAGAATATCAAGAACCCGGCAATACCACTAAGACAACAGAAGAATGGTGGCTTCGAATTCGATCAGCAGATAAGCTTAAGCGTGGTGGGAAAGATCGGTGAGAAACTCGCTGTTACTACCAACTTCGATAACAACAATTCATTCGACTTTCAAAACAACATGAAGGTTGAATACACGGGTTTCAAAGAAGACATCTTAAAGAAACTCGAGTTGGGTAACGTGAGCTTGCCGCTGAACAACAGTCTTATAACCGGCGCGCAGAATCTCTTTGGTGTGAAAGCACAGATGCAGTTCGGAAAGTTGTTCGTTACTGCGATTGCTACCACGCAACGTGGAAAACAAAATTCCATAACGGTTGCCGGAAGTACCAACGGCGCTTCGCAAGGTCGTCCGTTTGAAATCGTTGGTTCGAGCTACGACGACAACCGTCACTTCTTCCTTGGGCAATTCTTCCGCAACAACTTCGAGAACTGGCTGAGTTCGTTACCACAGGTTACTTCGGGCGTGAACATCACCCGTGTTGAAGTTTATCTCATGAACCGTCAGAACGATACGCAGACGCTTCGTAACGTAGCAGCGTTCATGGACATGGGCGAAGGTGCTCCGTACAACAATAAGACATGGACTGGTAATGGCTCACATCTTCCGGCCAACAACAAATCGAACAACATGTTCGAAGTTCTCAATGGTTCTACAAGAAATGCCGATGCGATCGACGATCACCTCACAAAAGATCTTGGCCTTACTGTTTCTCTCGACTACGAAAAAATTACGAGTGCAAGAAAGCTTGCTCCTACCGAATTCACATTCCACAAAGAACTTGGTTACATCACGCTGTCGCGCAAGCTGCAGAACGACGAAGCGATCGGGGTAGCATACGAATACACGTACAACGGTGTTCGCTACCAGGTCGGTGAACTTTCGGAAGACTACTCGAATCTTAAAGAAGAAGAAGTAGTGTTCCTTAAAATGCTCCGCCCGAAGCGTGTGTTACCTAAAGTTGATGGCGCCGTTCTTCCGATGTGGAACCTGATGATGAAGAACGTATACAATCTGAACGTACAGGGATTGACGCGCGATGGTTTCCAGTTGCGTGTGATCTATCGCGATGACAAGACAGGTAAGGATAACCCGCAGTTGCAGGAAGGAACGATCTCAAGAACCAAACAGCTCATCGAAGTAATGGGTCTCGACCGGTTAAACCCGTACAACGACCCGCAGCCCGACGGTAACTTCGACTATGTTGAAAAACTGACGGTGAATTCGGATGCCGGCCTCATCATATTCCCGTATCTAGAGCCATTAAATAAACCACTGCGGGCGCTGTTCGCCCAGGAGGCTCCATCGCAGCGCGACTACATGGTGAACAAGTATGTGTACGATACTTTGTATCACACCACGAAAGCGGAGGCCGAACTCGTAGCGACGAAGAACAAGTTTTATATCGTTGGTAACTTCAAGTCGGGATCCGGGAAAGATATCATCATACAGGGATTCAACATTACGCAAGGGTCGGTGAAAGTATACGCCGGCGGTACACCTTTGCGCGAAGGAACTGATTACACTGTCGATTATACATTCGGTAAAGTAACGATCCTCAATGAAGGCATTCTCACTTCGGGAAAAGACATCAACATTACGTATGAACAACAGGACCCGTTTGCTTTTCAAACTCGATCGCTGTTGGGAACACGCTTCGATTATAAACTCAGTGACGACATCAACATCGGTTCTACAGTTCTCTATTACAACGAACGACCGCTGATAAGTCGTAACCTGATCGGCACAGAGCCAGCGAGAAACTTCCAGTATGGTGTTGACTTCAACATGAAGAAGAACTCGCGCTTCCTCACAAAGATGGTGGATGCCCTTCCGTTTATTCAGACCAAAGAAACATCGACGGTTAATCTTAATGCTGAGTTTGCCCAATTGCTGCCCGGTACTTCCAACATCGTGCAGGGCGAAGGAACATCCTTCATCGACGACTTCGAGAACACGGCAACACCAACAACATTGATGAACAGGTTGTCGTGGAGACTATCGACTGTTCCGAAAACACCCGACAATCGTTTCGATCTTTCAGGTGGTGCCGACAATGATCTTACTTCTGGTTACAGGAGGGCGAAGTTATCGTGGTACCAGGTTGATAACTCCGTGTTCTATTTGCCCAACGGTCAAAAGCTGCGCCCCAATGCGATCACCGACGTTGCCCTGAGTAATCACTACGTAAGAAAGGTTGGTCCGCAGGAGATCTTCCCTTTTCGCGATCCTACACTCGGTAACTTCAACGAACAGATCCTCGACATCGCTTACTTCCCTTCGGAGCGCGGCCCTTACAACTACAACACAGACCTGGACGGGAATGGAAAGCTGAGAAGTCCCGAAACAAGCTGGGCCGGTATGATGACCGGTGTTCGTTCCGAAGTCGACTTCGATAAAGCAAACATAGAATACATTGAGTTCTGGATGCTCGACCCTTTCATTACCACAGAACGCGGTAAAGTTGACGACGGTACGGATGGTGCTACGAACAACAACACGGGTGGCCAGTTGGTGTTCCACATCGGTAACCTTGATGAAGATGTTATTCGAGATAACAAATTCGGTTTCGAAAATGGTTTGCCTGCCGATGGAAACCATGATCCCGCGAATGTTACAAAGACACCATGGGGCTACGTTACGAGTCAGAGTTATTTGAACGATGCGTTTGCCAACGATCCTAATTCGCGTCCAAACCAGGATGTTGGTATGGACGGCGCACCCAATGCTGTCGAATCAGAGATCTTTAACGACGCCTTCCTGGCCCCGGTGCTCACCAAGCTTTCGCCAAAAGCTCAAGAGGATGTGAAAGCTGACCCATCTGCCGACGACTTCCATCACTTCCTCAGTCCCTTTTATCCTGATGTAAAAGAATCGACAGTGTTGGCCCGTTATAAAAATTTCAGTGGACAGGAAAACAACTCTCCCGTTGCCGCCACGGGTATACCACAGGCATCGAGCACTATTCCCGACAGCGAAGATCTTAACGCCGATAACACGCTCGGTAAACTTACCCAGGAGCAATACTATACTTACAACATCGACCTGCGTCCATCTACACTACAGGTGGGAAGAAAATACATCTTCGACCAGGTTGAAGTTGAGAACGGTGGCGAGCGCGTAAAGTGGTACCTGTTCCGGATCCCAATCAGGCAGTTCGATGAAAAAGTTGGTGACATCGAAGACTTCAAGTCGATCAAATACATACGCATGTTTATGACTGGCTTCCGTCAGCCGGTGGTTCTCCGGATGGCAAACTTCAGATCGGTTGGAAACAGGTGGCGTCGTTATACTGGAAATCTTGCGGAGTCGCAGTTGTCGGAACCGCTCGAACCAAACCTCGACGACTTCACGGTATCGTCTGTGAATGTTGAAGAGAATGGACAGGGAAATGCAACGAAGCCTGCTTACGTACCTCCGCTCCGTCGCGACCGCGATGTGACATCGGTGCAACAACGTCGTTTGAATGAACAGGCTGTACAAGTTTGTGTGAATCAACTGCCCGATGGAGACGCGCGCTCGATCTACAAAAACGTATCGTTCGACTTCTTCAACTACGGAAGGATCAAGATGTTCTTCAGTGCGCACGATCCGAATAATAAGATCAACGATGGTGATCTTGTTGGCTTCCTGAGATTGGGTACAGACTTCGATCAAAATTATTACGAGATCGAAGTGCCGCTAAAGGTGACACACCCTGGATTACCCACCCAGGACTACACAGTTGACAATGTGTGGCCGGATACGAATAGTATAGACCTGGATCTTAATGAACTTTATGCGTTGAAGGCTGCACGAGACCGGGAGATCAACGCTGCAGCCAGCTCGCCCTCATCATCAACAGATGGTACGGCCAGTCTCACGCAACTGTACCCGATAAAAATACCACACTACGTCGGCAAGCATAAGATCTCGGTGATGGGGCGACCAGACCTGAGCCAGGTGAAGCTTATGATGATCGGTGTTCGAAACCCGAGCCGCGCGATTTCCGCTAACGAGAACCGGCATGACGATGGGAAAGCAAAAGATGTCTGTATCTGGGCGAACGAGCTTCGCCTTACCGACTTCGACCGAACGCCTGGCTGGGCCGGCAACGTAGTGCTCAGTACGAAGCTTGCTGATCTCGGAACGGTAACGGGATCACTTCGTCATATCACGTATGGTTATGGTGGAGTACAATCCAAGATCTCCGAACGTGCACGCGGTGTAACAACAGCATACGATATATCCGCCAACCTGCAGCTCGATAAGCTTCTTCCGAAGAAGCTTGGATTGAGTATCCCTGCATTCGCCAGCTACGAAAGCACCATCATCAATCCCAACTACGACCCGGCCAACCCGGACACGCGGCTCGCGGCCGCGTTGCTGTCGTTTACAAACGATGCTGACAAAGAAGCATATAAAAAATTAATACAGGACAGGTCCGTCCGGCGAAGCCTGAACTTCACCAACGTGCGGCGTATCAAGCAGAACAAAGAATCGCCCGTGCATATCTGGGATGTTGAAAACTTCTCGTTCACGTATGCTTATAGCGAAGCCACGCAGACAAACTTCCTGTTACAGGAGAACAGGAAGAAGAACGTGAAGGGCGGAGTTGCATGGCAATACACGCCTGCGTTCAAGGGGTTTGAGCCATTCAAAGATCTGAAAGGATTGAAGTCGCCGTGGTTCCAGCTCATCAAAGACTTCAACTTCAACCCGCTGCCGCAGAGCGTTACCATCCGGGGCGAGCTCGAAAGATCGTTCTCGAAGATCGTGTACCGAAATGCTTCCACCGGCAGTGCGTCCACCGACTTGCAGAACTCGTTGCCCAACTTCCAAAAGTATTTTGTATTCAACAGGTACTACAATGCACGATGGAATTTTACGAAAGCACTGACTCTCGATTACAGCGCGCGTGTAAATGCGATCATCGACGAACCCGATGGCGACATCAACACGAAAGCGAAGTACGATTCGATCATGCACAACCTGAAGTCGTTTGGTCGTATGAAAGCATTCGACCAGACGGCAACTGTGAATTACACCTTGCCATTCGAGAAGATCCCGATCACGAATTTCCTGGGTGCAGACTATCGATACAACGTCGGTTATTCCTGGCGGGCAGGTCCGCTGGCGATCGGTTCTCTGAACGCCGACAGTCTTAACCTCGGCAACATCATCCAGAACACACGCGAACAGGCGGTGAACGGACGCATCGATCTTACGAAGCTTTACAATAAGATCGGCTTCCTGAAAGAGATCAACACACCCAAGCGGCCATTAACACCGCTGGAGAAAGCCAAGCAGGCCAAGGCAAAACCCGACACGGTAAGACGACCGCCAGAGTTGAAAGGCGTAAAGGCATTGCTTCGTTTATTGATGTCGGTGAGAAGCATTACAGGAACTTACACGGTGAACGAAGGAACGGTGCTTCCCGGCTTCACGGCAACTCCGTACCTGTTTGGTATGGATAAACTTTGGTCGGAGCCGGGGTGGGGATTTGTGTTGGGAAGTCAGAAGGTAGATCCATCGAAGTATGAAGATTACCTCACACGAAGTACGAAGCTCACCACACCGTTCAGTCAGCAGCAGACGCAGGATCTGAGTATGCGGGCGAGTGTTGAGCCGGCAACGGATCTTAAGATCCAGTTAGACATCAAACGAAATTCGAATACGTCGTTCCAGGAAATTTACCGGTGGGTCGATTTCAGTACCGACTCGCTCGGCAACAAAACTCCTGTGAATGCATTTCAGGCATTGAGCCCGACACGAACGGGTTCGTATCGAATATCCATCAACAGTATTGCTACTGCATTCAAGAACAACAACAGTACAAATTCAGAAGTGTTCCAAAAGTTTGCCGACAACATTCCTGTGGTGATGGATCGCTTCGAATCGTTGAACCTTGCGGGTTACAGAAGTCAATCGCAGGATGTATTGATTCCTGCTTTCATTGCGGCGTATACCGGCAAGAGTGCGTCGACAACAGCGCTTACGCCGTTCCCGCAAATACCGATACCTAACTGGCGACTGGATTATAACGGTCTGACTAAACTCGGTAACCTGAAAGATATCTTCCAGTCGATTACGTTGAGTCACGCTTATACATCACCTACCAGGTAACGAACTTTACTAATTCACTTCAGTACTCGAATGTTGGCAACATACCGTTGAAAGATTATAACACCGGAAGTAATTTCGGCCAGCCACTGGGCCCGAATGGTGATGTGGTTCCGATCTATGTGATAAGCCAGGTGATGATCTCGGAACAATTTGCACCGCTTGTTGGCATAAACGTGAGGACGAAGAACAAGCTTACGGCGCGCTTCGAATACAAAACGAAACGCGATGTGTCGCTCAACATTTCTAATGCGCAGATCACGGAAGTGAATAACAAAGACTGGGTTGTGGAAGTCGGTTATACCAAGAACAACATGCGGTTGCCGTTCCGCGACCAGGGAAGAATTATTACGCTGAAGAACGATGTTACGTTCAAGCTCAACATGAGTGTAAACAATGCGCAGACGATTCAGCGAAAGTTACCGTCTACGATCGGTGGCGACGATATGGAGAATATTGTTACGAATGGTAACATCAATATCCAGATCCGCCCGAACATCAGCTACGTGGTGAATCAGAAACTGAATATCCAATTCTACTTCGACAGGAATATTAATACGCCTATGGTTTCGAACTCGTTCCCGAGGTCGACAACCAAGTTTGGAACGAAGATTTTATTCAATCTTGCACAGTAAAAAACACTATTTTTGAGCCTCAAAACTCAAAAAGATGAACGTTCCCGAATCTCTTAGTTACACCAAAGATCACGAATGGATCAAAATAGAGGGTAATATCGCTACCGTTGGAATTACCGATTTCGCACAGGGAGAACTGGGCGATATCGTTTATGTAGATATCACCACTTTAGGCCAGGCGGTAACCCAGCACGAGGTGTTTGGCACGGTAGAAGCCGTGAAGACCGTGTCTGATCTTTACATGCCGGTTACAGGCAAGGTGGCTGAGGTCAACAAAATACTGGAAGCAAATCCCGAAAAGGTGAATGAAGATCCTTACGGTGATGGCTGGATGATAAAAGTTGAGCTTTCGGGAAAGCCAGAAGGTTTACTTTCGGCTAGCCAGTACAAGGAACTTATTGGAAAGTAATCTGTTAGGCTTAGGAGGGTATCGCAAAGGATACGCTGAGGGGAGCGGAGGATACGCTAAGGAAATACGATGATCGAACTGCCCGTAGTTAGTGCCGAACAAAAGAAGCGCAAGCCCGAGTGGCTTCGCGTGAAGCTTCCTGTGGGTCCCGAGTATGCGAAAGTTCGCAGGCTCGTAGACACCCATAAGCTTCACACTATTTGCGAAAGCGGCAATTGCCCAAACATGGGCGAATGCTGGGGCGCTGGCACAGCAACTTTCATGATCCTCGGAAACATCTGCACACGCAGCTGTACTTTCTGCGCGGTGGCTACAGGCCGCCCCACAGAATACGATGCCGACGAACCTCGTCGTGTTGCCGAAGCCATACAGCTCATGGGCGTTAAGCACGCCGTGATAACTTCAGTAAACCGCGACGAATTGAAAGATCGCGGCGCCGAGATCTGGTACCAGACCGTTGTTCAAACTAAAGCACTGAATCCCGATACAACTATCGAAACTCTCATTCCCGATACGAAAGGAAACTGGGATGCATTGTATCGAATGATTGAAGGCGGGCAGGAAGTTGTTTCGCATAACATGGAAACAGTGGGCCGTCTTTATCGCATCGTTCGCCCACAGGCGAAATACGAAAGAAGCCTCGAACAGATCCGCAGGATCCGCGAAGCAGGAAAAAGAACCAAGTCGGGCATTATGCTCGGTGTTGGAGAAACCAAAGAAGAGGTGTTCAAAGCAATGGACGACCTTGCTGCCAACGGCCTCATGATATTAATACTCGGACAGTATTTGCAGCCAACCAAAATGCATCTCGAGGTTGCCGAGTTCATTCATCCCGATACTTTCGAAATGTATCGCGAAGAAGGATTGAAGCGAGGACTGAAATATGTTGAATCCGGCCCGCTTGTTCGTTCATCTTATCACGCGGAAAGGCATGTTAATGTGCCTCTTTAAATAATGCTCGACAGAACAGTAGCGCCTCCATTTATTAAGTCAGACACTTTTGAGTTGCCCGGTTATCAAACGAGCGAGATCAATGGTATCCCAATATTTATTATTCCCGAAGTTCGCCAGGATGTATTGAAGATCGAACTGATCTTTCATTCGGGCAAATGGTATGAGCCGAAGCCTGGTGTATCGCACTTCACTTCGAACATGCTGGAGAAGGGCACACAGCGATTGGATTCGTCGGAGCTCGCAGAGATGTTCGACAGGATGGGTGCTCATATCGAGATCTCGGCTGGATACGATCATACTGCCGTAAGCGTGTACGCGCTCCGCAAGAACTGGAAGGAAGCAACGGAGCTTTTTGCCGAAATGATCACCACCCCGGCATTCGACGAAGAAGAGCTGGCATTGATGAAAAGCATCTTCTTACAAAATCTTAAGATCAATAAAGAGAAGACCAGCTTCGTGGTTTCACAGCTCATCCGGAAGATGATCTTTGGCAATCATCCTTACGGCACATCGCTGGAAGAAAAAGATGTAGACGCTGTTCTTAAAGAAGAGTTGCGGCAATTTCATCACAGCAACTTCAGACCGGCTGCAATATTCGTTACCTCACCTCCATCGGTAACAGTGGAAGAGATCATAACACGTTTCTCATTGCTCGTTTCGGCACCACCGGATAGCGGTCGATTACCCGTGGTGACTTCTGGAAAGAAGAACGAGCACATTGCTAAAGACGGAGTACAAACATCATTGCGTTTGGCGAATCGTTCGCTGAACCGCAAAGACGAACAATATCCCGACCTTCTTCTATTCAACCACATACTCGGTGGCTATTTCGGATCGCGTCTCATGAAGAACATACGCGAAGAGAAAGGGCTCACGTATGGAATTTATTCGTCCATCAACCCATTCGTTCACGAAAGCTTTTTCGTGATCGGTGCAGATGTCAACAAAGACAATAAAGATTTGGCGCTGGATGAGATCCGCAAGGAGATCAAGAGAATGCGCACCGAAACGATCGACGCAACGGAACTCGAGATCGCACGCAATCACTTTCTTGGCTCACTGCAATCGGAAGTAGCGAATCCTTTTTCGGTAACGGATAAGATCAAGAATATTTATCTCAACAAGCTATCGAAGAATTATTATCCTCATCTTTTCAAAAGGATAAATTCAATCACACAGAAAGAATTATTGGAAGTAGGTGAACAGTATGTTCACGAGGATAGTTTGTTTGTTGCTACTGTCGGTTAACTAGTCTGTTACCGATTCATCTTCACTTGCCTTCTTTGCCATTACGAGCATGATCGTAATACGGAGCTGTTCCGCTGTAGCGATCTCACGTTTGTTGGTGGGCACAACGTAAGCGAGGTCTACGCCGAAGGCATTGACATGAAATCCAACACCAGCTGTTAAATACTGGCGGTTTCCTTTGTCAGGGGCTTCATAAAAATATCCAACACGGCCGGCGAACAACTGGTTGTACCAGTATTCGATACCCAGTGAAGTTGTCACTTCGTGGATCTCTTCTTTGAAGCCGCCTCTTGCATCGGTGAACGATTGGAATGTACCCTGCAGGAACGGTGTAGACTTGCTGCCAGGATAAGGGCTTGGAACCATCAGCTTGTTGAAGTCGAGAGCGAACGTAAGGCTGTTGTATGGATCGAGCTCCATCTTATATGAACCACCGAGGCGGAGGTTACCCGGGATAAAGTCCTTGCTTTCGGCATCGGAGTAAGAGATCTTATTACCGAGGTTGCTGACATTCGCGCCGAGTGCCAGCATAGAGTTGTTGGATACAAATTCTTTTTTGTAATACACACCCATGTCGACAGCCAAAGCATTACCGGGGCGTGAATCGGCGGTGCCGGCAATACCGGAACCAGTAAGATTTGAATGGATGTAACGAATGGTGCCACCAATGCTGAAATCTTCAGTCAATGCACGTGAGTAAGTAACATCGAAAGCATATTCGCGAGGATTGTATCGTCCTAAGAGATCTTGTGGGTTCGGTCCTTTGTTGAACTGGATCTCGCCGAGATCGAAGTATTTCATTGAAACTCCAACTGCCTGCTCGCGATTGATCTTATAGAAACCGGAGAGGTAGAAGATGTACATGTCGTTGATGATCTTACCGAGCCATGGTGTGTAAGATGCAGATCCACCGAAGCCCTGGTCGATACGAACAAGCTTTGCTGAATTCCAATACGCAGAGTTTGCGTCGGCAGATGTAGCAACGCCAGCGTCACCCATTGCAGCCGCACGTGAATCGGGAGTGATAGTGAGGAAGGGAACCGCAGTTGTAATAACGCGATTCGTACTGTCCTGTCCTACGAGAGTTCCGTTCGGTTGGGCTAGTAATGCAGTGCTAGTAAATCCGCTACAGAGAAGGATCAGGATCCTTAACTTATTCATAATCAAGTTCTAGGGAGGTAAAGGTAATCAATTACTGAGAATTAATCTGGCAATTTTGTCATTTTTCGCCCCATCTGACACTGAACGAATTACGAGCTTAACCAAGTATATTCCATTGCCCATTTTTGTTCCGCGCGGGCTAAATCCATCCCAGCTAAATAGGGTTACTTTATAGGTGCTTGAATAGACCATAAAATCGCGCTTATCTGCCAACTGGCCTAAACCATCGTAAATAGCAACCTGCACTTCGAGATCTTCACCCGCTCGATTATGCTTGAATTCAAGGGTTGCCGGACTTGTTTCAGAAAAGGGTTGGGATAGGCATAAAGATCCTCCACGATCAATACTCCATCGGCGCTCACAATAAACGTAACAGAACCTGTTCCCGGATTTCCATAAGTATCGGTTGCTTTGAACGAGATCGTATGCTGACCTTTTTCCAGGTTATTGATGGGAAATGAAAACCAACCGGTTGTGAAATCATCTTCGTTGGCAATGAAGTAGTCGTTAACGATAAAAGTTTGATTGTTGTCGAGTGTTGCAGTCATAACGCCATCGCCGTAACCGGAAATATTCATCCCGCTTTTGTCGTACAACTTCCCGATGAGATGAGTGTTTGCATTTGCATAACCACCGTTGATGAAAGTGCTGTCACCCATGAATAATTCAATTGACGGTCCGCTAACATCTGCACCGGGATTTAATTCTGTTCCACCAACTTTCAAATTCTGAAGCGTGCCTTGTGCTTCGCGCAATTTATCGGAAGAGTATGCATGCAACAACACTTTTCCATTCTGAACATTATCAGAAACGCCTTCGGGCAAAACGAATTGGAGGGCAAATTCTCCATCAACAACTTTTGCTTTGCCGCGAAAGAGCGAGTGATCCCACACCTTGTAAGTAAAAGGACTGTTCTCGTCGCCGAGTGTTACGAGCTGACTGCGACGGTCGAACACCTCGACTTCAACGGTTCCATCGAACGTTGTGCTCAAAGTATTGTCGCGATGGATCTCGCCCATGATCGTTACTTTCGACAACGACTTCAAAACGTCGGAACCGTCTTCTGTTTGAATGGATGTGATAACTGCTGCTTCTTTCGGTAAGTCGAAGCGCATGCTCGGATCGCCGAGCAATGAGAAGTTGCGGTTGGCAACGCCACTGAGACTTTTGTTCTTGGTCTGTTTGAAAATACTTCCGAGATCTTTTACGCCCGTGGTCTCCGCAAAATAAGCAGCGTAGAACGCCTTGTTGAGAACAGAGTTGGTGATGGTATTCACGGGACGTGCCGTGGTGACGAGCCCGATAGCGCCGGCATTCTTTTTCAACAGTAATGTTTCTGCAGTTGATATCAACAACGGATCATCGTTGCGGCCGAACTCGCAGGTAGCAGTGAGGAACAATGGCAACTTCTGTTCATTGCGAAGTTGATTGGGAGTTTCCTGGTCGAGAATTCTTTCCTGCATCCAAACTCTTTCGGAGCCGTGACCGGTGTAGTTAACGATGTCGTAACCACGGTTAAGTTGATCCTGCAGCGCTTCTTTTGCTTTGGGCGAGACCTGTCCCGATGCGAGGGTCTGTTGTGGAAAAGCATCGAGGTAGACCTTCGAAGTATGATAGTTTTTATAGAGAACCTCGAATGTTTCGGCAAGGTCTTCGGCCTGCATCTGGTGAATGTTCCAATCGCCATCGTCGGCAACAAACAATACCCGTTGCTTCCACAAAGATCTATCGGGATGAGTGTCGTAGGCGATAAGCTTATCGACGAGGTCGGAAGCTTGTTGGGCATCCGTAACAGGCAGGCGTCCAACGCCTATATCTAATGTATTATCATCGGCTACATCTTCTCTCCATTGCCCTTCGTTGTCCTCAAGAAAACCGAAGTAATCGTCGGAAGAGTAAGTAAGTAAAGGGTCTAATGAGTTTCGTGATTCGTAAATGGGCACGTAGTTGGTGTTGCTATACAGCCGGTCTTTATAATCATACGATCCTCTTCCAAACAACAACAGGCTCTGAAGCTTGCCGGGAGTTTTTAAATAAAGGCTTCGAATAAAATCGCGAATGGCGCTGATGTCCTGCCTGCCGCCAGAATATTCATTATAGATCTGTTGTGGCGTTACCACTTTTACATCGATACCATAATTAGAGCTGCGATATGCAGCGAGGCGATTTGCAGCATCGATAAAATTCGGGTGTGAAATAATGAGCAGCGTGGGTGTCGACAACTGGTGAATATTTTGCGAGGCAACGTTCTCGATGAAGTCGGGAGTTTTCATATCGGCTTTTGCAAACACAACGAAACTCCGGTTGGAGTCGCCTGTAGAAGCGAACTTCGCAGCATCGCCGTTGGCTGCTACCAACATCTCTTTCACATTGAATGGATCGGTAACGTCCCACACAGCTCCGTCGGAAGGAAACGAAGCGACAGAAATATCGGAAAGGATGTCGTTGTTGTACGGAATGTGGAAGAACGTTGCGTTGTCGTACTTAGCAATCTTGCGGCTGAAGGTGAACAAGATGTAGTTGAGATAGCCGACGGACCGGTTTCCTCCGCCCTGCTCGAATGTGATCTTGATGTCCTGGTTGGAATTGGTTGGCGCGTTGACGGTGTTCGTGGAGAAGCTAAGTGTATCGATACCGTAAGATCCTTTTTTACCGTATTGTGTTTGGGGGATGGTATCCATCTTTCTTTCGAGGATCTGTATCGTATTCCAATACATCCTGAAATAAGAATACTCGTACGACTGTGCCATCAGGTTTGAGACGAGTGTGACGTTCGAATTCGGTATGATGCCAGGCATCGCGAAGCGAATGGTGATCTCCTTCTTCGTTTCGAACTGTTCTCCAAACCACTCGCGTCCTGATTTCTGATCGTTATAAAGATCGCTTTCGTAATAACCGAAGTCGACATACTGATCGATGACCGGATGCGAACCACCTGTGGCATTTGATTTACCGATGCGTGTTCCGCTAAGATCGCCTATGCGGAGGAAGTAATAATTTACATCACTGTAAATATTGTTCTCATAATAAAACGAGTTCTTCGAATTGATGTATTGATAGCGATCGGGACCTTGTCCGTAAAAAATGATCTCGTCGTCCTTATCGAATTTTCCGTCGGCTTCGCCGGTGATTGTAATGGCAACTTCGAGATTGTCGGCGGGACGGCTGATGTTGTTGGCTTGCGGAAGCATACCGGTTGGGTATGCGAGCATGTGGATCTTCGAAGGGTTGATGTTGTCGGGATTGAGCCCGGCGTTTTTAAGGTCGTTGTAGGTGAGGTGATAGATGCCGTTTTCTTTGACGCGAAATTTCAACCATGTGCCGTCCTGGAAAGAAACTGTTTGGGCACACGAAATTAATGGGAGTACGCAGAGGCATGCAACTAAGCTCTCACGGAAAACACCAACTTTCGCCCGAAGGCTACGGATGGCGCCGCGGAAAACACTGAAATTAGTAACCTGGTTCTGCATGTTTAGGTGAACGCCAATTAGACACTAACGACGCCAGGATGTACAATATTATAATGAAGGTTATTGCTGCTAACTGGAAGATGGCGAGTAATAATACTGAAGCGAGCAGAAAAGTAAATCGGAGCTCATTTCCTTTCCATCCAAAGTGTTTGAATTTCAAAGAAAAGAGACTGACGGGGGAGACCATGAGCCAGGAGAAGAGCAAGATTACAGCAATAAACGAGTATGGTTCTGGCTTAATGGGAGAAATACTCCAGGGTGATGGGCAATCCTGTAAAAAACATTGCATTGGCTGGTGTGGGCACACCGATAAATCCATCGACCTGGCGCGGGTCAACATTGAATTTGGCGAGACGAAGGGCGGAAAAAATGATGAGAAGCAGCGCTAACAAGGCCCAGTAGCCATCACTTACATTTTGCAAAAAATAATAATACGTGAATAAGCCCGGCAGCACCCCAAACGTCACCATGTCGGCGAGTGAATCGAGTTCTTTACCAATCGGTGATGATACTTTCAACATACGTGCAGCAAAGCCATCCAGGAAATCGAACACGCATGCAAGCCACACAAGCAACGGCACCGTAAAAGTCATGTCGTAGTACCTAAGAAAAACTATTCCTAAACAACCCACATAACAGGTTACAACATGTTAGCGCATTGGGAAGATGACGGAGTAACGACATTACTTTAAGGTAAGAGCACAGAATGGATTCTTTTCTTTCTCCTCTCCTACTGTTGTTGTGGGTCCGTGGCCAGAGTAAACAACAACATCATCGGGAAGAGTGAATATTTTTTTTATGAATGCTTTCGATCAACGTATCATAGTTGCCACCGGGAAGATCGGTGCGACCGATACTTCTGCGAAAAAGGACATCGCCACCTATCAATACTTTTTGTTGTGGGCTGATAAAACCCAACATGACCGGGTGCATGTCCGGGGATAAAAATTACCTGCAGCGTTTGATTGCCGATCTCTATCGGTGTGTTCTCTGAAATGTATCCATCGTGGGTGACATCGGAATAGTGGTCGATGCCATTACAGCTGTGAACTGATCTTTCCCATCCGAAGCGTGGACTCGTCGAGGCGATGGATGAGGAGCGGAACTTTGTATTTGTCTTTCACATAATAAGTACCGAGGATGTGATCGAGATGTGAGTGCGTGTTGATGATCGCCTTCACGTTGAGCTTATTGTTTTCGATGAAATCCGAGAGTTCTTTCTCTTCGTCGCGATCATAACAACCGACGTCGACGACCATGGCGTTGCGGGTTTCGTCGAAGAGGATGTAGGTGTTCTCGGCGAAGGGGTTGAAAGTGAAAGTTTGGATGGAGAGCATCGCTACAAAGTTACTCTATATTGCGATATGAAACAGTCCGATTACATCATTGTAGGCTTTGGATTGGCGGGGGCGGCGCTTGCGTTGCAGCTCCGGAAGCGCGGACGAAGCGTGATGATATACGACGACCCGAAAGAGCACCAGGCGTCGAGAGTGGCGGCAGGTCTGTTCAATCCCGTTACCGGGAAGTTAATGCAGAAGACCTGGCAGGCCGACGTGCTCTTCCCTTACCTGTTTGACTTTTATAAAGAGGCAGAAGAAATAACAGGCGAACGATTCTTTTACCCAACTCCAATTTGTATTCCATTTCTTTCTATAGAAGAACAGAACGACTGGACCGTGAAAGTGAAGAGGTCTACACAAAAAGTAAATATGAAGAGTTCATCAGTGACAAGTTCGGTGGACTAATTTTGAAACAAGCCGGATATCTCGACACAGCAAAATATCTCGACGCTGTAAAGAAACTTTTTACCGTCGAAAGCAAATTTGATTATAGTGACACAAGTAGTACTGTCATTTTTTGTGAGGGCACCGAAGTTTCAAAAAATCCATATTCAATTGGGTGCCTGTAAGACCATTGAAGGGAGAAACGTTAACGATCTCTCTTGAAAAAAACCCACCACTCATTTTTCAACCGCGGTGTATATATAGTGCCGTCAGAAGGCACCTTATGGCGTGTTGGGGCAACGTACAGTCACGACACAACTCCTGGTATAACCGAAGCGGGGCGAAGAGAACTGACGGAAAAGCTCGACAACCTTCTGCGCATCCCATACACAATAACTAACCACAGTTGGGGGATGAGGCCCACAACCCCGGACCGGCGGCCGATCATCGGGCCTCACCCGGAACATAAAAACATCTTGATTTTCAATGGAATGGGAACCAAGGGAGTGAGCCTCGCCCCGTGGTCTTCCGGCATACTTTCTGACTACCTGGAAGAGGGACGTCATATTAAAGATGACTTAAATATTAGTCGATTTTATGCGTTATATTCGAAGTTCCGAGATTGAATTATGCGCTGGCCGACCAGGTACGTAGTACTAACCTTCCTTACTTTACTGAGTCTTTCCTCACATGCCCAACAGGCACGCGAGGTATTTGGACGTAACCGGATCCAATACAAGAAGTTCGACTGGCAATACATCAGTTCAGAGAATTTCGATGTGTACTATTATGACAACAGGCGGAAAGTTGCGCAGGAAGCAATTCAATATCTCGAGTCGGAGTTCGATCGCATCACTGATCTTATAGGCTATCCGCCATACCTGAAGACGAAAGTTTTCCTTTACAATTCGATCACCGAAAAACAACAGAGCAACGTAGGTCTTAGCGAGGCAGCATTTCATGTTGGTGGCGAAACTGAATTCATCCAGCCCTACGTAGAGATCGCTCACCCCGGCAACATCGACGAGTTCAAAGAAGAGCTGTTGTATAAAATGTCGGACCTCATGGTGAACGAGATGATGTTCGGCGGCAGCCTGAAGGACATGTTTCAGAACGCAGTGTTGCTGAACCTACCCGAATGGTTTATCGATGGGGCTTCGCTGTATGCAGCAAAAGGATGGAGCAACGAGATGGATGACTACGTTCGCCAGTTGGTTGTCAGCAAAAGAGTAAACAAATCATTACGACTGAAAGGCAAAGAGGCTGCGCTGGTCGGTCAGTCGATCTGGAATTACATCGTTGAGAAATACGGCAAGAGCAGCGTGTCGAATATTCTCAATTACACGCGCGTGATCCGCAATGAACAGAAAAGTATTTTGATCACACTCGGTATTCCGTTCCGCCAGCTGATGGCCGATTGGAAACAATATTATCTCTCGCAGGAGCAACGGATCGATCAGAGCTATATATCTCCTGCAGACTCTACCAGGTTCTCACCCCGTCACAACAAGACAACCATCTTCCCTACTGTGAAGATCAGTCCCGATGGGAAGAAGATCGCTTACGCTGAAAATGATCGCGGCAAGTTCAGGATCATGGTGAAGTCGCTCGAGAGTGGCCGCGAGACAACGATACTTACCGGTGGCACTAAGGTGATCAAACAGGATATAGATTACCGCGTACCGTTGATCAGCTGGGCCGATCCAAACACACTCGGTGTGATCGGTGTGAAACAAGGCAGCTATATTTTCTGGTTGTATGATCTCAACACGAAGAGTAAACTTCCGCGCGAGCTGGAGAAATTCAGTAACGTAAGAAGCTTCGACTTCTCGGGCAACGGAAGGTTGATCGTATTGAGCGCCGACTTCGAAGGACAGAATGATTTGTTTCTTGTTGAGCAGCCGTCGCGACAGAACACGCAGGCTCACCAATGACCTGTACGATGACCTTGACCCGTCGTTTATTCCGAACACGAACAAGATCGTATTCAGCTCTAACAGGACTACTGACTCTGTTACCACAATCGTGAAGGGCTATAAGATGATGCCTACGAGATACAATCTTTTCACTTACGACCTGGATTCGACTGACAACCTGGTGCACAAGCTCACGAACACTGTGAGTAAAGACGTGAAGCCGATTGCAGTAGATGACGATACATTCTATTATCTCACCGATCAGCGCGGCATCATGAACCTGTTCAAGTTCACGAAGTCGACGGGCATCTATAGCCAGATCACCAACTTCAATACGAACATTGCGGAATACGATGTGAATTTCCCTGAACATTCGCTGGCAGTCGTTCTTGCGAAGAACATGTCGACGGAGATCTTTGTCGTGAATCAATTCAACTACGATCGAAGCGTCTTCACACCATCTACACGTCGTAAGGAAGTGCAACAACAAAAGGCGATCATCGAAAGGAAACAGCACGAAGAAAATTCGAACATGTCGATCAAAGAGTTGATCAACTCGAGATTGAAAGCGAAGTCCGATACGGTTACTATAAACATCCCGGATAAGAAACCGCAACCTCCTGTTGATAACAGGTCTCTTAAGAACGATACGATCAAGTCGGACAGCATTAACACCGACGATTACCAGTTCGACGAACCCGTTACGAAGCCGGCGGTGATCAGTGAAAAAACCCCCGCTGTTTACTTCACCCACAAATCCTCCGAAAGAGGAGAAGAAAGTAAACACAGAAGATTATTCCTTCGAAGGATGAGGCTGTGAAGAGCAAGCAACCCAGCGAAACATTCCTTACCCGTTACCTGAAGGCGCGTGACAACAGCAAGATCACGGGTCCGTTCCCCTACGATCCGAAGTTCAACTACAACAACCTCGTCACCAATCTTGTTATAGACCCGATCCGGAGCTATAGCATGCGCATCGAGACACAGATGAATGACATGCTGGAGAACTATCGCTTCTATGGTGGTATTCAAACAGCTTTCGATTGGAAGAGCGGGGACGTTTATGGTGAAATACAATACCTGCCACATCGCGTTGACTACAGTTTGCGCGTAGACAGGAAAGTTTATTTTCTGGGATCAGCGCGATATCTCCGACCAAAGTTCGGATCCCCGTTTCCTCCAGAAGTATTCGTTACAGAAAATCGAGTTCGGAGCAGCGTTGCCTTTAACTGTTCGCACAAGAATTTCGGTGAAGCCATTCTTCGCTTACACGAGATTTGTTGATCGCGGTCCTGACAATGCAGTGCCGTTAACACCGCCACAATTCCTGCCGTCGCTGGATCAGTATTATGCTGGTACGAAGGCTGAGTTGGTTTACGACAACAGTATCACAACAGGCATTAACCTGATTGAAGGTACAAGAGCGAAGATCAGCTTCGTTCACTTCGAAGCGTTGGGCAATAAGAATCTCAGCTTCTCGAACATCGCTGCAGACTTCCGTCACTACCAGAAGATCTATAAAGAGATCGTGTTGGCGGTGCGTGGATTTGCGGGCAGCTATTTTGGAAATGCTCCCAAGCAATATGCACTAGGTGGCATGGACAACTGGTTTGGTTCTCACATCAACCCGACAGGTATCGGCAACCCGTTGGCATCGAGGTCGGGTGCGTATAACAGCAACCTGATATTTACAGAATTCGCGACCAACCTGAGAGGTTTCGATTACGCAACGCTGTATGGAAACAATGTGTTGTTGGGTAACGTGGAGCTGAGAGTACCGCTGATCCGCGCACTGTCTGGTGGCCCGGTGACTTCGAATTTCTTCCGCAACATGCAATTCGTTGGCTTCTATGATATTGGAACGAGTTGGAGTGGTGCTCCACCTTTCAGCGGCGGCGGCAGTGTTCGCAAAAAGGAAGTGTCGGCACAACCAATTTCGGTTCAGCTGAATGAATATCTTAACCCGTGGTTGTATAGCTACGGTGTTGGACTTCGCACGGTGATGCTTGGCTATTATCTGAAGTTCGACCTGGCCTGGCCTGTTGAAAACTTCCAGGTTCACGATCCACGCCTGATGGTGACATTGGGATATGATTTCTAACCCCGCCAAAATTCACCCATAGCCAGATAAAATCGCGCATGGCGGGGCTTGTTCCAAAGTCTTACATTTGCTTTTTTATAACGACGTATTCTCAATGATCAAATCGATGACAGGCTTTGGCCAGGCAACTCTCAATAAAGGCGAGTTGAACCTCGTGGTAGAGGTAAAAAGTCTTAACTCGAAATTCTTCGACCTCAATCTTCGCACTCCAAAGGTTTTCAGCGAGAAAGAGCTTGAACTAAGGAATATCATCGCCGATAAACTCGAGCGTGGCAAGATCAGCGTTAGCGTGGATCTGCAACGCGCGGGCAATGCCGAAATAAGGCAGCAATACAACGAAGCGCTGTTTGTTGCTTATTACGCAGAGTTGAAGAAGCTTGCGGACAAGACTATGTCGGGCTACGAAAATCTTTTCGAGATTGCGTTGAATTCACCCGATGTAATTTCTGGCGGTGGAAAAGAAGAGTTGAATGCAGGCTTGTGGGAGTCGTTTCAAAAAGTATTGAATGAGGCGATATCGAAGTGCGAACAGTTTCGCGTAACGGAAGGCAAAGCGTTGGAGGTGAAGCTTGCGGAGTACATTAAGAATATTGAGGCGGGATTGAGGCGTGCTGAAGAATTGGATCCGCAGCGTGTTGAAAAGATCCGGAGCAGGATCAAAGGAAACCTCGCCGACTTCCTGGGAACGGAAGGCATCGACATGAATCGTCTTGAACAGGAACTAATCTTTTATATAGAGAAGCTCGACATCCACGAAGAGCGTGTTCGGCTTCAGACCCACCTTAGTTATTTTTTGAAGTTATTGTCGGAGCCTCAATCGAATGGCAAGAAGCTAGGTTTCCTCGCGCAGGAAATTGGACGGGAGATCAACACGATTGGTTCGAAGGCGAACGATGCCGAGATCCAGAAGTCGGTTGTGATGATGAAGGAAGAGTTGGAGAAGATTAAAGAACAACTCAACAACGTGTTGTAAGTGAGTTAACTCAGTCTTTGAAAAAATAAGTAAGCAGTTTGTACCCGTCGCGCCAGCGGAACCACGCCTCGATATTGAGACTTCTTCCGTCGTCTACGTCCACAAGTTTTACTTTGAGCCAATCTCCTTTGAAGTCTAATGGCCGGGCATAGTATTTTTTGTCAACCTTAATTACTTCGCCGTCGGGCGTTTTTCGTGGTGGGTTGTCTTTGGTATTGAACTCGATGGTGCTTTCACCGAGTATGTATTGCCGAACGGGTACGAAGGCGAGCTTCTCCCGTTTGTCGAGCGCAACAAATTTCTTAAGCCCGGTCTGCTCATCAACAATGAATTCGTAGCGGTTTCCTTTTCTTGATGTTACGATCATGGCGAGACCGAAGTAATCGGGATCATAAGTGAACGGGCGAAACTGCGGATCGCCCGGGCCGCCGCCGCCCTTGCTTATCGAAAACCAGTACCAAAGTGATCCGTCGGCATTGGTGAGCTTAACTGTATCCGGTATGTCTGCCTTGGGTCCGAAAGTAATGATGCCAAATAATGTATCGGCTGGCGTTGACTTTGTTTGAGCAAAGGAACTGAAGCTGCATGTAATAAGAAGTAATGCCGATAATGCCTTCATAAACTTAAGTTACGAAAGTTAGCGGTAATGATAATTACTACGAAGATCCGAAGGGCTATGCGCATATCTCACGGAAAGCACAGAAAACACGGACATTCAATTTTGTAGAGGCGCGCGAACGTGCAGGGTTGTACGTGCAAAGAATAAAAAGATCGCAATAGTCCCCTGCCATCATTACTTATTTACAATAATCGGCGCTGATCTCATCAATCAATTTCTTTATTTTCTCTTTGTCGCAGTCGGCGAGTACGTTGCAAAAATGAAACGATGTTGGCGCGAGCAATCTTCTCGACTGCAACGAAATAATCCTCTGCGAAATAACCATCGACGTATTCCGACAGGTACAGGTATTTCTTCAACAGCTTTGTGTTGCCGGCGATGCAATAGCGCGCGAGCTTCGCCTGGAGATCATGAAAGCCTGTGGAGAATTCTTTTTCGTAGTCCAATGAAAAATAGGCGCGTGATTCTGCCGCTGTTGTCGGGACACAGTATTCGATAACACGCGAGTCTTTTATTGTGGCGATGTTCTTAACTACATGTTTGATGGAGTCAATGTAACCTGCACGAATACTGTCGGCGGCGGCGAAAGTATTATATGAACAGGCCAGTAAGAGGAAAAGAAACAAGGATCTCATCAGTCGAATTTCCTGGGGTCTACTTTTTCAAAAACTTTGCCAAGAGTTGATTTTTTGGGTCTCGGTGGTGAGTTTTGAGGCTAACTCTGCCTTCAGGTGCTCGGGATCAGCTTTCGTCATCGATAATTTCATACTCAGCCCGTCCGCCAAAAACTGAAAGAGCGCGCCATGACTCGTACCAAGATAATCGATAAAGGCGACTGGATCATCTTCCAGTAACCGAACGGTTTCATCGGTAAAATATTCTGCCACGACGTCATCACTATTTGACGCCATGACTTCAAGAGCTTCAAAGGAAGAGTTCTTTCTTAGTTTGGTAATAATATCGAACACACAGTCATTGTCGGTAACTGAATTCGCTAACTGTTTCTTCTCCGTCACTAAGAAGTTCGCGACCGAATCAAGATCCTTTGATTTCAAGGAGCAGAAATCAAATTTATCATCACCCTGCTTTCTGCATGCAAAAAGCAACACAGTGATTATCAAAACCCATTTGCTCTTAGCCATTGTTCTAAAGCGTCTAGTCCTTTACTTAAAGCTCCGTTAAAACCACTCCAAAATGTACTGGTTTCCTCATCTTCTTCCTTGTCTTCACTACCGTCCTCTTTCAAAAAATCTGTAAGGTCGCCCAGTACCATAACTTTTCCCCCGAACTCCTCACTGTCGTTCGCCATGAGGTCATCTGTTATGTCTTTCAGTTTCTTTGCGTCTTCGTCGAGTACACGCAGACACCCATGGGTCTTTTTATATGAAGGTTTGTCGACAGCCTCCCATTCCCCGGAAACTTTATTGTAAACTTCCTGCCGGCCCCCCATGTATCCGGATCCCATCTCTGCCCGTATCTACGATCTCGCCAGATTCGGGGTTCATTACCATACGAGGATTCGGCCATAAGTTTGCCTGTTGTCCTTCGTACTCGCTCGCCATATGTCATTCTTGTCAGGAATATCATACACGCCAAGCGGCGTATCTGCATACTTAACGGACCGGTTCCTTCCGCCGGTTCCTTCGGCGCGGACGGCAAACCGAAAGACCTCGTTTCCGTGGCGATCAGTAACAATCGCTATCCCGTAACCATACTGCTCGCGATCGTTATGAAGATGTATTGTGATGTCCCATTCTCCGGTTGGATCGACTCGCAGGACCGGGTTGTTCCTCACATAGTTGTAAGGACTATAACTGAAATAGCTTTCGGCGAAACCGTCGTTCGTTGTCCACCTGCCGATATCACTCGAATACATTCTTGCTCCGTAGCTGGTCCATCCTAAATTCAATTCATCCTCGGTTTCACGTGCTCCGTGTTGAAACAGGTTGACCATCGATCCTTCACGTTGGCGCACACTGTATGTCAATCCAAACGGATAATAATCCTGGGGCTGAACAATCGGTGATTTTACGTGGCTGACTTTAAAGTCATCGAAATACACTTCAACCTGGCGACCGCCTAACGCAACATTGTCGTTGCTTAAATAAATATAAACGTAGCCGGCCGACTTCACCGGAATTTCGCAGGCGAGTCGTTCATGCGGTCCGTGCTGTCCATACTCACGAGCATTGGAGGTCAACGCAACGAAGTTGCCCGTTACATAATTATAGTCGCTATCGAACACCACATAGTTCAGGTAAGCTTTTGGAACAGTACCTGCTTGTGAAGTTTTGTCAAGAAAACCTGACCACGGAACTGTCGCTCCGCCGGTACTTCCGACAGCACCGCCATCGACAAACGTACCTGCGGCAGCTGTGCCATTGGCGATAGAATTAATGAGTGTTGTCAACGCTGCCGTCCAGTTACATTGAATTTGTATCGAGATACTTCGCAAACACTTCCGCCTTAATGGTGTCACCCGG
Organism: Bacteroidota bacterium; assembly: GCA_037200765.1. Classification (GTDB taxonomy): domain Bacteria; phylum Bacteroidota; class Bacteroidia; order Cytophagales; family Cyclobacteriaceae; genus ELB16-189. The sequence continues at coordinate 62,353 of JBBCII010000001.1, read as the reverse complement.
CATCGGCATTACACTTAATGATTTCGCGAGACCATAACGTTCTTTGTTTGAACCATTCAGCCTGGCCGAATAATGTGCGGAACCTGCATCGGTGTGTGATCGAAAATCGCTGAGTTGACCTTTATTGCTTCATTGTAGTAAATAAAGCTGGCCGTCGGCGTTTCGAAGTTTGCTGCCGACACGTCTACCTGGTCTTTCGTAGTGAACGTAACTCTCACGTTTCCCAAATGATCTTTAAGGTGATATTGATATTCAGCGTGTTGTACTTGTCATGATCACACGGGCCTTCGTCATGATTGACAAGCTCTCAACGTGTCGTTCTCATAAAACCAATCTCCACGATAGTCACTTTTCTTTTTCAATACATCATTCGGACTGTAGACATCCTGTATCAATTTCCTGCCCGTTGCATCGTACGTGTATTTGATATAGTCACCACTGACTTTCGTTTTTACTCTCCGGGAAGATTGAGATGGTTATAACTTATCGACATGACTTGTTTGTTCATGTCAGATGTAGTGTTTACCGTTTTTATCATAAGTATAGTCGTCGCTTGCACCCGGGTCGGTCGGAGAAACCCGTTGGGGGTTCCCGAATCTGAGACCTTCTTTAGTATGTTCCCTCCGTAGGAATACTTCAGTGAGTCGACCAACATTCCTTTGTTATCAGTACGAAGAAGCGTCTTAATGTTTTCCGTTCAGATCGTAGGTAATTCCAAAACTCCTGGGATGCACCCGACAATGTCTTCGCGGAGGTGAGGCGATTCATGGGGTCATAATTAAATTTGTATGACTTCGATTCATTTCCCCACGTCATCTCTGAAATATTTCCTGAGTACAAGGGGCTGTAGTTAAGGTCGAAGCCGAACAGATCATTCCTGGCTCGAGCGTCAGCCAGCTGCGAATGTTGTAGTCATGATTGATAATCTGCCTGAAGTGCGTGGTGTCTTTACTGTGAAGTCTCCTGTTCATCAACTGTCCAAGCTCATTATACTCTTTCTGCGCAAGCAGAACTGAGTCTTGCCCGTCGACACTATGCCACGTCCTGATCAGTCTGCCTGCATGATCGTACTCGAAATGTTTCTCAACCGATTTTATTATTCCGCTTACGGAGATCTTTGGATTATAAAGTTCCGAGTTAGTGTACAGCACAGTGTAAGCGTACAGTGCAGGCCGTGTTGTTATTGTTGTGGAGCAGAACAACACTCCATTGCGACTATAGCCACATCTTCATACCTCTTCGTTCGACGCGAATCACATCGCCGCCATCGATCGAGATGTTGCTGCTTCTTCGGCGCTCCGTTTTCCTGCGCCTGCACCGTAACTGTTGTGGCCGTTCGAGCCTGCTGAACACAATAGTTAAGATTTGCCGGAGAACCTGACGACAAACCGAAATTTATAGATGATGACGCGGTTCCGTTAAAGCTCGAAGCTGTGAATTCCACCCAACCGTCCGTATCGGGTGGGATCTTTTGGGCTGACAACGAACAGCCGGCGTTGACTTCCCGATGAGCCTGTCCTCTCTTACTTCAAAAGGCTTCACGTTGCTCCATTGGATCCGATGGTCCGTCGATGTTACCCGGGTAGAGATGATCTTACCGGTAAAATCATACGTGTTTGTTGTTAGATCCTGGCCTCTCTATGATTGTCACTGATTATTTGAACAGCCCCTGCCGTTATCATCATAATAGTTTACTGATCGCAACCACTGCCGGTCGTTACCCAAAATCCGGGTCCACGTGCCCGTAACAAGTCCGGCGACCCTCGTAAACGGCTTTATCGATCCACACGAGAAATACGGATCGTCGTGCACAAATTCATAGTTGTCGTAATAAGTCATTATCAATGGTTCGAATGAACCGGGGAAACGACGTCGCGGAAAAAAACAGATGTACCGATCAATGCACTCATTGCACCCTGATCTATAGATAGTCGTGGTGCGTGTAAATGCCGGGTAACGACGGCGCCGGTTCAACGCGTCATACTTTGTATATGTCCATTGATTGGCCGATCGTTGATTGCCGTCCTGCGTCATCACCAATCCGATCGCGATCGTCGTACACCATATATACCCAATCGACGCCGGGAAGTTTCTTGTGAGTCATCCGCTGTCGCGAATCATATTTATATTGAAAGCACCAGTTGTCGAGAATGGAACCTTGTTCGTTTGACAAAACGCGAGGGCGTTGGAAAGAATGAGGCAGTGTTAGAGAATAGTAACCAGGTTTAATATTCATCATAGGCTCCGCGAATAATTTTGCGCGTCGCGTGAATATCATATAATGAGAGGCGGGGAGGTCAAGGGAGGAGATGGAGGTGTGTACGGAAATCCTGATGGGAGAAAAGGTTGCGCGGAGGATACCAGCCTATCGGCCGGCGCAGCGCAAAGGGAATGCTATTCGAAGGTTTCTAAAATGCTTTTCAGGTTCTCCAAAGTATCTGCCTTCTTTGGCCGGTTTATCTTTGCGGAATCTTACACATGCGCGGGAACCTCACGGCGATGCCAGATTTATGACGTGTGCTCTTATTGATCCCTTCGAAGCCGATCTCAAAAACCAACTCAGGCTTCACTGTCCTCACCGGGCCGAATTTTTCCAGCGTGTTTTGTCTTATAAACCTGTCAACTTCTTTAATCTCTTCGTTGGTAAGTCCACCGTATGCTTTCGCAAAAGGGATCAGCTTATCGTTATCCCAAACCGCGAAGGTATAATCGGGTAAACAATTCAGATCTTCTTCCACTGCCCTTCTGTGCATACACAAGAACGGCATCAACACTCAACGGGTCCACCTTCCACTTCCACCAATCACCCTTCTTGCGACCAACCTGGTACGTCGCTTCCTTTCTCTTTATCATGAAACCTTCCGCTCCACGCTCGCGCGATTGCTTGTGGATTTCACGAAGATCGTTCCACGTATTGAAATCAACCAGTGGCGAAATTTTTAACATAGGCAAGTCAACTTTCCTTACAAGATCTTCCAATAAAGCCCTTCTTTTTTCTTGTGTTTCTGTACGGAGATCCTTACCGCCATATTCAAGAACATCGTAAGCCATCAACACAACCGGCGCTTCGGAAAGGATCTTCTTTGTCACGTTTTTCCTGCCAATCCTCGTCTGCAGCACATTAAACGGCATCGGCCTGTCGTTGGTAAAACAAAGGATCTCTCCATCTATCACCGTCCCATCTTCCAACCGTGTCTTCAACGCATGCAGCTCCGGAAATTTATCGGTCACCAGCTCTTCTCCGCGCGACCATATAAACAATTGTCCCTTGCGAACAATCAACTGCGACCTGATACCATCCCACTTCCATTCGGCAAACCAGTCTTTCGCGTCACCAAGATCTTCCAGCTCGCCTTCAATCGCGTAAGCCAAATAAAATGGATATGGTCTCGATAATTCATCTGCCGAATTTTCTGCGCGAATAAGATCATTGAACGTTATGACCAGGGGATCCCACTTGCCCATAATGCGATGCGAGATCACCGCGGGATCTTGTCCAACCGCCTCTCCTATCGCCCTTATCACCAGCGTTTGCGAGACACCGATGCGCAAGCTTCCCATCAGCAACTTGTTGAACACAAACACTTCGTATTGCGAAAGTTGCCGCCATGCATTTACTAAAAATGTCTTCTTTTCCTCGTCGCTTGCGCCGGAAAGCGCTACCAGCGAACGAAACCATTCGTCCAACGATCGTTCATTTTCAGTGGAAACCGATGTTGGCAACACCAACGAAATGGTTTCGGCCATATCGCCAACACTCGAATAACTTTCCCTGAACAACCAGTCGGGAATTCCTGCCAACTCCAGCGCCCACTCGTGCAACTGCGCTCTCTTAAAAACCGACGGCGGCCGTCTGCCCGTAAACACCGCCAACGCCCAGATCTTATCTTCATCGGGTGCCGACAGGAAATAGGATCTCAGCGCCTCAACTTTTTCGTTGGTCTTGTTGGTTCTATCGAGTTTCAGAAAGAGTTCGGTGAAGCGTTTCATTCTGAAGTCATTTCTTCCTGTTCGTCACCATACTCCGTCTTCGCTTCATGCGCTTCAATACCTTTTTCATTTAGCCATTTCGCGAAAGTGTCAGTAAAACCATGTGTAACGTAAACTCTTTCGGCGCCCGTATTTATAATGGTAGTGTTGAGATCGTTCCAGTCGGCATGATCCGACACCACGAAGCCACGATCGATAGCACGGCGATTCTTTGCACCACGAACCGCCATCCAGCCCGAACAATAACCCGTTGAATACGGCTCGAATCTTTTCAGCCACGTGGTGTCGAGTGCCGACGGCGGTGCGAGGATCAGCGAACCACGAAACAATTTCTTATCGATGTTGCTCGCATATTCGATCATCGGGAGGTCGAATCCTGCTTCGCGAAGCTTTTTGATTTACGTTGAACACTGCGCCATGCGCAAACACTCCCGCCTTCGCCGAGGCTCCGGCGGACGATGGTCCTATAAATGGCTGCAAACCAACAATAATTCTTTGCATCTTACCCAGCGCGTATCCCATCAACACACTCGCTTTGTTTTCCAACTGGTTTTGTTGCCACCACTCACGAATTTCATCCATCACCATCCTTTGCGTGGGCCATTTATAGATCGGCAACCCGAATGTAGATTCGGTGATGAACGTATTGCATTTCACAACTTCGAATGGAACGCTGAAGCCATCGTCCTGGATCTTGTAATCGCCGCTTGCCACCCACACTTCGCCATTGCGTTCCACGCGAACCTGCGCCGAGCCAACGATATGTCCCGCGGGATGCAACGAGAATTTTATTCCGTTGATCACAAACGGTTCGTTGTAAGCAACGGTCTGCAAGGCGATGTCGCCGAGTCGAAGGCGAAGTATCGCTTCAGAGTCTTTGTGTGCTAAGTAGTCTTTGTTGCCAAAACGGGCATGATCGCTGTGGGCATGTGTAATTATTGCACGATCGACAGGCTTCCAGGGGTCGATGTAAACGCCGGCATCGGCACAAAAGATGCCCGAAGATGTGAATTGCAATAATGGAGATAACATTCAGGAAGGAACAGCCCAATTTCTATTCCAACCTAACAAATTCCCCTTGGCGTAAGTTCTAATTGCTTCTTATAAATCTCCTTGCTGGCCTCGCCACATCGCATCGTTAGCAACATTCATCGACGACATAATATATTGATGCAAGATGCCGAAGCCGAGTTCATTGAATGTCTGACCTGACTCGTTCCACAACCTGTCTGTCTTCAGGTACTTGATAACACTCGCCGGCTCCGAGAAATGATTGTTGATTGCGGGCTCCGGGAAATCACGCATAAAATTCTTCACCTGCTTCTCCAACTGCTGGATCTGTTGACAGACATTGGCAACCTGTTCCGCTGTCCACTCCCTGCTCACCGTCAATTCGAACGACATGGTATGATATCTTCCGGCAAAATCCAGTGCAATATCCTGGTCGGTCGATTTCGCGTGAAGCGTCTTGTACAATCCGATCAACTCATTTTCCTGGCCAACTTCACTGGCGCGTTGACGATAATACGCGTAAATATTTTCATCGAGTTCGTGGATGTCTTTCGCAGCCTGTTCAGTTTCATCTTTAAGATTATCGAGAACCGACTGCGCCGATTTGGCCTTGTACTTCACGTTATCGAATTCGAAGAGGTCGACACGAACCTGTCCTTTTGCGATGCTCAATAGCTGTCGAAGATCAGCAAGGTCGCGATGATAACCCTGGATCTTATCGGCATTCTGCGTGTTGATCAACTCGTCGAACTTATGAGTCGATGACTTAGTTAATTTCTCCGGATCAAACTTCGAGATCACTCGTCCATCGTAGATGCCAGCGAAAGTAGGTGGAACGGTATCGCGCAGCACGTCTTTCTTAACGAACTCATCCATCTCCGCATCGTCCATGTTCGTAAGCGTCTTCAGTGCCGGGCTATCGACATAAAGTTGCTTCGTCATCTCGATACGGGTTTGCTCTGGGTTGGTGAAGAGTGTCCACGCACTTTGATCTATCATCGGCGACTGTATAGAAAATCTGCCGATACTCGCTTCACGATCTTCGCGCGAAGGATGCGATGCCCACTGGTCTTTTACAACCAGTCGCGATTTTGGTCCACCCGACGATTTATCGGATGATTTAAGTTGAGCGAGCGTCTTTGAGTGAAACGTATAGATGTCGGCAACTTTCTTTTTGTCCTTCGTAGCCATCATGTTCACACCGTTAATCGCTTCGTTATAAGCGGTGTCGCCGAATTCAATTTTGCGAAGCGTGTTCACCATGGCTTCGTTGCCGGCAACACTGCATGCTACGAGGTCGGCATGATATTCCATCTCACGCGAAAGCGCGAGATAAGTAACGTTGAGCTTACTGTACGATGCACGAAGCATGGAACGAACACCGTTAACAAAAGCGCCGGTGATGGCCGCGAAGATGCTGAACGTTCCGCCGGTGTTCGCCCAGCTTACCAAAAGCTCGTCCCAATCGTCGCGCTGGTAAGCCAGATTATAAATGATCTTGTTCATCGTGTATACATAGCTTCCGGTCTTCATGCTTCGTTGCGAGAAGTGGCCAAACTCGTGTGCTATCGTTGCCTTGAACTCACTGATGTTAAGTGTATTCACGAGACCGAGTCCGATGCGAAGATTTTTACGGACTGGCAGGAACATACTCCAGAACGAAGAATTGTATGAAACGAATGCATTTACCTCGGGCACCAAAAAAATCCTCCGTGGAAATTTTGTGCCAACTTCGTTCGAAAGCTTCCGGATAAATTCGAACAGCACCGGATGATCGTTTTCGTCAATCTCGATCTCCAATCTCTCGTTCTCCTTACTGGTTGCGAAAATGAACTTGATGGTAAAGAAGAAGAACATCACACCAAGCGCGAAAAGTCCAAGTCCAAGCACGATCGTAAGCCAGCTTACGCGCATCGATACAAGTCCGATGGCGAGCAGCGTGCAGGCGATCAGCAAACCTACACTGAAAGCGATCAGCGCTAAATAAAGGAGAATGAACAGCACGATACCGAAGATCATCCGGTATGTTTTGCTTTTGAACCCGGCAGAGGGTTCAAGAAAAGACGTGTCGGCGAGCGCCGGCGAAGGAGGATATAATGCGTCGGTCATGCTTTCAAAATAGCAAAAACCGATTTATTATCTACCTTCCAAATAACCCCAATAATTCTTCTTTTTTATTAGGAGAAACTTCCAGCTCACGATCGTTCTTCATCGTAACCGATCCGCCTTTTCCTTTGGAATATCTCACAACAAAGTCAAGGTTGATCATGTGTGAACGATGGATGCGCATGAAGCGATGATCTTTAAGAACATCTTCGAAATATTTCAATGTTCTGCAGATCATGAGCGGTTGTCCCTGCACAAAATGAAATCTTGTAAAGTTGTCGACAGCTTCGCAATAAACGATTGATTCAATATTTACGATCTCGAAGCCTTCGAGCGTCGGCAACATGATCTTTTGTGTTGTGCCTTTGCCGATATTGTTCAGCAACACTTTTGCGTGTTGGGTGTAATTATCGTCCTCCCGCTCTTTGCGGATCTTATCGACAGCCTTTATAAGTTCATCGATGTCGATAGGCTTCAATAAATAATAAGCGGCGCTTTGATTCAGTGCCTGTATTGCATAGTTGTCGAATGCTGTTACGAACACTGTTTCAAAGGTGATGTCGCCGGCTTTTGCGAGAAGGTCGAAGCCGTTGCCGTATGGCATTTCGATGTCGAGGAAGACGATGTCGGGCTGAAATTTTTTGATGGCGTCGAGGCCGGTGGCGACGGATTCGCCGAAGCCCATGACCTGCACGTCGGGGCAATACTTTTGGAGGTAGTTGGCGAGGATCTGCCTGCTATCTTTTTCGTCGTCAACGATGACTGCCTTCATGCTTTGTGTAAGGTTTTTTGGATGCTTATATGTTTGGTTTTCCGTCGCTTCGTTTGATTCGGCTCGATGTTTGAAAGTGGTGGCACCACTTAAGCCATGCCACCAGTTTTTCCGGGAATTTTTATTTCTACAACCGTCCCTTCTCCCTCCACACCATCCCTCACATTCACTTCATAATGCGTTCTATATACATTATTCAAGATCTCTAACCGCTCCCTAATATTCTTCAACCCGGTCGACTTGTGTTTCTTCTGGTTCTCCGTCTTCAGCTCCGCCGACTTCTTTCGGCCAATTCCATTATCTGTGATCGTCACCAATAACGAACCGTCATTCTTCTTTATCGTCAGTTTCAAAAATCCAACTGTGTCGCGGTAACGCAACCCGTGCCAAACAGCATTCTCCAAATACGGCTGAATGAGCATCGGCGGAACAACAACAGATTCGAAGTTGATCGACTCGTCGATCTCTATTTCATAATTGAATTTATCCCTGAAGCGATAGTGTTCGAGCTTCATATATAAAGACAGGATCTCCTGTTCCTTTTGAAGCGTGATGAAGCCTTCCTGTGAATTCTCCAGCACCAGCCGCATGAGTTGTGAGAACTCCGAAAGAAACCGGTTGGCCGTACGTTCGTCCTGCTGCGCGATAAAATGGTTCACAGAATTCAGCGCGTTGAAAATAAAGTGCGGGTTCATCTGGCTCCGCAACGACTTCAGCGCAAGCAACTGGTTGGCGCGCTTGCTCGACTGTGCACTGCGATAAACGAAAACAGACGCAACACCAATCAACATCAGGATCGCCCCAAGACTGAAGATGATAACACGCTGACGGGCGATCAACGCCTGTTGCGCGTTGTCTTCACTTCGATCCACGTACAACTCTGCACTCAGTTCTTCGATGTCTTCCTGTTTCTTCAACAAGATCGAGCGTTGCTCCATTTGTTTGTTCAACTGGATCTCAGATTTCCTAACAGCTTCACTGTATTTTCGATAGGCGCTCAGTGCATTATTGCTTTGCCCGTTCTTTTCATAGAGACCGGCGAGCGACAAGTATGCGTTTGCCTGCGCTTTTGGATCATCGATGGTGTCGGCGATTGCGGCAGCTTCTACAAGTTCTTTGAGGGCTTTGGATGTCTCCCCCTTTGCTTCAAGGATCCGGCTCAACTCGATCTTGTCTTTAGTAACGGCCGGGAGGCTGTTGGAGCTCAAATTGAATTCGATCGCCTGGTTGCGGACCGCGATCTCATCTTCAACACGACCATTGTCGCGAAGTGTGTTCGCAACTTCTTTGTTCGTTTCTTCGAGGGCTGCGAAGCCGGCACCACTTGCCGGTTGATTTCTCAACACATTCACTGAACTATCGAGAGCTCGGGTTGTATTCGAAACATCATTCTTCCTCGCATAATTTTTTGCGAGCATGTTCTGCTGTTGCGATAACACAAGGCGACTATCATTATCAGCATCCATCGCTTTCGGTGCCGACGATGGAGTTATATTTTGGGCAATCTTCAACGACTCATCATAATTACCCATCCGATACTGAACTTCGGAAAGAGCAAGTTGAGTTTCCTGGCGTTCCCGTTTGCTGAGATTGAGATCGAGAAGCTCTTTATTATTATTAAGAGCTGCCTGGTAGTTGCCAGCTTCTAAATTCGATTTTGCCAGGCCTTGCAGCGCACGTTTGAATTCGCCCGAGCCATTAACTGATGACTTTCCATTTCTATAGTTCTTAAAGATGTCATAAGCCTTCTGATAATTCTGAACGGCTAATTTCCATTCAGGAATTTGTGAGTTGATATCACCAAGAAGAAGATAAGATCTGCCTTCATTGAACTCGTTGTTCTGCGCGATACTTTCCGCCAACGCTTCCTGCACTTTGTCTAATGCCGACGACGGATCTTTCGCCGACTCTTTTTCTGCTTCATTCAAAAGATCATCGGAAGAACTCGAACTCCGGCTACGATATGTATTGAGCTTCGACTTCTTCTTCTCCTGGGTATCGGATTTCGTTGGTGGTTGTGCATAGCCGAAGCCCGCAACGATCACCACGAGAGCTACCAAAATAATAATGCGCTTGAATGACATTTCGGGAAAGTTAGCACTTTGAAATTATACGCAAATCGGCCCGTTTAGGCTGATTTTGCCTGATTATACCATCCCACCCAGTCATCCGGCAGTTTCACCAACCCGGTACGTACGCTCACTAAGTACAGGTATCTAAAGAAAAATTTAGGCGTAAAATTTATCAAAAACATTCACCTATGAAGACCATTAAAACATTAGTTATCGCGGCCATGATTGCCATTACGTCGACATCATTTGCCGCAGCCGTGAGAAACGAGGAAGCTCCCGCGAAACAATCTATCATGATCGCACTGTTGCTCGACACAAGCAACAGTATGGACGGACTGATCGACCAGGCGAAGTCGCAACTCTGGAAGATCGTCAATGAGCTTGCGAATGCAAAGTGCGACGATAGTTCTCGTCCCAATATCAAGATCGCATTGTACGAATATGGCAACAGCGGTTTGCCCTCAACACTCGGTTACATCCGCCAGGTAAATGCTCTTACGAATGATCTTGACCTCATCTCCGAAAAACTTTTCGCGCTCCGCACAAACGGCGGTGATGAATACTGCGGACAGGTTATCAAAACCTCATTGAATGAACTGGAGTGGTCTGCATCAGGCGCCGATCTCAAGATGATCTTCATAGCCGGCAACGAACCATTCACACAAGGCGAAGTTCCCTATCGTGTTGCATGTGCTTTGGCAAAAGAGAAAGATGTCGTTATCAATACGATCTTCTGTGGACCTTATAGCGAAGGTGTTGCTACCGACTGGAAGAATGGTGCAATCATCGGCGGTGGTTCTTATATGAGCATCGAACAGGATCGCAAGACAGTTTATATTCCTACTCCTTATGATGGCAAGATCGATGCATTGAACAACAAGCTTAACGACACTTATGTTTACTATGGATCGAGTGGTGCAAGCAAGAAAGCTAACCAGGCTGCTCAAGATAGTAACGCCGCTGGCCTCGCCAGCGAGAACAAAGTTGAACGTGCAGTTGCAAAAAGTAAATCGGTGTACACAAATTCTACCTGGGACCTTATAGATGCTTCTAAGAATGATGCTAAAGTGATCGAAGAAGCGAAAGAAAGTGAGCTGCCGAAAGAAATGAAGGGCATGAACGTACAGCAACGTAAAGATTACGTAGCGGCAAAATCGAAAGAGCGCGCAACGATCCAGAAAGAGATCCAGGAACTCAGTGTACAACGCCAGGGATATATCGACGCGCACACAACCAAAGCTGAGAAAGATGCAATGCTCGACGCAGCTATGATGAGATCGATCAAGCAAACAGCGAAGACGAAGAGCCTTAGCTGGGAGAAGTGATCATGAGAGCAATCATCTTCATCGCAGCGATCATAACACTCAGTGGAAATGCAGCTGCACAGAAAAACTTCCTCGATCAGAATATCATCGAAGTAAACGGACAGGCAACAGTTAAAGTAGTACCCGACCTGATCCACCTGCGTATCCAGATCTCGGAGAAACAAAAGTATCACAAAGACATGGAAGCGAAAGAACTCAGAATGATTGAAGCACTGAAACGCATCGGCATCGATCAAAAGGATGTCGTGATAAAAGACCTGGCCAGCAACTTCAGATCAAAAGTGTTCTCCGACGACAACATCGTGATCTCAAAAGTATACCTGGTATTGGTTCATGATGGAAGGATAGCCAACAAGGTGATCGCCGACATGGAAGAGCTGGAGATCTCTAACATCAAAGTAGATCATCTCGATCATACAAAGATGCCTGAGTTTAAAATGGAAGCGAGCACAAAAGCAATGAAAGCAGCAAAGGCGAAAGCAGAAAACCTCGCTAACGCAATAGGTCAGTCTATTGGTCGTGCACTTTCAATTGAAGAACTCCAGATGCCGTCCAATGAAGTTTACGACAACACACGTTTGGCTTTTAAGGGGGAAGTTTCCACAAGCTATCTCCTGACAGATCTCGAATTCAACGAGATCAAAATTGAATACTCCGTTCACGCAAAGTTCGAATTAAAATAGTGGTTGGTAGAGGTGAGTTTGTTTTAAAAGGAAAGGGCCCCGTCAAGTCGGGGCCCTAACTGCTTTAAACACCCTTAACCTAATCCTAATCTCAAGGTGTTCTTCGCTTACTGTGATGTAAAGAAACACATTCTTCTCTCGCAGCGAGAAATATTTATGCGAGTGGCGGTCAATTTTAACCTCGCTTTAATAAGTAAGATCCTAATCTTCCGACGCCGACTTATCTCCGCACATTCTTACAAGCTTCGGAGTAAATTCGCCGATTACCTCCACGAGGTCGTCCTGTGCAGCCATCACCTGGTGAATGTCCTTATACACCATCGGCGCTTCGTCCAGTCCTCCTCCAATCAGGTTCACGCCTGCCTTCTTCAACTCTTGTCGCAGCATTTTATTCGTGATGCTGCTCTTCGCAGCCGACCGCGACATCAATCGTCCGGCACCGTGCGAAGCCGAGTTGACAGACTCAGGGTTTCCTTTTCCTTTCACCACGAACCCCGGTGCCGTCATCGACCCCGGAATAATCCCGAGAACTCCTTCGCCAGCCGGCGTTGCTCCTTTGCGATGAACGATCACTTCTGTGCCATCGGGAAGATTTTCTTTCCATGCGAAGTTGTGATGGTTCTCAACTTTAAGAACAGGTTGTTCACCGAGTGCCTTTGCGATACGCTGATGGATCTGGTCGTGATTTGCTTTCGCATAATCACCCGCGATATTCATCGCGATCCAATACATCTGCCCCGCTTCGCCAGATAAGTCTAACCACGCGAGGTTCTGCGCTTCCGATGGGAGATAACATTCCTGTCGCGCAACTTTGGTAAAGTGTCGCGCAACTTCTGCACCGAGTCCTCTCGAACCTGAGTGCGAGAGCACTGCGAGATAATTCCCGGGCGACAGTTTCCATTCGTTGTCTTCTTTTAAGTTGATCAAGCCGAATTCAACGAAATGATTTCCGCTGCCGGAAGATCCAATCTGCTTCGCAGCTCTTTCGTGCAGGTGTCGCAGGATCGGGATCTCGCTAAACTCTTTGCGGTTGAGCACTTCATGGTCTTTCGGCCTTTCGAAAACATCGAAGCCGAAGCGCGTGTTTTCAATTAATGTATTCGTGAGACTGCTCTTGTGTCGTTCGAAGAATACTTCACCTAACGGATAAGCGGTAAGTGCCATGCGACAACCTATGTCTACGCCAACGGCATACGGTATTACTGCATTGTGCGTTGCCAAAACGCCGCCGATGGGTAAACCATAACCCTGATGTGCGTCGGGCATAAGAGCGCCGGCAACCGTTACTGGCAGCTTCATCGCAACTTCCATCTGGTGACGAGCACCTTCTTCAATACCGAAGCTTCCGAATGTTCTATAGGGGATCCGGTTCTTCAACAGCTCGTGTTGTTTTATATTTTTTTGTTTCGATTTCATAATAATGTTGTAGTACAGACAATAAAAAAACCCGAACAATGCCGGGTTTTCGTATATACATATAATAATATATTCTATGTCCCGTGCATTGAATGAATATCGTTTCTTCTGTTGAGCATGGTGCAAAGATATTTTAAAAAGTTTAACTCAAAATATTTTTAAATCATATCTTTGCATCACCAACGCATTCTTATGCTGGTCCTGATACACCATATCCCGAGTTAGTAAGCTCCTGGTTGCATTCGCAACCTGAACGGGATCCCTTTGTTTTTACATTTCAAAAAAATCTCCTGTGTAAACTGGATATGGAAACTTTATTTAATAAGAAATATTTAGACGTGGTCGCTAAGAAAGCAAAGCTTGACGAAGCGACCGCGAAACTTAAGAAGCAGTTCGTTGGGCTCGACAACATCATCGATGGCGTGATGGATCTCGTGTCGGCGTGGTATATTTTTCCTGGCGCACAAACGCGTCCGTGTGTGATCAATCTTTGGGGCCTTACCGGCTCTGGTAAAACAGCGCTGGTAAATGCTTTGATCGATGAACTCGATCACAGGAAACTCTATGCTCAATTCGATATGGGCGAATGCAGATCATCGGGCGCCTACAGCTTAAGGTTGACGTTTACGGAAGAGCTAACGCATTTCAGTAAACAACAGCCGGTTATTTGCCTCGACGAATTTCAGTTCGCCAGATCGATCGACAAAGACTCAGAAGTAAATACAGAAAAATTCCGGATCGTGTGGGAACTTCTCGACTCCGGCAAGATCCGCAGCATGCCCGACGCCAATCAGTATTATGTGAAAAGAGCCGAGATGGCGATCGACTACCTGCATGTGTTCAAAGCAAACGGTGGCAAGATCAAAGACGGCGAAGTTGTTGAAGGTGGCGACATCTTTATGAGATTGTTCGACTCATTCTTCTTCGACAATAACGTACGACACGATTCTGCATTAGATCTCAAATACCTGAAGTCGGACGATTTTATCGATGGCTTGATGACACTCGACGATATCACAACAGCGCGGGACAATGTATTGAAACAGGTCCGTGAATGTGATGTCGACCAGTTGATACAATTGATAAGAAAACTGATCGATCGTGCACTCACTCCTGGTGAGATCGATCTTTCTCATTCATTGATCTTCGTTTTAGGCAATCTAGACGAAGCATACCGGATGAGCGCAAACCTCGATCCCGACATCAGTGCCGACGACATGCACGAAGCAACGAAAAAGCTTACAACCAGCGACATTAAAATCGCGCTCAAGAAAAGATTCCGCGCAGAACAGGTCGCTCGTTTGGGAAATAATCATTTTCTCTATGCAGCCTTTTCGAAAGCTCAATTTACCGAGATTATTCGCCGTGAATTAAATCGGCTGACTGACTTTGCGATGAATGAATTCGGATGGAAGATCGTGTTCGACGAATCTGTTGTCTCGACCATTTATTCGGAAGGTGTTATCCCATCGCAGGGAACACGACCTGTGCTCACTACGATCAACAACCTCGTACAGGCACGAATGGGGAAATTGGCGATGAACGTGAGTTGTTCCGACAAAAATGTTAATGCTATTCGCTGGTCGATGGAAGATGAATCGTTTCATTATCAGTTGATCGATGCGGATGACAACATCATTACTGTTATCAAAGAAGAACTCAACCTCGAATTGTATCGTCGGCGTGCTTCGGTGAAACCGCACATACAGGCACACATCGCAGTGCACGAGTCTGGTCACGCAATACTCGCAGCTTTGATGTGGAGGATACTTCCCTCGGTCGTTGTTTCGAGAACGGCATCACCAGGGTTCGCTGGGTTTTGTCGTGTTCGTTTTCCCGAAGGACCAATGACGCGCGACTCGTTGTTGATCGACATTGCCGTAACACTCGGTGGACTCGCTGCAGAGAAACTCATTTTTGGGAATGAGCTCACTTCTGCAGGAGTCGGTTCCGACATCGAATGGGCGTCTACATTGGCAAACGATGCCATCCGTCGTTGGGGTATGGGAAACGACCCGATACGATTGGCAGTGGTCCGCAATTTTTCGAACGAGGATTATTTCTTCTCCGATTCTCTCTACGAAGACGAAGCTGTGAGATTGATCCGCGATTGCATGAGCACAGCAGAAAGGATCCTCGACAGGAATAAACTACTGTTGCTGAAGATGTCGGACTACCTCACGAAGAATTCGCGAATGGAGACAGCGCACATAAAGGAGTTCGTGAAAAATTACTCGACCGAAGATTGGGTGAACGAAACTGGATTTATTGAACCTGGAGATTACTATGCGTTTGACAAGATCATTGAAGCAAAGCTCGTCGAAGTCGAAGAGCAGGAAATTATCCTTGCTTAATTCCACTTCATCCTTGTGACACGCGATCCAAAGCCAAACCCGATCCTAACATACGGCCCATTCGATAGGAAAAATTACCAGCCAGCGAAAGCATATCATTGTTGTAGCGGATAGTAGCGTTTCGATGCGACTGCAATAAAACATCGCTGATGTCGGGCGATGGCAGCGTTTGAATGGTCTTCACGTACATGGTGGCACTTCGCAGCTCGAGCGTCGGGTAAAAGGCTACCGATTTCCTGTCGACTAAATAATAAGCGACGTGTGCTTCAATTGTATAACCGTTCATTGTTGCATAACGACTCATTTGCGAACTTGATCCAATCCGTAAATATTCCGCGCCAGTACCAAACCCCAATTTTCCCCGGAAGTAAGTGTGTGTGGTTCCAAGAACAAGCGCGTTCTTCCCCAGGTTGTCGACACCATAAAGAGTAAGTGCGTCATTCAATTCCTTCACATTTATTGATTGAGGTCCTGCATAGATCGAAAAGTTGTAATCAACGCGCTTCACACTGAGACTGTCTTGCGCAAATGCCGGTTGTATCGAAATGATGACAATGATGATTAATGCTGGAATGTTTTTCATGGCTCTACGTTTTCAATTGTGATACTGCCGGAGATGTTCTGGATCTGAAAGTTTTCGGCGTCGAGTATTTGATCGGAGCCGACCTTGCGAATATTCCCGGTGGTGATTGGACTGGTGACTTTTATTAAAATATCGCCTCTCGTTGCAACGATGTTGATCTTGCCGGTGCATTTATTGATCTCTATGTCGCTATACTTTGTGTTGGCGATTGTTGCGCCCGTAATTTTGTCTAACGTCAGTTTGCCGAATCGCATCCGGAAATCATTGGAACCGCTGCCTTCGTGTAGCGTAAAGTCGGCGTATTCTCCGAAGGCCGACACATCCATACCGGGCGGAATGATTAACTCTATTCTCGCCGTCAACTTACTATACACTTTCTTCACATCTCTGAACAAATAAGTCTGCTGGAGGAAGAAAATATTCCCTTTCGAACCGAATGCGTATTTATGAAATCTCATCTCCAGTTCAGCAACACTCTTGTCGCGATAGCTGGCAGTGAAGATGAGTTTAATGGAGATCTTTCCGGGCTCTCCCCTCGATATAAACACTTCGGCTTTCTCAGAACGCAGATCCAAAAAGTTAAGCCCTTCTGCATCGATCGTTCGTTCAACAACTTTCTCAACCACTTGCGAAACATTCTGAGCACTGGCTTCGAAAAAGAATAAGGTCAATATGGTAAGGCAGACGAATCTCATGATTTAATCATCGATAGCATTTCTTTTTCGAGATCTTCTTTTATTGATTCAACTTTCTGTTTGGCTTTGGAGATAGCGGGGTTTTCACCGAATTGTTTTTCTTGTTGCTCCAGAGATTCACTTTCATTGTGAAGTTCTTCCCACTGTGTTTTCAGATCGATAAATTCTTTTGATTCGCATGCAACTACTTTAGTCTTGCATGTCTCCTCAATCAAGCTCCATGAATTAGATCTTTTGGTTGTGTCGGGCGTTAACACTTCTTGTCGATAAGAGATCGTGACTTTTTCTTTATTGGACTTCAAAAAGAAAATCACAGCTGTAATTATAAGTGCAGCAGCAATGCTCCATCCGACATACCGCATCGGGCTTTTTTCAGTGTTTTCCGTGCTTTCCGTGAGAACATCCCATACTTCATCGCGCTCCCAATCAACCTTTGGAAAGTCGTTGTTGAGACTTCGGATCTTTCTTCTGATACTATCGTCGTTCTCTTCCATCGATCTTTTCCTTTAATATTTTTCTTGCGTAAGCGAGTTGCGACCTCGAAGTACCGACAGAGATCTTCATCATGTCCGCAATCAAATCGTGACCATAGCCTTCGATCACAAACATGTTGAAGACCACCCGGCAGCCTTGGGGCAATTGCCGGATCAAGCCGAACAACTCTTCGGCAGCGATGTCTGATTCAACACCCGACGGTTCGATGTGCTCAACTTCACTCGCCTCCGTAAAAATCCACCGCGAATTTTTTCTCACCTCCATCAGCGACTGGTTGATCACAATCCTGGTGATCCACGCCCTGAGGCTTCCTTCACCACGATACTCGAACGTCTTAATGCTTTCGAACACTTTTGTGAACGACTCTATTACTATGTCTTTACTTGTCTCGCTGTCGCCGCCGTAACGCAGCGCTACTCTTGTCATTGGCTTAATGAAATAGTCGAACAGGAGCCGTTGTCCACGACGGTCTCCCTTCCGGCATAGTTCAAAAAGCTCAGACTCCGTAATGTTCAATTAGTTCAATCGATAATTGGCCGAGTTAACAATTTGTCTGGTTTTTCCGCGACTCGTGGCACAACTTAAGCGATGCCACCACTTATATTTAGTCTACGAATATTCGACAGCTACTCAATAAATGCAGGCTCTGCACAAAACGTTGTATTGCCTTCGTATGAATATTCTATTTTTGCTCCCCCCTCATGAAAAAATCAAGTTCTGCGCTCTCCAGTGTAATTCTCTGGTCGGTTATTTCGGCCGCGTTCATTGGCCCGGGCACCGTTACTACCTCCGTTGCCGCCGGCGCCGACTTCGGGCTCACACTACTGTGGTCGGTTACATTCGCTACGTTCGGTTGCTATGCCGTTCAGGAGATCTCGGCGCGCATCAGCATCGCCAGCGGGCTCACGCTGGGAGAGTCGTTCATTAAAAAATTCGGACCAGGAAGAGGACCAGCGATCGCATGGACTGTCGGGGTGATCGTGATACTCGGCTGCGCCGCTTACCAGGCCGGCAACATCATGGGTGCTGTTGCCGGGTTGAATCTCGTAACCGGCGTTTCGAATATTACGCTCACGATCATCGTCACACTCGTGGCTGGCATCGTGTTGTGGATCGGCGGTAGCGACTGGATCTCGAGGATCATGATCATTCTCGTGGTAATCATGAGCGTTGCTTTTGCAGCGTTGGCGATCGCGCAGGACTTTTCTTATGTGGAGCTTGTAAAAGACAGCATCGTTCCAACAATACCCGCAGGCTCCGAATTGATCGTACTGAGCATGATCGGAACAACCATCGTTCCCTACAACGTGTTCATCGGTGCCGGCATCACGAAAGGACAAACCATTTCGCTGATGCGCCTGGGTCTCGCGGTGTCGGTAGCGTTGGGTGGATTTATCACGGCGGCAATATTGGTTGCAGCTGTCTCCATAAAGAACTTCAGCTCATTTCACGAGATTGCCAACGCGATGACACAACAGGTGGGACCGTGGGGTGAATACGCGTTGGGTCTCGGTTTGTTCGCGGCAGGGTTTGCTTCCGCAACCACATCACCGTATGCATCGCAGCTCATCGCAACAACCGTATTTCATATCGGAAATAAATGGAAAGTGCGGGCGATCTGGATGTCAGTGTTGCTTACCGGCTTCATCTTCGGTATCTCCAACGCCCAACCTATTCCCGTGATCTTGCTGGTGCAGGCATTGAATGGTCTTATACTTCCGCTGATCACTATGTATTTAATTATAATAGTGAACGACGACGAGATCGTACCCAGGAAACAACAACATGATAGCAGATATAATATTGTGTTGATGGTGATACTGTTGGTTGTGCTGGTGGTAGGACTTAACAATATTGATATAACTGCCAGTCGTGCGTTAGAAACCAATTCTGCAAGCCATCCATTGCTTGTGATCTTGCTAACGCTGTTGGTGATGATCTACCCGGCGTGGGTGTTGTATAGGAAGTATCGATAGACGTTTCATTTACCATTGACCAATTACCATTATCCATTGCGGAGTCACGAAAATATCGGTGCACCCAAAATGGTCAATGGTCAATGGTAAATGGTAAATGGTAAATGATCAATGAATTTCAGAGCAACTTCGCCAGTGTACTAATATACCTCTCCGGCACTTCTCCCTTGGTCGCCGTCTGATAGTCATTATAACTACACGGCACCACGCTATTCCTCGTATACTTATTCGCGGTCTGCGGCATCACTTCCATCCACCACTTTTCGGTGAATTTACTTTTATAGAAGATGATCACTTCCGGCTCCGTGGGCATCGACACCGTATACTTAATAAAATCGTTACTCTTGAAGTCGCGCTCTTTCTTGCGATAGTAGAATCCCTCCACGAAATACCAGATCATTGTGGCGATTACCGATGCTGTCTTCTTATGAACATCATCGTATTCGGGATTGTATTCATAAAAACCAACAGAGCTCAATTTTTCATTCTGCCCCGCGTACCAGCAAAGCTGACAAGCTTCTTCTCCCGTAAGGCCAAACGGCTGTGCATTGATATTGCCGGGAGCATCCGCCGAACGGATAGCGGTGATATCGAACGAAAGCATGTCGGCATTGCGAACGGCCGGCTCCATTTCACTGAGATCTTTCCGTATCGAACCAAGCCTGTAAGCTTCGAAGTACAGCTTCTCTAATATCGACGCCGAGTTGGGATCGATCAGGTACAACTGGTGAGCAAGGTGCGTGTAACTGAAAAGATAATTGGGTTCGTGTAAAAGGATCTTGTGGATGTGTTGCCTCGCGGGCAACGACTCACGAACATCTTCGAGGTCGAGAAAAGCATCTACGTTCAAAAGACTTACCAGCTTCTCGAGATCCTGGTAAGCACGGTATTGTCCGTAGTCTACATCGTGGGTACCACCGATAATGATTGGCAGCACGTTCTCTTCGAGCAGGATGCGGCAAACTTCACTTACACGTACATAAGTTTCTTCGAGGTCGATACCGGGATTGAGATTGCCAAGGTCGATGATGTTGTAAATGCCCGTTCCCTTCTTCAGGGAATAGAGTTTCTTGCGGACTTCGTCGGGACCTTTCGCAGCACCGAAATTATTCGGGGTGCCGCGTTCTTCCCTCACGCCAAAGATCGCGATGTGTGCCCCGTGATAGTCGGGCATCTTATCGGTGAATGATTTTATGTTCCTGAAGAAGCTGCTGTGACTCGTCGCTTCCGCGTGAACGCTGTCGTCAATTGGCGTGAAGAAGATTGTGAGATCCATCCTTTAAAGATAGAACTTCCACCGGGGTAATTTTAGAGTCAGCATCCAAAATCACACTGATATTATCATCGTCAGCCCACTGCCTCAGCTTCTCCAAAGTAATTTTTCCCTTCAGAAACTGGTGACCGTTGCCACGATATCCACCGGCAAATGAAATGAAGTCGGTGGGTTTCACTTTATCTCCCGTGAAGCTCACCACCACGTCAACCGACGCGTCGTTCGAGAACGAAAGGTGATCCTGCTCCTTCTTCTTGTATTCGTAACGATAGCCGTACGTGAGCGCCGACACATCCGAAAGTACCGCCGAACCTGTGGGGTAACTTCCAGCTCCTTTGCCCACGAAGATCTGCTTCTCTGCAAATGCTCCCTGCACAAGAACAGCATTGTATTCGTAGCGAACATTGGCGAGTAAGTGCGTTGTCTCGATAAACTGGGGAGCAACGAGGCCGTACACTTTATTTCCCTGCTTGAACGCCTGCGCAATCAGCTTAATAGTATAGCCATTCTCGCGTGCATACTTAAGATCAACATCAGAGATCTTGTCGATACCAAAGTTTACAATGAGTTCGGGCTTCACAAACACACCGAAAGTATGAGCGATAGCAATGGTGAGCTTGTATTTCGCATCGAATCCTTTTACGTCGAGCGCGGGATTGCTTTCCGCGAAGCCGAGTTCCTGTGCTTTCTTCAACGCATCGTGGTAGCTCTTGCGTCCATCGAAGATCTCCGTGAGAATATAATTAGTAGAGCCGTTGAAGATCCCTTCTATGCTCGAGATAAGATCGTTGTCGTAATATTCTTCCAGGTTGCGAATGATCGGGATGCTACCGCAAACAGATCCTTCGTACAACACCGGCCTGTTATGTTTTATCTGAAGTTCATAGAGTTCCTGGAAATTTTCGGCAATCATTTTCTTGTTGGCCGTAACAACAGCCTTTCCTTTTTCCAGCGCTTCTTTTACGATAGCAAACGCTGCTGCCGAATCGTCGATCAGCTCAATAACAACGTCGATCTCGGGATCGTTGAGGATCTCCGACTTCGAAATAGTGAAGAAGCTTGAATCGATAGGACGTTTTTTGTCCGCATGCTTTACGCAGATCTTCTTTATCTCCGCCTTCACTCCATGAGTTTCATGAAGAACATGGTAAAGCCCTTGCCCAACACAACCGAAACCAAACAAGCCTAATTTCAAATTCTTGCTCATAACAGGATATTCTCTTTTACTTTAAGAAACGTTCTAATTTTTTCGCGAAACTGTTCAAACTCAACCAGGAAACCATCGTGTCCATACAACGACTCGATGATCTCGAACTGCGCACCAGGAATGCTATCCGCGATAAGCTTCTGCTCCGAAACAGGAAACAAAATATCGCTGCTCACACCGATCACCAACGTCTTTGCTTTTATAGTTGCAAGTACGTTAGAAACTTCACCCCTGTTGCGACCGACATGATGGCTATCCATCGCATTGAGCAACGTCCAGTATGAAAAAGCATTGAAGCGATTGGCAAGCTTGGTGCCCTGGTACTTTTGATAAGACGCCGCGCGATAGCCTTCGAGTTTTTCGGAGGCCACCTCGGGCTGATTTTTATTATAGATCTCGTAGCTGCGAAACGATACCATCGCGATAGCGCGGGCAGCTTTCATTCCTTCATTTCCGGCTCTCGCATCTTTCTGCGTCCACGTGGGGTCGGCAGCGATCGCCATACGTTGCGATTCGTTGATCGCAATTCCCCACGGCGAATGAAATGCGTTACAGGCAACAGGAATTATTCTTTCGAAGACTTCCGGTTTTTGTATTGCCCACTCCAACGCTTGTTGTCCGCCGAGTGAACCGCCGATGAGTGAATGAATTTTGCTGATGCCAAGATTTTCACGAAGCCTGTCGAACGCCTGTACGATGTCGCGGTTGGTAACGAGGGGGAAATCATGAAACCATGAGTTTCCCGTTATCGGGTTGAGCGACAACGGACCGGTAGATCCGTAGCAACCGCCTAACGAATTCGCGCAGATGATAAAATACTTATTAGGATCGAACGGCCCTCCATCCGAAAACAATCCGTGCCACCAATCTGCAAAGTCGGAGCTCCCGGTAAGAGCGTGACAAACCCATATAACATTATCACGCTCTTTGTTGAGTTGTCCCAACGTAGTGTATTTAAGCTGAAAGCCGGGAAGCTTCGCTCCCGACTCCAGTTCAAATTCTACAGGATAGTGAAAGATATGGTCGTGCTTGATCATTATTTGATAACTACAGTTCCGGCTTTCGCCACTTCTGTGTCTTCGAACGCTTTCAATCCCGACACACCGATAGCGCCGATGATCTTACCATTCGAAACGATCAGTTCACCACCTTCCACAGCGATAGCACCGGGCAACGAAAGGATCCGCAGATTCTCTCCACCTTGTGTAATGCCATCCTGGAATGCTTTCGTAGGACGTTTGAAATTATTTGCTGTCTTCGCTTTCAGTTGGGCAACTTCGAGAGACCCGATCTGCGTGCCATCCTGTTTTTGTAAGTAAACAAGATTTCCACCAGTGTCGACGATCGCAATAACAACGGACCAGTTCTTACTTACGGCATGTGCTTCGGCAGCAGCCGCTACTTTCTTCGCATCTGCAAGAGAAATGTTCTGTCCGTACTCAGTTGGTGCTTGCTGTGCAAACGTTGCTGTTGCGCACAAAACGAAAATGAGGGATAGCGCTTTCATATTCTTCATAGATACAATTAACATTAAAAGTGTGCTGTTAACAACTTGTTATTTTTCCAAAACTGCCTTGCTAAATACCTTTTCAAACGCTTGCGCCAGGTCGGCCTTAATATCATCGATATGTTCGAGACCTGCCGAAATACGGAGGAGATTTGGCAAAACACCTGTAGTAATTTGCTCCTCATCCGATAATTGCTGGTGCGTTGTTGCCGAAGGCTGTATGATCAACGTTTTTGCGTCACCAACGTTAGCGAGGTGACTGATCAGTTGAAGATTATCAACGATCTGCGTTGTATTTTCTTTTGTGCCCTTAACGGTGAGTGACAACACGGCGCCGAAACCGTTCTTCAAATATTTCTTCGCGAGCTTATGGTAAGTGCTCGATGCAAGACCAGGATAATTCACGCTCTCAACATTCGGATGTTTTTCGAGCCACTGTGCTAACGCAAGTGCATTGTCGACGCTGCGTTGTACGCGAAGCGAAAGTGTTTCGATTCCCTGCAGGAACAGGAACGAGTTGAATGGACTGAGTGCGGGACCGAAGTCGCGAAGACCTTCAACGCGCGCACGGATAATGAACGCGATGTTTGGTAAGCCGAGTGGATTTCCCTGTCCGAACACATCCCAGAATTTCAGTCCATGATATCCTTCCGAAGGTTCAGTGAACTGCGGAAATTTTCCGTTGGCCCAGTTGAAATTGCCACCGTCGATGATCAAACCGCCGATAGAAGTTCCATGACCGCCGATCCATTTCGTAGCAGACTCAACAACCACATTCGCACCATGTTCGAATGGACGGAAGAGATAACCAGCGGCTCCGAAAGTATTGTCGACGATCAAAGGAAGATCGTGCTTACGCGCGAGCGCTGCAATTGCTTCGAAGTCGGGAATGTTGAAGCCGGGATTACCGATTGATTCGAGGTAAAGAGCTTTTGTTTTTTTGTCGATCAGCTTTTCGAAAGCTTCAACAGTGTCGCCATCGGCGAAGCGCGCATCGACACCGAGACGTTTGAAGGCAACTTTAAATTGATTGTAAGTTCCACCGTAGAGAAATGATGTTGTTACAAAGTTGTCGCCTGACTGGAGGATATTATTGAGGGCAATGAATTGCGAAGCCTGGCCCGAGCCAACGGCGAGGGCTGCTACACCACCTTCGAGAGCTGCAATGCGCTTCTCGAGTACATCGGTGGTTGGATTCATGATGCGTGTGTAGATGTTACCGAATTCTTTCAGTGCAAAGAGATTAGCACCGTGCTCCGAATTCTTGAACGTGTACGATGTTGTTTGATAGATCGGAACTGCACGTGAACGTGTTGTTGCATCTACTTCCTGACCTGCATGGAGTTGGAGAGTTTCAAAACGAAAATTTGACATGGCTATAATGTTTTAATGGTTGAAATAAAATGTAGAATGATCGATGACTTGCCCTTAAGGCGAAGTCGTGAGAATACTGTTGTGTGTTAGCTAATGCTTAACAGCAACAACAGCAGCAGGGACAACAATAGAATTGATTGGATTCGAGCGAAGCCAGGAGACCGCGTAGGCGGCTGAGGATGTTTTTGAGCTGGTTTTTCATTTTTAACCGGTTTATTGTTCCCGCGGCACCTTGCCCGGGCAGGCTTTAGCACCATCTCCAACAAGGAGGAAGGTTGCTAGCGCTTCATAGAGCCTGTTCTCTCAGCGCTTCTTTATAAATCGATTAAACCGTGGGGCTTGATCGACTTGACAATGCAAACGTATATCAGATTACTAGAGTTTCCAAAAGGTTTGCGAAAAAAGTTTGTCGCCAAACATTCGTTAGTACGTGCAATGTGCAATGAGCAACGTGCAACGAAAAATGCTTCGAAAGGCCATTCGTTGCACATTGCACGTTGCACAATTATGTTAACATCCCTCCGTCGACCTGAATGACCTGACCTGAAATATAGGATGACATGTCGGAGCCCAGGAACACACAAGCGTTAGCCACATCTTCGGGTTTTCCCCCTCTCTTTAGAGGTATTGCATCGCGCCAGCTTTGAACAACTTTCTCGTCGAGCTTACCAGTCATTTCAGTTTCGATGAAGCCAGGTGCTATCGCATTAGAACGAATACCACGCGAGCCCAACTCCAATGCAATAGATTTTGTGAAACCAATAATGCCCGCTTTCGAAGCAGCATAGTTAGACTGACCTGCATTACCTTTTAAACCAACAACAGAAGTCATATTAATAATAGAGCCGCCTTTCTGTTTCATCATAGGCTTCACCGCAGCTTTCACTGTATTGAAACATGACTTCAGGTTTACATTCATGATCTTATCCCACGCTTCTTCGGTCATTCTCAACAACAGGTTGTCCATCGTGATGCCTGCATTGTTTACGAGAATATCGAGTGAACCGAAATCGGTGACCACCGAATTGATCAGCGCGTCGGCCTGTGCGAAGTCGGATGCATCGGAACGATAGCCTTTTGCTTTCACACCTTTCGAAGCCAGCTCTTGTTCGAGCGCCTGTCCCTGTTCAACACTCGACAGGTACGTAAACGCAACGTTGGCGCCTTCTTCGGCAAAACGAATGGCTATAGCGCGACCGATACCTTTAGAGGCGCCGGTTACGAGGGTGTTCTTTCCTTGCAGGAGTTTCATGAGACCTTTGGTTTGAACGTAAAATTAATGGCAATACCTGACAAAATAAAAATCGCGGGAAGCAATGGCATCAAAAAACGCCCATCCCAGTCTTCGGATGTAATGCCTACGCTGAGTATGTGTATCAATAAAAATGTGGTTGCGAAGATCAGGACGGGTTTATCCAGCCTTCTGAAGGATACTAATGAAAGAACATACGATGGGATCAGTATCAGCAAAGAATAGAAATTATGCACCGACGACCAGAACGGTCGTGTATGTGAAAGCAGGTAGTATATTTTCAATGCGGTAAGCTTCGTCCAGTAAAGTGGATTACAGATCGCGAATAAAAAGATCTTTACAACAGCAGGTAAAGATTGCAACGGAAAATAAAGATCATTCGGTGGATCGATTGCTAATCCCCCTGTCGGTGCATCTCCCGTGTATGTTCTTACATCATAGATGATCTCTCCAACCTGGTAGTTTTCCATGATCAGGTACTTCGACATCATTTCGTTTGCTAACAAGATCAGCAACACGGATAAGCCCGTGATCATCGCGATACGCAAAACAGGTTTTTGTATGCGATCATACATCGCGAAAGCAATCACACCCAGCAACGCGCCGAACAATGCAATGCCTGTGGGCTTAATAAAGAATGTAAAGATCAAAACAATGACGCTATCGCCAGGTTTTTGGTGGTTGTGTTTTGCTGGTAGACAACCAGGAAGTAAAAAGAAAAGCAGGTGAAGCTTATATATAAAGACTCCGTAAGGATATACGAGTTCCACTGCGAGATATCGGGAAAAGCAACGAACAACAGGCTGGCAACAACAGCACTTACTGTCGACCTGGAAAGCAGGAAAGTTGTCCGGTATAGCGCGACTACCGAAAGGAAGCTGAGAACATACTGACCAACAATGGCACCCGTGATGCCGGCAGCAAACACCTTAAAAACCACCAGCAGGTAGAGAACATAACCGATGTACCAGATGTTGAATGTGTCGATGTAGAAGCCTGACGCGAGGCCGTTGGCATATTCGATGTACCTGGGGCTATCGGAAACAACCTTTACTCCATAAACCGAAAACAACTTCCCGTTAACGGCGCACCACGCACCTAATATGAGAATCAGCGGCGCAAACCGTACGAAAGTGCGTTGATTTTGAGGCATCAGAATTCTCAAAAAGGTATGGAAACTTATAAAACTTCGTGGTTTTACCTCTTATTTTTGTGCCGTTCAAAATTGAAACCCATAGAACTATGTCTAAATATGATCTGATCGTTATCGGCTCCGGTCCCGGAGGTTATGTTGCTGCCATTCGCGCTTCCCAGCTGGGAATGAAAGTCGGTGTTGTGGAGAAAGCGGAGCTCGGTGGCATTTGTCTCAACTGGGGTTGTATTCCTACAAAAGCATTGCTTAAGAGCGCCAGCGTATTCGAATACATTCAACATGCAGCCGACTACGGCATCAATGTGAAAGAAGCCGAACCCGATATTAAAGGGATGGTGAAAAGAAGCCGCGACGTTGCCGGATCTATGAGCAAAGGCATCCAGTTTCTCTTCAAGAAAAATAAGATCGATCATATCGCAGGCTACGGTAAGCTGAAGAAAGGTGGCAAGGTGGAAGTTACCGACGCTGCCGGAAAGAAAGTTGACTACGAAGCAAAACATATCATCGTTGCAACCGGTGCACGTTCGCGCGAGCTCCCCGCATTGCCTATCGATGGAAAGAAGATCATCGGGTATCGCGAAGCACTCGTGCTCGAACAACGTCCGCAGAAATTATTGGTGGTTGGCTCCGGCGCTATCGGCGTCGAGTTTGCATACTTCTACAGCACCATCGGTTCTGAAGTAACTGTCGTTGAATTCCTCCCACGCATCGTTCCAGTAGAAGACGAAGAAGTTTCGAAACAACTCGAGCGTTCATTCAAGAAGACAGGAATAACAATACATACTAATTCCGAAGTAACGAAAGTCGATACAAGCGGAAAGGGTTGTGTTGCCACAGTGAAGACACCTAATGGTGAGATCAAAATAGAAGCCGACATCGTTCTCTCTGCTGTTGGTGTTGCAACTAATCTTGAGAACATCGGCCTCGAAGATGTCGGTGTGAAAACCGAAAAGGGTCGTGTTGTTGTAGATGATTTCTATAAGACAAACGTACCTGGTGTTTACGCAATTGGTGACATCGTAAAAGGACCTGCTCTTGCACACGTGGCTTCTGCAGAAGGTATCACTTGCGTTGAAGCGATCGCTGGTCTCAAACCTCATCCGATCAACTACGGAAACATTCCCGGGTGTACTTATTGCATACCGGAAATTGCATCTGTCGGCATGACCGAAGAGGCAGCGAAGAAAGCTGGTTATGAAATTAAGGTCGGCAAGTTTCCTTTCTCTGCTTCAGGCAAAGCGAAAGCTGCCGGAGCCCCGGATGGTTTTGTGAAAGTGATCTTCGATGCGAAGTACGGCGAATGGCTGGGCGCGCACATGATCGGCTATAATGTTACTGAACTCGTTGCCGAAGTTGTTGTTGCCCGCAATCTTGAAACAACAGGTCACGAGATCATTAAGAGTATCCATCCACATCCCACTATGAGCGAAGCGATCATGGAAGCGTGCGCTGCAGCGTATGGTGAGGTAATACATATTTAAGCTATCTTTCAAGAATAGCACACTCTATTACCATATCTGAAGATCAACTTGTTTCTGGATTAAAGGCCAGGAGCAAGTCATCTTTAGACTACCTCTACAATCATTACTCTGCTGCTCTCTACGGAGTAATCTCCCGCATCATCGGCAATGAAGATGTTGCGGAAGAGGTATTACAGGATGCTTTTTTGAAGATCTGGGATCGCATAGATGCCTACGATGCTTCGAAAGGACGCCTGTTTACGTGGATGCTGAATCTTACGCGAAACCTTGCCATCGATAAAACGAGGTCGAAAGAAATTAGCAAAGACCGGAAAACCGACGACATCGATAACCTCGTAAATAGGATCGATCGCAAGGAACAAGCAGAGCAAAATGTAGAAACCATTGGTCTTAAAGAGGTTCTTACACGTTTATCTGACGAACAAAAATTCGTTGTGGAATATCTCTATCTCAAAGGTTACACCCAATCGGAATTGGCTAAAGAATTTAACATCCCTCTCGGCACGGTAAAAACGCGCCTGAGGCTTGCTATGATAGAACTTAGAAGTTTATTGAAAGTAGGCAGTTGAATATAAAAGAATACATATCGTCTGGAATACTGGAGTCTTACGCACTGGGTGAGCTTACGGAAGCAGAACGCCTGGAAGTGGAAAGAAACCTCGCGCAGTATCCTGAGCTTCGCAAGGAGCTTGCCCTCGTTGAAGAGACGATGGAAGCATTCCTTATGAAAGCTGCCGTTACTCCGCCAGCCGGTGTAAAAGAAAAAATATTCGAATCCATTGGAGAAGCTAAAATCATTCCTCTCAACACATGGAGATACGCCACCGCTGCTTCAATCGTCTTCGCTCTTACTGCATCATACTTCGCACTCACATTCTATCACAACTGGAAACAGAGTGAGACGCAACTGATCGCATTACAAACTCAGAACGAACAGTTCGCGCAGGATTACAACAAGGTAAATCAACGCCTCGGCGACATTGAAACGCAAATGCAGGTTATCAACAACCCTGCGTTCCAGCGCGTGGTGATGACAGGCACTCCAAAAGCGCCGGAAGCCCTTGCATCGGTGTACTGGAATCAGACCAGCCAGGAAGTTTATCTCAGCGTCCAGAACCTGAAAGCGCTGGCGCAAGATCAGCAGTACCAGCTTTGGGCAATAGTCGACGGCAAACCTGTAGATATAGGCGTATTCGACACCAGCACAGCCCTTTTGAAAATGAAGTCTACAGGCAAGGCTGCGGCCTTCGCCGTAACAATAGAGCCCCGCGGTGGCAAATCCACGCCATCCGACACCATGCAGGTGGTTGGCAAGTCTTAGCTTGACCGGAATCCAGAAAGGGACCTTTTTCGTAAGTCCACTCACCTACTATTCCATCGAAGTCATCCCTCAAATAGGTTGATTTATCGCGCGCAGTAAGCTTTTCTTGAGTTAAAGTGGTATATAGATTGATAATCAAAGGGTTATGAAAACGGAAAAAGTAAAAGTCATTCATCAGAAAGCCAGGTTCCTGGCAGTGCTGATGGCCCTGTCTATGGTGGCTTACTTTGCCGCGCGTGTTATTGATGACTTAAACAAATAATGTGAGGAGACGAGGAGGATTCATGTCGCCGAAGAGTTACATGGTGAGAGCGAAGGTTTTCGGTTTCATGATGCTCGCCGTGGCCGTGGTGCTGTTAGTCAATTATTTCATTAATTGACTGATCCCAACAACTCCAGAAGCCTTAGTTGGTTTCTTGCCCTTACCAAATTCTGATCAGCATAAGTAACATGGTAATAAGTGTTGCCTCTCAGGTAATCAGCAAGAAATCTTAACGCCATTATGTACGTCATCATTTGTCCCGCGAATGATGCCAGCGACTTGTCGATGTTATTCATCTCCGAAAGATATCCGTCGATAACGGCATCATAGAATTCTCTTCGGACAACGATCTTGTCAAGATCTTTCTCTTCCTCGCTAACGGGACTTACCAGGGTGCGAACGAGATCGCCTAAATCATAAATAAAGTATCCTTCCATTACGGTATCGAGATCGATAACGGCGATGGCTTTATGTGTTGTTCCATCGAACAGGACATTATTGATCTTGGTGTCGTTGTGAAAGATGCCGGGTACAAGCGTGTTGCTCGCGATAATGGAATTGTAATGATCGACCAGCGTTTTGTTTTTGATCGCTAAGTTGATCTCTTGTGAAGCAACGATTCTTTCGTTATTGCCTGCCAACGTTAACGCCTGCTGGAACTGTTCATATCTAAGTTGCAGATCGTGAAACCTGGCTATTGTTGGTTTGAATTTCGACAACTCAACACCCTGCATCAATCTTCCAAACCTTCCAAAGGCTTTTGCAGCGTCGTAAGCCTGCGCTACATTCTGCGCATCATCGATGGTGTAACTGTTTTCGATGTAGGGATATAATCTCCAGTGATCTCCTTCGTAAACGATGTTCTTAATGGGCGCTATAAAAAGATAGCCGGGATGTTTTTCGGAGAGATGTAGACGTGCGTGCTCGAGATTACTTGCGATGTCTTCAGGTTTTTTGAAAACATTGCTGTTGAT
Organism: Bacteroidota bacterium; assembly: GCA_037200765.1. Taxonomy (GTDB): domain Bacteria; phylum Bacteroidota; class Bacteroidia; order Cytophagales; family Cyclobacteriaceae; genus ELB16-189. The sequence continues at coordinate 31,071 of JBBCII010000001.1, read as the reverse complement.
CCGTTGAAGAATGTACGAACCAACTTTGTATGTTTTGTTGATGTGACCACTTCCAATAGGAACCGCGTCTCCGCTGATCCCAAATTGATTTAAAAGATCTACCACAATTTCGAAGGATACTGTCCCTGCGATATTAGATCCCTGATCCTCCCTGCTACTTCTTCCTTATCTTCTTTGTAAGTAACTCCGAACCACGTCGTTCCTCCGCTAAGCACTTTCACTTTCCCGCTGTTCTTGTTGATCATCTCGTTTACAAACAATGGTATGTAAAACTCTGCTTTCAGATTTTCATGATTGGCGTCAAGAAACTTATGAAACAACTGTTCAGCAAAATCAAACACGCCGGGATGAAATCCCCAGAAGTTCATAGACGTAGGGGTTTCGGGACTGAGCACACGATCGCCGGCCGGCTCTTTCGAAACGATCTTATCGCCCTCTTTAACAATAGTCGTTCTTTCAACAACAGTTTGCAGGTAACCTTCGGCGTCGGTTTCACCGCAGCCACGCGACACGCTGCCGTACGTGGAGAGCACATTCTTCAATGTATATCCCACCATGGCATTGTCTTTACTTCCCTGTTTGAAAAATGAAGCTATCGAACGAAAGGCTTCCTGTCCATAGAAGTCGTCGGCGTTGATAACGGCGAATGGCTCGTTGATAACATTCTTCGCGCAGAGCATGGCGTGACCGGTACCCCATGGTTTGGTACGACCGCTACCCTGAGGCGCAGCTTGATACTTCGAAGGGATCATGGTATCGAGTGCCTGCACAACAAACTCGACTTCAACTTTTCCTTTGAGCCTAGGAAGAAATTTTTCTTTAACTGTTTCCAGGATCTCGTCGCGAACGATGAAGACAACTTTTGTGAACCCATGACGGACGCAGTCGAACAGTGAATAGTCCATGATGGTTTCGCCGTTTGGGCCGAAGCCGTCGATCTGTTTGATGCCTCCATAACGGCTGCCGATGCCGGCGGCCAACACTAGTAAAGTGAATTTCGGGTTGTCACTCATTTGTTGTATTATCGAAAAAATTTCCCCGCAAAACTAAACCGAATTAGGTTCAATTCTATGGCTCAGGATCAGAAACAATACACGACTTCCATGCTCATTGTGGGAGCGTTGTTTTTCATTTTCGGATTCGTCACGTGGTTGAATGGACCACTCATTAGTTTCGTAAAACTTGCGTTCGATCTTGACACCGATTCGAAAGCATTCCTGGTAACAACCTCGTTCTATCTCGCCTACTTCTTCTTAGCACTGCCGTCTTCGTGGATCCTCGAAAGAACGGGCATGAAAAAAGGTATGGCGCTGGGTCTTCTCGTTATGGCCGTGGGCACATTCGTGTTTGGCCAGTTCACAACACAAAGAAATTACCCGATCTCGCTCGTTGGCCTCTTTATTATTGGTGGCGGGTTGTCGTTGCTGCAGGCTGCATCAAATCCTTATGTGAGTATCATCGGGCCAATAGAGAGCGCGGCGAAACGAATCAGCATCATGGGCATCTGTAACAAAGTTGCGGGCATATTGGCGCCGATAATTTTGGGAGCCCTTGTTTTGAAAGACGTTGGCGGACTGGAAGCGAAAGTAAAAGCGACAACTGATCCTGTAGAAAAAAATGCATTGCTAGATGCGTTCGCGTCCACGATCTATTTACCATACATGATCATGGCTGTCGCGCTGGTGATACTTGCATTTTGGATCTCACGATCAGCTTTACCTGAGATCAAAGCATCTGACGTAAACACGCAATCTGTTGGCTCGGGAAAAGGACGAACCAGCATCTTCTCGTTTGCCTATCTATGGCTCGGAGCTCTTTGTATTTTCCTTTATGTAGGCGTTGAGGTAATGGCAGGCGACGCGATCGGCACTTATGGCAAGGGCTTTAATATTTCAAGTGACCAAACAAAATACTTCACATCATTCACGCTTGTTGCGATGCTCGTTGGCTACATCGTTGGATTGATCACCATACCAAAGATCATCTCGCAATCGACCGCATTAAAGTTCTCTGCAATTCTTGGCATCATTTTTACTTTTGCTGCTGCGTTAACGCACGGTTACGTGTCAGTTATGTTCGTTGCCCTGCTTGGCCTTGCCAACGCGCTCATGTGGCCATCTATCTGGCCACTGGCTATTGGAGGACTGGGCAAGTTCACTGAAAAGGGATCGGCATTGCTGATCATGGGTATCGCGGGTGGCGCAATTATTCCCAAGGTTTATGCGAGCCTGAAAGATACTTACGACTTCCAGTGGACGTTCTTCGCACTGATGCTGCCGTGCTATATTTACATTCTGTTCTTCGCTCAGAAAGGACATAAGGTCGGGAGGTAGCTCACGGAAGCACTGAAAACACGAAAATGATTTTTTTTATAACGCTGCTGCTATTTCAAAACGGGCCTTTCATAGCAAGAGACTTTACGGCAGAAAATCTCTTCACTAATAATATAGAAGGCCCCAACGTCGATAACGACAATAACCTCTATGTTGTCAATTACCAGAAAGACGGTACGATAGGCAAAGTCGCTTCCGATGGGTCTGTAAGTTTATTCGTAACTCTCCCCTACGAAAGTGTTGCCAATGCAATCATGTGGGACCTCGATGGCAACATGCTGCTCGCGGATTGGAAGGGTCATAACGTTCTTCGTGTTAACATGAAGAACCGAAGAGTGTCGGTAGTCTGTCACAACCGCAGGTTCAACCAACCCAATGACATCACGATAAACAAGAAAGGACAGATCTTTGCGAGCGATCCCAATTGGGCCGACAGCACCGGGAACCTCTGGCGCATAGACACCGACGGAAAAGTGACAAAGCTCGCTGGCGATATGGGCACAACGAATGGCATCGAACTTAGTCCCGACGAAAAAATTCTGTACGTAAACGAAAGCATCCAGCGCAAAGTATGGGCTTTCGATGTGAACGATAAAGGCGAGATCTCGAACAAACGACTCTTAATTGAATTCCCCGACTTCGGAATGGACGGAATGAAGTGCGACTGGAAAGGAAATCTTTACATCACCCGCCACGGCAAAGGAGTGATTGCTATCGTATCGCCGAATGGCAAGCTGATGCGCGAAGTTCAAATGAAAGGAAAGAAGACGAGTAACATCATCTTCGGCGGCCCCGACGGGAAAACGTGTTACGTCACACTCCAGGACAGGAAGTGCGTCGAGACTTTCAGGTCGGAAATTGCTGGCAAGAAATGGGCGCCGGCCGATAACTCAAAATAATCTCAAGCCGTCTTACTCTTTCGGGTCGGGAGTAAATTTGTTCTCCTGCACGTCTTTCAAAAAGCCTATCAGGTTCTTGAAATAATTCTGCTGATCGTCATACATGCTCAGGTGACTTCCATTGGGACAAAGGTAGGTGCGGCTGTTCGGGATCAACTTGCCTTCGCGTATCATGTCGTCGGGTTTCATCTCGTCGTTCATGCCGCCAATGACTAACGTGGGTACCTTAATGTTTCCAAGCTTATCCCACATCTCCCAGTTCTTGAAGTTTCCCGTTACGTGAAACTCGTCGACACCCTGCATTTGCATATAGATATTGGTGTTCGCTTTCTTGAACGCGCGCGCTAACGGTTCGGGCCACGGATCTAGCTGGCAAATAACTTTTGAATACAGTTTGTTCATCAGCAACTCCTGGTATTCGGCAGCTCCAAAAGCCTTCAGCTTATCGAGTGAATCATACGTTTTGATCTCCGTCGGTGTAAAGAATTTTTGCTTCAGCTCCTGTGAGTAAGCAACGTAGCTTTGAATGCCTGCCGACATATTCGAGAGCACTGCACCTTTTACATGCTCCTGGTATTTTTGGAGGTACGTCATCGTTAACATGCTACCCCATGAATGACCTAGTATGTAAAAGTTTTCGAGACCGAGACCTTTTCTCACTTCCTCCACTTCTTCAACATACCGATCTACAGTCCAGAGAGTAGTATCGGTGGGCAGGGCTGAATTGCCGACACCGAGTTGATCATAATAATAAAATTCCATTCCGGCCTGAGGCAGAAAATTCTCGAAGCACTCGAAGTAGTCGTGTGGAAAGCCGGGGCCACCGTGAAGCAACAGGACTTTGATGTCGCCGCTGCCGATTTTCTTTGTCCACACCTGGTACTTGCCTGCTACGGAGATCATTTTAACACCGCCTGTTTGCACTTCGGTGTATTGAGCAATATCGGAAGTTGGCCTGGAGCCGGTGTTGCAGGCAAACACCAGCAATGCAACACAGGTGGTGAGGACTGTTGGTTTCATGAAAGGAAGATGGTTTTACTCAAGTTAATAATTTTATAATCCGACTAAAAGCTGCTCTGGCTGATGAGTGCTACACTGAAGAGTGTGAGCAAAAACCAACCGAGAAATCCTTCAGCAATAGTAACATAGCGTGCAAAACCTTTGGTTGGTATTTCACCGAAACCGAGCGTAACAAATGCATTCAAACTAAGGGCATACGCGTTTAATATCGTTACAAAAAGATTTACAACTATACTCCAAAGTTTTCGCGGCTGTTTCCTGAAATGACGGATGTTCTTCACGTTGTCGATCAATTTACTTCGCGACGAAAGATCCCACGACGAAGGGAAGAACACATAAAACAATGCGAAGCCGAAAACAACCCACAACGAGATCACGATGGCCCTCGCTGGATCGGTGCCGTATCGCGTATAGAATTTTAATAATTTATTGAGACCTATCCTGACCCAAAGATCAAATGAAGACGTCTTTACATATTCATTTTCGAGGTGTCTTGTTTCGAGATCTTTGATCCTTACGTAAAGAATATTAGCCGAATAGATGTCGCCGCCGTCGAGATAGAAGTCGTGAAATCGTTTATGGAGACGAAGGAGATTGGTATAATATCTCTCCATCTGGATCTGGTCGTCGCGGCCGTCGTAGAAAAGCATTTCGTTGTCCTGGTCGATGTGCCAGCCTAAAGACCTGTCAGAATAAATTTCCCTGAAGTTTATATAGCTCGAAGGACCGATCTCTGCTCCCGAACGAAACCCGACTTCCTTTTGAAATTTATTGTCAACAATGTTCCACGTTACTCTATCTCCATCGCCGTAGAAATCGACGCCACCGGAGAAAGTACAACGACTCACCTGTACGAATCCGTCCTTCTGCTGGAATTGAAGAAAGCCGTCGGGTTGATCGAACGAAGTGTTATTGACAGTTGTCCATGCTGTACCTCTTCCTTCGTTCTCGATAATAGGTTCTGCGTCGAGCACAAATGATGAGTTAAAGATGGAGATCCTGCTACCGACTATTTCTAATTCACCGTTGACTGATGATTTAAAAAATGAGATTGTTGTGTGCTCAGCGTCTTCAGTCCGGACGGTAATGTTTTTGAATTTACTATGCTGAAGAAAGATTGCCTGGAAGTCGGCTTCGGAGATCCACAACGCGTTGATGTTACAATTCTCGAACACGAGCTCCTCAGGTCCTTTGCAATGGGTGAATGCTACGTTGCCTTCGAAATTTCCTTCAAAGAAGATGCTTTCAGAGAATGTGCAATCGGCAAACTCCAGTGACTTCACTTTACCTGCTTTGATCGCGTTGGCGACAGTGTATTGGCCAAACACGCTGTCCTGCCAATCTCTTTTGCCGATGTCGCTTTTGAAATGTACCTGGTCGAATACGATCGTGTCCCACTTTGGTTGGCCGATAATCTCAGCAAGCTTGGAATACGCGATCGTTTCGTTGTGAAATACTTTTTTCGATTGGCAATAGATCAACGAAGGCAGCAACGTGAGCACCAGGAGAATCTTCAGATGCAGCATGGATGAGGTGGGGTTGCCTCAAGTTACGAAGAAGTTGTCAACAGTGTGCGTGATGATCTCTTCCCGTTCTTCGAATGAGCCACGGACTATGGTTGGAGTGATGTTTCTTCTCAAGAGTTCGTTAAGAAAAATCTCTCTCATTCTCTCCCGCTGATGCCCCAGGTCGCGCAAACCATCTTCTACCCACGGCACGTCGATATCGAAGAAGAAATACTTCTCGTAGGCGACTTGCTTTTCGAGTTCGAATAGGATGTCGGGAACTACTCCAAGATAATGTCTCGAATAGATCTGGGTAACGATCACATCGGTGTCGCAAAACAAGAGCTTGTTCGCAAGCTTTGTGTACTCGAGAACTCTTTCCGTCTGTGCTTTGCCAATCCTAATGATGTCGTCTATTGTGAAGTCGTTCGTGATGAGCATCTCGCGCGCGACTTCCGGAACGGAGATGGTGTTGTAATGCTTTGCCATCCGGATTGCGACGGTTGATTTGCCTGTGCTTTCGGGTCCGTAAAAACAGACGCGTTTTATGAAGTACGGCTGCACTTCTTTTGGAATGAAGTCCCAGTATTTAAATGGTGACTTGCGGATCATTGAACCGGATACCGGAAATTTTTCGCGTGACTGATCAAACAGTACGGCTTCGGCTTTAAGATTCTCTGCAAATGGCGCCCCGTAATTTTCGGAAGAAAATACTTTATCAATCTTTCCGTATGTCTTCGTGATAACATCGGCCCAGGCCTTTGTGCGTTCCTTCAATTCAAGACCTGGACGATCGAAATCATCTTTCAATAAGAATACTTTCGCAGTCGTAAGTTGCTTCAACCAGCTCATTCGAAGATTAGCATCGATCGGATCATTTTCAGCATCACTAATGGAGACGATCAACTCATCGCATTGCTTCGCAGCGAATGCAATCAAAGCCAGGTGGCCTTTATGTACAGGAAGAAATTTGCCAATAACGAGACCGAGGGTCATACTGCGATCTTTCTGTAACCACGATATTCTTTAATCCAGTTCCACACGGCGAACGCCGCAATAATGGTAAGTATGAAATACTGGATGCTATAAAACTTAATGTCGCGGATAAAGTAAACATAAGTTGCCACGATGTCGATCAATACCCAGATGATCCAGCACTCGATCTTCTTTTGAACCATATAGAACGTTGCCAGTATGCTCATCACCGTTATAAACGAGTCGAGGAAAGGAGAAGCACTCGGTTTACTGAAGATTGTCGGCAGCCATGCATTCAGGTTTCTTGCAAACAATGCCATTATTATTGTGCCCAATAATCCCACCGAAACAGTAACCGCCAGCTGGCGCCTGTCCATCCAGCTTACCTTAAGTTCTTTATGCGAGTCGGCTTCACCTTCTTTGGGATGAGCCCATCGCCACCATCCGAGAATGTTCGTTACGAAAAAGAACACCTGCAAGAACATATCGGGATACAACTGTACCTGGTAGAAAAGAAAGAATGAAAGAACAACATTCACGATCCCGATGACCCAACTCCAAAGGTTGGCATACGCCGAAAGAACAACGGCAATTGTTCCTGTTATCAATCCAAACAGTTCGAGATAACTTACAGCATATCCGAAAACGGTGAAAGCAATATTTTCAATACTAAAGAACCCCATCAAAGCTTAATGCAAATGTTCTTGGTATCCGTGAAAAATTTCAGAGCATCCCACCCGCCTTCGCGGCCAACGCCCGATTGCTTCATGCCTCCGAATGGAGTGCGGAGATCGCGGAACAACCAACAGTTTACCCAAATGATCCCGCTCTTCACTTGTGCCGAAACCCTGTGTGCCCGTTTTAAATTTTCAGTCCATATAGTGGCCGACAATCCGTATGCATTGCTGTTAGCCATTTCGAGAGCTTCCTCTTCGGTGTCGAACGGAGAAACGGTAACGAACGGACCGAAGATCTCTTCCTGGTTGGTCCGGCATGTCTGCGGCAGATCCACAACAATGGTCGGTTCTAAGTAGTATCCGCCATTGAGCGAGATCCTATTGCCTCCTGTCAATATCTTTCCTCCTTCGCTCTTCGCAAGCTCGATGTACGACAACACTTTATTCATGTGAGCTTCGGATACGAGAGCACCGAGATCTGTTTTGTCGTCGGAAGGATGCCCGACAACGAGTGCCTTCGTTCTCTTCACGAATTCATCGACAAACTTTTGATATATGCTTCGCTCAACAAGAATTCGCGAACCGCAGAGACAGATCTCTCCCTGGTTGGCGAAGGATGAAAGCATCGTTGACTTCATTGTTTGTTCGAAGTCGCAGTCGGCGAAAATGATGTTCGGATTTTTTCCACCCAACTCGAGCGAAAGTTTTTTGAACATCGGTGCGGCTGTCGATGCGATCTTCTTCCCGGTAACAGTTCCTCCGGTAAATGATATCGATGTGATCAACGGGTGTTCTACAATTGCCTGTCCTACGATCGATCCATAACCGTGAACGATATTCAAAACTCCTTTAGGCAATCCGGCTTCGATACACAACCTGGAAAATAGATAAGCCGTCATTGGTGTGAGCTCCGAAGGCTTCGCAACAACAGTACAACCGGCGGCAAGCGCGGGCGCTATCTTCCATGTAAACAAATACAAGGGGAGGTTCCACGGAGAAATACAACCGGCAACGCCAGAAGGAACTCTTAAAGTATAGTTAATTGCTTCGGTGCCCGTGATGTGAGCTTCACTTGCAAAATGAATTGCAGCCTGCGCATAGAAACGAATGTTGGCAGAAGCTCGTGGTATATCGAGCGACTTCGCAAGCTTTACCGGCTTACCGTTATCAACGCTCTCCGCAACAGCAAGCTTGTCGAGATCACGGTCGATAAGATCAGCGATCTTTAAAAGAATAGCACAACGCTTATCGGCACTCATCTCCGACCAGTCTTTGAATGCAACGCGTGCAGCCTGTGCAGCGTTATCTACATCGCGATTGTCGGAGTCGGGAATAAAAGAATAGACTTTGCCTTCGGCTGGATTATAGTTTTCTATGTAAAGAGAAGAAGCGGGTGGAACTAATTCACCGTTGATATAATTTGAAAGGCGTTCCACTTTTCACTATTCACTTTTCACTATAAACTTCCAGTGCGTCCTCCATCAACTGGGATACTGATACCATTGATGTATGCTGCTGCGGGCGATGCAAGAAATGCGATTGCCCCTGCAACTTCCGATGCTTCGCCGATACGGCCAACGGGGATCTCTGCGATCATCTCTTTCCTTACGTCCTCAACAGTCTTCTGTGCTTTCTTTGCGCGGTTCTTGATCAGGGTCTCGAGGCGGCCGGTCATGATAGCACCGGGAAGGATATTGTTTACTGTAATTCCGTAAGGTCCGAGTTCCAGTGAAAGTGTTTTTGCCCAGTTGGCAACGGCACCACGAATGGTGTTTGAAACACCGAGTCCACGGATCGGAATTTTTACGGATGTACTGATGATGTTGATGATGCGACCGTATTGCGATTTTCTCATGCCGGGCACGAGTGCCTGTACGAGCACCTGGTTGCAGAGCAAGTGATTAGTGAATGCTTTAATGTATTCGTCGCTCTTCGAATCGAATGCGTTGCCGGGTGCCGGTCCACCGGTATTATTTACAAGGATGTGAAATGTTTCGCGGCTGAAATGTTTTTCGAGACCGGATTGTAGTTGATCCGGGAAGTTGAAATCCGCGACGAGATAATCATGCTTTTGTCCTAAGGGCGTGGGCAGGTCTTTGGCTACCGCTTTCAATTTTTTTTCATCGCGGGCAATCAGTGTGATGTCGGCGCCCAGGAGGGCCAGCTCATAGGCCGCAGCCTTGCCGATTCCCTGTGTGCTGCCGCAGACAACGGCATTTTTTCCGTCCAGTTTCAGGTCCATTGGTGAGTTCTTTGCGTAAATATAGAGCTTAAAAGTTAGCTTTACCCCGTCAAAAACGTGTGTTTATGCCAGTACGCAGACCATTCAATCTCAGGCAGTGGATCATCGAAAACCGCGACCTGCTCAAGCCGCCCGTGGGTAACAAGAATCTATATGCAGATGCCGGCGATTATATCGTAATGGTGGTTGGCGGACCGAATGCCCGCAAAGATTTTCATTACAACGAGACCGAAGAATTGTTCTATCAGCTCGAAGGAACGATCAACGTTCGGATCCAGGAAGATGGCAAGCCGGTGGATATTGCTATTAAAGAAGGTGAAATGTTTTTGTTGCCTTCCAATACGCCACACCGACCCGAAAGACCTGCCGGGACCGTTGGCCTCGTGATCGAAGTGAAGCGTGAAGATCCGAACATGCTCGATGGTTTGATCTGGTATTGCGAGAAGTGCAACAACAAGCTTCACGAATATCGTTTCCACCTGGATAACATAGAGAAGGATTTTCTTCCGCGGTTCAGAGAGTTCTATGGTTCGTTAGAATTCAGGACATGCAAGAAATGTGGGACGGTGATGGAAGCGGATCCGAAGTTTGTTTAAGATGATCTTTAAAAATGATCTTGCCTTCGCCCGCAAGCTCGACAAGGCCGATCCATTAAAGTCATTCAGAAAAAAATTCCTGCTCCCCGACCGCAAGTGGATCTATTTCACGGGCAACTCCTTAGGTCTTCAACCGAAGACAACGAAGTCATTCATTAACACAGAACTTAACGACTGGGCAAAGCTTGGTGTTGAAGGTCACTTTCACGCAAAACGTCCGTGGCTCTACTATCATAAGTTTGCCAAGAAATCATTAGCGAAGATCGTTGGCGCGAAGCCCGAAGAGGTTGTGGCAATGAACCAGCTTACGGTGAATCTTCATTTGATGCTGGTATCATTCTATAAGCCGTCGGGTGGACGATTTAAAATTATTACTGAGGCCGGTGCTTTTTCGTCGGACCAGTATGCTTTCGAATCGCACATAAGATTGCATGGAATGCATCCCGATGCAGCGCTGGTTGAAGTAGCGCCTAGCCCCGGCGAATACGCCCTTCGAACCGAAGACATCATTAAAACCATTAAGCAGAATGCCGATCAGCTTGCGTTGGTGATCTTCGGAGGCGTTCAATATTACACCGGGCAATTCTTCGACATCGAAGCGATTACGAAGGCCGCACATGATGCGGGTGCGTTTGCCGGTTTCGATCTCGCACATGCTGCCGGCAACGTGCCGTTGCAGTTGCACGATCACGATGTAGACTTTGCCGTATGGTGTAGTTACAAATATCTCAACTCGGGACCGGGTGGGGTTGCGGGAGCATTCGTCCACGAAAAACATTTCGGCAACAAAGATCTTCCGCGCCTTTCAGGCTGGTGGGGTTACAACGAAGACGAACGTTTTCAAATGAAGAAGGGCTTCGTGCCAATGGAAGGTGTAGATGCGTGGCAGCTCTCGAACTTCCCGGTGTTATCGGGCGCAGCACATCTCGCTGCACTGGAAGTTTTCGATAAAGCAGGAATGAAAAAAATTCGCGAGAAAAGCGTGTTGCTAACAGGCTACGCAGAATTCCTTTTGAAAGAAATAAACAGCGACCAGTTTACAATCATAACACCCGAAGATCGCGGCTGCCAGCTGTCAATCTTAGTGAAAGATGCAAAAGTGTTTACGAAGCTTACGAAGGCCGGCGTGATTGTCGATTGGCGTGAACCGAATGTAGTGCGCATCGCGCCCGTTCCGTTATACAATACTTTCGAAGAAGTGTGGAAGTTCGCACAGGTATTCAAGAAAAGCTTATGAGGTCCGTTACGATCGTTGGCGCTGGATTGGTCGGTTCGTTACTCGCCATCTATCTCGCTAAACGAAACTACAAAGTGACACTCCTGGAACGTCGCGCCGATATGAGAAAGTCGAATGCAGACAGGGGACGTTCTATCAACCTCGCGTTGAGCACACGTGGTCTCACTGCATTACAGGAGGTTGGTCTCGCCGAAGTCATTCGCACAAATGCGATCCCAATGCATGGCCGAATGATGCATGATGTCTCTGAGAAACTTTCTTTTCTGCCTTACGGTAAAGAAGGGCAGTTTATTAACAGCATCTCAAGGGCAGATCTGAACATCTTATTGTTGAATGAAGCCGAAGAGCGCGGTGTACAACTAATATTCAATCATAAGTTCACCGATCTCAATGATGAGCACGACATCTTGATTGGGGCCGACGGAGCTTACTCGGCAGTTCGCAGCGCATTACAGGTGAGAGGAAGATTTAATTTCTCGCAGGAATACATCGAACACGGTTACAAAGAACTTCACATTCCCGCGGGCACAAATCTCGAAAAAAATGCGCTTCACATCTGGCCGCGCGAAAGCTTTATGATGATCGCGTTGCCCAATCCTGACGGAAGTTTTACAGGCACATTGTTTTTGTCATTCGATCAGTTCGATTCATTAGGCAACGCAAAAAAATTCTTCCACGAAACATTCCCCGATGCACTGAAGCTGATCCCCGACTTCGAACACCAGTGGGCAACGAATCCAGTGTCATCGTTAGTTACCATGAAGTGCTGGCCGTGGTCGCACGGAAGCAATGTGTTACTGATCGGTGACGCCGCACATGCTATCGTTCCGTTCTACGGGCAAGGGATGAATGCAGGCTTCGAAGACTGCCGGATCCTCAACCAGCTTCTCGACAAGAACAAAGATGACTGGGATAACACCATCAACGAATTCGAAGCGCTTCGCAAGCCGGACACTGATGCCATCGCTACTCTTGCTCTCGACAATTTCATAGAGATGCGCGATCTCGTTGCCGATGAAGAATTTCTGATCAGGAAGAAAATTGAAGCAAGATTAAATCAGTTGTATCCCGACAAATGGGTGCCGTTGTATTCAATGGTGACGTTCAGAGATGACATCCGGTACTCAGATGCTTATTCGATAGGGCAGAAGCAGAAGAAGATTATGGATGAGGTGATGAAGAATTTTAATGGGGATTTGGGGAAAGTTGATTACAAATCCATAATAGAAAAACTCAGTTGATGTGAGCTTTGTACGCCTCAAACCTTCCAATCACTTCCTTCACATAATTTACAGGCCCCATACACCTGCAATATCCAGCGGTCACCACCGGGTCGCGATAATATTGTCGTTTTGTCTTAAGCATCAAATACATCTCCACGTTATCATCCCACTTCGTTGGATCCTTGCCGTACTTCGTTGCGAGATTTCTTGCATCGATCACGTGCGACACGCCAACATTGTATGATGCTAACACAAACTTCAGTCTTTCATTCGGATCTGTTACCGTCTTCGCCCAAAGACCATCGAGGTATTGAAGCACTCTTACTCCTGCCTGGATGTTCTGCTCCGGATCGTAAGCGTTCTTTACTTTGAACTGCCTGCTTGCTGCGGGCATCAGCTGCATCAATCCAACAGCACCGGCCCACGACTTCACATGCGGATCGAATCCCGACTCCTGGTAAACAATAGATGCCACCAAGCGCCAATCCCAACCGAGCTTCTCCGACTCCACGCGAATGGTTGAATCGAAGATCGAAAGTTTTCCACCGCTAAGGCTCGAATAGTCGCTGCTCATGCGAAGCGCCGTTGTACGTGGACTATTAAAGTAACGATCGTAGATGTAACGAAACTGTCCTCTCTTCTTGATGGCGGTTAACCATTCGTTGATCGCACCTCTTAACTCAGGCGAATTGTTGCGTGTTGCCCATGCTATCTCTTGTGGCAAAGAAATAATTGTGTTGATATCGAGTTCCGGGTAGATGCTCGCATTGATCATCGCGAATGTCTGGTCGGTTACAGTCAATGGTATTTCACCTGTCGCAACCTGCCTGATCAACGATTCAGTTTCGGCACCGGCGCTGTCTTCAACAATTTCTATTTGTCCACCAATTTCCTGCGAGAGTCTTTGAAGCCTGTCTTTGAAAGAAGAACCTTTCATTACATAGATCTTCTTGCCGATGAGATCGGAGTGAAGCCTGATGGGCTTATGAGTTGAGTCTGCTTTTCTTTGAACCAACACCTGGTTGGTGGTGAATAGCGGCTGCGAAAAACTTACGTAGTTGTTTCGTTCGTCGGTTATCGTGAGTGGAAATGCAATTACATCGCCTTCGCCTTTGTTCAGTAGATCGATGCTTTCCTCCACGCCGGAAATGATCCTGATGCGGAGCTCCACACCAATGTCTTCGGCAAACATCTGAAGCAGCTCGTATTCATAGCCCATGGGTTCGCCACGGAATATAAAATAGCTTACGGAGTTGTTGTCGACCAGGGCGTTGAGGTATCCCCTTTCCTTGATCTGCTCAAGGTCGAAATCAACTTGTGGGGTCGTCGTAAACGTTTGTTCTGCCGTTTTTTTCGCACGAACTGAGGAGCAAAAGAAAACCAAATACTGGTGCTCTCCAACGATTCAGGGGGTTAGCCATAAGGCTAAGGTACGCAAAAGCTATTGCGCAGAGGTTTCACAGAGTTGCGCGGAGGATTTCTCTGTGTAACTCTGTGCTGCCTCTGTGAACCTCCGTGCAACAGCTACTTCAACAACACCTTTACTTCCATTGGAAGATCCGTAACCAAAACATTCACTCCAATCGATTTATAAAACGCAGCATCATAAGTAATACCCTTATTTCTCTCAACTTCACTTGCATCGCCAACAAGAAAGATCTTCTTGCTCTTCATTTCTTCTATAACATCTGCCGGTGTACTCTTATTCACGTATGCCATCATCACCTTTGCAGGAACAATTTTGCTGATCTCATTCCAGTCGTTTCGATCTTTCACGAGACACGACACCAGCATGTTGGGCGAAGCTTCATGAGCCTTCTTCGAGTTCTCGGGTTTGAACGTGAGCACGAGACATTTCTGAACTGCCTTCTTCGATTTCACGAGATCCATGATCTGTTTCCAGTCATCGATCTTTACATCGAGCATCAAAAAGATCTTTCTCTTGGCAACGAAGTCAAGAAGCTCCGCAAGGGTCGGTATGGTTTCATTAAGAACATCACCTTTTCCATTGCGAAGTTTTAATCCTTTCAAATATTCGTCGGTCGATTCTTCGATCTTACCGGTACCGGTCGTCGTTCGCTCTAGTGTGTTATCGTGCAGCAGGAACAAGGTGCCGTCTTTACTTTTTCGCACGTCTACTTCGGCCATCACCGAAGCACCTTCGAAGCCTTTCCCGAGATACTCCAGAGTCTTCAACGAATTCTCTGCATAGTCGGCATACATGCCTCCGCGATGAGCACACAGGATAACCTTCTCTTTGGTGAGCTGATCTTTCAGCGACTGTGCATTCAACTGGAATGCGATAAAAAAGGCCCCGAAAATCGGGGCCTTTCTCTTTATAACATCAAGTATCTTCATTAGTTGAGGATATACCTGAGACCAATCTGTGCACTCCAGAGGTTACCAACACTTGAGCTCTTGAGGAATGAATCCTGGATAAGAACTGTCTGACCGTTTACAACCTGTGTTGCAAGCTTGTAAGTAGGTGAGTTGTTGCCGCCGTTCGCGATGCTGATCGGAGAGATCGCGTTGAAGTTAGCTCCAGGAGCTGTCCAACCAATACCCCACTTCGGATCGAGAAGGTTCATGAAGTTAAGAACGTCAACACGGAACTGGAATGTGTGCTTTTGGCCACCAGCTTTAATGAAGAAGTCCCTTACGAACGTTACATCCACGCGTGTCTGCCATGGTGAGAAACCACCGTTGCGTTCTGCATACTTACCTCTTCTTGTCTTGAGGTAAGGGTTGTTGTCGATGTATGCATCGTAAGCTGCTTGCTGATCTTCGTTCGAGTACGTCTTTGTACCGATCGTTTGAGGAACGAACGTAAGTTCCTTTGCACTTGTAGGCACATAGATAAGGTCGTTAGTCTGACCATCACCATTCAAATCGTTCGAGTAGATGTAAGAATACTTAGAACCACTCTGTGAAGTAAGACCGATAGTGATCATGTTCATAGTACCTTTATCTTCATCACCGCCAGGGATCCTGAAGTTTGCATAACCTACTACGCGATGACGAAGGTCGTTATCGGCATAAGATTGAGTAAGGTAGTTCTGTCCGTAAACAGTAGGCATGTTAGCCTGCACTGTGCTACCAACTGACTGAACGTCTTTAGCCAAGCCGTAAGTATAGGCAAGCATACCACCAATACCTCGTGTTGCAGGTTTCTCAAGTTTTGCAGTGAGCGTATAAGCGCTACCGCTGTGCGTATTCTTCAACACAAACACGTTTGTAACAGCTGTGTTATAGAAACGGGCAACGTTGATAGGTGCAGTTTGTGTAGCACCGTTGCTGCCGTAAGCAGGGAACTGATCGCGTGTATCAGCGCCGGCGAAAGTTGCTGAAGGAGCTTTCAAGTTAGCGTCTACGTAACGAAGACCATTGATCACCTTGTTGTAGATCACTTCACCAGTTGCAATCAGGCCAAAAGGAAGCTTGTAGTCGAGAGCAACGTTGGTTTTCCAAACTGAAGGATACTTAAGGCTTCCGTCTGTTGCGTTAACAACGTAAGGAGGAAGAGCGCCAAGGTTACCATTTACAGCAGAAGGATCCGGCTTAACAGCTGCAGGAAGATCTGCAGGGCTAACACGGAACGGATATGCAACCGATGCAGCACCGGTAGTACCGCCACCAGAGATAAGAGCGGTGTTCACACCGTTGTTACCCAACTGGTTCGAAACCAATACCTGCGGAATACGCGATACGAAGATACCCGTACCACCACGCAACTGGATCGTTTTGTCGCCTTTCACATCGTAGTTGAAACCGATACGGGGTGAGAGGAGAACCTTGGTCTTAGGGAAAGCACCAGTGTTTACGTTGTAATCGTTGATGTGCTCGTCTCTGAAGTTAAGAGCGCCAACCACCGGGTTGTAGAAATCTTCTGCAGTCTTCTTGTCGTAAGCGAACACATCGCCACGGAGACCAGCAGTAACCTTGAACTTGTAGTTCACCTGCCATTCATCCTGGACGTAGAAGCTATAAGTAGTGGTCTTCAAAGTCTGCCATGGATCTACACCATTAGGCAACAAAGAATAACGGAGGTTATAACGCAATACAGGTACAGGTGAAGTTGTCGCCGTAGGATTAGCGATGTAATCGTTCACGGCTGTCTTGAAGTCTGCAATGTTCTTATAAACATACACACCGTTCGATGAAGGGAAGAACAAGTTGTCTGACTTGAACTTCTCGATAGCGATACCGGCAGTGACCGTATGATCGCCTGCGAAGTAAGTAAGGTTATCTGTGATGTTCAGAGTAGAGTAACGCAGCTTGTTGCTTGGAGTGAATGGATCCATACCCAACGTCATGTAAGTTGAGTTAGTAGTACCACCATCCTGGATTTCAATCGTCGGGAACAAGGGAGACTTATATTTTCTGTCTTCAACCTGCTTGTTATAAGTACCGATCAGCTTGTTAGAGATCTTGCTTCCGAAGTTCGAGTTCAATTCAACGGCGCCAGACCTTGTGTTGTCGAGGATCACATAACCAGTGTTCTCGGGCGACATGGCAGTCTGAGAGTTCTGACGGTTACCGAAACCAGCTGTGTTAGAGCTGTTGCTACCGCTGATCAGCTGATCCGACTGTGAATCGTGTGACGAGTAACGAATAGCCAGCTTATGGTTCTGGTTGATGTTATAGTCCAAACGAACGAGACCTTTCTTACTGGTGGTCTTGTTGTTGAAACCATCGAGCGCGCCGGGCTCCCATCCGAGTTTATCCTTGATGAAGTTAGTAACGTCGATCATGTCGGCTTCAGTAACGCGCGACACGTTACTTCCTGACTGTCCCCTGTTCAAAGAGTAAGTTTCTGCAGGAAGCGAGCTGTCAAATTGTTCGTAGTTACCGAAGATGAAGAGCTTGTTCTTAATGATAGGCGCACCGATCCTGAAGCCTTTCGTGTTCTCCTTAACAGTAAGGGGGCTTACAAGGATGTCGTTGGCGTTACGACCCATCATGTTTGTATTACGGAAGAGGGTGTAAACCGAACCTTGCACCTGGTTTGTACCAGAGCGGGTTACGGCGTTGATGCTTGCACCGGCAAAACCCGACTGACGAACGTCGAACGGAGCAACGTTCAACTGGATCTCATCGAATGCATCGAGAGACACAGGAGTTGTACCAGTACGACCACCAGCCTGTGCTGCACTACCGAGACCGAAACCGTTGTTGAACACGGAACCGTCGATCGTGAAGTTGTTGAAGCGGCTATCCTGGCCAGCGAATGACTGACCGTTGCTGAACGCATTGTATTTCACAACGTCGTTGATCGTTCTGCCGATCGTAGGAACGCTGTTGATCAATGACGTTCCGTAAGATGCAGAAGCACCTGTACGGTCAGAGCTGAAGATGTCATTCCTGTCGGAAGTGATCACCACTTCTTCAAGTTGAGTGCCTTCTTCTACCAACTTAACATCAAGCGTGGCAATTACACCAAGGTTGAGTGTCAGGTTCTCGAATACTTGTTCTTTGTAGCCTACGAAGCTGATCTTAATTGTGTAGGGACCGCCGACACGCATACCAGGAATGGTATAACGGCCGTCGGCAACAGTAGCAGTTCCGTAAGTTGTTCCCGAAGGAACGTGCGTAGCAACAATCGTTGCACCAGGGAGAGCTTCCTCTTTACCTGTCGAAGCACCAACCACACGACCGGAAATACCGGCAGTTGTGATCTGGGCCATAAGGCCCAATGTTGTTACGACAGTAAGGGTAAATGTTAGTAGAAGTTTTCTTACCATACGATAGGGTTTAGTTGGGAAAAAGGTGCAGCAAAAATATTCTTTTTCCTCATCGGGTTTAGACTGCCCATTTTAAATCTTAAGAACAAAAGATTAACAAATTGGTAACATGAAGTGAGACATAATCTTGAGCTTAAAATATTGATATACAATATTTTATAATCGATTTTAGTGCGTTCTGCACAATCAATGCACTCGAAATTTCTTAACACCGGACCCCTACTATTTCGATTGAAATCCGCCATATATTTTTTGCTTAACAAGCACAGAAATTTCTTTTACTTCCGGTCTTATACTCTAAAAAATTCATGAGAACGCTTCTTCTCTGTCTGTTCTTCGTTTTGCCGGGCTTCCTGTGTGCGCAAACACAGCTCGATCTCTCGTATTATCTGCCGGATAATGTAAAGCTCGATCCGTCCATCCCAACGCCGAAGTCAATTATCGGTCACGAGGTGGGCGAATGGCATGTGAGCCACGACAAGCTGGTCGATTATATGTATGCCCTCGATAAGGCGTCGGACCGGGTGACGCTGGAAGTTACCGGCCATACTTACGAAGGACGTTCGTTGTTGCTGCTCACGATCACGTCGCCGAAGAATCACCAGAATCTTGAACAGATCCGCCAGCAACATCTTCAACTGAGTGATCCTTCGAAGTCGGCGTCGCTGGATGTGAAATCGATGCCTGCCGTTTTCTATCTCGGCTGCAGCATTCACGGTAACGAAGCCAGCGGTGCCAACGCAGGCCTGCTCGGTGCGTATTATCTCACGGCCGCACAAGGTCCCGAGATCGAAAAGTATCTCGACAACACTGTCATTCTCTTCGACCCGAGTTTCAATCCCGACGGACTTCAGCGCTTTTCGAGCTGGGTAAATTCACGAAAGAGCATGAGCATTTCGGCCGACCCCAACGATACGGAGCACAACGAGCCCTGGCCCGGCGGACGTACCAATCACTATTGGTTTGATCTCAATCGCGATTGGATGGTGGCACAGTTGCCCGAATCACAGGCGCGCATCAAAAAATTCCAGCAATGGAAACCGAATCTGTTAACCGATCATCACGAGCAGGGAACAAATGCAACGTTCTTCTTCATGCCCGGCGTGCCATCGCGCGTGCATCCGCTTACGCCGGCAAAGAACCAGGAGCTTACCCGTAAGCTTGGTGACTATCATGCGAAGGCATTAGACCAGATCGGGTCGTTGTATTTCACGCAGGAAGGATACGATGACTTCTATTACGGAAAAGGATCCACTTATCCCGACACGCAAGGTGCTGTTGGAATTTTGTTCGAGCAGGCAAGCTCTCGCGGACACGCACAGGAAAGCGTGAATGGCGTTCTCCGGTTTCCATTCACGATACGAAATCATTTCACCACGATGCTCAGCTCGCTAAAGGCGATCAATGAGCTTCGCGAGGACTTCCTCAATTACCAGCGCGACTTTTATAAGTCTGCATCTGCCGAAGCAGCGAAAGACCCGGTAAAGGCATACGTCGTTGGAGCTTCGAGAGACAAGACACGCGAGTTTCATTTCGGCGAGATGCTGCTTCGTCAGAATATAGAATTCTATAAAGGCGATGCTGGCCTTGTCGTTCCTGCCAATCAACCCAACTACAGGTTGGTGAAAGCTATGTTCGAGAAGAGAACAAAATTCGAAGACAGTCTCTTTTATGATATCTCCTCATGGACGCTGCCACTCGCGTTTGGAATGGACTACCAGGAATTGAAAACAGTTCCGGCAACATCCGAAAGAATAACGGAGCTCAGGATGCCGGTCGGTAAGATCAACGGCGATAAGGCAACGTATGCTTACGCTTTTGAAAACTTACGGCTACTATGCACCACGTGCGATGTACAGGTTGCTGAGTCATGGCATCCGCATCAAAGTATCGAACGATGTCTTCAATCACTCGAATGGAAAACGATTCGAGCGCGGAGCGATCATGGTGCCATTAGAAAACCAGGACATGAGCCCCGAACAAATTACGGTGTACATTAAAGAGATCGCGGAAAGAGATGGCATCGATGTTTATGGATTCAACACCGGCCTCGACTACAAAGGTGTGAGTCTTGGCAGCAGCAGCTTCACGGCCCTGCAGAAGCCAGTGATCGCGATGGTGATAGAAGGCGGCGTATCGGCCAACGATGCCGGCGAAATGTGGCATCTCCTCGATACCCGTTTCAACATGCCGGTAACGTTGATACCGCAGTCGGTCTTTAACTCCGCCAATATCAACAAGTATAATGTGATCATCTTTCCTCCCGGCAACTTCGGCGTGATCAACGATGGTGCAAAAGAAAAACTGAAGACGTGGACACAAAATGGAGGAGTGATCATCGGCTTCGAAACGGCACTCAACTGGTTGTCGGGCGCGGGCCTCGGAAAATTCGATATGAAGAAAGAAGAGGCGGCAAAGATCCGGCGAAGCCAAAGCCTTATGCCGACATCCAGGAAAACAACGGGGCCAACGAAACCAGCGGTGCGATCTTCCAGGCCGATGCAGATCTTTCCAACCCACTGTTGTTCGGGTACTGGGATGCGAAGATCCCCGTGTTCAAGTCGAACAATCTCTTCCTGGAGAAAGGCAAAGGTGCTTACAACAATCCTTTAGTGTATGGAAACAACCCGCTCGTGAGCGGCTACATCCGCAAAGGCAACTACGAGATGATGAAGAACACGTCGGTGATTGGCGTGAGCAACGTTGGTCGCGGAAAGGTGATTGGCTTCACGGAAGGGATGACGTTCCGCGCGTTCTGGTATGGAACATCGAAGATGTTGATGAATGCCGTGTATTATGGGGGAAGTTTGAGTAATGAAGTAGGACGTTAAGCTGTCTTGATAAGTCCTTTGTACATCCTGATCTCAAAAGTCTGTAACATAAAATTATTCATCCTGTTCTCCGCCATAGGCGAATAATTATTAAACACCGTAAGATCTAACACCGCCTTAATAAACAACTCACTCTTACAGAAACTCTTCACCTGTTTTTTAAAGAAGTCAGTCCATTCGTTCCTGTATTTCTCTGAATGCCCGGCGCCATCCCATAAGAACTCGAGCTGGTTATCGCCAAACTTATACCTGTAAACACCGGCGAGCGTTTCGTAGAACGATCTTAGAGAAGTATTTTCTTCCAGCTTGTAGTCCCTGATCTTTTGGGTGAACGCATCGGCAATGCCGAGGGGATTGTACCGCAATTCATAATCATTCTTAACATGCTCCAGCAAGTAGTTCAAAAGCCCATGTTCCAATTCCAATTGGGCTTTCTCCAGGAGATAATTCTTGTCGAGCAGGAAGAACTTTCTTACCACAAACGAATGGTTTCGCAAAAGTACTAAATCGTATATATTTGATAACCAACACCTCCTTCTATGAGAAAAATCTTCGTTCTCTTGAGCGTTTTTACTGTGGCTCTTATCCTCGTTTGGGCCTACTTCTGGACCGATGCACTTTTTGCCTTCGTGGTGGTAGCACCTCTGGTATGGATGGGCTTTGCCGACATGGTCCAGACCAGGCAATCGATCAGGAGAAACTTCCCTTTACTTGGCCGCCTTCGTTATGTATTCGAAGACCTTCGTCCAAAGATCCAACAGTACTTCGTTGAGTCGGACACCGATGGTGCACCCATCAATCGCAACGAGCGCTCGGTGATCTACCAGCGCGCCAAGAAACAGATCGACACAGTGCCGTTTGGAACACAGCTTAATGTTTACGCAGAAGGCTACGAATGGATGACACACTCCATTGCACCCATCGACTTTCACAAAATGGATCACCATCCGAAAATTAGTTTCGGTGGAAGAGATTGCAAGCAGCCATACAACATGAGTGTGCTGAATGTGTCGGCGATGAGCTTCGGCTCCCTGAGCAAGAATGCCGTGCTCGCATTGAACGGTGGCGCAAAGATCGGTGGGTTCGCACACAACACCGGCGAAGGTGGTCTCAGTCCCTATCACTTACAGCCTGGCGGCGATGTGATCTGGCAGATCGGTACCGGCTATTTCGGAGCACGCGATAAGGATGGAAACTTTAGCGATGAAGCTTTCAAAGCCAACGCTACGAAGCCCACCGTGAAAATGATAGAGATCAAGCTGTCGCAAGGTGCAAAGCCTGGTCATGGCGGGATCCTGCCGCTGCGAAAAATACTCCCGAAGTTGCGGCCATCCGTGGCGTCCAGGTTGGAACAACGGTGTTCTCACCTCCTTATCACAGTGCTTTCAATAGCCCCACCGGTTAATACAATTCATCGCACGCCTTCGTGAGCTTTCGGGTGGCAAGCCTGTCGGTTTCAAACTTTGTGTTGGACGTAAGGCTGAATTCCTCTCTATCTGTAAGGCGATGGTGAAACTCAATATCTATCCCGACTTCATTACGGTAGACGGTGGTGAAGGTGGCACGGCGCCGCTCCGCCCGAGTTCACCAACTTCGTTGGCATGCCGTTGCTCGATGCACTCGCATTGTCGACAACTCGCTGCGCGGCTTCGGTGTGCGCGACAAGATGCGCGTCATCGCCTCCGGAAAAGTTCTTACAGGATTTCACATCATCCGTGCCCTGGCACTCGGTGCCGACACCTGCAATTCCGCCCGCGCCATGATGATGGCGCTTGGCTGCATCCAGGCATTGGAGTGTAATAAAAATACATGCCCTACCGGCGTTGCCACACAGGATCCTTACTTCATGAAAGGATTGGTGGTGGAAGACAAGACAGTTCGCGTTGCCAATTTTCACAAGAATACCATCGAGAGTTTTGTTGAACTGATGGGAGCTGCTGGTATCAGCAGTCCCGATAAGATCAACAGGAGTCATGTTTATAGAAGGGTGTTTATGAACCTGGTGAAAACATACGAAGAAATCTATCCTACTATTCCCGATGGATGCTTACTGGAAGGTGGTGATACTCCGTACGATTTCGATGAGTCGATGAAGCATGCGTCTGCGGAAGCATTTGAAGTGTAAGAGAAGTGCCACCTGTTCATTCCTTATCACGCCTCTGTTCATTCGTGAACAACCTGTAACCTCTTTTCCTTCATTCCTGTCTAATCTGCAGTTGGCACAATTGTTCGTCATCAGTCCGCAGACCTAAACACTATGCTGAAAAATTACATCAAAGTCGCACTGCGCAACATCCTCAAGCATAAAACATTTTCCTTCATCAACATCTTCGGACTCGCTCTTGCCATGTCCGTCTGCCTGCTGGTGATCCTCATGTTGTCCGACCAGCTTCGTTACGATCGCTTCAACACAAAGAAAGACCGCATCTATCGCATCGTTACCTACAAAGGCGGACGACAGCCTTACGCAACATCACCTTATCCAACAGGTGCCTATCTCAAACAAAACTACCCGGCAATAGAAGAAGCCGCACTCTCCTGCCAGCCGTTACTGGCGATGCAAAGTCGGGCGAACATTTCGCCACCATCAAAGGCTACTTCACGGAACCTTCGTTCTTCAGGATCTTCGACTTCGAACTGGTAAATGGCAATAAAGAAACAGCCCTGCTCTCGCCACGATCGATCATCATCACCGCCGACGTAGCGAAAAAATTATTCGGCAACGAAGATCCAATCGGTAAGACGGTAGACTTCTCTAATCGCAACCTCGCATTCCCTATCGAAGACGATGACACGCGCTCCGCACCAAGTTCATGGGGAAGCTTTACAGTGAC
This sequence comes from Bacteroidota bacterium, assembly GCA_037200765.1. GTDB lineage: Bacteria > Bacteroidota > Bacteroidia > Cytophagales > Cyclobacteriaceae > ELB16-189. Next base: position 6,958 of record JBBCII010000001.1, on the reverse strand, counting down.
TGGCGTTATGGATCCATCACCATATAAATCACATCTTAAGTTTGATGTATTGATGTCGAATTCAACCATGCCTTCTTTGTGGGCCGAAAAGAAACTCGACGACCTCACCAACAGTTGGAACTGTTCTTCCGCCCTTACAACTTTGTTCTCCTTCGCGAAGGTCAATCGGCTGCCGATCTCGAAGCAATGCTTACCGATGTTACAAAACGCAATGAAGCCAACATCCAGGAAGAATATTCGAAAGGACTCATTCTTTCGGGCCAGCCTTTGGAAGACGTGCAGCTCGGTCTTTCCGGCAACGACACGAACACCCGCCTTCCGATCGAAGGATTTTATTTCCTCGGCTTCCTGGCGATGATCATCATGCTGTCGGCATGTCTTAACTATACCAACTTGTCCATTGCAAGAGCTCTTACCCGCGCCAAAGAGATCGGCATTCGTAAAGTAACAGGCGCCAACAAACGCTCACTTCATCTTCCAGTTCTTGGCGAGTCCGTTATCGTTCATTGATGGCATTGGCAATGGCCATTTTGTTCTTACAAGCGCTTCGTCCGGCTTTCAAGGGGACTTTGGCTCAACAAGTTTCTCAACTTTGAACTTCCGTTCGACCCAATGACATACTTAGTGTTCGTTGGCTTTGCGCTGATCGCGGGAATCATTGCCGGCACATTCCCGGCCTTCCGGATGTCGGCGTACCAGCCTATAACGGCATTGAGGAAACAGGACAATGCACGCGGTTCGCGCTGGGGGTCTGCGTTCAACGCTCAGCATATCGCAGTTCTGTATCTCGCTGCTGTTCATAACCACGTCGGTGCTCATCTTCAATCAATTCAAACATTACATGGCATTCGACTATGGAATGAAAACCGAGAACATCATCAACATCAGCCTCAACGGCATCGATCGTGAGAAAGCAACCATCGAGCTCTCGCAGGTTCCGGGTGTTGTAAGCATTTCAGCTTCGGATCTTATTCCCGCTACGGACGAACCAACGGCGATGAGTATCGTCGCCCGGGCGAGACAGACTATAAGAGCACGCACACTATCTCCTCGCCGACGAGAATTTTATCGATAACCTGGATTGAAGATGGTTGCAGGAACGAAAGTGCTGCCGGCAACAAGCGATTCTACCATGTCGCAGGTGATCGTCAACGAAGAAATGGTGAAGGCCTTCGGCTATAAGCAACCTTCGCAGATCATCGGGGAAGTGTTCGAAGGCAAGTGGAGCAAGAAGCAGGTAATGGTTGCCGGTGTTGTGAAAGATTTCAGGTTCCAGTTGCTGATCAACACTAATACGCCGGGACCACTGGTGATCTTCAACAGTCCGCAAAGCTTCAACTACCTCAATGTTAAAGTAGCGAGCAACGATCAGCGTGCATTGATCGCGGCGCTGGAAGCGAAATGGAAGACATTAGACCCATATCATGCGATGAAATACGAGGTATTCGACGACCAGCTGGCCGGCACACACCGCGCGATCTTCGATATCGTGTCGATCCTTGGCTTCATTTCATTCCTTGCTATCGTTATTGCCTGCCTCGGTTTGCTGGGCATGGCTACGTACATGGTGGAGCGAAGGAAGAAAGAAGTCGGCATAAGAAAGACGTTGGGTGCTGCAGACTGGGGAATAACGCCTTCTTTTATCTAAAGCTTTCCTTAAAGTACTTGCTATTGCAGTGCTTATCGGCGGGCCGTTAAGCTATTTCATCAGCAATCTATGGCTGGAGTTACTTCCAAACCGTGTTGACTTCGGATTCGGTACGGTTGCGTTAGCTACTTCTATACTTATGGTGTTAGGTTTGATCACGGTTGGTTCTCAAACGATCAAAGCATCACGAGTAAACCCGGTTGACACACTTAAAGAAGAGTGATGAGTTTGGAGAGCAGGTAACATTGCACGTTGCTCTTTGCACATTGCACAAGCAATGTTTACATTGCGATCAATACCAACCACTACACATTCATGAGTTTAGTTGATCCGATTGTTGAGTCCGACCTTGGTGAAGTTGCCGAGATCCGGATTGATCCCATCACGAGCGCTCGCTCGTTGTATTCAATGAAGCATTTCAAAGCGAACGAATTCATTGTTGGATTCATTTCGCGCGCAACGCACACCGAACCGAACTACCTTACAGTACAGGTCGGCGAAAACAAACACATCGAGCTTTTCCCCGAATGCCTCGAGTGTATGAACAACAGCTGCGATCCTAATTGCTTCTTCGATACCACAACGATGCAGCTCGTTACCGTCAAGCCTCTCAAGCCTGGTGATGAGATGACTTTCTTCTATCCTTCTGCAGAGTGGGATATGGACAGTCCATTCCAATGTAATTGCGGAAGCCCCGATTGTCTCCGCGAGATCAAAGGAGCAAAGTATCTCCCCGAAAGCGCCCTGAAGAGATATCGCTTCACGGACTTCATCAGGAGAAAGCTTGTAGCACGATAATGTAAAGACCCTGTAGCCACCCGCTACAGGGTTTTTTTATGCCCACACCGTTCCTCACCGCAGAGTGGCGAAAGCTAGCGATGGCCAACTATGTTGTCGATCCTTCTTTGCTCTCGCCCTACCTCCCTCCCCATACAGAACTCGATCTCTGGAACAACCGCTGTTACGTGAGCCTCGTGGGTTTTATGTTTCTCAACACACGCATAAAAGGCATCAAAGTGCCCTTTCATGTGAACTTCGAAGAGATCAACCTGCGGTTTTACGTGAAGTACAATGGTAAACGCGGTGTTGTCTTCATCAAAGAGATCGTCTCGAAGCCGATCGTGTCGGTGATCGCGAATCTTATTTATAAAGAGAACTACGAAACGTTGCAGACCGATCATTCGTGGATCACCACACCCGGTGTGTTGAATGTTCAGTATCGCTGGAAGAAAGACGACTGGAATGTTTTCGGCGTGTCGAGCGAAAAAACACCCATGACCATCCTCGACGGCAGCGAAAGAAGAGTTTATCACCGAACAGTAATTGGGGCTACACCAAAGTGAACGACCAGCATTGCAGCGAATACCAGGTAGATCATCCCCGCTGGGAGATCTATCCCGTAAGATCGTACCGAATTGATGTCGACTTCGGAAAGGTCTATGGCGAAGCTTTTAAGTGTCTCGAAAGCATGAAGCCTTCCTCCATTTTTCTTGCAGAAGGCTCGGCCATATCCGTGTTGAATTCACGGAAAGTTATAGGCGCTTTATTCTAACGCTTCTTCACTTTAATATTCCAGTCAGCTCCTTGAGATACTCCATGTACTTTCGCAAAATCTCCCTGGTTGATCGCCAACGAAAGTTTCAATAGGCTATTCATGTAAGCGAGCTCGGCATCAACAGGCACTGCGGAGAATGTAGTTGTAAAGGGGACCACGGCTTCGTATTTCAGTTCACCTTTATACGAAATAGAAAAGGCAATTGAGTCTCCCGGGTTGATGCCGATCTTCTCGAGTTGGGTCTTGTCAATATTAGTCCACACGTTGCCATACTGAACGTCGAGCACGGGAATGTTTCCATTGATCTCGTTGTCCTTCACTTCCGCATTCATGCCAGGCAGCCGAACGATGTCGCCTTCCAGCAGCTTCCGACTTCCTCGAATGTTATTGTTCCGGATGCTAATCGTGCACCGGTATATGCGTACACATCGCGGCCGTGAAATGTGTACGATTCGGCGGAGCCTTTCAGTCTATTCACGGTCTCGTCGATCTCGCGAACTCCGTCGATGCCCATCGACTCCGCAACAAGTGTCAGCGTTCCGTTGTCGGGCGTCACAAAGTAGTGGCCCGTCTTTGTTCTCATTACGATAGACTTGCGCTTCGAACCAACACCGGGGTCGACGATAGAAACAAACACGGTGCCCGTTGGCCAATACGAAGCCGATTGATTCAACCAATAGGCCGCTTCGCTAATGTTGTACGCGGTGATCTCGTGGGTGAGATCGTAGATCTGCAGGTCTTTCGATACAGATGTCGAAACACCTTTCATCGCAGCAACGGCTCCGTCTTTCAAACCGAAGTCTGATTGGAAAACGAGAATATTTCTTTCCTTAGCGCAAGAAAACAAAAGCAGCAGCAGCGCAAAATAGATAGCTTTCATATCACCAATATATGATTTCTGTAGACGAGGTTCGAAAACTGGCTATGGCATTTCCCGGCACCGTGGAACGTCCCCACTTCGACCGGGCTTCGTTCCGGGCCAACGACAAACGCATCTTCATGACATTAAAAGAGGACGAGCAATTTGCTGTCATGATGTTGACGCCCGAAGATCAGTCGGTCTTCATCAAATCTCCCGACGGCGCAGTTTATCCCGTGCCCAACAAATGGGGACTCAACGGCGCCACGATCTTCAATTTGAAAAAAGTAAAGAAAGGGTTATTCAAAGACGCTCTCAACTGCGCGTTTCAAAGCAAACTCAATCCACCTGGCGGCGGATCTCGAAAGTCTTAAAATCAACCACCGTTCCTTCCGTAATATCAAGCGACATCACATTCGCTCTCGGTGGGCCAACGCGTGCCCACGCGATCATCTCGTTCACCAGCGCCTCTTCGCCTTCAACTTCGATGTACACACTGCCGGCTGGCTCATTCAGAACGAAACCTTTCAGACCAAGCTCTTTCGCTTTATCAACAGTGGAAGCACGATAAAATACGCCCTGCACGTTTCCGCCAACCCTGATGTTGCGATGGATGATCATTACAAAATGTAATCAGTGCTTAAGAATGCAGATTCTCTATTACGAATGATCTCACCAATAATCTGCTTGTTGTTGTCGGTGGATTTCGTTGCAACCAGTGTTCTTATCGAAAACACCCGCAATGCATCGGCAATTGACAGAGTTCCTTCTGCAGAGTCTTTACGACCATTGAATGGAAATGTGTCGGGTCCGCGCTGGCATTGCGCATTAAGATTGATCCTTCCAACCTGGTTCACGAAAGCATCCATCAAAGCAGCAACACGTTTCGAATCTTGTCCGAAGATACTTACCTGCTGACCGAAGTTAGAGTTCACAACATATTCGATAGCCTCTTTGTCGTCGCTGAACGGAACGATGGGTACGATAGGACCAAACTGTTCTTCCGAATAAATTCTCATTTTAGAATTCACGGGGTACAGCAATGCCGGATAGAAGAATGAATGAAACGATTCGCCGCCGTTCTCATTAACAACCTTCGCACCGTTGGCAGTCGCATCGTTCACAAGACTTTTGAGATATTCAACTTTGTCGGGCTCCGGCAGTGGCGTAAGATTAACGCCGGTTTCCCATGGCATTCCGTATTTCAATTTCTTCATCGCGTCCATGAACTTGCTCATGAATTCATTTACGATCGACTCGTGAACGAAGAGAATCTTCAGTGCGGTGCATCGTTGCCCGTTGAACGACAACGAACCCGAGAGACATTCGGTAACTGCATTGTCGAGATCGGCATCCGGTAAAACGATAGCCGGGTTCTTCGCGTCGAGCCCGAGTATCGATTTCAGGCGGTGAGGTTTCGGGTGAAGTCTCTTCAGATCGTTAGCGCCCTTGTTTGTTCCGATGAACGCAAACACGTCGATGCGACCCGTTTCCATCAAAGCACCGACGGTTTCGCGACCACGACCATAGATTATATTGATAACACCGCCAGGGAAACTGTCGCGGAAGGCTTCGAGCAGCGGGCGGATCAAAAGCACGCCGTACTTCGCAGGTTTAAACACAACCGTGTTGCCCATGATCAGCGCCGGTATCAAAGTGCTGAATGTTTCATTCAACGGGTAGTTGAACGGACCCATACACAACGCAACACCCAACGGCACGCGACGGATCTGCGCCATGAACCCTTGTTCTTCAACAAACTTCGCGGAGTTCCTGTCGAGATCTTTCAAGGCTTCGATCGTATCGACAATGGAATCGTAAGTGCGATCGAATTCTTTTTCAGAATCTTTCAACGGCTTACCGATCTCCCACATCAGGAGATTTACAACTTCGCTGCGACGCTCTTTCATCTTCACCAGGAATTTCTCCACGTGCGAGATGCGATCCGTCACACTCATCGTAGGCCACAGTCCATGACCGAGATCGTATGCTTTTACGGCAGCGTCGAGCGCTGTCATTGCTTCGTCGGAATTCAATAAAGGTGTGTGCCCGATTATTCTTTGTTCGATGTTATTGTTGTTCTTAACATACACCGGGCTAAGAACCGCGCTTAAGTTTCCCTTCCATGTTTTCAACTCCCCATCGATCAGGTATTCACGTTGTTCGATTGGTTCTCCGAGTTTATAAGCGCTGGGGATTTCACTTGCTTCCGGAAAAATGTTTGTCAAAAAGTTATTCATGATTTTATAATAGATATCGATGATGATGTTCCAATTCTTAATGCACCTGCATCAATCAGTTCTTCGGCAAATGCTCTTGTTTTTATTCCACCCGATGCTTTGATGTTGACTGTTTCGGGCAACACGCTCCGCATGATCTTTACGTGTTCGGTCTTTGCTCCTGCTGGCGCAAATCCCGTTGAGGTCTTCACGAAATCGACACCTGCGTCGGCACAGATCTTACAGGCTGTCTCAATCTCTTCGTCGGAAAGGTATGCGGTTTCGATAATTACTTTGAGAAGCTTTTGATGATCATGCGTTAGCTTGCTGCACTTCGCTATCTCGACCTTCGTCCAGGGAATTCCTGTTTTGAAAGACGTTACATTCCACACAACATCTATTTCATCGGCGCCGTTCTCGATGCCTCTTTTTATTTCATCGAGTTTAGTTTCCGTCATGTTATAGCCAAGTGGAAATCCTGCAACCGTTACCAATGCAATTGGCGACGAGCCTATCTCACGTTTTGCACGCTTCACCCAGAATGGCGGCACACAAACTCCGAAGAATGAGTATTGTTTGGCTTCATCAACAAGCCTGTCTATATCACCTATAGTAAGTGTTGGACTTAGATTGGTATGCTCGATGTATTGAGCGAGACTTGTCTGCCGATCAGGCAT